>CAWERF010000008.1:0-168439 GCA_963811535.1 uncultured Actinomycetota bacterium | reverse complement strand
AACAAAACCATAAGGACCGCGCGGGAGCGGTTACCGCCATCGAAAACCGGCTGTCCGCACTCGTTGAGCAGGACATCAGCCGAAACTGACGGGTCGCGTCCCTCAGCACCACGTCGAAAGATCCCACACGGGGCCGCTCGACGATGGACACCCTTACGCGCCTGGTCGATGCTTTCCTGGTCGCCTGTCCGGCGTTGGCGCTACTGGCATCAGCCGGGAGCCGATCGGGGTGTGGCAGGCGAGGTGACCTGGCGGGTGCCGTCGCGGACACTCGCCGACGAAGCCATCGAACTGTTCACCGACCGTGCCCGCCGGGCTATCAGTTGACGCGCTTACGTGACGGTCACCAATGCCCGCTGATTGATTGACTCGATCGGTGTCTGACCGGTTCGTGCATGCACGCCACGCCTCCCATGTAACGGCGCGGCGTCGGGTATGTGCTGGTAGTGAGTCCCTTACTCGGGTCTGCGAGGACGCCGGATCTGCTGGGCCAAGACGGGCTGATCGCGGTTCGGGGCGGAGTTGCCGTGGCGGTCGGTGTCGCTGCCGTGGCGGGAGTCGTCGCAACGCTGGGATGGCGGTATGGGCCGGCAGTCGGCTTGATAAACGGCAGGCCCGCCGCGGGGCGGCGGGAACCGCCGCATCCGGCTGACCACAGGTGAACCAGTTAGTGCGCGGAGCCGGGCGCCTGGGGGGCGCCGATGGAATCCAGATCGTCTAAGCACCACTCGCACAGTAGCTTTCGCATCCGGCAATGCGCCGACTACGGCCGCTTGACCCCGGTCAATCGTGCTGCCCGACCACATGGCTGTGGCTGGCAACAGCAGTCAATTTGGCGGCCTCGACGATGTAGTCCGTCTTTCAGTCCGAGCGCACAATCTTGGCGCCCCGAAGACGGCGCGGTCGCCGCCTGGGCAATGCGACAACGGATTTCGCCAAGGCGGGCAGCAGGTTTCGACGGGGTACTACACGGTTGCCTCGGTGAAATCGGTGGAATGCCATGGTGTATCGTTGCGCCGGTTGAATGTCGGCTTGCGGAACTCAGAGAGCTGTTCATGGTCGCGCGTCGCCGATGGTTTGGCATGCGACCCGTTGTGGGTACACAATCTGCAATGACCCTGGCATCGCCGTCGCTGGAACCCGCGCTTCCCCGCCCGAAAGGAGCGGTGTCGGACGCGGTTCTCCGGCAGCTGACCCGTGAATCGATGCGCGAAGCCGGCGGTATCGACGCCGCACTCACCGCAGCCGAGGACGCCGACCCGTACGGCATCGATCTGCAATTGGCGCTTTATGTCTGCTATGAGCTGCACTATCGTGGCTTCGCTGGCGTCGACTCGCGTTGGGAATGGAGTCCCGAGATGCTGCGGCTGCGCGCCAGGCTCGAAGACACGTTTCTCGCGGCGGTCCGTCGCGAAGTCGGCGCGATCGGGCCCGACGCCACCGCGGCGGCCGAGATGGACGTGCTATCGGTGGAACCGATCGAGGGCGAAGGGCCCTCGTACTTCCTGCGTGACGACGCCACCTGGGAGCAGATGCGCGAGTACTTCGTGCATCGCTCGCTGTATCACCTCAAGGAAGCCGACCCGCACGCGTGGGTGATCCCGCGATTGATGGGCCAGGCGAAGGCGTCGTTCGTCGCTGTCGAGTTCGACGAGTACGGCGCCGGCCATGGCGAGCGGGTGCACCAGCAGCTCTACGCCGACCTGATGGAGGCCGCCGGCCTGGACTCGGCCTACCTTGCCTACCTCGACGACGTGCCCGCCCAAACGCTGGCTTCGGTAAACCTGATGTCGCTATTCGGGCTCCACCGCTCATACCGTGGCGCGACCGTCGGGCACTTCGCGGCCACCGAGATCACGTCGTCACCCGGCTCGCGGCGCCTGGCCGAAGGCCTGGAGCGTATGGGTGCGCCGGAATCGTGCGTCCACTTCTACCGTGAGCACGTCGAGGCCGACGCGGTGCACGAACAAGTCGTCCGCATCGACGTGGTCGGCGATCTCATCGCCAGGGAGCCGCACCTGGGCCGTGACGTGGTGTTCGGCATCCGTGCCCGCGACATCGTCGAAAACCAGTTCGCCGATCACCTGATGGCCTGCTGGAGCGCTGGGCAAACATCGTTGCAGCAGCCGCTCAGCTAGCCGTGCGCCCGTGCGCGGTGGCTCGTGTCGCACAGCGGATAGGCCTTGCTGCGCCGGCAGGCACAGATCGCGACGATGAATCGGTCAGAATCCACAGCGCTGCCGTCGGGCAGTTCGATGTGCACGGGCCCTTCTACCAGCACCGGCCCGGACGGGACGACGCGAACCGTGCGCCGCTGCGGGCAACTCATGGCTTGTCCGCCCTGATCACGACCAGCTCCTCCTGCCCGCGCCCGGGGCGCAGCCGGCCGGTGCTCTCCAGCCACCGAGCGCGGGCCGTGAGAACCGGCCCGAATGGAACCCGTTGCCAGGCAATGATTTCCGCGTGCAGTCCGGCCGACCGCAGCGAATCCAGCGACTGTTCGACCCCGGAGAACTCCGACTGCACCACCAGCATGGTGCCGCCACGGGTCAATAGGTGGGGCGCTGCTTGACACAACGGGTCCAGGACCAGCCGCCCGTCATCGCCGGCATTCCATGCCAACGCCGGCCCGGCGCTGGCCGGGATCAGTTCGCCCTGAGCGTCTGGCCCGACCGGCACGTAAGGCGGATTGGACACCACCAAGTCGTAGGGTCCTGACGCCAACGCGCGCTCGAGCGAACCGAGCCGTACATTCACGTCGACACCGGCGGCTTGCGCATTGCCGAGCGAACACAGAACCGCGCGTAGGCAAATATCGAACGCGGTCACGCTCGCCGCGCCCACCTGGGCCGCGGCAATTGCCAGCACACCGCTGCCGGTACACAGGTCGAGCACGTGACGTCCGGCCGCGAGGCCGGTCTGCGTCAGCGCGTCGGCGAGCAGTCGCGAATCGTGTTGCGGGACATACACACCGCTGTCTGCGATGATGCTGTCGAACAGCTCGGGATATCCGATCGTCAACGGATACTCCCAGCAGCGGGGCCCCACACGGATCGAGGAGTCATGTCGGTCTTTCGGCGGTATCGTGGTGGCACTCGCCGAGTGAATGCCCTCATCGATACGTCGTCAAACCCGTTTGCTCAGAACCAAGGGCCACCCGCAGCGAGGGCCAGAGTACTGCTGTGGCCAATCCGCTTCGACGACATCGACCAGCTGGCGGCTGCGCGACGACACGATCAGACCACGCCTCGTGGCGCCGGCCCCGGAATCGTCGCAGATGCCGGTGTTTGCGCGCTTAACTAGGTTGTCGCGGCGACCGACCGCTCCCGGACCGGCTGGCGATGAAAGGCGGCCAGCGCGGCGTCGACTGGGCGACGGGCAGCAAGCCGCCAGGATCGCATATTCGCAGCACTCGGGAGACCTTCGCGCTGGACACCACCGCGTAGTCGACCGTCGCGCGCGCGCAATTTGCCCAGGTTTGAGGGGGTGTCCGTGACGCAATTCCCCAGGGGTAGGTACGGCTCGACTATGTCCCGGGTGCTTACGCTGTCGCGACGTCCCCGCTCCGCAGCTCGCGTAACGCTGTCCGCAGTCCGCCACGTCTGCCCGTGTCGGGATCGATACCAAAGCTATCCCGGACACCGGCACGGATTCTGAACTTCAACTCCGACGCTCCTGGTGGCCGCGATCATCTGTCTGACCGGCAGCTGGACACCCAGGATGAAGCGCTGACGAGTTCGACGTCGATGTAGGGAATCCGCCACGCGCCGTCCCACGTGAATCTGTGAGGCAATCTCGCCCACGCTGCGCCGCGCACATCTGTCAGACGTCGTATTCGTCGGGCAGGCGCATGTTTGGGCCGCCGACATGCAAGCCGAGAGGTTCTGCGCGGCCCGTCGGCTCCTCCCACGCTTCCTGGCGGCCGAGCACAGTCAGGTCGAGGTAGTTGTTGCCGTTGTGAAACTCCTCGACGCCGCGGCCGAACGTCGAGTAGGTGTGAAAGACCTCGTCGCCGACGCGGAGGAACGCGCTAAGGCCCGGCCAGTCGCCCCTCATGCTTTGGTCGTAGGGCATGCCGGCCGAGGTGAGCTCTGCCTCGGTCCGGTGGAAGATCTGCACCGGCGCGACCCGCTCGTCGACGGTTGCGTGGAAGTCGTAGTTGAAGTCGCTACCGTACGAGGAGTACCAGGGGAACGTCCATCCCATGCGTTCGCGGAATGCGGCGAGCTTGTCGTACGGCGCCCGCGTCACCGCGGCCAGAGTGGTGTCGCGGACGCGCAGCTGCCGCAGCCTGGTGGGGATCTGGTCGGCGGCGGAGGAACAGCTTGAGCAGCCGGCGTCGCGCGGATGCTCGACGCCGTCGGCGTCGACATCGTTGATCCACATGAAGTGATGTATAACCAGCTGCGGGCGTGCCTCAAACAGGTCGAGGAGGCCGACCGTGCCGTTCGGACCTTCGAACGTGTACGGCTTGTCGATGCGAACCATCGGTAGCCGCCGTCGGTCGGCGTTGACCCGGTCTCGCGCTCGAGTGAGTTCTTTCTCCTTCGCCAGCAGCTCCTTCCGGGCGGCTTGCCACTCCTCGCGCGATACCACCTCGGGCAGGTTCCCGATCGTCGTCATTGCCGTCTCCCTCCTGTTCTCGTGGCCGTGTCGTTCCATTCCGTCTAGCTCCCACCTCGGCCCCAAGCGGTCGTGATGGTGGCAGTGCGGAAGGCTGCGCCCGGATCGCGCAGTCGCCGTTGTGCTTTGGCGATGTCGTCGTGGTTGGCGCCGAGCGACCTCGATTCGTCGAGCCGCGAGAGCGAGTCGGCGAATAAGCGCGGGTGGACCGCATTCCCGCGGGCGAGTCGGGTGACGACCTCACCTGCGAGATCGGCAAGGTCCAGCGCCTCCGGGTCGCCAATCATGCGCCCGCCGTACCCAGGATCCCGCTCGTGGCGGGGTACCTCGACGCACACGCTCGCGAGTGGCTCCAGCAGATGCACATCGAAGTCGAGCGACACCGCCGAGCCCGTGTCCCCGACCCGCTCGGCCAGCAGTCCCGTCACCGAGCCGCCACCGGCCCCCACGTCTAGACAACGCCAACCCCCGCTAGACCCCAACTGCCCGATCGTATGTAGATCGCAAACTTGCTCAAGCAGCGCCAGCCGCGCGCGCTCGAACTCCTCGGCGCCTTGCTGCGCAGGCGTGTATATCCGGTCACGGGTCATGACCCGCGCAGGACGGCTGCGAGTTGATCACACGTCGGCGGCCACCCGGCCTGAAATTCGTCGACGACGTCGGGCGGCAGCAGGGAATGCTCGATCACCATTAGCGTTTGGCCACCGCCGACCGGCTCAAACTCGACGGCGACGATGCTCGCAACAGTCGGGACACGCCAGCTGGACAGACTCCAAGTGAAGCGCAGCCGACGCGGACGCTCGATTTCCAGGAAATGCCCGGTCATCTGAATCGAGGTCCCGGAATCATCCATATCGAAGCGCAACTCTCCACCTACGCGGGCGTCGACGGTCACTGCGACGCATCGGACCGGCCGCGGACACATCCACTCCATCAACGATTCCGGGTCCAGCCACTGGTCGAATACAACCTCCGGTGAGGCCGGCATGATGTGGCGCACGCGAACCACCGGTGCATCGTTCACCGGGAACGCCCCTTGCGCCGCAGTCTCGCCGACAGCGCCTCCGCGCGGCGCGACCAGAACACCGTCTGCTCGTGGATCCACTGCTCAGCCATCGCCAATCCGGCCGGCTGCAGGGAAAGCCAGTGCTCCCGCCCGTGGATCTCTCGATGCACCAGGCCAGCCGACTCCAACACGGCAACATGTCGCGACACACCGGCGAACGTCATCGGCAAAGGCGCGGCCAAATCGGTGATGCGCGCATCACCTTCGCGCAGGGCCTCCAATAACCGGCGCCGGGTCGGATCGGCGAGCGCAGCATACGCCCGATCCAATACCTGATCTTCAACCACCCTGTTGACTATAGCCTTCCCTCCATGGTGTGCTGAAGCGAGACGTTTAACCACCCTGTTGAGCATTGATGTGCTGAGCGGGCGTCGGCTGATGTCGAGAACTCCTGGACCACAATCCAAAAGGGGGATATTGCGATGACAACACCGCGGATCGTGACGCCGCAGGAGTGGCAGGATGAGTGGCAGCGACTGCTCGTCAAAGAAAAGGAGATGACCCGCGCGCATGACGCGCTTGCCGCGGAGCGTCGGCGGATGCCCTGGGTCGCCGTGGACAAGCAGTACACGTTCGAGGGGCCGGAAGGGACGATGAGCCTGCTGGACCTGTTCAACGGCCGGCGTCAGCTGATCATCTATCGCGCATTCTTCGATCCGGGTGTGCACGGCCAACCGGAAGGCACGGCCGGTGTTGAGCGCGGCCGTGCCTGCTTTGGGTGCTCCATGATCGCCGACCATGTCGGCAATCTCGCGCACCTCAATGCCCGCGACACCACGCTCGTATTCGCCTCGCGTGCGCCGCAACCCGACATCACGCGGCTGAAGGAGCGCATGGACTGGAAAATGCCGTGGTACACCATCACCGATAGCTTCGACGTCGACTTTGGAGTGGACGAGTGGCACGGCACCAACGCCTTCATCCGCGACGGCGCCCGAGTGTTCCGCACATATTTCATCACCGGTCGCGGTGACGAGACACTGGGTAATACGTGGAGTTATCTGGACATGACCGCGCTCGGGCGGCAGGAGACCTGGGAGGACTCCCCGCCGGGCTACCCGCAGGGGCCGCCGTATGAGTGGTGGAGGCGGCACGACGAATACGACGACGCCCCAGCAGCACCGGCCGAGGGGTGGAAGGCGCAGATAGCCCGCGCCACTGCGGCCGATTCTCCCGTCGAGTCCCTGGGCGGCGACGATCGCCAGCGCTCGTCGTCGGTCATGGCGGCGAAGTCCTTGGCGTCCTGCGTGAAGTCGATCTCTGCCGGGTTCCAGGGCTTTGCGTTGCCCTTCGCGAACAGGCGCATCGGAAAGGATTCCTGACTCAAGCCGTCGGCGCCGAGGGAGGCGTAACCGTTCCGATTGCCGTGTTGGATCGTGCGCGTCATGACCGGTTCCTTTGCGGTGGCTGGACACAGCCCGCGTTCGGGATTGAAGCGGGTTTGACCGCAGCTTAAATCCAGTTCGGCTGCACAAATCCCGTTTCGCGGACTTCGGCCGATAGGCCCGGCGATCGTCAACCAAGGGGTTGCTCGGCAACGGCGGCAGCCCGGGATCGCAGCGACTAGCCTACTGCGCTCATCGCTTATTCATCGTCAGTGACCAAGTCTCCATCGCCGAACAGAACGCCGGGGTTGAGGATGCCGACCGGGTCGAAGCTCTGTTTGATCCGGCGCATGAGCAGCCACCGTGCACCGCGCCGGTATCACGACGCACAGCCGCGCGCCGCCAACGGCCTGATGCGGCGCTCTCTCAGAAGCTGTCCGAACTCTCCCGCCGCACTTCACCGTTCAGCTCAGCGTGTCGTGATGGGTATGGCAAACCCATCGATAGCGCAACCGCCCACAATGCATACAGTCGGTGTTGTTCTGCGGTCGTTGGGAAACGGAGCGCCTCGGCCGGTCTGAGCGGCCAGGGCTTCGCAGAACGACTTCAACAGTCTGAGCTCGCCCTCGGCGAGTGCCTTCCCGCCGGAGCCGTCGGTTTGGCCCTTCAGCCAGGCTCCGCGGCCCAGAAGCGAGACTCAGCCGCCGGCTGGCGGCCGGTGTCGTTCGATGAGGGCGCGGCCCATCGCTTGGGCGCGGCGGGCAGCTTGAAGATCACCCTCGGCGGCGGCGATGATGGCGCCCTTCATGAGGATGTGCCAGGAGCGGGCGAAGTTGTCGACATCGACCAGGCCGGCCGCTTGGGCGCGCTCACGGACGATCGTGCGGATGTTGTCGAGATACTGGATGCTGGCTTGCCCGGCCGGATGCGCGGCACCTAGCTCGATCAAAATGTTGATGAACGAGCAGCCGTCGAAATCGTCACGCTTTTGGAACCAGTCGTGAAACACGTCGAAGATCGCCAGCAGTTGTTCCTCGGGGGTCTCACCGCGCAGCCGTGACTGCTGCTCCACCAGCCCCAGAGTCCACAATTCTTCTCGACGCTGCAGCACCGCCAAGACCAGGTCGTTCTTGCTCGGGAAGTGCCGATACAAAGTCGCCTTGGCCACCCCGGATACCGCGATCACCTCGTCGGTGCCCACGGCGCGAATGCCCCGCCGGGTGAACAGCCGGTAGGCGGTGGTCAAAATTCGCTCACGGGCCGTCAAGGTCGGCCCGATCTGAGTGACGTCGCTGATTTCCATCTGGACTCTTACCATACTCGCATAGACAGACCGCCCTGTCTCTGTTATGAAAGAGAGACTAGTCTGTCTTCTAAACCGGAGGGCAGCGAGCCTCGTCTTCAGACCGTAGGGCGGGCAACCCCCATCGGCCTGTCTTCAAACGCGTAGGGCGGCCATCCCCATCTGGCGTTTACACGCCCGACGATTCGGAGTGACCCGTGAGCGTTGCCGTCGAATGTTCTCCACTTGCCCTCGCGTTGAGCGCCAATCTCGTCTCAGCGCTGGGCAACAAACACAGCTCCTTGAGGACCATCGCCGAGCGCAATGGCTCGACCGTGACCCTATACGCCGGCGGCGAAGTCGACGCCGCGAACGAGCACACCTGGCAGCAGCTGCTGCGCGAAGCCGCCGCGGCGACCACCCCACCCGGGCCCCTTGTAATTGACACCGATGGCCTCGACTTCATGGGTGGCTGCGCATTTACCACACTGGCCGAGGAGGCCGACCGCTGCCGCCGCCGCGGCATCAGGATGTGCTTGGTCAGTCGCAGACCCATAGTGGGCCGAATCATCGCCGCCGCCGCACTAGGTTCGCGGCTACGCCTTTACCCCAACATGGACACCGCACTATCGGCGGCAGCTGCCGCGACATAACCCAGCCGTGAACATACGCGCGACGAGAATTCGCACACGCAAGGCCCACCCGAGCCATCCATAGTTCAAAGCCTGGTGGCAGGGGCAGACGAAGATCGGCTCGGCCGGCTGGCCCCGAGAGTGCTCCGGTGTGCATCGACGGTCATGGACGGTCCGACCCCATCGCACTGTCCAAGCGCGGCCCGCGACACGTTCTCGTCGGCACCACCGCCCGCTCCTGCGCCCTGTCGGCCGACACGTCACATGGCGGTGTGAGTGCGCCGCCGTCACCTACGGGCCTGCGCTCGGCGAGGGGCTGCAGTCTGCTCGGCACCCGCGCACATCCGCTGACGGAACGAGGCCGCGGCGATAGGCGCTGAGCTGCGGTTTTACGGTGGAGCTAAGGGGATATGTGGAGCTAAGGGGATATTCGGAACCAAGCACTGACCGGATCGCCCGTCCCGCCGCGAAACCGACTCAGTGCACGCCCAATTCGGTCAACGACCCGCCCACGAGCCCGGATTCTCTCTGCTTTAGGGGTCGCACCCGCGAGACCGTTCGATGAACTCGACGCCGCCGGTTCCCATCCACAGCCCCGACCGCTCCGAACTATAGGTGACACACACACAGTTCGGTGACGGCCGCGAGGCCGGTGATGGGAACGAAAGGTCAATGACATGAAGATCCACAGGCATCGGATAGCGGCCGCGGGCGCGACGGCAGCGGTCATGGCGGGGCTGTTGCCCCTGTCGGTCGGCAGCGCCGGCGCGGATGCGTCATCAAACCTGATCGGGCCGGGATGCGCGAGCTACGCCCAGCAGGTGCCCACCGGGCCCGGGTCGGTCGAGGGCATGGCGCAGGACCCGGTCGCGGTGGCCGCGTCAAACAACCCGCTGCTGACCACACTGACCAAGGCGGTGTCGGGCCAGCTCAACCCGAACGTCAACCTGGTCGACACCCTCAACAACGGCCAGTACACAGTGTTCGCACCGACCGACGACGCGTTCGCGAAATTGCCTGCCTCGACGATCGATTCGCTCAAGACCGACTCCGCCACGTTGACCAGCATCCTCACCTACCACGTGGTGTCGGGCCAGCTCAGCCCGCAGAACATCGGCGGGATGCACAGAACCGTGCAGGGCACCAACCTGACCGTCACCGGCTCCGCGAACCACCTGAAGGTCAACAACGCGTCGGTGATCTGCGGCGGGGTGCAGACCGCCAACGCCACCGTCTATCTGATCGACACCGTGCTGATGCCGCCCTCCCAGTGATGGCCGAGGACCAGGAATCACGCACGGTGACCTACATCCACTGCGATAGCGGCGGTTTCAGCATCCACAAGACTTGACGTGCAATCGAGGTGCTCGAACCCAGGAAGCCCCTTGACGCGCCGTCGACCACCGCGATGCTCAAGGTCCGCATAATGTGTTCCCCCCACGGCTGAAACCGTGTCGACCGAGTTTCCGTTGTCGGTGGCCGAGCGATGTGCGGCTGGCTATGGCCGGCGTGACACCGGCGACCACGGTGCCCACCGAGGTGGCCACCCGGTCGGCGAACGCAACGACGGCCAGCGCCACCAGCCACAACACCGGGGAGCGGTAGGTGAGGATCAGCAACAGCGCCACCACCGACGCGGTCACCGCCAGCAGCGTGATGTTCGCCCCGGCAAAGGAGTTCGCGATGTCGGCGCCGAACGCCGGCCCCGAGCCGGACTGGAGTCGCAGCTCACCGCCGATCTGCGCGCGGTGACCGCTGAATCAGAACAGATCGGGCAGCTGTTCGCCGCGATGCACGACGTCGGGCACAACGACTTCCGGGCGCTGTTGCACATCATGGTTGCCGACACCGCCGAAACCCCCCTTACCGCAGGGGAATTACGGTAGCGGATGGGCTTGTCGGCGGCGATCACCTACCTCGTGGAGCGGATGATCGCCTCGGGCCACATCCGCCGCGAGTCGGACCCGTCCGATCGGCGCAAGGTGATCCTGCGCTACGCCGAGCACGGAATCGCCGTGGCACGGACGTTTTTCACGCCGCTGGCCGACCAAAGTCACGCCGCGCTGGCCGACCTGCCCGACGAAAACCTCGCCGCCGCGCACCGGGTGCTCACCACCCTGTGCGACGCGATGCGTACCTTCCAGGCCGAGCTCAGCGCGCGAACCGGCGCGCCGGACCAGGGTCGGCGACCACACGGCGCCGAGGCGTGGCGGTGTGCGCCGGAGGGCACCCGGAGCCGCACCACGCAGCGATGGCAGATCGTGCCCGCAACCACCCAATCGTGGCGGCGAAGGTCCTCGACGCTAGGTCAGCGGCAACTCGGCGATCAGCTGGCCGGTCGGCCGGGTGGAGCCGCTGCCGGGCTCGACTGTGAACACCAGTGAGTTGGAGTTGTCGATGTCGCTCAGCACGGCGGTGGCTGACGGTGCGACGGCCTTGGCGTCCATGGTGCCCGCCGATCTGGTGCTGTTCTCGCCGATCAGCCACATCTGGTAGACCGTTCCCGGCCCGGGTGGGACGACGTTGTTGATCACCAGTACGGCCGCGTTCGTGTCATGCGAGTACACGACGGTTGTGGTGCCCCCGGTTGGGACCGCCCCGGAGACCGTGCGCATGTCGGGTGCGTCGAACACCTGCTCGGCGACCGACGCCCGCGCCGGGGCTCGCATCAGCAGCCACGCGATCAGCGCGCCAAGCCCGATCACCATCGCGGCCGCGGCCGCCAGCAGTGTCGTGCGCCAGGGGAAACGACGCAGCAGTGCGCGTCGGCCCGCGACCTCGCCGGGATCGGCGTGCCTACGATTTGCGCCCCGCGTGACTATCACACCGGGTATTCGGAACCAACGTCACACCGGATTGCCACCTGGTCGTGGGCAGCTGCCGCTTGTTCGGCCGGTATCCGTTTCGGCGCAGAGGGCTTGGCCGCGCCCCAAACAATCTCAGATTGTCCCGCACGCCGCCTCGACCGGTTCGCGTCCGTGCGGCCAGCGGCTCCGAACCACAGATCGTAGGCAGCTCGGCGACGGCCACGCGCCGTCCATCGCAGTCGCACCTCAGTCACCGACCGATTCACCCTCCGAGGGCGCGAGATGCCCACGACGGACGTAATGGCCGCGATTACCCGGGATCCGCATGCGCGACCCACACCGAGCTCGTTGAACGGTGACGAGCCCGGCGCTTGACGTGGGTGCGCCCGGTGTCGGGCTCGGTCGGGCTTTGCGCGCTTTACTGCGCTGGCGGCATCAGCACGGTGTCGATCATGTATACCGTTGCATTGGCGGTGTGCACCCCGCCGCACACCACCGAGGCGGCGGCGCGAACACGCTGAACTGGCCGTTGTTGAGAGTGTCGACGAGGTTGACGTTCGGGTTGAGCTTGCCGGGCAGCGGCGAGGTCAGCGTCGTCAGCAGCGGGTTGTTCGACGCCGCGACCGCGACCGGGTCCTGGGCCATCCCGGCCACCGAGCCGGGCCCGCTGGGCACCTTGTTGGCGTAGTCGGCACAGCCCGGCCCGACCAGATCAGCCGCCGGATTGGCGTGCGCCGATGTAGATGTGGGCGACGTCGTTGTCGGCGACGGCGCGGCAGACGTCGACGCCGACGATTGTGAGCTGTTGCTCGAGCACGCCGACAAAGCCACCACAGACACCGCGGCGACCGTCGCCGCCGTAACGGTCGTGAACCGAACTTTTCGCATCAAGACTCCTTCGTCAGTGGCGGCAAACGCCGCCTGAACCAGCCGGACGCCAGTGCTTCGGCGCAGCAGCCGGCGCGGATGGGCGCCCGGACCGATTTGTGCCGCGATTCGCTCGCGGGCCCATCCGCGGGGCCCTCGGCTGCGAATTGCTCTTTGTGATGACATTGGCGCTGATCGGGTTCACGGGCGGGCTTATCACCGGGATTTCGCCGTGCATCCTTCCGGTGCTGCCGGTCATCTTCTTCACCGGCGCACACAGAGCTCGCCGCGATGGGAATGTGACAACGGCGGGACCGGCCACGGCCACCATTGCCCAAGCCAAACCCCGCCTCGGCCAGCGCATCGGCCCATACCTGGTGATCGCGGGCCTGGTCGCCAGCTTCAGTGTGGTAACCCTGGCCGGGTCGGCGCTGCTCACCATGCTGCATCTACCCCAGGACGCGATCCGTTGGGCGGGCCTGGTCGCCTTGGCGCTCATCGGCCTCGGCCTGATCGTGCCCGGGTTCCAGCATCTGCTTGAGCGGCCCTTCGCCCGGATCCCGCAGCGTCAATTCGGCTCAGGTGCCAGGGGTTTCGGTCTCGGATTGGCCCTCGGTGTGCTCTATGTGCCGTGCGCGGGCCCGGTGCTGGCCGCGATCATGGTGGCCGGGGCCACCGGTTCGCTGGGCGCGCCGCTCATCGCGCTGACGGTCGCGTTCGCGCTCGGCGCGGCGCTGCCTCTGCTGGTGTTCGCGCTGGCCGGGCGGCGAGTAGCCGAGCGCGTCAAGGCCTTCCGTCGTCACGAACACGCGATCCGCATCGCCGGCGGTGTGACGATGATCGCGCTGGCGATGGCGCTGGTGTTCAACCTGCCCGCCGTGCTGCAGCGGGCCATGCCCGACTACACCCACGGCCTGCAGGACAAGGTGGTCGCCAACGGTGTTCAGGACAAGCTCAACCTCGGCGGCATCGTCAACGACCAAAACCGGCAGCTGTCCAACTGCACCAACGGCGCCGCAGCGCCGCAAGAATGCGGCCCGGCCCCCGACATCACCGGCATCACCGGATGGCTCAACACCCCAGGCGGCCAACCCGTGAATCTCACTTCATTGCGCGGCAAGGTCGTGCTGATCGACTTCTGGGCCTACTCGTGCATCAACTGCCAACGCGCCATTCCGCACGTCGTGGACTGGTACCACCGCTACCGCACGGCGGGACTGCAGGTCATCGGCGTGCACACCCCCGAGTACGCGTTCGAGAAGGTGCCCGGCAACGTCGCCGCGGGCGCCGCCGGCCTGGGCATCACGTACCCGATCGCACTGGACAACCGCTACTCCACCTGGACCAACTACCGCAACCGGTACTGGCCCGCCGAGTACCTTATCGACGCGGGCGGAACGGTGCGCCACATCAAGTTCGGCGAGGGCGACTATGGCGCGACAGAGACACTCATCCGCCGGCTGCTCAGCGATGCCGACCCGGGTGTGAAGCTACCGCCACCGGCCGATGCGGCCGACACCACTCCCCCGCCGGGCCTCACCCCGGAAACGTATCTCAGCGTCGGCAAGGTCGTGAACTACAGCGGCACAACGTCTTACGAACAGGGCAGCGCCACCTTCGGCTACCCGGGCACCCAGCCCGCCGACACGTTCGCGTTGGACGGCCCGTGGACGCTGGACTACCAGGGCGCAACCGCCGACAGCGACACCTGCACCATCCGGCTGAACTACCACGCCAAAAACGTCTACCTCGTCGCCGGCGGCACCGGCACCGTCACCGTCAACCGCTACGACACCAGCACGACCATCCCCATCCGTGCAGGACCACCCGACCTGCATCAGATCCTCGCCGACGGCGCAGTCCACAGCGGTCAACTGGAAGTGCGCTTCACCCAAGGGCTGCAGGCGTTCTCGTTCACCTACGGATAGCCACCGCAGACGCACGCGACGCCGCCCGGATCACAAACGGTTGCCTGCAGTCAACGATCACCACTCCGAAAGGAAGGAGACAACCTGTGAGTACGCGAATAACGCACACGCTGAAGCAATTAGCGGAGGCCGTCGGCTCGGTCGCCGGGCTCCGCTTCGGCACCGAAGAACCCCGCTACACCGTCGCGCGAAATCCCGTCGGCGGTCTGCAGATCCGCCGCTACGGCCCGCGCATCGCCGCCGAGACGACGGTTACCGGAAGCGACGATGCCGCACTCAGCACCGGATTCCGGCGCCTCGCCGGCTACATATTCGGCGCAAACCACGGCAAGGAAAAGATCGCGATGACCGCCCCGGTCGCACAGCAGCCAACGGCCGGGGGTGGCGGGACAAAGATCGCGATGACCGCGCCGGTGACCAAGAGCCCCGGCCCGGGCGGCACCTCGGTGATCCGATTCTTCATGCCGTCCACGTGGACCCTGGACACGCTTCCCGTCCCCGACTCCGACACCGTCAGGCTCGTCACGGTCCCCGCCGAGACTGTCGCGGTGCTGCGTTTCACCGGACGCCCCAACCCGCGCGCCGTCGCGGCCCGTCAAGCCGACCTCTTGAAAGCGTTGGAGAGCAGCGGTTTTCGACCGACGAGCACACCGGTGGCGTGGTTCTACGATCCGCCCTGGACCATCCCGTTCCGGCGCCGAAACGAAGTCGCGGTAGCGGTGTCGACTGCAGGGGGCGGACGGCGCGGCCCCTATGTCGCGTCGGCCAGCACTTAGCGGCTGGTCAGAAGGCGCCCACAGCGGCGTCTGGGGCACTCTCAGAGATGTCTTGCTCATCCAGTCTGGCCATCATGCGCGGACGCGAACACCTAAACGACTGCCTGGCTTGCCGGTTTCCATCTGCACCACTTGACCCCAGTAAACTGCGGTAACACGCTTCCCCTGGTCACCGTCACCGTGAGTGTGTGACCGGTCTGCGGCTGTGTTGGACGTTCACAGACGCGCAGGTTCGTTTACCATCGCGCGCAACGTGTGGTCCCTTCATGGTCCCCAGAAGGGCCGGCCGGTACTCGCATAGGCCCCGCAAGTTGCCCGCGAACCAGTCTGGCTCACTCAGTCACTCTGCCGTTCAACTGAGGGCGTTTAGGGGCCGCCTCGCCAATGTTCGATGCGGTGATGGTCAGGGGTGAAGCCGTGCTTCACACCCCACAGGACAGCCTGGGTCCGACTGCCGACTCCGATCTTCCGGTAGATCGTGCGGATGTAAGACTTCACGGTGTTAGGGCTGAGATATGTCAGCGCCGCGACCTCGGCATTGCTCTTGCCCTGCGTAATGAGGGCCAGGATCTCCGACTCTCGATCGCTGAGGCCCTCTCCTCGGCCGGGCCAATCCAGCCCAACGGCGCTGCGCGCCCGCGGCGGAACATCGCTGATGACCATCTCTCCGGCATGCACTGCCTCCAGTGCGGCTACCAGCTCTCGCGCAGGCAACGTCTTCGACAAGTACCCGTGTGCTCCCTGCTGCCGGGCACTGGCGATGAGGTCCGAGTGAAAGTTCCAGGTATAGACCACGACTCGGCGTGCACGCGGATTGGCAACCAGAACGGCAATCTCTTCGTGATCCGATTCCGGTTGTGCGAAAGAGTCGTACAGAACGATGTCGACGGCGTCCTCGACAGCCTTATTCGAGTCGAGCTCGGGATAACCACGCGGTCGCGGTACCGGTCGAACATGTTGGCCACGCCCATCAGCACCACGTCGTAGTCGTCCACGAGCGCCACGGTGATTGGACGGTTCGTGGGTGGGGGCATGGGCTGAAGATTACCGCCCTAGGGGTGTAGTTTCGCCCCCCTTAAGGGTGTTCGACTGGTTTCAGCGTCGAGCAACCGCCCGACGATCCGATCTCCAAGCGCGTAGTCGGCGCGAATCAGAAAGGCTCACCATGATCATTCTCGGACTTGTCCTGCTCATCGCCGGGTTCCTGCTCAAGATTTCGATTCTGTGGACCATCGGAATCATCCTGCTCGTGGTCGGTGCGATTCTGGCGATCCTGGGATCAACGGGACGCGCCGTGGGGGGCCGCCGGCACTACTTCTGAGCGTCATTCCTTGCCCAGTGAGGTGCCTAACCGTGGGCGGGGTCACATATTGACGTTTGCGTTGACATCTCTTGGGTAATCCCGTCCAAGGACGAAAGGAACACGAAATGCCTGTTTGGGGATGGATATTGATCGCGGCGGTGGTCGTGATTGTCGCGGTAGTGATCGTCGCCGCAATCTTGGCGAGCCGTCGCACAAGGACGGAGCGACTGAAGGAGCGGTTTGGTCCGGAGTATGAGCGAACCGTATCCGAGGCTGGCGAACAAAAGGCAGCGGAAAAAGAGCTTACCGCGCGTGAGCGAAAGCGAGACAAGCTCGACATTCTTCCGTTGGCCCCCGAGGCGCTACAGGAGTACGCCAACCGCTGGCGGACGGTGCAGACAACATTCGTCGACAATCCGTCGAGCGCAGTGGGTGACGCGGACCGGCTGGTGACCGAGGTTATGCACGAGCGTGGCTACCCGGTCGACGATTTTGACCAGCAGGCAGCCGACATCTCGGTCGACCACCCGGGGGTCGTCGAGAATTACCGAGCCGCTCACGGCATCCACCTGTTGCAGCAAAAAGGCGATGTCGGCACCGAGCAGCAGCGTCAGGCGTTCGTCCACTACCGCGCGCTCTTCGAGAAGTTGCTCGAGACAGAGAAGGACAAAGACAAGTCACAGGAGGCAAGCGCATGACAACCCACGATCAACACACCGAGGCCACCCACACGCCCGAGGAGGTCGAGTCCCCAACCGCGACGACCGAACATCTGATTGAGCAACCAGATTCGTCGACGGTGGGCGCGGACGCTTCGACCGCGCAAACCGAATCGACCATCCCGGAGGGCGAACCGTCGGCCGTGGGGGCGGACGCTGGACGGCACGCCGAGGTCGAGGGTTCTTTGACGAACCAAACCCAACCGTCTGTCGCGCACTCCGAACCGTCAGCCACTCGAACCGAATCGGCGATCGCGGGCACCGACGCGCCGAACGGGGTGACCGAGCCTTCCAGGCCAGAGACCGAATCATCGACTGAAAGATCACTTTTCGCCGATGATGAGCTCGCGGGACTTCGTGCGCGCTGGGAAAATGTGCAGGCGGGTTTCGTCGACGATCCCCGACAGTGCGTCCAGACGGCAGACGGCCTGGTGTCGGATCTCGTCGACCAGCTCACGACCGGCTTCACGCAAGCGCGTTCGCGGCTCGAAGAACAGTGGGCTCGTGGCGAAGAGGCTTCCACCGAAGACCTTCGTCTCGCCCTCAAACGCTACCGCGAGTTCTTCCAACGGCTCCTCGCGGTGTGAGACCGCGACACGTGCAGTTCTCGATCAGAATGTCCTCTAGCATTCTGCCGATCGGTGCACAGGTCACCGCAGAAGAGGTACGCACCGAGCATCGCCGCCACCAGACCGTGGCGGCGGTGTTCGGTTTTTGTTCGAATCTCAATGCAGGTGAGCAGCCGGTGCCCGCCCCACATTGCCGCCCTGTGTGTTCTTTTGCCGCGGGTCGGCGGTTCGAGCCTGACGTGCCCGGCCGACCGGTGAGTGGTTCGGGCGACGAGAGGACGCGCTGGGTGGGCGGTTTCCTGCTCCGCAAAGACGGGTAGACATGTTCATGGGCAGCGATCCGTATGGAGTTCCCGGGCAACCGCTTCGGGGGGCGCCCCCACCGCAGGCGCCACCGCCGCCCGCTCACCCGGCACCTCCGCAGGCTTACGCCCCGCTGCCGGCGCAGGGTGTCCCGCCAGCCCCGCCTGCCGGGCCGCCCGAGGTTTTCGCGGCTTCGCCCACTCGACCTGAATCGGCGGTGAAATTTACCCGCACCGCTGCAACATGGACGGGCCTCATCGTGGGCTTGTTGGTTCTCATCGTGCTGCTGGTGTTTATCACCCAAAACACCGAATCCGCCAAACTCGCCTTTCTCGGGTGGCACTGGAGTTTGCCTGTGGGGGTGGGGTTTCTGCTGGCGGCCGTCGGCGGAGCGTTGATCACGACGTTGTCTGGTGTCGCCAGGATCGTCCAGCTACGCCGCGCAGCAAGGAAGAACCTGCAGGCTGCGCGCTAGCGATTAGCGTTGTGGGCTGGTCAGCGACGATGCGCTGCACTGTAGGCATGCGATACCGCGCATGAAGGAACGGAGACAGGCGTGGGGATGACCGATCGCCTTGACACTTTGCAGCGGCGGTATCCCATCGTCGGGTTCCCGCTGGCCGTGCTTTACAAGTACATCGACGACCAGGGTGGCTATCTGGCGGCGTTGATCGCCTACTACGCGTTCGTTTCGTTATTTCCGCTGCTGTTGTTGTTGTCCACTGTCTTGGGCTGGGTGCTGGTCGGTCACCCGGCGCTGCAGGATCACGTGGTGAATTCGGCATTGAGCCAGTTCCCGGTGATCGGGTCGCAGCTTGGTAAGCCCAAGCAGTTGAGCGGCGGCCTTATTGGCGTGATTGTCGGGACTATCGGTGCGGTGTACGGCGGTCTAGGGGTCGCTCAGGCCCTGCAGAACGCGATGAACACGGTGTGGGCGGTGCCTCGTAACAACCGACCTGACCCCTTCAAATCCCGTGGCCGGAGTCTGTTGTTGCTGGCCACCGTGGGTTTAGCGTTGCTGGGCACCACAGTCTTGTCCGCAATTGGTGGTGGTGCGGGCGCGTTCGGTGTCGGGTTAAAGGTCGTGGTCCTCGCGACGTCGGTCGCTGTGAACGCGGGCGCGTTCATCCTGGCATTTCGTCTTGCCACGGCCAGGGAGTTGACCATTAGGCAGGTGGCACCAGGTGCGGTGATCGCCGCGGTGGGCTGGCAGTTGCTGCAGTCCTTTGGCGCGGTCTACGTCGGGCATGTGGTGAAGAGCGCCAGCGCCACCAACGGGATTTTCGCGTTGGTCCTCGGGATGCTCGCGTTTCTCTACATTACGGCCACCGTGGTGGTGCTGTGCGCGGTGATCAACGTGGTCCGTGTTGATCAGCTACATCCGCGGGCGCTCATGACCCCGTTCACCGACAACGTAGACCTCACCGCCGGTGATCGTGACGCCTACGCCGGCCAGGCTAAGGCCCAGCGCAGCAAGGGCTTCGAAAACGTTGACGTCAGCTTCGACCCACCCCCACACCGCGACGCCGCGGCATCCAGCGACGAAGCGTTACCCGCCGACGAAGACGCCTGCGCCGAACAGAGGGGAGGTCCGTGATGCGCTTACTGCGCTTGTTGGTGCTGGCCTGGCTGGTCATCGCCGCAATAGCGGCCGGGCAACGCGGATACTCCGCCCACGCCAGCCAGAACTGCGTCGGTGTCGCCACGATCGCGGTGACGGTGATCGTGGGACCGCTGAACTATGCGGGCATCAACCCGAAGGTGACCGACTGCAATATGCCCCGTCCCAGCACCTAACCCGCTTCGCGGACAGCACGGGTAAACCCTTGCGGCGCAATTAAGCCCACCGCGTGAACCGCGCCCCCGATGTACCACGTTCCACCAATGCAAGGAGCGGCTTGAGCATCGAGGCAGTGTCCGACGCCGTGGCTTGATTGGAGCGGCGATGACGAACCGGCGCTGACTTCTTAACGCCGCGGTTGCCCTCCGCGCACCGCCTGACGACAGGCGCCAACGCAACCAATCCATCCCGCCGCTGACGCGGGGATGCCCCGGTGCGATTGCGGTCAAACCTGTTGGTTTGTCGGCACGCTCGGTTTCCCAGCCGCACTCCGATGCGATCTGGCTGGGGGACGGCGGGTCCGGGCGGGTTCGAGGGATCTGCGGGCGACAAGAGGGCAGGTGCCGTTAGGTTGCTTCGTATGACGACTCGTTCCCCTGGCGGTGGATATACAGCGCCGGGCCGGCTGGTTGCCGCACGACCAGGACGACTTGGAGTCCTGGCTCGCCGGGCATCGGGATCGGGTGGAGGCCAGCGGCGAGGAGGTCGTGGTGCATCCCGTGCTCACGGAGCTCCAGGAGTTGATAGACGCCGATCCGGCGGTGCGCATGTACGATGGCGCCCGAGTTCGGTGAATCAATGGTGGCCACGCCGCTGGGCGCAATCCTGGACTGGGCGATGGGGACGCCGGCAGGGTTCGCTGCCTTCCGCGACCCGCGGATCAACGCGATGCTTAAGAAGATCCTGGCCGCCTGGTGCGAGTTTCTCAGTAATCCCGACTCGTTGTACGTGCTCAACGATTCGCCGTCGGGCTGGAAGTCTCGGAGACTACCGGTCAGTCCGATCGTTTTGACTGTCGCCGGTCATTCGCCCCCGATTCGTGCGTGGTGCCGGGATCGTCGGTGTACTCAGTTTCTCAACGAGATCGCTTGCGACCGTGTGCAGCCGGGTGTTCGTGGTCTGCGACTGCTTACGCAGCAGGTCGAAGGCTTGGTCGGCATCGATGCCGTGGATCGCCATCAGCATGCCTTTGGCTTGCTCGATGGGGGCGCGGGCTTCCAGGGCGCGCTGCAGGGACTCGGCCACCTCGCGCGCAGATTTGAAGCGGGCGAAGTCCCCGATGGCGCGCGAGACCGTGGTAGTGATCAGCTCGAGGACCTCGGCGTCGAACGCATCGAAGGCCGACCGGTTGCGCCCGTAGAGGTTGAACGATCCCAGCGACAGCTCGTTAGTGAGCAGGGGTGCGGCCAGAAAGCTGCGAATCCCCACTTCGCGTGCGGCGGCGGCAAACCGGGGCCAACGATCCACGGCGTCGTCGGCGTCGACGACGACGATCTGCCCGCTGCGGGAGGCATGCAAGCAGGGCCCGTCTCCCGCGTCGTACTGCTCGCTGTCGACCCGCAGAGTGCGTTCGTCGGTGTGCACAGCGGTGTAGGTACGGCCGCCCAGGTCGATGGTCACCCCGGTGCTGTCAGCTCCGTCGATGGCGTCGTGCGCGATCTCGACGACTCGCTGCAACAGGTTCAGAAGGTCATCCTCATCGGCGATGCTGTGCCCCAGACTGACCAGCATCGTTCGAAGCATGGCCGGGGAAAGCCCAGGGTCGGCGGCGGCGGCGATCACGAAGTCGGCCGCCGCTGTGTCCGCCGCCCCGGAGGTGGCCGCGGGGATGGATTCCGCGGTTCGCCGATCGGTGTGGTTCACGGTCCTTTGAGTGTTCCACGAGATGCACCCACTCGTTCGGCGATCTGGCTCTAAGCTAGGGACTCACAAAAAACGCGCCACGATCCTCCCCGATCCATGGTCGTGCTGAAGGTGGCCCGCCGCACGCTCCAAATGTCATTGCGCGGTGCGGCACGCAGTCGAGGGACGACGTCTCGGCCCCGTAACGCGTACGCAGTCGGGCGCACCGCGGACCGGCGATCGGCTGCCCCAACGGGCCGAACTGGTTGATTCGCCGTTGGGAGGTTGATCCGCTGCGCTGGTGGGTACCCGGCGCAGAGGGTTTGGCGACCACGCCGGGCTTCAGTGCGCGATGTGAGGAGTTCGCGATGGACGTTATGGCAGCGACAGAATTTCTTGCTCGGTCAACAACGTTGACGAGCGTCGGTTGGATCGGCTACATCATTATCGGCGCGATTGCGGGCTGGATCGCCGGCATGATCATGAAAACCAAATTGGGTATCCTGGTCGACATCGTGGTGGGTGTCGTCGGCGCCCTGATCGGTGGTTTTCTGCTCAGCTTCTTTGTCAATACCGCCAGCGGCGGTTGGTGGTTCACGCTGTTCACCGCGATTCTGGGAGCAGTGATCCTGCTCTGGGTCCTGCGTTTGGTCCGACCGCGTAACCGCATATAACGGGTCCGCGGAGTCGTAAAGCCATCGTCGTGTGCCATGGCCTGACGACGATGGCTTTACGCTAGTGCTGTCCATCGAACGGGTGCTGGTCGCCGGCGAAACGTGCTTGATCCCGCGCTGTATATCGCGCCGCCCGAAAAGAAGGCCCGAAAAGAAGGTTGTCGATGCGTGATCTCATCTGCCCCAACTGCGGTCAGCACCTGGCGTTCGAGAACTCGCTGTTCCTGGCGTGCGGCAGCGAGTTGGGATACTCCCTTGATCCTCAGTAATGAAACTTCTCACCACCCGAGACTGGCAGAGACTGGCCGGCAGAGACTGGCCGGCGCACTACCCCGACGGCCGGCGACACCGTCGGCATAGTCAGAAACGAGGTTGCGCCTGACAGCAAGGTTGGGGTCATTCTCCTGAGAGAAACTCCAACCGGTGAGCCAGTCGGCGTCTGACGGCGCACCTCTCTGACGGCTGGGATACCGCCGGCACAGTCGGGAACAGCGAGGCGACGTGACAGGGCAAGGCTGCAGGTGATTCTTGCAGCAGAAAATCCTCAGAGCTGCGGGATTGGAGACATGTCGGCGGGATCACTCCGGTCAGGCGTGTAGTTGGTGGCGGCGGACGGGAGCGTCAGCGGACGGTAGCCGCCACCTTTTCTTTCTCACTTGCGGTCATTAGTCAGGAGGCCGATCAGCGTGCCAGCAGCCTGACCCAGGTGATCCAGGACAGTGTTCCCCTTATCCGCGGTGGCTCTAGACGGGTATCCGATCACTCCGCTGGTGGTATATGCCTGCACGCCTAGCGTCGTGAGATAGCGCCGATCTGTCACGACGTGGTCGGTGGTGTCCCAGCCGTCGCGGAGGTAAGCCGGCTGGGCGGCGAGCAGGATCGAAGTCTCAAGTTCCCCCGCATGCATGTCGTCGTGGCCGCTACTGGTGATGTCGGCGGCCTGGCGGGCCTCATTCCAGTCGTCGCGGCTCGGGTAGAGCCCGACGCTGATCGTGCCCTCTGTGTTTGCCTGCTGGACGACATTGGCCAGGACGTAATTTCCTCCGTGAGCGTTCACCACGATGAGCCCGCTAGTGCCCTGGTGGGCAAGCGACGTGGCGATATCGGTCACGACCGCGGCCAATGTGGTTGGGCTGATGCTAACCGTACCTGGGAACGCGGCATGCTCATGTGAGCATGCAAACGTGATCGGCGGTAGCTGAAATACTTTGTGGTGAGCACTGATTGCGCAAGCGATAGCGCTGGAGATTAGCGTATCTGTCACCAGTGGAAGGTACGGACCGTGCTGCTCGAATGCGCCAACGGGAAGCACCGCGACAGCGGCGTGCACGGTGTCGTGATCAGTCGTGGTGGTGGCCGGCAGGATCTGGCCAGCCGGCACACGGCGCTCAGTCATAGTTCGGTGTCTCCTCGCAACGCGGCCTCGATTCGTCGACTTAACGCGTGCAGGGGCATGTTCCGGTCGGCCCGGGCACGGTCACGAATGATCTTGCGGCAGTGGCGCAATTCGCGACGTGCTCGATCGGAGGGCGCGACCAGATAGCCGCGGGTCGCCGCGTCGATGTGCCCCAGCGCCGCATGGTAATCGCCAAGGACAATGAACGCACGGAGCAGTCGAGCACACGCCACTGCGTAGTCGCGACGCTGATCGGCCGGCCACCGATGGCCCAGCATAAGCTCGACGGCCTTTGCCGGTTGACTGATCGCGATAAAGCCCGAAGCGACCTCCGCCGCGACGTATGCGGAGGTCGCGTAGACGGCGTGATCATCTGCAACAGGCTCAGTCTGCGCAATATCCACAGCGTGGGCCGCATGCTTGACAAAGCTGGCACGGTCGCGCGCGGCGATCGCGGCCAGAGCCTGTTGGCGTGCAATGCTCGCGGCCAGCCGACCAACCGATCGCCCGTCGGTGAGTTGGCGGGCCTCCGCAGCCAGTTCGACCGCAAGTGCAGGGTCGGAGGTCATCAGAATATTTGAGCGGCGCATCGAGACCATCGCTCTCAGAGCTGCATCGGCAGAGCGGACGTGATCCTCGGCCCGACGCGTCAGCTGATCAGCTTTGACGGGGTCGCCGCTGTCCTGGGCGATCCACCCACCCAGCTCAGCGATCCTGCCTGCCGCCCGACGCACCTCCGCATGCAGCTTGGGCGGCGTGACCGCGATCAGTTCCTCGATCGTGGTGAGATCACGGTCCACCAGGGCGCGGGCGTAGTCCGGCCCGAACAGATGCTCCGCACGGATATGGGCCGCGCGTTGGGCCTGCATTACCGCGAGGACATCGGCGTTAACCTCTGCCTGCACCAGCAGGGGGCGAGGCAGGTCAGCATCGACCGCGAGGCCAAACAGGCGGTCCTCATCTATCTGCAAGGCCTCAGCCAGCAGTGGGCGCCACACCGGGCCCGGCTGACGGCCCTTCTCGAATTCGATGATCTGCCGACGTAACGAATCCCGATCTACTGGTTTGAGCCGACGCTTGGCGCGGACTGCCTCGACTTGGGCCACCAGATCGTTCTGGCTCCACCCCCATGCCACCCGCTCGTCGCGCAGTCGCTGCGCACTTGCGGGACGAGAAGCGGCGGCCTCGGGCACACGCCGATCTTGCCCGATCCATGCCAATCTGCGCCCCCATCCGCGCGCGTTTTCGGAGTCACCTCATGTCACGAGCTCTCACTTACGCGCCCCTGGCTATCGCTGATGTCCTGACGTCATGGCCGGACCCGGCCATGGCATACACACCAACAACAAGCAGGAGAAACACCCATGAAGTTGAAACTCGACACCGCCGGCGTGTCCTTTATCTGCACCCGGGCACCCGAGCAGCGCATCGCCTTCGATACGGGTCAGCCCAAGATCGACCGCGAGACCGGCCAGCCGCTGTGGCAGGTCCAGTTGATGGCGCTCGACGCCACTGGCGCTGATGTGATCGCGGTGACGGTTCCAGGCGATCCCAACATCACCGTGGGCCAACCCGCCCTAGTTGAGGGGCTTGTCGCGCTGCCCTGGGCCCAAGAAGGCCGCAGCGGCGTTGCATTCCGCGCCGACTCGCTGCGTGCTGGCGGCGCCCCGTTGGCCGGAGTAGTCGCGCCGTCGAAAGCCACCCCGTCGCCCGCGGCGACCCCAGGCGGGGCGGGTAAGCCCGCCGCCTGAATCTGGCTAGGCCGGGGGCTGCACCACCGCGACACCACAGACCTGTGGTGGTGCAGTTTCCCACCATCATTCCCCCAATGTGGAAGGAATTCGAATGTCCGCAACACCAAAGCCACACGGCAGAAATAACTCTCGCAACACCGAATCCGAATGGGACGATACTGTCACCGTCGTCGTCTTCGCGTTGGCCAAGGGCCTTGGGCTGCTGTTGTGGTGGTCAATCCTGTTCCCGATGGTCAGCGTCCCGGTCCTGGCAACCCTGTGGGCGACACTGAGGTTCGGCCCGATCTTCGGCATGGTCCTAGCTGGGCTCACAGTTCTGTCCCTGATCGGCTGGTGGCAAATCTGGCCCAGGTCGTTCGACCAATGGGTGAGCAGCCGGCTGCGGTCGCGCTGGCGAACATGGTGGATCTATCGCGGTCCGTGGACGACGGTATGCACCCTGCACGGCCTGACCGCCACCCTGGGTGAACGCACCCTGGTTCCGGCGTTGCGGTGGGTAACCATCGGCGCGAGTTGTGATGTCGTAGCCGTGGGGATTGTGATCGGTCAATGCGTGGCCGACTGGCAGAAGAAAGCCCCCGCCTTAGCCGACGCCTTCCGCGCGCAGCGGGTGAGCATTGGGTCGACGCGGCCTGGTGAAATCACCATTACCGCGCACCACCGAGACGCTCTGTCCAACGCCGTCCCGGTGCCCCGTCCGAGCCGCGCGACACGCCTCAACCCGGCAGCTATCGCAGTGGGAGTCACTGAGGCCGGTCACTGGTGGCGGCTGCCGGTGTTAGGCCATCACATTCTGATCGCTGGGGCGACCGGTGCCGGCAAGGGCAGCGTTTTGTGGTCATTGATCGCCGGCCTGGCTCCTGGGATCTGGGCTGGATGGGTTCAAATGCTGGTCATCGACCCGAAGGGCGGCATGGAATTTGGGGGTGGGCAGGCCCTCTTCGGCGGGTTCGGCTACGACAACGGCCAGACCACGCTGGCGCTGTTGCGCACTACCACCGCCATCATGCAGGAACGTGCGCAGCGACTACGCGGACACACCCGGCTGCACCAACCTTCGGTCGCCGATCCGCTCATCGTGGTGATCGTGGACGAAATCGCGTCCCTGACCGCCTATATCGGCAATCGTAAGATTCGCGAGGAAGTCGAACAGCTCCTGGGGCTGCTGCTGTCCCAGGGCCGTGCAGTTGGCGTGTCGGTCATCGCCGCGGTGCAGGATCCCGCCAAAGAAGTCCTACCGATTCGGCAGCTGTTTCCTATCCGCATCGGTATGCGGATGACCGAATCATCGCAAACCACAATGGTGTTGGGCACAGCGGCACGAGATGCCGGCGCAGTCTGCGACCAGATTCCCACGACCACCCCGGGCGTCGCATACGTCTGCGACGACGGCAGCCCCGAGCCGGTGCGGGTGCGTGCCTTCCACGTTACCGACGCGGACATCAACTATCTGACTGTGCAATTCGCCCCTACGCATGGGACGAGCGAGCGATGACAGTGGAATTGCCGGGTGTGCCGGTGGAGGTCGATAGCGCGCAGCTGGTTAGACAGATGGTGCGCCGCGCCGCCTCCCCTGGCTTCAACACCTGGTGGGCGAAGGTCGAGGACGCCGGATTCTGCGCAAATCCCATCCACCTGGCAGGCACAGACGAGCTGGGACGTGAACATCGCGTATTCACCCGGTGCAACAACCGCCGCGCCATCGTCTGCCCATCATGCTCAGATCTCTACGCACGTGACACATGGCAACTGATCCACGCTGGCCTACACGGTGGACATCACAACATACCGACCACGGTCGCCCAGCACCCTCAAGTCTTTGTCACCCTCACTGCCCCCAGCTTCGGCGCCGTTCATACCATCCGGGCAGACGGCACCTGCCACCCACGAAACCTTCGCGCCGGCAATTGCCGCCACGAGCGACGGGCCTGGTGTGAAGCCACCCACCGTCACGACGACCCAGCACTAGGGCAGCCGTTGTGCGGTCAGTGCTACGACTACGTCGGACACGTGCTGTTTTCCTGGCACGCGCCAGAGCTCTGGCGGCGCTTCACGATCCGACTACGACGTCTGTTGAGCTACGAGCTGCGCATCCGCGCAGAAGACCCTAAGCATACGCACATCTCGTTCATGAAAATTGTTGAACTGCAACGCCGGGGACTCCCCCACTTCCACGCCGTCATCCGGCTGGACGCCGCCTCGGAACGGCCATCGCCGCCAGATACCAGCGTCCGCGTCCATGAGTTTGTCGACCTGGTTCGCCGCGCAGCTGCCGATATCGAATTAACGGCAATAGATGACAGGATCATTCGATTTGGCGAGCAGCTCGATATCAAGGTCATTGGATGCGGTAACGTCTACACTGCTGAAAACCTCTTTGTCTCAAGTCGCAAGGTTGCGAGATATCTCGCAAAATATGTCACTAAATCGCTGGCAGATATCGGCGTGGGCGTGCGCCGATTTAGTGCGGCCGCGATAGAGAGCCTTGACGTGTCAACCCACGTACGCGAGATCTTGCGGACAATTGTCGATCTCGCCAGTCACGAGTTGCACGAAGGCATGCTGTCGTGGATTCACACGCTCGGATATCGTGGCCACGTTATGAGTAAATCGCGACAATTTTCCACGACGATGACAGCTCTTCGCGAACATCGTGCGGCTTGGCGTAAGGAGCAAATGGGTGACACTGGGTCGGCTATTACCAAAAACGAAATAAGCGCGCCGGAGCAATGGGAATTTGCACGCTCAGGCCACGTCAATCTGGGCGACCGTGTGCTCGCGATTTCGGCATTCGGCCGCGCTCGACTACAGAGGCTCGTAGCTCGAGACGCACTGACAGCGGAAACTTGGCGTTTGCATGCGGATGTGGCCCGAAGTGTAGCCACACAACAAGACCCTGATGAA
This sequence comes from uncultured Actinomycetota bacterium, assembly GCA_963811535.1. Classification (GTDB taxonomy): domain Bacteria; phylum Actinomycetota; class Actinomycetes; order Mycobacteriales; family Mycobacteriaceae; genus Mycobacterium. Next base: position 140,048 of record CAWERF010000008.1, on the reverse strand, counting down.
CAATCACATACTAGAGGGGTGGTGAACTAGGTTGGAGGACAACGTGTTCAACGAGTTGCCGCTGCTGTTGGCAGTGCCCCACGCAGCAGCACTATTGGGAATTAGCAGGGCCGCCGCATACCGCTTGGCAGCTACCGGCGAGCTGCCGGTCCGGAGACTTGGTGGTCGCGTGTACGTTGTGACGGCTGGACTTCGCGAGTTCGTAGCATCGTGAAAGGGTCTGTACGCCGGCGTGGTTCGAAGTGGGACTACCGCTTCCGCGGCCCCGAAAAGGATCCATCGACAGGCGATTACTTTTGGATCGCCAAGGGCGGCTTCGCCACCAAAAAAGAAGCATGGCAAGCCTGCCGTGAAGCGATGCGCGAAGCCGATCGTGGCCGAGTCGTTAAGCCGTCGACACGCACAGTCGCCCACTTCTTCGCCGAGTGGTTCACGGCCGTCGAACCGTCGATGGATGCCACAACGTGGCAGAACTGGAAGGACTACGCGACCGCATACGTGATTCCGTGGATTGGCGAGGAACGGCTCCAGCGACTCGACGGGCCCCAACTGTTGAAGCTCTACAGGAGATTGCTAGCCGACGGACGGGTCAAGCGCGACCACAACGGCCAGATGTACGCCTACTGGTCGGATCGCGTCGCGAAGGGCGAAAGTCCCACAGCTCGCGAGGTATCCGAAGCGTGTAAGACGACGATTCACGCCGCACGAGCAGCGGTTCGGCGGTACAAGTCCGGAATTTTTCCGAAGCAGATGACACCGGGCCTGGCGCCCAAGACCGTGCGCAACGTACACGTATTGATCCATCGGGCACTCGTCGACGCCGTCGCCTGGAAATACATCAATGACAATCCGGCAAGCAACGTCAAGCCACCCAAACTCTCCCGAACGCGGCGGGAGGTGTGGACGCCCGAACAGATCCAGACCTTCCTCACCTCTGTGCAGAACGATCGGTTTGCCGCTCTGTTCTTGCTGGAACTGACCACCGGGATACGTCGCGGACAGGTCTGCGGGCTCAAATGGACGGCCGTCGACCTCGAAGCAGGAGAGATCACCGTGCACGACAATCGCGTGGTCGTTGGAGGGCACGCACGGGACAAGGGTGGTGGCAAGACAAAGAGCGCCGACCAGACGATCTCCATCGATGGCGCCACAGTTGCCGCGTTGCACAGCTGGCGCGTCGTCCAGAACCGCGAACGCGACTTCTTCGGCACCGCCTACCACCCGGGCGACTATGTATTCACCTTCGAGGACGGCCGGCCCCCGCACCCCGACACAATCAGACAGCGTTTCGACCGTCTTGCAGCGGCCGCAGGACTATCGCGGATCACCTTCCACGATCTGCGGCACTCCTACGCCACCGGTGCGCTCAAAGCCGGCATCAACCCGAAGGTGATCAGCGAGCGGATCGGCCACGCCAACGTCGGCTTCTTTCTGCAGACCTACGCCCATGTCCTTCGAAACGATGACCGCGACGCCGCAGAACAAGCGGCGGCCTTCCTCATCGGCAACGCGTGCGGTCCAGCTGACGAGGCCGAAAGTTAGATGATGAGCAAGGGTTCTGTGACCAATCACGTGACCATCGGGCGTGAAAACGGCCCCCGGAGGGGTCTCCGAGGGCCATTTTGCCTGGTAGCGGGGACAGGATTCGAACCTGCGACCTCTGGGTTATGAGCCCAGCGAGCTACCGAGCTGCTCCACCCCGCGAAGGGTAAACGCAAGGTTACCGAAGGCGGCGGCTCCTCGCCAAATCGTGCGGCCCCCGGCAGCCCCCGCGCTACTTGGTCGCGTTGAACTTGTTCATCGCGTCGTCGAGCCGCTGCAGCGCCTCGCCATAGTCGGCGAAGTTGCCGCCCTGCTGCGCCTGCTTGACGCGGGCCAGGGCGTTCTGCACGTCCTGCAGCGCGGCAGCCTTTGCGGGTGAGAGCTGGATTGGTCCGCCCGGCGGAGTGGCGGCCGGTGGCGGCGGCGCGGCCTGCGGCGGTGGCACACTGCCGTCGGGCGACACCGCCTGCGGCTCCGGATTGCTCAGCGGCTGGGCCGCCACCTGCTGCCCGTTGTCAGTTGGCGCCGGGCCCGTCGCCGTCGCACCGGCACCGGGTCCGAACAACTTGTCCAGCGCGTCACTGACCGTGGGGCCGTAGCCGACCTTGTCGTTGTACATCATCGCCACGCGGATCAATCGCGGATACGACGACGCAATATCGCTGGTGCCGGGTGACGCGTACACCGGTTCGACATACAGCAGCCCGCCCTGCGCGACCGGCAGCGTCAGCAGGTTGCCCCACCGGATGCGGTTCTGGTTGTCGCGCCCGATGACGCCCAGATCCTGCGACACGGCGGTGTCGGTGGTGATCGCGTTGTTGGCCAGCTTCGGCCCATTGACCTGGCCGGGGATCGTCAGCACCGTGATCTTGCCGTATGTGTCGGGATCGGAGCTCGCACTGATGTATGCCGCCAGGAAGTCACGCTTGAACCTGTTCATCGCGCTGGTCAGCTGGAACGCCGCCGAACTGTCGTTTCGCGCAATGTCTTTGGCGACGATGTAATACGGCGGTTGGTAGCTGCTGGCCGTCGGGTTGGGGTCGAGCGGAACATCCCAGAAGTCCGAGGTCGAGAAGAACGTGATCGGGTCGTTGACGTGGTACTTGGCCAGCAGCATGCGCTGAACCTTGAATAGGTCCTCCGGGTAACGCAGATGCGCGGCCAGGTCAGGCGACATGTCCTTCTTCGGCTTCACGGTGCCCGGGAAAACCTTCTCCCATGCCTGCAGCACCGGGTCCTTCTCGTCCATCGCGTACAGCGTCACGGTGCCGTCGTACGCGTCGACCGTCGCCTTCACCGAATTGCGGATGTAGGACACCTGCTTGTCGGGCGCCAGCCGGTTCACTGCGACCTCGTTCGAGTCGGCGGTGGCAGCGGTCAGCGACGTGAGCTCCGAGTATGGGTAGTCGTCCAGTGTGGTGTAGCCGTCGACGATCCACACCTGGCGCTTGTTGACGATCGCCGGGTAGACGCTGCTGTCGGTGGTCAGCCACGGCGCCACGGCCTGCACCCGCTCGGCCGGATCGCGGTTGAACAGGATCCTGCTGTTGGAGCCGATCACGTTGGAGAACAAGAAGTTCCGCTCGGCGAACTTTGCCGCGAACACGGTGCGAGAGAGCCAGTTGCCGATCGGCACGCCGCCGGTGCCGGTGTAGGTGTAGTTCTTGGTCTCGGTGTTGGTCTCGTAGTCGTACTCGCGGTCGGGTCCGTTCTTGCCGACGATCGCGTAGTCGGCAGACGTGCTGGCGATGACCGGGCCGAAGTAGATCCGCGGCTGATCCAGCGGCGCGGGACCTTCGGACACCACGGTGCCGTTCGCGCCGACGACGTTGACGAGGAACTCGGGGTAGCCACCGTTTTGCGTCGGGTCGTTGGCGATCCCCCGAACCGTGTTGGCCGGCGATGCGATGAAGCCGTTGCCGTGCGTGTACACGCTGTGCCGGTTGATCCAGTCACGCTGGTTGTCGATCAGCCGGTCGGGGTTGAGTTCCCTTGCTGCGACGACGTAGTCGCGCAGGTTGCCGTCGGGCCCGCGGTAGCGGTCGATGGACAGCTGGTCGGGGAAGAAGTAGAAGTTCTTGCCCTGCTCGAACTGCGTGAACGCCGGGCTGATGATCGTCGGGTCGAGCACCCGGATGTTCGACGTGGTGGCCCGGTCAGCCGCGACCTGCTGCGGGGTGGCCTCGGAGTTTCCGCTGTAGTCGCGGTAGGTCACAATGTCCGGCGTGAGCCCATAAGCCTGCCGTGTCGCCGTGATGCTGCGGCTGATGTATTCGCTTTCCTTCTGCGCTGCATTGGGTTTGACGCTGATCTGTTCGACGATCAGCGGCCATCCTGCGCCGACGATCAGCGACGACAACAGCAGCAGCACCAGCCCGATCGCAGGAATCCGCAAGTCGCGCAGCACGATCGCCGAGAACACCGCGACCGCACAGATCACCGCGATGGCCAACAGGATCAGCTTGGCAGGCAGCACCGCGTTGATGTCGGTGTAGCCGGCGCCGGTGAACGGCTTGCCGCCGCGGGTGTGCGATAGCAGTTCGTAGCGGTCGTACCAGTAGGCGACCGCCTTCAGCAGCACCAGGGTTCCGACCAGGCTCACCAGCTGAATGCGGGCGGGGCGGCTCAGCGCGCCGGTGCGGCCGGACAGCCGGATGCCGCCAAAGATGTAGTGGCTCACCAAGTTCGCGACCAACGCCAGGAAGACCGCGACGAACAGGTAGGACAGCACGAGCCGGTAGAACGGCAGATCAAATGCGTAGAAGCCGAGATCCTTGCCGAACTGCGGGTCGCTGATACCGAAGCGGCCGCCGTGCAGGAACAGCTGGATGCGCACCCAGTAGCTCTGCGCGACGATGCCGGCGAGGATTCCGATGATGGCCGGGATGCCGATGCCGAACAGTCGCAGCCGCGTTATCACCGCGGTGCGGTAGCGCGCCACCGGGTCGTTGGGGCCGTTCGCCGGCACGAACACCGGCCGGGTGCGATAGCCCAGGGCCAAACCGGCGAACACGATCGCGCCCACGATCAGCCCGACGATGAAGAACACCAGGACGCGTGTCCACAGCACCGTGGTGAACACCGACCGGTAGCCCAATTCGCCGAACCAGAGCCAGTCGACGTAGCCGTCGATCAGCCGCGGCCCGAACAGCAGCAGGACCACCACAGCAAGCGCAATCACGATCAGGATGCGGCTGCGTCGGGTCAGCTTGGGCATCCTCGCGGCCGGCCGCATTCCCACTTCATCAACTCCCGGTCAGGTTGTATAGTGACGGACCCAACTGTACGCACGCGGTGTGCAGCAAACTCTCAACAGTGTGGCGGTTCGCCACCAGCTGAAAGGGTGTGCAGTGCGTCGACCGCGTCACCCAGGTTGTCGACCTTCACCAGCTGAAGGCCTTCGTCGTTGCCCGAGCGCGCCTCGTCGCAGTTGTCGGTGGGCACCAGGAACACGCCGGCGCCCGCCTCCTGGGCGGCGAGCATCTTGTGGGTAATGCCGCCGATCGGGCCGACCTTGCCGTCCGCGCCGATGGTGCCCGTACCGGCGACGAACTTCGATCCGGCGAGGTCGCCGGTGGTGAGCTTGTCGACCACCGCCAGGGAGAACATCAGCCCTGCGGACGGACCACCGATGTTGGCCAAGTTGAACGTGATCCTGAACGGCGCCCACGGCGCTTCCAGCACCGCGACCCCGAGGAACCCGTAGTCGCGGTCGGGGTTCTTCCCCAGCGTGATCGTGGTCGATCCCGGCGGCGCGGTCTTGCGGCGGTAGTTGATGACCAGGTCCTGACCTGGCTTGGTCTGCTTGAGCAGCGACTGGAATTGGTCGAGGCCGGTGATCGGCGTGCCGTTGACCGCGTCGATCGCATCACCGGGCTGCAGCTTGCCCGCCGACGGGCCCGGGTCGCTGACCGTCGACACAGTCAGCGCCGGTGCGTACTTCAGGTAGCCCAACGCGGCGTATTCGGCGCTGTCCTCGGACCGTTTGAAATCGGTGTCGTTCTCCTTGTCTACTTGTTCGCGCGTCTTGTCCGGCGGGTAGACAAGGTCGTGGGGCACGAGTTGTTCGCGGCCCGACATCCACAGGCCCATCGCCTGGGCCAGCGTGAGGTCGTCGCGCTGGGAGACCGTCGTCATGTTCAAGTGTCCCGTCGCGGGATGGACCTGCGTCCCCTCGATGTCGACCACGTCTTTGCCGTCCACGTCGCCGAGAGTGTTGAACGTCGGGCCCGGGCCCAGAGACACGTAGGGCACCGTCACCACCGCCAGCAGCGCCCCGAACGCGATAACCGGTAGCAGTGCAACCAGCAACGTCAGAATCCGCCTGTTCACGCCGCCTAGGGTAGACGGACTGTCGCCCGGGGCCCGGTTCGCTGACAGCGAGACCGAGACTCCCGCGTGGTCGAGCCCCGGTGAGTACCGTTGACGGTATGGCTGACCTGCCTTTCGGCTTCTCCGCTGGGGACGACCCCGACCGCGACAAGCGCGGCAAGAACCCCGACGACGAGGGCGACGACACCCGTCCCAACCCGTTCGGGTTGGGCTCCGGTGGCTTCGAGCCGGCTGACCTCGGCGAGATCTTCACGCGGCTGGGCCAGATGTTCTCCGGTGCAGGCAGCGCGATGACGAGCGGCAAGGCGTCGGGCCCGGTGAACTACGACCTGGCCCGCCAGTTGGCGTCGAGCTCGATCGGATTCGTCGCACCGGTGCCCGCCGCCACCGTCTCCGCGATCGCCGACGCGGTGCATTTGGCCGAGACCTGGCTCGACGGCGCCACCGCGTTGCCCGCGGGTACCTCCAGGGCGGTCGCATGGACACCGAACGACTGGATCGAGAACACGCTGGACACCTGGAAGCGGCTGTGCGATCCGATGGCCGAGCAGATCTCGACCGTGTGGGCGTCGGCGCTGCCCGAGGAGGCCAAGGCCATGGCCGGCCCGCTGCTGTCGATGATGTCGCAGATGGGCGGCATGGCGTTCGGCTCGCAACTGGGCCAGGCGCTGGGCACGTTGTCGAAGGAGGTGCTGACGTCCACCGACATCGGCCTGCCTCTGGGCCCGAAGGGGGTCGCGGCGCTGATGCCCGGGGCGATCGACTCGCTCTGCAAGGGTCTCGAGCAGCCACGCAGTGAGATCGTGACCTTCATCGCCGCCCGCGAAGCCGCGCATCACCGCCTGTTCAGCCATGTGCCATGGCTCGCAAGCCAATTGCTCAACACTGTCGAGGCCTATGCCCGCGGCATCAAGATCGACATGAGCGGCATCGAGGAAGCCGCCCGCGGCTTCAACCCGATGTCGCTGGGCGATCCGGCGGCGATGGAGCAATTGCTGACGCAAGGATTATTCGAGCCGCAGGCCACGCCCGCGCAGACCGCGGCACTGGAGCGGCTGGAGACGCTGCTCGCGCTGATCGAGGGTTGGGTGCAGACCGTGGTGACCGCCGGGCTCGGCGACCGGATCCCCGGCACAGCAGCGCTGAGCGAGATGCTTCGCCGGCGACGCGCCACCGGCGGCCCGGCCGAGCAGACCTTCGGCACACTCGTCGGCCTCGAGCTTCGGCCCCGCAAGATGCGCGAGGCCGCGGTGCTGTGGGAGCGGCTGACGGAGGCCGCCGGCATCGACGCCCGCGATGCGGTATGGCAGCACCCCGACCTGCTGCCCGGGTCGAGCGACCTCGACGAGCCGGCGGCGTTCATCGACCGCGTCATTGGCGGCGACACCAGCGGTATCGACGAGGCGATCGCCCAGATGGAAAAGGATGGCGACGACAAGCAGGACTGAGCGGCCCCATAGCGGGGCAATTCACGCTGAACCCTGCGATTGCCGGCCCTATTGCGCCCAGACGGCGCCGTGCAGATCGAGTGGGACCCGCGGCGCGGGGTGCTGGTGCACCTACCCCTCGGCATGACCGTGCACGGACTCGCCGCACTACTGCGGGTGACGCAGTCAGGGATCGAGCTTGCCGACCTGGTGTCGCGGGCCGTTGATGCCGGCCTGGCCGAGCGCCGATGCTCCCGCTGACACCGATTGTTGCCACATCGATGCGGGGTCGCCCTAGCCGTCAGGGATGATGGATACGTGGCTGACATCAAACGTAGGAGCGCCGCGCGCAACGCGAAGCTGGCAACGCTTCCCGTCGGCATCGCCGGTCGGGCGGCGCTTGGCTTCGGCAAGCGGCTGACCGGCAAGTCCAAGGACGAGGTTCAAGCCGAGCTGATGGAGAAGGCCGCCAACCAGTTGTTCACCGTCCTCGGCGAGCTCAAGGGCGGCGCGATGAAGGTCGGCCAGGCGTTGTCGGTGATGGAGGCCGCGATCCCCGAGCAGTACGGCGAGCCGTACCGGGAGGCACTGACGAAGCTGCAGAAGGACGCGCCGCCGCTCCCGGCGGCCAAGGTGCACCGCGTGCTCGACCAGCAGCTGGGCACGAAATGGCGGCAACGGTTCAGTTCGTTCGACGACTCGCCGGTCGCGTCGGCCAGCATCGGTCAGGTCCACAAGGCGGTGTGGTCCGACGGCCGCGAAGTCGCCGTGAAGATTCAGTACCCCGGCGCCGACGAAGCGCTGCGCGCCGACCTGAAGACGATGCAGCGCATGGTCGGCGTGCTCAAGCAGCTCACGCCTGGCGCCGACGTGCAGGGCGTGGTCGACGAGCTCATCGAGCGCACCGAGATGGAGCTGGATTACCGGCTCGAGGCCGACAACCAGCGCGCGTTCGCCGAGGCCTACGAGAACGATCCGAAGTTCGTGATTCCGCACATCGTGGCGAGTGCCCCGAAGGTGTTGATCGCCGAGTGGATCGACGGCATCCCGATGTCGCAGATCATCCGGGGCGGCACGGTCGACCAACGCGACCTGATGGGCACGCGGCTCGCCGAGCTGACCTACGGCGCGCCGCACCGCCTCGAGATGATGCACGGTGACGCGCATCCCGGGAACTTCATGCTGATGCCCGGCGACCGGATGGGCGTCATCGACTTCGGCGCGGTCGCGCCGCTGCCCGGCGGCCTGCCCGTTGAACTGGGCCACATGTTGAGGTATGCCCTCGACAAGGACTACGAGAGCCTGGTGGCAACGATGGAAAAGATCGGGTTTATCCAGCCCGGCGAGCAGGTGTCGGTGCGCGAGCTCGACGACATGCTCCGCCAGCACATCGAGCCGGTGCAGACCGATGTCTTCCACTACACACGCAAGTGGCTGCAGAAGATGACGGCGGTCCAGATGGACAGGTCGGTCGCGCAAATCAAGACGGCGCGCCAGCTCGACCTGCCGCCGAAGCTCGCGCTGCCGCTGCGGGTGATCGCGTCGTCGGTGGCGATCGCGGCCCAGCTGGACGCGCACGTTCCCGTGAAAGAGGTCGTGCTGCAGTACCTTCCGGGCTTCGCCGAGCCCAATGAGACGGCGGCGGTCTAGGCACCGTAGCGCTTCGCGGCCGTCTCGCCGCTCAACGCTCCTGTGGTCAGACGCGGTTGTCGGCGGCTGCACGCAGCAAAGGAAATATATTAACGTGACCGTCAACAACTCATCAGGACACGCTTTGCCTGGCGGGCGGAGAAAGTCGCTGCTCAGAGCGAGTCCAATTTCAAGATCAGCGCATTTGCCAAATCGGAGCGGTAACTTCTAGCCCTCGCAACTAGCTACTTCGCTGTTGTTTGCCTCCGTTTATCACGGTCACTTATCGCGCCGTAATATTGATAATTTCCGGGAATTTGGTGTTCATCAGGTTTAGCTCAGATCTTCTCAGGTTAATCTCAGATAGCGTCGGCTGTGCGACGCATCACACTCACTCGAAGGAGAATCCCATGCACGCAGCGGTTCGCCCTTATGTCACTGCCGGCCTTGCGCTGACCACGGCCGGCGTCATCGCCGTCACACCGGTGGCACCACCGCTACCCGAGCTCCAGATTCCCGCCGAGCATGTCGCGGTTGCGCTGACTCAATTCATGAATCCGATCACCACGTGGATAGATGTCCTCACGCAAACCGGCACCAACGTGGTGGCGTTGGCCCAACGGGTGGCTCAGTTTCCCATCGCGGCGCAGGGCATCCTCAACGCGCTCGCCAACGCGACCATCCTCGCGGCCGCGGGCCAAGCGGCCGGGGCAGCAGTGCTGAGTGGAGTGCAGGCCATACCCGGCGAGTTGCAGACGGCGTTCGGCCAGCTCGCGTCGGGCGATATCCAGGATGCGATCGGTACCCTCTTCGCGATCCCGCTCGGCATACTCCTCGGTGCTGGCATTGCGCTGCTGCCGGCGGTATCAACCGTCGCCACCAGCGCGATCAACAATCTTGCGGCCGCGGCCGGCGCCGCTGTGAGCGTGACCTCGTTACTTGAGCTTGCCCTTGTTCCTCTTTACCCGGTCATCAACCTGGAAGCGGCGTTCGCGTCGAACGCCCAAGATTTGTTCGACGCGGTGACCACGGGTGATTTTGTGACGGCCGCCAGCATCCTGATCAATCTTCCCGCTGTTCTCACCGGCGCCGCCCTGAACGGCTTTGAGGGCACGGCGGGGGCTCTCAGCACCGACTTTGGGACCATCGCCAATTTGCTGAACATCCGTGATGCGATTGCGGAGGCAATCGGCGCGCCGCCGCCCCCGCCGGTCACGTTGGTGAAGACCGCGGCGCCGAGAGCGTCGGTCAGCGCACTGGCGCCGGCCAACAAGGTGCCGGCGGCGGTCTCCGCACCTACCGTGACTCCGCCGACGACGAGCGGACCTGTCACCACCGCCCCGACAACCGGTCCGAACACCTCGAAGCTTGTCGGCCTCAACCTGAACCTGACTCCAAGTCAGACCGGCGGGACCAGCACGAGCAGTACCAGCGCCACCACCGGCGCAAAGTCGGGCGCTAAGCAACTGTCGTCCGCCATCTCGAATGTCGCAAAGAGTCTCACACCGGCTCACTCCGGCAAGAAGTGAAGTAGCGCCCACGCCCAAACGGAAGTCACGGTCGTCAATCTGCCGAGAACACGACCGTGGCTTCTGTTTTGCCGGGGAGCCTGTTTTAAGCCGCGGCCGGCTCGGCCTCACTCTTGCGTGGGCGTCCCCGCGGCCGCTTGCGGGCCACGACGACACCGCGCTCGAAGATCTGGCCGCCCCAGACGCCCCACGGCTCCTCTCGCTCGAGCGCTGCGGCCAGGCATTGCGCGCGAACCGGGCATTCGCCGCACAGCTCCTTCGCGCGCTCCAGGTCCGCAGGGTTGTCGGCGAACCACAGGTCGGGATCGCCGACATGACATGGCAGCTCGGGCAATGTCCTCTCACGGCATGTCAGGGCCGACATGTCCGATCACCTGCTTCCTGGTCGTTCCGTGGTTGTCTACTTCCGGATCCGGACCAGGTGGCTGTCGCCGAAAACAATGAGGCCACGGATCCTGTTGACTGCGGGTCCGTGGCCTTCAAGGTGTGGTGGCTTACCTAGATGGTGCCTCCGTCCACGGACGGGCGGTCGCGTCGGCGGTGCGGCGCTTGCGCTGCACGGCAGCCGCCGCGCGGCGGCGTGCGCCGCGAACGCGGCGTGGGCGGGCCGCATGCCAGTAACGTGGAGGACCCGCGATACACCGCCGAAGACGATGGCGTTCTTCATGATCGGGACCTCCTCCCGTCGGCTCGCTGCGGACACAAAATATGAGCACGTTGGCCCATCTCGAGGCTAGAGCTTAGCAGCCGAACCCGACAACCCATTTTTGACCTGCGGTTTTGGCGACTCTCGGACATGTCTTTGGACCAGCGTCAGCACGTCGGCGCCGAAGCGTTCGAGCTTGTGAACTCCGATGCCGGGTATCGCGACCAGCGCCGTGTCGTCGGTGGGCAGCATCTCGGCGATCGCGATCAACGTGTTGTCGGTGAACACGATGTAGGCCGGTAAGTTCATCGCCTTCGAGGTATTCAGCCGCCACTCCTTGAGCTTCGCAAGCAAATCCTCGTCGAGGTCGGCCGGACAACCCTCGCAGCGACGCAACAGCACCGCGGCCGGCGTCGACAGCGTGGCGTTGCAGATGCGGCATCGGGGAACATTGCCGCGGGCCCGGCGCGGCTTGGCGGGTGATGGGTCTGCGTGCGTCTGGGGCGCGATGCCGTTCAGGAAGCGTGACGCTCGCCGGCTCTGCCGGCCGCCCGGTGTCCGGGACAGCGCCCAGCTCAGCGCCAGATGGACACGCGCGCGGGTGATGCCGACATATAGCAGCCGGCGCTCTTCTTCGACCGGCTCGCTGTCGGGGCCGTGCCCGAGCGCGTGCGAGATCGGCAGCGTGCCGTCGGCCAGCCCGACCACAAACACCGCATCCCACTCCAACCCCTTCGCGGCGTGCAGCGATGCGAGCGTCACACCCTGCACCACCGGCGGATGCCGGGAGTTGGAGCGCACCCGCAGCTCGGCGAGCAGGCCGGGCAGGTCCAGTTGGGGGCAGCGTGCCACCTCCTCGTCGACGAGGTCGGCCAGCGCGCTGAGCGACTCCCAGCGTTCCCGCGCCCTGGCCCCCCCGGGCGGTTCAGCGGTCAGCCCCACCGGCTCGAGAAGCTGCCGCACCAGCTCTGGCAACTCCCCCTCGACGCCGCGCTCGGCGGCGCGCTGCAGCGCCAGCAGCGCCTGCCGGATCTCCTGCCGGGTGAAGAAGCCCTCGCCGCCGCGCACCTGGAATGGGATCGCGGCCTCGGTCAGCGCCTCCTCGTACACCTCCGACTGCGCGTTGATGCGGTACAACACCGCGATCTCAGACGCCGGCGTGCCGGCCTCGATCAGCTCGCCGATCCGCTTCGCGACCGCGACGGCTTCCGTGACCTCGTCGGGGTAGTCGTCAAACGACGGCGTCGGTCCGGCGGCGCGCTGGCCGACGAGGTGCAACTTGTTGCCAGCCACCCGGCCGCGCGCCGCGGCGATGACCCGGTTCGCGAGCGACACCACCTGCGGGGTGGACCGGTAGTCGCGCTCCAGCCGGATCACGGTGGCATCGGCGAAGCGCCGCGGGAACTCGAGCAGATAGCGCGGGCTGGCGCCGGTGAAGGAGTAGATCGTCTGGTTGGCGTCGCCGACCACGGTCAGGTCGTCGCGGTCGCCCAGCCAGGCGGTCAGCACCCGCTGCTGCAGGGGCGTGACGTCCTGGTACTCGTCGACCACGAAGCAGCGGTACCGGTCACGGAACTCCTGGGCCACGCCCGCGTCGTCTTCGATCGCGGCGGCGGTGTGCAGCAGCAGGTCGTCGAAGTCGAGCAGGGCGGGACCTTCGCGGAGGACGCCGCGACCCACCTTCAGGGTCTCGTAGCCGGCGTACACGCGTGCGACGTTGCCGGCGTCCAGCGGTGTCTCGCGGCTCGCTTCGGCGACGGCCGCCGGGTAGTGCTCCGGGGTGATCAGAGATGCCTTGGCCCACTCAATCTCGCCTGCGAGGTCGCGGACGTCGTCTGTGCTGACGTGCAGGCCCAGCCGCGACGCCGCCTGCGCGACCACGGAGAACTTGCTGTCCAGCAGCTGCCACGCGGTGTTGCCGACGACGCGGGGCCAGAAGTACTGCAGCTGACGGCGCGCCGCGGCGTGGAACGTGACCGCCTGCACCGAGCCGGTGCCGACGCCGGCGTCCAATTCCCGCAGCCTGCCGCGCATTTCGCCCGCAGCCCGCTGCGTGAAGGTGACGGCCAGCACCTGGCCGGGCGCGACATGCCCGGCCGCGACCAGATGCGCGATGCGACGGGTGATCGTCCTGGTCTTGCCGGTGCCCGCGCCGGCCAGAACACACACCGGGCCGCGCGGCGCCAGCACCGCTTCCCGTTGCTCGTCGTCCAAGCCATCAAGCAGAGGCGTGGCGACCGGCATGGCCTCCATCCTGACAGGAGGGACCGACAGAAAGGTTGCAGCGACGCGGTGCGTTAACTTTGGTCATGACCGCCAGCGCTGCTCAACTGACGATGTACACCACGCAATGGTGCGGATACTGCTTCCGGCTGAAGACCATGCTGAAGTCGGCCGGCATCGCCTACGACGAGGTCGACATTGAGCAGGACCCCGCCGCAGCCGAGTTCGTCAGCTCCGTGAACAACGGCAACAGGACCGTTCCGACCGTCAAATTCGCCGACGGCTCCACAATCACCAACCCCAGCGGGCACGAGATCAAGCAGAAGCTGGCCGAGATCGCCTAACCGAGCGCGGCCCAGGACTCGATGATTTCCCGGGCGATCGAAATCGAGCCTGGCAGCATCAGTTTCGACTGCGAGTCGCTGCTCCAGTCGCCCTGCGCGAGCGCATCGCGGACCTCGTCGCGGGTGAACCAGGCAGCTTCGGCGATCTCGCCGTCGTTGAATGAGAACCCCTGCTCCGGGTCGCCTATCGCGTGGAACCCGACCATCAGCGACCGCGGGAACGGCCACGGCTGGCTGCCCAGGTAGCGCACGTCGCGCACGTTCAGGCCGATCTCCTCGGCGATCTCGCGCTTCACGCACGCCTCGAACGACTCCCCCGCCTCGACGAACCCGGCCAGCAGCGAGAACATCCGCGCGGGCCAGACGGTCTGGCGGGCGAGCACCGCGCGGTCGTGCCCGTCGTGGATCAGGCAGATCACCGCGGGGTCGATGCGCGGAAACTCCTCGTGGCCGGTGAGCGGGTTGATTCGCGACCACCCGGCCTTGATCGGGGTGGTGGGCAGCCCGTCGACGGGGCTGAACCGCGCATTGTCGTGCCAGTTCAGCAACGCCGTCGCCGACGCGACTAGTTGCGCGCTGACGTCGTCGAAGACCTCCCCGGCGCGGCGCAGGTCGAGAACCTCGACGTCGGCGTCGGGATCGTCCGGCGGCTGCAGAGGGGCACGGATGGCCCAGACATGTCGCCCGTCGGGTATCCGGCCGAGGAAAACCGCGTCCTGCGGTGGTTTGTCTGCCAGCGCGGCGGCATCCTCGAGCACGATCCGACCGCCGGAGATCATCACCCGGTTACGTGAATCGACCCGCAACACCGCGGCCTTCGGCCAGCCGGCCAGGGCCGCGTCGACGTCGGTACGCAACTCGTCGGCGCGATCGGCCCCGACACGGGCGAGCAGCGGAACGTTGCGCAGCTCGAAATGGGCCATGGCTCAATGATCCACGCTGTGGATGTAGAGCAGACGGTCGCCGGGCTCGACCGCGTCGACCGCGGGGTCGTCGACCCGCACCAACCTGCCGCCGCGCACCACGCCGAGCACGATGTCGCGCAGGTGCCGCGGCGATCCGCCGACCTCGCCGGATTCGACCTCCCGCTCGGCGATCGCGAACCCCGCATCGGGGGTGAGCAGGTCTTCGATCATCTCCACGACGGTGGGTGTCGTGGTCGCGATGCCCAGGAGCCGGCCGGCGGTCTCCGACGACACGACCACCGAGTCGGCGCCCGACTGCCGCACCAGGTGCTGGTTCTCGGCCTCGCGGATCGACGCGACGATCTTGGCCTTCGCCGCGAGCTCGCGCGCGGTCAGCGTCACCAGCACCGCGGTGTCGTCGCGGTTGGTCGCGACGATGATCGACGCAGCGTGCTGGGCGCCGGCCAGCCGCAGCACGTCAGCGCGGGTCGCATTGCCGTGCACGGTGACAAGGCCGGCCGCCGCGGCATGGTCGAGCGCTGTCTGATCGGTGTCGACGATGACGATGTCGCCGGGCGCGATGTCGTCGCCGAGCATCGCGTCGACGGCGCTCCTTCCCTTCGTGCCGTAGCCGATGACGATGGTGTGGTTGCGCACTCTGCTCCTCCACCGCTGGATCTTCCACGCTTGGCGGGACCGTTCGGTCAGGACTTCCAGCGTCGTGCCGACCAACACGATCAAAAACGCGACCCGCAGTGGGGTGATGATCAGGACGTTGATCAGCCGCGCGGATTCCGTGTACGGCGTGATGTCGCCGTATCCGGTGGTCGACAGCGACACGGTGGCGTAATAGACGCAGTCCAGAAACGACAGCCGGCCGCCCCGGACGTCGCGGTAGCCGTCGCGGTCGAGGTAGACGATGATGACCGCCGCCAACAGCGCCAGCACGGCCAGCGCGAGGCGGCGCGAGATGGCGCGGCCGGGACTGATGTGGCTTTCTGGGATGCGCAGCACACCGACCAACGCGAAGTCGGGCTGAGACGTCAGCGCCTCGTCCGGTCCGCCGGGGAGGCGGCGCAACCTACCTTTGGCCACAACGACTGATCCGCCGGCGCCGCATGAGCACAATGTACCCATGACGCACAGGCTGCCCGAACGCCCGTTCACATCGGCTCAAGCACCCGCGTACCGGCTGAGCGCATTGCTGCTCGGCGCAGGAACCACGCACTTCCTGTTGCCGAAGCCCTATGACTCGATCGTGCCGGCCGAGTTGCCCGGCAGCGCCCGGTTCTACACCAACGCATCAGGTGTCGCGGAGCTGGCGGTCGGCGCGCTGCTGCTGGTGCCGCGAACCCGCCGGATCGGCGGACTGGCGGTGGCGGCGCTGTTCGCATCCGTGTTCCCGGCCAATGTGAACATGGTGCGGCTGTGGTGGGGCAAGGGATGGCCGATGCGGACTGCCGCGATCGCGCGGCTGCCTCTGCAGGTCCCGATGATCACTCAGGCGTTGAAGGTCTGGCGTTCCGGAGCCGTACGGCCGGCGACATCGGATACGGCCTGAGGCTCTAACAGCCCCGCCAGCTCGTCGGCGTCCGGGAACGCGTCCGGGCTGACGGTGCGACCGGTACGCACATAATGGAATGCCGCCCGCACCGACGACACCGGGCAGCCGTCCAGGGCGGCCCACGCCAGCCGGTATACGGCCAGCTGAACAGCGTTTTGCTGCAACGCATCTGGGCTATCCGGCGGCTCACCGGTCTTCCAGTCCACGACCGTGGTTCCGCCGTCGGGGTCTGCGAACACAGCGTCGATCCGGCCACGGACCACCCTGTCGCCGATCACCATCTCGAACGGCACCTCGACGCCCACGGGTGTACGCGCAGCCCACGCTGAGGCGGTGAACGCCTCCTGCAGCTCGGCCAGAGCGGCCGTGTCGGCGCCGTGCTCGTCGGCGCCGGGCAGGTCGTCGAGGTCGAACAACCGCTGACCGCCGTAGAAGCGCTGCACCCAGTCGTGGAACGCGGTGCCCAGCAGCGCGTGCGGGTCAGGTCGACCCGGCAGCCGCCGCAGCAGCCGCTGGGCGGCGCCGTCGGGGTCGCGGCCCAGCTCCACCAGGCTGCTCACCGAAAGTTGTGGCGGCAGAGGCCTATTCATCGGCTCGGCGACTCGCGCGCGTTCGGCGAGGAGAGCGTCCACGTCGGCCGCCCAGCCGTCCAGGTTATCGTCGGCCGGCGCATCCGCCGCGGCCCGCACCAGTGCGGCACCGCGCTCGACGTCGCCGCGCCGGTCTGCCAGCGGGTCAGCCGGCCAGATCGCCTCGACCTTTCTGTCGCGCAACGGGTTCGGCTCCCTGTCGGCGGGCGGCGCCGCCCACTGTTCGACGACGCCGCACGGGTTCCCCTCGGCGGCGGAGCGGTCGATGATGCCCTTGAGTTCGCAGAGGAAGTCCGACGGCCCGCTGGGCTTGGTGCCGTTGGCGCTCCAGTGGTGGCCGGACAGCAGCAGCGTGTCCTGCGCGCGGGTGATCGCGACGTACAGCAGCCGGCGCTCCTCATCGAGCCTGCGCTGCTCCAGGCTCCGCCGATGCTCGGAAATGATGTCGGACAATTGCTTTCGATTGGTCACCCTCGACGTGTCCAGGACCGGCACCCCGTGCAGGCCACGGTCGGCCCGGTCGCCCCGCAGCAGCGGCGGCAGGTCGGCGGCGTCGGTGAGCCAGGTCCGCGTCGACGCGGTGGACGGAAAGACGCGGGTACTCAGATGCGGGACCGCGACGGCCTCCCATTCCAGCCCCTTGGCGGCGTGCACGGTCAGCACCTGCACCCGGTCGTGGGACACCGCGACCTCGGAGGGCGCCAGCCCGTTCTCCACTTCCGCTGCCGCGCCGAGATACGACAGAAAGCCTGCGACCGAGGCGTTCGGCCGGTCGGCGTAGTCGGCGACCACGTCGGCGAACGCGTCGAGATGCTCGCTGCCCGACCATCCTGAAGAAACCGGCCGGCCCGCACGGGCCTCAATGTCGACGCCCAGCACGCGACGCACCTCGGCGACCAGGTCGGGCAGCGGATGCGTCAGCCGCGCCCGCAGCGCGCCGAGCTCGCGAGCCAGCGCGACGATGCGCCGGTAGCCTTCGGCCGAATATCGGGCGGCGCGGCCCGGATCGCAGATCGCGTCGGCCAGGCAGGCCACGTCGGCGTCGGTCGCGGCCTGCGCCGCCACCCGCTCCGGCGTCGCCTCATCGGCACGTCCGCCGTCGTCGATCTCGCGGGCGCGGCGCCACAACGCAGCGATGTCGCGGCCGGCCAGGCGCCACCTTGGGCCGGTGAGCACCCGCATCGCGGCCGACCCGGCCGTCGGGTCGGCAACCATCCGCAGCATCGCCACCAGGTCGGCCACCTCGCTCACGCCGAGCAAACCCGCCAGCCCCACCACTTCGACGGGGACCCCGCGTGCGGTCAGCGCTTCTGCCATCGGTGCCGCGTCGGCGTTGCGCCGCACCAACACCGCCGCGGTGGGCGCGGCAGCGCCGCGGGAACGGGCGTCGTGGTAACGCCGCGCCAGGTGCGTGGCTGCCCAATCCCGCTCGGCCGCAATGTCTTCCAGCAGGGCGCAGCGAATGGTCCCCGGCTGCGCGTCGGGCCGGGGCCGCAGCCTGCGCACGGCCACCGACCGGCGACGCGCCTCTGCCGACACGGCGTTGGCCAAGTGCAGCGCGCGCGGCGGGTTTCGCCAGCTGGTGCGCAGCTCCAGCGTGGGCGCCGGTGAGCCGTCGGCGCGCGGAAAGTCGCTGGCGAATCGCGGCAGGTTGGTCGCCGACGCACCTCGCCAGCCGTAGATCGACTGGATCGGGTCGCCTACCGCGGTGAGCGCCAACCCGTCGCCGACGCCGCCACCGAACAACGACGACAGCGCGATCCGCTGGGCGTGGCCGGTGTCCTGGTACTCGTCGAGCAGCACCACGCGGTAGCGCTGCCGCAGTTGCCCACCCACTTGAGGGAAGCCGGCCGCCAGCCGCGCGGCCGCCGCCATCTGGGTGCCGAAATCCATCACTTTGTCTTCCCGCATGCGCTCATGCAGCGCGTCGATGAGCGGCACCAGCTGGGTGCGCTCATGCTGGGCCGCGAGCATGCGCAGCAGCCACTGGCTGGGCCCCCGGTCACGCTGGTACGGGCCCCCGGGCAGCGTGTGCACCAGCCGCTCGAGTTCGACGTGGGTGTCACGCAATTGGGTGGTGTCGACCAGGTGCTCGGCCAGCTGCCCCGACAACCGCAGCACCATCGCCGTCACCGAGGCCGGGGTTTTGTCGGTGTCGAGATTGCCTCGGTAGTCGCTGACGACGCGAAATGCCAACTGCCACAACTCGGTTTCGCTGAGCAGCCGGGTGTCCGGTTCTGTAGGCAACAGCAGCCCGTGATCTCGCAGCAGCGCGCCGGCGAACGCGTGATATGTGCTGACCGTTGCGGGCTCGGCGTCGGCCGTGCCGGGTCTTAGCCCGGCGCCGGACAGCCGGGCCAGCCGTGAACGCACCCGCCGCAACAGCTGCGCGGCGGCCTTGCGGGTGAAGGTCAGGCCGAGCACCTGCCCGGGCTCGGCGTAACCGTTGGCAACGAGCCAGACCACCCTCGCGGCCATGGTCTCGGTCTTGCCGGCGCCGGCGCCGGCGATCACAACCAACGGGCCGGGCGGCGCGGCGATGACGGCGGCCTGCTCATTGGTGGGCTGGGGAAGCCCGAGCAGGCGGGCCAACTCGGCTGGGCTGTAGCGATGCGTCATCGACGGCCGCCCTGCACCGGGCAACTGGACCGCACCGGGCAGTGCCCGCACCCGTCGTTGATGCGGGCGAGGTACCGCGGGCCGCCCGCGGCCGCGGCCGCCCGGTGCACCAGGTCTTGCCACTCCCGCCGCGTGTCGGATGTCAGCGCGTCCTGGTCGCGTTCCACCGCGCCGCCCGTGCCGGTCTTGGCGACGTACACCAGACGACCGCCGCCGAGCTCTCCGTCATGGACCAGAAGCCCGGCGGCGACGGCCAGCTGGTACATCGCGAGTTGCGCATGCCGCTGCGCGTCGTCCTTGGTGACCGGGCTCTTGCCGGTCTTGACGTCGACCACGACCAGCCGGCCGGCGCCATCACGTTCCAGCCGATCAATGCGGCCGCGGACCCGCACGTCGGGAAGGTCCGGATCGGGATGGGTCAGCACGCCGTCCACATCGACCTCGGCGCCCACCTCGGTCAGCTCGCGACGGGTCTGCGCTCGCCACTGGGCGAACGTGGCCAGCATCGCCCGGTGCCGCGAGAGCTCGTTGCGCGCATACCACTGCGAATCGAATGGCAAGGTTTCCCAGATCTTCTCGAGGTCGGCCAGCAATTGCGGCTCGGAGCGTCGGCTATCGGCGATCAGCGCGTGCAGCACCGATCCCACGGTCGAACGCATGTCATGCCCGTCGGTGCCGCCGTGCCGCTCCAGTAGCCAACGCAGCGGGCAGTCATCGATGGTCTGCAACGCAGACGGTGACATCGTGACCGGCTGGCCGTCGCAGCGAAGTGGCTCGTCACTGCTGACCGCGGTCATGCCGTGCCAGCTCGTGGGGTCGGCGCCCGGCACACCGGCCTCCGCGAGCCGCGCCAATTGCGTTGCCGCGCGGCGGCGTCGGTCGTCGTCGACGGCGCCGGGCGGCGCGCACACGACCGAGCGCAACCGGCCGACCACAGCCACCGGAGACAGTACCCGCGGCGCGGGCTCCGCGGCTGTCGCGGTGTCGTCGGCCCACTGGCCGACTTCGTGGAAGAACGCTGACGGTATCGCGGCCTCGCCATCCGCGCCGGTGTCGCTGTCGACGGCGGTGATCAGCAGCCGCCGCCGCGCCCGACCCATGGCCGTGACGAGCAGGCGGCGCTCGTCGGCCAGCACCGGCGCCCGGCCCGACACGGGCGCGATCACGCCGTCGAGCCTGTCCAGGAGCTGCTGGGTGGCGAGCACCCCGCCACGCGGAACGGTGTTGGGCCACAACCCTTCCTGCAGGCCGGCGATGACGACGACGTCCCACTCCCGGCCCGTCGCCGAGTGGGCACTGACAACGCTGACCGCGTCGGGCGCAACCAGCGGTTCGCGGTCGGTCGGGGGCAGTTTCAGATTCCTGACATGGTCGACCAGGCCGCGCACGGTGGCCCCCGCCGTGCGGTACACGTACTCGTTGGCGATGTCGAACAGCGTCGTGACCGCATCGAGGTCGCGGTCGGCTTGTGCGCCGGCTGAGCCGCCGCGGGCGGCGGCCGTCAGCCACCGCCGCTGCAGGCCGGAGCGGTTCCATGCCCGCCACAGCGTGTAGCGCGGATCCTGCCGGTCGGCGCCGGCCGCCGCGTCCAGCACCGCACGGATCCGGCGCAGCGGCCCAGCATGAGCCGCGGGCACGTCCTGTGCGTCGCCGGTCAGCACGTCGACCAGCAACTGCCCGAAGTCGCGCGCCGGCTCGCCGGCGCCTCGGCGGCGCAGGGTCCGCCGCAGCCGCCGCAGCGACACCGGGTCGACACGTCCGATGGGGCCGGTCAGCAGCTCCACTGCCCAATCGCCCTCGAGTTCCCCGGCCGTGGCGGCCAACACGATCAACAACGCACGCACGGCCGCTAGCTCGGCCGGCGGAATCGCCTGCGGCGGTGTCGCGACCGGCACACCTGCGACAGCGAGCGCCCGGGACAGCACCCCGCCCGCCCGCGGCAGGGACCTGACGATCACGGCCATCTGCGACCACGGCACCCCGTCGATGAGGTGCGCTCGGCGCAGTGTGTCGGCGATCACGGCGGCTTCGGCGTGCGCGGACGCGGCGAGCCGCACCGACACGGATCCGGGTTCGCCTGCGCTGCGCTCGATTTCACGGCCGGGAGTGCTTCCGGGCAGCCGGGCGGCGACGCCGCTGACGGCCCGGGCAATCGACGGTGCGCAGCGGTACGAACGGGTCAGGGTTACCGCCGGGGTATCGGCGTCGAGCAGGGCGGGATCCGCGCCGCGGAAGCCGAACACCGCCTGATTGGGGTCTCCGGCGATCACGGTGCGGGCCGCCCCCGCTGCGAGCACCCGCGCCAGGCGCGCGGCTTGCCGGTCGAGGTGCTGCGCGTCGTCGACGAGCAGCACCCGCACACGTCGACGCTCGGCGGCCAGTAGGTCGGGGTCGGTCGCGAACCCCTCTAGTGCGGCCCCGACGAGTTCGGCCGCGCCGAGCGCGGGAACGGTGGCTTGTGGCGCGGCCATGCCGGTCGCCGCCCGCAGCAGCATCACCTGCTCGTACTGCTGCGCGAACTGACCGGCGGCCACCCATTCGGGCCGGCCCGCCACCCGCCCGATGCGCTGCAGGCGAAACGGGTCGACCCCGCGTTCGGCGCAGCGGGCCAGCAGGTCGCGCAGCTGGGTGGCGAACCCGGCGGTGGTCAGCGCGGGCCGCAACGACTCAGGCCACGCCACCGCGGCCCGTGGACCGTCCTGGAGGTCGCCGGCCAGCAGCTCGCGGATGATGCCCTCCTGTTCGGCGCCGGTGACCAGGCGTGGCGGCGGGTCACCGGCGCGCTGCGCGGCAAGCCGCAGCACCGCGAACGCGTACGAGTGCACGCTGCGCACCAGCGGCTCCCGGATGGCTGTCCGGCCACCCGGCCGCGACCACGCACCCGTCAATGCTGTGCGGCTGCGCGCCGCCGCGCGAGCCGAACCACACAGCAGCAGAACAGATTCGGGATCCGAACCGGCGGCGATGTGGGCGGCCGCCGCGTCGACGAGCAGCTGGCTCTTGCCGGTACCGGGGCCACCGAGGACCCGCACCGGCCCGCGCGCCTTCGGATCGATGACGCTGCGCGCGTCGGGGTCTCGGGGCAGCGGTTCGGCCATGCCGGCATGACACCACGGGGGTCCGACAAGGCAGTGGCACGATCGAACCGTGTCAGCCGATCTGCACGTCTACCGCTACGGCCCGGCCACGGGCATCCGCCTGCTTGCGATCCACGGCCTGACCGGCCACGGCAGGCGCTGGGAGAGCCTCGCCACCGGGCTCTTGCCCGACGTTGCGATCGCCGCGCCGGACCTGCTCGGCCACGGCCGCTCGTCGTGGTGCGCGCCGTGGACCATCGACGCGAACGTCGAGGCACTGGCCTCACTGCTCGACGCCGAGGCCGACGGTCCGGTGCTGGTGGTCGGGCACTCGTTCGGCGGCGCGCTGGCGTTGAATCTGGCCGCCGAGCGGCCGGACGTGGTCGCGGGCCTTGTGCTCCTCGACCCGGCCATCGGCCTGGACGGCGAGTGGATGCGCGAGATCGCCGACGACATGCTGGCGTCGCCGGATTACACCGATCGGGAAGAGGCGCGCTCCGAGAAGGCGACGGGGTCGTGGGCCGACGTGGATCCCGCCTTGTTGGAGACCGAACTAAACGAGCACCTGGTTCCGTGGCCGGGGGGCCGGGTCGGCTGGCGGCTGAGCCTGCCGGCGATGATCACCTACTGGAGGGAGCTGGCCCGCCCAGTTGTGTTGCCGCGCAGCGGAACTCCGACCACGCTTGTCCGGGCCACCCGCACCGATCCGCCATACGTCAGCGACACGCTGATCGAGGCGCTCGATGTCAGCCTCGGACCCGACTTCAACCGGATCGACTTCGACTGCAATCACATGGTGCCGCTTGCGCTGCCGGCCGAGACGGCCGCCGTGATCCGCGAGCGGTTGGCATAACCGTGGCCGCGGTCACCGACGAGCAGGTCGAACGCGTGCGGGCCCTGGTCGCGGCGATCCCCTCCGGCAAGGTCGCCACCTACGGCGACATCGCCGATGGCGCAGGGCTTTCCAGTCCGCGCATCGTCGGCTGGATCATGCGCACGGATTCCGCAGACCTGCCATGGCACAGGGTCATCCGCGCGACGGGGCGTCCCGCTGCGCACCTGTCCACCCGCCAACTCGAGCTGCTGCGCGCGGAGGGCGTGCTGTCCGTCGACGGCAGGGTCCCGCTGAGCGAGGTGCGCCACAGCTTCTGACGCTCCGGCTATGCTCAACCCGATCGCAGGAAGCCGGCGATGAGCCGCTTGCGCGAAGAGCAGAAGCCGATGCCGATGATGGACAGCGACCCGTTCACCACTCAGCGCGACGCGGGCCCGACCGTCGTCACGGATCTTCGTGCGGCCGGATTCGATGACGCAGAGGAGATCGGGCGGGGCGGATTCGGGATCGTCTACCGCTGCACCCAGGTTGCGTTGGACCGCACGGTTGCGGTGAAGGCGTTGACCGCAGAACCGAACGAGAATCGCGAGCGGTTCCTGCGCGAGCAACGCGCGATGGGCCGGCTCACCGGCCACCCGAACATAGTCGGCGTCCTGCAGGTCGGCGAAACCCGGGGCGGCTACCCGTACCTGGTGATGCAGTACCACCAGAGGGGCTCGCTCGACACGAGGATCCGCCGCAGCGGTCCGGTCCCGTTGGACGAGGCAATGCGGCTGGGGGTGAAGATGGCGGGCGCGCTGGAAAGTGCGCACCGCCTCGGGATCCTGCACCGCGACGTCAAGCCGGCGAACATCCTGATGACCGACTACGGAGAGCCGGCGTTGAGCGACTTCGGGATCGCCCACATCTCCGGCGGGTTCAAGACGGCGGCCGGCACGTTCACCGGCTCGCCCGCGTTCACCGCTCCCGAGATTCTCAGCGGCGACCCGCCGACGCAAGCCTCGGACGTGTACGGGCTGGGCGCCACGCTGTTCTGCGCGCTGACCGGCCATGCCGCGTTCGAACGCCGCAGCGGAGAAGGGGTGTTCGCCCAGTTTCTTCGCATTGCCACCGAATGCGCGCCGGACCTCCGCCAGACCGGGATACCCGCGGATGTCGCGGCCGCCGTGGAGGCGGCGATGGCCCGCGACCCCCGCGACCGGCCTTCGGCCGCTGCGCTCGGGGAGCAGATCAAGCAGATACAGGCCGTGCAGGGCTTCGCGGTCGACGACATGGCGCTGCTGGGCGAGCCCGACGACGAGCCGCAGCAGCGGCCGGCCGCGGCAGACCTCCGCCGCTCCGCCGGCAATCTGCCGGTGGAACTGACCAGCTTCATCGGCCGGCGGACCGAAGTGTCCGACGTCACGAAGCTGCTGTCGTCGTCGCGACTGGTGACGTTGACCGGCATCGGCGGCGTGGGCAAGACACGGCTGGCACTGCGGGTGGCGGCCGGTGCGGCGCCGGAGTTCCCGCACGGCGTGTGGCTGGCCGAGCTGGGCGAGCTGACCGACGGGTCGTTGCTGACCGACGTGGTGGCCGGCGCAATCGGCGTGCGCGACGAGTCGGCCAGGCTGCTGGGCGAGGTGCTCGTCGAGCACCTGTCGTCCCGCCGGCTGCTGCTGGTGCTCGACAACTGCGAGCAAGTGGTCAACGAGGCGGCGAAGCTGACCGAGACGCTGCTCCGGGCATGCCCGGAGCTCCGCATTCTCGCCACGAGCCGGGAAGCGCTGGGCATCGGCGGGGAATCGGTGCACCTGCTGGCCCCCCTCGCGATCCCCGATCCCGACCGCGAGCCGACGCTTCGCGGGCTGCCCGGCTACGACGCGGTCGCGCTGTTCGCCGAGCGCGCCGCGGCGGCGGTGCCGGGCTACCGGATCACCGACGACGACAAGGCGGTCGTCGCCCGGATCTGCTCGCGGCTCGACGGGTTGCCGCTGGCGATCGAACTGGCCGCCGCGCGGCTGCGCGCCATGTCGACCGAACAGATCCTGGAACGGCTCGACGACCGCTACGCGCTGCTGACCCGCGGCAGTCGCGGCGCGCCGCCGCGGCAGCAGACGCTGGCCTGGAGCGTGGACTGGAGCTACGACCTGTGCACTCCCGCCGAGCAGCGGCTCTGGGGCCGGTTGTCGGTGTTCGCCGCGGGATTCGACCTCGAAGCCGCCGAATATGTCTGCGGCCCACGGTTTCCCGCAGACAAACTCCTTGATCTGCTGTCCTCGCTCGTGGACAAGTCGATCCTGATTCGCACCGAAACCGATGGTGCGGTGCGGTTCCGGCTGCTGGAGACCTTTCGGTCTTACGGCAGAAGCAAAGTCGAGGACACCGACGAGTACGGTCAACTGCGTGCACGACACTACGAGTGGTACCGGCGACTTGTGGGAAACTCCGAATCGGAGTGGTTCAGCCCGCGCCAGATGTACTGGATCGAACGGCTCGATCGGGAGTTGCCGAACCTGCGTGAGGCGCTGGAGTTCGGCGTCTCGATGCGCGCGCCGACGCGGCTTGACATTCCCACGGCGCTGCACCCGTTCTTTCTCGCGCATGGACTGATCAGCGAGGGCCGCCGCTGGCTTGACCGGGCCCTGAACGGATCACCAGTGCCGGAGAAACCGAGCCCCGAACGCGCCAAGGCGCTATATGCCGCGATCATGCTCGCCGCGCTTCAGGCCGACCTGCCGGCCGCCGAGCGGTGGGTGACCGACGGCAAAGCGGTCGTCGAGCACCTCACCGACCCGACCGCACACGCGCTGATCTCGATCGGCGAGGCCTTCACATCGCTGATGCGGGGCGAAGTCGCGCACGCCCGCGACTGCCTCGACCACGCCGTCACGACCGGTGGGGAGCTCGCGGTCCGCGCCGGTGGGGTGCTGATGCTGGGCTGGGCCTACGAGATGCTCGGGGCGAACGCCGAAGCCATGTCGTGGTACGAGCGGGTGCTGGCCTTCGCCGACGCCCGCGGCGAGTGGGTGTTCAAGACGAACGCGTTGTGGTCGATCGGGCTGGCCGAGTGGAGTCACGGCGACCCCGCCGCCGCCGAGCGAAGGTTCAAGGAAGGCCTCCAACTGGCCCACCGGATTCACGATCTCCGGATGAGCGCGTTGTTCCTGGAGGCGTTGAGTTGGGTCGTGCGCGCCAACGGTGAGCCGCGGGTGGCGGTCATGTTGGCCTCCGCCGCCGCGGAGTGGAGCCGGGCCGTGGGAAGCCCCCTCGTCGGGTTCCACGATTTCTCCGCCCATCATCAGGAATGCGCGCGGCGGGCGCGGGAAGCGCTGGGTGATTGGGACTTCGATGCCGCCCGCCGCGAAGGCGCGTCGCTCACCGCCGATGAGGCGGTTGCTTACGCCCTCGGGGAGTAGCCGGTTGCGTGTGCGCCCACCCGCTCGAACCGGGCCGCGATCACGTCGACGACGCCGGGATGTGCGCCCAGCGGCGCAGCCACCGCCGTCGCTCCGCACTCGGCCAGCCGCTCGTGAAAGAGCCCGCGAGCCAACAGATACGGTGCGACGAAGATCCGGCGGCGACCGTTGGCCCGCAGCACACGCACAACGTCGCGCACCCGGGGCGCGCCGGTGGCCACGAAGCCCAGATGGACCTCACCGACCCGATGCGCCAACATCGTTGCGGCACGGTACACGTCGCGGTGGGCCCGCGGATCCGACGAACCGGCCGGGGCCATGACCACCACATCGCCCGCGCGCCAGCCCGCCTCGATCAGCCGCTCGTGCATCACGGTGGCCATCAGTGGATCGGGCCCGAGCGGTCGGGTCACCGTGGCGTCCCCGTGCCCGCTCTCGGCGATCCGCGCCGGCAGGTCGGCGTGCACGTGGTAGCCGGACGCTAGAAACGCGGGCATGACGATCGCGGGTTCTCGCACATCGGTCAATAACTCGGCAGGGTTGGGTCCGAGCACGTCGACGAAAGCGGTTCGCAGCGGGCCGATCCGGGCCGAGACGGTGTCGACGATCTCGCCGATGGTCTGCAGGCCGGCGGCGCTGCGCGTGCCGTGGGCGACCAGGATCAGCATTCGGCCGGGTCGATGGCGAGGCGGTACCCACGCTTCACGACTGTCTGGATGACACCCGGGGCGCCCAGCGCCGAACGCAGCCGCGCCATCGCGGTCTCGACCGCGTGGGTATCGCCGCCGCCGCCGGGCAACTGCGCCAGCAGTTCTCCCCTCGACACCACCCAACCCGGGTTGACCATCAGCCGCCGCAGCAGCGCCATGCCGGCGGGTGGCACTACCCGCACCTCGCCGTCGACGGCGACACTTCCGCTGCGGACGCTGATCCGATGGCCACCGGCGCTCAATTGCACTGCGCGGGGTGGCAACTCGTCGGTGACCAGGCGTGCCAGCGCGCCTAACCGGTAGCGGTCGGGATGCGTGGCGGGTACGCCGAGCCGGTGCAGCGGCGCGGACGTGACGGGTCCGACGCAGATCGCGGCAACGTCCCCGCGAAGCGCGGCCAGCAGCTCGTCGACGCAACCGAGGGCCTTGGCGCGCTCCAGCATTGACGCCACCGCGGGCGCACTGGTGAAACTGACGGCATCGACCTCGGCGTTGACGATCATGCCGATCAGCTGGTCCAGCCGTTGTGGGTTGACCGGCGGTTCCCATCGGTAAACCGGCACCTGAATCACCTGGGCACCCGCGAGCGTCAACGCCTCGCAGAAGTCGGCGTTGGCCTCCCACTCCGAGCCCGCGCCGTGCAACTGCACCGCGATTCGCAGGTCCGCGGCGCCGTCGGCCAGCAGCCGCTCCAGCACCTCGGCCGAGGCCTCAGATTCGGGGCTCCACTCCTCACACAGCCCGGCCTGCCGCACCGCACCACGCGCCTTCGGGCCGCGGGCCAGGATGCGCGTCGAGCCCAGCGCCGCGATCAGGTCGTCGGCGACATCCCAGCCATGTGCGGCCTCGACCCACCCGCGGAACCCGATGCCCGTCGTGACCACGACCACATCCGGCGGCCGCTCGATGAGCAGCGACGTGACCCGGCGCAGTTCGTCATCGTCGACCAGCGGGATGATCCGGATCGCCGGGGCATGGACCACTGCCGCGCCGCGGCGCTCGAGCAGCGTGATCAGTTCTTCCGATCGGCGCGCGGCTGTGACACCGACGGTGAAACCCGCCAGTGGTTCAGCTACGTCTGATTTCGACGAATCCATCGACCACCCTGACGTCATAGACCGGCAGCGCATAGGACTCGTCGTCGAGGCAGCGTCCGTCAATCAGCGAGAACACCTGCTTGAGAAGCGGCGATGCCACCGTCGGCTCGCCCCGCCGATCGCCCACGATGCCGCGCGACATCACCGCTGCACGACCGAACGGGTCGATGTTGCCGACCGAGACGAGCTTCTCGTCGGGCAGCAGGAACAACGCGGCCTGCTCGCCGTCGGGCAGCAGCACCGCAACGCCGCGTCCCGGCAGCAGCATTTCGAGCCTGCAAGCGCGCGTCCAGCAATCCACGTGAATGCCGGTGTAGCGGTCAGCAAGAACGGTCATGGTGTGAACTCCCCTTCACTGCCCTTGGTACGGCACAGATGTTTCGCAACCATTAACTGCCGCTTTCCGTCGTGTTGAACGTGCTCGGCATGCCGAGCAGCACCGGCACCTTGCGGGGGCCGCTCTCGTCGAATTGCACGGTCGGGTCGCGCTGGTCGGGCGCGTTGACGAACGACACGAACCGGGACAGTTTTTCCTCGTCAGCCAGCACGCCGGCCCATTCGTCGGAATACCCTGCGACGTGGCGTTCCATCGCCGCCTCGAGTTCGGCGGCGATGCCAAGTGAGTCCTCGCACACGACCGCCTTGATGTGATCGAGACCACCTTCGATGGTTTCCTGCCACACCGCGGTGCGCTGCAGCCGGTCGGCCGTGCGGATGTAGAGCATCAGGTAGCGGTCGATGTAGCGGACCAGCGTCTCGGCGTCGAGGTCGCCGGCGAGCAGCTGCGCGTGCTGCGGGGTGGCGCCGCCATTGCCGCCGACATAGAGGTTCCAACCTTTTTCGGTCGCGATGACGCCGACGTCCTTGCTGCGCGCTTCTGCACATTCGCGTTGGCAGCCCGAGACGCCCATCTTGATCTTGTGCGGCGAGCGCAAACCGCGGTAGCGCAGCTCGAGGTCCACGGCCATCGCGACCGAGTCCTGCACGCCGTAGCGGCACCACGTCGCGCCGACACAACTCTTCACGGTGCGCAGCGCCTTGCCGTACGCGTGCCCGGATTCCATGCCCGCGTCGATCAGCCGCTTCCAGATCAGCGGCAGCTGCTCGACGCGCGCGCCGAACATGTCGATGCGCTGGCCGCCGGTGATCTTCGTGTACAGGCCGAAGTCG
This sequence comes from uncultured Actinomycetota bacterium, assembly GCA_963811535.1. Lineage (GTDB taxonomy): Bacteria > Actinomycetota > Actinomycetes > Mycobacteriales > Mycobacteriaceae > Mycobacterium. The sequence goes on along the minus strand of CAWERF010000008.1, from coordinate 110,411 downwards.
CGTGCCACCTCGCCGATGGCGATCAGCTTCTCCGGGCTGATTTCGCCGCCGGGCAGCCGCGGCACCACCGAATAGGTGCCGTTGCGCTGCAAGTTGGCCAGGAAGTGGTCATTGGTGTCCTGCAGCGACGCGCCTTCCCCGTCGAGGATGTGGCCCGACGACGTCGACGCCAGGATGGATGCGATCGCCGGCTTGCAGATATCGCAGCCGGTCCCGATGCCGTACTCGGCGATCAGCGTTGAGAACGTGCGGATTCCGGTGACCTGCACGATCTGGAACAGCTCGGCGCGCGACTGGCTGAAGTGCTCGCACAGTGCCCTGGACTGCTCGACCCCCTGCGCCTCCAGCAGCCGCTTGAGCATCGGAACGCAGCTGCCGCAAGAGGTTCCGGCCACGGTGGCGCCCTTGATGGCGGGCACGTCGCAGGCACCGTCGGTGATCGCCGAGCAGATCGCGCCCTTGGACACCGCGTTGCAGGAGCAGATCTGCGCCTCGTCCGGTAGCGTGCCTACGCCGACCTCGGCACCCGCCGGGGAGATCAGCGACGCCGGGTCGGCCGGCAGGGGGCGGCCGACCAGTGGCCGCAGCGCGCCATAGGCGGTCGCGTCGCCGACGAGGATTCCGCCCAGCAGGGTTGACGCGTCGTCGGAGACGACGAGTTTGGCGTACGTCCCCTTGGTGGCGTCGTTGAGGACGACTTCCAGCGCGCCCTCGCTGGTGGCGTGCGCGTCACCGAAGCTGGCGACGTCGACGCCGAGCAACTTGAGCTTCGTCGACAAGTCCGCGCCCGGGAATTCCGCTGCGCCGCCCAGCAATCGGTCGGCCACCACCTCCGCGGTCGCGTTGCCGGGCGCAACGAGCCCGTAGCACCGGCCCTCGACCGCGGCGACCTCACCGATCGCGAAGATGTGCGGATCCTTCGTGGCACAACTGATGTCGGTGAGCACACCGCCGCGCTCGCCCAACTCGAGGCCGCAGTCGCGGGCCAGCTCGTCGCGCGGCCGCACGCCCGCCGAGAACCGCTGCGTCGATGGTCTGCCCGTCGGACAGCGTCACCCGGGCGCCGTCGCCGCTGTCTTCGATCGCCGACGTCGACACCCCGGTGTGCACCCTCAGGCCCAGCCCGGTGACGAGGTTGGCCAGCACCGCGCCGCCGCACTCGTCGACCTGCAGCGGCATTAGGCGCGGCGCGAGCTCAACGACATGCGGCGTCATTCCCATCAGCCGCACCGCATTTGCAGCCTCCAGGCCCAGCAGGCCGCCGCCGACCACGATCCCGGCCGCACCGGGCTCTGCGGTCTCGGCCACCGCGCGAATCGCGTCGAGGTCGTCGAGCGTGCGATAGACGAAGCAGCGGCCGAGGTCCTTGCCGGGGATCGGCGGCACGAACGGGTACGAGCCGGTGGCCAGCACGACCGCGTCATAGGAGATTAGTGCACCCTCCGACGTGGTCACCACCCGCGCGTCCCGGTCGATCGCGGTCGCCCGCTCGCCGACCCGCAGCTCGACCAGATCATCTCCGGCGTAGTCGTTTCCGGCCATCGACAGCGCAGCGCGGTCCCAGCTGCCGACGTAGGACGACAGCGACACCCGGTCGTAGGCCGGAGTCGGTTCCTCGCACAACACGATGACGCGCCAGGTCCCGTCGCTGTCGCGGTCGCGCAGCGCCTCCACGAACCGGTGCCCCACCATGCCGTGGCCGACGACCACGACCGATTTCCGCCGCGCGCTCATCACGCGGTAGCCCCCGCCCCCAGACTGGCCTCTTCGACCGCCGCGGGTTCGGTGACGGGCGCCTTGCTCGGCCTGCGCACGTAGGCGAACCACGTGATCATGGCGCACAGCAGGTAGAAGCCAAGGAACACCCAGAACGCCATCGTCGCCGACTTCGCCGCCGACAGGTACGACGCGCGCAGCACGACATTGATGCCGACGCCGCCGAGCGCCCCGATGGCTCCGGCGATTCCGATGAGCGCGCCGGACATCCGTCGCGACCAGTCGGTCTTCTCGGATGGGCTCAGGCTGTCCATGCTCTGGGCCTTCGCGTCGAAGATCGACGGGATCATCTTGTACACCGAGCCGTTACCGATGCCCGACAGGACGAACAGCGCGACGAAGCCGACCACGTAGGCAGCCAGGATGCCCCCCGACGGGGCGCGGTGCGGCGCGTCGCCGATCTCGCCGAACACCACGAGCCAGCCTGCGGCGGCAATCATCGCGCCGAACGTGTACAGCGTGACCTTGCTGCCGCCGATCCGGTCCGAGAGCCAACCGCCGGGCGGCCGCGAGATCGAGCCCAGCAGCGGGCCGATGAACGCGATCTGGGCGGCGCGCAGCGAGGCCTGCGCCGTCATCGCCGGCGTCACCGGGTGGCCGTGTGACAGGCTGGCGAGGAAGTTCATCTGCAGCACCTGCCCGAACGCGAACGAGAAGCCGATGAACGATCCGAACGTGCCGATGTAGAGCAGCGCAATCAGCCACGAATCGCGGTATGCCATCACGTCGACCATCGAGCGCCCGTTGGTGCGCTGATTGGTCAGGTTGTCCATGAACAGAGCGGCCCCGAGCGCCGCGATCGACAACAACACCAGATACACCGCACACACCCAGTGCGGGGACCTGTTTCCGGCGGCCGCGATCACCAACAGGCCGAGGATCTGGATCACCGCTACCCCGATGTTTCCGCCACCGGCGTTCAGGCCCAGCGCCCAGCCTTTGAGCCGCTGCGGATAGAACGCGTTGATGTTGGTCATCGACGACGCGAAGTTGCCGCCGCCGAACCCGGCGGTCGCCGCGACGATCATGAACGTCGTGTACGACGTGCCCGGGTGGCCCACGTAGTACAACGTCAGCAGCGTCGGGATCGCCAGCACCAGCGCGGAGAACACGGTCCAGTTGCGGCCACCGAAGGTGGCGGTGGCGAACGTGTACGGCAGCCGGAGGAACGCCCCCACCAGCGTCGGCATCGCGACGAGGAAGAACTTGCCCGCCGCGTCGATGTGGTACACGTTCTGCGGCATGAACAGCACCATCACCGACCAGATCGACCAGACGGAGAATCCGACGTGCTCGGCGACGATGGACCAGATCAGATTGCGCCGTGCGATTTTCGCGCCGCCGTTGGTCCAGGCCTCGAGGTCTTCAGGATCCCAGTCGTCGATGTCGTGTTTGCGTTTCGTGAACGGCATACACACACGCTAGGAAGCCGTTGTTGCGCGAAAGCTGCATGCGATGACTGGCTTGTCACAACCTTCTCACAACGCCGCCGGGGCGACGGTGAGCTACAGGACGAGCCGGACCAGTGCGGCGGTGCGGGCCAGCCCAGGAAACGCCGCGGCGGTGGAACGCGAGTGGAGCGCATGCACTGCGAGCCGGAACATCAAGGCGCGCAACAACATCTGCGGCCATTCCGGCAGCGCCGCCCAACGTTCGATGAGCCCGTCGTCAGCCTCGCCCCACGACAACGCATCGATGACGACGACGCCGGCGGCCCACGTCGCCGGCCGCCAATACGGCGTGATATCGGTGATGCCAGGCGCCGCGGTACCCGCGAAAAGGACTGTGCCGTAAAGGTCTCCGTGCACCAACTGACTGGGGCTCTTGGTGGGCCTGCGCAGCCCGGCGAGCTGGTTGATCAAATCGATGGACCGCTGGCCGTCCGCGGAGCCGGGCGCCACCCGCGCACCGGACGGCCACGCCTGCAGCGGGCGCTCCTCCCATGCGGCACGGTCGGCCGCGATGAACACGTCGACATCCCCCCACGGCGCGGCCGGGGGCTGAGTCAGAAAACGGGGCCGCTCCAGTTTGGCAGTCGCCTCATGCAGGCGCACCGCCGCCGACACCACCTCGTCGTGCCGGGGTTCGGGCGTGCCGGCGACGAATGTGTCTGCGCGCCAGCCTGAGACGACGTAGCGGCCGTCCGTCGAGCGGACCGGCCGCGCCAGCCGGACGCCGTCGACGAACAGCGTTTCGCGTACTTTCGCCGACCACGCAGCGCGGGCGTGGTCGGCCACCATCGACAGCACGACTTCGCCGCAGCGCCAGCCGCCTTCCCAGCCGGCCCCAAGCGGCACGGGCCGAAATCCGGTCAAACCGAACGTCGCCAGCACATGGTCAGGCGGCCGTTCGACTGTCATACTGCCAGGTTACCGGCGGCGAGCCCCGGGCCGGTTGGGTTTGCCGCGCTGTGTCGCGGCGCGACTCAGTACATCACCATGTCGGGTTCAAGCTGCTTCGCCCAGGCCACAATTCCGCCTTGCAGGTGCAGGGCGTCGGAGAACCCGGCCTTCTTGACAGCGGCCAGCGCTTCGGCGGAGCGCACGCCGGTCTTGCAGTACAGCACCGGGATGCGGTCCTGCGGAAGCTTGGCCAGTCCCTCACCGGATTCGAGCGTCGACTTGGGGATCAGCTCGGCGCCCTCGATGTGATTGATGTCCCACTCCACCGGCTCGCGCACATCGATCAGGGCGAGCTTCTTGCCAGAGTCGAGCAGTTCGCGCACTTCGCGCGGGGTGATCGTGGACTCCGCCGCGGCCTGGGCCGCGTCCTCGGACACCACGCCGCAGAACTCCTCGTAGTCGATCAGCTCGGTGATCTTCGGCGTCTCCGGGTCTTTGCGGATCTTGATGGTGCGGTAGCTCATGTCCAGCGCGTCGTACACCACCAGCCGGCCCAGCAGCGGCTCGCCGATGCCGGTGATCAGCTTGATCGCTTCGGTGCCCATGATCGACGCGATCGACGCGCACAGAATGCCCAGCACGCCACCCTCCGCACAGGACGGCACCATGCCGGGCGGCGGTGGCTCGGGGTAAAGGTCGCGGTAGTTCAGGCCCAGCCCGTCGGGCGCGTCCTCCCAGAACACCGACACCTGACCCTCGAACCGGTAGATCGAGCCCCATACGTAGGGCTTTCCGGCCAGCACGGCCGCGTCGTTGACCAGATAGCGCGTCGCGAAGTTGTCGGTGCCGTCGAGGATCAGGTCGTACTGCTTGAACAGGTCGACCGCATTCGACGGATCCAGCCGCAGCTCATGCAGCCGCACCTCGACCAGCGGATTGATCTCGCGGACGGAGTCGCGGGCGCTCTGCGCCTTGGACCGGCCGATGTCGGACTGGCCGTGGATGATCTGGCGCTGCAGGTTGGACTCGTCGACGACGTCGAACTCGACGATGCCGATCGTGCCGACGCCGGCGGCGGCCAGGTACAGCAGGGCCGGCGAACCCAGCCCACCGGCGCCAATCACCAGCACGCGGGCGTTCTTCAGCCGTTTCTGGCCGTCCACCCCGAGGTCCGGGATGATCAGGTGCCGGCTGTAGCGCGCGACCTCATCGCGCGTCAGCTCGGCGGCTGGCTCCACCAACGGTGGCAATGTCGTCACCGACTGTCCCCTCTACTGGCAAGCGGTGGTGCGCGTCCCACATCTACACAACCACACGTGTACACCAATCAACAGCAACCGCCCCTCGGTCCTTCCCGGACCCCGCGCGGGCGCCGGGGCTAGGCGATCGGGTAGGGCCAGGGGTTGAACCGGCACACCTTGCCGTCGGGTTTGACCGTGTCCGGGTCGAACTTGCTTTCGTCGTTGTTGTTCGTGGAAAACGTCTGCTGCATCATCACCGGGGCCAGCGCGCCGTTGTCGGGGCACGGCTCGTGGCGCGGGTAGCCGATCGCGTGTCCGACCTCGTGGTTGATCAGGTATTGACGGTAGGAGCCGACGTCGCCCTGGAATGGCACCGCGCCCCGCACCCAGCGGGCCTCGTTGATGAACACGCGGGGTTGCCCGTCTGGCCCGTACAACGGGTTGTAGCAGGACGCCTCCAGCTGGATTTCATACCCGCAGCCCTCGCGGACGGTCATCGGCGTGGTCAGCGAGACGCGGAAGTCCGGGTTGCCGGGGATGCTGCCGTCCACACGCACGAACGCGAACTGCGGGTTGTGGGTCCAGCTCTTCGGATTGGAAAGCGTCTCGTCAACCATCCGGGCGAACCCTTCGTCGCCACCGAACGATGTGGTGTCGATGCCGTCCTCCACCTCGACGGTGTATTTGAACACCTTGGCGGTGCCCTGACCCACCTTCGGCCCGGTACCCGGCACGATGCGCCACGTCTTCGCGCCCGCCTCGGTGAACGGGCCGCCCTCGGGCAGGACACCGGTCGGCAGGTTCGCGTCGAACTGCGTCAATCCCTTCGGCGGCGCACCGATGATGGCCGTGCCCATCGCACCGATCGTCGGGGGCCCCTGCGCGGGTCCCTCCCGCGACGGGGCACGGGTGCTCGTTCCGGTGACCGTCTGGAAAATGACAACACCGGTCAGCACGACCAGCGCCGGCAGCGCGTACGCACGCCACCCGTAGGTCGAGATGAACCTGCCCAACCAGGTCTGCTTACGCCAGCGCCGCCGACCCTCGCGGTTGGACCGGGCGCGACCGGATTCATCGGCTATGGGGTCGCGTTGGGCGCGCAACGGCTCCCTGTATTCGTTGCGCAGCACTGGCATCCCCCCGCGGCGAGGCCCGGGGTCAAAGGTCACCGACCCAGAATGTCACAGTCGCGGCGCGTCGCACTTCCGGCGCGCCCCCGGCGACGGGTAGTAGTGTCGGACTCTCGGACATACTCAGTGAGATAGAGGGAGTGATGAGCGATCTCGCCAACACCGACGAGCGGCGAGGCGCCAAGTTCGCCAACGGCGACGACGGGGGCCACGGCGCGAACCGGCGCGGCAACAGGCTGCCGCGCGACGAGCGCCGGGGCCAGCTACTCGCCGCTGCCAGTGAGGTTTTCGTCGACCGCGGCTTCCACGCGGCCGGCATGGACGAGATCGCCGATCGCGCCGGCGTGAGCAAACCCGTTCTCTATCAACATTTCTCCAGCAAGCTCGACCTGTACCTGGCGGTGCTGCAGCGACACGTCGACAACCTGGTGTCGGGTGTCCGCCAGGCGTTACGCACCACCACCGACAACCGCCAGCGCCTGCGCTCGGCGGTGCAGGCGTTCTTCGACTTCATCGAGCACGACAGCCAGGGCTACCGGCTGATCTTCGAAAACGACTATGTCACCGAGCCGCAGGTGGCCGCGCAGGTCAGGGTGGCCACCGAATCGTGCACCGACGCGGTGTTCGACCTGATCAGCCGCGATTCCGGTCTTGAGGCGCACCGCGCACGGATGATCGCCGTCGGGCTGGTGGCCATCAGCGTCGACTGCGCTCGGTACTGGCTCGGCGCCGACCGGCCGATCAGCAAGGACGACGCCGTCGAGGGCACCGTCCACTTCGCGTGGGGCGGCCTGTCGCACGTGCCGCTGGCCCGGTCGTAGGCGCCGCTACCCCGCGAAACCGACCCTGCGCACGTCGGCCACGCCGATCTCGACGTAGGCGATCTTGGCGGTCTGGACCAGGAACGTGCGGCCCCGCTCATCGGTCAACTTCAGCACGTGGGAACCCTTGGCGAGGGCTTCGCTGACCTGCTCCTCGATCTCTGCGGGCGTCTGCGAGGTGCTGAAGTTCAACTCTCGCGGGCTGTCCGAGATGCCGATCTTGACCTCCACGGTTGCACCCTTTCCGTCGATCCGTACTCCCGTCAGCAGGCTAGTGGACGCGCAGGCCCAGGTTTGGCCGCGGCCGTTCGCGGTCAGCGAAGTCACGGCCGACACGCCCGTCGGCTAACCGGAAGCAGCCGCTGCCCGCCCGTAACATCGGAGCGGCGAAGTTCGGGAGTGAAGGGCTATGAGCTGGCGCTATTCGACGGACATGTCCCGCGGCGGTGACCGGTACCAGACCGCCGAACCCGAATTCAGCGACGACGTCGAAAACCACGTCGAGGACGACGAGGACTACGACGAGGACTACGAGGACTACGACGCCTTCCTAGAGCCTGACTCGGGTCGCTGGCGCTGGGTCGCTGCCGTGGCCGGCGCGGTGTTGCTGATCGCCGTCGTCGGCACCATCGTGATCGTCACCGGAGGCGACAGCGCCTCGACGACCGCCAGGGTCGTCCCGTCGGAGACCCGGCCGGTCTACACCCCGCCGCCACCCAAACCGTCCCCGACGGCGTCGCTGCCGCCGGAGACCGTGACCACGCTGACGCCGTCGACCGCGAGCCCGTCGACAGCGGAGGCGTCGCCCCCTTCCCAGCCCTCACCGACGCCGACCGAAACCGCGCCGCCCCCGCCCCCGCAGGTGGAGGCGGCGACCATCATCTACACGGTGTCGGGCAGCAAGCAGCCCTTCGACCCGGTGACCGTGACCTACACCGATGAGACCGGGGCGCTGCGCACCGATTTCGACGTGTCGCTGCCGTGGAGCAAGAAGCTCGTGCTGGGCGGCAACGTGGTGGTGAACTCCGTCACCGCGGTCAGCTTTGCCAGCCACCTGAACTGCACGATCACGGACGGCGACGGGCAGACACTGGTGGCGCAGAACTACAACACGATCGCGGCGACCTGCAATCGCTAGGCCCGGTTATCAGGCCAGGCCCAGTTCGCGCATCCGCTCTGCGTGGGTGCGCTGCAGCCCATCGAAGAACTCGGTGATGTGGCCGAGGCCACCGGTGCCCGACACCACGAGATCGGCGAGCTCGTCGTGGTCGGCCAGCACGTACTGCGCCTGCGTGATCGCCTCGCCGAGCAGCCGGCGCGCCCACAGCGTGAGGCGGTTGCGCTGCCTGCCGCTCGAGGCGACCGCCGCCCGCACCTCGGCCACCACGAACTGCGAGTGCCCGGTCTCCGACAGCACTCCCCGCACCACGTCGGCCACCTCGTCGGGCAGCACGTCTGCGATCTCCCGGTAGAAGTCGGCGGCCAGCGCGTCGCCGATGTAGGTCTTCACCAGCGCCTCCAGCCAGGTGCTGGGCGTGGTGAGCCGGTGGTAGTTCTCCAGCGCCGAAACGTATCCCGACATCGCTTCTTCGACGTCGATCCCCCTGGCGGCCAACGCATCCCGCAGCATCTCGAAGTGCTGCATCTCGGCGGCGGCCATGCTGGCCATCGCGATGCGCCCACGCAGGTTCGGTGCCATGCGAGCCTCGTCGGTCAGCCGGTAGAACGCCGCCACCTCGCCGTAGGCCAGCAGCGCGAAAAGCTTGTCGACGCCTGGGTGATCGGCCGCGATCGGTGGGGCAGCCGGAACGGTTGGCTGCGTGGAGGACATGGCCCACACTGTAGCCCGGTATGATGAAGGCACAGGTGGTGACGGACGTCGCCGGCGAGGGACTGGCGCGACAACGGCACCGCTTGTGATATGTGTGCGTGCACGCAGTTGGCCCGCCTAAAGATTGCGCAGGGCCTCGCGGATCGGCGTCGTCGCCGGTGCCAGGACGTGTCTCTTCAGAACTCGTGCGCGCGTGGACGAGAACGACGGCCAGCGCCCGCGCTGGCATGACGAGGAATGACACGGAAGGCTAGATGACCGCCCTTAACCCAACATTTGCCAAACTCGGTGTTCGCGACGAAATAGTCCGCGCATTGACCGAGCAAGGCATTGACCATCCTTTTGCTATTCAAGAACTGACGCTGCCGCTCGCGCTGGCGGGCCACGACCTGATCGGCCAGGCCCGCACCGGCATGGGCAAGACGTTCGCGTTCGGTGTGCCGCTGCTGCACCGGATAACGGGCGACGCGGAGCGCCCGCTGACCGGGGTCCCGCGGGCCCTCGTCGTGGTGCCCACCCGCGAGCTGTGCCTGCAGGTCTCGGGTGACCTCGCGAACGCGGCGAAATACCTGACCGCAGAAGGAGGCGCTGCGGCGCCGACGTCGGCTGAAACCAGGCCGTTGTCCGTCGTGGCGATCTACGGCGGGCGGCCCTACGAGCCGCAGATCGAGGCGCTGCAGGCCGGCGCCGACGTCGTGGTCGGCACCCCGGGACGGCTCCTGGACCTCGCCCAGCAGGGCCACCTGCAGCTCGGCGGGTTGTCGGTGCTGGTGCTCGACGAAGCCGACGAAATGCTCGACCTCGGGTTCCTGCCCGACATCGAGCGCATCCTGCGGCAGATTCCCGACGAGCGGCAGTCGATGCTGTTCTCGGCCACAATGCCCGACCCGATCATCACGCTGGCCAGGACGTTCATGAACCGGCCGACCCACATTCGCGCGGAGGCCCCGCACTCGTCGGCCGTGCACGCCACCACCGAGCAGTTCGTCTACCGGGCGCACGCGCTGGACAAAATCGAGCTCGTCAGCCGGCTGCTGCAGGCCCGCGGCCGCGGCGCGACGATGATCTTCACCCGCACCAAGCGCACCGCACAGAAGGTCGCCGACGAGCTGGCCGGCCGCGGCTTCGCGGTCGGTGCGGTGCACGGCGACCTCGGCCAGGGGGCGCGCGAGAAGGCGCTCAAGGCGTTTCGCACCGGTGCGATCGACGTGCTGGTCGCCACCGACGTCGCGGCCCGCGGCATCGACATCGAGGACGTCACCCACGTCATCAACTATCAGTGCCCCGAGGACGAGCAGGCGTACGTGCATCGCATCGGCCGCACCGGCCGCGCCGGTAAAGCCGGTGTGGCGATCACGCTGATCGACTGGGACGAGTTGGCCCGCTGGTCGACGATCGACAAGGCGCTGAACCTGGGCTGCCCCGATCCGGCCGAGACGTACTCCAGCTCGCCGCACCTGTACGCCGAGCTGGACATCCGCGAGGATGCCCGCGGCACCGTCGGCCCAGCGAAGCGCGCCCCGCGCCGCGAGACCGCCGAGCGGGCGCCCCGTACCCGCTCGCGCCAGCGCACCCGCGGCGGCAAGCCCGCCAGCGGCCACGTTGCGGCCGTTGTCGACGGTGGGGGGACCGATGGGGCTGAAGCGCCCGCCGAACCGGAGGCCGGCGACGCACCCCGGCGTCGCCGCCGGCGTCGCCGACCGCGCAGCGCAGCGACCGCGAACGCGTCATAGCCGGCCGTTGATCAAACCCGAGCGCCGCACCCGGGCCGACCTGTTGGCCGCGGCCGCGATCGTCGTGGTCATCGCGGTGGCCGCGGCGCTGATCTGGTGGACCAGCGACGCCCGTGCCACGATCAGCCGACCCGCCGCCACGCCGGCGCCCCTGCTCGCGCCTGCCCAGGCTGTCCCCGCCACGGTGCGACAGCTGTGGACCGCGGCCAGCGCCCGCACCGACGAACCGGTCGTCGTCGAAGGCGCCGTGATCACCGGCGCCGGGCACGAAGTGGTGGGCCGCGACCCCGCGACCGGCGTTCAGCGCTGGATCTTTGCCCGTGACCGCGACCTGTGCGGGGTGACATGGATCTACAACGTCGCGGTCGCGGTGTATCCCGACGACCGCGGCTGTGGCCAGGTCAGCACCGTCGACGCGCGGACCGGGCACCGGGGACCGACCCGCAGCGGCTACGCCGACAAAGAGGTCGCGCTGTCGTCGGACGGCACGACCGTGCTCTCGGCCGGCCGCACGTACCTCGAGATGTGGCGCTCCGACATGGTGCGCACGCTGGCCTGGGGCGCGATCGACGCGCCGGTTAACCCGCCGGTGCCGGCCAAGCCGCCGTGCCAGTTCCTGTCATCGGCCGCAAGCACGTCGGCGGTGTCGATCCTGGAGAACTGCCCGAACAACCCCAACGTTCGCCTGACGATGCTCAAGGTTGCCAAGGAGGACGTCTCACCCGATCAGCGGTACGCCCAGCAACCCGGCGTCGGCGCCGACTCCGGCGCGAAAGTGCTTGCGGTGTCGGACCTGACCACCGCCGTGTATCTGCCGACACCGCAACCGCGGATCGTGATCTATGACGAAACCGGGAAGGAAACCTCGAGCACGCTGCTGCCCAAGCCCGCCGCGCCGAACGGCAGGGTGTCGCATGCAGGCACCTACGTCACGTACTGGACCGGTGACAGCGTCGTCGTGCTCGACGCCGGGACGCTGGCCTACAAGTACACCGTGAACGCCGGCACCGCGGTGCCGCTGGGTCCCGGCACGATGATGGCCAACCGGCTGCTGATCCCGGTCACCGACGGCATCGGCGTCTACGATCCACCCATCGGTGCGCTCGAGCGCGTGATCCCCGTCGACCGCGGCGCGGTCATCGGGCCGATCGTGCCCGCTGTGGCGGGAACGACGATTCTGGAGCAGCGCGGCGGCAACCTGGTCGGGCTCGGCTGACCATGAGCGCTTGCGCGAAGAGCAACGGCTTCCGATGAGCGCTCGCGCGAAGAGCAACGGCTCCCGATGAGCGCCGACGCTCACACCTCGGGGGTGAAGCTCGGCAGCGGCTTGCCCGACTTCCAGTGCTTGAGCAGCGCGATGGCCAGCTCGCGGTAGGCCACCGAGCCTTTGTTCTTCTTGCCAGCGAGTACCGAACAACCCGACGCGGAGGCCTCCGCGAACCGCACCGTCCTCGGGATCGGCGGCGCGAGCACCGGCAGGCCGTAGCGGTCGGCGACGTCGAGCAGCACGTCACGGGTGTGGGTGGTGCGCGAGTCATACAGCGTCGGCAGCGCGCCCAGCAGCGCCAGATCGGCGTTCGTGATCTGCTGCACGTCCGTCACGGTGCGCAGCAACTGTCCGACGCCGCGGTGCGCGAGCGTTTCGCACTGCAGCGGCACCATGACCTCGTCCGCTGCGGTCAGGCCGTTCAGCGTCAACACACCCAGCGATGGCGGGCAGTCGATGATCACCACATCGAAGTCATCGATGATCTTCGTCAGCGCGCGTTTGAGCGCATACTCCCGGCCCGCCCTCATCAGCAGCATCGCCTCGACACCGGCCAAGTCGATGTTGGCCGGCATCAGCGTCATGCCCTCCTCGGTGTCCACCAGCGCGGCCGACGGCTCCACCTCGCCCAGCAGCACCTCGTGGACCGACACCGGAAGCTTGTCCGGGTCATGGCCGAGTGAGAACGTCAAACACCCCTGCGGATCCAGATCGACCAGCAGCACCCGCCGGTCCTTCTCCACCATCGCCGCCCCCAACGACGCAACCGTCGTCGTCTTGGCAACACCGCCCTTCTGGTTGGCCACCGCCAGTACTCGGGTCACATGCCCATCCAAGCACGCGCGCGGACGAACACGCCGCCTGTGCGGCACAATCGGCAACGTGGCGATCGGGACCCATCGACTCGTGCTGCTGCGGCACGGCGAAACAGAATGGTCGCTTTCGGGCCAGCACACCAGCCGCACCGATCTCGACCTCACCGAGCACGGGCGCGAGGAAGCGAAGCTGGTCGCTGAGGCGCTCACCCGCCTGCACCTCGACAATCCGTACGTGGTCAGCAGCCCACGCAAACGCGCCGTTCTCACCGCGGAATTGGCCGGGCTCAAGATCGACGAGGTGACACCACTGTTGGCGGAGTGGGACTACGGCATTTACGAAGGTCTGACCACACACGACATCCGCACGAAAGTTCCGGGCTGGTTCTTGTGGACCCACGGCGCGGCGGGCGGCGAAAGCCTCGCGCAGGTCAGCGACCGCGCCGACAACGCTGTGGCACTTGCACTGGAGCACATGGAGTCGCGCGACACCGTGTTCGTCGGGCACGGACACTTCTCCCGGGCGATCATCGCCCGCTGGCTCGAACAGCCGGTGTCGGCGGGCGCGCGGTTTGCGATGCCGGCCGCATCGCTCGCGGTGAACGGTTTCGAGTACGGGGTGCGACAGCTCGGCGCTCTCGGGCTGACCGGCTACCCCCAGGCGGCCGCATACCAGTGACCGGTGCGCCAACGTTCGTGCTGAGCGGCCCCGGCGGAACGCTCGTAACCGAAGGCACCCACACCGCCTACCGCGACGTCGCCGCCGCACGGGCGGCTCTACGCCGGGGAAATACCCCAATCGTTGTGGGCGCGTTACCTTTTGATGTCTCCCGGCCGGCCGCACTGCTGCGCCCGGAGACGTACACCTTCAGCGACACCCTCCCGTCGTGGCCGGCGCAACCACCGCCGCAGGTGCGGGTGGCGGCCACGGTGCCCTCCCCCGACGAACACCAGGCCCGGATCCGACGCGCCCTGGCCGCGCTGACCGACCCCGACAGGGCCTTGCGCAAGGTGGTGCTTGCCCGCGCGCTGGACCTGGTGGCGGACGGCACGCTGGATGTTCCGACGGTGCTGACAAGGCTCACGGCGGCCGATCCGGGGGCCTACGTCTACGGAGCGGACCTATCGGCGGCCGGCGCCCGCTACGCCGGCTGCGCCCTGGTCGGCGCGAGCCCCGAATTGTTGGTGGCCCGCCATGACGAGCGGGTGATCTGCCAACCCTTCGCCGGGTCGGCACCGCGCTCCCCCGACCCCGACACCGACCGCGCCAACGGCGCCGCGCTCGCCGCGTCTGCCAAGAACCGTCTCGAGCACGCGCTGGTTGTCGACGCGATGCGCAAATCGCTCGACCCGCTGTGTGTCGAACTGCAGGTCGCGCCGACACCGCAGCTGAGCCGCACCGCGGCATTGTGGCACCTGAGCACGCCGATCACCGCCAGGCTCCGCGAAACCTCCACCACGGCTTTGGATCTCGCACTCACGCTGCATCCCACACCCGCGGTCGGCGGCGTGCCAACCGAAGATGCCGTCGCGATGATCGCATTGCTTGAGGGCGACCGCGGCTTCTACGCCGGAGCGGCAGGCTGGTGCGACCGGCACGGCGACGGCCGGTGGGTGGTCGCGATCCGGTGCGCGCAGCTGTCGGCGGATCGGCGCAACGCCCGCGCCTATTCCGGCGGAGGGATCGTCGCGGACTCCGATGTCGCCGACGAATTAGCCGAGACCACAACGAAATTCAAGACGATCTTTTCGGCGCTGGGGGTCGAGGGATGATCAGGCGGGCGGTTCCCGGCGATGAAGCGGAACTGACCAAGATGATCCACGAGCTGGCTGAGTTCGAGAAGGCGGCCGACCAATGCACGATCACCGAAAACCTGCTCCGCACAGCGCTGTTCGGTGGTCGCCCCACCGTGCAGGCGCACGTGGCCGAAGTGAACGGCGAAATCGCCGCGGGCGCCCTGTGGTTCCTGAACTTCTCCACCTGGGACGGCGAAGCCGGGATCTACCTCGAGGACCTCTTCGTCCGCCCCGCGTTTCGGCGCCGCGGCCTGGCCCGCGCGCTGCTGTCGGAGCTGGCCCGCGAATGCGTGAGGGTCGGCTACACGCGGCTGACGTGGGCGGTGCTGGACTGGAACACCGACGCTATCGCACTGTACGAGGCCGTCGGCGGCCGGCCGCTGACCGAGTGGATCACCTACCGCGTATCGGGTCCGGCGCTATCCGAACTGGCCGGATCCTGAGGCTCGTCCACACCCGACACCCAGCGCAGCGCTGCCGGACTGAACAACAGCGCCAGCGTGCCGATCGCCACAACGCCGATCGGAATGCCATACGCCGGCTGGTGCGAGCTCACGGCCATGGCCCACGCCGTCGGAAGCAGCAGCAGCTGCGCGAAAACCGCCAGACCGCGGCCCCAGCGCCTGCCGTTGAACAACGCCCATCCGGCCGCGAGCACCGCGCCACCGATGATCACGAACCAGCCGGCAGTTCCGAACGCGACTTTCTGCTGACCGTCGGAGATTCCGATGATCACCAAGATCACCGCCACGACCACCGCCGCAACGCCCTCGGCCGCGACGAGGAGCCCGGCGCGACGCACTGGGGCCGGTGGGCGACTGGTCACGGCATCAGCGTAAAGGTGCCCGGATAGGCTGGTCCCCCGTGCGCGCCGTGCTGATCGTGAACCCCAACGCGACGTCGACCACCGCGGCCGCGCGTGACCTGCTCGCCCACGCGCTGGAAAGCCGCGTCAAGCTGACGGTCGCATACACCGATGCCCGCGGCCATGCGATCGAGATCGCACAGGAGGCCGCGCGCGACGGAGTGGACGTGGTGATCGTGCACGGCGGGGACGGGACCGTGAACGAGGTGGTCAACGGTGTGCTGGGGGTGCCGGGCCACGCCGGCCAAGGGCATGTCCCGGCGGTCAGCGTGGTGCCGGGCGGTTCGGCCAACGTCTTCGCCCGCTCACTGGGCATCCCTTCCGATCCGGTCGAGGCCACGAACCAGCTCGTCGACCTGCTGGGCGAGCATCGCCGCGACCGGTGCTGGCGGCGCATCGGCCTGATGGACTGCGGCGAACGCTGGGCGCTGTTCACCGCCGGGATGGGCGTCGACGGCGAGGTGGTGGCCGCGGTGGAAGCGCAGCGCAACAAAGGCCGGCAAGTCACAAGCTCCCGCTACATCCGCACGACGGTGCCGTTGGTGCTGCGCAGCGCGCGCCGCGAGCCGCGGTTGACGCTGCAGCTGCCCGGCCAGGGCCCCATCGGCGGCGTGCACCTGGTGTTCGTCTCCAACGCCAACCCGTGGACGTACGCCAACACCCGCCCGGTCTGGACCAACCCGGGCACGACGTATGAGACCGGTTTGGGCGTGTTCGCGACCACCAGCATGAACGTGTGGGGCAACCTGCGGCTGGTGCGCCAGATGCTGGCAAGGCGGCCCCGACTGCGGGCCAAGCATCTGATCCGCCACGACGACCTGCCGTGGGTGAAGGTGAGCGCCGACACACCGGTGGCCTGCCAAATCGACGGCGACTACATCGGACTGCGGAAGGCGATGACGTTCATGTCGGTTCCAGACGCGCTCGGCGTGCTCGCACCACCCGCAAAGACCCATTCTGACGCGAAGATTTCCTGGGTGTCCGTGATCAACTGGCGTGGGTCAGGGTGACTTGGTAGCCCATGGCCTGGAGTTGGTTGATGGCCCGCTTTTTGGCTCGGTCGGGGTGGAGTCGGTTGAAGTAGTCGGCGCCGGGGTCGTTGTAGAGGCAGCCGTTAGTTGCCATGTGCCAGATGGCGATCAGCATTGAGTGCTGGATGGCGACATTGGCTTTTTGTGGTCCGCGCCGGGCGGCGATCCGGCGATAGCGGGCACCGAGGTAGGTGTGTGGATTTTGGGCGCATGCCATGGCGGCCGCGCCGAGCGCACCCTGTAGGTACGGGTTGCCGGGGCGTGTGCGGCTGGACTTGACTTTGCCGGCGGATTCGTTGTTGCCCGGGGTGGTTCCGGCCCAGGAGGCGAGCTGAGCTGCCGTGGGGAAGCGGGCCATGTCGGCGCCGGTTTCGGCGATGATGACGTCGGCGGTGAGGGCACTGATGCCCGGGATGGTGCAGATCAGGTCGCGAAACCCGTGAAAGGGCGCGATCGTCGCCTCGATCCGGGTGGTGATGTCATCGATGGCTGCGGTGTGCCGGTCGATCAGGTCCAGGTGGACCCGGGCCAAGAAGGCGTGATGGTCGGTGAACCGACCGGTCAGCGCCTCGGTCAACGCCGGGATCTTTACCCGCAGTCGGCGTTTGGCCAGCTCGGCCAGCGCGGCGGGGTCGCGGTTGCCGGCGATCAACGACTCCAGCATGGCGCGCCCCGACACACCGAGAATGTCGGAGGCAACCGCCGACAGCTTGATCCCGGCGTCTTCGAGCAGCTTCTCCAGCCGCTGTACCTCGCGCGAGCGTTCCCGAGTGATCGCCGTGCGCGCCCGAGTCAGATCACGAAGCTGCCGGATCGGCTCGGGTGGCACGAACGAGCCGCGCACCAGACCGTGCGCGCCAAGTTGGGCCAGCCAGGTCGCGTCGGAGACATCGGTCTTGCGGCCGGGCAGGTTCTTCACGTGCCGCGCATTAACAAGCAGCACATCAAATCCCGCATCCTCCAACAGGTAGTAGAACGGCTTCCAATAATCGCTAGTGGCCTCCATCACCGCACACGTGATCCGCTCGTCGATCAGATGCTCACGCAGCGCCAGGATCTGGCTCGTCATCGAGCCCCAGGTCGTAACCGTCTCAACCGTTTTGCGCCGCCCAGCACCGGCGACCCGGACGCACACCTTGGCGTCCCTTTTCGAGATATCCAGTCCCGCACAGCGGGCATGCACGACTTCCACGGTCCCTCACTCCCTTCGCACGCACACCTACGGTGTCCGTCGTGGGAAGGGCAGGGAAATTCAAAAATCTGACGCTCGGGCTCGATGGCACCAATCCACGGTTCCCGTGGAAGCCCTCCGTCACCATGCTGACCTACAGGCTCACCGGCACCACAGAGCAGATCGGGATCACCACGACGAACCCGACCAGTTTCCGCCTCAGCCAGCACGGTCAACAAGAGCAACCAGCACCCAATCTTCGCGCACCACGGTGCGCCCCGAAGACGGCGCCAGGCTGCTGACCTGCACTGACTAACTTTCGTCGGTCAATTTTGGGCGCAGGTGGATTGAGTGTAGTACAAACGAGTAAGAGATCTGGTAACGGATCGCGATAGTGAGATAGCACACGTGTTACCGCGCGGTATTGACATCTGTTGAGCTTGTGAAACGATCACAAGCAACAGTGCCGAAACATTTCGCGTGCGCGCGTTAACAGCTGAAGACCTGTGCGCGTTTCGCCGCGCACACAGCAAGGAGTATCCGCATGGATTGGCGCCACAAGGCGGTCTGTCGTGACGAGGATCCGGAGCTGTTCTTCCCGGTGGGAAACAGTGGCCCGGCACTTGCACAGATCGCTGACGCAAAACTCGTCTGCAACCGGTGTCCGGTGACCACCGAATGCCTCACCTGGGCGTTGGACACGGGCCAGGACGCCGGTGTCTGGGGTGGCATGAGCGAAGACGAGCGGCGTGCGTTGAAGCGCCGCAACGCCCGCACCCGGGCCCGCAGCAGCGTCTAGCGCTGGTCTCCGGCGAACTCACCATTAATTCGAACCGGAAATAGCGATTCGCAATTTTCGGCGACGGTAATTTGCTGGGCTAAATGCCCGCAACTCGCGCGCGGCGGCCAATCGGCACGCGCAATATCACGTCGGTTCCGCCGCCGGGGGCTTCGTGCATGCCCAGCGAGCCGTCGAGTTCGGTCGACACCAGCGTTCGCACGATCTGCAGACCCAGGCGGTCCGATTTCTCGAGGCTGAAGCCGTCGGGCAGCCCCCGGCCGTCGTCGTGGACGACGACGTCGAGCCAGCGGGCCGAGCGTTCGGCGCGGATCGTCACGCATCCGTGCTTGCCCGTCGAGTCGAAGGCGTGTTCGATCGCGTTCTGCACCAACTCCGTGATGACGAGAATCAGGGCCGTCGCCCGGTCGGCGTCCAGGACTCCCAGCGCGCCGACGCGGGTGACGCGGATCTGCGCGTCGACGGTGGCCACGTCGTTCATGATCGGCAGGATTCGGTCCACGACCTCGTCGAGGTTGACCTCTTCATCGACCGACATCGACAGCGCGTCGTGCACCAACGCGATCGACGACACGCGTCGCACCGACTCGATAAGCGCCTCGCGGCCCTCGGCATTGCTGGTGCGGCGGGCCTGCAGCCGCAGCAGCGCGGCGACGGTCTGCAGGTTGTTCTTGACCCGGTGATGGATCTCGCGGATCGTGGCGTCCTTGCTCAGCAGCGCCCGGTCGCGGCGTTTGACCTCGGTGACGTCGCGGATCAGCACTGCGGCCCCGACGGACGTGCCGTGCACGACGAGCGGCAGTGTGCGCAGCAGCACCGCGGCCCCGCCGGCATCCACCTCCAGCCGCATGCTGGATCCACCAGTCAGCGAATCGCGGACATGCTCGGCGAGCTCCTGCGCCTCGAACGGGTCGGAGATCAGCGGCCTGGTGACGGTGACCAGGTTGTGGCCCTCGAGCTCCGACGTCAGTCCCATCCGGTGGTAGGCCGACAACGCATTGGGGCTGGCGAAGACGACGTTGCCGTCGACGTCGAGGCGGATGAAGCCGTCCCCCACCCGCGGGCTCGACCGCGACATCGCCAGATCACCGACGTTCGGGAACGTGCCCTCCGACAGCATCTGCACCATGTCGTTGGCGCAGTCGAGGTAGGCGATCTCCAGCGGGCTGGACTTGCGTCGCGCGGCGGCCGCGGTCTGATGCGTGAGCACCGCGACCACGTTGTTGTCATACCGCACCGGCACCGCCTCGACGTTCAGGCCCTCGGCCTCGCCCACGCCGCTGTAGCTTTGCCGCCCGATGACCCCGGTGGCGAACGCCGCTGTCACCAGAGGCAATTGCTCGGCGCCTCCGACCGTCCCCACCGCGTCGGCCATCAGTACCGTCGGGGCGGTGTTGGGCCGGCACTGCGCGACGCACACCAGCGCGCCGTCGTCGCGCCGCACCCACATCAGGTAGTCGGCGAAGGACAGATCCGCCAGCAGCTGCCATTCCCCGACGACCGCGTGCAGGTGATCGACCGCGCTGCCGGGAAGAACGGTGTGCTCGGCGAGCAGGTCACCGAGAGTAGACATGCATCAGCTAGGAGATCACCGCGATCAGGTCACCGGCCCGGATCACGTCACCCACCGAGACTTTGACCTCGGTCACGGTGCCGGCCACCTCGGCGTGCACCGGGATTTCCATCTTCATCGACTCCAGCAGTACCAGGGTGTCCCCTTCACCGACCTGATCGCCCTCGTTGACCACAACCTCGAGCACACTGGCCACGATTTCCGCGCGAACGTCCTCGGCCATCCTCACCCCGCTCATCTGCTGCCCTACTTGCCGCTCCATCGAACCATAAAGGGACATGAGACACTGACTACAGACGATCGAGGGAGTATCAGCAATGGCCAAAAGGGGCCGGAAGAAGCGCGACCGCAAGCACAACAAGGCCAATCACGGGAAGCGTCCCAACAGCTAGGCACGGCTAGGACGAGAACCCGCCCCGAA
This sequence comes from uncultured Actinomycetota bacterium, assembly GCA_963811535.1. GTDB lineage: Bacteria > Actinomycetota > Actinomycetes > Mycobacteriales > Mycobacteriaceae > Mycobacterium. The sequence continues at coordinate 89,798 of CAWERF010000008.1, read as the reverse complement.
AGATCGTGGTGCGGCTGATCTCAACCATCAGCCGCCGCCGGAGTCCCTCCGGCGCTTTCTCGCCACCACACTTGCGCGCGATCAAGTGCTTGATCCGCTCCTCGACGCCGTACTGGCGCAGGCACCCGGGGCACTCCTCGAGATGGTGACGCAGCTTGTCCCGTGTCTCGGGTGTGCACTCGCCGTCGAGCAGCGTCCATACCTCGGCCATTACCGCCGCGCAATCGGGATGCTCGGGGTCGACCGGGCCGACAGGCGGACGAAACTCGTCCTCGCTCACGATGACACCTCCTGTGCGGCGTGCCCACGCGTGAAACCGCGTTCCTTCGCCACGTTGCCCAGCAGTTCTCGCAACTGCCGCCTACCGCGGTGCAACCGCGACATCACGGTGCCGATCGGGGTATCCATGATTTCGGCGATTTCTTTGTAGGGAAACCCTTCGACGTCGGCGTAATACACCGCCATCCGGAACTCTTCCGGCAGCGCCTGAAGGGCCTCTTTGATCTCGGTGTCGGGCAGCGCTTCCAGCGCCTCCACCTCGGCTGAGCGCAGCCCCGTCGACGAGTGCTCGGCGTTGGACGCCAGCTGCCAGTCGGTGATTTCCTCGGTCGGGTATTCCGCGGGCTGACGCTGCCGCTTGCGGTAGCTGTTGATGTAGGTATTCGTCAGGATGCGGTACAACCAGGCCTTGAGATTCGTGCCCTCCTTGAAGGACCGAAAGCCGGCGTACGCCTTCACCATCGTCTCCTGAAGCAAATCCTCGGCATCGGCCGGGTTTCGCGTCATCCGCAGCGCACCGCCGTACAGCTGGTCGAGCAGCGGGATCGCGTCGCGTTCGAAGCGCGCGGTCAGCTCGGCGTCGGTCTCTTGTGCCGCCCTATCCGGCGGCCCGCCACCGTCCGGCGATGCGTCAGCCGCACCTTCGGCGTCGGTCATCACGGTCCCTTCCCTGACGGAGTCATCAAACCACCAATGCACCCGCACCGGGCGTTCGAGGCACGCCGTCAACACCAGACTCCCCTCGACCAATCGTAGAACCGCGGACCGACTCCGCTTGACTGCACCCAATAACACCGGGTCAGGGGCTACTTGTTCCCTGGGTCGTGCGCGGCGCGAACCGCACGAACGGCAGCCGCCGGCCGGCCGCGCGGAAGTCGGCCCCCGAACAATCCTCCTTTTTTGACGAGCCTCACCGCTCCCCCTTTATAAGGTGGCGCAATGTCCCTTTCCGGCAAGACCATGTTCATCTCCGGGGCCAGCCGCGGCATCGGCCTCGCGATCGCCAAACGCGCGGCACAGGACGGCGCCAACATCGCGCTGATCGCCAAGACCGCCGAACCGAACCCGAAGCTGCCAGGCACCATCTACACGGCGGCGAAGGAGATCGAGGACGCGGGCGGCCAGGCGCTGCCGATCATCGGCGACATCCGCGACGGCGACTTGGTGGTGGCCGCCGTCGCCAAGGCGGTGGCGCAGTTCGGCGGCATCGACATCTGCGTCAACAATGCGTCGGCGATCAACCTCGGGTCGATCACCGAGGTGCCGTTGAAGCGCTTCGATCTGATGAACGGCATCAACGTGCGCGGGACGTACGCGGTGTCGCAGGCGTGCGTCCCGCACATGGTCGGCCGGGAGAACCCGCACATCCTGACGCTGTCGCCGCCCATCAGCCTCGAGAAGAAGTGGCTCAAGCCGACCGCGTACATGATGGCCAAGTACGGGATGACGCTGTGTGGCCTCGCCCTGGCCGAAGAACTGCGCAGCCAGGGCATCGCGTCCAACACGCTGTGGCCCCGCACGCTGGTGGCCACCGCGGCGGTGCAGAACCTGTTGGGCGGCGAGGAGGCGATGGCGCGGGCCCGCAAACCCGAGGTGTACGCCGACGCCGCATATGCCGTTCTCACCAAGCCCGCGAACGTCTACACCGGCAACAGCCTGCTGTGCGAGGACGTGCTCGTCGAGTCCGGGGTGACCGACCTGTCGGTCTACGACTGCGTTCCCGGCGGCGAACTCGGCGTGGATCTGTGGGTGGAAAGTCCCAATCCGCCCGGCTATCAGCAGCCGGGCACATCCGGCTAGGGCGTTAGAGCAGCGTCGCCTGCCTGCCCGGTGGCTCGGCGGGCTCGATCAGCTCGGGTCCGTTGTTGCGGACGTTGTTGACGAGCGTGGACACCTCGCGAATTTCCAAGTGCGACAAGTCGGCTCGTACGGTCAGCAGCTCGGGGTCGAGCGGGCTGTCGGGGTCGAGCCAGTGGTCCCAGTCCCGCTCGTCGACCATCAGCGGCATCCGGTCATGGATCCCGGCGAGTGGACCGACCGCATCGGTGGTGATGATCGTGCAACTCAGCAGCGGAGCGGCTTCCTTGTCCGGCTTCCACACCGACCACAACCCCGCCATGCAGATCAGGTCGTCGTCGCCGGGGGTCATGAAGAACGGCGTCTTGCGCGCCTTCTTGCCCGCCGGTGTGTCGGGGTTGGGCCGCCACTCGTACCAGCCGGTCATCGGCACCAGGCATCGCTTGGACTTGGCCGACGACCGGAACGCCGGCGAGCTGGTGACCTTGTCGGCGCGGGCGTTGATCAGCAGCGGGCCCTTGCCCTCCGGCGCCCCGTCGGGCCCGGCCTTGGCCCACGGTGGCACCAATCCCCACCGCATCAACCGCAGCCGCCGGGTGGGCTCGTCGTCCGGGTCACTGTGCCTGCTGACGACGGCCGCGATATTGGCGGTGGGCGCCACGTTGTAGTTCGGCGCGGCGGCATCCTTCTGAGCCGACGTCGCCTCGTCGATGGCCTGAATCTTCTGCGCCAGGAGGGCCGGGTCGGTGGTAACCGCGAATCGCCCGCACATGCCTCCATCGTGGCAGAGTGTTAGGACAGGCCGCCCGCGCCAAGGACGTAGTGGCCGTCATCGGGGTGGTGGTACCAGCCGCCCGCGGCCGCGGTGCCGCCGTCGACGTGCAGTGTCTGCCCGGTCACGTAGGAACTGAGATCGGATGCCAGGAACACCGCGGCACCGGCCATCTCGTCGACGTGCCCGACGCGGCCCATCGGAATCATGTGCGCCGCCTGCTGCTCGAACCCCGGGTTGGCCATGGTGCGAATGCCCTCCGTGACGGTCAGATCGGGAGCGAGCCCGTTGACCCGGATGCCGTGCGGGGCCAGTTCCAGCGCCGCGGTCTTGGTGAAGTTGATGACGCCGGCTTTGGCCGCCGCGTAGGCGCCGTACCCGGGCGCGGCCCTGGTTCCCTCGATCGTGCTGATGTTGATGACGCTGCCGCCCAGTTGCCCGCCGACCATGGCGCGGGCCACGCGCTGGGTGCACAGCAGCACATGCGTGAGGTTGGTCCGGATCAACGCGTCCCAGCCCTTGGGCGCCGTGTCGAGCAGTCCGGACCAGAACACCCCGCCGGCATTGTTCACGAGAATCGTTGGTACACCCAGTGTTTCGACGGTGGCGGCCACCGCGGTGTCGACCTGGTCGACGTCGCGGACGTCGGTGACACAGGCTAGGCCCCCGATCTCGGCCGCCGCCGACTCGGCGGTGGCCTTGTCTTTTTCCCACACCGCGACGCGGGCGCCGAACTCGGCGAGGGCCGCCGCGATGCCGCGCCCGATGCCGGACCCGCCGCCCGTGACGACGGCCACGCGCCCGTCCAGCGATGCGGCGTCACGCTGCAATACCATCGGCGCCTCCTCGACTCCTCGGGTCAGGCCGCGTCGATCACCAGCGAGCCGAACCGGGCGATCGCCTCGAGGACGTGCGTCACGCTGTCCCCCGGCATCCCCACCTGCACCCAGGTCACTCCGATCGCCGCTAGTTTGTCCAGGCCGGTCAGATACGCGTCGGCGTTGAAGTCCTCGTTGCCCGGGTTGCCGCCGGCGAAATTGCTGAACGTGACGTCGATTCCCGACCAGTCCCGGCCGGCCGCGTCGAACCGGCGGCGCAGGTCGTCGACGCCGTCCCGGAGTTTGTCGATCGTGTCGATGGCCGCGGTGCCCGCGGTGTTCGCGAGACCCGACGGCGCCGGGAACGGACACCAGCCGTCGCCACGTGTGACGACCCGCTGGCGGGCGGTCCCGGTGTTGCCCCCGATCCATATCGGCGGGTGCGGCCGGGTCACCGGCCGCGGATGGGCGGTGATGCCGCGTGCGGTGAAGTGCCGGGCCTCGAAGGTGATGTCGTCGTCGGTCCAGATCGCCTTGATCGCGTCGAGGCCTTCGTCGAACAGCGCGTTGCGTTGGTCGTAGTCGACCCCGAGTGCGGCGAATTCGCGCTTGAGGTAGCCGGCCCCAACCGCCAGCGTGAATCGACCGCCCGAGAGCAGGTCCAGCGTCGCCCCCGCCTTCGCCACCACGAACGGGTTGCGGTACGGCAGCACAACGATGTTCGGAATGAGCCGAAGCCTTGTCGTCCGAGCCGCGGCGAACGCCATCGCAACGAAGGGATCGAGGGCGTCGTGGCCGCCGGCGTTGAGCCACCGGTCCGTCGGGGCGGGGTGATCGGTGAATCCGAACCCGTGGAAGCCGGCCGCCTCCGCCGCCTCGGCGACGACAGCCACCGCTGCGCCGGAGATGAGGTCGGGATGGCAGGGGTGGCTCAGGATCGGGTATGTGAACGCGTAGTGCATATTTGAGAATGACGTTACCACCCCGGGGATGGGCGACACGCCATCATGGTGGGGTGAGCACCGACCTGTGGGCGGCACCGACGACGCCGACGCCCGTCCACGCCACGGTGACCGTTCCCGGCTCGAAGTCGCAGACCAACAGGGCGCTGGTGCTCGCCGCGCTGGGTGCCGCGCAGGCCAACGGCACGTCGACGATCAGCGGGGCGCTGCGCAGCCGCGACACCGACCTGATGATCGGCGCGCTGCGCGCGCTCGGGATCGCCGTGGACGGCCCGGAACACGAGCTGACGGTCAGCGGCCCGCTCCAACCGGGCGACGACGCGCACGTCGACTGCGGTCTGGCCGGCACGGTGCTGAGGTTCGTGCCGCCGCTGGCGGCGCTCTCGACCGCGGCGGTCACGTTCGACGGCGACAAGGAGGCACGTGCCCGGCCGATCACGCCGCTGCTGGATGCGCTGCGAACGCTGGGCGTCCAGATCGACGGCGCCGGTTTGCCGTTCGTCGTGCGCGGCTGCGGCTCGGTGGCAGGCGGGACCGTCGCGATCGACGCTTCTGGCTCGTCGCAGTTCGTGTCGGGCTTGCTGCTGTCCGGGGCAGCGTTCGAGGGCGGGCTGACCGTCGAGCACACCGGCTCCACGCTGCCGTCGGCACCGCACATCGCGATGACCGTTGCGATGCTGCGCGACGCCGGTGTCGAGGTCCACGACACCGCGCCCAACCGTTGGCGGGTGGCGCCGGGCTCGGTGGCCGCCCGGCACTGGGTCATCGAGCCCGACCTGTCCAACGCGGTGCCGTTTCTCGCCGCGGCCGTGGTGACTGGCGGGATCGTCCGCATCGAGGGTTGGCCGCAGGCCAGCGTGCAGCCCGCCGGCCACATCCTCGACATCCTGCGATGGCTGGGTTGCGTTGTGCGCCAGAGCGATACATACCTCGAAGTGCAGGGCTCAGCGGTTTACGGCGGGATCGACGTCGACTTGCGCGCCGTAGGTGAGCTGACGCCCGCGGTGGCGGCGATCGCCGCGCTGGCCAGCCCCGGCTCGGTGTCTCGCCTGACGGGCATCGCGCACCTGCGCGGCCACGAGACAGACCGGCTCGCGGCGTTGAGCGCCGAGATCAACGCGCTCGGCGGGCGCTGCGAGCAGACACCCGATTCACTGGTGATCACCGCCGAGCCGCTGCACGCGGGAACCTGGCACAGCTACGCCGACCATCGGATGGCGATGGCCGGGGCGATCGTCGGATTGCGCGTTCCGGAAGTCACCGTCGACGACATCGCCACCACCTCCAAGACGCTGCCGCAATTCCCGCAGCTGTGGGCACAGATGCTGTCCGGCGAGAGCCTCTGCCCTTGAGGCCCGGCGACTACGACGAGTCCGACGTCCGGGTGCGCTCCGGCCGAGGCTCGCGGCCGAGGACCAAGACCCGCCCCGAGCATGCCGATGCCCGTCAGGGGATGGTGGTGAGCGTCGACCGCGGCCGGTGGGGCTGCGTGCTCGACGGCGACCCGGAGCGCCGGGTGACCGCGATGCGGGCCCGCGAGTTGGGCCGCACGCCGATCGTCGTGGGCGACGACGTCGACGTCGTGGGTGACCTGTCCGGGCACTCCGACACACTGGCCCGCATCGTGCGCCGCGGACCGCGACGCACGGTGCTGCGCCGCACCGCCGACGACACCGACCCGACGGAGCGGGTCGTCGTGGCAAACGCCGACCAGTTGCTCATCGTCGTCGCGTTGGCCGATCCGCCGCCTCGCACCGGCCTCGTCGACCGGGCGCTGATCGCCGCCTATGCCGGCGGCCTGACGCCGATCCTGTGCCTGACCAAGACGGACCTCGCGCCGCCGGAGCCGTTCGCCGAGCAGTTCGCCGACCTGGACCTGACAATCACGCCCGCCGGCCTCGACGACCCGCTCGACGCGGTGGCGCCGCTGCTGGCCGGAAAGGTCACGGTGCTGCTCGGGCATTCCGGGGTCGGCAAGTCCACTCTGGTGAATCGCCTTGTGCCAGAGGCAGATCGAGCGGTCGGCGAGGTGACCGACATCGGGAAGGGACGGCACACCTCTACGCAGTCGGTGGCGCTGCCGCTGCAGGACCGCGATGTCTGCCCTTCGCGCGAGCGCTCATCAGGTGGCTGGGTGATCGACACACCGGGCATCAGGTCGTTCGGGCTCGCCCACATCGAGCCCGATGACGTGCTGCTGGCGTTCTCCGACCTCGCCGAGACGATCAAAGACTGCCCGCGCGGCTGCGGGCACCTGGGACCACCGGCCGACCCGGAGTGCGCTCTCGACACACTGACCGGCGCTGCCGCGCGCCGCGTCACCGCGGCCCGACGGCTGCTGCGTGTGCTGACCGAGAGCTAATGGGAATCGATCAGCGTGCCGTTGACGGGATTTGGTCCCTGTCGAGGGAGGCTGATTACCGAGCCGCCGGTCGGTGAGCACTGTAGTGAGCCGGAGTGCATGTCGATTCCTACGGCTAGATTGTGCCCCGGCCGGTTGGTGAGGTCGCCTGTAGCACTGATGGGATGTCGTGCCGGTCGAGCACTGATCCATTAGCTCGTCGCCGGTGTCCTCGGGCTCAAAACAGGTTGATCGATAGCCGTATCGAGGAGGGCAGTGATTGATGATCTTTGTCGGTGATGACTGGGCTGAACAGCATCACGATGTGTATCTGATGGATGAGTCCGGTGAGCGGCTGGGGTCGCGGCGCCTGCCGGAGGGGCTGACCGGTATCCGCCAGCTGCACGAGCTGATCGCGGTGCACGCTGAGGAACCCGATCAGGTGCTGGTCGGCATCGAAACCGATCGTGGACTGTGGGTGGGGGCGCTGACCGCGGCCGGCTATCAGGTGTATGCCATCAACCCATTGGCGGTGGCCCGCTACCGCGACCGCCATCACCTCTCGGGCGCGAAATCCGATGCCTCCGATGCCAAACTGCTGGCCGATCTGGTGCGCACCGACCGGCACAACCATCGCCCCGTCGCCGGCGACAGCGCTGATGCCGAGGCGATCAAGGTGCTCGCCCGCGCCCATCAGAGCCTGGTCTGGACCCGCACGCGCCACACCAACGTCCTACGCAGCGCGCTGCGCGAGTACTACCCCGCCGCGCTGGAAGCCTTCGACGACCTGGCCCACGGCGACGCGCTGGGCGTGCTCGATCGTGCCCCTAGCCCCGTCCAGGGGGCTCGGCTGCCCCTGACCGCGATCCAGTCGGCGCTCAAACGCGGCGGGCGCCAACGCAACATCGCCGCCCGCGCCCGCGAGATCGCCGCCGCGCTGCGCACCGAGCAGCTGGCCGCCCCGGCCCCGGTGACCGCCGCGTTCGCGGCCACCACCCGCGCCACGGTCGGTATCATCGCCGAACTCAACCGCCAGATCGCCGAGCTCGAAACCACGCTGGCCAGCCATTTTGAGACACACCCGGACGCCGGCATCTACCGTTCCCTGCCAGGACTTGGTGTCACACTCGGCGCCCGGGTGCTCGGTGAGTTCGGGGACGACCCGAACAGATACACCGACGCCAAGTCTCGCAGAAACTACGCCGGAACCTCACCACTGACCGTGGCCTCCGGCAAGAAGCGCGCCGTACTGGCCCGCCACGTGCGCAACCACCGCTTGTATGACGCCATCGACCAATGGGCCTTCTGCGCCCTGTCAGCCAGTCCGGGCGCCCGCGCTTTCTACGACCAGCACCGCACCGCCGGCGACACTCACCACCAAGCCCTCCGCGCGCTCGGCAACCGTTTCGTGGGCATCTTGCACGGCTGCCTACGCCACCACACGCTCTACAACGAACACACCGCCTGGGCCCACCGCATGCCGGCCGCGGCTTGACACTTCCGAACCTGGGACGTCTAGCCGCTGGATAACCGGCGCGACGTGTCGGTCCGCCGCGATAGAATTCAAACATGTGTTCGAGTGATGCGGGGGAGGCGTTCGAGCCCTTCGACACAAGCGTATTGACATTCCGGCGTTGCAGGTTGACCGCAACGCGCATCAGGCACGGCTCGACCAGTTGGCTGACATGTTCGCCGAAGGTGCGATCGACGCCAGCCAGTTGCGCAGCGGCACAAGCAATCTGCGTGTCACGCTGTCCGGTATCGACTCACAGTTGGCGGATGCAGCACGCACTGATCCGGTGGCCGGGCTGATCGCCGAGCGTGACAAGGTGCAGGCGCGCTGGGATGCTTGCTCACCTGAGATGCAGGGTCGGATCATTGACGAACTCGTGACTGTCACGATTCTGCCGATTCCGCAAGGCAGCAAGACCGGCAGCGCGAAGTTCAACCCGGATTATGTGCAGATCGACTGGAAACGCTGAATAAAGCCCCTGGGTTTCGTCAACGTTCACGCCACCGCATGGATGCCCAAACAGCAGATTTGTCTGGGGGCAGGAATACGATCCCGTCATGAAACTCAACGACACCGCGCGCCAATTCATCGGTTCCGACCCTGCAACGCTGGTCACGAACAATCGCGACGGCAGCCCGCAAGTCAGCGTGGTCTGGGTGACGGTGCAGAGTACGGCCGACGGCGGTGATGAGCTGGTCACCGCTCATCTGCAGGAGCATCTGAAGATCCGCAACATCCGGCGTGATCCCCGCGTGGCGGTGACCATCGTGTCCACCGACCGTAGCGGGCCGCAGACACCCTATCTGTCGATCAAGGGCACGGCGCGCGTCGAGGAGGGCGGCGCTCCCGAAGTGCTCGACGAGATCGCCACGAATATCTTCGGCCCCGGCACCGGTTTCCCGCCGCCCGACGCACCGCCCGGATACCTGACTCACATCACGATCGAGAAGGTCGGCGGCGTTGGCCCGTGGGCGACCTGAACATAACTGCCAGCCCTGGGCAGAAGACCGACTGACCAACAGGGGCGAAGTCCGCCAACTCCCCCGCCACCAAAAAGGTTCGGAGATAGCAGATTAGGCGAAAGCGTCCTCGCCGTTTGGCAAGCCGTGACTGATTCAATCCCAGTATCGCGCACCAGTGTTTATGCAGGTCAAAGTTGGTATCTAGATCAGCTGTACAAAATGTCAAGACGATATCAGGACAATGTGGCCGGCGCGCCGCCGATCACCGAAGAACTCGCCGACCGCCCGGTCCGTGATGATGCGCTCGAAGGCGAAGAGAACGGCGCGGTCTAGTCGCTGCTGGCCGGTGTCATCCTCCTCAGCGCGCGATTTCGACGGCGTGGTCTGCGAAACGTTCCAGGGCGACGGCACCTTCAAAATGGGGCGCATCGCGGTAGACCTTGGTGACGATTGCGTCCGCCATCGATGCGTAGCCCCTCGCCATCGCGAACATAGGGGATCTCGCCCAGCCGCGACGATGCACCGCTGACCGGCTTTCGCCGCCGCCGAAGACCTGGGAGCAGCTCATGCTGGACAAGTGGGTGGCCGACAACGTCTTCCCGTCCCTGATCAACCGCCCGTACATGGGCATCGGCTGAGCCGATCGGCGAACGTGCGCGGCGGCGTCATCCGACGACATCGTGCGGCGGGCAACGCCGGCGTCACTTTGTACCTGACCGGAGCACGCCACTGGTGGACGGGTCGTACGACAAATCGCCCCAGCTCCGCTCGCGAGCCTGCGAATTTCCTCTCTTGCTGGGCGGTCGCGGACCGGAATAGGCTCCGGTTTGGTATGCCGATGGCCGTCGTACCAATTCGAGAGGAATGAGATGCGCGCAATTACTAAACGAACAGTGGCATTTACCGCTGCGATTGCGGGATTTGCTCTGATCGGTTCCGGATGCCACGCGAGCAAATCCAGCGAAACAGCAAGTTCAGCCTCGTCCGCGATGTCTTCGGCCGCGTCGTCCGCGACGTCCGCAATCAGTAGTGCGGTCGCGGGCGCAACTACAACCATCCCTGGTGCCAACGGCACGTCGTACACCGTGGAAGGACCAATTCTCGCGAGGTACCAGACTCTTACCGAAGCTCAACTGAAGGACCTGGGCAAACCGTTCGACAACCAGCATCCGACCAAGGACGGCAGCGGTGTCTACCAGCAGTTCGACGGCGGTGTGCTCATTTATAGGACTGGGAACCCGGTCTACTTCGTATGGGGCAAGATCCGCGACCAGTGGAACAAGTTGGATGGTTCGCAGGGCAAGCTGGGCTATCCGACCTCTGACGAGCAAATCCTCCCCGACGGCTCTTTCAAGTCGGTGTTCGAGCACGGCACGGTCACCTTTAAAACAGGCGATGAGGACGCGACTGTCACCATGAGCTAGCCGGTCTGAGAGTCCACCGTTCCGGTGGGCTCAAAAGTCCTCTACCGAAGGTCGGGCAATCGATCCAGATTGCCCGACCTTCGTGTCAGAAGACTCCTCGGAGGGAGGACGCAGTGCCGTATCGGCGGCACCGTCGTAGCGTGGAGTGGTGACATCACCGAGCAATCTGCCCCGCACCGTTGGCGAATTTCGTGCCGCCGGTGATCGTGAACGGGGAGTCAAGCAGGAAATCCGGGAGAATCTGCTGACCGCCCTGGCCGAGGGCGACGATGTTTGGGCCACCGCTGACGCCAGAGCAGCGCGGCGCTGTTCGACCCGGCTGGCAGTGCCCTACGGTCATACGTCGGACGCCACGACGAGGGCGGCTGTGGAGGGCCTCAGTGGCGCTTTAGGCCTTTAGTGAGTGGTAGTTTCACCGCAGCACCTCTTAGTAACTTTGCTCTGCTGCTCAGCCTAGAACGGTCTTGTTGATACCGCACCGAACTTCGTCGCTGTCACCACTCGGCATTCTGAACCTAGTGTTGTGAGTCAGAAATTCGCTGACAATATGTGGCGAGTGATTCGAGGATATCGTCGGCGGTTTTGGTCCATACGTAGGGTTTTGGGTTGGCGTTCCAGTTGTCAGCCCAGCGGGTGATGTCGGCGGCGAGGTGTTTGACCGAGTGGTGCACCCCGCGCCGGATCAGCTTCATGGTGATTTCGGCGAACCATCGCATCGGCTTCCCGGCGGAACCGCTGCACGAACGTGTCGTCCTCAGCCAAATGGGGCGGCAACAGTTTGATCGCCACCGTGCGGTTGTTGGGCGCCGTGTCATGCGCGCGCCACACTTCGCCCATGCCGCCGCGGCCCAACAACGCGATCAGGCGGTAGCGCCCGAACGGAGTGCCCTCCACCGGCTAACCATAAGCAACCAGCCGCATCACCGACGGGCAAACCAGCTACTGCGGTTATGCCGGTGCAGCCCCGCCCTGTCGCTGACCACAGCCGCATGGCACGTGACCGACGAGCACCCGGCCCGGCGCGAACCGGTGCCCGCGCGGGCAGTGCTGGGGTGGCCGGATCATCCACCGGCCATCGGTGCAGCGAACCGGCTCGCCGACTGCGAGCAATTGAGTGAATTATCCGCCGACTCGGGCATTACGGCCTGGCAGCAAAGGGCCTAAGTGCCCTGTCAGTGGCCAGGCGGGCCAGCGCAATGTAAAGGCACGGTGCAGGCGGCCCATCGGGTCAGTAGGAGCGCAGAGAATGACGGCCATCGTTTCGGTTTTCTGCGCACCGCACCCTCCGACTAAAAGCTATGAGCTTCATCGTGGCCGCGCTCGCTGATCTCCTACGCGAGTTAGATCCCGACCGGGATCGACGCGGCAAACAATTTGAACGCATTTGCAAGTGGTACTTAGAGCACGACCCGGTCTATGCGGGTCAGCTTACCCGCGTGTGGCTGTGGAAGGACTGGCCCGCCCACGCGGTAACTGGGGATCGTGCCGTTGCCGACCGCACGGCGGATAAGAGATTCACTGACGCCGTTGATTTCGGCGAATTCGGCGATGCTCACTGCGCGCGAGACGGGCGGAGCGGCAACGTGTTTCGTTGGGGACATAGCACGAGACATTGGTACAGCCTTCACAAGGGTGAGGGGAACGGGGGAGCGTCAAGCTGCTGGACCCGAAACGCTGCGTTTAAGGCAGTCGTACAACTTCACGCGCGTACCAATTCGCGCGTGTGCCAACTGCCCGCAGGAGCGTTCGGAAATCGTCCCGCCTGGCTTCCAGTGGCCCCCTCAACTGCGGGCTGTGTCGTTCCGGCTCGACCGGCTGGTGGCCCCGGTTCGTTGCTACTCACCACAACGGTATCGCGGACTTTCGGGACATGCCAACATCACGGTTGCCCCAGCGCGTCAGCGCCCGTTTCGGTCAGATCGCTGGTCAGGTCGCGGCCAGGTCAGCGAGAACAGTCAAACCAGTATCCGACCCCCGCAGTCGCGCCAATGACCGTGGCTGCACATTCCCGGGATGTGACGTACCGGGATATCTCGCCGAGGTACATCACGTCGACGAGTGGGCGTTTAGCCGGCGCACCGACATCGACAACCTGACATTTGCCTGCGGGCTACACCACAAGCTGCTCGACAAGGACTGGAAAGCCCGAAAACGCTGCGACGGTACCACCGAATGGATACCACCACCCCACCTGGACGACGGCAAACCCAGAACCAACGGGTACCACCACCCAGTGCGGTATCTCAGGCAGAAAGACGACGAATAACCGCCCGACGGCTTCGACGCGAGCTGACGAGTCAGAACGCTGGCAAACTAGACCCGCACGGGTGGCCCGCGTATTGTCCGTACAAGCCGATCAACGACGATCGGTTTGGGGGCAAAGATGGCGTCCATAGCAAAGATTTCAGGGGTGCGCCGGCTCGCAGTCGCCGTCGTGGCGGCGACAGCAGTGCCCGGCTTGGTCAGCGGCACAGGGGGTTTGGCGACTGCCGGGGCATTCAGTCAGAGCGCGCCGGTCGAATACGTCGACGTCCCGTCGCCGTCGATGGGCCGCAACATTCGTGTCGAGTTCGAAGGCGGGGGTGCCGACTCACACGCGTTGTACCTCCTGGACAGCATGGAGGCGGCGGAGGACTTCAACGGCTGGGACCGCAACACCGCGGCGTTCGACTGGTATCACGGCTCGGGGCTCTCGATCGTGATGCCGGTCGGCGGGATGTCGAGCTTCTACAGCGACTGGTATCGGCCGGCGGTGGGCAACGGCCAGACCTACACCTACAAGTGGGAGACGTTCCTGACCCAGGAATTGCCGACGTGGCTTCAGGCCAACAAGAACGTCGCACCGAACGGCAACGCCGTCGTCGGCCTGTCGATGGGTGGCTCGTCCGCACTGGTGCTGGCGATTTATCACTCGCAGGAGTTCATCTACGCCGGATCGCTGTCAGGCTTTTTGAACCTCTCCCAGGGGCAGTGGCCGGGGCTGGTCAGCATCGCGATGCACTATGACGGCGGCTTCGACCCCAACGCGATGTGGGGACCGCCCGGCGACCCGGCCTGGGCGCGCAACGACCCGACCGTCAACGTCGCCAGGCTCGTCGCGAACAACACGCGGATCTGGGTGTACTGCGGCAACGGCACCCCGACCGACGTCGACGTGACCCATCCCAACTCCGCGCCCGTCGCGGGGCTGGGCTTCCTGGAGGGATTCGCGATCGGCGGCAACCTGGCCTTCCGCGATGCCTACCTCGCCGACGGCGGCAAGACCGGGGTGTTCAACTTCCCGCCCGGCGGCACCCACAGCTGGGGCTACTGGGGTCAGCAGCTGCAGCAGATGAAACCGGATCTGCAACGGGTGCTCGGCGCTGCACCCACCACCTGATCAGGCGGCCCTCCCCCGCTTCGCCCGGCGGTTGTGGCGCCACCCTCGCACGGTCGCTATCGCCGTCTTGAGCCCGCGGCGTCGCCCGGTCGCCGGGTCGGTGTGCGCGAAGCCCGGCTCCAGCTCGGCGAACATCTTTTCGCTGCGGGTTTCCGGTGCATCGTCGGCGGTATCGGACAGGTAGGTGTTCGGCAGCGACAGCTTGGCGATCGTCCGCCACGTCTTGCCGTACTGCAACAAAAACGAGCCCGACGTGTAGGGCAGGTCGTACTTGTCGCAGACCTGGCGAACCCGCACCCCAATCTCGGCAAGCCGGTTGCTGGGCAGGTCCGGGTACAGGTGATGCTCGATCTGGTGGCAGAGGTTGCCACTCATGAACCGCATCGCCGGGCGGGCGTCGAAGTTGGCGCTGCCCAGCATCTGGCGCAGGTACCACTGACCTTTCGTCTCGCCGACCATGTCGGTCTTGGTGAACTTCTCTGCGCCGTCAGGGAAGTGGCCGCAGAAGATCACGGCGTTGGACCACACATTGCGGATGATGTTGGCCAGCACGTTGGCCTTGAGTGTGGACTTGTAGGTCGCCGCGGGCGACAGCGAGGTCACCGCCGGGAACGCGACGTAATCCTTGAAGACCTGGTGCCCCGCCTTCGTCGAGAACTCACGCACCCGTACCAGCGTCGCCGCGCGGTTGTCGCGACCCTTGAACATCTTTCCAAGTTCCAAGTGCTGCAACCCGACTCCCCACTCGAAGCCGAGCGCGAGGACGGTGTTGAACAACAGGTTGCCGACGTTGTACTTCTTCCAGCGCTGATCGCGGGTCACGCGCAGCATGCCGTAGCCCACGTCGTCGTCCATGCCGAGAATGTTCGTGTACTTGTGATGCTGGAAGTTGTGGGTGAACCGCCAGTGTTTGGACGCCCCACTCATGTCCCACTCCCACGTCGACGAGTGGATCTCGGGATCATTCATCCAATCCCACTGGCCGTGCATGACGTTGTGGCCGATCTCCATGTTCTCAACGATCTTCGCCACGCCCAGCGTCACGGTCCCGGCCCACCAGGCCGACCGTTTGGAGCTCGCCGCCAGCACCACCCGGCCCGCGACCTCCAGCGCGCGCTGCGCCGCAATGGTGCGGCGAATGTAGCGCGCGTCGCGCTCACCACGGGAGTCCTCGATGTCCTGGCGGATCGCATCAAGCTCAACGGCCAGGTTCTCTATGTCGGCATCGGTCAGGTGCGCAAATGCCTCGACGTCAGAAATCGCCATCGTGCCTCCTCTCGGTCGTAACCTACGTTAGCGTAACCTACGATCCAGTAGGTTACCTGTCAGTAAAGATCAAACGTCCAGCACGCAGTCTCCGGACGCCGCCGAGATGCACGTCTGCACCCGCGTTCCCGGCTCGTGCTCGGCGCCGGTGCGCAGGTCGCGGACGTAGCCATCGAGCAGGCCGACGACACAGGACTGGCAGATGCCCATTCGGCAGCCGAAAGGCATTTGCACACCGGCGTTTTCGCCAGCGTCCATCAGCGATGTCGCAGCGTCAGCGGCCACCGCTTTACCGCTGCGCGCGAATGTCACGGTGCCGCCCGCACCATGTGCCGCGGCGCGCGAGGCCGCGAACCGCTCGAGATGCAACTGCCCGGCGATGCGCGCATCGGCCCACACCCGTTCGGCCGCGGTGAGCAAGCCCTCGGGGCCGCACGCCCACGCCTGGCGATCACGCCAGTCCGGCACCTCATCGCCGAGCGTGGCCATATCCAGCCGCCCCTCGGCTCGGGTGAAGCGCAATTTCAGCCGGTAACCCGGATACCTGCGCACGAGCTCGGCCAACTCGCCGGCGAACATTGCGTCGTATTCGGTCGGGGCCGAATGCACGTGCACGACATCGATGACCTGGCCGCGGCGGGCCATGGTGCGCAGCATCGACATCACTGGGGTGATGCCGGAACCACCCGTGAGGAACAGCACCGACGCCGGCGCGGGATCGGGCATCACGAAATTGCCCTGCGGCGCGGCCAGCCGCACGATCGTGCCCGGCGCGACGCCGCCGACCAGGTGGGTCGACAGGAATCCCTCGGGCATTGCCTTCACGGTGATAGTGATCGTCCGATTGCCGGTCAGCGGACTCGACGTGAGCGAGTACGACCGCCACCGCCATCGCCCGTTTACCAGCAGCCCGATCCCGATGTACTGGCCGGGCTGGTAATTGAATTCGAACCCCCAGCCAGGCTTGATCACCAACGTGGCTGAGTCGGTGGTCTCGCGGCGCACCTCCAGCACGCGGCCCCGCAGTTCCCGTGCCGACCACAGCGGGTTGGCCAGCTGCAGATAGTCGTCAGGCAACAACGGCGTCGTGATCTGGCCGGCCACCGCGCGCAGCGTCTTCCAGACCGGGTGCTTCCCGGCGGTCCCCTTCACCGTCCGTCGGCGCGTCTCGGCGACGACCGCGATGGGCTTGCGGATTTTCGAACCCATCACTCTCCGTCAGTCCGTCCCGTAAGTCCGTCCATTAGAACCTACGGTACCGTAACCTACGGTGGCGTAACAAGCCGCCTGGTCAGAGAAGCTCCAACAGAAATGGCAGCTCCTGCGGCGCGTACCACGCCAGGTCATGGTCCTCCGCGTCACCCACGACGAGGTCGGCGTCCTCGTCGCCCAGGTCGGCGGCGTCGATCGCATCGATCGCGGCGGCCACCGCGGATTCGGCGTCCGCGTTGTCGACGTGCGCGCAGATCACCCGGTCAAAGGGCACCGGCCGGGCTAGCCGCACCACGGCATCGTCGAGGTCGGGGCGCGGCGTCGCGTCGTCGACGTCGGCCACCAGCACGGCGCGCCGCCGGGGCAGTTTGTCGGGATCCTCGCCACCCAGCAGCCGCAACGATGCCAGCGCCGCGTCGCGAAGCGCCACGTCGGCAAGCTCGTCGTCGTCGCCCTCGGCGTAGGCCTCCCGCAGCCTCGGGGTGACCGCGAAAGCGGTGCCGTTCACGGCGTGCAGCATGCGGTCGGCGACCAGTCGCTGCAGCATGGTCAGCGTCACCGGAATGTAGACCCGCATTACGACGTCAGCTCCGGGTCGCCGAGCAACTCCGCGACGTAGTCGTCGACGTAGTTGTACAACTCACGCGGCGGCCTGCGGTAGTTGCCCGAGTGCACCGGCCGCCGCGGAAGCTCCACGTCCGGCCGCGGCGCATCGTGGTAGTCGATCGTCGACAGCAGATGCGCCATCATGTTCAATCGCGCATGCTTTTTGACGTCGGATTCGACGACGTACCACGGGCTTATCGGGGTGTCGGTGTGCACCATCATCTCATCGCGCGCCCGCGAGTAGTCATCCCATCGGTACACCGACTCCAGGTCCATCGGGCTTAGTTTCCACTGCCGCACCGGATCGTTGAGCCGCGACCGAAACCGTCGCAGCTGCTCGTTGTCGGATACCGAGAACCAGTATTTGCGCAGCAGGATGCCGTCGTCGATCAGCATCTGCTCGAAGATCGGTGTCTGCCGCAAGAACAGCGAATGCTCTTGCGGCGTACAGAATCCCATCACCTTTTCAACACCGGCCCGGTTGTACCACGACCGGTCGAACAGCACGATCTCGCCTTTGGCCGGCAGGTGCGCGATGTAGCGCTGGAAGTACCACTGGCCGCGTTCGCGGTCGGTCGGCATGGGCAGCGCCGCGATGCGCGCGACGCGAGGGCTGAGGTATTCGGTGATCCGGTTGATCGTGCCGCCTTTGCCGGCCGCGTCACGGCCCTCGAACACGATCACGATCCGGGCAGCGGTGTGCCGGGTCCACTCCTGCAGCTTCACGAATTCCGCTTGCAGACGGAACAATTCGGCTTCGTAGATGTCGTTGGGGACCTTGCGTCGCCGCGGCTTCTTCGCCTTGGCGGCCTTCCCCGGAGTGTCCTTGCCCACTGCCGAATCTTACTGCTATGCGCTACTGCGCGGCCTCCAGCAGCTCCTCGAGCGATTCGCGCAGCAGTGTCGGGAACACATCCACGTCGCTCATCGCGTCGCGGTCGGCGTTGATGCCGTAATACACATTCCCGCAATAAGAGGTCGCGCCGATGGCCAGCACCTGGTTGTACAACAACGGCGGCACGGCATACGTCTCGAGTAGTTTCGCGCCTGCGACGTACATCTGCGACTGCGGCCCCGGAACGTTGGTCATCAGCAGGTTGAAAACCCGGGCCGAGTACGTCGTCGCCACGCGGATGCCCATCGCGTGCAGGGTCGGAGGGGCGAAGCCGGACAGCGTGACGATGGTGCGCGCGTCCACCCGCGTCGGGGTGGGGTGCGACTCGGTCGCGTGCGCGATCTGCGACAACCGCACCACCGCATTGCCCTCGCCGACCGGGAGGTTGACCAGAAAAGGCGACACCTCACTGATCGCCTGACCCGGCCCGGCGTTGGTGTCCAGATCGGCCTCCGGATACACCGACATCGGCGCCATCGCCCGCACCGTCGACGTGGGTGTGACGGGTTCGCCGCGCGAGAGCAGCCAGTTGCGCAGAGCCCCCGCCACCACCGCGAGCACGACGTCGTTGACGTCGCAGGCGTAGCGGGACCGCAATTGGCGGTAGTGCTCCAGGGGAGCGCTGGCCACGCTGAACCGCCGATTGCGCGACACGGTGGCGTTCAACGGGCTGCTCGGGGCCGTGCCGCGGATGATCGTGCGGGCCGTGTGCGCGGCGGAGCGGCCGATGTCGGCGAGGTAGCCAGCATTGGTCGCGATGTCGGCGACCGCCGATCGGACCGCCGCCAGCTGCGTTGTGGGGCGGACGATCCATTCGCCGATCGCGCCGGCCACCAACTCCGTGTTGCTGGGTTCCCGTGCCGGAATCCAGATGTCCTCGCCGAAATCCGGTGAGCGCTGGGCGCGGTCGGCGATCACGTGCCCGACCTCCAGCGCGGTCATCCCGTTGACGAGCGCCTGGTGCGACTTGGTGTAGATCGCGACCCGGTTCCTGGCCAAGCCCTCGACCAGGTACATCTCCCACAGCGGCCGCGTCCGGTCCAGCGGGTGGGAGGCGAGCCGGGCGATCAGGTCGTGCAGCTGGTCGTCTGTTCCCGGTGACGGCAGCGCGGAACTGCGGATGTGGTAGGTGATGTCGAAGTCGCGATCATCGACCCACACGGGCCGGGCCAGGCCCAGCGTGACCTCGCGGACCTTCTGCCGGTAGCGCGGGATCTGCGGCAACCGCTTCTCGACCGTCGTGAGAAGGCTCTCGTAGCTCAGCCCGGCGCGGGGGCGACGCAGGATCGACAGCGACCCGACGTACATCGGGGTCGCGGTCTCCTCCAGGGTGTAGAAGGCCGCGTCCGATGCGGACAATCTAGTCACCATCTAGTCACCATCGCGGCGCAACCTTCCCCTCGCTCAACGCATCCGCCACCGTAGCGGCAGATCGAGGCGTTGGCACATCTCGGGTCGTATCGCCGTCGGGGTGTGGGATCACCCGCGGCGGGTGAATGCACGCGATCGCCGGTCGGGTCGCGCGCCGCACAGTACGGGATCACCGAAGATGGCACCGCATGGCGCTCGAGATTGGCTAGCCTGTGAGCCGTGGAAGGCAACACTGTCAGCGTCGAACGCGTGATCAATGCACCGGCCGACGAGATCTTCGCACTGCTGGCCGACGCCGGGAAGCACGCCACGATCGACGGATCCGGGACGGTGGACCACACCACCGCCGAGTCGATTCCGCTGTCGCTGGGGTCGGTGTTCTCCATGAGGATGCACGGCCGACCCGAAACCTTCTTTCTGCCCTACACGATGCACAACGAGGTCGTCGAATTCGAAAAGGACAGCCGCATCGCCTGGCAGCCCACGGCTTTACGCGGTTTGCTGGGCGGCCGGGTCTGGCGCTACGAGCTGACGCCCGCCGACCCTGGCGGCACACTGGTCCGCGAGACCTGGGATGTGTCACGGGACCGGCAGCGACCGCTGCTCAAGATGGGCTCGGTGCCCAAGCAGGCCCAGGACGGCATGCGCGCGACGCTGGAGCGCATCGCGCAGTTGCTCGAGCCGGGCGGCTAGCCCCGCCGCACCGACTTCGGCGGCTTCGGGCCGCGGCCCTGGCGGCGGGCGGCCTCGCGACGCTCGCGGCGAGTGGCCCCTGCGGGCACGCCGGCGGGCTCGGACCCGCCGCCATTGCGCCGCTGCACCTGGGCAGAGCCGTCCTCCGATGGGCCGCTGTAGGTGAGCGCCGACGCCCGCTTATCGTCGTCGCCGTCCAGGCTCTTGGCCCAAAACGCTTGTTGCGCGGCGTCTTCTGGCAATGAGTGCCGTCCACCCGAGTTCGGCTGCGCCGCGGCGGCTGTGCGCTCGGTGGCCTGGGCCGCCGCGGCGGCGGCGAACTCGGCCAACCCATCCGGTGTCGCGACCGGTGCTACCGCCGGGGCGGGAGCCGGCTCCACGGCAACGTTGAACAGGAAGCCGACCGACTCCTCTTTCAGCCCCTCGAGCATGCCGACGAACATGTCGTAGCCCTCGCGCTGGTACTCCACCAGCGGGTCACGCTGCGCCATCGCCCGCAGTCCGATGCCCTCCTTGAGATAGTCCATCTCATAGAGGTGCTCACGCCATTTGCGGTCGATGACGTTGAGCAGCACGTTGCGCTCGAGCTGCCGCATCGCGCCCTCGCCGGCCAGCTCCTCGATCTGAGCCTCTCGCCTGGCGTAGGCCTTCTCGGCGTCCTCGACGAGCTCGTCGAGCAGTTCCTCGCGGGTGAGGTCGTCGCGGTCGGATTCCTCGTCGTGATGCGTCAGCGTGCGGTAGTCGATGCCCACCGGGTACAGCGTCTTGAGCGCGGTCCATAGCGAGGCCAGGTCCCAGTCCTCGGCGTAACCCTCGGCGGTGGCGCCGTTGACGTAGGCGGAGATCACGTCGCGGACCATCTCCAGCGCCTGCTCCTTGACGTTCTCGCCCTCGAGGATGCGGCGGCGCTCGGCGTAGATAACCTTGCGCTGCTGGTTCATCACCTCGTCGTACTTGAGGACGTTCTTGCGGACCTCGAAGTTCTGCTGCTCGACCTGCGTCTGCGCGCTCTTGATCGCGCGGGTGACCATCTTGGCCTCGATCGGCACGTCATCGGGCAGGTTCAGCCGCGTCAGCAGCGACTCCAGCGTCGCGCCGTTGAACCGCCGCATCAGCTCGTCGCCCAGTGACAGGTAGAACCGCGACTCGCCCGGGTCGCCCTGGCGACCGGACCGGCCGCGTAGCTGGTTGTCGATGCGGCGCGACTCGTGGCGCTCGGTGCCGAGCACGTACAGCCCACCCGCGTCGATGACCTCTTCGGCCTCCTCGGCCGCCTCCGACTTGACCTTCGGCAGCTCCTCGTGCCAGGCCTCTTCGTATTTGTCGGCCGTCTCGACCGGGTCGAGGCCACGCGCGCGTAGCCGCTTGTCGGTGAGGAAGTCGACGTTGCCGCCGAGCACGATGTCCGTGCCGCGGCCGGCCATGTTGGTGGCGACGGTGATCGCACCGGAGCGGCCCGCCTCGGCGATGATGCCGGCCTCCTGCTCGTGGTACTTGGCGTTCAGCACGTTGTGCGGGACGCGCCGCTTCTGGAACTGACGCGACAGATACTCCGACTTCTCGACGCTCGTCGTGCCGATCAGCACCGGCTGGCCCTTCTCGTACCGCTCGGTGACGTCGTCGACGACGGCGATGTACTTTGCTTCCTCGGTCTTGTAGATCAGGTCGGACTGATCGGTGCGGATCATCGGCTTGTTGGTCGGGATCGTCACCACACCGAGCTTGTAGATCTCGTGCAGCTCGGCCGCCTCGGTCTGCGCGGTGCCGGTCATGCCGGCCAGCTTTTCGTAGAGCCGGAAGTAGTTCTGCAACGTGATCGTGGCCAGTGTCTGGTTCTCGGCCTTTATCTCGACGTGCTCCTTGGCCTCGATGGCCTGGTGCATGCCCTCGTTGTAGCGGCGCCCGATCAGCACGCGGCCGGTGAACTCGTCGACGATCAGCACCTCGCCGTTGCGGACGATGTAGTCCTTGTCGCGCTGGAACAGCTCCTTGGCCTTCAGCGCATTGTTGAGGTAGCTGACCAGCGGCGAGTTGGCGGCCTCGTACAGGTTGTCGATGCCGATCTGGTCCTCGACGAACTCCACGCCGACTTCGTGCACCCCGATGGTCCGCTTGCGCAGGTCGACCTCGTAGTGGAGGTCCTTCTCCATCAGCGGCGCGAGCCGTGCGAACTCGGTGTACCAGTTCGACGCGCCGTCGGCCGGCCCGGAGATGATCAGCGGGGTGCGGGCCTCGTCGATCAGGATGGAGTCGACCTCGTCGACGATCGCGTAGGAGTGGCCGCGCTGCACGAGGTCCTCCAGCGAGTGGGCCATGTTGTCGCGCAGGTAGTCGAAGCCGAACTCGTTGTTGGTGCCGTAGGTGATGTCGGCGTTGTAGGCGACGCGGCGCTCGTCGGGCGTCATGCCGGCCAGGATCACGCCGACGTCGAGGCCGAGGAACCGGTGCACACGGCCCATCCACTCGCTGTCGCGTTTGGCCAGATAGTCGTTGACGGTGACGACGTGCACACCCTTGCCGCCGATCGCGTTGAGGTACGACGGCAACACGGAGGTCAGCGTCTTGCCCTCACCGGTCTTCATCTCGGCGACGTTCCCGAAGTGCAGCGCCGCCGCGCCCATCACCTGGACATCGAAAGGACGCTGGTCCAGCACCCGCCAGGCCGCCTCGCGGGCCACCGCGAACGTCTCGGGCAGCAGGTCGTCGAGGCTTTCACCATCGGCGTGGCGCTTCTTGAACTCGTCGGTCTTGGCGCGCAGCTCGGCGTCGGTCAGCTTCGCGACGTCGTCGGACATCGTGCTGACATAGTCGGCGACGCGCGCAAGGCGCTTGACGATGCGACCTTCACCAAGGCGCAGCAACTTCGACAGCACGGCAATATCCCCTGTTGATTGAAATCGTCGGTGGCCACCATCCTAGGTGACCGGCCGACCTGGCCGGCTGAACTCACCGGCCATGCGCCCGTCGGCGCGGCTCAGGAGAGCCCGATTAAACCACCCGGCTCAGGAGAGCCGGATTAAACCGTAGTCGTAGGCGTGCCGTCGGTAGACCACGCAGGCCTTGTCGCTGTCCTTGTCGTGGAACAGGAAGAAGTCGTGGCCGACCAGCTCCATCTCGTAGAGGGCGTCGTCGACCGTCATCGGCTTGGCAGGGTGCTCCTTGGTCCGCACGATTCGGCCCGGCTCGTGTTCCTCGACCGTCGCGCCGTCTACGGGCGGCTGCGGGTTCCGGTCGACCTTGAACGCTTCGGCCGCGTCGGCCGCCGATGCGGTGGCCGTGGCCTCGGCCAGCGAGACCGGCGTCTTGTCGCCATAGTGGACCTTGCGCCGGTCCTTGCTGCGCCTCAGCCGGCTCTCGAGTTTGCATGTCGCGGATTCGAACGCCGCATAGAAGCTGTCGGCGCAGGCCTCGCCGCGAACCACCGGGCCGCGGCCGCGCGCGGTGATCTCCACGTGCTGACAGTTCTTGCGCTGGCGACGGTTGCGTTCGTGCTCGAGCTCGACGTCGAACAGGTAGATCGTCCGGTCGAACCGCTCGAGGCGGGCGAGCTTCTGCGAAACGTAGACGCGGTAGTGGTCGGGAATCTCGACGTTGCGGCCCTTGACCACGACCTCGGCTTTCGGCATCGGTTCGACCTCCTCGCCGGCGTCGGCGAGAACCTGGTCGGAGTCCACGGATCGGCTTGACATGTAGACAACTCGTTTCTCTGCGGAGTCGGTTTGCCGGGATGCGCCGCCGGGCTGCGGGCTGCTGGTTATTTGGACAACCTGCTCCCCCGGGGCCAGATGTCGAAGGCTCACCTCCTGTCGCTGCGAGGCGGTAAGCGCCCCATCAAAGAGTGGGCCGCCGCCGTGAAGTGTTCACGGGTTCTTGGCCCCGACGGTAGTCCGTGTTCACCACTGCGTGCCACCTATTTGGCAGACCTGTTGCCAGTTCTTCACGACGGTTTGATGCCGCGGTAATTGCCTTCGACGTCACCCCGACAGCACGGGCACCGCACCGGCCACCATCAGCGGCGGAACGCCGATCCACGTCTGGTTCTCTTCGGCTCCCGTGCCCGACAGTTGCATGACGCCGCGCTGGTCGGCGACATAGACGGTCGACGGGTTGGCCGCCACGGTTCCGACCGGCACCGCCAGGTTGCCGCTCGGCCCGTCGGAGTTGACCCCGTCCAGGTTGACGTACGACACGGGGTGCCGCGGGTCGTTGCGGCTGACGACGATGTCGTCGCCGGTGCGCCACGACAGCGAGACGGCCGAGTTGCCCAGCCCGTAACCCAGCCGCCGCGGATATGTCAGCGCATATTCGCCGCCCGGGGTCTGCTCGGCGGTCGCGAGGACCACCTGGCCGCCGATCACCATCGCCGCCTCGGCGCCGTCGCGGGACAACTGAAGCTCGGTGATCGGGCCCGGAAACTTTGTCGCCACCGCGGTCGCGTCGACCGGTAGCCGCGCGGGCTGGCCCGACGCCGCTTCCTGGATCACCCGCACGACGTTGATTCCGTCCACTACGACCCACACCGCGTCGTCCAGAGCCCACGACGGCCGCGAAATCGTATGCCCGTCAGTCGCCTCCACCGCGTCACCGCCGTTGGGCCCGACCCACAGCGACGACGCGGCATCGGGCTGCCCGCCGCGCAGCGTGACCACCGAGGCCACGTCGCGCCCGCTGCGCGACAGCGCCGCCGACTGCTGGTTGGGCATCTGCCCGAACGAGCCGGGAACCCGCGGCGCGTTCTGCCCGTCGACCGACACCAGTGACCCACCGACCAGCGCGTGCACGCCCGCCGCGGCGCCATCGGCCGCGCCCGGGTCGGTGGCCGCGACGTCGTGGGCTTCCCACCCGTCGGCGAACCGGTCATCCAGCGCCGCCCCGTCGGCGTTGATCACGTACGGGCCCGTGATGCCGGCCCGGGCGAACGTCCAAATAATTTGCGCCGCAAGCAGTTGCCGACTGTGCGGATCGGTGGTCGTCAGGTTCTCCAGATCGACGCGGGCGCCGCCATAGCCCCGGCCGATGCCTGTCTTGCCGCCGTCGGCACGGGTGACCGGCCCCCGCAGCCGCAGCGGTGGCCCAAGCATGTTGCGCACCGAGTTGGCCAGCTCCGGGCGCGGGCCGGCGATCAGCTTGCTGACCAGTTCGGTGGGCAGCTGGTCGGGGTCGGACACCGCAACGTAGCGGGGATCGGGGACGACGGTCTTGCCGGTCGGGTCGGCGAAGTAGAGGTTGTGCCGCTTGTAGGTCTCCTGAAACTGTTGCCAGTCCAGGAAGACTCCGTTGGGCAGCTTGTCGATGCGCCATCCTCCGGGCGTTTTCACGAGCTCTATCGGGCCGGGATCGGGCAGCGCGCCTGCGGCGGTTTCGAACACACCCATGTCGGACAGCGAGCCCAGGATGTCGGCGCGCATGGTCACCGAAACCCGAACAGCGGTTCGTGTTTCGACGAACACCACGTTGTCGATCAACAACGCGCTGCCCGCGTCGTCCCAGCCGCGCGACGCCGGCTCAGTGAGAAACTGCCTGGCGGCGAGATGCCGATTCGCGGGATCGGCTGTCGCCTTGAGGAATTCACGCAGCAGCACGTCGGGATCCATGCCCGGCGAGGGCTCCGGCAGGCTGGGTGCGGGCGGACGTTCGACGGTCCCGATCGCCTGCGGCGCCGACGATGTCGGCACCCCGGCGCAGCCGGTCGGCAACACAACCATCAGCACCGCGGTCAGCAACGCCGCGATGCGTCTCATACGCTCTCCCCGGCCGGCTCCCGCTGGCGGACCGACCGCCGATCCTTGCGCTCCGGCGCGACGGGCTTCAACGGCAGCGGGCTCGTGGTGACCTTGTGGCCGCGGACCAGGGGCAGCGTCAGCCGGAAGCAGGCGCCCTTGCCAGGTTCACCCCACGCCTCCAGCCGGCCCTGGTGCAGTCGCGCGTCCTCGATGCTGATGGCCAGGCCCAGTCCCGTGCCGCCAGAGCGCCGCACCCGCGACGGGTCGGACCGCCAGAACCGGCTGAACACCAGCTTCTCCTCGCCCGGGCGCAGGCCGACTCCGTGGTCACGGACCGTGACCGCGACGCTGTCGACGTCGTAGGCCATCTTGATCTGGACCGGCTTGTGCTCGGCATGGTCGATCGCATTGGCGATCAGGTTGCGCAGGATCCGCTCGACACGACGCGCGTCGACCTCGGCGATCACTTCCTCATCGGGCAGGTCGACCTTCAGCTTGATGCCGGCGTCGTCGGCGAGGTGACCCACGTTGTCCAGGGCGCTGCGGACGGTGGTCCGCAGGTCCACCGACTCGACGGACAGCTCCGCCACACCGGCGTCGTGCCGCGAGATCTCGAGCAGGTCGTTGAGCAGCGCCTCGAAGCGGTCCAACTCGTTGACCATCAGCTCCGTGGAGCGGCGCAGCGCCGGGTCGAGATCCTCGCTGTGGTCGTAGATCAGGTCTGCGGCCATCCGCACCGTGGTTAACGGTGTGCGCAGCTCGTGGCTGACGTCGGAGGTGAAACGACGCTGCAGATTGCCGAACTCTTCCAGCTGAGTGATCTGCCGCGACAGGCTTTCGGCCATGTCGTTGAACGACACCGCCAGCCGGGCCATGTCATCCTCGCCGCGCACCGGCATCCGCTCGGTCAGGTGTCCTTCGGCGAACCGCTCGGCGATCCGCGACGCCGATCGCACCGGCAGCACGATCTGCCGCGCCACCAGTAGGGCGATCGCAGCGAGCAGGCCGAGCAGCACCACACCGCCGGTCAGCATCGTGCCGCGAACCAGCGTGATCGTGCTCTCCTCGCTGTTGAGCGGGAAGATCAGGTACAGCTGGGCGGGGACAGGCCCGGTCGTCGGGCTGCCGATGATCAACGCCGGGCCGGAAAATCCGTCGGCGTGGACGGTGGCGTATTGATAGCTGACCTGGCCGGCCTTGACGAAGTCGCGCAACGATCCCGGGATCTGCTCCACCGGGCCCGCCGACGTCGCCGCGCGCGGACCGTCACCGGGCACCACGAGCACCGCGTCGAATGTGCCGGCCAGCCCGCCCCCGGCGGTCGGGTCGGTCTTGCGGTCGGTCAGTGTGTTGCGGGCCAGCTGCAGGCTGCTGTCGAGCGAGCGGGTCTCCTCACCGCCGATGATGCCGCTGACCGTGGTGCGGGCCCGCTCGATTTCCTCGGTGGCGGCACGGACTTTGGCCTCGAGCACCCGGTCGGTGATCTGACTGGTCAGCACGAAGCCGAGAACCATGATCACGACCAGCGACAGCCCCAGTGTCAGGGCCACCACGCGCAACTGCAGCGAACGGCGCCAGAGGAGACCCATGGCTCGACTCAACGCACTCATCCCGCGCAGCAGAGGAGCAGAACGCCGGTGAATGCGCCGCCTCGAGCCCCAGATCACGGAGGTCCGGCCTTGTATCCCACTCCTCGAACAGTCAACACCACCTGCGGGTTCTCCGGGTCTTTCTCAACCTTGGCCCGCAGCCGCTGGACATGCACGTTCACCAAACGGGTGTCGGCGGGGTGCCGGTACCCCCACACCTGTTCGAGCAGCACATCACGAGTAAACACCTGGCGTGGTTTGCGCGCCAACGCCACCAGCAGGTCGAATTCCAGCGGCGTCAGCGAGATCTGCTCGCCCTGGCGGGTGACCTTGTGGGCCGGCACGTCGATGTCGACATCGTGGATCGACAGCATCTCGGCGGGTTCGTCCTCGTTGCGTCGCAGCCGGGCTCGGACCCGGGCGACCAGCTCTTTCGGCTTGAACGGCTTCATCACGTAGTCGTCGGCGCCCGACTCCAAGCCCAAGACGACGTCGACGGTGTCCGTCTTCGCGGTGAGCATCACGATCGGCACCCCGGAGTCGGCACGCAGCACGCGGCACACGTCGATGCCGTTCATGCCGGGCAGCATCAAGTCCAGCAGCACCAGATCCGGGCGCAGCTCGCGGACCGCGGTGAGTGCTTGCGTGCCGTCGCCGATGACCGCGGTGTCAAAGCCTTCCCCGCGCAGCACGATGGTGAGCATCTCGGCCAGCGACGCGTCGTCGTCTACGACCAGAATCCTTTGCCTCATGGTGTCCATGGTGTCACCAGATCGCGACAAAACTGAGCTACCACACGGGCGAGTTGCGGCTTCTTGAGCGGCTAGCGGGCTAACGACCCCGCGAGCGCCGCCGCGTCGACGTCCGCACCGACCACTCGCCACGGTCCACCGAAGTCCGCGGCGGCCAACCCCACGTACACCTGCCCTGTGCGTCGCTGCAGATCGTCGTCGCGCTCGTAGGCGTCACGGGCGCGGGCGGATTCGGTGTCCTCGCGGTGACGGGCCCGGTCGGCAGCCAGGTCCGCGGGAACGTCGAGCAGCACCTGCCGGTCCGGCGGCGGCAATCGCAGCCGGTCGTATTCGAGGTGGCGCACCCACTCGACGACCTCACCCGAGGCGTCCTGGTTGAGCCGCGCGGCGCTGTAGGCGGCGTTCGATGCGACGTACCGGTCGAGGATCAGCACGTCGTAAGCCAACAGGAGGTGATTCATCTCGTCGCGCGCGCCGGCACGGTCGAGCGCGAACAGCACCGCCATCGCGTACACCGACGACGCCAGGTCGCCATGCTCGCCGTGCAACGCCTCAGCGGCCAGGTCGGCGGCCACCGAATGCCCGTAACGCGGGAAGGACAGCGCGGCCACCGATTTGCCGTGGGCCTCGAATGCGGTACGCAGGCCTTGACACAGCGTGCGTTTGCCGGCGCCGTCGACGCCCTCGATCGCCATCAGCAGGCCGTGCACCGCAGCAGCCTAACCGCTTCGATCCTGGCGCTACCGGCGCTCGATCATCTGCGTGCTCGCGTCGGCGATGGGGGTTTGGCCGGGCGCGGGCCTGCCAACCGGTCGACGGGCGGCGTCTGAAATGCGGACCAAAAGTGCAAGCAGCACATAGTTGGCGAGAAGCGAGGAACCGCCGTAGGACATCCACGGAGTGGTGAGGCCTGTCTGCGGGATGAGTTTGGTGACGCCGCCGACGACCAGGAACACCTGGATCGCCAATGTGCATGCCAGGCCGGCGCTCAGCAGCTTGCCGAAGCTGTCACGCACGACGATCGCGGTGCGCAGCCCGCGCATGATCAGGATCGTGTACAGCATCAGCACGGCGGCCAGGCCGACGAGCCCCAGCTCCTCTCCGAACGCCGCCATGATGAAATCCGACGAAGCGACGGGAACGGTGCCCGGTTGACCGTTGCCCAGGCCGGTGCCGAAGACCCCGCCCGTGGCGAAGCTGAACATCGACTGCACCATCTGGTATCCGGCACCGTCCGGGTCGGCGAACGGGTCGATCCAGTTTTGAACCCGGACCCGCACATGGCCGAACAGGTGATAGGCCACCACGCTGGCAGCGGCGAACAGCAGCAACCCGATGCCGACCCAGCTGATCCTTCCTGTCGCGATATAGACCATCGCCAGAAACGACGCGAACACCAAAAGCGCAGCACCCAAGTCGGTTTCGAAGACCATGACTCCAATCGAGATCGCCAGCGCGGCCAGCAGCGGTGCGAGATCGCGGGGTCGCGGGAGATTCATGCCCAAGAAATGGGTGCCGGCGGTGGTGAACATCTGCCGCTTCGCCACCAGGACCGCCGCGACGAAGATCAGCAGCAAGATCTTGGCGATCTCCGCCGGCTCAATGGAGAAACCGTGCAATCGGATCCAGATCTTGGCGCCGTTCTGCTCCGACAGCGACCGCGGGAGCATGGCGGGGATCGCCAACAAGACCAACCCGGCCGCACCGCAGACGTATCCGTAGCGGGCCAGCGGCCGATGGTCGCGGACGAACACCACCACAAGGCAGAACGCGACGACACCGGCCAGCGTCCAAAGCATCTGTTGGTACGCACTGGGCCCATGCCCGTTACGCGCAGCCAGGCCGACGTCGGCGAGGTCGAGACGGTAGATCATCACCAGGCCCAGGCCGTTGAGCAGCGCCACGACGGGGAGCAACAGCGGATCGGCGGACCGGGCGAAACGCCGAACCACCAAATGCGCGCAGACGAACAGAGCCAGATACGCAACGGCGAAGACGAGCACGCCCGTACCGAATGGCTGCCGCTGATTTGCCGTCACAATAACCAACGCCATCGTCGTGATAAAGGTGGCAAAGCCGAGCAACAGCAGCTCGGACGTGCGGTTCATGTGTCGCTCACTGGGGAATGCGGCGCCTACGCAGCCACCGCCATCTCGACGCCTGGTCATCGAGATCATCGTCGCCATACGGGTCGTTGTCTGCCGCCTGCCAGCTGACCTCACGAACGCCCGGCTCGAGCGAGAGCCGGCCGACCAGGCCATCCAGTAGCGGACCGGCATTGCCTTCTATCAGTGCCTCAACCCGCAGCTGCACCGTGGCCCCGTCGCCGGCGGCACCGCTGACGGTGTGAATGATCAACACGATCCCGGTCAGCGCCAACGCCGGCAATACATGGCCGCCCGCAGCCTGGCATCCTACTGCCGCGGAGCACCACAACGTCGCGGCGGTGTTCAGACCTTGCACCGAAAACCCTTGCCGCAGAATCACTCCACCACCGAGGAAACCGACGGCAGAGACCACGTACGCTGTGATCTGCAACGGTGCGGCCGGTGCACCAGCCTGTTCGCCGAAGAGCACAAACGCTGCCGCGCGGGCTGCTACCAGCGAGTGCGTGCGCAACCCCGCCGTCCGTGATCGATCCTGGCGCTCCAGTCCGATCAGCGCGCCACACCCTGTCGCCAATAGCACCCGCGACACGAACTCCAATCCGACGGCGACGATGTCACCGCCTACCTTCCTCCCGCTGTCCTCACAGAGCATCAAACAATTGCACAACTGTTTGACTGGTGACAAATCCCGGGCTGTACTGGTGAATGGCGGTGCCAGTCAGGCTTGCCGATGTTGAGAGGACTGCCGATCAGATGACGCTGCCGCTGCTGGGACCGCTTTCGCTGTCCGGCTTTACCAGTGGCTGGTTCTTCCTGTTCTTGCTCGCGGTCGCGGCGCTGGTGGCTGGGTATGTGACGGTGCAGTTCGCCCGCCACAAGCGCGTGATGCGGTTCGCCAACATGGAGCTGCTGGAGCAAGTGGCGCCGGCCGACCGTAGAAGGCGTTGGCGGCACGTCCCGGTCGCGCTGCTCATCGCGGCACTCGCCCTGCTGACCACGGCGATGGCCGGTCCCACGCATGATGTGCGCGTTCCGCGCAATCGCGCGGTGGTGATGCTGGTGATCGACGTGTCTGAGTCGATGGTGGCAACCGACGTCGCGCCGAGTCGGTTGGCTGCCGCCAAGGAGGCCGGCAAGCAGTTCGCCGACGAGCTCACGCCCGGGATCAATCTGGGGCTGGTCGCCTTCGCATCGCAGGCGACGTTGCTGGTGGCGCCGACGACAGACCGGAACGCGGTCAAACGCGCGATCGACACGCTGGAGGCCGGTCCGCGCACAGCAACCGGTGAGGGCATCAACACGGCACTGCAGGCGATCGCGACGGTGGGCTCTGTGATGGGAGGCGGCGAGGGGCCGCCCCCGGCGCGAATCGTGCTGGAGTCCGACGGCAAGGAGACCGTCCCGTCCGACCCGGGCGATCCGGGTGGCGCGTTCCCGGCGGCACAGGCCGCCAAGGAACAGGGCGTGGCGATATCGACGATTTCGTTCGGCACGCCCTATGGCGTCATCGACTACCAGGGCGAACAACTCCCCGTTCCCGTCGACGACGACACGCTGAAGAAGATCACCGAGATCTCCGGAGGTCAGGCGTTCCACGCGGGCAGCCTCGACGAACTGAAGAGCGTCTACGCGGCGCTGCAGCAGGACATCGGTTACCAAACCATTCGTGGCGACGCCAGCGAGGCCTGGATCCGCTTGGGCGCGCTCGCGCTGGCCGCGTCGATCCTTGCCGCCGTGCTGATCAATCGCAGGCTGCCGAGCTGATCCGGCTATACCGGAAGGCGTCGATTGATCAGCAGGGCCAGCGCCGCGGCGAAGGCGGCGGCCAGAACCCCCAGCCGCAGCCAGCCGGCCGTGGCCGGTGCTTGCACGGTCTGGTAGCCGATCTGTTGTTGGATCTCGGCGTAGCTGCGGTTGAGTTGGTCGATGTCGGTCGCCGTGTAGGTTTGGCCGCCGGACAACCGCGCGATCTCGATCATCTCGTCGGTCTCCACAGGTACGGGGATGCGCTGGTCGTTCAGTTCGACGTAGCCCGATTTGGTACCGAACGAGATGGTCGAGATCGGCACGCCATGGTCTTTCGCCGTACGCGCCGCGGTGTAGGCGCCGCGGGGGTTGTTGGGGTTGACGGGCTTGTTCTCGCCGCCGTCGGAAAGCAACACGATGCGGGCGGGAGGCGGGGTTTCGGTGCCACTCATCACGGACCCCGCGGTGGTGATGGCGTCGAGCGCGGTGAAGATCGCCTCGCCGGTCGCTGTGCTGTTGTCCGGGCGGAGATTCTGCAGCGCGGCAAGGGTGGCCTCGTGCTGCGGGGTCGGCGGCACAAGCAAGTTCGCGGTGCCCGCGAACGAGACCAGGCCGAGGTTGATGCCGGGCGTCAGTCGTTTCGTGAACTCTTCGGCCGCCTGTCGCGCCGCGTCCAGTCGAGTCGGTCGAACGTCGGTGGCGCGCATGGACTGCGACACATCGATGACAAGCATGATCACGGCCCGGTTGCGGGGTATGTGGGCATCACGTGTCGGCCCGGCCAGCGCGACGACCAACAGCGACAGACTGACGAGCGCCAAGCCGATGGGCAGATGCCGCAAACGGCGCGGCCGACGAGGAACCACCGAGGCGAGAAGGTCGGGCTCGGTGAACCGACGCACGCGGCGACGTTGGCGGATCTGCGCGACCAGATACAGCGACAGCAACCCGATCGGCACGACCGCGAGCACGGCCAGCCCGGGATGCTGAAACCCTGACAGCGGCAGCGCACCGATCCCGGGCAGTGTCATCGTCCCAAAATACTCAAACAGTTGTAGAGCGGTACGAGCGAATGGAGGGTTGGAGCGCGTGTTCAAGCGTGCGATCGTGGACACCGTGGGAAAGGCAGCCGATGGCGCGCGCCTGAAGATGTGGCTGATCACCGCATGCCGATTCGTCGCCAGTGCGCCGCTGACCTATGTGTGGCTCGTCGTGCTGCTGTACACGACAATCCTTCAGCACGAACTCACCCGGCGGCAGTTGCACTCGGTGCTGGTTCACCGATCCACGAACCTGCACCACCTCGCCACAGACCCGCTGTATGTCCTGTTCTCCAGCTTGCTGTGGATCGACGGCCGGTACTGGCTGCCCTACTTGTTTCTGTTCACCGCGTTCCTCGCGCCCGCAGAGCGATGGCTCGGCCACGTGCGCTGGGTCGTGGTCGGACTGACGTGTCACGTCTTCGCGACGTACATCAGCGAGGGCTTGTTGTACCTCGAGATTCAGCATCACGTCGTGCCGCAGAAGCTCGTCTACGCCCGCGATATCGGGGTGAGCTACTTCCTCGTCGGCGTGACGGCGCTGCTCGCGTACCGCATCGCCAGGCCGTGGCGATGGGTCTACCTCGCCGGGCTGATCCTCTTATTCGTCGGTGCCTGGGCGATCAAACCCGGCTTCACGGCGATCGGGCATCTGTCGGCGATATTCATCGGGCTGTGCTTCTACCCGATGGCCCGCGCACGCGGCGGCCCGCAATGGGACCCGGCTTTGTTGTGGGCCCGTTTCCGCAGACGCGCCGTGCGACCGGACGAGGCGCCCGCGACCTGATCCGCGGTCAGTACCGGTAGTGCTCGGGCTTGTACGGCCCGTCGACGTCGACGTTGATGTACTCGGCCTGCTCCTTGGTGAGCTTGGTCAGGTGACCGCCGAGCGCCTGGACGTGAATGCGGGCCACCTTCTCGTCGAGCTTTTTCGGCAGCCGGTACACCTCGTTGTCGTACTCGTCGTTCTTCGTCCACAGCTCGATCTGCGCGATCACCTGGTTGGAGAAACTGTTGCTCATCACGAACGACGGGTGCCCGGTCGCGTTGCCCAGGTTCAGCAGCCGGCCCTCGCTCAGCACGATGATCGACTTGCCGTCGGGGAAGACCCATTCGTCGACCTGTGGCTTGATGTTGATTCGCTTCGCGCCCGAACGCTCAAGCGCGGCGATCTGAATCTCGTCGTCGAAGTGGCCGATGTTGCCCAGGATCGCCTTGTCCTTCATTGCCCGCATGTGCTCGAGCGTGATGATGTCCTTGTTGCCGGTGGCCGTGACGACGATGTCCGCCTCGCCGATGGCATCCTCGACGGTCTTCACGTCGAAGCCCTCCATCAGCGCCTGCAGCGCGTTGATCGGGTCGATCTCGGTGACGGTAACGCGGGCGCCCTGACCCTTCAGCGACTCCGCGCAGCCCTTGCCGACGTCGCCGTATCCGCAGATGAGCACATTCTTGCCGCCGATCAGCACGTCGGTGCCGCGGTTGATGCCGTCGATCAGTGAATGCCGGGTGCCGTATTTGTTGTCGAATTTGCTCTTGGTGACCGAGTCGTTGACGTTGATGGCCGGGAATTGCAGTTGACCGGCGGCGGCGAACTGGTAGAGCCGCAGTACACCGGTGGTGGTCTCCTCGGTGACGCCCTTGACCGACTCGGCGATCTTGGTCCACTTCGTCTTGTCGGTCTCGAACCGCTCACGCAGCAGGTTCAGGAAGACCTTCCACTCGGTGGAGTCGTCGTCTTCGGCGGGCGGCACCACACCGGCCTTTTCGTACTGCGCCCCGCGCAGCACCAGCATCGTTGCGTCGCCGCCGTCGTCGAGGATCATGTTGGCCGGCTCATTCGGCCAGGTCAGCATCTGCTCGGCGGCCCACCAGTACTCCTCGAGCGTCTCGCCCTTCCAGGCGAACACCGGCACGCCTTTGGGCTCCTCCGGGGTGCCGTGCGGGCCAACCACGGCGGCCGCCGCGGCGTGGTCCTGGGTGGAGAAGATGTTGCACGACGCCCACCTGACCTGGGCCCCGAGCGCTACCAGCGTCTCGATCAGCACCGCGGTCTGCACTGTCATGTGCAGCGAGCCGGAGATGCGGGCGCCCTTGAGCGGCAGCACCTCGGCGTACTCGCGCCGAAGCGACATCAGGCCGGGCATCTCGTGCTCGGCCAGCCGGATCTCCTTACGGCCGAACTCGGCCAGCGATAGGTCGGCGACCTTGTAGTCGATTCCGTTGCGGATGTCAGGTGTCAGCCGCTGCTCAGTGGTGGTCATGGTTTTCCTTCTCGTAAGCCTGCCCCGAATACTTAGCCTAAATACACATTAGTCCAACGACTCACCCGGCCTCGACCACGCCGTAGCGCTCGGCGAACGGCGTCAGCAGCCGGGCCAGGTCGGCGGCGACGTCATGGTCGGCCTCGGGTGGCATCGACACATAGCTGATCGCCAACCGCACGATAGCGCGCGCCAGCACCCCGGCGTCGTCGTCGCTGACCTTGACCCAGCTGTGCTCGAACGACGCGGTCAGGCGCTGCGAACAATGCGTGATGATCGGCGCGCTGTCGGTGGTGATGATCTGCAGCAGGTCCGGCTGGGCCTCTCCGTGCAGCAGCGAGATGACCAGCGGATCGGACGCGGACTGGGCGAAAAAGGACCGGAACCCCTCGACGAAGGCCGCGTAGATGTCGCCGACGTTGGCTTGGATCGCGTCCTCGACCGCGTCGACGAGCCGGTCGGCCGCCCGCAACGCATACGCCTGCGCCAGGCCGTGGCGCGACCCGAACTCGTTGTAGATGGTCTGGCGGCTTATGCCGGCCGCGCGGGCCACGTCGGCCAGTGTGACCGCCGACCAGTCACGCGTGAGCAGCAGCTCCCGCATGCCGTCGAGGATCGAGTCCCGCAGCAGGACCCGCGACGCCTCGGCATACGGGATCCGCGGCGATGATCGCCCACCTGTCACAGCCGCGACACTAGCCTTCACGAACGGGCAACCTCCACCATCTCGAAGTCGGCCTTGGCCGCGCCGCAATCCGGGCAGCTCCAGTCGTAAAGCCCGGAAAGTTGCGCTACACCTTGACAGCCTCCCTGCGTGCGAGCATGGAGTGGCGCCGGCCGTACGCGAGGTAGATGACGATGCCGATCAGCATCCAACCGACGAAGCGGATCCACGTCAGCAAGGTGAGGTTCAGCATCAGCCACAGGCCGGCGATGATCGACGCGATCGGCAGCACCGGCACCCACGGCACGCGGAAGCCGCGGGGCAGATCTGGACGGGTTCGCCGCAGGATGATCACCCCGGCCGACACCAGCACAAACGCGAACAACGTGCCGACGTTGACCATCTCCTCCAGCTTGCCGATCGGGAACACCGACGCCGCCACCGCGATCAGCACGCCGACCAGCACCGTGATCCGCACCGGAGTGCCGTGCGTCCCGGTCTTGGCCAAGCCACGCGGCAGCAGTCCATCCCGTGCCATCGCGAACAGCACCCGGGTCTGGCCCAGCATCAGCACGATCACCACCGTGGTGAGCCCGGCCAGCGCACCGATCGCGATCACCTCCGCAGCCCACATCACCCCGTTGGCCTTGAACGCGGTGGCCAGGTTCGCGTGCCCGGCGGCGGCCGTGTCCTTGAGCTCGGTGTAGTGCACCATGCCCGAAAGCACGACGGACACAGCCACATACAAGACGGTCACGATGGCGAGCGTGGCCAGGATGCCGCGGGGCACGTCGCGCTGCGGCTTCTTCGTCTCCTCGGCCGTCGTGGCCACCACGTCGAACCCGATGAACGCGAAGAACACGATCGACGCGCCGGCCAGCACGCCGTACCACCCGTAGTCGCTGCCCGACGCACCGGTCAACAGTGAGAACACCGACTGCTCGGCCTGCGACGCACTGGGCTGCCCCTGCGGCACGAACGGCGAGAAGTTGGCGACCTTGATGTAGAACGCGCCGACGACGACCACGAGCACGACCACCGACACCTTGATCGCGGTGATCACCGCGCTGACGTTCGACGACAGCTTGGTGCCGAGCGCCAGCAGCGTCGTCAGAATCGCGATGATCAGAAGTGCGCCCCAGTCCAGGGTCAGCGGCCCGAGTTTGGCTGTGCCGCCGGAGAATCCGAACACCGTGCCGAGATAGCTCGACCAGCCCTTGGCCACCACGGCCGCACCCACCGCGAACTCGAGGATCAGGTCCCAGCCGATCACCCATGCGATCAACTCCCCGAACGTCGCATAGGAGAACGTGTAGGCGCTGCCGGCCACCGGCAGCGTCGACGCGAATTCGGCATAGCACAACGCCGCGAGCCCACAGGTGACCGCGGCGATGATGAACGAAACCGAGATCGCAGGACCGGTGATGTTGCCGGCCGTCGACGCGATGATCGTGAAGATGCCCGCGCCGATCACGACCGACACGCCGAAGACGGTCAAGTCCCACCAGGTCAGGTCCTTGCGAAGCCGGCTATCGGGCTCCTCGGTGTCCTCCATCGACTGCTCGACGGACTTCGTGCGCCATCGATTCGCCATAGGCGACCCCTCTCCCCCGGCAATGTACTCAAGTACTGTGCTGCGAATGGGGGACCGCACAGACAACCGACGTGAACACGCCGTCGTGATCGGCGCCAGCATCGCGGGCTCGTGCGCCGCCCGCGTGCTGTCGGACTTCTACGACCGGGTGACGGTGTTCGACCGCGACACCCTTCCGGACACCCCGGCGAACCGGTCCGCGGTCCCGCAGGGACGCCACGTGCACATCCTGATGGCCCGCGGCGCGCAGGAATTCGGTGCATTGTTCCCCGGCCTGCTCGACGAGATGGTTGCGGCGGGCGTGCCGATCCTGAAGGACCAGCCCCGATGCATCCACTTCGGCGCGGCGGGCCACGTGCTGGGCATGCCGACCGAGTTGGCCGAAACCTTCACCACATACGTGCCGAGCCGGCCCCACTTGGAGTGGCAGATCCGGCGCCGCACCTGCGCGCTGCCCAATGTGCAGATCAGGCAGGGCACCGTCAACGCGCCGCGCTACGACGGCTACGAGGCGCGGGTGACCGGGCTGGTGCTCGACGACGGCGAATTCGTGCCGGCCGATTTCGTCGTCGACGCGTCGGGCCGCGGTACCAGGCTGCCGGTGTGGTTGTCGGAGTGGGGATTCGGCCGCCCGACGGAGGACACCGTCGACGTCGGCATCGGGTACGCGACACACCAGTTGCGCATTCCGGACGGCCTGCTGGAGGAGAAAGTCGTCGTGGCAGGGGCGTCTCGCGAGCAGCCCGTCGGCCTGGGGATGCTCTACTACGAGGACGGCACCTGGGGCCTCACCACATTCGGCGTCGGCAAGGTCGAGCCGCCACAAGACTTTCCCGGAATGTGCGCGGTGGCCGAGAAGGTCCTGCCGGCACACCACGCCGCTGCAATCCGTCAAGGGGAGCCGATCGGCGAGGTGGCGTTTCACAAGTACCCGCTGAGCAGGTGGCGTCGCTACGACAAGCTGACCCGGTTCCCCGCCGGGATCGTGCCATTCGGCGACGCGGTCGCCAGTTTCAACCCGACCTACGGGCAGGGCATGACGATGACGTCGCTGCAGGCTGGTCATCTGCGGCGGGCGCTTCAGTCGCCGGGCGCCGACGTGGCGGCCGAGGTGAACCGTGCCACGGCCAAGACGACGTTCCCCGTCTGGACCATGAACGCGATCGGCGACCTGGTCCTGCATCGGGCCAGCGGGCCGATGCCCCGCTGGTATCCGTGGGTGGGCGAATTGTTCGACCAGTTCCTCGGCGCCGCGGAAACCGAGCCGGTGCTCGCCGAGTGGTTCCTGCGCCGGTTCAGCCTGCTGGACAGCCTGTACATGATCCCG
This sequence comes from uncultured Actinomycetota bacterium, assembly GCA_963811535.1. Taxonomy (GTDB): domain Bacteria; phylum Actinomycetota; class Actinomycetes; order Mycobacteriales; family Mycobacteriaceae; genus Mycobacterium. Next base: position 50,701 of record CAWERF010000008.1, on the reverse strand, counting down.
TCGGCGGGAATCGTCGGCCGCACGGTCCGCCACAACATGCGGTGCTGGTCGGCCGAACGCCGTCGGAAGCGAGCCGAGGCCGTGCAACAGCGCGGCGGCTACTTCATCAGTGCGCGATCGAGATCCGGCTCCAGGTAGATCACCCGCGCGGCCGGCACCGCGGCACGCATTCGCGCTTCCGCCTCGTCGATGACCCTTGCGACCGTTGCCAAATCGCACTGTGGTGCCAGCGCGATCTTTGCGCCGACCAACATCTCCTCGGGACCCAGGTACTGCGTGCGCAGGTGAATCACGCGGTCGACATGCGGTGTGCCCTCCAGCGCCGCCTGGATGGCGCGCAGCTGATCGGCCGTCGCACCCTCGCCGATCAGAAGGCTGTGCATCTCGACCATCAGGATCAACGCGATCACGCCGAGCAGCACGCCGATGCCCACAGTGCCGATGCCGTCCCAGATTGCGTTGCCCGTCAGCATGGTGAGTCCGACGCCGCCCAGCGCCAGGATCAGGCCGATCAGCGCTCCGGTGTCCTCCAACAGCACCACCGGCAGTTCCGGGTTGCGCGAGTTGCGGATGAACTGCCACCAGCCGGCGGCGCCCTTCAGCGGCCGCGACTCCACCATCGCGGTGCGAAAGCTAAACGCCTCCAACGCAATTGCGATGACGAGTATCACGATCGCGACGACCGGCGAGCTGAGATGCTCTGGATGGGTGATCTTGTGGTAGCCCTCGTAGAGGGCGAACACCGAGCCGAGGCTGAACAAAACCAGCGCGACCACGAACGAGTAGAAGAACCGGCTGCGGCCGTAGCCGAACGGATGCAACGGATCGGGGTCCTTGCGAGCCTCGCGCTGACCGAACAGCAGCAGCCCCTGATTGGACGTGTCGGCGACCGAGTGCACCGACTCGGCCAGCATCGACGAGCTTCCGGTGATCAGATAGCCGATGAACTTCGCCAGTGCGATGCCGGCATTGGCCGCCAATGCCGCGAGGATGGCCCGGGTGCTATCGCCTGAGGACATCGTTCACAGCCCCACGCTCACCCAGAACAGCTCGGAGGGCTGCTCGGCCAGCAACCGGATCGGTCCGTCGTCGGCGGGCACCCAGGCGGCCTGGCCGCGCTGCAACGTCAGCGATGACGACTTCGCGTGCACCAGCACCGCTCCCCCCGCGCAGAGCAGGATCTGCGGCCCTTCGTGGCGGATCGCGGCGTCGATCTCGTGGCCGAGATGCTCACCCTCGATGCGCAGGCAGGACACCGCGAACTCGGTGGTGGGTGTGCCGTATATCAGCTCCGGGCCCTCGCGCCAGGTCTTGGGGTGGAGCGAGGCTTCGGCGGCGGGCCGAAAGTCCAACACCCGCAACAACTCCGGCACGTCCACGTGTTTGGGTGTCAGCCCGCCGCGCAGCACGTTGTCGGAGTTGGCCATCACCTCGACGCCCATGCCGCGCAGGTAGGTGTGCAGATTTCCGGCGGGGAGGAAAATCGCCTCGCCCGTCCGCAGGCTGATCCTGTTCAGCAGCAGCGCGGCGAGCACCCCCGCGTCACCGGGATAGCGCTCGCCCAGTTCGAGCACATCCTTTACCTCGCCCGTGAATTCAGTTGCACCGGAACGGATATAGTTGATCGCACCATCGATCACAGCGGGCACGAGCACAGCGAGGTCAGGCTGCGGAGCGGTGATCCACGTCGTGAACAGTGCCCTCAGGCCATCCTCATCGGACTGACCGCTCAGCAGGTGGACGAACGGGTCGAGGTCGGAGACGGCCAACGCTTTCATCAGCTCCACGGTGCGAGCAACTTCCCGGAACCCGGCCAGCGCTTCGAACTGGTCCAGCGCGACCAATAGTTCCGGCTTGTGGCTGCGGTCACGGTAGTTGCGTGTGGGCGAGGTGATTCCGATACCGAGTCGCTCCTCACGCTCGAAGCCTTCGGCCGCCTGTCGCGCGCTCGGATGGGCCTGCAGCGACAGCGGTTCGTCGGCCGCCAGCACCTTCACCAGGAACGGCAGGTTGTCGCCGAACCGCTCACACACGGCGACGCCCAACTGGCCCTCCGGATCGGCGATCACCGCGTCGAGCAACGACCGCTCTCCCGCCTCGGTCTCCAGCCAGGCCGGGTCGCCCGGATGAGCCCCGAACCACAGCTCCGCTTCAGGATGTGGTGTGGGCGTGGGCCTTCCGGTGAAATCGGCGATCGCGGTCCTGGACCCCCACGCATAGGTGCGCACCGCGCCACGTAACAGATACACCCGCTAACCCCGAACCAATCGCAGATAAACCGCTGCCATCTCCAGCCGCACCGCCAACACCCCCAGTTGTTGCTCTGCACCGCCGACGCCGACCGACGTCGCGTCCGGAACGTCCTCCGCGCCGATGATGTCGACGTCGGCGTGGCCCGCCACCCGCGCTGCGACGACCGGCCGCTCACCGTTCAGGGTAAGCGCGAGCACCCGGAATCGTTCCGGCAACGGCCCGTCGATCTGTTCGTCATGGAACAACGCGTCGATCGGGTCGGCGACCGTCGCCGACTGCAACCCGACAAGGGCATCGGCGAGACAGGCCGCCGCCGCGGCCTCGCCCGCGACCCGCAGCAGGGTCGCACTGCCGTGGTGAGCCAGCGCCAGCGATGCGGCCGAGTCGGCAGTCAACACCACCCGCCGCCCGATCATGCGCTCGGTCAGCGCCTTGGCCGGGTTGGTGAACAGTTCACGAGAGGCACTGCTGCGCAACGCCTCCGCGTCGAACTCGTCGGCCAGCGCACCGATGTCGATATGTATTCCGTCGTCGACGGCCGCGACAGTGGCCAGCCCGGCGGCAAGATACCGGCAGAGCCCGAACGCGTCATGCACCGGCAGCCGCGGCGACAGCACCGCGGCGCGGCCGGCGGTGGCGTCGCGCAGCGGCCCCTCGTACGGCGCCGCGACCACCACGCGTGCGCCGCGCCGCACCGCGGTAGCGGCCGCCCCCACCAGCGCCGGGTCGCCGGGGTCGTCACCGGCCACCACGAGCACGTCCAGCGGCCCGATCCACGACGGCGCACCCGAGGCCGCCACGAACGGCTCGCCGGCGGCGGTGCCGAGCGTCGCCGCAAGCATGTTGCCTGCCGTCGCGGCGGAGCCACGGCCGGCTACCCAGATCACCGTCCGGGGCCGTGTTCCTCCGGCCGACTCCAGGGCGCCCTCCTTGACGGCGGCGGCTGTCGCACGGACGTGCGCCCCGGCCATCGATGCCGCGCGCAACAGACCGTCGCGGTCGGCGGCGATCAAGCCCTCGACATCGTTGAGGTCGATCACCGCTTGGGTGGCGTTCACGTGACCGCTCCGGCATGTGAATCGATTTGCGCCGCAATCTGTTCGACAATCCTGTCGACGTCTTCCCTACTACGCGCCTCCACGTTGAGCCGCAGCAGCGGCTCGGTGTTGGACGTGCGCAGGTTGAACCACGTGCCGTCTCCGATGTCGACCGTCACGCCGTCGAGATGGTCGATGGACACGATCCCGGTGCCGAACGACTTCAGCACAGCCTCGACACAGGCTTTGGCGTCATCGACGGTGAAGTTGATCTCACCGGACACCTCGTAGCGTTGATAGTCGGCCATCAAGTCCGACAGCGGCCGGGTCTGTTCCCCGAGCGCGGCGAGCACGTGCAGTGCGGCCAGCATGCCGGAGTCGGCGCCCCAGAAGTCACGGAAGTAGTAGTGGGCCGAATGCTCGCCACCGAAGATCGCACCGGTCTCTGCCATCAATTCCTTGATGTAGGAATGCCCGACGCGGCACCGGACCGGAGTGCCGCCGCGCTCGATCACCAACTCCGGCACCGCCCGTGACGTGATGAGGTTGTGGATCACCGTCGCCCCGATCTCGCGCTCCAACTCCCGCGCCGCCACCAGCGCTGTCACGGCCGACGGCGACACCGGATTCCCGATCTCGTCGACGACGAAACAGCGGTCGGCGTCACCGTCGAAGGCCAGCCCTATGTCGGCCCCGGTGTCGCGCACGAACTTTTGCAGGTCGACGAGATTGGCGGGATCCAGGGGGTTGGCCTCGTGGTGGGGAAATGATCCGTCGAGTTCGAAGTACAAGGGCTCCACCGTGATCGACGAAATCGGGGCGAACACCGCGGGGGTGGTGTGTCCCGCCATCCCGTTACCCGCGTCGACGGCCACCCGCAGCGGTCGCGTATCGGACAAGTTGACCAGCGACCGCAAAAATTCGCCGTAGTCGGCCAGCACGTCGCGGTCGGCGATGGTGCCCCCGGGCCCGTCGTAGGGCGGCACCCCGGCGATCAACTCCTCGGTGATCGTCGCCAGGCCGGTGTTGCCGCCGACGGGCTTGGCGCCGGCGCGACACAGCTTGATGCCGTTGTACGCGGCGGGGTTGTGGCTCGCGGTGAACATCGCGCCGGGGCAGTCCAACAATCCTGAAGCGAAATACAGCTGGTCGGTGGACGCCAGCCCGATGCGCACGACGTCGAGACCCTGACCCGTCACACCGGACGCAAACGCGGCGGCCAGACCCGGGGAGCTGTCGCGCATGTCGTGGCCCACGACGACCTGCTTGGTGGCCTCCGCCTCGCCGCGCACCAACCGCGCGAACGCGGCGCCGACCTCGGCGACGAACGGCTCGTCGATCTCCTCCCCGACCAGCCCGCGTAGGTCGTATGCCTTGATCACGCGGTGAACGTCGGCGGCGGGCCGGGCCATGCCGCAAGCCTAGCCGTTGGCGACGACGCCGCTTCTGGCTCGCCTCGGCCCGCCGCTACCGGGGCGGATCGGGCAGCACGCGCAGATGCCCACGCCGCCGTCCGCTCGGCGCGGGCTGCGGCTCGAACGGCGTCCCGTTGGCCGGATCCGACAAGTCGTCCAGTGCGGCGCTGCCGAGCACGACGCCGTCGCGGCCTTCCCGAACGGCGTCGGCCAGCGCGACGAGATCGTCCTCGTCGGGGTTGTTGGGCAGCGGCCCGGCGTGGCGGACGAGTTCCCAGCCGCGTGGCGCGGTGATCCGACCGGCGTGGGACACGCACAGGTCCCACGAGTGCGGTTCGCGTGCGGTGGCCAGCGGTCCGACAACCGCCGTCGAGTCCGAGTAGACGAACGTCAGCGTCGCGACCGCGTAGTGCGGACACCCGGGCCGGCAACAGCGACGGGGAACGTTCACGTCGGAGAGGCTATCGTGCGCAAACCCGTGACTGCGCCGGACACGCTCAGCCCCGAACCGAGAAGATCCTCAACCGTTACGATCCGCGGATGGCCCGTTCACGCAGTCCCCGCAGGCGGGAAATGCGCGGGCCGCTACTTCCGCCGACCGTGCCGGGCTGGCGTACCCGCGCCGAGCGGTTCGACATGGCGGTGCTGGAGGCCTATGAGCCGATCGAGCAGCGGTGGCGGGAACGGGTCGGCGGGCTGGACGTGGCGGTCGACGAGATCCCCCGCATCTCACCGAAGGACCCCGAAAGCGTGCAGTGGCCGCCCGAGGTGGTGGCCGATGGGCCGATCGCGCTCGCCCGGCTCATTCCCGCGGGTGTCGACATCCGCGGCAACACGACTCGGGCGCGAATTGTGTTGTTCCGCAAGCCAATCGAGCGGCGCGCCAAAGACATCGAAGAACTTGCCGAACTATTGCATGAATTGCTGGTGGCTCAGGTGGCCACGTATCTGGGCGTTGAACCCTCGGTCATCGACCCTTCGATCGACGACGAATGAATGGCGCTCCTAGCCGATGCCGCGCTTGAGGCGGCGACGCTCCCGCTCGGAGAGCCCGCCCCAGATCCCGAAGCGCTCGTCGTGCGCGAGCGCGTATTCCAGGCACGCGTCACGCACCTCGCAACCCAGGCAGATCCGCTTGGCCTCGCGGGTGGAGCCGCCCTTCTCGGGGAAAAACGCCTCCGGATCCGTCTGAGCGCACAACGCACGCTCTTGCCACTGATCGTCGGTGGTTGCCGGTGCGAGTGCGAAACTCGCGAAACTGTCCGGCACCAAAGACAAATGGGCACGTTTTGTCGTTCCCGTCACCGCGCCGGTGTTGGTGTGCGGTGTGCTGCCCATCGCGCTCCAATAGGGCATCTCCGCCTCCTAACCTGGTCATCACAGATGTTCTCGTGGAATGCCGTCCACTATTCAGACTCAATTCGAACAAGTGATCGAATCTCGGTCTGCGACACCAAAAACGGTTGGCGAACCGGGAATGACACTGATGTGATTACACACGTGTTAGCTGCCCCGGTCAAGCACTAGAACCAGAATTCATACCATTTTGTGATAACAATTTCGGCGCGTCGCGGTCGCGGCGTGTCGCATGACGGACCGAACCGAACGTCGATCGGGCGGAAGGCTTAGGGTCGGTCGGTGTGAAGGTCACCGTTCTGGTCGGCGGCGTCGGGGGCGCGCGGTTCCTGCTGGGTGTGCAGAGACTGCTCGGCCTGGGTCAGTTCGCTGACCCCTCCGACGGCGCCGCCGGTCACGAGTTGACGGCGATAGTCAACATCGGCGATGACGCATGGATGCACGGTGTGCGTATCTGCCCAGACCTCGACACCTGCATGTACACCTTGGGCGGCGGCATCGATCCCGAGCGGGGCTGGGGGCACCGGGACGAAACCTGGCACGCCATGGAGGAATTGGCGAACTACAACGCGCAGCCCGACTGGTTCGGGCTGGGCGACCGCGACCTGGCCACGCACCTGGTGCGCAGCCAGATGCTGCGGGCGGGCTATCCGCTGTCACAAGTCACCGAGGCGCTGTGCGCCCGGTGGTCGCCCGGCGCGCGGCTGCTGCCCGCCAGCGACGACCGCAGTGAAACCCACGTCGTCATCACCGATCCGGGCGACGGGGCGCGGCGCGCGATCCACTTCCAGGAGTGGTGGGTGCGGTACCGGGCGCAGGTAGCCACGCACAGCTTCGCGTTCATCGGCGCCGACAAGGCCGCCGCGGGCCCCGGGGTCACCGGCGCGATCGCCCACGCGGACGTGGTGTTCTTCGCGCCGTCCAACCCGGTCGTCAGCATCGGCGCGATCCTGGCCATTACCGGCATCCGCGGTGCATTGCGCTCGACGTCGGCCCCGGTGATCGGCTACTCCCCCATCGTGGCCGGAAAGCCGTTGCGCGGCATGGCCGATGAATGCCTTCGGGTCATCGGGGTCGCGACGACGTCCGAAGGCGTCGGCGGATACTACGGCGCCCGCGCCGGCGTCGGGCTGCTCGACGGGTGGCTGATCAACGAGGGCGATCACGCCGAGATCCCGGGCGTCACGGTGAGATCGGGTCCGCTGTTGATGAGCGACCCCGATGCCACCGCCGCGATGGTCCGCGGCGGTCTGGATCTGGCCGGGCTGACGATGGGCCCGCGATCGTGACCGGCGACCACGGCTCCGGTGCCACGGTCGAACTGCTGCCCGTGGCAGGCCTGCCGGAATTCCGGCCCGGTGACGACCTGGCGGACGCGCTGGCCACCTCCGCGCCATGGCTGCGCGACGGCGACGTCGTCGTGGTCACCAGCAAGGTGGTGTCCAAGTGCGAAGGCCGGGTGGTGCCAGCACCCGCCGATCCCGATGCACGAGACGAGTTGCGGCGCAAGCTTATCGACGCCGAGGCGGTGCGGGTGCTGGCGCGCAAGGGCAAGACGCTGATCACCCAGAACGCGCTCGGGCTGGTGCAGGCGGCGGCCGGCGTGGACGGATCCAACGTCGGCTCAACAGAACTCGCACTGCTGCCCGTCAACCCCGACGCCAGCGCCGCGACGTTGCGCGCCCGGTTGCGAGAACGCCTCGGCGTGACCGTTGCCGTGCTGATCACCGACACGATGGGCCGCGCCTGGCGCAACGGCCAGACGGACACCGCTATCGGCGCGGCAGGCCTCGAGGTGTTGCACGCCTACGCGGGCCTCCATGATGTGCACGGCAACGAGCTGCTGGTCACCGAGGTCGCGATTGCCGACGAAATCGCAGCCGCCGCCGACCTTGTCAAGGGAAAGCTGACCGGGATACCGGTGGCCGTCGTGCGTGGGCTGGCGGTGCGAGACGACGGGTCCACCGCGCGTGCCCTGTTGCGGCCCGGCGAGGAAGACCTGTTCTGGCTCGGCACCGAGGAGGCGCTGTCGCTCGGCCGACGGCAGGCGCTGCTGATGCGTCGCTCCGTTCGCCGCTTCGCCCCGACGCCCGTATCACCGGAACTCGTCGAGGATTCGGTGGCCGACGCGCTCACCGCGCCTGCCCCGCACCACACTCGACCGGTGCGCTTCGTGTGGTTGCGCACAACCGAGCGGCGCATTGCGCTGCTGGACCGGATGAAAGACCGCTGGCGCGCCGACCTGTCCGGTGACGGAAAGTCGCCGCGGGCAGTCGAGGCCCGGGTCGCCCGCGGCCAAATTCTCTACGACGCACCGGAGTTGGTCATCCCGTTCCTGGTTCCCGATGGCGCGCACAGCTACCCCGACGCCGCGCGCACCGCAGCCGAGCACACGATGTTCACCGTCGCGGTCGGCGCCGCCGTGCAGGGACTGCTGGTTGCGCTCGCGGTCCGGGGGCTGGGCAGCTGCTGGGTGGGCTCGACGATCTTCGCCGCCGACCTGGTCCGCGCCGAACTGGGGCTGCCCGCCGACTGGGAGCCGCTGGGCGCCGTGGCCATCGGCTATCCCGACGAGCACACGCCGCCGCGTGATCCCGCGCCGACCGACGACCTGCTGGTGCAGAAATGAGCGTCCGCAATTCGGTGATCGAGACCCTGACCGGCTGGCCGGCACCGGGTCTCGCTCAGGCAGCGCTGCGCGAGGGCGTGCTCGCGTTCGTGCTGGGCCGTGACGACTCATGCAAGCGGGACTGTGTGCCCGGCCATGTCACCGCGTCGGCTCTGGTGATCGACAGCACCAGGACCCAGGCACTGCTGACACTGCATCCGCGGCTGGGCCGGTGGGTGCAGCTGGGCGGGCACTGCGAGACCGGGGACAGTCACATCGTCGCGGCGGCGCAGCGGGAGGCCATCGAAGAGTCCGGAATCGGCGACCTGGACGTCGATCCCGATCTCGTCGCCATTCACGTCCACCCGATCACCTGCTCGCTCGGCGTGCCAACCCGTCACCTCGATCTTCAGTTCGTCGCGTATGCCCCGCCCGATGCCTCGATCGAAGTCAGCGACGAGTCCTTGGACCTTCGCTGGTGGCCGCTCGACGGGTTACCGGAGAACTCGGATCAGGCGCTGGCGCAACTGGTTTCGTTCGCGCGCCGCCGCATCGCGGCTCAGACGTCGGTGGAGTAGCGGATCCCGCCGTCGGGAATCGTCACCCCCGGCCAGACCCGGGCACCGCGCAGTAGCTCGCAGCGGGCGCCGATGTCGGCGCCGTCGCCGATCACGCCGTCGCGGATCAGCGCCCGCGGCCCGATCCGGGCGCCGAAGCCGATGATCGACCGCTCGATCACCGATCCGGCCTCGACCTTCACCCCGTCGAAGATGATCGCGCCGTCCAGCCGTGCGCCTGGACCGATCTCGGCGCCGCGGCCGACGGCCGTCCCGCCGATCAGCAGCGCGCCAGGGGCCACCGCGGCCCCGTCGTGCACCAGCTTCTCGCCGTGTTGCCCGGCGAGCGCTGGTGACGGCGCGATGCCGCGGACCAGATCGGCCGACCCGCGCACGAAGTCCTCGGGCGTGCCCATGTCACGCCAGTACGTCGCGTCGACGTACCCGCATACCCGCACACCCTCGGACAGAAGCGCCGGGAACACTTCCCGCTCGACCGAAACCGAGCGACCCCGTGGGATCTTGTCGATCAGCGGCCGCTTGAACACGTAGCAGCCGGCGTTGATCTGGTCGGTCGGCGGGTCCTGGGTCTTCTCCAGGAACGCGTTCACGGTGCCGTCGTCGTCGGTCGGCACGCAGCCGTACGCCCGCGGGTCCCCGACCCGAACCAGGTGCAGCGTGAGGTCGGCCGATTTGCTGTGGTGGGTGTCGAGCAGTGCACCGAGATCGGCGCCCGACAACACGTCGCCGTTGAAGACCATCACCGTGTCGTGGCGCAGCTTGTCGGAGACGTTGGCGATCGCGCCGCCCGTACCCAGCGGCTCGGACTCGGTGACGTAGTCGATCTGCAGCCCGAGCTTGGACCCGTCACCGAATTCCGGCTCGAACACCTCCGCCTTGTAGGAGGTGCCCATGACCACATGCTCGATGCCGGCCGCCGCGATCCGCGACAACAGGTGGGTCAGGAACGGCAGCCCGGCAATCGGCAGCATCGGCTTGGGCGCCGACAGGGTCAGCGGCCGCAGCCGGGTGCCCTGCCCACCGACCAGGACGACGGCGTCGATCTTCGAGGGATCTGTCACTTCCGTCCTTTCGCCAGCCTCCGCCGAGAACCCCGGACCACCAGGCGGGCGCGCACCGCAAGGGCGCTTCTCATCGCCCAGCGCAGCGGCGCCTGCCACCACCGGGCATACCGGTCGGCAAGGTAAATGTAGGTGCTGGCGTGGTGGGCGGCGAGGTTTTGGGCAGGATCACGCCCGGTCGCGTGGCCCTTGTCGTGCAGGATCTCCGACGAGGGCACGTAGACGTTCTGCCAGCCGGCCTTGGCCAGCCGGTCGCCGAGGTCGACGTCTTCCATGTACATGAAGTAGCGCTCGTCGAACCCGCAGACCTCGTCGAACGCGGCGCGGCGCAGCAGCAGACACGAGCCGGACAGCCAGCCGACCGGCCGCTCTGTGGGTTCGAGCCGGTCCTGGCGATACGCCGACGTCCACGGGTTATTCTTCCAGAACGGGCCGATGACCGCGTGCATCCCGCCGCGGATCACGCTCGGCACGTGCCGGGCCGAGGGGTAGACCGAGCCGTCGGGGTCGCGGATCAGCGGCCCGAGCGCGCCGGCGCGGGGCCACCGGCCTGCGGCTTCCAGCAGCAGGTCGATGCTGCCGGGGCCCCACTGGACGTCCGGATTGGCCACGACGAAGAGATCGGAGCAGTCGGGGTTCGCAGACAATTCCGCGACGGCCCGGTTGACCGCGGTGCCGTAGCCGAGGTTGGCGCCCGTGCTCAGCAACCGGGTATTCGGAAAGTCCTCCAGGGCCGCTTCCGGGCTGCCGTCGGTGGACCCGTTGTCGGCAATGATCACGCTGACGTGCCGGTCGGTGGCATGTGACAGCGTGGCCAGGAACCGACCCAGGTGCGGACCAGGTGAGTACGTCACCGTCACCACGACCAGTTTGTCACTCACGGCGTAGAGGGTAACGGTCAGTTAGTCCGCAGCTTCTCGCAGCGTGGCGGCGAACGCGGCAGGAGCGGCGAACGGCGACATGTGCGCCCATCCGGCGACGACCCGCAGCCGCGCGCCGGGCACCGCGTCGGCCATCTCCGCCATCACCTCCGGCGGCGCCACCTCGTCGTGGCCGGCCGCCAACAGCCGCGTCGGCACCGCGATGCGCCCGACGGCCGACGATCGATCGTAGTGGGCGATCGCGTCCAGCGACGCCGCCCACGGGCCGCGCGGCGCGGTGGCGACCCGGCGGCGCAGGTACGTGATCACCGGCGGGTCGGTGGCGAGGTCGGCCGGGGTGAACCAGCGCCGAAGGTCCGCGTCGACGTCGAACGGTTCGCCGGCCCGTACGCTGCGCGCGCCGTGCGCGAAGGCCGGAAACGGGGTGTGACGGCTGCAGACGATGATCAATCGCGCCACGCGATGGGGCGCCCGCAGCGCGACCTCGATGGCGACCTGACCGCCGAAGGAGTGGCCGACGACCACGAGGTCGCCGTCGGGCAGGCCCGCAAGCACCGCGGCCGCCACCCGCTGCTGCACCGGCCCGGCCGCGGGAACCAGCTCGTTGAGGTCTGGGACCGCAGCGTCACCCGGCAGGTGCGGGCGCACGTCGTCCCATACTTCGGGGCTGAGCGGCGTGCCGTGCAGTAGCAGCCATACCATCAGCGCAGCGCGGCGGCCAGCGCGTCGCGCCACGGCCGCAGCGGGGTCAAGCCGGCCTGCGCGGACTGGCGCGCCGACAGCGCGGAGTAGGGCGGTCGCGGGGCGGGCCGTGGGTGCTTGTCGCTGCCGACCGGGCGGACCCGCTGCGGGTCGGCGCCGATGTCCTCGAACACCGCGCGGGCCTGCTCGAACCGGCTGGCCGCACCGCCGTTCGCCGCGTGCAGCAACGGCGCGGCTATTCCGCCGTCAGCGAGTTGCAGCAGCGCGCCGACCAGGTCGGCGACATAGGTGGGCGATCCGACCTCGTCGGTGACCACGTCCACCGGCCCGTCGCCCTCGGCCAGCCGGCGCATCGTTGCGACGAAGTCGCCGCCGACCCCGCTGTAGACCCACGACGTCCGGATCACGTGAGCATCCGGCAGTTCATCGTGGACGGCGCGCTCGCCGGCGAGCTTGGATAGCCCGTAGACACTGAGCGGGCCGGTCGGGTCGTCGAGGTCATAGGGCCGCGGGGGACCCGCGAAGCTGCCGCTGAAGACGTAGTCGGTGGAGACGTGGATCATTCGGGCTCCCGCGCGGGCACACGCCCGCGCGACGTTGCCCGCGCCGACGGCGTTGACCGCGTGGGCCCGCGCCACATTGGCTTCGGCGGCGTCCACAGCGGTGTACGCAGCGCAATTGACGACGACATCGCCCGGCTTGACGAACCGCGCGGCCGCGTTGGCATCGGTGATGTCCCACTCCGCCGAGGCCAGGGCCAGTACGTCACGGCCCTGCCGGGCCGCCTCCACGGCCAGAAACCCGCCGACCTGGCCGCCGGCACCCGTGATCACGATCCTCTGGGAGGGCATGCCGATGAGTCTGGCACGCCCGGCGCGGGCTACAACGAGACCGGCGCTCTCGCCAGTAGCCTGGTCAAAGCCATAGAACCGACAGGGGATTCTTTTTGCCTGCTGCGCCAACTGCCGTTCCGGCCGCGAGCGCACGGCGCGTGCTGCGCGCCGCGCTCACCGTGGCCGCGATCGCGATCATCGTGGTCACCGGGGCGGCGTGGGGCAAGCTCCGCTCGTTCGACGACGGCATCTTCCAATTCAGCACGCCGTTGCTGGGCAAGGGCGGCGACGACGGCGCGATCGACATCCTTCTGGTCGGCCTCGACAGCCGCACCGACGCGCACGGAAATCCGCTGTCGCAGCAGGAATTGTCGACGCTGCACGCCGGCGATGACGTTGCAACCAACACCGATACGATCATCCTGGTGCGTATCCCGAACAACGGGCGCTCGGCCACCGCGATCTCGATCCCGCGCGACTCCTACGTGCAGGCACCGGGCCTGGGAAAGACGAAGATCAACGGTGTCTACGGCCAGACCAAGGAAGCCGAGCGGGTCAAGCTCGTCGAATCCGGCGTCAGCGACGCCGAAGCCGAATCCCGGTCCACGGAAGCGGGTCGCGAGGCGCTTATCAAGACCGTCGCCGACCTCACCGGGGTCACCGTCGACCACTACGCCGAAATCGGGTTGTTGGGCTTCGCGTTGATCACCGATGCGGTCGGCGGCGTCAACGTCTGCCTGAAAGACGCCGTGTACGAGCCGCTTTCAGGCGCAGACTTCCCCGCGGGCTGGCAGAAGCTCAACGGGCCACAGGCGCTGAGCTTCGTGCGCCAGCGCCACGACCTGCCGCGCGGCGACCTCGACCGGGTGGTCCGCCAGCAGGCGGCGATGGCTTCGCTGGCCCACCAAGTCATTTCGGGGAAGACGCTGTCCAGCCCTACCACTTTTGACCGCCTGCAGCAGGCGATCCAGCGGTCGGTGGTGTTGTCCTCGGGCTGGGACGTCATGGATTTCGTCAAACAGCTGCAGAAGCTGGCCACAGGCAGCGTGGCGTTCGCCACGATCCCGGTGCTCGACGAGTCGGGCTGGAGCGATGACGGCACGCAAAGCGTGGTCCGGGTCGATCCGGCGCAGGTGCAGGATTGGGTCAAGGGCCTGCTGAACGACCAGGCACAGGGCAAGACTGAACAGCTGGCCTATACGCCGTCGAAGACCACCGCCGACGTGCTCAACGACAGTGACATCGGGGGACTGGCGGCCGCGGTGTCGGACGTCCTGACCAACAACGGCTTTACGACCGGGACCATCGGTAACAATGAATCGGGTCACGTGTCGGGCAGCCAGGTTCAGGCCGCCAAGGCCGACGACCCCGGCGCGCAGGCGGTGTCCAAGCAATTGGGCGGGCTGCCGATCGTCGCCAACCCCAGCGTGCCGCCGGGTACGGTGCGGGTGGTGCTGGCGGCCGACTACACCGGGCCGGGGTCGGGCCTCGACGGCAACAACTCGGCGACGACCCCGTCGGTGAGCACCGCTGCGGCCGAGCCCACCGACTCCAACGCGCCCCCGCCGTCGCCGATCCTCACCGCCGGCTCGGACAACCCCGAGTGCGTCAATTAGCGTGACGAATCTTGCCGCCGCAGTCCTGGATCCGCTGCTGCGCACGGATCCGGCCGGTCCTCGCATCACCTACTACGACGACACCAACGGCGAGCGCATTGAGCTGTCGACGGCGACGCTGGCCAACTGGGCGGCCAAGACGGGCAACCTGCTGCGCGACGAGCTGGGGGCGAGCGCAGGCAGCCGGGTGGCGGTGTTGTTGCCGGCGCATTGGCAGACCGCGGCGGTGCTGCTGGGGATCTGGTGGATCGGCGCCGAGGCGGTGATCGGCGCGCCGGCGGATGCCGACGTGGCGATGTGTACCGCGGGGCGGCTGCCTGAGGCGGACGCAGCCGAGGTCGTGGTGTTGTCGCTCGACCCGTTCGGCAGACCGGTCGCGGACTTGCCGGTGGGCGTCACAGACTACGCGACGTCGGTGCGCGTGCACGGTGACCAGATCGTCGCCGAGGCACGACCCGGTCCAGCGTTAACCGGCCGTTCACCCGACGACGTGCTCAAGGCGGCGCTGGATTCCGCTGCGGCACAGGGTGTTACGGGAGATGACCGGGTGTTGTCGACGGCGGCCTGGGCGAGCGACGACGAGCTGGTGAACAACATGCTGGCGGTGTTCGCCGTCGGGGCATCTCTAGTTCAAGTGGCGAATGCGGATCGGGCGGCGATGCACCGCCGCAAGGAAACTGAGAAGGTCACCCGGATTCTGGACTAGCACCTGCGCCGGTGCGACGCTTTGATGATGACGATGATCGATCGGCGACGGTTTCTCGCGCTCTCGTTAGCGGGAGCGGCGGCGGTGGCATGTTCGAGGCCGAAGGCGAGCGCGTCCGCCGTCCAGGTTGCGATGACTCCTTCGGAGACCGACATCGACCTGGGCGGCGTGACGGTGCGCACCTGGGCGTACGACGGGCGGGTGCCCGCCAAGGAGATCCGGCTGCGCAAGGGTCAGACCCTGCGGGCGGCGCTGACCAACAAGCTGCCCGACCCCACCACCGTGCACTGGCATGGGCTGGCGATCCCCAACCCGATGGACGGTGTCCCGGTGCTGACACAGCCTGCGATCGCCGCGGGGCAGGGGTTCACCTACGAGTTCGTTCCACCGGACAGCGGGACGTATTGGTTCCATTCGCATGAAGGCACGCAGCTGGACCGCGGCCTGTATGGACCGTTGATCATCGAGGATCCGAATGAAAAGGCGGATTACGACGACGAACTCGTCGTCGTGCTCGACGACTGGATCGACGGCACCGGCACGAATCCGGACCAGGTGCTGCAGAATCTGAAGAACAACGGCATGGCCAGTATGGGGCCGGCCGACCCCACTGCCGGTGTTACGCCGACGACGCCTCTGGGCGACGACGGCGGGGACGTCAAGTACCCCTACTACCTGATCAACGGTCGGGTCACCAAGGATCCCCAGGTGGTGGATTACCGCTCCGGACAACGCATTCGGCTGCGGGTGGTCAACGCCGCCTCCGACACCGCGTTCCGCGTCGCGGTGCCCGGCACGGCGATGACTGTCACCTACACGGACGGGTTCCCCGTGGTGCCGCAGCAGGCCGATTCCGTCATCCTGGGCATGGGAGAACGGGTCGACGCCACGATCACCGTGAATTCGTCAGTGCCGGTGATCGCCGCCGCCGAGCGCAAGGACGGCTACGCACAGTTGAACCTGCGCGTGAACGGGGCGGCCAGCACGGTCAACGTCGACGAGTTCGTCGCGGGGTTGCGGAACTCGACCGTGCTCGATACAGCCGGCCTGGCCGCTGCGCCACAAGTACAACTCCCGCAACGTAATCCGGACCAGACGTTCGAAATGCGACTGGCCGGACCGGTCAACGGCTACAACTGGACGATCAACGGCAAGCTCTACGACCCGCCGAACGACGGCGTTGCCGTGCCGAAGGGGCAGCGGGTGCGGATCAGCTACATCAACGACTCGAAGATGTTCCATCCGATGCACCTGCATGGGCACACGTTCCAGGTCATGGGCGCCGGCGGACCCGCCGCCCGCAAGGACACCGTGCTGGTGCCACCGTTGGCGACGGTCAACATCGACTTCGACACCAACAACCCGGGCCGATGGATCGGCCACTGCCACAACACCTATCACCTCGAGACGGGCATGGCCAACTTCATCTATTACACGTAGCGGCCGGCTACTACGCGCAGCCACCGAGCCCCGTCGCTTCGCACCGGGCGCGGCAATATGTGGTACCTGCGGTTTCGGCATCGCGGTCAGCTTGCTGGAGGCGATGGAAGGCTCGCCCTAACCCGGATAGCGAGCCGGTACGTTGTTAACTGTGATAGCTGACGTCGGAAGCACGACCATTCGGTTTGCAGCGCTGATGTGCCTGGTGCTGTGCGGCGTCTTGCCCGCGTCCGGATGCGCCGAGAATCACGACGCCGCTGCCCACGAGTCGACCACAGCGACCGACGGGGCCATGAATGCGGCCCTGCCCGGGCCAGGTGCCGGATCGCTCAACGCGACGGACACCCTGTCGCACATCGACCCGGGATTGGCGGCGGTGACCTCGTTGGCGGCGCGCATCACGTATACGTCTACCTCGGGCATCAACGACAGCAACTACAAAGTGACGGGAGCGGTCTTCGCCCCGAAAGGTGACCCACCGCCGGGAGGGTGGCCGATGGTCGCGTTCGGTCACCAGGCAACGGGCATCCGGTCCGAGTGCGCACCGTCGTTGTCGCCCACGCTGCTCGGGGATTCCGCCACCGTCGCAGGATTGGTCAAGGCGGGCTACGTGGTTTCGGTGCCCGACTATCAGGGGCTCGGCCTCAACACGGCGCATCACCCGTTTCTGGACTCCACCACCGAGGCCTACAACCTGATCGATTCGATAAGCGCCATTCGGAGTGTGGTACCCGATACCTCCGACAAGTGGGTGGCATTCGGGATCGGCCAGGGCGGACAGGCGGCGTGGGCGGCCAACGAACTGGTGGAAAACCACGGGATGGGGCTGAACCTGGTCGGCGCGGTGAGCGCGTCACCGATAGCCGACGTCGAGGGGCTGGCCGATGCGGCGGCTGCCGGTGGGTTGACGACGGATCAGAAACTGACGCTCTTATCCTTCCTTGCTGCCCTCAAGGAAACCTACGGCGCGGACGTCAATCTCGACGATTATCGACGTGGCGCTGCGGAACAGAATTGGGACGCCCTCCTGGCGTGTGACGCGGAGTCCAGTGACGAACGCGCGCGGCTTGCGAATCAGATCACCGCGGACGACCTGCGACCCAGCAGCGCCGACGCGGTGAACAACCTTCGCGGGTTCCTGCACAAGACGACGTTGCCGCAAGGGCCGACGAGCGCACCGATGCTGGTCATCTACGGCGGGCAGGATCCGCTGATCCCGCCCGGATGGACCGAACATGCCCTTGACCGGGCCTGCACGGATGGGCGACGTGATCGGGATCCAGTTCCAACCCGACAAGGGCGGCGGTGACGTCGACCTGTCGAGCGCACTGGGCTGGATCAACGATCGCTTCAAGGGGACTCCGGCCCCCAACGATTGCGGATCCGTCACCGGTGCCGATGACTCATCTCGAGCGGGCGGATGACGACGCAGCGCCTCGCCTCGGCCGTCTCATTGCTGCACGGGTGGTTGCCGGTCACGGTGCAAGTGATAGCGGTGGCGATCCTGGTGCTGGCCGTGGGTCGGCGCTCGGTCCGTTGGAGTCTGCGGTGGCTGCCGGCAGCGCTGCTTTTTGGTGTCGGCGCCGCATTATTGGTTCATTGGTACATCGGATACCAGGGGTGGTCCGACAACCCCGCCCCTCCGGGGTTTTGGGTATGGATCGCGCTGACCGGCGTGGCCGGTGTGGTTGTGCTGGCGGGGTGGCGCGGCACCCGATGGTGGCAGCGCGCCTCATCTGTAGTGGCGATACTCCTCTGTCTGCTCTGTGTGGCGTTGGCGCTCAACCTCTGGGTGGGCTATTTGCCGACGGTGGCATCGGCCTGGGCCGGCCTTACCGGCGCCCCGTTAGGGGGTCAGATTGACGCGGCGACCTTTCGAGACATGCAGGAGAAGGGGGCGAAGCCGATTAACGGGACGGTCCTTTCGGTCAAGATCCCCGACGACGCGTCGGGATTCAAGCACCGCGACGAGCTGGTGTATCTGCCCCCGGCGTGGTATGCGACCAAACCGCCGCCCCAACTGCCGGTCGTGATGATGATCGGCGGCGAGTTCGGTCATCCCGCCGACTGGCCGCGCGTCGGCGCGCAGAAGATACTCGATGGCTTCGCGGCGGAACACGGGGGCAACGCGCCGGTTGTGGTGTGGGTGGACCAAAGCGGCGCGTTCAGCAACGACACCGAATGCGTCAACGGCACCCGGGGTGACGCCGCCGATCACCTGACGAAAGACGTTATCCCGTACATGGTTTCCAATTTCGGAGTCAGCTCGGATCCGGCTCACTGGGGGATCGTGGGATGGTCCGCGGGCGGAACATGCGCATTGACTCTGACCGTGAAGCATCCGGAGTTGTTCTCGGCCTTCGTCGACATTGATGGTCAAATGGGCCCCAATGCCGGAACCAAGCAACAGACGATCCACCGGCTGTTCGGCGGCGACGACGGGGCCTGGGCGGCATTCGACCCGCAGTCAGTGATGGCTGAACACGGCCCCTATCACGGCATTTCGGCATGGTTTGGCGTTTCGCAGCCCACGACGTCGATCTACCGCGCCGGGGCGGCCAATCCCGGTGACGTTCATGTGCCACCACCCGATCCATCGGACACCGGCGACATTGCCGCTGTGGCGCAATACATGTGTGCGGTGGCCAGCAGCCACGGCATCGAATGCGCGGTTGTTTCACTGCCGGGCAATCACGATTTTCCACATGCGACCCGCATCTTCGAATCTGCTCTTCCGTGGCTGGCCGGAAAACTCGGTACGCCCGGCGCGCCGGTGCTTCCGCTGCCCGGCGCACCGCCGACCTAGTGCACTGTCTGTGAAATAGTATGGTAGTTTGTAGTATGCCTGTTATGACTGCCGCGGCGCTGCCGGTGACCGATCAACAGCGTGCGGAGTTGGAGCGGATGGCATCGTCGACGTCGTTGGCGCATCGGCAAGTGGTTCAAGCCCGGGCTCTATTGTGGGCCGGTGCTGGAGTGGCCAACGAGGAGATCGCGCGACGGTGTCACGTGGATTCGGATACGGTGCGGCGCTGGCGTTCTCGGTTCGCTGAGCAGGGTGTGGCCGGGGTCGGCAAGATCGCGAAGGGGCGTGGCCGTAAGCCGGGTCTGCCGCCGGGCACCGTCGAAGACGTGTTGCGCCTGACGCACAAGGAACGGCCGGCGGACGGGTCCACGCAGTGGAGCACTCGCACGTTGGCGGCGCGGGTGGGGATCGGCAAGGACGCGGTGGCCAAAATCTGGGCCGATCACAACCTCAAGCCGTGGAAGGTCGACACGTTCAAGGTCAGCAACGACCCTCGGTTCGAGGAGAAGCTCGTCGATGTCGTCGGTCTCTACCTGGATCCGCCGCAACGAGCGGCGGTGTTCTGCTTCGACGAAAAGACCCAGTGCCAAGCGTTGGACCGCACCCAGCCGTCGCTGCCGATGAAGCCCGGCCGAGCGGGCACGATGACCCATGACTACCGGCGCAACGGCACCATCGATCTGTTTGCGGCGATGAATGTCGCGACCGGTGAAGTGCTAACCGACCTGCGCAAAGGCCATGCCGGCGCGGACGTGCTGCGGTTCTTCAAGCAGATCGACGCGGCCGTCCCGTGCGATCTGGAGGTCCATGTCGTCCTGGACAACTTGTCCGCCCATTCCACACCGCAGATCCAGGAATGGCTGGCGCACAAGAACCGTCGCCGATGGCACCTTCATTTCACGCCTACCTCGAGTTCCTGGCTAAACCTGATCGAGCGCTGGTTTAAGGAACTCACCGACAAACGCCTGCGACGCGGAGCCTTCACCAGCGTCGCCGAACTCAGCGCCGCGATCACCAAATGGGCCGAGCACTGGAACCTCGATCCCAAACCGTTCATCTGGAAAGCCAGCGCCGACGACATCATCGCGAAGGTCAAACGTGGCCGCGAGACCCTTCACCAGATCAAATCGCAGACGGAGCACTAGCACGCGGCGCCTACACCCCTCGGCCCGCGCCGGGTGCGCCGACGAGCAAAGAGCCCGGCGGTGCCGGGTGACTACTAGGGCGTGTCTCCCTAACGTGACCGCGGTTGTGGGTGAGCGTTATCGGTGTGACTCGTGATGCGGTGTTGACCGATGGGCAGTGGAGTGTGATTGAGCCGTTGTTGCGGTGTTCGGATGGGGTGCGGGGGCGCCCGTTTCGGGATCACCGTCAGGTGATCGAGGGGATCGTCTACCGGTACCGCTGCGGGATCGCGTGGCGGGATCTGCCTGCGGATTTCGGTCCCTGGCAGACAGTGTGGAAGCGGCATCGCCGGTTCGCCGGCGATGGCACCTGGGACGCCATCTTGACCAGGTTGTTGACCCTGGCTGACGCTGAAGGCGTTATCGATTGGTCGGTGGCTGTGGATTCGACGATCTGCCGGGTGCATCAGCACGGCGCGAGCCTGGCGCGCGACACAGGGGGCACTGTCGAATTACACGAATTTGCTCGATGAACCCGCCGACCATGGTGTGGGCCGCTCCCGCGGTGGGTTGAGCACCAAGATCCACCAACTGTGCGACGGCCACGGTCTGCCGCTGGTGGTGCTGATCGGCCCTGGTCATGCGCATGATTCGCCGGTGTTCACCGTGTTGATGGATCAGCTGCGGGTGCCACGGCTGGGCGGGGGCCGGCCCCGTACCCGGCCTGTTGCGGTGCTGGGTGATAAGGCCTACTGCGCGGGCGAACCGGACCCATCTGCGGTCCCGGGGCATCGAGGCGGTCATCCCTGAACCGTCCGACCAGATCGGTCATCGCAAGCGTCGTGGCCGCCAAGGCGGCCGCCCGATCACACTCGACGCCCAGAAATACAAGCACCGCAACGTGATCGAACGATCCTTCAACATCATCAAGAATTGGCGCGGCCTAGCAACCCGCTACGACAAGCTCGCCATCACTTACCGCGCCGCCGCACTCCTCGCAGCAATCTGCACGTGGCTACGACATTTAAGAGACACGCCCTAGCCGCCGAAGGCGCCTGCTTTCGACTGATACCAGCCGCCACCGACCCAGCCACCGGTGAACGGCTGAGCTTTCTTGCCGGGGACGCTCGACGCCGAAATGGTAGTTGTCGCCGTGGGGGGCGCGGCAACCACACTCGTCGAGGACCCGGTACTGGGTGTCGGATTTCCGCCGAGAAGGGTGAACGCCGCCATTGCGACCAGCCCTGCCGCGCCGACCACGGCCAGGAGCCTCCTCGGCCGATGGCCCGAACCAGGTCGGCATGCCCGCTTCATCGTTGTCATCTGTTTCGCCTCCGCTCCTTGGTGAAGACCCCTAACCCCTTGATCGGTGTCCTCGTACTCATACAAACGCAGTGGTCCGCGTTTTTAGCAAACTGTACACGCCGTCGTAGGGCCCCGCAGGTGGATCGGAAACAGCGCGGCCAACATCTTTGCGTGGTGCTATCCGACACCACGTCGGGACAAGGTAGCGGGGATGGGACGTCGCAGCCACGAGACGGCCGGCACCACCGGCTCGGGCGCGCGGAAGGGCGTCCTCGTTCATTCGAAGGTCCGCCGCGCCGGGCCGGCCGAGGAGGGGAGCCGGGCCGGCGCGGCGGGTGCCCCGTCCGAAAAATCGTTGCCTCGTCGATTCGCGCAAACCGCGCCGCCGGTGGTCCGAAGGCTGGTGTAGGGCTTCGTGGTGGCCGAGCCGCTGGTTCGAGGCAGTCACTGCCCGCCGGCCTGAGCCGCCTGGAGGGCTTGCAGCCGCTTGCCGTCGGGATTGCCGGCCGAGAATCCCGGCTTGCTCGCCGAAGCCGAGGTCGCGTCGCAGTTCAGTGACAGCAACACGGTTTTATCTTGGAGGAAGGCGGAGGCCTGTTGGTTGGTGACGACGCACTTGCTCTGCGGCAGCTGGTCGCCAGTCGTGGTGGACGCTCTCGCCGTAAACCCCGCCTGGCTCAGAATCCCCGCGGCTTCCCCGTACGTCTTGCCCTCCACACTCGGTGCTGCAGGTTGTGCATCGGCCACAGTAGTGCTGAACAGGGCCATCGATGCCGCGCCGGCCGCGGCCAGCGGGATGAGTTTCTTCTTCATGTAAGACCCCTAGGGTGTGATCTCCGTCGCCGCAGTCCGCGACCGTCCGAATACTACCCAATGCTTCGCCGCAGTGGCAAAGATTTGGCAAGTTGCTCGGCGCGTCCCGGTCTGGCGATCTGCTGGTGGTGAGCCGGTCGGTGAGGTCGCGCCAGAAAACGCGCCGATCGTCAGACGCTGTCGCCGCAGCGCGGGAGCACCGGGCGCGGCCGGCCTTCGGTACCGAATCGAAGCCGAACGTGACAGGAATCAGTGCAGCAGTGCGCGTGCCATGACCACGCGCTGAATCTGGTTCGTGCCTTCGTAGATCTGGGTGATCTTCGCGTCGCGCATCATCCGCTCGACCGGGAAGTCGTGGGTGTAGCCCGCGCCGCCGAACAGTTGCACCGCGTCGGTGGTCACCTCCATGGCGACATCGGAGGCAAAGCACTTCGACGCCGAGGAGATAAAGCCCAGGTGCGGTTCGCCGCGCTCAGCGCGTGCGGCGGCGGTGTAGACCATCAGCCGCGCGGCCTCCACCTTCATCGCCATGTCGGCCAGCATGAACTGCACACCCTGAAAGTCGCTGATCCGCTTGCGGAACTGGCGGCGGTCCTTGGTGTACGCGATCGCGGCGTCCAGCGCGCCCTGGGCGATCCCGACCGCCTGCGCCCCGATCGTGGGGCGGGTGTGATCCAGCGTGGCCAGCGCGGTCTTGAACCCGCTGCCCGGTTTGCCGATGATCCGATCGGCCGGGATGCGGCAGTCCTCGAAATACAACTCGGTGGTCGGCGACCCCTTGATACCCAGCTTTCGCTCCTTGGGCCCGACCGTGAAACCCGGGTCGTCCTTGTGCACCATGAACGCCGAGATCCCGTTGGCGCCCTTGTCCGGGTCGCTCACCGCCATCACCGTGTACCAGGTCGACTTGCCGCCGTTGGTGATCCAGCACTTGGCGCCGTTGAGGATCCAGTCATCCCCGTCGACGCGCGCCCGGGTCCGCATTGCCACCGCGTCGCTGCCGGCCTCCCGCTCCGAGAGCGCATACGACGCCATCGCCTCCCCCGACGCCAGCGACGGCAGCACCTGGCGCTTGAGCTCCTCTGAGCCGCTCAAAAGCAGCCCCATCGTGCCCAGCTTGTTGACCGCCGGGATCAGCGACGCCGACGCGTCGACCCGCGCGACCTCTTCGATCACGATGCACGTAGCCACCGAGTCGGCGCCCTGACCGCCGTACCGCTCGGGAATGTGCACCGCCGAGAACCCAGAGCCATTGAGCGCCTTGAGCGCCTCCTCGGGGAAGCGGGAATGCTGATCCACATCCGCGGCGTACGGGGCGATCTCCTTCTCACACAAATCCCGCAGCACCGCCCGCAACTCGACATGCTCATCAGGGAGCTTGAACACATCGAACGACGGATTACCGTGTTTACCAGTCATCTCGGACTCCTTGCTACTCGCCGGTGAATCTACCCGCGGCGCTATTCCCCGAGCAGTCGGTTTCGCAGCGATGCGTCCTTCTCCAGCACGGACGCCTCCAGCTGCTTCTGAAACTCCTCGATCCGACCGCGCAGCACCGCGTCGGACGACCCGAGGATGCGCACGGCGAGCAGGCCGGCGTTGCGGGCGCCGCCGATCGACACCGTGGCCACCGGGACGCCGGCAGGCATCTGCACGATCGACAGCAGCGAGTCGAGGCCGTCCAGCCCGGCCAGCGGCACCGGCACCCCGATCACCGGCAGCGGGGTCGCCGAGGCGACCATCCCGGGCAGGTGTGCCGCGCCGCCGGCCCCGGCGATGATGACCTCGATGCCGCGGCCCGAAGCCGTGCGCGCATAATCCAGCATCCGGTCGGGAGTCCGGTGCGCGGAGACGACGCCCACCTCGAACGGCACGTCGAATTCGGCCAGTGCGTGCGCGGCCGCCTCCATCACCGGCCAGTCGCTGTCGCTGCCCATGATGAGCCCGACCCGGGCCCCGCTCATCGGCCATGTACGTCCCATCCGTCGGTCCACTCCGCGCGCGACAACCAGTGTGCCGCCCGTTCTGCCCGTTCACGCACGTTCGCGACGTACTCTTCGTCGTCGGGCGAGCCTTCGCCGAGGATGTTCACGTGGCCGATCTTGCGGCCGGGCCGCTCGCCCTTTCCATATAGGTGCACGCGCGCGTCGGGCATCCGCGCGAACAGGTGATGCAATCGCTCGTCAATCCCCATTGCCGGCGGCTCCGGCGCGCCCAGCACGTTGGCCATCACCGTCAACGGCACCGTCGGGGTGGTCGCCCCGAGCGGATAGTCCAGCACCGCACGCAGATGCTGCTCGAACTGGCTGGTCGTCGCTCCGTCCATGGTCCAGTGGCCCGAGTTGTGCGGCCGCATGGCCAGCTCGTTGACCAGAAGCCGGCCGTCGCGGGTCTCGAACAGCTCGACGGCCAGCACCCCCACCACGCCCAGTTCGTCGGCGATCCGCAAGCGCCAGCTGTTCGGCCGCGGTGGCCAGGTCGGTTCCCAAGTCGGCCGGGAGCACCGGCGCGGGCGCGATCACGACCACGCAGATGCCGTCGCGCTGGACGGTTTCCACCACCGGCCACGCGGCACCCTGCCCGAACGGCGACCGCGCCGCCAGGGCCGCCAGCTCACGGCACATCTGGACACGTTCCTCGACCAGCACGGGCACACCGGCGGCCAGCAACCGCTCCGCGACCAAGCGCGCCTCGGCCAGGTCTTTCGTCAGGTATACGCCGCGCCCGTCATAGCCGCCGCGCACAGTCTTGACGACGATCGGGCCGCCGATCCGCGACGCGAACGCGTCCACGTCGTCGAGCCGTTCGACGGCGGCATACCGGGGCACGGATGCGCCGAGCGCCTCCAGTCGGCGCCGCATCACCAGTTTGTCCTGCGCGTGCACCAGGGCCACCGGCGGCGGCGCGACCGCCGCGCCCTCGGCGACCAGCTTGTCCAGCAGCTCGGTGGGGACATGCTCGTGGTCGAACGTCACGACGGTCGCGCCCTCGGCGGCACGACGCAGGTCATCGAGGTTGTGGTGCGAACCGATCACCACGTCGGGGGTGACCTGCGCGGCCGGGTCGTCGGCGCTGGCCGCCAACACGCGAAGTGTCTGGCCCAGCGCGATGGCGGCCTGGTGTGTCATCCGCGCGAGCTGGCCGGCGCCGATCATCGCCACGACGGGCGGCCCGTTCGAAGAGGTGTTCGGCACGAGTGTCATCGTGTCACGGTTGAGATTGTGATCCACGCCACCGGATGGGCGTTAGGATCTTCCAGCAAACCACCCCCTCGCACAGGCGGGTTCCGTACACTGCGCTCTTGTGTCCATAACCGACGCAACGATCAGGCGCGTGCCGCGCGTGGTCCGACCGCTGGCCGAGCGGCATCACGAGCTGATCAAGTTCGCGATCGTCGGGGCCACCACGTTTTTCATCGACTCGGGGCTGTTCTACACGCTCAAACTGACCGTGCTGGAACCCAAGCCGGTCACCGCCAAGATCATCTCCGGCATCGTCGCGGTGATCGCGTCGTACATCCTCAACCGCGAGTGGAGCTTCCGCGACCGCGGCGGCCGCGAACGTCACCACGAGGCGCTGCTGTTCTTCGCGTTCAGCGGCGTCGGCGTGCTGTTGAGCATGGCACCGCTGTGGGTCTCCAGTTACGTGCTGGAACTGCGCGTGCCGCAGGTGTCGCTGACGGTCGAGAACATCGCGGACTTCGTCTCCGCCTACATCCTGGGCAACCTGCTGCAGATGTCGTTCCGGTTCTGGGCGTTCCGGCGGTGGGTCTTCCCCGACGAGTTCCGCCGCAACCCGGACAAGGCGCTCGAGTCGGCCCTCACCGACGGCGGTATCGCCGAGGCCATCGAGGAAGGCCTGGAGAGCGGGAAGGTCACGCTGTTCCGCCGCCGTCAGGGACGGCGCCGGCCCGACGATCGGCTGTCGGACTCTTCGGATCCGAGGGTGTCGAAGACTTCGTGATACAGCAGGGAATGCACCTGCTCCACGCGCGGAATGTCGTAGAACTCCAACGGATCCTGTGACGCCGACTCGACGATGAGTGTCCCGGTCCGCAGCATCCGGTCAATGAGACCGTGCCGGAACTCGACGCTGTTGATGCGGGCCAGCGGTATGTCGATCCCGGTGCGCGTCAGCAGGCCGTGCCGAAACATCACTCGCCGGTCGGTGATCACGAAATGCGTTGTCAGCCAATTGAGGAACGGCCACAGCGTGAGCCAGCCGACCACGATGAGCCAAATTGCGCCGATCACGCCGAAGAGCACGTTTTTCGCGGTCTGATCCCAGCCGGTCTGGGCGACGACCCCGAGGCCGAACGACGCCAGTGCGGTCGCGACTGATCAGGGTCAGGACCGGCGACGCCAGCCGCTTCCAGTGCGGGTGGCGGTGCAACACGACGCGTTCGTCTTCGGCCAGGACATTGTCGGGATAGGCCACCCTGCGACTCTAGAGGCTGCGCAGGTGGATGACGTCTCCGGCGGACACCGCTGTCGTGTCTTCGTGCGTTTCGATGTGCAGGCGGCCCTGGTCGTCGACCGATCGGGCGGTGCCGACGACTTCTTGGCTTCCGGGCAGGATCGCCCGCACCGGTGTTCCGATGGTCAGGCTGTGCGACCGGTAATCGGCTTTCAGCTGCGGGTCGGCGCTCCGCCACTGCGCGATGCGGCGGGCGAGCTCCTGGAGTAGGCGCCGGACCAGAAGGTCACGGTCGGGCCTGTCGACGCCGAGGTGGAGCAATGAGGTGGCAGCCGGGTCGCCGGCCTCTTCGGGGGTGAGCGTGACGTTGAGGCCGATACCGACCACAATCGCTCCCTTGGCGCGCCACTTCGGCGAGGATGCCGGCCAGCTTGCGGTCGCCGACGAGCACGTCGTTCGGCCACTTCAGCCCGGCCTTGATCCCGGTGACGCCGGCGACCGCGTCGAGGACGGCCAGGCCGGTGGCCAGCGGCAGCCAGCCCCATCGCGAGGGCGGCACGTCGCCGGCGCCGACGCCGACCGACATCGTGATCGCCGCGCGCGGCGCCGCGGACCAGGTGCGGTCTTGCCGGCCGCGGCCGGCCGTCTGATGTTCAGCGATCAGCACGACGCCGTCGATGTCCTCGCCGGCGTCGGCGCTGGCGATCAAGTCGCCGTTGGTCGACCCCGTTTCCGCGATCACCTCCAGATAACGCCAGGGCGGGCGCAGCGAAGCACGCAGGAGGCTCGCGTTCAGGGGAGGTTTCACGGCGCCTCTGGCACTCCATCAAGTAGCTCGAGCAGGTACCCCCCGTATCCGGACTTGATGAGAAGCTCGCCGCGCTGCCGCAACTCGTCGTCGGTGATCAAGCCGCACCGCCAAGCGACCTCCTCCGGCACACCGATCTTCAGGCCCTGACGCTGCTCGATAGTGCGGACGTAGTTCCCAGCATCGAGGAGCGAGTCGAAGGTGCCGGTGTCGAGCCACGCGGTGCCGCGCGGTAGCACCTCGACCGCCAATTCGCCCCGCTCGAGGTAGGCGAGATTGACGTCGGTGATCTCGTACTCGCCGCGATCGGAGGGTTGCAGCGAGGAGGCGATGTCGATGACGTCGTTGTCGTAGAAGTAGAGCCCGGGAACCGCGTACTTGGATCGCGGACGCTTCGGTTTCTCTTCTAGGGAGACCGCCAGCCCTTGATCGTTGAACTCGACAACGCCGTACGCGGTGGGGTCAGACACCTGGTAGGCAAATATTCTTCCGCCCGCGATGTCACCGAATTCGCTCAGGCGTGCGCCCAACCCGGGCCCGTAAAAGATGTTGTCGCCGAGCACGAGTGCGACGCAATCCGTCCCGATGTGGTGTCTGCCGATCACGAACGCGCGGGCAAGACCATCCGGCACCGGTTGAACTGCATAGGTGATGGAGATCCCGAACTGCGAACCGTCCCCCAACAACCTGCCGAATGCCGTCGTATCGGCCGGCGCGGTGATCACCAACACATCGCGGATACCGGCGAGCATCAGCGTCGACAGCGGGTAGTAGATCATTGGCTTGTCGAAACGGGCAGCAGTTGCTTGCTCGTGCCAATGGTGATCGGATACAGCCGAGAACCGGTGCCGGCCGCCAGAATGATTCCGCGCATGTGGAAAGTCTGCCAAGCGCGGGCCGTTGCCGTCCGAGAAACGAGTAAGAAAATCGATTTGCTGGTCTACCGCGAGTTACCTCGATAAGGCTCCCCATCGCGGATACTGTGGTTGGCCGCACCGAGCTGAGAGGCCCCGTCGCCGGTGCCGCGATCAAGGACGGTTGCGCAACCAACCTACGCGCTGGACCGCCGGGCTACGCACATTAATGAAATCGCGCCCGAGCTGGTACCACTCCGGATACCGGAGAGTGCTTGACCGGCCCGAATCTGTAGGGGCTGCCGGCCCATCACGCCGTGCAGCGCTTCTGCACCCACGCGATGGTTGTGCGGATAGATCCCTACCGTGAAACCCAGCGGTTCAAGGATTTTGCGAAGCATGTGCTCCGTCACACCGTCGCCCGGCTTATGGTGAATCTCGGTGAGAAAGGCCCACTTACCCTCGTCTTCGACGGCATTGTGCCCTCCGCGGTTCATGGCGCGATAGATGGGCCGGCGAATTTCCCAGAGCAGCCTGCCTAGGCCTCGGAACTCCCAGGCGGACTTCTGTGGATCATGGTCAACTATCAGATAACCGCCGTTTTTGACAAGCCGCGCGCACTCACGCAGTACTGTCTCCATGTCCTGCATATGATGAAGAGATCCGTTTACTGCCACAATGTCGGCAAATGTGGATCGCAGCGGCAGATCGTGCGCGTCCGCCAACAGCGGTGTATAACCTAGGTCCTTGGCGAACTCGAGGCTTCCCTTCGCCACATCGACGCCGATCAAGGTGGTCGGCGAACCGCCAAGGTTAGCGAACAGGTTACCCGGGCCGCAGCCGATATCGACGATCACCTTTCCGTCCCAGACGCCGGCCGCCGCATGCCAGCGCTCGCGCAACTCGGGATAGCGGTGCACGTAAGTTAGCCAGCACGCCATCCACTTTGGGTGACTGAAGTAATAGGCGTTCGCATGCGTACCGGGTGTCGGCATCGGCATCGGAGCGGCCGGAACGCCGTCGTCATCTCGCAACTCAATGCCAGGCTTTAAAAAGGGTTTCAGGGTACGAATGTAATCAGCAAAACTAATCAGACACCCCCTTTAATCGTTGTTTGTCGGACTGCGAGCAGCGAACCCGGCGGCTACAAGCCGACAGCGGATGCGTTGGCCAGGTGAACTTCATCTGCCCGGCCTGCCATCGACGACGTTGGTGTATGTGTCCAGAAGACGATCACCGACAGCGCGCATGCTGAGCCGGGTGTGCGCCGTTTCGCGCCCTCGCTCGCCCATGGCCCGCGCGACGGACCGGTCCGCGAGAATGGACTCGACCGCGGCCGCGAGAGCTGGGACCGTAGGGTCGGTGACGATTCCGCTGTGCGTCTGTTCGACCAACGACGCAAGTCCACAGTCGTCGCAGACGACCACCGGCAGACCGACCGCCATCGCCTCGAGCACCGACATAGGATACGGCTCGCGCAGGGAGGGCAGCACGTAGACGCTGGCTGCGGCCATCCGCTGGGGAACCGCAACCGGGTCGAGCGCGCCCTCCCATGAGATGCGCGGTTCGGCCCTGAGCGCTGCGTGCAGCGCGGCACCTTCTCCTTCGTCCGGGCCTATCAGCGTGAATTGCGCATGGACGCCGGCGTTCAGCAGTGCCTTCGCCATCTCGACGAACGCGATCGGGCGTTTACGCGGATGCATGCGGGCGGCGAACAGAACCTCAGGCGGACCGGGACTGTCCACCACACCTGGGTAGTCGGGCACGCCGTTGTCGAGCTGCGTGAGCCGCAACTGCGCGCCCGCGACGGCCCCTAGTTGTTCGCGCTCCTGCGAAGTCAGATAGAACACCGTTCCGGCGTCCCGGAGCACTTTCCGAGTCCACACCGCGTCGAGCGGTGCAGCGAGGGGATGGTCGGATGGCGTGACCATGCCGTGGGTCTGCAGCACGTACGGGATTCCGTGTCGCCGCGCGGCGACCGCCACCGGGAGGACGACGAGGTCGCGGCCGAAGTGAATGTGAACTACGTCGAAATCAGCCCTATTTCTGCGGAACCATCCGCTGAGTGCGGGTGAACCGAGGCCGGCGAAACCGGCTCCGGGAAGCAACGTCCGGGCGGCGAACAACCTGAGTGGTACGCCGTTTAACTGGGTGGGCGAGCCCGGATAACCTCGGGTGACGGCTGCGACCGTCACGTCGTGGCCCTGGCCGATCAATTCCGCGCTTTGATTCAGCGCCACGCGGGCAGGACCACCGTACGCACCGTCGGGACTGAGCAGCGTTACCACCTGCAGGACGCGCACGTCAGCTCGGTGTGACGATCGAATGAGGAGGCCGAACGATGCAGTTGGGCGGGATGTCGGCGGAGACCAGCGATGTCGCACCGACAACGGAGTTCGCTCCCACAGTGACACCTCGAAGAACGGTGGAGCGGGCGCACAGCCACACGCCGTTTTCGATGACAATCGGACCGTTGTCGTACTCGAAGGTCGGTGACCGGCGATCGTGGCTTCCGGTGCAGAGGTAGACGTATTGAGAAATGCATACGTCGGACCCGATGACGATGTCGTCGATGTTGTAGAGATCGGCACCCGTTGCGACCCAGGAGTCGTTCCCGATGGACAGCTTCCGCGGCCACTGGACGTTCACCCGGTGCCTGACTAGGACGCCCGTGCCGATCTGCGCACCGAACCAGCGTAAGATCGCGCACCGCAGCCGATTGGGCACCACACCCTCGTGAAGATCAGTGTCGACACTGCAGCCCAGAGTGCTTGGGCCGCGAACCCGCGGCCCTTGTCGTAGCGACGGCTCCGCAGTGGTGCCAGCGACCGATCCGATCGCGCACCGGACATGCCCACCTCCACCAGGGAACCGTCGGTTCTGTGATGACGCTACGTGACAGCGCCTAGTCTGCATCAATCCATTCCGCAGCGCAGTCGTTCGAGTTGGCGTGCACCGCCGCGTAAGAGCGGTCATCGTGACAGATGCCGGCTTTGCGCCCGTCCGCAACGTTGCGGGGACGCAGCGCGGCACAGACCCATGCTGCGCTGGTCGCCGTGCTCGCCGTGAGTGCCGGTGCGACGGGTTGACATCCACGAAAAGACGCTAAGCAGTTCCAACGGCGACCGGGAGATAGAGTGGACGGGTGCGCCGAAGACAGAGCCCGGCCCTCGCAGCTACTATCGATCAGTTTGCTGCCGGGATTTTTCCCGCTACCTGGAGAACAATTGCGGCAAATGGACAAGAGCCCGTATGTGCTGCTTGACCAACCGATGAGACCAAAGCGCCGATGCGTTCGTCAGCGAAAAGTCGGTTTCGCACATTGCTAGGAGATGATTCCCGGCGCGGCCGCCGCATCCGACGGGTGATGGTAGCCGTTTGCTTGCTGCTGATCGCCGCGGTGATCGGCGGGCTGCCGGTCTACGTCCGACCGCAGATCGATCCGCTGCGGCACGCCGACGCGATCCTCATCCTGGGCGGCGACTATTACGGGAGGTACCCATTTGGCTTCGATCTCGCTTCGAAGGGCTGGGCGCCGACGGTGGCGGTGTCCAACCCGAATGGGCCGAATGACCCATGGCTGACCCAGGTTTGTGCGACGCCGCACCCGGGGCTCGACCTGCACTGCTTCGTCCCCGATCCGCCGACCACGAAAGGCGAAGGTGCGGGAACTGCGCCGTTTGGCGGCGCAATACGGGTGGCGGACGGTCATCGTCGTGACGTTCCGGCCACAGATTTCCCGGGCCCGGTTCATCCTGGAGCGCTGCTTCGACGGTGACCTCGTCATGGTGGCGAGCCCGGCCCACATCTCCTTGCTGAACTGGGCGTCTGAGTACGTCTACCAGACCGCGGGTTACCTGCGCGCGGCGCTAGAACCCGGTTGTTGAGCCGACGACGCCGCCACGGTCTCTACCATCGGTTCATGGCGCGGGACCGGCGGACGATACGGCTGGCGTTGGCGCGGGTGTGGGCGTATCCGCTGTGGTGCAGCGTCATCGGCTCGGAATCGGCCGGCGCGGTCGCCGAGGACGTCGACTGGTGGATGCGCTGCATCGGCGACGCCGAACTTCTCGGACTGGACCCATACTCGCGATTCGCTTACCTGAGCGGCGCGTTGACCGAGTTCCGCACGCTCGTGCACTACCGCCTGCGCTCCGCCCCGGCTGGCGCTTCGTGCTTCTGCTGCGGGCGCTGTACCGACCCGCAGCAACCCTCACCCTCGACGCGGACCGGATCGGGCCGGGACTCTTCATCCAGCACGGTGTCGCAACCATCGTCACCGCGGAATCCATCGGCCAGCCACTGCTGGATCAACCAGCAGGTCACCATCGGGCACGACGCCACCGGCAGGCCGACGCTGGGCGATCGCGTCCGGGTCGGGGCCGGCGCGGTCGTGATAGGCCCGATCACGTTGCACGACGGGGCGACGGTCGGGGCCAACGCGACGGTGATCCACGACGTCGGGCCCGGCGAGACCGTGGTGGCACCGTTGGCCACCGCGCTCAAGCCGCGCCGCGGGGACGGCGACGCACCAGCCTAGGCACCCAGAGCGAGGTCGGGCAGTACCTGAGCGGCGAGGATCGCCAGTGCCGACGCGTACACGACGCCCACCGCGCCGAACCGTGCCGCCGCCGCGCATCCCAGACCGATGCTGAGCGCGGCCATCGCCAGCGTCCACTGTGCTTGCCAGCGCGCCTCATTCGGTCTGGTCAGCAAGACACTCGCGGGAAGGTGAACGGCCTGCCCCACCAGCAGCGCACCGAATGCCAAGGCAAGCCAGGCGGATACGTCGATTCGCCCACCCGACAACACCTGTGCCGCCCACGGGCTCAGCGGCACCATGCCCACCGTGGCGATCGCCGCGATCCCGGCGAACGTCGCGGTCAGTCGCCACCACATTCGGACAGTCTCTTCGGTGGCTGCCCGCCTCTTCACAAAGACCGGCCAGTAGGCCAGGCCCGCGGTAGACAACACCGACCAGCACACGCCGTAGATCTGCGCCATCAGCGCGTATTGGGACAGCTGCACCGGCGTTGACAGGTGCGCGAGCAAGACCCGCCCGGTCTGCAGCCCGACCGGTAGCCCGACCCCCACCACGAACAGCCACATGCTGCCGGCCAGCAGTGCGGGCCCGGTCCGGGGCCGGGTCACCCGGGAAAACGCCGACCAGCCAAGCCCGCAGAGGCGCAGCGCCAGCACCGTGCCGACGACCTGACCGATGAGCAAGCCGCCCAACGCCGAGACCGCGTACCAGATTCCGGCCGCGCCGATCACGTACAGCACCAGCGTTACCCCGAGTGCGAACGCCGGACAGGTCATCAACACCAACGTGGCGAGCGGATTCCGGTCGATGCCGATGAGAATGCGCACGCCGAGACCGGCCGGGATGGTGAGCGCGAAGACGCATGCCGCCACGGTGATCGCCCATCGGTCGTCGGGGCCGCTGGAGAAACCGACAAGAGCGGCCCAGCCGTCAAGTGCCATGACGCACAGCGCGACCAACACGAGCACCCCGGCCACCGCGAATAGCACGTGGTAGGCGCGACGAACGACGTCGCCGGCGTTCGGATCCTGGCTCGGTCCGGTCAGCAGGGCGCTGGCGCTGAGCACCGTCGCACCGATGCCGAGGTCAGCGAAGGGGAAAAGCAGCGTGATCGTCGCGACCAGGGACACCAGCCCGAACACGGCCGCTCCGGTTTCGCGCACGATGATTGCGGTGTTCACGAGGCCCAGAGCAGCGACGACCGGCGTGCCGACGATGCGGTAGATGGGCCCATACAGCAGCGCTCGACGCTCCGCGGGTGCCAGTCGACCCTGATCCACTGTCATCGGCGAACTGCCGACGCCGCCGAATGGAGGACGATCCTCGCCGCACTCAGAACTGCGTACGCCAGCGCGAAGGGGCCGGGTCGTCCGTGCCGTAGTGCCGACCGCAGTGAACGTCGCACTCCGCTCAACGAGCCCGCGGACACGGCGGCGCTGACCGGACTGGTGCACAGGTAGTCGCCGAGCACGCGCGGCGACTCGGTGCTCAGGTAGCGCAGTCCCCACTCGATGTAGCTGTCGGTGCGGTCGCACGGGTCGCGGGAGACGGACGTGTCCTGGACGTTGTAGGTGCTGAGCACATCGGGCAGCTGCACCACCCGCAGGTCCGGTATTGCCCGCTGGACCCGGATCAGCCAACTCGGCTCGTCGTGTGCGGCACCGGCATGGGTGTCCCAGCGGACCTTGCGGGCGAGCTCGGTCGGAAAGCACAGCGTGGAGGTCTGCAGCGCGGCGCCGCCGAATCGTACATCGGTGAAACGAAACAAATAGTCCGTCACCGACTCTTCCGGTTCGATGAGCCGCCGCGGCCAGGTCCGTAGCCGGGTACCCGGACCCACCACCACCATTCTCGACGACGCGATCCAATGCGCACCAGCCTGGGCGTCGACCGCCTGCAGCTGCCGCGCCAGCTTGGTGCTGTACCACTCGTCGTCGTCGTCGAGCAGCGCGATCACCGAGCCGCGGGCGGCGTCGATGCCCAGCTGCCTGCACCGGGCAGGACCGCTACGAAAAGCTGTGCGGAGCAACATGATTCGATCGTCGGGCGGTAGCCGCACGGGTCCGTCGGTGTCCGCTACGACGATGACCTCGGCGACCGGTCGCGTCTGGTCGAGCACTGACTGCACAGCACGGCCCAGGGACGGCCGCCCGAGGGTGGGGATCACCGCACTGACCGTCGGGGTCATGGCCCGGCCGGTCGTCCGCGGAAATGTACGGCGCAGTACAACAGCGCGATACAGGCGTATTCGGCAGGCATATTGTACGTCCACGGCGCGTAGATCAGGTCCCAGATCCCTTGCAGGGCAACCGTTAAGGCGAGCGGAGCCCACGGCCCGAATCGGGTGTTGTTCCACACGACGCCGACGCATGCGACCAACAGCCATGCGGGCAACAGCACGGCCAGCACGCCGCCCTCGGCCCAGGAACCCAACAGGATCGAGTGCATTGCGGAGTAGTCGCTCGGCGGCAGCCGCCAGTACAAGTCGAACGGGAACGTGGGGGCGAACCCCATCCGGACCGCGAGATGCTCGGCCTGGGTGTACAACTCCGGCGTCAGCTTCATGGCACTCCCCCAGCCAAGCAACGGGCGTTGCATGATCGCGGTAATCGTCATCGGCAGTTCCGTCCGGCCGGCCAGAAGCATCGGCAGGTTGGTCGCCTCCTGCTCGATCGTCTTGCGCTGCAGTGCCGCGCCGAACAACCCGGCGCGGGCGGCGATCGGCATCACGTACGCAAACACCAGCCCGAACACGATGATCCCGGCGAACTGCCACCCACGCCGGACCCGGGAACCCAGGAAGCGGTGGGTGAACAAGGTCGCCGCGGCGAGCAGACACACAAGTGCGTGCGACCGGAAGTTGAGCCCGAGGCTGGCCAGCCCGAGCAGCGCCAGCGCCGCCGGTTGCACAAGCGGAGGTACCCTACCCGTCGTCAGCCCGAACAGGATGAGGATCGTCACCGCGTGGGCGATGCCGTATTTCCAGAGGTCGACGAAGCTGCCCGTGTGGGTGAGTTCGATCCCCTGGGTGACGAAGAAGACGACCGTACCGGCGGCGATCCCAGCGAGAACCGTCGCTATCAAATCCACCGCGCGGCCGGTCAGCACCGTCAGGCCGATGAGATACAGCGAGAAGGCGGCCGGCGCGACTGCGTTCGGCCACAGCACGCTGACGCCGTTCACCAGGCAGGACGCCAGAAAGGAGATCCAGCCAAAAGCCGCCAGCACCAGCGGTACCAGGTCGACGCCGCGGTGCTTCATCAGCAGGAATGCCGGCACGAGCAGCAGGCACACCACCGACAGCACGGTGGCCGTGAACTTCGCGAGCTGAATGGACGACGTCGCGCCTATCGCAAACACGGCGACGTGCCCGAGGAAGACCGCGTGCGCGCGCCGCGTTTCCGCCAGGGTGCGGACGGGCGCGAACCCGACACCTGTCACGACGTCACCCCTCACAGCTAAGCTTGCTGCTCAAACGATAGCGGTTCGTGTTGAGTGGATGTGGATGGTGGATGGTGCGCAGTCTCGCTACCGTCGGGCCGCGCGTGTCGGTCGCCGTGGAGGTGTGCGTGTCCGGAGCAAAATCGAACCGGTCATTGGCAGCGTCGCGCCGACGCTCGTATGACAAAGGCCGCGGGTTTCCCACACAGGCGCTCTGGGTGGCGGCGTCCACGCTGGTCTTCACCCAGGTGTGGTGCCCGAATTGGCTGCGGTGCGCAATCCTGCGCAGCTTCGGTGCTCAGATTGGCGAGGGGGTGCTGATCAAGCATCGGGTGATTGTGCACTGGCCGTGGAAGCTTTCCATCGGAAACAATTCGTGGATCGGCGCGGGCGCAGAGCTGTACAACCTCGAGAACATCGTCATCGGGTCCGACGTATGCATTTCCCAACACGCCTTTCTGTGCACCGCAGGCCGCGACCGCCGGTCGCCGAGCTTCGAGTTCGACAACGGTCCAATCGTGTTGGAGAACGGCGTCTGGCTGTGCGCCCGAACGACTGTGCTGCGCGGCGTCACCATCGGTGCGAACTCGGTCGTGGCCGCAACCTCGCTGGTTTCCTGCGATGTCCCACCCGATTCCATTGTTCGGCCTCCTCAACCGAGGATTGCCAAGATCTGATGCGCATACTGCAGGTCGTTACGCTCCTCAGCCCCGACGGGGCGTATGGAGGGCCAGCCCGCGTGGCGCTGAATCAAAGCGCGGAACTGATCGGCCAGGGCCACGACGTAACAGTCGCGGCCGCCACGCGCGGTTATCGGATCGTGCCGACGGAGCTGGACGGGGTACCGGTCCGGTTGTTCGCCGCCCGGACCTTACTTCCCGGAACTGGTTTTGCCGGCATCGGCGCGCCCGCGCTGAGCAGGTGGTTCCGCAGAAACCGGACAGTTTCGACATCATTCATATCCACTTCGGCCGTGATCTCGTCGGCCTCCCGGTGGCGTTGGCCGCGCGGCGACACGGAATTCCGTATGTGCTGCAGACCCACGGCATGGTTGTGCCGTCGAGCCATCCGCTCGCTGCACCGCTGGACGCGGGGTGGACGCGAAAAGTGCTCCGGGACGCGGGAGCCGTGTTTTATGTGACACGCGCAGGAGCGCGACCAACTAGGCGCGGTTGCGGGCCGCGCGCTTGCGACTCGCTTCGCTCGGCAACGGTGTGCCCGACTACCCGGCCGCGGTGGACGGTCCCGGAACGCCAGAGGTTCTCTTCGCGGCCCGCATGCACCCGCGCAAACGCCCGCTCGTGTTCGTCGAGATGGCGAAGGCATTGCTCGACGCCGGCGTCGACGCCCGATTCACGCTGGTAGGGCCCGACGAAGGGGAGGGCGCCGCGTTGCGTGCGGCGCTCAAGGGCGATCCGCGCATTTCATGGGAGGGTGCGCTCGCCTCCGCTGCGATTCCCCGGACGGATGGCCGCAGCCAGCGTGTACGTGCTCCCTTCGGTCCGTGAGCCGTATCCTATGTCGGTGCTCGAAGCGATGTCGGTCGGACTGCCGGTCGTCGTCTCCGACGACTGTGGACTTGCCCCGCTGGTTGACCGGACGCATTGCGGAGTCGTCACCGACCCCGAGGCCCGGGCGTTGGCGGCAGCGGTCGAGTCCATCCTGGCGGATCGATCTCTCGCGCGGGCCATGGGCGAGCGAGCGCGGGAAACGGTGCGGACCGAACTTGGCATGCGCGCCATTGGCGATCGCCTTGCTGGACGTGTACACCGAGCTCCTCGACGGCAGTGGCTGAAGCAGGAGATCGGTATGCGCCGAACAGTTTTCACGCTGATCATCGCCGCCGTCCTGATCGGCGAACTCGTCAGCGCATCGGCGCTGGCCGCCGCGGTCCGCACGGCGCCGCAGCCGTCAACGTTGACCATCGCCGTTGTCGGCGACTCATACACAGCGGGAGTTCAGAACCGGGTGGTCTGGCCCACCCTCCTGGCACAGCGAACCGGTTGGCACGTCGCCAATTTCGCGTTGCCCAACGCCGGTTTCGTGGCCGACGGCCTGGGTGGGCACGCGTTTACCTACCAGGTGGACCGCGCGCAGGGACTGGATCCCCGGATCATCCTGATCGTGGGCGGTCTGGCCGACGACGGATCCGCCGACATGGGTCCGGTCAGCGTCGGCGCCATTGACGCGATCAACAAGATCAAGGTCGGCGGCCAACGCGCGCTGGTAGTAGGCCCGACGTGGTACGAGACGCCCGTCCCGGATGCGGTCACGCTGGTATCGGGGGCCATTGGGAAGGTAGCTGATGGACTGGGGGTGCCCTTCTTGAACGCACTGGATCCGCCGTGGCTGACACGGGGCCTGATGCAGCCTGACCTGAGCGGACCGACGGACGAGGGGCAATCCGTGATTGCCGATAAGATCGCCGCGTGGCTTCGCACCGAGGTTGCTGGATGAACAAGGCCCGCTGGTCCGACATCGCCGCTATCGCTATGGCCGTCGCGCTGCTCGCCGGCCTCGGTTTCGTGTTCCGCCCTCAAGACACCCCTACCGTTCCGGTGCCCGCGTCCGCCGCGCACGTCGATCGCCCGGTTCCCCCGGCAACAACACGGCCGTCCGTGCTGTTTATCGGCGATTCGTACACCGGCGGTAGCGGCCTTGCGGAGATGTCCTACGCCTGTATGGCGGCGGTCCGGATGGGGTGGGTGTGCGACCTGTCGGCGGTGCCCGGAACCGGGTACATCAGCGGTGGACCGGCCAACAGGTTCGTGGTCGATCCCTACATCGGGACATCGACGTCGTTCGTCGAACGCATTCCTCATCTGGCCGCCATGTACCGGCCCGACATCGTGGTTCTTGACGGCGGGCGAAACGACACATTCGCTCCTAGCGATGACGTGTTCAAGGCGATGTCAGCGACGATCGGTGAAGTGCGCCGAGCCTGGCCGACGGCCACAATCATCTTTCTCAGGCCGCGATACCTGGCCGATCCGCGCGACAACCTGGGATACGACGCCAACTTCATCGCCCGCCTGCTGGCCCAGCCCGTCGCCCGAGGAGTGGTGGTTCTCGATCCCATTAGCAGGTTCACCGGCGTAGACACATCAGCTATGCTGTCGGACGACGGAGTACACCCAAATCAGCGGGGCGAGCAGGATCTAGCTTCGGCTCTTGTCGACTCTCTGGCAGGTCAGGGCTTTGCTGTAACGAGATGAATGGCTTTGCTGTAAGGATATGAACGGTGCGCTCGCCGACTACGGTCGAGTACTGCTCTCACGGTGGCGATGGATCATGTGGGGGGTCCTTCTCGCGTTGGCCGCGATAACCGTGTTCCTGATCTTGCGTCCTCCGCTTTACCGCTCGCAGGCAACCGTGTTCGTCCGGACTCCTGGTGATGTCAGCAAAGTCCTCGACGGGGGTGACTCCTTCGCGCAGGGACGCGCCAGAACTTACGCGGCGTTGGCCAACAGCACCAGCGTCTCGTCCCGCGTCATCGCGGACCTCGGGTTGGGTTTGAAGCCCGAGGTGCTGTCCGAACGGATCCATGCGAGCAACAGGAATGGCACCGCGTTGATTGACATCGCGGTCAGCGCCCCGTCCGGCCCGGAGGCTCGGCGCACCGCCACCGTGCTGCTGTCCGAGTACGCAACGACGGTGCACATGCTTGAAGCGGTGCCGGGTTCGGTGGTCCCGCGGGCCGAACTCGTGGTG
The DNA here is from genome assembly GCA_963811535.1 of uncultured Actinomycetota bacterium. GTDB lineage: Bacteria > Actinomycetota > Actinomycetes > Mycobacteriales > Mycobacteriaceae > Mycobacterium. The sequence goes on along the minus strand of CAWERF010000008.1, from coordinate 10,394 downwards.
GTCGACCCGCCCGGCCGGCCGGTCCGGGTGGTGGCCTGGGGTGCGTCGATCCCCATCGTCCTGCTGTGTGCAGCCCTGATCGGGCTGGTCCTCGGCGCGACAGGGGCCGTGCTTCGGGCGATCTTCGAACGCCCGGTGCCCGATCCGGACCACGCCGCACGTATCGCCGAACCGCCGGTCCCCGATGTCGTCAGCGCCGAACCGAACAGACAGGTCACGGTCGATGACTACGTCACCGACGTCCTTGGCGACTGCTGAGGCGATCGCAGAAACGTCAGACATGATCATGACGGCGGCCCAGCCCGAATCTCGAAAGTATCCGAGTCCGACATGCGAACTAAGGCGACAATTGAAGCTGAAAACATTCCTCGCCGCCATCAGACGGTATTGGAAGACATTCGTCGTGGTCACTGGGGTGGTGTTCGCCCTGGGTTTGACCTGGATCCTTCTCACGCCTGCCAAATTCGTGTCGACCACGCAGCTGATGGTGACGATCCAGGGTTCGACAACCGCCGCGGCGTATCAAAACGATCAGGTCGTCGCGGGGCGTATAAACTCGTACATCCCGTTGTTGACCAGCGACGTCGTGAGCCAGCGAGTCATCGACAGACTCGGATTGCCGATGACCGCGCCCGAGCTTGCCGCCAAAATCAGCGCCACGAATGTGCCGCCGAAGACCTCGATCATCGACGTCGCGGTCACAGACGAGTCGCCTGAGCAGGCCCAGCGGATCGCCGACACACTCGACGGAGAATTCATCAGCTACGCGAATGCGCTGGAGACACCGACCGGTGAGGACGGCCAGAAGGTGCGCACCACGGTCATCACCACTGCGAGCAAACCGCACGGGAATTATGTCGAGCGCCTCGTTCTCGGGGTGCTCGCTGCATTGGCCGCCCTGCTGGCGGGGGCGGTCGCGGTGTGGATCCGATCGTTGATCGACCCAGTTGTGCGAACCGCCGACGAAGCCGCGGTCGCCGCGGGCGTGCCGGTGCTCGGGTGCGTCACGTCGGCACAGGCCGCCGCGGTCGACGCCCTTGAGGGATATCGCCGGCTGCGAACTCGACTGCGGTCGACGACCAGCACCGCCGGGGGCCGCGTGCTGGAGATAGCCTCCGTCGGCGGCGAGGTCGACGCGACGGTGGTTGCGTCCAACCTCGGTCGTGCCATGGAGTTGGCCGGCAGCCACTCGATCGTGCTGGATGCCAGCCTTGCGGAATCAGGGGTCGCGCGACCAGCGGCCGACGCCGAATCGCAGCAAGACCCCATCGACGGCGACGAAGCAACGGCGGAAGCGACCAGATCGAGAGCAACGGGAGTGACTGGCCCGAACCGGAGCGCGGGCTGGACGGGTTTCCCGACACTCTGTCGGTAAGCGTGTGGGCAGCCGATCCGGACCTTGCCGAGACGAAGGCCGCGGCTGGGCTCGTCGACCGGTTGCGCAAAGACTACGAGCACGTGATCATCGCCGCTCCACCAGTCCTCTCGACCATCACCGCATCCGTCCTGAGCGAATATGCCGACGCAGTCCTGCTGGTCATCTCCGCCGGGACCACGAAACGGCGCGATCTTCGCCACGCCGCGGAAAGCCTCCGAGCGACGGGTGCGCCGCTGACCGGTGCGGTGCTGTGCGTGTTGAAATCCGCACCGGGTATCGTTTGCGGCGACGACGAGAGCGAACGATCTTTTGACACGGTCAGTAAGGCGCACGTGCTAACTTCGGATCGGTAAGATTGACGCAGCCGAAGCCCGGTGGATGGCGGTGACGTCAGCTGCCGCTCAACCTTCGGGCAAATCTCAGACGTCGGTTCATTCGATGACGAAGGGGATACCAACGTGGATTTGTTCGACGTCGTACGGTCGTGCTTCCGCCGCTGGTATGTGTTACTTCCGCTGCTGGCTGATCACCGCCTGGTACAGCCACCAGGTATACGCCGCGGTGAAACCCGATCTACTACTCCCAGGCGGTCATTAGCCTGGCGCCGCCGAATATCCGGGTAGATCAACCCGCCGCAGGGCAACCGGTTCCTCGAAACGGGCTGCTGGATATCGGCGGAGCAGCACTGCTCGCCAACATGTCCGCACTCGGGCTGCGAGAGCCGGCGGTAGTGGACCGCGATCGTCGCTGCCGGCGGGTTGCCCAACTATTCCGCCAAGCTCTTCCCGGTCCCAGCGACAGCCACTCCGATCCCGCTCGTGATGATCGAAGAGTCAGCCCCGGACCCCGCCGCAGCGACTAAGACTCTCGAACTGGTCACCAATGAGATGACGGCGGTGCTGGAAACGATTCAGCGGCAAGCCCATGTACCGGCGGACATGATGGTCGAATCATTCGTCGTGTCACCGCCGAGTGAGCCCATAGCCGCGATGCCCACGCGTACGCGCTCTACGGCGTCGATCTTCGTGGCGGGCCTAGGTCTGTCGGTCCTGGTCACGGTGCTTGTCGACGTCCTGCTGGTTCGTCTCAGAAAACGAATCAAGGTGGCTCCGCAGGCGCCGTCGAGCGGCGGACGGTTGCCGAGCTCGGAGCATACGCCGGGCGACGATCGCACCCCGACTAACGCACCCGTGCCGGATGGTGTCGCTGTGGTCAACGAAGGCGTCGCCGGCGCACGATGACAATAGCCGAGCCGGCCACTCCTTCGGCGCCGATTGATCCATCCGAGAGCGCATCCGAGGGTACGCAGACACAGGAGCGGACGCCGTGGCTGCTGCGTATTCTCTGCTTCCTGATTCTCGCCTTACCGAGCTATGTGATTCTGCCAGGAGCGCTTGGGGGCAACGGCTCGCCCGCACGCATGATCGCCCTGATGTCGTTCGGCTTGGTCGTCCTCGGCTTCGTGACGCTTCGCCGAACGGCGCACGCCCGGCGAGTGAACCCGGGTGCGATGATCCTTCTGCTCTCTTTCCTGCTCTGGATGACGACTTACGGGGTCGGGCTCCTCAACGACGACAGCTATGAGATCGGGAGCGAGCAGAACCCGCGCGTTCGTCGGCTTGATCGCCCACGTCGGCGTCGCACTGTACGTCCTCGCGAGGGTCCGAACCGCGCGGCAGCGCGACATCTTGCTCGGCTGGCTGGCCGTCGGCCTGACGTTCGCCTGCCTTGTCGCCTTCACACAATCTGTGAGTTCCATCGACTTGCGGTTCGTCTTTATGCCACCGGGATTCGTCTTCAACCCAGATTATCTGACGCAGCAGCATCGCGAGGGTTTGGGTTAATTGGTGAGCGCTTGGGTGTCGCGCGCGTCCGCGGGAACGTCGCAACACGCAATCGAATTCTCCGTGCTGGCCGCTGTGACGATTCCGTTGACGATCTACTTTGCTCGCAACGCCGCGACGAGGCACGTTCGTTTGCTTTCCGGCGCCGCGTGTGGCCTGGCGATGCTGGCGTTGCCGGCCGCAGTCTCGAGGTCAGGCATCATCTCGCTGATCGCGGCGCTGCTCGTCTACATGTTTGCCTTCAAGGTTCGCCCGGTCGCCATTGCCGTTGCGGCCGGATCTATCGCGATTGGTGGCTACATCGTGGCGTTCCCGCGGGTCGCGAATGCGTTGTGGACCACGATCACCGGTTCGGCTGAAGACGCGAGTGTTGCAAGCCGAGTCGAGGCTTACGCCAAGGTGTCGGAGATGTTCCGCGGGCATCCGATTTTTGGCCTCGGCCTCGGCGGATCGGTGCCAGGCACAATCGGGTACCTCGACAATGAATGGGCGCAGAGAATCGTGCAAGGAGGTTTGGTCGGCCTCGCAGCCATGACCGTGCTCAGTGGCGGTGCGATATTCGGCATCGCAGCGGCATTGCGCCGCGCCACGTCGCCGCGAGAACGCGAACAGGCGTACATGCTGGGAGCCATGGCGGCCGGAATCCTGGCGTCCAGCACCACATTCGACCTCTTCTCCTACGAGCAGGCGACCTTGATCTTCTTCATCGTGTTCGCCTTGCTGTGGTCCCCGTTTACCATTCCGGCGCCCGAGCCGAATGAACACCTCACTGATCGGATCAGCAGCGGGGCTAACCCTGGATTTCTCGCGAAATTGCCGAGGTTGAAGTGTGGAGATAAGCGAAAGCGCTTGCTCTGCGAGGCATAATGGGACTTCTCGAGGGTTCCATGATGTTGCCGCCGCGGGCGTGCCGGCCAGCGGCGCTTGGACAAGCTCAGCCGGGCCTGCATGGGCTGCAGGAAGTCGAGCGGCGTTGTCGGAGGTAGCTGTGCATGCGGCATCAACGGTTCGGGGGCGGGGTTTCTGCCGCCGCGTCTGCCGTGAGCGGCTCGGCAGGCGCGCCCTCGAGGGCCCGCAGGAGCCGCCGCCCGACGGCGGGCCACGTAAACAGGTCCGCACGGCCTTCCCAGCATCGGGAGGAGCCGCGGCGGCTCGGACTACCTGATCGGCGACGGGGGCCTGATCCTCGCGATCGGAACCTTGGTCGAAAGCTTGAAGCCCGTCCCGATCTGGACGATCCCGTCGAGGTGTCCAGCCCGCCGGAGGGCCCCGTCAACGGCGCGCTGATCGATACCCATTAGCGCCGCAGCATCACCGGTTGGATCGGCTGGTTTCGTCGCGTTCCCACGCCACCTTGCTGTGCCTGGCGCGCCGTCGCGCCGCCAGCCCCATGCCAAACCAAACGGCCGCGTCGGCCGCCGACCGGGGGCCACGGATCGTGCGCAGGATGGCACGCGCGGTCGCCTTCCCGGTTCGTTGTGCCCGCACAGGGTTACGAGCCGCGAGTTCGATGTTGCCCCGGCGGTGGCGGCCCATAACCGTGAGCAGCCCCTTCACATCAGTCGGCGTTCGCCATATCGACGGTTCGGTTTTCACCACGGCCTTCTCGTGGAGGTCGAACTGGGTGTCCACGAACTTGTCGTCACTGGTGACGTCTGGAAAAGAACCGAAGCGCTTATGCCCCTGCGCGTTGAGCCCGTACACGCCAGCCCTCCACAGCGCATCTTGATGCACGGACGTCCTCATCCCGGCACGGTAGTAGCTGCGTACGAGCGCACTGGCACCTTCCGTGCCGTACCGAACGGCCGGTCGCGCAGCCAGCACGTCGCCTTGGTCTAGTCGGTCGAGGACCGCGATCACGGCGCCGGCGGTGATCTGGATGTCGGCGTCCAGATATAGGCGTGGCCACAACGTCGCCACTTCGTCGCCGATGTTGAGCGCCAGGGTCTTCGACCCGACCTCCAACTCCACCACCTGCGCGCCCGGGACACTGCGAGCACGGTCTGCGGTGTCGTCGGTACAGCCGTTGCACACCACGATCAGCTCGATGAATCCGTCGATTGCCGCTTGGCTCAGCGGGGCAAGGGTGTGCTCGATAACCGCCGCCTCGTTGTAGGCAGGAACGATGACTGCCCCGCGCTCCCGGGGACCCGAAATCTGCTCCACCACTGTAGGTTTCGTTGCAGCCGGGAGCTCGCGCCAGCGGCTCCGGTTGGTGACGACGGCGAGAGTACGACGATGTGCGGGATCGTAGGACCGCAACGCCTCGGCCAACGCAACCGCCGCCCGGAACATCGCCGAATACAACACTCCATGGTGGAGTTCCACGTAGCGGATGCGGTTGACGGCCAAGAGCGTCGCCAGCGCCGGCGACGTCCCACACCCTCCCAGCCGGTGCTGTACGACCGCTGACGGCTCGAACCGAACGAGATGTCCGCTCTCCCGGATTCGGCGGAAATAATCGGTCTCCTCCGAGTACAGGAAGAACGCTTCGTTCCACTCCCCCAACTCGCGCGCCACCTCGGCGCGGATCAGCAGCGCCGCTCCGGTCGCCCAGTCCACATCGTGTGCGTCGAGGTAACTTGCAGGCCGATAATCGAATTCGGACAGAACCCCGGGCCGGTTGAGCCATAGTTTGCTCCCGAAGAACGCGTCGCCGAAGGCTCGGGTCAATGACGGCTCATAGCGCAGCGAAGGGTAGGTCACTTCGTCCATGTCGAGGATTCGCGGTACCACTGCACCGACGCGGACGTCCGCGACGAGCGGTTCGAGCAGCCGGGTGACCGCGTCCGGCTTCAATCGCAGGTCAGGATTGAGAATCAACACGGCATCGCATGGTTCGGTAAACGGCAGGGCGACGTTGATGCCGCCCGCGTAACCGAGGTTGCCCCCTGACTCGACCAATTTGACGTCCGCATGTGCCCGCACTATCTCGGTGGTGCCGTCAGACGACTGGTTGTCCACGACGATGACGCGCAACATCCGGTCCTGCGCGGCAACCCGCAGGTCATCGATCAGCTGGGAGATGTCGGATGCGCTGTTGTACGTCACCACCACCACAGCCGCATCGGCATGCGTACGGCCACCGACGAACCTGCCGCGCACGTCCTCGTTGTGCAGCGATGTCACGAATCCGGACTCCTCATGACGTCAATCTTCTGTCGGGCGAGGGCGGTCAGCAAAGGCGAGGCCAATGCCCATGGTACTTGGCTTGCCGCTGATGCACCGGATATAGTCGACTTCGAGCTGATTGACGAGCGTCTGGATTTGTCGGCAACGTCCAGAACACAGTGAAGAAACCTGGGACGCCGGGAATTTTATACGCGATTCGACGTATCCGTGGGAAAACTCAAATAAGTACGGGCTGCCGTTATCGGCGTGCGGCCCGGCAGTGGAAAGAAGCCCGGCTTTGCATGTGCCCCCCGTAGCTCCAGTCGAAGCACGGGTCAGCTTGCTGTGGTCGTAATCATCACTGTTGATTGTTGCCGGCTCGACTGAAACCGACCTGCACAATTCATGCGGTAAAGCGCAGTTCCCCAAACGGACAGGGGTTACAGCCGGAGCGCTGGCGATCACCGAACTGCGGGATCTCTCCGCTGGTTACTGCCATTAAATTGCTGAAAGATCGAGCCGGGAGTACGCCGCGGACGCCCAGCGACCTCAGGTCGGGTTGCAAATACCTCAGCCACGGAACCGATCAGTGCGACGTACGCGTGGTTTCTCGACCACAAGTCCGGGTCGATCTGGAGGGACGGCGTCGGTCCAATACCGACGAGGCCCCTGCGACGCCCCAGAGGGCAAGGAAGGGCAAGGCAGGGATCAGGAAGCGGAATCCACCTCCGAAGAGGACCACCGGGAATGTTGTGAGTACCGCGAGACTTAGTGGGACGAGCCATCGTCCTCGATGGTGCTTCACGAGTCCGAGCCCGACGACGGCGAGGACTGCGATCCAGAGGATGCGGACCGCCCATCGGATGGGCAGCGGCGCAAACACCCCCTTGTTGGTTCGCGTTACCGGATCGAGCGTTCGGACGATGCGCTCGGGCACCCGTTGGACGAACTCGCCGGGATGGTCCCGAATCCAGTCCTGGGCGAACTCGCGGTAGGCACGGTCTCCCTCCACCTCGCCGTCCGGCGCCGGCGGCAGTCCCTCCCGAGCCTGCGCGGCACCGGCGACGTCGTTATTCGCGAGGGCGAGTGTCAGACCACCTGCGGTGGTCAGGGGAACGAACGAATCGAGTCGCTCGAAGTTGCGCCCCGTCCAGACGCCGAGGATGAGACCGATCCCGAGGGCCATGCCCAGCGCTGCTCGCCAATCGAGCTTCCGGCCGAGGGCGAACAGGAGCCCGATGGGAAGCCAGAAAGCAAGCACGGGTCGCACCAAGGTCGCGTAGGCGGCGATAAGGCCTGGGGCGACCCACCACCAGGGGATCGGACGCCGCTCGCGGAATTCGACGATGATCAGACACAGGCAGATCGTCAGGAGATTGAAGAGGGTCTCGGCGTATAGCGCGGCGCCGATTATCAACACCCAGGGGAACAGCCCGTACGCGAGTCCCGCTACGGCTGACTGGAGCCGGGTGAGTCCGAGTTGCTGACCGAGGCGGACCAGCGCGACTACGGCGAGGCCCGCCAGGATGGCGTTGAGCGCGAGCCCCAGGTTCGGGTGGACACCGAAAGCGCGGTAAGGCACGGCGAGCAGCATCGGCCACCCCGGCGGCCGGAAGGCCTCGGGCGGCCCGTAGCTGAGCTCTCGGGCCAAGCCTGCGGCGAGACCGTTGAAGTCGCGCCCGTCCTCGTAGAGCGCACCGATGGAACGGTGGAGCACCCCCGCGGCACCAATATGGGCGATGGCGACGAGGGCGCCCAACGCCCAGGTGAAGCCCGCCCGCTCCCACGGAGGCGTGTGCCCTCGAGACCCGCCAACCATCGGGCCAGCTTAGCCACCAGCGTGAGACAAATGTTGAGATCAAACTGTAGTCGTCGGAAGACGTTTTCAGGCCGCGACGATCACCGGTGCGCCCCCAGGGGCCTCGAGGAGGTGCTGTCGCGCGGCATGCGTGTGGGTGCCCTGCCGCAGGTTGTCGCGCTGGCCCCTGAGGGTCCCTGGAATCCCCGCGCAACGGGTCCAAATTCAAGCGCCGTTGATGACTCGCCGCCTTCGGCGGACTGCGAGTTCCGCGGCGGAGATCCTCATCGCCGATGCGGAAGACGCTCGATACCCTCTATCATCTGATCCGGAGGAACCCGAAGTTAATGGCAGGTACCCCGAGGCACAAGATGGGGATGTGTGTGCAGGACTTCCTGGAGTTGCACCAGCGCATCCACTGCATCGATGATCAGCGTGCGCTTGACAAGCTCCTCGAAGAGCTGCAACACCCTGCGCGGCCCTACATCGTCTCGTTCGTGAACGCGCACGCGGCGAACCTGGCTTGGAATACACCCTCATTCGTTGAGAGCCTGCTGTGTTCGGATCTCTTGCTTCGCGACGGAATCGGCGTGCGCCTGGGGCTCAAGGCATTCGGACGCCCACAGGGCCTGAACATGAACGGCACCGACTTCATTCCGCGGATCGCAAGCGCCTATTCGGGCCGACGCGCAGCATTGTTCGGGACGCGCTCGCCCTGGCTGGAAAGGGCACGAGAGAAACTGGAGTCCGAGGGTTTGGTCGTGGTGGCAAGCCACGATGGCTCTTCGTCGCTCGAGACCTATATGGATCTAGCCGCAAAGACGGAGCCGGAGCTCGTCATACTGGCCCTGGGAATGCCCAGGCAAGAGCACCTCGCCGTCCGCCTGCGTGACCGGCTCTCCCATCCCGTCCTCATCGTCAACGGAGGCGCCGTCCTCGACTTCTTGGGCGGCAGAGTCACTCGAGCACCCAAACTCATGCGCAATACCGGGACGGAGTGGGCCTACCGGCTTTCCTTGGAGCCCCGGCGGCTCGCTCGGCGCTATCTGCTGGGCATACCCGCGTTCTTCTCCCGCGTCGCGATGACACGTCTAGTCGTTGGTCGAGGAGCCGAAGACCTTTCAACGCCGCCATGAGAACCTGGTGCCGGTGTATCGGAACATCGGCGCCCGGCGAGCGTTGCTGCAACAATGATCAGATATGGAATTTTGTTTCACCCCGATATCGGCAGAAACGCGGATTTTTGTCGCGGGGCATCGGGGGTTGGTCGGGTCGGCACTGTGGCGCCACTTCACCGACCACGGCTTCGAGAACCTGATCGGACTCAGCTCGAACGAACTCGATCTGCGTGACGCCCGCGCCACTGCCGAGTTCTTCCACGAGACACGGCCAGATGTTGTGATATCAGCAGCCGCGCGGGTGGGCGGAATCGCCGCCAACTCCAGCCGACCTGCGGAGTTCATCTCCGACAACTTGCGGATCCAGGTCAATCTACTCGACAGCGCCGTCGCTGCCGGGGTCGAACGGTTCCTCTTCCTGGGCTCGAGCTGCATCTACCCCAAGTTCGCCGAGCAACCAATCCGCGAGGACGCCCTATTGACCGGACCACTCGAACCGACGAACGACGAGTTATGCCGTCGCGAAGATCGCCGGCATTGCACAGGTCGCAGCGATCCGCCGACAGCACCACCTGCCGTATATTTCCGCGATGCCGACGAACACCTATGGACCCGGCGATAACTTCGATCTGCACGACAGCCACGTCATGCCCGCCATGCTTCGCCGGTTCCACGAGGCAGCACGCGACGGCGCCACATCCGTCACCTGCTGGGGAACGGGACGCCGCCGACGAGAGTTCATCTACGCCGACGACCTGGCAGATGCATGCCACTTCCTGCTGGACCACTACGACAGTGATCGGCCGATCAACGTGGGAACCGGCGCGGAAGTCACCATTGCGGAACTGGCGGATCTCGTCGCAGACATTGTCGGCTACCACGGCGAGATCAGATGGGACCCTTCGAAACCGGACGGCACACCCCGCAAGCTGCTCGACACACGGCGCCTCGACGCCCTCGGATGGCAGGCGAAAACGACGCTTGCCGAGGGGATTCAGGCATCCTACGAGTGGTTTCTCGCCCATCAGGGCGACTACCGATGCTGATTCGGCCCGCGGCCATGACAGCTTGGCGAGACGCGATGAACCGCCCCGGGATGTCCGGAGACTCCACTTCTTGGGAGTCTATCGACATCAATCCGCCAT
>CAWERF010000007.1:0-1579061 GCA_963811535.1 uncultured Actinomycetota bacterium | reverse complement strand
CAGACATTGGAATTCGAGGGTGCGCCCGACATGGTGAACCTCGAGTTCATGACGTTCGAGGACCTCGGCGGACGCACACAGCTGCGCGGCCGGTCCGTGTGCCCGAACACCGAGGCCCGCGACGCGCTGCTGTCCGCCGGCATGGAAGACGGCATGCGTGAGGGCTACGACCGCCTCGACACCGTGCTCAAGGCGCTCTGAAAGCCGGCCCCGCGTCAGGCCAGCTCGGGGACCCGCAAATGGGCGAGGGCCAGCTCGAATTCGCCCACATCGAGCTGATCGGCCCCCAGGTCGCGTAGCCGAGCGGCGCGCAGCGACCTCGCCTGTTCGCTGTTGCGGTCCATCGCCTCGCGGCTGTCGAACGTCGTCGACGACACCGCACGCCCGGATGCACGGTCGATCATCAGGCTTGCGCTGCAGAAACCCTCGAGGTCCTCCATGGACGGCAGCACTGCCGACTTGTAATAGTCGATGGCTCGGTCGAGTTGACCCGGCGCAACCCTGAGCCACGTGGCGCGCACGCACGCACCGTTGCCCGAGCGGTGGTCGCGGTGCAAGAACGCGATCTCCCACTCCTCGACCTCCCCGCTGCTGCCGAATATTTCCGCGGCCCGATCACGCACGGGCCGTACCCGGTCCTCGCTCGCGCGCATCGCCTCCTCGCTCTCCCAGGCGCTGGTGGCGATGCAGCGGCCAGACTCCCGGTCGACCAAGAGCGATACGCCGACGCACCCGTTGATGGCGGCGAGTGCGGGCATGACCTCATCGCGAACATGCGCGATTCCGGCGTCGATGGCCGAGTCCTGCGCCTGAATAGTGGTAGAGCGTGCGTACACGATCCACCCCCTCTTTGGTTCGGGGCAGCGCCCCGGCGGCGCTACCGGTCCACCAATTACCTTGCTCCGCCCGGCAAGGCGTTTCAATCTTTTTCAGTCGCCGGGGGCGTCCGTCGTCGCCTGCGCGCGATCGCGGATGCCGCGCAGCATCTTCTGCTCCATCACGAAATGTGGGATATCGAACGTGGCGTTGCCCACTGCGCCGCCGCAGCCCCGGGCCAGCAGCCTGGTCCGGCTGCCATCCGGCATGAGGTAGAAGGCCCACGCTCCGCGGGCTTTCTCGCCGCGGGATACCCGGTCGAAGTCGGGTTCGGACATGAGCACAAGGTGCGATTTGGGCTCGACCGCGGCGACAACCTGGCGTGCCATCGGGCCGTAGCGCCGCGCCAGCCACACCGGGTCACCGACCTGTAGCTCCTGCCATTCTGGATGAATGGTGCTCGTCTTGTGGACCTGGGCGCCGATCGACCGCTCGAGCCAGTCGTAGGTGTAGAAGCCGCCGCGGTCCTCGCCGATCTGCGCCAGCCATGGCCACACCTCCTCGACCGCCGCGTCGATCGTCACCCCACGCGTGCTGCACGGTGTGGTCGACGCCACCAGGTCATCGCCGGGCAGCACCGCATCGACCTCGTCGGCATAGGCGCCCCAGGTGTACATCCACGGCCGCACGATCCGTTTGTACAGCGCCTCGGTGCCCAGCGCGAGCGCCGCGCCCGCGAGCCAACGCCTTTCATTCGCCATACCGCGACGCTATGGATCCGGGGCGGTGGCCCGAGAGGGGCGAAGGTCCCAAACCGCCCCTGCCGAAGGGCCGTAGGCTCAGCGGGTGGATTCCGACGTGCTCGAGATCGACACCGCACGGCGGCGGACCGTGGACCTGACCGACGAAGTGCGGTCGTTTTGCGCCCGGCGGGGCGACGGCCTGTGCAACGTCTTCGTCCCGCACGCGACCGCGGGCGTCGCGATCATCGAGACCGGCGCCGGTTCCGACGACGACCTCGTCGACACGCTGGAGCGGCTTCTGCCCCGCGACGACCGCTACCGCCATGCGCACGGCTCCCGTGGCCACGGTGCCGACCATGTGCTGCCTGCCCTGGTCCCCCCGTCGGTGACGATCCCGGTGCATGACGGCAAGCCGTTGTTGGGTACCTGGCAAAGTGTGGTGCTGGTCGACCTCAACCGGGACAACCCCCGTCGGTCGGTGCGGCTGACCTTCCTGACGGGCTGAGTCAAGGGTCGAGGTCCGGCACTACGGCGCGGGCCGGATCGTTGACTTTTTAAGGTCCGATCAACGGGCCGGTACTGTAGTGCGGTCGATAGATCGGTTAACGAGGACAACAACAGCAGTGCAGACACACGAGATCAGGAAGCGGTTCCTGGACCACTTCGTGGCGGCGGGTCACACCGAGGTGCCCAGCGCGTCGGTAATCCTCGACGACCCGAACCTGCTGTTCGTCAACGCCGGCATGGTCCAGTTCGTGCCGTATTTCCTCGGCCAGCGCAGGCCGCCCTATCGCACCGCCACCAGCATCCAGAAGTGCATCCGCACGCCCGACATCGACGAGGTGGGCATCACCACCCGGCACAACACGTTCTTCCAAATGGCCGGGAATTTCTCGTTCGGCGACTACTTCAAGCGTGGCGCGATCGAGCTGGCGTGGAGCCTGCTGACCAAGTCGGTCGACGAGGGCGGGTACGGCCTCGATCCGGAAAGACTTTGGGCCACCGTCTATATCGACGATGACGAGGCCGTGCAGCTCTGGCAGGAGGTCGCCGGGCTGCCGCCGGAGCGGATCCAGCGCCGCGGCATGGCCGACAACTACTGGTCGATGGGCATCCCCGGCCCATGCGGTCCGTCGTCGGAGATCTACTACGACCGTAGTCCGGAATTCGGGCCCGGGGGCGGCCCAACCGTGAGCGAGGACCGTTACATCGAGATCTGGAATCTCGTGTTCATGCAGAACATCCGCGGCGAGGGCACGTCCAAGACCGACTTCGAGATCCTCGGTCCATTGCCGCGCATGAACATCGACACCGGGATGGGCGTCGAGCGGGTGGCTTTCATCCTGCAGGGGGTCGACAACGTCTACGAGACCGATCTGCTGCGGCCGGTGATCGACAAGGTCGCCGAGTTCGCGCCCCGGCCGTACGGTGCCGGGCGTCACGACGACGACGTGCGCTACCGGATCATCGCCGACCACAGCCGTACCGCGGCGATCCTGATCGGAGACGGGGTCAGCCCCGGCAACGACGGCCGTGGCTACGTGCTGCGGCGCCTGCTGCGCCGGATTGTGCGCTCCGCCAAGCTGCTCGGCATCGAGACCCCGATCGTCAGTGAGCTGATGGCCACCGTGCGCGACGCGATGGGCCCGTCGTACCCAGAGCTCGTCACCGACTTCGACCGAATCAACCGGATCGCGGTGGCCGAAGAGAGGGCGTTCAACCGCACGCTCGCTTCAGGCTCAAGGCTTTTCGAGGAAGCTGCGCAGGCCACCAAGGCCTCAGGCGCCACGGTGCTGTCGGGCAATGACGCGTTCACGCTTCACGACACCTATGGCTTTCCAATCGATCTCACCCTCGAGATGGCTTCCGAAGCCGGCCTGACGGTCGACGGGGAGGGCTTCCGGACGTTGATGGCCGAGCAGCGGCAACGCGCCAAGGCCGACGCCGCCGCCCGCAAGCAGGCGCACGCCGACTTGACGGCGTACCGCGAACTCATCGACACGGGGCCAACCGAGTTCACCGGCTTCAACGAGTTGACTTCAGAAGCAAAGATTCTCGGCATCTTCGTCGACGGCAAGCGGGTGCCCGTCGCGGCCCACGGGCCCGAGACCCAGGGTGCGCAGCGCGTCGAGCTGATCCTCGACCGCACACCGCTGTATGCCGAGTCCGGCGGCCAGATCGCCGACGAGGGCACGATCACCGGAACGGGCGCCAACGGGGCGGCGAAGGCGGCCGTCAGCGACGTGCAGAAGATCGCCAAAGCGCTGTTCACTCATCGCGTCAACATCGAATCCGGCGAGTTCGTCGAGGGCGACACCGTGATCGCGTCGGTCGACCCGCGCTGGCGCCACGGCGCAACCCAGGGTCATTCGGGCACCCACCTGGTGCACGCCGCGCTGCGACAGGTGCTGGGGCCCAACGCCATTCAGGCCGGCTCGTTGAACCGGCCGGGCTACTTGCGGTTCGACTTCAGGTGGCAGGGCCCGCTGACCGAAGACCAGCGCTTGCAGATCGAAGAAGTCACCAACGAGGCCGTCGAGGCCGACTACGAGGTGCACGACTTCGTTACCGATCTCGACAAGGCCAAGGCGATGGGTGCGATGGCGTTGTTCGGTGAGCAGTACCCCGAGCAGGTGCGGGTCGTCGAGATCGGTGGACCGTTCTCGCTCGAGCTGTGCGGTGGCACCCACGTGCACAACTCGGCACGGGTCGGGCCGGTGACGATCCTCGGCGAATCGTCGGTCGGGTCCGGTGTGCGTCGCGTCGAGGCCTACGTCGGGCTGGACTCGTTCCGCTACCTGGTCAAAGAGCGCGCGCTGCTGGCGGGACTGGCGTCGTCGCTGAAGGTGCCGTCCGAGGAGGTGCCGGCCCGCGTCGCGACGCTGGTCGAGCGGCTCAGGGCCGCGGAGAAGGAACTCGAACGAACCAAGCAGGCCGCATCGCGGGCCGCGGCGACCAACGCTGTTGCCGGCGCGGAGCATGTCGGTAGGGTCCGAGTCGTGGCCCAGCGCATGTCGGGGGAGACGACGGCGGGAGAGCTGCGCGGCCTGGTGGGCGACATCCGTGGCCGTCTGGGGACCGACCCGGCCGTGGTGGCGCTGATCGCCGAGGGCGAGAACAACACCGTGCCGTACGTGGTTGCGGTCAATGCCGCGGCACAGGACCTGGGTTTGCGTGCCAACGATCTGGTGAAGCCGCTCGGTGCGGCGGTTGAAGGCCGCGGCGGCGGCAAACCGGATCTGGCGCAGGGCTCTGGTAAGAAGCCGGCAGGGATCGACGCCGCGCTTGCCGCACTCCGTTCCGAGATCGCCCGGGGTTAGCCGGGTGCGCCCCGAGGAGCACCGACTGCCGGATCGGCCCGGCAGCGACGACCCCGGCCGGGGGCGCCGCCTCGGGATCGACGTCGGCGCCGTGCGGATCGGGGTGGCCGCCAGTGACCCCGACGGAATCCTTGCCACGCCGGTGGAAACGGTGCGACGCGAGCGCTCCGGCACGCATCTGCGGCGGTTGAGTCGGCTGGTCACAGATCTCGATGTCGTCGAGGTGGTCGTTGGGCTGCCGCGCACGCTGGCGGACCGGAGCGGTCCGGCGGCACAGGACGCGGTCGCGTTGGCCAACGAGCTCGCCGCGCGCATCGCGCCGGTACCGGTACGGCTGGCCGACGAACGGCTGACCACCGTCGCCGCGCAGCGGTCGCTGCGTGACGCCGGCATCCCTGCCAAGGGTCAGCGCGCGATGATCGACCAGGCCGCGGCCGTCGCGATTCTGCAGGGCTGGCTGGATGAGCGCCGGGCCTCATCGCATCGAAGGGCCAACAGTGGCTGACGGGCACCGTCCGCGCTGGGTCGCAGCGCCGCGAGGAGGGGAGCAGCCCCCGGAGCCGGAGGCGCAGCGACCCGGGGAGAGTCGCCCGGGGCCTACACAGCACCGACTCGCGGAGGGGAGGCGGGCGCGACCGGTTGCGGTCGGGCCGCCCCGGCACACGATGAGCCGCACCCAACGGATGCGGGCCCAGCGCGGTCGCCGTCGTCGGCGGATGGCGGCCTCGCTCGCGGTGGCGGTATTCATTGTCATCGTCGTCGCGGCGGTGTTCCTCGGATCGAAGTTGTGGCACGGCGTGTTCGGCCCGGGTGGCGATTACGCGGGCTCGGGGAAGAACGACTTGGTAATCCAAATCCACGACGGCGACTCGACCACCGCGATCGGCCAAACGCTGCACGACCATCAAATCGTCGAGACGGTACGGGCGTTTGTCGATGCGGCGCACGGTAATTCGTCGATGTCGTCGATCCAGCCCGGCTTCTACAAACTGCGCACCGAGATCCCCGCCGCCGATGCGGTCAAGCGGCTGACCGACCCGCAGAACCGCGTCGGTAAGCTCGTGATCCCGGAGGGCAGGCAACTCGACGACGTGCAGGACGTCAAGACGAACGCCGTCACGGATGGCATCTTCAGCCTGATCGCCCGCGCATCGTGTGTGGACCTGGACGGGCAGCGGCGCTGCGTGGCGGTCGAAGACCTACGCCAGGTGGCCGCCAATGAGACGCCGTCGCTGCTCAACGTGCCCGACTGGGCGGCCAGGCAGGTCGGCGCGATGAACGGTGACCATCGCAGGCTCGAAGGTCTGATCGCGCCGGGCACCTGGAACATCAGCCCGTCGGCGTCGCCGCAGGAGATCTTGTCGTCGCTGATCGAGTCGAGCGCCAACCAGTATGCGCAGGGCGGCCTGCTCGACACCGCCAACCAGCTCAAGATGTCGCCGTACCAGATCTTGACCGTCGCGTCGCTGGTGCAGCGCGAGTCCAAGCCCGCCGACTTCCCGAAGGTCGCCCGGGTGATCTACAACCGGCTGCAGGTGCGGCAGAAGCTCGAGTTCGACTCCACCGTGAACTACCCGCTGGACCGCCAGGAAGTGGCCACCACCGACGACGACCGGGCCAGGGCCACACCGTGGAACACCTACGTCAACGAGGGCCTGCCGGCGACGCCGATCTGCTCGCCGGGCGACCCGGCGCTAAACGCCGCCGAGCGGCCCGACCCTGGCGACTGGCTGTACTTCGTCACCGTCGACATGCAGGGCACTACGCTGTTCACGAAGGATTACCAGGAGCACCTCGCGAACATCGAGCTGGCCAAGCGCAACGGTGTCCTCGACAGCGCGCGATGAGCGGTGACGGCCCGCGCCGCGCGGCGGTGCTGGGTTCACCCATTGCGCACTCGCGCTCGCCACAGTTGCATCTGGCCGCCTACCGCGCGCTCGGCTTGACGGACTGGACCTACGAGCAGATCGAATGCGAAGCCGACCAATTGCCAGCTCTGGTAAGCGGTTTCGGGTCCGAATGGGTCGGTGTCTCGGTGACGATGCCATGCAAGTTCGCCGCATTGTGGTTCGCCGACGAGCGCACGCCACGCGCGGAACTCGTCGGCTCGGCCAACACGCTGGTGCGCACCGCGACGGAATGGCGCGCAGACAACACCGACGTCGACGGTGTCATCGGCGCGCTCGGTTCGGTGACTGGCGACGCGGTCGTGGTGGGCGCGGGCGGTACCGCACGGGCGGCTGTCGTCGCGGTCGGCGACCTCGGCGTGCGACGCGTGACCGTGGTTGCCCGCAGCGCCGCCAAGGCCGAACCGCTGCTGGCCCTGGCCGCCGAGGTCGGTGTCGACGCTCGCTGGCAGGACTTCACCGGTCCGGGGCTGGTCGACGAGGTCGCGGCCGCCGGGGCGGTGATCAGCACAATCCCGGCCGGCGCGGCGGCGCATCACCTCGGCCTGTTCGAGCGGGCGCCGGTCCTGCTGGACGCGATCTACGATCCATGGCCGACGCCGCTGGCCGCGGCGGTCACCGCCGCCGGCGGAACCGTGATCGGCGGTCTGCAGATGCTGCTGAACCAGGCGTTCGCTCAGGTCGAGCAGTTCACCGGGCGGCCGGCACCGAAGGAGGCGATGAGAGCCGCGGTCAGCTGATGTTGGCCCCAGCTGGCTCACGGCGATGAGCGCCTACGACACAGGGGCGGCGGCGATCTCTCTGGCCGTGCTGTAGCGCCCGGAATAGGGACAGGCATAGGGTCAGCGACGTGGCAGACCGGACGATCGTCATCACCGGCGCCAGCGACGGCATCGGGGCCGCGGCAGCGGCACGGCTCAGTCGAAGCGGCGAGAACGTCGTCGTCGTGGGCCGGTCAGAGGCGAAGACCACCGCCGTCGCGGCGCAATTGGGCGCCGACCATTTCGTGGCCGACTTCGCCGACCTCTCGCAGGTTCGTGCGTTGGGCAAGCAGTTGCTCGACACGTACCCGCGCATCGACGTGCTGGCCAACAACGCGGGCGGCTTCATGGGTCATCGCGAGGTCACCGTCGACGGCCACGAGAAGACGTTCCAGGTCAATCACCTGGCCCCGTTTCTGTTGACCACGCTGTTGCTGGATCGGCTTGCCGAATCGGGCGCGACGGTGCTGAACACGTCCAGCATCGGCAACAAGCTCTTCGGCCGCGTCGACATCGATGACCTCGACGCCGAGCACGGCTATCGGGCAAGCAAGGCATATGGCGACGCGAAGCTGGAGAACATCCTGTTCACCAAGGAGCTGCACCGTGGCTACCACGGCGCCGGTATTTCGACCGCGGCCTTCCACCCCGGCAATGTGGCGTCGAATTTCGGCAGCGAGGCACAGGACTGGTGGATTCGGGCGGCGTACCGCACCCCGATCAAGCATCTCGCGCTGATCGGGCCGGGGCGCGGATCCGACGAACTGGTGTGGCTGGCGTCCGCGACTCCCGGTCTCGACTGGGTATCCGGCGAGTACTACGTCAACCACAAAGTGGCCCGGGCCAATCCGCGTGCCTACGATCCGGTCTTGGCCCGTCAGTTGTGGGACCGCAGCCTGGAGATGGTTTCGGCATGAGTGTCGAGATCGTCGATGCGGGTCCGCGGCAGGTCAGCCGCGCGGTGGAGGTGCAGGCGCCGGCGTCGGAACTGTTCGCGATCGTCGCCGACCCGGGTCGTCACCACGAGCTCGACGGATCCGGCACAGTCGGCGACAACATCGCCGCCCCAACGCATTTGGTTTCGGGTGCACGCTTCTCGACGAGGATGAAGATGTTCGGGCTGCCGTACCGGATCACCAGCACGGTCACCGCGATGAAACCCGACGAGCTGATCGAGTGGCGCCACCCGTTCGGGCACCACTGGCGCTGGGAGTTCACTGCGGTGTCGCCGACGACGACACGCGTGACCGAGACGTTCGACTACCGCGACACCGGGGTCAAGGACCGGTTCAACTACTACGAGCTGATGGGTTTTGCCAAACAGAACGCCAGGGGGATCGAGGCCACGCTGACCAAGCTGCGCGACCGCTACGCGGGCTGAGCGCCTTCGCCATCTGGGCCCGAGGGCGCGACATGGGAAGATGGTTCACGTGTTGCGATGGACCACGGCAGGCGAATCACACGGTCGCGCGTTGGTGACCCTGCTGGAAGGCATGGTCGCCGGTGTCCGCGTCACATCCGACGACATCGCCGCGCAACTGGCCCGGCGACGGCTCGGCTACGGCCGCGGCGCACGCATGAAGTTCGAGGCCGACAAGGTCACGGTGCTGGCCGGCGTGCGGCACGGGCTCACCCTCGGCGGCCCGATCGCGATCGAGATCGGCAACACCGAATGGCCGAAATGGGAGACCGTGATGGCCGCCGACCCGGTCGACCCGGCGGAACTGGAAGACATCGCCCGCAACGCGCCGCTGACGCGGCCGCGGCCCGGCCACGCCGATTACGCGGGCATGCTCAAGTACGGCTTCGACGACGCGCGTCCGGTGCTCGAGCGGGCCAGCGCGCGGGAGACCGCCGCACGAGTCGCCGCGGGCACGGTCGCCCGGCAGTTCCTGCGGCAGGCGCTCGGCGTCGAGGTGCTGTCGTATGTGGTCTCGATCGGCGCGTCCAAGCCGTACGACGGGCCGCCGCCGCAGGCGTCCGACCTCGACGCGATCGACGCCAGCCCGGTGCGCGCCTTCGACAAGGACGCCGAGCAGGCGATGATCGACGAGATCGAGGCCGCCAAGAAGGACGGCGACACGCTCGGCGGCATCGTCGAGGTCGTGGCGCTCGGCTTGCCTGTGGGGCTCGGATCGTTCACCAGCGGCGACAACAGGCTCGACAGCCAACTGGCCGCCGCGGTCATGGGAATCCAGGCGATCAAGGGCGTCGAGATCGGCGACGGCTTCGAAACCGCCCGTCGCCGCGGCAGCGTCGCGCACGACGAGATGTATCCCGGCCCCGACGGTGTCGTTCGCTCGACCAATCGCGCCGGCGGCCTGGAGGGCGGCATGACCAACGGCCAGCCGTTGCGGGTGCGCGCGGCGATGAAGCCGATCTCGACGGTGCCGCGGGCGTTGGCGACCGTCGACATGGCCACCGGCGACCAGGCCGTCGCGATCCATCAGCGCTCCGACGTCTGCGCGGTCCCCGCGGCCGGGGTGGTCGTGGAGACGATGGTCGCGCTGGTTCTGGCCCGTGCGGTCCTGGAGAAGTTCGGCGGAGACTCGCTGGCCGAGACCCAGACCAACATCGAGTCGTACCTGCGCGCGGTCGAGGCGCGCGAACCCGCGACCGGCAATGTCGTTCAGGCCTCCGGGTAGCCGTGATGGCACCGAAGGCCGTACTGGTGGGGCTGCCCGGCTCGGGTAAATCGACGATCGGGCGGCGCCTGGCCAAGGTGCTGGACGTCACGCTGGTCGACACCGACGCGTCGATCGAGGCCAAGACCGGCCGCAGCATCGCGGAGTTGTTCGCCACCGACGGCGAGCCGGAGTTCCGTCGCATCGAAGAGGAGGTCGTGCGGGCGGCGCTGGCAGAGCATGACGGCGTGCTGTCGCTGGGCGGCGGCGCGGTCACCAGCAAGGGCGTCCGCGAGGCGCTGGTCGGCCACACCGTGATCTACCTCGAGATCACCGCCGCCGAGGGTGTGCGCCGCACCGGCGGCAATACGGTGCGGCCGCTGCTGGCCGGCCCGGACCGCGCCGCGAAGTACCGCGCGCTGATGGCCGACCGCGCGCCGCTGTACCGCAGCGTCGCGACGATCCGCATCAACACCAACCGACGCAATCCCGGCGCCGTGGTGCACCACATCGTGTCGCGGCTGGAGAACCCCGAGGAAAGTCCCATGCCCGATCCGCCGCGCCGCAGGCGCCGCCGCCCGTCGTGGCGACGGCGTCCCGCCCGCCTCCTGTCCACCGCGGCTCCGCAGGATGCCGGCACCGAGCCGCCAACGCCGGCGACGCTGGCGGCGCGAAATGAGAAGCGTCGCCGTGGCTGAGCCGGTGACCGTCGACGTCCTCGTCGACCCGCCGTACCCGGTCATCATCGGCGCCGGTCTGCTCGGTGAACTGACCGACATGCTCGACGGCACACACCGGGTCGCGATCCTGCACCAGCCGGTGCTGTCGACCACAGCAGAATCAATCCGAAACCACCTGTCCGACAAAGGGATTGACGCGCACCGCATCGAGATCCCGGACGCTGAGGCCGGCAAGGACCTGCCCGTGGTCGCGTTCATCTGGGAGGTGCTGGGCCGCATCGGCCTCGGCAGGCGCGACGTGATCGTCAGCCTGGGTGGCGGCGCGGCCACCGACGTCGCCGGTTTCGCCGCCGCGACGTGGCTGCGCGGGGTGTCGATCGTGCACGTGCCGACCACGCTGCTCGGCATGGTCGACGCCGCGATCGGGGGCAAGACCGGGATCAACACCGACGCCGGCAAGAACCTGGTCGGCGCATTCCATCAGCCCCGCGCGGTGCTGATCGACCTGGCGACGCTGCGGACGCTGCCCCCCAACGAGCTCGTCGCCGGCATGGCCGAGGTCGTCAAGGCCGGCTTCATCGCCGACCCGGTGATCCTCGACATCATCGAGCGCGACGCAGAGGGCGCCGTGGACCCGACGGGATCGGTGCTGCCGGAATTGATCCGGCGGTCGGTGGCGGTCAAGGCCGAGGTCGTCGCCGCCGACGAAAAGGAAGCCCAGCTGCGGGAGATCCTGAACTACGGCCACACGCTGGGCCACGCGATCGAGCGCCGGGAGCGCTACCAGTGGCGGCACGGGGCCGCGGTGTCGGTGGGGCTGATGTTCGCCGCGGAGTTGGGCCGGTTGACAGGTCGGCTCGACGACGCGACTGCTGATCGGCACCGGAAGATCCTGACGTCGCTGGGGTTGCCGGTCACCTATGACCCTGACGCGTTGCCCGAGCTGATCGAAATCATGGCCGGCGACAAGAAGGCCCGTGCCGGGGTGCTGCGGTTCGTAGTGCTCGACGGGCTGGGCAAGCCGGGACGGCTGGAGGGACCCGATCCCACATTGCTGGCCGCGGCCTACTCCGCGCTGGAGGCGCCATCATGACGACGGTCAACGTGCTGAATGGACCCAACCTCGGCCGGCTGGGATTACGCGAACCCGAGGTGTACGGCAGCACCAGCCATGCCGAACTCGTCGCGGTCATCGAGCGGGAGGCGAAGGCCCTCGGCCTGAAAGCCGTCGTGCGCCAAAGTGACAGCGAAGCCGAGTTGCTGGATCTGATCCACCGCGCGGCCGACGCGGGGGAGCCGGTGATCCTCAATGCCGGCGGGCTGACGCACACGTCGGTGGCGCTGCGCGACGCCTGCGCAGAACTGCGCGCCCCGCTGATCGAGGTTCACATCTCGAACGTGTTCGCTCGCGAGGAGTTTCGGCACCACTCCTACCTGAGCCCGGTGGCCACCGGGGTGATCGTCGGGCTCGGGCTCGACGGCTACCTGCTGGCGCTGCGCTACTTGGCCGGCTCTTCCTGAGTCTTCTCGTCTTCTCGGACCGCCTCGAAGACGTCGGTGTCGACGTTCTCTTCGCCGGCCGCACGGCGCGGCACGCCTTCTTTGTCGTATTGCCGGTCGGTGAGGTAGCGGCCGAGGCCGAATCCGATGATGGCGCCGATGAAGACGAGCAGCGCCGTGAAGGCCGCGAACGTGGTGACCTCGTTGACGAGACCGCCGACGTACAGGCTCTTGTAGAACAGCGAGATGAACCAGCAGACAGCGCCGCTCAAAATGCCGGCAATCAGGCCGGCGATCAGCCATGTCATCGCCAGGTCGGAGCGGCGGTCGGGATCGGGTTGCGCGCGAGCATCGGAGCGGCCGTCCAAGTAACCCCAGACAATCACCACGATGAAGTAGATAATCACCAGGAAAATGCTGATCAGACCCGCGTGGGTCTCCCAGACGTTAATCATCGCGCCCTGGATCAATCGCAGGACGACCATCAGGAATGCGAAGACCAAAGCACGCAGCAACCATGACCTCATGACCGAAGAGCGTAGCGAGTAGCGTCAAGTGCCGTGACACATTCCCAGCGTCGTGCCAACCTGCGTGGCCGGCTTGGCGACGCCGAACTGGACGCGATGCTGGTAACCGACCTGGTCAACGTGCGATATCTGTCGGGTTTCAGCGGCTCCAACGCCGCACTATTGGTTTTCGCGGACGACGACGCGCGCACGGTGCTCGCCACCGACGGCCGCTACCGCACCCAGGCCGCCCAGCAGGCCCCCGACCTTCGGATCGTGATCGAGCGGGCCTGCGGGCCATGCCTTGCCGGGCTAGCGGCCGGCGATGGCGCCGGCCGGCTCGGGTTCGAAAGTCACGTGGTGACGGTCGACGGATACGACGCGCTGGCCCGCGCGGCGGCCAGCACCGAGCTGGTGCGAGCGTCCGGCACGGTCGAAGCGCTGCGCGAGGTCAAGGACGCAGGCGAGATCGCGCTGCTGAGGCTGGCGTGTGAGGCCGCCGACGCGGCACTGACCGACCTGGTCGACCGCGGCGGCCTTCGCCCGGGGCGCACTGAGCGGCAGGTCGGCCGTGAACTGGACTCGCTGATGCTCGACCGCGGCGCAGACGGGATCTCGTTCGAAACGATCGTGGCCACCGGCGCGAATTCCGCTGTCCCGCATCACCGGCCGACGGACGCGGTGCTGGCGGACGGGAACTTCGTCAAGATCGACTTCGGTGCGCTGGTTGGTGGCTATCACTCCGACATGACGCGCACGTTCGCCCTGGGCCGAGCGGCCGACTGGCAGCTCGACATCTACGAGCTTGTCGCCAGCGCTCAACGTGAAGGCCGGGAGGCGCTGGTGCCCGGCGTCGCGTGCAGCGAGGTCGACGCGGCGGCGCGCAAGGTGATCGCCGACGCCGGCTATGGCGACTGCTTCACCCACGGACTCGGCCACGGCGTGGGTCTGCAGATCCACGAAGCGCCGGGGATCGGCGCATCGTCCGTCGGTACACTTCTTGCTGGCTCCGCAGTGACTGTGGAGCCCGGCGTCTACCTGCCCGACCGGGGCGGTGTCCGCATCGAGGACACGCTGATCGTGGGCAGCGACCCTTCGACGGCGCCGGAACTGCTTACCCGGTTCCCTAAGGAACTGGAGATTCTGACATAGCCAACGCTGTGCTTGACCTGCGAAAACCAGGTAAACGCCGAGTGCTGTGGCCCTGATTAGCTTAGGGACTGGCTAACCCTAGCCGCGCACGTGAGCTGTACCGGTGTTTCAGCGGTCTGCTACCGCTGTTAGCGGAGACCGCGATCAGACGGCTTTGGTGACGCCGACGTAGGACAGCACCACGTCTGACTGATCGGTCTGTCGGGTCAGCATCGCATACGAGCGGATGAACGACTGGCCGACGCAGCCGTCGATCTTGACGTGGAAGTTGCTGATCATGACCCATGGGTCGGGACCCTTGAACTCTTTTTTGTCCACCGGCACCACGCTGATGATGCCGGGCTTGAGCCCCACGGTGATTGCGCCACCGATCGGCGTGGAAAGCACCGGCAAGAGACCCGTTGGCAAGGCGCCGAGCGGCCCGGTCGCGCCGATCGACGGCGTGAGGCCGGCAGTACCCGTCGGCGAGACACCGTTGCTGGTGCTCATGTCGATTCCGCAGCCGATCTCGTAACCCACCTCGAGGATGCCCCGTGTCTCCCCCGGTCCGATCAGCGAACCGATGAACGTGCCGCTCGCGAGGTATTCGCGAGACGAGACCGCGGTGGTCAGCGGCGCCACGGCAAGCAGCATCTCGTCCTTCGACCCGATTGTCAGGGTCCAGCCGTCCGGAGTTTTGGCGGTCGCCGGATCGGCCGAGGGCACTCGTCCGTCGTCGGCCGGTGGCACCGCATTAGCGGGGGGAGGGGCAGGGGCGGGATCAGCCCACGCCGGGGGCGCGATGGTCACTGGCATGACCAGGCAAACGGCGAGAACCGCAGCGCGACCTACAACCACGGCTATCGGCATCACGGCCGACACCGTACGCACGGGCCGATCGAGTTTCGGGTTGCGCTGATCGACGAAACCAAAATTGTTGTCCGTTCGTAACGAGTACGCGATGATCGGGGCGCAAGGGGGGTCGGGAAGAAACCCCGGCGCTGGGCGGCGGCAGCAACCCCGACACTCGCTTCGTTCTCTCTAGACCCCAAAATCGTCGCCGGCGGCATAGCCTGGAGGTAGCAACCGATTCGGGGCACACGACACACGGAGGTGCGCGATGAAACCTCGCAGGTGCGCTCGGGGACTGGTGGCTGCTGGTATGAGCGTGATAGCTCTCGGAAGCGCCGTGGGCGTAGCTCGCGCGGAGCCCCTGCCTTCACCGCCACCTGTGCCGTCGATACTCGATCAACTGGTGCCGCTGAACCCGTCGTTGTGGGTCGATCCGAACGATGAAGGCGGTCCTGGAAACAGGTGGGGTGGGACCGGAATGTTTTGTGAAAACCAATGGGTTCGATGCCGGTAACCGGATCGCCAAGGAAGGGTAGGGCGGTGCGTCGAAGCGGTTCGCAGGCAAAGCAACTGGCGATTCTCTAGGAGTACGACCGACCGTGGCAACGACCGCCGACTTCAAGAATGGGCTCGTCCTGCAGATCGACGGCCAATTGTGGCAGATCGTCGAGTTTCAGCACGTCAAGCCTGGCAAGGGCCCGGCGTTCGTGCGGACGAAGCTGAAGAACGTGGTGTCGGGCAAGGTCGTCGACAAGACGTTCAACGCCGGTGTGAAGGTGGACACGGCGACCGTGGACCGCCGCGACACCACCTATCTGTACCGCGACGGGTCCGACTTTGTGTTCATGGACAGCGAGGACTACGAGCAGCATCCGCTGCCGGAGGCGCTGGTGGGCGACGCCGCGCGGTTCCTGCTCGAGGGCATGCCGGTGCAGGTGGCCTTCCACGACGGCTCACCGCTGTACATCGAGCTACCGGTCACCGTCGAGTTGGAGGTCACCCACACCGACCCCGGCCTGCAGGGTGACCGTTCCAGCGCGGGCACGAAGCCGGCGACGCTGGAGACCGGCGCCCAGATCAACGTGCCGTTGTTCATAAACACCGGCGACAAGCTGAAGGTCGACTCCCGCGACGGCAGCTATTTAGGGCGGGTGAATGCCTGATCGCGGCCGGCATCAAGCGCGTAAGCGCGCGGTGGATCTGCTGTTCGAGGCAGAGGCGCGCGGGCTGACGCCGGCCGAAGTCGCCGATGCGCGCAATGCGCTGGCCGAGTCGAAGCGCGACGTGTCGCCGCTGAATCCGTACACCGTCACCGTTGCGCGCGGGGTCACCGAGCATTCGGCTCACATCGACGATCTGATCACCACTCACCTGCAGGGCTGGACGCTGGAGCGGCTACCGGCCGTCGACCGCGCGATCCTACGGGTAGCGGTGTGGGAGTTGTTGCACGCCAACGATGTTCCAGAGCCAGTCGCCGTGGACGAAGCGGTGGAGCTTGCCAAGCAGCTGTCGACCGACGAGTCGCCCGGCTTCGTCAACGGCGTGCTGGGGCAGGTCATGCTCGTCACGCCCCAGATCCGGGCCGCGGCCGCTGCGGTCCGCGGGCAGGGCACGACATCGTGAAGCGGCACAAGGTTCGGATCCTCGTCGCCGGTATTCTCGCCGCCGGCGTGGTGCTGGGCGCGGTCGTGTGTGCCGCGTTCGACTGGGCGATGATCGCCGCCGCCCTGGCCATTTACGCATTGGCGGTGGGGGCGTGGTTGTACCACTCGATCGAGCGGTACGTCGTCGCTAAACGAGTCAACACGGTGATCGTCGCCAACCGGCTCAACCCGGTTCGGTCGGTCGCGCGGCCGTTGCTTCCGGCGATGGCGGCGATCATGGGCCTGACACAGGCCGTGGTCAATGCGCTCAGCGATGCGTCCGACCTGGAGGATGAGCGTCGCGAGGTGCCGGTGTGGCGGCTGACCCAGATCACGCGCGGCAAGAGGGGTCGTGCCGAGTAGCACGTAGGCTCAGCGCGATTCCAAATATCCCCGGCTGCAAGCGGTGGCGCAGTTGCGTCGCGACGCGTCGAATCGCCGTGTCAGGCGAATATTTCTTGCGCGATGTAGTGGCCCTGTGCGGGCGCGGGTGGGATCGCGAAGATGGCCGAGCCGATGTGGCGGATGTATTCGTTGAGCAGGTCGTGAGCGCCTAGCTGATTTTGGATGCGGATGAAGTGTTGAGGGTCGTTTTGGTAGGCGATGAACAGCAGTCCTGCGTTGAGCTGACCGTCGGCGTCGAGTCCGTCGGTGTAGCTGTAGGAGCGGCGGCGGATCATGATGCCGTCGTTATGTTCATGTGCGGCCAGGGCGATGTGTGAGACCGGGCTGATCACCGGTTGGCCCGATGCGGTTTTGGCGGCGAAGTCGGGCGTGTCGAACTCGCCGGCACCGCTGAGGGGCGAACCATCTTGCTTGTGTCGTCCGAAGATGGTTTGTTGATTGCCGACCCGGTCGGTGTCCCACGTCTCCAGCAGCATGCGGATTTTGCGCGCGATCTGATATGTTCCGCCGTCCATCCACGGCTGATCGCTGTTGCGGATCCACACGAATTTCTCGTATTCCTCGTCTGTAGAGATATTACGCGTTCCGTCCTTGAATCCCATGAGGTTTCGCGGGGTCTGCTGGCCCGGTCCTGCCGACGCGCGACCGAATCCGAGCACCGCCCAATGCGGTGCGACCATGCTGCGGCCAAGGCGGGCCAAGTTGCGCACGGCGTGATAGCAGACCTGCGGATCGTCGGCGCACGCTTGAACGCTGAGATCGCCCCCGGTGAGCAGCGGATCCAGCGTGTCGCCATTCAACCGCGGCAGCGCGGCGACCAACGCGGGCTTGCGTGACGCCAAACCGAAGCGCTCGGTGAACAGTTCCGGACCCAGGCCGATGGTGACGGTCAAGCTGGCTGGGCTGAGTCCGTACGCCTCGCCGGTGTCTCCCGGTGGTGAAACCTCGGTCTCAGGTTGCACCGAGCCCACTGGGTCTCCCTGTTGGAGCACAGCGGCGCCCGCCGACCAACGCGCCAGCAATGTCTGCAGCGACGTTCGGGTCGCGGACTCGGGCAGTACGAAAGTCATGAACATCGCATAGCGCTGCGGCGGCGTGGCAATTCCGCCTTGGTGTGCCTGTCCGTAGAACGGGTAGCGGTGACGCAGGTCGATGGTGTCGTCGCCGGTGTGCTGCGCCGAGCCGAACGCCCATGCGGCGCCGCTGCCGCCGGCCGCGCCGACCACCGCGCCGCCAAGTCCGGCCCACAGCGCACGGGAGAACACGCCGCGTCGGGACACCGCCGCCGAGGCAGCGGTCGGCGATGAGGCCGTCTCCTTGTCGGTCTGCGCGTCGGTCGGGTCGCCGTGGGACACCATCAGGTAGCCGAGACCACCTTCTGCGCGACGGTGGAAAGGCTGTCGTGTAGCGGCTGGATCACGGCGGTCAGCTTGGCCGCATCGGTCGCGCGCAGCTGCGGGGTGTATAGCTTGTACCCGCCGAGCGCCGATGGGTCGCGATACCCGTCAAGCGTCGTGAGCACCGACTGGAACTGCTGGTCGAGCTGCGCGACGAGGCCGGGATCGATCTTTTGCAGACCCGGCCGCAGCGAGGCATAAGCCTGCTGCGCGCCCTCGACGTTGCCGGCGAAATCGACCAGGTCGATGTGGCTGAACGCCTCCTCCTCCCCGGTGATCTTCGTGTTTTGCACCTCTTCGATGAGGTCGGCCGCGCCGTTGGCCAGATCCTCCGGCTTGTACTGCAGCGGGCCGACCACGCCGACCAACTTGCCCACGTTGCCGACCAATTCGGTGCTGAGGGTCTTCGTGTTGGGGGTGATCGCCCCGCCCTGCCACAGGTCGCGTTCGATGGCGTGGAAGCCTTTCCAGCCGACCTTGGCGTCCACCGGCGTCGACTCGCGCATATCGATGAGGTAGTCGAGGTTGCCTGCGTTGTCGTCCACCGCGTAACCGGGGATCACGAAGCCCTCCACGCTGGATTCGGAACGCTCGTAGAACGGCCGGGCCTTGGCGTAGGCGGTCTTGGCGGCGTCAAGGTTGCCGGACTGGACGGCGGCGTCGAGGTCTTTCACGGCGCCGTTGAGCTGGTTGATTTGGTCAACCACGTAGGCCGCGTAGGCCTTGGTGCCCTGGCTGAGGATCGTCGGTACGGAGCCGGTTGGGGCCGCCGCGGCCTGGCCCGTGACGGTGAAATCGAGGTACTCGCCGGCCCCGCCGGGGCAATAGAGCTTGTAGGGCCCCCCGTCCAGGGTGACGGTGAACGAGACCGGGTCCAGGCCTGGCGCGAGGTTCTCCTTCTCGCCCACGATGCGCTGATCTTTGAGCAGCTCTACCTCGGTGATGCCCGGCGCACTGGTGTTGGTCACCTTGAAGGTCACCGGGCCGGCGGGTACTTTCACGCTGTCCAACGAACACCCGTCCTTGCCGGCGGTGTTGGCCAGTGTCACATTCACCGTGGCGACCCCGTTCGTCGTTGAGGGGCTGTTGGCGGAGTCGTGACTCGAGCCGCACGCGCCGACCGCCAGCGCCGCCGCGGCCAGCGCCGGTGTCGCCAGCCAGAAACTACGAGACAGAGATCTGATCACGCCGGGGTGCTCGTGCTTCACCATGATCCTGTTGCGCCCTTTCGGTTTTTGTCGATGACTTGCGGCCAGCGCGGACCGCGGCGAATGCGGCAACCACGGCGGCGATCGCCAGCAGCGAAGGCAGCCACGTCGTCCACAGTGTTCGTTCGGCGCGATCGCGTGCGGATTGCGCGATTTGGGCGGCGATCGCTTGATCGTCCGGGGCCGCGGTGGCCCAGTCCGTGCCGAGTCCGCCGACGCTGACGGTCTTGGGGGTCGACAAGCCGCCGCCGCGCAGGGTCGCCACCCGGCTACTTGCGGCCTCGGCGCCCACGATGGCACCGCTGTGGGTGAAGACCGTGTACACGGTGCTCGCGCTCCACTGCGCGTCGAAGGGTCCCGGTGTGCGCGCGCTGCCCAGTCCCACCGGCAGGCGTCCGCCGGTCATGCCGGCCAGCTGATCAAGCGTGACAATGTTGGGGGTCGGGCCGGGATCGGCCGGAACCGTCGCCTGCCACACGTCGACGCCGACACCGTAGAGCGTCTGGCTGCCCGCCGGGGTGAGCCGGACCGTGCGCACGCTGCCGCCCGTCGGGGCGACGGTGAGTCTGCGAGCGGCGCCGTCGGGGGTGAGCGTCACGGCGGCGGGGTGACCGGCGGCGTCGGTGACGCTGCGTGTCGCATCGGGCGTCGCGGCGCCTCCTGCCGGAACGAGCAGCGCCAAAGCCAGCGCGCCGGCGGCCAGACACGCAGCGGTTCCCGCGAGCAGACGCCGTCGCGCCACCGATCCCGACGCGAGACGTGCCGGCCACAGGAACACAACCAGGACAGGTACCGCGTAGAGGAGCCAGCCAACAACCTCGATGAGCCGGGGATCGGACGGAATGCCGAACATCCCGGTAATGAATGCACCCACAACGGATTTCGTCGACATCCACGATGAGAAGTCGAACACCTGCTGTTGACCGACGTTGATCCATCCCGCCTCGTGGGCGGTGCGCAGAGCGCTCATCACCAGCCCCGCCGCGATGAACACCAGAAACACGCCGGTGACTCGGAAGAACCGGCCCAAGTTCAGTTTGAGACCGCCGAAGTAGAGACCGATCCCGACAGCGATCGCCGCGGCGATACCCAACGCACCGCCAAGCGCGGCGAACCCCCGGGCTCCGTGTGACGCCTGTGCGGCCGCCAGCAGGAACACCGCGGTCTCGAATCCCTCCTTGAGCACGGCGAGAAACGCCATTACCGCCAGCGCGAGCGCTCCACCGGCGTTGATCGCCTGGGCGGCCTCCCGTTCCAGCTCGCCTTTCATCCGGGCGGCGTGGCGATTCATCCAGATGATCATCGTGGTCACGAAGACCACGGCGATCGCCCCGATGACGGTCTCGAGCATCTCCTGTTGCGCCTGGGGCAGCGACGCAGACACCAGATCCAGTCCGACCCCGACCCCGACGCTGATGGCCACCGCCAAGGCGGTACCGACGAACATGGGCCGCATCGATTTGCCGTTGCGCGCCAAAAACGCGGCGACGATGCTGACGATCAGCGTTGCTTCAAGGCCTTCGCGCAGACCGATGAGGAACGTGGCAACAAAAACGCCCTGCATGCTCCTCCTCGAATCTGACGGTAACGCAAGGTTAGCCTAACCATGCCTTATGGGATGGGTGAGGACAAGCGCCCAGGGCTGCTTCGCCGCACTGAGGGTCTCGGCGGGTCATCGCCCAGAGCGCCACCTCAATGGGGCAGACAAGGAAGACCCGTAGTCCGGGAGATCGATCGCGTCGGCGGTGGTGAACCACCTCTTCTCGGCAAAACTGCGAAATGGCCAGCGCTGCATGAATTTCATGACCTGCGCGGTGACCCAGATATCGCCGGCCGATTTCGGGGCGTAGCCGTCAATGCCGTTCGGCAGGTCCTGGCACCTGTCGATGTAGGGCCGCAGCACGGCGGCGTAGCGTTGCAGCGCCCCGGCGATCCGCTCGCCGCCCAGGGATTCGGCCGGCCCCAGTTCGCCCGCGAGAACGAACGCGCCAGCCAGCGCCAGGCTGGTGCCCATGCCGCTGAGCGGCGACGCGCAGTAGCCGGCGTCACCGACGAGCGCCACGCGCCCGGCCGCGAACGTCTCCATGTGCACCTGCGCGAACGCGTCGAAGTAGAAGTCGTCCGCATTGCTCGCCGCGGCCAGCAGTGCGTCGCACTGCCATCCCGCACCCGAAAACCGCTGGGCCAGGATGTCACGCTGCTCATCGGCGTTCCGCCGGTCATAGCTGATCGGCTCGGACCGGAACGCCAGACCGGCCTTGGACATCTTCGGGTCGTGCGACGGGCGCATCGACGCGTTCAGGCCGCCCGGGGCCTGGTACATCAGAAACCACCCGTCGAGCCCGACGGTGTCGGGCGCCGTGAACCAGGCGTGGTATCCGCCAAGCGGCTTGACGAACTGCTGCTGCGGCCCGAACACCAGCCGCCGCACGGCCGAGTGCGGCCCGTCGGCGCCCACCACCAGACCCGCCGAGAGGCTGGTGCCGTCGGTCAGCGTCGCCTCAACGCCATCGTCGGACTGCTCCAAAGCCGAGACGCGGGTGTCGAATCGGTACTCGACCCGATCGCGCGTGTGTCGGTACAGCACGTCGACCAAGTCGCCGCGCAAGATCTCCAGCTTCGACACCATGCCGTTACCGTGGAAGGCCTCGGCCGGCATCTCGGCCCGTCGGCTGCCGTCCGACCGGACCCAGGCGGCTCCGCACTGGTCGAGTGAGCGCGCGGTCATCTCGTCGAAAAGGCCCATCCGCCGGACAACTTCGCGGCCAGCCCCGCGCAGGTCGACGGTCTGGCCGCCGGGCCGGATGCCGGAAGCCAGCTCGGCCACGACGACGCGGTAGCCGGACTCGATCAGCCAGTACGCGAGCGCGGGGCCGGCGATCCCGGCACCGCTGATCAGGACAGTGGGTTGAGCCATGCCGTTAAGCGTACGACATACGCATCATGCGTCGAGTGCCTGATAGGTGCGCCGCACGAACTTCGGCAGGGCCGTCATCAGCTTCGCCTGCGACGCATTTCCCGACACCGCGACCGCGGCATCCTCCGACAACGTCGGATGGTTCTGCACCAGATAGATCAGGATCAGGTCGCGGGTCGGATCTGCCTGCCACCACGTCCCGTACGCGCCGGGCCAGGTGAACGTTCCCAGACCGCCGGGCCCGAACAACGGAGTCGACTTCGCCGGGTCGGTCACCACCGACAACCCCAGCCCGAACCCGCGTCCGACCCAGTACGGCGAGCCGAGAAACGGTATGCGCTTCTGCTCCGGCGTCAGCCGGTCGGTGCGCATCAGCCGCACGGAATCAGCCGACAGCACGGGCGGCCCGCCGCCCAGCAGCATCTGCACGAACCGCAGATAATCCCCGGCCGTGGACCACAGCCCTCCGCCGCCCAAACAGAACCTGGGCGGGGAGGTGCGCGGCGGCCCCATCACGTCGTGGCGCAACCGGTTGTGCTCGTCGAGCGTGTACATCGTCGCGGCGCGCCCCCGAGCGTCCGGTGAGACGAAGAAGCCGCTGTCGATCATGTCGAGCGGCTCGAACATCCGCTCGGACAGCACCTCGTATAACGGCTTGCCTTCGATCCGCGACAGGATGATGCCCAGCACCTCGGTGGCGTGGCTGTAGGTCAGCCGGTCACCCGGTTGGTGCACCAGCGGCAGTTCCGCCAGTTCCGCCAGCCAGGTGTCCGGGTCTTGGCGGATCGGGAGCCGCATGTATGCCCGGGAGATCGGTCCCGTTACGGAGAACGCATACGCCAGCCCGCTGCGGTGCGTCATCAGGTCCTCGATCGTGATCGGACGCCGCGTGGGGCTGGTCCGGTCCAGCGGGCCTCTGGGATCGTCGAGCACCCGCATGTCGGCGAACTCGGGCAGCCAGCGTGTGACCGGATCGCCGAGCGCCAACTTGCCTTCTTCGAGAACGGTCAGCGCCGCGGCAGTGGTGATCGGCTTGCTCATCGACGCGATCCGGAAGATCGTGTCGCCCTGCATCGGGAGTTGCGCCTCGACATCCTGATACCCGATTGTGTTGTGCTGCAGCACCGCTCCGTTCTGCCAGACGAGCGTCACCGCGCCGGAGAGCAGGCCGGCCTCGACCGCCTCCCGGATCGACGCCTGATTGCCGTCGAGATTCCTCAACGGCGCTGCGCCTGAACGAGGAAGAACTCCATCGTGGGCCCATCGGGACGCTGCACCGTGGTCGGCTCGATCGACGTGATGTCCCAGCCCGTCTCGCCGAACACGTCACGCAGCGTCTGTTCCGACACCACCGGCCGCGGCCACTCCTGGTCGTCGGCGTTCGCGTCGGAGAAGCAACTCAGCAGCAGCCGGGCGCCGGGGTGGGTCGCCCGGTGCAGCGCGGCGGCGTAGCGGCGCTTGCCGTCGTCGTCGAGGCAGTGAAACATCCCGCTGTCGATCACGGTGTCGAATGCGTCGGTGTACCCCGCCAACTCGGTGGCGTCGGCCACCGCGAACCGCACGTTCACCCCGGCGTCGGCCGCCCGTCTTTCGGCGGTGGTCAGCGCTGTCGGCGAGATGTCCAGGCCGGTGACGGGGTGGCCCTGCTGCGCCAGGTAGATCGCGTTGTCGCCGAGCCCACATCCGATGTCGAGCACGGCGCCGCTCACCAGGCCGGCGGTTTGCCAGCCGACGACGGACTCCTTGGGCGCCTTGGTATCCCATGGCGGCGACGGCATCGCAGGCACACCCTCGGCGGGACTCTCGCCACGGTACAGAGCATCGAAATCGAAGTGCGTGGTCATGCAGGCCACGGTAGCGCGCGATGGTAAGCTCGCCGGAGTTTGACATCCTTTAACGATCCGTCCAGCGAGGCGGAGAAGGAGGTCTGGTTGGCCCGTGGGCAGCACGACTGACCGGGAACTGATGTCCGCGGCGGACGTCGGCCGCACCATTTCCCGCATCGCGCATCAGATCATCGAGAAGACCGCGCTCGACGGGGTTGACGCACCGCGCGTGGTGTTACTGGGCATCCCGACTCGCGGCGTCACGCTGGCCGCGCGGCTCGCCGGCAGGATCCATGACTTCGCCGGCCGCACCGTCCCGCACGGTGCGCTCGATATCACGCTGTACCGCGACGACCTGAACTTCAAGCCGCCGCGACCGCTGGAAGACACGTCCATCCCCGACGGCGGCGTCGATGACGCGCTGGTGATCCTCGTCGATGACGTGCTGTATTCCGGCCGCTCGGTGCGCTCGGCACTCGACGCGCTGCGCGACATCGGCAGGCCACAGGCGGTGCAGCTGGCAGTTCTGGTCGACCGCGGCCACCGGGAGCTGCCGCTGCGCGCCGACTACGTCGGGAAAAACGTCCCCACGTCGCGCACCGAGAGCGTGCACGTTTTGCTGACCGAGGACGACGGCCGCGACGGGGTGGTGATATCCAGATGACCAGGCATCTGTTGGCCGCAACCGACCTCAGCCGCGACGACGCGACCGCGATCCTCGATGACGCCGACCGGTTCGCGCAGGCGCTGCTGGGTCGCGAGGTCAAGAAGCTGCCCACGCTGCGCGGGCGCACGATCATCACGATGTTCTACGAGAACTCGACCCGCACCCGGGTGTCGTTCGAGGTGGCGGGCAAGTGGATGAGCGCGGACGTGATCAACGTCAGCGCGACGGGATCCTCGGTCGGCAAAGGGGAGTCGCTGCGCGACACCGCGCTGACCCTGCGCGCCGCGGGCGCCGACGCGCTGATCATCCGGCACTCCGCGTCCGGCGCGGCACAGCAACTGGCCGAGTGGACGGCGACCGAGGACGGCGGTCCGTCGGTGATCAATGCCGGTGACGGCACCCACGAGCATCCGACGCAGGCGCTGCTCGATGCGTTGACGCTGCGACAGCGGCTCGGTGGCATCGAGGGCAAACGCGTGGTGATCGTCGGCGACATCCTGCACAGCCGGGTCGCGCGATCGAACGTCGTGCTGCTGAACACCCTGGGCGCGGAGGTGGTGCTCGTCGCGCCGCCCACGCTGTTGCCCGTCGGTGCGTCGGGCTGGCCGGTGACGATCTCACACGAGCTCGACGCGGAGCTGCCCGTGGCCGACGCCGTGCTTATGCTGCGGGTGCAGGCCGAGCGGATGACCGGTGGCTTCTTCCCGTCGGCGCGCGAGTACTCCGTGCTGTACGGGCTGTCCGAACGGCGGCAGGCGATGCTGCCCGGGCACGCGGTGGTAATGCACCCCGGCCCGATGCTGCGCGGCATGGAGATCTCCTCGTCGGTCGCAGACTCTACGCAATCCGCAGTCCTGCAACAGGTTTCCAACGGCGTACACGTGCGGATGGCGGTGCTGTTCCACCTGCTCGTCGGCGCCGAACAGGAGGCTGTGAGCGCATGAGCGTGCTGATCCGCGGGGTGCGGCTCTACGGCGAAGGCGACCATGTCGACGTGCTGGTCGACGACGGCCAGATCGCCGACATCGGTGCCACATTGGACATTCCGGAGGACGCCGACGTCATCGACGCCACCGGCCAGGTGTTGCTGCCAGGGCTGGTCGACCTGCACACCCACCTGCGCGAGCCCGGCCGGGAGTATGCCGAGGACATCGAAACCGGTTCTACCGCAGCTGCTCTCGGTGGCTATACCGCCGTGTTCGCGATGGCCAACACCAATCCCGTCGCCGACAGCCCGGTGGTCACCGACCACGTCTGGCATCGCGGGCAGCAGGTCGGCCTGGTCGACGTGCACCCTGTCGGCGCGGTGACGGTCGGCCTTGCCGGTGAACAGCTGACCGAGATGGGGCTGATGAATTCCGGTGCCGCGCAGGTGCGCATGTTCTCCGACGACGGCATCTGCGTGCACGACCCGCTGGTGATGCGACGCGCGTTGGAGTACGCGACCGGCCTCGGCGTGCTGATCGCCCAGCACGCCGAGGAGCCGCGGCTGACCGTCGGGGCGGTCGCCCACGAAGGCCCGAACGCGGCCCGGCTCGGGCTGTCGGGCTGGCCGCGGGCGGCCGAGGAGTCGATCGTCGCTCGTGACGCGCTGCTGGCCCGCGACGCCGGAGCCCGCGTGCACATCTGCCACGCCTCGACCGCGGGCACCGTTGAGATCCTGAAATGGGCTAAAGATCAAGGCATTTCGATCACCGCCGAGGTGACCCCGCACCACCTGGCCCTGGACGACGAACGGTTGGCAACCTACGACGGGCGCAACCGCGTGAACCCGCCGCTGCGTGAGTCCGCCGACGCCGCCGCGCTGCGCCAGGCGCTGGTCGACGGTGTCGTCGACTGTGTCGCCACCGACCACGCCCCGCACGCCGAACACGAGAAGGTCTGCGAGTTCGCCAACGCGCGACCCGGGATGCTGGGGCTGCAGACCGCGCTGTCGGTGGTTGTGCGCACGATGGTCGAACCCGGTCTGATGACTTGGCGCGACATCGCCCGGGTGATGAGCGAGAACCCGGCCCGGATCGTGGACCTGCCCGACCAAGGCCGGCCCCTGGAGGTCGGCGAACCTGCCAACATCACCGTGGTCGACCCCGACGCGACGTGGACCGTCCGGGGCGCTGATCTCGCGAGCCGGTCGGACAACACCCCCTACGAGTCAATGACGCTGCCGTCGACGGTGACCGCAACGCTGCTGCGCGGCAAGGTCACCGCGCGTGACGGGAAGTGCTCGGCATGAATACCCCCACGCTGGTCGCGTCGCTGATCATGGCGGCCGTGCTGGCGGTGGTGGCTTTCCTGGCGATCCGCGCGATGCTGCGGGGCTGGCTGCGGCGCGCGCAGCGCCAGGCCGCGCTGATCGGGCAACTACCGCCGTTGCCGGACGCGGTCGGGGCGCCCGTCATTCCCGCGACGACCGGGCTCTACGTCGGCAGCACGCTGGTGCCGAGCTGGCTGGACCGCATCGCGGTTGGCGATCTCGGCGACCGTTCAAAGGCGGTGCTGACCCGCTATCCCGAGGGCATCATGGTGAAACGCAGCGGCGCCGCGCCGATCTGGATCCCCGAGGAGTCGATCACCGCGATCCGCACGGAGCGCGGCCTGGCCGGGAAGGTGGTGCCGAACGAGGGGATTCTCGCGATCCGGTGGAGGCTGCCGTCGGGAACGGAGATCGACACCGGGTTTCGCGGCGACGACCGGCGGAAATACGCGGACTGGACGGGAGGGTCATGACGACGACTCAAGCGCACCTCGTGCTTGAGGACGGCCGGGTCTTCACCGGT
This sequence comes from uncultured Actinomycetota bacterium, assembly GCA_963811535.1. Taxonomy (GTDB): domain Bacteria; phylum Actinomycetota; class Actinomycetes; order Mycobacteriales; family Mycobacteriaceae; genus Mycobacterium. The sequence goes on along the minus strand of CAWERF010000007.1, from coordinate 1,551,381 downwards.
ACGTCGTTCGGCGCGGTCGGTCAGACACTCGGCGAGGCCGTGTTCTCGACCGGCATGTCGGGCTACCAGGAAACGCTGACCGACCCCAGCTATCACCGGCAGATCGTCGTCGCGACCGCCCCGCAGATCGGCAACACCGGATGGAATCAGCAGGACGCCGAAAGCCGCGGCGACAAGATCTGGGTGGCCGGCTACGCGGTGCGTGACCCGTCGCCGCGCGCCTCGAACTGGCGGGCCACCGGGACCCTCGACGACGAGCTGACCCGGCAGGACATCGTCGGGATCGCGGGCATCGACACCCGGGCGGTGGTCCGGCATCTGCGCAACTTCGGCTCGATGAAGGCGGGCATCTTCTCCGGCGACGCGGCGGTCGACACCGACACGATGCTGGCGCGGGTGCGCAGCCAGCCGCCGATGCTCGGGGCCGACCTCGCCGGGCAGGTCAGCACTGAAGGCGGGTACATCGTAGAACCCGAAGGCCCGCAGCGGTTTACCGTCGCGGCGCTGGACCTCGGGATCAAGACCAACACGCCGCGCAACTTCGCCCGCCGCGGCATCCGCAGCCACGTCCTGCCGTCCTCGGCGACCTTCGACCAGATCACCGACCTCAAACCCGACGGTGTGTTCCTGTCCAACGGGCCGGGCGACCCCGCCACCGCCGACCACGTCGTCGTGGTCACGCGGGAAATGATCGGGGCCGGAATCCCGCTGTTCGGCATCTGTTTCGGCAACCAGATCCTCGGCCGCGCGCTGGGTCGTTCCACGTACAAGATGACCTTCGGGCATCGCGGCATCAACGTCCCGGTGATCGACCACGCCACCGGCCGGGTCGCGGTGACCGCACAGAACCATGGGTTCGCGCTCGAAGGCGAGGTGGGGGAGCGGTTCGAGACTCCGTTCGGCACAGCCGAGGTCAGCCACACCTGCGCCAACGATGGCGTCGTTGAGGGCATCAAACTCGTTGACGGAAGAGCATTCTCGGTGCAGTACCATCCGGAGGCGGCCGCCGGCCCGCACGACGCCAACTATCTGTTCGACCAATTCGTCGACCTGATGGCCGGGGACAGCTGATGCCGCGCCGCACCGACCTGCACCACGTGCTGGTGATCGGCTCCGGCCCGATCGTGATCGGCCAGGCCTGCGAGTTCGACTACTCCGGCACGCAAGCCTGCCGGGTGCTGCGCGCCGACGGTCTGCAAGTCAGCCTCGTCAACTCCAACCCGGCGACGATCATGACCGACCCGGAGTTCGCCGACCACACCTACGTCGAGCCGATCACCCCGGCGTTCGTGGAGCGGATCATCGCGCAACAGGCCAAGCGCGGCAACAAGATCGATGCGCTCTTGGCCACACTGGGCGGCCAGACTGCGCTCAACACCGCGGTCGCGCTGCACGAGAACGGGGTGCTCGAGAAATACGGGGTCGAGTTGATCGGCGCCGACTTCGAGGCGATCCAGCGGGGCGAGGACAGGCAGCGGTTCAAGGACATCGTGGCCAAGGTCGGTGGTGAGTCCGCCCGGTCGCGAGTCTGTTTCACGATGGACGAGGTCCGCGAGACGGTCGAGGAACTCGGCCTGCCGGTGGTGGTGCGGCCGTCGTTCACGATGGGCGGGCTCGGGTCGGGCATGGCCTACTCCGCCGAGGATGTCGAGCGGATGGCGGGCGACGGCCTTGCCGCCTCGCCGAGCGCCAACGTGCTGATCGAGGAATCGATTTACGGCTGGAAGGAATTCGAGCTCGAGTTGATGCGCGACGGCAACGACAACGTCGTCGTGGTCTGCTCGATCGAGAACGTCGACCCGATGGGGGTGCACACCGGCGACTCGGTGACCGTCGCCCCGGCGATGACGCTGACTGACCGCGAATACCAGCGGATGCGCGACCTCGGGATCGCGATCCTGCGCGAAGTCGGCGTCGACACCGGCGGCTGCAACATCCAATTCGCGGTCAACCCGCTGGACGGCGGGCTCATCGTCATCGAGATGAACCCCCGGGTGTCGCGGTCGAGCGCGCTGGCGTCGAAGGCCACCGGCTTCCCGATCGCGAAGATCGCCGCCAAGCTCGCGATCGGCTACACGCTCGACGAGATCCTCAACGACATCACCAAGGAGACTCCGGCCTGCTTTGAGCCGACGCTGGACTATGTCGTGGTCAAGGCGCCGCGCTTCGCGTTCGAGAAGTTCCCCGGCGCCGACTCGACGCTTACCACCACGATGAAGTCTGTCGGTGAGGCAATGTCGTTGGGCCGCAACTTCATCGAAGCCCTCGGCAAGGTGATGCGGTCGCTGGAGACCACCAGGGCCGGTTTCTGGACCGCACCGGACCCCGAGGGCGGAAAAGAAGAGGCTCTCGAACGGCTGAAGACCCCGAGCGAGGGCCGGCTGTACGACATCGAGCTGGCCCTGCGGCTCGGCGCGACGGTGGAAGAGGTTTCGGAGGCATCGGGTGTCGACCCCTGGTTCGTCGACCAGATCGCGATGCTCGGTGCGCTGCGCGGTGAACTGCTCGACGCAGCGGTGCTGGACGCCGACCTGTTGCGGCGCAGCAAGCACTACGGGCTGTCGGACCGCCAAATCGCCGCGCTGCGGCCGGAGTTGGCCGGCGAGGCTGGGGTGCGGGCGCTGCGGCAGAGGCTCGGCATCCACCCGGTGTTCAAGACCGTCGACACCTGCGCGGCCGAGTTCGAGGCCAAGACCCCGTACCACTACAGCAGCTACGAGCTCGACCCGGCCGCCGAGACCGAGGTGGCGCCGCAGACCGACAAACCGAAGGTGCTGATTCTCGGCTCGGGGCCGAACCGGATTGGGCAGGGGATCGAATTCGACTACAGCTGCGTGCACGCGGCGACGACGCTGTCGGAGGCCGGCTTCGAGACCGTGATGGTCAACTGCAACCCCGAAACGGTGTCCACCGACTACGACACCGCCGACCGTCTGTACTTCGAGCCGCTCACGCTCGAGGACGTGCTCGAGGTTTATTACGCCGAATCCCGTTCCGGCGAGGGTGGTCCCGGCGTGGCGGGCGTGATCGTGCAGCTGGGCGGTCAGACCCCGCTCGGGCTGGCGCAGCGGCTCGCCGACGCCGGGGTGCCGATCGTTGGCACCAGCCCGCGGGCCATCAACCTGGCCGAGGACCGCGGGGCGTTCGGCGAGGTGCTCGGCAACGCCGGTCTGCCCGCGCCCAGGTTCGGCACCGCGACCAGCTTCGAGGCGGCGCGCAAGGTCGCCGCCGAGATCGGCTATCCCGTGCTGGTCCGCCCCTCGTACGTGCTCGGCGGGCGGGGCATGGAGATCGTCTACGACGAGGAAACCCTGCGGGGCTACATCACCCGTGCGACCGAGCTGTCGCCCGAACACCCCGTTCTGGTCGACCGTTTCCTCGAGGACGCGATCGAAATCGATGTCGACGCGTTGTGCGACGGCGACGAGGTGTACCTCGGCGGGATCATGGAACACATCGAGGAGGCCGGGATCCACTCAGGTGACTCGGCCTGTGCGTTGCCCCCGGTCACGTTGGGCCGCAGCGATGTCGAGAAGGTACGGCGCGCCACCGAGGCGATAGCCCACGGGATAGGTGTGGTCGGGCTGCTCAACGTGCAGTACGCGCTCAAGGACGACGTGCTGTACGTGCTCGAGGCCAATCCGCGTGCCAGCCGCACAGTACCGTTCGTGTCGAAGGCGACCGCGGTGCCGCTGGCGAAAGCCTGCGCGCGGATCATGCTCGGCGCCAATATTTCCCAACTGCGTGACGAGGGTCTGCTGGCACGCACCGGTGACGGCGCGACGACGGTGCCGCACTCTCCGATCGCCGTCAAGGAGGCCGTGCTGCCCTTCCACCGGTTCCGTCGCGCCGACGGCTCGGGCATCGACTCGCTGCTCGGACCGGAAATGAAGTCCACCGGCGAGGTGATGGGCATCGACCACGACTTCGGCAGCGCGTTCGCGAAAAGCCAGACCGCCGCGTACGGGTCGCTGCCGACCGAGGGCACCGTGTTCGTGTCGGTGGCCAACCGCGACAAGCGGTCTCTGGTGTTCCCCGTCAAACGTCTGGCAGACCTCGGCTTCCGCGTGCTTGCCACCGAGGGCACCGCAGAGATGCTGCGCCGCAACGGGATTCCGTGCGAGGTCGTCCGCAAGCACTTTGAACAACCGAGCGAAGACCGGCCGCGACTGTCGGCGGTGGACGCGATCCGCGCCGGCGAGGTCAACATGGTAATCAACACCCCGTACGGCAATTCCGGTCCCCGCATCGACGGCTATGAGATCCGGTCGGCGGCGGTCGGGATGAATATTCCATGTGTGACGACGGTGCAGGGCGCGTCGGCGGCCGTGCAGGGCATCGAGGCCGGCATCCGCGGCGACATCGGGGTGATGTCGCTGCAGGAACTGCACAATGCGTTGAGCAACGGCGGGCAACGGCGGTGACCGGCTTCGGCGCGAGGCTGGCGGCCGCGATCTCGTCCCGCGGACCGCTCTGCCCCGGCATCGATCCGCACCCGGAGCTGCTGCGGGCGTGGGATCTGCCCGAAGACGCTTACGGGCTCGCGAGGTTCTGCGACGTCTGCGTCGACGCGTTCGGCGGGTTCTCGGTCGTCAAACCTCAGGTGGCGTTCTTCGAGGCCTACGGTTCGGCGGGCTACGTGGTGCTGGAGCGCACGATCGCCGCACTCCGGCAGGCCGGGGTCCTGGTCCTCGCCGACGCCAAGCGCGGCGACATCGGCTCGACGATGGCCGCCTACGCGGCGGCCTGGCTGGGCGACTCGCCGCTGGCCGCCGACGCTGTGACGGCGTCGCCGTACCTGGGGTTCGGCTCGCTGTGCCCGCTGCTGGAGACCGCGGCCGCCCACGAACGCGGTGTCTTCGTGCTCGCGGCGACCTCAAACCCGGAGGGCGCCGCCGTCCAGCGGGCGCTCACCGACGGCCGCACGGTCGCGCAGTCGGTGGTCGACGACGCGGCCGCCGTCAACCGCAGGGCGCTGCCGGAACCCGGCTCGGTCGGCGTGGTTCTCGGGGCGACAGTGGCCAACGTGCCGGACGTCAGCCGGCTCGGGGGCCCGGTGCTGGTGCCCGGCGTCGGCGCTCAGGGCGGCCGTCCGGAGGCGCTGGGCGGCCTCGGGGGGTCCCGGCCGGGCCAGCTGCTGCCCGCGGCATCGCGTGCCGTGCTTCGCGCCGGGCCCGATGTCGGGGCGCTGAGGGAGGCCGCCGAGCGGCTGCGCGACGAGGTTGCCTACCTCGCTTAGCGACTACTACGTCACGTAGTTGACCGGTGTGTCAATTAACGTGACACGGGAATCTTTGCCCGCGACACGCGCAACGCTCACAAAACTCATAGAAATCTATGCTTACGCCGCGGCGGCGGTTGTTTGCTTGTCGCTGGCAAACCAGTGTCGACGCTCGACATTGGTTTGCCCGACGCGAAAAGGGCTGACCCCCATGCGAATACGGTCGGCACCGACCGAAGGCCACGCCTTCCCAGCGCCCTAAGCAGGGCGACTCGCCGATGCACCGGCGCCCGCGTGTCCCCGCTCCAAGCTGGCGATATGAGGTCTCAAGCAGGGGGTGGGGTTCGCATTCGTCCGGCGGCGTGGGTACGGTCGTCGTCGCTGGCCGGATAACTCCGGCCGAGGGAAAACAGATACATGGTGATGAGACGGAGGAATCGTGGCCCTTCCCCAACTGACTGATGAGCAGCGTGCCGCTGCTCTGGAGAAGGCTGCTGCCGCTCGTCGAGCGCGCGCCGAGCTCAAAGATCGGCTCAAGCGAGGCGGCACCAACCTCAAACAGGTCCTCAAGGACGCCGAGACCGACGAGGTCCTCGGCAAGATGAAGGTCTCGGCGCTACTGGAGGCACTGCCCAAGGTCGGCAAGGTCAAGGCGCAGGAGATCATGACCGAGCTGGAGATCGCCCCGACGCGCCGCTTGCGCGGCCTCGGCGACCGTCAGCGCAAGGCTCTGCTCGAAAAGTTCAACCACTCGGCGTGACGCCCGGCGGAGGACCGGACAAGCCCATCGTCGTGCTGTCCGGCCCCTCTGCGGTCGGTAAGTCCACGCTGGTCCGCTGCGTGCGCGACCGCGTCCCGAACCTGTACTTCAGCGTCTCGGCGACGACGCGGGACCCGCGTCCGGGCGAGGTGGACGGCGTCGACTACCGCTTTGTCACACCGGCGCAGTTTCAGCAACTCATCGACGACGGCGCGCTGCTGGAGTGGGCCGAGATCCACGGCGGGCTGCACCGGTCCGGGACACCGGCCGGGCCCGTGCGTGACGCCGCCGCGGCCGGTCGTTCGGTCCTGATCGAGGTCGACCTCGGCGGGGCCCGGGCCATCAAGCGGGCGTTGCCGAAGTCCGTCACCGTGTTTCTGGCCCCGCCGAGCTGGGACGCGCTGAAGACCAGGCTGAGGAGGCGGGGCACCGAAACCGCCGAGGTCATGGACCGCCGGCTGGCCACAGCCCGCGCCGAACTGGCAGCTCAGGGCGACTTTGACGTGGTTGTGGTCAACCGCGAGTTGGAGTCGGCGTGCGAGGAATTGATAGCCTTGTTGCTGGGAACTGCGCCGGAGACGGCGTGATCAACCCGCAGAACTCAAATCTCTACCTCTGTAGGAGACGTTCTTTCGTGAGCACCCCTCAAGACGCGACGCTGGCTGCCGTCCCGGACCGTGACTCCACGGTCGACGCGTACGACACGCCGCTGGGCATCACCAACCCGCCCATCGACGAGCTGCTGGACCGGGCGTCGAGCAAGTACGCGCTGGTGATCTACGCCGCCAAGCGTGCCCGCCAGATCAACGATTACTACAACCAGCTCGGGGAGGGCATCCTCGAGTACGTCGGCCCGCTGGTCGAGCCCGGCCTGCAGGAGAAGCCGCTCTCGATCGCGCTGCGCGAGATCCACGCCGACCTGCTCGAGCACACCGAGGGCGAGTAGGGGCAGGCCAGGCCCCAATGGACCGCAAGCGGATCGTCGTCGGCGTCTCGGGCGGAATCGCCGCCTACAAGGCGTGCTCGGTCGTCCGCCAGCTCACCGAGGCCGGCCATCACGTCCGCGTGGTTCCCACCGAATCGGCCCTGCGCTTCGTCGGTGCCGCCACGTTTGAAGCGCTGTCGGGCGAACCGGTCCACACCGGCGTGTTCGAGGACGTTCCCGACGTCCCGCATGTCCAGATCGGCAAGTCGGCCGACCTCGTCGTCGTCGCACCGGCCACCGCCGACGTGCTGGCCCGTGCGGCCCATGGCCGGGCCGATGACCTGCTGACCGCCACGCTGCTCACCGCGCGCTGCCCGGTGCTGTTCGCGCCGGCGATGCACACCGAGATGTGGCTGCATCCGGCGACCGTCGACAACGTCGCGACCCTGCGCCGCCGCGGCGCGGTAGTGCTTGAGCCGGGTTTCGGGCGGCTGACAGGCGCCGACACCGGCGCGGGACGACTGCCGGAACCCGAGGAGATCACGACGTTCGCGGAGCTCCTGCTGGAGCGCGGCGACGCGCTGCCCTACGACTTGGCCGGCTGCAAGGTCCTCGTCACCGCCGGCGGCACCCGCGAGCCGATTGACCCGGTCCGGTTCATCGGCAACCGCAGCTCAGGCAAGCAGGGCTATGCGCTGGCCCGCGTCGCCGCCCAGCGCGGCGCCGAGGTGACGCTGATCGCCGGCCACACCGCCGGGCTGGCCGACCCGGCCGGGGTGCACGTCGTCCGGGTCAGCTCTGCGCAGCAACTGGCCGACGCGGTGTCCAAGCGCGCCCCCGACGCTCACGTGCTGGTGATGGCTGCCGCGGTCGCCGACTTCCGGCCCGCCACCGCAGCGGCGAGCAAGATCAAGAAGGGCCCCGATCCGCAGGCGGCGCCCCCGGCGATCGAGTTGGTCCGCAACGACGACGTGCTTGCCGGCGCGGTGCGCGCCCGGGCCGAGGGGCAGCTCCCGAACATGCGAGCCATCGTCGGCTTTGCCGCCGAGACCGGTGACGCCAACGGCGACGTCCTGTTCCACGCCCGTGCCAAGCTGCACCGGAAGGGCTGTGATCTGCTGGTCGTCAACGCGGTCGGCGAGGACAGGGCGTTCGAGGTCGACAGCAACGACGGCTGGTTGCTCACTTCCGACGGCACCGAGGCCGCGCTGGAGCACGGTTCGAAGACGCTGATGGCCAGTCGTATCGTGGACGCGATCGTGACCCTCCTGCACGGGCGCAGCGGCTAGCCCGTTTGGCGCGGACAGGCTGCACAAAAGCCTTGTGCGGAGGCGCCTGGCATATTATTTGCTTAACTAAGTTTGTCGGCAGTGGAAGGACGAGACACCGTGAGCCAATCAGGTCGCCTGTTCACCAGCGAGTCGGTAACCGAGGGGCATCCCGACAAGATCTGCGACGCGATCAGCGACTCGGTGCTCGACGCGTTGATCGCCCAGGACCCGCGGTCACGTGTCGCGGTGGAGACACTCGTCACCACCGGCCAGGTGCACGTCGCAGGTGAGGTCACCACGTCGGCCAACGTCGACATCCCCACGATCGTGCGCGAACGCATCCTCGAGATCGGCTACGACTCGTCGGCCAAGGGCTTCGACGGCAACTCCTGTGGCGTGAACATCGCGATCGGCAAGCAGTCGCCCGACATCGCCCAGGGCGTGGACACCGCCCACGAGACGCGGGTCGAGGGCGCGGGCGACCCGTTGGACAAGCAGGGCGCCGGCGACCAGGGGCTGATGTTCGGCTACGCGATCATCGACACCCCGGAGCTGATGCCGCTGCCGATCGCGCTGGCGCACCGGCTGGCGCGCAGGCTGAGCGAGGTCCGCAAGGGCGGCGTGCTGCCATACCTGCGACCGGACGGCAAGACCCAGGTGACGATCGAGTACGACGGCGTCACACCGGTCCGGCTGGACACGGTCGTGATCTCGACACAGCACGCCGCGGACATCGACCTCGACAACATGCTCGCGCCCGACATCCGGGAGAAGGTGCTCAACACGGTGATCGACGACCTCGGGCACAAGACGCTCGACACCTCCTCGGTGCGGCTGCTGGTGAACCCGACCGGCAAGTTCGTGCTCGGCGGCCCGATGGGCGACGCGGGGCTGACGGGCCGCAAGATCATCGTCGACACGTACGGCGGCTGGGCCCGTCACGGCGGTGGCGCGTTCTCCGGCAAGGATCCGTCCAAGGTGGACCGTTCAGCCGCTTACGCGATGCGCTGGGTGGCAAAAAACGTGGTCGCCGCGAGACTGGCGGACCGCGTCGAGGTACAGGTCGCATACGCGATCGGTAAGGCCGCGCCGGTCGGGCTGTTCGTCGAGACGTTCGGCACCGAGACCGCCGACCCGGCCAAGATCGAGAAGGCGATCCTGGAGGTCTTCGACCTGCGGCCCGGCGCGATCATCCGTGACCTGGACCTTTTGCGGCCGATCTACGCGCAGACCGCGGCCTACGGGCACTTCGGCCGGACCGATATCGAGCTCCCGTGGGAGCAGCTGGACAAGGTCGACGCCCTGAAATCAGCCCTGTAGTCCCGGGGCAGTCGCGAAGATCACATTCCGGAATATGGTTAGCCGCTATAACATTATACATAGTAAAGCTATGTAGAAAGGTCGGAAGTTATGGCGGCGGGAACAGGTACAGCGATCATCGACGGGCGGGAAGAGCGGCTCGCACGGCACATCGAGACGTTGTGTGCCGCCGACGCTCGAGTGCGAAACGCTCGCCCACTGGAGACGGTTGCCGCTGAGGTGATCAAACCCGGGCTGCGGTTGTCGCAGATCGTCGCGACGGTGATGGAGGGTTACGCCGGCCGGCCGGCCCTCGGCCAGCGCGCCAACGAGCTGGTGACCGACCACACCACCGGCCGCACGTCGGTTCGCCTGCTGCCCGAGTTCCAGACGATCACGTACCGGGAGCTTTGGGACCGCGTGGGCGCGGTTGCGGCCGAGTGGCAGAGCCACCCCGAAAGTCCCTTGAGCGCAGGCGATTTCGTCGGCATTCTGGGATTCACCAGCACCGACTACACGACAGTCGACCTAGCTTGCCTCTATCTCGGGGCGGTATCGGTTTCACTGCAGACTAGCGCCCCTGCCGCGCAACACGTCCCGATCATCGCCGAGACCCGGCCGCGCATCCTGGCGGTCGGCATCGACTCGCTGGACACCGCGGTGGAGGCCGTGCTGGCCGGCGCGCCGCCGCAACGGGTGATCGTGTTCGACTACGAACCCCGCGACGATGACCAGCACGACAGGTTCGAGGCCGCGCGCCGACGCCTGGCCGAAGCCGGCGTGGTCGTGGACACGCTGGCCGACGTGATCGGGCGCGGACGGGCTCTTCCGCCTGCGCCGCTGCACGTTCCAGACGCGGACGACGACAACCCGCTGCTCTCGCTCTACTACACCTCGGGCAGCACCGGCACCCCGAAGGGTGCGATATACACCGAGCGGATGCTGTCCTTCGGCTGGCTGCGGCACACCGGGCTGCTGATGAAGTCCGACGTGCCGATGATCATCGTCAGCTACCTGCCGATGAGCCACCTCGCCGGGCACGGCTCGGTCGTCGGCACCCTGGCAAGCGGCGGCACAACGTACTTCGCCGCAAAGAGCGACATCTCGACGCTGTTCGACGACATCGCGCTGGTGCGGCCCACCATGCTGAACCTGGTGCCGCGGGTCTGCGAGATGATCTACCACCACTATCTCGGCGAGGTGGACCGGCGTATCGCAGATGGCGCCGATCCGGACGCCGTCGAGGTCGCCGTGAAGGCCGACATGCGCCAGAACTTCCTCGGGGGTCGCGTGATGACGGCGAACTGCGGAACCGCGCCGCTGGCACCGGAATTGGCCGCGTTCATCGAATCCCTGCTCGACATGCATCTCACGGACGGCTACGGCTCGACGGAAGCCGGGATGGTGTTGACGGATCATGTGGTGCAGCGGCCGCCGGTGATCGACTACAGGCTTGTCGACGTTCCCGAGCTCGGCTACTTCCGCACCGACAAGCCGCATCCTCGCGGCGAGCTGCTGGTCAGGACCGAGTTCATGACCCCCGGCTACTACAAGCGTCCCGACGTCACGGCCGAGATGTTCGACGAGGACGGCTTTTACCGGACCGGCGACATCATGGCCGAGATCGGCCCGGATCAGCTGGTGTACGTCGATCGCCGCAACAATGTGCTCAAGCTGGCGCAGGGCGAATTCGTGGCCCTGTCCCACCTGGAGGCGGTGTTCGCCGCCAGCCCCCTGATCCGCCAGATTTTCGTCTATGGCACCAGCGAGCGGTCGTTCCTGCTGTCCGTAGTGGTTCCGACTCCGGAGGTGGTCGCCCAGCTCGGCCGCGCCGGGATGGAGCAGGTGAAGTCGGCTATCGGCGAATCGCTGCAACAGATCGCCACCGAGGCGCACCTCAACGGCTACGAGATCCCGCGTGACTTCCTGATCGAGACCGAGCCCTTCTCCACGGAAAACGGCCTGCTGTCCGGCGCGCGGAAGTTGCTTCGGCCGAAGTTGAAGGCCCACTATGGCGAGCGTCTCGAGCAGATGTACGCCGACATGGCGGCCGACCAGGCCAACGAGCTGCGCGCGCTGCGTACCGGCAGCGCCGACCGGCCGGTGCTGGAAACCGTCAGCAGAGCGGTGGGAGCCACGCTGGGTCTTTCGGCGGCCGACGTGAGCCCGAACGCGCGATTCATCGACCTGGGCGGGGATTCGCTTTCGGCACTGAGCTTTTCCAACCTGCTGACGGACATCTTCGGCGTCGAGGTGCCGGTGGGTGTTGTGATCAATCCGGCGGGCGACCTGCAGCAGCTCGCGAACTACATTGACAACCAACGCCATTCAGGCGCCAAGCGGCCCACGTTCGCGGCCGTGCACGGCAGCGACAGCACCGAGGTGTACGCCAGTGACCTCACGCTGGACAAGTTCATCGACGGACACACCCTCGAGACCGCACCGACGCTGCCGCGGCCGACCGGCGAGGTCCGCACCGTGCTGTTGACGGGCGCCACCGGGTATCTCGGCCGATTCCTCGTCCTGGAATGGCTGGAGCGGCTGGCCGCCTCCGGCGGCAAGCTGATCTGCATCGCCCGCGGAACCGACGCGACGCAGGCGCGGAAGCGCATCGAAGACGCGCTCGACACCGACCCCGACCTGATCCAACGCTTCCGCGAGTTGACCGCCGATCACCTCGAGGTTCTCCCGGGAGACATCGGCGAGCCGAACCTCGGCCTGGATCAACAGACCTGGAACCGGCTGGCCGATACCGTCGATCTGATCGTGCACCCGGCCGCACACGTCAACCACGTGCTGCCCTACAACCAGTTGTTCGGCGCCAACGTCGTCGGCACCGCGGAGCTGATCCGGCTCGCGATTACCACGAAAATCAAGCCGCTCGACTACACCTCGACGGTGGCCGCGGCCTTTGTGGGCGACGACGTGATCGACGAGGACTCCGACGTGCGCCTCGCCAGCCCGGTGCGCAAGCTCGAGGGCAGCTATGCCAACGGGTACGCCACCAGCAAGTGGGCCGGTGAGGTGCTGATGCGCGAGGCCCACGATCTGTGCGACCTTCCGGCCGCGGTGTTCCGCTGCGACATGATCCTCGCCGACAGCCGCTACGCCGGACAGCTCAACGTGCCCGACGTGTTCACGCGGTTGCTGCTCAGCCTCGTCGCGACCGGGATTGCGCCCGGCTCGTTCTACCGCTTCGAGACAGACGGCGATCGGCCACGGGCCCACTACGACGGCCTGCCGGCCGATTTCATCGCCGAGGCGATAACGGAGTTAGGCATGCATGCGATCGACGGGTTTCGCACCTACAACGTCGTCAACCCGCACGACGACGGCATCTCGCTGGACCAGTTCGTGGATTGGCTGATCGACGCCGGGTATCACATCGAGCGCATCGACGACTACGACGAGTGGGTGTCGCGGTTCGAGACCGCGATGCGCGCGCTGCCGGACAAGCAGCGTCAGCACTGCGTGCTGCCCGTGCTGGACGCGTACCGGCATCCGGCCGAGGCCGTCCGCGGCTCGGCGGTCCCGGCGACGAGGTTCCGCGCCGGTGTGCAGGACGCAGCGATCGGTGCGGAGCATGACATCCCGCACTTGTCGGCCGCGCTGATCCGCAAGTACATCACCGACCTGCACGGGCTCGCGCTGCTCTGAGTCAGGCCGTGAACCGGTAGTCGTCGAGGTCGAACCGGCGGCTGCGCCAAAGGGCCTCGAGCGTGGTGGTGGGCCGCAGCGGCACGTCACCGTGCTTGTCGAAGTAGTAGCTGTTGGCCAGCCGGCAGCTGTCCTGCCAGAAGATCTGCCGATGCCGACGTCGCATCATCTCGGCGAAGTAGCGGGCGTTGGCTTCCTCGGTCACCTCGACCCGGGTGGCCTGTTGGCGGCGAGCCCGTTTCAGGCATCGGACGATGTGATGCGTCTGTGTCTCGATCAACGCGAAGTACGACGAACCGACGTAGCCGTAGGGCCCGAAGACGGTGAACAGGTTCGGGAATCCCGGGACACTGACCCCTTCGTAGGCCTGCAACCGGTTCTCGTCCCAGAACGTGCTCAGTAGCCGGCCGCCGGGTCCGGTGACCGCATAGGTCGGGACGTTGTCGTAATCCATCACCTTGAAACCGGTCGCCAACACGAGGACGTCGATCTCGCGAGTGTCGCCCTCGACGGTCGCCACTCCGGTGGGCGTGATCTTGTCGATCGGATCGGTGACGAGTTCCACGTTCTCGCGGTTGTACATGGCCAGGTAGCTGTTGTGGAAGCCGGGCCGCTTGCAACCCACGGCGTAGCGGGGCGTGAGCTTTTCGCGCACCACTGGGTCGCGCACCTCGCGGCGCAGGTAGGCCCGGCCGGCCGCCTCCGCCCTCTTGGCCAGCGGGAAGACCGTGAAATAGTGCGCCGACACCGGAAACGTGACCTCGACGTAGGCCTGGCTGGCCAGCCGTTGAATCGCCTTGCCGCCGGGTATCCGCATCGCCCAGCGGGCCGCCGCGGGCAACGGCACGTCAAACTTGGGAAAGCACCAGATAGGGGTCCGCTGAAAGACGGTGAGGTGCCTGACGATTGGCGCGATCTCCGGGATGACCTGCACGGCGGAGGCCCCGGTGCCGATCACGGCAACGCGCTTTCCGGTCAGGTCCCGGCCGTGATCCCAGCGCGCTGTGTGCATCGTGACACCGTCGAAGGTGTCGACGCCGGGGATGTCGGGAAGATTGGGTGTGGTGAGTACGCCGCAGGCGTTGATCAGGAACCGTGTGGTCAGCCGATCGCCTGACTCGGTGTCAAGTCGCCATACGTCCTGTTTCTCGTCGAAGGTGGCCGCACGAACCGTGGTATTGAACCGGATCCTCTGGCGGATGCCGTACTTGTTCGCGCAGTGCGCTGCGTATGCCTTCAGTTCACGACCCGGCGCGTAAGTGCGCGACCAGTCTGGCCGCTGTTCGAACGAGTACTGGTACGAGAACGACGGGATGTCGACGGCGATGCCGGGATAGGTGTTCCAGTACCAGGTGCCGCCGACGTCGTCGCCGGCCTCGATCATCACGTAATCGCGTAGTCCCGCCTTGTCGAGCTTGATCGCGGCGCCGATGCCGGAGAACCCGGCGCCGATGATGACCGTGTGGAAGTCGCTCGAGGTCATGACCGTTTGCGCCCGATGACCGCCACGCCGTGCTTGGGTCGCAGAGTCAATGTCGCCTCGAGCTCCACCCGGTGTCCCGGCTTCAGCTCAAACGTCAACTCCTGACTCATGATTGCGGCCATCAGCACCATCTCCATCAGCGCGAAGCTCTGCCCGATACAGATCCGCCGCCCGCCGCCGAACGGCAGGTACGCCGAGCGGGGACGGTCTTTGCCGCTGCCCGGCAAGAATCGGGTCGGGTCGAATCGCTCCGGTTCGGGCCACCACCGCGGGTCGTGGTGGATGTGGTGGATCGGGATGACCACGGTTGTGCCCCTGCGGATGTGGTGCCCGCCGATCACGTCGTCCTCGACCGCCTCGCGTGCAAGAACCCAGACCGCCGAGAAGTAGCGCTGTGATTCCTCGACGCACGCGGTGGTCCACGGGAGCCGGGTCAGGTCGCCCGCGATCGGGCGCCGCCCCTCGAGGACGCTGTCGATCTCGGCGAGCATCCGGGCCCGGGCGTCGTGGTTGAGCGCCATCACGTACCAGAACCATGACATCGCGTTCGCTGTGGTCTCGTGACCGGCCAGCATGAACGTCAACGCCTCATCCCGCAGTCGTTTTCGGGGCCACGTCCCGTTGTCGGCGCGCAGCAGCACGTTGAGCAGGTCGGCGGAGGCGGTGGGATGTGCGAGCCGGTCATCGAGGACCGCGTTTACCGCCTCGTCGAGCGCCAGCGATATCTGCTGCCCCTCACGCAGCGGCGGCGGGAGCGTTACCCCCGAGTACGTGAGCCACATCAGCAGGTCGTACGCCCGTCGCGGCAGCAGTCCCCACAAACCCAGCCGCTCGAGCTTCTCGGCGCGGCGCATTCCCCGCGTCGCGAGATCGTTCATGCTGCCGACCAGAGGGCCGAAGTCCTGGCTGAACAACGCGTTCGCGACAACGCGCAACGTCGCCTCCACCATCGTGGCGTGCATGTCGAACGCGACACCGTCGCGCTGCGCCGCAAGGGTTGCGGTGACGTCCTCGATCGGATCGATCATCTTGTCGACGAGCTCGTTGAGGTGGCGACGGGCGAATGTCGGGTTGAGCGCGCCCCGATGTGCCGCCCACGAATCTCCTTCGTCGGTGAGCAGGTTGATGCCGGCCGCGGCCCGGATGGGCTCATATTCGTTGGACTTCACATATTTCAGCCGGGCCTGATGCAGGACGTGTTCGACGTAATCGGGGTGGCTGATCGAGACGAACCGCCGTCCCGCGCAGCGGAATCGGGCGATGTCACGGCCTCGCACGCGGCCGAGGAATCCCTCGCCGGCGTCGAACCCGATGGTCAACGCCTCGCGCGACATCGTCCAGGTGCTCAGCCGCGCCGACGGCCCGCGTGGTTTCTCGATGGTCGCTACGTGGGCCATGAACCCAATGTATGGGCGACAGCGTCGGTTCGTAATGACAGTATGGGACACACAGTTGGGAGTTTGGGACATCGATGGCATCGACGACGTGGTCGCCCGACCTGCGACACCACGCGTATACGACGCGGGTGTTGTGCGAGGTCGCCAACGAGCGCGGGGTGGCCACCCGCGACCTGCTTGCGGGCACCGGCATCAGGCCGACAGACCTGGACGATCCCGACGTGCTGGTTTCCGTTTGGGACGAGATTGTCGTGGTTCGCAGGCTGTTGGCCCGCCTGCCGGACGACACCGGCCTGGGCGTGGACGTCGGCAGCCGCTTCTCGTTGACGCACCTGGGCCTGATGGGTTTCGCCGTGATGTCGTGCGCCACGCTCCGTGAGCTGGTCGCGATCGGGATGCGGTACTTCTCGCTGACCATGCTTCAAATCGACATCAAGCTGTTCGAGGGCGCCGACGACTGCCTGCTCGAGCTCAGCGTCGACCACCTTCCGCCGGACGTGCGTCGGTTCTTCATCGAACGCGACGTTGCGGGCATGATCGCGGCCGTCAGCGGATTCGCCTACCCGGTCGTGGAGCGATACGCCGATCAGGTAGCCGCCGAGCTGACTGTCGGTGAAGACGTGCTGGGCCCGCTGCTGGGGCTGCTGCCGATTGAGAACATCTCGTTCGGTCGCGCGCACACCAGGCTGCACATTCCCAGGGCGATGTTTGACGAGCCTCTGCCCCAGGCCGACCCGCACACCCTCGAGCTGTGCATCGCTCAGTGCGACATGCTGCTGCAGCGCAATCAGCAACGTCGCGGGATCACGGCGGTGGTGCGCACCAAGCTGTTTCGCGACTCCGGGCGGTTTCCAACGCTGCCCGAGGTTGCCGTCGAGCTCGACCTGCATCCGCGCACCCTACGCAGGCAGCTTGCCGAAGAAGGCACGTCGTTTCGCGAACTGCTCAACGAGGCGCGCTCGACGCTGGCGGTGGACCTGCTCTGCAACGTCGGGCTGACGGTGGAGGAGGTGTCCAAGCGGCTGGGCTACACCGACACTTCGACGTTTTCCCACGCGTTCAAGCGGTGGCACGGCACCGCGCCGAGCGCCTACCGGCCGTCACGGTAGTGTGGTCGGTGCAGCTGGTCTGCCGGCGTCGCGGCGAAGGTTTCTGCGCGGTGGTGCCGGCGTCGACCAACACTTGCGGGTGTTGGGAGAGGGAACCCGGTGAGAATCCGGGACTGTCCCGCAGCGGTATGCAGGAACGACCGCCGTCATCGGCACTGACGCGCACACCCTCGTTGTGCGGTTGGGAAGCGACGGCCAGTAGGTACACGAACCCTCGTGTGCGCCTGCGAGTCCGAAGACCTGCCAGTTGTGCCGGGCGCGCCGCGTCCGGCGGTTCATCGCCTCGTGGATTAGGCCGATCGCCGAAGCGGTTTCTCGTCCCGCACCTGGCGGTGTGCCGAGGCCGCATCGGTTGACGTCGCGGGCGGTGGCCATCCCGCCGCACGCGAAGGACGTAACCGTGAACGTTCACCCATTCACCGCCACTGTCACCGGCATGGCCCGGATCGGGCCCCGCCGAGAATTAAAGCGCGCCGTCGAGGGGTATTGGGCCGGCAAGACAAGCCGCTCCGAACTTGAAGCGGTGGCCGCGGGTCTACGCCGCGATGCGTGGCGCGCACTGGTTGACGCCGGTGTGGACTCGGTGCCGATCAACACGTTCTCCTACTACGACCATGTGCTGGACACCGCGGTACTGGTCGGGGCCCTGCCGGAGCGCGTCGCGCACATCAGCGACGAGTTGGACCGGTATTTCGCCGCGGCCCGCGGCAACGATGTGATCGCGCCGCTGGAGATGACGAAGTGGTTCGACACCAACTACCACTATCTGGTGCCGGAGATCGGGCTCGACACCCAGTTCGTGCTCAACCCGGCCAAACTGCACGGCGAGCTGAAAGAAGCCAACGCGCAAGGCATTCCCGCGCGCCCGGTGGTGCTTGGCCCGATCAGCTTCTTGGCGTTGGCCAAGCCGGTCGCCGAAGCCCCGACACCGCTGCGCCGGCTTGACGATCTCGTCGAGGTGTATGTCGAGCTGCTCGAGGCGCTCGCGAAGCGGGGCGTGGCCTGGGTACAGATCGACGAGCCGGTACTGGTGACCGATTTCGTCGACGACGGGCCCGGATTAGCCGAGCGCACCTACGACCGGCTCGGATCGCTGGCCCGCCGGCCGGCGATTCATGTCGCCACGTATTTCGGCGACGTGGGTGCAGCGTTGCCGGCGCTGGCCCGGAGCCGGGTCGAGGCGATCGGCGTGGACCTCGTGCGCGGCCAAGCAGACAGGATCGCCGCGGTGCCCGAACTGGCCGGCAAGACGCTGGTCGCCGGTGTGGTCGACGGTCGCAACGTCTGGCGCACCGACCTGGAGGCCGGGCTCAGCACTCTGGCGACCCTGTTGGGGTCGGTTGGAAGTGTTGCGGTGTCGACCTCGTGCTCACTGATGCACGTGCCGTATTCACTGGATGCCGAGACCGATTTCGATGACGCGCTGCGCGGATGGCTCGCCTTTGGCGCAGAAAAAGTCGAAGAGGTGGTGACCCTGGGGCGCGCCCTGCGCGACGGTCGCGGCGCGGTCGCAGCCGAGATCGCCGCCTGGCGTGCGGCTGTCGGATCCCGCAACAGCGATCCGCGGCTCAACAACGCCCGCATTCGGGCGCGGATCGAAGCGATTACCGGTTCCGGGTCTCAGCGCGGCCCGGCGAAGGCTCGTCGTGAACGCCAAACCGAGCGCTTGGGTCTGCCGCCGCTGCCCACGACCACGATCGGCTCCTTTCCGCAGACATCGGCAATCCGGTTGGCGCGGGCGGCACTACGGTCCGGCGAG
This sequence comes from uncultured Actinomycetota bacterium, assembly GCA_963811535.1. GTDB lineage: Bacteria > Actinomycetota > Actinomycetes > Mycobacteriales > Mycobacteriaceae > Mycobacterium. The sequence goes on along the minus strand of CAWERF010000007.1, from coordinate 1,532,500 downwards.
ATCGACGGGGCGGAATACACGCGGCGGATGCGCGATGCGATCGCCGAGGTCATCCGGCTGCAGGAGAGACTAGGGCTGGACGTGCTGGTGCACGGCGAGCCTGAGCGCAACGACATGGTGCAGTACTTCGCCGAGCAGCTCGATGGCTTCGCCGCCACCCAGAACGGGTGGGTGCAGTCCTACGGGACTAGGTGTGTGCGTCCGCCCATTCTGTACGGCGACGTCGCCCGCGCGCATCCGATGACCGTGGAGTGGATCACCTACGCGCAGTCGCTCACGTCGAAACCGGTGAAAGGCATGCTGACCGGGCCGGTCACAATCCTGGCGTGGTCGTTCGTGCGCGACGACCAACCGCTGGCGGACACGGCCAACCAAATCGCGCTGGCGATCCGGGACGAGACCGTGGATCTGCAGAACGCGGGCATCGCGATCATCCAGGTCGACGAGCCGGCACTGCGCGAGCTGCTTCCACTGCGGTCGGCGGACCAGGGCGACTATCTGCGGTGGGCGGTGGCCGCGTTCCGGTTGGCCACGTCGGGGGTGGCCGACAGCACGCAGATCCACACTCACCTGTGCTATTCGGAGTTCGGGGAAGTGATCGGCGCGATCGCCGACCTGGATGCCGACGTCACCTCGATCGAGGCGGCTCGCTCGCACATGGAGGTGCTCGACGATCTCAATGCAGCGGGGTTCGCCAACAGCGTTGGGCCTGGCGTGTATGACATCCATTCGCCGAGGATTCCCAGCCAGACGGAGATCGCGGAGTCACTACGCGCAGCGCTGAAAGCCGTTCCGGCGCAGCGTCTCTGGGTCAATCCCGATTGCGGGTTGAAGACCCGGACCACCGAGGAGGTCACCGCATCGCTGCAGAACCTGGTTGCCGCGGCAACCGAGGTGCGTGGGGCGTCCGGGGATCGATCCGCGTCAGGTTGAGCAGCGATACAACAGGCTGAGGTTCGACCGGCCCGGTTATCCGGTGGCTTCCCGGATGTACTCCCCGATTTGGCGCAGCGACCGGGTGGCCTCCGGCACAGCGGGCGCGCACATCTGGAAGACGTGCATCTGCCCGGGCCAGATCCGAACCTCGGCGGGCACGCCCGCGGCGGCCAGCCGCCGCGCGGCCAGGCGCGCGTCGTAGAGGAGCACCTCCGCGCCCGACACGTGGATCAGTGTGCGCGGCAGGCCCGGCTCAACGTGGTCGAGCGGCTCGAACACCTCTTCGGGCTTCCCGTCGACCGGGTGTCGGGCCGCGGCCTTCTCGATCAACTTGACCAGGGCCTCAAAAGCCTTGGGCGGGAACATCGCATCGGTTCGGCTGTTCGCGTGTGACAGCTTGGGCGCCATCTGCAGCTGCATCAGCGGCGACATCGACACCAGCGCCGCCGGCCCCTGCCCCTCGGCCAGCAGCCGTTCGGCCAGCGCCAGCGCCAGATAACCGCCGGCCGAATCCCCGGCCAGCACAATCTGCTCAGGCCCGTAGCCCTGGCCGCGAAGCCAGCGCCAGCCGTCATAACAATCCTCGCCGGCATCTGAAACCGAGTGCTTCGGGATCATCCGGTAGTTGAGCACCAACACCGGCGCGTCGGCGTACTGGGAGATCAGCGTCGTCAACCGGCCATGCGAATTGGCGCCACAGCTCAGAAACGCGCCGCCGTGCATGTACAGCACAACCCGATGGGTCCCGTCGGCGGGCAGCACCCCCTTGGCGCTCACCAGCTGCGCGGTGCAATGCGGCAGCCCGATCGTCGCGCGGACGGTGCCCGGGATGGGCATCAGCGCCCGCGACGCAAAGTCGACAAGACCCCATGGCCAGGGCAAATGTGCGAACCGGCTGCCGATCGTCAGGGTCGGGCGGACCGTGAGCCGCGCGCACGCCCACGCCAGCCGGCCCGCCGGGCTGGGCCCATCCTCGATGACCTCGACCGGAGCCCCGTCGCTGACCGGATACCGCCGTGCCTTCAGCGCGCCGGCTGCGCGTATCCGCGGCCGGGGCGAACCCGAGACCTTGCCGGGTGCGCTCATGTCGCCATCGTCGGCTGCGTGCGTGAGTACCGCGTGGGCGCACGTTATACGTCAGCTGTGAGTGCGACGCGGTTCGGCCGTTTTCTCACGGGTTTTCGACGGTGACGCGCAGATCGCGCCGGCTAGCGGCCGAGCGCGGTTCGTAGCGCCCGCAATCCGCGATCGAGCGCTTCTGCGGCGGCGGGCACGACGACGGCGAAACCGGCGTACCCGTGCACCAGCGTCTCGGCGTTGTGCACGTCCGCGGGCACTCCCGCCGCGCGCAGCAGTTCGGCGTAACGGGCGCCGTCATCGCGCAGCGGGTCGTACCCGGCGATCGCAATGTAGGCGGGAGGTAGGTCGGCCAGGCTCTCCGCGCGCGCCGGCGCCAGCGTCGGCGGAAGGTCGTTGGCCTCAACGTCGCCGACGTACCAGCGGGAGAACAACTCGATAGCGCGGAGGTCAAGGATCGGTGCGTCGGCGTTCTCGGTGAACGACGGCAACGAGAAGTCCCACGCCGTCGCCGGATACCGCAGGAGCTGAAACGCGATCGAGGGCCCGCCCGCGTCGCGGGCCAGCTGCGTCACCACCGCGGCCAGGTTGCCGCCGGCCGAATCACCTGCCACCGCAAGGCAAGCCGGATCCGCGCCGAATTCGTCGGCGTGCTCCGCGACCCACCGCGTCGCGGCCCACGCGTCGTCGACGGCAGCCGGATACGGGTGTTCGGGCGCCAACCTGTAGTCCCACCGACACCACGACCGCTCGGGCGCCGACCGCATGCCCGCGCGAGAGCGCGTCGTGGGTCTCCAGGTCGCCCAGCGCGAACCCGCCGCCATGGAAGAACACGATGATCGGCAGCGGGCCGTCGCCCTCGCCCGGCGGCCAGTAGATCCGCACCCCGAGCGCCCGCCCATCGTCGATCTCCAGCGTGTGGTCCTCGATGCGCAGGTCCGGCAGCATCTCGGCCGGAACGCGGATATCGCGTAGCCGCTTGCGCGCCGCCTCGACACCGTCGTCGCCGACGAGTTGGAATGGCAGCGCATCGAGTAGCTTCTGCAGGATGGCGTCGATGGCCGGCTTTTCGTCTGAACCTGGCATGGGGACACCGTACGCACGCCGCTGGGTGATGGCCGCGTGGGTCGCCGCCGGTTGGGCGGGCATGGCCTACGGAGTGTTTCTGACCGTGCTCGCGGTGACCTCGCCCCCCGGCGCTGAGCTGACGGGGCGGTGGGTGGTCCAACCCGCATTCAAGGCGCTGATGGCCGTGCTGTTGGCGGCCGCCGCGTTCGAGCATCCGGTCGTCCGGGAGCGACGCTGGTTGATGCCGGGGCTGGTGTTCTCGGCCGTGGGCGACTGGCTGCTCGCGATCCCGTGGTGGGGGCTGTCGTTCGTCGGCGGCCTCGGCGCTTTTCTGGTGGCGCACCTGTGCTATCTGGGCGCGTTGGTTCCGCTGGCGAGGTGGTCGCGACTGCGGGGGGCGGCGGTCGTTTTCGTGTGTGCCGGTTGCGTCGGCCTGTTGGCATGGTTCTGGCCGCAGATGGGCCGCGACGGGCTGACGCTGCCGGTGACGATCTACATCGCGGTGCTGTGCGCGATGGTGTGCGCTGCGCTTCTGGCGCGGCTGCCCACGCCGTGGACCGCGGTCGGGGCGGTGTGCTTCGCGCTGTCGGACGCGATGATCGGCATCGGCCGCTTCGTGCTCGACAATGAGGCGCTGGCCGTGCCGATCTGGTGGGCGTACGCGGCTGCGCAGATCCTCATCACGGCGGGCTTCTTCTTCGGCAGGGTGTAACTTGTCGGTGGCCCCGGCTACGGTGACGCGAATGCCGTTGAGGGCCACCACATGAAGGAGCCGCCATGACCAACCCTTCGCTGACATGCCTGCCGTCGGGTGCAGGTGTGGCCGGTGGCTTCGTGTTTGTGTCGCAGTACATGGACCGCAACCGGCAGCGGGCCACCGGCCGGCGATAGTCCCGTGCAGGACGGAGTTGTGTGACGCGACAGGCCGCCGAGCACGAGCCGATCGCGCGGGTGCTGCCGATGCTGTCGGTGCCCCACCTGGACCGCGAATTCGACTACCTGGTGGCAGCCGAGCAGTCCGACGACGCCCAGCCCGGTGTGCGGGTCCGGGTGCGTTTCCACGGCAGGCTGGTCGATGCGTTTGTGCTCGAAAGGCGTTCGGACACAGATCACGTCGGCAAACTCGGCTGGCTCGACCGGGTGGTGTCGCCCGAGCCGGTGCTCACGCCGGATGTGCGACGACTGGTCGACGCGGTCGCCGCCCGCTACGCGGGCACCCGCGCCGACGTGCTCCGGCTGGCCGTGCCGCCGCGCCACGCCCGGGTCGAGCGAGAGGTGTCCGACCTGCGGGACAAGCCGGTGATCGCGCCCATCGACCGGGCGGGCTGGCAGGCCTATGGCCGTGGCGAGCAGTATCTGGCTGCGCTCGACGACGGCCGCGCCGCGCGAGCCGTCTGGCAGGCGCTTCCCGGTGAGCACTGTGCGGCCCGGCTGGCCGAGGCCGCCGCGGTGACCGCCGCCGCCGGACGCGGCGTGCTGGCGGTTGTGCCCGACCAGCGCGACGTCGACGAGTTGCTCGCCGAGAGCGTCCGGTTGCTCGACCCATCCGCTGTGGTCGCCCTGTCGGCGGGTTTGGGGCCGGCCGAGCGCTACCGCCGATGGCTGGCCGTGCTGCGTGGCCGGGCGCGCCTCGTCATCGGCACACGAAGCGCGGTTTTCGCGCCGGTCGCCGACCTCGGGTTGGTCATCGTGTGGGACGACGGCGACGACACACTGGCCGAGCCCCGCACGCCGTATCCGCATTCCCGCGAGGTCGCGATGCTGCGCGCCCATCAACTGCGCTGCGCAGCGCTGATCGGCGGCTACGCCCGCACCGCCGAAGCACAGGCGCAGGTGCGCAGCCGCTGGGCACACGACCTGGTGGCCGTCAGGCCCGTCGTGCGGGCCCGGGCGCCGCGGGTGATGGCCCTCGACGACGGCGGCTACGCGGACGCCCGTGACCCGGCCGCGCGGACCGCACGGTTGCCGTCGATGGCGCTGCGGGCGGCGCGCAGCGCACTCGACGCCGGGCTGCCGGTCCTTGTGCAGGTGCCGCGGCGCGGCTACGTGCCGGCCCTGGCCTGCTCACGGTGCCGTACCGTCGCCCGCTGCCGGCACTGCACCGGTCCGCTGTCGCTGCCCGACCGTGACACCGCAGGTGTGGCGTGCCGCTGGTGCGGCCGGGCGGATTCCGCGCCCACCTGTGTGCGCTGTGGGGCAGGCAGCGTGCGGGCCGTCGTCGTGGGCGCCAGGCGCACCGCCGAGGAGCTGGGCCGCGCATTCCCCGGCACCAGCGTCGTCACGTCCGGCGGTGACGCGGTCGTGCGCAACGTTCATCCCGGCCCGGCCGTCGTTGTCGCAACACCGGGGGCCGAACCGCATGCGGCAGGGGGCTACGGCGCGGCTCTGCTGCTGGACAGCTGGGCGCTGCTGGGGCGGCAGGATCTGCGCGCGGCCGAGGACACGCTGCGCCGGTGGATGGCGGCCGCCGCGCTGGTCCGCTCCCGCGGAGACGGCGGCGTGGTGGCCGTCGTCGCCGATTCGACGATCCCGACGGTGCAATCGCTGATCCGCTGGGATCCGGTCGGCCACGCCGAGGCTGAGCTTGACGCCCGCTGCGAGGTGGGGTTGCCCCCCAGCGTGCACCTCGCCGCCGTCGACGGGCCGCCGCAGGCGGTGGCCGCCCTGCTGGAACTGGCCGTGCTGCCCGAGGGCGCCGAGCGGCTCGGGCCGGTGGAGCTGCCCACCGCCGCGCGCCGGCCGGCGAGCGCTGACCCCGACGAGAAAGTGACACGGATGCTGGTGCGGGTTGACCGGGAGCAGGGGCTGGCGCTGGCCGCGGCGCTGCGGCGAGCCATCGCGGTGGTGAGCGCACGTCACGATCAACAGCCAGTTCGCGTCCAAATCGACCCCTTGCACATAGGCTGATGGCCGACCTGCGGTCCGGTGGCTGATGACGGACCTGAGGATGCGGAGGCGCTGATGCGGTGGGTTCGCCGATTATTGGCGTGGTTAATCCTATTGGCGCTCATTGCTTTTGGTGTCCTCTGGCCGCTGGTGTTCACTGGGGAATCCAGCGGCGCGGCTGCGGCGGACCCCGTCTCCATCACCGACTACCGCGGCGACTACACCGTCAACGCGCAGGGGCAACTCAACGCGACCGAGACAATCACCGCGGACTTCCCCAGCGGTCGGCACGGCATCTTCCGATACTGGGACGTCGCCAACCCGAACGATCCGCACGTTCGGCAGGTGCCGACCGTCGCGTCTGTACTGATGGACGATCAGCCCATCCCGACGGAGTTGAGCTGGCGCGACGGCACGCGAATTCTGGTGGCCAAGATCGGCGACCCCGGCCGCTATCTTCTGTGGGGCGCCCACATCTTCGTGATCCGCTACACGGTTCCCGGCGTCCTGGACCCCGGCGGTGTCGGCGCCAATCGCACGTTCGCGTCCCAAGCTGGCGACGTCACCGCCGGCACGCCCTCAGCGTTCTTCTGGAACGTCGTGGCGCCGGGCTGGGACATGGCGATCGACAAGGCGGACATCTTGGTCACGTTGCCCGGTCAGGTCAGCGGCGCTCGCTGCTCCGTCGGGTTCGGGGTTGGCAGCGCGTGTGAAGACCTCACCGTCTCCGGTGATCGGATCATTCTCTCGGCGGGGAGGCTGCCACCGCGTACCCCGGTGACGGTCAGGGCCGGGGTCGATACCCCGACGCCGGCGCGCGCGACGCTGCCGTGGTCGTACAAATTCGACCGGATCCTCGGCACCACGCTTTCCGGCCCGATCTGGATGGTCGGCCTTACGGTGCTCGGCGCGGCGATCGCGTTGCTGTGGTGGCGGTCCACCGTCGAGCCATCACCCGGGTTCCCGCTGCAGTACGCCCCGCCCGACGGCCTCGGGCCGGTGCAGATCGAGTACATCCGCACCGAAGCGGTGCCGCGCAACGGGTTGACGGCCAGCCTGTTCTACCTCGCCGAGCGCAGAGTGATCTCGCTGACACAGGTCGGCGAGAAGAAGTGGACGATCCGCGGCACCGCCGATGCCGGTGCATGGGCAGACGTCGACCCGGTCAGCCGCGCTGCCGGTTCAGCGCTCGGTGTCACGACATCGAGCGAGGAGTTCGATGCCAACGGCACCGTGACCGCCGGCCGCAAACTCGACAAAGCGAAGCGCGACATCGCGACCGCCGTGCAGAAGTGGGCGCTCGAGGAGAACCTGATCGTCAAGAAGCCTTCGGAATGGTGGGTGCGGGTCGCGGCGCTGGTGGCGCTGATCCTGGCGATTCTCGGGTTTCTGCGGTGGGGCTTCCCGGCGACCATGTGGGGCATCCCGTTAGTGGTGTTCTTCTTGATCACCGTCCGTACCTGGGGCGCCGCTGTGGGCACCCGCCGCACCGAACTTGGGCGCGAATTATGGTCGCGCGCAGGTGGATTCCACCGCATGCTGTCGACCGATTCCGCCGAGGCGCGGTTCGACTTCGGCGCCCGCAAAGACCTGTACACCGCGTACGTCCCGTTCGCGGTCGCCGCGGGCACCGCTGCGCTCTGGGCCAAGAAATATGAAGCCGCGACGGGCGCGCCCGCGCCGCAGCCGGATTGGTATCAGACGTCGTCATATGTCGGCCACGGCGTGGTCGGGCAGTCGGGTGGTGCGAACTTCGACAGCTTCGAGTCGGCGCTGTCGTCATCGATCGGCGCGTACACCGCTTCGCAGTCGTCGTCGAGCAGCGGCGGCGGCGGCTTCAGCGGCGGAGGAGGCGGTGGCGGCGGAGGAGGAGGCGGCTCATGGTGAGGTTGCTGCTGGTGTTGGTGCTAGTGATCGCTGTCGCGGTGCTCATCGTGTTCGTGGTGGGCTACAACAAGGTTCGCGGCGCCGACGTCCGCGTCGATGAGGCCCTGGGCGGCATCGACGTCGAGCTCACCCGCCGCGCATCGTTGATACCCGGCCTGGTCCACACCGTGCAGTCCTTCGCCTCCCATGAACGGGCGATCCTCGATCACGCGACCGAGGCGCGGACCGCGCTCACCACCGCAACGGCGGGGAGGTCGGTGGCGCAGCGCAGCGCCGCGGAGAAGCAACTCGACACCGCCGTCGGACAGCTGCTGGCACTCGGCCAGATGTACCCCGACCTGAAGTCTTCGGCGAATTTCCTTGACCTGCAACACAACCTCGCCGACACCGAGGATAAGCTCGCGTTCGCCCGCCAGTACTACAACGACGCCGTCGCCACGTTGAACCGGTTGATCACGACTATCCCGTGGATGTTCGTCGCGGGCGCGGCCCGGGTGTCGCAGCGGGACTACTACCAGACGCCGCGGTAGTCGCGGTTTCTAGACTGGCCGGGTGCGTCTCGTCTTCGCCGGCACCCCGGAACCAGCGCTACCGGCGTTGCGGCGGCTGATCGCATCCCCGGACCACGACGTGATCGCGACACTCACCCGGCCCGACGCGGTGTCGGGCCGCCGCGGTAAACCCACTCCGTCACCGGTCGCGCGGCTGGCCCGCGAGCACGACATCCCGGTGCTCACGCCGGCCCGGCCCAACTCGGAAGAATTCGTCGCCGAGCTGACCGCGCTGGCGCCCGAGGTCTGCGCGGTCGTCGCGTACGGGGCCCTGCTCGGTGATGCGTTGCTGGCGATCCCGCCGCGAGGCTGGATCAACCTGCACTTCTCGGTCCTGCCCGCGTGGCGGGGCGCCGCGCCTGTCCAGGCCGCGATCGCCGCGGGCGACACCGTCACCGGTGCGACCACGTTCCGCATCGAGCCCAGCCTCGACAGCGGGCCGGTCTACGGCGTCGTCACCGAAGCGATCGGCCCGCACGACACGGCCGGTGAGCTACTGCAGCGGCTGTCGCAGTCCGGCGCGGCGCTGCTGGAGTCGACGCTGACCGGCATCGCCGACGGATCGCTGGTCGCGGTGCCGCAGCCGTCGGAGGGAGTGACCATCGCGCCGAAGGTGACCGTCGACGACGCGCGAGTGCGGTGGGAACTTCCCGCGCAGGCTGTCGAACGCCGCATCCGGTCCGTCACGCCTAACCCGGGCGCGTGGACACTGGTCGGCGACCTGCGCGTCAAGCTCGGCCCCGTCACCGTCGACCAAGAGGCCGAGCCGCTGCCGCCCGGCCGGCTGGGGGTCAGCAGGCACGGCGTGCGTGTCGGCACCGGGTCCGCGCCGGTGCTGCTGGGCCGGGTGCAGCCGCCGGGCAAGAGGCCGATGGCCGCCGAGGACTGGGCCCGCGGAGCGCGCCTCGACGACTCTGTGCACGCGTCATGACGCGGCCCCCGGCTCGACGATCGCCCAGACGACAACCCCGACGCAAGCCCCTCGACCCGGCCCGTCGTGCGGCGTTCGACGTGCTGCGCGCCGTGTCGGAGCGCGACGCCTACGCGAACCTGGCGCTGCCTGCACTGCTTCGCGAGCGCGGCATCACCGGCCGGGACGCCGCGTTCGCGACCGAGCTCGCCTATGGGGCGTGCCGCACCCGCGGTTTGCTCGACGCGATCATCGGCCGCGCCGCCGGGCGGCCGCCGGAAAGCATCGACCCGGTGCTGCTCGATCTGCTGCGGCTCGGCGCCTATCAGCTGTTGCGGACCCGGGTCGACGCACATGCCGCGGTATCCACTACGGTCGATCACGCCGCGATCGAATTCGATTCCACGCGCGCAGGTTTCGTCAATGGCGTGCTGCGTACGATCGCGTCCCGCGACAAGCAGTCATGGGTCGACGAACTCGCGCCCGACGTGGCCACCGACCCGGTGGGCCATGCCGCATTCGTCCATTCCCACCCGCGCTGGATCGCGCAGTCTTTCGCCGACGCGCTCGGCGCGGACGCCGGCCAGCTCGACGCACTGCTTGCCGCCGACGACACCCGCCCGCTCGTGCACCTCGCCGCGCGCCCTGGCGTGCTGACCAAAGACGAACTTGCCGAGGCCGTTCGCGGCACGGCGGGCCGATATTCGCCGTATGCGGTGTACCTCCCGGGTGGTGACCCGGGAAGGCTGTCGCCGGTGCGCGAGGGCCGAGCGCTGGTGCAGGACGAGGGCAGTCAGCTCGTGGCCCGGGCGTTGACGCTCGCCACGCTTGACGGGCCCGACGGGGGCCGCTGGCTGGATCTGTGCGCGGGCCCGGGCGGCAAGACCGCGCTGCTGGCCGCCCTCGGCGCCCCGTCTGGCGCGCGTGTCACCGCCGTCGAGCCCGCACCGCGGCGTGCGGATCTGGTCGAGCAGAACACAAAGGGGCTCGCCGTGGAGGTCCTGCGCGTCGACGGCCGAGAGCCGGGACTAAAGCCCGGCTTCGACCGCGTCCTGGTCGACGCGCCGTGTACGGGGCTCGGCGCTCTTCGCCGCCGCCCCGAAGCCCGCTGGCGGCGCACGCCTGCCGACGTGCCGGCACTGGCCAAGCTTCAGCGCGAGCTGCTTTCGTCGGCGATCAAGCTGACCCGTCCCGGCGGCGTGGTGCTGTACGCGACGTGCTCGCCGCACCTGGCAGAGACGGTCGGCGTCGTCGCGGACGCTCTGCGCCGCCACCCGGTGAACGCGATCGACACCGGGCCCCTGTTCGACCCGGTCCACGACCTGGGTGGCGGTCGCTACGTGCAGTTGTGGCCGCACCGGCACGGGACCGACGCGATGTTCGCCGCCGCGCTGCAAGTACATTGAGCCCATGCCGCCGCCGCTGATCGCGCCGTCGATTCTGGCCGCCGACTTCGCCCGGCTGGCCGACGAGGCCGCCGCCGTCGACGGTGCCGACTGGTTGCATGTCGACGTGATGGACAACCACTTCGTACCGAACCTGACCATCGGGTTACCGGTGGTGGAAGCCCTGCTCGAGCACACCGACATCCCGATGGACTGCCATCTGATGATCGAGAACCCCGATCGATGGGCACCCCCCTACGCCGAAGCCGGGGCTTACAACGTCACGTTCCACGCCGAGGCCACGGACAACCCGGTGGGGGTCGCCCGCGACATCCGCGCCGCGGGCGCGAAGGCGGGGCTCTCCGTCAAGCCCGGAACCCCGTTGGAGCCGTATCTTGAGATCCTGCGTGAATTCGACACGCTGCTGATCATGTCGGTCGAGCCCGGTTTCGGCGGACAGAGATTCATCTCCGAGGTGTTGTCCAAAGTCGGTATCGCGCGCCGACTCGTCGACTCCGGCGAGCTGACCGTCCTCGTCGAAATCGACGGCGGCATCAACGACGACACCATCGTTGCGGCCGCGGAGGCCGGTGTCGACTGCTTCGTCGCCGGCTCTGCGGTTTACAGCGCCGAGGACCCGGCGGCCGCGGTGGAAGCGTTGCGACGTAAGGCCGCCGCGGCGTCAAAGCATCTTCAGCTATGAATCAACGGGCCGCCATGCGGCTGGCCGTCGAACATGCCGAGAGGGTCAAGGGCGCCACATACCCGAACCCTCCGGTGGGAGCCGTCATCCTTGACCGCGACGGCGGGGTCGCCGGCGTCGGTGGAACCGAGCCTGCGGGCGGAGCGCACGCGGAGGTGGTGGCGCTGCGGCGCGCAGGCGAGCTGGCCGCGGGCGGGACCGCCGTCGTCACGCTGGAACCCTGCAATCATCACGGCAAGACCCCGCCCTGCGTGGATGCCATTCTGGCCGTGGGTATTTCGACGGTTGTGTACGCCGTGGCCGACCCGAATCCGATCGCGACGGGCGGCGCCACACGACTCGCGGAGGCAGGTGTCGAGGTGGTCGGTGGTGTGCTCACCGACGAGGTCGCCGGGGGAACCCTGCGGGAGTGGTTGCACAAGCAGCGAACTGGACTGCCGCATGTGACGTGGAAGTACGCGGCAAGCGTGGACGGGCGCAGCGCGGCGGCCGACGGCACCAGCCAATGGATCACCAGTGAGGCCGCACGCGCCGACGTGCATCGCCGCCGCGCGGCGGCCGACGCGATCGTGGTGGGAACCGGCACGGTGATCGCCGACGACCCGACGCTGACCGCCAGGCTGCCCGACGGCAGCCTCGCCGATCGCCAGCCGCTGCGGGTCGTGGTGGGCGAGCGCGAAATCTCCTCTGAAGCAAGGGTCCTCAACGACGATTCGCGGACCATGCTCATCCGTACCCGCGACCCGCACGAGGTGATAAAGGCGCTCGCCGACCGCACAGATGTGCTGCTGGAAGGCGGCCCGACGTTGGCGGGCGCGTTTCTTCGGGCCGGTCTTGTCGACCGCATCCTGGCGTACGTGGCGCCAATTCTGTTGGGCGGCCCGATTACCGCGGTCGGCGATGTCGGGGTGCCGACGATAGCCCGCGCGCTGCGATGGCAATTCGACGGCGTCGAGCAGATTGGTCCGGAGGTGCTTCTCAGTCTGGTTCCGGCAAGCGGGAAGAACGCCCCGCCCGTGCGCTAATCGGCGCTGAACTCTCGGTGTTCGATCAGGTCGCGCATGCCCGTGGCGCCGAGCCGCTCGCGGAACGCCTGCACGGTGTAGCCGATGACGGTAGCGTCCGTGCGCGCTCGCACAGAGGCGGAGCGCGGTAGGTGGAAAAGCACGCCGATCTCGCCGAAGTAGTCGCCGGGCTTGGCGACCTTCACCAATTCTTCACCACCGCCGGCTAATTCGCGGATGATCTCCAATTCGCCGTCAGCGACGACGTAGATCAGATCGCCCATCGTGCCCTCTTTGAACAGCAGCTCTCCGTCCAGTAGCCGCACCGTTTCGGGTGGCCGCTCGATCGACGCGACCTCCGGCACAAGCTCGACGACGCGGTCGGCAAGTGGCAGCATGCGGGTGTCGTGGGTGGCCACGGCGACGACGCGATCGCCGTCGGCGAGTTCCCGGATCAACCGCAGCACCTCCTCGACCTGGATGAAATCGAGGTGGGCCGTCGGCTCGTCCGCCAGCACCAGCGGCGGGTCGAGCGCGATCGCCCGGGCGACCGCCACACGCTGCTGTTGGCCTCCGCTGAGATCGCTCGGCCGGTGGGACATGCGCTGCTGCAGGCCAACCCGTGTTAGAAGCTCCTCGGCACGCTCGCGCGCCGCGCCGCGTGACATGCCGGCCGCGCGCATGGGCACGATCACGTTCTCCATCGCGGTGAGGCTCGGCACCAGGTTGAACGCCTGGAACACGATGCCCACAGTGTTGCGCCGGTACATTGACAGCTCCCGGCCGGTCATCGCCGTGACGTCGACGTCGCCGAACTTGATCACCCCCGATTTGGGCTGCAGGATGCCGCCGATGCACGACAGCAACGTGGTCTTCCCACAGCCGCTCGGGCCGAGCAGGATCGCCAACGAGCCGGACGACACCTCCAGGTTCAGTCCGTCGATCGGACGGACCGCGTAGCCGCCGCTTGAGTATTCGACGACGAGGTCACTGATGGTGAGATCGCCCACGGCTCAAGGCCCCCCGAACGCGAGCGCGGGGTCGATCGACACCGCGCGCCGCAGTCCCGCGACGCTGGCCAGCAGGCCCACGACGATCGCGACGACACCGAGCAATGGGAACGCTGACGGCGGCACCACCACGCGCATCGGAAACAGCGGAGCCAACACGAGCGAGAGCACTCCACCGACCAGGGCCGCGAGGATCGCAACGATGACGGCCTGCAACACGAGCCCGGCCAGGACTGAACCCGTCGAGACACCGACGGCCTTGAACACCGCGAAGTCGCGCGTACGTTCCAGTGCGGAGAGGTAGATGATGCTGCCCACGATCAACGCCGCAACGATCCAGAGCAGCACCGACATGAAATTGAAGGCGGCGTACGCCACCCGCAGCGGTCGCACGAAGTCCTCGATCGCGTCCGCCCGATGCACGACCCGAAAGCCCGCGGGAACCTGCGCCGGTGTGCCACGAAGACCGATCGACGAGACCAGCGGCTCCCCGCCGAACATCAATTGTTGTGCCCCGGGGACGGTGAGGAAGACGTTGGGCTGGCCGGCCAATGCCGTGGAGTCCTCCACGATGCCGACGACACGCAGTGTGCGTGAGGCGATCTCGACCTGATCACCGACATGCCGGCCGAGCTTGTCGGCGACGACCACCTCGTCGGGCGCCGACGGTGGCCGGCCTTCGGCCAGGGGAGGCATCCCGGGACCGCGCTCGAGCACGCCGAACATGTTCACGTTGCGCGGCGAACCGCGGTCCATCATCGTCGTCCCCGAGTACACGAGGGGGACCGCCTGGACGACACCGGGAATGCGCGCCACTGCCGCCACTTCGCTCGCCGCGAACGGCGACGCGCCGAGGAAAGGGCCTACGGAGCCCGACTTGATCATGTAGGTGTCGATGCCCAGCGAGTCAACCGTGCGTCGGGCCTCGATGCGAAACCCGTTGGCCAGCCCAGTGAGTACGAGTGTCGCCGCGAAGACGACGCCGGTGCCTACGATCGCTATCATGAAGCGTTGCCGTCGCCATTGCAGGTCGCGTAACGCCGCGATCAGCATGCGGCCGACGTTACCGACGCGCGCGCATTTGCGGGTGGAATTGCACTAGGCGGCCCGCTGAGCGAACCTCTCGACCAGCGTGCTGCAGAACGCCGGCAGATCGTCGGGCTTCCGGCTTGACACCAGCGTGTTGGGGCCGCTGGTGCAGACTACGACTTCTTCGTCGATCCAGTTGCCGCCCGCATTGCGGATGTCGGTCGGCAAACTCGGCCACGAGGTGATCCGGCGATCGCGCACCCGGTCGGCCTCGACGATCGTCCACGGGCCGTGGCAGATCACCGCGACCGGCTTGCCCGCGTCGAAAAATCCCCTCACGAAGTCCACTGCCGCCGGGGCGGTGCGCAGGAAGTCCGGGTTGGCCACACCGCCGGGCAGCACCAAGGCCGCGTAATCACCGACGTTCACCTGGTCGGCGGCCTTTGTCGCCTCGAATGTGTCGGCGGCGGTCAGGTGGTTGAACGCCTGCACCTTGCCCACGTCGGTGGATATCAGCTCGGGAGTGCCGCCTGCCTGTGCGACCGCTTCCATGGCTCGGTGAGTTCGACCTCCTCGACGCCCTCCGGGGCGACCAGGAATGCGATCGTCTTGCCGTCGAGTTGTGCAGCCATCGCTGCCTCCTCCCGTGTCGAAGGGAATGCCTTGCCACGGGGATACCCGGCAATGCCGCGGGCTAACGGCGGGAAGCCGAGATAGACGCCCTAGTTGGGGGCCGGAACCGCCTCGCGCGCGTCGGATTCCGGTTCGTCGGCGTGCTCCCGGCGGCCGCTGATGAACAGCGCAAGGACCGCACCGACCACGCAGATGATCGCGGTGATCCCGAAGATCTCGCCGTACTGCATCGAGAAGGCAAGCCGGTAATTGTCGGCCTCGGCCTCCAGCCGGGCCGCCAGGCTGCCACCGGGCGGGCTCCTGTCGGGCAGGCTCGCCAGGATCTGGTTGAACCGGTACAGGCCCCATGCGCTGAGTGCGGCGAGGCCGACCAGCATGCCGATCATGCGGGCCACCACCACCGCCGAGGAGGCGATTCCGTGTTGTGCCGGGGGCACGACACGCAGCGTCGCCGACGTCAGCGGCCCGATCACCAGGCCCAGGCCGATGCCGGCGAGCGCCAGATCGGTCTCCATCATCGGCAGCGTGAAGAGCCCGAGGTTATGCCGCGCCGCGAGCACGTCCACCGGCCAGTGCGACGTCAGCCAGTACGCGTAAGCGGCGATGAGCAGCCCGACAAACGCCACCGCGCGGTCGCCTACCTTCGTGGCGATCAAGCCGCCCACCACCGCGCCTATCGGCAGCGCGATCAAGAAGCGCAGGAGCAGGCCCGCCGCCTGGTTCTTGTCCAGCTCCAGCACGCCCTGGCCGAACAGCTCGACGTTGACCAGCGTGACCATCAGTGCCGCGCCCGCGGTCACAGACGCACCGAGCGCGGCCAGGAACGGGCGGAAGTGCACGCCGGCCGGCTCGATCAGCCGGGTGCGCGCAAACCGCTCCCATGCGCCGAACGCGATCGCGGCGACCAGCGCGCCCGCGAGGACGGGCCAGCCCCAGCTCGGAAGCACCTGCTTGCCGTCCGGCGCCGGGTTGTACAGGCCGACCACTACCAGGCCCAGCGCGATGGCCAGCAGCACGCCGCCGACCACGTCGACCCGCTCCGGCGCCCCACCCTTCTCGTGCGCCGGCATGCTGAACTGGATCATCACCATCGCGATGATGGCCAGCGGCACGTTGATCCAGAACACGTCGCGCCACGTGTTCAACAGCCAGACGATGAAGATGCCGTAGAGCGGGCCCAGCACGCTGCCCAGCTCCTGGGAAGCCCCGATGCCACCCAGCACCGCCGCCCGGCTGCGTTGTGCCCAAAGGTCGGCTGCCAGCGCCAAGGTCACGGGCAGCAGCGCGCCGCTGGCGGTGCCCTGGATGACGCGGCCGATCACCAGCATGGTCAGGTCGTGTGACATCGCGGTGACCACCGAGCCGATCGCGAACCCGGCCAGGCTGGCCTGCAGCAGCAGCTTGCGCCCGAAGCGGTCGGACGCGCGGCCCAACAGCGGCATCGCTGCGATGTAGCCGAGCAGATAGCCGGTGACGATCGGCGTGACCTGTTGAATCTTGTTAATCGGGATACCGACGTCGCGCATGATGTCGGTCATGATCGTGACGACGACATAGGTGTCGAGCGCGCCCAGCAGCACAGCGAGGCTGCCCGCGCTGATCGCGATTCTCCGGCCGGCCCGCATGCTCGGTCAGGCCCCCGCGGGCGGACTGACGGTCACCGGCTTGTTCCAGTCGGACAGTGTCACGTCGATGCTATTGCCGGGGCTGGTCTGGACCGAAGCCTTGACCAGGTCGTGGCTGCCGTCTTCACGGATCCAGGCGGTTGACGGAACCGAGTTGGTGATATCGGGAACGATCGCGCCGATGACAGAACCGTTGACCGTGCCTTTGACGCGGACCGTCTGAATCCCGTTGATGGTTTCGCGGCCGTCGCTCTTCGGATTGGTGAAGTTGGCCAGCACATTGGCCAAGCCCTTGTCGGGATCCAAAATGACCGACGGGTCGTAGATGTCGGCGGCCGGCCCGAAGTTCGTCCACTTGTTCGGGGTCAGCGCCGCGTAGAGGTTTCCGTTGGCGACGACGAAGTCCGCGTTGACGGTCTGGCCAAACGCGGTGATGTTCGCGTTGCCTTTCGCTGCGACGGCCGGCGTGTTGGCCAGATCCCCGGTCAACGAGTGGACCGGCAGGTTGGGGATCGAGCCGGTCACCTCGAGCACCAGGTGCGCGCTTTTGAGGTTCTTCGTCGTGTCGGTGGACTGCTTGAGCAGCGTTGCGGCATCCGGCAACGGTGCGTTCGACGCGCTGTTGGACGACGAGCACCCGGCGACGAGGGCGGCGATGAGGGCCAGAGCGGCGAGAACGGCAGCGGGTATCCGGTGGCGGATCGGCATGACTGCATCGTAGAGGGTGACGCTGCGCGGCCCCGGTCGCGCATTAGCCTGGGCAGGTGTTCACCGGCATCGTCGAAGAGGTCGGCCGCGTGGTCGGAAAGTCGGTTCTGCCCGATGCGGTGCGGCTGCAGATCCGCGGCCCGGTTGTCACGAGCGACGCGTCGCCGGGGGATTCCATCGCGGTCAACGGCGTGTGCCTGACGGTGCTCCAGGTACTGTCCGACGGGCAATTCACCACCGACGTGATGGCCGAGACGCTGAACCGCTCGACACTGCGTGACATCGACGAACGACCCGAGGTAAACCTCGAACGTGCGGTGACGGTGGACCGCCGGCTGGGCGGGCACATCGTCCAGGGCCACGTCGACGGCACCGGGCAGGTGATTTCGCGCACTCCGTCCGAGCATTGGGAAGTCGTGCGCATTGCGCTGCCCCCGCGCCTGGTCCGCTACGTGGTGGAGAAGGGTTCGATCGCCGTGGACGGCGTCAGCCTGACCGTGTCGGGTTTGGGCACTGATCCCGCAGGTCAAGACTGGTTCGAGGTGTCGCTGATCCCGACCACGCTGTCGGAAACGACACTGGCAAGCGTGCCGCTGGGCGGTCACGTCAACCTGGAGGTCGACGTGATCGCCAAGTACGTCGAGCGGCTGATGACGGCCGACCGATAGACCGGGCGGTGCGCGTGGAATACCCGCTGGTCCATACTCGATGTAGAGGGCAGCAATGCTGCACGTGCCCGCCATTAAAGGAGTGAGCCGGCCATGACGCGGTTGGACAGTGTCGAGCGAGCGGTCGCCGACATCGCGGCGGGCAAGCCGGTCATCGTCGTCGACGACGAAGATCGCGAGAACGAGGGCGATCTGATCTTCGCCGCGGAGAAGGCAACTCCCGAACTCGTAGCGTTCATGGTGCGCTACACGTCCGGTTATCTGTGCGTTCCGCTGGCCGCCGAGATCTGCGACCGGCTGGGCCTTCTGCCCATGTACGCCGTCAACCAGGACAAGCACGGCACCGCCTATACCGTGACGGTCGACGCGAAATACGGTGTCGGAACCGGTATCTCGGCCTCCGACCGGGCGACCACAATGAGGCTGCTTGCCGACTCGGGCAGTGTCGCCGAGGATTTCACCCGGCCCGGGCACGTGGTTCCGCTGCGCGCCAAGGAAGGTGGCGTGCTGCGCCGCCCCGGTCACACCGAGGCGGCGGTCGATCTGGCGCGGCTTGCCGGTCTGCGACCGGCTGGCGCGATCTGTGAAATCGTCAGCCAGAAGGACGAAGGCGCGATGGCGCAGACGGACGAGCTGCGGGTGTTCGCCGACGAACACGGCCTGGCGCTGATCTCGATCGCCGACATGATCGAGTGGCGCCGCAAGCATGAGAAGCAGGTCGAACGCATCGCAGAGGCGCGGATCCCGACCCGGCACGGCGAATTCCGCGCGGTCGGCTACACCAGCATCTACGACGACGTGGAGCACGTCGCGCTGGTTCGCGGGGACATCGCCGACAACGGTGGCCACGACGTGCTGGTGCGCGTGCACTCCGAGTGCCTGACCGGTGACGTGTTCGGCTCACGACGCTGCGACTGCGGGCCGCAACTGGACGCCGCGATGGCGATGGTCGCCCGGGAAGGCCGTGGCGTCGTTCTCTACATGCGTGGTCACGAGGGCCGCGGCATCGGCCTGATGCACAAGCTGCAGGCCTACCAGCTGCAGGACGCCGGCCACGACACCGTCGACGCCAACCTCGAACTCGGGCTGCCCGCCGACGCGCGCGACTATGGGACCGGCGCGCAGATCCTCGTCGACCTCGGTGTGCGCTCGATGCGGCTGCTCACCAACAACCCGGCCAAGCGGGTCGGGCTGGACGGCTACGGCCTGCACATCATCGAGCGGGTGCCGTTGCCGGTGCGCGCCAATGCGGAGAACATCCGATACCTGATCACCAAACGGGACCGGATGGGTCACGACCTCAGCGGCCTGGACGACTTCGACAGCCACCTGCCCGGGGAATTCGGGGGCGCCTTGTGAGCGGTGGCGCCGGGATTCCCGACCTGCCAGTGCTCGACGCGTCGGACATCAGGCTTGCCATCGTTGCCAGCACCTGGCACCCCAAGATCTGCGACGCACTGCTTGACGGCGCACGCCGGACGGCCGCCGAGTCCGGCGTCGCGGACCCGACGGTGGTGCGCGTCCTCGGTGCGATCGAAATCCCCGTTGTTGCACAGGAATTGGCGCGCAAACACGACGCAGTGGTGGCGCTCGGTGTTGTGATCCGCGGGCAGACACCGCATTTCGACTATGTCTGCGACGCCGTCACGTCGGGTCTGACGCGGGTCTCTCTGGATGAAGGCACCCCGGTCGCCAACGGTGTGCTCACCACCAACGATGAAGAGCAGGCGCTCGACCGGGCCGGGCTGCCATCCTCGGCCGAGGACAAGGGCGCCCAGGCGACGGCAGCGGCGCTGTCCACCGCGCTGGCGCTGCGCCAACTGCGGGCATGACCGAAGGCTGGGACATTCAGGTACGCCCGCACCTGACGCCCTACTTCGCGTACGTCGCCGCGTTTCTGATCGCGGCGGTCAGCATCGTGCTCGGGGTACTGCTGAAGATCGCCTCGACGGGCGTCGTCTTCCGAACCGATGACCAGGTGGCCATCGCCGTGCTCGGCATCGTGATCGCCGCGGCCGTGATGCTGTTCGCACGGCCACGGCTGCGGGTCGGCCCGCGCGGGCTCAGCGTTCGTAATCTGCTGGGCGAGAGGATCATTGCGTGGCAAGACGTCGTCGACGTCTCGTTTTTTCCAGGGGCGCGGTGGGCGCATGTCGATCTGGCCGACGACGAATACGTCCAGCTGATGGCAATCCAGGCCGTCGACAAGGAACGGGCGGTGGCGGCGATGGACGCGGTGCGGGAGCTGATGGCGCGGTACCGGTCTAGCCGACCGTGATGGTCATCGCGACTTCGCCGTCCATCGCGTCAGCGTCTTGGACGGGGCTGAATCCCAGGCTGGTGTAGACCGCTCGGGCGACCGCGTTGTCCGCCGCCACCCGCAGGTACACGGTCCCGGCGTGCTGCGTGCGGGCCCAGTCCAGGGCCCTGGCGATCAAGTCGTGGGCCAGCCCGCGGCCGCGGACCGCAGGATCGAGCCACAGCGAGTACAGGTACACCGTCTCGACGCTTTCGCGGTGCGCGCCTATGAGCCCAACCGGCCGGTCGGCCAGCCATGCCGCGAACTGGGTGTGTTCGCTGATCCGCCGGCGCCACTGACGCGCGGTGAAATGCTCCTCCTGCCGGTACTGCTCGTCGCCGGCGCCGAATGCCTCGCCCAGCGCGCGCAGTCGCAGGTCGGCGAACACTTCCCAGTCCGCCTCGGTCAGTTGGGCGATCCGAGCGGGACCCATGCGCTGACGGTAGTCGTAGCACATGCTTTTCGCCCGAGAGGCTGATCGACAGGTTTGCAGCCGGGACTAACCTGGAACAGTGCCCGATCCCGCGACGTACCGGCCGGCGCCCGGGTCGATACCTGTCGAGCCGGGCGTCTATCGCTTTCGCGATCCGCACGGCCGGGTGATCTACGTCGGCAAAGCTAAGAGCTTGCGCAGCCGGCTGAACTCCTACTTTGCCGACATTGCCGGCTTGGCGCCCCGTACCCGGCAGATGGTGACGACCGCGGCCAGCGTCGAGTGGACCGTCGTCCACACGGAGGTCGAGGCGCTGCAGCTGGAATACAACTGGATCAAGGAGTTCGATCCGCGGTTCAACGTTCGCTACCGCGACGACAAGTCCTATCCCGTCCTGGCGGTCACGCTGAACGAAGAGTACCCGCGGCTGATGGTCTATCGGGGGCCGCGCCGAAGGGGCGTGCGCTACTTCGGCCCGTACTCCCACGCGTGGGCGATCCGTGAGACGCTGGACCTGCTTACCCGGGTGTTCCCCTCGCGCACCTGCTCGGCCGGAGTGTTCAAGCGGCACAGGCAGATTGACAGGCCGTGCCTGCTGGGTTATATCGACAAGTGCTCCGCGCCGTGCATCGGGCGGGTGGGCGCGGACGAGCACCGCAAGATCATTCTGGACTTCTGCGACTTCCTGTCCGGCAAGACCGACCGGCTGATCCGTGAGATGGAACAACAAATGCACGAGGCCGCCGAGCAGTTGGATTTCGAGAGGGCGGCCCGGCTCCGCGACAACATCTCTGCCATGAAGCGGGCGCTGGAGAAGCAGGCTGTAGTCTTCGGCGACGGAACCGATGCCGACGTCGTGGCGTTCGCCGAGGACGAGCTCGAAGCGGCGGTGCAGGTCTTCCACGTCCGTGGCGGCCGCGTCCGCGGGCAGCGCGGGTGGATCGTCGAAAAGCCCGGAGAACCAGGCGAATCCAGCCGGGAGCAACTCGTCGAACAGTTCATCACCCAGTTCTACGGCGACCAGGCCGAGTTGGACGGCGCGGCAGATGAATACACCAGTCCGGTGCCGCGCCACGTGCTCGTGCCGGTATTGCCGGCCAACGCCGAAGAGTTGTCGACCTGGCTGTCGGGGCTGCGCGGCTCGCGGGTGGTGCTGCGTGTGCCGCACCGCGGCGACAAGCGCGCGCTGGCGGAGACCGTGCAGCGCAACGCAGCAGAGGCGCTTGCTCAGCACAAGCTCAAGAGGGCAGGCGATTTCAACGCGAGGTCCGAGGCACTGCAGAGCATTCAGGATGTGCTCGGGTTGGCCCGGGCACCGCTGCGCATCGAATGCGTCGACATCAGCCATGTGCAGGGCACCGACGTGGTGGCGTCGCTGGTGGTGTTCGAGGACGGACTGGCACGCCGGTCGGACTACCGGCACTTCGCGATCCGCGAAGCCGCGGGCGGTGGCCGCTCGGATGACGTCGCGTCGATCGCGGAGGTGACCCGGCGCCGGTTCACGCGCCATCTGTCAGATCTGTCACGGAAACCCGAAGACCTTGCGGGAGATGGTAAGCCGAGGCGGTTCGCCTATCCACCGAACCTGTTCGTGGTCGACGGCGGTGCTCCTCAAGTGAACGCGGCCCAATCGGTGCTTGACGAGCTGGGCATCAGCGACGTCGCGGTGATCGGGCTCGCGAAGCGGCTAGAAGAGGTGTGGGTGCCGTCCGAGCCGGAGCCGGTGATCATGCCTCGCAACAGCGAGGGGCTGTACCTGCTCCAGCGGATCCGCGACGAGGCGCACCGGTTCGCGATCACCTACCACCGGAGCAAACGGTCCAAGCGGATGACGGCATCGGCCCTGGACGCGGTGCGGGGCCTCGGAGAAAGCCGGCGGGCTGCGCTGGTGAAGCACTTCGGCTCGGTCGCCCAGTTGAAGCAGGCCACCGTGGAAGAGATCACGGCGGTCCCCGGAATCGGTGTCGCGACGGCGCGAGCGGTGCTCGAGGCGCTCGGGGCTGAGCCGGATTCAGCGGGAACGGGCACGGCGAACGGCGCGATGGGCGATGATCGGACCAGGGCATCGGGATGAGAGACCAGGGGACCGGGGAAGAATTGCGCGACAGCCCGCACGGCGAGGCTGACGCCGCCAAATCGGGCATCGACGTCGTGCTCGTCACCGGGTTGTCCGGCGCCGGACGCGGGACCGCCGCCAAGGTGCTCGAGGACCTCGGCTGGTACGTGGCCGACAACCTGCCGCCGGAGCTGATCACTCAGATGGTCGATCTCGGGCTGGCGGCCGGCTCCCGGATCACGCAGCTGGCGGTGGTGCTGGACGTGCGCTCGCGGGGGTTCACCGGCGATCTGGACTGGGTGCGCAACGATCTCGCGACGCGTGGGATCTGGCCACGGGTCCTGTTTTTGGAGGCGTCCGACGACATCCTCGTGCGGCGCTACGAGCAGGTGCGCCGCAGCCATCCGCTTCAGGGTGACCAGACGCTGGCCGAAGGCATCGCCGCCGAGCGCAGCATGCTGGCACCGCTGAGGGCAGGAGCCGACCTGATCATCGACACGTCGACACTGTCGGTGCCGGGCCTGCGGGAAAGCATCGAGCGGGCATTCGGCGGCGAGGCCGTGGCGCAGACGAGCGTGACCGTGGAGTCGTTCGGCTTCAAGTATGGGCTGCCCATGGATGCGGACTCGGTGATGGACGTCCGTTTCCTGCCGAACCCGCACTGGGTGGACGAATTGCGCCGGCACACCGGCCAGCACCCCGCGGTGCGCGACTACGTCTTGTCTGCGCCCGGGGCCGAAGAATTCCTCGAGACCTACCATCGGCTGCTGTCGCTCGTCGTCGAGGGATATCGAAGGGAGGGCAAACGCTACATGACCGTCGCGATCGGCTGCACTGGCGGGAAGCACCGCAGCGTTGCCATGGCCGAGGCTCTTGCGGAGCGTCTCGAACCTAACGACAAACTGTCGGTGCGCGTGCTGCACCGGGATCTGGGCCGCGAATGAGCCCGCGCATCGTCGCCCTCGGCGGCGGGCACGGGCTCTACGCCACGCTGTCCGCCGCCCGCAGGCTCACCCCGCATGTGACCGCGGTCGTCACCGTGGCCGACGACGGCGGATCCTCCGGCCGATTGCGCAGCGAGCTTGACGTGGTGCCCCCCGGCGATCTGCGAATGGCGTTGGCGGCGTTGGCCTCTGACAGCCGATACGGCAGACTGTGGGCCACCATCCTTCAGCACCGGTTCGGCGGCAACGGCGCATTGGCCGGTCACCCGATCGGTAACCTGATGTTGGCCGGCCTCAACGAGGTGCTGGCCGATCCCGTCGCCGCGCTCGACGAATTGGGCCGTATCCTCGGCGTCAAGGGTCGCGTGCTGCCGATGTGCCCGATCGCGCTGCAGATCGAGGCCGACGTCGCCGGGCTGGAGGCCGATCCTCGGATGAGCCGGGTGATCCGTGGGCAGGTCGCGATCGCCACCACCGTGGGCAAGGTGCGACGAGTTCGGTTGCTGCCGAACGATCCGCCCGCCACCCGGCAGGCCGTAGACGCGATCCTTGACGCGGATCTGGTTGTGTTGGGCCCGGGTTCGTGGTTCACAAGCGTGATTCCGCACGTGCTCGTGCCGGGCTTGGCCGCGGCGCTGCAGGCCACCCCCGCACGCCGGGCGCTAGTGCTCAACCTGGCGGCCGAGCCGGGGGAGACGGCAGGGTTCTCGGCAGAGCGCCACCTGCACGTGTTGTCCCAGCACGCGCCGGGGTTCCGGGTGCACGACATCGTCGTCGACGCCGGGAGGGTCCCCGGTGACCTGGAGCGGCAGCAGTTGAGCCGCACCGCGACGCTACTCAACGCCGAGGTCCGGTTTGCTGACGTGGCCAGACCTGGTACATCTCTACATGACCCGGCGAAGCTGGCCGCGGTGTTGGAAAGTGTTCGAGCACGCAAGTCGGCGGTGGTTCCGGCGCCGACAGTTCCGACGCCGGCGGCCGGCCCGTCGAGTGGACCGAGCCCGAACAGACCGGGAGGTGACGACCCGTGGCGATGACGGCCGAGGTCAAGGACGAGCTGAGCCGGCTGGTGGTCAACTCGGTAAGCGCACGCCGCGCCGAGGTCGCCGCGCTGTTGCGGTTCGCGGGCGGGCTACACATCGTCTCCGGCCGGGTGATCGTGGAAGCCGAGGTCGACCTCGGCATCATTGCCCGCCGCCTTCGCAAGGACATCTTCGACCTCTACGGCTACAACGCCGTCGTACATGTGTTGTCGGCCAGCGGAATCCGCAAGAACACCCGCTACGTGGTGCGGGTGGCCAAGGACGGCGAGGCGCTGGCCCGGCAGACCGGGCTGCTCGACCTGCGAGGCCGGCCGGTGCGCGGGTTGCCGGCCCAGGTCGTCGGCGGAAGCGTCGCCGACGCGGAAGCGGCGTGGCGGGGCGCGTTCCTGGCGCACGGCTCGCTGACCGAGCCGGGCCGATCGTCGGCCCTGGAGGTGAGCTGTCCCGGGCCGGAGGCGGCGCTGGCGCTGGTCGGTGCGGCGCGGCGGCTGGGGATCAGCGCGAAGGCCCGCGAAGTTCGCGGCAGCGACCGTGTCGTGGTGCGCGACGGGGAGGCGATCGGCGCGCTGCTCACCCGGATGGGCGCCCAGGACACCCGGCTGACATGGGAGGAGCGGCGGATGCGCCGCGAGGTGCGCGCGACGGCCAATCGGCTCGCCAACTTCGACGACGCCAACCTGCGGCGGTCGGCGCGGGCGGCGGTCGCCGCGGCCGCACGGGTCGAGCGAGCGCTGGAGATTCTCGGCGACTCGGTGCCCGATCACCTCTCGGCGGCCGGCAAGCTGCGCGTGGAACACCGGCAAGCATCGCTGGAGGAACTGGGTCGGCTCGCCGATCCGCCGATGACGAAAGATGCTGTCGCTGGCCGTATTCGGCGGCTATTGTCGATGGCCGACCGCAAGGCCAGGCAAGAGGGCATCCCCGACACCGAGTCCGCGGTTACTCCAGATCTGCTTGAAGACGCGTAACGATTTCTAGTCGCGCGGTCCGATCGGTACTCTCCAGTCGACGGTCGTGCCACCGTCGGGCTCGGTCGTGCCGATGGTCATCCGACCGCCCAGATGTTCGGCGCGCGCACGGATGTTCCTGCGGCCCTGTCCTTCCTGTGTGGTCGGCGAGACGCCAATGCCATTGTCCTGCACCAAGAGACCGAACTCGTCACGAGTCGCGACGACGCGCACGGTGACGGCGGTTGCCTTGGCGTGCCGGGCGACGTTCGACAGCGACTCCTGCAGCACCGCGAGAACCGCGGCCTGTAAACCCGGCTGGTTCGCGCAGTCGTCGATGGGTCCGTCGAAGTCTAGCGTCGGCGTGAATCCCAGTGCGGTGACATTGTTTTCGACTAAATCAATAATTGCGGTGCGCAGCCGGACCCCGGCGCGGGCGAGACTGGAGGAGCCGTCGTTGAGATCGAAGATGACGTGTCGTAGATCGCGGATGATTTCGTCCGTTTCCGTGATGAACGGGGTGAGGTCGGGCGAGCGGCGTTTTGTCGCGGACGTGAGCCCGAGACCGAGGCCGAACACGCGCTGAATGATTCTGTCGTGCAGATCGGCCGCCATGCGCGCCTGCTCGTCGCGACGTTCCGCGTCGGCGAGCAGGGTGGCGCTGGTGCGCAGACTGTCGCGCATCGTTTCGGTCGCGTGGGCCAAGACGGCGATCTCGTGTGGACCGCCTTGTTCGATCGGTTGGTCGTAGTCGCCTTGCGCGACAGTGCGCACGTTACGCAGCAGCCGGTTCACCGGGCGGGTGAGCCGTCGTTGAAAAATCACGACAGAAAACACCACCACGACGAGCAGCAAACCGGCGGCGGTGATCTGGGCGATGTTCGCAACACGTTGCGCGGCCCGGACCCGTTCCAGCTGCTGGGCAACCATGTCGTCGGTGCGGCTGTCGAGTGCGCCCAGTTCGGCTCGAAGAGCGTCGAACAGTTGCTTGCTGGACAGCGTCATCGCTTTGAGCTGAGCGGATGGTACCGGTCCCATGCTGCGCGCCAGGATCTGCGGTTGTGCGCCCTGGGTAGTCCAGTTCGCGGCGGCTTGGGCCACGCCGTCGAGCCGCTGGCTCGCCTGAGCATCACCGGCCAGGCTGGTACGCAGGTCCGCAATCAACCGGTGGGCTGCAGCCAAGCCGGTGCTGTATGGCTGGAGCGACGCCCGATCGCCGGTGAGCATGAACCCGCGCTGGCCGGTTTCTTGATCGACGTACGCCTTGTCGAGCTCCGCGACCTCGTTCTGGACCGGAATCATGTGACCGTCCAGCTCGGCGACCGCGTGGGCCACGCTGACGCGCGCGAAGATGGAGATGACGGTGGAGACGACGACAACCACGGTCATGGTGCCCAGGCAGACCCAGATCAGCTGCCGAAGAGACAACGTTCTCATCCGAGGTGCATCCCCGGCCATGCCGACCCCCTTGCGACATCTGCCCCGGTCACATTCGCGTTGACGGCATCCGCTGCGCCACGGCGGCGAGGTAAATACTTCCATTGCGTTGCCGTTCGCGTGCGCAAAGTGGTCCGGCTGCGGCTGCTGACCTCACCGGCCGCGCGACCGTTACCGGGCGGCATTAGGCTGACCTGGGTAGTTCATTAGCGACGAAGGAGACTCAGGTGACGATTCGGGTAGGAATCAACGGCTTCGGTCGCATCGGGCGAAATTTCTACCGGGCCCTGGAGGCGCAGAAGGAGCAGGGCGGCAGCACCGACATCGAGGTGGTCGCCGTCAACGACCTCACCGACAACGCCACGCTGGCCCACCTGCTGAAATTCGACTCCATCTTGGGTCGGTTCCCGAAGGACATCAGCCTCGAAGGCGAGGACACGATCGTCGTGGGCAGCGACAAGATCAAGTCTCTCGAGGTCAAGGAAGGCCCGGCCGCGCTGCCGTGGGGTGATCTCGGCGTCGACGTGGTCGTCGAGTCCACCGGTGTCTTCAACAACGCTGTCAAGACCAAGGGCCACCTGGACGCCGGCGCGAAGAAGGTGGTGATCTCTGCGCCGGCCACCGACCCCGACATCACGATCGTGATCGGCGTCAACGACGACAAGTACGACGGCAGCCAGAACATCATCTCCAACGCCTCGTGCACCACGAACTGTCTCGGGCCGCTGGTCAAGGTGCTCAATGACGAATTCGGCATCGTTCGCGGCCTGATGACCACCGTGCACGCCTACACCCAGGACCAGAACCTGCAGGACGGCCCGCACAGGGACCTGCGTCGGGCGCGCGCGGCGGCGATCAACATCGTGCCGACGTCCACCGGCGCGGCCAAGGCGATCGGCGTGGTGCTTCCCGAACTGAAGGGCAAGCTCGACGGCTATGCGCTGCGGGTGCCGGTGCCGACCGGATCGGTGGTCGACCTGACCGCCGAGATCTCGAAGGCGGCCAGTGCGGACGACATCAACGCTGCATTCAAGGCCGCCGCCGAGGGCAAGCTCAAGGGCATCATGAAGTACTACGACGCACCGATCGTGTCGACCGACATCGTCACCGATCCGCACTCGTCGATCTTCGACGCCGGCCTGACCAAGGTGGTCGACACCCAGGCCAAGGTGGTGTCCTGGTACGACAACGAATGGGGCTACGCCAACCGGCTCGTCGACCTCGTCGCCCTGGTCGGCAAATCGCTGTAGCCGTGACTCTCCCGACACTCGACGACCTTCTGGAGCAAGGGGTTTCGGGTCGCGGCGTGCTCGTGCGCTCGGACCTCAACGTGCCGCTTGACGATGGCCGCATCACCGACCGCGGTCGCATCGTCGCGTCGGTGCCCACGCTGAACGCGCTCGCCCAGGGCGGAGCGAAGGTCGTCGTCACCGCGCACCTGGGCCGACCCGAGGGCGGCCGCGACCCGAAATACTCGCTGAAGCCCGTCGCAGCCGCTCTCGGTGAGGAGTTGGGCCGGCACGTCCAACTGGCCGCCGACGTCGTCGGGCCCGACGCGTTGGCCCGGGCCGAGGGGCTGACTGAGGGCGACATCCTGCTCCTCGAGAACATCCGCTTCGATCCGCGCGAGACCAGTAAGAACGACGACGAACGGATGGCGTTGGCCCGGCAGCTCGCTGAACTGGTCGGTGACGACGGGGCATTCGTGTCCGACGGCTTCGGGGTGGTACACCGCAAGCAGGCGTCGGTCTACGAACTCGCCATGCTGTTGCCGCATTATGCGGGCAGGCTGGTGGCCGCCGAGGTCGCGGTGCTCGAAAAGCTGACGAGCTCGACCGATCGGCCCTACGCCGTCGTCCTCGGCGGGTCAAAGGTTTCCGACAAGCTCGCGGTGATCGAACGGCTGGCGGCCAAGGCCGACAGCCTGCTGATCGGCGGTGGCATGTGCTTCACCTTCCTTGCCGCGCACGGCCTTTCGGTCGGGAAGTCGCTGGTACAGCCGGACATGATCGACACCTGCAAGGAACTGTTGGACACCTACGCCGACGTGATCCACGTGCCGGTCGACATCGTCGTGGCCGACGAGTTCGCCGCCGATTCACCGGCACAGACCGTCGCGGCGGACCAGATTCCGGACGCCAAGATGGGGCTGGACATCGGGCCGGAGTCGGTGAAGCGGTTCACTGCGTTGTTGTCCAACGCCAGGACCGTCTTCTGGAACGGCCCGATGGGTGTGTTCGAGTTCCCGGCATTCGCCCCGGGCACGAAGGGCGTCGCCGAGGCGATCATCGCCGCGACCCGCAAGGGCGCGTTCAGCGTGGTGGGCGGCGGCGACTCGGCGGCCGCGGTGCGCCAGCTGGGGCTGGCCGAGGACGGCTTCTCCCACATTTCGACCGGTGGTGGGGCCTCGCTGGAATACCTTGAAGGCAAATCGCTGCCCGGTCTCGAAGTGCTGAGCCGCCGAGCAAAAGGAGTGTCGTGAGCCGCAAGCCGCTGATCGCCGGCAACTGGAAGATGAACCTCAACCACTTCGAAGCGATCGCGCTTGTGCAGAAGATCGCGTTCGCGCTGCCGGAGAAGTATTTCGACAAGGTCGACGTTTCGGTGCTGCCGCCGTTCACGGATCTGCGCAGCGTGCAGACCCTTGTCGAGGGCGAGAAGATGCGGCTGACGTACGGTGGCCAGGATCTGTCGCAGCACGACTCCGGCGCCTACACCGGCGAGATCAGCGGCGCCTTCCTGGCCAAGCTCGCGTGCACCTACGTGGTCGTCGGCCACTCCGAGCGGCGCACCTATCACGGCGAGGACGACGCGCTGGTGGCCGCGAAGGCCGCCGCCGCGCTGCGCCATGGTCTGACCCCGATCATCTGCATCGGCGAGCATCTCGACGTGCGGGAGGCCGGCGACCACGTCACTCACAATATCGACCAGTTGCGGGGATCACTGGACGGGCTCGGCGCCGAACAGGTCGCCAAGGTCGTGATCGCCTACGAGCCGGTGTGGGCGATCGGCACCGGCCGGGTGGCCAGCGCCGCCGACGCGCAGGAGGTCTGCCAGGCGATCCGCGAGGAGCTCGCAAAGCTATCGTCTCCGCAGGTCGCGGATGCGATCCGGGTGCTGTACGGCGGGTCGGTGAATTCGAAGAACGTCGGCGAGATCGTCGCGCAGGAGGACATCGACGGCGCACTGGTGGGCGGCGCGTCGCTGGATGGCGAGGAGTTCGCGAAGCTCTCGGCGATCGCCGCAGGCGGCCCCCTGCCGTAGCGGGCACCATACAGCAGGTAGGCTGACCGGCATGCAATTGGCCCTGCAGATCTTGCTGGTGGTCACCAGTATCTTGGTGGTCCTGCTCGTGCTGCTGCACCGCGCGAAGGGCGGCGGCCTGTCCACGCTGTTCGGCGGCGGTGTGCAGTCCAGCCTGTCGGGGTCGACGGTCGTCGAGAAGAACCTCGACCGCGTCACCTTGTTCGTGACCGCGATCTGGGTCGTCTCGATCATCGGCGTCGGGCTGCAGATCAAGTACAGCTGACTTCTCGCCCTGCGGCGCCATCAGCGGGCGCCGATACTTGGGGAATGGCCGGGGATGCGGCACTCGAACCGATCGGCGCGGTACAGCGCACCCGGGTAGGCCGCGAGGCGACCGAGCCGATGCGGGAGGACATCCGGCTGCTCGGCTCGATCCTGGGTGAGACGGTGCGCGAGCAGAACGGCGACGAGGTGTTCGAACTCGTCGAGCGCGCCCGTGTCGAATCGTTCCGGGTGCGCCGTTCCGAGATCGACCGCGCGGAGTTGGCCAGGATGTTCGACGGGATCGACGTCCACAAAGCCATCCCGGTGATTCGCGCGTTCACCCACTTCGCATTGCTCGCCAACGTCGCTGAGGACATCCATCGGGAGCGCCGCCGCGCGATCCACGCGCAGGCCGGTGAGCCGCCGCAGGACAGCAGCCTGGCGGCGACCTATCGGAAACTCGATGCGGCCCAGCTCGATTCCGCCACCGTTGCGGACGCGCTGAGAGGTGCATTGGTGTCACCGGTGATCACCGCCCACCCCACCGAGACCCGACGACGCACCGTGTTCGACGCCCAGCACCGCATCACCGAGCTGATGCGGCTGCGCCTGCACGGCCACACCGAGACCCCCGACGGCCGTGACATCATCGACGAGCTGCGCCGACACGTGCTGACGCTGTGGCAGGCGGCGCTGGTTCGGTTGCAGCGGCTGAAGATTCAGGACGAGATCGAGATGGGGCTGCGGTACTACCACGCGTCGTTCTTCGAAGTCGTCCCGCAGATCAATTCCGAGGTGGAAGCCGCGCTGTGGGCGCGTTGGCCGGATGCACACCTGCTCGAAGAGCCCGTCGTCCGGATGGGTTCGTGGATCGGGGGTGATCGCGACGGCAACCCGAACGTCGACGCCGACGTGATGCGGCTGGCCACCGGCAGCGCGGCCTACGCCGCGCTGGGGCACTACTTGGCCGAACTGACCGCGCTCGAGGAGGAGCTGTCGATGTCGGCCCGGCTGGTCACGATCACCGACGAGCTGGCCGCTCTCGCGGACGCCTGCCACGAGCGCGCGCGGTTCGACGAGCCCTACCGTCGGGCGGTGCGGGTCATCCACGGCCGCCTGACCGCGACCGCGTCGGAAATCCTCGACAGCGAGCCGTCAGACCAGCTCGACCTCGGCATGCAGCCATATGAGAACCCGGCGGGACTGATGGCCGACCTCGACGTCATCGACGCGTCGCTGCGTGCCGGTGGAAGCGCGCTCATCGCCGACGACCGCCTGGCGCGGCTGCGGGAAGCAGTGCGCGACTTCGGGTTTCACCTCTCGGGTCTTGACATGCGGCAGAACTCGGAGGTCCACGAGCAAGTCGTGGCCGAGCTGCTGGCGTGGGCCGGCGTGCATCCCGAGTACGCATCACTGCCCGAGCCGGAGCGAGTCGAGCTGCTGGCCGCCGAGCTGGCCACCCGACGGCCGCTGACTCGGGATCACGCGCAGCTGTCCGAGTTGGCCCGCAAGGAGCTCGACATCGTCGCGGCGGCGGCACGGGCGATCGAACTGTTCGGACCCGAAGCGGTGCCGAACTACATCATCTCGATGTGTCGGTCGGTATCGGACATGCTGGAGGCCGCGATTCTGCTGAAGGAAGTCGGTCTGCTCGATGTTGTCAACGGGTCCTCCGGCGACCGGCCGAGGACTCCCGTCGGCATCGTGCCGCTGTTCGAGACGATCGACGATCTGCGGCGCGGCGCGTCGATCCTGGAGGCCGCCCTGGATCTTCCCATGTACCGGGCTCTGGTCACCTCGCGCGGCGACAGCCAGGAGGTGATGCTGGGCTACTCGGACTCCAACAAGGACGGCGGCTATCTCGCCGCCAACTGGGCGCTGTACCGCGCCGAGCTTGATCTCGTCGAGTCGGCCCGCAAAACCGGAATCAGGTTGCGGCTCTTCCATGGTCGCGGCGGCACCGTCGGCCGTGGCGGCGGCCCCAGCTATGACGCGATCCTCGCGCAGCCGCCCGGGGCGGTGAAGGGGTCCCTGCGGATCACCGAGCAAGGAGAGGTGATCGCGGCTAAGTACGCCGAGCCCAGGATCGCGCACCGCAACCTCGAAACCCTGGTCGCGGCGACGCTTCAGTCCACGCTGCTCGACGTCGAGGGACTCGGCGACTACGCAGGACCGGCCTACCAGGTGCTCGATGACCTTGCGGCTCGCGCGCAGCGCGCATACGCCGAATTAGTCCACGAGACACCGGGTTTCGTCGAATACTTCAAGGCCTCCACCCCGGTCAGCGAGATCGGCGCACTGAACATCGGCAGTAGGCCGACGTCGCGGAAACCCACCACGTCCATCTCCGATCTGAGGGCGATTCCGTGGGTGCTGGCCTGGAGCCAATCGCGGGTGATGCTGCCCGGCTGGTACGGCACAGGGACCGCGTTCGCCGACTGGATCGCCGAAGGGCAGGGCCGGCTGGAAGTGCTCGAGGACCTGTACCGGCGATGGCCGTTCTTCCGCACGGTGTTGTCGAACATGGCACAGGTGCTCGCGAAAGCCGATATGGGCTTGGCCGCAAGATATTCCGAGCTGGTGCCCGATGAGACGTTGAGGCGACGCGTGTTCGACAAGATCGTCGCCGAATACCACCGGACGATCGAGATGCACAAGC
Source organism: uncultured Actinomycetota bacterium (assembly GCA_963811535.1). GTDB lineage: Bacteria > Actinomycetota > Actinomycetes > Mycobacteriales > Mycobacteriaceae > Mycobacterium. Next base: position 1,499,092 of record CAWERF010000007.1, on the reverse strand, counting down.
TGATCACCGGCCATGAGGACCTGCTCGCCGACAACCCGGCGCTCGCACGGTCGGTCTTCAATCGCTTTCCGTACCTCGAGCCGCTGAACCATCTGCAGGTCGAGTTGTTGCGGCGCTACCGGTCCGGTGACGAGGACGAGCTGGTGCAGCGCGGGATCCTGTTGACGATGAGCGGGCTCGCGACAGCATTGCGCAACAGCGGCTGACGCGGCGCAGTTATCTGGTGACACTGGATAACGCCAACGAGCGGATCGGTCCGTTGCCGAAGGTCGCGCCGCCGGTGATCGGGGAGGGGTTGCGCGTCAGAGGTGGGTGCGTTGGCGGATCGCGTTCACGACCCCGCGCACCGCGGATTCAGTCGCAGCGAGCGGTGCGACGGCCGTCTCACCGACACCGACGATGCGCTCCACGCGGTCGACGATGCGCTCCATCCGGGCCACCATGTCATCGAGGCGCGGAGCCAGCGCATCCAGGCGGCTGAGGGTGTCGTTGAGGTGGGTCAGGCTGGCGTCGAAGGTTTCCAGCGACTCTTCGAACACGCCCAGCGTCTTGTTCAGATCGGACAGCGACCCGCTCATGTCGCTCAAGATCGTGTCGAGTTGTTCGACTGTCACGTCCGCGTTGAGCGCTGCCTGCGCGAGCGTCTTGATTCTCTCCCGACCGGTGCGCCCCTTGTCTGTCATGCCGGTCATTATTGCCTGCCCGGACGGCGCGTCCAATCACGTCGATGTCGCGAGAACCGATGGCTGGACCCGGATGTGGCGAACAATCGTGAGGCAGCGCGAAGGAGAACACCCGTCACGGCAGTGCGAAGCCAACCCATGCGCACTGAGCTGGGAAAGGTATTGACCGCGCACTTATGATACGACACGATTCGTATCGAATAGAGAGGCGGTGAGGATGCCCGGACGACCGCGAGAGGTCCAAATCGACCACGTGGTGCTTGCGGCCACGACCCGGCTTCTCGCGAAGATGTCCTTCGCGCACCTTTCGATTGAGCTCGTCGCCAAGGAAGCGCGTGTGGGTAAAGCCGCCGTTTACCGGCGTTGGCCGTCCAAGGCGGCATTGGTGGCCGACGCCGTCGCCCGGTTCGCTCCGACCCCGCGGTTCGAGGCGGGCGGCGACATCGGCGAGAGCACACGCGCCGGGCTGGTGGCATTCGCCAGCGCGATGACGGGTTCCGAGATCGGACACGTGCTCTACAGCCTGCTGGGGGAAGCGTTCACCGACCCGGATCTCGGACAGATCCTGCGCGAGCGGTATCTGGCGCCCCGCCAGCAGCTGATCGAGGAGGCGCTGCGCCGATGCGTCGACGCCGGCGTCATTCGATCCGACATCACCCTGTCAACCGCGCAGAGCCTGTTGCTCGGGCCTCTCACGCACGGCTGGATCATCAGCGGACAACGTCCGGACCAGCGCTATATGACAGAAGTCATCGCCACGGCGTGGGAAGCCTTGCGGCCGTGACGGACCGCACTGGCGAACCACATCAACATCTTTGGAGGAATGGTGGATGCCGCCGGCAACTCGACGCAGGTACTGATCGTAGGGGCGGGACCTACCGGATTGATGCTGGCGTGTGACCTGGCGCGTCGCGGAGTCCGAATCCGGGTCGTGGACAAGGCCCTCGAGTACTTCACTGGATCGCGGGGCAAAGGCGTATCCCCGCGCACATTGGAGGTTTTCGACGACCTCGGTGTCGCGGAACGGATCCTGTCCGCTGGTCTGCGCGATCTCCGGATGCGCACCTACGAGGGGGACCGTGTGATCGGTGAAACGATCGCCAACCCCGCGCTGGCCAGCACTCCGGCAATTCCGTATCCGGCAGCGGTGTTCATCCCACAGCTCCGCACCGAAGCCATTCTGCGAGACGAGCTAGCCCGCCGCGGCGTCACGGTGGAACTCGACCACGAGGTGATTGCCGTAGATCATCGCGATGACGCGGTCGTCGTCACGTTGGCCGGCGGGGACGCCACCACCGAGGTCCACGCCGACTACGTGGTGGGATGCGATGGGGGACATAGCACGGTTCGCCGACTGATCGGGTTGTCGTTCGACGTCACCCCGAGCGAATCCGCAAAGTACTCCTGGGTCGGAGATGTACGGGTCGACGGGCTCAGCCCAACCGTTGTGCATCGCTGGAATGATCGCCGACGCGGCTTGCTGTTGCTGTCGCCATTCAAAGACACGGACCTGTGGCAGTTCCAGTTCCTTCCTACAGACGGTCAGCCGCCACTGCCCGAACCGGACTTGCATGGCTTCCGGCAGATTTGGCATGACTGGACCGGCCGGCCGGAGGCTGCCCTGCTCGAGGCTAGAACCGCGTCGCGGTTCCGCATCAATGAACACATCGCCGATCACTACCGCGCAGGCCGGGTGTTTCTTGCCGGCGACGCCGCACATGTGTATTCGCCCGCCGGGGGACAGGGCATGACAACCGGGGTTCAAGACGCCTGCAACTTGGGCTGGAAGCTCGCCGCGGTGCTCGCCGGTGCACCCGAAAGGCTGCTCGAAACGTATGAATCCGAACGCCGCCCGGTCGCTGAACACGCCATGAAGCGCAGCCGCCAACGGTGGCGGGAAGTCAACGAGGCGGTCGTGGCCAAAGATGATTCCGAGTTGTGGCACCTGGTGATCAACCAGCACACCTCCCAGCTCGACATCAGTTATCGGGGGGGACCGCTGGCGCCGGCGGGCGACGTCGGCACAGCCAGACTCCGTCCCGGCGACCGAGCCCCGGACGGCCTGTGCCGCGATGATTCCGGTGACATCGTTCGATTGTTCGACCTGTTCCGCGGAACCCACTGGACGGCGTTGTACTTCGACGGAAACAGCCAAGCCGCGCTCCCCACTCACTTCTGGGGATCACCCGTAGACGGTCACTGCGTCGGCGGCGACGGCCTCAGCGACGACTCGGGCGCCATCCGCGACAGCTACGGAATCGCCGCAGACACCGTAGTTGTCGTCCGACCCGATGGCTACATCGCACGGATTGCGCGTCCGGAGGATCTCGCCGACCGCCCGGCGCTGCTCGACGTCTGAACGTACCGGCATCCACAAAACGAAAGGCACACAATGATGGTCGCAGCTATTCTGCTCGGGTTCCTCGGCGGACTGCTGGCGGGAAACGCCGTTCCTCACTTCGTCCGCGGTATCACCCGAGCAATGATCAGAACTTGTGGATGGCCCTCGGCCTGGTGACGTGAAGGGGCGCACCTTCCCGAGGATGATCTGAAAGTCCAAGTAGGTCTGATCAAGAGCCGGCGTTGATGCGCTGGTTCAGGAAGGTACGCCCATGCTCAAGGTAGTCCATGACGCGGATGCGTCCAGTGAGAACGGCACTGCGGGCGGGTCGTTGCTCGACGAGATCGTCCGTGATGGTGCGCGGGCGATGCTCGCGGCGGCGTTGCACGCCGAGGTGGTTGCCTACATCGACGCCCACCTGGGTGAGGTCGACGAGACGGGCCATCGGCTGGTGATCCGCAACGGCTTCCACCAGCCACGCGAGGTGGTCACGGCGGCGGGTGCGGTGCCGGTGCGGGCGCCGCGGGTCAACGACAAGCGCTTCGACGCCGAGACCGGCTTACGTCGCCGGTTCTGCTCGGCGATCCTGCCGGCGTGGGCGCGGAAGTCGCCCCAGGTGGCCGAGGTGTTGCCGCTGCTGTACTTGCATGGCCTGTCCAGCAGCGACTTCGGTCCGGCGTTGGAGCAGTTTCTCGGGTCGGCCGCGGGCCTGTCCGCGGCGACGATTACCCGGCTGACCGCGCAGTGGCAGGACGACGCCGAGGCGTTCAACAAGCGTTCGTTGAAGAACACCGATTACGTGTATGTGTGGGTCGACGGAATCCACCTCAAGGTTCGCCTGGAGGCCGACAAGGTGTGCCTGCTGGTGATGATCGGGGTGCGCGCCGACGGCACCAAGGAACTGGTGGCTCTTGCCGATGGATTCCGCGAGTCCAGCGAGTCGTGGGCTGATCTGCTGCGGTGGTGCCGCCGGCGCGGGATGACCGCTCCGGTGCTGGCGGTCGGTGACGGCGCGTTGGGATTCTGGAAGGCCTTGCGGGAGGTGTTCCCCGCCACCCGCGAGCAGCGGTGCTGGTTCCACGTCAGCTCCAATGTTCTTGCCGCCCTGCCGAAGTCGGCGCACCCAGGTGCGAAAGCCGCGCTCGCCGAGATCTACAACGCCGAGGACCGCGACCACGCCCTGCAGGCGGTCAAAGCGTTCGAGGTCGACTACGGCGCCAAGTGGCCCAAGGCAGTCGCGAAGATCACCGAGCACGTCGACGTGCTGCTGGCGTTCTACGACTACCCAGCCGAGCATTGGGTACATCTGCGCACGACAAATCCGATCGAGTCCACCTTCGCCACCGTGCGACTTCGGCAGCGAATCACCAAGGGCCCGGGCTCAAGAGCAGCCGGTGTCGCAATGGCGTTCAAGCTCATCGAGTCCGCACAAGCCCGCTGGCGCGCTGTCAATGCACCCCACCTCGTCGCCCTGGTCCGCGCGGGAGCCCGGTGCCAGAAGGGGACACTCGTCGAACGACCCGACGAATCAGGAGGTGATCAGCAAGTCGCGTGACACCCCGATCCACAAGTCTTGACTATTCCTCGTATCACCCGCGAGCGCTACCCGAACGTGTGGGGTGGCGGCCCTATTCCCAACGTCGTGTCGGGCTGGGGCGGCTTGGTGCTGGCGGCTCTGTCGCTCCGCGCGGCGTTCGACACGTCGTCACCGCCGTTATGGCCCTTCATTGCGACGGCGCTCGGAGTTCTCCTGAGCGCACTCTTTCACGCGGGCTGGGGAGCGTTCGGGCGACGCTGACTGACCTAGGACAGCTTGCTCGCCGCGGGCGCGTCGAGCAGCCACACCGTCGCCTCGCGGCCGACGGCGCCGGCGGCCGGCACCTCGTCCGGATCGGCCCCGCCGATAGCGGCAGCGACCGCGTCAGCCTTGTTCTCGCCTGACACGATGAGCCATACCTCACGCGATCGCTGAATCGCGGGTAGTGTCAACGTGATCCGCCGCGGTGGGGGTTTCGGGGAGTTTTCGACGGCGACCACCAATCGGCCTTTTTCCCGCACCGCTGCGCTGTGCGGGAACAGGGAGTTGATGTGACCTTCGGGACCCATCCCCAGGAGGTGCACGTCGAAATCGGGTGCGGGCTCGCCCGGATCGGCGTTGGCGGCCAGGACGTGGTCGTACGCCAGGGCCGCGGCGTCGATATCGCCGCCGAACTCGCCGTTGCTCGCCGCCATCGCGTGCACATTGCCGGGCGGCACGTCGATCCGGTCGATCAGCGCATCGCGCGCTTGTTTTTCGTTGCGCTCGTCATCGTCCTCGGGCACATAGCGCTCGTCGCCCCAGAACAGGTGCACCTTGGACCAGTCGATCCGATCCGCGTGCTCGCCGGCACGCTTGAGCATCGCGATGCCGGTGCCGCCACCGGTCAGTACGATCATCGCTTTGCCGCGCGTCTGAATCGCGGAGAGGATCGCGTCGACCAGGCGGTCCCCGGCCGCGGCCACCAACGCGTCGGTGTCGGGGTAGGTTTCGACCGTCGCGCTCACACGTACTGCACCCTGTCGATGCCCTCGAGGGCTTCCTGGTAGATCTCGTCGGGATCCAGCCGGCGGAGATCCTCGGCGAGGCACTCGCGAGTTTCCTTGCGTGGCAACGGCAGCAGCGCGTCGGGTCTGCCGGTGCGGCTGAGCGTGGCGGTTCTGCCGGTCTGCGGCCGGCTCAGCGTTATCGTCTCACTGGAGCGGACCAGTTCCACTTTCAGGTCACCGACCGCACGCTGCACTGGTCCGTCGATGCGGCTGGCCAGCCACCCGGCCATGATGTCGAGGGCGGGTTCGGTCTTGAGCCCCGACACCAACACGGACTTGATCGGCTCGAACGGCGGCTGATCCACTGCCGCGGCGAGCAGCGCTCGCCAGTACGTGACTCGGCTCCACGCGAGGTCGGTGTCGCCCGGCCGGTAGCCCTGCAGGCGGCTCTTGATGCACGCCAGCGGGTCGGGAGCATCGGTCGCGTCGGTGAGGCGCCGATTGGCCAACTGTCCCAGCTGATCTTCGGCCGGCACGGCGGGTGCGTTGCCTGGCCACCAAGTGACCACCGGGGTATCCGGCAGCAGGAACGGCAGCACGACACTGCTGGAATGGTGAGCCAACGGCCCCGAAATGCGCAGCACCACAACCTCGCCCGCCCCCGCGTCGCCGCCAACGCGCAGTTGCCCGTCCAGCCGCGGTTCGTCGGCCAATCTGTCAGCGGGCAGCACCACGATGACGCGGCACGGGTGCTCGCGGCTGGCCCAGGTTGCGGCACCGATCGAATCTTCGACGTGGTCCTCGCTGTCGGGCGCGATGACCAGCGTCAGCACCCGGCCCAGCGTGACCGCACCACCCTCCTCACGCAGCGTGGTGATGCGCTTGTTGATGTCGTTCGCGGTTGTGTTCGGAAGGTCGACAATCATGGCCGCCGCCACTCCCGGCCCATCCGGTGCAGCATCTCGAACGCGGACGGCGGGCCCCAGGTGCCGGCCTCATACGGCTCTGGTCGACCGTGCGTTGCCCAGTAATCGAGCACCGGATCGAGGATCTCCCAGGACAATTCGACCTCGTCGTTGACGGGGAACAGCGACGGCTCGCCCAGCAGCACGTCCAGGATCAACCGTTCGTAGGCCTCGGGCGAGTCCTCGGCGAAGGCCGAGCCATAGGAGAAGTCCATGTTGACGTCGCGGACCTCCATCGCGGTGCCCGGCACCTTGGAGCCGAACCGCAGCGTGATGCCCTCGTCGGGCTGGATCCGGATCACCAGCGCGTTGTGGCTGAGTTCCTCGGTCATCGTCTGGTCGAACGGCAGGTGTGGTGCCCGTTTGAATATCAGCGCGATCTCGGTCACCCTGCGGGGCAGCCGTTTTCCGGTTCTCAGGAAGAACGGCACACCCGCCCACCGCCGGGTGTCGATATCCAGCGTGATCGCGGCGAACGTCTCGGTTTTGGAATCCTTCGAGAACCCTTCCTCATCGAGGAGCCCGACGACCTTCTCGCCGCCTTGCCAGCCGGCGGTGTACTGGCCGCGCGCGGTGGTCTGATCCAGCGGCTCGGCCAGTTTGACCGCGGAGAGGACCTTGACCTTCTCCTCTTTCAGTTCCCGCGCATTGAACGTGATCGGCTCGTCCATCGTGGTCAGCGCCAGCAGTTGCAGCAAGTGGTTCTGGATCACGTCGCGGGCCGCACCGATGCCGTCGTAGTAACCCGCCCGGCCGCCCAGGCCGATGTCCTCGGCCATCGTGATCTGCACGCTGTCGACATAGAAGGCATTCCAGATCGGCTCGTACAACTCGTTGGCGAATCGCAGCGCCAGGATGTTCTGGACGGTCTCCTTGCCCAGGTAGTGGTCGATGCGGAACACCGACTCCTCGGGAAAGACGCTGTTGACAACCGCGTTGAGCTCGCGGGCGCTTTCGAGGTCGTGGCCGAACGGCTTCTCGATCACCACCCGGCTCCACTTGCCCTCCTGCTGGCGAGCGAGCCCCGAGTTCTTGAGCTGCTCGCACACCTGGGGAAAGGCTTTCGGCGGGATCGCAAGGTAGAAAGCGTGATTGCCGGCGGTGCCGCGCTCCACGTCGAGCTTGTCGAGCGTCTCGGCCAGTCGGTTGAATGCCGCGTCTTCGTCGAACGACCCCTGCACGAATCGGAGCCCCTCGGCCAGCCGGTCCCACACCTCTTGGCGGAACGGTGTCCGGGCGTGCTGCTTAACCGCGTCGTGGACGACCTCCCCGAAGTCCTCGTCGGCCCAGTCGCGCCGGGCGAACCCGACCAGGGCGAACGACGGTGAGAGCAGGCCGCGATTCGCCAGGTCGTAGATCGCGGGCATCAGCTTCTTGCGCGCCAGGTCCCCGGTGACTCCGAAGATCACCAGCCCGCACGGCCCCGCGATGCGGGGGAGGCGTTGATCCCTGGTGTCGCGCAGCGGATTTTGCCAGACCGCCGCTGAGGTCGTCGCTTGGCTGCCGGTCATTTCGCCGCGGCGTCGAGTTCGGCCTTGGTTGCGTCAAGCAACTCGCGCCAGGAGGCCTCGAACTTCTCGACACCTTCGTTCTCCAGCACCAGGAACACATCGCCCAGGTCGATGCCGACGGCCGCCAGCTTGTCGAAGAGTTCCTGCGCTTCGGCCGACCTCCCGGTGATTGTGTCACCGGTGATGACTCCGTGATCCGCGACGGCGCGAATGGTTTTCTCGGGCATCGTGTTCACGGTGTTCGGTGCCACCAACTCGGTGATGTACATCGTGTCCGGGTAGTCGGGGTTCTTCACGCCAGTCGACGCCCACAGCGGGCGCTGCACCCGCGCGCCGTCGGCCTTCAGTGCCTGATACCGCTTGCCGCCGAACACTTCCTCATAGGCCGCATACGCCAACCGGGCGTTGGCGATGCCGGCCTTACCGCGCAGCGCGAGTGCCTCGTCGGTGCCGATCTTGTCCAGCCGGTTGTCGACCTCGGTGTCCACTCGGGACACGAAGAACGACGCGACGGAGTGGATCTTCGAAATGTCGTGGCCGCCGGCCTTGGCGGCCTCCAGCCCGGCGAGATACGCGTCCATCACCGCCCGGTGCCGCTCGACCGAGAAGATCAACGTGACGTTCACCGAAATGCCCTCGGCCAGTGTCGAAGTGATCGCGGGCAGGCCGGCCTGCGTGGCGGGGATCTTGATGAACAGGTTCGGCCGGTCGACGATCTTCCACAACTCGATGGCCTGCAGGACCGTCTTGTCTGTGTCGTGTGCCAGCCGCGGATCCACCTCGATCGACACCCGGCCGTCGACCCCGTCCGAGGCGTCCCACTGCGGGCGCAGCACGTCGCACGCCTCGCGCACGTCGTCCGTGGTGACGGTCCGGATGGCCGCCTCGACGTCGGCGCCGCGCTCGGCCAGTTCGCGTATCTGGTCGTCGTAGACGTGCCCCTTGGACAGCGCGTGCTGGAAGATCGTCGGGTTCGTGGTGACCCCGACGACGCACATCGTGTCGATCAATTCCTGCAGGTTGCCGGTCTTCAGCCGGTCGCGGGACAGATCGTCAAGCCATACAGACACACCCGCGGCGGACAGCGCGGCGAGATTCGGGTTCTGGGTCATCTGTTCTTGGTCCTTTACTCCTAGTTGTCCAGTGATCGTTCCGCCGCGGCCACAACGGCTTCGGGGGTGAACCCGAACTCGCGGAACAGCGTCTTCGCGTCGGCGGACTCGCCGTAGTGCTCGATCGAGACGATTTCGCCGGTGTCGCCGACGAGCTTGTACCAACTCTGCGCGACCGCGGCCTCCACCGCGACCCGCGCCGACACCGCAGGCGGCAGCACCTGGTTGCGGTATTCCTCCGGCTGCGATTCGAACCACTCCACGCACGGCATCGAAACCACGCTGGCCGTGATGTCCTTGCCCGCCAGGATCTTCTGGGCCTCGACGGCCAACTGCAGCTCCGACCCGGTGCCGATGATCAGCACGTCGGGCGTCTCGTCGGGCACACCGCCCAGCAGGTAGCCGCCCTTCGCCACGCCTTCCTGACTCGTGCCCTCCAGCACCGGAATGCCTTGGCGGGTAAGGATCAGGCCGACCGGACCGCCGCTGGCCCCTCGCTCCAGGATGGCGCGCCACGCGTACGCGGTCTCGTTTGGGTCGCCCGGCCGGACCACCGACAAGTTCGGGATCGCGCGCAGCGCCGCAAGATGCTCGATGGGCTGATGCGTCGGGCCGTCTTCGCCCAGCCCGATCGAATCGTGCGTCCACACATAGATGGTGTCGATGTTCATCAGCGAGGCCAGCCGCACCGCCGGACGCATGTAGTCGGAGAACTGCAGGAACGTGCCTCCGAAGGCTCGGGTGGGCCCGTGCAACACGATGCCCGACAGGATCGCGCCCATCGCGTGTTCGCGTATACCGAAATGCAAGACGCGGCCGTACCAGTCCGCCGTGAACTCCTTCGTCGAAATCGACGGCGGCCCAAACGAAAGGACACCCTTGATCGTGGTGTCATTGCTGCCGGCCAGGTCCGCCGACCCGCCCCACAGCTCGGGAAGCTTAGGCGCCACCGCGTTGATTACTGCGCCTGACGCCGCGCGGGTTGCCAGGGCCTTGGAGCCGGGTTCCCAGTGCGGCAGGTCGGCATCCCAGCCGTCCGGCAGCTTCTGGGCGAGCAATCGGTCGAGAAGTGCCTTGCGTTCGGGCTCCCGCTCGGCCCACGCGTCAAACTCCGGCTGCCACTTCGCATGAGCTTCCTTGCCGCGCTCGATGAGCTTGCGGGTGTGGGCCAGGACGTCGTCGCGCACCTGGAAGTTCTTGTCCGGGTCGAAACCGAGTACCCGTTTGACGGCGGCGACTTCCTCGTCGCCGAGCGCCGCGCCGTGCGCCTTGCCGGTGTTCATCAGATTCGGTGCGGGGTAGCCGATCACGGTACGCAGCGCGATGAACGAGGGTCTGTCGGTGACCGACTTCGCCTCGGCGATGGCCTGCTCGATGCCGACCACGTTCTCGCCGCCCTCGACCTCCTGGACGTGCCAGCCGTACGCGCGGTAGCGGGCCGGCGTGTCCTCGCTCAGCGCAATGTTGGTGTCGTCCTCGATCGAGATCTGGTTGCGGTCGTAGAAGACGATCAGATTGCCCAGCCGCTGGGTGCCTGCCAGCGACGACGCCTCGCTGGTGACACCCTCCTCGATGTCGCCGTCGCTGGCGATCACGTAGATGTGGTGATCGAAGGGGCTGGCGCCCGGCGCGGCGTCCGGATCGAACAGCCCGCGCTCGTAGCGCGACGCCATCGCCATCCCGACCGCGGACCCCAGTCCCTGGCCGAGCGGTCCGGTAGTGATCTCTACGCCCTTGGTGTGGCGGAACTCCGGGTGTCCCGGCGTCTTGGAGCCCCACGTGCGCAGCGACTCGATGTCCGACAGCTCCAGGCCGAAGCCGCCGAGGTAGAGCTGCAGGTACAGGGTCAGGCTGCTGTGCCCGGCGGACAGCACGAACCGGTCGCGGCCCAACCAGTGGGTGTCGCTGGGGTCATGGCGCATCGTCCGCTGGAACAGGGTGTAGGCCAGGGGCGCCAGGCTCATCGCGGTGCCCGGATGGCCGTTGCCGGTCTTTTGGACCGCGTCGGCCGCGAGCACGCGGATGGTGTCGACCACCGCGGAATCCAGGTCGGTCCAGTCATCGGGGTGGCTCGGGCGGGTAAGGGCGGAGATCTCCTCAAGCGTGGTCACGTAAGCGCTCCTCACGTCGGTAGGCAAGCCCAAAGTCAACCCTAGTGCCGAGGGCCGGGATGGTCGATCGGTGCAGATTCGATTTCACTCTCGCTACACCCGACGGAATTGCTGTGAATCCACCCTGAAGTGACGGGCCGCCTGCACCGCGGTCTACCATCGCCTGTAGTAGAAGCGGCGGCCCTGCGTCGAGCGCTCGCGCGACGAGGTAGCGCGAAGAGCCCACAAAGAGTCTCCGCCGATAGCCCAAGGAGTCACCTGCGTGAGCATTCGCGAGCGGGTAGTGCCCGGCCGCATCCGCACCACGCTGCTGGGCTATCTGGCGCTGACGAAGCCTCGCGTCATCGAGTTGCTGCTCGTCACGGCCATACCCGCGATGCTGCTCGCGCACCGCGGCACCGTCGCCCCCCTGCTGATCGCCAACACGCTGATCGGCGGCCTGATGGCCGCCGCGGGCGCCAACACGTTGAATTGCGTCGCCGACGCCGACATCGACAAGGTGATGAAGCGCACCGCCCGCCGGCCGTTGCCGCGGGCCGCTGTGCCGACGCGCAACGCGCTGATCTTCGGGCTCGTGCTGTCGGTCGGGTCGTTCTTCTGGCTGTGGTGGACGACGAACCTGCTGTCGGGTCTGCTGGCGGTCGCGACGATCGCGTTCTACGTGTTCGTCTACACGCTGCTGCTGAAGCGGCGCACCTGGCAGAACGTGGTCTGGGGCGGCGCCGCGGGCTGTATGCCGGTCATGATCGGCTGGTCCGCGGTGACGGGCACCATCCAGTGGCCGGCCCTGGTGATGTTCGCGATCATCTTCTTCTGGACGCCGCCGCACACCTGGGCGCTGGCGATGCGGTACAAGGAGGACTACCGGGCGGCCGGGGTGCCGATGCTGCCCGTGATCGCCACCGAGCGGCAGGTGACCAAGCAGATCCTGGCGTACACCTGGCTGACCGTGCTGTCGACGCTGGTGCTGACGCTGGCCGCGGGCTGGCTGTACGCGGCGGTCGCCCTGGCGGCGGGCGCATGGTTCCTGGTGATGGCCCACCAGCTCTACGCGGGCGTGCGCCGCGGCGAGGCGGTCAAGCCGCTGCGACTGTTCCTGCAGTCCAACAACTATCTGGCCGTGGTGTTCTGCGCACTCGCCGTGGATTCGGCGTTCGCGCTGCCCACGCTGCTAGGGCAGTAGCACAACCGCGCCGGTCGTCCTGCGGCCCTGCAAGTCGGTGTGTGCCCGGGCGGCGTCGGACAGCGGATACTTCTCGCTGATCCGGATCTCGAGCACTCCTTTGTCGATGGCGTCGAGCAGTTCGCCCGCGCGCCAGGCGAATTCGTCATGGGTGCGGGTGAAGTGCACCAGCGACGGCCGGGTCAGGTATACCGAGCCCGCGGCGTTGAGCCGCTGCGGGTCCACCGCCGGAACCGGGCCACTGGCTGCCCCGAACAGCGCCAGCGTGCCCCGCACGGCCAGGCTGGCCAGGCTGGCATCGAACGTCGTCTTGCCCACGCCGTCGTACACCGCGGCCGCCCCGCCGCCGGTAATCTCCTTGATCTTCACGCCGAACGGCTCGGGGTCGTCCGGATAGTCGAATACGTCGTTGGCGCCGGCCTTGCGCGACAGCTCCGCTTTCGCCGGTGTGGACACGGTTGTGATCACCCGGGCGCCGAAATGCGTGGCCCACTGCGTCAGCAGCAGCCCGACACCGCCCGCACCCGCGTGCACCAGCACGGCGTCGTCGCGCTGCACCGGATACACCGACTTCAGCAGGTAGTGCGCGGTCATGCCCTTCAGCAGAGACGCCGCCGCCAGCTCGGGTCTGACGTGCTCGGGCACCGTCGCGGTCAAGGCGTGCGGCGCGGTCGAGAATTCGGCATACGCCCCATCCGCGGCCGCGGTCACAACACGCTCGCCGAGGCTGAAACCCCCGACACCATCCCCAAGGGCGGCCACTGTGCCGCACACCTCGGTGCCGGGGATAAACGGCGTCTCACGCGGATACGCCCCCGTCCGGAAATAGGTGTCGATGTAGTTGACCCCGATCGCCTCGGCCTTGATCAGCAGCTCACCGGGACCGGGAGACGGTTCGGGCTTTTCGACGTAACGCAGGACTTCGGGGCCGCCGTGCTCGGCGACTTCGATTGCGTGCATATCGCTATCATGCCCGGGCATGAAGCTCGCGCGACCGGACGTGTTCCATCCCCGCGTTGTGCTGGCGGGATGCCCCCAGCTGGTCACCGGTGACGGCGACGACGACGGCCTGGTGGGTGCGCTGCGCGGCCGCGGGCTGTTCGCCAATTGGCTGTCGTGGGATGACCCGGAGACCGCCCGTGCAGACCTGGTGATCCTGCGGGCGACGTGGGACTACGCCGAGCGGCTCGATGAGTTCCTGACCTGGACGACCACGGTGCGCGACCTGCTCAACCCGCCGGCCGCGGTCGCGTGGAACTCCGACAAGCGCTACCTGCTCGACCTGGCCCGCCGCGGCGTGCCGGTCGTGCCCAGCGGGGTGTTCGCGCCGGGGGAGGACGTGCAGCTGCCGGCCGGGCGCGAGGTGGTCGTCAAGCCCAGCGTCGGTGCGGGGTCGATCGGCTCCGGGCGCTTCACCGATCCCGCCGCGGCGCTGCGTCACGCCGCGAACCTGCACCGGCAGGAGCGGTCGGTGCTGGTGCAGCCGTACGACGCCCGCGTCGAAAGTGACGGCGAGACCGCGCTGGTGTTCCTCGGGGGCAAGGCTTCTCACGCATTCACCAAGGCGGCAATGCTGCCGCCCGCAGGGCGCACGCCGGAACTCGACACGACGGGTAGCTACGCGGTGGAGGCGCTCACGCCGGCCGAGCCGGATTTCGAGCTGTGGGACGTGGGCTTCGACGCGCTGCACGCCGCCGCGGAGCAGCTCGGCATCCACGCCGGCGAGCTTCTCTACGCCAGGGTCGACGTGATCGGGGGCATAGACGACCCTCGGCTGCTCGAGCTGGAGCTGATCGAGCCGTCGCTGGGCTGGCGACAACTGGACGCTGACACCCGCGAGCGTCAGCAGCGGGTGTGGGCGTTGTCCGTCGAGTCAGCGCTGGAGCGGCTCGGGCTCGGCCCGCTCTCGCGTCGACGCCCATAGCGCCGCGGTGGCCGCCGTACACGCGGCCGCCCCCGCGACGTGCACCGCGACCAGGGCCGCGGGCACACCGGTGTAGTACTGCACCACCCCGACGAGCGCTTGGGCGCATACCAGCACCAATAGCACGGCCAGCCGGATCATCGCCGGCCGCGACGCGTGCACGGCGAGCAGTGCGAAGCCGAGGCCAACGAGCAGGGCGAAATACGCGATCAGCAACGACGAGTGGACGTGCACCAGCGTGGTGACCTCGACCTGCAGCCGCGGCACCGTGCGGGTAGGGCTGCGGTCGCCCGCGTGCGGGCCGGCGGCGGTCACCAGCGTGCCGGCCACCAGGACCGCGGCCAGTATCATCGCGCTCAGAATTGCCAGCCACCGCAACGGCTTTGGCACGACGAGGCGCGGAACGCCGTCGTCGGGTTCGCCGATCTTGACGTACAGCAGCACGGCGAGCCAGACCATCGTCATCGACGCGAGCAGGTGCATCGCGACGGTCCACCAGAGCAGGCCGGTCAGCACCGTGATGCCGCCCAGCACGGCCTGCATCACCGTCGATGCCGGCATCAACCACGCGTAGACCAGCACCTCGCCGCGGCGTCGCGCCCGGGTGACCGCCAGCACGGCCAACACGGCGGTCAGCACCACGCCCAGCGTGATCATGCGATTGCCGAACTCGACGGCTTGGTGGATGCGCGGGACTTCGGACACCGCGACCGGGGTGAAGCTGCCGGGGAAGCACTGCGGCCACGTCGGGCAGCCGAGGCCGGAGGCCGTGACACGCACGATCGCTCCGGTGACGGCGATGCCACCCTGCGTGAGGATCACCAATGCCGCGATGACACGCTGCACGCGCAGGCTGGGCATCGGCAGCAGGTCCACGAGCCGCAGCAAAAACCGTCCGACGGGCACGGCCTGATGGTAGAGGAGAGCCCACTACGGCTTGTAGTAGGTCACCCTTCCGCGCCGAAATTTTGACGACGTGGAATGCTATTTCGCGAAGCGGCGGTGTCAGGTGAAGCGGAACCAGCGCAGCGCGGCCGCGGCCGCCAGCGCGCCCCAGACGATGAGCACACACACGCCGAACCAGTCCGCCGACAGCCTCATCGCCTGCGACAGCGCCTCGGTCAGCGCGCCCGAGGGGGTGAGCCGGGCTGCCCACTGAACACCGCCGGGCACGATGCCGCCGCCCAGGGTCAGCGCCCCGAAGCCGGCGAACACGAACCACAGCAGGTTGGCGATGGCCAACACAACCTCGGCCTTCAGCGTCCCGCCGAGCAGCAGGCCCAGCGCCGCGAACCCGGCAGTGCCCAGGGCGATGATCACCGCGCCGAGCGCCAGGCCCGCGACAGGCGGCCGCCACCCGAGCGCAAAACCTATGGCGCCCAGGATGATCGCCTGCAGGAACACGACGGTCACCACGGCCAGCGACTTGCCGACGATGATGCCCCACACCGGCAACGCCGTCGCGCCAAGTCGCTTCAACGCGCCGTAGCGGCGGTCGAACGCGACCGCGATCGCCTGGCCGGTGAACGCGGTGGAGATCACCGCCAGCGCCATGATCGCGGGCACGAACGTCGCGGCACGGTTGGTGCCGAACGAGCCGAGCGGCAGCAGCGTTAACCCGACCAACAGCGTGATCGGGATGAACAGCGTCAGCAACAGCTGCTCGCCGTTGCGCAGCAGCAGTTTCAGCTCGAGGCCGGACTGCGCGGAAAGCATCCGCGGAACGGAATTCGGCCGCGGGTCGGGAGTGAACGTGCCGGGCGCGAAATGAGATGTCATGGCCGCACATCCCGTCCGGTCAGGTCCAAGAACACATCCTCCAGGCTGCGCTGCTCCACCCGCATGTCGGTGGCCAGCACGTCCAGCCGCGCACACCACGCGGTGACGGTGGCCAGCACCTGCGGATCGATCTTTCCTTCCACCAGGTATTGGCCGGGCGACACCTCGCTGACGCGATACCCCTCCGGCAGCGCCGACACGAGCAGCGACGGGTCGAGCATCCGCGGCGCCGTGAACCGCAGCTGATTCTCGGCGCCGTTGCGCATCAACTCGGCGGGGGTGCCCGATGCGACCGCGACGCCGTGGTCGATGATCGCGATCCGGTCAGCCAACTCCTCGGCCTCGGTGAGCTGGTGGGTCGTCAGCACAACGGTTACCCCGTCGCGGCGCAGCCCGGCGATCAGCTCCCACACCAGGATCCGCGCATGGGCGTCCATGCCCGCGGTCGGCTCGTCGAGGAATACCAGCTCAGGGCGCCCGACCAGGGCGCACGCCAACGCGAGCCGCTGCTGCTGACCACCGGAGAGCCGCCGATAGGTGGTGCGAGCCGCCTCCGTCAGGCCGAGGGTCTCCAAAAGCCATTGCGGGTCAAGAGGATTGGTGGAATAGGCCGCGACAAGGTTCAGCATCTCGCCGGCCCGGGCGGCGGGATAGCCGCCGCCCCCTTGCAGCATCACGCCGATGCGCGGCCGGAGGCGCGCGTTGTCGGCGATCGGGTCCAGGCCGAGTACCTCGATGGCGCCCGAGTCCGGGCGGACGAAGCCCTCGCACATCTCGACCGTGGTGGTCTTGCCCGCGCCGTTGGGTCCCAGCAGCGCGAGCACCTCAGCGGTCTGCACGTCGAGGTCGAGGCCCGACACCGCCGTCGTCGAGCCGTAGCGCTTGGACACCCCGCGCAGCCGCACTGGGGTTGTCTTGCCTGCCCTCACGGAGATTCAGCGTAAGCGCCGGGCAATTCGGTAGGCAGCAGCCCGGCCATCGGCGGGCCCACCTCCACCGGCGCGGGCGGCGGCTCGGGGATCTCCTCGGTGACGCCGGAAACGGGGTGCGGCACGCTGCGCCACGGCAGTCGGGAGTAGGTCAGCGCGATCAGCAGCAGCACGATGATCGTGCTGGCGACGGTCGCGTCGATGATCTGGAATAGCGCGAACCGGTCGCCATTGGCCGTCGGGCCGAAGATGCCGACCACCAGGGTGACGATGATCGTCGCGGTGCGGAAACCGGGACGGGTCGCCCACGCCGCGAGCGGGATGATCGCCCACAGCAGGTACCACGGCTGGACCACCGGAAACAGCAACACCGTCGCGCCGAGGGCAACACCCAGGCCACCCACCGGGTGCAGCCGCCCGCGTAACACCGCCAGCAGCAGCCACGTGACGGTCACCGTGATGATCAACACACCGATCCCGCGGGTCAGTGACAGCACCGCGGTGGTGTGGTCGCCGAGACCGAGCAATATCCCGACCTGCCCGGTGCCCAACGCCAGCAGCGTCGGCGGCGACATCCAACTGCGGACGACGTTCGCAGTGCCCAGCGTGTAGATCCAGCCGAAGCCCAGGCCACTGGCCCAGCCGATGACCGCCATCACGGCCACCGACAACGCCGTCAGCAACCCGCTCGCGGCGATGAATCCCTTGACGCGGCCGCCCCAGCGCCGACCAAGCGCCATCGCGACGAACCCGAGCGCTAACAGGGACGGCAACTTCACCTGAGACGACATCGTGATCAGCACGGTGCCGGCCACCAGCATGGCCAGGGGTGTCCACTGCGACCACTCGGCGCGCCCACGTGGTCGTCGCAACGGGCGCGGCACCAACGGCCGGTCCGAATCGATGCCGCGCAGCGCGAACTCGGTGCCCGCCAGCATCAGGCCCAGCATCAGCGCCTCGTTGTGGATGCCTGCCACCAGGTGCATCAGCAGCAGTGGATTGGCCGCCCCCAGCCACAGGGCGCTCACCTCTGCGACCCCGCACCGGCGCGCCAGCCGCGGTGTCGCCCACACGATCAGCCCGACGCCGACCAGCACGACCACGCGGTGGCACAGCACCGCGGCCACGATGTTCTCGCCGGTCAGCTCGGAGATGCCGCGCCCGATCCACAAGAACAGCGGACCGTACGGCGCCGGGGTCTCGCGCCACAGGCTGGGCACCGACAGCGTGAACACGTGATCCAGCCCGAGCCCGGGGGCCGGGCCGACGCGATACGGGTCGAGCCCGATGCGTGCGATCTGGCTCTGTGCCAGATAGGAGTAGACGTCCTTGCTGTACATCGGCGGTGCGATCAGCAGCGGCAGGATCCACAGCATCAGGGTGCGGTCAAGCTGGCTGCGCGACATGCGCCGGTCGCCGAGTACGAACCGGCCCAGCATCAGCCAGGCCAGCGCCATCATCACCGCGCCGGTGGTCGTCATCGTCAGCGACACGGTCTGGATGCGCGACGGCAGGTTGAGCAGGCGGACCCCGAACGTCGGGTCCTGCACCACGGGCCGCGCGCCTGCGCCCAGCGCGCCGATCGCCATCAACACGGTCCCGGTCGCGCCGAAAAGGCGGGTCCGACGCAGCGCGACCACCTCGGCGTCGTTCAATGGGGAGCCAACGGCCCGCTCGTCGCCGTGCAAGCGGGCGATCGACGTGCTCAGGGAGCGATGGCTGGATGCCATCAGAGCAGAGTAACCGCGCGGCGAAGGGTGCCCTTCCTGGACCGGGCCGCCGAATTCCGTCACAATGGTGTTGTGAAAATACGTCCGGAAGTTGACCGCCACACTCGTGGCGCGATCATCCAGCTGCTGCTGGAGGCCGGACCCATCACAGCAGGCGAGATCGGCGAGCGGCTCGGCCTGTCTGCCGCGGGGGTCCGGCGGCACCTGGATGCGCTGATCGAGGCCGGTGAGGCACAGGCCATCGCCGCCGCCTCGTGGCAGCAGAACGGCCGTGGCAGGCCCGCCAAGCGCTACCGGCTGACCCCGGCCGGCCGCGCCAAGCTGGGCCACACCTACGACGATCTGGCCGCCGCCGCCATGCGCCAGCTGCGTGAGATCGGTGGCGATGACGCGGTGCGCACGTTCGCCCGGCAGCGCATCGACAAGATCCTGTCGGACGTCGGAGACGGCGACGCCGACGACGTGGCGGCCACCGCCGGGCGTGTTGCCGCGGCGCTGACCAAGGCCGGGTACGCCGCCACCACCGGCCACGTCGACAGCCCGATCCACGGCATCCAGATCTGCCAGCACCACTGCCCGGTGTCCCACGTGGCCGAGGAATTTCCCGAGCTGTGCGAGACCGAGCGGGAGGCGATGGCCGAGGTGCTCGGCACCCATGTGCAGCGGCTCGCCACGATCGTCAACGGCGACTGCGCCTGCACCACACACGTTCCCCTTCGGCGCTCAGCCGTCGAGGCCGATACCACCCTTGAAGCCGATACCACCCGTGAAGGAGTGTCGATATGACCCTCACGCCGGAAACCGTGACCGCCAGGCCCGAGCCCCTGACCCAGGAAGAGGCGATCGCTTCGCTGGGCCGGTACGGCTACGGCTGGGCTGACTCCGATGTCGCGGGTGCCAGCGCACAGCGCGGGCTGTCCGACGCCGTGGTGCGCGACATCTCGGCCAAGAAGAACGAGCCCGAGTGGATGCTGCACAACCGGCTGAAGGCGCTGCGCATCTTCGAGCGCAAGCCGATGCCGAATTGGGGCTCCAACCTCGAAGGCATCCACTTCGACAACATCAAGTACTTCGTGCGCTCCACCGAGAAGCAGGCCGCGAGCTGGGATGAGCTGCCCGAGGACATCAAGAACACCTACGACAGGCTCGGCATCCCCGAGGCGGAGAAGCAGCGCCTGGTGTCGGGTGTCGCCGCGCAGTACGAGTCGGAGGTCGTCTACCACCAGATCCGCGAGGACCTGGAGGCCCAGGGTGTGATCTTCTTGGACACCGACACCGCGCTGCGAGAGCACCCGGACATCTTTAAGCAGTACTTCGGCACCGTGATCCCGGCCGGGGACAACAAGTTCTCGGCGCTCAACACCGCGGTGTGGTCGGGCGGCTCGTTCATCTACGTCCCGCCCAGTGTGCACGTCGACATTCCGCTGCAGGCCTACTTCCGGATCAACACCGAGAACATGGGCCAGTTCGAGCGGACCCTGATCATCGTCGACGAGGGTGCCTACGTGCACTACGTCGAGGGCTGCACGGCGCCGATCTACAAGTCGGACTCGCTGCACTCGGCCGTGGTCGAGATCATCGTCAAGCCGGGCGGGCGCTGTCGCTACACCACGATCCAGAACTGGTCGAACAACGTCTACAACCTGGTCACCAAGCGGGCCCGGGCCGAGGCCGGCGCCACCATGGAGTGGATCGACGGGAACATCGGGTCCAAGGTCACGATGAAATACCCGTCCGTCTGGATGACCGGCGAGCACGCCAAGGGCGAGGTGCTGTCGGTGGCGTTCGCTGGCGAGGGCCAGCACCAAGACACCGGCGCCAAGATGCTGCACCTGGCGCCGAACACCTCGAGCAACATCGTCTCCAAGTCGGTGGCCCGCGGCGGCGGCCGCGCGTCCTACCGTGGCCTGGTCCAGGTCAACAAGGGCGCGCACGGATCGCGCTCGAGTGTGAAATGCGATGCGCTGCTGGTCGATACGATCAGCCGCAGCGACACCTACCCGTACGTCGACATCCGCGAGGACGATGTCACGATGGGCCACGAGGCCACCGTGTCCAAGGTCAGCGAGGATCAGCTGTTCTACCTGATGAGCCGCGGCATGACCGAGGACGAGGCGATGGCGATGGTGGTGCGTGGCTTTGTCGAACCCATCGCCAAGGAACTGCCGATGGAATACGCGCTGGAGCTGAACCGCCTGATCGAGCTGCAGATGGAGGGCGCGGTCGGGTGACAACGCAAGATCTGACAGCGGCGGTCGAAAGCGTCTCGAATAAGGGCGAGCTATTCACGTCGTTCGACGTCAACGCTTTTGAGGTACCGGGCGGCCGCGACGAACTCTGGCGGTTCACGCCGCTGCGCCGGCTGCGCGGCCTGCACAACGGGTCGGCGCCGGCCACTGGTTCTGCCCGAATCGAGGTCGGCGAACGCCCCGGTGTCACCGTCGAGACGGTGCGTCGCGGTGACGAGCGGCTGGGCCAGGCGGGAATCCCCGCGGACCGGGTTGCGGCCCAGGCCTTTTCGTCGTTCAACCGGGCGACGATTGTGAGCGTCGACAACAGTGCAACGCCGGACGAGCCGATCGACATCGCGATCACCGGCCCCGGCGAGGGTGTCACGGCCTACGGGCACCTGCAGGTCCGCGTCGGCGAGCTGGCCGAGGCGATGGCCGTGATTGACCAGCGCGGCAGCGGAACCTATGCCGACAACGTCGAATTCGTCGTCGGCGACGCGGCCCGGCTGACAGTGGTGTCGATCGCCGACTGGGCCGACGATGCCGTGAATGTGAGCGCCCACCACGCCGCGCTGGGCAAGGACGCGGTGCTGCGCCACGTCGCGGTCATGCTCGGTGGCGACCTGGTCCGGACCACCGTCCGGGTGCGCTTCGCCGCGCCCGGCGGCGACGCCGAGCTGCTCGGCCTGTACTTCGCCGACGACGGTCAGCATCTCGAGTCGCGGCTGCTGATCGACCACGCCCAGCCGAACTGCCGCTCCCATGTGCTGTACAAGGGTGCGCTGCAAGGTGATCCGGAGTCGCGTCGGCCCGACGCCCACACCGTATGGGTGGGTGATGCGCTGATCCGGCCGGAGGCCACCGGCACCAACACATTCGAGACGAACCGCAACCTCGTGCTCACCGACGGCGCCCGCGCGGATTCGATGCCCAACCTCGAGATCGAGACCGGTGAAATCGTGGGCGCCGGACACGCCAGCGCCACCGGACGATTCGACGACGAGCAGCTGTTCTACCTGCGCGCCCGCGGAATCCCCGAAGATCAGGCCCGCCGGCTCATCGTGCGCGGCTTCTTCGGCGAGATCATCAGCAAGATTGCCGTGCCCGCTATCCGCGACCGGCTCACCGCAGCCATCGAACACGAGCTGGAACTCACCGAGAGCATCCAAGGATCCACACACTAATGACCACACTGGAAATCAAGGACTTGCACGTCAGCGTCGCGGCCACCGACGAGGCCGACGACATCCCGATCCTCAACGGCGTCAATCTGACCGTGAAGTCGGGTGAGACGCATGCGCTGATGGGGCCCAACGGATCCGGCAAGTCGACGCTGTCCAACGCTATCGCCGGCCACCCGAAATACAAGGTGACACAAGGCTCGATCACCCTCGACGGTCAGGACGTGCTCGCGATGACCGTCGACGAGCGGGCGCGCGCCGGGCTGTTTTTGGCCATGCAGTACCCCGTCGAGGTGCCCGGCGTGTCGATGTCGAACTTCCTACGCACCGCCGCCACCGCCGTGCGCGGCGAGGCGCCGAAGCTGCGGCACTGGATCAAGGAAGTCAAGTCCGCGATGGAGTCGCTGGACATCGACCCGCAGTTCGCGGAACGCAGCGTCAACGAAGGCTTCTCCGGCGGTGAGAAGAAGCGGCACGAGATCCTTCAGCTCGCCCTGTTGAAGCCGAAGATCGCCATCCTCGACGAGACCGACTCGGGCTTGGACGTCGACGCGCTGCGTGTGGTCAGCGAGGGCGTCAACCGCTACGCGGATGAGGACCACGGCGGCATCCTGCTGATCACCCACTACACCCGGATCCTGCGCTACATCCACCCCGACTTCGTTCACGTGTTCATCGGCGGCCGCATCGTGGAATCCGGCGGCCCCGAGCTGGCCGACGAGCTCGACCAGAACGGTTACGTGCGCTTTACGGAGCAGGCTGCGTCGACGGGAGCATAGCCATGACGATCTCGGTGGGTCGGCCGGCAACGCTGGACGTGGACGCCGTCAGGGCGGACTTCCCGATCCTGCACCGAGTGATGCGCGGCGGAAACCAGTTGGCCTATCTGGATTCCGGCGCAACGTCCCAGCGGCCGCTGCAGGTCCTCGACGCCGAGCGGGTTTTCCTCACTACGTCGAACGGCGCGGTGCATCGTGGCGCACACCAGCTGATGGAGGAGTCCACCGACGCATACGAGCAGGGCCGCGCCGACGTCGCTGCGTTCGTCGGCGCCGATGCCGACGAGTTGGTGTTCACCAAGAACGCCACCGAATCGTTGAACCTGGTGTCTTACGTGCTGGGCGACAACCGTTTCGAAGGCCACGTCGGCCCCGGCGACGTGATCGTGACCACTGAGTTGGAACACCACGCGAACCTCGTGCCGTGGCAGGAGCTGGCCCGGCGCACCGGCGCGACGCTGCGCTGGTACGGCGTGACCGATGACGGCCGCATCGACCTTGACTCGCTTCAGCTCGATGAGCGCGTAAAAGTCGTTGCTTTCAGCCACCATTCGAATGTCACCGGCGCAATCGCCGCGGTCGGCGAGCTGGTTGCCAGCGCGCGGGCGGTGGGTGCTCTGACGGTGCTCGACGCCTGCCAGTCGGTGCCGCACCAGCCTGTCGACCTCCATGGGCTCGGAGTTGACTACGCTGCGTTCTCTGGGCATAAAATGCTGGGCCCCAACGGTATTGGTGTTCTCTATGGGAGACACGAGCTGCTGGGTTCGATGCCGCCATTCATCACCGGCGGTTCGATGATCGAAACCGTGACGATGGAGGCCACCACGTACGCGCCCGCGCCGCAGCGGTTCGAGGCCGGCACGCCGATGACATCGCAGGTCGTCGGGCTCGCCGCGGCGGCCCGCTACCTCGGCGACATCGGCATGGACACGGTGGAAACTCACGAGCGGGAGCTCGTCGCGGCCGCACTGGACGGGCTGGCCGCGATCGACGGCGTCCGCATCATCGGGTCGACGACGCTCGACGGCCGCGGCTCGCCGGTGTCGTTCATCGTCGACGGCATTCACGCACACGATGTCGGCCAGGTGCTCGACGACGACGGGGTGGCCGTACGTGTGGGGCACCACTGTGCCTGGCCGCTGCATCGGCGCTTCGGCATTGCGGCCACAGCGCGGGCGTCGTTCGCGGTCTACAACACTCTTGACGAGGTCGACCGCCTCGTGGCGGGTGTGCGGCGGGCCGTCGACTTCTTCGGTGGGGCGTGACCAACCGGTGCGCCTCGACCAGATCTACCAGGAAGTGATCCTCGATCACTACAAGCACCCGCACCACCGCGGGCTGCGGGAGCCGTTCGTCGCCGAGGTGCATCACGGCAATCCGACATGCGGCGATGAGGTCACGCTGCGGGTGGCGCTTTCCGATGACGGTGGACATGTCACCGATATCAGCTATGACGGTCAGGGCTGCTCGATCAGTCAGGCCTCGACGTCGGTGCTCACCGACCAGGTGATCGGCCAAAGCGTGCAGCAGGCCCTCGACACCGTTGCCGCGTTCATCGAGATGGTGTCGTCGCGTGGAACGGTCGTGGGGGATGAGAATGTGCTCGGTGACGGCATCGCGTTCGCCGGCGTCGCGAAATACCCGGCACGCGTCAAATGCGCGCTGCTGGGGTGGATGGCATTCAAAGACGCTGTCGTACAAGCCAGCGAAGACCTGGAGGTGGAGGATGAGCGAAACAGCCGCGCGGGATGACGAGCTGCTCGCCGACGTCGAGGAGGCCATGCGTGACGTCGTCGACCCGGAGCTCGGCATCAACGTGGTCGACCTGGGGCTGGTTTACGACCTCGGCGTCGAACACGGCGAACAGGGCACTGTTGCGCTGATCGACATGACGCTCACGTCGGCTGCGTGCCCGCTGACCGACGTGATCGAAGACCAGTCCCGCACCGCGCTGATCGGTGCCGGACTCGTCAACGACGTGAGGATCAACTGGGTCTGGAACCCGCCGTGGGGCCCGGACAAGATCACGGAGGACGGCCGCGAGCAGCTGCGCGCCCTCGGCTTCACGGTCTGACCGAGTTCGACCGGCAAAGGAACCGGCTCACCCGCGCTGCGTTGCGCCCTCTGTCTCTTGCTCTGCGCCGCTTTCGGTTGCCGGATGCACGATCGCGCCGACCGTCGGTGGGGGAGCGCCCGGTGTGGCGATGCCGGCGCGCCTCAGCGCAGCCACGACCTTGAGTCGCACCCCGCGCCCGACTTCGAACTGCTTGCCCGGCAAGGTGCGAGCCACCGTCGCCCGCCGACGAGTAGCAGCCGCAATGGAGCTTCGGCTGACCCTGGTTTGGCGGCGTGCGAGGTGGTAGGCATGAACATAGCGCAGGCCCCAAGCCATAGCTGGGAGCAGAATCGTGAACACCGTCACACACATGTTGAGCTCCACACGGTTGATCACCGCCACTGTTGGGATCACCGCACTGGTTGCCGCGTGCAGTTCGAATGCGACGAAACCGTCGACGTCGACCACCACTTCGGGCGCCGCGGCGCCGGCCAAAGTCGCTCTCGCCTTCGAGCCGACCGGCACGGCGACGCTCAGCTGGGATCCGCAGACCAAGAACGTCACCGCCAAGCTGCAGATGTCGGGCTTAACCCCGGGCAGCAGCCACGCGATGCACATTCATCAGGGCAGCTGCGCGACGGCGGGCGATGTGCTGGTCCCGTTCCCCGATCTGGCCGCCGACGGCGGAGGGGCGATCAACACCACGGTTACCAGCACCGAGCCGGCCCCCGGCGGTCTGGCCAGCGGCACGGCGCTGAACATACATTTGGCTTCGGGCGCGCAGCTTGGCGGCCCTGGGGCGCTCGGGTACACGCCGATCGCATGTGGGGACGTCGTCCCCGCCACCCCGACGACGCTAAACCTGGCGCCCGTCGGCCAGCAGCCGCAGGGTTCGGCCACTGTGAGCTACGACGCAGGCAAGAAGACTTTGACCGTCACCACGACGGCCAGTGGCCTCGCGCCCGGGAGTGGCCACGCCCAGCACATCCATCTGGGCACGTGCAACGCGCAGGGCGCGGTCAAGTACCCACTCAGTGATCTGGTCGCCTCGCCCACGGGTAGCGCCGAGACCACCACGGTCGTCCAGAACGTCGATCAGGCGCCGCCGGCCTCCGGCTGGTATCTGAACGTGCACCTCGGATCGTCCAGCCAGATCGAACAAAACGGTCAGCCGACCCTTTACTTCCAGCCGATCATCTGCGGCAACATCGCCACGTAGGCCTCAACTCGACGACTCGGGGTTGTCAGCAGTACGCGACGATCTTGAAGCTTTCTGTGTCCGGCTTGTTCGGATGGTTCGGGCCGTAGCCGAACACACCTCCGGTGAACGTGTAGGTGCGGCCGGCGACGGTGGCGATGGCATTGCCCACCCCGCCTTCCCAGGCGCTGCCGGTAAATCCGTCGAAATCGGCAAATTTGACCCATTTGGCGGTGGCCTTGTCGCCGTTCAGTTCCACCACCGCTTCGGCACCGTGAATCTCGTCACCGATGTCAATCGTCCACATCCACTGGTACTGGCTGCAATTGAGGGAGTGCACCCGGGTCGTGGAGTGGTCAATGCTGACGTTTGCGGATGGTACGGACGTCACCTGCGGCTGCTCCGAGCATCCGGCCAGGCACAGGACGGTCACCAACGTGGCTCCGGCCACCAGTGTCCACCGGTCCTTCATGCCCCTCCGTCCTGTGAGGAATAATCGGCGGACCCCATCGCCACGCGTCGGGATTTCACGGATACCCATGGGAGGCCAATTTCGGCTATTCGGCTACCCGGTGCGGTGCGGCGTCGATAGGGTCACTCGCGTTCTGTCCGCACGTTCACAGGTTTAGCGGAGAGGAGCGCTCGATGAGCTTCAACCTCGCGATCATGCTTCGTGAATCACGCAACGCCCATCCCGACAAGCCGTTATGTCACATCGCCGGACAGACCTTCAGCTATGCCCAGGTGGACGAGATCTCCGGTCGGGTCGCCACCAGCCTGCGGAACCTCGGGGTCAACCGCGGAGACAAGGTCGCGGTGCAATTGCCCAATCTCCCTCATTTCTTGTTCGCCTACTTCGGCATCCTCAAGGCCGGCGCCGTGATGGTGCCACTGAACCCGCTGCTGCGAGCCCCGGAAGTGGGCTATCACCTGAGGGATTCCGACGCCCGGCTCCTGATCACGTTCGAAACCTTCGCCGAGGAGGCGGTGCTGGGGGCACGCGACATCGAGGCATTGACGACCTACGTGGTCAACCTGCCCGGTAACGATCAGCGCCCAAGCGGCACAAAGCATTTCGATGAACTCTACTTCGCCGACGACACAGGCGACATCGAGCCGACCAACGCCGACGACACGGCGGTGATCATCTATACCAGCGGCACGACGGGTCGGCCCAAAGGTGCCGAGCTGACCCACTTCCAGCTGTTCATGAACTGCACGGTCGCCGGCGAGCTGTTCGGCTTCCGCGACGATGACGTCGGCATGGCGGTGCTGCCGATGTTTCACGTCTTCGGACTCTCCAGCGTGCTCAACGTCTCCGTGCGGTTCGGCGGCACGCTTGTCCTGGTACCGCGGTTCGACGTGGGCACCGTCACCGAGGAACTCGCCCGCTACCGTTGCACCCTCTTCTCCGGCGTGCCGACCATGTACATCGCGCTGTTGCACGCCGATACCGGCGGCCGCGACCTCTCGGCGCTGCGGGTCGGTGTTTCCGGCGGCGCACCGATCCCCGGCGAGGTCATTCGCGCCTTCGAGGAGAAGTTCCCCAACATGGTCATCCTCGAGGGCTATGGGCTGTCGGAGACCGCGTCGACCACGACGTTTAACAACAACGCCCAACAACGCAAGGTGCTCTCGATCGGCAAACCGATCTGGGGCGTGCAGGTGCGCGTGGTCGACGAAAACGACAACGAGCTGGCGTCCGGCCCTGACAACGTCGGCGAGATCGTCATCCGCGGGCACAACGTGATGAAGGGCTACTACAAGAAGCCCGAGGCGACCGCGGAGGCCATGCGCAACGGCTGGTTCCACAGCGGCGACCTGGGCTACCGCGATGACGACGGATACTTCTTCATCGTCGATCGCAAGAAGGATCTCGTGATCCGCGGCGGATACAACGTCTATCCGCGGGAGATCGAGGAGACGCTGTTCGAACACCCGGCGATCGCGGAGGCCGCGGTCATCGGCAAGCCGGACGACAAGCTGGGCCAGGAAGTGCTCGCGTTCGTCGTCGCCAAGCCCGGCGAGACCCTGACCGCAGAAGAGGTCATCGTGCACTGTAAGCAGCGGCTTGCGGCCTACAAGTACCCGCGCGAGATCCGGATCGTCGACGCGCTGCCCACCGGCCCCACCGGCAAAGTCCTGAAGAAGCAGTTGCGGCCGTAGCGGCGCCCACCGCAAAACGGGCCGGGGAACATCGGGGCGGTCGGGCTCGTTGTTTGGTGCATGGCAACGCGAAACATCACCGCCGAGTCGTTCAACGAGACCATCAACGACAACGAGATCGTGCTGGTGGACTTCTGGGCTTCGTGGTGCGGCCCATGCCGGCAGTTCGCGCCGACATTCGAGGCATCCTCCGAGCAGCACCCCAACATCGTGCACGCCAAGGTGGACACCGAGGCCGACCAGCAGCTGGCGGCTGCCGCCGACATTCGGTCCATCCCGACGCTGATGGCGTTCAAGAAGGGCAAACTGCTGTTCAACCAGCCCGGGGCGCTGCCACCCGCGATGTTGGAGGACCTGATTCAGCAGGTCCAGGCGTTCGACGTCGAGGCGGCGATCGCCGCGCAGTCCAACTCCGACCAGGTCTGAGGGGCGGCACGCGATAGCGTGCAAACCCGTGAGCCGTGAAACTGAATTCGTCCGCCTGGACCGTCCCCGCGCGCACGTCGCCCTGATCACGCTGAACCGGCCCGACCGGATGAACTCGATGGCCTTCGACGTGATGGTGCCGCTTGCGCGCGTGCTCGACGAGGTCACCTACGACAACGACGTGCGAGTCGTCGTGCTGACCGGGGCGGGCCGCGGGTTTTCGTCCGGTGCCGACCACAAATCGGCCGGCTCGGTGCCCCACGTCGAGGGACTGACGCGGCCCACCTACGCGCTGCGGTCGATGGAGGTTCTCGACGACGTGATACTGGGGCTGCGCCGGATGCATCAGCCCGTGATCGCCGCCATCAACGGCGCTGCGATCGGCGGTGGCCTGTGCCTGGCGCTGGCCTGCGACATCCGCGTCGCGTCGTCGGAGGCCTATTTCCGCGCGGCCGGCATCAAGAACGGCCTCACCGCGAGCGAGCTCGGACTCAGCTATCTGCTGCCGCGCGCGATCGGCACTTCGCGGGCGTTCGAGTTGATGCTCACCGGCCGCGACGTCGACGCGGACGAGGCGGAACGCATCGGCCTCGTGTCGAAGCGGGTGCCCGGCGAAGACCTGCTCGAGACGTGCTACGGAATGGCCGAACGCATCGCGGCGTTCTCCCGCCCCGGGGTGGAGTTGACCAAGCGCACACTGTGGACCGGCTTGGACGCCGGTACCCTGGAAGGGCACATGCAGGCCGAGGGTCTTGGGCAACTCTTCGTTCGCCTGCTCACCCAGAACTTCGAAGAGGCCGTCGCCGCACGTGCCGAGAAGCGTCCGCCGGTATTCACCGACGACCGCGAAACCTAAGGAGCCAGACCGCGCGATGAGCGCCCGGGCGAAGAGCCAACGAACGTGATCACCGCAACGGACCTCGAGGTCCGCGCCGGCGCGCGCACGTTGCTGTCCGCCCCCGGGCCGGCCTTGCGGGTCCAGCCCGGTGACCGCATCGGCTTGGTCGGGCGCAACGGCGCGGGCAAGACCAGCACCATGCGGATCCTCGCCGGCGAGGCCGAGCCGTACGCCGGGGCGGTGGTTCGCAACGGTGGAATCGGTTATCTCCCGCAAGATCCCAAAGAAGGCGACCTCGATGTGCTGGCCCGGGAACGGGTGCTTTCGGCGCGCGGCCTCGACACGCTGCTCTCCGATCTGGAGAAACAGCAGGCACTGATGGCCGAAGTTGTCGACGAGACCGAGCGCGACCGCGCGGTCCGCCGCTACGGCCAACTGGAGGAGCGCTTCGCCGCGCTCGGCGGTTATGTCGCCGAAAGTGAGGCGGCCCGCATCTGCGCCAATCTCGGCCTGCCCGAACGGGTGCTGACACAGCGGCTGAGGACGCTGTCGGGCGGTCAACGGCGCCGAGTCGAGTTGGCCCGCATCCTGTTCGCCGCGTCCGACACCGGCGCCGGCTCCGCGACGACGCTGCTCCTCGACGAACCGACCAACCACCTCGACGCCGATTCTTTGGGCTGGCTGCGGGATTTCCTGCAAGCACACACCGGGGGACTGGTCGTTATCAGCCACAACGTCGACCTGCTCGCCGACGTGGTCAACCGTGTGTGGTTTCTCGATGCGGTGCGCGGCGAGGTGGACGTCTACAACATGACCTGGCAGAAGTACCTCGACGCACGCGCCACCGACGCGCAGCGTCGGCGCCGGGAGCGTGCCAACGCCGAACGCAAAGCCGCGGCGTTGCGGGCGCAGGCCGCCAAGCTGGGCGCTAAGGCCACGAAAGCCGTTGCGGCCCAGAACATGTTGCGCCGCGCCGACCGAATGATAGCCGGCTTGGAGGAGGAACGCGTCGCCGACAAGGTGGCGCGGATCAAGTTCCCGACGCCGGCGCCATGCGGACGCACGCCGCTTGTCGCCAAGGGGCTGACCAAGACCTACGGCTCGCTGGAGGTGTTCAGCGGCGTCGACCTGGCCATCGACCGCGGCTCACGGGTGGTGGTCCTCGGTCTCAACGGCGCGGGCAAGACGACGTTGCTGAGGTTGCTGGCCGGCGTCGAAACTGCCGATACCGGCGTGCTGGAGCCTGGACACGGTTGCAAGATCGGCTACTTCGCGCAGGAGCACGACACACTCGACGATGCCGCGACGGTGTGGCAGAACATCCGTCATGCCGCGCCTGACAGCGGCGAACAGGACCTGCGTGGGCTGCTCGGCGCGTTCATGTTCAGCGGGCCACAGCTCGACCAGCCCGCCGGCACGCTGTCGGGCGGCGAGAAGACCCGGCTTGCGTTGGCGGGCCTCGTCGCCTCGACGGCCAACGTGCTGCTGTTGGATGAGCCGACCAACAATCTCGACCCCGCATCGCGCGAGCAGGTCCTCGACGCGCTGCGCAGCTATGTAGGGGCCGTGGTGCTGGTCACCCACGATCCCGGCGCCGCCGAAGCGCTCAACCCGGAGCGGGTGGTGCTGCTGCCCGACGGCACAGAGGACTACTGGTCCGAGGAATACCGGGACCTGATCGAGCTCGCCTGATCGCTGTCCCAAGAGATTTCAGCCATTTTCCCTCACAGGCGCGGCGATTTTCTTACCCTCGAGTAGTGGGGGTCATCTACAGCGGGGAGATGTCGATGAGGAAGCCGGACAAGGCTCGCGACGAGTTGTTGCACGAGCTGCGAAGTGCTTATGAGTCGGGCGCCAGCATCAGGACGCTGGTTGCTTCCACCGGCCGCTCCTATGGATCGGTCCACAGTCTGCTGCGCGAGTCGGGTACGACGATGCGCAGCCGCGGCGGCCCAAATCATACCGGCCACCGGCGCGTTCGCTAGCCGCCGCAGCGGCTAATGCGGCCGGCTGCTTCGCGCGCGAGCGCTCATCGCTGCCGTACCGAGGCCTCCACAAGGTCCAGCACGGCAGACAGCCGCGCCGGGTCGTCGCCGGACGCCAACCGCGCCACCAGGCCGTCGAGCACCAGATCGAGGTAGGTCTGCAGCACGTCGGCCGGCACGTCGTCGCGCAACCGCCCCGCTTCCTTCTGCCGCCGCAGCCGATCGGCCGTCGCCTCCGACAGCTCCACCGACCGCTCCGACCAGCCGCGGTGAAACGCCGGGTCGTTGCGAAGTTTCCGGGCAATCTCCAACCGGGTTGCCAGCCAGTCGAACTGATCCGGCGCTGCCAGCATGTCACGCATCACCTGGATCACGCCCTCGCGCGACGCGACGTCTGCCATCCGTTCGGCGTCTTCGTGTGCGAGTTCGAAGAACAGTGTGTCCTTGTCACGGAAGTGGTGGAAGATCGCACCCCGCGACAGCCCGATCGTCTGCTCCAGGCGGCGCACCGTCGCACGGTCATAGCCGTACTTGGCGAAACACCGCCTGGCGCCGTCCAGGATCTGGCGGCGGCGGGCAGCCAGATGGTCCTCGCTGACTCTCGGCATGTCGGCGCCCGGCGTCCGGTCAGGGCCTCAGCATGTTGCGAAGCACGTACTGCAGGATCCCGCCGTTGCGGTAGTAGTCGGCCTCGCCCGGGGTGTCGATGCGCACGACCGCGTCGAATTCCACGGCGTGACCGTTTTGCTTCGTCGCCTTGACATGCACCGTCCTCGGCGTCTTGCCGCCGTTGAGCTGCTCGATGCCGGTGATGTCGTATGCCTCCGTGCCGTCCAGCTTCAGCGACGTCGCCGACTCGCCCTCCGGAAACTGCAGCGGGATGACGCCCATGCCGATCAGGTTGGAGCGGTGGATGCGCTCGAACGACTCGGCGATCACTGCCTTGACGCCCAGCAACCGGGTGCCCTTGGCGGCCCAGTCGCGTGACGACCCCGAGCCGTACTCCTTGCCGCCCAAGACAACCAGCGGAATGTTTTGCGCGGCATAGTTTTGCGCCGCGTCGTAGATGAACGCCTGAGGGCCGCCGTCCCGGGTGAAGTCGCGCGTGTAACCGCCGGCGACATCATCGAGCAAGAGATTGCGCAGCCGGATGTTGGCGAAGGTCCCGCGGATCATCACCTCGTG
Source organism: uncultured Actinomycetota bacterium (assembly GCA_963811535.1). Classification (GTDB taxonomy): domain Bacteria; phylum Actinomycetota; class Actinomycetes; order Mycobacteriales; family Mycobacteriaceae; genus Mycobacterium. Next base: position 1,466,253 of record CAWERF010000007.1, on the reverse strand, counting down.
GTTGCCGCGGCGCGAACCGTAGGAGTTGTAGTCCTTGCGGTCCACACCGTGCTCGTCGAGGTACTGCGCCGCCGGGGTTCCCGGCTTGATGCTGCCCGCCGGCGAAATGTGGTCGGTCGTCACCGAATCGCCGAGCAGCGCCAGCACCCGCGCCCCGGTGATGTCCGAAACCGGCTCCGGCTCCGCGGGCATCCCGTCGAAGTACGGTGGCTTGCGCACGTACGTCGACTCCGGGTCCCACTCAAACGTCTTGCCGCTCGGGGTCGGCAGGTTACGCCAGCGGTCGTCGCCCTTGAACACGTCGGCGTAGTTCTTGACGAACATCTCCTTATTGATCGACGACGCGATGGTGTCGGCGATGTCCTTCTGCGACGGCCAGATGTCGCGCAAGAACACGTCGTTTCCGTCTTCGCCGGTGCCCAGCGAGTCGTGCTCGAAGTCGAAGTCCATCGTGCCGGCCAACGCGTAGGCGATCACCAGCGGCGGCGACGCGAGGTAGTTCATCTTCACGTCGGGGTTGATGCGGCCCTCGAAGTTGCGGTTGCCCGACAGCACGGCGGTGACCGAAAGGTCGTTGTCGTTGACCGCCTTTGAGATCTCATCGGGCAGCGGGCCCGAGTTGCCGATGCAGGTCGTGCAGCCATAGCCGACGAGGTAGAAGCCGAGCTTCTCCAGATACGGCCACAGCCCCGCCTTGTCGTAGTAGTCGCTGACCACCTGAGATCCCGGTGCCATCGACGTCTTGACCCACGGCTTGGAGCTCAGACCTTTTTCGACCGCGTTCTTGGCCAGCAGCGCCGCGCCGAGCATGACTTGGGGGTTGGAGGTGTTCGTGCACGACGTGACGGCCGCGATCACCACCGCGCCGTGGTCGAGCACGAACTCGCCGCGACCGTCGGATTTCAATGTGACCGGGTTGGTCGGCCGCCCCTCGGCGTTGTTGGCCGCCGAGCGGACATCGACCGTGTCGTCATCCGCGAACGACAGCGCCACCGAGTCGCTGGCCGGGAACGACTCGTCGACCGCCTCGTCGAGCTTGGTGCACTCCGCCGGCAGGTGCTCCACGACGTAGTTGTGAATGTCCTTGCGGAAGGCTGACTTTGCATCGCTGAGCGCGATCCGGTCCTGGGGGCGCTTCGGGCCGGCGATCGACGGCACCACGTCGGACAGGTCGAGCTCGAGGTATTCGGAGAACTTGGGCTCGTGCTGCGGGTCGTGCCACATGCCCTCAGCCTTGGTGTACGCCTCGACAAGCGCCACCTGGTCGTCGCTACGGCCGGTCATCCGCAGGTAGTCGAGGGTGACCTCGTCGACCGGGAAAATCGCCGCGGTGGAACCGAATTCGGGGCTCATGTTGCCCAGAGTGGCGCGGTTGGCCAGCGGCACCTCGGCGACGCCTTCGCCGTAGAACTCGACGAACTTGCCGACGACGCCGTGCTTGCGGAGCATTTCGGTCACGGTGAGCACGACGTCGGTGGCCGTCACGCCGGGCAGGATCTCACCGCTGAGCTTGAAGCCGACAACCCGCGGTATCAACATCGACACCGGCTGACCCAGCATCGCGGCCTCGGCCTCGATGCCGCCGACGCCCCAGCCCAGTACACCCAGCCCGTTGACCATCGTGGTGTGCGAGTCGGTACCCACGCAGGTGTCGGGGTAAGCGACCCCATCGCGGTCCATCACGACACTGGCGAGGTATTCGATGTTCACCTGGTGCACAATGCCGGTGCCGGGCGGCACCACCTTGAAGTTATCGAATGCGCCCTGGCCCCAGCGCAAAAACTGGTAGCGCTCGCCGTTGCGCTGGTACTCGAACTCGACGTTGCGCTCGAACGCGTCTGCGCGGCCGAACAGATCGGCGATCACCGAGTGGTCGATCACCAGGTCGGCCGGCGCCAGCGGGTTCACCTTGTCGGGGTCGCCGCCGAGGTTGCCCACCGCCTCGCGCATCGTTGCCAGGTCGACGATGCACGGCACACCGGTGAAGTCCTGCATGATCACCCGGGCGGGCGTGAACTGGATCTCGATGCTCGGATCAGCAGACGGGTCCCAGCTCGCGATGGCCTCGATGTGCTCCTTGGTGATGTTGGAGCCGTCCTCGTTACGCAGCAGATTTTCTGCCAGCACCTTGAGGCTGTAGGGGAGTTTCTCGGTTCCGGGGACCGCATCGAGGCGGTAGATCTGATAACTGTTGTCGCCAACTTGCAGGGTGTCGCGGGCTCCGAACGAATTCACCGATTCTGTGCTGGTCACATCTACTCCCCGTTAAGTTGTCGATCGGCGACGGGCCGTGCCGCCGACCCTTTCATTCTAACAGTACGCTTGTCCTATATCACCCGCGCGGTGCCGTTCCGCGGCAGACCCCGCACGATCGCGTACCGTGCCCCTGGAAGTGGGGAAGTGCCCCTAGAAGCTTCAGACCGGAAGGCGGCAGCATGCACGGGTTGGCCGGGCCCCAGACGATTCGCTTCCTGCCCGCCTACATTCCTCCCGGCGTCGACATCAACAAGATCAAGGCCGATGTCGGCCAGGACGGTGTCAGCGCGTCGCCCCAAGATCTGCCTGCGCTGCGTCAGGTGGTGGCCGACGCGAAGACGAAGGGCATCGACCTCAAGATCGTCGTGATCGACCAGAACCCGCCTATCGACACCCCGCTGCGCGACATCGCGACCGAAGTCGGATACGCCTACCCCGGCTCGACAGTGTTGGCGATATCTCCGACCTGGGCGGGTACGTACAGCCCGGTTTTCGACCGCGTCACCCTCGAGGCCGGCCAGGACATCGCGAAAACCGGCAATTCGGTGCAGTCGGCGCAGAATTTCGTCGGCGAGTTGACGACGCCGCATTTTCCGTGGACCGCATTGACGATCGTGCTCGTTATCGCCGTCGCGGCGGCAACGGTCGTCACGCGTTTACTACAGGTCCGTAGCAAACGCACCGGCGCCCCTGACGCTCGCGCTGACGCCGTCAGCTAACTCTTTCCGAGGCGCCTCGGCGCGCCTTAATACCGGCCGGGTCACTATTCGGTCACGCTCCATTTAATTACAGCGCTGTAGTTTGTGACTAAAGTTTCTTTAGGGTCAGATGTGACGTACGGTGCGTATGGCGCCTTCTGTTGTAGAAGTGTCTCCAGTAACTGCTGGGTACGTTCGCATTTGAGCCGTAGGAGACCTGAGTCGAATGAGACGCAGCGGCGGGTCGGCGTGGGTGGTGACGCTGGTTGTCGGGATGCTGCTCGGCACGCCCGGCCTGGCGGCCGGTGAGCCACGGCCAGCCGACCCCAACTCGGTGGCCGCGCTCATTGCACAGGTCGCCGACGCGAACCAGAAATTGCAGGACATCGGCGCGGCGGTGCAGACCCGCCAGGAGAGCGTCAACAAGGCCATCGCCGACGTGCAGACCGCGCGCGATGCCGCCGATGCGGCCAAGCAGGACGTCGACTCCAGTCAGCGCGCCGTCGCGGACGCCAACGCCGCGATCGCCGAAGCCCAGCGTCGTTTCAACACCTTCGCCGCCGCCACGTATGTCAATGGCCCGTCGGCCTCGTATCTGACCGCCAAAAACCCCGATGACGTGATCTCGACTGCGTCGACCGGTCAAGCCCTGACCATCAGCTCCCAGCAGGTCATGACCGACCTGCTGCGGGCCCGCACGGCGCAGGCGAACAAGGAGTCGGCCGCCAGGGCCGCCCAGCAGAGGGCCGACACGGCCGTCGCCGACGCGCAACGCAGTCAGGACGATGCGGTGGCAGCGCTCGTCGATGCGCAGAAGCAGTTCGGCGCCCAGCAGGCCGAGATCAACCGGTTGGCCGCGCAGCGCAACGCCGCGCAGGCCCGACTCGACGCTGCCAAGGCGCAGTGGTCGACGTCGGCGGCGCACAGTTCGGGGAGCACGGATCGCTGGGGTAATCCGCAAGCGGCGCCGGGTACGCCCGCGCCACCGCCGACGGCCGACGCCAAGGCCTGGGACACCCAGTGGGACCCCACGCTGCCCGCGGTGCCGAGCGCGAACGTTCCCGGTGACCCGATCGCGATCGTCAACTCCGTACTGGGCATCTCGGCCACGTCGGCGCAGGTCACCGCGAACATGGGCCGCAACTTCCTGCGCATGGTCGGCATTCTGCCCACGCCGAGCGGCTTCACCAACGGTGCGATTCCTCGCGTCTACGGCAGGCAGGCCTCCGAATACGTCATCCGCCGGGCGATGTCCCAGATGGGCGTCCCGTACTCGTGGGGTGGCGGGACCGCGGCCGGCCCGAGCCGCGGGATCGACGACGGAGCCGGCACGGTCGGCTTCGACTGTTCCGGGCTGATCCTCTACGCGTTCGCCGGCGTCGGCATCCAGCTGCCGCACTACTCGGGATCGCAGTACAACATGGGCCGCAAAATCCCGGCGGCCCTGGCGCGCCGCGGCGACGTGATCTTCTACGGCCCCGGCGGCAGCCAACACGTGACGCTCTATCTCGGCAACGGCCAGATGCTGGAGGCCCCGTACACGGGGTCGACGGTGAAGATCTCGCCGGTCCGCACCAGCGGGATGACGCCTTACGTCGTCCGCTACATCGAGTACTGACCAGGGGGTGAATTGTTATGCGCCATAATAGAATTGCGGTGGCCCTGCTGGTCGCCGCCGCATTGCTGCTCGGACTTGCCACACCGGCGATGGCCGATGACGACGGCCAGTGGGACCCGACGCTGCCGAAGATTGCCAGCGCCGGCGCGCCGGGTGATCCGGTCGCGATCGCCAACGCGTCGCTGCAGGCCACCAACATCGCCACCCAGACCACGCTCGACCTCGGCCGCAAGTTCCTCGGCAGCCTCGGGATCATCCCCAACAACGCCAACGTCGCCGCGGGCGGCCGGGTATACGGCAAGCAGGCGATCGAGTATGTGATTCGGCGTGGCGCATCCCAGATGGGCGTCCCGTATTCCTGGGGCGGCGGCAGCCTGACCGGCCCCACCGCCGGCATCGACGACGGCGCGGGCACGGTTGGCTTCGACTGCTCGGGGCTGATGCGCTACATGTTCGCCGGCGTCGGCGTGCTGATCCCGCGATTCTCCGGTGACCAGTACAACGCTGGGCGGCACATCCCACCGGCGCAAGCCAAGCGGGGTGACCTGATCTTCTACGGGCCGGGCGGCAGCCAGCACGTCACGATGTACCTGGGCAATGGGCAGATGCTGGAGGCGTCGTCGCTGGTCGGCAAAGTCACCGTCAGCCCGGTCCGGACCCCCGGAATGACGCCGTACCTGACCCGGATCATCGAGAGCTGACGCGTCCCGCCCAGCGGCTTGCCAGCGAACCTACGTCGACGGATTCTCCAGTGCCTGGAATAGTTGACGACGGACATGTCCTGACAACTCCGTGGGAGGATCCTCGATGACGTCAGCAAGTGGGCCGCCGCAGGGCGCCGGAAGCTTTTCGGGGCCAGGTGGGGGACCCGGTTACCCGGGTCCCCCGGGTGCCCACGCCGCGCCGCCGCAGCCCTCGGGCAACAACGGCGGGCTGTCCGGCGAGGTGCACACACTCGAGCGTGCCATCTACGAGGTCAAGCGGATCATCGTCGGCCAGGACCAGCTAGTCGAGCGGATGCTGGTCGGACTGCTGGCCAAGGGGCACGTGCTGCTCGAGGGCGTGCCCGGCGTGGCCAAGACCCTGGCCGTCGAGACGTTCGCCCGGGTGGTCGGCGGCACGTTCGCCCGCATCCAGTTCACGCCTGACCTGGTGCCCACCGACATCGTCGGCACCCGGATCTACCGGCAGGGCAAGGAGGAGTTCGACATCGAGCTCGGCCCGGTGGTGGCCAACTTCATCCTCGCCGACGAGATCAACCGCGCCCCCGCCAAGGTGCAGTCGGCGCTGCTCGAGGTGATGGCCGAACGGCACGTGTCGATCGGCGGCAAGACGTTCCCGATGCCCAAGCCGTTCCTGGTCATGGCCACCCAGAACCCGATCGAGCAGGAAGGCGTTTACGCGCTTCCCGAGGCCCAGCGCGACCGCTTCCTGTTCAAGATCAACATCGACTACCCGACGCCCGAGGAAGAGCGCGAGATCGTCTACCGGATGGGCGTCACGCCGCCGGAGCCCAAGCAGATTCTCGCCCCGGGCGACCTGCTCCGGTTGCAGGACGTGGCCACCAACAACTTCGTGCATCACGCGCTGGTCGACTATGTCGTCCGCGCGGTGACCGCGACCCGTCGCCCGGAACAGTTCGGCATGCCCGACGTCCGCGCCTGGGTCGCCTACGGTGCATCGCCGCGCGCCTCGCTGGGGATCATCGCCGCTGCCCGGGCGCTGGCCCTGGTCCGCGGTCGCGACTACGTGATCCCGCAGGACGTCATCGAGGTGATGCCCGACGTGCTGCGCCACCGGTTGGTGCTCACCTACGACGCGCTGGCCGATGAGATCTCGGCAGAGACCGTGATCAACCGCATCATGCAGACGGTTGCCTTGCCGCAGGTAAATGCCGTTCCGCAGCAAGGACATTCGGTGCCGCCGGTGATGCCCGCCGCGGCGGCAGCGGCTAGCGGTCGGTGACGCGCCCCAACGGGCCGACGGTCGACCTTCCGTCGTTGCAGCGCGGACAGATCCGCGACCCGGAACTGTCGGCGGCGCTGCGCAAGCTGGAGCTGACGGTTCGGCGCAAGCTCGACGGGGTGCTGCACGGCGACCACCTCGGTCTGATCCCGGGACCCGGTTCGGAGCCGGGGGAGTCGCGGATCTATCAGCCCGGCGACGACGTGCGGCGCATGGATTGGTCGGTGACGGCGCGCACGACCACCCCGCACGTGCGGCAGATGATCGCCGACCGTGAGTTGGAAACCTGGCTGGTCGTCGACATGTCGGCCAGCCTGGACTTCGGCACCACCGGCTGCGAGAAGCGCGACCTCGCGGTCGCGGCCGCGGCGGCGATCGCGTTCCTCAACAGCGGTGGCGGCAACCGCCTTGGCGCGCTGATTGCCAACGGCGAGAAGATTATTCGCGTCCCCGCGCGGTCCGGTCGGATGCATGAGCACACGCTGTTGCGTGCGATCGCGACCTCACCCAAGGCGCCGGTGGGTGTGCGCGGCGACCTGGCCACCGCGATCGACGCGCTGCGCCGGCCGGAGCGCCGCCGCGGCATGGCGGTGATCATCAGCGACTTCCTCGGGCCGATCAACTGGATGCGGCCGCTGCGGGCCATCGCCGGGCGCCACGAGGTGCTGGGCATCGAGGTGATCGACCCGCGCGACGTCGAGCTGCCCGACGTCGGCGACGTGATCCTGCAGGACGCCGAATCCGGTGTGGTGCGGGAATTCACCATCGACACGCAGTTGCGTGACGACTTCGAAAGGGCCGCGGCCGCGCACCGCGCCGAGGTGGCCCGCACGTTACGGCGGTGCGACGCCCCGTTGCTGACGCTGCGCACGGATCGGGACTGGATCGGCGACGTCGTCCGGTTCGTCGCCAACAGGCGCCGTGGCGCACTGGCCGGGCGCCGGTAGACAAACCACATCGGTGAAATGACACGACTGAAATGACATCGGCGAATGACATGCGTGAAATGACACGCTTCGGAATTTCTTCCCCCGTCGCTTTGCTGCGGCCCGCCGGAGATGCATGAGCCTGCCGCTGCTGGGCGCGATGTCGCTGTCGGGATTCACGCACCCGTGGTTGTTCCTCTTCCTGTTCGTCATCCTCGGCCTGATCGCGCTTTACATCGTCGTCCAGCTTGCGCGCCAGCGGCGAGTCTTGCGCTTCGCCAACATGGAGCTGCTGGAAAGCGTTGCGCCGCAGCGTCCCAGCAAGTGGCGGCACCTGCCCGCGATCCTGTTGGTGCTGTCGCTGCTGTTGTTCACGATCGCGATGGCCGGTCCCACCCACGATGTGCGGATCCCCCGCAACCGCGCGGTGGTGATGCTGGTGATCGACGTGTCGCAGTCAATGCGGGCCACCGACGTGCAGCCGAACCGGCTTGGCGCCGCGCAAGACGCCGCCAAGCAGTTCGCCGATGAGCTGACGCCCGGCATCAACATGGGTCTGATCGCCTATGCGGGAACCGCGACGGTATTGGTCTCGCCGACGACGAACCGCGATGCCACCAAGCGCGCGATCGACAAGCTGCAGCTGGCGGACCGCACGGCCACCGGCGAAGGCATCTTCACCGCGCTGCAGGCGATCGCGACGGTCGGCGCGGTGATCGGCGGCGGTGACACCCCGCCGCCGGCCCGGATCGTGCTGTTCTCCGACGGCAAGGAGACGGTGCCGACGAACCCGGACAACCCGAAGGGCGCGTTCACCGCCGCCCGCACCGCCAAGGACCAGGGGGTGCCGATCTCGACGATCTCGTTCGGCACGCCGTACGGGTACGTCGACATCAACGACCAGCGCCAGCCCGTGCCGGTGGATGACGAGACGCTGAAGAAGGTCGCCGAGCTGTCCGGTGGCACCGCCTACAGCGCATCCAACGTCGCCGAGCTCAGACAGGTCTACGGCACGCTGCAGCAGCAGATCGGCTACGAGACGATCAAGGGTGACGCCAGCGTGGGCTGGCTGCGGCTCGGCTCACTGTTGCTGGCCTGCGCAGCGCTGGCCGCCCTGCTGATCAACCGGAGACTGCCCACGTAGTGCCCATCGCCGCAGGCCGGCCGATTCGGTTCGGGTGCAGGTAAGGCGTTAAGTTGGCGGCATGACCGACACCGTTGCCGACCCCACCAGCGTTTCCGACCCGTCGAACCAATGGGGCCGTCCGCCGTTTGTGTCCCGATCGGTGCTGGTCACCGGTGGTAACCGCGGCATCGGCCTGGCGGTGGCCCGCCGCCTGGCCGCCGATGGGCACAAGGTGGCGGTCACCCACCGCGGCTCCGGTGCGCCCGACGAGCTGTTCGGCGTCGAGTGTGACGTCACCGACAACGACGCCGTCCAGGCCGCGTTCACGGCCGTCGAGGAGCGCCAGGGCCCGGTCGAGGTGCTGGTGGCCAACGCTGGCATCAACGCGGACATGCTGATCATGCGGATGAGCGAGGAGCAGTTCCAGAAGGTCCTCGACGCGAATCTGACGGGCGTGTTCCGGGTGGCCAAGCGGGCGTCGCGCAACATGATCAAGAAGCGGTTCGGCCGGTTCATCTTCATGGGTTCCGTCGCCGGGTTGTCGGGCATTCCGGGGCAGGCGAACTACTCCGCGTCCAAGGCCGGGCTCGTGGGGCTGGCTCGCTCGCTGACTCGCGAGCTCGGGTCGCGATCGATCACCGCCAACGTCGTTGCGCCGGGTTTCATCGACACCGACATGACCCGGGCGCTGACCGACAAGCAGCAGGAAACCGCGCTGCAGGCAATCCCGCTGCAGCGGGTCGGCACCACCGAGGAAGTTGCCGGCGTGATCAGCTTCCTCGCATCCGAGGACGCCGGGTACGTCTCCGGCGCGGTGATCCCGGTCGACGGCGGCCTCGGCATGGGCCACTGACAGGCCGAACGATCCCCCCGGAAAACTCAAGGACGGACATGACAGGACTGCTCGAAGGCAAACGGATCCTGGTCACTGGGATCATCACCGACTCGTCGATCGCGTTCCACATCGCGCGGGTGGCCCAAGAGGCCGGCGCCGAGCTGGTGCTCACCGGTTTCGACCGGATGCGGCTGATCGGCCGCATCGTCGACCGGCTGCCGCAAAAGGCGCCGCTGCTGGAGCTCGACGTGCAGAACGACGAGCACCTCAACACGCTGGCCGATCGGGTGACGGAAGTGATCGGCGAGGGCCACAAGCTCGACGGCGTCGTGCACTCCATCGGTTTCATGCCGCGCAGCGGCATGGGCGAATTCCCGTTCCTCGACGCGCCGTTCGAGGATGTGGCCAAGGGAATTCACATCTCCGCGTACTCGTACGCGTCGCTGGCCAAGGCGCTGCTGCCGATCATGAGCCGCGGCGGCGCATTCGTCGGGATGGACTTCGACCCCACCCGTGCGATGCCGTTCTACAACTGGATGACCGTGGCCAAGAGCGCGCTGGAATCGGTGAACCGGTTTGTGGCGCGGGAAGCCGGTCCACACGGTGTGCGATCGAATCTCGTTGCGGCCGGGCCGATTCGAACACTGGCGATGAGCGCGATCGTGGGCGCCGGCATCGCTGGAATCAGCGATCAGATGCAGCTGCTCGAACAGGGCTGGGACCAGCGCGCGCCGATCGGTTGGGACATGAAGGACGCCGAGCCGGTGGCCAAGACGGTGTGCGCGCTGCTGTCGGACTGGCTGCCGGCCACCACCGGGTCGATCATCTACGCCGACGGCGGCGCGCACACCCAGCTGCTCTAGTGAACTGGCCTGCACGGCATGGAGACTGACGAGCACCTGCGCGAGGAACATTGATGTTCGACGCCGTTCTGCTGTTGTCGTTCGGCGGTCCGGAAGGTCCCGGCGACGTCCTCCCGTTCTTGGCGAACGTCACCCGTTCCCGCGGGGTACCGCCGGAACGGCTCGCGGACGTCGCCGAGCACTACATGCATTTCGGCGGGGTGTCGCCGATCAACGGCGTCAATCGGGCGCTGATCGAGCAGATCCGGCTCGAGCTCGGTGCGCGCGGTCGCGAGCTGCCGGTGTATTTCGGTAACCGCAACTGGGCGCCGTACGTCGAGGATGCCGTCGCGGCGATGCGTGACGACGGGGTGCGGCGCGCGGCGGTTTTCACCACCTCGGCGTGGGGCGGCTATTCGGGCTGCGTGCAGTATCTCGAGGACATCGCGCGGGCGCGGCGGGCCATCGGCGAGGACGCGCCGGAGCTGGTGAAGCTACGGCAATTCTTCGATCACCCGCTGTTCGTGGAGATGTTCGACGACGCGATCGGGGCGGCGGCGGCAACGCTGCCGGAGGAGCTGTGCCCTGACGCCCGGCTGGTTTTCACCGCGCATTCGATTCCGTTGCGGGCCGAGTCGCGGTGCGGGCCGGACCTGTACAGCCGGCAGGTGGGTTACGCATCGCGGTTGGTGGCCGACGCTGCGGGCTATGCCGATTACGACCAGGTGTGGCAGTCACGGTCGGGGCCGCCGCAGGTGCCGTGGCTGGAGCCCGACGTCGCCGCTCATCTGACCAAGCTGGGTGCGGAGGGTGTTCCCGCGGTGATCGTCTGCCCGATCGGCTTCGTCGCCGACCACATGGAGGTGGTGTGGGACCTCGACCGCGAGCTGCGGCAGCAGGCCGAGGCTGCCGGCATTGCGTTCGCGCGGGCGTCGACACCCAACGCCGACCCGAGGTTCGCCCGCCTGGTCGTCGACCTGATCGACGAGCTGCGCCAAGGCCGAGAACCCGTGAGAGTGGTGGGTCCGGAACCCGTTCCGGCGTACGGCTTCAGCATCAACGGTGCGCCCTGCTCGTCGGACTGCAGCGTCGGCTGAAGGCGCCGGCCCATTCACCGGCCGGTCTGTCGAGGAGCCCGCTAAATCTGCAACACTCGAATTCATGGGCACAGGCATCGGGCTTCCCGATTCGGCACGGGCATGTTTGTTTGATCTCGACGGCGTATTGACGCAGACCGCCAAGGTGCACGCGGCCGCGTGGAAGGAGATGTTCGACGACTTCCTCCGTCGACGCGCCCAGGCGACCGGTACGACGTTCGTCCCGTTCGATGCGGTCGCCGACTACGACACGTATGTCGACGGCAAGCCTCGAGCCGACGGCACCCGATCGTTTCTGCAGTCCCGCGGGATCGAGTTGCCCGAGGGCTCCCCGGACGATCCGCCCGAGGCGGACACCGTGCATGGCCTGGGCACCAGAAAGAATGACATCGTGTTGCGGATGATCCATCGCGACGGCGTTGAGGCGTTTCCGGGATCCGTCAGGTACGTGCGCGCGGTGCGCGATGCGGGCCTGGCCCGCGCGGTGGTGTCGTCGAGTGCCAACTGCCGGGATGTGTTGGTGGCCGCGGGTATTGAGGATCTCTTCGACGCGCGCATCGACGGGGTGGTTGCCGAGCGTGAGCATCTGCGCGGCAAGCCCGCACCCGACACCTTCCTGGCGGGGGCCCGCGCGTTGGGTGTCGAGCCGGCGAATGCCGCGGTGTTCGAGGATGCCCTGGCCGGCGTCGAGGCGGGACGGGCCGGGCACTTCGGGCTGGTGGTGGGCGTGGACCGGGCCGACCAGGCCGACGCGCTGCGTCAGCACGGGGCCGACGTGGTGGTCGACGATCTCTCCGAACTGCTTGAACCGCAATGATTCTGCATCCCCACTTCGCTGTCGAACCCTGGTCTGTTCGTGTCACGAGCCTCGACCTGGACGTGCTGGCCCAGATCGAGTCGGTGCTGGCGTTGTCGAACGGTCACCTCGGGTGGCGCGCCAACCTCGACGAAGGCGAACCCAACGTGCTGCCGGGTTGCTATCTCAACGGGGTGTGGGAGCAGCACCCGTTGCCCTACGGCGAGGCGGGCTACGGGTATCCCGAAGCCGGGCAGACGGTCATCAACGTCACCAACGGCAAGCTGATCCGGCTGCTGGTCGACGACGAGCCGTTCGATGTCCGCTATGGAGAGCTGCACAGCCACGTGCACGAGCTTGACCTGCGGGCGGGGGTGCTGCGGCGCCGGGTCGAGTGGACCTCGCCCACCGGCCGCACGGTTCGGGTCAGCTCTGTGCGACTGGTATCGCTGGTGCAGCGGGCGGTGGCCGCCGTCGCCTACGACGTCGAGGCGCTCGACGGACCGGCCAGTGTGGTCGTGCAATCCGAGCTTGTCGCCAACGAGCCCCAGCCGGCGCCCGGTAGCGACCCCAGGGGCGCGGATTTCCTTCCCGCGCCCCTGGTTTCGGAGGCGAACTCCTGCCACGAGCTGTGGGCCGAGCTGCTGCATCGCACCGAGCACAGCGGGCTGAGGACGGCGTGCGCGATGGATCACGAGGTCTCGGGGCCGTCGGTGCAAAGTGCCTGCGAAAGCTATCCGGACCTGGCCCGCGTCACGTTCACCGCAGATCTGCAGCCGCGCGAGCGGCTGTCGCTGGTCAAGTTCGTCGCCTACGGCTGGTCGGGCACGCGGTCTGTGCCCGGGCTGCGCGCCCAGGTGGCCGCGGCACTGACGGCCGCGCGGGCCACCGGATGGAAGGGGATGTTGGAGGAGCAGGCCGACTTCCTCAACCGGTTCTGGGACCGCTCCGACGTCGAACTCGACGGCGACGCCGAGATCCAGCAGGCCGTACGGTTCGCCCTGTTTCAGGTGCTGCAGGCCGGCGCCCGGGCCGAGGGCCGGGCGATCCCCGCCAAAGGCCTCACCGGCCCGGGATACAACGGGCACACGTTCTGGGACACAGAAACCTTTGTGCTGCCGGTGCTCACGTACACCTACCCCGAAGCGGCGGCACACGCGCTGCGCTGGCGCCACTCCACACTGCCGGCCGCTGTGCAGCGGGCCGCCCAACTCGGGCTCGAGGGCGCCGCGTTCCCGTGGCGCACCATCGCCGGGCAGGAATGCTCCGGGTACTGGCCGGCCAGCACCGCAGCCGTTCACATCAACGCCGACATCGCCGACGCCGTCATCCGCTATCTCCGGGTCACCGGCGACGACCAGTTCGAGCAGACGGTCGGCGTGGACCTGCTGGTGCACACCGCCCGGCTCTGGCGCAGCCTGGGACACCACGACAGTGCCGGCCGATTCCGCATCGATGGCGTCACCGGTCCCGACGAGTACAGCGCGCTGGCCGACAACAACGTCTACACCAACTTGATGGCCCAGCAGAACCTGCGCGCCGCCGCCGAGCTGGCCGCCCGATTCCCCGACCGCGTCCGCGCGCTCGGTGTCGACGAGGAGGAAACCGCCACCTGGCGCGACGCGGCCGACGCCATGTACGTGCCATATGACGACGCGCTGGGCGTGCATCCCCAGGCGGACAACTTCACCGCTCACCAGGAGTGGGACTTCCCCGGCACGCGGGCGGACCAATATCCGCTGCTGCTGCATTTTCCGTACTTCAACCTGTATCGCCGCCAAGTCGTCAAACAGGCCGACCTGGTGCTGGCCATGCACTTGCGCGGCGACGCTTTCACCGACGAGCAGAAAGCCCGCAACTTCGCCTACTACGAACGGCTCACCGTCCGCGACTCCTCGCTGTCGGCGTGCACCCAGTCGGTGATGGCCGCCGAGGTGGGCCATCTCGGCCTGGCGTACGACTACCTCGGCGAAGCGGCGCTGATGGACTTGGACAACCTGGAACACAACACCCGCGACGGCGTGCACATCGCCTCACTGGCCGGCACCTGGATCGCCCTCGTCGAAGGCTTCGGCGGGCTGCGCCACCACGACGACGGACGACTGGTGTTCCGGCCCCGGCTGCCCGAGGCGATCACCCGCCTCTCGTTCAATCTCTTTCTTCGCGCGCAGCGCGTGTGTGTCGAGATCAGCCACGACCGCGTGCGATACAGCGTGGCCGACGGGCCGCCGCTCGACATCGTCCACCACGGGCAGCCGGCCCGGCTCACCGCGGGCGAAACCGTTGAGCTAGCGATACCGCCCATCACGCCGCCACCGCCGGCGGCGCAGCCGCCGGGCCGGGCGCCGGCAGACCGCCACAGCTGGAAGTTGCGCAATGGCGAATTGCCTTGAGCAGAAACAACGTTGGCAACGCCAGCTAGCGGCGCCAGGCAGAGTGAAGGATTGCGCTTACGGCGGCCAGCCGGGCCGATCGCACCACAGCGCTCAGCGGCCGCAGTGCTTCGTCGGCGATCTGCGCCTCTGATGCCGACTGCGTGCCGATCGGCGTCAGGCCGGAGCTGACGGTGATGATCGCGTCGACGTGGGCGGCGTTCTCCAGCACCCGCAGCGCGCGCGGCGGGGCGTCGTCGGGGGCCCGGTGCCGCCGCGTCGACTCGAGTACCTGCTCGACGAGGCCACGCGGGTCGGCGACGTCGGCGCCGCCGTAGCCGAACCCGGTCGCGCCGAGCGTGTCCGCGGCCGATCGCACGGCCGAGCGCAGCGCGTGCTCGGCCTCGCCCAGGTCCACGTGAACCGAGACCGGGACCGACGGTAGCGAATACACGGTCCACGCCAGCGCGCCCGGCTCAGTGGCCTCGTCGGGCTCCGATTCCGCTTCATCGTAATGGAATTCAGGCAACACACCGATCGCGGCGCCGCGTGCACCGGACACGATCAGCGCCTCGCCTGCGGCCAGCGCGTCGCGTCCGAACTGGGTTCCCGCAGTGAGTCCCCGCACGTCCCCGGGCACCGGCAGCACGACGCTGATGGCCGGCTCGGGCACCCGCCGCTGTCCCGCCGCGGTGCGCAGGGTCTGTAGCAAAGTGACCGCCCCGGTAACGTCGCCATCCGGCCACGGCAGGCCGGTGTGACCGGCCGCGACAGCGTCATAGGCGGTGGCGGAATGTTTTGGCGCCCAAGCTGATAACGCATCCAGCACGTCGTCGGGGGCTGCCGTTCCGGCGAGCCAGGCGTTGGCCCACACCGACAGCGAGACACTGGGGCACCACATGATGCCGCAGTGTAGTAGTTCATCGCTGCGAAGGCTGGCTACGCGATAGTCTGGCAACATGCCCGTGGCGTTGATCTGGCTGATCGTCGCTTTGGTGTTGGCGGCCGCCGAGGTATTGACCGGCGATATGTCCCTGCTGATGCTCGGCGGCGGCGCGCTGGCGACGGCGGGGGCGCACTGGTTGTTCGACTGGCCTGTCTGGGCCGATGGCGCGGTGTTCCTGGTGGTGTCGGTGCTGTTGCTGGTGCTGGTACGCCCGGCGCTGAGGCGGCGCCTGACGCCGCACATGCCGGAGACAACCGGAGTCAAGGCGCTCGAGGGCAAGAGCGCTCTGGTTCTCGACCGCGTCGCCCGCCACGGGGGCCAGGTCAAGCTGGACGGTGAGGTGTGGACGGCACGGCCGTTCAACGACGACGATGTGTACGAACCGGGCGAGCAGGTCACCGTTATGCACATTGACGGCGCCACCGCGGTCGTCTGGAAGAACGTCTAGGGAAGCCTGGGCGAAGAAAGGAACCTCGTCATGGAAGGTGCCGTCGCCGGCCTGATTGTGCTGGCCGTGCTTGTGGTGTTCGCAATCGTCGTCGTGGCCAAGTCGGTCGCGCTGGTCCCGCAGGCGGAGGCCGCGGTGATCGAGCGGCTGGGCCGCTACAGCAAGACGGTGTCGGGGCAGTTGACGTTGCTGCTGCCGTTCATCGACCGGATCCGGGCCCGGGTCGACCTGCGCGAACGCGTGGTGTCGTTCCCGCCGCAGCCGGTGATCACCGAAGACAACCTGACCGTGAACATCGACACCGTCGTGTACTTCCAGGTGACCAATCCCCAGGCCGCTGTGTATCAGATCAGCAACTACATCGTCGGTGTCGAGCAGCTGACCACAACCACGCTGCGCAACGTGGTGGGCGGAATGACGCTGGAGCAGACGTTGACGTCGCGCGACAAGATCAACGCGCAATTGCGCGGGGTGCTCGACGAGGCAACCGGCCGGTGGGGGCTGCGCGTGGCCCGCGTCGAGTTGCGCAGCATCGACCCGCCGCCGTCGATCCAGGATTCGATGGAAAAGCAGATGAGGGCCGACCGCGAGAAGCGGGCGATGATCCTGACCGCCGAGGGCACCCGCGAGGCGTCGATCAAGCAGGCCGAGGGGCAAAAGCAGTCGCAGATCCTTGCCGCCGAGGGCGCGAAGCAGGCGGCGATCCTGGCTGCCGAGGCCGATCGTCAATCGCGGATCCTGCGCGCGCAGGGTGATCGGGCGGCGCAGTACCTGCAGGCGCAGGGGCAGGCCAAGGCGATCGAGAAGACGTTCGCGGCGATCAAGGCAGGCAGGCCGACACCGGAACTGCTGGCGTACCAGTACCTGCAGACCCTGCCGCAGATGGCCAAGGGTGAGGCAAACAAGGTGTGGATGGTGCCCAGCGACTTCGGCTCGGCGTTGCAGGGCTTCACGAAACTGCTCGGCGCGCCGGGGGAGGACGGGGTGTTCCGGTATCAGCCCTCGCCGGTCGATGACACCCTGCCGAAGCCGGAGGACGACACCGATGAGGTGGCGGACTGGTTCTCGACAGAGACCGATCCCGCGATCGCCCAGGCGGTGGCGAAGGCCGAAGCCGAAGCGCGCAAGCCGGTTGAGGGCCCGGTCGGCACACGGTCGTTGACGACATAGATGAATGAGTAGGCTGACGTCTCCGCGGACCTATTATGCGCTGGCAGCATTTCAGGCCGGCGACGCGGTGGCCTGCGCGATCCCACTACCGGTCATCTCGAAGATCCTTGACAATCTTTCAGTGCCGCAAGGGATTCGGTGGGTCATTCCGGTGGTGAAGGCTGCCGCCGCGGTCGGTCTGCTCTCGGTGAACCGGTTTCCATGGTTGGCCAGGCTGACCACCGCGATGCTGACGGTGTACTTCGTCCTCGCGGTGGGCGCGCACATTCGCGCACACGACCGGCCCGTGAACGCCGTTCCCGCCGCGTCGTTTCTGGCGACTTTCGCCGCGATGACGGCGAAAGGACCGGAGCGCGCTGCGGCCTAGCCGGCGACATCTGCTGCGACTAGGCGGCGATCGGATCCGCTTCGGCCTCGTGGTCAACGGCACGTTGCCGATGGGCCGCGCGAGCCTCCAGCACCAGCCCGGTGACGCCGACGCAAGCCGTGATGAACGAGATCAACACCAGGAGCGGGTTCACCCTGCCGGTCAGCGCATCGCCGAGGATCACGACCGCCAGCGTTCCCGGCAGGAGCCCGACGAACGTTGCAAAGATGTACGGCAGCACCCGCACGGCAGAAGCGCCCGCCGCGTAGTTGAGCACCGAGAACGGGACCACCGGGATCAGCCGCAGCGACACGATCGCGGGCCAGCCGCGCCGCTGCAGCCGGGCGTCGAGGCTGTCGAGCGTCGGGTGGCTGACCAGGCGGCTGAGCTGCCAGCCGACCGCCCGGACCAGTAGCAGCGCGATCACCGCGCTGATCGTGCTGGCCAGCACCGCCAGCGTGGCACCGAGCGGCGGCCCGAACAACAGTCCGGCGGCCAGCGTGAACGCGGTCCGCGGAAAAGGGAACACGGTGACGACCACATACCCGGCCAGGAACGCGAGCGGGAACCAGAGCCCGACCGACGTCGCCCAGTCGCGCAACTGCACCGCGGTGGGCAGCGGCACCAACAGGGCCACTGAGACGAGGATCACAACAACCACCGCTGTGACGACGATCCGTCGCCGCGGCACCTGCCGCGCGGTCGCTACCAGCGCGGACCGTAGGGGATTCCACGCGGCAAGGACTGTCGGCTTCACGGGTACTCAGCGTACGGGCCGTGGATGAACAAGGCATTTCACCATCATTTAGCCTGATGACGTGTCGCTCGAAGCCGCTGTCGATCCCGCACTGGTAGAGCTAGCGCGCGAGCGGTGGCGCGAGGCCGTCGCCGGCGTTCTCGCCAAGACGCTGAAGCCCGGCACGGAGCTGCCGGCCGAACCCGAAAAGCTGCTCGACTCGCCGACTTACGAGGGCTTCCCGATTCACCCGCTGTACACGTCGCTGGACGCGCTGCCTGAGCAACCCTTGCCGGGGCAGTGGCCGTTCGTGCGCGGTGGCGACGCGCTGCGCGACGTCAACACGGGCTGGAAGGTCGCCGAGGCGTTCCCGCCGGCCGGTCAGACCACGGTCGCCGAGGGCAACGGTGCCGTCCTGCTCGCGCTGACCGAGGGCGTCAACGCGCTGGCGCTGCGGGCCGGTGACGACGGTGTCGGCACTGACCAACTCGACCGACTGCTGGAAGGCGTCTTCCTCGAATTGGTGCCCATTGTGCTCGACGCGGGCTGTGACTACGTGGCCGCGGCAGACGCGGTGCTGGCCCTGGTGGCCGACTTCGGCGACGACAAGCGCGCGATGCTTTCCATCGATCTGGGTGCCGATCCGCTGACCGCCGCACTGAGCGGCCGTGCCGCTCCGAGCGTTGACGATGTGGGCGCGATGGCATCACGTGCGACCGATTACGACGGCGGAGTGCGCGCCGTCACCGTCGACGGCCCAGCCTTCCACAACCTGGGCGCCAATGCGTCCTGGGAACTCGCGGGAGCTGTGGCCGCGGGAGTCGATTACCTGCGGCTCCTGTCGGATCTGGGCACGCCGAAAGCGTTGCGGCAGATCAGTTTCCGATATGCCGCCGACGACGACCAGTTCATGACCATCGCGAAATTCCGTGCCGCACGCCAACTTTGGGCCCGTGTCGCCGATGTCGTCGGAGATGCAGACGGCGGCGCAGCCACGATCCACGCGGTCACGTCGCTGCCGATGATGACGCAGCGCGACCCGTGGGTGAACATGCTGCGCACCACACTGGCCGCGTTCGGTGCCGGCATCGGCGGCGCCGACACCGTGCTAGTGCAGCCGTTCGACATCGCAATACCCGGTGGCGCGCCCGGCGTGCCCGCCGGCCTCTCACGACGCATCGCCCGCGACACCCAACTATTGCTGCTCGAGGAGTCCAACGTCGGACGCGTGCTCGACCCCGCCGCCGGGTCGTGGTACGTCGACGACCTCACCGAACGCCTTGCGCAGCAGGCCTGGGAGAACTTCCAGCAGATCGAGGCCAACGGCGGATTTGCCGACGCCCGCGACTTCGTCGCCCAGCAGATCGCCAAGGTGGGTGCGCACCGCACCGACGACATCGACCACCGCCGCACCAAGATCACCGGCGTCAACGAGTACCCGAACCTCGACGAGCCTGCGCTGCAACCCGGCAACGCCGACGAAACCGTCCGCCGCTACGCCGCCGACTTCGAGGCCTTGCGCGACCGCTCCGATGAGTTTCTCGAACGCACCGGCGCTCGACCGCAGGCGTTGTTGCTGCCCCTCGGCCCGCTCGCCGAACACAACACCCGCGCCACCTTCGCGGCGAACCTGCTGGCCTCCGGTGGGATCGAGGCCGTCAACCCGGGCCCAATCGATGCCGACGGGGTAGCCGATGCCGTGGCCCGGGCCGGTTCTGTTGACACCGCGGTCATCTGCGGCACCGATGCCCGCTACGGCACTGACGTGGCAGCAATTGTCGAGGCCGCGCATGCGGCCGGCATCACCAAGCTGTATCTGGCCGGGCCGCAGAAGGCCGTCGCCGACGTCGACGAATCGCACCTGCCCGACGAGTACCTGACCGCCACGATCGACGCGGTCAAGGCCTTGGCGAACCTGCTCACCCGATTGGGGGCCTGACCGATGACCGTTCCTGATGTCGCCGCCCAAGCGGCTCTGGTCAGCACATCGATCCAGGGAAGCTTCGCGGACATCCCGTTGCACGGCGACCGCGTGCCGGCTCCACCCACCGACGCCGACGTCACCGCGGACGTTGCCGCCGCGGCCGCCGCGCACGGCTACACCGCCGACCAACTCGACTGGCACACGCCCGAAGGCATCGTCGTCAAGCCGGTCTACACGGCCGCCGACCGCGCGTCGGCCGCCGTCGAGGGCTATCCGCTCAACAGCTTCCCCGGCGCGCCCCCGTACATTCGTGGGCCCTACCCGACCATGTACGTGAACCAGCCGTGGACCATCCGGCAGTACGCCGGGTTCTCCACGGCCGCCGACTCGAACGCGTTCTATCGACGCAACCTCGCCGCAGGGCAGAAGGGCCTGTCGGTGGCGTTCGACCTCGCCACGCACCGCGGCTACGACTCCGATCACCCGCGTGTGCAGGGCGACGTCGGAATGGCCGGTGTGGCAATCGACTCCATCCTCGACATGCGCCAGCTCTTCGACGGCATCGACCTGTCGGCGGTGTCGGTGTCGATGACGATGAACGGCGCGGTGCTGCCTGTCCTTGCGCTCTACGTCGTGGCGGCAGAGGAGCAGGGTGTACCGCCGGAAAAGCTGGCCGGCACCATTCAGAACGACATCCTCAAAGAGTTCATGGTCCGCAACACGTACATCTACCCGCCGAAATCGTCGATGCGGATCATCTCCGACATCTTCGCGTACACCAGCGCGAAGATGCCGAAGTTCAACTCGATCTCGATCTCGGGCTACCACATCCAGGAGGCTGGTGCGACAGCGGATTTGGAGTTGGCCTACACGCTTGCCGACGGGGTCGAGTACATCAAGGCCGGGCTGGACGCGGGGCTGGACATCGACCAGTTCGCGCCGAGGCTGTCGTTCTTCTGGGGGATCGGAATGAACTTCTTCATGGAGGTCGCCAAGCTGCGGGCCGGGCGGCTGCTGTGGAGCGAGCTGGTCGCGGAGTTCGGTGCGAAGGATCCGAAATCACTTTCACTGCGTACGCATTCGCAGACATCCGGCTGGTCGCTGACCGCACAGGACGCGTTCAACAACGTCGCCCGCACCTGCATCGAGGCCATGGCCGCCACGCAGGGCCACACCCAGTCGCTGCACACCAACGCGCTCGATGAGGCGCTTGCGCTGCCGTCCGACTTCTCGGCCCGTATCGCGCGCAACACCCAGCTTGTGCTGCAGCAGGAATCCGGCACCACTCGCCCGATCGATCCGTGGGGTGGCTCGTACTACGTCGAATGGCTCACCCACCGGGTGGCCGACGCCGCGCGTGATCACATCCGCGAGGTGACCGAGGCCGGCGGGATGGCGCAGGCCATCGGTCAGGGCATCCCGAAGCTGCGGATCGAGGAGGCCGCCGCCCGCACGCAGGCCCGCATTGACTCCGGCCGCCAACCCGTGGTCGGCGTCAACAAGTATCAGGTCGACGAGGATCAGCCGATCGAGGTGCTCAAAATCGACAACAGCCGGGTGCGCGCCGAGCAGGTGGTCAAGCTGCAGCGGCTGCGCGCCGACCGGGACTCCTCTGCCGTCGACGCCGCGCTCGCCGAGTTGACCCGCGCCGCCGAAAGCAACGGTAACCTTCTGGAACTTGCGATCAACGCCGCGCGGGCCAAGGCTACGGTCGGAGAGATCTCGGACGCACTGGAGAAGGTCTACGGCCGCCACCGGGCCGAGATCCGCACCATCGCCGGGGTTTATCGCGACGAAGTCGGGAAGGTGACCAACATCTCCTCCGCCACCGAGCTTGCCGAGAAGTTCGCCGAGGCCGACGGCCGCCGGCCCCGCATCCTGGTGGCCAAGATGGGCCAAGACGGGCACGACCGAGGCCAGAAGGTGATCGCAACCGCGTTCGCGGACATCGGGTTTGACGTCGACGTCGGCTCGCTCTTCTCGACGCCCGAGGAGGTCGCCCGTCAGGCGGCCGACAACGACGTGCACGTGGTCGGCGTCTCCTCCTTGGCCGCAGGCCATCTCACGCTGGTGCCCGCGCTGCGCGATGCGCTGGCCGAGGTTGGCCGGCCCGACATCATGATCGTGGTCGGCGGGGTCATCCCGCCCGACGACTACGCGGCGCTCTACCAGGCCGGGGCGACCGCGATCTTCCCTCCCGGGACCGTGATCGCCGACGCCGCGATCGGTCTGTTGCGCAAGCTCGCCGACCGGTTGGGTTATGACCTGAGCTGATGGCCGATTCCGTGGAGGCGCTCGCCGAGGCCGTGCGCGAAGGCGACCGCACCGAATTGTCGAAAGCGATGACGCTGGTGGAGTCGACGCGGGCCGACCGCCGCGACGAGGCCCAGCGGCTGCTACTGCGGCTGCTGCCCGAGTCCGGACAGGCGCTGCGCGTGGGCATTACGGGCGTGCCCGGCGTGGGCAAGTCGACCGCCATCGAGGCGCTCGGCATGGCGCTGATCGAGCAGGACCATCGCGTGGCCGTGCTCGCGGTGGACCCGTCGTCGACGCGTACCGGGGGATCAATTCTCGGTGACAAGACCCGGATGGCCCGGCTGGCAGTGCATCCCGACGCGTATGTGCGCCCGTCGCCCACGTCGGGCACGCTCGGCGGGGTAGCCAGGGCCACCCGGGAAACAATCGTGCTGCTGGAGGCGGCGGGCTTCGACGTGATCTTGGTCGAGACCGTCGGCGTCGGTCAGTCCGAGGTCGCGGTGGCGAACATGGTGGATACCTTTGTGTTCCTGACCCTGGCCCGCACCGGGGATCAGCTGCAGGGCATCAAGAAAGGCGTGCTCGAGCTGGCCGATGTCGTGGTGGTGAACAAGGCCGACGGCGAGCATGCCGTCGAGGCGAAGGGCGCTGCCCGCGAGCTCGCGGCGGTCATCCGGCTGATCTATCCGCGCGACACGTTGTGGCGCCCACCCGTTCTGACGATGAGCGCGCTGGAAGGCATCGGCCTGCAGGAGCTGTGGGACATGGTGCTGCGGCATCGCGACGTGATGACCGAGGCGGGCGAGTTCGACGCGAAACGCTGCCAACAGCAGGTGGACTGGACATGGTCGATGGTTCGCGAAACGGTGCTGGACCGGGTGCTGTCCAATCCCGCGGTGAAAAGGATTCGTGCCGAAGTGGAGCAGCAGGTCCGCGCCGGCGAAATGACGGCAGCGCTGGCCGCGGAACGGATTTTGTCTGCCGCTGGAGAAAACTAGTTAACAGAAAGGTAACAATTGGTTGGTTTGGGGTGCTAAGCGGTAATCATGGCATTGTGACGCGCGCAACTCTCGACCAGCTCGACCGCGACCTCCCCCGCGGCGTGCAGGGTGCCGCGGATCGGCATTTCGCGTGCGCGATCAGCAGCTTCGCGAGCCTGTTCCCGGGCCGCCGATTCGGCGGCGGCGCTCTGTCGGTTTACCTCGACGGTCGGCCGGTCGTCGACGTCTGGACCGGGTGGTCCGACCGGAAGGGTCAGGTGCCGTGGGAGGCCGACACCGGCGCGATGGTGTTCTCGACGACCAAGGGGCTCGCGTCGACGGTCATCCACCGGCTGGTCGACCGGGGACTGCTTCACTACGACGTGCCCGTTGCCGAGTACTGGCCGGAGTTCGGCGTGAACGGCAAGGCCGGCATCACGGTCCGCGACCTGATGCGGCACCGGGCCGGGTTGTCGCACCTGAACGGTGTCACCCGCGAGGAGCTGCTGGATCACCGCCTGATGGAGGAGCGGATGGCGACCGCGCCCGCCAGCCGGCTGGTGGGCATTCCGGCCTATCACGCTCTCACGTACGGCTGGCTGGTGTCCGGCCTGGCGCGCTCGGTGACGGGTATGGGAATGCGGGACTTGATCCGGGTCGAGTTGGCGCAGCCGCTGAACACCGACGGGCTGCATCTTGGCCGACCGCCGGCCGACGCGCCCACCAAGCCGGCGCAGATCCTCATTCCGCAGAGCACGCGGGCCAACCCGGTGTTCAACTTCGTGGCGCCCAAGCTCGCCGCCCTGTCGTTTTCGGGCGGCTTCGGCGCGATGTACTTCCCGGGCGCGAAAGCCTTTGTGCAGGGCGAGATCCCGTTCCTCGACAGTGAGTCGCCCGCGGTGAACGGTGTGGTCACCGCAAGGGGGCTGGCGAAGGTGTACGGTGCGATCGCCAACGGTGGTCGCATCGACGGCACCCGGTTCCTTTCGGAAGAACTCGTGCGGAGCCTGAAGGGCAAGCCGACCTTGATGCCCGACTTCAACGTCTTCGTGCCACTGTCGTGGCACCTCGGCTACCATTCGGTGCCGATCGCCGGCGTGCTGCCCGGCTTCGGCCACGCTGGGCTGGGCGGTTCGATCGGGTGGGCCGATCCGGGCAGCGGGGTGTCGTTCGGCTTCGTGCACAACCGACTGCTGACGCCGATGCTGCTCGACCAGGTGACGTTTGTCGGGCTGGCCGCACTGCTGCGCCGGGGCGCGGAGGCCGCGCGGAAACGCGGCGCGCAAACGGTCCCGCACTTCGGGGCGCCGTACCCGCAGCCGCCGGGTGCCGTGGCGGGTTAGCGGCGCTACGCATCCTCCAATCGGAAGCCGACTTTCAGCGTGACCTGAAAGTGCCCGATGGCGCCGTCGTGTAGGTCGCCGCGGATGGACTGCACCTCGAACCAGTCCAATCCTCGCATGGTCTCCGCCGCGCGGGCGGTCGCGTTGCGGATAGCGCCGTCGATGCCGTCCGGCGAACTCCCGACGATCTCGATCACGCGGTAGGTGTGGTCGCTCATCGCGTCCCTTTCGTCGGCGGCTCGTGAAGGATAGCCCACCATCTGTTGCCGCCCCCCTCGGTTACCGGCTGGCGGCGTGAACGGGGGCGCGCCAGAATCTCCCTCCGGACCAGTGCGTGCGGCGCCAAAGCTGTACATTTTTCCGCACGCCGGGGGATCGGTGGAATTCTACGTCCCGTTTTCCCGGGCGTTTTCAGCCGAGTTAAAGCGCATCGCGGTCCAGTATCCCGGACGTCCCGACCGGCATGACGTGTCCACCATTACGAGCATCCCGGCGCTGGCGGATGACATTTACAAGATGTTGGCTCCCGCGGCCGGATCCGGTGCGCGTATCGCCTTCTTCGGTCACAGCATGGGCGCGCTCATGGCATTCGAAGTCGCCCGCAGATTCGAATCGGCCGGCAATCCCATCGCTGCCCTCTTCGTGTCGGCGAGCGCGGCGCCGGGCCGCATGAATTACGACTACTTTCATCAGCGCTCCGACGATGAACTCCTGAAGATGGTGACCGACCTGACCGGCACCGCTCCGGGTTTCCTCGACGAGAAATTCGTCGCCGCGATTCTGCCGACATTGCGAAGCTACCGGGCAATTGTGGACTACACTTGTTCGGCCGATGTGAAGGTCTCGTGCCCCATCTACGCCTACGCGGGAAGTGACGACGGCGTCGTCGACTACCAGTCTGTGCCGGCGTGGTCGGAGCGCACGACTTCAGAATTCTCGGTGCGAGTGTTCCCGGGTGACCATTTCTATGTGACGCAGAATGGGCGTGAGCTTGCCGACGAGGTGCAGTCCCGGCTCTCCAGCAACGAACGTTAGGTAAGGCTCGCCCCTTCTGTTGGGCCTCGGCACCGGTCGCGTCCGACGCCCGGACATCCCAGGCCGGACGGCCCGGCGCAATCTAGCGTGGGTTCGTCTACTCCGTTTTGGATTGGTCGGCCGTGAGGCTGCGTTCGTGTGGGGCGCCGGTACGGCCCGGTTTTCGATACTGACGCTCGTCGGGACCACGCGCCGCACGACCGGCAGGCTACGTCGGAGCTAACGAGTTGACAATTGACGTTGTCGTAATTTTGACGTACGTTCAACGTGTGGCCCGCACCCAGGGAGGGGTCTCGCGGGACGGGGTGCTTGAAGCGCCCGCAAATAGGCCCACAGGCCAACCACGCGAGCCGCGGTCCAAGCCCCAAGAAGAGAACCCGGACGGATAAGGGGAATCGATCGAGTGACTGACACTTCTGTTCGCACTCAGGTGCAGGACTCCCTTCCCGCAGTGCTGCAGGAGCGGGCCAGGCAGCAGCCCCACGACACGGCCTACACGTTCATCGACTACGAAATCGATCCGGCTGGCTTCACCGAGAGCCTCACCTGGTCGCAAGTCCACCGTCGAGCGCTGGCTGTTGCGGAGGAGCTCAGACTTTGCGGGTCGACCGGTGATCGCGTTGCGATACTGGCCCCGCAGGGACTCGACTACATCGTTGCTTTTCTGGGAGCGCTACACGCGGGCTTCATCGCGGTTCCTCTCTCAATTCCGCCAATTCCGCTGTTCGGCGTTCACGATGATCGTGTTTCCTCGGCGTTGCGGGATTCCATGTCTTCGATCATTCTCACGACGTCCTCCGCGGTTGACGACGTCGGGCAGTACGCGCGAGCGCAGGGTGGCCAATCGGCACCGGTCGTCGTCGAGATCGATTCGCTGGACCTGGACTCCCCGCGCGCAATCGACCCGGTTTGCGGTTCGCATCCGACCGCGGCCTACCTCCAGTACACGTCGGGATCGACCCGCCAGCCGGCTGGTGTTGTCATTTCGCACAAGAACGTCATCAGCAACTTCGAACAGGTAGTGTCCGACTACTTCCGGGATTCCGGAAAGGTCCCGCCGGCACAGACCACTATCGTGTCGTGGCTGCCGTTCTATCACGACATGGGGTTGATGCTCGGAATCGGCCTGCCTTTGGTGATCCAACGCAGTGCGGTGTTACTGAGCCCGGTGTCGTTTTTGCAACGACCAGCCCGTTGGATGCAGTTGCTTGCCAGAAATCCTCGGGCATTCTCTGCCGCACCCAATTTCGCTTTCGAATTGGCGGCGCGAAGAACAAAAGACGACGACATGGCCGGGCATGATCTCGGGGACGTGCAGGCGATCCTCAACGGCAGCGAACGGATACAGGCGGCGACGATCGCCCGCTTCAATGAGCGTTTCGCACGCTTCAATTTGCCCCAGACCGCCGTACGACCGTCATACGGACTCGCGGAGTCCACGGTGTACGTTGCAACTTCCAGGGCCGGGCACCCGCCCAAGACGGCCCGTTTCGGCTATGAGCGGTTGTCAGCCGGTCGGGCGAAGCCACCCGAAAGCCAGGGTGAAGGCGGTATCGAGCTAGTCAGTTATTCCCTTTCCGGATCACCGCTGGTGCGGATCGTGAACCCCGAAACCAAAACCGAGAACCCAGCGGGCACGATCGGCGAAATCTGGGTGCACGGCGAAAACGTGGCGATGGGATATTGGCGCAATCCGGAGCTGACCGAGCGCACATTCGGTGCAAGACTCGCCACACCCTCTCCGGGCACGCCCGAGAGTCCTTGGCTTAGGACCGGAGACTTGGGCGTCATATCTCAGAGCGAGTTGTTCATCATGGGCCGCATCAAGGATCTGCTCGTTGTAGATGGACGCAATCACTATCCGGACGACATTGAGGCAACGATCCAAGAGATAACCAGAGGCCGGGTCGCGGCGATATCTGTCCCGGATGAACGGACGGAGCAGCTTGTCGCCATCGTGGAGCTCAAGAAGCGGGGTGGTTCCGACGAGGAGCACATTCAGAAGCTTCGGTCGGTCAAGCGTCAGGTCACCTCGGCGATATCGAGCTCACACAGCCTGCGGGTGGCCGATCTCGTTCTGGTGCCTCCCGGCTCGATTCCGATCACGACAAGCGGCAAGATCCGGCGTTCGGCGTGCCTCGAGCTCTACCAGCAGGACGCGTTTGAACGTTTGGATGTCTCGGCATGACAGCCGGGTTTCCTGACGAGACCGAGTTGCGGCAGTGGTTGGTTGAGTATCTGGTCACCAATATTGGTTGTGATCGTGATGATGTCGATCTGGATGTGTCGTTCAACGATCTGGGTGTGGGGTCTCGTGATTCGGTGGTGTTGTCGGGCGAGTTAGCCGAGTTTGTGGGGCGGCCGGTTTCGCCGGTGGAATTTTGGCAGCGTCCCACGATCAATGCGTTGGTGGGTTTTCTCACTGCGCCGCAGGGGGAGTCGGATGCTGATGCTGGTGTGAGTCTCGAGGGGGGTGTCGAGCAGGCGTCGTTCGATGAGCCGATCGCGGTGATCGGTATGGGGTGTCGTTTTCCCGGTGAGATCTCGGGGCCGGCGGAGTTGTGGCGGTTCTTGTGTGAGGGCCGTTCGGCGGTGACGCAGGTGCCTGCGGATCGGTGGTCGCCGTTTGATGATGGGTCCCCGGAAGTGGGGGCGGTGTTGGCCGCCACCACGCGGTGGGGCTCGTTTTTGACTGAGATCGACGCCTTTGATGCGGAGTTCTTTGAGATCTTGCCGCGCGAGGCGGCGGCGATGGATCCGCAGCAGCGGCTCTTGCTGGAGGTGGCCTGGGAGGCGTTGGAGCACGCGGGAATTCCGCCGGTCTCGCTGCGCCGCTCACAGACCGGCGTGTTCGCCGGAGCGTGTCTGAGCGAGTACGGATTCCTGGCGTCGGCGGCGTTGGCTGAAGTCGATGCGTGGACTAACACCGGGGGCGCGGTCAGTGTGATCGCCAACCGGCTCTCGTATTTCCTTGACCTGCGTGGCCCGTCGGTGACGGTGGACACGGCCTGTTCGTCGTCGCTGGTGGCGGTGCATCTGGCATGCCAGAGCCTGCGGATGGGCGACGCCGAACTGGCCATCGCCGCCGGAGTGAACTTATTGTTGTCGCCAGCGATCTTCCGTAGCTTCGATCAAGCCGGCGCACTGTCGTCGACGGGCCAGTGCCACGCCTTCGATGCCGCCGCCGACGGGTTCGTCCGCGGGGAGGGCTGCGGGGTGGTGATCCTCAAGCGGCTCACCGATGCGCTGCGCGACGGGGATCGGGTATTGGCCGTGGTGCGCGGGTCGGCTGTCAACCAGGACGGCCGGTCCAACGGGCTGATGGCACCCAATCCCGCCGCGCAAATGGCGGTGCTGCGCGCCGCCTGCGCCAACGCGGGCATACAGCCACACGAAGTGGACTATGTCGAGGCCCACGGCACCGGAACATTGCTGGGCGATCCCATCGAGGCGCGCGCACTGGGCACGGTGCTCGGTCGCGGACGTCCCGACAACGCACCACTGCTCATCGGTGCCATCAAGTCGAACCTGGGCCACCTGGAGGCCGCCGCCGGCATCGCCGGCTTCCTCAAAACGGTGTTAGCGGTCCAGCGGGGCGTCATTCCGCCGAACCTTGACTTCCAGACCCCGAATCCTCACATTCCGTTCCGCGAGTTGCGACTGAAAGTCGTTGCAGACGAGGAAAAGTGGCCGGAGCGCTCCGGTCCGCGCCGGGCCGGGGTGTCGTCGTTCGGCTTCGGCGGGACGAATGCGCATGTGGTGGTGGAGCAGGGGCCGGAGCCGGTGGTGGTGGTGCCGGCGGTGGAGCCGGCGGTGACCACGTTGGTGATTTCGGGCAAGACGCCGCAGCGGATCGCGTCGACGGCGATGGTGGTGGCCGATTGGATGGAGGGGGCGGGCGCGTCGGTGGGGTTGGTCGATGTGGCCCATACGCTCAATCATCATCGGAGCCGTCAGGGTGGGTTCGCGACGGTGTGTGCGCGGGATCGGGGCCAGGCGGTGGCGGGGTTGCGGGCGGTTGCGGGGGGTCGGCCGGCTGATGGGGTGGTGGGGCCGCATGAGGGGCGGTGTGGGCCCGGGACGGTGTTTGTGTATTCGGGTCAGGGTTCGCAGTGGGCGGGGATGGGTCGGCTGTTGTTGGCTGATGAGCCGGCGTTCGCCGCGGCGGTGGCCGAGCTGGAAGCGGACTTTGTCGCCGAAGTTGGTTTCTCCCTTCACCGGGTGCTCGCCGACGGTGAGCAGTTGGTGGGGATCGATCGGATCCAGCCGGTGCTGGTCGGTGTGCAGTTGGCGCTGACGGCGTTGTGGCGCAGTTACGGAGTGGAGCCCGACGCGGTGGTCGGGCATTCGATGGGTGAGGTCAGTGCGGCGGTGGTGGCTGAGGCGCTGACGGTGGCCGAGGGGTTGCGGGTGATCGCCACCCGGTCGAGGCTGATGTCGCGGTTGTCGGGCCGGGGTGCGATGGCCCTGGTCGAGCTCGACGCGGATGCCACCGCCGAGTTGATCGCCGGCTGCCCCGAGGTGACGCTGGCGGTGTATGCCTCGCCGCGCCAATCGGTGATCGCCGGGCCTCCCGACCAAGTCGACGCGCTCATCGGCGCCGTGCAACGGCAGAACAGGATGGCCAGCCGCATCGACGTCGACGTGGCCTCCCATCACCCCACCATCGACCCGGTGTTGCCGGAGTTGCGCGCCGCGCTGGTCGGCCTCGCGCCGAAGCCGCCGTCGATCCCGATCTTCACCACCACCTACGAGAACGTCGGGACCGCAACGGTGTTCGACGCCGAGCACTGGGCAGCCAATCTGCGTAACCCGGTGCGGTTCAGCCAGGCCATCGCCGCGGCGGGCGAAGACCACAGCACCTTCGTCGAGATCAGCCCGCACCCGCTTCTCAATCGAGCCGTCACCGACAGCCTGGCCGGTACCCACCATCACAGCGTGGCCACATTGCGCCGCGATACCGACGACACGCTGGCCTTCCATACCAACCTCAACGCCACCCACACGACCCGTCCGCCCCAAACCGCCCATCCACCGGAGCCGCACCCGTCCCTGCCGACGACCCCCTGGCACCACACCCGCCACTGGATCAGCGCCGCGCCAACACACACCACCAAAACGGCTGCGCCGACTCCCGATTCGACTCGGGTAACCGGCGACGTCGTCCCCGGTGACTGGTGCTACGAGCCGACGTGGCCCAGCCGTCCGCTGCCGGTCCCCGGCGGCACGGGAACCGGCACCTGGCTGGTGCTGGCGCGAGTCGACCTCGGCGCTGAGATCGGCCGTGTTCTCGGCGCGGTCAGGGTTCTCGCGCCCTCGGCGCTGGACGACCCCACCGATCGGGCCGTGCTCGTGGATGCACTCCACGGCGCAGACACCGTGGTGTATGCACCCGACGTGTCGTCCGCCCGGTGCGATGTCGCCTCCGGCTACCGCCTGTTCAACGCGGCGAGAAGACTTGCCGCGGAGTTGTCGGCGATGGCGTCGCCGCCGAGGTTACTCATCCTGACCCGCAACGCCCAGCCCGTCACAGAGGGCGATCGGGCCAACCCCGCCCACGCGGTCCTGTGGGGGCTGGGTCGCACCCTCGCCCTGGAACACCCCGAGATTTGGGGCGGCATCGTCGATCTCGACGCCTCGGTGCCCGTCGAGCTGGCAGCGCAGCACGTGCTGGCGGAGGCTCGCGCGTCCGACGGGGAGGACCAGGTCGTCTACCGGGCCGGTGTACGGCATGTCCCCCGCCTCGAAAGGCGAAGCCCGCCAACGTCGTCGGTCGGGGTGCTCGACGCCGACACCAGCCACCTGGTCATCGGAGCTACCGGCCACATCGGGCCCCATCTGATCCGGCAACTCGCGGAGATGGGAGCCGCAACGATCGTCGCGGTGTCCCGATCGCCCGGTTCGCGACTCGACGAGCTGGCCCGCGTCCTGTCCTCGCGCGGAACGAAGTTGGTCGTGGTCGCTGCTGATGCGACCGACGAATCCACGATGAGAGCGCTGTTCGACCGCTTTGGGACAGAACTTCCGCCGCTCGGGGGTATCTACCTGGCGGCCTTCGCGGGTGACCCGGTGATGCTGCATGACATGACCGACGACGACGTGCGTGCCATGTTCCGGCCCAAGCTGGATGCGTTGTCGGTGCTGCACACCCTTTCCCTTAAAGCACCTGTGCGACAGTTCGTTTTGTTTACGTCGATCTCCGGGCTGCTCGGGTCTCGGTGGCTCGGCCACTACGCCGCGACGACGACGTTCCTCGACACTTTCGCATATGCGCGCCGGACCATGGGGCTCGCGGCCACCGTCGTCAATTGGGGGTGGTGGCAATCGCTCGCGGACACGCAGCCCGCCGAGCAGCGTCGGGTGACTCGCGAATCAGGCCTCGAACCGATGCCCGACGAGGTGGCCATCAAGGCGTTACGGTTCGCCTTGCACCCCGACGCGCCGGTTCGGTCGACAGTGGTCGCCGCGGACTGGACCCGGGTTGCAAGCGCCTACCGCGCCCGGGCGTCGCTGCGCATCGTGGACGACCTCCTGCCGAGTGCCGACGCCGCCGCGACGACGCCCGGTGGCCCGCTGTGGGAGGCCTTCCGCGCCTGCCGGCCCGCGCGGCGCCGTGAGCTCTTGATCGACCATGTCGGTGCGCAGGCGGCCGCGGTGATGGGATTGCCGTCCTCCGAGTCACTCGACCCGACATCGGGTTTCTTCCAGCTCGGAATGGATTCGTTGATGAGCGTGAGACTCCAGCGCGCCCTGTCGGACAGCCTGGGGCAGGCGCTTCCGCCCTCGGTTATCTTCGACTACCCCACCGTGGAGGCCCTCGCCGACCATCTGGCCACGCTGCTGCCGGAGTCGAAGGACGGCGGCGAGGGAATGGACGGCGGCGACGGAAAGGTCGTCGACCCGTACGGGGAGCTCACGGAGGACGAGCTGCTGCAGGAACTTTCCGGAAGGCTGAGCTGACAGCGATGACCACCGCGCCACCAGATCGCCGGGCCGTCATCACCGACGCGCTCCGCAAGATCGACGAACTCAGCGCACGCCTGGAAATTGCCGAAAAGGGAAGCACCGAACCGGTAGCCGTGGTCGGCATGGGATGCCGGTTTCCGGGAGGGGTGAACGACCCGGCACAGTTCTGGGAGTTGTTGCGGGCCGGGCGCAGCGGTATCGTGCGGGTCCCCCCCGAGCGCTGGGACGCCGACGCGTATTACTCGGACGACAACGCTGTGCCGGGAACGATATGCACTCGGGAAGGAGGCTTTCTCACCTCCTGGCAGCCCGACGAGTTCGATGCGGAGTTCTTTTCGATCGCCCCCCGCGAGGCGGCCGCGATGGACCCGCAGCAGCGGTTGCTCCTCGAAGTTGCTTGGGAAGCGCTCGAAAACGCGGGAATTCCTTCGCACGCGATCCGCGCAACGCCAACGTCTGTATTCGTGGGCCTTACCGCCAACGACTACATGCAGACGTTCTCGGGTAGATTGCGGCCGGACGAAATCGACGCGTACATACCTTTCGGGAACGCGGCGAACTTCGCCGCCGGGCGGTTGTCATACTTTCTCGGCGTTCAAGGCCCCGCGCTGGTCATCGACACGGCATGTTCGTCATCGCTGGTGGCGGTGCATCTCGCCTGTGAGAGCCTGCGCCGACGGGAGAGCGACACCGCGCTGGTCGCCGGGGTCAACCTCGTGCTTTGTCCGGAAAACAGCATTGCGCTGTCACGGTTTGGAATGCTCTCGCCGGAGGGCCGGTGCAAGACCTTTGATGCGGACGCCGACGGCTACGTGCGCAGCGAGGGGTGCGGGATGGTGGTGCTCAAGCGGTTGAGCGATGCGCAGGACAGCGGCGATCGCATTCTTGCCGTCGTGCGAGGCACGGCGGTCAACCAGGACGGTGCCAGCAGCGGGGTGACCGTTCCCAACGGGCCGGCCCAGCAGGCGTTGATCCGCCGGGCACTGGCGGCGTCGAGGTTGCAGCCGTCGGATGTCGACTACGTGGAGACCCATGGCACCGGCACATCGCTCGGCGACCCGATTGAACTCGACGCGTTGAGCGAGGTCTTCGGTGATCGGGGAAGCAGCGCGCCATTGGTGCTCGGGTCGGTCAAGACCAATCTGGGCCATCTCGAATCGGCAGCCGGGATCGCCGGCTTCATGAAAACCGTCCTGAGCCTTCAACACGGTCACATCCCCGAACACCTGAATTTCCACCGGCTCACACACTTTGCCGGCGAAGGCGCGTCCCGCTTCAGGATCGCGTCACCCGGGATGCCGTGGCCGGAGCGCTCCGGTCCGCGCCGGGCCGGGGTGTCGTCGTTCGGTGCCAGCGGGACGAATGCGCATGTGGTGGTGGAGCAGGGGCCGGAGCCGGTGGTGGTGGTGCCGGCGGTGGAGCCGGCGGTGACCACGTTGGTGATTTCGGGCAAGACGCCGCAGCGGATCGCGTCGACGGCGATGGTGGTGGCCGATTGGATGGAGGGGGCGGGCGCGTCGGTGGGGTTGGTCGATGTGGCCCATACGCTCAATCATCATCGGAGCCGTCAGGGTGGGTTCGCGACGGTGTGTGCGCGGGATCGGGGCCAGGCGGTGGCGGGGTTGCGGGCGGTTGCGGGGGGTCGGCCGGCTGATGGGGTGGTGGGGCCGCATGAGGGGCGGTGTGGGCCCGGGACGGTGTTTGTGTATTCGGGTCAGGGTTCGCAGTGGGCGGGGATGGGTCGGCTGTTGTTGGCTGATGAGCCGGCGTTCGCCGCGGCGGTGGCCGAGCTGGAAGCGGACTTTGTCGCCGAAGTTGGTTTCTCCCTTCACCGGGTGCTCGCCGACGGTGAGCAGTTGGTGGGGATCGATCGGATCCAGCCGGTGCTGGTCGGTGTGCAGTTGGCGCTGACGGCGTTGTGGCGCAGTTACGGAGTGGAGCCCGACGCGGTGGTCGGGCATTCGATGGGTGAGGTCAGTGCGGCGGTGGTGGCTGAGGCGCTGACGGTGGCCGAGGGGTTGCGGGTGATCGCCACCCGGTCGAGGCTGATGTCGCGGTTGTCGGGCCGGGGTGCGATGGCCCTGGTCGAGCTCGACGCGGATGCCACCGCCGAGTTGATCGCCGGCTGCCCCGAGGTGACGCTGGCGGTGTATGCCTCGCCGCGCCAATCGGTGATCGCCGGGCCTCCCGACCAAGTCGACGCGCTCATCGGCGCCGTGCAACGGCAAGACCGTTTCGCACGCCTGGTCAAGATCGAAGTGCCCTCCCATCACCCGATCATGGATCCGGTGTTGCCGGAGTTGCGCGCCGCGCTGGTCGGCCTCGCGCCGAAGCCGCCGTCGATCCCGATCTTCACCACCACCTACGAGAACGTCGGGACCGCAACGGTGTTCGACGCCGAGCACTGGGCAGCCAATCTGCGTAACCCGGTGCGGTTCAGCCAGGCCATCGCCGCGGCGGGCGAAGACCACAGCACCTTCGTCGAGATCAGCCCGCACCCGCTGTTGACCCACGCGATCGGTGAGACGTTGGCCGGTGCCCACCATCACAGCGTGGCCACATTGCGCCGCGATACCGACGACACGCTGGCCTTCCATACCAACCTCAACGCCACCCACACGACCCGTCCGCCCCAAACCGCCCATCCACCGGAGCCGCACCCTGTGCTGCCGGCCACGCCGTGGCAGCACGGCCGGCATTGGATCACCCCCTCGAAGGCCCCGCTGGCAGACGGCGTCCATCCGTTGCTGGGGTTCGGCGTCACGGATCCGACGAACGGAACCCGGGTTTGGGAGAACCGGTTGGGTCCGGATGTGTTGTGGCTGGGCGATCACGTGGTCGATGGGGCCTGTGTGCTGCCGGGGGCGGTGTACGCCGAATTGGCTTTGGCGGCGGTCACGGAGGAATTCGGCGCCGAGCCGTGGATCGTCCGGGAGTTGTGTCTCGACCAGGTGATGCATGTCACCGATGACACCGTGGTGGTCACAAGGCTGACCGGCGATGCATCCAATGCTCGCGTTGAGATCCGTTCGCGCGCCGGGCGTCCGGGGTGGATCAGGCATGCGACGGCCACGCTGGAGCACGGCCTGCCAGCGCCGGCGCGAACACCAGCCGCCTGGATGGTCGACGACGCATCGGTGGCGCAGTTAGATCCCGACGACTTGTATGGGCGGCTGCGCGAAGCGGGGCAACATCATGGCCCCGCGTTCCGCGGGATCGTCGGCTTGACGGTTTCGGATTCCGGAATGGCCCGGGCCGAGGTTCGATTGCCGGCCGGGGCGAAAAGCGGTGCGAGCCGGTTCGTCCTGCACCCGGTGATGGTCGATATTGCGGTGCAGGCGCTGGGCGCCACCAAGGTGGCAACAGAGCTGGCCGCGGCACAGCCTGACGCGCCGGTGGTGGTGTTACCGGTGCGGTTTTCCGGTATTCGCGCGTACGGGGATGTGACCGAGGCCGTCCACGCGGTGGCCTCGCTCGCGGCGACCGGGACCCCGGATCGATTGGCTGGGCGGGTGGCTCTGACGTCATCGGATGGGCAGGTACTGCTGGAGATCGACGAAGTCGACATGGCGGTGCTGGGGACGGCGCGCGGTGCTGCAGGCCTGTCCAATCGGCTGTTTGCGTTGGAGTGGGAGCAATCAAGTCCGAACACCTCTGCCGTCGCCGGCGGCGCGGTGTTGGTAGTGGCTGAGCCCGGCGATGATGATCCATTGGTGAGCACCGTGCGGTCCTTGCTCGCTGAGCGTACGGTAGACAGCGAATGGGTATCGGCGCCCGATGACCCGGGCTGGCGGGCGGCGCTCATGCGAACCGAAACGGCCTGGGACGCAATTGTTGTGCTCTGTGCCCCGTCGCGCGTCGACGAGTCGGTGCCCGATGCGGAGCGACTCGATCGGGTGCGCGCGCGCACGCTGTTGATCGCGGACATCGTGAAGTCGGTGTCGCAGCGCGCAGCCCGCAAGAGCCCACGGCTGCAGATCGTCACCCGGGGCGCACAGCAAATTGATCCCCGCGATGGCGTGAATCTGACCCAGACGTCGTTGCGCGGGTTGGCGCGGGTCCTGACATTTGAGCACCCCGAACTGAGGCCGACACTGGTCGACATCGAAGCAGACGGTGCCGGGTCGGCCGATGCCCTGGTCTCAGAGACGCTGGCCGGCAGTGAACACGACGAGGTGGCCCTGCGCGATGGGCAGCGGTATGTGCGCCGGTTGGTGGCCGCCCCCACAACGCCGTCCGCGGATCTGGTCACAGAGGTACGCCGTGTGGTGGTCGACGTGGATGCAACCGCGGCGTTCCGGTTGCAGGTTGATCGGCCGGGCCGCCTGGACGGCCTGAACGTGCACGCGGTCAAACGCACGGCACCGCCGGTCGGCCAGGTCGAGGTTCGTGTCAAGGCCGCCGCGCTGAACTTCTCCGACGTGCTCAAGGCGATGGGTCTGTATCCCGGGCTCAACGGGCAACCGCCGATCGTCGGCGGTGAATGTGTCGGGGTGGTGACTGCGGTTGGCGACGAGGTGGAGTCGCTGCGGCCCGGCCAGCGCGTCATCGCAATCGGCTCGGGCACTTTGGGGTCGCACGTGACGACGTTGGCGGACCTGGTGGTGCCGATTCCCGACGGCTTGCCCGATCGGGACGCGGCCACCTTCGGGGTGGCGTACCTGACGGCGTGGTATTCGCTCCGCGAGGTCGCGCGGTTGGCTGCCGGTGAACGGGTTCTGATCCATTCGGCTACCGGCGGTGTCGGGCTCGCCGCGGTAGCGATCGCCAAGATGATCGGAGCCCGCGTCTATGTCACAGCCGGGTCGGATGCTAAACGCCGGTGGTTGTCCACGTTGGGTGTGGAGTATGTGGGCGATTCGCGCAGCGTCGCGTTCGCGGATGAGATCCTGGACATCACTGCTGGCGCCGGCGTGGATGTCGTGTTGAATTCCCTTGCCGGCGAAGCCATTCACCGCGGTGTGCAGATACTCGCCCCGGGTGGGCGGTTCGTTGAACTCGGCAAGAAGGACGTGTACGCCGATACCTCGCTGGGATTGGCAGCGCTCGCGCACAGTGGCTCGTTCTCGGTGGTTGATCTGGACCTGAATATGCGGACACAGCCAAAACGCTACGGTCGGCTGCTGCGCGAGATCCTCGATCAGGCCGCAGCTGGTGAGCTCGAACCGCTGCCGATCACCGAATTCGGTTTCGAGCACGTGATAGACGCGTTCCGGCTGATGGCTTCCGCGGGGCACACTGGCAAGATCCTGGTCACCATGCCGGTGTCCGGTGGTGTCGAGGCCGTGGCACCGCCGCCACCGGAATCAGTGGTTACCCACGACGGGGGATACATCGTCGTCGGTGGGATGGGCGGTTTGGGTTTGGTCGCCGCACGCTGGCTGGCCGAGCGCGGCGCGAAAATGGTGGTGCTCAACGGTCGTTCGGCACCCGGCCCCGAGGCCGAAGAGGCAATCGCCGCGATGCGTGACGACGGCTGCCGAGTCGAGGTCATCAGGGGCGACATCGCCGATGCCGGCACCGCCGAACGGCTCGTCGCGGCCGTCGACGATGCGGGTGTGCGGCTGGCCGGAATCCTGCACAGCGCCACCGTTCTCGCCGACGAGATCGTGCTCAACATGTCCGAATCCTCGGTCAGGCGGGTGTTCACGCCCAAGGTCGTCGGCGGCTGGCGGCTGCACGAGGCCACCGCGCAGCGCGACCTGGACTGGTGGCTGACATTCTCGTCGGCCGCCTCGCTGTTGGGTTCGCCCGGTCAGGGTGCCTACGCGGCCGCCAACTCCTGGCTCGACGGTCTTGTCGCCTATCGGCGATCTCAGGGGCTGCCCGCCGTCGGAATCAACTGGGGACCCTGGGCCGACGTGGGACGCGGGCAATTCTTCGCCGACCTCGGCTTCTCGATGATCACACCGGCGCAGGGACTCTCGGCCATGCAGCTGCTGCTGAGGGCCGACCGGTCCCAGACTGGCGTCTTCAACCTCGACGCCCGCCAATGGTTCCAGTCCTTCCCGGCGGCCGCCGGTTCATCACTGTTCACGAAGCTGCGAGACGTCACCAGCATCGACCGGCGCGGCGGCGACCGGATCCGGGCCGAACTCGACGCCCTCGATGCGAGCCAACGCCCGGGTTGTCTGGCGTCGGTCATCGCCGATGAGATCCGCGCGGTGCTGCGTTCGGACGCGGCGATCAGCCACAACGAGGCGATGGAGTCGCTCGGGCTTGACTCGCTCATGGCACTTGAGTTGAGAAACAGGCTCGAGGCACGTCTGGGCATCACGCTGCCGGCCGCACTGGTGTGGGCATACCCGACGATCGCCGATCTCGCCGGGCTGCTGTGTGAGCGGCTGGGTTACCCGGCCGCCACGGAAACGACGAAAACTGAGATGCCGCAATCCGAGCCGGCGCTGTCCGACGAGGAGATCGCACTGCTCTCCGGTGTTGTCGAGGCCAGCGAGCTCGAAGCCACGGCGGGAGCGGGGGAGTCATGACGAGCCTGGCCGAGCTTGCGGCGCAGCTTTCGCCGAAGGCGCGAGAGCTGCTCGCGCGCGAGCTCATTCGCAC
The DNA here is from genome assembly GCA_963811535.1 of uncultured Actinomycetota bacterium. Classification (GTDB taxonomy): domain Bacteria; phylum Actinomycetota; class Actinomycetes; order Mycobacteriales; family Mycobacteriaceae; genus Mycobacterium. The sequence continues at coordinate 1,426,990 of CAWERF010000007.1, read as the reverse complement.
GGGCACCGTGTTCGCGGCGGATTCCGCGGTTGCCGAGCCGGTGGCGGTGGTGGGTTTAGGTTGCCGTTTGCCAGGCAATGTGGCTGGACCGCAGGCATTTTGGAGCTTGCTCGTCAACGCCGAAGATGCGATTACCCAGGTCCCGGCGGATCGCTGGGACGCTGACGCGTTCTACGACCCCGATCCGTTGACACCCGGGACGATGACCACGAAATGGGGTGGATTCCTCTCCGACGCAGCCGGCTTCGACGCCGACTTCTTCGGCATTACCCCGCGTGAAGCCGCCGCCATGGATCCTCAGCACCGGATACTGCTCGAAGTCAGCTGCGAAGCGCTGGAAAACGCCGGCGTCCCAACGGATGCGCTGAGCGGAACACGAACCGGGGTCATCGTCGGGTTGTCGTCGTGGGACTACTCGATGGTCAGCTTCGAGCGCCGAGCCGAAGTCGACGCGTATCTGAGCACCGGGAACGTTCACAGCGCAGCGGTGGGGCGGATCTCTTATCTGCTGGGGTTGCGGGGCCCGGCGGTGGCGGTGGATACGGCCTGCTCCTCGTCGCTGGTGGCGGTTCATCTGGCGTGTCAAAGCCTGCGGCTGCGCGAAAGCGACCTGGTCCTGGCCGGCGGAGTCCATCTCAGCCTGTCACCGATGACCAGCGTCGCGCTGTCGAAGCTGTCCGCGCTTTCGCCGACGGGACGCTGCAAGACCTTCGATGCGGGCGCCGACGGGTTCGTGCGCAGCGAAGGCTGCGGGGTGGTGGTGCTGAAGCGGTTGAGTGATGCGGTGCGCGACCAGGATCGGGTGCTGGCGGTGGTGCGCGGTACAGCAATCAATCAGGACGGCCGATCCAACGGCCTGACTGCGCCGAACGCGTTGGCGCAGCGCGATGTCATCAGTGATGCGTTGCGCGCCGGCGATGTGGCAGCCGACACGGTCAACTATGTCGAGGCGCACGGCACCGGAACGGTACTGGGCGACCCGATCGAATTCGAGTCGCTGGCGGCCATTTACGGTGACGGGGACGCCCCCTGCGCGCTGGGGGCGGTGAAAACGAACCTGGGTCATCTGGAGGCGGCGGCCGGGATAACCGGCTTCATCAAGGCCGTGCTGGCCGTTCAACACGGCCGCATCCCGGCCAATCTCCACTTCACCCAGTGGAACCCGGCCATCGATTCGACCGCGACCCGGTTCTTCGTGCCGACCTCGTGCACCCCCTGGCCGGAGCGGTCCGGTCCGCGACGGGCGGCGGTGTCGTCGTTCGGCGTCAGCGGCACGAATGCCCACGTGGTGGTGGAACAGGGCCCCGAGCCGGTGGCGGCCGCGCCGGCCGCGCGGCCGGCGGTCACCACGCTGGTGATCTCCGGCAAGACACCGCAGCGGATCGCGTCGACCGCTGCGGTGCTGGCCGACTGGCTCGATAGTGCGGGGGCGGGAGTGCAATTGGCCGACGTGGCCCACACGCTGAATCGCCGCGCCCGTCAGCCGCGGTTCGCCACCGTATCTGCCCGCGATCGCGATGAGGCGGTGAAAGGATTGCACGCGTTGGCGGTCGGCCAGTCCGCCGCGGGAGTGGCCGGGCCGCACGAAAGGCCCGGTGGGCGTGGCACGGTGTTCGTCTATTCCGGTCAAGGTTCGCAGTGGGCGGGGATGGGTCGGCAGTTGCTGGCCGATGAGCCGGCGTTCGCGGCGGCGGTCGCCCGGCTGGAGCCGGACTTTGTCGCCGAAGTTGGTTTCTCCCTTCACCGTGTACTCGCCGAGGGTGAAGAGCCGGTCGGCATCGACCGCATCCAGCCGGTGCTGGTCGGTGTGCAGTTGGCGTTGACGACGCTGTGGCGCAGTTATGGAGTCGAGCCCGACGCGGTGATCGGGCATTCGATGGGTGAAGTTACCGCGGCAGTGGTAGCGGGAGCGCTCACCGTTGCCGAAGGGCTGCGGGTGATCGCCACCCGGTCCAGGCTGATGTCACGGTTGTCCGGCCGGGGCGCCATGGCCCTGCTTGAACTCGATTCAGACGCCACCAACGACGTGATCGCGGACTACCCCCAAGTCACCCTGGCGGTGTACGCCGCGCCGCGCCAATCGGTGATCGCCGGGCCCCCCGCCCAGGTCGACGCGCTTGTCGCCACCGTGCGGCAGCGCAACCGACTGGCCAGGCGCATCGACGTCGACGTGGCCTCGCATCACCCCACCATCGACCCGGTGTTGCCGGAGCTGCGCACCGCGCTGGTCGGCCTGTCTGCGAAGCCACCGTCGATCCCGATCATCATCACCACCTACGAAAGCACCGCGACGACAACGGCATTCGACGCCGACTACTGGGCGGCCAATCTGCGTAACCCGGTCCGGTTCAGCCAGGCCATCGCGACCGCGGCAAAAAGCCACGACACCTTCATCGAAATCAGCCCCCACCCCCTGCTCACCCACGCCGTCACTGAAACGCTCGAGTCCGTGAACCCGACCGGACGGGTCCTCGTGACCTCGGCGATGAACCGGGACGATGACCAAACACTGTTCTTTCACTCACAACTCGCCGCGGTCGGCGCGATGACCGCGGCCGCCGAAGGTCGTCTCGCCGACATCCCCTCCACCCCATGGCACCATTGCGCATTCTGGGTCTCGGACCGATCGGCGTCGTGGGTGACCAGCGGTGCGCACCCGTTGCTCGGTGCCCACACGGAACTGCCGTCCGGGCAGGACCACGTGTGGCAGGCGGACGTCGGAACCGACATGTGCCCGTGGCTTGCCGATCACAGGGTGCACGGTCAGCCCGTCATGCCGGGCACTGGCTTCGCCGAGATCGTGCTCGCCGCTGGTGTCGAAGCGCTCGGCCTTGCGGTCCACTCGCTGTCGGTCCACCAGCTCGAGATCGAACAGATGCTTCCGCTGGACAGCCACACCCGGATCACCACCCAGCTGAGTCGCCACTCGGACAACGACATCCGGGTCGAGGTGTACTCGCGTTCAGCCAATGGCGGCTGGTGCCGGCATGCCGTCGCCCGGATCGAGACGCTGCCGCCCGGCGCGCCGCTCGACCCGGCATACCGGCCAGGCGACGGAACACCGATGTCACCGGCCGACTTCTACGCTGCCCTGCGCAGGACCGGTCAACATCACGGTCCCGCGTTCGCGGCCTTGACCCGCATCGTTTCCCTGCCCGGCGGCGCCTCGACAACCGAGATCACGGTTCCCGACGAGGCTCCGCGGTATCCAGGCTGCCTGGTCCACCCGGTAATGCTGGACGCGGCCCTGCAGAGCCTGGTTGCCGCGATACCGGAGGGCGCTGCGGCCGAGATCGGCGAAGCCGCCTATTTACCGGTGTCATTCGAGGCGATCCGGGTCTTCGGCGAGGTGGGCCGACACGCCAGGTGCCACGCCGAATTGGTCGGCCTCGACCAGGGCGGGGCGGGCAAACTCGGCAGAATCACGCTGACGGACGACGCCGGGAAACCGACCGCAGAGATTACCGGCATCTACGCGCGGCGCGTCGAACGCCGCACGATGCCGCTGCCGGTCGGGCAGAAGATTTTCGAAACCACGTGGGTGGATTGCCCCATCACCGCCGAAACCGCGACTCCGGAGGGTCAGCCGGGAAGCTGGCTCGTTCTTTCCGATGACGCCGTCACCAAAACCGACGAGTTCGCCGACTCTTGGCGGTCGTCGAGCCGGCGGGTGGTCACCGCGACGCTGGCGGACGAATCCGCCGTGCTTGCGGCTTTCTCGGAAACCGCAGCCGACCCGCAACACCCACCGGTGGGCGTGGTGATCTTCCTCGGCCACGACTCGCTGCACGGCACGGACCCGGATGCTGCGCTGAAACGAGCCCGGGACTCAATTTGGTTCGTCTCGGCGGCCGTCCGGGCGATCGTGGGTGGCTGGCACGGCCGCTCGCCGCGAGTGTGGCTGGTGACCGGTCACGGGCTCGCCGTCCAGGACGGCGAGTCGGGGGAGCCGGCGATCGGCGCCCTGCGCGGACTGGTCCGGGTGCTCGCCTACGAGCATCCCGATTTGCGTTTCACGCTCGTCGACCTGGAAACCGGCTCCGACGTGGTCGCGACGATGAATCTCGAACTCGCGTCATCTGATTCCGACGATGTGGTGGCCTGGCGCGGCGGGCGCAGATACGCCGAGCGACTCTCGCGCGCCACCCTCGGTGCACGTCAGCGCGATCCGGTCGTCCGTCAGGGTGGTGCGTACATCATCACCGGAGGCCTCGGTGGACTCGGCATGGTCGTCGCCGGCTGGCTGATCAAAAGCGGCGCTGGTCGAGTGGTGCTCAACGGCCGCAGCGGGCCGAAAGATGGGCAGCACGAACTCCTCGCCGAACTGCGGGGCCGCGCCGAGGTCGTCGTTGTGCCCGGCGACATCGCCTCACCCGGGGTGGCCGAGCAGCTCGTCGCCGCCGCGGAGGCAGCCGATCATCAGCTGTGCGGCATCGTGCACGCCGCGGCGGTGCTCGATGACAGCCTGCTGATGGCGATGGACTCTGAAAGCCTGACCCGAATCTGGTCGCCCAAGGCCGCCGGGGCGCTGCGACTGCACCAGGCGACCGCCAGCCGAGCGCTCGACTGGTGGGTGGTGTTCTCGTCTATGGCTTCGTTGTTGGGCTCGCCCGGTCAGGCGGCATACGCATGCGCGAGTGCCTGGGTCGACGCGTTCGTTTCCTGGCGAACGGCGTCGGGTCTGCCGGCCGCCGCGATCAACTGGGGACCGTGGTCGGAGGTGGGTCTAGCCCGCGCCCTGACAGGCACCGTGCTCGACCCGATCACGCCCACTGAAGGGGTGGAGGCCCTCGAATCCGTGCTGGCCGCCGATCGGACCCGCACCGGCATCGCCCGGCTGCGTGCCGACCGGATCTTGGCCGCCTTCCCCGAAATTCGCAGGCTAGGCTACTTCGCGCAGCTCGTCGAGGAGTTCAACCTGGCCGATGACGCCGGCGACTGGGCTGGGCCCGACGAGCTCCGCGATCTTGATCCGGCTGAAATTCGACGTGTTGTTGCCGACCGACTGCGGTTGCGCGTCGCGGCGGTCATGGGCCACGCCGACCAGTCGGGGGTCGATCCCGCCGTGCCGTTGGTCGAGCTGGGGCTGGATTCCCTGATGGCGGTGCGCATCAGGAACATCGCTCGTGGCGATTTCGGCGTGGAGCCGCCGGTGGCACTGCTGCTGGAGGGCGCATCCCTTCGGGATATCAGCACCAATCTTCTCGGCCAGCTCGGATACGCCGAGGACACGCACGAGCGGCCCGACCGGATTCGTGATCGAGCCCATCAGCGTGCCGTTGCACGCCAAGGAGCCGCGCTGCGGCGAAAGCGAGGGGAACGCGTGTGAACACCAACGCGATCGCGGTGATCGGGATGGCCGGACGGTTTCCCGGCGCGAAGTCGGTGACCGAGTTCTGGCGCAATCTCCAGCGCGGCGAGGAGTCGATCGTCACCCTGCCCGAGGAGACGCTCGTCGCCGCGGGCATCACCGCCGACGTCCTGGCGAACGCAGCATACGTGCGGCGCGCTCCGATTCTCGACGGCATCGACGAGTTCGATGTGGACTTCTTCGGGTTCTCGCCGCAGGCTGCGCGAACGATGGATCCGCAACATCGGCTGTTTCTGCAGTGCGCCTGGCATGCGTTGGAGGACGCGGGCTGCGACCCGGGTGTTTTCGACGGTTTGATCGGTGTCTACGGAACCTGCTCCGCCGCCGGTTATCTCGTCCACAACCTGCTGTCCCATCATGACCCGAACACGATCGGGCAGGGCGCGAACATCGAGCAGCTCAACCTGTTCCTGCAGAACGACAAGGACTTCCTTGCGACGCGGGTATCGCATCAGTTCAATCTCCGCGGTCCCAGCCTGACCGTTCAGACAGCCTGCTCGTCGTCTCTCGTCGCGGTCCATCTGGCCTGCCAGAGCCTGCTGGGCGGTGAATGCGACATGGCCCTGGCAGGCGGTGCGTCGATTCGTATCCCACACCACGTCGGCTATTGGCACGACCCGGGATCGATGGTTTCCGCGGTCGGGCACTGCCGGCCGTTCGATGTGCGAGCCGACGGCACGGTCTTCGGCAGCGGGGTCGCAGCCGTGGTCCTCAAGCCACTGCAGGCCGCGATCGACGATGGGGACCGCATCCACGCGGTGATCAGGGGGTCCGCCCTCAACAACGACGGATCAATGAAAATGGGTTACGCGGCGCCCAGTGCCGCCGCACAGGCCGACGTCATCGCCGAGGCACACGCGGTGTCGGGCGTCGATTCGTCCACCATCAGCTATGTCGAGACACACGGCACTGCCACGCCGCTCGGTGACCCGATCGAGATCGACGGTCTGCGAAGGGCATTCGGTGTATCCGACACGGCCCGACCCGGTCCATGCGTGCTGGGGGCGGTCAAGTCGAACATCGGCCACTTGGAGGTGGCGGCCGGGATGGCCGGCTTGGTCAAGACGATTCTGTGCCTGAAGCATCAAGCGATACCCGCGACCCTGCACTACACGCAACCCAACCCCGAACTGCGTCTGGACCAAAGCCCGTTCGTCGTGCGAAGCGAGTACGGCCCCTGGGAATGGGAGGGAGTCCGTCGGGCCGGCGTGAGCTCGTTCGGCGTGGGCGGCACCAACGCGCATGTCGTCCTCGAAGAGGCACCGCAGCTTCCCGAGCGCGATGCCGTCACCGGCCCCCAGGTCCTGCTGCTGTCGGCGCGGACCGCGGCGGCGCTTCAGGAGTCACGGTCGGCGTTGGCGACCGAGTTGTCGGGTCCCGACCAGCTGGATCTGTCCGACGTCGCCTTCACCCTGCGGGGCCGGCGCACCGAAAGCAGCCGCATGGCTGCCGTCGTGCACGATCAGGAGCACGCTGTCACGGTGCTGCGGACACCCGAGGACGACGACGTGTTCGTCGGCGAGGCCACCGACCGCGACGACCCGCGTGACGGCCGAGTCATCTTCGTGTTCCCCGGGCAAGGCGCCCAGCACCCGGGGATGGCCCGCGGGCTGTACGAGTCCGAACCTGAGTTCGCCAAGCATTTCGACGAGTGCGTCGAAGGCTTCCGTGCCGAGCTCGGTATCGACCTGCGCACCGAAATCTTCGATGGGACAGGACCGACACTGGAGCGTACCGACCGCGCCCAGCCGGCCTTGTTCGCCGTTGAATACTCGCTGGCGAAGCTCGTCGGCTCCTACGGTGTCCGCGCGGAGGCCATGGCGGGACACAGCATCGGCGAATACGTCGCGGCCACCCTGGCCGGCGTGTTCGATTTGCAGACCGCGATCAAGGTGGTGTCGGTGCGCGCCGGCTTGATGCACAAGGCACCTCCCGGCGTCATGGTCGCGGTGCCGATGAGCCCCGACGCGATCGTCGAACACCTTCCGCCGGGCGTCGACCTCGCCGCGATCAACGAACCCGGCAGTTGCGTGGTCGCCGGATCTGAGGAGTGCATCCGCATTTTCGAGGACGGCATTGCCGAACACGGTGTGCCCACTCGACGAGTGCGGACCGCGCATGCGTTTCATTCCAGCTCGATGGACTCTGTCGTCCCGGAATTCGAAGATCTCCTTTCGCGCATGCAACTCCGCGAGCCGCAGATACCACTGCTCGGCAACATCACCGGAACGTGGATGTCGGCCGACGAGGCAACCAACCCTGCGACCTGGGCACGGCAGATACGCGCCACGGTGAGATTCGCCGACGAACTCGATGTGATGCTTGCCGACCCTTACCGTGTGCTGGTCGAAGTCGGTCCCGGCGGCAGCCTGCTCGCCTCGGCGACCCGTCACCCGAGCTGGGCGCCGGGGCACCGCGCGGTCCGCCTCATGCGCCACCAGGTTCAGAACAAGGATGATCGCGACACCTTCCTGGTCGCACTGGGGCAACTGTGGTCCGCCGGGGTCGACGTCGATTGGTCGCGCCTGTCACCCGGGCGCCGGCCGAGAGTCGTTTCCCTGCCCGGCTATCCGTTTGCCCGCCAGCGGCATTGGGTGGATCGCAGAACGGGCGTCGACTGGGTGCAGCCGCCGGCCTCCTCGAACGGCGCCGGAAAGCACGTCCAAGTAGAAGTAGCGGTCAACGGCAAGGATGGGCAGTCGAACATCGAAACGACGCTGCAGCGCACTTGGGGGCAATGCCTGGGTCTCGCGTCGGTCGACCGGAACGCCAACTTCTTCGAACTCGGCGGCGATTCGCTGATCGCGATCGGCGTCGCGACGAGCGCCGGCAGGCAGGGCCTCGACATCACGCCACAAGATCTCTACGAACACCAGACTGTGGCCGCGTTGGCTGCCGAGCTGACGCGCCGATACGCCGCCGGCGGCCTGGCTACTCCCGCGAACGACGTGATGAATCCTGCTGTTCCGCCGAACATCGCGTGCTTCCTTGACCAGGGGTTGCGCGAAGCCGGCCGCTGGCGCACGCCGCTGATCCTGCGACTGCGCTCCGATGTGAGCGCAGCGGATGTCCAGGCCGTGTTGACCGCGGTGACGAACCATCACGATGCGTTGCGGCTGCAGGTCATCGAATGTGGGGGCACGTGGGAGCAGCGCATCGCGGAACCGCAAGAATCCACCTCGCTGGCGACGTGGTCTGGCCGCCACGACGCAGATCCCGCCAGCATCCTCGCCGAGCAGATTCGTGGGCAGGACTTGACGAGTGCACCGCTGACCGCGACCTACATCCCCGCGGCGCAAGGCGGTTCATCGTATTTGGCGATCTCGGTCCACGGGATGGCCGCCGACAACGAATCGCGTGAGATTCTCCTGACCGACATTTTCACCGCGTTCGAGCAACGGTTGGCCGGCGAAGCGATCGCACTGCCGCCGATCACCACAACGTGGCGCGAGTGGTCGCGGCGTTGTGTGGCGCTCGCCACCCATCCCGCGGTGCTCGAAAGCCGCGACTACTGGCTCGAGAGCCGGACGAAAGCGACTCTGCGGCTAACCGACCAAGCAGTCGCCGGACGAACCCATGCGGCCGATCTGGTGAGACTGTCATCGAAGCTGACAAGTGTGCAGACCTCCGAGGTGGATGATGCCCGGCGCAGGTTGCGATTACCGATCGAGCAGATTCTGCTAGCCGGGCTGGGCCGCACGATCGCGGCGACGATCGGCGGCGGTGTGGTGGCCGTAGACCTTGCGGGGCAGGGGCGGTCGGTTCTCAAGCCGGACGTAGACCTGCGCAGAACCGTGGGCTGGTTCTCGACGATCTACCCCGTCGGTCTCGCCTGCTCGAACGCCGGAGACGTTAGCGCCGCGCAGTACTTCGATGAGATCCGACAGACCGTCAAGGCCGTGCCCCATTACGGGATTGGGCACGGGCTGCTGCGGTATGTCTACGCACCAACCGCACGGCGGTTGGCCGCCCAACCGCCGTCCGACATCTTCTTCGCTTATCAGGGCGCGATCCCCGAACTGCAGTCGGTGGATGCGCCGGCGCTGTTCGACTCCAACACGGCCACAGCGATGCGCGAGGCGGTCCCTGGGCTGGGTCACGCCATCGAACTGCGTGCGTATCGTTATTCCGGCTGCCTGCATCTGGATTGGTGGTATGACGTCCGCCGGGTTGAGCGGGCGAAGGCCGAGGCGCTGGTGCGGCACTTCCCGGTGGCGCTCAGCGAGCTGATTTCAGAAGCGATCGCGTCAAGCCGTGCGGACGACGATGCCGACGCAGACGCCGCCGACGAAACGCTGGCCCTGGTCGATCTGTCGCTGGCCGACCTTGTTGCCGATGAGGGTTGAGGAGAACCGAATGCTGGCCTCTGGCAAGGGTGTAGTCGTCAGCGGGATAACCAAATCGTTCGGTTCCGTCGCCGCGTTGCGGGATGTCTCCTTTGAGGTTGGTCGCGGTCAGGTCGTCGGCCTGCTCGGACCGAACGGGGCGGGCAAGACCACGATGGTCGACATCTTGTCAACGTTGACGCGGCCAGATGGCGGCCGCGCCGAGGTCGCCGGTCATGACGTCGTGTCCGACCCGGCCGGTGTGCGGCGGTCGATCATGCTGACCGGTCAGCAGGTGGCGCTCGACGACATGCTCACCGGCCACGAGAACCTGGTGATGTTCGGCCGACTGTACGGCCTGAGTAAGTCGGCCGCACGCCGGCGGGCCCAAGAACTTGTCCGCAAGTTCGATCTGGTGGACGCGGCGAATCGACGGGTCAGCACCTATTCCGGCGGGATGCGTCGGCGGATTGATATCGCCTGCGGGTTGGTGGTGACGCCCGAGGTGGCGTTTTTGGACGAGCCGACGACCGGGCTTGATCCGAGGAGTCGGCAAGGAGTCTGGGATCTGATCGCGGGCTTCAAAACTGCCGGTATCGCGACGCTGTTGACCACGCAATATCTGGAGGAGGCGGACGCGCTCAGCGATCGGGTCGTCGTGCTCGATCGCGGAACCGTCATCGCAGAGGGCACGGCGGACGAGCTCAAGGAACGCACGGGGCGCAGCTATTGTGAGATCGTTCCACAGGATCTTCACGAGCTGATGGCTGTCGCCGAAGCGCTCGGTCCGCTCCTTCCGGAAGCCGACCGGGCCGCGCTGACACCGGAGTCGGATCGGATAGCGATGCCGGCTCCGCGCGGTGTGAGCACGCTCGTCGAGGCGTTGTGGCGGCTGGATTCGGCCAACATCGAGTTGGCGGACATTGCGCTACGCCGGCCCTCGCTTGACGAGGTATTTCTGTCCCTGACACGGGATTCGGCCCGACCCAACCCAGAGAGCGCCCTGCAACGGACATGACGACATGACCTCGTTGACCGCGGCGCGACCGCATCCGTTGGCGTTCTGGCAGTGGTGGGTGCTCACCATCCGCCTGATCAGACCCACCCTGCGCAACGGTGAGCTGGTTACCGCGATTGCCGCGTCGGTGGGGTTCACCGCCGGCTTCTACATCCCGCTGCACCGGATGATGACCGGTGCCACTGGCGGGATGAGTAGCTACGCCCAGTATCTGATGCCGCTGATCGGCCTGCAGGCGGTCTACTTCGCCGCCATGTCAACAACCTTTCGCTCGGCGACCGACGCGCAGCAAGGCATCAATCGGCGATACGGATCCATGCCGATCGCTCCGCTGACCCCGGTTGCGGCCCGCATGTCTGCGAGCATGTATCGCTGCATGATCGGCCTGACGGTCGCCATCATCTGTGGTTATGTCATCGGCTTCCGCTTCCACCGCAGCCTCCCGTACACCGTGGGCTTCTGCTTGTTGCTGCTCGCGATCGGAATGACGATGTCACTCCTGGCGGACGCCGTCGGCACCATGTCCCGCAATCCGGAGGCGACCATGCAATGGATGCTGCTGCCGCAGATGATCCTCGGGATGATCTCCGTCGGCATCCAACCGGCGGAGCTCTTTCCCCACCGGATCCAGCCGATCGTCCGTAATCAGTTCGTCTCCCAATTCGTATACGCGTTGCGTGCACTGGCGGGCGATACCACCCCGGCCGCGGGCTCGGTCACCTGGTCGATCGTCGGGCCGTCGCTGTTGTGGCTGCTCGGCTTGATCACGATCACGGTGCCGTTGTCGGTACATGTTCTGCATAGGCGGCGATGATGTCCGGCGCGCTCTCGGAGCGGTCGCTGCGGCTCTTGGTCGCGCAGACCATGGTGCTGACGAATCGAATGCTGGTCCGGTTGGGCCGGAACCCGGTGGCGCTGTTGTTCATGTTCATGATGCCCATCTTCTTTCTGCTCGCATTGAACATCGTTCTCGGCGACCGAGTTTCGTCGATAACCGGGCATAGCGCCTTGTACGGCACGGTTCCGCTGAACGCGATCGCCGCAGCGACCTTCGGTTCGATGGTCGTCGCGGTTGGCCTCGCCGGGGAACAGACCGACGGGTTGCTGTCACGGTTTTGGGTGATGCCCGTCCACCGCGCATCGGGTCTGCTCGCGCGAATGGTCGCCGAGGTCATTCGAATCATGTTTACCACCGCGTTGATCCTGGGCGTCGGACTGGCGCTGGGTTTCCGGTTCCGGGAGGGCGGACCCGCGACACTGGCGTGGTGCGTCGTTCCGGTGATTTTCGGTGTGGCGGTGGCGATCCTCATCACCACTATCGCGTTGTACTGGGCTAACACGCCCCTTGTCGAGGCGGTTATGCTCGTGCAGGTCTTGTTGGCTTTGTTCTGTACCGGCTTCGTCCCGCTGGCCGAATATCCGCGCTCGGTTCAGCCGGTGGTCCGGCATCAACCGATGACCTACGCCATCGAGGCGATGCGGGGACTCTCGATGGGCGGTCCGGTGCTCTCACCGCTGATCGGCGTGCTGGCTTGGTCGGGCGGGATCGTCGCTATATGCCTCGTTCCGATTGCGCTCGGCTATCGAAGGGCCAGCATGCGATGAACCGGAGGAGGGTCGTATGACATTCCCGACAACTGTCATTCGCAAGCTGGCACGCAGCGAGGAGGGGTTCGCGCAGACCAAGACTTTCCATGGCGTCACCCTGAGCCTGGCCGGCCCGGTCGACGCCGACGCGATGTCGGTCGCGTTCGACACGCTCTTGCAGGCGCACCCCGTCCTTGCCGGGCACCTCGAGCTGGGACCCGACGGCAGGCACCAGATCGTCACCGACGACCTCCTTCATCCCGGAATCTGGGTGGTGGAGGACGATGATGGGCCCTCACCCGGATCCGGCGGGATGCGCCTGGATCAGCGTGTGACGCTGGTGAATCTGCTCCTGAAAACCGGCGCCCGCCAAAGCGAACTGACGCTGTTTTCGCATCACAGCATGGCCGACGGCAGTCATCAGTTCTCCCTCATCGCGGAACTGTTCTCTTGGTACACCGGTGCGGTGTGCACCGGCAGCGTCGGGCCGGTGACTGCCCAGCCCGCACCCCAACCCGTGGAGGCCGTGCTGCACGAGCGAGGCATACCCAAGCAGCAGCGGTCGGGACTCGAGCGGTTCATGCCCGCGATGTTCGCCTACGAGCTGCCCGCCGGCGGGAGGAAATCGGTGGGGGCCAATCCGGATCTGCCCTCACCGATGCCGGTGGCCAGATGTTCATTGACTCAACCAGAAACACGGGCTCTTGCCGGGTTCTGTCGTGATCGTCGGCTCAGCCTCAACGCTGTGGTGGCGGCGGCCATCTTGCTGGGTGAGTGGCGGGTCCGGGATACGCCGAACATCCCGATCCCCTACCTTTATCCTGTCGATCTGCGATTCCTTCTGACGCCGCCCGTGACGGGGACCGGTTGCACCAACGCCGTGGGTCTGGCCGCCTATCTCGCGGAGATCGACCCCGAGACGGACGCCGTGGATCTCGCCCGGGACATCTCGGAGACTTTTCGGGCCGACTTGTCCGAGGGCGTGATTCAGCAGTCCCTGCTTCACTTCAACCCCGAAGAAGTGGATCTCGGCTTGCCCACCATCGTTCTGTGCACGGACATGGGGACGATGCCCGACCTTCCCACGCCTCCGGGTCTGGAAGTGGAAGGTTTCCGAACCGAGGTGCATCGCGCCTCGCTCGGCGTCGATCTCTACGGCGTGGGAATGTTCAAGGATCGGCTTGGTATCGAGCTGCACACCCAAGCAAACCAGCCGCAACGGTCCATCGACACGATCCACTCGCTGCTGTGCGCCGTGCCTATGGACGACAGCTGGATGGCTGACTGACCCGCCAGAGTTTTTGAGCTGCTGCAGATTCTCACGTAGGGCACGATCGATTTCGCACTCTTGCGGAGGCTCGGCTGCAACGGCCTGGCGTTCACGAAAAGCGGGTAGCGCAGGCCGTGATCGCGCCACTCCGTTGAAGGCGGCTTCTCTCATGAGTGATGCCGGGATTGTGGCGGTCCAGGACGACACCGTCTGTCTCAACCGGCCGAGTCTGTTCTTTGCTGCGAGGTGCCCGAGCATTGTCCACGGTTCGAGTTGGCGTCGACGCTCGGCACCAATTTCGCCCCGCCGAGATGCTCGGGCGTCGCGGTCGACTCGGCGCCCGTCGCCGCGGCGGTCAGATGGCTCAGCCGCGAAGGTGCGGTCGCCCACGGCGCGAGTTCAGTGCCGTGTCGGCAAATCCGAGGCGAAATCCTGTCCTCGTCATGGTGCCGTTGCCGCGAACTCCTCTGCTGACAGCGCATCGGTGAGGTGCCCGGCCAGCGCGCGCACCGTGTTGTAAGTGGCAATCTCTTTGGGAGTTATCCGTATTCCGGTCTCGGTTTCGATGCGGGTCCGGAGTTCGAGATTGCCCAGCGAGTCCAGCCCGTGGTCCGCAAACGGGCGGTCGGGATCGATCGCCCTCCGCAGGATGAGGCCGGCCTGCTCCGCGACGAGGTGCCGAAGCCTGGTCGGCCACTCATCCTGGGAGAGGGAGCGCAACTCGGCGCGCACAGCGGCCATGTCATTTTGGTGCTGGCCTCCGGCCGCCTTTAACGCCTCGGCGAACGGGCTCCGGCTAACGAGCGTGTTGAGCCACGAGGCCCCGGTGGTGGGGACGTAACCACTGTAGGCGCGGTCGTAGCGCAGCAGCGTCTGGAACGCATAGGCGCCCTCGTCGGGCGCGATCATCGTGGTGCCGCCTTCCTGCAGGACCGCTCCGCGACCGATCTCTGCCCATGCTCCCCACGCGATCGCGGTGGCCGGAAGACCTTGCGCGCGTTGCCAGTGCGTGAAGACATCCAGCCAGCTGTTGGCCGCGGCGTAGGCGCCCTGGCCGGGCGAGCCCAACAGCGCGGCCCCCGACGAGAACGAGCAGAACCAGTCCAGTGGCTGCCCGGCCGTCGCGTGGTGCAGGTGCCACGCGCCGTAGACCTTTGGCGCCCAGTCGCGGTCGATGAGGTCGTCGGTGATATTGGTCAGCGTGGCGTCCTCGACCACCGCCGCCGCATGCAACACGCCACGCACCGGAAGCCCCGTGGCGGTGGCCGCCGCCACCAGCCGATCGCCCGTGTCGGGTTCCGCGATGTTGCCGCAGACCACCTGGATGTCGGATCCGTTCGCCCGCAGCCGCGCGATGGTCTGCTCGGCTTTGGGCGACGGCTTGCTGCGCCCGGCCAGCACGATCCGGCCACAGCCCGCCGCAGCCATCACGGCGGCGAGGAAGAGCCCCAGCCCACCCAGGCCGCCGGTGAGGATGTAAGAGCCGTCGCGTCGGAACACCCGTGCCCGCGTGGGCGGAACCACGACCTTGCTGTGCCCACCGTGGGGGACATCGAGCACGAGTTTGCCGGTGTGCTCGGCTGCGCTCATCACCCGGATGGCGGTGGCCGCATCGGCAAGCGGGTAATGAGTGCTCTCCGCTGGTGGCAACTCACCGTCCGCGACGAGCCGGTACACCGTGCGCAGCAGATCCCCGATCCGTTCAGGGTGGCTATCCGACATCAGCGCCAGGTCGACATAGTGGAATGTGAGGTTGCGCCGGAACGGGAACAGCCCCAGCCGGGTGTTGGCGTAGACGTCGCGTTTGCCGATTTCCACGAACCGTCCGCCGGTGGACAGCAGTTCCAGCCCGGCGCGTTGTGCGGCGCCGGTCAGCGAGTTGAGCACAATGTCGACGCCGTATCCGTCGGTGTCGCGGCGGATCTGCTCGGCGAACTCGGTGCTGCGTGAGTCGTAGACGTGCTCAATGCCCATGTCGTGCAGCAGTTGTCGGCGCCGCGGGCTGCCCGCCGTGGCGAAGACCTCGGCTCCCGCGGCGCGGGCGATCGCGATCGCTGCCTGCCCCACACCTCCGGTGGCCGAGTGGATCAATACCCTCTCGCCGGCTGTGATCCTGGCCTGGTCTTGCAGGCCGTACCAGGCGGTGGCGTACGCAGTAGACACCGCGGCCGCCTGCTCGTCGGTCAGCCCCGGCGGACGCGTGACGGCGACGCGAGCGTCACAGGTGACGAACGTGGCCCAACAGCCGTTCTTGGAGAAGCCGCCGACACGGTCACCGACCCGATGAGCTGTCACGTCGGGCCCGACCGCGGTCACCACGCCGGCGAAATCCATCCCGAGTTCTGGCGCACGCCCGTCGACACTGGGGAATCGGCCGAACGCGATGAGGACATCGGCGAAGTTGATGCTGGACGCGCTGACCGCGACCTCGATCTGTCCCGGCCCTGGCGGAACCCGATCAAACGCAACCAGTTCCATCGTTTCCAGATCACCGGGCGTGCGGATCTGGAGGCGCATACCGTCGCGGTCGTTGTCGACGACGGTGGTGCGGCGCTCCTCGGGGCGCAATGGCCCCGGGCACAGGCGCGCCACATACCACTCGCCGTTCCGCCAGGCCGTCTCGTCCTCTTCCGACCCGGACAGCAGCTCCGTCGCCACCTGCTCGGCGTCGGTGTCCTCGTCCACATCGATCTGGCTGACGCGCAGCTGCGGGTTTTCGGCGCCGATCACCCGCAGCAGGCCACGCAGCCCGGCCTGCTCCAGATTGAGCCCGTCAGGGCCCAACACGGCCTGGGCGGTCCTGGTCAGGACGTACAGACGCGGCGGTTCGCCCGGCAGGTCGGGAAGCTCCCGCGCGATCCGCACCAGATGGCGTACGTGCTCGCGGCCCCGCGCCAGGCTGTGCTCATCCGGATTGCCGGCCGGCGGCGGGAAGATCACCACGAGGCCACTGACACCGCCTCGGCGGAGCCGGTCGCCAAGCTGTTCGGCTGATACCAGGTGGTGGGCGTGCTCCGGCCAGGGCATGCAATCGCATTGCGCGCCCTGTGATTTCAGTACTTCAGCGACTCTTGTTGTCAGCGGGTCGGCGGCGTCGGACGTAGAGATCAGCAGCCAATCGCCGGGGTCGCTGTCCTGCGGGTCGGCTAGCGCCCGGGCGTGCCAGTCGACGGTCAGCAGGCGTTCGGCCAGCACGCGTTCACGGTCGCCGCCCTCCCCGGCACGGGTGCCCATCCGCAGCCCCCGCGCGATCAGCATCACGTTCCCCGACTCGTCGAGGACGTCGAGGTCGGCCTCCACCTCCGTCCGGTCCGCCGCGGTCACATTCACGCGGCAGTAGCGGGCGTTTCGCGTCGCGCCGTAGGTGCGGAGCCGTCGCACACCCAGGGGCAACAGAAGGCCGCCGGCGCCGACGTTGTTGGTGGCCGGGTGCGCCGCGACCGACTGGAAACAGGCATCCAGCAGCGCCGGGTGCACGCCGTATTCCGCCTGCTGCGAGCGGACCGGCGCGGGCAGCGCGACCTCGGCGACCAGGGTCTCAGCCTCCGCGTCGGCCATGCGGGCGGCGATCAGGCCCGCGAACGCCGGACCGAGCTGCACGCCGCGGGTGTCGAATCGCTGCCGCAACTCGCCGCCGTCCACCGCGTTCGGGCACGCGGCGAGCAGACCCGCCACGTCGTACGGCGGCTGTTGGGGCTCCTCCCCATCGGCGCGCAGGACGGCGACAGCGCGCCGGGTCTGTTCGCCCTCTTGATCGGTTTGCACCACGAACTCGACCACTCCGGGCGCTTCGACCGTGCCCACGGCCGTGACCGGTGTCTCGTCATTCAGCAGCAGCAGCTGCTCGAAGCGGATGTCGCGGACCTCGGAGTCCTCGCCGAACACGGTGTGGGCGGCCGCCAGGGCCATCTCACAGTAGGCCGCACCCGGTAGCGCGGGCACCGAGAGGACCTGATGGTCATTCAGCCACGGCAACGCCCCGGTGCCGACGTCACCCTGCCAGACGTGGCGCTCCGGCTCCTCCGGCAGCCGAATGTGGGCACCGAGCAGGGGATGTACAGCAACGGTGCGGGCACCACGTGCCTGGTGGTCCTGGCCGTCCCCCACCATCAACCGGCGGTGGGTCCAGGTAGGCAGCGGAGCGTCCACCAGCTGACCGCTCGGATAGAGCATTGAGAAGTCCACCGCCGCGCCCGCGCTGTACAGATCCGCCAGGAAGCCGCGTAGCCCGTGCGGCAGGTTCTGTTCCTTCCGCATGGCGGCCAGCGCCTGCGCCGATATGTCGGCGGACTGGGCGGTCTGCTCCACCGCGCGGGTCAAGAGCGGATGCGGCGACAGCTCGGCGAACACCCGGTGACCGTCCGCTAGCGCTGCCTGCACGGCCGCCGCGAACCGCACCGGCTGCCGCAGGTTGTCGACCCAGTAACCGGCATCGAAGGCCCGATACGCAGGCAGGTCGTCGAGGGTCGCGGAGTAGTACGGCACCGTGGGGGCCGTCGGGGTCAGCCCGGCCAACTCATCCGACAGTTCGGCGAGGATCGGATCGACCTGCGGAGAATGCGAGGCGACGTCCACGGCAACCTCGCGGGCCATCACGTCGCGGGCTTCCCATGCCGCCACCAGGTCGCGTACCGCCTGGGTCGCGCCACCGACGACTGTGGACCCCGGCGACGCGACCACGGACACCACGACATCGGTCACGCCCCGCGCCTCTAACTCCTGCCGCACCCGCGCAGAAGGCAGCTCCACCGAGGCCATCGCCCCGGAACCGGCGATGCGCGACATCAACCGCGAGCGGCGGCAGATGACGCGCACACCGTCTTCCAGCGACAGCGCTCCAGCAACAACTGCCGCCGCCACCTCGCCGAGGGAGTGCCCGATGACCGCACCCGGGAACACCCCATAGGACTTCATCGTCGCCGCCAGCGCGACCTGCATCGTGAATATGGTCGGCTGGACCCGATCGATACCGGTCACCGTCTCGGGCACCGACATCGCCTCCGTCACCGAAAACCCCGACTCCCGCGCGATCAGCGGCTCCGCCTCCGCCACGCACGCGGCAAACACCTGTTCGGTTGCCAACAGGGCGGCACCCATCCCGGCCCACTGCGAGCCCTGGCCGGAGAACACCCAGACCGGTCCCCGGTCGTCCTGTCCCACCGCAGGCACGTAGGGCGTGTCACCGTCGGCCACCTCCCGCAAACCCTGTACCAGTTCGTGGAGGTCGACAGCGGTGACCCCAGTGCGAACCGGCCGGTGGCCGCGCCGGCGCGCCAGGGTGTACGCGAGATCCGGCAGCCCGAAATTCGCATGTGCCCCCACCCAGTCCGCCAGCCGCCGCGAGGTACTGCGCAGCTCGTCGGCCGAGGTCGTGGAGAGCATGAACAGCATCGGGTCACGCGGGGCGGAAGCGGCCGGAGCAGCGGCCGTCTCGGGAGCCTGCTCCAGCACAGCGTGCACGTTTGTTCCGGACACACCGTACGACGACACGGCTGCCAATCGTCGGGTCTGGCCGCGTCGCGACGGCCACGGCGTGACCGCTTTTGGCACGAACAGTCCCGTTTCGAACTGCGCCAGGTCATCGGGCAGCCGGGTGTAATGCACCACCGGCGGGACCACACCGTCTTGGAGCGCGTGGACCGCCTTGATCAAACCCACAATGCCGGCTGCGGCCTCGGTGTGCCCGAGGTTGCTCTTGACCGATCCGAGTGCACAAGGCTCACCGCCTGCGCCATATACCCGAGAGAGGCTGCCGAACTCGATCGGGTCGCCGACCGGGGTGCCGGTGCCGTGGGCCTCCACCATGCCGACGCTGTCGGCGTCGACGCCCGCCACCGACAGCGCCGCCCGGTACACCTCGGCCTGCGCATCCAGTGACGGCCTGGTAATGGTCTTGGTGCGGCCATCTTGATTGGCTGCGGTGCCGCGTACCACAGCGAGGATCCTGTCACCGTCGCGAAGGGCATCCGGCAGTCGCTTCAGCAAGACCACGGCGCAAGCCTCTGAACGTACAAACCCGTCCGCCCCGACGTCGAACGGACGGCAGCGGCCGGTTGGGGAGTACATGCCTAGCGCCGACCCCGACGAGTTGAGCTCTGGTGACAACATCACGTTGCAGCCGCCGGCCAGGGCAAGGTCGCTCTCGCCGTGGTGCAGGCTGCGGCAGGCCAAGTGCACGGTGAGCAGACCAGTCGAACACGCGGAGTCCAACGTCATCGCCGGACCATGCACCCCCAGCCAGTAGGCAATTCGCCCGGAAGCCATGCTGAACGTCGTGCCAGGGAACCCGTAGGCTTCGTGCATGGCACCCGCGTTGTAGGTGACGATCTCGTAGTCATCGTGGCACAACCCCACGAACACACTCGTCAACGAGCCGGCCAGCGACGATGGATCCAGACCGGCATGTTCCACAGCCTCCCAGGAGGTCTCCAGCAACAACCGGTGCTGCGGATCGATCGCGGCCGCCTCGCGTTCGCCGATACCGAAGAACGGGGCGTCGAAACCCAGGAGGTCATCCAGGAAGCCACCCCACCGCGACACTGACCTGTGGGGCACGCCCGGCTCCGGGTCGTAGTACTCATCGGCGTCCCATCGCTCAGCTGGGATCTCGGTGATCAAGTCGTCCCCACGCAGCAACGACTGCCACAACAGTTCAGGCGAGTTGATGCCGCCGGGGAGCCGGCAGGCCATTCCAATGACTGCAACGGGAGTAACAAGCGATTCCCCCACCGCCGTTCACCTCTTTCTCAGCCGGCACTCGAGCCGACCTGATTGAATTCCGATGGCGGCAAACGATTCCGCACATCCACCGAGACGACCCGTCATTCGGGCATCGGGACAACATGTATTGACTGAAGTCAGCGCTAGCCTAGTCGTTCAGGTTGACGTTGGTGCAAAAATTCAGAATTCGGGCGGCCGGACGGGTCCTTCTCGCCGGCCGCTGGTTACGAATGCGAGCAGCGCCGGCGGCCCGTGAGAATTCAGCCAACGGCACCGATCCGGCCATCACCGGGGAGCCTTCGGAAGAACGGCAGCAACAGCCCAGTAGAACCGAACGGGTGGGCCCGTGACAGCTTCATCGAGTAGCCGCGCACGCGCGTGGCAAGCGGGGTGGTACCGCGCCGCTGCCCGCAACGCCGTCGACGGCGCGGTCAGCACCGGCGTCGGTAACGCGCTGGAGCAGGCCCGGTGGTGCGTCAGAACGTCGGAAAATGCGGCGCGACGGTGAAGCGCGCCAGATGTCCCGCGCGGTGAGGCGATCCACGCAGGACGGGGACGCCGCCTCAATCCTTGGCGAAGCAGCACATGTGGTACGAGATCTCCCCGCTTTGCAGTGCGTTGTAGAACCGCGAGCCTTGCACGCCCCTGAATTCGCGGCCCACGCCGTGCAGAAACGCCGGCAAGCGACCGATCAGGTCCAGTGACCGCGGCGAATTTTTCTCCATCCCGCGCAGAACCTGCGCATTGATCACCCTGTCCGAAAGCTGCCGCATCGGGGCGTCGGCCAGCGCCGCCTCCCAGGCGGCGATACCGTCGCGGGGGCGGAGATCGGCGTACAGGAAATGCCCGCCCGGGCGCAGCACGCGTGCCACTTCGGCGAGGAAACGGGGAAACCGAGGGTAACAGTGCGAGGCTTCGACATTGATCACCGCGTCGAAGGATTGGTCGGGGAAGGGCAGGTTCTCGGCGTCGCCGTGCACGAAATCCAGGCCGGGCAGGTTGTGCCTTTCTCGGCAAAAGGCGACGCCGGCCCGGTTCAAGTCCAGCCCCGTGTAGGAGGCCGGGTGCAAGGTGCGCACGAGGTACGAGGCTCCGCCGCCGTGGCCGCAACTGACCTCCAGCACCCGTTTGCCGCGCAGATCCGCCTGGGTCGCCGTGCGGTAGTAGAGCTGGATGTTCGCCCGGTTGGGCTCGTCGGACGCAGCCAGCGGCAGGGCCATCGGCGGATCCTCCTCATAGGCCCAGTTGAGGAACAAAACTCCCTCGTCGCCGAGCAAGCGGGTAACGAGGGGGTAGTACTTCCCAGCGAGTTTCCTGACGAACCGGTACTGCCACAGGCGGTAGATGATGGCCATGGGGACCCGGGTTAGCGATGCCCCCATCGCGGCCAAAGCGGCTGAGTCGAGGGTCTTCGTTAGGGTCGGCTGCCGGTGTTGCGGGTGCATGATGCTCCAACTGTGGTGGGTTCCGATGGGAGTATGACAGCAGCGCGGGATGGCTTTTCGGGGGCCTGGGCTGCGCGCGGCGATCATGAGAAAGCGATCGCATCCGGGTCAAGCCCCGTCGGCATTTCCTTGCGCCGGAAGCTTCCCGCCGCAACACCTTCCCCGTGGACCTCGCCAGAAGCGGCGTCGGCCAGGCTCGCTTGCTGCACCAGCGTCATCCGGGGTTTCACTTCTCGGGGTGCCGCGCGTCGGCGAATCCCGGGTTGTTCCAGTTCGGGGAGACGGCCTTGAAGGTGCGTCGCGGGGCGAGCTTCATCGCTGTCCGGCTGACCCGGCCGTAGTCGTTGAATGCCAGCTCACCGGCACGGAATGAGAAGGGGTTGAGCCGGGGGTTGCGGCGCGGCTTACGGCTTCGGTCGCGCGCTCCCTCCGAGGATGGCCCTACTTGGTCGCCGAAATTCGAGTTAGTTAGGGCGGTCGCGGATACCCAGCGTAGGTTCGTCGCCATGGCGACCTCCAGATCACCGATCCGCAAGGTAGCCGACTCCGTGTATGACCGACTGCGGCACAAGGACGCGTGGTCCTCCGCGGACGCGATTCGGGTTCGGGGATTCGGCTCGCTGAGTGGGAAGAAATACGCCCTGTTGACGACCTATCGAAAGAGCGGCGACGCAGTGCCCTCGCCGGTGTGGTTCGGCCTGGGCGACGACGGGAGGTTGTACTTCAGAACCGAGGAGGGCACCGGCAAGGTGCGACGCATCACCAACAACCCGAAGATCTGCGTCGCGCCGTGCGCGCTGAACGGTAAACCGCTCGGTCCACCCGCCCAGGGCACCGCCCGGGTGTTGCCGTTAGAGGAAGCCGCTCGGGCGGAACGGGCAATCGCTGCGAACTATGGGCTGGCCCGCAAGGTCTACACCCGCATGATGATCCATGCGCTGTCCGCTTCCATGGTCTACGTCGAAGTTACCTCCGCCGCAGAGTAGTAGCGGGGCACACGGTGCCCGGGGATATTCGATGCAATACCTGATACTTCGGCGCACGCCGCGAAGGGGCCTCCTCCCACCGTCACCACGCTTCTGCCATTTCGTAGGCCGTCTGCAGACCGTCCGCAGCAGTTTCGACAACGGCTTTCATTAGCCAACACACTCAACGCTCTGACGCGAAGATTTCCTGGGTGTCCGTGATCAACTGGCGTGGGTAAGGGTGACTTGGTAGCCCATGGCCTGGAGTTGGTTGATGGCCCGCTTTTTGGCTCGGTCGGGGTGGAGTCGGTTGAAGTAGTCGGCGCCGGGGTCGTTGTAGAGGCAGCCGTTAGTTGCCATGTGCCAGATGGCGATCAGCATTGAGTGCTGGATGGCGACATTGGCTTTTTGTGGTCCGCGCCGGGCGGCGATCCGGCGATAGCGGGCACCGAGGTAGGTGTGTGGATTTTGGGCGCATGCCATGGCGGCCGCGCCGAGCGCACCCTGTAGGTACGGGTTGCCGGGGCGTGTGCGGCTGGACTTGACTTTGCCGGCGGATTCGTTGTTGCCCGGGGTGGTTCCGGCCCAGGAGGCGAGCTGAGCTGCCGTGGGGAAGCGGGCCATGTCGGCGCCGGTTTCGGCGATGATGACGTCGGCGGTGAGGGCACTGATGCCCGGGATGGTGCAGATCAGGTCGCGAAACCCGTGAAAGGGCGCGATCGTCGCCTCGATCCGGGTGGTGATGTCATCGATGGCTGCGGTGTGCCGGTCGATCAGGTCCAGGTGGACCCGGGCCAAGAAGGCGTGATGGTCGGTGAACCGACCGGTCAGCGCCTCGGTCAACGCCGGGATCTTTACCCGCAGTCGGCGTTTGGCCAGCTCGGCCAGCGCGGCGGGGTCGCGGTTGCCGGCGATCAACGACTCCAGCATGGCGCGCCCCGACACACCGAGAATGTCGGAGGCAACCGCGGATAACTTGATCCCGGCGTCTTCGAGCAGCTTCTCCAGCCGCTGTACCTCGCGCGAGCGTTCCCGAGTGATCGCCGTGCGCGCCCGAGTCAGATCACGAAGCTGCCGGATCGGCTCGGGTGGCACGAACGAGCCGCGCACCAGACCGTGCGCGCCAAGTTGGGCCAGCCAGGTCGCGTCGGAGACATCGGTCTTGCGGCCGGGCAGGTTCTTCACGTGCCGCGCATTAACAAGCAGCACATCAAATCCCGCATCCTCCAACAGGTAGTAGAACGGCTTCCAATAATCGCTAGTGGCCTCCATCACCGCACACGTGATCCGCTCGTCGATCAGATGCTCACGCAGCGCCAGGATCTGGCTCGTCATCGAGCCCCAGGTCGTGACCGTCTCAACCGTTTTGCGCCGCCCAGCACCGGCGACCCGGACGCACACCTTGGCGTCCCTTTTCGAGATATCCAGTCCCGCACAGCGGGCATGCACGACTTCCACGGTCCCTCACTCCCTTCGCACGCACACCTACGGTGTCCGTCGTGGGAAGGGCAGGGAAATTCAAAAATCTGACGCTCGGGCTCGATGGCACCAATCCACGGTTCCCGTGGAAGCCCTCCGTCACCATGCTGACCTACAGGCTCACCGGCACCACAGAGCAGATCGGGATCACCACGACGAACCCGACCAGTTTCCGCCTCAGCCAGCACGGTCAACAAGAGCAACCAGCACCCAATCTTCGCGCACCACGGTGCGCCCCGAAGACGGCGCCAGGCTGCTGACCTGCTGTTTTCCCGAACAGCCAACACGGCTGGAATCAACAAACGCCGGGTAGAACGGATGCAAGATCAGTCCGATTTTTGGCATCGCCGACTTCAACGACGCACGTCGGGCCGGCTTTGACCCGGATTTCTTCGGGATCGGCGAACGGAAGGCGATCGCCATCGATCCGCAGCATCGGTTGCTGGTGACGGAATTACGAGGATCTGCTGCGCCTGGTGATGGAGTGTTCCCGAACAATCCGGTCGCCCGCGAATCCGTCGACCAGTGTCTGGCGACGATGAAATCCGTGTTTGTTCGCGTCGCCGACGGCTGTGAGGCGGCGGCTCTGCACAACCTTCGTGAGCTTCCACCGCAACCGGCGTGATGGCATTCCAGAATGAAAAGGCTGCACGAGTGTGATTTTGAGGATCACAGAGTGTCCAGGCGGTAAGAGTGTCACGGCGGATGGACACAACTAGCACGGCCGGAGGTGAGGGCATCTTCCAACGGCTCGTAAGGATCGCTATACCGCCCGAATGGCTTCATGTCTTGTATCCGCGCTTTTTGATTGTTTACGCACTTTGGGATGACTGAGTAGAGGTGCTTCGCAAGTGCTCGTCACTGGCACGCAACAGCTTCATCGCCGTCAGCCGCTGCGGCATCGCGTCGATGTGTTCGGCCAGGGCACCGCGCAGCTCCGCCTCGCCGGACACGCGCTTGCCATCGCGCCATAGTTGGATTAGGTCCTTGCGGGCAATGGCCAGCAGTGCCTCTAACAGCGCGTCGCGATCGCGCGTGCCGTCCAGCAGCGGCAGCAAATGGCGGTCCAGCGGCGACAGCCTCAGCGTCTCGTGCCAGAGGTTGAAGGTGGACGCTTCGGCATCCCCACGCGTCAGCTCCGCCATGCGCCTGGCCGGCTCGTCCAGCCGCGGCGGCGTGAGCGCCGGCTCCGGCAACACCGGATCAAGCCGGTAACGGACGTGCCCCTGCAATATCAGAACCTCTAGCAGGTCGTCGATGCGCGCCGTCAGGTTGTCGGCGGCTTCGATTCCGGCGGCGCCAAGCCGCGCTTGCACCGCATCCAGCAGCTCCTGCCATGACAGCGTCCAGGGCCAGCGGGCATTGAGTGCGTCCAGCGCCGCCTTGACGCCCGGATCGTGCGTGAACAGCGTCGGTGCCCCGCCCGGCTCACCGTATTCCTGGCGGGAACCATCCAGCCGAGTCTCGCCGTCGGCAGGCGGCACCCATGCGGCGAAATGCAGGCGGCCGTAACGGCTGCGGTCCAGCTGATAGCGGATCTGCGGTGCGCGTTCGGCGTGCACCAGCAGCGATTGCCGGAACGTGCGGTTGACGACGAAATCCAGGCACTGCTCCAGGAGCACCTGGCTGTCCCCGCATTCCTTGAGCAAGGATTCCGCAATCTTGGCGCCGTAATTGCCAACGAACATGACCTGGGGCCGCGCCTCGGCCAGATAAATCAGATCATGCGCGCGGACGCGTTCCAACATGTCGAGGAAATAGCACGGCGCGTTGAACGTCTCGAGTTCCTCGTGCAGCAGGTAGAAATCCCTGGCGTCGCCGGCAACGGCCTTGTAATCAGCCAGCGCCCTGGCGAGGGCGCTGTCGGCCGGGGCGACCTCCCCCAGGAAATCGATCGCGCCGCGGGCGTAGCGCACCTTCTCATCGGGGGTTCCGCTGCCACCACCGAACAGCAGCATGGCATCGCGCACGACCTCCTTGGCCTTCCAGCCCGGATACACGTTGTAGCTGATGTAGGCCACGCCCTCGGGGGCCAACAAAGTGCGAAAGGCGGACAGGATCGCGTCCTGCACTTTTTCGGGCACCCAGCTGTACACGCCGTGGCAGATGAGGAAATCGAACTGGCCCAGCGCCGTCAGGTCCATGTGCGCGATATCGCCCTGCAGCAGCTCTAAGTTGGAGAGGCCCAACTCCCGCACGCGCAGGCGCCCCTGGTCGATCTGCACCTGTGACAGATCGATGCCCACTGCGCTTGCCTGCGGATGCCACGCGGCGAACGGGATCAGATTACCCCCGGCGGCACAGCCGATTTCCAGCACGCGCGCGCCGGATACCTCGGGCGTGTCCAGCCCGAACAGATAGGCGATCGCGGCCAGCTGTCCCGGCGCCGACTGCGGATACGCATGCGATTGGTACGGCGCCGCATCATAGTCGGCACGCACCTGATCAACCGCTTCATCCATTGCCCTGCTCCGCTGTTATCGCGCGGCACCACTGGGCCTCCCGCGCAACACCTTTCGCTCAGATGCCTCGCTCAGAACGGCATAGCGACTCGTATTCCCTCGATAGCCATATGAAACCAAGCCTTTTAGCTAACTAGAGAATGCTGGGACTACCACCCGCGGCCGCTGTGTGTTTGCCGTGACTACGCCCGTGGCAACCGACGGAATTTGTGAAACTGCCGCGGAATCGCTGTGATCGACGTTGAACGGAGTCGGAATCGGTGGCAGCAGTTGTTAGTTGAAGAACCCTATACGACGGGCAGGGTGGTGCCGGCGACGGATGCAAAGCGGTACAACGCGATTGGCGTCGCGCGCCAAATACGACATCCGCTCGTCGCGGATGTAGATGTCGTTCATCCGGCATCGGGCGGCGGTGGCTGGTCTGCCTGCGTTACTGGTGACCGCGACCGCGGCCCCCACCGAGGCGGCCACCAGTTCGCTGGCCCTACCAGCACGGCGATGGCCGGCACCGTGATCGTACGCAGGCTCAGGAGGCCTCGAACGGCGGCTCGAGCAGGAGACCACGTCGAGGGCGGTGTTCCCGAACAATCCGGTCGCCCGCGCATCCGTCGCGTGGCATGCAGCGGCGATGAAATCCGTGTGTGCTCAGGTGGCCGACGGCCGGTGGAGGGGCAGCCGCATCCGGCTGCGACGCCGCGACCGGTAGACTTTCCTCAACGGCACCGATCCGGCCATCACCGGGGAGCCTTCGGAAGAACAGCTCAACCAGCCCAGTAGAACCGAACGGGTAGGCCCGTGACAGCCGAAACGAGCGGCCGCATGTTCGTGCGGCAAGCGGGGTGGTACCGCGGCGCTCGCGCAACCGCGCGTCGTCGTCCCCGTGCCTAGACCGACATATGGGCACAGGAGACGCAGGCGTGACCGAAACCGCCTATCCACGCACCGAGCTGGTCGCCGACCAGCGCGGCGGTTCGCCGAATTTCCCGGCGCTGGAACAGCAGGTGCTGGATTACTGGGACGCCGACGACACCTTCCGGGCCAGCATCGCGCGCCGCGACGATGCCCGCGAGTACGTATTCTACGACGGGCCGCCGTTCGCGAACGGGCTTCCGCATTACGGCCACCTGCTGACCGGCTACGTCAAAGACATCGTTCCCCGCTACCGCACCATGCGGGGCTACAAGGTGGACCGCCGGTTCGGCTGGGACACCCACGGCCTGCCTGCCGAACTCGAGGTGGAGCGGCAGCTCGGCATCACCGACAAGTCGCAGATCGACGCGATGGGCATCGCGAAGTTCAACGAAGCCTGCCGCGAGTCGGTGCTGCGCTACACCGACGAATGGCGCTCCTACGTCACCCGCCAGGCCCGCTGGGTCGACTTCGACAACGACTACAAGACACTCGACCCGACCTTCATGGAATCGGTGATCTGGGCGTTCAAACAGCTCTGGGATGCCGGCCTGGCCTATGAGGGCTACCGCGTGCTGCCCTACTGCTGGCGCGATGAGACGCCGTTGTCCAACCACGAGCTGCGGATGGACGACGATGTCTACCAGAGCAGGCAGGACCCGGCGATCACCGTCGGCTTCAAGCTCGTCGGCGGCGACAATGATCTAGCCGGCGCCTACCTGTTGATCTGGACCACGACGCCGTGGACGCTGCCGTCGAACCAAGCCGTCGCCGTGCACCCGGACGTCGAATACGTCCAGGTGCGATCCGGCGACGGGCGGTATGTCCTCGCCAAGGCCCGGCTGGCCGCCTACGCCCGCGAGCTCGGCGAGGACCCCGACATCGTCGCCACCTACCGAGGAGTCGACCTGCTCGGGCAGCGCTACCTGCCCCCGTTCCCGTATTTCATGGACGCTTCTAACAGCTTTCAGGTGTTGCCCGGCGATTTCGTCACCACCGAGGACGGCACCGGCATCGTCCACATGTCGCCGGCGTACGGCGAGGACGACAAGGACACCGCGGACAAGGCCGGCATCGTGGCGGTCACGCCGGTGGACTCCAAGGGTCGCTTCGATGCGACCGTGCCCGACTACGAGGGACAGCACGTCTTCGACGCAAACCCGCAGATCATTCGGGACCTGAAGTACGGAACCGGCTCGGCGGCGGTCAACGGCGCGGTCCTGCTGCGGCACGAAACCTACGAGCACTCCTACCCGCACTGCTGGCGGTGTCGAAACCCGTTGATCTACCGGGCGGTGTCGTCGTGGTTCATCAAAGTGTCGGAGTTCCGTGACCGCATGGTCGAGCTCAACCAGCAGATCACGTGGTATCCGGAGCACGTCAAGGACGGCCAATTCGGCAAGTGGCTCTCAGGCGCGCGCGACTGGTCGATCTCGCGGAACCGCTACTGGGGCACGCCGATCCCGGTGTGGGTCTCCGACGACCCCGCCTACCCGCGCATCGACGTCTACGGCAGCCTCGACGAACTCGAACGGGACTTCGGTGTACGCCCGAAGGACCTGCACCGGCCCTACATCGACGAGCTGACCCGACCCAACCCCGACGACCCCTCCGGTCGCTCGACGATGCGGCGCATCCCCGACGTGTTCGACGTCTGGTTCGACTCCGGCTCGATGCCATACGCCCAGGTGCACTATCCGTTCGAGAACCGCGAGTGGTTCCACAGCCATTACCCGGGCGACTTCATCGTCGAGTACATCGGCCAGACTCGCGGCTGGTTCTACACCCTGCATGTGCTGGCCACCGCGCTGTTCGACCGGCCGGCGTTCAAAACCTGTGTCGCGCACGGCATCGTGTTCGGCAATGACGGCCAGAAGATGAGCAAGTCGCTGCGCAACTACCCAGACGTGGGGGAGGTGTTCGACCGCGACGGCTCCGACGCGATGCGCTGGTTCCTGATGGCATCGCCGATCCTGCGGGGCGGCAACTTGATCGTCACCGAGCAGGGTATCCGCGACGGTGTGCGCCAGGTGTTGCTTCCGCTGTGGAACGCTTACAGCTTCCTGGTGCTCTACGCACCGAAAGTCGGTAGCTGGCGGACGAACTCGTCGCACGTGCTGGACCGCTACATCCTGGCCAAGCTGGCCCAGCTCCGCGACGACCTCACCGCCGCCCTCGACATCTGCGACATCTCCGGCGCGTGCGACCAGCTGCGCCAGTTCACCGAGGCGCTGACGAATTGGTATGTGCGACGGTCACGTTCGAGGTTCTGGGATGAAGACCCCGACGCGATCGACACCCTGCACACCGTGCTCGAGGTCACCTCACGGGTGGCAGCGCCGCTGCTGCCGCTGACCACCGAGGTGATCTGGCGCGGCGTGACCGGCGAACGGTCGGTGCACCTCACCGACTGGCCGGAACGCGGTGATCTGCCAGCCGACCAGCAGCTCGTTGCCGACATGGACCTCGTGCGCGAAGTCGCGTCGGTCGCCTCGTCGCTGCGCAAGGCCCACAAGCTGCGCGTGCGGCTGCCGCTGCCCAAACTGACAGTGGCAGTGGAGAACCCGGAAAGGCTGGCCCCGTTCGCCGACCTGATCGCCGACGAGCTCAACGTCAAGAACGTCGAGCTCACCGACGACATCGCCACATACGGCCGTTTCGAGCTGACGGTCAACGCCCGTGTCGCCGGCCCGCGTATCGGCGAGGACGTGCAGGCGGCGATCAAGGCCGTGAAGGCCGGCGAGGGCGTGGTCAACCCCGACGGCACGCTGGCCGCCGGCCCGGCGGTGCTGGCACCGGAGGAGTACACGTCGCGGCTGGTCGCCGCCGACCCGGAGTGCACCGCGGCCCTGCCCGACGGCGCCGGCCTGGTGGTGCTCGACGCCACCGTCACGCCCGAGCTCGAGGCCGAGGGCTGGGCCAAGGACCGCATCCGCGAGCTGCAGGAACTGCGCAAGAACACCGGCCTCGACGTGTCCGACCGGATCCGGGTCGTGATGAACGTGCCGACGCAGCGCGAGGGCTGGGCCCGCACCCACCGCGACTTGATCGCCCGCGAAATCCTGGCAACCAGCTTCGAATTCGACGAACCGTCCGACGGCGTGCAAATCGGCGACGGCGTGACGGTGTCGATCGCTAAGGTTTGACCGCCTTCCAGCGCTGCTCGCCGCCTGCGACAGTGACCTGCACATCGGTGAAACCGATGCCGCGCAGCCGTTCGGGCAGCGTGTCCGGCGACACCGGGTTGTACGTGTCGGCAATGTGGCAAAGCCGGAACGACAACGACGGGACACCGTCGCTGCCTGCGAACACGCCGCCCGGTTGGAGCACCCGGAATGCCTCCGCGAGCAGGTGATACCGGTGCCGTGGGCCTCCACCATGCCGACGGTCGAGGCGTCTACGCCCGCCGTCGCCAGCGCCGCCCGAGCCACCTCGGCCTGCGCCTCCAACGACGGCCCGGTAATGGTCTTGGTGCGGCCATCCTGATTGGCCGGGGTGCCGCGCACCACACCGAGGGTCCGGTCACCGTCTTCCAGGGCGTCCGGCAGGCGTTTCAGCACGACCACCGCGCATGCCTCGGAACGCACAAACGCGTCTGCTCCACCGTCGAAGGGGCGGCACCGCCCGCGGGGAGAGTACATGCCCCAGCGCCGACCCCGAGGCATTGAGCTCTGGTGACAAGAGGTCTCGAGCAGCAAACGGTGCTACGGATCGATTGCGGCCGCCTCGCGCTCGCCGGAACCGAAGAACGGAGCGTCGAAACCGGCTACGTCGTCCAGAAAGCCACCCCACCGCGACACCGACCGACGGGCACACCGAGCTCGGGGTCGTAGTACTCGTCGGCGTCCCAGCGTTCCGCCGGTATCCCGGTGATTAAGTCGTCTCCCCGCAGCAAAGACTCCCACAGCACGTCAGGGGAGTCGATGCCCCCGGGAAGCCGGCAGGCCATGCCGATCACTGCAGCGGGAGTGACAGGCATTTCCCCACTGCCGTTCACCTCATTTCTCAGCCGGAGCGGATCTGCGATCGAATCTCGTTGCGGAGTAAGGGATCCCGCACATTCCGGGTATCTGGTCTAGTCGCCGCATTGACGGTGGTGTAAAAATTGCGGATTCGAGCTGTCGGCCCGCCCACGCCGCCGACGATGGTTACGAACTCAAGCACCCCCGGTACAGCGCTTGTCAGGATCTATGCCAGCCGCGGAATCGCCTGAGCTGAACCTTGGACACACCGCGACGCGCCATGCTTTCAGAGACGTGCCCACTCGTGTCAGAACGGCAGCTTCGGCAGCTTCGGCAGCATGGCGCCGGCCTGTTGCAGAACACCTTGGAGGTCGGCGGAATTGGTCGCATCAAGGGCGGGCGGTGGGGATGACGGGCCATCGTTACGTGAATACCCCGCATCCACCACCGGCCTCAGCGCCTGGTCGACTTGATCCGTCACCTCGGGCGGTACCCCGTTGTCGCGCAGCGCCATTGCGAGCGGTAGCTGTTTGGACCGGACGAAGTACCTCGTCGTCGTGCCGCCCATGCTGTTGGTCGTCACGCTGACGTCCTCGGGTGCCACGCTAGCTGGATCCGTGAACGCTGTGTTCGTGTGATAGTACTGCGCTCCCAGAAGCGCATTGATGTCAGCGAGGAGATTCTGCGGCCGGTCAGGCGGGTCAGCGAACGCGTCGTATTCGCTGGCCACTTCAATGGTGTTGTACTGGCTCTCCACAGGGCCCTGGACGGTGTAATCCGCGATGGGGACGTGGGTACCTGGCGGGACCACCCGCCAGATCAACGCGCGGGGGTCGCCGGCATAGATGAACGTGATCTTGCCCGGCGGCGGCGCGTTCGGGTCCCTGGCGAGCCGCGCTTGTTCGGAGGCGAGCACAAGTGAACCCTGCGACAGTCCCGGCACGACAATGGGACCGTCGGTGCTGCGGATGGCTGCGTCGAGATTGTTGGCTCCCGTGGCCACCGACTTACCCAGAGGCGGACTATCCGGACCACTAAACGGCCACACGCTCGCCGGATACGAAATCATCTCCCGGGTCGCGGTGGCACTGTCGTAGTAGTGCTCGCCAATCCTGGGCGGCATCGTCTCGTAGTCATACGCGGCAGCCAGCTGCTGCAAGGCCGAGTAGGGAGATGGCCCTGTTCCACCGACGATCAGGGCGGTGTCGGCTGCCGAGACACCGGTGCCCAAGCCTCCCGCTGCGCTCACGATCGCTGCCGCGGCTGCTCCGGAAAGGATTCGCTTCATGCCTTCTCCTAACGGATGGAGCCAGGACTGCCGTTGCAGCCCGACGCAGTTCGGGAAGCCCATCGATATCGCGCGATAATACTACCCAGACAACGAACCCGCGGGCGATTCGAACTCGTCCGGACGCGCTGCCCATCGGGGCTCCAACGAGATTTGGGCGCTGATGCCCAGATAGACCGTTTGCGCGTTGTGGTCCCGAGTCTCATCGTGAAGCCGTGCCTGAGCCGAACTGTCCACGGTAGCGTCCAGCTATGCCGCGTTCGTTTGGCGTGTCGGCCTGCTACGCAGTCAGGGTCGAACAGGTTCATGCCGTGTTCGCAGACGCCCGATATTGGCAAGCCCGGCTGGCCGACGCCGACTCCGCGATCCTGGATGCGCTTGCCGTCGAGGAAGATGGCCGGATCATCGTGGCGACGATAGAGGCTCTGCGACCTGATGGGCTGCCGGCCATCATCAGGCAATTGCATCGCGGGCCTTTGCAGGTCGTCCGCCACGAGACGTGGAGCCCCATCACGGGAGGCACCGCGCACGGGAAGGTCAGTGTCGGGGTGGCTGGCATGCCAGTGTCGTTGGCGGGCAATGCGAAGCTGGTTCCGGCCGAGAATGGTTCGCGGCTGACGGTGACCGGGACCGTAGTGGTCAACATCCCGCTGGTGGGCGGCAAGCTCGAGACCGTCATCTGCGACAAAGTCACCGAAATGGTGATGGCGGAACAGCGTTTCACCACGCGGTGGGTCACCGGAAAATCGTGAACCATCCGCTGGCGGTTTCCAGCACTCCCGCATGCCCAACGAAACCTCCGGTCGCACTAGGGCGTGTCTCCCTAACGTGACCGCGGTTGTGGGTGAGCGTTATCGGTGTGACTCGTGATGCGGTGTTGACCGATGGGCAGTGGAGTGTGATTGAGCCGTTGTTGCGGTGTTCGGATGGGGTGCGGGGGCGCCCGTTTCGGGATCACCGTCAGGTGATCGAGGGGATCGTCGACCGGTACCGCTGCGGGATCGCGTGGCGGGATCTGCCTGCGGATTTCGGTCCCTGGCAGACAGTGTGGAAGCGGCATCGCCGGTTCGCCGGCGATGGCACCTGGGACGCCATCTTGACCAGGTTGTTGACCCTGGCTGACGCTGAAGGCGTTATCGATTGGTCGGTGGCTGTGGATTCGACGATCTGCCGGGTGCATCAGCGCGGCGCGAGCCTGGCGCGCGACACAGGGGGCACTGTCGAATTACACGAATTTGCTCGATGAACCCGCCGACCATGGTGTGGGCCGCTCCCGCGGTGGGTTGAGCACCAAGATCCACCAACTGTGCGGCGGCCACGGTCTGCCGCTGGTGGTGCTGATCGGCCCTGGTCATGCGCATGATTCGCCGGTGTTCACCGTGTTGATGGATCAGCTGCGGGTGCCACGGCTGGGCGGGGGCCGGCCCCGTACCCGGCCTGTTGCGGTGCTGGGTGATAAGGCCTACTGCGCGGGCGAACCGGACCCATCTGCGGTCCCGGGGCATCGAGGCGGTCATCGCTGAACCGTCCGACCAGATCGGTCATCGCAAGCGTCGTGGCCGCCAAGGCGGCCGCCCGATCACACTCGACGCCCAGAAATACAAGCGCCGCAACGTGATCGAACGATCCTTCAACATCATCAAGAATTGGCGCGGCCTAGCAACCCGCTACGACAAGCTCGCCATCACTTACCGCGCCGCCGCACTCCTCGCAGCAATCTGCACGTGGCTACGACATTTAAGAGACACGCCCTAGTCCTCGGCCCGCACGGGGGAACTTCGCCGCGCCACCGAGCGTGACGGCCACCAGTTCGCCTTACCGACGAGCACGGCTGTCGCCGGCACGGTGACGGTGCGCACCAGGAAGGTGTCCAGCAGCAGCCCGATACCGATGACGAAACCGGCCTGGACCATCGTGCTGATAGTGGCGAACACGAGACCGAACATCGAGGCCGCGAAGATCAGACCCGCCGACGTGATCACACCGCCGGTAGTCCCCATGGTGCGGATGACGCCGGAACGCACACCGTAAGGGGACTCGTCGCGGATGCGAGAGATGAGCAGCATGTTGTAATCGGCGCCCACCGCGACCAACAGAATGAACGTGAGTCCGGGAACGCTCCAATGCAATTGTTGGCCGAGGATGAACTGAAAGAGGATCACCCCGATCCCCAGTGCCGACAGGTAAGAGATCAGCACGGAGCCGATCAGGTACAGCGGCGCCACGATCGCGCGGAGCAGGGCGACCAAGATCAGCAACACGACCACGATCGTGACGGCGATGATGTATCGGAAGTCGTGGTCGTAGTAGTCGCGGGTATCGCGGAGCGTCGCGGCGACACCCGCCACCGATATCGACGCTCCCTCGAGCGTGGTGTTCGGCTGCGACTTGTGAGCGGTGTCGGTGATCGTGTTGACCTGATCCATCGCGGCGGTGCTGAACGGGTTGAGGTTGGTTTGAATCAGGTACCGCGCGGCATGCCCGTCGTGCGACATGAAAACCTCGGCGGCCTGCTTGAACTCGTCCTGAGTCAGCAGTTGTGGAGGAATGTAGAACCCGGCCATCGAGGGTTTCGCGGCGTCGTGCTTCATTGTCAGCAAAAACGCCGACGCATCTCCGAGACCTGCGCCCATCCGCGTGGTCTGGTCAACCAGCAGCTGCACCCCGTCGGCAAGTTTTCGGCTCCCGTCGGCCAACGAGTCGGCGCCCTGTTGCAAAGTCGCCAAGCGGGTTTCGATGCTGCCGGGATTGTCCAGTCCCATCGAGCGCAGCGCCCCGGTGGCGCGCTCGAGTGCCCAACGCAGACCCGCCGTCGCTGATTCGAGAGTCTGCATCTCTTGGGTCGACTCGAGCTGCCGGGCGAGATCACCGATCCTGTCGAGCGTCCCGTCATCGCGCGCCGTGACAAGGCGCTGCAGCTCGCTGCGAGTGCTGCTGCAGGATGAGTCGGCATCGCAGACCGTGCTGGCATTGAGCGCGTTCAGCACGGGCGGTGCCCAGTCGAAGCTGCTGGCGATATTGGTGAGGTTCACGCCGATGGACTCGCCGAGCGCGCGCATACCACCGACGAGCTTGGCAGCGTCATCGAGGTCCTGGAACGTCTTGTTTCCGCCGAATTGGTTCTGCACGGCGGACAATGCATCCACCAATACGCGCACAGTGCCGATGGCCTGCGTGACTTGCCCGCGCACGTCACCCAGGCTGTCGGCCAACGCGCCGGCGCCGCGGGTCAGCAGGTTGAGGTCGTCCGTGTGACTGGTGATCTGCTTGGAAGCGTCGCCGAGCCTGTTGCCCACTTCGCCCGCCTGGTACGTCGCCTTGGCTTGCTCCAGCGGTTCTCCGGTCGGCCGCGTGATACCCCGCACCATCGCGATACCGGGCAGTTGCGCTATCCGCTGTGCCATCTGCTCCATGTCCGCGAGAGCCTCAGGCGTGCGCAGGTCGCGCGGCGATTGGATGAACAGGTACTGCTGAAGGGTTGAGTTCAGCGGGAAATGACGGTCCATTGCGGAGTATCCGACGGCGCTCTCGGCGGACTCCGGCAGCGTCTTACGGTCGTCGTAGTTGTAGCGGGCCAGGCTCGCACAGCTCGCCAGCGCGAGCAGCACGACGAGACTGGCCAGCAGGTGCGCCGTGGGCCTGCGCACAATGCGTATTCCGGAACGACGCCAGAAACGTCTGGTCAGGTCGCGTCGCGGCTTGATCCAGCCACGTGGACCGGCCAGCACCAGGATGGCGGGGAGCAGTGTGACCGCGGCGAAGAACGCGACGGCGATCGAGATCGCCAAAGCCGGGCCGGCTGATGCGAATATCCCCAATCTGGCGAAGATCATCCCGAGAAACGTGACCGCCACGGTGGCCGCGGACGCCGCGATGACCTTGCCGATGGACGACAACGCTCTGGTTACGGCTTGTGCCGTATCTGCGCCGAGCCGCACGTGTTCGTGATAGCGGCTGATCAGAAAGACGGCGTAATCCGTTCCTGCGCCCACCATGATCCCGGTCATCAGCACGATCGTCTGGGTGGACATGCCCAGGCCGAGTTGGGACATAGCGGCCACGATGCCCTGCGCCGTCAGTAGGGAGACGCCGATGGTGATCAACGGCAGCAGCATCGTGACCAGGTTGCGGTAGATGATCAGCAGGATCGTCAGAACCATGGCAGCTGTCGCGATCTCAATCAGACGCAGATCGCGCTCACTGACGTCACCGAGGTCGGCGACGGTGGCCGCCGGTCCGGTGAGGTGCGCTGTCAACGCGGATCCCGCAACGGTCTGTTTGACGATCCGGGCGATGCGTGAATACCCCGCGTTGGACTCCGGTGAGCCAAGTTGTCCTGCGAGGCCGACCGGCAGGTACCAGGCTTTGTGATCCTTGCTGGTCATGACGTCGCGCAACGGCGGTGTGCTGACGAAA
The DNA here is from genome assembly GCA_963811535.1 of uncultured Actinomycetota bacterium. Lineage (GTDB taxonomy): Bacteria > Actinomycetota > Actinomycetes > Mycobacteriales > Mycobacteriaceae > Mycobacterium. The sequence continues at coordinate 1,389,773 of CAWERF010000007.1, read as the reverse complement.
TCCTGCAGCATCGTGACGTCTCGACTGTCGTGGCGCAGGTTGTCGACCAGCCTGCGGTAGACGTCCTCGTCGGCTGGGCCCAACTGCCCCTCGTTGATTAGCACGACAAGAGCAATGTTTTCCGAGCCGGATTCGTGAAACGCCTCGGTCATCTGCCGGGTGGTGACTATCACCGGGGCATTCGCCGGCAGGACGGCGACCGGACGTTGCTGGGCCAGCTGAGTGAGCGACGGGAATGTCAGCGATAGGCCGGCGGCGAGCCCGAGCCACAACCCGATCACGACCAGCGGCCACCGTACGACGAAATCGCTTAGCCGTTGGAAGACACCACCAACGCCGGCGATGCCAATTGTGCCTATCCGCCGCGACACTCGTTAAGCCGCACCTGCCTCAGAGGAGTTGGAGTAAAGAAGCGCTCAAGCTTGAACCAGCTTGTGCGCCAGTGCCGCTTCGCCACGCCCCTCAGCGACGCGCACAAAGACCGATTTCATCGCTTCCACGTACCGCAGCACCGACTCGCGCGCGACGGGATTGTTCGGCAACAACACCGTCATCTGGGTATCGTCACCGAGCCGATTTACCCACATACCCAATTGAGGCGAATACCCGCAGTCGCAGTGGGCGCTCGGATTCACCGCGTCCCACTGTGAGGTGACCACAGCAGACAGCGGAGCCAGACCCGCATCGAGGAAGGACAGCATGGGAAATCCGCCTTGCGGCCGCCTGAGCCACGGCGCCAGCTCCACTACCCGATCGAACGGCACGGTCGCAAGGTGTGTACCCGAATCAAACGAAGCCTGCGCAGCCCGTGCGGTGTCAGCGAAAGACGTTGTGGTGACCGGCACGGTGATCGGAATCAAGCCCGTGAACCAACCCGTTGTCATGTAATCCATTGGAGTGCTGCGCGTATCCGTGGGCGTGATCGCGTAGTAGGTTTCCTCGCCGGTCAACTCGTACTCCGCAAGGGCGGCGCAGGCGAACACGCCACCGCTGAAGCGCGCGTTCGCGGCCACGCATGCCGCTTCGAACCGCTGTGTCAACTGCGCGCCCATCAGGTGTGCCGACACGAGGTCGCCGTCACACTGCGCCGCCGGATCACCGAGTGGTAGCGGGAAGTCCGGAAGGGTTCCGCCGTTGTTTTCCGCAAACTCGACCCATGCCCGCACCTCTGGCGACTCGAGAGTCAGAGCCGACGCGTACTGCCGCTGCCGGAGGCAGAAGTCGTCATAGCGGCCCGGCTCAGGCAGCGGGATCGGGGCTGCGCCTTCTACCAGCGCGGTGTACATCATCTGGATCTCCATGAACAACACACCCATCAACATCGGATCGGCGTGCAGGTGATCGAGACTCACACAGAACGTGAAACGGTCCGGTCGCTGAATGATCCTGAACGTGAAGCAGTCCCAATGCATCGGATCGGGCGTGGCCAATATATGCGCTTGCCATTCCGCCGCACTCATCTCGCCATGCTCAACCGGGACGAGCTGAATGTCGACGGGGTCGGCAAGGGTGTGACGGGTGATGTGTTCACCGTCCTCAGACTCGAACCAACTGCGGTACGTGTCGTGTCGACGAAGATGCGCGTTGAGGACGTAGGTCATGGCGCGGATGTCGCACCGACCGGGTATGTCCCACGCACAGATGAGCAACCGCGACATGCCGACACCCCGGCGTGCCTGCTCCCAGAAGCCGCGAAGATGTTGAGCCTGCTGATAGCTGGCCGGCACTTCACTTGTCGGCGCTCTCTTCGCTTTCGTGATGGCCTCAGGTGATGCGTGCCAAGACACGACTGAACCCGGGCCCGGGACCCAATCATGAATTCTTCCTGTGGAAATCACTATCAGCTCCCTACTTCAGTACCCTGGTCGGGCCGTCATGTCGTCGCCAATGCGGCCTCCGCGGGTGCCAGCTTGTCGCCCAGGCAGTCCGCTAGACCCCGAACTGTGGTGATATCCGTCGAGGTGATGCGTACACCGGTTTCGGTCTCGATCCGCGTGCGCAGTTCGAGATTGCCCAACGAGTCGAGGCCGTACTCGGCCAACGGACGGTCCGGATCGATGGAGCGACGCAGGATCAGGCTGACCTGCTCCGAGACCAGATGCCGAAGCATGGCGGGCCACTCATCCGGCGGCAGCGCGTTCAGCTCGGCACGGAATTTGCTTGTGTCGCTGCGGCTTTGCCCGGCGGCCTTGAACGCTTCGGCAAACGGGCTGCGTTGGACGAGCGCGGCGAGCCACGGTGCCTGGATGGTCGGAACGTAACCGGTGTAGGTGCGTTCGTGGCGCAACATTGTGTGGAACGCGTACTCCCCTTCTTCGGGTTCGATCATCGCCGTCTGGCCGCCCTCTTCAAGGAAGGCGCCGCGTCCGATCTCGCCCCACGCTCCCCACGCGATCGCGGTGCTCGGCAGGCCTTGCCGCCGCCGCCAAAGGGTGAAAACGTCCAGCCAACTGTTGGCCGCAGCGTAGGCGCCCTGACCGGGGGAGCCTAGTAGAGCGGCCGCCGACGAGAACGAGCAGAACCAGTCCAACGGCTGGTTAGCCGTTGCATGGTGCAAATGCCAGGCGCCGTAAACCTTTGGTGCCCAGTCTCGGTCCAGCAGCCCGTCGGTGATATTGGTGATGATGGCGTCCTCCACCACCGCGGCGGCATGTAGCACGCCGCGCAGCGGAAGCCCCGTGGCGGTGGCCACTCTGATCAGACGCCGGGCCGTGTCGGGTTCGGCGATGTCACCGCACTCCACCTGGATGTCAGCGCCTGTGGCACGAATACGCTCAATCGCGTGCAGGGTTTCGGGCCTCGGTTGAGAACGCGAGGTGAGCACGATCCGGCCGCAGCCGGCGGCGGCCATCCCGTCGGCGAGGAACAACCCGAGACCGCCTAAACCACCGGTGATCAGGTAAGCGCCGTCGCTGCGGAAGATCCGCGCCTGCTTCGGCGGCACCACTACGGTGCCCTCGCCAGTGCGTGGGACGGTGAGGACAAGTTTGCCGATATGCTGGGCAGAGCTCATCAACCGTATCGCCGTGGCGGCCTCGGCAAGTGGATAACTGGTGTGCTCCAAGGGCGGTAACTCGCCGTCTGCCAGGAGATCGTATACGGTGCGCAGCAGGTCCTGAATTTGCTGAGGCTGACTGTCAGACATCAATGCCAGGTCCGCGTAGTGGAACGAGAGGTTGCGCCGGAACGGATACAGCCCCAGTCGGCCGTTGGCGTAGACGTCGCGTTTGCCGATCTCGACGAACCGTCCCCCGATCGACAACAGCTCAAACCCGGCGCGTTGGGCGGCGCCAGTCAGCGAGTTGAGTACGATATCGACGCCTTGCCCGTCGGTGTCCCGGCGGATCGCATCGGCGAATTCCGTAGTGCGGGAATTGTAGACGTGCTCGATGCCCATGTCGCGCAATAAGTCACGCCGGTCCTGGCTGCCTGCGGTGGCATAGATCTCGGCGCCCTCGGCGCGCGCTATCGCTACCGCGGCTTGGCCCACGCCGCCGGTGGCTGAGTGGATCAACACGCGATCACCGGGCCTGATCCGTGCCAGGTTGTGCAGCCCGTACCAGGCGGTGGCGTATGCGGTGGACGCCGCAGCCGCCTGCTCGTCCGTCAGGTTCGGCGGGAGGGTGACGGCGAGCCGGGCGTCGCAGGTGAGGAACGTCGCCCAGCAGCCGTTCTTGGAGAAGCCCGCGACGCGGTCACCGACCTGGTGGTCGGTCACGTCCGGCCCGATCGCGGTTATCACGCCGGCGAAATCCATGCCCAGCTGTGGTTGACGCCCGTCGACGCTGGGAAATCGGCCCATTGCGACGAGAACGTCGGCGAAGTTCACGCTGGATGCGGTGACTGCGATCTCGACCTGACCGGGACCGGGTGGAACATGGTCGTAGGCGGCGAATTCCATGGTTTCCAGATCGCCGGGCGTGCGGACCTGAAGGCGCACGCCGTCGTGTTCGTAGTTGACGGTGGTGGTCCGCCGCTCCGCAGCGTCGAGTGGGGTGGGCCTCAACCGGGCGGTGTACCACTGCCCGCCACGCCAAGCCGTTTCGTCCTCGTCCGAGCCGGACAACAGTTCCCGCGCCACCTGTTCGGATCCGGTGTGCTCATCGATGTCGATTTGGGAAGGCCGCAGTTGCGGGTGTTCGGCGCCAAGCACTCGCAGCAGCCCGCGAAGTCCCGCCTGATCCAGGTTGGCCTCGTCCTCAGCGCGGACGATCTGCGCTTGCCGGGTCACGACGTACAGGCGCGGAAAGTCGCCGGGAAACTCGGTCAGTTGACGGCTGATGCGCAGTAGATGACGGACCTCCTCGCGCCCCTGGGCAAGACACCGCTCGTCGGCGTCCCCGGTCCTGGGACCGGTCACGATCACCACCGCGTGGGCGTCTGTCAGCTGAGCGCCGAGCCTAGCGGCCGCTGCGGCGTGGTCCGAACTTTGTGGCCAGTGCATGGTTGTGACATCCGCGTCGTGGAGCTTCAACTCATCGGTCAACTCGGTGGCCAGCATATCGGCGGCATCGGAAACGCTGATCAGCAGCCAACTCCGAGCACCGGAGTGGGTTGCCTCCGGCATCGCCCGCTGCTCCCACTCGACAGTCATTAGGCGCTCGGACACGACACGATCGCGATTGCTGTCCTCGGACATCCCAACGCCCATGTGCAGCCCGCCGACTGTCATCAGGACTGTCCCGTGCTCGTCCAAGATGTCGAGGTCGGCCTCGACGCCGACAGCGTCGACCCGCGTCACACGGGCATAGCAATAGTGCGCGTTACGGGTCGGCGCGTGGATGCGCAACCGGCGCACCTCAAGCGGCACCAGCAGCCCGCCGCTGCCTGCAGCCTGGACATCTGGATGCGCTTCGAGGCACTCGAAGCATGCATCCAGAAGCGCGGGGTGCACGCCGTAGCTGGCCTGCTGCGAGCGGATCGCGCCCGGTAGCCCGATCTCGGCCAGCACGGTGCGCTCGGTTCCGTCCGGCGTGCGCGAGGCGGCGGCCAGCGCAGTGAAAGCCGGGCCGAACTGAACACCGCGCATGTCGAACCGGTGTCTCAGCTCGGAGCCGTCCACCCGTGTCGAGTGGGCCTCGAGCAGGGCGGCCATGTCATGCGGGGGCACGTCCCCGTCGTCGGCGGCGTGCAGCACCGCGGTGGCAAGCCTTGTGCGTTCGCCGTCCCGGTCAGTCTCGACGGTGAACGTCGCGGCGCGGGGCGCATCCATCGACGCCGAGGTGCCGACCGAGGTCTCGTCGTCGAGCAGCAGCAGCTCCTCGAAGCGGATGTCGCGCACCTCGGACGACTCGCCCAGGGTCGCACGCGCGGCCGCCAGCGCCATCTCGCAATACGCAGCGCCCGGAAGCGCAGACACGTTGTGTATCTGATGGTCGGCGAGCCAGGGCAGCGCGGCCGTGCCGACGTCAGCCTGCCAGGCGTGGCGCTCGGGTTCTTCCATCAACCGCACGTGCGCGCCCAGTAGCGGATGTACCGCAACGGTGGTGCCTGCCCGCGTCTTGTGGTCCGTTTTGTCGCCGTCGAGGACCAACGGACGATGGGTCCATGCCGGCAGCGGTGCGTCGACCAGGCGGCCGCTTGGATACAGCACCGAGAAATCCACCGCGGCGCCAGCGCTGTGCAGATCCGACAGGAAACCAAGCAGGCCGTGAGGCAGCCTCTGGTCGCGGCGCATCGGGGGCAGCGCAGAGACCGGCATGTCGAGGCTTTGCGCGTTCTGCTCGACTGCGCGGGTGAGCAGGGGGTGGGGTGCCAGCTCGCCGAAGACCCGGTGGCCGTCCTCCAGTGCCGCCTGAACAGCCGCGGCGAACCGCACGGTGTGACGCAGATTGTCAACCCAGTACGCGGCATCCCACGCAGGCGTATCCCGCGGGTCATACAGGGTAGCCGAGTAATACGGAACCGTCGGCGTCATCGGCGTCAGATCCGCCAGCACATCGGCCAACTCGTCGAGGATCGGATCGACCTGAGGCGAATGCGAAGCGACGTCAACGGCGACCTCGCGGGCCATTACCTCACGTTGCTCCCACCTCGCGACGAGGTCGCGAACCGATTGGGTGGCACCGCCTACGACGGTCGAGTGCGGTGAAGCGACCACCGACAGCACGACATCACTGACAGCGAGGGCCACGAGTTCCTCGCGGACCTGTTGTGCCGGCAGTTCTACGGACGCCATCGCCCCGGCACCTGCCAGACGGGTGCACAGACGCGAACGCCGGCAGATGACGCGCACCCCGTCTTCCAGTGACAGCGCGCCGGCGACGACGGCGGCGGCCACTTCGCCCAGCGAGTGCCCGATCACCGCGCCGGGCCGCACCCCGTAGGACTGCATGGTGGCGGCGAGCGCGACCTGAATGGCGAACAGAGTGGGCTGGATCCGGTCGATGCCGGAGACGGTTTGCTGATCCGACATCGCCTCGGTTACCGAGAATCCTGACTCGCGGGCGATCAGCGGCTCAACCTGGGCAACCGTCGCCGCGAACAACGGTTCGGTCGCGAGTAGGTCGGCTCCCATCCCGGCCCACTGTGAACCCTGCCCGGAGAACACCCAGACTGGCCCGCGGTCGTCCTGCCCGACAGCTGGCTGATACGGCGCCTCACCGTCGGCCACCTCCCGCAGACCCGCGGCCAGCTCGGTGAAGCCGTCCGCGATGACGGCCGTGCGCACCGGGCGATGCGCGCGGCGGCGTGCCGAGGTGTACGCCAGATCGGACGGCCTAACGGTGTCCGAGTGCGCGTCTACCCAGTCCGCCAGCCGCCGAGCGGTCTGCCGCAAGCCATCCGCGGAGGTGGAGGACAGCGTGTACAGTAACGGGCCCGTGTTCACGTGTGCGGTTGAGTTGCCGTTTCGCGCGAGGGGCTCGGAAGCTTGCTCCAGGACCGCATGGACGTTGGTCCCCGACATCCCGTATGACGACACCGCGGCGCGGCGCGGCCCATGGTGTCCGTTGGTGGGCCACGGTGTGATCTGCTGCGGCACGACGAGTCCCGTTTCGATCGAGGCAAGCTCATCGGGTAGCCCGGTGAAGTGCAGCATCGGCGGCACTACGCCGTGTTGCAACTCGAGGATCGCCTTGATCAGCCCCACAGCACCGGCCGCGGATTCGGTGTGACCCAGGTTGCCTTTGATGGATCCGAGCACACAGGGATGACCGTTGTTGCCGTACACGCGCGCAAGGCTGCTGAATTCGATCGGATCACCGGCCGGGGTGCCAGTGCCGTGCGCTTCGATCACGTTGACCGCGTCCGCGTCGGTTCCCGCTGCGGCCAGCGCCGCCCTGTATACGGTGACCTGGGCCTCCAAAGACGGCATCGTGATCGTCTCCGAGCGGCCGTCTTGGTTGGCGGCTGTCCCGCGTATGACGGCCAAGATCCGGTCGGCGTCGCGCAGCGCGTCGGGCAGCCGTTTGAGCAGCACCACTGCGCAACCCTCGGAACGCACGAACCCGTCCGCCCCGACGTCGAACGGACGACAGCGTCCTGTCGGCGAGAGCATGCCCTGTGCAGAGGCCGACGCACTACCCGACGGTTCCATCAATGTCGCGCACCCGCCGGCCAGAGCAAGATCGCTTTCGCCGTGGTGCAGGCTGCGGCAGGCCATGTGGACCGCCATCAGAGCCGACGAACACGCCGTATCGATCGTTATCGCCGGTCCCTGCAGACCCATTCCGTACGCGATGCGCCCGGAACCCATGCTGTGGGCGCAACCCGTGAAGCCGTACGGGCCCTCGAGCTCGCCCGCATTGCTGGTGAGAAGCAGGTAGTCGGCGTGACACAACCCCATAAACACGCCCGTGCGCGAACCAGCCAGCGACGCCGGCACCAGTCCGGCATGTTCGACCGCCTCCCAGGAGGTTTCCAGCAGCAGCCGGTGTTGAGGATCGATCGAGGCCGCTTCCTGGTCGCCAATACCGAAGAACTCGGCGTCGAAGCCGGCAACGTCGTCCAGGAACCCGCCCCACCGCGACACCGATCGCCCGCGCACGCCGGGTTCAGGGTCGTAGTATTCGTCGGCGTCCCACCGGTCGGCGGGAATCTCGCCCACCAGGTCGTCGCCCCGCAGCAACGCCTCCCATAGCAGTTGCGGTGAGTCGATACCATGCGGAAGCCGGCAGGCCATCCCGATCACAGCAACTGGAGTGACAGACGTTTCAATCACATCGGTTCCCCTCTTCTCAGCCCGTCCGGCCGGCGGCCCGACCGAATTAGCATGCCGGGCAGCAATCCCGCGCCACTCTCAGCCGACGTCCCTCCGCGTCGAAACCGGGTTGTCAACGTGAGTCGGTAGCTTAGCGGGTCGCTGGCGATCATGTGCAAGTAAATCGACAGCTGTGTTAAATCTACAGCTTTGTGCGTGAAATGCGCGTTTCGGCTCGGGATCGTCACGTGGCAAGCAACGGCCGGAACCGTCTTGCACCGGCGCATGCAGGCGACCTGACGAACTCGGCGTCGCCACTGATGAAGTGCGCCGCCGAGGCGACGCGTTGTCGTGTCGCGCAATCCGTTGGCCATGACTATGATCGACCTCTGTTGACTCCAACGAACTGGGGCCCGCACCCGTTCAACGTGGCGTCTTCGGGGGATGTCTGGGCGCAGCCGTGGAGAAGCCGGGTTGATGCCCGGGCAACTGGGGCGCCCGCGCCTACTGTTCGTTTCGCCGACGATCGCCGTCTTGCGCAAGGAACCGGACCGCGGGCGCGGTAAGGCACTCGGAGGCATCCGATCCGCTGTCGATGTTCGCGGTGCCGCACAGTAGTCCGACAACCAGTAGTAGCAAATAGCGGCCTGGCTTCTGTGCCGGGGAGCCAGCCGGGAGTTGCTCGTCGAGCGCTGATATCCTGCCTCGCCCGGCGCAGCTATTCGTGCCGCCCCCAGCGACGCTCCACCAGGTCAGCGTCAAAACTCGGTCAACTTAAAAGTCAGCTAAAACATGCCTAGACAGGCCGGGCTGGGAGCGTGGCCGCCGGGCTGGCGGTGATGCCGGCGATGTTGGAGGCTGAGATCGCTGGGGTGGCCGGCCGAAAGGCAAGATGATCCGAACCGGGCCGTGGTGCGTCATGCTCGATCACCGGCATCGCCTTCACCCAACCCCAGTCATTCATGAGGGTGTTGAGGGCTGGGCTGTTTTCGATGAGTCTGGCTGAGGGCGTTGGTGGGTATGGGTAACGGCCGGCTGGCGCTGCCGGGCTGCGGTTCTCCGGGTTCCTCGGGCTTGTGGGGACGGGGGTTAGGCGGGCAGCGGGATGGCCGCGATACGGGCGAAGACAGCGATGTCGTGGACCCAGGGCCAGGTGGCGGGTATCCGGAGGTGGCGTCGTCGGGCGCTGCGGGTGAGCCGGGCGGGCACGTGCAGCAGCCGGTAGCGCAGGGCTTTGGGTTCTGCGGTGGCCAGTTGGCCGGTCAACGCGAGTAGTCGCAGCCAGGCAACCAGGTCGGCGGCGAGCGTGGTGGCGGCCAGCCAGGCGGAGTTGATGGCGAATTCGCGGGACGGGAATCGGCCCAGGCCAGCGTCTTTCGCGTGACGGATGGTCCTCGACGCGGGCATGCGCCCGGTGGCGGGCTTCCAGGAACGCCAGCTGCCCGGTGCCGGTGTTGGTGACAAACGCTTGGTAGCGCCAGCCGTCACGCTGTTCGAACAGCGACAATTGGGCACCGGGGTGGGGGCGTTCGCGGCGCACGATGACCCGCATCCCCTGCGGCCAACCAGACAGGTCGAGCCCGGTGACCTCGGCGACATCCCCACCGGCGCGCACACCCCCGTCAGCGTCGAGGGCCGGAATCCAGACCGTTTCGGGGACCACCATGATGGCCTGACGCACCTTGTCGGTGACTGGGTAGCCGATGCTGTAGTCCACATGGCGGCCCCGGACCTGGTTTTGGTCGGTCAGCCAGTCCAGCAGCTCGTGGGAGGCTCCGGCACCATCGGCGCGGATCAACAGATGCTTGCGGTGGGTTCTGGGGATCTGGGCGATCGCCGCGCCGAGGACCTCGATGTGATCGGCGGCGGTATTGGCCCCGGCATTACCGGCCCGCAGACGGGCGACCAGCAGTTCGGTGGTGTTATCACACCACACTCCCAAAGGGTGAAATCCGAAGGTGCCCTTGAATGTGGGCGCCGCGTCCTCTTTGTCGCTGTGGGCGACCACGATCGTGGCGTCGACATCGAGCACCACCACCTCGCCCAGGTCGGAGTCGGCGACCTTGCTGGCGGGCAGCCCGTCGGGCAGCTGTGACCACACATGGCGGCGCGCCCGCGCCCGCGCGGAGTCGATCTTGCACAGCCGCGCCGGGGTCAGTTCATCAAGGGTCCGCCAGACCGTCGGTGCTGAGGCGACCGGACCCAGCACCTGCGACTGGTGATGCAGCACGTCGATATCGGCGATCGCCTCACCACCATCAGCGAGCATCACCGCGATATCGACCAGCACCCGGCCACGGTCATGGCGCGGCACAAACCCTCGACGCGCCAGCGCCGCCGACACCTCACCGGTCAACCCGCTGCGATCAGCCAACAGGCGCAGGCCTGCACTGCCGGCATGGGCCACCACGCCGGTCCCATCACCGGTTACTGACAAGCCCGCCGACCACGAAGTACGCTTCACCTACGGAGTGCCATCCAGACAAGAGATCTTGAACCGTCGCAAAGTCCAAGTTTCCCTTACTGGACAGGCACTTCCGTGCATCTACACGCGCTCAACACCCCTCAGCCGTGAACGATCCGGGCTAACTTTTAACTTTGCGACGCGTCGGCGAAAACAAATACTGATCAAATTTCGCAATGTTCAATAACCGCAGTCATTACCAGCGTCCGGTAACGATTTTCCGTACGGACACGTAGGTCCGCACATAGAGCTGTTGGACTCGCCGCCGAGTGGCCTCCGGGGCCAGCGAGAAACTCACGAAAGACACTCCGGCCAGCAGGAACGAGAGGACGTTGAAGGTGACCAGTGCCGCGACCGCCGTCGGCACTCCTGCCGGCGCTGCAAGAATCCCGGCGATCGTGGCGAGGTAATAGGGGCTCGGTAGCGCGATAATCCCTCCAACGATCCAGCCAACCAATGCCGATTCGCTGGTGATCACTCGTCGAATCGGGCTCGGCAGCCGTCGGAAGACACTCCACTGTTCGATCCCTGGTGCCACGTCCGCGGGCTCAGCGGCGGCGCCGGGCGCAGGCGGTCGCGCTCTGCCGCGCACTTTGTTTGCGATCGCCCTTACGGTGACGGCGGCGAAAAGGACGGCCAGCAAGCATAGTGGAATCTCGACCCCGCTGGGTAATCCGCCGCCGTTGCCGATGCCAACCCCTTTCAGCACAAATAGAATCATGGCGCCGGCGATCATGCCCACCGCCGACCCGGCAATCACATAAGCCAGCAGCTGGCGGGCGGCCCGCCGTTTTGACACCATGAACACGGTCGTCGCGATCCGCAACGGGTCGATAGCGGCGACGAGACCCATCAACAACACCGTCAACCACACGAACTTATCCCCTCACGGCGCAACTGCGCGGATGAGGAACGATGAGCGGGCCGCCCGATGCGGTGATGCTAGTCATCTTGGCACCCGGCACCTCATGCGGAGGGTTTTTTCGCCTGGCCACCACCCGAACCTGGTGACTGCTCCTGTCATGCGCTAGCTTAGCTAGCTAACCGAGCAGCTGCCGTGAGCGCTGGTCGGCATCGATATGTCATGAGCGGAGAAAGACACAATAACTCCGTCGCGACTGACCGAAAGCTTGTCGACATGCAACCCCATCGGAAACCGGCTCTTCATGTTTGACGCCAACTTATCCCAAGCCTGCTGAAGTCCGTCACGCCCCATGGTGATGCCTAAGCTCTTGATGCTTTGTATCTGTAGGCTCAGTGCTCCGTCGACGACAAGAGGTTTGGCCGCGAGCCCGCCGAGCGGACCTTGGAGCGCGATGGTCCCGGCCGACGGATCGCTGGTCACATTACTGACGAAGCCGCCCAGCATCGGAATCTGTTCTTGTGCGGTCCGTTTGATGCCGTCGTCGGTCCACGCGATGGTCGCACTGAGCGACCCGACGGTTCCGGCGGATCCACCGCTTCCGTTCACCACCACGTCTTGGATGTCCACGGCGACTTTCATGCCCTTGGCGTTGCGGATTTGCCTTCCGGCGGTGGCAATCGAGATATCTGCATAGTGACCGGTGATGGCCTGGACGAGCAACGGCGGTACTGTGTCGATCGAGACGGTCGCATCATCGGCTACGGTGCAATACACCAACGCCCGAATGAGCGACACCGCACGGTACCGTGCGTACAATTCGCCCGCGAGCAGGGCGGCGCAGACCAGCGAGACGGTCGTTACCACGATTAAAACGATCGAGGTCGGGGTCTTCAGCGATTGCAGTCTGCCGTTCATCGCAACTCTTCCGTTCGAGAATGTACAGAGTGTCTCAGGGAGAGAGGTTGGCCATGACGAATTGCGCCGACCTGCCGACTCGCGTTGGCGACAAGGCGTGGTCATTTCTCCACATCGCCCGCACCAGTGTTCTCCGGCCACTGCCACCACGCCAGATCACCGGCATGCTGCGAGCCTGCGGGGGTCTGCCACACCGCCGCGCGCGGCCACCGCATACGGCCGTTTCGAGCTGACGGTCAACGCCCGTGTCGCCGGCCCGCGTATCGGCGAGGACGTGCAGGCGGCGATCAAGGCCGTGAAGGCCGGCGAGGGCGTGGTCAACCCCGACGGCACGCTGGCCGCCGGCCCGGCGGTGCTGGCACCGGAGGAGTACACGTCGCGGCTGGTCGCCGCCGACCCGGAGTGCACCGCGGCCCTGCCCGACGGCGCCGGCCTGGTGGTGCTCGACGCCACCGTCACGCCCGAGCTCGAGGCCGAGGGCTGGGCCAAGGACCGCATCCGCGAGCTGCAGGAACTGCGCAAGAACACCGGCCTCGACGTGTCCGACCGGATCCGGGTCGTGATGAACGTGCCGACGCAGCGCGAGGGCTGGGCCCGCACCCACCGCGACTTGATCGCCCGCGAAATCCTGGCAACCAGCTTCGAATTCGACGAACCGTCCGACGGCGTGCAAATCGGCGACGGCGTGACGGTGTCGATCGCTAAGGTTTGACCGCCTTCCAGCGCTGCTCGCCGCCTGCGACAGTGACCTGCACATCGGTGAAACCGATGCCGCGCAGCCGTTCGGGCAGCGTGTCCGGCGACACCGGGTTGTACGTGTCGGCAATGTGGCAAAGCCGGAACGACAACGACGGGACACCGTCGCTGCCTGCGAACACGCCGCCCGGTTGGAGCACCCGGAACGCCTCCGCGAACAGCTGATCCTGCAGCGGTGGTGTCGGCACATGGTGCAGCATCGTGAAGCACACCACCGAGCTGAACTCGGCATTGCCGAGTCGGGTGTCGGTGCCGTCGCCCCGAATGATCCGCGCGCGATCCCCGTACTTGTGGATCAGCCGGTCGGCGAGGGCTTGGTCGATCTCCAGTGCGGTGAGGGCCGGCGTCTTGTCGACGAGCACCTTGAGGTTGGCGCCATAGCCCGGACCAATCTCCAACGTGTTGTCGCCGAGGTCGACATCGCGCAACGCCCACGGCAGCAGTTTCCGCTCGACCGTCTTCGCCCAGTAATCCGAACTGCAACACAGCCGGTGGACCAGATTCATCGCCATATCTCTCCTTAGCATGATCGCGTGGGTCATCGCTGGGTGCTGCACCTCGACATGGACGCGTTCTTCGCGTCCGTCGAGCAGCTCACCAGGCCCACGCTGCGCGGCCGTCCGGTGCTCGTCGGTGGCCTCGGAGGCCGCGGCGTGGTCGCAGGCGCCAGCTACGAGGCCCGCGCATTCGGCGCCCACTCGGCGATGCCGATGCACCAGGCCCGGCGGCTGGTCGGCATCCACGCGGTCGTGCTGCCGCCGCGCGGCGTCGTGTACGGGGTCGCCAGCAGGCGCGTCCTGGACACCGTCCGCGGGGTCATGCCCGTTCTCGAGCAGCTGTCCTACGACGAGGCGTTCGGTGAGCCGACCGAACTCGCCGGCGCGCCGCCTGAGGACGTCGACCGGTTCTGCCAGGAGCTGCGGGCCAGGGTGCGCGACGAGACCGGGCTGGTCGCGTCCGTCGGCGCAGGGTCGGGCAAGCAGATCGCCAAGATCGCGTCGGGCCTGGCGAAACCCGACGGCATCCGGGTGATCCGCCGTGATGAGGAATGGCCGCTTCTCGATGCATTGCCGGTTCGCCGGCTGTGGGGGATCGGCCCGGTCGCCGAGGACAAGCTCCACCGGCTCGGCATCCAGACCATCGGCCAGCTGGCGGCGCTCACCGACGCAGAGGTGGCCAACATCCTCGGCGCTACGGTCGGTCCCGCGCTGCACCGCCTCGCCCAGGGCATCGATGACCGACCCGTCACAGAACGTGCCGAGGCCAAGCAGATCAGCGCCGAGTCGACGTTCCCGGAAGACCTGACCACCCTGGTGCAGCTACAGGACGCCGTCGGGCCGATCGGCGAACACGCCCACCAGCGGCTACTGCGCGACGGGCGCGGCGCGCGCACCGTCACGGTCAAGCTGAAAAAGTCGGACATGAGCACGCTGACCCGCTCGGCCACGTTGCCGTACGCGACCGCTGATGCGGGCACGCTGATCGCGGCCGCCCGCCGCCTCGTGCTGGACCCGGTCGAAATCGGGCCCATTCGCCTTCTCGGTGTTGGCTTTGCGGGCCTGAGCGAAATCCGGCAGGAGTCGCTGTTCCCCGACCTGGAGCAGTGGAACGACGAGCAGACCGACATGCGCCCGGCCGCCGCGGGTGTCACCCAGCCGTCCGGGTGGCGCGTCGGCGACGACGTGCATCACGGCCATTACGGGCACGGGTGGATCCAGGGCGCGGGCCACGGCGTGATGACGGTGCGATTCGAGACGCGGGCCAGCGGGCCCGGCCCGGCGCGCACGTTCGGCGAGGACACCCCCGACGTGACCAGGGCCAACCCGGTCGACAGCCTGGACTGGCCGGAGTTCGTCAACAGCCTGCTCGACGAGTCAGCCCCAGCGGGCAATGACATCGTCGACCGGTGAACCCGTCGCCAGCGCGGCCATCAGCAGGACCCTGGCCTGCGGCGGCCCCAGCCGCCGCAGGCCGACCGCGCCGGCGTCGACCAGTTCGCGGCCCGGCCCGTAGGTCGGGGCGACACTGCCGTTGGGCACCCTCGTCGACACCGCCACCGCCACGCCGGCGGCGCAGTGCCGCCTCACCGCCTTGACAACCGCGGGGCCGGCGTTGCCCGCGCCCAGTGCCTCGAGCACGACCCCGCGGGCCCCGGCCGCCACGACGGCGTCCAGCGCGACTGCGTCCGCGCCCAGATAGCACGCCACCACATCGACCCGCGGCGCCGACGCCGCCGACGCCTCGCCGAGGAATGGCCGCTCCTTGCCGTCTGCGACCCGTGGCCCTTCGAAACCCCCGACGACCTTGTGGGTGCCCAGCGGCGCAAACGCCGCACCGCCGAAGCAGATCTGCACCCCCAGGCCGCGCGCGGCGGGGCTGCCCGCGACGGCGAGTGCGTCCCGAAGATTGCGCGGGCCGTCCGCGTCGGGTGAATCGGCGCTCTTGGCCGCGCCGGTCAGCACGATCGGCGCCTCGCCGCCGTAGGTCAGGTCCAGCCACAGCGCGGTCTCTTCGAGCGTGTCGGTGCCGTGGGTGACCACCACACCATCGGCGCCGGATGCCACCGCGTCCGACGCCGCGGCGCAGATCCGGTCCCAGTCGGCGGTGGTCAGCTGCGAGCTGTCCTTGGCCATCAGGTCCACAACCCGCGCATCGGACCCGGCCAGCGATTCGGCGCCGGTGCGCAGGGGGCGCAGCACACCGCTGTCGTCGGCAACCGACGCGATGGTCCCGCCGGTGGTGACGACCACGATGTGGCTCATGCTGATTCCATGGTCTTCGCGCAAGCGCTCATCCGAAAATCCTGCCCTATCGGCGCTGGGGGATGATGGAGCGGTGACCGACGAATCCCCTGCACCCCCCGAGGCGCCGGCCGGGGAGACCGGCGCGCGCCCCAAGCGACGGGTGCGGCTGCTGCTGACGGTCGCGGCGGTGGTCCTGGCGCTCGACATCGTCACCAAGGTGCTCGCCGTGCGACTGCTCACGCCAGGGCAGCCCGTGTCGATCATCGGCGACACCGTGACGTGGACGCTGGTGCGCAACTCCGGCGCCGCGTTCTCGATGGCTACTGGCTACACATGGGTGCTGACCCTGATCGCAACCGGCGTGGTGATCGGCATCATCTGGATGGGCCGCCGGCTGGTGTCGCCGTGGTGGGCCATCGGCCTTGGCATGATCCTGGGCGGGGCGATGGGCAACCTGGTCGACAGGTTCTTCCGCTCACCGGGACCGCTGCGCGGCCACGTCGTGGACTTCCTGTCGATCGGATGGTGGCCGGTGTTCAACGTCGCGGACCCCTCGGTGGTGGGTGGCGCCATCCTCTTGGTGGCGTTGTCGCTGTTCGGGTTTGACTTCGACACCGTTGGCCGTCGTAAGCGCGCGGACGAATCGGACACCGCGGACCGCAGCAACGCCGATCGGTCCTGATGGCCGAGCGGTCGATGCCGGTCCCAGAGGGTCTGGCCGGGATGCGCGTCGACACCGGCCTGTCGCGGCTGCTCGGCCTCTCGCGATCCGCCGTCGCGGCGGTGGCCGAAGGCGGCGGCGTCGAGATCGACGGCCGACGGGCCGGCAAGTCCGACCGGTTGACGTCGGGCGCGTGGCTGGAGGTGCAGCTACCCGATGAACCGGCGCCACCGGAGAACCGTGTCGAAACCGTCGAGGGCATGACGATCCTGTACGCGGACAACGACATCGTCGCGGTCGACAAGCCCGCCGGTGTCGCCGCCCACGCCTCGGTCGGCTGGAGCGGGCCAACGGTGCTCGGTGGGCTGGCCGCAGCGGGTTTCCGGATCACCACATCGGGGGTGCACGAGCGGCAGGGCATCGTGCATCGCCTCGACGTCGGGACGTCGGGAGTCATGGTGGTGGCGATTTCCGAGCGGGCCTACACCGTGCTCAAGCGCGCGTTCAAGCAGCGCACCGTCCACAAGCGGTACCACGCGCTGGTGCAGGGCCACCCAGACCCGTCCAGCGGGACGATCGACGCACCGATCGGCAGGCACCGCGGACACGACTGGAAGTTCGCCGTCACTGAGCGCGGCAGGCACAGCATCACCCACTACGACACGATCGAAGCGTTTCCGGCCGCCAGCCTGCTCGACGTTCACCTGGAAACCGGCCGGACGCACCAGATACGCGTGCACTTCGCGGCGCTTCACCACCCCTGTGTCGGCGACCTGACCTACGGGGCCGACCCGACGATGGCGAAAAAGCTTGGGCTGGACCATCAATGGCTGCACGCCAGATCGTTGACTTTCGCCCACCCGGCCGAGGGCCGCAGCATGGACATCACCGCGCCTTATCCACCGGACCTGCAGCATGCACTCGACATGCTGCGCGGGCACGACGCGTGAGCGACACTCGCCGATTCGGGCTCCTATACGGTGTCGGCGCCTACGTCTGGTGGGGTCTGTGCCCGGGATTCTTCCCGCTGCTGTTGCCCGCGGGGCCGCTGGAGGTGCTGGCGCACCGCTACCTCTGGACCGCGGTGTTCCTGCTGATCGTGCTCGCGGTCGCGCGCCGGCTCGGCGATCTGCGGCGGCTGACCCGGCGCACCTGGCTGCTGCTGGTGGCCGCGTCGGTGTTGATCGGGATCAACTGGGGCACATACATCTTCGCGGTTACACATGGTCACGTCGTCGACGCCGCGCTCGGATACTTCATCAATCCGCTGGTATCGGTCGCGCTCGGCGTCGTAATACTGCGCGAACGGACCCATCGCCTGCAGCTGGTCGCGTTGGCCATCGCGGTTGCGGCCGTTGCGATGCTGGCCGCTGAGGTCGGCGGCCCGCCGATCATCGCGCTGGCGCTGGCCACCTCGTTCGGGGTCTACGGCCTGGTCAAGAAGGTCGTGACGGCCGACCCACGGGTGAGCGTGGCGGTCGAGTCGCTGGTAGCGCTGCCGATCGTCGGCGGGTACCTGATCGTGCGGGAGATCCTCGGGAAGGCACACTTCGCCGGCCTGGGCGCCGGCCATGCCGCGCTGATGATGTTGGCCGGCCCGGTGACGGCCATCCCGCTGCTGTTCTTCGCCGCCGCCGCACAGCGGCTGTCCCTGGTCACGCTCGGGCTGTTGCAGTACCTGAACCCGGGCCTGCAGATGGCGTGGGGCGTGCTGATCGGCCACGAGGCGATGCCAATGGCCCGCTGGGTGGGTTTCGGACTGATCTGGGTGGCATTGGTGGTGTTGATGCTCGACGCGGTCGGCCGCAAGCCGTGGGAATCTGAACGTTCCGCCGGAAATGTCGATTTGATGGAGTCCGAATCGTCATCGCGGTGACAGGCTCGACACCATCGACACCACGGAGGACATCACCATGCGGTATTGCCTGCTCATGCACTACCAGGAGGCCGGCGAGATCGGACTGACCGAGGAGGACATGGCCCCCGCGATCGCCGCGTTCCAGGCCTACGCACGCGACCTGGACGAGGCCGGTGTGCTGCTCACCACCCAGGTGCTTGAACCGACCGTCGCGACGACGACCGTCACCGCGCGCAACGGCACGCCCGAAATCCAGGACGGCCCGTTCGCCGACACCAAGGAACGGCTCGGCGGCATCTTCGTCATCGACGTTCCCAATCTCGACGCCGCGCTGGACTGGGCAAGGCGCAACCCGGCCGCGCAGTGGGGTTCGATCGAGATCCGCCCGGTCGCCAGGACATATACCAGCGAGCGCGGCGAGTGGTTCACGCCGTAGAGCAGGTCGCCCGCGACTCTTACGGGCGGCTGCTCGCGCTGCTGGCGGTGCCCACCGGCGACATCGCAGCAGCGGAGGACGCCCTCGCCGACGCGTTCGAGAGGGCGCTGACTCGCTGGCCGGCCGAGGGGGTCCCGGCCAACCCGTCGGCCTGGATCCTCACGGTCGCCCGCAACAGGTTGCGCGACCTGTGGAAGTCCCGTGGTTATCGGATGACTGGCCCGCTGCGCGAAACAGATTGCGGCGCAACATCTTTTGAACCCCTCGACGCCGACGCGATACCGGATCGGCGGCTGGAGTTGATGCTGGTCTGCGCGCATCCGGCGATTGGGCGATCGATCCGCACGCCGCTGATGCTGCAGACGGTGCTGGGCGTCGACGCCGACGCGATCGCCGAGGCGTTCGCCGTGCCTGCCCCGGCGATGGCCCAGCGGCTGGTGCGGGCCAAACGACGGATCCGGGCGGCGGGGATCCCCTTCGTCATCCCGGGCCGCGACGCGTTGGCCGACCGGCTGCCCGCCGTGCTTGCGGCCGTCTACGGCGCGTACGCGATCGACTGGCAAACCGGCGACGCGAGGATCGAATCGCTGTCGGCTGAGGCGCTGCACCTGGCGCTGGTGCTCGCCCAGTTGCTGCCTGACGAGCCCGAGGTTCTCGGGCTGGCCGCTCTGGTGTGTCTTTCGGAGTCCCGTCGGGGCGCCCGGCGCACCTCCGGCGGGCGGTTCGTGCCGCTCGACGAGCAGGACCCCAGCGCATGGGACCCGGGGCTTATCTCTCGCGGGGAGGCCTTTCTGCGCAGGGCTCACGGCTTCGGGCGACCCGGCCGATATCAACTGGAGGCCGCCATCCAGTCAGGGCATTGCGCCCGCGCCGAGACCGGCCGCACCGACTGGCCGGCGCTGTGCAGGCTACACCGGGGGCTGCAGCGGCTGGCGCCGTCGCTCGGCGCGGCGGTGGCGCTGGCGGCGGTCGAAGCCCAAATCGACGGGCCGGAGGCCGGACTGGCGGCGCTGGACGCGATCGACGACCCGGCTGCGCAGCGGTTCCAGCCGGCATGGGCGACGCGGGCGCATCTGCTGGCGATGGCGGGTCGGGTTGACGAAGCGGCGGTCGCGTATCGCCGCGCGATCGGGCTGACGAGCGATGCCGGCGTCACGGACTACCTGAGGCGGCGACTTGAAGCGCTGGGGGGCGAAGACACGAACGCCGACACGCCGAGAAGCGTCGGTGAGCCGCCATAGACTGGCGTCCCTATGAATCGTTCCTTCGTGCATCTGCATAACCACACCGAGTACTCGATGCTGGACGGTGCGGCGAAGATAGCGCCGATGCTGGCCGAGGCGATGCGGCTGGAGATGCCGGCGATCGGGATGACCGACCACGGCAACATGTTCGGCGCGAGCGAGTTCTACAGCGAAGCCACGGCCGCCGGCATCAAGCCGATCATCGGGGTGGAGGCCTACATCGCGCCCGGTTCACGGTTCGACGGCCGGCGCATCCTCTGGGGGGACCCGGGCCAGAAGACCGACGACGTGTCGGGCAGCGGCTCTTACACGCACCTGACGATGGTCGCCGAGAACGCGGCCGGGCTGCGCAACCTGTTCAAGCTGTCGTCGCTGGCATCGTTCGAGGGGCAGCTCGGCAAGTGGTCGCGCATGGACGCCGAGCTGATCGCCGAGCACGCCGAGGGGATCATCGCGACCACGGGGTGCCCGTCGGGGGAGGTGCAGACCCGGTTGCGGCTCGGGCAGCACCGGGAGGCGCTGGAGGCGGCGGCCAGGTGGCGCGAGATCTTCGGCCCCGACAGCTTTTTCCTCGAGTTGATGGACCACGGCCTGGACATCGAACGCAGGGTCCGCGACGGTCTGCTCGACATCGGCCGCGCACTGGGGATTTCGCCGCTGGCCACCAACGACTGCCACTACGTCACCCGAGACGCCGCCCACAACCACGAGGCGCTGCTGTGCGTCCAGACGGGCAAGACGCTGTCGGACCCGAACCGGTTCAAGTTCGACGGCGACGGCTACTACCTGAAGTCCGCGGCCGAGATGCGCCAGATCTGGGACGACGGGGTGCCCGGCGCGTGCGACGCGACGCTGTCGATCGCCGAGCGGGTGCAGCCCTACGACGATGTGTGGGCGCCACGCAACCGGATGCCGGAATTCCCGGTGCCCGACGGGCACAGCCAGGCGTCGTGGCTGCGTCACGAGGTTGCGGCGGGGCTGGCGCGGCGGTTCCCGGCCGGGTTGCCGGACGGGTACGGCGCGCGGGCCGACTACGAGATCGACGTCATCTGCGCGAAGGGCTTCCCGTCCTACTTCCTGATCGTGGCCGACCTGATCAACTACGCCCGCTCGGTCGACATCCGAGTCGGCCCGGGCCGCGGGTCCGCGGCCGGGTCGCTGGTCGCCTACGCGCTGGGCATCACCGACATCGATCCGATCCCGCACGGTCTGTTGTTCGAGCGCTTCCTGAACCCCGAGCGCACGTCGATGCCCGACATCGACATCGACTTCGACGACCGCCGCCGCGGTGAAATGGTCCGCTACGCCGCCGACAAGTGGGGCCACGACCGCGTCGCGCAGGTCATCACGTTCGGCACCATCAAAACCAAAGCCGCGCTGAAGGATTCGGCGCGTATTCACTACGGCCAGCCCGGCTTTGCGATCGCCGACCGGATCACCAAAGCGCTGCCGCCGCCGATCATGGCCAAGGACATTCCGCTGGCGGGGATCACCAACCCAGAGCACGAGCGCTTCAGGGAGGCCGCAGAGGTGCGCGGGCTGATCGACACGGACCCGGACGTGCGCACCATCTACGAGACCGCGCTCGGGCTCGAGGGCCTGATCCGAAACGCCGGTGTCCATGCCTGCGCGGTGATCATGAGCAGCGAGCCGCTGACCGAGTCGATTCCGTTGTGGAAGCGGCCGCAGGACGGCGCCATCATCACCGGCTGGGACTACCCGTCGTGTGAGGCGATCGGCCTGCTGAAGATGGATTTCCTCGGCCTGCGCAACTTGACGATCATCGGCGACGCGATCGAGAACATCAAGGCCAACAGGGGAATTGACCTCGACCTGGAGTCTCTGCCACTTGACGACCCGGCCACCTATGCGCTGCTGAGCCGCGGCGACACGTTGGGCGTGTTCCAGCTCGACGGCGGCCCGATGCGCGACCTGCTGCGCCGGATGCAGCCGACGGGTTTCGAGGACGTCGTCGCGGTGATCGCGCTGTACCGGCCCGGCCCGATGGGCATGAACGCCCACAACGACTATGCCGACCGCAAGAACGGCCGCCAGCCGATCACGCCGATCCACGCGGAGCTGGCTGAGCCGCTACGCGACATCCTCGCCGAGACCTACGGCCTGATCGTCTATCAAGAGCAGATCATGCGGATCGCGCAGAAGGTGGCAGGGTACTCACTCGCACGGGCCGACATCTTGCGCAAGGCCATGGGTAAGAAGAAGCGCGAGGTACTCGCCAAGGAGTACGAAGGCTTTGCGGAAGGCATGGGTGCCAACGGCTTTTCGCCGGGAGCCATCAAGGCGTTGTGGGATACCGTGCTGCCCTTCGCCGACTACGCGTTCAACAAGTCACACGCCGCCGGGTACGGGATGGTTTCGTACTGGACGGCCTATCTGAAGGCCAACTACCCCGCCGAATACATGGCCGGGCTCTTGACATCGGTCGGCGACGACAAAGACAAGGCCGCCGTCTACCTCGCCGACTGCCGCAAGCTGGGCATCACCGTGCTGCCGCCGGACGTCAACGAGTCGGGCCTGAACTTCGCGTCGGTGGGCGCGGACATCCGCTACGGCCTCGGCGCGGTGCGCAACGTCGGCTCGAACGTCGTCGGTTCGATCATCCAAACTCGTGGCGAAAAGGGCAAATTCACCGACTTCTCCGATTACCTGAACAAGGTGGACATCGCGGCCTGCAACAAGAAGGTCACCGAGTCTTTGATCAAGGCCGGCGCGTTCGACTCTTTGGGACATCCACGCAAGGGCCTGTTCCTCGTTCACACGGACGCGGTCGACTCGGTGCTGGGAACCAAAAAGGCCGAGGCGATGGGCCAGTTCGACCTGTTCGGCGGCCAGAACACGGGTGCCGAACCGGTGTTCACGATCAAGGTGCCCGACGAGGAGTGGGACGACAAGCACAAGCTGGCGCTGGAGCGGGAGATGCTGGGGCTGTACGTGTCCGGGCATCCGCTCAACGGTGTCGCGCACCTGCTGGTCACCCAGGTCGACACCCCGATTCCGACGATCCTCGACGGCGACGTGGCGAACGAGGCGCAGGTTCGGGTGGGTGGCATCCTCGCCGGAGTGAGCCGGCGTGTCAACAAGAACGGGATGCCCTGGGCGTCGGCGCAATTGGAAGACCTCTCCGGCGGCATCGAGGTGATGTTCTTCCCGCACACCTATTCAAGCCACGGCGGGGACATCGCCGACGACGCGGTGGTCGTGGTCAACGGCAAGGTGCGGGTTCAGGACGATCGTGTCTGCGTGATCGCCAGTGACCTTGTGGTGCCGGACTTTTCGTCGGCTCAGCTGAACCGCCCGCTGGCCGTCAGCATCCCGACCAGACAGTGCACCGTCGACAAGGTCACCGCGCTCAAGCAAGTGCTGGCGCGACATCCCGGCACCTCGCAGGTGCACCTGCGGCTGATCAGCGGCGACCGGATCACCACGCTGGAGCTTGACGCGTCGCTGCGGGTGACGCCGTCGTCGGCGTTGATGGGCGATCTGAAAGCGCTGCTCGGACCGGGTTGCCTGGGCGGCTAGGTCCAGCAGCTAACCGTCTAGGTGCGCGAACTCATCGCGTTGGTACTGCTCGACACAGGCCGCTCGCCGATCTTGCCGCTGGTGGTGATCGGATTCGAGCCAGGTGGTACCAGGACGAGGTCGGCGACCCTCAGACCGTGCGACTTGGATATCGCCGAGGTGAGAGTCGCCCCGCTTCTTCAGTTCGATGATCGCGACAAGCTTCTCGATGTGATTCCGAGGAAACGATGCACAAACTCGGCAGCGTCAAGAGTGAAGTCGTTCACACACATCGGCGCTGATGGGCGGCTAGAACGCGTACCGCAGGATGCGCGCCTTGCGTGCGCCGGCCTTGGTCAAGCCGAACAGCCGCGTCGAGACCCGCAACCAGGTCGGGAAGAGTTCGACTTCAGGCTGACGGGCGAGGCTGGTCTCCTCGACGAGCCGCAGCCGCGGATTCCACATTTGCGGGTGGTGAGCGTCCTTGAATCCGGGATAGCCGTACAGCGCGTCGACGTCCTTGAACATCTTCTGGGGGGAGAGCTTGACCGCCAGCCGGCTGACCGGTCCGATGCGGCCGTAGTCGTTGAATGCCAGCTCGCCTCCGGCGAAGTAGTCGCTGATCCGGCGGAACAGCGCGATGATCACCGACTCGGGCAGAAACGCCAGTAGCCCGTCGGCACGAAGGAACGCCGGGCGATCGGCCGGGATGCCCTCGGGCCAGTCGTTGTCGACCAGGGAGACCGGTACCGAATGCGCCTGCGGGCCGGGCGGCAGCACCTGGTCGCGTAGCGCCGTGATACGCGGGAGGTCGACGCTGTACCAGTCGACCGTGGACGGTGGGCCGACGCGATACATGGCATCGTCCAGACCCGCGCCGAGGTCGACGACGACGGCGTCGGGATGCTGTTTCGTGAACGCGCGGACCCGGTCGTCGAGCATCTTCGCGCGCAAAGCCGCCTGGCAGACCACGCTTGTCTGAACACCCAGGCCGGCGAAGTCGTAGTCGATCTTGCTGACCACCTCGTCTGCCATGGTGTCGCCCAGGATGGGCCGGGGCCGGCGGCCGTCGAGTGCTTTCGCATAGAGGGTCAACAACGCGGTCCGTTCGACCGGTGACAAGCGGTTGAGGTCCATGCGGCTAGCGCAACACATTGACCGCGCGGGCGATCACCAGGGCCAGCGTCGAGACCGCGACGACGGCTTGCAGCGTCATCATCGCCTTGGCTCTGGGTGACAACGGCATCGTGTCGGTGGGGGAGAACGCCATCACGTTCGTCACGCTCGTGTACAGGTAGTCGATGAATGTCGGCCGCCAATGTTTGGGCGCCAGAACGGGATTGGCCATCTGCGGGAACATGAAATCCGGGTAGACGCGCTTTTTCGTATTCTTCACCCCGGCGCGCGCGAACGGGCCGCCGCGGTCCAGTTCCCAGTACCAGATGCCGAACACGATGATGTTGGTGACGAAGATCGCCGCGCCGCTGCCGAGCAGCACCGCGGCGTTGTTGCTGACCTGTCCGGCCAGGATGTTGTAGTCCAAAATCACCGCGGAGGCGGTGTTGTCAACCGTGATCGCGGCCAGCAGCACCAGGGTGGCGACCTTGCCGACCCTGGTCGCGCGGGTGAGCCGCACCGGGTTGATGATCAGCAGCACGACGAGCAGCGCGATCTCCATCGCGATCAGCGGCCAGCGCGGGACGAGGGTGTAGCGCACAGGTATCGCCCCCTGCAGGACGATCGCGGCGATCAGCGCCATCAGCACGGGCCAGCGGCTCTCCGGATCCCCCGGCCGAAGCCATGAAGGCAGTCGGGCCTGGGCGTGGGAAGCCAGGTCTCCGGCCCTGTGCGCTAGGTCCTCGTGCCCACGGCTGGGTTCGTCTGTGTCGTCCATCAACACAGTGTGAGCGACGTAGGCTAATCGGCCATGAGCGACCCGCGACCCGCCACTTTGTGCGAGGCCTTTCAGCAAACCGCGACGATCGATCCGGATTCCGTTGCGCTGCGGACACCGGGTGACACCCAGACCCTGACCTGGCGCGACTACGCCACCCAAGTGCGTCAGGTAGCGGCCGGGCTGTCCGCACTTGGGGTCCGGCGGGGCGACACCGTCTCGCTGATGATGGCGAACCGCATCGAGTTCTATCCCCTCGATGTCGGCGCCCAACACATCGGAGCCACCTCGTTCTCGGTGTACAACACCCTGGCAGCCGAGCAGTTGACACATCTATTCGACAACGCCGGCACAACGGTGCTGCTGTGCGAGGAACAGTACGTTGACCGGGTCCGCGCCAGCGGCGCGGCGATCGAGCACATCGTCTGCATCGACGGCTCGCCCGAGGGCACGACGTCGCTCGCGGACATGCTCGCCGCCGGCGCCGACGATTTCGACTTCGAATCCGCTTGGCGGTCAGTTCAACCCGACGACGTGGCGACCCTGATCTACACATCGGGCACGACGGGCAACCCCAAGGGTGTGGAGATGACCCACACCAACCTGCTGTTCGAGGCGTTCGCCGTCGAAGCGGTGCTCGGCGTCGAATTCGGTGACCGGATAACGTCGTTTCTCCCGTCGGCACACATCGCTGACCGGATGACCGGCCTGTACACCCAGGAGGTATTCGGCACCCAGGTGACCGTGGTCTCCGATACCCGCGCCATCGCGGCGGCATTGCCCGACGTGCGGCCGACAATATGGGGCGCGGTGCCACGGGTGTGGGAAAAGCTCAAGGCCGGAATCGAATTCGCGGTGGTGAACGAACCCGATGAGGCAAACCGTCAGGCACTGCGGTGGGGGATGTCCGTCGCCGCGAAACGGGCCGAGGCGCTGGTGTCGGGTAACCCCGTTCCCGATGACGTCGCGGCCGAATGGGCCAGAGCCGACGAGCTGGTGTTGTCGAAGCTGCGGGAGAAACTCGGCTTCGATCAGGTTAGGTGGGCGGTCTCGGGTGCCGCGCCGATTCCGAAGGAGACGCTCGCGTTCTTCGCCGGCTTGGGCATCCCCATCGCCGAACTGTGGGGCATGTCGGAGCTGAGTTGCATTGCCACACTGAGTCATCCGCGGGATGCCAAGCTCGGCACCGTCGGAAAGCTTCTGCCCGGCCTACAGGGCCGGATCGCCGACGACGGCGAGTTCCTTGTCCGCGGGCCGCTGGTCATGAAGGGGTACCGCAAGGAGCCGGGCAAGACCGCCGAGGCCATCGACGAGGAAGGATGGCTGCATACCGGCGACATCCTCGAGAAGGATGAGGACGGTTACCTGCGGGTGGTCGACCGCAAGAAGGAACTGATCATCAACGCCGGCGGCAAGAACATGTCGCCCGCGAACATCGAGAACACGATCAAGGCCTCGTGCCCGCTGATCGGCGCGATGGTGGCGATCGGCGAGGCCCGGCCATACAACACCGCGCTGATCGTGCTGGACGCCGAAGCGGCGGATCCGCAGGCCGCGCAGCGAGGCCTCGCCGACGCATCGCCCACGACGTTGGCAACCGATCCGGGCCTGATCGCCGAGATCGCTGCCGGTGTGGCCGAGGGCAATGCCAAGCTCTCGCGCGTCGAGCAGATCAAGCGTTTCCGCGTACTGCCCACGTTCTGGGAGCCCGGCGGCGACGAGGTGACGCTGACGCTGAAGCTCAGGCGTCGCAAGATCGACGAAAAATACGCCTCCGAGATCGAGGAGCTCTACGCGCCCGCACCAGCAGAGTCAGTGCACGAGCCGAGGTCGGCGACGCACGCCTAGGTGCACGCCCGGTGCGGGAATCCCAGGCCCTGCCACACCACGGCGGCGGTTCCGGCTCCCGCAAGCACGCCGGCGCGGCGCCGGATTCTTCGGCAAGCCGAAACAACGATTGAGGCCGGGTGTTGCACGTTGGCCGCCTAATGTGGTGGGCATGCCACTCTCAGGTGAATATGCACCAAGTCCTGTCGATTGGGCCCGTGATCAGGCCGAGAAATACATGGAGTCGGGCGGCACCGACGGCACCGAGCTGCAGGGCAAGCCGGTGATCCTGCTGACGACCGTCGGCGCCAAGACCGGCAAGCTGCGCAAGACGCCGTTGATGCGGGTCGAGCACAACGGCGAGTACGCGGTCGTGGCGTCGCTCGGCGGCGCGCCGAAGAACCCTGTCTGGTACTACAACATCAAGGCAAACCCGCAGGTGGAACTGCAGGACGGCACCGAGACGCGTGAGTACGACGCGCGGGAGGTCTTCGGTGACGAGAAGGCCACCTGGTGGGACCGCGCGGTACAGGCGTTCCCTGATTACGCCAAGTACCAAAAGAAGACCGATCGCCAGATCCCGGTCTTTGTGCTCACCCGCGTTGACTGACCTGCGACGTTGCATGGCACCATTGACCGGTGTCTGCCGAACTGAGCCTGAGCCATCGCGGGGGGCCGCTGTCCGCGGCCGACATCGACGCGGCGGCCGAGCGAATCGCCGGGGTGGTCGCGCCGAGCCCGTTGCAGGTCAGTGAACGGCTGTCGGCGGCCACCGGCGCGACGGTTTACCTGAAGCGCGAAGACCTGCAGTCGGTCCGTTCCTACAAGCTGCGCGGGGCCTACAACCTGCTGATGCAGTTGTCGGCCGACGAGGTGGCCGCGGGCGTGGTGTGCTCGTCGGCGGGCAATCACGCGCAGGGCTTCGCGCACGCCTGCCGGTCGATGGGCATCCACGGGCGGGTGTACGTGCCGAACAAGACCCCGAAGCAGAAGCGCGACCGGATCCGCTACCACGGCGGCGATTTCATCGAGCTGATCGCGGTGGGCTCCACCTACGACCTGGCCGCGGCCGCGGCGCTCGAGGACGTCGCGCGCACCGGCGCGACGCTGGTGCCGCCGTTCGACGACCCGCGGACGATCGCCGGCCAGGGCACCATCGCCGCGGAGATCCTCACACAGCTCGACGTCGAGCCCCATCTGGTGGTTGTGCCGGTCGGTGGCGGCGGCTGCATCGCCGGGATCACGACGTATCTGGCCGAGCGAACCACCACGACGTCGGTGCTCGGCGTCGAACCGGCCGGCGCGGCCGCGATGATCGCCGCGCTGGCGGCCGGTGAGCCGGTCACGTTGGAGCACGTCGACCAGTTCGTCGACGGCGCGGCGGTGAACCGGGCCGGCACGCTGACACACGCCGTGCTGGCCGCTGCGGGCGACATGGTGTCGGTGACGACCGTCGACGAGGGCGCGGTGTGCACCGCGATGCTCGACCTGTATCAGAACGAGGGCATCATCGCCGAGCCCGCGGGAGCGCTCTCGGTGGCGGCGCTGCTGGAGACCGATCAGGTCGAACCGGAGTCCACGGTCGTGTGCCTGATCTCCGGTGGCAACAACGACGTGTCGCGCTACGGCGAGATCATCGAGCGGTCGCTGGTGCACCTCGGCCTCAAGCACTATTTCTTGGTCAACTTCCCGCAGGAGCCCGGCGCGTTACGGCGATTCCTCGACGCGGTGCTCGGCCCGAACGACGACGTCACCCTGTTCGAGTACGTCAAGCACAACAACCGCGAGACCGGCGCGGCTCTGATCGGCATCGAGCTGGGCTCGGCGGAGGATCTCGACGGGTTGCTGACCCGCATGGCGGCCTCCGACATCGACCTCGAACAACTCAAGCCCGATTCGCAGGCCTACCGGTACCTGATCAGCCCTTAGACGCGGTTCGCAGGATCGCGAACGAGTGGCCGGCCAGCACGGTTGCGTTGTCGTTCACCTGGGGTTCGCCCCACGCCAGTACCACATCGCCGGTGAAGGGCACCGCCACCTCGTCGGCCCCGATGTTGCAGACGATGCTCAGCGAGGCGCGGTGCATCGCGATCCAGCGCCCGTCCTCGTCGTAGTCGACGGACAGATGCTCTAGCCACGGGTCGGCCATGTCAGGTTCGTTGTGCCGCAGCGTGATCAGGCCCTGATAGGTGCGGCGCAACCGCCCATGCTCGCCCGCGTGGACCTCGCTCCAGTCCAGTTTCGACCGCAGAAACGTCTGGGGGTCTTGGGGGTCCGGGATTTCGTCTGCGTCCCAGCCGTGTTCGGCGAACTCGCGCTTGCGGCCTTCGGCCGTCGCCCGCGCCAACTCCGGCTCCGGGTGCGACGTGAAAAACTGGAACGGCTGCGACGCCCCCCATTCCTCGCCCATGAAAAGCATGGCGGTGTACGGCGAACCAAGAGCCAGCGCGGCCTTGATCGCGAGTTGGCCGAAGTCGAGGTTTTGCGACGGGCGGTCCCCGAGAGCGCGGTTGCCGACCTGGTCATGTGTGGCGGTGTAGGCCATCAGCCGAGTGGCGGGAATCAGCGACTTATCCAGCGGCCTGCCGTGTCGGCGACCCCGGAACGACGAGTACGTGCCGGCGTGGAAAAAACCGTTCTGAAGGGTCTTCGCCAGTGTCTGGATCGATCCGAAGTCGCTGTAATAACCTTGCCGCTCGCCCGACACCGCGGTATGGATCGCGTGATGGATGTCGTCGTCCCACTGCGCGGTCATGCCGTAGCCGCCGCGGTCGCGCGGCGTGATGAGCCGTGGATCGTTGAGGTCGCTCTCGGCGATCAGCGACAACGGCCGACCCAGTTGCCTTGACAGCGCGTCGGTCTCGGCGGACAGCTCTTCGAGGACGTGTATCGCGGTGGTGTCGACCAGCGCGTGCACCGCGTCGAGCCGCAACCCGTCGGCGTGGAGGTCGCGCATCCACCGCAGCGCGCAGCCGATGATGTAGCGTCGCACCTCGTCCGCCTGGGCGTCGGACAGGTTGATGCCCTCGCCCCACGGATTGCAGCCCGACGACAGGTACGGGCCGAACCGGGGGAGGTAATTGCCCGACGGGCCAAGGTGATTGAACACCGCATCGATCAGCACGCCCAGGTCGTGGCGGTGGCAGGCGTTGACGAAGCGAATCAGCGCGTCGGGCCCGCCATACGGTTCATGCACGGCGTACCAGAGCACGCCGTCGTACCCCCAGCCGTGGGTGCCCCCGAACGCGTTAACCGGCATCAGCTCGACGAAGTCGACACCGAGGTCGACGAGGTAGTCCAGCCGCTCGACCGCGGCGTCCAGGGTTCCCTCCGCCGTGAACGTCCCGATGTGCAGCTCGTAGATGACGCCGCCCGCGATCGAGCGGCCGCGCCAGTCGTCGTCGGTCCATGCCGTCGGGTCGGGCCGCCACAGCTGGGAGCGCTCGTGCACGCCGTCGGGCTGCCGCGGCGAGCGGGGATCGGGCAGAACGGTCGGGTCGTCGTCGAGCACGAAGCCGTAGCGGCTGTCGGGGCGGGCAGGCACGTCGGCGCGCCACCACGCGTCGTCGCCGCGGGCCATCTCGTGGGAGGTCCCGTCGACGTCCAGCCGGACCCGCTCGGGCACGGGCGCCCAGACCGAGAATTCAGGCATCGTGTCTCTCCAGCAATGCCACGGGCAGGTCGGCGAACAAGTCCGTCGCCTCGACCCCGTGAGTCCATCGCCTTTCGGTCAGCCGGTCCGTCCACACTCCCTCGGACAGCGCCAGAACAGTGTCGCCCCAGCCTGTTTCGCCCAGCCGCACAGTCCAGCGGCTGACCGCGACCAGCACGTCGTCGCCGCGGGTGAACGCGACCAGGTGCTCGCGGGCGGAGCCGCTGGCCAGCAGGGGGGTGTAGGAGCCGGACAGGAAATCTTGTGGGCGGGCCCGCCGCAGCCGCAGCGCTGCCGCGGTGACGCGGATCTTCGGGTGCTCCAGCGACGCCAGCGCGGCCCTGCGCGCGGCGTAGTCCACGGGCCTGCGGTTGTCCGGGTCGACGAGGCTGTCGTCCCACAGTTCGGTGCCCTGGTAGACGTCAGGCACCCCGGGAGCGGTCAACTGCAACAGCTTCTGCGCCAGTGCGTCGTTGCGGCCGTGCTCGTCGAGCTGGGCGACCAGGCCGGTGAGCTCTGCGGCGATGTCGCCGCCGATCACGGTGTCGATCCACGCGTGCACGGCCGACTCGAACTCCGCGTCGGGATCGTTCCACGACGTGCGCGTGGCGGCCTCCCGGATCGCCTTCTCGGCGTAGCGGTGCAGCCGGTCTCGCAACTCCGGTGTGACGTCGCCGTCGGCTGGCCATACCCCGAAGATGTTCTGCCACAGGAAAAGTCCGGTCACCGGGTCGGGGGAGGGCGCCCGCTGTTCCCACCCGCCGACGAGCTGCGCCCACAGTGCGGGCACTTGCGACAGCACGCCGATGCGGGCGCGGACATCCTCGCCGCGTTTGGTGTCGTGGGTGGACAGCGTGGTCATCGTCAACGGCCACATGCCGGCGCGCACCCGCGCGCGGCGGTGAAACTCCGCCGCGCTTACCCCGAACCGCTCGGGATCGCCGCCGACCTCGTTCAGCGACACCAGCCGGGCATCGCGGTAGAACAGGCAGTCCTCCATCGACTTCGCGGTCGCGGCGCCGCACAGCTGCTGCAACCGCACCGACGGTTCGCCGCCGCCTGCCGCCGCGACGATTTGCAGCGGGTCGGCCAGCTCCGGCGCGCCAGACACGGTGTCGGCCAACGCAATCGGCATCACCGGCGACAGGGTGGGGTAGTCGGAGCGGTACACGCCGATGTGGCTGATCAACGCGGCGACCGCGTCGGACAGCCGCGGATGGTCGGCGCCGGTCGCCGCCGAGATCGTCTTGCACACACGGCGCAGTTCGCTCGCCAGGGTGTCGGTCACCGCCGCGGCCTTCAGTTTCCGTGCCAGCTCCGGCATGGTGGCGTAGTCGATGCCGGTGGCTGAGAACAGCTCGGTCAGCTGCGCTTCGCCCGCCGGGTCGATGAAAATCCCGCCGGCCTCGCGCAGCGCGTCGTAGCCGGTGGTGCCTGCCACCGGCAGCGTCAGGTCCAGCGCCTCGTCGACCGCGAGGATCTTCTCGATTACGACCCACGCCTCCGGCCCGGCGAGCTCGCGCAGCCATGTCAAGTAACCCACCGGATCCGAAACTCCGTCGGGGTGGTCGACCCGCACCCCGTCGACCAAACCCTCGGCGAACCACCGCCGCACCTCGGCGTGGCTGGCGTCGAACACCGCCCGGTCTTCCTGGCGAAGCCCGGCCAGTGAGTTGACCGCGAAGAACCGGCGATACCCGCTCAGGCTGCGGCGCCAGCCGATCAGCCGGTAGTGCTGGCGGTCGTGCACGTCGGGACCGGTGCCGTTGCCGGTGCCCGGCGCGATCGGGAATGCCAGATCGCCGAGCCGCAGCAGGTCGCCGTCGACGGTGAGGTTGGCGACGTCGTCGTCGGATCCGAGCACGGGCAGCGCGAGCTTGCCGCCGACTCCGTTGTCAGGAGTCCAGTCGATGTCGAAGAACCGCGCGTACGCGGAGTCGCGTCCGTTCTTCAGCACGTCCCACCACCACCGGTTCTGGGCGGGTTTGTCCACCCCGACGTGGTTGGGGACGATGTCCACGACGAGGCCCATGCCACGGGCGCGGGCCGCCGCAGACAGCCGCGCCAGCGCGTCGGCGCCGCCAAGCTCGTCGGACACGTTCGTCGGGTCGGTGACGTCGTAGCCGTGCGTCGATCCGGAGACCGCTTTCAGGACCGGCGACAGGTACAGATGTGAGACGCCGAGCCCGTCGAGGTAGTCCAGCAGGTTCTCGGCGTCGGCGAACGTGAACGCGTCCCCCTGCAACTGCAGCCGGTAGGTGGACACCACCGGGAGGGGCGGCGGCGGCGGGAGAGGTACCGTCACGCTGTTCTTCTGAGCACGATCACCGAACGGCCCACGAGCGAGATCTTCTCACCGGCCGCCGCCACCAGTGACGTCGCGCCGACCGGGTGGGCGGTGTCCAGGCAAGCCGCCCACTGTTTGCCGTAAATGCCTTCTGGAACAACGAAGTCCAGCTGCGCGTCGTGGCCGTTGAAGCACAGCAGAAACGAGTCGTCGACGACGGGGAATCCGCGTGCATCTGGTTCTGGAATGGCCTCGCCGTTGAGGAACACCGTGATGCTCTTGTCGAATGCGCTGCCCCAGTCCTCGGGTGTCATCTCCTGGCCCGCCGGGGTCAGCCACGCGATGTCGCGGACCTGCGCGCCGCTGCGGATCGGTGTGCCCGCGAAGAACCGTCGACGGCGGAACACCGCGTGATCCTTGCGCAGCGTGGTCACTTTTCGGCTGAACTCGAGCAGGTCGGCGTTCTTCTCGGCGAGCGACCAGTCCATCCACGACAGCTGCGAATCCTGGCAGTAGACGTTGTTGTTGCCGAGCTGGGTGCGCGCCATCTCGTCGCCGTGCCCGATCATCGGGGTGCCCTGGGACAGCATCAGCGTGGCTACGAAATTGCGCATCTGGCGGTAGCGCAGCTTGAGGATCTCGGGGTCGTCGGTCGGCCCCTCCACCCCGCAGTTCCAGGAGCGGTTGTGGCTCTCGCCGTCGCGGTTGTCCTCGCCATTGGCCTCGTTGTGTTTCTCGTTGTAGGAGACCAGGTCGTTGAGCGTGAAGCCGTCGTGGGCGGTGACGAAGTTGATGCTGGCGCCCGGCCTGCGGCCGGTGGCCTCGTACAGGTCGGACGAGCCGGTGAGCCGCGATGCGAACTCGCCGAGGGTCGCGGGTTCGCCGCGCCAGTAGTCGCGGACGGTGTCGCGGTACTTGCCGTTCCATTCGGTCCACAACCCGGGGAAGTTGCCGACCTGGTAGCCGCCTTCGCCGACGTCCCACGGTTCCGCGATCAGCTTGACTTGGCTGACCACAGGGTCCTGCTGCACCAGGTCGAAGAACGCCGACAGCCGGTCGACGTCATGCAGTTCGCGGGCCAGCGTGGCGGCGAGGTCGAACCGGAACCCGTCAACGTGCATCTCCAGCACCCAGTAGCGCAGCGAGTCCATGATCAGCTGCAGCGTGTGGGGGTGGCGGGCGTTGAGGCTGTTGCCGGTGCCGGTGTAGTCCCGGTAGTAGCGCAAATCTTCGTCGACCAGCCGGTAGTAGGCCGCGTTGTCGATGCCGCGGAAGTTGATGGTGGGCCCGAGCTGGTTGCCCTCCGCGGTGTGGTTGTAAACCACGTCGAGGATCACCTCGATGCCGGTCTCGTGGAAGGTGCGGACCATCGTCTTGAACTCGGGCACCGCGCCGCCGGCGTGCCGGACCGACGCGTACTGGTTGTGCGGGGCGAAATAACCGAATGTGTTGTATCCCCAGTAGTTGCGCAGCCCCAGTTCGAGCAGGCGGTGGTCGTGCATGAACTGGTGCACCGGCATCAGCTCGATCGCGGTGACGTTGAGGGACTTGAGGTGGTCGATGATCGCCGGGTGCGACAGGCCCGCGTAGCTGCCGCGCAACTCTTCCGGGACACCCGGATGGGTCTGGGTCATGCCCTTGACGTGGGCCTCGTAGATGATCGTCTCGTGGTACGGATTCCGCGGCGCGCGGTCGGAGGCCCAGTCGAAGAACGGGTTCACCACGACGCTCGTCATCGTGTGGCCGAGTGAGTCGATCCCCGGCGGCGGTCCGGACGCGGAATCGTCGTGTTTGGTGGTGTCGTAGGAGTACAGCGCGGGCCCCTGATCGAAGTCCCCGTGGAACGCCTTGCCGTACGGGTCGAGCAGCAGCTTGCTGGGATCGCAGCGATGACCCGAACCCGGATCCCACGGCCCGTACACCCGGAACCCGTACCGTTGCCCGGGCGCCACCGTGGGCAGATAGGCGTGCCAGACGAAGCCGTCGACCTCATCGAGGCGCAGGCGTTCCTCAGAGCCGTCCCGGTCGATCAGGCAGAGCTCGACTTTGTCGGCAACCTCCGAGAACAGCGAGAAGTTCGTGCCCGCGCCGTCGTAGGTGGCTCCGAGCGGATATGGCGTTCCCGGCCAGACCGTCGCGAGAATCGGTCCGGTGTCGACGGCTGGTTCACGCGAGGACATCATTCGACCCTATCGGCGCACGGGATCGGCTGCGCGGCGTGTCACCACCAGCCGATGGCGGCGGCCATCTGCCGCCCCAGCTCGGCGGTCATGGTGCGGACGTAGGTGGCGGACAGGTGATGAGAGTCGTGGTACACCAACACGTTTCCCTCGACGGCGCGGCAGACGTCCTTGCGGCACAGCGCATCCGTCATATCCAGCGGCTTCAGCAGCGGGAACTCCGCCACGAAGTCGAGCGTCGGGTTCCGGTCGTCGAGCACGTCGGAACGTTTCATCCCGCACGACGTCGGATTTCCCCCGTCGGCAAGGCAATCAGCAGGCTCGAACGGCCCGCTCTTGTTGTACATCCATGGCGTGTCCCTGATCCCCAATATGCCGATGTTGTTGGCGGACAAGGTCTGCCAGATGCCCAGGTAACTTGCCGGCATCAGATCGCCGTGCGCAGCGCTGCGCGGTCGGGTGCTGTTGGTGAAGACGTAGTCGGGACGGTCGGCGACGAGTTTCGTCATCGCCTTGTCGACCCAATCGTGGCACTGCGGATAGGGGATGTTGCCGCCGACGATCAGCGGGACCGGCTCGGTGGACAGCGGGCAGCCCATCTTCAGGTACGTAACGACCCGGAAGTGGTGCAGCCGACCGAGCAGATCCAACGCGGTGATCCAGTGCTCGGCGTGCGACCCGCCGGCCAGCGCGATCGTCCGGGTGGCGGTCTTGTCGCCGTACGTGCAGTTGATCAGTCCCGGGTTGAGGAAGTCGCTGATACAGCCGTCCATCGTGGTCTCGGGCAGATCTTTCTTGGCCTCCAGGACCGTTGGGCGCATCGGCAGTTTCGGCACCCTCATGTGGTTGATCAACGCGCGGGCGCCGGGGTAGTCCGCAGCGGACAGTCCGGCCAGTTCCTTGCC
Organism: uncultured Actinomycetota bacterium; assembly: GCA_963811535.1. Taxonomy (GTDB): domain Bacteria; phylum Actinomycetota; class Actinomycetes; order Mycobacteriales; family Mycobacteriaceae; genus Mycobacterium. The sequence goes on along the minus strand of CAWERF010000007.1, from coordinate 1,353,426 downwards.
GTTGGCCCGCTGCACGGTGACGTGTTCCCGCCAGGTGAACGACGTGGCGGTCAGCGTCACCCCAAGCAGCGCCACGACGGAACCGAGCACAATCGTCGGGCGGCGGAACCGTACCCGCAGCGGCACCGGGTTGGGTCGCGCTTCGGCCGCGGCCGCCCGGTAGCGGAGGGGATTCTCGACGTACTCGGTGGTCAGGTACGCCAGCACGCCCGACACCAGCAGCACGCCCGTCCCGTCGAGGAACCCGGCACTCTTGTGGCCGCTGTAGGCCAGCCAGAAAATCAGCAGCGGCCAGTGCCATAGGTACAGCGAATATGCCATCGCGCCGAGCGCGACCAGCGGGGCCGCCGCCAACACCCGGTTCGGGACCGGCATCCGGTCGCGGGTGGCCGGATCGGCTTGCCGGTTTGCCGCGGCGAGGATCATCAGCACTGTCGCACCGACCGGAACCAATGCCCAAGGGCCGGGGAACTCTTTGACGCCGTTGATCAGGGCGCCGCACGACAGCACGGCCGCCAGCGCGACGGTCGCCACCCCGGTCCGCAGCCACATCGGCCACCGGATGTGGGGCACCAGCGCGCCGACGAGCGCGCCCAACAACAACTCCCACGCCCGCGCGAAGCTGTTGTAGTAAGCGAGCGACTGGTTGGCCGCATGCGCAAAAACCGCGAAGACGAACGACGCGACCGTCAGCGACGTCAGCAGGATCACGAGCGAAATCCGCGTGTATTTGCCGAGAACGCGGCGGAACGCCCACGCGAACGAAAGGACCAGTGCCAGGAACGCGATGTAGAACTGGCCCTGCACCGACATCGACCAGATGTGCTGCAGCGGGCTGACCGCTTCGCCGGCGCGCAGATAGTTCGCCGCGGTGCTCGCCAACTCCCGGTTCTGGAAGTAGCCGAGGCTCGCCAGGCTTTGGTCAGCAAACGTCTCCCAGCGCGTCTCGGGCTGGATCAGGATGGTCAACACCGCCGCGCCGGCGAGCACGACGACGAGCGCAGGCAGCAGCCGGCGGACCAATCTGCGGATCTCTGGAGCCGGCGACAGCGACGACTCGGGCGTTAGCGCGGTGCGCAACACCGAGCCGCCGAAAAAGAAGCCGGACAGCACCAGAAAGACGTCTACACCACCGGAGACACGGCCAAACCAGACGTGGAACATCGCGACAAGCGCGATCGCGACACCCCGCAGGCCGTCCAGGTCGCGTCGGTAGAACCCCGCCTTGCGGGTACCCGTCCCGGGCGTGGGCGCAGCCGCCGGAACGGTTGCTGGCAGCGGCCGGAAGGGGGTCAGGGTGATCATGGTCGTCGATCAATCTACCCAAGCAACGGCCCACGCTCATGCCGCGGCCGCGGGGCGCGTCGCGCCGAGCAAAGCCCAGACGGTTGACCGCCCCGCTCGATTAGGCTCGTTGTCCGTGCCTGCGTTGACGCCCGAGGAGATCAGCGCGATCGACGCCGCGCACGTCTGGCACCCCTACGGCACGATCGGCGCCGAGGCGTGGAAGCCGTTGGTGGCGGTCGGCGCGCGAGGTGCCTCACTGACCGTCGTTCGTGACGGGCGGCCCGTCGATGTCCTCGACGCGATGAGCTCGTGGTGGACGGCGATCCACGGGCACGGCCACCCGGCGTTGGACGCGGCGATCAGCGATCAGCTCGCGACCGTGAACCACGTGATGTTCGGCGGGCTCACCCACGAGCCTGCGGCGCGGCTCGCGCAGCTGCTGGTCGAGATCACCCCCGACGGCCTGGACACCGTGTTCTTCTCCGACTCCGGCTCGGTGTCAGTCGAAGTCGCGGTCAAGATGGCGCTGCAATACTGGCGAAGCCTCGCGCGGCCGGCCAAGCACCGGCTGATGACCTGGCGCGGCGGGTACCACGGCGACACCTTCACCCCGATGAGCGTGTGCGACCCGGACGGTGGCATGCATTCGCTGTGGACCGACGTGCTGACCCCGCAGGTGTTCGCGCCGCAGGTGCCCGCCGACTACGACCCCGGCTACAGCGCTGCGTTCGAGAGCCAACTGGCCGAGCATGCCCACGAGCTTGCCGCCGTGATCGTCGAACCGGTTGTCCAGGGCGCCGGCGGCATGCGGTTCCACGATCCGCGGTACCTCTCCGACCTGCGCGCGGCGTGCCGCCGCCACGACGTATTGCTGATCTTCGACGAGATCGCGACCGGCTTCGGCCGCACCGGTGAGTTGTTCGCCGCCGACCACGCCGGCGTCGCGCCCGACATCATGTGCGTCGGCAAGGCGCTGACCGGGGGCTACATCACGCTGGCCGCGACGTTGTGCACCCGCGAGATCGCCGGCACGATCGGCACGTACGAGCCCGGTGCGCTGATGCACGGGCCGACGTTCATGGCTAACGCGCTGGCGTGCGCGGTCTCGGTGGCTTCCGTCGAGCTGCTGCTCGGCCAGGACTGGCGGGCCCGAGTGTGCGAGATCGAAGCCGGTCTGCGCGCAGGCCTGAAAGCCGCGGCGGGGCTGTCCGGCGTCGCCGACGTGCGGGTGCGCGGCGCGATCGGGGTGGTGGAGATGCGTCAGCCGGTGGACGTGCCGCTCGCGACGACGACGGCTTTGGACCAACGCGTCTGGCTGCGCCCGTTCCGCAACCTGATCTACGCGATGCCGCCGTACATCTGCACGCCTGAACAGGTCGAGAGGATCACCTCCGCCATGGTGGCGGCCGCCGCCAGGTTGAGCGAAGCCTTAGGGTAGAGCGCGATGACCAGGGCCCGGACCGACATGTCACCGCTGGCGTGGCTCGATGACGTCGAGCGGCAGCGGAGGCAGGCCGGGCTGCGCCGATCGCTGCGGACGCGGCCAGCGGTCGGGGCCGAGGTGGACCTGGCGTCGAATGACTACCTGGGGCTGTCGCAGCATCCCGCCGTGATCGACGGCGGCGTGCAGGCGCTGCGGACCTGGGGCGCCGGGTCGACCGGCTCGCGGCTGGTGACAGGCAACACCGAGCTGCACGAAGAATTCGAGTCGGCGCTGGCCGATTTCGTCGGCGCGGAGGCGGGGCTGGTGTTCTCGTCGGGCTACACCGCGAACCTGGCCGCGGTCGTCGGGCTGACCGGTCCGCGCGCACTGCTGGTTTCCGATGCGCACAGCCACGCGTCTGTCGTCGACGCGTGCCGACTCTCACGGGCCCGGGTCGTGATCAGCCGGCACCGCGACGTCGACGCGGTCGAGGCCGCGCTTGCCGACCGGTCGGAGGAACGCGCGGTCGTCGTGACCGACTCGGTGTTCAGCGCCGACGGCGTGCTGGCGCCGCTGTTGCGGTTGTACGACGTGTGCCGCAGGCACGGCGCGCTGCTGCTCGTCGACGAGGCCCACGGGCTCGGCGTTCGGGGCCAGGGTGGCCGCGGCCTGCTGCACGAGGTCGGGCTGGCCGGCGCGCCGGACATCGTGATGACGACGACGCTGTCCAAGACGCTGGGTAGCCAGGGCGGCGCGGTGCTCGGGCCGGTGGCGGTGCGCGACCACCTGATCGACGCCGGGCGGCCGTTCATCTTCGACACGGGCCTCGCACCCGCTGCGCTCGGCGCGGCGCTCGCCGCGTTGCGCATCCTGGCCGACCGGCCCGATCTGCCAAAGGCCGTGCTGCGCAACGCCGCCGACTTGGCACGCACCTGCGGGGTGACCGATAGCCCCGAGTCGGCGGTGGTTTCGGTGATACTCGGCGAGCCCGAGACCGCCGTGGCCGCGGCCACGGCGTGCCTGGAACGTGGCGTGCGGGTGGGATGCTTCCGGCCGCCGTCGGTGCCGCCGGGCACGTCGCGCTTGCGGCTGACGGCGCGGGCGTCGCTGACGGACGACGAACTCGAGACCGCGCACCGGGTGCTGACGGAAGTGCTCGCCGCGACGCGCACGTGAGCGTGCTGGTGGTCACCGGCACCGGCACCGGGGTCGGCAAGACGATCGCCGCCGCTGCGCTGGCCAGCCGGGCGCGGCAGGCCGGCATCGAGGTGGCGGTGTGCAAGCCCGTGCAGACGGGCACCGCTGCCGGCGACGACGACCTGGCCGAGGTGCGCAGGTTGTCCGGAGTGGACAACGTCGTCGGGTCGTGGCGCTATCCGGAGCCGCTGGCCCCGGTCCCCGCCGCGCAGCGGTCGGCGCTGCCGCTGCCGATTCGCGTCGAGCTGGACGTGTTCGTGCGGGCGGTCGACCGATCACGTCAGTTGACGCTGGTGGAGGGCGCCGGGGGGCTGCTGGTCGAGCTCGGCTCCGACGGGACGACGCTGCGTGAGTTGGCCATCGATCTTCACGCCCCGGTGGTCGTGGTGACGACGCCGGAGCTGGGCACGCTGAATCACACCGGGCTGACGCTGGAAGCCCTTGCGACACAGGATATTTCATGCGCGGGCCTGATCATCGGCTGGTGGCCCGCGCAACCGGGTGTCGTTGAACGATCCAACCGCGAGGCGCTTGCCGCGATGGCGCCGCTGCGGGCGGTGCTGCCTGCGGGAGCGAGCGGGCTCACGGCCGACGAGTTCGCGCGGATGAGCGCCGCGGCAGTCGACGCCGACTGGCTCGCTGAACTGGTCGTCTAGTGGTCCATTCGATCGAGCTGCTCCTGGACCCGGACACCGAGGCGGCGACTCGCCGCCTGTGGCAATCACTGTCCGAAGCAGGCCTGCGCAGCCCCGGCCAGACCAGCCGGCCGCACGTGACTATGGTTGTCGCCGAGGAGATCTCGGCCGACGTCGATAAGTTGCTTACCCCGGTGACGCGCCAGCTGCCGTTGCGGTGCGTCATCGGCGCGCCGATGGTGTTCGGCGAGTCGAGGTTCACGCTCGTGCGGCTGGTCGTGCCGACGGCCGAGTTGCTATCGCTTCAGGCCGAGGTGCACCGCGTCTGCCTTCCGCACCTGACGCCGGGGCCGGCGTCAAACACTCTTCCAGGCCAGTGGACACCGCACCTGACGATGGCCCGCCGCGTCGACCCGCCGCAGCTGGGCAGGGCAATCACGATCCGCAAGCTCGCCCGCGACGTGATCGGCAGGGTTGTCGGCATCCGCCGGTGGGACGGCGACAACCGGATCGAATACGAAATCACTTGACGGGCTCGTAAGCCGCGATGCCGTCGATCAGGAGCCGCAGCCCGAACGCGAACCGGCCGCTCGCGTCGGTCGACAGCACGGACTGCTCCTCGGCCAACGCCCCGGCGGCATCCCACTGCAGGCGGGACTGCTCGTCGGCGGTGAACCCCAGGACGTAGTACACGACCGTCCGGGCCGCCAGGTCCGCCTGCTCCGGCGCCACCCCGGCCTCACCGGCCGCGTCCGCCAGGCGAGACACGAACTCTACGGCGGCGCGCGATTGCCCGGCGGCGAAGCTGGCGGACACGAGTTCGGCGCCGTCGGTATGCGAGAGCAGCGCGTCTCGCAGCCGCGCGCCGATCACTTCGACGCGCGTACGCCAGCCCCCGGCCGGCACGTCAGCGCGCGCGGTTTGCAGGATCCGATCGGCGACCGCGCCGAGCAGCTGCTGCTTGTTCGCGAAATGCCAGTACAGCGCGCCGGGGCTGACGTCGAGTTCGCGGGCCAGACGGCGCATGGTCAGGTCGGCGATGCCGTAGTTGTCCAGCAGCGCGGTAGCCGCATCGACCACATCCCGTTTGTGCAGCTGCACCCGGCTACCCTAACCTGAACACCGTTCAAGTCACCTCGAGAGGAAAACGCGTGACCGATGACATCCTGGCGCTGGCCCGCGGGCAGGTGCTGGACCGCGGCGAAGGCCTGGGCGAGGACCAGGTGCTCGAGGTGCTGCGGCTGCCCGACGACCGGCTCGAGGAACTGCCGGCGCTCGCCCACGAGGTCCGGATGCGCTGGTGCGGGCCGGAGGTCGAGGTCGAGGGCATCATCAGCCTCAAGACCGGCGGCTGCCCCGAAGACTGCCACTTTTGCTCGCAGTCCGGACTTTTCTCGTCGCCGGTGCGCAGCGCGTGGCTCGACGTTCCCAGCCTGGTCGAAGCCGCCAAGCAGACCGCGAAGACCGGCGCGACGGAGTTCTGCATCGTCGCCGCGGTGCGCGGCCCGGACGAACGGCTGCTGGCTCAGGTCGCGGCAGGCATCGAGGCGATCCGGAACGAGGTCGACATCCAGATCGCTTGCTCGCTGGGCATGCTGACCCAGGAACAGGTCGACCGCCTGGCCGCAATGGGCGTGCACCGCTACAACCACAACCTCGAGACCGCGCGGTCGTACTTCGGAAACGTCGTCACGACGCACACCTGGGAGGAGCGCTGGGACACGCTGTCGATGGTCCGCGACGCCGGCATGGAGGTCTGCTGCGGCGGCATCCTCGGCATGGGCGAAACCCTCGAGCAGCGAGCCGAATTCGCCGCGAACCTCGCCGAACTCGAGCCTGACGAGGTGCCGCTGAACTTCTTGAACCCGCGTCCCGGCACGCCGTTCGGCGACCTGGACGTGCTGCCGGCCTCCGAGGCGCTGAAGGCGGTGGCCGCGTTCCGGCTCGCGCTGCCGCGCACGATGCTCCGGTTCGCCGGCGGCCGCGAGATCACGCTCGGTGACCTCGGCGCCAAGCAGGGCATTCTGGGCGGGATCAACGCGGTGATCGTCGGCAACTACCTGACCACGCTGGGCCGGCCGGCGAAGGCCGACCTAGAGCTGCTCGACGACCTGCAGATGCCCATCAAGGCGCTCAACGCCACGCTGTAGACAGGTAGGCATGTTCAACGTCTACATCATCCTGGGCGTTGGTACCCGAAAGCTGCGACGGCTGTTCGATAAACCCGCTGGTCAGAGCGTTGGCACCGCTGGTAACCGGAAGCTGTCACAAATTCTGCTGCGGACGCCCTGCGGACGGACTGACGACCGCCGTCATGGCATCGCCTCGGCCCACGCAATATGCAAGCTGCGCGGGCCCGCCGGGACCTGCGAAGCGGCAGGCGGCGTACCGGCCCGGACACAGCCTCGGCGACAAGGGCCAATTTGATGGGGCCTCTAGTCAGGTTCCGCAAGTCCGGTGGACAGCGGATGATCCGGCGCACGCCCGAGCAGGCGCGCGAAGGCGTTCACCGACGCGTCGAGGCTGGGTGGGCATTCGGCCTGCCAAACCCTCAGTGGGATGTCGGCGAGCGGGTTGAACCGGCTGGCCAATCGCGAGTACTCCCGCCTGCGCCATTCGCGTAGCCGGTCGTCGCCTTGGGCAAACCCCGCCAGCCGGGCGATCTGCTCCTCCTGAACCTCGGGTGGAGCGCCGCCGCCGACGCCGATCCCGTTCATCAGGCTGTGGCGGCCAAGGGCGAATGGGTGATCGCCATACTTCGACTCCAGGCTCGCGATGGATGCGTTGACCCGACGGCAGTCCGCGCACGCCAGCCACGACCAGCGCGATGTGCCGCCTGCCGTTGCCCTGAAGCAGATGACGCACAGGTCTTTCTCTCTGGATACGTCGCACCCTTCCCACCTCTCGGGTGAGTCCTCGCAGCCGCACGACTGCCACCTGCCGTGCACGGGACCGCGCAGACCGCCGCCGGGGATATGCACGGACAACTCGACAATGCGCTCGCGCAGCGCCGCGTCGGCTGCGCTCAGCATCGGCTCGGTCATTTCGCTTCTGCCTGGTTCTAACTCGTCGGGGAGCAGCCGTGGAGCGCGGCACGCCCCGTCGCCTTCGATGTCAACGCGCCCGTCGTCATGAACCACAATCGACACGTCGATCACCGGCTGCTCTTCCTCCACCGACTTCTTCGCCTGTATCCAATGCACCCGGTGGCCAGAGCCGTACGACCCGCAGGACCGATCGATTGCGCGAATCCCGTAGGACATTGCACTACTCCTGATGCCGAGCCTCCAGCTCGGAGGCGCTCCTGCCCGCACCGGTCGGTGCTGGCCGCTTCGTCATCCGAGCCACCCGCGAGCGTGGGGTTGGCGTGCCGTCCAGTCGGAGCTTTGCGACGGCATCTCGTGAAGCAGATCAACTATACGGGGAGGAACAGCCTGCCAGGCGACCTCGCGGTGTGGGACGGCCACGTCGCGATAGTCGTCGGCAACGGGATGATCGAACCCAGGTGTCAATTAGGGGTGCAGAACGACCGCCGTTACGGCATCGCCTCGGCCCAGGCCATATGTCCTTCGTAGCCAAGCGATGTCGCCATCGCGCGGTAGCGATCCCGATAGTCTCGGTAGCCAGCCTCGTCACCGGCGGGCGCTGACCAGGAAGGCGACTATCACGGCCACCGACGCGGCGATGATTGCTGCGCTCAGTTGGATCACGGGCCAAGTGTCTCATTCCTCCGGCGTAATTGGGCGCGGCCACAGCCCCATGGGGATATGCCAGACTTTCCGCTATGGGGTTCAAGGTCTACGGGTACAAGTCCGAGTCCTTCGACGAGTTTGGCGACCAAGACAGGTACAAGGTCATCGACGGCGGCGCACTCGAGATATGGCACGAGGACGGGTCGAAGTTGACCATCAGCCCGACGCGCTGGGGCTGGGTGGAGGAAGACTCACCGAACCCTGAGGACACCGCCGTCGCACCCCGTCGTCGGCCCAGTCGCATTCGCTGATGACCACCGAACCCAACCCTTACCCTGGTCGGCCAGATGAGCCCTCGACCGAATAAGGAGGCTACGTGGCGACACCACTAGTTGCCCATTGGGTGGCGCGCGGGTCCACGGTGGCGATCACCGCAGCAATGCTCGTGACCACCCCTGTCGCGCATGCTGAGCCCTGTGGGGCTGACTGCGGCAACCCGTACTTCGACCCAAACGACCCCACCAACAGTCAGTTCTTAACGGAGGTCAGGGCGGTCGGTATCACGGTGCTCGGCACGGGTTGATCAGCGGGGCACGGAATAGGGTGGGATCTAGCATCGGCGACGTGGAGATGGACGAGTTGGTGCACTCTTTTGCGCTAGGTATGAAAGCCGCCGACGCATTGGCCCCGCAAGCGGCAAACACGCGTGGACAGCTCTACGAACCTGGTCTCGGGCCGCGCACCGAGCCCGAGACGATCACCTTGGCGCTCGCCTATTGTCGCCATCCAATACTCGAGGAAGCACCTCGAGAGGTGCCCTACCCGGCGGTGCCTGGGAGCCGGTGCGATCTCGTAACACCTGCGCCAAACGCGTGGGCAGTTGAGGTCAAGATGCTTCGGATGATGAACGCCAACGGCACCCCGAACGACAATATGCTGAAGCACATCCTGTCCCCGTACCCCGCGCACCGCAGTGCGGTGACGGATGCCGCCAAGCTGCTGGCGTCGGGCTTCGAAGCCCGCAAAGGCATTCTCATTTTCGGATACGACTACGACGAGTGGCCCATGGACCCCGCGATTGAAGCGTTCGAGGTGCTCGCCGGACGTGACGTCGACTTGATTAGGGCCACCCCGGCCGCCGTTGCGGATCTTGTCCACCCTGTTCAACGGGAAGGGCGTGTATTTGGTTGGGAGATAACCAACCTGGCCACGAACTGATCGGTCAGTGTGCGAGGGACATCGCGTTGGCGGGAGAACCTGCCCACGACGACCTGACGAGTGCCGCACGTCGATGTGCCACACCCCGTGCCAGTCCGCTCACCGGGTAGTGGTCTCTGGCAGCGGGTCTTGATTCAGCTGCTGCGACCGGCCAGCCCGCTGGCCTAGGTCGACGACGATGCCTTCCATGTCCAGCCGGGCACGTCCTGGAGCCGGCGTTCGCGATCAGCGTCAAGCAAACCCTGGGCGAAGACACTCCGTTGCCTTTGCACCCACGCACCGAGCTTGTAGCCATCGACTGTGTAGGACACTGGGACCCGGGCGTGACCCTGGCGTTCGACGTAGTGCATCAGTCGGCCGAAGCCCTCCTCCCACTGGTCGGCCTTGGGATCCCATGTCCAGCCGGGCAGGCCCTGGAGTTGGCGTTGGCGGCCACCGTCAAGGGTGCCTTTGACGTGGTTGACGCGTTGCTGGCTGACCCAATGACCAAGCGGGTAGCCATCGACCGTGCAGGACTGCGGGACGCGGGCGTGACCGTGGCGTTCTACGTAGTGCATCAGTCGGCTGAAACCCTGCTCCCACTGGTCGGCAAGGATGTCCCATGTCCAGCCGGGCAGGTCTTCGAGTCGACGTTGACGATCGGCGTCAAGGGTGCCCTTGCGGCGGAAGTTGCGTTGCGTATTGACCCACCAGCCGAGCGGGTAGCCATCGACCGTGCAGGAGTGCGGGACGCGGGCGTGGCCGATGCGTTCGAGGTAGTCAAGGAGCCGGCTGAACCCCTCCTCCCAAAGATCGGCGACGGCGTCCCATGCCCAGCCGGGCAACTCCTGCAGTCGGCGTTCGCGATCGGCCTCAAGAGTCCCTTTGGCGTACTCGTGACGTTGCTTTGCGACCCACGCGCCGAGCCGGTAACCATCGACTGTGTAGGACTGCGCGACGCGGGCATCACCGTTGTGTTCGACGTAGTGCAGGAGTCGGCTGAAGCCCTCCTCCCACCTGTCGGCGAACGGGTCCCATGTCCAGCCGGGCAGGTCTTGGAGCCGGTGTTGGCGATCGGCCTCAAGGATCCCTTTGGTGTGCTTGTGGCGTTGCTTGATGACCCACTTGCCGACCGGGTAGCCATCGACCGTGTAGGACCGCGGGATGCGGGCGCTACCGTAGCGCTTGACGTAGAGCACAAGTCGGCCGAAACCCTCCTCCCACTGGTCCGCGAGGATATCCCATGTCCAACCGGGCAGGTCGTCAAGTCGACGCTGACGATCGGCGTCAAGGGTGCCTCTGGAGTGGAAGGTGCGTTGCGTGCTGACCCACCAGCCGAGCGGATAACCATCGACGATGTAGGACTGAGGGACGCGGGCGTCACCGTTGCGTTCGAGGTAGTGCAGGAGTTGGCTGAAACCCTCCTCCCAAAGATCGGCGACGGCGTCCCAAGTCCAGCCGGGCAGGCCCTGGAGCCGGCGTTCGCGACCAGCATCAAGGATGCCGTTGGCGTGCTTGTGGCGTTGCATATGGACCCACCCACCTAGCCGGTAGCCATCGACCGCATAGGAGCGTGGGACGCGGGCGTCACCGTGGCGTTCAAGAAACTGTTCCAGCATCCCGAACCAGAACTCCCAGGAGGCGGTGGTCTGCTCGACCAGCCGCACATCGAAGGCACGAGCGAAATCGATGCCGACCCTCATGGGTAGGTCGAGGTGGATCTTGCCGGGGAGCCCTGGCCGCTGGCGTTCCCGACCCAGCTGGCGTCGGAGTTCATCGAGTTCCTCGCCAAGCTGGTCGTCGTGTGACCGCAGTGCCTTGATCACGTCCCACACCGGCTTGAACGCCGAGTCGTCGAGGGCGACCGTAGGGTCTTCGTCGGTGTCGATGAAGACCGGGATGACGATCGTGCCGACGCTCTTGTCGGAGGCGAGCCGGATGGCGCGGCCCACGGCCTGCACAACGTCGACCTCGGACCGGCGCGGGTCGATGAAGGCCACGCTGTCGAGGGTCGGGACATCGACTCCTTCGGCCAGGCAGCGGGCATTGGCGAGCAGCCCTCGTTCGCCGTGGTCGAGCCGGCGCAGGTGTTGCAGGAGCACATGGCGCTGCCCGGCGGGCATCTCGCCTGATGCGTAGTCAGACCACAAGTGTCCCGTGGGCCGCTGGCGCGCAGGCATCCAGGCGATCACCTCCGGTAGCGAGCGGGCGAACTGCTGCGCACGGTTAATCCGTGAGTGGAAGGTGATCGTGCGGTGCAGGTCGTAGCGACGCATCGCCTTGGCCAGGCCGATCTGTCCGGCCAGCGTGCGGGCGTCGGTCACCTCGGTGCCGTCGATGGTGACGAACCGGCCCCGCTGTGCCCAGTCGCAGTAGGTGGCGTCATCGACGCCGACGACCACCACCTGGTAGTCGGTGAGCAGGGCACGCTCGATCGCCTCGGCGAAGCCGAGCCGGTGGAACACCGGGCCGAACGCGGCCTCGTCGTCCATCGAGGCCACCTCAAAGTCGGCCTCTTGCGCTTCCCGCACCACCCGACCGGTGAAGTAGCGCGCGGTGGCCGTCATGAACAACCGGCGGCGCGCCTTGATGGCCTCGGGGTTGAGGATGGTGGCGAAGTCGGAGGAGACGCGCCCGGCGCAGCGATGGGCCTCATCGGCGATGACCAAGTCGAAGGTGGGCACCCGGCCCAGCTGAAATGCCTTGGCGATCTCCGGCGACGACTGGTAGGTGGCAAACACCACACGCGGACCGGACCGCCCACGCAGAAACGTCGCGATCTGCTCGGGGTCGGTCGTGACCGGAAAGCCCAGATCACTCGTGTTCGCCACCACCGCATCAGGCTCGGCGACTGCGACTGTTTCGTCTGAACACACGGGGAGGAAGTCGAATCCCACCCTCGTGTTGGCCGTCCACTCTCGCAGCGTCTGGGCTAACAGCGACAGTGACGGCACCAGCACTAGCGTGCGTTCGGCGGCGAGTTTCTCGTGGATGAACAACGCAGCCAAGGTCTTACCGGTCCCGCAGGCCATGATCAACTGGCCGCGGTCGGCCCGGTCAAAGCCCTTCACCACGGCGTTCATCGCTTGGCGCTGATGAGGCCGGGGTCGTTTCGGTGGCAGCCTTCGAGGACGCAAATCGGATGGGGAGGCGGGCCAGTCGACCTCGGCGGCTTCAAGGTCACCCAGGAGCAGGACGCTGGCTTGCTTCTCCTGGGCCTCGATCGTGCGCTTGGCGGTGCGCCCAATCAGGTCGGTCGTCGCGATCAACAGGCGAAACGAAAACTCCGACCGCCCCGACTCGGCCAGGAAGGTGTCCACGTCGTGCTTGGTGATCCAGGTGGCTGGGTCATAGGCCTTGGCCTGGATCGCCCATAGCTGTCCGCGACGGTTCTCGGCCACAAGGTCGATACCGGCGTCAGCGCCCCATCGGCCAGGCCAGTCCTTCCACAGCCACACGTGGCGAAGCTCGTGCGCGTAAACCGGGTCGTGGGTCAAGAACCAGTGGCAGATGCGCTCGAACTGCCTGCCCCGCCGACCTGCGTCGGGGTCCAACCGGCCCAACAGATCGCCGAGCGCTGTCACGACAACGAGACTAAAGGTGGGCGACATGCGCGACTGTCGGTTTGCCGGAGTGGCCCGCTCGCACCGCTGCGGCCCCACGACTACACGCGCACGCGGGCGACCCCGCGGTCTGGGAAGGCCACGTCGCGATGATCGTCGGCAACGGGATGATGATCGAAGCCAGGTGTCAATTAGGGGTGCAGAACGACCGCCGTTATGGCATCGCCTCGCCCCACTCGATGTGCCCTTCGTAGTCAAGCGATGTCGCCATCGCGCGGTAGCGATCCCGATAGTCGCGATAGGCGTTGTCGTCGCCATGGGCCCTTGCCAACAGTGCGCGCAGCCGCAGCAGCCAGATCTCGCGTATCACCAGACCCTCATCGGCTGGCGCGGCCGCTAGCCGCTCGATCGCGGCCTCGGCTTCTGCCATGTCACTTTCGGTCCCGCGATCGAGCAGTGTCTCGACCAGAACACCGGTCGCTGGAATGCCGTGCGCCAGCAGGTGTCCCTCGCGGAACAGATGGTCGACGGCGGCGCGCATGAGCGGTATGGCGTCATCGCGATCTACACGCCGAGCCCTCTCACGTGCCAAGTAGACGTTGACGATCGGTAACTCGCCCAGTAGGTATTCCCGGCGTAGGAGCACGTCGCTTAGCTCGGTCAGGAGCTTGTGTCCGCGGTCACGCTCGGCATCCGTGTGGCGGTGTACCAGCGCAACGCCCAGCGCCATCCGGGTGACGGCCAACGCCCCGTTATCACCGGATCGTTCGGCATCCTGTAGGGCATCCTCGATCTCGCGCACTGCGGAATCGTCGGGCCTCAGCACGCCGTACGGTATTCCGGGGAAGTAGAGGTAGGTGACCACTATGGCGTAGGACAGCGGGTCGGCGCTGCGGGCCATGGCCGGGCCGCGCCGCAGGTCGTCGCGCCATCCGGGACGACCCAGGCAATAACAGGCCATACCCCGCGTTGTAAAGGCGACCGCTAACGGAGACCCGAAAAGGAAGTTGCCTTTAGCCGGATCACCGTCGGCCAGGTCGATGACCCGCTGTGACCACCGCAGCACGTCACAAAACTCGGCGCTGAGTAACTTGGCGTGGATCACCGGGGAGGACAGCCCCACCGTCAAGGTCGGATCGCCGACCGACTCGATGAGTGTCATGGCTTCCGATGCCAGCTGCGACGCCTCGCGCACCCGGTCCTGGAATGCGTGATCCATCACCAGCCCTGCCATTCCGATGGCCAGTGACGCCTTGTCCCCGGCGGCGGTGCACAGCTCGCGGAGTTCCTCGAAGCGGGTGCCGGCCACATGTTCATGGACTCGGTAGGCGATCCCGCACAACATGGTGCGAGGAGCGATGCGCATCGCCGCTCGGTGCGGGTCATCGGCGGGTAATGCGTCGGCGATCGTTTGGGCGCGCTCCCAACTCAGCCATGCTGCGGCGATGTCACGGTTGGTCGCCCACGTTGCAGCGCGCATATGCCATCCGTAAGCGGCGTGCAAGTCACCGGCGGCCTCCAGATGTTCGGCGATCAGCGCCGCGTTCTCTTCGGCCGCTGCCGGGTCACGCGATTCGATGGCGGCCGCGACGCGCCGATGCAGCTCGGCGCGATCCGATTTGAGCTGAGCCTCGTAGGCCACCGTGCGGATTAGCGGGTGGTGGAACACGTACTCGGCCTGTCGGGTGAACCTGACCTGATCGATGAGTTCGGCCACCACGAGGTCCTCGAGAATGGGTTCAATGCCAAGCGTTTCCAGCAACTCGAGGCTGAACCGCGAGCCGATGACAGCCGCTGCGGTCAAGGTGCGCTTGGCCGCCGCGTCAAGCCGGTCGATGCGGGCGGCGATGGTTGCCTGCAAGGTGGCGGGCACGCTGACCTCGCCAACATCGGCTGTCGACACGTAGCCGCCGCGCTCACCGTCCAGCACACCGCCCTCGGCCAATTCGCGCACGATCTCCTCGGCGAAGAACGGGTTACCGGCGGCCTTCTCGGCGATCATGGTGGCCACCCCGCCGACTGGGGGGTCCGGCCCGAGCAGCTGCGAGACCAGTGCTGTGGTCTCCGGATCACTCAGTGGCGCAAGGGCGATGGTTTGAGCACCGGTCACCCGGGTCAACGCGCCGTGATATTCGGGGCGGTAGGTGATCAGTACCAGCGAGGGTGTCTGCGGAATCACCGTGAAGAACTCGGCCAGCATCGACTCGCTGACCTCATCAATCCAATGGGCGTCTTCGACGACATAGACCGCAGGGCTTTCGCGGGCCAAGGAAGCCGCATTGACCAGCGCGGTCAACCGCCACCGTCATGGCATCGCCTCGGCCGCGTGTTCGACAACAGTTGGGGCATCGGAGCGGCGCACGGACCACCTCGGCCATTGCAGGTATCGATGCTCTGACCAGCCCGCCCCGGGCCACGACCAGCGTCATGTCAGCCCACCACACACCGGTAGGCCACCGCAGCGTCGCCCTTGCGGGTAGCGCACCCGACTGTCGCTCACGTCAATACGTGTCACCGCTGGTCAGCCGACGTGTGCCATATCGCCCCGGCGATCCGCTCCGACCGGGAGCCACACACTGCACACCAGACAACCACCGTCACCGTCGCGACGCGACAGCCAATGGCGGCGCTTTTGGTTTCCCTCGCACCGACTGATTCAATCCCCGTATCGTGCACCACAATAACTGCAGCTCTATTTAGGCTCTCAGCAAAAACCTGCAGACAATATCAAGACGATTGAGGTGGGGCCGACGCCACCGAAAGGCCCACCGGATGGCCGCCCTCGGCTGCCACTGCCGCCGGTGAGAGCGCCGATATTTGGAGATTCTTCCAATACAGAGAACCGACGCCAGGCTGGGAGGATGGCTGTCGTGGGCGTCATGCGCTGCCCCGCCAATCACGCCGCCAACGACTCAGCCGAGGAAGTCGCGTTCATCCGCGAATGGGCCGCAGCTACCTCATGGGACAGCATCCGCGAAAGCCTGCTCGCCGAAGGCCACTGCCCCGCCTGCCCCGGCACCGAGCGGCTGCAGTCGGGGACGACGGTACTGGTCGGCAGGCAGCACAGCACGGGGCGCTGCCCATGCTGCGCCGCGGTGTGGATCACCGACGACGAGCACGGCTGCACGTGCCTCGACACCGGAAAGCTGATCTGCACGCACGCAACCTGATTACCTCGCCGATCGGCGGCCGACCAGCACTGGCCCTGGGCATGACATCAGGCGAACTGGGACCATCGGCCCTATAGAACGCCGGGGTCGGAGCGCATCCTGATGCCGAGCTCGTTTCTGCATTCAACCCTAGGAGCGCGATCATGACGGAGAGCAACGAGAAGAAGACCGTGGCAGAACGAGCGGCGGACCTGTCTGTCCGAAGACGTGCTCGAATCCGTCAGAGACAGACAGCAGACCGTGATCGAGGCCATGCGCAAGTTCGTTGACCGCCTCGACGAGGCGCTACCCGACCTCGGCGAAGAGCGGCGCAAGAAGGTCCTCGACGCACTCGTGGACTTCGCCGCTGGTGGCGTCGCGGCAGGTGACCTCGGTGGGCTCGCTGTCACAGGTGATTCCGTCGATTGACTGCTGGTGACCGTAGTCAAGTGTCGGTATCGGGCCGGTGATGATCGGATACGGGCGGCGTCCGGTGCCGGACAGGATGTCTCACTCGGTTCTCTTTCGAGACAGATCGGCTGGAGGTCAGCCGGACTGGAGCATGTGGGCCAGCCGCTCCAATTGGCCCAACGCTGGCCTCCGTGCGCTGCACCCGCTGCTACCCCGAGTTGCGCAAGATCGAGGTTTAGGGCTTCGCGCTAAAAACGTCATAGAGACAGTGGCTCGCCCGGGGCCAGTATTCGGATGAGGGTGTCCGGTGCGAGGTCCTCGGCCGCCTGTTGATAGTGGTCCGGTCGGTCCCGATCCAGTTTGAGCAGTACTCGGTCGCGGATCGGCCCGGCGGTGTAGGCGTAATGGATCGGCACTGCGAGCCGGGGTCGCAGCACGCTGGTCAGTTCGGCCGCCTCAACGGTGTCCATCACCACCTGTCGGTTGAACGCTGGGCGGATCCGCAGACCATTGATGGGTAGCGGCGCCAGGTCCAGTTCTGGGAAGTGGTCAGCGACCTCGTCGAGTTCGGCAATGCGCAGCGTGTCGGCACCGAAGAACACCGTTTGTCAGTCGTGGTCGAGTACGAAGGTGACCTCCGGGACACCGTGTTTGGCGGGGGCCGCTGTTACCCGGACCGGGCCCAGATGGGTGCTCTGCCACGGATCGAGCTCCACGACGTGGCAGAAGCCTGCCGCGCGCACCTGGTTCGCCAGGCCGCGCACAACCGCGAACGGCACCGTTTTGTCCGGGTAGGCGGCGAATGCGGCGAGATCGCAGTGGTCGTAGTGGCCGTGGCTGATCACCACGCCGGACAGTGGTGGCAGATCCGCCGGAGTGGGAAACGCGCTCGGCTCACCATTTACGATTTCCAGGCCAATTCCCTTGCCCCACTTAACATTCAAGCGTCCAGGCAGCACCGGTGCGGGCTGCGCCGGCTGGCTTGGGGGCCCGGCCTCCTCACGTGACGCTGTGCTAATCTAATCGTGCGGTTCGTCGAATTGAGGTACTGTCACCGTGGCGCCCAATACTGCGACTCCGGACCCAGATTCCGCTTACGCCCGCTTTGTTGTCATCGGCGCACCCGTCTTCTAACTACGGCGAACAGTCCGGGCGGTCCGGCACTCGTTGGTCGCATCAGGTGCTGGAAGGGGGCATCTTGGCAGTTTCTCGCCAGAGCAAGTCAGCAGTAGCTGCTACCTCTAGCTCCGTCCCCGGCGCACCTAATCGAATTTCTTTTGCAAAGTTGCGGGAGCCGCTCGAGGTTCCCGGGCTGCTTGATGTGCAGACCGAGTCGTTCGAGTGGCTGATCGGCTCGCCGCGTTGGCGCGAGATTGCCCTCGCCCGCGGCGACGTGAACCCGGTCGGCGGCCTGGAAGAGGTGCTCGCCGAGCTGTCGCCGATCGAGGACTTCTCCGGGTCGATGTCGCTGTCGTTTTCCGATCCGCGCTTCGACGAGGTCAAGGCCCCCGTCGACGAGTGCAAAGACAAGGACATGACGTACGCGGCCCCGCTGTTCGTCACGGCCGAGTTCATCAACAACAACACCGGCGAGATCAAGAGCCAGACGGTGTTCATGGGCGACTTCGCGATGATGACCGACAAGGGCACGTTCATCATCAACGGCACCGAGCGGGTCGTCGTGTCCCAGCTGGTCCGGTCGCCGGGCGTGTACTTCGACGAGACCATCGACAAGTCCATCGAGAAGACGCTGCACAGCGTCAAGGTCATCCCCGGCCGCGGCGCGTGGCTGGAGTTCGACGTCGACAAGCGCGACACCGTGGGTGTGCGCATCGACCGCAAGCGCCGCCAGCCCGTCACCGTGCTGCTCAAGGCGCTGGGCTGGACCGACGAGCAGATCCGCGAGCGGTTCGGGTTCTCCGAGATCATGATGTCGACGCTGGAGAAGGACAACACCGCCGGCACCGACGAGGCGCTGCTGGACATCTACCGCAAGCTGCGCCCGGGCGATCCGCCCACCAAGGAGTCCGCGCAGACCCTGCTGGAGAACCTGTTCTTCAAGGAGAAGCGCTACGACCTGGCCCGGGTGGGGCGCTACAAGGTGAACAAGAAGCTCGGCCTGAACGCCGACCAGCCGATCACCGACGTTCACGCTGACCCCGCAGGACGTCGGCGCCACGATCGAGTACCTGGTGCGGCTGCACGAGGGTCAGACCATGATGACGGTGCCCGGCGGCGTCGAGGTGCCGGTGGAGATCGACGACATCGACCACTTCGGCAACCGGCGGCTGCGCACGGTCGGCGAGCTGATCCAGAACCAGATCCGGGTCGGCCTGTCGCGCATGGAGCGCGTGGTCCGCGAGCGGATGACCACCCAGGACGTCGAGGCGATCACGCCGCAGACCCTGATCAACATCCGCCCCGTCGTCGCGGCGATCAAGGAGTTCTTCGGCACCAGCCAGCTGAGCCAGTTCATGGAGCAGCACAACCCGCTGTCGGGTCTGACCCACAAGCGCCGCCTGTCGGCGCTGGGCCCCGGCGGTCTGTCGCGTGAGCGTGCCGGGCTGGAGGTCCGCGACGTGCACTCCAGCCACTACGGCCGGATGTGCCCGATCGAGACCCCGGAGGGCCCGAACATCGGCCTGATCGGGTCGCTGTCGGTGTATGCGCGGGTCAACCCGTTCGGTTTCATCGAGACGCCGTACCGCAAGGTCGTCAATGGTGTGGTGACCGACGAGATCCACTACCTGACCGCGGACGAGGAGGACCGCCACGTCGTGGCGCAGGCCAACTCGCCGATCAACGACAAGGGTCGGTTCACCGAGGCGCGCGTGCTGGTGCGCCGCAAGGGTGGCGAGGTCGAGTACGTGTCCTCGGCCGAGGTCGACTACATGGACGTTTCGCCGCGCCAGATGGTGTCGGTGGCCACGGCCATGATTCCGTTCCTCGAACACGACGACGCCAACCGGGCCCTGATGGGTGCCAACATGCAGCGCCAGGCGGTTCCGCTGGTGCGCAGCGAGGCCCCGCTGGTCGGCACGGGCATGGAGCTGCGCGCCGCGATCGACGCCGGTGATGTCGTCGTCGCCGACAGCGGCGGCGTGGTCGAGGAGGTGTCGGCCGACTACATCACCGTGATGGCCGACGACGGCACCCGGCAGACGTACCGGATGCGTAAGTTCGCCCGCTCCAACCACGGCACGTGCGCCAACCAGCGCCCGATCGTGGACGCCGGCGACCGCGTGGAGGCCGGCCAGGTGATCGCCGACGGCCCGTGCACCCAGAACGGCGAGATGGCGCTCGGCAAGAACCTGCTCGTGGCGATCATGCCGTGGGAAGGCCACAACTACGAGGACGCGATCATCCTGTCCAACCGGCTCGTCGAGGAGGACATCCTCACCTCGATCCACATCGAGGAGCACGAGATCGACGCCCGTGACACCAAGCTGGGCGCCGAGGAGATCACCCGGGATATCCCGAACGTCTCCGACGAGGTGCTGGCCGACCTCGACGAGCGCGGCATCGTCCGCATCGGCGCCGAGGTTCGCGACGGCGACATCCTGGTCGGCAAGGTGACCCCGAAGGGCGAGACGGAGCTGACCCCGGAGGAGCGGCTGCTGCGCGCGATCTTCGGCGAGAAGGCCCGCGAGGTCCGCGACACGTCGCTGAAGGTGCCGCACGGCGAGTCGGGCAAGGTCATCGGCATCCGGGTGTTCTCGCGTGAGGACGACGATGAGCTGCCGGCCGGCGTCAACGAGCTGGTCCGGGTCTACGTCGCCCAGAAGCGCAAGATCTCCGATGGCGACAAGCTCGCAGGCCGGCACGGCAACAAGGGCGTGATCGGCAAGATCCTGGCCGTCGAAGACATGCCGTTCCTGCCGGACGGCACCCCGGTGGACATCATCCTGAACACCCACGGTGTGCCGCGACGGATGAACATCGGCCAGATCCTGGAAACCCACCTCGGGTGGGTTGCCAAGAGCGGCTGGAAGGTCGACACGGCCAAGGGCGTGCCCGACTGGGCGGCCAAGTTGCCCGCGGCGCTGCTCGAGGCCGAGCCGGAGACCATCGTGTCGACGCCGGTGTTCGACGGCGCGCGTGAGGTCGAGCTGCAGGGCCTGCTGTCCTCGGTTCAGCCGAACCGCGACGGCGAGGTGCTGGTCAACCCCGACGGCAAGGCGGTGCTGTACGACGGACGCAGTGGCGAGCCGTTCCCGTACCCGGTGACGGTCGGCTACATGTACATCCTCAAGCTGCACCACTTGGTGGACGACAAGATCCACGCCCGGTCCACCGGCCCGTACTCGATGATCACCCAGCAGCCGCTGGGTGGTAAGGCGCAGTTCGGTGGCCAGCGGTTCGGCGAGATGGAGTGCTGGGCCATGCAGGCCTACGGCGCGGCGTACACGCTGCAGGAGCTGTTGACCATCAAGTCCGACGACACCGTCGGCCGGGTCAAGGCGTACGAGGCGATCGTCAAGGGCGAGAACATCCCCGAGCCGGGCATTCCGGAGTCGTTCAAGGTGCTGCTCAAGGAGCTGCAGTCGCTGTGCCTGAACGTCGAGGTGCTGTCGAGTGACGGCGCGGCCATCCAGTTGCGCGACGGCGACGACGAAGACCTGCAACGCGCCGCGGCCAACCTCGGAATCAACTTGTCCCGCAACGAATCCCCGTCCGTAGAGGATCTGGCTTAGTTATTAGTTACTAATCCCGCAAGGGGAAAGGAAGTTACGCAGCTGCGCTCGTCCAATATCACCGACACAGTGAATAGGGCCCCTCAGCTCGTGGTGACACCGAGGGACGAATAACCGACCCCCGGCGTGATTCCACGTAACTAATAAGTACAGCCAGCCTTCGCCGGGTGCGCAGATAGACATCCCACGTGAGTCAGGTGTCAAGCGGCGGCTGGTTTAGACGGGTCGGTGAGGTCGGGCCAGGCGGCGCGTTCGTCCCATGGCTGGTGGTTGGCCAGGCACCACCACAGGCGGCCGAGGAGTTTGTTGGCGAGGTTGCGCAGTGCGGCGTTGTGGTGATCACCGGCCGCGCGGCGTTTGTCGTAGTAGGCACGGGCGCCGGCTGACTTGGTGAGTATCGCGAACGCCCACCAGTGGCAGGCGTCGCCGAGGCGCTTGTTACGGACCTTGCGGGCCTTGACGTAGTGCGAACGGCCGGAAGCGATTGTTACCGGTGCGGTGCCAGCGAATGCGCGCAGGCCGCTCGCGTCGTCGAACCGTGTTGGATCGTCCCCGATTTCGGCTAGCACGCGTGCAGCGAGGATCGGACCGAGCCCAGGTGCCGAGCGCAGTATCGCTGCTTGCGGGTGAGTGTCGAACTCGGCTCCCAACCGGGCCTCGAGGTGCTCGACGGCGTTCTGCATGGACGCGACAATGGTCAACAACCCGGCCACGGTGGTGCCGAGCGCGGATTCGATCTGTGCGGGCTGACGTAGCGCGGGAGCCTTCAGGTCGTTCAGGATCTGCTCGACCACGGGTGGGTCGTTGCGACGCCCGCATTGCTTCAGCAGCGACATCAGGCGGCGGCGGGTTAGTCGCTGCGCGTCCTCGGGGGAAGGCGCGGCCGCCAGAACGGTGAGCGCAGCCTTGTGTTTCAGGTTCGGAAAGGCATGCAGCGCTTGCGGATAGAACTCCAACAGCACCGACCGCAGGCGGCTGATGGTCTGATTAAGCGCCCAGATTGCTTCCTGATGCTGGCGGGAGAGCGCCTTGATCGCTCGCGCGTGCTCGCTGAGCGCCGGTAGCGGGCGGTGCATGTGCCGGTCGGTGCGCAAAATGTGCGCGAGCACCGCAGCGTCGCCGGGGTCGGATTTCCGTCCGGCCTGGCCGTACCGTTCTCGATAGCGGGCCACCGCCCGCGGGTTGATCGGATACACCGTGAACCCAGCCTCCGCCGCTGCAACGACAAGCAGATTCTTGTCGGTTTCAATCGCGATCGGCGTGTCCTCGACGCTGCCACCGTGTTCCGCAATCAACGCCAGCATGGCGCTGAATCCGGTTGCGCCAGTGTTGATCCGGGCACTTGCTACCAGCGCGCCGTCATCATCGACCAGCGCGATGTCGTGATGCGCCTCGGCCCAATCGACCCCGCACGGCAGTTTCATCCCTTGTCTCCTGCTGTGTGTCGTAGTTCTCGTTCTAGCCGAGCTCGAGGTTGGTGCGGCGACCTGATATGGGAGGCGTTTTGTCAAGCGGGCAGGGTGAAGCGGCGGCCGCAACCGTCGTCGTGGCCGCCGCTTCGTTGGCCGGATGAGTCCGCGGAGGTGTCGAGCGTGTCGTATCGACGCGTGTCAATCTGATATGCGCGGGTTGGTTACCGCAGGACGGGACTTTCGAGTTCGAGTGGACCGCAGGTCTAAAGGAGGAGCGTAATCATTTGTGATGCAACATGATCGCTCATAGGTCGCACGCGGCTCACTCCCAGACGCCTGCCGCCACCACCAAGTTCTCATCTGGACAGTTGTGGGGTGTTAGTCGTCGAGGACGGCCAGCGACCAGCACCAGCCTGCGAGTTCGCGGGCGATCGCTGCATTGGCGACCACCGAACGTTTCTTGCGCTCGTCAAAACCCGCCCAGCGGGCATGCAGACGCCGATTCGCAGCCTGGCCTCGTGCCCGGGCTGCGGGCGAGGCCGTATCCCACCGTCGCCGCAGCTCGCGCCCCGGCCGATACCGGGGTCGGTGGTGCCAGGCCGCTTCGACCAGCAGCCGGCGGGCATGGCCGTTGCCGGTCTTGGTGACCCCACCCTGCGCCCGGGTTGAGCCGGATCGTCGATTGCGACTGGAGGCGAGCTGATGGGCGCTCATCTTCATGTCCGACACCGGTTCCGTTGCCTATCGCCCGGTGACCGGCGCAGAATGGGCCCGATAGTGACCGAGATACCTCGTGAAACTCGCGTCCTTGACGCGGTCGTCTCGCTGGTGGACAGTCTGCTCGACGGCTTCGATGTTGTTGACCTGCTCACCGAGCTCACCGAGCAGTGCGCGCAGCTGCTGGATGTCGCGGCGGCGGGATTGCTGCTCGCCGACCCGCGCCGCCAGTTGCATCTGATGGCTGCCACCTCGGACAAGCTCCACGATCTGGAGTTGTTTCAGCTGCAGGCCGACCAGGGGCCGTGCCTGGACTGTTACGCCACCGGACAGCCGGTCTCGGTGGCCGACGTGCAGACCGAGGCGCGGCGTTGGCCGCGGTTCGTTGCGGCCGCCACCGAGGCGGGCTTCGCCTCGGTGCACGCGGTGCCGATGCGCGCGGCCGGTATTGTGCTGGGTGCCCTGGGCTTGTTCGGCACCGGGGTGGGGGAGCTCAACGACGCCGATCTGTTGGTGGCCCAGACGCTGGCTCACCTCGCCTGCGTGGCGATCCTGCAGGAACACCCCTCCACCCCGGCGACCGTGCTCCCTCACCTACGCACCACGTTGACCAGCCGGATCGTGGTCGATCAGGCCAAGGGGTTCCTCTCCCAGCGCCTGGATGTGTCCGTGGACGACGCATTCAAGCTGCTGCGCCGCTACGTGCGAACCCACGGCGATCATCTGACCGAGGTATCCCGTCGCGTGATCACCGAACCCGACGGCCGCCAGACGATCCTGGCGGCGATGGGGCAGATGCTGGCGGTGCCTCCATCGTGACGTGCGGCGGTCAGGATTGGCGGTGATGCACCTGGGCGCGGCGCACGGCCTCCTCGACCAGGCGTTGCGCGATCACGGCGAGTTCGACGTGTCGGATTGACTGATCCGCCGCCACCGGGTCCTGCGCACTGCCACGCCGAAGTAGAGTGTGGCAGCGCCTGGTGGCCGAGCACGGTGCGCAGATGTCGGAATCGACGATTACCCGCTATGTGAAACGCCGCCGGGTCGAGTTAGGTCTGGTCGAGGTGGAAGTTTGAGTGCCGCAGGCCCGTGTTCAGCTATACCGACTGCAGGAGTGATCACTGTGCACATCAACCCGATATCCCGGTCGCGGGTCAGGCGAATGGCCTGGTCATTAGTCCGGCACCCCATGAAGAGCCGCGATTTCCCGGCCAAGCATGAACGCCTGGTCACCGCGGACGAGTTGCTGCAGCTTGAGGTGTAGGGCACCGAGCGGGCGCGGGGCGATCGATCTGATTTCAGGATGGAGCGAGTGTGGTCATCTGAGTTGGCCCCGGCTGGGTGTGCTGAAGCACTCGCGGTTGTGAGCTTCACGCGGCGCCTCCTTTTCGTCGATGGCGTCAACGACCAGCAGCAGACCTGAGGCGGCTCCCGCCCGCAGCAGGATCCTCGTACGGGTCCGGGAGTGCCTTGAACGGGCCGACGACCCGGCTGGTTATCCAGCCGCTGTCGCCGGGTTGCGGGATGACCTCCTCGCGGCTGACGGTGCAGCGGCCGACCTACGTCGCGATGGTGGTCGGCAACCGAATGATGATCGAGGCCAGGAATCGATAGGCGTGCAGCACGAGGATGCTGTCGGCGCGCTCCATTAATCCCTCCGGGGCGTATGTGTCGCGGGCTGTATTTTCTGCCACCGGCCCAAACCGTCGCCCTCGGGACCGTTGCTGTAGGCCGACCTCAGCGTGGGACCGCCAGGTCCGATCTTGTCGGCAATGGCATGCCGATCGCAGCGAGGAGTCAATAGGAGTGCAGAAACGGCCAGCGTCATGTTCCCTGCGGCAGCCATCGCGCGATCGCTAAACCCGTACGCTATCTAGGCGTGACCGACCACGACGACTTTGGACGGGAACCCTTCTCGCCAGCACCTGACCAACAGCCTGCGAGTGGGGCTGAGGATACGCCGCCGCACGCGTGGTCGGGGCCGCCCTTGGAACAGCACCGGGGGGAGGGTGAGCAAGACGCTCGTTCTGCGGGCTATGGGTACGGTGAGCAATCCGGGATGTTGGGCGAGCCTGGGCACGCCGAAATGCGGCAGCAAGGGCAACAGGCACCGCCGCGCGAACCATCGACCACCGGTCCCCACCGGGGAGTTCACTGGTCATCCGGCGCAGGTGGGGGCGACAATGTCACTGCAACGCCGCCGACCGGCTGGAACTACATCGACAGCATCGCCACCAGAGAACTCCTGCCGACCCGCAAGGTGCCGCCCGCACGCGGATGGCGCAGGGTCATCTACAGCGCCACATTTGGACTGATCAACCCTGGTCAATCGCCCGACGAGCTGCGCCGTGCCGAGCTAGTGACCAAGATGCGCACCCCGCTGCGCGGCCACTACAAGATCGGCGTGCTGGGCAAGGGCGGCGTGGGCAAGACCACCGTCGCGGCAAGCGTCGGCTCCATCTTCGCGCGACTACGCCAAGAGGATCGCGTCGTGGCAATCGACGCCGACGCCTCCTTCGGCAAGCTAGGCTCCCGCGTCGACCCCGATGCACCCGGCTCGTACTGGGACCTGGCCGCTGACGAACACCTCGACACGTTCGCCGACCTGCGCACCCAAGTCGGCAACAACGCGGACGGTCTGTTCGTGCTGCCCGGTGGGTCAGCGACAGCGCAGCGGCGTGTTCTCGATCCCGAGATCTACCGCGAAGCCACCGCCCGGCTGGACCGCCATTTCACCATCTCGATCATCGACTGCGGCGCAACAGTCGACTCGCCGGTGACCCTGGAGGTGCTGCGCGATGTCGACGCGCTGATCGTGGTGTCCTCGCCGTGGGTGGACGGCGCATCAGCCGCCGCGCAAACCATGGAATGGCTGGCCACCCTCGGAATGCGCGCTCTGTTGCACAGAACTGTCGTGGTGCTCAACGACTCCGACGGGCACGCCGACAAACGCACGCGCACCATTTTGGCGCAGCAGTTCGCCGACCACGGCCAGGTCGTCATCGAGGTGCCCTTCGATCCGCACCTGCGTCCGGGCGGCGTGATCGACGTCGGCCACGAGATGAATCCCAAGACGCGCCGCTGCTTCTGCGAGATCGCCGCCGCCATCGCCGAACACTTCTCGGATACCGCCCAAAGACCACGGGAGCGGCGATTCCGCCGAGGCGGCATGGGCTCACGTGGGTCGTCTGTCAGCCAAAGAAACGACACGCCCCGAGACCGCGAATAGATGAAGCCATCACTAGCGGTACAGAATGACCGCCGTCATGTCATCGCCTCAGCCCACGCGATATGCCCCTCGAAACCCAGTGATGTCGCCATGGCGCGGTAGCATCCCGATAGTCGCGATAGGCGGTGTCGTCGCCATGGGCCCCTGCCAACAGCGAGCGCAGCCGCAGCAGCGGGAGTTCGTGCATGACGAATCTCGGGTCGGTCGGGATGGCTGCCAGCCGGGTCGATCGCCGCCTGCGCCTCCGGGCGGTCGGCGGCGGTGGTGCAGCAGCGATTCCACCAGTGTGGTGGTGGGCGGGCCATGCATTGGATCTCGACGCTGGCGAGGAATTCGTCGATGACCGCCCGGGACAACTACCGTCGACATCTCCGGTGCGAGCCCTTTCCCTGGCGGTTTCGATGTCGACAATCGGCACGATAGTGAGGCTGTATCGCTCTTTCAGGGCCATGTCCCTGGCTTTCGCGAGCACGTCGAAGCCGACGTCACGTTGTGAGGGTCCCGATTAACCAGGGTGATGCCTGAAACCCGTTCAAAAAACCGACATTCGGCGATTCTTCTGCGGCTTTCGGGTCGGGGAGGTAAACCACAACAGCCGGAGTTGCGGGGCGGGCGCAGCCCCCAAGTTTTTGCCCCCCCAACCGGTTGCGTGATCCAGCTGACGCAGCGCGCCGCCACCACCCGCAAACCGCAGCATCTCCGCGCGTGGGTTCTACTCCACCCGGCCCAAGAAGCCCCAATAAGGCGGGACTATCCCTTTTCCAGCGTGAACTGGCAGACGTCGGTGTAGCCGTCGCGGAACAGCTCCGCGCAGCCGGTCAGATATTTCATATACCGCTCGTAGACCTCTTCGGACTGGATCGCGATGGCCTGATCCCGGTGCAGCCGAAGCGACGCCGCCCACATGTCCAACGTCCGCGCGTAGTGCAGTCGCAGCGGTTGCACGCGGTTGACTTTGAACCCCGCCTTGGTCGAGCGCTCCTCGACGACCGCCACCGACGGCAACCGGCCACCCGGGAAGATCTCATCCATGATGAACTTGAAGAACCGCAGGTGCCGCATCGTGATCGGCATGTTGCGCGCCTCGAACTCTTCGGCGCTCGGCTGCACGATCGAGTGCAGCAGCATCACACCGTCGGCGGGAAGTGCCTCGTAGGCCATTGTGAAGAAATCGTCGTAGCGGTCGTAGCCGAAATGCTCGAGCGGGCCGATCGCCACGATCCGGTCCACCGGCTCGTGGAACTGCTCCCAGTCCTCGAGCAGCACCCGCTTGGAACGCGGGCTATCCGACACCGCGAATAGCTGCTCGACGTAGGCCGTCTGGTTTTTGCTCAGCGTCAGGCCGACGACGTCGACGTCGTACTTCTCCAATGCGCGCAGCATCGCCGCCCCCCAACCGCAGCCGACATCGAGCAGCGTCATGCCCGGCTGCAGGCCGAGTTTGCCCAGCGCCAGGTCGATCTTGGCGATCTGGGCCTCTTCCAGCGTCATGTCGTCGCGCTCGAAGTAAGCGCAGCTGTAGGTCCGCGTCGGGTCCAAGAACAACTCGAAGAAGTCGTCGGACAGGTCGTAGTGGGCCTGCACGTCCTTGAAGTGTGGCCGCAAGCTCTGTGTTTCTTTTGGCACGGTCAGTCCTGTCGTAACGGCTCGTGCGGGGAGTCCTTGTCGACTTCGATGCCCACGAAGGCTCCCGGGAAATAATCCTCACCACCCGGTAGGGCAGACTACACGCCTTCGCCAAGCAGGTGCCCGATCACGGAGACCACCGGCGCGGCGGCACCACCGACCAGCAGTTGGTCATCGAACACCACCAGCCGATCGAATCGTGGTCAGAATCGATCTTCTTGAGGCCCTTGCCGCCATGATCTCGCGCAGCCGTTCGCTGCCCACCTTCGCGGCGAGGTCCATCGAGTGCACCACATCGGCGAAGAGGACCGTGACTTGCTTGTACTCAGCCGGTGTGGTCGCCGTTGTGATTGGCGCACCACATTGGCTAGAGAACCTGGCCTTCGCGCCCAGCTCTGTCCCGCACGACCCGCACACCAAGGCCGCCGCCGTCAGTGCACCGCGACCGTCCCCGCTGTCGTTCACGTGAGTATCGTGTCACCGCTGCTCACACGTCGTGTGTCATATCGCCCGGCGATCCGCTCCATCGATTATCGGTGTGGGATACCGGTCGAGGGCGGAACTGCCGTACCCCCAGGGCAGACCATCGTCATGCGCAGAAGCGTTACTGTCTGGGGTGGCGTTGCGAGCGATGCTCGGAGGGCAGATGAGCACCTATCAGACCGTGGTGGTCGGAACCGACGGCTCAGAGTCCTCGCTGCGTGCGGTCGACCGCGCAGGCGAGATTGCCGCCGAGTCGAACGCGAAGCTGTTCATTGCGACCGGGTATTTTCCCCAAAGCGACGATTTGCGCGCGGCCGACATCCTCAAAGACGAGGGCTACAAGGTGCGGGGCAACGCGCCGATCTACGCGATCTTGCGCGAGGCCCGCGACCGGGCCAAGGCGGCCGGGGCGAACAACATCGAGGAGCGGCCGATTCAAGGTGCTCCGGAAGACGCGCTGGTGGACCTCGCCGAGGAGGTCGAGGCCGATCTGCTGGTGGTCGGCCACGTGGGACTGACCGCGCGATCTGCGATCCTCGGGCGGTTGTTCTCGGTCCCCGGCAATGTCTCCAGCAGGGCCAACACCGACGTGCTGATCGTCCACACCACCGGCTGACCGGCCCTGGGGCAGGAGCTCCCTTTGCAGTACGCATCGGAGCTGTCTTACAGGGTTTTGCGGCGAGCAGCCGTTGGTACAGCTACGCGGAGGTCAGTTCGACCCAGTTGCGCCGCAGCTTTCCGTCTTCGCCAACCTCCCAGACCGCGATGCCGGTCATCGCGATCGGCGCCTGGTCGGATGCGGTGCTCAGGATGCCGTTATTCGTTCCCGTCAATACCCATCGGGACGTGACGCGGGTGCCGTCCTCGTTCTGGAATGTCTCGATGGCGTCGACGTGTAGGTCGTTCACCTTTTCCAGAAACCCTTTGATCCAGTTCTTGAAGTCTTCTTCTCCAGAGATTTCCTGGCCGCCGCTCACCACGACGACGTCGTCGACTACGAACCGGTCGACCGCATCGGGGTCGTGCGCGTTCCAGACTTCATCCCAGAAGGCTATGACAATCTCAGTTGGTCGCATATGCTGCACGATCTCATGCGTACAGCGCGGCCCGCAGGTACTTCAACCCGCGATTCAACGCCCGAGTCCAATTTCGCTGACGATGGCTGGCCTAGGCCGTCACGCCCACGCGTTGCGCTACCTGTTGCGCTACATATCCCCAGCGGGTACCGGTTGGAGCTGCTTCCCCGGCTTGCTGATATGGCTTTGAACTGCTGTTATGTTGGTCGGGCTGACATTGGTCGGGCTGACAGGGGTGTTGCGGCCCAGCCGGTCGAGCTTCCAGACCACGACGGTGTCACCATCCCGAACGTAGGCCATTAACTCGGCCAGACCTGGGCGATCATCGCGCGCGCCGGACATGATGTCGGAGAAGGTCTTTATGACGCCCGCCGCTTCAAGGGCGGCATTCTGCTGATCCAGTGTCTGGGCAACAGTGCTGACGCGTGTGTATCCCACGCGCGCTCCACGGCTAGACGCCGTGACTCCCTGTGAATCTCCCTGTCTCACAATTAATCCAACGCTACATGCGAGACATATATTTCTGCGACGGACATATGAGACACCGCGACCTCGTATTCCGCGCCGTCCGGCGTCGGGTCTGGAGATGTCGCGAATGTGGTCTGTTTCAAGACAACGTGGGCGGGCCTCCCTGGACGCCCGGCGTCATCGCATCGCCTCGGCCCACGCGATATGCCCCTCGAACTCAAGCGTTCTCGCCATGTCGCGGTAGCGATCGTGGTATTCGCGATAGCGGGCATCGTCACCGTGAGCCCGCGCCAGCAGAGCGTGCAGCCGCAGCAGCCAGATGTCGGGTATTACTAGACCCTCTTCGGCTGGCGCAGCCGCTAATCGCTCGATCGCGGCCTCGGCTTCGGCCACATCACCGTCGGCGCCGCGATCGAGCAGTGTCTCCACCAGAACACCCGTCGCAGGAACGCCCAACCCCAGCAGCTGTCCCTCGGGGAACAGATGGTCGACGGCGGCGCGTATGAGCGGTATGGCGTCATCGCGATGTCCACGCCGAGCCCTCTCACGCGCCACGTACACATTGACGATCGGTAACTCGCCCAGGTTGTGTCCGTTCGCCATATACACGTATTGTCGGCCTATTTAGCGGCGTATCTGAGGACCAGCCGCAGACACGCGGCAGTAAATGATAGACGGAGCCTGAGTGGTGGCCTAGGCTCCCGGGTGGGAGGTGAGACCGGTGAGCGACACGACACGACTTCGGACATTGACCGAGGCGGGGTTGGTGCATCCGAATCCCGACGCGGTTTTCGCGCCGTTGTTCACCGCCGGCTCGGGTTTCTTTCTGGCCGCCGACAAGGTGCAGGTGAAATACGAGATGTTGCGGGCGCGTCTGGTCGAGGGTGTTCCCGTGGCCGAAGCTGCTGCGGCACATGGTTATTCGCGGGCAGCGTTCTATCTGGTGGCGGCGGCGTTCGAGCAGGCGGGGATGGCGGGGCTAGTCGACGAGCGGCGCGGCCGTCGTGGCCCGGTCAAGCTGCGACCCGAGATCGTGGACTTCATCCGCGCCGAGGGCGGCTCGGGAGCCCAGATCGCCGAGCAGGTGGCCGAGCGGTTCGGGGTGCGGTTGCACCGCCGCACCGTCGAGCGGGTCCGCGGGCGGTGAGCGCCCGGTCGTTCTGGCCGGCGGTCGAAGCGGCACAGGTCGACTACGAAACGCTGCGCGCGCATGCGCTTGAGCCCACCGGGCTGCCCGAAGGTCTGGCCGCGGCCCGGTTCGCCCGTCGCGGCCTGGCCGGGTTGATCGCGTGGCCGAGCGCCGAGCCGGTGTTCGTCGCTGAACTGCTCGCCGCCGCCCGGCCGCCCTGGACACCGCACGACGATCCCCGGGTGGCGGCGCTGGCGGCGGGGTATCAGTTCCTCCTCGACGCCGCCGCACGCATGGACTCGGTTGCGCGACTGGCGCTACCGAGCAGGGGCCTGCGGTGAGGGCGGCGCTGTATGCGCGGGTGTCCACCGAGGCGCAGGCCGACCGCGGCACCATCGGCTCGCAGCTGGCACTGCTGCGTGAACACGTCGCCGCCGCCGGTGATGAGCTGATCGGCCAGTACGTCGACGACGGCCATTCCGGGGCCCGGCTGGACCGGCCCGGCCTGGACGCGTTGCGTGATGCCGCCGAAGCCGGGCTCATCCAACGGGTGTGGTGCCTGTCGCCGGACCGGCTCGCCCGCGCCTACGCCTACCAGGTGCTGGTGCTCGACGAACTGGACCGCTTCGGGGTCGCCGTCGCATTCACCGACTCCCCGGGGCTGGCCGCCGATGACCCACAGTCGGTGCTGCTCACCCAGGTGCAGGGTGTAATCGCCGAATACGAGAAAGCCAAAATCGCCGAACGCTACCGGCGCGGCAAACTGTTCCGGGCCCGCGCCGGCGAGATCGTCACCTGGAAGGCCTCCTACGGGTACCGTCGCATTCCCCGCAGCGCCGCCACCGGGCGAGCACACCACGAGGTCTATGAGCCCGAGGCCGCCGTGGTGCGGCGGATCTTCACCGACCGCGCCGCCGGCATCACCGTGCGCGAGATCTGCCGCCGGCTCAACGCCGACGCGATACCCTCACCCACCGGCAAACCCACCTGGGGCCACTCCACCCTCTGCCGGTTGCTGCGCAACGAGGCCTACATCGGCCGGGTCTACTACAACCGCACCGAATCGGTGCCCGACCGGCGCCCCACCCGCGGCAACCGGCAGGTCTGGCGCGACCGCGACGAATGGATCCCCATCGACTGCCCCCGCATCGTCTCTGACGAGCTGTTCCAGGCCGCCAGCCGGGTCGCCACCGACAACACCAAGTGGAGCCCGCGCCGTGCCGAACCCGGCCAATGGCTGCTCAAAGGACTCGTCAAATGCGGCGCCTGCGGTGTGGGCACCAACTGCCACAAGATGCGCGGCCGCAACGGCACCTGGCACCGCTACTACTACTGCCGCAACCACGACCCCATCCGCGCCGGCGGCGAATCCCGCCGCTGTCCCGAACGCAACATCCGCGCCGACGCCCTCGACAAGTTCGTGTTCGACCACATCCGCGCCGCGCTCACCCACCCCGACCAGCTGCTGGCCGGCGAAGCGGCGTAGGAACCATGTGACGCGCGAGACCGCGACGGGGGTGGTGGGAGCTGGGTCGCGGCTACTGGCAGTGTGATGGGGTGGTTGGTCGCGAGACCATGCCGCCAAATCCCCGGGCTGGCGGTGGTGTTGGCGCTGCTGTCTGGCGGGATACTGCTCCACGAGATGCGCCAGCACCCGTTCGCTCACTGCGTCCGCCGTGCGTGCGGTGGCCAGCATCAGTTGAGTGGCGACGGAGGTGACGACGCGATCCAGGGTGCCCGCCATCATGTCTTCCTTTAGGGCGCGTTGCGTGAGCCGGGGCTGTCGCTGCTGGTTGTCGAATGGGGGTGGCGGCCACTACCGTACACGCGCGACCACGACAGCAAGCTCATGAACTCTACGAGGCATCGTTGCCCGCCCTAGATTGCGTCCACGCTCAGCGTCTCGTCGTTAGCGAAGCAGGTCATCGGCACCCGGCGCCTGGACAGCAGTGACTCCATGGCGTCGCCTGCCACGGGGCGCGAGAACAGGAAACCCTGCGCCCGGTGACATCCATGCTCTATCAAAGTCTGTGCGGCAGCTGGCGTCTCAACGCCTTCAGCGACCAGTTGCAGGCCGAAGGCCTCAGCGAGCCCGATGATGGCGCGAACGATGGCCAGGTCGCTGGTGTTGGTGCCCAAGTCGCGGACGAACCCGGTGTCGATCTTGAGCATGTCGACCGGGAGGGACTTCAGGTGCGACAGCACCGCATAGCCGGTGCCGAAGTCGTCGATGGCAATCTGGACCCCGACTTCCTTGAGCTCCGAGAGGGTTTTGCGAGTGGTTTCGATGTCGTGCACCACGGCCTGCTCGGTGATTTCGAGGCATACCGATCCGCCGTCGATGCCGAACTCCTCGATGGTGTCGGCAACACTACGGACGAAGCCGCGGGTGATCAGTTGAACGGGCGACACATTGATGCGCAGTATCGCACCTTGTCCCACCCCGTTGGATTGCCACCGGCTCAATTCGGCGCAGGCGCTTCGCATCACCCATCGGCCCAACTCTGCGGCGAGGTTGGTCGATTCGGCTACCCCGATGAACGAATCCGGCAGCAGCAGCCCGCGCGTCGGGTGCCGCCAACGGACCAGCGCCTCGGCCCCCAGGATCGCGCGGGTCAGCAAGTCGACTTCGGGCAGGTAATGCAGCAGCAGAGCGTCGCTGTCGATGCCCGCTTGCAGATGGAGTTCGATATCGTTGCGGAAGACGACGTTGCGGGAGATGTCATTGGTGCACACTGCGACCTGGTTGCCGCCCGCGCGCTTGGCCGTCAGGGCGGCCTCGTCGGCACGACGGAGTAGATCCGCGGTGTTGTCGCGTCCCGGCCTGCCCAACGCCATCCCGATGCTGACGGAGGGAGTGATCACATCGTCGCCGATCTTCAGGGGACCGCGCAACGTCGTCTGAAGCCGGTGCGCGAGTGATTCCGCGGTCCCAGTTAGCATCGCCCGGTCCGGAAAGACCAGGAACTCGTCCCCGCCGATCCGACCGATCGTGCCCAGCCCTCCCATGCTCGCCTGAAGCCGTTCGGCGAATACCCGGAGGTAAAAATCGCCGGCGGCGTGGCCGAAGTAATCGTTGATCGACTTCAGTCGGTCGAGGTCGAGATACAAGACCGCGACGGGTCCGGGGCGTCCCGCCGCGAGTCTTTCGGAAAGGTGCGCAACAACCGATCGACGATTGTGCAGACCGGTCAAATCGTCATGCTCAGCCAGGTAGCGAAGCCTTTCGTCGGCGGCGATGCGGGCCTGGAGCTGTGCAAACAAAGTGGCGACCGCCCCGAGCATGCCCACCTCTTCCTGCTTCCACTTCTTCCTGCCACGAAAGTTAACGAAGCCAAGCACACCGGTGGTCACCCCCTTTGAAACCAGCGGTGCAGCGGCCATCGAGGGCGTCGCGACGCGGCGCCTTCCCGTGATCTGGCGTTGGAAAGCCTTGTAAGCGTAGTTTGTCGCGGCCGGCGGCCGAATCACAACCGGTTCCGTAGGCTGAATCACAAGCGGTTCCTTGCCATGCGTGCAAGGGGCGAAGACGTCGTCGGCGCTAGTGAAGTCGACAATCGCCAGGAGATCCGCGTGTGGACGGTTGGGTCGCGGTGGCCATTCCGCGATCAATTTCGAGGCCCCGATGGTTTGGTCGTTGTGGCGTAAGAAGCCGGTGTCCGCGTCGAACAGGTGGACGAGCCTCGCCAGTACCTGTTCGCTCACAGTGGTAGCGGTGGATGCATTAGCCTCCATCAGTTGGGCGGCAATGGAGGTGACGAACCCTAGGCCGCGCGGCATGGTGCCTCGATTGCCGCGGTGCGGACGGTCTCAACCGATTCAAGCACGTCATCAGAGAATTCGACCCATGCCGGCCCGGTCTTGTGTGGTGTCTCGGTCATCGTTGGACTCCTCAAACATCCAGGTGGTTGCCGTTGTTCGCAGGACGCCGAGACCAACCTTTTTACGCGGGTGGCTAACGCGAGTGTCAACGCTGTGACCTTCGCCACGCCGGCACGGGTGACTATAGTCCCTTCATCGCGCGATCGCTTGGCCCCTCGGCATCGGTGGTCTGCTTCCTCCGAGACCAACGGTGCAGCGGCCACCGAGGTTGCACCGCCGCCGCGCAGCGGTCGGCGAGGTCGGCCATGATCTCGTGACGCCACCGGTCACGGCATGTTTGTCAGCATTGAGAACGTGTATTCGTTCTGATCGGGAGGGGGAGATGACCACGCGGATTCGACAAAGAATCTTCCTCCACCTGTTTCTGGCTGCCGGGTTCGGCGCTACAGCGATCATGACCATTGCCTCGCTGGCATACGCCGATCCTGATTCCGGCGCATCAGGATTAAATTCGGGCCAGCAGCAGTTCGTCAATGATCTGGCCAGCATTGGAATCGTTCCAACGAATGGGGACCAGGCAATGGTCAACGAGGGCGAACGCCTGTGCGGCGAGATGGCCAGCGGCAACACACGTGAGAAAGAGACCAACATCGTCCGCGGACGGATACCAGGTGCGAACCCGAACCAAGGCAAGGCAGTGGTGGACTTCGCGGTAAATGATCTGTGCCCGGGTGCTCCACCACCGTCTGCTGGGCTTGATCAAGCCAGTGCCGAACAGGCGATCAGGGATGGCTACGTTAAGAAGTTGGCCAGTTG
Source organism: uncultured Actinomycetota bacterium (assembly GCA_963811535.1). Lineage (GTDB taxonomy): Bacteria > Actinomycetota > Actinomycetes > Mycobacteriales > Mycobacteriaceae > Mycobacterium. Next base: position 1,317,400 of record CAWERF010000007.1, on the reverse strand, counting down.
CTACGCGACACGCAATGCGGTCGCCAATGTCCAGTCCATCACCTGGGATCCGCCGGGCTTCTCTCCGGAAACCGGAGGCTCCGGAACGATCCATGACGCCGACCCCCGCCTCGGTGGCCAATTCTTAATTGACTATGTAGTAGGTCGTTGGAACGTCCAGTACGAGTGGTGCTGACGTGGGTGTGCAACTCCGAATCCGCTCGTTTGCTTTTCGTACTTACGGCCCGCATTGTGTTTATGTTTTGCGCAGGTATGTGAACGTTCCCCCAGCTCAGAGCCATTCCGCTGATCAATTCTCAGCCCAGATTTGATGGCTGGCTGAGTCGTACATTTAGGGTAGTTTTTTTGTAATTCGGACCTCAAATGTGTAGGTATTGCGCACCTGCGCCCTGAATTTTCCGATAGGAGTCAAAGTAATGTTAGCCAATTCGGCAGCCGTCATCTCCACGCTGGGAGTCCAGCCGACCTATTCGGCCCGTGAGGCGACGGCATTCTTGCCACGGTCGTATTCCTGGCTGGATCAGCGGTTGCGCAAGGGCCAGTTCGTCCTCCCGGACGGCGCGGCGGTCAAGCCCTTGCGGACAGCCGGGGGCTACCGGCGTTTCACGTTGGGGATGCTCCAAGACATCGCCGTGAGCAGCGCGAATCAGGGTTGGTTCTCGCTCGAGGAGCTGAAGTTCACGATCCACGAGCTGCTGGTAGCAGCCCACGAGGCGACAGGTCAATACAAAATCCCCGACTAGTGGTCGGGTCCGTAGTTCGTTGGGGGGCTCAGGACCATGCGGTGGGGTCGTTGAGGTAGAGGCCGCAGGCGGGGTCGAGGATGTCCTCGGGGTTGCCGATGGGTGCGCCTGTGGGCAGGTAGGAGTCTTGGTAGTCATCGTGGGGTCGCGGTAGATCGCGAAGCCCCAGTCGTGGGCTGAGCCGGTGTAGCGCAGTTGGCACAGGCGCAGCACCTCGCCATGGGTGGTGACACCATCGACGTAGGCGAAGGGCTCCGTGATGACGAAGCTCGGCATCGCCGACCTCTTCGAGGTCCCGGTGGAGGCGCTGGTGGGCCGCGCACCCCATGGCTCAGACGAAGACCAACTGACGTTCACGGTGCGGGCGCTGCTCGACGCCGTACACCAGTCGGTTCACCAGGCATCAGGGATCCGCCAGAAGCTGGAGTTGTCCCTGTCGGACATCTTCACGGACGACGGATGCGACGAAATCCTGAAGGACGGCGAAGATGCTGCCCGATACCTGAAACTTGCGCAGCAGCACCTGGAGTACATCACAGAGTCCGCCGAGCAGTTCCTGGAGGGTAAACGTGGCAAGCAACAAAAGCCCAATGAAGCGTAACCGCAGGGCCGGGGTCGAGGACCGCTGGACCAAGACCGTCCGCGACGAGCACGGCAATACGCAGCCTGTGCCCAGCGCCAACCACGGCAAGGGCAAGCGCTGGCGGGCACGGTATGTCGACGACGAGGGCCACGAGCACGCCAAGGGATTCGGACGCAAGGTCGACGCTCAGAAGTGGCTCGACGGGCAGACCGCGAGCATTGTCGCCGGGACGCACGTCGCACCGCGTGACGCCAGCCTGACCGTGGCGGCGTGGTGCGAGACGTGGCTGACCGGCTACGCCGTCAACCGGGGGTCGTCGGTTCGGCTGGCCCGCTACCACGTCGCCCAGATCGTCGCCGAATTCGGCCCGCTGCCGCTGTCTGCGCTGCGCCCGTCACAGGTCAAGGCGTGGGTGGCGAAGCTGCAAGCGGAGGGGCTGTCCGCGTCCTACGTGTACGCGCTGCACTCCCGGCTGGCGCAAATCTGCGCCGACGCGGCTCACGACGGGCTGCTGGGCCGCTCGCCGTGCTCCCGGCGAACCTCACCCCCGAGGGGCCGTCAGAAGTGCTACGTGGCCACCACAGCCCAGGTGTGGGATCTCTACGACGCGATGCCCGACCATCTGCGGGTCGCGGTGCTGCTGGGGGCGTTCGCCGGGTTGCGGACCGCCGAGGCGTGCGGGCTGCGCGTGTCGGATGTGGACTTCCCCCGCGGGGTGGTGCACCCGGTGCAGCAGTACGGCGGCGGCCCGCTGAAAACGGACGGCAGCTCCGCGGCAGTACCGGTCCCGCGTGAGCTGACGCTGCTGCTGGCGTCGTCGGTGCAGTCGTTCCCCGGCGACACGCTGGTGACCAACGGCGGTCGGCCCGTCCGCCCACAAACAGTCGAGCGAGCGGTCCGCGAGGCCCGTGTCCGCATCGACGGGCTGCCCGAGGGGTTCCGGTTCCACGATCTGCGCCACTACTTCGCGTCCCTGTTGATCGCATCCGGGGCGGACATCAAGACAGTGCAGGCCCGGCTACGGCACGTCACCGCGCAAACCACGCTCGACACCTACGGGCACCTGTGGCCGGACGCTGATGAGAGCACACGGACCGCTGTCGGCAAGGTGATCGCAGCCCGGCTCGAAACTCCTGCGGACGCTCTGCGGACGATTAAGCCGTGATCGCGACGTCGATGCAGGTCAACGCGTCGGGTAGGGTCTGATCCGATGTTCAACGTCTACACCGGCGAACCGGACCGCACCCCGGAAGGAGACCGGGTGCCGATGGCCGCGCGGCTCGGGTTGGAGCCTCCCCGATTCTGCGCCGAGTGCGGCCGGCGGATGGTGGTGCAGGTCCGACCCGATGGCTGGTGGGCGCAGTGCTCGCGGCACGGCCGGATGGATTCCAAGGATCTGGAGACGCACCGATGATGCGCGCGGTCGCGGCGGTGGTGGTCGGGTTAGCGGTCGCGGGCGCGGTCGTCGGCGGCATCTGGGTGCTGGTGGCCCCGCCGGTGCACGGGGTGGTCGCGCTGAACAAGTCGGGCCAGCGGGTGCACGTCTACCTCGGCAACGAGGCTGACCATTTCTTCGTCTCGGCGGTGATCATGGTCGGCCTGCTGATCGCCGTGGCGGTCGTCGCGGCGGTCCTGGTGTGGCAGTGGCGAAAGCGCCGCGGTCCGGCCATGGTGGTGGCTCTGGTGCTCGGAGGCGTGGCCGCCGGCGCCGCCGCGACCGCCGTCGGTGCCGGACTGGCCCGGCTGCGCTACGGTGCCGTCGACGTCGCCGCCGCGCCGGTGTCGCCGCAACACCGCGTCTATTACGTCACCGAGGCGGCGACGGTGTTCTTCGGCCACGCGCCGCTGCAGGCGCTGGCGACGCTGCTACTGCCCGCCGCGGCCGCGGCACTGACCTACGCCACGATGGTGGCGGCGTCGGCACACGACGACCTGGACATCGCCGACGGCGACGGCGCCGAACCCTCAATCCCCGAGACTGTCGGCTAGCCGCTCGGCAGCCGCCAGGTAGTCCTGCGCAAACTCGTAGACGACCTGGCGCGCCGGTTTGACGCTGTTCATCAGGCCGACGCCCTGCCCGACCCAGTAGGTGGCCAGCGCACGCGCGCCCTCGTCGCCGCCGGCGGCCAGGGTGTCGACGCGCCGCAGCACGGGCTCGCTGATCATCGACTGCAGCGGCATCGGCAGCGGATCCGGTCCCTGCCCCGACTCCCACGCCTCGGTCCAATCCGACTTCAGCTGGCGCGTCGGTTTCCCGGTGCGGCAGGTCGAGCGGATGGTGTCGCGGGAGGTCGCCGCCAGCATCCGCTGCTTGGTGTACGGGGCGGTCTCGGCTTCCTCGGTCGTGAGCCACACCGACCCCGTCCACGCTCCCGCAGCGCCCATCGCCACCGCCGCGGCCATCTGCCTGCCGGTGACGATGCCGCCGGCCGCGAGGACCGGGACCGGCCGTATCGACTCGATCGCTTCAATCACCTCGGGCACCAGCACCATGGTCGTCACCTCACCGCAGTGCCCGCCCGCCTCGGTGCCCGCCGCGACGAGAATGTCGACTCCGGCCTCGACTTGCCTTATCGCGTGCTCGCGAGCGCCGACCAGCGCTGCCACGGGCACACCGTGGGCCCGGCCGGCGTCGAGCATCGAGGCCGGCGGCCTGCCGAGCGCGTTGGCGATCAGCTTGATCGGATGCGAGAACGCGACGTCGAGCAGCGCGTCGCCGGCCTCGTCGGAGATCGCCACCCGCGGCGGGCGGGACCGTTCGATCGGCTCGATGCCGTGCTCTTTGAGCAGAGCCGCGACGAACTCGCGGTGCTCACCCGGGATCAGGTCGGCGACCTGGTCGGAGGTCAGGCGCCGGCCCTTGCCCGTGAACTTCTCCGGCACGATGATGTCGACGCCGTAGGGCTTTCCGCGCACCTCGGCGTCCACCCACGCGAGTTCCTGCTCAAGCTCCTCCGGGGTGTGCGTCGAGGCGCCGAGCACGCCGAACCCGCCGGCGTTGGTGACGGCAGCGACCACGTCGCGACAGTGGCTGAAGGCCAGTAGCGGGTACTCGATGCCCAGCATCTCGCAGATCGCGGTCTTCACCGGAACCCTCCTTACGCGTCGGCCTCTGACAACGGGCGGCGTTCGAGCCGCCTGCCGGTGATCACCTTGGCGGCGATCAGCCCCAACCGGACCATGCCCTTGTACGTCGACGGATTGAAAGCCGTCGGCCAGGTGGTGCGCACCAGGTGTTCGTCGAGCGACCGGCCCGCGAAGCGGTCCCGCAGCCATCGCAACGTCATCGGTGCCGACATCGGGTGCAACAACATGTGTTCGCTGAACAGGTCGCGGTGATAGGTGACTGCGGCGCCGCCGGCACGGTACGTCTCTGCCAGCTCGTCGATGTCATCGATCCCCACCATGCTGTCGTGGACTGCCTGCAGGATCAGCACCGGCGCGCTCGGGGCCGCCGTGCCAAGCTTGATGCTGTCGAAGACGTACTGGACTTCGGGCTCGTTGAGGATCTCCTCGAGCGGCCGGTCGACGTAGGAGTCCATGTTCTTGTGCGCCATCCGGATGACCGCGGCGATGGTGGTCATCTTCTCCAGCGACTGCAGCAGCGCACGGCCTTCGTCGGTCGCGTGCCGCTGGATCACCCGGTCGAGCTCGGGGAATACGTGGCCGAGGGCAGCGACCACCATGGCGGGCAAGCCGGAGTAGAACGTGCCGTTCAGCCGCCTGAAGGTGTGTCCCAGGTCGCCGACAGGCGAGCCGAGCACAGCACCGACGATCGCCAGTTCGGGCGCATAGTCGGCGGCCACCTCTGCGGCCCATGCGGACGCCAGCCCGCCGCCCGAATAGCCCCACAGCCCGATCGGCGCATCCGCCGACAGACCCAACCGCTCGCAGCTGAGCGTGGCGCGGACGCCGTCGAGCACGCGGTAGCCGGGCTCGCACGGTGTGCCCCACGAGCCTTGTGCGCCTTCATGATCGGGCACCGAGACGGCCCAGCCTTCCGACAGAGCCGCGGCGATCAACATGAACTCGAGCTGCGCCAGCGCGCCGACGGCCCTGGCGCCGCGCCGCAGCGCGTACGACGGAAAGCAACGCGATGCCACCGCATCGATCGCGCACTGATACGACACCACCGGGCAGACCTTCTCGGGCCCCCGTTCGGCCGGCACCAGCACGGTGGTGACGGTCGCTTCGGGCCGGCCATGCATGTCGGTGCTGCGGTACAGCAGCTGCGTGGCGGTGAACTTCTGCGGGACCAGCCCGAGAAAGGCCAGCGCGACGTCGCGGGACCGCAGAACCGTGCCGGGCGTGGCGTGCTGGTACCCGGGCGGCGGTTCGTAGAACGGATCTTTCTCCGGCAGCAGGGGACGTCCGCGCTGCATATCGTGATGCGGCGCATAGCCGATCCAGTTAGCGCCGGTTGCCGCGGCCAGGCTGGCAGAGTCCATCGTTGACACTCCTTCGTGACCAACCGGCCATTCTTCCTTAAGAAGAGGTTAAAAGACGAATCGACTCACCCGGGAGGGCGAAGTGCCGCGAATTCATCGGTGACGCGGAGTTGCGCATCGGTGAACCGGTACAGCGCGGCGGGCCGTCCGCCGCTTCGGCCGGACCGGGCGGTGGTACCGGTCGGGGTGATCACGCGGCGACGCGCGAGCACCCGCTGCAGGTTCGTCGCGTCAACCTGGTGGCCCAGCGCGGCGCCGTAGATGTCGCGCAACGTCGAAAGCGCGAATTCCTTTGGTGCCAAAGCAAATCCAAGGTTGGTGTACGACAGCTTGGCCACCAGCCGAACGCGGGCGTGGTCGATCATCGTCCCGTGGTCGAACGCCATCGGCGGCAACGCGTTGACCGGATGCCAGCAGGTGTCGGGCGGCAGCGCAGGGGTGGCGGGGGAGGGAACCAGGCCGAGGAACGTCGACGCGATCGTGCGGGTGCCCGGCACACGGGCTGGGTCGGAGAACACAGCCAGCTGCTCGAGGTGGGTAAGCTCACGCAGGTCGACCTTCTCGGCGAGTTGACGACGCACTGAACTGGTCATGTCCTCGTCGTGACGCAGCCGCCCGCCCGGCAATGACCAGGCTCCGCGCTGCGGGTTCATTGCTCTCTCCCACAACAGCACGCTGAGCTGTGGCTTCGGCGTGGCCAGGTGGCGAACCTGGAACACGACGGCCAACACTTCGTGCTCGGTGCTAATATGGGCCATGTTTTCGATTATAAGTCGAAAACCCCGCGACGTGAGGAGGCGGCTATGACGATCGTTGACCGCGTCGACGATCTCGGTGTCGAGCCGAACGCCGAGTGGGCCGCCGAGGTGCGCCGATTGGCCGAGCTGCGGGGAGCCACGCTGCTAGCGCACAACTACCAGCTGCCGGAAATCCAGGACGTCGCCGACCACGTCGGCGATTCACTGGCGCTGTCCCGGATCGCGGCGGATGCGCCCGAGGAAACGATTGTGTTCTGCGGCGTTCACTTCATGGCCGAGACCGCCAAGATCCTCGGCCCGGACAAGACCGTGCTGATCCCTGACCAGCGGGCCGGATGCTCGCTCGCCGAGTCGATCACGGCTGACGACCTGCGCGCATGGAAGGCCGAATACCCGGACGCGGTGGTCGTCTCTTACGTCAACACCACTGCCGCGGTCAAGGCGCTCACCGACATCTGCTGTACGTCGGCCAACGCCGTCGACGTGGTCGCCTCGCTCGATCCCGACCGCGAGGTGCTGTTCCTGCCCGACCAGTTCCTCGGTGCGCACGTGCGCCGGGTGACCGGACGCACCAACATGCACGTCTGGGCCGGCGAATGCCACGTGCACGCCGGCATCAACGGCGACGAACTCGCCGATCAGGCCCGCGCGCACCCCGGCGCCGAGCTGTACGTGCACCCCGAGTGTGGCTGTGCGACTTCGGCGCTGTATTTGGCCGGTGAGGGTGCGGTGCCCGCGGACCGGGTCAAGATCCTGTCGACCGGCGGCATGCTCGATGCCGCCCGCGCGACCCGCTCCCGTGAGGTGCTGGTCGCGACCGAGATCGGCATGCTGCACCAATTGCGGAGGGCTGCACCGGAAGTCGAGTTCCGCGCAGTCAACGACCGCGCATCGTGCAAGTACATGAAGATGATCACCCCGGCCGCGCTGCTGCGTTGCCTCGTCGACGGCACCGACGAGGTCGACGTCGACCCCGAAACCGCACGGCTGGCCCGGCGCAGCGTGCAGCGGATGATCGAGATCGGCCAACCGGGCGGCGGCGAATGATCCGGCCCGCGTGGCACGCCCGATGCGACGTTGTGGTGATCGGCACCGGTGTGGCGGGGCTGGCCGCCGCGCTTGCCGCCCATCGGCGCGGCAGTTCGGTCATGGTGCTGAGCAAGGCCGGGCAGACCGCGACCCACTACGCGCAGGGCGGCATCGCCGTGGTTCTGCCGGCCACCGACGACTCGGTGGACGCCCACGTCGCCGACACGGTCGCGGCGGGCGGCGGCCTGTGCGACCCGGACGCGGTCCGCTCAATCGTCTCCGACGGCTATGCGGCGGTCGCCGACCTGGTCGGTGACGGCGCCCGGTTCGACGAGTCGGTCCCCGGCCGGTGGGCGCTCACCCGCGAGGGGGGACATTCGCGCCACCGCATCATCCACGCCGGCGGGGACGCCACCGGGGCCGAGGTGCAGCGTGCGCTTGACCGCGCCGCCTCGATCCTCGAGATCCGTCGCAACCATGTTGCGCTGCAGGTGCTTTACGACGTTGACGGTGTCACCGGTGTGCTGGTGCGGGGCGACGATGGCGTCGGAATGGTGCACGCGCCTGCGGTGTTCCTCGCCACCGGCGGGCTCGGTCACCTCTACCGCGCGACCACGAACCCGGAAGGGTCGACGGGCGACGGTATCGCGCTGGCGTTGTGGGCCGGCGTCGCGGTGGCTGACATCGAGTTCATCCAGTTCCATCCGACTATGCTGTTCGACGACCACGCCGACGGCCGCCGGCCACTGATCAGCGAGGCGTTGCGCGGCGAGGGCGCGATACTCGTTGACGCGCAAGGCTGTTCGGTGACCGCCGGGATTCACCCGATGGGCGACCTGGCTCCGCGCGACGTGGTGGCCGCCGCGGTCGAGGCCCGGCTGGCCGAGTCCGGCGGGCAGTGCGTGTACCTCGACGCTCGCGGCATCACCGGGTTCGAGCGCAGGTTCCCGACCGTCACCGCCGCGTGCCGGGCGGCAGGCATCGACCCCACCCGCACGCCGATCCCGGTGGTGCCCGGCGCGCACTACAGCTGCGGTGGCGTGGTCACCGACGTGATCGGCCGCACCGCGCTGCCCGGTTTGTTCGCCGCCGGCGAGGTGGCACGCACCGGCATGCACGGCGCGAACCGGCTCGCCTCGAACAGCCTGCTGGAGGGCTTGGTCGTCGGCGGGCGGGCCGGCAGAGCCGCCGCCGAGCACGCCGCCGCCGCGGGCGCGGTGATCGCCCGGCTCCCCGAGCCGGTCACCCGCGCGGCGCTGCCCCGTCGCACCCTGCAGCGCGCGATGAGCCGGCACGCGTCGGTGGTTCGCGACGGCGCGGGACTGCAGCGGCTCATCGACGAACTCGACGCCGCCCGGCCGCGGAATCCCGCCTCCCGTGCCGACGCCGAGGACATCGCGTTGACCGCGACCGCCCGTGCGGTTGCCGCGGCGGCGTTGGCGCGCACCGAAACCCGCGGCAGCCACCACCGGGCCGACTACCCCGACGCCGACCCGGCGCAGGCGCGCAGCGTCGACGCGCCGGTGGCGGCGTGGGCGTGCTGCTGATGGAGCTCAGCGACTACGAGCTCACCGAGGCTCGCGCGGTGATACGCCGTGCCCTCGACGAGGACCTGCGTTACGGCCCGGACGTCACCACGCTGGCCACCGTGCCGCCCGACGCGACCGCCGCCGCCGCGATGGTCACCAGGCAGGCCGGCGTGGTCGCCGGAATCGGCGTGGCGCTGCTGGTGCTCGACGAAGTGCTCGGCCCCGACGGATATCGCCTGCTGGACCGGGCGTCCGACGGGGATCGGCTGCAGCCCGGCGACGCACTGGTGCGGCTGGAGGCCGGCACACAGGGCCTGCTCACCGCCGAACGCACCATGCTGAACCTGGTCTGCCACCTGTCCGGGATCGCGACCGCAACCTCGCGGTGGGTCGACGCCGTCGACGGCACGAAGGCCAAGATCCGCGACACCCGCAAGACCCTGCCGGGGCTGAGAGCGCTGCAGAAATACGCGGTGCGGGTCGGCGGCGGGGTCAACCACCGGATGGGCCTCGGCGATGCGGCGCTGATCAAGGACAACCACGTCGCCGCCGCCGGGTCGGTGTTGGCGGCGCTGCGGGCGGTCCGCGCCGTCGCGCCCGACCTGCCCTGCGAGGTCGAGGTCGACTCGATCGAGCAGCTGGACCAGGTATTGGAGGAGGTCCTCCGCTACGGTCTCGACGACAACGGCATGCTGGTGCTGCTGGACAACTTCCCGGTCTGGCAGACCCAGATCGCGGTGCAGCGCCGCGACGCGCGTGCGCCGCGGGTGAAGTTGGAGTCGTCCGGCGGGCTGTTGCTGGACAGTGCCGCCGCGTACGCCGTTACCGGCGTCGACTATCTGGCTGTCGGCGCGCTGACCCACTCCGTCAACGTGCTCGACGTCGGCCTCGACGTCTAGCCGGTGGTCTGCAGCACACGCCGCAGCCTCGCCGGTGTGTAGCCGAGGTGCTCACGCAGTGTCCGGCTGAAGTGCGCCTGGTCGGCGAAGCCCAGCGACGCGGCGATGTCGGCCAGCGCTGATTCGTCGCGTTCCAGCTGCTCGATCGCTCGACCGACCCGCACCCGGTTGCGGTACCTGGTCAGCGACACGCCCAACTCCACCGGGAACGCCCTACTCAATCGGTACGGGGACGTCCCGATGAGCTCCGCCAGTGGGAACAGCCCACGCGCCGCCGGGTGGTCGTCGTGGATCGCCGTTCGCGCCCGCTCCACGACCCGCCGATCGGCCGGGACCGGCCGGTCGACCACCGGCATCCGCCGGTCCGCGGCTCCACTCAGGGCCTCGGCGACCAGATTCAACAGCGCCTCCGCCAACCGGTAGTCGATGTCGCCCTGCCCGGCGGCCAGTAGCCGGCGATGCGCCAGCTCGACCCGGGCGTCGACGTAGATCGCCGATCCGCGCAACAGACCCGGCTCGCCGACGAGTTGTGCCCAGGACGCCTCGCTCAGCTGCACCGACGTGCACAGGTCACCACCGTGCGGGTGCGCGAAGTGCTCTTGTTCGCCTCGGACGCCGAGGTATCCGACGGTCGGGTCGAGATCCAGCGGAACGTCGGCCCCGCGTCGTCGAAACCGGCCCGCGCGCACCAGAACAATCCGTGCGGCCGCCGGGACTTCAGCATCCGACCAGTGCGCGCTGTCGGGTCGGCAGGTGAAGGCATAGATGCTGAACTCGGGACGAGCCGCGAGGGTCACCGCAGTCAGCATGCCGCGAGGCTATCCCAACGGTCCGACAGTTCTCCGCGAGAAACCCGCAAGTATCTTCAAGACCCGACGGGCCGCCGGCCACCAGACTTATCGCATGGCATCGATACGCACTGAAGTCTCAATCGAATCCGACGCTGCGCGCGTGTGGCGGGTAATCGGCGATTGGGCGGACGGCCCGGTCAACATGGCCCGAGGTCATGTTGTCTCGTCCGACGCCGATGACACCATCCGAGTGGTCACGTTCGCCAACGGCAGCGTGGCCCGCGAGCGACTGGTCGCCCGCGACGACCACGGGCGCCGGATTGTCTACTCGCTACTGGGCGACACCGTGCACCCGGAGCATGACAACACGGTCATGCAGGTCGTCGCGGACGGCCCAGGGCGCTGCCGGTTCGTCTGGCTGCGCGATGTGCTGCCAGACCGACTCGCCGCACCGCTGCGCGCAGCGATGGAAGAGGCCGCCCCGCTCATCAAGCGCACGTTCGAAGATCGCCTAGCCACGCAGTAGCGACTGGGCCGCGGCCTTGGCCGCCCGCAGCGCCCGCGTGTCGCCGGTCGTGCGCGAAAGGACAAGCGCGCCTTCGATGATCGAGACGACGGCCAGTGCTTCTTCGTCGGCGCGCGCCGTGTCCCGCCCGTCGGAACGCAGGCGTTCAGCGATCGCCGCACACCAGCTGTCGAACGCGCGGGCCGACGCCCGGCGAACCAACTCGCTGGCATGCACGGATTCGGTCGCGATTGGCTCCACGGGGCAGCCGTCGCGACAGTCCGCGGCCAGGCCGACCGCCAGCAGGTCGACCCACTGGCCCACCACAGTCTCGACTGGCAGGTCCGCGGCCAGCGCGCGGCGCAGCAGCTTCTCGATGTCGCCGCCGGCGGCCTCGACGACGGCGGCGGCCAGTTCCTGCTTGCCGCCGGGGAAGTGGTGATACAGCGACCCCGCCTTGACTCCGGCCTCGTCGAGGATCTGGTTGAGGCCCGTCGCCGCGTAGCCCTGCCGCCGGAACAGGGTCCCCGCGGTGTCGATCAGGGCGCTGCGGCTGCGGTCTGGTCGGGGCACACCCTTGACAATACTAGAACGATCACTCAACAATGCTGAAGATGCGACACTTGATGTTCGAAGAACCCGGTCGGTACGCGTGGCGAGAGACCGCCGATCCGGAAATCACAGCGCCGCAACAGGCGCTGGTGAAACCATTGCTGGTGGCGTGCTGCGACCTCGACGTGGCCGTCGCCCGGGGCGAGCTGCCGATGCCACCCGGGCACGCTGTCGGGCATGAGGGGCTAGCCGAGGTGGTGGCCGTCGGCGATGCCGTGAGAAACGTCAACATCGGCGATCGCGTGGTGGTGCCGTTTCAAATCAGTTGCGGAAATTGCCGCGAATGCCGCCGCGGTGCGACGGGTTCGTGCGCGTCGCTGCCGCTCATGGCGATGTACGGCATGGCTCCGCTGGCCGGCCTGGACGGCGGTGGGTTCATGTCGGACGTCGTTCTGGTGACCTACGCCGACGCAATGCTCATCCCCGTGCCCGACGCCGTCGATCCCGTTGCGATCGCGTCGTTGTCGGACAACATCCCGGACGGGTGGCGCGGCGTTGGCCCGTACCGGGGGGAACTGGACGCCCTCGAGCCGGCAGACCGGCGCGTGCTCGTCGTCGGACGTCTTTCGATCGGCTTGTACGCTGCGGCATTGGCGTCAGCGCTCGGCGCTCATGTCGACTACATAGACACCGACAAGAACCGGCTGGCCGCCGCCGAGAAAGTTGGCGCACAGGCGCACGACCGCACGAAGCCCGACAGATCGTGGGACCCCTACCCGGTCACCGTGCACACCTCGGCCGACCCATCGGTGTTGGCCGCCACGCTGCGAGCGACATGGCCGGACGGCGTCTGCACCGACACCGGCGTCTACTACCAGGGCCCGGTCGAGATGCCGCTGCTGCCGATGTACACCCGTGGGGTGCGATTCGTGACCGGTCGGGTCAACGCCCGCGCGGTCATCCCGGACGTTCTGGAACTTCTTGCGGCCCAAGGTGATCTGTCACCTGTCGTCGAGCGCGTCGTGCCGTGGGACGACGCCCCGGCGGTGTGGCCGACGATGACCGGCAAGACGGTTTTCACCCGGGCCGGTTAGGCGGCCGCGCGCCGCATCAGCGACAACCCGACCGCGGCGGTCGCGAACAACCCGGAAAACAGCCGATTGACCACCGTCTGCCGGCGCCGGGTGTGCAACCACCGGAGTAACCGCGCCGCCAGGCCGGCGTAACAGCTCATGACGACGAGGTCGACCGCGACCATGGTCGCGCTGATGAGCGCGTACTGCGGCAGCAGGGGCGCACGTCGAACCGGTTGCCATCGACAGGATCGCACCAGGTCCGGGGGACAGGCTGATCGTGATCGCCGCGCCGAGGAAGGCCAGCCAAAGGTTCGGTTCCATCGCCGCAGTGTGGCAGCGCCGGAATCGCTAGCTCAACGGATTTTTCAGGCGATGTCCGCGACGAACACACCTTGGCTGCGCGCCATTCGCCGGGCAATCCACGGCAACTCGGGGCTGTCGGTACCCGCGGGCAGCACGCGGGGGTTGGTGATGTGCACGTCGCGCCGGAAGAGATGTACGTCGGCCTCACCCGCCGCCAGCACGTTCTTGACCCAGTTGGTCTTGCCGTGGGCCAGCCCGATCGCCAGCAGGTTTCCCTTGCGAAACGCGGAGACCACCGTCTCGTAATCCTTGCCTGACTTGCGACCACGGTGTTTGACGATCGCGAAGCTGGGCAGATAGCGCCCCACCCGCAGGAAGACCGGGTTCATGTACTTGATTTGCAGGCGCTCTACCGCGGGCGGGAACCTCATCGGCACGCCGGGCGCGTTGTTCGGATGATCCTTTGCGGACATGACGGCTCCGTTCGAAGACTCGGCAGTGCCGCCAATGTAGCGCCCAGCTACCCATGCCTGCCCGGCTGGCCGTTGGTCCCGTTGATCGCACCCGCTACACGGCTGGTTCACTCAGCCAGTTCACAGATTCCAGAGAACGTGATCTATATCACTCTCGTGACGTCTGGCAGCGAGCGCGGGCCGTCGACGCAGCGGTATCGAGTTGTGCTGCTCTGGGAGAATGGTCAGCGTGAACGCACCGCGACCGCTGATGGGCCACATCGACCTGCGTGGGGCGCTGCTCTCGGCCGCCCAATTGCGGGCTGCGCTGCCGCGCGGCGGCGTCGATGTCGACGCGGTGCTGCCGACGGTCCGCCCGATCGTCGAGGCGGTCGCGCAGGGCGGCGCCGACGCCGCGCTGGAATACGGCGCGTCGTTCGACGGCGTGCGGCCGGCAGCGGTCCGCGTCCCGGTCGCCGAACTCGACGATGCGCTGGACAAGCTCGACAACGGCGTGCGCTCGGCGCTTGAGCTGGCGATCGAGCGGGCCCGCGCAGTGCACGCCGACCAGCGCCGCACCGACACCACGACAGTGTTGGCCCCGGGCGCCACGGTTACCGAGCGCTGGGTGCCCGTCCAGCGCGTGGGCCTGTACGTGCCGGGGGGCAACGCCGTCTACCCGTCGAGCGTCGTCATGAACGTCGTGCCCGCGCACACCGCCGGGGTCGAGTCGTTGGTCATCGCAAGCCCGCCCAAGGCACAGTTCGGGGGACTGCCACACCCGACCATCCTCGCGGCGGCGCGGCTGCTGGGGGTCGACGAGGTGTGGGCCGTCGGCGGAGCACAGGCGGTGGCGCTGCTGGCCTACGGCAGCACCGACACCGACGGCGCCGAGTTGGCGCCGGTCGACATGATCACGGGGCCGGGAAACATCTACGTCACCGCGGCCAAGCGGATATGCCGCTCGGTGGTCGGCATCGACGCCGAGGCCGGCCCGACAGAGATCGCGATCCTCGCCGACCACACCGCCGACCCGGTGCACGTGGCCGCCGATCTGATCAGCCAAGCCGAACACGACGAGATGGCGGCCAGCGTGTTGGTCACACCCAGCGAGGGGCTGGCGGAGGCGACACTGGTTGAGCTCGCCACGCAGCTCGAAAGCACGGTGCACCGGCAGCGGGTGACCGCCGCGCTGACCGGCCACCAGTCTGCGATCGTTCTCGTCGACGACATCGACGCCGGTGTCGACGTTGTAAACGCCTATGCGGCAGAACACCTGGAAATCCAGACCGCCAACGCACCCGATGTCGCGTCCCGAATTCGTTCGGCAGGAGCGATTTTCGTCGGACCGTGGTCTCCGGTCAGCCTCGGCGACTACTGCGCCGGCTCCAATCACGTGCTGCCAACCGCCGGTTGCGCGCGGCACTCCAGCGGGCTTTCGGTGCAGACCTTCCTTCGTGGCATCCACGTAGTGGACTACTCAGAGGCCGCGCTGAAAGACGTGACAGGACACGTCATCACGCTCGCCGAGGCCGAGAACCTGCCCGCGCATGGCGAGGCGGTGCGCCGGAGGTTCGGAAGGTGAGACAGAATCCAGGGCAGCGGGTCACGCTCGACGACTTGCCGCTGCGCGACGACCTGCGCGGCAAGTCACCCTACGGCGCACCGCAACTCGACGTGCCGGTGCGGCTGAACACCAACGAGAACCCCCACCCGCCGACGCGGGCCCTGGTCGACGATGTCGCCCGCGCGGTCCGTGAGGCGGCCGTCGACCTGCACCGCTATCCGGACCGCGATGCGGTGGCGCTGCGCCGCGACCTTGCGGCATACCTGACCGTCCAGACCGGTGTGCGGGTCGGTACGGAAAACCTCTGGGCAGCAAACGGTTCCAACGAGATCCTGCAGCAGCTACTGCAGGCGTTCGCCGGTCCGGGCCGAACCGCGATCGGCTTCGTCCCGTCGTATTCGATGCACCCGATCATCTCCGGGGGCACCCAGACAGAGTGGCTCGAGGCGCACCGGGCCGACGACTTCAGCCTCGACAGCGACGTGGCCGCCGCCGCGATCCACGAGCACCGGCCCGACGTGGTATTCGTCGCAAGCCCCAACAACCCGTCCGGGCAAAGCGTCTCGCTCGCAGACCTAAGGCGGCTGCTCGACGCGATGGACACCGGCATCCTGATCCTCGACGAGGCCTACGGCGAATTCTCCTCCGCACCCAGTGCGATCGCGCTGATCGACGATTATCCGACCAAGCTGGTCGTCACCCGCACGATGAGCAAGGCTTTCGCGTTCGCAGGTGGCCGTCTCGGCTACCTGATCGCCGCGCCCGCGGTGATCGACGCGATGCTGCTGGTGCGCCTGCCGTACCACCTGTCGTCCACCACGCAGGCCGCCGCCCGCGCCGCGCTGCGCCACGCCGACGAGACGCTCGGCAGCGTCGCCGCGTTGGTCGCCGAACGGGGGCGCGTCACGGAAGCGTTGCGGGGCCTGGGCTTTCGGGTCATCGACAGCGACGCGAACTTCGTGCTGTTCGGGGAGTTCGCCGACGCGTCCGCGACGTGGCAGCGCTACCTGGACGCCGGGGTATTGATCCGCGACCTCGGCCTGCCCGGATACCTCCGAGCCACCACGGGTTTGACCCACGAGAACGACGCGCTGCTGAAGGTCAGCACACGGCTCGCGGCCACCGAACTCACCACGCCGTTAGGAGCATCGTGACCGAGCACCGCCGCGCCCGCGTCGAGCGGACCACCAAGGAGTCCAAGATCGTCGTCGAACTCGACCTGGACGGCACCGGCGTCGTCGACGTCGACACCGGCGTGCCGTTCTACGACCACATGCTCACCTCGCTGGGCAGCCACGCCAGCTTCGACCTGACCGTGCGGGCCGAGGGCGATGTCGAGATCGAGGGACACCACACCATCGAGGACACCGCAATCGTGCTGGGCCAGGCGCTGGCGAAGGCACTGGGCGACAAGAAGGGCATCCGCCGGTTCGGCGACGCGTTCATCCCGATGGACGAGACCCTCGCGCACGCGGCGGTCGACGTGTCCGGCCGGCCGTACTGCGTGCACACCGGCGAACCGGATCATCTGCGCCACACCACGATCGCCGGATCCAGCGTGCCCTACCACACCGTGGTCAACCGGCACGTGTTCGAGACGCTGGCGATGAACGCCCGGATCGCGCTTCACGTGCGCACGCTCTACGGGCGCGACCCGCACCACATCACAGAGGCGCAGTACAAGGCGGTCGCCCGCGCGCTGCGGCAGGCCGTCGAACGCGATCCACGGGTCTCTGGGGTGCCGTCCACGAAAGGCACTCTGTGACAACAAAGTCCGTGGTCGTCCTGGATTACGGCTCCGGCAACCTGCGCTCGGCCCAACGGGCGCTGCAGCGGGTCGGAGCCGATGTCGAGGTGACCGCCGATCCGGTCGTGGCCGCTAACGCCGACGGGCTCGTGGTGCCCGGCGTCGGCGCGTTCGAGGCGTGTATGACGGGCCTGCGCGGCATCGGCGGAGAGAAGATCATCGCCGAACGACTGTCACATGGTCGTCCGGTGCTCGGCGTCTGCGTGGGCATGCAGATCCTGTTCGCCCGCGGCGTGGAATTCGGTGTCGAATCGGCCGGCTGCGGGCAGTGGCCTGGCGCCGTCACACGGCTGGATGCGCCCGTCATCCCGCACATGGGCTGGAACGTCGTCGAGGCGGGCGCCGGAAGCCGGCTGTTCGACGGCCTCGACCCGGACACCCGTTTCTACTTCGTGCACTCCTACGCCGCTCAACGGTGGGAGGGCGATGCCGACGCGGTGCTGACCTGGGCCAGCCACCACGTGCCCTTCTTGGCCGCCGTCGAGGACGGGGCGCTGTCGGCCACCCAGTTCCACCCGGAGAAAAGTGGCGACGCGGGTGCGACGCTGCTGAGCAACTGGGTCCGGGAGCTGGTCTAGGTTGGCGAGCGTGCCTCTCATCCTGCTGCCCGCTGTCGACGTGGTCGACGGCCGCGCCGTGCGCCTGGTGCAGGGTCAGGCCGGCAGCGAAACCGAGTACGGCTCGGCGGTGGACGCCGCAGTCGGCTGGCAAAACGACGGTGCCGAGTGGATCCACCTGGTGGACCTCGACGCGGCGTTCGGACGAGGCTCGAACCGCGAACTGCTGGCCGAGGTGGTCAGCCGCCTGGACGTCAACGTCGAACTGTCCGGGGGTATCCGGGATGACGAATCGCTCAAGGCCGCGCTGGCCACCGGGTGCGCGCGGGTGAATCTCGGCACGGCCGCACTGGAGAACCCGGACTGGTGCGCGCAGGTGCTCGCCGAGCACGGCGACAAGGTCGCGGTCGGCCTGGATGTGCGGATCGTCGACGGCAACCACCGGCTGCGCGGGCGCGGCTGGGAGACCGACGGCGGCGATCTTTGGTATGTGCTGGAACGCCTTGACAGCCAAGGGTGTTCGCGGTTCGTCGTCACCGATGTCACCAAGGATGGCACGTTGACCGGCCCGAACATCGACCTGCTGTCCGGCGTCGCGGAGTGCACCGACGCACCGGTGATCGCCTCCGGCGGCGTCTCCAGCCTCGAGGACCTGCGGGCGATCGCGGCGCTGACCGAGGTCGGTGTCGAGGGCGCGATTATCGGAAAAGCGCTCTACGCCGGGCGGTTCACGCTGCCGCAGGCGCTGGCCGCGGTCAAGCAGTAGGCCACGGCGATGGCGCTTGGCACCGCGGACCTGGACGCGTTGGTCGCCGAGGCGGCCGTGATCCTCGACAAGGCAGCGGTGCGGTTCGTCGAGGGGCGCGGCGCCGACTCCGCGGTGCGCAAGAAGGGCAACGACTTCGCCACGGAGGTCGACCTGGCGATCGAACGGCAGGTCGTCGACGCGCTGGTGGCGGCCACCGGAATCGACGTGCACGGCGAGGAGTTCGGCGGCGCCGACGTCGACTCGCCGCTGGTGTGGGTGCTCGACCCGATCGACGGCACGTTCAACTACGCCGCGGGTCTGCCGCTGGCCGGGATCCTGCTCGGCCTGATGCGCCAGGGCGAGCCGGTCGCGGGCTTGACCTGGCTGCCGTTCACCAACGAACGGTTCACCGGCGTCCTCGGCGGACCGCTGCGCTGCAACGGCGTCGAGCAGGAGCCGCTGGCATCCGCCGCGCTGGTCGACGCGATCGTCGGCGTCGGCACGTTCAACGTGGACTGGCGCGGCCGATTCCCGGGCCGGTACCGCCTCGCGGTGCTCGAACACCTCAGCAGCGTGTCGTCTCGGGTGCGGATCCACGGCGCAACCGGCGTCGACCTGGCCTACACCGCAGCGGGAATCCTCGGCGGGGCGATCAGTTTCGGCGACCACATCTGGGATCACGCGGCCGGGGTGGCGCTGGTTCGGGCTGCGGGCGGCGTCGTCACCGACCTGGCCGGGAACGACTGGAGCCCGTCGGCCCGCTCGGTGCTGGCGGGCGTGCCGCGCTGCCACGGGCAGATCCTCGAGATCCTCGACGAAGTCGGCCTACCGGAGTCTTATTGATGGGCGTGCGAAGAGACTCGGTGGCGGTCCGCGTGATCCCGTGCCTGGATGTCGACGACGGCCGGGTGGTCAAGGGCGTCAACTTCGAGAACCTGCGCGACGCGGGGGACCCGGTGGAGCTGGCCGCCGCCTACGACGCCGAGGGCGCCGACGAGCTGACGTTCCTCGACGTCACCGCGTCGTCGTCGGGGCGCGCCACAATGCTGGACGTGGTGCGTCGCACCGCCGAACAGGTGTTCATCCCGCTGACGGTGGGCGGCGGTGTGCGCTCGGTAGAAGACGTCGACATGCTGCTGCGCGCGGGCGCCGACAAGGTTTCGATCAACACCGCGGCGATCGCACGCCCGGAGCTGCTCGCCGAACTGGCCCGCCGGTTCGGGTCGCAGTGCATCGTGCTGTCAGTCGACGCCCGCACGGTGCCCGGGGGCTCGGCGCCGACGCCGTCGGGCTGGGAGGTCACCACGCACGGAGGCCGTCGCGGGACCGGTATCGATGCGATCGAGTGGGCGGCCCGCGGCTCCGAGCTCGGCGTCGGGGAGATCCTGCTGAATTCGATGGACTTCGACGGCACCAAGGCCGGCTTCGACCTGCCGATGCTGCGGGCGGTGCGGGCGGCGGTGACGGTGCCGGTGATCGCCAGCGGCGGCGCGGGCGCTGTGGAACATTTCGCGCCGGCTGTTATTGCAGGTGCCGACGCCGTGCTCGCCGCGAGCGTGTTCCACTTCCGGGAGCTGACCATCAAGGAGGTCAAGGCGGCGATGGCGGCAGAAGGGATCGTCGTGCGATGACGCTGGACGCCAAGATCGCGTCGCGGCTCAAGCGCGACGCCAACGGTCTGATCACCGCGATCGCGCAGGAACGCGGGACCGGAAAAGTGCTGATGGTCGCCTGGATGGACGACGATGCGCTGGCGCGTACGCTCCAAACCCGCGAGGCGACGTATTACTCGCGTTCTCGGCAGGAGCAGTGGGTCAAGGGCGCGACGTCCGGCCACACCCAGCACGTCCACTCGGTTCGGTTGGACTGCGACGGCGACACCGTGCTGCTCGAGGTCGATCAGGTCGGCGGCGCGTGCCACACCGGCGACCACAGCTGCTTCGACGCCGACGTGCTGCTTGGTGACGACTAGGGCGTGTCTCCCTAACGTGACCGCGGTTGTGGGTGAGCGTTATCGGTGTGACTCGTGATGCGGTGTTGACCGATGGGCAGTGGAGTGTGATTGAGCCGTTGTTGCCGTGTTCGGATGGGGTGCGGGGGCGCCCGTTTCGGGATCACCGTCAGGTGATCGAGGGGATCGTCTACCGGTACCGCTGCGGGATCGCGTGGCGGGATCTGCCTGCGGATTTCGGTCCCTGGCAGACAGTGTGGAAGCGGCATCGCCGGTTCGCCGGCGATGGCACCTGGGACGCCATCTTGACCAGGTTGTTGACCCTGGCTGACGCTGAAGGCGTTATCGATTGGTCGGTGGCTGTGGATTCGACGATCTGCCGGGTGCATCAGCACGGCGCGAGCCTGGCGCGCGACACAGGGGGCACTGTCGAATTACACGAATTTGCTCGATGAACCCGCCGACCATGGTGTGGGCCGCTCCCGCGGTGGGTTGAGCACCAAGATCCACCAACTGTGCGACGGCCACGGTCTGCCGCTGGTGGTGCTGATCGGCCCTGGTCATGCGCATGATTCGCCGGTGTTCACCGTGTTGATGGATCAGCTGCGGGTGCCACGGCTGGGCGGGGGCCGGCCCCGTACCCGGCCTGTTGCGGTGCTGGGTGATAAGGCCTACTGCGCGGGCGAACCGGACCCATCTGCGGTCCCGGGGCATCGAGGCGGTCATCGCTGAACCGTCCGACCAGATCGGTCATCGCAAGCGTCGTGGCCGCCAAGGCGGCCGCCCGATCACACTCGACGCCCAGAAATACAAGCGCCGCAACGTGATCGAACGATCCTTCAACATCATCAAGAATTGGCGCGGCCTAGCAACCCGCTACGACAAGCTCGCCATCACTTACCGCGCCGCCGCACTCCTCGCAGCAATCTGCACGTGGCTACGACATTTAAGAGACACGCCCTAGTCGGACTGCCGCGCCCGCAGCACCTCTAGCGCCTTGTCGGCGTGCACGCTCATGTTCAGTTCGCTGCCGATCACCTCGAGGATCTTGCGGTCGGTGTCGATGACGAACGTCTTGCGCTGGACGGGCATGATCATGCCGAGCAGCCCGCGCTTGACCCCGAATTCCGCCGCGACGGTGCCGTCGGCGTCCGACAGCACCGGATAGTCGAACCCATGGTCCTGGGCGAACTTGGCCTGCTTGCTCACCGGGTCGCGGCTGATTCCGACGCGGGATGCGCCGACTTCGGCGAATTCCTTTGCCAGATCGCGGAAGTGGCATGCCTCGCGGGTGCACCCAGGGGTGCCCGCCGCGGGATAGAAGAACAGCACGACGGGTCCGTCGGCCAGGAATTCACTGAACTCACGTGGCTTGCCCGTCTGGTCGGGAAGGATGAACTCGTCGACGATGTCACCGCGTTTCATGAATGACCACGCTACGCGAGGTCCGCGCAGCGAAACACGGGATGGGAAGATGAACAGGTGTCGTCGACCGCTGATCTCGCGATAACGACCAGCCGTGAGGAGTTCCGCGCGCTGGCGGCCGAGCATCGGTTCGTGCCCGTCACCCGCAAGGTTCTCGCCGACAGCGAGACACCGCTCTCGGCGTACCGCAAGCTGGCCGCGAACCGCCCGGGCACGTTCCTGCTCGAGTCCGCCGAGAACGGCCGGTCCTGGTCGCGGTGGTCGTTCATCGGGGCGGGCGCGCCGTCGGCGCTGACCGTCCGCAACGGCGAGGCGGCATGGCTCGGCGTGACCCCGCAGGACGCGCCCCGCGGCGGCGACCCGTTGCAGGCGCTGCACGCGACGATGAACCTGCTGGCCAGCGCGACCGTGCCGGGGCTGCCGCCGTTGTCGGGTGGCCTGGTCGGCTTTTTCGCCTACGACATGGTCCGGCGCCTGGAACGACTGCCCGAATTGGCGGTGGACGACCTCAAACTGCCCGACATGGTGTTGTTGCTGGCCACCGACGTCGCCGCAGTTGACCACCACGAGGGCACCATCACGCTGATTGCCAACGCGGTGAACTGGAACGGCACCGACGAGCGGGTGGACTGGGCCTACGACGACGCGGTGGCCCGGCTCGACGTGATGACCGAGGCGCTGGGGCAGCCGCTGCCGTCGACCGTTGCGATCTTCGACAGGCCCGCGCCGCTGCACCGCGCCCAGCGCACCATCGAGGAATACGGGGCGATCGTGGAACGGCTCGTCGGCGACATCCAGGCGGGGGAGGCGTTTCAGGTCGTGCCGTCGCAGCGGTTCGAGATGGACACGGAAGCCGCGCCGATCGACGTATACCGGATGTTGCGGGTGTCCAACCCCAGCCCCTACATGTATTTGCTGCACGTGCCGAATGACGAAGGTGGCCTGGACTTTTCAATCGTCGGCTCCAGCCCCGAAGCGCTGGTGACGGTGAAGGACGGCTGGGCGACCACGCATCCGATCGCCGGCACGCGGTGGCGCGGAGAAACCGAGGAAGAGGACCTGCTGCTGGAGAAGGAACTGCTGGCCGACGACAAGGAGCGAGCCGAGCACCTGATGCTCGTCGACCTCGGCCGCAACGACCTCGGCCGGGTCTGCCGGCCGGGCACCGTCCGCGTCGACGACTACAGCCACATCGAGCGCTACAGCCACGTCATGCACCTGGTCTCGACGGTCACCGGCCAGCTCGCGGACGGCCGCAGCGCGTTGGACGCCGTCACAGCCTGCTTCCCGGCCGGGACGCTGTCGGGTGCGCCGAAGGTGCGCGCGATGGAGCTGATCGAGGAGGTCGAGAAGACGCGCCGCGGCCTCTACGGCGGGGTGGTCGGATACCTCGACTTCGCCGGCAACGCCGACTTCGCGATCGCGATCCGCACCGCGCTGATGCGTGACGGCACCGCATACGTGCAGGCCGGAGGCGGTGTGGTGGCCGATTCCAACGGTCCCTACGAGTACACCGAGGCTGCAAACAAGGCGAAAGCCGTGCTCAATGCGATCGCCGCGGCCGAAACGCTGACCCCGCCGGCGTGATGATCCGCATCGCCCAGCTGCTGCTGGTCGTCGCCGCGGTGGGGCTGTGGGTGGCGTCGCGCCTGCCCTGGGTGGTGGTGCGGTCCTTCGACGGGCTGGGCCAGCCGCGCACGGCGACCCTCTCCGGGGCGTCGTGGTCGACGGCGCTGATTCCGCTGGGGGTGCTGCTGCTGGCCGCGGCGGTCGCCGCCCTGGCGGTGCGGGGCTGGTTGTTGCGGGTGCTTGCGGTGCTGGTCGCCGCTGCCAGCGCGAGCGCCGGATACCTCGCCATCGGCTTGTGGGTCATCCGCGACGTGTCGGTGCGCGGTGCCGACCTGGCGCAGGTCCCGGTGGTCTCGCTGGTGGGCAGCGAGCGCCACTATGCGGGCGCGGCGGTGACGCTGGCGGCCGCGGTTGCGACGCTGGTCGCGGCGGTCTTGTTGATGCGCGGCGCGGTCAAGGGCACCGGCACCGCAACGAGATATGCGTCACCGGCTGAACGGCGCGCCGCGACCGCACGTGGTGATTCAGGGGGGACGATGTCGGAACGCATGATGTGGGATGCCATCGACGAGGGCCATGACCCGACTCGGGATTCGGACACCGAGGGTCGGTGACGGGCGGCATGCTCGCGACGGCTACCCTTTCGGTGACATGCGACCGCGTGCCTGCGGGGGAGTTTCAGGAAGGGACCGAAAGGCCATGAGTTCGGCAACCGTGCTCGACTCCATCATCGAAGGAGTGCGCGCCGACGTTGCCGCCCGCGAGGCCGCGGTGCCGTTGGCCGATGTCAAGGCCGCAGCCCGAGACGCTGC
The DNA here is from genome assembly GCA_963811535.1 of uncultured Actinomycetota bacterium. Taxonomy (GTDB): domain Bacteria; phylum Actinomycetota; class Actinomycetes; order Mycobacteriales; family Mycobacteriaceae; genus Mycobacterium. The sequence continues at coordinate 1,293,296 of CAWERF010000007.1, read as the reverse complement.
GCCGCCACGAAACGTCATGGCGGCATTGCGCGAACCGGGCATCGGGGTGATCGCAGAGGTGAAGCGTGCGAGCCCGTCACGCGGTGAGATGGCGACGATTTCGGATCCCGCGAAATTGGCTTGCGCCTATGAGGACGGCGGCGCCCGCATCATCAGCGTGCTGACCGAAGAGCGGCGATTCAGTGGCTCGCTGTCCGACCTCGACGCTGTCCGCGCCGCGGTGTCGGTGCCGGTGCTGCGCAAGGACTTTATTGTCCGGCCTTACCAGATTCACGAGGCCCGCGCGCATGGCGCGGACATGCTTCTGCTGATCGTCGCCGCGCTCGAGCAGTCCGCATTGGTCTCGATGCTCGACCGAACCGAGTCGTTGGGGATGACGGCTCTGGTCGAGGTGCACACCGAAGAAGAGGCCGATCGTGCGTTGCAGGCAGGCGCGAGCGTCATCGGCGTCAACGCGCGCGACCTGAAGACGCTGAAAGTGGATCGCGATTGCTTTGCTCGGATCGCTCCGGGCTTGCCCACCAACGTCATTCGCATCGCGGAGTCGGGCATTCGGGGCACCGCCGATCTGCTGGCCTACGCGGGTGCGGGCGCTGACGCCGTGCTCGTCGGCGAGGGGCTGGTCACGAGCGGCGATCCCCGCAGCGCCGTGGCCGACCTCGTCACCGCTGGCACGCACCCGTCCTGCCCGAAAACCACGCGCCAGTAACGTGCCTGAGCTCGCCGGCACCGAACTTCCGCGTTCGAGCGCGGCCATCGCCGAACCCACGAAGCACGATCCCGACATTCGGGGTCATTTCGGCGTTTACGGCGGGCGGTATGTCGCCGAAGCTCTGATGGCGGTCATCGAAGAAGTCACCGCGGCCTACGAAAAGGCGCGCGGCGATCAGGAGTTTCTGGACACCTTGGACCGCCTACAGACCCACTACAGCGGTCGGCCGTCGCCGCTCTACGAGGCGGCGCGGCTGAGCGAGCATGCGGCTGGTGCGCGGATCTATCTGAAGCGAGAAGACCTGAACCACACCGGTTCTCACAAGATCAACAACGTGCTCGGGCAGGCGCTGCTGGCCAAGCAGATGGGCAAAACGCGGGTGATCGCCGAAACCGGAGCCGGCCAGCACGGCGTCGCCACGGCGACCGCGTGCGCGCTGCTCGGGTTGGAGTGCGTGATCTATATGGGCGCGGTTGACACCGCGCGCCAGGCACTCAACGTCGCGCGGATGCGGCTGCTGGGCGCCGAAGTGGTTTCGGTGAAGGCTGGGTCGCAGACGCTCAAGGACGCGATCAACGAAGCGTTCCGCGACTGGGTTACCAACGCCGATCGCACGTACTACTGCTTCGGCACGGCTGCCGGCCCGCATCCATTCCCGATGATGGTCCGCGATTTCCAACGCGTGATAGGACTGGAGACACGCGCCCAGATTCTGGCCCAGGCCGGGCGGCTGCCTGACGCGGTGACCGCGTGTGTCGGTGGCGGCTCCAATGCGATCGGCATCTTTCACGCTTTCATCGACGAGCCGAGTGTCCGGCTGGTCGGCTTCGAGGCCGCTGGCGATGGTGTCGAAACAGGAAGGCACGCAGCGACATTCGCGGGCGGATCGCCGGGCGCGTTCCAGGGCTCGTATTCATACTTGCTGCAGGACGAGGACGGCCAGACCATCGAATCGCATTCCATCTCGGCCGGATTGGATTACCCCGGTGTCGGGCCCGAACACGCCTTGTTGAAGGACATCGGACGGGCGGAATACCGGTCGATCACCGACACCGAGGCGATGGACGCGTTTCGGTTGTTGTGCCGAACAGAAGGGATCATCCCGGCGATCGAGTCGGCGCACGCCGTCGCCGGCACGATGGAGCTGGGCGCCGAGCTGGGTCCCGGCAGCATCATCGTGGTGAACCTGTCCGGGCGTGGCGACAAGGACGTTGCGACGGCCGCCAAGTGGTTCGGCCTACTGGACGATGAGGGCGATGCACGTGGCTGAACCTGCACGGCTGGCCGAGCTTTTCGCGTCGTGTCGGCAGCACGACCGTTCTGCATTGATCGGGTACCTGCCCACTGGGTTCCCGGACGTGCCGAAATCGATCGAGGCGATGACGGCGCTGGTCGAATCCGGTTGCGACGTGGTCGAAGTGGGCGTGCCGTACTCAGATCCCGGGATGGACGGGCCGACGATCGCGCGGGCGACGGAGGCTGCGTTGCATGGCGGGGTGCGGGTCCGCGACTCACTGGCTGCGGTCGAGGCGATCAGCAATGCGGGCGGGCGTGCCGTCGTGATGACGTACTGGAATCCGGTGCTGCGCTACGGAGTGGACGCGTTCTCCCGTGATCTGGCAGCGGCCGGCGGCCTAGGCATGATCACGCCGGACCTCATTCCCGACGAAGCCGAGGAATGGCTGGCCGCGTCCGACCGGCACGGGCTGGATCGGATCTTCCTGGTCGCGCCATCGTCGACACCGCAGCGGCTCGCCGCGACCGTCGACGCGTCGCGTGGTTTCGTCTACGCGGCGTCCACGATGGGTGTCACGGGTGCGCGCGACGTCGTGTCGCGTGCGGCTCCCGAACTGGTGAGCCGGATCAAGGAGGTGTCAGACATTCCGGTCGGCGTGGGTTTGGGTGTCCGGTCCGGCGAGCAGGCCGCTGAGATCGCGACGTACGCGGATGGGGTCATCGTGGGGTCGGCTCTCGTGTCGGCGCTGGGCGACGGCGGTGTCGCGCCGGTGCGCACGCTGACACGGGAACTGGCGGACGGGGTGCGGCAAAGGATTCCCGCGTGACGACGACACTGGCTTACATACCGAGTCCAGCCCAGGGGGTGTGGCACCTCGGCCCGCTGCCGATCCGCGCGTACGCGTTGTTCATCATCGCCGGCATCATCGTGGCGCTGGTGATCGGCGACCGGCGTTGGGTCGCCCGGGGCGGAGAACCCGGCGTCATCTACGACATCGCGTTGTGGGCCGTCCCGTTCGGCTTGGTTGGCGGTCGGCTGTATCACGTCATGACTGACTGGCGCACGTACTTCGCTGAAGGTGGCGCTGGGTTTTTTGCGGCGCTGAAGATTTGGGATGGCGGCCTCGGGATCTGGGGTGCGGTAGCGCTCGGCGGCGTCGGTGCCTGGATCGCGTGCCGGCGGCGCGGCATACCGCTTCCGGCGTTCGGCGACGCGATAGCGCCGGGAATCGTCCTTGCGCAGGCGATCGGACGGTTGGGTAACTACTTCAACCAGGAGCTTTACGGCCGGCCCACCACGCTGCCGTGGGGCCTGGAGATCTTCTATCGGCGCGATCCGTCCGGCGTCATCGACGTGCACTCACTGGATGGGGTCTCCACCGGCCAGGTGGCCGCCGTGGTTAATCCGACGTTCCTTTATGAATTGCTCTGGGACGTGCTTGTTTTCGTAGTCCTGATCTACGTCGACCGCCGGTTCAAGATTGGGCACGGCCGTGTTTTCGCGATGTATGTCGCGGGCTATTGCGTCGGTCGGTTCTGGGTCGAGTTGATGCGTAGCGACGCGGCGACTCACATTGCGGGCATCCGCATCAACTCGTTCACGTCGACGTTCGTGTTCATCGGGGCAGTGGTGTACATCATGGCTGCGCCGAAGGGACGCGAGGATCCCGAGATGTTGCGCGGCACGCCCGAGGAACCTGCCGAGGAACCTGAAGAACAGAAATCGCTTGTCACTGAAGTGGCGAGGGAACTTACCGCCGTCGCTGCGACCAGTGGGGTCGTGGCCGCAGCCACGGTCGTTGCCGACGAGGACGAGGCTGCCGGCGATAAGGGCGGCGGGGATAAGGGCGGCGGGGATAAGCCGTCGGAGGAGAGTGAAAAGCCGGAGGCCGATGGGGAGAAGCCTGACGGTGAGGCTGTCGAGGAGTCGGCGGAGGCTGCGGAGGGTGAGGTTGAGCCCGAGGTGGCCGAAGGTGAGGAGGCGACTGAAGCCGAAGAGCCGGCCGCTGGCGAAGCTGCGGAGGCTGAAGAAGCTGAGGAAGCTGAGCCTGATGTAGCGGAGGCTGCGGTCGCGCCGGTGGAAGGTGAGGCTGTCGAGGATTTGGCGGAGGCTGCGCAGGGTGAGGTTGAGCCCGAGGTGGCCGAAGGTGAGGAGGCGACTGAAGCCGAAGAGCCGGCCGCTGGCGAAGCTGCGGAGGCTGAAGAAGCTGAGGAAGCTGAGCCTGATGTAGCGGAGGCTGTCGAGGAGTCGGCGGAGGCCCCTGAAGCCGAGGAGCCGGGTGAGGAAGTCGCTGAGGCTGAGGAACCTGAGGAACCTGAGGAGCCTGGCGAAGCCGCGGAGTCTGCGGAGGCTGCTGTAGCGCCGGTCGAGGCCGAAGAAGTCGAAGAGTCGGCCGAAGGGGAGCCGGTTGAGGCGGAGGCTGAGCCGGTTGAGGCTGAGGAGGCCGCTCAAGCCGAGGAGCCCGCTGCGGGCGAAGCTGCGGAGGCTGGGGAAGCTGAGCCTGGCGTAGCGGAGGCTGTCGAGGAGTCGGCAGAGGCTGAGCCGCTTGGGGCGGAGGCCGAGGTGGCCGAAGGCGAGGGGGCCCCTGAAGCTGAAGAGCCCGGTGAGGAAGTCGCTGAGGCTACGGAAGCTGAAGAGCCAGTCGGGGCTGATGCGGAGGAGGCCGAGCCGGATGAGACGGAGCCCGAGGTGGCCGAAGGCGAAGAGGCCGGTGAAGCTGAAGAGCCGGCGGCTGGCGAGGCCGCTGAGGTCGAGGAGCCGGTTGGCAGCTCCGGCGTAGAGCCTGTAGCGGGACAGCCCGAGGCCGACGCAACAGAGGCGGAGCCCGAGGTGGCCGAAGACGAGGCAGCTTCTGAAGCCGATGAGTCGGAAGCTGCGGCTGAGTCGGACGAGTCACCCGCGGAACCGGCCGCGGAAGAGCTTCGGCCAGTAATCGTCGAGCCCTCAAATGGATCTGCGGCCAAGGAACCTGAGCAGTCAGGCAGTCGCCCTGCTCGCTGGCTTCGAAATTTGAGAGCCGGTCGCCGACGGAGCTGACAAGCCGGCGACAGTTACTTGTCGGTGCCCCGTCATATCATCGAACATAGTTTCCTGCCTGGCTTTGGCGTACTGCCCGGCGGCACGCTGCGCGACGTGATCGCCTCAGCGACGTTGCGCCCTTGGCACTACCGAAGCCGGGACTCTGCGAGTCGGGGTACCGGCCCTCGGCACGGCTGACGGAGTTCGTCCGCTTCCGTGATTTGACTTGCCGATTCCCCGGATGCGACCGGCCGGCCGATGTGTGCGACATCGATCACACCGTGCCTTATCCAGGTGGTCCCACGGCGGCGTCGAACCTGAAGCTGTTGTGCCGCAAGCACCTTCGGGAGAAGTGCATGTTGTGGGTCCGGTCACAGGCGCAGGCCCACCGGGCGCCGCGGGCGGGCCGCGGGTCAGGCCTCTGCCGTGTCGATCGCCCCGCCGCTGTCCGCCCAGTCCTTGAACCCACCAAGGTTGTAGACCTCGCCGTAGCCCATTTCCTCGAGCGCCTGCCCGGCAAGAACCGAGCGTCCGCCCGACGCGCAGTACACGATCACCGTCTTGCCCTTCTCGAAACGCGCGTCGTAGTACGGCGATTCCGGGTCCGCCACGAATTCGAGCATTCCGCGCGGGACGTGCACAGCGCCGGCGACCTTGCCGCTCTGCTGCACCTCGGACGCTTCTCGCACGTCGACAATCAAGGCGTCGCCCTTGGCAATCAGCTCTTGCGCCTGAGCCGCCGTGATTCGCGGCACGACAGCGTTCGCGGCTTCCACTAACTGCTTGACACTCGTAGCCATGAGCGCCCCTCTGCTAGCACGATCGTTCCACCCCTATCTTGCCTCATGCCCTGAGCGGAGGCGCCGACAACGGCGCGTATTCGCCGGGGTGGGCGTGCCAATCGGGCGGTATGCATACTTCTCGGGCCGGAGCCCGTTGTAAGAATGTTCTTCGCTTATCTGGTGTCACCATCAAAGAATTGCCTTCGAACTTGCCGAAGGTGGCTACGTCGAAACGTATTCCTGCATGCCCGGCGGCAGGATTACCCACCGTACGGTCCTACCTGACGTTTGAACCGGTGCACCTGAACATAGGACATACAGCGATCAGGATGCGGTGGATTCCATTTCACGTACACGCTTGAGCGCGAGTCTTGCAACCCGCATCGATAAGGCCGGCGAGAGGCGTTCCAGGTACCAAAATGCCTTCCACCAGGCTGGCACCACAATGATCGCGTCGCCACGGAACACGGCAAGAAGGGCGCGCTCGGCGAACTTTTCGGGTGCCATCGGCCGGAACGGCTCCCAGAATTTGAGTAGTTCCTCGTCGGTGACGCCGTTGTACCGCCCGTACTTGCCGCCGGTGAGGATCGGGGTCCGGATCGCGCCTGGACAAAGCACCGACACCTGCACGCCGTGGCGCTCGGCCTCCGCCCGCAGCGCCTTCGAGATCCCGACGACGGCGTGTTTGGAGGCGGTGTAGGCGGCGCTCCCCGCAGCGGCGACGAGACCAGCCAAGGACGCTGTGTTCACGATGTGGCCGGAGTGCTGTCGGATCATGATCGGATACACCGCTTGGATGCCGTGCACCACACCGCGCAGGTTCACATCGAAGACGTCGTTCCAGTCATCGAGCGTGTAGGAGTCGACCTCACCGCCGACCCCGATGCCGGCATTGTTGAACAGATAGTCGATCCGCCCCGATTGCTGCACCGCCTCGGCGACGGCTCGCTCGAACGACGGGTAGCTGCGCACATCCAGCTCGATCGCGTGCGCCTTTCCACCACCACTGTTGAGGCGTTGCGCCAGCTCCTGCGCCGGGCCGACCTGACGATCGGCGATCCAGACCTCGGCGTCCTCGTCGGCCAGCTTGGTGGCCAGCGCGGCGCCGATGCCGGACGCGCCGCCGGTAACGAATGCGATCTTGCCCGACACGCTCGACGCCATTGCGGAAGGATAATCGCTCGCCTTCGGAGGTGAAGAGATTCTGGCAGCGAGACCGTCGAGGACGGTGTAGGCAGTCACAAGTGGGTGAAATGTTCTTCGATGGTTCGGTGTCACCACCTGCTGGAAGCGTTTTGGGCCGGCATCGGCGTCTCTGGGTCCTGATCTTGGGATCGGTAGCAGCGCAGGCGGTATCCACTTGCACAAGCGCTGACCACCGGGCCGCGACCACACGATTTAAGGATTAATTAGCACCAACCGCAAAAACACGCGCGAAGCTGGCGGTGGAAAAAACATCAGTTCTATGACACGACGAATCGTGCGACTAGCAACGATTGCATTGTTGTCTGGCGGCTTGAGTCTGGCCGTTTTCGGCCTGACCGCAGGTACCGCCCAGGCCCAACCCGCTCCTGCGCCGCAAGATGCCTGGCCCGGCTGTCCGAACGACCACCCAGCCGGGCCATGTCACTGGTGCCCAGGGGACCCCCCGGTGCAGACTGGTAACCACATTACCAACCCAGTGGTTTGGGACAGCAGTGTCTGCCACACCTACTACCGCGTCGACTTCGGGCAGGGCAATGTTGCCCAAAATATCTGGGATGGAGATAACCCGCCACCGCCGCCTGGGAGCAATGATCAGAACCTGATAGCTTCGTAGGGCACTGGACGATTCCTGATCAGAACTCCACAAGCTAATCGAGGCCGCGCAAGCCCGCTGGCGTATGGTGAACGGGCCGCACCTGGTGGCGCTGGTGCGCAACGGCGCGGTCTTCCACCACGGCAAACTGCTTGAGCGCCCCGTCGAGATCACCCCGACCGCACCGGCCGCATCCGGCGAAACCGACGTCGCCTGAATCCCGGTGGTGTGCCGGGTGTGTCGGGGTGCGGCGCGGCCGGTGGGTGTGATGGACTGCGGACATGCCCAAGAGCCGTGGCCGCCGCAAGGGCGCCAAGAGCCGACCGGTCCGCCGTTCACCTCGCCCGCTGCACCCGGCGGATTTACTGCTCGGTGAAGCCCGCGACATCATCGAGCTCGATGATGTGCTCAGCGTCGAGATGTGGGCCAGCGGCTGGCTCGGCCGGGCGTGGTCGACCGCGGCGTTGACCGAGCGTGAGCCCGAGCATGCGCTGTGCCTGCAGGTGAGCGGGCGCGCATGCACCACGCCGTCGCCGCACGCGCTGGGCGCGGTCGCCGCGCTGGCGCGCGTCGCACCCGCCGCCGACAAGTCGCTGCTGACGCAAACCGTGGCGATCCTGGCCCAGGCCCAGCCGGTGCCGGCCTGGCACACCGGCGCCGGCTGGACCCCGGCGGCGGCGTGGCGGGCGGTCGACGTGTACGACAGCGAACGGGTCCTGCTCATCGACTACGACGGACCCCACCCGCACACGCTGATCGCCCAGCTCTGCCAGGTCGGTGGCCTGATGATCGACAAGCTCGTCATCCTAGAACCCGGCGTCGCAGCCGCATGGGACGAGCTGTGCGAGCCCACCGAGGTGCCGATGCCGATGCGGCAGGCCCCAGTCGCCGACGTGCTCGGCGACCTCGCGCACGCATTGCGCGTCACCGACATGACCTGGCCCCGCAACGACGACGAGGACTTCCTCGACACCCGGGCCCTGGCCTGGTCCCGCTGCCGCGAGCACCTACCCGACTGGCCCGACCACACCGAGCTGACCGAACCGCAACGCCGCCAACTGATCTCAGACTTCGCCACCGACAGCGGGCGCGACGACCAGGTGAGCCGGTCGCTGGCCGAGTTGCTCCTGGACTACGGCGAAGGCTACATCGGCGCGGGGCCCCTGTGCTGGAGCCCCGGCGAGGTCATGCTGCTGCTCACCGACTGGCTACCCCGCAAGGCCATCCTCGATCCCGACCAGCGCGCCGCCCTGCCCGACGTGCTGCGCGCATGGCTACGCTTCGCCCTCACCGAACGCGACATAAGCCCCGAGTGGATCGGCCCGGTCCTCGACGCGGTCTACACCTACCTACCCGTCTTCCGCGACGCCTTCGACGACGAAACCGCCTGGGGTCCCGCCAAACAAGTCGCCGCCGCCCTCACCGAGCGAGGCATCGACCTCACCGACCGCAACGCCGTCGACAACGCCATCCACCAACTCAACGCCGAACAACTCGCCCACCAACTACTGCCATAAACCGGCCACGCCCGAACGGCACCCGATCCACAGACCTCCGATTCCCCCGCCGCCTCCACCCATTATCGGTACCTATGAGCAGTGCCAGCAGATTCTCGGAATCTTCTGCCCCAAGGCATGAAAGGGCAGCGGGGAAGCGCTAAAACGTTCTTCGCTCGGTCGCTGTCACCATCTGCTCAAGACGTTCTACTCGGGGTGGACAGATCGGGAGCTGGCCGACGGTACGGTGATCTGGACTGCGCCAACAGCGCCCATACAGGTAACGCTAGGCGCCCGTTCGCTCGTCGGGCGGTACAAGTGACGTATGACAAATAGCGAAAGCATCGGGCGATACCTGCTTAACCGCGAGCTGACGATGTGGCACAACGAAGCGGAGCAGACGGAGAACCGACTGGGTGACCTCCAACAAGGCGGCTCTGAGGCAGCTATAGAGCAAGCCTGGTACGACTACTGCTGTCGCAAACACGAAAAGGTGGCATGGGAACTCGACAAGGTCGAGAACCCGCAGAAATATCCCGCGGCCAACGTCGCGCACGACGACAATCTTGACGACCTCGACCGCCAAACAGAATGAATGAAGGGGGTCGGCCCGCCACCATGGGGATGTGGGCGGCGGCTCAGGTGGTTAAGCACTGTCAGACGTGGAATCCCGACGTCGCGGTGGTCGCCAGCCGTCGACGCTCATAAGAACCTGGCCAGCTGCGCGGGGCCGGGAACCCTTACGTCTGGCGTTATCCGGGATTACCATCCGGGATGAAGGCTGCCGGGCCGGGACGTGCTGGGACACGGTTTCTGATCCTCCCCCGGCCGGCGGCCCCCTGGTCAGAAGTGAGATCAAATGCCTGGCATCGGCGAGCTGGTGCGGTCAACGAACGGCGCGTGGATCGCGGGGCCGCCGCAGTAGTTCCCGCGCGGGCATGAACTGATGCGAGAAAGGGATGACCATGAGCTGGGTGTCCAGGGTCGTTGGTCGGGTCGGACGGCGTGGACGCCGCCGGCGCCGGGGTGAGGTGTCGGAGTATTGCCGTAATTGCGGTCATGCGAAAGAGGCTCACAACCTGAATGTTTCGGGCGAGAACGAGAAGGTGTGCCATGAGATGACCGGCGACCACGGCGACCACGACTGCATCTGCGTGGGGTTCATGAGTTGGCGCTAGCGCCCTGACCGGCCAGTTCACGGGTAGTTCACGCAGTCCGAGTCCAGTCGGAAAAACTACGTCGAACTGCCGCGGAGCTGGTGCGCGATACTGGGATTGAAGTAGTTTGCATGCGGGTTTGCCAATCTGTGTTGTGACCAGCAGATAGGGCTCTGAGCTGGCCATATGCGGCATAGTACTACAAGGCGCCAAACGGCGACACGCGGCAGCTACGTTATGCTCATTTGGCACGTATTTGGCACGACCACAGGGGAGCAGCGCAATGGCTAAACGGACCCGCCGCGCCTTCGGCAACATCCGGCGGCTGTCGTCCGGCCGGTACCAGGTGCGGTTCACCGCGCCCGACGGCAGCTACGTCACCGCGCCGCGCACCTTCGCCGCCCGCATCGACGCCGAGGCGTACCTCACCGATCGGCGCCGGGAGGTCGACGCGAACGCATGGAACCCCGACACCGCGGCCAAACCGGAGCGAATCACGTTCGGTGCCTACGCCGCCGCCTGGCTGGCCAACCGCCAGGTCGCGGGCAGACCGATCAAGGCCCGCACCCGCGACCATTACGAGCAGATCCTTGACGACCACCTGCTCGATGCGTTCGGCACCCGCCAGGTCGCCGCGATCAGACCGAAGGATGTCCGCGACTGGTACGCGAACACGTTGGTCGACAAGCCGACCATGCGTAGCCACGCCTACTCGCTGCTGCGGACGATCATGGCCTCCGCGGTCGTTGACGAGGTGATCGACGCGAACCCGTGCCGCATCGTCGGCGCCGGCCGCGCCAAACGGGTACACAAGATCAGGCCCGCCAGCGTCGACGACCTGGCCACACTCACCGAAGCCATGCCCGAGCGGCTGCGGCTGATGGTCACGTTGGCGTCGTGGTGCGCGCTGCGGTTCGGTGAGACCGTCGAATTACGCCGCGGCGACATCGATTTGAGTGACGAGGTGATCCGCATACGCCGCGCCGCCGTGAGATCAAAAGGCGCATACAGCATCTCAACACCCAAGAGCGATGCCGGTGTGCGTGACGTCGCCATCCCGCCGCACATCATCCCCGCCGTCGAGGCGCACTTGGCGGAACATGTTGACAGGGGCCGTGATTCGTTGATCTTCCCCGCCGATAACGGCGGCCACCTCCAGCCGTCGACGCTATACCGGCATTGGTACAAGGCCCGAGCTAAGGCAGGTCGCAATGGCCTCCGCTGGCATGACCTCAGGCACACCGGTGCGGTGCTGGCCGCTGCGACCGGCGCCAGCATCGCCGAACTGATGGCCCGCCTTGGCCATTCGTCGCCAACCGCGGCCATGCGCTACCAGCACGCCGCCCAAGGCCGCGACCGCGAGATAGCCGCACTGCTATCCAAGCTCGCCGAGAATAGGTGAGCACCGTCACAAGGCACCGGTTTGCGGCAAACGGCAACGTGCGGCACACTCGAATTACCGGGCACCGCTCAGGCGAACACGAAGCCGCTAAAGGGATACCTGCCTTCCATAGCCAGGCCACGCGAGAGTTGCCCCGGGCAACGGCAGAGGTACGGCAATCCGGCTCTCTGCCGGGAGGGGCACACGTCCCCGCGTTACGGCTCTTTTGAGAAAACCGCGACTGCCACACCTCCAGCAGTGAGCAATAACCAGCTACTCACCGTCTGGAGCGTGATTTACCGTGCCTACCTTGCCTGTTCAGCCTGCGCCGACACGCGAAGCGCGGCCTAACCGCCGCGACCGCCGGCACCCCGACCAAGCCCCACGCCGCTGGGCCACACCCCAGCAGGCATCTGAATACCTGCAAGTGAGCCCGCGGGCGATCAGGCAAATGATCGCCGACGGCCGCATCACCGGATACAAAAGCAGCAGCCGCCGTGCCAGTGGCATCGCGAGAGCGACTGACGCGGCGCAGACGGCAATGTTTCCCCGCATAGCAAACAGCCTAGAACCCGCCGCACGCCCTCTCGGAGAGTTTCATCATGTGATCACTCCCGATGCTGCAAAAGGGTCGAGTCGTTCGATCGCCTCGACGCTTTCAGAGGTCCATCGCCTGTGCGGCGACCATCGCCGCCCGGATCTCGCCGCCCTCGACAGCGGTGCACCGCTCGGGCGTCAGATGCCCGCACCTTCAGCGGACGCGCGCCGGCCCGTCGAGCAGGCTACAACCGTCGCCGAGCGGTGGCCCCGTACGTGACCGCGCCGCACTCACAGCGCGACCACGTCAGATGTCGGCCGCAGGAACACGCGATGCTGCGACCAGCATCCGGCGCGCCCCATGACCGCACCTGATGGTTGGGCGGAGTTAGGCGTGGATCAAGCCCTGCGCGCGAGCCCATTCCTCGACGCGGGTCATGCCCTCGTCCAGCGAGACCAGCGGCTGGTGCCCGAGCATCTTCTGAATTTTCTCGATGGAGTAGGTGCCATGACGGTTGAGCAGATGAATCGCGCCGGCGCTAAGGTCGCTTTTCTGGCCGAGACGGCGCAACACCGATCCAAAGCCCTCCGCCATTGGAGCTGCAATGACAGCCGGCAGCGTGCGAACCTTACCGCCGCTCATCTGCGCCAGCCGGCCGAAGAACTCCGCGCATCGAACCCCATAGCCGTCGCTGAGGATGAACACTTGACCGACGGACTTGTCCGAGGACACAACCAGCACCATGCCGTCGACAAAATTGTCGATGTACACCGGCGAGAAGATGCCGTTTCCGCCGTCCGGCAACGGAAATCCGGTCGGTTTGCGCATCTCGGCGAGCGGCGCGACCACCCAGATCGACCCCGGTCCCCACACGTCACCGGGCCGGATCACGGTCACATCGATCTCGCCGGCAGCGTGCGCCGTCACCACCGCCGCCGCGCTGACAACGATCGTTGTCGACGGCCCCGATTCGACGGTCGGCATCGGTAGCCCGTCAGCCCGCAGCGACCCACTCCTGCTCACCAAACCGTTTCGGTTCTCTCTCCCGGTCAGCCGTGCGCGCGGTGCAGGCCGGTGCCCGCGGTGCTGTGGGTGCTGCCACTGGACCCACTTGTTCCCGTGACACCGGTGCCTCCTCCTACACCCGCGCCGGCCACTGCGCTGACGGCCGGGGCGTGTGCACCGCTGCCGGTGACGACCGTCCCGGGGCCGCCGGTTAGTCCGGGCGTGCTCGGCGCTCGGTTTGAGCTGGCGCCGTTGCCTGATCGATGGCCCGCATCGGCGACACCTGCGGTGGCAGAGGATCCATCGACGCCACTGACCGTCTGCCTTACCCGTGTCGCTGGTACCGATGCCGGCGTCGGTGCACTGTTGGGGGCGTTGGCGGCGTCAGCACCCGCATTGGTGGAAACGGCTGGCTGAGCGTTGGTGCCGGTGCCGGCGCTGGCGGGGGGGTCGGTGGGGTTGGGCTCCAAGCCCGTGAGTTCGGCGAGTTGGGTCACCGTGCTGGCGGCCGCCCCCACGATGGGAAAGACTGCGCCGAAAATGAGTGCATACGGGACCAGCGCGAGGTCAGCGGCGATCGGCATACCGATCGCGTTGAGCAGGTTACCGGCCTGAAGTTGGCTGGTGAACAATTGGGCGTCGTATTCGGGAAGGGTTTCTGCGATGGTCTGGACGGTGTCGGCGATCGGCTTCCCGACCGCGAGGTCACCGGAGACCACATTGGTGAGGGTGTTGAGGATGCCGCCGGTGGAGGTGACCGGGACGCCTTCGTTGCCGAGTGTGCTGAACGCCGCCACTAGTTGCAGCAGCGATGGGTTGTTGCTCGGGGTGTCGCCGATGGTGTGCAGGCCCGCCAGGAGTCCCGACAGCGACGAGGTGTCGAACAGCTGTGGTGACTTCAAATCGTTGAGGGCATTGGTGACACCTTGGACCGCGCCGTTGGCGAGCGCGGCGAGGACATCGGCCGGGTTGATGTTGGTCGGGAACAGGCCGAACGGAGTGGGCACATTGGCCGGCCCAGGACTCCAGCCGTTGGTGATGCTGCCGTAGCCCAGGTTGACCAGCACCGTCAGGTCTGGTTGCAACAGGTCGGCCAGCGGGTCCCCGATGATGGGCAGCAAGCGCACGGGGTCCAAGAGCGGCAAGTCGGTCGTCGGGACCATGTAGTACTGAGTGGTGGTGTTGCCCGTCGTCGGCAGCGCAATCGCCGAACTGATCTGCTGCGGCGTGAGGTCCGCATACCCGAAGTGCTGAGTAAACACGCCCACGTATGCGTTGAGGTCGGACAACAGATCAATCGGGTACTCGGGGAAGTCGGCGAAGCCGTCGTACTCCTGGGTGTAGACGGCGGTGGGATAGGTGTTGCTCGCCGTCGGGGCGTCGTTGAATGTCGCACCCAGGCTGGGCAAGGACAACGGAGCCCCTGGAACCTCAAAGCGTTCGATTATGCCCCCGTTGGGGTTGCTTTCATCGCCGACCAGCACGAAGCTCAGCTGGCTGGGGCTCGGGGGATTGCTCGACGCCGCGAGCTGCGCCATCTCTTGCGAGGCGACTACGGAACTTTGGGAGTAACCGAACACGACGACATTGTTGCCGGCGGCGATTTGCTGGTTGATCGCGTCGTTGAGAATGGTCACGCCCTGGGCGATCGAGGTGTCGGGGGTCAAGCTGTTGACCCCGGTGACCGGATAATACTGCTCGGGCGTGGTCAGGGCCTGCGGGGTGTATGCCGAGTAGCCGTTCGGGACGAGGTAAAGATTGTCGGCCGCGTCGACATAGCTTTGCGGCGGGACGGGGACTCCGCTGGGACCCATGATCAGCGCCGTGTCCGCGGCGAACGCGACCGCAGGACCCGTCGTCGACGTCAGTCCCAGCACGCTCGCCGTTGCCGCTGCTGCCACCAACGCTCGGCGCTGCGGCTTATGCCCAATAAATTCCCTGCTCCTGTCGATTGCGCTCATTGATCTCTCTTTTCTCGTCGACGAGCGTGTTTCTCTTCGCGGGTGTTGGTCAGGGCGGACGCAGCGGGACTCCGCTCAGCCCTCTTGGGGTTAACCGTCAGATTTTCCCACCATGTGTCGCGGTAACTACCAGCAACTTCGCAACATACGCTTCAACACTCGTACGAGCGTCAGATTGAGAAAATCGGCGGGACCGCAAATCCCGAGATCGTTGCTCATTCATTCAACGGCGGCTTGCCGCGATGTAGACAGCAGACGGCCCACCACCCAAGCGGATGACCGACTGGCTCATACATCTCACGCGGAGGGACCAGCGGTTTCCACACAGCGTTCGGTCACTCCTAGCAAGCGATTACGACAAGCTTGCGAACGATGCCAACACGGGCGAGCAATTCTACTGCGACCCCGACATCAAACAGTGGTGGAATCAGATCGGGCCCATGGCCGACGTCGAGACGATTGGTGTAGGTTGTAATCCCGCTCCCCGTGACGGAGGGTGACCCTCCCTCCGCTAAATCCGCAGCTCAGCAGCCTGGCGCCGTCTTCGGGGCGCACCGTGGTGCGCGAAGATTGGGTGCTGGTTGCTCTTGTTGACCGTGCTGGCTGAGGCGGAAACTGGTCGGGTTCGTCGTGGTGATCCCGATCTGCTCTGTGGTGCCGGTGAGCCTGTAGGTCAGCATGGTGACGGAGGGCTTCCACGGGAACCGTGGATTGGTGCCATCGAGCCCGAGCGTCAGATTTTTGAATTTCCCTGCCCTTCCCACGACGGACACCGTAGGTGTGCGTGGGAAGGGAGTGAGGGACCGTGGAAGTCGTGCATGCCCGCTGTGCGGGACTGGATATCTCGAAAAGGGACGCCAAGGTGTGCGTCCGGGTCGCCGGTGCTGGGCGGCGCAAAACGGTTGAGACGGTTACGACCTGGGGCTCGATGACGAGCCAGATCCTGGCGCTGCGTGAGCATCTGATCGACGAGCGGATCACGTGTGCGGTGATGGAGGCCACTAGCGATTATTGGAAGCCGTTCTACTACCTGTTGGAGGATGCGGGATTTGATGTGCTGCTTGTTAATGCGCGGCACGTGAAGAACCTGCCCGGCCGCAAGACCGATGTCTCCGACGCGACCTGGCTGGCCCAACTTGGCGCGCACGGTCTGGTGCGCGGCTCGTTCGTGCCACCCGAGCCGATCCGGCAGCTTCGTGATCTGACTCGGGCGCGCACGGCGATCACTCGGGAACGCTCGCGCGAGGTACAGCGGCTGGAGAAGCTGCTCGAAGACGCCGGGATCAAGCTGTCGGCGGTTGCCTCCGACATTCTCGGTGTGTCGGGGCGCGCCATGCTGGAGTCGTTGATCGCCGGCAACCGCGACCCCGCCGCGCTGGCCGAGCTGGCCAAACGCCGACTGCGGGTAAAGATCCCGGCGTTGACCGAGGCGCTGACCGGTCGGTTCACCGACCATCACGCCTTCTTGGCCCGGGTCCACCTGGACCTGATCGACCGGCACACCGCAGCCATCGATGACATCACCACCCGGATCGAGGCGACGATCGCGCCCTTTCACGGGTTTCGCGACCTGATCTGCACCATCCCGGGCATCAGTGCCCTCACCGCCGACGTCATCATCGCCGAAACCGGCGCCGACATGGCCCGCTTCCCCACGGCAGCTCAGCTCGCCTCCTGGGCCGGAACCACCCCGGGCAACAACGAATCCGCCGGCAAAGTCAAGTCCAGCCGCACACGCCCCGGCAACCCGTACCTACAGGGTGCGCTCGGCGCGGCCGCCATGGCATGCGCCCAAAATCCACACACCTACCTCGGTGCCCGCTATCGCCGGATCGCCGCCCGGCGCGGACCACAAAAAGCCAATGTCGCCATCCAGCACTCAATGCTGATCGCCATCTGGCACATGGCAACTAACGGCTGCCTCTACAACGACCCCGGCGCCGACTACTTCAACCGACTCCACCCCGACCGAGCCAAAAAGCGGGCCATCAACCAACTCCAGGCCATGGGCTACCAAGTCACCCTGACCCACGCCAGTTGATCACGGACACCCAGGAAATCTTCGCGTCAGAGCCCTGTTTTTGGCACGGTGACGGCGCGTGACGCGTTTGCCGAGTCGAATCACATTGAATACCAACGATTTTCGTGAAAACATGGATATTATTACCCGATTTACCGGTTTCCCGGCGGATACGATGATCGCGTGACGGCCAACGGCAAGCCCAAGCGCGACGAGCGCATCCGCGAGCTGCACGAGCGGGGGCTGAGCCTGCGGGCGATCGGCCGGCGCGTCGGGTTGAGACGTCAGCAGGTCCACCGCATCCTGGCCGCGATGGCGACCGGGGAGCCGGGGGAGGTCGTCGCCGTCCTGGCGGCTGATGAGGAGCTGCACGCCGCGCACATCACGGTCGACATGATCGCCGCCGACCCGGACATCTGGCGGCGGCTGTCTTGCTTGGAGCGGTACGCCCACATCGAGGGTGGGTGGTGGGTACCGCCCCACGATCCCGACCACCAGATGTGCTGTGTGGCCCACGGGATCGACCCGGACTGGTTCGACCCGGAGAAACGGGCGATGAGAGCCCCGCAGAGCCGCGAATGGGTCCGGGGCGGGGTGATCCCATCCGGCGATGACCTGGACGAATGCGACGACGACTGGGACGACTGAGCGGCTTAGCCCCAGCAAACACCCCCTCACGGCTCTTTGGCACGTAATTTGGCATGCTGCCGGTCAATTAGTCCAAAAAACATGCTCTGAGCTGCGTAAATGCTTGTGCGCGATACTGGGATTGACTCAGTGGGGACGCCAAAGCCCTCCGAGTGGGCGAATCAGTTGATCTTTCCCATATCGTTGTATCGATTTGACATTCGTTACTGGGCACTCTTACACGACGTACCCCGCCGGGGCCCTGCTGTTTCCGGCTTTGGGGCAATCCACCGGCCCCATCTGAGAGACGCCGACGACGCCCATTGCCGGTGACCCGAGGTGATGATGCCGCTGCGACAGCGCACCCGCGACAAAGGCCGCAAATACCGCATCGCTCGCCTGCGGCGCCACAACCAGGCCCGGCTCGACGAACAGGAACGACGGCGAAAACTCGAAGAAGCCCGCCTGATAGCCGACGACGAACCACCACCCTTCTGATCACGAAGCTGGCATGCTGGAAGGCATGACCGATCCGTCGCAGTACGGCCGCGGCGAAAGCCCTCAACCACCGCCGCCTCCCGGTTATCCGTTCCCACCGCCCCCGCAAGGTGTGTATCCACCCGGCGCATATGCCGATCCAGCGGCGCCATACGGACGCCATCCACTGACCGGCGAACCGCTCTCCGACAGTTCCAAGGTCGTCGCCGGGCTTCTTCAGCTTCTGGGTCTACTCGGCATCGTCGGCATCGGCAGGATCTACCTTGGTTACGTCGGTCTCGGCGTCGCCCAGCTGATCGTCGGCTTCGTGACATGCGGTATCGGAGCCGTCGTCTGGGGCATCGTCGACGCGGTGCTCATCCTCACCGACAAAGTGCGGGACCCGCAGGGTCGTCCGCTGCGCGATGGAACCTAGCACCGGGCTCACCAGCCGTCGCAGGATCTACGCCTCCGCGGGAACCGGCGCAGTAGCGCTCGGCGCCCTGACGTATGTCGGCGTCGTCGACCCCCATCGTCCTGACTCCCTCTTTCCGCCCTGCCCGTTCAAGCTGCTCACCGGCTGGAACTGTCCGGCGTGCGGCGGCCTTCGTATGACGCACGATCTCCTGCACGGCAACATGTCCGCAGCGGTGGTCGACAACGTGTTCCTCCTAGTCGGCATCCCCGCGTTGCTCGCCTGGGTTCTGTGGCGCCGCCGCACCGGAAAGCCGCCGGTGACGCGGGTCATATACATCGTGGTCGCCGCAGCTGCTTTGATATGGACCATCGTTCGCAATATGCCTGGCTTTCCGCTGGTCCCGACCATTTACCCCGGGTAGTTCCGCGACGCCGCTGATACACTGGCAAGTCGGCGCGGACAACGCTGTACGCCCCAAATCTCGGGCCGATGCAGTCCCGGACAAGATCCGTCAGACTGCGGCCCAGAACCCCACCAAATTCTCGAGGTTCAGCCCCTGCCGCATTCCGATTGCGGAGGTATGTGAAAGTGCTGTTTTCGACAGTGCCCAATGCCCAGGGTTTGTATGACCCGTCGCAAGAGAAGGACTCATGCGGCGTCGCCATGGTCACCGACATCCGGGGCCGGCGGTCGCACGCGATCGTCGTCGACGGCCTCGTCGCGCTCGAGCACCTCGACCATCGCGGTGCCGCCGGCGCCGAACCGAACAGCGGGGACGGCGCCGGCGTGCTGCTTCAACTTCCCGTCGAATTGTTCGAAGCGGTAGTCGATTTCGTGCTTCCGCCACCCACGGCGGACGGCTGCAACACCTACGCCACCGGACTCAGTTTCATGCCCCAAGACCCGATCGCTCGCGCAGCGGCCAGGTCGCGGGTCGAGGCCATCGCCGCCGAGGAAGGCCTCCACGTGCTCGGATGGCGCGAGCTGCCAGTGGATCCGGACGGCGCCGAAGTCGGGATGACGGCATTGAGCTGCATGCCGTACATGGCGCAACTGTTCGTCGCCGCGCCCGAGCACGACCGCGTGCGAGCGGGCGGCATCGACCTCGACCGTCGCGTCTACCCCCTCCGCAAGCGCGCCGAGGCGGCCGCCGACGTTTACTTCCCGTCGCTGTCGAGCCGCACTATCGTCTACAAAGGCATGCTCACTACGGTGCAGCTGCCGCAATACTTCGCCGACCTGCGCGACGAGCGCTGCATGAGCGCAATCGCGATCGTGCACAGCCGTTTCTCCACCAACACCTTTCCGTCCTGGCCGCTCGCGCACCCGTTCCGCCTGATCGCGCACAACGGCGAGATCAACACGGTGCGTGGCAATCGCAACCGCATGCATGCCCGCGAGGCGATGCTCGCCAGCTCCCGGATTCCCGGCGACCTGGGCCGGCTGTTTCCCATCTGCACACCGGACTCGTCGGACTCCGCCTCTTTCGACCAAGTCCTCGAACTCCTCCACCTCGGTGGCTGCAGCCTCCCGCACGCGGTCATGATGATGATCCCCGAGGCGTGGGAGAACAACGCCACAATGGACCCGGCCCGGCGGGCGTTCAGCCGGTTCCACGCCTCCGTAATGGAGCCCTGGGACGGTCCCGCCTGCGTCACCTTCACCGACGGCACGATCGTCGGAGCCGTGTTGGACCGCAACGGGTTACGGCCGGGCCGGTGGTGGCGCACGATCGACGACCGCGTCATTCTCGCCAGCGAGAGCGGCGTGCTGGACGTGCCATCGGGCCAGATCGTGGCCAAGGGCCGGCTCGAGCCAGGCAAGATGTTCCTCATCGACACGGGGCAGGGCCGCATCGTAACCGACGACGAGATCAAAGACGGACTGGCTCAAGCACATCCATACGGCGAGTGGATCCATTCGGGTCTCCTCGACCTCAAGGCACTGCCCGACCGCGGTCGGTTCCAGCCCAACCACGAATCGGTGGTCCGCCGCCAGATCGCCTTCGGCTACACCGAAGAAGAACTCCGCATCCTGCTCACACCGATGGCGGCCTCGGGTGCCGAGCCCTTGGGATCAATGGGCACCGACACCCCAACCGCCGTGCTGTCTCAGCGGCCGCGGTTGCTCTACGACTACTTCGTCGAACTGTTCGCCCAGGTGACCAACCCGCCGCTGGACGCCATTCGCGAGGAGATCGTCACCTCGATGGCTCGCGTCATGGGACCCGAGCAAAACCTGCTCGAACCGAGCGCAGCGTCGTGCCGCCAGATCGTCCTCGACTGGCCTGTTCTCGACAACGACGAACTGAACAAGATCGTCCATATCAACGACGACGGGGACCACCCGGGCCTGAAAGCCAAAGTGCTGCGGGCGCTCTACGAGGTTGAGCGTGGCGGCGAGGGCCTGGCCGACGCGCTCGACGACCTCAGGGCGCGCGCCAGCGAGGCGATCGCCAACGGTGCGCGAACTCTCGTCATCTCCGACCGCGACTCCGATCACACCAAAGCGCCGATCCCGTCGCTGCTAGCTGTCTCGGCTGTGCACCACCACCTGGTGCGCACGAAGGAACGCACCAACGTCGCACTGGTCGTCGAGACCGGCGACGCGCGCGAGGTGCACCACATCGCGATGCTGATCGGCTTCGGCGCAGCGGCGGTGAACCCGTACCTTGCCTTCGAGTCGATCGAGGACCTGATCCGCGAGGGCGAGCTGACCGGCATCGAATGCGCAGCAGCCGTCCGTAACTACCTCAGAGCGCTCGGCAAGGGCGTGATGAAGGTGATGAGCAAGATGGGGATTTCCACCGTCGCCTCTTACACGGCCGCACAGGGTTTCGAGGCCATCGGCCTGGACCGCGCGGTGGTCGACGAGTACTTCACCGGCACCTCGAGCCAGATCGGCGGCGTCGGGTTGGACGTCATCGCCGAAGAAGTGAGGCGACGGCACCGCCGCGCCTACCCCGACAACCCCACCGAGCTGGTGCACCGCCGGCTGGAAGTCGGCGGCGAGTACGCGTTCCGCCGCGAGGGCGAGCTGCATCTGTTTACCCCGGAAACCGTTTTCCTGCTGCAGCATTCGACCCGCACCAAGCGATACGAGATCTTCAAGCAGTACACCAACGAGGTCGACCGCCTTTCACGCGAAGGTGGCACGCTGCGTGGCCTGTTCGAGTTCAAGGAGGGCCTGCGGCCTCCGGTGCCGCTCGAGGAGGTCGAATCCGTCGAATCGATCTGCAGCCGCTTCAACACCGGCGCGATGAGCTATGGCTCGATCTCGGCCGAAGCGCACGAGACCATGGCGATCGCGATGAACAACATCGGCGGCCGCTCCAATTCGGGGGAAGGCGGTGAAGACGTCGGCCGCCTCTATGACCCGAAACGGCGCAGCGCTGTCAAGCAGGTGGCCTCCGGCCGGTTCGGCGTCACCAGCGACTACCTGGTCAACGCCACGGACATCCAGATCAAAATGGCCCAAGGCGCCAAACCCGGCGAGGGCGGCCAACTCCCCGGATTCAAGGTGTATCCGAACATCGCCAAGACCCGGCACTCCACGCCCGGAGTCGGCCTCATCTCGCCGCCCCCGCACCATGACATCTACTCGATCGAGGATCTCGCGCAGCTGATCCACGACCTCAAGAACGCCAACGACAAGGCCCGCATCCACGTCAAGCTCGTGAGCTCCGTCGGTGTCGGCACCGTGGCGGCCGGGGTATCCAAGGCGCACGCCGACGTCGTGTTGATCTCGGGCCACGACGGCGGCACCGGCGCGGCGCCGCTGACCTCGCTCAAGCACGCCGGAGCGCCGTGGGAGATCGGACTGGCCGACACACAGCAGACATTGGTGCTCAACGGGTTACGCGACCGCATCACCGTCCAGGCCGACGGCGGCATGCGCACCGCACGCGACGTCATGGTGGCTACGCTGCTCGGTGCCGAGGAGTACGGGTTCTCCACCGCGCCATTGATCGTAGCCGGCTGCATCATGATGCGGGTCTGTCACCTCGACACCTGCCCGGTCGGCGTCGCGACCCAGAACCCCGAGCTACGAGCGAGGTTCAACGGCAAGCCGGAGTTCGTCGAGAACTTCTTTCGCTTCATCGCCGAAGACGTGCGCCGCTACCTGGCCGAGCTCGGCTTCCGCAGCATCGACGAAGCGGTCGGCCGCGCCGAGGTGCTCGACACGGCGAAAGGTGTCGCGCACTGGAAGAGCCAGGGCCTGGACCTCACGCCGATGTTCGCGATGCCGACCGACGCGCACGGCGGCCGGCTGACGCAGCGACGCAAGCTGCGCGAGCAATATCACGCGCTGGACCAGGTGCTGGACCAGACGATCATTGCGTTGGCGGAGGGGGCGCTAGAAGACGCACACCCCGTGCGTTTGGAATTGCCTGTGCGCAACGTCAACCGGACCGTCGGCACCCTGCTCGGTGCGGAGGTCACCCGCCGCTACGGCGCGCAGGGGCTCCCCGACGAAACGATCCACGTCAAGCTGACCGGCTCGGCGGGCCAGTCGATCGGCGCATTCCTGCCGCCGGGCATCACGCTGGACTTGACCGGTGACGCCAACGACTACGTCGGCAAGGGTCTTTCGGGCGGGCGGGTGATCGTCCGACCGCCGGACGACGTACTGTTCCTGCCCGAGGACAACGTCATCGCCGGTAACACGCTGCTGTACGGCGCGACATCCGGCGAGGGGTACCTCCGCGGCCGCGTCGGTGAACGGTTCTGCGCCCGCAACTCCGGCGCGCTGGCCGTCACCGAAGGCGTCGGCGACCACGCCTGCGAGTACATGACGGGCGGCCGCGTCGTGATCCTCGGCCCTACCGGACGCAACGTGGCGGCTGGCATGTCCGGAGGCATCGCCTACGTGCTTGGCCTGGACCCCGACAGGGTCAACACCGCGATGGTGGAGCTGCAATGCCTCGAGGACGAGGACCTGGTGTGGCTGCACGAGGTGGTGGCCAAGCACGCCCAGTACACCGGCAGCACCGTCGCCAAATCCGTGTTGTCCGACTGGCCGAGGCGCAGCGCGCAATTCATTAAGATCATGCCCACCGACTATCAGCGGGTGCTGCAGGCAACGCGGATGGCCAAGGCGGAAGGGCGTGACGTCGACACGGCGATCATGGAGGCATCCCGTGGCTGATCCGACTGGCTTTCTGAAGGTGCCAAAGGTTGACGCCGCCAAGCGGCCGGTGGACGAACGGGTCGGCGACTGGCGCGAGGTCTACGAACGCCAGAATCCACAGCAGCGCGCCGGCGAGGTGTCGCAGCAGGCGCGTCGCTGCATGGACTGCGGAATCCCGTTCTGCCACTCCGGAACCGCCGGATGTCCGCTCGGAAACCTGATCCCCGAGTGGAACGACCTGGTGCGACGGGGCCGCTGGGACGCGGCCAGCGAGCGGCTGCACGCCACCAACAACTTCCCGGAGTTCACCGGCCGGCTCTGCCCGGCGCCGTGCGAGGCGGCCTGCGTGCTGTCGATCGGCGAGGAGAAGACCGGCGGCAGCGTCACGATCAAGCGCATCGAGCAGACGATCGCCGACCACGCGTGGATGACGGGCTGCGTCGAACCCCAGCCCGCGGCGATCGGCACCGCCAAGAGCGTCGCGATCGTGGGCTCGGGCCCTGCGGGTCTGGCTGCCGCGCAACAACTTACCCGCGCCGGCCACCACGTCACGGTGTGCGAGCGCGACGACCGACTCGGCGGCCTCCTGCGCTACGGCATCCCCGAATACAAGATGGAGAAATCCATCCTCAATCAGCGGCTGGCCCAGATGCGGGCCGAGGGAACGCGATTCGTCACCGACTGCGAGGTCGGTGTCGACATTTGCGTCGAAGCGCTGCGCGCACAGCACGAGGCCGTGGTGCTGGCCGTCGGCGCGCTGCGCGCACGCGACTATGACGTGCAAGGGCGGCACCTCAACGGCGTGCACCTGGCGATGGAACATCTAGTGCCCGCTAACCGGGAATGCGAAGGTGACGGACCGTCGCCGATCAGCGCGAAGGGCAAGCACGTGGTGATCATCGGCGGCGGCGACACCGGTGCGGACTGCCTGGGCACTGCGCATCGGCAAGGCGCTGCCTCGGTCACCCAGCTCGACTACAACCCTGAACCGCCGGAAGTCCGCGACGAGTCGTTGTCGCCGTGGCCGACGTGGCCGCTGGTGCTGCGCACCTCGCCGGCTCATGCCGAAGGTGGGCACCGGCACTACGAGGTGGCGGTGCAGCGGTTCCTCGGCGACGAAGACGGCAATCTGCGGGCCATCGAGATCGCCGAGGTGCGCGTCACCCGCGACGCCGACGGCCGCCGCGTCATCACCCCGGTCGGCGGGAGCCTCGAGCTGCCATGCGACCTGGCCTTGCTGGCCATCGGATTTGAC
Organism: uncultured Actinomycetota bacterium; assembly: GCA_963811535.1. Classification (GTDB taxonomy): domain Bacteria; phylum Actinomycetota; class Actinomycetes; order Mycobacteriales; family Mycobacteriaceae; genus Mycobacterium. The sequence continues at coordinate 1,268,284 of CAWERF010000007.1, read as the reverse complement.
GGCGTCGAGCACCTGCCGCTGCTGGACGGTCTGGGTCTGGAGCTCAACCGCCGCGGCGCCCTGTCGTGCGGATCCGACTGGCAGACCGCCGCGCCCGGAGTGTTCGTGTGCGGTGACGCGCACCGCGGCGCATCGCTCGTCGTGTGGGCGATAGCGGAGGGCCGCAGCGCCGCGCACGCGGTCGACACGTACCTGATGGGCGAGTCGGATTTGCCTGAGCCAGTTCGTCCGACAGCGCTGCCGCTCGCCGTCGTGTAAAGGCCTCTCGCCGCGACTATGCTCGGAATTCGTGACTAGACGCGGCAAGATCGTCTGCACCCTCGGGCCCGCGACCAGCACCGATGACAAGGTCCGGGCACTGGTCGAGGCCGGCATGGACGTCGCCAGGCTCAACATGAGCCACGGCGAGCACGCCGACCACAAAGCCGCCTACGACAGAGTCCGCTCCGCCTCCGACATCACCGGCCACGCCGTCGGCGTGCTGGCCGATCTGCAGGGGCCCAAGATTCGGCTGGGCCGGTTCGCGAACGGGTCCAGCTACTGGAACAACGGTGACGTCGTCCGCATCACCATCGAGGACGTCGAGGGCACGCACGACCGGGTGTCCACCACCTACAAGCAGCTGCCCCACGATGCGCAACCCGGCGACCGGCTGCTCGTCGACGACGGCAATCTCGAATTGGTGGTCGAGCACATCGACGGTGAGGACGTCGTCGCCACCGTCACCGAGGGCGGCCCGATCTCCAACAACAAAGGCCTGTCGCTGCCAGGCATGACCGTGTCGGCGCCGCCCCTGTCGGAGAAAGACGTCGAGGATCTGGAGTTCGCGCTTCGCCTCGGTGTCGACCTCGTGGCGTTGTCGTTCGTCCGGTCACCTGCCGACGTCGAACTCGTGCACGAGGTGATGGACCGGGTCGGCCGCCGGGTCCCGGTGATCGCCAAGCTCGAGAAACCCGAGGCCATCGACAACCTGGAAGCAATCGTGCTGGCCTTCGATGCGGTGATGGTCGCCCGCGGCGACCTCGGCGTCGAACTGCCGCTCGAAGAGGTGCCGCTGGTGCAAAAGCGGGCCATCCAAATGGCCAGGGAGAACGCGAAACCGGTGATCGTCGCGACCCAGATGCTGGATTCGATGATCGAGCACCCGCGGCCCACCCGGGCTGAAGCGTCCGACGTCGCGAACGCGGTGCTCGACGGGGCCGACGCGGCGATGCTGTCCGGCGAGACGTCCGTCGGCAAGTTCCCCCTTGAGGCCGTCCGCACGATGGCCCGCATCATCACCGCGGTGGAGCAGAATTCCACCGCGGCCCCGCCGCTGGCTCACGTGCCGCGCACCAAACGCGGCGTCATCTCGTATGCGGCGCGCGACATCGGCGAACGGTTGGACGCCAAGGCGCTGGTGGCCTTCACCCAATCCGGCGACACCGTGCGCCGGCTAGCCCGGCTGCACACCCCCCTGCCGCTCCTGGCATTCACGGCGCTGCCGGAGGTTCGCAGCCAGTTGGCGCTGACCTGGGGCACCGAGACGTTCATCGTGCCGCACATGCAAACCACCGATGGAATGATCCGGCAGGTGGACAAGTCGCTGCTCGAGCTCGGCCGCTACCGTCGGGGCGACTTGGTGGTCATCGTCGCGGGTGCTCCGCCGGGCACAGTAGGCTCGACCAACCTGATCCACGTGCACCGGATCGGGGAGGACGACCACTAGGGGGACGTTTGTCGGATTTCGAGCAGTTGCTCGCGACGCTCGACCTGAACCGTGCCGACGACGACCTGTTCATCGGCTCCCATCCCACCAAGACTCCCACCCGCACGTTCGGCGGCCAGATGATGGCCCAGTCGCTGGTGGCCGCGACGCGGACCATCACGCACGATTGCCCCCCCGCCGCGCTGACCGTGCACTTCATCAGCGGGGGCGACCCGAAGAAGGACCTGGAGTACCACGTGGTCCGGCTGCGCGACGAGCGTCGCTTCGCCAACCGCCGCGTCGACGCGATGCAGGACGGCAAGCTCCTGTCGTCGGCGATGGTGTCGTATCTGTCCGGTGGACACGGGCTCGAGCACAACGTCAAGGCCCCAGATGTGGCCGATCCCACAACGCTTTCGCCCATCGACGACCTGCTGCGCGGGTATGAGAAAGTGGTGCCCCAGTTTGTCAATGCGCTGCGGCCGATCGAGTGGCGATATGTCAACGATCCGGCGTGGATCATGCGCGACAAAGGCCAAAGGCTGAACTACAACCGGGTGTGGCTGAAAGCCGACGGCACGCTGCCCGACGACCCGCTGCTGCACACCGCGGCGATGGTGTACTCCTCGGACACCACGCTGCTGGACTCGATCATCACCACGCATGGCTTGTCGTGGGGATTTGACAGGATTTTCGCTGTCACGGTCAACCACTCGGTGTGGTTTCACCGCCAGGTCAATTTTGATGACTGGTTGCTGTACTCCACGCAGTCGCCGGTTGCCGCGGATTCGCGCGCACTGGGCACCGGCCACTTTTTCGACCGTGGCGGCCGGTTGATGGCAACGGTGGTGCAGGAAGGAATCGTGAAGTACTTTCCCGCTTCTCGCCGCTGACTAGGCGTAATGTTTATCGGATGACGGAGCCGCCCGTGAAGGTCGCCAGGGTCCGGGCTCGCGAACGCGTCGTTGTCAACGTCGACTCGCCCGCGGCGCGCTGGATCGGCGCGCTCGCGGTTCTGAGTGTTTTCTGTTGGCTTGTGGTGTTGCTGGCCCGCGATCACCACCACGCGAACTGGCACGCCGCTGGGCGGTTGGCGTGGTCTGTGACGATCCTCGCCGCCGTGGCTCTGATCGCGCGCGGCATCTTCCTCGGCCGACCGGTGACGGCCGCGCATGCATCGGCGGCGATGGTGGTGTTGTTGGTGGGCCTGGGGGCGCGGGTGTTGTCGTTTGACCTGCTCGGCGATGTGCTCATCGCCGCAGCCGGCCTGGTTTTGATGTGGCCGACGACGTCGTCGCCGGAGCCGGAGGCGCTGCCCAGAGTTTGGGCGCTGGTGAACGCGACCAGAGGTGATGCGCTGGCGCCGTTTGCGATGCAGTCGTTGAGGAGCTTCCACTTCAACGCCGACGGCACCGCGGCGATCGCGTACCGCACCCGCATGGGATTTGCGGTGGTCGGCGGGGACCCGCTCGGCGACGAGACGCGGTTCCCCGAGCTGGTGGCCGACTTCATGGCGATGTGCCACAGCAGGGGCTGGCGCATCATGGTGCTCGGCTGCAGCGAAGATCGGCTGCCGTTGTGGCAGAACGAGGCAGTGATCGGCCAGTCCATGATGCTCGTGCCGATCGGTCGCGACGTCGTCATCGATGTGCAGCGGTTCGACATGGCGGGGCGGAAATACCGCAATTTGCGCCAGGCGGTGCAGCGCACCCACAACTTCGGTATCACCACCGAGGTGGTCGCCGAGCAGGAGATCGACGACTCGCTGCAGGCCGAGCTCGCCGAAGTGTTGTATGCCTCCCACAGTGGCGCACACTTCGAGCGCGGATTCTCGATGATGCTCGACGGCGCACTCGAGCGCCGCTACCCAGGCATCAACCTGATCATCGCGCGCGACCGGTCCGGCCGGGTCCAGGGCTTCCACCGGTATGCGACCGCAGGCGGCGGCGACGACGTCACGCTGGATGTGCCGTGGCGGCGCCCGGGGGCGCCCAACGGAATCGACGAGCGGCTGTCCGTCGACATGATCCACGAGGCCAAGGCGCTTGGCGGGCAACGGCTCTCACTGTCGTTCGCAGCGTTCCCCGACATCTTTATGGCCAAGGATCGAGGCTTCGTCCAAAGTTTCTTCCACGCCGCGATACATCTTCTCGATCCGCTGATCGCGCTTGAGTCGCTCTACCGCTATCTGCGGAAGTTCCACTCGCTGGGCGGTAATCGCTACGCGCTGCTGTCCGTGCAGCACATTCCGCATGCTCTGGTCGTGCTGCTGTCGCTGGAGTTCATGCCGCGCCGGCGCCACATCTAGGGCGACGGCGTCAACGTAACGCTGAACTGATTCTCGATGTGGTGTCTGAATTGGTCGGCACACTGCTGGATCTTCGCCTGGTCGTTGCCGGCGTTCTTGACGCAGTCGAAGTAGGTGCCGCCGCCGATCTGCTTGAAGACCCCGACCCAGATGAAGATAAACACCACCCCGGCCACCAGGGCGATGAAGCCGAGCACAATTCCGGCGATCGCCACACCGCCATTGTTCGCCTCACCACGCCTGACCCGGCCATGAGCCACGAATCCGATCACGACGGCCACAATGCCGAGGATGATGCCGCCGACAACGGTCTCGCACAGAACCAAGCCGATGATCGCGATCACCAGCGCCGCTATGCCGAGGCCGTTCCTGGGTCCTGTGGGCGGCGGTGCCCAGCCTGAGTACGGCTGAGGTGGCGGCGGTGGGTAGCCGGCGCCGGGATATGGGCCTGGCGGATATGGATATGGCGGCGGGGGAGGCATCGGTGGCGGCGTTTGGGGTGATCCCGACGGGCTTGGCGGCTTGTCCGACGGTTCAGTCATGGATCTCAATGTACCGCCCGGCGCACGACAGATGGTGCGTGGCGACGACGACGGTCCGGTCCGTGTGGAAGAGACCGTTCACAGAAGCGAGTAATTCGCGCAGCATCGATGCGCCGTCGGCCGCGTCGAGGTGCTCGGTGGGTTCGTCAAGCAACACGATCGGAAACGGTGAGATCAGTGCCCGTGCCAGCAATAAGCGGCGCCGCTGGCCGGCAGACACGGCTTCGGCACCGCCGGTCAGCACCGTCGACAGACCATTGGGCAGGCCCGTCAGCCAAGGGCCCATGCCGACCCGCTGCAGCGCGTCGCGCAGCTCGTCGTCATCGCAGTCGCCGCGGGCCACCAACAGGTTGTCACGCACAGTCGTGGCGAACAGGTGCGCATCTTCGGCGAAAAAGCCTGCGTCGGAACGCGATCTGGCGAGGTCCATCAGCAGGGTGGTCTTGCCGGAGCCGCTGGGCCCGGTGATCGAGATCCGCGCGCCGGGCCGCAGGTTCACAGCGACGGGTGCTGACGGTCGCGGGCGCAGCGCCGCCGGATCTGTCAGCTCGGCAAGTCGCCTTGCGGAGTGCCGGGCGCGCGTCAGGGTGACCGCTGCGGAGGGCAATGCCGTGGTCGCTTCGAACGCCGACAGAGGCAACAGCATCAGCACGGCCAGGGTGGTGGGCGCGACGGTGCCGGCCAGTCCGATTCCTGCGATGACCGCACCCATTACGCTGATCCCGATCGCCGCGACGGGCACGGCCGATGCGACCGCGGCGGGTCGGGCTGCCCGGTCTGCCGCACACCCCCAACCGCGTTGGTGGTGTAGTGATTCGGAAACGACGTCGTCGAGCCGACCGCCGACACGGAGTTCGGGTGCGTGCTCGAGCGCGGTCATCGTCGCGATGTCGCGACCGGAATGGTGTTGGGCGGCAGTCATTTCCTGAGCGTTTGAGGCCCGGGCGGCTAGCCACGGTCCGACGATTCCCGCCGCGATCAGGCATGCCGCCAGCGCTGTGCCGGCCATGGGCGAAATAGCGCCGATGACGGCGGTCGCGGCGACGGAGAGTACCGCGGCGACGCCGACGGGCAGCGCCGTGCGGACGAGCACGTCGGACAGTTCGTCGACGTCGGACCCGACCCGGGCCACCAGTTCACCGCTGCGCAGCCGCATCGCGGCGTCGATCGGGCCGTTGGCCAGGCGCGCGTAGACACGTTCGCGGGCAGAGGCGGCTGCCCGCAGCGCCGTGTCGTGCGACGCCAGCCGTTCGCAGTAGTGCAGCACGCCGCGCGAAATGCCCAGCGCCCGTACCGCGACCACCGCCACGGTGAGATCAAGCACCGGCGGCATCTGCCAGGCCCTGGTGATCAACCAGGCCGACAGCCCGGCCAGCGCCAGACCGCTGCCCAGCGACAGCGCCCCCAGTGCGATCGCCAGCAGAAGCCTGCGAGCGCGCGAGCGCAGCAGGGCCGGCGCGACAGAAAGCGGATCAGACGAGCGCATGCTCACAGCGCTCCACCCGAACAACCGCGTCCCCAATGGCCAGCACGGGCTCGCGATGACCGACCACCAGCACGGTGGCGCCGGAGCGGGCACGGTCGACGATCGCACGCAATACCCGCGACTCGTTCCCCTCGTCGAGATGCGCGGTGGGTTCGTCTAGTAGCAAGACCGGCGCCGACGAGCCCAGTGCGCGGGCCAGACCCAGCCGCTGCCGCTCGCCGAGCGACAAGCCGACGCCGCCGCGGCCCAGCATCGTCCGCAGGCCGTCAGGCAAGCGGGCCAACACCTCATCGAAAGCGCCTGCTCTGCAGGCAGCCTCAACATCGGCGAGTGGCCCGAAAAGCTCCAGGTTCTCGCGAACGGTCCCCGGAAGGATCACCGGCCGCTGCGGAAGCCACACCAGTTGCCGCCACCATGCCATCAGATCGAGATCGCCGACATCGACGCCCCCGATTGTGACGCGGCCGGACGTGGGAGTGGTGAGTCCCGCAATTGCGTGCAGAGTGGTGCTTTTCCCCGAGCCGTTGGGTCCGGTCAGCACCGTGACATGACCCGGTTCGATAACGGCACTAAGTGATTCGGGGCGAGGCCCGTCGCGCCCGGTGACGCTGAGCCCGTCGATCTGTATGACGGCACCTTTGGCGGTCAAGTTACGCGTGCCGACATGCTGCTTCGGCGCGATGTCGATGAGCGCGAAAGCCTTGCCGGCCGCAGTCTTTCCGTCCTGGGCGGCGTGGAACGCGATACCGACGCGGCGAAGCGGCCAGAACACCTCCGGCGCCAACAGAAGTGCCGTCAGGCCGGCGGCAAGGGTCATGTCGCCGAACACGAGGCGCAGGCCAATGCCGACGGCGACCAGTGCGACGCCCAGCGTGGCCAGCAATTCGAGGACGAGCGCGGACAGGAACGCGATCCGAAGCGTGGCCATCGTCGAGCGCCGGTGTGCCGCGGACAGTTCCGCGATCCGCACGGCCGAGCCGCCGGCCCGGCCCATGGCCCGCAGCGTGGGCAGACCGGCGACCAGATCGAGCAGCCGGGCCTGAAGCGTAGTCACGGCTTTGAGTGCCGCCGCGGACCGGTCGCGCGTCGTGAGGCCTATCAGCACCATGAATATCGGGATAAGCGGCAACGTGATCATCACGATGGCCGCCGACTTCAGGTCGACGCAGGCGATCGCGACCACGGTGGCGGGGGTCAGGATGGCGGCCACGAAGAGCGCCGGCAGGTAGGCGGTGAAGTAGGGCCGCAGTCCGTCAAGTCCACGGGTGACGATCGCGGCCGCCTCGTCGCGGTGTTCGGCGAGTTCACGCGGCGGCAGCGTGGTCACCCTGTGCAGCACCTGGCCGCCGAGGTCGCCGATCACCGCTGTGGCACCGTGCTGGGCGAGACGGGCCTGAAGCCATTGGCCCAGCGTGCGGGAGCACCACAGCGCGGCCAGGATGGCCAGCGGCAAGGTCCATCGGCTGAGTGCCCGGGTGGCCGGATCCGTGATGACCCCGGCGACAATGTGGGCCAGCACGATGGCCGAGCCGATCGTGGCGCCCGCGATCAGCACGCCACAGGCCACCGCGGCGATCAGATAGCGGCGGACCGCGGCGGATGCCTGCCAAAGCCTCAAGTGCGCCTCGCCAATCCAGCGGACGCGGGTATGCCTTCCGCCGAGATGCGATGCCGGAACACCCAATACGTCCAGGCCTGGTAGGCGATCACGAGCGGGGCGAAGATCAACGCCGCCCACGTCATGATCACCAGGGTGTAGTGGCTCGAGGACGCGTTGTAGATCGTCACGCTCCAGGCCGGGTTCAGCGTGGAGGGCACGAGGTTCGGGTACAGCGCCCCGAACAACAGCACCACGACCGCCGCGACGACGATCGTCGTGGCGAAGAACGCCCAGCCTTCGTGGCGGCGCCGCCACACCAGTGCGACGGCAACGAGTTGTGCGACGACGGCCGCGGCCAGCAGCCACCAGGTCCAGGCCTTGCCGTAGGCAAGTTGCGTCCACAGCCCGAACCCGCCGACGAGCGCCGTCACCGGTAACGAGAGTGCGACCGCGAACCGGAATGCGTCGGAATGAACGGCTCCGGATGTCTTGAGCGCCAAGAACACTGACCCGTGGAACAAGAACAAGCCGGCCGTCGCCAGACCACCGAGCAGGGTGTAGGCGTTGAGCACGTCGCCGATCGACAAGTGGACGTGGTGATTGGCGTCGACGGGCAGGCCGCGCACCAGGATCGCGAACGCGACACCCCACAGGACGGCGGGAAGCCATGAGCCAAGGGCGATTCCGACGTCGGCCCACCGCCGCCATGTTTGATCGTCGATCTTCCCACGCCACTCGATCGCGACGACGCGCAGGATCATCCCGAACAGGATCACCAGCAGCGGCAGGTACAGCGACGAGAACACAGTGGCGTACATGTTCGGGAACGCCGCGAACATCGCCCCACCCGCGGTGATCAGCCAGACCTCGTTGCCGTCCCAGACCGGGCCGATGGTGTTGAGCACCGCGCGGCGTCGCGCCTCCGGATCGCCGTCGCCGATCCGGCCGAGCGGCGCCATCAGCATGCCGACCCCGAAGTCGAAACCCTCGAGGATGAAGAAGCCGAGGAACAAGACCGCGAGGATGATGAACCAGAATTCCTGAAGTCCCACGTGACACCTCCGCTCAGTACGCGAATGACAGCGGCGCGACCTCGGCGTCTCCCGGTGGGGCAGGGGGCGCGGGTTCGGCGTCGTGTTCTTGCGGGCCTTTGATGACGTAGCGGCGCATCAACCCGAACCAGATCACTGCCAGGACGGCGTAGATGAGCGTGAAGACGATCAGCGAAAGCACCACGATGGCCGCACTGTTATCGGACACACCTTGCTCAACGGTCAGCCGCACCATCTGATCCCCGGTGGGATTCGGCGCCACGATCCAGGGTTGCCTGCCCATCTCGGTGAACACCCAGCCGGCGCTGTTGGCAAGAAACGGCATCGGGATCGTCAGCAATGCGAACCAGGAGAACCAGCGTTGGTTCGGAATCCGCCCGCCGCGGGTCATCCAGAGCGCGACGAGCGCGAACAGGACGGGGATCGCCAGCAGACCGATCATCATCCGGAACGCCCAGTACGTGACGAACAGGTTGGGCCGGTAATCACCTGGGCCGAAGCGTATCTGGTCCTGCTGCTGGATGTTTTTGACGCCTTGCAGCGTGACGCCGGAAATCTTGCCCTCCGCGAGGAACGGTAGAACATAGGGCACCTGGATCACATGCGTGACGCTGTCGCAGTTGTTGTGGGTGCCCACTGTCAGAATCGAGAAGTTGGGGTCGGTCTCGGTGTGGCACAACGATTCGGCGGACGCCATCTTCATCGGCTGCTGCTGGAACATCAGCTTGCCCTGCGTGTCGCCGGTGAAGAACAAGCCGACGGCCGACACCAGCGCGACGAGCGCACCGAGGATCGTCGCCGGCCGGTACATGGTCGCCGCGTCGTTGCCGTCGACACCTTTGGCGCGGTGCGAGCGGACCATCCACCACCCGCAGATTCCGGCGACGAATGCGGCTGCAGTCAGGAAGGACCCGGCGACCGCGTGCTCGAATGCTGCGACGGCAGTGTTGTTCGTGAAAAGCGCCACGATGCTCGTCAACTCGGCCCGGCCGGTCTGCGGGTTGTATCGCGCTCCGACCGGATGCTGCATGAAGGAGTTGGCCGCGATGATGAAGAACGCCGACATGTTGACCGCGATCGCGACGATCCAAATGCACGCCAGATGCAGCAGTCGCGGCAGCCGGTTCCATCCGAAGATCCACAAGCCGATGAACGTCGACTCGAAGAAGAACGCGACCAACCCCTCCATGGCCAGCGGCGCGCCGAAGATATCGCCGACGAAGCGCGAGTACTCGCTCCAGTTCATGCCGAATTGGAATTCCTGCACGATCCCGGTCGCCACACCGAGAGCGAAGTTGATCAGGAACAGCTTGCCGAAAAAGCGCGTCAGCCGGTACCAGGCGTTGTTGCCCGTGATCACCCAGGCGGTCTGCATCGCGGCGATGATCGGCGCCAGGCCGATGGTCAGCGGGACGAACAGGAAGTGGTAGACGGTGGTGATCCCGAACTGCCACCGCGATACGTCAAGTGCGTCCATCTGCACCATCTCCCGAACGTACGGGCCGAACCTCTACGACGCAGTGTAGTAGATAAGCGTTAGGATGGGGATGTGCTTCTGATCTCATCGACCTTCTTGGATGCCCGGCGGATGCCGAAGCCGGAGACGATCTCCATCACGCCGATGATGATCAGCCAGATGCCCACGACCAGGGTCAGCGTGACGATGGAATCGAACGGCCACGCGATCACCACGATGCCCGCGATCAGGGTGATGATGCCGAAGAAGATGTGCCAGCCTCGACCCGGGACGCCGTGGTCGCTGACGGCTGAAGCGGTCTCCGCCACGCCGCGGAAGATGAAGCCGACGCCGATCCAGATGGCCAGCAACAGGATCGCAAAGCCCTGGCCGAAGTGGCGAAACGCCAGGACCGCCAGGACCAGCGAGGCCGCCCCGCTGATGAACAGCAGCACGCGACCGCCCGCCGGCACATGCAGGGTGAACGCAAAGATCACCTGCGCGATGCCGGATACGAGCAAATAGAGGCCGAAGAGGACAGCCGCCACCAGGAGCGAGATTCCCGGCCATACCAGCACCAGGACGCCGAGGATCACCGACAGCAGGCCGGTGAGCAGAGTGGATTTCCACAGGTGGGGCAGCAGTCTCGGGGGACTTTCAGTTGCAGAGTTCGTCATGTCCGGAAGTGTTTCACAAGGTCAAAGACGCCGGTGAGGTTTCACGGCGCCGTGTCTAAAAGATCATTACTGTTCGGATACCGGCAGTGCGTGTTGGATCCACGGTCGTTAGCGTCAGCACGTCGACGGCCCGACGAAGAAAGAGGCGATCGTGCTTGGAGCGTGTCCACAGGGTCGGAGGAAATCACGTCGGTGGCGCGTAGCGGCCGCGGTGGCTGCATCGACGGCGCTCGTGCTGGCGGGCTGTGCGAGCAACACGGAGAGCTCAGGGACGTCGACTAGTCCCACCACGGCGGTCAAGCCGGCAAAAGTCGACGACATCGCGAACACGTTGCCGGACAAGATCAAGTCGTCCGGCAAACTGATTGTCGGCGTCAACGTGCCGTACTCACCCAACGAATTCAAGGATCCCAGCGGCAAGATCGTCGGATTCGATGTGGACCTGATGAATGCGGTCGCATCCGTCCTCGGGGTGAGACCTGATTACCGCGAGTCGGACTTCGACAAGATCATCCCGTCGACCACGGGTGGAAGCTACGACGTCGGGATGTCGTCGTTCACGGATACCAAAGAACGGGAGCAGACGGTTGATTTCGTCACGTACTTCTCAGCGGGGACGTTGTGGGCGCAGCGCCCGGGCGCGCCGATCGACCCGAACAACGCGTGCGGGTTGAGTGTGGCGGTGCAGTCCACCACGATCCAGGACACCCAGGAAATCCCGGCGAAGAGCGACGCTTGCGTCAAGGCCGGCAAGCCGCCGATAAACAAGCAGAAGTTCGATCGACAGGATGACGCGACCACGGCGCTGGTGCTTGGCAAGGTCAACGCGATGTCGGCCGATTCGCCGGTGACCGCGTACGCGATCAAACAAAGCGGCGGCAAGATCGAGGCGGCCGGACAGATCTTCGACTCCGCGCCGTACGGATGGCCGGTGGCCAAGGGATCCCCGCTGGGCCAGTCACTGCTCAAGGCGCTGCAGCACATCATGCAGACCGGTGATTACAAGACGATCGCGACCAACTGGGGCGTCGAAAACGGGATGATCACCAACCCTGTCATCAACGGCGCGACCAGCTGACGCCGATGAACGCTGACGCATCGCCGGCAGCCATCGACGCTATCCCGTTGCGGCACCCATGGCGATGGCTGGCGGCGGTCATCATCATTGTGCTCGTCGCGCTGTTTCTCTACGGCGCGGCGACGAATGCGGCGTATGGGTGGTCGACGTATCGGAAATACCTTTTCGACGAACGGATTTCGTCGGCGGCGTGGAACACCCTTCAGCTGACGATCTGGGCCATGGTGCTGGGGGTCGTGCTCGGCGTCATCCTGGCGGTGATGCGGCTGTCGCCCAACCCGGTGTTCAAGTCGGTGGCCTGGGTGTACCTGTGGATCTTCCGCGGCACACCGGTATACGTGCAGTTGGTGTTCTGGGGGCTGTTTCCGACGCTGTACCAGAACATCCAACTGGGGGTGCCCTTCGGGCCGACGTTCTTTCACATCAACTTGCAAGGTCTGTCGATCAGCTTCATCTTGGCGGCGGTCGGGCTGGGTTTGAACGAAGCGGCGTACATGGCCGAGATCATCAGGGCGGGAATCAATTCGGTGCCGGAAGGACAGTTCGAAGCGTCAACCGCGCTTGGCATGTCGTGGTGGATGACGATGGGTCGGACGGTGCTTCCGCAGGCGATGCGGGTGATCATTCCGCCGACGGGCAACGAAGTGATCAGCATGCTGAAGACGACGTCGCTGGTGACGGCGGTGCCCTACAGCCTCGAGCTTTATGGTCGTGCACGCGACATCTCCGGCGTGATCTTCCAACCCATCCCGCTGCTGCTCGTCGCCGCGACCTGGTACCTGGCGATCACCAGCGTGCTGATGGTCGGGCAGTACTACCTGGAGCGGTACTTCTCGCGGGGAATCTCGCGCAAGCTGACGTCGAAGCAACTCGAGGCGCTGGCGGCTGCGCAGATGGGCGAGGCGCACCCGTGACCACCACAACCGACACCACGCGACCGCCGATGGTTCTCGCCGAGCAGGTCTGCAAGGACTTCGGGGCGCTGAAGGTGCTCAAGGGCGTGACGCTCAAGGTCCAGAAGGGCCAGGTGTTGGTCATCGTCGGGCCATCGGGGTCGGGAAAGTCGACGTTCCTGCGCTGCATCAACCACCTGGAAAACATCAGCGCAGGGCGGCTTTACGTCGATGGCGAGTTGGTCGGCTATCGCGAAGCTCGCGGCAAACTGCATGAGTTGCCGCCCCGCGATGCGGCCAGGCAGCGTCGCGAGGTCGGCATGGTCTTCCAGCATTTCAACCTGTTCCCGCACCGCACCGCGCTGGAGAACATCATCGAGGCGCCGATCCACGTCAAGAAGACCAAGCGGGACTCCGCCGTGGCGCGCGCGAAGGAGTTGCTCGACCAGGTCGGTCTGTCGGACAAGGCCAAGGCCTATCCCGCGCAGCTGTCCGGCGGCCAGCAGCAACGGGTCGCGATCGCGCGGGCACTGGCAATGGATCCAAAGCTCATGCTGTTCGACGAGCCCACGTCGGCGCTGGATCCCGAGCTGGTCGGCGAGGTGCTGGGTGTGATGAAGAAGTTGGCGGGGGAGGGCATCACGATGCTGGTGGTCACCCACGAGATGGGCTTCGCTCGCGAAGTTGCCGATCAACTGGTCTTCATGGACGGCGGGGTGATCGTGGAAAGCGGCAACCCGCGCGAAGTACTCAGCAACCCGCAGCACGAGCGGACGCAGGCATTCCTGTCAAAGCTGCTGTAGGCGTTTCCAGCTAGCAGCAATGTCGAATGGGCGTCACCGGTGAGGACATCTGTCTGCCCGGGCGGGACGATGGAACCGTGAAGACGACAACTCGTTACATCGCACCGGTATTGGCGGCGGTCGCGATCGGCGGTGCGGTCAGCCTCACGCCCGTCGGAACGTCTCAGAACACGGTGAGTACAAATCCAAGTCCTTCGCCTTCTACGCCAACACCATACGGGACGGGACCTGATCCCTTCGTGGTGTCGGGCGGGGCTGATCCCTACGTCTTGATCCCGCAGGGCGACGGAATGGCTTACTGAGACCCAGGTCCTGTTAGGCGTGGGTACCGGCTTGGGCGCAAGCCATTTGGGCATTGTGGGCGTCGGTGTTCATGTCGGTTGCCGTCGAATTGAGGGCGTCGCCGCCGCCGCGAAGGCCCATGACCAACAGGAGCTTGGTGGCGTGCATTGACCACGTCTGCATCGGCGTCGCGATCTCCGGCTGCAGGCCCGGTGTGGCCGACGCCTGCATCGCGGCCGCGGCCGCTTGCCTCAGCGCGGTCCTACCGACGACGTTGTCGTTGGCAACACTGGGATCGTCGTAATTCACGTTGTTGCCGCCACCGGCGCTGTCATAGGCGAAATCCTCGTAATTGGTCGAGGCAAAATTCAGCGCGGCCGCGAACTGCTTGCAGGCATCCACGGCCGCGGGGTCCGCGTCCGCCGAGACCGGCGCAGCACTCGTTACGGCGGCCGCCGCCGGTGGCGGAGTGGACGCGTCGGTCGGGTCAGTGTCGTTGGGGTCGGCGGACGCGTTAGGGGCGACGCCTAGCCCGACGCCAAAGGCGATCAGTGAACTAGCCAACGTCAGCCCACAAACGTGTGATGACCTCATCGTTTCCTTCCGGATCGTCGATTTCCTCCGAGCGTGGGGTCTCAAGGTCGGGTTGAGGGAGATGATCGATTGGTCACCTGTCGCAAAAGTGAACGGGCCCCCAACAACTGGTGCCGAAGAGCGATCCATCGCATGTCTCGAAATTCGGCAATTCGCACCAACGCGCGTCGGTGCGGGAGATAGTGTGCCACAGGACGAACACCGGCGCATGCCAGATCAGCGGACGCTTAGTGGATGGGTATCAGGTGTGAACTGTTGTCGGTCCGTTTACCGTTTCGACACCCGACCAATCAATCATTTTACGGGACAGATCCCGTAGGGATACGGACGACGAGAGGGCGCCAACGCGACATGTTGAATCGTTTTGCCATCCTGGCCGCCACTTGCATGCTGGTCCCGGCTGGGAGCGTCCCGCTGGCGATGGCGGACCCGCCGCCCGATCCCGCGGTGCAGCCCGCTGCCGACCCCGGAGCCCCGCCGCCCCCGCCGCCGGGCGGCCCGAACGGGCCCGTGCCGTCCGCGCCCCCGGGCGTTTTGACCACCCCCGATGGTTGGACTTTGACGGTGCAGGGCAGCAACGAGTCCATGGAGCCGGTGGCGCCGCTGACGGGTTCGCCGGCGTCCCGCGAATACCTGGTAGACGGCACGTTCACCGGGTCGGTGACGGGCGGGGGTAAGACGAAGCTCGCCGGCGGATCGCTGGAGGCGGGCTATCAGATCGGCTGCGGGATCCTCGCGGATGACCTGGAATCCCTTTCCACGGCACAGATTACGCCGGGTGTCGCGATTCCGATCATCAGCGGCACCATCCTCCCGGTCACCTTGGCGCCGAGCATCAACGAACAGTTGAAGTTCGACCTCAAGCCCGGCACGGTGAACATCGTTCCGGTGGACAAGAAGTCGTTCAAGGGCACGTCTCCTCGGATCAACATCACCGGTCTGCGGATAAAGTTCGACCTGTGCGCTGGCCAGTCGTTCATCCGCTCGTACGCGACGCTGACTAGCTCGACCGACAACACCGACGACGTCATCACCTATCTCGGTGTCACTAAAGTCGTTTAACGCCAAACGGTTCCCTCGGATGTCTGAGTCGGTGTAGTATAACCGGCCCGCTCGGAACCCCTCACTCTCGGGGAGGGGCTTGCGGGCATTTTCGGGTGACCGGCGTGGCCAAATCCCGTTGTTACCGAAGCGGTCTCGGTGCTCAAGCCTGCGTTCTGCGGGGCATCTTTATGTCACCCGTGTAAACCAGATTGGGGGACGCTCAGTTGATGGGAATCGGGCGTGAACTGTTGTCGGGTTGTTTACCGTTTAGACACCCGACCCATAAATCATTCCTCGGGACAGATCCCGCTGGGATACGGACGACGAGAGGCGCCAACACGACCATGTTGAATCGTTTTGCCACCTTGGCTGCTGTTTGCATGCTAGTCCCGGCCGGGACGGCTGGGCTGGCGTTGGCCGACCCGCCGCCCGATCCGGCGGTGCAGCCCGCCGCCGACCCGGGAGCCCCGCCGCCGCCCCCGCCGCCGGACAACGGAGCTGTCCCGTCGGAGGTCCCCGGCATCGCGCACACGCCGGACGGCAGGACGCTGACGGTGCTCGGGTCGAACGAGACCCAGCTACCGGTGGCGCCGCTGACCACCGCGCTGTCGTCACGCGACTGGATGGTGGGCGGCACCTTCACCGGGACGGTGACGGGCTCGGTGAACGGCGGAACGCTCGAAGCCGGCTATCAGATCGGCTGCGGGGTCGCCATGGACAAGATCAAGCTGGACGGCGCGGTCGGCGTCGGCCTCGGCTCGGCCAGCTTCGGGGCCACCGGAGTGACAGGCCTTGGCTCGCTCACGTTCCCGATTCAGGGCGTGATCGAGGTGGAGCCCCGCCCCGGTGAGGTGATCAACGTTCCGGTGGACAAGAAGACGTTCAAGGGCACGAACACGCGGATCACGCTCAAGGACACCCACATCAAGATCGACAACTGCATCGGCGCGTCGTCGCTGCGGTCGTACGCGACGCTCACCAGCTCAGGGACGGACAGCGACGACATCGTGGGCTACTACGGTGTCACCAAGGTCTTCTGAGCCGGCGATGACGGTGTCAAAACGCATCGTGGCCACGAAGATCGCGGTCGCCGGCGTGCTCGCCGTCGGCGCGACGGTCGTCTCAGCGGCGACCGCCGCCGCGGATCCTCCGCCGCCGCCGCCCGCCGATCCGGCGGCCGATCCCGCGGCGCCTCCTCCAGCACCGCCGTCGTTCCTCGGCACGGCGCTGGCGGAGGCTGGGCCAAACGGCCCCGGTTGGCTGTCTCAAGCCGCCGGTTCGGGTGCGCCGCCCGACTTCTTGCTGAGCCAGTTGCCCACTCCCGGGCTGCCGGGGAGCCAGCCCGCCGCGCCGAGTCTGAGCGCAATGAACCCGCAATACCTCCTCTCGCCGGGCATGAGGCTGGCGGACCAGGGGCAGCAGTCGGTCTACAGCATGGGGCCGCTGGACGGCGACTCACCACCCGTCAGCAAATGGGACGCCCTGCAGCGGGCGCACGGCCTGTGGCACATGGGGATGGGCAAGTTGGATCCGGATCAACTCGGTGAGCCACTGCCGGGCACTGCGCCGCCACCCGGGACGAACATTCCGGTGGGGCTGGGACAGAACCTGCCGGATCAGTCGCCGGCTGTTCCTGCCGCGCCGGGGGCGCCGCCGGCACCGCCGGCGCCGGCTGGCTGAACCAGATACGTCGGGTCTCGCTGCGCGGCGAGGAACCAGGTGCGCATCACGCCCTTGCCCTTGACGGTGATCTCGCCGCGTTCTTCGAAGCTGAACTCCGGCTTGAGGCGCTCGTAAACCTCTTGCGGAACCTGTATTTGGCCTACCACCCCGGTCGTTTCCATGCGGGAGGCGACGTTGACCGCGTCACCCCAGACGTCGTAGAAGAACCGGCGGGTGCCGACCACGCCGGCGACCACCGGACCGGCGCCGATTCCGATGCGCATCGGCACCGCGCGGCCGCGTGTGTCGGTCAGACCGGCGATCGTGTCTGCCATGTTCAGCGCGAGGCACGCCAGCGCTTCGAGGTGATCGGGGCGGGGGTGCGGGACCCCGCTGACCACGATGTAGCAGTCGCCGCTGGTCTTGATCTTCTCCAGTCCGTGACGTTCGACCAGCCGGTCGAAATCGGTGTATAGGCGGTTGAGGAAGTCAACGAGATCGGCCGGCGTCGTCTCGCTGGCCGTCTCGGTGTAGCCCGCGATGTCGGCGAACAGCACGGACGCGTCCTCGTACTTGTCGGCGATGGTCGACGTGGCCGGGTTCTTCAAGCGGTCCGCGATGCTGGGGGGCAGGATGTTCGCCAGCAGTGACTCGGAGCGCCGGTACTCCATCTCCATCGCGTCTTCCGCGCGGCCGATCTCGCGCAGCGCGAAAGCAACCGCGGCCACGATCATCACGCAGGCGCTGATCGTTGAGATGACGAAGCCGGTAGCGCTGGCCCAGTGTGGCTGAACACCCGTGTCGGACGGCACGAGGAACTGCAATGCAATCACGATTGCCGCACCGATCGCCACCAAGATCGACGCGAGCACGAGGCGCCGCGTGCCCAGGATCAGCACCGCAACGGTTGCGCCGACAAGGAAGTAGAACTCGATTCCGGACCCGGTTCCGATGTTCCAACAGACGATGGACAGCGACACGTACGAGGTGAGAATCAGCGTGAGCGGCGCAACCAGCTCGCCGAATCGGTACAGCAGCGGGATCATCGCGAAGATCACGGCGCTGAGCAGCTGGATCGCAGCGATGCGCCACAGCCCCCCGGTCACGATCTCCATCACGGCGAAGCTGAGGCTGACGGCCGAGCCGATCCATGTGGTGATGTTGAGCACCTGGCGCTGCCGCCGGATGCTCTCGGCGTAGTGCTGGTTGCGCACCGGAGTAGGCGGTGTTAGACGCAGCGGAGGACCGCAGTAGGACCTCGTGAACGGGCCTTCTGTCAACTCAGGCGCCGCCGCGCCTTCCACCTCGGCGGCCACGCTAGCCAGCGTATCCCAACAGAATCGGCCCCCTCCACGTAGAGGGGGCCGATCCGTGGCGTCTGCCCGTTAGGTACCGCCGCCTTTTCCGCCCGCGCCGCCCTTGCCCGCGGAACCAGGGCTGCCCGCGGCGCCCTTGAGGACGCCGAAGAGGCCGCCGCCGCCGTTACCGCCGTTACCGCCGTTACCGCCCAGGGTGCCGGCACCTCCGGTGCCGCCGACGCCGCCGGCGGTCAAGCCATTGCCGCCAATACCGCCATTGCCGCCCAACGGGCCGCCTGCACCGCCGGTGCCGCCGGCACCGCCGGCGAAGCCGCCGTTGGCGCCCTGGCCGCCCAAACCGCCTGTGCCAGTGGTGCTGGCGCCGCCGGTGCCGCCCGCGCCGCCGACACCGCCCGACGGGCCGAGGCCGAGGAAGCCGCTGGTGCCGCCGGTGCCGCCCATGCCGCCGGTACCGGCCGTGACGGCGCCGCCGGTGCCGCCCGCGCCGCCGTTACCGCCGGCCAGCCCGCCGGCGCCACCCGTGCCGCCCGTGCCGCCGGTACCGCTGGTGGCGGTGCCGCCGGTGCCGCCGGCGCCGCCGGTAACGCCGCCAAAGAACCCGCCGTTGCCGCCGTTGCCACCGTTGCCACCGTTGCCACCGCCGCTCGCGGCGCCGCCGTTGCCGCCAGCGCCGGGGCTGCCTGGTACCAGGATGGGCAATAGGGCGGAACTGCCGCCATTCCCGCCGTTGCCGGGGGTGCCCTCGCCGGTGGCGGCGGCGCCATTGCCGCCTGCGCCGCCGCTACCGGAGAAAATCCCGCCGTTGCCGCCCCTGCCACCGTTGCCGCCGTCCGCGCCGTTACCGCCCTTGCCCGCCGTCCCGGAGAACAGCGCGCCGCTGGCGGCGGTGCCGCCGAACAGGCCTTCGTTGCCGCCGTTACCGCCATTGCAGGCAGCGCCGGTGCAGCCGGCTACGGCGGACCCGCCGCTGCCGCCGTTGCCATAGACGAAGGCGCTACCGCCGTTGCCGCCGGCGGCGCCGTTGCCACCGTCGCCGAACAGCAGCCCGCTGTTGCCGCCAGTAGCTGGCGTGGTCGCACCCGAGAAGGCGTTGCCGCCGTTGCCGAACAACAGGCCGCCGTTTTGCCCGTTCGGATTCGCGGCGGTGCCGTTGGCGCCGTTGCACGCAAGCCCACACGTGTTTGAGAGTTCGGAGGCCACCGTGCCGGGCAGGGCCAAGGCGGACCCGATCACCCTAGTCGCGGTGCTGGTGGAGATCGTAGCCAGGGATTGGATGCCGCCGGGTATTGGGCTCGGAGGGTCTGCGGCGAAGCTAGATCCGAACAGGCCGCTGAGTGGGTCAGTGAGAGCCGGGGCGAGTGGCGCCTGCCCCAGTCCGGACCCGACCGACGCCAGTCGTACTTCTGGCGATGCCATTCGTATTTCGGGGGAGGCCGAGGGCGTCGGTGAGCTCGGCACCGCCAGTAGGATTCCGGTCCCTACCATCGCTGCTCCGGCGACCCCGGTCGTGAGAAATGGACGAGCCGACGTTGGCGGCCCGTGTGACGAAGTCTTGCGGTGCTTGGCCAATCGAAGATCCCCTCCTGCTTAAGGTTTGCGCCACGAGGCATCGGCAACCTAACACGGGCGCAATCGGATCGCGTGTCGAAAATGGAAACACCCGGGGGCTATCGGCCGATGCAGAGGAGAACTTATTTGCAGATGTAATTAACTGGGTGGAGGTCGGAGAAGATTGGTCGGGCGTCGCCCAAGAGTGGTTGGACAATGAGAGTTGGGGGAAGTGACGGGAATCGTTAACTATCCAGACACCATACCTGTCGAAGATTTCCCATTTGTTAAGACCAATAAAGACCAAACTGAGTTCCGTGGCGTAACGTCCCCCGCTGTTTGAGCCGTCTGGACGAGTTAGCCGGGCAGCCGCGGCTGCGCCAACTGGGCTTATTTACACAGATCCCCGATCCGCGCACTGGTCGCCTCACCATCATGCAGCCGGGCAGCCTGGGCCAGATCATCATTGGGAACCCCGGCGAGCGCGTTCATCGAAATGTCCTGCAGATTAGCGGCGAACGAGCGAATCGCCGCGGCCAACTCTGCCGGGGTGGCCGGATCGGTACGGGCCAACAGATACGACGCGCCGGTGGACATCGCCAGGCGAGCATTGGCCGCGACCGCCTGCAGTGCGACAGGGTCGGGCCCCAGGTCAGCGTGGGTTTGCAGCGACACAGCGGCGGTGACCGTGTGGTACGCGTTGCAGGCGCGACCTTTCGCGTCGGCGCTCTGCTGGCTTGTGGGGGCCGGCGGGGTGCTCGCAGGTAGTGGCCGCAGCAGAGCCCAGACGGCCACGGCGACGGCGATCACCGCAACCAGCAAGGCAATTGGTGCGATCCACCGCGACAGCATCCGCGGCTCTGAAGATGATCTGTGCGAAACGGGTGATTCTTCTGGCGTCTGCTCCGACATGGCCCCGATGATACGGGGGTACGAGGTTATGGCCGCCTGAACGGGTCCCGAACGGCTCCCGAACGGATCGGGAAGGCAACATCAGCGGTGAAAGATGTTGGCTGGGAGTTGTTTCGGTGCGCCGCAGCCTCCGCGACCGCGCCGCGGCCTAGCGTCATCGGAATGCGAGGACACGCTCAATTACCCCCATGGTAAATGTCGCGGTGCTATCATTCTGACCCTATGCCAACGTTTACGCCCCGTCTAATTGTAGAGCCTGATGACGGGCTGGAACCGGTTCAGGAATTCATCGAATCTGCGGAAACATCCCTCCTGATCAAGCAATTCAATTTCACCGCGGAAAGCCTGATCCAGGCGGTCATCGACCGAAAGAATACCGGGGTCGACGTGCGCGTCATGCTCAACCCGAAACGGTCGGGCGGGGATCGTGTCAACGACGAGACCTATGAGCGTTTCAAGCGTGCCGGTATAAATGTCCAGTGGTCGAACCCAAAGTTTTACGTGACCCACGAAAAGTCAATTGTGGCGGATGAGAAGTCCGCGCTCGTGGCGACCTTCAATCTCAGCCCCAAATACTTTACCCATACCCGGGACTACGGGATCGTCACGCAGGATCCGCAACATGTGGCGCAGATCGTCGAGGTGTTCAACATTGACTGGGAGCATGGCGACTGGACGCCCTCGACCTATGAAGGCCTTCTCTGGAGTAACGCCAATTCCCGGCTGCACATGGCGCATTTCATCGATACAGCTCAACAGCGACTGGATGTTCAGCATCCCAAGTACGTCGACGCAGTCATTCTTGATCACATCGCGGCCGCCGCGGATCGCGGCGTCAAGGTGCAGGTTCTGTGCGGAGGCCGACACGGCATCAGTGATTGGGATATTCTTGACACATTCGCATCACTGCGCACATTGAGACGTTTCCGCGTCAAAGTTCACAAGCAGAAGAACCTGAGGGTCCCCTGGTGGGCCGCTCTCATGGGCAGGAGCAGCCGCACCCGGGGAATCGGACACTTTTTCATAGAGTTGATCGATATGCGCGGTCAACGCCGCGGTCGGCTCACCGGACCAGAGAGATCCTCAGCGCCGCCGACCCGCTACCCGACGACCCCGCCAAGCCCTCGACAAGATCAATCCACCCGACGGTGTGCACTAAATTGACCCAAGTCGGGACCGCGCTAACGTCGATTTCGACGCGATTTGCGCAATCGCCCCGGCGCGACACCGATGAGTAGACTTCGCCCCGATGAAAGGGTGGATCTGCCTGCTGGCCCTGGTCTGCGTGGGATGCGCGACGGATGCGCCCGTGATCGTGCGGGGCGGTACTACGGCGGCGTCGGCGCCGACAACGTCAGCCCAACGCGCGCTGCCCACCATCATCGACCACGACGGGCTCTACAAAGTGGGGGCAGACATCTCAACCGGCACGTGGCATACCGATGGCGGTAGGCGGCGGACTCTTTACAACCCGGACGGTTCGCAGGCGGACGTGGATATCCGATGCCATTGGGCGGTGGGGCCGTTAGCCACGAAGAACGGTCGCCAATTCATCATGAAAGCGACTGAGCAAGCGGACGACCCGGGACCGCAAGATGTGACGATCACACCGGGCGATGACGGTTTCGAGACCCTCGGCTGCCGCGACTGGCACCTGCGATAGGTGCCGTCGGTGGGAGGTTGGCCGCGGCCGGCCTACTTCGGGCACTCGATGTCGACGTAGGCGGTTTGAAGGCTGCCCGTGGCGCCGGCCGTGTTGATGCCGTTGACCCAACACTGGTCCAGGGAGACGCGGGGAGTACCGCTGACCCAGTTGACCTGGACGTTGTAGCCCTGGGACTGCAGGTCGTTAATGGTGTCGCTGGCGTTTTCGGAGCCGGGTTGCGGCAAAACTCCCGAGTCGGCAGCGGCGACCGGCGCAGCGGCAAGCGATGCGGCGACCCCCGCGGAAACAAACGGCGCTGCGAAATATCCTGATTTGATTGGCACGGCTGTCCTCCTGAACTGCGAGGCTACGGTGGCCTATGTTTCAAGGATCCCCTCGAGCTCAAGCCGGCAGTGGGTTACCAAGAAACTTCACAATGGGTTACGAGTTGGTGCGGAGAATTCCGACGTCTCGAAACCTCTCAATGGTGCCCTCGGTGGGATTCGAACTCTATTTAGCCACGTGGTCACGGCTTCGAGATGGGGTCTAGCTGCTAAAACACCTCACTGTAGTTCACACCGGTTATCTGTAACTGTGGGCAGTGTGTGGGCACGGCGTGGGCGCCCGCGGCCCTGATGTTCGAAGACTGGTCCTAGACTTCCCGCAAACTGCGGAAGGCCCCGGCGACGGCAGGCGCCCGTCCCGTGGAACGGCCGAACTAGATAGGAGTTCGACAATGTCTGAGATTACGCACCACACCACCAACGGTGACGCGCACGGCGCCGAGCCGACCAAAGTCCCGCGTGAGTGGCCGACTTGGCAGAATCTTTCCAGAGACACGGTGCGTGGGCTGCTCGAGCGGGCTTAAGCTTTGTGCCGGCCTAACAACCGGCCCGAACACCTAGGGGACAGACCTGAGCAAACTCATCGCCGTACCGGTCCTGGCAGGTGGATTGATCGCAGCGCTGATCACTCCTGCCGGTACTGCATCGGCCTTTTGCGACGCGGCGGACTGTGTTCCGAACGTGACGCGCAACGTCGTCGAGGGCACGCCCTGCGTTCCTCAACCGGTGTACGACTTTGGCCTGGACTCCAACTCCAGGACGTTCGTGTGTGCCACGACAGGCACTTGGCTACCGGCCGGATCCCTGGTCGGTCTGCGCCAAGTCGCGCTGCCGTGCGACGCGATAAACGAGTCGGCGCAGGACCACAGCGGGATCCCGTTGATCTGCGCAGAGATAAACGCCAGCTTGCGGTGGGCGAACCGCCCCGATACACCGGGGCCGCCGCGGTGCTTCAGCGCGGCAACCTCATGTCTGGGGCAGGTGCCGGCCGAAACCTGGCCGCCGCCAATCTTCCCGCCGCCAGGTGGGTAACCACCTGACCAACCGCGACACAAGTCGGCCCCGTCATCCTGCGGGATGGCGGGCCAACCGCTATGCGTACGGTTGGCCTACTCACCCGGCTTCAGGTTTCACCAGTTGGTCAAATGACCACGTGTGCGCGGCAACCGTCAAGCTAGTGCTGAACCTCTTGTCGCCGCCGCGATTCATTGCCCGGCCGATGGCTTCGACTGAGATTTGATCCGCTGTTTCGAGCGACCACACAACTACCGTGACCGGGCGGGTCGGAATCGTCTGCCCTGGGCGGAGATTATCGATGTTGTGGGTCAGCTCAATGACGTCGGTTCGATTCACGACCGACGCATCAAACCGGGTGTGAATGTAGTTTTCTGGCAGCGAATCCACCAACTCCACGTTGGGGGGTATCCGCCCCACTTGTCGGTGAAATCGGGCCATTTCGGCAAGGGTGGGATGCGCTTCGCCGGCGACGGCCCCGCGCAAGCGAAAAGGTTCGGGGAGCGTAGGAGGACCATGAGCTGAACATCCACGATCGGCCATTTGGTCGGGTTGGTTACAGTGAACGCGACCTTGTTTCTGCTCGACCGAGTAATTCGCCGAACGACATTATCGATGAGACGGTCTTGACACTGCGAAAGGTGTTCGCGGACACGCCGATCAAACTCTTCTCTCTCCTCCGGCGTCGCAAACGTCGTAGTGTCAAAAGGCCAGCGAAATCCGGCATACCGGCCAGCCCCGGCGGCCTCGGCGACGGCGGTGGGCGTTCCGGCCGCGTTGCTGTTGAGCGGACAAACTTTTCGCGACGCGCTAGCCAATCCATGACGCCAGCTTGGTCAACGTCCAGCCGACTCAGCGGGGCGGCTTGCATGCTTAGTTCGAGGTCGAGGTCTGGCTCGAGCACTCCCCGCAGCAACCGCTCTTCAAGCATCAGTATGTCGTTCGGGCCTGCCCGCTCTGTGATTGCAGAGCTGCGGTGGAAGATCGGGCCTGCTAACGCATCGTCATAATCCGCCTGCAGGGTATGGATGTGGTCGCCGTTATTTGGTGGTGCGACCACAATCACTAGCACCGTCTTACCCTCGTAAGCGATGTCATGCGGCGTCCATCGCGGTCGGTCTGCAAAGCGCTTGATCTTTTGCGCCAAGTCGACGTGGTCGATGACCGTGACGCCGTCGACTCGGCCCGGTTCGGCGCCGACGACCAAGTACGCGGTGCCTTCGCAGGTCTGCGCTGCGACCTCTGGGGATCTGTTGGCGAAGCCGAGGATGGCCTTGGCGACGAAGAATCGTGCGCCAGTCGTGCCGAGATCCAGGGTCCGCTTCCATTCAATCCAGCGCGTCTCCTGTGTGCCTTTCGGCGCTTCAGCCACGGCATTGACGAGCGCAGTGAGCTCGTCAATTGTGCGGAACTCGCGATCAACGGCAATATCGAGACTCATCGCCCGGCCCAGCCTTGCGGATCATCGACATCGGTCACAGCAGGCACCCCCCAATCGGCTAACTCGGCCATAACAACGCCAGCCAGCACAATACGTCGGCCTAATCGCTGCGTGACCCGGCATTTCGGCCCGCACGCCGCCCGAACCCGGCCCCAAGGCCCGAAAATTTTCGCGTTCCGGAAAAAAATTCTGACTACCACGGTGGCAGTCAGCCGGCGTTCGTGGTCGACGAGCTGGCGGCGACATGCGCGGGCAAAGGCCGCGACGAATTGATCTGGCCGGCGCGTGACGGTGGTTATCTGGCGCCGCCAACGAACAAGTCGTGGCTGGACTTTGCGGTGCAACGCTGCCGGAAGGCCGACAAGTCGTTTCCGCGGGTGACTGCGCACCTGCTGCGGCAACACCGCAGCGTCGTTGGCGATCTCGTCGGGTGCCAACGTGAAGGTGGTTCAGCGGATGCTCGGCCACGCCAGCGCGGCGATGACGCTCGACGTGTACGCGGATTTATTCGACGACGACCTCACGGCAGTTGCCGACAAGTTGTCTGAAACTGTGGGCAAAATGTGGGCACGGAGGCCAAATGCCGGCCTCTAGCAAACGTGAAAAACTCGTCTATCGGCGCCGATGTGTTGATAGAACTGGTGCCCTCGGTGGGATTCGAACCCACACTGTCTGGGTTTTGAGTCCAGTTCCTCTGCCAGTTGGGATACGAGGGCTAACGGCCTCCCACCATAGAGGATGGGGTGGTCACGTCCGAGGTCACAACCCCGCGGTCGCCTGAACGGTGGGACCACGACACAATGTCACCCATGACCGGGCCAACCTCTGACGCGCCAAAACCGCGCCGCGTCCTCGTCGCTGAAGACGAAGCACTCATCCGGCTGGACCTGGCCGAGATGCTGACGGAAGAGGGTTACGAGGTCATCGGTCAGGCCGGGGATGGTCAGGAAGCCGTCGAGATGGCCGAGGAGCTCAAGCCCGATCTCGTGATCATGGACGTCAAGATGCCGCGCCGCGACGGTATCGACGCCGCCTCCGAGATCGCCAGCAAGCGGATCGCACCGATCGTCATCCTGACTGCGTTCAGCCAACGCGACCTCGTCGAACGGGCCCGCGACGCCGGGGCGATGGCATACCTCGTCAAGCCGTTCTCGATCAACGACCTGATCCCGGCGGTCGAGGTCGCGGTCAGTCGCTTTAACGAGATCACCGCACTGGAACGCGAGGTGGCGACGCTGGCGGACCGGCTGGAGACGCGCAAGCTGGTCGAACGCGCCAAGGGGTTGTTGCAAACCAAGCAGGGCATGACGGAGCCCGAGGCGTTCAAATGGATCCAGCGGGCAGCGATGGATCGCCGCACCACGATGAAGCGTGTCGCCGAGGTGGTGCTGGAGACACTGGACACCCCCAACGACACCCCTTCGGCGAGCTAGCCGCCGTTATCCAAGACCACGCGCTGCCGCGAACTGTTGGCTATGTTTACCGGAGCGTTGGCAGCCAGCGCGGAGGTCACGCCAAGTATCCACAGACCCGGAGGTGAGACGTGCGCGGTCGCACGACGCGGAGTGCTTTGGCACTGAGTTCTGCAGTGTTACTGGTGATCGGCCTGGCCGCCTGCCACCAGTCCTCAGCCGGAAAGAACAACTCGCAGACCAACCTGAAGATCGTCCAGCAAGTGCAGATCGACGAGAACGGTAAAGAGGTCCCGTCAACCACAGGCGCCGCGCCGGCCGACCCCGCAGGCGACGGCAAGGCCACGTGCCCGCCTGTGAACCTCGCGATGGCCGGCGCGCTCACCGGCCCCGACGCCGCACTGGGCATCAATATCAAGTACGGGGTGCAGCTGGCCGTCGACAAGCACAACGCCGCCAACCCCGGCTGCCAGGTGCAGCTCAAGACATTCGACACCGAGGGTGATCCACAGAAGGCCACCGCCATCGCCCCGCAAATCGTCGACGACGCGTTCACCATCGGGCTGGTGGGTCCCGCGTTCTCCGGCGAGACCAAGGCGACCGGCGGCGTCTTTGACCAGGCCGGGCTCGTGGCGGCTACCGCGTCGGCCACCAATGTGACCCTCTCGGAGCAGGGTTGGAAGACGTTCTTCCGCGGCCTCGCGAACGACGGCGTGCAGGGTCCATCGGTGGCCAACTACATCAAGAACACGCGCAACAACAACAAGGTTTGCGTTGTCGACGACAGCACCGACTACGGCTTGGGTCTGGCTCAGTCGATCCGGCAGACTCTCGGCGCTGTCGCCAACGCCGGCTGCAACATCTCGGTGAAGAAGGGCGACAAGGACTTCTCGGCCGCGGTGACGCAGATAAAAGGGGTCAGCCCCCAGTCGATCTTCTACAGCGGGTATTACGCCGAGGCAGCGCCTTTCGTGCAGCAGCTGCGCGACGGCGGCGTGACCGCGACGTTCATATCCGGTGACGGCACCAAGGACCCGGAGTTCGTCAAGCAAGCGGGTGAAGCGTCCAAGGACGCGCTGCTGTCCTGCCCGTGCGGGCCGGCAACCGGGACGTTCGCCGACGAGTACACCAAAAAGTTCAGCCAGGAACCCGGCACCTACAGCACCGAGGGGTACGACCTGGGCACAATCATGCTCAAGGGCATCGACTCGGGCGCCATCACGCGGCCTGCGTTGCTCGATTACATCCGGAACTACAACGGCCAGGGCGTCGGGCGTAAGTACCAGTGGACGCCCAACGGCGAACTGACCACAACGCTGATCTGGATGTACAAGGTCCAGTAGTCGCTGCGACGGGACGCGTCCGAGACCTTAAGGCTCGGACGCGTTCTCGTCACCGAGGAGCTGCCAGGGGATGATCGACTGCGCCGGCCACTGCGCCCTGTACGCCGCTGATATCGGCTTCAATCTGTCCGGCTTGCGAACCGGCTTCTGGCAGTTGACGATCGACGGCCTGTCCTGGGGCGCGATATACGCATTGGTCGCCGTGGGCTACACATTGGTATTCGGTGTGCTGCGCCTGATCAACTTCGCGCACTCCGAGATCTTCATGCTCGGCATGTTCGGTGCTTACTTCTCGCTCGACATGATCCTTGGCTTCGCACCGAGCGGAAACGCTTACAAATTGGGCATCGTGATGACCGTGTTCTACCTAGGCGTCGCAATGCTTTTCGCGATGGCGGTGTCGGGATCGGCGGCGGTTGGCCTTGAGTTGGTGGCTTATCGTCCACTGCGCCGCCGCCATGCACGACCGCTGACGTTCTTGATCACCGCGATCGGCATGTCGTTCGTGCTGCAGGAGTTTGTGCACTTCATCCTGCCGCGGCTGCTGCGGGGCTACGGCGGCAGCAACGCCCAGCAGCCGATCATCCTGGTGGTGCCGAAGACTCAGTTCAAAGTGTTCGGGGCCACCGTTTCCAACGTCACGCTGGTGATCGTCGTCGCGGCCTGCGTGTTGGCGGTGCTGACGGATCTCGCGATCAACCGCACCAAATTCGGGCGCGGGATACGGGCGGTCGCCCAAGACCCGACAACCGCGACGCTGATGGGGGTGTCGCGGGAGCGGATCATCATGACCACGTTCCTGATCGGCGGCCTGTTGGCCGGTGCTGCCGCGCTGCTGTACACCCTCAAGGTGCCACAGGGCATCATCTATTCGGGCGGCTTCCTGCTCGGCATCAAGGCGTTCTCGGCGGCCGTGCTGGGTGGCATCGGCAACCTGCGTGGCGCCCTGCTCGGTGGTCTGCTCCTCGGCGTGATGGAGAACTACGGCCAGGCGTTCTTCGGCACTCAATGGCGAGACGTGGTCGCGTTCGTCTTGTTGGTGCTGGTGCTGCTGCTGCGTCCGACCGGGATACTGGGTGAAAGCCTCGGGAAGGCACGGGTATGAGCTGGGCCCAGAAGCTGGAACGCCCCGGCGACGTGGTGCGGGAATGGTGGGGCGGCCTGAGCCGGGAAGCAAAATGGCTTGTCGGCCTGGTGGCTTTCGCGCTGATGGCGCTGCTGCCGCTCTATCCGCCACCGTTCCTGGACACGCCCGGCATCAGCTTCGGCGGTGTGATGGCGCAATTTGCGATGGTCGCGCTGATCGCGGTCGGGCTGAATGTCGTCGTCGGTCAGGCCGGCCTGCTGGACCTGGGCTACGTCGGGTTCTATGCGGTCGGTGCCTATACCGTCGCGCTGATCACGAGCCCCGACAGCCCGTGGAACAAGCTCGGGCCAACCGGATTCTTCAGCAAGGACTGGGCGTGGCTGTCGTGCGTGCCGATCGCGATCTGCGCGACGGCGGTCGCCGGGCTGATCCTCGGCACTCCGACATTGCGCCTGCGCGGCGACTACCTGGCGATCGTCACCCTGGGGTTCGGCGAGATCATTCGGCTGCTCGCCGACAACCTGCAGGACATCACCAACGGCTCAAGAGGTTTGAACCGGATCGCGTATCCACGCTTGTTCGAGAGCAATAAGCTGCCCAACGGCGTGTTCTCCGGCGGCAACGCCTCCGGGCACGCGAACTACGGCACCTGGTGGTTCTGGCTGGGCCTGATTCTCGTCGGAATCGTGCTGTTGATCGTCGGCAACCTGGAACGCAGCCGCGTCGGGCGCGCGTGGGTCGCCATCCGTGAGGACGAAGACGCCGCGGAAGTGATGGGCGTCAACACCTTCCGGTTCAAGCTGTGGGCGTTCGTGATCGGCGCCGGGATCGGCGGCCTGTCCGGCGCGATGTACGCCGGGCAGGTGCAGTACGTCGCGCCCACCAACTTCAACATCATC
This sequence comes from uncultured Actinomycetota bacterium, assembly GCA_963811535.1. Lineage (GTDB taxonomy): Bacteria > Actinomycetota > Actinomycetes > Mycobacteriales > Mycobacteriaceae > Mycobacterium. The sequence goes on along the minus strand of CAWERF010000007.1, from coordinate 1,238,156 downwards.
AACTCCATGTTGTTCCTATGCGCCGTGGTGCTCGGCGGCCAGGGCAACAAGCTCGGTGTGATCTTCGGCGCGTTCGTGATCGTCTACCTGCCCAACCGCCTCCTGGGTGTCCACTTGTTCGGCGTCAACATGGGCGACCTGAAGTATCTGTTTTTCGGGCTGGCGTTGGTCATCCTCATGATCTTCCGGCCGCAGGGCCTGTTCCCGGTGCGCCAGCAGCTCCTGGCCTACGGCAAGTCAGCGCGCGAACTCCTGCGTCGCGACCAGGCTAAGGAGCAAGTCGCATGAGCGTCGAGGAAGTCGCTGGGCTACACCGCGAGGTTCATGCCTCCGAGGGCGAGATGCTCTTGGAGACAAAGGACTTGACCGTACGGTTCGGTGGGCTCGTCGCATTGGACTCGGTGACGTTCGGCATCAAACGCGGGGAGATCCTCGGGCTGATCGGGCCCAACGGCGCGGGCAAGACCACCTGCTTCAACGCGATCACGGGGGTTTACCGTCCAAGCTCCGGGACGGTGGTCTTCGACGGTGCGCCGCTCGGCCGGATCAAGCGCCATCAGATCACGCGACGTGGAATCGCCCGCACATTCCAGAACATCCGATTGTGGGGCGAAATGTCGGCGCTGGAAAACGTCGTCGTCGGTACCGACGCGCGACACAAGACGTCGGTGCCCGGCGCCGTCTTGCGATCGCCGCGGCACCGCCGCGAAGAGCACGACGCGATTGAACGGGCGGTGGCGCTGCTGAAGTTCGTCGGCATCGCCCATCGCGCCGAGGAAAAGGCCAAGAACCTGCCCTACGGTGACCAGAGGCGGCTGGAGATCGCGCGGGCACTGGCCACCGAACCAAAACTGCTGTGCCTCGACGAGCCCGCCGCCGGGTTCAACCGCAGCGAGAAAGCCTCACTGATTGAACTGATCCAGAAAGTCCGCGACGACGGCTACACGGTGTTGCTCATCGAGCACGACATGCGGCTGGTGATGGGCGTGACCGACCGGATCGTCGTGTTGGAGTTCGGCCGCAAGATCGCAGACGGACTGCCCTCGCAGATCCGCGAGGATCCCGCAGTGATCGCCGCATATCTGGGAGTTCCGGATGACGAGCTCAAATGACGTTCTGCTCGAGATTCGCGATGTGGCCGTGCATTACGGCCGGATCCAAGCGTTACACGGGGTGTCACTTGTGGTCCGCGAGGGTGAGCTGGTGACGCTGCTGGGATCCAACGGAGCGGGAAAGACCACCACGATGCGGGCGATATCGGGCCTGCTGCCGCTCTCGTCGGGCAGCGTGTGGTTCGAAGGGCGCAACATCACCCGCGTCAAGGCGCACAAGCGTGTTGCCGACGGGCTCATCCAGGCACCGGAAGGACGCGGAATCTTCCCCGGCATGACCGTCGTCGAGAACCTCGAAATGGGCTGCTATGGACGAAAGTTCGCCTCAAGGGCTGATCATCGCGAACGGCTCGACTGGGTGCTCGAGACGTTCCCGAGGCTCGAAGAGCGGCGCTCACAGGTGGGCGGCACACTGTCCGGCGGCGAGCAGCAGATGCTCGCGATCGGGCGGGCGCTGATGGCACGGCCGCGGGTGCTGCTGCTCGACGAGCCGTCGATGGGCCTGGCGCCGATGGTGATCTCGCAGATCTTCAACATCATCTCGGAGGTCAACGCGCAGGGCACCACCGTGCTTCTGGTCGAGCAGAACGCGCAGCAGGCCCTGACCCGCTCCGACCGCGCCTACATCCTGGAGACCGGCGCGATCACCCGCACCGGGCCTGCCCGAGAGTTGCTGGAAGACGACAGCATTCGCGCGGCGTATCTGGGTGTGGTCTAGTCGGCGTGATATCGCATGCGGCATTGCTGTTGAGAATCGTTGTGTGCCGGATAGAACTTCGAGTCGTTGCAGCGCGCGCTTATCCGAATTGCCGACCTGTGCAGTTTCTGTGAGAACACTGCCGGTGCAGCGTCGGTTTTGGCTCGATCGGGCGGCAGCAGACGAGGGATGGCGACGCAGCTGGATCGTCGTGGGCCCGCCGACTGGGGTAGCGCTGACAACGTGTCAATTCGGTGAACATCGATCGGTCCGCCGGTGTCGCGGTCACCGTCGAAGAAAGTTTTTTGCAAAAGCGCACGACGTCGACGCGTTTGGAAACTAGATTCTCAGTGTTCGAAAATGGTCCTTTCTAACTACTAAGGGAGGGGCCATGCCGAGTTCTGATGAAACTCGCACGACCGAATGGCGAACAGCTTCACGATTTTATCGACGACCGCCAGGGTTGGGCTGGTTAGTGGGATTGGTCGCGATTCCGTTGCTGCTGGGCGCGATCGGATACCACGCGCTGCCGAAAACCCACGTATCGCCGCCGAGCGTGAGTGCGCCGAGCGCAAGTGCGCCGTCACTGCCGAACTCGACGCTGAATGCCCCGAATGTCAACGCGCCGGCACTGTCCTTTGCGCCATTGTCAGTTGTGCGCAACGGCAACGACGTCACCCTTAGTGGCGATCTGCCTGACGGTGCCGCCCGGGCGTCTCTGCTCGATTCGTTGAAGGGGGCGTTCGGCCCTGGGGTGAATCTCATCGATAAGACGGACCTCAAACCGGGTGTCAACACACCCGATCCGTCCAGCCTGGGTGCGGTGTTCAAAGCGGCGGCGCCTATATCCGGATTCAATTTCAAACTCGACGGCGACACGGTGACCCTCACCGGTACCGCGGCCTCGGATCAGGTAAAGGCCGCTGTCGCGGATGCTGTCAAAATCGCCTGGCCAAATATGAAGATCGCCAACGAGATTCAGGTCACGGCTCCCGGTGCCGGCGGCGCCTGCGCCAACCTGGCCGCGGACGTGGCCGGATTGCTGCAGACGCCGATCAACTTCGACACCGACAGCTACACCCTGTCGGCGAGTGATCGCCAGGAGTTGACCCAGGTAGCGGACAGGCTGAAGTCCTGCTCGAACGCGAACGTCGCGGTCAGCGGTTACACCGATGACACGGGCAATGACGCCACCAACGTCCCGTTGAGCAACAACCGCGCCAAGGCGGTCGTCGACTTCCTGGTGTCAAACGGCGTGCCCGGCGACCACGTCAGCTCGCGAGGCCTCGGCGCTGCCGATCCGGTCGCAAGCAATGACACACCGGATGGTCGCGCCCAGAACCGCCGCGTCGTGATCGTCATCAGCTAAGGAGGATGCGACATGGATTTCGTCTACCAATGGTTGTGGTATCTGCTCGCTTTCGTGGTGGGTTCGGTGGTCGCGTGGCTGATCACGGTTATCTCGATTCGCCGTACGAGCAAGGAAGAAGCCATCGCGGCCCTTCCGGGCTCGCGTGAGGTAGGAGCACGGTGATGCAGCACATCAATTGGTGGCTTATGGCCGCAGGCTTTGTGCTCGGGCTGGTGCTGACGTTCGCCTTCATGATCCGGCGGGTCAAGCGTGAAGTGCCGGTCTCCGCGGCCCTGGGCCGGGGTGGGACCGCCGGCGCGGCGAAACTCGTCGGCGGTGCCGCGGCCGGTGCGGCCGGTGGCGCGGCCGCGGCGAAATTCGCCGGCGGCCACGAGCGTTACGGCGCAGGGTCGGCGCTGCCGGGTGCCGGCGGCAGTGGGCCGGCGGGCTGGACGGTCAAGGGCAACGAGGAGTCGATGCTCTATCACACGCCCGACAGTCCGAACTACAACCGGATCGTCCACGACGTCTGGTTCAAGGATGAGGAATCCGCGCAGCGCGCCGGGTTCACCCACTGGGGCAAGGGCGGCAGGCAGAACTAGGGCGGCAACCCTGACTAGCGCGCCGATCCTGACTAGCGCGCGACGATCACCGACGAGCCGTGGCCGAACAGGCCCTGGTTGGCGGTGATGCCGACGGTCGCGCCCTCGACCTGGCGGCCAGTGGCTTGCCCGCGCAGCTGCCAATTCAGCTCGCAGACCTGGGCGATGGCCTGGGCGGGGATCGCCTCGCCGAAGCACGCCAGGCCACCGGACGGGTTGACCGGCATCCGGCCACCGATCGTCGTAGCACCGCTGCGCAATAACACCTCGGCTTCACCCTTGGCGCACAAGCCGAGATGCTCGTACCAGTCCAGCTCCAGCGCCGTCGAAAGGTCGTAGACCTCGGCCAGGCTCAGATCCTCGGGACCGATTCCGGCTTCGGCGTAAGCGGCATCGATGATCTGGTCTTTGAACACCCGCTCCGGTGCGGGCACTACCGCGGTGGAATCGGTTGCGATGTCCGGCAATTCGGGCAGATGCTGCGGATAGCGCGGTGTGACGGTGCTGACGGCACGCACCGACGGCACACCGTCGAGCGAGCCAAGGTGCTTACGGGCGAACTCGGCGCTGGCCAACACCAGGGCGGCGGCGCCATCGGAGGTCGCGCAAATGTCCAGCAGCCGCAGCGGATCGGCGACCACCGGGGAGGCCAGCACATCCTCGACCGATGATTCCTTGCGGAACCGGGCGTTCGGATTCTGCAGACCGTGCCGGGCGTTCTTGACCTTCACCTGCGCGAAATCCTCGACCGCCGCACCGTACAGGTCCATGCGGCGGCGGGCCAGCAGCGCGAAGTAAACCGGGTTCGTCGCACCGATCAGGTGGAAGCGCTGCCAGTCAGGGTCGTTGCGGCGCTCACCGCCCACCGGCGCGAAGAAGCCCTTCGGCGTGGTGTCGGCGCCGACGACAAGTGCCACGTCGCAGAAGCCGGCCAGGATCTGGGCCCGCGCGCTCTGCAGCGCCTGCGACCCGCTCGCGCACGCCGCGTAGCTCGAGCTCACCGGCACGCCGATCCAGCCCAGTTTCTGCGCGAATGTCGCGCCGGCCACGAAGCCGGGGTAGCCGTTGCGGATGGTGTCCGCGCCCGCGACGAACTGGATCTGCCGCCAGTCGACGCCTGCCTCGGCGAGCGCGGCCCGCGCGGCGACCATCCCGTACTCGGTGAAGTCGTTGCCCCACTTGCCCCAGGGATGCATCCCGGCGCCGAGAATGTAGAGAGGCTCGGGTGTCATGCGATCCTCCACGCATAGACAGTGCGCTCGACGCCGTCGTCGTCGCGGTACAGCGGCTCGATCGCCAGCTCCATCTCCATGCCCACTTTCAGATCGGCGGCCAGCGTGCCATTGACGACCTTGCCGAGCACGATCAATCCCTCGTCCGCCAGCTGCACCGCGGCGACCGCGAACGGCTCGAACGGGTCCGGCGCCGGATACGGCAGCGGCGGCGCGTATTGGTTCTCGGTGTAGCTCCACAGCGTGCCGCGTCGCGACAGCGCAACCGGCTTGAGGGTGCCGCTTTCGCAATTCGGGTTCGGGCAGTCCAGCGCCCGCGGGGGAAAGGCGTACGTGCCGCACGCCGGGCAGCGGCTGCCGACGAGATGCGGCCCCGATTCGTCTGTGGCGAACCAGCCGTCGATCGCAGGCTTGACGTCCTCGATTGCTTCTGGCACGGGGCCTAGCGTACCGAGAACCGGCGCAAAACTGAAACGTGTTCCAGTTTGGACGGCGGCGGCCGATGACTTCGGCCGCCCCCCAACGGTCATACCTTCGATGATGTCGAGCGAAGGAGCTTTGCATGGTCATCGTGGCGGGACACCTCATCGTTGATCCGCGACAGCGCGACAGCTACCTGGACGGGTGCAGGGACGTCGTGGGGCAGGCCCGAGGCACACCGGGCTGCCTGGACTTCGCCGTCACCGCTGACCTGCTCGACCCGAGGCGGGTCGACATCTTCGAGCGCTGGGAATCGCAGCAGGCGGTCGACGCGTTCCGCGGCAGTGGGCCCGGCGACGAGCAGGCAGGTGCGGTCATCTGGGCGACGGTGCTCGAGTATGACGTAACTGAGGAGCGACGGCTGACGTGATGTCGGCGTGGATGCCTAGAGTAGGGCCGTGAGCCCAGCACGGATCGCGCCCGCCAAGGCTTCCGCCGCCAAAGAGCCAACCGATGCCGGCGCAGCCGACCGGCCGATATTAATGCTGCTGGACGGCAATTCGCTGGCCTTCCGGGCGTTTTACGCGCTGCCGGCTGAGAACTTCAAGACGCAGGGCGGGCTGACCACGAACGCGGTCTACGGGTTCACCGCGATGCTGATCAATCTGCTGCGCGATGAGGCGCCGACCCATGTAGGCGCCGCGTTCGATGTGTCGCGCCAGACGTTCCGTTCCGACAAATACCCGGAGTACAAGGCCAATCGGTCATCGACGCCCGACGAGTTCCGCGGGCAGATAGAGATCACCAAGGAGGTGCTCGGCGCGCTCGGGATCACCGTGCTCGCCGAGCCGGGTTACGAAGCCGACGACGTGATCGCGACGCTCGCCACCCAGGCCGAGCGGGCCGGCTTCCGGGTCCTTGTCGTCACCGGCGACCGTGACTCGCTGCAGCTGGTGAGCGACGACGTCACGGTGCTGTATCCACGCAAGGGCGTGAGCGAGCTGACGCGCTTCACACCGGAGGCGGTTGTCGAGAAATACGGGCTGACGCCGCAGCAGTATCCGGATTTCGCCGCGCTGCGCGGCGACCCGAGCGACAACCTGCCCGGCATTCCCGGGGTGGGGGAAAAGACGGCGTCGAAGTGGATCGCCGAGTACGGATCGCTGCAGAGCCTGGTTGACAACGTCGACTCGGTACGCGGCAAGGTCGGTGACGCGCTGCGCGCGCACCTCGCGCACGTGGTGCTCAACCGCGAACTGACCGATCTCGTGCGCAGCGTGCCACTGGCCGAGACGCCGGACACGCTGCGGATGCAGCCGTGGGACCGCGACCACATCCACCGGCTGTTCGACGATCTGGAGTTCCGGGTGCTGCGCGACCGGCTGTTCGACACGCTGGCCGCGGTCGAGCCGGAGGTCGATGAAGGCTTCGACGTCCGGGGGGGTGCGATCGAGCCGGGTGGGGTGGCAGATTGGCTGGCCGACCACGCCGGCGACGGGCGGCGGTCCGGGTTGTCGGTGGTCGGCACCCACGCGCCTGCCGGCGGCGACGCGACGGCTGTGGCGATCGCTGCCGCCGACGGCGACGGCATCTACATTGACACATCCGAGACGACCCCCGAAGACGAAGCGGCGCTGGGCGGCTGGCTGGCCGACGAGTCACAGCCGAAGGCGCTGCACGAGGCCAAGGCGGCGATGCATGACCTCGCGGGACGGGGTTGGACTCTGGCCGGGGTGACGTCGGACACGGCGCTGGCGGCATATCTGGTGCGACCGGGTCAGCGCAGCTTCACGCTGGAAGACCTCTCGCTGCGGTACCTGCGCCGCGAATTGCGGGCCGAGAACCCGGAGCAGCAGCAGTTGTCACTGCTCGACGACTCCGAAGGCCTCGACGACCAGGCGGTGCAGACCCAGATCCTGCGGGCTCGGGCTGTCCTCGACCTGGCCGACGCGCTCGACGCCGAACTGATGCGCATCGACTCGGCGGCGCTGCTCGGGGACATGGAACTGCCGGTGCAGCACGTCCTGGCCGACATCGAAATGGCTGGTATCGCAGTCGATTTGGACCAGCTGAGCGAGCTGCAAAGCCAGTTCGCGGCCCAGATCAGGGATGCCGCCGAGGCCGCGTACGCCGTGATCGGCAAGCAGATCAACCTCGGCTCGCCCAAGCAGCTTCAGGTGGTGCTCTTCGACGAGCTGGACATGCCGAAGACCAAACGCACCAAGACCGGTTACACCACCGACGCCGACGCGCTGCAGTCGCTGTACGAAAAGACTGGCCACCCGTTCCTGCAGCACATGCTGGCCCACCGCGATGCCACGCGGCTGAAGGTCACCGTTGATGGGCTGCTCAACTCGGTGGCCCCCGACGGGCGCATCCACACCACGTTCAACCAGACGATCGCTGCGACGGGGCGGCTGTCGTCCACCGAACCGAACCTGCAGAACATTCCGATCCGCACCGACGAAGGCCGTCGGATCCGTGACGCGTTCGTCGTAGGACAGGGCTACGCCGAGATGATGACGGCCGACTACAGCCAGATCGAGATGCGGATCATGGCCCACCTGTCGCAGGACGACGGGCTCATCGAGGCGTTCCGCACCGGCGAGGATCTTCACTCGTTCGTCGCGTCCAGGGCGTTCGGCGTCCCCATCGAGGAGGTGACGACCGAACTGCGGCGTCGGGTGAAGGCGATGTCGTACGGCCTGGCGTACGGCTTGAGCGCGTATGGCCTCGCCCAGCAGCTGAAGATCTCCACCGAGGAAGCCAAGGTGCAGATGGAGCAGTACTTCGCCCGGTTCGGCGGGGTGCGCGACTACCTGCACGAGGTGGTCGACCAGGCCCGCAAGGACGGCTACACGTCCACCGTGCTCGGTCGCCGCCGCTACCTGCCCGAGTTGGACAGCAGCAACCGGCAGGTGCGCGAGGCCGCGGAGCGCGCCGCGCTGAACGCGCCGATCCAGGGCAGCGCCGCCGACATCATCAAGGTCGCAATGATCGAGGTGGACAACGCGCTCAAACAGGCCGGCCTGAGATCACGCATGCTGCTACAGGTGCACGACGAACTGCTGTTTGAAATCGCGCAAGGCGAGCGGGAAGCCGTCGAAGCCCTGGTGCGCGACAAGATGGGCGGCGCGTATCCACTCGACGTGCCGCTGGAGGTCTCCGTCGGATACGGCAGTAGCTGGGACGCCGCGGCTCACTGACGGTCAGCCCGGCAGTGCCGCAGAGGCGTTGTGGTCGTGGGTGGGGATGATGCGCATCTGGTCTTTAGCGGCGTAGAGGCGGTGCACGCTACGGAAGCACTCGTCGCGGTCCTCGTCGGCGAACGCACCGGGGTAGCTGGACTTTTGCCGAATGTAGTTCACCTGCAAGGTGTTCCACGCCGCGTCGCCGGCCAGCAGCACCCAACCGGTGGCTGTGTGGGCGAGGATGCCGACGCTGCCAGGGGTGTGGCCGGCCAGGTCGACCAGCAGCACGGCGCCGTCGCCGAAGAGATCGTGGCTGCGCTCGAAGGTCGAGACCGGGGGACCGTCGAGGATGAAGGTGCTGATCGGCCTGTTTTGCAGCGAGTCGCGCACTCCGCCCACTGGTGCGACCGGGCCGGCGGTGACCCAGTCCAGCTCGGGTTGGTGCACGTGCACGGGCATCGACGGCAGGTCGAGCAGTCCACAGATGTGGTCCCAGTGAAGATGTGTGGGCAGCGCGAAATCGACGGCGTGCTCGCCCAGCTCGCTGAGCGCCGCTGAGGTGGCTATCGCGTCAGCCGGTGGGCGCACGGCCACGCGCAGGACGGCCGGCAGCTGAGAGATCACCCGTCGGCCGACGTCGGTGCACATCCCCGGATCGACGACGAAGCGCGCGCGTGGATGCTCGACGACGAACGCCGTCATCGCGATCGGAATGCGGCCCGGTGACCGGGTGCCTTCCACGATGCTGGCGGTCGGGGCCCACTTGGGAACCTGATGCAGTGCGCGGATCCGCACGGTCTGCCGCGCCGATGGCAGCCCCGCGTCAACCAACGAGTCCAAAAACCGCCGATCCGGCCGTCGTGGCCGGAACAACCCGAGTGGCGCCTGGGTGAACGCCGTGCAGCACCCCCAGAGGCTCGGCTGGCGGACGGTGGGCTGGTGAACCGAGGGCATCGTCATGTGTGCGACGCTAGAACTTCACGTCGACCTTAAGTCAAGGGAGAGAATCGGCATGACCGAGGGTGTGGCCGTCGGGGCCGCGGCCGCGGTGATCGGTGTCGAATCCCATGTGCTCAGGCACTGGGAGGACGTCGGGGTGCTGGTTCCTCGCCGGACGGCATCAGGGCACCGCCGCTACGACGAGGAACTCCTGACCAGAGCCCGCCTGGTTCGGTTGTGCCAGCGCGCAGGGCTTTCTCTGGCGGAGATCCGCAAACTCGGTATCAGCGACCGCGCGACGCGAATCGAGCTGATCGGCGCGACGCTCGATCGGATCAGGGCCGACGTGTCGCGGCTGCGGCGCGCGGAGGAGTTCCTTTCCCACGTGGCGACCTGTGTGCACCCGATGGTCTCGGAATGCCCAGACTGCGCCGGCTTCGCGCAATCCGCGCAATAGTCAAGATCTCGACCGATTTGCCGCTCCGGCTTCACAGTCGGTCCCCGATGATCGGCGCGCCGGGAATACGCAGGCCCTGGTACCGGGTTTGGCCTGCGTGTACCTAGTCGAGTAGCCTCGACGGGTACCCCTTTTGTCCCTACGACCCCAACTTGTCCGGAGCAACCCAACAATATGCCAAGTCCCGCCGTCACCTCGCCACAAGTAGCCGTCAACGACATCGGCTCCAGCGAGGATTTTCTCGCCGCCATCGACAAGACAATCAAATACTTCAACGATGGCGACATCGTCGAAGGGACGATCGTCAAGGTTGACCGTGACGAAGTTCTGCTCGACATCGGCTACAAGACGGAAGGGGTCATCCCTTCCCGCGAGCTGTCCATCAAGCACGACGTCGACCCCAACGAGGTGGTGTCGGTCGGGGACAAGGTCGAGGCCCTCGTCCTCACCAAGGAGGACAAGGAAGGCCGCCTGATCCTGTCCAAGAAGCGCGCCCAGTACGAGCGCGCGTGGGGCACGATCGAGGAGCTCAAGGAGAAGGACCAGGCCGTCAAGGGCACCGTCATCGAGGTCGTCAAGGGCGGTCTGATCCTGGACATCGGCCTGCGCGGCTTCCTCCCGGCATCGCTGGTCGAGATGCGCCGCGTCCGTGACCTGCAGCCGTACATCGGTAAGGAGCTCGAGGCCAAGATCATCGAGCTCGACAAGAACCGCAACAACGTCGTGCTGTCGCGCCGGGCCTGGCTGGAACAGACCCAGTCCGAGGTGCGCAGCGAGTTCCTCAACCAGCTGCAGAAGGGCGCGATCCGCAAGGGCGTCGTGTCCTCGATCGTGAACTTCGGCGCGTTCGTCGACCTCGGTGGTGTCGACGGCCTGGTGCACGTCTCCGAGTTGTCCTGGAAGCACATCGATCACCCGTCCGAGGTGGTTCAGGTGGGCGACGAGGTCACCGTCGAAGTGCTCGACGTCGACATGGATCGCGAGCGGGTTTCGTTGTCGCTGAAGGCAACCCAAGAAGATCCGTGGCGCCACTTCGCGCGCACGCACGCGATCGGTCAGATCGTGCCGGGTAAGGTCACCAAACTCGTGCCGTTCGGTGCTTTCGTCCGCGTCGAGGAAGGCATCGAAGGCCTGGTGCACATCTCCGAGCTGGCCGAGCGCCATGTCGAGGTGCCCGACCAGGTGGTCGCCGTCGGCGACGACGCGATGGTCAAGGTCATCGACATCGACCTGGAGCGGCGCCGCATTTCGCTGAGCCTCAAGCAGGCCAACGAGGACTACACCGAAGAGTTCGACCCGTCGAAGTACGGCATGGCCGACAGCTACGACGAGCAGGGCAACTACATCTTCCCCGAGGGCTTCGACCCGGAGACCAACGAATGGCTCGAGGGTTACGAGAAGCAGCGCGCGGAGTGGGAGGCGCGCTACGCCGAGGCGGAGCGGCGGCACAAGATGCACACCGCGCAGATGGAGAAGTTCGCGGCCGCCGAGGCTGCCGCGGCCGAGAAGCCGTCGGCCAATGGTGCGTCGCCCTCGGATGAGCAGTCCGCGGGCGGGTCACTGGCGAGCGACGAGCAGCTGGCCGCGCTGCGGGAGAAGCTGGCCGGCAGCGCCTGACACCCCCGAATGCTGAGGATCGGGCTGACCGGCGGAATCGGCGCCGGTAAGTCGACGGTGTCGGAGACGTTCGCCGAATGCGGCGGTGTGGTCGTCGACGGCGATGTGATCGCCCGTGAGGTCGTCGAGCCGGGCACCGAAGGCCTTGCCTCCCTGGTCGACGCGTTCGGCGATGACATCTTGCTACCGAATGGTGCACTGGACCGCCCCGCGCTCGCCGCCAAGGCGTTCAGCAACGACGACCACCGGGCCACGCTCAACGGGATCGTGCACCCGCTGGTGGCGCACAGGCGGGCGGAGATCATCGCCGCAGTGGACGAGGACCAGGTCGTCGTCGAGGACATCCCGCTGCTCGTCGAGTCGCAGATGGCGTCGCTGTTCCCGCTGGTCGTGATCGTCCATGCGGACCCGGAGCTGCGGGTGCGGCGCCTCGTCGAACAGCGCGACATGGGCGAGGAGGACGCGCGGGCGAGGATTGCCGCGCAGGCCAGCGACGAGCAGCGGCGCAGGGCTGCCGATGTCTGGCTGGACAACTCGGGCAGCCAGGGCGAGTTGGTGCAAAAGGCGCGAGAGTTGTGGTATCAACGAATTCTGCCGTTTGCACGAAACATCGCCGCCCGTCAAACAGTCAGTGCGCCAGCCCAATTAGTGCCTTATGACATGTCGTGGCCCGACCAGGCGCGCCGTATCGTGGCCCGGCTTAAGACGGCCTGCGGCGGAAAGGCACTGCGCATCGACCACATTGGTTCGACGGCGGTGCCTGGAATGGATGCAAAGGATGTGATCGACGTCCAGGTCACCGTCGAATCGTTGACCGCCGCGGACGAACTCGAGGACGCGCTGACCGCGGCCGGTTATCCGCGGATCCCCGGTATTACGAGTGATGTGCCGCACACAGACGACGTGGCATTGTGGCGGAAGAGGATTCACGCATCAGCCGATCCAGGGCGGCCCGCGAATATCCACCTTCGGATCGACGGTTGGCCCAACCAGCAGTTCGCGCTGCTGTTTCCCGACTGGCTCAACGCCAACCCGGGCGTTCGCGACGACTATCTGAAGGCGAAGCGCGCGGCCCAGGGCGCGCCGAGCTACGCCGAAGCGAAAGAGCCCTGGTTTCTTGACAACTATTGCAGGGCGTTGGAGTGGGCAGAGTCGGCCGGCTGGCGCCCGTAGGCCTCAGCTGGCCGGTGGCGGTGCGGGCTCGGCAGGCGCTGGTTCGGCGGGAGCGACCGGGTTGGTGTTGACGACGTTGCCCGGGCCGGTTCCGGTTGCGCCGGTGCCGCTGCCGTTCAACGGTGCGCCGCAGGACAGCACGCCGTAGTCAGGGTCGTTGTGTTGTGGCAGGAAACGCGGCGCGATGAACTGGTCGGCTTGTGCGGTCGTCGCGTCGTCCACCAGGATCTCGCAGTGCAAATTCGCCGAGTACGGCCACTGGATCGAAACCTGCATGCCTGCCTGTTGCGGATCCGGCAGCACAGTGTTCGCCTCGAACGTGCGACCCGGAAGCATCGTCGGGTTGGCGGTCTGGACCTGTGAGTTGGTGGTGTTGTAGCTGATCAACGCGCCGCGCGAGACGCCGTCTACGCGGGCGCGGTATGTGATGTTGTGCAGCTCCTGCTGCGGCTGCGTGTTGTCGGCTAGCGCAGTCGCGGGGATTAGCTGACCGCCGAGGAGAACCGCCGTCACGAACATCGCACTTATCCCTGCACGCGTGGTCGCCCTCATGTCGCGGAGCCTACGCCAGCAGCGGTGTCGGGGCGCAAGTGGTTGCCAGTTAGATCGGCGTGAAAATGAGGGTCACACCATTCAGGCTGACTGTTTCCTGCATGGAGATTGCGATCGCCGGGCTCTGGAATCGCCTGTGCTCAAGGGATTTTCGTACGGGTCTCGCGAGACGTTCACGGCGCCGGCGCTGAAGTGCGCTGGGGATAACGGGAACGGACGCCTTCCGGCTGTCTTGTGGGTGTTTTTGCTGGCAGCACTGACGACTTCGCCTGGCGCGCAAGCGATTCTGAATCATCGAAGAAAAGCCACATCACCGGTTCAAAGCGGCACGTACGGAGGAGTTTCCACAATGAAGCGCATTTCGATTGGTGCCGCGATCGCCGGGATGCTCGCTGCCGGCGCTCTCGCACTGGCCGGCACCGCCAATGCAACGGCACTCAGCGGTTCGTCGGCCTCCGACGTGGTCAACCAGCTGCGGGCGCAGGGTTACAGCGTGCAGCTCAACACGAATGGCACCGTTGATGTCCCGTTGTCGGAATGCACGGTTACCGGCGTCCACGGACTTCCCAACACGGCGCCGGTGGGCGGCCAGCCGGCAAAAACAACACAGTCGACGATCGTCTACGTTGACGTCGACTGTCCGCCGGACAACTAGGTATCAGGCTGGCAATGCGGGCACCACAGCGATGTCCGGCCGTTGATTCTGCCCCGTGAGAGCGCCGTGCCGCAGCGCGGGCAGTGTGGGTCGGGCTCGTCGCGCACGCCGGTAAGCCAACGGGGCAGTGCGGGCACACAGCCGTGCCGCACCGCGGTACGCAGCACCCGCTTCATCGCACGGTGGAGCCCACGGATCTCGCCGTTGTCCAAGTCGGCGACCGGCCGGTACGGATTCAGCCGCGCCTGCCAGCAGATCTCATCGGTCAGTAGGTTGCCGAGCCCGGCGATCACGGACTGGTCCATCAGCGTGGTTTTCAGCCGGCCCCGTCGCCCCTGCAACGCCTCGCTGAACGCACGAAGGTCGACATCCAGGGCATCGGGGCCTTGCGGCCCCATTACGCGGAGCGCATCCTCGTCATCGCCCACTAGCCACACCCCACGCAGCTTGCGCAGGTCGGCATAGCGCAGTTCCCCCCGGTCCAGCCTGAGCACGAGCCTCTCGTAGTCCTTCTCGGCGTCGCCTGCCGTCGCGTGATACGGATGCCCTGTCATGCCGCTGTGCACCAACAGCGTCGGCCCGTCGGTCGGCAAGATGAGCCATTTGCCGTGCCGTCGCGGGGTGCCGAAACGGCGACCACCCAGATTCTGCTCCAATGTCCGTGCGCTGGTGTTTCGCAGCACGCCCGCGTCGCGCACCTCGACCCGCCGTACCTGTCGGCCGGGCAGCGTGTCGGCCAGCTCGCGACGGTATCCTTCGACGTCAGGCAGTTCAGGCATGCGCCATCAGCGGCTCTCCCTGACCACTTCGTCGGCGTGTTTGTCGGTACGCAGTCCGATGTAGCGGGGATGACGCAGCCTGCCGTCACGCGTCCACTCGGTGAACCCCACCTCGGCCACCAGCTCAGGGCGCACCCACGTCGCGCCGGGCTCGCGGACCGGGCCGCTGGTGAACGGCGTTTGCTCCTGCCGCATGCTGGACAGCCGGTTGTGCAGGGAGAGCAGCGTGGCGGCATCGAAGCCGGTGCCCACTTTGCCCGCATAGACGAGGCCGCGGCCGTCGTGGTAGCCCACCAGCAGCGCGCCGAGCCCGACGCGGCTGCCGCGCGGCGCGGTGTAGCCGCCGATCACGAACTCCTGGTCGCGGACGCACTTGAACTTCAGCCAATACCTCGAGCGCCGACCCTCATAGGTGGCGCCGGCCAGCTTCGCGATCACGCCTTCGTCGCCGCGCTGGCAGGCCGTGCGGTAGGCGTTTTCGCCGTCTTTCCAGCGGTGGGTTGTATAGCGAAGCGGATCGTCGAACTGAAAGGCGTTGCGCAGAAGACGTTTCCGCCAGATGCACGGCAGCTCGGTGGTGGCGTACCCGTCGAGGTGAAGCAGGTCGAAGGCGTAGTAGAAGATCGCAATCCGCGATGCCCGCGCCCGCTTCGGATCCGTGATGCCGAGCCTGCCCTGCAGCCGCGCGAAGCTCGTGCGCCGTCCCTCGAACGCCACTACCTCGCCATCCACGACGAAGCACGACGTGTCCTGCGCGGCGAGCGCGTCCAGGAGTTCGGGATAGGTCCCGTCGAGAGGTTGGCGATTGCGCGACAGTAGCCGCACCCGGCCGCCGTCGCGAAACGCGAGGCAGCGCATGCCGTCGAGCTTGCGTTCAAAGATCCACTTGGGATCGGAGAACCGCTCGTCGGTCAACGTGGCCAGCATCGGCTGCCGCCAGGACGGCACCGGTTCTTCCCGAAGCGCCCCGCGCAACTCGTCGGGCAGCTGATCAATGCTCAGTGGCCGCGCCACGTTAGCTCCATGCCATTTCCGGCCAGCCATCCGTGGAGGTCGTAGCCGCTGCGGGCCAGCCCGTCGATCGCGTTCACCGCGCGGTGTATCGCTCGCTCGACGGTGCTGTTGCCGAGGAGCCCGTGGTGGTGTGCGTCGAGCAGATCGTCGATGTCGAGCAACTCGGCGCACAGCCCGGCATGGACAACCAGGTCGAGGTAGTGGTCTTCCGAGCGCCACACCGATTCGCCGGGAGTGAACTCGCCGACATCGAGGTAGTAGTCCTGTTCGCGTTCGTAGCCGGGGTTGAAGTGGAAGATGTTGGCGCGCAGGCCGAGCGACGGCAGTAGCCACGACTCGAGGTAGTGGAATTGTGCCCTGCCTGGTGTGGGGCGTGCCATGTACAGACCCCAGGGCCGCACGGTATACACGTCGACGGCCCGCACGATCCCTTTCGGGTCGGTGTTGGTGCGCGCGACTAAGTCGAACGTTTCGTGTTTGGGCGGGTGGATAAAGTCAGCATAGAGCGCGTCGAGGACCTCCATTCATCCGCGCCATTGACGCGCCCAGCCCAAAATGGCCTACATGAGCCACAAAATCACGTGGTTGCTCGCGGTCGCGGCCGTCGCCGCCGCATGCACGGGGCACAAACCGGCACCGCCGCCACCGACAACGGCAGCACCGACGGCCCAACCGCCACCGACAGCCGAACTCCAACCAGGACCGCGTTCTCCGCTGGCCGACGTCAATGTCCCCGCCGGTTCAGTGTTCGCAGGCAACAGCTCCCTTGAGGAACGCTGGAGCTACAGCGCGTCCTATGACGACACTGTTGCATTCTTGAGGAAGCAGTTCGCCACCGGGCGGAAGTACGACACCCACGGTGCGACGTGGTGGCGCGACTTGCCGCCGTGCTACAACGACACACGCCACGAAAGCCCACCGGGGGGTTGGGTTATGCAGGATTCCACACTTTGGTTGTGGGCCGATGACAACACCTCGCTCTCCGTTGAGGTTTTCCGTCCGAGCAGCACAACCACTCCAAATGAAATCGTGATCGACTACACGCGCCGGGACAACTCTTACGTGTGCAACCGCGCTTAGGAGGCACCCTGCTGCTCATCGGCTTGTGTGTCGGTGACGACGCCTACGCTGGATGACATGGCTTTCGCGACTGAACACCCCGTGGTGGCGCACTCGGAGTACCGTGCCGTCGAGGATGTCGTGCGCACGGGCGGCCGCTTCGAGGTGGTCAGCCCGTACGCGCCCGCGGGGGACCAGCCCACCGCGATCGACGAGCTCGAGCGTCGCATCCAGGCCGGGGAGCGCGACCTGGTGCTGCTCGGCGCCACCGGCACCGGCAAGTCGGCGACGACGGCGTGGCTGATCGAGCGCGTGCAACGGCCGACGCTGGTGATGGAACCGAACAAGACGCTGGCCGCCCAGATGGCCAACGAATTGCGGGAGATGCTGCCGAACAACGCTGTCGAGTACTTCGTTTCGTACTACGACTACTACCAACCCGAGGCGTACATCGCGCAGACCGACACCTACATCGAGAAGGACAGCTCGATCAACGACGACGTCGAGCGGCTGCGGCACTCCGCGACGTCGAGCCTGCTGTCACGGCGCGATGTCGTGGTGGTGGCGTCGGTGTCCTGCATCTACGGCCTCGGCACGCCGCAGTCCTACCTGGACCGTTCGGTTGAGCTGCAGGTAGGCACTGAGGTGCCGCGCGACGCCTTGTTGCGCCTGCTGGTCGACGTCCAGTACACACGGAATGACCTCGCGTTCACCCGCGGCTCGTTCAGGGTGCGCGGCGACACGGTCGAGATCATCCCCTCGTATGAGGAACTCGCGGTGCGCATCGAGTTCTTCGGCGACGAGATCGAGGCGCTGTACTACCTTCATCCGTTGACCGGCGAGGTGATCCGAAAGGTCGACTCGCTGCGCATCTTCCCCGCCACCCATTACGTGGCCGGGCCGGAGCGGATGACACACGCGATCTCCACGATCGAAGAGGAACTGGCCGAGCGGCTGGCCGAACTCGAACGCCAGAACAAGCTGCTGGAAGCGCAACGGCTGCGGATGCGGACCAACTACGACATCGAGATGATGCGGCAGGTCGGCTTCTGCTCCGGGATCGAGAACTACTCGCGGCACATCGACGGACGGCCCCCTGGCTCGGCGCCGGCCACCCTGCTGGATTACTTCCCAGAGGACTTCCTGCTGGTCATCGATGAGTCACACGTCACGGTGCCGCAGATCGGCGGGATGTACGAAGGGGACATCTCGCGCAAGCGCAACCTCGTCGACTACGGCTTCCGCCTCCCGTCGGCGATCGACAACCGGCCCCTGACTTGGGAGGAGTTCGCCGATCGGATAGGGCAGACGGTGTATCTGTCAGCGACACCCGGTCCGTACGAGCTGAGCCAGTCCAGCGGCGAGTTCGTCGAGCAGGTCATCCGACCCACCGGCCTGGTTGATCCCAAGGTGGTCGTGAAACCCACCAAGGGTCAAATCGACGACCTCATCGGGGAAATCCGCAAGCGCGCCGAGGCCGACGAGCGGGTGCTGGTCACCACACTGACCAAGAAGATGGCCGAGGACCTGACCGACTATCTCCTCGAGATGGGCATCCGGGTGCGTTACCTGCACTCCGAGGTCGACACGTTGCGTCGGGTGGAATTGCTGCGCCAGTTGCGACTCGGTGAATACGACGTGCTGGTCGGCATCAACCTTCTGCGCGAGGGTCTGGACCTGCCGGAAGTGTCGCTGGTGTCGATCCTCGACGCGGACAAGGAAGGGTTCCTCCGGTCGTCGCGCAGCCTGATCCAGACCATCGGCCGCGCCGCCCGCAACGTGTCCGGCGAAGTGCACATGTACGCCGACAACGTGACCGAGTCGATGAAGGAAGCGATCGACGAGACGGAACGGCGGCGGGCCAAGCAGATCGCGTACAACAAGGAACACGGCATCGACCCGAAGCCGCTGCGCAAGAAAATCGCCGACATTCTCGATCAGGTCTATCGGGAGGCCGACGACAGCGACACCGTGGAGATCGGCGGGTCCGGACGCAACGCATCGCGCGGCCGTCGCGCCCAGGGTGAGCCGGGCCGCGCGGTCAGCGCCGGGATCTTCGAGGGCCGAGACACGACAAATATGCCGAGGGCCGAACTTGCCGATCTCATCAAGGACCTCACCGCCCAGATGATGGGCGCGGCGCGCGACTTGCAGTTCGAGCTGGCGGCGCGGATACGTGACGAAATCGCCGACTTGAAGAAGGAACTGCGGGGGATGGACGCAGCGGGGTTAAAGTGACCTGCCCGCGCACTTGATCTGAACCGCGGTTGAGCTTCTACGGTGTCAGACGTGAGCGATGCGGCGACCGTCTCCACCGGCAGCTGGCGGGAGTTACTGGGCCGCGAGCACCTCGGAACGGCGACCGTGCTGGCAAGCGGCGTCGCGCTGTACGCCACCAACGAGTTCCTGACCAACAGCCTGCTGCCCAATGCCGTCGCGGACATCGGTGGCCACCGGTTCTACGCGTGGGTCACAACGGTGTACCTCGTCGGCTCGGTGGTGGCGGCGACCACGGTCAACCCGCTGCTGATCCGTTGCGGGCCGCGGCTGTCCTACCTGTTGACACTGTCTCTGTTCGCCGCCGGCAGCGTCGGATGCGCGTTGGCGCCCAACATGGAGGTTTTGCTGGGGGCCCGCACGGTGCAGGGTGTGGCGGGAGGCCTGCTGGCCGGCCTCGGATATGCGGTGATCAACGCCGCGCTGCCGCACTGGTTGTGGACCAGGGCCTCGGCCCTGGTCTCGGCGATGTGGGGAGCCAGCACGTTGGTTGGTCCGGCGGCCGGCGGCCTCTTCGCCCAGTTCGGTGTGTGGCGTTGGGCGTTCGGGTCGCTGGCCGTGATAACCGCGGCGACAGCTGCGCTCGTCCCCGGCGCGTTGCCGCGCGGCCGCGCTCCAAGCGACCCCCTGACGAGATCCCGGATTCCGGTGTGGTCGCTGATCCTGCTCGGCGCCGCGGCGCTGGCCGTCAGCGTGGCCGGCATTCAGCGCACCGCTATCGCGACGGCCGGGCTGGTCGCGGCCGGTGTCGGGCTTGTCGGGTGCTTCCTCGTGGTCGATCGGCGGGTGCGGGCGGCGGTGCTGCCGCGCGCGGCCTTCGGGCCGGGCCCACTGAAGTGGATGTACGTGACGACCGGGCTGTTGATGGCCGCGACGATGGTCGACATGTACGTGCCGCTGTTCGGCCAGCGACTGGCCCATCTGGTGCCGGTGGCCGCGGGCTTTCTCGGTGCGGTGCTCGCCGTCGGCTGGACGCTGTCGGAGATTCTCAGCGCCTCGGTGGGCCGGGCGCGCGTCGTCGTGCGGTTGGTGACGGTCTCGCCGCTGGTGATGGCGGTAGGGCTCGCGCTGGCAGCCGCGACGCAACGGATGGATCCGACGTGGCCGGTCGTCGTAACCTGGGTGGCGGCGTTGTTCATCATCGGAGCCGGCGTCGGCATCGCGTGGCCACATCTATCTGCGTGGATCATGGGCGCGGTCGACGACCCGGTCGAGGCGGGCGCGGCGGCCGCGGCGATCAACACCGTGCAGTTGATCGCCGGAGCGTTCGGTGCCGGGCTGGCGGGCGTTGTGGTGAACATGACGGAAGGCGGCGACGTTGCTTCTGCCCGTTGGCTTTTCGCGATCTTCGCGGTACTCGCCGCCGTCGGTGGGTTCGCGTCGCTCCGGTCCCGCCCGCGGAACGACCGCTCAGTGCGCTGATGGTGCTGATGCGAAGCCGGTGACAAGTGCGGCGATGTCGCGCCCAACCACCTCGGCATACGACCGGTCGCCGTACACGCCCGCGGCCCAGTGGCGAGTTCCCTCGCCGACCATCGATTGCGCCAGACGGGCAAGATGGACGACATCGACATCGCGCGATAGCTTGCCGTCGGCCTGAGCGTGCCGAAAGAGATCCAGGAAGAGCGTCGAAATCCGGTCGTGAGATTTCCCTTCGGCCAGAGCCCGGTGCTCCTGGCGATACCCCTCGAGGACAGCCTCGATGATCAGGTCCGGGGGATTGCGCCGCATCGTCTGCTCCAGGGACGCCAGCGCGGCGACAATCACCGCCGAAAGCTCGTAGGGCTTGCGCAGCAGTTCCTGCGCCCTGCGGTGAGCGTCTTCTGTCGAGAGCACACCGGCCTCGAAAAGCACCTCTTCCTTGCGTGGGAAGTAGAAGTAGAACAGCGCCTTGGACACGCCTGCCGCCCGGCAGATCTCGGCGACTGTCGTGTTCGCGTACCCGTTGATCCGCCACAGGGCCATGGCGGCCCGCACCAGCGCGGTTTTTGTGTCACGAGAACGCGGGAGTTGGCTGTCAGACTGACCATGGTCAGTCACCAGCTTATCGACTTTATCCTGCATACATCCTCGTTAAGTGCTATCTGACTGTTGACTCAAGTCTAACGTCGCTACTACGTTGACGGGTATGTCCAGCGATCAGGACCAAATCCGCGAGGTGCTGATTCGCTACGCCACGGCGATCGATCAAAAAGACTGGGCGCTGTTCAAAACCTGCTGGAGCCAGGACGCACTGGCCGACTACGGACAACTGGGGCAGTTCGCTGACGTAGAGGCGCTCACCGAAGTCTTCAGGGCGGCCCACGACGGCATGGGGCCGACCTATCACCGGATGTCCAACTCCGTGATCGACGTCGACGGCGACCAAGCCACGGTGCGGTGCTATTTCCACGCCGTCCTGATGCTGATCCCCGGTGACGCGACCAACTGGATCGACACCGTCGGGCATTACGACGACGTCTTCGTCCGAACCGCCGAGGGTTGGCGGATCGGCAGCCGCACGGCCCATGCTGCTCGGATGATCACGGGCGGTGAGCTCGCCGCGGCGGCGACTTCCGAGATTGCGAGACAGTGACGATGGGCGTCGAGTATGACCCTGACCGCGACATGCTGCCCGAGGATGTAGCCCGCGAGGTCATCGAGAACATCGCCAATGGCCCGACTTTTGTTGTGGGCGAGGCGAATCGGACGATGGCCTCGCTGGGGTGGACCGTCGACCGGCGGGTGCTGGTAGAGATGACCAGTGCCGCGTCGACCGACTTCGCGACCCAACGAGCGAAGGGGCAATAGGCGTGCGGGCAGCGGTCTTGCGGGGCGGCAGGGTGCAGGTGCGGGAAACCGCGGATCCGGTCCCCGGCTCGGGGCAGCTGGTGCTGAGGCCGCTGAGCGCTGCGATGTGTGCGTCGGACGTGCACTACATGGATCACCCCGACGACCCTGCACCGAGATTCGTCTACGACGCCGACCGGGACACGGTCATGGGCCACGAGTTCATCGGGGAAGTGGTCGGCCACGGCCCGGACTGCTCCGGCGACTTTCCGCTTGGAACCCGGGTCACCAGCATGCCGCTCCTGATCCGCGCGGGCGAGGAGCCGTTGGTCATCGGGCACGATCCCGATGCGCCGGGCGCGTACGGCGACTTGATGCTGGTGTCGGAGATCTTGGCGCGCGCTGTTCCTGACGGCGTCAGCGACGATGCCGTCGCCGTCGTCGACGCGTTCGCCGTTGGCGAGTTCTATGTGCGCAGTTCTGGCATCACGCCGGGGAACCTGCCCCTGGTGATCGGTGCAGGCGCCATCGGTCTGTCGGCGGTGGCCGCGTTGGTTGCGCGAGATGTCAAGCCGATCATCGTGTCCGACTACAGCCCCGAGCGCCTTGAATATGCCAAGGCCTTCGGCGCTGACGTGCTGGTGAATCCGGCAGAGCGCTCGCCGCACGAGGTGTGGCGCGAAGTCGCCCAGCGCCAAGGAGTCACGACACCGCAGGTGATCTATGAGTGCGTGGGCGCGCCAAGGCTGGTGCAGAACATCATCGAGTCGTGCGAGTTCATGGCGCGGATCTTCGCCGCCGGCGGCTGGCACGGCAACGATTCCTTGTCGTGTCGTGACGCGACGCACAAGGGCGTCACGATTCAGTTCGGCGGGGGCCCGCACCCGCAGGATTGGTACGGCACCCTCGAGGCTGTCATCGACGGCAAGCTCGATCCGCTGCCCAGCATCGGCAGGGTGATCGGTCTCGATGAGGTCCCCGACGCCCTCGACCAGGTCCGCCGATCGCAGGGGCCACCGCGCATCGTCGTCCACCCGTAGATCTAAGGCGCGCATGGCCGACCGCCTTCAGCTGTCCTGTGGACTACCGCCCGGCCCCGCGTTTGCCGAACTGGCCGTGCTGGCCGACAAGCTGGGCTATTGCAGGGCTTGGATTTTCGACTCTGCGCCGCTATGGGGGACCCGTTCGTCCACCTTGCCCTGGTTGTAGAACGCACCTCCCGCATCGGCCTTGCCACCGCGGTGCTGATCCGTCAGCAGCGTCCCGAAATGGCCATGGCGTCGGCGATGGCGACAATTACGCGAATCGCTCCCGGGCGCTTTCGAGCGTGCTTCGGTACCGGCGCTACCGCCCGCTGGGCGATCGGCCGGCGGCCGATGACTCTGAAAGCCCTCGTGGACGACGTCGCCGCCATTCGCCAACTGCTGGCGGGCGGCACAGCCATCGTCGATGGCAGACCGGCGCGGATTTTGCACGCGAGCGGATTAGATCAGCCGCGCTCCCATTTATCGCGGCTCAGATCGTCGGCGGGTTAGTCGGATTGGCCGTGGTCTTGACGCTCTATCCCGATGTTGCCCGGACGGCTGGCGAAGCCGTCGTGCCACACAACATCCATCCCCGCATAGAACCACGGAGTGCTGCGTCGATTCCCTCGGCTCAAAGACGACGAGCACAACGATGTGACGAAGTTCGCCTTCGGCGTTGTCGGATTCGTCTTCGCGTTCTTCGTCGGTTTCGTCGTTTCCGCGATGTGGGGTCAGATCAACAGTGCGGACGGCAAGGCGCGGGCAGAGGGCGCAGCCGGGGTGCAACTCGCCAGGGACCTCACCGTGTTCGACAAGGCCGACAGCGACCGGATTCGGCAGAGCCTGCTGGACTACGAACGCGCCGCCGTAACCGAGTGGCCCGTAGCCGCGAGCGGTCATTCCTTCCCCGAGGCCGATAACGCTCTGGAGCGCCTCTACACCGCATACACGCAAGTCCAGCCGCGCACCGATACTCACACGAAATTCCTCGCTTCCTCTTTAAGCAACCTCGACATGATGAGCCAGGCACGCACAGAACGGGTATTGCAGGCACGCACGGACGTCGGACCACCTTGGTCGTTGTGGGCGGTCATCTTCGTGACCAGCGGGCTGGTCCTCGGCTGCGCGATCGTTTCCGGCGTCGAGAAACCCGTCACGCACTACGCGATGGTCGCGACCTTGGGCGTGCTGGTAGCCGCCGAACTGTTCCTCGTGTTGGAACTTTCGCACCCGTTCGTCGGCGAAATTGCGACGTCCCCGGAACCGCTGCGTGAGGTCATCCAGGTTCTGTCGCCTAACCCGGCGTAGTCGCCTATACGACGGTTGGTGAACAGGACCGCTGGTCCGCAGTCAGTCCGCAGTAGTTTCGACCAAAGCCTTAACTACCCAACTGTTCCAACGCTCTGACGTGCGGCTTTCTATCACACCAAACGCGATCTAACGGCGTAGACGTCCAGGTTGTCTCGTTCGCATCGAGTAGGTCAGGGTCGGATCTTGCTCAGCGCGATCTGGTTGTGAACCACGTCCTCATTACGCGCCTGGTGGGTTGATGTCAGGATGCGGCAAGAGGGGCGAATAACTTCCGCAACCGTTCTTCGTTCTCGGGGTACACAGACGGAGTGCGTCTGTCCAGATGGAAGTCGCGTTCCGATATTTCCCTGGCGGCGCAATTGCCGCGGTTTATGGGTCAGGCCAAGGTACGTGGGATGCCTAGCCGTCTAGTAACACCGGCTCAGGGGCCATCTCAGCGGCAACCGCCACTGACCGCGCGAGTTGGCGTCCGCGCCAGCGCCGCACCGCCCAGTGGGCCGCTAGCGCACCCAACGTTCCGACCAGCGGCGCGGCCACCAACGACACCCCGATGTTGACCAGCATCAGGTAACCGAACGCGCCGCCGACCGCCAGCAGGGCGAACCGCACTTGTGTCCACTGCACGACCGAGCGGAACCGCATCGACAACAGCATCCCGAGCGTCAGGGCGACGAAATGGCCGGCGTTGGTGAAGTCGTCGCCAAGCCAGACCACCAGCAATCCGATCGCCAGCCACCAGCCGATCCACGCCGGCCGCCACCGCGGCGCTATCGCGGCGGTGAGCGCACCCAGCACGGCCGCCGCGCCGTAGCTGATCCCGACGTCGCTGGCATGCGCCACCGAGATGGGCAGCCAGCCGAACTGGATGGCCGTGGTCAGCTCGACCGCGACGATCAACGTGGCACCGATGTGCCCGAGCGCGAACGTCACGATCAGGCGGCCGCTGCGCCACAGCAGCTCGGCGAGCGCGAGCAGGCACACCAGGCCCGGTAACCACACCCAGATCGGCCCCTCGGCGGCGACGAACGCGCTGCCCACCAGCGTTCCCAGGTGGCCATGCTCCAGGTTGTGCAGGTTGGTGCTCATGTGGCGGATCACCACGTCTTGTACGTGGGGACCGAGAATGAGCAGCGTCATCGCGACCGCGACCAGCATCACGGCATAGCTGAGAGTCACCCGTAACCGGGTAACCGTGATCAGCATTCGCGATAGCATCTCGAGATAACGGAAGCGCTGTGGGTAGTGTCGTCGCGCGGAGGGCGGGTGCAAGGCGGCGCCGACAACTCGAATCGCGTCGATCAATCGGCGGGTGAACTTCCTGGGCCGCAACGGAATGGCCGCCGGTGTGCCGAACCCGACCCCCTGCTCGGTGACCAGAACGGGCGCATGAGACCCCCCGTCCTCCACCCGGGTCGGCTCAGCGGCTTGGATGACATCCGGCGTCGCGGCTTGGATGACATCCGGCATCGGCGTGGATGTCGTCGGTGATTCCGACATGTCGTCTCCTCGCCATGTGGGGCCTGTTGATGCGAGGAACGTATGGCCGCGGACCATTCAGAAGCACGAGTAGCCGACTACCTGTCTTCTGTGGGTATCTCGCGCGGGTTGTAAAGGACAGGCTTACAACGTGTTCCAGCTCTTCCTGCAGCTCTTCAGCAGGAACCGGGACTGACAACTTACGGCCCTAAAATCCCGGGCGTACACCCATCTGTTTGAGGACGACCATGCCGCCGCCATGGCCGCCCTTGGCGTGACGGGCGCGATGGGGCACGCAGCCGCCGAGGCTGGGAACGTAATCCCGCTGCCGCTACTGGGCCTACTGCGTGACCGCATCGGGTCGGCCGGTTCCGACCGCCTGGTGTTCCCCGGCGCAGACGGCTTCCTGAAGAGCTACGACTTCCGCAAGGTGTTCGACCCCGCCGCGACCAAGATCGGCCTCCACGGCCTTGCGCCGCATGAGCTTCGCCATACGTGCGCTTCGTTGGCGATACGCCAGGCGGGCGGATCCATCAAGGCGGTACAGACAATGCTCGGCCACAACACTGCGACCATGACGCTGGACCACTACGGAAAGCTGTCCGAGGGCGACCTAGACGAGGTCGCACAGCGATTGGATGCCGGTGCGTGTACCCAGTGCGTACCGGAGCCATAAATAACAGGTGCTCTGACCAGTGTGTTAGTGGGCTGATTTAACGGGCTTCGAATCCCGCCACTCGCTCCGGGGAACGCGCTGCTAACCCGTGACCGCGGGGTATCACGCTGGGCCCGTGGCCGCCGGGGTGTGCAGCTGCGCGGCCAGCCACGGCAACGCATCAGAGAATCCGCGCGTGGCAAACTGCCAGGTATGGAAGCTGACGATCCTGTGTACCGAGCAGGAGATGTCGACAGCCGTTGCGGCCCTGCACAAATCGTCGGCCGCGCCGGTCTGGTCATTGTCGCGCCACTCGTCGTGCCCGCCGTAGCCCAACGGAGCGCTGGGCTTCGGGGGTGCGTGCAAGCCCTTGAAGACCGCGTCTGCGTTGGTCGGCTTCACGGTGTCTTCAAACCAGCCGGCGACGCCGGTGTAGGGGCCGTGGCGCGCCATGACCGTTCTGGGGTCGAACACATCCCACCGCGCGGCGTTCCCGCCATAGAGACGGTCGATCGTCTGTTCCTTCGTTCCGGCGGTCGGGCCGCGATCACCGCCAATGTCTTCGAAGGTGCTGAACAGATCCGGGTGCATGACGGTTAGGTCGATTGCGCAGGTCCCGCCCATCGACCAGCCGACGATGCCCCAGTTCGCGGGATTCGATGAGGCGCCGTACCGCGAGATGACGAATGGCCGCACATCCTTGGTGAGGTGGTCCGCGGCGTCGCCGCGTGGCCCGTTGACGCACTCGGTGTCGTTGTTGAAGCTGCCGCCGGAGTCGACGAACACGAAAATCGGCGACTGGCCGCTATGGCGGTGGGCGTAGCCGTCGATGATGGGCATGATGCTGCCGCTGCGTATCCAGTCCGCCGGTGTGTCGAACTCGCCGGCGATCATCATGATGACCGGCAATTGCGGCGGGCCTGAGCCGGCGAACCACGCTGGCGGCAGGTACACGTATTCGCCGCGGTGCTTGAACCCGCTCGCGTCATCAGGAATGTCGACCTTGACGAGCTTCCCAGTGGACGGTGCCGTGTTACGCAGGCCACGCAGGGCGGCGGCGTCGACCTGATCGGGCAGCGGGCCGGCAGTGACCGCGCCCCACGCGGCCTGCACAGTGGGGTAGTAGCCAACCCACTGATTGAGCGTGATCAGCGCCGATAGCAGGGTGAGCGGAATCGTCAGGACCGCAAGCCCCCGGCGCCGCCACGACGTGCCGCGCCAACCCAGGGCGGCGACCGCGATCGACCCGACGAAGACGGCGACCCATACCCAGAGCCGCAATGGTGCCGGGTCGGAGGCCAATCCTTCGGTGTTCATATAGGTCCGAGCCGCCAGCGCCCCGAGCACCCCGACACCGACACTCACCGGAACCCAGATCAGCCGCCAGCGCCGGGTTCGCCAACCGATAACGGCGATCACTGCGACGACCGTGGCGATCTCGACGACGAGCGGAAACCATCCGCCCAGCAGCCATATGCCGTGACGGAACTGGTGGAAGTCGGGGGCGGGCAACTGGGGAAGCACCGTCGGCGGCGGTGGCGGCGGTGGCGGTGGCGGGCCTGGTGGCACGTTTGCCATTATCGGACCCGATTCTGAGCTGCAAGACCTACGTCACCGCCTGGGCCCGGGTGATTACAGCGTTAGACGACGGTGTGCTTACACCTCAGAACGACGATCTGAGAGGACACCGCCGCGATTCGCCGGAGCCCAGCTTTTCTCTGCGGCGTGGCCTCCTACGCCACGCCAATGCACACCCGCCCAGCACCAGCACCGCTAACGCTAGGAGCCAGGGAAAGGCCCCGTGCAGGTGCACCCAAGTGGCCAGGGTGCTCTGCACGCGCGCGGCGGCCGCGATCACCGGATCATTCGGATTCGCGTTGTCGTTGAAGACGCGCACTTCGTATACGCCGTAGTAGTCGACATACAGTCCGACGCCCACCATCAGGGCGCCGTTAATCCTGTTGATGTACGGCAAGATTCGACGCATCCGATAGAACCCCAGCGGGTTCGCGAACACGGCGGCGATGGCCAGCACGCCCACGATCAGCGACATGCCCGCCGCGTAGGCAAGGTACGTCAGCAGAGCATCCATCAGGGGACCGACGCGGAAGCTCGCCGCGGTGACGGCCAGGAATGGCCCGATCGTGCACGACAGCGAGGCAAGGGCGTAGCCCATCCCGTAGCCGAACATCGAGCCGATGCGCGCGGTTGGTGCCCATCGGCTGCTCCGGGCAAACGGATTCAATCTCGCGAGCTGGCGACCCAACAGCAACCAGATACCCAGGCCAACCAGCACAATGCCGATCAGCACGGTGACATACGGCAGATAACGCTGGAGCGTGGAGACCACGGACACCGCCAGCAATCCGAAGGTGCCGAACACCGTCAAGAACCCCAACACCATCTCCATCGTGGCGGCAATCGCACGCCCCAGCACGGTGAGCTGGCCGGAGGCGTCGTCGCGCGCGACCAGCGTCAGATACGCGGGCAGCATCACGAACCCGCACGGGTTGAGCACCGCCACCAATCCGGCGCCGAAGGCCAAGTCCACCAGGTGTTGATCCACGATGCGGGGCGCTCTAGGTCAACACGGGGCCGCTGCCGCGTCGTTCAGGTGGGACTCAGGGAGCCAGGCCCAGTGCGGTATTGCCCAGTGCCGTATTACGGGCCGCTCCACCCGCGAGCTCCTCGGGCATTTGATGGTCATCGTGTCGTCGGCTGGCAATACAAACTGGTCACCGTGCTTCATTGGTGATGATGTTATATTTATAATACAAATACGCTCCATCGGCAAGACTTTCTCGACGAGGCACCAAGCGGTCCGGATAACGGCCGAAAGGGGTTTTCCGACGATGAGCAATCGAGGCGCCGGCAACTCCGTGTCGCTGACACTCGAGGCCGGGGTGCCTCTGCATCGGCAGCTGTTTCTGGTGTTACACGAGGAGATCGCTCGCGGGGCGTTGGCGGTCGGCGACCCACTGCCCACCGAGCAAGAACTGTGCGAGCAGTTCGGGGTGTCCCGCATCACGGTCCGCCGCGCGCTGGCCGACCTGGTCCAGCAGGGCTACATCACGCGACGGCAGGGCGTGGGATCGTTTGTTCGGCGACAGATCTCGACCGGGCAGCATTCACCTACCCGCTCTTACTTGGAAGAACTGCGCCAGACGCAGTTCGAAACCCATGCCGAGGTCCTCGAGTTTGGTCTGCGCGCGACCCCGCAAAAGGTTGCCGACAAGCTTGGCCAGGTCGACGAGGTCTTGCACATTGTCCGGCTGCGCCGTGAACGTCGAACGGGTGAACCGCTGCTGGTCACCGAGGCCTGGCTTCCCGCCGGGCTGGACGGCGTGATCACCGCCGAGGAGCTGCTCCGCACACCGCTGTATCGGGCACTGGCCGCGGCAGGCGTTTCCGTCGCCCGCATAGAACACGAGATAACCGCGGAAATCGCCGGCCCGCGTCAGGCTCAGCTGCTTGACACCGCTATCGGCGCCGCCCTGTTGCGCGTCAACCAGCTCGTCTTCAGCACCGGCGACTGCGTCCACCATTTACTGTCAATTCTCCTGTCACCCAGCCGAAGCCGGCTGTTGATCAACCAGGCGGGCGAGGACCTTCCGGCCGGCATGACCATGGCAATCGCCCACGATGTAACGGGCCGCCGGGTTGCGCCAGCGCCGCGATGACACCGACGGGGCGCCGCCGGTGGGCTGCGTTGGGTGTTACGGCTCGATTTAGCTCAGTGGCGTTGCCAGCGTCTAGCGTGCTTCTCCGCTCGCCCAACCGATCGCCGGTCCGTTACAGCGCCCCGCCCAGCATCGTGGCGCCCTTGACGAGCGGAACCTCGCTTGTGACGGGGATAGTGCCGCCGGCAGCGGCCGGGGCGGCTCCCGGCGCGACGGCAGGGCCTGCGGGCTTGCCGCCGGCGCTGAATCTACCCACGGTGCCTGGTCTTCCGTTGCCGTTGCCCACCCAGATATCGATGCCCCACGACCTGGTTTGTGCTGGTACCGCGTGGGCGTTAGAACGAGATCCACGCACTGGAGCGCCACTGGCGCCGAGCGCCGCGGCCAGGGCAGGCGACAGATCGGCGTCATCAGTGGTGACGGTGCACCGGATTTAGCGACCGTGCCGCAAGCGGGGCACAGACACCAAAGTTGTTGGTACTGTGAGTAGTTGTCGGCGAACAATCAACACGGTCATCCCGGGGTGTCGCCGCGATGCGCCCAACGCAGGACGGCGTTTATCTCGGCGCAGATTAGCGGGACGCCATCGGATTCCTGCGCCGAGTCATTCAGCGCGTAGCGCGGAAGCGCGACATCGCGCACGCCCACCCGGGGTCCGGCCGCTGCCCATACGCCCGCCGTGTTGCACACGAAGGTGGCGCGGCTGGCGTCCAAGCCGAACGCGAAAACCCTGTTGGGAACACAGGGCGCGCCCTGGACGACGTTTTGAGCCACGTTCGGGACACAGTCCGGTCCGTCGCAAAAAGCCGATGCCTGTCCTGCAAGAGGGATCGCAGCTGCGATCAATCCACAAACCAGTACCGGTACGGCGATGAATTTGCTCATCTGTCCCCCGGTTGTATCGGGTTCGTATCTCAGACAATGGCGAGCCTAGGGCCATCAACGGCGTCATACCGCACTTTTGGTCGCCGTTGCTCGGCTGCCATTGCCGTCCCCGGCCGTTCGCCTACCTGTCCAGCGTCGCGGCAACTCGCAAGGAGGGCAACCCCGTCCGCAGACGGAGTATTGGGTTCTGCGGTGTAGGCAGTCATGGTCAGGGCGCTGTCGGGTGGTGCGGCGGCGGGCGCGCGGTGAGCAGTTGGCGGCGCGGGCAAGGTCGTACACGTGTGCATGCTAGGTTGCCGCCTTCCAGGCGGCCGTAGTAGTCGACGCTCACCCCGGCGAGCATGGCGGCTTCTTCCCGTCGGAGGCCCGGAACACGCCTCCGGCCGTACGCGTGAGGCCCGCCTGCCGCGGGGAGATCCTGGCTCGTCTGGTGGCCAGGAACTCGCGGATGTCGCTCCTGCTGTCCGCGAAACAGGCTCGGTCACTCGTCCCGGGTTGGGGTGGTCCGCGATTACAGGGATAACCAGGTCCTTCCACACCTGGTGTGGGTTGCCTTTGATGGGTATACGACCTTCCAAAAGCGAGCTGGCGTGATCAAACGGAAACTGCGCCGGTGGCAAGTGACAACAATTCCAGGGAGAACCGAATGCCAGCCAACGACCAGCCCTCGGGCGCCGCGAAGATGTTCGGCGATTTCGCGCCCGCTCTTGTGAGGTACACCGACGATGTGCTTTTCGGGCAGGTGTGGGAACGGCCGGAGCTGTCCCCAAAAAACCGGAGCCTGGTCACTGTGGCCAGCCTCGTCACCAGTGGCAGCACCGAGCAACTCGTGTTTCACCTCGGCAGGGCGAAGGACAACGGGGCAAGCGAGCAAGAACTCATCGAGACGATCACCCACTTGGCGTTCTACGCGGGATGGCCGAAGGCAATGTCGGCGATGGCCGTGGCCAAGCAAGTCTTCCGCGGTACCCAAGCCTAACAAAGGAAGAATTCATGGACTACATAACAGTCGGGTCGACAGGCGTCGGGGCATCGCAATTGTGCTTCGGCACAATGTCATTCGGCACAGACGCGGACGAGGCGATGTCCGCGCGGATGTTCCGCCGATGCCGGGACGCGGGGATCAACTTCTTCGACACCGCCGATGTCTACGGCCAAGGCCGCTCCGAAGAGATTCTTGGCGGGCTGATCTCCGATTGCCGCGACGAAGTCGTCATCACGTCGAAGGTGTTCTTTCCGACGAGCCCGGATGTCAATGCGCAAGGTCTTTCCCGCCGGCACATCGTGCGCGCCGTCGACGCCAGCCTCAGGCGGCTCGGGACGGAGTGGATCGACTTCTACTTCGCGCACGCCTTTGACGAGAGGACCCCCATCGAGGAGACGCTCGACGCGTTCGACCACCTTCAACGGCAAGGCAAGATCCTGTACCCGGCGGTCAGCAACTGGTCGGCGTGGCAGATCGAGAAGGCTCTCGGCGTCTCATCCAAGGAGAGTCTGGGCCGCCTGGAGCTGATCCAGCCGATGTATAACCTGGTCAAGCGGCAGGCGGAGGTCGAAATTCTGCCGCTCGCCGGGTCTGAGCACTTGGGCGTGATCACCTACAGCCCCCTTGGGGGTGGTCTGCTCACCGGGAAGTACGGAACCGACAAGCGTCCCGACAGTGGGCGGCTGATCGACAACGCGCGATACGCCGACAGGTACCGCGCCGAAAGAGACTTCGCCGTGGCTGAACGCTTCACCGAATTCGCGCAGAAGTTCGGTGTCACGCCGGCCGCCCTGGCGGTGGCCTGGGTGATGTCACACCCAGCCGTGACCGCACCAATCATCGGTGCCCGCAACCTGACTCAGCTCGAGGATTCACTGGCGGCCCTCGACGTCGAGATGACCCCCGAACTGCGCGAGCAGGTCTCCGCCCTGTCGCCGAGCCCGGCCCCGGCAACGGACCGAACGGAGACCCTGAACCCCCGCTGGGCCTGACGGAAGGAGCTTCGGCTGCTGTCGACTTCCTGTACAAGACCTGTGAGACTCGCGACGACAAACTTCCGAGGGTGGCCCTCCCAACCGCTTGGTAACATCGCCGCAGAGGGCTAAGTATCAGGACGGTCAGGTGAAAAAGCTCATTGTCATGGGGGCCAGCGCCGCCGCGGCGACCGTGGCGTCGTTGACCCTGATCAGCCAGGCGGGCGCCGCACCGGACCAGACCGGCGAGACGTTCGCCGAGGCCAGGGCGGCGCTGACCCAGGCCGGCTACTCGGCGGTGGTGTCCACGTCCTTCGGCGACCAGTTGTCGCAGGACGACTGCACCGTGGTCCGGCAATCGACCACCACGGCGCCGGCTTTCGCCGGTGGTGACGTGACGGGGCAGGGCTCGAAGCCGCGGGTGCTGCTGTCGCTGAACTGCAACAAGCAACCGAAGTAGTCAGCCGCTAACCAGCAGGCTTCCGGCGAACCGGAGGTCCGCGACGAGCGCGTCGAACGCCTTGTCTCGATCCTCCGGGGGTCCACGCAGCACCGATGACGGGTGCGCGGTAACGACAACCGCAGGGTCGAAGTCGGGTTTGAATAGCGGGTCGTCATCGGGCAGACGCAGGGCTTCGCCCCTGTGTTGGGTCAGACGAAAGTCATTGCCCATCAGTGACTTTGCGGCAGTAGCGCCCATCAGGACCGCCACGACTGGCTGGACCGTCGCCAATTCGGCGATCAGCCACGGCCGACAAGCGACCACCTCGGTTCTGCTGGGCGTCTTGTGAATTCGGCGTTTGCCGCGTTCGGCGCGGGTGAATTTGAAGTGTTTCACTGCGTTGGTGACGTATATGCGGTCGCGGTCGATGTCGCCGGCAGCGAGCGCCTTGTCGAGTAGACGGCCCGCCGGGCCGACGAACGGCAAGCCGACGCGGTCCTCCTGGTCGCCGGGCTGTTCGCCTACCAGCATCATCTGCGCATCCGGTGAACCCGCTCCGAACACCGCCTGGTCGGCGTGCTGATACAGGTCGCAGCCTCGACAACCGCTAACGGCGGCCGCGAGGTCGTCCAGGTCGTGTGTGCTGGGTACGAAGTCCTGTGCCCCCGGTGCACGTTTCGCCATCGCCGCCGCACCCACTCTATCGAGCCGACTTGGTGACCTGGGCGAAGCTGAACTGCCATCGCTCCACGATGTGGAAGCCAAACCGCGCCTGAACTTGGTACACCGGGGCGCGGGCCATCCTGGGTCCGGGGGGTAGGGTCGCGCCTCCCGCGTGACCGGAGAGCGTCTTGTCGCGCTCCGACACAGTCCAGATCACGCGGCATTTCTTGACCCTGTCCACGACCGCCCACACCGAGATCGCTCCGTCCCACAGCGTGTGCTGCCTGGCGGCAGGCATTCCGCGGTCGAGGTCCTGCAGCTTGCCATAGGTCGCGGGCCGCACCGCGGTGATCGGGCGGATCGGGCCGGGCTTCCAGGCCGCGGTGTTATCCAACAGGAGGCAGTCGCCAGGGGCCGCATGAAAAGTCAGCACGTCGGCTATCTGACTGAAATCCATGCCTTCTTTCGCGTAAGGACCTCGTTGGCTGAAAAGGTAATTGGGCGTTGCGACCGCCGCGAGCGCCAACAACACGGCGGTGATCCGCAACGGATCACGCGCGACGGTGACGATGCAGATTGCGAGCAACACGGCCATTGCCGGGGCCGTGAAATACAGGTAGCGGGGATAGTAGAGGGGCTCTATCGCTGCGGAGTAGACGATCAGCACCGTCGTCGGAATGCCGACCCACGCCAGCGTGATTCGCAAAAGCGCCCGCGTTTCGGGGTCGGGCCGCCGGTCCGGGCGCAGCCACACCACAAGCAGCGCGGCGGCGATGACGATGCCGGCCGCGACGGCGAACGGGACACTTTTGTCGAAATACTGCTGCACGGCGACATCACCGAAGGTCCGTGTCCCAATCGGGAAGATCCACGCAACCTGGAATCTCTGGCCGTGAGCGAAGAGCATGAATGGCGTCAGCGCCAGAACCACCGGTGTCGACGTAGCGGCCCACCACACGACCGTCGACCGTTGTGCCGACAGCACACGCAGCAGCGCGCCGTAGACCGGCACCAACAACACCAGATAGATGTTGAGCAGGATCGCCAACGACAGCGCGAGCGCATACAGCAACCACAGCGATGGCCGGGCACGCCGCACCGCCACCACGACCAGGATCGTCAGCCAGACCGCGACCACGGTGGTGAACGCGTACGAGCGTGCCTCGATCCCCGCCCAGGTGGTGCGGGGCAGGATCGCGAACATCACGCCCGAGCAGACCGCCACCGACCGCGGGGAAAACTGCTTCGCGAGCACCACCACGCCGGCGGCGGCCACGCCGACGGCCAGACCGCTCGGGACCCGCGACCAGAACTCGGTAGCTGGAGAGACCGTGAACCAGCCGTGCATCAGCAGGTAGTACAGCCCGTGCACGGCGTCGATGTGGCCGAGCATCTGCCACATATCGCCGAGCGAACGGTTCTTCGACGCCGAGATCGTGGCAGCCTCGTCGAACCACAGCGACGGCCGGCCGGCACCGGCGAGGGAAATAACTACGGTCAGCGCAGCCACCGCGACGGGGTCGTGCCTTCCGGCCGGTTTTCGCGCCGCACGACTCACACCCGTCGCGCGTTCGGGGCTCACGGTCTGCGACAGCACTACCGGGGAGTGTAGGGCTTTGACCTGGACGGTGAGGGGTCAAGCCTCTCCTCGGGACATCCCGGTCGACCAGCGCGCCGAAAGCGTCTCTGCGACAGGATCATTGCGTTGAGCTCCCGCGTTGACGCCGCTCGGCGGTCTTCGGAGATGCACCGTGGCCCGCGGTTCGCGGATAGGCGCTTGCCCGCGCAAACGGTAAGGTGTCGCCAATCAGACCCACCGTTGTGCAGTAACGCGTTACTGTCTGCGATGGCGTTGCAAACGACACTGGGAGGGTAGATGGGCGCCTATCAGACCATCGTGGTCGGGACCGATGGCTCGGACTCATCGCTGCGCGCGGTCGACCGGGCCGGAGAGATCGCTTCTCGCTCAAACGCGAAAGTGATCGTCGCGACGGCGTACCTCCCCCAGAGCGACGACGCCCGCGCGGCCGACGTGCTCAAGGACGAGGGCTATAAGACCCACGGCAACGCGCCGATCTACGCGATCCTGCGCGAGGCCCGCGACCGGGCCAAGGCCGCTGGCGCTCAAAACATCGAGGAGCGCCCGATCGTCGGCGCACCGGTCGATGCGCTGGTCGACCTTGCGGAGGAGGTCGACGCAGACCTGCTGGTGGTCGGCAACGTGGGACTGAGCACCATCGCCGGGCGGTTGCTCGGGTCGGTGCCGGCCAACGTCTCACGGCGGGCGAAAACCGACGTGCTGATCGTTCACACCACCGGCTGACCCGGTTACCAGCCTCGGTCGCGCCATTCACCTAGATGCGGGCGTTCGGCGCCGAGTGTGGTGTCGTCCCCGTGCCCCGGGTACACCACCGTCGAATCGTCGTGGACGTCGAACACCCGGCTGCTGACGTCCGAGAGCTGCTGCGTGAAGTCGGCCGCCTGCCACGTCTTGCCGACACCGCCGGGGAATAGGCAGTTGCCAGTGATCGGCTGCCTCGCGCCGCCGGACGGGCGCATGGCTGAGGAGCACATTGGGGATCTGTACTCACCCCGTTGGGTACTCGTCTCGGGAATACTCTGCGGCAACCAAAGCATTAGCAGAGAGGAATCCCAGCGATGGTCACGACACGTGCCGAAGCAGCGCAGTACCTCAAGGATGCCGGAGGCTTGAAGCTTGTCGTTTTCGGAGCGGATGGGCACGAGGTCGCGGCGATGTTCGTGCAAGGATCGGTGACATACGACGAGGAGGAAGCCACCTTCATTGCGGTCGCTGAGGACGGCCACACGGTTGGGGAACTGTTGGTGGACGAGACGGTCGGTTACGACGAGAACACAGACGCGTTTGTCATCCGTACCGCGCAATAGCAACTCGTCCTGGCCAACGGATGTTGTGCCCCCCGCACCGAGCTAACTGGCGAATTGTTCGAGAAAACGTCGAATCGGAACTCACCTTGAAGCGCATAATTGACACCCCCGCAAAACCAGGAGCGCATAATGGCATCCGCATACCGACTCCTTCAACTCGCACTCGGCGTCTTTGGCGTGGTTGCTCTCCTTCTCTATCCCCTGGCGCTGATCTGGCCGTCGGGGTGGGCGTGGCATTCTGGCGCGCCGTACGAGTCGGAGTACTTCATGATGATCGTGGGCATCTACGCGACACTGGGCGTCTTTCTGATCAACGCGGCGCGGAACCCGGAGGCCAATCTCAGTTTGATCTGGTTTGCCGTGTGGTCCAGCGTCGTACACGCCGCAATCATGGCGGTGCAGTCCTTCAGCGACGACCACATGGGGCACCTCTGGGGAGATGTCGCGGCGCTGCTGCTGGTGGCCGTGGTCTTGGCGGTGCTCGTGCGGGCGTCCGGCCTCAAACAACCTCCTTCTGAACGAGTGCGCCTGCTTAGCAACAAGGAGGCTGCTAGTCAGGGGTAAGAGAGACGTTCGCCGTCGGCGATCAGCAGACCTGGGCAATGCGCTGCGATCCGGAACACTGGTCGGCGGATCGTGAGATGACAGCAGCCGGACTGTCGTGCGAATCGTGCGGCACTAGTTAATTCGCTTCACGAGTTGCCGTCGCAAAGCTCGGACTGGGCGGCACGCCAACCCCACGCTCGCGGGTGGCTCGGGTGACGGCCGATAGCGACCGGTGCGGGCAGGAGCGCCTCCCGCGGTGGAGGCCCGAATGAGGGACGGGCAATGTCCGACACCACAAACCCCAGCGCCCGACCGCAAGGCCTCCCCGGATCCGAACGTGGTTGACCAGATCCCAAATGCGGGATTAACTGAGTCAGAATTGCCGGAACTGGTTGGGTGGCAACCAGATTTCCAGCCCATACCCGAGCGGACCAACTCCGAGAACGAGGGTTGGAGGCTCCTAATACACGACGCCCTCGTCCGAGTGGGGCCCGTATTTCAACACCATGTTTCCGCCCCACCGAGTGCGGCGCTGGATCGCCTGGAAGATCATGACGAGCAGCGTGAACGTCGCCCGGAGGTTGTGGAAACAGCGCGAAGAAATGCGTCGCGCATACGAAACCGTCCATGGCAGTGATCCGGCGATGTGGCCGACCCAGCATCCGGGAGTCGTCCTCGATGCGGTGCCGTCCATCGCGCACGGGGCTTGCCTCGGCTGCCACTGGTTCGATGTGCGAGGTCACTCCATGGACCACTCCGACTGGTTCGAACGAGCCTCTATATGGCCGCATCGACACCAAATCTCCAACGGCGTATTCCACGATGGTCCACGTCGTTGGCGGGGAGGGAGGTTCGAGCCGCCATGATGACCAAAGCCAGCCCCAGCAGCGCGCTCACGATGTCACCACCTCCGCCGTGGCGGCCATCACCGCCGCGGGCACGGGGTGCTACAGCTACCAACCAACCGATTCGCGTTTCGGTCTGTAAACGCGGCTTGGTCTCAACACCCATTCTGATTCACGGCTACGGCCGGGGCGGGATCGGCACCACCGTTACCGTTACTGTCGGCGGCTGCTGCCGACCAGGACCCATCATTCCGCCCGGCCCCAACATGCCGCCGGGGCCACCTGGGCCTTGCCACTGCCCCGGGCCCATCGTTCCGCCCGGGCCACCCTCGTGCTCCATGCCATCGCCGTGGCCGTGGTAACCGTGATAACCCCTGGCGTGAACGCCGAGGAAGAAGCCGGAGAAGAAGATCACCGCGACGATGAATACAACCCCCGCAACAATTCCGACCCACGCCAAAACCTGGCTGATCCGGCTAGGACCGTCGTACCGGCCCGACAGCGGCACAGCCGGTGGCGGCTCGACCGGACGGCTTTCCGAGGCGACGGTTGTCGGCTCGGGTCGATCTTCAGGTGTTTCACTCATGTTTCGATCATCCGGTCCCACCCAGTGTGATGGGTACGGTTCCGGCCATGAATGTTCGGTAACGCCTCCTTCGGTGTCGCGGCGCACAAGTAGCGGAGAAGACCGCGAGCAGTGACACAGTGCAGTCGACCCGCTACCCACGCAGGATGACGGGCCGACTCGTCGTGTCGGTTCTACCTGAGGCGGTCGATCTCGTCGGCGCTCTCGATCAACACAGACGCCTGTACGGACCTAGACACGGTCCGACCGTTATGGCTTGTGGGCAGTTATGCCGTTGCCGACGATCATCGCGACGTGGCCGTCCCACACCGCGAGGTCACGGGCAGCAGTGGCGGTGGCCACCGGGTTGTCCGTCACCAACGGCGCGCCCGCCATTCAGCGAGGTGCGGGCGCTCGGCGCCCAGCGTCGTGTCGTCACCGTGCCCGGGGTAGACAACCGTGTCGTCATCGAAACGGTCGAAGATTTTCGTCTTCACGCCGTTGAAAAGTGATTCGAAGTCCGCAGGTTTTGTTGTCCGTCCAACGCCCCCGGGGAAGAGGCAGTCACCGGTGAATAGCTGCGTCGCGTTGCCCGCCGCGTCGCCGCTGAGCGCCAGCGCAACCGAGCCGGGGGTGTGCCCGCGAAGGTGGATCACTTTGAAGGACAGCTTGCCGACGTCGACGGTGTCGCCGTCGGCCAGCAAGCGATCGGGTTTGACCGGCAGCGGGCCGGCGTCGAGCGTGTGCGCCGCCGTCGGGGCGCCGGTGGCCTTGACCAGCGCCTCAAGCGCCTGCCAGTGGTCGAAGTGTTGGTGCGACGTGATGATCAGCGCCAGCTTCGGGGCATGGTCACGCACCAGGTCGATCAGGTCTTCAGCGTCGTTGGCAGCGTCGATCAGCAGCGTCTCGCCGGTCTCGGAACATGTGATCAGGTATGCGTTGTTATCCATCGGGCCCACGGAAGCCTTCACGATCGTCGCGCCCGGCAGAGTGCGGCGCGCGGCGGTGCCCGGTTCGACGTGGCCGGTGTAGTTGTCGTTCACGACGGTCATGGCCTCACGTTATCCCCAGGGCGGCGCGGTTTGTCGGTGGGCACACATAGCATGGCAAGGGTGCCGGTATATCCATCGGAAGGGGCCGAGTGGCTGAGCGCCTGATCGTCAAGGGTGCGCGCGAGCACAACCTGCGAAGCGTCGACCTTGACCTGCCGCGCGACGCCCTCATCGTGTTCACCGGGCTGTCCGGGTCGGGGAAGTCATCGCTCGCGTTCGACACGATCTTCGCCGAGGGCCAGCGCCGCTACGTCGAATCGCTGTCGGCGTATGCGCGTCAATTCCTGGGTCAGATGGACAAGCCCGACGTCGACTTCATCGAGGGCCTTTCGCCCGCGGTGTCGATCGACCAGAAGTCCACGAACCGCAACCCGCGGTCGACGGTGGGCACGATCACCGAGGTGTACGACTACCTGCGATTGCTCTATGCCCGCGCGGGCACCCCGCACTGCCCGGTATGCGGCGAGCGGATCGCCAGGCAAACGCCTCAGCAGATCGTCGACCAGGTGTTGGTGATGCCGGAGGGCACCAGGTTTCAGGTGCTGGCCCCGGTGGTGCGGACCCGAAAGGGCGAGTTCGCGGACCTTTTCGAGAAGCTCAACTCACAGGGCTACAGTCGCGTGCGTGTCGACGGGGTGGTCCACTCGCTCACCGATCCACCGAAGCTGAAGAAGCAGGAGAAGCACGACATCGAGGTGGTCGTTGACCGCTTGACCGTCAAGCCGTCGGCCAAGCAGCGGCTGACGGACTCCGTCGAGACCGCGCTGCGGCTGGCGGACGGCATCGTTGTGCTGGAGTTCGTCGATCACGAGCACGGGCATCCACACCGGGAGCAGCGGTTCTCCGAGAAGCTGGCCTGCCCCAACGGGCATCCGCTGGCCGTGGATGATCTTGAGCCCCGGTCGTTTTCGTTCAACTCGCCGTACGGCGCCTGCCCCGAGTGCGCGGGGCTGGGCATCCGCAAGGAGGTCGACCCCGACCTCGTCGTGCCCGACCCGGACCGGACGCTGGCCGAAGGCGCGGTGGCGCCCTGGTCCAACGGCCACACCGCCGATTACTTCACCCGGATGATGGCCAGCCTCGGCGAATCGATGGGCTTCGACGTCGACACCCCGTGGCGCAAGCTGCCGGCCAAGGCGCGCAAGGCGATCCTCGAGGGAAGCGACGAGCAGGTGCACGTCCGCTACCGCAACCGCTACGGGCGCGTCCGTTCCTACTACGCCGACTTCGAAGGCGTGATGGCGTTCTTGCAACGCAAGATGGAGCAGACCGAGTCCGAGCAGATGAAGGAGCGCTACGACGGCTTCATGCGCGACGTGCCGTGCCCGGTCTGTCAGGGCACGCGGCTGAAGCCGGAGATCCTCGCGGTGACGCTGTCCGCCGACGGGTATGGAGCCAAATCGATCGCTCAAGTGTCCGAGCTGTCGATCTCCGAAGCCTCCGAGTTCCTCAACGCGCTGACGCTCGGTCCGCGCGAACAGGCGATCGCGGGGCAGGTGCTCAAGGAAATCCAGTCGCGTCTCGGGTTTTTGCTCGACGTCGGGCTCGATTACCTGTCGCTGTCGCGTGCCGCGGCGACGCTATCCGGCGGTGAGGCGCAACGGATTCGACTGGCCACGCAGATCGGCTCCGGCCTGGTCGGCGTGCTGTATGTGCTGGACGAGCCGTCGATCGGGCTGCACCAACGCGACAACCGCAGGTTGATCGAAACGCTGATCCGGTTGCGGGATCTGGGTAATACGCTGATCGTCGTCGAGCACGACCTCGACACCATCGCGCATGCGGACTGGATCGTCGACATCGGCCCGGCGGCTGGTGAGCACGGCGGCCAGATCGTGCATAGCGGCACCTACGACGAGCTGCTGCGCAACAAGGCCTCAATCACCGGCGCCTACCTATCGGGTCAGAAGAGCATTGAGGTTCCGGCGATCCGCAGGCCGCTCGACCGGCGCAGGCAACTCACCGTCGTCGGCGCCCGCGAGCACAACCTGCACGACATCGACGTATCGTTCCCGCTTGGCTTGCTCACCGCGGTCACAGGCGTCTCCGGCTCGGGCAAGTCGACGTTGGTCAACGACATCCTGGCGGCCGTGCTGGCGAACAAGCTCAACGGCGCTCGGCAGGTGCCTGGCCGACACACCCGTGTGACGGGGCTCAATCACGTCGACAAGCTGGTCCGTGTCGACCAGTCGCCGATCGGCCGCACGCCGCGGTCGAACCCGGCCACCTACACCGGGGTGTTCGACAAGATCCGGACGCTGTTCGCGGCCACCACCGAAGCCAAGGTCCGCGGTTACCAGCCCGGGCGATTCTCGTTCAATGTCAAGGGCGGTCGCTGCGAGGCGTGCACCGGCGACGGCACGATCAAGATCGAGATGAACTTCCTGCCCGACGTGTATGTGCCGTGCGAGGTGTGCCACGGCGCCCGGTACAACCGGGAAACCTTGGAGGTGCACTACAAGGCCAAGACCATCTCCGAGGTGCTGGACATGTCGATTGAAGAGGCGGCCGAGTTCTTTGGGCCGATCACCTCGATTCACCGGTACCTGCAGACCCTGGTCGACGTCGGGCTCGGTTACGTTCGGTTGGGGCAGCCGGCGCCGACACTGTCCGGGGGCGAGGCGCAGCGGGTGAAGCTGGCCGCGGAGCTGCAAAAGCGGTCCACTGGCCGCACCGTGTACATCCTCGACGAGCCGACGACGGGGCTGCATTTCGATGACATCCGCAAGCTCCTCGGCGTCATCAACGGCCTTGTCGACAAAGGCAATACGGTGATCGTGATCGAGCACAACCTCGACGTGATCAAGACGGCGGACTGGATCGTCGACATGGGTCCTGAGGGTGGCTCGGCCGGCGGCACCGTCATCGCCGAGGGCACACCCGAAGATGTGGGGGCCAACCCCGACAGCTACACCGGGTTCTTTCTCGCTGATCCACTCGGTTTGCCCGCGCCGCGCCGGCGCAAGGTTGGCGCCTAGACCGTCGCCTTCGACAGTGCCGACGGGAAGCGTGGGCTGACCCGGGTACCCCCGAGCCACGCGGTCAGGTCGTCGGCGCGCCGCTTCAGTGCCCGATGGCCGTCACGTCCAGGGTCTTCGAGCAGCTGCAGTTGCACCCCGCCGTCCGTGTCCTGACACCAGCCGCCCACTACCCGGCCGTTCCACCATGCGGTCGGCCCGGCATTGCCCGTCCTGTCGAATACCTGCTTGCTGTGCTCGCCGAGGTACCACTCGCGGTCGAACCAGCCCATCGTCGTCACGTCCAGGCCGGGTAGCAGCGCAGCGCACGGCCCGGGGTCCGGCTCAGGCTCGAGGTCGTCGGGCAACGCGAACCCGCGACCGCCGTGCATGTCCACCTCCACCGCGCCAACGTCGCGCAGCGCGTGCCGTGTCGCGGTGACGGTCGTGCCGAACCACCATTTCATGTCGGCGGCGCTCGCAGGGCCGAACGTCCGCAGCCACCGGCGGAGTAGTTCGGCGCGGGCCGCGTCGGGCGTCTCCGCTTTTGTCGCACCGCCGAGCCACTCACGGGTGGGCACCCAACGCGGCCTCGATGTGGTCCACGCGCCGTCGTTCGGTCCACGGATGATGGCGCCGCGCACGGACAACACCGTCAAAACCCTTGGGGCAAGGGGTGTCTGGCCACCCCACCGCTTGCCCGGCGCATGGTCCATTGTGCCGGCCAACTCGGGCAGCGCGGCCCGAAGTTCGGTGCTGCTGGCGCCGCCGTGATCGTCGAGGTGCGTCAGCACCGCGGCGCAGGCCCGGTCGAGCCACGCCTCGCCGTCGGCGGCCACACCGGCCTTCTGCACGTCGGCGATCAGGCGACGCCGCTCGTTGTCGGCGACCCGATCACCAGCAGCGGGCTGGATGACCCGGAGATCGTCGGCACAGACCAGCCAGAGCGTGCGCCGCATCGCGAGGTGCTTCACGACGGAGCGCCGGCGATAGAGCTCGTCGTCCAGGGTTTCGGTCGTGAAGCCGGGGCAACGCGCCCAGAGCGACAGATACGGAGTCGCAGGGTCGGTGGCGTGCAGGCCGACGAGCGAAGCGGCGATCGCGGTGACGGGCCGAGGGTTGCCGGAGACGAGAAAGTGACGGCGCGCCAGCCGATTCCGGCGCTCGTCGATGCTG
This sequence comes from uncultured Actinomycetota bacterium, assembly GCA_963811535.1. Taxonomy (GTDB): domain Bacteria; phylum Actinomycetota; class Actinomycetes; order Mycobacteriales; family Mycobacteriaceae; genus Mycobacterium. The sequence goes on along the minus strand of CAWERF010000007.1, from coordinate 1,194,116 downwards.
AACGAGCGCACCTCAGCTGTCGTCGGAGTGCATCGACTCGCGGATCTGCGCGAGACGTTCGGCGGCCGCCCGCTGGCGCTCCTCGTACTGCTCCTCGACGGCACGGCCCTCGGGGCTCTCGGCGTCGAGTTCGGCCGAGCCGATGGCGGTGCCGTAGCGAGTCTCGATCTTCTCCCGCACCGACTCGAATGTCGGGACACCCGAGTCGTCGTAGCCGGTTTCTTCGGGAATGGGCGGTTCGTCGGGCATGTCGTCACCGTACCCCGAGGTATGGCACTCGGATGGTGGCCCCGCAAGGCCGGTTTCAGCGCGGTTTTGCGAGCGGGAACAGCAAGGTATCGCGGATGCTCTTGCCGGTGATCATCATGACCACGCGGTCGACGCCCATGCCGAGGCCGCCGGTTGGCGGCATCGCGTACTCCATCGCCTGCAGGAAGTCCTCATCGAGCTCCATCGCCTCCGGGTCGCCTCCGGCGGCCAGCAGCGACTGCTCCTGCAGGCGGCGGCGCTGCTCGACCGGGTCCGTCAGCTCGCTGTAGGCGGTGCCGAGCTCGACGCCCCACGCGACCAGGTCCCAGCGCTCGGCCAGTCCTGGCTGGCTACGGTGCGGCCTGGTCAGCGGCGACACCGACGTCGGGAAGTCCTTGTAGAACGTCGGTTGCTCGGTGTGCTCCTCGACCAAGCGCTCGTAGAGCTCCAGCACCACAGCGCCGGTGTCCCAGTGGGTGCGGTACGGGACGCCGGCCGCGTCGGACAGCCGGCGCAGGGTTTCCACGTCGGTGTCGGCGTCGACCCGCTCGCCGAGCGCTTCCGACACCGCCTCGTGGACAGTCTTCACCTGCCATAGCCCGGAGATGTCGAACGGCTCCAGGGTGCCGTCTTCCCTCGGGCGCATTACGACCTGCTCGCCGTTCGCGGCCTGGGCGGCGTTTTGGATCAGCTCGCGGCAGCCGTCCACCCAAACCAGGTAGTCGGCGTGCGCCTGGTACGCCTCGAGCAACGTGAACTCGGGGTTGTGGCTGAAGTCGACCCCCTCGTTGCGGAACGCCCGGCCGAGCTCGAACACCCGCTCCACGCCGCCGACACACAGCCGTTTGAGGTACAGCTCCGGCGCGATGCGCAGGTAGAGGTTGAGGTCGTAGGCGTTGATGTGGGTGTGAAACGGCCGGGCGTTGGCGCCGCCGTGAATCTGCTGCAGGATCGGCGTCTCGACTTCCACAAACCCTTTGCCGATCAGGGTTTCCCGGATCGCCTGCAGTACCCGGCTTCGGGCGGCGATCAGCTCGCGGGCCTCGGTGTTGACCGCAAGGTCGAGGTAACGGGTGCGCACCCGGGCTTCCGGATCGGTCAGCCCCTTCCATTTGTCGGGCAGTGGCCGCAGGCACTTGCCGATCAACCGCCAGCTGCACACGATCAGCGACCGAGTGCCGTTCTTGCTGTGGCCCATCCGGCCGGTGACCTCAACCAGGTCGCCGAGGTCGACCGCGAAGTCCGCGGTGGTGCCGTTCTCGAGTAGTGAATTGTCCAGCAGCAGTTGGACTTCCCCTGACCAGTCGCGAAGCTGGGCGAACAGCACACCGCCGTAGTCGCGGATCCGCAGCACCCGCCCCGCGACGGTGACGGTGGAGTGGTCGTCGGCGTCCAAGGCCTCCAGGGCCTGCGCCACCGTATGGCTGGGTGCCTGCCCCACCGGATAGGGATCCACCCCGTCCTTGCGCAGCCCGGCCAGCTTGCCCATCCGCACCCGCACCTGTTCGGGCAGCCGCGGCCGGGTCTCGACAGCTTGGGCTGCATCGACTTCGATCTCACCGAGATCCGGCGCGCTGCCGTCGTGATGCAGTATCCCGGAGGCCATGACGTTCTTGGGTACGTGCGTGTGCTGGCCGGTGTGCGGCTTGTTGCGCCGCGAGAACGGCAACACCAGAAAGCCCTCGGCGATCACCGACGCGACGCCCACGCGTGGGATCAACCGGGCGTCTTCGTAGCAGGCGTACCGCGGCACCCACTCCGGCTGGTACTTCATGTTCGAGCGGTACAGCGTTTCCAGCTGCCACCAGCGGGAGAAGAACACCAGGAACGCGCGCCAGAGCCGCGCCACCGGTCCGGCGCCGAGCCGGGTACCTTCCTCGAACGCCGAGCGGAACATCGCGAAGTTCAGCGAAATTCGCGCCACCCCTAATCGCTCTGACTGCAGGCACAGCTCGCTGACCATCAGCTCGATCGTTCCGTTCGGCGACTCCGGAGAGCGGCGCATCAAGTCCAGCGACGCCCCGCTGTTGCCCCACGGCACCAGGGACAGCATCGCCACGACGTCGTTGCCGTCGATATCGCCGCGCACCGCCTCCACCAGCACGCAGTCGCCGTCCGCGCTGTCGCCGAGGCGGCCCAGCGCCATGGAGAATCCGCGCTCGGTTTCGGTATCACGCCACGCATCGGCGCGTTTGATCACCGCCGCCATCTCGTCAGGCGCGATGTCGCGGTGGCGCCGGATGCGAACCGTCAGCCCCGCGCGCCGGGCCCGCGTCACGGCTTGGCGTACCCCGCGCATGTCGGGGCCCGACAACCGGAACCGGTCGGGATAAAGGATGGCCTCGTCGCCGAGCTGCAGCGCGTTGAGTCCGGCCTCGCGGTAGGCGTGCGCGCCTGCGGAGCTCGCGCCCATCACGCCGGGCGCCCAGCCGTACGCCTGGGACAGCCGTAGCCACGCGTCGATCGCCTGCGGCCAGGCGCGCGGATCGCCGACCGGATCACCGCTGGCCAGGCAGACACCCACCTCGACGCGGTAGGTGATCGCCGCGCGTCCGTTCTCAGCGAACACCACGGCTTTGTCGCGCCGTGTCGCGAAGTAGCCCAGCGAATCGTTCTTGCCCCACACCTCCAGCAGGCCGCGTATCGCGGACTCGTCCTCTCCCGTCAGCGCGTTGGCGGCGCGCTGCGACTGGAACAGCACGATGGCTGCCGCGATCAGAGCCAGCGCGCCGAACAATCCGAACACCGCGTTGAGGAACACGTGCGGGCGGCCGGTGAACAGCTGCGGATCCACGCTGGCGAAACCGATCACGCGGTTGACGGCGTACGGCAGTCGATCCTCGCGGGCCAGGGTGCCGGGGAACATCTCGAGCAACCCCCAGGCCACCACGATCCCGATCCCCATTCCCACCACGAGGACCGCCGCGGCCTTCAACAGCGCGCCCCGCCGGACCTTGGCGTAAAACTCCTTGTACGCCAACAGCAGAACCGCGATCACGGCCAGATGCAGCACCAGGCCGAGGCTTTCCCCGAACGTCTGGAATGGGGTCTCGTCGCCCGCCAACAGGTAGACGACGTTGTAACCGACCGCGAGTAGCAGGTTGAGCACAAGGACCCACCACGCGATGCGTTTGCGCGCGGCGAGCGCGCCGGCCAGCAGCGCGAGGACGAACGCCCACGCGAAGCTGGTGTCGGGGAAGTTGAACAGGTAGTTGTCGATGAACTCGCGGGGGACCTTGATGACGTGCCGCACCAGAGGGGACACGCTCGACAGCAGCGACAGCGTGGCGATGATGCCCACGGTCCAACCGGCGATCGCCGGCACCCGGGCTAAGACGGACGCCGGCCTAGTCGTGGTGACGGTCATAGGCCGCGAGGATATTCGCTCGTCCTTTGAATTGGTTGTCACCGGACCGGGCCGGTGTATTTTTCTCCGGGTCCCTGCCCTGGTTCGTCGGGAACGGCGCTGTATTCGCGAAACGCGAGCTGCAGGCTCCTCAGTCCGTCACGGACGGGGCCGGCGTGCGGACCAAGATACTCGGCCGAGGCCGTCACGAGCCCGGCCAGGGCGGTGATGAGCCGACGTGCCTCGTCGAGATCCCGGTGGGGACTGTCGCTCGGGTCGTCCGACGACAGCCCCAGCTTCTCGGCGGCCGCGCTCATCAACATCACCGCCGCACGCGTGATGACCTCCACCGAGGGAATATCGGCCAGCTCACGGATGATAGGACCATCGGTCATGCCTGCTAGACTGGCATGCGCGACCGTTCCTGAGTGTCCTCAGGGACAGCAAGTGGAGTCCCGCTCCCACCGTTGGCCACACCGGGCTCAACGGTCCGGTCGCCGGCACCGCGGTGCCGGTTCCGCGCACCGCGCGGGCGGCGAAATGCCGTGATCGGTCGGTATCGGGCCCCGCCTCACGCGGGGCCCTTTTGCTGACAGGGTGCTGACAGCGTGGCGCTCAACCGCTGTCATCTGATTCACCGGTGAACGGTCCAACCGAATAGATCTACAACCCAGGGAGGCCCCATCAGCACTGAGACCCGCGTCAACGAGCGCATCCGAGTTCCCGAAGTCCGCCTCATCGGACCCGGCGGCGAGCAGGTAGGGATCGTGCGTATCGAAGACGCCCTTCGCGTCGCCGCGGACGCCGATCTCGACCTCGTCGAAGTCGCCCCAAACGCCAGACCGCCGGTCTGCAAGATCATGGACTACGGCAAGTTCAAATACGAGACGGCTCAGAAGGCACGCGAGTCTCGCCGAAACCAGCAGCAGACCGTCGTCAAGGAACAGAAGCTCCGGCCGAAGATCGACGACCACGACTACGAGACCAAGAAGGGTCACGTGATCCGCTTCCTGGAAGCCGGGTCGAAGGTCAAGGTCACGATCATGTTCCGCGGCCGAGAGCAGTCCCGGCCCGAGTTGGGCTACCGGCTCCTGCAGCGGCTGGGCGCCGACGTCGCCGACTATGGCTTCGTCGAGACCTCCGCCAAGCAGGACGGGCGCAACATGACGATGGTGCTGGCGCCTCACCGCGGCGCGAAGACTCGCGCGCGGGCGGCGCAGCAGGCCAGCGGTAATCCGAACGGCCAGCAAGACTCGACCGAACCATCACAGAACTAGAACTGAGGAAAGATGCCCAAGGCGAAGACCCACAGCGGCGCCTCCAAGCGGTTCCGGCGCACCGGGACCGGCAAGATCGTGCGCCAGAAGGCCAACCGCCGCCATCTGCTCGAGCACAAGCCCACGAAGCGCACTCGGCGGCTCGAAGGCCGCACCACGGTGTCAACTGCCGACGCCAAACGCATCAGGGCGATGCTGAACGGCTGAGGTTACGACCACACCTTCAGCGCGGCGGGAGCCGCGCCTAGACCCTTGTACGAACGAGAATAGGAACACCACTCATGGCACGCGTGAAGCGCGCAGTCAATGCCCAGAAGAAGCGGCGCACGATCCTCACGGCCTCGAAAGGTTACCGGGGCCAGCGGTCGCGCCTGTACCGCAAAGCCAAAGAGCAGCAACTGCATTCGCTGAACTACGCCTACCGTGACCGGCGAGCCCGCAAGGGCGAGTTCCGCAAGCTGTGGATCTCCCGGATCAACGCGGCCGCCAGGGCCAATGACATCACCTACAACCGTCTGATCCAAGGCCTCAAGGCCGCGGGCGTCGAGGTCGACCGCAAGAACCTCGCCGAGATCGCGGTCAGCGACCCGGCCGCGTTCACCACGCTGGTCGAGGTGGCCAAGGCCGCGCTGCCGGAGGATGTCAACGCGCCGTCCAACGCCGGTGCCTCGGGGCCGGCGACATCAGGCTCCGGAGAGGCTGCCTAAGCACTGGCCGAAGCGGCGCCACTCACCGAGCGCTCGTCACGGGTAGTCGCCGCGGCGAAGCTGCACCGCCACGTCGCGCGCAAGCGCACTGGGCGGTTTCTTGCCGAAGGGCCCAATCTGGTCCGGGCCGCGGCGCTCCGCGGCGCGGTGCGCGATGTCTTCGCGACAGAATCGGCGTTGCAGCGGTTCGGTGCGATGCTCGCGGACGCCGGCGTACCCGTGCACCGGGTGACCGAGCGGGCCGCCAGGGCGTTGTCCGACACCGTCACCCCGGTCGGGCTGGTGGCTGTCTGCGAGCAGCCCGGCACGACGCTGGAGCAGGTTTTGGCCGACCGACCGGGTCTGGTCGCCGTCGCTGTGGGGGTGTCGGAGCCGGGCAACGCCGGCACGCTGATCCGTCTCGCCGACGCGATGGGCGCTGACGCCGTGGTGCTGGCCGGCCACAGCGTGGACCCGTTCAACGCCAAGTGTTTGCGCGCGTCGGCAGGCAGCGTCTTCGGCGTCCCGGTCGTGGTGGCGCCCGACGCGGCGGACGTCGTCGCCACGCTTGTGAGGGCTGGGCTTCAGGTGCTGGCGACGACAGTCGACGGCACGACCGATCTGGACGAGGCCCAACCGCTGCTGAGGCGGCCCACCGCATGGCTTTTCGGGCCGGAGGCGCACGGCCTGCCCGACGAAGTCGCGAAACTGGCGTCCCACCGCATTCGCATTCCGATGGCCGGCCGGGCCGAAAGCCTCAATGTCGCAGCGGCCGCTGCGATCTGCCTATATCAGAGCTCTCTGGCCCGGCGCCGCTAGGCGGTGTGTCCGCGGCCCCGCGCGGGGCGGAGTCCGGCGAGGGAGTCCGGCGAGGGAGAAGGTCGTGTGCACCAGAGAGCCGGCCCGTTCGACCAGGCTTCTCCGCCGCGGGAAGTAATGCATCGGCAGGCCGCGGCGGTCGCGCGGGGGAGCGGTGAATGTGGGCGCCTCCGGTAGCTCCGCGTCGGGGGCGTCCTTGCCGGCTGCGCGCCGGTAGGCGGCGAGCGCACGCGGATGCAGCCGAATCTCGTCGGGCACCGCCAAGAACGCCACTTCGACGGCCTTGCCGAACAACCTCAGCAGCACCTCGTCGCCGGGCGTCCATCGCATGCCGGCCTTATCGCGCACGACCGGGTCGAAGAGGCCTGCGGCGATCCAGCGCTGCCCCGCCACCAACGGCTTGAACAGCTGGTCCCAGACCGGTGTGGGCATCAACACGAACTTCGGCTTCGGGATCCGCATCGAGAAGATGTCCAGCGTCGCGCGGTTGATCTCCAATTCGTCGCGGCAGACGCGGTCCCAATACTCCTGGAACTCTTCCCACGTCTTGGGCACCGGCCGCATGCTCATGCCGTACATCCGGTACCACTGCACGTGCTCGTCGAAGAGTTGTCGCTTCTCGGCGTCCGTCAGCCCGCCGCAGAAGTATTCGGCGGTCTTCAGTACGAGCATGAAGAAGGTCGCATGCGCCCAGTAGAACGTCTCGGGGTTTAGCGCGTGGTAGCGGCGGCCCGCCGAGTCGACGCCCTTGATGGTCGTGTGGTACCCACGGATCTGTTCGCCGGTTCGCGAGGCGCGCTCGCCGTCGTAGACGACACCCATGATCGGGTACACGGACCGGGTAACCCGCTGTAGCGGCTCGCGCAGCAAGATCGAGTGCTCCTCGACGCCGGCCCCAAGCTCCGGGTACATGTTCTGCAGGGTGCCGATCCAAACACCCATCATCCCGGTGCGCAGGTCGCCGAAGTATTTCCAGGTAAGCGAATCGGGGCCGAGCGGGTCTGCGGCTTTCGCCCGTGCGGATGCGGCCGTCGTTGAGCGCGCGCCCATCGCTAAGCCTTCGGCTTCGCCCGAGTGGTCATCGCTCCTCCTGCGCGGTACTTGCGGCAAGTGATGTGGGGTGCCATCACAATAATGTTGACAACGTACGTTGTCTATCAACGGACGGCGTGTCTCGAAAGTCTGTTATCGATCGGCTATCCGCACGCCGCAGAGGCGTGACCAGCGGGTTCTGGGCGAGATTTCACGGCGTGCGCGCCGGCCTCTACCCTGACGGTTGTGAAGGTCGAGCCGTTCGGCGAGCGATCCGGCGGCCTCGGGGAAGTTGACGGTACACCGGATCATCAGCTGGACCGTTCGCCCGAGCGGCGCGACGGCGCTTTGTCGCGGCTGACGAGCACCAACCACAACCCCGGGGTGATCGCCTTTCTTCGCCGTGCCCGCCGGGCCCTGCCGGGTGATCCGCATTTCGGGGATCGCCTGTCCGCGTCCGGCCTCGGCGGCCCGGAGGCCGCCGCGCGCGCCGCGGACCGACTGTTAGGTGACCGCGACGCCGCGTCACGGGAGGTGAGCCTCGGCGCCCTTCAGGTATGGCATGCGTTCCGCGAACGGGTGAACGGTCGACCCCAGCAACAGGAGGTCACGCTGGTGTTCACCGACCTGGTCGGCTTCTCGCGGTGGGCGTTGGGCGCCGGCGACGACGCGACGCTGAGGCTGCTCCGCCAGGTCGCCCAGGTCGTCGAACCGCCTTTGCTGGAGGCCGGCGGTCAGGTGGTCAAGCGCATGGGTGACGGGATCATGGCGGTGTTTCCCGACCCGGCCAGCGCCATCGCCGCAGTGCGGACCGCTCGGCGCGCGCTGAAAAGCGTTGATGTGGACGGCTATACACCGCTGATGCGGGTGGGCATCCACACTGGCCGCCCGCAGCGCATCGGGTCGGACTGGCTGGGTGTCGACGTCAACATCGCCGCGCGCGTCATGGAGTCCGCGGGCAAAGGGGGACTGCTGATCTCCGGCGCGACGCTGGAGCGGCTGTCGCCCGAGCAGCTCGACGAGCTGGGTGTCAATGCCAAACGCGTGCGCCGACCGGTGTTCTCGCACCGGCCCAGCGGCGTGCCCGCCGACATCACGATGTACCGCCTCGAAACTCGCAGACACTTGCCAGCTGCCGATACGGTCGAGGACCCGCCGTCCCGGGCATAGTAGATGGTGATGCTCTCGCGAATGCTGTTCACGGTGGCCCGGTTAAGGGTCACCGTGGGCTACGCGTTGGTGCTTGTCGCGGTCGCGACGACGCTGCTGGCGCTCGGCCCACGCGTGCAGGACGTCGTCATCCGCCACATGAGCACCAACCTGCACAACCTGTGGCACGGGCACGTGGTCACGCTGATCGGCAGCGCGTTCGTCACCGAGAACGGGCCCATGTGGGTCTGGCTGCCGGGCCTGGTTGCGTTGCTCGCGCTCGCCGAACTGCTGTGGCGTAGCGGGCGCCTCTTCGTGACATTCGCACTCGGGCATGTCGGCGCCACGTTGATCGTCGCGGTCGGGCTCACCGCGGCCATCCGATTCGGGTGGCTGCCGCTCTCGGTGGAGCACGCCAGCGACGTCGGGATCAGCTACGGCGCGGCGGCCGTGCTGGGTACGCTCACCGCGGCGGTGCCGGCGAAATGGCGGTCGGCGTGGATCGGTTGGTGGCTTGCGGTCGGGCTTTTGGTGGTGTCTATCTCTGAGGACTTCACCAACGTCGGTCACTTCGTCGCGCTGGTGCTCGGGATGTTGCTGTCGACGCGGTTCCGCTCGACGGTGCGGTGGACACGCACGCGGCTCGTGCTGTTGGGCATTGGCGGATCCTTCGGCTACCTGATGCTGGTCAACATCGCGGTGACGCTTGTGGGCGCGCCGCTGGCGGGCACACTGGGCGCGCTGTGCGCGCACTGGGCGGTACGACGCTACCGGGAGCGCCAATTGCGCAGGTCAACCGCGATTGCGCCCGACTTCGTCCCGGAGCCGGCACTGTACGACTGACGGTGCGCCCGCGCGGATCACCTATGATCGCCGGGTGGCTGATCAGCCCATCGATCTCTCAGAGGAAGCGCTGACGAAAGCCGTCAGCGCGGCCTGTCACGCCTTCGGTTTGGCCGCAGATCTCGATGCGCTGGCCCGCGCCAAGACCGAACACCTCGGCGACCGATCGTCTCTGGCGTTTTCCCGGCAGGCGCTCGCGACGCTGCCGAAAGCCGACCGCGCCGACGCCGGTCGTCGGGTCAACATCGCGCGGGCCGAGGCCCAACGCGCGTTTGACGAGCGCCTGGCGGCCCTGCGCGCGGAGCGGGACGCCGCCGTGCTGGTCGCCGAACGCGTCGACGTGACGCTGCCCTCGGCGCGGCAACCCGTCGGTGCGCGGCACCCGATCACGATCCTGGCCGAGCACATCGCCGACACGTTCATCGCGATGGGCTGGGAGCTGGCCGAGGGGCCGGAGGTCGAAACCGAGCACTTCAACTTCGACTCGCTGAACTTCCTACCCGACCACCCCGCCCGCAGCATGCAGGACACGTTCCACGTCGCCCCCGATGGCTCGCGGCAGGTGCTGCGCACCCACACGTCGCCGGTGCAGGTCCGCACCCTGCTGGACCGCGACCTGCCGGTGTACATCGTGTCGATCGGCCGCACATTCCGCACCGACGAGCTCGACGCCACCCACACCCCGGTGTTCCATCAGGTCGAGGGCCTGGCGGTGGACCGGGAGCTGACCATGGCACATCTGCGCGGCACGCTGGACGCGTTCGCCCGCGCGGAGTTCGGGCCGCAGGCCCGCACCCGCATGCGCCCACACTTCTTCCCGTTCACCGAACCCTCGGCCGAGGTTGACGTGTGGTTCGAGAACCGCAAAGGCGGCGCCGGCTGGGTGGAGTGGGGTGGCTGCGGCATGGTCAACCCGAATGTGTTGCGCGCCAGCGGCATCGATCCGAACGAATACTCGGGCTTCGCGTTCGGGATGGGGCTGGAACGCACACTGCAGTTCCGCAACGGAATCCCCGACATGCGCGACATGGTCGAGGGCGACGTCCGGTTCTCGTTGCCGTTCGGAGTTGGAGCCTGATGCGGCTTCCCTACAGCTGGCTGCGCGAGGTCGTTGCCGCCGGCGCTCCCGGCTGGGATGTGTCGCCCGAAGAGCTTGAGCAGACGCTGACCCGGATCGGCCACGAGGTCGAGGAAATGATTCCGGTCGGACCGGTCGCCGGGCCGCTGGCCGTCGGACGCGTCGTCGAAATCGGGGAGCTGACCGAGTTCAAGAAGCCGATCCGGGCCGTCAAGGTCGACGTCGGTGAGGAGCGCCCACGCGATATCGTCTGTGGCGCAACAAATTTCGCCGCAGGCAACCTCGTCGTGGTCGCGCTTCCGGGCACCATGCTGCCCGGCGACTTCACGATCACGTCCCGCACGACGTACGGCCGCATCTCCGACGGGATGATCTGCTCGACAGCCGAGCTGAATCTCGGCACCGATGATTCCGGCATCCTGGTCCTGCCGCCGGGGACCGCCGAACCGGGCGAGGACGCGGTGTCGGTGCTCGGCATGGCCGACGTGGTGTTCCACTTGGCGGTTACACCGGACCGCGGTTACTGCCTGTCCGTGCGTGGCATGGCGCGGGAGATCGCGTGCGCGTACGACCTCGACTTCGTCGACCCGGCCGACGTGACGCCGCTGCCCGCCGAGGGCGACGCCTGGCCCCTGTCCATTGATCCCGGAACCGGTGTCCTGCGATTCGCACTGCGTCCCGTCACCGGCATCGAACCGGGCGCGGTGTCGCCGTGGTGGATGCAGCGGCGGCTGCTGCTGGCGGGCATCCGGGCGATCTCTCCCGCAGTGGACGTGACGAACTACGTGATGCTCGAACTCGGGCACCCGATGCACGCGCACGACAGCAGCCGGATCTCGGGCCCGCTGCGGGTTCGGTTGGCCAGTCCGGGCGAGAAGGTCACCACGCTCGACGACGTCGAACGCACGCTCGACCCCGGCGACGTGCTGATCGTCGACGACGTCGCGACCGCGGCGATCGGCGGCGTGATGGGCGCCGGCACCACCGAGATGCGCGACGACTCGGCCGACGTGCTGCTGGAAGCCGCGGTCTGGGACCCGGCCGCGGTGTCGCGGACCCAGCGGCGGCTGCACCTCACCAGTGAATCCGGGCGGCGCTACGAGCGGTACGTCGACCCGGCGATCTCGGTGGCGGCCCTGGACCGGGCCGCGACGCTGCTGGCCGACATCGCCGGCGGCACCGTGCAACCCAAGCTCACCGACTGGACCGGCGACCCGCCGCGGCGGGACTGGTCGATGCCGCCGATCGAGATGGCGGCCGACCTGCCCGACCGCACCGCCGGCGTCGACTATCCCGACGGCACCACCCGCAGGCGGCTGGAACAGGTCGGCGCGTCGGTCGCCGGCGAAGGCCAATTGACCGTCACGCCACCGAGCTGGCGTCCGGATCTGCTGCAGCCGGCCGACCTCGTCGAAGAGGTGATGCGGCTGGAGGGCCTGGAGATCATCCCGTCCGTCCTGCCGCTGGCGCCGCCTGGGCGGGGGCTGACCCCGGCGCAGAAGCGCCGTCGCGCGATCGGCAAGTCGCTGGCGCTGTCCGGGTATGTCGAAGTGCTGCCGTCGCCGTTTCTGCCCGCCGGGGTGTTCGACCAGTGGGGTCTGCCGGCCGACGACCCGCGCCGCCGGACGTCCACAGTGCTCAACCCGCTGGAGGCCGATCGCCCGGAGCTCGCGACCACGCTGCTGCCGGGCCTGCTGGAAGCCTTGGCGCGCAACGTGTCGCGAGGGACGGTCGACGTCGCGCTGTTTTCGATCGAGCAGGTCGTCCAGCCCACCACGCGGACACGGCCGATCGATCCGCTGCCGGTCGACCGGCGCCCAACCGATGACCAGATCGCCAGCATGGACGACTCGCTGCCGCGCCAGCCGGAGCACGTCGGCGTGGTGTTGTGCGGGCTGCGGGAACCGCGGGGCCCGTGGGGGCCGGGTCGGCCGGCCGAGGCGGCCGACGCGTTCGAGGCCGTGCGGATCATCGGACGGGCCAGCGGCGTGGAGCTGACGCTGCGGGCCGCGGAGTACCTACCGTGGCATCCGGGCCGGGGCGCGGAGGTGCTCTACGGCGACACCGTCGTCGGGCACGCAGGCCAGCTGCACCCCTCGGTCGTCGAACGCAGCGGGTTGCCGCCGGGCACGTCAGCCGTCGAAATCGACCTCGACCCGATACCGATCGTCGACACGCTGCCCGCGCCCCGAGTGTCGCCGTTCCCCGCGGTGTTCCAGGATGTCAGCCTGATCGTCGACAGCGACGTGGCCGCGCAGGCCGTCATCGACGCGCTTCGGGCCGGCGCCGGTGAGCTGCTCGAGGACATCCGGCTGTTCGACGTCTACACGGGCCCGCAGACCGGCGAGGGTCGCAAGTCGCTCACCCTGGCGCTGCGGTTCCGCGCGCCGAAGCGCACGCTCACCGAGGACGAGGCCAGCGCCGCCCGCGACGCAGCGGTGCAACAGGCGGCCCAGACGCTCGGCGCCGTCCAGCGCCGCTGACAGTAAATCGGGGCCGACTACAGCGTGGAATGCCATTTCGCGGGGATGGCGCGCGCAGAATGAATTTGCGATGACGTGCATAACCATGCAGAATCGGTGGCATGACAACCGTGGCGGTGGCAGGGGCCAGCGGCTATGCCGGCGGGGAGATCCTGCGGCTACTGCTGGGGCATCCGGCCTACTCTGACGGGCGCCTGACCATCGGCGCGCTGACTGCCGCAACCAACGCCGGCAACACGGTGGCCGAACACCATCCGCACCTGCTGCCGCTGGCGTCGCGGGTGCTGGAAACCACCGACGCGCGCGTGCTGTCCGGCCATGACGTGGTCTTCCTCGCCCTGCCGCACGGCAACTCCGCAGCACTGGCAGAGAAACTCGATCCCGACACGCTGATCATCGACTGCGGTGCGGATTTCCGGCTCACCGACGCCGATGCGTGGCAGCGGTTCTATGGCTCCGCGCACCCAGGCAGCTGGCCGTACGGGCTGCCCGAGCTTCCGTCTGCACGCGAGCGCCTGCGCGGCGCGCGGCGGATCGCGGTGCCCGGTTGTTACCCGACCGCGGCGCTGCTGGCCCTGATCCCCGCCGTCGCGGAGAACCTCATCGAGCCGACCGTGACCGTCGTCGCGGTCAGCGGCACGTCCGGCGCCGGTCGCACCACGAAGCCTGACCTGCTCGGCTCGGAGGTGATCGGATCGGCCCGGGCCTACAACATCGCCGGCGCTCACCGGCACACGCCCGAGATCGTGCAGGGCCTGCAGGCCGTCACCGAGCGGGCGATCCACGTGTCGTTCACCCCGGTGCTGGCCCCGATGTCGCGCGGCATCCTGGCCACCTGCACCGCGCGCACGGCGACGACACTGTCGCGGCTACGGGAGGCCTACGCGAAGGCGTACACCGGCGAGCCTTTCGTGCACCTCCTGCCGGAGGGCCAGCTGCCGAGAACGGGCGCGGTGCTCGGCAGCAACGCGGCGCATCTTGCGGTCGCGGTTGACGACGATGCCGCCATGTTCATCGCGGTGTGCGCGATCGATAACCTCGTGAAGGGCACCGGCGGCGCCGCCATCCAGTCGATGAACCTCGCGCTGGGCTGGCCGGAGACCGAAGGGTTGTCCGTGGTCGGGGTGGCGCCGTGACCGGGGTGTCCGCGCGGACCCGGCTGGTGCGCACGCAGGGCGTCACCGCCCCCGAGGGCTTCCGCGCCACCGGCATCACCGCGGGCATCAAAGCGTCCGGCAAGCTGGACCTTGCCCTGGTGTTCAACGAAGGACCCGACTACGCCGCGGCAGGGGTGTTCACCCGCAACCAGGTCAAGGCCGCGCCGGTGCTGTGGACGCAGCAGGTGATGACGACCGGGCGCCTGCGCGCGGTGATCCTGAACTCCGGCGGCGCGAACGCCTGCACCGGCCCGCAAGGCTTCGACGACACTCACGCCACCGCCGAGGCCGTCGCTTCCGCGCTGTCGGACTGGGGCACCGAAACCGGTGCGATCGAGGTCGCGGTCTGCTCCACCGGGCTGATCGGCGACCGGCTGCCGATGGACAAGGTGCTGCCCGGGGTGCAGGAGGTCGTGCACGAGCTCGCCGGCGGGCTGACCGGTGGCGAAGAGGCCGCCCGCGCGATCATGACCACCGACACGGTGCCCAAGCAGGTCGCCCTGCACCACGCCGACAACTGGACGGTCGGCGGAATGGCCAAGGGCGCCGGGATGGTCGCGCCGTCGCTGGCCACGATGCTGTGCGTGATCACCACCGACGCGGTCGCCGACGCGCAGGCGCTTGATGCCGCGCTTCGGCGTGCCACCGCGCTGAGTTTCGATCGGCTCGACGTAGACGGTAGCTGCTCGACCAACGACACTGTCCTGGTCTTGGCGTCTGGGGCCAGCGAGATCCAGCCCAGCCAGCGCGATCTCGACGATGCGCTCCTGCGTGTGTGCGACGACCTGGTCGCGCAGCTGCAGGCCGACGCCGAGGGCCTCACCAAGCGCGTCACCGTCACCGTCACGGGTGCGGCCGCCGAGGACGACGCGCTCGCCGCCGCCCGCGTCATCGCCCGCGACAACTTGGTCAAGACTGCGCTTTTCGGCTCCGACCCGAACTGGGGCCGCGTGGTCGCCGCCGTGGGGATGGCGCCCGTGAGCCTGGACCCCGACCGACTGACCGTGTCGTTCAACGGTTCACCGGTGTGCGTCGACGGGGTCGGCGCGCCGGGTGCCCGCGAAGTCGACCTGAGCGGAGCAGACATCGATGTGGCCGTCGACCTCGGCGTCGGGGGCGCGCAGGCATCCATCCGGACCACCGACCTGTCACACGGCTATGTCGAAGAGAACTCGGCATATAGCTCATGAGCGCCATCACCGTGTCCCGCGACGTCAAGGCCCGGGTGCTGGCCGAGGCTCTGCCCTGGCTGAAGTCGCTGCACGACAAGATCGTCGTCGTCAAGTACGGCGGCAACGCGATGACCGACGAGACGCTGCGCCGGGCGTTCGCAGCCGACATGGTCTTCCTGCGCAACTGTGGCATCCACCCGGTCGTGGTCCACGGCGGCGGCCCGCAAATCACCGCGATGCTGAAACGGCTTGGCATCCAAGGCGATTTCAAGGCTGGATTCCGCGTGACCACCCCTGAGGTTCTCGACGTTGCGCGGATGGTGCTGTTCGGCCAGGTCGGCCGCGAACTGGTGAACATGATCAACGCGCACGGCCCCTACGCGGTGGGGATCACCGGCGAGGACGCCCAGTTGTTCACCGCCGTGCGGCGCAGCGTGACCGTCGACGGCGTGGACACCGACATCGGACTGGTCGGTGACGTCGCCACCGTCAACACAGCCGCCGTGCTCGACCTGATCGCCGCCGGGCGCATTCCGGTGGTGTCGTCGATCGCGCCCGACTCCGACGGCGTCGTGCACAACATCAACGCCGACACCGCTGCGGCCGCGCTCGCCGAGGCGCTGAAGGCCGAAAAGCTGCTGATGCTCACCGATGTCGAGGGCCTCTACACCCGCTGGCCGGACCGCGATTCGCTGATCAGCGAGATCGACACCACGACGCTGGCCGGGCTGCTGCCGTCGTTGGAGACCGGGATGGTGCCCAAGATCGAAGCATGCCTGCGCGCGGTCGCGTCCGGGGTGCCCAGCGCGCATGTGATCGACGGCCGGGTAGAGCACTGCGTGCTCGTGGAACTGTTCACCGACGCAGGCACCGGGACGAAGGTGGTGAAGGCGTGAATTCGGACCTGCTCCGGCGCTGGTCGGCCGTGATGATGGACAACTACGGCACGCCGCCGCTGGCGCTGGCCAGCGGTGACGGCGCCGTGGTTACCGACGTCGACGGCAAGTCGTATGTCGACCTGCTCGGCGGGATCGCGGTCAACCTGCTTGGCCACCGCCACCCGGCGATCATCGAGGCGGTGACACGACAGCTCAACACGCTTGGCCACACGTCGAACCTCTACGCCACCGAGCCGGGGATCGCGCTCGCCGAGGCGCTGGTCGAACAGCTCGGCGCCGACACCCAGACACGGGTGTTCTTCTGCAACTCGGGCACCGAGGCCAACGAGGTGGCGTTCAAGATCTCGCGGCTGACCGGTCGTACCAAACTCGTTGCCGCACAAGAGGCTTTCCACGGCCGCACGATGGGATCGCTCGCGCTGACCGGCCAACCCACCAAGCAAGCCCCGTTCGAGCCGTTGCCCGGCGACGTGACTCATGTGCCGTACGGTGACGCCGACGCGCTTTCCGCGGCGATATCCGACGACACCGCGGCCGTGTTCCTCGAACCGATCATGGGGGAGAGCGGCGTGGTTGTCCCGCCCGCGGGCTATCTGGTCGCCGCACGAGAGATCGCCACCCGGCACGGGGCGCTGCTCGTGCTCGACGAGGTCCAGACCGGGATGGGCCGCACCGGAGCCTTTTTCGCACACCAGCACGACGGCATCACGCCCGATGTGGTCACTCTGGCGAAGGGGCTCGGCGGAGGACTGCCGATCGGTGCCTGTCTGGCGGTCGGCCCTGCTGCGAGCCTGCTGACCCCAGGGCTGCACGGCAGCACGTTCGGCGGCAACCCGGTCTGCGCAGCCGCGGCGCTCGCGGTGTTGCGGACGCTCGCCGACGACAACCTGGTCAGCCGCGCTGATGTGCTCGGCAAGTCGCTCAGCCACGGCATCGAGTCGCTGAACCATCCTCTCGTCGACCACGTGCGCGGCCGCGGGCTGCTGCGCGGGATGGTGCTGACCGCGCCGCAGGCCAAGCCCATCGAGGCAGCCGCGCGCGACGCGGGTTTCCTGGTCAACGCCGCCGCGCCCGATGTGATCCGGTTGGCACCGCCGCTGGTGATCACCGAAGCCCAGATCGACGACTTTCTCGCCGTGCTGCCCAAAGTGCTCGAGGCGGTGTCGGAATGAGGCATTTCCTGCGTGACGACGACCTCACTCCCGACGAACAGTCCGAGATCCTCACCCTGGCCGCGCAGCTGAAGAAAGACCCCTTCAGTTGCCGCCCGCTGGAGGGTCCGCGGGGCGTCGCGGTGATCTTCGACAAGAACTCCACGCGCACCAGGTTCTCGTTCGAGCTCGGCATCGCCCAGCTCGGCGGGCACGCGATCGTCGTCGACGGGCGCAACACACAGCTGGGGCGCGACGAAACGCTCGAGGACACCGGAAGAGTGTTGTCCCGCTACGTCGATGCGATCGTGTGGCGCACGTTCGGCCAGGAACGGCTCACCGCGATGGCGTCCGGAGCGACGGTGCCGATCATCAACGCGCTCTCCGACGAGTTTCACCCGTGCCAGGTGCTCGCCGACCTGCAGACGCTGCGCGAGCGCAAGGGCGGCCTGACCGGCCTGCGGCTGTCGTACCTCGGCGACGGTGCCAACAACATGGCGCACTCACTGATGCTCGGCGGCGCGACGGCAGGCGTGCACGTGACGATCGCCTCGCCGCACGGGTTCGAGCCGCGGCCCGAGTTCGTTGCCGCCGCACACACCCGGGGCCGTCAGACCGGTGCGACCATCACACTGACGGCCGAACCGGACGCGGCCGCTGACGGCGCCGACGTACTGGTCACCGACGCCTGGACGTCGATGGGGCAGGAGGACGACGGACTGGACCGGGTCGGACCGTTCCGGCCGTTCCAGGTCAACGAACGGCTGCTCGGGCTCGCCGACCCCGATGCCGTCGTGCTGCATTGCCTTCCGGCCCACCGCGGTCACGAGATCACCGACGCGGTGATCGACGGGGCGCACAGCGCGGTGTGGGACGAGGCCGAAAACCGGTTGCACGCCCAGAAGGCGCTGCTGGTCTGGCTGCTGGAGCATGCACGATGACGACCGGCAAGGCTTCCGTCTCCGATGTCGCGGGCCGGGCGGCTCCGGGGATCAGCACCAGCCGCGCGGGGCGCCAAGCGCGCATCATCGCGATCCTGTCGTCGCGGGCGGTGCGTAGCCAGAGCGAGCTCGCCGCGGCGCTTGCGGCCGAGGGCATCGAGGCCACGCAGGCCACGCTGTCGCGTGATCTCGAGGAGCTCGGTGCGGTCAAGCTGCGCGGCGCTGACGGTGGGGCGGGCGCGTACGTCGTGCCCGAAGACGGCAGCCCGGTGCGCGGAGTTTCCGGTGGCACGGAACGGATGTCGCGGCTGATGGGCGAGCTGCTGGTGTCCACCGACGCCAGCGGCAACCTCGCCGTGCTTCGCACACCGCCCGGGGCGGCGCACTATCTTGCCAGCGCGATCGACCGTGCCGCGCTGCCCGACGTCGTCGGCACGATCGCCGGCGACGACACGATCCTGGTGGTCGCACGCGAACCGGTGACGGGTGCGGAGCTGGCCGCCAAGTTTGAAGAGCTTAACTAGCAAGGAGATTCGTATATGTCCGATCGCGTCATCCTGGCCTATTCCGGCGGTTTGGACACATCGGTCGCGATCAGCTGGATCGGGAAGGAGACCGGCCGCGAAGTGGTCGCGGTCGCGATCGACCTCGGCCAAGGCGGCGAGGACATGGCGGTCGTGCGGCAGCGGGCCCTGGACTGCGGCGCGGTCGAGGCCGTCGTCGTCGACGCCCGTGACGAATTCGCCAACGAATACTGCGTCCCGACGATCCAGTCCAACGCGTTGTACATGGACCGCTACCCGCTGGTGTCGGCGATCAGCCGGCCGCTGATCGTCAAGCACCTGGTGGCAGCCGCACGAGAGCACGGCGGCGACACCGTGGCCCACGGCTGCACCGGCAAGGGAAATGACCAGGTCCGCTTCGAGGTCGGGTTCGCCTCGCTCGCACCGGACCTCGAGGTGCTGGCGCCGGTGCGCGACTACGCGTGGACCCGCGAAAAAGCGATCGCGTTCGCGGAGGAGAACGCGATCCCGATCAACGTCACCAAGCGCTCGCCGTTCTCCGTCGACCAGAACGTGTGGGGCCGAGCGGTGGAAACCGGCTTTCTGGAACACCTTTGGAACGCACCGACCAAGGATGTCTACGACTACACCGAAGACCCGACGGTCAACTGGTCGACCCCGGACGAGGTCATCGTCGGGTTCGAGCGCGGGGCCCCGGTTTCGATCGACGGCCGTGATGTGACCGTGCTCGAGGCGATCGAAGAACTGAACCGGCGCGCCGGCGCGCAGGGGGTTGGCCGTCTCGACGTCGTCGAGGACCGGCTTGTGGGTATCAAGAGCCGCGAGATCTACGAGGCGCCGGGCGCGATGGTGCTGATCACCGCGCACACCGAACTCGAACATGTGACACTGGAGCGCGAACTGGGGCGGTTCAAGCGGCAAACCGATCAGCGCTGGGCGGAGTTGGTCTACGACGGGCTCTGGTATTCGCCGCTGAAATCGGCGTTGGAGGCGTTCGTCGCCAAGACGCAGGAGCGTGTGTCGGGCGAGATCCGAATGGTGTTGCACGGCGGGCACATCGCCGTCAATGGACGGCGCAGCGGCGAATCGCTTTACGACTTCAACCTCGCCACCTATGACGAGGGCGACACTTTCGACCAGTCCAACGCGAAGGGGTTCGTGCAGGTGCACGGCCTCTCGTCGAGGATCGCCGCGAGGCGAGACTTGCAGACGTGAGCACCAACGAGGGATCGCTGTGGGGCGGCCGGTTCGCCGAGGCGCCCGCGCCCGCGCTGGCCGCGCTCAGCAAGTCGACGCATTTCGACTGGGTGCTGGCGCCGTACGACATCACTGCGTCAAAGGCTCACGCGCGCGTGCTGTTTCGCGCCGGGCTGCTGACCGACGAGCAGCGTGACGGGCTGCTGACGGCGCTGGACGGCCTCGCTGCAGACGTCGCGTCGGGCGGCTTCATCCCGGCGGACACTGACGAGGACGTGCACGGAGCGCTGGAGCGCGCGCTGATCGAACGGGTCGGCGCCGAGCTGGGGGGCCGCCTGCGGGCCGGGCGATCCCGAAATGACCAGATCGCGACGCTGTTCCGGATGTGGCTGCGCGACGCGGCGGGCAGGGTGGGCGAAGCGACGCTCGACGTGGTCGGCGCGCTGGCCACCCAGGCCGCCGCCCACCCGACCGCGATCATGCCCGGCAAGACCCACCTGCAGTCGGCGCAGCCGATCATGCTGGCCCACCACCTGCTCGCGCATGCCCATCCGCTGCTGCGCGACGTCGACCGGCTGCTGGACGCGGACCGGCGCGCATCGGTGTCGCCGTACGGCTCCGGCGCGCTGGCCGGTTCGTCGTTGGGGCTGGACCCCGACGCGATCGCCGACGAGCTCGGTTTCAAAGCGGCCACCGACAACTCCGTCGACGCGACCGCCGCGCGCGACTTCGCCGCTGAGGCCGTGTTCGTGTTCGCGATGATCGGCGTCGACCTGTCGCGGCTCGCCGAAGACGTCATCCTCTGGAACACAACGGAGTTCGGGTATGTGACGCTGTCGGATGCGTGGTCGACCGGCAGCTCGATCATGCCGCAGAAGAAGAACCCCGACATCGCTGAGCTGGCCCGCGGCAAGTCCGGCCGGCTGATCGGCAACCTCGCCGGCCTGTTGGCCACACTGAAGGCGCAGCCGCTGGCCTATAACCGCGACCTACAGGAGGACAAGGAACCGGTGTTCGACTCGGTGGCCCAGCTGGAACTGGTGCTGCCGGCGATGGTCGGCCTGGTCAGCACGCTGCGCTTCGACGTCGACCGAATGGCGGCGCTGGCGCCTGCGGGCTACGCGCTGGCGACCGACATGGCCGAGTGGTTGGTGCGTCGTGGCGTGCCGTTCCGCGTCGCCCACGAAGCCGCCGGCGTGGCCGTCCGCGCGGCGGAGGCCCGCGGCGTGGGCCTGGATCAGCTGACCGATGACGAACTCGCCAGCATCCATCCGCAGTTGACCTCGCAGGTTCGCGACGTGCTGAGCATCGAGGGCTCGGTGGCGTCCCGCGACGCTCGCGGCGGCACCGCACCGGTCCGGGTGGCCAAGCAGCTGGCCGGGGTCCGGGACACCGCCGAGAGGCTGCGTGCCAAGCTAAGACATCGTGAATGAGCTGACACCGGAGGAGTTCACCCATCTTCTGCTGATCGCCGCCGCGCCACCGCACCGGGTGGGTGACGTGGTGGCCCGGCTTGTCGGCGCCGACTTCGAGATCGGTCCGGTCCCGGTCGGCCCGGGCGGGGTGGCATCGGCGACGGCCTACGCCACCCGCGGACAGGTTCATGTAGCGATCTCCGACGATCCCGACTGGCATCAGGTCGTTACGGTGCCGATCTCGCTGTCGGTGCAGGTACAGCTGGGCAAGCGCGGCGCGCGCTACCGCGGAGCGGTGCAGGTGCAGACCCGTCTGCGGCTACGCCTGAAGCAACCGTGCAACGTGAATGTCGAGATCGAGGACCTCACCCCGGACAGCATCCGCACCGCCCTCGAGCCGGTCGACGCCGCCGCGCATGTGGTCGACTGCGTCGGCGGTGTCGAGGGAACCGTCGCCGATCAGGTACTCGACTACGTCGAGGATCTGATGAGCCGACCCGAGTTCGAGGACGCGCTCGACATCGACGTGATCCGGCTGATGCAGCGCGCGTGGGATGCCGGCCTGGTGGTCGACCTCCCGGACGGGACGTGACGCGCCGCTACTCGTCGGCCGCCGCCAGCCACGCCTCTTCCAGGTCTTCCTTGCGCTGCAGCACTTCGTTGAGCTCGGCATTGAGCTCGCCCAGTCGGACGTGGTCGTGGGCGGCTGCTGCCATCAGCTCGTGCAGGCCCGTGATCTGATCGTCGATCCTGCCGAGCTGAGTTTCCAGGCGCGCCAATTCTTTCCGGGTGCGGCGCGCCCTGGCGGCCGCGGATTCGGGGCGCGCGGCGGGGGTGGCCGGGGCCTTCGGGGCAGGCGCGTCGCGACGCGACGCCAAATACTGCTCGACACCGCCAGGCTGCAGCTCGCAGCGCCCGTCGCCGCTCAACGCATACGTGACGTCGGTGACCCGCTCCAGGAAGTAGCGGTCGTGGGTCACCACGATCAGCGTGCCGGGCCAGCCGTCGAGGTAGTCCTCGATGGCGGTCAGCGTGTCGATGTCGAGATCGTTGGTGGGCTCGTCGAGCAGCAGCACGTTGGGTTCGTCGAGCAGCAGGCGCAGGAACTGCAGCCGCCGTTTTTCGCCGCCGGACAGGTCGTCGATGCGGGTCGTCAGTTTGTCGCCGGTGAACCCGAAGTCCTCGAGTAGGGTGGCGGCGCTGACCTCCCGGCCGCCGGCCAGTTGCGTGAAACGGCGACGGTCCTCCACGGCGTCGAGCACCCGGCCGGCGCCAGACAGCTCGCTGAGGCCCTGGCTCAAGCGCCGGATCCTCAGCGTTCGTCCGCGTTTGATCGTGCCGGCTGTCGGCTCGATCTCCCCTGCCAGCAGCCGTAGCACCGATGTCTTGCCGGTGCCGTTCAGGCCGACCAGCCCGATCCGCGCGCCGGGCCCGATGGACCAGTCCAGGTTGTCCAGCACGATCCGGTCCCCGACCTCCAACCGGACACGGTGCAGGTCGAACACGTCCTTGCCCAGCCGGGTGGTCGCAAAGCGTTGCAGCGCAAGTGAATCCCGCGGCGGGGGTTCGTCGGCGATCAATGCGTTGGCGGCCTGGATCCTGAACCTGGGTTTCGAGGTGCGCGCGGGCGGTCCGCGTCGCAGCCAGGCCAGTTCCTTGCGCATCAGGTTGCGGCGACGAGCCTCTGCGCCCGCCGCCTGGCGCATCCGTTCGGCGCGGGCTAGCACGTAGGCCGCATACCCGCCGTCGTAGCCGTTGACGGTTCGGTCGTGGACCTCCCACGTTCGCGTGGACACCGCGTCCAGGAACCACCGGTCGTGGCTGACCACCGCCATCGCCCGCGACCGCTGCGCGGTGAGATGGCCGGCCAGCCACTCGATCGCCTCGACGTCGAGATGGTTGGTCGGCTCGTCGAGCACCAGTACGTCGTGGTCGCCCAGCAACACGGCGACCAGCGCGACACGGCGCCGCTCGCCGCCGCTGAGCGTGCCGGCCACGGCGTCGAGGTCTACTCCGGTCAGCAGATGCTCGACGACGGCCCGCGTGGTCGGTTCGGCGGCCCAGATGTGATCCGGCTTGCCGCCGACGATGAGGTCGCGAACGGTGTCGGTGGCGACGAAATCGTCGGCTTGGCGGAGGTATCCGACGGAGATGCCCGCGGTGTGCGTCACACGCCCCGAGTCGGGTGCCCGCTCACCGGTCAGGGTCCGCAGTAGCGTGGTCTTGCCGTCGCCGTTGCGGCCCACCACGCCGATCGCGTCACCGTCGTCCACTCCCAGGCTGACCTCGCGCAGCAGTGTCCGCGTGCCATATGAGACGGTGACGCGCTCGGCGTTTATCAGGTTCGCCACAGCACCACCAATCACGCTAATCCGCAGGTCAAAGATGGTTTCCAAGCACTCCCGGCGACCGCGTGCCAGTAATATGCCAGATATACCGGATGGGCCGATTTGCCTGCGGTAGCGGTGTTTCCGGACTCCCAGGCGAAGGATTCGACGCTACCGTCTGACCGGTTCCACGCCTAGCGTCGTCCCGATGGCAGCGGTCGGCGAGCTGGTGCGGTCGACGTCGGGCGCGTGGATGGTCCGGCCACCGCAGCGCTGCCCGCGCGGGTACCTGTCGCGGCCGGGAAGGATGTTGGTCGGCTCGATCGCCTGCTCGTGCGGGCGACACCTCACCTGGTGCTGCGAGTGCGGCGCCGTCACGTACGGCCCAGCTCTCGCTGAGGGGTGCAGCTTGCTCGACGGGCCGGCGCGCGTCCGCTAACCACGACCGGCCAACGGTTGCCGCGTCGATCATCAATGGTCGAACGACCTCACTATCTTACGGTCCTGACAATTTCCTCATTCTGGACGCTTGTCTGATTGCCGCAGCGTATGTTTCGGAAGCTGGCAATTACCTCTACGCGTGTTTGCCGCACCAACAACCAGTGCAGGACCCCTATCCCTGGGAGGAATCAATGAAGTACGTCGTTTCCTGGACGTTCCGGCTCGGCGGCTCCGCGAGCGAGAATGAGGCCGCCGCCAAACGCATCCTCGCGCTGTATTCGAAGTGGACACCGCCGGAGGGCACGACGTATCACCAGTTCCTCGGCCGCGCCGACGGCAACGGCGGGTACGCGGTGATCGAGACCGACAACCCGACCGAGCTGGCCGACGTCGCCAGGTTCGCGCCGTTCGCCGAGTGGCAGATCCAGCCCGTCCTGGACATCGCCGACGCGGTCCAGATCGCAACCGAGGCCATCAAGTTCCGCGAGTCGGTCGGCTGAGCCGCGATATACACACTAAGCGTGGGGCGAGCTGCACCCCAATCACGCTGTTCTCAGCACTCCCTCCGCCGGTAAGGCGGCGGGGCCCGCGCGCCGAGGAACACCCGCACGGCCCCCAACGTCGGCCCGTCATCCTGCTCGGGGTGGCGGGCCGACTACTTGTCGAGGAAAGGTCACCAAAGACGAGCGCGACGGTCGCGAAGGCCAGCACCCACGTGGCCCCAACGAGCACATTCGTCGCGTGGGTCAATCTCGCGGTGGCTAGCGCAGGCAAGGTCGTCCGGCGACCACCTTCGCGGGGTGCTGGTGATGACCTTCGTCATCAATTACGCCGCCGTTGGTCACCGGCCCTCACCGATGTCCCACGCGCCGCCGGGCCGCGCTCTAGCTTGCCTGGTGTGACCACTACAGCACCACTCACAGCTCGGCAGCAGCTTGCCGACACAGCCACGCACTGGGGCTGGGACGTGCTTGGCGCTCGCATGTACACGAACGAATCCTATTACCGCCGAGCGCCTTTCACGATCTCAGTCGAATTCAGCCCCACGGATTCCGTTGTGGCGGCATCGTTTTGGCTCGATCCACCGATTGGCACGCAGGCGCTGAAGCCCCGGTGCCTGCACAGCATCAACGGCGGCAATGAGCAGCGCCGCCGCATCGAGAGGTGGATGACGACCCACGGTGAGTCGGCTACGACCCGGCGGTCGTCGCCGGACGGTTGAACACGTACGTCGAAGCGATGTTGCCCGCGAGCCCGACGATGATTCCCAGCCCGATGAGGCCAGGCCCGCGACGTGTTGCCAGCGGGTGCCCAGCACGGCCGACAAGGACTAGCAAGTGAGCCACAAAGACACCGACCAGACATCCGACGAAGGCATCGGGGACACCACCGCCAGTATCCGCGCCGACATCCTCGGCGAACTCGACGCTTCGGCCGCTGCCGCCGCTGAGGCGGAGGTGCGGGGAATCGAAGGGTTGTCGAACGGCTCGGCGCTGCTTGTCGTTAAGCGCGGCCCCAACGCCGGATCGCGGTTCCTGCTGGATCAGCCCGTCACATCCGCTGGTCGGCATCCCGGCAGCGACATCTTCCTCGACGACGTCACCGTCAGCCGTCGGCACGCCGAGTTCCGACGGGAAAACGGCGAATTCCGGGTCGTCGACATCGCCAGCCTCAACGGCACCTTTGTCAACCGCAAACCGGTGCATTCGGCGGTGCTGACCAGCGGCGACGAGATCCATATCGGCAAGTTCCGTCTGGTGTTCCTAGCCAGGCCCACGACAGGTTGACACCGAGGCCTGACGCGAGGTGATGCATCACGTGAGGCACCGGAACTGGCGGGTAGGACATACACAGAAATATGGGCTTTGACCAGCGTGTTTCATGTCAGCGGCCCGTGAGGTAGCGGGCCATGTGCAGCCCGGGGGGCGCGTGAATACAACATCCGGCCGGACACGACCGGCGGGGAAGTCAAGCCGGTAATCGGCCAAGCCGTGGGCTAGACATCGCGGGCCACTGGAGGATCTCGTGGTGCCAGACGACCCGGCAGAGGTCAACCAGTAGGCCGGTAGCCGCTGCAAAGACGAAGGCGCCGTTAGCGTTTCGCTGGCGGCTCGCCTTCTTTTGTGCGAGCCAGGCTGGCAGTTGCTCGACCCGCCTGCCCACGAGTATCAGGCTACCGGCGCAACACGACGGCCCTGATCCTCACTCGCCCCACCACCACCGCGGAATCTCCCTCAGCTCCGCAAGTGCGGCCGCGAATTGGGTTGGCGCCGTTAAGATGTCCTCTGGATTCGGCAGCCTAACCAGATTCAAGATCAAGTTTCGCGAATGGTACGGCATCGACATAAGCGCTTCGTGTACCTCCCAATCATGCGCACGTTCTGCCTTACGCAGAGACCTGATCAGCGCTCGGGGATCCGTTTCGCGTTCAAAAAAAGAAGGGCACCCCCTCCTTGCTGATCCACCCTCCAAGGCAACCCCCGATGCGCTGATGAGCGCCGTTACGGGTCATCCCGGGTGTCACCCATGCGTTGGGGTTGGCTGGGCAATGCTGATCGGCTTATGCCTTGCGTGGGGGAAGTCCATGTTGGGCGCGGGGTGAATGCGCGAGCCGCGAGGGATTCCGTTATGCAACCGGGCACATGCCTGCGTTGTTCATGCAATGGGCTGGCATTAGGTTGCCGTTTAGGTGGACCCAATGATCCTAAGCACAAGCGTTTCGGATGCCCAATGCTGGCGTGGCACTTGGGCTTAGGTGTGGCTACCTACGCACTCCCTAGGGTATCTGTCTATGCCATTGTGCCGCAGCACGTTTCGGGGTATAGGCTCATTCAGGCTTAGGTGCGCAGCCGCTTGGGTGTGACCCTCTCGGTACTGCCTAGGGGTGGATTCCCTCAATGCTTGCATGGCCTCGTCGATCTCACGGAGGTCTACGCGCACAAGCCGGGCGCCGCAGCGGTATGCGGTCAGCCTCCCATCGGCGATCATCTGGCGGATGGTTCTGTCGGTGACCTGTAGGTATTCGGCAGCGTCGGCGATTTTGATGAAGCGGCGGCCGCCGGTCACCGCGACGCCGTTGGGGCGAAGGTCAGCCAGGGTTTGGGCATCTCGGGCCTTTCGGGCATCGAAACGATGCCCGCCCACCCGGGGCCCGGACGCGGGGGGCGCTCTTCACGAGCGCAACGGAAACTCTACATGTTTCGTTGCGCTTCGCGAACCAACACGCGGCGCGGAACCAAATACCGGTCTTGCCACTTCGTGACGGCCTCCCGCGCTGATACCGGCTCGGGGGTAAACCAGCCGTCGCTGTCGTACGAACCGGCGGTGTCGTCCGCCGGCACCAGATCGGGCGCCGGCATCAACGCGTCAGGGTTGCGGTTGGCCGCCATCGCGTCGGCGATGTCGATGAGTTTCGCGTGAGGAATCTGCGCCTGATCGTGGCACCGGCCGCAGCGGATGCTCCACCCGGTGCGCATCTCGCCCCAGTCCCATACGGTTTCGCTCACGTTGGCCTCGGCCCACTTGCGTGCGACGTAACCCTCCGGCGGGCGCCAGTTTTCCTTCTCCGGGTCCGGGTGGTAACCGGTCGCCGAGATGATCTGCTTACCCTCAGGCGTCGGCGCCGACACCACGATGGAGCCGCCGATCGGGCGGTTGTCGTCGATGTACGCGACAGCTTCCATCTGGCCCGTACAACCGCAGGCGACCACATGCTTGATCGCTTCCGCCTCGGTCATCACAGTTGCGTGTTGTCGGCGAGTTTGGACAGCAGCGCGGCGATCTCGCGGTCCCGGCCGGCCGCGGCGTGCTGATACCGCAGTGCGGCCTTATGGGTCGAATGCCCAAGCCGGGCCATCAATTCCGCCAGCGATGCGCCGGTGGCTGCCGCCAGCACCGCGCCGCTGTGCCTGAGGTCGTGCCAGCGCAGGTCGGGCCGGCCGGCGGCTGCGCGGGCCTTCGTCCACGATCTGTATAACGCGGTCATCGACAAATGCCGCCCGCCGTACCGGGTCGACGGGAACAACAGTCCGTCACGGCCGGGCGCGGTGTGTTCGGCCAAGTGGTCGCGGATCATCGGCAGCAGATGCGGCGGGATCGCCACATCGCGGATACCCGCCTGGCTCTTGGGGTCGGCGACGATATGCCCGCCCTTCACGCGCACGACGGCCCGCCGCACGCGGATCACTTCGGCCTGTAGGTCGATGTCTTTGCGGCGCAGTTCGATCATCTCGCCGAATCTCAGGGCGCACCATGACGCCAGCGGGACGGCCAGCTGTAGCCGTTCGGGCATCGCCGCGGTGAGCTCGGCGAGCTCGGCGACTGTCGCCGGGACGATTTGGCGCACGCGGGTGGTTTGGCCGGCGCCACGTATCCGGCACGGGTTCGCGTCGATGAGTTCGTCAGACAGCGCGGTCGCGAGGATGGTGCGCAGCAGCCCGTAGGTGTGGGCGCGCAACGTCGGTCTGTTTGTCAGTGTCCGCGAGTACCATTCCCGAACTTCGGCCGGGCTGATCTCTCGGAGATCATGGTCGCCGAATTCGGGGAGCAAGAAATGGTCGAGAATCGACTGGTACATCTCGCGGGTGCGTGGCCGCAGCGCGCTACCGCGGGCGGTGCGGGACGCCAGCCAGGAGGCGCTGTAGGCGGCAAAAGTGTCACGACGTCGTGACACTGCATGCGGGTTCCACAGTTGCGCGTCGATCTCGCGCTTACGGTGAGCCAGCCAGGCTTCGGCGTGCAGCTTGGCGGCGAACGTCTTGGGTGCGGCGATCGTCACGCCGAACGGTGTGGCGTATCTCGCCTGCCAGCGCCCACTCGGCAGCTGCCGGATGGAGCCGAACGATCGCTTACCGGCCATCATGTTCTCCCGTTGTCGTGCCAGATACGTGCCAGATCGAGCTTATCTGAGCTTCCGGGAGGTTCCGCGAGATTCTGAAACCACGCCAGGATCTATGCAGGTCAGAGCCATTTTTTCCGCAGGTCAGCCAGGTGCTTCCAAATCTGGAAACAACTGTTTGGCCATCAGCCGCCGATGATAGGTAAGAGCGTGCCAGAATGACGGCGGCAAATTCGGTGGGTGGACGTGGGGAGGCACAGGGCCGATGGTTGACTTCTCGCCAATCACCAAGCCGGTCGGGCGCCTGATCGCGACCGCGCAGAACGGGCTCGAGGTCTTGCGCTTCGGCGGCCTGGAGACCGGCGATGTGCCGTCGCCATTCCAGATCGTCGAAAGCGTGCCGATGTACCGCCTCCGGCGGTACTTCCCGCCGGACAACCGCAACGGCCAGACACCGGTCGGCCCGCCGGTGCTGATGGTGCACCCGATGATGATGTCGGCGGACATGTGGGACGTGACGCGCGAGAACGGCGCCGTCGGGATCCTTCACCGGGCCGGCATCGACCCATGGGTCATCGACTTCGGCTCGCCGGACCGAGTGGAGGGCGGCATGCAACGCACGCTTGCCGACCACATCGTCGCGGTCAGCGAGGCCGTCGACACCGTGAAGAAGGTCACCGAGCAGGACGTCCACCTCGCCGGCTACTCGCAGGGCGGCATGTTCGCCTATCAGACCGCCGCCTACCGGCGGTCCCGCGATCTGGCCAGCATCATCACGTTCGGCTCACCGGTGGACACGTTGGCCGCGCTGCCGATGGGCGTCCCCCCGAACCTCGGCGCGGCGGCCGCCGACTTCATGGCCGACCATGTGTTCAATCGCATCGACATACCAGGTTGGTTGGCGCGCGCCGGTTTTCAGATGCTTGATCCCGTCAAGACGGCACAGGCCCGAATCGACTTCGTGCGCCAGTTGCACGACCGTGAGGCGTTGCTGCCGCGCGAGCAGCAGCGGCGATTCCTGGCATCGGAGGGCTGGATCGCCTGGTCCGGTCCGGCGATTTCCGAGCTGCTGAAGCAGTTCATCGCCCACAACCGGATGATGACCGGCGGCTTCTCTGTTCACGGAGAGTTGGTGACGCTCAGCGACATCGACTGCCCCATACTTGCGGTGATCGGCGAGGTCGACGACATCGGGCAGCCGGCCTCCGTTCGAGGCATCCGGCGCGCTGCCCCGCAGGCGGATGTGTATGAATTCCTGATCCGCAGTGGGCATTTCGGCCTTGTCGTCGGATCCAAGGCGAGCGCGCAGACCTGGCCGACGGTCGCGCAGTGGGTTCTGTGGGTGTCAGGCGAAGGGGATATGCCCGAACACGTCGCGCAGATGTCGCTGCAGCCTGGCCAGCACAGCGACACCGACAGCGGGGTCGCGTTCGCCTCCCGGGTCGCCCACGGCGCGGGCGTCGCAGGGGAAGTGGCGCTGGATCTTGCCCGCTCCGCGGCCGGCGCGGTGGTCGCTGCGAACAAGTCCATGCGGACGCTGGCCGTCGAGACCGTCCGTACGCTGCCCCGCCTGGCACGTCTGGGACAGATCAACGAGCACACCCGCATCTCGCTGGGCAGGATCATGTCGGAGCAGGCGCGTAGCGCCCCTCAGGGTGACTGCCTGCTGTTCGACGGCCGGGTTCACACCTATGAGGCCGTAGACATCCGGATCAACAACGTCGTCCGCGGGTTGATCGAGGTCGGCGTGCGGCAGGGCGACCGCGTCGGCGTGTTGATGGAAACCCGGCCGAGCGCGCTCGTCGCGATAGCCGCGCTGTCGCGCCTCGGCGCGGTCGCGGTGCTGATGCCGCCGGACGGCGATCTGGTCGCCGCCGCGCGGCTCGGCGGCGTCGCGGAGATCATCACCGATCCGACGAACCTCAAGGCTGCGCGCCGGCTGTCGCTACAGGTGCTGGTGCTCGGCGGCGGTGAAACGCGCGATCTGCACCTGCTGCCCAGCGACGACGACGTCATCGACATGGAGCGGATCGACCCCGGCGCCGTCGAGCTGCCGGGCTGGTACCGGCCCAACCCGGGGCTGGCCCAGGACGTCGCGTTCGTCGCATTCAGCACGGTGCGCGGCGAGCTCCTCGCCCGTCAGATCACCAACTACCGGTGGGCGCTGTCGGCGTTCGGCACCGCGTCGTCAGCCAATCTTGGCCACGGGGACACCGTCTACTGCCTCACCCCGCTGCACCATCAGTCGGGCCTGC
The DNA here is from genome assembly GCA_963811535.1 of uncultured Actinomycetota bacterium. GTDB lineage: Bacteria > Actinomycetota > Actinomycetes > Mycobacteriales > Mycobacteriaceae > Mycobacterium. Next base: position 1,162,838 of record CAWERF010000007.1, on the reverse strand, counting down.
TGGTCAGCCTTGGTGGTGCCGTCGTCGGTGGCTCCCGCATCGCCCTGTCCCGGGGGCTGCGCCCGGACCGGTTCATGCACGAGATCCGTCAGTACGGCGTGTCGGTGGTGTCCTACACCTGGGCGATGCTCCAGGAGGTGATGGACGATCCCGCGTTTGATCCGCGGGGACATCACTCGGTCCGGCTGTTCATCGGCTCCGGCATGCCGACGGGCCTGTGGCGGCGGGTGGTCGACGTGTTCGGCCCCGCTCACGTCGTCGAATTCTTCGCCACCACGGACGGCAGCGCCGTACTCGCCAACGTCTCCGGCGCAAAGATCGGCAGCGAGGGCAGGCCGCTGCCCGGTGTCGCGGAGGTCGAGCTGGCTGCGTACGACCCCGACGACGACCTCATCCTGGAAGACGACCGCGGTTTCGTCCGCAGGGCGGAAACCGACGAGGTCGGTGTGCTGCTGGCCCGCCCGCGGGGGCCGATCGACCCGACCGCGTCGGTCAAACGCGGAGTGTTCGCGCCGGCCGACACGTGGATCTCGACCGAATACCTGTTCCGCCGCGACAGCGACGGCGACTACTGGCTCGCCGACACCCGCGGGTCGGTGGTCCACACCGCGCGCGGAGCCGTCTGCACACAGCCGATCACCGACGCGATCAGCATGATGCCGGCGGTGGCGCTGGCGGTGACATACGGCATCGACGCCGGCGAGCGTCGGGTCGCGGTGACCGCGGTGACGATGTTCCCGGGGGCCGCGATCTCGGCGGCGGACCTGAACGAGGCGATCACCGCACTGGGCGACGACCGCCCGGATTTCGTGCACGTCGTGCCGGAAATAAAGCTCAGCGCGTCATACCGGCCGACGGTCGGGTCGCTGCGTCAGGCGGGCATCCCGAAGGCGGGACGCAACGCCTGGTACCTCGACCCGGAGACGAACCGCTACAAGCGGTTGACGGCGCCCGCACGGGCCGAGTGGGTGGATGCCTCGCAGTAACACACCCCGCGAACCAGCCGACACACTGTTAGGCTCCCGCTGGCGGCACCTGGCCGCCTCGCCATCAGCGTGCCGGAGGATCGGATGACGACGAACGGCCCGACGAAGACTGCGTTCACCTGGCGGCGCACGACGGCGGCTGCCCTGGTCAGCACCGGAATGACGGTCGCGCTGATACTCGGCGCCAGTCCGGGGATCGCCCGGGCCGATGTCCTGGACGACCTCGGCAAGGAGTTCAGCACTGCCTCTGGCGCAGGTCCCATTGCCAACTTGGTCAACCAGTCGCTGAAGCTGCGGGCGATGGGCTTCAGGCCCACCGAGGGGCAGCTGGACAGCATCACCCAGGCCGAGACGTACCGCCCCAACCAGACGCCGTTGATCAAGGCGTTGCAGGAGACCGTCGCCGCGCAGAGCAGGCTGCAGTCGCAGGCGCAGACGCTGCAGGGCGGCCAAAACCAGATCGGCTTCGGCATCAACCAGTACGACCCGAACAGCCCAGGAGGCGTTACGGCTGGGCCGGGTGGCGTCAACTTGGGCGGCGGCAGCAACCAATACGTCATCGGTGGCCAGCCCGGGTCGGGGCCCGCTCGCTGATCGGTGCCGATGCTCGACGAGAGGCTGCTGAGCATTCTGGTCTGCCCGGCCGACCGGGGTCCGCTGCTGTACGTCGATGACGTGCTCTACAACCCGCGGCTGCATCGCGCCTACCGCATCGAGGACGGGATCCCGGTGCTGCTGATCGACGAGGCCGTGGACGTTTCCGAGGACGACCACCAGCGCTTGATGGGGCGCCTCAACCAGTGACGACGCTCTCTTAGAACGGCAGATCGCCGGTGAGGTAGCGCTGTATGTTCGGCGCGATCGTCTCCGCGATCTGCTCGACGGGCAGCGACTTGAACGGCTCCAACTCGAGGATGTAGCGGGCCATCACCACGCCAACCAACTGCGACGCGACGAACTGGACCCGGATCGTTCCCGTCCCCGGCGGGTTGTCCACACGAGGACCCACCTCGACGGCGATCACCTCTTGCAGGAACGAGCGGATCAGGCTCACCTCGGATCCGGCCAGAAGCGACCGCAGCTCGGCGATGAAGCCCTTGCCGACTTCGGAGTCCCATAGCGGCAGCAGCAGTGACGGCAGTTTGTAGCCCATTTCCTCGATCGGGGTTTCGCGCAGCGGGCCGAGGACTTCCATCGGATCGATCGGGATGTTGATCGCCGCAGCAAACAGCTGCTGTTTGGCGCCGAAGTAGTGGTGCACCAATGCCGGATCGACGCCGGCATCCGCGGCAACCGCTCGAATCGACGTCTTGTCAATTCCGTTGCGTGCAAAGAGCTCCCGGGCGCTGGCCAGGATCCGTTCGCGAGTGTCCGAGGTGCCTGGCGGGCGCCCTGGGCGTTTGCGTACCACGTTGGTGGTCAATTGCCTACGGCGTCCGTCTCCGCAGCGTCGCCGCGGCCAGGCACAGCGCTAGCACGGCGAAACCCACGACAACGACGATGTCGCGCAATGCAATCGCGGTCAGGTTGGGATACCTGCCGACCTGTTGCAGGGCCTCCAGCGCGTAGCTGGCAGGCAGTATGTTGCTGATCCACTGCAACCACTCTGGCATGAGGGCGCGCGGCACGATGATGCCCGCCAGCAGCAGCTGCGGCACGATCACCACCGGCATGAACTGCACGGCCTGAAACTCGGTGCGCGCGAACGCACTGCACAACAGGCCTAGCCCAACGCCTAAGACGGCGTTGACGATTGCTATCACGAACACCCATGCAGGGCTGCCGGCGGTGGTGAACCCGAGGAGCCAGAACGAGACGACGCAAGCCAGCGTGGCCTGAACCGCCGCAGCGATCGAGAACGCGGTCCCGTAGGCGACGAGCAGGTCCAGCCGGCGCAGCGGGGTGGTGAGGATCCGCTCCAACGTTCCCGAACCCCGCTCGCGCTGCATGGTTATCGACGTGATCAGGAACATCACAAAGAGCGGAAAAAGCCCCAGCAGGATCAGGCACGCGGTGTTGAAGGGTGACGGGGTGCCGGGGCGATGGGGGGTGTTCTCGAACATGAAGTACATCAGCGTGATGATCACGATCGGAATCAGCAGGATCATCGCTACGCTGCGGCGGTCGGCGGCCAGCTGCCGCAGGATCCGCACCGTGCTCGCCGCGTAACCCCGCAGCGTCAGCCGGCTGCGGGCGCGATGCTGTGGCGGATGACCGACAGAAACGCTTCCTCCAGTGACGTGCATCCTGTGTCCTCTCGTAGTTTGTTGGGCGTGGTGTGGGCCAGCAGATGGCCGTCGCGCATCAGCAGCAGGTCATCGCAGTGGTCGGCCTCGTCCATCACATGACTGGAGACCAACAAGGTCGTTCCGGCGCGCGCCAGCACATGGAACTGCTCCCAGAGGTCCACGCGCAGCACAGGATCGAGGCCGACGGTGGGCTCGTCGAGCACGAGCAGATCCGGATGACACACCAGCGCGCACGCCAGCGACGCACGGGTGCGCTGGCCACCGGACAAGTTGGCGCACAACGCGGTGCGGTGGTCCTCCAGACCGACGGCCTCGACGGCAGTCTCGGCGGCGCGTGCGTCCATCCCATACAGGGACGCGAAGTAACGGACGTTGTCGATGATCCGCAGGTCGTCGTAGATGGTCGGGTCCTGGGGCATGTATCCGACGCGGCGGCGCAGCGGCCCGGAACCGGCGGGATGGCCGAGTACCGTGACCGAGCCCGCCGTGACGATCTGCGTGCCGACGATGGAGCGCATCAGCGTTGTCTTGCCGCAGCCGGACGGGCCGAGCAGGCCGGTGATCGTGCCACGGGCGATCCGGACAGACAGGTCATGCAGCGCGGGACGTTTGCCGCGCATCACCCGCAGGTGCTCGATCGAGATGACAGGTTCGACGCCTCGTCGAAGTAATTCATCGCTTGATGAACTCATCATGTGATGAATAATGCGCCCGCTTCCCGCCGATGTCAATGCGGCAGGCAGAATCTGACCGGTGAGCGCTGAGCTACTGGTCGCCGACCCACCGACCGCGGCGCGAAGACTGCTCGGCGCCGTGCTGACGGCTAACGGGGTGCAGGCGACGATCGTCGAGGTCGAGGCGTACGGTGGCCCGCCGGACGGTCCGTGGCCGGACGCCGCAGCGCACTCGTTCCGCGGACTCGGCCTCCGCAACGCGGTGATGTTCGGGCCCGCAGGCCGGCTCTACACGTACCGCAGCCACGGGCTGCATGTCTGCGCCAACGTCGTGTGTGGTCCGGACGACACGGCCGCCGCGGTGCTGTTGCGGGCGGCGGTCATCGACTCCGGCATCGAAGTCGCGCGTCGCAGGCGAGGCGAAGCGGCACGGCCGGCGGCGTTGGCACGCGGACCCGGAAACCTATGCGCGGCACTCGGAATCACCATGGACCACTACGGAATCGACCTGTTCGATCCGGCCGGCCCGATCACCGTGAAGCTGGGTGACGAGCAGCCCGCAGCCAATGGGCCGCGCGTTGGCGTCAGCAAGGCCGCCGACAGGCCATGGCGATTCTGGTTGGCCGGGCGACCCGAGGTGTCGCCGTATCGCCGCAGCCCACGTGCGCCCGCGCCGGGGGCCAGCGACTAGCGACTGGAAAGATCATCCTCATGGGCACGATCCTCGACGAGTTGAGCTGGCGTGGGCTGATTGCGCAGTCCACCGACCTCGACGCGCTGGCCGCCGAGGTGGCACGGCCGCCCATCACCGTCTACGCGGGATTCGACCCGACCGCCCCGAGCCTGCATGCCGGTCACCTCGTGCCGCTGCTGACGTTGCGCCGCTTTCAGCAGTCGCAGCACCGGCCGGTCGTGCTGGCCGGCGGGGCGACCGGCATGATCGGCGATCCCCGGGACACCGGCGAGCGCACGCTGAACACCGCCGACACCGTCGCGGACTGGACCGAACGCATCCGCGGCCAACTCGAGCGGTTCGTCGATTTCGACGGGTCGCCGTCGGGTGCGATCGTGGAGAACAACCTGTCGTGGACGCGCGATCTCGGGGCCATCGAATTCCTGCGTGACGTCGGAAAACACTTCTCGGTCAACGTGATGCTGGACCGCGACACGATCAGGCGCCGGCTGGAGGGCGAAGGCATCTCCTACACCGAGTTCAGCTACATGCTGCTGCAGGCCAACGACTACGTCGAACTGCACCGACGCTATGACTGCACGTTGCAGATCGGTGGTTCCGATCAGTGGGGCAACATCATCGCCGGGGTTCGGCTGGTGCGGCAGCAGATCGGTGACACCGTGCATGCGCTGACCGTTCCGTTGGTGACGTCGTCGGACGGCACGAAGTTCGGCAAGTCGACCGGGGGCGGCAACCTGTGGCTCGACCCGGAGATGACCAGCCCGTACGCCTGGTATCAGTACTTCGTCAACACCGCCGACGCCGATGTGGTCCGGTACCTGCGCTGGTTCACATTCCTCTCGCCCGGGGAGATCGCCGAACTGGAGGAGGTGACGCAGACACGTCCGCACGAGCGGGCCGCTCAGCGACGGCTGGCGCACGAGCTGACCACGTTGGTGCATGGCGAGGCGGCCACGATCGCGGTCGAACATGCCAGCCAGGCGCTGTTCGGCCGGGGCGAACTGTCCCGGTTGGATGAACCGACGCTGGCCGCCGCACTGCGCGAGGCATTCGTGGCCGAACTGAAGCCGGGCACCCCCACCGCAATCGTCGACCTGCTCGTTGCAACGGGGCTTTCGGCGAGTAAGGGCGCGGCGCGGCGAACCATCGCGGAAGGGGGCGTGTCGGTGAACAACGTCAGGATCGACAGCGACGAATGGACGCCCGGGCCGCAGGACTACCTCCACGGCCGCTGGCTCGTGGTGCGTCGCGGCAAGCGGAATATCGCCGGCGTCGAGCGCGTTGACTAGGATCGGCTGACGCTGCACGGCGCCGGGAATACAGTTGGGCCTCGCAGCGTTGAAGTTTGGCGGGAAGTTGAAATTCGGTCGCCTAGCAGGCCATTTGACTCCCAGTTTTCCCTCCAGTAACTTGGTGGAGCCGTCGCGACGCGGTCAGTCCGTGAAGCGCGATGGCATCCCAGAGGGAACCCACTTCGGTGGACTCCTCGTCGTCCGTACTACTAGCACGCGGCCCAGAGCCGCGGGCTAGTTGCGCGACCGGCGCGGGTGTGTTGTTTGAGAACTCAATAGTGTGTTTGGTGGTTTTTGTTTGTTGTTGTTTTTTGCCATGCTTTGGCTTCCCCGGGTTGGGGTGTGGTGTTTTTGCCAGTTTTGTTTTCTTCGGATGGTTTTTGTTTGGAGAGTTTGATCCTGGCTCAGGACGAACGCTGGCGGCGTGCTTAACACATGCAAGTCGAACGGTAAGCGCATCTTCGGGTGTGTACGAGTGGCGAACGGGTGAGTAACACGTGGGTGATCTGCCCTGCACTTTGGGATAAGCCTGGGAAACTGGGTCTAATACCGGATAGGACCGCATGCTGCATGGTGTGTGGTGGAAAGCTTTTGCGGTGTGGGATGGGCCCGCGGCCTATCAGCTTGTTGGTGGGGTTTTGGCCTACCAAGGCGACGACGGGTAGCCGGCCTGAGAGGGTGTCCGGCCACACTGGGACTGAGATACGGCCCAGACTCCTACGGGAGGCAGCAGTGGGGAATATTGCACAATGGGCGCAAGCCTGATGCAGCGACGCCGCGTGGGGGATGACGGCCTTCGGGTTGTAAACCTCTTTCAGTGGGGACGAAGCCGTGAGGTGACGGTACCTACAGAAGAAGCACCGGCCAACTACGTGCCAGCAGCCGCGGTAATACGTAGGGTGCGAGCGTTGTCCGGAATTACTGGGCGTAAAGAGCTCGTAGGTGGTTTGTCGCGTTGTTCGTGAAAACCAGGGGCTTAACCTCTGGCGTGCGGGCGATACGGGCAGACTGGAGTACTGCAGGGGAGACTGGAATTCCTGGTGTAGCGGTGGAATGCGCAGATATCAGGAGGAACACCGGTGGCGAAGGCGGGTCTCTGGGCAGTAACTGACGCTGAGGAGCGAAAGCGTGGGGAGCGAACAGGATTAGATACCCTGGTAGTCCACGCCGTAAACGGTGGGTACTAGGTGTGGGTTTCCTTCCTTGGGATCCGTGCCGTAGCTAACGCATTAAGTACCCCGCCTGGGGAGTACGGCCGCAAGGCTAAAACTCAAAGGAATTGACGGGGGCCCGCACAAGCGGCGGAGCATGTGGATTAATTCGATGCAACGCGAAGAACCTTACCTGGGTTTGACATGCACAGGACGCTCGTAGAGATACGGGTTCCCTTGTGGCCTGTGTGCAGGTGGTGCATGGCTGTCGTCAGCTCGTGTCGTGAGATGTTGGGTTAAGTCCCGCAACGAGCGCAACCCTTGTCTCATGTTGCCAGCGCGTGATGGCGGGGACTCGTGAGAGACTGCCGGGGTCAACTCGGAGGAAGGTGGGGATGACGTCAAGTCATCATGCCCCTTATGTCCAGGGCTTCACACATGCTACAATGGCCGGTACAAAGGGCTGCGATGCCGTGAGGTTAAGCGAATCCTTGTAAAGCCGGTCTCAGTTCGGATCGGGGTCTGCAACTCGACCCCGTGAAGTCGGAGTCGCTAGTAATCGCAGATCAGCAACGCTGCGGTGAATACGTTCCCGGGCCTTGTACACACCGCCCGTCACGTCATGAAAGTCGGTAACACCCGAAGCCAGTGGCCTAACCCTGTGGGAGGGAGCTGTCGAAGGTGGGATCGGCGATTGGGACGAAGTCGTAACAAGGTAGCCGTACCGGAAGGTGCGGCTGGATCACCTCCTTTCTAAGGAGCACCATGGTTTTTTCCCCCGCGCCCCGCATCGGGTGGGGAGTTCGCGGCGGGATAGGTGAAGCGGTCGGCGCTGTAGTGGCGTGGGCCGGGTGCGCAACAAACGTTGATCGGGCGGGGTTTCGGTCTGAATTACTGCCAGGCACACTGTTGGGTCCTGAGGCAACACGCTTGTTGGGTGTGTTGTCGCCCTGCTTTGGTGGTGGGGTGTGGTGTTTGAGTTGTGGATAGTGGTTGCGAGCATCTGAAATCGCTGCGCACCCCCGGGTGGGGGTGTGTGGTTGGTTTTGTGTGATTTTGTTGTGTGTAAGTGTGTTAGGGCGCATGGTGGATGCCTTGGCATCGGGAGCCGATGAAGGACGTGGGAGGCTGCGATATGCCTCGGGGAGTTGTCAACCGAGCGTTGATCCGAGGATGTCCGAATGGGGTAACCCAGCACGAGTGATGTCGTGTTACCCGTCGGTGAATGTATAGCCGGCGGGGGGGAACGCGGGGAAGTGAAACATCTCAGTACCCGTAGGAGAAGAAAACAATTGTGATTCCGTTAGTAGTGGCGAGCGAACGCGGAGGATGGCTAAACCGCGCGCATGTGATACCCGGCGGGGGTTGTGTGTGTGGTGTTGTGGGGTGTGTGGTTCCTGGTCCGCCGGCCGGGGCAGCAGTCAGAAAATGGTGTGTTAGTCGAAGTGGCCTGGGATGGTCTGTCGTAGAGGGTGAGAGTCCCGTAGGCGAAAACGCGTCATCTGTTGTCACATGTCCCCGAGTAGCAGCGGGCTCGTGGAATCTGCTGTGAATCTGCCGGGACCACCCGGTAAGCCTGAATACGTCCCGATGACCGATAGCGGATTAGTACCGTGAGGGAATGGTGAAAAGTACCCCGGGAGGGGAGTGAAAGAGTACCTGAAACCGTGTGCCTACAATCCGTCAGAGCCCCCGGGTGGGGTGATGGCGTGCCTTTTGAAGAATGAGCCTGCGAGTCACCGGCATGTCGCGAGGTTAACCCGGGTGGGGTAGCCGTAGCGAAAGCGAGTCTGAATAGGGCGTATCCGCGCGTGAAGCGTGGTGTAGTGGTGTGTTGTGGACCCGAAGCGGAGTGATCTACCCATGGCCAGGGTGAAGCGCGGGTAAGACCGCGTGGAGGCCCGAACCCACTTAGGTTGAAGACTGAGGGGATGAGTTGTGGGTAGGGGTGAAAGGCCAATCAAACTCCGTGATAGCTGGTTCTCCCCGAAATGCATTTAGGTGCAGCGTTGCGTGGTTCTTACCGGAGGTAGAGCTACTGGATGGCCGATGGGCCCTACTAGGTTACTGACGTCAGCCAAACTCCGAATGCCGGTAAGGTATAGCGTGGCAGTGAGACGGCGGGGGATAAGCTCCGTGCGTCGAAAGGGAAACAGCCCAGATCGCCGGCTAAGGCCCCTAAGCGTGTGCTAAGTGGGAAAGGATGTGCAGTCGCGAAGACAACCAGGAGGTTGGCTTAGAAGCAGCCACCCTTGAAAGAGTGCGTAATAGCTCACTGGTCAAGTGATTGTGCGCCGATAATGTAGCGGGGCTCAAGCACACCGCCGAAGCCGCGGCAGCCGGGCGTTTGTCTGGCTGGGTAGGGGAGCGTCCCTCGTCTTGTGAAGCAGCGGAGTGATCGTGCTGTGGAGGGTGGGGGAGTGCGAATGCAGGCATGAGTAGCGATAAGGCAAGTGAGAACCTTGCCCGCCGAAAGACCAAGGGTTCCTGGGCCAGGCCAGTCCGCCCAGGGTGAGTCGGGACCTAAGGCGAGGCCGACAGGCGTAGTCGATGGACAACGGGTTGATATTCCCGTACCCGTGTGCGCCCGCCCATACCGAATCAGCGGTACTAACCGCCCAAACGGTCACTGACCGGTCACTTTCGGGTGTCCGGGGGTGATCTGCTGCGTGGGATCTTCGTTTGGTAGTAGGTAAGCGATGGGGTGACGCAGGAAGGTAGCCGTACCAGTCAGTGGTAATACTGGGGCAAGCCGGTAGGGAGAGCGATAGGTAAATCCGTCGCTCGTGTTCCCGAGAGGTGATGCATAGCCGGATGAGGTGAATTCGGTGAGCCTGTGCTGCCAAGAAAAGCCTCTAGCGAGGACGTGCACGGCCCGTACCCCAAACCGACACAGGTGGTCAGGTAGAGAATACCCAGGCGTACGAGAGAACTATGGTTAAGGAACTCGGCAAAATGCCCCCGTAACTTCGGGAGAAGGGGGACCCCCACACCGTGTAAGCCCTTCGCGGCCCAAGCGGGAGGGGGTGGCACAAACCAGTGAGAAGCGACTGTTTACTAAAAACACAGGTCCGTGCGAAGTCGCAAGACGAGGTATACGGACTGACGCCTGCCCGGTGCTGGAAGGTTAAGAGGACCCGTTAACCCCTCGGGGTGAAGCGGAGAATTTAAGCCCCAGTAAACGGCGGTGGTAACTATAACCATCCTAAGGTAGCGAAATTCCTTGTCGGGTAAGTTCCGACCTGCACGAATGGCGTAACGACTTCTCAGCTGTCTCAACCATAGACTCGGCGAAATTGCATTACGAGTAAAGATGCTCGTTACGCGCGGCAGGACGAAAAGACCCCGGGACCTTCACTACAACTTGGTATTGGAGTTCGATACGGTTTGTGTAGGATAGGTGGGAGACGAAGAAGCCCCAACGCCAGTTGGGGTGGAGTCATTGTTGAAATACCACTCTGACCGTATTGGGCCTCTAACCTCGAACCCTGAACCGGGTTCAGGGACAGTGCCTGGCGGGTAGTTTAACTGGGGCGGTTGCCTCCTAAAATGTAACGGAGGCGCCCAAAGGTTCCCTCAACCTGGACGGCAATCAGGTGACGAGTGCAAGTGCACAAGGGAGCTTGACTGCAAGACGAACATGTCAAGCAGGGACGAAAGTCGGGACTAGTGATCCGGCACCCCCGAGTGGAAGGGGTGTCGCTCAACGGATAAAAGGTACCCCGGGGATAACAGGCTGATCTTCCCCAAGAGTCCATATCGACGGGATGGTTTGGCACCTCGATGTCGGCTCGTCGCATCCTGGGGCTGGAGCAGGTCCCAAGGGTTGGGCTGTTCGCCCATTAAAGCGGCACGCGAGCTGGGTTTAGAACGTCGTGAGACAGTTCGGTCTCTATCCGCCGCGCGCGTCAGAAGCCTGAGGAAACCTGTCCCTAGTACGAGAGGACCGGGACGGACGAACCTCTGGTCCACCAGTTGTCCCACCAGGGGCACCGCTGGATAGCCACGTTCGGACAGGATAACCGCTGAAAGCATCTAAGCGGGAAACCCCCTCCAAGACCAGGCTTCTCACCCATCAAGTGGGATAAGGCCCCCCGCAGACCACGGGATCAATAGACCAGACCTACACCCGCAGCAATGCGCTCAGGGAACTGGCACTAACCGGCCGAAAACTTACACACACGCCCGCAACCACACCACACCACCACAACACCGCACCCCGCCACCAAACACCAACACCACAAAGTTACGGCGGCCATAGCGGCAGGGAAACGCCCGGACCCATCCCGAACCCGGAAGCTAAGCCAGCCAGCGCCGATGATACTACCCACCACGGGTGGAAAAGGCCGATGATACTACCCACCACGGGTGGAAAAGTAGGACACCGCCGAACACACAAATAAGAACACCCCCGGAAATTCACCGGGGGTGTTCTTATTATGTGCTGAAGGAAATGGGCAAACGACGCTGAATTGTCGTCGAATACGCGGTACCCGTATCCTCAAAGGGGTGGTCGACGACAACGCACGTGAGAACCGCGCGCCGTCGCGGTCCGGGCCCGGTCGCGCCCGGCCTCGCCAGCCGCAGAGCACGCGACAAAGCACCGATCAGTCACCTCGCGGAGGGGGGCCGGCGATCCCACCCGAGATCGACGCGCGGCAGTTGGCGCCCGAAATCCGCCGAGAACTCAGCACTTTGGATCGGCTCAACGCCGACATCGTGGCACGCCACCTGGTCGCCGCGGGTGAACTGCTCGATGACGATCCGGAGGCTGCGCTCGCGCACGCTCGCGCCGCTCGTGCGCGGTCCGGCCGCATTTCCGTGGTGCGCGAAGCGGTCGGCATTGCCGCCTACCAGTGCGGGGACTGGGCACAGGCCCTTGCCGAATTGCGCGCCGCCCGGCGCATGGGCAGCAAATCGCAGCTGCTGCCGCTGATCGCCGACTGCGAACGCGGCGTCGGCCGCCCCGAGCGCGCAATCGAGCTCGGTCGGAGTCCCGAAGCGGCACAGCTGAGCGGTGACGACGCCGACGAACTGCGCATGGTTCTTGCCGGCGCCCGCGCGGACCTCGGTCAGCTCGACCAGGCGCTGGCCATCCTGTCGACGCCTCCGTTGGACCCGGCGCGAATCGGCGAGACCGCGGCCCGGCTGAACTACGCATACGCCGACACGCTGCTTGCGCTCGGCCGTACTGATGAAGCGCTGCACTGGTTTCTGCGCGCCGCGGCGGCCGACATCGACGGCGTCACCGACGCCGAAGACCGTCTGGCCGAGCTGGCGTGACATGACAAGCCTCGCCGAAACGCACGATTGCCTGCTCGTAGACCTCGACGGCACCGTGTTCCGCGGCATCGAGCCCACCACCGGCGCCGTCGAGACCCTCGCCGAAATCACCACTCGTACCCTGTTCACCACAAACAACGCGTCCCGCACGGCGGCGGACGTCGCGCTCCATCTCCGTGAGCTCGGCTTCAGCGCCAAACCCGAGGACGTCGTCACCAGCGCCCAGACGGCGGCGCGGGTGCTCGCGAAGCACCTGCCGCCGGACGCGCCGGTCCTGATCGTCGGCACGGAGGCGCTGGCGGGCGAGGTTTCCGCGGTTGGGCTGCGTCCGGTGCGCAAATGGGATGACGGGCCGGTCGCCGTGGTTCAAGGGCACTCCCCGCACACGGGCTGGCCGGACCTAGCCGAGGCGGCGCTCGCCATCCGTGGCGGTGCACTGTGGATCGCTGCCAACGTCGACGTCACCCTGCCGTCCGAGCGCGGCCTGTTGCCCGGCAACGGCGCGATGGTCGCCGCGCTGCGTGCAGCCACCGACCACGAGCCACAAGTGACCGGCAAGCCCCAGCCCACTCTGATGACAGACGCATTGACACGCGGCGATTTTCGTTCGCCGCTGGTGATCGGTGACCGGCTGGACACCGACATCGCCGGCGCCAACGCCGCGGAGCTGCCCAGCCTGCTCGTGCTCACCGGAGTCAGCACCGCGCAGGACGCAGTCCGTGCCGAACCCGGTGAGCGCCCGCTCTACCTCGGGCACGACCTGCGCGCCCTGCACGCGTCGCCGGAGAAGCTTCGTGTGGGCCGCCAGCCGGCCTGGCACATCGACATCGATGGACCCATGGTTACCGTCAGCGCCGCGTACGCCGATCCCGCCGACGACGGACTGTCGATCGTGCGGGCGGCGGCCGAGGCGGTGTGGAAGTCCGACCTCGGCGGCCGGGCGGCTGTGTTCGTTGCCGGCGACGACACCGCCCGCGACGCCCTGCAGCGCTGGTCACTGCTGGAGGCGCGGGATCGGCTAGCGTGAGCAGCGACATGACTACCGACCCTGAACAGATTCGCGCCGAAATCGAGGCCCTGCTGGCCCAGTTGCCCGACATCGCAGCAGCCGACAGTGACCTCGACATCGACGCGATCGCGGCGCACCTTGAGGCCGCGCATGACGTGCTGGTGCGCGCCTTGGAGTCGGTGGAGAAGGGGTGACGATCCGTGGCCCGGCGTGCACGCGTTGACGTCGAGTTGGTGCGCCGCGGGCTGGCCCGGTCGCGCCAGCAAGCCGCGGAGTTGATCGGCGCCGGGCGGGTCAGCATCGACGGCATGCCCGCCGCCAAGCCCGCCACCGCCATCCCGGTCACCGCGGCCCTGACCGTCGATGCGGGGGAACGGACCTGGGTCTCCCGCGGGGCGCACAAGCTGAGCGGTGCGCTCGATGCCTTCGGGCTGACGATCGACGGCAAAAGATGCCTGGACGCGGGCGCCTCAACCGGTGGATTCACCGAGGTGCTGCTCGACCGCGGTGCCTGCGAAGTCGTCGCGGTCGACGTCGGCTACGGGCAGCTTGCATGGTCACTGCGCTCCGACCCGCGGGTGGTGGTCGTAGAACGCACGAATGTGCGCGACCTTTCGCCCGACGCGATCGGCGCACCGGTCGATCTTGTCGTCGCCGACCTGTCCTTCATCGCGCTGGCGACCGTGCTACCCGCGCTGACAGCCTGTGCGTCGGCCGACGCCGATATCGTTCCCATGGTGAAGCCCCAATTCGAGGTCGGGAAAGATCAAGTTGTGCGGGGCGGCGTAGTCCACGATCCGCAGCTGCGGGTGGGCGCCGTGCTGGCCGTCGCCCGCCGCGCCGAGGACCTGGGCTGGCACACGGTCGACGTGACGGCCAGCCCGTTGCCCGGACCCTCGGGCAACGTCGAGTACTTCCTGTGGCTGCGCGCACGCACAGGCCGCGCCCTGACCGGTGACGAGTTGGGGCGGGTCGTGCAGCGCGCGGTCACCGAGGGGCCGCAATGACTGCCGAACGCACAATTCTGCTGGTCGTCCACACCGGCCGCGACGAAGCCACCGAAACCGCCCGTCGCGTAGAGAAAGTGTTGGGTGACAACGGAATTGCATTGCGGGTGCTGTCGGCCGAGGCGATCGACCGAGGTTCGCTGCACCTGGCGCCCGACGACATGCGTGCCCTCGGCGTGGAGATCGATGTCGTCGAGCCCAACGAACGCGCCGCCGAGGGTTGCGAGCTCGTGCTGGTGCTCGGTGGTGACGGGACGTTCCTGCGGGCCGCAGAATTGGCCCGCGATGCCGACCTGCCCGTGCTCGGCGTGAACCTGGGCCGCATCGGATTTTTGGCCGAGGCCGAGGCAGAAGCCATCGATCAGGTCTTAGACCACGTCATCGCACGCGACTACCGAGTCGAAGATCGTATGACGCTTGACGTTTCGGTACATGTAGACGGTCACGTCGTCCGTCACGGCTGGGCGATCAACGAGGCCAGCCTGGAGAAGGGTGTCCACCTCGGAGTGCTCGGCGTGGTCCTCGAAGTGGACGGTCGTCCGGTGTCCGCGTTCGGGTGCGACGGCGTACTGGTGTCAACGCCGACCGGTTCCACCGCTTATGCGTTCTCCGCGGGCGGCCCCATCCTGTGGCCCGACCTCGAGGCAATCCTGGTGGTGCCCAACAACGCTCACGCACTGTTCGCGCGGCCGATGGTGACCAGCCCGGAGGCGTGCATCGCGATCGAGGTCGAAGCCGACGGCAACGATGCGATGGTGATCTGCGACGGGCGCCGCGAAATACACGTGCCGGCAGGAGCGCGCGTGCAGGTGGTTCGGTGCGAAATCCCTGTCCGCTGGGTACGACTCGACAGCGCACCGTTTACCGACCGACTGGTGCGCAAATTCCGGCTGCCGGTCACCGGCTGGCGCGGACCGACCACACTGGACGACTGAGTGCTGTCGGAAATCCGGATCGAGTCGCTCGGCGCGATCGGCAGCGCGGTGGCGGAATTCGGCCGCGGGCTGACCGTGCTGACCGGCGAAACCGGCACCGGCAAGACCATGGTCGTCACCGGTTTGCAACTTCTCGGCGGTGCGCGCGCCGACGCCACACGCGTCCGGTCGGGCGCGGAACGGGCCGTCGTGGAGGGACGATTCACTACCGACGAACTCGACGGGCAACCCGCGGCCGACATCGCCGAGATCCTCGACTCGTCGGGCGCCGTTCGTGACGATGACGGCAGCATCATCGCCGCGCGTGCGGTCAGCCGCGACGGACCGTCGCGGGCCTACCTCGGCGGCCGCAGTGTGCCCGCCAAGTCGCTGAGCACGCTCACCACCGAGCTGCTAACACTGCACGGGCAGAACGACCAACTGCGGTTGATGCGGGCCCACGAGCAGCGGGCCGCGTTGGACCGACACGCCGGCATCGGTGCCAAGCTCGACCGCTACCGCAAGCTGCGCGACGAATGGCTGCACGCCCGACGGGATCTCGCGGACCGCACAGCGCGGGCGCGAGAGCTCGCCCAGGAAGCCGACCAGCTCAAATTCGCGCTCGACGAGATCGCCGCCGTCGACCCGGTGCCCGGGGAAGACGACGCGGTCGTTGCCGACATCCGGCGCCTCTCGGAGCTCGACGCACTGCGGGAAGCGGCGCAAACCGCGCATGCCGCGCTGTCCGACACGCCCGACACCGCCGACGCCACACCGTCGGCCGTCGACAGCGTCGGCCACGCCAGGTCCGCGCTCGACGCCACCGATGATGGCGCGCTCACCGGGCTGGCCGCTCAACTCGACGAGGCGTTGACACTGATCACCGACGTATCGAGCGAGTTGACAAGCTATCTCGACGAGCTGCCCAGCGACGCCAGCACGCTGGAGACCAAGCTGGCCCGCCAGACCCAGTTGCGCGCGTTGACCCGCAAATACGCCGCCGACATCGACGGCGTGCTGGACTGGGTGCAGCAGGCCCGGGAGCGGTTGAGCCAGCTCGACGTCTCCGAAGAAGCACTCGCCGGACTCGAGCGCACGGTCGACGGCTTGGCGAATCAGTTGGCCCGAGCGGCTGCGGAGTTGACGAAGGAACGGACCAAGGCGGCCAAGGGCCTGGCCAAGGCCGTCACCGCCGAACTGGCCGGGCTGGCAATGGGCGACGCGGAGTTCACCATCACGGTGCAGCCGATGCCGGCACGCCCCGACGATTCCGCGCCGCTGATTCTGCCGTCGGGTAAGGCCGTACACGCCGGTTCGGCGGGCCCCGACATCGTCGAGTTCGGGTTCACCGCTCACCGCGGCGTCGCCGTGTTGCCGGTGAACAAGAGCGCCTCGGGCGGTGAACTCTCGCGGTTGATGCTGGCGCTCGAGGTGGTGCTGGCCACGTCGGCGGAGGGCACGACGATGGTCTTCGACGAGGTCGACGCGGGCGTAGGTGGCCGCGCGGCGGTGCAGATCGGGCGTCGGCTCGCGCGTCTCGCGCGCACCCACCAGGTCATCGTCGTTACCCACCTGCCGCAGGTTGCGGCGTATGCCGACGTACACCTGGTGGTGGAAGGGGGTGGCCGCAACGGCACCAGCGAGGTCCGCCGCCTCGACGACGACGGCCGGGTCGCGGAACTGGCGCGCATGCTCGCCGGGTTGGGTGAGTCCGACAGCGGCCGCGCACACGCGCGCGAGCTGCTCTCGACGGCCGGCGAGGACCGCTCGGCCGGCTAAGTCATCGCAACCAAGTCGTGTTACTAATGTGACAAAAGCGAACTTGTGAGGCTGGTGTTACGGCGCGCCTCCACGTCTCTCGCCGTTTCGTCGACAGAATCGCCGATATGAAAGTGTCAGCGCTTCTATCTCGCAATGCCAGCTCGCGGCCGGGTCTGGTCGGCACCGCCCGCGTCGATCGCGACGTCGACCGGCTGTTGCGTCGTGTCGGATTCGGCGACGTCGCCGTCATAGATGCGCTGGACCTCGACCGGATCACCGCCGACGCGCTCGTCGAGGCCGGTGTCGCCGCCGTGATCAACGCGTCGCCGTCGATCTCGGGCCGCTATCCGAATCTGGGACCGGAAGTGCTGGTGGCCAACGGGGTGATGCTGATCGACGACACCGGGCCCGACGTCTTCAAGAAGGTCAAGGACGGCACGCGAGTGCGGCTGCACGACGGCGGCGTGTACTCGGGCGATCGCCGGCTGGTCCTGGGCACGGAGCGCGGTGACCACGAGATCTCAGAGCTGATGCACGAGGCCAAGAGGGGACTGGTCGCCCACCTCGAGGCATTCGCCGGCAACACCATCGAATTCATTCGCAGCGAAAGCCCACTCCTGATCGACGGTATCGGCATCCCCGAGGTCGACGTCGACCTCAACCGCCGCCACGTCGTGATCGTGGCCGAAGAAGAGTCGGCCACAGAGGATCTGAAGTGCCTCAAGCCGTTCATCAAGGAGTACCAGCCGGTGCTGATCGGCGTCGGCACGGGCGCCGACGTTTTGCGCAAGGCGGGCCACCGGCCGCAGCTCATCGTCGGCGATCCCGACAAAATGAGCGCCGACGTGCTCAGGTGTGGCGCCCAGGTGGTGCTGCCCGCCGACGCCGACGGGCACGCGCCGGGGCTGGAGCGCATCCAAGACTTGGGTGTCGGTGCAATGACGTTCCCGGCGGCGGGATCCGCCGCCGACTTGGCCCTGCTGCTGGCCGACCACCACGGGGCATCGTTGATCGTGACCGCCGGCCACACGGCCACCATCGAGGAGTTCTTCGACCGGTCCCGCCAGCCCAGCCTTCCGTCGACGTTTCTGACCCGGCTCAAGGTGGGGCAGAAGCTGGTGGACGCCAAGGCCGTCTCCACGTTGTACCGCAACAGGATCTCCGGCGGTGCCGTTGCGCTCTTGGTGCTGGCGATGTTGATCGCGGTCACCGTGGCGCTGTGGGTGTCCAAGGCAGATCACGCGGTGGTGGATTGGTTGATCGCGTACTGGAACCGCTTCTCGCTGTGGGTGCAGCACCTCGTCTCTTAGGACGGTCATCGTGATATCGCTGCGCCAACACGCTTTTTCGCTTGCGGCGGTGTTCCTGGCGCTGGCTGTCGGGGTGGTGCTGGGTTCGGGTCTGCTGTCGGACACGCTGCTGTCCGGACTGCGTGACGACAAGCGTCAGCTGCAGAACCAGATCAACACCCTCGACCAGCAGAAGAACGCACTGAACGAAAAGCTCAACTCCGCGGGCGAATTCGATGCGGCAATGGCCGGCCGAATGCTGCATGACTCACTCGCCGAGAAGTCGGTGGTGATCTTTCGTACCCCGGACTCGTCCGACGACGTGGTTCAAGGGCTGACCCGGCTCGTCGGTGTGGCCGGCGGCACCGTGACCGGGACCGTCGCTCTGACCCAGCAGTTCGTCGACGCCAACAACGCCGAAAAGCTGCTGTCCGTCGTGAATTCGTCGATCCTGCCGGCCGGTTCGCAGCTGAGCACCACGTCCGTCGACCAGGGCTCGCAGGCCGGTGACCTGATGGGCATCGTGCTGCAGATCAACAAGAACCCGGCAACTCCGCCGGTCGATGATCTGCAGCGCAACACCGCGCTGGCGGCGCTGCGCGAGACCGGCTTCATCACATACCCGGACAAGCCGATCTCTGCGGCCAACGCGGCGCTCGTGGTGACAGGCGGTGGTCTGGGCGACGACGCCGGCAACCGCGGCTCGACCGTCGCACGGTTCGCCGCGGCGCTGGCGCCGCACGGGTCAGGCACCGTGCTGGCCGGCTCCGAAGGTGCCTCCTCGGGCACCGCGGCGGTGGCAGTGACGCGCGCCGATCCCGGCATGGCGGCCGCCGTGAGCACCGTCGATGACCTCGACGTCGAGTCCGGCCGCATCACAGCGATCCTGGCGCTTCATGACCTGCTCAACGGTGGCCACAGCGCCCAGTACGGCACCGGCCAGGGCGCGACCGCGGTGACCGTCCCGCAGTAAGCGTCCGCGGCAAGCGGGTGGGGTATACGGGTGCTGGCGTGTCAGCGACGGCTTGTCGGCGGCAGTGTTAAGGTGAAATTCCGTGGGTCGGCAGGCCCCAGCTATTAGAAGCATTGCCCTGCGCCGTCTTCACGGGAGTTGCTCTTGCCAGCTTTACGCAAGCATCCGCAAACCGCCACCAAGCATCTCTTCGTCAGCGGCGGCGTGGCGTCCTCGCTCGGCAAGGGCTTGACTGCCTCCAGCCTTGGCCAGCTGCTCACCGCGCGCGGCCTGCAGGTCGTCATGCAGAAACTCGATCCCTACCTCAACGTCGACCCGGGCACCATGAACCCGTTCCAGCACGGCGAGGTTTTCGTTACCGAGGACGGCGCCGAGACCGACCTCGACGTCGGTCACTACGAGCGGTTCCTTGACCGCAACCTGTCGGGATCGGCGAATGTGACTACGGGGCAGGTGTATTCGTCGGTCATCGCCAAGGAACGGCGCGGCGAATACCTTGGCGACACCGTCCAGGTCATCCCGCACATCACCGACGAGATCAAGAGCCGGATCCTGGCGATGGCCGATCCCGACGCCGACGGCAACCGGCCCGACGTGGTGATCACCGAGATCGGCGGCACGGTCGGCGACATCGAATCGCAGCCGTTCCTTGAGGCCGCAAGGCAGATCCGCCATGACGTCGGGCGTGACAACGTCTTCTTTCTGCACGTCTCGCTGGTTCCCTACCTGGCGCCATCCGGCGAACTAAAAACCAAACCCACGCAGCACTCGGTGGCCGCACTGCGCAGCATCGGTATCACACCCGATGCGCTGATCCTGCGTTGCGACCGTGACGTGCCCGAGCCGCTGAAGAACAAAATCGCACTGATGTGTGACGTCGACATCGACGGCGTGATCTCGACACCGGACGCACCGTCGATCTACGACATCCCCAAGGTGCTGCACCGCGAGGAACTAGACGCTTTCGTCGTGCGGAGGCTGAGCCTGCCGTTCCGCGACGTCGACTGGACGGAATGGGATGACCTGCTGCGGCGGGTCCACGAACCGCAGGAAACCGTCCGGATCGCGTTGGTGGGCAAGTATGTTGACCTGTCCGACGCGTACCTCTCGGTCGCCGAGGCGCTACGCGCCGGCGGCTTCAAGCACCACGCGAAGGTTGAAATACGCTGGGTGGCTTCCGATGACTGCCAGACCGACAGCGGCGCCGCGGCGGTTCTAAACGACGTCCACGGCGTCCTCATTCCCGGAGGATTCGGGATCCGCGGCATCGAAGGCAAGATCGGTGCGATCCGGTATGCCCGCACCCATGGGCTGCCGGTGCTCGGCTTGTGTCTTGGGCTGCAATGCATCGTGATCGACGCGGCGCGTTCGGTTGGACTCACCGAGGCGAATTCGGCTGAGTTCGACCCCAACACGCCCGATCCCGTCATCTCCACGATGGCCGACCAAAGGGACGCGGTCGCGGGGGAGGCCGACCTAGGCGGCACGATGCGGCTCGGTGCGTATCCGGCCGTGCTGCAACCGGGCTCCATTGTGGCCGACGCCTATCAATCCACCGAAGTGTCTGAGAGGCACCGGCACCGGTACGAGGTGAACAACGGATACCGCGACAAGATCGCCGAGAGCGGGCTGCGGTTCTCCGGCACGTCGCCCGACGGACACCTGGTTGAGTTCGTGGAATACCCGCGTGAGGTTCACGCGTTCCTGGTGGGCACCCAGGCTCACCCGGAGCTGAAGAGCCGGCCCACGCGGCCGCACCCGCTGTTCGTAGCGTTCGTCGGCGCAGCACTGGATTACAAAGCCGCCGAACGGTTGCCGGTGGAGATCCCGGAACGCCGCCCGAACGGCAGCGAGCATCCGCAAGGGGTCGAGGGGTTGCTGCAGCAGCCAGTGGCCCGTGGCTGAGCACAACTTCGAGACCGTATCTTCCGAAACAGTCTATGTCGGAAGAATTTTGGCGCTGCGCGTCGATCATGTGCGGATGCCTGGCGGGGGCACCGCGACGCGCGAGGTGGTCGAGCACTTCGGCGCGGTGGCCATCGCCGCGATCGACGACGACCGCAACATCGCCATGGTTTACCAATACCGTCATCCGCTGAGACGCCGGCTGTGGGAGCTGCCTGCGGGACTGCTGGATACCGAAGGAGAGGACCCTGCCGAGACCGCAGCCCGCGAACTCAAGGAGGAAGCCGGGCTGTCCGCCGAGAACTGGCGGGTGCTGCTGGAGGTCGCGTCGTCACCGGGATTCTCCGACGAGTCGGTGCGCACATACCTGGCGACGGGGCTGTCCGACGTAGGCCGGCCGGAAGGCAAAGACGAAGAGGCCGACTTGACGCTGCACTGGTTCCCTCTCGACCAGGCGGTGCAGATGGTGATGTCCGGTCAGATCGTCAATTCAACGGCGGCCGCCGGGGTGCTGGCCGCATTGGCTGCGGTGGTAGAGGGGAAACCGACCCGGCCCGTCGACGCCGAATGGCCGGACCGGCCCACCACTTTTGCACGACGGCAGGGGCGGTGATGACGACAGTCGCGCCGGCGCTCGAGGGGCAGGTGCAGGCATATCTCGACCACCTGACTAACCAACGGGGCGTGGCAGCCAACACGTTGAGTTCGTACCGCCGCGATCTGCGCCGTTATCAGGAGCACCTGGCGCTGCGCGGGATCGACGACCTTGCTGACGTCACCGAGACCGACGTCAGCGACTTCCTGGTGTCGTTGCGCCGCGGCGATCCTGACGCGGGGGCGGCGGGGTTGTCCGCTGTGTCGGCGGCACGGGCGCTGATAGCGGTGCGAGGGCTGCACCGGTTCGCCGCCGCCGAGGGATTGACGACAATCGACGTCGCAAGGGCGGTCAAGCCGCCCACCCCGAGCCGGCGGCTGCCCAAGAGCCTGACCGTCGACGAGGTACTGGCGCTGCTGACCGGGGCGGGCGGCGACAGCCCGTCGGATGGGCCCCTGACGCTGCGCAACCGCGCGCTGCTCGAGTTGCTGTACTCCACGGGCGCGCGGATCTCGGAGGCGGTGGGCCTCGACGTCGACGACATCGACACCCACGCCCGCTCGGCGCTGCTGCGCGGCAAAGGCGGAAAGCACCGCCTGGTGCCGGTCGGCCGACCGGCGATCGACGCGCTCAATGCTTACTACGTGAGCGGACGGCCGGAGCTGGCCCGGCGCGGTCGCGGCACCCCGGCGATCTTCCTCAACGCCCGCGGCGGGCGGCTGTCACGGCAGAGCGCGTGGCAGGTTCTGCAGGACGCGGCCGAGCGGGCGGGCATCACCGCAGCGGTCTCGCCGCACACACTGCGACACTCCTTTGCCACCCACCTGCTCGACGGCGGAGCCGATGTCCGCGTTGTGCAGGAATTGCTCGGACACGCCTCGGTAACGACAACCCAGATCTACACGCTTGTGACCGTGAACGCGCTGCGGGAAATATGGGCAGGTGCGCACCCGCGCGCGCACTAGGAGTGCCCTGAATAATGCCGCGTGGCGGTCGACCTGTTGGTCGTTGTTGTTCGGGATGATCTTGGTGTGCAGGGTCGATCGGAGAGTCAGCGGGAATTACTGGATGCTGAGTCGGTAGCGGGTCATTTGATGAAGGCGGGCAGCGTGTTCGCATTCTTGGCTGCGCATCGGCGGGAGCTGTTCCCGGATGAGATGTTCACAGATTTGTTCCCGACGGATCGGGGCCGCCCGAGTGTGCCGGCCGATGTGATGGCTGCGGTGATCACGTTGCAGGCGTTGCACGGATTGTCGGACAGCGAGACCGTCGATGCGGTGAGCTACGACCTGCGGTGGAAGGCGGCGTGCGGGCTGGCGGTCACCGCGGGGGCATTTCATGCGACGACGTTGACGTACTGGCGTCGGCGGCTGGCGGCCTCGGATCGGCCGAACCGGATCTTCGAGGCGGTGCGGGCGGTGGTGGCACAGACCGGGGCGCTGGTGGGCAAGACTCGGCGGGCGTTGGACTCGACGGTGCTTGATGATGCGGTGGCCACTCAGGACACGGTGACCCAGTTGATCGGCGCGATTCGCCGGGTCCGCCGCGAAGTCCCGGGCGCGGCCGGGGTGGTCGCGGCGCAGTGCAGCGCGCATGACTACGACGACCCGGGTAAGCCCGCGATCGCCTGGGATGACCGGGAGGCGCGCGAGCGGCTGGTCGACGCGCTGGTCACCGACGCGCACCGGCTGTTGGGTCATCTGCCCGAGCAGGATCTCGGCGCCAAGGCCGCCGAGGCGGTGGCGCTGCTGGCTTTGGTCGCGGGCCAGGATGTGGAACCCGTTGAGGGTTCTGATGGCACCGATGGGCGGTGGCGCATCGCGCAGCGGGTGCCCCCGGACCGGGTGATCTCCACCGTCGATCCCGATACCAGGCACGCGCACAAGTCGGTGCACCGTCGCCAGGACGGGTTCAAGGCCCACCTGGCGATCGAGCCGGACACCGGGATCATCACCTGCTGCGCCCTGAGCAAGGCCGGCGGTCTGGGCGCCGACGGGCAGCCGGTCAGCGAAGCACGAGTCGGCCTACAGCTGCTTGACACCGAGAACCAGCCGGTGCGGGTGCTGGCCGATTCTGCTTACGGTTCAGGGGAATTCCGCGCCGAACTGGCCGAACGCGGCCATGTCGATCTGGTCAAACCCGCACCGACTCGCCCGGCGGTGCCGGGCGGGTTCACCGTCGACGACTTCGTCATCGACCACATCAACCGCACTGTGACCTGCCCTGCCGGTGTGACCCGCACCATCACCCCTACGGGCCGGGCAGTGTTCAAAACCGCCTGTCGCGGCTGCCCGCTGCGTGAGCGCTGCACCACCGGCGCCGACGGTAAGACCCTGACGATCCGTCCCCATGACGCGCTGCAACGAGCCGCCCGATCGGCCGCGCGAAACCCGGACTGGCAGAACGAATACCGACAACACCGGCCGATGGTCGAACGCACCATCGCCTGGCTGGTGCGCGGCAACCGCAGACTCCGCTACCGCGGCGTGGCCAAAAACGACCACTGGCTGCACCACCGGGCCGCAGCGCTCAACCTGCGCCGGCTCAGCACGCTCGGACTCACCCATAACGGCACCAGCTGGGCGCTGGCCTAACATCCCCGCCGGCCACGTCATCATCCACGACGGATTCGTCAACCCCCAGAGCCTCCTCGCACCATCAGAACCACGGCCCGACGCTCGCATTGCCGACAAGCGCCCAACCCCCAGCCCCAAGACTCCCTTGTTCAGGGCACTCCTAGGCCCGATTCACCGGCCGCAGGAACACGTCGTCGAGAGTGACCGTGCGAAGGTTACGCGAGCGGATGACGTCGACGAGTTGGTCGTAGACGTGGGTGACCGGCAAATGGTTCAGATGACCTAACACGATGGTCTGCGGCGCGAAATACTGGTTGGCCATCTTGACGATGAAATCCTCTTTCACCACAGTCGAATCCGCGAGCGTACCCGACCACATCGTGATCGTCGTGTAGCCAAGATCGGCGGCCACCCTGTCCACTGCAGCATTGTGCCTGCCATACGGGGGCCGTAGATACGGGGCCGCGTCTATCCCGAAGGTCTTCTTCAAAAACGTGTCGTTGCGGGTGATCTCGTCGGCTACCTGGCGTTGTGACACGGTGGTCAGATCCGGGTGCGAGAAGGTGTGATTGCCGAGTTGGATCTGCCTCGACTCCACCAACGGCCGCAGCATCGCGAGGTTGTCCCTCCATGAGGCGTACCTCCCGTTGACGAAATACGTCAGTCGCACGCCGGTGTCTTTCGCGAATTTCGTGTAGAGACGGACCACATCGCTGTTGACCCCGTCGTCGACGGTGAGCGCCAGCAGATCACCCTGACCCGGCAGACGACTCAGGAGTCCGTTGCCGGGCAGGCGGATCCGGCTGCCCGTCGATGGCGGCGGCAGCACCGCCGTCGATGACGGTGGCAGCACCCCGGCCGAGGCCCGCACCCGCGCAGCCGGCCTCGTCGGCGCGAGCGCCGCGGCGGATGTCCGCGATGCGGCGTCGACTTGCCAGCGGGCCAAACCCACCCCGGCCACCACGGCTGCCGCCAGGCTCGCCATGAACCTACGCCGGTTCACCTCCGACACAGCACTGCACGCTAGCACCGCCACCTGGTAAATCGGCTGCCGAAAGGCCGCGTCGGGGATCTCGGTTTCGAGACGTTCGGATCGCGGGCGCTAGCCCGGCAGACGGCGGTTGACCAGCAGGCCGGCCAGAACCGCTGCCGCCAGGGCCAGCGCGGCGAGCCGCACCCAACCCGCGCTGGCATCGCCGCGAACCGTTTCGAAGCCAATCTGCTGCTGCAGTTCGGCGTACACACTCTTGAGTTCATTCAGACTGCCCGCGGAGAATGCCTGGCCGCCGGAGATCTGGGTGATCTGCTTGAGGGTCTCGTCATCGACCGGAACCGGCTGACGATCGCCGTTGAGGTCGATGTAGCCGTCCGGCGTGCCGAACGAGATGGTCGAGATCGGCACGCCCTGCTCTTTGGCGGCCTGCGCGGCGGTGTAGGCGCCGTTGGGGGCGCTGGGATCGGTCGGCACCGTTTCTTTTCCGTCGGACTCCAGCACAATCCGTGCCGGCGGCGGTTTGTCACCACCCCCGATAATGGCGCCCACGGTGGCGATGGCCTGCAGGGCGGTGAAAATGGCTTCGCCTGTCGCCGTGCGTTCTTCGGCCTGCAGCTTGTCGATGGCGGCCTTCATCACAGCGCGGTTCGTCGTCGGCGACACCAGCACGCTGGCGGTGCCCGCAAAAGCGATGAGCCCCAGGTTGATTCCCGGTGTCAGCTCGTCGACGAACTGCTTGCCTGCCTCCTTGGCCGCATCAAGGCGACTCGGCGCAACGTCGTCGGACCGCATCGACTCTGACACGTCGATGACGAGCATGACGACAGCACGGTTGCGCGGGATGCGCACATCGTGCGTCGGGCCCGCCATCGCGATTGTCGCCAGTACCAATGAAACGACGAGCAGGATCGCCGGCACGTGCCGCCACCGAGTCGGCCGCTTGGGCGCCACCTGTTCGAGCAGCTCCATGTTGGCGAAGCGCAGGACGTGTCTGCGACGGGCCAGCTGGACGGCGGCGTAGATCCCGGCCAGGGCCAGGGGCACAAGCAGAAACAGGAAGTACCACGGATGCGCGAAGCCCGACAGCGTCAACGGGCCGAGCAAAGGCAAGGTCATTGTTCGCCGAAGCCCTTTCCGCCGTCGTGATTCGCGACGGTAGGAGTGCGCGCTGAGTGACAGCATCGGTAATTGTGTCAACTTGCTGAGAACGACCTACCGGACACAGCGATCCACAACGTTCCTAATGCGATACGGTGACTCACCGATGAGTGCCCTCAGCTACAGCGAAGCGGTCGTCGTCGGCGCATTCCAGGGCCTGACTGAGTTGTTTCCGGTATCCAGCCTCGGGCATTCGGTGCTGATACCCGCGCTGGTCGGCGGCCGGTGGGCCCGCGATTTGAACGTGTCCGCTCCGGAGTCGCCATACCTGGCGTTCATCGTCGGGCTGCACGTCGCCACCGCCGCCGCGCTGCTGGTGTTCTTCTGGCGTGACTGGGCGCGGATCGTGGCGGGTTTCGTGACGTCGTTGCGGTATCGACGCGTGGAGACCCCCGCCGAACGGCTGGCCTGGTTGATGATTCTGGCCACCATTCCGGTGGGCATCGCCGGTCTGGCGCTCGAGCATCTTTTCCGGACGACGTTGGGAAAGCCGATCCCGGCCGCGGCGTTCTTGATCGTGAACGGCGTAGTGCTCTATGCGGGCGAACGACTGCGCCGCCGGGCACCGGCCCCGCCGGTCTTGACGCCGGCGGCCGACGGTCACGCCGCCCCCGCGGAGCGGCGCGGCCCCGGGCTCGATCCCAGCGATCAGCGGCTGTCCGGGTTGCCGATGGGCCAGGGCGTGCTGATCGGGTCGGCGCAAATCCTGGCGCTGCTGCCCGGCATCAGCCGCTCGGGGATCACGATGGTGGCCGGGCTGCTGCGCGGGCTGTCGCACGAG
The DNA here is from genome assembly GCA_963811535.1 of uncultured Actinomycetota bacterium. GTDB lineage: Bacteria > Actinomycetota > Actinomycetes > Mycobacteriales > Mycobacteriaceae > Mycobacterium. The sequence goes on along the minus strand of CAWERF010000007.1, from coordinate 1,135,547 downwards.
GACGCCGCACGGTTCTCGTTCCTGCTGGCCACACCCGTCATCCTGGCTGCGGGAGCGCTGAAGATCCCCGACCTGGCAGGCCCGCTCGGCGCCGGCATTCACGGTCAGGTGCTGGCCGGCAGCGTCGCCTCCTTCGTCAGCGCCTACCTCGCCGTGCGCTACCTGACCCGCTACTTCCAGACCCGGACACTGACGCCCTTCGCCATCTATTGCGTCCTCGCGGGCACTGCCAGCCTGCTTTGGCTGGTGTTCCGCTGATTCTGGCGGCGTGCGTTCGGCGCGGTCCACCGTTTTAAGGCCGCCCACCCCGTTAAACTTGGCCGGATGTCCGCCAGCACCGCGCACGCCCCGACCAGGGACGGTCGGGTGTGACCGACGACCCAGACCACTCAGGGATCGGCCTGACCGGCCGCCTGCCGCGGAACATTCCCGAGCCGAAGCCAAAGACCAGCCACGGCCCGGCCAAGGTCATCGCGATGTGCAACCAGAAGGGCGGGGTCGGCAAGACCACATCGACGATCAACCTGGGTGCGAGCCTGGCCGAGTACGGCCGACGGGTGCTGCTGGTGGACCTGGACCCCCAGGGTGCGCTCTCCGCCGGGCTCGGGGTGCCGCACTACGAACTGGACGCGACAATCCACAACGTGCTGGTCGACGCGCGGGTCTCGATCGACGACGTGATGGTGCACACACGCGTGAAGAACATGGACCTGGTGCCGAGCAACATCGATCTGTCGGCCGCCGAGATCCAGCTGGTCAACGAGGTGGGCCGCGAGCAGACACTGGCGCGGGCGCTGTATCCGGTGCTCGATCGCTACGACTACGTGCTGATCGACTGCCAGCCGTCGCTCGGTCTGCTGACGGTCAATGCGCTGGCCTGCTCGGACGGGGTGGTGATCCCGACGGAATGCGAGTACTTCTCGTTGCGGGGTCTGGCGCTTCTCACCGACACGGTCGACAAGGTGCACGACCGGCTCAACCCGAAACTGGGGATCAGCGGCATTCTGATCACCCGCTTCGACACAAGGACCGTCAACGCGCGCGAGGTGATGGCACGCGTCGTGGAGCGGTTCGGCGATCTGGTGTTCGACACCGTCATCACCCGCACCGTACGTTTCCCCGAGACCAGCGTCGCCGGCGAGCCGATCACCACGTGGGCGCCGAAGTCCGGCGGTGCGGAGGCCTACCGGTCGCTGGCGCGCGAGGTCATCGACCGCTTCAACGGCGCGTGACGGACACCGCGTCGCCCGAAAAGGGTTTCCAGGTCCGGCTCACCAACTTCGAGGGGCCGTTCGACCTGCTGCTGCAGCTGATCTTCGCCCACCGGCTCGACGTGACCGAGGTGGCGCTGCATCGGGTCACCGACGACTTCATCGCATACACCAAAGCCATTGGCCCGCAGCTCGAGCTCGAAGAAACAACGGCGTTCCTGGTGGTCGCCGCGACGCTCCTCGATCTGAAGGCCGCGCGCCTGTTGCCGGCCGGCGAGGTCGACGACGCCGAGGACCTCGCGCTGCTCGAGGTGCGTGACCTGCTGTTCGCGCGGCTGCTTCAATACCGCGCGTTCAAGCACGTCGCCGAGATGTTCGCCGAGCTTGAGGCCGCCGCGCTGCGTAGCTATCCGCGGGCGGTGTCGCTGGAGGAGCGCTACGCCGATCTGTTGCCCGAGGTCATGCTCGGCGTGGACCCCGAGCGGTTCGCGCAAATCGCGGCGATCGCTTTCACGCCGCGGCCGGTGCCGACGATCGCCACCGAGCATCTGCACGAGACCATCGTGTCGATTCAGGAGCAGGCGCACCAGCTGCTGGACCTGTTGGAGCGCCGAGGAGTCGGCGCATGGGCGACGTTTTCCGATCTTGTCGCCGACTGCACCGAGCCGATCCAGATCGTCGGCCGGTTCCTGGCGCTGCTCGAGCTATATCGAGCGCGGGCGGTAACATTCGACCAGTCAGAACCACTTGGTGTGCTCCAGGTTTCGTGGACCGGAGACCGTCCAGCAGCCGACGACCTGGCAGAGGCGCAAGAACCATGAGCCACCCATGAGCGACGAAATCCCGGATCTCGACCTCGACCTCGAGTTGGAGCCGCAGACCGAGCTCGACGACGACGAGCTGACCGCGGCGCTGGAGGCGTTGTTGCTGGTGGTCGACACACCGGTTTCGGTGGCGACGCTGGCCATGGTGACGCGGCAGACCACGGACAGGGTCGCTGCGGCGCTGGACCGGATGACCAGCGAACTGGCTGACCGGGGCAGCGGCATCGACCTGCGTGAGGCGGGCGGCGGGTGGCGGATGTACACCCGGGCCAGGTTTGCGCCATACGTGGAGAAGCTGCTGCTTGACGGGGCGCGGTCCAAGCTGACCCGTGCGGCCTTGGAGACGCTGGCCGTGGTCGCCTACCGGCAGCCGGTGACCCGCGCGCGGGTCAGCGCGGTGCGCGGCGTCAACGTCGACGCGGTGATGCGCACGCTGCTGGCCCGTGGATTGATCACCGAGGCCGGCACTGATCCGGACACGGGTGCGGTGACCTTTGCGACGACGGAGCTGTTCCTCGAGCGGCTAGGGTTGTCGTCGCTGGCCGACCTGCCCGACATCGCGCCGCTGTTGCCTGATATTGATCTGATCGACGACATCAGCGAATCCCTTGACGAAGAGCCACGATTCGTGAAGTTGAGCGGCCGGGCTACCACTGACGAGCAGCTGCAGGCGTTCGACGTGGACCGGGAGTGACATGGCGACGTCGGCTGACGCGGGGGTGCGGCTGCAGAAGGTGTTGTCGCAGGCCGGGATCGCGTCACGGCGTGCTGCGGAGAAGCTGATCACCGACGGCCGCGTCGAGGTCGACGGACGTGTGGTCACGGAGCTTGGCACGCGTGTAGACCCGCAGAAGTCCGTGGTGCGCGTCGACGGCGCGAGGGTGATGCTGGACGACTCGCTGGTACATCTGGCGCTCAACAAGCCGCGGGGCATGCATTCGACGATGTCCGACGATCGCGGCCGCCCGTGCATTGGGGATTTGATCGAGCACCGGGTCCGCGGCAACAAGAACCTCTTTCACGTTGGGCGGCTCGACGCCGACACCGAGGGACTGATCTTGTTGACGAATGATGGAGAACTGGCGCACCGACTGATGCATCCGTCGTTTCAGGTGCCCAAAACGTACCTGGCGACGGTGAACGGGACAGTGCCGCGGACAGTCGGCAAGAAACTGCGCGCCGGAGTGGAACTGGACGACGGGCCCGTGCACGTCGACGACTTCGCGGTGGTGGACACGGTACCCGGGAAGACGCTGGTGCGGGTGACGTTGCACGAGGGGCGCAATCGGATCGTGCGGCGGTTGTTGACCGCGGTCGGGTATCCGGTGCAGTCGTTGGTACGAACCGATATCGGAGCGGTGTCGTTGGGCAATCAGCGGCCCGGCAGCATCAGGCCGTTGAACCGCACCGAGGTCGGCGAGCTGTACCGGGCGGTGGGGCTGTGACCGACTCCGTGGTGATCGCGGTCGACGGCCCGGCCGGTACGGGGAAGTCTTCGGTGTCAAGGGGTTTGGCGCATGAATTGGGTGCGCGGTATCTGGACACCGGTGCGATGTACCGGATGGTGACGTTGGCGCTTCTGCGGGGGGGAGTCGATTTGAGCGACCCGGATGCGATGGCGGCCGCGGCCGCGGATGTGCAGATGTCAGTGGGCTACGACCCCGACGAGGATCGGGCTTTTCTTGCCGGAGAGGATGTTTCGGCGGAGATCCGCGGCGACGAGGTGACTGGCGCGGTGTCGGCGGTGTCCGCTGTGCCGGAGGTTCGCAGACGCCTGGTCGAGTTGCAGCGGCAGCTGGCGACCGGGCCGGGCAGTGTCGTGGTCGAGGGCCGCGATATCGGGACGGTGGTGCTGCCGGACGCGGACGTGAAATTCTTTCTGACCGCATCCGCCGAGACGCGGGCCAAGCGGCGCAACGACCAGAACATCGCCGGCGGCCTGGGTGACGACTATGCGAACGTGTTGGCCGATGTCCGCCGCCGCGACCATTTGGATTCGACCCGGGCGGTATCGCCGTTGCGGGTGGCCGAGGACGCCGTGGTGGTCGACACCAGCGACATGACCGAGGCGCAGGTGATCGCGCACCTGTTGCAGCTCGTCGAGCAGCGCATGAGGGTAGTGCGGTGACTGACGACTCGTGGTTCGACGAAAGTGATTGGAAGACTGTCGAAGACGTCGAGGGTGTGGCGTCGGAGGAGGCATTCGGGCCACCGCCGGTGGTGGCGGTTGTCGGCCGGCCGAACGTGGGCAAGTCGACGTTGGTCAACCGGATCCTGGGGCGGCGCGAGGCGGTAGTGCAGGACGTGCCGGGCGTGACGCGCGACCGGGTGTCATATGACGCGTCGTGGACGGGGCGGCGGTTCATCGTGCAGGACACGGGTGGCTGGGAGCCGGACGCGAAGGGTCTGCAGCAGTTGGTGGCCGAACAGGCGTCGGTGGCGATGCGGACCGCTGACGCCATCATTTTGGTCGTCGATGCAATCGTGGGGGCGACGACGGGGGATGAGGCGGCGGCGCGCACATTGCGGCGGTCGGGCAAGCCGGTGTTCCTGGCGGCCAACAAGGTTGACAACGAGAAGGGTGAGGCCGACGCGGCCGCGCTGTGGTCGTTGGGCCTGGGCCAGCCGCACGCGATCAGCGCAATGCACGGGCGGGGCGTGGGCGACCTGCTTGACGAGGTGGTGGCGGCACTGCCGGAGGTGCACGATGTTGGCTCGGTGGTCGGCGGTCCGCGACGGGTGGCGTTGGTGGGCAAGCCGAATGTGGGCAAGAGCTCACTGCTGAACAAGTTGGCGGGGGACCAGCGGTCGGTGGTGCATGAAGTGGCGGGCACCACGGTGGATCCCGTCGACACGCTGATCGAGCTGGACGGGGAGGTGTGGCGGTTCGTCGACACCGCCGGGTTGCGGCGCAAGGTCGGACAGGCCAGCGGGCACGAGTTCTACGCATCGGTGCGAACGCGTGGAGCAATCGACGCGGCGGAGGTCGCGATCGTGTTGATCGACGCGTCGCAGCCCATCACCGAGCAGGACCAGCGAGTGATCTCGATGGTGATCGAGGCGGGCCGCGCGCTGGTGTTGGCGTTCAACAAGTGGGATCTGGTCGACGAGGACCGCCGCTATCAGCTTGACCGTGAGATCGAGCGCGAGCTGGCGCAAGTGCAGTGGGCGCAGCAGGTGAACATCTCGGCGAAGACGGGCCGGGCGGTGCAGAAGCTGGTGCCGGCGCTGGATGCGGCGCTGGAGTCGTGGGACAAGCGCATTCCCACAGGGCAGTTGAATTCCTGGATCAAGGAGGTGGTGGCCGCGACGCCGCCACCGGTGCGCGGCGGCAAGCAGCCGAGGATCCTGTTTGCGACCCAGGCCACCGCGCGACCGCCGACGTTCGTGTTGTTCACCTCAGGCTTCCTGGAGGCGGGGTACCGCCGGTTCTTGGAGCGTCGGCTGCGGGAGGATTTTGGTTTCCAGGGCAGCCCGATCCGGATCAATGTGCGGGTGCGAGAGAAGAGGTCCGCGCGGTCGCGGTGAAGGCGCGCATTAGGGTTTCCGAGTGTCCGTCTCGCATATGGTCTTGATCGCGCTGGCGGGGGTGGGCGCCGGCGCGATCAACGCGGTCGTCGGCTCAGGCACCTTGATCACGTTCCCGACTTTGGTGACGCTCGGGTATCCGCCGGTGACCTCGACCATGTCGAACGCGGTCGGCCTGGTTGCCGGTGGCGTTTCGGGGACGTGGGGCTACCGGCGCGAGTTGAGCGGCCAGTGGCACCGGCTGCGCTGGCAGCTCGTCGCGTCGCTGACCGGCGCGATTGTCGGTGCGTGGCTGCTGCTTCACCTGCCTGAGAAGGTGTTCGCCCAGGTGGTGCCGGTGCTGTTGGTGCTCGCCTTGGGGTTGGTGGTCGTCGGCCCGTGGATCCAGGCGTGGGCGCGGCGGCGCGCCGCGGAGGCCGGACGCTCAGCCGACCATGTGTCGAAGCGTCGGATGGTGGCTCTGGTCGCCGGCACGTTCGCGGTTGGGGTGTACGGCGGCTATTTCACCGCGGCGCAAGGCATTCTGTTGATCGGCGTGATGGGTGCTCTGCTGCCCGAGTCGGTGCAGCGGATGAATGCCGCGAAGAACCTGCTGGCGCTGGTGGTCAACGTCGTTGCGGCGGTCGCATACACACTGGTGGCGTTTCATCGGATCAGTTGGCTGGCGGCTGGCCTGATTGCGATCGGCTCATTGCTGGGCGGCTGGCTGGGTGCGCACTACGGCCGTCGCTTGTCTCCGAATGCACTGCGCGCTGTGATCGTCGTCGTCGGTCTGATCGGGCTCTATCGGCTGCTGACGGTGTGAGGCGTGCCGCGTTCTGGGGGAGAGCCGCCGACTGCGGTAGGCTTTCGACCTGCTGCCGGTGATACCGGTGAGTGACGGGCTGTGGCGCAGTTTGGTAGCGCACTTGACTGGGGGTCAAGTGGTCGCAGGTTCAAATCCTGTCAGCCCGACCAGAGTTTCTGCAGGTCAGGGGTATTTTTGGGGCCTTGCCAGGCCGCCCGCACCCTCCGCGCACCCTATCCCCTGGTATTCGCTGTCACCCTCTGTCACGCGGGACCTCCTGTCCCCGCCGACCACGCAGTTTGGTGACGCTGAGCTGCACCTTCTCGTCGCACGAACGAGCCGGTGTCTCCAGCACCTTGAGTCGTTGGGTTGTGACAATCTGTGACAACGCCGCGAACTGCGCGCAGGCTGGTCGATTGCTTTGCTGCGCTTCGCAAACGACGACAACTACCGGGTGTGGAGGGCGTGTCGGCGAGGGATCGGTTCGCGATGCCGTGGCGGATGTATTGGGCGCAGTCGGTCATCCGGAGTGAGACGCTCACTCACCGAAGCACGGAGCGTGGGTCTGGAAAGCCCATTTTGACGTAACCGGGCGCGCGTTTACGAAGCGACGATGCGAGCACTGGGGTCCGTTCATCGTGGTAGTCGTGCACGGTGGCGGTCGTCTTGTCGGGGTGTGTCCGGGTGATGCGCCCGATGTATTGGACCAGGCGATTCTTGAACGTGACGGGAGCGGCTAGAAACAGGGTGTCTAGCGCTGGGCAGTCGAAGCCCTCGCCGATGAAGGAACTACTCCCTACCAGGAGCAATGGCGGATCGTCGGTCGTGTGGCTGGCAAGGCGCTCGGTGATCTCGCGGCGTTCGAGCGTCTTCATCTGGCCGTGAAGGACAGTGACGGATGCGCCGGCGTCGCTGAGTTGACGGGTTATGGCGTGGAGGTGGTCGATCCACGTTGTGAGGACCAGGATGTTGGCGCCGTCTTTGTGGGCGGTGAGGACGTCACGGGTGATCTGGTCGAGTCGCTCCTGGTCGGCGATGAGTGCCCGGTAGATTTCGGCCATTCCGCCGGGCGCGGTTGGATCGACGTCCCCGGTGTACTTGAACTCGGTCTTGTGGAGATGCAGCACCGGATGAGGCGCTGGCGCGGCTGTTGCTGCTTCGGGTAGTTGTCCCGCGGTTGGACGTTCGATTACGACGCTGTCAGATCCGAGCTGATGGTAGATAAGGTCTTCGAGTCCGTCTCGGCGCTCGGGTGTGGCCGTCAGCCCTAGCCAGTAGCGGGCGGGTATTCGGTTGAGCACGTGGAAGAACGCGCTCGCTGCGACGTGGTGGCATTCGTCGACGATAACGAATCCGTAGCCGGCGGTCAGTTCGTTGATCTGGTTGCGGCGTGCCAGGGTCGGCAGCAGTGCAACATCGAGGATGCCGGTCGTTTTGGATCGTCCGCCGCCGATCTGTCCGCATTTGAACCCGAGGTGCTTTTGAAGGCGGTCCCGCCACTGGTCGGCGAGAGCTTTTCGATCGACGAGGATCAGTGTGGTCGTCGAACGTGCAGCGATGGTCGCGCAGGCGATCACCGTCTTACCCGAACCCGGCGGAGCGACGAGTATTCCGGTGTCCTGCGCGACGAGTTGTCGCACAGCTGAGGCTTGTTCGGCACGCAATTCGGTTGAGCAGGTGAACTGCTGGCTTTCGCCCACGGCCCGTGCGTCGTCGACTTTAAGTGTGCTGCCCGCGGATTCGACGAGCACCGTCAGCAGCTTCTGTAAGCCGCGAGGGAGGACTAGGTCGCCTTCGAGTGTTTCATCGTAACTGTATAGGAATCGGGGTGTGTCCCAAGTGCTTCGGCGTGCCCGTTGGCGCGCGTCGAACTCTGGATTGCGGATTGACGCTGCGTGCTTGACCGCGGAGAACATGGCGGGGCCCAGATCCGCAGCGGTCACCGTCATTCGGGCCGAAAGGTGGGCCCGGATGATCGCCGAAGGACGCGGCACAATCTTCGAGGAGGTCGGCAATTGCAGCCGGCGGACATCGTGGCCGATCTTGGGAATCGGGAGCCGACGGCTGAGGGCGGCGACGTCGCCGCTGGACAGCCGGGCGATGCTCGACAGGTAGGCCCATTGGTCGTCGAACGGTTCCAGCGTAGCGGGGTCAAGAAACAGTGTCGTGCCGTGTTGGCGGCGCGCGCCGTTCAACGGCGCCGCGATGAGGTTGCCCATGCCCCGGCCGGTGTGGACATCTTGGGACGGAAAGAGCCTGTCGTAGCTACTGAGGTGCATGCTGCCACGTAACTGGAACGCCTCGCCGAGGAGACTGGTCGCGATCTGTCGCGCCACTGATGCCGATGTGGCTTGGGCGAAGAAGATCCAGACATGGGCACCGCGTCCCGACTGCGACACCTCCAGTGCAGCCGGAACATCCTGGGCGCGAGCAGCTTTCAGATAGGCAAGTGCGTCGAGCATGGCAGAATCCCTATCGAAGTCCGCCGCCACCCACCAGCACGTGTCGTCGTCAGCGAGCGGATACAGTCCGATATGGTGGTCGCCGCGCAAGTGCTTCCCGATCACCTCGTGAGTGAGCCGCAGGTAAGGCGCGTCTTCCCGCTTCATTCCCTTACGCCAGTACCCGTGGATGGCCGGCATCCAACCCGATCGGCCATCCCGCTTGTTCTCCCACCGGACGGCGTAAACGTCTGTGCGACTGCGGAAGAGATCGGCGTAGAACCGGATCTTCTCGTCGGGTGTGGATCCCATGTCCACAGGGGTGGTCGGCGCGCCTGTCAGCGCCGCCTGATCGGGGTCTGCCACGCGCGCCTGCTCCTCGCTCAGCTTGAGCAGTTGACGCAACCGCACATTGTCAGCGCGCAGCGTCTCCAATTCGCCAGGAAACCGTTCCTCCACAACCCTCAGTCTGGCCGGTCCGGGCGCATCAGAGGAGACTGCGGGACCGAACAAACGCACTAGGTGACTGCGCGGATGAGGTCAGCCGCTTCGATCATGCGGTATCGCTGAACCAGGCGGTTCAAGATGTCTTCCGTAGTCAGTGGCGGTGCGGCGTATCTGGCAGCCATCGTCTGCAGACCATGCAGCGCGACATCCGGAGAGACCGACACGGTGTCTGCGGCGAACTTGGCAGGAGATAAGACCTTGATCCGCACGGGAATCTTCGTCTCCGGGAAGTCCCGCTGATTGTCGGTGACGATAGCGCCCGCTCCACCGACGACAGCAGCAGCGACAACGTGCTCGTCATCTGGATCTGGCAAACCGAAGCCGCCTTCGAGCGGTTCCCAGTTCTCCACCAGGGCATCGTCGAACGCAGTGGCCATCTGGTGGATGAGGTGGCGGGCCCGCGCTGCCGCAACATCCGGATGTTCGGCTCGGTTGTCGCTTGCCATGGTGATGGGACCACCGGCTTGCCAGGAGCATGGGACCGGGCTTGCCCGGTCGCGGGCCGTGTGGTGATGGTGGCCTGCCGGGGGGTTGTTCGTCAATTCGGTGTGGTGTCGTGGGTCGTTGCGCTGGTCGGTTTCTGGCGTTGCCGGTACGACTGGCCTTCGATGACGAGCTCGTAGGCCGCCGATTGCAGCCGGTCCATCGCCGACTGGGCCAACAGCGGATCGGCCATCATGGCCAAGATCTCGGGTGGTTCTCGGTTGCTGGTGGTGATGGTGCTGGCCTGGCGGTGCCGCTCGACGATGAGTTCGTAGAAGTCGCTGGTCTCGGTGGTCTCCAGCCGGTGAAGTGCCAGATCATCGAGAATGAGCAGCTCGACGCGGTGCAGTCGGCGCATCTCGTCTTCGTAGCTGGCGTCGAGGCGGGCGGCCTTGAGCCGTTTGAACAGTTTGTCGGCGCGTTCGGTGTGCACGGTGTGGCCGCGGCGCACCGCGATGTGGCCTAAGGCGTTGGCCAGGAACGTCTTTCCAACCCCGACCGGGCCCATAATGAGCACGTTGTGGGCGTCGGCGAGGAACCGCAGCGAGGTCAGCTCGGCCCACAACTGGCGGTCGTAGCTGACCCCGGTGGAATCGTCCCAGGCCTGCAGCTGCATCTGCGGGTCCAGGTGCGCGGCCCGCGCCCGGCGCTGGGTGGCTTCGCGGTCGCGGCGGGTGACCTCGTCGGCCAGCAGCAGCTCCAGGAAGTCGTGATGGGGCAGGTGGTTGGTGGCCGCCAGGGCGAGCCGTTCGGGCAAGGTGTCGAGCAGTTGGCCGAGCTTGAGCCGACGCATCAACGCTTTCAGCTCGGCGGACACCTCGGCCGGCTTCGCCGCTGGCGTGTGCGTGGCGGTGCGGCGCGTGGTGCTCATGACGGCAGCCTGCGTACGGCGAAGTCGGCGGTGTCCCGCACGAACCGTGTCGCCGCACCCGGGGGCCGCGCGGTTGTGTGTGGCGGGTTGTCGCGGGTGAGCATGCGGTCGATCAGCCCGACGTTGACCGCTTCGGCGTCCAGGGCGCGCCGGCAGGCCTCGTTGACCGGTTCGGCGCCGTGGCGGCGCACCAGCCCCAGGAGGCGGTAGACCTGGCGCATCTTCGTCCACGGCAGCGGGTGCTCGAGCAGCGCCGTGGCGTACGCGCCGACATGGGTGCCGTGCGCGGCGGCTTTGCGTTGCAACGCATCCAGGTCGCGCATCGCGTATGTCGTGAGCTCGCTGGGCAGATCGGCGGGGTCGGTGTGGCGGCGTCCCGGCGCCACCCTGGGATGGACTTTGATCAACTGGCCGCGCCAGTACAGCTTCACGGTATGCGCGTCGGCGCGGGCGCTGAGCCGTTGCCCGATCAGCTCACCGGGCACGCTGTAGAGCGCCCGGGCGATCTGAACGTGGCGATCCGGCGCGACTTTGGGATGGCTGTAGGTCGGCAGGTCGAATGGCTGGGCGGGAGCCGGCGCCAGCCGCGGGGCTTCGTCGGTGGCGAAGACCTCGGCCGGGCGTTGCCGGGTGGTGCCGTGCACCCGTGTTCCGGCGACGTCGCGGCACCACGCCGCGGCGCGTTCGCGGCAGTCGCCCAGATCCCGGAACTGCTCTCCGGCAAAGAAATTCGCACGCGCATAACTCACACACCGCTCGACGCGCGGCTTGTCACGAGGATGACGCACCCGAGCCGGGTCGACGACGAAGCCCCGGGCCTGGGCGTACTCGCGGAACGCGTCGTTCAGGCGCGGCTCGGTCGCGTGCGCCGCATCGACGATCGCTTTCATGTTATCCGGTATCACCACCGCGAAGACCCCACCGAAAAACGCCCACGCCGCCTCAAATCCGGCGATCACCTCCGCCAACGTCTGCTCGTGGGTCGGATAGACGAAGGTGTGCCGCGAATACACCGCGGTGAAGATCAACCCGTGCACCACCCGGTTGCTACCGCGCACCGGATCCGGGATGAGCCCGAGCCGGCCGAAGTCGACCTGCACCTCACTGCCGGGTTCACCGTCGACCACCGGCACCGTCGCCCGCCGCTGACCAAAACCCAATTCCGTTGTCGCATAACGGTGCAGGGTGCGATAGGACACCACCACACCCCGGCGGCCCAGCAGCGCGTGGACCTTCGTCAGCGTCAGACCCGCATCAGTCCAAGCCTTCAACTGCTCATGCTGGCCCGCCAGCGCTCCCCACGACGCACCCCGGCCCGTCGGCCGCTGCGGCCGAGCCCCGACCACCACCGCCGCCAACAGCTCATCGCTGAGCTGGGCGGCCCCGCCGTCGCGGTCCATCCCGCACGCGCGTGCGGTGTCCACATAACGGCGCACCGTCTTACGGTCCGCCCCCGCCAGCTTGCTCACCTCCCGCAGCGACCGGCCATCCAGCCACAGCCGCAGGATCTCTTTCACTTCGATCATCGATAACTCCCGATACGTCATGCCGCGAATACAGCGGCCACACGACCGAGAGCGTGGAAGCCACGCCGGGTGGTCCCATCAGTGGCAAGCCGGTGGTCCCATTAATGGCAAACCGGTGGTCCCATGCTGCTGGCAAAACCACCGCTCAGGTGGTCCCTTGTACCTGGCAACCGACAGGCTCGGTCGATCAGCTTGTGTGTCTCGTGGTACTCGAGTTCCTCCAAGATTGCACTCGACCACAACGGTCGATATAGCCCTTCGATGGCTAGCGACAGCAGAAAGTCACGCTGCAAACTCGGCCACAACACTGAGGTGTCCAACAGGGCGGCGAACATCGCTGCGATTGTCTCAGCGTGGCTGTGCACTCCTACGGCGCTGCGCGATAGCGCGGCGCGCCTGGCGCAGTTGCTTTTCGATTGTCGCGCGGTCGTCGTGGCTATCGATGTCGATCGCGGTCGCGGCCAGCGCATCGTACTGACGCTTGCGGCGCGATTCACGATAGGCCAACACATCGTCGAGCAGCAGCCGATGCCGATTGCCGATTCGCTCGGCAGGCAGCACGTTGTCATTAATCAGCCGAACGATGGTCGGGCGACTGACGCCGAGAAGGTCGGCCCCCTGCTGAGTTGTCAGCGTCATCGATTGCGGTGCGATCGTCACCGCCCTGCCCGCGTACAGCGCTGCAACTACCTTCACTAGCGCCTGATGAACCGCTTCAGGCAGTTCGATGCGGTCATGCTCATCGGTGCCGACAAGCGCATAGCTCGGCCTCGCCGCTGCACCGTGGCGGCGCTCATGCGCGGACAGGAACCCGGCTACCGATGCAAGATCCTCGGGATTCTCCGGCACAAAAGTCGTGGTCTCGACCACTTCAGCGCTCATCGCACCTCACCGCCTTTATCGAACGTTTCGAAATTAGTTTCGGAACGTTCGAATAATACCTGAGTTCTTAGCCGGGGTCCAGGCCCGGTCTGCGATGGGCCATATCGGCAAAACCGCGCAGATCAGATCTGCGGCCGTTGTCACGACAGTGTCACAAGCCGCGCGAAACAAGCTGGTACTGGGGGAGACCTGGAGACACAGTTCCCGCAGGTCAGCGCGATTTAGGCTGCATGCTGAGACATGCTGCAACCGTCCTAGTGCACTGTCTGTGAAATAATATGGTAGTTTGTAGTATGCCTGTTATGACTGCCGCGGCGCTGCCGGTGACCGATCAACAGCGTGCGGAGTTGGAGCGGATGGCATCGTCGACGTCGTTGCCGCATCGGCAAGTGGTTCAAGCCCGGGCTCTATTGTGGGCCTGTGCTGGAGTGGCCAACGAGGAGATCGCGCGACGGTGTCACGTGGATTCGGATACGGTGCGGCGCTGGCGTTCTCGGTTCGCTGAGCAGGGTGTGGCCGGGGTCGGCAAGATCGCGAAGGGGCGTGGCCGTAAGCCGGGTCTGCCGCCGGGCACCGTCGAAGACGTGTTGCGCCTGACGCACAAGGAACGGCCGGCGGACGGGTCCACGCAGTGGAGCACTCGCACGTTGGCGGCGCGGGTGGGGATCGGCAAGGACGCGGTGGCCAAAATCTGGGCCGATCACAACCTCAAGCCGTGGAAGGTCGACACGTTCAAGGTCAGCAACGACCCTCGGTTCGAGGAGAAGCTCGTCGATGTCGTCGGCCTCTACCTGGATCCGCCGCAACGAGCGGCGGTGTTCTGCTTCGACGAAAAGACCCAGTGCCAAGCGTTGGACCGCACCCAGCCGTCGCTGCCGATGAAGCCCGGCCGAGCGGGCACGATGACCCATGACTACCGGCGCAACGGCACCATCGATCTGTTTGCGGCGATGAATGTCGCGACCGGTGAAGTGCTAACCGACCTGCGCAAAGGCCATGCCGGCGCGGACGTGCTGCGGTTCTTCAAGCAGATCGACGCGGCCGTCCCGCGCGATCTGGAGGTCCATGTCGTCCTGGACAACTTGTCCGCCCATTCCACACCGCAGATCCAGGAATGGCTGGCGCACAAGAACCGTCGCCGATGGCACCTTCATTTCACGCCCACCTCGAGTTCCTGGCTAAACCTGATCGAGCGCTGGTTTAAGGAACTCACCGACAAACGCCTGCGACGCGGAGCCTTCACCAGCGTCGCCGAACTCAGCGCCGCGATCACCAAATGGGCCGAGCACTGGAACCTCGATCCCAAACCGTTCATCTGGAAAGCCAGCGCCGACGACATCATCGCGAAGGTCAAACGTGGCCGCGAGACCCTTCACCAGATCAAATCGCAGACGGAGCACTAGGCGGACTGGGGGTCAAGTGGTCGCAGGTTCAAATCCTGTCAGCCCGACCGAGAAAAATAGGCCCTGGACTGGGACAACGTGTAGTTGTCACGACGAAATGACGTCGCCCCCGCAGGCTATCGACCCGTGACGGTTGGGCGCGTGAACGAGGTGACGCCGCACGCGGGAAGGCGCTAGCCTTGCTCGCAAGTCGGGTCCGGCGTCCCGCGGTGCTTCTGTAAGGAGTCCTCGCGGGCGCCACCAGAGAGGACAACCAGGATTCATGACCGAACACCAGCGCGCCACACCACCGGCCAACGCCGCGAGGATCGCGGTCGCGGGCGTGATCATCGCCGCCGGTGCGCTGGCTATGGCCGGCCAGGCCGGAGCGGATCCGGCGGTGCCCTACCCGACGCCGGCGCAATCGGGTCCGGGTGCCGCTGCCCCGGCTCCCGGCCCGTCCGTGGTGGAGTCTTCGGATGGACCGGTGGGTCCGCCCCCGCCTCCACCCGTCGGCGCGCCACCGGTGCCAGAGATCTCGAACCCCGTTTACGGCTCGGGTCAATCGGGGTCGGGCCCGCTGGGGAGCCTCAGGGATCTTTGGCACCAGGCCCGGGACCCGTACGGACTGACCGGTTCGCCCGATCAGATGCCCATAGCGGCCCCACCGCCGCCAGGAGCCGGTCCACCGCCGCCGCTGCCGCCCGGATACATTTCACTGACCGCCCCGGGGTCCGAGACAGCCTCGTTGCCAACGGGGCCCGCCCAGGGCGGGCCCCCTCTGCCGCCTGGGTACTATCCGTTGAACGGGCCACCGCCGCCCGGGTACGGGCCGCCTACGGGGCCCGACCCGGCCGCGCCACCGACGGTCGCGCCGGTTCCTCCGGCGCCCTAACCCCTTGGGCTGCTTTGTAAGTCAACGCCTTCCAGCTGTGAGCAAACGCGCCGTGGCGTAGCCCCAGTTCGGTGCTGACGACGGGTCCACCCCGTCACCATGCACACCTTCACGTCGCCCGAGGCGCGGGGTATGCCGGTGTGGATGTGCCCAGACTCATGGGCCCGTCGCTCGTCGCCGCGGCCGCACCGCGCAGCGTCGTGTCGAGTGTCCATTTTCCAACGACCTCTTCCTCGAGTCACGCGGCGTAGCGCACTACGTCGGACTCGGAAGTCTGTGCGGAGAAGAAATATTCGCGTGCAAGCTTCGGCATGCTGACACAAGACTTCGTTGTGATGATTGATCTTGTGGAATGCCAGGGGTGGCGCTTGATTTTGCGCAGCAAGAATCCACCAGCCCCGCGCGGGGGCACGGACGCGACCAGCACGCCGGCGGGCGCGTCGCGCGACTCCAGATACTTCTGCACGACAAAGCCGCCCATGGAGTGCCCGATCACCGCCGGCCGTGTGGGCAGATTGTTGGCAACTGAATCGACATCGTCGACGTAGTCGGCGATCGAACACGCTTGCCTGGGCGGTGGTGCTGGGCTGTTTCCATGACCGCGAAGGCTTACGGCTAGCGCGCGATAAAGTCAGCCGGACCAATACGGCGTAACGCACTTCCATGCTGTAGAGGGACCTGAACCGCCTCCGCCGCCGGCCCTTAATTTCTGCCCAGTCCCCCCGTGGTGTCCGTGATGTAGTAGGCGTTGACGGCTAGAAGCATCGTCGGTCTGCGTCCAAGTTAGGACCAAATCGTCCATGTGAGGTCTTCGGTCCGACTTGACCGCTCGTCAAGTGCACCGCCGATTGGAGTCTCCCTACTGCTGTCAAGGAGGCCATTGGCTTGACGAGTACCAAAGCTGACCGTCAAGCGCCTGAAAGAGGCATCAGCGCCGATTTAGTTTGAGGGTCCTTCGCGTATCTGATCTCGAACGGTCGCTGAAGTTCTAATGCGACGTCTTCTCGTGCCTGCTCGCGTACGAAAGCACGGTGGTTTCATATGCCGTCGAAGGAATGTGCGCCCGCTCTGGCGGGGGGATTTCGGCAACGGGGCCACACCCCACTTCCGAAGTCACAATGCGTGCGCGAACCGTCGACGAAAACCTTTACCTGTCGATTCGCGACAACGGGATCGGCGGAGCTGACTCCCATTAAGGCTCCGGGATCATCGGGCTCAAAGACCGCATTGACGTGTTCGGCGGCAAGATGACTGTCAACAGTCCTGTGGGAAGCGGGACGATAATCGAAGTCAATTTCCCACTTGCGATGCCTCCCAGGGAATTTTACGAGACCCCTTAGCCCACAGCGAGCAGTCCAAAAGACGGGAGGCGTTGAATACCTCAAACGCGATTGGTCGGCCCAACCATTGCACCTCCGGCAACCTTGGCTAACTCACGTTGACCCAACGGCGGCAGGACACAACAGGAGCCGCTGCCGCCCGCGCCGGAACGAGCTGCTGCTACTCTAGCTGCGCGCGCTAGCAGCAGCCGAGACTCGTTGTGGTACAAGCGAAAACGACGGCATCCCGCCACACTCAGCCCTAAATATGGGAGACACGCCCGGCGGACGGCCCAATAACCATCTCAGTCAGTAACCCGGTCGGCGACCTCGTAGGTCATCGTCTTCAGGTTGTCGAAGTTGACCGCGGGCAGTCATCCCTTGACCAGGGCGCGCTCGAGGACGGGAGCGAGATCCAGCCCCGTCGGCAGCGTGCCGAACGCCCCTCCCCACTGCCCGCCCATGCGCGTGGCTAGGAACGCCTCGGCGACCGCGGGATGGCCGTGGCGCACCAGCAGCGAGCCTTGCAGTGCGAGGCCGATGTTCTCGGCGATCTTGCGGGCGCGGTACTGGATGGTCTCCAGATCCTCCAGCGCGGGTCGCAGCGCTGCGACGTGAGCATCCAACCGCGGGTCGTGGCCGGCGGTGGTGGCCAGTTCGTCGAAGAGCACCTCAACGCATTCCGGGCGGGTTGCCATGGCGCGCAAGGTGTCCAGCGCGCTGACGTTGCCCGACCCTTCCCAGATGCCCATCAGCGGGGCTTCGCGGTACAGCCTCGGCATGCCCGAATCCTCGATGTAGCCGTTGCCGCCCAGGCATTCCATAGCTTCGGCGGCGTGCGAGGTGGCGCGCTTGCATACCCAGTACTTGCTGGCCGCCAGCCCGATCCGGCGCAGTAGCGTTTCCCGGTGGTCGCCGCGGACGGCACCGTCGGTGGCGCCGGCCATCCGCATCGCCACGATGGTGGCAGCTTCGGCTTCCACGGCCAGATCGGCCAGCACGTTGCGCATCAGCGGCTGGTCGATCAGGTAGGCACCGAACGCCTTTCGATGCTGGGTGTGATGGATGGCGCGGGTCAGCCCGCTGTGCATGCTGGCGGCGCTGACCAGCGTGCAGTCCAGCCGGGTGAGGTTGACCATCTCGATGATGGTCGGCACGCCCCGCCCCTCCTCGCCCACCAGCCACACTGTGGCACCGTCGTATTCCACCTCACTGGACGCGTTGGCGTGATTGCCGAGCTTGCTCTTCAGCCGCTGCACGAACATCCGGTTGCGGCTGCCGTCGGGCAACACTCGCGGCAGCAAGAAGCAGGACAACCCGCCCGGCGCCTGGGCCAGGACCAGGAAGATGTCGCACATCGGCGCCGAGGTGAACCACTTGTGCCCGACAAGGGTATAGCTGCCGTCGGCCTTGGGCGTGGCCCGGGTGGTGCCGGCCCGCACATCCGAGCCGCCCTGCTTCTCGGTCATCGACATGCCCGAAGTGATGCCGACCTTGGTGGTAGCCACCTTCAGTTCGGGGTCGTATTCGCGGCTGGTCAACAACGGCTCGTAGACCTTCGCAAGGTCGACGTTGTACCGCAGCGAAGGAACCACGGCGTAGGTCGCCGAGATCGGGCACACGTGACCGGGCTCAGGGGTCCAGACCAACATCTTCGCCGCCCGCACGACATGGGCGCCCGGCCGGTCATCGACCCACGGGGCGGCGTGCAGGCCGTGGCCGATCGCCGTGCGCATCAGCTCGTGATAGGCGGGGTCGTATTCGATCTCGTCGATGCGGTGGCCGTAACGGTCGTGCGTGTGCAAGATCGGCCGATTACGGTCGGCCAGCTCGCCCCAGCGCCGGGCCTGCGCGCTGGCCGAGATTGCGCCGAGTTCGGTGACCTCGTCGAGGCCCCACTGCCCGCCCTCGCGGATCAGCGCTTCGACGAGCACAGGCGACGTCGCCGGGTTGTAGTCCGCCAGCGGCGGAACCTGGTTGGTCACGACATGCGTATCCGACATATCGCAATGTTACATTTCTTCGACAGTCGCACAAGATGCGTAACGCTCCGTACCGGCTTGATCGCGATGATTCGGGGAACTTAGGGGAGAGCATCTAGCCTGTAAACCAGGAGCCCTAGCCTCACGAGTTGGTACCGAGGCCCTCCTGCCCGACCGCATCGAGGGCCACGATTGTCGAATCTACGAGTACAGCGAGGACGCCCTCAAATCACTGCCTGCCGGTGAGTACCGGTGATATGCGGAGCGGTACAAGTCATTTCGCGTCTGGCCGAAGTGCAACCGACCGACGCTGCGCAAGTCCAGGTCGAAGGAGACAGTTATCAGGCAGCCGCCCTGACCGGAGAGGAGTCACAGCCCGAGCCGGCCGGCCAGGCCGTCGACCGCGGCGCGAGCCGTGTCGTCGGATGGTGTGCCCGTACACGTCCCCGGATAATCGAGATGCTGTTAGCTGCTCTCTTTCTCTTTTCTGCGGGGGTGGTGGGTATCGCTGGGGGCGCAGGCATCAACTCCGCCCCCAAGTTCTTTGTCGTTGCTGGCCTTTACAGGCCGTCGACGATCTTGGTCGCCTCGGCTGCCGAGACGCCGAGCTTCTCCAGCGCCGCGATCTCAGCCGCCTTGTTGTTGGGCGGCGGCTTCGGTGGCGTGACCACTGGGGGCGGCGGGTCGAGCAGCTTGTTCAACTCCGCGATGACGTTCGGCGGCAGCCCGAGGGTTCCCGGTGGGACGGTAACCGCAGACTTGGTAACGGTGCTGTTGGTAACTGTGCTGTGGGTGGTGTGGGTGGCCGGCTTGGCCGACGCCGACGGGGCGAATCCCAACGCCCAGCCCGGCGGCGAGGACGGCCCCGACGGTGAATGTGCGTACCATTGTTTTGCATTCTTTTCTCATTCTCGTAACCCCCTACGGGTATGCGTTGCGATTTCGGTACGCAATGGCGCGGTCCGCTGAGCGGACCGTCGGTAGACCCAGCCGACCTGCTCTGGAGAGGGCTGCTGAGGCGCAGCGCCGGCTCGACGACGGGGGATACGCCCTCCGCATGGCTAAACGGGTACCCCGTAAGGGTTGCTGCTGTTGGTAGCAGTGCGTGGCAGGCCAGCAACGCATGGCCACGCTCACCCCGGTGGCGCAACGCAGCGCCGGGACGGACGGTCAGTAGTGAACGGTGGAGTTGTTGCCGTCGCGCCGGCGAGCGCGACCCCGGCACGGGGCGCCGAGATCGGTGTGACGGTTTTGCAAACCTTCCCGATTGGGAATGGTCCGCGCGTGGTGCTCAAACGCGTAACGCTGGGGGTGGCACTCCCACGGCTAGCGACCACTCCCTTTGTTATGCGTATGTGGCGCAACTGATTTCGTGTTCCAGGGATGCCCTCACCGAAAGAATCATGATAGAAGAATTCATGCGGCGCCTCGAGTTGCGCCGCGACCAGGCGCGCGCTGACCGTCGGGCCATCGTCGACCGCACCAAGAGCGAGAAGCGTGACGAGCTGAGCACCATCGAGACACGCGAGTTCAACGGACTCACTGGGGAAATCACGGGCTTGGAGGAGCGGATCGCGGACATCAAGTCCGAAATCCAGCGCAGCGGCCGCGGTCCTGGTGGTTATTTGGAGCGCGCCAGCCTCGGGGGATCGTGACCGTTAAGTATCCCCACTGGCGGTGCCCACGATGCGGCAAGGTCATGTTTTACATCGGGTCTATGTCGCACGCCGACCACGCCACTTCCACCATCGCAGCCGAATAGATCGTCATAGCGACGTCCCGACCGTGCGCTACGCTGGCACCCGTACCTCAGAACCCACTCTGACTCGCCGTGGACCAATTTTCGGGGTGTGGCCAGTGGGGCCGGTAACGGATGATTGCGGGCTCGAAGGAGTCACCTGCTGTGCCGCCGCTGCTTCGTGAACTGCTTCGACCGCGCCGTCGGACCATCGCCGTGATTCTGGCCGCGACCCTGGTACAGATGGCGATGAGTCTGGCCGCGCCCTGGCCGCTTAAGGTCGTCCTCGACAACGTGGTCGGAAGGCGCCCGCCTCCGCACTGGATTGACTGGCTGTTGCCGATGTTGGGCGGCGACAGCAGGGTTCATATCGCCGCGGCCGCGGGCATCGTGACATTGCTAATTGCCGCGGTGACCGCCGCAGCGATGTATGTCGCAAGCTACTTCACCGAGAGCCTAAGTCAGTGGATCGGCAACGATCTGCGGGTGCGGCTATACAACCACTTGCAGGAACTCTCGCTCGCCTATTACGACACCACGCGGGTCGGCACCATCTTGAGCACCCTCACCGGTGACGTTCAGACCATCCAGAGCTTCGCGTCGATGTCCACCCTCAACATCTTCACCGACAGTTTGACGATTGTCGGAATGGTTGTGGTGATGTTCTGGCTGCGCTGGGATTTCGCTCTTATCGCGCTCGCAGTCACGCCGCTGCTGGCCATCTTCGTGTTGCGCGTCAACAAAGCCATCAGGATGGCGGTCAAAGAGGTGCGCACCCACCAGTCGGATCTGATGGCCACCTTGCAAGAGGGCCTGCAATCCATTCAGGTGGTCCAGGCCTACGGGCGCGAAGAGCAGCAGGCGCAGCAACTAAGCAAGGTCAGCATGGAAACGGTGACCGCCTGGCTGAAGGCCCGGAAAGTGTCGTCGCTGCTTTCCCCGGTGGTCAGCCTGGTGATCGCGGCGTGCACCGCCCTGGTGCTCTGGCGCGGTTCACTGCTCATCCTTTCAGGCGCGATGACCGCGGGCGCCCTGACCGTCTTCCTGGCCTACCTGGCCAAGTTCTTCCAACCGGTACGCGAGCTTGCCCAGATGACCAACACCATCGCGCAGGTGTCGGTCGCGTTTGAGCGTGTCCTGGCGGTGTGTGATGCCGACAAAGTGATTCCGGAGCGTCCCGCACCGGCAGATCCGCCGCGCTTTCGAGGTGGGATCACCTTCGAACGGGTGGCCTTCGGGTATGACCCTGCGGTTCGGGTGCTACGCGACATCACCTTCACGATCAGCCCGGGCCAGATAGTGGGCATTGTCGGTCCCACCGGCAGCGGCAAATCCACGGCTGTCAGCCTCATCCCGCGCTTCCGTGACCTCGACACCGGGTCCATCAAGATCGACGGTGTGGACGTCTGCGACTACAAGCTTCACGGACTGCGCAGCCAGATCGGCTTTGTCCTACAAGACACCGCGCTGCTGCGGGGAACCGTGCGCGACAACATCGCCTTCGGCCGTCCCGACGCCACCGAGGACCAAATCGTTGAAGCGGCCAAACTGGCCAACGCCCATGAGTTCATCACCCGCATGCCGCAGGGCTACGACAGCCTAGTGGGCGACCGCGGCACGACACTATCGGGCGGTCAGCGCCAACGCATTGGGATTGCCCGTGCCCTCATTCGCGACAACCCGATTCTGATTCTCGACGAGCCCACCGCAGCGTTGGATGCCGAGTCCGAAGTATTGGTGATGGAGGCTCTGGAACGGCTGATGGCCGGCCGCACGGTCATCACCATCGCCCATCGGCTGAGCACCCTGCGTAACGCCGACAAGATCATCGTCATCAAGGATGGCGTGGTCGCAGAAGACGGCACGCACGAGGAATTGCTGGACCTCGACGGGATCTACGCTCGGATGCAGCGTCTCCAATATAACCAGCCGGCCGCAAGCTGGAACCGCTGGGGCCGGGGAGCCGCTGGGTCGGGGTAAACGTCATCCGGACTGTGGTAAACGGACGGTACGCTTAGGCGCGCGGCAGGTTAGCGACGCTGACGATGCGGGATTACGGCGTTGAGGACTACGCGGTTTTGCGTGATACGGGCGCCACCGACGGGGGCTTGCTGGGTGGGGGCCACCGCTCCTGTCTTCAAGAGCTGGGTCAGTATCTCGTCGCCACTGATGCGTGGCAGCGATTCGCTATCTGGCTGCTCCACAAGCATTTCGAACCGGCCCGGCGGAGGTCTTTGTACGACCCTTTGCGGTCCGGGCGATGACGGGTGACCGACTGGTTCGGTGGGGGGTGGCGTGCATGGTGGGCCGATTCGTCAGGACTGTAGAAAGTCCAGCAGCGCGTGCAGCGCCTCTTCGGGTGATTCTTCGGCCACGTAGTGGCCGCAGTCCTCGATAACGATGCTCTTGGGGTACTCCACCAGGGGTGCGACCGAGCTGGCCACCAGGTCGGCGTTTGGACTCGGCGCCGGCGATGGTGAGTACCGGCATCGTCAACCGCCGCGCGGCGCGCCTGATGGTTCTGCTCCACGGTCACGTCGATCGCCCGGTAGAAGTCGAAGCATGCTCGCAGTGCTTCGCGGTCGTTGGAAATGATCTCGACGTAGAAGTCGACGGCGTCCTGATCGAGGGGGCGAGCGGCCTTGGTGGCGAACTGGTGACCGAAGAACAGCCACTCGCGACCCTCCACGAGTTGTTCATTGAGCGATTCGAGCCGGTTGAAGCCGAAGTGGTAGAGCCGGTTGACCGAGTCCTTGGGCATGATCAAGGGCGGTGAGGCGGCCAGGCCGGGCACGACGGCCTCGGCCAGCGCCACCCGATCCACCCGGTCGGGCTGGTCGCTGGCCAGCGCGTAGGCGATCCACATGCCCACGTCGTGGCCGGCCACGTGGAACCGGTCATAGCCCAGCGCGCTCATGACTGCTGCCATATCGGCGGCCAGGGTAGCGGTGTCGTAGCCCTCGACCGGGTTGTCCCACAGATTCACCCCACGGGTGTCCGGCGCCACGACCGTGAAGTGGCGCGCCAACGGCGCCATGACCTTGCGCCAGGCGTACCAGCACTGCGGCCACCCGGCGATCAACAGCAACGGCGGCCCTTCACCACCGGTCACGGCGTGGAGGCGGACATCATCGACCTCCACCCATCGGCTGGAGAAGACATTGGTGAAGTCGGCGGGTAACCCGGGGACGTCGTGCACCGAACCCCGCCCCCTGGGCGAATCACCAGAGATCGCCCCCGCACTCATCTGGCCTTCCATTCCGAACACCACCCCTCGGTTGCAAGCAGCCGGCGCAGAGCGTCACATCTATGTGGTCGCCTTCGGCCAACGAACGGTCATTCAAAGCGACGCCACCACACGGCGCGGGGCCAATTCACACCGGGGCCATTCCGAGTTGACATCGCAGGTGCTTCCGGCGCCGCCGCGCACTAGCGGTTATCGCGCTGACTGATCGACGACGCGGGTTCGAGCAAGCGCAGCGGGTGCATGCCGTCGACCGCTCCAACGAAGGGCGGGTGGATGCTATAGCCAAGCATCCGCTGGATGTCTGGTGAGACCGCGCGGGCAACATCAGGCGGGACCGAAAGCAAGTAGGCCTCCTGTGGGCGCAGCCACGGCTGACAGTACTGGGCGGTGACAGCGAGGCGGTCCCGACCCGAGCGATTGGCGCCGCCACCGTGCCAAAGCGTGCCTACCAAGAACAGACACGACCCGGCCGGCATGACAATCGGAAGCTCGCGATCCGCCGCGGTGGGCTTGCGCGCGCCCCACTGATGACTACCGGGGATGATCACCGTGGCGCCGTTGGTGTCGGTGAACGCGTCGATCGCCCATATCGTGGCCGCCCCCAGCGGTGGCCGCGGGCGCTTGACGGGGTAGATGCCGTCGTCGAAATGCAGCAGTTGACGGCTTTCGCCTGGTGCGATGTTGATGGCCTCGAGCGAGCTGCGAGAGCAGGTAATTCGGCATCAATAATCGGTCGAGCAACGCCAGCACCCGCGGGTGATCGACCAGCCGGTCACATGCTCGGGTCTTAGTCAGCACGCTATAGACACGTTGGGTGTGGTAGCCCTCGAAGGAATTGCGGCCCACATGATCGAGCAGCGGCGTCACCGCCTCCCGAACCTTTGCGCACTCCTGCGTGCTGAGCAGATCGCGCCAGATGAGGTAACCGTCTCGGTGCAGCGCGGCCATGTCCTCATCGACGAGGGCCGGATCAACGGAGGCTCCGCTGCTCGGGATGGCCCTGTAACGGCGCGCGATGTCACGTTTGAGGTCGTCAACCGTCGTCACCGGTTCACGCCTAGAACTCATGGTCGGCTTCCCTTCTTACGGCTATAGCCCTACGGCGCCCCGCATCTACGACGTACCCCCACCCCGCTGGTGCGCCCGACAGAATTCTCATCCGACAGGATTTTATATTTTCGGCGGTGCCCATTGACCATTGGTGCAGCGCTCCGCCGACGGTCGAACCGCAGATTCGGGCCGCCGTAGTTGTCCGTGTGTCCGCGCTACCGCTGCGTCGGCACAGGCGCGGTGTCGGTGTCGTCGGTCGGCTGTTGGATCCGGCGCAGGTTAGGGTCGCCGTAGGGGTAGATGACTTGCGGCCACCAGAACCACCGTCCGAGCAGCGTGGCGATCGAGGGCATCAGGAGCGAGCGCACGATCAGCGTGTCGAGCAGTAGCCCGATGGCGATTGTGGAACCTAGTTGAGCGATGATGCGCAGATCGCTGCCGAGCATGGAGGCCATGGTGACGGCGAACACCAGGCCGGCAGCGGTCACCACGCCACCCGAGCCGCCCATGGCGCGGTCACGGGCGAGATTCAGCATGACGTAGGCGCCCTTGGCGTCGGCACTCTGGGCGCCGGCGGCCGTGAACGGATCTCCCCAAAAGTCCTGAATGTGCTGGATATGTGCGGGATCCTGCTGCAACTTATGGATGATGCTGTCGTAGTAGCGGTGCGCGTCATCGCCGAGCTTGTTCTGGCCTTCGACGACGATCATCACCGTGCTGTTGAAATTGAATTCCCTGAAGTTGTGCCCCATCAGCATCATCGCCTGCGTGGACGGCGCGTCTTTTGGGGGTCATCGGCGCGGCAGGGGCCTCGCCGACCTTTTCCAATCGTGGGGCAATGGTGTTCACAATGACGGTGATGAACACCCAAAAGAGAATGATCGGCACCGCCAACAGCCGGTTTGCATGCGCGAGGAATGGCCGCTTCGGGTGCGGCATTGCGTGGTTGGCGCTCGTGTCGGTCATGCCGACTTCACCAGGCAAAAGGTTTGCGCGTCGAGGCCATCGCGACCCACTGCGACGTTCTGAGCTGAACGTTTCCGATCGCCCCCATGTCTTCGCGATTAGTGTTAGCGCGAATCTACGAGAGGTGATGCCGTGGATGGAATCGCTGACATGGGAGGAACCCAAGGGTGGGGACGGACGCATCCACCACTTGCCGACGAGCCGGTGTTCCCGGAAACCTGGCAGGGACGGGCATTCGCGTTGGCACTGCTGTCCACCCGGCTGGCGGGGTGGAACATTGACGCGTTCCGGCATGCGCTCGAGCGTCTGAGCCGCACTGCTTACCTTGATGAAGGCTATTTTGGCCGCTGGCTCAACGCCGCCGAGCTCATCCTCATCGATAGCGCCATTTTGGCGCCGTCGGCAGTTGAAGCTCGCGCGCGCAACCTCCGCGGTCAACAGGTTCAGGAGCCGCCGACCCCTCACCCGGTCAGGCTCGACTACGCGCCGACCGGCGAGGGCTCGCTGCGTACCGTAGATGCGGCGCCGGCCTTCGCCATCGGTGAGCAGGTGCGGGCCAAGAACATGTCCCGCGCCGGCCATAGCAGGCTGCCGCGCTATGTGCGCGGGCACACCGGGGTTGTCGGGCTTGTCCAACCACCGTCCGTATTGCCGGATACGAACGCGCACTTTCAGGGCGAGAACCCGCAGTACGTCTACACGGTTCGGTTCGACTCCCACGAGCTGTGGGGTGCCGCGGCCGAACCGTTCGCGCTCACTATCGAGATGTTCGAGAGTTATCTGGAAACGACCACATGACGATGAGCGAATCCGCTGACGGCATACCTGCTTCACTGCGTACCGAGGCTCTCGAGCAGCTGCTCACCGAACGAGGCCTGGTTGACCCCAAGGTGCTGGACACGATCATCGCCACCTACGAGACCAACATCGGACCGCTCAACGGAGCCAAGGTCATCGCCAAGGCGTGGACCGATCCAGAGTATCGGCGGTGGCTGCTCGACGACGGCACGGCAGCGATCCGACAGCTGGGATACATCGGCTTGCAGACCGAACACGTTGTCGTCGTGGAGAACACCGCGACGAGCCACCACGTGGTGGTCTGCACGTTGTGCTCGTGTTACCCGTGGCAGCTGCTGGGCCTGCCGCCCAGTTGGTACAAGGATCCGGCTTACCGCGCCCGAATTGTCAGGGAACCACGCAAAGTCCTCTCGGAGATGGGCCTCGAACTGGCCGACGAGGTGGAAATCACTGTCCACGACTCCAGCAGCGAGGTGCGGTGGCTGGTGTTGCCGAAGCGTCCTGCTGGCACCGAAGGCCTGTCGGAGGAACAACTCGTGCCGCTGATCACCCGCGATGCGATGGTCGGTGTGGCCAGGATTGAGGCACCATGACCATTCCGATGGATGTCGAGGGCCCGGCCGCGCCGCCGCGCTCCAACGGTGAGCTGGTGTTCGCCGAGCCCTGGGAGAGCCGCGCCTTCGCCATGGCGGTTGCCTTGTGCGCGGCAGGCGTGTTCACCTGGCGAGAGTTCCAGGCGGCGCTGATCGCCCGGATCGCGCGTCAGGACGACACATCGACCCACTGGTGCTACTACAGGCAATGGCTGGGCGCGCTGGAGGATGTGCTGGCTGGCCGTGGCGCCGTACGGGACCACCACGTCACTGCTCGGGCCAGGGCACTGGCGCAACGGCCCGCCGGCCACGATCACGCACAGCGATGACTGCCTCGGTTCGGCCGATCTTGGTGACCGGAGCGACCGGCCGGATGGGTGGCACCGGCCGCCATGTCGCCGCCGAACTTTTGAAACGAGGGCTGCCCGTCAGAGCGCTGGTGCGCCGGATCGACGAGCGATCAGAAGCATTGCAGGCCACGGGAATCCATGTGGTGGTCGGTGACTTCGCCGACTATGCCAGCCTCCTGGCTGCGCTGGAGGGCGTTGAGGCCGCGTACTTCAGCTATCCCGTCGGCGCCGGACTTACCGAAGCCGCCGGGCTTTTCGCGGCCGCTGGGCGCGAGCGTGACCTACAGCTTGTGGTGGATCTGTCGCTCGACGCGGCCTTCCCCGAAAGTCCCAGCCCGCAGGGGCGCGCCGAGTGGGTCGCCGAGCGGATCTTCGAGTGGGCCGGATACGGTGGTGCTCATTTGAGGGTCGCGGCGTTCTTTATGGAGAACCTTCTCGCCCTCTACGGCCGCCAGATCCGTGAACATGGCCAGATCCGAAATTCGTTTGGTGACTTAGAGCCTTCCTGGATCGCCGGTTCAGACGTTGGGGCGATGGGCGCGTCGCTGCTGGCCGAACCCGGGTTGATCACCGACCGCACCACCGTCGTCGGCGCCGGCGAACGGGCCAGTCATGCCACCATTGCCGAGATCATCAGCCAGGCCACCGGTCATCCCGTGCGCTACCAAGCCCTGACACCGGAGGAATGGCGCGATGAGCTGATCGCGAACGCCACGGCCGTAGGCCAATCCAATCCGACGGCTGCCGCGCACTTGTCCGCTCAGAGCGTGGCCTTGCGCAGACACAACACCCACCTGGTTACCGACGACATCGTGCGGCTGACCGGACGCCCCGCCGTCACCCTCGAAAATTTCGTCGCGCAGAACCGTCAGAGCTTCATGCCGAAGGGTCATGCACCGGATTAGCCTCGTCGGCTCTCTCGGCGGTGCGAGGACGCGGAGAGCAGGCCATTCCCCTTACGGTGTGCCTTGCCAGTGCTTAGCAAGGGGAGTGCCGGCGAACTTCTCGAGCATCACGCGGGAGAAGAACAGCAGCGAGCTGCGTGGCCGGTGGTTCACCACGACGTGCTGGGTCTTCCCGGCGGCGTTGCGGGTAACCACGACGATAACGCTGATGTGTTCGCCGCGGACCTGAGTGGTGTAGTCCTCGAGGAAGCCGTTGTCGCCAAAGGGGCCAGCGAAGTTGAACTCCTGGTGCTCATACAGCTCCTTGGCGGTGACCACGATTGAACGGACGTCGTCCGCGCCCTGCGCGGTGCCGTCCATCGCCGCGGCCTCCAGGGTGACGTCGTCGGCCAGGTTGTCCAGCCACTCCGGGTAGTAGTCGTGGCCCATATATGTCATGCCGTGCTCCCTCGGAATCCGGCAGCGGGCCGGATGCTTTGTGTGGTACCACCTTTTCTTAGGAGGTTCCTGCCCGCCCAAGTTGTCCCACGGAGTGGTCTTGACGCCGGCCATTCTCAGGTCTTCCTGGGCCTCTCTAATGTAGCCGTCGTCTGTCACCGCAGGTTATCTCTGAAGCTTCTTTTGCGCGTTGTCAGCCGGTTATGGCTTGCGGCCGAGCTCGTCCCGGAAAACATTGACGAACATTGTCCAGCTCGTGCGACGCAATCTTTTGGCAGCCGGCTTTGTAACCAAAATTTTCAACCGGTGATGCGGCAATGCGGCTCGGTTCTGCGCTTCGAACACCTTCTGTGCGTACGCTTCGAGACGACGCGGTGACACGCGCTCGGCTGCTGCGTACATTCATCATCCTGATCGATTATCATTCGGCGCTTGGCCACATTGACACCGCCGTTCGGGCGTACCGGGCCGCGCCGTCCGATCGAGCTTGCCGCGAACTCTGCCTGTGCCGCAGAATAATTCGCTACCGCGTGCGGGCCGACAAGAGCCTTCCCCTACACACGTTGCGCAAACGAATCGAAGTTACGTTGCAAGGAGACGCCATACCATGACCGAGCACAGCGCCGATGCTGCGCGGATACTGCCGTCCACAACCACCACGGATCACACTCTGTGCATGCCGATGTCGCGGTGCTTCCGGTCGGCTCGTTCGAGCAGCACGGCCCCTACCTTCCGTTGGTCACTGACACCCTGATCGCGGCCGCCATCACCGATGCGATCAGCAGACACCACCGCGTCTTTCAACTTCCGGCCGTTACGTTCGGATGTTCTCACTAGCACGTAACCTTCTCAGGCACTGTGAGCATCACAGCCGCGAAGCGCGTGGCCCCCGCCAACATGAGTCTGATCGCAGTGCTGTGAGGATTTTCTTACTGAGATTAAAGCGCCACAAGCAAATGCCACAGACGGCCGAAACTGTCGGTGCTCCGCCCAGAATCCGCAGTGGATCGCCACCGAAAATCCGCGTGATCCAGGACACCCTCGCCGGGCCTCAGGCAGAGGGTTGCATGCATCGAGGCCCCGGTACCTTCCGGTGCGCGGCACGCTAATTCACAACCGCACGCGTCCGCCCTCCCGCGGATCACCGTAGCCCAGTACCGAGCACTTGCAGCGGCTTATGTTCGCTCTTCTATCTTCGCCCGGTGGGGGCATACCCTGGGAGATAGCGGCGGATTTGGACAGGTTGCGTTTGTTATCCGCTGCTAGATGGCCGTTGGTGCGCAACTGTGGTGTTAAGCAGTCAGAACCAGGCCGGGCGCCGTCGAATCCGCGCCGTGTAAAAACGCAGCAGGGCTCTTCCATGGAGCCTGCAATTCGGCGCGGGCCGTCGGTCTTGACGCCACTTCGTCGGCGGTGACAAGCGGTCGACTGGGGGCGGGACGGACGATTGTGTCGTCGCTTCCTCGTCGCAAGACTAAGACGACCGGGGCTAGCCGAGCTGGAAGGCCCACCATGCTCGTGGTCATTCCTTAGCCGTCAACGGCAACATGGTCCAGAACTCAATCCGAACGCGCTGGGAAGGGGGGACATTGGCGCTCGGTGCTCCCGTCACCGCAGCCGCGGCAACTCCGGCGCGCCGAGGTCGGCAAAGGTTACTGAGCTCCCCACCGCTTCGCCGCTAATTAGTTCGTGTACGCTGGTTACTAACGTTGGCGTCCAAAGAGCAAGAATCGACGCCAGCACGTCGTGGAACCCTCATCATCCGTGCATCGAGCACAACTCTTCTCGCGGCGATCGATTTTGCCCACCGGCAATCTCGCCAATTTGTGCTGTTTGTCCGGCGCCGATCTCTCGCACGGGCTGAAGTACAACCTGATGCCTGAAAGGCACTCTTAACGTGACAACAAATCAGTCCTTCGCCGATCTCGGCGTCGCCGAACCACTGATCAAGGTGCTCGCCGAGCGCGGAATCCTGACTTCTTTTCCGATTCAGGAGCAGACGCTTCCCGACACCCTCGCCGGGCGAGATGTGTTAGGCCGCGGCAAGACCGGCAGTGGAAAGACCCTCGCATTTTCCATCCCGCTGGTAACCCGGCTTGCAGCGCTACGGCGCCGGTCTCGACCGACTGGCTTAGTGCTGGCGCCCACCCGTGAGTTGGCATCCCAGATCGCGGCAACCATCGAGCCGTTAGCGGCCCCTCACCACCTCAAGGTCACCACAATCTTCGGCGGCGTCCCACAAAACCGTCAGGTGGCTGCGCTCAAGTCGGGCATCGACATCGTCGTGGCCTGCCCGGGGCGGCTGGAAGACCTGATGAAGCAGCGCATCATCAACCTCGACTCGGTGGAGATCACGGTCATCGACGAAGCCGACCACATGGCCGACCTCGGCTTCTTACCAGGCGTTACCCGCATCTTGGCCGCCACACCGGCCAGCGGCCAGCGACTGCTGTTCTCCGCGACACTGGACAACGGGGTCGACAAGCTCGTCAAGCGGTTCCTGCGAAACCCGGTGACGCACTCCATCGACGAGGCGTACTCGCCCGTGCGCGAAATGACGCACCACGTGTTCCATGTTTCAGGAGTCCAAGCCAAAAAGGAATTAGTGCACCAACTTGCCTCTGGCAATGGCCGCCGAATCCTCTTCATGCGCACGAAGCACCAAGCTCGCAAGCTCGCCAAGGAGCTCACCGAATCCGGCGTTCCGTCAGTCGACTTGCACGGCAACCTCTCTCAGCCCGCTCGCGACCGCAACCTATCCGATTTTGCCGCCGGTAAGGCGCGCGTGCTGGTGGCAACTGACATCGCCGCCCGTGGTGTGCACGTCGACGCGGTCGAGCTCGTCGTGCACGTGGATCCCCCGACCGAGCACAAGGCCTACTTACACCGCTCTGGCCGAACCGCACGGGCTGGCAACGCGGGCGACGTCGTCACCGTCGTGCTACCCGAACAGCGCAAAGACCTGCAGGTATTGATGCGCAGAGCGGGCATCAACGTCCGCCCGCAACAGGTCGCCGCCCACTCAGCGCCAGTGACGGCACTGGTCGGCGCCGTTGCGCCGTATCAACCACCCGCTCTTCTGGCTGACCCGTCCCCGAACTCCGCGGACGCGAAAATGGGCGGATCCCGGAGTGGTCGATCCGCAGCGACCCGCCGCGGGAGACGCCGGGGAGGTAACGCCAGTTCGGTGCACACGCAACATCGCCGCCGAGACGGTCGCCGGCGGGCCGCTTCAGGATGAGCTTTTCGCAGGTGTCGCGGTCAGCGTGCGTTGAGCGCGCGCGGCGCGCACGATAGCGTCGGCGGTTCGGAACGCCTCGGTGTCCAGGTGGATGGGCAGGATGGGAAGATCAGCGGCTCGACGCAGCAGCATGACAGCCAGGGCTCGGGTAGTCCGCGACGGCACGATCAGCAGATTCGTCCGCGCGAGACTGCCGGTGATGGTCATCACGCGTTGATGGCGGGTGTCCCGACCGGGAATGACGGCATTCCCGCGAAGATGCAGCGAGTCGAGATCCGGTACACCCTCCAACGACGACCAGTTGACGCCGATATCGATGACTCGACCCAATGGTCTTCGGAGGGCGTCGATCAGTTCGGGGAGCTCGCGTGCTACTGACGGCGTGTATGGCCACCAGGCCCCGTCAAGGTCGTCGCCCAATTCAAAGGCCAAAGTGAGCCGGATCGGGCTGCCGGAGCGCAGCCCGCTTAGGGTGCTCGTCATGTTGTTGTCGGCACGCGAACGGTAGCCGAAATCGCTTCAATTGCAGGGAGATTGGTGCGTAGGTCCGTGTGATCCATGGACGGTTCCTTCAGTTCGAGGCTAACCCGGCGCAGGAGTGCATGGATCGGCGTACGAATCGATCGTACGTTGATCTTGTTCGACCCGTTGTGGGCGAGGACCGCGTTGACTACGAAACGGTTCACCACCGACACTACACCGGGGTATTCCGGGGGTCGCGGCAGCATCCACCGCGGGAGGACTTCGACACACAAGGGAGAATTCTCCGAATAGAACTGCGCACAAGACGGCACGTGAAAAGCCTTTGATAGCAGGCGAAAAAAGCCATCATTGCTGCGGCCGGCAGCCGCATCCGCTGCTCGTGCTACCCTGACGCAGGATGTATTTCGACATCCGTTCAGAATGAGAGAAGTTGAAAGAGTATGGCACAGGGAACTGTGAAATGGTTCAACGGCGATAAGGGCTTCGGTTTCATCGCTCCCGACGGCGGTGCAGAAGACGTGTTCGTTCACTACACAGAAATCCGCGGTAACGGTTATCGATCGCTCGAGGAGAACCAGCGAGTTCAGTTCGATATCGAGCAGGGGGCCAAGGGTCCTCAGGCGGTCGGAGTAACCGCCGTCTAGCGCGCTCAGTGTCATGTGGGCTGGTGGGTCCTTTCGCGCCAGCCCACATCTGTTTTTGAACGACATTAAGGCGTGAATCATATTCGGCCACACCCTTTTAATCGATTCCGGGAGCGCATGCTCCATGACGCCGTATCGATGGCTTGCGGGCTCATTAGTCGGTCCGGCCCGGGAGGCGAGGTGCGAGGCGTAAGCTCAGCAGATCGGGACCAACCAGGCCCCATTATTGAGGGGCTAGTGATGGCTGATAAATCTCCCCGGCAAACAATGAGCAAG
Source organism: uncultured Actinomycetota bacterium (assembly GCA_963811535.1). Taxonomy (GTDB): domain Bacteria; phylum Actinomycetota; class Actinomycetes; order Mycobacteriales; family Mycobacteriaceae; genus Mycobacterium. Next base: position 1,102,180 of record CAWERF010000007.1, on the reverse strand, counting down.
AAGTCCGGTCAGACCCTGAAGCAGAAGCGGGCCGCCAAGCGCGCCAAGGGCGAGCGCGCATCTTCGATCGTCGACGTGGCGCACATCAAGCAGCACTGAGGCACATCAACTCTCACTGGGTCGACCACGGCTCGCATGAGATTGCTGACCCGGCACGTTCACCGACCGCGGCAGCAACGAACTCAAGGGGGCACCCGAGATCCGGGGCGTCTTCGCAGTGCGCGACACCCGGGCCCTGATGTTCGCCAGAAACCGTGCCCGCAGCGGGTTGGTTGGTAACGTACCTGTTCCAGACCAGACTGGAGTAAGGTGAAAAGCATCGGCGGTACTTCGTGTGCGACCGTTCTGGGCGTGTCGCCGATTCGAAGGATTCGGCCGGTTTGTGGTCAGGACGGGATCGTCGCGATGACGCTAGAACAGCCCCGCGATAGCTTCAGGCGCGACGGCACACCGCGCGTCCGCACGCCGCGGTTGCGATTGAAGCCGAAAGCGCACCGCAGCGGGTATGTGGATGGTGCATGGTGGCCACGCAGTGATGACCTCACGACGGAGCTGCCAGATCTCATCGCGGTGTTGTCGTTTCGGCTGCGCGCCATTGACCGCGTGACGTACAACCTCAGCGAATGGACAACAACTCCCGCCGAACTTGCCACCGGCGGACGAGCGGTCCGACTTGACGGAGACCACCGCCAGCTGCCCAACACGCTCGAAGTCCTTGACGCCAACGGCAATAAGATTGTCTTGCTGGTCGTCCCGATTCACACCGATCCGGACCACGCACACGCGATCGTGATGGCAGCCGCAGCGTCGGACAACGTGTCAAGCGCCGATGAGCTGCTCATGATCAGCGTGAAAGATAGGGAAAGCCGCACAAAGAGAACCGCCGCGGAGGAGCGCTGGGAATCACCAGGCGGAGCCAAACAGCCGACGAGTCGGGATCGACCACCGCCCGTGCGGCAGGTCTTCGCGGCGTCTTCCAGCAGTGCGCACCCACCGGGCTATACGTTAGGGACAAAACGAATATGACGAGTGACGACCCACTATTCAAAGCCTTCAGCGACTTTAGTATTGACGACATCCCCGCCGAGGCACCAGTTTCGCGACGCATGCTTCGGCGACTCGAGGACATCGACAATTCGACCACCCCAGGCCCAACTACCGCGGCTGCGCGCGCGGCCTTGGCGTCCAGCGTCGTCGCGCACGCCGTGGTCGAACTGGAGACCCAACTCATGGAGTTGAAGAAGCAACTGGCCCAAGCGAAATGAACAACTCGTCACCGACGAAGATCATCCACGAACCGTCGGGTGATTGTGTTCGCCTCACCAATGGTGCGTGGTGGTTAGAGGGTTTTTGCTCAACGCGACCGGGATCGCGGACTCTGTCGATATTCTGGTGGCGGCCGCCCGCCCAGGAATCTCCTCGCGGGCGGGGCCGTTCCGTCGTCACAGAGATGACGTCACACCCCGCGAATCGTTCACGCGCCCAGCGTTATTGAACAGCCTTACGCCAACTCCTCAGCCGTGCCATGCTATTGGACGGCTTCTGAACTGGTGCGCGGTTCTCGCGCCGGCGCGCTAGTCGCGAGCAAGCGCTCGATCGTGGAGGCGTTGTCCGGCGCCGCCGCAGCCATCATGGCCTCGTGTGCGCGGTCTGGGTCGGTCGCAGGGGGCACTACCAGCAGGACGATCTTGTTGCGGTTGCGTCCGAGCACTTCGATTGTGTGGACCGGCTGTCGGTGCTAGCCGGCGAGACGTATCAGTCCGTCGTCGGTTTGCAATTTCCGGGGTGCCTTCGCCCATTCAGCGAGGTTGTAGATCACGCTGTCAATACGCCCCAGTCGTACCGACAGCACCGCCAGCACATCTAAAATCTCCGTTGAAAGGTCATCGCTGTACGGCCACCATGCCCGATCGACGTACCCGGTAATCGAAGCCTTGGGCTTCAAGCGCAGACGCGGAGTGTTTTCGGGCGGTGTGTGCTTCCAACCGGCGGCGGCTGAGCGTCGTCCCAGCGTCATGGGACGCTCCTGTCTTGGCCGCAAACAGGCCAAATCTTGAATCGGCGACGACACGATCTCGAAACGGTCGCGTGCGACATACCGCCAATACCCTTGACACTACTCGCACTCGGCAACCGCCGGATGAGCGAACCGTCGAGCCTTCCGTGCGCTGCGAGTGCATCACACGTCGACGGATGCTCCGCGCCTCCCGGCGCGCGATCGGCCGTGATCGCCGCCCCGTTGATGGCGCTGATGGCCGCATCCGTTGCGCTGCCGCGCTGGTTCTGGTGTGGCGCCTCACCCCTCTCCGCGTAGCCGCACCATCCGAGTCGTTGAACTCTCGTCCAACTCCACAAGATCCGAACGCGACCGCAGGAAGTCGCTGAAAGACTTGAAACCCAACGCCTTTTCGCTGAACGACGGGTCCATACGCTTCATCTGCGCCTTCACCGCTGAGTTGTGCAGCCAGTCGACGTCGTCCTTTTCCAGACCGATCCGTAGTGCACGCGTAAGTAGTCCGGTCGCTAGAGTTTGCGGGTCGGGCGGTTCGGGCTCCGCCGCCTCTGAAGCCGTCTTCAGCTGCGTTCGTCGCTTCGACCCGGCGGCGGATGCCGCAGGGTCGGGCTCGAACGCTGGAACCCCGGGCAGCCCGTCGTAGGTGACGAACTCGTCGCAGGCCGCTGCCAGCGAGCGGCTAGACGACCCGGCTACCCCGATGCCCACCACATACCGGCCGAGCCGCTTACAGCGCTGTGCTAATGCGATGTAGTCCGAGTCACCGCCGACGATCACCACATGGGTGAGGTCGGGCAGACGGAACATGTCCTCCACCGCGTCGACGGCCAAGCGGATGTCCGCGCCATTCTTGCCGTAGGCCGCGGCTGGGAACAGCTGCACCAGATCGACGGCACGGCCTACCAGCTGGCCCCGGTAGCGTGCGTTGACCTCTGCCGACCAGTCGGCGTAGGCACGGGTGAGCACCAGCGTCCCGAACGACGACGCGAAGTCCATGACGGCGCCGACGTCGACCGTTGCGCGGCGCAGCCGATCGGGGTCCATGCCGTTGGCTTTGTCGCGCTGAAACGAGTTGCGCCCGTTTACCTGGTCATACCGGGAGATCACGATGTTGTCGAAGTCGAGGTAGACCGCGACACGAGTGCCAGCAGGTTCCGTCATCGCCTCAGTCTGAGCCATCAGCTGGCGAAGAACGCGGGTGATCGCATCGCTGGTTGCCGCACGCCGCGCCACTCTCGCGATATCTCCCCGACTAGAGGAGGCTGTAGGTATGACCTCGCCACCACGACATCTGGGCACTTCCATGGCAGCCCGCCTTCTGTTCGGTTAGATGTGGCGATCCACGAGCAGCTTCTCGCGGCCGTCGACGGCCGGCGTGCGGGGGAGGCCGCCGACAGTCTGTGCAAGGCGTGCGTGGTGCTCTTCGATGTTGATGCGGCGGCGATTTCGCTCGTCTTCGATGGTGCCAGCAGCGGCACACTGGGATCCAGCAGCGCGTCCGCGCGCATGTACGACGAACTGCAGTTCACCCTCGGCGAGGGACCATGCCTCGACTCGGTCACGCATAAGATCGCCATGCTCGCTGTCGACCTCGCCGGGGAGCCTCGCTGGCCCGCCTACGGCCCGGCCATGCTCGCGCACAACATCCGCAGCGTCTACGCGATACCCATCGTCGTGGCCGCTGAATTCATCGGCGCCCTCGACCTCTTCGGCGCCCAGCCGGGTCGACTGGACGACGACGCGCTGGCCGGTGCCATCGTCGCCGCCGAGCTGGCCGGTATCGCCGTTCTGGACCTACTGGACGCCGACCTGGAGGCCGCGGTCTCCGACCCCAACAGCAACGCCTGGGCCGATCTCAACGCGCTGACCCGCGCCGAGGTCAGCCAGGCGACCGGCATGCTCGTGGCCCAGCTGCGGGTCGAGCCGGCCGAGGCCTTGGTGCGGCTGCGCGCCTACGCCTACACCACCGCTCGCAGCGCCACCGATGTCGCCCGCGACATCCTCGACCGCCGACTCACGCTCGAGGCCGGCTGATTTACGCCTCATCGATTAAGTGAACACAGCTCAGGAGGAGGGCAACGTGACCGACATCCCTCGGGAGACCCGCGTGCTGGACGCCGTCGTTTCGCTCGTCGACACCCTGCTCGTCGACTTCGACGTCGTTGACCTGCTCACCGAGCTCACCGAGCAAAGCGCCGAGCTGTTGGACGTCGCGGCGGCGGCCTTTCTGCTCGCCGACCCCTTAGGGCGTCTCCGGCTGATGGCTGCAACCTCTGAGCAGACCCGCGAGCTGGAGCTGTTTCAATTGCAGGCCCAAGAAGGGCCGTGCGTTGACTGCTATGCCACCGGCGAACCGATCTCGGTCGCCGACCTTCAAGCCGCCACCGAGCGGTGGCCACACTTCGTTCCTGCGGCACTCGAGGGCGGCTTCGCGTCCGTGCACGCGGTCCCGATGCGCGCCGCGGGCATCGTTTTGGGGGCGCTCGGCCTGTTCGACACCCACCCCGGCGCGCTCAACGACGCCGATTTGTTGGTGGCCCAGGCGCTCGCGCATATTGCATGCGTGGCCATCCTTCAGGAACGCGCGCCGACGCCGAGCACCGTGATGCCGCAACTGCGCTCCGCGCTCATCGGCCGCGTCGTCGTCGAGCAGGCCAAAGGCTTTCTCCGCGCGAGCCTCGGCGTGTCCGTCGAGGAGGCATTTCAGCTGCTCCGCGTCTACTCACGCGCCCACGGCAGACACCTCACCGAGGTCGCCCGTCGATTGATGACCGAGCCGGGGTCCCGCCCGCAAATACTCGCGGGGATGTCCGAACTAGTTCACGGTTGACGCCGCGCGCGGGCGCGCCGTACCGCCTCCGCGACCAGCCGCTCGGCGACCAGGTTGAGCTTGATGTTCTCTGTTTGGCTGAAGTGGGTGAGCCGGTCGAAGGCCTCCTCAGCGGTGCCACCAGAGCGGCTGCGGATGATGCCGATCGCCTGATCGATCACCGCTCTGCTGGCCAACGCGCGCTGCAGCCGGGCCGTCCGCTCCTGCGCCTTGGCCAGCAGTTGAGTGTTGTACACCGACACCGCCGCCGGCCCGGCGAACTGTGAGCCCAACTGCACGGCGTGTTCGCCGAACGCGTCGCGGTTCCTGGCGTAGGCGTTGATCGCGCCGATCACCTGGTCCCCGACCAGCAGGGGCAGCGACAGCGCGGAATGCACCCGCATCCGGGCCACCCGACCACCGAAATGCGGCCACCGACTGTCACTGCCCAGCGATCCGCTCACGACGGCTCGCCGCGACTGCATGCACGTGATGCAGGGCCCCTCGTTCAACTCGTCGTACTGAACGGTGTCGATCTCGTGGACGAGTACCGCTGTGGCCGCCCAGGTCTGGACGCTCGCTATACCGTGGCGCGGGTCGATCAAGGCCACGCCGGCACCGTCGACGCCGGGTATCGCCTGGGCCGCGAACTCGGCCACGTCGCTGAGCAGATCGATCACCCCCTGGGCACCCGCCACGATTCCGGCGACCCCGCGCAGTCCCGCATGCAAGTCCATCTCGTCCGCTTCCCGTTGCGCGGGCGACAGTTCATGGTGCTCTGGCGGTTCGCGACCGGGCTGGGCGTCGTAGTCAGCCATGGTGAGCACCGAATTTACTCGCTACGCGGCGCAGAAGCCTCGAGATGTTCAGTTGACGAGTGCCAAGGCGTGTGCCCGCCGCAGTTTCCCGGAAGGCGTTTTCGGGATCGTCCCGGGCTGCAGCACGACCACATTGCGGGGCCGCACATTGGATTCGGCGACGACCTCGTGCGCTACCTGACGTTCGATGCGGCGCACCTGGGCCGGGTCCTGCCACGCCGCGCACTCCACCGCGACGGCGAACGTCTCCCGTGCGTGCCCGGCGTCGAGGCGGACCGCCACGGCGCAGCCCGGTCGGACCCCGGGAACGCGGGCGGCGGCACGCTCGATGTCGGTCGGGTAGATTTTGCGACCGCCCATGATGATGACGTCTTTGACCCGGCCACACACCACTACGCTGCCCGTGTCGGTGAGGTAGCCCAAGTCGCCGGTGTCATACCACCCCTGCTCATCCTGGGCCGCGACGAAACCTGCCAGCGTCGTGTACCCCTGGGTCACCGATTCGCCGTGCACCTGAATGACACCGACGCCGCGGGCGGGCAGCACGCCCCCGTCCTCGTCGACGACTCGCGCTTCCAGCCCCTCCAACACACGGCCGAGAGTCGCCAGCCGCCGGGTCTTGCCCCTGGTTGCCGGGACGGCTCGGTGCAGTACGGCCAGCAGGTCGGCGTCGACTTCGTCTACGACCATGCCGGTGCCGCACTCGGTGAATGACACCGCCACGGTCGTTTCGGCCATGCCGTAGGCCGGCAGGATCGCCTCCGGTCGCAACCCGAACGGTCGGCCCGCCTCGATCAGGTCTTCCACGTCAGCGGGCTCCACCTGCTCGGCACCCGACAGCGCCCAGCGCAGCGAGGACAGATCGAACTGGCCCGGGGTGGCCTGCCTGCGCAGCCGTTTGGCGAAGAGGTTGTAGGCGAAGTTCGGGGCGGCGGTCATCGTGCCCTGGTACTTGTCGATGAGCTTGCCCCACAGCAGCGTGTCGCGCAGGAAGTCCATCGGGGTGATCTTGACCAACTCGACGCCGAAGTACATCGGAACGGTCAAAAAGCCGGTCATCCCCATGTCGTGAAAAAGTGGCAGCCAGCACACGATCACGTCGGTGTCGGCGTCGACCTGCGCGCCGGCGAACATGGCCTCGGCGTTGGATACGAAGTTTTGGTGGCTGATTTGGACTGCCTTCGGCGATCCGGTGGACCCCGACGTCAACTGCAGCAGTGCGAGGTCGCCGTCGTCGGTGTCGACAGGATCGATCGGCCCGCTGTCGAACAGGCGATCGATGGTCAGCACCCGCATGCCGCGGTCGGCGAGGAGCGGCGCCGCGGGCATGAACGGATCGGAGATGACGACTGCCTTCGCGTCGATCATGCCGATGACGGCGGCGGTCTCCTCGCTCCAGCGCTGCAGGTCGGTGCGCGGTGTCGGCTGGTGAAGCATGGTCAGGCTGGCGCCGCGCATCCAGATGCCCTGGGCGGTCGGGGCGATCTCGACGGGGGCGCCGGCCAGCACGGCAACGGCGTCACCTGGTCCGACGCCGGAAGCGGCCAGGCCGCCGGCGATGCGGCGGGCACGCTGGTGCACCTCCCCCCAGGTATGCCGGACGGGGGCGATCGGCTCGCCGGTAACCATGCCCTTTCGACTGGTCATCGCGCTGGCATACATCGTCTCGGTGAATCTGCTCACGGCAATCCCTTCGGCTCCGCCGCGACGGTGCGGCGAGAAGCGATGGTCGAATCGGTGGGACCGGGCGCGAAAATTGGGCGCAACTATACAGCAGGAGCCGCTGGGGTACGACTGCGGAAGAGCGGGACCCCCTCGTGTACGCCCCAGATGGTGTCGAACGCACTGACTGTACAGATTGGACCGCAGACAAGCAGCACAGCGCGCCGATAACCGTAGAACGAGACACGCGACCCCCCGGTCAGCCCAGAAAGCACAATGCAGGACTATCGGCGTACGTCGGGGCCGGGAGCCCCTTCGGCAGGGAGGTCAGATCGCCGCCGTGACGAGTCCCGAAGGCTGGGGAATCAACCGCGTCTGACGGTACCGCGGGGGCGAGCTCATCCGCAGCAATTGGGGCGGGATTGTGTTCAGGCCGTGACGGCCGGGCCGCGGTGACAAATCGCAGTGCACGAGAGCTCGAAATGGTCGCGGAGCCACCGCGGGGCCTCCACTTCGGGCCTTATCAACGTGTGCGGTGCCGACTCTTTGCAGGCCTTGCGCGCACAGGGCGCCTTTAAGCACGCGCGGCGCATACCGATATCTCGGCGGTCTGGAGATGCTTTCTTGTCCTGTTCTGCGGGCATAACTCCGAAGAGCGGCGGCTTGACGGAGCGTTATTCCAGACGACCCAGCCTCGTGAGCCGATGAGCCGTCGTCATGCTAAGTTGTGAATTATTCACTCCGGCAATGCTTTTGGATGCAAGCTGGCAGGTCCCAACGTCAGCGGGCTGTGAAGTCGGATCAATCGCTGACCCGCCTCGCGAGCCGAGAAGCCCGCCGGGTCCGTCAGATTGACGATGGATCCCACGGCGGCATTGGTTAGTTGCCGGTCTTAGTGATCCGGCCGTTTGCGGTTCCGCGAACGCGTCGAGCGTTGCCCTCACCGAGTCGTCCATCGTGCCGCCCGTTACTGGGGTTATCCTGTTCCTATCGTGGGTTTGTCGAGTGCCGCCCTCCGGTTGCCGTCTGCGATAGCACAAACAGTCGACGGGAGCGTCGCCGTTGGCACATATCTCTTCCTGTACATCAAGTACAGCCCGATTAGCGCTGTGTGAACGTGACCGCACCCGCGGCGCTATCGACGGCGCCTGGTGGCCGAAAAGCTTCGACCTGGGGTCGGAGCTACCCGACCTGGTTGCTGTTTTCGGTTCATGGATTGGCCCGGTGCACCGAGTCGTTTACGACCCAAGCGTGTGGTTGTCCGCGCCGGCGCGGATTATTCGGCGCAACGCGATGATCTCAGTTGATCCGTACCGGTTGGTTTTCCGCGACGTCATCTATCTGATGGGCACGCATTCTCGCGACGCGGTGTTGTTCGTGGTGTCTCCTTCGAGTCCTGGGGAGGAGGCGCAACGCCTCCTGCACACGGTGTCCGCTTCAGCACGACCGATGAACGCCGCCCTGCTGCGGCAACTCGTCCGCGAGTTCGGCCCGGGGAGTCCGGAGGAACCTTCGCCGTGATTTGTGGGCACCCAGTCAGCGTGCTGTAGGGTCGTGAGTAGTTCTCTGGGCTTCGGTAGAAGCCACTCGGGGAGTTAGAGGTCGGACCGCTGCAGCGGCGCCGGCCTTGTCCATCTTCGCGTGCAATCCATTCACGGTGCGCGTTGACGCCCGAATACCACCAGCGTGGGCGTTTCCCGGTGTGTCTGCGTGATCTGGGCTAGGGATTGGGGACCGTGGCCGACTGCGAGTGCCTGTCGGTCGCGACGTTGTGCGGGCGGTTCCGTACTTCCCGGCCGAGAAACGTCGTTGGTCAGCCTGACAGGATGGAACACCGCGACCACCTGATACCAGCTAATCGAAACTCCTTGGAGTTCCGCAGCTTTCCTGCGGCTGATGGGACAGGGAAACCGACGTCGGCGTGATCGGTAGGGCTAGTCGCAGCGTCGCCGGTGTACGCGCTAGCGGCCATCCTGGCCACGCCTGAAGCAAACCCAACATCGACGGATGCCGTTAATCGTGTCGACCCGACCACCGCACTTTGCGCACCTTTTGACGGACTCGCGGCAGCGGCCCGGCGCCGTGGACTCCGGCGGCAATGCCGCCCAAGCTGCCTCGCGAGCTGCGGCGCTGTGCTGCCACTCCGCCCGCGTCCGTTGCTCGGCCTTTGCGTCTTCGGTTGCCTGCTTTAGCTCATGAGTCCTTTCCGTCTGCTCAGCAGGGGTCAGGGCAGCGTAGCTTCCGCGCTCCTGCTCAGTACTGTAGAGATCGTTACTGAGCTGCTGCACCCTCTCGGCAAGGTCATAGAGGATCTGGTATGCACCGTCATCGAACGGGTGGCTGGGAAAGCTATGGGCGTTGAATTCATCGGTGCCGCAATAGTTCATGTCAGCCACGTGCTTTTCCAGCGCGCTGATAATCATCGCCAAATCGCAGACTAATGACCCGATCGCGACCGGGGCTGGCTCGCTGGGCGCGGAGGCGTTGGGGTTCGGGGACGGTTCCGGCGGTGTACGGCGGGTCGCCGTCGAGGGCGTTCTTCTGGTGGACACCGGGTGCCTTTCTATGTTCGAGTCATCTCTCACAGTGGGTCAAACAAACATTGGGCACACTAGGACGACCGCCTCAGCGCCATCGCGTTACACATCGCACGTTCAGCAGAGGCAGTGCGCACAATGCAGTCGGCGACGCGAAACGTCTCCGTGGCCTGTTGTGCATCGGAAATAGCCATTTTGGCGGCCCGACGCAACACCATCACGGCCAAGTTGCTCGTGGTCAGGCACGGCACGATCAATAGATTCGCACTGGCGTGAACACCAACGAGCGCCATTACGTGCAAGTGCGTGCTGTGTGGTCATGTTTTCTTCATTGGAGAAGTGAAGCTCGCCGAATCAAGATCCGGCGTGCCCTCCGTCGACGGCCAGTTGAGGGTGATATCGGTGAGGGCGCCTGATGGTTGATACACCGCATCGATGAGGTCGGCCAGTTCGTGTGCCAGGTACGTGACGCGCGGCCACCAGGCACCAGCGACGGTCCCGCCGAACTGCGGAGCCAGGCTAAGCCGAACCGGACTGGCCAATCGCCGGCCGGTGCCGAGCCGAACGCGCGAGTATAGGATCGAGGGATCCATCAACATTCCGATCTGGTCCACCTCGGGCTCATGCGGCACGTCGGCGAGGAACGAATCGGTTCGCACATTGACCTTGTTCGTGCGGGTTCACGGTCGGATCGCCGTTGACAACGAATCAATTCTCGTGTTGACCATACACCCGATGGATCGCAGACGAAATCGCGTGCAGTGCCGGGATGAATAGCCGATGAGGGTCTCGCACAAGGCGATCTACGCACCGGGGGCCGGGCGCTGCGCGTGGCGCTCGCCCGCACTCAAGGTCGTGGAAAGCGTTTCGTTGCACCGGGAATCATGATTAACGAACGCCCCGGCGAGGCCATCGATCGGGCCGTGCCCGGGCATTGGGGGGAGACCTATCGTCGGGTTGGGCAGCTCGGCGATCGGGACGCTCCCGCAGCTGCGGTCATAGCCGGCTTAGGAGTTAGATGAGTGAATATTAATGTCCAGGATAGGGATTCCAGCAAGTCTGCCGGTGATCGCGATGGATGGGTGCCCAAGCAGATCGCCCCAGGCGCTCAACGCTGTCGCCCTCGTGGCCGGTCGCGCCGCCAGCGACGGCGGCTAGCTCGACGCCCGTCATGCGCCGCTTTGCCTCCCCAATTTAGGTTTTGCCTCCCCAAATTTAGTGGTGGACGTATTTGTTGTTGCCAAGCGCGACAGACAACTTGCCGTTGCCCGTCGAGGCGCCTGTGGCTGTGCTGCCTGCGAGTGCGGCGCTGCCATTGCCGATAACCACCGCGTTGTTGAGCACGCCGATCCCCACCAGGGGGGGTGCCGTTGACGTCCCCGCCGCTGCGAAGTCGCCGTTACCGAACGCAAGGGCGTTGCTGAGACTGCCGTTCACTCCGGCAATGGTTTGATGGAGGGACGGGGTGATAGGTGTGCTGTTGGGGCCGGGGTTGCCGACCGCGATGGCGACATCGCCGGCGCCCAGGCCTGCAAAAGCCAGCGCCTGGTTACCCGCCGCGAAGGCGAAGTCACCTACCGCGGGTTGGGTGGCGGTGGGGCCCTGACCCACGTTACTGCCCTTCCCAATTATGTACGCTTCGGCGCCGGGGCCGAGCGCGACAGCGGTGGTGCCAACGCCCGTGATGTTCGTCATAGCGCCCGTGCCCAGGGCGAACGCGGTGCCAAAAACGGCACCAGTGGCGGTCGCTTCGGCGCCGTTGCCGACCGCAAACGCGGCGCCGAACACACCATTAACGGCGGTCGCTGTGGCGCCCTGGCCTATGCCGACCGCAATGTTGGGTCCGATGGTGCTTATGCAGTCCCCGCCGCTGTTTAAGCCGCTCACTGAGATGCAGGTGGCGTTGGCCACCCCGGCCGAACCCAGTGCCCCCACCGCCAACGCGCTCGACGCCGCTGCGCCCAGCACTAACACCCCTGCGCGCCGGGCAGGGCCCACTGCACGCCGTTTGCTCACTACGGCCGTGTGCTGACTCATTGGTGTGCCTCCTGGCTAAAGTTCTGGCTGTGTGCCAGCGGTTCCAGACTGATTGGACGCTACGCTTGTTCATTCAAGCAGGCATTGAAATGACGAAGAATTAGCGAAGCGCCAAGCACCAGGGCAGTAGCGGACTTTCCCAAGTCCGGGGCTTCGCCCGAGCGGAGTGCCAAAGCGTGATCTCGCTACCGCGCCGCCCGGCGCCTGGTGGCCGCCATCGACCCTTGGTGGCTGAGATAATCCGTTAAACGCCAGTCGTTTTCGGCGAGCGCGGCCTGCGCGAATACGTCGACAGCAGGGCCGCTTGTTGGCTGACGGTGCTACGCTCCAGCATTCATGCCGTGAACCGGGGTGTGCCATGAGAACGCGTGTTGTGCCAGAACATCGTCATCGCGTGCGAGGGCTCGACCGAGACCATGTCCCCGACGGCGTGACCTTCAGTGTGGATTTTTCACAGGTCAGGGTCAACAACTGACCCCTTGAATCCGCAGAAAATTCGATACCCGCGCCGTCGACAGCGCCGCGTGCCGCTTCGTCTGTGGTGTGCCCGTAGACGTCTCCGGTGATGCTGATGGAGCTGTGCCCGAGCAGGTCGGTAACCGCTTTGATGTGCACGCCGGATTCCAGCCAGCCGACCGCGACCGGATGGCGCAGCATATCTAGAGGCTACGAGATGTCGCGCGTTTGACGTTTTATATTGCGCAACTGCCAGATTGCGATGATCACCATGGCTGCTGCGATCCCGATGTTCAGGTACCGGCGATCTTCTTCTGTGATACCGATGAACAGCAGCAGCGCGGCGACCAGCAGCATGCAGCACGCGTTAAACACGCGCCAATTCCGCGAGGCCTGCGCTGGATTCGCAGCGCGGCGCCTCACCACCGTGCTGCTGGCCAGGCCAAGCAGCACCGCCAGCACGGCCACGACGGCAATCCAGATCATTTACATTTCCTCAATTCGTCTGCCCCGTCCCAGACCATCCAAGCGCCGCCAGCCAGCCCGGGAGTGGCGGCGCCGAGGCTCGCGATGTCCGCAGGGATTGAACCACCAAAAAGCAAACTCCGGCAACGATTTCGCCAAGGTGTTTCAAGTTGTCTTCCGTAGAACACTTCGGGAACCCCACCCCAGACGGCGGTCGTGCGGAGTCGTCTGGTGGCGAGGCGTCAATTACCTGGACCGGCGGTGAGGGGGCAGGGGGCAACCTGATGGGATCTCCGGTAACCGGACGCGGCGACGGTGCCCCCGGTGGTGGTGCTGCAATCTCCGGCGGCACCGTGCTGGGCGGCTGCGGCTCCGGTGCGGGCGCCACAGTGCCGTCGTCGACCATCTGGACGCGGCCCCGGATATTTGAACCCTGCCCGACGATGACATCGTCCGGGCTGGACAGGGCATCAGCGCGCGGGCGGTTGTCGGCATTAGCGTCGGGCAGGGCGGAGCTTCCCTCGAAGCTCAGTCCTTTCAACCCGGCTGCCGCGGCGGTGATCTGAGATGCCGCTTGCTCGTCAACGGTCACCAGCGCGGCCGCGCGACTGCGGATGTTAGCCGCGAACGCCTGGGCTTGGGTTTGGCGGGCGGCTTGCAGGGCCGGCGGCCCGCCGACCTGACGGCTGGTGACCGACAGATCCTCAGCCGCGCTGAACCCCGCGGCGCGGGCCTCCTCGACCGCCTCCAGCGCCAACTGGCGCGCACCCTGGATCTCCTCGGCGCCGTAACGGGCAGCACTAGTCGCGTTGTGCAGACAGTCCCGTGCGCCCACCGCGGCAAGTCGGTCAGTGCCCGTCCGCAACATCGCTGCATCCGCGGCCTCACCACGCCAGGGCACACCACCCGGATGCGGGGTCTCCCGATGCACCGTGGTGAATGCAAGCTCCCATGTCTCGGCGGTGCTGGTCCAATGGCTGGCGGCCGTTTCCAGGGGCTCGGTGACCCAAGCCTGCATCTGCGAGAGAGTTGGCATCGGTGACGTCGCCGGCATCTACCCCTCCATACCGTCGGACCAGATTAACCCCACCCACCGACCGTAAGCCCGTACCGGGGTTGCCGCTGACGCTATTTTCGCGGACGGACACGTTCTTGGGCGACGGGCTGAGCTGGGCGGCCACAGGTTCAATCCTGTCAGCCCGACCAAAAACCTACATCTGATGTGCGGGTGTGCTGGCGCTGAACGTAGTTGGTGTCGGTCAGTGAGGTTCCGCTGATGTACGTCTCTCACGGGCTCCCGGCATCAAATGCGAGATCGAGGCGATCGGCGGAGCTGGCGGAGGTTGATAGGCGGGCTGACCACAATTGTCGACAGAGCAGGTCCCCGGCGTTCGTCACGCTGTGAGAATGGCGACACGTGAATCTGTATAAGTCCTGCTCGTTGCCTAATGATTATGTACATAATCAGCCGGTGACTCAACTGAACAGCCGTATCCGTGTCCTCGCCGTCGTGCTGATGACGGTACTGCCTTTCCTATCGATTCCGGCCGCTGTAGCGGAACCCGCACCAGGTGCGCGGATAACGGGCGTGGAGCCCGTCAACGATCGCTGGGAGAAGATATCGGTGTATTCGCCCTCGATGGACAGGGTCATCGTCAATGACGTCTACAAGGCTCCGGGCAACGCGTCTGCGCCCGTCTTCTATCTGCTGAACGGAATCGACGGCGGCCTGGACAACAAAGGGTGGTTCGGGCTCACCGACATTCAGGGCTTCTTCGGCAACAAGAACGTCAATGTCGTCTCTCCTATTGGAGGTCAGTTCAGCTACTACACCGACTGGATCAACGACGACCCCGCGATTGGCCGCAACAAGTGGCAAACGTATCTCACGCAAGAGCTGCCTCCGGTGATCAACCAGGAGCTGAAAGCCAATGGCCGCGACGCGATTGGCGGGTTGTCGATGAGTGGCGGCGCTGCGCTGGATCTGGCTATTCAGGCGCCCGGACTGTATCGAGCGGCCGGTTCTTACAGCGGTTGCCCCGCTACATCCGACCCGAAGCAGTACCAGCAAATCGCGATCACGTTAGTCGGCGGCGGCGCCAACGCCGCGAACATGTGGGGCCCGGAGGGCAGTCCAGAGTGGATAGCACACGACCCGTCGAAGAATGCCGGCAAGCTTAAGGGCGTCGGCGTGTACGTGGCGGCGGCATCCGGCGCGGTGGGCGCTGTCGACAATTTGCCGCCGGACTTTCCCACGCCGATCGGTGGTCAGCTGGTCGAGAGCATCACGCTGGACTGCTCGCAGCAGTTCGCTGATGCCGCGAAGGCGGCGGGCGTCCCGATCACGTTCGTGATCCGACCCGAGGGTGCCCACACCTGGGGCCTGTTCGAATCGGAGATGCAAGAGTCGTGGAACAGGGTGATTGGTCCCGCATTGGGAGCTTGAGGGAAATTTGGGTGGGTAAGCCCCCATGCGGACGACCTCGTCGGCAGCAGCACGCATCCGCTCCGACAATCGAAGCAGATCGTGCTCGCCCACCCCATTGGGCAGGGTGTAGGCCAGTTGCCGTAACTCAACGGCGTAGTTACGCAACTCCTCACGGAGGCGCGCCTCAGCGGTGAGCATGACTTCTTCCCGTGGCAGGACTGACTAAGAACCCCGACTGTTCGAATTCAAAATTTTCGCAGTCCAGTCGCCCATTGGCGACTGGACTGCGGGCGTTTTTACGGGAGTTTGACAAACCGTTTACGGTCCGAGCGCCCCGCTCCGGCACGAGGCCGACAGATCGGCAAGGTTGCGGCTGCGGCGGCATTTTGGCCCTAACAGCTCACTCCCGCTCGCGGGGGTTAGCGCTGGTACCAGACTTTGCAGCCCTGGGTTTGAAAGGTGACTCCCGGGGGGCCGAGGTCAACATTCGCCGGCCCTGAATCGTCGCTTCTGGCGATTGGAATCATTATGGGGACGCCAAACTTGATGTCGAGCCAGCCCAGCCTCCACGCGCACTTCGACGTTTTGATTACGTCGTTGACCGCGTCGTATGCGCGCTCGGTCCGTGGGCCATCCGTGTGCCACACACCGACACTGATGTCGACGCCAACCGTGTAGGTGCCGTCGCCGATCCACGCGCCGGTGGGAGGCTGCGGTGCGGGCGGCGGTGGCGTGGGTGTGGGTGTCGTGTCCTGTGCCGTCAGCGGCGGTGATGTGCCGCACGACGTTAGAAGGAGTGCAGAGATAGCGGTCGCCCAGAGGACCTGGCCGGCCAATCTCGTGCGTTCCATTCTCACCGGGCGAAGTGTAGCGACGCGCCAGTGCGAGGGCAGCACCTCAAGACACGCCCGTATGCCGCCCACTGCGCGCGCCTCGGCCAGGAAGTTAACGTGCGAGTAACCGGCCTCCGCAAGGCCGGTCGCGGCTGCGTCACCCGTCGTTAACTTCGGTCACGAACAGTCAGCTGACCCGAGGAGGATGTTTGTTCCGACATGCAGTGGCCGTAATCGCGGCTGGCATCGCTGTGGCGGGGTGCTCGAGCGGTGCCACCACCACTCATCCGTCGTCATCGAAGCCAGTGCCCGCGTCCGCGCTCGACGGGTTGTTGCCAAGCGTCGGCGATATCAGCGCGGTGATGGGCACGATGATGACGCCCCATCAGTCGTTCAGCACGCCGACCGATCACCGCCTCCTGCTGCCGAATATCAACTGCCTCGGCATCTGGCAAATCGGTGAGACCGCGATCTACGGGCCGAGCGGCTTCACCGGTATGCGCGGTCAAGTGCTGCTGGAGCCCGACAGCGGCAACTGGAATTCGCTCGTCGTACAAGCGGTGGTGTCGTACCCATCCGCAGACGCTGCCAAGAAGTTCTTTGCCGAGTCGGCGGGCCGGTGGTCAGGCTGCAGCAATCACCGGGTGAACATGACCTCCACCGGCTTTCCGGAGACCACCTTGACATTCGGCAGTCTCACCAAGGCCGACACCGAGCTCACCATGCCGCTGAGCCGCAGCGGTGACGGCGGCCGGCAGTGTCAGCGCGCCCTCGCGGTCGATAACAACCTGATCATCGACGTGTCTGCCTGCGGTCCGACGATCAGCAATCAGGCTAGTTCGATCGCGAGCACGATCGAGGCGCGGGTTCCGGCGTGAGTTCGGTTGGGTCCGGCTACGGAAAGCTCAGCACCTGGTCGCCGGAGGAGAGGCCGCCGGACAGCTGCTAGGTGGGGTCGGGGGCGTCCCATGTGACGGTGCCGGACACCCAGTGGGTGATCTGTTCTTGTTGATCGTTTCGATAGAGGTGCCGGGGTGGCGTTGCGTAGGTGGCGTACGGCCGGCAGCGGATGACCACGCGGCCCTCCTGTTCGGCCATCGCCTCGACGAAGGGCCGGGCGTCATCGCCCGGTTGCTGACCCGACATCCGGCCGGCGACCGCCATCATCACGTCGACGGTCAGGTCGCGGTCACGCTCGACAACTGCGTCCGCGTACACCTGCAGATAGGTGAACGGCCAGCGTTCGTCCAGCACGCACAGGCTTACCTTGCCGTCGCGCTGCACAACCCGGGCCTTGCCCCGGCCCGCGATGGTGGAGACCAGGAGGTCGTCGCTGTCGGTGGGGATGTAATACACGACGGACATGGATGGGCCGTCGTGGCGGCGGCGATAGCCGAAGACACAGGTGCGGTGGGTGCGGACGAATTCGCGGCGCTCCGAGGGATACATGTCGCGGTCGGCGGGCGCGGTGAACGGCTCGTCGGCCAGGGGTAGCAGCATCGTGTCTGGTCCTCTGTCTCGTATAGGGCTGGCTTTGCCCCGATGCGTTGCCAGCGCCCCTGCATGACGAGTTTGCACTCGGACTGCCAAGCGCCGGCCTGGTTTCTGCGGGGAACAGGCCTTTATGAACCATCGGCGGCTAGGGTGATTTGTCGTGAATTTCGAGCTCGACGACACCCAACAAGCCTGGTTGGCCGAAGTGCGCCTGTTCCTCCAGGAGAACGTCACACCCGCCCTTGTGTCTGAGCTGGCCGAGCATGGTCTCGAGTTCGCCGGCGGGGAGGTAGCGAAGTTTCGTCGCAAGATCGGCGGGAAGGGCTGGTTCGGCCTGAATTGGCCCAAGGAGTACGGCGGCCTGGGGCTGAGCGCGATCCATCAGCACCTGCTGATGACGGAGTTCGAGTACTGGGGTGTCCCGGGTCCCGACCTCACGGTCACATCGGTGGCGCCGATGATCATGCGGCATGGCACCGAACAGAACAAGACGCAGTGGCTGCCGCCGATCGCCCGAGGTGAAATGATCTGTGCCGTCGGCTATTCGGAGCCCGAGGCCGGGACCGACCTGGCCAGCCTGCGCACCAGCGCGGTCCGCGACGGCGACGAATGGGTCATCAACGGTTCGAAGATTTGGAACAGCGGCGCACAGCGCGCGACGCACGAATGGCTGTGCGTCCGTACCGATCCGGCCGCAGCGCGGCACCGAGGGATTTCGGTGATCATCGTGCCCATCGACAACCCGGGCGTGGAGATCCGCCCGCTATACGCGTGGTCGGGGTATCGCACCAATGAGGTGTTCTTCCGCGATGTGCGGGTCCCAGTCGGCAACCTGATCGGCGAGGTCAACCACGGGTGGACCTACATCACCGGCGCTCTCGATCTGGAACGGGGCGCGCTGACCAATGCCGGCGACCTATGCCGGGCGGTGCACGACTTGCGCGAACTTGCCCGCGGCCCGCTACGCGACGGATCCGTGCCCCTGCGCGATCCGGCCTTCCGTCGACGCCTTGCCCAGGCCGAAGCCGACGTCGAGGTCGCGACGCTGATGGGCTACGAGGCCGCCTCGATGCTCGACAGCGGCATCATTCCCACCGTGGAGGTCAGCGTCGAGAAGATTTTCAGCAGTGAGCTGCGCCAGCGCATCGCCGATTTGGCCATCGATCTGCTCGGCCCGGACGGTCTACTGGCACACCGCAGCCCGCACGCGCCACTGGCGGGAAAGTTTGAACGTCTCTACCGGGCCGCCCCATTGATGCGGTTCGGTGGCGGCACCAACGAAGTCTTACGCGATGTCATCGCCCAACGCGGCCACGGGATGCCCTCCTATGGGCGCTAAGGGTTTTCGCGCGGCGCGCCGCCGTATCTGCATGCGGCCGACGGTAAGGACGCAGCACCCATGAAAGCGATGCTCAGCGCGCAACAGCGCGATCTCGGCTCGATGCTACGCGGGCTGCTGTCGGCAGAATGCCCACCGAGTCTGGCGCGCGCACTACGTGAATCCGAGGCCGATCGGACCATGCCGTCGCTGTGGAAGGCGCTCGCCGACGGCGGTGTCTTCGGGCTCACGATCGCGGAGGACTACAACGGCTCCGGTGGATCGCTGGACGATCTTGCGGTCTTCTACCTCGAGGCCGGTCGCGCGCTGTGCCCGACGGCGGTGAGCAGCACCGTCCAAGCCACGTTGGCGATCGATCAGCTCGGCCGCCCCGATGTTCGCGCCGAGTGGTTGCCGCCGCTGGTGAGGGGCGAGGTTCGCGGCACGACCGCACTGTGGAGTGCCCGCGACGCCGCCAATGTCTCGGCTGTCCTGCACGCCGCACCCCACCCAACCGGTGGCTGGCGGCTCAACGGCACCGCCGACTTCGTCGCTGACGCCGATGTTGCCGACCTCATCGTCGTCTCCGCCGCCGACGCGAAACGCGAACGCACGCTGGTCTTCATCGTGAATGCAGACGCCGCCGGCGTGAGTATGGAGCCGCTCGCGGTCATGGGCGGGCACCGCGCATTCAACGTGCGTTTCAACGACGTGGCTGTCACCGGCGACAACGCGTTGCTCGACGGCGACGATCACACCGGGGTTGCCGAGCCGGCGCTGCGCCGGTTGGCCAACGCGGCGGTGGCATTGGGCTCGTTTGACCTGGTCGGGATCGGGCAGGCGGTACTGAACCGGACCGTCGACTACACCAAGCTGCGCAAGCAGTTCGGACGGCCGATCGCGTCGTTCCAGGCGGCCCAACATCTGATCGCCAACATGCACATCGCCTTGGCCGCAGCGCGATTGGCCGCCCACTCGGCGGTCTTCTGGATCGGGCGGGGCCGCACCGCGACCAGGGAAACCGCTGTCGCGCGCATGCACGCGGCGACGGCAGCCAAGCTGATAACCCTGGACGCCCATCAACTGCACGGCGGGATGGGATACGTGACCGAGACCGATCTGCACCTGTGGTCCGAACGGGCAAGGGTCCTGTCGACGCTCGGTGGGGGAGCCGACGTCGCCGCATCATGGCTGGAAGGGGACACCGGTGAGTGAGGACACTTTGGTCGACGCCGAATCGGCGTCACAAGTGGGCACCGTCGCCGCCACCGCGACCGGCGAGGTGAACCGGCGCGAATGGCAGCGCTGGGCCGCAGCCGTCGGTGACCACAATCCGTTGTGGTTTGACCCTGACTACGCCCGGGCCAACGGCTATCGCGACATCATCTGCCCACCGCTGTATCTGCAATACGCCGTGCTCGGGGTGACATCCCTGCAGGGGTTGCGACCGGATGGTTCGTCCGGCGCGGTCTCAGGCAGCCTTGCGTTTCCCCGTGCCCCCAAGCGGATGGCCGGCGGCGAGAGCTTCACGTTTCACCTGCCGGCCTACCACAGGGACGAAATCGAAATGGTTCGCACCGTCGAGTCGATCGTTGAAAAGCAAGGTCGCTCAGGCAGATTCGTTCTAGTCACCTGGCACACGGTGTACCGCAACCAGCACCATGACCTGCTCGCCGACGCGTCGACGTCGATGATGGCGCGACCATAGGAAGTGCCATGACCGGCGACCAGGTGTTCTACGACGACGTCGAGGCCGGCGAGCAGATTCCGCCGCTGACCGTCACCGTCGACGAAACCCAGATGTTCTTCTTCAGCGCCGCCACCTACAACGGACATCGCATCCACTACGACAAGGAGTGGGCGCGAGCGGTGGAAGGCTACGACGACGTGTTGGTCCAGGGGCCGCTGCAAGCAGCACTGCTCGCCCGCGCCGTCACCGACTGGATCGGCGGACGCGGCCGGTTGCTGACGTATTCGGTGCAGAATCGGGCGATCGCCTACCCCGGCGAGGTCCTCACGTTCGGCGGCGTCGTGACCGGCAAGCGCCTCGCCGGCGACGGTAGGGGACTGGTGGACCTCGACATCGCCGGCCGGCGCGATACCACGGTGCTGATGCCCGGCACCGCGACCGTCGAGCTTCCGCGCCGCGGGGCGCCCCGGTGACGGGGTTGCGCGGCGAGGCCGCGATTATCGGCATCGCCGAACTGCCCGCCGAACGCCGCCCGACGCGGCCGCAACTGTTCACCCTCGACCAATACGCACTGCTGGCGAAGGCGGTCATCGAGGACGCCGGGGTCGATCCCGCGTGCGTCAACGGCCTCCTCACCCACGGCATCGCCGAATCGGCGATGTTCGCGCCCGCGACGCTGTGCGAATATCTTGGGCTGCCTCTGGATTTCGGCGAACGCGTCGACCTCGGCGGGGCCACCTCCGCCGCAATGGTGTGGCGTGCCGCGGCCGCCGTCGAGCTCGGCGCGTGTGACGCAGCGCTGGCCGTGGTACCCGGATCGACTTGGCTGCCGCGGTCGCAGCGCCGTCCACCGCCTGTACCCGATTGGTACGGCGCGTCAGCCAACACCTATGGGTCACCGCAGGCCGAGTTCGAGATCCCTTACGGCAACGTGGGCCAGAACGCGCCGTACGCGCAGATTGCCCAGCGCTATGCCGCGGAGTTCGGCTACGACCCCGCCGCCGTCGCCACGATCGCCGTCGACCAACGAACCAACGCCTGTGCCCATCCGGGCGCGGTGTTCCACGGCAGTCCTATCAGTGTCGAGGACGTCCTGGACAGCCCGATGATCGCCGACCCCATCCACATGCTCGAGACGGTCATGCGCGTGCACGGCGGCGCCGGCGTCCTGATCGCAAACGCAGACGTCGCCGGCGGGGCCCGCAACCGTCCGGTGTGGATCACGGGGTTCGGTGAACACATCGCCTTCAAGACCCCGACCTACGCCGACGACCTGCTGCGCACGCCGATCGCGCGTGCCGCGGACAAGGCATTCGCCATGTCGGACCTGACACGATCCGACGTCGACGTCGCCTCGATCTACGACTGCTACACGATCACGGTGCTGATGACCCTCGAAGACGCTGGGTTCTGCGCCAAAGGCGAAGCAATGAGCTGGATTACCGACCACGACCTGACGTACCGCGGCAACTTCCCGCTCAACACCGCCGGCGGTCAACTGTCGTTCGGTCAGGCCGGCATGGCCGGCGGCATGCACCATGTCGTCGACGGTGCACGGCAGATCATGGGCCGAGCCGCCGACGCACAGGTGCAGAACTGTCACACCGCGTTCGTCACCGGCAACGGCGGCATCATGAGCGAGCAGGTCGCATTGATCCTGCGAGGAGACTAGCGATGAGCGAGCCGTTCAGCGAGCCCCGCCCCGTTCCCGAGCCCACCCCGGTCTCCCGGCCCTTCTGGGACGGGCTGAGGCAGCACCGGATCGTCGTGCAGTATTCGCAGTCGCTGGGACGCTACGTCTTCTATCCGCGCACCCTGGCCCCGGGCACCCTGGCCGACGACCTCGAATGGCGCGAGATCGACGGAACGGGAACGTTGTACACCTACACTGTTGCGCGGCGACCGACCGGACCGCCGTGGGCCGACGCGGTGCCGCAGCTCCTGGCGGTGGTGCAGTGGGATGTCGGCCCCAGGATCAGCACCGAGCTGGTCGAGGTGGACCCGGGCGACATCCGGATCGGCATGGCGGTGCGGCCGGTGTTCTGCGATCTGCCCGATACGGGAATCACCCTGCTGCGCTACCGGCCCGCATGACCCGCGCCTATCCGCCGGCGCGACACCGCCGGCCGACCCAATGGCTATAGTCCCCATCGTGAGGGCGGAGGCCCACATGGACGACGGCGTGCAGGCGATGATGCGTGTCTTGGACGCCGGGTTTCCCCGCGTCGAGGAGATGACCGGCCCGCAGGCCCGCGCCGCGGTGGCCGAGCGGCGCGTGCCCGCCGCCAATTTGAACGACGTCCACAGCACCGCCGACCGCACGGTCCCCGGCCCGGCCGGCGCAATCCCCGTGCGCATCTACTACCCGCACGGCGAGGCGACCGACGATCGCGCCGCGGTCGTGCTCTGCCATGGCGGCGGATTCGTCTTCTGTGACATCGAATCCCACGATGGGTTCTGCCGAGCCCTGGCCCGCGCCAGCCAGGCCGTCGTCGTCTCGGTCGGCTACCGGCTCGCCCCCGAGCATCGCGCACCCGCGGCCGCGCTGGACGCCTTCGCGGCGTTCTGCTGGGCCGTGCAACACGCTGACGATCTGGGCATCGACCCGGCGCGGACCGCGATAGCCGGGGACAGCGCCGGCGCGAACCTGACGGCGGTCACCGCCATCCTGTGCCGCGAACGGGGGGTCCGCGGACCCGCCGCCCAGTTGCTGCTCTACCCGGTCGATCCGTCGTTCGAGACCGAGAGCTACCAGCGGTACGCCGCCGGATACTTCAACACTCGCGCCGCCATGCGGTGGTACTGGCGCCAATACCTCGTCGGCGAACGGCTTTCCGACCCGCCCTACCTGGTCGCGCCTGCGCGCACTGATTCGCATGCGGGTCTACCGCCCGCCGTGATCGTCACCGCAGGGCTCAATCCGCTGCACAGCGAGGGATGCGCATATGCGCGCCAGTTGCGCAGCGCCGGGGTGCGCGTCGTGCACCGTGATTTTCCCGGCTTGTTCCACGGTTTCATGAGCATCCAGGCCTTCGGTCCGGCCGCGTCGGCCCAGCACCTGGTGTGCGACGATCTGCGGCACCTGCTCAGCCCGAGCCAGTCGGTGGGGCCGTCACGGTGACCGGGCCGCTCTCGACCGACGTGATCGTGATCGGCGCGGGTTTCGCCGGGCTCTACGCGGTGCATCGCGCGACGTCGGCGGGCCTGTCGGTGACGGCCATCGAGGCAGCACCCGATGTCGGGGGGACCTGGTACTGGAACCGTTATCCAGGCGCCCGATGCGACGTCGAAAGTGTCGATTACTCCTACTCGTTCGACGAAGCGCTTCAGCAGAGGTGGACATGGAGCGAGCGGTTCGCCGCGCAACCCGAGATCTTGGCCTATCTGCGGCACGTGGCCGACCGCTTCGATCTGCGCCGCCACTATCGATTCGGCACCGATGTCGTCGGCGCCGCCTTCGATCACGACAGCGGTCACTGGCACGTGCACACCGCGGCCGGCCAGACGCACGTCGCGCGGTTCCTGTTGTGCGCGACGGGATGCCTCTCCGCGGTGAACCGCCCCAACATCCGCTGCATCGACGATTTCGCCGGGGACGTGTACTTCACCGCCGCGTGGCCACAGCAGGATCCCGACCTGCGCGGCAAGAACGTCGGCCTCATCGGGACAGGTTCGTCGGGCATACAGGCGATCCCGATCATCGCCTCGCAGGCCAAGAGCCTGGTGGTGTTCCAGCGATCGGCGAACTACAGCATCCCGATGCCCAACCGCCCTTGGTCGGCGGAGGAACAGCGCGTTATCCGCGAGCAGTACCCCGAGCGCCGGCGGATCTCGGCCTACGCTTCGGCGGGCACGCCGCACGGCACCTACCACAAGAACGCCGTTGACACCGATCCGCAGGAGCGCCTTGACGCTCTGTGGCGGCGCTGGCGCGAGGGCGGCGTGCTGTTCGCCAAGACTTTCCCCGACCAGAACGCCGATCTGGCAGCCAACAACATCGCACGTGAGTTCGCCGAGGACCGGATCCGCGAAATCGTCGCGGATCCTGTCGTGGCCGCCGATCTCATCCCGGTCGATCACCCGATCGGGACCAAACGGATCTGCACCGACGCCGGCTACTACGAGACCTTCAATCGAGACAACGTCCGGCTGGTGAATCTGCGCCGCGAGCCGATTGACGCGATCACCGCGGGTGGTGTGCGCACCAGCGATGCGACCTATCCCTGCGACGTGCTGGTCTTCGCCACCGGATTCGATGCGATGACCGGCGCTCTGGCCCGCATCGATCCGGTGGGACCTGCCGGTGACCGACTGCGCGACATCTGGGCAGAGGGTCCGCTGACGTTTCTTGGTCTGATGGTTCCCAGGCTGCCGAACTTGTTCACCGTCAGCGGGCCCGGCAGCCCCTCGGTGCTGGCCAACATGGTGTTGCACTCCGAGGTCCAGGTCGACTGGGTCGTCGCCCTCATCCTGTCCGCGCAGCGGCTGGGCGTCACCGAGATCGAGCCCCGCGCCGACGCCGCCCGCCGGTGGACCGATCACGTCGCCGAGGTCGCTGAGCAGACACTGTTCCCCAGAGCGCGCTCCTCGTGGTACTTGGGCACCAACATCGAAGGCAAGAAACGCATCTTCATGCCCTATGTCGGCGGGTTCGGCGCCTACCGCAGACACTGTGATGACGTGGCCCGCCAGAACTACGCCGGGCTGGTGCTCACGACACGATCAACGCAGCTGACCAAGGAGTGAGACGGTGCCGGAGACGGTTCAGGAGCTGCTGCGGCAGCGGATGGGCGACGACAGCACCGCGGTCGCGTTCGGCGAGCGGACCTGGACGTGGCGCGAGCACCTGGCCGAGGCCGAGGCGGAGGCATCCGCGATGATCACGCTCGCCGACCCCGCCCGTCCGCTCCACGTCGGCGCTGTGCTGACCAATTCCCCGGCGATGTTGCGCGCCATGGCCGCGGCAGCACTGGGTGGCTACGTTCTGTGCGGAATCAACACCACCCGGCGCGGAGCCGCCTTGGTCGCCGACATTCGACGGTCCGATTGTCAGATCCTGCTGGTCGACCCCGAGCACCGGCCGCTGCTCGACGGCCTAGAACTCACCGGGATTCACGTTCTCGACGTGAACGGACCGCAGTACGCGGAGGCGACGGCGGCTGCGCCACAGCTGGTTCCGCACCGCGAGGTCAGTGCCGCTGACACCCTCATGATGATCTTCACCTCCGGCACGAGCGGTGACCCCAAGGCGGTCCGGTTCGCCCACGGGATGGCGATTCTCTGCGGTTTGAGCCTTATCGGTCAGTTCGACATCACCGCCGCCGACGTCTGCTACCTGTCGATGCCGCTGTTTCACTCAAACGGCGTGGCCGCCGGCTGGGCGGTCGCCGTCGGCAGCGGTGCCACCATGGTTCCGGCCCGATTCTCGCCGTCCCGCTTCGTCGCCGACGTGCGCCACCACAACGTGACGTACATGAACTACGTGGGCAAGCCGCTGGCGTTGATACTCGGCACCCCTGAACGCCCCGACGACGCCGACACCACTTTGCGCATGGCATTCGGCAACGAGGCAACCGATCGCGACATCGCAGATTTCGCAAGGCGTTTCGGTTGCCGCGTGGTCGACAGCTTCGGCTCCAGCGAGTTCGCCGTAGTCGTCGTCCGAGAGGACGGCGCCCCGCCGGGATCGATCGGCAAACCCTACCCCGGGGTGAGCATCTACAACCCGACGACCATCACCGAGTGCGCGGTCGCTGTGTTCGACGAACGCGGCGCGCTGACCAACTTCGATGAGGCGGTCGGCGAACTCGTCAACGCCCAGGGTGCGGGGCCGTTCACCGGCTACTACAACGATCCGGCCGCGACCGCACAGCGCATGCGGCACGGCATGTACTGGTCGGGCGATTTGGCTTACCGCGATGTCGACGGCTGGATCTATCTCGCCGGCCGCAACGCCGACTGGATGCGGGTGGGCGGCGAGAATCTGGCGTCCGCGCCGATCGAGCGAATCCTGCAACGACTGCCGCAGGTCAGGCAGGTCGCCGTCTATGGCGTGCCCGACGAGCGGGTTGGCGACCAAGTGATGACGGCCCTTGTGCTCCGTGACGGAACCTCAGTGGAGCCTTCGGATTTCGGGGAGTTCCTTGCCGCCCAACCCGACTTGTCGCCGAAGGCGTGGCCGCGCTTCGTCCGTATCAACGATGACCTGCCGAGCACGGCGACTAACAAAATCCTCAAACGGGAGTTGATCGCCGCCGGTGTCAGCGCACAGGGCGGCACCCTGTGGCAGCGCCCGCCGCGCGGCACCGCCTACAGCCCCGTGCGCGACGAGCCGGTGTCGGCGACGGCCACGTCCTGACGATGCTGTCGAAGTTGGGGCATTTGCCCCATTCGCCCGGCCACGCCTTCTCATTAGCCTGAGCTCACACGCCGCCGACGGCGGCGAAGCAACAGGGCGAATGAACGAGGACGACATGGACGACAGCGGCACAGCGCGCACAACGGGCCAGGCGACAGACTTCACCTCGCCAGAATGGCGGACGCTACTCACCGAAGGTCACGCGCCTTTGGTCAAGGCGCGGCACGTGTTTCGGTACCTGCCGTCGGCGCCTCGTTGCAAGGTGTGCAATAACCCGTTCGGCGGTCTGGCCGGCCGCGTCCTCGCGGCGGCGGGATTCAGCCCGTCGCGCAAGAATCCGAGTCTGTGCAGCCGCTGCTGTGATGCGCTTCCGCCAGGCGGAGCCGAGGTCGATATCGCGGTCTTGTTCGCCGACGTACGCGGTTCCACCGCCCTCGGCGAGCACGCCGGTGCGGCCGACTATGCCGCACTGCTGAACCGGTTCTACATCGCCGCCACGCGCACCCTGTTGCGCTACGACGCGGTCATCGACAAGCTCATCGGCGACGAGGTGATGGCGATCTTTGTTCGGGGCATCAGCGGCCCGGCGTACCGGAGCCGAGCCGTTGAGGCGGGGACGCACTTGCTGCGCGCGGTCGGATACGGCGCAAGGGAAGGCCCGTGGCTTCAGCTGGGCGCCGCGGTGAACGCCGGCATCGCGTACGTCGGCAACATCGGGGAGGCGGTGGTGGACTTCACCGCACTGGGCGACACCGTTAACGTCGCCGCCCGAATGCAGCAACACGCCGCAGCGGGAGAGTTACTCGTCGCTGGCGGGGTCGCCGACAGCCGGGCAGCACACGCGCCGCTGCGGACATTGGACCTCCGCGGGCATCGTCAGTCGGTCGAGGCATACGTGCTCGCCGACAGCGGCTAGCTGCATCCGACACCGCTGCGGTCGGGATGGCGGCTGATCGTGACTTGGCTGCCTGGGCCACGAACTTCGATGCTCGGGTAATAGGGTCCGACCTCAATCAGGAGAAGGTCTTGGGCTGTGCCCCAGGTCCAACGAGTGATGCCGTCGCTTGGCGCAATGCTCTCCGCGCACCAGGGGCCCGTTGTAGGCAGTATTTATCGGTAGCTGGGGGCGCAGGTTCGCCACCGTGTCGGGGATCGGTAGGGGAACGTGCCACATTTCGGTTCCGGGAACAGGCTGGCCACCGGTTGGTGTCGAGCCGGCGGGCAGTGTCATATCAACCAGCTGCGAGTGCGGGGGCGCCCCCGACGACGGCTGCGTGGAGGGTGGTGCAGCCAATGTCGAGGAGGTTGTGGGCGGCGGGGACGCCGCCTGTTGGCTTCCACTTTCGGCCAAGCGATCCGCGACGATCGCGACGATGACCAGCACGACAACCATCGCTATCCAGCCCCACACCGGAATCCTGCGTCGCGTGGGCCATGGGGCGATCGGAGCGCGCTGAGCAGCGGGCGGGTCGGCTAGATACACGGTCCATCCGCGGCCGTCGAAATAACGCTTTCCCGGCGCGCCGGACGGGGCGGGATACCAGCCAGGTGGCAGCGGCGGTGCGGTCATGGCTTCCCCTGTGGAAGCAGCGTAGGCGCATCCATACGCATTCGGCGGCCGATCGGCTCGGACGCGCGAAGAATGCCCCGAACGGAGCGGGGTGTCCCCTGAGCACCGATGGTGAGGGGATGATCGTCCCGGACGGGTCTGAGCGATACGGATGGAGGTCCCCGATGAGCACCGCGGCACAGTTGATGGTCAGGTGTCTGGAATCTGAGGGCGTTTCATTTGTTTTCGGGATACCGGGAGAGGAGAACATTCGTTTCGTTCAGGCGTTGGCGGAATCGAAAATCCGCTTTGTGCTGACCCGCCACGAACAAGGGGCGGCGTTCATGGCGGAGATGTACGGCCGCGTCACCGGCCGGGCCGCGGTGGTGTCGACGACCCTGGGCCCGGGTGCGATCAACATGCAGCTAGGGGTGGCCGATGCGACCACGAACAGCACGCCGCTGGTGGCCATCTCGGCGCAGGTCGGCCAGGACCGCGAGTACAAGGAATCGCACCAGTACGTGAACCTGGTGGCGATGTTTCGTCCCATCACGCGGTGGGCCGACGGCGTGCCGACATCGCGGGCGATACCGGAAATGTTTCGCAAGGCCTTCAAGCTCGCCGAGTCCGAACGCCCCGCCGCGGTGTATCTGGCCGTACCCGAACACATCGACGCCGACGAGGCCGACTACGGGCTGTCGCCGCTGCCGCGCAACGTCGTTCGGCCCGAGGCGCCATCACCCAACCAGGTACGTCGCGCGGTTGCCATCCTGCGCGATGCCCAGCGGCCGGTGGTGCTGGCCGGGCACGGCGCCGCCCGCGGCGACGCGACCGCGGCCCTGATCCGGTTCGCCGAGGCGCTCGGGGTGCCTGTCGCCAACACCTTCCACGGCAAGGGCGTGATGCCCGACGACCACCCGAACAGCATCGGCACCATCGGGTTCATGCGCCATGACTACGTCAACTTCGGATTCGACGACGCCGACGCCATCGTCGCGGTCGGCTACGAATTGCAGGAGTTCGACCCGGTGCGGATCAATCCGAACGGGGACAAGAAGATCATCCACGTGCATCGCTTCCCCGCCGAGGTCGACGCGCACTACTCGGTGGACGTCGGGATCATCGGCGATATCGGCGCATCGCTGGACGCACTGTCCGAGGCGCTGGCCGGGCACCGCTTCACATCCGACGCCGCCGCGCCCGGCGCTGGCCTGCTGGCCGAAGAATTCACGCGCGGGCAACAAGATTCGCGGTTCCCACTTGCGCCGCAACGGATCGTTGCCGATACCCGCGCGGCGTTGGACCGCAGCGACGTCGTGCTGGTGGACACCGGCGCGGTCAAGATGTGGATGGCACGCCTATATCCGACCTACGAACGCAACACCTGCTTGATTTCGAACGGCTTGTCCACCATGGCGTTTGCGTTGCCCGGGGCGCTCGGCGTCAAGCTGGCCCGTCCCGATGTAAAGGTGTTGGCGGTGATGGGCGACGGTGCATTCCTGATGAATTCGCAAGAGATCGAAACCGCCGTCCGCGAACATATACCGCTGGTAGTGCTGATCTGGGAAGACGGCGGCTACGGCCTCATCGAATGGAAGATGGACCTCGAACTCGGTGATCACTACTACGTCGGGTTCACCAATCCCGATGTGGTTACCTACGCAGAAAGTTTCGGCGCCAAGGGATATCGGATCAGAGCCGCCGACGAACTGTTGCCGACGCTGAAGGCCGCGCTCGAAGACGACGGCGTTTCGATGATCTCCTGCCCGGTCGACTACTCCGAGAACCTGCGGCTGACCGACAGACTCGGCCAACTCGACGAAACCCTCTAATCGATTCAGCGCCAGCCCGTTCGAGGCCGGCTGGCGGCTAGTCGCCCGGCCAGAACCAGCGCGATCCATGCCTGCCGTACGAACCCCGCGGGCCCGGCCGCTCGGAGTCACCGTAGTCGGGGCGATCGGGTCCGCGCGGCGGCCCCCACTGCGGGGGGTATTGCGGTGCCGGTGGCCATTGTGCTCGCGGCGGAGCCGGATACCACCGCGGCGCGACCGCCGGCGGGCCGCCGTATTGTGGCCGGTGCATCAGCAGCACCGGTGGCAGCCCCGGCACCGGGGGCCGCATGATCGGAGCCGGTGGTAGCCCTGGAGGTGTCCCCAAGGGCATCGGGGCCGGCGGCGAAAGCTCCTGCGCCGCCAGCGCAGGCGGTACCTGTTGCAGCGGCTTCGGTGATGGACCGACCTGAGGCTGCGGAGGCGGCGGCGACGCCCGGGGTGCGGGAACGGGCTGGGCCGCGGGCGGAGGGCCGGTGCGCTGCGGGATCTGCACCACCGGAGGCGCCAACGCGTTCGGGTGCACGGCGTGCGCGGCCAAGCTGGGGCGCTCAGGGGTGGTTTGGTGAATGACAACGCCGAGTGAGGTCACCAACGCCATCGCACCGAAGACGAGGGCAGCGGCCGCGGCGCTGCTCGCCAACCGGAACGGCTTGCGCTCTTCGTATGCCTCAGAGGGATGCGCCATGGCGTCCGAAGCGCCGAGGTCCGCCGCGCCGACAGCGGGACCGGCGAGGCCGGCGGCGATCAGCTGGTTGCCGCGAAGGCCGAACGCGAAATCCACATCGGGGGCGGTTGAGCCTTCGGGTGCGTCCAAATAGGCCGCGCCAACGGTCGACGCAACTGTTGGCGCGTTCGCAGCGGCCAGCGCTGCTCCGCGGGCAACCGCCAATTCTGGCGACCCGGGCGCCCTGACCGGGACCGGGACCATGTACTGCAGATGGCACGCCACCTCCTTGACATCCACACCGGAGCCGACAAGGAACAACGCGTCCGGTCGCGGGTCAAGCTCGTCCAGGCTGCTGGCCATCTCGGTCAGTACGGCCATCGCGTTGGCGCTGTGCAGGCTTCGGGTGAGCGCGCTGACAAGGGGCGCCTCGGCGGTGTCGACGACCACCAGCGCGGCGGTGTCGCGCTCGATGCACATCAGCGCGGTGGTCCCGTAGTCGAGCGCTCTGCCGACGGCCTGCGCCAAGGCGATCGCCGCCTGGATCTCCGAGACCAGCATCACATCGTCGTCGATGCGCTGCGCCACCAACGCGTCCCACAGGGTGGCCGCCTCGACGTGATCGCTGCACACCACCCCGGTCGCCACCAGTCGGTGGTCGGCGGAAGCCGCGTCAGCCCGCGCTCGCAGCACCGCCGCCACGACGGAATCAGCGGGGCTGACGGCTGCAATGCCCCCGGTGACGCTTGGGTCGACGATGTCGTGGTCGAGCACGACTCCGTCGGCGTTTTCGCCGTTGACCAAAACCGCACGAAGCCTCATGGGTGTCACCGAGACACCCAGCGCCACCTGCACTGCCTTTCCGGAAATCTCTGTCGCCAGCTTCGGGTCCTCGGTACGGACGCGGCAGTCACAAGCCGTACCGACACGGTTCAACGCTTTTGGCGCCGCACGGCATCCGTGATCCGGTATTCCAGCCTGCCACTGTCACGACATGTGCAAAAGAGGCCAAGGACCTGACATCGGGGCGCTGATCTCGCCCTCGCATGAAGCGCACCGCACCTTCGCCACACGCCGGGTGTGGGTTGACCGGCAGATCGCCCTCACGCAGGCACGATCCGAGGATGGTTGGCTGTGCTCATTAATTCGCTGGATACCGCACCGGCGCGCGCGCAGAATGTTATTGAGTTCGGTTTAGATCGCGAGTGGCCGGTAACCCGGTCAATTGGGGGAGAGGAGGTCGACGGATGATTACCAGCACTGTGCTGCTGGTGGCTTGCTCAAGCCTTTTCGCCTTGTCGGCGGCGTTGTTGTGGGAGTCGCGCTGATCGTCCCATCTCTTACGGGATCAGATCGCCGCTCGCTCACGGTGGCATCCTGGCATTGTGGGTGTGCTGTTTCGGTTAGCGGAGTTCTGGTGGGTGATCTTGCTCCTTGGCGGCGTGGTCGTCGCCGGGCTCAAGGCGCTGTCGGCCGCCACCGAGCGCCGCGCCACACCAGGACTCGAACGAGACCCGGTAATAGATCAGGCCAACATGGCGGTCGCCCACACACCCGCACGCGCCCACGGCGACGAAGCCGCGCGTCGACGGGAGATAACGCGATGCGTCGAAGTGCATAGCCGCACGGACACGCGCTGGCTGGACTACGAAATCGACATCGCCAAGCTTCTCGATTTCCCGATGATGACCGACATGCGAGACCCCCTCACGATGGGTTTCCACAAGGCCAAGCTGCGCGCCGACATGCTGCGGCCGGTCAGGGTTGAAGATCTCGTCGCCGACCGGGACGCCCAGCTGGAATACCGCGAGGCGGTCCAGGATTACGCGACCGCTTTCGAAGCGGCTGAGGCCGAAGCCATCCGGAGACGCCGCAGCGACTTCTCGGCTGAGGGACAGCAGCGGCTTGCGCGCGCCCAGAGCCTGATGCGGCTCGCGTCGGACTCCGGGGCGACGCCGCAGGAGCGTCGGCGGGCGTATGACCGCGCGTGCAAGGAACTTGACGGCCTCATTGTGTTGCCCGCAACCGCACGCGCCAGCATCGAACGCCGATTTGCGGGCCAGATCGAAGCGTAGAAACGGTGGTTGCCCTACGGACCTGTGTCCGTAGTGCAACGAATCCCGCGACTTGCCCGCCGGGCGCGTGGCGGCCCGGCGGGCAAGTGCGACTCCAGTTATGCGCTAGGCGCGGAGGCGGTTACTGCTGGCCCGGCGCCGGGTTCTGCGGACCGGTCTGCTCCGCCGAAGGCTGCTGACCGGGTTGCCAAGGATTCTGCGCGCCGGGTTGCCCAGGTAGCTGCGTGCCAGGCTGGCCCCCGTTCTCGAAGCCCGTCGGCTGCCCCTGCGGGTTCTGCACGCCGGCCGGGGCGCAGAACACCTTCACGACCTGGCCCGGAGGCAATCCAAGGTTAGAGGCGACGGAGCCCTGTAGCGTCGCAACTTGCTGCCAATCCGAGTTGGCGGCTCCCTGCACGGAAGCGCCGGGGGCGCTCGGCAACGGGGCGGGAGTGTTCGCCGAGACAATGCAGGTCGGATTCTGCCCATTGGAGCTTGGAACCGCCGGCTGGCCGGGCATCGTCGGACCCTGCCCGTTCACACCGGGGGCAGGCGGGGTGGGATTGGGCACCGGGTCCGCCCATGCCAGTCCAGCGAGTGGAACTGCCATGGCGCCGGCTGCCAGACCACCAGTGAGCAACTTCTTCAGCATGATTTCCCTTCCACTGTTGTCGTGCTCCCTATCGATCCGGGCCACGTTATTGACATGACGGGCATGACCGAAACACGGCAAAGGGCATGTTTTTGATAACGGAAATAGATTGAAGGGCTTAATGGCGGAATACGCGTGTAGAACGACCAATATGGAAAGGCACCACCGTTTGCGGTGGCTAACGGTTGTTAGACGTGGAGAAAACCGACGGAGGTCTGCTCGGGTCAGCCGAGGTGGGCCAAGAGCAGCAAGGCCGCCATTGACTTGCGGCCCTTAGGCTCGTCCTTCAGTTCGACGCCGGGGAAGGCCTCGGAGCCCTCGGGCAGGTAGCCGTGGATGCGGGCCGGCTTGATCTCCTCGATCGTCCAGAACTTGGACACGACGTCGCGCAATTCCTGCTCGGTGACGGGGTGGGCTGGGCCGGGAATGCTGCCCTCGGGCAGCGCGCCGCGGTCGAAGACAAGCACGAAGCAGGAGGCGCCGGGTGCGGCGGCCCGCACGATCGATCGCTGGTAGGCCTCGCGTGACTCGAGCGGCATCGAGTGAAACAGCGTGCTGTCGACGATTGTGCCGAATCTGCCGTCATAGCCGGTGAATGAGGTGATATCGGCGACCTCGAAGGTGGCGTTCGTCAGGCCGCGTCGGGCCGCCTCGGCGCGCGCCAGGTCGATCGCGGTGGGCGATAGTGTGCGGTCAATCAGACAGCGTGGGTTCGCCGACCTTGACCAGCATCTTGCCGATGTTGGCCCCGGTGAACAGCCCGTTGAGGGCATCCACGCACGACTCGAGGCCCTCCAAGACGGTCTCGCGGTGCACCAGCCGGCCCTCGGCCTCCCACTGGCGGAGCGCGCCGAAGGCCTCATCGAACCGGCCCCACTCGTCGAGTGCGTTGAATCCCTGCATGAGCGCGGTCTTCGACAGGAGGTTCACGTAGTTGGATGGTCCCGGGTGCTTGCCCGTCAGGTAGCTGGAGATGACACCGCACAGCACGACCCGTGCCTTGGCGGCCAGCCGGCCCAGAACCGCGTCGAGAATCGGCCCGCCGACGTTGTCGAAGTAGACATCGACTCCGCGGGGGCAATGCTGCTTGAGCGCCGCTGCCAGGTCACCCTCCCGGTAGTCGATGCACGAGTCGAAACCGAAGTCCTTGACCACCACTCGGCACTTCTCCGGCCCGCCCGCGATACCCACCACACGGGCGCCGGCGATCTTGGCAATCTGCCCGGCCACCGACCCGGTAGCGCCTGCTGCGGCCGAGACCACCACCGTCTCTCCGGGCTGCGGCCGGCCGATGCCGGTCATGCCGAAATACGCGGTGGCGCCGGTCGGGCCGTATACCGACATCACCGCGAGCTGATCTACCACGCCACCGGCGACGGGGGTGCAGAACACGTCGTCGCGGACGATCACGTACTCCTGAAAGCCTGTCAGTGTGGTGACCACGTCGCCGACGGCGTAGGCGTCGCAACGCGACGCCACGACCTCGCCGATCCCCGCCGCCCGGATGACCTCGCCCAGCTGCACGGGCGGTAGGTAGCCCGGCTGGTCGTTGAGCCAGGTCCGCGCGGCGGCGTCGATCCCCACGTAGGTGGTTCGGACCAGCGCCTCACCCTCGGCCGGCTCGGGCGCCGGGGAGGTGACCAGCTCGGTGTCACCGGGCTGGACCAGCCCGGTCGGTCGGCGACGCAGGAGGATCTGGCGGTTCGTCAGGTCGGGCACGATGCCGAAACTACCGAAGGCGCTGGCCGTTTCGGCGTGAACGCGTCACGAATATCCCGCCACCGGACAGTCCAGCGCCGCGACGGGAGCATGCCATCTGGTACTACCCCCGGCGGCGGCACCGCAAACGGGGGTAGACCTAACTACCCCGCCGCGACCTGCTGCCGGCCGAACACACGCTCCATCATCGCCGTGTCCGGGTAGACCTGTACGCGTACCGTTTTGCCGCCGCGCAAGACGAAGACTTCGGCGTCCGGACCTGTTTCGCCGCCGGCAGTCGTTTCGCTGAGCGCGATTACCGCGTCGCTGTCGGCGAGGAAGCGGCGGGGCTTGACCGTCGTCGACTTCTCGGCCAACCGCGTGAGACAGTCGCCGAGTTCGCCTTTGGCGTGATAAGTACCGCTGATCGCACTGTCGCCCGGCTGAACCCACTCGATGTTGTCGTCGAACAGGTTCATCACCGCTTCGATGTCGCCCGCGGCAAAGGCTTCGTAACCCTTCTTGACGAGCTCGATGTTCTGTTCTTGCTCTGACATGGTCGATTCCCTTCCTTCGCATCCGCTGTTTCGGCCGCGACCGGCTTGGCCGATCTGGGGAGCCGCGCAAGCGGAGCCCTTGGATCGGTCAGACGATGCGGTGCCGGGTTGAATGTAAGCCGCTCCACAGCTATATAACGGGAAACTCCCAGTAATCGAGTAGCCGACTACTTGGGGTTGCGGCGTCGCCGGATGGACTCGTTTGTACCTGAGTGAACAAGCGTTTACTATCGTCGTAAGCGTGGCAGAGACCCGGCTTGACCATGCAGCGAAACTCGTCGAACGCCTGGGGTCGGCGACGCCGCCGGGAGATTGTCAGCCTCGCAGGGATAGGAGCGATCTAACACATGCCGTTCTCGTTGGAGCTGCCTGAGGACGTAGTGCAAGTCCGTGACTGGGTGCACGAATTCGCCGCGGAGGTCGTCCGTCCCGCGGCCGCGGAGTGGGACGAGCGCGAGGAGACACCCTGGCCGCTCATCCAGGAGGCCGCCAAAATCGGTCTGTACACGCCTGAGCTGTTCGCGCAGATGGCGGGCGAGGCCAGCGGGCTGGGGTTCCTGGTCGTTTTCGAGGAAATGTTCTGGGGCGATGCGGGAATCGCGATGTCCGTGTTGGCGACGGGCCTAGCCGCGGCGGCACTCGCCGCCAACGGAACTCCGCAACAAATCGGTGACTGGCTGCCGGAGATGTTCGGCACGCCCGACGACCCAAAGCTGGGGGCGTTCTGTTCG
Organism: uncultured Actinomycetota bacterium; assembly: GCA_963811535.1. GTDB lineage: Bacteria > Actinomycetota > Actinomycetes > Mycobacteriales > Mycobacteriaceae > Mycobacterium. The sequence continues at coordinate 1,065,524 of CAWERF010000007.1, read as the reverse complement.
TCCGAGCCGGGCGCCGGATCCGATGTCGGCGCGGTCCGTACCCGCGCGCGCTATGACGAGGCCGCCGATGAATGGGTGCTGACGGGAACGAAGACGTGGGCGACCAATGGCGGGATCGCCAGCGTGCATGTCGTGGTGGCGTCGGTGTACCCGGAGCTCGGCACCAGGGGGCAGGCCACGTTCATCGTGCCGCCGGGCACACCCGGTCTGGCGCAGGGCCAGAAGTTCAAAAAGCACGGGATTCGCGCGTCGCACACCGCGGAGGTGGTCCTTGACGACGTGCGGATTCCGGGTGATCTGATCTTGGGGGGCAAGGACAAGTTCGAACAACGGATCGCGCGGATTCGTGAAGGCAAACGCACATCCAGTCAGGCGGCCATGATGACGTTCGAGCGCACCCGCCCGGTGGTGGGTGCGATGGCGCTGGGCGTTGCGCGGGCCGCATACGAGTACGCCCTCGAATATTCCTCTCAGAGAAAGCAATTCGGCAAGAAAATCGCCGAGTTCCAGGCGGTTGCGTTCAAGCTGGCCGATATGAAGAGCCGCGTCGATGCGTCGCGTCTGCTGGTGTGGCGGGCGGGTTGGATGCAGCGGAACAACCAGCCATTTGCCTCTGCCGAAGGCTCCATGGCCAAACTGTTCGCCAGCGAGACGGCCGTTTTCGTCACCGACGAGGCCATCCAGATCCTCGGCGGCAATGGGTATACACGTGATTATCCGGTCGAGCGGATGCACCGGGATGCAAAGATTTTCACCATCTTCGAGGGAACGAGCGAGATTCAGCGCCTGGTGATCGCGCGCGCTCTCACCGGGCTGCCCATTCGCTGACGCCGAAGCGGTTAGCGGTGGGATCGCACCGCCGCACGCGTCGGGCAGGGGCGCCATCACCAATTGGCGGCCTAACCGCCGGGCTGGTCGTTAGCCTGTTCCGCATGCTCGCCGGGGTAATGCTGCTGTGGTGGATCCTCACGATTCCGTCGTTTCTGTTCGTCACGATCGACATCTGGCGGACCACGCCCGAGTCGCAGGTCCTCAAGTGGGCCTTCATGATTCTCACGGCGTTCACCGGACCGCTAGGGGCGTTCTTCTACGTGCTGGGCTGCCGGGAACCGCTGCGCGGGACCCACGAGGAGTACGTCGCCGCCCGCTGGCGCCAAGTGCTCGGCTCGACCATGCATTGCGTCGCCGGCGACGGGATCGGCATCATCGTCGGAGCCGCGATCGGGGCCGGGCTGACGCTGTCGTTCTGGCCGGACTTCCTGCTCGAGTACGCTCTGGGTTTCGGCTTTGGGTGGGCCTTTTTCCAGGCGTTCGCCATGCGCGACGCGGCAGGCGGGTCATACGTGACGTCGCTGAAGATGACGTTCCTGCCCGAACTGCTGTCGATGAACCTGCTGATGACGGGAATGGTGCTCACATCCCGGTTCGCAATGAGAAACGTGCAGGGCGGCGACGACCCAACCCGCCCGCAGTTCTGGTTCATCATGTCGATGGCGCTGGTCGTCGGGTTCGTGTGCGCGTATCCGATCAACTGGTGGCTGGTCGCCAACCACATGAAGCACGGGATGATGACCGTTCGCAGGGAACCCCAGCGAGCGCCCATGGGCGGGATGGCGATGGGCGCGATGCCGGGCGAAATGTCGGAAGAATCCGGCCCTGGGCGCGTGCAACCCAGCCTCGGCGTTAAGGCCGCCGCGACCCTACTGACTTTCGCCATCCTCGCCGTGGCGCTCGTCATCGTCGTCCAATTCGCCCGGTGAGCCACACGCGTCCTCGGCGCGCTGTCGTGGGCGGCGCTGATGCCGTTCGATCGTCTGCCAATCACGCATGGGTCGCCTTCAGTGGTGTGGCAGGCTCGCAGCGTGGACGTGCCACGACCGGATCCGGGCATCCCGCACCTGGCCGACGTGGTGCCGTCCGTGCTCGCCGCGATGGGCGTGCCGGGCTTCGACGCCCGGATTGACCTGCCGGGGGAGGTCGCCGGGGCGTGCGTGTTGCTGGTCGACGGGCTGGGCGCCGAACTGCTGGACGCCTACGCGGGCGACGCGCCGGTGCTGGCCGGGCTGCGCGGCCAGACGCTGCAGGCCGGGTTCCCGTCCACTACCGTGGCCGGGCTGGCCGCGCTCGGCACCGGCTGCCGCTCTGGTGAGCACGGCATGGTCGGCTTGTCTTTCCGACTTCCCGACGTCGGAGTGATCAACGCCCTGCGCTGGCGTCCATACCCGTGGGGTGACGACCTGGGCGACGACGTGCCGCCCGAGCAGGTGCAACCCATGCCGACGACATTTGAGCGAGCCGCATCTGCGGGAGTGACGGTGAGCGTCGTATCCGGCGCGGAGTTCACTCGCTCGGGGCTGACCCGCGCGGTGTTACGCGGGGGCCGCTACCTCGGCGTGCAGGCCCTTGGGGACCTAGCCGCATGTGTGCGGGATGCCATCACAGGCGGCGGGTTCTGCTACGGCTACCACGGCGAGCTCGACTTGCTCGGGCATCTCTACGGCCCGGGATCCCCGGCGTGGCGCATGCAGTTACGACAGGTCGACCGTCTGGTGGAGTCCGCGGTGGAAGGCCTGCCCCGCGGCGGGTTGCTCGCCGTGGTGGCCGACCACGGCATGGTCGCCATCGAGCCCGGCAATGTCGTGGACGCCGACGATTGCGAGCAGTTGCTCGATGGCGTGCAGGCGATCGCAGGCGAGCCCCGGGCCCGGCACGTCTACGCCGACGACGGCGCCGCGGACGCCGTGCAGGCGGCGTGGCGAGAGACGCTGGCAGAGCGGGCGTGGGTGGCGTCCCGCGAGGAGGCGATCGCCGCAGGCTGGTTCGGCGAACGGGTCGGCGACCACGTGCGGGCACGCATCGGTGACGTCGTGGTGGCGGCCCGAGGCTCGGCCGCGGTGCTGCGGCGCACTGTGGAGCCGCTGGAATCGTCGCTGATCGGCCAGCACGGGTCGCTGACCAGCGCCGAGCAGCTAGTTCCGCTGCGGCTGGCCTACGCCTGAGCGTGACATCCACACCGCCTTTGAGGAACCTTCACAACCACCTTCCCGACCTGGGCGTTCGATTCCAAATAGCGGTGCGCGGAAGCGATTTCGTCCAGCGTGAACGCGGCGCCGATGACCGGTTTGAGCTCCTCTCGGATTAGTCCATCGCGGACGAAGGCAATGGCCGCATCGCGTCGCGCCGCGTCGAGGGTCTGCTCCCAGATCTGGAAGCCTCGAATGGTGAGGCGCTTGCGCAGCAGGTGGGGCAGGGGCACGGCGTCGGCTCGCCACCCAGGCTGCTGAACAGGCCGTAGACGACGATCACGCCGTATCGGGCTGCGGCGCTTAGAAGATCGGCAAAGACAGCTCCACCAACCGGATCGAAGATGACCCGAGCACCTTCGCCGTCGGTGAGATCCTTTACCCCGCTGACGATATCGTGCTCCGCGGTAACGATGACGGCCTCGGCGCCGGCGTCGAGCAGCTGCCGGCACCTGGCTCGCGTCCGCGTCAACGCCACCGGACGCGCTCCCACCATGCGCGCGATCTGGATCGCGGCCAAGCCGACGCTGCCGGACGCCGCGGATATCAGCACGGTGTCGCCGGTCTTCAGATCGGCGATGTCAATCAGACCGCCGAAGGCGGTGACAAACGGCATTCACACGGCCGCGGCCTGTTCCCAGGTCAATTTGTCCGGGTGCTTGACCACCGCAGCGGCAGGGGCGAGCACCAGCTCACCGTGGACGGGATAGTCGCAAATCGAGAACGGAGAGGTCGGCACAACGCTGACGGCAAAACCCGTCCGCAACCCTCTTACGCCAGCACCGACGGATTCGATTACACCGGCGGCCTAGTATCCGATTCCAGCGGCCCTGTTCAGGCCCAATGCTTGGGTGCGAATCCGGATCTCACACCCGCCCTGGGTGCGGGGACCCGAACCTTTTCCAGCCGCAGCACATCCGGCCCTCCGGTGTGATCGAAGCGGACACTGCGGCCCAACAAAGTCCCATCGGCCTGAGAGCCTGCAACGCGAGAGCTCTGATTCATGGCCATAGCTGTTCCGTTCTGCCCGATGCTTTCGTAAGCGCAGCGCGAACCCTGCCTTCGGGCGTGTCCGACAAACCGACGGCAAGTTCCGTCGTGTGCTGCCTCGCCGGAGATTGAAACTCAATTCTGTTGTCGCACTCGTCATGTCGACTCGGCCGCGACCTGTCAGCTCCACTGGCCAGGCTGATAGTCACCAGCGGGCTGCTGGGTAATGACATTCATGCGGTTATACGTGTTGATCACGGCGATCAGCGCGACGAGGGCGGTGAGCTCATCGTCGTCAAAATACTTGCGCGCGTTGTCCCAGACGTCGTCGGGAACACCGCCCGCGGCGTCGGCGATGCGGGTGCCCTGTTCGGTCAGCTCCAGCGCGGCACACTCGGCGTCGGTGAAGACTCTCGCCTCACGCCAGGCCGCAATGAGATTGAGGCGGACAGATGTTTCGCCGGCGTGCGCGGCGTCCTTCGTATGCATGTCGGTGCAGAAGCTGCAGCCGTTGATCTGGCTGGCACGGATCTTCACCAAGTCCTGCGTCGTGCGCGACAGTGCCGAGTCAGCGACAACCTTGCCCGCCGAGTTGATGTATTTGACGAACCTGGTGCCGATCGTGTTGTCGTTGAAGTTCAGACGGGCGTCCATCAAGGTTCTCCTCCGCTTGTTTGTGGTATCCCGACACGAGTTCGCTGACGGCCATCCGCACCTTCGAATTTGGTGTAGGCCCGCAGCGGCGCCGTCGTGGTCATCCCTCGAAGCTACTGCCAAAAGTCCCGTCGGGATGGTTCAATAGTGCGTAAGATTCATGGGCCAATTTCCGGCATATCGGCCACCGGGTGTCAGCTGAGGTGACCGAGACCGCCAGCACCCGCAGTGGCAACACCCCGCCCGGCACGGTGGCCGCCGCCCGGGCCAGCAGCGGAGTCAGCGGCGGCTGGTCAACGTACCCCCACGCCGGCCGCCGGCCGCAGATCAAGTTGTAGAACTCATCGCGGTGCCAGCCATACCGGGTGGCAACCAACAGGTGCACCAGCGCCGCAATCGCGGCCACCACCAAGACCGGCGGCCACCGCTATCGCCGTACCGGAACCCGCAGCGCGAGCGCGTGCTCGTGCAAAACCTCAACCTCGTGGTCGGGCCGGTGCGCCGACCGATATCGTCCGACGCAGCGACGAAAGGAGTGTTGATGGCGATCGACCCCACAGCTATAGGCGCCACGGTGGGCCCCCACCTCTTCGAATGGACAGACCGCGACACCATGCTCTATGCGCTTGGTGTCGGCGCGGGCACCCATGATCTCGCTTTCACGACCGAAAACAGCCATGGCATCGATCAGCAGGTCTTACCGACATACGCCGTTATCGCGTGTCCCGCGTTCGGTGCCATCGGCAAGATCGGCTCTTTCAACTTCGGCATGCTGCTGCACGGGTCTCAGCACATCAGACTGTTCGCGCCGCTGCCGCCCGCGGGCAAGCTGAACGTCACATCGGAGGTAGCTGATCTCCAGGACAAGGGCGAAGGCAAGAACGCGGTGGTTGTGCTCAAAGGCACTGGCACCGACCCGGAATCTGGACAGCCCGTCGCGGAATCGGTGACGACGCTGGTGATCCGCGGCGAGGGCGGCTTCGGGGGAGAACCAGGCCGCCGGCCGCAAGCACCCGAGATTCCAGATCGCGAGCCCGACACGCGGATCGCACTGACGACGCGGGAGGACCAGGCGCTGATCTACCGGTTGTCCGGAGACCGCAACCCGTTGCACAGCGACCCGTGGTTCGCGCGGGAGCTGGCCGGGTTCCCGAAACCGATTCTGCACGGGCTGTGTACGTATGGGGTGGCGGGCCGCGTCCTGGTGTCCGAGTTGGGCAAGGGTGACGCGTCGAGGATCACGTCGATCGCCGCCCGCTTCACCGCTCCGGTGTTTCCCGGAGACACGCTGACAACGTCGGTCTGGCGGACTGAGCGCGGGCAGGCGGTGTTTCGCACCGAGGCGTCCAATCCCGACGGAACCGACGCGCGGTTGGTGCTCGAGGACGGCGCGGCGGAATACAGCGACTAGTGCTGCGGTGGCTGTCCACCGCCCGACGGGATCACCTTGTGTCACAACGGCGCGGCACTCAGACGGTCACGGTGCCGACAATCTGGCGCAGCCAGCCGTGGGACGGATCCTCGTCGAGACGGGGGTGCCACACAGCGTAGAACTGCAGGTCGCCCAGTTCTCGGGGCGCGGTGAGCACCCGTGTGTGCGCGGGACCGGCGAAGTGGGGGACCAACCGGGCCGGGACGGTCAGCACCAGCTCGGTGCCGGGCAAAATGTTCGCCGCCAGCGAGTGATAGGGCATGCTTACCGCGATGCGGCGCGCGGTGCCGTGTGCCTCCAGTGCACGGTCGATCCCCGGCTGACCGATGTCAATGGTCAAATGCGGCCATCGCACATACTCAGTCATTGGTAGCGATTTGCGCTGTGCGAGCGGATGCTTTGCGTCCACGACGCATACGTACCGATCGGCGAAAAGGTGTTGGCTGCGGTATCGGTCGGGTGCCGTCCGGCCGTAGATCACCAGGTCCAGCCTCCCGGCGTCCAGCTTGTCAAACACGTGGGCGTCGAACGGTTCACAGCTCACCGTCGAGTTCGGCGATTGGGTCAGGATCGTGTGAACCAGGGCGGGCCCGAACGCCGAGACGGTGTAGTCGCTGACGGCGAGACGAAACGATCGCGCTGCGGTGGCGGGGTCGAAGGTCTCCGCGCCGAACAGTTGATTCAGCTGTGCGACAACCGTCGCCAGCTGACCGCGGATGCGCTCGGCGCGCGGAGTCAGCGAGTAGCCGTCGGGTCCGCGCACCAACAGCTCGTCGCCGAAATGGCGGCGCAGTCGCTGCAGGGCTCGGCTCATCGCCGGCTGGCTGAGCCGAACCCGGTCGCCGGCGCGTGAGACATGGCGCTCCTCCAGCAGCGCCGCCAGCGGCGGTAACAAATTCAGATCAACCTGGTCGATATGCGTGGGGTGCATGACAATCATGCTAAGTATTCATTTCACAAATAGACGAGCCGACGCAGAGTTGAAGGTGAGGCCGCACGAGGAGGACAGCGATGAAGCTGATCTGTATCGAAGAACACGTAATCGATCCCGCGATCAGCCAAGCGGCACAACACGCCCTGCAGCGCGACGCGCCCCACATGGGGTTGCAAAGGTTCCGCGATGCGGCCGGCCAGCCCAGCGCGGCGGACAGGCCGAGCCGGGTGGAGATGGACGAAGCCATCAAGCTCGGTACCGACCTGGGTGACGGCCGGATCCGCAACATGGACGAACACAGCATCGACATGCAGGTTGTCTCCTACAGCAGCCCAGCCCAACTCGTCCACACGAACAGGCCGTTACGCTCAGCCGGGCCGCGAACAACCGGCTCGCCGATGCGATCGCCGCACACCCGACAAGGCTGAGCGGCTTCGCGGCCCTGCCATGGCAAATCCCGCAAGCGGCGGTCGACGAGCTCGACCGCGCGGTCACCGAACTCGGTTTGCGGGGCGTGCTGATCATGGGGCGCCCCGGCGACACATTTCTCGACGACCCGAGGTATGCGCCGGTCCTGCAGCCCGTACGAAATCGGCACTTCTGCAATGTGGTACGGCGGATAGATTGCCGCTCGGATGAGCGGTTTGGGTCCGCCGATTACCGACGGCTGCTCTTAGATAGAACTCCGGCTAACGGGGGCCGTTGATGGCAGCTAGCCACCATGACAGGCCTCTGCCGCGGCGCAATTCTTGAAGTACGGCCGGCTCGGCAACAAGGAATCATCGAGGAGTGCCGCGATGCGAATCAATCCAAAACGATTCACGCCGCTAGTGATTGCGGGTGGCCGCTGCCGCATCGATGACCACCGCAACCATCGTCGCCAAGGACCGCGGCAATGACCCCGGGAGCCCCTCGGCGACAAGCTGTGGCGCCGGCGGCGGTACAGCGGAGGAACTGAGCACTCACAGGCGAGCCGACTACCGTGCGGTGGCACACCTAAACCCAGCACACCGGACGGATCACGATGCCGCGAACTGATCATGACTCCTGGGACATCACGCAAAGTGTGGGAGCCACCGCGCTTGGTGTGGCCGCGGCCCGCGCCGCGGAGACTGACAGTGAACGCCCCCTCTTTCGTGACCCCTTCGCGCGGCTTTTTCTCGACGCCGCGGGAGAGGGGATCTGGAGCATGTTCGACAGCTCCGCACTGCCCGCGGAGCTCGCTGACGTTGATCCCGACCTGCCGGCCCGGATGCGTGCGTTGGTCGACATATTTGCCTGCCGCACGGCCTTTATCGATGAATTCTTCCGCACCGCAGCCGACGCCGGAGTGCGACAGGTAGTGATCTTAGCCGCCGGCCTTGACGCTCGGGCGTGGCGGCTGCCCTGGCCCGACGGCACCCGCGTGTACGAACTGGACCAGCCCAAGGTGCTCGAATTCAAGTCCTCGACGCTGCGCGAGCATGGCGCGAAGCCGACATCGGAGCGGATCGAGGTCCCCATCGACCTACGCGAGGATTGGCCGGCGGCGCTGCGGCAGGCGGGATTCGACGCGCGGGTACCTACCGCCTGGTCGGCCGAGGGGTTGTTGCGATATCTGCCGGCGCGCGCGCAAGATCTGCTTTTCGAGCGCATTCAGGCACTCAGCTGTGTCGGCAGTTGGATCGCTGTCAACGCGCCAAGTAGTGACGTCCTCGATCCTGAGCGCTTGGAGCGCGACCGTGAACAGGCCAAGCGCTTGCAGGCCGCGGCCGCCAGGCTGGGTGACGCTGAGGCGCCCGATATACACGAGCTGTGGTACGCCGAGGAGCGCACCGACGTCGGGAAGTGGCTTGACGAACACGGGTGGCGGGTGTCGGTGACGACGTCGGACGACGTGATGGCTCGGCATGGCCGCGGCGCTAGCGCCAATGTGGTCGGTACGCCGCCACCCAACCTTTTCATCTCGGCGCGACGAGGGTAGACCGCGGAAGTCGCTGATCACGTCGCCCATCGATCGCTGCAACGCTGGCGTGGGTGGCCGCCGAGCCTCGCGCCTCAGGTTATCTCGGCATGGCAAGGAGCAAGGGCCGCCTCAAAAACGTAGCTGCGTGGGACCTTTAGCGCAGTCGGCGGCGGGATCTCGTCTGTGGCCGGGCTATGTCAGGGCCGGCATGCCGAATGCGGGAAACAGATCGGTGGTGCCCCAGTCCTGGTCGGTGGCTGGTTTGATGACCTCTGGGAACCACGGGTACCAGTCACCGTTGACGATCGAGTGCCCCCACGCGACCGACATGCTGATGCCGTCGGCGAGATGGGTTACGCAGCTTTGGTTGTCGACCCGCGATCCGCCTTTCTGGGCGTGTCTGCACGACCATTGGCGGTGATGCCAACACTGCGATTCGCGTTGAATACGGGTTGATTCGATGCGTTGAGCTAGTCGGGTGAAGCCGGTCGCTGGGGTCAAGACCGAAGAGGGGAACCACTCTCAGGGCGCCCCGCGATCGCCGCGGACACCCAAAAACCGCTGTATCGCTTAGAAGTCCGATAGTCGTGCCTGAGGCCGCCACGCTCGAGCTGACCGTGCGGCCTACCCGCCGCAGCCGATCAGAGTGACGGGGAGTTGTTCGCGATTGTCATGCGGACGGATGGTTATCCCGCACGCCCCGGTAGATGCCCCACCCGACGATCCACGGCATCAGCACGCGGTCGAATGACCATGCAGGAAAGCGGAAAGCCCGGCCGTTGGGGGCGAACACCTCCAGCCCGTCGGGCTGCGGACCAAGCACCGAACCCCATCGCCGTTTCGGCGCGCGGTAGGTGCGCAGCGGTCGACCTGCGATCTCGGCCCGGACGTTATGGGCGAGAAGTGCATCCGCTCTGTTGCGGGCCGAACTTCGAAGCGGATCGGTCGCCGCGACATCTCCGACCGCGAACACGCCATGGTGCCCCGGAACCCGCAGCTCCGGCGTCACACGAACGAAGCCGCGATCATCGAGCAATTCCGTCGGCAACCAGTCGGTGTTAGGCCGCACTTGTCCTATCGCCCAGAGCACGGCATCCGCGGATGCGGGCGGCTGTCCGGTGCTCCACCGGACAGGTTCGCTTGTGATCTGATCGCCCGCGAAACCGTCGGGCAGCACGGCGCGGTGTCCTGCGTGGACCACGACACCGAAATCGTTCAGGCGACGGCGAATCCGCCCCCATATCCGGGGGTGGTGCCGGACCAGTGGGCGCTCGCCGGGGAAGTACAGATCGACCCGCTTGTCCGGCCAGGTTCTCGCCAGGTTGGCTGCGCTGCTGACCGCGGCAGCGCCACCGCCGACCACGATCACCGATTTGGCGGCGGCCAGGCGGTCGTGCGCCGTACGGAGATCGGCGCCTATCTCGACCGCCGACTGTAAGTTCGGCCGGCGCCAGAACCCATTCGTGACGCCCGTCGAGATGATCAGCGCTTCGTACGGTTCGCTCTCGGTGGAGCCGTCGTCGCGCTGGACGAAGACGGTTCGGGACGCGAGATCGACGCCGGTCAGTGTGCCGTGCACGGTGCGCACCCGATCCAGGCCCCGGAACCGGTCGAACGGGATCCAGTTGGCACGAGCCCATTCGTCGGGACGGCTGAGCCGCCACCCGAGTTCTTGGCCGCTGACCAGCGCCGGTTTGGCCGAGATCCCGACGACGTCGGCGCGACGGGCTAGGGCGTGTCTCCCTAACGTGACCGCGGTTGTGGGTGAGCGTTATCGGTGTGACTCGTGATGCGGTGTTGACCGATGGGCAGTGGAGTGTGATTGAGCCGTTGTTGCCGTGTTCGGATGGGGTGCGGGGGCGCCCGTTTCGGGATCACCGTCAGGTGATCGAGGGGATCGTCTACCGGTACCGCTGCGGGATCGCGTGGCGGGATCTGCCTGCGGATTTCGGTCCCTGGCAGACAGTGTGGAAGCGGCATCGCCGGTTCGCCGGCGATGGCACCTGGGACGCCATCTTGACCAGGTTGTTGACCCTGGCTGACGCTGAAGGCGTTATCGATTGGTCGGTGGCTGTGGATTCGACGATCTGCCGGGTGCATCAGCACGGCGCGAGCCTGGCGCGCGACACAGGGGGCACTGTCGAATTACACGAATTTGCTCGATGAACCCGCCGACCATGGTGTGGGCCGCTCCCGCGGTGGGTTGAGCACCAAGATCCACCAACTGTGCGACGGCCACGGTCTGCCGCTGGTGGTGCTGATCGGCCCTGGTCATGCGCATGATTGGCCGGTGTTCACCGTGTTGATGGATCAGCTGCGGGTGCCACGGCTGGGCGGGGGCCGGCCCCGTACCCGGCCTGTTGCGGTGCTGGGTGATAAGGCCTACTGCGCGGGCGAACCGGACCCATCTGCGGTCCCGGGGCATCGAGGCGGTCATCCCTGAACCGTCCGACCAGATCGGTCATCGCAAGCGTCGTGGCCGCCAAGGCGGCCGCCCGATCACACTCGACGCCCAGAAATACAAGCGCCGCAACGTGATCGAACGATCCTTCAACATCATCAAGAATTGGCGCGGCCTAGCAACCCGCTACGACAAGCTCGCCATCACTTACCGCGCCGCCGCACTCCTCGCAGCAATCTGCACGTGGCTACGACATTTAAGAGGCACGCCCTAGGCGGATCGCGGTCAGGACACCACTGTCGCCGAGTCCGCCGACGACGACCCGTGGTGCGCTATGACCATTCCTCGTAAGCAAGCCTCAGACTCCGCGGTCAACCTGGTCGGCGGAGTATTCGATGACGGGAGGGGAGTCGCCGTAGACGTCCAGGGTGTGAATGAACCGGTGCAGTCCCATCGCTGACGCACAGGTGAAGCCGAGCTCGACGATCTGGGCTGCGGTGAAATGCTCGCCGAGACGCTTGTAGAACTCATCGTCAATCGAATGGTGGTCAGCCGAGAGCAGGTCGAGGAATTCGATGGCCATCCGCTCCTGCGGCGTGAGCGTGCCGTGGCCCGGAGTGAGAAGACATGCGACGTCCTCGTCGGTGATCGAATCGTGCTTACGTGACTGGCTGCAGGGCTCGCATTCACCGAGTTGCGCGCTTCGGATGCGGAGGAGTTCCAGCAGTCGCCCGCCAAGCAGGGTGTCAGCGCCGAGGTGGGTCCGAGCCATGTTCACCTGGGCGAGTTGTGCGGTGCGATACGCGAAGATTTGCAGCGGCACCGGTGTCGCGTAGAGGCCTTCGGCAACGCCGGCCTCGACGATTTCGCGCGATTGCGAACTGAGCTCATCCATGGGAATTGGTGCGATCCGTGGCATGCATTGACGTTATCGTCATTCGGGTCGGGCGGGACAGCTCTTGTCCAAGTCTTGGGTGGGCTGACGATGAAAGGAGGCGGCGCAGTTGTCTCTGTTGGCCGGCAAGGTCGCAATTGTGACCGGCGGCGCCGGAGGTATCGGCGCGGCGACGGCGTTTGCGCTGGCACGCAGGGGAGCCGCGGTGGCGGTCGTCGATGTCGACGAGAAGAAGGCAGCCGACACCGCGGCGGAAATCGTCACTTCCGGCGGTGACGCGATTGCCCTCGGTGGCGACCTGTCGGCGGAGTCCGCTGCCGCGGCGGCAGTGCAGTCAACCATCGCCCGGTTTGGCCGTCTCGACATTCTGCATAACAACGCCGCGCTGACGGCATCCGATTTTTTGTTGCGCGATACCACGGTGACCGAGATGCCGCTCGACGTGTGGGAGCGCTCGATGGCCGTGAACCTGAACAGCCAGATGCTGATGTGCAAGTACTCGATCCCCGAAATGGTCAGTACCGGCGGAGGTTCCATCATCAACATGTCGTCGGGGGCGGCGATGTCGGGCGACCGCACCCGCGTCGCCTACGCGGTCTCCAAAGCCGGTGTCAATACACTGACCATGTACGTCGCGACCAGTCACGGGAAGCAGGGAATCCGGGCGAACACCGTTGTGCCCGGCCTGATCCTCACCGATGCCGTAAAGGCGCATCTGACCGAGGACACACTGGCGAGCCTGGGCAAGGCCACCTTGACGCCGTACGTGGGGCAGCCCGCGGACGTCGCAGAGTTGGTGGTATTTCTGGCATCCAACGAATCCCGCTACATCACCGGTCAGTTGATACGGATCGACGGCGGCATGTCGACCCACGTCGGCGCGAACACCGACTAATGGCAGCCGATGAATCCTTCACACGCTCGCGGGCCCAAGCGCATACTCGCCGGTCTGCGGGTGGTGGTACCAGCCGCTGGCCGCCTGGGTGCCACCGTCGACGTGGATGGTCTGACCCGTGATGTAGCTGGACAGATCGGACGCGAGGAACACAGCGGCACCGGCCATCTCATCGACGTGGCCCGCACGTCCCATCGGCACCACGAGGCCGAACCGCTTCTCCGATCCCGGGGGGGCGACTTGCATGATCCCTTCCGTCAGGGTGATGTCGGGAGCCAACGCGTTGATCCGGATGCCGTAGGGGGCAAGCTCGAGGGCCGCGGTCTTGGTGTAGTTGATGACGCCGGCCTTCGCTGCGGCGTAGGCCGCGAATCCGGGGGCGGCCCGGACGCCTTCGATCGAGGTGACGCTGATGATGCTGCCCGACAGTTGCTGCTCGACGATGCCGCGGGCCACTCGTTGAGTACACAGGTACACATGGCGAAGGTTCGCCTTGTAGAGCGCATCCCAACCGTTTTCGCTGGTATCGAGGATCCCCGAATGAAACACGCCGCCGGCGTTGTTCACCAGAATCGTCACCGGGCCGAGGTCGGCTACGGTCCGGGCCAGCGCGGCGTCGACCTGCGCGCTGTCGCGCACATCTGTCGGAATCCCGAGCGCGCCGATCTCATCTGCGGCGGCCGTACACGATTCCGGGTTGCGCTCCCAGATCGCGACGGACGCGCCGAACGCTTTCAGGCCCGCCGCAATGCCGCGACCAATGCCCGCCCCACCGCCGGTGACGACCGCGACTCGGCCGTTCAGAAGAATCTTCGAAGGATCGATTGTCATGGTCGACTATGAAACAACAACGCGTGGTCGTGAGGTACCAGTTTTTACCGTGAGTGTTATTGCTGTAACAGCGTGAGAGGACGCGAACTCATGTCGAGCACGATTTTCGTTAGCGGCGCCACCGGGCAAACCGGAGCCAACGTCTGCGAACAGCTGATTGAGCGTGGCGACAATGTGCGCGCGCTGGTCCGTAACCCCGAGGAGGCCACCGCGCTATCGGGGATCGGTGTGGAGCTGGTCAAGGGTGACATCAGCGACGCCGACGATGTCCTTCGCGCTTCCAAGGGCACCGAAGCCGCCATCCACTGCGCGGCGCTGCTCGGCGGGGCGAGCCAGAACCTGGAGGACTTCAAGGCCGTCAACATGGTCGGTACGACGAATGTGCTGGATGCGGGCAGAGCCCACGGGATGCGCCGCGTCGTCGCGCTGAACACCGCCACGTTTTTCAACCTGAGCACCGACCTGCCGTTCGAGGAGGCGCCCGTCCTCGAGAATCCGCCCAACGACCCCTACACCGTCACGAAGCTGGCTGCCTTCCTGGAGGCGCACGAGCGGGCCGCGGCCGGCGAGGACGTGCTGACCTGCCACCCCGGCGCGATCTTCGGACCGGCTCTGGTAGTCGAGCGCGCGTTGCACCGCACTAGCTTCAATCGGGTGCTGTTGGCCGGTATGCGCGGCCGAATCAAGCGGTATCTCGCGTTCCCGGTGACCTGGGTGGCGGGGACCGATGTCGCGAGGGGTTCGATCGCCGCTCTTGACCGCGGGGTCGCCGGCGAACGCTACCTGCTGATCGGCCGCCCCGAGGCCAAGTTCAGCACGGCCGCGGGAATCAACCGCGCGTGCGAGATCGCCGGCATCGACCACCGTGTCGAGGATCTCGACTACCGTTCCGATCCGGAGGCGTTGACCGCCGAGTTCGGTCCCACGCTGATGGCCATCGCCGAGGCCGCGGCGCGGGAGGTGCGTACACCCAGGACGGACGACAACCTGACGACGCGACGCCTGGGCTACGACCCGATGTCTTTCGATGACGGTCTGCGTCTGCTCATCGGATGGCTGCGGAAACTCGGTCGACTCGAATGAGCGCGGTTATCGGGAGAGCGTGATTGCCTGCTCCGGGCAGTTCTGCTCACCGGTGACGGCTTGCTGTTCTAGCTCAGCGGAGACTTCTTCAACGCGCACGATCGAGTGCCCGATGTCGTCGGCATCGAAGATGTCGGGCGCCAACGTGTAGCAGCGCCCGTGCCCGACACAGCGGTCTGCGTCGAGCGAAACGCGTGTCACGGCGCGGGCACCGGGAACGTCAGCGGCAGCGTCTCCACGGATCGCAGCCCGCGGGTGTAGCAGAGTTCGACTCCGGGCCGGATGTCGTAATCGGGGATGCGCCGGTGGAACTCGCGCAACGCCACCCGCAGCTCCATGCGGGCCAAATGGGAACCGAGGCAGCGGTGCGGACCACCGCCGAACGCGCGGTGTCGGTTTGGGTTGCGTTGGAAGTCGACAGTGTCCGGGTCGGGGAACTCGGCCGGGTCCGTGTTGGCGGCGCCGAGCAACGGGCTGACCCGTTCTCCCTTGCTGATAGGGCATCCGGCCACATCGACGTCGTGTATCGCGACGCGCGCGACCCCCGGCACCGGCGTCTCCCAGCGCAATAGCTCTTCGATCGCGCTTGGCAGCATGTCGGGCTGCTCGATCAGCAGTCGACGCTGCTCGGGGTGGCGCGCCAGGTAGACGAAGAAGCAGTCGAGCGAGTCCGTGACGGTGTCCAGCCCCGCGATCAGGAACAAGAAGCAGATGTCGAGCAGCTCCTCGCGTGACAGAGGTCGGCCCGCGATGTCCGCCGCGATCAACGCGGACAGGATGTCCTCGCGTGGGTTGGCGATGTGGTGGTCGATAGCGCGCTCAAAGTAGTTGTAGATCTGCCGCGCCAGTGGAGCCGCGGCCGTCCGGTGCTGCTCCGGGCTCTCGGCGCCCTCCGGGCGGATCACGCCGTCCTTCCAGACGAGGAATTTGTCCAGGTCCTCGAGTGGCAGGCCCAGCAGCTGCAGGAACACCGTGCAGGGGAGGGGGACCGCGAACTCGGCGTGAAAGTCACACTCGCCGCGATCGGCGAAGCTGTCGATCATCTCGTTGACCAACACGGCGACGGCCGGTTCTCGCCGGGCCATCTCGCGCGGCGTGAACAGCGGGTCAAGGATGCGGCGGTAGTCCGCGTGTTGGGGCGGGTCGACTTGCAGCGGGATCAGGGGCCGCAGATTGCCAAGGTCGACCGCATCCATGTTCGACGAGAAGAGGTCGGTGCGTTTGAGCGCCATCTCGATGTCCGCGAGGCGGCTAAGAACCACTGCCTGCGGCGAACGAAACACAGGAGTCGATTCGCGCAGCGCCTTGTACATCGGCTGTGGCTCCGCGAGCCCCACTATCGACTGGTCGACGTACCCTTCGGCTTCTGTCATGCCGCAAGCCTGACACCAACGTCAGCGCCGGAGCAATACCCGGCGAAAACGGGATTCCGCTAACTCGGCAGTCGCGGCCGGTGTCGCGGTGTCGCCGCGACCGCTCCTACCTGGTCTTGTGCATGTGGAGTCGAAAGCAATCGCCGCCCCTAAATGGCAAAAATACATAAGATAAACAAGTTCTCGACTTCTGTGCGTGGCCGGCTCCTGCGCTAGCGGTGCCCGCGCGGGACAGATCAGTCGCCCGCAATTCTGGGTAGGAGGTCACGACATGTTCGACCTGAAGCTCGTCGGCGGCACCGTCGTCGATGGCACGGGTGTACCGCGTTACCTCGCTGACGTCGGGGTCAAGGATGGTCGGATCGTCGAGGTAATGCGCCGGGCGGCAACGGAACCCGGGCTGGAGGGTGGGGCGCGGGAAACCATCGACGCGACCGGCCGCGTCGTCGCGCCGGGATTTGTCGACATCCACACCCACTACGACGGGCAGGTCAGTTGGGACAGCCTCCTCGAGCCGTCGAGTGGCCACGGCGTGACCACGGTCGTCGCCGGCAACTGCGGCGTGGGCTTCGCCCCGGTCCGGCCCGGCCGTGAAGACTGGCTGATCGAGCTCATGGAAGGTGTCGAAGACATTCCCGGCACCGCCCTCACCGAGGGCATCTCATGGGGCTGGGAAAGCTATCCCGAATACCTCGACGCGATCGAGCAGGGAAAGTTCGCCGTCGATGTCGGCAGTCAGATCGCGCACGGCCCGGTCCGCGCATATGCGATGGGTGAGCGCGGCGCGCGCAACGAGCCCGCCACATCCGAGGACATCGACGCGATGGCTCGGTTAGTGCGTGAGGCGGTTGAGGCCGGGGCGCTGGGTTTCTCGACATCGCGCACCCTTGGGCACCGAGCGATGGACGGGGAGCCGGTCCCTGGGACCTTCGCGGCCGAAGACGAGCTTTTCGGCCTGGGCAGGGCGATGGCTGCGGGCGGCCGCGCGGTGTTCGAACTCGCTCCGGAAGGCGTTGCGGGGGAGGATATTCTGGCCCCCAAGCGCGAACTCGCGTGGATGGAGCGGCTTGCCGGAGAGATCGATCGCCCGGTCTCGTTCGCCCTGATTCAGATCGACCCCGCTCCGGATTTGTGGCGCGAGCAACTCGAGGTCTCCGCCGCCGCGCATGCCGCCGGAAGTCGGTTGTACCCGCAGGTCGCCGCCCGGCCCTTCGGCATGTTGATTGGTTTCCCGGGCCACCACGCGTTCACTCATCGTCCCACCTATCGCAAGCTGCAGGCCGAACTCGAACCTGACGAGCTCGCGGCACGGCTGGCCGACCCCGCGGTCAAGGCGGCGATCCTGTCCGAAGCCGACCTGCCGCCCGACCCGTCGGTGCTCTTCGACAACATGTTTGCGCTGGTGCAGCATGCTCTGGGGCGCCTGTACGCCCTCGGCGACCCGCCCGATTACGAGCCGACGACCGAGCGCACCGTCGCGGCGATCGCGCGCGACCGCGGCGAAGACCCGTTGGCGACGCTATACGACCTGATGCTGGAGTCGGACGCGAAAGCGATGCTGTTGCTGCCGCTGCTCAACTACAGCGAGGGCAACCATGATGCCATCCGCGAGATGCTCACTCACCCAGCCGGTGTCGTCGGTCTCTCCGACGGCGGCGCCCACTGCGGGATGATCTGCGACGCGTCCTATCCGACGTTCCTGCTCACTCACTGGGCACGGGACCGTCACCGCGGCGAGAAGCTCCCGCTGGAGTATGTGGTGCGCAAGCAAACCCATGACACGGCGGAGCTTTTCGGCCTCGGCGACCGCGGCACGATCGAGGTGGGCAAGAAGGCCGACATCAACGTCATCGACATGAATGCGCTGACGCTACACGCCCCGCGGATGGCCTACGACCTGCCCGCCGGCGGGCGGCGGCTCATTCAGCACGCAAGCGGATATGCCGCCACCATCGTCAGCGGGGTGGTAACCCGTCGCGACGGGGTGGACACCGGCGCGCGTCCGGGCCGGCTGGTGCGAGGCACCCGCTGACGGCATTTCTGCACGACGAAAGCTGTTAGAACGTAAGCGCTTTCGGCGCTGCTCAGGCCGGCGTGAATTCGACCGACAGTGCCGCGGGTGAACGGAACGCGACGCCCGAGACGCTCGGCGGTGGGGCGCTCGAGTCCAGCCGCAGGTCTGGCAGCCGATCCAGCAGCGCGTTAATCGCCACCGTCGTCTCCATCCGCGCGAGGTGCATGCCCAGGCACAGGTGCGGCCCAGCGCCGAACGTCAGGTGTGCGATGTTCGTGCGTGTGGGATCGAAGCGCTCCGGGTCCGGGTAGCGCTCGGGGTCGCGGTTGGCCGCGGCAACGTTGATGTTGACGGTGGTCCCCGCCGGGATCGCGACCCCGCCGAGCTCACAATCGCGGGTCGTCACTCGCACCACCGACGTGATCGGTGGTTCCCAGCGCAGTGCCTCTTCGATGGCACCGCGGATCATGCCGCGATCCGCCCGCACGCTGTCGAGCAGGGATGGTTTAGTGAGCAAGGCGACCAGCAGGTTGCCGGAGGCGCGGTATGTCGTCTCGACACCCGCGGGCAGGATCAGTAGCAGGAACGCGAAGATCTCCGCGTCGGTCAGCCGCGCGCCGTCGATCTCCGACTGCGCCAGCGTGCTGATCAGGTCGTCTTGGGGCCGGCGGCGCCGGTCGGCGAGAACCTCGCCGAAGTACTGCTTCAGTGACGCGGATGCGGCGAGCCCGCAGTCCCAGTCGTAGACCACGTTGAGCAGCTCGATCGACAGCCGCTGGAACCGCACATAATCCTCGCGGGGAAGGCCCAGCAGCCTGGCGATCACCTGCACCGGGAACGCGAAGGTGAACTCACGGACCAGTTCGGCCCGCCCGCGCGCGGCGAACCGGTCGATGAGCTCGTTGACCACGACCGTTACCAGCTTTGTGCGCCACCGCTCAAGCAGCTTGATCCGGAACGACGGTGACACCAGGGCCCGGCTCGTCCGGTGCTCGGCTCCCTCGGTTTCGAGCAAGGTGCGGCCCATCACCGGACCCATGACCTGCTGGTAGATCGCAGAGGAGAACGTGTCGTCGTCGGTGAGCGCTCGGTGGCACTCGTCGTAGCCGAGGACCGTTGCTCCTTCCGCGCCCAGCGTCTGGTTGCCGGTCTCGGTAAATGGATTGCCCGGCATCACCCGGTGCTGCGCGCGCGCCTGGCGCAGTCGTTCGTGCACGTTCTCCACGCGCATGAGCAGCCCGTCCTGCAACTCGGCCGGGTCGAACTCGTCGAGCGGGGCCCGGTTGGCCATGAGGCACCTCCGATGCGGCGGACGGGTACGTCAGCGGGCGCCGGCCGGCACCGTGTCAGTGTCACGGCCCGACCGCAGCACGGTTCCCGGCGTGGCGCCGGTCGCGCTGCCGTCGCGGCAGACCTCTACGCCGCCCACCCACACCGAGCTGATTCCGTGTGCGTCGGCGACCAGCCGCGGCGCACCGGCGGGAAGGTCGTAGCGGGTGCGCTCGGGTCCGTGGTCGATGGTCGCGGGGTCCAGCAGCACCAGATCGGCGTGCCAGCCCGGCGAGATCCGGCCGCGCTCCTTCAGCCCGTAGAGCCGCGCCGGCACGTCGGTGAGCAGCCGCACAGCCTCCTCGAGCGTGACCACTTGGTGCTCGCGCACGCCGTGACCGAGCAGCGACGTCGTATAGATCGCGCCGCACATCATGTCGAGGTGGGCCCCGGCGTCAGAGCCGCCGATCACCGCGTGTGGATGGCGCCACACCTCGGCGCGCATCCGCCAGTCCGCCACGTCGTCGCCGAACGGCCGCGGCGTCAGTCCGGTGCGCAGCTGGTCGGCGATCACGACATCGAGCAGCGTGTCGAACGGTTCGCCGCCACGCGCGGCCGCGACCTCGCCGACGCTGCGGCCCGTCGCGTCGGCGTTCTCGGGGGCGAACGTTTCGACGATGATCAGCCGTTCCCAGTTCGCGAGGCCGCGCAGGATGCCCGCTTCCTCCGAGTGGGCACCGTCGTTGAGGCGGCGGCGCACCTGGAGATCGGCCAGCGCCCGCAGCCGCTCGTCCACCGGCAGGTGCATCGTCTCGCGCCAGCCGGGCAGCCCGTCCAGCACAAAGCCGGTGAGGAACGACAGTCGGATTTTGGTGGAGTGGGGCAGGGTGAGCGCGACCACGCGGCCGCCGCGCTGCGCGGCCACGTCCGATGCGTGCAACTGCTTTTCGTGCCCGGCGGGGTTCGCCGCAGAGACCCCGAGCACGTTCCAGTTAAGCGGCCGGTCGGCGGCTAGCGACATGTCGGTGAGCAGCGCGATGTCGTCGTCGGTGAAGCCCGACAGGCAGCCGGGGATGATCGCCTCGAGCGTGGTGCCCGGATGGTCGCGGAGGCCGGCCGCCAGCGCGACCAGCTCGTCTCGCGACGCGCTGCGCGACGGGACCGGCTGCCCGGCGCCGTCATTGTGGGTGTGCGACTGCGACGTCGACAGCCCGAGCGCACCGGCGGCCAGCGCGTCGCCGAGCAGCGCGACCATCCGCTCGATCTGCTCCGCGGTCGCATCCCCGCCGACCGCGTCCTCGCCCATCGCCGCGAGGCGAATTGCGCTGTGGCCGACCAGGAACCCGGCGTTGACGGCGGTCCGGCCGTCGAGCCGCGCGAGCCAGTCGCCGAAGGACGACCATTGCCAGTCAAGCCCCGCCCGCAGCGCGTCGAGGGGCATGCCTTCGACCCGGGCCAGCATCCGGGTGAGGTAGTCCTGTTGGTCGGACGCCGCTGGGGCCAGCGTGAACCCGCAGTTGCCACCGAAGACCGTGGTGACGCCGTGCTGCAGCGACGGGCTGGCGGTCGGGTCCCAGAACAACTGCGCGTCGTAGTGCGTGTGCAGGTCGACGAACCCCGGCGTGAGCGTTTGGCCGTCCGCGTCAACTGTTTTCGCGGCCGGTTCGTCGACATTGTCGACCGCCACGATCCGGCCGTCGCGGACGCCGACATCGCCGTGGCGGGCGGGCGCGCCGGTGCCGTCGACGATCTCGGCGTCACGGATCAGGAGATCGAGCACGGCAGCCTCCTACGCACTTGCCAGCCACTCGCTGTCTGGCAGCGGGTGGCGGAACAGCTCTGCGGCGTTGCGGTGGGTGATCCTGGCCGCGTCCTCAGCCGACAGGCCCGCGACGTTGCGCGCGACGACCCGTTGCGTGTCGGGCCATGTCGAGTCGGCGTGCGGGTAATCGCTCTCGACGAGGATACGGCCGGCCCCGATCGCGTCGAGCGCACCGAACGCGGACGGGTCGTCGATCGAGCAGAACCAGAAGTTGCGCCGCAACACCTCGCTGGGCAACAGGTCGCTCTTCCAGGAGCCGCCTTCATGCCCCGACGCGGAGTGGGCCAGCACGTAGTCGGCCCGATCGGCGAGCATCGCGGCCCAGCCCAGACCCCCCTCGTCGAGCGTGATGTTCAGGCGGGGGAAGCGCACCGGTACGCCCGACCACAGCCAATCCGCGCAGGCGACAAGGGCGTTGACCGGGAACAGCGTCGTGATGGTCTCGAAGGGGGTGTCCGGCGCGGGGATCGGCGCCCACTGCGCCGAGCCGGTGTGCAGGCACACGACCGTCTGGGTCTCCTGGCACGCAGCCAGGAACGGATCCCAGATACCGGTATGCAGGCTCGGGAGCCCGCATTGGGCCGGCAGCTCCGGGAAGCTCACGGCCTTGAAGCCGCGTGCGGCATTGCGGCGTAGCTCGTCGGCCGCAAGCTGCGGGTCGCCGAGCCACGGCAGCTGCAGCGGGATGATGCGCTCCGGGTAGGCACCCGCCCACACCTCGAGATGCCAGTCGTTCCATGCCCGCAACACCGCGAGGCCCAGCTCGGGGTCATCGCTCTTCCAGAACACCGTCCCGGAGAAACCCGCGATCAGTGACGGGAAGTTCAGCGACGCCCAGATGCCCGCGATGTCCATGTCGGCGATCCGCGCGTCGATATCCCAACAGCCGCGGCGCATCTCGTCGAAGCGGGCAGGCTCCATGCTCCATTCCTCGGGTGGCCGCCCGACGACCGCGTTGAGCCCGATGTTTGGGTACTCACGGTCCTCGTAGCGCCATACCTGGCGTCCGTCGTCGGTTTCGACGATCTTCGGCGCCCGGTCGGCCAGCGCGGCGGGAAGCCGGCCGTCGAACATGTCGCGTGGCTCGATGACGTGGTCGTCGACTGAGATCAGGACGTGCTCGCGGTCCCGGGGAGCGGGGTCCGGCAGCAGCGCCATAGCTGACGGTAACGCCGTTCTCAGTTGCGGGTCAATGGAGTTGTCGGCTACTGCGGGGCCGGCTGCCGGACGAACGCGCGGGGCTGGGTGAACGCCCTGATCCCGTCGGCGCCGAGCTCGCGGCCGATGCCCGACTGGCCGACACCGCCGAACGGCACGCGCGGGTCCTGGGCCGCCATGCCGTGGCAGTTGACGCTGACCGTGCCCGCGACCAATTGCTTGGCGACGGTGTCGGCGAGCGCGTCGTCACGGGTCCAGATCGAGGCGGTAAGGCCGAAGTCGGTGGCGTTCGCGGCGGCCACGGCGTCGCTGATGCTGTCGTAGGCGAAGATCGGCAGCACCGGGCCGAATTGCTCTTCGGTCGCAAGCGCAGAGGCGGGGGCGAGGTCGCTGACGACGGTTGGCAGAACGAAGTATCCACCGGAGTCGGCGTCCGCCTCGCGGATGCGTCCGGCGGTCCGCACCGTGGCACCGCGTGCGTCGGCGTCGGCGACCAGCGCCTGAACCCGGTCCCGCCCGGCAGCGGTGTGCAACGGGCCGAGTGTCACCTCCGCGGCGAGGCCGTCGCCGACCACCTCGCGCTGGCAGCGCGCGAGGACCGCGTCGGCCAGCTCGTCGACGCGGGCGGCCGGGGCGTATAACCGCTTGATCGCCATGCATACTTGGCCGCCGGTGGTGTAGGTCGCCGCCACCAGTTGCTCGACGAGCTGGTCGCTGATCGCCATGTCGGGCGCGATGATCGCGGCGTCGTTGCCGCCCAGCTCGAGCAACACCGGCGTGAGGCGCGACGCCGCGGCCGCCATGACCGCGCGTCCGGTGGCGACGCCGCCGGTGAGCGAGATGACATCGATACCCGGGTGGGTGACCAGCGCCTGGCCGAGCTCGGTGCCGGGGCCCGAAAGTACGTTGACCACGCCGGGCGCGAGTGCGGCGGCGAACGCCGCACCGAACTCCAACGCGGCGAGCGGACAGGTCGGGGGCACCTTGACCACCGCGGTGTTACCGGCGGTCAGGGCCGACGTCACCTTCGTCATCGTGACGGCGAGCGGCCAGTTGAACGGCAGGACGAGTGCGGCCACACCGTAGGGCTCTCGCTGCAGCCGGGGGTAGGCCGACGTGGGGTCGACCACCTCCGGCGCGAGCGCCGCCTCGGCCATCGACGAGAGCATCGACGCGACGGCCGGCGCCATGCTGATCTCCATGCTCGCCTCGGACAGCACTTTGCCGTGCTCGCGGGTGTACAGCCGGGCGGCGTCTCGTGCCGTGAGCTGCTCGGCCGCGGTCGCCGCCGCGGCGACGACCGCGGCTGCCCGCTCGGCCACGTCGAGCGCTCGCCACTCGGCCGCCGCCCGCCGCGCTGCCTGCAGCGCGGCGTCGAGCTGGTCACGGTCGGCGGCGGGCGCGTGGCCGACGACCTCGGCCGGCCGTGCCGGGTTGTGCACGGGGTAACTGCCGGCGCCGCCGGGCTGCGGCTTCCCGCCGATCGTCAGCACCGCCTGTGCTGTGGAGGATGCTGTGGTCATCGATCTTCCCCTTCCCGGCCGCGACTTTGCTTGACCCGGTGCGGTTGTGGGGCAATGGTAAGTCAGATGATGCTGGTGTCGGGTGCGCTCCGGTGAGGGCGGTGGTGCTGCGCGAGACCGGCCGGCCCACTGCAGTGGAGCAGCTGGCGCTGCGGCCGGTCGGACGCGGCGAGGTGCTGGTGCAGGTGGCCGCCAGCGGCGTGTGCCACACGGACCTATCTGTACGGGACGGTGCGATGCCGGCCCTGTTGCCGTGCACGCTGGGTCACGAGGGCGCGGGGATCGTCGCAGAGGTGGGTGACGACGTCACCACCGTGGCCCCGGGGGACCATGTCGTGTTGACGTGGAACGTGCCATGCCGGCGCTGCGCCGACTGCTTGCGCGGTGATCCTCAGCTCTGCCCGCACGGACTCGACCATGCCTTCGGTGAGCCGTACGCAGAGAGCGGGGCCGGTCCGGTGTGGCCGTCGATGGGTGCCGGGACGCTGGCCGAACAGACGGTGCTGCCGGCGGCGGCGGTTGTGCCGGTCGACCGGTCGCTGCCGCTGCATCATGCTGCGCTGCTGGGCTGCGCGGTCATCACCGGGGTTGGCGCGGTGTTGCGCTCGGCAGTAGTCCGCCCGGGGGAGAGCGTGCTGGTCATCGGTTGCGGCGGGGTTGGTTTGGCCGCGATCCAGGGGGCACGGCTGGCCGGTGCCGGGCGGATCATCGGCGCCGACCGGGTAGCTGCGCAGCTTCCCGCCGCGGCCTCCAACGGAGCGACCGACACCGTCGACGGGAGTGAGGTCGACCTGGTCTCCGCGGTCCGCGACCTCACCGGTGGGGTGGGGGTGGATCATGCGATCGAAGTCGTCGGCAAGCCGGACGCCATCCGGGCGGCGTTTGACGCAACCCGCCGTGGCGGCACGGTCACGGTGGTGGGTGCCGCGGGCATCGAGGAGACGGTGACGTTCCCAGCACTGTCGTTGATGGCAGACGGCAAGACGATCCGGGGCAGCGTGTACGGAGCGAGCGACCCAGTGCGTGATGTTCTGGCGCTCGCCGAGCTCGCCCATCGCGCCCGGCTCGACCTCGAGGCGCTCGTGACGCGGCGGATCGGCATCGACGACGTTGAGGCGGCGTTCACCGACATGGCCGCCGGACGCGGGGCGCGCAGGGTGGTGTGCTTCGACGAGACAGGTTGAGGACGTGGCAAAACGTGCCATCGCCTGCTGCTGAGGCACGCATCCCGTAGCCACGCTCTGACAGTGCTCAGTCAATGTGTCTGTCGGAGAAGGCAAAATGTCTTTGTAGGGAGAGAGACAGATGAAGCTGGATCTGGTAATCGATCGCAAAGCAGCCATGAGCACGCTCATTCATCCACAAACGACGACCGTCGACGGGCTGTCGATCCGTTTCGCGGAGGGGGGACTGGCGCCACGCACGCCATGCTGCTTAGCCCGTGGCCGGAAAGCGTGTTCGCGTTCGACCAAGTGTGGCCGCGGCTGGCCCAGGTCGCGCATGTGATTGCCGTCGATCCACCCGGATTTGGTGGCTCCGAACGACGCGAGGCGTTGATGAACCCTAAGGCCATGGGCGACTTCATCGTTCGTATCGCCGACGCCCTCGGCTTGGAGAAGCCGCACGTCGTCGCGCCGGATATCGGTACATCGTCAACCTTGTTCGCCGCTGCGGGGCATCCCGACCGGTTCGCCAGCCTCGTCATCGGGAGCGGCGGTGCCGCGGTACCGATCAACGTGACCGGGGTACTCAAGGATTGGGTCGAGGCCACCGACTTGCAGCCATACCGCCAGCTCGGAGCGCGCAAGATCGTCGAGATCGCGCTGAGCACTATCGAGGGCTACACGCCATCCGACGAGATCCGCGACGACTACATCACCTGCTACGAGGGCGACAAGTTCGCTGAAACCATCCCGTATGTCCAGGCCTACCCCGAGCAGCTTCCCCTGCTGGGCGCGCTCCTGCCCGAGATCCAAACATCGGTGCGCATCGTCCAGGGCAGCGACGACCAGGTCGTGCCGGCGGCCAACGCACACTATCTCGGTGAGCGACTGCCCAACAGCAGCGTTGGTTTCATCGCCGGCGCCGGCCACTTCTGCCGGGAAGAAAAACCCGACGATTACGCGTCCCTGGTCACCGACTGGTGGGACCGCGAGACCCGGCAGGGCTGAGATAATGACCAGCCCACCCACTCCCGTTGCGCCCCCGCGCGAACCGCAACTGGTCGGACAGACCGTCGTCGTGATCGGTGGCAGCGCAGGCATCGGGCTCGAGACAGCGCGACGCGCCCGAGCGGAGGGTGCCGGTGTCATCCTCACCGGCCGCAATCCCGACCGGCTCGAGCACGCGGCGGCCGAACTCGGCGCACAACACACCGCGGCCTTCGACGCCAACGATGCGGCTTCCCTTCAGAGGTTCTTCGGAGACCTGCCAACGCCGATCGACCATGTGATGGTCACGGCGGGCGGCCCGCGCTACGGGCCTCTACTCGAGATGGGCTCAGCCGAGGTGCGCGAGGCGATCAGCGAGCACGTGGTGCTTTATCTCGAGGTCGCGCGGAACGCCGCGGGCAAGATGAGGCCAGGGGGCACGTTGCTGCTGATGGGCGGCACCGGCGCTCGGCGGGTGGGCCACGGCCTCGGGATCGTCGCCGCCGCCACCGCCGCGCTGCCTCCATTCACGGCGGCCCTGGCGCTTGAGCTCGCGCCGATTCGCGTAAACCTCATCGCCGCCGGCTTCGTCGACACCCCGTTGTCGGCATCGCTGCTCGGAGATCGACTCGACGAGCGCCGCGATGAGCTGCGGGCGACGCTCCCCATCGGCCGCGTCGTTGGCCCCGCCGACGTCGCCGCGCTCGCCGTCCACATCATGACCAACACGGCGCTCACCGGCGCGACCTACGACATCGACGGTGGGCAGCAGTTCGTTTCTTGATGAACGCTGCGCACTAACCTCGACGCGCGGGCCCGAAACCGTCACAAACACTAGCCTGGTGGGGTGAGCTCGAAGACATTCCGTGATCTCGACCTCCACGAACGGTCGCTGATTGCGCGACGCGGGACGGATTACCTGATGCAGTACGTGACTGAGTTATCCGATGACGAGCTCAACGCGCCGTCCCTGCTCGACGGCTGGACCCGCCGACATCTCGTTGCCCATCTCGCCTATAACGCTGTGGCGCTGGGCCGCCTGCTGGATTGGGCCACCACCGGGATTGCCACGGCCATGTATGAATCCGGCGCACAGCGAGCGGAGGAAATCGAAGGGGGAGCAGAGCTCGAGGCCACCGAGCTGCGCAAACTCCTTGCAGAGGAGACCTCCCGCCTAGATGAAAAATGGCGACGGCTGCCGCAGCGCGCCTGGTCGACTCCGGTGCGGACTGCGCAGGGAACGACGGTCCCCGCATCAGAGACGTTGTGGATGCGTACCCGGGAAGTCTGGATACATGCAGTCGATCTCGATAACGGAGCCACGTTCGGCGCGATGCCGGCTGTTGTGCAGGACACGCTCCTGACTGACGTCGTCAGCGGGTGGTGCGCAAACGGGGCGTCGGTCGATGTTGAGCGGGCAGCGACGGGACGGGCGAGTGTGTCGATCCGTGAGAATCCGGCCACAGAGGCCTTCCGCGTCAGCGGGTCCGTGCCATCGCTATTGCAGTGGATGACCGGTCGTGGCGCCAACGAACTGTCTCCAGCAGACCCGCCCCCGCCGCCGCGGTGGTTGTGACCCTCGACGCGCACCGGAGCGCCCTCGGTCCGTCAGGCTGTATCGGCGCCCCGGGCGGATGCCGACGACGCCCGTGGCTCCGGCCGAGGAGGAGGTCTACCGGTGAATAAGCATGAACGCTACGGTAAGGGGAGAATGATGTGCGATACGCAAAGGTGAAGGCGAATGAGCACGCCACGCGAGAAGGCGCGCAACGGGCTACTCCTCGACGGCCTCGTTAAACCGGTGGATCTCAATGCCGTTGATTGGCATGTCAGACAGCAGAATCCGTCGGCTTCACCGACGGAAGTGCAGAACGAAACGCTGGAGATCATCCGATCCCTGGTGAACGATGGAATGTTCAGGCTGGGAGCCATAACCGAGGGTCACGTATTCGTTGCCTCGGACCAGCCGCTCGAACACTCGATGCAGAAGATTTCCCACGTGTATGTCAGACACTACGGCGATCCCGAGGAATGGATTTTTTCCGTGTGGATGGAGCTCACGGACAAGGGCGGGCAGCTCGCACGATCACTTGAAGCGAAATAGCGAACATCCGCTCAGATAGCTCGTGGTAGTGACTGAGCGTACTCCCCAGCAGCCGAGCGCATCCCGGACTCATTGGCGGATGAGGCTCCCTTGCCCCTCCTCGCACAATCTGATGAGTAGGTCGCGGGATCAGGTCAGGCGAGGGACCCAAAAGGCACCGGCGGCGCAACAGGCGTTGGGGGCGCGAGCGGTGTGACAGGCGCAGGCGGCGCGAGAGGTGCGAGAGGCGTCGGCGGTGTCAGGGGCGACGAAGGCGCAAGAGGCGCAGGAACATTCGGGACTCCGTTGGGTGGAATGAAGGAGCCGACGTTCGGCATCCCGACGGGCACTCCAAGCAAGGACCCGGCATCGTTGAGGAGACTCTGGGTGCCGGCCATCAACGCGTTGGGGTCACTGCCCGCCGAGAGCAAATGCGTGGTGTCGGTGATCAGAGGGATGAGCCCGCCGATGCTGGGGAGTCCCAAAAGACCCGAGCCTGTGGGCAGGACCGAGTCCGGATCCGGCTGTGTGGGCAGGAACGGGATGTCCGCAGGCGAGGGTTGCCAGGGAGCGGCAGCGGCGGCACCGGCACCAAACCCCAACGCAGACAGCGCTAATCCCGCACTCACGGCGGCCCATACGAGTAGGCCACCTTTCGAAATCGCGAACATCGTGTACCCCTACATGTCGTGGAGTGCTCGTTAGCAACTCATATCACTTGGGTAACAAACAAGCCACACTGTTGCAGAACGTGACTCGGGTGGAGGCGCAAGACGGTGGTGCAGGCGGAGCTTCCCTGCCCAGCGTCGATAGCCCGCTCACCCACCCCGACGCTGTGACGGATCAGACCACGTCGCCGTCATCGCAGCAGGGCGGCTACCCGCCACCGACGCAGACCGGATACCCGTCGCCTCCGATAAGCCCAACCGGCCAGCGACTGGATCACTTGCCCACAGAGGCGTACACCCCCTGGCTTAAGCGTGTGGGCGCGGCAATCATCGACGTCGTGCCTGCTCTGGCGATGTACACAATCGGGACGGTCGGCCTAAACAAGACATGCGATCCTAGCGGCTGCGGTTCGCAATCTTCCGCTTGGAGCGCTCTTGTGCTGCTCAGCTTCGCTTATGCGTTCTGGAACTGGGGCTACCGCCAGGGCACCACTGGCTCGAGCATCGGCAAGTCGGTGGCTAAGTTCAAGGTGGTGAGCGAAAAGACCGGACGGCCTGTCGGTTTCGGAATGTCGATAGTACGGCAGCTCGCCCACATCGTGGACAGCATCATCTGTTTCGTCGGCTACCTGTTCCCGCTGTGGGACGCCAAGCGCCAGACGCTCGCCGACAAGATCATGTCCACAGTATGCCTGCCAAGGTCAATGTAACGCTTAGCCATGCGACTCAGGAATGGGTAGGTGGAACAATATGGCGGTATCGAGAAAAGCCTGAGACCTGACTTAGGACACATTTCGGCTCTGCCGCTCGGCGCGGGTCGCTGATCTGCTGTTTTGCTGTGTGTCGGCCCGAAATTTGCACACTACATCTGGGTTCGTAGGGTGCTGTGGTGGCCTACGTGCGCACCGTGAAGACCGCCTCGGGAGCGACCGCGGTGCAGATCGTGTGGTCGACGCGACGCGGTTGACGCCAGATTGAGCACCTGGGCTCAGCCCATGACGACGCCGACGCCGAAGCGCTCAAAGCCGCCGCCCGCCAACGGCTGGCCGAAGGCCAAGCAGCCCTCGATCTCGGGCTGAACACCGCTGGAGTCGACGGCGAACCCCTGGAGATCATCGACTCGAAGGCCAGCCACCTGTGGGACGCGTTGTGCCGGGCCTACCAGATCCTCGGGTTCGATACCGCCACCGCAGGCGATGAGGTGTTTCGTGATCTGGTGTTGGCCCGGATCATCGAACCGACCAGCAAGCAAGACTCACTACGCGTGTTGGCCGAGACCGGCGTCGATCCTGTCGACTACCGGACGGTGACGCGCCGTCTGCCGGTGATCGCCAAACCATCTGTGCGCCAATCACTATCAGCAGCATGCGCGGCCCGCGCCGGGCTGGGACCGGCGTCGCTGGTGCTCTACGACGTCTCCACGCTGTACTTCGAAACCGATGCTGGTGACGGATTCCGTGAGCCCGGCTTCTCCAAGGAACGCAAACTCGAACCGCAGATCACCATCGGTCTGCTCACCGACGCCACCGGCTTCCCACTGGCAGTCGAAGCCTTCGAGGGCAACAAGGCCCAAACCGCGACCATGCTGGCGGTCATCAACGCGTTCAAGACCGCCCACCAGTTGACCGACGTCACGGTCGTCGCCGATGCCGGAATGATCTCCGAGGCCAACCAGATCGCGCTGCAGGCCTCGGGACTCTCGTTCATCCTGGGCACCCGCATCCCCTTGGTACCCGACGTCGTGCGCGAATGGCGTGACACCCACCCAGACCAGGCGATCCCCGACGGGCAGATGTTCACCCAGCCGTGGCCGGCCAGCAGCAGCGAGAAGGCCCGCGGCATCCCCGACCGAGTCGTCTACTACCAGTACCGCCACGACCGCGCCCGGCGCACCCTGCGCGGCATCGACGAACAAGTCGCCAAGGCCGAACGTGCTGTCGACGGCCATGCTCCGGTCAAACGCACCCGGTTCATCAAGCTCACCGGCGCGAGCAAGAGCGTCAACCGGGACTTGGAGGCCAAAGCCCGCGGCCTGGCGGGCTGGAAGGGCTACACCACCAACCTCACCACCGTGACCCCGGAGTTCGTCATCGACGCCTACCACTCCAGCTCTGGCGCATCGAGAAGAGCTTCCGCATGTCCAAACACGACCTGCAAGCCCGACCCGTCTACCACCACAAACGCGAATCGATCGAAGCCCACCTGACGATCGTGTTCGCGCACTGGCCGTCAGCCACTTCATCGAACACCAAACCGGCTGGAGCATCAAGAAATTCGTCCGCACCGCACGCCGCTACCGCACCGTCCACATCAAGGCCGGCAGACAAACGCTGACCGCCGCCGACCCGCTACCCGACGACCTACGCGAAGCGCTCAACACGATCAACACCGACCAACGACACTAAAATGTCCTAAGTCGGGGCGCGAACTCCTGGGCAGGAAGCCGCACCCGTCAGTTAGGCCCGTGTGCCGCATCCAGGCCTAACCCGTGCGGGTCGCGGCTCGTACTGGAGTGAGCCGGGTGTGACCATCGTGGTGTTTCCCAACGCGAAGCCCAG
This sequence comes from uncultured Actinomycetota bacterium, assembly GCA_963811535.1. Classification (GTDB taxonomy): domain Bacteria; phylum Actinomycetota; class Actinomycetes; order Mycobacteriales; family Mycobacteriaceae; genus Mycobacterium. Next base: position 1,033,823 of record CAWERF010000007.1, on the reverse strand, counting down.
CAATGCGATGGTGCTACGAATCCTCAGGAGTTGCGGCGCCCTGACAGCGACTGCAGCTATCTGCTCTACCTGGTCCACTTGGTGCGCGCAGGAATTTTCGATATGTTGCACCTGGCCCGGTATCGCTTGGCGACGTCGGTTATTTCGCAGACTATCCGGTCCTCAAGTGTTATCGGCGAAAGGCCCAGGTCCAACAGCTGACGGTTGTCGGCGAACAGTTCATTCTCTGCCGCCTCTTGGCGTGGGTTATCGAGGTAATCGATCTTCGAACCGGTTAGCCGCGCAACGAGTTTCGCGAGGTCGCTGACTCGGTGGGTCTCTGTCATCTGGTTGAACACCCTCACCCGCGACCCGGGTTCCGGCTCATTTAGCAAGGCAAGTTCGATGCACCGCACAGTGTCTTGCAGATTGATGAATGCTCGTGTCTGGCCGCCCGTGCCGTGGACAGTCAGGGGGTGTCCGACTGCCGCTTGGACGATGAATCGGTTGAGGACAGTGCCGTACTCGCCGTCATAGTCGAAACGGTTGATCAGCCGATCATCGAGGATGGTCTCAACTGTCTGGGTACCCCAAACGATGCCCTGGTGCAGGTCGGTGATACGCACTCGGTCGTTTTTATTGTAGTAGGCGAACATGAACTGGTCTTGGACCTTAGTCATGTGATAAATCGAGCCCGGATTCGGTGGATAGAGTATTTCCGATTCCACGGTTCGCCCGTCGAACCCATGCATATGTACTCGGAGGTACCCCTCGGGCAGCCGAACTCCCGGGGCGCCGTAACCGTAGACTCCCATTGTGCCCAAATGGACGAGATGGATATCTCGTCCGGTCTCCGCAATCGCGGCCAGCAAGTTGCTTGTACCAGTGACGTTGTTACGCACCGTGTAACGCTTGCTCCGAGATGACATCATCGAGTACGGCGCCGATCGCTGTTCTGCAAAGTGCACCACAGCATCCGGCACGTAGGTGCGTAATAACTCCTCTAGCCGGTCGTACTCATCGGCGACATCGATGTGTTCGAATCTGATGCGCTGACCGGACACCTCGCTCCATGCGCGCAATCGCGTATCCATGGTCTGAATCGGTGTCAACGACGTGATTGCGAGCTCTTCATCGATGCGGCGGCGGACAAAGTTGTCGACAACCACAACCTCGTGGCCGCGGCGAGACATATGCAGGGCTGTCGGCCAGCCGCAGAATCCGTCTCCGCCAAGTATCAGGAGCCGCATTCACATCACCTCAACACGGTTAGCCTTGGCAGGCGGTATCGGAGTGGATCTCAACATCGGATCCCGCCGCCGCCCACGTACTGTACCGCAGCCGACACCGTGGACCCGCCGGTTTCCAGTCGAAGCGAGGATGCAATGTCGGTATCGCGGAGGGCGATTTCGACCAGCTCGGTAGGGATCATGGACACCGCGTGGATGCAGTCGGTCTCGACCACGCCGTCAACCACTGAGCGGTTAGCTCTTGGCATCGCCGAGTGCTGCTTTTCGTTGGCGGCAGGGTGGCGCGCGCGCCGCCGGTATCGGCGCAGCCCGTCGGCGTGTGGTTCAGTGACCGCGCACTGCAGCGTCGGGTAGACGGGTACGTAGCGGTTTATGCCGTTGCGGCGCAGAGCATGTTGGCCTTTATCGTGGGCGCACACCAGGCCGATGGGGATGTCCGGCCATTCGGTGACCTGCCAACGGGCGCTGGTGAACACCGCCCACGCCGGATCGTCTCGAACGGCAAGCATGGTGACGTCGATGACGACCGCACGAGGTTCATCGCGCGCGGCTTTGACGATGGCGTCGCGTAACGGAATGTATGTCGTGTCGTCGAGTACGCCATCGACGGTGAGAACACGAGCGTCCGCCACGGTCGAGGCTGTGACGCGCAGGTCGCTCCGGCGGCCGGCCACGATCCATTCTTCATCGCGGGCCTAACTGACCGTGGGGAACAATGGCGCATACACCCTGATTCGACTTACAGATAACCCGGCGGAGACGAAAGGGAAGCCGTGGCCCGCAGCAACGAGCTTCCCTCTCTTCCCACGCCGAAGCACCCGGCACGGCCGCCCCTATATGGGAGCCCTTGTCGTACGTACGCAGCGGGATCCCTCAACGGACAGCGATTGCGTGCGACCGGAATCGCCCGCTTGAACGTCCCGTTCGCCGGCTTATCTGTAGCCCCCGCAAGTGCGCCATCATCATGTCGAGTACGCAGTCATCACGCCGACGAACCACCTGGTGCTTCCCGTGCATCGAAAGTGACGACATCGTCGGCAATTTCAGTGCGCGGCAACACCTGCACCGGATCACCCGCATCGTGAACCCTTATGTACCCCAACCGCCTCCCGTGTGGCTCCCGTGCGGCTCCGGTGCGGCTCCCGTGCGTGCCGTGCGAAGTGGTGAGAACTTTCTTCACTGCTATCAAGGCGGCGCGCAAGCGCGCCGCGCCGCGCCGCTCTCCGGCCCTGCCGCTCGTCCCTCGCTCGGGGCCGGGCGGCCCGGCAATCAGTCGCTGGGTAGCGCCCAACCAGATCCCTGGGCAGGGATTCAGGCCACCGACACCGACCCGACCGCCACAGCTCGTCGTTGGCTGCCCGTATTGACGATTGAACGTCGTGTCCACGTTAGCCCGCATCGGTCGGCGTACGAGTCGCCATGGTCGTCCACGCGGGGGGAACACTCCGAACCCGGCCCAACCGTCTCCGCATCAACGAGTCCCGACCAGCGGCCGGAGGGCAGCGTCCCCACTCTTCACCGGCGCGATTATCTGACTTCCCGATCGGACGAGTAAAGGGCGCCTTGGGCGTCACTACGTGATGGCTTCGCCACCCTTGACACGCCCGCTCCTCAGCAGAGATCGCCGATATGAAGAAAGAGGCGTGATGGTGTCACAACTCCCGGCATACCACGAGAACAACAGATGTCTGCGGTAGTCGTAACACTCACAGGACGGCGGTTCCCTGCACGTTGAGCATCACTCCAGATGACGACCACGGCAGGGCGTTTCGTCATTCAAGCTTGCGACGATCATGCCCCGTTCTCGGTTAGTGGTGTGCACATCAAGTTGCAGATCGCCGATCTCGTCGAATCGGTGGCGCCCGGCGGGTGGGCAAAGGGAACTTAAGCACGGCTGGCCGACTATTCGGCAACTGCCTTTGCGGGTCAGGGGCATGTGGGCGCCGGTCTCGCCCGCCTCCGGGCCCGATTGATGGTCTCGATTATGGTTGCCCGACGCAGGTGCGATGGTCGCTGCGATTCTCGCGCCGGCGGCGTTACCTGCGCCCCGTCGATGTGTCCACGCGACGGCGAGGTCGCTCCATCGTTACGGAGCGGTCAGGCTGCTTTGCTGGTCGATCAAGAAGCGGGGCGTAGCCGTGATCGCGGGGCTGGAAGTGACCACTGTCGGTGTACGGATAGCCAGGGTTCAGTGAGAATGTTTGCGTACCACCTATGTGAGACTCCGCTGGTAGAGCATACCGCCGAAATAGTCCGGGTTCGCTTGTGTCCGTTGGGGGTTCCCGTATCGGGCACGTTTTGCGGCCCCTGCCGTCATCTCGCTCGGGCCCGGCACGCTTGCCATGTTGCGCCGATTAACGCTGGCACCACGTGTTTGCCGACCGCGCTGCCGCCGCACGCGAACCCCGCTACAACGGCAAGTGGCTAGCGGTCGATGTATGCTTTTGCTGGTTTGATTCAGGACAGTGTAACTGGCTACATATGCAATGACCTATTAAGTCCTGGGATCCTGGAAACTTTTTTGGAAGAAGACGGAGAACAAATTATGCGGATACTATTACTGCAAGTCAGCACTAATGATGTAAAGGAATATGCGGTCTATTCTTTGCCGCATAATCTAAAATATGCAACAGAAAAGGGATATGATTACTTTATGTATCAAAATAATCACTTCCCATACCCAGCCCATTGGTTGAAAATTGAAGTTTTTAAGCATGTGAAATATCGGGAGTATGATCATATCTGGGTACTTGATGCTGACTGCGTGATTAATGATTCCAGTGTCAAGCTCGAAGAGCTTATCGATAAGGACAAAAAGGACATTATCATTTCTGAAAACGGGCCTAATGGGGGGTTGCGACTTAATTCTGGCTCGGTGATCTATTCTGCTAGGATCGTCCCACAGTTATTAAAGAAGTATGATAAGTGGACCGCAGAAAGCGACAACATGCATCGGGCTTTTCGTGACCAACGATTTCTCAATGAGTGGAACGATTCTAATCCAGAGGTGTTTTCTGTTAGGGAATTTTCAGAACTTAATAGTTCGTGGTTCGAGATGGACCCTGCTAATTTCGTTTTTCATTTTATGGCAAGAGAACGAAGTGAGAAAGTCGACCTAATTAAAAAACACGTAAATGCATGAAATAAATACCAGTGTGCCGTGTTGAAAGTTCTTCTTACGGTGTGATTTGGTGAGGATTTCGTCTCCGGTCTTGGTCGAGACGAACGTTCGCAGCGTTTGGTGCGCCAGATGCCCCGGGTTCACCGGGTGATGCGGCGTTCGAAGATCAACGACACCGACTCGGGTCGGGCCACGTTGCGGTGATCGCGTATGAGCTCTTGAAAACGACCGCCCGCGGCGGCCGGCCGGTCAAACATCCGGGTGTCGGAAACCTCGGCGAAACGCCAGCTCATAGCCGAAACCGGCGCGCAAATCCTCGTGGGTCAGCGGCGAGGGCAGCCGGCGCTGCCAGCGCCAATAGAAACTCTTCACCGCCCCGGAGCCCAGCCGGTTGCACACCCGCCGCGGCGCCGTGGGGTTCTCGCAGCTGCCGAACTCGTTGTCCAGGCAGCGGTAGCCGATGTCCAGCCGCTCGGATTGGCGCCGCTTAATCGCGGCACGTGCGATCTGCTAGGCCTGCTGCCCGTGAGCAAGCGCAAAGGCGTCGCCTACCTCGTGGTACGCGGCCGCGCACCGGCGCTTGGCCTTGACCAGCACCCGCGCGTGATAGATCCGGCTCGTCGAACGCGGGGGAACCTCCAGGTAGCAGCGGCGGGCCTTCGCAGACGATTCGGTTAACGTGCACCGCCGCTGGCATCCACGCCAGCATCGTTATGCATTGGGGTTGGCGAGCTTAAAGGCCGCATCGAGAAACATGGTGTCCCGAATATAATGGTGAGGGATGGCAGGGTCGGGTCCGCTGTTGTTAGGATTAGTATTGCTGGGGTTAGGAGGCAAAGGCGGCTTTTCGTCCGGCGGGGGATTAGGAAATTTTATCCACCTTGCCGGTGGCAACTGAACGAAATCAGCATCTTGTGGAATTGTCGCATCGCGGCCCTGCTGCCAGTAGGCCCGTTCATGGATCCCGTGTGATTCAACCTTTCTCTGTCCTGCTGTAATAACGTCGCTGTCAAAATCCCAAACTTCAACGATATTAGGAAATATTGAGGCGCTTGTGGTATCCGTTTGCGACTGGTCTAGGAAGACATCAAGATAGACCGACCCATTGCTGAGACTAGCGACGACTACCTTTTTTGGCGTGGTGCAGAGTCCGCTTATGACAGTGGCGTTGATGTCCTGCAGAATGTCGTGGATGGCGTTGCCCCACTCGCTTGTAGGTAGGTTATAAGGCTGAGATAGGGTGAAAGGCTGGGTGAAAGGGGATTCGAGGAAGGGGAAAATAACGAGCCTGTTGTTAGGCGGCGCTTTGTCTTTTTTAATCGCTGCCGTCATCTGGCCGCCGAGTCGATCGACAAAGGCAAATAATTGTTTCCAATCCGTTCCTCCGCTGGCGCCGTCCTTCTGTGGATAGTCGGTGTTATTAAAAAGGGCTCCGGACTGCTGTGGTGTCGGATGAAAATAGAGGATGACGTAGACATCGGAGGAGACGTCGAAATTGGCCGGATCAGGAATTGCAACCCCAAACCAATTCGGCGACAACTGAACAGGCGACCCCTGGGCGTCTTGGAGCTCGTAAAGCAGTGCCTGGTAGGGGAGGTTTTGGATCGTAGTGAAGTTGAGCTGTGCGGAGGAGCTAGATTGTACGGGCACTTCGTCGACGACGAGCTTACTGTCGATTGTTTGTGGCCCTGTTCCTCGGGTAATGGTTTGTGCATCCGCATTGAGTTTATATATTGGTGCACTCGGAGAAAGCTCGACTCGTGCAACTTTAAAAGCGCTGGCGTGTCCAAGCACTTCCGCGCATGGCGGTGAACTGCTACTGGAACTCGATGAACTGCTGCTCGAGCTTGATGAGCTGCTGCTTGGTGGGCTGCTGCTCGAGCTTGATGAGCTGCTGCTTGGTGGGCTGCTGCTCGAGCTTGATGAACTGCTGCTTGGTGGGCTGCTGCTCGAGCTGGAAAGACTGCTTGAGCTCGAGCTGGGGCTCGGCGTCGGCGGACATGGCGCAGGCGGGGCCGGGCATGGAGGCGGACACGGCGGATAGGGCGGAAACGGTGGAAACGGCGGAAAGGGAGGATAGGGCGGGAACGGAGGGTAAGGCGGATACGCACTATGTTCTTTGCGTCGCCGGATGCGCCCCCCCGAGCAATGAGGCCGATCTCTCTGAGACACTAGACGCTCCTCCTGAGATTTGTCCTGGCGAGGATCGCGGCTGCTCAATCTATTAATCGAGCACTTGTCAGCCCGGCGAGCGCCGGCGCCGACGAACGGCCTGCGCTGGGCTGCTGGTCGAACTTGAGGGTGCGCTGGTCGAACTTGAGGGTGCGCTGGTCGAACTTGAGGGTGCGCTGCTTGAGCTCGATGGACTGCTTGAACTCGAGCTTGATGAGCTGCTGCTTGGTGGGCCGCTGCTGGAGCTTGATGAGCTGCTGCTTGGTGGGCCGCTGCTGGAGCTTGATGAGCTGCTGCTTGGTGGGCCGCTGCTGGAGCTTGATGAGCTGCTGCTTGGTGGGCCGCTGCTGGAGCTTGATGAGCTGCTGCTTGGTGGGCCGCTGCTCGAGCTGGAAGGACTGCTTGAACTCGAACTGGGGCTCGGCGTCGGCGGACATGGCGCAGCCGGCGCCGGGCATGGAGGCGGCGGACACGGCGGATAGGGCGGGAACGGCGGATAGGGCGGGAACGGAGGGTACGGAGGGTAAGGCGGATACCCACTATGTTCTCTGTGTCGCCGGATGCGCCGCCTCGAGTAATGAGGCCGATCTCCATGGGACATTAAACACTCCTCCTGAGGGTTGTCCTGGCGAAGCTTGCGGCAGCTGACTCTATTGAATTACTTCTGAGCTGGACGAGCTGCTGCTCGAACTTAAAGGACTGCTGCTCGAACTTGAGGGTGCGCTGCTTGAGCTCGACGGACTGCTTGAACTCGAGCTGGGGCTCGGCATCGGCGGGCATGGCGCAGCCGGCGCCGGGCACGGACATGGACATGGAGGATAAGGAGGAAAGGGCGGATAAGGGGGGAACGGCGGAAAGGGAGGATAGGGCGGGAACGGCGGATCGGGAGGCGCTGCCTCCGCGTCGCAACAACAGCACCCATCGCACCCACAACGATCGTCGTTGTCGTGGTCGCGATCGCAGTCGCAATCACCGCAACAATGATGACAATACCTACTCATCTTGGCCTCCTACGAAACCTCGCCTGCAGGAAAGTCCCACGGGACCCTGGGACGAAGCGCAAACAGCGCGAACTCTCTTCATGTCCGTTGAAGGTGCCGCAGCAAACGCCGCGTCTGGAAGTCGGGGCATGCGGGCCGGCTGCGCGACGGCGTGCACAGTTGGCGGCGTTCATTTGGGAATGTTCATCGTGGCCGCGATCGCCTGGTTGGCGACCGGCGCCCGTATCGGCGGCACGTACATCGTTGTGCCTGCGTTCACAAGCTGAGCTGCGAGCTCAGGTGTGAGGTGCCCAAGCGCTATGGGAGTGATGGTCGGAGAGACGCCGGGAAAGAGAGCGGCTTCATACAGCGTCACCTCGTGCCAATAGCCGTAAAATGCCTGCAGCCGCGCAACAAGCATCGGAAAGGCTTTGAGGTCATATCCTGCGCCGCGATAGGTCCAGTCACCGACGACTCCGACCTGCCACAGGATCAGCTGCGATGCAACGTCGATAACCCGATCATGGAGAAGGAAATCAGTCGCCTCGTAGGACTGACAGCCGTTGAGGGAGGGGTCGACGCCGAGATCGGCGAACAAACAATCCTCGGCGGAGACGCCCGGAAGCATTATGCCGAGATATCCTTCGCGTCGGGCTCGGCGGACTGATTCATGCGAAGGAAAGGCAAAGACGCCCGGATGGCCGTAAAATGCGGCGACCGTCCTTTTACCCGCGCGTACAGACCCCATGATCTGCTCAACCATGGCTTCATAGCTTTGACTTCTGGGGACACCTTCGCCGTAGTGGCCGCGTAGTGACGTCGCTTCCGGATTGAGCTCGCGGATGACGCCTTCAGCGATCGGATCTGCGACAAGGTAAAACACGGCGTCAGCGATGCTGATCCATGCCAGCGACTCCACAGTCAGCTGACCGACGGTCCGAATTCCGGTGCCGATGACCACCAGCGAGCCGCGCCGACCCTCGAGACCTTCCTGAACCTCCGGCGGGAGTGGGGTGGCGGGCGAATAGGGACCAGGCTCACGCTCAAGGAGAACCTGCCACAGTGCCGCCGCCGAACGGCTTTGCAATGCTTGTCGTCCGGCCTCGTCGAGACCGGACTCAGCCACGACTTGCTTCGGATCGCGGAGCGCCTCGGCAAGCAAAGTAAAGTCGCGGGCCAAGCGGCTTAGGAACTGAATGAGGTCCATACGAAACGACCATTCAGCCTACGGCGACGATCGCCACGACAGTCGTCGGCGTGCCGCCTCCCCCTCCACCGGTCGAGCCGCCAGTGGAGCCGCCTCCCCCGCCCGGCGGCGAAACGACGGTCGGCGGCGATACCACCGCCGGTTGGGTGACAACCACCGGAGGTTCGGCGACAGTGACGGTGACAGTGACGGGCGGCGGCGACACTCCCGGCGGTTGGGTGACGACCACCGGAGGTTGCGTAACGACGACCGGCGGGGCCTGCGGAGGCGTCACAGTCACCACGACCGGCGGAGGGGGCGGACAGCATGGCGCGCAAACTGTCGGCGGCGGGGGCGGACAGCATGGCGCGCAACCCATCGGCGCGGGCGTCGGGTACGGCGGATACGGCGGATACGGCGGATACGGCGGCATCGGTGGGAATGGTGGATAAGGCGGATATGCCGGAGCGCGCGCCATAATATTGCCTCCCTATATCAGTTAAAGATCTTAACGTGCCTCATTGTCCAGCGAGCTTTTTCTCCTTTTGGATTCCGGGGCCCGCTTACTCTTCCCCGGGTTCAATGCGTGAGCTGGCCTTTCGCCGACCCGATCTTGCCCGAGGCTCTCGACCGGCCTGTCTCGGTGGCGCTTCCGCTTCGCCTGGTCCAGTCTTCGCCTTCGTGGCGGCGGCCGCAGCGGTTTCGTTACGCTGACGTCTTATTACTTCATCCACGTCGTGAATCGTCTGCCTGAGAGACTCGATCGCTGGGGTCATTTGACCGAGTTGCTCGTGGAGCCGGTGGGCCTCGTCTTCGAGTTCCGCGATGCGATACTTGATTGTGGCTTCAGCCTGGAGCGTCTGGATCAGCAGCACTGCAAGCGAGGCGCGCAGTGCGTGGCTTTGCTCGGGCGCGTTGACGTTTCTGGCGGCATCACTAGCGCGCTTGGATAGATCTGTCATGGCCGGGGTCCGTGTTAGGCGTCGGAGTTGGGCTGCTGGCTCGGGGTCGAAGAACCGATGGCAAAGCTGATCCCGCCAGCGGGAGTCTTCTCCCCCGAAGGCGGTTGAAACGGCGGCGCAGCGCTGCCGTGTACGGTGGTAGCCTGCGTTGCCACCGGAGGTGCGGGGGCCGCACCGGTGGGCCCCAACGGCGGCAGGGGCGACCCTGCACTCAGGCTATGGCCGAGACCAGCGACATATCCGGCGCCGTGGCGGCACTCGGAGCCACAGACTATGACGATCGGCGGCATTGGCGGATACGGCGGAAAAGGGGGGTAGGCAGGAATCGGAGGATAGGGCGGGAGCGGCGGTGGGGCTTCGGCCCCACACCGTTCGTCTCCATCGCCCGCGGAACCGCGTACATCCCCGTGAGGGTCGCGGTCACGATCCCGGTCCGAATCGCGACGATAGGAACCGCGTTTGCCGCGCTCTTCGCTGTATTCCTCGAAATCATGGGCGGCCGCACGCAAAGCGTCCGACGCGGCCCATATAGCGTCGGCGAGACGGCGCTCAACACGATCCGCGGGCATTGCCTGCCCCTTCGGAAAATGGCTTAACGTAAATTGGTGCACTTCATATATGACACGATCATCCCGCCAAACGCAAGCAGCATCCGCCAAAAAACAATTTCCCCAGCTCGAGGCGATCTGGCCGAAGGTACGCTCGTGACCTTCGCCGTCGCGCTTGATCGCACGACCGGGAGACCTCGGACGGGTCGTGGCCTCTGCCGGGATCTCAGGCTAGATGATCCACGACATGATGCTCGGTGCGCCGAGAAACCGATTTGCGGCGATCCGCGCTCTGCGGATCGACCATCGCCGCCCCAAGACCATCGAGATCGCGTGGGCGCCGAACCTGCCCCGTGTTTCACCTCGGCGAAAGTCCGGGAAGCCGGCGGATGGCCGAGGCTTTTGTGGAAACCTTCAAGCGCCGCTACCTTCACATCAGTGGGGCGAAGGTCGTCATGGATGTGGCTTTCGACGGTGAGCGGAGTCTGACAGGCGGCGTTGAGCGTTGTCCTAACCCGGATATTCGGAAAATTGTTGGGTGACACAGCCGTGTAGATAACGGTAAGCCCTTCTGTTGCACGGGAAACTGTGGATGTCACACCGGGTTTACAACAACAAGAAGGGCACTTCCGAGGCGGGGCATACCGCGGGGCGTTCGAGGCTTGTCGTCACTACTGGTGCGCGGGGTGTCCTACGCACGCCGAAGCGCGGTTGTTGTGCGCGCTGGCCGACAGACTGTGGCTGCCCACGGAGGTCGGCCGCTGGTGCCCGCCAAGCAGCGCCGCGGCCATGACCGCGGTCGAGCGCCGACCGACCTAGTGGGGGCCATTACGGATGGGGTAAGCGCGACTAGCGGCCTGCGGGTGTCGGCTGATTAGTCCGGCCAGTTCGCGAGGTCGCCTCCAGGTCGACTGCGTGGCGCGCGCTGGCGACCGTCGATCAGCGGGTACTAACGCGCATCGCTAGGGCTTGAGCAGCCCCGCGCGCGGCGGCCTGCGCGCCCGGGGCCGATCCGGCTTCTATGTCCGCGATATCGACGGGGTGCTCATCGAGGCGGACTCGCATAAGCAGGGTGCGGCACCGACCCGCCAGCATGGGTTCGGTTCTACCCGCCGCTGGCCTGTCAAGCCCCTACAACATCACGCGCAGGCTTACCCAAAAAAACCGGGCTAAGGTTGCCGACATCCGCGCCTGGGATTGACTTCCTTAGGATGACTGGTAAGGATTTGTATCTATGGGCCACGAAGTATGGGTGGCAGGATTTCCCTCCTTTTACGGTGGGGCGGACACGGAACTCGATCATTTGATCGACCTATTTCGCGCCCACGACGTCGCTGTGAACCTGGTGCCAATGTTTGGCGCCGACGAACAAATGGTTGCGAGCGTGCGTGCCCGTGGCTGCACGATTCACGAGTACCGGGGCGACGTGTTCAAAGACCGTACGGTAGTGAGCTTCTGCAATGGTGAATTTCTCCGACTTCTGCCCGAGATTATGGCCGCCGGCCGGCCAGCGCGGACCATATGGTTCAACTGTATGACGTGGATTTTCGGGGCCGAACGTGAAGCCCATCGTCATGGATGGATTGACTACTTCGGGTTTCAGAGCCATTATCAACGCAATACACTCGTACCTCAGCTAGCCGAAATCAGGCCAGTTCGCAGCTTTGAGTACCGGCCTTATTTTAACAGCAAGCGAGCACAATCTGCTTATCGACCCTGGGATGGTTGTTACCGAATTGGCCGTATCTCCCGTGACGATCAACAAAAATTCGCCTCCGACACATGGCGCATCTTTGACCGCGTGCTGGTGCCAGCTTCGCTTCAGAAAAAAGTCTACGTTATGGGCTATGGAGACAATGCGGCCGCGAGATGCGGGCCCCCGCCACCTGGATTGGACTGGCTCACATGGTCGCCTAACGTTATTCCGGCAGAGCAGTTCTACAAGACGATCTCTACATTGATCCATAAGACGGGTGGATCCCGGGAGAGCTTCTGCCGCGCCGTAGTCGAGGCCTACGCCTATCATGTAGTTCCGATCGTCGAACGTGATTATGCATTTCCGGAATTTATCAGTCATGGCGAAACCGGCTTCATGACTTCCGACTCCGACGAGATGAGTTACTACGCCAGCCTATTGGCACACGACCCGAAACGGCACCGGCACATGGCGGAAGCTGGCCGCCGTTACCTGGAGCACGTGATCTCCGATGAGCAAGCGTGTTGGGAGCCGTGGATTGAAGTACTGTGACTTACCCGATATGACAGCTGACGACGATGCACGGAGTATCTGCTCGGGTTTCGAGGATACAACCCTTGCATGGGCATAGTAGAAGGCGGTCCACTCTGCTGCCACGTTCTGACGTCTGTGGTATCCAATCTTCGCCGATTTGCTGCGCCAGTCGGTGTAAAGTCGCGTGGCGGGTACGAGGAACTGAACGATGCAAGAGGAAAAGGTAGGGAGACGAATCATGGCGTCCACACCGATCAGTTACTACGAAGTGATGTATGCGGCCAATGCGTTTCCGCCTCTCATCTGGCTGGTGAACTCCGCCGGCACATTCATCGGTCAGCTCACCTTCCACCCCAACGGTGCGGCGCTGCCTCCCGACGGCATGAATGGCGCCGTAGTGAGCCTGAACTACCACCTCGACGATTTCGAAAACTGCGCCGCCCTACTTCGCAACGAGAAGACCATTTACCTGCTATACAACGGCCCGGGCCTTAAAAACGGCCTCCTGACCGCCGAAACGATCCCCAGCACCTAGAGTAGCGACCGTAGTGGGCTGCCCCCGACAGCTACCCGGGCGGCGCGAACTCCTGGGCAGGAAGCCGCACCCGTCAGTTAGGCCCGTGTGCCGCATCCAGGCCTAACCCGTGCGGGTCCGCGGCTCGTACTGGAGTGAGCCGGGTGTGACCTGACTTAGGACACATTTCGGCTCTGCCGCTCGGCGCGGGTCGCTGATCTGCTGTTTTGCTGTGTGTCGGCCCGAAATTTGCACACTACATCTGGGTTCGTAGGGTGCTGTGGTGGCCTACGTGCGCACCGTGAAGACCGCCTCGGGAGCGACCGCGGTGCAGATCGTGTGGTCGACGCGACGCGGTTGACGCCAGATTGAGCACCTGGGCTCAGCCCATGACGATGCCGACGCCGAAGCGCTCAAAGCCGCCGCCCGCCAACGGCTGGCCGAAGGCCAAGCAGCCCTCGATCTCGGGCTGAACACCGCTGGAGTCGACGGCGAACCCCTGGAGATCATCGACTCGAAGGCCAGCCACCTGTGGGACGCGTTGTGCCGGGCCTACCAGATCCTCGGGTTCGATACCGCCACCGCAGGCGATGAGGTGTTTCGTGATCTGGTGTTGGCCCGGATCATCGAACCGACCAGCAAGCAAGACTCACTACGCGTGTTGGCCGAGACCGGCGTCGATCCTGTCGACTACCGGACGGTGACGCGCCGTCTGCCGGTGATCGCCAAACCATCTGTGCGCCAATCACTATCAGCAGCATGCGCGGCCCGCGCCGGGCTGGGACCGGCGTCGCTGGTGCTCTACGACGTCTCCACGCTGTACTTCGAAACCGATGCTTGGTGACGGATTCCGTGAGCCCGGCTTCTCCAAGGAACGCAAACTCGAACCGCAGATCACCATCGGTCTGCTCACCGACGCCACCGGCTTCCCACTGGCAGTCGAAGCCTTCGAGGGCAACAAGGCCCAAACCGCGACCATGCTGGCGGTCATCAACGCGTTCAAGACCGCCCACCAGTTGACCGACGTCACGGTCGTCGCCGATGCCGGAATGATCTCCGAGGCCAACCAGATCGCGCTGCAGGCCTCGGGACTCTCGTTCATCCTGGGCACCCGCATCCCCTTGGTACCCGACGTCGTGCGCGAATGGCGTGACACCCACCCAGACCAGGCGATCCCCGACGGGCAGATGTTCACCCAGCCGTGGCCGGCCAGCAGCAGCGAGAAGGCCCGCGGCATCCCCGACCGAGTCGTCTACTACCAGTACCGCCACGACCGCGCCCGGCGCACCCTGCGCGGCATCGACGAACAAGTCGCCAAGGCCGAACGTGCTGTCGACGGCCATGCTCCGGTCAAACGCACCCGGTTCATCAAGCTCACCGGCGCGAGCAAGAGCGTCAACCGGGACTTGGAGGCCAAAGCCCGCGGCCTGGCGGGCTGGAAGGGCTACACCACCAACCTCACCACCGTGACCCCGGAGTTCGTCATCGACGCCTACCACTCCAGCTCTGGCGCATCGAGAAGAGCTTCCGCATGTCCAAACACGACCTGCAAGCCCGACCCGTCTACCACCACAAACGCGAATCGATCGAAGCCCACCTGACGATCGTGTTCGCGCACTGGCCGTCAGCCACTTCATCGAACACCAAACCGGCTGGAGCATCAAGAAATTCGTCCGCACCGCACGCCGCTACCGCACCGTTCACATCAAGGCCGGCAGACAAACGCTGACCGCCGCCGACCCGCTACCCGACGACCTACGCGAAGCGCTCAACACGATCAACACCGACCAACGACACTAAAATGTCCTAAGTCGGGAAGCATGCCTGCCAAGGTCAATGTAAGGCTTAGCCATGCGACTCAGGAATGCGTAGGTGGAACAATATGGCGGTATCGAGAAAAGCCTGAGACGGCGCTTGACGAGTTCGGCCCTCGATCCACAGGAACAGGGCGAGATAGCGACGACCCTAAGTAGGATTTCTATCACCATCGACCGAGTGCTCGATGGGCGGATAGCATCACACCTATTGGGCGTGTTTGCCCGCATGCTTGACTGTCGCTTGCCATGGTGATGGGACCACCGGCTTGCCAGGAGCATGGGACCGGGCTTGCCCGGTCGCGGGCCGTGTGGTGATGGTGGCCTGCCGGGGGGTTGTTCGTCAATTCGGTGTGGTGTCGTGGGTCGTTGCGCTGGTCGGTTTCTGGCGTTGCCGGTACGACTGGCCTTCGATGACGAGCTCGTAGGCCGCCGATTGCAGCCGGTCCATCGCCGACTGGGCCAACAGCGGATCGGCCATCATGGCCAAGATCTCGGGTGGTTCTCGGTTGCTGGTGGTGATGGTGCTGGCCTGGCGGTGCCGCTCGACGATGAGTTCGTAGAAGTCGCTGGTCTCGGTGGTCTCCAGCCGGTGAAGTGCCAGATCATCGAGAATGAGCAGCTCGACGCGGTGCAGTCGGCGCATCTCGTCTTCGTAGCTGGCGTCGAGGCGGGCGGCCTTGAGCCGTTTGAACAGTTTGTCGGCGCGTTCGGTGTGCACGGTGTGGCCGCGGCGCACCGCGATGTGGCCTAAGGCGTTGGCCAGGAACGTCTTTCCAACCCCGACCGGGCCCATAATGAGCACGTTGTGGGCGTCGGCGAGGAACCGCAGCGAGGTCAGCTCGGCCCACAACTGGCGGTCGTAGCTGACCCCGGTGGAATCGTCCCAGGCCTGCAGCTGCATCTGCGGGTCCAGGTGCGCGGCCCGCGCCCGGCGCTGGGTGGCTTCGCGGTCGCGGCGGGTGACCTCGTCGGCCAGCAGCAGCTCCAGGAAGTCGTGATGGGGCAGGTGGTTGGTGGCCGCCAGGGCGAGCCGTTCGGGCAAGGTGTCGAGCAGTTGGCCGAGCTTGAGCCGACGCATCAACGCTTTCAGCTCGGCGGACACCTCGGCCGGCTTCGCCGCTGGCGTGTGCGTGGCGGTGCGGCGCGTGGTGCTCATGACGGCAGCCTGCGTACGGCGAAGTCGGCGGTGTCCCGCACGAACCGTGTCGCCGCACCCGGGGGCCGCGCGGTTGTGTGTGGCGGGTTGTCGCGGGTGAGCATGCGGTCGATCAGCCCGACGTTGACCGCTTCGGCGTCCAGGGCGCGCCGGCAGGCCTCGTTGACCGGTTCGGCGCCGTGGCGGCGCACCAGCCCCAGGAGGCGGTAGACCTGGCGCATCTTCGTCCACGGCAGCGGGTGCTCGAGCAGCGCCGTGGCGTACGCGCCGACATGGGTGCCGTGCGCGGCGGCTTTGCGTTGCAACGCATCCAGGTCGCGCATCGCGTATGTCGTGAGCTCGCTGGGCAGATCGGCGGGGTCGGTGTGGCGGCGTCCCGGCGCCACCCTGGGATGGACTTTGATCAACTGGCCGCGCCAGTACAGCTTCACGGTATGCGCGTCGGCGCGGGCGCTGAGCCGTTGCCCGATCAGCTCACCGGGCACGCTGTAGAGCGCCCGGGCGATCTGAACGTGGCGATCCGGCGCGACTTTGGGATGGCTGTAGGTCGGCAGGTCGAATGGCTGGGCGGGAGCCGGCGCCAGCCGCGGGGCTTCGTCGGTGGCGAAGACCTCGGCCGGGCGTTGCCGGGTGGTGCCGTGCACCCGTGTTCCGGCGACGTCGCGGCACCACGCCGCGGCGCGTTCGCGGCAGTCGCCCAGATCCCGGAACTGCTCTCCGGCAAAGAAATTCGCACGCGCATAACTCACACACCGCTCGACGCGCGGCTTGTCACGAGGATGACGCACCCGAGCCGGGTCGACGACGAAGCCCCGGGCCTGGGCGTACTCGCGGAACGCGTCGTTCAGGCGCGGCTCGGTCGCGTGCGCCGCATCGACGATCGCTTTCATGTTATCCGGTATCACCACCGCGAAGACCCCACCGAAAAACGCCCACGCCGCCTCAAATCCGGCGATCACCTCCGCCAACGTCTGCTCGTGGGTCGGATAGACGAAGGTGTGCCGCGAATACACCGCGGTGAAGATCAACCCGTGCACCACCCGGTTGCTACCGCGCACCGGATCCGGGATGAGCCCGAGCCGGCCGAAGTCGACCTGCACCTCACTGCCGGGTTCACCGTCGACCACCGGCACCGTCGCCCGCCGCTGACCAAAACCCAATTCCGTTGTCGCATAACGGTGCAGGGTGCGATAGGACACCACCACACCCCGGCGGCCCAGCAGCGCGTGGACCTTCGTCAGCGTCAGGCCCGCATCAGTCCAAGCCTTCAACTGCTCATGCTGGCCCGCCAGCGCTCCCCACGACGCACCCCGGCCCGTCGGCCGCTGCGGCCGAGCCCCGACCACCACCGCCGCCAACAGCTCATCGCTGAGCTGGGCGGCCCCGCCGTCGCGGTCCATCCCGCACGCGCGTGCGGTGTCCACATAACGGCGCACCGTCTTACGGTCCGCCCCCGCCAGCTTGCTCACCTCCCGCAGCGACCGGCCATCCAGCCACAGCCGCAGGATCTCTTTCACTTCGATCATCGATAACTCCCGATACGTCATGCCGCGAATACAGCGGCCACACGACCGAGAGCGTGGAAGCCACGCCGGGTGGTCCCATCAGTGGCAAGCCGGTGGTCCCATTAATGGCAAACCGGTGGTCCCATGCTGCTGGCAAAACCACCGCTCAGGTGGTCCCTTGTACCTGGCAACCGACATTGACGCAGCTTGACATCTGTCCCGAAACAGGGTCTGTTTTGAGACGTGCGCTGCAACCTTGGAGTTGGCAGGTCGCTACTAACTTCTCGCCGCCGCGCGTAGGCGGTCGGCAAGGGGTGCCAGTCCTTCTAGTGGTTGGTTACGCCGGTTAGTCGGTGTTGCGGTGCTTGCGCTGGCCGGGCGAAGAACTCGGCCCAGGAAACCACGTCGGGGTGCTGCTTGAGCAGCTCCCGCCGCTGGCGTTCGGTCATGCCGCCCCAGACACCGAACTCCTCCCGGTTGTCCAGCGCGTCGGCGCGGCACTCGGCGATGACGGGACAGTGTCGGCAAATCACAGCCGCTTTTTTCTGCGCTGCCCCGCCGACGAAGAGTGCGTCGGGATCGGTGGAGCGACACCGTGCCTTCGACACCCACTCGCTGCGGGCTTCGGTCGCCGGAATGATGAACTGCTTCATGTGGAGCTTCCTGTGATCCAAGACGTACCGAGACGTGGAAGGACCCGCCCTAGCGCACCGTCGGCGAGTTCGGCCCTTGGAGCAGCGACGATCGTAAAGGAGCGATACATGATCGAATACGACCTCGATACCGAGCGTTCCATCCTGCACGTGCAACCAAAATCTCCGCTGGAGCAGGACGACTTTGTGAAACTCGCGAAGGCGGTCGACCCGCACATCGAGGCAACCGGCGGCCTTGCTGGCCTGATCATCGAAGCCCCTTCGTTGCCCGGATGGGAGAGTCTTGCGGCAATGGTCAACCACTTTCGCTTCGTTCGAGATCATCACCAGCGCATGAAGAAAATCGCAGTCGTCAACGGACTCCCACCTGGGAGATGTCGCGGAGCGTCTAGCGTCACATTTCGGGTCAGCGGAGATCAGGCACTTCCCGGCCGGGGACACCGAGGCAGCGAGACAATGGATCATGAGTGGCTCGTGATGGCAAGGCCATCACCGGGCCTCCTCGTTTTCCTCGCAGGCTTCTCGGTAGGCGGCGAGCACCTCCTGGGAGAATGTTCCCCGCTCGGCCACGTCGTAGCCGTGGTCGCGCGCCCAATTCCGAATCGCCAGCCGCTGCTGGCGGGGGAAGTCCAACGCCGAGTTGCCCTGCTGGCGCGGTGCAGCCGCCAGCCGCTGCTGGCGTGGAAAGTCCAACGCCGAGTTGCCCTGCTGGCGCGGTGCAGGCTCCGGTTTGCGTCGGTTCCCGCCGCGCACCCGCCGCCCCGCCGACACGAACGGCTCCAGCGCCGCTCGCAGGCTCAGCAGGTTCTGCGGGCACAAGTCGATCTCGTAGACATCGGAACCGAGACTGAACCGCTGCGTGACGATGCCGTCACCTTCGGTGCCGTCGATGTCATCAACGGTGATCACTTTCTTAGCCATGTTGTTCGTCTTCCTCGTCTTCCTCGTGCCGGTAATACCCGACGACTATGGGGCCGGAGGCCAACACGAGGCGGTCACGGGCGTCGCCGGGTGATGCGGTTGTAGGCGTCCACCGCGTCCTCCGACCGCCCGAACGGCTCGGTGTGACCGCCGTGAGCGCCTGGGGTACACCGCATACGTGCCCGCGAGCCCACCATGCGCCATCGGCGATGGCGCACAACTCGTACCAGGCACGACCGCCCTTGCCTGTCTGTATCCGCGTCAGCGTGGTATCACCGACCTGACCCGTCCACATCGGCTTTGGAACGATCGCGGCTGCCATCCTGCGGCTGGCCCACAGCGCACCCAGACCCAACGGCACCGCCCCACAGGGCCGCGTTGCGAACCTCGTTGTCGGCCATCAGATGCCCTGCTCGTGGGCCTATGCGACCGCTGTCACCGTGGCGTGGGGGTAGTGCGCGTGGTGTGTGCGCTTGGCGTCGCGCCTGTTCGCGGCGATCACGGTGCGGACATACTGCCGGTCGCCTTCGGTGCTAGTCACCGTGTAGTGGTCATGCATTGAACTTGCTCCTTCTCCCATTGGGTTTGATGGCTGAACCCATCACCCAGCACACCCGCCGGGGGGAGCGGATGGGCTGGAGGTCAATTCAGTCCTTGTTGTGGTTCGGGCGGCGGGTGGCCAGCCAGTCACGCACGCGCTTGAACCAGTCGGCGAACCCGAGGCCGACGTGGTAGCAGCCGCCCTCGACGATGTTCACGGCTGATCCTCCTTGTTGTCGGCGGTGCTACCCGTTGCGTCGGTCTGGTGCGCGAGGCGATGGGCACGGTCCACTAGGTCACCCACTGCGGAGGCGTGCATATCGGATTGCCGTCGGCGTGCCCGACGGCTGTGGGAACCAGCGCGATTGCCAGCAGAGCGCCGAACAAGCACACGGATATCTTCATTGGGTTCATTGGCGAACCGCCACGATGGGCTCGTCGGCGTAGTTTTCCTGGTGTGTTTGGCGCGCGTCGTCGTGGTCGCGGCGTAAACCGTGCGCACGATGTGTCCGCCACCCCAGTTGCGCTTGACCGTCTGCATCGGCTTGCGCTCATAGGTCTCCACGATCGCCCGGGACTCCTCGAACGCGGCCTTGAGCTGATCGAGGTAGCCCGCCGGGGTGCGGCTGCGCACGATCTCCCACAGCTCGGGGGTCATGTGACTCAGCAGCTCGCCGAACTCGACGACGGTCGGCGGACGGCCCTTGGGGAACGGCATCAGACCCTGCGGCCCTTCGGGTCGTTGAGCATGCGGGCGGGCTTGCCGAACTCCCCGGCACCCAGATCCGGCGGGGCACGCAGGATGCGCGGCGGGGTGGCCCGGAGCTGATTGAGCGGGTGAACGACATGGTTGCCCGTCTTGTTCGGCCGGTCGGGCACCCGGGTGGCGTAGCTCTCCTCGTCCGCCTGATCAGGGTGAATGCCCAGCATGCGCATGGTTTCAGCGGCCTCTTCAGGGGTGGCGGAATGGCCTGCGACGGTCAGCCGGGCCTTGTGCAGGGTGGTGGCGTCGATCGCGTCGACGTCGGTGATCTCGGCGGCGCGGGCCTCGTGATCGCGGGCGGTCACCAGGTGGCTCCCATGAAGTAGACCCCGTAGAGGAAGTGCACGACCAGGGTGATGACGATGAAAACGCCGTGCATCTCACGCCTCCTGTGCGCGGTGGCCGCACGGTGGGCAGAAGTTCTCGACCGCGTCGGTGACGAAGGCGTTGGCGTGGTTGGTGTCCAGCGAGACCGCGTGCGCGATCTGGTTGGCGCTGTACCCAACATGGGGTTCGCTCACAAGGGTTCTCCCGGCTGGTGTCGTTCGGTGTGTGTGACCGCCGCTGGCCCCTCTCTGGCCAGCGGGCTGGCGTTGCATTAAGGACCGCTGATCGCTAGCTGGCCCAGATCATTGATGGCTGGTCGCCGCCAGCGCTACCGCCGAGGGGGCGATGAAGGCGACCGCCGCGCAGCCTGCCAGCTGGGCCGTCAGGCTGCTTCCCTCATGCGGCGGTGCTACCCGTTGCGCCGGTCTGGCCGGGCATCGGGTGCTCGGGCGGACATGGTCCGGTTTGCGAGTGATGGTGTGACGGTATGGCGGTGAGTGGTGACGCACATCCGTAGTCGGCTACGCGTTTTCGCCCACCTGGACTGCTGCTGGACGCCGACAGCTACGCGTTGCCGCAGCGGGCGGGGGACGCGATGAAACGGGCTTGGGTCGCGAAGCGAGATGGGAATGACGCGGTAGCCAACGGATTTCGGCTCATCAGCTCGGCTTTCAGCCGGAGAGGGGTGGTTGCGCTCACAACCTGATGTGCTGCAGGGGACGTACGTAAGCTGTTACGTGCCGGGGTTCGAGACCGTCGCCGAGCGGTGCCCATGTCGATTTGCGAGGTGCTGCGGCAGCGAGGTGTTCGTTTTGGTTGTCGGTGAGGTGAGTAGCAACCAGAGCTGTTAGGCGCGGGTGGCGCGGCGCATGAATGCCGCCAACGATTTGCGATCGGGGACAGCGAGTTTGGTACAGGCGTGGTAGATGTGGCCCTCGACCGTTCGTGGCGACAGTGTCAGCCGCTGGGCGATCTCGGGCGTGCTCAGTCCCGCCGCCACGAGGTTGGCGATTTCGCGCTCCCGCGTGCTCAGCGGTAGCGGCTGGGCGACGACGACCAGGGCCGGGGTCTGAATCCCACCGCAGGCGTTGGCAATGCGGTCGGCCCTGGCCGCGGCTTCGGTGGCGCGGCGCCGATCGTCGCGTGTGCGAAACATCTCGGCGGCTTGGGCGGCCGCGTCGGCGGCCGACAGCAGCGCACCGATCTGCTCGAACTGTTCGCCCGCCGCAGACACGGCCACGGCGTCCCGGTCGAGTAGCGCCTCCCCGTAGGCGGCATGCACGCGTGCGAGGCGACCGTCGACGTTGCCGGCGACGTCGATCAGACGCTGCAGGGCGGTTCGGTCTCCGAATCGGGCCGCATCGTGCAGGGCCAGCATTTCGATCGCCAGTTGACCGGCTTGGTCGGCCAGTTCAGCGGCATCGGTCGCCGCCGCGATGGCGCCGCTGACGTTGCCTTGCGCCGCGGCAAGCCATGCTTCCGCGATGCGCACCTGCGGCCGCCACACGGCATCGTGACCACCGGGGCGCGTCCGGAGTTCGGCGATGATCGTGGCGGCGGCTTCGGCGCGGCCGAGCGCGCAATAGGCTTGGGCCAAAAGCAATCTGGGATAGCTCCACCAGGCCGCCGACTCGGTGGTCAGCGCCGCGACGGTCTGTTCCATCCGCGATGCCGCAGCTCCGAACTGGCCGCGGGCCAGGTCGACGGTGCCAGCCAACATGTTGGTAAGCCCCCAGCGCAGGTATTGGCTGGGTGAAGAGATCTGCACGCTATCGGCGCATCGCTTCTCGGCGGCATCGAACTCACCCAGCAAGACCAGAGCCCGCACCTCGGCGTAGGCCATCAAGTGTCGCAACACCCCGTCGACCTGGTTCTCGATCCCTGAGCCTCGTTTGACAACCGCGGCGACCTGATCGCCTCGCCCCATCAACCCCAGCGCCAGCGCACCACCGAAAACCGCCCACCCCAGCGCGGTTGGCGGCGCCGCCGGATCGCTGAGTAGGCGGCAGGAAATTCCGACAGCCTCCCCCAGCCGGCCTGCAAACGCCAACGACGCCGACTCCAGCCCGTCCACGACCAGCCGCAGTTCGTGGGTGTGCACCCGGCGGCGTAGCAGCTCGAGCACCTCATGGGCGGCTTCCGCGTCGCCCATCGACAGTTGAAGATTGATAATTCGTACGGCGCCCCAGCCGACCAGCTCGGCGTCGTCCATCGTGTCCGGGTCAAAAACGCTCAGTGTGGATTCGGCGTCGGCGGCCTTGCCCTGCCACATCAGCGATCGAGCCAACAGTTCGCCGGCGGCCAGACCGCCTCCGCGGTCGAACGCCGCGCGGGCCAGCCGCTCCCCCAGGGTGACGTTGGTCAGCGCGATCGCATCGTCGGCAGCCGCCACCAGCAGGTCAACGGCGGGGGTCGTGTCGCTGTCCAGCGTGAGTTCGGCCAGCCGGATCCGCTCGCGTGGCCGGCGGATCGGCTTGTCGCCCAACGCCCGCACGAGTTCACCGCGCAATCGGCGGGCGCCGGCCACGCCCAGGCGCCGACGCATGACATCGCCGAGTAGCAGCTGATTGAACCGCACTTCGCCGATTTCGCGGTCCTCGACGATACGGATCAGTCCCCGCGTCTCGGCCTGTTCGACGGCACCAGAGCCCACCAGGCCGCTCAGCGTGTCCAGGTCGAGCGGTTCACAGAATGCCAACAGCCCCAATGCATGTGCCACCTCGTCGGGCAGCTGCTCGATTCGCTCGTCAACCAGCGAGGCCAACTGCGCGCTCACCGCGGCACGCCCACGCAGCTGCCAGACCCCGCGGACCTGCCGCAACGAGCCTGCCTCCACCGCTCCCTCCACCAGGTGGCGCACAAACAGCGGGTTGCCGCCGGAGTCCCGCCACATCAAATCCGCGCTTAGCCCTTCCACGGGCCCGCCGAGCCCCTGCTCGATCAGCCCGATGCACTGGTCCTTGCTGAAGGGCCCCAGATCGAGGCGCTGCAGATAGCGGTCCTTCCACAACGAGGTGATAGCGTCGGGCACCGGCTCACGGGCCCTGACGTTGGCCACCATCGGCACCGATCGCTTCAGCGCAAGTTGGTGCAGCAGCGTGGCCGACAGCTCGTCCAGCAGGTGCGCATCATCGACAACCAGTACCGTGTCGTGCTCCACGGTCAGCCCGTCGCGGGCGGCGGCCAAAAACGCCACCGGGTCGCGTATGGTCGCCGCCCCGACAAGGTGGGCGAAGGCGCCCAGCGGGATGCTGCGCGAAGATGCCGTTCCGGCCACCCATTGCACCCGATTCGGCAGCGACTCGGTGACCTGGCGGGCCAACGTGGTCTTTCCTACACCGGCCTCACCAACCACCACGATGCCGGCGGTACGGGTTTGCCCAACAAGGGCAGCGCAAACCGCCGCGAACTCGGGCTCGCGGCGCACCATCGGCCAATCCTGGGCACCCACCAGAGCTGAAACTTTACCGATCAAACTCAGCCCATCGCGGTTGATCACGGCAAAACCGCAGACGGCTGCTCATCCGATCAGCACACAGCGCAGCAGCAGCCTCGGATCGTCGACGAAGCACACGTCGTCAACCCACACGACGTGGAGGAAACGTGCAAAACCAATCCTAACCACCGCACCTTGCACCAGATGTGGGACCAGGAAAAGGGAACCGCATGACACACGAACCATTCACAGGTCCGAACTACGACTGGTCACCGAGTGATGCGCTGTCGGTCGATCCGCACGACGTGCCCCTATGAGAAGGGCGACGGGTCGCCCGCGACACCCATAACGACGTGGATCGGGAGCATTAGAGACCGCGACCCGCGCCGGGGTTGGCTCCCGTCAAGTTCCTCACCCCGGCGCGGTTCGCCCCTGTCGGTGGCTACTTCGACAGCATCGCCGAGGCCGAGGCCGCTGTGATCGCTAAACGGCTGGAGTTGTTCACCTATAACGACGCGGATCGGGCGTACTGATGGCCACCTGGCAGCTTCCCTACACGCTGCCGTTCACGCTCGGCATCGCCGTATCGGGCCAACCCGCCGGCACTGGCACCCTGACCGCCACCGCGACCGGCGCTCCGAAGAGGTCGGCGGCGCTTGCGGGCACGGGCACGCTGACGGCGATCGCCAAGCCGAAGGCCACCGCGCCGCTGACCAGCCAGGGCGTGCTCTTAGCGACCGCGCTGGGCGTAGGCGATCGCCTCCTCGACCGACAGCGCGGTGCCCTCGGCCCACGCGGCATCAAAGTCCGGCTCGCCCAAGGCATCATGAACCGCCGCCACCGAGGCCTCGTAGCCCGCGTCCCAGATCTTGAAGCGGACCGCGCCCATACGTTGCCGGATGGCGTGTGCCGCGCCGAAGAGCCGGGCCGCTTCGATGTGGCTGCCGCTATCGGCGGCTAGGGTGCCGAGGCACTCCAGGGTGTCGGAAATGCCCAAATACGCTTGCATGCTGGCGGCGATCACGAGCGCGTCGCGGGCGTCGCGTTGGCCTTGTTCGGGCTCCCCTTGCGCGATCGCCACGCGGGCGCGCGTCGCCAGCGCGACCTGAGGCGCCGCCACACCTCAGGCCGTTGGCCTTGGCCAGCAGCGTCTTTTCCGCGTCATCGAGGAGGTCGTAGGACCACGCGACCGCGTGGCGCAGTGTGTGGTGGCGTTCCAGGCCGCGCCGCGACCCGACCAGCAGCCGGAACCGCTGATCGAGACGGTCGCGCACCTCGCTCACCGTCATCGACGCCATCCGCGAGGCCGCCAACTCGATGGCCAACGGGATCCCGTCGAGACGGCGGCAGATCTCCACCACCGCGGCCCCCTCGTCGGTGCTGCCCATGGAGAAGCGCGGGGCCACGCTTCGGCCGCGCTCGACGAACAGGGTCACCGCCGCTGAGTCGATACTCGCGCCGACGTCCAGCGAGGGCACCGGCCACAGTTGCTCGTCGGCGATCCCCAATCCTTCGCGGCCGGTGGCCAGGATCGTCACCGCCGCCGAGCGGGCCAGGATGGCCTCGACCAGATCGGCAGCTGCATCCAGGACGTGTTCACAGTTGTCGATCACCAACAACCGGACTCTGCCCTCCAATGCGGCCACTGACTCCCTGACGCTCTTGCCTGGTTGTTGGGTAACGCCCAGCACCGAGGCCACCGCGTCGGGCACGGCGCCAGGATCGGTGACCGCGGCCAGTTCGAAAACCCAGACGCCGTCGGGAAATTCGTCGGCCAGATGCGCCGCGACCTCCATGACCAGGCGGGTCTTGCCGACCCCGCCCACCCCGGTCAATGTGACCAGTCGATGTGCTCGCACCGCCGATTCGACCTCTTCGAGTTCGGACTCGCGCCCGATGAAACTGGTGACCGCTGGCCGCAGGTTCCCCGGATTCGCACCCAGCGCCCGCAACGGCGGAAAGTTTGTCCGCAGGCCGGGCGCGCGGACCTGGAAGACCCCCACCGCGGTGGGCAGATCCCGCAGCCGCCGCGGCCCGAGATCCACCAGATCGACTCCGTTGAGCAGTCCCGCCGTCGAGTCAGCGAGCAGGACCTGACCGCCATGCCCGGCGGCCATTACCCGCGCGGCACGATTCAGCACCGCACCGAAGTAGTCCGCACCACGCAGATCGGCTTCCCCGGTCGCGATGCCCATCCGCACGGGCAATTCCAGTGCCCGCTGCGCCGCCACAGCGGCATCGATGGCTGATCTCGGCGATGCGAACGCGGCGCACACCCCGTCACCGGTGTGCTTGAACAACCAGCCCCCGTGCGCCTCAATCGCCCCGCGCAACACCTCGTCATGGGCGGCGAGGGCCACCCGCATCGCATCCGCGTCCGCCTCCCACCGACGGGTCGAACCCTCGACATCGGTGAACAAAAACGTCACCACCCCCGAAGGAACAGCCGCCGGATCAGCGGACACCCACGCAGAATCTCACAACAGACACGCTCCTACCTCGTACATCGGCGGGTCGCAGTTGTTCTCTTTTGAGACGACATTTGAGACAAGGGGCTCACCGCCGCTCGTCTAGGGTCGCGGTCCACTCAAACGCTGGCCTCGCACTTCAGGGATACGCTGACCAGTCATGACGCGACCCGTTTCGCGACGCGAAGTCCTGAAATGTGCCCTGTCCGCCTCCGCCACGGCCCTAGCGGGCCTGGGTGCCCTGGCTGCGATAGTCGACGCGCAGAAGGCATCCGCCGCCGACATGAGGCTGATCGATTTTGCGGAGCGGTTGGTCCAGCCCGAGCAGATCAAATCGGCGGGCTATGACGGGGCACTGGTCTATGTGTCCGAGTTACGGCCGGGCGCCACCTTCGATTTCAAGCCGGTCACCCGCGAGTACGCGGACGCGCTAGGCGCGGCAGGTCTTCATGTCGTCAGCTGCTACCAGTTCGGCAAACCCGGCTGGCCTACGCCGTCGGACTTCACCCGCGGGTATGACGGCGGTGTGGCAGACGCTCAGACAGCTCTGCGGCTGCACGCCGCGGCCGGGGGTACGGATTCGGCGCCGATCTTCTTCAGCGTCGATGAGGACATCGACTCCAACGTGTGGAAAAGCATTGCGGTCCAGTGGTTTCGCGGAATCAACTCGGTGTTGGGCGTGAACCGCACCGGCATCTATGGCCACAACCGGTCCTGTGCATGGGCGATCGGAGACGGCGTAATCGGGCGCTCAACCACTCCAGGCTATCGGTGGGCATGGCAGACGAAGGCGTGGTCGCATGGTGAGCGTGAACCGGCGGCTGTGCTTTATCAGGCTGAGATTGTCGCCGCGTCCGACCCAGGTGCCCTGATCGACGGCGTCCACGTCGATGTGGACGAGGTACTCGCGGCCGATTTCGGTCAATGGGACCTTGGTCGATGATCTTCGGACTGCTGAAATCCGCGGCCGACCAGCCGCGAACTGGAACCATCTAGACGGACTGGGTGCATCAGTGATGCAGAGGCTCAGGCCGGACCGGCGTCGGCCAACAGGCCGCGGGTTCAGTGCCGCCGCCGCCAACTCATTGGTCGCGTTCGCTCCAAATCCCTCCGACACCCGAGACCGGTCCGAGATCACCATAGACCGACGAGCCATGACGGGCGCGTGGCTTCGACCGCTGATCCAAGAGTCGTGTCTTTGCACTCGATGTCGAAACCGGAGACGGCTTGCTTGCCGTGCAACTGCGGAACGGAAAGAATCGAATATCGTCGCAACCCAGGTATACGCCGCAGGGAAAGCGTTCAGCCTAATTGGTGGGTGCCGGGCACGTGTCCGCTGACGATGTATCTCTTGCACTGAAGCGGCTCGACCTGCGGCGCAACCGGTCGACAGATGGATTCTGCAACTTTCCTGGGAGAACTTGGCCAATTTAATTGTCGGAGATGTAAATTCGCTGCCACCGGCTCGACGGCGCGGGTGTCCGGCGTAGCGCGGGTTCGGCTTGCCGGGTGATCTGGGTTGCAAGCGCTCTTGTTCAGTCATGATTCGCCTGCATGCTTGGTTAACGAATTACCCAGGGCCGCAGCATGTTATCCGACGACCGCTCGCTGGACTCGAATTCGACGCGACCATCCCGCAGCGATCGAATTTTAACGAAGGTGTCACTAACAGACAGGTACTCACACACCGAGATGTGTTGAACCTCCAAGGGTCACAGCATGTTTCCAGCTAGGTATGTGCTCGCTCACATGAACCGGCCCCGGTCGGTCGTCGTGTTCAGAATGTGACTGCTACGCGAAGTGTCATCGCGGCGGTACGCGGCGAATTGCCGCCCTACCGCTACTCCCAGGATGAAGTGATCCAAGCACTGCTGGATCTTCCCGGCTATGCGGGCATGGAAGAGATTGTCCGGCGCTTGCACGCAAGCGCCAAGGTCGACAGTCGCCACCTCGTGCTGCCGCTCGACCGGTACGCGACGCTGACCGACTTCGGCGAAGCAAATAACCTGTTCATCGAGCACGCCGTGGAACTCGGATGTCAGGCGTTATCGGGAGCCCTCGACGAAGCCGGACTGGAACCCCAAGACGTCGACCTGATCATCTCGACAACCGTCACCGGTGCCGCCGTGCCGTCGCTTGACGCCCGCATCGCCGGGCGACTGGGCATGCGCCCCGACGTGCGGAGAGCGCCGCTCTTCGGCCTCGGCTGCGTCGCCGGAGCGGCGGGGGTGGCCCGCATGAACGATTACCTGCGTGGTGCCCCCAACGACATCGCGGTCCTGGTGTCGGTCGAACTCTGCTCACTCACCCAGAAGTTCGAACCGTCCATGGCGACCCTGGTTGCGGGTGCACTGTTCGGTGACGGTGCAGCGGCGGTGGTGGCGGCAGGCGAAAATCGTGCCGGCGAAATCGGCGCCACTGGCCCCACGATCATCGATTCGCGCAGCCACCTGTATCCCAACTCGCTTCGGGCGATGGGCTGGGATATCGACTCCCGCGGATTCCAGATTGTCCTGGGCCCCGAAATTCCGGTATTTGTCGAGCAGTATCGGCGACGACGTGGCCGACTTTCTGGTGGCGCACAACCTGAAGAGTGGCGATGTCGGCGCGTGGGTGAGCCACCCCGGCGGACCGAAGGTCATCGAGGCGATCACCGCGACCCTCGGCCTGCCCGACGACGCGCTCGAGCTCACCTGGCGATCACTCGCCGAGGTCGGGAACCTCTCGTCGTCGTCGGTGTTGCACGTCCTGCGCGACACCATTGCCAAGCGGCCGCCCAGTGCAAGCCCGGGGGTGCTGATGGCGATGGGTCCCGGATTCTGTTCTGAGCTGGTGCTGATGCGCTGGCACTGACGCACTGGCACTGACGCACCGCGGACCCCCGTGGGTGCGGGCCGGGCATCACCCGCCGTCCTCCCACGACACGGGGATGCGCGAAATCTCGGCGGGGCACAGATCATGTGCCGCCCAGTAGACGATGACCTCCGACTCCGCGCCGGAAAATGCATCACCTTCGGCGCCGGCGGATACCCGCGATACCTCCGCCGCGGCGCTGTGGACGCGCTCCAAGTCACCGCAGACTGCGTGGCCGATCACCTGTGTGACGCCATGACTGACACCGTGGTCCCGGACGTGTGCCACGTAGTTGATGTCAGGGCTTCCGGAATGGCCGGCCATCGCGGTCACGACGTACGCGGAGCACCCGGCGAACGCGACAAGGGCGCCCGATGCGCCGAGAATCTCAGCGAGCCGCGTCGTCTTCCTGGGCCTAACGCCGGGGGACACCCGAGAAGTGTGCCCCTCGGGAGGATCTTTCAACCGGGATTGCGTGATAACTCAACACGCGATCCGCGCGTGTAACGCACAGACCCCTCACTGGACACCTCGTGGACCCGCACGCGCCCGCTATTGCGAAAGTATTCAGACGATTCGGGGTGGCGGCGCGTTGTCGTCCGCGGCGCCGAGCAAATCGAGCTGCATCCACGCGACGTCGTACCAGGCGCGGTGTTTCCACCCGACGCGCCGGTATAGGCCAGCGTGCTGGAAACCAAAGGAGCGATGGAAACCGTTGCTTGCCTCGTTAGGTTGGGTGATCCCGGCGAACGCCCGCCGATAGCCGCGGTCGGTGAGCCGGCGCAGCAGCTGCGCGTAGAGCTTGCGCCCGCCGCCGGCGCGGTGGTGGTCGGCCGCGATATAGATACTCGTCTCGGCCGACCATTGATAGGCGGGGCGGGGATTGAATGCGTGCGCGTATGCATAGCCGATGACGTCGTCGTCGTGTTCGAGGACGAGCCATTCATGGGCCTGGCGCGCCGCGACGATACGCGCGCCCATTTCCTGCGGCGATGGAACTTCGGTTTCGAACGTGATCGCCGTGTTCTCGACGTAGGGCCGGTAGATCGTGATGCAGGCCCACGCATCCGCCGCCGACGCCGGACGCACAAAGCTACTTGCCGCCATGCCCGTCGCCTTTCCGGTCATGTCTCGAGGGTTTGCGCTTACCGACCTGTTCTACCTCGTCACGACGGACGTGGAGATGTGTCTGTCGCAATCCCTAGCGCATGCCGTCGTGGTGGGGCGGTGATGTAGCCGAGGGAACCGCCCAAACATGTTGGGAAAGTGAAGCTTCGCTGAACTGGATTCCGTGACGATCCGGCAGCGGTAGCGCGGCAGCCGGGGTCGGAGCCAAACAGACCTACGGCGTCCGGGTCGCGCTGCTTGACGGTCCTCTTGATTGTTCCTATTTTCGTATTTTAGTTAGTTATAACCTGGCCGCCTCGATAAGGGGGTCCGATGTCGCTCGTGATTGACGCCGATGGGCATGTCGAAGAGACGCTTCCCGCACTGGTCGACGCCATCCCTTCAGCAATGCGGGACAGCGCCCTGCAGTTCGTCGCCGAGGCGGGCGGGTTCGTCACCTATCGCATCGAAGGCCGCCTATGGCGGTCGAAGTATCCGTTCCCCGGCGGGCTACAGAACCACGTCTCCGCCGGAGGCGTGCGGCGCGAGGGGGGCCGCGACCCCAAGGTCCGCGTGCAGGTCCTCGATGACGAGGGGATCGACGCCGCGGTGCTGTATCCGAGTGTGGGGCTGATGTTCGGCCTGTTGGAACACCCCGACGTGGCTGCCGCCCTCTGCGGCGCGTACAACGATTGGCTCGCGCGCTACTGCGCTACCGATCCGAAGCGCCTGATCGGGGTGGCGCTGCTGCCTCAGCAAGATCCGCGTCTCGCGGCGGCCGAGCTGGAGCGAGCCGTCACCACGCACGGCTTCGTCGGCGGAGTAATGCGGCCGAACCGGATCGGCGGCCGCAGCGCCGACCATCCTGACTTCGACGTGTTGTGGGACACGGCCCAGCGGCTCGACGTCCCGGTGTCGTTGCACGAGGCGTACCTTTCGGGACTCGACACCATCGGTCTTGACCGCATGTCGAGCTACGCCGGCTGCCACATCGTCAGCCATGTCTTCGAGCAGATGGCCGCAATGGTCAACGTGACCTTGGCCGGGATCTTCCAGCGCTTCCCGCGCCTACGCGTGGGGTTCCTCGAGGCCGGCTGCGGATGGGCGCCGACGTGGGTGGACCGCATCGAGGAGCACTACGAGCTAGCCCCCGGCGACTACCGCGGAGGAGACCCGAGTCGCACCATCAACACACGGTCGTGGCTCACGTTCGAGATCGAGGAGCCCGGCCTGGCGTCCACGCTCGAGCAAGGCTGGGCCGATAACGTCATGTTTGCGTCCGACTACCCCCATCACGACGCCGTCTACCCGGGAGCGGTGAAGAGCGTCAAGGAGCGAGGGCTCGGCGATGAGCTGGAACGCAAAGTGCTGGCCGCTAACGCGCTCACGTTCTACGGCGATCGGCTACGACAGATCCTCGGCAAGTCAGGATGACCGGCATGACAAGCACCGATACGAACCGCCCCACCGCGATGCGACCGATGGTCGTCTCGAAGCCGATCGCGCCCGCCTTGCCGGAGCTCACCGCAGCCCAGGAGGTGGCGCTGCTGTGCCGCTGCCTCTTCGTCGAGGGATACGACGACCATCTCGCCGGCCACATCACCTACAAACAACCAGACGGCACGTTTCTGGTGAATCCCTTCGGGCTGACCTGGGACGAGGTCACGGCGAGCGACATCATGACTATGGACGCCGACGGGAACGAGATCTCGGGCCGGTGGACCATCACCCCGGCCATCACGCTCCACGTCGAACTGCACCGCGCCCGCGACGACATCGGGGTGGCGATCCACAACCACTCGCGGTGGGGAACGGTGTGGGCCGACATTGGACGCGCACCGGCGATCTACGACCAGACCGGCGCGCTGTACCACGGCGGCGTCGCGGTGTACGACGAGTACTGGGGATCGGTCGACGATGCCGGCAACGCTCGCGCCGCGGCCGCGGCCATCGGCGACAGCAACGTCGGCCTGCTGGCCAACCACGGCGTGGTCATACTTGGCAGCGACATCGAGCAGGCCTACCTGCGGGCCATGTCCTTCGAGTGGCGCTGTCGCCAGGCTTGGCGCATCGCCGCCGCCGGCGGTGGCGTACCGATGAATCGCGACGCGGCGCGCAACTACGGCGACTTCTTCAACACCCACCCGTTCACCGGGCTGTTCGAGGCAATGGCACGTCGCGAGCTGCGTCGGGACCCCGGGGTCTTGAACTGACGATCCCGATGAGGGGGCGTGGCCGTGTGCGTCGATCTTGGCGCGGCGGTTGGGCGCGGCAGCGTAGGATCTGTCCACCATGCCTCCCGACGTCAATGGGATCCCCCGTGTGAACCCGCGCGCCCGCCGCGCGCTGTGGAAGCGGGCAACGGCATGGGCGGTCGCCACCAAGCCCGGGGCGGCGCTCCACCGACTGATCGCTGCACCGCTCGACGGCCCGATCATGAAGGCCACTGGGGGCCGTGTGAGCCTCGCAGCCGGCGCGGTCCCGGTGGTTGTCTTGACGTCAACCGGCGCGCGCAGCGGCGAGCGGCGCGAGACTCCGCTCGTATATTTCACCGACGGTGACGACGTGATCCTGATTGCGTCGAACTACGGCGGCGCGCGCCACCCGGGCTGGTATTACAACCTAATTGCTCATCCGCAGTGCGAGTTACGTATCGGGCCGGATGGTGGTTCGTTCGTGGCGCGCGAGACTGAGGGCGCCGAGCGGGACCGACTGTTCGCACTCGGTGGGGACCTCTACTCCGGCTACCCCAAGTACGCGCAGCGGACCGACGGCATCCGGACAATCCGGGTACTACGGCTGGCGCCGGTCGATTAGCGACCCGCACGCCGAGCGATCGCGGCTATTGTCGCAGGTATGCGCAGTGTCATCGTTTTCATCGTCTTCGTGCTCGGCGTGCTTGTTTTCCTGGCCGGTCTGCTGTTCGCGCTGCAGGGATTCGGGGCGGTGTCTGGCAGCCCGATGACCAACACCACCACCTGGTCCATCCTTGGCCCGATTATCGCGCTGGTCGGAATCGCGATCGCGTTCGCCGCATGGCGCGGGCGCAACCCTTAGGCGCGTAGCCGCGTTGCGGCCGTCATATCGGCCGCGGCTGGTGCTAGGCATGTGCCCAGACGAGAAAGTTGGGCAAGTGCCCAAACTTCTAATCGCTGAACTGCGCCGTTGTGTCGCCCATCGGCGTCATCCAACGGATGCGCGGCACCTGCCGGCAACGTTCACCCCGGGGCGCAGGCTCGGCCCCGGCCTTGACGCGACTCTCCGGAAGCTGCAGCGCATTGCGTGACTCGCAGTGTTCAGTGCCCCACGAGTTCCCGCAGCAGGTCGTTGGTTCGGCGGAGTGAGGCGACCCGGTCATCCCTGTCGTGTCCGACCGGGAACGTTGCCGCCCAGATATCCGTAGCGCCGGCGTCCAGCAACGCGTTCAGTTCGGCACGCACCGACCTCTCATCACCGACCAGGGCCGCTTCGGCGGGAGTGCCGAGCCCACCGGCGTCGAGGACACGCTGGTAATTCGGCAGCCCCGCATACGACTGGGCCGTCCCCGCGGCGGCCGCCCGGGCCTCGGCGATATCATCGTGGACCGCCACGGGAAGCCCCGCGACGATGCGCGGCGCCGGCCGGCCCGCCGCGGGCGGCGGCCGCGTGCAGTCGCGGCGCGATCAACGTTTCGATCACCCGTGCCGAGGCCATCCACAGCACGGTGCCGTCGGCGAATTGGCCACATACACGCAGCATTCGAGGCGACATGGCGGACAGCAAGACGGGAACGGGGGCGTGTGACCGCAGCCATCCGCTTCGCGCTGTGCGTCGCCCAGTGCCGGCCGTCGAAGTCGACAACCTCACCGCGCAGCAAGGCGGTCACGATCCGCACGTACTCCTCGGTTGCTTCCGGGCCGATCGTAGGACAGCCCGTACACGCCGCGGATCAGGATCTCGTGTGATGGTCCGATGCCCGACGTGAAGCCTGCTCGTCCCATCGTGTCGACGACAGCGGCGACCCGATTCGCCTGCAGCAGTGGATGACACGGGTAGGTCTGCAGGACTGCGGTACCGAGTTCGATCGACGAGGTGGCGCGACCGGCAAAGCTTATGGCGGCGAGGGGATCGCCTGCGACGGTGCTTGCGTACCATAGCGAGCTGAAGCCCTCCTGCTCGGCGCGCACCGCTTGCTGGACGATCCTGTCGGTTGAGGAGCCACCAGCGGTCAGTCCAATACGCATGACCATGGAAAAATGTCCTTCTGGAAAACGAGTATTTGATCAACAACGAGGATCTGCGCTCATCCTGAGACAGAATAATTTCGTTGACCACCGCGGGAGACGGATCTGCAATGCCGATGATCGACCTGACGTTCGTGCGTGGTTCGTTCGACCAAGAGCGGCTGAACCGGTTGACCGACGAGCTGGTCAGTGTGCTGCTGCGCGCCGAACGCGCTCCGGACACCCCGTTTCTCCGTGATAACACCGTCGTATATCTCCACGCGCTGGAGCCGGCTGCGCAGTCGGTGGGTGGACGCGCACCAGGCCGGCCTCGATTCCGCGTCGACATGACGGTGTTCGAGGGTGCGCTGTCGCAAGAACGCAAAGAGCAGCTTGTCGCTGACGTACACGCGGCGGTGACCGCAGCGGCGGGCATCGACCCCGAGGGTCCGCGGGCGTTTCATGTGTGGACGTTGATTCACGAGATCCCCGAAGGCAATTGGGCTGGCGGCGGCAAGATCATCTACTACCAGCAAGTCAAAGGGCTCGTGGCCGGAGACGAGTCCTGACGGGTCAGAATTTTCTAAGCCCCCGCACAACCTTGATGTAGGGTGCCGTTGTTGCTGCGCTCTTGCGCAGACTTGGCTGGATCGCGCCGGCATTGCCCACCACGAGATGGCGCACGCCGTGATCGCGGAACTCGGCCATCTGCTCGATGACCTCGTCAGGTGTTCCCACCGCAAACAGTTCTCTCACCAGTGACTGCGGCACCTTGGCGGCGTAGGAAAGTGCAGTCTGTTCGTCGATCATCTGCGGTATGAGGTCCTGCACGCCGGTGAAGTTCGAGCCGAGCGGGTGTTCAGTGCCGTGTCGGGCCCAGTCTGCGGCTGGGGAATTGAGGGTGAACACCTTGGCGATGTCGGATTCCACTACTTCGTCGACTTCGTCGCGAGAGCGACCGGTGACGATGAATCGGATGAGTGCCGGCGTGATGCCGTCCGGGTTCCGCCCGGCATCCGAAGCCGCCGAGCGTACGAGGTTCAGGTGCTCGCCGTATTCGGTTGCCCGTGTGGTCCCCGGGAACCAGCCGTCGGAGTACCGGCCGGCGGCGCGAAGCATGCGAGGCCCGTGTGCGGCGATCCAGATCTCGGGCCACTTGCCCTTGTACGGAGGAAGTGCGAAAGGGGCTTTGTGCAACGGGAAGAACGGCGAGTCGCGGGTGACCAGCCCGCCGTTGGAATCCCACAACGCGCGGATGGTGGCCACCGCTTCCTCGAAGCGCGCCACCGGCTTTGACCAGTCCACGCCGTAGGGTGCATTGCTTTCCCGCTCACCGGTTCCAATGCCGAGAACCGCGCGGCCGCGCGTGAGGAGATGCAGCGTGGCCGCGGCCTGTGCGGTGACGGCCGGATTGCGGCGGCCGGCGTCGGTCACTGCCACCCCAAGGCGCATCCGACCAAGCTTGTTGCGGCCGGCGAGGTAGCCGAGCATGGTCCATGGCTCGAGGTGTGCGTCCATCTTGGGAATCACACGGGCAGCGCCCACGTGCTTGGGGGTCCACATCGACGGGGGCAGCACCGAGTTGAGATGGTCGGCCACCCAGAAGGAGTCGGCTCCGCAGGCAACCGCGGTCAGGTAGTCGGCACGCACCAGCGGCTTCGGGCCGTAACGTGAATTGATCGTGTTGTGCATGACACCCACGCGGAAGCCCGCCATCCTTTTTGCCCCTCGGTGTTCGTGACGATCTGACATGCAAGTTCGCAGACGGCATAAGCGATTCATCGATACAACGATGGCCAAACTGGCCATCGCCGCCTCGTTTTCCTTGAGGCGACGCGGAGTCATCAAGCGCCGCAGCAGGCTTCGCTGTGCCTCTTGTGCCGCGCCATCTTGCGTGACCAGGTACTCGCTGAAAGCCCGGTGGTCGCGGTTCTGCTCGATGCACCGGGCAACGGGAGCGCAGGTCGTCGAAGTAGGGATGCGGGTCATCAACGACCTTCGGGTCGGCAAAGAAGTCCACCGCGTCGAACTTGGCAGCCATCGCGCCTCTCCTTCCCGAGGTAACGAGGCAGCACCTCGTCAGTGACACCGCTGACGCCGGAGATTTGGGCGATCGCCCAAATCATTGGTCGAGGATATGCCTAGCATCATGTGATCTTGCTAGTCAAGGATCGTGTTCAATGGTCTTTCGGCCCATACGGCACCAGAGGAACGCACACATGACCGCATCCAATAACGTCGGCGCGCGTGACTCCGCCACTCGGCGAACGCTCCTGGACGCCACGGTGCAGGTCATGCTCGAGGAGGGTATGCCGCCGCGACTTCGCGCCGCATCGCGGCCAAGGCTGGAGTGAAATACGCCGTTTTGAGATGCCGTCACCGAGCGGCGATCGCGGACAGGCAACCGAGCCTGGCCAGGGGCCGGATAAACGTCGTCCGGCTATTGAGCGGTTGCCCAGTCAGTATAAGTAGATCGCGAGTACTCCCGCCCACAGCACGATGAGCCACGCATCGGTGAACAGCTTCAGCCACCGCGGGGCAGCGCGCACTTCCATGAAGTACTGAATGATCAAGCGGCCCTTGATGAATCCGAGGAGGACTACGGCAACGGTGATGGGGACGCTGGGTACGGCCGGGACCCTGTGGCTATGTCCGGGCGCCAACCACCACGAGGCGATGGTGATGGCGCACAGAATGATCCATGCGTAGGTGGTTGCCCGTGCGGCGGTGGTGGTCAACGGCTCACCTCATCACGTAGAGCAGCGCGAAGATGACAATCCAGAGCAGGTCAACCATGTGCCAGTAGGTGGCCCCGGATTCGACCATGAACATTCGGCGACGCCGTGGATTGCGCAACTCGCGCACCACGACGCCCAAGATGACCAGGCCGAGCGCGACGTGGAACACGTGCACGCCGGTGAGCAGGTAATAGAACATGAAGAAGTCGTTGCGCGGCAGGGTGTAGCCCCGGGCGATTTCCGTCGACCATTCGTAGGCTTTGATCAGGATGAACAACACCCCGCACAACCCACCGAGATAGGTCAGCCGCAGCGCATGGGTGTGGTCGTCCGCGCGGGCGGCCTGCACGCTGCGGGCGACGAACCAGGAACTGGTCACCAGCACCAACGTGTTGAGCACACCGACGTTGATGTTCAGATGTTGCTGCGACGCCAGGAACTCCTGCGGCTTCATCGCACGGTAGATCATGAAGATGATGAAGTAGGACCCAAAGATGATCAGGTCGCCAAGCACCATGACCCACATGTGGCCGTCGCCCGGCATGTGAACGGCGCGCCGGCTACCGGCGTCGCTTGATTTGGCAGGCGCGGCGGTATCGACGCCGGACATCGTCTGCTCTGCATCCGTCATGTGGAAGTCCGAGGGGTTTGATCCGTTGGTGTCTCGACGTCGACGGTTCGTGCGCGCAACGTCAATCCAGGGGCGGTTCATCGACCGGCTGGCGCTCGGTGGCTTTCTTGAGGAAGACGATCACGCAACTCAGCCAGAAGGCGAAAACCGCTGTTCCCAACCAGAAGGCGATCGACCCGTTCCACGCGAACGGTCCTGCTTTCGAGATGAATACCGGCACGGCCATGATTTCGGTGACGATCTGCCAGATCGACACATAAGCCAGCCACTTGGGAAATATCTGGTTCTTGTCGTAGA
Source organism: uncultured Actinomycetota bacterium (assembly GCA_963811535.1). Classification (GTDB taxonomy): domain Bacteria; phylum Actinomycetota; class Actinomycetes; order Mycobacteriales; family Mycobacteriaceae; genus Mycobacterium. The sequence goes on along the minus strand of CAWERF010000007.1, from coordinate 995,467 downwards.
GGATGGCTATTGCAAAGGCGAAGTACGCGGCGGAGAAGCATCCCAACGACCCGACATAGGACAGCAGCCCTAGATCGTATAAGAGGGCCTGCAGTTGCGGATCGCGATCGGGTCGGTACGTGGCGGTCAGGAAGCACGCTGCGACGAGCAGGCATCCCGGAAGTGCGCCCACGGCCATCCCGCCCATGTACGCATAGGCCATGACCGACCCGGTTGTCATGCGCTTCATGTGGTAGACGACGATGCCGTTGGCCACCCCGGCGCCTCCGATGATGAGAAACAGGATGCCGAAACCGATCTGAATTGTTGTGCCGTGTACGTGGAAGAAGTGCACCATCTGATCGGTCGTCACGTCGGGTCGCGGCGGCGGCATCACACGGGCCAGCGGGACGAAGATCACCCCGAATGCGGTGTAGAACGCCGGGACGATCCAGAAGACAAGCCACACATCACGCTTGCCCGCCGGCGGGGGGGCGGCGCCGAGCGAAGTGGCGCTCGACGCCGACTCGGCGGAGATCGTTGTGCTCACCGCGCCACTCCTTCCTCGACGGCCTGGCGGTGCAGCACGCTTCTCAGCACGACGAACATCACGATCACGAAGACCGCGTACGCGCCATTGCGCAGCCAGAACGACACCGCACCGTCCCATGCCAGCGGCCCGGTCTTGAAGACGGCCGCCAGTGTGGCCGGCGCAATCGCCAATGCAGTGGCTATGGCGTAATGGCCGACCCACCGCGGGAAGACCGGATTCGGTCCGTTGTCGAAATAGATCGCCAGCCCCAGCAGTAGGTTCTGGGCGACGATCATGCCGACCGGGGCGATGAACAGTATCCAGGCCATGTCGTTAAGCAGCATGACCAGCTCGGGCGCGCGGTCGGGCCGGAAGGCTGCGACCAGATAGAAGATGTCGGCGAGGGCGAAAATCGTCGCGCCGCTGACGACGGCGGTGAGGTAGCAGTAGGCGAAGACGTGACTTTGCGTCGCCATCCGCTTCATCTGGATCACCACCACCATGAAGAACGGCACCAGCATGATCCCGCAGAGGTTGTAGGTGATCATGCTGAACCGGATCAACGCGGCGTTGTCCCGATAAAACGCCGCGACCTGGTCGGCGGTCATCTCGGGCGACATCGGCGGAAAGAATCCCGGGAACGCCAGGAAGGCGATCACAAAAACAACCCCGAACACAGGCGCGGTCCACAGGCTGATCAGCTGGGTCTTGATGTTGGCGGTCTTCGGTAGGTCCTCGGCCTCAGCAAGAATCTGCATCTCGCCTCCATTCCGGGCTAGTGGTGAGCCGGTTGACGTTGACGGCGGCACCGGCTGAAAGTCAGGGGTAGCCGATCGGCTAGCATGACCATAGCCGACCCGCTAGAAGTTGATCAACGCTTTCCGTCGGATGGCTGCCTGCGCCCACCGGTCACGGTCGGTCGGGCAAATTGAGCATGCGCTGGATCAGCTGGACCAGCACCGAGCGCAGGGTGGCGTCCTCGATATCGTCGACGAGGGGATTGACGACCGTGCCGGCGATCGCCCCCGAGAACAGGGCGGCTGATACCCGTGCCTCGACGTCGCCGTGTTCGTCGAGCAGAATCCCGTAGAGCCGGCTAATGAACTGCCGGAAGGGCTCGTGCTCACCCAATAGCCGTACGATGACCGGATCGTTTTGCAGGGTTCTCACCCAGCGGCGGCGTTCAACCGCCATGTCAATCACCTTGATCAGGAGCACCTTGCGCGCCCGCAGCGGGTCCTCCTCAGCCTCGGCCGCCTCCAGCGCGTCCTCCAGCTTGGCGAGTTCCATCTCGGTCACCGCGATGACGATTTCTTCTTTGGTGTTGAACTTGTGATAGACCGCGGCCTTGGTCACCCCGACAGCGTCGGCGATCATTTGCAACGACGTTCCGCTGACACCGTGCTCGGCGATCAAATCCAGCGCAGCGCTGAGAATGCGGGCTTGAGCAGGGGTGCGAGGGACGCTGCCCAGGCGCTGTCTGCCCTCCGGCTTCTCGATGACCACTGGCTTAGGGTAATAGAACGCTTGACGGCCGCCCCTGGCAGGGCAGCCGGTCGGCTGGGTAATTGTGTTCACCGCCCTGGGTCAGGCGAAACCCCAAGGGGGGCAGGCGTTCCGCCACCGCACGCGGCCCGGCGCCGACGACCGGGATGGAAATACCAAAGTTAGTCATGGCCAGATGGACTGCAGGCGCGGGGCTACCGCGCCGCCGCCTGTGCCTTGCCGGCAACATTCGACGGGCAGGTCACGCGGTTTGCCCGGCGTCGAGCTCAAGCAGCGCTGGTGTTGAAGATCTCGGTGTAGTCAGCAACCCAGCCCGTGCCATTGCACGTCATGGGTATGCCGTCGGGGGACTGCGCCGCACCATTGCTCCCATCGCATGGTGCGGCTAAGGGCCGCACACCGACCAGCGGTCGTGCCGGTGTCCATTTGCCCACAGCGGCGCAGAGCAACGTGTTGCCCGTTGAGGGGTCCACACCGTAGTCGTATCGGGTGCGATAGACGCATGGCGTACCTTCCCTGACGTTCTGAGCGACGTGAGGGACACAGCCCGCGCCATCGCAGGACGACGGCGACCCCGACGCAGTCCCCGCGGCAATCACCGGTGCGGCGATGAATCCGCACGTCAATGCCAATACAGTCATGGGTTTCATGTCCGGCGCCTCCGCTGAGGATCGTTGCTCTACTGGTGTTGACGATCAGCGTAGGTTGCTCAGGGTATCCGTAGAGCCGTTTGTCGACAAACCGTTTGGATCAAGGTCATCCGACGTTACGCCGAGGCGAAGGCGTGCTGTGGAAGCGTCACCGGCAAGTCCAGCGAGCTGAGCAACCCGGGCGGGGCATCAACGACGTACGGCACCGCGTTGACAACCCGCATCGCGGTGGCGACCATTGCCCCCGCACCGGATTTCATCCCTGGGACACCGGCTCGACGGGGGTCCCCAAGCGTGACGGCCATGGTGCAGTCGATATCCGGTTCACCCGCTATCACGACCCGGTACGAGAGGTCGCCGATACCCGTCGGCCACTCCGGTGCGACGTCATGCGCCAATCGGGTGACATGCTCGATCACGATGGACTCGCGTCCGTCCACCACGCCGATCGCCTGCATTCGTACTGCGCCACACGTTCCGGCCTCGACGGTCCCGAAAGCAACGTCGAACGTTCGATTCGTCGTCCGGCGATCGAATGTCTCACGCACCTCCTGGATGTCAACACCGAGGGCATCCGCGATCAGTCGGATCTGGCCCTGCCACTCGCCGGCAATGGCACCGGGCAGGCTGACAAACGGTTGGAAGTCAAGCGGCCGTGCGAACCCCAGGCCGTCGATCATGATGTCTGCCACCGCATAGTCGTCGTAAAGGCCGATCTCGTAGGCATGGATCGAGCTGATGGACCCGGATTGCGTCATCAGGACGAGAGGCAGATAGTCCGCAGCGAAGCCAGGCTCTATGCCGGAGGCGTAAAGCGAGGCCTGCCCCGTTTCGGCTGCGCTGACCAGCTGGTCCCGCCATGTAGCCGGTTCATACGCAAAGGGATTGACGAGTCGTGTGGTGCTCGTGGTCACCACATTGATTCCCGCTTCGAGAAAGCGGACGTAGTCGGGGATAGCGATGGCGTCACGCTGCGGTCCGCTGGCTGCGTAGACAACGCAATCGGGCTGAAGGCTTATCAGGGCTTCTGCGTCGTTGGATGTCGTGACACCGATCGGTTCCCCGTTGGCGAGTTCTCCCGCGTCCCGGCCGACTTTCTCGGGGGAGTGAACCCACACTCCCACGAGATCGAGATCCGGCCGACGATGGATCGCTCGGATGGCGATCGATCCGATACCGCCCGTCGACCACACAACCACCCGGCTGGAGCGTCTTGCCATTCTGTTCCTCCTTGTCACGGATAGAACGGGCCCGGCTTGCCGGCCCGCTGCAGATCGCCGTAAGGGTCGTAGACCTTCACGGAGGGATAGGGAAACGTGTCGTACGCGGGCTTGGCGTGTCCGCTGACACGCAGCACGCTGAACACGCCGACCGGCACGAGAACGACACCCACCAGCAGGGCCGATGCGGTGATGAGCTGGCGAGCCGCGGTGAGGCGGGGCCGTCCGGGCGGTGACGGGAGCCGCTGCGCAAGCTTTGCGACGATCGCCGAACGACCCTGGCCATCTTGCAGGCACAGCACCGCTACCGCCGCGAATATGACGCTGTCATAGATCACCATCAGCACAGGCAGGTAACTATCGCCTACTCGGAGAACGGGCCCCGCAGCCTGGGTGTAGACGAACAACCCGACTTTCAACCACAGAAGCTGTATGACCGCGTTCAACGGCAGGCCCAAAACAAATCCGGTGAGGAAAACCGCGGTTGGCGGATGTCTGTGTAGCCACGTGCCCGGCTGAATCTGTGGCTCGATGAAACGTTGATGCGCACGTAGGAGAGCGAGCCCGGTGAGCAGGTAGTAGCTCGCGTACCCGCCCAGGAAGGACAGGGTCGGCTCCAGCAGAGGCGAGATGTTGAAATACCGCCACGACACGGGGAAGTGTGCGACCCGGGGATCGAAGACCGCGAAAGAAGCCCAGTTCGCCAGCGGGTCGATAGCGCCGGCGAAAAATGCGGCAGCGCCTACGATTACCGCCCAGTGCAGATGCCGCTGGCGCACAGACCACCATGCGAGCACCGCGAAAAGCCCGAGCGTCAACACCGCCGACGTCACGCTTGTGACAAGTGGCCAGTTCTGTATGCCGAGGAATGGGGGATAGGGTGCCGGTCCCGGGCGCGGGTTGGTCGTGCGGGGGTCACCGTGCATGCCGATCTGCATGTTCGTCAGTGCCACGACCGCGAATACAGCGAACGCGGCAGCGCAACCACCCCACCCGAGCCATACTCTCCACCGGGCCCCGACTGATGGGCTTAGCGGGGGCGCAGGCGCAGTCATGCGGAGATCGCCTGGCACCGCCCGACCTTCAGACAGTCATGGGCCATCTCGAGGCCGCAGTGCCGAAAGGGAAGTCGACTGCACCGGCTTACGGCCACCCGTCGCGTCCTTTCGGCTGCCCCCGGTGCTGATCAAACCTAAACTTTGTTCCGGAAATTACCAGCCAGGGTGTTGACGGTCAAGCGTGGGGCGCGACCATGGCCTACCCGGGCACAAAGGCGCGCCGGCAGCTGGTCATCGACGCTCTTCATGCTGAACAAAGATTAGGTTATAGTCTCCCTGGCCGGCCGAAACATCGGGCTAGCTCAAGGAGGAGACCTTGGCGCATAGGACCGGAAAGCGGCATTGATGTTCACAGCCCGGTTCGACATGCGGGCACCTGACATCGGTGCGCCCACAACGGAGCTCTACGCCGCCGCGATCGAGATGTGCGCGTGGGCCGAGACGCGTGGCGCGATCGCGGCAGTGCTCTCCGAGCACCATGGCGCAGACGATGGCCATCTGCCGTCACCGCTGCTACTCGCGTCGGCGATTGCCGCCCGAACCGATAGGTTGCCGATAATCCTGGCGGCAGTGGTTATCCCGTTCTGGGATCCGGTCCGCCTGGCTGAAGAGATGAGCGTGCTGGACATCATCAGCAACGGACGTGTCTCATACGCCCTCGGTATAGGTCACCGCGCCGAGGAATACGAACATTTCGGCGTCGATATGCGCGAGCGCGGACGGCTGGCCGACGAGAAGCTCGCGATGCTGCTCGAACTACTGAAGGGCGAGAGCGTAATCCACGAAAGCCTTCGTATCCGCGTGACGCCACCATGTGTGACGAAGGGTGGTCCGTACATCATGCTGGCGGGCGGCACACCGGCTGCTGCCAAGCGGGCGGCCAGGCATGGGCTGGGGTTTCTCTCGCATGCGAATCCCCCAGGCCTCAAAGAGCTTTACGAGTCGCAGTGCCGCGTACACGGGAATGAACCCGGGGTATCCCAGTTCCCAGACGGTAGCGCGCCTACCGCCGTGTTCATCGCAGACGACGTGGATGGTGCGTGGGACGAACTCGGGACGTACCTGCTCCACGACGCAATGACCGCGTCGGCCTACCGGCACGGCGACGAAGGGGTCGCCAGCATCTCGCCTGCCGACAGTGTGGTGGAGTTGCGCGCAGCGCGGGGGCCTTATCGCATCTTCACTATCGATGAAGCAATCGCGCACGTGCGAGGCGGCCGCAGTTTGCCGCTGCTGCCGTTGTGCGGCGGGCTGCCGCCCAATCTGGCCTGGCCGTACCTCGAGCGTGCGGCTTCGGCGGTGATGCGAGCGCGCGAAGACATCGGACAGCCAACAACCAACGCTGATTGAGGAGACGACATGGCCGCGGATCCAACTCGGGTCGTCGTCTGGTCGACCGGTGGCGTCGGGTCCATCGCCATCGATGCGATTCGGTGCCGCCCAGACCTCGAACTCGTTGGTGTCTGGGTGCATTCGCCGGAGAAGGTGGGCCGCGACGCCGGCGAGCTCGCCGGTGGTGCTCCCATCGGCGTCGTGGCAACAAACGATGCCCACGCTCTTATCGCGGCGCTGCCGGATTGCGTCGTGTACGCCGCCAGCGGCCCGGAACGCGATGCCGGTGCGATGCCTGATTACCTGCGATTGCTGGAGGCCGGAATCAACGTAGTCTCGACAACGTCTACCAGCCTGGTGTACCCGCCGGCCTACTTCGCGGCCGCATGGAGGGATCAGCTCGAATCCGCCGCGAAGTCGGGTAACGCTTCTTTCTATGCGTCTGGCATCTTCCCGGGGTTCGGCTCCGATCAGCTTGCGCTGGTGCTGGCGACGCAGTCCAAGACAATCCGAACGGTCAAGGTGAGCGAGATAGCGCTCAATGACCACTACCCAGTGGCCAGCGTGATGATGGACGGGATGGGATTTGGGCGTCCGCTCGACTTCCAACCAATGCTGAGCACTCCCGGATTCATCGAGATGGCTTGGGGCGCACCGATTCACCTGATGGCAGAGGGACTGGGGGTCGAGGTAAGGGAGATTCGCGGATCGCTCGACCGCCGACTGACGCAGCGCGACATTGAAGTCGCCTTCGGGACGATTCGAGCCGGAACATGCGGTGCGGTCCTTACCCGTGCCGCCGGCGTCGTTGACGGTCGCGAGGCGATCGTGATCGAGCACATCATCCGGATGGCCCGCGACGTAGCACCCGACTGGTTGAGCTCGCAACATGACGCCACCTATCGCGTCGACATCGAAGGTGACCCCGATATCCACTGTTCCATGACGCTGGGAGACTCCGAGGGTCACGGCGCGGGCCGAGGCGCGATGGCGGCCACCGCGATGCGCGTCGTCAACGCGATTCGCTATGTCGTGGAGGCGCCTTCAGGGCTTCTGAGCTCACTCGATCTGCCGATCACCCTGCCCCGGCACGCACTGGGCTGAAAGATTGTGAATCAGACTGGCAGCGCGGACCGCGACATCTCATCGGTCAGCGCGTCATCGGCTCGACACGCTTTTGATCTACGTGAGCGACACGCGTCCCATGATCAGGTCGATGATGGGCTTGCCGGGGGGGAAGGCCCCGGTGAGGGACGACATGACGTGGCCGTAGTCCACGAGTAAGGTCACGCCGCTGATGCCGGCGGCCGCGTCGCTGTTGAGAAAGACCATCGCGTTGGCCATCTGCTCCGGTGTGTGGACTTGAGCGCCGGTAGCGTCCCGGTAGTCCTGCGCGAAGGTCAGCCACAGGTCGGCATTGGCTCGGGCGAGCGGCGTATCGGTGGGACCCGGGCAGATGGCGTTGATGCGCACACCTTGCTTCAGGAAGGGATAGGCCTGGGTGGCCACGTACGCATTGATGGCCTGCTTGCTGAAGCCGTAGTGGATGATGCCTTCGGATTCGTGGGCAGCCACCCAAGCATCCGCCGATTCGAAATCGGGAGTTTTCAAGAACTCTAGAAGGCGCGGCAGGTCGTTCTCCCAGCCGATGCCCCCGACCGAGGAGATGAAACAAACTGCCGAACCGCGAGGAAGTCGGCCGTCGTCGAGCATGCGCTCGATGAGATGGCGGTGGCCGATGAAGTTGATCCGCATCAGGTCTGGCCCGTCGGCCACACCGGCAGCGGAGAAAATGGCATCGATGGGTCCGCCAACCTCGTCGATGGCGGCATCGATGGATTCTCGCCGCCGGAGATCCACTTTCACGACGCGTGCCGCCTCGTAGGCAACGGGCGCAAAGTCCATCACCACCACCTCGGCGCCGAGCGCCCGCGCTGTCTGGGCCGCGGCCGCACCCATACCCGTGGCGCCGCCAACGACGAGCACGCGCTTGCCGTCGTACCGGAACTGCTCGATGCCGGTCATCGTTCTCCTCCCTCGGGCCCTCCACACGAAGGGCACGGAAGCACTCTACGAAGAACATATATTTGGTTCAATAGGAGTCCGACCTAAGCATTGACACCATTTCGCGCAGAACCGTAGCGTATCCGGCACAAATATTAGGTTGGGAGGCGTCGTGTTCACGCTGCGCTTCGACATGCGGACGCCGCCGCTCGGTGCGCCGGCAGTGCAGTTGTACGCGGCGGCGATCGAAATGTGCGCCTGGGCAGAACACCGCGACTGCATCGCCGTCGTGCTCTGCGAGCATCACGGATCGGAGGACGGCTACCTACCGTCTCCGCTGATCCTGGCCTCGGCCATCGCGGCGCGAACCGAGCGTCTGGCATTGAGCCTGGTGGTGATTCTTCCCTTTTATGATCCGGTCCGGCTCGCCGAGGAGATGACGGTCCTCGACATCCTGAGCAAAGGTCGCGCGTCCTACGTCGTTGGACTTGGTTATCGACCCGAGGAATACGAGCACTTCGGTCTGAACATTCGTACGCGCGGACGCATCGCCGACGAGAAACTCGACTTGCTGCGCAAGCTACTCACCGGTGAGGCGGTCGTCCACGACGGGCGGCGCATCATGGTCACTCCGCCGCCGTGTACCGCGGGTGGGCCGCTGCTCATGTGGGGCGGGGGCAGCCTCGCGGCGGCACGACGGGCCGGCAGGTACGGGCTGGGCTTTCTTGCCCAGACCAACCTGCCCGGCATGCAAAATGCTTACGAAGCTGCATGCAGTGAGCATGGCCGCGAGCCCGGGCCGACGCTGCTTCCGGATCGCGACACCCCCTCGGTCTGTTTTGTCGCCGACGACGTCGACGAGGCTTGGGAGGAGATCGGACAGTATCTCCTACACGATGCGCGGACATACGCCGACTGGAATCCCGGAAATGAGACTTCCGCGGGCATTTCGGACGTGAAGACGGTTGCAGAGCTGCGCGCTATGTCAGCCTCGCACAGGATCTTCAGCGTGCCCGAGGCGATCACGCGCGTACGCAACGGCGAGATGCTCAACTTGGCCCGCTATGCGGCGGACTCCCTCCACACCTTGCGTGGCCGTACCTCGAGCGGGTTGGAAACGTCGTGCGGCCCGACGCGGGACTGGCGCCCGGTGCTGCCGAAGGTGGAGACCTCGGTGGCGCGTTGAACGACATGTTGTCCACCAAGAGGGCCTGACGTGACCGGTGCGAGCGCAATCGACGTTTACTACGACCCGTTCGACTTCGAGATCGACGATGATCCCTACCCGGTGTGGAAGCGGCTTCGGGATGAAGCGCCGCTGTACTACAACGAGAAGTACGACTTCTACGCGTTGAGCCGCTACGCGGATGTCTCGCGCGAGCTCACCAATTGGGAGACATACCGCTCCGGTAAGGGAACGGTCCTGGACATCATCATGAACGGTGTCGAGGTTCCACCCGGTGTCGTCCTCTTCGAGGATCCGCCGCTTCACGATCTGCACCGGCGTTTGTTGTCAAGGGTTTTCACACCTCGGCGCATGGAGGCCATCGAGCCACTAGCGCGGCAGTTCTGTGCGTGCGTCCTCGATCCGCTGATTGGCTCGGGGCAGTTCGACTTCATCGCAGATCTCGGGGCATGGGTGCCCATGCGCACGATCGGCTACCTGGTCGGTATCCCGGAAGAGGACCAGGTGGCCATCCGCAACAACACGGATGAGCTTCTCGCTTTGCGGGACGGCAAGCCCGCTGAGATCCAAGCCGACCTATTCGAACGGAGTTATCAGATGCTTGTCGACTACGTCGACTGGCGCGCCGACCATCCATCCGACGATCTGATGACCCAGTTGCTCAACGCGGAAATAGAAGAACCCGATGGCGGGCGGAGGCGTCTGACGCGCACCGAGGTGCTCACGTACACAAGCACGATCGCCGGTGCAGGCAATGAGACGACGACGCGGTTGATCGGTTTCATCGGCCAACTGCTGTCCGATCACCCTGACCAGCGCCGCCAGGTTGTGGCCGACCCGTCGTTGATCCCACGGGCGATCGAGGAAGTCTTGCGTTACGAGGCGCCGTCGCCGGTGCAGGCTCGGTACGTTGCTCGTGACGCCGAGTATTACGGCCAGACGGTGCCAGAAGGCTCGGTGATGTTGTTATTGAATGGGTCGGCCAACCGTGACGAACGCTATTTCGACCAACCAGACCGGTTCGACATTCACCGCAACAGCGGGCATCTCAGCTTCGGCCAGGGGCTGCATTTCTGCCTCGGCTCGGCGTTGGCCCGCATGGAAGCGCGGGTGGCGCTTGAAGAAGTGATAAAGCGTTGGCCGGATTGGGAAGTCGACTACGACAATGCCGTAATGGCGCACACAGCCAGCGTGCGTGGGTGGGGGCGATTGCCGGTGACCACGGGATAGGCCCCGCCACGGCTGTTACTTGACAGCGGCTCTGTCAGCGATCCCACGTACCACGGTGTCACGGGCAGTGATCAGCGCCGCACGCTTTCCCTGGGCGCGCACGATGTTTTCTGGCATCCAGAGAAGATCCATCACGTACCGCGACAACATCTGGACGGAGGGACTGTCGATGCGTATATCGCCCGACCGGATCCCTTCGGACAACAGCCCTTTGAGCTGTCGCAGTCGCAGGATAAACGCCACGCCCGGATTAGGGGTGTCTGGCGGAGACTGTCGCATCCACGCCAGCTGAATCTTCCACTCGTCAGGGAACTGGTCCAACGCGTTGATGTTGACCCAGCTCAAGGCGTCTAGTTTCTCGATGGGCGTCGCATTCGCACGAAGAACACTCGCAAATCCTCCGCCCGCTTTTCTGCCGAACGACTCCATGATCGACGCGAGGAGTTCGTCCTTTGAGCCGATCAGCCGATAGACCGTGCCGGTACCCAGACCCGCTGCGGACGCGATGTCCCGGATCGTGGTGACCTCATAACCCTTGCGACCAAACTCGGCTCTGGCCACCGCTCGAACATGGGCGGCTTTGTCGTTGGCCTCGGACTCACTCTCGTCGGCCCACGTGTCTATCGCGGCCTCTGCGGCGGCGAAAGCGCTGGAGCGATCCAGCTCTTCATCGGTGTGCGGTCGACTGGCGAGGCCCTCCAACATGATGCGGCACAGTATCGATGCCGCCTGGTCGGCCGCGGCCTTGTGCCGGATGACGTCAAGGCCGACGTGCATCATGGTCTGGCAAATCCGATCCGCCAGCGTGGGAAGATCGATGTCAGGCCTGATGTAACCGCTCCACCTACCGGCACGCAGCGTTTGCAGCATGGCTTGCTGGACCGCGGTGGGCGGTTGTTGGAGCAATTCAACGAGTTCCTGGTTCGCGCTCGGCGCCTCGTAAAACGACATTTGCAGAGCTGCGCGGTGTTGCACGGCACAACGTGCGATTGCCGATCCCAGCTCCGCGATCTTGTCAGCGACCGGCCGTGAGTCGGGTTCGTCTAACCTCTCGTGGGCCATTTTGCCGATGCGGTCGAGATCGGCATGATAGCGCCGGACCAGCTCAACGAGAATCGCCTCTTTGGACTCGAAATGGTGATAGAGGCTTCCCGGGAGAATACCCGCGGCGTCGGCAATCTCCTGCAGGGACGTCCGCAAGCCCGAGGAGGCAATCAACGAAGCCGCGGTCTGAAGGATCTCGGTCCGACGCGTCCCATCGTCGTACGCACCGCCGGCGTCATCCGCCGGCTCGTGGTTGCTCTTCCGGGGATTCCGTACCTGCGGCGTCATACGTGAACGCCCGGGGCGGCCGCGCCGCACCAACGCCTCGGGATCGCGCGAGTCTAGGCGAGCCGGATCCACGGAGGCCGCAGCCTCGGATCGCTGCTGAAGCCCCACCACACCTCCACGGCTCCTGACGCTCGCCAATGTGACCCAATGTTTGGTTTAACGCTACCAGATCGCGGGCCGGGTTCTTCCCAACGTGACCGCCGAATCCGCCGGTAGATCAGCCGCGCCGCTGCTCATACCGCCTCAGAAGGCGCCCGGCTCACGACGAGCGGTCGGCCGTATGACATGTCGGTGCGATCGCGGGCGACAGTCTGGATCGGGGCAAGAAACTCGATTGCCTCCGGGGGCAGCAGCGACCTGGACTCGGCTTGCCACTCGACGAGGCAGACCCGCGCGACGATGCCCCAACGGCCGTTTCTCCGCTGCAGACGGTCGACGTATCTACCTCCAGAGATCGTCAGCGGCTTGTCCGCGTCGCGATCGGTCCCAACGAACACGTAGTAGGTCTCAGCGTGCGCTTCGTCGCCGTTCAGCTCAACCGTGTGGTTCATCAGGTAGTGCTGGTGTCGACTCTGGGCCCCGTGGTAAGCAAAGGCCCAGTCGATGAATTCGTCGACAGGCCCGACGAATCCGACGTGATCGTCGATGGCGTCGTCGTGATACGCCGACCGCAGCAGTTCGCGATCGAGCCGATCCATACCCCGCGCGTATCGGTACATGCACTCGAGGATGTCGGCGCGATCTGCGAGTTCCTGCAGTTTCGCCCAGCGCATGGCGTCGTCGGTCATGACGTGTATCTCTCCGTGATTTTCTAGAAACTTCTAGAGGGGTGGGCCGTCCCAGCCGTCCACGGCTACCACCTCATCGACAGGGCGGCGGTTTGCGGGGCGGAACGAGTGGCCGGCGCTCAGGCGGCCGACGGGCAGCAGGCAGCCCTGCACGTACGTATCGGGAATCCCGAGCAGTTCCCGGACCGCCTCCTCGTGATGCAGGTGCAGCGTCGTGACACAGGTGCCGTAGCCCCGGGTGTGCAGTGCCAGCTGGAAGTTCCACACCGCGGGGAAGATCGAACCGTACAGGGTGGCCTGGTAAAACGACTCGTCACCGTCGATGCGCGGCATGTACGGCTCGTAGCAAGGGATTACGAGCAACGGCACCTTCGCCATGTTCTCCACGAGCCACTCGGTGGACGACATCAGCCGACCCTCCGGCGTGTCGGCCGGTATCAGGTGGGCCAGCAGCTGCCCACCCACCCTGCGCAGGTAGGCGTCTCGGTAGAGCGCCGCGATCTTCTCCCGCAGCGCGCGATCAGCGATGATCAGCCAGCGCCAGGACTGCTGATTCGAGCCGTTGGCGGCCTGCAACCCGATGCGAAGGCACTCGCGCATGTCTGCGAGGTCGACGGGCGCATCCAGATCGAGTGACTTGCGCGCCGACCGGGTGGCGGTGAGGAGATCGTCGATGTCCATGAGGTCGACCTCACGCGATTGACTGCGGTGCAAGCGAGACTCTACTGCGGAACAGATATTTGGTCAAGCATGCCGGGGGTTTTGCACGCGAGCCCAAGGCGGGCGGTATTCGCGATTGACGGGCTGCTACACGGCCTCTAGGATTTGAACAAAAATTAGGTTTGCTAGACGGGTTGGCTGAGGGCCCTGCCGGTGCGTCCCCATCGGTATTGGTGCGCGCGCTGAGAAGGTCTCGTATACGGAAACGTCGGGAGGAGGCGTCTCGTGTCAGAGCCGACCGTCACCGAGGATCTACCGCAGAGCGTGCGGGATGCGCAGGAGAGGTTCGACGCCGGCATGGGCGCCGATGGAGACGCCTCGCCGTATCCGATGCTGCGCGAGCTGCGCGCGAAAGCGGCGGTCCATCCCGGATGGCCGGAAATGGGGATCTTCGAGAACACCGGCGATGGCCCATCGATATTCACGGCCTACTCGTTCGACGCGGTGAAGCATGTGTTCACCGACAACACGGCCTTCAGCACGCGCTGTTACGAGGCCATCGTTCGTCCACTGCAGGGCCCCACCATCCTCGAGATGGACGAACCCGAGCATCAGGTGTACCGCAGGCTGCACGAGTACGCGTTCGCCCGCGCGTCGATGCGCCGTTGGGAGACCGAACTGGTCGGGCCGCTGGTCGAGCGAACCATCGACAAGCTGCGCAACGCCAAGCGGGGGGACTTGGTGGCCGAGGTGTTCATGCCCATCCCGGTGCGGATCATCGCCGCGCTGCTTGGCCTGCCGGAAGCAGACGTTCCCGAGTTTCACCGCCTGGCCATCGACTTGCTGGGGTTTCGGGCCGACTATGAGGGCGCGCTTCGCGCGTCGGCGCAACTGCGCGACTACTTGGTCGGCATCCTCGCCGATCGAAGGTGCGATCCCCGCGGCGACATGGTCAGCGTGCTGGCCGGGGCCGAGTTGGAGGGTGTGCGGCTGTCCGACGAACAGATCTTCGGCTTCATGCGCAACCTGCTGCCGGCGGGCGCCGAAACCACCTCGCGCTCAACGGCGAGTTTGGCATTCGGATTGCTGACACACGCCGATCAGCTCGCCGCGGTCCGGGCCGACCGTGGCTTGCTTCCCCAGGCCATCGAAGAAGGGATCCGCTGGGAAACCCCACTGCTGAACTTCATGCGCGAGGTCACCGGCGACGTCGAGCTTGGGGGAGTGCGGATTCCCGCCGGCTCCTCGATGGCGGTCAACCTCGGCAGCGCCAATCACGACGAGACCCGCTGGGATCAGCCCGAACGCTTCGACATCTTCCGGGAACGCAAGCCGCACATCGGTTTCGGCCACGGCGCCCATGTGTGTCTTGGCATGCACCTGGCCCGCCTTGAGAGCACCGTGATCTTCAACACGCTGTTCGATCGACTGCCCGGGCTGCGCCTGGATCCCGACGCACCGGTTCCGTATGTCGCCGGCATGTACTTCCGGTCACCGCCGCGCCTCGACGTCATCTGGGACTGAGTTACTGCGAGAACACGTTCACGCCGAGCCGGTCACAGACCGCGAAGACTTCCTCGAAGATCGATGCGGGCACGGTGAACGGTTCTGTCGCCGACGCCTCGGGCAGATGGGCCGCGATGTCGTCCGCGGTCGGGTTGCTGCCCGGTTGCGCGAGCCAGCCGTCACCGAGCCCGACGAATACCCGCGCGAAGCGTCCGGCACAGGCCGAATAGTTCTGGTGGGTGAATTCGCACGCCCGGCTGGCAAGGAATACGACGATGGGCACGACGAGCTCGGGCTGAATCACCTTGAGAAAGCCCGTTTCCGCGACGGCCTTCGGGTCGCCGACGGTTTCGGTGACCATCCGCGAAAAGCCGAACGGGAGCACCGTGTTGGCGAGAATCCCATGTTCTGCACCCTCAATCGCGATGACATTCGTCAGCCCGACCAGGCCCGCCTTGGCCGCGGCGTAATGGGCTTCAAGGGGCTGTCCGAACATCCCCCCGGAAGAGGAGATGAAGACGAACCGGCCATAGCCCTGCGACTTCATCACTCGGTATGCGGGCTGGCTCAAATAGAAGCCGCCGTCCAGGTGCACGCGGAGCATGCGCCGCCAGTCGTCGGCTGACAGCCTTTCGAACGGAATGCTGTTGAAGATGCCCGCGTTGCTCACGACCGCATCCAGCCGACCGAAGCGGTCGACCGCGGTCTGAACGATCGCCGCTCCACCGTCCACGCTGTCAACGGAATCGTGCGATGCGACGGCCACGCCACCTGCATGCTCGATCTCTTCGACGACGCGATCGGCGACAGTGGCGTCGGAGCCGTCGCCGTGCATCGATCCGCCGAGGTCATTGACGACCACGGAGGCGCCGCGCCGCGCCAACTCGATCGCATAGAGGCGGCCCAGGCCGCGCCCGGCGCCGGTGACGATGACCGCCTGGCCGGTGAAGTCGATCACGCGTTGCTTCTCACTGGTTCTCGATGCGGTGGGGACGGCGCGAGCCGCGCGCCAACTTCTTCGAGGTACGCGTCGGGTCCGCCGAGGAACGCGTTCCAGCTCAGCAGGCGCCTGAGGTACAGGTGGGCGTCGTGTTCCCAGGTGTAGCCGATGCCGCCGAGGACCTGGATCGCGGTATCGCCGACGGTCGCCAGCCGTCCGGCGAATGCCTTGGCCCGCAACGCCGCCAGATGCCGCTCTTCGTGATCTGCTGCATCGGCAGCCCAGAGCGCGTGTAGCACACCGCTGCGGGCGAGCTCAACCGTTTCGTACATGTCGGCGCAGAGGTGCTGAACGGCTTGAAAACTGCCTATTGGCTGGCCGAATTGCTTTCTCACTTTTGCGTATTCGACGGCCAGGCTCATCACTGCTCGCGCTGCGCCGAGAGCGTCGGCGGCGTTGGCGATCAGCACGTCGTCGATGAGGGCCTGGATCCCATCGGATGACGCGGAGGCGAGGCGCTGCGCGGGCGCGTCTTCGAGAGTGACGCCAAACTGCTTCCGCGTCTGGTCGATGCCGGGTCGCGGTGTCACCAGCACAGCGGCGTCAGCCGAGATGTCCACGGCGAAAAGTCCGGTGCCGTTGTTATCTTCGCCGATTACGAGCAGCACATTCGCTGCGGCGGCGTCCGCTGCTTCGGTGATCTCGCCTCGCAGCACAACCCGGCCATTCTGCTTGACGGCCGTGGGCCGGGAGCCGCCGAGGGGCCCGACAGTGGCGATTGTCGAACCGTCCGCGATTCCGGTGAAAAGCCCGGCAGCCTCGTCGCCACCGCCGAACCGCGATAGCGCACGCGTCGCGGCGACTGCCGTCGATAGCCACGGTCCCGGGTGTAGTGCGGCGCCGAGCTCCTCGAGGACGATGCCCGCTTCGGTCATCGTCATGCCGGCTCCGCCGTGTTCCTCCGGCACGAGAACCGCGGTGGCGCCAAGCCCGGCCAGACCGCGCCAGACCGGGTCTGTCACACCCGTCGGATCGTCGAGCAGCGGGCGCACATGTCCGGCGATGGTCGCCCTTTCCGCGAGAAATCGCCGCACGGTGTCGCGGAGTGCCACCTGTTCGTCGGTCAGTTCGAGATTCATCGGCGGGGCAACCCGAGGACGCGCTGAGCAGTGATGTTCTTGTTGATCTGAGTTGTCCCGCCCGCGATGGTGAGCGACCGTGACGTCAGCCGGAGTGTGCCCCAGCGTCCATCGGCGTAGCTCGGACCGA
Organism: uncultured Actinomycetota bacterium; assembly: GCA_963811535.1. Lineage (GTDB taxonomy): Bacteria > Actinomycetota > Actinomycetes > Mycobacteriales > Mycobacteriaceae > Mycobacterium. The sequence goes on along the minus strand of CAWERF010000007.1, from coordinate 978,275 downwards.
GTAGGTCGAACGCCAAGGCGGCGAGGTCTTGGCCGACCTCACCCCACACGGTCTTGGCCAGGCTTGCCGAGGAGAAGGCGTCACCGCCATGCAGCGTCGCCGAAATCGACCGCTGACACAGCACCTCGAGATACTTGATGCGCACGGCGATCTCGCCGAGGCGCCGCAGCGCGGCGGGGTCATCGAGTATCGGCCGACCCCCGACTTGGGACTGTGCGAGGTCGGCTACCAGGTCCTCCAGCCGCCGTTGCATCTCGGCGTAGAGGCGCGCTGCCCCCGCGCGTTCGTGGCTGAGCGTGGTGGTGGCGACTTGCCAGCCCTGATTGAGCTCCCCGAGCAGCGCGTCGACCGGCACGCGCACATCGTTGAAGAACACCTCGGCGAAATCGGTATCGCCGTTAAGGGTGACGAGGGGGCGGGCCTCGATACCGGGCAGCGTCATGTCGACGATGAGACAGGAGATACCACCGTGTTTGGGCGCGTCGGGATCGGTACGCACATATAGCTGGCACCAGTCGGCTCTGTGGCCGAGCGAGGTCCAGATCTTCTGGCCGTGGACCACGAAATCGTCGCCGTCTCGCACCGCTCGCGTGCGCAGGGAGGCGAGGTCGGATCCGGCCTCAGGCTCTGACATTCCCTGACACCAGATGTCGTCGGCGCGCATCATGCGGGGGAGCAGTGTGCGCTTCTGAGATTCAGTTCCGTACTGCATGATGGCCGGCGCGATGTTGTTCATGCCGATCACGTTGAGTGGCAGTGGGACCCGGGCACGAGTGATCTCCTCGGCGTACACAAGCTGCTCGAGCACGGTTGCCCCGCGACCGCCGTATTCCTTTGGCCAAGAGACGGCAGCCCACCCGGCATCGGCCATTGTCGTGTTCCAGGTGCGGAGCGTCTCGAAGGCGGCACCGTATGCGCCCCGCTGCAGACCGGCGGCGACAACCTCATCGGTCAGGTAAGCGGCCAGCCACGTGCGAAGCTCCTTGCGGAACCGCTCCACCTCCGGCGGGTATGAGAAATCCACGTTTCGCTGACGACCTCACGCGATTGACTGCGGTCACCGCGGACTCTACGTTGGAACAGATATTTGGTCAACCGACGACGAAGAAGGACTCGGTGCCGTACGAGGACGGAAACACCGGTGGCCTAGGGCGAATGGAGCTGCTGGCTTCGGCGCTCGCCGGCTGCACCATGCAGGTGGGGCCGGTCGAGGCCGGTGAGCCGGCGTGGACTGACGGTCGGACGATATATGTCGACGCCGGCGTCGGTGAGCGCAATCAGCTCGAGTCGCTTGCCGTGCAGGCGTCGCTCGTTGCCGCTGGAAGCCTGGAGCCGGATGTCGTGCGCAGGCTCAGCCGGCGGCCGGCACTGGCCAGGCGATATCTCGCCGTCGAGGGGCACCGGGCGTTGGTGGCCAACGAGGACCTGTTACCGCCGGCGCTCAGGTCGCTCATCGACCCGACCGTGGCGGCGCGTAGTGCTTCGCCCGCCGCGTCGCTCGAGGCGGCTCTGGGCCGGGAGGCGATCGCGGGCCCGCCGGACGCTTTCGGCGCGATCCACCCTCGAAAGCTGTTGGAATCAAAGAACCGTGGGGACGCGTCGGCGTCGACGGGCGAGCACGTTCCCCGCCGGCAGCGTACAAGGCCGCTGGCCGAACTCGACGAGGACGACAACGACGACGCCGATGTGGTGGACTTCTTCACCAGCCCCGTCGGTGGGGGCGGAGCGCTCGGCCGGTTGCTTCAGAAGATGCTGGGGGCGGTCCGCAAGCTGGGTGAGGGGGGCCAACCCGGTGTTGACGCGCCGACGCACCGGATCCGGTCGGGGACCCGCGGCGGCGCCAATTCGGTGTTGTCGAGTGCGGTGGCGAGCGCGGCCGACGATATCCCCGGCGAAGGCCACGGCGCCAGGTACCCAGAGTGGGACGTTCACCAACGTCGCTATCGGCCGAACTGGTGCACGGTGCAGGAGGTGGAGCCGCAGCTGAAGGACGACGCCGCTGTCGCGATGTCTGATCGGTTGCGCTTGCGTCGCCCGCTCGCCCGCCTCGGCGTTGGACTCGATCGTTACCACCGCCAGGTCCAGGGCGACGACATCGACATCGATGCGACCGTTGAAGCACGTGTCGCGGTGATGGCCGGCTCCGCGCCGGATGAGGCCGTCTACGTGGACAGCGTGCGCCACCGGCGCGACCTTTCGGTACTGGTGTTGCTCGACATCTCCGGCTCTGTTGCCGAGCCCGGTGCCGTCGGCCAGACGGTGCATGAGCAACAGCGGGCAGCGGCCGCCGCGCTGACGGTCGCTCTTCACGATCTGGGGGATCGGGTGGCGCTTTACGCTTTTCACTCGCAGGGCCGCTCGGCTGTAAGCCTGATGCCGGTGAAGCGATTTGACGACGATCTCGACGTCTTGGTGATGCGCCGTCTCGGCGGCCTTGTGCCGGGTGCGTATTCGAGATTGGGAGCTGCGATCCGGCACGGCGCGACAGTGCTGGAGGCTCGGGGTGGGACGTCGCGCCGTTTGCTCGTCGTGCTATCCGACGGGCTGGCGTACGACCACGGCTACGACCGGGTCTACGGCGCAGCCGACGCGCGCCATGCGCTCGCCGAGGCCCGCGGCCGTGGTACCGGCTGCCTGTGCCTCGCCATCGGCGCATGCACCGACGTCGATGACCTCCAGCGGGTGTTCGGGAGCGCCGCCCACGCGACGATTCCCCGGCTCGAGCAACTGTCCTCCGTCATCGGCCCGCTCTTCCGTTCCGCCCTCATTTCCGCAGAGGTACGCCGACGTGTCGTGCAGCGAAAGAGTCAAGTTACCAATGCTTTACAGTAGGGCCGTTCGGCCGACGCGCGATGATGAATGTCTACATACAGCATCCGCGCTCGCACATCTACCGGGTTCACGGAAAAATCTGCCGGAATACTTGAGCCAAATATCTGTTCCGGGCTACGCTTCGCTCAACTCGCGTCATTCGCATGACCGGCGATCTAAGAGTTCGACGGGAGGCCGATTCCCGGTTCGAAAGCGGGTGCGAGGGAAGGGAATGATGCCTGCTAGCGAGGTCCGCCCGTACTACGTGCCAATCGGTAACGAGGAACACGTGTTCAAAGCGGCGTTCCGGCAAGGGCTTTCGATTGTGCTCAAGGGTCCAACGGGGTGCGGCAAGACGCGCTTCGTCGAGGCCATGGCGTACGACCTCCAGCGGCCGCTCATCACCGTGGCCTGCCATGACGACTTGACCACCGCCGATCTGGTCGGGCGGTTTCTGTTGCGCGGCGGCGACACGGAGTGGGTCGATGGCCCGTTGACGCGGGCCGTGCGGGAGGGTGCCATCTGCTACCTCGACGAGGTCGTCGAGGCCAGGCAGGACACGACCGTCGTGCTCCATCCGCTGGCTGATCACCGACGCCAACTCCCGATCGAGCGGCTGGGGATCACGCTCGACGCTGCGCCGGGGTTTTGCCTGGTGGTCTCTTATAACCCCGGTTACCAGAGCGTCCTCAAGGATCTGAAGGATTCAACGCGCCAGCGGATGGTCGCGATCGAATTCGGGTTTCCCGCACCGGACGTGGAGGAGAAGATCATCGCTTACGAGGCCGGTATCGACCACGACAAGGCGGCCCAGCTTGTGCGGTTAGGCCAGGCGATTCGCCGACTGGAGACGGCTGGTCTGCGCGAAGTGGCGTCGACCAGGGTGCTCATCGCTGCCGGCCGGCTCGTGGCCGAAGGGTTGAGTCCACAAGAGGCCGCCAAGGCGGCGGTGGCCGGACCCCTGACCGACGACTCCATCGTGACGAGCGGGCTGGTCGAGATGATCGACGTCTACCTGACCGACCAGTGAGCCTGGCAGGGCGATTGACGGTGAGACATTTTCCGCGCTAGTGTCTGAACAAATTTTAGGTTTGCGTGCGCGGGAGGCAGCCGTGCCACGGAGGTGAGATGTCCTACGAGAGCGCCGCGGAGCCGATCAGGATCGGCTACCTCTTCGACTTTCTCCTTCCGGATGGCTACCCACAGGAGATGCGCGATGACCTGACCCGGCCGTTCGAGCTGGTGTTCAGTGACGGTTTGGAGCGGGGGATCATCGACCGCCCGGTGGAGATTGTGTACCGGGAGGTCGAGGGCCTGCCGAAGGGAACCGTGAAAGCGGTGATCGACGCCTACGGCGAACTCGTCGAGGAAGGCTGCCTTCTCGTTTTCGGCCCGCACATCACCGACAATGCGGTTCCTACCCGCGAGGCGATCGAGCAGCGATTCGGGGTGCCCGGGATCAATGTGTGTGGTAGCGACGACTGGTTGGGGGAATGGACGTTCGCGTTTCCGCAGGGGTCGATGACCGACGAGCCGATCTTTTGGGCGGACCTCGTCGCCAAGGCGGGCCACACCGAGGTCGGGGTGCTGGTCGAGCAGTCGCTGGTCGGGGAGAGTTATCTGAAGAACTTCCGAAACGCCTGTCGTCGCGAAGGTATTCGCATTGTGGCAGAGGCGTCGATTGCGCAGACGGCACAAGACATCACCGACGCGGTGCGAACATTGCACGAGGCGAAGGCGCAGGCGATCGTGCACTGTGGCTTCGGTTTCGGGATTGTGTTCATCAACCCGGCCCTGGAAGCGCTGAACTGGGACCCGCCCCGGTTCACCAGCACCGCGTTCCAGAACGCATGGGTCAATCCGGTGATGTGGAACGCGTTTCTGGGATGGACCGGCATCGACCAGTACGACGAGGGCAACATCATCGGCCAGCGTTTCCTGGACCAATACGAGGCCCGCTACGGCCGGCGCCCGCAGTATTGCGTGCCGGTGGTCAACCGGGACGTGGCGGCCACGCTGCTACGGGCATTCACCGATGCCCATCCACTGAGCCCGCGCGGGGTGAAGGAGGCGCTGGAACGGGTGAAGATGCTGCCCGCCGCGGCGGGCGCGCCCGGCACCAGAGTCTCGTTCGGCAAGTGGACCCGCCGCGCCTGGATGGGCGCCGGCTATCTCGTCGCCCGTCAACTCGACGCGGACGGCGTCAATTCCCACCTCGTCGACCGCTTCGGGCAGCAATAAGCGATGACCACAGAGCAGACAACGCCGTCTACTGCGACCCCGGCCACCAAACCGCCCAAGCGGTCCTTCGTGGGCATGGTGTGGGTCGTCGTCGCCCTCGCGCTTCTCGCCATCGTCGCCTACTACGCCCGTACCGGCGCCGTCTCGGCCCGCATCCGCAACCCGGAGGTCACCGGCGCGCCACGGCCGGTCGAGCCGCTGTTTGGCTATCACCATTGGCTGGGACTGTTCCAGATCTTCACGATCATCACGATGCTCATCATCATCACGGTCTACGTTGTGGCGTGGCGTCGGCATCCGGCACACCCCGTGCTGTTGATGGGCATCGTGACGACGTTGATCGTCTGGCAGGACCCGATCATGAACTGGTCGCCATACGCGGTCTACAACCCGCAGCTGTGGCACTGGCCCGAGGACTGGCCGCTGGTGTCCCTGTCGCCGACCGTCGAGCCGTTCCTGGTCATCGGGTACATCATGTTCTACCTCGGTCCCTACTTCCCGGCCATCTGGATCCTGCGCCGCATTCAGGCTCGCCGGCCCGTCGACTCGTTCGTGTGGCGCCATCCACTGATCAGCCTGGCGGTGATCATCCTGCCCATCGGCATCGTCTTCGACGCGACGCTGGAGATCACGCTGGTGCGCACCGGTTTCTACATCTACTCGCAGGTCATCCCCTTCGGGTCCGTGTTTGTCGGAAAGACCTACCAATTCCCGTTCATCTGGGAAACCGTGATGGTGACATTCGTGATGATCCCGGCCGGGGTTCTGCTGTACCGCGACGACACGGGCCGCACGGTGGCCGAGAAGCTGGCCCAGCGGTTGCGCATCTTTCCCGGCCGTCCGGCCCTTGGCATGTTCGTCGTGATGTTTGTGATCATCAACGTCGCCTACTTCGCCTACGGCACAGGCTTCGCAATCATCAAGTGGACAAGAACGGCTACCTCTGTCGCATGCCCGTGGCCGTATCCGGAGGCCAAAGTCTACGATCCACAAGGGTTCTACGAGAAGAACGGACAGCCCGGTCCATATTCGGTGGGAATCTGGTCGACGTGGATGAGCGCGCAACCGAACGGCCGACCGCAAGTGCAACCGCCGGCGGACGGCGGACGGTGCGCGCCCTTGACATGAGTGAACCGCGCAGCGTCGTCATCACCGGCGCCTCAAGGGGACTCGGATTCGCGTCGGCCACCCACCTGTACGGGCGGGGGTGGCGCGTCGTCGCAGCCATGCGATCGCCCGACGTCGGACTGGAACGGCTCCGGGCCGCGACCGGTGCTCGTGCGGACGACCCCCGTTTGATCGGCGTGCGGCTCGACCTCACCGACCCTGCGTCGATCGCCGACGCGGCCAAGGTCATTGAGGAGGCAGTCGGAGCGCCCGATGCTCTCGTGCACAACGCCGGGATCGCAGCAGCCGGGTCTGTGGAGGAAACGCCGAGCGACGTGTGGGAGCAGATGTTAGCCACCCACCTGTTAGGTCCAGTGGCACTGACCAAGGCGCTGTTGCCGTCGATGCGCGCGGCCGGACGCGGCCGCATCGTCGTGATCTCTAGCCAGGGCGGCGTTCGCGGCATGCCGTCGATCGCTGCCTACTCCTCCGCTAAGGGTGCCGCAGAACGGTGGGCCGAGGCCCTGGCGAACGAGGTCGCGCCGTTCGGACTGGGTGTCACCATCCTGGTGACGGGAACCTTCGACACCGACATCATCACCGACGAAGGGGCCCAGGACTACCGAGACTTCGACGGGCCCTACGCCCCGCACAACACCACAATCGATCGCCGGGGCCGTGCCGCGATGCGGCTGGCGAGACCACCCGAACGCTTCGCGCCGGGGCTCGCGAAGGCGCTCGAGGAGCGAGCCCCCTTCGCTCGCCACGCGGTCGGCCCCGACGCTCGAATGCTGTTGCTCGCCAATCGCTTCCTGCCGGGACGGCTTCTCCATCAGGTGATCCGTCTGGCAATGGGCCTCCCGCGTCACGGAGCCCTGGGGCAAGTCCCCGACAAACTCCCCCATCAAGAGAGCGAGAACCATGACCGACACTGAGAAGGTTCGCTTCGAATCGCGGATGCTGATCGACGGCAAGCTCGTCGACGGCCAAGCCGGCACGTTCACCAACATCAACCCGGCAACCGAGGAGGTGCTTGGCGAGGTCGCCGACGCCTCGAAGGCGGACATGCACCGTGCCATTGACGCCGCTCGGCGGACCTTCGACGAGACCGACTGGTCGACCAACCATGTGCTGCGCAAGCGCTGCCTGGAGCAGTTCCAGGAGGCGTTGGAGGCTGAGCGGGAAACCCTGCGGGAGGAGCTCATCCTCGAAGTCGGTTGCCCACGGGCGATTACGTTTGGCCCGCAGCTGGATGCGCCGTTGGCCGATGCGCTCACGTTCCCCGCCAAGCTCATCGACGAGTACCCCTGGGAGACCGACCTCGGCGACACGATGGTCTCGCTCACCGGGCAGATGACCACCCGGAAGATATGGCGTGAACCTGTTGGGGTGGTCGGTGCGATCGTCCCGTGGAACTTCCCGTTCGAGGTCACCATCCACAAGCTTGCCCAAGCGCTGGCCACCGGCAACACGGTGGTGCTGAAACCGGCGCCCGATACCCCATTCAACGCGACGCGCCTCGGGCGGCTGATGACCGAATCCACCGATATCCCGGACGGGGTCGTCAACGTCGTCACGGCGTCGGATCACTTTGTGGGGGAGGAACTGACGCTGTCGCCGAAGGTCGATCTGATCTCATTCACTGGCTCCACGGTCGTCGGTCGGCGGATCATGGAGAAGGGCGCGTCGACGATGAAGCGTCTGTTTCTCGAGCTCGGCGGCAAGTCGGCCACCATCGTGTTGGAAGACGCCGATTTCGCCCTGGCGTGTGCGATCGGTATCGCGCCATGCATGCACGCCGGGCAGGGCTGCGCCAACCCGACGCGGCTGCTGCTGCCCCGGTCTCGCTACGACGAGGGCGTCGCGATCCTCAAGGGGATGTACGAGAGCGTCTCTCCCGGGGACCCGCAGGATTCCGGCACGCTGTGCGGTCCGGTGATCTCTGACAAACAGCGCAAGCGCGTGCTCGGCTACATCCAGAAGGGCATCGACGAGGGCGCGACCTGCCTCGTCGGCGGTACCGATGCGCCCGCCGGATTCGACAAGGGGTTCTGGGTCAGGCCAACGCTTTTCGTCGACGTCGACAACTCGATGACCATTGCGCAGGAAGAGATCTTCGGGCCCGTCCTTGCAGTGATCCCGTTCGACGACGAGGAGGACGCGATCCGTATCGCGAACGACAGCGCGTACGGGTTGGCCGGCAACGTGATGTCGGGTTCCCTGGAGCATTCGCTGGCTGTGGCGCGTCGGCTACGGGCGGGCTTCATCGGTGTGCAAGGTGCCGCTCCGTACGGCGCCGATACGCCGTTCGGCGGTTACAAGGCCAGCGGAATCGGGCGCCAGAACGGTATCGCGGGCTTCGACCAATACACCCAGATCAAGTCGGTGGGATACCCCGCCAGCTGAAGGAGACACGAAGCGTGGAATTGTTCGACGAACTCGAGGACTTCGGAACGTTTGACGACGCGGTTTCCGGTGATGTCCGCGACCCGTACGCCGAGCTGTCGCGATTACGGCGTGAGGAACCCGTGCAACGCATCGACATGTCCGGCATGCCTCACGAAGAGTCCAAACCCGTCTTCATGGTGTATCGCCACGAAGAGGTCGCCCAGATGCTGCGCGACAACGAGACATTCTCGTCCGCGATCATCATCGACGCGTTCGGCGACGCCCTGGGCAAGCACGTCATGCTCGGGATGGACGAGCCCGAGCATGGCCGACATCGCGCCCTGGTGTCAAAAGCGTTCTCGCAGAAGGCCCTGGCTCGCTGGGAGGAAGAACTGGTCGGCAGGGTGGGCAACGAGCTGATCGACCAGTTCGCAGATCGAGGAACCGCTGATCTGGCGCGAGAGTTCACCTTTCCCTACCCGACCCAGATCATCGCCGGCCTCCTGGGCCTACCGCGCGAGGACTATCCGCAATTCCAACGCTGGTCCGTTGCGCTGCTCGCCATCCTGTTCAATCGGGAGCGTGGGCTCGCAGCCTCGGAAGCGTTGCGGGAGTATTTCGTTCCGATCCTCGCGGCCCGCCGCAAGGAACCGCGCGACGACCTCATCAGCGGCCTCGCGCAGGCTGAGATCGATGGAGAGAAGCTCTCCGACGAAGAGATCTTCTCCTTTCTGCGGCTGCTGCTTCCGGCCGGCGTCGAAACCACCTACCGCTCGCTGGGAAACCTGCTGTTCGCGCTGTTCGCTAACCCCGACCAGCTCGACGCGGTGCGCGCCGATCGCTCGCTCCTCCCGCAGGCCATCGAGGAAGCGGTTCGATGGGAGCCACCCCTGCTGACGATCACCCGCGTCGCGACGCGCGACACCGAGCTGGGAGGTGTGCCGATCCCCGCCGGCTCATCGGTGATGCCGGTGCTTGGTGCGGCCAACCGGCAAGACGACCGCTACCCGGACCCTGATCGCTTCGACGTCTTTCGCTCGGCACGGGCACACATTGGGTTCGGCCACGGGGTCCACGTCTGTTTGGGGATGCATCTGGCGCGCCTGGAGATGCGTGTGGCGCTCAACCTGCTGTTCGACCGCCTGCGCAACTTGCGACTCGATCCCGACGGCGACGATCCGCACATCCGTGGCCAGGTTTTCCGGTCGCCGACCTCGCTGCCCGTCCTGTTCGGGTGACGTCGATTTCACCAAAATCGACATTCACGTTCGTGGTGTCACCAGGGGGAATTAATGACTGAGTTGAGTTTTGACGGCCGAGCGGTTGTCGTCACCGGAGCGGGCCGCGGCGTTGGGCGCAGTCACGCGCTGCTGCTGGCCGCGAAAGGCGCTCGCGTCGTCGTGGCCGACTACGGGGTCGGTATCGACGGCGGTGGTTCGTCGGCGGCCCCGGCTGAAGATGTCGTGAAGGAGATAAAGGACGCAGGTGGCAACGCGGTGGCGTGTTATGCGTCGGTCGCCGACCAACGCGGCGCAGCATCCATTGTCGAGACGGCAATCGAGGCGTTCGGTCGCATCGACGCGATCATCAACAACGCCGGCATCCACGATCCCGGGCTATTCGATGCACTCTCCGTCGAGCAATTCCGCGCCATGCTGGATGTCCATTTCTTTGGAAGCCTTTTCGTCGCACGGGCCGCGTGGCCGCACTTCGTCAACGCTGGCTACGGGCGCATTGTCAACACCGTTTCCGAGGCCATGCTCGGCGGCATCCCCGAGCTGACGAGCTATGGCGCGGCCAAGGGTGCAGTCTTCGGCCTCACGCGCAATCTCGCCACCGAGGGATCGCCGCTGGGTATTCGCGTCAACGCCATTGCACCCCGGGCATACACCCGGATGTCGGCGTCACACTCGGACACGTTGGCTACCGTGCTGTCCATGCCGAAAGAAGTGATGGACGAGATCAACGCGAGCATGCCTCCCGAATTATGTTCCCCGGCAGCCGTGTTTCTCGCCCACGAGTCTTGTCCCCTCAATGGGGAGATTCTGCAGGTCGGCATGGGCGGTGTCGCGCGGATCGCCGTGGTGCATACACCGGGCATTTCGAAATCTCCCCTCACCGCCGAGGACATCGCGGAGAACCTCGAAGAGATCATGAACGTCAGCGACGCGCGCGTCACCGAAACCACCGGGATTGTGCAGTGACCGAACAGCTATCTCAGAAGACCTCAACGGGAGATCTCTTGTGAGCGATTTCGAATCGGTCGACTTCTTCACCGAAGCATCCCTCATCCCCGATCCGTACCCGTACTTCGATTACCTGCGCTCGAAGTGCCCGGTGTCAGCCGAATCCCATCAGGGCGTGCTGGCCGTTACCGGGCATCAGGAAGCGTTGGCGGTGTATAAGGATCCCGCGTTCTCCTCGTGTGTCGCTGTGGCAGGGCCGTTTTCCGGGCTTCCGTTCGAGCCGACCGGCGACGACGTCGGGGCTCTGATCGAGCACCATCGATCGCAGATTCCGATGAGCGAACACATCGTTACTCAGGATCCCCCGGATCACACCCGGACGCGGGGCTTGCTGAGTCGCCTACTGACCCCGAAGCGGCTCAAGGAAAATGAAGACTTCATGTGGCGGCTGGCCGATCAGCAGCTCGACGAGTTCGTGGCCCGTGGCAAGTGCGAGTTCCTCGACGACTACGCGAGACCGTTCTCGGGGCTGGTGATCGCCGATCTGCTCGGAGTCCCCGCAGAGGATCACGAAGAGTTCCGGGCAGTCTTTTCGGGCCAGGTTGTGGGTGGGATCGAGGACGATACCCTGTCACGCAGCCACAATCCGCTTGAGTGGCTCGATGAGAAGTTCTCGACCTATATCGCCGAGCGGCGGCATGAGCCGCGCTCGGACGTGTTGACCGAGCTGGCCGAGGCGAAATACCCCGACGGCTCGACACCCGAAATCATCGACGTCGTCCGCCTCGCCACGTTCCTGTTCGCAGCCGGACAAGAAACCACCACGAAGTTACTCAGCTTCGGGATACGGGTGATCGCTGAACGTCCCGACATCCAAACGTTGCTGCGTGCGGAACGCGACCGCATTCCCGCGTTCATCGAAGAGGCGCTCCGAATGGAGAGCCCGGTCAAATCCCACTTCCGCATGGCACGCGCGTCGACGGCGATCGGCGACGTACCGATTCCTGCCGGATCCACGGTGATGCTGCTCCCCGGGGCCAGCAATCGCGACGCGCGGAAGTTCCAGGAGCCCAACGAGTTCCGAGTAGACCGCGCAAATGTTCGCGAGCACGTCGCTTTTGGGCGCGGCAACCACTCTTGCCCCGGAGCGCCGCTCGCCCGGGCTGAGGGACGAATCTCGCTTAACCGGATACTCGACCGGATGGCCGACATCGCCATTTCGGAGAGTGCGCACGGACCTGCCGATGCACGCCGCTACACGTATGAACCGACCTGGCAGATGCGGGGCTTGACCGAGTTGCACCTCGAGTTCAGCCCGGTGCAGTGATCCGGTAGGTCACGCAAGGCGTAATTGCGGCAGTCAGGGGAACATTTGGGCGCCAACGACATTGACACCGGGGGCATCGGTAAGTGGGACCCCGGCCTGACTGAGCAGTTGGTGAAGGTGGCGGGCCCCTTGGCCAAGCGATGGTTCCGCTTCGACGTCGGCGGGCTGGGCTCGTTGCACCCGACCGGCGGCGCACTGGTTGTGTCCAACCACTCGGGCGGCATGCTGACCCCTGATGTGCTGATCTTCGCCTCGGCCTTCTACGCCGAATTCGGCTACGACCGCCCGTTCACGGGCGCGCTCTCGGCTTGGTTCACCCGCATCGGCGTTATTGGAGCCAGCCGAGAAAACGCCGCCAAAGCGTTGCGGTCGGGGGGCATCGTGCTGGTGTTTCCCGGCGGTGTGTACGACTCGTACCGGCCGACGCGGGCGGAGAACATCATCGACTTCAATGGGCGTACCGGATATGTCAGGACGGCGACGGATGCCGGGGTGCCTATCGTGCCGATCGTGTCGATCGGCGGGCAGGAAAGCCAGTTGTTCTTGACTCGTGGCGCGTGGCTTGGGAAGCGGCTGGGTCTCAAGCGGTTGCGCTCCGACATTATGCCGCTCACCTTGGGCTTCCCACTCGGACTGAGTGTGATTTGGCCTCCGAATGTTCCTCTGCCTACCAAGATTGTCACAGACGTACTGGAACCGATCGACATTGTCGCCCGGTCCGGCGACCACCCGGTGATCGGTGAAGTCGACGCCTGCGTCCGATCGGTCATGCGGACCGGCCTTGACCGGTTGGGACGCAAACGGCGCTTTGGAGTGCTGGGCTGAACGCGTCGGTACGCAAGGAGAGGGGCATGGCGAAGCGGAGCCATCGCATCCGCGAGTGCCCGTTACCTAGTGCGAGGAGGCTGGGTTGTCATGACAGAGCTAGGATTCGACGGCAAGGTCGCGATTGTCACAGGTGCCGGCGGGGGGCTGGGCAAGCAGCACGCCCTGTTGCTGGCCTCGCGCGGGGCGCGAGTGGTGGTCAACGATGTCGGAGGCTCGGTCGCCGGTGAAGGATCGGACACCGGCCCGGCCGATAGCGTCGCCCGCGAGATCCGCGACCAGGGCGGTGAGGCGCTGTCCGACGCCAACAGTGTGGCCACACCCGCGGGCGGGCAGGCCGTTGCGCAAGCCGCCCTCGACGCCTACGGGCGGATCGACATCGTCGTCAACAACGCGGGAATCCTGCGCGACAAGGCATTCCACAACATGACCCCCGACCTGCTCGAACCGGTCATCGACGTGCACCTGAAGGGCGCGTTCTACGTGACCAGACCGGCCTGGATCATCATGCGCAAGCAAGGGTACGGTCGCGTCGTCAATACCTCGTCGGCCGCCGGCGTCCTGGGCTCGCCGGGCATGAGCAACTACGGCGCAGCCAAGACGGGGATGATCGGCTTCACCCGGGTCCTCGCGGCCGAGGGGGCCAATCACAACATCAAGGTCAATGCGATCGCCCCGATCGCCTTCACCCGAATGCTCATCCACTCCATGGCGAAACCCGAAGCCGCCGATCAACTCAGCCGTGAAGCCGCAGCGCTGGCGGAGGAACTGCGAAAGACGTTCATCGGCAAGCTCGACCCCGCGCTGGTGTCCCCGATGGTGGCCTTCCTGGCCCACGAGGACTGCCCCGTTTCCGGTGAGATCTACACGGTGGGCGCCGGGCAGGTCGCAAGGTTTTTCATCGGCAGAACCAAGGGGTACTACAACCCGGAGTTGTCCATCGAAGACGTACGCGACCACATCGCCGAGATCCGCGACGAGACTGACTACACCGTGCCGGCCGACCCCGGCGAGGAGATGGCCCAGCTGTTCCGGGCCATCGGGGCCGGTTAGTGCTGATCCGGATCAAGTGCGGGTTGATTCCGCGAGAACGTCGATTGAAGCGCGCACGATCATCGTGTACGTCGCTGACGGACGGCCACCGCTCGCCGTCGACTCGGGGCCGGTTTGCCCAGCGTGAATCGTCATTCCGCCCGTCCAAGCTAGCGGGCCGGCCTGCCATTGCACTGGCATGCCACTGGCAGTGTGCTACAGGGAACCGGCGGCGGCTCGTACGGTGAGCTGTGTGAAGGACCGTCGTGTTGTTCTCACCGCGGGAACGATCCGCGTGGAAGAGGACGGTGGCCTGCTGCGTGCGCGGGGGTTGCCCTACGGAAAAGCTGAGCGGTACGTGGCCCCCGGGCCGGTGCCGCGATGGCCCGGCGTCCGTGACGCCACCCAACGTGGACCGGTGTGCCCGCAGCTCTTGTCGCGGCTCAATTGGGTCACCGGCCCGGTTGTCGACGATCTTTCGGTGGGCGAGAACTGTCTGGTCGTCAGCGTCACCGCTCCCGCCGACGCTGACCGACTGCCGGTCATGGTCTGGTTTCACGGTGGTGCTTATATGTCCGGCAGCGGCGAGTCGCCCAAGTACGACCCTGATTCGTTGGCTCGCGAGGGCAGGGTCGTGGTGGTCAATGTCAGCTACCGCCTCGGGATCTTCGGCTATCTGACGCCCGACGGACCCGGAAGCGATGACAACCTGGGCTTACGCGACCAGATCCTGGCGTTGCAGTGGGTGCGGGACAATATTGGCGCGTTCGGAGGCGACCCTTCGAACGTCACCGCGTTCGGTCAATCGGCCGGGGCGGATTCGATTCTGTCACTGATGCTTTGCGACGAAGCCGACGGACTTTTCCGCCGCGCCATCGCGCAGAGCGCGCCACTCGGGCTACGCGATGGACGCGACTCGATGACCAATGCGATGCGATCTGCCGCCGCTGACGCCCTCGGTGCGGCGGCTCCTACCGACGCTGCGGTCGAGCAACTCCTCGAGGCGCAGACAGCCGCGGTCGCCGCCGCACAGCGGTTCGGGCTTCTCGGCGGCTTGCCGTTCGCGCCGATCCAGGGCCGACCGCCGCTGCCGGCGGCCGGGGATGTGTCTCGGCGCATCGCCGCCGTCGCGGCACGCGTCGAGCTCCTGGTTGGATACACCAGGGCCGACGCGGCTCCGTTCGTCGAGATGATGCGGCGCGCAGCCGCGGTTAAGCGTCTGGGACCACCGGGCTCCATGGCAATGAGAGTCATCTCCGCCGCGGTTACGAAGCGTGTCTTCGGCGGCCCCGCCCATCGGTTGGCTGAGACATGGAGGGCGAATGGCGGGCGAGCCGCGACGTATCGCTTCGACTGGGCCCCGGCCGGTGCGCCGCTGGGCGCGTGCCATTGCATAGAGCTGCCGCTTCTGATGGGGACACCATCGTCTTGGCTGGGCGCACCCATGCTGGGGCCCGAACAAAACCCCATCGATCAGCGTGTTGCGCGCATGCTGCGTGGCACCTGGGCCGCCTTCGCGCATCAAGGCATTGCCACACTGAGCGCGCCGTCCCTGATATTCAATTAACGGGGACGGCGCTTCTGGTGCACCAACTTCGCCGCTCGCGCTAACCGTCTGGGTGGGCGATATTGCTGCGAAGCCATGCCGCGACATCGCCGGCGTGCGTGGCGGGTTCGGGCACTGGCGCAAACACGTGCTCGATCACGGTTCCGCGCGTGACCATGGTGAATCGCTTGAGTAGGCGGCTGCTTGCAGCGCGCCATGTGGGCAGACCAAGCCGGTCGGTCAGCGTATTGGCGTGGTCGCTGAGAAGCGGGAAGTTGAGCGAAAGGCGCTGCGCGGCTTCGTGTTGCTCGGCGCTGCTTTGGGTGGAGAGTCCGCACACGGCGGCGCCCAGTTCGCGGATGACGTCGTTCAGGTCCCGGAAACTGCATGACTCGGCGGTACATCCGAATGCCCCGGGGATAGTCATCCAGTCCGGTCTGATCGGGTCGCGATCGGGTGCGCCGGTCGCCGGGTACGCGTAGACCACCAGGCGGCCGACCCCGCGGCAGAGATCACGCAGGGAGACTCCGTGGGGTTCGGTGGTCGCCGCGAGCGGGATGTCGGGCAATTCCCTGCCGACCAGGTGAGCGACCTCGGTGCTCGTCGCGAGCGCGGTCTGCTCACCGTGTTGACTCACATCGGTCATCGCTGTGTCCCCGCTTGGTGTTGCGTGATGCCTGTAACTCTAGGCCGCCGGAATTTGAGTTCTCTGACAGCGCCGAGTGCGCGGCGATTATCACGGAACAGCCCTACGGAAAGTGGCAATCACGGTCAGCCAATCCTGTTGTCAGGGATGCCCTGACGGACTATATCTGTCAGGCTCACCCCCACAGATAGAACAACATGACCCCACCCTCCGCGACCACGACGATGAGGTGTTCCTTCTGCGCCAAACCCAGCACCGAGGTCGAAAGGCTCGTCGCCGGTCCTGGGGTGCTGATCTGTAACGAGTGCATTGATCTGGCACAGGCGATCGTCGACGACCACCGCGGCAAGCCCAATACTGTTCGGCTACCGGTTTGGGAGTCGATGAGCGACGAGCGGATGCTCGACCACATCCCCAGAATCTCCGCAGTCGCCGAGCAGGTTGAATGCGATTTGCGCGCATGGGTGGATGAGCTTCGCCGCCGCGGTGTCACCTGGTCGAGAGTTGGTGAGGCGCTTGGTATCACCCGCCAATCCGCCTGGGAGCGATTTTCCGGTTAGCGCCGTCGAGCGTCGATCATGACTGACGCGCGACTTCGTAGCGCGTGCCCCTGGGTTCGCGGATCCACAGCTCACCGTCGCCGGCGGTTGGACCCTGCGCGGCCAGTACGCGCTTGAGAACCTTGTGCGTCGCGGTCGTTGGCAGGTCCGCGGCGATGCGGACATACCTCGGCCACGCCTTCGGTGACAGGTCGGGCTGCGCGGCCAGAAACGCCTTGAACCCCTCGGGAGTCAGCGCGGCTCCGTCGTTCAGAACAACCGCCACCATGATCTGATCGCCGACGTTTTCGTCCGGTACCCCGTAGACAGCGAGCCGGTTGATGTCTGTCAGGCGGACCAGGATTCGCTCGATCGGTGCCGCCGCGACGTTCTCGCCGTCGACTCGCATCCAGTCGCCGGTGCGGCCCGCCAGATATATCCAGCCATCGGCGTCGCAATACGCGAGGTCACCCGACCAATACATCCCGTGCCGCATGCGTTCGGCGGTCGCGTGGTCGTCGTGGTAGTAACCGGTGAAGAAGCCCCTCCCAGAGGTGTTGACGAGTTCACCGACCGCTTCATCGGCGTTGATCAACCCCCCGTCGTCGTCAAATCGGGCCGGTGGGCACTCTGCGATTGTTTGCGGGTTGTACACAGCGACACCCGGAAAGCCTTTGCCGAGTGAGCCTTTCGGTGCTCCAGGTTCCCGTGTGATGATGACGGCGTTCTCCGTGGAGCCGAAGCCGTCCCAGACCACGGGGCCGAAACGGCGCTGGAACTCCTCGATATCGCGGTCGCTTGCCTCGTTGCCGAACGCCACCCGCAGTGGATTGTCGGCATCATCCGGTCGCTCCGGCGTCGCGAGGATGTAGGCGAGCGGCTTACCGACATAGTTCATGTACGTAGCGCCGTACCGGCGGATGTCGGCGAGGAACCTCGAGGCGGAGAACTTCGCCGGCGCCATTGCGGCCCCAGTCGCCACAGCCACCCCCCAGCCCGCCACCAATGCATTGGAATGAAACAGCGGCATCGACAAGTAGCAGGTGTCGTCGCTGGTGACCGCAAACCGCTGCACCAGGTTCCGGCCCGACATCAACACCATGAAATGGGACACCTGCACGGCCTTGGGGTCACCGCTGGTCCCCGACGTGAAAATCAGCATGAAGGTGTCTGTCGGCGCGACGTCGCGGTATGGCGTCAACGCGCCGGCCGCTTCGACAAGGCGCGCCCATTCGCAGCTGGAGGAGTCGATCACCCGGATCCCGGTCAGCTCAAGGCTGTTCAGCAGGGGGAGATGCTCGGCGTCGGTGACGACGATCTGGCAGTCGGCTCGCTCGATATCCGCGGCCAGCGCCGCACCCCGGCGTGTGGTGTTGATGCCACACAGCACGTATCCGCCGAGGCCCGCGGCCGCCATCTGGTTCAGGAACTCCGGAGTGTTCCCCAGCAGTACGCCCACGTGCACCGGGCGAGCGGGATCGACGAGCGCGAGCAGCGCCGCGGCCCGTGCCGACGCGTCACGGATGTGCTCGCGCCACGTCCAACGCTGATCGCCGTACTTCACCGCGACGGTGTCCGTGGATGCGCGTTCCCGCAGCAGCTGCTGGATGGTCTCGGTCACGCTCGCTGGCCCCGCCCCTCGTTTGCGATTCCAGGCGCACCGGATACTAACATTGTTAAAATTAGTGGATAGCGAGTGCTGCGCGGCGGACGGAGTCGAGTCGAGGTGGCTATGCCGGGTGTTCACCACACCGCGATCTGCACGGCCAACGTCGAACGATCAATGCGGTTCTGGTGCGACGGAATCGGGCTCGCCGAACTCTTCGATCACACCTTCTCAGGTGACTGGCCCGCGCTGTTCAATTCCGCAACCACCACGCTGCGATCGATTTTTCTCGGTGACCCGGCGCAAGCCGACACGGGCATCGTGGAACTGGTGGTGTTCGACGGAGCGGCCGATGCGCCGCCGCGCCCCAGCCGTCCACGCCACGGCTTTTTTCTGCTGTCCCTTCAGCGTGATGTCGATGCGACGTTGGCGGCGTTGGCCGGTCTGGGGTTCACCGACGGGGTCCGCCGCATCACGGTTCCCGCGCCCGGCGGTAAACATGTCCCGATGGCGGTGGTGAATGCCCCCGACGGAGTCCTGGTCGAGTTGATCGGCCCGCCGCAATGAGCGCTGTCGTCACCGGTGGGGCGTCCGGGATCGGACGCGCCGTCACCACCCTGTTGCGAGACGCGGGCCACGACGTCGTCGTATGGGATGTGACGGGCGGGGATGTCGACTGTGACATCAGTGATCCGGACGCAATCGCTGCGGCGATGGCCCAGACGGTCGCCAAGCGCGGCGTTCCCACCCGCGTCGTCGCCTGCGCTGGGGTAGGGGCATCGGGAATGCTCCTGTCGCAGAGCTTTGAGGACTGGCAGCGAGTGATAGCGATCAACCTCACCGGCACCTGGTTGACATTGCGGGCGGGCGCGCAGGCCATGATCGACGCGGAGGTCGCCGGATCGATGGTCGCGGTGTCGAGCATCAGCGGCACGCTTGCGGACCGCGACATGGGCGCCTACTGCGTGTCGAAGGCCGGCATCGACATGCTGGTCAAGGTGGCCGCGGTCGAGTGGGGCCGCTACGGGATCCGGGTCAACGCGGTGGGGCCCGGGGTGACCCGCACGCCGATGCTGTCGGCGGCCGAGAAGCTGCCCGGCTGGGTAGACGCTCTCAAAGAGCGCACCGCACTTGGTCGGCTGGGAGAGGCGACCGACGTCGCCTCCGCCATCGTCGGTGTCCTGGAGTTGGGATGGGTGACCGGCCAGGTGGTACACGCCGACGGCGGGCTGGCACTGCACAGCCCGATCGACGCGTACGGGCAGGCCGAACGCCTCACTGCCGCTCGAACGGCACGCAACGACTGATCGACGCTATGGGGTTTGGGGTCTGAATTCTGGAGGGAAGCATGCGGATCATTGACGCCGACGGACACGTCGCGGAGGGGCCTTCGCTCGCGCTTGAAGCGATGCGGCGCTGGCCGCAACACATCGCTCCGCACGCCGAGGGGCGGGCCCTGGTGATCGAGGGCCGCAATTATCCGGAGGCCGACGGGCCGGGCGCCGGCTGTCCGCGCGAACATGGCCTCAGCACGGCGCCCGGGATCAACTTCTCGTCCGCCGACGGTGTGCTCGGTGACGCCGATCGCGATCACATGGACACGATGGTGCTGTACCCGAGCCTGGGACTGTGCACGCCCAGCCTCGAAGACCCTGAATTGGCCGCGGGGTTCGCGCGGCTCTACAACCAGTGGATTGCCGACTACTGCCGGCCAACGGGCGGCCGGCTGCGGGGCGTCGCGGTGACCCCGATCGAGCACGGCGAGGTGGCGATCGAGATCATGCGCGAGGCGAAGGACCTCGGCCTGGTCGCGACCCATATCCCGCCGGCACTGCGGACCCGCAACCTCGATCACCCCGACCTCGATCTCTTCTACGCGGCCGCCGTCGGACTCGAGATGCCACTCGGAATCCACGGCGC
Organism: uncultured Actinomycetota bacterium; assembly: GCA_963811535.1. Classification (GTDB taxonomy): domain Bacteria; phylum Actinomycetota; class Actinomycetes; order Mycobacteriales; family Mycobacteriaceae; genus Mycobacterium. The sequence goes on along the minus strand of CAWERF010000007.1, from coordinate 958,101 downwards.
GCCGGGTGTCCACCTGCCCAAGATCGGTGTCGACCGCTTCACGAACTACATCCAGGTGCACTGCATCAGCTTTCCGTTCGACCAAATGACGGCGATGACCGCGCTAGTCTCCGGTGGCGTGTTCGACAGGCATCCGGGCCTGCGCGTCGCATTCCTCGAGGCCGGGGTCGGCTGGGTCCCGTTCTTCATCGACCGGTTGCATGAGCATTTCGAGAAGCGTGGCGACTGGATCGAGAGCGGTTGGCGGCGCGATCCGAACGAGTACATGCAGGCGGGAAACATCTGGGTGACCTGCGAGCCGGAAGAGCCGATCCTGCCCGGGGTCATCGATGTGCTGGGCGACGACTTCATCATGTTCGCCAGCGACTACCCGCACTGGGACGGCGAGTGGCCCGAGAGCACTAAGCATCTGCGCAGCCGCCCCGATATCAGCGAAGAGACACGCGCAAAGATCGCGGGGCTGAACGCGCAGCGCTTCTACGGTCTCAATTGAGGAAGCGATGAGCGCTTGCGCGAAGAGCCGGAAATCAGTCGATCCCGAAATCAATGACGCCGCGGATGATTTCGCCGTTCAGCAGATCGCTGTAGCCGTCGTTGATGTCCTCGAGCCGGTAGCGCTTGGTGATCATCTCGTCGAGTCGCAGCTGCCCGGCGTCATACATACGGGCGAAACGGGGGATGTCGGCCCTCGGATTACATGACCCGAACACGGTACCCACCAGGTTTTTATTCCACAGGATGAAATCCTGCAGAGCGATCTTGATGGATCGCGTTGTCTGCGGGGTCATTCCGGTCAGCACGCAGGTCCCGCCCTTGCGGGTCAGCTTGATCGCCGCGTTGACGTCGTCGCCGGTAACCAGCGACGGCGCGACCACGACGCTGTCGGCCATCACCCCGTAGGTCAGATCGCGAACCAGCTCTGCAGCTTCGGTAGTGCTGGCCACACTGTGAGTGGCGCCGAACCGAAGCGCCTCCTTCTGTTTGAACTCGACCGGATCCACCGCAATGATGTGTAAGGCGCCGTTGACGTGCGCGCCCTGGATCGCGCCGGTGCCGATCCCGCCGGCGCCGATGATCACGACGGTGTCGCCGCCGCGCACGCCGGCTCGGTTGACGACCGAGCCGTAACCTGTGGGAATCGCGCACGACAGCAGAGCGCTCGGAACCAGCGGCAGGTGAGGTTCGATCTTGACGAGCGAATTCGCCGAAACGACAGTATGTTCCGCGAAGGAGCCGACCTTCGATATGTGACCGAGCGGTTGGCCGTCGGCGGTGTGATGACGGAATGTCCCGTCGGTGGGCATGCCCGGAGTCAGGGTCTGTCCGCCGTAGTCACACAGGTATTCCATGCCGGACGCACACCAGCGGCACTGACCGCACACCGCGATGAATGACATCACGACATGATCGCCAGGCGCGAAATCGGTCACGCCGTCGCCAACTTCGACGACGATGCCCGAACCCTCGTGCCCGCCGATCAGCGGGAACATCGTGGGCAGGCCGAGCGAGCGCAGCACCTCATTTGACGCGGACATGTCGCCCTGGAGGACGTGGTCGTCCGAGTGGCACAGCCCGGCTGCCGCCATCTGGACAAGGACCTCGCCGGCACGCGGCGGATCCAGCTCGAAGTCCTCGACGGACCACGGGCCGCCGACGTCGTGCAGGATGGCGGCGCGGCTCCTCATGGCAGCGGGCGGAAAGTGACGGAAAGCTCATTGGGCGACCGGAAGGGCATACCCACGATCTTCGCCTCGCCGTCGGGCACGAGCCGCAGATCGGTCACGCGATCGAACAGGCTGTTGAGCATCGCGCGGGTCTCGACTCGGGCCAGGTGCATGCCGAGGCAACTGTGGATGCCGCCCGCAAACGCGATGTGTGCGTGCCGCGGCCGGTGAATGTCGAACTTGTTGGCCTCGGACCACCGCGCCTCGTCCCGGTTGGCGGAGCCGATGCACAGGTTGACCGCGGCACCCTCCGGAATTGTCACACCACGCATTTCGACCTCGCGTGTGGTCGTACGCGGCACACTGACCAACGGGGTCTCGTAGCGCAATCCCTCCTCGATCGCGGCGGGAATCAGGGAACGGTCGTGCCGCATCGCGTCCAACTGCTCGGGATGGGTGAGCAGCAGGTACAGGAGATTGCTCGACGACCGATAGGTGGTTTCGATGCCGGCCGGAAGAAGCAATCGCAGGAAGGAGATGATCGCATCGTCGGTGAGCTTCTCGCCGTCGATCTCGGCGGCAACGAGGTCCCCGATGATGTCGCTCGTCGGCTTGGCGCGCCGCTGCTCGACCTGGTCGAGAAAGTAGTCGTGCAACTCGACCGATGCCCTCAACCCGGCCTCGATGTCCACGGAGATCGAGATCAGATCGAACGACAACCGACGGAACAGATCCAGGTCGTCGCGGGGCAGGCCCAGCAGCGCGGCGGTGACCCGGGTCGGGAACTCGAGAGTCACCGCTGTCATCAGGTCAGCCGCGCCGTTGTCCTTGATCTCGTCGACGAGTGTGTCGCAAATCGGGTCGATGACGTCGGGCTCCCAGCGCTCGAGGGCGCTTGCCCGGAATGCCTTTGCGACGAGGCTTCGGTGGTCGTGGTGCTGCTTGCCGTGCATGCCCAGGATCGTCGTACCCAGCACCAGGCCGATCGTCTCGTTGTAAGCGTGGGACCCGAACAGTTCGTCGTTGCGGAAGGCCTGGAAGACGCTGTTGAAGTCGAACAGCGTCCACTCCTCGTCGGGTATCAGCTCCGGTGGTGCTTGCGAGTGGTCCATCACCGTGCCGCGCCAAACGGGCTCGGTGTTCCGCTTGTATTCGAAGAACGGGTAAGGATCACCCGAGAAATCCAACGTGATCGGTTTGTCGTGCGGATCGGTGCTGATCGTCACCCGTTGCCTCCCGAGCGGCAGAGCGGGCCTGACCTGCGGAGCGCAGTAGCGGACCACCCAACCCTTCGACGCTGTCGTCCTATCTTTACTATTTTAGGTATTCTAGGTCAAGGAATCGCCACAGCGGCAGCAAAGAGCCTGTTCGCGGGCGGGACCAAACTGTAAGGTTGCGGTGAGGCGGTGACTCCCTCGTGATGCGTCGGCGGCCGGTGTGTGCGATCGAGGATCTTCCGCCCGGAACCATGAAGCTGGTACCGGTCGGCAAGTACGGCGTCGGCGTCTACAACATCGACGGCTCCCTTTATGCGATAGCTAATTACTGTGCGCACGAGGGCGCGCCGCTGTGCGCGGGATTTGTCGGCGGCACCAACGAGTTCGCTCCCGACGCGCCCGGTCGGCTCCGCCACGTGCGTGCAGGGCGCATCCTCCGGTGCCCCTGGCATCAGTGGGAGTTCGACATCACAACCGGCCAGACCGTCGCCGACCCGCGCAAGCGCGTGCGCACATACGAGGTCGACGTCGCCGACGGGGAGGTGTATCTCACCGCATGAGCAACACGCATCCCGTCATAGACGCCAACGTGCAGCCGCACTTCCGGTACAACGCCGAAATCCGGCGCTACCTGGCGCCGTCCTACAAACTGCGTTCGATCCCCGACGTCGAGCAGCAATGGTATCAGGCCCCCGGCGGCGATTACCGCCAAGATCTCTACGGCGACCACTACCCGGGCTCTGACCGAGAAATGTTGTGCCGACACGTGTTCGAAGAGCGCGGTGCTGCGTGCGCGATCCTCAACCCGTTGACGCGCGGCAACATCGCCGACTACCTGCTGAACAGCAGAATCTGCGCAGCGGTGAACGACTGGTTGTTGGATGCGTGGCTGGACGCGGACACGACCGGGCGGCTGCGGGGCACGATCCGTGTCAATCCCGAGGACCCGAACGGCGCTGTCGCGGAGATCGAAAGGCTCGCCGCCCATCCCAAGATGGTGCAAGTCGGTGTTCCTCTGCAGTCGCGGGAACCCTACGGCAAGCCGATGTTCGAGCCGATCTGGGAGGCGGCCGCCGCACATGGCCTTCCGGTCGCCGTGCACATCAACGGCGGCAACGGCGTCGACCATCCGCCGACGTTCGCCGGGCACGCGTACACCTATCCCGGATACGCGGCGTTCATGCCGCTGAACTCCTTCGTGCACCTGGCGACCCTGATCATCGAGGGAGTCTTCGGACGCCACCAAGATCTCCGGTTCGTGTTCGCCGACGGCGGCTACGACATTCTCACCCCGCTGATGTGGCGGCTGGACACCTTCTGGGTGTCCATGCGTGACCAAACACCCTGGGTCGACAGATATCCGAGCGAGTACCTGCGCCACCACGTGCGGTTCTGCTCGTCTGCATTCGACGGGCCGACCGATGAGAATCACGCCGAGCGGTGGCTGGATTTCACCGACAAGGCAGACCTGCTGATGTATGGATCGAGTTACCCGCACTGGTCCACATCGGCGCCCGATACCGTAGCCGCAGGGCTCAACAACGCGCAGCGGGAAAAAGTGCTGTGGCGAAACGCAAGTGACCTGTACGGGGTCGCGTTGGAAGTTGAAGGAAGCCTCTCATGACGACTGTGCAACGCGCGGACGAAGAAGTCGCCCTCAAAGACATCGAGGTGACAATCGTCGACACCGACGTGCATCCGTTGCCGGTATCGGCCGAGGTCCTCAAGTCGTATGCGCCCGCCGAGTGGAGAGACAGGGTCTGGCCGAGGGGCAACGCGGTCACGCCGATCCCGCATTTCTACGACACGCCGGACTCATACAAGACGATGTCGCTGCGGGTCGACGCCGCCCCGCCCGGCGGCGGCATGGCGGGCAGCGATCCGGAGTTCGCCGCGAGACAATTACTGCTCGACGCCGGGGTCAGCATCGCGACGCTGGAGCCGATGTGCGACGCCCAACTGCCGCAGGCCGAACACGTCCTGAAGTCCGCCTACAACGACTGGCTCGCCGACGTGTGGCTGGACAAGAACAACTGGCATGGACGCTGGCGGGGATCGATCAGCGTCAGCGCGCAAGTTCCCGAACAAGCGGCACGCGAAATCGAGGAGTGGGCCGGCCACCCATACATGGCTCAGGTCCTGATGACGCCCCAGACCCGTGGCATCCCATTCGGAAGTCCGCACTTCGACCCGTTGTACAAAGCGGCTGCGCGACACGGATTTCCGGTCGCCACGCATTTGATGGGGCAGACACCCTTCGAGCTGATTCCCCTCTACCCGGTCGGCAATCCGGCGCACTGGCACGACTTCTTCGCGTCATGGCCGTTGCTGTACGTGTCGCACCTGATGAGTCTCGTGTTCGACGGCGCGTTTGACCGGCATCCCGATCTGCGGATCGTGTTCGTCGAAGGCGGCTTCACGTGGGCAATGCCCGTCATGTGGCGCATGGACCGGATCTGGGAGCAGCGCAAGGGCGACTTGCCGCATGTGCGCCGCCGGCCATCGGAGTACGTCCGAGAACACGTGCGGTTCACCACCCAGCCGCTCGAGGACATCAAACTCGGCGACTTCCGGAACTACCTGGAAATGATGGATCTCGGCGACAACATCATGTTCTCGACCGACTACCCGCACTGGAGTTACGACTCGCCGACCTGGGCGGTCAACAGGTTCCCGCCGGCCCAGCGCGAGCGCATCATGCGCGGCAACGCCGTCGCCCTCTACGGGCTGCCGTCTACGGTCAAGGCGCTTCCCGGAGAACAGCCGGGCATCGGTGTCCCTGCCGTCTGACCGTGACGCCGTCGCGACGGCCTTGGCAGACTTGGTGGCTGAACACGACAAGCGGTGGTCCAGCCTGGATTTCGTGGGGGTGGCCGAGCTCTGGGAGCACGACAGTCCTCGGCCGATCTATCTCGGTGATGAGTACGCGGCGCCGCTGATCGGTGCCGACGAACTGGACCGGCATTGGGCCCGAGTCAGCAGCAGGCTCAAAACGGCAACGATTTCGTCGACCCTTCAGGAGTTCGACGTGGTGGACGACGCGATCGTGCGCGCCGTGCTGCTCAGTCGGTGGCGCCTGACAGGCAGGGAATCCGAACTCGAGCGTAGCGGCGCCAGCTGGATCACCTGGCTGCTGATCCGGCGCGGCGAGCAGCACCGCATCTTCCACCAGATGGAATCACAGGTCTACCTGAGTGGTGAAGACGGGGCGCACCCGGAATGAAACGGCAAAACGGCGCGTATCAGCCGCCGCGGTCTTTGATCATGGCCGACCGATTCACCTTGGTGGCCGCAGTGCGCGGTATCTCGTCGACGAATTCGACTGTCTTGGGAACCTTGTACCGGGCAAGCTTGCTTTTCGCGTAACGAATGACTTGCTGCTCGGTCGGGGGATTGGACGGATCAGCGGGCTGGACCACCGCGTGAACGCGGCGACCCCACTCCGGGTCCGACAATCCCAGCACGACAACGTCTGCGATGTCGCCATGCTCGGCAAGCGCCGATTCCACCTCCGCCGGATAGACATTCGCGCCGCCGGTGACGATCATGTCGGTCCGCCGGTCGGCGATGTAGAGATAGCCGTCCGCGTCGAGGCGGCCGATGTCGCCGGCGGTGTGAAACCCGTCCTCGGTCGAGGGCAGCGGCGGCGCACCGCCGATGTACCGGTACGCCGCGCTCATCGGGGCCCGAAGGTAGATCTCGCCGAGCTCACCCGTGGGCACCGGCTCACCATTCTCGTCGAGGATGCGGACCTCGGTGTCGCGGAAACTGCGACCGACACTTCCGGGGTGCTGCAGCCACTCGTCGCCCCGTAGTGCGGTGAGGCCCAGATTCTCGGTCATGCCGTACGCCATCAGGACTCGCTCCGGGCTGAGCAACTTGAACCATTTGTGCAGCAACGCAGGCGGCATCACCGCGGCGCCCTGCAGAATCCACTCCACACTTGAGAGGTCGCGCTGTTCCACGTCGGGGACCGCCGCCATGCGTTTGAGCATCGTCGGTGTCGCGGTGAAGTTCGTGACAGAATGCCGCGCGATCGCGTCGAGAACCGCTTCGGCGCCAAACTTCTCCATCACGATGAGCCGGTCACCGCCGAGCAGGTAGTTCAAGGTGTTGAAGCCATTGGTGTGATACAACGGCGCCGGCACGAGGATGACCTGGGGCTGGGACACTTCGGCCCAGTGCACCAGAAACGGTTCGCTGTGCTCCGGTGTCCACATCGCCGGCTGCATGCTGAGGATCACCTTGGGCAGACCGGTCGACCCGCTGCTGCAGATTCCGTTGGCGCTCGGCGACACCACCTCGGGCAGGGGATCGTCCGACAGGCGCGCCGCGGCGGCCGCCAATGCGACCCGGTTGTGTTCGTCTATGACGACCGCGGCCTGGATGACGTCGAGCAGCCTGGCTCGTTCCCAGTCAGGGATGTCCCATCGCATCGGGACGGGCACGGCTCCGACCTTCCAGCAGCCCAGGGCGGCGAGCACGAGGTCGGCTGAGTTGGGGATCGCGAGTGCGACGAGCGAACCGAGCTGCACCCCGGCTGCGGTCAGCGCCCGCCCCCACTGATTGGCGCGGCGGTCCAGTTGGCCCCACGTGAGTGCCTGCTCGGAGCCGTCGGGTGCCACCGTGACCAGGCCGATCCCGTCGGGGTCGGCCTCGGCAAGCCGGTGCAGTTGTGACCCGTACGGGACTGCGTCTTCGGGCAGGGATGCGGCCCCGAGCAACTCGGCTTCAGACACTCGCACCGCAAACCTGGTGCGGGGCTGCATCAAGCAACATGGGCAATTCCGATATCCGTCGTGATCCGCTTTTCGATGAAAATAATAAAGTAGCCAGAAAGCGTCAATAATCCGGGGTGAAGGCCGAGGAACGCTTGCTCCTAGCGCTGCGCCCGATCAATCGATCTGGGAGACAATAAGTATCGGTGCTACGTGCGGTTCGCCGACTTTGTCGCGCGCCGCTCAACCTCGATCGGCACCACCGGTTCGCGTGCCGCCGGCCCGCGGGTAACGGCGTTCAGCCTTATCTCCGGCAGGTCGACCGACGGGTCAACGGTATCCAACCACGCCACGGCCTCGGCGACATCCGTGGCTCGTATCGCGTACATCTCGAAGGGAACGTCTTGCAGCATGTCGGTTTCGACCGGCCCCGGCGTGACGATGTGGACATTGATGCCGTCGCGGTCGACTTCGAGGGCCAGTGCGCGGGCGAACGCGTTCATTCCGGCCTTCGACGCCGAGTAGGCCGTGCGTGCGCGCATCGGTTCGTGGGCGGCAGACGACGAGATGAACACGAAGCGCGAGCCCGCCGTCATTCGCGGCAGTGTGGCCGACGTGACAACGAAGCACGAGTCCAGGTTCGCGGACATCGTGGCACGCCATTGCTCGAAAGTCTGCTTGCGAGCATAGGTTCCGCCAAGTATCCCGGCTGCGTGCACCAGCAGGTCGATCGAACCGGCCGCACGCACAGCGGGTTCGAACCCGTCGGGGTCGGTGGCGTCGGCGACTACATAACGCGCCCCCATTTCCTCGGCGGCCAATCGAAGAGGGGCCTCGCGCCGAGCGGTCAGCAAGACGTCATAGCCGAGCTCAACCAGCTTGCGGCCACACGCCTTCCCGATGCCGCCGCTGCCGCCAGTGATCAACGCTGTTCGCACACCACACCTTTCAGCGGTGGCGGCGCGCCAGCGCTTGGGGCGACAGCGCGATGATCCGCTGCTCGGGATCACCCGCCAAGAAATAGGTTCTGGTGTCGGAGAGATGCCGCGCAGCCAGCCGACGGGCACGCTCGGCATCGCCGGCTTCAATCGCGTCCGTCATCTTGTTGTGGGTGCTGAGTGCGATACGGCGCTTGCTCATCGACGGGTACTCGCCGCGCGCCGCGGTCTCTTCAGCCCACTGTTGCAGGTGGCTGGTCCACAGCGTTTCGAGGCTGCCGACCACCGCGATCATCGTGTGGTTGCCGCAATTGCGCACCACCTCGTCGTGGAACTGCCCGCCGATCTCGGTGAAGCGTGCGCCATCGTCGATATTCTCGGCCATCGAATCGTTGATCTCTTTGAGCCTCGGGATCAGCGCATCCGTCCGGTCGGGACGCCGAGCCGCCATTGCCGCGCATATCGGCTCGAGCTCCTGCAGCGCCATGCCGAGATCGCCCAGCGGCACGTAGTCGCTTTGCAGCAACAGCCCGAGCATGTAAGCCGCGCTCGCTTTGGCCGGCGCGTGTACGACCGCGCCACCCCGGTTGCCGCGGCGGACAGAGACGAGACCCTCGGTCTCGAGTATGCGCAGGGCCTCCCGCAGGGACACCAGGCTGACATTGAACTGTTCGACAAGCACTTCCTGGCGCGGCAGTAGATCGCCGTCGGCCAGCTCACCCTCGATGATTTGCCTGCGGAGCTCATCGGCGACGATCTCGGCGATCCTGCGCGCGGACAGCCGGCGTCGAGCCTCCGGGCCAATTCCGACCGTTGTCATCAGAATCCAGCAGCGCAAAGGTGGATGAGTGTGGCGGTGCTGCGGCCGCGCCACTCAGTTGTCTTAACAATCTTAACAGCGGTTGACGGCTGTGTCGGGCGTACAGGACGGCTATCCGTCAAAAGTAACTAAGATGACAAAGAAACCGGGGAGGTTGCGTGTGAGCGACGTGGCACGTCCTCCGCTGGAGGATCTGCGCATCCTCGAGATCAGTGATCGGATCGCCGGCGGATACTGTGGCAAGCTGCTGGTCGACGCGGGCGCCGATGTCCTGAAAGTGGAGCCGGCAGAGGGAGACCCGTTGCGCCGCTTCACCGTTACGGACGTGGAGCCGGCCGACGGGAGTGATGCGCCGCTGTTCAGTTACCTCAACGCCGGGAAGCGCAGCGTGATAACCGGCTGGCAGGAGCTCTTGACCCGGGCCGATGCCGTGATCATGACAGCAACGCGCTCGGCCGCCACAGAGCGCGGCATCGATCCGCAGCGGCTGCTGGAGATCGCGCCACAGTCTGTCGTGGTGACGATCTCGGATTTCGGCTGGACCGGTCCCTGGTCGGAGCGCACGGCAAACGAGTTCACGTTGCAGGCGTGGTCGGGCTGCACCGGCTTCCGTGGCGACCCGGCCGGCCCGCCGATATCGATCGGCGGGGAGCTGGGGGAGTACATGGCGGGTGCGTTCGCCGCCTATGGAACGCTGGCGGTCCATCACCGGGTGCGTCGCGGCGGCCTTGGTGCGCACCTCGACCTGTCGATCCTTGAAGCGATGACACTGATGCAGAGCTGCGAATGGCTGCATACGCACCTGATGAAGGTGCCTGAAATCAGGCGCTCCGTCGAAGTCCCGTCGATCGAGCCCGCCAAGGATGGCTATGTCGGCATCACCATGGTCACCGGTCAGCAGTGGCTTGACTTCGCGGCAATGGTGGAATGTCCCGAACTCACCGAGCTCCCGGAGCTCCGGTTCCAGCTGGGCCGGTGGAAGCACCGCGACTGGATAAGGGAACTGGTCGGCCCGTGGCTGCGCGAGCGCACCGTGGCCGAGATCGTCGACTTGGGCCAGCTATTCCGGTTGCCGATCGCCCCCCTCGGCAACGGCTCGACCATTCCGGACATGGAGTACATGCGCGAGCGACGAGTGTTCGTGCCGAACCCCGCCGGCTTCCACCAGCCGCGAACCCCATGGCTCATGTCGGCCGCACAACCGGCCCCGATCCGGCCCGCCCCTATCGTCGGCGGTGCCAATGACGACATTGATTGGCCGCCAAGGGAATCAGCCGCACCATCGTCCACCCAGGGATTACCGCTCGATGGGGTACGGATAGTCGATCTGACCGCCTTCTGGGCGGGACCGTCGGCGACGCATTCGCTCGCCGCGTTCGGGGCCGACGTCATCAAGGTCGAGTCGATCCAGCGCCCCGACGGCATTCGGTATTCGGGCGGAATGCGCTCCGACGTCGACGATTGGTGGGAGTACGGCTGGCTGTTCCAGGGCGTGAACACCAACAAACGCTCGGTGACACTGGACCTGCAGTCCGAGGACGGCATCCGGCTCTTCATGAACCTGGTCGATCGGGCCGATGCGGTGATCGAAAACTTCTCGCCACGAGTGATGGAGCAGTTCGGGCTCGGTGCTGACGCCCTGCTCGACCGAAATCCCCGGCTCGTCGTCGTCCGGATGCCGGCTTTTGGGCTCGACGGCCCGTGGCGCGATCGCGTTGGCTTTGCGCCCACGATGGAGCAGATCGCCGGCCTGGCGTGGGTGACGGGATTGCCCGGCGGGCTCCCCGTCGCGCCGCGTGGCGCCTGCGATCCGCTGGCCGGCGTCCACGCCGCGTTCGCGCTTCTGGCGGCTCTGGAGTTCGCCGACCGCACCGGCCGCGGCCAGCGTGTCGAGCTGCCGATGATCGAGACCGTCCTGAACGTAACCGCCGCCCAGCCAATCGAATCCGAGGTCTTCGGGGTGACACTGGAACGACGCGGCAACCGCGGCCACGCCGGCACGACGCAGAACATCTACCGGTGCGCCGGCGATGACAACTGGATCGCGCTGACGGTCCGGACCGACGCAGAGTGGCGGTGGCTGACCAAGGTCATCGGCCGCCCGTCGTGGGCAGATGACCCAGCGCTGTCGACGGTGGCGGGCCGACACGAACGCGCGGACGATGTCGACCATCACCTGCAAGAGCGGTTCGCGGCGCGGGAGTTGAATGAGGTCGTCGACCGCCTCGCCGCCGCCGGCGTGCCCGCGGCGGCGGTAGTGTCCCCTTCGGCGGTCACCGACAACCCGCAGCTGCGCCACCGCGGATTCTTCGAGCGGCTCGAACATCCGCGCACCGGTCCGGGCTGGTATTCCTGCCCGCCGTTCGCCCGGCTCGCAGGGGCGACCAAGTGGCTGTTCCGCGCCGCGCCCACCCTCGGCGAGCACAACCGCGAAGTGCTGACCGAACTATGCGGAGTGGCCGACGAGGACCTTGACCGGCTGGCCGCCAACGCGGTGATCGGCACGCGTCCGAAGGGTCTCTAGGAGGTGGAAACGCCACGCCGCGCCGGCGTCTCCACACCCCGCGCTGCGGATCGTCCTCTGAGTTCGACGATCGAGCGCCGAAGTGCCCCGAGGGCACTGCTATTCGATGTGCAAGGGACGGCGATGGACTTCTTTTCGACCGTACGCGATGAGGCACAGCGGCTGGACGATGGTCGCCACCCGGACATCGACTGGGCCGGTTTCGTGGGGCACTGGCGCGACCGGTACTTCGCGGCATTGAACACAGCGGCAAGCAGCAGCACAACATGGGTTTCGGTGCATTCGGTGTACCGGCAGGCGCTGGACGGTCTGCTGACCGAATACGCAATCGCGGACTACTCCGACGCCGATCGCGAAGACCTCACCTTGGCATGGCAGCGACTCAAGCCGTGGCCCGACGTCGTCCCCGGCCTGACCCGGCTGAAAAGGCGGTTCACGTTGGCCACCCTTTCTAACGCAGAAGTGTCTGCTGTGGTGAACATCTCCAAGCGGGCCGCCCTCCCGTGGGACGCGATATTCACCGCGGAGATGGCGGGCGCCTTCAAGCCCGATCCGGCCGCGTATCACACGGCCGCTACCTATCTCGGTTTGGAGCCCGCCGAGATCATGATGGTGGCCAGCCACAAGTACGACATCCGTGCCGCCGCCCGCCTCGGATTTCAGAGCGCGTTCGTCGCGCGCCCGCTGGAATTCGGAGTGGATGGAGGCTCGGTCGACGTGCGCTATGAGAAAGAGTTCGACATCAACGCTTCTGACTTTCTCGACCTTGCAGACCAGCTCGGCTGCTGAGGCACCCTATCGAGGAGTCAGCGAGATCGCCATCGCGTCGAAGATGTACATGTTGGTCACCAGGCTGGGGTAGGCCACCTTCGGCGGGCCGAGGGTGATGTCATCCGCACGCAGGAGCAACTCGTCAAACACCGCGCGGATCTCCGCGCGCGCAAGCATCGCGCCGAGGCAATGGTGAGGGCCGCCGCCGCCGAACGCTACGTGCGGGTTGGGTGCGCGGCCGATGTCGAAGACGAACGGTTCGGCGAAGACGTCCTCGTCGCGATTCGCCGAGCGCAGCATCGACACCACCCGATCACCCTTCGGGATCGTGACGCCGTCCATCTCGACGTCGACCTTGGTCGTCCGGGTCCAGTACGTGACCGGCGTCGACCAACGCAGCACCTCTTCCACGGCGCTGGCGCGCACCTCTTCCTCGGCGCGATACCGCTCGACCTGGTCGGGGCTGGCGACAAATGCCTGCAGCCCGGCGGCCAGGGCATTCTTCGTGGTGTCACTGCCGGCGAACGCCAGCACGAAGAAGAAGATCTCCAACTCGTTCGCGGGTAGCGACAGCTCCTCGCCGTTCTCGTCGGTGATCACGGCCGAAGTCAGTGTGCTCCAGATGTCATCGGCCGGGTTGCGCCGTTTCTCGGCGGTGAGTTCGAGCGCATACGAGAAGATCCTGCCGAAGAGCTCGAGGTGCTGCTGCTCGGTCAACCGCGCCTCCGGCGAGTTGGCCTTCAGGATTTTGTCGAACGTATCGAAAATGCGAGGGCGGTCCTCCTCTGGCATGCCGATGATGTCGCCGATGACCGTCATCGGCAGCACATCGGCGACGTCACCGATCCAATCGCCACAGCCGGCGATGAGCAGCCGGTCGATCATCGCCGCGGCCCGCGCACGAATGCCTTCCTCGAGTTTGCTGATGGCCCGCGGGGTGAAGGCGTGGGACATGACCCGGCGCCGCTTTGTCAGGTCGGGCGGATCCATGTTGATGATGGTCGGGAATGACGAGACGGGCCCCACGCCCTGGATCAGCGGACCGTCGGCGGCTGTGAACGAGTCCGTGTCGCGGTGGATGCGGACCGCGTGGTGATGCTTGGTCGTCATCCAGAAGTCGCGCTGTACGGTCTTGGCCACGCCGGGGGTGAGCTCGTGGTGGAAGATCGGCCTGTCGCGGCGCAATTCGGCGAACAGTTCGTCGGGAAAACCGTTCCGCCACAACCCGAAATTGGAGAGGTCCACCGGACTGGTCGTGGTCATGCGCCATCCTCGTGTCCGCGCTGGGTTTCCGCCGCATATTGGCGAGCAACCACCTTGACCTAGACTGCCTAAAATAATAAAAATACGCAATGTACGAGTCGCCGAACCGCCAGGTTGTGCGCCCGTACGGCGCGTACGCTTTGCTCTGAACAGGGCTGATGCGCGAAAGGCGGCGTCGAGGAACGGAGAAGACAGTGACGGACACAGTCTCGGACGCGACCATGGATCCGTCGGAACGCGAGTTCGGACCCAGCGGGATCGGGTTGTCGCCATACCGGTTCCCGACCGGGTGGTTCATCGTCGGGTTCGCATCGGAATTAGCCTCCGGGCAGGTCAAGCGCGCCCACTACTTCGGTGAAGAGTTGGTGATCTTCCGCACCGAGTCGGGGCGCATCCACGTACTCGACGCATATTGCCAGCACCTCGGGGCGAATCTGGGCGTCGGAGGGACCATCGAGGGCGAAGAGATCGTCTGTCCTTGGCACGGGTGGCACTGGAACGGAGACGGCACGAATGCGCTGATTCCGTACAGCAAGATCGGCTGCAAGCAGAACGTCCGCATCCGCACCTACCCGACCGCGGAGTGGTACGGGTTCATGCTCGTGTGGCATGAGCGCCACGGCCGCGCGCCGTATTGGCAGCCGCCGGTGTTGCCCGAGCTCGAGACCGGTGAGTACTACCCGCTACACCCGCACAGCCGAATGCTCAACCGGGTCAAGGTGCATGTTCAGATGATCATCGAAAACGCCGCCGATCCCTACCACGTGCAATACGTGCACAAGGCCGACAGTCCCGCGAACACGGCCTCGTTCGAGGTCAGCGGCTATCACCTGCACGCGACCGTGAACGCGAACTTCGGTGGGGGACGGGCCAAGACATGGCTGACACCGAACGGCCCCGTCGACGCAAAGATCATCTACGACAACTATTCCCTAGGCCTGGGAATTGTCCGCTTCCCCGCGGACCTCGTCGCAACCATCCAGGTCACGGGCCAGACACCCGTGGACGAGGATTACACCGACTACTTCTACACCCAGGCGTCGGTTCGAGAGTCCGGCGACTCCGGCGACAGGCCGGCGGGCCGCGCGGAGAGGTTCCTCCAGCTGCAGCAGGAGGTCGTCAAACAGGACTTTTTCACCTGGGAGAACATGAAGTACCTCGAAAAGCCGAACCTGGCCCCCGAGGAGGCGCGGGACTATGCCGCGCTGCGCCGGTGGGCGCACCGCTTCTACCCGGGCACGGAGCCGTCACGGGACGATTTCGGGTACAGCGCCGATGGCGCGCCCGACGCGGCCTCCGCGGGCGCGTGATGCAGGCCGGACGCGACGGGGCGAAGGGTCCGGCGTCGTTCGGTGTCGAGCAATTTGAGGTCACGACGGTCCTTGACCTGCGTGCCGACCAGTTTCCCGACCGGGTCATGATGTCGATTGCGGGCACCCCGGTGACCTTCGCGCAGATGCGGGACCGGTCCTGCACAGCGGCCAACGCGCTCGTCGAGCTTGGGGTGAAACGTGGTGAGACGGTCGCGCTGTTCACCGGCACTTGCCCCGAGTGGGTGTACTTCTGGCTGGGTGCCGCGCGGATCGGGGCGGTGACCGCCGCCGTGAATGCGGCCAACAAGGGCGAGTTCCTCTCCCATGCGCTGCGGGTCTCGGGCGCGAAGGTCGTCCTCACCGATCCCGCGCGCCTACCCCATGTGCAAGCGGTGGCTGATGGCGTCGAGACGCTCAGTTCGGTTTTGGTCGAGGGCGATTCGCTCGCCGACCTGCTGGGCGACATGTCCGCCGAAGCACCACGGCTCGCTGGCGTCGAGTCGGACGACGCCGGCGTGCTGTTCTTCACCTCGGGCACCACCGGGCCCTCCAAAGCCGTCGCGACGACATGGCATTACCTGTTCTGCACGGCTGCGACCGCCGCCTCGGCGTGGGAGTTTGGTTCGGGCGACGTGCTGTGGACCGCGATGCCGCTGTTCCATCTCAGCGCGGCACCCACCGTTTTGGCGCCGATGCTTGTCGGCGGAACTAGCGTGCTTGCTGCCGGGTTTCATCCGAGTGACGTGTGGGACGAGATACGAGCGTGCGGCGCAATAGGTTTCGCCGGCGCCGGTGCGATGGTGTCCATGCTGTGGAACCAGCCGTCCGACCCTCGTGACGCCGACCTTCCGTTGCGTTTCATCTCGGCGGCACCGATCGCTGCGGACATATACCGCGGCGTGGAGGAGCGCTACGGTTGCCGCATCGTGACGATGTACGGTCTCACTGAAGCCTTTCCGATCGCGGTCAAGGCGGTTTCGGAGGACGGCGTGCCGGGCACATCCGGGACGATCAACCCGGCGTTCGACGTCCGCATCGTCGATCAGCAGGAACAGCCGTTACCGCCCGGCGAGGTCGGTGAGATCATCTGTCGGCCGACGTTGCCGCACGTAATGAGCGAGGGATACGTGTCGGCGGCGGCAGGTCAGTCAAGCCTGCGGATTGACCCGCATCCTGAGTGGTTCCACACGGGTGACCTTGGCAGCCTGGACGACGAGAAGAACCTGACCTATGTCGACCGGGTCAAGGACTCACTGCGCCGGCGAGGCGAGAACGTCTCTTCGGTGGAGGTCGAGGCCACGGTGATGCGCCATCCCGGCGTGCTCGAGGCCGCGGCGGTCGGAATCCCCAGCGAGTTGGGGGAGGACGACATCCTAGTCGTCGTTGCTCTGGCGCCCGGCGCAAGTCTGGACTACGTCGAGCTGCTGGATTTCTGTTCGGAGCGCATGCCGTACTTCTGCGTGCCGAGGTACCTGGAAGTTCTCGACGAAATTCCGAAGAACGTGATCGGGCGGGTCCGCAAGGACGTGCTGCGCAGCAGGGGTCTGACCGCAGACGCCTGGGACCGGGAAGCCCACGGCTACGTGCTGAGCCGGTGATGAGCCGCTTGCGCGAAGAACCGAAAACCGAGATGAGCCGCTTGCGCGAAGAACCGAAAACCGAGATGAGCCGCTTGCGCGAAGAACCGAAAACAGTCAGACGGGAGAACGCACATGACCATGACCTACCAACAGCAGTACGTGCTTAACGGCCTGGCCGGGCGCGCTGCGATCCTCGATCTGACCGCGCGGCACAACCGGTTGTACTCCGCAGGAGACTTCCCCGGCTGGATCACCACCTTCCGGCACTCGGGAGGGTCATTCGTTCGCGCCGGGAAGACGTTCACCGATCTGCGCGCCGCCTTCGACGGTGGCAGCGGGAAACGCCTGATCACAGTCGACCACGAGATTTCCGTTGACGGGGTCGATGCGACCCAGCGCTGCGTCGCGCTGTTGTTCAGCGGAACCGAGTTGTGCGCCACCGGAACCTATGTCGACCGACTGATTTACGAGCGGGGAGGTTGGTACTTCACGTCGCGCGAACTGGACTGGGATCCGGTGCCACGCAAACACCCGGCTTCGGTGTGACGCCTGAAATGTCGACGTGACCGCGAACATCAGCTACGAGTTTGCCTTTGGCACCTATGAGGATGCGCTGCGGATGGTGGGCGTCCGCACCGAACCCCGAGTCGCGGGCACCGCGGTCAGCGCCGCCAGGATTCAGCATTTCGCCGCGATGGTCCGCGACGGCAATCCGTCATACTGGGACGACGAGTTCGCTCGGCGGGTCTGGGGCGGTCTGGTGGCGCCGCCGGCGATGCTGATGGGCTTGCTGATCCCGCCGCCCTGGCTGCCGACCGGAACACCGCGCGTGGCATCGATTGCGATTCGCGTTCCGTTGCCGGGCACCACATTCATCAATGCGTCCAACGATGCTGAATTCATCACGCCGATCCTCGAGGGAGACCGGCTCAGCGTCATCGAGGAAGTCGTGTCGGTGTCACCAGAGAAGAGGACCCGGCTGGGCGTCGGGCATTTCGTGGAGACCTGCGACAGTTACCTCGGAAACGACGGCACCCTCGTTGCCACGAATCGAAACACGTTGTTCCGCTTCACCCCCGGAGCGCAGGCATGACGCCACATCGCCGATTGACATGGGACGAGTTCGCCGTGCCTGCGGGTCTGCCCGAGGTGGTCGACGAGATCAGCTACCAACGGGTGGCGATGAACTCCGGGGCGACATGGGATTACTTCCCCGGCCATTACGATCCCGCGTATGCCCAAAGTCAAGGGCACCCCACAATTTTCGTCAACACGATGCACATCGCCGGGTTCATCGACCGGTTGGCGACAGATTGGGCCGGCCCACACAGCCGGGTGGTGCGGCGGAAGATGCGCGTGCTCAGGTCCATCTACGCCGGCGACTCCATGATCGGGCGCGGTCGCGTGGTCCACAAGCGGTGCGACACATCCCGTGGCACAGCGCGATACCTAGTGGACCTCGAGATCACGGTCTCCAACCAGCGGGGCGAACTGTGCTGCCCCGCCGAGGTCACCCTCGAGCTGTCACGCTAGGTCCGGCAGCTTGCCGGCGCTCACTGTCGACTGCAACTCCACGTATTCCGAGAGACCCTCGGCCCCGAATTCGCGTCCGATGCCGGACTGCTTGAAGCCACCGAAGGGACAACTTGTGTCAAGCGTGTACATGTTGATTCCGTAAGTGCCGGCGCGGATCTCCGCAGCGACCTCCAGGCCGTGGGCAATGTCGTTGGTCCACACCGACCCGGCCAGGCCGTAGTCGCTATCGTTCGCGATCCGGACGGCGTCACGCTCGTCGGAATACTTGAGCACCGTCAGCACCGGGCCGAATATCTCTTCGCGCGCAATGCGCATCTCGTTGGTGGCGTCCGCGAACAGCGTTGGCTGGACATACCAGCCACGGTCGTACGGTTTGTCGGTGCCGCCGGTCACGATCCGCGCACCCTCCTCGACCCCGGCGTGGATATAACCCTGCACCCGCTGCTGCTGGCGTTGCGCGACAAGGGGACCGATGTCGGTCGCTTCGTCGGCGGGGTCGCCGACCTGCAGGCTCGACATCATCTCCGCGAGGGCATCGACAACCTCGTCGTGCCGGTTTTCGCTGACCAGGATCCGGGTCTGGGCCACACACGCCTGACCGTTGTTCATCAGGCCGGCCATCTTCAGGTGCTTGACGGTGTGGTTGATGTCGGCGTCGTCGAGAATGATCGCCGCCGATTTGCCACCCAATTCGAGGCTCACCCGCTTGAGCTGCTCGCCGCACAGGGCCGCGATCCGACGGCCCGTCGCCGATGAGCCGGTGAATGAGATCTTGTCCACCCCAGGGTGCTTGACGAGGGCTTCGCCGGTTTCCCGTCCGCCCGGAATGATCGACACCACGCCTTCGGGCAGATCGACCTCGTCGAGCATCTCGGCCAACCACAACGCATCCAACGGTGTCTCGGGCGCGGGCTTGACGACGATCGTGCAACCGGCGATCAGGGCAGGGATCAACTTCGGCATGATCAAGAACTGAGGCACATTCCACGGCACGATCGCGCCGACAACGCCGACCGGCGCCCGACGCACATGGACCTCGCCGAACAAACCCTGGCGTCGCTCGGCCCACGGGAATTCGCGGGCCGTCGCCATGTTCAGATGCATCTGGGACACCGCCCCGGCCGCTTGTCCCAATCTGCTGAAGCTGCGCGGCGAGCCCATCTCGGCGGTGATCAGGTCGGCCATCTCGTCCAGGTGACCGGAGTAGACCGCGGTGAGCTTCTCGATCTTCTCCATCCGCTCGAACACCGACAGCCGCGGCCAAGGCCCGTTGTCGAAGGCTTCCCGCGCCGCCGCGACGGCCTTGTCGACGTCCGCCGGAGCCGCTTCAGGAGTCTCGCCAATCGGTTGCTCGCTGTGCGGTGAGATCACCGACAACCGCCGCCCGGTGGAGGGGGCCAGCCAGCGGCCGCCAATGAAAAGTTGATCGTAGGAAAGGGATCTCATGCGTGCCACCGCCCTGTCGCCCGCTAAATTCGCTATTGCTGTTAACATAACAAAAAAGCGACTTGTGGGCAGGCGGAGCGGACTGCGGTGGGCGATGAACTGCACGTTCCAGCGGATCGCCCGCAATCGGGCGACTGGCGTCGTTATCCGTTCCAGCTGGTGCCGGGCGATTCGCAATTGTGCTTTCCCGCCGCCGAGGCGGAGCACCCCGACTACGAATCGGACACGTGGTTTCTGGCTGGAGAGCTCGCGGCTGAACACACCGGCCGAAGATTCGCGTTTCTCACGATCTTCAACAAGAACCGTCCTGGACACGCCGTCGTTGCCGACTTCTACACGTTCGCTCTGTTCGACCTCGACAACGGCACATACGCGACGTACACCGATTACGACATGCCACCCGCCAATCTGCGCCCGGAGGCCCGCCAGAAGTTGTCCAGTGCGGCCGGGCACCTCGACATGGCGTACGAAAGCGGCGCCGGCACCGCGACCTGGCGGATCTGCCAGGACGAACAGGAACGGTTGGCGCCGTACACCTACGACGTCGGTCTCGTCGGCACCGACCAGGCCGGCGAGGCGATGGAGTTGCGCCTGCGTGTCACGCCCACGCGTCCCCCGGTGCCGGTTGGCGCCTCGACCTACGAGGGCAGGATCACGTGCTTTGGGCAGGACGACACCTATTCCTACTTTCAGACCGGCATGACGATGACCGGGACCCTGCACTGGGGTTCGGTGAAGGAATCCGTCACCGGCAGCGCCGGTCACATCGACCGCCAGTGGTTTCCACGGTATGCCGCAGCGGGAGGGCCGGGCGCTGACCCGCGGTCGCGGTCGCACGAGTGGCGCACGATCAACCTCGACAACGGTGTCGACCTGAGCATCTGGCGCCAGTTCGATCGGACGAATCGCAATGCGTTACAGCCCTTCTCGGGCGCGACGACGAGCCCGGGCGATATCGGCGCCGAACCCGAATGCGCCGAGGACATAGAGGTCAGCGTCGCCGGGTATGTACGTTGGCCGGAGTCAATAAGCACGCTGGTCCCGCCGCCGTCCGCGGCGCGGTACATGCCGGACCGCCACCGGCTCACGTCGCGCCAGCTTGAACTCGACCTGACTGGAGAGCCGGTGGTGGCGGCGCCGGCGCACGCCTTGCCGATCGATTACATGGAGGGTCCGTACCGCTATTGCGGAACGCTGCGTGGCCAGCCGGTGAGCGGATTCGCGTTCTACGAGCGGTCACTCGCCCTGTACCGGGATTGGGAGTTGGTCGACGTGCTGGCCGCCGCTGTCGCCAACCTCGAACCAAGCTCCGAGCGGCTCGAGTCGATGGTCGCCAACGTGCGGACGTTGATCGGCGCCGGCCGCACGCAGGAGGCCGTCGACTATTTGCGCGCCACGGTGCGGCCCGTCGCTGCGTTGCCCGCCCGCGCTGCCACCGAAGTGGCGCAGATCGTCGACGACCTGGTGAACGCTCTCGGTTAGGGTTTGGCGATCGCCTGCGACCAGGTGGAGTGACGGTGCTGCAATCCGGGTTCGTTGCGGCCGAAGACCAGATGACCCCTCGCACCCGACGCGAGATTGGCCTGCAATCCCTCGACAAGTCGGTAGTCCTCATCCCGGACGGTGGCGTGGGCGTAGTCGAAAACCGCCTGCGCCCCGTTGGCCACCGATTCGTCCGAGAGGTCCAGCGGCGTCGAGTTCTGGTGCACGGTGATCGAATGGCCCGGGGTATCCGCCGGATAGACCCGGAAGACCTCCCCGTTGGCGATCGTCGCGGACAGCACGATGTTCGGGAACAGCGCGTAGATGACGACCATGTTCTGCAGCGGATCCCACGTTTCTTCCGGCGTGCCCTCGAGGTCGCAGATGCCGTTGAGCGGAAACACCAGCCGGTGGTGCGGTCCAAACGCGTCGAACACCGTGCAGTTGCTTCGCGCAATGGTGGCGAACGTGGTCTTGTGCACGGTCGCGAAGTGGTAGTTCTCGGCGAAGGTGTCGATCGCCAGTTTCCAGTTGATCGGCGTGTCCAGCACCTTCTCGCCCAGCGGCGACCAGTGCCCGATGCCCCAGGACTCGAGTTCATCGGCCAGGGGCCCAAGGTGCGCGGCAACGTCGAGCGTCGCTTGCAGGTCGAGTGCCAGCCACAGAAACCCCGCGCATTCTGTGGCTGGCAGCTCGGACAGTTGTGTTGAGCGCAAACGTGTTTCGGGAAAGCCTTCCTTGCCCGGCACGCCGACCAGGTTTCCCTCCAGGTCGTAAGTCCATGCGTGGTAGGGGCACGCAAATCTGCGGGCGGTGCCGCAACCGGACACGACCCGCGACTGGCGGTGCAGGCAGACGTTGTCGAACGCCTTGACCGATCCGTCGGCGATGCGAGTCATCAAAATCGAGCGACCCATCACCGTCTTCGTGCAGTATGTCCCCGGCTTGGGCAGTTCGGACGCATAGCCGACGAGTTGGGGGCTCGCCGTCATCAGGGCCTTATCGCGGGCGAGGCGTTCGGCCGACGTGTAGACATCGGCGGGAAGGATGTACTCCGACGGCGCGAGATCCGTTGTCTTGTCGCACGCCAATTTCAATGCGCGGCGGGTGAGGTCGATCAGATAGTCGCGGTCCATCCCTGGCTCCATGGGGCTGCTCTGCTGCCCTGTAGTACAGACCTTGCGACGGTTGTAAGGTCAAGCCGTGGCTGAGCAGTTGCTGATCGGCGACGTCACCGCGCTCACGGGCATCGCCGCGGGCCGCATCCGCCACTACCAGAAGATCGGGTTGCTCAAGGCCGACCATCTGCGCAACGGGTATCGCGTCTTCGACGTCGAGCAAGTTCTGGACCTGCTGCGCATCGATCTGCTGCGGAGCCTCGGAGTCGCAATCAAGGACATCGGTCGTTTGCTCGACGGCGAGCAAACCTCGCTGGTGGATCTGCTCGCGGAGCACCGGGCGATGCTGGTGCGGGAACGCGACCGGCTCGGCCGCCTCGTTGCTGCGATCGACGCAGCAACCGAGACCGGGCTGGTCCGGCCCAAGTCGGTCGGGCGGGGCGGTGAGCCCAACGAGAGCGATGAGGTCCTGCGGCGGCTTGCAACGACACACCGCGACAGCATCGGCGTCATCGGACGGCTCAGGACGCCGTTGTCGCCGGCCGCGGCCGCGTTGTACGCCGAATTGTTCAGCGCATGGGAGCTGTCGGTTCCGCCGTTGTTCGGCCAGATGGTGCTGCCGGCGGCGGCAAGCACCCTGCTCGAAGAGCTTGCCCGGACGCCAGCGCGCGGGGAGTTTTTCGATCGGCTGCGCGCGCTGGCGGCGAAAGTGACCGAGCTCGGTGAAGACGACGCCGCGGCCGTGCGACTTGCGCATGCGTGGATCGACGAGCAGCTGAACGATCCGCTGCCGCCGGACGTGATGAGCGTCCTGCAGTGTGTTCAGCCGTTACTGGAGCACGATCCCGTCATCGTGTCCGGTTTCCGGACCTGGGCGGCGTCGATTTCGCCTGCGGCCGCGCGCTTCGTCGACGAGATAGCGAACGTCGCGGCACGTCGCGGTCTCGATGCGGTGAGCGTGATCGTTCTGCCGCGGGCCGACTGATCGCCCCGGTACCCCTCGGCCTGTCTGCCGCAGTCCTTGATGGCCATTATTGTTGTTTTTATAATAATTGCCATCCAGTCTGGGAAGAAGGTGCCGATGAACGTCAACGACATCGTTTTGGTCAGCGTCGACGATCATGTGGTCGAGCCACCGGACCTCTTCGAAGGTCGACTCGCATCGAAATACGTTGAGTTCGCCCCGGAGTTCATCACCAATCCTGACGGCACGAAACGTGTGGAAGTACAACGGCGAGACCCTCATGAACGTCGCGCTGAATGCGGTTGCCGGCCGGCCCAAGGAGGAGTACGGGATCGAGCCGACGTCGTTCACGCAACTGCGGCCCGGAAACTACGACCACAGCGAACGCGTGAAGGACATGAGCGCCAACGGCGTGCTGGGGTCGTTGTGCTTCCCGTCGTTCCCGCAGTTCTGCGGACAGCTTTTCGCCCGTACCGAAGACAAGGACGTCGCGCTGGCGATGGTGCAGGCGTACAACGACTGGCACATCGACGAGTGGTGTGGGCGCCACCCGGGTCGGTTCATTCCGTGCGCGCTGCCGGCGATGTGGGACCCCGAGGTCTTCGCCGCTGAAGTGCGGCGCGTTGCGAAGAAGGGCTGTCACGCACTGACATTCAGCGAGAACCCGTCGAAGCTGGGTTGGTCCTCGATTCACTCGGATCACTGGGATCCGGTGTGGAAGGCGTGCAGCGAGGAATCGGTAGTCGTGTGCATGCACATCGGGTCGTCATCCCAGCCGACGATCACCTCTCCGGACGCGGGACGTGATGATCACGCTTCAGCCGATGAACATCGTGCAGGCTGCGGCCGACCTGGTGTGGTCACCGGTGCCGCGGAAGTTCCCCGACCTCAAGGTTGCGCTGTCGGAGGGCGGCATCGGCTGGATCCCGTACTTCCTGGAGCGGATCGACTACAACTACGACCGTCACCACGCCTGGACCGGTCAGGACTTCGGTAAGAAGCTTCCCAGCGAGATCTTCAACGAGCACGTGCTGACGTGCTTCATCGACGACAAGTTCCGGCTGGCAAGTCTCGACGCGCTCGACAAGGACATGGTGACGTCGGAGTGCGACTACCCGCACTCGGATTCCAACTGGCCCGAGTCGCCGGAGGTTTTCGCCCAGTCCATCGACGGTGTCAGTTACGAGAACATCGAAAAGATCACCCATCTGAACGCGATGAATCATTACCACTACGACCCGTTTTCGGTGCTGGGTGGCCGCGAGAATTGCACCGTCGGGGCGCTACGGAAACAGGTTGAGGGGCACGACGTCTCGATCAAGTCGCAGCGCCGCGACGGAGAGCAGAAGGGTGGAATCAAGGCTTCCGACCTTCAGAAGATGACGACGGCCGGAGCCTCGGACTAATAGCGGGGCGGCACTCGCCTCTTCTGCTACGGAGCTGACGCCGGGACGATCGGCGTCGCGGGTGCGGTTCCGCTCCCACCGCCGGCTCCGTAATCGGCGCCGGGTGGCCACGTGTTGTAGTCAGACTGCGAGGATGAGTCGCCGCCCGTGTTGTCATCTGTGGGGCCGCAGTTACCAGGACCCACGAATCCGGGGCCGAATCCACCGCAAAAGTCCGCGCTGGCGGCGCCGGCCGGAGCCACGGCAAGCAGCGCGGCCAGGATAATCGCCACCACTTCGGCTTTTGTCCGCGCACCAGTCACAGCAAAATCATATTCCGAAGATGCTGCTGGTGGAACCGCGTTCGTGAGCCCGACGCCGGGAATGCCCTTATCGTGGATTCGATCGATTTCGCCGAATGAAGGAGCCGCCGACGGCCAACAGGGGCAAGACGCCGCCGACCGACCCGCTGACGCCTCGCGACCGCCGCACCATGTTGATCGTGATGTGTGTCGTCGCGGTTCTTATTGCCGTGGGCGCGGCGGTCTGGGTGCTGACCAGCCGCTTTTATACCCATGAGCGGCCGGGTGACGGATGCGTGAATCTCTCGATCGCGAGCTCGATGGGTGGCGCGCTCGAGCACGCCTGTGGTTCGGCCGCGCGCGACTGGTGTCGCGCCGCCTCGGTCCAGCACGACGCCCATGCTGAAGCCGTTCAGGCTCGTTGCCGGGTCGCGGGCATTCTGCCGTAGCGATCACGTTCGAGTGCGGAGCCTGTAGTTTCCGCCTGCCTGGTCAATCCTCGACGCGACGGTTCTATCCCACCGTTCAGCCGCGACTGCATGAGGCGCATAACCACGGAAGTCAACAGGCCAATCACGACAAGCAACACCATCGTCAGCAGCATCACGCCTCCCCGCCCGTCGTTGTAACGTTGCTCACGTTGTCCAGGATGCCCACCCGAGATCGCGGTGTCGTCAACGCTGGCGCCCATCACCACTTCCGGTCAGCTGCAATTCGGGGCAGCCCATCAGGCGCTAAGCGCTGTTTCGGGCGACCGACGGTGCCGGGCAGTGCCGACGGTGCAAGATGGTTGATGGGTTCGCTAGACCGGTGGCGCCGGCTTTTCGGAAGGATGCGCGTTGGGGCCCGACACCAGCACCGCCCACGCGGGCGCTGCCGATGACGGTGGCGCGGCTCTGACTCCGTTGCGCGCCGTGGTGGCCGACGACGAAACCCTGCTGCGCGAGGGCTTGGCCAGCTTGCTGGACCGATCCGGTTTCACCGTTGTCGGTCAAGCCGGTAATGCCGTCGAACTGCTTGCGCTGGTGCGGGATCAGTCACCAGACCTGGTGGTTGTGGATATCCGCATGCCGCCCACGCACACCACAGAGGGCCTCGACGCTGCGCGCGTGATCCGTCAGGAGTTGCCCGATACCGGCATTCTCGTGCTGTCCGCTCACGTCGACGTCGAACACGCGATGGAGTTGTTGGCCAGCGGCCGCGGCATCGGGTACCTACTCAAGAGCAGGGTGACCGATATCGCCGATTTCGTTGACACCCTGCAGCGGATCGCAAACGGCGCCTCTGTCGTGGACCCCGCGGTGGTCCAGGAACTCGTGTCCGGACGTCGTCGCGACGACCCGCTGGCCGCGCTGTCCCCGCGAGAACTCGAGGTCTTGGCGTTGATGGCCGAGGGTCGTTCGAATGCCGGAATCGCGCGGCGCTTATGGGTGACCGAGGGCACTGTAGAAAAGCACGTCCGCGGCATTCTCACCAAACTCAACCTGCCCGAAACAGACGACGACCACCGCCGGGTGCGCGCGGTAATCACTTTCCTGGACTCGCGTTAGCGGGTCGCTGGGCTCGGGACCCCGCGACAACGCACGGTTCGGCGGTGTGGTGCAACCGATTCCCGCACAACGCCTTGCAGGTAGCAGGAGCCGTGAATGGGCGACAGCCGTGATGCCACCCCGTGGAACGCAAAGAATCCTGAAAGAACATGAATGCACGAAAGGAGCATCACGATGTCATTCGGGTGGAAGCGCATCGCACCGGCATTGGCGGTCGGGGCTACTGCGCTGGCGATTGTTGGCGCACCTTCGGCCACGGCGGACTCATCTTCGGCTCAGCCGAATACAGCCACCAGTCAGCCGGTCGTCGAGGAAGCAGGCTGGCACGGCGGTCATGGCGGTTGGCATGGCGGTTGGCGTGGCGGCGGCTGGCATCACGGCGGGGGACATCCCGGGTGGGGCTGGTGGCGGCCGTGGGGTTGGTGAGGCACGGCTAGACCAAAATGCCTCTCGGCGTTCCTGATTGCGGCGTCGGTGTGAGTCACGGGGCGCTGGCGGGGATCATGATCTGCAGGGATGTTCCGCGGCCTGGGGGACTCACCATCTCAACATGGCCGCCGAGCGCTTCGACGCGGTCTTTGAGTCCGATGAGTCCAGACCCCTTGCGAGAATCGGCCCCACCGATCCCGTCCACGATGTCCTTGCGCAGCGCACGCGCCACCTGAAGGTAGCGGTGGTCGCCTGGTGTCGTCTCGGACATGCTTGGCGACGTTGGTCAGGGCCTCGGCGACCACGTAGTAGGTCGCGACCTCAACGGGATCGGCGAATCGTCGGTTGATCGAGATATCGAGGTTGACGGGAACCGAAGAGCGACGGCCCAAGGTCTTCAAGGCGGGACTGAGCCCACCCCTCGAGAGAATCGCCGGATGGATTTGGCCAGCGACACGACGGCGGACAGCGTCAGCCCCCACATCGACGAAACGAATAAGACGCCGAGCAGTTAAATCGTGCCGAATGCCTCTGCGGGGCCCCCTGCTTGAGCAGCACCACCAGAAGCGTTTCGAGGGCAATCGCGGAAGTGCCCACCAGAAGACCTAGAGCCGGCGGGGGAGCCATCGGCCGTACCAACAGCCCCAGCACGGATGCGCGCCCGTCTCCCGCGCGCATCCTCGGCTCGGAGCCTCGGCCGCCAGGAAAGCTCACGTGCATAAGTGCGGTCTTGGCGGCATGGCTCAGGCTGTTTGCGCGACCTGCCAATGGTGGCCCCGGTCTCTGGCCACCTCTGCGAGGAGACGGCGTAATTGCCGTCGTCCGCGATGTAGACGCGACATCACGGTGCCGATCGGTGCCTCCGTCAGCTCGGCGATCTCCGCGAAGCGGAAACCCTCGACGTCTGCGTAGTAGACGGTTGTGCGGAATTTCTCGGGCAGTGCCTGCATCGCCGCTCGGATGTCGTTGTCCGGCAACGTCTCCAACGCCTGGTCCTCCGCCGAGGGCAATCCTCTCGCGGAATGCTCGACGCTCGCGACCAGTTGCGGTTCGGTGATTTCCTCGGTCGAGTACAGCGTGGGACGCCGCCGCATCTTGCGGTAGCTGCTGATATAGGTGTTGACGAGTATCCGGTGCATCCAGGCACTCAAGTTGCTGCCCGGGCGGAAGGTAGAAAATCCGGTGAAGGCTTTCAGCAAAGTGTCCTGCAGGAGATCCTCGGCGTCGGCGTGACTGTGCGTCATCCGAAGAGATTGGTGGTAGAGCGCACCGATGAGCGGGGCGACGTCGCGTTCAAACTGAGCACTGAGGTCAGCATCGTTTCGGGATTCTCTGGGCGGCGTGGGCTTGGTTGGCGCGGCCGCCTCTGCAGCGCCGGCAACAATCGGTCTGAGATCGTTCAGTCTGACAGACATCTGGCGCTCCTGACGGCTCGGTATCCGGCTCCGTGCCTTGATAATTGCGCCGACGTTGACCGATGTCTGCACGGCTGACACCCGTCGATAGCTACCGCTAGCTGCAATAGCCGCCTACCGGCCAGCGGACATCTTCCCCGTGGCGCCGGCCGAGTCGGCGCGGCGGAAGACGCGGTTTCCTGCTAGCTGGCATGCGGGCGGGTCTCGGCGTCCGCGACACTGGACTGGTGTCCATCGGCGAACGGTTGCGATGCGTGATTGTCGACGACAATCCGGATTTTCTTGACGCGGCAACACAGTTGCTTGAGCGCCAGGGAATCATCGTGGTCGGCGTGGCACAGTTGGTCAAAGATGGGTTGGAGTGCGTCGAAGCATTGCAGCCGGACGTGACACTGGTCGATATAGACCTCGGCAAGGAGTGTGGTTTCGACTTTGTCGAAGAGCTCGACCGGACGACACGTGGGGCGACACCACCGGTGATATTGATGTCCGCCCACGCCGAGCAAGACTTCGCAGAAATGATCGCGACAAGCCCGGCGGTGGCATTCCTATCCAAGTCAGCCCTGTCAGGTGCCGCAATTCGGGAGGTCATCGGGCTTCTCGGGTAACCGCAGCGGCGCTACCACGCTTGGCCCCGGCGACTACGTCTTTGTCCCTCCCTACGTTCCGCACAGGGAAGAGAACCCGCACCCGAACGAGACAGCAGAGATAGTGATCGCCCGTAGCACGCGGCAAGCCATCGTGGTGAACGTGCCACGGCTCTACCCGCGATGAACCCCGACAATCGGACGCCTCTATTCGGGCCAGCTGCTGTTGAGGATGATCTCGACGAAGTCGTCCCGAACAAACGAAGGGTCGAAGTGTTGCAGCACGTCGGCGTTGACGTTGCCGAACGTGCTGCGCGGGCGGTGCTTGTTTCCATCGGCGAAGGCCTGCAAGATCCGACGTTTGAAGTCCGGACGCGGGTGCGCGGCTGTCACTGCATGAATCGCTTCCGGTGACAGATCATCGCGGCCGATGCCCAACACATCGGTCTCGACGCCGGCAGTGACCAACGCGATCTCGGGCTCGAGGAATTCAGGCACGCCCGGCGTGGTGTGAAGGGCTATGCTCAGCCAGACCTTGCGGGCTGTGTCTTCATCGATGCCACGCTGGCGCAGGAAGTCACGCGCCGCGTTCGCGCCGTCGACCTCGAACCGCAGCGTCGACGTGCGGTACGGCTCGGTGAGCCCAATGTCGTGAAACATTGCCCCGACGTAGAGCAGTTCCATATCCGGTTCAAGCCCCCGGCGCCGACCCTGAAGCGCACCGAAAAGGAAGACCCGCCGGGAGTGATGGAACAGCAAGTCATCCTCCGATTCGCGAATGAACTCGGTGACATCGCGCACCAGCCGGGTGTCGGGGATGACGATCTCGGCGATGGTTGACCGGGTCGACATGGCGTACCTCCTCGATGGGGAACTTT
This sequence comes from uncultured Actinomycetota bacterium, assembly GCA_963811535.1. Taxonomy (GTDB): domain Bacteria; phylum Actinomycetota; class Actinomycetes; order Mycobacteriales; family Mycobacteriaceae; genus Mycobacterium. The sequence goes on along the minus strand of CAWERF010000007.1, from coordinate 928,201 downwards.
CTCCAGCCAGTGTGAAGTCTTGGGTGGTCGATCGAGGCATGTCTGATCAGCCACATTTCCCCCAAATTACGACACAATGGTGCCGTGATCAGCGGTCAGCGTGTGGTGGTGATCGTCGTCTTCGATGGCATGAAGCTGCTGGATGCGGCGGGTCCGGCAGAGGTCTTCGCAGAGGCCAATCGATTCGGAGCGGCATACCAGCTCAAAATCGCGTCGGTCGACGGCCGCGATGTGACGACCTCCATCGGGGCGCGCTTCGCGGTGTCGGACAGCATCGCGTCGATCACGTCCGCCGACACGGTGCTGGTGGCCGGTGGCGACAACCTCGTCGGCCGGCCGATCGATCCGGCACTCATCGAAGCGCTCAAAACCCTGCCATCCCGAACTCGCCGGTTGGCATCCATTTGCACCGGGTCCTTCATATTGGCTCAGGCCGGCCTACTAGATGGGCGGCGAGCGACGACACATTGGCGACACGCGAGGCTGCTTGCACGCGCCTTCCCCGATGTGACCGTGGAGCCGGATGCGATCTTTGTCCGCGATGGCGATGTCTTCACGTCTGCCGGGGTGTCGTCTGGAATAGACCTGGCTTTGGCGCTGGTCGAGGACGACTACGGCGCCGCGCTGGTGCGTGACGTGGCGCGTTCGCTGGTCGTCTATCTCAAGCGCGCCGGGGGACAATCGCAGTTCTCGGTCCTGGTCGAGGCTGACCCGCCGCCGCAATCGGCTCTGCGCGCTGTCACCGATGCGATCGCGGCAGATCCCGCGGGCGATCACAGCGTGAAAAGCCTTGCGGCGCATGGAGCATTGAGCACACGGCAACTAACCAGGCTGTTTCACTCGGAACTGGGAACCACGCCTGCCAAGTACGTCGAAATGGTCAGAATCGACGCGGCGAGAGCCGCGTTGGAGGCCGGACGCAGCGTCGCCGAGACCGCGCGACTCACCGGATTTGGCAGCGCGGAAACTTTCCGGCGTGTCTTCGTGACTCACCTTGGTGTCTCACCGAAGGCGTACCGCGACAGATTTCGGACAACCGCGCCCGTTTAGCGTCGGGAGATCTTTCTATCGGCTGCCGCCGAGGGTGACGACCCATCGGTGGTGTCGCCGTTGGCAGCCAGCTAGGTTTGTCGTTCGTGAGCTGGTGGATCGTCCGCGCGGAGCGGACGCTGACCGAAGACGTGCCGGCGGCGCCTTATGCGGTCCGTAGTTTCTACGTGGACCTGAACAACATGCGTATCGTCCACCCGCTCATCGTCTCGGTGCGCGCAATCGCGCGAACCGAAAGCGCGGATGGATACGCCCAAACCTATCGGATTCGTGATCGCATCCCGCTCGGAGTATTGACGATTCCGACGAGCTACTCGGCGCGGTTGTGCGTACCCGTAGTGGGCGACGTGACCGCCGAGGCGCGTCAGCGCCCGCGCGTGCGCCTGGACAGCACCGTGACATTCGAGCGAATCGAGAGCGGGACCCGCGTCATCGAGCGGCTACGGATATCGGCGCCTCGACCGCTGGCCGGCGTCACGATCCGCGAGGCGGTGAAGGCGCACACCACGATGCTGGCGGGGATCCGCCGTCACTTCGAAACGCCAGAGTAAGGCGGCTCGACGACAGACTTGGCCGCCAACCGATTTCGCAGTTCCCGCTTGAGCACCTTGCCGTAGCTGTTCTTCGGCAGCTCATCGACGAACTCATAGCGTTTGGGCCGCTTGAACCGCGCAATGCGTTGCAGCAGATGCGTGTCCAGCGCGGCCGCGTCGGCTGAGCCGACGATGAACGCGACCACGACCTCGCCCCACTCAGCGTCGGGGGCGCCCACCACACACGCCTCCGCAACGCCCGCGTGCTCGAGAAGCGCTTCCTCGACCTCGCGGGGATAGATGTTGCTGCCGCCGCTGATCACGACGTCCTTCGAGCGGTCGCGCAGCGTGAGGTACCCGCGTGCGTCGAACGAGCCGATGTCGCCGGTGTACATCCAACCGTTCTTGAGGGTGTCGGCGGTGGCGCCAGGATTGTTCCAGTAGCCCGACATGACAACATCACCGCGGCAGACGATCTCACCGACCTCGTCGGCACTTGCCCTCGTGCCGTCGTCTCGCAGGACCGCGACCTCCATGCCCGAGCGGGCGTACCCCACAGAGCCGAGGATCGCATCGTCGGCGGCCTCGTGGTCGGCGCGGCGCAGACCCGTGATCGTCATCGGCGACTCGCCCTGGCCGTAAATCTGGGCGAACACCTGGCCGAACAATGCCATCGCCCTCTTCAGGCTCTCGACATACATCGGCCCGCCTCCGTACACGATCATCCGCAGGTTGCGCGGCCGACCGCGGCCCGTCTCAACCAGCCGTTGGACCATCGTCGGCGCGAGGAAGGCGCTGGAACCCGAATGGTGCTCGCACAGATCCAGGAACTCGGCGGGATCGAAGGCACCCGATTCCGGCACCACCTGTCGGGCGCCACGCAGCACATAGGGTGCGATGTAGAGGCCGGAGCCGTGCGACATCGGCGCGGCGTGGATGAGGCTGCAGTCCGCATTCGGGTCATCCATGTCCGCCAGATGAGCGACCGTCATCGCCATCAGGTTGCGGTGCGTCAGCATCGCGCCCTTCGATCGGCCGGTCGTACCACTCGTGTAGAACAACCAAGCCAGCGTCGACGCGTCCGTGCAGGGTGGGTCCGCGGGCGCGACCGCGAGCCGGTGCGAGTACCGCTGGGTGCCAAGGGTTTCGATCGGAACATCGGCAACCGAATCGAGTTCGGCGGCGATCTTCGGCGAGGCGAAGACCTGCGATACACCGGCATCCTCGACGATCTGGGCCATCTCCCGGGGATGCAGTTTGTAGTTGATCGGGACCGCGACGCACTCCGCGGCCCAGATCGCGAAGAGAAGTTCGACGACCTCCGGCCGGTTCTGGCTCGCGATCGCGATCCGCGCGCCGTGACCGTGTTGCTGTCGGAGCGAGGTCGCGAGGCGCAACGCGCGCTCGCGCAGTTCTCGCCATGTGCAGATTCGGCGCCGCCCGTGATAGAGCGCGCCGCGATCGGGAAAGCGCGCCGCGGTCTGGTCCAGGATCGTGAAGAGGTTCACCGGGGCGTCCAGTCAGATGTCAGCGCGAAGTCCGACAAATACTTCGTGGAACTCCAGCCACCGTCGACCACGATGGTCTGACCGTTGATGAAGCTGCCCCCGGGCGAGCACAAGAACGCCACGGTGCCGGCGATGTCATCGACCGTGCCCAGGCGCTGATGCGGCGTCATCTCGACGTTGAGTCTGCGAAAGCGCTCGTCCTTCAGCCGCTGCTCGACCATCGGCGTCCGCGTCACCCCCGGAGCCACCGCGTTGCAACGTATTCCCTGCGACCCGTACTGGCATGCGATGTGGGTGGTGAGCGCCGTCAGACCGCCTTTTGCCGCGCTGTAGGCGCCCCCCCGAAGTCCGCCCACGACCGCGAACGTCGACGTCACGTTGATGATCGCCGAGCCGGGCGGCATGTGCGGCAGCACCTCACGCGTCAATCGGAACGGCGCACGCAACATCAAACCCAGGAAGTAATCCAGCGTCTCATCGTCGGTTTCGTGAAGGGGCTTGGGACTGCCGACACCGGCGCTGTTGACGAGAAAGTCGATGTGACCCCATCGGTGCACGGCCGCGTCCACGATCCGTGTCGGCGCGTCGTCATCGGTCAGGTCGACCGCAAGCGTGGCAACGCGATCGGGATCATCGATCGCTTTCGCCAACTCGGCGAGCCTGGCCTCATTGCGCCCGGTCCCCAAGACCGCCATCCCCATCTCGGCGAGCTTTGCCGCGCAACCGAAGCCGATGCCACCGCTTGCGCCTGTCACGATCGCTACTTGCATCCTCACCCGTCCATCGTGTGCACATCATCAGTAAGCGTTGCTCGGATCTGGTGCTTGAGTACTTTCCCCGCGTCGTTCTTCGGCAACTCCTCCCAGATCACGACTTGCTCAGGCACTTTGAATGTGGCAACGCCGTGGCCTTCCAAAAAGGGCCGCAAGCTGGCGATGTCGGGACCCGGCAAAACCTTGGGAACTATCACGGCACAGGCCCGCTCTCCGGTGCGGGCATCGGGCAGACCTACGATCGCCACTTCGGCGATGCCGGGATGGCCGACGAGGATGTCCTCGACTTCCTTCGGCGAGATGTTCTCGCCGTTGCGGATGATGATGTCCTTTGCGCGGCCCGTGACGACGAGGTAGTTGTCGTCGACCCAGCGGGCGAGATCTCCGGTCCGGAAATAGCCGTCGGCATCGAATGATTCGCTTTCGTCTTCGGGATGCAGATAGCCGACCAGCATCTGCGCCCCGCGGGCACGGATTTCGCCGGCGTCCGAACGCGCGGCGTCGAGGTCGGTGAGCTGGATCTCGGCAATGCCTGCACGTCCATCGGTGTCTGCGGCGTGGTCGGTGTCGCCACGCCCCGTCGCGCCAACGGTTGTCACCGGCACTTCCGTGGATCCGTACACCCGCGTCACCGCGGCCCGTTCAAAGTATGCAGCCCCTCTGCGGATCAACGACGGCGGCACAGACGCGCCGCCGCAGATGAACACCTTCAGGTAGGGCAGGCTTGTGCCTGCGCGCTCCGCCGCGGCGAGTAGGTGCTCCAAGAACGGCGTTGCTCCCGCCATGTGTGTGCACCGCTCCGACACCATCAGGGTCACGGCGTCGTCCGCGTCCCACCGGTCCATCAGGACCGCGGTCGTGCCCAGCAGCAATGGGCATTCGAACGCGTAGATGGAACCACCGATGTGCGCGATCGGCGACGGCACGAGAAATCTGTCGCCCGGCTCGACCATCCAGTGGTCGCGTATCTGGCAGATCAGCGCATGGATCGAGTTATGGCTGTGCAGAACGCCTTTCGGGCGGCCCGTCGTCCCCGATGTGTACAGGATCATTCTCACGGCGTCGGGGTCGAGCGTGGGAAATGTGGTTTGGCCTTCCTTCTGCGCGAGCAGGGAAGCAAATCGCGTGTGATCGGTATGCTCGTCACGGAGCACGACGACTTCCGGGGGCGAGTCCATCTGGGCTGTAACGCGGCTCAGCATCGATGCGAAGTCTTGCTTGCCCACGCGGGACGGAGCGAAGACCATCCGACTCTGCACATCCTGCAGGATGAAGAGGAGCTCACGATCCCGCAGGGAAGGCGGGATCGGGTTCACCACCATTCCGGCGCGTGTGGCCGCCAGGTAGACGACGGCGGCTTCGTGCCAGTTCGGCAGCATGAACGACACCACGCTGCCGGCGGGCATCCGGGCCATCAGCGCCTGAGCCAGCGTCGATGCGTCGGCGTCGAGGGTCGCGCAATCCAGACGGCGATCGCCGTCGACCAGCACCACTCGGTCAGGCGTGTGTCGCGCGGCGTCGCGCAGCGAGTCGGCCAGTGTGCCGCGGATCCACAATCCGCGGGCGTAGGCGTCGGCCGCGCGACCGTCGTCCCACCGAACCCATCGGCCGCCGATGGATTTTCGGCCGTTGTTCACGTCTGTCGGCACGGCGCCCCCGTCGGACAGACCCTAGCCCCTCATGCGCCGCATCGTCATCGAGTGACGAAAACGGGCGCCGGGATGAGTGTTGATCGTGAGTTGGGCGACCTCACCGTCGGACGTCTTGTACGTCCGGTGCACCTCCAGCGCCGGTGTTCCTGGCTCGATCCTGAGGCCGACTGCCAGTGCGGGCGAGATCAGTACGGCCGCGATCTCCTGATGAACCTCGACGATGCGCAGGCCGAACAGGTCTTCGATCAACGGGAAGATGGGTCCGCTGTGGCGTTGCAGGAGTCTGCCCACCGCGGCGAAGGCGCGGTTGATGTAGTACTCGGTCCAGCACAGCGGGAATTCCGCGCCTTCGGTCTGCCTGAAACCGCGGACCGCCAGCCACTCTTCGCCCTTGCCGAGCTGGGTCCGGGAGGCGAGTTCGTCGTCGATCGTGACCATCACGATCGACTCGATGGCGAATCGCGCATCGATCGCAAAGGCCACCAGGTCGTTGATCGACATGACGTCGTAGGAATCCGACGTGGTTCGGGGAACGACCAGGGTGCCGGCCCGCGGACGCGACGAGACGAGGTTGTCGTCACGCAGGCGCCGCAACGCTTCCCGGACCGTGTAGCGACTGACCGAAAACCGTTGACAGAGCTCGTGTTCTGTCGGCAGTTGCGAACCGACCGGATAGATCCCGTCCACGATGTCCTTGCGCAGCGCACGCGCCACCTGAAGGTAGCGGTGGTCGCCTGATGTGGTCTCGGACATGCGGTGCAACCCCTATGAACGGCGGATCGCCAGCACGCTGCCGTCCGCGTCGGCCGATATGTAGAGCGTGCCGTCCCGCCCGGCGGCGATACCCGCGAACGGGCCCTGCGGACCTGAAAACGGCGGCATTCCGCGCAACGGCTTGGGAACAACGCCCGGCGGTGCGCCGACCGGCAACTCCGAAGCAATGGTCTGCCGTGCCTTGGTTTCGAGATCGAATGCGACGAGTGCCTTGGCGGCGGCGTCGACGACATACAGCAGCCCGTCGCGCACGAGAATGCCCTGCGGGCGGCTCAATCCGTCCAGCACCGTTTCGGCACCCGACCCCGTCATCTTGACCACCCGTCCGGCGCCCGCTTCCGCGACGAGCGGAGCGCCATCGGGAGCAATCGCCACGCCGATCGGGTCGTGGAGGCCGGACGCCAACACCTCGATGTGCCCCGAGCGGATGGAGAGCACGCGTCCCTTCCCGAGTTCAGCGACCACCACTGCGCCGTTCGGGGCGATCGCCACGCCGTACAGCTGATCGAATCCGTCGGCGAGAACGTCGCTTTCGTTGCTCGCGGGCCGATAGCGGGAGATTTGACCGCCCGACGTGGTGACAACGAACTCGCCGGCGCCGGCTGGTGCCAGACCGCGCAGGAAGCCGGGATAGCCCGGCGTGAACAGCATCCCGACGGTCCGCAAGGTCGCGCCGGGACGAAGGACGTAGAAGTAGGTGCCGTCGGCGATGTACAGGTCGCCGTCGTCGCCCACCGCGAGGTCCAGCGGCCAGTTCAGGCCGCCGGGCAACACTATCCTGGTTTCTCCGTCGGCGCGGATCTCGGTGATCTCTCCGGTGAAATTCGAGACGAACAGCCGATCGTCAACGAAGGTCAAGTTGTCCAAGCCCGGGTTCAGGGTGGCGAGCACGGTGCGCTCGCCTGTGCGGGGATCGATGCGCAGCACCTGTCCGCTGTGCACCTGGGTGGAGACGATGCGGCCGTTGGAATCGAACTTCACCGAATCCGGGACGCCCAGGTCCCCGGCAACCCGCTCGGGCGCACCGCCTTCGGGATCGATCCGCCAGATCTCGTTGGCGCCCATCACCGGGAAGTACAACAGGCCGTCGGGACCGACCTCCATTGCGTTGGGCGACGGCACGTTTTCCAGCAACACGCGCGGCGAGCCGCCGGCCAGGTCGAGTTCGAGCAGGCGGCCCCCTTCCCGGCACTCGCCGATGAACAACCGCCCCTGGTGGACGGTGATGCCGTTCGCCGAAGGGACATCGTCGCGCAGCACCCGCGCTCGGCCGCCGGTGTCGAGAACGCTGACGCGTCCGTCCATGACCTCGGTGGCATAGAGGTTGCCGCGTGGGTCGAAGGCCACGTCGTCGGGCGCGATGATGTCGCCGCCCTTGGCACTGACGGTCTCCAAGTGACCGGTCGCGACATCGAGCGCACTGATCTGGCTGCCGCTCACCTGCGCCACGTAGATCCGCCCGTCCGGACCAGTGCGCAGGCCGTTGGCGCCGAAGAGTCGGCTGGGCGCGGTAAGCCTTTCCATACGCCAGCCTTCGGCGAGAATGGGCGGCGGTGCGACCGCGTAGCGGCCGACGTGGCTCGACGTTGGAATTCCGACCGTCACGCTCGGACGATAGCAAGCAGTGCTGGTCCAGACAATAGCGACAATTCGATCCGGGACAGCCCTTGACGCACGAGTCACCTGTGGAGAATCATGTTCTCCAATACGTACATGAGACTATCTTGTCCGGACAATATGCGGTGTGTGAAGTCCGCGACGGCCAGTGAAAGCGGGTTATGGAACAGGATCTCCTGAGCCTCGACGGCCGCATCGTCGTTGTGTCAGGCGCCGGCGGCGGCGGCATCGGCACCACCGTCACCTGCATGGCTGCTCGGGCAGGTGCGACCGTGATCGCGGTCAGTCGGTCCAAGGGCAATCTCGACGAACACATCGGGCCCCTGGTGGCGCAGGGTATGTCGATCGTCCCGGTCGCAGCCGACGCATCGACCGACGGCGGCGTTGCCGCGACCGTGGCGGAGGTGCGGCGCACCGAGGGCGATCTCCACGGGCTGGTCAATGTCGCGGGCGGCGCGGCGCCATCGACATGGATGCCCTCGACGCGGGTCACCCGCGCCGACTGGCGTGACCTGTTCACACAGAACCTCGAGACAGCGTTCTTCATGAGCCAGGCGATCGCTGCCGAACTCAAGGCGCAGGGCCGTTCCGGCTCGATTGTTTCCCTCTCGTCGATCAGCGGCATGAACTCGGCCCCTTTTCACATCGCGTATGGGACCGCGAAGGCGGCGGTCGCGGCGATGACCCGCACGATGGCCGTCGAACTGGCCCTGGACAACATCCGGGTCAACGCCGTGGTGCCCGGGGTGACCGAGACCCCGGCATCGCGGACCTACGTGGACAAAGACCCCGACCGCGATCGTCGCGCGATAGCGATGGGGCGTCGCGGCCGCCCGGAGGAGATCGCCGGCGCGATCCTTTTCCTGCTGTCAGACCTGTCCGGCTACATCACCGGCCAGACGCTTCTCGTGGACGGCGGCCTGGACCTCAAGTGGACCCATCTCGACGCCGACAACACGTCTCTCTTTCTCAAGGACGAGTCCTTCAGAGCGGCCATAAGGAGGATGTGAATGAGCGGACCGGACAACCGCACCAATCCCGAAGCGGCTGAGGACCTGGCCGGCCCGGTGACGATCGGGGTGGACGCTTATCTCTCCGAGGACTATGCCCGCGCGGAGCGCGACAAGCTGTGGCGGAAGGTGTGGCAGCAAGTCGGGCGCGTCGAAGAGCTTCCCGAGGTAGGCAGCTACCTCACCTACGACATCCTCGACGATTCGATCATCGTCGTGCGCACGGCGCACGACCGGATCACCGCCCACCACAACGTGTGCATGCACCGCGGGCGCCGGCTCATCGACACTCCGGGCGGCAAAAAGAACGCCTGCGGTCGCGCCAGGAAATCCTTCGTGTGCGGATTCCACGGGTGGACGTACGGCCTCGACGGTGCGTGCATCAACGTGCCGGAGCAGGCGGACTGGCAGGGCGCGCTGACACCCGAGAACACCCATCTGGGCACGGTGAACGTCGACACCTGGGGCGGCTGGATCTGGATCAACATGGACCCCCAGTGCGAGCCCCTGCGTGAATATCTCGAACCCGCCGCGAGCATGCTCGATCCCTTCGGGCTGCAGAACATGCGCTGCAAGTGGCGCAGGTGGTTGCACTTCGACTGCAACTGGAAGGTCGCCATGGAGGCCTTCAACGAGACCTACCACGTCGCCGCGACGCACCCACAGTTCAACAAGTTCGGCGAGTTCCGGGGCTGGGCCAAGACGCAGGGCAAGCACAGCAACATCGGGTATGACGCGCCCAAGGACCTGGAGGAAACCAAGTCGAAGATCCGGCTCGGCGCCGGGGCCGACCCCCGCGTCTCGACCGCCGAGATGCAGCTCTACACGATGCAGGAGACCAACGCCACCACCACCCAGACGCTCGTGGATGCCGCGGTCCGGTTGGTCGACGAGCTGCCGGACGACACGCCGCCCGACAAGGTGCTCGAGCACTGGCTGTCCTCCGCGCGTCGCGACGACGCCGCCCGGGGGGTGATCTGGCCGACCATCGACCCCGAGCATCTGGGCAGGAGCGGCACCGCGTGGCAGATCTTCCCAAACTTCCAGATCGGGCAGGGTGTGACCAGCGCGCTGTGCTACAGCGCCCGGCCCCACGGCTACAACCCGGACAAATGCATCTTCGAAGTCGCCGTATACGAGCTCTACCCCGAAGGTGAAGCGCCACAGACGGAATGGGTGTACACGCCGGCGGGTGACCCGAACTGGCTCAGCGTGCTACCGCAGGACTTCTCCAACATGGCCGCGGTGCAACAGGGCATGAAATCGCTCGGCTTCCCCGGCACGAAACCCAACCCGTATCGCGAGCGCAGCACCGCCAATCTGCACCGAAACCTCGCCAAGTACATGGGAACTGGCGTCCCGCAAGAGCTGACGAAGGAGAGCGATCGATGAAGTGCAACATAGGGCTCGGTTCCCACAACTCCCGAGACTGGGAACGCGTGCTGAGCGGGGAGTTCAGCCGCCCGTCAGAGGTTCCCGACTGGGAGTGCGTCCAGGCAACGCTGGCGATCGGCGATCTGGCCGAGCCGCTCGGATTCGACGGCGTTTGGCTGCCCGACCACTGCGGCACGCCATACGGCATGACGCCCAACCCGATTCAGGCGCTGTCCTACTTCGCCGGCCGCACCGAACGCATCAACCTCGGCACGTTCGTTGTCGTCGCCCCGTGGTGGCACCCCGTCCGGCTCGCACACCAGATCGCCTACCTGGACATCCTCTCGAACGGCCGGTACACGACGATCGGGATCGGGCGCGGCGTGTCGAAGGGCGAGTTCGACGCCGTCGGCGTTCCGCGCGAGGAGAGCCGACAGCGCTTCAACGAGACCCTGGACATCCTGGAGCTGGCGTTGAGCCAGGAGCGATTCAGCTACGACGGTGAAATCTTCAAGGTGCCGGAGATGTCGCTGCGCCCGCGGCCGCAGAGCGACGACCTGCTGTCGCGCATCTACAGCTCGTCCTCGACCCCCGAATCCCTCGAGATCCTGGCCCGGCGCGGGATGGTGCCGCTGTTCGTCGGAAACAAACCGATCGAGGACGCCGGACGAGAAGTCCAGAAGGTCAACATCTTCCGCAAGGAGGAAGGCCTGCCGCCGTGCCAGCCGAAGAACGTCATGTTCATGTACTGCACTGCCGACCCGGACGACGTCGCGAAGACCGAAGAGTGGATCTGGACGGCCAACCGCGACGTCACCGTCCACTACGGCTTCGCCGACGCGTCCAACTTCAAGGGCGTCAAGGGATATGAGGCCTACGCCGCGCGGGAGGCCAGCGCGACCGCCGTGCTGGCCTCGGCCGTGACCGGTGATGGCAAGCCCCCCGCGCAAAAGACCCCCGGGTATCACGCGTCGAACCTTCTGATCGGCACTCCGGAGGAAGTCTTCAACCGGCTCAAGGCCGCCCAGCAGGCCTGCTCGTTCTCGGAGGTCACCATCGTCCCGCAATTCGGCACGATGCCCTACGACGACGCGATGAAGAGCACGAGGCTGTTCGCCGAGGAGGTGCTGCCCGCGGTACACCAGATGGACGCGCGGTTGCACCTGGCCGCGCTTCCGGAGAACGCGCTCGCATGACCGCTCCCAGCGCCAACTGCGGCCCGAGCGAGACGCCTGACGACTTCGACATCGCGGTCCTGCGCGCCAAGTACCAACACGAGCGCGAAAAGCGGCTACGCGGGGAAGGCTCCAAGCAATACGTCGAACTCACCGACGAATTCGCCGGCTACTACGAAACCGACCCCCACACGCCCGCGCCCGTTCGCGATCCGATATCGGCGGACATCGATGTCGCCGTCCTGGGCGGAGGTTTCGCGGGGCTGTTGTCAGCCGCTTACCTGAAGAAGGCGGGCGTGGAGGATGTCCGGATCATCGAGCTCGGCGGCGACTTCGGCGGTGTCTGGTACTGGAATCGCTTCCCCGGAATCCAATGCGACAACGAATCCTACTGCTACATACCGCTGCTCGAAGAGCTTGACTTCATGCCGTCGAAGAAGTTCGCGGATGGCGCGGAAATCTACGAGCATTGCCGGCGCATCGGAAAGCATTTTGGACTGTACGATTCCGCGATCTTCTCCACGCAGGTCCGCGACCTGCGCTGGGACGATGAGATCAAGCGCTGGCGGATCAGCACGAACAGAGACGACGACATCCGTGCGCGATTCGTCGTGATGGCTTCTGGTCCCTTCCACCGGCCGAAGCTGCCTGGCATCCCCGGCATCAAAGACTTCAAGGGGCACAGCTTTCATTCGTCACGCTGGGACTACTCCTACACCGGCGGGGACTCCAACGGGGGACTGGACAAGCTCGCCGACAAGCGCGTCGCGCTGATCGGCACGGGAGCAACGGGTGTTCAGGTCGTGCCCTTCCTGGGTCGGTATGCCAAGCATCTCTATGTCTTCCAGCGCACGCCGTCAACCGTCGACGAGCGCGGCAACGCACCGACCGATCCAGAGTGGGTGAAATCGCTGAAGCCGGGCTGGCAGAAGGAGCGGCAGCGCAACTTCCACGGCTGGACGTTCGAAGGCATGGCGCTGGGCCAGCCGGACCTGGTCTGCGATTTCTGGACCGAACTCGGTCGTAACACCGCCGCCCGCGTCCTCGCGTTGGACGATCCCGCGTCGCTGACCCCCGAACAGTTCGTGGCCCTGCGGGAAGAAGAAGCTACAAGATCATGGAGCGGCTGCGGCGCCGAGTCGAGAGCGCCGTCGACGACCCGGAAACGGCCGAGGCGCTGAAGCCCTATTACCGGTTCCTCTGCAAGCGCCCGTGCTCCAATGACGAGTATCTGCCGACGTTCAACCGCCCGAACGTCACGCTGGTGGATGTATCGGCGTCGAAGGGTGTCGAGCGGGCCACGGAGAAGGGGCTTGTCGCCAACGGCGTTGAGTACGAAGTCGACTGCATCATCTACGCCAGCGGCTTTGAGATCACGACCGAGATCAGCAGGCGCTACTCGATCGACGCGATCGAGGGTCGGGACGGGCTGTCGCTGTTCGACTACTGGCGCGACGGCTACAAGACGCTCCACGGGATGGCCAGCCGCGGGTTCCCCAACCAGTTCTACACCGGCTTCACACAGGTGGGTATTTCGGCCAACATCGCCGCGAACTACGAGCTGCAGGGCGAGCACATCGCCTACCTCATCTCCGAAACGCTTGCGCGGGGCGCCACCACCGTGGAGCCCAGCCAAGACGCTCAAGACGACTGGTGCAAGAGCATTCGCGAGACCGCAGTGTCCAACGCGCAATTCGAGCAGGAATGTACGCCCGGCTATTACAACAACGAAGGCGGCGGCGGCGGAGCCGCTGAAGGGGAGGGCATCCGGTCACACCTCGGCGAGCCTTACGGCCCGGGTTTCTATGCCTTTGGCGACCTGTTGAAGGAATGGCGCGACAAGGGCGATCTGGATGGCCTCGTCCTCGGAACATGAATGCCTGAGCTGAGATTCGACGATCGGGTAGCCGTCGTGACGGGCGGCGGCCGGGGACTCGGCCGCGCCTACGCCCTGCTGCTGGCGTCGAAGGGCGCGAAAGTCGTCGTCAACGACCCCGGGGGCGGCCTGACCGGGGACGGGGTCGACGCCGGCCCCGCCGACGACGTGGTGGGGCGGATTCGGGACGCGGGCGGTGAGGCGGTCGCGTGTGCGGACTCCGTCGCCACCGCTGCGGGCGGACAGGCGATCGTCGAGGCTGCGCTCGACCACTTCGGCCGCCTCGACATCCTGATCCACAACGCCGGCAACATTCGCCGCGGTTCATTGAAGGAGATGAGCTACGAGGACTTCGACGCGGTCGTGGATGTGCATCTGCGGGGCGCCTTCCACGTCGTGCGGCCGGCGTTTCCCCTCATGTGCGAGGCGGGCTACGGCCGGGTGGTGCTGACCTCTTCGATCGGCGGACTGTACGGGAACCACGACGTCGCGAACTACGCCGTCGCGAAGGCCGGCGTGATCGGCCTGTCCAATGTCGTCGCGCTGGAAGGCGCCGCCGAGGGCGTCAAATCCAACGTCATCGTTCCCGCCGCGGTGACGAGAATGGCCGACGGACTCGATATTTCGGCCTACCCGCCGATGAGGCCGGAGCTGGTGGCCCCGGTCGTCGGCTGGCTCTGCCACGAATCCTGCTCGATCAACGGGGAGATGCTCGTCGCCATCGCCGGCCGCGTGGCCAGGGCGGTCGTCGCGGAGACCCCGGGTCTGTATCGCCGGTCATGGTCAATCGAGGAGGTGGCGGATAACGTGGACGCGATCCGTGACACGGGTGCACCGTTGATGTTTCCTGTCGTTCCCGACGGGCACGGCGATCACATCCGCTACAGCTTCGGCATGGCCGCACAGGGAAGCCGAGAAGAGGCACACCATGGCTAGCCGCGGCAGCGGCACCGGCCCAATGGTCGGCGTGCGGGTGGTCGATCTCACCGCGATGGTGATGGGGCCGTACTGCACGCAGATCATGGCCGATATGGGCGCGGACGTGATCAAGGTCGAGCCACCCGACGGCGACAACACCCGGTACATCTCGGTCGGGCCTACCCCGGGAATGAGTGGCGTTTTCGTCAATGTCAACCGGGGCAACGGAGCATCGTCCTGGATCTGGGGTCCGAAGCCGGCAAGACCGCCCTGCGTGGGCTGATAAAGGACGCGGACGTCTTCATCCACTCGATGCGGGCGAAGGCGATCACCAAGCTCGGATTCAGCTACGACGAGGTGGCCGCCATCAACCCGGCGATCATCTACACCAACTGCTACGGATACGGGCGTCGCGGACCCCAACGCGACCGTCCCGCCTACGACGACACAATCCAGGCCGAATGCGGAATACCGGCCGTCCAAGAACAGCTGACCGGCGAAGCCACCTACATCGGCACGATCATGGCCGACAAGGTCGCGGGGCTGACCGCGTTGTACGCGACCACGATGGCGCTGTTCCATCGCGAGCGGACCGGCGAGGGCCAAGAGGTGGAAGTCAGCATGTTCGAAACGATGGCGTCGTTCATGCTGGTCGAGCATGCGAATGGCGCCATGTTCGACCCTCCGCTCGGCCCGGCCGTCTATCCGCGGACGGTGGCACCCAATCGCAAGCCTTACCGCACGAGCGACGGCTACATCGCCGCACTGATCTACAACGACAAGCACTGGTCGGCGTTCATCGACGCGGTGAAGCCGCCCTGGGCAAGCGATCTGTACGCCACACTCGAGCGGCGGGCGCGCCAGATCGACACGGTGTACGCGCTGCTGGCGGAGACTCTCAAGGAACGCACTACCGACGAATGGTTGACGTTGTTCTGCAAGCTCGAGATACCCGCTGCGCCTCTTCACACTCCCGCCGCGCTGTTCGACGATCCTCATCTCAACGCGGTCGGCTTCTTCGAGACCGTGCAGACCCAGCATGGTCCGGTGCGTTTCCCGGGCGTGCCGACCTGGTTCTCGCGCACTCCGGGCCGGGTCGCCGGGCCTGCCCCGGAGTTGGGGGCGGATACTGCGGAGGTGCTCGACGAAATCGGACTGACCGCCGCGGACGTGGAACCCGCGTAGGGCTTGGGATCGGGAACCGGGGACAGGGAACAAGTCGTGGACTTCGAGATGGGTGAGCGGGCCACGCAACTTCGCCGCGAGCTGCGTGAGTTGGTGAAATCGAACGTGCCGGGTGATTTCCTGGGTGCGTTCACGGATGACCCCGCCGATTTGGAAACCGCACAGCGGTTTTGCCGGATACTCGCAGAGCGCGGCCTGCTGTGTTTGTCGTGGCCCAAGGAGTTCGGCGGTGGCGGTGCATCTATCTGGGAGCAGACTGTCGTGCGCGAGGAGATGTGGGCGCACCACGAGCCGCGCGGCGCCCAGTACATGGGAGTGAATTGGGTCGGGCCCACATTGATGCGTTACGGCACCCCCGAACAGCAGCGCAAGCACCTGCCACTGATCGCGCGCGGCGAGGTGATCTGGTGTCAGGGCTTTTCGGAGCCGGAGGCCGGTTCGGACCTCGCGTCACTGCGGACGGCGGCCCGGCGCGACGGTGACGGCTGGCGGATCAGCGGCCAGAAGATCTGGACGTCCTACGCCACGATGGCGCAGTGGTGCTTCCTGCTCGCCCGAACGTCGAAGGGGGAGAAGAAGCAACACGGCTTGACGATCTTCCTTGTGCGGATGGACGATCCGGCGATCCAGGTCAGGCCCATCCGAGCCATGCTGGGTCCGCACCACCTCAACGAGGTGTTCTTCGACGACCTGAAGGTCACCGAGGCCGACGTGCTCGGCCAGGTGGACGGTGGATGGTCGATCGTGGCCGACGTGCTCTCCTTCGAGCGCGTCGGCATCGCCCGTTACGCGCGGTGTGAGCGGTTGCTTCAGGCCGCGCCGGCAGCACTCGGCGACCGCTGGGAGGCCCTTCCCGCGGAGTTGCGCGGCAGATGGGCTCGGATGCTGACCCATTGCCGGCGGGCGCGCCTGCTCGCCTACCGGGTGGTGTCGGCCCAGAGTGCGGGCCGGATAGCGCCCGCAGACGCGGCCGGGTACCGGATCGCGGTCACGAAACTGGACCAGGACAGCGCCGAAGTGCTGATGGAGATTGTCGCGGCGGTGCCGCGCGGTGACGCCGCGACTGAGTACTTCCGGGCCGAAGTCGAAGATCACTGGCGTTATTCGCAGGCCTCGACCGTTGCGTCGGGCAGCATCGAAATGCAGCGCATCCTGCTCTCCCGGGCGCTGTTGGCGGCGTCATGATCCTGGATCTGGGGGAGGAAGCCAAAGAGTATGGGCGGGAGGCCGTTCGCGCGTTCGAGGCGACCGGTGGCGATGCGCTGGTGCAGCAGGCCGAAGCCAAGCCCGATACCCGCGAATCGCTCGTCGCCTCGGTCCTGGCCGGGCTGGGCGCCTTCGAGCTCGACCCCCGCACGGATCCCGATGCGGCCGAAGCCGCTGCCGCGCTATGCCGCAGCGCGGGTTACTGGGCGCTGCCATACCCCGTGGCCGAGCGGCTGGCACGACCCACCGATCTCGATGTCGACGGTCTGATCGTCGTCGCAGACGGCACACCCGAAGGCGTTGTGGCCGGGCTGGCGGGGTGCTGGGCCGCAGTGACATTGGACGGTCACCGGAGCGAGGTGGTGGGCCAGTACGCGACCGGGCCCGCCTTCGTCGCCGCGCTCGAACTGGTGGCCATCGACAGCAACGGCGCACGAGACGTCGCCCTGTCACTGGTGCTGCCCTGCTGGACCCTGCTCGGAATGCTCGATCGCGCGATGGAACTCACCACTGCGCATGTCCGCCTGCGCAAGCAGTTCGGCCAGCCGCTGTCCGCGTTTCAGGGGGTGCAGTTCCAGTTGACCGACGCTGAGGTTGAGCGCAGTGGCCTGGAGATACTCGCCAAGTACGCGCTGTGGGGCATCGGGGCCGCGCGCGATGATGCTCTTGACGACGCACTGGCGTTGAGGCTAGCGGCCGTCGAGGCGGCGGAGATCGTCTTCCGGGTCTGCCACCAGTTGCACGGAGCCGTGGGATTCTGCGACGAGACCACCCTGTCATGGCTGTCGCGGTACAGCCAGCCGCTGCGACGACTTCCACTCGGCCTTTCGGCTACCCGTGACGAGTTGGCCCGCCGGCTCGGTCGGCGCGGATTGACCGGACTCTTCAGCGGCACCGACAGGTGATGGAAGTGAAATACGAACTTCCCGACGAGGTTTCCGTCGAGGCCGACGGCCCGGTGCGCACGGTGGTCATCAACCGCGCCGCAGAACTGAACTGCGTCAACGAGAATCTTCACTGGGGACTGGCCAACGTGTGGCGTCAACTGGCGGCCGACACCGAAGCCAAAGTGGCGATCCTGACGGGCGCCGGACGCGCCTTCTGTGCCGGTGGCGACCTGGGTTGGATCACAACGTTTCTCGACGACCCCGTCGCCCGGGACGAGAGCATCCGCGAGGGGGCGCAGATCATCGAGGAGCTGTTGCGCTTCCCGTTACCGGTGATCGCGGCGGTCAACGGGCCGGCGGTCGGATTGGGTTGTAGCCTCGCACTTTTGTGCGACATCGTTCTGATATCCGAGACCGCCTACCTGGCGGACCCGCATGTGGCTGTGGGATTGGTGGCGGGAGATGGTGGCGCCGCGCTGTGGCCACTGCTGACGCCGATCATGCGATCGCGCGAATACCTGTTCACCGGCGATCGCATTCCCGCTGCCACCGCCGTCGAGCTCGGCCTGGCCAGCCGAGCGGTTGCACCCGATGAGCTGATGCCGGAGGCGCACCGACTCGCACAGCGCCTCGCCGGTCAACCCGACGAAGCACTGCGCGGTACCAAGCGCGTCGTGAACATGTACCTGTCACAAGTGCTCGGCGGTGTGATGCAGGCCGGGTTCGCCGCCGAAATCGTCACCATGCAGTCCGGCGAGCATCGGCAACGGCTGCTCAGGATGCGGCAGAAGTCCAACCGCACATGACGTCCGGCGATCTCGACGACTTCCGTGCCGGCGTGCGAACCTGGTGCGAGGCGCACATCCCCGCCAATTGGCGCGAGTCCCAGACGGCGGTAGGCGACGACGAGTTCGTCAGATTCCAGAAGGCGTGGTTCGCCGAGTTGCGCGAGGCCGGCTACGCGGTCCCGCATTGGCCGCGCGAGTGGGGCGGTGGACTGGCGGTCGCCGAGCAGGTCATCTTGTATCAGGAACTCGCGGCGCACGACGCGCCCAGGCTCGTGTTGGCTTTTGTCGGAATTCACCACGCCGCATCGACGTTGCTCGCGGCCGGCACCGACGAGCAGCGTCGCCGACACCTCCCGGCCATCCTTGACGGCGAAATCTGGGTGCAAGGCTTCTCCGAGCCCGAGGCCGGATCCGACCTCGCCAGCCTTCGCACCACAGCGCGCAAGGAGGGGGACTCCTACGTCGTGAACGGACAGAAACTGTGGGCGAGCGGTGGCCTGTTCGCCGATTGGTGCCTGCTGCTGGCCCGCACCGACGCGAACGCGCCGAAACGACACGGCATTTCCTACTTCCTGCTCGACATGAAGACACCCGGCGTCGACGTGCGTCCCATCCGAAACGCCATCGGCGAGTCGCACTTCTGCGAAATCTTCCTCAACGACGTCGTGATCCCCGCGGTGAACCTTGTCGGCCCGGAGAACGAGGGATGGCAAGTCGCACAGGCAACGTTGGGCACCGAGCGTGGGATGACCATGCTAGAGCTCGCGGAGCGCCTCGGCCACGCAGGCTTTCGGTGGCTCGTGCAGGCGTGCTCGCGGCCGCGAGCCGGGGGAGGACGGCCGATCCACGATGCGCTGGTGCAGGATGGGTTGGCGCGGTTCGAGACCGAGATCACCGGCCTGCGCGGCCTGTGCCGGGAGTTGGTGGAAAACACTGAGGCGGGGACCGCCGGAGCCGCCGACGCGTCCATCGTCAAGCTGTTCTACAGCGAATTGCTACAGCGGATGACCGATTTCGGTGCCGACATCGGCGGGCTCGCCGTCCACACCCAACTCGCCAAGCCGATGTCGAGCGGGTGGGAGTCGGATTCGTGGATGCTCGATTTCATCGGGTCGTGGGAGTGGACGATCCCGGGCGGGACAAGTGAAATTCAGCGCACGATCATCGGCGAGCGCGGCCTGGGACTGCCGCGAGAACCGAGCGCAGTCTGATGGCGGGCCAGTACGCGGACATCCACGACGAACTCAGGGCGGTGGCCGCCGACCTGCTCACCAAGGACCGTCCGGCCGAGGCCGACGT
Source organism: uncultured Actinomycetota bacterium (assembly GCA_963811535.1). GTDB lineage: Bacteria > Actinomycetota > Actinomycetes > Mycobacteriales > Mycobacteriaceae > Mycobacterium. The sequence goes on along the minus strand of CAWERF010000007.1, from coordinate 908,576 downwards.
CGCGTGGCCGTTGCTCGCTCAGGCCGGATGGATCGGCCTTGAGGCACCCGAGGGCTCGGGCGGCGCGGGCGCCACGTTCGAGGAGGTCGCGATCGTCCTCGAAGAAATGGGCCGCGCCGCCGCCAGGAGCTCCTACCTCGGAGGCGCCGTCCTCGGCGTCGGCACATTGATGTCACTGCGGCCGGGCGCTGGCCGGGACGCAATCCTGAAAGACGTTGTGTCAGGCGCTGTCAGGACCGCCGTCGCACTCAGCGGTGAGCACGGCAGCACGGACGTCGACGTGCCGTTTCACATCGAACGATCCGGTGGTGGTTTGCGCATCCATGGCCGGTCATCATTCGTGCCGGACGCCTTCGACGCCCCGCGTCTGCTGCTGCTGGCCGACGATCCCGCCGCCACGCCGGTGATCGTCGTTGTGTCGGCGCACGCGCCCGGGCTGACTGTCACCGCACAGCCCGTGCTCGACGAAACGCGCAGGTTGGCCGCCGTTGCCGCCGATGGCGTAGACGTCGACGAATCGTCGGTGTGGCGGTTCGACGGCGATCCGACAGAGTGTGTCCGCGGGTTGCTCGATCGGGCCTGCGTCGCCGTCGCATGCGACAGCCTGGGACTGAGTGAGGCGATGCTCTCCGCCACGGTGTCCTACGCGGGCGTGCGCCAGCAGTTCGGCCGTCCGATCGGCTCGTTTCAAGCGGTGAAGCACGCATGCGCCGACATGCTTGTGCAGGTGTCCGTCTGTCGGCAACTCGTCCGCGCCGCAGTCAAAGCCGTCGCCGACAGACGCCCGGACGCGACCGAGGCGGCGATGATGGCGAAGTCGTATGTGTGCGGCGAGGCGGTCGGGCTCGTCGGCAAAGCGATGCAATTGCACGGCGGCATCGGCTACACGTGGGAGAGCGGCATCCATGTCTATCTCAAGCGCGCCGGACTGAATCGCTCCCTGTTCGGCTCGCCCGCGGCTCAACGCAGGAAACTTGCTCAGCGGTACCTGCAACAGCCGTTCTAGGTCACGTCGGAATTCGCTGTTGCACCGTATTTTTCACAGTGCCGACCCAAAATTCGCTCCCCGGCTTCACACTATGAATTGACATCGGTCACCGGAGGTGGAATACAGTGGTTGTCGGAGACGGTGAGGTCACCTCCAGCTTGGAGCCGGAACGGGCAGGCGAGCGGGTGCAGGTGCGGCGCGCCGCGACCGCAAGCGCGATCGGCACCACCATCGAGTGGTACGACTTCTTCCTCTACAACACGGCCGCGGCGTTGGTCTTTCCGCACCTGTTCTTTCCCGCGTCGAGCGCGTACGCGGGCGCAATGCAATCCTTCGCGACGTATGCCGTGGGGTTCGCCGCGCGCCCGGTGGGGGCCGCGATCTTCGGGCACTGGGGCGACCGGATTGGGCGCAAGACGACACTGATCGTCACGCTGCTGGTCATGGGCATCTCGTCTGCCGCCGTCGGTATTCTGCCCGGCACGTCGGCGATCGGAGTCGCGGCTCCGCTGCTGCTGGTGCTGCTGCGGGTTGTCCAGGGCATCGCGATCGGCGGCGAGTGGAGCGGGTCCGTGTTGATCGCCATGGAGTGGGGTGATCAACGCAAACGCGGGCTGCTCGCCAGTTTCGCCCAACTGGGTGTGCCAGTCGGGCTGGTGCTTGGCACCGGCGGCATGACCCTCCTTTCTGCGACGCTGTCGCCCGAGGCTTTCAACACTTGGGGCTGGCGCGTGCCGTTTTTGGCCAGCCTGGTGCTGGTGGCGGTCGGGCTGGTGATCCGTCTGAAGATCAATGAGACGCCGATGTTCGCCAGGGTGCAGGAGCAGCAGAAGACCGCTCGGGAACCTGTCATTGACGCGATCCGCCACCACTGGCGGGAGATCCTGCTCTCGGCGGGCCTGCGGTTCAGCGAACAGATGCCGTTCTACCTGTTCACCACCTTCGTGCTGATCTACGTCGTCTCACGGCACGGGTTCAGTAAAACGTTCGTGCTCAACGCCGTCCTGGTGGGTGCGCTGTGCGAACTCGTCGCGATCCCGGCCTTTTCGCAGCTGTCGGACCGCTTCGGCAGAAAACGCATATATCTCATCGGAGCGATCTTGATCGGTGTGATCGCGTTCCCGTACTTCGCGGTGCTAACCCACAGCGGGCCGCGGCTGATATTCATTGCGGTGGTGTTGTCGTTGATCGTGCACGCGATGCAGTACGGACCGCAGGCCGCGCTGATCGGAGAAAGCTTCCCGACGCACCTGCGTTATGGCGGCGCAGGCCTCGGCTACCAGTTGGCGTCGGTCTTCGCCGGCGGCCCCGCGCCGCTAGTCGCCACATGGTTGCTGCACGAAACCGGAACCCCGTATTCGATCTCCGTCTACATCGTCCTTGCGGTGGTCATCACGACTGCCTGTGTCCTGGCTCTGCCCGACCGTTCGCGGGTCGATATCGACGACGCCGCTGTCTACAGCTACAGCCGCGCCTGAGCCACGAGCTTTGCTGCAGGTCGACCCCGAGGGTTGGGCCGACGGTTGATGGCCTGCGCAGGGCAGGCCGGTCGATCCCCGTTAGCCCATCGGCGAGGGCGGGTTCGACGGGCTCGGCGGTGCCGGCGTCGTGCTTGGGCGCGGTGGCGCGTCTGTTGGGACGATCGGCTTCTGCGCATCCGACGCGGTGGGCTTATCGGAGCCGTCCGGCTTACTGGACGCGAGGGGCGACGGGTCCGTGATATGTGAGGCGGCGGTTGACGGTGCCGACTGACCATTTGGCATCACGATTGGTGTCGACTCGGAGGACTTAGAGCCGCCCCCACCGCCACCACCGCCGCCACCGTCGCCGCTGTTACCGCCGCCGCCCTTGCCGCCGCCGCCTCCGCCGCCGCTGTCAGCGGAGGGCGGCCATGAGTCGCCATTCGGGGGCCACGCGTCGCTGCTGCCGGACTGTCCGCCGCCGGACGAACCGCCGCCGTTGTTGTTGTTGCTGCCAGGGCCGTAGTTGGTGTCGGCGGTGGCAACGCCAACCGATGCGACAACCAGCGTGACAACGGCGAGCGCACTCGCCAGCAACTTGATGCGGGTGCGCAAACGGTCGCCCAACGCTTTGTGACTCATAGGTTCAGGATGTCCCCGTAGGTGTTGACGCTGTCGTCACCGTTGTCGGTGCTGATCTGCGCGTAGGTGAACAGCCGCACCGATACCGGGCCGCCGCACCCGTCGACTTTGACATGCGCGTCGTGCACGGTGATCCCTCCGGTGCGGCCCTTGAGGTCCTTTTTGCCGAGAGCCAGCGTGTCGATCTTGCCGGGCAGCAGGTTCACCGAGATGTTCGGGTTGATATCCGCGTAGGGGCTTGGGCTGAAGACAGTGGGGTTGAGGCCGAAGCCGAACCCGATCCCGACATCGGCGTCGAGCCCCAGACTCATACCCTGGCTGAGGTCGATCTGGCACCCCAGCTGCGCGCCCAGGATCAGCGATCCCGAGTTGACCGGCGCTTTGCCGTTGCCGTCGATGCTCGCCGAGGCCTTCCCGGTGATGAATCCTTCCCTGGTGAAGGCGGTCGCTGCCATGTTGGGAACCGAATTGAGCGTCATCCTCGTGAGCGAGGCGCTCAGATGCCAGCCGTCATCGGTGTCCGCGGACTGCGTCACATCCGCGATCGGCACCGGGTCGGCCACGGCCACGCTACTGCCCGCGGGGAGAAGAGCCAGGACAAGCACGGCAACCCGGACAAATCTGTGCACGACCCCGCCTCATCTCTCTCCCGCGACCCTGGGATCCCGCCGATCCTAAGGGCTTAGGCTATGTGCTGCCCGGCACTGAATCTGCGCGACGCACTCTGTGAATGAGGTGTGAAATTCCTGAAAGCACCGCGCGTCGGCTGGATATCGGGCGGGCATCGAGACGCGCGACATCGGTTGGGTCAGACAGCATCCGGGGCTCAATCTCCGCCCGACTTCTCTCCGTCCCGCTCCTCGACGACTTCATAGCGCGGATCGGACATGTAGACCGGCCGGTTGCCCGTGCCTCGCGCCTTGCCGGTGATCCGTAACAGTTGGCCGGGTTGGATGTCGGTTCCGCCGTGGCCGGGGCTGAAAGTGACTTTCAGGTCGCCGCTCTCGTCACACAGCAGCACGACGTGCAGGGTCCTGCCGTCGGTGTTCATCTCCTCGACCTGCCGGACGCGTCCTTCCACGGTTGCCCGGTGTCCGGGCATCAACCCGCTGATCGTGATCACAGACGGGGGCGGCTCGGGGTGTTCGTAGTCTTCGAGCTGGCGCTGATCACGCTGCGCGATCCGTGCCTGCACTTTCGCGACCCCCCGGGTGACGCGCTCCTCAAAGAGGTCGGGGAAGGCTTCACGAATCCGCGACTGAACGTCATAGGGGATGATCGTCGCGGCCGCGTCGGGTATCCGGCTGATCGCGCGCGAGATCTTGTCCGCGGTGCGGTCGTGCAACACGCGTCCAAGCAGCGGAGCGTAGCTGCGTCGCGGAAGGAGCAGCGTCACGTTGGTGTTCCGGTATTCCGCCCGGGCTTGAAGCACCAATTCTTGTGCGGCGCGGGTCAACCGGCGGTCTGGGCAGTCGGTCAACCGTAGCGGCGTCTCGATGCCGTAGTGATCCCAGCGGTCTCGCAGCCGGGCGGCGTATGCGGCGTCGATCACGAAGTGCACTGCCGTCAACTCGTCGGCACGGAGGCCCCGCCCATACCGCAGCGCCTCGATCACCGCGAGGTCGACGGAGTTGACGAGCACGAAGACGCGGTGGCGGGCATATTTCACCACGTCGGGACGGTTGGTGCGAAACCTCTCCAGGATCGCCGATTCGGCCCGGTATTCGCGGTTGAGCCGTATCAGCACGAACACCAACAGCGGGAACACCACGACAACCAGCCACGCGCCCTCGGCGAACTTGGCTATCGCGAAGATCGCGACCACGACCGTCGACACCACGCCCGCCGACAAGTTGATCGCCAGTTTATGCCGCCAGCCCTGTCCCTTGTGCGTGAGATGGTGCTTGGTCATACCGAAACCGGCCATCGCGAACCCGGTGAACACCCCGATCGCGTAGAACGGCACCAACGCGTTCACCGAGCCCCGGGTGGCCACCAGAAGTACCACCGACAACACCGTCAGAACGACGATGCCGTTCGAAAACACAAGGCGTTGACCGCGTTTCGTCAGTTGCCGGGGCAGGAACCGGTCGTCGGCGACGAAGCTGGCCAGGGTCGGGAAACCGTTGAAGCTTGTGTTGGCACCGGTGAACAGGATTGCCGCGGTGGCGACCTGAACCAGGATGTAAAGAACGTTGCCCGTCCAGCCGTTCCCGAAAACCGCCCGTGCAACTTCGGACAGCACCGACGGATATCCAGCCGCGTAAGGCGTGGCATGGGTGGCGTAAGCGAGGTAGGAAACCCCGGCCACCAGGAATCCCAGGATGCAGGCCATCCAAGTGAGAACGCGGCGGGCGTTGAGGCCCTGGGGTTTGCGAAATGCGCTGACAGTGTTCGAGATCGCCTCGACGCCCGTCAGCGACGAGCCGCCGTTCGCGAACGCGCGGAGCAACACCAAGATGGTGGCGCCCATCACCAGGCCGTTGCCGTGTTGGACCGGCACCGCCCCGACGATGTGCTTGGCGTCGTAGACCGGAAGCCCCCAGAAGATCTCGCGGACAACCCCCGTCACGATCGTTAGCGTCATCATGATCGTGAAGAAGTACGTCGGGACGGCGAATGGCCGTCCCGCCTCGCGCAGCCCGCGCAGGTTGGCGTAGCACATCACAAGCACCACGGCGACCGAGATCTCGGCGCTATAGAGACCGAGCGGCCGGATCGCCGACACCACGGCGACGGTCCCGGCCGCCACCTGCACCGCGACGGTGACCACATAGTCGATGAGCAGCGCCGCGGCCGCGATCTGCGCCACCCTGGGGCCGAAGTTCTCCCGGGCCACCACGTAGGACCCGCCGGCACGGGTGTAGGCCATCACCACCTGGCGGTAGGACGCGGCCACCAGAACCAGGATGAACAGGATCACGCCGGTGATCGGCAGGAGCAGCGTGAAGGCGGCGAGCCCGGCATACGGCAGCAGCTCGAGCAGGATTTCCTCAGTTCCGTAGGCGCTCGACGAGATCGCATCCGGTGAAAGGACACCGAGCGCAACGGGATTCGACAGCTTTTCGGTCTTCAGCCGCTCGGTGATCAGCGGCTTGCCAAGGACCAGCCGCTTGAGCGCATATCCGATCGACTCCGGCGTTCGCAGCTGGCTGGCCTCCGGTGTGACTGCCACGTACACACTGTGCCAGGCATGCCGGCTTCTCACGCCGAAAAGTCCGGATGCCTGGCGGACGATCGGCCGTCAGCGGGCGCGGCAGCGGTGGCGCTGCGCCGGCGTGCGGTGCCACGGGCTCCTGCAGGCGACGGCCTGCGTGTGCGGGGCGGCCGTGGCCACGACAGCCGTCGTGGTTGCGCTGGGGGTCTGCATCGTGGCAACGGTGGCGGCCTATCCGGGTGCGGCGATGCTGAGTGCGATGGCCCCGGCTGCCGCGGCGAGCAGCATTCCGCCGGTGCACCGATGTGGCAGACCGCGTCGTCGCCGTGAAGCGGAGCTCCCAGCGTCAGCAATTGTGTTGTTTGGTGTCGTGACGGTGTTTGCGAAGGTGTTCATGCCATTGATGGTTTCGCGCCGCGAATGCCTTCAGTAGCTGTCCCGTCGTTGTAGGGCCACAATCATGAGTTGTGGCTGATGAATGAGCAGGGCGGTGTTGCCGGTAAACCCAGCGGGAATGCCCCCGCGCCTTGGCTGCCGTTACAGTGGGGGCAATGACTTCCGTCGTAATCGTTGGCAGCGGCTTCACCGGCTTCGAATGCGCGCGGCGGCTGGCACAACAGATGCGCAAGCACAATGCTTCGGTAGACGTGACGATCATCTCGCCCGTCGACTACATGCTGTACACGCCGCTGCTGGCCGATGTGGCCGGCGGCGTCCTCGATGCCCGGTTTGTCACGATCCCGCTGGCCGGAACGCTCAAGGGTGTCCGCGCCGTGCGCGGCCGTGTCGACGGGGTCGACTTCGAGAATCACACCGTGACGTTCACCGACCCGGAGCAACGGTCGCTCTCCATGGCGTGGGATCGGCTTGTGTTGACCCCAGGTTCGGTAACACGCCTGTTCGACGTCCCCGGCCTGGCCACATATGCGCGAGGGCTGAAGTCGACGGCCGAGGCGCTGTATTTGCGCGATCACGTCTTGGAGCAGCTAGAGCTTGCGTGCATCGACGATGACCCGGCAATCGCCAATGGCCGGCGCACGATCGTCGTGGTCGGCGCTTCCTACTCGGGCACCGAACTGGTCGCACAATTTCGTGCGCTGGCTGATGCCACGGCGAAGCAAATGGGCTTCGATCCCGCTTTGGTGAAATTCGTGCTCCTCGATCTCGCAAAGCAGGTGATGCCCGAGGTGGGAGAGAAGCTCGGAGCCGCGGCGATGCGGGTACTGCGCAGCCGCGGCATCGACGTTCGGCTCGGCCTGACACTCAAAGAAGTCCACGCGGACCACGTTGTACTCAGCGATGATTCGCGGGTAGACACCCGCACCGTGGCGTGGGTCACCGGCGTCACCGCTGCGCCACTCATCGAGACGTTGGGGCTGCCCACCGAGAAGAGCAGGCTCAAGGTGCAGGCCGACCTACAGGTGCCCGGCCATCCCGACGTGTTCTCGGCCGGTGACGCCGCTGCGGTTCCCGATTTGACGCAGTCCAGGACCATCACCCCACCGACGGCTCAGCACGCGATCCGTCAGGGCAAAGTGCTCGCCCGCAATGTGGCCGCCAGCCTGGGGTACGGCACCAGGAAGGAGTACCGGCACCGCAACATGGGCCTGGTCGTCGACCTCGGGCCGCACTACGCGGTCGCCAATCCGCTCAACGTGCAGCTGTCGGGATATCCCGCGAAATTCGTGACCCGCGCGTACCACCTCTTTGCGATCCCACGGTTCGTCAACAGCTGGGCGGTGGCACTTGCATATCTGACTGACGCCTTATTCGACCGGAGCGTGGTGTCGATGGGTCTTTCAACCCAAAGCGACGCCGAATTCTCCGCCAGCGAAGGCATTCCGCTCCCCAAGGCGGACTGACGGTCGCGATGGCGCGGGCCGGTGCCGAACTGCTTGCGGCCGTTGAGCTTTCCCCGCAAGCGGCCGCCGCACACGACCGAGCCGGGTGGGTCGGCCTGTTCACCGAAGACGGGCGGATCGAAGACCCTGTCGGCTCGCGCCCGCACATCGGCCATGAGCAGATCGGGCGTTTCTACGACACGTTCATCGAACCCGGCAGATCGCATTCCGTCCCGATCTCGACATCGTGGCCGACACCAGCGTCATTCGCGACCTGACGCTCGAGGTGGCGATGGCTTCGTCGGTGAGGATGATGATCCCGGCAATATTGCGCTACGCCTTGCGGGCGACCGAGAGCGGATGGCAGATCACCCGGTTACGGGCCTACTGGGAGTTGCCGACAATGATCCGGCAGTTCCTCGGGAACGGCGCGCGGTCTCTGCCCGCGTCGCTGCAACTGTCGTCGGCGCTGCTGCGCAACCAAAGACTCAGCGGCACTGCCGGTTTCCTGAGAGGATTGCGCGGACCGCGGGGCCGAGCCAAACAACTCGTGCAAGATATGCTCAGCGCGTCCGCCGCCGATGGCGGTGTCGAAGGCCGCGGCAAAATTATCGCCGGAGGGCAGTCCGTAGCCGCGTCGGTAATCACTCCCAGCGGACCGGGCGTGCTGTTCGCCGACATCGACCGTGATGGTCGTCGGATCACACAGCACCACATCTCGCAAACTTTTGAGCAGATCGGACATCTGCCAACGATGTTGGCCTACACTGGTTGGTATGGCGTTTACCCAGCGGTCCGAGAAGACCAGGACGGCGATCCTCACGGCGGCACGGCGCATGCTGGCCAGCCGCGGCTACGAGGCCACAACGATCCGGGCGGTGGCGGCCGACGCCGGGATCGACCCCTCGATGGTGATGCGGTATTACGGGAACAAGGAGGGGCTGTTCGCTGCCGCCGTCGACGTCGATCTGCACCTGCCGAAGGCCAGCGACCTGCCCCGTGACCGCGTCGGGGAGTTGCTCGCCCGCCACTACATCTCCCGCTGGGAGGGCGAGCTGTCCGACGAGTTCATCACGTTGCTGCTGCGATCCGCCGGCACGAACGCGGCCGCCGCCGAACACCTTCGACATATCTTTGAGGGGCAACTGCTCGCGTTCGTTCGCGAGCTGTCCGGCAACGGTCCAGACGCGGCCCGGCGGGCCGCGATGGTGACCTCACAGGTGCTTGGTCTGTCTTATTGCCGTTACATCGTCGAATTGCCGGCGGTGACCGAGCTGGATCGTGAGACGCTCGTGGAGACCTTGAGTCCGGTGCTGCAGCACTATCTCACCGGAGATCTCAACGCGCAGGTGGCGATGGCGGCGTCCTCCTGATCGCTACTCAGGCTTGCTCAGCAGATGGTTCATGTAGGCGATCTCTCGTTGCTGAGCGGTGATGATCAGCTTGGCCATGTGGATCGCGTCGGGATTCTCGCCATGGGCGAGTTCAGCCTGCGCCATCGTCACCGCGCCCTGGTGGTGGCCGATCATCGCGCTGAGCCACAACCGGTCGAAATCGGGGCCGTCCAGTGAGTTGAGCTTGTTCAAGGTGGCCTGATCGACCATGCCGGCCATGCCGCCCATGCCCTTGGCGGCCGTCGCACCCCACTGCGCGAGCAACGCATTGAGCGCCTTGATCTCAGCCCGCTGATCGGCGGCGATGTTCGCCGCGATCACGTGCATGTTCTGGTTGGCGGTGTGTGTCGGCACCATCGCCGCCATGTCGACGGCCTGCTGATGGTGGGGAATCATGTTCTGGGCGAACGCGACGTCGGCGGCGTTGTGAACGGCCGACTGGGTTGGTGGGCTCGAGCCGGGGTGGCCATGCTCAGCCTCGCGCGGCGCTCCACACGAGCTGACCACGGCGGCGATGAGCAGCGCCGCGCCGATGCGGGTCCTCCGCGGCGTCATACCCCATGGTGCCGCGCGCATCGATGCGATCGGGCATTCTTGACGGCGTGACCGTGGACTCGCTGCTGCAGACGATCCCACCGCTCGCCGTCTATTTCATCGTGGGTGGGGTCATCGGTATCGAGAGTCTGGGCATTCCACTCCCGGGGGAGATCGTTCTGGTCAGCGCGGCGTTGCTTGCGTCCCACCACGAACTGGCGGTCAACCCTGTTGCGGTCGGGGCTGCGGCGGTGGTGGGCGCCGTTGTCGGCGACTCCATCGGTTACACGATCGGGCGCCGGTTCGGCATGGCGCTTTTCGATCGGCTCGCGACGCGCTTTCCGAGGCATTTCAACCACGGCCATGTGGCGCTGGGCGAGCGGGTTTTCGCCCGCTGGGGTGTATGGGCGGTGTTCTTCGGACGCTTCATCGCGCTGCTGCGAATTCTGGCCGGCCCGCTCGCCGGAGCACTGAAGATGCCGTATCCGCAGTTTCTTGCCGCCAACGCCGGCGGCGCGCTGTGTTGGGCAGGCGGCACCACGGCGCTCGTGTACTTCATCGGTGTGGCCGCCGAGCGCTGGCTGTCCCGGTTCTCGTGGATCGGCCTCGTGCTGGTTGTGCTGGGCGGCATCGCCGTCGCGCTCGTGCTGCGCAAGCGCACCGAGCAGGCCGTCGCCCAGCTTGAGGCCGAAGAAGGACGCGGCGAGGCGGGCGAGCGCTGAGCGCGCGATCACAAGTCCAGCGTGAGGCATTCGCCTTCGCGAGCGCGTGACACGCAGACCAGCATCGTCCCGGCATGGCGCTCGGGCTCAGTGAGAAGAGTGTCGCGGTGCTCCACCTGCCCGCCGAGCGCCCGCGTCCGGCAGGTGCCGCAGAAGCCCTGCTGGCACGAATACGGTGCCGGCACGCGGGCACGCTGGAGCGCCGAAAGCAGCGTCTCTTCGGGGCCGACGGTGATGACCTCGCCGGTCGATGCGATCTTTGCGGCGAACGGTTCGCCGTCGACAACCGGAGGTGCCGCGAAGCGCTCGAAATGCAGTTCGACGTTGTCGCGGCCCGCCAGCCGCGCGCGGATCGCGGTCAGCATGGGAGTGGGTCCGCACGCGTAAACCGCTGTCCCATCGGCACATTCGCCCAGAAGCTGCTGTGCCGTCGGCACACCGGCAACATCGTCGGTGCGCACCTCGACGCAGTCGCCCAACCCCATCACCTCGTCGACGAACGGAAGGCTGTCCGTGCTGCGTCCGACGTAGATCATCGACCATTCGATGTCGAGGCGCTGCGCCAGATGAAGCATCGGCAGGATCGGGGTAATGCCGATTCCGCCGGCGATGAAGCGGAAACGCCGTGCCGGCGAGCCGTAGCCGGGAACCGTGAGCGGGAATGCGTTGCGCGGTCCGTTGGTCGTGACGGTGGCGCCAACCTGAAGCATCTCGTGTACCTCGATCGATCCGCCGCCACCGTCCGGAATGCGCCGCACCGCAATGCGATAGGAGTCCGCGTCGGGGTCCCCGCAGAGCGAGTACTGGCGCACTCGCCCGCTGCGCAGATGGATGTCGATGTGCGCGCCCGGATACCAGCGCGGCAGACGATCACCGTCGGCGGCAGCGAGCCGGATCGCCACGACGTTCTCGTCGTGGGCCACCAGCCGCCGGTCCACCACCCGCAACACACGGCTGCGGGCACGTTCGGTCGGCGGCGGCGGTCGCCGCAGCGATCCAGACAATCGCCACATCGCCGACACCGCGGCATGGGCGAGCCCGATCGACGCGTCGTGGCGGGCCCGGCCGGAGGTGCTGGGCGGCAGGTCGCGAAACCGGTCGAACAGCGCCATCACAGATGCGCGGCGCGGGCGGCGGGCGAGCTGGCGAGGTACGCCACCGCCTGCGCGGTCGACCCCATCTTCTCGGGGGAGAACCCGGGCCGCAGGTAGTCGAGGGTGTTCGTGCCGAACAGCTTGCGGAGGCGGGGGAGCAGCCCCTTCTTGGAGTCGAGGTAGCGCAACCGCTGCATCGTCCACCACCCGAAGTCCACCTCGGGATCGGTCTTCACCAGATGCCAGGCGAAGCGCTGAAAGGCCGCGGCGATCAGCGTCGCCGCCATCACCATGGCCGCCACCCGGTCCGTGTAGCTGTCGCTGAAGTAGGCGGCGACATCGTGGGCGACGTTGCGGTGCTCGACCTCCTCCGCGCCGTGCCAGCGGAACACATCGACGAACGTCGGATGCGCGCCGTACTCCTCCCAGGTGTTGTTCAGCGCGAAGTCGCCGAGGACCGCGGTGTAGTGCTCGAGCGCTGCGATGAACCACAGGCGGTCGCACAACCGGTTGTGCCGCCGCCGCGGATTCGTCGACGTCGACGGGCCCAGCACCCGGGAGAACACATACTCGACCTGATCGAGCATCGGTTGCGGATCGACGCCCTTGGCCATCATGAACTCGCGCAGCGCTCGCTCGTGGACGTCGGCGTGGATGGCCTCCTGGCCGATGAAGCCGCGGATGTCCTCGGCCAGCTTGGGGTCTTTCACCAACGGCAGCGCCTCATTGAGGGTCGCGACGAACCAGCGTTCGGCCGCCGGCAGGATGACATTGAGCACGCCGATGAGATCCGACGCCACCGGGTGGCCCGGGATCCAATGCAGCGGGACGTCTGCGAAGTCGAAGTGCACCTTGCGGGGCTGAATCTGCACCGGGCCAGGATCGACCTCGGCAGCGGGTCGGCCTTTTCTCACGCCCTCAGGCGCGAATCGTCGTGGTTGCCGCATGACATCAACCTCCTGTGAGGAGTTGGGGATCGAGTTTACCGGGCACGCGCGCGGGGAATTTCACGCTGCGATGGGTCGCCTCGACGTGGTGCTGTCGGCGTCGGGACGGGGCCGCTAACCGGAGACGTACCACTTGCCGAGCGTCGGGGCATGCCCGCTGCTCACCCACAAAGTGCCACCGTCGATCGCAAATGAGGGATAGTCGCCGAGGTAGCAGGTTTCGCCGGTCTTGACCTTCGTGATCGTCTGCGTGGCGCGATCGAATCTGATCGTCGTGTCGTCAGCGAGATCGAGACGCCAGCGCGTCAGCGATTCGCTCATGGTCGACGACGCTACTGTCGCGCCGGCGGTGACCGCTAACCGGCTTCCGGCGCCCGCGATTCGGCGGGCAGGGGTTCGAAGCCTTCGAGCACGTAACGCTCCCGCTCGGGCGCCATCGCCCGGCGAGCTTTCTTGCGGGTAATCAGGATGCCCGCGACGGCCAGCAGCCAGACCGCGTACTGAACGGTCCACGCGAGCCGGAACGCCTGAAATGAATAGCCGCCTGCCGCACCGATGATCGCGCCCATCGCCTGCATCACCACCAGTGATGCCACGAAGCCGCCCATGTTGACCATGCCCTGCGCGGTGCCCAGCGCGGCCCTTGGGTTGAACGTGCGGGCGAAGTCGAATTCGACCATCGAGCCGGGGCCGCCGACAGAGATCACGACAGCGAGCAGCACGAGCAGCCACAGCGGCGCTTGGCTGGGCAGCGCCAGCACGATCGTCCAGATCAGCGCGTTGCTGGCGACGATGATCAGCACCATCCGCGACCTACGCATCGGGTAGCGAGTCGTCACGAACCCGATCAGGACGCCCGCGACGATCGCGGTGACAACTGAGATCGACAACAGTGCGCCCGCGACTTCGGTTGAAACACCTTGCGCTGCAGTGAGATACGGTACCCCCCACATCAAGGCGAAGACAGTGATCGAGAACTGGGTGCCCATGTGCGTGAAAAACCCGAGTCGTGTGCCGGGCTGCAGCCACACGGTCCGCACCCTGGCCAGCGTCGCGCGCAGGTTCGTCTTCTCGTCGTCGACCACCGCGCCTGCTGGACTGTCGTAGACCAGCGCCAGCGTCAGCGCCGCCGACAGCAGGCCCACCGCGGCCACCGACGTCCAGGCAACTGTCCAGCCGGAGTCCAACAGCACGGCCAGGAAGGGGACCGCAGACAGCACCTGGCCCAGCTGGCCGCAGATACCGGTCAGCTGGGTGACCAGCGGCACCTGCGTCGGCCGGAACCAGTGCGGCACCAACCGCAGCACGGAGATGAACGTCACCGCGTCACCGAGGCCGACGACCGCGCGCGCCCCGATCGCGACCGGCAACGACGTCGTGAGTGCCAGCCCGAGCTGACCTGCGGACATCGCCAATGCGCCTGCCACTATCAGGGTCTTGCAGCCGAGTTTGTCCAGCAGCACACCGGCCGGCACCTGCGCCGCGGCGTAGACGACGACCTGCAGCACGACGAACGACGACAGCACGCCGGGGCTGGCCCCGAAGCGATGGGCCGCCTGCAGGCCGGAAACCCCGAACGTGGTGCGATCGAGACCGCGACGATGTATGCAAACAGTCCGGTGGACCAGACGATCCAGGCACGCAACATGTCGGCCTTTCGGGGTGACGCGCTAGCCGGGCCTCAGCCGGCGCACGGGCCGGGTCTCGATCGCATTGATGGTCAGTGTGCGCCGGGAGAAGAGCCATTTCTGGCCGGTTCGAACGTATTCATCGTCGTACCGCAGATGCCACACCAGGTCGCCGACCTTTTCGTCGCCCTGCTGATTGGCCCGGCTCCAGTGATGTGCCACGCAGGTGATCCGGCCTCGCGCCTGATCGGGTCCAGACGCGGTGTACACCTCGCCGACGATCGCGTGTTCGGTGCGGTGCACCACCGCGACGGCTGCCACCGCGTCCCGAATCGCCTGATGGCCCACGTGGCGGGTGACGGCCTCGAGGGATCGGGGCGGGTCGGGGACCACGAGTTCGGCGTCGTCGGCGAACAGGTCGACGGCGTCGTCGAAATGCCGGTCGTCGACCGCGGCCGCGTACCGATGCACCAGGTCGGCAAGCACGGAGCGGTCGGGGAGAGTCATGTCGGTCGCGCCAGGCGCTCGGAGCACGCCGACAGGGCGTCCATGGCCTCGCCGAGGTCTGCTGTTGGCGGCATCGCCAGCACGATACGGTCGGCGCCCATCTCGGCCAGCCTGGCCGCGCGCTCGGCGTCGATCTTGGTGACAAGATGGCCGAGCGTCAGTTCCAACGCCGACGCGTCACGGCCCGCTTGCGTGGCCGCGTCGCGCATGTCGGTGAGCAGCGACTCCAGTGCGGAGCCGGCCACGCCGAGCGGCTGAAAGCCATCACCGAGGCGTCCGGCCCGCCGGGCGGCGGCCCGGCTGTGTCCGCCGATGTGGATCGGCAGCTGCGCCCCCTGGGCGGGTTTGGGGTAGCAGGTGGCGTTCTCGAAGTGAAAGAACTCGCCGCGATGCGTCACGCCTGCCGCGTCGTCGGCCCACAGCGCGCGCATGATCGCAAGTTGCTCGTCGGCGCGCCGCCCGCGCGTGCTGAACGTGGCGCCGCACGCTTCCACTTCCTCTTTCAGCCAGCCCACGCCGACGCACAGCCTCAGCCGGCCACTCGACAGCGCGTCGATCGAGGCCACCCGCTTGGCCAAGACGACCGGGTGGTGATTGGGCAGCACCAGCACGCCGGTGGCCAGGCCGAGGGTGCGGGTGTGTCCGGCCAGGAATGCCAGCAGATCCAGCGGATCGGGGACCGGGCAGTCGGGGGACAGCTCGACGCGGCCCGACCTGTCGTAGGGGTAGACGCTGTCGTAGCGGGTCATCAAGACGGTGTGTTCGACGGCAACGATCGACTCGAAGCCACACGCCTCGACGTGCCGCGCGAACGGCACCATCCAGTCGGGATCGGCCGTGACACCGGCGCTCACAGGCGCGATGACCGAGTATTTCATGTGTCCGCTTCCATCAGATCACGCTGTAGCCGCCGTCGACGGCCAGCGCCGAACCGGTGATGTACGAGGCGTTTTCGGTGCACAGGAACGCGATAGTCGAGGCGATCTCCTGCGGTGTGCCCAACCGTCCCATCGGAACGTGGTCCAGCTGTTGCTGTTTGATCTCCGGCACTGCGTTCATCGGCGCGGTCATCGGCGTGTCGATCAATCCGGGGATCACCGCGTTGACGCGGATGCC
Organism: uncultured Actinomycetota bacterium; assembly: GCA_963811535.1. Classification (GTDB taxonomy): domain Bacteria; phylum Actinomycetota; class Actinomycetes; order Mycobacteriales; family Mycobacteriaceae; genus Mycobacterium. The sequence continues at coordinate 892,546 of CAWERF010000007.1, read as the reverse complement.
ATCCCCGGCCCACCGCATGGCGAGGTTGCGGGTGAGCGCGAGCACGCCGGCCTTCGCCGACCCGTAGCCCGGCACCAACGGGACCGCGCGCAGCGCCGCCATCGAGCCCAGCATCAGTACGCTCGCGCCACCCGGCGCCTGCGACGCCTTCAATGCGCGGTGCAGCGCCAGGGTGAGCCGGGCAGGCCCGAGAAGGTTCAACTCCACCGACGCGGTGAAACCATCGGGCTTGGCCTCGTCGAGGCCCCCGGGGAAGTTCGCGCCCGCATTGTTGATCAGGACGTCAAGCATGGAAAAGGGCTGGGCCAGAACGTCGATCATGGCGCTGTCGGAAAAGACCACCTGGCGGTAGGCCATGCCGGACAAGTCGATCTCGTAGTCGTCTGGCGTCGGCTTCGTGCCGGTGACCGTGACCGCGGCTCCGGCGTCGCGGAATGTGACGGCCGTGGCGTGGCCGATGCCGCTCGTACCTCCGGTGACCAGCACTGTCGTGCCGGTGAAGTCGTAGGCGGCCCGGTTTGTCATGACAGGTCGGCGATCTGCTTGCGCAGCCATGCTGCTTCCCAGAAGTTGGTGCTCTCCGCAAGCAGGTGTTGGTGGGCAGCGATCAGCACGTGCCGGGCTCCTTGGTGGTGCGGCTCGACGTTGTGGACGATCTCGGCGAGGGAAATCGCCCGTAGCGGGTCGCCTTCGCCCAGCGCCTTACGGGCTCGGCCGACGATCTCGTCGGCACCCGCCAGTTCGAGCAGGTCTGCTGAAACATGCTCGGGTGCTACCGGATACAGCTCCGTCGTCGACCGGTGATGGAACCATCCCGCATAGTTCTCCCAGATCGCCCGGATGTCCCACCGCACCATGCCGTAGCCCTGTCCGACCTCCAGTTCCGGTGGCAGGGTGATTTCGCGCATCAGCGTGTACACGTCCTTACCGGCATTCATCCCCGCGACGGTCTGGTCGTGGATGTAGGCGACGGCGTCGCGCAGCCGGGTCAGCTCCTCGCGGATCCGCCGCTTGCCTGTGATCGGACCGAAGTGTCCGGTCAGCAGCACGGCAGGTTCCAGACCCCGCACGGTCTCGATGGCGTCGATGACGGCGAGCGCGTCACGGTAGCGGTCACCCCGCATCGTGACGAGGTTCGGGATGTGGCCGAACAGCGCACCGAAGACGTTGCCGCACAGGCAGACTTCCTCATCGGGCAGCCACACCACCAGGCTGTCGGTCGTTTCTCCGCCCGGCGTCGCACGCAGCACGAGTTCCCGACGGCCGACTGTCAAAGTCAGTTCCTCGGCGACGACGACGGTCGGGACGGGGCTGCTCTGCGCCGGCAGCCTGACGCCCGACCGTGTCTTGGCGTACTGGACCGCCGTCGAGATCGCGTCCGTCCATGCGAAGTAGGCGTTCGCAGTCCGGAAGGTCAGCAGTTGTTCGTTGTCGCGGCGCCACGACTCCCAATTCGCTTGTGCGACAATCTCGGTTTCCGGATCGCGGAGGACGTCGGTGCCGCCGACATGGTCATAGTGCCCCTGGGTGAGGATGATGTAGCGGATCGGAGAGGTGTCGACCGCGTCGTAGTTCGCGCGATGCACCGGCGCCTCGAAGCCCATGCCGGCGTTCACCACCACGCGGCCCTCCCCGGTCACCACCAGATACGAATTGGACAGGCCCGGAGACACCCAGATGTCGGGATGGACCTGCTGCGCGGCGGGCGCGTTGGCCCCGATGATCGCCTCGGCGCCCGGCCTGGTCCGGTACACCGGCTGGAAGGGGGTCATGCTTCTGGCCTGACGTCGAACCGGTTGAAATAGAACTCGAACCGCGAGCGGATGTCATCCGTTGAACAGCCGAAGTGGCGCTGTAAGTCATAGCGGACCTGCCCGTGTTTGCCGCGCGGGTGATCAGTGAGGTAGCGCTGCAGCGCCGTCCGCGTCGTCTCCGTCAGCTCGGTGCCGTTGCGGGCGTAGACGTCGTCCAAGGTGGCCATCTCGTTTCCGTTGAGCTGGTGGAAGCCGATGTCGACGCTGCGGTCGGCCGGGATCAGCCCGCGGTCCCGCACGCAGCTACTAAGCAGCCGCTCGATCCGGTCGGTCCAGTAGTCGATCAGGCCCGCCGGGTCAATCGCTTTGCGCCGCATGCGGTCTCCGTATGCCAGCATGGTTACCGCCGACTGGATCACGGCGGCGGGGTCGCGATGGGTGAACGCGACCGTGGCGTCGGGAAAGGTGCGAATCAGCGGCCCGAGCTGTTCGCAGTGCTGCGGCGACTTCAGCACCCAGTGGCGGGGCCCGCGCAAGAACGTCAGTGCCTGCAGGACGGTGCGCAGGTAGCCGTAGTGGACGTCCTGGTCGAGGCGCAGGTAGTAGTCGCGCCACTGCGGCACCCGGGCATGCCACTCCAGCACATATGCGGCGAAGTCGATGTCGAGGAGTTCGACCTCTTCCTCGATGGCCGAGGGGTGACGGTCGTGCATGGCCTCGGTGTACGGGGCGGTCCGCTGGACCATGTCGTGTTCGGCGGCGCTGCGGGCGTAACGCGGGTCGATGCCTGCCGCGTCGGGGCCCTCTCCCCGCAGTGGGAACGGCTCCTGGCTCTCCCAATACGGCAACGCCCGCCGACGAGCGTCGGCGGCGATCAGGTTCACCAGATGCGTCGTGCCGGAGCGCGGAAGCCCGACCACGATGATCGGCTTCTCGATCTCGATTGTGTGGATTTGCGGGTAGCGGGCCAGCAGATCGGTGAGCAGCAGCCGATTGGAAAGCAGCCGGATCATCCGGTTTCGCAGTGTCAACCGGTTCAGATTGGTGTTGCCCGTATCTGCCTCGATCGCGGCGACATGCGCCGCTAGCCGCACCCGGAAGTCGTCGTCGGATCCGAAATCGCCGAGTCCTGTGCGCTCCGCGGCTTTTCGGATCAGCACGTCGGGGTGGAGATCGACGGGCCGCTGCTCGAGGTGATCGAGGATCTGTCGCTGCAGCGGGCTGAGGTTCGGAGCCACGAGATCGTCGATCACCACTGGAGTGTCGGACGTCACCGTTGGAAAACTAGAACCTGTTCTACCGACTGGTCAAGAGCCGTCGGCAGGTGCGGTCTGGGTGCGCATCGCCCCGGCCAACCGGGCCGCACGCGGATCGGTGAACACGTCTTCCAGAAGCATCTGCCGTCCGTCCGGTCCCCCGAGCGGCACCCGCCAGTTCGGGTACTTGTCGGTGGTCCCGGGCTGGTTCTGGGTCCGGCGGTCGCCGACGGCATCGGTCAGCGACAGCAACAGCAGCTTCGATGGCGTCCGCCCGAGGTACCGGTGCAGCGCGAGGACTATCTGCTCGACATCGGCGTCGTCGTCTAGCAGACCGACTCGGCGCAACTCGGCCCGCCATGCGGCCTGCTCGGCCTCGTCGTTGGCCAGTTCCTCGTCGACCGGGCGGGTGAGCAGGCCCAACCGATCGCGCAACCGGACATGGTCACCAGCGAGGTAACCGGCCGTGGGCGGCAGGTCGTGGGTGGTGACGGAGGACAGGCAGTACTCGCGCCAACGCTCGGCGGGCAGCGGGCCGCCGTCACCGTCGCGGTCCAGTTCGAACCACAGGATCGACGTGCCGAAGACCCCGCGCTCGCGCAGGTAGTCCCGCACCCACGGCTCGACGGTGCCGAGGTCCTCGCCGACGACGAGCGCGCCGGCGCGGTGTGCCTCGAGCGCGAGGATGCCGATCATCGCCTCGTGGTCGTAGTACACGTAGGTGCCCTCTGTCGGCGGAGAGCCCTTCGGGATCCACCACAGCCGGAAGAGCCCGATGACGTGGTCGATGCGGACGCCGCCAGCGTGCAGCAGCACCGCACTGATCAGCGCCCGAAACGGTGTGTAGGCCTGCTCGAGCAGCTGATCGGGCCGCCACGGCGGCTGCGACCAGTCCTGGCCCTGCTGGTTGAACGCATCCGGCGGCGCGCCGGCCGTCACCCCGAGCGCGAGCACGTCCTGCAGCGCCCACGCGTCGGCCCCGTTGGGATGCACGCCGACCGCGAGGTCGTGCATGATGCCCAGGCTCATGCCGGCGTTGCCGGCGCGTGCCTGCGCCGACATGAGCTGCTCGTCGAGCTGCCACTGAAGCCAGCGATGGAAGTCGATCTCGTCGGCGTGCTCGGCGGCGAACTCCGCGATGCCGTCGCCGTCGGGGTGTTGCACCGGCTTCGGCCATTCGTGCCAGTCGCTGCCGTATTCCTCGGCCAGCGCGGACCATGTGGCGAAGTCGTCGAGCGCACGGCCTTCGCTGGCGCGAAACGCGGCATAGGCAAGCTCACGTCCGGCCGAGCGGCGGCCGCGATAGACGGCTTCCAGCGCGGTCCGCTTGGCCGCCCACGCCGCGTCGCGGTCGACCGCGACGAGCCGGTCGGCCCGTTTTTGCACTTCGGACCGCATCCGCTGAAGCCGTCCGCGGTGGCGGATGGAGCCGTACTCCTCGATCGCCTCGACCCGCAGATACAGCGGATTCACGAAACGGCGCGACGTCGGCAGATACGGCGACGGCTCCATCGGCGCCGTGGGCGCCGTGGCGTGCAACGGGTTGACCAGGACGAAGCCCGCGCCGTGGTTGAACGCCGCCCACACCGCCAGATCCGTCAGATCGGTCAGGTCGCCGATGCCCCAGGACCGCTTAGACCGGACGCTGTAGAGCTGGGTCGCCAGGCCCCAGGCACGGTGTGTACCCAGACGGGAAGGCAGCGTCAGCGACGCCGGCGTGACGATGACCGGCGCGCTGGTCTCGTGGCCGCCGGCGTTGGCGTGCAGTCGGTGATAGCCCAGCGGTAGATCGGCCGGCAGCTCGAAGGTGGCCTCGCCGATCAGCGAGCCGTCGAGATCATAGGGAGGGGTGAAGTTCTCGAGCTGACGCAGCCCGGTGCGAACTTCGCCGTCTTCCAGGCGGATCCACAAGCCCACGGGGTGGCCGTGCGTCACGTGCACCCAGAACGGCGTCGGGGCACCGGTCCGCGTCACGATCACGCGCGGCAGCGCGCGTGTCCAGTGGGCGCGGTCGTACTCGCGCAGCGCCGCGAGGCGTTCGTCTTCGGTCGCGGCGGCGACCTCGAGCCCGGCGAGCACCGCGACCAGCGTGTCCTCTGCCACCACGACGTTGTTGCCGTTGGCGTCTTCGTACTCGGTCGCGACGCCGTAGCGGCGGGCCAGCTCCATCAGCGACGACGGGTGCGAAGTCATACCGGCAATCTTCGCTCAAGAGGCGGCGACGTCGCGCGCGAGCAGATCGTCCCAGGTATCGCGTCGGACGACGAGCCGGGCGGCACCTTTTGACAAGAACACGACGGGCACCCTCCGGGCGCCGTTGTGACCGGGACAGGAGCCAGGTGGAAACAGGCTCAGCACATCGGGTTGAGTGGACGCCGACATGGAGACAGCCTGCGAGTCGACGGTCGATCGTCGTGCCCGGTTCGCGGTCGCGGCGCTGTTTCTGACCAACGGCGCGTTGTTCGCGAACCTGCTGCCTCGCTACCCGGAGATCAAGGCCGACCTCGGGCTGTCGAACGTGGTCTACGGCGCCACCATCGCCGCCTTCTCCGCCGGAGCATTGGTCACCGGTCCCGCGGCGGCGGCGCTCATCCGGCGGTATGGGTCGTCCCGCGTCGCCGTGCTTGGTTCGGTGCTGATCGGAGTGTTTGCGTTCCTGGCCGGCATCGCGCCGTCGGCGTGGTCGTTCGCCGGTTCGCTGCTCGTCGCCGGTGGCGCCGACGCGGTCACCGACGTCGCACAGAACGCGCACGGGCTGCGGGTGCAACGGCGCTACGGCCGCTCGATCATCAACTCATTTCACGCGGTGTGGTCGGCAGGCGCGATCCTCGGCGGTCTGATGGGCGCGGGGGCGATCGCGCTGAACATCTCTCGTGGTACCCACTTGGCCCTCTCGGCCGTGGTGTTCAGCCTGGTGTGCCTGGTCACCTACCGCTACCTGATGCCGGGTCCCGACAACGACAGCGGAAAGCCTTCACACTCAACGGGTCGCGGTGCGCGGCTGGCGGGGTGGGCCACGTACGGGGTCCTGGCCGCGCTGGTGATGATCGCAATGGCCGGCGCCACCGTGGAGGATGCGGGTAGCTCATGGGCGACGCTGTTCATGCGCGAGCTCGGTGCACCGGGCGCGATCGCGGTGTTCGGCTACATCGCGCTGGTGGGGTTTCAGTTCATTGGTCGGCTTCTCGGCGATCGGATGGTCGACCGGTTCGGCCAGCGTGCTGTCGCGCGGGCGGGTGGTGTGATCGCGGCGGCGGGGATGGGTGGCGCGCTGGCGTTTCCCACCGTCGGGACGGTGATCGTGGGCTTCGCGGCGGCGGGGTTCGGTGTCGCCACCTTGGTCCCTGCGGCCATGCAGGGTGCCGACGAGCTGCCGGGCCTGCGACCGGGGACCGGGCTGACGGTGGTGACATGGCTGATGCGAGTCGGGTTTCTGCTCGCGCCGCCGATGGTCGGCGCGATCGCCGACGCAACCAGCGTGCGGGTCGGCCTGCTGAGCGTGCCGGTGGCCGGCGTCGTCGTCATCGCGTTGGCCGCAGTGCTGGCCGACGGGCGTCGGCGCTGACGACAGCACTCATCCGGGAAATTAATGTTCTGGCTAATTAATATCCCGCGGCATGGCTAACGGACCGGAGTGACACGGCTAATTAACGTTGTTAACAAATATAAGGACGTTGCAATTCCGGGCACGGGTTCCCGATAATTTGATTGCGGCGCCGCAAAGGTTCCCGATCATTAATGGTGGGGACCCAAAGGGGGGTCATGACCAGGGACAAGAACAGTCGGCGGGGTGTTCACCGTGGCGCTCCGACAACCCGAATGGCCCCCGAGGCAAACATCCCTTCGTCGAGTCGTCCACGAGGGCGACCACGGGGATCATCCTCAGCTACTACCCCGGCAATGCGGGACGCCATCCTCCGCAAAGCGCGAGAAGCTTTCGGCGAGATGGGCTACGACGCGACGGCGTTAGAGCTGATCGCCGCACGTACGGGCGTCAGCCGGCCGTCCGTCAACTACCACTTCGGGGACAAACGCGCCCTGTACCGGGAAGTCGTTCGATCGACTACCGCCGCGGTCATGTCCACCGCGGCTGAGCGGGCCTCCGCAGCACCAAACCTCATCGCCCAGCTATCCCTCTTCATCGACATATCCCTCGTCATCGACGCCGTCACCGCGGCGCACGCCGAAGATGAACCCGCGGCGGGTTTTCTCTTCACCTCGATGATGGAATCTCAACGGCATCCGGGCCTGAACGAGAGCGGGGACGACCCGCTGGCCACCACCCGTGACTTTCTCACGTTGGCGGTTAAGAGCGCCTGTCGAGCGCGGCGAGCTGGCCGAGGGCGTAGCCACTTCGGCGGTTGTCGAGATGCTGCTCGCGCTCGTCTGGGGGATCGCCTTTTACGCCGGCTTTGTGGCACACGGTGACCGGCTCCCCACGATCATCGAACAATTCAGGCGCCTTCTCCCCGGCGAATTGTGGGCGCCGGCGGGATAGCGGCGAGACGCCCGTCGCGCCGGAGCACCGCCGATCGCGCGTGTCGCCCAATCGATTTCCCTGACCGAACGCTGCCGGATATGCACAGATGCAACTTCATTCACACCGAATTCGTGATCCTGCACCCGAAGCAGCGTTTGTGTCGGCAGGATCACCACTGTTGGCGGCCAATTCGTTAGAGCAGCTCTCTATTTGACGGTAACGTGGATTAGAAACGAGAGTGAACGGGGATCGTAAGGTGGTTATGACAAGCAACGCCACCGTCGTCGAGACGACCTACGGCCCGGTGCGTGGCAGCGACGACGGACGGGTCAAAGTGTGGAAGGGCGTCCGCTACGCGGCCGCACCGGTCGATGACTTGCGCTGGCGCTCGCCCGAGCCTCCGAAGCCGTGGAACGAGGTGGTGGACGCGACGGCATTCGGTCCCGTCTGCCCTCAGCCCACTGAGCCGTCGATCCCCATCGATCTGGGTGCGCCCCAAGGCGAAGACTGCCTCATGCTGAACATCTGGGCGTCGTCAGGCACTGAGCCACGTCCGTCTATGACGGTTCACGGGCCCGGCGCATCGCCGGGATGCTCCTCGACAGGCTGGGCATCGACGCGGCGGAAGTCGAACGACTTTCGCAGACACCGACCACGTCGCTCATTGCGGCGTCGAAACAGGTCTTCGATGCCGTGCCGCTACAGACACCCGGCACGCTGGCCTTCGCGCCGATCGTCGACGGCGACCTGGTGCCGGACTACCCGGTCAAACTCGCGCGAGAAGGCCGCTCGCATCCGGTACCGCTCATCATCGGCACCAACAAGCACGAGGCGGCGCTGTTCCGCTGGATGAAATCGCCGCTAATGCCGATCACGCCGCCGGCGATCAGGGCCATGTTCGCTGAAATCGCGGCCGAGCAACCGAGTCTCCAGCTCCCGTCAGAAGCACAGATCGGGTCTGCCTATGCGAGCATGCGTGTCAAGGTGCGGGGCATGGGTGTCGCTCGTGACGTCGGTTTCCGGATGCCGTCCGTCTGGCTGGCCGAGGGGCACACAACCGTCGCGCCGGTTTACCTGTACCGGTTCGACTGGGGCACGCCAATGCTCAAGCTCATGCGGATCGGTGCTGCTACCCATGCCACTGAATTACCTTATGTCTGGGGCAATCTCGTGCAGGGGCCGAAGGACATCACGTTCCGCCTTGGTGGTCTGAAAACGGGGAAGGCCGTGTCAGCCCGCATGCGGGCACGCTGGCTGAACTTCGCGACACAAGCCAAGCCGATTGGCCTGCCCGACGATCCGGAATGGGTGCCGTACAGCGGGGCCGATCGGGCCTGCCTGATCATCGACAGGCAAGACGCAGTGGTCAACGACATCGACGTGCACATCCGTGCCGCTTGGGGCGACGAGGTGCTGAGTTTCCGCTAAGCGTCTATGCCGGAATCCGTGACCGGATCTTGTCAACGATCGAATGTGCCTGATTGGTGACCGCTTGACTGCAGGCCGCGACATCGATGATCACGTTGTTGTCGAGCGCAAGGCTGCGCTGACAGGACCGACCGTCGTAACCGGTTCGGCTCATCGGCATCGTGAGTTCGTCGCCGGTCTTCGTGAGGCCGCCGAATGAATAGGTGGTGCGCGGATGGCCGTTCACAGTGAGGTTTACCGTGTGGTTTGTGCATTTCGACCAACGGTCGGACGACTCCTCATAGAACTTGTTAGCCGCGTTCGCGGATAGGAACGACACAACCGCCTCCTCGACACGGGAATCCCAGGCATCGGTGTGGGGTTCACGCATCGCCTGCCCACGGACGGCGGCGAACCGGCTTGGCCCGTAGATTGCCTTTTCGCCGATCTCCCAGATACCGAGGCAGTTGAGGTTCGGCATCAAGATGCTGTGATCACGCATTTCGTTGAACGGTTGATCGGGTGTCATCCCTGTTGTGCCCATGACGGCGTTGATGGCGTCGACATCGAGCAAGAGCCCGTCGAGCGCGGACGTCGGCACCGGCGTCGGCGTGGATAGGCGCGGGGCGGTGCCACCACCCGAGCATCCCGCCACGATGATCCCCACCATGAGTGCGACGATGGCATGTCTTAACAAGCAACCTCCCAAGTCAGTTGACTGATAGTGGCTGCCGGTTAACAACAGGTGACGGCATCTCGCCCCGGCGGTGACCGGTTACCGACGCGTTAAACTTCGTGCGGAGGTGCAAATCAGGTGGACGGCCTACGGGCATTTCTCGACGTGCTGCCCCCGCAGATGCGCGATCCGGTGCTGTTTGCGGTGCCGTTCTTTCTGTTGCTGCTGATCCTCGAGTGGACCGCCGCGCGCAAGCTGGAGCGCCTCGAAGCCGCAGGGGAAGCCGAGAGGCCACCGTCGGGTGCGTTTCACACCCGGGACTCGTGGGCCAGCATCTGGATGGGTCTGGTGTCGGTAGGCACCACGGGGGCCTGGAAATTCATCGCACTACTGGGCTACGCCGCGATCTACGCCTATGTCGCGCCGTGGCATCTCTCGGCGCATCGCTGGTACACCTGGGTGATCGCAATCCTGGGCGTTGACCTGCTGTTCTACACGTATCACCGCATTGCCCACCGGGTCCGGCTGATCTGGGCCACCCATCAGTCGCATCACTCGAGCGAGTACTTCAACTTCGCCACCGCGCTGCGCCAGAAGTGGAACAACAGCGGCGAGATCCTGATGTGGATCCCGTTGCCGCTGTTGGGCATTCCGCCGTGGATGGTTTTCGCTAGCTTCTCGGTCAACCTGATCTACCAGTTCTGGGTGCACACCGAGCGGATCGACAAGCTGTGGCGGCCGATCGAGCTGGTGTTCAATACGCCGTCGCACCACCGCGTGCACCACGGCATGGATCCGGAGTACTTGGACAGGAACTATGCGGGCATCTTCATCATCTGGGACCGCCTCTTCGGCAGCTTCCAGCCCGAGCTGTACCGGCCGCATTACGGCCTGACCAAGCCGGTCTACACGTTCAACATCTGGAAGCTGCAGACACACGAGTACGTCGCGATCGCGAGGGACGCCCGGTCCGCCGCACGGCTGCGGGACAAGCTCGGCTACATCTTCGGACCACCGGGTTGGCAGCCGGCGCGGGCGGTCCAACCGGACATTCCCGCCCCGACGACCGCATCCTGACTTCTAAGACCCTCACAGCAGACGTCCAGATTTCTCGGCTTCTGCGCGCGATCTCGGTCAGGATGGACCGCATGGACGTCAAAGAGGTGCTGCTGCCCGGCGTCGGCCTGCGCTACGAGTTCGACATCGAAGACGGTGACCGCATCGGCGTCATCGCACGGCGCAGCGGCGACTTCGAAGTCGTCGTGTACACCGGCGACGACCCCGACCAAGCACGGCCGATCTTCCGGCTCACCGACGAAGAGGCCGACGCACTCGCGCAGATCCTGGGTGCCCCCCGAGTCGCGGAACGCTTCGCCGACCTGACCCGCGAGGTACCCGGACTCAACGCCGGTCAGGTGGAAATCCGGCCGGGCGGCCCGTTCGTGGATCGGCCGCTTGGTGATACGCGCGCCCGGACGCGCACGGGAGCCTCGATCGTCGCCATCGTGCGTGACGACGTGGTGCTGGCTTCGCCCGGGCCGTCGGAGACTTTGCGCGCCCGTGACGTGCTGGTGGTGATCGGCACCGAAGACGGCATCTCCGCAGTCGAACGCATCGTCGACAAGGGTTGAGCCAGTGCAGGTTTCGGTGGCGTTGTTGCTCGAGCTCGGCGTCATCCTCACGGCGCTGACGTTGCTCGGTGCTGCGGCCCGGCGGTGCGCCCTATCACCGATTCCGCTGTACTTGTTGGCGGGTCTGGCGATCGGCGACGGGGGCGTCGCACCGGTCCCGGCCGCGGGTGAATTCGTCACAACCGGTGCCTCGATCGGCGTCGTGCTGCTGCTGTTGACCCTCGGGCTCGAGTTCTCGATCGCCGAGTTCGCGAGCAGCCTGCGCCGACACCTGCCGTCGGCCTGGGTCGACGTCGTGCTCAACGCGACGCCGGGGGCGCTCGCCGGCTGGCTGCTGGGCCTGAACGGCGTCGGCATGCTCGCGTTGGCCGGCGTCACCTACATCTCGTCGTCAGGCGTAATCGCCCGGCTGCTCAACGATTTGCGTCGGCTCGGCAACCGTGAAACTCCCGCGGTGCTGTCCGTGCTGGTGCTCGAAGACTTCGCGATGGCGGCGTACCTGCCTCTGCTGGCAGTGCTTGCGGCGGGCGGCGGCTGGCTGCACGCGGTACTCGGCATGGCCGTGGCGGTCGGAGCGCTCGGTACCGCGTTCGCCGCGTCGTACCGGTGGGGCCATCACGTCGGGCGCCTGGTCGCGCATCCGGATGCCGAGCAACTGCTGTTGCGGATCCTGGGTTTGACACTGATCGTCGCCGCGCTGGCCGAATTGGTCCACGCCTCAGCGGCCGTCGGCGCCTTCCTCGTCGGCCTCACGCTGACGGGCGAGACCGCTGGGCGTGCGCGCCGAGTGCTCGGACCACTGCGTGATCTGTTCGCCGCGATCTTCTTCCTGGCGATCGGGTTGTCGATGAATCCACACGACCTGCTGCCCATGCTGCCGGCCGCGCTGGTGTTGGCGGTCGTCACCGGGGCGACGAAGGTTGCCGCGGGAATGTATGCGGCCAAGCGGGAGGGGGTTGCGCGGCGCGGGCAGATGCGTGCGGGGACCGCGTTGATCGCGCGCGGCGAATTCTCGCTGGTGATCATCGGTCTCGTCGGCGAATCGATCGAGGCGGTCGCCGACGTCGCGACACCGTACGTGTTCGTGCTGGCGATCGCGGGTCCTGTGTTGACCCGATTCGTGGGAAGCGGCGCCAGGGCGGTCACCGGTTCACAGCAGAACCAATAACGCAGTGCCTCCTCGAACCCTTGACCGGGTGGCCTCGGCTTTGACTCCGACCGTTGGCCAGCTGTTAACGCCCGCTTCGCCAAGACCTCGCAATCGCGCTGACCGGAACCGCCTTCGGGAGGGCGTCGGCTCAGTAAGCTCAGATATGCGTCATGGCGGAGGGCGGTGTGGGGCCGCCCCCGACAGGTCGACGACGACACGGACGAAAGGACGGGGACGTGACAGACACGCTCACTGGAGGCCAGAAGCTGGAGAAGGGCGGCTCGCTGACTTCGCCCAATGGGGCATACACGCTGACCCTGCAGGATGACGGAAACCTGGTGCTCGCCGCCCGAGGTAACACGGTGTGGGCCACCGGCACGAACGGGCAGAACGTGGTGCGGGCCGAGGTCCAGACCGACGGGAACTTCGTGCTCTATACGCCCGATAAGCCGGTGTGGGCCACCGAGACCAAGGGCAAGAAGGAAGTCAAGCTGGTGCTGCAGGATGACCGGAACCTGGTCCTCTACTCCGCCAGCGGGCCCGCATGGTCATCGAAAACCAAGACCGACGACCCACCACCCCCTCCGCCGGAGGCCGCCGCACCGGAAGCGGCGCCCGAGGTGGCACCCGCGGCCGTGGCGGAACCCGCCCCGGCTCCCGAAGCTGAGCCGGCCCCGCCTCCGCCGCCACCTCCGCCGGCACCGCGCACTTACACGGTCGTATCCGGTGACACGCTCTGGGCGATCTCGGAGCGCTTCTATGGCGACGGCAACCAATATCAGCGCATCGCTGACGCCAGCGGTGTCGACAACCCAGACCTGATCTACCCGGGTCAGGTGCTGACGATCCCATAGCGGCCAAACAGGATTCGACGCGTTCTGCGGGGCGCGCCGCGGGGGTGCGCGCTGCGGCGCGGCGGGGGCGGTAACGAGCTGGCTAATTGCGACGATGTGCTTACCAGTGGAGTACCGCGGGTCCGATGCGGATTTCACGACCGCTGACGTCCTGGCAGTGTTCGCCGAGCGAACCGCCGGTACCGTACGGGCAACACCGGCCAGCTTTTTCTGGCCCTCGACCGATGGGAGACGACGTGCGCCGATTCAGTTTGCGCGCCCTCGCAACGGCCGCGGCAGCCGGCGCCGCGCTCGTGATATCGCCCGCCCCCGCGCAGGCCGCCCCCGTGGCGGTCTACCCCGGTATGGAGATCCACCAGGACAACAACCTGTGCACGCTTGGCTACGTCGACCCCAACCTCAGGGTCGCGTTCACTGCCGGGCACTGCCGGGGTAGCGGCAACGTCACCGACAAGGACGGCAACTTCATCGGTGGGATGGCGGTGTACCGCGATAACGTCCCGGACGGCTCGACCGTGACGACCACCCAGGCGATCTTCGACTACGAGGGCATCGGGCTTGCCACCGACGTGATGCCCAACGATGTGCTGCCCGGCGGCCGCGTCCTGGTCTCGGATCCAAGCGTGGTCCTGAAGGCGGGAGAGCCGGTCTGCCATTTCGGCGTGACCACGGGTGAAAGCTGCGGAACCGTCGAGGCGGTCAACAACGGCTGGTTCACGATGGCGCATGGCATCGTGAGCCAGAAGGGCGACTCCGGAGGACCTGTCTATGTGGTGACCGACGATGGGCGCGCGGTGCTCGTCGGCCTCTTCAACAGCACTTGGGGGGACTTCCCGGCCGCGGTGTCGTGGCAGACCATCCGCCAGCAGGCATCCAACGATGTGCGCACCGCGATGTCCGGGCAGGCCCCGCCTCAGCCGCCCGCGACCTCCTGACGCACTACGCGAAACACCGGTATCGACGGAGCGGCCCTGCGCATCTGCTGCTCGGTGGACTCTGGGGTCAACCCGGCGAAATGCCCTTTGACCTGCCAATACCAGCGGTCGAGATACCGCTTGAATAGCACCGGCTTGGCGTCGTCGGCCACCTCGGCGATCGGCACGGGATCCGTGTGCCAGCGCGGTCCCAGTTCGACAGCGCCGGCGGCGCGGGCGTTGCGTGCCCACTGAGTGTTGCCGCGCGGCGAGACGACGTAGTCCTGGCCGTCCACGGTCAGCAGGTTGATGACGACACCACGGCGCTTGCCGGTCTTGCGCCCGCGAACGCGCAGCGCCTTGGTTCCGCCGATGCCGATGCCCACCTCGGCCAGTCCACGGATCACCTCGTTGAACGCCCGCGCCACCAGGTTTGGCCGGTCGCATTGTTCTGACATCGCGCTTCCCTTCCGCGGTCCGACCATAATTAGAGAGCTGTGCTCTCGGTTGAGGATGACACACCGCGCCCGCTAAATCAAGAGCACCGATCTCGCTTCGTGTGAGAATGGATGACGTGGGCAAACGCCAGGCCGGCCGGGAGCGGATCGAGGCTCGAATCATCGAGCTCGGCCGGCAGCATCTCGTAACGACGGGGGCGGCCGGCCTTTCCCTGCGCGCGATCGCCCGCGACCTCGGGATGGTGTCCTCGGCCGTCTACCGGTACGTGGCCAGCCGGGACGAGCTGCTCACCTTGTTGCTGGTCGACGCCTACTCCGACCTCGCCGATGCGGTGGACGACGCACGCGACTCCGTGCGGGGCGGGTGGCGCGACGAGGTGCTCGCGATCGCCCGCGCAATGCGCCGGTGGGCCGTCGACCAGCCGGCGAGTTGGGCGCTGCTGTACGGCAGCCCGGTTCCCGGCTACCGCGCGCCCGCCGAGCGCACGACGGGCCCCGGCACGCGGGTCATTGCCGCAATGCTCTCGGCCGTGGCAGACGGCGTGATCGCAGGCGATGTTCGGCTCTCCGATGCCGCGGGCAGCCGCACGTCGGCGGACTTCGTGCGGATCCGCGAGGAGTTCGCGTTCCCCGGTGATGATGCGGTGCTGTCGAAGTGCTTCCTGGCATGGGCCGGGATTGTCGGCGCGATCAGCCTCGAGGTGTTCGGCCAATACGGCGCCGACACGTTGACGACGCCGGAGGCCCTGTTCGACACCCAGGTCCGGCTGCTGATGGATGTGCTGAGCGGCTGAAACTAGAACACGTTCCAGTCCGGCGGGTATCCTTCCAGGCGATGAGCTCCGCTGCCCGAACACCTGTCCAGATTGCGTGGGTGACCGCCGGGCTGGACGCCACCGAAGCCGCCCTCACCGGGCTGCTCGGCGCCAAGAAATGGATCCGGCTGCCGGGCGTGCATTTCGGGCCGGACACGTGCACTTACCGCGGCAAGCCCGCGGACTTCGTCGCCGACATCTCGTTGAGCTACGCCGGCGAGATGCAACTAGAGCTCATCGCACCGGTGAGCGGCGAGAGCATCTACACCGAATTCCTGCGCGAGGCCGGGCCGGGCTTGCACCACATCTGCATCGAGGCCGACAACATCGCCGAGGCCATCGAGGAGTCGAAGGCCAACGGGGCCAACGTCGTTGCGCAGGGCGTGATGCCCGGCGGCATGGAGTTCGCCTACGTCTCGGCTCAGCGGGCCGGCGTGCCGTACCTGGAGATTGCGCATGTCTCGGCGGAGATCCGGGCCTTCTTCGACTACGTGAAACAGGAGCAGCAGTGAGCACTGGCACCGATATCCCCGCGACCCGGCGCGCCGCCGACGTCGAATCCTGGTCCGACGACGTCGACGTGGTGGTGATCGGGTTCGGCATCGCCGGCGGGTGCGCGGCGGTCAGTGCGGCCGCGGCAGGCGCGCGTGTGCTGGTGCTGGAGCGCGCCGCCGCGGCGGGCGGGACCACCGCGATGGCCGGCGGGCATTTCTACCTCGGCGGCGGGACCGCCGTGCAGCAGGCCACAGGTCACCGCGATTCACCGGACGAGATGTACAAGTATCTGGTCGCGGTGTCGTTGGAGCCGGAGCACGACAAGATCCGTGCCTATTGCGACGGCAGCGTCGAGCACTTCAACTGGCTGGAGGACTTGGGTTTTCAGTTCGAGCGCAGCTTCTACCCGGAGAAGGCCGTGATCCAGTCAAACACCGAGGGGCTGATGTTCACCGGCAACGAGAAGGTCTGGCCGTTCAAGGACATGGCGGTGCCCGCACCACGCGGTCACAAGGTGCCGGTACCCGGCGACACCGGCGGCGCCAGCATGGTGATCGACCTGCTGCTCAAGCGTGCCGACAACCTCGGCGTGCAGATCCGCTATGAGACCGGCGCGACCGGGCTGGTCGTCGACGACGACGCCCGCGTGGTCGGGGTGGGGTGGAAGCATTTCGGCGACCAGGGTGTGATCCGATCCAAGGCGGTCGTGATCGCCGCCGGCGGCTTCGTGATGAACCCTGAGATGGTGGCGAAGTACACGCCGAAGCTGGCCGAAAAGCCGTTTGTTCTGGGCAACACCTACGACGACGGCCTGGGCATCCGGCTCGGTGCCTCCGCCGGCGGCGCCACCAAGCACATGGACCAGGTGTTCATCACCGCACCGCCGTATCCGCCGGCGATCCTGCTCACCGGCATCATCGTCAACAAGCTCGGTCAGCGCTTCGTGGCCGAGGACTCCTACCATTCGCGCACGTCCGGCTTCGTGATGGACCAACCCGACAGCGCCGCGTTCTTGATCGTCGACGAGGCTCACATGGAACGCCCGCAAATGCCGCTGGTGCCGCTGATCGACGGCTGGGAGACCGTGGCGGAGATGGAGAAGGGCCTGGGCATTCCGGAAGGCAACCTGGCCGCGACGCTGGACCGCTATAACACCTACGCGGCGCGCGGCGAGGACCCCGATTTCCACAAGCAGTCGGAATTCCTTGCCCCGCAGGATAACGGGCCGTGGGGCGCGTTCGACCTGTCGCTGGGCGAGGCGATGTACGCGGGCTTCACGGTGGGAGGACTGGCGACGTCGGTCGACGGAGAGGTGCTGCGCGAGGATCGCAGCGCCGTACCCGGGCTGTATGCGGCCGGTGCGTGTGCGTCGAACATCGCCCAGGACGGAAAGGGCTATGCCAGCGGCACCCAGCTGGGGGAGGGCTCGTTCTTCGGCCGCCGCGCCGGAGAACATGGGGCGAAGACGGCCACGGCGGACTGAGCGAAAAACATTGTGGCGGTGAGCAGTTTCCTTAGCTGAGGCTTCCCGCCGCCATATTCTGTTAACTGGCTATGGAATTGCTGCTGGTTACTTGTCAGCAGGGATAGCACCTCCATCCCGCGTCGCCGTTCCGCCAGATCCAGCCTGGACCGCAGCCCATGTTGCCGGTGGTGCCCTGGCAGTCGAGCGGTTGGATGGCAGGCGTCGGGTTCGGCGTGTAAGTCGTTGTGTCATGGGAAGATTGCGCCGCTTGCGCGGTAGCACCGGTTAGCAGCGGTCCGGCCACGAGTGCCGCCGCGGCAATTGTCATGGCAATTTTTCGCATCGAAATCACTCCCGCTCAGTGGGTATTACGAGGAATGAAATGTTACGCCGCGTTGCTGCTCTCGTTTTTCCGAATTTCGCTGAAACATTTGAACGCGGCCCAGGACGCTAGACGAGGGCAGGCAGCTCCCCGACGCGGCCCAGCCGCCACGCGCCCTCGCCGAGCAACTGCAGGTGCTGTTCGTGGTGCTGCTCCACGGTGTGACGGTGGCTCACGCTGACCACGATGCAGTCCGGACATTCGCTGCGCACCATCTCGTAGAGCGCGTACTCCAGTCCTTCGTCGAGCGCAGAAGTGGACTCGTCCAGGAACACCGCCTTCGGCCTGGTGAGCAGGATGCGCCCGAACGCCACGCGTTGCTGCTCGCCGGGGGAGAGAACCTTGGCCCAGTCCCGCTCCTCGTTGAGACGGTGGCTCAGGTGCGCGAGCGCGACCTTGTTCATCGCGCGCTGAAGATCAACGTCGGGAATTTCGCCGGCGGATGCGGGATAGGACACCACCGCGCGAAGATCGCCCAGCGGCACATAGGGCATCTGGGACAGGAACATCGTTTCGTGTCCTTCGCCGGGGCGGTGCAGTTTGCCGGACGCGAACGGCCACAGCTGGGCGAGGCTGCGCAGCAGGGTGGTCTTGCCGCTGCCCGATTTGCCGGTGATGACAAGGGATTCCCCCGGTTCAAGCCGTAGGTCCAGCGGCTCGATCAGCTGCAAGCCCGATGGAGTCCGAACCTCGACGCCGACAAGCTCGACCGAGCCGTCGCGGCTGACGGCGGTCGCGAGCTCCGGCAGTTCGCGCGCCTTCTCGTCGGCGTCGATCAGCCCGTTTAGGCGCAGGATCGCCGCCCGGTAGCTCGCGAACGAGTCGTAGGCGTTGCGGAAGAACGACAGCGAGTCGTGAATCGAGCCGAACGCGCTCGACGACTGCGTCACGTCGCCCAGCTTGATCACGCCGGCGAACAGCCGCGGCGCCTGCACGATGAACGGCAGCGGGTTGATCACCTGACTCATGGTCAGGTTCCAACCCAGGAAGCCCACGGTGCGGCGCACGTAGCGGCGGTAGTTGCCGATGATGGGCATGAACAGGCGACTCAGTTGTAGCTCTTCTGCCCTCTCACCCCGGTAGAAGCCGACGGCCTCGGCGCCGTCGCGCAGCCGCACGAGGGCATAGCGAAACGCAGCGTTGAGCAGCTCGTTGCGGAAGCTGTACCGGATCAGCGGATGGCCGATCCAGAACGCGATCACACTGGCCACGAGCACGTAGGTGACCACAACCCAGAACAGGGCCTTGGGGATCGACACGCCGAACAACGTGAGCGAGCCGGACAGGTGCCACAAGATCGGGACGAACGAGAACACCGAGACCACGGATTCCACTGCGCCCAGCACCAGCGTGCTCGAGGTGCCGTAGGAGGGCAGGTTGGGCCCGCTGCCCACACCGGTGGTGAAGACGTCGATGTCCTGCTGGATGCGCTGGTCCGGGTTGTCGATGGTGTGGTCGATGAAACGCCCGCGGTAGTAGGCTTTGCCGTCGAGCCAGTCCCCGGTGAGCCGATGAGTCAGCCAGACGCGCCAACGGATGATGAACCGCTGCGTCAGATACAGGTCCAGCATCACCCGGATGACATGCACGGTAGCGATCACGCAGAACGTCCAGATCGCCATCCAGAAACCGTGTATGCCCGAGTCCCGGACCGGCTCGTTGCCTCCGGCGGTGCCCTGGAACGCGACTTGCAGGGCCGAAAACATGTCGTTGCTGTAGTAGCTGAGCAACACGTTGATGCGCACGGACATGTTCACGGACAGCAGCAACACCGCGAACAGGCCCCACACCGGAAGGCTCTCGCGACCCTTGAAATAATCGTCGGTGATCCGCCAGAACTGCCTGCCCCAGTGCGTATATCGGGCGATCAGCGCCGCGACGATCAGTAGGCACACCGCGCTGATCGCCCAGGCTTTGACGACCCAGACGAGCGACGGGATGAGCTCGTTGCCCCAGTTAAGGGACGGCGTATACGTATCCAAGGGACAACTCTCCTGTTCCCAGCCCGTTCCGTTGCGCGCCGGCGAGGCCCGGTACAGACCCTGCGGCGAAGCTACCGCAGCGCCCGCTTTTAAGCCCGTTCCCAGGCGTTAGGCTCGCCGCCATGAGCATCGACGCTCCGTCCCAGACTGTGCACGCCGGCCGCCTGATCGCCCGCCGCCTCAAAGCCAGCGGCATCGACACGTTGTTCACGCTGTCCG
Organism: uncultured Actinomycetota bacterium; assembly: GCA_963811535.1. Lineage (GTDB taxonomy): Bacteria > Actinomycetota > Actinomycetes > Mycobacteriales > Mycobacteriaceae > Mycobacterium. The sequence continues at coordinate 872,608 of CAWERF010000007.1, read as the reverse complement.
GTGGGCACCTGTTCTCGCTGTACGACGGGTGCCGCAGCGAAGGCATCCGGCTGATCGACACCCGCCATGAGCAGACTGCGGCGTTCGCTGGGGAGGGCTGGTCGAAGGTGACGCGGGTGCCGGGGGTCGCTGCGCTGACGGCAGGCCCGGGCGTCACGAACGGGATGAGCGCGATGGCGGCCGCGCAGCAGAACCAGTCGCCGCTGCTGGTTCTCGGCGGCCGGGCGCCGGCGCTTCGATGGGGGATGGGATCGCTTCAGGAGATTGACCACGTGCCGTTCGTCGCGCCGCTGGCCCGATTCGCCGCAACCGCGGATTCGGCGGCCGCAGCAGGCACGCTGGTCGATGAAGCGCTGCGTGCCACGGTCGGTGCGCCGTCGGGCGTCGCGTTCGTCGACTTCCCGATGGATCACGTGTTCTCCGAGGCTGAAGACGACGGCAGGCCGGGCGCGCTCACCAAGCTTCCCACGCCGTCCCGGTGTGACTCGGCGGCATTGGACCGCGCCGTGGCGCTCGTCGCCGGCGCCGAGCGGCCGGTGATCATGGCCGGGACCAACGTGTGGTGGGGGCATGCGGAGGCCGAACTGCTGCGGCTGGCTGAGGTGCAGCGGATCCCGGTGCTGATGAACGGCATGGCGCGCGGCGTGGTGCCCGCCGATCACGAGCTCGCATTTTCGCGGGCGCGCTCCCGCGGGTTGGGGCAGGCCGACGTCGCGCTGGTGGTCGGCGTGCCGATGGACTTCCGGCTCGGGTTCGGCGGCGTGTTCGGTGCGGACACCCAGCTGATCGTCGCGGACCGCGTCGCACCCGAACGCGAGCATCCCCGGGCCGTGGCGGCGGCCCTCTACGGAGACCTGGGGGCGACGCTCGCCGCGCTGGCCGGCAGGCGCCGCACAGACCGGCAGGCGTGGATCGAAGATCTGCGCAGCGTAGAGATCGAGGCACGTGCCGGTGAGCGCGCCGAACTGGCCGACGACCGCGCACCACTGCATCCGATGAGGGTGTACGCCGAACTGATGCCACTGCTGGACCGCGACGCGATCGTCGTGATCGATGCAGGCGACTTCGGGTCCTACGCCGGCCGGGTCATCGACAGCTACGTACCCGGCGCATGGCTGGACAGCGGGCCGTTCGGCTGCCTCGGTTCGGGCCCCGGGTACGCGCTTGCCGCGAAGCTGGCCCGGCCGGACCGCCAGGTCGTGCTGCTGCAGGGCGACGGCGCGTTCGGCTTTTCCGGCATGGAGTGGGACACCCTGGTCCGCCACGGCGTGCAGGTGGTCGCGGTGCTCGGCAACAACGGCATCTGGGCACTGGAGAAGCATCCGATGGAGATGATCTACGGGTACTCCGTGGTTGCCGAGTTGCGCCCCGGCACGCGCTACGACGAGGTGGTGTCGGCGCTGGGCGGTCACGGCGAGTTGGTGTCCAGCCCAGCAGAGCTTGGCCCCGCGCTGGACCGTGCGTTCAACTCCGGGCTGCCGGCCCTCGTCAACGCGCTGACCGATCCGGCGGTGGCCTATCCACGGCGTTCGAACTTGGCTTGATTCGTGCTGCTGGCGCCGGGCGGCGACCCGCCCCGCGTACGGTTGAGCCGTGGTGAAATCGACCAGCGCGCGACCGGGCCGGCTGAGCAGCACCTTCTGGAAGCTCCTCGGTGCGAGCACCGAGAAGGACCAGGCCCGATCCCTTTCCGAGGTGGAGGCCTCGGCCAACTTCGATGAAAAGGCGGGGGGCCTCGACGACGAGCAGCTGCGCAAGGCCGCGAAACTGCTCAACCTGGATGATCTCGCCGACTCGAGCGACATTCCGCAATTCCTCGCGATCGCCCGTGAAGCGGCCGAACGGTCAACGACGCTGCGCCCGTTCGATGTTCAGCTGCTCGGTGCGCTGCGGATGCTGGCCGGCGACGTGGTCGAGATGGCCACCGGCGAGGGCAAGACGCTGTCCGGCGCCATTGCGGCGGCGGGCTACGCGCTTGGCGGCCGCCACGTGCATGTCATCACTATCAACGACTACCTTGCCCGCCGCGACGCGGAATGGATGGGACCGCTGCTGGAAGCTATGGGCCTGACGGTCGGCTGGGTCACCGCCGAATCCACGTCCGCCGAGCGGCGCGCGGCCTACGCCTGCGACGTCACGTACGCGTCGGTCAACGAGATCGGGTTCGACGTGCTGCGCGACCAGCTCGTCACGGACGTCGATGATCTGGTGTCGCCGAACCCCGACGTCGCGCTCATCGACGAGGCGGACTCCGTGCTCGTCGACGAGGCGCTCGTGCCGCTGGTGCTGGCCGGCACAACGCACCGCGAGACCCCGCGGCTGGAGATCATCCGGCTGGTCGGGGAACTCACGCCGGGCAGGGACTACGACACGGACTCCGACCGCCGCAATATCCATCTCACCGACATCGGCGCCCGGCAGGTCGAAACAGCACTCGGCGGCATCGATCTGTACTCAGAGGAGCACGTCGGCACCACGCTGACCGAGGTCAACGTCGCGCTGCACGCGCATGTGCTGCTGCAGCGCGACGTACACTACATCGTCCGCGACGACGCGGTGCACCTGATCAACGCATCGCGGGGCCGGATCGCGCAGCTGCAGCGCTGGCCGGACGGGCTGCAGGCGGCCGTCGAGGCCAAGGAAGGCATCGAAACCACCGAAACCGGTGAGGTGCTGGACACCATCACCGTGCAGGCATTGATCAACCGCTATCCGACCGTGTGCGGCATGACCGGCACGGCGCTGGCGGCCGGCGAGCAGCTGCGCCAGTTCTACAAACTGGGCGTCTCGCCGATCCCGCCGAACACTCCGAACATCCGTGAGGACGAGGCTGACCGGGTGTACTTCAGCGCGGCGGCCAAAAACGACGGGATCGTCGAACACATCACCGCCATCCACGAGACCGGGCAGCCGGTGCTCGTCGGCACCCGCGACGTCGCCGAATCGGAGGATCTGCACGAGCGGCTGCGCAAGGCCAGCGTTCCGGCGGTTGTGCTGAACGCGAAGAACGACGCCGAGGAGGCGCGGATCATCGCCGAGGCCGGCAAGCTCGGCGCCGTCACCGTCTCCACTCAGATGGCAGGCCGCGGCACCGACATCCGGCTCGGCGGGTCCGACGAGGCCGACCACGATGAGGTCACCGAGCTCGGCGGCCTGCATGTCGTCGGCACCGGCCGCCACCACACCGAGCGGCTGGACAACCAGCTGCGCGGCCGTGCCGGACGCCAGGGCGACCCGGGATCGTCGGTGTTCTTCTCGAGTTACGAGGACGACGTCGTCACCGCGAACCTCGAATCGAACAAGCTCCCGATGCAGACCGACGAGGACGGCCGGATCGTCAGCCCGAAAGCTGCGGGACTTCTCGACCACGCCCAGCGCATCGCCGAGGGCAAGCTGCTCGACGTGCACGCGAACACGTGGCGCTACAACCAGCTGATCGCCCAGCAGCGCGCGATCATCGTCGAGCGTCGAGACACATTGCTGCGCACACCGGCCGCGCGCGAGGAACTGGAGGCCCGCTCGCCAGAGCGATACGAGGAGCTGTCGGAAACGCTCAGCGATGAACGGCTCGAGAAGATCTGCCGGATGATCATGCTGTATCACCTCGACCGGGGGTGGGCGGATCACCTGGCCTATCTGGCCGACATCCGCGAAAGCATTCATTTGCGCGCGCTGGGCAGGCAGAATCCGCTCGACGAGTTCCACCGCATGGCCGTCGACGCGTTCGCCAGCCTGGCCGCCGATGCGATCGAGGCCGCGCAGCAGACGTTCGAGACCGCGAACGTCCTGGAGGAGGAGCAGGGACTCGACTTGTCGAAGCTGGCCCGGCCGACCTCGACGTGGACATACATGATCCACGACAATCCGCTGGCCGACGACACGTTCTCAGCGCTGAGCCTGCCAGGGGTTTTCCGCTAGGTTTACGCCATGGAACAGGCACCCGCGCCCCAGCGCGAACGGGTGCTCACCGTGCCCAACGTGCTCAGCGCGGTGCGGTTGGTGCTGGTCCCGGTGTTCCTCTACCTGCTGCTCGTGGTGCACGCCGACGCATGGGCGACCGGGATCCTGATGTTCACCGGCGCGTCGGACTGGGCCGACGGCAAGATCGCCCGGCTGATGAACCAGTCGTCGCGGCTGGGCGAGCTGCTGGACCCGTTGGTGGATCGCATCTACATGGTGACGATCCCCATTGCATTCGGGCTGCGGCATTTTGTGCCTTGGTGGGTCGTCGCGGTACTGATCGGACGTGACGTACTGCTGGCAGCCACCTTGCCGGCGCTGCGCGGGCGCGGGCTGACCGCGCTGCCGGTCACCTATATCGGTAAGGCCGCAACCTTCGGGCTGATGTCGGGCTTCCCACTGATTCTGCTGGGCCAGTTCGGCGCGCTGTGGAGCCGCGTCGTGTTGGCCATCGGCTGGGGATTCCTGATCTGGGGGCTCGCGATGTACCTGTGGAGCTTTGTGCTCTACATGGTGCAGTTCGTGATGGTGCTGCGGCGACTGCCGAAGGTCGATCCGGGAGCGCGTAATCGTGTCTGAGCAGGACCGCTCGCTCGGCGGATACGACCCGAACGCGGGGATGAACACTCACGACGGGCAGCGGCCGCAGCTGATCCCAGTGCCGTCGCTACTGCGTTCTCTGCTGTCCGAACACCTGGATCCGGGCTATGCCGCCGCGGCCGAAAAACGTGCGGGCGGGGCGCCGCCCCGTCCCAGGTGGGCCGACCGGGGCTGGCAGTCGGCGGCCGCGCTGCTGATTGCGGTGGTGTTCGCGGCCGCGTTCGCCCAGGCTCGCTCGGTGGCGCCCGGAGTGAAGCAGACACAACAGGTGCTGATCGCGAGCGTGCGGGCGGCAGAGACAGGCACCGACGGCCTTGCGGCACAACGGGCGAACCTCACGTCCGACGTCGACAACCTGCGCCGCAGCCAGCTTAAGGACGACGCCGCGGGCCGGCAGCTGCTGCGCGGCCTCGACCAACTGGGTGTCACGGCGGGAGCCACGGCGCTGACCGGTCCTGGCCTGACGGTCACGCTCACCGATCCGGGAGCCTCACGGAATTTATCCGACGTCTCCAAGGAGCGCATTCCGGGAAGCCGCCAGGTGGTGCTGGACCGCGATTTGCAACTCGTGGTCAATTCGCTGTGGGCGAGCGGCGCAGAGGCGATCGCGGTGGGCGGCGTGCGGATCGGCCCCAACGTCACGATCCGCCAGGCCGGCGGGGCGATCCTCGTCGACAACCAGCCGATCACCAGCCTGTACGTGGTCGTCGCCATCGGGCCGCCGCACGCAATGCAGGACAACTTCGAGGCCAGCCCAGGACTGATTCGGATGCGGCTTCTGGAGGCGACCTACGGCGCCGGCGTAGCGGTCAGCGCCGGTGACGCGCTGAAGATACCCGCGGGCAACACGCGAGATGTGAAGTACGCCAAACAGATAGGGGACCGATGAGCGCTCGCGCGAAGAGGAGCCAGTACCGATGAAGGGGCGCCCCGCATGATCGGTATCGCCGCGCTGGTCGTCGGCATCGTCGTGGGATTGGTGTTCCATCCCAACGTGCCCGAGGTGGTGCAGCCATATCTGCCGATCGCGGTCGTGGCCGCACTCGACGCGGTGTTCGGCGGATTGCGCGCGTACCTGGACCACATCTTCGACTCCAAGGTCTTCGTGGTGTCGTTCGTTTTCAACGTGCTGGTCGCTGCGCTCATCGTCTATGTCGGCGATCAACTCGGGGTAGGCACGCAGCTGACCACCGCGATCATCGTCGTCCTCGGCATCAGAATCTTCGGCAACGCAGCTGCCTTGCGCCGCAGGCTGTTCGGGGCGTAGCGAAGGCAGAAGGCACAGCGGTGAGCGAGCACGGCGCAGACCAAGACCAGCACGGTCGACACGAGCTTGGGCCCGAGACGCCGGCGACGCGGCGGCTCGGGATGTTTCGCGGCGGCCGAACCCAGGCGGTGTTCGGCATGCTCGGAGTGCTGCTGTGCGTGCTGCTCGGTGCAGCCATCGTGACCCAGGTAAGGCAGACCAAGACGGGTGACGCGCTGGAGTCGGCGCGGCCGGCAGACCTGGTGGTGCTTCTGGATTCACTGCAACAGCGGGAAGCGTCACTCAACAAGGAGATCGGTGATCTGCAGCGGACCCTCGCAACCCTGCGGACTTCTGGCAGCGATGACAAGGCCGCGGTCGCCGACGCGCAGGCACGGCTGTCGGCCCTGTCAATCCTGATCGGGACCGTCGCAGCAACGGGGCCGGGCGTGATCCTGACGATCGCCGACCCGGCGACCGGGGTCGCCCCGGACACGATGATCGATGTAATCAATGAATTGCGGGCCGCCGGTGCGGAGGCAATGGAGATCCGGGCCGGGACGGCCGGTCAACAAACATCGGTCCGCGTCGGGGTCGACACGTGGGTGGTCGGCAGCCCGGGCGCCCTGTCGATCGACCGGCAGACCCTCAGCCCGCCGTATACCGTTGTGGCCATTGGCGATCCGCCGACCCTGGCCGCGGCGATGAACATTCCCGGCGGGGCGGTCGACAGCGTGGAGCGGGTCGGCGGCACGATGGACGTCGCGCAGTCCGACCACGTCGACATCACGGCCTTGCGGCAGCCGAAACCGCGCCAATACGCTCAGCCCGTCAGGTGAGCGCCCGAGCAAAGTCCGTCAACCGATATACCGAAAGAAAAGGAAGGCCCGTGAGCGAGATCCCAGCCGACCTGCACTACACCTCCGAGCACGAGTGGGTGCGCCGCATGGGTCCGGACACCGTCCGGGTGGGCATCACCGAGTTCGCCCAGTCGTCGCTTGGTGACGTGGTTTTCGTCCAGCTGCCTGAGGTGGGTGCGCAGGTCACCGCCGGCAAGTCGTTCGGCGAGGTGGAGTCCACCAAATCGGTCTCAGACCTCTATGCGCCTGTCACCGCGAAAGTTGTTGCGGTCAACGGCGATCTGGAGGGCAACCCGCAACTGGTCAACTCCGAGCCGTACGACGGCGGCTGGCTGCTGGATCTTCAGGCAGAGGCCGCCGCGTTGGAAGAGGGTGTAAGCGCGCTACTCGACGCAGACGGCTACCGCAACACGATCGCCGAGTGAAGCGATTGCTAGGGTTCCTGCGACCCGATTTTGCCTCGCAGTGATGGCGCTCCTGATACGAACTAGGGCAGTCACAATAAGCGGGACGCGCGGTACGGTCATAGGAGCAGGCGCGGGCCGGCCTGAAAACCGGGTGTGACAACCGCCAGAGCAGCCAGGAGGAGCAGCGGGTGACCGAAAAGGACAACGAGCAGACGTCTGACGAAGTCACCGTGGAAACAACCTCCGTTTTCCGCGCGGACTTCCTCAACGAGCTGGATGCGCCGGCCTCGGCGGGTGCCGAGAGCGCGGTGTCCGGGGTCGAAGGACTGCCGCAGGGTTCGGCGTTGCTTGTCGTCAAGCGGGGGCCCAACGCCGGGTCGCGATTCCTGCTCGACCAGGCGGTCACGTCCGCCGGCCGCCATCCCGACAGCGACATCTTTCTCGACGACGTCACCGTCAGCCGTCGCCACGCCGAGTTCCGCCTCGAGAACGGCGAATTCCAGGTGGTCGACGTCGGAAGCCTCAACGGCACCTATGTGAACCGGGAACCCGTGGATTCGGCGGTCCTGGCCAACGGTGACGAGGTGCAGATCGGCAAGTTCCGCTTGGTGTTCCTGACCGGCCCGCGCGGCGACGACGGCGAGTCCGGGGCCGGGTAGCCCCGGATGACGAGCGAATGACAGCGCCCGATACCCCCACGCTGGCGGGGATGTCGATCGGAGCGGTGCTCGACCTGCTCCGACCGGAGTTTCCCGATGTCACGATCAGCAAGATCCGCTTCCTCGAGGCTGAAGGCCTGGTGACGCCGCGGCGCAGCGCGTCGGGCTACCGCCGGTTCACCGCGTATGACTGCGCCCGGCTGCGATTCATCTTGACCGCGCAGCGAGACCTCTACCTGCCGCTGAAGGTCATCAAGGCTGAGCTGGACGCGCAACCCGACGGCGAGCTGCCGGAGACGGCCAGGTTCGCGTTCACCGCACCGCGATTGGTCACCGTCGCCAACCAGCAAGACGCAGATCACCAGCGGGTCAACGACCACGCCGATCCCGCCGCGGTAGCGCCCACCAAGGTCAGGCTGAGCCGGGAGGATCTGCTGGAGCAGTCTGGCGTCGATGATGCGCTTCTGACGACATTGACGAAGGCCGGTGTGATCACGGCAGGGCCGGCCGGGTTCTTCGACGAGCACGCCGTGGTGATCCTGAGGTGCGCCAAGGCGCTGGGTGAGTATGGGGTCGAGGCGCGGCATTTGCGCGCGTTCCGCTCGGCCGCCGACCGGCAATCGGATCTCATCGCCCAGATCGCCGGGCCGGTGGTCAAGGCGGGCAAGACCGGCGCACGCGACCGCGCCGATGACCTGGCCCGCGAAGTCGCCGCGTTGGCGATCACGTTGCACACGGCGTTGGTGAAGTCCGCCGTGCGCGACGTTCTACACCGCTGAGGACTAGACTTTCTTCACGACGGCATCGTCACGTCAGGTCCCTTGTGGGACGAGGCGCGCGTTCGTGCGGAGGGCAGGCACAAATGGGTGAGGTTCGCGTCGTCGGCATTCGTGTGGAGCAACCCCAGAACCAACCGGTGTTGCTGCTGCGCGAGGCCAACGGCGACCGCTATCTGCCGATCTGGATCGGCCAGGCAGAGGCGGCGGCGATAGCGCTGGAGCAGCAGGGCGTGGAGCCCGCCAGGCCGCTGACGCACGACTTGATCCGAGATGTCATTGCTGCGCTTGGTCATTCGCTGAAAGAGGTGCGGATCGTCGACCTGCAGGAAGGTACGTTCTACGCCGACTTGATCTTCGACCGCGACATCAAGGTGTCGGCGCGGCCGTCGGACTCGGTCGCGATCGCGCTGCGGGTCGGGGTGCCGATCTATGTCGAGGAAGCGGTGTTGGCCGAGGCCGGGCTGCTGATCCCCGACGAGAACGACGACGAAGCCGCCGGCACAGTGCGGGAGGACGAGGTCGAGAAGTTCAAGGAGTTCCTCGACAGCGTGTCGCCCGATGACTTCAAGGCGACCTAGAGGCGCAACATCACGGATGCGTCTCAACTTGTCAGACTGAACCGACACGCGGGTCCGGGTCGCGATCACCGGAGCACGCAACGGCCATAATTTTGGTCGCAATGGCAGGCCAAATAGCCCGCCTGGAAGCGTATGCTCGACAAACTCGGGCCGATACGCGTCCAGGGCTCATCGGCAGCCACGCGACAGGCGGGAGGTAGCGCAGTGGGCGATCAGCCACGTCACGAGCCGAGCCAGCCGGTGCAACCCGGCCTGTTCCCCGACGACACGATCCCCGACGAGCTGGTCGGCTACCGGGGACCGAGTGCCTGCCAGATCGCCGGAATCACTTACCGGCAGCTGGACTACTGGGCCCGGACATCGCTGGTGGTGCCCTCGATTCGCGGCGCTGCCGGATCCGGCAGTCAGCGGCTGTATTCGTTCAAGGACATCCTCGTCCTCAAGATCGTCAAGCGGCTGCTCGACACCGGCATCTCGCTGCACAACATCCGGGTGGCGGTCGATCACCTGCGCCAGCGCGGCGTCGAGGACCTCGCCCACATCACGTTGTTCTCCGACGGCACGACCGTGTACGAGTGCACCTCGGCCGAGGAGGTCGTCGACCTACTGCAGGGCGGCCAGGGCGTGTTCGGCATCGCGGTCAGCGGCGCGATGCGCGAGCTGACCGGCACGATCGCCGATTTCCCCGGCGAACGCGCCGATAGCGGCGAGTCGATCGCGGCGCCGGAGGACGAACTGGCCACCCGGCGCAAGCACCGCGACCGCAAGATCGGCTAGCCCGCTGGGGCAGATCCCCGGCGAGTAGACTCGAGCGCGCATCGCCCTTGAGCGGGAGAGCTCCGTGACCGCCAGTCACGGACGCCGAAGGAGCAACACCTCTCCGTCAACCTCTCAGGCACCCGGACCGCACAAGGACACGATGCCTCTGGAAAGCGGTGAGTTCTGCTCGCCCGCCGATGGGGAAAGGTGCGACACCGGTGTGGGTGTCGCCCCGAATCTCTCAGGCGCCCGGTGCTCGGGTGGACGACAGAGGGAGAGGACGAAGTTTCCTCTGCCCAGGAGTCGTGAGAGTGTCCGACCGCTCAGCATTCGCAGACCGCCACATCGGACCTGACGTCGACGACATCGCCGCGATGCTGTCGGTGGTCGGTGTCGGCTCGCTGGACGAGCTGGCCGCCAAGGCGGTCCCCGCCAAGATCCTGGACCAGGTGCAGGCCGGCGTCGCGCCCGGCCTCGACGTGCTTCTGCGCGCCGCCAGCGAGGAGCAGGCTCTGGCCGAACTGCGCGAGCTGGCCGACAGCAACACAGTCGCGGTGTCGATGATCGGGCAGGGCTACTTCGACACACTTACGCCGCCCGTGCTGCGCCGCAACCTGATCGAGAACCCCGCGTGGTATACCGCCTACACCCCCTACCAGCCGGAGATCAGCCAGGGCAGGCTCGAAGCACTGCTGAATTTCCAGACGATGGTCGCCGACCTGACCGGCCTCGAGATCGCGAACGCGTCGATGCTCGATGAGGGCACCGCGGCAGCCGAGGCGATGACGTTGATGAACCGTGCCACACGGGGCTCGTCGAACCGGCTCGCGGTCGACACCGACCTGTACCGCCAGACAGCGGCCGTACTGGCCACCCGCGCCGAACCGCCGCGCATCGAGATCGTTACCGCCGACCTGCGCCAGGGTTTGCCCACGGGCGACTTCTTCGGCGTGATCGCCCAGCTGCCCGGCGCCAGTGGGGAAGTATTCGATTGGACAGGGCTGGTCGGCTCCGCGCATGAGCGCGGCGCGCTGGTGGCGATCGGCGCCGACCTTTTGGCCTTGACGCTGATCAGATCGCCGGGCGAGATGGGCGCGGACGTCGCGTTCGGCAGCGCCCAGCGTTTCGGCGTGCCAATGGGATTCGGCGGCCCGCACGCCGGCTACCTTGCGGTGGATGGCAGGCATGCCCGCCAGCTGCCGGGCAGGCTGGTCGGCGTGTCGGTGGACGCCGACGGATCGCCGGCCTACCGGCTGTCGCTGCAGACGCGTGAGCAGCACATCCGCCGTGACAAGGCGACCAGCAACATCTGCACGGCTCAGGTTCTGCTGGCAGTGCTGGCCGCGATGTACGCGAGTTATCACGGTGCCGAGGGGCTCACGGCGATCGCACGGCGCGTGCACGGTCACGCGCGGGTGCTGGCCACCGGGTTGTCGACAGCGGGCGTCGCGGTGGTGCATCGTGCGTTCTTCGACACCGTGCTGGCCCGGGTGCCGGGGCAGGCCACCGACGTTGTTGCGGCCGCCAAGGAGCGCGGCATCAACATCTGGCTCGTCGACGCCGACCATGTCTCGGTGTCGTGCGACGAGGCGACCACCGACGAGCATGTGGCAAGGGTTCTGGAGGCGTTCGGCGCGGCGCCTGTCGGCGATCTCGGCGCACTCGACATCGAGACACGGACATCGGAGTTTCTGACGCATCCCGCGTTCACCCGCTACCGCACGGAAACCGAGATGATGCGTTACCTGCGGACGTTGGCCGACAAGGACATCGCGTTGGACCGCAGCATGATCCCGCTCGGCTCGTGCACGATGAAGCTCAACGCCGCCGCCGAAATGGAGCCGATCGGCTGGCCGGAATTCGTCCGTCAGCATCCGTTTGCGCCTGCGGCGGACACGCCCGGATTGCGGCGGCTGATCGCCGATCTGGAGACCTGGCTGACGCAGATGACCGGGTACGACGCGGTGTCGCTGCAGCCGAATGCGGGCTCGCAGGGTGAGTACGCCGGCCTCCTGGCGATCCGCGCATACCACGCCGGACGCGGCGATTCCAACCGCGACGTGTGCCTGATCCCGTCCAGTGCGCATGGGACCAATGCCGCGTCAGCGGCGATGGCCGGCATGCGCGTCGTCGTGGTCGCGTGCCGATCCAACGGGGATGTCGACCTCGACGACCTGCGCGCGAAGGTGGCCGAACACGCGGAGCGACTCGCGGCGCTGATGATCACCTACCCGTCGACGCACGGCGTATACGAGCACGACGTCGCCGATATCTGCGCCGCAGTGCACGACGCCGGCGGGCAGGTTTACGTCGACGGCGCCAATCTCAACGCGCTCGTGGGGCTGGCGCGGCCCGGCCGCTTCGGCGGCGATGTCAGCCATCTGAACCTGCACAAGACGTTCTGCATCCCGCACGGCGGAGGCGGCCCGGGTGTCGGGCCCGTCGCGGTACGGGAGCATCTGCGCCCGTACCTGCCCGGGCACCCGTTGGCCGACGAGTTGAGCGATGCGCCGCCGGTGTCGTCGGCGCCGTACGGATCGGCGTCGATCCTGCCGATCACGTGGGCCTACATCCGGATGATGGGTGCGGCGGGCCTGCGCGCCGCGTCGCTGACCGCGATCGCGTCGGCCAACTACATCGCGCGCCGCCTCGACGAGTACTACCCCGTGTTATACACCGGCGAGAACGGCATGGTGGCTCACGAATGCATCCTCGACCTGCGCGGCATCACCAAAGCCACCGGCGTCACCGTCGACGATGTCGCAAAACGGTTGGCGGACTATGGCTTCCACGCACCGACGATGAGCTTTCCCGTTGCCGGCACGCTGATGGTCGAACCGACCGAGAGTGAAAGCCTGGCCGAGGTGGACGCGTTCTGCGACGCGATGATCGCGATCCGGGCCGAGATCGACCAGGTCGGCTCCGGGCAGTGGCCGGTCGAAGACAACCCCTTGCGGGGCGCACCCCATACCGCCGCGAGTTTGCTTTTCGAGAAATGGGAGCATCCCTACACCCGCGAGCAGGCGGCATATCCGCTGGGACAGCGGTTCCGGCCCAAGGTGTGGCCGCCGGTCCGCCGCATCGACGGCGCCTACGGGGACCGCAACCTGATGTGTTCGTGCCCGCCCGTCGAGGCCTTCGCCTGAGGGTGTCGACCGCTCAGGGCCGCCACAACGACGGGAAGTAGATCACCTGCCCGACGCTGATCTGGTCCGGATCGTCGATGTGATTGGCCGCGGCCACCAGCGCGACCTTGTTCACGACATCGTCGCTGTAGTTCGCGGAAGCCAAGTCCCACAACGTGTCTCCGGCTACGATCGTGTGCCGCCGGTTCATCTGAGGCTGCGTCAGCACATAGCCCAGCAGCGGGTCGGCGTCGAGATGGTTGGGGACGGCGATGACGGGCCACTGGCCGGCCTCGCCATACCAGCGCTCGGCCAGGACCTCCAGCGTCTCACCCGCCACCACGGTGTGGTGATAGACGTTGGCCAGGTCAGGTATCAACAACAGCTCGCCCACAACGAGGTCGTGCTGGCCGGCGTGATTGGCGACCTCGATGACCGTCTTCATGCTCAGGTCCTGGTAGTACTGCTGTGCGAGCGAGCCGGTGGTGTCGCCGGCGACCACGCGGTGTCGGTATGTGACGTACGGGATCTCGAGCTGCTGACCGACCAGAATGTTGTCCGGGTCGGTGATCTGGTTTTGGACTGAGATCACCCTGTACAGGCTGCCGTCGCCGTAGAACCGGTCGGCCAGCGCCCACAGGGTGTCGCCGCTGACGACTTGATACTTCTCGATCATGGTCATGCCTTTCGCGATGGATGTGCCGCCAGGTTGCGGCGCAGCGCCCACTCTGCGGGGCGTGCCGTTCAGGGCACACGCGTAGTGCGCTACTTGAGTCCGCACGAGCGTTGATACCGTCCGTCGGTGTGATGCCCCAAAGCGTCGCCGAATGGCGCGACGGCGGCCGATCGCTCGCGGCGGGCCCGGATTGAACGCCGTCAGCCCAGGAACGTGTTGACCGCGGTGGTCAGGTCGGGGGAGTCCGATGTCGTCAGGTTCTGGTAGCTGCCGCCGGACAGTTGCGCCACAGCCTGCCAGGTGGACTGGTCGGGGTCGTTGCCGAAGTCGATGACGTTGATGGCCACCGGCTTTGCGGGGTCGACCGCGCCTTTCACGTAGGCCTGCAGGCCCGAACCGTCCAGCGTCTGGTCGGTGTGAGGGCCGGTGGTGATGACCAGCACGGAGTTCTTCAACCCGGGCTGGAAGTGGGCCAGCGCGTCGTCGTAGATCATCTTCAGCGTCGTGAAGGACACCGCGCCACCGCCCGACGAATACTGCTTGTCCAGCGCCACGTTCAGTGCCACCGACCGCGGCTGGCCTTTGACCGTGTCCGTGAGCGGGCCGATCGGCACCTCGGTCCGGCCTTCCTTGCCGTCGAATGTCCACAACCCGATCGCCGAGTTCGGCGGCATGGCCTGCAGGCGGCTCTTCAGCGCCGCGATCACATTGCCGAGTCGCGTGTTATTGCCTTCCTTCTGCGGCATCGACTGGTCCAGCATGATCGTCGCCACGTCGGCACCGGCGGGCGCGGTCAGCGCGTCGGCGAGTGTGGCGCGCATCGAGTCGTCACCGACGGACACCGGGTTGGACAGCGGCGCGAAGCTCGTCACGTCGCTCTTCGGCAATGTGCCGCCCTGCGCGCGGAATCCGGCCTTGGCGAGATCGCCGAGTTCTTCCGGCTTGCGCAGGAACCTGGCGAACTCACTGGCCGCGGTGACCTGCTCCTCGGACAGCCAGCTTCCGTTCAGCAGAGCGGTCGGGTAGTCGGCCAGCGCCGTCGGCCCCGGCGGCACCCATGACCCGAGCACGTTCTTCGCGTTCGAGACCTTCGTCGACCGCTGATAGAGCTGCTGCTCGGTGGTGACGACGCCATGCACCTGCCCGGTCGCCGGGTCACCGCCGGCCAGCAGCGCGTCCATCGCCGTGGACAGGCTGTTGTTGGGCAGCTTGGGTTGCGCGCCCAGCAGAGCGCTGACCGCCGCGGACCCTGAGGTGGCCGGGGCGCCGGGGGGCGCCGACGCGACCGCGACCGCCTCGGCGGCCAGATATGACGCGTCACTGGCACCGGCGATGGGCAGAGCGAGCCGCAGCGACCCCCAGCCCGGCATGTTCAGCCCCTCCAGCGAGGTCGGATTGGTCTGCAGGCCCGCTAGTGTGCCCCAATTCTGGTTCGCCAGTGCGGCTTTCAGTTGCGGGCGGATCGCGAGCATCACGGGCGAGCTGACCAGTGACCGGGCGTCGCTGATGGTTTTCGACCCGGCGGCGGGCTGCAGCCGGGCCGTAGAGACGGAGCTGGCCGGAATCCACAGCGCCGGGCGATCGCCGAGGTTGGCCGGCCAATTCCCGATGAACCCGTTGATCACGTCGTCGGAGTCGGCTGATTTGACGTTGACCTTCACGCAGCGATCGCCGATCGGTCCCGCCGTCTTGTTGTACCGGTCCGCGAACTGGTGTATCTGGTCGGCGATCGACGGGTCGGCGATCACGGCCACGGCTTCGTTGCCGCCGACGCAGCGGCTCGCGGCCGCACCGGACCGATGCGACAACGCGTCGCCGAAGAAGCGCCACAGGATCACGCCGGCCACCACGACCACGACCGCGACGAGCGCCACGATCACGCCGATGCTCACGCCACGGCGGCCGTCCTTGCTGCGGTGGCCGCCCCGCCATTCACCGTCGTCGCGATGCCCGCCTCGTAAGCCGCCGCGCGACGGCGGAGGGGGTGGAGGTGTGCGGGGCGGCTCCGGCTGGGACGGGTAGTCCCGCTCGTCGGCATAGTCGTCTTCGTCCGCATAGTCGTGTTCGTCGGCGTAGCTGCGGTCGTCGGCATAGCCGTGTTCGTCGCCGTAGTCGTGTTCGCCGGCATAGCCGTATTCGTCGCGGTCGCCCTGCTCGTCCGGGTAGCCCGTGTCTTCCGGATAGTCGGCCTGCTGATGCGAGGGCGCGTAGAAACCGCGCGGCGGCTCGTAGCTACGCGGGTGAAACGGGACGTCCGACGGCTCGTCGGAGGTGTCGTCAGGGTCTGGGATGCTGTGCCTACCCATGCCCGTCGTGCTTTCTCCGTGAACCGATCGTGGCTTCGAGCCGAAGTCTACTCACTTGCACCAAAGCGGGCTTTGGCCTCGCGGCGACGTTGATGCAAGATCGGCTCGGTGTATCCATTTGGCTGCTCGGTGCCTTTAAGGATCAGATCCTGCGCCGCGAGGAACGCGATGCTGTCGTCGAAATTGGGCGCCATCGGCCGGTACGCCGAATCGCCCGCGTTCTGCTCGTCGACCACCGCGGCCATCCGTTCGAGGCTGGCCCGGACGTCCTCGGCGGTGATCACGCCGTGGCGCAACCAGTTCGCCAATAGCTGACTCGAGATGCGAAGCGTCGCACGGTCTTCCATCAGGTCGATGTTGTGGATGTCCGGCACCTTCGACGAGCCGATGCCCTGGTCGATCCAGCGAACCACGTAGCCGAGGATGGACTGGCAGTTGTTGTCGACCTCCTCGCGAATCTCGTCGGGTTCCCACGCCAACTCACCGGCCAGCGGAATCGTCAGCAGCTCATCCACCGTGGCGCGGCGCTTGCCCGCCAACTCCTTCTGCACGGCGCCCACATCGACCTGGTGGTAGTGCATCGCGTGCAGGGTCGCCGCCGTCGGTGACGGAACCCACGCGGTGGACGCTCCGGCCTTCGGCTGGCCGATCTTCTGCTGCACCATGTCGGCCATCAGTTCCGTCATCGTCCACATGCCCTTGCCGATCTGTGCGTGACCGGGCAGTCCCACCTCGAGACCGATGTCGACGTTGTTGTCCTCGTACGCCAGGATCCACGGTTGGGTCTTCATCGCGCCCTTGCGAACCATCGGCCCGGCCTCCATCGACGTGTGGATCTCGTCGCCGGTGCGGTCCAGGAACCCGGTGTTGATGAACACAACCCGGTCCGCCGCGGCCTTGATGCAAGCCTTCAGGTTGACGCTGGTGCGCCGCTCCTCGTCCATGATGCCGACCTTGATCGTCGTCGGCGGCAGGCCCAGAACCTCCTCCGCCCGACCGAACAACTCCGCGGTGTAGGCGACCTCGTCGGGGCCGTGCATCTTGGGTTTGACGATGTAGATGGACCCGGCGCGGCTGTTGACCATCGGCCCGTTGGCCTCGCCGGACCGCATCCCGTGGATCGCGATCAGGCTGGTGAACAGCGCGTCCATGATGCCCTCGTACACCTCGTTGCCCTCGGCGTCGACGATCGCGTCGTTGGTCATCAGATGCCCGACGTTGCGGACGAACAGCAGGCTGCGTCCCGGCAAGGTGAGCTCGCCGCCGTCCGGCGCGGTATAACGCCGGTCCTGCTCCAGCACCCGAGTGAAGGTCCTGCCGTCCTTGCTGACCTCCGCCGACAGGTCGCCCTTGTTCAGGCCGAGCCAGTTGCGGTAGCCGCGCACCTTGTCGTCGGCGTCGACCGCCGAGACGGCGTCCTCGAAATCGATGATCGTGGTGACCGCCGACTCCAGGATCACGTCCTTGATGCCGGCGTTGTCGGTCTTGCCGATCGGCGACTCGGGGTCGATCAGGATGTCGATGTGCAGGCCGTGGTTGACCACAAGCACCGAGTCCGGCTTCTCCGGGTCGCCCGCGTAGCCGACGAACTGCTCCGGGCGGGCCAGCGTGGTCTGCAGGCCGTCGGCCACCGTGACGATCAGCCTGCCGTCGTCGACCTTCAAGCTGGTGGCGTCGGCGTAGGAGCCATTGGCCAGTGGGACGGAGTCGTCGAGGAACTTGCGGGCATACGCGATGACCTTGTCGCCGCGAACCTTGTTGTAACCGGTGCCCTTTTCGGCGCCGTCTGTTTCGGGGACCACGTCGGTTCCGTACAACGCGTCATACAGCGAGCCCCATCGGGCGTTGGCGGCGTTCAGCGCGAATCGGGCATTGAGGACCGGCACCACGAGCTGCGGGCCCGCGGTGGAAGTGATTTCGTCGTCGACGTTGGCGGTGGTCACGTGGAAGTCTTCGGGCTCGGGGAGCATGTAGCCGATGTCGGCGAGGAACCGCTTGTAGGCCTCGATGTCGATCGGTTCGATCACCCGCTGCCGGTGCCACTTGTCGATCTGTGCCTGCAGGTCGTCGCGACGGGCAAGCAACTCCCGGTTGCGCGGCCCGAGGTCGGTGACCACCTTGTCGATGCCCGACCAGAAGGTGTCAGGGTCGATGTCGGTGCCCGGAAGCGCCTCATTGTTGATGAAGTCGTACAACACCCGGGCGACCCGCAAGTTGCCGGTGGCCACGCGATCCGTCATTGTTCCTCGTTTCTCCCTCGGTGCCGTCGATCCAGCTTACCCGCCGGTAACGTCCGTCTAGTCGGACACGGTGGCTGTGAGCTGGGCACACCGCTCCGCCAGCGCCTCGCGGAGCGGCGTGGCGCGGTCGGCGATGTCCTGCTGGCGGCGCACGTATTCGGCCCGTCCGGCCGGTTCCTCGACGCGGATCGGGGCGAAGCCGTAGCCGGACAGATCGTAGGGGCTGGCGCGCATGTCGAGTGCGCGGGCATCGGCAGCAAGCTCCAGGCAGTCCATCAACAATTGTGAGTCGAGCAGCGGGCCCAACTTGTAGCACCACTTGTAGAGGTCCATCGCGGCATGGACGCAGCCCGGTTGCTCCGTCGCGACCTGCGCCTCCCGGGTGGGTTGAACTGTGTTGCGGGGGCGGGCCGCAGGTGCGAAGAACCGGAATGCGTCAAAATGGCTGCACCGCAACGGCATTGACTCCACGACCGCATCCGTGGCTGCCGCGCCGAGCCTCAGCGGCACGCGTGTATGGCGTACCGAGAGCGTCTGGTAGACCATCGCCCACTCATGCATCCCGAAGCAGTTCAGCCTGGCCGGTCGCGCGGCGGTGGCACGCAGCAGCCGCGCGATGAACGCGACCGTGTCGGCGCGGCCGAGCAGGTGGGCCTCGGTTACGGTGACCCCGGCAGGGTAGACACCGTAGCCGGACAAGCCCAGGTAGCGATCGGCCTGACGGCCGGCCAGCACCACGCCGTAGCCGGGATGCCATCCGCGCAGCTGACGGGGCTTGAGGCGGTAGTAGGTAAACAGGAAGCCCCACACCGGATGGGCATCCCCGTCAGCGGAATGGTGCCGCGCGAGAAACCGCTCGACTCGGTCGCGATGGGCCCGTGCTCGTCCTGTCCAGTCCGCCTCGGCGAGCACGTCACGACGCACGGTGAGTCCCATCGCGCACGGTGCCGACGAGGTCCTCGACCAGGTCTTCCAACGCCACCATGGCGGCCACAGTGCCATCTGCCGCTGTGGCCAGAGCGAGGTGACTCTTGGAGCGGCGCATCCGCGACAGCGCGTCGGGCAAAGTCAAGGTCTCGGGCAGCCGCGGCAGGAGGCGGACCATCGACTGGTCGATCACCGCGTGGGGATCACCCACGAGGGGCAGGATGTCCTTGATGTGCACATATCCCGTGAACCGCCCGGCCGAATCGACAACCGGGAAGCGGGAGTAGCCGGTCTCGGCGAGCGCCTGGTGAATCGCACCAACGGTGGGCCCGGTGCCGTCCCTGGCCGCGGGAACCGCGTGAATGTCGTTGAGCGGCACCGCCACATCGCTTATCACCCGGTCGCGGATCTGCAGCGCCCGCGACAACCGATGGTGCTCCTCGGGGTCGAGCAGGCCTTCGGATACCGACTCGGCGATCATCTCCGACAACTCGACGGACGAAACCGCGTTCTCCAGTTCGGTTTTGGCCTCGACGCCGAACGTCCGTAGCGTCGCGTGGGCGCACCAGTCGTAGAACGCGATGATCGGACGCGTCGCGCGCACCCACAGCAAATACGGCGGCACCAGCAGCATCGCAGCGGATTCCGGGCCGGCGAGCGCGATGTTCTTCGGCACCATCTCGCCGAACAGCACGTGCAGCACCACAACGATCGTGATCGCGACCACGAACGACACCGTGTGCAGCACGGCGTCCGGAACGCCGAAGAAGTCAAACGGCCGCTCCAGCAGGTCCGCCACCGCCGGTTCGCCCACCCGGCCCAGCAGGATCGAACACACCGTGATGCCCAGCTGTGCGCCGGCAAGCATCAGCGACAGGTTCTGCCCGGCCCGGATCACCGTGACGGCGCTGCGCTTGCCTTGCTCCGCGAGCGCCTCCAGCCGGTCCCGACGTGCGGAGATGAGCGCGAACTCCGCGCCGACAAAAAACGCGTTCGCCACCAGCAGCAGGACGGTGAGCAGCACGCCGAGCACGTCACCGCCCATCGGCAGCCCTTTCGTCGGACCTGCCGGCGCCCAGCTCGACCAACTCGAGCAGGTCGATGCGGCGGCCGTCCATCCGCTCGATGGTTGCTCGCCAGCGCACCGGCTCGTCGAGCGACGCGTCGGGGTCGAAAACCGGCAGCGCGACGGTCTCGCCCTCCACCGGAATGTGGCCGAGTTCCTTCAGCACCAGGCCGCCGATGGTGTCGTACTCGCCCTCGGGAGCCCGGTAGCCGGTGGCCGTGGCGACCTCGTCCGTGCGTAGGAGCCCCGACACCAGCCAGCCGTCGCGGGTGACCCTGACATCGGGGGTGGCGTCATCGTGCTCGTCGCGCACGTCGCCGACGATCTCTTCGATCAGGTCCTCGACGGTCACCATGCCGGCGATGCCGCCATACTCGTCGGCGACCAACGCGGTCTGCAGCCCGTTCGCCCTGATCTGGGCCATCAGCGCATCGCCGTCCAGGGTCGACGGCACGACCGCGACCCGCTGGGCCAACGAAGCCAACTTGGTCGCGCGCCGCTCGGCGGGCGGCACCTCGAAAACCTGCTTGACGTGCACTATCCCGACGGTCTCGTCGAGATCACCCTCGACGATCGGAAAGCGCGAGTAGCCCGTCTCCATCGCCCTGCCGACCAAGTCGGCGACGGTCTCGTCGGCCTCGAGCGCCTCGATCTTCGAGCGGGGCGTCATCAGCTCCTCGGCGGTTCGGGTGCCGAACTGCAGCGACCTGTCCACGAGCAACGCCGTCGCGGCATCCAGCGAGCCCCGGCGGGCGGAGTTGCGCACCAGCGAAACCAACTCCTGAGGCGAGCGCGCCGACCGCAGCTCCTCGGCGGGTTCGATGCCGAAGCGGCGCAGCACCCAGTTCGCGGTGCCGTTGGTCAGCTTGATCAGCGGCGTGAAGATCGCCGAGAACACCACCTGCGCGCCTGCGACGACGCGTGCGGTGGCCAGCGGACGGGCGACCGCCAGGTATTGGGCAACCAGCTCGCCGAACACCATCGAGACGGAGGTGGCGATCAGGAGCGCGACGGCCAGCGCCACGCCGTCTGCGACGTGTTTGGACAGCCCGATGTCGGTCAGCACCGGGGCGAACAGGCGCGCCAGCAGCGGCTCGGCCAGATACCCCGTGATCAGCGTGGTGATCGAGATGCCGATCTGCGCTCCGGAGAGTTGGAACGAGAGCGTGCGGTGTGCCCGCTGCACCATCAGGTCGCGGCGGCGGCCGCTGCGGGCGTTGAAGTCGACGGTGCTGCGTTCCAGTGCGGTGAGCGAGAACTCGGCGCAGACGAACAGCGCGGTGCCCGCCGTCAGGACCACGAAGGCCAGCACGGCGAGCAGCGTCATCACGACACTCATCGCGCCCCCGCAGGGTGATCGCCGGGCCGGGTGCCCGGCCGACTAGTGGAGGGCTCGGCGTCGGGCGGCTCGGCACTTGCCCCATTTCCGGGCGCACCCGGGGCCTGTGGCACGAGATCCCTTTCGGTCCGATCAGAGCGGCCTTCGAAACAACTCCAAGCCCGCGATGAAATGCACATCGTATCGCGTACCGGTTGGCGACGGGGTCTCACCAGCCGGTGGGCAGGGGGTGTCCTTCGGCGAAGCCCGCCGCGGACTGCACGCCCAGCACTGCCCGCTCGTGCAGTTCGGCGAGCGTCGAGGCGCCGACATATGTGCACGTGCTGCGCACGCCGGAGGTGATGTGGTCGAGCAGGTCCTCGACGCCCCCGCGGTCGGGGTTCAGCCCCATCCGCGACGTCGAAATCCCCTCCTCGAACAGCGCCTTGCGGGCCCGGTCGAACGCGCTGTCGCCGGTGGCCCGTGCGGCCACGGCACGCTTGGATGCCATCCCGTAACTCTCCTTGTAGGGCTGATCGTCGCGGTCGCGCATCAAGTCGCCGGGTGATTCATAGGTGCCTGCGAACCAGGAGCCGATCATCACGTTGGACGCGCCGGCGGCCAGCGCCAACGCGACGTCGCGGGGATGGCGCACCCCGCCGTCGGCCCACACGTGGGCACCCAATTGCCTGGCAGCAGAGGAACATTCCAGAACGGCGGAGAACTGCGGACGGCCCACGGCCGTCATCATCCGGGTCGTGCACATCGCGCCGGGGCCGACGCCGACCTTGACGATCGTCGCGCCGGCACCGATCAGGTCCCGCGTGCCCTCGGCCGACACCACGTTGCCGGCGGCCAACGGCAGGCGCAGATCCAATGCCGCCACCGCCTTGATCGCCTCGAGCATCTTGTCCTGGTGCCCGTGCGCGGTGTCGATGACCACCAGGTCCACCCCGGCCTCCGCGAGCGCCTGCGCTTTCGCGGCCACGTCGCCGTTTATCCCGATCGCGGCCGCGATCCGAAGCCGGCCACTGGCATCGACGGCGGGGGTGTAGAGGCCGGCCCGGACCGCGCCCCTGCGGGTCAGCACGCCCGCCAGCGTGCCGTCCGGCGCGGTCAGCACCGCGACATCAATCGGGGCGTGCTCGAGCAGGTCGAACACTTTGCGCGGATCGGTTCCGACCGGGGCGGTGACGAAATCGAGAACTGCCACGTCGCGCACCCTTGTGAACCGGTCCACGCCCGCGCACACCACGTCGGTCACCAATCCGACCGGGCGGCTGTCGGACAGGATGACCGCGGCGCCGTGCGCGCGCTTGTGGATCAGCGCGCACGCGTCCGAGACGGAGTCGTCGGGCCCGAGAGTCACCGGTGTATCGACGACCAGGTCACGGCTCTTCACGAAGTCGACGGTGTGCCGGACGGCGGCGATCGGCAGGTCCTGCGGCAGCACGACGAGGCCGCCACGGCGGGCGACGGTTTCGGCCATCCGGCGACCGGCGACCGCACTCATGTTGGCCACCACGACGGGGATCGTGGTGCCTGACCCATCCTCCGTCGACAGGTCCACGGCGAACCGTGACGCCACGTCCGAGCGGTTCGGGACGATGAAGACGTCGTTGTAGGTCAGGTCGTACGGCGGGTGATGGCCATTCAGAAAACGCATCACCCTCGATTTTAGGCGGGTACCTCGCTGTGGTCGCCGCTCCAGAGTGTGTGGAACTTCTGATCCGGCGGGGCATCGATGCGGCCGTAGGTGTGCGCCCCGAAGAAGTCGCGCAGACCCTGCGTCAACGCCGCGGGCAGGCGCTCGGTGCGGAGTGCGTCGTAGTACGACAGTGCCGACGAAAAGCCAGGGATCGGGATGCCGAGCTGGGTGGCGGTGCACACCACCCGGCGCCAACCGTCGATGGCGGACTCGACCGCGGTGCGGAAGTACGGCGCGGCGATCAGGGTGGCCAGGTCGGGATCGTCGTCGAATGCTGCCTTGATGCGGTTGAGGAACTTGGCGCGGATGATGCAGCCACCTCGCCAGATAGTGGCCAGGTCACCTGGCGTGATGCCCCAGTCGTACTCGGCGCTTCCGGCCTGGATCTGGTTGAAGCCCTGCGCATATGCCACGATCTTCGACGCGTACAGGGCCTGGCGGACATCCTCGGTGAATTTCTCGGCGTCCGTTGGCCTGTCGCCCAGCGCGCCCGCTGCCAGCTCGGTGGTGGCCTTGCGTTGTGGCTCCGATCCCGACAGCGCACGAGCGAAAACCGCCTCGGCGATACCGGTCACCGGCACACCCAGGTCGAGCGCCGATTTCACGGTCCAGCGCCCGGTGCCTTTCTGCTCGGCCTCGTCGCGGATCACGTCGACCAGCGGCTTGCCGGTCTTGGCGTCGACGTGCGACAGCACCTCCGCGGTGATCTCGACGAGGTAGCTGTCCAATTCGCCTTTGTTCCATTCGCGAAACACGTCGGCGATCTGCGCGGCGGAGTAGCCGAGGCCGTCGCGCAGCAGCTGGTACGCCTCGCCGATCAGCTGCATGTCGGAGTACTCGATCCCGTTGTGCACCATCTTGACGAAATGCCCGGACCCGTCGGGCCCGATGTGGGTGCAGCACGGGACGTCGTCGACGTGTGCGGAGATCTCCTCAAGCAGTGGGCCAAGCGACACGTACGACTCCTTCGGCCCGCCCGGCATGATCGACGGCCCGTGCAGCGCACCCTCTTCGCCACCGGAGATGCCGGCGCCGACGAAATGCAGGCCGCGTTCCCGCATGGCCGCCTCGCGCCGGATGGTGTCGGTGTAGAGCGCGTTGCCGCCGTCGATGATGATGTCGCCTTCCTCCATCGCATCGGCCAGCTCCTCGATGACCGCGTCGGTGGGATCACCGGCCTTGACCATGATCAGGACCCTGCGCGGTTTCTCAAGCACATCAATGAATTCCGCGACGGTCTCGGTGCGGATGAAGTTGCCCTCGGAGCCGTGCTCCTCCAGAAGCTTGTCGGTCCGTGCGATGGTGCGGTTGTGCAACGCCACGGTGTAGCCGTGCCGGCCGAAGTTGCGCGCGATGTTGGAGCCCATCACGGCCAGTCCGGTGACCCCGATCTGCGCGGTGCCCGCGGAGCGGGGTGCGGGAGAAGATTCAGTGCGGGATGCCTGGGCTTCAGACGAGCTCATCGGGCGCCTTTCTTTTGTTGTGAGGTACGGGATTTCGTTGTTCAGATCGTGAACAGCCGGTGTAACTCGGTCAGCCAGGGAACTGCGAGCGCGATCGTCGGCACGACCAGCACCGCCGCGGCCGCCAGGTAGGCCTCGCCCGCCAGCAGCAGGCTATTGCCGCGGCCGCCGAGCCGGCGGACGCGAAGCACCGTGGACGGACCGCCGGCTGCCAACGCGCCCGACGGGGTTGGTCCGGACGCGCAAGCGACCAGCGCGCGGGCCAAGGGAGTGGGGCCGGCAGCGCGGACCGCGGCGTCATCGGCGAGCAACTCGACCAACAACCGCACGGCGTCCAGCGCGCTGGCACTGCGGACGAAGCGTGGGAAGGCCGCGTGTACCGCGGTGAACATCTCCAGCACGAGGTCGTGGCGGGCCCGCAGGTGCGCTTGCTCGTGGCGCAGGATCGCCGCGATCTCGTTGCGCTGCAATGTTTTCAGCGTGCCCTCGCTGACAACCACGCGGCTGCGCACCCCGGGCAGGCAGTAGGCCAGCGGCTCGGACACGTCAAGAATGCGAAGGCCGCTGGCCCGCGGGCACGCTGTGATGCCGTCGCCCGTCGTGCCAAGCAGGTCGACAAGCATCCGATGATGGGCTCGCCGCCGACGAGTGGCGATCGCGACCTGCAGCACCGCGAGGATGAGCCGGGCCCCGATCAGCAGTGTGACCGCGAAAACCCCTACGTAGGCAAGCCACAGCGGCCAACCAAGCACGGCGATCTCGCTGGTGATCGTCGCGGTGGGACGCCCGTCGCGACCAGGCACCAACAGGCGGCTGGCGATCGCGATGCCGGCGCTGAATGCCGACAGCACGGCGGCCAGCGCGATGGACTGCCAGAGGACCACCGCCGCACGCGGCGCACGCATCGGCCATGTCGCTCGTGCCAGCAAGGCCGTGACGGGCCCGACCAGAAAAAGCGCGACGAGGGTGAAGGCCAGCGCGGACACGCTGTAAGTCTCTCTCAGCCGGTGTCGGAACCGCTACCGGGCGGCGGCATGCGGTGTTTGGCCTCCAGCTCGGCCAGGGCCTTCCGCAGCGCGGCGGCTTCATCGGCTCCGACACGTTCGACGAAATGCACCAGCGCGGCCTGCCGGCTGCCGGAGTCGGCGGCCTGGTCCAGGGCGTCGACCATCAGGCCCGCGACCAGCTCGTCGCGGCCGCGCGTCGGCGCGTAGCGGTGCGCCCGGTCGTCGCGGTGCTGCACGACGAGGTTCTTCTTCGCAAGGCGCTGCAACACCGTCATGATCGTGGTGTAGGCCAGTTCGCGCTGCGCCGAGAGTGCTTCGTGCACCTGACGAACCGTCTGGGGCTCGGGCGCCGACCACAGATGGTCCATGACCGCGCGTTCGAGCTCTCCCAATCGAGTCACCTTGGCCATGTTCCGTTCATCTCCTGCGGCGATGGCGTTAAGCCTACTACTGGATTACTACTGCGCGTCGTATGCAACCGGCGCCACGTGGGCACGGATCTCGCCCGCCGGCTTCCTTCCAGGTCAGTGTCCCGATGCGGGGTGGTGTGAGTCCAGTCACAGGGATGTGTACCGGGCAGGTGCTCAAGTATGGTTAGCCTAACCTACAAGATGGAGGTGGGTGGGCGTGTCCGCCCTCGTCGACGATCCCCTCATCGCCGGCATGACGATCAGCCGGCGGCTGCCCCTGCACGAATCGAGCCGGCGGCTGCGGGAGTTGTATCCCGAAGGCCCGCGGGTGTACGGCGTCGCGGTGATGGCCGACGTCGGACGGCGCCGGTGGTGGCCGCTCGCAGAGACGCTCGGCTCTGCCCGGCTTGAGGCGATGTTCACGGCGTCGGCAGCCGAGATCGACAGTCGTGCCGTCGCCGCCCAACAGCTCGCGGCGACGCTCGCCCACGTTGTGCTGGGTCGTGTTGTCGCACTGGTGATCTTGGAGGGACGGGCGTGGGATCCCGGTCTGGAGAATCTCTGGGTTCACGTCGACTCCGGAGGGGCGATCGACTGGGTCGGCGTGGTCGACGCGACATTGCGCATCCTGCCCGATGATCCGGCGGCCGGCGAGCACCACGGTGTGGTGATGCTGCCCAGCGAAGCCGCCCTGGCCACGTGGACCGCGCATCGCTGCCACCGCGCACTTCAACCCTTATTTGCCGAATTGCATCGCGTGAGCGGCGGCGCGGTCTCCATTCCGGCGATGTGGGGCATCGTCGGTTCGGCCGTGATATCAACGGCCACCCAGGTTCCCGCGCTTGCCGGTAGTAGCGAACTGGTTGCCATGCGGCGGGGGCAGGCCGTACTCGACGCGCTCGACCGGTTCGGCCTCCCGGTTCGGCGCGGGCTGCGGAAGCTGCATGGTTAGGCAAGCCTTGCCTATTCTTGTCTGAGCAGGCAACCGGACCGCGGCGAAGTCCTGAGGGCTGCGGAGACTCCGGTCCGTCCAGGGCGGGGCCCGCGCATCATCGTGCGTGGGGCCCCGTTCCACTGCCGCCGGCCGCGCCGTGTAAACACAGTGGCGTGTCGTCGCAGCTATCCGACCCCGGCCGGGGATTCGACAACGAACTCGGCCTGAAGTATCTCGATATCACCCCGAACGGGGTGCGCGCGCAGCTGGAGATCCACGACAAGCTGCTGCAGCCGTGGGGAATCGTGCACGGCGGCGTGTACTGCGCAATTATCGAAAGCCTGTCCAGCCTCGCCGGGCAGGCGTGGCTGTCCGAGAACGGGGGCGGCCACGTCGTCGGGGTCAACAACAACACCGACTTCTTGCGCTCGATCTCGACTGGCACGGTCTTCGCCGCATCGACGCCGATTCATCGCGGCCGAAGCACGCAGCTCTGGCTGACGACGATCACGGATGGCAACGACCGCGTCGTGGCGCGCGGGCAGGTGCGGCTGCAGAACCTCACCCAGCGCTAGCTCGCCGCCATCTGCTCGTTCTCTACCGTCGCCGCGATCTCCTCGAGTTGCTCGATGCGGGTCCGGGCGAACGCCTGCTGCTCTGTGATCGTCAGCTGTCCGCGATGTGTGCTCAGGAAGGTCACCGTCCAGGAGATCAGCGTGGTGATCTTCGTCTTGAAGCCCACCAGATACACCAGGTGCAGCACCAACCAGGCCAGCCACGCAATGAAGCCCCCGAATTCCAGTGGGCCGACCTGGGCCACCGCACTGAACCTCGACACCGTGGCCATCGAACCCTTGTCGAAATACTGGAACGGCTCGCGATCGGCGGGGTCTGCGCCCTTGAGTTCCGATTTGAGCAGGCGGGCAACATGTTTCGCGCCCTGAATGGCGCCCTGCGCCATGCCGGGCACGCCGTCGACAGCGGCCATGTCGCCGATCACGAACACGTCCTGGTGACCCGGAACCGACAGGTCGGGCAGCACCTTGACGCGGCCGGCGCGGTCGAGCTCCACCGACGACTGCTCGGCGAGCCGCATGCCCAGCGGGCTGGCCGACACACCGGCCGACCACACCTTGCATGTGCACTCGATGCGCCGGATCGTGCCGTCGGAATCCTTGACCGTCAGGCCGTTGCGGTCGACGTCGGTGACCATCGCGCCGAGCTGGATTTCGACACCCATCTTCTCGAGCCGTTCCTGGGCCTTCTTGCCCAGTTTCGGCCCCATCGGCGGCAGTACCGTGGGCGCCGCGTCCAGAAGGATCACCCGGGCCTTGGTCGTGTCGATGTGCCGGAACGCACGCTTGAGGGTGTGGTCGGCCAGCTCGGCGATCTGCCCGGCCATCTCCACGCCCGTCGGGCCGGCACCGACGACGGTGAAGGTGAGCAGCTTCTCGCGGCGCTTCGGATCGCTGGAGCGCTCGGCCTGCTCGAAGACGGACAGGATGCGGCCCCGCAATTCAAGCGCATCGTCGATCGTCTTCATTCCTGGCGCGAACTCCGCGAAGTGGTCGTTGCCGAAGTACGACTGGCCGGCCCCGGCGGCGATGATCAACGTGTCATAGGGCGTGACGTAGTTGTGCCCGAGCAGCTCAGACGTCACGGTCTTGCCGGCCAGGTCGATGCCGGTCACGTCGCCGAGCAGCACCTGGACGTTCTTTTGCTTGCGCAGGATGACCCGCGTTGCCGGGGCGATCTCACCCTCGGACAGGATGCCGGTCGCAACTTGGTACAGCAGCGGCTGGAACAGGTGATGCTGGGTGCGGGCAATCATCTTGATGTCGACGTCGGCGTGCTTCAGGGCCTTGGTGGCGGTGAGCCCGCCGAACCCAGACCCGATCACAACGACACGATGTCGGTGCTGGGCGGCAGCCGCACCTTCGGGCTGGGCACTCATGCTGGCTCCTGGTCGGGCGAAGACTGCGCGAACACTTCTACGGTAGTCTCGCCGTCCCCGGCCGTCGCCCTAATTGCGCTGTGGCATTAGCCACGCACCGCGCCTGCCCGCTACGCCCCCACCAGCGGCTTCAGCGCCTCACCAGCCTTCGTGATGACGCCCGGGATGTGCCCGTTGGTCGGCATGTGGATGATCACGCTGTCGATCCCGACATCGAGTATCCGCTTTTGCACCTGCTCGGCCACCGCCTCCGGCGACCCGACGACCACACGGTCCTTCATGGCCTCGGGAATGTCGTCGGCGTTGATGTTCTCGTCGATGGCGACGGTCAGCATGGCACTGGTTTCCAGCGTCGCCGGATCCCGATCGACCTCGGCGCAGCGCTGCCTGAGCGCCTCGAGCTTGCCCGGCAGCTCCGACATCTCGGCGATGATGTTCATGTGGTCGGCGTACATCGCCGCCAATCGGAAGGTCTTCTTCTCGCCGCCGCCGCCGAGCATGATCGGGATGTGGTCGCGGTATCGCGGCTCGTTGATCGCCGATTCGGTGTGGTACCACTTGCCGGAGAACGTTGGCCGCTCGCCGTGCAGCATCGGCACGATGATCTGCAGCGCCTCCTCGAGCCGCTGGAACCGGTCGGTGAAGGTGCCGAACTCGAAACCCAGCTGCCGGTGTTCGAGTTCGAACCACCCCGCGCCGATGCCCAGGATCGCGCGTCCCGCGCTGACCACGTCGAGCGTGGTGACCGCCTTGGCCAGTAACGTCGGGTTGCGATAGGTGTTCCCGGTGACCAACGTGCTGAGCTGGACGCGGTTTGTCGCGGTGGCCAGCGCGCCCAAGGCGGTGTAGGCCTCCAGCATCGGCTGGTCCGGAGCGCCCAGGTTGGGCAGCTGATAGAAGTGGTCCATCAGCAGGACGGTGTCGAAGCCGGCGGCCTCGGCCTCTCGGGCCTGGGCAACCACCGTCGGGAAGAGCTCCGAAACCGGTGTGCCGTAGGAGAAGTTTGGAATCTGATAGCCGAGTCGAATGGTCACGCCATCGACCCTAGGACGGCTCAGCCCCAGTGTGCCAGGGCGCCGTGGCTGGCGTGCAGGGTCTGGCCGGTGATGTGGCGCGCCGCCGGGCTCGTCAGGAACAGCGCCAGCCGTGCGATCTCGCCAGCGGCATTGGCAGGGATGCCGGTTGACAGCCCGTCATAACCCGGTTCGGCCCCCCGGCCCGACGCGACGGTGTTGATCGTGATGCCGCGCGTGCCGAAGAACTCCGCCTGGCCGGCCGTCCAGTCCGACAGCGCCGCCTTGACTGCGGACTCCGCGCTACCGGCCTGCGGATTCTCGGGGACGATACTGATGATCGACCCACCCGAGCGCAGGTGATCGCCGATCGCGTTCACCATCAGCACGATCGAGAGCACTGTCGCGTCCAGGCTGTGGCGCCATGCGGTGGCCCGTTCGGCCAGCGTGTAGACGCGCGGATCGCCGGGGGTGACCACCGGCGCCGGGACGCTGACGATGGTGTCCAGATGGTGGGGCAGGAGCGGTACCGCGGCGGCCAGGCTGTCGGGGTCGGCGCTGTCGCAGACGACGGAGTCGATGTCGAGCTCCTTGGCCGCGATTTCCAGATCGTCGCGCCGCGCGCCGGTGATGACGACCTGGTGCCCGTCGTCGCGGAAGCTCTGGGCGACCGTACGCCCCAGCTCAGTGCCGCCGCCGGTGACGAGCACCTCCATCACCACGTCCTCCTCATGTCCGGGCCGCTCATCGGCGCTGAACCCGATGCGTGCGATCGTGACACACCTTGAAGGCATCGCCCGGGATTGGCGCGTCGGTTTTGCGAAAATGTTACTGGACAGTAGCTAGCGGCGAAAGTTCGGTATGCCTAAGGTCTGGCATCATGACGCGGCTCTGGGGCTTGGCCCTCAAGCAGGTCTTCACCCAGGCCGGGTTCGCCAAACGTTGAACCAGCCGTCCTGGCTGCCCCGGTGGATCTACGTTCCCGCCGCGCTGGGCGCGTTGTTCGTAGCGGTTCCGCTTGTCGCGATGGCGATCAAGGTGAACTGGCCGGAGTTCTTCGTGCTGATCACCGCGCGTTCGTCGCGAATCGCGCTGCTGCTGAGCCTGCGGACCGCGGCAGCCAGCACCGCGTTGTGCCTGCTGCTCGGCGTCCCGCTCGCGCTGGTGCTGGCCCGCAGCGGCGCCCGGTTGGTACGACTCGTACGACCGCTGATTCTGCTGCCGCTGGTGCTGCCGCCGGTGGTCGGCGGGATCGCGCTGCTGTACGCCTTCGGCAAGCTGGGCTTGCTCGGCGGCTATCTGGAAGCCGCCGGGGTCCACATCGCGTTCTCCACGACCGCCGTCGTGCTCGCGCAGACGTTCGTGTCGTTGCCGTTCCTGGTCATCTCGCTGGAGGGCGCGGCGCGCAGCGCGGGTGACCGATACGAAGAGGTCGCCGCGACATTAGGAGCCCGGCCGACGACGGTGTGGTGGCGGGTCTCGTTGCCGCTCCTTGCGCCGGGATTGGTATCGGGCGCGGTGCTGGCGTTCGCGAGGGCGCTCGGCGAGTTCGGCGCGACGTTGACGTTCGCCGGCTCGCGCGCGGGCGTCACCCGCACATTGCCCCTGGAGATCTACGTTCAGCGGGAGAGCGATCCCGACGCGGCAGTGGCGCTGTCGATGCTGCTGGTCGGGGTGGCGGCGGTCGTCGTGCTGGCGGTCGGTGCCCGCAGGCTGAGCGGATCGCCGGGATGACAACGCTGACGCTTCGCGCGGTCGTCGCCGAACGCGGGGTTGACCTCGAGTTCGACGTCGCCGCAGGCGAAGTCGTCGCAATACTCGGCCCGAACGGCGCCGGCAAGTCGACGGCGCTGCACGTGATCGCCGGTTTGGTGCGGCCGGATCACGGTACGGTCCGGTCGGGTTCGACCGTGCTCACCGACACCGACGCCGGCGTGTTCGTGCCCACACACGCCCGCCACGTCGGCCTGCTGCTGCAGGACCCGCTGCTGTTTCCGCACCTGTCGGTCGCCGCCAACGTCGCATTTGCGCCCCGCAGCCAGGGTAGGAGCCGACGGGCTGCCCGGGATGCCGCCGGGCATTGGCTGACCCGGGTCGACGCCGCGGAGTTGGCCGACCGCTCGCCGCGGCAGCTGTCCGGCGGCCAGGCGCAGCGAGTCGCGATTGCCCGCGCGCTGGCGGCCGAGCCCGACGTGTTGCTCCTCGACGAGCCGCTGGCCGGCCTGGATGTGGCCGCGGCCGGTGCGGTTCGCAAGCTGCTTCGCGGTGTGCTGGCCCGCGATGGGCGCGCGGCGCTGCTTGTCACCCACGAGCTGCTTGACGTGCTCACGCTGGCCGACCGAATGCTGGTGCTGGAAAACGGTCGTGTGGTCGAGGACGGGCCGGTCGCCAGGGTGCTGGCGGCTCCACGCAGCCACTTCGCCGCCCGGTTCGCCGGCGTGAACCTGGTCGCCGGGACGATCGATGCCGATGGTTGCCTCAGGGCAGCCGATGGCACCCGTTGGCACGGCCAGGGCGAAATCCCCGGTACGGGCGCGCATGCGGTCGCGGTGTTCAGCCCGTCCGCAGTGGCGGTGTATCGCGACCTTCCGCACGGCAGTCCCCGGAACATCGTCGAGGTGACCGTGGCGGCACTCGACAGTCGGGGGCCGGGCATCCGCGTCCGCGCCGACGACCAGAGCGACGCAGCGCCGGGCCTGGCCGCCGATATCACGACGGAGGCCGCCGCGGAACTACGCCTTGCGCCGGGTGAGCGAATCTACTTCTCTGTCAAGGCGCAGGAAGTCGTGATACACCCCGCATGAGCGCCGGTTTCTAAGGGCTTTTCTCATGTCACTTTATAAGCAGGCCACACTTGCGTCACGGCGGTAACACGGTAGTTTCGTCGTCATGCGACAGCCGGACGTGACCCCGACACAACGTAAGGGCCTATGGACGACGCTGGTGATGACCGCGATTGCCGGCGCCGGAACGGTGGCATTGACGCTGCCGGTGACGACGGCCTACGCCGACCCGGCGCCGGCACCGCCTCCGGGCACCACGACGCCGGCCCCGCCGCCGGTCGACCCGAACGCCGCTCCACCGACCGATCCGAACGCAGCACCGCCGCCTGCGGTCGATCCGAACGCACCGGCGCCGCCTGCGCTCGATCCGAACGCACCGCCGCCGCCTGCGGCTGATTCGAACGCGCCCCCGCCACCGCCGGCCGATCCCAACCGCGTGAACGTCGCGGCCGGCGGATTCAGCTACGATCTGCCTCCGGGCTGGGTGGTCGGCGACGCGTCGAAAATCAGTTACGGCCAGGCGCTGCTGACCAAGGCACCGGCCACGCCGGGCGGCCCGGCCCCGACCGACACCAGCATCCTGATGGGACGGCTGGATCTGAAGCTGTTCGCCGGCGCCGAACCCGACAACACCAAGGCCGCGATCCGGCTGGCCTCCGACATGGGCGAGTTCTACATGCCCTTCCCCGGTACCCGGATCAACCAGGAGACCACTGCGCTGGACGCAAACGGGATCCCAGGTGCCGCCTCGTACTACGAGGTGAAATTCACCGACACGAACAAGCCCGACGGGCAGATCTGGGCCGCGGCGCTCGGCTCCACCACTCCGCGACAGGGGACACAGCCGGCGCAGAACAACCGCTGGTTCGTGGTCTGGCTGGGCACCGCGAACAGCCCGGTCGACAAGGCCGCCGCGAAGACGTTGGCCCAGTCGATTCGGCCGTACACAGCGCCGCCGCCGCCGCCGCCAGAGGCGCCGCCTCCGGGCGCTCCTGGCGCGCCGGGTGCGCCACCCCCTCCGGGCGCCCCACCGGCTCCGGGCGCCCCACCGGCTCCGGGTCAACCTGCGCCGGTCGGCGTGCCGGTTCCGGTCGCGCCGAACCCGGAAATGATGCCGCCGTCCTGACGCGGGACTGCTGACTACCATTGGACGACTACCCGCGGCCGATCACGCCTGCGGGCCATGTCGCGCCTTGCCCGCGTCGCATTCGGGTAGTCGTGGACACGCATGTGCTCGTCGACACGCGCGCCGCTCGCTACGTGTGGGAGCACAACCGCTATCCGCGCTACTACGTTCCCATCGACGACGTGGCGCATGACACGTTGGCCGACGAAAACGTCACTGTGTCAACGTCGTTGGGCTCCGCGAAGCGCTTCGGCCTGCGAACGCCGACCACTACCCATCCCGGTGCTCTGCTCGTGTTCTCCACGGGGCAACTCGCGGGGCTTGCTCGCGTCGATCCGCGCCTCGACGCGACATGGTTCGAGGAGGACGAGCAGATCTTCGTCCATCCCCGGGACCCATACGTGCGGGTCGATGCGTTGCGGTCCACCCGGACCGTGCGGATCGAATTAAACGGCGTGGTTCTCGCCGAAAGCCACTCGCCGGTCTTGGTTTTCGAAACCGGGCTGCCCACCCGTCATTATCTCGACCGGACCGACGTCGACTTCGCTTACCTGGTGCCGTCCGACACCGTGACCGCATGCCCGTACAAGGGCACTACGAGCGAATACTGGTCCGTTCGGCTGAACGACACCGTTTTGCCTGACATGGCGTGGTGTTACAACTTTCCGACGCGGCAACTGCTGCCGATCGCGGGGATGATCGCGTTCTACGACGAACGCGTCGACGTGTTCGTGGATGGCCGTCGTGTCATCCTGCCATCCGAACAGTGACCACCCGTCACTTATCGTGCCCGATTAAACAGTGCAATCGTTACCCGCGCGCGGTATACCAATGAGACTGCGCCCGCCGATCAGGCGAGCCGGCACGAGCAAGGAGATCCTGATGCAAACCATGGCAGCGACTGAGTATCTCGCCCTCAACTTGAATGGCAAGACGGGCGTCGGATGGATCGCATACATCATCATCGGCGGCATCGCGGGCTGGATCGCCAGCAGAATCATGAAAACCAATGCTCGGCACGGGATCCTACGGGACATTGTGGTGGGAGTCGTTGGCGCATTTCTCGCTGGCCTGGTACTCAACCTTCTCGGCGTGGATGTGAACAGCGGTGGATACTGGTTCACCTTCTTCGTCGCTCTGGGCGGCGCCATCGTCCTGCTCTGGCTGGTCCGGCTCGTAGAACGGACACGGCGATAGCGGGCCGTTCGACTTTCTCAGCCGGCCGCCGTCGCCGGTGCCGGGTGTTTAACGCAGGATCGCCGCATTTCCGCGTTCCCGTCATTCCGGAATTGAGCGCTGGTGTTATCGCACGACACGAACTAGAACCGCGACCCGTCCAGCCGCTCCGCCATGTCCTCGAGCGGGCGGCGGGGCGTCGCGGGAAGCGGATCGGCGTTGATCGGCGCCCACCCGATCCGCAGCAGCATCTGCGGGTACCCGTCGTCGCCGAGCACGATCGAGCGAACGGCCTGTCGCGTCGTCTCGATCTCGAGTGGCTCGGTCAGCGGGCACGTCGACAACCCGAGTGCCGTGGCCGTCAGCAGCACCACGCCGGTGGCCTCGCCGGCGCGCAACTGCGCAACGCGGTCGTCGGTCGCGGTGGCCAGCGCCACGACCACGCCCGCGTCGTTGCGCGCCTCCGCGCCCCGCGGTTGCGGCAACACCGGGTTGGCGAACACCCGCGCGGGTAAGGCGGCCTCGGGGTCGGGCACCGGCGCATTGTGCGCCGGAACGCCGGCCAGTGACGCGTAGCGGCCACTCCACATCGACAGTTCTGCCAGATATTCGGCGTCGGTGGCGTGCTCATGGACCGCCTCTGCCACCAAGTCTGTGAGCGGCCCGGGAGTGGGGACGCGGCGCAGTGCGACACCGGCCCGCGCAGCGCGGGCCGCCATCAGCGCGATGTCGCCCGCGGGTACCGGCCACGGGCTGTACCACCGGCGATCGGTGCGACGACGGGGGATCGCCGCCGCCAGCGCGATGTCCTGCTCGGTTGTGCCGGGGCTTCCGATCTCGACCGCGGCCAAATGCTCCGGATCGGCAGGGTTCGGGAACCGGTGCACATGGCTGTGCCATCCGAGCGCGGCCAGTGCGACGGTGAAGTGCTGCAACGCCACACCGCAGCTGAGCAACAGGTCGCGTTTGGCCGGATCGGCCTGTTGCAGGTGCCGCTCGGAGTCGGCGTACAAGTGCACCGAGTCATCGCCCACCCGCCAGCGCCACGGCTGCGAGTTGTGCACCGACGGCGCCCGGATGGCCAGGGCGAGGGCAGCCCTGATGGTTTCGTGGTCCGGCGAAGCGGTGTTCATGATCGGGCTTCCTCGTGCGGCGGTCAGCTCTCACACTGACGGCCCACAGGTGAGCGCCATAGGACCGAATGGCCCCGACCCAGAGGATTTGGTCACGACTTGCCGGCCGGGGCGGCACGGATCGCCGGCGCGCGCAACGATGGGGTCATGGTTCCGGATCGCACGATGACGGCTTGGCGGGTGCGCCAGCCGGGCCCGATGAGCACCCATCCACTGGAACGCGTGACCACCGAGGTTCCGCGCCCCCAAGCCGACGAGCTGCAGGTGGCAGTGCGAGCCTGCGGGGTCTGCCGTACCGACCTTCATGTCACCGAGGGCGATCTGCCCGTACATCGGCCCCACGTGACACCGGGCCACGAAGTCGTCGGCGAGGTCGTCGGGCTCGGCCCAAACGCCGGTTCGCTTTTCTCGGTCGGTGACCGGGTCGGCATCGCGTGGTTGCGCCACACCGACGGAACCTGCCGGTTCTGTGTCCGCGGCCAGGAGAACCTGTGCCTCGACTCGCGCTACACCGGATGGGACGCCGACGGCGGCTATGCCGAATATGCCACGGTGCCAGCGGCTTTCGCCCACCATCTGCCTAAGGGCTACTCGGACGCGGAGCTCGCGCCGCTGCTCTGCGCGGGCATCATCGGCTACCGGTCGCTGCTGCGCGCGCAGCTACCCAGTGGAGGCCGGCTTGGCCTGTACGGGTTCGGTGGCAGCGCGCACATCACCGCGCAGGTGGCGCTGGCCCAGGGCGCCGAAGTCCATGTGATGACCCGCGGCGAGGCGGCGCAGAAGCTGGCGCTGTCCCTCGGCGCGGCCTCGGTACAAGGGGCCGCCGACCCGCCCCCGGTGCTGCTGGACGCCGCGATCCTGTTCGCGCCGGTCGGCGATCTCGTGCTGCCGGCGCTGGAAGCGCTAGACCGTGGCGGCACGCTGGCCATCGCAGGCATCCATCTCAGCGACATCCCGGTGCTGAACTACCAACGGCATCTGTTCCAGGAACGCCAGCTTCGTTCGGTCACCTCCAACACCCGCGCCGATGCCCGCGAGTTCCTGACCTTCGCCGAGAAGCACCACATCGAGGTCAGCACACCCGAGTACCCGATGGCCAGCGCCGACCAGGCGTTGACCGATCTCGCCGAGGGCCGCATCGCCGGCGCCGCGGTGTTGCTGGTCTGAGACGTCTCGACGCGATGCACCGCAGCGAGCTACGGGCCCTCGTCGCCGTATGGCGTCGCGGTTAGTGTCGGCCTGGCTAACAAGGTTTCCAGCGTCGAGCGGGCAGCCGACTGAACTGTGGGGACCCATGTACCCATACGTCGGGCACAGGTCTGCTTATTCGCGTGGAACCGGAACAGTCCGCATATCAAGGTGAAACCGGCAATGAACAACGGTTGTGGTGGCGACGGAAAACGGTTGGTAAGACCCAGTTTTGGGTCCAGCAGCATGGCCAGAACCGTTAGTGGGACGGTTCGAATGACCGCAGCATCGGCAGCAGCGGCTCCAGCATTTCCGGATGCGGTTGCAGCGAACCGATGCGCAAGACCAGATGCCGCACACCGGCCCGGAGGTAGGCGCGGAGCCAGTCGGCGCACGCGTTCACCGACCCGGCGAAAAACGCCTGGATGGTGCTCATCACGTCCAACGGCTGGCGGTAGTACGCCCGGGTGTAGGCGTCGAGTTCGTCGCGGCCGCGGCGCTCGCTGTCGGTGATGAGCAGCGTCGCGTACAGCGCGGGGGTGATGTCGCGCGCCGTCTGTTCGCGGATGCGTTGCCACGCGGCGGCGTAGGCGGCCGGGTCGGGCAGGTAAGGCAGCCAGCCGTCGTAGTGCCGGGCCACCCGTTCCAGCACGCGAGGGGTATCGCCGCCGGCCAGCCACAGCGGCGGGCCGCTCGCCCGGAACGTCGGCAGCGCCCCGTTGAGATCGTCGATCTGCCAGTATTTCCCGTTGAATGGGCCCTGCTGGCCCCAGGCCTGTCGCCACAACGTCACGGTTTCGTCCATGCGCGCGCCCCGTTTTGCGAACGGCATTCCGGCGGCGTCGAATTCGCGGCGGCTCTCCGGCAGCGGCGCGCCCACCGCGAGGCCGAGGATGAGCCGCCCGCGCGACAGTTGATCGACGGTGGCGGCCTGCGCGGCGGTGAGCAGCGGATGACGCAGCGGTGCGATCAGCGCCGCCGTGCCCACGCTAACCCGCATCGTCGCGGACGCGACCGCGGCGAGCAGGGTGAGCGGTTCGACGCGGGTACGTGCCAGCAGCGAGTCGCCGGTCCACACCGAGTCGAAGCCGGCATCTTCGGCCTGCACGGCGAACTCGACAAGTCCGGCGGCGTCGTGGCGTCCGGTCGCCGCGGTTTCGCGGCTGGGCAGCATGATCCCCACCCCCAAGGCCATGCGCTCATCGTCGCGCATGGGTATGGCGAAGCCCGACCCCGCCCCTGTGTGTCCTCGGCAGCCGCGACATCATGGGCCAGGCAAAGGGCATCCTGATGGAGCGCTACAAGATCAGTCCCGGTGCGGCGTTCTCTCGCTGACCAAGTTGCCGCAGGAATCCGGCAGGCCCGTCGTGGTGATCGCGAAGGAGCTTGTCGAGGGCAAGCCGAAGGGCGGCTGGGGCTGAGGAGCCCGGCTACGTCGAAAGGTGCCAGACCAGCGCGGCGGTCAGCGCACCAAGACCGTTGAGAGACCAGTGCAGCGCGATCGGTGCCAGCAGGCTACCGCTGCGCCTCCGTAGCCAGGTGAAGACGAAGCCGGCGACCGCGGTCGCGACGACGGCGAGAAGGACGCCGGCGACCTCGCCGCCGATGCCGCGGCCGAACAGGTGGGTGAAACCGACGTTGCTGCTGGTCAGCCCCAACGACGTCGCGATGTGCCACAGACCGAACAACAACGACCCGGCAGCGGCGACGCCGCGGAAGCCCCAGGCCCGGTTCAGCGCGCCGTGCAAGACGCCGCGGAACGCCAGCTCCTCCGGGATCACTGTCTGCAGCGGGATGATGATCATCGACGCGATCACCGCGCCGGACACCGTCGCGTAGTTGTTGTTCAAGAACAACGGCCGGGTGAACGGCAGCAGCGCCCCGACCGCGACGACCGCCATCACCAGCGCCATCGCCGCCACGGCGTAGCCCAGCCCGGACCTCCAGTGCTCACGGCCCAGCCCGAGCTCCGCCCAGCCCAGACCGCGGGAACGGACGAGCAGGACCAGGCCGACGGCCGCGGCCGGGACCGTCGCGATGCTTGCCCACGGGGTCGTGAAGTGGGCGATGAGGTTCGTCAACGCCAGCACAACCACCACGACGCCGATGTCGGCATAGATGCGGAACCGGTGCAGCGCGGCCAGCTGCCACACCAATGGGTGGGGTTGAGCAGCCGAAACGTCAGTCATGGTGCGGCCGAGTGTACCCGCGGAGCGACTATCGACAGGTCAGCCGATATTTGGGCCTGCCGCGAGTTTTGCCGGGATGAGGCCACTACCCTCGCGGATGTGCTCGGTTTCGCCCTGCCGCTGTCCGACACGTCCGAGACGGAGCGGCCCCTGTCCGGCGTGCGCGTGCTCGATCTCGCCGGCAGCGATGCCGACGCGGTCGGGCGCCTGTTCGCCGACTTGGGCGCCGATGTGCTCAAGATCGAACCGCAGGAGGGGAGCCCCGCTCGCGCCGCGCGGCCCACGGTCGCCGGGATCGGAGTCGACTTCGCACTGCGCAACGCGAACAAGCGCAGCGCGGTCCTGAATCCTGACGACGAGGCCGACCGGCGCACGTTCATCGACCTGGTATCGGCGACCGACATCCTGGTCGACAGCGGGATCCCGGGCCGGGCCGCCGCGTTCGGCGCCTCATGCGCTGAGTTGGCCCGGCGATTGGGGCATCTGGTCGCATTGTCGGTCACCGACTTCGGCACGACGGGCCCGTACGCGTCGTGGCATGCCACCGATCCGGTCCTGTATGCGCTGTCGACCGCGCTGTCGAGGTCCGGCCCGCCGACGGGGATGCCGGT
Source organism: uncultured Actinomycetota bacterium (assembly GCA_963811535.1). Taxonomy (GTDB): domain Bacteria; phylum Actinomycetota; class Actinomycetes; order Mycobacteriales; family Mycobacteriaceae; genus Mycobacterium. The sequence continues at coordinate 832,407 of CAWERF010000007.1, read as the reverse complement.
GCTGCCTCCCGACGGCATCGCGTCGGCCACCGCGGCGGTTCAGGCGGCCTGGGCGACGCTGGCTGCATACTATAACCGATTACGCTGTGGCACAGGGGATTACATCGATTTCTCTCGCTTCGAAGGTGTCCTGCAAGCGCTCGACCCGCCGTTCGGTTCGATGGGGCAGGCGGCGTCGGGGCAGCGCCGGTCCGACACGTGGCGGGGCCGGCCGAGGAACCAGGTGGTCTACCCGATATTCCCCTGCAAAGACGGCTATGTACGGGTCTGCGTGCTATCGCCGCGGCAATGGCACGGCATGCGGGCCTGGTTGGGTGAGCCCGAGCAGTTTCAGGATCCGAAGTACGAGACGATCGGCGCCCGGTTCTCCGCTTCCCGTGAGATAGGCACAGTGACCGCACGCCTGTTCGCCGGCCAGACGATGGACGAACTCGTGGCGGCCGGCCAGTCTCACGGTGTGCCGATCGCCGCGGTGCTCACACCAGCAGAAGCATTGTCGTCGGAACACTTTCGCGCGGTGGGCGCGATGACCCGTCTCGAGTTGACGCCAGGGGCGGACGTCGCCGCGCCGGTGGGCGCGTTCGTGATCGACGGCAACCGCGCCGGCCTGCGCCGCCCGGTGCCGTCGCCGGGGGAGCACGAGCCGTCCTGGCTCCCGGCGCCGCGACCCGCATCTGGTGACGGCGGCCTCGGTCACCGCCCGTTCGACGGTATCCGGATCCTCGACCTCGGGATCATCGTCGCCGGTGGCGAGCTGGGCCGGTTGTTCGCCGACCTGGGCGCCGAGGTCATCAAGGTCGAGAGCGCGACGTACCCGGACGGGCTACGCCAAGCGCGGCGCGGGCAAGCGATGAACGAGACGTTCGCGTGGACGCACCGCAACGAATATGGGCTCGGGCTGGATCTGAGGCAGCCCGCCGGGGCGGCCATCTTCCGTCGCCTCGTTGTCGATGCCGACGCGGTCTTCGCCAATTTCAAGCCGGGCACGCTTGGCGCACTTGGCTTTTCGTACGAGGCGCTTCGCGAGATCAACCCCGGCATTGTGCTCGCCGAAAGCAGCGCATACGGCGATCGCGGCCCGTGGAGTGTCCGGATGGGTTACGGCCCGCTGGTGCGGGCCAGCACCGGGATCACCCGGCTGTGGACGACGGCCGGCACCGGCGCGTTCCTCGACGCGATCACCATCTTCCCCGACCACGTAGTCGCGCGGATCACCGCGATCGCGGCTCTGGCGGCGCTGATCCGTCGCAAACGGACGGGCACGGGCGCGCATATCCACATCTCCCAGGCCGAGGCAGGCATGAACCAGCTTGACACCCGCTACGTCGCCGATGCCGCACGCGACGCCGGCCTACCCGTCGACGATGACGGCACCCATCACGGCGTGTACCCCTGCGCTGGAGACGACGAATGGTGCGTCATTTCGATTCGTGACGACGATGACCGGCGCGCCCTGGCGGCGGCTATGGGCCGCCGGTCGTTGAGCCCCGACGAACTCGACGGCGCGATCGCGGCGTGGACCGGCACGCTCGACAAGGAAACGCTCACAACGACATTGCAACAGGCCGGCGTCGCGGCCGGACCGATGAACCGGCCCGTCGATGTGCTCGACGATCCCCAGGTGCGTCATCGGCGTCTGTACACCGATATGGTTCATCCGTTGCTGGAGCACCCGCTGCCGTCTGAAACCGGGCCGGCGCCGTATCTGCGTATTCCGCGGTCAGACTTGCGTCCCGCGCCGATGCGCGGTGAGCACACGCGTGACGTGTGCCAAAAGCTGCTCGGACTCGACGCCGACGAGATCGACCGCTTCATCGCCTCCGGCGTGCTGTTCGTCGCAACACCACCCACCGCCCCGAGGGGTTCACCATGACCGCACCCGCGCAGACCGCCCAGGTGTTCATCGGCGGCCGCTTCCGGCCGGCCAGCGAAACGGTTCCGGTCATCGAGGCAGCCACCGGCGAACCGATCGGTGATGGGCCCGGCGCCAGCCAGGCCGACATCGACGACGCCGTCGCCGCGGCACATTCCCCTGCGGCGAATGCATGGCTGGCCAGCTCGGCGGCCGAGCGCGCCGAGGCGCTGAGCCGGTTCGCGGCCGCGCTGCGGTCCCGCGCCGCCACCGCATCCGAACTCGTGAGCCGCGAGAGCGGCATGCCGATCTCGCTGTCGCGCGGGGCGAATGGCGCGTTCCCCGCCGCGCTGGTCAAGTACTACGCCCAACTGATCACGGAGTTCGAGCCTGAGGAGATCCGGCCCAGCCTGATCGGGCACACGATAGTGCGCCGCGAGCCTGTCGGCGTGGTCGGCGCGATCATTCCGTGGAACTATCCGCAGTCGCTTGCGGCGATGAAGGTGGCGCCAGCGCTGGCCGCCGGATGTCCGGTGGTGCTCAAGGCCGCACCCGAAACCGCTTTGGACGCACTGTTGTTCGGTGAGGCCGCGATCGAAGCCGGCCTGCCCAATGGCGTGCTGAGCGTTGTTCCCGGCGACGCAACCGCCGGAGCGTATCTGGTCACCCACCCGGGCATCGACAAGGTTGCATTCACCGGGTCGACCGCGGCCGGCCGGGCAATCGGCGAGGCATGTGGCCGGCGCATCCGTCCCGTCACCCTCGAACTCGGCGGCAAGTCCGCGGCCATCATCCTCGATGACGTGGACACCGACGCGACGATGAACGGCTTGCAGACCCAGTCCTTCGTCAACAACGGGCAGACCTGCTACCTGAGTTCACGGATCCCGGCGCCGAGGTCGCGTTACGACGAAATCGTCGATGCACTCGCGGCGCTGGCCGACAGCATGTCGCTCGGCAATCCGCTCGACGACTCGACCGAGATCGGTCCGCTGGTCAGTTCCCGCCAGCGTGAGCGGGTGCTGGGCTACATCGAGCTGGGCAAGTCGTCGGGCGCCAAGCTGGTGGCCGGGGGGTCGGTGCCGAAGAGCCAACCGCACGGCTGGTTCGTCGAACCGACCGTGTTCGCCGACGTCGCGAATTCCGACCCCATCGCGCAAGAGGAGATCTTCGGGCCCGTCCTGACGGTGATCCCATACGACACCGACGCCGACGCGGTCGACATCGCCAACGCCAGCGGGTACGGGCTGGCCGGCACGGTGTGGTCGACCGACGAGGAGCGTGCCACCGACGTCGCGCGCCGGGTGCACACCGGCTCGATCGGCGTGAACAGTTATCTTCTCGACATGCGGGCGCCGTTCGGCGGTGTCAAGGCCGGTGGGCTCGGTAAGGAACTGGGGCCTGAGGGGCTGGACGAGTATCTCGTCGTCAAGTCGATATACCGGTCCGGGCCGGCCGCCGGCGGCCACGCGTGATGGCGGGCGTCGCTCCCCGGACACCGGTCCTCGTCGGCTCCGGTCAGATCAATCAACACGAGGACAACCCCGACACCGAACCGGTTGATCTGATGGTGGCTGCGGCGCGGCGGGCCGCCGACGCGCGCGTGCTCGAGGCGGTCGACACGATTCGCGTGGTGAACGTGCTGTCGTGGCAGTATCGCGATGCCGGGTTGCTTCTGGGCCGGCGCCTCGGCGTCGGCCAGTTCTCCACCCAGTACAGCGGAGTCGGTGGCAACGTGCCGCAGACGTTGCTGAACAAGGCGTGCCTGGACATCCAACGCGGCCGCGCCGACGTGGTCTTGATCGCCGGCGCTGAAACGTGGCGCACGCGAACGAAATTACGCCGCCAAGGGCTCAAGCCGGACTGGTCGCGTCAAGACGAATCGATCGCGATGGCAGAAGGCACCGACGACGACGTTCCGATGGCCGGACGCGCCGAGCAGCGGATCGAACTCGTCCGTCCCGCACATGTATATCCGCTCTTCGAGCAAGCGGTGCGAATCGCTGCGGGGGAGTCACCTGACGACCACCGCCGCCGGATAGGGGAGCTGTGGTCGCAGTTCAGCGCGGTCGCGGAGGGGAACCCGAATGCGTGGAGCCAGCGACAGGTGGCGGCCGAGCAGATCTGGCAGCCGGGTCCGGACAATCGGATGATCAGCTGGCCGTACACCAAGCTGCTGAATTCCAACAACATGGTCGACCAGGGAGCGGTCGTCATTCTGGCGTCTGCCGAGGCTGCGACCCGTCTGCAGATTCCCCGTGACGGGTGGGTTTTCCCGTATGCCGGAACGGATTCGCACGACACCTATGCGATCGGCGAGCGCGCCGAGTACCACAGCTCGCCGGCGGTCCGGATCGCGGGCCGTCGGGCGATGGAACTGGCCGGGGTAGGCGTCGACGACATCGGGTTGATCGACATCTACTCGTGTTTTCCGTCCGCGGTTCAGGTCGCGGCCGCCGAACTCGGACTGCCGGTCGGTGACCCGGGCCGCCCGTTGACCGTGACGGGCGGGCTGACATTCGCCGGTGGCCCGTGGAACAACTACGTGACGCATTCGATCGGAACCATGGCCGAGTCGCTCGTCGGCAGCCCGGGCAGTCGCGGACTGATTACGGCCAACGGCGGCTACCTCACCAAGCACAGCATCGGGATCTACGGCAGCGAACCGCCAACGAACGAATTCCGTTGGGAGGATGTGCAATCTGAGGTCGACCGGGAGCCGACTCGGCGCGCGGCGGTGGAATGGGAGGGTGTCGGCACTGTCGAAGCCTGGACGGCACCGTTCGATCGGGACGGTAAGCCGGAGAAGGCGTTCGTCGCCGTCCGGACGCCAGAGGACGCCCGAACGATGACGGTGATCATCGATTCGTCAGAGGCTGCGACCACCGTCGGGGAGGACATCGCCGGGGCGAAAATTCACGTTCGGGCAAACGGGACCGCGACGCTGCTTTGACGTGAAAAGTTCGAGTGGCACCGGCAGCGGATGTGGCATTCTTTGCTTATGTCAGTAACCGCCTCCCGGGGCCCGGGTCGCCCCCCAGGTACAAAGTCGGCCCAAACCCGGGAGCGGATTCTCCGCGCGGCGAGGGACGTCTTCAGCGCGGTGGGCTATGACGCTGCCACATTTGAGGAGATTGCGGCCCGCGCGGACCTGACCCGGCCCGCGATCAACCACTATTTCCCCAACAAACGGCTCCTCTACCGCGAAGTGGTCGAAATGACCCACACCACGGTCATGCAGGCCAGCTTCGACAGGGCTGTGCAAGAGACGTCGATCTTGGGAAAGATCGGCGTGTTCATGGCCCTTGTCATTCGGGCGGATCCCGATCGGTCGGCGGCCAAGTTCATGGTTACGGCGGTACTGGAGTCACACCGCCACCCCGAGCTGTGCGAGCCGGAGCAGGACCTCGTCGCGAGGACGCGCGTTTTCATCATCAACGGTCTCAACGACGCACTCGAGCAGGGGGAGTTGGACGCCGACACCGATGTCCCGGCTCTGGCGGACATGATGCTGGCCATGCTGTGGGGCATGGGGTTCTACGCCGGGTACATCGGGGGCCTCGACGGCTTGGAGGCCGCCACAGGGCAGCTGCAGCGGTTGCTGCTCGGAAACCTCTGGAGGGTCGACCGCTAAGCAAGCTGGTTCACGAGCCGGGCGAAGACATTCGGTAGGGCGGTCGCGACCGGCACGATGCGCGTGCGCACTGGTGTGTGCGCGCTCGCACGCAGAATCGCCGCTGTCAGCAGGCGGTAGCGCCGTGACATTCGGCGCCAGTGGCGGTCGTAGTCGGCCGGCCGGTCAGCGACGATGCAGCCCACGGCCAGCTCGGCGGCGGCGAACGCCAGGCCCAGACCTTCTCCGGTCAGCGCGTCGACGTAGCCTGCTGCGTCGCCGACCAGCAGAACCCGTCCGCCGGTTCGGCTGCGAACCTTTTGCCGCAGCGGACCTGCGGCTCGGTCCGGGCCGTGCGGGAGTCCGTGAACCTTGTCCTCCAGGATTGGGAACTCTTCCAGATGGGTGTCGAATCCGCCCCGCTGCGACGTGAGGACCGCGATGCCCACGCAGTCGTCGGCGACCGGGGTCACGTACGCCTCCGCTCCGCGCGCCCAGTACACCTCGACGTAGTCAGACCACGGCGCGATCTGTATGTGCCTGCGGATGCCCCAGCGGCGCGGTCCGCTGGTCGGCGCCTCCAGGCCGAGAGACCGGCGTATGGGTGAGTGCAGTCCGTCCGCGGCGGCCAGATACCGGGCACATAAGTCGCCGGCGCGCACCGACGTTTCGTCCTGGACGATGTCTCCCACTTCGGCGTGGACGATGGGCACGCCGGCGGCCGTTGTCGCATCGAGGAGGGCGGCGTGCAGGGCCGTCCTGCGCACGCCGCGCCCGGTGCCGGATCGAAACGGTGCATTGACGTGTCGCACACCGTCCAGATAGCGGATGCCGTGGAACGGTTTGCCTTGTGGCTCAACGCCTATGCGTTCCAACTGCCGCACGGTGTGAGGCATCAACCCTTCGCCGCAGGCCTTGTCCAGGGCCCCGTGCCTGCGTTCCACGACGACCACCTCGAGCCCCGCCTGGGCCGCGTGCAGCGCGGTTGCGAGCCCCGCCGGGCCCCCACCTGCGACAAGCAGATCGATCACGTCAGGCTCGCGAGCGCGGCGTTCTCGACCTTGATCCGCGTCCTCAGCAGCGCGGCGTTGAGCACTGAGAACACGAGGGCGGTCACCCACGCGGTGTGCACCAGTGGCAGGGCCACGCCTTCTGCGACAACCGCGACATAGTTGGGGTGGGGCAGAAACCGGTACGGGCCTCTGGCCACGCGCGCTGCGCCCGGGATGACGACGACGCGGGTGTTCCACTGCCGACCCAACGTGGCGATACACCACCAGCGCAACGCCTGCGCGCCGAGCACGATTGCCAGCATCGGCCAGCCGAGCGCGGGTATGAACGGCCGGCGCAGCCCGATTACTTCGATCAGGCATCCGGCGAGCAGGCCGGTGTGCAGCGCGACCATGGCAGGGTAGTGCCGCGTGCCGAACTCGGCGCCACCGTTGGCCCGACTCCACGCGAGGTTGCGCCGCGAGATCACCAGCTCAGCCGATCGCTCCACGCCGACCGCGACGATGAGCAGCAGATACCAACCCATGTGACTCCGTGTGAATTCAGCGCCAGCGCAACAGCACTAGTTCGGAACAGAATCCAGGACCCATTGCCATCAGCACGCCGGGGCTTCCACTCGCGGGCGGCTTGGCGATCGTGTCCCGGAACACGTGCAAAACCGATGCCGACGAGAGGTTGCCGACCTCGCTGAGCGAACGCCACGTGAGTTCTAGTGCGTTATCGGGCAGGCCAAGGGTCGTGGTGATCGCCTCGATCACCTTGGGACCACCGGGATGGCTGACCCAGCTGCCGATTTGGTCGATCGGCAGGTCGTGCTTCGCGAGGAAACGGGTGACGTCGTCACCGACATAACGCTCGACGATTTCCGGTAAGTCGGGGGCCAGCACCAGCTGGAACCCCGCGGCGCCGACGTGCCAGCCCATCGTTCCCAGCGAATCGGGATACAGGTGGCTGCGCGAATCGAGGATGTCGGGCCCCCTCGCGCCGACCTGCTCGGCTCGACGCTCGCCGACAGCCACGACTGCCCCCGCTCCGTCGGCGAACAGCCCGCTTCCCACGAGGCTGGCCATCGACGGTTCTGCCCCCAGGTACGTAAGCGAGCACAGCTCCACCGATACGAGAGCCGCGACATCGTCGGACGCCCCGCGCAGATAGTCGTGCAGTTGGGCCACCCCGGCCGCCCCTGCGACGCAGCCCAAGCCAAAGATCGGCACCCGCCGTACGTCAGGGCGCAAGCCGAGCCGCGCGGCGATGCGGGCATCCAGTGACGGCACCGCGACGCCCGTGACGGTGGTCACGACGATGATCTCGACATCCTGGGGTAGTAGTCCGGCTCATCGAGTGCATCTGCCAGCGCCTGAGAGCCAAGCTCCACCGCGTGTTCGATGAACAGGTCATTTGACTCGTCGAACCCCCTCAGCTCCGGGTAAACCTCGAGCGGCAGCACCAGGTGACGACTGTTGACATTGCAACTGGCGTGCAGGCGCCGAAGGATGTCCTCGAATTGGTCGAATCCGGGCCATCGGGCGAATGCTTCAGTGATTTCTTCTTGGGAATAGCGGTGGGGTGGCAGCGCACCACGCACCCCTGCAACAACACTCATAGGTCCCACGTCGTCGACACGGATATCTATGCCTTTCGGTTCAATGTCGCGGTCGGCGCGTCCACGTCAGCCACGTCGCTTGGGGATGCTGAACATTGTTCGGATGCAGCCGATGTCGGTGATCTAGGTAGGGAGTGTCCGTCGTTGACCGCCAGGCGTTGGTGCAGCCACACCAGCGGTTTCGGCGCCCACCACGTCCACGTGCCGAGCACATGAATGAAGGCCGGCACCAGGACCATCCGGACCAGCGTGGCGTCGACGAGCACCGCCAGTGTCAGGCCGAGGCCGCACATCCGCATGAAGGACACGTGGGCGGCCATCAGCGCCGCGAACGAGATCGACATCACCAATGCCGCCGCGGTAATGACTCGACCGGTGCGGGCGAGGCCAAGGCCGACGCTCTCGTCGTTGTCGGCGCGGGTCCTGCCCGATTCCAGCCAGAACTCGCGGATCCGCGAGATGAGGAAAACCTCGTAGTCCATGGATAGCCCGAAAGCGATGCAGAAAAGCAGCACCGGGATGTTCGCGACGAGCGCCCCGGTCGACGTCGTCCCGAACGCGCCGAGATGGCCGTCCTGGAATATCCACACCATCGCCCCGAATGCGGCCGTCAGCGAGAGTACGTCGAGTATCAGGGCCTTGAGCGGAAGCACCACGCTGCCGGTCAGCAAGAACAGCAAGCCGAACATGATGGCGGCGATGAGCCCCAGAACCAACGGGAGCCGTGATGTGATGGCACGGACGCTGTCCCGATTAATCTGCGCGACCCCGCCCAACTCGACCTGGCGGCCGCCGGGGCCTGCCACCGCGTGCAAGCGATCGAGCTGCGCCTCCGATGTGTCCGAGAACAGCGGTGCGGTGCTGTCGACGGTTAGAAATGCGCTGCCTCCCTTTTCGCCGGTTGGCGCTGCGGGCGGTCCGACCTTGGCGCCGGCGACGAACATGCCTGTGGGCGTGGAGACCGCGGAGACGTCGGGCACGCGGGACAGATCGGCGGCGTACCGCTCCATTTCGGGTGGGACGATGCCGTCGGAGTTGGGGACGACGATGGTCACCGCGGTCGCTGAGTTGTTGGCGAAGTCGCTGCGCAACTCGTCGCCTACCTGGTGCGCCGAGGCTGACTTAGGCAGCACACGATCGTCGGGGAACCCCCAGTTCACTCCGATGAACGGCACACCAAGGATCAGCAGCAGCGCAACCCCGGCCAGGCCGATGGGAATCGCGCGGCGCATGACGAATTTAGCTGAGCGGTACCAGAATTGCTCCTCGACGGGACGCCGCACCGGTTCCGGACGACCCGTCAAGCGCCGGGCGAGCTTGCGGACATCCAAGGAGTTCAGTCGGTCCCCGAGCAGGATGATGGCCGCGGGAGTGACGACCACCGATGCGACGGCGGTGAACGCGACGGTGGCGATGCCCGAGTACGCGAAGGACTTCAGGAAGTACATCGGGAACAGCATCATCACGGCCATCGACAGCGCGACCGTGGTGGCGGAGAACAACACCGTCCGCCCGGCCGTGACCATGGTTCGAACGAGTGCATCGTCTCGGCTCGCGCCGTCGGCCAACTCATCGCGGTACCTGCTGATGATCAGCAATGTGTAGTCGATCGCCAGCGCGAGCCCCAGGGCGGTGCTCAGATTGAGGGCGAAAATCGACACGTCGGTGAAAAACGTGATGATGCGCAGGACCGCCAGCGAGCCCAGAATCGCCATCGCGCCGACCACGATCGGCAGTGCCGCGGCCAGCAGCCCGCCGAATACCCAGACCAGCACCAGGAAGCTCAGCGGAATCGCGATCGACTCCATCAACAGCAGGTCCCGCTGCGACTGATCGGTGATCTGCGCATTGACCATTGCAACTCCGCCAGCGCGGACCCTCACACCGTCGCGGTCGTGCGCCACCTCGTTGGATAGTGCGTCGGCGTAATTTTGCGCGTGCTTGTCGCCCCCGATGATGCCAGCGAGGACTAGTCCGGATTTTCCGTCCCTGCTGACGAGGTCGGCTGCGACGGGCGGCGGCGCGGTCCATGCCGAGGTGACACTGGCGACGTGCGGCGACTGTTCGAGGTGATCGACGATCTGGGTGCCCACGGCGCGGGCGCGTTCGCCCCGGAAGCCGTCCGGTGCGGAGACGACGATCACCAGCTGCATGTCGCCTTGGTCGAACTTGTCGGTGAGGAGCTGCATCGCTTTGGACGACTCCGCGCTCGGATCCTGAAGGCCGCCTGCCGACAGGCTCTTGGCGACCGGAACACCGAAAACGCCCGCAGCAACCATCACCAACGCCGCGACGGCAAGGATCTGCCGTGGAGCGGCGATGGCTACCCCCGCTATGCGTTGCAGCACGTCAAGCCCTTCCGCTCAGCGCTCCGCGGGCTTTACCCCCTCAACGCCAAGAGTGAGTTACGGCCCGCCTCTACCTCATACGAATTACGAGGACGAGCGGCTTACGGTTCAGCTAACTAATTTGCCCAAGGACACATTAGTGTCGGCCAACCGGGCGGGATCAACCGGTGTCTTCGACCGGATCAGGCTCTTCACGTCATCGAGCACATCCCAGATATTGACGTTCATGCCGGCCAGCACACGGTCATCCTTATCGAGCCAGAATGCGACGAATTCACGCCGGTCAGCGTCCCCACGGAAGACCACCGTCTCGTAGCCGGGCGCGTGGCCGACGTACTCCATCCCGAGGTCGTATTGGTCGGTGAAGAAATAGGGCAGCTCGTCGTACTCGGCCGGCTTGCCCAGCATGGCGGCCGCCGCCACGGCGGGCTGTTTGAGCGCGTTGGCCCAGTGCTCCGTGCGTATCCGGGTCTTGAAGAATGGGTGCTGCGCCGCGGCGATGTCGCCCACCGCAAAGACATCGCGATCGCTGCAGCACAATGACGCGTCGACGAGTACGCCGCCGTCGCCCGTGTCCAGACCGGCTCGTTCGGCAAGGTCGATATTGGGCGCGGCACCGACCGCGACGAGCACAGCGTCGGCCGCCACCGTTGAGCCGTCGCCGAGGCGCAGCCCCGTCGCGGTGTCACCGTCGGTGACGATCGCTTCAACGGCTGTGTTCAGCCGCAGATCGACCCCGTGGTCACGGTGAAGTTTTGCGAACACCTGCGCGGCTTCGCGGCCCAACGCCGCCAACAGGGGCAGCGGTGCGCTCTCGACGACGGTGACATTGACGCCATGCCCCCGGGCGCTCGCGGCCACCTCCAAGCCGATCCAGCCCGCGCCAATCACGGCGAGCGAACTGCCCTCCCGCAGGATTTCTTTCAGCGCGACCGCATCATCGACGGTGCGCAGGTAATGGACCCCGGATGCGTCGGACCCGGGGAGGGGCAGCCGTCGCGACCTGCAACCCGTCGCCAGCAGGAGCTTTTCATAGCGCTCTGTGCTGGCATCGGAAAGTGCGACGGTGTGAGCTGCCGCGTCGAGCGACGACACACTGGCACCAAGGCGCAGGTCCACGTTCTGATCGCGGTACCAGTCACCGGTGTGCACGGTGAAGTCGGTGAGCGATTTCTTGCCCGCCATAAACTCCTTCGACAGCGGAGGCCGCTCGTAGGGGAGGTGGTCCTCCTGTGCGAAGAGAATGATTTGGCCGTCAAAGTCGTTGTCGCGCAACGCCTCGGCCGCCTTGGCTCCGGCCAGCCCGCCGCCGACGATGACGAATGTGGAAGACCTGGACATGGGCTCCTCCGTTCAGTCGCCCCTGCAAATTTACTAGCGTCGGGGCTGCGGCCTTTCCCCGGCCCCCAGCCCGTCTGGCACCCGGGGGCGCGATGTCGGCGCGACATGGTCGTGTTGTGCCCGACCCTCGCGATGGCGGAGCTCGTCGAGGTGTGCTACAGCCTGGACGCCTTACTCGAAGAGCTAGCCTGCGAGTAGCTGCTTCAACGCGCGGGCGTTCTTGACGGCGTAACCGAACCCGTCGTTGTTGAAATAGACGAGTACGCCGCGGCGCTGTTCGTGCCATTCGGTGACGCGATCGGCCCACCACCGAAGCTCGTCTTCCGAATACGAACCGGCATAAAGACTTTCGGAGCTAGGACCATGCATCCGGATGTACACCACATCAGTGGTCGCCCTGGGCACGCAAGGTAAATCGGCACCGCTCATCACGACATATGCGGCCCGGTGCCGTTCCAGCAGCGCATAGACCGGGGAGGCATCCCACGACGGATGTCGCAATTCCACCGCGACGCGGATCCAGTCCGGCATGCAGCCGAGGAAGTGATCCAGCCGTGCGTCATCGCGCTCCAGCTCGGGATGCACTTGCACCAAAAGTATTTCGGCACGATCACCCAGGGCGCGCCAGCACCGCTCGAACCGCTCGACCCAGGGCTCTGGGGATTTCAGCCGCCGGAAATGCGTCAGGCCGCGGTGTGCCTTTACCGACATCGTGAAGCCATCCGGCAGCCGCTCGCGCCAGCCGGCGAAGGTCGAGTCCTTGGGCCATCGGTAGAAACTCGCGTTCAGCTCGACCGTGTTGAATTCCTCGGCATAGCGTGTCAAGCGCGCCGCCGGGGACATTCCGGGCGGGTAGAGCACGCCGACCCAGTGGTCGTAGGACCATCCCGACGTGCCGACGCGGACGCTCACGCGGCCGAATCAGGCTCGGCCAGATCTTGGATGTCGGGCAACGGGCGCCGGCAGATCTCACGTGCCTCGTCGGTGGGTACCCCGTAGACCCGCAGCAGATCTTCGGTCACCCGATCGGTGGCTTCGGCGTCGTCACGCTCCGGGTGGTCGTTCAACAGCTGACCCAGCCCCATCAGCGCGCCGCCCGCGACGGCGGTCGCCAGCTCGGGATCCCGGACGTTGAACCGGCCCGCGGTGTTCGCGGCGTCGATATCGCGCATCGCGCGGGGAGCCAACCCGCGGTCGGACGAAATCAGCGCCAGCCCGCTGTTCAGCAGGACGCGGCTCAGGTCGGGGCGCTGCCGGAAGAGCCGCCCGGTGAGCCGAAAGCTGCTGGCGAAGATCTCCGCCGGGTCCTCCAGCGATTCGGCCAGCTTGTCGAGCAATGCGCCGTGTACGTCAAGCACCTCATTGACGGCAGCTTGGAACAGCTGGTCCTTGCTGTCGAAGTGGTTGTAGAAAGAGCCCATCCCGACGTCGGCCGCCTGAGTGATCTCGAGCACCGGCACATTAAGCTTGCCGTCCGCGATGAACGTCTGCGCCGCGCGGATCAGTGCGGCGCGGGTGCGCATCTTGCGGCGCTCGAGACGGTTTTCCGGTCCACCGTTGCTGTCGGCCACCCGACCATGCTAACAGATATCCTCACTTTTGAGGATTTCGTCAGATCTATTACGGCTGTTTCCGCTTGAGGGTCTTGGCATATTCGGTGCCACGGGCCACCCAGGATTGAAGCTGCCGCTTGGTCTTGACGCCGTCGGTGTCCACCCGCAGCCAGCCGCGCGCTTCGCGCCCTGCCATCACCATCGGACTGACATGCTGCCGTTGCACCAATTTGTCCGTGTCGTCGGGTGCAACCCGCACCAGCAATCCGCCCTGCCCGCTGGCTGCCACGGCCATGTTGCCGTGGATAAGAAACGCCAAACCCCCGAACATCCGCTTTTCTTCGACGCCGCGCTCGGGGCCCAGAAGCTCGCGGATCCGGTCGGCGAGGTCCTCGTCGTACGCCATGGGCCGAATCGTAGATGCACAGCCCGAACGCGAGCGGACGCAAAGTCGCACCATTGGCTCGTCGAAAGTGCGACTCTGCGTGTGCTGGGCTATTACGCTGCCGCGGTCGCGACCTCGGCGCCTTCTAGCGCTTGGGCGATGATGTCGGCGACATCGGTCATCGGCTTCACATCGAGCGCCTCGAGCACCTCGGCCGGGACGTCGTCCAAGTCAGGCTCGTTGCGCTGCGGAATGAAAACTGTTGACAATCCGGCACGTTGCGCGGCGAGCAGCTTCTGCTTGACGCCGCCGATCGGCAGCACCCGTCCGTTCAGCGTGACCTCACCGGTCATGCCGACATCGGAGCGGACCTGCCGTCCCGTGGCCATCGACACCAGCGCGGTGACCATCGTCACACCCGCCGAGGGGCCGTCCTTCGGCACCGCGCCCGCGGGCACGTGGACGTGGATCTTGCGGTCCAACGCCTTCGGGTCGACGCCCAGCTGCTGGGCATGCGAGCGGACGTAGGACAGCGCGATCTGCGCCGACTCCTTCATCACCTCGCCCAACTGTCCCGTCAGCTGCAGGCTTGGCTCACCGTCGGTGGAGCCTGCCTCGATGTAGAGCACGTCGCCGCCCAAGCCGGTCACCGCGAGGCCGGTCGCCACGCCCGGCACCGCCGTGCGCTCGGCCGATTCCGGCGTGAACCGCGGCCGGCCCAAATAAGCAACCAGATCCGGCTCGTCGATGACGATCGGAGCGGGGTCCTCCGCCAGCTTCGTCGTGGCCTTGCGCAGCGCCTTGGCCAGCAGCCGCTCGAATTGCCGCACACCGGGTTCACGGGTGTAGTCGGCCGCGATCTTTCGCAATGCGGCTTCGCTCACCGTGACTTCCTCAGCGGTCAGCGCCGCCCGGTCCCGCTGCCGGGGCAGCAGGAAGTCACGGGCGATCGCGACCTTGTCGTCCTCGGTGTAGCCGTCGATCTGCACCAGTTCCATCCGGTCGAGCAGCGCCGACGGGATGTTCTCGATCACGTTGGCCGTGGCCAGGAACACCACGTCCGACAGGTCCAGATCAAGGTCGAGGTAGTGGTCGCGGAATGTGTGGTTCTGCGCCGGGTCCAGCACCTCGAGCAGCGCCGCACTCGGGTCGCCGCGGTAGTCGGAGCCGACCTTGTCGATCTCGTCGAGCAGCACGACCGGGTTCATCGACCCGGCCTCGCTGATCGCGCGGACGATTCGGCCCGGTAGCGCACCGACATACGTCCGCCGGTGGCCGCGGATCTCGGCCTCGTCCCGCACGCCGCCGAGGGCGACGCGGACGAACTTGCGGCCCAGCGCACGCGCCACGCTCTCACCCAGCGACGTCTTGCCCACGCCGGGCGGGCCGGCCAGCGCCATCACCGCACCGGAGCCACGACCGCCGACCACTTGCAGCCCGCGCTGCGCACGGCGTGCCCGCACGGCCAGGTACTCGACTATGCGGTCCTTGACGTCCTCCAACCCGTGATGGTCGGCGTCCAGAATCGCCCGTGCCGCGGCCAGGTCGGTCAAGTCTTCCGTCTTGACGTTCCACGGCATGTCGAGCACGGTGTCCAGCCAGGTGCGGATCCAGCCGCCCTCGGGGCTCTGTTCGCTGGAGCGTTCCAGCTTCGCGACCTCCCGCAGCGCAGCCTCGCGCACCTTCTCCGGCAGATCGGCGGCCTCGATCCTGGCCCGGTAGTCATCGGAGCCGTCGGGCTCACCCTCGCCGAGCTCCTTGCGGATCGCGGCCAGCTGCTGGTGCAGCAGAAACTCCTTTTGCTGCTTCTCCATACCGGTGCGAACATCCTCGGCGATCTTGTCGTTGACCTCCACCTCGGCCAACTGGTCGCCGGTCCAGGTGATCAACGCCCGCAGCCGTTCCGCGACGTCCGGCGTCTCCAGCAGCTGCCGCTTCTGCACATCGGTCAGGTACGACGCGTACCCCGCCGTGTCCGCCAGTGCCGACGGGTCGGTCAGCTGGTTGACCACGTCGACAATCTGCCAGGCCTCGCGCCGTTGGAGCATGGCCAGCAGCAGCTTCTTGTACTCGGCGGCCAGCGCACGGGTCTCCTCGGTGGGTTCGCTGTCGGCGACCTCGGTCACCTGCACCCACAACGCGGTGCCGGGTCCGTTGCCACCCGCGCCGATCTGCGCCCTGCGCTCACCCCTCACGACCGCAGCTGTGCCACCGGCGAAGCGGCCGACCTGCAGGATCGACGCGATCACGCCGTACGAGGGATAGCGGTCATCCAACCGCGGAGCGATCAGCAGCTTGCCGGAGTCACTCGTACGGGCGGCCTCGACAGCCGCTCGGGCGGCGTCGTCCAGCGCGATGGGCACCACCATTCCGGGCAGTACCACAGTCTCGCCGACGAACAACACCGGCACTGAGATTGGTTCAGGCATACATCCTCCAAAGTTAAGCCTGACCGGCTCAACCTTGTGAAGCCGCTATTTGTTCCCAAGACGCCTCGCGGCCGATCCGTCTTCTCGATCTCCGAGGTCGCGGCGGCGGCCAGATGGGCGGAGCCGGCGCGAAGGCAGGATCACAGGATTCAAGGACATCGGCGTACGCACGCGGCTACGACCGTCGCACACACCGAAAGCCGATGTGGCTCATCCCGGTATCGATCATCTGTGGCCGTCGGGCGGCCGGCCGATAGCGCAGGCAGTAGTTGTCCGCGCACAGGAACGAGCCGCCCTTGATGACCTTTCGGGGAACGCGGAACTGCGGCTGTTGCGGGTCATAGCTGCCCGCCTCGCAGCACGGATCGCCGGCCCGAGTGTCGGCATACCAGTCGCACGTCCATTCCCAGACATTGCCGGCCGTGTCGAACAGGCCGTAGCCGTTGGCCGGGTAACTGCCAACGGGAGCCGTGCGGCCGTAACCGGGATCGGGCCGCCAGGGGAAATCGCCGTGCCAATAGTTGGCCAGCCGTTCCCCCGGCCGCTCGGGCTCGTTCCCCCACGTGTACGTCGCGCCGACCAGACCGCCGCGGGCGGCGGTCTCCCATTCGGCCTCGGTCGGCAGCGAAAGCCCCGCCCACGCCGCATATGCCTCCGCGTCTTCGCAGGCCACGTGCACGACGGGGTGGTCGGCGCGTTGCGCGATCGACGAGTGCGGCCCCACCGGATGCCGCCAGGACGCGCCTGGAGTCCAGGCCCACCACAGGTTGATGTGCTGGAGATCCACCGGGCCGTGTGTGCGGGTGAACACCATCGAACCCGGTTGCAGGTTTTCGGCCGGGGCGCCGGGGTAGTCGTCGGGATTCGGCGGCCGCTCCGCGACGGTCACATAGCCGGTGGCGTCGACGAACGCGGCGAAGTCGGCATTGGTCACCTGATGGGCGGTGATCCAGAACCCGTCGACGTCGAGTGTGCGCAGCGGCCCCTCTTCCGGGTAGTGTTCGTCGGATCCGAGCGTCGCGGTCTGGGGCGGGACCCAGACGAGGTCGTCAGTCACCGAAGACCGTCGCCCAGTCGTTCTTGATGCTGGCGACGGCCCAGCCCGATGCCGCGGCCCGCTGCAAGGCTTTCTCCGCGCCCGCGGTGTAATCGAATTCGCGCTCGGCGTCATCGTGCAACACCAGAATCGACAGCGACGGCCCCGTGCCCAGGTTGGCGTATTCGAGCATTTGAATGTCGCCGTTGGAGTTGCCGGCGGCGAGGATCGGACGGCGTCCCGTGCGGCCCCATATCCGCACCGGCTTGACCGGGCCGTCATCGAGGAACTCGGGCTGTGCCGTGGTGAACAAGTCGCCGTCCCGGAAGGCCAACCCCACCGAGCTGCCGATGACCCGTTCCGGCGGCACGCCGTACATCGGTGCGGTGATCGGCCGCATGAAGTCGCGACCCCCGCCCGACGCGATGTAGTTGGTGAATCCGTTGGCTTCGAGATACCTCAGCAGCTCGATCATCGGTGGATATCCGCATGACGTGTACGGTCGGTCCAGGATCGGATGCCTGGCCTCGGCGAAGAATGCCCTGACCCGGCTGGCGTGCTCATCGACGGTGATCGCGTCGTTAGCCGAAAGTACCGCCGCTGCGAGAACTTTCACTTGGCTGTCATCGCCCTGGTAGTGCTTGGTGACGGCATCACCGAACCAATTCAGGTCGCCTTCGACCGCCGCTTTGTACGGCTGCATGTCCCGCAGCGACGGGTCCGTGTCGGCCTGCTCGACGAACCGCCGGATTAGGAAGTCGAGCTGGATGTAGGCCGGTTTCTCGCACCACAGCGTGCCGTCGTTGTCGAACACCGCGATACGGGCTTCGGGCGCAACGAAATCCGGGCCGTGCGTCGTCACGCGATCGACGAAGTCGAGGATCGCCGACTTCGTGCGTCCGTCATTCCAGGTGTCGAGCATCTAGTCCTTTGCGAGGAATTGGTGAAGCTTCTCGACGGCCTGGTCGATGCCGAAGCTGGCCGGCGGATGTCTGGGCGGGAACTCCTTGAAGGTATCGAGAAACTTCGTCGCCATCGCGGTCATGTAGAACACGAAGAAGTCGTGATGGATGAACCAGTCGTAGTAGGTGTTCGAGGTGATGTCGGCGTATTCGAACGGGTCGGTTCGCAGATTGAACAGCTTGGGCACCCGCAGCGTGGTGAAGGGTTCGGCCCAGATCCGCATCGTGCCGCGGCAGCGCTGCTCCATGAACACCGCTTTCCAATTCTCGAACCGCATGGCAACGAGGTCGCCGTCGTCGGAGAAGTAGAAGAAACCGCGCCGCGGACTGTGCTCGACCTCGCCCATTAGGTACGGCAGCAGGTTGTAGCCGTCGATATGGACCTTGTACTCCATATCGCCGATCTTGTAGCCCTTCTTCAGCTTGTCCGAGACGTCCGGATCCCCGGCGGCGGCCAGAAGGGTGGGCAGCCAGTCGTGGTGCTGGATGATCTCGTTGGACACGGTGCCTGGCTTGATCTTGCCTGGCCAGCGGATCATCTCCGGCACCCTGAAGGCGCCCTCCCAGTTGGTGTCCTTCTCGCTGCGAAACGGAGTGGTTCCGGCGTCCGGCCAGCTGTTGCGGTGCGGTCCGTTGTCGGTGCTGTAGATGACGACGGTGTCCTCGGCGATGCCCAGATCATCGAGGCAATCCAGAACGGTTCCCACGTTCTTGTCGTGATCGATCATTGTGTCGTGGTATCCCGACTGCCACAGGCCCGCTTGACCCAGGCTCCCGGGCTTGGTGTGGGTGTACACATGCATGTGAGTGAAGTTGCACCAGACGAAGAACGGGTTGCCGGCCTCGTGTTGGCGCTTGATGTAGTCAACGGTCGCAGCGGCGATATCGTCGTCGATGGTTTCCATCCGCTTGGTGGTCAACGGCCCGGTGTCCTCGACCACCTGCTTACCCACTGGCCCGTACTTCGGGTCGTCGGGTTCCTTGGAAACCTCGGCAGTGGCGCGGCACTTCAGCACACCTCGGGGCAGCGCCAGCTCGTAGAGCCTCGGGAACTGGTCCTTGTGCGGGTAATCGAACTGCTCCGGCTCTTCCTCGGCGTTGAGGTGGTAGAGGTTGCCGAAGAACTCGTCGAACCCATGCACCGTCGGCAGGTACTTGTTGAGATCGCCGAAGTGGTTCTTGCCGAACTGGCCGGTGGCATAGCCCAGCGGCTTGAGCAACTCGGCGATCGTCGGGTCCTCCGCGGACCAGCCGACGTCGGCGCCCGGCACACCGACCTTGCTCATCCCCGTGCGATACACGCTTTGTCCACTGATGAACGCGGCACGTCCCGCAGTGCAGCTTTGCTCGCCGTAGGAATCGGTGAAGCGCATACCCTCATTCGCGATGCGGTCGATGTTTGGTGTGCGGTAGCCCATGAGGCCGTCGCTGTAGCAACTCAGGTTCGTGATTCCGATGTCGTCGCCCCAGATCACCAAGATATTCGGTTTGCCACCAGGCATTTTCGTGTCCCCTTCGACCGTGGTTATGTGCCTGATCGTAGGCGCGGATAACCGCGGCGGCAGGGATTAGCCCACGATGTGTGGGGGCGAAGTGCGGTCCGCGCCGACACTCAAACTATTACGACGACACGCCGAGGCGGGCCACGCTATGCGCAGTTTCGGTACTACAAAGAATGCATGGCCCTGGCAGTCTGCCTGCTGTTTGATCGTCGCTCGGAGCGGTCGGTGCGCGCCCTGTGGGACCGAATCGAGGAACTGGGCGTGCCCAGCCTGCGCTCGCACACTCATCAAAAGCACGTGCCACACGTTTCCTATGCGGTGCTGCGGAGTTGGGACGAGTCGGCGATCACCGAGGCCCTGATCGGGCTGGGAAGCGGCGGACCCGTGCCGCTGGACTTTGACGGGGTCGGACTGTTCCGACGGGGCCGGACGTGGCTGTTGGCCGGGGTGAGCGCCGATCTGGCGACTCGTCAGCAGCGGGTCATCGACGTGGTCACCGCCGCCGGGGCCGATCTGCACAAGCATTACCGACCCGGGGTCTGGGTGCCGCACTGTTCGCTGGCACCCCGCGTACCGCTGGCGCAGCTGCCCGAGGTGGCGACGGCGGTGTTCGATGTGTTGCCGCTGCCGGCGATGCTGGACCACGCCGCGCTCATCAACAGCGCGACCGGGGAACTCCGCCCGTTGCCGACACTGCCTTAGAGCTGGGTGACGTGGCGCGGCCCCAGCTCTTCCAAACAGGTGACGCCAAGCAACCGCATCGTGCGGGTGAGTTGGCTCGACAGGATTTCGACCGCCCGTGCCACGCCGGCCTCGCCGCCGGCCATCAACCCGTACAGGTAGGCCCTGCCCACGAGCGTGAACCGTGCGCCCAGCGCGATCGCCGCGACGATGTCGGCGCCGGACATGATCCCGGTGTCCAGGAGGATCTCGGTGTCGGCGCCGAGTTCTGCGGCGACACGGGGGAGCAGACGGAACGGCACGGGCGCCCGATCAAGCTGGCGTCCGCCGTGATTGGACAACACGATGCCGTCGACACCCGCGTCGACCACCTTGCGTGCGTCCTCGAGCGTCTGGACGCCCTTTACGACGAACTTGCCCGGCCACTGTTCCCTGACCCAGGCGAGATCGTCGAAGGTGATCGTCGGATCGAACATGGTGTCCAGCAGCTCGGCCACCGTGCCGGGCCAGCGGTCGAAGCTGGCGAACGAAACCGCCTCAGTCGTGAAGAAGTCGAACCACCACCGCGGTCGGCGCATCGTGTCGAGCACGGTTCGCATCGTCAGCGCCGGTGGAATCGACATCCCGTTGCGCGTGTCCCGCAGCCTGGCACCGGCGACTGGCACGTCGACGGTCACCAACAGGGTGTCGTAACCGGCCCGTGCCGCCCGCTCGACCAGCGCCATGGACCGCTCGCGGTCTCGCCACATGTACAGCTGAAACCAGTTGCGCCCGTGCGGGTTGGCTGCTTTCACATCCTCTATCGAGGTGGTGCCGAGTGTCGACAGCGAGAACGGGATGCCCGAGCGGCCGGCCACCCGTGCGCCTGCCATCTCGCCCTCGGTCTGCATCAACCGGGTGAACCCGGTCGGCGCGATCCCGAACGGCAACGCAACGGGTCCGCCCAGCACATCCCATCCGGTGCTCACCCGCGACACGTCGCGCAGAATCTGTGGGTGAAATTCGATGTCGCGGAACGCTCTGCGCGCACGAGCCAGCGACAGCTCCGCCTCGGCGGCACCGTCGGTGTAGTCGAATGCTGCCTTCGGGGTCCGGCGCCTGGCGACAGTGCGCAGGTCTTCGATGCTCAGCGCGGCGGCAAGCCGGCGCTTCGTCGCGTCGAACTGCGGCTTCTTGAATCGGATCAGCGGTGCCAGGTCACGGACACGGGGAAGCTGCCGTTTCATCTTGACCGGCTAGTCGCCGACGGCAGCCAGCGCCCGCTCGACGTTGGCGCGGCGATCCTCGATTGCGCGGCCGATCTCCTGCAGCAGCACCGGTTTGCGCAGTACAAGCTCTTCCATTGCCTGCCGCGCGATCTCCAGCATGGTGACTTCCTCCAGCGCGACCGCCCCGGCCAGTACCGGCTGACGGGTCAAGGTGGTCTGGCCGATGAACGCGCCTTCCTCCAGTGTGCCGACGGGGATCAGCGAGCCGTCGTCGGTGGTGGCCGTCAGGCGGACTCGTCCGGCCACGAGGAAGCTCATCGTGGCGGGCACTTCGCCGGGGTGCTGCAGGATTTCGTCAGCGCCATAGCGGACCATTTTTGCGTGCGCGGCGAGCTGCTCTTGATCGTCGGGACTCAGGCGCAGCGTGGGAGCCGCCGCCCGCAGCGCCTTTTCGACGCGGTCCGGGGTGGAAAACTCATCGTCGGCCTCGTCGAGGTGCAACTCCTCGCGCCGCGCGGCATACCACACCCAGCGCAGGAACATCGCGCGGGCGGCCGCGTCGTCCGCGGGCGACTTCAGGCCGATCGTCGTGCGGTACTCATTGCCGCCGCCGCACACCGTGACCGGTGCGACATCGGCTTTGCGCTGCGGCAGCATGCTCGCGACCCGGTTCAGCATCGCGCACACTTGATCGGGCGCATCGCCCAGCGCGAACTTGGTGCCGACAGAGATGTTGTGCTTGCCCGCGGGCCGGCTCAGATTCGTGAATGATGCACCCGCCAGCACCGAGTTCGGCGTGACCTGCAGCCCGCTTCCGGTGTCGATGTGCACCGCGCGCCAGTTCACCTCCACCACGCGCCCGCGGGTCGACGGCGTGTCCAGCCAGTCGCCCAGCTGGAACGGCTGCTCGAAAAGCATCAGTAGGCCGGAGATGATCTGCCCGACCGAATTCTGCAAGGCCAGGCCGATCACGATCGAGCTCACTCCGAGGGCGGTGAAAAGACCCCCGACGTTGGCCCCCCAGATGTAGGAGAAGATCAGCGCCAGCCCGACCGCGATCAGCACGAACCGCGCGACGTCGATGAAGATGCCCGGCATCCGCTTGCGCCATGTGCCTTCCGGGGCGCTCTTGAACAAGGTCGCATTCAGCCCGGACAGCAGCAGCACCAGGACGACGAAGCCGAAGACGGTGGCCACCACCCGAACCGAGGTGTTGGTGGTCGAGACCTGCGTCGCCTTGATGAGCAGCAAGAGCAACGCCGCCAGCGGTAGAAGGTAGTTGCGCAGCAGGGCCACCGGGCGGGCCAGGTGACTTTGCCGGTGGACCAACGCGTTGTGCCATTCGGTGAGCACCACCAGCCCGATCGGCAGCCCGATCGCGACCCCGACAGCCCAGTAGAACCACGACGAGGAGAACAGGTTGATCATGGTTGGCGCTCCGACAATCGCCAGATCGGCTCCTCGCTCCCGTCGACCGAAATCGTTCCGGCCGCGGTGAAGTGCCGCGTATCCCGCATCACCTCGTAAACCTGCGAGGTGACGTAGACACCCGGCTGCGGGAAGCCACTCTGCACTTGGTGCGCCAGATTCACCGCAGCGCCCCACATGTCGTAGACGATGCTCGACCGGCCCACCAGGCCACTGGTGACCGTGCCGGTGTCGATGCCCGCCCTGATGTCCAGGTTGCGGTCGTTTTCGCTGTTGAACCGGTCCACGATGCGCTGCATCTCGAGCGCGAAATCGACAGTGCGGCGGACGTTGTCCAACCGCGGAATGTTGAGACCGCAGCTGGCGAGGTAGCCGTGGCGCAGCGTGCGAACCCGCTCTACACCCAAATGTTCTGCGGCCGCGTCGAATTGGCGCAGCAGCTCGTTGAGGATTGCCAGTGACTCGTCCGATGACAGCTCGTCCGAAAGTTCGTCGAGGCCGACAAGGTCGGCGAAGATGACAGTGACGTCCTGGTGATCCTGGGAGATGGTCTGCTCGCCTTCGCGGTACCGCTGCACCACCGGCTCGGGCATCAACGACAGCAGCAGCCGGTCGTTTTCCTTGCGCTGCTCGTCGAGGAGTTCTTCCTTGATGCCCAGGGCTCGGCTCATCTCGTTGAAAGCGACCGTCAGGTCGCCAATTTCGTCGCGGGATTCCACCGGAATCGACACGTCGTAGTCACCGCCGCTGATTCGCTGCGCGCCCGCCTCCAGCTTGCGGATCGGCCGAACGAAGAATTGCGCAAGCAGCATCGCCGCCACGCATACCACGAAAACAATTGCGGCCGTGGACAACACCAGCGTGCGGGCAAACGTCCACTCCGGCGCAAACGCCTCCGCGGTGTCGATCTTGGCGATGATCGACCAGTGCAGGTCGGAGCCCAGGTCGACGGGGGCGTAGGCCTGCAATGTCTCATGACCGAGATAGTCGGTGGTGATCATCGTCCCGGTCTGGCCCCGCTGCGCGGCGTGCACGGCCTCGGTTCCAATCGGCTGCACAAGAGTCGTGCCACCGAGCCTGATCGCCTCGTCGGCGACATCCGCCGGCGTCCCCGCGCTCACGACATCGCGCTTGTACTGCGCGGGATTCTCCAGGAACAAGCGCGAATCCGAGCGCATCAGGTCGTCGGGCCCGGCCAAATAGGTCTCGCCGGTTTTACCTAGGCCATTGGCCGCCCACTGCTTGGCCATCGCCATTCCGCGGTTCAGCCCGGTGATTGGGAACTGCAACGCGAGTGCGCCGTCCGTGCGACCGGCCGGCCCGACGGCGGTCACCATCCACGCTGTCGGCTGATTTCGGGCGGGCTGGTAATTCTCGAAGTCCGTCACCGCGACGTAGTCGACCGAGTTGGACGCCATCGCCTTCCGGTAAGCGTCCTGCAGATTGTTCTCGCGGTACGGCCCGGTCAGGATGTTGGTGCCCAGGTCGACACCCTTGTTGGCGGTGTAGACGACGTTTCCGGCGCCGTCCAGCAGCATGGCGTCCACGAACCCGAATCGGCTGACGATCTGTCGGAAGAAATCGTTATAACGCGCATTGGCGGCGGACCACGGGCTGCCGTCATGTGCGTCGTCGAGGTGGATCGCGGTGTCGGATGAGCTGAACGGCGCGGTGTAGTACGCCTGCAGGTACTTCTGGGCGTTCGACGTCGGCAACAGCGCATTGACGTCGAGTCGTACGCCGGTGGCCCGCTCCGTCGACTTGACGAAGTCGTTCGCGTAGTAGTTGACGATCGCCTGCTGCTGGGCCGGGGTGATGGTCGCGGTTGCCAGGTCGCCGAACGCGGCGGAGAACGCTTCGAGAGCCTCGATCGTCGTCCAGCCGCGGGTGTACACGATCGCCGAGTTCTTCAGGTCCGCGACTTTGTCCATCAGCTGGCGGGTCTGAGCCTCGCGCACCTGCGTCAGGCGGTCGAACACCGACGCCCTGAGCCAACTGCGTCGGATTCGTAGCCAATGAAACCCACGACCGCGGCCGAAAGAATGCTTGAGATCAGCAGCATCACGATGAGCTTGGACTGGATGCTGACACGTGACAGCAGTCGCCGCCGGCCCCAGCGTCCGGCCTTCGGCGCGGGGTGCTCCTCGCTTGCCGTCGCCGCGAGTTCGGGAGCCACGTCCGGCGGGGCTTCGGCGGACGACGTCATCACGGCGGTCCCCGGAGACGATCGCTGCATGGGTCCCCTTTCAGCTGGTAGCGCCGCGGAAGCGCAGAACACGCAGCAGAGTAGCCTGCCGAGCTGATAAGCAAAAACCGGCGAATCAGCCGCGCACGCCGGGAAACCGCGGACGGAGACGGTCGGCGAATCCCGGCGCCTGACAGAGGGCGCTATCTTGGGCAGGTGAACGGAGCCCGAGCACTGCTCGACACTCTGGTGGGCGCCGGGGTAGACGTCTGCTTCGCCAATCCCGGAACGTCGGAAATGCACTTCGTCGCTGCGCTGGATTCCGTGTCCGACATGCGCGGCGTGCTGACGCTGTTCGAAGGTGTCGCGACCGGCGCCGCCGATGGTTACGCGCGGATCGCGGGCCGGCCCGCGGCGGTGCTGTTGCATCTGGGTCCTGGACTCGGCAACGGCCTTGCCAACCTCCACAACGCCCGGCGGGCGCTCGTGCCGATGATCGTGGTCGTCGGCGACCACGCGACGTACCACAAGAAGTACGACGCGCCGCTCGAGTCCGACATCGACGCGCTGGCCCACACCGTCTCGGGCTGGGTGAGGCGGATCGCGCGTGTGGACGACGTGGCCAACGACACCGTGGCCGCGATCCAGGCCGCGGCAGCGCCGCCGGGCCGGATCGCCACGCTGATCGTTCCGGCCGACGTGACGTGGAGCGACGGTGCCGCATCGGCCCGCACGTCGGATGTCTCTGTTGCGCCGGCCTCCGCGGGAAGCGACCAGGCCATCGAGATGGCCGCCAAGATCCTTCGCACTGACGCCCCGGCGGTCGTGTTCCTCGGCGGCGACGCCACCCGCGAGCAGGGCCTGCTCGCGGCGGCGCGCATCGCCGCGTCAACTGGCGCGCGGCTGCTGTGCGAGACTTTTCCGACGCGGCTCGAGCGGGGCGCAGGCCTTCCCGCGGTCGAACGGCTCGGCTACTTCGCCGAAGCAGCGGCGACGCAGCTCGCGGGCGTCAAACACCTGATCCTGGCGGGCGCCCGTTCGCCCGTGTCGTTCTTCGCGTATCCCGGCAAGCCCAGCGACTTGGTGCCCGACGGCTGCGACGTCCACGTCCTCGCCGGGCCAGGGAGCGCTACGGCCGCGTTGACCGCGCTGGCCGATCTCGTCGCGGCGGGGACCGATGCCGCCACGGCGCCCGCGCGCCAACCGTCCCTGCCCACCGGGGCGCTGACCGGCGACAGCATCGCGGCCGCGGTGGGTGCGTTGCTGCCCGAGCGCGCGATCGTCGTCGATGAGTCCAACACCGCCGGGTTGACGCTGCCGGCCGCCACCGCGGGCGCGCCGCGGCATGACTGGCTGACGCTGACCGGCGGGGCGATCGGTTTCGGGTTACCGGCCGCGGTCGGTGCGGCGATCGCCGCCCCGGAGCGGCCAGTGCTGTGCCTGCAGGCCGACGGTTCGGCGATGTACACGCTCCCGGCGCTGTGGACACAGGCGAGGGAGAACCTGGACGTCACGACGGTGATCTACAACAACGGCGCCTACGACATCCTGCGCCTTGAGCTGCAGCGCGTCGGGGCGGAGACCTCCGGTGCCGGCGGCGTTCCCGGCCCGCGGGCGCGTGCGCTGCTGGACATCAGCCCGCCGCGGCTGGACTTCGTCGCGCTGGCCGGCGGCATGGGTGTTGCGGCCCGCCGGGTGACCACTGCCGAAGATTTCAATGCCGCGCTGGCCCAGGCGTTCTCAGAACCCGGACCACACTTGATCGACGCCGTCGTCCCGTCGCTGATGGGCTAGCGTGACCGATCCGTTCGACCTCCAGCGCTTCATCGACGCCCAGTCGGGCGTCTATGACAGCGTGGTCGCCGAGCTGCGGGACGGCCGCAAGCGCAGCCACTGGATCTGGTTCATCTTTCCGCAGCTCGCGGGCCTGGGCCGCAGCCCGACGGCGGCGAAATATGCGATCTCGTCGCTCGCCGAAGCCGGGGCGTATCTGCGCCACGATGTGCTCGGCCCGCGGCTGCGGGAATGCGCCCGCCTGGTGAGCGCAGTGAACGGCAGGTCGGTCGACGAGATCTTCGGCTGGCCGGACAACTTGAAAGTGCGCTCGTCGATGACGTTGTTCTCCCGCGCCACAGCCGACAACGACGAGTTCGTCACGCTGCTCGACAAGTTCTACGGCGGTGAGGAAGATCCCGCCACGCTCGAGCGGCTGTCAGGCGGGACGCAGGATTAGCCACCCCTGCGGCTGCACCACCACCTCGCGCACCTCGGCCTCGGGCGGCATGCCCGCGCCGCCGAGAACCCGCGCCGCGCCGAAGCCCAACTCGCCCGTCGTCACCGACAGCGGCGAATCCGCGATGTTCAGCGCGACGATCAGCGCGTCGTCGCCGTGGCGGGTCAGATACACGTACTGTCGATTGTCCAGTCGCAGCGACGTGGTCGTCGCGTGGTGCAGCCAGGGGTGTCGTCGACGCAGCCCGATCAGGTGCTGGTGGAGGCGGAAGACGTCCCCGGTTGCTGAGTCACCTTTGCTTGGCGCAGAAGGGAATTCGGGCCGCACCGCGTCGTCACCGCCGAACCGCTCTTCCTTGACCCCGCGGTACGCGAATTCGTCGCCGGCATAGATGCTCGGGGTGCCGCCGGTGGTCATCAGAATGGCCAGCGCGTGGGCGAGGTGTGCCGGTTCGTCGAGACGGCTCGCGATGCGGGTGACGTCGTGGTTCCCGACGAACGTCAGCGGTGCGAAGGTCGCGAGGAAGTCGTTGTGGCGCCGCAGTGCCCAGTCGAGTTCATGGAAGTTGCCGTCGTTGAGGGCGCTCCAGGTCGCCTTCCACAGCTCGTACTGGGTCACGGAGTCGAACCGCGCCTCGCTCACGCGGGCGGCGTAGTCGCCGTGGATGACTTCGCCAACGAACCATGCTTCGGGATGGCGGCCCCGCACATCGGGAATGACGCTGGCCCAGAACGAATCCGGCATGGCATATGCCGCGTCCAGCCGCCAGCCGTCGGCACCCCGTTGCAGCCAGTGGTTCATCACATCGATGACATAGCCGATGACCTCGGGGCTGGAGTGGTTCAAAGTGATCAGGTCGCCGTGACCCTCGAATGTGTGAAAACCATTGCCGTGCTTGTGGAACCAGCTGGCCACAGGTCCCGCCGGATTGCCGACGACCTCGCGGTAACGCGCGAAGTCGGTGCCCACATGATTGAAGACGCCATCCAGGAGAACCCGCAACCCGCGCCGGTGCGCCTCCTCGACGACGTGATCGAAGTCGGCGTCATCGCCGAGCCGTGGGTCGATGCGGTAGTGATCGGTGGTGTCGTATCCGTGTGTCCGCGAACCGAAGATCGGCCCGAGAGCGACGCCTGATGCGCCGAGCGCGATCGCGTGATCGAACCAGTCGACGATGCGACGCAGTCGATGTTCATCCGGCCCCGGTGGGGGGTCGGCGGGATAGGCACCGACGAAACCCAGCGGGTAGATCTGCCACCAGATCGCATGCTCGATCCATGCCGGCCCGGTCGTCAGCGCCACGGGACCGCAGTCTACGCACCGGCGGATCGCTGCCGGGCTGGTCGGGCGCTATACCCTGACACGTGTGCCAATCACCACCGATGCGATCTCCCACATCCGGCTGACTGTCACCGACCTCGGCCGTTCTCGTGCGTTCTACGAGGCCCTCTTCGGCTGGCCGGTACTGCTGGAGGTTCCGCAGGATGCCGACGACGCGACCCGAGAACAGCTCGGCTTCCTCTACGGCGGGGTGGTCTATCGGGCAGGGAATTGGTTGATCGGCTTGCGACCGGTTGCCAATGACCGTTTCGACGAGAACAGAGTGGGGCTCGACCACCTCGCCTTCGCCGTGACCGACCGCTCCGCGCTCGACAATGCCGCGCGCCTGCTGGAGGAATTGAGCATCGCGCACGCCGGCGTCAAGGACATCGGACCCTCCTACATCCTGGAGTTCCGCGACCCGGACAACATCGCCCTGGAACTCGTCGCGCCCAAAGCCTGACCCGCGGGCCGTCCGCCGCGGTAGAACGTGTTCTAATCCAGTGATGATCGAGTTCAGCATCCACGACGTTGGCTCAGACGAGCTTCAACGCCGCCGGGCGATCTACGAGCCGTTGACCCAGTCGGTGCGCGCCCTGATCGACGCGACGATCAGAACCGAGGTCGACGCGGAGGCGGTCGCCGCGGTGAAAGCCGAAATCGACGCCGCCACAGCATGTTTGCGCAGCTCACAGATCGACGGCCCGTACGGCGTCAGGTACAACACCGAAGGCGAGAGCACGGCGTGGGGCAACGCGGTGATCGGGGTACGCAATCCGGTCGCGCCACCGGTGGTGATGCAGCGCGACGAGTGGGGCAAGGTGTGGGCGGACTTCGTCCTGGGCGCCGCCTATGAAGGCCCGCCGGGCCACGTGCACGGGGGAGTGTCCGCGCTGATCCTCGACCATGTGCTGGGTGACGCCGCGAGCGGCGGCCTGACCAAGCCGTCGTTCACCGGGACGATCAGCTGCCGCTATCTGCGTGCGACCCCGCTCGGGGCCCTGCACGCCGAGGCCTGGGTGGAGCGCAGCGAAGGCGTGAAGACGTTCGCGGTCGGCCAGTTGGCCGACGCCGAGGGCGTGACGGTGGAAGCCGAAGGTGTGTTCATCGTCCCGAAGTGGGCCCGCTAACCCCGCCCGCGCTGGAATGCTATTTCGCGGAAAAACGGAGGTGTGGGCGGGAACAGGCGAGCCGAGCTTCTATCGGGAGGAACGCTGATGGCGGCGCGAACACCACCGCAACGCGGTCAGATTGCGGAGCCGCTGCGCAGCGAGGTCGTTAAGAGGTTCCAGGCAGGCGAAGCGGTAGCCGCCGTCGGGGCCGATACCGGGATTAGCCGTTCGACGTTGTACCGGTGGAAGCGTGCGGCCGCAAAACCCGTGGCGGCCACGGCGCTCACCGCGCCGCCGCCGGCGGCCGATGTGGATTCCGCCTCGATCGCGGTGATGGCGCGCGGAAAGCTCGCCGACATCACCGGTCCCGACATCACCGAGACGTTCGGTGTCACAAGCACTGATCTCGGCGCATGCGTGGTGGCGCCGAACGGCAAACTCGTCCTGGTTTTCGGCGACACCTTCTCGGGCAGGAAGGTGGGCGGGGGTGACTGGCGTTCGCCGGTCATCCTGATCGGTACCGGCGACGCCGATCAGCAGATCCATTTCGAGCGCGCCGGCGGTGCCGATCCTGACTACGCGGACCAGTTGTGGGACTACATCCACGACGACGCGAGTACCGGCTGGACCCACGGCGGGATCAGCACGGTGATTCCCTCGGACCTGCTGCGGGTTGAGGATTCGTTGTACCTGCACGCAATCGTCAACCGCGGCTTCGGGACTGTCATTTGGACCGAGATCTGGACGTCTGCCGACGGTGCCATCTCCTGGCAGCACATGGGGGAGAAGGCCAAATTCCCCGGGCCGCTGCACAACGGCTACGCGCAGTGCTGGTCGTGGGATTACGACCCCGACGACGGTTGGGTGTACGTCGTGTCGACGGGATTCCAACGGGACAAGGGCATCATCCTCAGGCGTGTTCGTCCCGGGAACATTGGGGACATGTGGAAGTACACGGGCTGGGGCTACGCCAACAACCAGTGGGCGTGGGGCAACGAGCCGACGCCGATCACCCCGGGCGGCGAAACATGGGGCGAGCTCTGCTTGCGCCGGCTCGAGCGGGGCAAGTGGATTCTTGGTGGATTCCTCTCATCCAAGTACGCGTTGGGATACCGCACAATCGACTCGCCAACCGCCAATCTGTACGATGCACCGATTCAGATGCCGGTCACCGGTACCGCATGGGCAACCGAAGACCAGGCAAACTGTCGGGTAGCCCAGTTATACGGCGGCTATGTCCTGCCCGGCTCGCGACTGGACGTCGCCGGCGGCACAGGTCTTGTTGTCTCCCAATGGAATACCGCGACAGGCACGCCGTACCGAGCAATGCAGTTCAAGGCCACGCTCCAAGACACCACCACCACGCACGACGGCGCAGCTGACCCAATCAACCTCTAGACCAACAGGATTGTCAATCGTTACCGAAATCATCGGGTTCAGATTGGCTGTGCCCGATGTCGTGGCCCTCGCCTGCTCGTATGCAGCTAGCGGTGCAGTCCTGCATCACCATGGGTTCGGTCTCGCCCTGCACGACCCGCCACCGCCAGGCCGTTTGAACGACGGTGTGGTCAGCCAGCACCGCGTCGCGCTCCCCGACGTCGCAGTGCAGCGTCCGCTGGGCGCTGTCGCAGGTCTCGTGAAGCAGCTCGTGCTCGGACAGCCCCAGCGGGTTGCGGATCAGCCGCACACCGAAGCGCTCGATCTTGCCGTGGGCCTGCAGCCGTTCGGCGATGCCGGCCAACACGGCCTCGTCGTCATCGCTTAGCGGCGAGACGGCACCGAAGTCGGCCGGCTCGGCGAACTCCATGCCGATGACACCGACACCGCAGCGCACCGAATCGTCGAAACGGATCGCCGTCGTGCTCAACGCCCGTTCGGAGAACGCCGACCGCTCGAGGGGGGTGGTTTCGGTCTTTCGCGGCCCGCGGATGGCGCGTTCGACGAAAACCTCGCCGGCCGCGGGCTCGAAATGCTTGTGCAGCAACCAGACACCGAAGCGCTGCCACGCATCGGTGGCGGCCAGATACCGGCCCAGTTCCTCAAGGCAGGCCCGGTCGTTTTCACCCAACACACCGACGTTGGTGGCATCCATGTCGGGCAACGCCGCGTAGTCCTCAACGCCGTGATCCCGCATCGTCAGCATCGCGTATCTCCTTAATTCCAAAGAGAATTCCAAAGAGCATTGGCTAGCACCGGATCGTAGCAGCGAGATACCGGCGCAGCGCGACTTCGATCAAATCGCGATCGCCGCCGCGGCTCCAAGTGCCTACTGTTCACCTGCAGTCCAGATGATGTTTATGCCTCGCGGACCTGCCCGACTGATTGCCGGCGGCAGCTTACGCCGGCGCCTGGTACTGGATGCGATGCAGCTCGGCATAGACCCCGCCGAGCTCGAGCAACTCCTCGTGGGTACCGTCTTCGGCGACCACGCCGTCCTTGATGACGATGATCTTGTCGGCGTTGCGCAGGGTGCTCAGACGATGCGCGATGGTGATGACTGTCCGGCCTTCCATCAGCCGTTCCAGGGCCTCGATCACCAGCTCTTCCGACTCGGCGTCCAGCGCGGCGGTCGGCTCGTCGAGAACGAGGATCGGGTTGTCGCGGACAAGGGCACGGGCGATCCCGATGCGTTGGCGCTGCCCGCCGGAAAGCGTCCTCCCTCGGTCACCCACCATGTTGTCGTAGCCGTCGGGCATGCGGGTGATGAACTCGTGGGCGTTGGCCAGCTTGGCGGCTTGAATGATCTCGTCGTCGGTGGCGTCGGGGCGGCCGAAGGCGATGTTGTCGCGGATCGTTCCGCGCAGCAGCACCGTGTCCTGCAACACAAAACCGACCTGGCAGCGCAGTCCGTGAAGCTTGAACTCAGAGACGTCCACTCCGTCGATCGTGATGCGGCCGGCGTCGGGATCACGGAAGCGGGGGATCAGGCTGACGACGGTGGATTTGCCGCTGCCGGTGGGCCCGACGATCCCTACCATCTGCCCTGGGCTGATCGTGAAGCTGATGTCGCGTAGCACCGGTACCGCGGGGTCATAGCCGAAGGCCACGTGTTCGAAGGCGATCTCACCGCGAAACGGCGGCGGCTCTGTCGGGGTTGGACGCTCCGGAATCACCTTGTCGGCGTCACACACCGCCTGGACGCGCTCGAACCCCACCGCGACCTGCGCGACAGCGTTGGTCATCTGGGCCAGGTCGCGCACCGGTTGGAAGAACTTGGCCAGGTAGGCGAGAAAAACGGTCAACGCACCGGCAGTCATCGTGCCCGCCAGGATGAGCAACGCACCCCGCCAGAGCACCAGCCCCGTGCACAGCGCGATCGTCAGGCCGACCACCGGCGAGAGCAGCGAGGAGACCCGGCGCGCCTTGAGCCAGGCCGTAACGGTCTCCATGCTGACTTTGCGTACCTGCCGCTCCTCCAGATCCTCGCGGGCGAAAGCCTGCACCACTTCAATCGATTGCAGGCCCTCCTGCAGCGTGGCCAGCAGGTCGGACTGGCGTGCGCGCACCTCCTTGACCGCCATCCTGATGGCTTTGTTGACGCGCAACACGAAGATGGCCAGCAGAGGCGTGACCGCGAGCGCGATCAGCGCGAAATCCCATCGGAACAAGAACATCACAATGATCATCCCGGCCACGGTCACCGTGTCCGTGAAGATGTTGAGGGTGGACACCGACGCGAAGCTCTGGATCGTCTGCACGTCGCCGGTGAGGGTGGACAGGATCGCGCCGACCCGATGCTCGTCGTAGTACGACAGCGAAAGCTGTTGCAGATGGTGATACAGCCGCACCCGCAGATCGTTTCCGACACATTGACTCAGGCTCTCGGTGAAGTAGCTCCCGACGTACAGCGCGAGGCCGGTCACCGCGGCGATCACCACGGTCACGATCCCCGCGGCCGCCGCGATATGGGCCTTGCTTGCGCCGCCCATGATCGGCAGCAGCCAGTCGATCCATCGCGGCGGAGGGTGACTTCCGACCACGTTGTCGAGAATGACTTTGAGCGGCCAGGGCGCGGCGAGGCTCATCGCCATCTGCACCAGGGTCGCGGACAGGATGATGGCGATACTCCGGCGGCGCGGTCGGAGCAGTTCACGAAGCAGCGGCGGCACGGCTGGCGCCTCCCGGTAGCGGACACGTTCAGCCGAACCGTAGCAGCGGTCGCCACCCCCGGGCGCGCCTCATTCGCCACGGATCTGGCCACTGCCACCGCCATCACTACCCGCCAGGGTGGCGTCCGAACGAGATGGTGGGCATCCGCGCTCGGTCGGTTTGAGATCAGCATTGCCACAATCGAATTGACTGCGGCGATGCCGGCAGACGCGCGAATAGTGGCGCCTAACCCCTTCCGGCGCCCTGTGCACCGACGCCTGCGACCGCTCCGACCACCACGAATGTTCAGACATTGTTCAAATCGAGAGTTGATACTCGTCCCGCAGCGAAACGCCGGCGACGCGCCCACAATCCGAAGCGGGCGATACCTACGCCGCGAGTTCAGACGCGGTGCCCTGCCGGGCATCGCACAGGAGGGTGGTCCCGTTGGAAAAGTTCAGGCCCTCGATCGACTGGGGCAACGAGCTCGTTGCGTCTCTGATGTGGATACTCAACGCCTGGCTCATCAGCGCCGTCGGCGTTTTGGTGATCGCCGTCCTGCTGGTCCGCTACAGCACGTGGGGACAGCGATTCTGGCGCATCACCGGCGACTACTTCACCGGCACGGTAAGTGTTCCGGTGTGGGGCTTGCTCGCGGTGTTGCTGCTGTCGGTGATCGCATCTGTGCGGCTCGAGGTGCTGCTCAGCTACTACAACAATGACCTGTACTCGGCTCTTCAGGTGGCATTCCAGGGCACGGGCGCACACGACGCGGCGCAGCGCAGCTCGGGAGTGCACGGCTTCTGGGTCGCGATCGGGATCTTTTGCATCCTGGCGACGATCCATATCGCGCGGATCGTCTTCGATACCTACCTGACCCAGCGATTCATCATTCGCTGGCGGGTGTGGTTGACCGACCGCCTAACCGTGGACTGGCTTGCCGGACGCGCGTACTACCGCTCCCGCTTCGCCAAGCCCACCATCGACAACCCTGATCAGCGCATTCAGCTGGACATCGACATCTTCACCACGGGTGTGGGTACCGGCCCCAACGTCCCGTCGTACTACTCGCAGAGCATTCTGCTTTTCGGCGCGGTGGAGTCAGTGGTCTCGGTGGCGTCCTTCACCGTGATCCTGTGGAAACTTTCGGGACGGCTGACACTGTTCGGCCTCGACATCCCGAAGGCACTGTTCTGGTTTGTCATCGCTTACGTGCTGGTCGCCTCGGTGATCGCGTTCTGGATCGGTCACCCGCTGATCAAGTTGAGTTTCCGCAACGAGCAGACCAACGCCGCGTTTCGCTACGCGCTGGTTCGGCTGCGGGATGCCGCGGAGGCGATTGGCTTCTACCGCGGCGAACGAGCAGAACGTGCGCAGCTCAACAACCGGTTTGCCGCCATCATCGCCAACTACCGGCAGTACGTACGACGGACTGTCGGCTTAGTCGGTTGGAACTTCTCGGCGACCCAGGCGATCGTTCCACTGCCGTTCGTGGTGCAGGCGCCGCGGCTGTTCGCCGGCACCATCAAGTTAGGCGACGTGACGCAGTCGGCCACCGCCTTCGGCAAGATCCAGAGCGGACTGTCGTTCTTCCGCAACGCATACAGCCAGTTCGCCAGCTACAACGCCGCGATGATCCGTCTCGACGGCCTTATCGAGGCCAGCGAGAGCGCCCGCCAACTGCCGGTGCTGACAACCGAGCCGAGCCCCGACGGCTCGGTCGAGCTTGCCGGCGTCGCCGTGCGAACACCCGCCGGCGACCAGCTGATCGACGCGCTGGATCTGCGCCTGGAGCGCGGCGAGTCGATGGTGATCACCGGCTCGTCGGGTACCGGTAAGACCACCTTGCTGCGCAGCCTGGCCGAGTTGTGGCCGGCCGCAACCGGCGTTTGGCGCAGACCCGCCGGCGACTGCGAGACGATGTTCGTGTCGCAGCTGCCGTACGTGCCGCTGGGCAATCTGCGCGCGGTGGTGTCCTATCCAGCCGGGCCGGGCGACATCGACGACGACCAGCTGCGTGATGTGCTCACCCAGGTTTTCCTGCCCCACCTCTGCGGCCGACTCGACGAGAAGCAGGACTGGGCCAAGGTGCTCTCACCCGGTGAGCAGCAGCGCATCGCGTTCGCCCGCGTCCTGCTGACCAGACCCAAGGTGGTGTTCCTAGACGAAGCCACCTCCGCACTCGATGAGGGCCTGGAGTTCGCGCTGTATCAGCTCCTGCGCGCCGAGTTGCCGGACACCATCGTGGTCAGCGTCGGTCATCACGCCTCGGCCGAACAGCACCACCAACGCCACTTGGAATTGCTCGGCGAGGGCGCCTGGCGGCTGGGACGCGCTCCTGCAAGCGACAACACGGACGCCCGGTCATCACTTCTCTGATTGCCTGTCCGCCGGCCGATGGCACAGTAAGCCCATGTCCCGATTGCATTTCGACGACTACTGTTCGGCGATCGTTACGCAGACCGACACGCTGTGCGTGGCTGCAGACGGCGCCGACCTGACCCGTCCGGTGCCGTCCTGCCCGGGCTGGAACGTCGGCCAGTTGCTGCGCCACCTCGGCGGGGCGCAACGGTGGGCGGCGGAGATGGTGCGGACACAGGCCACTGAGCGGTTGTCCGATGATCATTCTCGCGACTTGTCGGCATATGCCCATGAAAATCCGGCAGTTGTTCTTCCCTGGCTCGCAACCGGCGCAACCCAGCTCGCGAACACGCTTCGCAGCGCCGGACCCGACGGGCCGGTCGACACCACGCCCATCCCGGGTGGAACGGCGGCGTTCTACGCCCGCCGGTTCGCGCACGAGACCGCCATCCACCGCGCCGACGCGATGCTCGGCCTCGGCCTGCCCTTCGCGATCGACCTGGCCGTCGCGGTCGACGGCATCGACGAGTGGATGGAGCTGGGCTCGCTGCCGATGCACTTCGACGTCCATCCGTGGATGCGTGAGCTGCTCGGCCCGGGGCGAACCCTGCACTTCCACGCGACCGACACCCCACCGGACTTGGGTGCTGAATGGGTGGTGGACCTGACGGGCGATGCGCTGGCCTGGCGGCGCGCGCACGAGAAGGCAGCGGTGGCCGTCCGCGGCCCGGTCACCGACCTCTTGCTGCTGATCTACAAGCGCCGGGCGACCGACATCGACGCCGTCGAGATCTTCGGCGACAGGCAGCTGCTCGACTTCTGGTTGGAGCGCGTCAGCTTCGGCTGACCCAAACGCAACTGTCTGGTTGCGTTTCGCGGTATGGCGTGCTCCAATAGGCAACCAGGAGGTTGCGCTTATGAGCACGGATCGTGTCGAGAAGACTGTTCTGCTGAAGGCGCCGCTGGAGCGAGTGTGGCGTGCCATCAGCGACTCCGAGGAGTTCGGCCGCTGGTTCGGGGTGCGATTCGACGGCCCGTTCATCGCGGGGACGCCGGTGCGGGCGGTCATCACCCCGACGATCGTCGACGACGAGGTCGCCAAGTCGCAGGAACCCTATATCGGCGTGGAACAGACCTGGGAGATCGTGGCGGTGGAGCCGCAGCGGCGCTTCGCCTACCGCTGGCACCCTTACGCGGTCGAGCCCGAAGTCGACTATTCGGAAGAGCCGACGACGCTGGTGGAGTTCACGCTTGACGACACCGCTGACGGCGTCCGGCTGCGAATCGTCGAGTCCGGGTTCGACGCGATCCCGGCCTTGCGGCGGGCAGCGGCAATCGAGGCGAACAGCGGAGGCTGGGCGGCCCAGGTCAACCTCGTGGCGAAGTACCTCGCGCTGGGCGAGCGGGTGTGAGCAGTGCCGCCGGGGTGGTGGAGGCTGCCCCATTGTTCGGTGCCTTGGGCGACCCCAACCGCCTGCGCATCGTCACCCGGCTGTGTGACGAGGGCCCGTCGTCCACCTCGCGGGTCAGCGCCGAGATGCCGGTGAGCCGCCAGGCCGTCACCAAGCACCTCGTCGCGCTGGAAGCGGTGGGTTTGGTACGAAGTCACCGCAGCGGCCGAGAACGCATCTGGACGGTGCGGACCGAGCCGCTCGGTGAAGCCAGCGAGTACCTCGTCCGCCTTTCTGCGCGCTGGGACCGGGCTCTCGACCGCTTGCGCCGGTTTGTCGAGGAATGACCGCCGCGGCGGGCATCCTCGAAGCATGACAACTCTCGACGAGGCCGTCACCCTGGCCGAAGACGAGCACGGCTTGACCGTGGTCGCCACGGCCCGCGCCGACGGGACAATTCAAGCGTCACTGGTAAACGCCGGCGTGATGCCGCACCCCGCCACCGGGGAGCCGGTATTGGCGTTCGTCACGTACGGCAGGGTGAAGCTGGCCAACCTGCGCGCGCGGCCCCAGCTTGCCGCGACTTTTCGCAACGGGTGGAGATACGCGACCGTGGAGGGCAACGCCGAACTCGCCGGCCCGGACGATGCCGCGCAGTGGCTCCGCGACGCCGAGCAGCTGCGGCTGCTGCTGCGGGAGGTGTTCATCGCCGCCGGGGGCACCCACGACAACTGGGACGAATACGACCGCGTGATGGCCGAACAACGACGTACTGTCGTCCTGGTCAGGCCTACCAGGGTGTACGGCAGCGGTTAGGAGCGAGTGTGCGTCTGTCAATCCGTAACCAATTGAGCGGGAAAATCGTTGCGGTGGATCTAGGTGCGGTGATGGCAACCGTTCAGCTGGAGCTCGACGGCGGCGGTCAAGTCGTGACCGCGTCGATCACCAAGAACGCTGCCGAGGATCTGGGACTCACCGTGGGCCAGTCCGCCACAGTGTTGATCAAGTCCACCGACGTCGTCATCGGGGTCCAATAAGACCACCGAGATGTCCGGGCCGCCAGCGGCCGGATGGAAGGCCAGGGGTACTACACCCAGCACTCCCGCGCGCAGCAAGTGTTCGGGCAACTGGGGCTCGATTGGCTTACCGAAGCCAGCGCTGCCGTGGAATCACCAAGCGACGGCACACCTTTCGTGATCGCCGACTTCGGGACAGCCGGTGGCGGCAGCTCACTGGCAGCCGATGCGGCAAGCGTTGCACTCCCGCAATGGGGACGGGCCGGCTCTGGTCATCCACACCGATATACCCAGGGACCTACCTCGGGCGACGACGGGACCAGTGGCGCCGAAGGCCTGATGGACGCCGCCAACGACGCTTTGCGAGCGCTGGTCGATGCCGGCACCGTTCGCCACGACGAGTACCGCGCTATGACGGTCCCCACGTGGAACCGCACCGTGGGTGAATTCGACGAACCCCTTGCCGCAGCGGATTTCAGCGACCAACTACAACTACTGCGTCACGAGCTGCGCTGGCTTCCCGACCCGTATTTCCAAACCTATTCGCGGGGAGGGAATCTCGAGGAATACGTCGACGCCGTGGCCAACTTTTTCCGGGCGGCATTCGAGCAATCGCTGTGGTCGTCGGTTGGCACTGATCGCACGACCCGCGAGTGGCAGAACATCGCAACGGTTTTCGCGTGGGAATCCGCAGCCGGATCGCCGCGGACCCCGAGCGTGCCGCCTGCCGTTGGCGCGTCGTTGTACTCGACATCGCGGCGATCTGATCAGCTGCTTTTGCGTGCCGACGGCCGGGCGTGCATTAGATTGAGCAAACCAGGCCGCATAGCAAGGAGCCAACGATGCAGGGAGATCCGGACGTTCTGCGACTGCTCAACGAGCAATTGACCAGCGAGCTCACCACGATCAATCAGTATTTCCTCCACTCGAAGATGCAGCAGAACTGGGGTTTCACCGAATTGGCCACCCACACCCGCGCAGAGTCGTTCGAGGAGATGAACCATGCGGAGTGGATCACCGACCGGATTCTGTTGCTAGACGGTCTGCCGAATTTTCAGCGGCTGTTTTCGCTCCGAGTGGGGCAGACCCTGCGCGAACAGTTCGAAAGCGACCTGGCGGTCGAATTCGAAGTAGCAGCACGTCTGAAGCCCGGGATCGTGATGTGCCGCGAAAAGCAGGATTCGACCAGCGCGGTGCTGCTGGAACGCATCATGGCCGACGAGGAAAAGCACATCGATTACCTGCAGACTCAGCTCGAGTTGATGGACAAGCTCGGCGAGGCGCTGTACGCGGCGCAGTGTGTGTCCCGTCCGCCCGGCTGAGCGGGCCCGCTAGATTAGGGCTGGTCGGCGGTGCCGGGGCCGGGCGCTGGCTTCTCAACGTCGGGTTGCGCCCATCCATCGCCTGGCGGCGATCAGATGCAACCAATCTCGCTCGCCGCCTCATGCCGGATCCCCCGGCTTTACTCCTGCCAAACCTCTTCTCGCCAGTGCGGGTCACCTATCGGCGCCGCCGGCAGGAACGAGCTCGCGGTCTTCGTTCCAATCCCGTTGCACCAGTACCCGATGCGCGATGCGCTCCAGCGCATCCTGGACCTCGACGCGGTCCGGTCTGCCCTCGAAAGTCGGCGATTTCGCGAGCTTGTCCGCAATCCAGTCGGCAAGCTCGTTGGACATGAAATCGACCTGGCGACGACCCGCCTGGGTGAGCCATAAGGTGTCGCCGGCTTGCAACGCATAGCCGGTGTCGACGAGGAGGTCGAACGTCGGCTCGAGCACTTCGTGCGGTATCCGCAATCGTGCGGCGATGTCGGTGAGCCGGGCCGTCCCGAACACCTGCGCGTGCCGGTAAATCTGCAGAAGCGCCCACATTCCGGCGACATCGAGCTCACATCCCACGCGTGCGCATAGCGTACGTAGCCGGACAGCCGGGGGACCGTGGCGAAGCATGCGACCGATCGCCATCTCCAAAAGCTTGTCCGGAGACTCGCTCGACGGCATCGCGAAGCCCTCGCCGAGGTCGGCCGCCGATGTCGCCTGGGTATCGCGCAGGGGAACCTCCTTGAGCATGAGCGCGACGATGAAGCCGACGACGGCC
This sequence comes from uncultured Actinomycetota bacterium, assembly GCA_963811535.1. GTDB lineage: Bacteria > Actinomycetota > Actinomycetes > Mycobacteriales > Mycobacteriaceae > Mycobacterium. The sequence goes on along the minus strand of CAWERF010000007.1, from coordinate 791,651 downwards.
ACCGGTGCCGCAAACAGGAAAACAAAGTCGAGGGACTGCGCATAGGCGCGGACGATGGGCTCGGCCATCTGGTGCGGCAAGTGATGCAGGCCCTGCGGCGACCGCGCGGCCGCCGGGGGCGCGCCGCTCGCAGCGAGCGCAGGTCCGATCCTGTGACCCAGAAAGTTGGTGAACAGCGAACCGAATACCGCGGCGCCGAACGAACTTCCGATGGTACGGAAGAAGGTGACACCGGACGTCGCGACGCCGAGGTCGGCGAAATCGGTGGTGTTCTGCACGATCAGCACCAGCACCTGCATGCACATCCCGATGCCGGTGCCGAGAACGAACAGGTACAGCGACTGCATCAGCATCGAGGTGGCGGAGTCCATGCGCGACAGCAGCACAAAGCCGACGCACATGATCACCGTGCCGAGAACCGGGAAGATCTTGTAGCGGCCGGTTCGCCCCACGATCACACCGCTGCCCATCGACGTGATCAGCAGGCCCACGACCATCGGCAAGGTCCGGAGCCCCGAGGTGGTCGCCGACACGCCGTCGACGAACTGCATGAACGTCGGCAGGAAGGTCAACGCGCCCAGCATCGCGAACCCGACGACGAAAGACAGCACGCAGCACACCGCGAAGACGGGGTTGTCGAACAGCCGGATCGGCAGCACCGGCTCCTTGGCACGCAGTTCGACCAGCACGAAAATCGCCAGCGCGAAGACCGATCCCGCGAACAGGCCGATGATCGTGGGTGAGCCCCACGGGTGGGTGTTGCCGCCCCAGCTGGTCGCCAAGGTCAGCCCGGACGCGCCGAGGCCGACCAAGACGATGCCCCAGTAATCGATGACCGGCTTGGCCTGCTTGGCCAGTTGCGGGATCGCGCCTGCCGCAACCAGGAACACCACGATGGCCACCGGCACGTTGATCCAGAAGGCCCATCGCCAGGTCAGGTGGTCGGTGAAGAAGCCGCCCAGCAGCGGACCGACGACGGTTGTGACACCGAAAACCGCACCCAGCGCACCCTGATAACGGCCGCGCTCGCGAAGCGGGATCACCTCGCCGATCAGCGCCGTGGCGGTGACCATGAGCGCGCCACCGCCGACGCCCTGCAGGGCGCGCGACGCGACAAGCATGGTCATCGACTGCGCCAACCCACACAGCACCGACCCGGCGAGGAAGAACACCACCGCCACCTGGAAGACAGTCTTGCGGCCGAACAAGTCGCCGAGCTTTCCGACGATCGCGGTTGTGATGGTCGATGCCAGCAGGTAACTGGTCACAACCCACGACTGGTGACCGGCGCCCCCGAGGTCGGCGACCACCGTGGGCAGCGCAGTGGCCACGATGGTCTGGTCGAGCGCGGCCAGCAGCATGCCGAGCAGAACAGCCAGGAAGATCAGGTTTCGCTGTTGCGGACCGATCATGGCGCTGCCCGACTCGGGGTCTGACGTCTCCTGTTGGGGCGCGGCAGGCGTGGTGGCCATGTCGCCGAGCGTACGGTGGCTCATCGAAACGGAATTCCCCGTGATGACCCGGTTCAAATCACAACCGGCAATTCCGTTTCGGCGCAAGCAGAGTCAGCCGCTGCGCCAGCCGGCCACGCCGACGACGATCATTCGCAGCTGCTTGACCGCGACGCGCCTGATCTCGTCCTGCGCCGCCACGTCCTGAGCATCCTCGATGGCCTCGGCGATCACGATCATCGAGTTGACGAACAGGCTGGCGAGGATGTTCAGATCCTCGGTGCTCCAGTCGTTCAGACCCGGGAAACGCGCCAGGTCGGTCGCGAGTTCGGACGTGATCAGCCGGATCTCGGTGCGGATGGCGTACCGCAAGACCGAGACACCGCTGGAGCGCTCACGGCCGATGAACCGCCAGTGCTCTCGCTGCTGCGCAACGCTGCCAACCAGGATCTCGACCGACGACTCGATCACCCGGTTCGGATCCAGCTTGCCCGCACGCGCCGATCGCAGCATGTCCCGCAATGCACGGAAGGACTCGTCGATCAGGACAAGGCCGAGCGCCTCCATCGACTCGAAATGGCGATAGAACGCCGCGGGGACGATGCCCGCCTCACGGGTCACCTCTCGCAGGCTCAGCGCGCTGAAGCTGCGGTCGTCGAGGAGCTTCAGCGCGGCGGCCACGATTGCCCTCCGGGTCGCCTCCTTGCGCTCCTCGCGAGACACCTTCGCCCGCGCGTGCGATGAGCCGGACCGGCGCGATCGTGAGCTGGGCGTACAACTGTTCACTATTGTGAAGCCTACCACAACCTGGCCTTTTCCGTTGACTTTCAGCTTGTTCACGAACCACTGTATACATGTGTTCACTCAAACGCTTACCACGCGAGTGCTGAGCTCGAGCCTCGTCGACGTACTCACCGGACCCCACGGAGTCGACCGCTACACCGAGTTGCTCGCCCCGACGTGGACACGCAGCGATGCCCGCGCCAAGGTCGTCGCGGTGCGCCGGCTCACACCACGCAGCGTCACGCTCACGTTGCAGCCGAATCGGGCCTTCACCGGCTTCAGGGCCGGACAGCACGTGAACCTGACCGTGGAAATCAACGGCCGCAGGCGCACGCGCTGCTATTCGCCCGCCAGCGAACAGGGCGCACCGCAGATCGAGCTGACGGTCGGCCTGCACGACGGCGGGCTCGTGTCGACGTTCCTGTATCGACACGCCCGACCCGGCATGGTGGTCGGCCTCGATGGCGTCGGCGGTGATTTCGTGCTGCCGGCCCGCCGCCCGCGACGGATCTTGTTTGTGTCGGGCGGCAGCGGCATCACCCCGGTGATGTCGATGCTGCGCACATTGCGGGCCGAGCAGTTCGACGGCGACATCGCGTTCATTCACTACGCCCGATCGGCGGCGGAGGCCTGCTACCGCGACGAACTGGCCGCCATGCCCGGCGTGCGGGTGCTGCATGGCTACACCCGGTCACCTGAGACAGCCGAGCTGCACGGCCATTTCGGCCCGGCTCACCTGGCCGCGGCGATGCCGTCGCCGGATGTGGTGTATGTCTGCGGGCCGCCCGCGCTGGCGGAGGCCGTGCAGCAGCACTGCGACGACGTCACCTCGGAAAGCTTCGTCCCGCCGGTGTTCGTCGTGGCTGCCGAAGCGTCTGGGGGACGCGTCGCGTTCACCGAAAGCGGTGTAACCCGCACCGATGACGGCCGCCCGCTGCTGGAGCAGGCCGAAGCCGCCGGGCTGACGCCGGAAAGCGGATGCCGGATGGGCATCTGCCACAGCTGCACCCGCCGTAAGACCCGCGGCGCGGTGAAGAACCTCACTACCGGAGCGGTCTCGACCGCCGACGGCGAGGACGTGCAGATCTGCGTGTCTGTCCCGCTCGGTGACGTCGAACTCGCCCTCTAGGGCCCTCAAACGAAAGGAGAGCTTCCCATGTCAACCAAGGACATCACCCTGACACCCGAGCAGACCGAAGCGTTCGGGCGCGAACTCGACGCGCTCAAAGAACGCGTGCTCGCCGACCTCGGCGAGCGGGATGCGGCCTACATCCGCCGCGTCATCAAAGCGCAACGCGCCCTCGAGGTCGGCGGCCGCGGTCTGTTGATGGCCGGGATCCTGCCGCCGGCATGGATCGCCGGCACAGCGACGCTCGCGCTGTCGAAGATCCTCGACAACATGGAGATCGGCCACAACGTGATGCACGGCCAGTACGACTGGATGGGCGATCCGTCGATCTCGAGCCGCGGCTTCGAGTGGGACACCGCCTGCCCGGGCGATCAGTGGCGCCATTCGCACAACTACATGCACCACACCTACACCAACATCGTCGGGATGGACCGCGACATCGGCTACGGCATCCTGCGGATGAGCGAGGATCAACGCTGGCGACCCTATTTCCTGGGGAACGCGGTGTACGCGTTCCTGCTGATGGTGCTGTTCCAATACGGCGTTGCGCTGCACGAGCTGGAGACCGAACGCATCCGGGCCGGCGAGATCACGCTGGCCGACAAGCGCAAAATCCTCGACGGCATCTGGCGCAAGACCAAGCGTCAGACGCTCAAGGACTACATCGCGTTCCCGTTCCTGGCCGGGCCGTTCGCACCCTTCGTGTTCGCCGGCGACCTAACCGCCAACCTGATCCGCAACGTCTGGGCGTTCATGATCATCTTCTGCGGCCACTTTCCCGAGGACACCCAGGAGTTCTCGATCGAAGAGACCGTCGACGAGACTCGCGGTGAGTGGTACTTCCGCCAGATCCTCGGCTCGGCCAACCTCACCGGCGGAAAGCTCTTCCACATCCTGTCCGGCAACCTGTCGTTCCAGATCGAGCACCATCTGTTCCCCGACATCCCGGCCCATCGCCACGCCGAGATTTCGGTGGAGGTTCGCAAGATCTGCGAGCGCTACGGCATTCCGTACAACACCGGGCCGCTGCCGCGTCAATTCGGCACTGTCGTGCGCAAGATCCTCAGGCTCGCGCTGCCGCCCAAGCATCGGGTCGCAGGGCTGGTGCCCTTCGTTAGGGCGCAGGCCGAGCAAGCTGCCGTGGCGTAGGACCTCGAAAACTAGAACGTGTTCCAGATGCGGCTCATGCGGCGTAGCATCCCTGGTCATGAGCCGAATCGGAAACTTCGCCGACGATGACCTGACCGGCTGGTTGGCCGCATCACCTGAGCTCGGTGCTGCGATAGGAAAATTCCAGTACGCGGTCTACCACCGCAACCGGCTCCCGGTGCGGGTGCGCGAGATCGCACGAATGGCCATCGCCTTGGACAACGAGTGCGCCGTCTGCGAGAACACCCGCTTCGGCGAAGGCCCGGCCGAGGGCGTCGACGAGGAGTTCTACGCACATGTGCCGCAGTGGCGGACGTGGCCGGGCTACAGCGAGGAGGAGCGGATCGCCGCCGAGTTCGGGGAGCGCTTCGCGTCCGACCACACCGGGCTACGCGACGACGAGGAGTTCTGGGCGCGGTGCAAGGAACACCTGTCCGAGGAGATCCTCGCCGACCTCGCGCTGTCGTGTGCGTTGTGGATCGGCATGGGACGCGTGCTGCGCACGCTGGACATCGGGCAGGCCAGCAAGCTGACCGTCTAACGCGACGGCTGCCCCTCCAGCCGGACGTTCAGGCTGACCCGGCCGTTGGCGTCGCGCTGCGCTATCCCGTGGCCGGGAACGTCGCGCCCGTCAAGCTCGAGTGTCAACGGTGCGCCGTCGCCGAGGAAGTTCCGCCACCACGTCTTAGCGTCGGGCATGTTCACCCCGATCGTCACTTCATTGCCGCGGCGGCGGTATCCAACCGGCAGGGACACCGTCCGTCCGGATCGGCGTCCGGTGTAGGTGAGCATCGCTATGTTGGCGCTGACCAGCCGGCTCCACCGCGGGGAGCGGCTCAGTGCGACCACGGGTGCGTTGAACAGCGGGGCAGCCCGCATTACCAATCTGCCGAAATTCACGTCAACAAGCTTATCCGCCAATACAGTTCAACTTCCTGACGAGGAGGTTCCAATGAGCTATGAGACCATCCTGTACGCGTCCGACGGGCCGGTCGCCACGATCACGTTGAACCGGCCGGACGCGCTGAACACGATCGTCGCCCCGATGCCTGAAGAGGTCGAAGACGCCGTCCACACCGCGGTCCTCGATCGGTCCGTGAAGGTGATCATCCTGCGCGGTGCCGGACGTGCGTTTTGCGCGGGCTACGACTTCGGCGGCGGATTTTCGTACGGGGCCGACCTGCTCAGCACCGACGGCCGGTGGGACCCGGGCAAGGACATGATGCACACGACCGCGCACGCCACGTCGCCGCACCAGAAGTTCATGAGCATCTGGCGCTCTCCCAAGCCGGTCATCGCGCAGGTGCACGGCTGGTGCGTCGGCGGCGGCAGCGACTACGCGTTGTGCGCCGACCTGGTGATCGCCAGCGAGGACGCCCAGATCGGCACGCCGTATTCGCGGGTGTGGGGGGCCTACCTGTCCGGCATGTGGATCTACCGGCTGGGGCTGACCCGCGCGAAGTATCACGCCCTGACCGGGCGGCCGCTGTCTGGACGTGAAGCGGCCGAGGTCGGGCTGATCAACGAAGCCGTCCCGTTCAACGACCTCGAGGCCAGGGTGCACGCACTGGCCGACGAGCTCGCGGCGCTACCGATGGGCCAGCTCGCCGCCCAGAAGCTGGTGGTCAACCAGGCTTACGAGAACATGGGCCTGGCGTCGACCCAGACGTTGGGCGCGGTGCTGGACGGGATCATGCGCAACATTCCCGAAGCCGAAGCGTTCATCGAGCAGGCTGCCCAACACGGCGTTCCGTCGGCGGTCGCCGCCCGCGACGGCCGGTTCGGCGACTACAGCCAGGCGCCGGCAGAGCACAAGCCCGATCCGAAGCACGTCATCAACCCGTGAGTTGTCTCTGCGGTGTTCACGGGTCATTCAGCGACCTGTCGACCGCACGTCGTTGACCGCACACGCCCGCCGTCTCTGATGGGACGTGATGCGGGTGGTTCAGGTCGCGAACTTCTACGGGCCGCGGTCGGGCGGCCTGCGTACCGCCGTGGACCGGCTCGGCGCCGAATACTGCTCGGCCGGCCATGACGTCTTTCTGATCGTTCCGGGCCCAACTGCGGCGCAGACGATCCTGCCGACCGGGGTGGTCCGAATCTCCGTGCCGGCCCGAGGCATCCCGTTCACCGGTGGTTGCCGCGCCGTGATGCCGTGGCCCGTGACCGCGCTTGTGGAGTCGCTGAAACCGGACGCCATCGAGGTGTCGGACCGGCTGACATTGCGATCGCTGGGCCGTTGGGGACGCCGACACGACGTCACCGCGGTGATGATCTCCCACGAACGGCTCGATCGCCTGGCCGGCCTGCTGCTTCCGCCGAAATCGGCTCGCCGCCTTGCGGATTTCGCGAACAGGCGCACCGCCGCCAATTACGACACCGTGGTGTGCACCACCGGCTTCGCGCGCGAGGAATTCGACCGGATCGGGGCCACCAACACCATCACCGTGCCGTTGGGCGTGGACCTTGAGACGTTTCATCCGCGACGCCACTCCGCCCAGCTACGGCGGGAATGGGCAGACCCGCACCAGGTTCTGCTCGTGCACTGCGGGCGGTTGTCAGTGGAGAAACGCGCCGATCGCAGCATCGATGCCGTTGGGGCACTGCGTGATTGCGGTGTCGACGCCCGACTGATGATCGTGGGCGAGGGGCCGATGCGTGGGCGACTCGAGCGGCAGGCGGCGGGTTTGCCGATCACCTTCACAGGCTTCATCGACTGCCGCCACTCGGTCGCGGCACTGCTCGCTTCGGCAGACGTGGCGTTGGCGCCCGGGCCCCACGAGACGTTCGGCCTCGCCGCGCTGGAGGCGCTGGCATGTGGCACGCCCGCCGTGGTGTCGCGGACGTCGGCGCTGCGCGAGATCGTCTGCCCCGACAGCGGCGCATGGGCCGACAACGACCCAGAAGCCGTTGCGGCCAGCGTGATCGAGATCATCGGCCGGCCCGTACGCAAGCGACGCATCGGTGCCCGCCGGCGGGCAGAACAATTCACCTGGTCGCAAGCCGCGTCCGGGATGCTCGCGGCGTTGGGCCGTCCGGCGGACAACTACCCGGCGGCGTGAATCAAATCGTCGCTCGCGCGGTAATCGCAGCGAGCGTCATCACCGCATTGCAGAATGGCTGGAATGACAGACACAGCCGCGGCCGCGCCCGCCATCGCTCGCCTCGAGGCCGGCGGCGTCGAGACGGTGATCGGCACCGTCGTCAACCCGGCCGGCCTCACTCACGCCAAGACCGTTCCGTTGCGCCGGTCGGGCGCGTTCGCCGACCCCGGCCTCGGCGCGAGCCCCGTCTGGCACGGATTCGCGATCGATCAGACCGGCATCGCGTTCGCCGAGGGCATCGGTGTCGTCGGCGATGAGCGGATCCGTATCGACGTCGCTGCGTTGCGGGGGCTGGGCGACGGCCTCGCTTGGGCACCGGGTTCGTTCTTCCAACAGGACGGCGCGCCGGTCCCGGCCTGCAGCCGTGGCACCCTCGGCCGGATCGAAGCCAAGCTCGCCGATGCGGGTCTCGACGCCCAGGTGGGCCACGAGATCGAGTTCATCCTCGTCGGGCCCGATGGCGGCCGCCTCTCGTCAACCCTGTGGGCGCAATACGGGCTGGCGGGTGTGCTGGAGTATGAAGGCTTCGTTCGCGACGTGACGACGGCCGCGGCGACATCCGGTGTCGGCATCGAGCAGTTCCACCCCGAGTACGGGCTGAACCAGTTCGAGCTTTCGCTGTCCCCGCAGACACCGGTGGCGGCCGCCGATCAGCTGGTCCTGATGCGCGTCGTCATTGGCCGTGTCGCGCGGGACTACGGAATGCGCGTCAGCTTTTCGCCGGTGCCGTTCGCCGGTAGCGTGGGATCGGGTGCGCACCAGCATTTTTCGCTGAGCCGGCGCGGTTCGCCGCTGTTCTCCGACGGGCCTGGCGCCGCCGGGATGACTGAGGACGGCGAACACGCGGTGGCCGGCGTGGTCTCTGGCCTGCCCGACGCGCAAGGCATCCTGTGCGGCTCGATCCTGTCGGGATTGCGCTTGCAACCGGGTTTCTGGTCGGGCGCCTATGCCTGCTGGGGAACCGAGAACCGCGAAGCCGCGGTCCGGTTCTTGGTGGGCGGCCCCGCGAATCCGCACGGCGCCAACGTCGAAGTGAAGATCGTGGATCCCTCGGCGAACCCGTATTTCGCGACCGCCGCGATCCTCGGGCTGGCCCTGGACGGCATCGAGCAAGGCATGCCGTTGCCGCCGGAGACCACCGTCGACCCGGCGGACCAATCCGACGAGCAGCGCACACAAGCAGGCACCGTTTTGCTACCCAGCGCCCAGGCCGACGTGATCTCCGCGTTGGACGCATCGGGCCGCATGCGCCGCATTTTGGGTGATGACGCCGTCAACGTCGTTGTCGCGGTGCGCCGTTACGAACACGAGAACTACGCCGGCCTCGAGCCCGCAGAGTTGGCCGACAAGTTCCGCATGGCTTGGAGCTTGTGACCGGGTCGGCTGCCATCTCGGCGTTGGCGGAGCACATCGCCGACGTGCAACTCGTCGATCATCACGTGCACGGATGCTGGCTGACTGGGGGAGACCGGGCTCGCTTCGAGAACGCGCTCAACGAGGCGAATATCGAGCCCATTGCCGACTTCGACTCCGCGTTCGACACCCAGATCGGCTTCGCCGTACGCGCCCACTGCGCACCGGTTCTCGGCCTACCGCGCCACGCCGCAGCGGATGTGTACTGGAAACGACGTAGCGAGTTCGACGAACAAGACATCGCCCGCATGTTCCTGCGGGCAGCGGGGGTATCGGACTGGCTTATCGACACCGGGCTTTCCGGCGTCGCCGGCGTTGACGACCTCGCCCACTACTCCGGTGGCCGCGCCCAGGAGGTGGTTCGCCTGGAGCAGATTGCGGAACTGGCGGCGCGGACGGACGGCGATTATGCGAGCGCGTTCGACGAAATCCTGCACCGACGGGCCCAGACCGCGGTCGGGACGAAGTCGATCATGGCCTACCGCGGCGGGTTCGACGGGGACCTGTCCGAGCCGGCTCCTGCGGAGGTCGCCGAAGCAGCCCACCGCTGGCGAGAACGCGGCGGTGTCCGGCTGACCGACCGGAGCCTGCTGCGGTTCGGTCTGCACCGAGCGCTGAAGCTGGGCAAGCCACTGCAATTCCATGTGGGCCTGGGCGACCGGGACTGTGAGCTGCACAAGACCAACCCGATGTATCTGCTCGACCTGCTGAGGAGTACCGGCGACACCCCGATCGTGTTGCTGCACTGCTACCCCTTTGAGCGCGAAGCCGGATACCTGGCCCAAGCGTTCAACAATGTCTACGTCGACGGTGGGTTGGCAATCAACCACCTCGGCGCCCGGTCGGCCGCTTTCATCGGGCGGCTGCTCGAACTGACACCATTTCGCAAGGTCATGTATTCCTCGGACGGCTTTGGCCCGGCGGAGCTACATTTTCTGGGATCGCGGTTGTGGCGCAACGGGATTCGGAAAGTGCTGCAAACCTTCGTCGCCGACGACGAGTGGAGCGAGGCCGACGCCATCCGCGTCGTCGATTTGATCGCCTGGCGCAATGCCGTAAGGGTGTACCGACTCGATGGACAAGGTCAGGGTCCGCGGGGGGCTGGCGCTTTTCATCCACGAGGAGTGGGAGGGTAAAGAGCCGGAGGTGGGTATCCCTTTTACGACGCCGGTGTCGGGGTGGACGCTTGGCGTATCCATCGATCGATCGGGATGGACGGATCGGGGCTTGTCGCCTCGCTGGCCGGGAGTGCCGACGATGACACCAGGCGCCGGCTCAAGGATCTTCATTCGCGCCACTACACAGAGCTTTCGCCGCTTCTTCGGGTTCTTCCCGGCGGGCGCGAAATCCTGGACCACGTCGCATCGATGGGCCTGCGGGTGGTGCTTGCGACGTCGGCGTCGCAAGACGAGCTGTCCGGTCTGCGCGCGGTGCTCGACCGCGACAGCCTCGTCGCGGCCGTGACCTGGGCAGCGGATGTCGATCCCGCCAAACCCGATCCCGGCATCATCAAAGTGGGGCTGGACCGCGCCGGCCTGCCGATCATCGGGCTGCTCAGCGGCGGTATCTCGCGTGAGGAACTGACAACCGCCGGGGCCGCCATGGTGTTTGGAGACCCCCAAGACGTGATCGAACACATCGACGATACGCCGACAGCACGCCTGAAGTAATTTGACGCGGCGGTTTAAAAGCCGCCGACTCCGGGCACTCCGGACGCGGGAAAGGCTCCCAGACCAGAAGACCGATCTACCGAAGGAGCCAGCATGACGACCAGCACTGTCATCTGGATCATCGTGGCGGTCGTGGTGGTTTTGCTGCTGATCGCGGCTATCACCATTGTCGCCGTCCGCAGCCGCACCAAGAGGCGCCACCTCGAGGCGGAGTGCATTCGCCAGCGCGCCACGGAGGAAACAGCGAAAGCCGAACGGCGAGAAGCGCTCGCCAGCGAGACGGCGGCCAAAGCCCGTGCCGCGCAGGCCGAGGCCGAGGCAAAAGCGGCCGAGGCGGCCCGACTGCAAGAGCGGGCGGATTCCCACCAGAGCGAGGCCGCGGCGTCCCGCGACCAGTTGAAAGAGCGGTTGGCGCACGCGGACCGCATCGACCCTTCGGTGCGTGCCGCCGAAAACCGCTCGGAGAACCAAGAGACGGACGCGCACCAGCGGGAAGACGTCCGCGCATCCGGAGAAGCCACCTGACGTCATTAGGTCGGCTTCGCCCGTTCGGCCCTACGTAAGCTCCCAGTTCATCGCTTGGGCGAACTTGGTCGCGTCATCGGAAATTGTTCCGAGCTCTTTGGACCGTTCGATGTACTCGCGGACCATCGACAGGAAATTCAGTGGGTTATAGGCATCTTCTTCATAGCTCCACAGCCCGTCGCCGGCGTATTTCATCACCGAAAGGTTGGCGCGCTCGTGAATGCTGCCGTCCCCGGGATCCCGCATTCGGTTGAGGAATTCGCAAAACACCCAACCCTTCTCCTCGTCGATGGAATACCACGACGTCGGGTAGAACGGCATCTCGTTGCCTGGAAACGCGTTCATCGTGGACACGATCCATTCACGGATCTTTTCGCGGCCGCGGAAGGTTCCGAAGGAGTGCTCGACGTAGACGGCGCCCTCGGTGAACTGGTCGGCGAACCGCGACCAGTCCCAACTCTGGCCGATTTCGACAACCACCTGCTTGTGGTGATTGAAAGCCGACTCGATCTCTGCCCGTGACCATTGACCCATCGCGACCTCGCCCGGCTCGATTGAAATGACTGGCCCTGTCCTATCAAACGAGCGGCCCGGACGTGAACACCTTGACGAACTCAGCGACGCGCCCGCTGAGTAACGGGGACTGACCCGCGTCGGACCCTGCACGCTGCGCCATCAGGACGTTGCGAATCACCCGTCGGATTCGCCGCGTCAGCCCGCCGACTCCGGCGCACATCGTGGTGGTGGGGCGACTCAAGATCTCTTCAGGCGAAGCACCACGCTGCGGTTCAGGGTCCATTCCCGGTCGGAAACAAATCCCTGCCGTTCTGCCACGTCGACAACGGGCGAGGGCGTCGCGCGGTCGATGACGGCCCACAACACCGAGCAGGCCGCCAACCGCGGTGTTACCGCGGCGCTGTCGAGTGGCAGATCCTCCGACCACAGCTGTGCTGCATCCGCGCCTGAGACACCGGCCGCGACATCGTTGAGACGGGCGAAGGCATCGGGGCGAGCAGCGGCAGACGCTCGCAAGGGTTCGTCGTGGGCGAAGCCGAAGACGACACAGTCATGCGGCCCCGCATGGGTCTTGATGACTTCGGCGATTTCCGAATAGTCCGCCCCGGCGGGCTTTGAGTATGGGCGGCGCTGAGCCACGAACGCGGTGCTCGAACCGAGCGCGAGAACAGCGAGCAATACCAAGGTGATTCGTGATCGGTCCCGCGCAATGGCCGTAACACACAGACCAAGCAGCAATCCAACACCCGGCGCGGTGTATGTCAGATATCTCGGTTGGTAGACGTCGTGTGCCAATGCCGAGTATCCGACCAGCAACGCGGTGGGCACCACGATCCACGGCATCGCCAGCGTGAGAGCATCGGCTGCGCGTTCGGCCTTCCTGGTAACCAGGACTACCGATCCCCAAGCCAAGACAATGGCGCACACGCACACGAAAAGCCGCGAGCGGGTGAACCACTGGTCCCAGAGCACCCCGGTCGCGAACGCGCTTCCGCCCCTATCGATCCACGAGAGTTGTTCGCGTTGGCCTGCTGTCAACGCGATGAGCGGCGACGCGAGAGCAAGTCCAGCCGCGGCCGCGATGGCAAAGGCCGCAAGTTGCCGTCGGTTTCGGCTGACTGCGAGTGTGACCGCATGCGCAAACACCAAGAGGCCCAGGTAGAGGAAGGAGACAACCGCCAGCGCGAGCGCAAGACTGTACAGAGCCCACAGTGCCGAGCCGCGTCGAGTCGCGGCGATCACCAGCACCACCGTCAGCCAGACCGCGATGGCAGCGGTCAGCGCATACGACCTGGCCTCCACCGCGGACGACAGTGTGCGCGGCAGCACGGTGAACGCTACCGCCGCCGCCCACGCGGTGGGCCGGTCGGCCACCAGTTTGCCCAACACGATGAGGCCGCCGGCGGCAATGCCGACGGCCACGGCGCTCGGAAGCCGCGCCGTGAACTCGTTGATCGGAACCCATGAAAACCATTCGTGCATCGCGAGGTAATACAGGCCGTGGACCGCATCGAAGTTCAACAGCAAGCGCAGGATGTCGTACTCAGAGCGGTTGGCGGCGGCGATCGTGGCGGCCTCGTCGAACCAGAATGACGGCCGCCACGACAGCACCATCCCCACGAGCGTCGCGGCTGCACCCGCAATCCACGGATCGGCGCGGTCCGGCACGTGTAATCGACATCGCCAGGGCCTGGCGTGGGAAAGACCCATGCTGAAGCCTCCGCCGTTATCGCGGCTTGGTGGGCGTCGAAGACGGGGCGACGTCAGGTTCTTGAACCTCCGGGCTGAGGCTATAGACGTGGTCCGGTGAGATAACAGAAGTGATCGCGGTCGCCAGCTTGGAGCTTGGCTCGCTGCCCTGATACTCGATGTCGGTGTTAATCAAGATCACCAGCGTCCGCTTCTGTTGCGGCAGGTAAACCGCCACAGTCTGGTAGCCGGGCAGGCTTCCGTTGTGACCGATCCACCCGGCGAGATTGAAGATGCCCAGCCCGTATCCGTCTTGCGGAGGCAGACCTTGGGCGTTCACCGTCTGCAATCGCTGCGACTGCATCGCCGGCGAGAGCAGCTTTCCGGTGGCCAACGCGGGTGCCCAAGTGTGCATATCGTCAAGTGTCGAGATCATCGCCCCGGCAGCCCATCCCCACGACGGATTCCAGTCGGTGGAAATGGCAACGTCACCATTGGCGGTTTGGTTGGTGTAGCCCTGCGGATGCGGGTCCGGGAATGCGTTAGTCGTCGGAAAGCTGGTGTGACTCATGTTCAGTGGCGCGAGGATATGGTCGCGGATGTAGTCCGGCAGCTGCTGGCCACTGACCTTCTCGACCACAAGGCCCAGCAGCACCGTGTTGGTGTTGGAGTATTGGAACCCCTGGCCGGGGGAAAACACCGGGGGTTCGGCGAATGCGTAACCAAGCAACTCCTGGGGGGTGAAGTTGCGCCTTGGGTCTGCGAACAACGCCTGCTGGAATGCGGTGGTGGCCGAGTAGTTGTAGAGCCCGCTCTGCATCCGTGCCAGCTCACGCAACGTGATCTGGTTGCCCTCCGGGACGCCGTCGATGTACTTGCCGATCGGGTCGTCGAGGCCGAGCTTGCCTTGATCCGCAAGCTGCAACACCCCGGTGACCGTGAAGGTTTTTGTCTCACTCCCGATTCGGCTGTACATGCCGACGTTCATCGGCACACCCGTCGCCTTGTCCGCGACGCCGAACGTGCGGATGTACCGACCGTCCGGGCCCCACACTCCGATGATCGCGCCTGGAATCGACGCCGCGCTCATCGCCTGGTTGATCACCGCATCCAGCCGCTGGGCGGTGCCGACGTCGATGTCCTGGGTCGATTCGGCGCTCGGCGGCGATGATGTCGCCCCGCCCGATCCCGTTGAGGCCGAATGACTTGCGCAACCGGATGCGATCACCAAAAGCGCCCCGCCTGCGGCAGCCAGAACCCTTCGGCCCCAACGCCCGTCCGCCACCACCCGCGCAGTCATCGGGCGCACATTATTCGCCGACGCTGAAGCCCGCCGGTCCCGATTAGCGTTTCCCGTCGAAAATCGTGGCCGGTGCGCGGCCATCCAGCGCCGCTGCTCACCCGGGCGGGCCGGCGGCCAATGTGATCGGTGTGGTGTGCTGGACGCCGGAAGAGTCGACCCAGGCCAGCGTCACGGTGTCGCCCGGATGACGCTGGTCGAGGAAGTCGGTCAGCGCGGTCGCATTGTTCACCGCGTTGCCGTCGATCGCGGTGATCACGTCGCCTCCCGCCAAACCGGCTTGGGCGGCGGGCCCACCGCGCAGCACTTGCTTGACCGCAACACCGCCACCGTTGCGGGTGTCAACGACACCAACGCCGAGCATGCCGGTGTCACCGATGTGCGCGGTCGGCGATGGCGCGCGCGACCGAATCTGATCCGCGATCCCCAGCGCCTGATTGATCGGTATCGCAAACCCGCCGGTACTGGTGTGATAGCTCTCCGAGGCGGCGGTGTCGATGCCGACCACTTGACCGGCGCTGTTCACCAGCGGACCACCGGAATCGCCCGGGCGCAGGCTCGCGGCGACCTGGATCAAGCCGGTCAGTTGTTCTGAGCTGCCGGTGAGGTCATCGCTGGCGACGACGGTCTGGTTGAGCGCCTTGACGGTGCCGGGCTCACGGGTGAGTCCGCCGTGTGGTCCGCCGGCATTGCCGATCCCGACGATCGGATCGCCGACGGCAACCGTGTTCGAATCGCCGAGGGCAGCGGTGGGAAGTCCGCCGGCACCGCGCAATTGCACAAGCGCGATGTCGTGCGTGCGGTCATAGCCGATCACGTCGATCGGGAAGGTGCGCCCCGTGCCGAGGTTCGTGCCGGAGATACCTGTGGCGCCCTCGACCACGTGGTTGTTCGTCAGCACCTCGCCGTCGGGGCTCAGCACGATGCCGGTGCCGACGCCGATCGCGTTCTGGTAATCGAGGTTGGTGTTGATCTGAACCACGGCGGCCTCGACAGGAGCCGTGTTGACGGGGTCGGCCGGTGCCTGCTTGACCAGATGGAGTTCTCGTGAAGTCAGATCGACCGGATGAAGTTGTACTGGAATATGCGCCGGGGCAACGCCGAGCCCTACTACGAGGGCAACTGTAAATAACGCGGCCGACCACCATTGCTTACGTTCTCGCATCCGGCGCGGTCCTTTCTGAATTCCCCCCATGGCCTACCTCCTGCCCAATTTTTGGTTATCCCCAACCTTACTTTTCATACTGGCCCGATACGCCGCCCTGTGTCGATCAGCGGCGGCCGGGCGGGCGGAGGCCTAATTTTCTCGTTCTACGGGTATTCAACCCGCATGAGTGCAACAGATCACAGGTCGCCAGGCCTACAGGCACAAGCTCATGAACACGCCGACGAAGCCCGCGAGAAGATGGCACGCAAGCGCGGCGAACAATCAGGCGGCATCAGCGGATGGATGGCCAAACGCGCAGGTAACTGGGATTTGGGCGGCCAGGATGAGACGACAATGCAGCGCCAGAAGTTCTTCTGGAACGCGCTCGTCGACTATTGGTTCCGGATGGAGATGGACGGCTGGGAGAACCTGCCGGAACCGCCGGTGCTGCTGGTGGGTATCCACTCCGGGGCGCCGTTCGTCTGGGACGCGTGGACCGTCGGCGTCCAGTGGTGGCGACGGTTCGGCCAGGAGCGTGCACTGCACGGAACCGCCCACGACGCGTTGATGGCCGTGCCGGTCGTCGGCCGGTACTTCCGCGCGATGGGGGTCTTGCCGGCGGCCCCAGACGCCATCGCCACCGCGCTCGCCGAGGGACGGGACGTCGCCCTGTGGCCCGGGGGCGAGGTGGACTCGTTGCGGCCGTGGAGTGAGCGTGACCGCGCCAACCTGGCCGGCCGCACAGGTTTCGTGAAGATGGCGATCCGCGCGGGCGTGCCGATCGTGCCTATCGCCACCGTGGGGGGAGCCGACGCGATGCCGGTGCTCATCCGTGGCGATCGTCTGTCGAAGGCACTGCGCCTCGACCAGCTTTTCCGCCTGAAGGTGTTCCCGCTGGCGATATCGCTGCCGTGGGGGATCGCTCCGGCAGCCCTGCCGCAGTTTCCGCTTCCCGCCAAGATTCGCACCCGCTTGATGCCCGCGGTCAAGTTCGACCACGATCCGGAACGCGCCGACGACGACGAGTACGTCGAGCGCAAATACCGCGAGGTCCAACAATGCCTCCAGTCGGGGATGGACGCACTGGCGCGCAGACGCGCGTTGCCGGTGTTCGGTTGAGCAAACGTTAACCCGCTAAGGGCAATACGAGCGCGTGGCGAACCCGAGGGCCTGTTGATAGAGCCCATCGAGCTGGCGCGATGCGATAGCGGTGTTCTTGGCGCCCCGCAGCGCGGGGGCACACGCCGGCGAATGCAGGAGATCCCAGCGGGAGGCCATCTGGTCGACCATCTGCCGGTTGAGTGCGTCGATGGTGGAGCGGGACGCCGACAGGTCTGGCGCGCTCGCCGGGGCGGTGGCGGGGTCGAGCTTCCACTGTGCGAAGCGGCTGTATTCGATCGCCTCGGTCGCGTTGATCTGGTCGTTGAAGATCTGTGTCACGTAGGCCGAGTCAACGCCGCGGGTGTTCGCATCAGCGGTCACCGCCGCGAGCACCTGGTTGACCCTCGGCGGATCCTCGATGTCACCCTTTGTCTGCCATTTGACCGCCGCCACGGGGTCGGCGGTCTGCAACCGCTGCGCTGCCGCGTCGACCAACTGGTCCAGAGGGCTCGGGGAGTCGGCAGCAGAGCGGGGGATGGCCGGCGTCGCCGGCACAGCCAGCGCGGTCGCCAGGGCCAACAATGCGAAACGTGGGGCGCGCATACCACAGTTTTGCAGCGACCGGCACACGCCGGGTAGCCGCTGGCCGAGCCGCTCCGATAGCCCGGCACGCGAGGCCTGCGGCCCGATCTTGTCGGCTGCGTTGTTTGGCGGATGGGGAACGCGGGCAATCCTTCAGTGCCGGTTTTAAGCGAGCACTGCGATCAAGGACGGACGGAGACCATGGGTGAAGAAGGCGCCGGCAAGAAAAACACTGAGCGGCAGCAGGATTCGGGCGGCAACCCCGAACGGGCGGGGCAAGTTGCCGAGAAGCCCGAGCCCGACGATTCGGCCAAAGAGAAGGCCAAGGAAATGGCCAAGGCCTACGACGACAACATCAAGACGGCTGTCCTGCCCGGTTCTGGCGGAACCGTCGCCGGCACCGCTGTCAACGAGTGGCTCGAGGGCAATCCGAAGTACGGCAAAGACAGCAGGTCAGCCGGTGGTTCTGGGAGCTAGGACCGGCGTGCCCGTCGAACGGTTCGCCACAGACGCAGCGGAAACAGCGCTATCAGAGGCGCCCGCTTACCAAGGTCGTCCACGTCGCGCCGATTGAACGCCGCGGCACAACGCCGGGCCTCCTGGGACGTGGCGTACTGCTTCGATCCCGTTGCGGTCAGATACACGCCAAGGGTGATCATGAAGAGTTTCCTGCGGCCGAAGCGGTCGGTCAGTTGGCCGAAGAACAACGCACCCAGGCACGCTCCGGCGATGTAGACGGCTGCCGCGACCCCGATTTGGGCGGCCCCGATCCTCATCCCGCTGTCGGCCTCGGTGAGCCGGGCCGACACGTTGCCCACCATCGTGACCTCGAGGCCGTCGAGGATCCACACCGACCCAAGGCCGATGACCACGCGCCAGTGAAAGCGTGACCACGGCAGCCGATCCAGCCGCGCCGGCACCAGCGTCGTGATCGTGCCTGTCTGCACTCCTGCACCCATCCCAGCCTCCTTACGGGGCATCGCAGCGCCTCGCTCGGGATGACTCACGGATTACCCGCGACAGCGAATTCGATGCTCGTGGACACTGAAGATGTGACCGTTCTTCAGGTTGGCAGGTTAGAGCCCGCACTGGCCGAGGCTTTGGCAAAGCGATATGACATGGTCGGGTTGCCGGGCGCCGACGAACGCGCCGAATTCCTGCGCGAGCACGCCGCGTCGATCACCGCGATCGTTGCGTCCGGACCGCCTGGTGTGGACGCCGATCTGATGGCAGCGCGGCCGAACCTCGGCGCCGTCGTCAACTACGGGGTGGGATATGACGCGATTGACGTCGACACTGCGCGCCGGCGCGGCATCGGCGTGAGCAACACCCCGGACGTTCTCACCGAAACCGTCGCCGACACCGCCGTCGGCCTGATCATCAGCACGCTGCGCGTTTTGTGCGCCGCCGACCGCTATGTCCGGGCCGGCCGCTGGGCGGTAGAAGGGGCGTTCCCGCTCACCCGCGATGTCAACGGCACCCAAGTGGGGATCCTCGGCATGGGCCGCATCGGCTTGGCCATCGCCAACCGGCTCGCAGCGTTCGACTGTGCGATCGCCTATCACAACCGCCACGAGGTGCCCGACTCGCCGTACCGCTACGCCCCGTCGCCGATCGAGCTGGCCGAGTCGGTGGACGTCCTCGTCGTCTCGGCCGCGGGCGGCAAGGGCACGCAGCAGTTGGTGAGCCGCGCGGTTTTGGAGGCACTGGGCCAGGACGGCTACCTCGTCAACATCGCCCGTGGCAGCGTCGTCGACCAGGAAGCCCTGGTCGAACTGCTGCGCGCGGGCGTGCTGGCGGGCGCCGGGCTCGACGTTTACGCCGACGAGCCGAATGTGCCAGCGGAACTGCGTGAACTCGACAATGTCGTGCTGTTGCCGCACGTCGGAAGCGCGACATCCCGCACCCGGTCGGCGATGGCCGCGCTGGCTGTGCGGAATCTGGACGAGTATCTCGCCCATGGAACGCTGACGACGCCAGTTGTGCGGCCACGCCGGTAGCCGCAGGCGGTGTGTGCGCCGTTAACTAACGCCATGTCCTTCGTTCACGTCGAACCCGAGCGGTTCCGGCAGATGGCGTCATCTGCCGGTTTCACGGTCCAGAGACTGGCCGTTTGCCACCCAATCATCGACTCCGGTTCATCGATGAGCAGGTGCGGGCCTACGAAGAGGTCTCGGGGGTGCCGGGCCTGTTTCTGTTCACCCAGATGCGTGCCGGACTGCGCAGGTGAGCGATCTCTTGTCGCGTCGATTGCCGCACTCGCCGCGCGATCAGGTACCTTTCCCGGCAGGGAAACGCCTTGACCGGACGCCGGGGGTGGGCCGCATTTGGGGGCACTGAACAAGGACGTCACATTGCCAGAAACACGATCTGAATCGCATGACCTCACTCCTCACTTCGATGACGTGCAGCACCACTATGATCTGTCCGACGATTTCTATCGGCTGTTCCTGGACCCCACGCAGACCTACAGCTGCGCGTACTTCGAGCGCGACGACATGACGCTGGAAGAGGCGCAGATCGCCAAGATCGATTTGTCGCTGGGGAAACTGGGGTTGCAGCCCGGCATGACCCTGCTCGACGTCGGGTGCGGCTGGGGCGCCACGTTGAGGCGGGCGCTCGAGAAATACGACGTCAATGTCATCGGGTTGACGCTGAGCAAAAACCAGCAGGCTTATGCTGAGAAGGCTTTCGCGCAATCGGATAGCGCGCGCTCCAAGCGGGTTCTGCTGCAGGGCTGGGAGCAATTCCACGAGCCGGTGGACCGGATCGTCAGCATCGGCGCGTTCGAGCACTTCGGCTTCGACCGCTACGACGACTTCTTCAAGATGGCCTACGAGGCATTACCGGCCGACGGTGTGATGCTGCTTCACTCGATCGTGCGGCCGAGCGCCGAAGAGTTCGAAGCACGCAATTTGCCGATTACGATGCGGCATCTTCGGTTCATCAAATTCATCATGGACGAGATCTTCCCGGGCGGCCGACTGCCGTCGGTCGCGGTTGTCAAGGAGCACTCGATGAAGGCCGGCTTCCACGTCAATCGAGTCCAGCCGCTGCGACTTCACTACGCGCGGACGTTGGACACATGGGGCGCGTCGCTTCAGGCGCACAAAGACGAGGCCATCGCGATCCAGTCCGAAGAGGTCTACGAGCGGTACATGAAGTATCTGACGGGCTGCGCGGAACTGTTCCGCGACGGCTACACCGACGTCTGCCAGTTCACGCTCGCAAAGGGCTAATCCGATCCGCAGCCGACCGGATCGGATTCGCAGTAGGGCGTTGTTCCGGGAAACCGATAGCGGTGAGCCGCGACCCAGCGGTAGACGCCGTCCTGAAGTGACCGGATGCCGGGGACGCGGTAGATGCTCAGCGGCAAGCTCGTACCGACCGCCGCCGCGAGGGCGGCGTTGAACGCCTCGGCCCCCGCGTAAACCTGTCCCGACGAGTCGAGCCACCAAACCGACTCGGGAAGGCGCGACGCAGGCACGCCGAGACGCTCCGCCGCGTCCGGATGCTGAAAAGGCTCGGTACGGAGACCGCCCGTGCGGTTCAGCTTCAGCAGGGCGTTGCGGGCCCGCGTACACATGCCGCACGCGCCGTCGAAGAACAGTGTTCCCGGCATGGTCGCATTCTCTCAGGCGAGCGGCTTGTGTGCGCCGACGGTGGCGATCGCGTCGATGACTGCCGACGGGCTGTCAAGGGCCACAAACGTTCTGGCGTTGGGCACTTCGATCAACGCCGAATTGGGGAACTGCGCGGCCAGCTGCCTGCCCAGTGCCGGGGTGAAGCAACGATCGCGCTGTCCCCAAACCAGGGTGACCGGCTTGGTGAACCGTGAAAAGCGCGTCGCCACCTCGGTCAAGTCGGTCGCCGCGACCTGCCGGAGGAGGGTGGCGAGGTCACGGCAGATCCGATCGTCATCGCGGCACGGCTGCAGCCACGAAGCGGTGAGCGCCGGGTCGGGATGGTTCATCAGCAGTCCGAACCCCACTGCAGAATGACGCAGCGCCGTCAGCTTCAGCTGGGCGAACAGTGTCTTGATGGACCGCGGCCCCCGCAGCAACGCGAACACGACGTTGAACGGGAAAGGCGGGAACTTGTCGAAGGCGTCGCAATTCGTCAGCACCAACCGCCCCACCCGCTGCGGGTGAGCGTCGATGAGGAATTGGCACAGGCCGCCGCCTGTGTCGCTGCCGACCAGGGTCACGTCGTTCAGGTCGAGGGCGGCCATCACGTCGTGGATCATCGTCGCTATTTCCCGCGGGGACAGGTCGGCGCCCTGATTGACCGGGATGGTGTGCGAACCCAGCGGCCATGTGGGCAGGATGCAGCGAAAGCCCTGGCGGGCAAGCCCTTCTGCGACGTCAAGCCACAGCTTGTTGTCCACCAGGATGCCGTGGACGAACAGAACCGGAGCGTGTGGTGAGTCCTCGGGTCCTAACACGCGGTAGTCCAGCGTTGCATGTTCCAGCGCGAGCCGCGGCATGTCCGCTATCCTTCCCCTCGTCTACAACTTACAGACACATAGTATGGAAGTTACGTGCAGGCTGTATGAAAGTCAATAGTCCGGCCACCCGGTCACCCCGGCCCACGGCACGGCGCACGCAGGCTCAGCGCACTGCGGCGACCCGCACCCTGCTGCTCGAAAATGCGCGAAAGCTCTTCGCCGACAGTGGCTTTGCCGATGTCTCTACACAGGCGATCGTTGAGTCGGCGGGCGTGACCAGGGGAGCGCTGTACCACCAGTTCAGCGACAAGACCGGGTTGTTCGCCGAGGTGTACGAGGAGGTGGAGCGCGAGATCGTCACCGAGATCGCCGCGCGCATCCTGGCGGCCCAACCACCCGATCCGCTCGAGGCCATGCGGCTGGGTGCCCACCTGTTCCTCGATCGTTGCTCGGCACCCGACGTACAACGGATCGTGCTCATCGACGCCCCCGCGGTGCTCGGCTGGGATCGGTGGCGCGCCGTCGGAGTCAAGTACGGGCTCGGGGTCATCGAGGGCATGCTGGCGCAGGCCATAGAAGCGGGGGCGATACCCCAACAGCCGCTGCGCCCCAGCGCACACGTATTGCTCGGGGCGCTCGACGAGGCGGCACTGTATGTCTCACGTGCCGCCGATGCCGACCGTGCCAAAGAGGAGATGTACGAAGTCTGCGACCGCATCCTTCACGGCATCGCCGGAAAGCGATAGCTGCACAGACGACGGCGTGGCGCCGAAACGTATCCTCTGCCTTAACCGCTGCCTCAGACGCCATAACCGCAGCTCTTCCCGGGACCCGCCGAATCCCTCACACCACCGGAGTCGACCCTTGGCCCACTTGCGCGGCGCTAGTTTTCGGGTCTACTCCCACCCCACCGACTTGTCAATGACCAGTTCAGCAAAAACCGTTTGCGCACGCGTCAATCTTTGTGGATAGCCGAAAGATGAACCGCCGGTTGCGGATAGCGGCGATTTCCACATCGGTCGGTCGACCCCGGGGTTACGTCCCCGGGATCGCCGGCGGCGAGGGGATGGTGGCCGGCGGCGCGGGTACGAACGGCGCATTGGTACCGGTCTCCGCCGGGGGCGGTGCTTGGGGTCGCCGTCGAGGTTGGCGGTGTCGAGCGGCGACATCACGAGGGCGGCGACGGCGATCATGCTGAGGCGCCGGAGGCGTTGATGCGGCATGTCGATCCTCGTTTCTCGACTCGTTACACGCCCGGTCGATCCCGTCGCATTGCCGACACGCCGTTGGCTAAACCGCTGCAAGCGCCGGCGACTGACTCCGCGAGCGACAATTAGACTGGCGGTAGTCCGGAAACGGGTCGGTGAGTGCATGAGCGAGATGAATGTCAGCAATTCCCGGCGGCGGGTCGACCCGCCACTGTGGGTGGCTCTGATCGCCGCTGCCCTGGCGATGTCCCTGATATTGGGGGCCAGTTATTTGCTGATTCAGCATTTACACCCCTCCGCCGGTTCGATCGACCACCCGGCACAACCGCTGACCGACAGCCAAACCATGGCCCAAGTCGTGGAGCCGGCCAAGGAAATCGTCGCGGTCGCCCAATTGCAAGAAGCGACAGGCGGATACGTCTTCATGTCGTGTCGAGACCTGCACGATCCGCCGTATCAGGGCGCGGTATATATGAACTTCAAGTTACCCACCGTCACCAAGACCGACACGTTGGTGTATCTGCGAGAGATCGGGGATGCACTTGTCGCGAACGGGTGGACCGAAGGCTTGGCTTCGAACCAGCACCTGTTCGGTCACACCGTGAAGAAGGACGGTGTCATCGCGATCTTCTATCAAAACCCCGATCAAGCGAATTACGGATCGATGCAACTTTACGGCGAATGCCGCAATACCACCGATCACGCCAACGACAGCACCACATGGACCGACGTCACCAGTGCGCTACGGTGACCGGGCCGCGCCCAAAAATGGGCGAATTGGCTTACAAAACAATCGATTTCACCGTTTTCACGCAGAAGGCGGCGGGGCTCTGGGGCGGCGGATGTCGGGGGCGGCTAGGGATTCAGGGCTCGGTCGGCCAGTGCGCCGAGTACGGGCTCGAGCGCTTGGGCGTATTCGATCGTGACGTGGTTGTCGTCGCGGAACAGCAGGTTGTTGCCAACGATCATCGGGCACCTGTCGGCGGTGCAGAACAAGCCGGTGAGGTCGGCATAGCGGCCGCCGCCGGCCACGGTCGCATCCTTCTCTGCCGCGTTGCCGCCGTCGTTGAGCGCCACCGAGCGAGGCTGTGCGCATGCCGTGGCGTCGTCGAGGTGAGCCGAAAGGCACGTGGGCACAGTGGAGTGCGGATCGGGGACCGGTCCAAGCACCAGCACCGACGCGCCCGTGCCGCGCAGTTGGGCCACTAGGCGGGTCAGGCTGCTGATCCACACCGGGTCGTATGAGGTGAACCCGAAGTCGGCGCCGTACCGACGCGACATGCTCAGAATGATCAGCTGCGGATGCTCGTCGGCAAGCCGGGACAGGATCTGGCCGCGCCACTGCTCACACTCGGTGAACTCCCGGCCCAGATAGGGGCTCGTGATCGGCAGGTCCTGCAGCGGGCAGGTCACCTTGGCAAGCGTCTCAAGGCGCCAATGGCGCTGCTCGGCGATCGGCTTGAACGCCGGGTCCCACATCGCGGCGTGAGAGTCACCGACGAGGGCGACCCTGGTGGGTGAGTCGGGGTCGCCGGATACGCATTCGGGCTGCCCGAGGTCCTTCCACGAGCGCACGCAGCCGTTGAAGAATACCGACGGCTTGTCAGACGGCGCATCGGAAATCGACGGGGACAGGTTCGATGGAATGTCGCGGACCCCGACCGATGCGGCGACGGCGGCCTGCACTTGTGCGGTGAGCTGCTGCACGGCGACATCCCGTGGATCCGCCGCGGCGGCCGCGGGTGCCGGACCCGAGGCCTTGACCGTGAGGGCGGACGCGGGCGCGCCATGGCCGACCGGGACGGGTACGAGCATCATCAGCATCAGCGCCACGCAGACGGCGGCTGTCGTGATGGCGCCGCCGAGCGCGAGGCTGCACACGGCCGAGCGCCGCAGGGGAGCGGCGAACCGGCCGGGGTTTTCGATGTAGCGGAGCGTGAGCGCCGCGAGGACACCCGACAGCGCCGCAGCCGCCAGCCGACCGGGCAGTCCAAAGGGATGCCCGAAAAGCGGCGGCGCGAGCAGCAGCACCGGCCAGTGCCACAGGTACCACGAATAAGACAGGCGGCCGATCGCCCTCATCGATGAGACGGACAGCACCCGGTCGACGCCCCCGGACGGTGCGGCACATCCCGCACCGATGATCAGCGCCGTCCCCAACACGGGCAGCAGCGCGGCGGTGCCGGGGTAGGGCGTCCTCGCGCCGAGCTGCGTGCAGGTCACGACGATCAGAACCAGACCTCCCCAGCCCGCAATAGCGGCAGGTAGCGACGGCAGGCGCCGCCACGCCGGTACGGAAAGCGCCACGAGACCGCCGATGGCCAATTCCCACGCGCGCGATGGCAGCGAGAAGAACGCCCAGGGAGGCAGGGTGTGCGTCCAGGACAGCGAGATCACGAACGACGTAGCCGCGACGAGGGCGAGGACGGCCAGGTACGGCGTGAACGATAGGGGGGTCCCTGCGTCCGACCGGATGTCCGCGGATCGGCTGCGGCGGCGGACCAGCAACGCGGTGCCGATAATCAGCGCCGGCCACAGCAGATAGAACTGCTCTTCCACTCCCAGCGACCAGTAATGCTGGAACGGCGACGGAGGCGCGCCCGAGGCCAGGTAGTCGGTGCCCTGGATGGCGAACCGGTAGTTGCCGACGTAAAGCGCGCTGGCGACGGCGTCGCCGAGCACGCTGCGGGCCTGCAGCGGGGAAAGCACGATGGTTGACGCGACGGCGGTCGCGACGAGCACCGTGCCGGCGGCAGGCAGCAGGCGTCGCGCCCGAGCCGCATAGAACCGCGGAAGAGTGACCGTGCCGGTGGTAGTCGCCTCACGTACGAGGATCCCGGTAATCAGAAACCCGGACACGACGAAGAAGACGTCGACCCCGATGAACCCACCCGACACGCCCGGAACACCGGCGTGGAACAGGACCACAGCGAGCACTGCGACCGCCCGCAGCCCCTCGATATCGGTCCGAAACGCCGTCCGTTGAGGACGAAAACCGGTCCCTGAGGTGCGCGGCGCACGGTGCGCGCCGCGGCGACCAGGACTGACGGTGGTGGACTGCGGCAATATCACCCGCTTGTTAGGTGTGTCTGGTCGTAGGTCAACTGATCGATGTCATTCTTGCCGATCACCGCCGGCTCGCCCCTTCTGCCACGCCTTGGGGGAGGTGGTTAGGACGCCACCCACTTCAGCTCGTCCGGTAGTTGTCCGCGCCAAAACGATACATCGTGCCCGCCAGGAGAGAAGCTGCCGGCGATCGGCCTGCGCAGTTGGTTCACGAACTGCAGGGTAGGCGCGTAGAACCGGTCGCTGGTTCCGCAGTCGACACGGATCGGGATGGACGAAAGGGCGGGCTGACCGAACACCGAGTTGTCCGCCCAGTCCTCCGGACCGTCGAAGGCGCCCTGGTCGGCGAGCCAGTATGACGACCACAGCGCCGGGCTTACCGCGCAGATGCCCGCGGTCCGCCCCGGGCCGAGCCGCGCCCCGAGCAGCAGCGCACCGTATCCGCCCATCGACCAGCCCATGAAGCCCACCCGGGAGGTGTCCAGCCCCTTCGTCTCGAGCATCGGCAGCAGCTCCGACAGCACCATCGCGCCCGCATCCTCGCCGGATGCGCGCCGGTGCCAATAGCTGTTGTCGCCGCCGTCGACGGCCACCACGGCAAACGGCGCCCCGCCTGCTCCGACCACCCGTGCCAGTCCGTCCTGGACCCCGAGGTCCATCACGCCTGCGGCGTTGCCGCCCCGGCCGTGCAGCGCGATCACCGGTCGCAGCGTCCCGGTCTGACCGGGCGGTCGCGCGATGATCCAGGTCGTCGGGACACCGCCGCGGGCCGCAGAGACGAAAGATCCGGTGAGATAAGTCGGCATCACACTCGCGGGTGGGGCCGGCTCTCTGGGCGGCGGAGTCATCAGCCCCGGCCCGGCCGCTCTGGACGGCTCCGCGTTGAGCAACGTGCCCAACGCGTAGGCGGCCGCACCGGTGGCCGCGCCGGCTCCGAAGCGCAGCAGCGTGCGACGGGTCAGGTCTGGCATGCGCGTCATCCTGCCGGGGATAACGACTTTCACCGGCAAAGGCACGCCGGACTAACGCCGCACGCATGAAGGTCGTGACGCGGCTGTGATCTAGACGAGATACGCGAGGCTCGCAGTGGGGTCATCGCCTGTGACCAACGGTCGTCCGGCGTGGCTGCCCGAGGAGTCGTACCCGTTCGGAAGTCGTTATGCCCGGGTGGGCGACGCACGCGTGCACTACGTCGACGAGGGTTGCGGTCCGACCCTTGTTGGGCAGCCCACTTGGCCGCTACCTGATCGAGCGGCGCAATTTCTTCGTCGAGCGGATTCTGCCCGCCGGCGCTTTTAGCTGACATCGCCGAAGGACTTGCCCAGCGTCTCCGACCGGCCGGGCTGCTGTGCTGGCCGACGAACGATGTCGCGTTCCGGGAACCGGAGCGCAAGCGCTGGGAGGAGTTTTTCCCCGCCCACCGCACCGTGCTCCTGCAGGGACCGGGCTAGAGCTTCGGCAGAACGTTGCGTGCATAGAACTCGATGGCGGCTGTCGGGTCGCGCTGCGGAAAATGTATGAATGGCGTGGCCCCGGCATCGAGAACGGCTCGCACGGCGGCGACGTGAGTCGACGCGTCTGTTCCTGTCGTCCAGTTCGCTACGACTTTGCTCAGCGGGTTGGCCTCCGCCGCGCGTTGAATCTCAACCGGGTTGGGTTGGTCCACTGCGCCGGCCGTGAATCGCCAGAGGTCCGCGGCCGCATTGACCTCGTTCTGATCTCCGACGACCGCGAACAACTCGGCGCGTTTACCCAAAGCGCCGGGGTCTCTACCCGACACTTGAGCGCCCTGAGTAAATGCCGCAACAAGTTTCGGGTCTTTGACGCCGGCGGCCTGGGTGATCCAGCCGTCACCGTATTGGCCGGCCAGTTGAGCGCTTTTCGGACCGCCGGCGGCCACGAAAATCGATGGCGGTGACGGTGGCAGGTCGTACAGCTTGAGCTGATTGGTCTGAAAGTACCGTCCCTGAAACGAAATCCGCTGCCCGGCCCAGAGTTGGCGGATGAGCTGAATGGCTTCGATGAGGCGGTCGTGGCGCTCCTGATACGGACCGAATTGCGTGGTGGCGGCCTGCTCGTTCAGCCGTTCGCCGGTGCCGACGCCGAGGAACACGCGCCCGGGCGACAAGATCGCGAGCGACGCGAACGCCTGTGCCACCACCGCGGGATGGTATCGATAGATCGGACACGTCACCCCGGTCCCGAACGTGATTCGGCTTGTCCGCTCGCCCACCAGCGCCAGCGTGAACCACGGGAACATCGAATGTCCCTCGTCGTCTTGCCAAGGCTGAAGATGATCACTGGCCCATAGGTAGCGAAACCCGGCGCGCTCCGCGGCTTCGGCTTGATTGAGAAGGTCGTCGGTTCGGAACTGTTCGTGCGACAGGACGAATCCCACGCCGGGCGTGGACGGCGGCGGCGGGCTCGTGGGGGCCAATGGCGAGCCGGCGGGCCGGGAACCGCACCCGCTCGCCGCTCCACCCGCACCGGCCAGCCCCAGACCTGCCGTCAGCCGTCCGAATGCCCGCCGCGACATGCCGCTCATGGGCCGGGGGTACCCACAATGCGGCCTGGTATGTCGGCTGTGGTCATCGATACACAGGTCTACCGCAGGATCACCGTGGTGTATGCGATCGCGAGGTGTCCCAGGTGGCGATGGCCCAGATGACGATGATGTCCAGCGCGATCACGACGATCGACCACACCGGGTAGTACGGCAGCCACAAGAAGTTTCACCACGATGGACAGCGGCGCCAGGACGATGGCCGCCACCCGGGCCCAGGCGGCCCCCATGAATAGCCCAATGGCCACCGCGCCCAAC
This sequence comes from uncultured Actinomycetota bacterium, assembly GCA_963811535.1. Taxonomy (GTDB): domain Bacteria; phylum Actinomycetota; class Actinomycetes; order Mycobacteriales; family Mycobacteriaceae; genus Mycobacterium. Next base: position 762,550 of record CAWERF010000007.1, on the reverse strand, counting down.
AGGATTGCGATCACGATGTGGATCGAGCCCCATGTGGTGGTGTTGAACTTGTAGACATAGTTGGGCCCGATCACCAGTAGCTCGTCGTTCACGATGGCCGAAATGCCCTCGAGAAGCGTCAGCAGTGCTGCGGTCAGCAGCAATGCACCGGCGGCGAAGGACGCGCCCGCCGCGATCGTCTGCCGGACCGGGCGGTGTTCATGTGGCGCGTTCTCGGTCATGTCTGTCTCCTCACTTTCGTTGCGTCAGGACAGGTCTGATCATGACGCGAACGTAGCGAGAGCCGGTGACGACGCGCCAAGCGTCGTCACCGAAACCGGGAAGTAGCCTAGCCGGTGCCGAGTGCGCGCTGCAGGTCGGGCTTCATCGCATTCAACTGCGCACCCCAATACGCCCAGTCGTGCGTGCCGTTGTCCGGGAAGTTGAACACCGCGTTGTGACCGCCCGCGGCCTGGTACGCGCTCTGGAAGTTGATGTTGCTGCCGTGGATCACGTTCTCGATGAACTCGGCCGGGACGTTGGCGCCGCCGAGATCCGACGGGGTGCCGTTGCCGGCGTAGACCCAGAGCCGGGTGTTGTTGCCGACCAGCTTCCCAACTTGGATCGTCGGGTCGTTGCGCGCCCACGCCGAGGACGGGTCGCTGGCCAGGCCCCACATCGCGTCGGAGTTGTAGCCGCCGGCGTCGTTCATCGAGACATGGATCAGCATTGGCGACGAGCCGGCCGACGGGTTGAGGAATCCCGACAGCGAGCCCGCGTAGACGTACTGCGCCGGATGGTAGGCCGCCAGGATCATCGACGAATTTCCGGACATCGACAGGCCCACCGCCGCATTGCCGCTCGCGCTGGTGCCGCGGTTCGCGGCCAGCCATTGCGGCAGTTCCTGGGTCATGAAGGTTTCCCATTTGTAGGTCAGGCAGCCGCTGTTGCCGCAGGCCGGCTGATTCCAGTCGGTGTAGAAACTCGACTGGCCGCCGACGGGCATCGCGACGGACAGCCCGGACTGGTAGTACCACTCGAACGCCGGGGTGTTGATGTCCCAGCCGTTGTAGTCGTCCTGAGCGCGCAGTCCGTCGAGCAGAAACACCACGTGGCGGCCGCCGGGCTGGAACTGCACCTTGATGCTGCGGCCCATCGATGGCGACGGAACCTGGATGTACTCGACCGGCAGGCCCGGCCGGGAGAACGCGCGGGCCGGTGCGGGCCCAGCGACCAGGGCCAGTGTGCCCGCCAGCAGTGTCGCTGCAACAGCAGCGACCGCCAGCCGACAAACTCCACCTCGACGTTCTCGGTTAGCAACGGTCATCCCGCACCCACCCCTATGTTGTCTTGTGTTGTCTCGCCGTCCAGTGTCGTTGGCTGAACTTACTCTACAAGGCTGCGGCTGCCTAACTGATCCCGGACAAACACGGGGTAAAGCTGTAGTTGACGTTTAGCTCTTCAGCCTTCAGAACGCCGCTTTGGCGCCGTCGGAACCGACTGGCGATTCGGAGATCGCGATCCTGCTGGATTTCGCCGTGTTCTGCGCTTTCGGGACGTAGATACGCAGCACGCCGTAGGCCAACGATGCTTCGACATCTTGGTCCCGACACTCTCCCGGTAGCGTGACGTGCCTTCGTTCGAACCGACGATCACCGACTGGACAAGCCTGTCCATCTCCGAGAAAAGATCCGGCCGGTACGAAGTCCACGTGTTAGAGGAACCAACCTGAACAACGTGAACACGCCTGCTGAAGTGGCGTGCCACTCACGTTGACATGTCCCCGGCGTGACCGAACCGGGCCCGCAGGTGCAATGGCGGGCCCGACTCGTCCCGGCCGGGCCGAACGTCAGCCTTCACGGGGTTACCCACGACCTGTGAGGCAAACGCCCCATGCTTACACATGTGCGCCGATCAGTGCCCTCACCGCACCGGTGTTCGACGCGGAGGGCGCGGCGCGCTGGGAGTTGCAGGTCCGGCCGTCCGGGGGAGCGGTCTCGCGGACCGCCCGGCGACGCAATATCCGTGAATTGACTTCCACCGCATCACGACTTGCGAAACGTGTCGACAACCCCGCTGGTGCAGGCGGGCTTTAACATGGAATTTAACTGGTCGTGCCACCTCGAAGAATGGAAACCATGCGTAGAGCGGTTCGATATTTACTTGCGGCTTTGGTGCTTGCAGCAATGACAATCCCCGGCTCAGCCGTCGGCTTTGCGGCGGCCCCACGCGCAAACCCGGCGTTCGCCGTTGCCGCCGTGCAGCCGTCACCCGGCGAGGTGGTGGGTGTGGGCTATCCGGTGTCGGTCACGTTCACCAAACCGATCGCCGACCGTGCGGGCGCAGAGCGGACGATCAGCATCCGCACCACCAGAAGCATGACCGGGCGGTTCAACTGGGTCAAAGACGATACGATGCAGTGGATTCCGGACGGGTTTTGGCCCGCCCACAGCAAGGTGACGCTGCTCGTGGGCGGTGTGCCGACACAGTTCGAAACCGGCGCAGCGGTTCTCGGTGTCGCCAGTATCTCCGCGCACACGTTCACCGTCAGCATCGATGGCGAGGTAGCGCGGGAAATGCCGGCGTCAATGGGTAAGCCCAGCCGGCCGACGCCGATCGGCAATTTCACCATTCTCGAGAGAGACCGAACTGTCATCATGGATTCGCGAACCATCGGCATACCGCTGAACTCTCCCGAGGGCTATCGCATCACCGCTTCGTACGCCGAGCGGATAACTTGGAGCGGCGTCTACGTGCACTCGGCGCCTTGGTCGGTCGATTCGCAGGGTCACGCAAATGTCAGCCACGGCTGCATCAACCTCAGCCCCGACAACGCCGCTTGGTACTACAACACCGCCAGCGTCGGTGATCCGGTCATCGTGCAGGCGTAGCCGCTAGCCGCTCTTGCTCCGGTCGGCGGTGAAGGACACGGCGACGTCGTCGGCGACCTTCATGGCGCCGAGGAACATCGAGTAGGGCTTGATGCCGAACTCGGTTTGGCGGACATCCGCTTCGGACGACAATCGCCATGAGTCACCGAGATCGTCCACCTGCACGTCGATCACACGCTTCCTCGACTGGCCGTGGACTTCGAGCGTGCCGCCGAGACGGTAACCCGCGCTTGTCTTCTCGATGTCATCGGCGTTAAAGCGGATCCGCGGAAATCGGCCGGCGTCAAGGGCCTTCAACGCATTCGCGCGTACCAGCGCCTTTTCCGGCGCCGACAGCGGCGTCACCCCGCCTTCGCCCGATAGCACCTGAAGCGAATCCACGTCGACTGTCAGCTCCGCTGCGGTGGGTTCGCTTCCTTCCCACCACACCGTGACACGCCAGGAATTCATCCTGATCGTCAGGCGGTGACCCATTTTCGCGGCCCTGCCCGTGACCCCGGTATGAACGAGCAGTTCGCCGTCGGATGCGTCGAGCGTGTCTAGTGGGCGACCGGGCATTTCGCGCCGGAGCCGCCAGCCGAATCGCCTTGGTAATCGACCTGCCAGTGCTTGATCCCGTTGAGCCAGCCAGACCGTAACCGCTCGGGCTTCGAAATCGGCGTGAGGTCGGGCATTTGGTCGGCGATCGCGTTGAACATCAGGTCGATGGTCATCCTGGCCAGGTTGGCCCCAATGCAGTAGTGAGCGCCGGTGCCGCCAAACCCGACGTGCGGGTTGGGGTCTCGGAGGATGTTGAAGGTGTACGGGTCGTCGAAGACGTCCTCGTCGAAGTTGGCCGATCGGTAGAACATCACCACCCGCTGCCCCTTCTTGATCTTCACGCCAGACAGCTCGGTGTCCTCCAACGCGGTGCGCTGGAACGACGTTACGGGAGTGGCCCAGCGGACGATCTCGTCGGCGGCGGTTACCGGACGCTCCTTTTTGTACAGCTCCCACTGGTCGGGGTAATCGGTGAACGCCATCATGCCCTGGGTAATGGAGTTGCGGGTGGTCTCGTTGCCCGCCACGGCCAGCAGGATCACGAAGAAGCCGAGCTCGTCGTCGGATAACTTGTGTCCCTCGACGTCAGCCTGGACCAGTTTGGTGACAAGGTCCTCGCCGGGCTTATCGGCCCGTTCCGCGGCCAGCTTCATGCCGTACATGATCAGTTCGACGGACGCTGCGATCGCGTCATTGCCCGCGAACTCCGGATCCATATCGCCAACCATCTGGTTGGACCAGTGGAACAACTTCATCCGGTCCTCCTGGGGCACGCCCATCAAGCCGGCGACCGCCTGCAGCGGCAGCTCGCAGGAGACCTGCTCGACGAAGTCGCCGGAGCCCTCGGCGGCGGCCGACTTGACGATGTTCTGTGCGCGCTGCTTGAGGTCGTCCCGGAGCCGCTCGACCGCGCGCGGCGTGAATGCCCGCGACACGATCTTGCGCAGGTGGGTATGGTGCGGCGCGTCCATGTTGAGCAGGACGAATTTGCCCCTGTCGACCTGTTCGCCGACCGTGCCGTCTTTGTACCGCGGCAAGGCCGTTTTCTCCAGGCTGGAGAAAACGTCGCTGCGCAGCGAGACCTCCTTGACGTCCTTGTGCTTGGTGACCACCCAGAAGCCGCCGTCGTCGAAGCCGCCTATACCCGTAGGCTGCTCGTTCCACCAGATCGGCGCCGTTCGGCGCATATCGGCGAGTTCGTCGACCGGGAGCCGCTCGGCGTAGATGTCGGGGTCGGTGAAATCGAAGCCGGGGGGCAGATTCGGAGTCGGCATCCGTGGCACTCCTTGCGACGACGGGATCTAGTGCCAGTAAAGCATTGGTACAAAGCTGGCGGAACGCCTCGGAGAACCTAAATTGAAACCTGTTCTGGTCCGGGCGGTTCACCGCAGTGCCGCGGCGGTGGAGTCATCGGCGGCAAGGAAAGCTTCAAGGCTCAGCTCCGCGGCGGTCAGGTCGAGGGCGGTGCCGAACGTCGTCACCGTGCTGAGGAACCTCAGCAGGCGCCCGTCGGAAGTGAACAACTCCAATGGAACGGCGACCCCGCCGAGATCGTGCGTTTCGTCGAAGCCGCCCGGATATGACTCAATCTCGGCCAGCAGTGACAACAGTCCGGGTGAACCGCCCAGCGCGGCCTCGCGCCGCAGACGCGCCACCACGTGGTGTCGCCATTGCGCCAAATTGCGGATGCGCGGAGCCAGACCGTCGGGGTGCAGCGCGATGCGCAACGCGTTCGGTTGCTCGAGCAGATGGGCAGCCACACCGTCCAGCAGCACCGTGGCGCCCGCATTGGCCCGCAGGATCTGCCACCGACGGTCGACCGCCAGGCAGGGATACGGGTTGTAGGCGGTCAGAACCTGCTCGACTCCGGCCCGCACCGCCGCCATCTCCGGATCGTCCAGCGAGCGTTCGGCGAACACCGGGGCGAGCCCGGCCGCCATCAGCAGCTGATTCTGCTCGCGCGGCGGGACGTCAAGCGCCGTCGCGAGGCGCAGTACCATCGCGCGGCTCGGGTTCGATCGGCCCGTCTCGATGAAGCTGACGTGGCGCGGTGACACCTCGGCCTCGACGGCCAGATCGAGCTGACTTAGACGCCGGCGTCTGCGCCATTCCCGTATCAGCGCACCCAACGGCGGAGTTTGGGTTCGAGCGATGGTCACCGGCCCAGTGTTGCCTGCCTGGATCGGCACGACCACTACGTCTGAAGTAATTGCTCCGCTTACCTGCAGCAGGCACTGTGGGAAGGGAAAGGGGAACGACATGCGTGCCGCTCAGCCTGCCAAAGCGCCCATCCCGCGGTGGCTGCGGTTCGTGATGATTTCCGACCGCGCCGGCTCCGCGTGGTATATCGGGACGGGCTTCTTCTTCGCGCCGGTTCTTGCGGTGCTGTCACCGTGGCCTGCTGTCACCGCGGCGCTGTGGGTGATCATCGGCCTTGCCGGCTTGTGGCTGGGCCTCCTCGGGGTGGCGATGGCCACCGGCCTCGCGAAAGTGTTGCGGGCCGGTGCCGAGATACCCGAGGAGTACTGGCGGTCGGTTATGCACTCCCGCTAACTATGATGCAACCACGGACCAGCCCATCCGACAGCAAACAGCCTCCCAAATACGACGCTAGACCACCCGACCATCCGAAAATGGCTCTGACCGGGGGTCGTCCATGCCCGAACCGGGTTCCGAGAAAATTCGCCGCGAGCTGGCGACCGCGACTGGCGATGCGGCGACTGCGTTGAGGCTGGTGAGAGTCGGCCCCTCATCCGTTGGGGCCGGCCGACTGTGGCTGGTGGCCGGGGCCGAGGGGCGGCGCAAACCCAGGGGATTTCTTGAATCCATGTACGCCGCAGCGACAACCCCGGCCACCACTGCGTTGCAACGTGCGTGCAGGCCTAATCTTCGACCGCCCTGACGGTGTCGACACGAGTAATTGACTACGCATCTTTTGCTTGGGATTGCCGGTATACGCGTGCGGAAGGGCCTCGGCGCCGGGACACCGCCCAGGACGCGGCGGCATGGCACTTACGGCGGTTTGCCAGAAGTTCCGTTGTTATGCAGCCGCACGTTCCGTGACTTGTCGGCCACCATCGGAGGCCTCGACGAGCGGATCGCCGAAACGCGTTCGGAGATCGAGCGTTCCGGTCGCGGTCCTGTTTCCGGTGCGTGGCTGCCCCCGCGTACGGTTCGAAAATTTTCGGGATTTCCCCTGGTCGTCAGGCACCATCGCTGGTGGTCGGCAGCCGGACCGTGATTGGTGCCGGAAAGACGAATCAACAAAAAATGATTGGTGTTGTCGGTTCGCTTGTAGCAACACCCCCACAGGCGTAGAACATCATCACGAAGTTTGGACGGTGATCGAGGTGTACGGGATATTCCAAAACCGAGGGGTATCGCGATGACGGGATGGCAGGACAGCACTGACCTCGTGCCAGAGGGCGGCTCGCAGCGGGTGGGCTGGTTTCGCTATTTCTTTGACGATGACCGCTGGGAGTGGTCACCCCAGGTCCAGAAGATGCACGGCTACCCGCCTGGGGGCGTGACACCGACCACCGAAATGGTGCTGGCCCACAAGCACCCCGACGACTATCGGCAGGTCGCCGACACCCTCGAACTGATCCGCCAGACCCGCCAACCGTTCAGCAGCCGCCACCGCATCGTCAACGTAGAAGGCCACGTTCATCATGTCGTCGTGGTGGGGGACCAACTGCACGACAGCCACGGCCACATCAACGGCACCCACGGCTTCTACATCGACGTGACACCGGTCGAGGAGGCCCGCCAGGACCAGATCACCGCAGCGGTCACCCGCATCACCGAACACCGCGGTGTCATTGAACGGGCCAAGGGCATGCTCATGATGGTCTTCGAGATTGATGAGGCCGCCGCGTTCGACCTACTCAAGTGGCGCTCGCAAGAAACCAATGTCAAGCTACGTCGCCTTGCCGAGCAGATCGCCGCCGACTTCACCTGCCTGCGCCACAACGGCGCCATGCCAGCCAGGTCAACCTACGAAAATCTTTTTCTGACGGCTCATCTGCGCACCGCCTCTAACGCTGCCATCTGATCAGCGTCGAGGAGGCGAAGCAAAAGTTGGGCCCTCCACTGGCAAGCAACCTGGGGTTGTGGATCTCATAATTTTGCTCCCTGAACGATCCCGGCCCCGGGCTATATCTTGCTCCCCCGCAACAGTTGCCAACGGTCAAGTACCTTTTGCGCCGGCGGGACTAGCGACAGCATGCCCGACACGGCCCTCGCGGGCCGTCGCAGCGGCGCCGACCTTAGCTCGCCTTCTTCGGGAGATGGGTGCAGTCGGCCGTCACGTAGACGGTCGTGAACAGCACCTGAGCGTTCATGCCACCACCCCCGCTTGTCACGAGTTGGGTGACCTGCTGGCCGGGAGTCACCGACGTCACCGTGCACTGATCCAGGGGGGCCGAGCCGATTCTGTTCAGGATGACTTTGTAGCCGCTGGATTGGAAGTCGTTGATTAGGGTCTGGGCTTTGTCACCGCTGGGCGGCGCCGCCGAACCGGGAAATTGCGTCGTCGGCGGGGTGGGTTCCCAGGTGTCGGCGCCGGCTGGAGCTGCCGATCCTCCGGTCATGGCGGCCACGCTGGTGGCGACAGCGGCCGCAAAGAGCGCTGCGGCCGCAATCCGGCGCGGGTGTCGCATCAGGCCGCTGCGGCGGGGGCAACGGCCGGGCTGCGGGTCGTTTTCCGGATCGGTTTGACGCATTGGTCATCGTTGTCCCTTCTGCGTGGGTATAGGTAGCCTAACCTAAGAACTGGTTCGCACGGGAGGGCCCCGTGGCATCGCCCATCTCGTGTCGCAACCGATAGCAGGTCGGCCCGCCAACGACGCGGGATGACGGGCCGCGTTGGACTGCTGCGGCTAGGGCCGGGCCATTTCCCAGCGGTCGAGCTCGTCGGCCGCCTCCTCAAGGATCTCGGCCAGCTCGCGACCCGCCACCGACCGCAACGCAGCGCGCTGACCTTGTTTCCGCAGGTCAGGCACCGCGTTTGAATACTGAAGGAGAACTGGCGGTCGATACTCGACTATCGGGCTTAACGGACGCCCTCCATCCGCCGGCTGACCCACGGTGTGAGGGCGAAGACGACCAACCCGACGAGTACCGCCACCGCGCCGATGATGCCGAAGTAGCCGAATTCGTGCCGCGGAGCGTAGTAGTGGGCCAACACGCCGGACATCGACGTGCCGATGCCGACCGAGAAGAAGTACAGCGCCATGATTTGGGAGCGGAACGCCTCCGGCGCCAGCTTGGTGGTCACCGCGAGTCCGATGGGCGAGATCATCAGCTCAGAGACCGCGAACACCGCCATGATGCCGAGCACCAGCAGGGCGGGTACCGCCTTGCCCGTGGTGCCGGCCATCGGCAGGAACAGCACGAAGGCGAAGCCCATGCCGATCACGCCGTACGCGAATTTGCGAGGCGTGGTAGGAGCGCGATCGCCCAGCCGGGTCCACATGGTCGCGAAAAGCGGTGAGAGGACGATGATCCACACCGGCTCCGCCGACCCGATCCAGCTCGACGGCGCGGTCCAGCCGAAGATCGACCAATTCATCCGCTCGTCCGAATACACCGCGAGCACTGTGAAAATCTGCTGAAACAGCGACCAGAAGACGGCGTTCGCAATGAAAAGGGGGATGAACGCGTGCACGCGGCTGCGCTCGACCACCGTCACTTTGGAACTTGTCAGCAGCACCACGAAGTAGCCCACGGACGCGACCGCGATGACACCTGTCGTGACCGGCGACAGGTTCGCCAGATTGACCAGGCCAGTCAATAGGACCGCTGCCACCACGAGGGCAGTGACCGCGACAACGCCGAGTACCGTCGGAAGAGCGCTGCGCGGGAACGGGTTTGGTACAGCTCGGCCGTGATCGCCAAGGTTGCGGCGGAACACGACGTATTGGGCGAGTCCCAGCGCCATGCCAATCGCCGCCGCCCCGAAGCCGTAGTGAAAGCCGAGGTTCGTCTGCAATAGCCCGGTGACGAGCGGGCCGACGAACGCGCCGAGGTTGATTCCCAGGTAGAAGAGAGTGAAGCCGCCGTCGGCCCGCGGATCACCCCTGCTGTAAAGGGTCCCGAGCAGCGACGACGCGTTGGCCTTCAAGGCACCAGAGCCCAGCGCCACCAGCACCAGCCCGACGGCGACACCCCCAAAACCGGGCAAGACGGCCAGCGCGATGTGCCCCCCCATCACCACGACCCCGCCATAGAAGACGGTGCGCTCCATGCCGAGCACCCGGTCGGCGATCCACCCTCCGAGCACGGTCGAGAGGTAGACCAGCCCGCCGTACGCGCCGACGATGCCGGTGGCCGTGCTCTGCGGCAACCCTAGGCCGCCCTCGGTGATTGAGTAGTACAGGTAGTAGCCGAGGATGGTGAGCATCCCGTAGAACGAGAATCGTTCCCACAGTTCGACTCCGAACAGATTCGCCAAACCGATCGGATGGCCGAACAATGTCCGCCGGGCCTCCCCGACATCCGTCTGCGGTGCCGACGTCATGGGTCGACGATCCCACGGTCATCGAAGCGGCGCCGGGGGATCGAGCAGGGCCGTCACGCCGCTCCGACGCCGCCGTGCAGGTTCTTCGCCGTCGCTGAGGTGCGCGCCGTGGCCGGATCCGGATAGGTGCCTAATACCCGGTCGGCGGTGCCGGAGCTTGTGACTGTGAACCAGTAGTGCTCGTTCTTGTAGTGGTGTTGACGGTGATTACGCCAGATAGCGCGGTATACGGTGGTTTTGGGCCTGTAGTCGGTGTGGATGAGGTAGTGACACCACTCATAGCACAGGCCGAGCATGGTGATGAAGACGAGATAGGTCAGGCCCAGGCCCAGTCGCGGGAACGCGAGGAGCGCGATCCCGACGGTGAGCGGCAGCACCCAAAGCAGGGCCTTCCACGGAATGAAGATCAGCGGCACAATGCGCGGGTCGATGTGGTGCTCGCGGTGCTTGCGTGAAAGCAGCGGATCGATGGTCACACCGCCGACACGTCGTGGCCGCCAGTGCAGGATGAACACATGGATCACCCACTCGAAGAACGGGAAGAGCGCCACCATCGCGACCGGGACCAGCCCGTCGGTAATCTGCCAGTCAGCCACCGCAATTCGGGCGGCTAACGCGGCGATCAGGGTGGCACCGATCATCCACGGCGAGGGATGCCTCCAGAATTCGCTCACCGCATCCGCAAGCGTGAAACCCTTGCGGACAGGCCGGGCCGTTGACGTACTCATCGGTCATCCTCCAGCCTCGAGAACGCGGTCATCATCGCCGTCGTCGCCGGTTCGAGAAGGTCTTGGGCGGCTCGTTTCGCCCGGGCGGGATCTCCGTTGGCGATCGCTTCAGCCAATGTCCGATACGCCTCGGGGCGGCCGACTTCCGCCGCCATCAGGGCGGCCAGTGCAGGCAATGCCGGCTCATAGGCCGCCCGAAGCGTGTTGTACATCAACCGGAATGCGATCGAATCGGCGCCGTCGACGACATGGTCCCAGAACGTGAGCGCAACGCGTTGGCGCTCAATGGGATCCTCTTCGGCCTCCAGTTCGCGTACCGACTCATCGAGCAGATCGGCCAGTCCGGGGGATCGACGTTCAGCGGCCAGCTCGGCGACCTTCGGGCCATTGTGCAGCCGCGTCTCGAGGATGCTTCTGGCCACCGACACGTCGAGCTGGCCATTGCGCAACAGCAGGCGGGGAAGGAGGTCCAAGCCGGCGTGGCGGCGGAAGTCGCGCACGGTGGTCGCGTCGCCCTGGCGGACCTCGACCAAACCGGCTGCCGTGAGGCGCTTGAGCGCCTCCCGAACGGCAGGGCGTGACACACCCAGGACTTCTGCGAGTCGCCGCTCGCTGGGCAGGGACTCGCCTGGGGCCATCTCGCCGCTGAGCACCTCCGCGACGATCTGGTCGAAGACGTCCTCAGGTACCGAACGGCGGCTTACCGGCTGCAGCGCCATGCGTCCAGACTGACCGAAAATCGGACACAGGTCAAGTGGTCAGACCAGTGCTATCGGGCCGGTGCCGGTGCTGTCGATGTCGGTTGCGGGTGCGGCTTGGGCGCGCCACTCGCGGCGAACGGGTGAGGCTGCCGATACTCGATCATCGGTTCTCGGTTGATCACCGTGTCACCGGACGTGACCAGGAGTTGAGTCGGTGAGACGGCATACGTCACGTCCTCGCTCCGCGCGAGAAAGCCGCCGTCGCTCGTGGTTTCGGCCATCACCTTCAAGAGGGCACCGTTACTGATGCGAACCCCGCGATAGTCGTATCGTCCATTCTGGTCGGCGCAGATCACCACGAGCGAACGCTGGGTGCGGCCGACGGCCAATGCGGTCTGTGCGCTGCCACATCGGGCGGCAGAGTTGACGAATCCTCCGGCGTCCGTGGGAAATGGGGCAGCAGGGCGGGATTGAGTTGCCGCCTGGGCTTGAGTGGCCGTCGGGGAGTTCGGCGAGGGCGATAGCTGAGCGTGCGCGGGCGGCAGCGACTTGTCGGTAAACGACTTGGCCAAGATGCCGGCGAAGAGCGTCAAAGCCGCGAACACCGCGACCATGCCGCCAACAAACCGGAATTTCGACATCGACATCCGGCCGGGCAACAAATGTTTGGGATGCTGCCGTTCTCCGTTCCGCGGTGATGAAGATTGCGAACCCGTGCTCAGGATGCCCTCCGACGCACAGTCCGGACGCCTACGTGTTTAGGAAATCACCCTGCGGCACCGCTTTCCGGGTATTGCTTGAAGCGTTTGAGCCGGAATTTCGGACTGAAGCCGCAGCGGTCGCGAGCCGGATTCCCGTTTTACGGAAGTTCACAGATACGCCCCGGTGTTGCGTGCCACCCATAGGACGACGAACACGAAGACGGAGGCGAGGCACAGTAAATGATCTCGGCATATCGACCTCGCCAGGCGTGTCTGTCCAGCGCGGCTGTCCACACGGTTGCCCAGTCGAACAGCCTTCGGCACCGTGCGCGTCAACGCCAACAGAATCGGGCCACCTGCCAGCACGGCCGAGACGGCAAGAAACCACACCCGGTCCTGGCCGCGGATGGCTTGAAGGACCAACGCGCCCAACAAGGTCAGCATCACCAGTGAAATCAGCAGGCTCATCGGCCGAGATGTCGTGGTCGCGCGGTGGTAATAGCCGGCGATGGACGCAAGCACCGGTTCGGGCAGTTCATCGCCCGAATGGCGGTAGCCCAGGACCTGAACATCGAAGATCAGATCCATCCACAGGACGGCAAGCAGAAACCCGCCGCAGGCGGTGAGCAACGGGGTCACGACACGAATCATCGCCGCCGAGAGGGTTTCTAGTGAAGTGCCAGGTGGCCGGTCTCCGATGCGCGTCGCCTTCGCATCGGTTCTGTAAACGTCACTCCTGTCGCTTGAGTCACGCCAGTAACACGCTAACTTCGGCCAGGACCTCGAAGTCAAGGGGATGGGAGAACAATGTCTCGGACCAGGAATCGCTTATTCGCTACCGCAGTTGCCGCCGCGGGGCTGTGCTCGGCCGCACTCGCGCTGAGCGCAACAGCGTCGGCCGACCCGGCCGCGCCGGCGAACCCGGGCGTGCCGGGTATGAATTTGATCCAGCAATTCGCTTCGGCGCCGGCGCCTGCCGTCACCGGCTTGCTGCAAACGGCTGCGTCGGCACTCACCGGTGCTCCGGCAACACCGGCGACCCCCGCAGCACCGGGCGCGACCGCATCCATCAACCTGCCCAACTTGCCGCAGCCTGCCACGCCGCCCCCGGCGGCGACGGCTTCGATCAACCTGCCGGGTACCCCCGCGGCGACCGCGCCGCTGACGAACGCGGCGGGGACGGCGACGACGTCGCCGCTCGGTTTGCCGAATGTCGGTGGACTTTCGCAGCTGCCGAGCGACTTGGTCGCCCTGCTACCGAGCGGAATTCTGCCCAACCCGGCGACCCAGCCCGCCGCTGCTACTACCAACACTGTGGAAGCGGTGCCCGCTGGGCAGGCCGCGACGGGCGCGCAGAACCCGCTCGCGGCTCTGCTGCCGTTGTCGGCGCTTCCCTGATCCGCTGTGGGCGCAGCCGCTGCCTGTCGTCAGACGGCGGCGGCTGCGTTCAGCTCGTTCAGGGTGTTGGTCGCGTCGAGGTACTCCTGTACCCAACGCTCGATGACCGCCGAGGTCTTTTCGACCTTGCTGAACTGGCCGACCACCTGACCGATCGGGTTGAACGCCACGTCGATCGTCTGGTCCGGATATTTGTGGGTCGCGGCGACCGCCATGCCGGAGACCATGTACTGCAGCGGCATTCCGAGCGGCTCCGGATTGCCCGGCTGCTCCCAGGCGTCGGTCCAGTCGTTGCGTAGCACTCGGCAGGGCTTGCCGGTGAACGATCGGCTACGGACGGTGTCGCGGCTGCTGGCCTTCGCGTAGGTGGCTTGCTGGACTCGGGTGTTCTCGGCTTCCTCGACCATGAGCCACTGCGAACCGGTCCACGCGCCCTGCGCCCCCATGGCCAACGCCGCCGCGATCTGGTAGCCGCTGCCGATGCCGCCCGCCGCCAGCACGGGTACCGGCGCGACCTCCTTGACGACCTGGGGCCACAGCACGATCGACCCGACCTCACCGCAGTGGCCGCCGCCCTCGCCGCCCTGCGCGATGACGATGTCGACGCCTGCGTCCGCGTGTTTGCGGGCTTGGGCAGGCGAGCCGCACAGCGCGGCCACCTTTCGGCCGGAGTCGTGAATGTGCTTGATCATGTCGCTCGGCGGGGTGCCGAGGGCGTTCGCGATGAGCGTCACCTTCGGGTGTTGCAGGGCCACTTCAACCTGTGGTGTCGCGGTCGCCTCGGTCCAGCCGAGAAGCTGCAGGGCGTTCTCGCCGCTGTCGTCGACCGGGACGCCGTGGTCGGCGAGCAGCTTCTTAGCGAAATCCAGGTGCTCTTGCGGCACCATCGACTGCAGCGTCTTCTCGAGCTCATCTGCGGACAGATGCGAGTCCATGCCCTCGTATTTATTAGGAATCACGATGTCGACGCCGTAGGAGTGCTGACCGATGTGCTCGTCGATCCAGTTGAGCTCGATCTCGAGTTGTCCGGGCGTGAAGCCGACCGCCCCGAGCACCCCGAAACCACCCGCCTTGCTCACCGCGACGACGACGTCGCGGCAGTGCGTGAAGGCAAAGATCGGGAACTCGATGCCGAGCTCGTCGCATAGCGGAGTGTGCATGCCTGCTCCTTTGATGGGGCGGTAGGCGAAATGAAACGTGTTCTAGTTTATTACTCAGCCGGGCGGGAAGGTATCCCGGCCGCTACAAACGTCTGGTTGGAGTGGACGGGGGTTCGCCATACCCCAAGGATCTTCCCGCCGAATGTGCTGACTGCCCCGGCCTGACCTTTGTTACGGTGTCGCCCGACAAGACAGCGGGCAACCCCGTGAGGAGACACGCATGGCCATCCGCGTCGCCCACATCGGCACCGGCAATGTCGGTCGCCTGGCGTTGATCGAACTCATCGAGAATCCGGCGTTTGAACTGACCGCCGTGTGCGTGTCGTCGGAGGCCAAGGTGGGCAAGGACGCCGGCGAGCTTGCCGGCTCGGGGGTCTCCACAGGAATCGTCGCCACCAACGACCTGGAAGCCGTGCTTGCCGCCAGACCGGAATGCGCCGTGTACTGCGCGATGGGTGACAACCGGATGCCCCAGGCGCTCGAGGATTGCCGCCGCATTCTGGCCGAGGGCATCAACGTCGTCGGCTCCTCGCCGGTGGTGTTGCAATATCCGTGGCAGGTATTACCTGATCAGTACATTTTGCCGCTGGAAGAGGCTGCGCAGCAAGGTAATTCGAGCTTATTCGTCAATGGGGTCGACCCCGGTTTTGCGACCGACCTGATCCCGCTGGCGCTGGCGGGAACCTGCCAGAGCATCGAGCAGGTGCGCTGCATGGAGATCGCCGATTACGCCACCTACGACGGCGCCACCGTCATGTTCGACGTCATGGGCTTCGGCAAACCGCTCGACGAGGTGCCGATACTGCTTCAGCCGGGTGTGCTGAGCATCGCGTGGGGGTGCGCCATCCGGCAGCTGGCAGCAGGACTGGGCATCGTGCTCGACGAGATCACCGATTCGTACGTTCGTGAGCCCGCTCCGGAGGCCTTCGACATTGCCGCAGGACACGTTCCGACGGGCAGCGTCGCAGCGCTGCGGTTCGAAATCCGAGGCATGGTCGATGGCCGACCCGCCATCGTTGTCGAACACGTCACCCGCTTACGGGAAGACCTGCGCCCCGACTGGCCCCAGCCCGCACAACCGGGCGGCTCGTACCGGGTCGAGATCGTCGGGGAGCCGTCTTACGCGGTAGACATCTGCCCGAGCAGCCGCAAGGGCGACCACAATCACGCCGCCATCGTCGGCGCGGCAGGACGGATCGTCAACGCCATCCCGGCAGTGGTGGCGGCGCCCCCGGGAATCAGGACGACACTGGATCTGCCGCTGGTGACGGGGAAGGGCCTGTACGCAACCTCGGCCCAACCGGCCACTCGATAACCCACGATAGTTATTGGAACAGGTTCTAGTTCTCGCGGTACCTTACGGTAGCCTGACGCGTCATGGGACGCGTGGACGGAAAAGTCGCACTTATCAGTGGTGGCGCTCGGGGCATGGGTGCTTCACATGCTCGGCTGCTCGTGGGGGAGGGCGCGAAGGTGGTGATCGGCGACATCCTCGATGACGAAGGCAAAGCGCTGGCCGACGAGCTGGGCGACGCCGCGCGCTACGTGCACCTCGATGTCACGGAGCCAGATCTGTGGGAAGCGGCTGTTTCCACAGCGGTTGAGGAATTCGGGAAACTCAACGTCCTGGTCAACAACGCCGGCATCGTGAGCCTCGGCCCGCTGAAGACGATCAACCTGGCCAAGTGGCAGAAGGTCCTCGACGTCAACCTCACCGGCACCCTGCTGGGCATGCAGGCGGTCATCGACCCAATGACCGCCGCAGGCGGCGGCTCGATCATCAACGTTTCGTCGATCGAGGGACTGCGCGGTGCCCCGTGGGTGCACGGTTACGTGGCCTCAAAGTGGGCGGTGCGGGGTCTCACCAAGTCCGCGGCGCTCGAGTTGGCAGAGCACAACATTCGAGTCAACTCGATTCACCCAGGCTTCATCCGCACGCCGATGACCAAGCACTTGCCCGAAGATATGGTGATTGTCCCGCTCGGACGCCCCGCCGAGCCCATTGAGGTTTCCACGTTCGTGCTGTTTCTCGCCAGCGACGAGTCGTCGTACTCGACAGGCAGCGAATTCGTGATGGACGGCGGCGTGGTGGCCGACGTCAACCGCAAGTCGTTCTAGCGCTCGCCTTCGATTGCGGGGTAGGCACTTTCCTCGGTGCCGAATCGCATACCGGTGGCGTCGGTGCCGATCAGGGTCAGGAACGCGACGACGATCAACACCGGGACAACCGTCGCAGCAAGCGCGAATGGATAGCCGTGCGAAGCGGCGAGACGTTCCTGAATCGGCAGGTTGAATGCGGCCAGCAGATTGCCCAATTGATAAGTCACGCCGGGGTAGAAGCCTCGGATGGCGTCGGGCGACATTTCCGATAGGTGCGCGGGAATGACGCCCCACGCACCCTGTACCAGTAGTTGCATCAGGAAAGCCCCGAGGCACAGCATCGCCGCGGTGCGGGAGTAGGCGAACAGCGGCACGATCGGCAGCGCCAACAGTGCACAGAAGATGATGGTGTAGCGGCGACCGAACCGCTGCGACTGGGCGCCGAAAACCAGCCCGCCGATGATGGCGCCGACGTTGTAGATCACCACAATCGACTTCGCGGTCACGCTGGGCAGGCCCGCGCCGTCATGGTGGGTGGCCGATAGGAACGTCGGGTAGACGTCCTGAGTGCCATGGCTCATCCAGTTGAACGCGGTCATCAACAACACCAGATAGATGAACCGGCGGATGATGACGGGATCGCGCACCACGTCGCGAACTCTGGTGCGGGTAAGGCGCATTCGGTCCTGAGTGGCCTCCCACACCTCGGATTCCTTCACGCGGTAACGGATGATCAGGGTGATCACCGCCGGGACCACGCTGAGACCGAAAAGCCATCGCCACGACAGTCCCAGCCAGTCCATCACCAACAACGACGCCACCGCCGCCAGCAGGTAACCGAGCGAATAGCCTTCCTGCAACAACCCGGAGAAAAAGCCGCGCCGCTCGGCAGGGATCTTCTCCATCGCCAGTGCGGCACCCAGCCCCCACTCGCCACCCATGCCAATGCCGTACAGCAGCCGCAGTATCAGCAGCACGGTGAAATTCGGCGCGAACGCACAGAGAAATCCAACCGTGGAATAGAACATCACGTCGACCATCAGCGGGAGCCGCCGCCCCACCCGGTCGGCCCACATGCCGAACAGCAACGCACCTACGGGCCGCATGATCAGGGTGACCGTCGTGATGAAGGCGACCTCGGTGTTGCTGCGGTGGAAAGTCCGTGCGATGTCGGCGTAGACGAGCACGACGATGAAGTAGTCGAAAGCGTCCATCGTCCAGCCCAGTTGCGCGGCGATGAACGAGTTCCGCTGGTCGCGCGTCAGCCGCTGTCGGTTCACCGTCAGATCAACTCCTCGTTACGCGCCTCAATCGCACCACGGATTGCCACTCGAGGTCATCTTTAACCGCGCACGGATCGAGACTGGCCGCGCTTCGTAGCCGCCTGCCGCCGGCGCTACGGCAGCATGTTCACGCTGCGCGTCTCGTCGATGGGAACGGTGGTGTACCTGGCCGATCCGGGCCGCGGAAATCATCTCCAAATGGCCTGTGAAAAGGGAATTCCCGGTCGCGCCCAGAATGTCCGCCGACGTTTCCCGTCGATTCACCGGTGAGCTACTCCGCGGGCGGCAGCTGACGTCGGCCGGGGCCTAGTTCGCGCGCTCCGTCCCGCTCCGTCAACTCGGAATGACTTTCCTGCGCAGTCAGCCCCGACGCCACGCGCGATGACTCCACCCGCTGCGCATCATGCGTAGCCTCAGTGGCCACCGCTCCCGCCCGCCGCGGGTGCTCGGCGCTCTCCTCGGAGTGGACGGTCACTTTGTGTGTCCGCTTGAGGATGAAGGTGATCTCCTCGACCTCTTCGAAGACTTGGCGGGCGGTGCGCAACGGCTGGGTCGTGGTGTCGATCGCACGGGCAACGAACGGCGGCACAAGCGGCCGAATCCAGCGGGCAGCGGCCTTCGCCACGTCCGGAATGAACGGCACCAGCGGGGAGCCGCCCGCGACCGGCTTGTGGTCCGCGGATTCAACCCGCGCGGGCAGGTTCTGCGGCTTGTCGTCGCGGGCATCCCGCCCGCCGGCGGGTAATTCCACCGCCGCTTGACTGGCGGCCACCTGCTCGGGTCCTCGCGGTGATGTGGCGTGGACCGGACCGTGCAGCGCCTCGGCCACTCTACGCCGATACTCAGCCCGGTCGATTTCGGTCTGAGCCTCCACGGCGAGCCGGGCATTGGCCAACTGCTGCTCGGCCCAAAGTGATTCGGCGGCAGCGCGAACCTGCGCCCGCTTGACCGCGATCGCGGTGTCCGCCGCCATCTCGGCGCGGTCGCGCTCCGCGCGTGCGGCTGCGCTGCGATCGTGCGTCGTCTCGCCGTGCCAGATCTTGAGGATCAGCGGCAGCAGGCTCAGCAGCGCGAACGCGCCGATCGTGACCAACTGCACGAGAAGCACACCCGCGCCTGCGAATGTGTTGTCGTGCATAGCGATCAAGCGCACGCCGAGGCCGCGATCCGCACCGGCGGTCGCGGTAATGCGTGCCTGCGCAACCGCCTGCTCACCGCCGGCGATCTCGGCGTTGAGCGCGGGCACCGCACGGTCACGGGCGGCCAGCGCTTCGTCCAAC
Source organism: uncultured Actinomycetota bacterium (assembly GCA_963811535.1). Taxonomy (GTDB): domain Bacteria; phylum Actinomycetota; class Actinomycetes; order Mycobacteriales; family Mycobacteriaceae; genus Mycobacterium. Next base: position 743,269 of record CAWERF010000007.1, on the reverse strand, counting down.
TCCTTCTGCGCATCCGCAAGAAGCTGGTTTGCCGTTCGGGTTTCGGGGCCGGTGCCCGGTACTCCGGTGATGCGGGTCTGCGGGCAGGCCGGCGTGGGATTGTACTCGCAGCGTGCGACGACCAGCGCGTTATCGCGGTGCCCACGAGCCTGTTCGACCGCGCTGTCAAGCGCAGCGCGAGCGGCGCGGGTCTGCTCGAGATCGGCCGAGGCCTGCACCACGGCCGGAGCGGAGTCGGCGTTGCGGGCGGCCTGCGCGTCGAGGCGACGATCGATCGAGCCCGAGAGGACGACGAGCGCGGCGAGCTCTCCGACAACGACGCCGACAGCCAGCGCGACGGCACCACGTCCCACGATTCCGGGCCAGTCCCGCGTCTGGCCACTGGCGATCGCGCGGGTCACCGCGCCGACGAGAAGGCCGAAGGTGAGGGCGGCCGCCAGGATCGCCGGTACCGGCCGGTGTGTCGACCCTGTCAGGGCGATACCCGCGACCAGCCAGGCCAGCGCGCCGTCGAGCAGCACGACCACGCCGACGACCGCGTGGCTGGACCGCTCGTGACGCTCCGCGAGCTCGCGCCAGTCTCCGCCGCCGAGCCAGGTGAGCACCGCTTCGATGCGCGATCCGGCAGAGCGGGGTCCAGGCGATCCTTGGGCGCACATGGGGGCTCCAGACATGTCCAGGTTCTCTCAGCGTGATATGGCACCAGCCGACACACCGAATTGAGGAGCATTGGTGTGTGGCCCAGCTCACAGTCCTGCCGCGCCGGTGCGGTGTTGCGATACGCAAATCCTCTCACATAGCGGCTCGTTCGCCGAAAGTGAGCTTGTTGCAGCGTTTTTGCGCTTGCGTGCAACAACCGCACGCCCGTCAACGGGTCAAGCCTCGACCGCACCCCGGAACGCTTGTTCTGCCGCATCGCCGTGCACGGCGAACACCACCCGCTCGAGCGAGCGAGCCCGGTGGCTGCGAACGGCGGCGACCATCAGCCGCGCCGCCTCCTAAAGCGGGAAACCACCAACGCCGGTGCCGAACGCCACCAGCGCAAGGGAGCGGCAGCCTAGCTCGTCGGCCCTCCGCAGGGTGGAGCGGGTCGCGTGGTCGATGATCTCGGACGAGGTCGGCCCGCCGAGCTCCATCGTCGCGGCGTGGATCACGTAGCGCGCCGGCATGTCGCCGGCTGTGGTCTCGACGGCCTCGCCGAGGCCGATCGGCGCTTTCTCATCGGACTCGCGCTGCACCTCCGGCCCGCCGGCGCGCGCGATCGCCGCCGCCACGCCGCCGCCGTGCTTGAGTCGCGTGTTGGCTGCATTGGTGATCGCGTCCACCTCGAGCTTGGTGATGTCCGCCTGACGGACCTCTACCTCGATCATCGACATATCGTCTCGCATTGCCGCGCTCGACCATGCGTAATCTCTTCTCAGTGAGCGCACGCGCGGGGATCGTTGTGACGGGGACCGAGGTTCTGACCGGGCGCGTCCAGGACCGGAACGGTCCGTGGATCGCCGACCGCCTCCTCGAGCTCGGCGTCGAGCTCGCGCACATCACGATCTGCGGCGACAGGCCGCGTGACATCGAAGCCCAGCTGCGCTTTCTGACAGACGAGGGTGTGGACCTCATCGTCACAAGCGGCGGACTTGGACCGACCGCCGACGACATGACGGTCGCGATCGTCGCGCGCTTCTGCCGCCGCGAACTGGTGCTGGACTCTGAGCTCGAGGAAAAGATCGCCGACATCCTCAGGCGTCTCATGGCGCACTTCACCGGCGTCGACTTCGATGCCGTACGCGTAGCCAACCGAAAGCAGGCCATGATTCCCGCCGGCGCTTACGTCATCGATCCGGTGGGAACCGCTCCCGGAGTAGTCGTTTCCGGGAAGCCGACGATCGTTGTGCTGCCCGGGCCGCCGCGCGAGCTTCAGCCGATGTGGCGCCCCGCGGTGCAGACGCAGGCGGTGCAGGACGCGATCGCCGGCCGGACCCAGTACCGCCAGGACACCGTGCGGATGTTTGGGCTACCCGAATCGGGTCTCGCCGACACCCTGCGCGACGCCGAAGAACGGGTTTCCGGTTTCGAACGACTCGAGATCACGACGTGCCTGGGGCGGGGCGAAATCGAGATGGTCACCCGCTACGAGCCCGAGGCCGCGCAGGTGTACGCGCAGCTGATGGAGCTGCTGCGCGAACGCCATGGGCGGGAGATCTTCTCAGAAGACGGCTCACGCGTGGACGATCAGGTCGCACAGCTGCTGGCCGAGCGCCGGATTGCCACGGCAGAATCCTGCACATCGGGGCTCCTGGCGGCGCGGCTGACCGAGCGGCCAGGTTCATCCTCCTATGTCGCCGGCGGGGTGATTGCCTACGCCAATGAGGCGAAGGTCGAGCTGCTCGGCGTGGAACCGGCGCTGATCGAGACGCACGGGGCGGTGTCCGAGCCTGTGGCGGAGGCGATGGCCGAGGGCGCGCTGCACCGGTTCGGTGCGGACACGGCGATCGCGATCACGGGGATCGCGGGTCCCGGTGGCGGCAGCGACGAGAAGCCGGTTGGAACGGTCTGCTTTAGCGTGATGCTTGCCGACGGCCCCACGCTCACTCGCAGCGTTCGGCTGCCCGGCAATCGCGCCGACATCCGTGATCGCTCGACGACCGTGGCGATGCATCTGCTTCTGCGCGCGCTCAGCGCTACGAGCGACGCAGCGGCCGTACACGATTCGACCCGACGGTGATCATGCGGTCGTCGCCTGCGCGCCTCCCGTGCGCTATATCAATCTTGCTGCCCGATGGCGGCGAAGTTCACGGTCGCGGTTGCGGCCACCGCGCGGTCATTGCCCCGAAATATGTCGACCTGGACAACGACGGACCGCCGCCCGGTGCGCAGAATCGTGGCAACTGCGCGCGCCGGCCCAATCTTGATGGGTCGCAAGTACCGTATGAATAGGTCGGTGGTCGCGATTGCGTTGCCGAACGGCGTGCTTCGAGCTGCCAGCTGGCCCGCCGCCACGTCGGCCATTGTGGCGATCAGTCCACCCTGAAGGCCGCCGGCGGTGTTGACAACTCGCTCGTCGACGGGCATCTCCAGGATCAGGCTGCCGTCACCCGACGGCACCTCGCGCAATCCCAGCTGATCGAACAGTTCTCTCACCGACCTCGGGGCCGTCATGGTTCCTCCACACTTTCTGTCGACCGCTGGTCGCACTTCGGGAGAATCAGATTACCGGCCGGCCCAAATACCGGGGGAGCGTCGCGAGCCGCAAACTGATGAGGACGGCTGAGCCTGTCGAGCGGGTCTCGCGGGCCGCCGCTATCGTGACGCGATGGCCGAAGACCGTGTAACGCCCGCCGCTGTCTCCGACGTACGCGACGTGACGGCGTACCTCGTGCCCGACGGCGAAAGCTATGCACCAACCTGGATCGCTCAGGGTCCGTGGGAGCAAACCATGGCGGGACATGTCGTGGGCGGAATCCTGGGTTGGGCGATCGAACGCGCCGCCGGCGATCCGGACATGCAACCCGCGCGGTTAACCGTGGACCTCTTTCGTGCCACGGCGCTGGAACCCGTACAAGTCTCGGCCAACGTCACGCGGGATGGACGGCGGATCCGACTTGCCGAAGCCGTGCTGACCCAGGGTGACACCGTTGTCGCCCGGGCGAGCGCGGTATTTCTTCGGCGCGGCGCGCAGCCCGACCAGCAGGTGTGGTCCGCCCCAGTCACCATGCCGCCGTTGCGAACTGAGCAGGATCGCGAGCCGAACAACTCGCCGTTTTTCGTCCAGGCCCACGGATGGGGTCCCGATACGGGAGGCTCGCGCAACGGTGTCATCGAATGGGAGCACGTGTCCGGGCCGAAACACGCATGGGTCAGGGAGACCAAGCCGCTCATCGAGAATGAACCGCTGAGCCCGTTTACCCGAGCCGCGATGGCCGGGGATGTGACGAATCCGCTGACTCACTGGGGCACAGGCGGTATGCGGTTCATCAACGTCGACTACACGCTGGCGCTGACTCGGCTACCCGACGGGCCCGAGATCGGATTGGCGGCGCTGACCCATTACAGCCACGACGGCATCGCCACCGGGGTTGCCACGCTGTTCGATCAACACGGCCCGATCGGCAGCGGCATGGCCACAGCCTTGGCCGACTCGAGGTTCCGGCCACCATTCTAGGCGCAGTGCCGCGGCGAGTTTGCTTGAATAGCAAGCCGCACACATCGTTTCATTTCTCGAAAGCAACGCGCCGAGCCTGGCTTGTGCGCCGCCCGGCGGCGTTACCATCGCGGAATGGCAGCGCCGACGACGATCTACGTGACGCATCCGCGTTATGGCGAACACGATTTTCCCGGACACCCCGAACGGGCAGACCGCATCCGCGTGATCTGGCGCGGCTTGGATGAAAGCGGCTTGGCCGGGCGGATGCAGTCGCTGCAGGCCCAAGTCGTTGACACCGATTTGGTGCTGGCCGTCCACACCGCCGCCTATCTTGACCTGCTGCGTCGCATCAGCGCGGCGCCGCGCACCACGTTTCTCGACGCCGACACGTATGCGGGCACAGATGCATTGGCAATCGCGATGTTGTCGGCCGGCGGCGCGGTCGATGCGGTCGGCCGAGTACTCAGTGGGGCGGCAACCAATGGGTTGGCGGCAATTCGGCCGCCGGGGCATCACGCGATGCCGGACCATGCCATGGGGTTCTGCCTGCTCGGCAACGTCGCCATCGCCGCGCATTGCGCTCGGACCCACTACGCGATCGAGCGTGTTTTGATCGTCGACTACGACGTCCATCACGGCAATGGCACTGAAGCGATGTTCTACGACGATCCATCGGTGCTGTACATCTCGACGCACCAGTATCCGTTCTATCCCGGCACCGGCGCCGCAACCGACATCGGCATAGGGCCGGGCGAGGGTTTCACGGTCAATATCCCACTGCCGGCCGGAAGCGGCGACGCAAATTACGCCGCGGTCTTCGACCACATCATCTGGCCCGCCGCCGATCGCTTCCGCCCACAGTTGATCCTCGTGTCCGTGGGGTTCGACGCCTATTGGGCGGACCCCCTCGCCGGAATGCGGCTGACCTTGACAGGCTATTCGCACCTCGCTGGCGAATTGCTGCGCATGGCGCAGCGGTTCTGCGGGGGCAACATCGTCTTCGCGCTCGAAGGCGGTTACGACCTCGACGCGCTGCGTTACGGCGTCAGCAACGTGGCGCGCGTGCTGCTCGGCGACCCGACTAGCGATCCGCTGGGCGCGCCACCCGGCCCGCAATCCGAGCCGGACATCGAAGTCCTGCTCGCGCGGCTTCAGAAGCTGCACGGGCTATAGCCAGCGGGGGACTGGGGTCCGCCCCGTCGGCGCGGGAATTCAGGCACTGCGCCGTGGCGTTGGCAGCAGGTGTGAAGCATGGCCGCGCCGAGCACACCCAACGTGGGTGATCAACGAAAGCGCACTGAGTTAGCGGTTTCCGTTGTGCTGGCCGCGTGGGCGATCGTGCTGCTCTGCGGCTATATCGCGGGCGCCGTGCCGTGGGGCCCGGCATAGATTCCATGTGGGCGGCCTGGGCGAAGGCTATGATCTGCACCGGCTCGCGCCCCGCATCGGGCGCGCCGGATCGGCCACGTCGAGGTGATAGTGACGCGCAGAACGATTGTCATCACGGGCGCCAGCGACGGCATTGGCGCGGCCGCGTCGCGCAGACTCTGTCAAGACGGTGAAAAGGTCGTTGTGATTGGCCGGGCGGAGGGTAAGACCCGAGCCCTGGCCACGGAATTGGGCGCCGACTGGTTCGTCGCCGACTTCGCTGACCTGTCGCAGGTGCGAGCACTGACACTGAGTCTGCGCTCGGAGTATCCCCGAATTGATGTGTTGGCCAACAATGCCGGCGGCATGAATGCCAAACTCGAAATGACCGTCGACGGCTATGAGAAGACGTATCAGATCGACTATCTGGCCCCTTTTCTTCTCACCAACCAGCTGTTGGATCTCCTGATCGATTCCCGCGCTGCCGTCCTGAACACCTCCAGCTCGTCTCAGAAGCTGCTCCGCAAGATCACCATCGACGACTTGCTCAACACACACCTCCACTCCCCCAGCAAGGCCTACGCCCTGAGCAAGCTAGCGGTGATCTTGTTCAGCAATGAGTTGCACAGGCGATACCATCACGCCGGGCTCTCCGCGGCCGCGTTTCACCCCGGCTACGTCAAATCCAACTTCGGCCCGGCTTCGGGGTCACGGTTTCTCACCTTCATGCTGAACACACCAGTGGGGCGAGCTTGGCCGCCCGCGGAGCGCGGCGCAGACCAGCTCGTCTGGCTGGCCTCAGGCAAGCCGGGCATCGACTGGCAGTCCGGCAAGTACTACTCCAGACAACGGATCTCGAAAGCGAACCCCCAGGCATACGATCCCGAACTTGCCCGCGAGCTCTGGGACCGCAGTCTCGCCATGATCGCCACCTGAGCACATCGATCCAACCCGAAGTAGTCTGCGCTACAGCGCTCAGAGCTCGGCCATCACCGTCGACGCCAGTAGTTCGAGCGTTTCGTCTGATCCCCGGTCATGGGTGAACAACACGACCTGCTGAAAACCGAGCGCTTGCAGTTCCTTCAGCCGGTCCACGATGGCCTCCGGTGTGCCGATGAGCCCGCCTTCGTGCAGACCGAACCCGGGTCCACCAAACCGCCGCTCGGCGATCTGCCGGACCTTCGGCAGCGACGCGTCATCAGGTGCAAGCGCCATGACCGCTTCGACCGACAGCACAATGGTGGCGGGATCACGGCCGATGTCTTCGCAATTCGATCGCAGCACCGACAATTTGTGCTCGAGCTCGCCAAGCGCGTAGGTGGGTACATTCCACACGTCGGCGTAGCGCGCGACCAACGGCAGGGTGTACTTCTCCCCAGCCCCTCCAACGATGATCGGGGGACGGGGCCGCTGTACGGGTCCCGGGACGATCGGCATCAACCTGACGGTGTAATGCTTGCCCGCGAAGTCGATCACCTCGTTCGCGAAGGCCTGGTGCAAGATCTCCAGCGTTTCTGCCAACCGCTCGGACCGCTCAGCGAAAGTTCCCCATTCCAGGCCCGTCCTATGGTGCTCGTCTTGGATGGAGCCGCTGCCGATACCGAACTCCAACCGGCCCGCCGAAATCTGGTCGAGAGTGGTCGCCATCTTGGCCAGCACGACCGGGTGGCGAAACTGATTGCACAACACCATATGTCCGACACGGAGGCGTTCAGTGCGGCTCAGCAGCGAAGTAGCCAGTGTCCACGCCTCGAGCGAGGAGATCTCGGGAACCCCGGGGCCGTACAAATGGTCGTATAGCCACAACGAGCGGATGCCCAGCTCCTCACAGCGCAGAGCGCGATGCAGAACATCCTGATACGAGAATCCCATCTGGGGCACATAGACACCGATGTCCAGACCGGTCATGACCTCAGCTCCAATCTCCCATGGGTGATGACGGTGGCGCTTCCGCAGGTCGCCTCGAACGCGAACGACTGCTCGTCGACGCGGTAGGCATTGACCGTCAGGTCAGCGCCAAGAGGTGTCGGCGACGCAAACCGCACCGCCACCCGGCGAACCCGCCCGGGGTCACCCACGCCGATGAGTGTGAGGAGGCGATGGGTGCATATCGCCATCGTGCACAAGCCGTGGGTGAATAGGAAGTCGACGCCAGTGGCCCGCGCCGCATTGATATCGAAGTGGTGCGCCGACCAGTCACCGGACACCTCGGCGTAACGGTGGGCCACGTCGTCGTCGATGTGCTGGGTCGCCGACCCGATGGGATTGCTTCTGGCCCAATCGGGGAACCGATGATCGTTGGGCGTCGGTCCCAGATCCGCCATCGCGCGCAAACCGACCAGGACTGTGGTCCACCATTGTTCGGCAGCCACCGCGCCGTGGGCATCGATCTGTTCAATGCGGAGAACAACTTGAGTGCCCGCCCGAGTCGTCCGCACTGCCGAAATTTCCGACCAGGTGTCTAGCGACTCGTTAGGGATCAACGGGCGATGCAACACGATGTCGTGCTCGCCGTGCACCCCGCCCTGGGCCTGCCGCCAAGCGGCTGCCGGCAGGTCCGCATTGGCTGCTTGCTGCGCACGGAATGCCAGGATCACGGGAAAGACCGCGGGCACGGCCTGGCCCGTCAACGCGGTGACGGTGTCGTCACCGGTGGCTGCCATGTAGGCGGCGATGAGTTCCGCCTCGAGCCGGCCCGGAAACGGACCGTGGCGTGAGGGGGCTACCGCGATCTCGCTCATGACCGGCTTTCGTTCGGTGGTCTGTCAGTAGGCGCGACGTTCTCAGCGTGCCCTCCGAGCCGTTGGCACGCTTGATGATTGCGACAATCGACGGTGCGATGCCCCACCTCGAGCCTGGGAGGTTAACTGATCGGCACCACAACCGGCGGCGTGTTGTATCCCGAGACCCGCACCCAATTCGCGGTCTGCCCTGCGGTTGGTTTCACACCGTGGACCTCTACCGTCTCGCCGGGAAAAACCGTCACATAGTTGTCGCTGTACTCGATCGGCAAGATCTCCTCGCCCCCCGGTGCGGACATGATTTCGGCCCGCTCGAAGAACGCGACGTGTTGCGTGGGGTTGTGTAGGCGTATGACGACGCCGCTGTTGCCGTCATCAAAGGTCTGTCGGGCAGTGACGTCCAGTGGAACAGGCGCCATGTAGTTGAGAGGGGTCATGTCCGCCCAGCTCGCCTGGCGAAGGTCGAAGGGCTGATCATTGCTCGGGTCGCCGAGGTCGTCTGGCTGCTGTGACTGCCAATAGACATTCTCCGCGAGGACGTTGCCGGTTTTGTCGAGCAATTGGCAGCGAACGAAGAAGACGCCCGAGTCCTGGGCCTCGGGAGGCAAGGTCATGGCTTCAACGGCCGCCCCGGACGTCACGCTGATGTTGTCCGCTGCGCGGTCGTCGCGCACGTCGCCGTCCAGGTCGTAAACGCGAACGCGCACTCGCAAGTCTTGCTGGTCGCTCTGGGTCTGGTTGACCACCGAGATTTTCGCCTGGCGATGATCGCCGGTCGCGTAAGAATCGAAGACAACCGACAGGGGCCGTAGACCTTTCTTGGCGCCGAAATAGGCCCCCCCAGGCCGCAAGTAGTAATCGAAGAGGTTTCCGAAGAAGGACGGCCAGTGGTTGTTCAGCATCCAGTAGATCGTCATCTTATGGCTGGCCCACCCGTTGGCGGCGAACGCCTCGAACTGGGCGCGGGTCGACTCGTAGTGCGCCAACTGAGCCTTTTCTGCAAACATCTCCGCATTATCGGACGGTCCGTACCGGTAATTCACCGCTCGCTGAATGTTGGCCAGTTTGGAGTTATGCGGGTCAGAGCCGGCATGGAAATACCACGTGTCGTTTATTGGCCACAGTCGTTCGGGCGGAATGAACTTCCTCAAGCTGGCGAACGGGGGGATGTGCTCGTTGTCGCCCTGTTCGGCCGTAGCGCCCGAAGTGGCCCCGTAGCGTCCGCTGAACCAATACGAGGGTGGTCGCCAGCTGTACGGCCCTGCCATGTCGATGCCGTCCCATTCCGGCGCGCCGTTGTTGTCTTTGGCAAGGGTCGAGACCGTGTCCACGGTCGCGTTCTGCCAGTCCAGGGACCGCAGGATCGCGTTGTATTTCGCGCGGATGGGAGGCGGGGCCAACCCGTCGCTGCCGTTGGCCCACACGAAGACGGAAGCGTGATCACGAAGCATCAGGATTTGAGAGCGCAGGCTGTCCTGTGCCACTTGCTGGTCTTCTTCGCTCCATTGGTCCCACTTTTCCCACTGGTTACAGCACATCCAGCCGAACATCAGTGGAATGCCTAGCTCGTCGGCTTTCTCGACGAGGTGTTCGCTGGTGAGCTTGCCCTCCAGTCGCAGCATGTTGAGGCCGAGATCCTTGGCATACCGCAGTATTGCGGTTTCGCGGTCGGGGTCGTACTTGAAGAGCAGGTCGGGCGTGTACGTCGCACCACGCACCAGGAAGTCTTTGCCGTTGACCGTCAGATAGAAGTCTCCGCCGTTTGGCGCGGCTCCTTCGTCCCGATGTTGCGTAACCGTCCGGATGCCGAAACGGACGTCGGTAGTATCGCTCACCTGGCCGTTCACCAGGAAGTCCAGCCGAAGGTTGTAGAGGTTGGGCGCGCCCATCGTGTAGGGCCACCACAGGTCGGGGTTTTTGACCGTCAACTGCGCGAATTTGTCGGGTGTGAACGTGACGGGCTGGTTCTGGTTGCCGGAAAGTTTGATCGGCTGCGACACCTGAACACTGGGCTTACCGGGACGTGTGATTGTCGCACGGAGGACACCACGGACAGGCTGCGTGGAGTAGTTGTGTATGTTCGCGCGAATCGTGAGACGGGCTGAATCGGTCCGCGGTAGCGGAAGCTCCGAATTCACCAGGGCCGCGCCAAGTTCCACTGCGCCTGTGGCTTTCAGGTACACCGGTTTCCAGATTCCGGCGTTACGGTCGGGAACAAAGGAGTTTCCATTTGCGGGATTCTTTCCCGGCCCTTGGTAGCCGAGAAAATTCCAGTTGATCCAGTCGTACCAACTGTCAGCCAGTTCGACACCGTCGATGTCCTGAAGCGCTCGCTCCGGCGTGACCTTGACCGCAAGAGTGTTCGATGTTCCGGGCAGGATCCATGGCGTCACGTCGAGCTCGTGAGCGTTATACATGCCGACAACCTGGTCGTTGTCGGCCACCAGATGGCCGTTCAACCAGATCTCGCCACGGTAATTAATTCCTGGAAACTCCAGCTGGTAGGTCGTGCGCCCCTCTGGCGCGGTAAACGTCGCGCGGTACCACCAATCCTGCTTGTAGAGATCTTGGGGCACTTCATCGACGAGATTCTTGCCGACGTACAGATTGGGATAGAGGTTGTTCTCGCGGAGGACCTCGAGGACGGTCGCCGGCATTCGATGGACCTTGTACCAGGCCGAGTCGTCGTACTCCGGAAGAGAGATCGCCGCGCCGTTCGCGGATAGCCCTCCCGCGGGGGATAACTTCCAATTCTGTGCTAGCTCAAGCTTTTCCGGCGGCTCAGAACCGGCGAAAACCGGGTGGGCGCCCGCGCACAACAGCAGCGACAATGAGATGGAGATCTTGACGACGATCTTGAGAATGTCATTTCGACTCCTCGCACCCAGTGCGGCGCTACCTAGCGCTCGAGTCGTCATGCCGCCGGCCGTTCGTCACAGTAACAAGGGTGAGGGCCCGAGCCGGCCCATTCTGGATAGTAGGGGACGCGCCTGCGACGCGCGCACCCAGCATGGGATTGGTCTACCACTCGCACCGGGCGACGCGCGGCCGTTTGCGCCTGTGATCGGCCCAGCTGCCAATTAGCTTCAAGGTTTGCGGCGCCGTATCGACGGCTGGCGATCCGTGGTGGTTCAGAGAAGCGAACGGACGAACCCGAGGACCTCCTCGACCGCGGCGAAGCCGCCTAGGTGGCTCTCGTCGGGGCGCAAGACGAGCTCGGCGTCAGGCAAGGTCGCGGCTGCCGCCCGCGCCGCGTCGAGCGGCACAATATGGTCGGCGTCGCCGTGCCACCACACAACGGGCGACTTGACGTCGGCCAGGCGAAAGCCCCAGTCGCGCCCGAACAGGCGCACATCATCGACAATGGCTTGGAACCGACCCCTGGCGACGAGGACGAGGTCGTCGAGGAACATCCCCTCCATTTCCGGGTCGGCGAGGACCCGCTGATCGCCCTGGGGCGTTGTGCTGGCGTAGGCGCGGCACGCGTAGTGCCCGAAGGGCACGATCGGCAGCACTAGCCCGGATACCAGGGCGGCCAACGGCCGGCGCAGGCCTGACAGTATCGGCGCGAAGCGGCGAGCCAAATCGATGACGCCGGTAGCGGTGGCATCCGGCCCAACCGATGGCACCACGCCACCCAGGACGCCCACGGCGGCGACCCGACCCGCCAGTGGTGGCACCGCGGCACAGGCGAGGGCGTAGGGGCCGCCGCCCGACAAACCCACGATGGCCAGCCGCTCGGCGCCCAGCGCGTCGGCCACCAGAGCGACGTCGGTGGCCCAGTCGGCTACCGCCTCGTAGACGTGCGGGTCGGACAGGCCACTGCCAGGCCGCTCCACAAGTACGACGCGCAGGCCCAGCTTTTCGGCGGCGCGGCGACCGAGCAGGGGGAACTGTCTTCGACCGCCAGGCGTGCCGTGGAACCACAGCACCACCGCGCCTGAGGGGTCGCCGTATTCGGCGTAGCCAAGTCGCCGCCCGTTAGCAAGGTGAAAGCGGCCTTCCGCGCGCGGCTTTTCGACACGCGGCACGAGGAAAGGATGGCGCCAAGGGTTATTCGGGCTCATGGTTCTAGGCAGCAAATTGTAGGCGGCCGCCTGGATGCTGGCGAATTTGCCCCGCTGGTCCGGCATGTACGGTGGCGCCGATTTCCTCACCGACATGCTCTACTGACATCGGCACACGCCATGTCGCCAGGCTGGAGCAAAGAGACGGTGTCCACCACACCCTCACCAGACCACCAAGCCCTGCTGACTGACGTCGGGCGAAGCCTGGACCACCTGCCGATCGGACCGCTCCATCGCAGAGTGGTCGCCGCCATCGGGCTCGGGCTCTTCTTCGAGGTTTACGAGATCTTCTTGTCCAGCACGATCGCTACGGCGCTCAAGACGCGGTATGGCCTGGCGGCACCGCCCTCAAATTGTTGCTCGCCTCCTCGTTTCTGGGGATGTTCATCGGCGCGGCGGTGTTCGGTCGACTCGCAGACCGGATGGGGCGCCGGCGTGCTTTTCTGTTCAACCTCGTGTGGTTCTCGGTGTGGAGCCTGGTCGGCGCCTTTGCGCCGAATCCGTGGTTTCTGGTCGGAACGCGCTTGCCGGCCGGCGTCGGCGTGGGTGCCGAATACCCGGTCGCCGACGCCTATTTGTCGGACGTTCTTCCGAAGTCGGATCGCGGGCGGCTGTCGGCGTGGGCGTACACGTGTTCGTTCATCGCCGTTCCCGTGCTCGGATTCCTGTCGCTGGGCCTGCACCAACACACCCTGTTCGGGGTCGCGGGATGGCGGCTCCTACTGCTGATCGGCTCCGTTGGTGCGGTCTGTGTGGCGCTCCTGCGGCGAGGTCTGCCCGAGTCACCACGATGGCTTGCAGGCGTCGGGCGAGCCGAGGAAGCATGCGACGCCCTGCGTGCCTTCGGATCTGACGGTGCGGGGCGCAAAAGGCCCCACGACGATGTCAGCGCCGCTCCGCCTGCCATAGCGACGCAGGCCACCCACGTCACGAGTCCGCTTCGGCGGCTCCGGGTTTCGCCATACCGTGAGCGGCTGGCGATGCTGTGTGTCTTTCATGTTTTCCAGTCGTTCGGCTACTACGGGTTCGGCACACTCGCGGCTCTGGTCCTGGTCAATCGTGGCTATGACGTGACGTCGTCGCTGTTGTTTACCGCGCTGTCTTACCTCGGCTACCCGATCGGGTCCGTGCTGGCGATCCCGCTGCTGAAGAGGTTCGAGCGCAAATTCCTGGTGATGGCGACCGTGGCCGCGATGGCGGTGTTCGGCCTGATGTTCGCCACCGTCGACAATTCCGCGCTCATCGTCCTGTTCGGGTTCCTGACCACCGCGACGAGCAACGTGTTCTCCAACGTCTATCACGTCTATCAGGCGGAAATCTTTCCGACAGACGTGCGCGCAACGGCGGTGGGTTTGACGTACTCCCTGTCCAGGTAATCCAGTGGCGCCTTGCCGTTCATCCTGATCCCGGTGCTGGAAAACTACGGTGCCGCAGCCATGTTCGCTGTCGTTGTTGCCGCACTCGCCATCACGATCGCGGTCATCGCGCTGACGGGACCGCGCACCACCGGCCGCAATCTCGAACAGATCAACCCAGTCTGATCGGTCAAGCGGCATACGCGCACAACCGACGGCGGTCGCTACCCTGGGGGAGCGCGGGGCCGTCGCTCGGTGATACGGAGGTTGCCTGGTGAGCAGAGCTTTCCGGTTCGGGGTCAGCATTCCTGGCACTGGGTCACGGGCCGCCATCGCCGATGCCGCCGCCCGGTACGAGGGTATGGGATTCGATGTTCTGCTCATCCGCGACCACCTCGACACGTCCGCACCGCTGCCCGTGCTGCTCGCCGCGGCCGAGGCGACGACGTTGCGACTGGGCACCTATGTGCTCAACGCGGGCTTCTACAAGCCGGCCCTTCTCGCGCGAGATGGCGCCACGGTCAACCAGTTAACGGACGGGCGGCTGGAACTCGGTCTTGGTGCCGGCTACGTGCGTGAAGAGTTCGAGGCGGCCGAGCTTCCGTTCCCGAGCGCAGCGGGCCGCATCCGCCACCTCGAACACATCACCTCCACCTCAAGCGTGAACTGCCCGACGTGGCGATCCTGATCGCCGGCAGTGGCGAGAAAGTCCTCGGTGTGGCCGCGCGGCACGCCGAGGTCATCGGACTCACCGGCACCCCCCGCAGGGACCACGGGCCCTGATCCACTTGCCGAGCGCATCGCCGTGGTCCGCCGGGCAGCCGGCGATCGTTTCGACGACGTGGAGTTGAACCTGTCGATCACCGCTGCGCCGACAGGACTCGCCGGTTCCGGATCTGTCGATGGTTCGCCGTTTCGTTCCCGGGTTGTCCGACCGGGAACTGCTGGCGCTCCCCGGTGTGTTGTCGGGGTCGGCCCGCGAAATGGCCGACACACTACGGGGTTACCGCGACAGCTATGGGGTGACTTACTTGAGTGTCCCGGCGCCTCTCGCGGAGACCGTCGCGAACGTCATCGCGGAGTTGCGGTGATTACGTGCGCGCAAGCTGCGTGAGGCGCGCCTCGCACTAGCCGAGCCCCGCCGCCGAGAGCACCGCCCACAGGATCTCGGGGTGGCGGATGTCGCTGTGTGCGCCGCTGAAGGGTGAAAGGGCATTGCAGATAACGGCATTGGCATCCAGGTCGTAGAAAATGCCGGGCCGAAAGTCATAGGGCTTCCCTGCAGCGGCGAGCACGACGGCGGCGGGGGACGGGTTCTGCTGATATCCGTCGTGGCCCATAGCGCCCCAGCGGTAGGTGAGGTCGGCCGCCGATTCACTATCTTCGTTGGCGAGCATGCTCGCCGTCGGATACCACCATCCCACGGCCCGGTCCGCGCTGCTGAACGTCGCCAGCAGCGGGCCGTCGACTCGGTTGCCGTCAGTGGTGAGGGCACCGGATCGGGTCGGATCGAACATCAGCGGTGACCCAAATGTGAAGTGGGAGAACGCCCCCTGAATCAGGGTCAGCGACTTGACCGGGCTGGCATGGCCGCTTTGGTCATCGCGCAGACCGGCGAGGCTATAGGCCGCCAGCCGGGCGCCGAAACTGTGACCCATCAAATGAACTCGCGGTGCTCCGCCCGGACCGGTCAGGCCGGCCAGCATGCGGCCGAGACCGTGCTGGCCCACGACCCCCGCGCGGTTTTTCATCTCGTAGTAGCTCATTGTGCGCAGCACTTCCCGTGCTCCGGCCCAGAGCCCGGCGAAGGGGTTGCCGATCCCCTCGGCGTTGCCTGAGCTGGACGGGCCTGCCATCGCGGCGGCGTGCCCGAACGCGGTCGCGGTGTCCGCCGTCATCAGGGCGGCTTCTCCGGTGTCCTCGACGCCCTGTGGGGGCGTGGTCACCAAACCCGTGGCTAGATCGTGGAATTGGGTCAGTGCGTGCGGGTCTTGGGGCTGCTGGTCGAGCAGACTCCCCATTGTGCTCAGCTGCGACTGCTGGCTGGGGAAGGCGGGGGCGAGCGCCGCGGCCAGTTCAGCGCCGGTGGACGGCACCGCGGGCACGGTGGCCGGGTCGTCATCGGGGAACAGCAGCGACGGCCAGATCACCCCGACGCCGGCACTTGTCGACAGGTGCACGCCGAGCTGTTCGGCCAGCAGCCCGAACATCGCCCGGTAGAGGTCTCTGGCCGAATCGAGACCGCTGTTCCAGCCGTGCGACAGGACAAACAGGTCGGTGATCCCGCCGGCGCTCACGGCCGACGGCAGCCCCCCGTCACCCCCTCCAGTCGCGGTGTTGAGCGTGCCGTCGGCATTGAAATCGACTTCGTAGTAGGGCAATCCCTGGATATTGGTCACGAGGCCCCTTTGATCTAGGCGGTGGACATGGCGCGCATGAGATCAATCAGCCCGGCACCCTGGAAGAACTCATGGCGCCCGAGGTCGGTGGCGGTGCTGACGAAAAGTTGCTTGACCTGTTGCGGCTGACCGATGAACTCGGTGCGTGCGGACAGAAACGCGGCGACCGCCCCGGAGACGTGTGCCGCCGACATCGACGTTCCGCTGTCTTCACGGTAACGCGCCAGGTGCGGCGGATCATGGGCGCTTGGCTGAAGCGGCGGGACGCCCGCGACGAGTTGCCCGGTGGCTGCCGAGGTGATCAGTTCGCCGGGTGCCACAAGGTCGGGCTTCGTGCGACCATCGAGCGTCGGGCCCTTCGATGAATTGAAGGTGACGCCGTAGGTGTGTGGCCGGTAGCGGTGCACGGATCCGACGGTGATCGCGGTAGCGGAGTTGCCGGGATCGGTGATCGTGGACAGCTGCCCGTACACGTCGCCGCCGATGCCAGCCATCGCCCCGGTCGCGCCGGCGTTGCCTGCGCTGACGACCGCGACCACACCCATACCCGTCAGCAGGTCGAGCTCTCGGCACAGCGGGCTTTGACCGGCAGCGAATTCGGTCGGTGGCCACGGACAGCCCAGGGAAAGGTTCACCCCGTGGATGCGCAGATCGCGGCCCTCGCCGTTGACCTTGCGCACGTAGGCGAGTGCCTCGAGGACCACGCTTGACAGCGTGCGCCCACTGTCGTCGAGGACCTTGAGGCTGACCAGGTTGGCTTTCGGGGCAACCCCGGAGAGGCTGGTGCCCTCGGCCAAGGTGCGAGACGCCCACTGCGGCAAACCCTGGGCAGTCGGTTCGTCACAGGCGATCCGCAAGATCGTCGGGTCGCTTGGCATCTCGCCGGCGATGATCCCGGCGATGTGGGTCCCGTGACCGTAGCCATCGGTCAGCGGCGCACGCGGGGCGCCGGGGGAGGAGGGGATCGTGAAGTCCCGGTGCAAGTGTTTGACCGCGGCGGCCGTCAAGGTGTGGTTGGCGGCGAAGTGGGGATGCTTGGCGTCGATGCCGGAGTCCAGGACAGCCCACACCACACCGGCGCCATAACACCCGAACGTGCGCGCGGCGGCGTCGGCCTTGATGGTCGTCACAGAGCGGTCCAGATGGGCCTCGATCACCAGATCCGGCCACACGTGGTAGATGAGCTGACGTGCCCGCGCAATAGATGCGGCAGTGGGAGAGGCACCTCCCTGTGCCAGGCGGGTCATCTCATCCGGGGTCAGCACGCACCGCATGTAGTGTCCGGCGACCGGCGTCGGCGCCGGCGGCGCGTCCGCTGCCGGAAAGACCTCCCCGAAGAAGGCAAGAAAGTCGGCCCGTACCGATCCAGGATCCGCGCCCGGGTCCAAGCGGAGTTCGACGAGAACAACGCGGCGGCCCTGTTCGTCGGCGAGAACCATCCGTGATGCTCCCGGAGGAGGATTTTCGGCGTCCCCGGACGCCAGCGGGCTGATGATCGACCGCCGACGGGGATCAGCCGGGGGCTGGGCGGCGGTCACCTTCGAGAACCCATGCGGCCGTTTACGGCACGCACATTCAGGTTCGGGTGCCGCGTGGTGTGGCGCGGCCGGGAACGTAGACGCTCCGCCATGGACAGAGTCTGCGTGGGTGAAGCGCAGGGATGCACACGTAGTTCACTACTCCATTTCGATCTGCGGCACCGGTGTTCAACCAAAACAAAATGCGAATTGACCAGCAGGTCTGTTCGACGCCATGCACCTTCGGGATCCGCAACTCGCCGAGTCGCGCTGGTGTCGTGTCCGGCGTGTTGGCACCGGACGCACTTCGGTATCTGCCACCGTTGAGGTGACCGGTAATTGCCGGTGGACCTCAACCAGGCAGAGGCGATGGACACGTTTACCTGCAGGTGCTGCCGACTTGATCACACCCGCGCACAGCTGCGCGTCGGGGCGTTCGTCGACCAGGCCCCGCAAACACCGTGCCCTCCGTGCGTGATGCATCAGGGCAACGACCTGGCGATGGCCGAAAACCATGAGGCGCAGCTGCGCTTCCGTCTCGAGGAGGCAATTCGACTGGCCGCCGAGCTGCGCGAACTCCATCAACCCCGCGCCGAGGGCACGTGCAGTTGCGGCCAACGGGAATGCGCCACCCGTGTGGTGTTGTCGGACCCCTGGCTCAACAGGCGCATAGCTGCCGGTGAGTGGCGTGACCAATCCGCCTAGACGCGGGCACGGCCGCTGGTCGCGAGCTGCTACGTTGGGTATGCCCGCGGTGGTGGGGCTGAACGTCCATCGTCCGGGGAGTTGCGGGCATGGGATGGTTCACGGCACCTGAATACTGGTTCGGCAGGCTGGTACTCGAACGCGGAGTCGGGGCCGTCTATCTGATCGCGTTCGTCGTGGCCGCCAGGCAATTCCGGGCGCTCATCGGCGAGCATGGGATGCTGCCAGTCCCAGAGTTCCTCGCTCAGCGTTCCTTCCGGCGGACACCGACAATTTTTCATCTTCACTATTCCGACCGTCTCTTCGCCTCCGTGTCCTGGTTCGGTGCGGCGCTGTCGACGGCGATCGTCGCCGGTGCGGCCGATCTGGTGCCGTTATGGGCAGCGATGCTGATGTGGCTGGTCCTGTGGCTCCTCTATCTTTCGATCGTCAACGTCGGCCAGACCTGGTATGCGTTCGGCTGGGAGTCTTTGTTGCTCGAGACCGGCTTTCTGGCGATCTTCCTCGGCAATGACCGCACGGCACCGCCCGTGCTGGTGATTTGGCTGGCGCGCTGGCTGCTGTTCCGGGTCGAGTTCGGGGCCGGGCTGATCAAGTTGCGCGGTGACCCCTGCTGGCGGGATCTGACGTGCTTGGACTACCACCATGAGACACAGCCGATGCCGGGCCCGCTGAGCTGGTTCTTCCATCACCTGCCCAAGCCCCTGCATCGGGTGGAGGTGGCAGGCAACCATGTCGCGCAGCTCGTCGTGCCATTCGGGTTGTTCGCGCCACAGCCCGTGGCGAGCGTGGCCGCAGCGATCATCGTCATCACCCAACTCTGGCTGGTGTTCTCCGGCAATTTCTCCTGGCTGAATTGGCTGACGATCTTCCTGGCCTTCAGCGCGATCGACGACTCGTCAGCGGGAGCGTTGCTGGGGCCGCTGAGGCCGCCCGCGCTACCAGGACCGCCGTCCTGGTTCGTCGGCCTGGTGATCGCATGCGCGGCGCTGGTGGTGATTCTGAGCTACGAGCCCGTGCGCAACCTGTTGTCTCGGCGTCAGCACATGAACATGTCCTTCAACCCCTATCACTTGGTCAACACGTACGGAGCCTTCGGCGGCATCAGCCGAGTGCGCCAGGAAGTGGTGATCGAAGGCACTGACGATGCCCACATCTCCGAACAAACCCTCTGGAAGGAATACGAATTCAGAGGCAAGCCCGGATCTCTGCGCCGGCTGCCGCCGCAATTCGCCCCATACCATCTGCGCCTGGACTGGCTCATGTGGTTCGCCGCGATCTCGTCGCGGTATGCCCAGGGGTGGATGGGCCCGTTCCTGATGCGCCTGCTGCAGAACGATCCCGCAACGCTGCGCCTGCTGAGGCACAACCCGTTCCCCGAATCCCCGCCACGGTATGTGCGCGCTCAGCTGTACCGATACCGCTTCACCACTCCGGCAGAGCTGATGCGCGATCGGGTGTGGTGGCATCGCTCCCTGCTGGGTGAGTACCTGCAACCTGTGACCCTCAGGAAGTCACCGTCCCCGCCCGGGCCCACCGAGTGAACAACGCCTTGTCCGGTTCGCGTTCCCCGCGATCGGGTAACGCGTTGGACAACCGTGAACATCGGGGGGAGACAGTTTCAGGGGTTGGCGCCATCACGTGATAACCCTGTTGAGCGGCAGCGGAATTCGAGCCTCGCCGGGCTCGGGATCATTGCCGATCGTATTCGTCGTTCATCAATATCTCGACACCTCGCCAGCCCCAGTAGACCCGGCGAGCTTGGATCAGGCCGTCTTCCACTTCCATGACCTCGACAAAGTCCATCTGTTCGCCGTCGGGTGTTTCGCGGGGATACTCCCACGTCGCGCGGTGTCCGTCAGCGAAGAACCCGGCGCGGTGGTATTGGCGTTCGTCGCGTGTACGGCTGAGGACTTCAGCGAGGAAGGGCCGCAATTCGTCATGACCTCGGCATACGCCGCCACCACCGAGGATGTGCGCGGCGACCGGGCGCTCCAGGACAGCGTCCGGGGCATAACACGACAACAGCGCGTCGAGGTCATGGTTGGCGAGGGCGTCCTCCCCCGCGCGGGTCACCGCTTCGATGTCTGCTTGCTTGCGGTCGTGTCCGGTGCTCATACCCCGCATTGTTCCCCCGGGTCGATTCGATCAGCATCGAACAGTCACTGAATCGGCGTCTGAACCTTGGCTTGAGGGCCGTTGCCTGCGCGAAATCGCGGCGGTTAGCCTGCGGTCATGAGCATCGACCCGAAGACCACAGCCGTGGTGCTGATCGAGTATCAGAACGACTTCACCACCGAGGGTGGCGTCTTGCATGGGGCGGTTTCCGAGGTGATGAAGAAGACCGACATGCTGGCTCACACCCGCGAAGTGGTGGCGGCCGCGCGAAACGCCGGGGCAACCGTCATGCACGCTCCGATCACGTTCGCCGAGGGCTACGGGGAGATCACCAACCACCCGTACGGCATTCTGAAGGGCGTCGTCGACGGCCACGCATTCGTCAAGGGCTCGTGGGGCGCGGCGATAGTCGATGAACTCGCGCCGGCCGAGGGCGACATCGTCGTCGAAGGCAAGCGCGGTCTGGACACGTTCGCGAGTACGAATCTCGACTTCATCCTGCGGAGCAAGGGCATTACCACGCTCGTTCTCGGTGGATTCCTCACCAACTGTTGCGTCGAGTCAACCATGCGTAGCGGGTATGAGAATGGCTACCGCGTCGTCACCCTGAGCGACTGCGTCGCGGCCACATCGGTCGAGGAACATGAAAACGCGCTGAAGTACGACTACCCGATGTTCTCCAAACCCATGACCGCCAGTGAGTTCGTCAAAGAACTCACGTCATAGCGATCTCAACGGAAACGCGGTTGGACTGCATGATTGAAAAAAAGTCGCACCGTCGTACCAGAAAAAGTCGTTCCAGCGTACCAACACGGCATTGGCCCTCCGCGCGCCGCGGCACCCGAATTCGGTGGAGCACAACCGCGATTCGACTACCCGGCCCGTCGGCGGCGCATCTTCAGGTGGCCCTGCACCTCTGCCAGTCGCAACTCAGACCTCTTCGGGCGTTAACGGACCTCCGTTCTTGAGCGGGTAGCCCGGCGCTTCCGCGTAGTCGTAGCCGCCACCGGCCCGCCGGTCATCGTTGCGGGCATTGATCCGCACAGACCTCTGGACCGAGCAGCGGAGGTGCGTGAGCTGACCTTGATGCAGCAATCATCAAATCGGCTGCGGATTCACTGCGGACTGAGTCCGGGCGCTAACGTCTGACATGCTGATATATGGCCAATTTACGGGTAGCGATTCTCGATGACTATCAGAACGTCGCGATGCAGATGGCGGACTGGACCCCGGTGGCCGAGCGGGCCGACATCGCGGTCTTCAACGATCACGTGTCCGATCCAGACGACCTAGTCGAGCGCCTGGCCCCGTTCGACGTGGTCTTCGTGATGCGGGAGCGAACACCGTTGCCGCGCATGGTCATCGAGCGACTTCCCCGGCTGAAAATGATCGCGTCCACGGGCCCGTTCAACGCGTCCATTGACATGGCGGCCGCCAACGAACACGGCATCCACGTCGGAACGACCGGCGGCAGTGTCGCATCGACCGTCGAGCTGACGTGGGCGCTGATCCTGGCGGCTTCGTGCGACATCGTGGCCGAGAGCCTGGCGGTCCGGGCCGGTAAGTGGCAGACATCGGTGGGCCGGGAGTTGGCGGGCCGCGTCCTGGGCGTGTTGGGTCTTGGCCGGATCGGTGCGCGGGTCGCGGGGATCGGCGTGGCCTTCGGCATGGAGGTGATCGCCTGGAGCGAGAACCTGACTGCGGAGTCTGCGGCCGAGGCCGGCGCGACCTACGTCGCCAAGGACGAACTGTTCGGCAGATCCGATGTGCTGACAATCCATTTGAAGCTGAGCGAGCGCACTACCGGCCTGGTCGGGGCCGCCGAGCTCGAGGCGATGAAGCCGACAGCGTTGCTGGTCAACACATCTCGCGGACCCATCGTTGACGAAAAGGCATTGATCGACGCGCTGCGGTCACAGACCATCGGCGGAGCCGCGCTCGATGTGTTCGACATTGAGCCGCTGGCAGCCGGGCACCCGCTGCGCACCCTCGACAACGTGCTCGCCACGCCGCACATCGGGTACGTCGCCGACCACAATTACCGCATCTTCTATCGCGACGCGGTGGCCGCCATCTCCGGCTGGCTCGACCAGCGCCAGCAGTGACTGCCTGCGCCGGTCGTGGCGTCTCCCCGGGGGGTCGGGGTCAGTAGCGATGCTTGGTCGAGCCGGTATGCCAGGCGTCGTAGGCGTCGGCCGCCAAGTCCGGGCGCAACTGCTCGACTTGATCCGGCGCGATTCCTGCGGCAGCCACGGTCCGCCGACCACCCACGCTCGATCATTGGAGAACCCCGTGACCCCAACCCAAGTCGCCGCCATCCTGGCCGCCATCGGCGCCCTCGTCCCGGCCGGATGGATCACCAGCAGCTCCAACGCCATCGCCGGCCTGAACGCCACCGACGCCGCACAGGCCGCCAACGACGTCGTCCAAGATGTCACCGTCACCGCGGGCGGCAACCCGGGCGCCATGTTCGCCCTGCTGTTCCGGGCCGCCAACGCCGCCTCCGGCTGCGCCATGGAAGCCTGGATTGATCCGATCGGCTCATCCAATGTGCTGGCGCAGTGCGCGGCCGCGCTGCCCGGCGCCTGGGCTCAACCCAACGATTGGACTGGCGACAATTGACCACCCACCGCCGACACCCCTACGACGACCTGTTCGACGTGCTGGCCTCGCCGCAGGCACCGGACGGCTACGCCGACACGCTGCGACAGCTCGGCGTGCTCGACGGCCTCGGCTACAACGACGCCCGCCAGGTCGCCGGTTTCCTCATCACCGTGTTGACACCGCTCGGCCCGCACGGCTGGCCCGCACCCGGCCAGGTTGATCCACGCGCCGCCGCCAACGCCCTCTACCAAAAAGCCGCCAACGTGGCTGCCAGCGCCGACCTACAACGATGGACCGACCGCGGCAAGGTGTCTGACGCGCTGGCCACAGCCGCCGACGCACTGCAGCCGTGAGCCAAGCAGCCACCGCCAGGCCCAGACTGGTGGTGGAAAGCCGTCCCTAACACCGCTCCCGCTACGCCCAGCTTGTTCAATTTTTGAATGTACGAACGTGACAGGCTACTGGTTGGATGATTGCAGGCAGGCACCATCCAGCACATCGACAGCGGCCTGTCATCCGCTGCGGGGAGCGGCATCAAGGCCACTGACGCCCGCCCAGGAGGACCCATGCAACCCCCCAGCCCGGCACATCGCCCTGCACGATTTTTCAGACTTGTGCCTGCCAGCCTTTTCGCCGGCGCCCTCGCGATCGGCGCGATGATCGCGACCGCACCGGGCGCCCAGGCCGACCTAGGGACGGTTGAAGCCCAATGTTTACTCGGGGGCAGCTGGATCGTGAATGAGGGAGTGGGAGCCGTCTGCTGCCACGAGCAGCACTGCGACAGCTACTGGCCTAACGGCGACTTCATGGGGTCCGATGAGGCGTGGAATCGGGCGGGAGGGGCGACACGATAAAAAGACACGTAGACCCCGAAAGCAGCGGCAAGGCAGTCCCTAAACGCAGCGGTACAGCAGCGGGCAAGGTGGGTCCCACCGCAGCGGTACAGCCGACGCACCGCAGCGGCCACAGCCGAGGCCCCAAAGCCGCACCACGGTTCGGATATCCGGAGACCAAGGTGTAGCCGCGATTTCCTCGACGGCTCGCCCCGCCCATCCACCGCAGAGATATAGCCGCACGAAAGTTAGCTGGCGCGGCAAAGACGCACGCCGAGGAGGGCCGCCGGACTGGTAACGCAGACCGTGGCTGTCGGTTGCCAGGTACAAGGGACCACCTGAGCGGTGGTTTTGCCAGCAGCATGGGACCACCGGTTTGCCATTAATGGGACCACCGGCTTGCCACTGATGGGACCACCCGGCGTGGCTTCCACGCTCTCGGTCGTGTGGCCGCTGTATTCGCGGCATGACGTATCGGGAGTTATCGATGATCGAAGTGAAAGAGATCCTGCGGCTGTGGCTGGATGGCCGGTCGCTGCGGGAGGTGAGCAAGCTGGCGGGGGCGGACCGTAAGACGGTGCGCCGTTATGTGGACACCGCACGCGCGTGCGGGATGGACCGCGACGGCGGGGCCGCCCAGCTCAGCGATGAGCTGTTGGCGGCGGTGGTGGTCGGGGCTCGGCCGCAGCGGCCGACGGGCCGGGGTGCGTCGTGGGGAGCGCTGGCGGGCCAGCATGAGCAGTTGAAGGCTTGGACTGATGCGGGCCTGACGCTGACGAAGGTCCACGCGCTGCTGGGCCGCCGGGGTGTGGTGGTGTCCTATCGCACCCTGCACCGTTATGCGACAACGGAATTGGGTTTTGGTCAGCGGCGGGCGACGGTGCCGGTGGTCGACGGTGAACCCGGCAGTGAGGTGCAGGTCGACTTCGGCCGGCTCGGGCTCATCCCGGATCCGGTGCGCGGTAGCAACCGGGTGGTGCACGGGTTGATCTTCACCGCGGTGTATTCGCGGCACACCTTCGTCTATCCGACCCACGAGCAGACGTTGGCGGAGGTGATCGCCGGATTTGAGGCGGCGTGGGCGTTTTTCGGTGGGGTCTTCGCGGTGGTGATACCGGATAACATGAAAGCGATCGTCGATGCGGCGCACGCGACCGAGCCGCGCCTGAACGACGCGTTCCGCGAGTACGCCCAGGCCCGGGGCTTCGTCGTCGACCCGGCTCGGGTGCGTCATCCTCGTGACAAGCCGCGCGTCGAGCGGTGTGTGAGTTATGCGCGTGCGAATTTCTTTGCCGGAGAGCAGTTCCGGGATCTGGGCGACTGCCGCGAACGCGCCGCGGCGTGGTGCCGCGACGTCGCCGGAACACGGGTGCACGGCACCACCCGGCAACGCCCGGCCGAGGTCTTCGCCACCGACGAAGCCCCGCGGCTGGCGCCGGCTCCCGCCCAGCCATTCGACCTGCCGACCTACAGCCATCCCAAAGTCGCGCCGGATCGCCACGTTCAGATCGCCCGGGCGCTCTACAGCGTGCCCGGTGAGCTGATCGGGCAACGGCTCAGCGCCCGCGCCGACGCGCATACCGTGAAGCTGTACTGGCGCGGCCAGTTGATCAAAGTCCATCCCAGGGTGGCGCCGGGACGCCGCCACACCGACCCCGCCGATCTGCCCAGCGAGCTCACGACATACGCGATGCGCGACCTGGATGCGTTGCAACGCAAAGCAGCCGCGCACGGCACCCATGTCGGCGCGTACGCCACGGCGCTGCTCGAGCACCCGCTGCCGTGGACGAAGATGCGCCAGGTCTACCGCCTCCTGGGGCTGGTGCGCCGCCACGGCGCCGAACCGGTCAACGAGGCCTGCCGGCGCGCCCTGGACGCCGAAGCGGTCAACGTCGGGCTGATCGACCGCATGCTCACCCGCGACAACCCGCCACACACAACCGCGCGGCCCCCGGGTGCGGCGACACGGTTCGTGCGGGACACCGCCGACTTCGCCGTACGCAGGCTGCCGTCATGAGCACCACGCGCCGCACCGCCACGCACACGCCAGCGGCGAAGCCGGCCGAGGTGTCCGCCGAGCTGAAAGCGTTGATGCGTCGGCTCAAGCTCGGCCAACTGCTCGACACCTTGCCCGAACGGCTCGCCCTGGCGGCCACCAACCACCTGCCCCATCACGACTTCCTGGAGCTGCTGCTGGCCGACGAGGTCACCCGCCGCGACCGCGAAGCCACCCAGCGCCGGGCGCGGGCCGCGCACCTGGACCCGCAGATGCAGCTGCAGGCCTGGGACGATTCCACCGGGGTCAGCTACGACCGCCAGTTGTGGGCCGAGCTGACCTCGCTGCGGTTCCTCGCCGACGCCCACAACGTGCTCATTATGGGCCCGGTCGGGGTTGGAAAGACGTTCCTGGCCAACGCCTTAGGCCACATCGCGGTGCGCCGCGGCCACACCGTGCACACCGAACGCGCCGACAAACTGTTCAAACGGCTCAAGGCCGCCCGCCTCGACGCCAGCTACGAAGACGAGATGCGCCGACTGCACCGCGTCGAGCTGCTCATTCTCGATGATCTGGCACTTCACCGGCTGGAGACCACCGAGACCAGCGACTTCTACGAACTCATCGTCGAGCGGCACCGCCAGGCCAGCACCATCACCACCAGCAACCGAGAACCACCCGAGATCTTGGCCATGATGGCCGATCCGCTGTTGGCCCAGTCGGCGATGGACCGGCTGCAATCGGCGGCCTACGAGCTCGTCATCGAAGGCCAGTCGTACCGGCAACGCCAGAAACCGACCAGCGCAACGACCCACGACACCACACCGAATTGACGAACAACCCCCCGGCAGGCCACCATCACCACACGGCCCGCGACCGGGCAAGCCCGGTCCCATGCTCCTGGCAAGCCGGTGGTCCCATCACCATGGCAAGCGACAGTGGCAGACTGGCACTGATGGTCTGACCTGCAGGTATACCGGTCAAAATCACGGATGGGCGATCGCCGCCGCGATGCATCGGCATCGCGGGATTTAGCGCCGGAAGTTTCGATGTTACGCGGCCGTTCCGCCGCATTCAGATAGGTCACAGTCGTGCCCACCGCGGCACGAATTGCACCGGCTGAGAAGCTTTCCCACAAATTACCGCGGGCATACATTTGACTTAGCGGCCCGACCAGGCACCCAGCTTGATTGGCAAGTCGCTCAGCAGGAAAAGAGACTTCAATGACGAAGCTCGCCATCACAACCCTCGCCGCAACCGGAATAGCAGCCGCAACATTGGCTTTGGCGGCGCCGACTTTAGCGGCCCCATCGAGCGGAGAGTCTGCACAAAACACCATCGTGCAGCTGCAAAGTGAGGGGTACACCGTCAAAATCGACCGGGTCGGCAGCGGCCCGCTCTCCGCGTGCAAAGTGACCGATGTCCGTAATCCGCACACGTTCACCCGCGCAAACCGGAGCGGCACCGCGAGCGGCAACGCCGGGGACGTCGAGACCATCATCGTCAGCAAGACGATAAGCGTTTCGCTGGACTGCACCGGGCGTTAAAGGCTGGGAGTAGCCAGGGTTACGCCGTTACGCGGCCACTATTCGCTACAATTTGCGCAGGTCAGATCGTTTTGAGCCGCTTTGAACCGCCCTGTGGAAAGGGGTCTACATGACCACGCCGGCGCTGCCGCATGGCCGATCGCGCTACAGGCATCACGGCTGCCGCTGCGAGGTGTGCATCGAGTCGAACAGGGTCTACATGCGTGAGTTGCGGGCGCGTAAGCGTGGCCTGGCGCCGGTGCCAAGCGATACACGCAAACCTCTGTCAGAACTGACAGAGGAGCAGGTGGTAGGAGATTTACCACCTGGTCCGTGTGTGTTGGCGGTGCGTGCCCAGGTCGAGCGGTTGGGTGTGCGTGAGTCTGAGCCTGCGTTGTGTGCGGCGGCCGAGAGCATGGCGGCGATTCTGGACAACCGGTTGTTGGTGACGACGCAGCCATCGGCGGCCGGCAAGTTGATGCAGATTGTGAAGGAGTTGCATCGGGTGGCTGCGCCGCGGCAGTCGCGCCTGGCGGCGGTGTCCGCGATGAGCGCACGGAAAGCGATGCGGGTGAAGTCGCGACCGACCGACGCCAGCTGATGGGGTTTAGGGACCGCAGCGCGTTGGTGTTGGCCGTCGATGGCGGTGTCGCGACTGTTTCCTGCCCGATGTGCGGCCGGAAACATCGTCATGCGTTCGACGGGCGCGACTTGTGGAGACCGGCGCCGTGTACGCCGTGCGGCGGCTACTGGCTGCAGGGGGCGGAAAACCGCCCCCCTGTACCCGTCGCGGTGCCGGCGGGCGAATGTCGGGGGTGTGGTGCTGATGACCGTCAACTCGTGAACCAGTTGTGCGTTGATTGTTTTCTGCCGTGCGGCGGGTTCACCTTCGGCGCGGCGGCGCTGTACGGGCCGTAGAGCGACGAACAGCACCGGCCTGGTGTCCGCCTATGGTGGCGACTCTCACTCTAAAACGTACTTAGACGTTTCGGTGCCAGACGGTGGACAGGTCGGTCACGGTGAGCTGGCGCCCGACACCCGACCACACCGGCGATCCGTGGACGCAGCGCATCGCCCTGTAAGGCGGGCTATTCCGCTTTATCTCTAGAGTGTTGTTAGACGATTCGGTGTCACCATTTGATGAAATATTCTTCGAATTGCTGGTGTCAGCGCGACCCGATTCATTCGTCTAGGCGATACGCGATCTGCTCGAAGGACCGTTCCAGGACTTCGAAGTCGAAGTTGTCGAATCTAGGATCGAACACCGCCTCGACCATGTCGCGCACCTGCCATAAGAGTTGTGCGGTGAGCTCTACCCCAGGCTGGGATACGCACATCACGTCCGCGGAGTCGTGCGGAGCGATGATCCACCACACCTCGACGAGGCCCTTCATGTGTAGTTGGCGGGCGGCCCCCGCGAACGATTGCCGTACAGACAGGTCGCTGATGTCGCGGCCGCTGGCCTTGGCGAGGAATATGACCGGCCAGATGCCGCCCTTTTGCGTGTGCTCCAGGATCGTTTGTTCGACCTTTTCGGGGCCGCTGCTCACAGCTCTAAGTGTGACGCGACCCGAGACTGGTCTCAATCTCGACGAACCGTGCCCCGGTGTAGGTGGTCGGCCATAGGCCTCGTTGCCATCGGTGCGGGTGATTCAAAGCGCGGGTTCTGCGCCCACCAGGGCGCCGCTGAAAAGAGGTCGGCCCGCCACCTACGCAGGATGACGGGCCGACGTTGGTTCGGTCTAAAATGTTCTTCGGCGTTTCGGTGTTATCAACGACTCAAACACGAAAACCGCGGGGGTCGGCGCGCGCGGTATGAGATCGACCCCGTGTTGCCGATCAGCGACGACGTCATCGTGGCGCACGTTGCCCGTCTCGACCTCGACGCCGGCGGTGAGCCTGTTCCACCCAGCGGCGACGACGGCGCCGCGTTTTCGGAGATGGCGATGTACGTGCTGGTCCGGCGAGACGATGACTGGTGGCTCGCCGCCGGCCAGAACACCCAAATACGGCCCGGTGGCGCGGTTTAACCACCGCGAGGTCAGCGGCCCGCCAGCTCGATGACCGCCTGCCGAGCGGGGATCACGCTGGTCATCCCGACTTGGCTCAGTTTAGTGCGCACCGTCGGCGCGGATTTCGAGGAGCGCGTCGCGGAGGTCGTGGGGTAGCGGGTCGGCCGCGGTGAGTGTCTGGTTTGCGGCTTTGATTTTGACGGTGCGGTAGCGGCGGGCGGTGCGAACGAATTTCTTGATGCTCCAACCGGTTTGGTGCTCGATGTAGTGGCTGACGGCCAGCGCGGCGACGACGATGCTCAGGTGGGCCTCGATGGAGTCGCGAATGTGGTGGTAGATCGGGCGGGCCTGCAGGTCGTGCTTGGACATCCGGAAAGACTTCTCGATGCGCCACAGCTGGTGATACGCGTCGATGACGAACTGTGCTGACTGCCCGGTGAGGTTGGTGGTGTATCCCTTCCAGCCGGCCAGGGCACGGTTTTTGGCCTCCAGCTCGCGGTTAACGGTCATGGTTGCGCCGGTGAGCTTGATGAACCGGTTGCGCTTGACTGGGGCGTGACCGTCGACGGCGCGTTCGGCTTTAGCGACCTGTTCGTCGATACCGCGCAGTGTTCGCCGCGCCCGATCATGTCGGAATTGGTAGTAGACGACCCGGTCCGGGATGCCGCGGGCCTTCTCGCTACTGGTGGACGGCCACGGCTGGGTCAGCACCAACCCATCAGGAACTGCCCCGCCGGGGTGCTTGGTGCGCCACTCACGGACCACGTCGGGCAGAAACGGGATGCGGGTGCCCAGGATGAACGACAACCCCGCCGCCTGCAATGCGACCTGGTTGGCCTCCGAGATCATCCCGGCATCAGCGACGACAGTGACATCGCTGAGCTGGTGAGCGGTCTTGAATGCGTTAATGACCGGGAGCAGGGTGGCGGTCTCGGCCTTGTTGCCTTCGAACGCGGCGACGGTCAGCGGGAACCCGGTCGCATCCGTCAACAGCCCGAGGGTGATCTGCGGTTCTAGGCGCCTCTCTTTGGAGAACCCGGGCTCACGGAACCCGTCACCGGCGTCGGTTTCGAAGTACAGCGTCGAGACGTCGAACAACACCAGAGATGCCGGCCCCAGCCCGGCGTGCCGTGCCGACGCCGTAGCCAGCGATTGCCGCCACGACGGCTGGGCGTAGATGGGCAAGCGGCGCTTCACGGTGGCATAGGAGGCCGCTCGCACGCCGACTTCACCCAGCACTCGGGCCGCGTCGATCTTGCTGGTCGGCTCGATGATCCGCGCGAGGACCAGTTCGCGAAACACGTTGTCGCCCTTGGTGACCGAGTCGAATCCCAGCACCCGGTAGGCCGCACACAGCCCGTCCCACAGATGGGTCATCCGCGAGGACGTGATCGGCAACGGCTCCGATCCAGACGGACCAGCCACACCGAGGTCCAAAACGGCCTGACCAGCAGACAACCGCTCAGCGGCCGCGGCCTTCAAGGCCGCCAGCTCGGCCTCATCGTGAGCCGAGCCGAGGTGCTCGATCGAGCGCGACCCGCGCCGCGTCGACCACACGATCTGCACCGCGGTCGCTCCCGAGGCGGTCTTCACGGTGCGCACGTAGGCCACCGAGGCAGCCTACGAGCCGGCATTTAGTGCGCAAATTTCGACCGCGCCGACAATAAACCAGCAGGTCAACCCCCCCAATTCACGCCAAGCCCCGAAACGTGAGCCAAGTCAGGTTTAACCACCGCGAGGTCAGCGGCCCGCCAGCTCGATGACCGCCTGCCGAGCGGGGATCACGCTGGTCATGCGCAGAGCTGATTCCCCGGCGTAGAGGGCCGCGTGGTCAACCCACCCGTCGGGCATTCCCACGGTCGGGGCGATGGGGCAGAAGAGCGGCAGGTTCGGCGACTGTATGAGCAGGACGGAACCAACTGCTCGGTCTGGAAGCAGCTTCGCCAGGACCGCGCTGGGAGCATTGATCAATCGCGGCGCCGCCTTGGTTGCTCCGTCGCTGTGGCACCAGCGTTGGGTGGCCGCATTGGCAATCACGCGGTGCGGCGCTGGCCAGCCCAATCCGAACAACGTCGTCCGATAGGTCTTGTCGGCAGCCAGGATCCGCCGCTGATATTCCGGATGAGCACCCGATTCGTGCGTCAAGAGAAATCGTGTTCCGGCAATCACCGCGTCGGCCCCAGCGGCCATCGCCGCCTGGACATCCCCAGCGGTCGCGATGCCGCCAGCGAGGAATGTGGGTCGCCCGCCAGCGAGCTCGAGCACTTGGGGCAGGAATTCCAGCCCGGGGGTATTGCCCGCGAGGTGGCCGCCGGCTTCACCTCCCTGGGCGATCAGTCCATCGACACCCCAGTACAGCGCCCGACGCGCCTGATCTTGGGTGCCGACCATCGCGATCACAAAGGTGCCCGCCTCTCTGAGTCGCTCCACCAATGCCCGGTCGCCACCGAACCCCAATACTGCGACGTCGATGCGCGACTCGATGCACACGTCGACGTGGCGTCGGCGTACGAATGGCATCAGCAGGTTCACCGCCGCGGCACGGTCAGGTGCGCCTTCGCGAACCCGCCCAATCGACTTGCGCAGATTGTCCGCTGGGGCGAGGCCCAGGGTGCCCAACCCGCCTGCCGCTGCAACGGCTGCGGCCAGTTCCGGGCCAGCGAGCCCGCCGCCCATGCCGGCTTGACCGATGGGCACGTCTATCCGGAGACGGTCAAGCAGATCCACACTCCGCAGGCTACTCAGCGGGACCCGGCTTGGCGCCCGTCACGGTCGTGTCGTCAGCCGCCGGGCTGGTCAGGGCGCGGCGATGATCGCGAGTGCCTCTCCACCAACCGACACGCCATCCGGGCCGATTCGGTCGGCCAGTCTTGTGCGTAGCTGCGCGGCTTTCTCCGCGCTCAGGATCAGGTGATTGGAGTGGGTAAATACCAGATCAAGCCAATGCTGTCGGGAATATTGGATCCTGCGCGGATAGGTACGCTGCGTGACTGTGTATCCCGCCGCGGTAATCACGGCGACCAGGTCATCGGGTTCGCCGTCCATCGCGCGGGTTTCCGTGTCCATGTAATCGCGATAGATGACATCGAATTCGTCTCGCGTCGGGCGAGTCGGTATCAGCCGGTTCCAAAACAACACCAGCCTGCCACCATCGCGCAGAATTTCGCGCACCTTGGGGAATGCCACAGCGGGATCCACCCAGTGGAACGACGACGCGAACACCACCAGATCGAACGTGCGTCCTGCGGGATTCCAGCGCTCAAACGTGTCGATCTCGGTAGGGATTCCCTTTTCCTCTGCGATGGCGGCCATGCGGGCATCGGGCTCAATGGCAATGACGTCGGCGCCTCTTTCGGCCAGTTGCTGCGAAGCAATCCCGGTGCCGGCTCCTACATCGAGGACTCGGCGACCACCAAACGCGAGGAGGTCATCGATGAGTTGGTCGGGGTAGCGCGGCCGATACGCATCGTAGCTTCGTGCAGCACCGCCAAATGAGTTGGCGCGCAATCGGTTAGTGAAAAGATTCAGTCGTGGCGGCACGAAACCCACGATATCGGGGCGACATGTGAAGTATCTGAGAAGTCGTTGAGGGCGCGACCGGTCCTTGCGGCGCGGAGGCCGGCGAAGCCGAAAGCTGTGCCGGTGCCGATCTCGGCGACCGCACTGAACCAAGAAAACCAGGTCACGTTCGTGTGCGGCAGAGAGATGAAGCTGTCCTGATAACCGGCCCAGACCGTCGGCACTAAATGGGCATAGGTGAACACCAAAGCGCTGCCGAACCCCACAACGATCGCCGCTTGGGGCGCGCGAGCACGATGGGTGAGCACCATCACCAGCGCGGCCGCGACGAGCAGACCCTGCAGGCCGCCGCCGATCATGATGAACATCGGTGATGCCGACATGCCGCGACGCAGATGGTCGAGGCCGTGCACCGCGAACCCGATGGCGAATGCGACTGCCGCCCCAGTCAGCAACCGATCCGCGTTCTTTGGCCGTTGCTCGATCTGATCGGTCATGGCGATCATCACCCCGTTAGGCGATAGGTACTCGCGACTAGTTGGCCCTACATAACCTTCTACTACCATGTGTAGTAGTTGTCAAGGGTTTTGAGGGTTTGGCGTTCTGATCGAGTCTTGGCAGGTCGTGGAACGCCATCGGGAGACGACGGGCTGCTCAGCGACCGAGCGCCCGCCGCGGGCGAATGTGACTCGCGCCAATCAGTCGAAAGCCGTTGGTCCCAACGGTAAATCTCGGGAGATTCACGGCCCCATCACCTGACCGAAGTACTTCTGGCTGATGGCCGCGTAGGTCCCATCGTTCTGGATGTTGTTGAGCCAGTGGTTTACCCACTGCTGCACTTCCAGGCTCCCTTGTGGAACAACGTAAGCCTTCTGCTCGAAGGTAAACGGATGGTCCGTGCATATTCCGCAAAGGTGCGGGTTCTGCATTGTCTGCCAACGGATCTCGCTGGCGTCTGTGATCATCACGTCGGCGGCATTGCTGAGGAGTTGCCCAAAGATGGTGTTGTTGTCGGGGTAGTTCACGATCGTCGCGTGCCGGATGTGTGTCTTGTCGAACTCGGCGTTGGTGCCGCCGGGGTTCACGACGATGCGCACGCGGGCCCGATCTATATCGGCCAATGTCTGGTACTTCGAAGCCTCAGCACAACGGGCGATCGCGGCCTTTCCGTCGCGCAGATAGGGAGCGCTGTAGAGAGCCCGCTGAGCCCGGTCCAAGGTGATGGTGATTCCGCCCATCGCGACGTCACACTTTGCGCCCAGGTCGGCCATCAGAGTGCCCCACGTGGTTGCCACCAGGTCAAGCTTCACGCCAAGACGGTTGGCAAGATCCTGCGCCATTTCGATGTCGAGGCCACTCCACCGCCCCTGAGGATCACGGTAGGTGAACGGACGATAGTCCCCGGTGCTGCAGACCCGCACCCTGCCGGCGTTGTGAATCCGGGGGAGCGCGGAGGGTTCCGATGGAACGGGACCACGCGCGTCCCCGCAGGCGGTCGCCAGTAAGACCGCAGTGATCAGGACAGCAAGACGCAAACAGCGCACAACGCCATTTTCGATCCAACCGTCAGGCATCGACTCTCCGGCTGCAACCGGTGGGCCGACCCGCTCTGCCACACTCAGCCATAACGCCCAGCGCTGACGTGAAACCGCTTGATGCAAACCCAGTTCGGGTGAGCTAAGTCACCGTCCCTGACCAGCCGACTCGCCGTGGCTGTGGGGGCATCATGGAACTATGGCGCAAGACATGCAGCCCGGGTGCCTCACCGTCGCGGTGAACGGCCGCAGGCGAGAGGTACACACCGAGGGCGACACCCCGCTGCTCTGTGTACTGCGCAATCACCTCGGTTTGATGGGCAGCCGGTTCGGCTGCGGGCTCGGCGTGTGCGGCGCGTGTTTCGTGCTGGTAGATGGCCGCCCCGTGTACTCATGCAATACACCGGTCTGGTCGGTGCAGGACAAGGAGATCACCACCGTGGAAGGCCTCGGCGAGGGCCGACCGCACCCGGTGGCACGTGCGATCGTCGCCGCCCAGGCAGCGCAGTGCGGATACTGCATGTCCGGGATTGTCGTGGCCGCTGCAGCGCTGCTCAGCGAAAATCCCGACCCGTCCGAGGCCGAGGTGCGCGAGGCGCTCGACGGAAACCTGTGCCGCTGCGGCGCACACAACCGGGTGGTGCGGGCGGTGCTCGCCGCGGCGGCCGAGATGCGAGACGCTGCCTGATGGCGGCCACCACACACGCGTTGCCGCCGTCGCTAGCGGCCAATCCCCGGCTCAGTGCCTGGCTCCGTATCGTTTCCGACGGGTCCGTCGAGGTGCGGTCCGGCAAAGTGGAGTTGGGCCAGGGTGTGCTCACCGCGCTGGCCCAGATTGCCGCCGAGGAGCTCTACGTCGATGTTTCCCGTATTCAGATGGCGGCAGCCGCGACGGATGTGAGTCCCGACGAGGGCTACACAGCCGGCAGCCTGTCGATTCAGCACTCCGGGGCCGCGCTGCGCGAGGTCTGCGCCGAAGCCCGAGAGCTGTATCTCAACATGGCGGCATCGCGGCTCGGGGTACCGATCGACGAGCTGATCGTCGACGACGGACATATCAGCGCCCCGGACGGCGCGGCGACCAGTTACTGGGAGCTGGCAGACGACGCATTGCTTGACCGCCCCGCCTCCGGCGCCGCCACTACCAAACCCGAGTCCGCCTACCGCGTGGTCGGAACCAATGTGGCGCGGATCGACTTACCCGGCAAACTCGCCGGGCGGCCGCACTACGTCCACGACCTCACGCTGGATGGGCTTGTCTATGGCCGGGTTGTCAGGCCGCCGTCGCGTGGGGCGACGCTCAGCGACCTCGACACGGGCCCGACACTTGCGATACCTGGCGTCATCACCGTGGTCCGCGATGGCGACTTCCTCGGCGTGGTCGCCGAGCGCGAGGAGGTCGCGCTGCGGGCTACCGACCGTCTACGCCGAGACGCGGTGTGGGATGAGAGGTCGACTCTGCCCGAAGAAAGCGATCTGCCAAGGTTTCTCACTACGGCTCCGGCGGAGACGACCGTACTCGCCGAGGACGGCAGGCCGCCGCGCCCTGGCGCGCGGTCGATCTCTGCTTCCTACCACCGGCCGTATCTGGCGCACGGCTCCATCGGTCCGTCTAGCGCGACGGCACTCTTGACCGAGGACGGTCGGCTACAGGTGTGGTCGCACAGCCAGGGCGTCCATGTGCTGCGGCGAGAGCTCGCGCGAGCTCTCGCCCGTCCGGTCGACGACGTGGTCGTCCGCCACGTCGAGGGTGCCGGATGCTACGGACACAACGGCGCTGACGACGCCGCGATGGATGCGGCGGTGCTTGCCCTGGCCACGCTTGGTCGACCGGTTCAAGTGGTGTGGTCACGTTCCGACGAGCTTGGCTGGTCACCGTTCGGACCTGCCGGTGTGGTGCAGATCGCCGCCGAGTGCGGCGAGGACGGCGCGGTGCTGTCGTGGCGCCACGAGATCTGGGGCGGCAGCCACATATCCCGGCCCGGCACGACGCCCACGACCGCGTTCCTGGCGGCCAGTCACCGCGCCGGTGGTGAGGAAATCCGGGCCGGCGGTGAGCCGCCGGTAGAGCGCGGCGGCGGAGCTGGCCGCAACTCGGTGCCCGGATACGATTTCGCCACCTGTCGCGTGGTTAACCACCTACTGACAGTGATGCCCCTGCGCACGTCGGCGCTGCGTTCACTGGGCGGTTTCCTCAACGTGTTCGCGATCGAGTCGTTCATGGACGAACTCGCCGCCGCGGCCGGACGCGACCCGATTGAGTTTCGGCTCGCGCATCTTTCGGACCCGCGCGGGCGCGCAGTGCTCTCCGCGGTAGCGCGGCGGGCAGACTGGAGGCGCTGGAAACCGTCGGAGGGCCTCGGACGCGGAATCGGCTACGCACGCTACAAGAACGCCGCCGCCTACTGCGCGGTGGTCGCCGAAGTCGAGGCGATCGAACAGGTTCGGGTTCGTCGGCTGATCATCGCGGTGGACGCGGGCTTGGTCGTGAATCCCGACGGCGCCGCCAACCAAGTCGAGGGCGGCGCGATCCAAGCAACGAGTTGGACCGTGAAGGAACGCGTTCGCTTCGACCGCCTTACCGTCACCAGCGATACGTGGGAGACCTACCCGATCCTGCGCTTCTCCGAAGTCCCGGCTGTCGACGTCGAATTCGTGCCCGGTAATGGCAACCCGCCGCTAGGTATTGGCGAATGCGCACAAGGTCCCACTGCCGCGGCGATTGCCAACGCGGTGTATGACGCGCTGGGTGTTCGTGTGCGCTCGCTGCCACTCACCCAGGAACAGATCGTGGCCGCGATACCCGACTGACCGCGATACGCCGTGGTCAGGACGGACGGGAGAGCGCGGCCTCGGGACGAGTCGGCTGAAACAGTTCGATCGGATTACCCGAGGGGTCGTCCAACACGATCTGCTTGCCGCCGACGCCGGTGACGACATCGTTGCGGAAATGAATCCCGGTTCGGCCTAGACGCTCGACTTCTGCATCCAGATCCGCGACTTCGATCATGAACCTGTTCCAGCCCCCGGGCTCGGGCACGCGCCCGTCGGGCATTGCTTGCCCGCCTCCAGGACCACCCCCGGGAGCGCTGAGGACAAGACGCAGATCGCCACGGGACAGCATCGCGAAGGTCGGAGCCGGGCGCATCTGCTCGTGGAAGCCAAGATGCTGACAGTAGAACGAAATTGATGCGTCGACATCGTCGACGATGTAACGCACGCTGACCGTGCCCATGCCGTCCTCCGTGCTTTTCCGCGCGCCCTCGATGCTCAGCGATCCGCGGCCGGGGGGCGTTCGGCGGCGCCTTCCTGGCGAGCGCCTCCACCGCCAGTGCCACCGGGGGCCACTCCGTCTGTGTTATCCCAGGTGTTCCAGAACGTGATCGTCTCCGCGGGTGGCCGCGAGGCCGGCTGGAAATCCGTGCCTATCGTGTAAGCAACTGGGAACAGCGCAGCCTGCGTCACCGTGGCGGGGATTCCCAGCAGCTCGGCGACCTCCCGCTCCTTGGCCAAATGCATTGTCGTCCAGACTGATCCCAAACCGCGGGACCGAAGGGCAAGCAAGAAGCTCCAGCCGGCAGGGATGATCGATGCCCAAGCCGAGGCCGCGACCACCGCGTCGTTTCCGTCAAAGCGACGCTGCAGGCACGGGATAACGTGGACGGGAACCTTGGCCAGCGTTTCGGTCAGGCCAAAGGCGCTGCGATACACGCGCGCGGTCTGTGGATCAGCGGCAGTCGCCGCGGCATGCGGGAGATATTCGGCCCCGATACCGCGGTAGATCTCGGCGATGGCGGCGCGCTTGTCGGCATCGGTGATCACCAACCAGCGCCAGTCCTGTGCGTTGCTCGCGGTGGGCGCCTGCATCGCTATCCGCACGCACTCGAGGATCACGTCACGATCAACTGGCCTCGTCAGGTCCAGACGTTTGCGGACCGCCCGCGTGGTGGTGAGCAGTTCGTCGACCGACCGGATGTCCACTTACTTCTTCCCGCCGTTTCCGGACCTCACTGGTGGTGCGTGGCTCAGACGTCGATGGCGCAGGATTGGTCGACCGCGAGCACGGTCAATGTGCGCCCGAGACCAAGGAAGACAGCGATGCACAGGGTGAGGTCGAGGATCTCTTCGTCGGTGAATAGCGCGCGCAACCGCTCGAAGAACGCGTCATCGATGGAGGCATGGTCGTTGGCGAAACGCTCGGCGTACTCGATAGCGAGACGCTGTCGAGCGGTGTAGCCGGGATAGGCGGCATACGCCGCGACGTTCTCGTACAGCTCTGGCGCCACCCCTGCCTCGAGCACTGACGGCGCGCGGAAGCCCGAGCAAGCGACACAGTCGTTGATCTGGGCGATGCGCATCCTGG
Organism: uncultured Actinomycetota bacterium; assembly: GCA_963811535.1. Lineage (GTDB taxonomy): Bacteria > Actinomycetota > Actinomycetes > Mycobacteriales > Mycobacteriaceae > Mycobacterium. Next base: position 704,470 of record CAWERF010000007.1, on the reverse strand, counting down.
CCAGCTCACGCTCCGCGGCCGGCAGGATGCTCTGCTGGTAGGCGCCGCGGATCATCCGCTCGACCATGCCGCCGAGCTGCGGCCGCAACGTCCAGATCATCGCGGCCTCACCGCCGGGACCGTCGGGCACATTGAGCCTGGCCATGAGAGAACTCCTGCAGAGTGACGAGCGGTACCCCTGTGAGGAAACCAGATTCTCGGCGTCGCTGTCCAGGTATCTCCGGCGCGGGGAAGCAATGAGACCGACTGGCAGTACCGACCCGCACCGCTGTAATCCTGCCACGCTTGATCCACATCCTGCCAACCCAGCAATAAACCCCCTGAGCTGCCTGTCCGTCGTTGCAGATGGGCAAGGAGGCACGAAAATGAAGACCGCCACATTGGTCACCACATCGACATGGTCGGTTTTTGCGCGGCGGATGATCATCGGTGTGACGTTGGCCGGTGGAGTGATTGCAGCCATGCTTGCGAGTGCGGGAGGCGCCACCGCATGGGCGGAGAGCGACGGAACCCACAGCGGTCCGGACTACACGTCGATCACGGGTGCTCGCGTCGGCGCTCCGAGCGAGCAAGGGGTTAGCACCTACGGCGGCAGCCACAAGCATCTGTGGGTCGAGCAGCAGCTGTACGGCCTAGGGGTCGTTTACGTGCCGCACGTTGACACCACTGTGCAGCAAAGCCACTAATTACCCGACGCGGTTCGGTAGGCGTCTTGACCTCAATGTTGGTTGATGTTTTACGCTCGGGTCCGTGTTCGCCGGATTAGGGCGCAGGCAGATCGGTCGGCAAACCGGTTCGCTCACAAGGCCACTGAGTTGCATTACTGGGCGTCGTCTCCGGCCGCAAAAACCATGGTGGTGTTTGTGAACGTCGTCAAGACTAACGATGGCTGGCCCAGCGGACTGGGCATCGCGCAGGTTCGTGTTGCGCGCCCGACCGCCAAGCTCGCCGAAGTAGAGAAGTTCTACTCGAAACACCTTGGCCTGCCGGTGATCTACCGCTTTCAAGGTCACGCCGGCTACGACGGCGTGATGCTGGGCCTACCGGATAGTGGCTACCACGTGGAGTTCACCTCCCACGTGGACGGAAGCCCGTGCCCGGCACCCACACCGGAAAACCTGCTGGTGCTGTACTTCCACGGCGACGCCCAGATGTACGACGTGGTCGAGCGCCTCGCTGCAGCCGGGCACGAACCGGTGGAAGCGGAAAACCCGTACTGGGCGGGGGTCGGCGCACTGACCTTCGAGGACCCCGACGGCTGGCGAGTCGTGCTCGTCCCGAATCCGGTTGTCTTTTGAGTTCAATGCTCCGACGCCGCGCTAGGGGGCCATCGATGCCGGGGCACAACTCGCGGCGCCCGGCGTAGAGTCCGCCGGGTGGATTTCGACCTGAACCTATCCGCCGGACGGATCCGCGCCCGCCGATGGGGCCCGGAGGGCGCGCCGCTGCTGGTGTGCGTGCACGGCCTCTCGGCGAACCTCAGTGGGTTCGCTTACCTCGCCGAGCGTCTGGCGAGCCGTGACCGGCAGGTTGTTGCCATCGACCTCCGCGGCCGCGGCCGTAGCGAGGTCACCCCGCCTGGCAGCTATGGGCTCGACAACCACGCTCGCGACGTCGTCGACGTTGCCACAGCGCTCGGCGCGGACCAATTCGACCTCGCGGGCTGGTCCCTGGGCGCTTTGATCTCCATGCGGGTCGCCCTCCGCGACAGCGCACGCCTGCGCAGCGTCACGCTGATCGATCACGCGGGTCCGACGGACGCAGCGGCGCTTGCGCCGATCCGCTCCGGCCTCGCCCGCCTGGACGCCGTCGTGCCGACGCCGGATGTCTATCTCGCCGCAATCCGCGACGCCGGCCTGATTGACCCATGGTCGCCGTTCTGGGACGCCTACTACACGTACGAACTCGAGGAACTCCCCGACGGCAAGTGGAGGCCGTCGACATCCCGCGCGGCCGCAGAAGAGGATCTCAACCAACAATGGCCTCGCGACTGGAGCGACCACTGGCGCGCGCTCACGATGCCCACCGTGCTCGTGCGAGCGCTGAAGCCGCTGAGCGGCGCGCTCATCGTCCCGGACCGGGTCGTCGAGGCGGTTCTGGCGAGCAACCCGGTCGTTCGCGTGGCCGAGACGCCAAAGAGCAGCCACTTCACCTGCATCGTTGACCCCGAGACGCTTGAAGCGATCGGGGAAAGACTCTAGCGCTATCGGCGCTACCGATTGGTTGTCCGCCGAGCCGCGCCGCGCGGGCGCATTTGCGGTAGCCGAAGTCGGTCACGGTGCTGATCTTGCCGAGCACCACAGGTCCGAGCAGCAGCGCGACGGCCTGGACACCATCGACCTCACCAAGTTCGACGAGAGCCTGCGGGCTGTCGAAGACGGCGTCGAAAGGCTCGGCGTACTGCTGCGCGACCCGCTCGCGAAGCGTGCGCACCTCGGGCTGTCGAACTGGCGGCGCCGCGCACCCGGTTGGGTACGTCGGATCAGCTCCAAAATGGCTTTGTGTTGCGAAAAGTGAAGGAAGGGCTATACCCAATCGCCTTTCGACATGACACGGGTCACCTGCAGGTCTGCGTTCAACACCACGATGTCGGCGTTGGAGCCCGCGCCCAAGTTGCCGACGTTGTCGAGCCCGAGCGCGCGGGCCGGCGTCGTCGACGTCATCTGCACTGCGGCGGCCAAGGCCCTGTCCGGAAGCGGGCCAGAGTTTTCCATCACGCTGCGGAACAGTTGATCCATCGTGGCGGTGCTGCCTGCGATGGTCGACGTCGCACGTACCCGGGGCACGCCCGAGACGACGTCGACGTCGAGTCCTCCGAGTCGGAATGAACCGTCGGCGGACCCCGCCGCGGCGATCGCGTCGGTGATCAGCGCCACCCGGTGCGGCCCGGCGGCCTCGATGACCCAGCGCGCCAGCGCAGGATGCACGTGAACGCCGTCGGCGATGAGCTCCAGCGTGACCCGGGGATCTTCTAAAAGTGCAAGCGCGGGTCCAGGCTCGCGGTGGTGCATCGGCCGCATACCGTTGAACACATGGGTCCCTACCCGCGCTCCGGCGGCGATTGCCTGGCGAGTCTGGTCGTAGGTGGCATCGGTATGGCCAAGCGCCACAACGACACCCGCGGCGACGAAGCGCCGGACCGCGTCGATGGCTCCGCGGAGTTCCGCCGCCAGCGTCACCATCCGGACGGCGCCGCCGGCGGCCGCGAGCACGGCGTCGATCTCGGCGGGATCCGGGTCGCGGAGCTGTGTCCGATTGTGGGCACCGCATCGGGCCGGGCTCAGCCAGGGACCCTCCAAATGGATGCCCGCCAGGGAGGGCGCTTCCGCCATCGCGGCCAAGACACGAACCGCGATGAGCAGATCAACGGGCGAGGCGGTGACAAGGCTCGCGAGTGTCGTCGTCGTGCCATGCTGCAAGTGGAACGCGGCTGCTCGGAGGATGTCGGCGCTGATCCCGTCGGCGTAGGACGCGCCGCCGCCGCCATGCACGTGCATGTCGACGAAGCCGGGAACCACGACAGCATCGGGGAATTCGACGTCGGACGGCCGCGCCGGCACGCCCGGACCGCAGGCGACGATCCGTGCGCCGGAGGTCTCCAGCCAACCGGGCCGGCAGACGCGCCGATCGACGACGACGGCCCCGGCGCTGATCAATGTCACGTCGTCTCCGTTGCCGTGAACGCGCGCGGCTCGTCGGGATCGACGCGGCGGGCCGCTGAGCCGGCAACGTCGCGCGTGGTCACTGCTGCTCACCGGCCGTCACCGAGTTCGGCTCGGTAGGCCACTTGCCGCCGTTCTCCCAGAAATGCCGGATGTCCTCCAGCTGGCGACCTTTCGTTTCCGGCGCAAACCGGTAGACGAACGCGAGGCTCGCCGCCGCCAGCACACCGAACACCGCGAAAGTGCCTGCCCCACCGAGCGAATTGAGCATGGACAGGAACAGCGCGGCGACAATCGCATTCGCGACGAGATCCGACGTGAGCATCGCACTTGAACCCATAGACCGTAGCCGGGCCGGGAAACTCTCGCCCGCATACACCCACACCAGCGCACCGAAGCCGAACGTGAAGCCCACCGTGAAGAGCAACACGCCCAAGAAGCCCAAAACCGTCAGCGCACCGCCGAAATCCGAACCGAAGAGGAAGACCCCGATAAGCGCAGCATTAGCCGCGATCATCATGCCTATGCCGGACAACAGAATCGGCCTGCGGCCCAGCCGGTCCACCAATGCGAGCGACACCAAGACGGCGATCAGCGCGGCGACCTGCACCAGTGCGGGCAGGACAAGAAGCGCGAAGTGGCCCTTGAAACCCATCGCCTCAAACAGCCGCGGACTGTAATAGACGATCGCGTTGATGCCGGTGATCTGGATGAAGAAGCCGAGTGTGACCACGAAGATGGTCGCCCGCAGGTAGGGTCGCCGCAACATTTCGCTGAGCACACCACCACCCTGTTCGGCCAGCGCACGGTTTATCTCAGCGAGCTCTGCCTCGATGTCCGCATCCGGCTCCGCCCGCTGCAGGGCCCGTCGCGCATCCTGCATACGACCCTTGAGCACGTACCAGCGAGCGGTGTCGGGCATCCGCAACAACACAAACACAGTCAGCGCGGCGGGTAGAGCGGCCAAGCCCAACATCCAGCGCCAACTGTGCGAGCCGGCCAACACGTACGCCGCAAGGTAACCGACGATGATGCCGGCGACCGTCGCGACCTGGTATGCGACGAGCAATGAACCACGGACTTTCGCCGGCGCGGACTCGGCAACAAAAACCGGCACGGCGACAACCGAGACCCCGATTGTCAGGCCCAGTAGGAATCGAGCGCCGACCAGCATCGGCACCGACACCGACGCCGCGCTGAGCAGCGCGAACGCGGCGTAGGTGGCTGCCACCAGCACCATCGACTTTTGCCGTCCAATCGCATTGGCCAGCACGCCGGCACCGATCGCTCCGGCGATCTGGCCGATCACCACCGCGGTCGTCACAAGTTCCTGCTGGCCCGTTGTCATGCCGAACTCGTCGGTGGCGAACAGCAGCGCACCCGCGATGTTGGAAAGGTCGTAGCCGTAGATGACTCCGACGCTTGCCGCAGTAAGTCCCACCAGCAGCTCTGGTCGCGACGACGGTCGCAGTGCACTGATTCCCACCATCGCGAAGGCCCTTTCGAGGCGATTTGGTCAAGACAAAATGACGGCGGCGTCCTTGTCCTCGGTCAGCGTATTTCTCAGCGCCACACTGTTCTAGCTGCAGTCCAACAGATAGATCGGCCGAGCCTGGAGGCTTTCGGTCAATTCATCTGTCGTCGAGCGAAGAACGTACGGTTCGATTCAACGAGGGCTTCTGCCCGTCTGGGGGCAGCGACGAGGCTGAGCTTCGCGTGTTCGAGCGGGTAAACCGCTGTGGGCGGACCGCACACACAGGCGAATGGTTGCGGGCCACAACGCGATAACCAACATGCGGACCTCATTCACCCGGCTTATTCAATCCCGTTTTATTCGCTAGGTTCCCCTGAGGAGCGAAACCAGGAGGGGGCGCGCAATGCCGGGAGCAAGCAGTGACGTCTGGGAGGTGATGTCGACCGCTCGGACGATGCGACGGTTCACGGACGAGCCCGTCGACGACGTCACGCTCACGCGGTGCCTCCAAGCGGCGACGTGGGCGCCGTCGGGCGCCAACGCGCAAGCCTGGCGCTTCATTGTGCTGCGATCGCCCGAGCAGCGGGCCGTCGTGGCCAGGGCCGCGGTGCATGCTTTGGAGGTGATCGAACCGGTGTACGGGATGAGACGTCCCGCCGCCGAGGACAACAGCCGCCGAGCCCGCGACAACCGCGCGACATACGAGCTCCACGATCGGGCGGCGGAGTTCACCTCGGTCTTGTTTACACAGAAGCGCTTCTCGACGGCCTCCGAACTGCTGCTCGGAGGGTCGATCGTTCCCGCAATGCAAAACTTCCTTCTGGCCGCCCGAGCCCAGGGGTTGGGCGCATGCCTTACCAGCTGGGCGTCGTACGGCGGCGAACAGGTGCTGCGGGAAGCCGTGGGCGTGCCCGACGACTGGATGCTTGCCGGGCACATCGTGGTGGGTTGGCCCAAGGGAAAGCATGGGCCGGTCCGTCGCCGCCCGCTCGCCGAGGTCGTGAACCTTGACCACTGGGACGCACCCGCAGGTGGCCATCTCACGACAGGACCTGACGCGGACTGATGACGGAGACCGCAGGCTAGGTCAGTCGCTTGACTCGGCCCGCATAGCTGAGCGCGTGCTCGTACGTCACAAGGTTGTCGCGAGAGATCTTCGCGTGCACCGGGCGTTCGAGCAGAAAACGCAGCACCGGGTTATATGCGTGATACGTCTCGTGGAACGTCAGCACTGTGGTGCCGTCCGGCTGTTCCTCGAGTTCGTGATAGCCCTCGGCTCGTGACCAGAGCGGCTTGCCGACCGCTACATAACGCGACAGCTTGTTGATCTTGGCCTCGGTCACTGTCTCCCACGAGCGCCCCTTGCCTCCGGACAGCAGATATTTGGGCACGTCGAAGACACAGGTGCGAACCAAACCCTCGCCCGCTTCGTCGCCTTCGATCAAAATCTCCATGCTGCCCGAGGGCCACTTAAGGACCCGTGGCCGGGGAGAGTTCGGCGGCGCCGGGGGATGCAGCACCCGCCACACCTTTCGCGGAGGCGCATCGACATGGAATCGCACCGTGTAGGACTGCATCGGCGTTCTCTCCAGAGTGTTCCTGAAGGTGATCGTCTCCGCGGGTGATCGCGAAGCACGCTGAAAGTGGTGCCGATACTGTACTTCGGCCGGGCTCGCGCGCGAGGGGCATCGCCGATAAAGGAAACTGCGCGCGAGCCTTGAACGAGGCCTGCGATGTCGTGGTGGGAGCCGCCCCGCTAGAAGCTGCCCCAGCCGCGGAAGCCGTCCCAGCCGCCGCATATGCCGTTTGAGCAGCCGCTGCCGAAGCCGCCCCTGGAACGGGTTCTATCCGCCACAACCGTTCCAGTTAGGCCCGCCCCCACAGCCGCCGCCGCCGCTCTGACCGTCGCCGCCGCCGTGTGTGCCGTCGTCGGCAAGGACAACCTGGTGGGTGGCCGGCGCCGGCCCAGTCGTGATCATCACGGCTGTCGGTACGGCCGCAATCGCCGCTGCGGCAGCACCCGCTACGACCACCGATGTGACGAAATTCCGTGTGATTAGCAGCCTCCATACTGCTCCCCTCAGCGTGCTCCTGCCAAGGCATTTGTGACCGCTGACACCGGTTTTCGGGGCTTGCCGCGGTCCGGCATCCGACTCGGCAAACCCGCTCCGATACAACGAAACTGCGAAGGCTATTTGCTGTTTGCAGCCCCCCTGGCTGAATTACCCCTGCGGTTGGAAGAGGCTAGTTTGCGGCGCGAACAGTGGTCGTGCGGAAGCCGGGCGCTCTGACGAACTCGGCAACGTCGCGCGCTGACCGGGTCCCGGCATCGATGCCGTGGACAGGATTACGGCGTCGGGATTAACGTCCGTTGAGCGAGGGCCTGCAGGGTGCAGCGCGCGCATGGGAGGTCTCGGCATGCTGTTCATGCACGAGGTGCACAAGGTGCGCGGGCGCGCCGAAGACGAGTTCGAGGCCGCATTTCGCGAGGGCTGGATGCCCATGCTCGGCGCCGGCGGCGATGCCCGGCTGCTGTGGTACGCCAACCACGCCCACGGCAGCGGCCCGGCGTACACGGTCGTCACGGTGACCGCCGTTCGCGACGGACAGGCATGGGAGCGCCTGGCCCTACGGGTGCAGCAGGGCGATCTGCGGCAATGGATGCGCGACGTCGATGAACTCCGCCACGACGTCGGGGCCAAACTGCTTGTGCCGCTTCCTTGGTCGCCCCTCCAGGACGTGGCCTTCGACGAGGTACCGATCGACGGACAAGAGCACGAGCTGACCCTTTATATGGAAGACACGATGTGGCCCTACGAGGACAAGTTCACCGAATACATCGACCGCTGCGGCGAGGTGTACTCCAAGAGCCTCGATCGGCCGGCGTCCCTGCTGACGATCCACGCTGCCTTCCAGCCCGCGTTCGGCAGCCATCTGCGCCGCGAGGTGTCGTTGATGCAGCGCATCAATCAACCGGAGGCGCTGCTCCACCTGCTTCGGACCGAGATTCCCCCCGAGTACCGCGGCCCGGGCACCTGGATGCACGACGCCCTGGAGCTGCGCGATCAGTGGACCAGCCGGCTGCTGCGGACCTCCTCGTGGTCACCGGCGTACTGAGTGGCGTATGAACACCGCAACGATCATCGACGCCGCCGCGGCCGGCGATCCCACCCGCGCGGCACTCGTCATCGACGGGCAGCCCATCACCTTCGGCGAGCTCGCCGCGGCCGTCGAGCAATGCGCGGCCGGGCTGACCGCCAACGGGGTGGCCGGTAGACGCGTCGCCGTCGTAGACGGCGGAAGCTTGCTGTCGATCGCGACGGTGCTCGGCGCGGCGCGGATCGGTGCTGCGGCAGCGCTGATGAACCCCGCGCTGACACCGTCGGAGCTGCGGGGGCTGCTGAACAACGCAGGGTGCGCCGACGTGGGGGTTGCGGGGGAGGCGTACGCCAGCCGGCTTCTTGAGGCGGGTGCCAGCGCGGCGTTGACGATCGCCGACCTGTTGGGCGACGGGGCGGTTTCCGCACCGGGGCCCGCCGAGCAGGTTGACGACCACGACGCCCTGGTGCTGTTCACGAGCGGCACGACGGGGCTTCCGAAGGCGGTCGGCATCAGCCATGCGCAGCTGAGTGCGCGGATCACGGGGTTCGCGACACCATTCCGCGCGGACCAGGCACCCGCGATCGGGATCATGTGCGTCCCCTTCTTCCATGTCGGCGGCTCGCTCGGCATGCTCGGCAGCCTGTACTCGGGCAACACCTCGGTGGTGCAGGACCGATTCGACGCAGGAGAGTGGTTGCGCCTGGTGCAGACGCACCGGGTGAGCAGTGCATTCCTGGTCCCGACGATGCTCCGGCGGATCCTCGACCATCCCGACTTCGGCAGCACCGACCTGACGTCTCTGGTTGCCGTCGCCTACGGTGCGGCTGCCGCGCCCGTCGCGTTGGTGCGGAGGGCGATGGCCGCCCTGCCGCATGTGGCGTTCGCCAACGTGTTCGGTCAGACCGAGACGCTCGGCGCCTACACGACTCTGTTGCCGGACGATCACCGCGACCCCAAACGCGTGGGATCCGTTGGCCGGCCGCTCCCCGGGGTTGAAGTTCGGGTCGTGAACCCCGACACGGGGATTGACATCGAAGTCGGAGGGGTGGGCGAGCTGTGGGTGAACACAAGCCAAAACGTCACCGAAGGCTGGCTTCACACCGGCGATCTCGGTCGCCAAGATTCTGACGGCTACATCTACCCGAGCGGCCGGCTGACGGACACCATCAACCGCGGCGGAGAGAAGTTCGGGCCGATCGAGGTCGAGGAGGCCATCCGCACCCATCCGGCGGTCAGCGACGTCGCGGTCGCCGGAATAGTCGACGACGAGATGGGCCAGCGGGTGGGTGCCGCGGTGGTAGCCCGCTCGCCGGTGACACTCGAGGAGCTGCGATCACACTGTCGCGAGCTGATCGCCTACTTCAAGCTCCCCGAACGGCTGATGATCGTCGACCAGATCCCCTACAACGACACCGGCAAGATCAACCGCCGTCAGCTCGCCGCGCTGATCGCGGTCGGGGCATGAGCCAACGAGAGGAGTCGCCGTGCTGTTCCTTCACGAGACCCACAAGGTGGTCGGCGCGCGCGAGGACGAGTTCGAGGCGGCCTACCGCGAGGGCTGGATGCCGACGCTGGCCAAGGCGGACACCGCGCGACTTCTCTGGTACACCAACCACGCTCACGGCTCCGGGGTGTCCTACAACGTGGTGACCATCACGGGCATCGCCGACGGCGCGGCGTGGGAAAGCCTCGCCCGCCGCACCCGGACGGGCGATCTTCAGCCGTGGATGCGCCAGGTGGACAACCTGCGCCACGACGTGACAGGCAAGATCCTGCTGCCGGTCGAGTGGTCGCCGCTTCAGACGGTCGACCTGGCAAGCGTGCCCACCGACGGTGCGAGACATCCGTTGAGTCTGTTCATGGAGGACACCGGCTGGCCCTCCGCGCCGCTTGACGACTACATACACTCCTGGGACGAGATCTACTACCGGCCGATGTCCAAGGCGCCGCCCGGGATGCGGCTGCTCGATATCCAGGCGTGCTTCCAGGTGGCGCATGGGAGCTACAAACGACGAGAAGCGATGCTGTGGCAGAAGATTGACGCGTCCAACGATTACGCGGCGCTGGTCCACCTGCTGACCACGGACATCCCGCCTGAGCACCGGGGGCCTGGCACATACATGTATGACGCCCTGAAGTACCGCGATCAGTGGGAGAGCCGACTCCTGCGGACCTCCGCCTGGTCGCCCCTGTACTGACAGGCGAAAACTCAGCGACGCATACGCTCATCCACTCGGAAACCCGTAAACGAGAGGGTCGAGAAGAACGAGTGGGAGTCTTTCCAGGAAGCCATCTTTGGCTAGGGGTTGACATCGATGGAGATACCGCCGGAAATTCTTGAACACTACTCGCAGGGCGTCGAGCGTGATCGTCTCGCAACCTGGGGCCGGCTGGAGTGGGTGCGAACGACGGAGTTGTTGGTTCGATTTCTGCCCCGGCCACCCGCGGTTGTGCTGGACGTCGGTGGCGCTGAGGGTGTGTACGCGTTGCCGTTGGCCGCAGCCGGCTATTCGGTGCATCTGATCGACCCTCTCGCCGCCCACGTGGATGCCGCGCGGACGGCGTCGTTGCGCCAACCCGACGCCCCATTGGAAAGCACGTCGGTTGGTGACGCTCGCGACCTGTCGACGTTCTCCGACAACAGTGTCGATGCGGTTTTGATGTTGGGCCCGCTGTATCACCTCATCGATGCGAGTGATCGCGCACGGGCGCTTGCGGAAGCGCACCGAGTGTTACGCCCCGGAGGGCGTCTGCTGGCCGCGGCGATATCGCGCTATGCTTCGACACTGGACGGGCTGCGTACCAACGCAACACTCGATCCGACCTTCGATGCGATCGTTGCCGAGGATTTGCGTTCAGGTGTGCATCGGAATCCCGACGTGGCGAATAGGCCGGAATGGTTCACCCTGGCCTACTTTCACCATCCGGACGAACTTGCTGCCGAGGTGACAGCGGCAGGATTCAGTGACTCGGCGGTACTCGCGATCGAGGGCCCCGCGACGGTCGACAGCGATGCGTTGTCCAACCCCGAATCACGGGCCGTGATCCTGCGGGCGATCGCTCGAGTGGAGAGCGAAGCAGCACTGCTAGGCGCTAGCCCTCATCTAATGGCGGTGGCGACCCGAGGCTGACGAACCGGCTGCGACTGCCTGAGTGGCCAGGCATCAGGGCGGCGCGTTATCCGGAACGTCTGTGTACTGCAATGTGTATCCGTCCGGGGAGAGGGTGAAGCCCTTGACCGTCGTTTCGTTCAGGCACGACACACCGCCCTCCTGAACGTTGCAGCGAAACCCGGCCGCATCCAGAACCATGTTGAACTCCAAGACCTTCGCCGGGCCGGGAACCGGCGAGAATTCCGACTGCTGAAGCCACGCGAAGTGTGCGTCGCCCGCGCTCTCCACCACGATCGCGTTCGGCGCGGTGCTCTTACCGTCGGGGCTGGTGACCGTGTCGGGTGCACCTGGAATGCTCAGGCTCGAGCTGCTCGCCGCTTGGCAGCCGGCGATTGTGTGGGGCAAGATTGCGCACCGCCATCTGCCGCTGGGTGTCGTGAAGTAATAGCCCGCCTGATCGCCTGAATGCGCGAAGTAGTCGAAGGCGTTCGCCAGATGCAGGTTGTTGGCCGGAGTTGGTGGCCCTGATGCCGGCCCGCTTGGTCCTGTTCGCGGCGGCGTTTCTCCGGTGTTCACCACGGGCCCGGGCGAGCAGGCGGCGGTAAGCGCCGCAACCGCTGCCAGGATCGCCGGCGTACACCTCACCGCTCCCATGCCTCTGGATGCCATATGGCTATGTTGACATCTCCCGGAACCGTGCCGTCTGCCCGTGTCGGCCAACGCCCATGAGCGGCGGCGTAACGCGCTGGAGGAAATGCGCGGCACCCCGCGAGCTGGATGAGCACGCGGGGTGCCGGATGGGGTTCTAGATGGTCAGGCGAGGTCAAACCGGTCGGCGTTCATCACCTTGTTCCACGCAGAGACGAAGTCCTTCACGAACTTCTCCTTCGCGTCGTCCTCGGCGTAAACCTCGGCCATAGCCCGCAGCTGCGAGTTCGACCCGAACACCAGGTCGACGCGGCTCCCGGTCCATTTCACCTTGCCGGTGGCACGATCCTTGCCCTCGTAGGTCCCGTCGTCGGCCGGCGACGGCGCCCACTCCGTGCCCATGTCGAGCAGGTTCACGAAGAAGTCGTTGGTCAACGACCCCGGGTTCGAAGTGAACACGCCCAACGACGAGCCCTTGTGGTTGGCGCCCAGTACCCGCAGGCCACCGACGAGCACTGTCAACTCAGGAGCGCTCAGCGTCAACAGGTTCGCCCTGTCGATCAGCAGGTACTCGGCCGGGATCTGGGCGCCCTTCCCGAGGTAGTTGCGGAACCCGTCCGCATTCGGCTCGAGGTATGCGAAGGACTCCACATCGGTCATCTCCTGTGTGGCGTCCGTGCGGCCCGGGGTGAAGGGCACCGTGACATCGAAGCCCGCGTTCTTGGCGGCCTGCTCCACGGCGGCAGCCCCGCCGAGCACGACGAGATCGGCGAACGACACCTTCTTCCCGGAGGAGTTGAAAGACTCCTGGATTCCTTCCAAGGCGCGCACCACTCGGGCGAGCTCGTCGGGATCGTTGACCTCCCAGCCGGCCTGCGGCTGCAGGCGGATACGGCCGCCGTTGGCGCCGCCCCGCTTGTCGCTGCCGCGGAATGACGATGCCGCCGCCCACGCTGTCGAAACCAGTTGCGAGACAGTCAGACCCGACGACAGGATCTGACTCTTCAGGGCGGCGATGTCGTCGGCGCCGATGAGTTCGCCCCCGACATCGGGGACGGGGTCCTGCCACAGCAGCGTCTCCTGCGGGACCAGCGGCCCGAGGTAGCGCACGATTGGTCCCATGTCGCGGTGGGTCAGCTTGTACCAGGCCCTGGCGAAGTCGTCCGCGAGCTCCTCTGGGTGGTCCAGCCAGCGACGCGTGATCTTCTCGTAGATTGGGTCCATCCGCATCGAGAGGTCCGTCGTCAGCATCGTCGGGTGGGTCTTCGACGAGCCGAACGGGGCGGGCACGGTGCCCTCCCCGGCGCCGTCCTTCGGGACATACTGGTGGGCGCCGGCAGGGCTCTTGCTGAGCTCCCACTCGTAGCCGTACAGGATCTCGAGAAAGCTGTTGTCCCACTTGGTGGGGGTGCCCGTCCAAATACCCTCGAGCCCACTGGTGATCGCGTCCTTGCCCACACCGGTGCCTTGGGGGTTCTTCCAGCCGAGGCCCTGCTGCTCCAGCGGCGCGGCCTCGGGCTCGGGGCCGACGAGCTCGGCGTCGCCGGCGCCGTGGGTCTTGCCGAAGGTGTGGCCACCGACGATCAGGGCCGCCGTCTCGACGTCGTTCATCGCCATCCGGGCGAACGTCTCACGGACGTCGACGGCCGCGGCGATCGGGTCCGGGTTGCCGTTGGGCCCTTCGGGGTTCACGTAGATCAAGCCCATCTGGACCGCGCCCAGCGGCTTCTCCAGGTCCCGCTTGCCGGTGTAGCGCTCGTCGCCGAGCCAGGTGTGCTCCGGGCCCCAGTACACGTCCTCCTCGGGCTCCCACTGGTCCACCCGGCCGAAGCCGAAGCCGAAGGTTTTGAAGCCCATCGACTCCAATGCGACGTTGCCGGTGTAGACAATCAGGTCGGCCCAGGAGAGTGACTTGCCGTACTTCTTCTTGACTGGCCACAGCAGGCGACGCGCCTTGTCCAGGCTCGCGTTGTCGGGCCAGCTGTTCAGCGGCGCGAACCGCTGCATGCCTGCGCCGGCTCCGCCGCGACCATCGTTGACGCGGTAGGTGCCCGCGGCGTGCCACGCCATCCGGATGAAGAACGGGCCGTAATGACCGAAGTCGGCCGGCCACCAGTCCTGCGAGGTGGTCATGACCTGTTCGATGTCGGCCTTCAGGGCAGCCACATCGACGGTCTGAACCGCCTTGGCGTAATCGAAGTCCTCATCCATCGGATTGGCCACGGCGGGGTTCTTTTGCAGAATCTTCAGGTTGAGCTGGTTGGGCCACCACTCACGGTTGGCGTTCCCGCCCTCGGCGGGGTACGTGAGCTGACCGGACACAACGGGGCAACCACCCTCAGCGGGTTCGGTGTTCGCCTCTGCAATGGGCGGGTGTTCCTCAGGCACAGCATTCCTTCCGGGAGTGGGTGAATCGGGCTGTGATCACGGGTGTGATCGCGAAGTGTCTGATGTTGAGCAGTCCTGGCACAGACCCCAGTAGATGACCTCGGCCTCATCGAGGAGGAAGCCGTTGTCGTCCGATGCGGTCAGGCAGGGCGCCTCCCCGACCGCGCAGTCGACGTCTGCGATGACACCGCAGGACCGGCAGACGATGTGGTGGTGGTTGTCACCAACCCGGGACTCGTAGCGAGCAACGGAGCCGGACGGCTGGATCCGCCGCACAAGGCCCACGGCGGTCAGGGCGGCCAGCACGTCGTATACGGCTTGACGCGAAACCTCCGACAGGTGGGTACGGACGGCTCCGAAAATCGTCTCCGTGTCGGCGTGCGGATGCGCCCGCACCGCCTCCAGGACCGCCAGCCGGGGGCGGGTCACGCGCAGATCAGCCATACGCAGCTGCTCGGCAAAATCCGACGTCCAGGACACGGGAACAATATGACTCACTTTTCTGGAATCAGTCAAGAGTTCTGGGTAATCATGTCGACGATCCGGACTGCGCCAGGGGAGCGATTCACCAACGGCGGGTGCCGCCGCGGCACACGACGAGTGATTCAACAGATACCCAAGCCGAGGAACAAGCTTCTTCGCAACGGTTTTCCGAATGCACCTAGTTGGACTGGGTGGGGTGGGCGGACCCGCTTCCTGTATCGGGTGCCTCTGCGAGCGCAGCGAGCAGGTCGAGTGACGCCCGCAGCTTGTCGGCTGTTGTCTCACGAGCGCGGGTGACGCGAGTGACGTCTGTCAGCGCCGTCCAGTCGTAGGTGTGGGTGACCGTCGTTCGGGTGCTGCTCACCGGCGTGAGCTCCCAGCGCCATAGGTGGCCGGGTGGCTCCTTACCGGATTCTGCAGGGCGCCAGGCGATCCGGCGTCCTTCGGTGAATTCCACGACATGGTTCTCCCGGACACTCCCTCCGGTCAGCGTCGTGACAAATACGTCGCCGACCCGGTGGACGCGCTGGCCCGGAGAGGATAGGGCAAGGTTGTTGTTTCCGTCCCAGCTCGGCTGGCGGGAGGGGTCGGCGATCAATGCGAAGATCTGGCGCGCGCTCGCCGCGATGTCGCGGGTGGCGCTCACGACCCGGTTCGGGTCTGTACCAGCCATACCCGCAATCCAAGCATCGTCATATCTGATGATTGGGCTGGCCGACCAAACGACGGTCGGATTCGACTGCGAGTACGGCGTATGACAACAGTTTTGGCTCGGACGGTTATCGTGGCCACGGGCGCACCTGCAACCGAAACGACAGGTGATCTAACTGTCCGGTCCGGGGATACACTCTGACCACCAGCGAGAACCAGGCTGCAGAGGAGCGCAAGGCCATGGCCATCATCGAAGCGGACGCAGAGGTCCGCACACCGTTCGAGCAGGACGTCGCCGATACGCAGCGATACTTCGACAGTCCGCGCTTCAACGGGATCATCCGCCTCTACACGGCCCGCCAGGTCGCAGAGCAGCGCGGCACGATCCCCGCCGACTACACGGTGGCACGGGAGGCCGCGGCGGCGTTCTACCCCCGCCTGCGCGAGCTCTTTGCCGAGCGCAAGAGCATCACGACATTCGGCCCCTACTCGCCGGGCCAGGCCGTTGTCATGAAGCGAATCGGCATCGAGGGCATCTACCTCGGCGGTTGGGCGACGTCCGCCAAGGGCTCCATCAGCGAGGATCCGGGGCCCGATCTCGCCAGCTATCCGCTAAGCCAGGTGCCGGACGAGGCTGCGGGGCTAGTGCGCGCTCTACTCACCGCCGATCGCAACCAGCAGTACCTGCGCCTGCGTATGAGCGACGAGCAACGCGCCACGACCCCGGCTTACGACTACCGCCCGTTCATCATCGCCGACGCCGACACCGGGCACGGCGGCGACCCGCACGTCCGCAACCTGATCCGGCGCTTCGTCGAGGCCGGTGTGCCGGGATACCACATCGAAGACCAGCGACCCGGCACGAAGAAGTGCGGGCATCAGGGCGGCAAGGTTCTGGTCCCGTCGGACGAACAGCTCAAGCGCCTCAATACCGCCCGCTTCCAGCTCGACATCATGCGGGTCCCCGGCATCATCGTCGCTCGCACGGACGCCGAGGCGGCGAATTTGATCGACAGCCGCGCCGACGAGCGTGACCAGCCGTTCCTCCTCGGGGCGACCAACCTGAAGATTCCGTCCTACAAAGCGTGCTTCCTGGCTATGATGCGGCGCTTCCACGACCTGGGCGTCACGGAGCTGAACGGGCATCTGCTCTACGCGCTTCCCGACGGCGAGTACGCCACCGCCGACGCCTGGCTGGAGCGCCAAGGCATCTCGGACCTGATCGCCGAGGCGGCCACGGCCTGGCGCGACGGCACGCAGGAATCGATCGACACACTCTTCGACAAGGTCGAATCGCGGTTCATCGACGCCTGGCAGGAGGACGCCGGGCTGGAAACCTACGCCGAGGCCGTGGCCGAGCTGCTGGAGTTCCGCGAAAGCGTAGGCGAACCGCACGATATGAGCGCCGCCGACTGGCGGGAGTTCGCCGAACGCGCGTCGCACTACACGGCCCGCGAGAAGGCGAGGGAGTTAGGGGCCGACGCCGCCTGGGATTGCGAGCGGGCGAAGACGCCCGAGGGCTACTACCAGATCCGCGGCGGCATTCCGTACGCGATCGCCAAGTCGCTGGCCGCGGCGCCGTTCGCCGACATCCTCTGGATGGAGACGAAGACAGCCGATCTCGCCGACGCCCGGCAATTCGCCGAGGCGATTCATGCCGAGTTCCCCGAAAAGATGCTGGCCTACAACCTCTCCCCGTCGTTCAACTGGGACACCACCGGCATGAGCGACGAGGAGATGCGCGCCTTCCCTGAGGAAATCGGCAAGATGGGCTTCGTCTTCAACTTCATCACTTACGGCGGACACCAGGTCGACGGTGTGGCCTCCGAGGAGTTCGCGACCGCCCTCAAGCAGGACGGCATGCTGGCGCTGGCCCGCCTACAGCGGAAGATGCGCCTGGTCGAATCGCCCTACCGCACGCCGCAAACCCTGGTCGGCGGGCCCCGCAGCGATGCCGCGCTGGCCGCCTCCTCGGGCCGCACCGCGACCACCAAGGCCATGGGCAAGGGCTCGACCCAGCACCAGCATCTCGTTCAAACGGAGGTGCCCAAGAAGCTGCTGGAGGAGTGGCTGGCGATGTGGGGTGAGCACTACCAGCTTCCGGAGAAGCTCCACGTGCAGCTGCGCCCGCGACGCGCCGGCTCGGACGTGCTCGAACTCGGTATCTACGGCCACGGCGAGGAGCAGCTCGCCAACGTGATCTTCGATCCCATCAAGGATCGGCACGGCCGCAGCATCCTGACCGTGCGCGACCAAAACACGTTCGCCGAGAAGCTCCGCCAAAAGCGTCTGATGACTTTGATCCACCTCTGGCTCGTGCACCGCTTCAAGGCCGACTCGGTGTACTACGTCACGCCCACGCAGGACAACCTCTATCAGACCGAG
Organism: uncultured Actinomycetota bacterium; assembly: GCA_963811535.1. Lineage (GTDB taxonomy): Bacteria > Actinomycetota > Actinomycetes > Mycobacteriales > Mycobacteriaceae > Mycobacterium. Next base: position 686,564 of record CAWERF010000007.1, on the reverse strand, counting down.
AAGATGAAGTCCCACGGCATCTTCAGCGACGTCCATCAGGAGGTGGGTGACATCATCGTCGCCGACGTGAACCACGAGCGGATCGCGGAGCTACTGGCGCCCGACCACGAGGCGCTGTGGCGTTTGATTCGCAAGGAAGACTAGACGGGGTTTCACTGCGTATGCCCCGAGCTCTGAGAAGCAGGTTGAACCAGAGCACGCGGCTGTGTCGCGTTGTGCCACCCGCAGATAACCAGCGGTCGGACCACACAGTCCACCGTTCGTATTCGATCTAGTCGCATTCGTCTATTGCGGTGCGTGAAAGAGTCGGGCCGCTGCGCCGCGCGGATTGCCCGAGGCCGGTGTAGCGTCCTGTCCATTGACGTCGGCTAATCGGGGAGCAAATAGGACCACGGGATGAATTCGCGTCGTTTTGCTCGTCGTCTCCCGGCGGTTTTCGGCGCTGGCGCGATTGTGGCGATGGGCGCGTTAACCCGCGGGCTGCGGTGGTGGCGGCAACCAGCCGCCGCGCTCTACAACAACCACGACCACGACCACTACGACCACTACGACCACGCCGACAGCCACTCAGCCGCCGGCGTCGCCGACCGAACAGACCATCAATCCGACCGGCGGTAACTTATTCACTCCCGGCCACGTCCAACCCCCGATAACGGTGGGGCAGCAGCCCAACGGTTCGCGCTGAGAACGGACAGCGCCCGACCACATACCGCCGGCATGGGCTTCTTGCCGAGCACCAACGCGTCGTTGCCAGTTTGTGAACTACGAAATAGCTTGCGATGAAGGGCATCTCCGCTGTTCCAATGTTGGAAATGGCTGCTCGTTCGTCCAGTCAGTGGTGGGGCACCATCCACGACAGGATATCGGAGGCCTGCAGCGCCCAGAGCACGCAGATGACGACGAGGAACACCACGCTCCAGATGACGACGCGCCGGAAGATGTCGCCTTCCTTTCCATGCAGGCCAACCGCTGCCGCCGCGATGGCCAGGTTCTGGGGCGAAATCATCTTGCCAAGCACGCCGCCCGAACTGTTTGCCGCAGCCATCAAAATGGGCGACAAACCGGCCTGGTTGGCGGCAGTGACTTGCAGCGCGCCGAACAACGAATTCGATGAGGTGTCCGAGCCGGTGACCGCCACCCCGAGCCAGCCGAGGATGGGCGAGATCAGTGCGAACGCACCGCCGGCCGCGGCCATCCACGTCCCCAGCGTGATCGTTTGTCCCGAAGCATTCATCACGAAAGCCAAGGCGAGAACTGCCATTACGGTCACGATTGCCCAGCGGAGCCGGTGAAGCGTGAGCCCATACGCTTTCAGCGCCCGAGTCAGCGACAGGCGGAGCGCAATCATCGTGAGAAACCCGGCCACTAGCATCTGGGTCCCGGGCGTGGTGAGCAAGTTCAGAGTGAACTCCGCGAGCGTCAGTGGCTTGCCCTTCGGACTCTCCAAATGCAGTCCTGCCCAGTGGAACTTATATGTCGCCTTGCCGAGGAAGTTCTTCACCGGTGTGATCTGACAGATCACAAACACTGCGATGATGAGCGCGTAGGGCGCGTACGCGCGTGTGACGTCGGCTCGCGTGTCGCGGTCAGCGACCCGTGCGGCGAACTCCGGGGTAGGCTCATCCGCTGCGCCGCCAGCCACGACGGCCGGCTCGGTGTACGGCTCGCGAGGGCGCCACACTCGGACCATTGCGACCACGGCGGCGGCGGACAACAAGGACGCGATAACGTCAGCCAGCGGCACAGAAACGAAATTGGACGTCGCGTACTGGCCGAGCGCGAAACAACCCCGCAGACCAAAGCCACCGGCCACGTCTGGTCGGATACCGCGCCGGCCGTCCACGATCGCCAGGAGCGCCAGGGGAACGAAGAGGGCCAAGATCGGCGTTTGCCGCCCGACCATCGCGCCGAGGGTGTCGCTCGACAGCCCGGTCACCTTGCCAAGTGTGATGATCGGCGTCGCCATCGCCCCGAACGCAACCGGCGCGGTGTTGGCGGTGAGCGCGAGCACCGCGGCCTTCAACGGCTTGAAACCCAGCGCAGTCAACATGACTGACGTCACCGCGACCGGAGTGCCGAAGCCGGCCAGCGCCTCCATCAACGGGCCAAACGAGAACGCGATGATGATCGCCTGGATGCGCTGGTCATCGCTGACGCGGGCGAACGAACGTCGCAGGACGTCGAAGTGCCCGGTCTCGACCGTCATTTGGTAGACCCAGATCGCGTTGATGACGATCCACAGGATCGGAAAGAACCCGAACGCCGCGCCCTCTGTCCCCGCCAGCAGTGTCTGTCCGACCGGCATGCCGTATACCGCGACGGCGATCGCGATGGCGACGGCCAGTCAAACCAGCGAGGCTAGCCACGCGGTCACTCTCAGCATGCCCAGCAGCACGAATAGCAACAGCAACGGGATCGCCGCGACAAGCGAACTCCAGGCCAGCGAGTGCGCGACGGGATCAAGAACCTGCCGGTACACGGAGCCCCCTCACGACGGCGCGGCTATCTGCGACCTGTATGGGTTTACGCCACTCACCGCGCGAAAAGGGGCAATATCGCTTCAATTTCAGGAAGAATCGGGGTGATTTGCGTCCTCGAGGTGCCGGGGCTCAGGGGCCGAAACAGCCCGCCAAATGAGAACCAGCAACGCGTGTCACCGATGCAAGCTGTCAAAGGGTCGCTCTAGCGGCGGCCGTGAGGCGTTGCCAACGCGTAGCCAGCCCTGATATCGAATGCCCGTTTCACGATGTGGCACAGGCGGTCACGGAGAAGGACAACGGCCAGCTGACAGGGTTTTCCCAGGAATGCCTTTCAGACTGACGGCGTGCCGCCGAACGGCCCGACGATAACCACGCCCTCAGTTCCCACTCCGACGCTGATGCCCCGGTTGCCTGACCCCGACTTCAGCAGATGGGGCCACGGCGGCACCTCGTTGCTCGGTGGATGGTTTCCGATCCGCGTCGAGATCCTCACGATCGTCATCCTGATTGCCGCCCTCGGCTGGCGAACCCGGCGCTGGCGGTTGATGTGGGTACCGGTCAGTGCGGCGATCGGCGTGATCGCCGCTCTTGCCGCGCGGACCTACATGAACTCCGAGGGGCTGGCATCCGACCCAGCGCCATTCAAGCTATGGGTGTGGACCGCGGTGTGTGCCGGCTCGGTCGCCGCGGCGGCGCTGGGATTTCGGGACGCACGTTGGTGGCGACGTGGACTATCTGTGCTGGCGATTCCTCTCACCCTGGTGTGCGGGCTCATCGTGCTCAACCAATGGGTGGGCTACTACCCAACACTCCAGAAAGCTTGGGCAGACCTGACTTCAGGCCCGCTTCCCGACCAGACCGACGCCAAAGATCTTCCAGGACTGCGCAACACACACCCCACTACGGGCAAGCTGGTACCGATCGATATCCCCGACGGCGGGAGCGGTTTCAAGCACCGACGGGAATACATCTACCTGCCGCCGGTCTGGTTCACCGGGGACGTTGCGCCCAAGCTCCCCGCGGTGATGATGGTCGCCGGCGAATTCAGCAACCCAACCAACTGGATACGTACCGGCAACGCGATTCCGGCGATCGACAACTATGCCAAGGGGCACGGCGGTGGGGCTCCGCTATTCGTCTTCGTCGATTCCAGCGGAAGCTTCAACAACGACACCGAATGTGTGAACGGGCCACGCGGTAACGCCGCCGAACACCTGACGAAAGAAGTCCGCCCGTACGTTATTTCACGATTCGGCGCTTCGCCTGACCCCTCGGACTGGGGTGTCGTTGGCTGGTCCTCGGGCGGGACATGTGCAATTGATCTCACCGTCATGCATCCCGATCTGTTCACCACCTTCGAGGACATCGGTGGCGATCGCGGCCCCAATTCCGGTACCAAGCAACAGACGATCAACCGTCTCTACGGTGGTGACGCCGCGTCATGGGATGCTTACGACCCCCGAACGGTCATGGCCAGACACGGACCGTACAGCGGTGTCGGGGGTTAATTCGATGACTCGCAAGAGCCACCCGATGACAAATCGAAGAACCTGCCGGACGGTCCTCAGGACCGCCAAGTACCCGTAGGATTCGGCGGGCACGGTGACGAGAAAGAATTCCGGGACAAGGGCGCGGTGCCGGACCTATGCGCGGCCGCGGTAGCAGTGAACATCGGATGCTCACTGCGCGTCTACATCGGCTATCACACATGGCAGTTCGCGGCCCGCGCTTTTTCCGACGCACTGCCATGGATTGCGCAGCGGGGTGCACACGCCAGGACTTCCTGGTTGACTTGGTCTTGACGAGCACAACGTTCAATCTTGTGGCCTGCATGGCGGACTCCCTTTGGCCGTAAATTTGCTGATCTTGGATCGGTCCGGCCGCACTTGACAGCACCGCACTGCGGTCGCAGTAGGACCTGGGGATTTCGCAACCCGCGCCGGCCGCACCGCCACGATGCTCCACGAGGGCGCGGCGCCAACGCCGGCGTAAGTTGGCCAGAAATACGCTAGCTAGCGCAAAACAGTCGTGCAGGCTTTGGCAAGAGAGTCGCTGGAGTGATCGCTCTCGGTGGCCAGTTCACCCGCAGACTCGCTCGCCGACTGGTTCAGGGGTGGAGGCGGGGCTAGCTGATTTCTCTCGGTGCTGCACACCGTTACTACAGTTCAAAGCATGTCGCCGTGACCAAGATTGTGGCGTTGTGAAACATCGGCAGACATAATTGACGCTATCGCTAGTGATCATCGATGCGCTGCGCTAGCCTAGTTTGCGGTGATTCGATCAGTGTTCAAAGTCGCTAATAGTAACTAGTTTGCTGAAGTACACGCGGGGCTGATACCAGTCCTAGTGCCGGTCGTCGAGAGGGACAGCCGTGAAGCCGAGCATGCCCGACTTGTGTCGTGCCACAAGCGCGGCAGGCCGGTGCGTCGGCGGGTCCGCGGAACGTTTGCGCGGCAACGAGCGTCGCATGAGTACCGGACATTACCGCCTGCCCGACGGCTCACTCGTGCGTGTGGATGTCGAGAGGGACCACTGGGTGGGCCGGCTTTACACGCCCGAGCTCATACTCAAAGTTCAGTTTCTCGGCACCGACACCCAGGTCCATACCTGGCTCAACGCGGTCGCGGCACGACATGCTGCGGGTTCGAATAAGTAGTTCGGCGTGGCGGCTCGCCGGCGGGCGGCCGTGCACCACCTCCAACGGGTGCCACAGCGGTAGGAGTGCACTGAAGGTAGCGGCGTTGGGCGGCTTGAGGCTCGAGAACCAGGATTGTGATGAGCACCGCGAACACACTGTCGGAGAACGGCCCCCACCCGGTCGGGAGGGGTTTCTCGCGCGGGCACCTACACCTCCCGTTCCTCCGCTCTCAACGCGTCGTCGACCGCCTTCAGATGCGATAGAAGGTGCGGATTGGCGGGACCACAATAGATGTCGACACGTCTGACGATTGCTACACATGAGTTACGCGAGCAGCTCGGGGAAGACCTCCCAAGACCTGGACCCTTGCCGCCGGCGCCACGGTGAACCCCACCCGGCCATACACTGACCCATCGTGGGAATTCTGTTTGGCTTTGCGCCGTGGATCGTCTATTGGGTGCTTGTCGGCAACGTCCCCTTCACCACCGCCGTGTTGGTTGCGCTGGCGATCGCCATCGCCGCGTTGGTGATCGGGCGCGTCAAAAGGGCGCCGGGGCGTACACTCGAAATCGGCGCTGTCGGAACGTTTTTGACACTGGCAGTTCTGACATTTACGCTGAGCCAGTCGTTCATAGAGCGGTGGATCCAACCGCTGAGCAACGCAGGGATCTTCCTGGTGGCGCTTACCAGCGTGCTGATCGGCAAGCCCTTCGTGCGTGAGTTCGCCGCGGCGGGTCAGCCGGCAGATGTGGTCAAGACCGCGCTGTTCGGCCGGATCACCACATTGCTGACGTGGATCTGGGTCGCCGTGTTCGCCGCGATGACGGTTTCATCGGCGATCCCACCGATCGTGCAGGGCGACGCCACGATTCTCGACACGAAGACACCGCTGTCGTTCGTCTGCTACTGGGTCATCCCGTTCACCCTGCTGGCCGTAGGGGCGCTCGCGTCGCGAATCCTTCCCGACCGGATGACCGCCGGCATCGATGACGCTGTCCGTAGCACTACGTTCGTCGCCTTCGCCGAAGCGGAGATCGATCAGCTGTACTACCTCGCGCAGGAGCACGCTAATCGCGAAGTCGGTGCCGGCAAGGAGGCGTACAACGTCACAGTCGGGGCCAAGGGCACTCCGCTGGTGGGCGACGACACTCGGCAGTCGTGGCCATCGACGTACAAAGTGCGCGGGCGGCGACGCTAGCGTGACGAAAATGTCTGGCGCAAGATTTGTCCGACCTGGATCAGGTCGAGGTCGCTGATCCTGTCCCGGTTGGCGGTGAACAGCCGCGGCCACAAATTGCCGTCACCATAGCTGTTCTGCGCGATGCCGAACAGCGTGTCACCGGCAACGACGCGGTGCCGCGAGACGCCGCAGCCGAAGTTAGGGGAGTGGCGCCGAACCGGGTAAGCCCAAGCCACGCGCTCCACCGGCCATCTGGGCGAAACCGCAACTGCCCGCACAAGACCCGGCGCCCGCCTGCAACCGATCACCATTCGGTCACAGTACGACAAAAAATCACCCTTCCTGAGGCCTGCGATACGTGGACCACTGGCACCATATGTTGTAGAAGTGACTTGAGTGACTATTGTGAATAGAGTGCGTTGACCAATGGGTACACGTCCCGAGGTGTGTCTGCAGCGGCGCGTGGCCAGGGGTGTGCGGGAACGATCGCGTGAGGACTTGTAGTGAACCTGCGAAAAGCCATGGAATGGCGGCGAATGCGCGAAGTCACCGCGCTCAGGCCGGAGAGAGGTGGAGCTCGAATGAGACGCATCTGCGCCGTCGCGATCGGTGTGGCCCTGTTGGTGGCGACGCCCGGTCTCGCGACCGCTGACACGAACACCTGGACGGGAACCCACCAGCAAGCCATCGACTACGTGATCCAACGCGGGCTTTCACAGCGCGGCGTGCCGTACGTATATGGAGGCGGCAACGCTGCGGGCCCCAGTCGCAGGCCCGACCCGCAGCCCAGCGCCGTCCCCGGTGCCAACATCATTCCAGGTGCCATCACCGACCCGGTTGCCAACATGGACCCAGCTGCCAGCACAGTCGGATTCGACTCCTCGGGTCTGATGGTGTACGCGTTCGCCGGCGTCGGGATCAAGCTGCCGCGTACCTCGGGCCAGCAGTACATGGTCAGCCGTAAGGTCCTGCCGTCGCAGGCGCGTCCCGGCGACTTGATCTTCTTCGGCCCCGACGGGAGCCAAAGCGTCGCGATGTACCTGGGAAACGGGCAGATGCTAGAAGCCACCGACCCCGCCGTCACAGTCTCGCCAGTACGCACGGGCGGCATGACTTCATACCTGGGCCGGATAATCGATCCGTGATCGGTGCTGCGCACTGCTGCTCGGCCTGGTCCATCGGCGAGCACACCCGCTCGTAGCGGTTCGAGATGGCACGATGTGCTGCGTGCGACGCACCGTCTCGCCGTCTGAAGCTCCGTTCGCGGAGGGTACTAGCCTGCCCTAGGACGTCGATGTCGCAGACGCTGTCGCCGCGATTGCCAGCGCCCGCGAAAAACACGGTGAGACCTTCGTCGTAAAGAGCGGTCCCGACAACTACCTGTTCAGTTTCTCTCCAACCGGCGTCGAATCGTTCTACGCGCTGCCCGAGGAGAAAGCCAGCAAGGGGGTCGCCGATTACCTCATGCTGCGGCGAAAGCTCCCCGACGAGATATTCGACGGCCGGCGCACGCTTCCGAGTTCACTGTTTCGACGCGATGATGTCGCCGCCTACCTGGCCAACCTGGATCAAGCGCTGGTTCAGACCGTGGTCGAACTTGGCCCGCAGGGCGAAGTAGACCTGTTCGATCTCGCTCGCCGCCTCGGCCACCGGATGGGGCTCGCCTCATGGGCTGGACCCGGATCGGCCGAAGGCGATGACTTCGAGCGCCTCGCCCGCGCCTTCGACACCCTCGACGGGTCCGACTCGTTCCTGCACCCCGACGCAATGGCGGCGATCGCCGCCTCAGACAAACGAGCCGAGCGGGCGGCGTTAGAGGAAGTTGTCGACGTCGTCGGAAAGGCCGTGAGCCGCACCCAAACCGGGACCGACCGGGGCCTCTTCGGCCGGATCGTCGACGAGTGGTCCGCAGAGTCCCCGAACATCAGAGACCGAGGGATCGCGCTGGACGTCGCGCTGATCCACATCGCCTCCATGTCCAACTTGGCGGCCGCTCTGGGCTGGGCACTGCTCGACCTGATCGAGCACCCGGTACACCTCAAGCGTGTCCTGGCAGGCGACCGGGATCTCGCGATGCGCTGCGCACTGGAGAGCACTCGTCTGGCCCAGCGCTCGATCATGCTCCGCGCCGTCCTTTCCCCAGTTCGCTTCGACACCGGCGACGCGACGTATGAGGTGCCGCGGGGCTGGACTATCGCAACCCTGCTGCCGCTCCTGAACACGTCGGTCGCGCCCGGCCTGAAGCACTGGGACCCGGACCGATGGACTCGGTACCGTCTCAGTGACGCCGGTGCACTCCCGTCCCCGGTGCTTGTGACGGCCTTCGGACACGGGCGACATTCCTGCCCGGCCCAGCCGTTTTCGCTCGCCGCCATGACCGCAGCCATGACGCTTCTCCTGAGACAATACGAGATGACGCCCGGGTGGACCGCGTGTCCCGGGCCGGTGCCGGCACAGATCGGTGGCGTCGCGCGGGCGAGCGCGCCGTGTCGGGTCGCGTACATGCGCGCCCGCTCGTGACGAGCAGTCCCGCCACCAACATGTGTCAGGCCCCGCCGTCACAGAGCAGAGGAGCGTCGACACAGCGACCCGGTAGGAGGTAACGATGGCGACACAACACTGGACTGACGAAGCCGACATTCAACAGCGAATAGACAGGGGCGTGGCGGCGGTTCGCGCCATGGATCTTGAAAACGTGATGGCGCTTTACGCTCCAGATATCGTCTCGTTCGACATCGTTCCCCCGCTTCGGTACGTAGGAGCATCCGCAAAGAGGAAGGCATGGGTGGACGCGCTTGCGATGTACCAGCGTCCGCTCGGTGACGAGATTCGCGACGACTGCAGGCCGCACTCGGACAACTCGACGCCGGCGCGGGGCGCCACTATCGCCGCCGATCTCGGGTACTTCGATCAGGCTCGTTTCGTGCGCGAATTTCGGTCTTTCACCGCGATAACACCGACCCAGTACGCGCAACGCCGCTCGTGGTTGCCCAGCCATATCGAACCCACTGCCACGTGTTGACCCGCTAGGGACGCGCTGGTGGCGCGGCTCGCGACTCTGCTGCCAGCGCCGTGAATGCGACAAAAATATCCAAGCCAACCCGCTCAGCCGCACATGATTGCTACATGTACAGAAGTCGAGAGGCAGTGGCCAGCACGGGGTTGCTGGTCGCGGCCATCCGCGCCAAAGAATCCACCCGCGACGACAGGCTGTTTACCGACCCGTTCGCGGACAAGCTGGCGGGGGACGCCGGCCGACGGCTGCTCGCCACAGCAATCGCCGCAACCGGCGAACAATCCACCGCGCAGATCGTCGTCCGCACCCGCTACTGGGACGAGGCCTTGCTGCGGGCGGCGCGCTTGACCAAGCAGGTCGTCATCCTCGCGGCCGGGATGGATGCACGGGCGTACCGACTGTCCTGGCCCGACGGCACTACCGTCTACGAGCTGGACCAGCCCGGGGTGATCGCCGCCAAAGCGCGTCTACTCGCCGACGATCAGCCACGGTGCCGTCGCGTGGCAATTGGTATCGACCTGGCCGACGACTGGCCCAGCGCCTTACAGACGGCAGGCCTGGAGCGACAGACCCCGACAGTCTGGTTGATCGAAGGCCTACTCCAATACCTCGATGAGAGCGCCGTACGCACGCTGTTTGACCGCGTCGATGCGCTATCGGCGCCTAATTCGCTGCTGCTGTACGACGTTGTCGGCAAGACTCTGTTGGAGGCGCCGTTCATGGCGCCCGTTCTACAGTCCATGGCCGAGCAAGGTTCCCCGTGGCTTTTCGGCACGGATGCGCCTGCGGAGCTGGCCGAACGCCTGGGCTGGTCTGCCATCGTTACCGACATCGCAGAACCTGGCAATAACTGGAACCGGTGGTATGCACCCGCGACGCCAATCGAAGTGTCAGGTATGCCGCGGGGTTATTTCGTTCAGGCGAGCCGGTGAACAGGCTGCCGAGTTCGGTGCGACTCTCTGTGCTCAATTCGGCTAGTGCGATTCAATTCGAGATCTGCCAAATCCGGTGGGAAACGGCACCTGCCAGCGCGCCTCCCTTTGCCGGCGGAGCACGCGTAGCGTCGAGACGGAAAGCGTGTAACGACCGAACGCTTCAGAGGCTACAACTACTTCGGTGAGCACCCTGAAGTAGCGATCGACTGGTTCAACTCACACGGGCGCTGATAACCACACGGCCGTCGCGCAATTCACGGCCTTCGGCTCGGACCTCGAAAATGAAAGTGTGGTTGGTCGTCGGTGGCTCCGGCCTCCAACAGCGGCGCGCCGACCTCGGGGTTTCTCGGCCAGGCGGCGCGCCACCACCGAACCCGATGAGCCGGAGCCACACACGATGAAGTCGTGGTGCGATGCGATCTGCATCGAAAACACTCCAATTGAACCCGACACCAAGAGCGCGTAATCACCGAAAGCGCTCCGGCACAGCCTGTATCGAGTCATTTGACGCATCACAGGCCGGATGAGAGCGGACACGGAATGGGTTGCGACACCACCGGCGCTAGGCAACTCCGGCCCGACGTGGCAGCATCGCGCAGGTGACCAGCACATCCGCGGAGGCGCAGCACCTTCGCGACCTCAAGCTGCTGCGCCGCGTCCGCGACAGGATGGACCGCGAGTATGCGCAGCCGCTGGACGTCGAGGCACTCGCACGCGGCGTGAACATGTCGGCCGGCCACCTCAGTCGCCAGTTTCGGCTCGCCTACGGCGAGTCGCCGTATTCCTATCTGATGACGCGGCGCATCGAGCGCGCGATGGCACTGCTGCGCCGTGGCGACCTGAGCGTCACCGAGGTCTGTTTCGCGGTGGGTTGCGCGTCGCTCGGCACCTTCAGCAGTCGCTTCACCGAACTGGTCGGGATGCCGCCCAGCATTTATCGGGAAAGGACAGCGCGCGGGACGGCGGGGATGCCGTCATGCGTGGAGAAACAGGTGACCAGACCGATCAGGAATCGAGAAGCGCCAATCACCGCGCTGCACCTAGCGTGACCGTCATGGACATCACCATTCACTCAAGCTTCCTCCCGCACGACGACCCGGAAGAATCCCTGGCGTTCTATCGCGACACCCTCGGCTTCGAGGTTCGTCTCGACGTCGGAAAGGGCAAGATGCGCTGGGTCACGGTCGGGCCGGCCAACCAGCCCGACACGTCCATCGTCCTGTACCCGCCGGCCGCAACCCCCGGCCTCACCGACGACGAGCGCCGCGTCATCGCCGAGATGATGGCCAAGGGCACCTATGGCACGCTCCTCCTGGCCACCAAAGACCTCGACGGCACCTTCGAGCGGCTGCAGGCCGGCGACGTCGAGGTGGTCCAGGAGCCGACCGAGCAGCCGTACGGGGTTCGCGACTGCGCCCTGCGCGATCCCGCCGGGAACATGGTCCGCATCCAGGAGCTGCGCTGAGACTCCACGAATACAGCGACAACAACGAAGAAAGCGACCACCACCATGGCGAAGAGGAAGAGCGGCTCGGAGGACGGAAAAGGAGGCGAGTCTCCCTCTCAGCTGATAGACGCCCGCATCAAGGAGCTCCGTGATTGGCGGGGCGAGACACTCGCTCGGATCCGCAAGCTCATCAAGCAGGCCGACCCCGATGTGGTCGAGGAGTGGAAGTGGAGAGGGGTTCCGGTGTGGTCGCACGACGGAATGATCTGCACCGGTGAGACATACAAGGACTACGTGAAGGTGACCTTTGCCAAGGGCGCCTCGCTGGAGGACCCTTCAGGCCTCTTCAACTCCAGCCTCGACGGCAACACCAGGCGTGCCATCGACTTCCACGAGGGCGACAAGATCGATGAGAAGGCGTTCAAGGCGCTCATTCGCGACGCCGTGGCACTGAACGCGCGATGAGCAAGGCCAGCAGGAAGGACACCCAGTCGCCTGTGCTGGAGGTTGCCGACAGCCACGATCTGATCCGCGTGCACGGCGCGCGAGAGAACAACCTCAAGGACGTCAGCATCGAGATCCCGAAGCGCCGGCTAACCGTGTTCACCGGCGTCTCGGGCTCGGGCAAGAGCTCGCTGGTGTTCGACACGATCGCCGCGGAGTCGCAGCGGCTGATCAACGAGACCTACAGCGCCTTCGTGCAGGGCTTCATGCCGACGCTGGCCCGGCCCGATGTCGACGTACTCGACGGGCTGACGACAGCGATCATCGTCAACCAGGAGCGGATGGGTGCCGACCCCCGCTCTACGGTGGGCACCGCCACCGATGCCAACGCAATGCTGCGCATCCTCTTCAGCCGGCTCGGAAAGCCGCACATCGGCTCGTCTCAGGCGTTCTCCTTCAACGTCGCCTCGATAAGTGGAGCCGGTGCGGTCACGCTGGAGCGCGGCGGGAAGACCGTGAAGGAGCGTCGCAGCTTCAGCATCACCGGCGGCATGTGTCCGCGCTGCGAGGGCCGGGGCTCGGTCTCCGACATGGACCTGTCCGCGTTGTACGACGACAGCAAGTCGATCAACGAGGGTGCGATCACGGTTCCCGGCTACAGCATGGACGGCTGGTACGGCCGAATCTTCAACGGCTGCGGCTTCTTCGACCCGGACAAGCCGATCCGCAAGTTCACCAAGAAGGAACTGGACGCCCTGCTTCACAAGGAGCCAACCAAGATCAAGGTCGACGGCATCAACCTGACCTACGAGGGGTTGATCCCGAAAATCCAGAAGTCGATGCTGTCCAAGGACATCGACGCGATGCAGTCGCACATACGCGCGTTCGTGGAGCGGGCGGTGACCTTCGCCACCTGCCCCGACTGCGACGGCACCCGGCTGAGTGAGTCGGCTCGATCGTCGAAGATCAAGCGGATCAACATCGCTGACGCATGCGCGATGCAGATCACCGACCTGGCGGAATGGGTGAAGGGGCTGGACGAACCGTCCGTCGCGCCGTTGCTGGCCGCGTTGCAGCACACCCTCGACTCGTTCGTCGAGATCGGGCTCGGCTACCTCAGCCTCGATCGCTCGTCCGGCACGCTGTCGGGCGGAGAGGCGCAGCGCACCAAGATGATCCGTCACCTCGGATCGTCGCTCACCGACGTCACGTACGTCTTCGACGAGCCGACGATCGGAATGCACCCCCACGACATCCAGCGGATGAACGACCTGCTGCTGCGACTGCGGGACAAGGGCAACACCGTGCTGGTCGTGGAGCACAAGCCCGAGGCGATCGCGATCGCCGACCACGCCATCGACCTCGGCCCCGGCGCCGGCGCCGCCGGTGGGGAGGTGGTCTTCGAGGGCACCGTCGAGGAGTTGCGGGGGAGCGGCACCCTAACCGGCCGCCATCTCGACGACCGCGCCGCCCTGAAGCCATCGGTGCGGAAGCCGTCGGGGGTGCTGGAGGTGCGCGGCGCCAGCACACACAACCTGCGGGACGTCGATATCGACATCCCGCTCGGTGCGCTGGTCGTCGTGACCGGGGTGGCGGGCTCGGGCAAGAGCTCGCTGATCAACGGATCGGTGGCCGGGCGGGACGGCGTGGTGTCGGTCGACCAGGCCCCGATCCGCGGCTCGCGGCGCAGCAATCCGGCCACGTACACCGGAGTGCTCGACCCGATCCGCAAGGCGTTCGCGAAGACCAACGGCGTGAAGCCGGCATTGTTCAGCGCCAACTCCGAGGGCGCCTGCCCCGCCTGCAACGGCGCCGGTGTCATCTACACCGACCTGGCGATGATGGCCGGCGTCGCCACCACCTGCGAGGAGTGCGAGGGGAAGCGGTTCCAGGCCGAGGTGCTCGAGTACGAGTTCGGCGGCCGTAACATCAGCGAGGTGCTCGCGATGTCGGTGACCGAGGCCGAGGAGTTCTTCCGCGCCGGCGAAGCGCATACGCCGGCGGCGCACACAATCCTCGAACGGCTCGCCGACGTGGGGCTCGGCTACCTCAGCCTCGGCCAGCCGCTCACCACGCTGTCCGGCGGAGAGCGGCAGCGGGTCAAGCTGGCCACCCACATGACCGAGAAGGGCGGCGTCTACGTGCTCGACGAGCCGACCACCGGCCTCCACCTCGCAGATGTCGAACACCTGCTCGGCCTGCTCGACCAGCTCGTCGACTCCGGCAAGTCGGTCATCGTCATCGAGCACCACCAGGCGGTCATGGCGCACGCCGACTGGATCATCGACCTCGGCCCCGGCGCCGGCCACGACGGCGGCCGGATCGTCTTCGAGGGCACACCCGCCGACCTCGTCGCCGCCAGCTCGACCCTCACCGGCGAGCACCTCGCGGCCTACCTCCGCACCTGACCAAGGCCATCGCGGACACCGTGAGACGAGATCTCTCATCCGTTTCGACGTCGGGCCGAAGCAGTGGACTGGGCCGGTTTGAATCGCCAGTTGTCGGGGCCGGGCTGAACGACCGGCGATGGCTCAGCGACCCTGCCAGTCGGGCTTGCGTTTCTCGAGCCAGGCCCGGTGACCTTCGGCCACGTCCTCGGTTGCCGCGGCCACCTTGCGCATGGTCTCACCGAAGCGGACCGACTCGATCCAGCCCATGTCCGCGGTGCGCCACGCCACCTCCTTGGTCGCCCGCTGAGCCAGGGGAGCGGCCTCGGTCAGGGTCCTTGCCCACGCCAAAGCCTCCGCTTGCAACTCGTCGGGCTCGACCAGCTTCCACACCAGACCGATCGCCTTGGCCCGCTCGGCATCCACCGACTTGCCGGTCAGGAGCAGCTCCATGGCATTGGCCCAGCCCACCCGCTGAGGGAGCCGGATGGCCCCAACGATGGTGGGGACCCCGATCGATACCTCCGGAAACGAGAACACGGCCTCGGTACTCGCGATCACGAAGTCGCAGAACAGAACCCCGGTGAGCCCGTAGCCGATACAGGGACCGTGCACGGCGGCGATGGTCGGTTTGAACAGCTCCATCCCGCTCTCGAAGGAGTTGATCGTCGGCTTTTCCCAGAACGTGCCGCCGAAGGTGCCGACAGCACCCTCGCCGTCCTTGAGGTCGCCGCCCGCGGAGAAGACGCTGCCGTTGGCCGTCAGAATCCCGACCCAGGCGTCCTCCTCGTCACGGAACCGGTCCCAGGCCGAGTTCAGATCGCGGCGAAGGGCGCCGTTGATGGCGTTCCGAGCCTCGGGGCGGTTCAGGGTGATAGTGGCGATGTGATCTTTCAACTCATAGGTGACGAGACTCATGGCTGCACCCTAGTTTCGCTCGGCCGGCACGCCGAACTGTTCGGCTGCGCATTCATGGCACCGGAATCGAGCGGCAACTCGACCCGCAACCAAGGCACGGCCCCCGACCCCGGTCGGGATGCGTCATGTGTGGGCGACGAGCGGTACTTTCCCGCGTGGAAGGGACCGACTTGAGCATGCCGGTCGCTACTACGAACGATTCGGTGATCACGCCCTGCAGGTGGGCCAGCGGATGACCTGGCCACCGGCACACCGGCACCCGACCACCTGCAAGCGATGCCCTGACGGCGGGCTGGCGCGTCGGCGCCCACAGCCGAAATGGTGTCCGGCAGGCAACAGCATCGAAGGCCGTCAGGTCCCGCACGGGCCGATATGTGACATCTGGCCCACTGCCGCGGGACTTTTGGCCCCGGTCCAGGTGCGCGTCTCGGCCGTAGCTTTGAGGTGGCGACGCACAGGACAGTTGCATCCGGTCCTTCAGTACGACATTGGATGCGACCACGGCGTTAAGAAGCAGCACCGGTCCTGCGTCGCCATTTTCGTGGTCGGACCGGCGACGCTTGGTCGCCGGCGGGCGGTCGGGAGGCCATCGGCTGAAGCCGTTTTGACAGGCGCTTTCAAGCTTCGTCGGCCAGGGTATCGGTGTGTACTCGGCCCACGACGAGCCCACGACCACCGTCCGGTTGCTGTCGCCGGCGCGGGCAATCGCCGCGTCGAAGGTCGGTTGGGCGCGGGTACGCAGTCGGCGCTTCAGGGGGGTGGCGGCCTGGATCGCGGCCGTGCTGCTGCTCGCCGCCGCCGTCGCGGGCGAGCGAGCCGCCGTTGCGTACATCGCCCACGACCCCGATCCCGACGCAGCGCCCGGCGCCGAGCAGCGTCCCGCCGCGGCGCCCCGCGCCAACACCGCCGGACCACCCACGAGCAGCACCGCCGGGACGGGCGCTGCGCCGCGGGTGGCGTGGGCGCGGCAATACGGACAGAGCCGCGCGGCGATGCCCAACCTGCCCGACGTCGCCTCGGCCAGCCCCGAACAGCGCGACGCGGCCAGCGACTTGCTGATCCGCACCCAGGCCGCCACGGTCGCCTACGCCAGCACCGACGCCGCACAGGCCGCCGGCTACGACTTCGCCGCCGGTCTGGCCCGCGCGAAGACCAATCCGCGAATGGCGCAGCGGCTTTCACGCGTAGACAACGGGTTCACCCCACTGCGGCCCGTTGTTCTTCGGGCGGTCAACAAGGCGGTCGCCCGTGACGGGAACATGCTCGACCCCACCGCTCCGCACGCGCTGATCTACACCTATCAGGGGCACAACACCTGGAAGCTTGTCGGCGCCACCTTCCGCGCCGACGGGGCCTACCCGAACCCACCGCCCGATCCGGGCGGCCCGATCATGCGGTGGCGATACGGGCCCAGTTACCCGGCGTCGCTGACCATGGACGTGTATTTCGTTGCCGCCGGCGATCTCGCCCACGCCTTCGCGGTCAGCCCACCAAGCCCATAGCCCCGGCGCGGGGCGAATCGCTGCTGAATCGGCGAGGGCTTGGTCGCCGCCGCGCGGTTTTGCCGGGTATTCTTCGGCCCTGACGAGTTTATTCATTCTGACGTTTACTTGAATGTCGAGGCGTACGCTGCATGCACGCGGGCGGCGGACGCTCAGTGTGATGCACCGCAAACTTCGCGCGGGGATTCTCCGCTGTCCGCCTAACGGAACGGGCCACTGGGGAGCAATCCTCGGTGGCCCGCTTTGCTTGTAGGCGTCGACATCGCGGCCGATTTCCGTTTGAACGGTTGACGGCGACACCTCGTGTCTTTATGAGACCCCGTCGGCCGACGAGGTGACAGGAGCTGCTTGTGACGAAGTTCCTTGTGTTGTATCGGGCCGGCCATTCCGCGGCTGAGCAGATGGCCACGGCGGCACGATCGAAGTCCTCGAGTTCATGCCGATCCCGGGCATGTAACGCCGGCTGACGAGGTGAGAGACGAGGCGCTCCTTCAGTGGAACCGCGGCCGCGGCGTTTCGGCGTAAACGGTCTGCCCGTGCGAAAGGCCCCGAGGGGTAGGCCTTTCGGGGCAGCCCGCCGGTCGGGCGCCGCCGATGCCGGCGACCACGCCGGTGCGCACCCCGAGACGCCCGGCGCGGCGGCGGTGCCCCAACGCCATCGCATCGTGTCGGCGGCGTTCGGGGTGGTGTCGCTGGCGGCCGCCGTGCTGGCGGGGGCGATGTGGTCAGCCCACGCCCGTGAGCAGCACACCCTGAAGAACCAGATCAACGCCGTGCAGGCGGCCGTCCACTGGACCGGTGCGATGATCAACCTCAACAGCGGCAACCTCGACACCGGCCTGGAACAACTGCGTGACGACACGGCAGGTGACCTCAAGAACAGCTTCGATGCATCGATGGTGCCCTTCCGTGATGCGTTGCGCATGTTGCGACCCCATAGCCACGGCCATCTCAAATCTGTGTCGATCGAGCACCTGCACCGCGATCTGGGCGGACCGGCCGACGTCGCGCCACCGGACCCGCCGGGCAACCCTCCAGCGGCACACGCGCCGCCCAGTGCCACCGTGTTGATCGTCGCGACCTCCGTCGGTGACGATGCGCACGGCACCCCTGAGACAATCGAATGGAATCTGCGGATCGGCGTCACAGACGTCGACGGCAGGTCGTTGGTCTCGCAGGTCGAGGCGATCCGATGAGAATCGCCTGGCGGATAGTGGTTTTCGACGCCGCCGCTCCGCTGTTGTCGGCCGCGGCGTTTGTGATGATCGGCGTGGCGCTGGCCTGGCCGGTGTGGTGGTGGATGGCGTGCGTGGCGCTGTGCTCGATGGTCATCGCGTCGGTGGCGTTCGACTTCTATCTGATGCGTCGCGGCGGTGTCTCGGTGGGAACCGACCCGCACGGCGGCGGCCTGCGATCGGCCTCGCTGGCATTGGCCACCGCCGCTCCGGTGGCCGCGGCGCTTGTTGGCTACACGCAGTGGTGGGTGCCCGAACGGGCCTACCACAACGACGCGGATGATGTCGTCCGACTGGCCGCCAGCGTGTCCGAGGCGACCGCGACGTTCTCGCCGCAGGACCCCACATCGTCGATCGAGAAGGCCGCGGGCCTGATGCCGTCGGATCGCGCCGACGTCTTCAAGGGTCTTTACGGACGGACGGCGCGTGAGCTGGCGGACAAGAATCTCGTTGGGCAGGCCGCCGCCATCTCCGCCGGCGTCGAGGCGATCAGTTCGGAGGCCGCCAGTGTCGCGGTCATCATGCGCACCAGCCAGGGGGTGCCCGGCTCACCCCCCGCGGGGGCCGTGCAGGCACTTCGCGTTGAATTGATCAAGCGTGACGGCCAGTGGACCGTTTTCGAGGTGACTCCGATTCGCGGTCCGGCGACCGGCCAGTTCAGCTCGTAAGACGGGAGTCCAGGAGATCGCCAAACAAACGATCCGCCGTGGGAGTTGTGCGCAGTGGCGCGGTCCGGGCGTCCTAGGCTGAGGCCGTGACGGGTGACGAGGAGCGGGTTGCGCTGCTGGCCCTGCTGGATGAGCGTCCCGCGCTTCGCGACGAGCGGGCGGGGGCGACCTCCTCGTCGACGATCGCGTCGGAGGTGTCGCTGCGCGGGTCCGCGGTCGCGGTGTGGCAGCAGCTGCATCCGCCGGCGCTGGCGGGGGTGGATGAGCCGGACGGACCCCTGGATCGGGCACGCGCGCAGCTGTCCGGTTGGCGCGACGCCGATTTCGACCTGGTGACCATTCTGGATGCGACATATCCGTTGGCGCTGCGCGGCATTCACCAGATGCCGCCGATCCTGTTCGTCAAGGGTCGGCTGTGCTTCGATGAGCTCGGCGTGTCGGTGGTCGGGTCGCGCCGCGCCAGCCTCCGGGGTTTGTCGATCGCCTCGAACGTGGCAGTGGGCCTCGTCGAGCGGGGGATCTCCGTTATTTCCGGGTTGGCGAGCGGCATCGACACCGCCGCCCACCAGGCCTGCCTGGCCGCCGGGGGCCGTCCGATCGGGGTGATCGGCAGCGGGATCAACCGGGTGTATCCGGCCGAGAACGCCGACCTGCACCAGCAGGTCGCATCGCGCGGGGCGTTGGTGTCGCAGTTCCTGCCCGACGCGCCGCCGCACAAGCACACCTTCGGAATGCGCAACGCGACGATGTCCGGGCTGGGCCGCGCGTCGATCGTCGTGGAGGCGGGGGAGCACAGCGGCAGCCGCATCCAGGCCCGCGTCGGTGTCGAGCACGGCCGCCCGGTCATCCTGACCGATCAGGTGGTGGCCGCCACCGGCTGGGCGCGGGAGCTGCAGCACCGGCCCGGGGTGTATGTCGCCGCCAGCACCGCCGACATGATGGGCATCGTGGAAGACGTTGTTCGCGAAGCGGATCTGCGTGCGGCGGCGGTGTTGCCGGAGCTGCATTGACCGACGCGGCCGCCCAGGCGCGGCGGTCCCTGGTCGCGGCCGCGGGTGGCTACCTGCGCAACGTGGTGCGCACACCCGGTGTGACGTGCGCGGTGTGCGCCGCGCCTGTGGAAGGTTTCGAGCGGTGCTGGCGCTGTCGGCAGGATCGTCGGATCCCGGGTCTCGCGGATCTGGTGGTGCCGCTGACGTACGCGGTCGGCGGGACCCAGTCGGCCACCCTGCTGTGGCACTACAAGGATGACCCGGCGCGCACGGTGCGCGAGCAGCATTCGTTGATCATTAATTGGCTTTTGTACCTTGCGATTTCGGTGCACGAGCGGTGCGTGGGTGCGGTGGCGGGTATGCCGGTGTCGCTGCGCGTGGCGATCCCGTCGTTGAGCGGACGGACCGGCCCGCATCCGTTCACCGCATTGGCGCGGTGGATGAACGCCGTCGGTGACTCGGTGGCGCTCGCGCCGGCACCGGGAGCGATGTGCGACCGCATCGTGTCTGGCGACAAGTTCGTGCTGGAGCCGGATATGCGTCTGGACGGAACGCATGTGCTGGTGCTCGACGACACCTGGACCACCGGGTCCAATGCGCAGTCGGCGGCGCTGGCACTGCGCGGCGCCGGCGCCGAGCGGGTGAGCGTGTTGGTGGTGGGGCGGTGGCTGAGCCCGGGGTATGGCACAACACGGAGGTTTATTGGTGAGCACCTCCAAAAGGACTATGACCCGCACATCTGTCCGGTAACTGGCGGACGATGTCCGTGACGTCCTGGTCTACCACCGTGAATTTTCCGGTTCCGTCATTGACCGCACGTCCGTCTGTGACCATGCGAGTTGAGAGATGCGGCTGGCGCTGCCGGGCCCGCACGAATCGACGGAGACGTGTGGGGGGAACGGAGGCCTTGTGTGAGCACCACCATCCGAACCCTCGTTGTTGCCGTCCTGGCGCTCCTGGGCGGAGTCCTGATCGGCCTTACATCGACGGTCACGTCAGCCGTTACCCTCACCGCTACGGTGGCGCTGATCATGGGGGGCACCGGTTTGCCGAACCCGGCGGTTTTCCCGCGGTACGTGCCAAACGTGGAAAGCTATTACATCGCCCCGAACACATCGTGTCAGGTGGCCAGCTGCCAGCTCGTCGTGGTCCGTACTCCGGAGCAGTTCTTCCCGTTCATCGGCACGATGACCTATGACCGGTCGGTGGCGGCCGGCGTGATCGACCTCAATACGGCGCTGCAAAACCAGCTGAGCAATCACCCCGGCGATTCGGTGGTCATCTTCGGCTATTCCCAAAGCGCCGAAATCGCGACCGTCGAAAAACGCAACTTCGTCAACGACCCCACCGCGCCACCCACAGACCAGGTGTCGTTCGTCTTGATCGGCAACCCGGACCGTCCCAACGGCGGCATCGGCGAGCGCTTCTACCCGTTGAGCTTCCTGGGCGCCACGGCGGACGGAGCCACGCCGACCGACACCGGATACCAGACCACTGACATCGCGTTCCAGTACGACCCCGTCGCCGACTTTCCGCAGTATCCCATCGACATTCTGGCTGACGTGAACGCCTTAATCGGGTTCCTCGACGTCCACGCCACCTATCCAAATCCCTTTGTCCCCTTACCCGCAGGCCTCCCGTTCTTCCCGACAGCGCTGCCCGACGGGTACACCCCGCAACAACTGCAGGCGGCGATGAATGACCCGGCCAATCGGCAGACCTACGGCGACACCACCTACATCACCGTCCACGCGCTGATGTTGCCGATCGTGCAGCCGTTCGTTGCCATCGCCGCGTTGACCCACACCTCCCTGTTGGTTGTCCCGATTGTTGACCTGGTTCAACCAACGTTGCGGACCCTGATCGAGCTCGGTTACAACCGAAACATTCCCTACGGGCAACCCACCCAGGTGGGATTGATACCCGACATCAATCGCACCCAGCTCGCCGCAGACCTCGCCGCGGACGCGCAGTTGGGCATTCACGATGCCGTGAGCAATTTCGGCAACCCAACACCGGTGCCGTTGCCGCCGTTGACGCCGACGGAATCGCCTGACAACGCGCCTAACAGCTCGCCTAATACCTCGCCGCTGCACGCCGCGGTGGTCGGCACACCGTCGCCGACCCCGACACCCAGCCCGCCGGGACCGAAGTCGAACGTGGTGCGGACATCCACTAACGGGACGTCGACGTCCGGCCTGGCCGCCACGGCGACAACGAATCCCAAACCGTTACGCACGATTGGGCAGGATGTATCCCAGGTCGCGAAGACCGTCAGCGGGCTGACGGGCGGCTCGCAGAAGGCGAACGGCCCCCGCCTGGGTAAATAATGGCGGACTTTGGCACAATGAGAAGACGTTGGGCCGTGACGCACGGTCCGTAGGATGTTGGGCAGCGTGATGATTCTTTCGCACTTGCGCTTGGCGGCGGGTGCTTGTGTGCTCGCTGCCGGCCTCCTGCTGGGTGGTGGCGCGGGCTCGATCGCGGTGGCCAATGCCGATTCCCACGGCTCTACTACGCATCGCCACGGCGCTGCCGACGGGTCGAGCCAGGGCGTCGGCTCGGCCCGCAGTACCGTGAGTAGCCCACCGCGCAGCGTTACCAATACTCTGCCAAACACACTTCAGGGCGTAACGAGCGTGCTTGGCCAGGGCCGGGAATTAGGCGTGCGGGCTTCCACCGGCGTGACAAGCCCGAACACAGTGCCTGGCGGCACGGACAGCACGGACACGAAGAATGGCGCTGGCCTCGTCGCCGTCGTTCCCAAACTGATCGCGCAGGTTTCCAAGGCCGTCGGGCCGGTTCCCAACGTGGTCGCGCAGGTTCCCGATGCGGTCGGGCCGGTTCCCCGCCCGGTCGCGCAGGTTCCCGATGCGGTCGGGCCGGTTGCGAATGTGGGTGGGTTGCTTCCCAGTCTGGTCGGGCCGGCTACGAGTGCGGTTGCGTTGCTTCCCAGTCTGGTCGGGCCGGCTACGAGTGCGGTTGCGTTGCTTCCCAGTCTGGTCGGGCCGGCTACGAATGCGGTTGCGTTGCTTCCTAGTCTGGTCGCGTTAGGTTTTGACCTCATCGCGCTGGTTCCAGAGGTGGCTTTCGCCGTTGCCGGTGGGGTGGTTGTCCCGCTCATCGAACTGCCGTTCCAGGTCTTGTACTGGCTCGTCGGCGGGACGGAGCAAGGAGTCGGCGTGCCAGGCATCGTTGCTGCTGGGCCGGCGGCAGCGACGCTGCCGCCGGTGCCCGCAGCCCCGTCGGCGGCGTCGCCACTGCTGCTGCCGCTAGCGGGGGCCGGCATCCCGACCGTGCCGATGGTCGGCAACGCGGTCGGGCCTGCAGCGTCTGGGGCGATTGCGACGATCCACCTGGCTCGGGATACATCACTGCCCGAGACCGCAGCCCCAGCGCCCAAGGGCGCGGGTTGGACGGATGTGCTGTCGCATTTTTGGCATACCTTCGGCGCGGTCGTGGCAGCCGCTTCACTGGCGGCGCTAGCCGCTGCCGCTCTGCCGGGCGTCGGCGGGCTTGGGATCTTTACCGCAGCCGGGGTGCGCGTCGGACAGCGGCAGGCCAAAGCCGGGTTCGCATTGCAATCGCCGGGTATCGGGCGCTTCGCCCGTCCGGGGCCGTTGGGTGTCGTCCGTTCGGGGTCATTGGTTGGCATCCGTCGGGGGGCATCAGCCGCCGCACGTTATCCCGATAAAGCCGCCTAGCAGCTTGGCGACCGACACCCGGCCGTGGTTTCTGTTGGCACGTAGAGCAATCCGCAGGCTCAGGCATTTCACCCCACCGCTCGGAGGGGGTTGGCCTACGCAGAAATGACGCGCGCGCTGACCTCCGGCAACTCCGGGAAGCGCGCTTGGCTGTCGGTGGTGAGGATCGTGCGGCCAGTGGCGCGTGCGCAGGCCGCGACGATGAGATCGTGGGGGCCGCGCGGCCGCCCGGTGCGTGCGGTGAAGGCGAGCAGTTCGGCGTGATGCTCGGCGACGGATCGGTCGTAATTGCACACCGGAATGACGGCGAGCACCTCATCGAGGAACGCCTTCTGCGCCGCCTGCCGACCCGCGTCACCGTCGAGATGCACGCCCGCCAGGTATTCGGCGATCACAACGGCCGGCAGGGCAATGTCGGCGTCGTCGGGAACCCCGGCCCGTCCGCGCACCGCGGCAACGAGCACGCCGGTGTCGAGAATCAGCCGGTCCACGAGTCGGTGTCTTCGTCGACCGACGCGGCGGACCGAGCGCGCGCGATATGTGCGGCGAATGCGTCGTCGAGGGCCGAGGTTCCGTGCCAACGCGCGACGACCGCGTTGAACTCTGTACCGCTCGCCACCGGTGCCGACGAAATCAATGCGACGCGACGGCCGGCACGGGTGACAATCACCGTTTCGCCGTCCTCGACGGCATCCAGCACCGCCGAGAAGTTCCGTGATGCCTCGGACGCCGACATTTCCTTCATTGGATCAGAATATCAGAATCCGAATTCATGATCATGGGCGGCGCGGGTCGGGCGGCCGGTGTTGTGACCGCTCTTCGGGGGGCCGCGACCGAGCCGTACCGCCTTGGTCTGGCTGCCGATTATGCGATGCTGCGGTCATGCGCCGGCCGATCCCGATTGCCGCAGCTGTCCTGGCGATTGCAGTGGTGTTTGTCGGCGGCGCGCCGGTGGCGGTCGCGGAGGTTCCCGTCGGGCCAGGACCCACGAACTACACCGTGCAGCCGCAGCCGGCTCCGGGAACATGCCGCTATCGCACCGCCGCCAATGGGCAGACCCTGCCGGACCCGACCTGCACGCCCGGCGCGATCAGCCCCCAGGTCACCCCGGACACCCTTTACACCACGATCTGCCACAAGGGCTACACCAGGTCGATCCGCCCGCCGAAGGCCATCACCGAGGCTGAAAAACAAGCCAACGCGGCCGCTTACGGCTACACCGGCTCGCTGTCAGGGGTGGAGTACGACCACCTAGTCCCGCTCGCGCTGGGTGGTGACCCCAACGATCCGCGCAACTTGTGGGTGGAACCGGGCGCATCGCCGAACCCGAAGGACGATGTGGAGTCAGAGCTTCAGGACCTGGTATGCCAGGGCCGGGTGCCGCTCGCGGCCGCGCAGCAGGCCATCGCGGCCGACTGGACCACCGCGCTCAGCGTGGTGGGCTGACCGCGTCGCGCTAGCCACTCATCGCGGTCCCAGGCTTGCAGCGAGCGCATCGGCCGATTCTCCGGGGCGCGAGCCAGTGGTCCGCCGGCGGAGGTTTACCCTCGCGACCCGGAACACAAAGCCGGGTAGTAGCAGGCGCATTGGAGAGTCCAGCATCCCGATCACCCTCATGAATCGTTGGGCGACGGCGATGTCTTCTTCGGCGGCGGTGAGCACCACCTCCAGATAGGCGTTGCTGATCCGCATCGAAATCGGACGCGGTCCGGCCACTTCCGGTAAGGCTAGGTCAGACCCCACGGCGGTCTGCCAGGCCACGCGAAGATGCTTCGCACTGGCCCGGAAGAAGCGTCGCGGCAGGTTGCGCTCCCCGAGGCGTAGGCACTCGCGCAAGATGGTCGCTTCGATGGCTGCGACCGTCATGCCCTGCCCGTAGATCGGGTTGAAGCTGCAGATCGCGTCGCCGAATACCAGCAGACCCTCAGGTGTTCGGCGCATCTTGTCGTAGCGTCGCCACCGATTCGACGGCACGCGATAGTGGCCGACTTCGCCGAGCGGTTCGGCCGCTTCAATTGCGTCGAGCACATGGGTGGGGGCGATATCCGCTGCGAAGGCAAGCATGTCGTCAGGCTGGCTCGGTGGCTGCAGTCCGGCCATGCCGCCAACGCCGAACATCCAGCTGTCGTTCTCGTATCCGATGAAACCAAAGATTGTTGGCCGGCCCGGTTGGGGGAAGGTGGCAATCATGTGCTCTTCGACTGCGCCGGCCGGGATGCGTACCAACTGGCACGCGTAGGCGAGGTGCACGATCAACTCGTCCTCGCGGGGGCGGCCGTAGCCGAGTTCCTCCAGGAATGCCGGTGCGCGGGAACCCCGACCTGTTGCATCGACGACCACATCGGCCGTCAGGGGCGCCTCCCTGCCGGTGGCGCGGTTGATCACCCGCGTCCCGGTGACGCGGGTGCGATCCGGCGTCGCGGTCAGGCCTGCCACGTCGTGGCCTTCCAGGATCGTCACGTTGGGAACGGCCCGCACCCGGCGGCGCAGATTCCATTCGAGGAAGGGCCGGCTCGGAAAGATGATTGACATCGTCGGTCCGTTCGGCGAAATGCCGGACCGGACTAGGGCGTGTCTCCCTAACGTGACCGCGGTTGTGGGTGAGCGTTATCGGTGTGACTCGTGATGCGGTGTTGACCGATGGGCAGTGGAGTGTGATTGAGCCGTTGTTGCGGTGTTCGGATGGGGTGCGGGGGCGCCCGTTTCGGGATCACCGTCAGGTGATCGAGGGGATCGTCTACCGGTACCGCTGCGGGATCGCGTGGCGGGATCTGCCTGCGGATTTCGGTCCCTGGCAGACAGTGTGGAAGCGGCATCGCCGGTTCGCCGGCGATGGCACCTGGGACGCCATCTTGACCAGGTTGTTGACCCTGGCTGACGCTGAAGGCGTTATCGATTGGTCGGTGGCTGTGGATTCGACGATCTGCCGGGTGCATCAGCACGGCGCGAGCCTGGCGCGCGACACAGGGGGCACTGTCGAATTACACGAATTTGCTCGATGAACCCGCCGACCATGGTGTGGGCCGCTCCCGCGGTGGGTTGAGCACCAAGATCCACCAACTGTGCGACGGCCACGGTCTGCCGCTGGTGGTGCTGATCGGCCCTGGTCATGCGCATGATTGGCCGGTGTTCACCGTGTTGATGGATCAGCTGCGGGTGCCACGGCTGGGCGGGGGCCGGCCCCGTACCCGGCCTGTTGCGGTGCTGGGTGATAAGGCCTACTGCGCGGGCGAACCGGACCCATCTGCGGTCCCGGGGCATCGAGGCGGTCATCCCTGAACCGTCCGACCAGATCGGTCATCGCAAGCGTCGTGGCCGCCAAGGCGGCCGCCCGATCACACTCGACGCCCAGAAATACAAGCGCCGCAACGTGATCGAACGATCCTTCAACATCATCAAGAATTGGCGCGGCCTAGCAACCCGCTACGACAAGCTCGCCATCACTTACCGCGCCGCCGCACTCCTCGCAGCAATCTGCACGTGGCTACGACATTTAAGAGACACGCCCTAGGAAGCTCCTGAACAACGCGGTCCCTGTGGTGGTGTAGAGGCCGGTGTGCTCGGAGTTGCGTGAGTGGTTGGGTTGCGAACTCGCGCTGGGTTATCGCGATTGGTTGGTGCGGGATGTGTTGTGCGGCGGGCCGGTTGGCTGTGTGCCGCTTTAGGCCAGTGCCCAGGCGGTGCCGTCGTAGGCCAGGCCGAGGTTGATCAGCCTGCGCAGGTTGAGCGCGGCAGCTCGGTGGTGCAGCCAGTGGTCGTTCTTAATCGTTCCGCGGTAGTGCAGCCTGCGGTTGCCGCGGGTGAGCCAGGCGATGGTGCGTTCGATCATGGGCCGGTGCTGACGGTATTCGGCCAGCCAGTGCGGATCACGAGCGGCCTGGCGGGCGGCGCGTTGCCGCGCGTCGTGGGGGCGCACCTTGAGGTTTTTGCCGGTGCGGCTACGGGTGCATCGGGCCCGTAGCGGGCAGGTCGCGCAAGCCGCGCCGAACTTAGCCTGGCCGGTGCGGCTGATTGGTCGGGTGAGCCCGTTAGGGCAGGTCACGGTGCGGTTGTCGTGATCAACCGTGAAATCATCAACGGTGAACCCGCCTTCGATGGCACTGCGCGCCGGTGCGGGTTTGACTCGGTCGATATGGCCGCGCTGAGCCAGTTCGGCCCGAAATCCGCCGGTGCCGTACGCAGAATCGGCCAACACCGTGACCGGCTCGTCCTCGTCGGCCAGTAACGTCAGCCCGACCGCTGCTTCGTGGTTGTCGGCCCCACTGGCCTTGGTCAGCGCGCAGTCGGTGATGATGCCGGTGTCGGGCTCGACCGCCAGGTGCGCCTTGTACCCGTCCTGGCGGCGCGACCAGCTCTTGTGCACATGGCGGGTATCGGGATCCACCGTGGAGATCACCCGATCGGGCGCGACCCGCTGCGCGATGCGCCAGCGCCCATCGGTGCCATCGGAACCCTCGGCCGGTTCCACATCCTGGCCCGCCACCAGCGCCAGCAGCGCCACTGCCTCAGCCGCACGCGAGCCCGGCGGCTGCTCGTCCAGCCTGCCCAGCAGCCGCTGCGCGTCGGTGACCAGGGCATCGACCAGCCGGCCGCGGGCGTCGGCATCATCCCAGGTGATCGACGGTTTACCCGGGTCGTCGTAGTCGTGGGCGCTGCAGTGTTCGGCGACAACAGTGGCAGCGCCAGCGACCTCACGGCGCACCCGACGGATCGCGCCGATCAGCTGGATCACCGTGTCCTGGGTAGCCACCGCGTCATCGAGCACCGTGGAATCCAACGCCCGCCGTGTCTTACCCGCCAGCGCCCCGGTCTGGGTCACCACCGCCTTGACCGCCTCAAAGATCCGGTTGGGCCGATCCGAGGCCGCCAACCGCCGCCGCCAGTAGGTCAACGTCGTGGCATCAAACGCCCCGGCAGTGACCGGCAGACCGCAGGCCGCCTTCCAGCGCAAATCAAACGTCACCGCATCAACGGTCTCACTATCAGACAGGCCCTGCAGAGCCTGCAGCGTTATCACCGCAGCCATCACATCGGCCGGCACGCTCGGCCGGCCCCGACCGCTCGCGAACAGATCGGCGAACATCTCATCCCGGAACAACTCATGCCGATGCGCCGACAAGAACGCAAAAACGCTATCCGCCTTCAAAAGATGACCCGCTACCGACTCCGCGTCCAGCAGTTCACGCTGACTATCCGATCGACCCTGCACACCAAAATCATCGCCAACAAACAGCATCAACGAGTCGACCGCCACGCCGATTTATTCAGGGCATTCCTAGTCGATGTCCGCCGACCGAGATGGACAGCTTCGAGAAGTCGCGGCCGTCCCATGTGGCGACGCCGCCAGCTGCAAGCTCATCCAGAAAGCCGGGGAACAGTTCGTCCAAGATCTCCGAGCCGCGTGCCTGGACAGCGTGGATCATCCTGCCCTGCGGAACGCCGCGCCTATTCACGGGATCATTGGGCAGCACATCTCGTTCGACCACCGTGACGGTTCGATACAAGTCGGCGAGCACCCTCGCCGCCAGCAGCCCACCCACGCTCGCGCCCAGGACCACCGCATGATCGCCCAGCTTTTCCATGGCACACCCCTAACCTTGCGGACGGACTGCGGGCAGTGTCCGGCGACGCAGGAGCGGGCGGCTAGCGTAGGCGACTACTCGATTTCTGCATATGCCGGCCGATGAACCCGAGTATCTACTGGCGCGGGGCTTGGCGCGACGCGCACCTTGATGTTCTTCATCAGCGGCTGGTTGCTCTGGTGGCTGTAATCACTCGCGGCGACAAGCACATTCATCTCCGGCATGTAGCCGGCCGCGCAACCCCGCGGCATGTTGTACCCGAGTTGGCTCAAGTTAGTGCGCACGTCGGCTGTCTCTGAATCGACTTGTACGCCGACTCTAGGCGGAACCGGCGAGCTGCCATATGACGACGTGCCGGCCCACCGCAACTACGTCGTCAGCCGAACGCCACGCCACGTCCAGGGTGACGAAGCGGTGACCCTTGCGTTCCCACTCCTCGGCGACGGCCGCGTGCACCTCGACCGGCTCGCCGACCCGAACAGCCCGCCGGTGGGTGATGGACGACTCGGCGTGGATCCACGGCGGCAGGACGACGTTCGCTACGAGCACCCAGTTGGCCCCTTCGAGGAGCATGCCCGGATGGAGGGCTTCAAGGGTCCAGCCGCCGGCGCCGATCCTCTCGAGGTATCTGGTCAAAGCTTCCTCGCCGGTCGGCAGCGGGACCCATCCGAGGGAAGTGCCCTTGGCGAGTGAGGACTGGGAGGCGACGGGCCGGCGGCTAGGGTCGGGAGCGGGGTCCTGGCTCACGACGGCCGGACCCGGGTTGTCTGCACCGACTGATGCCCGTCCGGTCGCGCAAACCTCGCCTCGTGACCGCACTTCTATGGCGCCGTCAGGCCCCAGGTCGATCTCGAGGAGATCGCCTTCGTAGCAGGGCTTGCGGAACCGCACCTCGGCTCCGCCGCGCGCCACCCAGTCGGGACCCGCCAGGCCCGTCGCGACATACCCGTAGACGGTGACACCCGGGACCAGGCCGCCCCGGAAGCCGTAGCGGCGGGCGACATCGTCAGCGTGGATGCGGTTCTCGCTCCCGGTCGCCGGATTGTGGGCGGTAATCGTGTAGCCGGCCATGCTTATGGTCTACACCGGCTCGATGATGCGGGCCGGCACGAGCTGCCGGAACACCTCGTCCCCGCCAGGCGGCCTGCTCGAACCCGAGCATGTCGTAGGCATGCGACAGGGCGTCCCACAGGTGTCCCGTCCGCGACGAGGTGATGGGCACGGGGCCACCACGCTCCCGGAGCGCCCGGTTCCCCCAGGCCGATGTCATGTTCACCCTGCCCGGCGGCCAGACGCTGCCGGGCGGTCGCCTTCAAGACCTCAGCTCGGCGTCGTCGTGCGCTGACCCAATGTGCTTGATGTCCCGCGACCTGCGCCGGGAGGAGTACACGATCTGCACCGCCGTCGCGCCCGACGCAGTCTTCACCGTGCGCACGTACGGGGACACGGCCCCACCCTACGATCCGGAATTAGTGCGCAGATTCACTCACAACAAGCCACAAACCTGCAGGTCAGCGCGATGGGCCAAAGCGAGATCCATGATCTTGAGCCAAGTCAGGTTGTACTCGATGGCCCGGTACCGCTTGAGGAACCGCTGGCTGCCGTCGCGGGCGGTGGCGGTGATGTCGACCAGGCCGTCGGGCTCGATGTGGCGGGCCCGCATGTCGTTGCGGTTCATCAGGATCAGCGTGCGCAGGTTGCTGATGCCTCGGTAGCGGTCGTCGTCGGAGTAGATCGTGGTGTTCCACCGGTCGTGGCTGCGCATCGTCTGGAGGATCAGCACGTCGTCGGACGGCGGTGCCTCCGGCAGGGCGGCGGTGGAGAACTCCGCGCGGCCCGACAGGGTGAGGAAGATGAGTTCGCGGGCGGGCTGGCGGATGCGGAAGCCCAGCGGTAGGCGCACCCGGCGGTTGCAATCCTCGAAGCCGTCCAGCACTTGGGCCATGGTGTCCCTGATGCGGTCGTAGTCCTCGACGTAGAACTCCCATGGAGTTTTGCTCTGCGGCAGGGCTGCGCGCGCCATGCTGGCGATGATCGCCGGCTCCGACAGCAGGTGCGGGGAGGCGGGCTTCTTCATGCCGACCGACAGGTGCACCATGCTCATCGAGTCCTCGACCGACGTCGCCTGAACCCCGCGCCGCTGGTGGTCCTTCTCGGTCCGTCCCAGGCAGGGCAGGATCAGGGCCTTCTCGCCATGAACGAGGTGGCTGCGGTTCAGCTTGGTGCTGACGTGAACGGTCAGCGAGCACCGGCGCAGGCCCTGCGCCGTGTAGTCGGTGTCAGGCGCCGCCGGTACGAAGTTGCCGCCCATCCCGACGAACACCTTCACGCGGCCCTCGTTCATGGCCGCGATGGTGTCGACGGTGTCCATGCCGTGCTCACGGGGCGGGTCGATGTGGCACACGGCGGCGAGCCGATCAAGGAACTCCGGTGACGGCCGCTGGTCGATCCCGCACGTGCGGTTGCCCTGGACGTTGCTGTGGCCACGTACGGGGGACGGTCCGGTGCCCTCGCGGCCGAGGTTGCCGCGCAGCAGCAGCAGCAGGTTGACGATCTCGCGGACGGTGTCGACACCGTGCTCGTGCTGGGTCAGTCCCAGACACCAGCTGATCAGGGTTCGGTCGGAGCGGGAGTAGATACGGGCGGCCTTGAGGATATCGGACCAACTCAGAGACGGTGTGGCGGGCGAAGAAGTCGGCACCGACCCGCTTGGATGTCATCTCCCAGGTAACGTGCTTGATGCCGTTCTCGCAGATGTCCAGTCGCAGCCCCTTGGTGTCGTCGGGCCACGCGCACCCCGGGCAGTCGAATCCGCCGTTCTCGTGATTCATCTTGTAGATGGCCCGTGCTCCTTCCACGAGCGCGTGCTCTCTGAGAAGGACATGGGTGACGCTCTTGGCGGCACCCCACCCGGCGGCGGGGTGGTGATACGGATGGTGTTCCGGGGGCTTGTCGCTCGGCGGGCCGTCTCCGCCGGCAGGCGTACGGTTGAGCGCGCCGTCTCCCGGATTGGACACTCGGTTCATGTCGGCTGGCGCCATCTTCTATGCTTCCAACCCTTTGTCGGATCTCGCAGTCGACGACGGTCCGCGTCAATCCACTTGTTAGGAAGCCGACGTCGACGCGTGGCCTGCCCCCGTTTATAGAGGGCACAGGCTGTTCCGCGCCCACCCCGCATCCCCAAAGAACCGGCCGCCATCGAGCAACACGCGACTCTTCGTGTCGACAATTCTGCTGGAGGGCCTGGGCTCTCATCTAAGTGACGGGCGACAGCTGCGGCGTCCGTCCACAAACGAATGAGGCGCGAACCCGTCGGCGGCCTCGGCATCTCACTACGGTGGACACATGAAGTATCTGGACGTCGACGGAATCGGAAAAGTCAGCCGGATCGGGCTGGGCACCTGGCAGTTCGGCTCACGCGAGTGGGGCTACGGGGACCGCTACGCCGGGGGTGCGGCCCGTGACATCGTTCATCGCGCCCGCGCCCTGGGGGTCACGCTGTTCGATACCGCCGAGGTGTACGGACTCGGTAAAAGCGAGCGGATCCTCGGCGAGGCGCTCGGCGACGAGCGCGCCGAGGTTGTGGTGGCCAGCAAGATCTTCCCGATCGCGCCGTTCCCCGCGGTCATCAAACAGCGCGAGCGCGCCAGTGCGCGGCGGCTGCAGCTGGACCGCATCCCGCTTTACCAGATCCACCAGCCCAACCCGGTAGTCCCCGATTCGGTGATCATGCCGGGAATGCGCAGCCTGCTCGACAGCGGCGACATCGGCGCAGCCGGCGTCTCGAACTATTCGCTCGCACGATGGCAGAAGGCCGATGCTGCGCTGGGGCGTCCGCTCATCAGCAACCAGGTCCACTTCTCGCTGGCCCATCCGGATGCGCTCGATGATCTCGTTCCGTTCGCCGAGCGCGAGAAACGCATCGTCATCGCCTACAGCCCACTCGCGCAGGGACTACTGGGCGGCAGGTACGGCCCGGACAACCGGCCCGGCGGCGTTCGCGCCATGAACCCACTTTTCGGCACCGAGAACCTGCGCCGCATCGAGCCGCTGTTGGCTACGTTGCGCGCCGTCGCGACAGAAGTCGACGCCAAGCCGGCACAGGTGGCGCTAGCCTGGCTGATCAGCCTGCCCGGCGTGGTCGCCATTCCCGGGGCGTCCAGTGTTGAGCAGCTCGAGTTCAACGTCGCCGCCGCCGACATCGAGCTGAGCACGGATTCCCGCGACGCGCTCACCGACGCGGCCCGCGCGTTCCAGCCAGCCTCGACGCGGCGCTTCCTGACCGATATGGTCCGCGAAAGGCTCCAACGTCACTGATCCGCCAGCAGCAACATCGTCGGTGCTAGATGCGCCCGTCGCAGTCGGCAATCGCTGCTTAGTGTTCCTCGGGCTGCCGCCGTGCGGCGGCCAGGATCGCGCGCAGGGTGGGCAACATGCGCTGGTCCCTGGGCCGGCTCGCCGCCTGTTTGGACCGGATCACATCGGCCAGCGAGGCCACCCGCACGGTGACGCCGTACAACTGGGCCGGCGCCGCATCGCGCCGCAGATCGGCATACCCGTGGGTGCCGGCCGGCTCGAAGGTCAGGTCGAGATCACCGGCGTCGGTGGTGAGATGCCACGTTGGTGCGGCGGCCAGCGAGTCGGCGTCGCAGTCGAAAGGCAGCCCGGCGGGCTCGGATTCGGTGCGGACCCGCGCGTTGAGCTCTGCCAGCGCGGCCGCGAGCCGGGCAAGATTCGCCCGGTCCGCCTGCGGGGTGATGTCGGCATCTTCGGTCGGAAACGGTGAGCCGTGGTACACGGCCGCCAGCCCGCCGATGAGGAGGTAGCTGACCTTGTGCCGGTCAAGCACCTCGAACAGGCGGGCAAGGTCGAGCTCCATGTCAGTCCCGGCGCAGCGTGTGTAACTGCCGCACCAGCCGATCGTGGCGGTCCATGTGTTGCTGGCCGGTGAGGTCGGCAAGCCGGGCCGCCTGGGCAGATCGCTTTCGTCGCGCGGGACGAGCATGATTTCGAGGTCGTAGCCGCACAGGCGGACGAGTCGGCGCACGTCGTCGAGGCTGATCGCGGTGCGACCGGACTCCCAGCGCGCGATAGCGGGCTGCGCCGTGTCGGCTCGTGCGGCGAGCTCGGCTTGGGTCAGACCGGCCCGACGACGCGCTTCTCGGACGAGATCGCCACCATAGGAACTCACCCCGTCAATATAACGGATCTGTTATATTGCGTGGACCCTCAAACGGTCCCCGTCGGGGTTAGGCTGCCACCTGTTGGGAGTACGCAAAGGAGCTGGTCATGGTCTTGCACATCATCTGGATGATCATCCTTGGTCTCATCGTCGGCTGGATCGCGCGATTGATCACGCCTGGCGAGCACAAAATGGGCTGGATCGCAACGGGGGTGCTCGGCATCGTCGGAGGCTATGTCGGCGGCACGCTGGGCAGCCTCGTCTTCCCGCCGCACGAGTTCACGTTCACTGCGCCGATCAAGCACTCGTTCTGGGGCGCGCTGGTTGGCGCGGTGATCCTGTTGTTGATCTACGGGTTGGTCAGACGCACCACGAAGAGGGTCTAGCCGGCAGCGCGCCGCCAGGTCCGTCAGCATTCTTCCGCGCGTTCGGCATCAGAGTTCCGCTTAGGAAGCTCTACTCGACCGGCCAGTCGACCGTTGTGTCCGTGCGAGTTGCGTGGCCTGCCCGGTGAACTCCTGGTTGCTCACCACCATGCTGCTAGTGCAGTGATGGTGCATCGCCCCGGCAACCACCTGTTGGACAGCAGAAACCCAACCGCGTTTGCATTGGGCTAGACGGTCCAGCACACATGCAGGGTCGGTGGTTTGCGGAACACCAGACCTCGTGGCGCGTTGGGGTGGTCGGGGTCAAGCCGCAGCCCGGGCAGTCGGTCTAGCAGTCGAGCAACCGCGATCGCGGTCTCGGTCCTGGCGAGGTGTGCACCGAGGCAGAAGTGCGGTCCCAGCGCGAAGGCGAGGTTGAGCCTGGCGTTGGCGCGGCCGATGTTGAACCGGTGGGGGTCTTTGAACACGGCCGGATCCCTGTTGGCGCCGGCGATCGACACGGTGACCAGGTCACCGGACCGAATCCGCGCATCGCCGAGCTCGACATCGCGGGTGGCGTATCGATCGACGATCGCGGCGGCCGGCTCCAACCGGATCGACTCTTCGATCATGTTCGGCTGCAGACCCGCGCCGCCACGCACGAGCGCGAGCGCGTGGGGGTCGCCGAGCAGGTGCCGGACCGCGTTGACGATCATGCCTTCGGTGGTGTCGATACCGCCGAACATCAGGACCGCTGCATTCGACACCACCTCGTCGTGGCTCAGCCGTTCCGGCGCCCGCGCCGCCTCCGTTAGCATCGAGGGGTCGTCGGTATCGCGCATAGTGCGCACCACTGCGGCCCGCAGCCGGCCGAATGCGTCTGCGCCGGCGGCGCTGACCGGCTGCCCCGCGGTCACCTCCGACACCGCCGCCACGATCGCCGCATACCAGGACAGCACGGTGTCGGCGTGGACATCGCGCAGCCCGAGCGCTTCGGTGACCACCGCGACCGCTAGCGGACCGGCGAGCTCGTGCCGCAACTCGGCGCGGCCGGCCGGTTGGATCGCAGCGATCAACCTGTCGGTCTCCGCTTCGATGAACGCGGTGAACCGTTCCCGCACCCGCGCCGGTCGGAACGGGTGCGCGAAGGGCTCGCGGTGCCGCGCGTGGTCTGCGCCGTCGAGCGACAGCATGCTCGGGCCGACCACCCGGGAGGTGGAGAACCGGGGATTGTCGACGGTGAAGGTGACGGGATCGCGCATTACCCGCACCGCGAGGTCATAGCGGGTGACCAGCCAGCCGTCCAGCACCGCGAGCCAAGACACGGGCTCGGCCGCCCGCAGCCGTGCCAACAGTGGGTGCGGGTCCTCCTCCAGCTCTCGCAGCGTCGCGCCGCACCCGATCGGGAACGTCTGGATATCCACGTCACTGTCATGATCGCGCATCCGATGCGATTCGTTCCTCCCAGTAGGGCATCGACCTCAGGGCGCGACGACGGTGATGTTGTTGCCCCCGGTCGCAATCGCCTTGAGGCCATCGGCGGTCACGGTCGCGGTGTCGTTGCTGCCAGCAAAGCCGGCGCTGGCTTGGCTGTTGTCGCCGGTGACGGTGGCGGTGTCGAAGGCGCCGAAGCCTGCACTGGCTTGGCTGTTGTCGCCGGTGGTGGTGGCGGTGTTGTTGTCGCCAGCGAAGGCGGCGGCAGAGCTGTTGTCGCCCATGACGGTCGCGTTGTCGTTGCTGCCGCCGAGGAACTCGAAGTTAGGGAAGTGGCCGGCGATGGCGCCGCTGTTGTTGCCGATAACGGTGGCGGTGTCACGGGTGCCGCCGGTGGCGTCGGCGGCGCTGCCGGTGCCGATGACGATGGCCTTGTTGTGGGTGCCGTCGACGGTGGCGCTGCTGTCGGCGCCGTTGGCGATGGCCACCGACCCCCTGCCCGACGAGGAGGAGGTCGCGGAGCCAATTTGCAGCCGGGTCACCCCGTTGGTCGACACACTCAAATTGATCGCGACGGGCGGCGGCGGGCCCACTTTGTCGGGCCGCACCGCCGAAGAATGCGACGAACCCGACGACGGGGCGGCCGCGGCCATCCCGGCCGTGGCAACCACCCCCGCCCCGATGCCTAAAAAGAGGGCTAACGCTCCGACCCGGCCGATATACCTGGCGTATCCCATCGTCGTTCCTTCCTTTCGAGGCCGCGCCGCTGCGGGCCGGTGTTTTGCCGTCGTGGGGCGCCAGGGGGGCTGTGGGGCTAGAGTGAAACCGCATCATGTCCGGGTGTGCGGTTGCTGTGGCCGTGGCGGCCTCCCGGGGCGCTCGCTGTGTATTGCGCCGGCGGGCGGGCGTGGTTGATGGGGAATTTTCCCTATTTTGTGCGGCACCAGGTGTGGCGGCGCCGGTAAAAACTGGTCAGAGCGGGAGCGGGCATCTGGTGGAGCGCTTGCTGGAACGCGAGGCGGTGCTGGCCGAGCTGGGCGGGCTGGCGCGGGGGCTGCCCCGCGGCCAGCGTGGGGTTGGCCGAATGCCTTGATGCGGGGGTGCTGGTCGCCGAGGGGGATGCGATCGGGTTTCGCCACGAGCTCGCCCGGCGCGCCGCCATCGAACAAATCCCCGACTATCGGCGCCGCCTGTTGCACCAACGGGCGCTGAAGCTGCTTGCCGGACCTCCGCTGGATCCCGATGCGTTGGCGGCGTTGGCGTTTCACGCCGACCAGGCCGGTGATCGGGGGGTGGCCGTCCGTTATGGGATAGCCGGCGCGCGGCGGGCCGCGGGATTGGGGGCGCACCGGGAGGCCGCCGCCCTCTACGCGCTGGTGCTGCGCTACGCCGAGGGCGCCCCCGCCGAACAGAAAGTGGAATGGGTCGAGCAGCACGCGTTCACCAGCTACCTGGGCGGACTCGTGCAGGCCTCTGTGCATTCGTATCGGGACGCGATCGCGCTGCGCCAGCAGCTGGGGGATCGCCTGGGCGAGGGCGATGACCTGCGCCGGCTCTCGCACCTGTTGAGCCGGGCCTCCGAGGCCAGGAAGGCAGGTCGGGCATCGCTGCGGCTGCTGGAACAATGCGGGCCCACCCCGCAGCTTGCTTGGTCGCTGGTTCACATGGCCGAGCTATCCTTCATGCGCTACGACCGGTCCTGCACCGAATACGCGGCCCGCGCGATCACGCTGGGCAACCAACTGGACTTACCGGCCGTAGTGATTAAGGCCGGTTTTTATGCCGCCCTGTCCACGGTCCTGCGCACCGATGTTGGGTGGGACAAGCTCGACACGGCGTGGCGTGAGGCGATGGACGCCGCGGAGCTTGCCGAACACGCCGGGCTAATGGGTGTGGGCCTCTGCTGGCAGGCGGCGCTGCACCACGACCTGGATCGCGCCGAGCGCTACATCGCCGAAACCACGACGTTTTGCGCCGACCATGACTTGGGCACGTTTCAGCCCCTCGCAGTGTCCGCGGCCGCGCTGGTCGGCTTGTACCGCGGGGATTGGGCCCGCGCCGCCGCCTGCGCCGAGGATGTGCTGTCCCGACCCGCGATGGCCCCGCTGCATCGGCTCCTGCCGCTGATCACGCTTGCGTTAATCCGCGCCCGGCGCGGCCAGCGACCGGTCACCGCGCCACTTGATGAGGCCCTGGCCGCCGCCGAACCCGACGACTTCTTTCGCCTGGGCCCGGTGTGGGCCGCCCGCGCCGAGGCCGCCTGGCTGGCCGGCGACGACGACACCGCCCGCGCCGAGGCGCACGCCGGTCTCACCGCGAGCGCGCACATCTCCGGAGATCCATGGCTGGTGGGGCACCTGCAGCGATGGGCACACCTGGCCGGCGAGTCACCAGACCGTGCCCCCGCGGCCGACACCATCACCCCATATCAGCTGGAAATCACCGGCGACTGGCGATCCGCCGCGCAGGAATGGACCCGCCGCGGCTGCCCCTATGATGCGGCCATCGCCCAACTGGGCGGCGACATCGCCGCGGTGGAATCGGCGCTGGCCACCTTTCGCCGCCTCGGTGCCCGGGCGGCGGGCCGCCGCGCCCAGCAGCGCCTGGCAACGATGCGCGGCCCCACCCGCCGCAGCCGCCGTGCCGACATCCTCGCCGACCCAGACGGACTGAGCCGGCGCGAACGTGAAGTACTCACGCTGATCGCCGCCGGCCACAGCGACGCCGACATCGCCACCAAGCTATCCATCAGCCCCAAAACGGTCGGCCACCACGTCGGG
Source organism: uncultured Actinomycetota bacterium (assembly GCA_963811535.1). GTDB lineage: Bacteria > Actinomycetota > Actinomycetes > Mycobacteriales > Mycobacteriaceae > Mycobacterium. The sequence goes on along the minus strand of CAWERF010000007.1, from coordinate 647,675 downwards.
GCGATCCTGGCCAAACTCGGGGTCGACAACCGCACCCAGGCAGCCGCCCAACACCGGCAACCACAAACCACCGACTCCTAATCCGGCGCTTTGCGGTAGTCACCCGGGCTCGACGGAATTCTCAAGCTGAGAACGCGGGTCAACCCGTGCGACTTTGGGCGGCACTCAGAATTCGGCCGACGGTGGTGTGGTGGACATTCTGACGACGCCCGATCGTGCTGGGCGGTGTTCCGGCCGCGTGCTCGGCCAAGATCGTCGCCACGACGTCGGGCGCCTTCGAGGTGACCCCGTCACGTACCAACTGGTCGGCGGTCGGCTTCCAGTGCAGCAGCGCCGCCGGATCCAGGCGGCGCCGGCCGAGCGGTGTCGCGGGGAGCGCGGACATCGTTCGGTGGCCGATCCTGGAGACCGGGTGCGGCGGACCGGGCGGCAGCGAACGAGCACGGTTTTCACCCGAGCTCGGCGCGACGGGGCGTGCGCTCGTGTCGGATGCCGAGGCGATGACCGTGCGGGGGAAGCGAGGGCAGTTATGCTGCGGTGCCGCGTCTTTCGCTCGCACGCGCGTGGGGGGCGTGAGCGACAACAGCGCCAGAGTGGACTGCGCGATGGACACGTCTATCGCCACCGGCCATAGCCACGCGCGGTCGGGGCGAAACACCAGCGTGACAGCGAGATCGCGCAACGCATCGAAGGACAGGACGAACGCACACCCGGCCAGTGCGACGGTCATCGTCAGCGCGCACCAGTAGCTCGGGCCGAGCCGGCGTGTTTTGATGAGCAGGGCAACCGAGTGCGTTGAGCCCAGCAGCACCGCCGGCGGCACCACCGCAGCCGCCGCGGCAAGTGCCACCGTTCGTCCCGGCGCGTCGATGATCGCGTGGGTGACGTTGCCGCCCACCGACATGGCGGTGGCCGCGCACAGCCACACCCAGAAGAACCGCACCGCTGCGCGGGTGTCGGCTCCCGCTTTTCCGACCGCGGACGTGGTGCTCATCGATTCCCTTCGTCGGGTTGCCGGGATCCGTTGGTCGCCTTCATGTTTCAATCTATTGCTGCGCGATGGGACCTGTTCGCCGCGTTCTGGGCGCGCTGATCTCAGCGTATCGGCGCCGCCGGGGTGGTTTGTGCACAGATTTCGGCGGTCCTGCGATAGACCGCCTGTTCACATATCTCGCGCTGCACCGGCGATGTCGCGCGGACGGCTCCTATGTAGCCGACGACCACTCAGCCTCAGAGCCGCTAGTATCCGCGCTCCGACAGGAACGCCTCGCTGGGCGCGCCACTCACGTCGAAGTCGGCCGGGTTGGACAGGTCACTGGCCCTGCCGTCGGGGAGCCCGAGGGAATCTGACGTGTTATCCAAAGTGGTCGGGGGAGCGCACGTGCCGTCCATGGCAACCTGGCCGTTCGAGCACGTCAAGCCTGAGTCGGCAGCGGCGCTTGGCGAACCGAGCATCGCGAGCACGGCCGAGGCCGCACCCACCGTCACCCAGAGTCGCGCGCTTCGTGATTTCCTCGGGCCCATTTCGCACGTCCTTCTTCAGTTGGATTGCAGAAAACTAGCAGGTGAAACAGCCCCGCGAAAGCGGAAGCACCGCGGGCCCTGATCGTGCAAGCCGTGTGTCAGCATCGCGGTCGCTCGCAGGTGCGGCGGGCCTGGCCGGGCCGCAGCCGACCCGAACCCGCGGGCACATGATCGGCAGGGCGGACGGTTGCGTGCTACACCTAATTTCCCGTGCGGTGTGGCACTTCCTGAACGTCATAAAAACCTCGGAGTGGCATGAACCGTGACGATCTACTCCGCCTAGCCGGCTTCATTGCGCTGCTCGCCGTGATCCTGGCGCTGATGTGATCGGGTGTGGCTACCGCGAGGCCCTGCGGGGCGGGTTTCCACCCGCAGGGCCTCGGGTGCCTCTTTTTGTTCGCAGAGACTTCCGGCTCGCTGTTTCTTCGATTCTGAAGCGTCAGTTCATGTTCCAGGCATCGCCGTAGGTGGTGACGCTGTCGCCTGCTTTGGAGATCAGCCGGGCGAACGGGCGCAGCAGCACGCCGCCGGCCGCGCCCGTGACGGTGCCGTGGGCGTTGGACACCGCGACCGCGCCGTCGGGGCCGGTGACATCCACCGAGAAGGTGGCGACCTCCTGGATGCCGGGGCCGTTGCCCAGGTTGGCCGAGAACGAGACGCCCGGGAACAGCGGCGGGGAGGTCACCACCAGGGCCGGCGTGGCCGAGATCGCCGTCTGGTCCAGGTTGATGTTGGGGGTGGTGTAGGAGAAGTTCACGCCCACGCCCAGCGACCACGGGAAGCCGATCTGATAGCCCAGCTCCAGGGTGCCGGCGAAATTGGCGGCGTTGGGGCCGGTGACGTGGTAGACGGCCTTGCCGGAATGGAACCACTCACGGGTCAAACGGTTGCGGTCCAGGGGATAGACACCGTTGAGGAAGGTGTCCCACTGCTCGATATCCAGCGTGTCGCCGCCACCGTCGACCAGGGTGAGGTTGTTGTCCATACCGGCATGCGAGGTGCCGTGACCGATACACAAGCAGGCGGTTGCGGCGATGAGGGCGACGAATACCCGGGTGGTGGTTCTCATATTCTCCCTTGCGTTTAGGCCAGGTGAGAACACCATCAAGTTGTTCTTGAGCTGCGCTCACCATCGGTCTCCGGGAAAATAACAGCGCCAATACATGTCAGCAACGCGTACAACAAGGAATTAACAGGAGCGTGCCGCGGCCGGTCGACGCCCTCGACGTACAGGCCCCCTGAGCTGCGCCGATCACCGGTCTGGTTTCAACGCCTTCCGGCGCCGGTCACGCCGACCGAGGCGATGGAGCGGCGTGGCAGGTGCTCCGGCCTTTTGTCCCGCGCGGTGAGTTCACCGGCCGGCTCGTTCCCGACGTGCGATCGAATGCGTTTGTTTCCCAGAGACTTTCGACGTGTTGACGGCGGAGCTGCGGCCTGCCCCGGCCGGACATGGGATCGGCCCGATCCGGGCGTGTCGTGCGGCAAGGATCGACGGTCGGCTGCGCGAGGTCGATCAGAATGTCGCGATGGCACGGCTGGCCGGCGTCGCAGCCGCAGGCCAGATCCCGCCCGGCAAGATCGGCGCGGGCCCGCGCCAACAGGTCGGGGCGCCCGGCGATTCACACCGCGTAGTCGCCGATCGCAGCGCCCCGCTGCTCCCACGTGGGGGCCGTGCATGCGGCGCTGCCCCATGGGCTGGGGTGCGCCACCCACACGATGTGCGCCGCGCATGCCTCCCCGGGCTTCTGTTGGACCGGCCGCGGGCCCAGCGCGGCGGGGGCGACCCAGCGGGCCTCGACCCTGTTCGTTGTGGTGGTGCGGCGGCGCACGGCCGGTTGTCTTACTCAGCGGCCGGGATCCGGTAGCCGCCGTGGACGGCCAGTGACCGCAGCTGTCGCAGCGCGAAAGTGCGGCCCCGCCCGGTTGTGGGGATGTAGACGGCCGACCACATGCCTACCGCGCCAGGCGTTTCCAGAGCTTCTTTCGCGCACTGCCACCGGCGGGGACAACCTCGGCACAGCGTTTTGAGCTCTGCATCATCGTCGCCGGTGGCCACGGCTCACCGATCGGGATTGGCGAGACACGGCGGGCTGCTCGCCGTTTGCGGCGCCCGGAGCATGACGGTCACGGATCGCTCCTTCCGGTGAGGGTTTTGTCGAACCGAGGCAGAACTATAGCACCATCGTTTAGCGGTGCAATAGTTACGCTAAAGTTGTCAAAGCGTGACCGCTGGGGCCTCCGAGGCCCCTCTGTCTTGCGCCGGTAGCCCCGCCGACCGGCGGCCGCGGCGTGTCGAATATGCGCGGGCCCGCTGACCTGCTGGATACACTGACGCGGTGAACGACAGCGCAACTGACCTCGGAATCTCCCGGGCGGGAGCAGCTGTCGCAGCGCGCCGGACCGAGCTGGGCATCTCGCAGCGGGAGCTGGCGCGGCAGAAGGTGATCACCGCCGCGGCGTTGATCGCGTTCGAGAAGGGGCGGGCGTGGCCCCGGGAACGGACCCGGTACACCCTCGAAGAACTTTTGCGGTGGCCGGCCGGAACAATAGCGCAAATCCGGGCGGGCGGGGCGGTCCCCGACCCCGCCGGCGGTGCACCGGGCGACGACGGCGATGTGCCGCTGGTCGTCGACGCCCTCGACCTGGCGCTGGGCAGGCTTGACCGCGCGATCGAGGACCTGCCCACTCCGACCGACATCGCGTGGCCGCGCCGCGTCGCTGTGATTCTGGCTGACCTACGGAAACTCGAGCTGATCACGGCGCGCGCCGTACGGCACAGCCGCGGATCACCAACCGTCGTCAAGGCATGGGGCACCGTGCGCCGCCGCTATGACGCGCTCATGCGGCAAGCCGCCGCCGCGCCGGGCGCCACCCTGGGCCAGCGCCTGTATGCCGCACGCCGCACCGCGAACCTGACGGCGGCCGACGCGGCCGCCGCGCTCGGCGCGACCGACGAGCTGGTCGATGCGGTCGAGGCGGGCGAACCCGTGGACGCGGGCACCGCACAACGCATTGAGTCGCTGATCGACGAACTCGGCTGAGCAGGGGGCGTGGGTCCGGGTGCGGCGTTTCCGGATGCACGAGTGGCGGTGCCCGCCTCCTCTGAGCGACAACCCAACAATGCGGAATCGGCCCGGGCATCGGCCTGCGATAATGCCGGTATGCCGGTGGAGGACGTGGCGGCCCGGATTGTCGGGGTGCTCAGGCGCGCCGAGTCGCTGTTCGCCGCGCCGGACGATGTCGGCGGCGACGCTGCCGGACACATGGGTGAGGCCGCCGCGGCCGGCAGCGCGGTCGCCGCGCGCAGCGACGAACTGTCCGGCGCAGCCGCCTCGGCGCACCACGATCTGATTGCGGCTGCGGCGCAACGCCTTCAGGACGCCGCCCACACCGATGAGCGCCTCCTCGATCAACTCGCCGGTGCCGGCTCCACGCACGCAGACGGCCGGTCACACGCCGGTGAGTTGCGTGGCTCGGCGGCCGAAATACCCGCTCGGTTGGGTCCGTGGGCCGGGCTTCCGTCCAGTGACTTGGCGGCGCTCACGGCGCTGCGCGCCCGGCGGGCGGCGATGCAGCGTCTGCTCGCCAGCCATTCCGAGGAGGCGATCCGCGTCGCCGACGAGATCCGCACCCTGGGCTACCAGCCGTAAATGGCCGTCCAACCGACGATGATGTCTGTCAGCGGGGTAAATTTTGCCAGCGTAGGCAGAGAATACCCCGAGGGGGCGAACATGAAGGCGTGGATCACGACCGTGGCGCTGGCGGCCAGCATCGCGGTGTGGGCCGCAGCACCCGCTGCGGCCGACGAGAGCGAGTACCTGCGGCTCGTGGACGGCAAGTACAACCTCAGTACACAGCAGTTGCTAGCCGAGGGCCACAAGGTGTGCGAAGCCACCAGCCGCGGCACACTCTCCTCCGATGCCGTCAACATGGTGTACAGAGATCTGGGGGTGTCGGTGGCCGTGGCTAGCGACATTGTCGTCGCCGCCCGCGTCGGCTTCGGCTGCTAGCGCGACGCACCCATCATCGACACTGCCCGCTCATCGTTGCGGCGAAGCGGTGGCCGACCGCGCGGTGTCGGCGTGATGATCGGTTGGCGCGACGGCCGCGAGAATTATTACGTCCAACACTTGGACCCCCACCGCTATGTGGGGTTCTGCAAGTCGCTCGGGTTCCAGCTCCCGGCTGGCGTGACGCGGTAGTCAGCAGTCGGCCCGCCGCCTCGTGGGTGACGGGCCGACGCGGATTGCTGCGACTATTGATCGCGTTGGCGCTCGAAATAGGCCATTTCCCAGCGGTCGGGCTCGCGGGCCTACTTACCCGTCAGCGGCTTGTCGCCGGCCATTTCCAGGAACACGAATCTCGGCGAACATTTCGGGTCGCGCAGCCTGGGCTGATTTACGTCCGCGCAGATGGTGGCCCGGCCTTCTTGCCGATGATCAGCATCGGCAGCACCAGGGTGGCCACCGCGGTGACCAGCCACACCACCACGGTCGCCCAGACCCATGATCCCAGCCCCCGGATGGACAGCCCGTGGGTGAGCACCGAGGCCAGGATCAGCGCGATGAGGGTCGACACCAGGCCGATACCGCCGAGGAACGCCGATGCGTAGCGGTGGGCGATCTTCGCGATAAACGGCGACAGGATCGCCTGCGCGACCGAGAACACCACGACGGCGACGATGAAACCCGAAACCGACACGGACACACCGGGAACCAGCCAGGCCGCCATTAGCAGCCCGATCGCCGAAGATCCCAGAAACACCGCCGCGCGCAGCAGAAGCCGAACCATGCCCGTCATCGTAAGTCTCAAGAAAGCCCGCCGAATCGGTTTCTCCGCTGCGATGCAGCGGGTCCTCGATTCCCCACGGTGGCCCCGTCGTCATTTCTGATCACGAGAACCGGCGTAAGGCCGGGAACGTTGGGTGTGCAACGCCGAAGTGCGGTGCATCGCTGATGCCGTTGGCCAGCGAAAAGCCCGCTGACGAGGTGATGCCGCGCCCAAAATCCGCCCACCGCGCGTCTGGGAGGCGGCTCACGATGACGACACATGACCTCGAATCCGGCAACACCTGCAACTGAGCCATCCGCATCGGCCAGGTAGCACGGGCGCCGAGGGTGAAGATGGCGCCGTCGTCGTCACTGATCCGATCGGTAGACCGACGGTGGTCCCCAGCCCGGGCCGGTGAAGCAGCGGTCGCCGAATTCCACTGCGCAGTTTGCTTCCTGCCCCGGAGGCTGCGGCGCCGTCGTCGGTGCGGTCGTCTGGAAAGTCAAGCCCGACGCCCTGGCCGTGCCAGTCGTCCGTTCTCGGTAGAAAGCCTTTACCTCGTAGGGTGACGGCAGCTGGGGTTCGGTCGCGACAACCACCTTCCATCGCTCGTTGACGACATCCGTGCTGGCGGCCCAGTACTGTCCACCCGACTGCCGAGGCCCGATCATGACAACCACGCTCCCGACATCCTCTGCGGCGGAGCCTGCTACGGCGACCTCGGAACGTGGACCGTTGATTGTCAGTTCATCGAACGAACCCTGCCCAGAGCCAGTCGGGCGCGGTGTGATGGTTGTCGGGCCCGCAGTAGCGGTCGGGGGTGTCGGTTGACCGGGATGGTCATCGCGGTTGAACGCGACGAAGATGCCCGCGGCCGCGGTGACCAGTGCCGCACCGATCGTGCCAATCATGGTGATCTTGGCTACCGAAACAGAGTCGCCCGGGCCGTCGCGCTCGTCCTTGTCGATTCCGGTCGAGTGTCGTCCGCCGAATCGCGTTGGTGACGCCAGCGGCTCCGGCGGTGTGCTCGTCGGTTGTGCGTGCGATGTCATGGCTCTACCCCCATGCGGAGAGCTTATAGTAGTCGTTTCTGTTGTCCCATGGCGCTTTCGGTCGCACCGATCGCAGGGGCGTCGCCAACATCGACAATCGGCACCGCCCGATCTGACGTGCACTTGATGCCCGCGCTCAGAGCGCCGTCAGCCGTTACCGGTGTCGTCATGATCCCGCGCGATCACACGCAGCGCCTAAGTAGTGGGCTACTCCAATCTCGCAACTCGGCTGGAACGTCCCGACCAGCAGCACCTGTGGGAAGCGCGGAGATGTCCGTAAATCTCTGTCATGGTGACCGGTTCGGCTGACTGATACTGGATGTGTGTCGGTGGGTGCGCTGGTGCAGCAGGTGGGTGCGGTGCTTGGGCGTACGCACGGTTTGTTCGGTGATCCGCCGGAATCGGGCGGGTCCGTCGCGTCGCGGGCCGGCTCGACGCTGGCGGGCGCCGGGGATCTGGTGCGCTCGGGTCAATCCCAGATCTCAGCGCTCTCAGGTGATTTCGCCGCCGGCTGCCGGGTGTTCGCGGGCGGGTCGGGTGTCGCGCTGGACGGGCTGGCCGGCGCTGATGATCAGTTGAGCCGCCGGCTGCGCGCGGCCGCCGGAGCGGATCGCACCGGGCGGGCGGATTCGGGGGCGGTGGTGCACGGCGCGGCCGCCGACAGCGCGGCGTTGGGGCCGTTGTCGAATCTGCCGGCGGGGGAGAGGGCGCTGCTTTCGGCGCTGCGAGCGCGGGTGCTCCAGCAGCAGCGCGTGGTGGCGGCCTACCGGCTGCGTGATGCCCGCCTGGCCGCGCTGCTGCGTTCGATGGCCTACGCCAGCCGCAGTGGCGGTCGCGGTGGGGGCGGGCCGGAAATGCCCTGGGGCGGTGGCGGTTTAGCCGCCGGACCCCGGCCGCCGACGGTCCTGCCCGGCTTGTCAGGACTGGGCGGTGCCGCCCACAGCCCGCGCACCACCCTGACCGCGCGGCACGCGTCGCCGTGCCGGCGCGGTCCCCGACGGCTCGGGTGTGGTGGCGGTGCGCGCCGCGCTGAGCAAGCAGGGCATTCCGTACGAGTGGGGGGCCAAGGGGCCGGACCGGTTCGACTGCTCGGGTTTGACGCAATGGGCGTGGCGGCAGGCCGGTGTGCAGCTCGGCCCCGACACCTACTCCCAGATCACCCAGGGCGTTCCGGTGCCGCCGGGGGAGGTCCGCGCCGGCGATCTGATCTTCCCGAAGGATTCGTTCGACAGCCGGGGTCCCGGCCATGTGCAGCTGGCGATTTCGGCGACCGAGGTGATCCAGGCGCCGCAGTCGGGAGACGTGGTCAGGATCGCGCCGATGCCGTCGGCGTACGTGGCCCGCCGCCCGGTGCCGCTGGTTTGATCGGGCCCGCTGGACGGTACGGGCCTGGACTGTACTACCTCGATGGTTCTATCGTGGCGCTGTGACCCGGATGGCCGATCGCGCCGCGGAGGCCTCACCGTGGTCGCCGCGGGAGACCGAGTTGCTTGCGGTGACGTTGCGGTTGCTTCAGGAACACGGGTATGACCGGTTGACAGTGGACGCGGTCGCGACCAGCGCCCGTGCCAGCAAGGCCACCGTGTACCGGCGCTGGCCGTCGAAAGCCGAATTGGTGTTGGCCGCGTTCATCGAGGGCATCCGCCAGGTCGCGGTCCCACCCGATACCGGCACACTACGGGGCGACTTGCTGCAACTTGGGGAGCTGATATGCCAGCAGGCCCGCGCGCACGCCAGCACCATCCGCGCGGTGCTGGTCGAGGTGTCGCGCGACCCCGCGCTCAACGACGCACTGCAGCACCAGTTCATCGACCAGCGGAAAGCCTTGGTCCACCACATCCTGCAGCAGGCCGTCGACCGCGGTGAGATCGACGCCGCCGCCATCATCAGCGAACTCTGGGACCTGCTGCCCGGCTACCTCATATTCCGGTCCATCATGCAGGGCCGGCCCCCCACCCATCACACCGTGCAAGCCCTCGTCGATGACGTCATGATCCCCAGCCTGACGCGACGCACCGGCTAAGGCGGTTTGCGCCACCGATTTACCGACCGGGCACCTCTGGCGGCGGCGCGGTGGATGTGCGCTCCGTCATCCCTTGTAGTGTCCGGTCCCGTACCGTACTGTTATGGCGGTCGATTCCCCGCTCCACGCGGAGGAGAGATAACCTCGCGCAAGCGATCGTGCCGCGGGCGGCCCGACGGCGGGCGTTCCGCCGGTTCTCCCGTCGACCGGGCAGGCGCCGACGCCGCCGACGATGCCGACCGGCGGGCTGCCCGAACCGGTGCAGGGGACGCCGGGCGCGGCGGGGATGATGCCGATGGGAATGCCGCTGGCTGGGCCGACGCCGGGCGGCGGGGCCGGTGCGGGTGCAGGTCGGGACAGCTCGGCGCGGCCGAAGAAGGTGCCGCCCACCCCGCACACCGAGTCGGTGACCGGCAGGGTGCCGGATCGGATCGCGATGTCGGCGACGGCTCCGCGGGATCCCAAGCCGCCCAACGACGATGAGCCTCCGCGGGCGCCGGGCCCGAACGTTCGCCGTATCACCACGCCAAGACCCGAGGATGAGGGGCCGTGAGCGACGATTCCGGCTTCGAAAACCTCGACGACGCAGAGAAAGTCAAGTTCTCCGAGGCCGAGGTCGCAGCGACGCTGGGCAGGCTCGATGACGCGATCGCGCGGCTGTCGTCGCTGAGCACCGATGTTGCCGACCCGGACGGCTTGGTGCGGTTGACCCTCGGCGATGACGGCCGGCTGCTGACGTTGTTCATCGATGACGCGGTGCGCACGTCACTGACGAACCTGGCGTTGGAGAAAAAGCTCAACAGCCTTTTGGAGGCCGGCAACGAGGCGATGCGGGTGTCACGGCGCGAATTCTGGGAAAGCGTGGGATTTGGGCGGTGATCCCGGCAGCACGAGCTAGCGATCCCCGGCGGATGACGCCGCGGAGACCACTTGCTCTGCGTCGACTGCTCGCAAAGGAGCTGAGCGGCCGGACCTTAGAGTTCTGACTCATTAGCAATGCGGGTACAGTTGGCCCGGCCCCGGCCCGCCTGCCGGGTGTGGAGGAGTCAGTTGGGCATCGCGGCTGCCCGGGCCGCCGCGTTCAGCGAGAGAGTCGCCTTCTCCCGGTCGTCACCCATCCCGACGAGTACGTCGATGGTCAGCGGTCCGAGCACCTGAGTGAGCCCGTGGCCCTCGTGTCCGAAGAAGCCGGCCATCTCCAGCATCACCGCGCCGTGGATCAGACTCCACATTCGTCCCGCGATCGCCAGTTCACCGTCGTCGCGGATCCGGCCCGATTCGATCATCCGGCGCACCGCTGTCAGCAGTGCTTCGAAGGACACCTCGCGCTCGCCGCGGTTGGTGACGCCACCGGTGACTGTGAGGTCCGCCCGCTTGGCAGTGATCGCCTCTGGTGACGAGATGCCGAATATGAGCTGGTAACGCTGTGGCTTGGCCAGCGCGAAGCGGCGGTAGGCGCCTCCCATGGCGAGGAAGTCGGCCACGGGATCGTCGGTCTGCGGCACCTCGGTGAGGGCCTGCGCGAAGCGAGCAAACGACTCTGCCGCGATCGCGTCGAGCAGCCCGGCCATCCCACCGAAGTAGGTGTACACCGCCATCGTCGACGCGCCGATCTCCGCGGCGACCCGGCGCGTCTGCAAGGCCTGTACGCCCTCGCGCTCCAGCAAGCCGATCCCTGCTTCGATGAGTCGCTGCCGCGGATCCTCGGTCACCCTTGCCATTCTGCCATAACAGTGTTATACCAAAGATAGACATAACTCCGTTATGGGAGGTGGACTAGTGACCAACCGTTACCTCGAGGGCGAATTCGCCCCACTCAATGAGGAGTACACGCTCACCGATCTGGAGGTCGTCGGGACGATCCCGGAGCACCTCGACGGCCGGTATCTGCGCAATGGCCCGAACCCGATCGGCGAGATCGATCCCGAGCTGTATCACTGGTTTCTGGGCGATGGGATGGTGCATGGCATCCGTATTCGCGAGGGCAGGGCGGAGTGGTACCGCAACCGCTGGGTTCGGGGCCCGCGCGCGGCAAAGGTATTGGGTGAGCGGTCACCGGGCGGGCATTTCGGTGCGGCACCGATCGGGGCGAACACCAATGTGATCGGACACGCGGGCAAGACCCTCGCGTTGATCGAAGCCGGCGTAGCGAGCTACGAACTCACCGATGAGTTGGACACCGTCGGCGTCTGCGACTTCGACGGGACGCTGACCGGCGGCTACACCGCGCACCCCAAGCGCGACCCGGAAACCGGTGAGTTGCATGCGGTTTCGTACAACTTTCACCACGGCAACCTGGTGCAGTACTCAGTTGTCGGCACAGACGGCCGTGCGCGGCGCACCGTCGACATCGCGGTGTCGGGCAGCCCGATGATGCATGACTTCTCCTTGACCGCGCGTCATGTGGTGTTCTACGACCTGCCGGTGACATTCGACGTCCAGCAGGCTGCGGAGATCGCCGTGCCAGCGGGGTTGCGCCTGCCGGCCCGGCTGCTGCTCTCGGCGTTGATCGGCCGCGTGCGCATCCCGGATCCGCTCGCCGCGCGCCGGCCCGGCGCGAAGGACACTGACCGCCGTTTCCCGTACTCGTGGAATCCGAAGTATCCCGCCCGCGTGGGCGTGATGCCGCGCGACGGCGGCAACGCCGACGTCCGCTGGTTCGATGTCGACCCCTGTTATGTCTTTCACCCTATGAACGCCTACGACGACGGCGACACCATCGTGCTCGACGTGGTGCGCCACCCCAAGATGTTCGACACCGACCACCTCGGGCCCAACGAGGGTCCGCCCACGCTGGACCGCTGGACCGTCGATCTCGCCGACGAAAAGGTGCGCGAATCGCGCTTCGACGACCGCGGCCAGGAGTTCCCCCGCGTCGACGAGCGCCTGGTCGGCAAGCGGCATCGGTACGGCTACGCGCCGGCGTTCGGCGCGAGCGGCGACACGCTGCTCAAGCATGACTTCGTGGGCGGCAGTACGAAGTCACGCGCGTTCGGCGCTGAAAAAGCGTTGGGCGAGTTCGTGTTCCATCCCTCGTCGCCCGATTCGCCAGAGGACAACGGCGTACTGATGGGTTACGTGTATGACCGGACCAGTGATCGCAGCGAGCTGGCGATTCTGGATGCGCAAACCCTTGCGGATGTCGCCAGCATCAAGCTTCCACATCGCGTCCCCGCGGGTTTTCACGGCAACTGGATCCCAAGTACGAGTTGACATGTGTATCGCCGCTGCCGAGCCGGAGTCATTTTCCAGACGCCCAACGACGGTCACCGTATGGAGCCCGTCACCGGTCTAGGTGACCTCTCGCGAGGCCGCGAACGTTAGCCGCGCGGAGATCCGTTAACTATGAGCGTGGCCGGCCTGCTGCCCCGGTTGTCACGTTTCGCATAAATGGGGTTCCGCGACCGAGCCGGGTACGTTGATGCCGGCTTCGGTGTCGTAGACGTGCGACGCCTTCGATCGAACCCCCGACGCTGCCTTGCAAGGTGGAAGGTCTGGTCTCATTGGCCGAACAGAGCACGGTTTCGCGCGTATACCGATGGTGTGGAGACATTGTGGGAATCGGCCGGGCTTCTCGAGGCGCCCCGTCCATTGCAGGACGGCTCGGCGCTGTTCGCAAACACGACGGCGGGCGGCGTGTTTCGGTGGTCGGACGACGGCGTGTATCCCGTGGTCGACCGGCGCCGCGGAATCGGCGGCATCGTTCTGCATGCCGACGGCGGACTGTTGGTAGGCGGGCGCGACCTCGCGCATGCCGGCCCGGCGGGCCTCCGAACCGTTCTGGCCGTCGCCGGAGCGACCGGCATCAACGACCTGACCGTCGGTCCGGACGGGTCAGTGCTCGCCGGAGTTCTGCGCCATCGCCCACAATTCGACGAGACCGCTCCGCCCACCGAACTACTGCGGGTCTCACCCAGCGGGACCACGAGCCTTCTCGCCGAGGATCTGTTGTGGCCCAACGGCATCGGATTCTCGCCGGATGGCACGAACATATATGTCAGCGAATTCGCGGCAGCCCGCGTGCGCTTACTCGGCCTGCAGGGTCCATCAATCTTTGCTCATGCCCCGCGCGGTGAATGCGATGGCCTCGCAATCGACGTCGAAGGCGGCGTCTGGGTTGCGCTCGGAAGCGGTGGCGGCATTGCGCGATTCGATGCGGCCGGCGCACTCGACGAGGTGATCGACCTTCCAGGACGGTTCGTGTCGTCGCTAGCCTTCGCCGCAACCGCGATCTATGTCACGACGATCGGTGCCCTGCTCCGTATCGATGTCGGCGTGCAGGGACTGCTCGTCCCCGAGGCGACGATCCCGATAGGACAGCCGTTAGTCAATCGACACTGAACGAGAGAATGAATGCTCACTCCCGGTTCCACTCCGGAACTCATTGAGTGGCTTGTGGCTTCGTATCCGGATCACCGCCAGCGCGGTCGTGGATGACGGCCCCTGAAACGCCGCACGCGCCATTCGTGTTGCCACCCGTCCGGCAACCGGATCTGTGGACACCATCGGCAACCTCCACGCCGCTGCGCTGGGGTTTGATACTTGCACGATCACCCGGCGAAGTTCGCATCCGAATTTGTTGCACCGCGACCCTGTATCGCCACATTTGCTCGGATCGGTGGCGGTCAATTGTTGGCGAGTCGGTGCAGCCCTACCGGCGGCGACCCAAGATGCGGGAACACCCGATCCTGTCGCCGGGCCGATGTGGATGGGCAGCCAACTGCGAACAACGGTTAGGAGCCCGATGGCCACCGGATTTGCTGCACCAACGACAATGAGGCAACTGCTGTACGTCTCTGCGACGGAGCAACTCTGGGTCTACCGATTGGCAACGACGAGGCGAAAGCCTTGCGGCGCAGGTGTCTCAACACTTCTTAGCTCGGCGGCCCCATGGTGATCGTACGGACCCTGTTACGAGTTTCTTCCGCTGCAGCACTATCGAGGCTCGTGCCGACGACCTCGATGAAGGTCCTTGAACCCTGCGCTAGACAGGTGACCAACACCGCGACACCTTCTCCATTGAGTGTACCGGCACCTGCTATGTGGGGATCGGCCGTAAAGGTTACCTGTAGGCCGGTCTCGGTGATTGCGAAGCTCGCATCTCTCATGGCCTCCGCCTGTGACTTTGCCCTTGTATCTGAACCCACGTGGATCACCGGAGCTGGATCCGCCATGATTGTCTCCTTTGTTTGGTAGATGGATGGCACCTCATGCGCAGACAATGCGCGCGATCAGATCCTTGATCGCCCTCGCCAGAAACGTATGAGTAGCCGAATACCTCAAAATGTCCCCGAGTGGGCCACCACATACGTCGATATCCGGCTCTCCCTATGGCAGAGGTTTTGTGCGGTGGGTCAGACGGGCCAGACCCCGACACTCTGATGTTGCGTGGACGACGCCGACTGATCTTGCAGCCGAGCATTCGGCTTGTCGAGCGCCTTGGGTCTGAGGGGGTGCGTTTGGCCATAGTCGAGCGTGCGCAAGGTTGGTTACGTCGGATTCCTTGCTTTCCGACCAACAGTTACGGGGTGGGGTAGAGGACGACGCGCTGCACGCCGCCGCCGTTGACCGGCGGGCCGAGCAGGACGGTGGAGGTGTTGGCGGCCGGGTCGTAGGTAAGCAGCGAGGTACCGCCGCCGCAGGCCATCGTGGCCCGGAGCACCAACTTGTCGGCGGTCGCGCCGATGACAAACACGCTGCGTCCACTGTCCACGCCGGGAATGGTCACCCGCGTGGTGTGCATGTCGGGAGTCAGGCGGGACAGGAACATGGTGCCGCACGCTCCCGCGGACTGGAGGAAGGTGCCGCTCGTCAGCTGCCAGGCAGCTCCGTCGCCGAGGTCCCGCCCGAAGCCCGGATCGTCCTCCTGGCCTGAGTTGACCGCGGTGAGCGCAGTCGGGGTTCGGCCGTCGAGAGGCACTTCCCAGAGCTGGCTGCCCGAGCTGCGCTCGGCTGTGCAGTTGGTGAGGATCACCGTGGAGGTCCACCACCTCACCGGTGAGCTTTGGGCCTCCGACACTGGCGACGGCAGCGTTCGACGGACCGTTCCGTCGTTGCCCAACACCACCAGGCTGTTGTCTTTCCTCGGTACCAGCTCGTTGCCCAGGTTGGCGGTGCCGAGTACGAGCTGCGTGCCGTCAGGTGACTCCAGGTAGGAGCCGCTGAACTGGCCCGCTTCCCCCAGCTGGTCCGTCGGGTACGTCAGCTGCTCGTTGCCGGTGAGGTCGAACTTTTTCAACGTCCCCGGGGTATTGCCGTTGAAGCTGGTCGACACCAGGATGGCCTTGCCGTCGGGGCGCGTGTAGCGGGGGTAGCCCTTGACGGGGATCGTGGTCTGCGCGCCGGTATGAAGGTCGACCGAGAAGGCCGTCGGGGGTGTGGAGTACTGCGCGTAGAACAGGGCATGGCTTCCGTCGCCGGACCAGTCGATCAACTCGGGGCCCGCCTTGTCACCCGCCGGCGGGAAGGTGGTGCCAGACTGCCCACGACGTCGCCGCGGGCACCGATCAGATGCGGCGTGCGGCCTACTTAGGCTGGCAGGCAGCGCCGCGCACACATCGGCTATGTGGCCAGCCGTCAAGCGGGTGCGGCGGAATCGCTTAAGGTCACGTTGGCTGAGCGCGCCGCGGATCCCCCCAGAACGCGCGCGTAGGACCGGGGTCGGGTTCTCTAATGCATTTGGCCGCATCGAATCTCGTTCGATGAGCTCAGTGCGTGACACGAACGGTCCGCGATGGCGGAGGCGTTCGTTGCGTCAGTAGAGGGGGACCCAGAGACCGAAGTACCAGTAACCCCAACCTCCGAACTCCCAGTTGAAGACCGGTATGACCGTGTAGGTGTCGAAGGCGAATGGGCCGAAATCGACCTGCGCGACCACGATGTCGCGCGGCGGCCCGGCCCACGGGCGGTTCCAGCCGCCGGGGGGCGGCGGACCGTCCCAGCCGCCCTGCGGCGGCGGGCCGACCCAGTTGGGTGGCGGGTGACCAGGAGCCGGGCCGTCGTTCCAGCCGTGCCCTCGCTCCGGCGGCGGAGGCGGCGCGCCGTGGCCCACGACGCTGAAGCCGGCAGTCAGGTCCGTGGGACCGCCCACTTCCGCGTTACCCCGAGCGTAAACTCCGCGCGGAATCAAGGGCGGGTGAGGGGGCTGGGTGCTCGGCGCCTCTCTGGCCGCGTTGCGTTGTGTGCTGGACGGCGAGGTGCTTTGACCGCCGGACGGCGTAGTGCTTTCTGTCCTTGACGGCTCGGTGCTTTCTCTTTCTCTGCTCGGCGGCGTAGTGGTTTCTGTCCTGGGTGCCTCAGTGGTGGTTTCTGTCCTGGGTGCCTCAGTGGTGGTTTCCGTCCTGGGCGCCTGAGTGCTTTCTGGTGGCTTCGGCGCCGTAGTGGTTTCCGGGCCTTGCGGCGGCCCGTTGCCCGGTCCGCCGGGAGCGTCGTGACAGTTCGGACAGGGCGGCGGTGGGTCCAGCGGGGCGCCAACGGCGAACCCCGGGTCCAGGGTCAGTGCTGAGATGCCGACGCTCGCTGCGACCGCTGCGGCGCCGACGACACGCTTCATAGACATACCTGTTGTCCCTTCCAGGCTTCGCCCCGACGACGTCTGCTTACCCTAGCGGCCGGGCGCCGAAACGACGGCTTCCCGGTCGCAACGCTCTCACGGGGGTGTGGGGTGGTGGCCTGCCCTAGGGGCAGGTCACGTCCAACTCGAATGGCTTTGTCACCTGCTGCGGCTGCTGTGGGTTGCTCATGTCGACACCCGTCGCGGTGCCCTTGATCGCGTAGGACTTGCCGTCCTGTGCGGCTCCGGCGTTGCCGCCTTGATTCGGTGCGGCATCGGAGAAACCCAGCGTGATGCCGTTGACATTGCCCAGTCCGACCGCGTGGACGATGGGCGGATTGTCATTGCTGACCACCGCGCCGACTCCGTTTGAAGCATCACCGATGCCGATGTTGGTATTGCCGCCATTCGCGGTGCAGGTCACCTGACCGGTGACGTTCTGTTTCTGACCGTCGACGATGACCTGCGGGCCAGTCGCCGATGGCGCCGAGCTCGATGAGCTCGTGCCCGTAGTGGACTTGTTGCTCGAACAGCCGGCCAAACCCGCGACCACCATGGCCACGCCGGCTACGCCAACCACGATCCCACGCTTCACCACTGCTCTCCTTCGTGTCGCCGGTGTCGCTCTTCTCTTTGCGCCGCGGCCGTCTCAACATAGCGCCTCGCAGCGGACCCACGCTTACGACCCCGTTTCGGGCGGATACCCCGTGCTGGGGCTTGCAAACGGCGGGTCGCGCGCAGCTACCGGCCCTATCCCATCAGGGGATGCGATGGAGCTGCGGGGTCGCGGTCGTGAAGCGCACGTGGGCCACCGTCTCCGAACGCAACACGTGTGGCGTCAACGGTTACCCGGTGCCGGCCCGCCGCCACGGTCGGCGGCGGATGCAGGTCCCGCTCCGGTTCGCAGGGGTCCGGCTCGGCCGGGTGGGCGACGACCATCCCACCTTCGTCGATCCCGAATCGTTGGTGCAGCTGGGCCAGCGGTTTGGGCGCCCACCAGTTCCACCTGCCCAACACTCGCATGAACGCCGGTACCAGCACCAACCGCACCAGTGTGGCGTCGACCACCACCGCCAGCGTCAGACCAATGCCGAACATCCGCATGAACTGCACATGAGCGGCGATCAGTGCCGCGAATGAAATCGACATCACCAGTGCGGCAGCGGTAATCACCCGCGCAGTGCGAGCCACACCCAGTGCGACACTCTCTTCGTTGTTGGCACCCGTATCTGATGTCGCCGGCCGCGCGGCTCCGGAACGCACCCAGTACTCGCGGATTCGCGATATCAGGAAGACCTCGTAGTCCATCGACAGCCCAAAGGCGATGCAGAACAACAACACCGGCAAATTCGCCACTAGCGTCCCGGTCGGCGTGGTTCCGAGCGCGCCCAGATGGCCATCCTGGAAGATCCACACCAGGGCGCCGAAAGCGGCGGTCAGTGATAACACGTTGAGCACCAACGCCTTCAGGGGCAGCACCACGCTGCCGGTGAGCAGGAACAGCAGCACGAAGGTGATGACGGCGATCAGACCAAGCACCGACGGCAGTCGCGACGTGATGGCCTCGACGCTGTCGCGGTTGATCTGCGCAGTGCCGGTCATTTCGACCGACCTGTCGGCCGGCCCGGGTACTGCGTGCAGCCGATCGAGCTGAGTCGCCGAGCTATCGGAGAACAGCGGTGTGGTACTGCTGACGGTGAGAAACGCACTACCGTGTGCGACCCCGGTGGCAGCCGAGGGCGGCCCCACCTGGCTCCCGCCGACGAACGTGCCGCTTGGGGCGGACACCGCCGACACGCCCGGTACGCGGGACAGATCGGCGGCATAGCGGTCCAGGTCATAGGGGGTCAGGCCGTGGGCATCGGGGACTACGACCGTCACAGCGTTCGCGGAGTTGTCGCCGAAGTCGTTGCGCAACTGGTCGCCGACCTGATGCGCCGAGGCCGAGTGTGGCAACACACGGTCGTCGGGCATGCCCCACCTGACGCCGAGGAACGGGGCACCCAACAGCACCAGCAGCGTGACCACCGCCAGTCCGATCGGAACCGCGCGGCGCATCACGAGCTTGGCTGAGCGGTACCAAAAGAGTTGCTCGACGGGGCGCGGGACGGATTCGGGCCGACGCGACAGCCGGCGAACCAGCCGGCGCACGTCCAGCGAATCGAGCCGGGAGCC
The DNA here is from genome assembly GCA_963811535.1 of uncultured Actinomycetota bacterium. Classification (GTDB taxonomy): domain Bacteria; phylum Actinomycetota; class Actinomycetes; order Mycobacteriales; family Mycobacteriaceae; genus Mycobacterium. Next base: position 628,579 of record CAWERF010000007.1, on the reverse strand, counting down.
TAACAGGACGATGACCGCCGGCGTCACCACGACCGCGGCCACCGCTGCGAATGCGACCGTGGCGATACCGCCATAGGCGAACGACTTCAGGAAGTACATCGGGAACAGGACCATCACGGCCATCGACAGCGCGACCGTCGTCGCGGAGAACAACACTGTGCGTCCGGCGGTGGCCATGGTTCGGATCAACGCCTCGTCCCGGCCGGCGCCCGCGGCCAACTCGTCGCGGTAGCGACTGATGATCAATAGCGTGTAGTCGATCGCCAGTGCCAGGCCCATCGCAGTACTTAGGTTGAGCGCGAAAATCGACACGTCGGTGCTGAAGGTGATGGCGCGCAGCACCGCCATCGAGCCCGCGATCGCCAGGAGGCCCACGGCCATCGGCAGTGCTGCGGCCAGTAGCCCGCCAAACACCCAGACCAAAACAATGAAGCTGAGCGGGATGGCGATCGACTCCATCAGCAGCAGGTCGCGCTGATTTTGGTGGTTGATTTGCGCATAAACCATCGCCATCCCGCCCGCGCGGACAGTGACGCCCTGATGGTCATGGACAACTTCGTCAGACAACGTCTGGGCGTACTTCTGGGCGTAGTTCTCGCCGCCGGTGATTCCCGCGACGATCAAACCGGAGGTGCCGTCCTTGCTGATCAGCGCGGTCGCGGCCGCCGGCGGCGCGGTCCACGCCGACGTCACATTGGCGACATGGGGAGATTGGGCCAGGTGATCGACGATGTCGGTGGCCACTGTGCGGGCCGGCGCGCTGGTGGCACCTGTCGGCGCGCTGACGGTGATAAGCAGCTGCATGTCGCCCTGGCCGAACTTGTCGCTCAGCAGCAGTGTCGCCTTGGCCGATTCCGAGCCCGGGTCCTGGAAACCACCTGCCGACAGGCTTTTGGCGACCGGGATGCCGAAAATGGCGGCTCCGACCATCACCAGGATCGCTATCGCGATGATCCGCCGCGGTGCGGCGATGGCCAGTCGGGCGATTCGTTGCAGCACGTCGCTCCTTCGCTGCTGTATCCCGTCGTAACTTGGCACCAAGCCACTGGCGGCGCCAACCACCCCCGACACATATACGACGAGGGCCGCCGAAACGTTCAGATGGGAGCGCGGCCCCTAAGCCAGCGCCACCGCCGCCGCCACCCGACACTGCGTAGCCATCGGCCCACCTGCCCGTTCGATACCGTTGCCAACCATCGATGACTCGGACAATATTCCGGGCGAACGACGTGCGCTTCTGTGAACGCCCTGCTGGCGCCCAAAACCTGCCGCCCGACGTCGCTGACCAGCGTAAACGCGTTTCCGCAGTTTACTGGGGGTCAGTCGCTGAAAGCCTCCGGGCGTGTAAGCGGCTGCAGTGCGGTGCGCAACACCAGTTCCGGCAGCCGCGGGTTCAGCCATCCCGAGCCTTTGAGACTGGACCCGCCACGGCCGGGCGCAGGTTGGGAGCAAGCCCCGCTGCGTCCATGTCCCAGCGTCCCTTTTCTCCGGCGCGAGGGTGTTGAACGCCGAAGCCTTGTTGTCGGAGATGCGGGGGCGGCCGGCGGACACGCGATCGGCCGCGCACCCCGCATCTTCGTGGGACCGGGGCGGCGAAAAGTGGTCATCGCATAGGCCGATCGCTCGATCGATCGGTGGGTCGATCGGGGGATAAAAGTTCGCGTCGATCGGTGGATGTCGTCAGACGCTGAGATGCGGGAGCCTCAAGTCTCTTGGCGTGCAACCGGGCACGCCGATCATGACATCCGAAAAGGCTAGGAGAAACACATGACACCAATAACTCGCACGGCTCGTCGCCTCCTGATTGTGATGGTGGCAGGGGGTGCGGTCGCCTCGCCTGCTGCGCTGGCCATCGCCTCACCGGCCGCCGCGGCGGGGTGGCAGGGTGACGTCAAGGACTACAGCACGACCTACCAGTTGAAGGGGCTGGAAATGAAAGACCACATAACCCTCACGTGCCCAGACGACCATGCCTTTCTGATTAATGAGGACAAGGCTCCTGGACGGATCGTTCCCTTGGGCGTTTCCGTCCAAGTACCGGATGGCGGCCGATCGGTCGCCGTCATGGGAAATAAATTGGGCGGGTGGTTTTCTGGCTACCTTATGACCGTCGGTATTAACCGTATGTCGATGACCAACCCCTACACAGCCGACAAAACCGTCATCGTCACGCTGTCCTGCAGCAACAATAGGGCCGACGGCTACGACGGCCATAACCCACCACTGTGAGCTGAGTGAACTCACGCTTGCCCTGGGGGAACCGCAGCTTCGTCGGAAAAATCGGCAGGTTTGGGGACCGGGTCGGCTCACAGCGTGACCGGGGCGAGCAACAGGACGCGCCCCGTGGCCATGCCAGACACCTTTGACCATTCCCAGCCGTAGGACTCGGCCGGCCGACTCCGGCCGCGGGAGACGATGGACCCATGAACGCGCCGGCCCAGAACGTAGGCGGTGCCCCCGCTCGACCACCCGCGACGCTGCACCGCACGCCGGTCCTCAGACGGCCAACCGTGCCGACGATGGGCGGCCCGCGGGTCGAATGTCTGCCTGACCCACGGCGCAGCAGCGCCGCAGCCAAGCGTCGTCTCGACCAGGCCGCCGACGCCTTGGTGTAGAAGCTACTTGGCTTCGCGCTGGACGGCCAGGCCCGGATGCCGTGGCGCTCAACGCGATTCACGATTTCCCGGAGGGGCCGGGCTGGTCGCACCGCGGACGCTGGAGGTGGCGCTCGGCCCGAAAGCGTGGGAGCCGTGCGTCACAACGCGCCGGACCCCCCCGACGTGCCAGACCCCGGATGGGCTGGCGCGGTCTTCACGGCCATTTCAGGCAAGGTGACAGCCGAGATCATCCGATCCGTGTACGAGGGCTGCCGTCCAGCAGGAGGCGAGGACATCGTTGCGCGCCTTGCCCAGCATCCCCCATTCGCTCGACCTGCCATCCCCCACACGGCGGAGCGTAACCTCCTCTGCTTAATCGTCCGATTACCCGATGCGTATTGCCTCGTACTCATCGGATGCTCGTTGTGCGTGCCGAACAACTAGGAATGCGGCACCAAACCCCAACTGGTAGAAGGAGATTATTGTGATGGGGAACATAACAGGGGCTGGTAGGAATCGTCCTCTGGCCCGCAAACGTGCGGCGTTAGTGGCGATTGCGGCCGCGGCTACCATCGGTGCGCTGGCGTCGGTGAATCCCGTCACGGCGGCGGCCGCGCCCGGCGACTCATCGGGAGGTGACGCAAGCCAGCCGACCGGGCCCCAAGTCCCTGCTGGCGATCTGGGCCTCTTCAATTCGCAGGCGCCGGCTAGCCAGCCGATCCCGATTACCCAGTCGGGCCCCATTGCTGTGGTGCCGATCGGACCGATACAAGGCCAAGCCCCCCCAGATGACCTGAAGGTTGCGGCGTCGCAGAAACCACCGTCTGGCTTGCCGCCGGGCACCGTTCTGGATCCGAAGACGCTTACCGCCGACAATATGCCGCCGCCACCGCCGCCGAAAGTCTGCGTGGCGCAGGGGCCATTGGATCCGCGGCCACGTTTTGATGGGGCCCCACATGATGCGATGCATTCGCTCCCGGACATTGTCGAGAGGAATTTCTTTAATCGTGGCATCGGGGACGATTTCCTTGGTACCAACGGGCCACCAGCACCATCGTGTTGATGGCGTAGAGTCGGTGGTCCGCCGGGCGCGGGGTGGGCGGCGCCCGGTAATTCCAGGGAATGCAGCACTGAACCCCAACTGGTAGAAGGAGTTCCGGCAATTCCGGGGCGTTAGCCGACGACACAAGGGCCCCGGCCCCTGGGGAGCGCCACCGCTGAGTGACGGCGGTGGCGCTCAAACCCAGCCCTGCCAGCGCCGCTCGAGTGCCGCGGACCCGTCCACGGCCAACACTGATCACACTGATCATCAGGGCCGCGCTCGACGCGGCTCCAGAATGCTTACTCCACAACCGCTGTAGCCGATCCGCACCGACGGGGCTTCGCGGATGGCGACGTAGCCGAATTTCGAGCTGTCGATCAGCAGGCCCTTGCCCGCCGTGCAGGCCATCGTGGACAGCACGGGCACGCCCCAAATCTGGTTCGCCTCGTCCATCACAGCCCGATACGCCGCGATCACGACGCGGGCCGGCACCCGCGCAGTCGTCCCGCTGTCATTCACGTCAACATCGTGTCACCGCTGGTCAGACATGTCCGCCATATCGCCCCGGCGATCCGGTGCACCAGGTGCCGCGCGCCTGGTGTCCCCCGATCGGGGGACACCGGATTCATCACAGGGACTGGCCGATCATCCGATACCCGTCATGACGCTGCCGCGGCAGGGTTGTGATGCGCCGGATGACCCGGCTCCTATCGGACATCAACCCCTGCACGAAAGGGCCGACTATGGAAACCTCCAGCCGCTGGACCATCAATGCCACCAAGGCGGTCAGCTACGAGATCGTTGAGACCGCCGACCTGTTCGATCCGCAGAACCCCGAGCTGGGTCGCCAGCCCGGCGGTAACGCGAACAGCGGTGCCGCCCGGATGGTGGTGATGGACGAGGGTGTCGATGAGCACTTCGGCGACCGAATCCGCACGTACTTCGCTGCCAACGACATCGGGGCGGACTATCTGGTGCTGCCCAGCGGCGACGAGAACAAAACGATCGACAGCGTGTTGCGGGTGGCCACCCGCCTCAACGAGATCGGCACATCGCGGGTCGGCAGCGCGCCGATCGGTATCGGCGGGGGAGTCCTGCAGGACATCGTCGGCATGGCCGCGGCCCTGTACCGGCGGGGGATCCCCTACGTGCGGGTGCCCACGACGCTGCTGGGCCAGATCGATGGCAGCGTGTCATCGAAGACCGGCGTCAATTACGAGGGATTCCGCAACCGGCTCGGGGTGTTCGCCGCCCCGCCGCGCACCCTGATCGACCGGGGGTTGATCGCCACCCTGCCGACACGCCAGATCAGCAGCGGGCTGGGTGAGGCGCTGAAGATGGGGCTGATCAAGGACGCCCGCCTGTTCGAGCTCCTGGAGGCACACGGCCCGCAGTTGGTCGCCGAGCGCCTGCAGGATTCGGGATTCGACGGACCGGGCACCCCGCCCGGGCAGGAGGTCATGCGCCGCGCGATCGCCGGCATGGCCGAGGAACTGGAGAAAAACCTGTGGGAAGAAGACCTGCGGCGCATCGTGGACTACGGCCACACCTTCTCTCCGATCGTCGAGATGCGTGCGCTGCCTGAGCTTTTGCACGGTGAGGCGGTGGCGATGGGGTGCGTGTTCTGCGGGGTGCTGGCCACCCAGCGCGGGCTGCTGCCACCCACCGAATTGGACCGCATCGTGGCCACCGCCCGTGGCCTGGGCCTGGCCCCGTCGCACCCGCTGTTTTGTGATGCCGACCTGCTCATCGACGGATTCTCCGACACCGTTCGCCACCGCGGTGGCCAGCAGCACACCGCGCTGCTGAGCGGCATCGGCCAAACCGTGTTCGTCAATGACATTACCGCCCAAGACATCACCGACGCGACGGCCGTCATGCGAACCCTGCTCGACACGTCGGCGCCGTTCTCCGGCTCGCCGTTGGTGGCGTGATGAGCATCCCGACGGTGGTCCTCAACACGGGCGAGCGGATGCCGGTGCTCGGCTTGGGTACCTGGCCGATGAGCAACGACGAGGCGGCCCAGTCGGTGCGCGTTGCCGCGGGTCTGGGCTACCGGCTCATCGACACCGCCGCGTTCTACGCCAACGAGCGTGGCGTCGGTGCGGGAATTCGCGGCGCCGGGATAGCGCGGGAAGAGTTCTTCGTCTGCTCCAAACTGCACGGCCGCGACCATGGCTACGACCAGGCGTTGCGCGCGTTCGACGCCAGTTTGTCCGAACTCGGTACCGATTACCTCGACCTGTATCTGATCCATTGGCCGATGCCGATGTGCGGGCTGTACGTCGATACCTGGCGGGCGTTTTGCCGGCTGTTCAAGGAGGGGCGCACTCGGGCCATCGGTGTCTCGAACTTCACCCCGGCGCACCTGCGTGTGCTCGTCGACGAGGGCGGGTTTGTGCCGGCGGTCAACCAGGTGCAGCTGAACCCGCGAGCGAGCCAAGCAGAGTGGCGGGCCTACGCCGCCGAGCAGTCGATCGTGGTGCAGTCGTGGAGCCCGCTGAGTCAGGGCGGGACACTGCTGATCGAGCCGGTCATCACGGAACTGGCAGCCCGCCACAACAAGACGCCCGCCCAGATCGTGTTGCGGTGGCACCTGGATCTGGGCCTGGTGCCCATCCCCAAGTCGATTCACCCCGACCGGCTGCGGTCCAATATCGACGTCTTCGACTTCGAGCTGACCCCGGCCGAGATGAAGCAGATCGCGTCGCTGAGCGGAACCGAAGAGGTGGTGGACCCCGACACGTTCGAACAGCACTAGACCCAGCGCGGTCACCTACCCGTCCGCGTTTACAGACCCCGACCATCCGATCAGCAGAAATGGAGATCAACATGACCGGCCCCACCATTCATCACGTCGCCCTGCTCGTGGCGGATCTTGAAGCCGCCATCGACCGCTGGACAGCGGCGACGGGCTACACCTTCAGCCCCATCGGGCGCTACCGCACCGAGCAGTACGCCGACAACAGCAACCCGTGCCCGCACCACCACGATGCACGCATCGCGTTTTCCAAGGAGGGCCCCCCGTACATCGAGCTGATGGAATTCACCGGAGAGGGAACCCATTCCGCCGCCGAAGGCGAGGGATTTCACCACCTCGGATTCATGGACTATCCCGACGTCGACGGCCGGCTCACCGAGCTTGCCAAGCTCGGTCTCGGCCACGACGGCATGGCGCTGCAGGACGACGGCCGGATCCTGCTGTTTTTCACCGACAAGGCCGATCTGAACGGGATGCGGTTGGAGTACGTCGCCGAGCTGCCCCAGCCGATCGTCAAAGACGACGGCGCCGAACCGGCCCGCGACGAGCGGGGCTTCCCGAGCCTGTGGCCGGCCGAGCACCCCTGACAACAACGAACTCGAAGGAACTGCCATGGAAACGACCACTGCCAACGTGTGGGTCGGTAGGCACCGGTTCGAAACGATGGAGATGCCGCTGCCCGCGCCGCCCGCCGAAGGCCTGCTGCTGGAGGTCACCGCGAACGGGATTTGCGGCTCCGACCGGCATTTCATTTCCGGCGATCCGACGGCGCCGCTGGTGCTCGGACACGAAATCGTCGGCACCGTCGCCGCTTTTGGGGTCGGGCATCCCCGCATGGATGCGGCCGGTAAACCGCTGCGTGAGGGCGACACCGTCGCGTTGTTTCCGTGGGTGCCCTGCCTGAAGTGTTGGGCCTGCCGCCGTTTCGGCCCGGGGGCGACCACCTGCGAGAACGCGTTCGTGTACGGCGTGCCGCCGGAGGCGATCGGGCTGGAGCCGCTGTCGTCGACCATCGCCGACCCGGGCAAGCCCAGCCTCACCGGCGGCTTCGGCAAACACGTTGTCGTTCAACCGGGAACGTACCTGTGGCGGGTACCCGACCACGTCCCGGCGACCGTCGCGTCGCTGCTCGACCCGCTCGCGGTCGCGGTGCGCGGCGTCAACATCGCCAAGACACCGGCGAACGTTCCCGAGGAGGTACTGACCTTCGACGCCACCGCCGTGGTTCTCGGCGCGGGCGCGGTCGGCCTGCTCACCGGTCTGGTGCTGCGGCAACTGGGGATCGGCACCGTGGTGGTGTCGGGATCGCGGGCCGCCCGGCTCGCCGCCGCCCGCGACATCGGCATGGATGTCGTGATCGACACCGCCGCACTGGATGTCGAGGCCCGCCGTGACGCGGTCCTGGAGCTCACCCACGGCCGTGGGGCCGACATCGTGTTCGACGCGACCAACAGTCCCGCCGCGCTGGGGGAGGCGTTGCAGATGGTCCGCAGGCTCGGCACCGTCGTGGAACTCGGCAACATCGTCCCCGGCGACGATGGGATCACCGTCGACCCGGCGCGCGACATCTGCCAGCGCAACGTCCGCCTGTTCGGGATGAGCTTCAACCCGCCGCGGTCATACGCTGAGGCGGTGGCGATGCTCGGCAAGCACCCGGCGATCCCGTTCGAACGGCTGGTCACGCATTCCCACCCGTTCGACGAACTCGACGTGGCGTTCCAGGATCTGGCCGGCGACGCGGTGAAGGTGACGCTCACCGCCTAGCCCGTGCGAGTCGACCGAAACGAGGTAGCACCGTGAGAACAGAATCGGATGTGGCTGTCCGGCGGCAGCGGGGGCTTTTTCTCGTCAGCGCAGCGGCCGGGCTGCTGTTCGGCTATTCCATCGCGGTCGGCAACGATGCCATCGCACCGATTCGGCAGCATTTCTCGCTGTCCAGCGTGGCCGAGGGGATCGTGGTCAGCAGCCTGATAGCAGGCGCGCTCGCCGGCTGCCTGATCGCGGGCCCGGCCGCCGAGCGGTACGGTCACCGGCGGATGCTCGGCCTCGCCGGCATCGTCGCCGTGGCCGGAACGGCGCTCGCGGTGGCCGCGCCGAGCGTGCCGATCCTCGTTGTCGGTCGGCTGATCGTCGGCGCCGCCGTCGGTGTGACGTCGGCGGTCACCCCCGTCTACGTCGCGGAGACGTGCCGCGTCCGGGTTCGCGGGGCGATCATCGTCGGCTATCAACTCGCGATCGCCGTCGGGGTCCTTCTCGCGCTCACGGTGGGCGCGATCTTCACGGTGAACCACGACCTGTGGCGACTCATGCTCGCCGCCAACGCTATTCCGGCGATCGGACAGATCGCTGCGGTGTCGATCGCGCCTTCGAGTCCGGTCTCGGCAGTCGACGCCGTTTCCCCGGCCCGGCTGCGCTTGACGAAGCCGGTCGTCATCGCGATGGCGGCCGCGTTGATGAACGCGCTGGTGGGACTCGGCGCCGTCGTGTACTACTCCACCGGGGTGTTCGCGATCGCCGGTGTCGGCGGTCGGGCCGGTGCCGAGATCGCGAGCTGGTCTGTCGGCCTGGTCAATGTCCTCGCGACCATCGTCGCCGTGGGATTGATCAACCGGCACGGGCGCCGACCACTGCTGACCGTGGGGCTGAGCGGCATCGTCGCGGCAATGCTTATCGCCGGCTGCGCGCTGATAGCACCGGCATCCGGGTTGACCGGGGCGATCACGGTGGCGGCGATCCTGACGTTCATGGCCTGCTTTGCGTTTTCCGCCGGACCCATCGCGTGGCTGCTCGTCGCCGAGGTCCTGCCGGCACGCATCCGGGCCCGGGCCAGCGCCGCCGCGGCCGGCCTGAACTGGTCCGCGAACCTCCTTGTCGCCCTGCTGTTTCCGGTCCTGGTGGGAACAGCTGGTCAACCCGCCCGCGCGGGCATGGGATTTCTCTTCTTCGCGGTGCTCAGCATCGGATTCTTGGTCTTCGTTCGCCGCTGCGTTCCCGAAACCAAGGGAATGACCCTGTCCGAGCTCGAAACGCAACTGACCGGCGCCCGGGCGCCACACCACCGTCTCGCTCCGGTGTAGGAGGGGAACCCGATGATGTCACGACACGTAACGAACTGGGCCGGCAACGTCACCTTCCGCCCACAATACTTGCACCGGCCCACCTCGATTGGTGAACTGCAGGACATCGTCGCCCGGGCCTATCGCGCGCGGGCATTGGGCAGCGGCCACTCGTTCAACCGAATCGCCGACACCACAGGGGATATGATCGCCGTCGACCGGCTGCCGTCGGTCATCGACATCGACTCAGAACAGATGACCGTGCAGGTCAGCGCCGGTACCCGATACGGCGAACTCGCCGCGCAGTTGCAGCGACGTGGTCTGGCCCTGCACAACTTGGGTTCGCTGCCACACATCTCGGTGGCCGGGGCCTGCGCCACCGGCACCCACGGTTCGGGAAACGCCAACGGAACACTGCCAAGCGCGGTCAAATCCGTCACACTCGTGACCGCGGACGGCGCGCTTACCACGCTGTGCCGTGGCGACACCGGCTTCGACGGCGCGGTGATCTCGCTTGGCGCGCTTGGCATCGTGACAAGCCTCGTGGTGGAGCTGTGCCCGACGTTCGACGTGGAGCAGTATGTGTATGAGGGGCTCGGCTGGAGTTCTCTAGTGGCCCATTTCGACACCATCATGGCCAGTGGGTACAGCGTGAGCGTCTTCACCGACTGGCGCCAACCCGGCCAGGTATGGGTCAAACACCGCTCCAGCGATCCGTTCCACGACCTGACGGACATCGGAGCACGCCCGGCTCAGCGTCCCCTGCATCCTGTCGCGGGGGTGCCGGCAACCAATTGCACACCACAGATGGGGGTGCGGGGGCCATGGAACGAACGTCTGCCGCACTTCCGCGCTGAGTTCAGGCCCGCCACCGGCGACGAACTGCAATCCGAGTACCTCATCCCCAAAACCCATGCGGCTGCCGCGCTTGAAGCACTGCGCAGGATCCGCGGGCGGTTCGCCCCGGCGCTGCAGATTTCCGAGATCCGCACCGTCGCGTCCGACGAGTGTTGGCTCAGCCCGAGCCACCACCGGGACAGCGTCGCCATCCACTTCACCTGGAAGCCCGACATGCACATGGTGAGCGGCGTCCTCGCCGACGTCGAGGAGGCCCTCACGCCCTTCGATGCCCGCCCACATTGGGGCAAGCTGTTCACGACCGGCGCCGATGTGCTCGCGGCCAGCTATGAGAACTGGACGGACTTCGGCCGCTTCATGAAGGCACTCGACCCGCGCGGCAAATTCCGCAACGGCCTTATCAATCAATACTTTCCACTCTGAGGCGATACCCCGGCGGGCCGTTGATCGGGCGCGGAAGTGCCAACCTGCCTCCCGGGTTTCCCTCGGCCATCAGGTTTCACCGGACGGAGCCGGATGTCGCCGGCAGTGGTGCTCGGATGCACGTCGGATGACGTCCTACCTATGTAAGCGGCACCACGCTTTTCGCCCGACTTTTCCGCACGCGACGTTACGACCTCGGCCGGCTTGGATACCGACCAACCACTGCCAAGGCCGGATTTTCTGTTGATCTTCCGATCGGGGGTACGACGCGATCCCCTGATCGGTGGATAGAAAGTTCGTCGGGTAGCGGGGTCGATCGGTTGATGCCGTGCGACGGCGGTCTGCTGCAACCTTGACCCGTCGGTGTGCAACGGGCATGCCGATCAAAAAACCGAGGTTAGGAGACAACAGTGGCTTACAGCAACAGGAACGGGGCCATCGCTTTAATTGTGTCGCACAAGGCGTGCCCGCAGCGGCCGTCCGGGATGGTTCAGCAGGGTTTGGAGTTGACCCAGGCCGAGCTGGCGACGCTGGCGCGGCTGTCCCGTTAAGGATTTGGGCGGGACTGAACCAATGACCTCAGCGCAGTTGAACACAGCGCCGACGGTTCAGTGGGGCGAGCGGGAGTTCTCGATCGAGGACTCCGCTCGTCGCGCGTTGTCGGCGATCACCGAGATGGGGCTGACGGCGCAATTGCGTTACTACGGTGGCGATCCCACGGTGTGGCGCTGTGAGCTGCTCGACGATGGCCGCCCGGTACCGGCTGGGCTTGGTTTCGGCAAGGGCGGGGTCGGCGGTGCTCGGGTGGGCGCGCTGTATGAGGCTGTTGAACACTACGTGACCCAGCAGTGCGGGTTCGCCGCGCACACTGTCGAGCTGCGCCGCTGCGGGCAGGTCGGGCAGTCGGCGCTGGCGAGCGAGCCCTTCGCCGGTATCCTGGCCGCACAGCCGGACCGGCTAATCGCCTGCCGCGTCTATACGCAACTCGGCGGCACCGACACGCTGGCGGTGCCGTTGTTTTTATCCAATGTGTGGTGGGTCGAAGACGACTCGGCGCCGATGCGCGCCGCCTTCGGTGACACCACCGACTACAGTGCGCTGGCGCGGTACTCGTCCAACAGCGGCTGCGCGATCGGCGGCAGCCTGGCCGAAGCCCTGGTGCATGCCATCAACGAGGCGATCGAACGTGATGCGATGTCGTTGTTTTTGGCCCGCACCTTCCTGGCCGCCGCCCCCCCGCGGTTTGTGGCCACCGACACGCTGCCCCCCGAGCTGGGCGATCTGCTGGAGCGCGTGCAATCTCGGGTCCGCCGTGAGGTGTGGCTGATCGATCTGACCAGCGACCTGGGCGTACCTACGACGCTGGCCTATGCCCGCGGACTGAGCGCGCCGCACCTGCGCGGCTGCGGGACCTCGCTGTCACGGCACTACAGCATTGAGCGCGCCCTGACCGAGCTGCTACAAGCAGAGCTGGTCGAGCCGCACGACAGCGGCATCAACGTCATCGAACGACTCGCCGCCTATCCGGTCCTGCAGGCCTGCGCCGCGCTCGACCTCGCCGCCCCCACCGCGGCTGTGCCCGGCGTTCCCTATATCGACACCGCTGCTGCGCGGTCGCCAGATCAGCACCTACACCGCCTACTGCGGGCGCTGGCCAGCCGCGGATTCACGCCCTACTTCAACCGGGTCCACACCGCCGCCAACGGAATCACCACCGTTCACGTCCACATCCCCGGCCTGGAGCGTTTCAACATCGTCTGCGAAGGCTCAGCCGTCGTCCCCGGACAACGCGCACTCGCCACCGCACACCAACCAGCACCAACCACATAAGGAGATGATTGTGCGTCTGATTACACGCCGGGTTCTGATAACCGGTTCCACGTCCGGCATCGGTGAGGCAACCGCCCTCGCCTTCGCCCGCGACGGTCATGATGTGTTCGTCAACGGGCGAGACGCGGAGCGCACCGCATTGGCCGCCAAACGAATTCGCTGCGCTGCGGGGAAACGTGTGGGAAAGATCGAGCCTATAGCTGCCGACGTATCGACTGCGGCCGGGGCTGAGGAGATCTTCAGGGCCGCGCCACACGTCGATATCTTGGTGAACAACGCGGGTATCTACGCCGAAGCTTCGGCATTCGAAATATCCGACGATGACTGGCGTCACTTTTTTGAGGTGAATGTGCTCAGCGGTGTCAGGCTCGCACGACACTATGCGGCGGGCATGGCCGAACGGGGTTGGGGGCGGGTGATGTTCGTCAGTAGTGAATGCGGAGTGTCGACCCCTCCGGAAATGATTCACTACGGGATGACCAAGTCCGCGCTGCTGGCGGTGTCGCGGGGCTTCGCAATCGCCGTTGCCGGTACCGGGGTCACCGTGAACTGCATTCTGCCCGGGCCGACTCGCACTCCCGGAGCCGAGGAATTCGTGGCCAAAGCTTACGGCGATGTTCCTTTCGAGGAAGCCGAGCGCCACTACTTCGCGGCTTATCGGCCGACTTCCTTGCTGCAGCGATTCAGCCTCCCCGGTGAAGTCGCAAACCTTATACGCTATGTCGGCTCTGAAGATGCGTCGGCTACTACAGGTGCGGCGTTACGCGTGGACGGTGGAGTCATACCCACGATCATTCCGTGATGGCCCACGAATGGTGACGATGTGTCCCAGGCGGCTGACGCCGTCGGCGGCGAACGAGTCGCGGGCGCGCTGTAACCGTTCGGTGGCGATGACGCGTTATTCATCATCATCATCCCCCCACACAACCGGCGTGGACGTCGTCAGATAATGACGTAACGTACCCAACCGTGCGTGCTATCGAGCCCACCCAACCTCGGAGAGAAATCTTGGATACAAGATGACCCGGGAAGGCCCGTCGTACCGGGCTGACGTTGTGATCGTCGGCTCCGGCCCTGTTGGAGCCACGTTCGCCCGCACACTGGTAGATCGCGGATTGAGTGTTCTGGTGCTCGAAGCGGGCGCGCAGCTGTCGGCGCGCCCCGGCCAGAACCTCAAGAACGCCTACATTTACCAGCGCGATCCGGACTTGTTCGCACCAGTGATGCGCGGTCATCTACATCTGCTCTCCGTCCCCCTCAGCGGCCGGCCAGAACTCGCCGTCGATCCATTGGCGGTTCCTGAAACGGGGGCAAACCGTAGTAGCGCGCGAAATGCCGAGAATCCCGACCAGGATCCTTACCGCAATATTCCGGCCGCTGCCGCCTGCTACGCCGTGGGCGGCATGGCAACTCATTGGACAGGTGCATGTCCGCGGCACCATCCAACCGTGGAACGCTACGACGGGATTGCCGAACAGGATTGGGAACGGTACTACGCGCAAGGCGAACAGTTGCTGGGCGTGAGGCGTGGCGAGTTCGATTCCTCGCTACGACAGCGGTTACTCATTGACGCACTTCGGCAGGAATTCTCCGAGCTTCCCGCCGGTTACGAGGTACAGCCGCTTCCGCTCGCGGCGAAGCGTCACGAGCGCAACCCGCAAATGGTGCACTGGACCGGCGTGGACACAATCCTGGGTGATCTGGCAGACCCCGGCGGGCACGACGAAGAGCAATTCTCGATTCTGCCACAGCACCTATGTAGCCGTTTGGTGCAAGACCGCGACGGCTCACGGATTGAGTATGCGGAAGCGCGCGATCTTGTGGGAATGCGAACGGTGCGCATCTTCGCCGACCGTTATGTCGTCGCGTGCGGCGCCGTCTTAACTCCACAGTTGCTGTGGGCTTCTGGAATACGGCCGTTTGCTTTAGGCCGCTACCTCACTGAACACCCCACGGCGTTCTGTCAGGTGATCCTGCTCCAGGATCTTGTCGACAAGATATACAAGGACGAGCGGTTTGCCGAGGAGATAAAATCGCATCAAGAACTCTACCCTGACGACATCCTTCCGATCCCACCGACCGATCCCGCACCGAGCATATGGATACCGGTCACGGAGGGTCGTCCATGGCACGCCCAGATAAATCGCGACGCTTTTCATTACGCCGATGTTCAACCCCATGTCGATACCAGACTAATCATGGACTTGCGCTGGTTCGGGCTCGTCGATCCGCGCCCGGACAACCGAGTATTCTTCTCCGATCGATACACCGACGTGCACGACATGCCGCAGCCCACTTTTGAATTCAGCTTCAGCTCAGCCGATGCGGCGCGAATGCACTCGATGATGGCCGAGATGCTCCGGGCGGCCATGGCCATCGGCGGATTCCTGCCGGGGTCCGAGCCATGTTTTCCGACTCCCGGCCTACCCCTGCACATCGCAGGTACCGTGCGCATGGGCCGGGATCCGGACACCAGTGTTGTCGACACAAACTCCCGGGTGTGGGGCTTGGAGAACCTCTACCTTGGCGGCAATGGCCTCATACCGACGGGGACCGCATCCAATCCGACTCTCACGAGTGTGGCCCTCGCCCTGAAAGCAGCACATCACATGCTGAATGAGTCCTCCGCCAAGAGTTGATCCGACACCGCAGGACTCTCGCGACTATTGGCCGGCGCCGCTCGATGCAGTCTTGAGCGTCTGCGCGGCAACCTTCAATCCTTGCAGGACATCCAGCTCATCGTCCTCATGTTCGATGTTCACGGCAATCGACGGATCGACCTTCTGCAGAGCCGCAAGAAATGACGCCCAATAGTCGGTGTCGTGTCCTCGCCCGACGGCCACAAATTGCCAAGAAGGATTCTCTGGGAAGCGGTTGAGAACATAGCGTCCTCCGAGCCCGATGGCCGACGGATCGTCAAGATCCGGAGTCTCGTAGCGATCGTCGAGCACTCCGTTCAGCTGGCAGTTGGCCTCGTTGATACGCGTATCCTTGGCCGCGGCGTTGAATACACGGTTCCCTAGATACTCGATCGCCTTGATTGGTTCCATTCCCTGCCAGAAGAGGTGGCTGGGATCCATTTCCGCACCGATATGTTCGCTGTCGGTCCGGTTGATCAATCGCATTAATGTGGACGGGTTATACACGAGATTGTGTGGGTGCATTTCAATGCAGATTCGCACTTCCGCCGCCCGAGCGCGCCGCTCGATGTCCCTCCAGAAAGGAATGGCAACCTCATCCCACTGGTAGTGCAACACGTCGGTAGCCGCACTGTGCCAAGGCTGAGCCATCCAGGTGGGTGCAAGACACCCAGGATGAGCGCCCGGTAGCCCGGACATGGTCACCACGTTGCGCACTCCGAGTAAGCCGGCCAACTCGATGGCCCGCCAAAGAGCGTTGACGTACCCGCCACGCACTTCGGGATCGGGATGAAGCGGATTGCAGTTCACGTTGAGGGCCGTCAGCGTGATATTCCTGTCCGAAAGGCGCGAAAGATACTCCCGACGCGCACGCTCACTGGCCAGCAATCCATCCACGGGCAGGTGCGGAGCCGGCAGGAAGCCCCCGGCATTGACCTCGATACTCTCAAGGCCCAAATCACCGAGGATATCTAGAGACTCATCCAACGTCTTGTCATGAAGGCACGCTGTATAGGCACCTAGTTTCATTTCGACCTCCACTCAGTCCGCACGGCTGGTTGCCACATAGCCCGCCCGAGCCGGGCCTGTGACACGGCACTACCTGATCCGCGCGTACGCGGCGGCCCACCAGCGGGCAGCAGCATCAACATTCCAAGCATCACGTTGAGCATCGCTAGTGTTCCCTTCAATCTCCGGTGCGTTGCGGCCGCAGTCATCGGCGCCATTCTTCGTCTCGGCCGTGCAGCGTGTCGTAAGCGCCCAGAGCGAGCACCGCAGCCGGTAAGACGAACCACAGAAAGTCGATCGCCAGCATGGTGTACCTCCTTCGCGCTTTTCGAGTTGGTGGGCGCGTCGTGCGCTCGTAGTAAAGATGCAGTTTCAAGCGGTAGCGAAGTCTTGACAGTCGAAGACCTTTAGTTGACTTTTCGAGACACGACGGAGATCACCGGTTTCCGCCCGAACCAAGCCTTCATCACCGTCGCGCGGTGCCCGAGTCGTCGGTAGTCGTCGGCGTTGCGTTGGCGATGGTGGCCAAGCCCAGAACGACACAGATGATGACAGCGGCAACGACGGGGGCCGCAATCAAGCCGGTGATCATTTGAGTTCTCCTTTGCGAGTGGAGCGTTGGGTTTGCCTTGCCAGTGCTTTCCACTTCAGCCACGACTATTCCGTGGCGGTTGGTTGGTGTCAGTCCGGCAATCGGTCGGTAGGGAGGATGAACTGCTTGTCCCCCGATTGGGGGAACGCGGTAACGCGAGCGGTCTTTGGGCAACAGTCCTTCCGGCGCGAAGGACAGAGCAGCGGGCGGGCCCCAGGAGCCGGGCCGGATTCGGCGAGCGGGCCGGCGCCAACCATTAATGGGCCCGTCGCAGAGGAACAAGATGCAAACCCAGGACGCCGAGAACGCGTCGCGGATCAAGGCGGTGCCGGCCGACCAGGATGGCCAGGCCGCCGCCCAGGGCGGCGGCGTCCCGTCCAGTCCGGACGACGTCATCGTCGCCAACGGGTCGAACATGCAGGGCACCATCCAGATGGTCGACAGCCACAGCGACGTGGGCGAGCCGCCGACACCGCCGGTTCCCGCCACTGGTGCCCGACCCCAGATCGGACCGTTCCCGGTGCCGCCACAGGTAGCGCAGGCCGCGCCGCCGGGGGCCCTTCGCCAGGGCGCCGTCGGGCAACTTGAGGAGGCGATGACGGCGCCGCCCGGGGCGCCGCCATTGCCCGGGCAGACCACCGCGCCGCCGGTCGCGTTGCCGTCGTTCCAAACCCCAGATCCGACGTTCGGACAGCGCTGGAGTAACGATTTCAAGAGCAATGTCGGCGAGAACATGACGAAGAGCGCGTTCAAGAGCGCGCTGGAGGGCGCCGGGATCGGGGGTGTTGTCGGCGTGGAGATATCGCCCGAGATCGGCGGTGTCGCCGGTTTCATCGGCGGGTTCACGAAGGGCATGGTGGAGGGCCCTATCGAGGGCGCTCTTGATGCTGCGGGGGATTGTGCCGATTAGCCGGTCCCGCGCGATGAACGCGCGTCTGCTGGTACTGCTACTACCGGTTTACGTTGTCGGGATGATCATTGTTGGCGCCGTGTTCGGCTCACCGGGTTCGGGCACCAAGGGTAACGCGCCGTGGTGGCTGGTCGTTGTGTTCACGCTCGCGGCGCTGGCATTGTTCGCGCTCGTCATGTGGCTGCTGACAAGGACGGTCGGCGTGCAAGCATCTGATGCCGGCAACGGTGCACGGCCGCAACGTTATTCGGTGATGACCGAGTTCATCTCGGCATGGACCGCGTGGCCGCGCTACGCGGCCGTGGCCCTCGCCGCCGGTGTGGTCGTCTCGCGACTCGTCGCGCACATGCTGGCGGCCATCGCATCCGATGCGTTCGCCGGGCGGTCGCTGTGGATGCTCGTACCGATTTACATATTTTCGTACACGCTGTTGTTCGGGCTGGCCGGTCTCATCGCGCACATGATCGGCGAACTGGCCTCTGACGAGCGGGCTTGAACAGTTCGTCGCGCACCGTCGAGTCAATTTTGCCTCGCACGTCTATGTCGAACGACTTTCCCGAGGCGGTCGGGCCGGTGATACGGGTGCGGCCCACGCGGGGGTTCGAACCTTCTGCGGTCCCAGGTCGTGTGAACGATGTAGATCCATATAGGCACGGTTAGGGGATCGAAATGCGCGTACTTCTCCGCTCAACCCTCACCACCGCTATTGCCGCTGCTGGAGTCAGCGCACTCGTCATCGCGCCGCTGGCGCCGCCCGAGGCGCCTTCGCCGCCAACCACGACCTACGATGTTCGGCTGGCCGCCGCCGCGCCGCCGCCGGCCGCCCTCATCGAAGCGTTTCTCCGCAACCAGGTCTTGTACTGCAGCCTCATCTGCACGGCCGCCATCCAGGGTGTGGAAACCGTTCCGATTGCCGTCCTGGAGGCACCGGCGGCGTTCGTTGGGGCACTCCGAACGACGGGGTCGCTCGTGCAATCGATCGGTGTCGCGGCTGCGACGGTGACCCAACCCGCAAACGCGTCAGCCGAAGGCATCTTCAACAACGACGTGTTCAGGGTGGTGCCGAAGGCGTTCAATGCCCTTGACGTCGCGGTCGTGGCGGTGCTCAACATCCCCGCCGAGTCGCTGGGGCCCGGCGGTGTCATCGGAGCGATCAACACCGCACGCAGCCAGGTCCTCGACGCGCTCACGCTTCCCTTGCCGCCCCCGGTGCAGCACACGGCGATGCCGCAGGGCATCGTGCAAGTCGCGGCCGTCTCCGCGATCGACGTCACCACGGCCATCGCCTTCCAGGCCGGCGAGCTGCTGTTGCTCGGGGTCGTTGAGACGGCCAACTCGGCAGCGACGACGCTGGCGCAGACGGGCAACGTGGGCGCGGCGGTCGCCGCGGGCGCCGCGACCGCGCGCGGAGTCGTCGCCACCGCTGGCGGCATCGTCACCCAGGCGGTCGATACGGCGGCCACGAACATCAGGAACACACTTCCTCATCCGATGGCCGCGTCGACGGCCGCGGCAAGCGGCGGTGCGCAAAAGTCAGCGCCCGCGCCGCTGTCCACGGCGGGAACCCTGGTGGCGATCACCGGCGGCGGGGCGACGACGAACGCACCGACCGCCATCCCGAAGACGGTCAGTGCGGCTCTGCACACGCCGGCGCACCCGGACGGAGGGGTCGCCAACGCTGCCAACAGCACCGTCGCCAATCGGACCGGCCAGCAGCAACACAAACCGGTTGGCGTGGGAGCCGGTACGAAGAGCGTCGGCGCCGCGAAGAAGTAGCCCGTCGCGCCGTCGCACGGCGCCGTACGCTGCGGACATGGCCGACTTGAACCCTGCGGCCCGGTTCGCCGTGCAGCCGATCACAGGTCGTAAAAGCCCGAGACGCTGGCGAGCACGATGTCTTCCCGTCGGCCGCTAATCACCGCCCGCGCCTTGGCATTTCGGGCTAACATCGTTGAATCAGAAGGCTATTCACCATTATGAGGCGGTGCCACCAGACCGCTCGAACCGCCCGCTCGGCTGATGGCTCCTGCCTCCCTTGACGACGAGGAGAACCTGTGGACGGTGTGCGATGACCACCACGCTGGTGTATCTGGCCCGCCACGGCCGTACCGCGCTCAACGCCGAAGGGCGGCTGCGTGGGCTCAGCAATCCGCCGCTCGACGCGGTCGGTGTGGCCGAGGTGGCTCGGCTGGCGAAGGTGCTGGCCGAGCGGAATCCCACCGCGGTGGTCTCCAGCCCGCTGCAGCGGGCGGTGGCCACCGCCCGGGCGATCGGTTCGGCGGCCGGTGCGCCGGTGTCGACCGACATTCGGCTCAACGACCGCGACTACGGCCCGATGACCGGCGAACGCCGCGAGGAGGTCGAGCGCCGCTACGGCAGCATCGACGCCGCCCCGGGGGTTGAACCGATGGCCGCTCTGGCCGAGCGGGCGCGGGCCGCGTTCTTCGAACTGGTCGCCGAGTTCAGCAGCGGACCGATCGTGCTGGTATCCCACGACGCTTTCAATCGGGCCCTGCTGCAACAGATCGACCCGACCCTGACCAATATCGGGCAGCGCACCGCCTGCTGGAACCAGCTCAGTTTCGTCGACGGCGCGTGGCGGGTGGACGCCTACGATCAGAAGCCCAGTGATCCGAGCTAGCCGTTGCCACCAGATCGGTTGTGCAGGAACGCCATCAGCACGTCTTCGGCGTGGTGGTATTGCAGGGTCGTCCGCAGAATCAGCAATGTCGTCACGACGTTGCCGAACTCAAAGAGCGCGACGGGAAGCAGGGCCCGCAGCATTGCGGTGTTGCGCAGCGCTGTCAGGTGGGCACGACCGCCTCCTCTACGGACCATTCGTCCGTAGGGACCATTGGCGGGCACCAAATTTGGGCCGCGGTGTGTGGCGAGTCCCACCGCCAGCTGTGCCTTTGAGCCTATCTTGTCGACCGATCGTGCCGCTGCTGCTTCCTGACCGAATGGTCCCCGGAGCCGGCGCGAGTGGCACAAGTACGCGGGTACTCGATTTTCGACCGCCCAGGCTCGTGTTACTCGTTTTGCTCACCGCGCCGCCAGGGTGTTCTCGCGTATCGGAAGAATCTGCGGCCCTGCGCAACTGGCTTCGTGACCATGAGCTTGAGTAACTGACAGGAGGGTACCGATGGACGGTGGAAAGGACTGCGATGGCCACGTTCAGCCTCGGGTAGCGCCGGCCCCGGTGCCGCGCGGTCCGACCCTCGCGACGCGATGCTGATGCGATGGCTGGACCGCCGACTGTGGGCGGCCCGTGGTCGGGGCGCGTACCGGGACAGGACCCGAATGCCATGTGGGTGCACGCTAAGGACGATTTCGAGTACCGCTCTACGCGTGCCCGCACCGCGTACCGGGCGCAGCCTTAGTTCGTCCGAACAGTCGGGCGCCCCGTACCGCGGAGGTGCCCAAGTGCCCTGGAGGTCCATCATGACCACGCCCTGTGGTTGTTTCTTCGTTCCGAAGGACGTGCTGGAAAAGCTCGCCACGGATCGCTCACTGCCCAAGCAGTCACGTGAAGCGCTGAGCAACACCATCGCCCTGGAGCCGGTGTGGCGCAGTCTTCGGGACGCCAAAACCGACGCGGTGCGGGCCGGCCTGGTCGCGTGCGACACTGCCCTCGCGTCCAAGCCGTCGATAACGGTGTTCGACTGCAAACACACCAGGTCGCTGCCCGGCGCCCCGGTGAACAAGCCCGGCGCATCCAAGGACGACACCTCGAAACGAGCATTTGACGAAACAACTGCCGTGGCGGAGTTTTATAAGCAGTGCTTCAACCGCAACTCGGTCGACGACGCCGGCATGACGCTCATGTCGTCGGTTCACTACGACGTGCGATACATGAACGCGTTCTGGAATGGCTCGCAAATGACCTACGGCGACGGTGATGGGTCGATTTTCATCGACTTCACCGCCTCCAACGACGTCATCGGCCACGAATTGACCCATGGCGTGACGCAATTCACCGCCGGGCTGTCCTACACCGATGAGCCGGGCGGTCTCAACGAGAGCATCTCCGACGTCTTCGGGTCGATGTTCCGCCAATGGCGGAAGGACCAGACGGTCGACCAGGCTGACTGGTTGATCGGAGCGGACATCATGGGCCCGGCGGCCATCGCGAAAGGCAAGACCTGCCTGCGAGATATGGCCGCCCCGGGCGTGTCGCACTGCCTTTCGCCGCAGCCGGACAATTACAGCGACTACAGGCCCGGCGATGACCCGCACGTCACCAGCGGCATCCCCAACCATGCGTTCTACGTGGCCGCCACGGCCATCGGCGGGCGGTCGTGGGAGAAGGCGGGCAAGGTGTGGTACGCGGCGCTGACCAGCCCACAAGCCACGGCAGACATGGGCATGCGCAGTTTCGCCGACCTGACCCGTGGTGCCGCCAAGTCACTGTTCGCCGCCGAGACAGCGGTGTACAGTGCCGTCGACAGTGCATGGAAGGGCGTCGGCGTCACGTAACCGAGCGGCCTTCGGTTTCCGAGACGGGCGGTCGTCGGGGTGGCAGGCATGGATCGGTACATCATCGAACGGCACGGCGGATTCGCGGGTCTGACCGCCCACGGGGAGGTTGACGGGGACGCCTTGAACCCCGACGACCGAGCCCGGCTGGACCAGCTTCTCGAGAGCCAACAGCCGCTTGCCCGCGACCCCGGCGCTGACCGCTACACCTATGTCGTCACGCGCAAAGGCCCGTCGGGGGAAGTCACCCGAGAGGTGCCGGAAAGCCTGATGCCCGCGTCGGCCGCAAGCCTGGTGCACGAACAGATCTGACTCATCTGCCGTCACCGCCGCGCAGCAACGGTCGGGCGCGGTGATAAGCCGACCGCGCTGCGATCGGCAACACCGAGGGCTCCCGATCGGCCAACACCATCCAAAACGACTGCAGCCGAACGGCTGCCGCCGGTCCAGCCCAACCTCCGGACACGGGCAACGCAGGGCTGCGAAGCCGGCGCCAACGATTAGGGCACCCGCTCCTGAACCTCGTCAATGATGACCGAACCCTGCGTCCTAATCTGGCCAGGCGCGGGACCGAGGATGACGCGCAGGCTCTCGAACGGATGATTGCCGTTGTCGGCGTGCTGGAAGTCGAGCAGCGCGAAGTTTGGTTGTTGGTTGCAGTTGGTGTTGTCGTCGTAGCACTGGTTGAAGGCGACGTCGCGAATGCGATATAAGTTGTTTCCTGTTCCGCTCCAGGTGGCTCCGCCCGAGTCCTTGAATTCCTCGGCATAGAACGCGGCATGCCGGTTGACTCGTCGCAAATCGACGTTCCACACGGTAAGAGTCTGACCGGGCGCGACCGTCCACCACCCCTGCTTCCTGAAATGGTTCGGGCTGCAGGCAGTGTCACCGTACACAAAGGCGATGAAAACGGTGATTTTGTAAAGGTTTTGAAAGTTGAGCGCCATGGTGCTTCCTGTCCTCGCGTGATCTATGTTTTTCAGCGGTTGTCGGTGGCGCCGGCGGGGGCGGGCTCTCGGGCAACTCGTATTCGGTGCGGGGCGCGTCGATGTCGCCCGTTGCATCGTCTTGCGGCGGTGACGTGGCCTGCTCAGTGGTGGACAGGTCGTCAGGAGGCAGCTCGCCGAGGGCACCGTGCGGCGGGATGGGTTGCGGTATGGGCATTGTCCTGTCCCTTCGATGATGGAAGCGTGACCGGCACACGCATGCGTGCCCGTCGCGGCGCAACTGAGGTCGTTTGCGTGCTGATAGTTTGCCCACTGTCGGTGCGGGTCACTCAAGTACCGGGTTACTCGAATAACTGGCGTCCTGCTGGGAGCCGCCCCGAGTATCCAGCCGCCGTCGACCACGCGGTCGCCGAGCGCACCCGCGCCGGTCATCTGGCTTCGCCTGCCAGCCGGGGGAACCGGCGTAAACACCGTTCGCCGTCACGTCTTCTCGCCGTACTTCCGTGCACCCTCGCCCCACAGCTTCGCCTCGGCAAGGCGGTAGATGCCGGCAAGGGAGCTTTCCTCGACATCGAGGTACTCACACACCACGTCGAGAGCGACGCCGGCGTCACGCAGTCTCAGCGCCAGCGAATACACCAACGGCAGCTTGCGGAGTGCCCGCTCGCGCGCACTGAGTTCATCCACCATTTGACCAGCGTGCGCGTGTGATCGCCACAGTTGCTAAGTACCGCGATACCCGAAGTTGCGCTGATGGCGGCGGATACCCACTCACATCCGACGTGCCCGAAGCGCAGGATTCTCGGTATCGGCCACCAGAGGCGTTTTGCTGGTGAATTTCACTCTAAGCATGCGATTTTGGCAGTAGCGCCGCAAGTTCGTCGCGGTTGCTCACACCGGTTTTCGCCATGGCCCGGTAGATGTGACCTTCCACGGTGCGCACCGAAACACTCAGTCGCGCTGCGACCGCACGGCTCGGGGTGCCGTTACCGATCAACATCACGACCTCTCGTTCCCGAGCGGTGAGCGGTAATTGATCGACCGCTTCGCCGAGCGCCGGGGTCTTGGCGCGGCCGCACTGCTCGGCCAACGCTTCTGCGTGGCGGGCCGGCCCTAACGCCGATCCACGTAAACCTTGGCGGCGATACGCCGCGACCGCGTGGGCGGCCGCGTCGAGCGCCGCGACAAGGTCGCCCATGCGCTCGAATTCATCAGAAACAGAAGCCAGTTCAGCGCCGTCGCCGCTACGCAACGCGGCCGCGTACCGGGCCGCAAGTGCGACCCGCGGCCCCTCGACGATCGAGGTGAGTTCACGGAGACGGGCGGCGCCCGAAGTGTTGCCGAGCTGTGTAGCCGTTTGCAAACACATCACTTCGGCCGCGAATTGTCGGTTGGCGGCCGCATTTCGAGCCGCGGTCAGCACGACGGTGACGGCCTCGCTGACGGCGCCTTGGGCAGCGGCCACCCAGGCGCGCGCCAGCGCGAGCTCATAGTCAAGAAACCGCCAGCTCGGATGGCGGCGCTTCTCCAGCTCGGTCAGTGCCGCGGCAGCCTCCGCGGTTGACCCACTCATGGCCAGCGCAATCGTGCGCGGCAGCTGGTAGCGGTACCCCCACCCGTTAGCCTCGCCGCAGCCCGACAACAGCTCGGCCGCCGCTTGTAGTAGCGCGCATGCCGTGGTTAAGCGGCCCCCGGCGAGAGCGGCCCGCCCTGCCACGCCGACGCTGAGCGGCTGTGCGGTCCCGGGAAGGTCGACAGCGTGTTGCCGCAGCTGTTCGGCGATGCGCACCGCCTCACAGATCCGCCCGGACTGGAGGAGCGCGCCGACGTGGCCGTCGGCGACGACGAACCGCACCGGCGCCGGTGCGCCGTCGATCGACCGAGACAGCACGGTGTATCCGCGGTTCGCGGCGGCGGCGGCTTCGCCGGTGCGGCCCGCGTCTCCGGACGCGACGGCGATCGCCCAGGCTGTCATCCGGGCGGCCAGGTCGGGCAAGCGCTCCCAGGCGATGGTCTCCGACGATTCGGTAGCAGCCTCCGGCTTGCCCATCGCGGCCCAGTAGACCCTGCGACAGGCGTCGACGCACACGTTGTGGCCCGACGATGTGGCCCGTGCCGCTTCGTCGATCAGTCTTTTTGCGCCGGCGCGATCCGCCAGCGTGAACAGCCGGTTCGTGGTCTGCAGGAACGCGAACCGGTCGCGGTCGGCTTCGGCCAACTCAGAGGTGGGGATGCTGCACAGCACGCTGTCGGCCTCGCGGCCGCGGCTGAGCCACGACAGCGCATAAGCCCGGACAAAGTGCGCCTCCGCCCCGGCGCCGGCGCGGATTGCCGCTTCGGCCAATTGATCGGCCAGCGGCAGATCCGACAGCGACACCGCGCCCTGGGCTGCCCGGACCAACAGGTCCGGATCCTGCTCGAGGTCGGAGTCCAGACTCAATGCCGCCCGCCGCACGACGAGCCGGATGTCATCGCTGCGGGAGGACGCTGCGAGTTCGGCGGCAACCAGCCCGCGCAACCGCCTCAACCGCGTGGGCGCCGCGCGTTTTCTGCGCACCTCGCCGTAGAGCGGATGCGCCACGCGAACTTCCACGCGGCCCTCGTCGTCGCGGTCCAGCGTCAGGAGGCCGAGCATGTCGGCATCCTCGACCGCCGCCGGGTCGGCTATTTGCTTCAGCGACGCCAGTTCGATCGGCTCGCCGACAGCCAGCGCATCGATGACGTCGCTCACTGAAGCGGGAAGCGCCCCGATGCGTGACTCAACCAGTTCGACCAGCCCCGGCGCCACGTTGGGCTCGCCGAGCCATCGCCAATAACCGTGCTGGTGCACCAGCCGGCCGTCGCCGACCTCCTGCTCGACGATGTTGCGCAGATACAGCACATTGCCCCGCGTGAGCTTCCACAGCCGGCGGGCGGCGTCCGGATCCACCGATCCACCAACCGCGGCGGATATCAGCATCGCGGTTTCGTCATGCGACAACGGTTGCAGGTCGAGCCGGTCAAATTCACCGTGGCGCCACAGCTCATGTGTCCACCCGGGAATCGGTTCGCTGTCGCGAACGGTGAGCACTAGTTTGGCGGCGCGTCGCTGAACCAGTTGCTGCAGAACGAAAACCGACAAGTCATCGAGAAGATTCGCGTCGTCGACCCCCACCACCGTGGTTCGCGCCGAAGCGGTCGTAAGCGAGTCGATGACACCGGTGACGAGCTGCAGCGTGTCGGTGACACCCGAGCCCGTCCAGGCCGCGAAAGCCCCCAACGGAACACCGCGCGCCGGCGCCGTTCCAGATGCCCAGTGCGTTGCACAGCCTTTTGATGAAGCGGAGGTAAGTGCTTCCCGCGCAATCCGACTCTTCCCCACGCCGGCCGCGCCGCAAATTACGATCCCGGAAATGCCCGACGCAAATATTGCGCCTTCAATTAGTCGCATCTCCTCTGAACGACCAGTCAGGGGCCACCCCAAGCGCACCGCTGATTCCTAACCCAAAAGCGCAGCGACGGCTTCTGGCATCACATTGCACATGCCCCAGGTAAACACCATGACTCCCGCGCCACCTCGACTAAAGGGATGAGACTTGCACTGCGTTTGCAGCAGACTCACAGTACCTTCACAGCGGAGTTTAGGTGGTGGCTTTGGCGGTCTTGACGCCGAAATCGGGACCGAGCGGGGGTCGAGGGTCGAGGATTTCTCGTGCCTAGTTGCCCGCTACTTGTGCCTCGGCGGTTCCTCCATGATTTGGCGTAATGAGTCTGGCAAGTTCGCCCCGGCTATTGATCTTTCGGTAGGAATCGGGGTGGCGCTGATTGCTGGGTTGTCCTGCAGCTGCGTGTCACCGAGCTGGCCGGAGAACGGCGCCTTTAGCGAAACGAGGTTGAGGGTCAGGCTCGACGGGTCCGCCCCACGTAGCTCCTCCACCGGTACCCGTATGACCAGATCGTAGACATCGGGTGTGTATATGTGATGTTCGCGGGGACCATCGGGTCCGATTTCGCTGAATGAGCGGCTGATGCCTGCGTCCGGGTGCGAGCCGACCGACACCCGGTGGCCTCCCACCCAGAGCTCATGTACGAGACCGGCCGTCAGGGTATCGGGCTGTACCAGCGGACCGGGCACCTCGAGCGCATCAGTGATCCGCGGCTCGCCGTGATCCATTCGAACAACCAGTCGCACATAGCCTTCGTTGTCCTCTGCGGCCATCTCGGCCCCTCCTCTTTCAAGTGCGGCATCGCGGCCGAGGTCGCCCGCAAGGTGTGGACCGATCTGGGTGGACATCGCTGCCGCGCACACGGGACAGAATGGCGGATCGTTGCTGTTCATCCTGCAATTCACCACCGGCCGATAGATACCGCTGGTGTACGACCCACCGCCGCCTTCGAACAGCCCGACATCCTGGCTGTCGTTCCATCCCGCGGGTTTCGGCGGGGTGTAATCGTCGCCACCGGTCGGGATCGGCGTACTCGCGTTGATGTCACCCGCCCACCTCAGGGTGTGGCGATTGGTGTTTTTGGTGAGGTTGGGTTCAGGGGGCTCATCACCCTTGTACGCCTGGTTGTCTGCGTGGTATTCGTCACCCAGTCCGCCGAGCGCATGCCCCAATTCGTGCGCGAACGTCGACCAGGTCACCCCGAGCGGTAACGTCGCCACACCGCCGCCGCCGCAGCCGCCGAATCCCGGATTGTTCAGCAGCACAATTACTTCCCGGTGATCAGGGACCCAGATCGACAGGGCGCGGGCGAGCCGGGCGGCGGTTTGCGGGCCAAATTCGACCCAGCAGTGCGCCCAGTCACCGTTGTAGTACGCACCGAGAGCGGTATTGCGATCGACCTGTGTGGTGACCTTGCCGTTGGCGTCGTAGGTCTTGGTACCGACGCCTGAGTCAACCGATACCAGGTTGACGCGTAGCAGATTGAAGGCTGACCTGTTGGCTGCATAAAAGTCGTGGGTGAACAGTCCGTTCGTCAGCAGATTATCGACCGCCTGGTTGTAGCTTTCTTGGTCCCCAGCTGCGAAGCCATCGCCGACGACGGCGATGGTGACTTTTTGGCCGAGGCCGCCGTTCTTGAACAAGACGGTCATCGAATCGCCCATCCACGGCACTTCGGCCGCGGCGCGGTCTGAGCGCAACCAATCCCGAACGCTTGACTTACTCGCGGCATGCATCGGCCCGCGGATCCCACCGGAAATGTGTTTACTTGTGGTGAACGCTCTCACACTTAGCATTGTCGTTGCCCTTCAACGGTTGTCAGCGAGGGCTCACGAATACGCGGACCATACCCCGACCGGACACCAGTGACGTGAGGGCTTTGCCAATAACGGCGCCGAACGCCTTGGCGGGTTGGGTGACACGCCGGCAGTGCCCGGGTGTGTCCGCGGTGGTAAGCAGGTCGCCCGGCCTGATAGGCGCCTTGACCGCATCGGCGTAGCACCATACCGTGCCCATCAGCGCTACTGGTGCGCTGTTAGCGTGACGGTCCAGCACGATCGCTGGTTTGAGGCCGCCGGCGCCAGAGACGATTCCGGCAACCGTGGTGTCGCATTCCTGGGTGCAGGGTTGCAATTCGCCGTTGTCATCGAAGACGACCACCGCGCCGGGCACGACGTCGGAATCCGTGGTGGTGAGGGCTTCGGCGTAGTCTGCTCCTTGCAGGATCACGTCACCGGTGACGACCACGTTGCCGTCGAACCAGCCCGCCGGGCCACCTGCCTTGCTGTAGCCGGCCACGGCGGCAAATCCGGAGTGACTCTCGCCGTGGACTCCTTCGCCGCCGTTCGGGCCGCCAATGCCCCAAACCCCGGGGCCGTTGCTCTTGTTGTAGCCGGCGACGGCGGCGTAGCCCGACTGGCTCTCACCGTGCACGCCCTCACCGGCGGTTGCCCCGCCGATCCCCCAGACACCGGGCCCCCCGGCAGCGCTCTTGTTGTAACCGGCGACGGCGGCAAATCCGGAGTTACTCTCGCCGTGGACTCCTTCGCCGCCCTTCGGGCCGCCAATGCCCCAAACCCCGGGGCCGTTGCTCTTGTTGTAGCCGGCGACAGCGGCGTAGCCCGACTGGCTCTCACCGTGCACGCCCTCACCGGCGGTCGCCCCGCCGACCCCCCAGACACCGGGCCCCCCGGCAGCGCTCTTGTTATAGCCGCCAACTCCCGCCCAGCCGGAGAGGCTCTGTCCGTTAACCCCTTCGCCACCATTGGGTCCGCCGATGCCTGCGACCCCATGCCACGACGCCGTGTTTTCTCCCAGGACCCCCGCGGCGGCACTCTTGCCGTGAACGCCAACCCCCGCCTGCGGTGTTGAGTTCGTGTTGAGGCCGGTAACGCCAGCTTCGAACTGTGCATCTGTTTTGCCAACTACTGAAGCCATGGCGGTTCTTCCTCCTGAAGTCGGTCAATTTTTCGTTATTGCCAGCGCGCATAGAACCCGATCCCCGAAGCGACGCGCGCCACCACATCATCTGTGGGTCTGATCTGACTGGCGTGAGTAGCCGACTACTCGCTTTCACAGGCAAGGCGCGGGTTTTCCACAGGTAATGTGGCGGATTTTTGGAGGCGATACCCTGGTTCGCCACAGATAGGCTCTGGGTGGCTCATTTCGAGAGCTCCGCGACGAGCCCGACCTCGGGATCGCGGGATAGCGATTCCGCTAAATCACCCGATCGTGCGGATCGAGGCAGCCGAGCACCTACTCCTCGGCGTGAGAGGTGAATCGGCAGAGCAGATCCTTCAGCGGTCGGTCGCCCGCGAGGCGGGTCGCATGCCGAGGAGCGTCGACGGTCATGAGGCGATCACCGGGCTGGCTGATAGATCTCGTCGGCGGCTACTGAGGCGACGCCGAGTTCGGCCGCGACCGCGTCGATAGCTTGCCGCGCGATGTTGAAGTCCACCTGGCCGTCGGGGGTGAAGTACGGGCCGATGTAGCGTTCGTAGTACTGCTGCGCTTCATCACGCGTCAGCCGGTTGAGGAACGAGGCGATGTAGTCGACGGCCAGGCGGGGTTGTTCGGCGATCGTCCGGAGGGCCCGCTGGTTGGCCCGCACCAACGCCTGCAGCGCGGGGCTGTCCAGCGGGATATGGGCGGGGTCCACGGCGACGCCCACCGTAGGGATCTGGAAGTGATCCCCAACCCAGGCCAGTACATGGAACACTTCTTCCTCGGCGACCTGTTCGGGGGAGAGCGTGCTGCCGACGTAGGCGGCGTCGATGGAGCCGGCCCGAAGGCGTCGCAGGTCCATCTGGTAGTCACCCGGATGTCGCGCCGCACATTCCAGGTCGCGGTCGGGGTCCAGACCGTGCTTGCGCAGGACGATCCGGGCGAAACAACCGGGGGCCGTGTGGGCGGCGTGGACCGCCAGTCGGCGCCCGCGAAGATCCGCCATGGATGTCACATCGGCGTTGCCGAGAAACCAGAACAGCGGACGATGGGTGTTGACGCTGAGCACTTTCCAACCGATGCCGTCGGTCAGCCGCGACAACAGGGTCCGGCCCAGACCGATCGTCGCGCCGCGGCGCAGACGCTCCGTTTCCCAGCTGACCCCGTCGCGGATGGCGACGTGGACACCCTCAGCTTCGTAGTAGCCCTCCTGGTCGGCGACATAGGCGACCAGTTCCTCGTGGATACCACGCCCTACATAGGCCAGGTCGATGGTGTGCATGGCGAAAACGTTCCCCAATCTGGTGACTTCCGTCGCGGCAGAACCGGGTTTCAGTCCATGGCAAGGCCGCCGTTGACGGGAAGGTAGTGACCGGTGGTGAAACCAGAATCCTCACTTGCCAAGAAGGCCACCGTCTCGGCCACCTCGTCGGGGCGGACGAGGCGCCCCATCGGGTTGGTTGCGCCGAGTTGACGCACCTGCCCGGTCGTCAACTGCCCGGTCACCTTTGTTTCGTCCACCGTGGCGGGCGCGACGAGGTTTGCGGTGATCCCGTGCGGCGCGAGCTCGAGTGCGATGAACCGGACAAACTGGTCCAGCGCCGCCTTGGCGGTGCCCAGCGTGATCATCCCGTCGCGGGGCCGGCGGGACAACCCCGTGCTGAGATACACCAGCCGGCCGTAATTGCGGGAAATCATCCCGGGCACAACGGCTTTCGTCACCAGGAATGCGGCATGCAGCTCTCGGTCCAGCTTGCCGCCGAGCTGCTCCCAGCTCAGATCGGCGAACGAGGTGACATCAAAAGGGATCAATGCGTTGTGTACGAGCACGTCGACCCGACCCCACCGCTGCTGGGTCTCGTCGACCATTGCGGCGACATCGTCGGGTGCGGTGACATCGGCCTGCATCGCCACGGCCTCACCGCCAGCCGCGGTCGCGGCCCGGACAACCTCGTCTGCTTGCTCCGCACTGGACCGGTAGTTGACGACCACCCGAAACCCCCGCTCCGCGAGGACTAGTGCGGTTGCCGCACCGATTCCCCGGCTGGCTCCGGTGATTAGCGCGACTCGTCGCATCAGCGTTATCTCCGTCTCGGGCCGACCTGCCGCCTGATCGATACTATTCCCCGAAGTCATTGGTCGCAGGTTCTAGGGCCATCGCCAAGTTCCTTGGCGTCGGCCGGCCGGGCCGACCCGATCTGCCTATGCGGTGACCAGACTGTTCATGGAGAGCGGTGTCCCGAAGTAACCAACTTCGGGATCGACGACGACGGTCTTGGCTTCGCCTTGCCGGGCCACGACCTCGCGGGCCATCTGCTCGAACGAGATCTTCTCAGGGCCGCCGATGTTCTCGATGCCACCCAGTGGTTCGCCGGCGGCCACACGGGCGACCTCGGCCGCGAGGTCCTCGGCGGCGATGGGCTGGATCAGCGCGTCCGGTACGCGCACCTCGTCGCCGACCGTCATCGACGCTGTGATCGCGTCGGTGAACTCGGCGAACTGGGTGGCGCGCACGATCGAGTAGGGAATGTCTGATTCAGTGATGAGCTTCTCCTGGGCGACCTTCGCCCGCAGGTACCCACTCTTGGGTAGCTGGTCGCATCCAACGATCGACACCGCGACGTAATGCCCAACGCCGGCGGCCTTCGCGGCGGCCAGCAAGTTAGTGGTCGAGTTGGTGAAGAACTCCATCGCCGGATCGTCGTCGAATGAGGGTGAGTTGGACACGTCAACAACCACGTCGGCACCGGTTAGAGCGTCGCCGAGGCCTTCCCCGGTAAGCGTGTTGACGCCAGTCTTCGGCGACGCTGCGACCGCCTCGTGGCCGTGGTCCCTCAGTTTCTGAACCACTTTTGACCCGAGGACACCCGTACCGCCAATCACGACGATCTTCATGGTTTTTCCCCTTCAGAAGATACTTGCGATTACGCAACATTTGCGCTGTATGAGTTTAAACCCCGCTGTGACAAGCCCGATAGACGTTGCGAAGCGTCGGTGGACGCCAGCTATAAAGAGCCCAGGGACAAAGAGCCCAGGGACCGCGGCGAAGGCTCTCGGACAGCTGCTCTAGCGGGGAGGCGCAGCAGACGCCAAGAAACCTTCGGGCTCGGGCGGCGATCGCGGTTTGCCGGGGGTTTCTGAAATCGCCACCGGTGGGTGCGTTTGTCCGACGTTAGGGTGGTGCGGTGACGACTCACCCGTTTGTCCGTCCAGGTGAAGCTACCCGTCCGCCGGCCACCGGCGGCGGCAAGATCGCGGTGGAGCCGCCGATCGTGGCGCCGGTCCCGCCGCCGCGCAGCGTGTGGGGCATCGTGTTGCCGATCACGCTGGTGGTGGGCGTCGTCGGGTTCATCATCGCGATGTACGTGACGGGGATGCGCAGCTTCGCATCGGGCTTCGGCATATTCGGGGTGATGATGCTGATCGGCATGGGCGGCATGCTGTTTCGCGGTCGCGGCGCCGCCCGGCAGATGTCATGGGGCGAGCTGACGCATTACCGCCGCAAGTACTTCGCCCGGCTCGATGAGATCCGTGACGAGGTGGAGGTGCAGCGTCGCCAGCAGTGGGGGCATCGCGCGCATTTCCATTGGGAGCCTGAACAGTTGGTGGGGGTGGCCGGCTCGGTCCGGATGTGGGACCGCACCCCGGGCAGCGACGAGTTTGCGGTGGTGCGGGTCGGGCTGGGCAAGGTGGCGCTGGCGATGCAGATCGAAAAGCCGAAGATCGCCGAGGCCGCCGACCTGGAACCGGCGACCGGGCACGCCCTGCGCAAGTTCCTGATCGAGCAGGAGTACATCGAGAACGTACCCAAAGTGATTTGGCTGCAACGCTTCCCCGGTCTGTCGCTGGTGGGCGACATAGATCAGGTGCGGGCGCTGGCCCGGTCGATGATCTGCCAGCTGGCGGCGTTTCACAGTCCGGCCGAGGAGTCGATTTTCTGAAGTACGACTGGTGCCGCAGCGACGCCGACCACGCCGAGCAGGTCAGGGTATTCACCGCCATGCGAGACGCGCTACGCGGCAGCGGCCGCCGCATTCTCTACAGCATCAACCCGAATAGCTCCAGCGACCACACCGCCGGAGTGGACTTCGATTGGTCGACCATCGCGGACATGGCGCGCAACACCACCGATTTGGTGCCGGTGTGGCGGTCCATGCTGCCTCCGCTGGGCAGCACGGACGCGTTTGTGAGGGGCACGCACCTCGGCGTGCCCGACGAGTTCGCCGCCGCGGCCCCCGCGGCGCCCCGCAGCCGGGCCGGCTTCTGGAACGACCCCGACATACTGACGGTCGGCCTAACTTGGAGTGACTACTTCACCAACCACCTCCAGGCGAACCGGGTGAAGTTCGCACGCAGCGAATTGACGCCCGAGCAGCTGGAAAGCTCTCGCAACTGCAGCTGTCCGCCGAGCAAGCGGCATGGCGGGCCACGGCGCAGCCCAGCCTCACCGAATCCGAACCGCGCACCCACTTTTCGTTGTGGGCCATGCTGGCGGCGCCGCTTATCGCCGGCAACGACGTGCGGTCCATGTCCGAGCAGACCCGCGCCGTCCTGACCAATAGTGAGGTCATCGCTGTCGATCAGGACCGGCTGGTGGCCCAAGCGGCGCCACTCCCGCAGGATTCTCGGATTCTTGTGAAGCCGCTGGCCGAAGGTGCCGTGGCGGTCGCGTTGTTCAACCCCGGCGACCAGCCCGCCGTCATCACCACCAGCGCACCGGCCGTGGGGCTGCGGCGGGCGTCCTGCTACGCCGTCCGCGACCTGTGGACCCACATCGACGCCACTAGCAGCGGTGCGGTCGGTGATCCTGCGGTGCCCGCGCACGGGCTGACCATGCTCCGAATTTCGGTGGGATGTGGCTGATTCGCGCCGTGCGTTGCCGCGATGTCGGCTCGCACCGCAAGCGTGGTGCGCGTGCTTTTCATATGTCACCGAAAGACAGACTTGTACCGAACGGGGTCGAGCCATATGGTCGGCTGGCCGCGGCAGAAGGGAAAGCCTTTTGAACACAACACGCGCCGCCACCACCCTGACACGTCGGCGCTTCCTCGGTGCCAGCGCGCTGGCCGCGGCCTTTGCGGCGATGCCGACCAATGTGCAACGCGCGCTCGCGGAGCCGGTCGAGCCCCGACAGGTCGAACACGTCGTGCTGCTGATGCAGGAAAACCGCTCGTTCGATCACTACTTCGGCACGATGCCTGGCGTGCGTGGCTTCGGCGATCCGGACGCGGTGCGCCTGCCCAACGGTGCTTCAGTGTTCGAACAGCCCGACCCCGACAACCCAGGCGGCTACACGCTGCCGTTTCATCTGGACACCTACACCAGCAGCGTGCAGAAAATCCCGTCCACGTCGCACGCCTGGTCGGTGCAGCACGAAGCACTCGACGGCGGCCGGATGGACCGGTGGCTCCCCGCCCACCGCGCCGCCGACGGGGCCAACGGCCCGCACGTGATGGGCTACTACAAGCGAGCTGACATCCCGTTTCACTTCGCCCTGGCGGACGCGTTCACGGTGTGCGACGCCTACCACTGCTCGGTACTCGGCCCGACCTGGCCCAACCGGATGATGTGGATGACCGGCACCATCGACCCGGCGGGCACCCACGGCGGCCCGATCACCGCGAACTACACCACACCACCTGGCGGCTACACCTGGAACACGTACCCCGAACGGCTCCAACAGGCCGGCGTCAGCTGGAAGGTCTACAACGAGATCGACGACTACGACCTCAACGTTCTCGAACTGTTCCGCCATTACCGGCAGGCACCGACGGATTCCCCGTTGTACCGCAACGGCATTGCCACTTGTCCGCCCGGGCAGTTCGAGGCCGATGCCCTCGAGGGCCGGCTGCCAGCAGTGGCCTGGATCCTGCCGAGTGCCGCCACCTGCGAACACCCCGACTACCGGCCTGCCGACGGCGCCAAGTTCATCGCCGACCGGATCAACGCGATCGCCGCCAATCCCGACCTCTGGGCCACAACGGTTTTCATTCTCACCTATGACGAGAACGACGGGCTGTTCGACCATGTGGTGCCGCCGCTGCCGCGGCAGGGTGAACAAAGCGAATTCGTCGGCGGCGAGCCGATCGGCGGCGGCTACCGGGTGCCGTGCATCATCGTGTCGCCGTGGACGGTCGGTGGTTGGGTGGCCACCGAGCGATTTGATCACACCTCCTGCCTGCGCTTGCTGGAATGGTTCACCGGTGTGCATGAGCCCAACATCTCGTCCTGGCGCCGCCGCACCTTCGCGGACCTGACCTCGGCGCTGCGTCTCGACCAGCCGCCAAGCACCCAGCCGGTTCAGTTCCCCGGGGTCGATCTGGAAGTGAACCGCGCCGACATCACCGACCAGCTGCCCCCGCCGGTGGTCCCAGCCAGCCCACAGATTCCCCCGGTCCAAGCGTCCGGCAGCAAGCTCCACATCGCCTAGCATGGCGCCCCGCGGGCGGCACACGGGAGGAACCGCCACGCGATGTCCGGTCGCTGGTAGTAGGTGGCTACGGATCGGAGAGGGTGCTGAAACCTCGTACGGTAGCTTGCCCGCGCGACACGTTGAGCGGCCCGACATCCCGGCACTTTGTGGACCGGCCCGCCCCACCCCTGTGTCGATGCCAAGACTGTGATCGAATGGACACAGATGCGCGATGGTTCAGCCGAGAATCATGGGAGCAGGCGTTGAGTCAATCGGTTGACCAGGCATATCCCACCGACGGCGGGGACGACGCGGTTAACCGACTGCGCGCCGACTACGACGTCACGCCCTACACCTCGAATTCGTTTCCGCAGTCGGCGCCCGGACGGCTGGCCGCTATCGCCTATTTATTCGGTTTGGAACCACCCGAGGTCGCCACCGCGCGAGTGCTCGAAATCGGCTGTGCCGCCGGGGGCAACGTGATTCCGTTTGCCGCGGCACATCCGCAGGCGCGTGTCGTGGGCATCGATCTGTCGCAGGTGCAGGTCGACCACGGGCGCACGCGTGTGCAGGCCTTAAGCCTTGACAATCTGCAGCTGCTGGCGGGCGATATCGCGCGTATGAATTTTGCGGAGTTGGGGCAGTTCGATTTCGTGATTGCCCATGGTGTGTACAGCTGGGTGCCAACAGAGGTGCAGGAAGCGCTGTTGTCGGCGTTCCGCAGGCTGCTGGCTCCCGAGGGCGTGGCCTACATCAGCTACAACGTGTATCCGGGCTGGAAGTCCAAGGAGATCCTTCGCGATGCCATGCTGCTGGCCAGCGGCGGCAGCGTGACCCCGGAGGAGAAGGTGCGCGACGCGCGGCGCATGGTCGATTTGCTGGAGGAGGTGGCCCCGGCCGACAGCGCGCTGGCAAGAATACTGGCCGAATCGAGGGCCCACGCCTTAGGTTACGGGGATTCGTACCTGTTGCACGACGAACTCGAGACGTTTAACTCGCCCTGCTATTTCTCCGAGATGCTCGGACGCACCGGCGCGCATGGTCTTGCTTATCTGGCGGAGGCGCACCCCGAGGCGATGATCCCGGCCAACTACGGTCCCAAGGTTGCGGAGTATGTGAACGAGAAATGTGGGGGCGTCCAGGTGCTGGTGGAGCAATACCTGGATTTCGTCGCCGACCGCACGTTCCGCGAATCTGTGCTGGTTCATGCCGAGCGCGCTCCGCAGATCCGCTACAACCCAACCCATAGTCGCTACCGGCGTTTGTATATCGCCGCGCGGTTGCCTCCTGCGGACGGGCAGACTCGTCTCGATCACTCACGCCAGGAATACCTGTATTCCGATGGTGCGACGCTGTTTACGAACGATCCGGGCATCAAGGCCGCACTGGATGCGCTCACTGCCCGCTGGCCGTGGACTCTGTCATGGCAGGAGCTGGTGGATGCGGTCCACGCGCGACTTGTTTCCGCGGGTTTGAATCCCCGAGACAAGCTTTCAGACCACATCGTCGGCTTGATGGAGGTTTTGATCCTGCAGGGACAGGCGCGGTTTCGGCTTGATCCGGTGTTGCTCGAACCGGCCCAAGCGCCGCTGCGGTTGGACGAGACGGCGAGGCGCATGGCGGAGCTGACGCGCGGGGAAAGCGACGCGTCGACCTTCAACCTCTGGCACGAGACGTTGATACTGTCGCCGGTGGACCGCCATCTACTGCCACTGCTGGACGGCACCCGTGACCGCAATGCACTCGTAGAGGCCCTCCTGGCTATCCATGGTGAGAACCCGATTCGGATCGAACGCGATGGCAAGCAAGTGTCTGGCGAGGCCGAGTTGCGCGACGCGCTGGCCGAGCACGTCGCCGGGATGCCGCAACGCCTGGCGGACATGATGTTGTTGCGAGTCGGCTAGCCGGATCAAGCCGGGTGGTGACCGCTCGGGTGGCGGTTCATCTACGGACCTCGATATCGGCGGAGAAATCCTCACGGCGCGGCTAGCGCGGCCCGCCCCTACCTGTGAAATAGCTGAAAGCTAGCTCCTAGCAAGATGTTTGGCGTTCACCACAACGAAGAAAAGCGTTTTGGGGCCGTTCTCAAGGGGAATCCTTGGGCATGAATACCGAAAGGCTAACAAAACCGTGGCTTCCGCTGTGCGCGAGCGTGCTGGCGGCTGGTGGCCTCGCCTTGTCCACTCTCGGACTGGCCGCGGGCACCGCCCGGGCGGCACCTTCTGCACCCACGTATCACTATCACTGGTGCCCGGGCGACCGTTGGGACCCGGGCTGGGGCAACAACTGGGACCCGGGTAACTGCCATGACTGGGACGATACCTTCGGGGCCCCGGTGCGTTGGGCACCACCGCCGCCGTGGGCGGTGCCGCCGCCACCGCCACCGGCGTGGGCGCCTTGGGCTCCCGTCGTGTGGAACCCCGATGTGAATCACTGGGGATTCTGGAATAGCGGAATCTGGATCCCGCTCTAACCAGGCACGGGGCCAGATAAAGCGCCCGATCTGAAGGCTGGTTGCTGCAAACACGTAACACGTTTCCGGCTTGCGTTGCCACGCTCGCGCGGCTCGGGCGATCAGTCGTTGCCGAAGTCGTCGGGTTCAGAGTGGGTGTGCGCGATGTCGTGTCCGTCGCCGGCTCTAGCACAGGTAGCGGTGCACTGCCCCATGACGGCGGGTTCCGTGTTGCCCCGGACAACTCTCCACCGCCAGGCCGTTTGGACGGTGGTTGGGTCGGTGAGGAGCGCGTTCCGCTCACCGACGGTGCAGTGCAGCGTGCGGTGGGCTTTGTCGCAGGTTTCGTGAAGCAGTTCATGCTCCGAGAGGCCCAGCGGGTTGCGGATCAGCCGAACACCGAAGCGCTGAACCTTGCCAGCGGCCGCAAGCCGTTGGGCGATGTCGGCCAATACGGCTTCATCGTCATCGCTGAGCGCAGAGGTGTCACCGAAGTCGGCCGGCTGGGCGAACTCCATGCCGATGACGCCGACACCTCCGCTGACCGAATGATCGAAGCGGATCGCCGTCGTGCTCAACGCGGAAAAAGCCGATCGCGCGACCGGAGCGGTTACGGTCTTACGCGACGCGCTGATGGCGCGTTCGACGAAAACCTCTCCGGGTGCCGGCTCGAAATGCTTGTGCAGCAGCCAGACACCGAAGCGCTGCCACGCATCGGTGGCGGCGAGATATTGGCCCAGCTCGTTGAGGCAGGCGCGGTCGTCCTCGCCAAGCACACCGACGTCGGTGGCGTCCATGTCAGGCAACACCGCGTAGTCCTCAACGCCGTGATCGCGCCTCGTCAACATCGCTATCTCCTAAATCTTGAAGGGAATTCGCCAGCTCTGGCGCTTCGTCTTTAGATACGCCAGGGGGTTACGCAGCGGACTGGACCAAGTAGCGTTCGTTTTCGCAGTGCCGGGTCGATGTTGGCTTATCGCCGCGTGTGACATTCTCGCTTACCCCGCGGCGTGTGCCCGGTATGCGGTCCTCGGCAGGAATGTCGCAGCAACCAGTAGCAAGGTCAGCACTTCGACGATCACGGCGAGCGCCGCTTCGGGGGAGGGTTGCCATCCCCTCTCGGTGAACCCGAACAGACCCACGGTGCGTGAGAGCGCGAATGCGATCAGCGCACCGACGGACAGGACCGCGGCGACCCAACTGAACCAGTCCGGTGCGCCGAGCACGATGAGCACCGCCAGCGCACAAAAGATGCTGCCCTGCACCAGGAAACCCGTCCCCACCGTCGGGATATACCGGTAGCTTTCGACATACAAGTAGGCGTGGATAACACCGCTCACCGCGAGGGTGGCGCCGATAGCGACGCGTAGGGCCAGCCGGACGGGGAGGCTGCGTTGTTCTGATTTCATATCAGCTTCTGCTCTTTCAGTGCCAGGGCCTGCTGGCCCTTGGTGTAGCTAACCTCGCGGATACCGAGCGCGTTGTGAAGCTGGCCGGCGGGCAGCGTCACCGGTTTGGGTGCGGGCCCGTTACCGGGGCCGGGCAGCGGGTAGGCGGTGGTGGTGCCGCTGTAGAAGGTCACGTTCCCCTCGGTCTTGGTGAACAGTTGGTGCACATGGCCGTTGAGGCACGTCACCGAGGAGAACCGCTTCAGGTAGCTCAGCGCCTGCGCGGCGTCGTCGGTGCCCCACCCCCAGTCGGGGTACATCGCGAACAGCGGGATGTGGCTGAACACCACGATCGGCGTGTCACTGGACAGCGACGCGACGTCCTTCTGCACGAAATCGAGCTGATCGGCGCCGAGGTGGCCGAGCTTCTGCAGGTGCAGCGTGTTTACGAGCGCGATGAAATGCACGCCGGCGACGTCGAAGCTGTACCAGCCGTCGCCGCGGGTGCCGGCGCCGAACGTTTGACGGTATTTCTCGCCGGCATCGTCGGTGGAGTCGTGTTCGCCGGGCACGGTGAAGATGTGCGGGGTGTTCAGCCCGGTCAGCATCTGCTTGACCTGATCGAACTGCTCGGGGGTGCCCAGGTGGGTCAGGTCGCCGGTGTGGATCACGAAATCCGGTTTGTATCCAAGCGAATTGACCTGGCTGATGGCATGGGTGAACGTGTCGGCGACGTCGGGGTTGGCGGCACCCTTGAACCCGATGTGGCTGTCGCTGATCTGCGCGAAGCGCAGCGTCGGCCGCCCTTGCGCCTGAGTCTCACTGGTCGATCCGGCGATGTGGGAAATCACTTCGCCGCCGGCCACGGAGAGCACCACCGCCGCACCGAACCACGCGCTGTGGCGGATGAGTTGACGCCGGGTCATCCCGTTCGGGTCGCGCTCGGTCATTGCGTCACCACCACGGTGCCGGTCATGAACGGGTGGATCGAGCACACGTAGTCGAACGTCCCCGGGGTGGTGAAGGTGAAGCTGTAGGTGCCGTGGGTGTCAAGGCCGGGTGAGTGAAACGAGCCGTCCTTGGCCGCGACGGTGTGTGGTTCCTCGTCCTGGCTGGTCCAGGTGACGGTGGTGCCGACCGGCACGGTGAGGGTGGCCGGGTCGAACTTGAAGTTGTTGATGCTGACTGCGTTTCCGGCCTGCGGTGTGGCCGGTGGCGCCGCCGTCGATGACGTCTCGGCGGACGTGGCCGCCGGCGCGGCGGCGGTGCCGTGGCCCACCATTCCGGGCGTGGCGCTGGCCTGACCGAAATTGATGGATGGCTGGGCGTTCTGTGACGGGCTGGATCCCGAGCAACCCGAGACCAGCAGGACAGCCGCCGCGACCGCGGCGGCTCCCGGCACAACAGCGGGTATGCGATGACGATGCCGGAGCATGAGGGTGCAAAACCTCCCGATCGATGACGAGACCGCCGATGCGCGGCGCTCGCTGAGAGATATGACGGCGGGTTACACCGGGGATCGGGCCGTCAGGACGGCTGGGGTGGCTCGATCGGGGCGAAAACCTCGATGGCGCCATCGCGTTGGCGGACCTCAAGCTCGGGCAACGGGGCCGGCGTGATGGCGAGCTGATGGGACATGACCTGCCCGGTGGGGGAGAACGACGTGCTGTGGCAGGGGCAGCGCAGCCGATCGTCGGCTTGGTCGAACCACAACCGGCACCCTTGATGCGTACAAATGCCCGACACCGCCTCCAGGCGGCCATCCACCCTCCGGACGAACCCGATCAACGAACCGTGCTCAAACGAATGCATCGCGGTATCGGGAACATCCGCACTCGACGCGACCGGCTGCCAACTGCCGTGGCTCGGCACCATCTCGCCGGCGGCGGTGTTGGCGCTGCCCCCAGTGGTGGCGTCGACCGACAGCACGCGATCGGCGGTCAACCCCGCCGCCACGCCCGCCGCGGCTGCGGAGGTCCCGACAATCACCTGCCGGCGGGTCGCGCTGAACCGGATCGGCGACGAATCGGTGGTCTGATCGCCGTCGACCTGCGTGGCGAGCCGCCGGCGTAGGTCGGCGAGAAACTCCTGCCCTGGGGTATCGCCGCCGGGCCGCGCCGCCTGCAAATCGATCGCGGTGCGGATCTGCGCGGCCTCGAAGTCGTCGGCCCGAAACGGCTGGGGAGGCCGGCCACCGACCAGGTCATCCACATACCGCCGCAGCGCGCGTGCGTTCATCGCTCGTCCTCGTCATTGACCTGCGCCGCCAACCGCAATGCCCGCAACTCGACCGCGCGATCCCCGATCGAACTGCCCCCCCGGAAGCGTGATTCCAAGATCCGGCGATACCGATCGGGCAGGGCTTCCGACACAGTGCGCGCAGGGGCAGCATCGCGTAGTGCCATCGCGAATCTCCTGCCTGCCGAGGTGGAGAAGTCACACTGCAGAACGCTGCAGCCCGAACATGAATAGCACTCCCGGTTACACGGAGGCGGCCCGTCTTTTCGGCCACGCCAGATCACCCGACCGGAGGTCATGCCGGCGTAACCCGCCGACGTATCTAAAGAGGCAGCAGCAGTGGGTGCTGTGAAAGGACTGACAGCGATGTGGAACAAACGCGACGACACCATGGTGCGCGGAGGGTCCCCCTTTAACGCCGAGCCGCCGCGGCTGGTGTTGGCCGGTGGGGACCTACCATCCCGGATACCGCATCGCGCGGGAGAACAGCGCGGTCCGGCGGCCAGCAATCGCAGTACGGAAAGAGGCCCTCGGCACCCGCGCAACCACTCATTCCGCTTGACTTCCCGTGTGCGATGCCGGAAGTCGCCCATGGTGCCGCCGCTGCTTCGTGAACTGCTCCGCCCCCGCCAGCGAACGCTGGCGGTCATTCTGGCCGCGATGCTGGTGCAGGCGGCGATGAGCCTGGCCGCGCCCTGGCCGCTGAAGATCATCATCGACCTCGTCGTCGCAAGCCACCGCCAGCCGCAATGGATCAACTGGGTGTTAGCCACGCTGGACGCCGATAACAAGATGCGTATCGCCGCGGCCGCGGGGATCGCGACCGTGCTGATCGCGGTGACGACCGGCGCCGCGATGTACGTCGCCAGCTACTTCACCGAGAGCCTGAGTCAGTCCATCGGCAACGATCTGCGCGTGCGGCTGTATCACCAGCTGCAGCAGTTGTCGCTGGCCTATTACGACACCAACCGGGTCGGCACCATCCTGTCCACGCTGACCAGTGACGTGCAGATCATCCAGAGCTTCGCGTCGGTGTCCACCCTCAACATCTTCACCAACACCCTGACCGTGGTCGGGATGATCATTGTGATGTTGTTGTGCCGCTGGGATTTCACTCTGATCGCGCTGGCGGTAACGCCGCTGCTGGCCCTCTTCGTCGTGCGGGTGAACAAAGCCATCAGGACGGCCGTCAAGGAGGTGCGTACACACCAGTCCGACCTGATGGCCACCCTGCAGGAGGGCCTGCAATCAATTCACGTTGTGCAGGCGTTCGGGCGCGAAGACCATCAGGAACAGCAATTGCGCAAGGCCAGCATGGACGCCGTGACGGCCTGGCTCAAGGCCCGGCGGGTGTCCTCGCTG
Organism: uncultured Actinomycetota bacterium; assembly: GCA_963811535.1. Taxonomy (GTDB): domain Bacteria; phylum Actinomycetota; class Actinomycetes; order Mycobacteriales; family Mycobacteriaceae; genus Mycobacterium. Next base: position 585,220 of record CAWERF010000007.1, on the reverse strand, counting down.
CTGTCCCCGGTGGTCGGCCTGGCCATCGCGGTGTGTACGGGCCTGGTGCTGTGGCGGGGTTCGTTGCTGATCCTGGCGGGCACGATGACGGTGGGCGCGCTGACGGTTTTTCTGGCCTACCTGGCCAAGTTCTTCCAACCGGTGCGCGACCTGGCCCAGATGACCAACACCATCGCCCAAGTATCGGTGGGGTTCGAGCGCGTCCAAGAGATTAGTGACGCCGACACGGTGATTCGGGAGCATCCCGGCGCGATAGAGCCGCCTCCGTTTCGCGGGGAGATCGCCTTCGAGCATGTGTCTTTCGGCTATGAGCCCGACGTGCCGGTGTTACGCGACATCAGTTTCACGATCAGCCCGGGCCAGATGGTGGGCATCGTCGGGCCCACCGGCAGCGGCAAATCCACCGTCGTCAGCCTGATCCCGCGGTTTCGCGACCCCGACTCCGGCCGCATCACCATCGACGGAGTGGACGTCCGCGATTACACGCTGCGGGGGCTGCGCTCCCAGATCGGCTTCGTACTGCAGGACACCGTGCTGTTGCGCGGAACGATCCGCGACAACATCGCCTTCGGCCGCCCGGATGCCACCGACGATGAGATCGTCGAGGCGGCCACATTGGCCAACGCCCATGAGTTCATCACCCGCATGGCCGATGGCTACCACAGCCTGGTGGGCGACCGGGGTCTGACGCTGTCGGGCGGCCAGCGCCAACGCATCGGGATCGCCCGTGCGCTCATCCGCGATAACCCGATCCTGATCCTCGACGAGCCCACTGCAGCGCTGGACGCCGAATCCGAGCAGCTGGTGATCGAGGCCCTGGAACGGCTGATGGAGGGCCGGACGGTCATCACCATCGCCCACCGTTTGAGCACTCTGCGCCATGCCGACAAGATCATCGTCATCAAGGACGGCGCCGTCGCCGAAGACGGCACCCACCAGGAGCTGCTGGAGCTCGACGGAGCCTACGCCCAGCTGCATCACCTGCAATACGACAGGCCAGCATCGGCCGGCTCGTCCCCGACCGTAAACATCAGCCGGGCGGCTCGCTGACCGCCAGAAACACCACCGCACGCGGAACGAGCGCGGTTTCAGTGCGGCCCGTGGAGGGGAATGAGGTGGGCGAATCTAGCTCGCGGTCCTGCCCTTCACCCATCCCGCAGAGCGACGTCAGGCCCGGTACCACAGAACATTCAGGGCCCTCGTGGAAAGTTTCGACTGCGTTTCATTGGCGACCAATCAACGACGTCTGGCGCACTGCTGGTGCGCACCGCACAAAAATGTCGAAAACCATCGATGCTTTTGTGGCCGCGAATACCATTAGGCAGCGCTCGACGTCGATACGAACGCGTGGCATGAAGTTCTGACCCAGTGGAGGGTCCGATGCCAATTGAAAAGCCGCGGTTCCCAGGCGAGCCCGCCACCGTTGCCCTCGCCGCTGGGCCAGCACCAACCCCGCAGTCAGGAAGACACCCGCCGCCGCAGCGGTGGCGATCCCGTTCCCCCTGGTCTGTGAGAGTCCTTCCAACCGAGGCGTACATCTCCGGGATCCGGCGCGTGGGCGCGGCCATCGTCGACTACATCCCTGCCGCGATCATCGGCGCCATCTGGCCCACACAGAAAGGATGTGATTAGCGATGGTGGACGCGGCGGCAGAGACCCCCCGGATTACCGACGGCGTCGACGTTGAGGCAGATTTCGGAGCCCTTCTCGCCGGGGTGGGTTTGGCCCCGGAGGATACCGGCGGACGTATCGCCTTTACCGGCGAGGACCCGATCCTGCCGAGCAATCACCGGCTGGGGGCAATCATGGCGATGGGGATGATGGGTCCGGCGGCGGCGACGCAGATCTTCTACCGCATGCGCGGCGGTGACGTCCAGGATCTGTCGGTCGATCTTCGACGGGCGGTCGTGCACATCAATCCGCTGGCGATGTTTCGTCCCACCGCGGGTGGCTACCCGTATCAGCCGTATTTCGCCGATCCCAGGGTGAACCCGTTGGGGTTCAACATCTTCTCAACCAAAGACGGGCGCTGGTATCTTCCGACGGCTGCCTATCCGGCCGCGGTGCCGCGCTGGATGGAGCTGCTCAAGGCCGACCTCAACAAGACCGCGATGGCCGACGCCATCGCGCGGTGGGACGCGTTGGAGTTGGAGAACGTGGCCGCCGGGCGGGGCATGATCGGCTCGATGGTTCGCACCCCTGAGGAGTGGTACACCCACCCACAGGGCGAAATCCTGGCGCGCACACCGTTGATCGAAATCGTCAAGATCGGCGACAGTGAGCCCGAACTCCCGCCGCTGGTTGATCCGTCTCGGCCGCTGTCGGGCATCAAAGTGGCCGCATTCACCCATGTCATAGCCGGACCGACCTGTCCGCGCACCCTCGCCGAGCAGGGCGCCGAGGTGTTGCACATGGCGCGGCCCGAATACGAGTACGACGCGCTGCTGCAGGACACCCACCTGGGATTTCGGTCAACGTGGATCGATCTTTCCCAGCCCGAGTACAAGGCCATGGCGCTGCAGGTTCTGCAGGGCGCCGACGTGATGGTGGAGAACTTCCGGGGCAGAAAGCTTGCCCAGTTGGGGCTCTCGGCCGACGAGGTGGCATCGGTGCGTCCCGGAATCATCTACACCTCGTTGCGGGCCTTCGGCTGGGACGGGCCGTGGGCGGATCGGGGCGGATTCGACATGGACGCCAACTGCACGTCCGGCTATGCCGTCCTGGAAGGTTCGGCCAGCAATCCTTCGTTGCCACCGACGGTGATTCTCAACGACTTCCTGGCCGGCTACCTGATGGCGATGGGCACCGTGGCGGCCCTGATATTGCGGGCCAAGCACGGCGGGAGCTACCACGTTCGGGGCTCGCTCGCCCGGTTTTCGATGTGGTATTCCCAGCTCGGGTTGTTTGACCCCGCTTATGTAGAGGAGACGATCCAGAAACCAGAACACAAATCCATATTGGGAGGGGGCATTTCGTTTCTCGGCGCCTACGGCGAACAGTTCCACCTCGAACCCGGCATCCAGTTCTCCAAAACGCCCGGGTACTGGCAGGTACCCGGCCATCCCGTGGTTGCACCTCGCGGTGCGTCCGAACCCCGATGGCTGGGCTATTAGAGGCTTAACGCACTCGGGCAGGTCGCGAGGCTCCGTGGCGGCGCGGTGCTTCGACGTCGAGGTCACCGATCAGCGCGGCTCGTGGACGATCCACGTGCCCGACATTGATGGGACGACGAAGGTCCGCGGGGGCGATCACGCCGTCGGCATGCCTATCCGGGACATCGCCGTACGCCGCCTGTGATTGGGACGAAGAATCCCCTTTTTCTCCGCCCAATAGCGCCGGTAGCGTGCTTGTGTGCGCCAACTGCTTGTCCGCGCGGCGGCGGCGGGGGAGCGGATCGCGATCTACTCCAATGAGCCCGGCCGGTGGGGCCGTCTTGCTCAGCCGAACATCGCGGTGGTGTCGGGACGCCAGCCCGCGGAGTTTGTGCCGACGATCATCGTCAACGACCGGCTCACCACGCCGCCGTCGGCGGGGTTGTCGTCGACGGTGATCACGCTGGGCAGCGGTGACTTGTCCGGGCCCGCACCGGATCTGCGGTTCGTGCAGACCTCGCAGTCCACGGTGCGGATCACCACCGTGTCGCGGTCACTGGATGTCGGGATCGTCGCGTTCCGTCAGGAGCAGGCGTGGACGGGATGAGTGTCTGTGCGCCGCGAGCCGAACGGGGGTTCGTCGTCACCCCGGCACCCGGCTCGGTTCACGTCGCGACCGTTGGGGACCGCGCACTGGCCCGGGTGATCGATGCGCTGATTTACCTCACGGTTTTCGCGGTTCTGTGGGCTCCCGCGGGGATGGTAGCCGATCTGGGCGAGCACACCACCTCCAAGGTGTGGGGGGATTGGCCGGAGTTGCCGCGGTTACGGGCGCTGGCTGAGATTCGAAGGAACGAACGCGATGTCATCCCAACAGCCCCCGATCGGCGACCCCGGCGGGACCAACCCGCCCCCGCCGCGATACCCGACCCCGGGATCGCCAATCCCGCCGGTCGCCGGGGTGCCGGGACCGGCCTGGGGACCTGGCGCAATGCCGCCGCCGGCCTATCCGCCCGCCAACACCGTGCGAACGCCGCGCAAGTATTGGTACGCCATCGGCGCGGTACTCGTCGCGATCGGGTTGCTGGGCGGGGGCGCCATGTTCGCCCTAGTGGTGGTTCAGCTCACCGGCAAAGGCCCGAGCAACGAGCACACGTTCGGTAACGGCGGGGCGAGGACGGCACATCGATGCCGGCGCGTCGAAAACGGTCTACGCCAACACGACCACCACCGAGGGCGACGTCCACCGCACCGCGCACGGCCTGCAGAGCCAGCCCACGCCCGACCTCCGCCCCTACGGCGGCAACCTCACCATCAATCAGTGGCAGGCGGTGTTCGTGCTCACCGTGACGGACGGCGGCGACTACACGATCGGCTGTTCCGGGACCGCCAACGCCCGCTAGGGGGTGGGTGAAGACGTCAGCTCCGGCCAGATGATCTACCCGTTCCTGGCCGGCGCCGCCTGCGCGGTGCTGGTCATCACCGGCGCCGCCGTGTCCGTCGTGGCCTTCGTCCGTCGCCACCGCGCTGCGCCAGCATCCTCGCCGAACCAGCCGCAGCGCTGGCCGGGGCGCAATGATTTCAAGATAGCGGTAGTGGCTGCGGAGGCGGTGGATCCCGCGAACGAAGGAGAAGGATGCGTGCGGCGAACTGTGCGCACTCTCGGTTGACGCGCGATCCCGCGCATCGATCCCGTGTGATGCGCTGCGCCATGGCGCTGCTCGTCGCCACGATGACGTTCACGCTCGGTGCCTGCTCAGAGTCGGCCAGGTCGTCAACCGCATCGACGTCGACCGCCACCCCGCCCATGGGAGCGACCACGCTCCCGCCCGCGCAGCCGCGGCTGGCATCGGACCCGGTGCATCTTGCCGGCGACCTGGTCGCAGACGAGCAGGCGCTGCGCGATCCGTCGTCGTCGGAGGCCGTGCTAATGGGGGCGGCGCGCCGCCAGCAAGCGGCCTACCGCGCCCTCGGTTGGCATCCTCAGTGGGACGTGATCGCGCGTCCGCGGATCCCGCCGTCGCTCCTCGACGTCTACGACCGCAACGTCGACGCGCGCCGCCAGCTCACCCCGATGGTCGCGAGCCACCCCAAGGACACGCTGCCCGGGTGGCGCATCGACCCGCCGGCGCCGGCCGACGAGCTGCTCGGCTACTACCGCAACGCGGAGGCGGCGACCGGCGTCGGCTGGAACTACCTTGCGGCGATCAACCTGGTCGAAACCGGCCTCGGCCGCATCGTCGGCGTGAGCTACGCCGGCGCGCAAGGCCCCATGCAGTTCCTACCCTCGACGTTCGCCAAATACGGCGACGGTGGCGACATCCTCTCGCCCCACGACAGCATCATGGCGGCCGGTCGCTACCTCGCCGCCAACGGCTTCGCCGACGACCGCGACCACGCCATCTCCCGGTACAACAACTCGGACCGGTACGTCCGGGCGGTCAACGACTACGCCGCCGTCCTCGCAACCGATCCCGCTGCGTTCGCCGGCTACTACCGGTGGGATATCTACTGCTACACGACTGCTGGTGACGTGCTCCTGCCCATCGGTTACGTCGCAACCTCGCCGATCCCAGCCACCGACTATTTGGCGACCCACCCGCAGTGAAATCTGCCAGTCCGCTGCGGACACGTTCTCTGAGCTCATCGGGGGACCGCGGCAGCATCGGCTTTACCGGCAATGCCAGATATTGGTTGACGCGGCCTTTCATTTCACGCACGGGACGTCATCGACGTTCATGCGCGTGAGGTTGGTCGGCGCCGGTGCTTGGGTGCCAGTGGCGGTGGCCGGCACCGTGGAAACGGGCACCGTGTCGGTTGTAGCCGCCGATGCTGATCTGTGATTGAGGTAGTCAGAGCTGGCGAAATCGGTCCCGACCGTGAGTTGCACCGTGTTGGGGGCGACCGCCTCGGATGCGGTGGCACTTACGTCTAGTTCATCGGCGAGCCCCGCGGCGGCTGCCTTCGCGCCGAACCCATAGGCGATGGTGCTCGTCTGGCTGCTGGAGTCGGCGGTACTGACCGTCCCCTCAGTGAATTGTCCTGTGGCTAACGCCTTTTCGATGTCCTCAGCCTGCCCTTGCTTGCCCGAGGCATTGACCACGTTGAGCGCGACGGTGCCTACGGCCGACTGAAGGGCCTCTCCAGCTTGCGCTGCTGCGCTGATGCTTGTCGAGGTGGCTGTGGCGGGCGAATCGGTGACCAACAGGTCGTGCACGATGGAGCGGATGGCGGCTACGTCGATGATGTTGACATCTTCACCGTCTGCGATTTCGCGGAAATCGGTTATCGGCAGCGTGTACAGCACGACCGGTCTGTTGGTGAACGCCGACACGTTACGCATCAAGTCTTCCAGGTCGAAACCGGCGTCGACGGCAACGTTTTGCTTGGCGACGTCCAGTAGGGTGCGCAGCCTCGTGGGGCTCGACAACGCCCCGCTGCGGCGCAGCGCACTGACCACCGAGGCGATGAAGGCCTGCTGGCGTCGGGTTCGATCAAGGTCGGTGAACAACGCGTCGTCGGCGTCGCGGCGTTGCCGCACGAACGCCATCGCCTGGGCCGCACTGATCTGCTGGACGCCTTGATGAAAGTCCCCCCCGGAGTAGTAGCGGTCCGAGGTGTCCTCGTTCAGACACACGGTGATGGGTTCGACCACCCGGGCGATCTGAAAGAACCCAACCAAGGTGACCTCAATGAAGTGGTCGATCGGGATTTGCAGAAGACGATTAACCGTGCTGATCTCGGCTTTGCGGCCGGCCTCACGGGCCTTCTGTTCCCGCGCCGCGGAGTCTTGCCCGTCAGCCACGGTGGTGTCGGACTGCGGGTTGCCGGAGCCGTCGTCTATCACTCGCTGGTAGGCGAGGCTGTAGGCCTCCTTGATCTTGCCCCGGCAATCCGGGGTCGGGCATCCGGCGAGATCGACATAGTCGTCGCGGGGGATTGAGATCGCCGTGGCCGGGGCGCCGCCGGCGGGCAGGTGCACGACGATGAGCGCGTCGGCGTCGTTGTCGCCGGAATTTTCATCGCCCGCGTGCAGCGCGTCATAGATGTTTGGCGGCAGCGGCCGGCCCCGCTGGTCGAGACGGCCATCCAGACCCATAATCAGGATGTTTTGATCACTTCCGGTCGAGGCGGGTTCACCGGCCAACGCGTCAGATGTGGTGATGCCGGCCGATGCAGCGCGGTAGGCGATCCATCCGATGCCGGTGACGACGACCACCACCGCCGATAGCAGCGCGGCGAGCACCTTGGCGCCGGCCACAATCGAGTGGTTGCGGACCAGACGATGCCGGCGCACGCGCGTCGGTGAACGTGCTTCGCCATCGCCTGAGGCGTCCGCTCGATGTGTCATGACAAAGGGGAGAATAGCCAGGTCGCCGAGCTTCTAACCAGCGTTTTCGGAGGTCGCCGGGGCCGATCCGGATGAGCCGACCGGCAACAAGGGTCAGGGTCGCGAGTCGTGCCGCGGTTGGCTGAGCGCCCGCAGGGCTCAGCCAGCGGCGATGCGGTCGATGTGGGCGAGGAAGTGCGTCAGCACCGCGTCAGGCGCCTCGAGTTGCGGCCAGTGCCCAATGTCGTCGGCGAGCATCACCACATCGGGTTCGGGTATCACCTCGGCGTAGCGGCGCGCCATGTGGGCACCGGAGTTGGGGTCGATCGGCCCGTCGATGAACCGCATCGGAACCGCGGTCTGCCGCATGGCGCGCACCCACCGGTTTCGGTGGGTGTACCGGTCGTTGAGGAAGCGGCCAACCTTGTGCATCACGCGGCGGCCGTCGTTGTAGTCCAGGATCTGATTGAAGACGTCCATCATGTGCCGCGTCGGCTTGGTGTTCGGGCCGAACATCTCGCGCAGCGTCGGTTCCAGCAGCCGACGGGACAGTGGACTGTCCTGCACATGACTGATGATGTCGCCCAACAGGGTGCGTGACATCAGCTTCTGCGCCGGCCGGGGCGTGTAGGCCTCGTTGAACATGCCACCGTTGAGCCAGGTGATCGAGTCGATGCGCAGCGCGCCGTAGGCCTGCTGGCCGAACTCGTGGCGGGCCAACAGTTCCTGGCCCACGGAATCACCAAGGTCGTGGGCCAGGATGTGCGCGTTGTGGATGTTCAGGTGGGCCAGCAGCGACTCGTGCATGTCCGCGTGGTCGCCCACCGAGTATTCGTAGGCCGCGGGTTTGTCGGAGAATCCCATGCCGATCATGTCCGGTGCGATGACGGTGAACCGTTGCGTCAATGCCGGCCAAATCGGCGCCCAGTCATAGGAGTTGAACGGATAACCGTGGATCAGCAGTAGCGGAGGTCCACTGCCCTGCACGCGGTGGAAGATGCCGAAGCCGAGGTAGTCGAAGTACTGTCCGGCGGCCCGCCAGCGTTCCAGTTCGGCGTCCATTACGGCCCTCATCCCTCGGCTGTGAGCGCGTCGCCCGGGCCGATGTTGATCGCTCGTAGCATCTCTCGATACACATTGGTAAAGCTGTGTTCCCACGTGTCGGCAGCGCTGGTCCAATGGTTGGCCGTCCCCTCCAGGTGTTCGGTGTCCCAGGCCTGGATCTGCGACAACGTTGGCACCGCCGTCGCCGCCGCCACCTACACCACCGCCGTCTCGACCATCGAGGCGATGCCGGACGCCGTGCCGGCGTCGGTGCCCGCATAGTTCCGCGCGGTGGTGGTGACGTCGGCCGCGGTGGACCGCATCCGCGCCATGAACGTGGCCCCCGCGCCCGCCACGTCGGCGTGCACGGCCGCCACCGCGGCCGCCGACGGCTGGAAAACGCCTCCCGACACCGACGGGGCGCTTATCGCGCCCACCACCGCCGCCTGCTCCTGGCAGTGGGCAGCTAACGCCGATAACCCCACCACATCGGCCTGAATCACGTCCACGGAGTAACCATAACCTGGTGGCGAGACCGCTCCTTACACTATTTTTTGCGTTGGCCGTGGCATGTGTCGCAAAGGGCCGCCTCTCTGGGCAACAGTGGTCCCGTAGCCGGGCGCGGCGCGCGCACCGGTTGGCAGCAATGCTGGTGTGCACGAAGTGCATGCTCAGACGGTCGGGGACTGCTCGCCGCCGGGCCGGTCAGCTTAATCAGGTGAGGAGTGCCGCCTCGCCGACGGAGATGAGTTTTATGACGCCATTTGCCTTCAAGCCAACCTGAGGCGGCAACGTGTTTCGAAATGATCGAACTATCGTGGAACGGTCGGTGCATGCGGGGCCCTCGGAGGCAAAAGGACTGCGGGTCCGCGATCATCGTCACCAGCGCCCAGAAGATCGGAGGGTTTGATGTCCGGCTCGATGGGGCTGCCCGTCATTGACACCATGATCGGCTTCCCTCACGAGGGCTTCGAGCAGTATGACTTCATCAAGAAGCAGACCAAAGACGCCGATTCGCGGGAAAACCTGGAATTCCCAGTGGAGTACATGTTCAAGCAGGTCCCCAAGGGGCTGCCGACTGACGACCCGGTAGCGGTGACTCTGGGCGAGATGGATCGCTACGGAATCGAGAAGGGTCTGATCGGGGTTTCTGACAAGACTTCGCGTTTGGCGCTCAAGGGCCATCCCGACAGGTTTGTGCCGTCCGGGGCTGTTGCTGACCCCAACGATGTCGTCGGGTCGGTGCGCGCGATCCGACGCGAACACGAGGAATTCGGGATCCGTGCGACGTCGGTGTTTCCGTCCGGCACATTCCCACAGGTGCCGATCGACGACCCCAAGATGTACCCGATCTACTCGACGTGCGTCGAGCTGGGTATCCCCATCTTCGTCTGTGCCGGGGTACCGGGTCCGCGGCTGCCGTTCGCGCCGCAGGATGTGGCCCGGATCGACGTTGTGATGTTTGATTTCCCGGAATTGGTGTTCGTCACTCGGCACGGCTGCGAGCCGTGGGAGGAGTTGGCGGTGAAGCTGATGCTCAAATGGCCCAACCTGTACTACTCGACATCGGCGTTTGCTCCGAAGTACTACCCAAAGCCGATCGTCGATTATGCGAACACTCGCGGCGCGGACAAGGTGATCTACGCTGGCTACTTCCCCATGGGCTTGACACTGGAGCGGATTTTCAGCGAGTTGCCGAACGTGCCGTTCAAAGATGACGTGTGGCCAAAGTTCTTGTACGGCAACGCTGCCCGTATTCTCGGGTTCGAGACCTGAGTCAGCGGGAATGCTCAGTTACGGAGTCGATGGCGGTCCGGCCCGGGTCGGGCCAACGGACCTTTCCAGTGCGGCCCGGAAAAAGTAAGCGCGGTGCTTGATTATGCAGGAACCCTGTGGAGGTTCTGCTCATTCGCCGAGTCTGTCGTCCGCAACCGCGCCCACACTACTGGCAGGGGCCTGTCACAACCTCGGCGTCGGCGTCGCCGCCTTTTCACGCGCGACTGTGGTAGCGACAACCCTGCACAGCTCCGAGAAGATGGCTATCGCGGGCGCCAGCACGAATTGCACATCAATCCGATCGTGCGCAGCGGGCGGCTCTGTTGGGTGGGGGAAGGTCATGCGTCGCGGGTTAACCCAAGCGAAGACCGGCAAAACACGCGGGCGAAATGCGGTGACGCGGCTCACGGCGGACTGTTGGCATCTGATCGGCAAGCCCGCCGCCCCGGGCGTGGTCGGGGAGGGTCGGCATGCTAACTACGCCGATCGAGCGGGTCGAGCCGGCCGATCACCTCGACGCGCGCGACGCCGGCCGCTTAGATGGAGATGGCGGTCGCACTCAGGTAGCTGTGACGTAGCCGAGTCTGTGCGGTGCGCAGATCGGCGCAGTCGCTGACCCGAGTTGATCGAGGGGCATTTGGTGTCACAAAGGTTTCAGCGTGCGGATTTTGGTGGTGGGCGCCGGGGTGATCGGCAGCGTGTACGCGGGGCGACTGCTGGAGTCCGGGCATGAGGTGACGCTGTGTGCGCGGGGACGTCGGCTCGCCGAATTGTGTGATGCCGGGCTGATCCTGCACGACGCCCAGACCGGCCGGCGCACCGTCCACGAGGTGCGCGTGGTCCCCTCACCCGATGGCGTTTCGTGTGACCTTGTTCTGGTCGCGGTGCGCCGCGATCAACTGGTCGGAACCCTGCCGCTGTTGGCGGAGGTGGATGCGGACGTGATGTTTTTCGGCAACGCCGCGGGCCTGACCGCGACGCTGGCGGGTGCACTGGGGGAGCGGGCGCTGTTCGGGTTTCCGGCCGCCGGTGGGGTGCGGGACGGTGCGGCGGTACGGTTCGTGCTGATCCGTCAGCAAAAGACGATGCTTGCCGACTCTAACCCGCGGCGATCCGCGCGGGTGCAGAAGCTCGCCGGGATCCTCGGCGCTGCGGGGTTTCCGACAACCGTCAGCACCGATCCCGAGGGGTGGCTGACCGCGCACGCCGCGTTCATCGTGCCGATCGGTTTAGCGCTGTTACGCGTCGATGTGCAGCCGGGACGGCTGGCGGCCGAAGAGTCGCTGCTGGCCATCATGGTGCGCGCCACCCGCCAGGCGTTTCGCGCGCTGCGCGCCGCCGGCAACACGGAGATCCCGCGCAACCTGCGCGCGTTGTATCTACTGATGCCCCAACGCTTCGCGGTGCGGTACTGGCGCACCGCCCTGGCCGGCCCGCGCGGTGAGCTCTGGTTCGCCGCCCATACCCGCGCTGCACCCGAGGAAATTGTCTCGCTGGGCGTCGCACTCCGCGCCGCCGTCGCCGCCACCGGCCGCCGCGCACCGGATCTGGAGGCGCTGTTGGCGGCCGCCCCCGCGTGACGTCGCGGGGCACATCCGAGCGACACCACAACGGCGTGCGCGCGGCCACGGGGCCGCCGCTCCGGCACGCTTGCGCGACAACATGTTTGCCGCGACTTCGCTCGCGAGGTCGCCGTCCGACGGGGGATGGACACAGCCGGGACGAAAGCCGGCTTCGATAGATCCCGTTGCCCGCGGGACTCAAGGGCCCCAAGACGGTGCGGATCGCACCGGGAGGTGACTATTGGGCGCCAACGTGATGTCGTTCTCCTCTGCCTGCTCGGAGTCGCCACCCACCAGGATCGCTTGAGCAGAGGCACCACGAGTGCCACGCCCAAGACCGGTCGTTTACCGGAACTGGCTCGTTCCTGCTGGGTCGCTCAAGGGGAGGAGGGACGAAGTTGACCGCAACTCGTCTCGCGCGGTGCCGCACACCGCTCACCGGTTTCCTGCGCCTGCCGTCGATCGTGCTGGTCGTGCTGGCCGGCGCGGTCGTGGTGCTCTATCTGATCCTGCTGGCCTACACGCTGCTGCTGCGGCTGAAATGGTTTAGTGACAGGACCCGCCGATTCAGCAAGACCGCCAACCGTCGCCTGGCCAGCGGGATCGCCGGAACCAGGCTGGGGATAGTGTACTTCAACCTCAGCGCGCTGCACCACACCGGCCGGCACAGCGGCCGGGCCTACACGACCCCGCTGAGTGCGTATCCGTTCGGTGATGGCTTCATCTTGGTGGTCGCCTACCCCGAAGTCGACTGGTGCCGCAACATTTCGGCCATCGGCAGATGCCGGCTCACCCGCAATGGTCAAGACTACGAGCTCGAACGACCGGAGGTGATCCCCCGCGCCAAGGCGATGAAAGCCTATCCGCTGCTGGTGAAGCCGTTCATCCGCCGCCCATGAAGACGTTTGTGTGGCTGCACCGCGCCGATTCACACGCGCAGCAGGACGCCGGTGCACCCACGGTAGCGGCTGAATAGCCTGCCGTGACAGGTGTTTCCGCTGTCTGGTCGCCACCGCGGCGCAGCGGCAGTCCCATCGGTCGAGCGTCATGCGTTCGCGACGGCTCGACACCGGGGCCTGGGGATCTCATCCGCTGTTTCCGTCCTTCTGGACTACCCGATGCGGGTCAAAAGTCCCTTGCCACGGCGCCCGCCAACCCGCAGGGTCAATACACGGGCATCGATGTCAGCTAACAGAAGTGAGGAACCGATGATTCGCGCAGCTTGCCTCCAGGTAATCGCGCTGGCAGCGGCGATCACGGGGGGTGTGGCGACGGCGGCGCCGGCCGCCGCTGATGCCGACAGCGATTCGGCGTACTTCGCCTTTCTCCAAGACCACGGCGTGGCACCCGACGCACCGGCAGCGATGAAGCAAACAGCGCTGGGTATCTGCCGCGGGTTTGACGACTGCTTGACCTTCCTGCAGGTCGGCGGTCCGTTGATCGACGGCGGCGCGACACCGCATCAGGCTGCCGTCGAGATCATCGGCGCGGTCGATGCCTACTGTCCGCGCAACGATCGTGCACTGAGTTTCGCCAACCCGGCGATCCGACTCGTTGATTTCAACATTGCCAACGGTCACCAAATGCGGTGGCTGCCGGTCTAGACGCGACACGACCCAGAAGGAGGCAACATCGTGAGTGACGCTGCGTTAGAGGTGATTTCGTGGGATCCGCAGGACCACACCGACTTGCCGGGGTTCGCTCACGGGCTTACCCGCTATGGCGGTCACTGGTTCGACGCCAGCATCTCGGTAGTGCCGGTCGACGTTGATCCGCTGGAAGCGCTCGACAAGGCGTTTGCGAAACTGCGCGAAACCTTGGTCAATGAGGCACCTCGGGTGACGTACTTCACCGTGGACCTGAGGGTGGCGTCGGATACGGCGATTCCGCGTCCCCGGTGAGGTCGCTGATGCGGGCACGCGACCAGGGCCCGTGTCGGGCCACCAGCGGTCTCGGGGTGGCGGAAGGAGATCCAGTGTCTGAGCCGACAAGGCGCGGGATTGTGGTAGGCGTCGACGGATCGGATCCGTCCAGGGCAGCCGTTCGCTGGGCGGCGCGTGCGGCCGCGATGCGAAACGTTTCGTTGACGCTGGTGCACGTCGTCAACGTTCGCTTCACGACGATGCCGCAGACACCGCTGCCGGTCGGCTTCGGCGGATGGCTGGAAGAGCAGGGCCAGACGTTCCTGAAGGAAGGGGAGCGGATCGCGAAGAGAAGTGGTCTGTCGCGGGTCGAAGCCGAAATGTTCACCGCCGCGACGATTCCGACTCTGCTCGATGAGTCCAAGCACGCCGAGATGCTGGTCGTGGGATGTCGCGGGCGCAGCGCGCTGGCCCGCCTGCTGCTCGGCTCGGTCAGCGCCGGGATGGTGGCGCACGCGCACTGCTCCGTCGCGGTGATTCATGACGACGATACGTTGCCGCGCCCTCCCGAACAGGCACCGGTGCTCGTCGGGATCGACATCTCGCCGGCCTCGGATGCGGCCGCCGCAGTCGCGTTCGATGAGGCCTCCCGTCGAGGGGTGGAGCTCATCGCCCTGCACGCCTGGAGTGATGAGCAGCTCTCTAAATTCCCTGGTTTCGACTGGTCGGCGACGGCCACCGACGAGGAGGAACTGCTCGCCCAACGCCTCGCGGGCTGGCAGGAACGCTACCCCGATGTGCCCGTGCGGCGTGTCGTCGTCTGTGATGACGCGGCCCACCAGCTGCAGGTGGGGTCAAAATCCGCCCAACTGGTCGTGGTGGGCAGCCACGGTCGCGGCGGTTTCCCCGGCATGCTGATCGGGTCGGTCGCCAGAGCGGTGGTCCAGTCTGCCCGCGTGCCGGTGATTGTGGTGCGCAAAGGCTGACCGGACCGGGCGCGGATCAAACCGGCCATTGGGGTCATCGAGCCCGTTGATGCACAGTAGCTCCGGAGATTGCTTGGACCGCATGCACACCCGATCCTCGGTCACCCGGAATGATCAGTCCTGGTGGCGCGCCACTAATCTGGGCTCGGGTTAGCGAGATGGGTTAGCAGCGCACCACTTCCACATCGGCCGGCTCGGGGACCATCTCGAAAAGCCTCTCGACGTCACAGCGATCGCATGCCGCGGTGGCGGGAGTCATCAGCATCGCGGCGCCGGCGGCAATGCCGAACCGGACGGATTTAGTCAGTGGCCAGCCCCGGGTCAAGCCAACGGTGATGGCGGCCACCATCGCGTCGCCAGCCCCGACACCGCTGCCGGCTTCCATCGGTACCGCGGCGAACCGCTGACTGGTATGCGGGGTGGCCAGCAGCGCACCGCGCGACCCGAGCGACACCACGACAGCTTGCGCGCGGCCACAGTCAATGAGTTGATGTGCCGCGGCCAGCTGTTCGGATTCGTCGGCGAGCTCGCGTTCCATGCATTCACGAAGCTCGCGCACGCTGGCCTTCAGCAGGAATACGCCAGATGTGATGTGCCGCAGACCTCCACCGGAGGTGTCCAGGACCAGCAGCAGGCCCTGGTCGCGGCAGATGTCGGCAACGCGCTGGTAGTAGTCGGCGGGCACACCCGGAGGCAGGCTCCCGCTGGCCACCACGAATTCGGCGGATCCCGCCGCCACCCGTAACAGATCCAGGCATTGGGCCTGTTCAGCGGGCGTCAGCGTGGGGCCGGGAAGGACGAACCGGTACTGCAGGCCGGAGCTGTTCTCGTTGATGGTGAAGCTTTCCCGGGTCGGCTCACCGATCACCACGCTGTGATACGGAACTCCGGCACCGGCGACCAGCTCAGTGAGAACCTGTCCGGTCGCACCCCCGGCGGGAAAGACCGCCGACACGGATGCATTCAGCGCGTGGGCGATCCGGGCCACGTTGATGCCGCCACCACCAGCATCGTAACGCGCTGCGCCGCAGCGGATCTTGTCGGTCGGCCCGACCGTTTCGGTGGTCGTGGTGACGTCCAGCGCCGGATTCATCGTCAATGTGACGATCAGCGATCTGCTCGTTGTTGACGCATCAGCGGGAGTCATCAGGTGTCACCTGCCAAGATCGAAGCGTCGTATGTGGCTGGGCGCGCAGCTCCAGGCGATCGGCCCCTTACGCATTCAATGATGTTAGGCAGTGCCGGTGTGACCGGTCAGAGGCACAAGTCCCCGCCGTCGTGGTCGAATGACCTTTCGCTTCAGCGGGTTGTCAGCGGATCTGGAGCACGTCGGTCAATGGTCGACGCGGTGTCGGCGGTGGCGGCGGATCGGTCTGCGGCGCCCGGCCGACCCGGATCAGCACTTGGGGTTCGGCGATTCGTGCGATTTGTCGGCGGACGATTTCGCGGCTGGCGTTGACCTCGATCATGTGCGTCAGCGTGCAGGTGGCTAGTTCTGCCGCGGTAGCCTCCAGCAGCACGGTGGACAACACTTCGCCGCACCTCAGCACGTTTCCGCGGCTGTCGTCATAGGTCGACAGCACGAGGATCATCGAATGGTCCCGGTCGAGTTCGGTCCGTCGGGCGCTGTTTCCGCTTGTCGGGAAGTCGCGGGCCACGTCGACGCGCTGGGCTTCGGTTTCCGACACCAGCGCGCTTGGCGGAATGCCTTCCTGCGCGTCCGTATACCCTGTCCACCACAGGAGTTCGGCTTGGTAGGACGAGTCGCGTCGGCGCAGTTGCTCTGTCATCCGCGATGCGTCGGCTAAGGCTGGCCGGGTATCGTCGTCGATCACGTCGAGGTAGGCAGCGCTCTCGTCGAGGGTGCTGCGCAACACGGTTTCGAACATGTCCCAATCCGTGGGTTCGGCAAAAGGAAGCCGATCCGTGCGGCGCCGACGGATCGCGTCGGCGAGGGTGCGCTCGGCGTCGCTGACGAATTCCTTTCGCTGGAAGTCGATCGCAGCCACGTGGTCGCGGTCGTTCGGGTTGGGATATCTGTCGATTTGTGCCTGCCATCCGGCGGCGGCGATCGCGACGCGCAGGTGGTCGAGCACGGCGCCGCAGCTGAGGATCACTTCGCGGCCGGTGCTGTCGGTGTGGTGTCCGATCCGGCTCGGATCGGCGAACAGGTGCAGCCCCCCGGCCTCGGCTACCCAGCGCCAGGGTTGGCTGTTGTGCAACGACGGCGCCCGGCACGCCAACTCGACCGCGGATTGGACCACTGTGGTATCAACGGTGGCCTGAGACATGTTCCTCACCCTTCTCGTTGAAGTTCCCTGCGCGGTCACCAGGTGCCGTACGCGCGACTGTTCGCTTCGTGAAGCGCCCCAACGTAATCGGCCCGTTCACGTGCCGTGCGGTCCTCGCCGTCAGCCAGCGCGAGCAGTCCGCGCACCTGGGACAGCGAGTCATATCCCTTGCGGCCCATCCACTCTGACAGTCCGTCGAGGAGCACACCCGCGTACTGCGGACCGTGGCGCAGCAGCGCCGACGCGCACTGCACCACGTCCGCCCCGGCGAGCAGATACTTGATCACGTCTCCGGCCTGCTCGACCCCGGTGCTGGCGGCCAGCGAGGCGCGAATCCTGCCGCTGAGCAGCGCGATCCAGGTCATCGGCAATCGCGTCTCCGCCGAGGTTGACAGTGTCACGCCGCGGACCGTGGTGAGTGTCTCCACGTCGATGTCTGGCTGCAGGAACCGGTTGAACAGCACCAGCCCGTCGGCGCCGGCCATGTCGAGGCGATGCGCGATGTCGGCGGTCGAGCTGAAATACGGACTGAGCTTGACCGCTACCGGGATCGCGACCGCGCTTTTGACGGCTGCGAGCACGTCGAGGTGGCGTTGCTCGACCTCCCGGCCGTCAACCCACGGCTCGCCGGGTAGGTAGTAGATGTTCACCTCGACCGCCGTGGCACCGGCGTCCTGCAGGGAACGCGCGAAGTGCGCCCACCTGCCGGGAGCGCTGGCGTTGAGGCTACCGATGACCGGGATATCGACTGCGTTCGTGGCACGTTCGATGAGACGAAGGTAGGGTCGAGGCCCGTAATCCTGATCGACCTTCGCCGGAAAATAGGTCAGCGATTCCGGGTAGCTTTCGCTGCCCTGGCCGACCATCCGCGCGTTGTGCTCGGCTTCGCGCCGCAGTTGCTCCTCAAACAGGGAGTAGAGCACCACGGCGCCCACACCGGCGTCGGCGAGCC
This sequence comes from uncultured Actinomycetota bacterium, assembly GCA_963811535.1. Taxonomy (GTDB): domain Bacteria; phylum Actinomycetota; class Actinomycetes; order Mycobacteriales; family Mycobacteriaceae; genus Mycobacterium. Next base: position 567,325 of record CAWERF010000007.1, on the reverse strand, counting down.
GGCGCACACCGTCGAGCGTGCGGCTCAGCGGGGACGCCGACGCGAGCAGCGGGTTGCGCAGCGTGAGACCCAGGTAGCGGGTGAAAAGATCCATCAGCCGTCCTTTCGCGCGTCGGACGGGAAGTGCTGTGGAGCACGAGAAGCCATGTCCTCGTACGTGTTCCAGCGCTGATCGACCGCCTCCTGCGCCAACACTAGCAGCCGCTCGGCCTCGTCGGGATCCGAGTTGAGCAGGCTACGGTAGCGCAGTTCACGGTATACATAGTCGGTGAGGGGAATCCTCGGTCGGTGCGAGTCGAGCAGGAACGGGGTCTTGCCGGTGGCGCGCACCTCGGGGTCGTAGCGCAGCAGTGGCCAGTGGCCGCTGGCGACGGCGCGGTATTGCTGATCCAGCCCGTGGCGCATCTCGATGCCGTGAGCGATGCAGTGGCTGTAGGCGATCACGATCGAGGGCCCGTTGTAGGCCTCGGCTTCCCGCAATGCCTGCAGCGTCTGTTGCGGGTCTGCACCCATGGCGACCCTGGCGACGTACACGTTCCCGTAGGCAATCGCCTGCAGCGCAAGGTCTTTCTTCGAAACCGTCTTCCCGGCGGCCGCGAACTTCGCGACCGCGCCCAGCGGGGTGCTCTTCGACATCTGACCGCCGGTGTTGGAATACACCTCGGTGTCGAGGACCAGCACGTTGACGTTGCGCCCGCTGGCCAGCACATGATCCAGTCCGCCGGCGCCGATGTCGTAGGCCCACCCGTCTCCGCCGACGATCCACACGCTGCGGCGGATCAGGTGATCGAGGACGCTGGCCAGCTCGTCGGCCACCGCGGGGTCGAGGCGGTCGAGGCGGGTTTCGAGTTCGGCCACCCGCTGCCGCTGGGCCTGCAATTCCGATTCCCGCAGCTGCGGCGCGGTGAGGATGTCGTCGGCGAGGTCGGCGCCCAGAACGTCGCGCAGTTCGGTCAGGCGTTGGCGGGCCTGGAAGGTGTGGGTGTCGGCGGCGAGCCGCAATCCCAGACCGAACTCGGCGTTGTCCTCGAACAGCGAATTCGACCACGCCGGACCGCGGCCGTCGTCGTTGGTGGTCCACGGGGTGGTGGGCAGGTTGCCGCCGTAGATCGACGAGCAGCCGGTCGCGTTGGCGATCAGCAACCGGTCGCCGAACAACTGGGACAGCAGTTTCAGATAGGGCGTTTCCCCGCACCCGGCACACGCGCCCGGAAATTCGAACAGCGGCTGCAGGAACTGCGCCCCGCGCACCGTGCCGAAGTCCACTCGCGCCCGGTCGGCCATCGGCAGTGTCTCAAAGAATGCGATGTTCTTCCGTCCGGCGGCGACAAGCGGTTCACGCGCCGCCAGGTTTATCGCCTTGGTGACCGGGACGCCGGGAACGACGGCGGGACAGGCTTCCACGCACAGTCCGCACCCGGTGCAGTCCTCGACATACACCTGCAGGCTGTAGCGGGTATCGGGCAGCCCGACGGCGTCCAGCGGCGCCGACGGGAAGGTGGCAGGAGCGTCCTGCAGCCGGTCACGGTTGTACAGCTTGGTGCGGATCACGCTGTGCGGGCACACAAAGGTGCAATTGCCGCACTGAATGCAGCTGTCGGGGTCCCACACGGCGACCAGTTCGGAGATGTTGCGTTTCTCATAGGCGGCGGTGCCGCTGGGGTAGCTGCCGTCCACCGGCAGCGCACTGACCGGCAGGGCGTCCCCCCGCCCGGCGATCATCTCCGCGGTGATCGTGCGCACGAAATCCGGTGCGCTCGCCGGAACCGGCGGCTCCAGCTGGTAGCTGGAGGTGGCGGTACCAGGAACCTCGACCCGTTGCAGTGCGTCCAGGACGTGATCGACCACCGCGACCTCGCGTGCGACCACGTCGGCGCCGTGTTCGGCATAGGTCTTGGTGACGCTGTCTTTGATGCGGGCCAGTGCCTCGTCGCGGGGCAGTACGTCGGCGATGGCGAAAAAGCAGGTCTGCAGAACGATGTTGACCCGGCCGGCCAGCCCGGCCTTGCGCGCGATGGTGTCCGCGTCGATCACATACAACCTGATGTGCTTGTCGATGATCTGCTGCTGGACGGCGCGGGGCAGGCGGTCCCACACGGTGTTTGCGGAATGCCGGCAGTTGAGCAACAACGCGGCCCCGGGGGCGGCGCGGCCCAACACATCAATCTTGTCCAGGAACCGGGCGTGGTGGCAGCCGACAAAGTCAGCCCGCTGCACCAGGTACGGGGCACGAATCGGCTGGGGCCCGAACCGCAGATGCGAAACCGTCTGCGAGCCCGACTTTTTCGAATCGTAGACGAAGTAGCCCTGCGCGTAGAGATTTTTGTCGGCACCGAGGATCTTGATGGTGTTTTTGTTGGCGCCGACGGTGCCGTCCGAGCCGATGCCGAAGAACACCGCGCGCACCGTGTCCGCGGGCTCGATGTCGAATCCGGGGTCATAGCCGATGCTGGCGCCCGACACGTCGTCATCGATGCCGACGGTGAAGCGGGTTCGCGGGCGCGCGCGGGCCAACTCGTTGAACACGCCGACGACCATGCCCGGGGTGAATTCCTTCGACGACAGCCCGTAGCGCCCCCCGCACACCAGCGGGAGGTGCGGCCGATCACCTCGGCTGTGCGCCTCGGTCAGCGCGGCGACGACGTCGAGATACAGCGGCTCGCCGAACGAGCCCGGTTCCTTGGTGCGATCGAGCACGGCGACGGCGCGCACGGTCGGCGGGAGCGCGGCCACCAGTGCCTCGGCCGGAAACGGCCGATAGAGCCGCATCTGGATTGCCCCGACACGTTCGCCGCCCGCGGTAAGGGCGGCAACGGTTTCGGTCGCGGTCTGGCCCCCAGACCCCATTAGCACCAGCACCCGGTCGGCTTCGGGATGTCCGGTGTACTCGACGACGTGCAACTCCCGGCCCGTCAGCCGGGTCAGCTGCGCCATCGACTCCTCCACCACGGCGGGCACCCGCGTATAGAACGGGTTCACCGTCTCGCGGGCCTGAAAGTAGGTGTCTGGATTCTGCGCGGTGCCGCGGATGAACGGCCGGTCCGGCGACAGCGCCCGGGCGCGGTGCTCCAGGATCAACTTTTCGGGCACCATCGCGCGCAGGTCGGCGTCGCCGAGCAGCTGGATGGTGTTGAGCTCGTGAGATGTGCGGAAGCCGTCGAAGAAATGCAGGAACGGGACCCTGGTGCGCAGCGTCGCGGCGTGGGCCACCAGCGCCAGGTCGTGGGCTTCCTGCACCGAGGCCGAAGACAGCAGCGCAAATCCGGTCTGGCGCACCGCCATAACGTCGGAGTGGTCCCCAAAGATGGATAGACCCTGGGCGGCCACGGCGCGGGCGGCGACGTGGATCACCGCCGAGGTCAGCTCGCCGGCGATCTTGTACATGTTGGGAATCATCAGCAGCAGGCCCTGCGAGGAGGTGAATGTCGTCGCCAGGGCTCCGCCCTGCAGCGCACCGTGCAAGGCGCCGGCGGCGCCGCCCTCACTTTGCATCTCGACCACGGTCGGCACTGTGCCCCACACGTTGGGGTGATGCCGACTCGACCATTCGTCGGCCAGCTCGGCCATCGGCGACGACGGTGTGATCGGGTAGATGCAGCACACCTCGCTGAGCCGGTACGCGATCGACGCCGCCGCCTCGTTGCCGTCCACGATGGCGCGGGTCATGTCGACTCGGGCACCATCTCGATGGCATGCACGGGGCATTGCTCGAAGCATGCCGCACAACCGGTGCATCTGTCGTAGTCGAATCGGTAGCGCCGGCCTTCGCCCAGTTTGATCACCGCGTCCTCCGGGCAGGCACCAAGACAGCCGTCGCACTCGAAGCAGTTTCCGCACGACAGGCACCGGTCGGCCTCGAACTCTGCGGCCTCGGGCGACAAACCGCCGAGGACTTCATCGAAGCCGGTGACACGTTGGGCGACCGCCAGTTCGGGCTGCGGCCGCCGCGAGGCGTCACCGAAGTACCACAGGTGTAGCTGGTCGAAGGAGGCGACGGGATGCTTGGGCGGTGACTCGCCGTGGCCTGCGCGCAGCCACGCGTCGATGTGGCGCGCGGCTTTCTTGCCGTGCCCGACGCCCACGGTGACGGTGCGTTCGCAGGGCACCATGTCGCCGCCGGCGAACACCCCGGGACATCCGGTCATCAACGACGGTGAGACCCGCACGCTGCCGTCGCTGTCGAATTCCACACCCGGCAGGCTGTGCATGAACGCTGACTCGGTTTGCTGCCCCAGCGCCATGATCACCGTGTCCGCGGCAAGGGTTTCGAAGCGCCCCGTGGGTTGCGGGCTTCCCGATTCGTCGAGCTCCATCACCTCCACCCGCAGCTCGGGGCCGTTGAACGCGGTGATGGTGCGCAGCCAGTTGATCCGCACACCCTCCCGCTCGGCCTCTTCGACTTCTTGTTCGTGGGCGGGCATCTGCGCTGCGGTGCGGCGGTAGATGATGACGGTGTCCTCGGCGCCCAGACGCCGGGCCACCCGCGCAGCGTCCATCGCGGTGTCGCCGCCCCCGTACACGGCGACGTGGTGGCCGATCTCGGGTCGTTCGCCTGAGGCCACCTTGCGCAGCAACGACACCGCATCCAGCAGCGATCCCGCGTCGCGCACCGGGATGTCGACGTGTTTGGAGAGGTGAGCGCCGACTGCCACAAATACGGCGTCGAAACCGCCCGCTTCGCGTTCCGCCGCGACGTCTTCCACCCGGTGCCCGCATGTCATCTCCACGCCCAGCGCCATGAGCCGCTGCAGCTCGGCGTCCAGAACATCGCGTGGCAGCCGGTAGTTCGGGATGCCGTAACGCATCATCCCGCCGGGCTCGGCCCCGGCGTCGCGGACCTCCACCCGATGTCCCAGCCGGGTCAGGTGATAGGCAGCGGACAGTCCGCTCGGTCCCGCCCCGACCACCAGCACCCGATTGCCGCTCGACTGCGGGGGAGGTTCGAACTGCCATCCCTGCGCGCGGGCCATGTCGCCGAGGAACCGTTCCACCGCATGGATTGAGACGGCAGAGTCCAAGCGGGCGCGGTTGCAGACCGATTCGCACGGGTGATAGCAGACCCGGCCGTGGATGGCGGCGAAGGGGTTGTCGGCGACCAGCTGTCGCCAGGCCTGTTCGTGGCGGCCGGCGCGGGCGTGGGCAAGCCAGGCTTGGATGTTCTCTCCGGCCGGGCATCCGGCGTTGCACGGCGGCAGCAGGTCGACGTAGATCGGGCGGCGATCGCGGACCGGCCCGGCCCGGGGCTGACCGTGCAGAAGATCCGGCAGGGCCGTGATGTCGTCTGACGGCATCGAGGAGGGTCTTTCACCCGAGGTCACTGCGGCCTGCCGGCCACCGACGTTGCCCGCGCCCGCGCCGCGGTCGGCGATCTCCGGGCGGGCCGCGTGGCGCTGCGCTGCCTGCGGCGCGGCCTGCTGGGCGCCGGCACCGGATCGAACGCGGCGGGATTACCGAGGTACTGGCGGAACACCCGGGCCATCGTCGCCGCTTGGTAGCCGTCGACGAACCGATGGTCCAGACCGATCGTCAGCGGAAGCACCGGGCGGATGACGCACTGCCCGTCGCGGGCCAGCACCTTGTCGGTCACCGCGCCGGTCACGATCGTGATCGGCATGTGGCAGAACGGCGGAACGGGCGCCGCGACACTGTCCAGCCCATAGGTGCCGATGTTGCTGACGAGTACGGAGCCGGATGGGCGTGCCTCCATCCCGAGGAACGCAAGGGGCAACTGGAGGGTTTCGGTGACGAAGCCGATGCCGTTAAGCACCGGCCGCAGCAGCATCGGTGGCATTCCGTTGACAGTGGACTTGAGACGCCGGAATTGCGGGTCGTCGTCATGGCGGATCCGTGCGGCACGGTCCGCCAACTCCCTGGCGATCACCCACGGCGGCTTCTGATCGACCTGGCGGACAACCGCTCCGGACAGGTCGGTTTCGGCGGCTTCGGCGCCGGCGACCGGATCGGTGCGCAGCGAGACGACGAAGAAACAGTCGATGGTGGGCGACGGCAGGAAGCTGCCGAACGCCACCCGGCCGTTGAGGCCCGGCAGGGCCTCGAAGACTTTGCCGGCGGCCCTACCCACCAGGTGGGCCGGGGTGACATGTTGGCCGGTGACGGTCCGGACGTCGTCGATGTAGCGCAGCAGCGTGGTGGCTTCGACATCCGCGGTGGCCCAGATCATCGGGTCTTTGCGGGGCCGCCAGCTCGCCATGGCGATCTTGCGCCAGGTGGAGAACGAGAGTGCTGTGGTGGCCGCGGTCATTGGAAAACCGGTCCTCTCGTTGTGCGCCGGACATCGGCTGCGGAGTCCATATGCAGATATGCGCTGTGCTGATTGATTGTTCGACCGGTTCGTGCTCGCTGCCAGAGGGCAAAGGTCATATCGCAACCAGAAAAGGTCACGTCGCGCGGTGAGGTGCGACATCGGGGTCGTCCAGCCCTTCGGGCGTAGACCAATGACTCCTGCCGCGGTGTGCGCGGCTTCCTACGGTTACCGACAGGAGAAAGGAGCTCCGATGTCCGCGTCGGTCAAGGATCCCGGAGTCGTGGTGGGTGTGGACGGATCGCCCGCATCCACGGTGGCCGTGTGCTGGGCTGCACGGGACGCAGCGATGCGCAACGTCCCGCTGACGCTCGCCCACGCCGTCAACGCCGCCGTGCCGGCCTGGCCGCAGGTCCCGGTGCCGGTGGGCTTCGGTGACTGGCTGGAGCACCAGGGGCGCCGCGCGATGCAGGAGGCACGAAAGATCGCCCAGGAGAGCACCACACGCGGAGGACCGACTCGGGTTCACAGCGAAATGCTCTTTGACGCAGCAATTCCCGCGCTTGTCGACGTGTCGAAGGACGCCGAGATGCTCGTGGTGGGATGTCGCGGTCGCGGCGCGGTGACTGGCGGTCTTCTCGGTTCGGTGAGTTCCGCGGTGCTCCACCACGCGCACTGCCCGGTCGCCGTCATCCATGACGAGGATCCGCTGATGCCGGATCCAGCGCACGCCCCGGTGCTGCTCGGCATTGACGGCTCGGCGGCGTCGGAGGCGGCGACCGAGATCGCCTTCGATGAGGCCTCGCGGCGTGGCGTGGCTCTGCTGGCCCTGCACGCCTGGAGCGATTTCGGGTTGGCCGGCTTCCCCGACTTCGATTGGTCGGGCCTGGTCCCCGAGCAGGATGAAATCCTCGCCGAACGGTTGGCGGGTTGGCAGCAACGCTATCCGGATGTCGAGGTCCATCGGCTCCTCGTCTGCGACGACCCGACCCGCCAACTCCTCGAACGATCGGAGTCGGCCCAACTCGTCGTAGTCGGCAGCCACGGCCGCGGCGGTTTCGCGGGCATGCTGTTGGGATCGGTCAGCGCCGCGGTGGCTCGGTCATCGCGGATGCCGGTGATCGTTGCGCGCAGCCGCTGACTTCCGGAGTAACCGAAACCGACGTTCGGCATGTCCACCGGGGGCCGAAGTCCTCTAGCCGCCGATGTCGCGGCCGGTCGATGGTGTGACCACAAGGAGGCGACAGCGCATGGGCACGCACTGGCTGATGCAAACACCGAACGGAACGGACGAATCACCGTTTCGCACCCGCCTGGCGGGCGCGGGACGGCATCTGCCGAGGACCCGTCTCACCACCGACGAGTTGATGTCGACCACACATCATCGCACCCACATCGATCTGGAGCGCCTGACCGGGATTCATGAGCGCCGGGTCTCGGCGGGAGACGAGGATTCCTACAGTCTGGCCACCTCGGCGGCACTGGACTGCCTGGCCAAAGCGCACCAGGACCCGGCGTCGATCGATGTGGTGATCAACTCCAGCATCACCAAGTTTCGCGGCGGCCTGACCCAGTGGTTGGAGCCGACGATGAGCAGCGCCGTGGCCCGTGCGATCGGCGCCGAGGGCGCGATGACCTTCGACGTGTCGAACGCGTGCGCCGGGATGCTGACGGGTGTGACCATCCTGAACCAATGGATTCGGCAGGGCAGCATTGCGCGTGGATTGGTGGTCAGCGGCGAGTACATCTCCCAGCTGGGCCAGAACGCGGCCCGGCACATCCGCAACATCATGAGCAAGGAACTCGCGTCGCTGACGTTGGGTGACGCCGGCGCGGCAGTTCTGCTCGAACGCGCACCGGCAGGATCGGCGGGAATCACCTTTGCCGGGTTCACCACGGTGGCCGACTACAGCAGACTGTGCCTGGCCTATCCGAAGGGCCGCGACCCGGGTGCCCGAATGTTCACCAATTCGCGTGCGATTCAGCGCGTCGCGATCTCCGATACCCCGCTTTTGCTGAGCGAAGTCCTTGACACGGTGGGCATCTCGCTGCACGACATCGATCACGTGATCACCCATCAGACCTCCGCGCGGGCGATCCGTAAGGGCATGGCCGAGGTGTCGGCACGGTTCGGCGAACACCCGCGCCACGACGCGGTCATCACCGTCGACCGGTACGGCAACACCGCGTCCACCACCCACACGGTGGCGCTGGTGGAGGAACTCGAGGCCGGCCATATCCGGCCCGGCGAGACGATTGCACTGATCGCGTTGGCGTCTGGATTGGAGATCGGTGTCGTGCTGCTCACCCTGGACGAGGATCTGGTGAACCGCTATGGCCACAATTATTGATCGTGTCGACGTCGTTCGGGGCGGCTGGCGCGACCGCCACGGCGCGCTGCATCTCGCCGTGAGAGCCGCGCACAGCTGCCTGCAAGGGGCGGGACGCGACCCGGACGAATTGGACTTGCTGGTGAACGCCGGAATTTACCGCGACCGAAATCTGGGGGAGCCCGCCCTGGCGGCGCTCATCCAGGACGACATCGGGGCCAACCCGGAGGACCCGCACGCCGACGCTCACGGCACATTCTCCTTCGACATCGCCAACGGAACGTGCGGCGTGCTCACGGCACTGCAGATCGTCGACGGATTTCTGCGGTCCCACACGATCGACTGCGCACTGATAGTGGCCAGTGATGCGGATCCGGGCCAAGGGATGAGCGAGCATTTTCCGTTCTCGCCGGTGGGGGCGGCGCTGCTGTGCGGTTGGTCCGATGACGACTACGGCCTGGGCCGTGTGCACTGGGCCAAAGCGCACCGCGACGGTGACTTCCGGGCCACCGTGGGTCTCGAAGATACCCGCAATGTCCTTCGCTTTCACGAATCCGCCGGGCTGGACCTGCAATTCGCCGCCGTGGCGGCCCAGGCTGCGCGCGCCTGCCTGCAGGACAGCGGGATCGAAGATGTCGACGCGATCGTCGCCGCGCCCGCCCGGCCCGGGTACCGCGTCGCCCTGGCCGATCAACTCGGGGTGCCGGTCGAGCGGATCACCGTTGCGGACGACGACACGATGCACACCGCCGCTTTGGCGGCCGGGTTCGGCCTGGCGGCTGACCTGCCGGCGGGTGCGCGCATTCTGCTGGTTGCCGCGGGTGCGGGCATCACGGCCGGGGCGGCGCTGTACCGGCAGCCGCCGTTCTAAGCCCGCGGCGCATCGCATGCCGCGCCGGTGGGACCTTCGGCCACCAATCATGATGTCCTCCGGCCGCTTCGGCGCCGGGCGGGCGGGGGAACAATCGGAGTTCATGGGGCAGAACCGATGAGCGGCGGCCGGCTCGTCGACGCACGGGCGGCGACCGCCCCCTACGCGGTGGTGCGCGAAACACACACCGGGCTAGTCGTTCTCGTCGGAGAACGCGCGTATAAGGCCAAGAAGCCGGTGTCGACGGACTTCCTGGACTTCAGTACGCCTAAGGCCCGCGAGCAGGCGTGTGCCCGTGAAATCGCGTTGAACAGTCGCCTGGACGCTCGCAGCTATCTGGGCCTGGCGCACCTCAGCGACCCCCTCGGCGGTCCGGCGGAGCCGGTGGTCGTGATGCGCCGCTACCCCGATTCGTCGCGGCTGGCCTTCATGGTCCAGTCCGGGCGTCACGTCCACGACGAACTGGACGCGATCGCCGACGAGGTCGCCCGATTCCACCACCGGGCCGACCGGGGCCGGGAGATCAGCGCGCAGGGCAAGGTCGACGCCATCGAAGAACGCTGGCGTGAGAACCTCGCCGAGCTGCACCGTTACGCCCAGACCGGGATGGTATGGGTCGAGGCCGTCGAGCAAGTACGAAGCCTCGCAACGAAGTACCTGGCGGGGCGGGCGGTGTTGTTCACGCAGCGCATCGACGACGGCCGGATCATCGACGGTCACGGCGACCTGCTGGCCGACGACATCTTCTGTCTGGACGACGGCCCCGCGATACTGGATTGCCTGGAGTTCGACGACCGGCTTCGGTTTCTCGACGGCATTGACGACGCCGCGTTCTTGGCAATGGATCTCGAGTCCCTCGGGCGCAAAGACCTCGGCGACTACTTCATCAACCGCTACGCCGCGCTGTCCAACGACACGGCACCCGCGTCGCTGCGCGATTTCTACATCGCCTACCGAGCTGTCGTGCGGGCCAAGGTGGAGTGCCTGCGGTGCGATCAGGGCAAGCAAGAAGCCCGGTTCGATGCCGCGCGCCACCTGAACATGGCCGTCGACCACCTACGGCACGGAGCCGTGCGAGCCGCGCTGATCGGCGGTGCACCGGGGACGGGCAAGACGACGTTGGCCCATGCGCTGGCGGCCGAAACAGGTGCGCAGGTCATCTCCACCGACGACGTGCGCCGCGAACTCCGTGAATCCGGGATGATCGCCGGAGAAGCGGGCGCCCTCGACGGCGGGCTCTACGCTCCACGCAATGTGGAAGCGGTCTACGACACCGTGCTGCGCCGCGCTCACCCGCAGCTGGCCGGCGGAGTTTCGGTGATCCTGGACGGCACCTGGCAAGATCCCGCCCGTCGGCAGGCGGCGCGCCGACTCGCCGCCGAAACACATTCGGCGATGGTCGAAATCGTCTGCACGGCACCGGTGGAGCAGTCGCGGGTGCGAGTCGGCGTGAGGCCACTGGGCACCTCGGAGGCGACTCCGGGCATCGCCGAGGCCCTGGCCGGACGTGGCGACCACTGGGACACCGGACACCGGCTCGACACCCAACGACCGCTGCAAGTTTGCACCGGCGACGCTCTCGATCTGTGGCGCCGCGCCTGCTGAGACCCGATAACCGCGGCGCTAGCGTCGACGCGCGGGAAGGGACACCATGCGACAAGTCGCGAGCAACGATCGGGCCCGGTCCGCGCCGGCCGACACGGCGCCGGCAACCGCGTCGACTCCGGTTCCGCTGTCAGCGTCAGCTACGGACGACGAGCACCGAGCACTCGGCATGGTCGAAGATCCAGGTGCCCCCGACCGGACCGACGAACCGCAGGATCCTGCGGGCGTCGGCGCTTCCCACGACGGCCAACCCGATGGGTTCCTCGCTGCCGGCGACGAAGTCGACGAAACCGCGGGGAGCGATAACCGACTGCACCCGCACACCGGGGTAGTGATCGATCCATCGTTCGAGCCGGCGATCGAGCCACTCGTCGGGATCCTCGGCTCGCGCCCAATGGCACACACCGGCGGCGATCAGTGGGGCGTGACGCAAGTGCGCCTCGGCGAAACCCCGCCCCACGACGACGTCGTTGTCGGCTGAGTCGTCGAGGGTGACGGCGATGCGCCCGTTGTCGGGCTCCTGCGCTGCCCGATGTGCGCGGATCACCGCTACCGGGCAATAGGCGCTATTCGCCAGCGCAGCGGCAGTGGAGCCCAACAGCAGCCGGGCCACCCGCCCGATGCCAACCGACCCGACGCAAGCCATCGCCGCGAACCGGGATTGGTCGATGAGCACGGTACGGGCATGACCGGCCACGATGGCGGTTTCGACCTTGACCGCCTTACCGGTCGCCGCCACCGCTGTATCGGCGGCCCGCAGCGCCGTCTCCGCATATTCCATCTCCAGCCCGTTGGCCCCGGCCGGCACGGCGTGAACCAGCCGTAGCGGCAGTTCACTCGCGACGGCCTCGTCGACCGCCCACACGGCCGCCCCGATCGCGGCGTCTGAGCCGTCGATGCCGACGACGATCGACGGCGATGGTTGCGGGTGTGTCATGACCTCCCTTTCGACGGTGGGGTTTGCGAAGCGCGCTGCGATGCGGTGGCCTCACGCGAGCAGCCCGCTGCGCAGTGCGGCACCGACGCTGCTCATCACCAGGTCCATCAACGCGTCGTACGCCGCGGCGTCATGGACCACCCGGAGGAGCCGATGATGCTGCAGGTAGGCATCCAGCCGCCGGTCGATGGGCCAGTCACGGTAGTTCTCTCCGGCGAATTCCGAGCCGAGGAATCGCCAGGCGATGTTCTGCAGCTGGAACGGGGACAGTCTCGCCTCGTCCGCCGGCGCCGTCAATGGTCGGTCTTCCCGGAGTTTCATACGTTCATGATCAGTGCGCCGCGCGTCGCGCAATAGTGACCAACGTCATTGAGGAGGCCGCCGGTCGTCCCTGCGACGCAACAGTCACCCGGCACCCATCACGACGTCGACTTCCTTCTCGAGGCTGGCGATCGTGGAATCGGCGAACGGCACGATCGATTTGCGCAGCGCACCGGACAGCGCCTCCTCAACGGGTCGTTGGCTGAGGGGCTTGCATACGGCGAGCACCACGCCGGTGCCGGCGGACAAGGCTTGCCCAACCTCGCGCCGTAAACCGGTCTTGAGGCCGTGATCGGCGAACTTGGCCACCAGTGCGCCGGCGGCGGCGCCGAAGGCCATCGTGGCCACCATCGGCGGAATGAAAACACCGACCAGAAGACCGATGCCGGCACCCCAGCCCGCTCCTGACTTTCCGTGGTGGCGGCTGATGTCCAGGACCGTGGGCATACCGTGCTCGTCCTTGATGATCAGCACCGCCTCGCGCATCTCGAACCGTCCATCTTTGACCCGCTGACGGAGTTTTTCGAAATCGCTCTGGGCGGTCGACACGTCACCGTAGGCCGCCACCACGACCAGCGCGTCTTTTTCATTCATGACATCCATGGCGTCCTCCGTTGGTGTTGTGGTGTGGCGAGACGCCGACTCGTCCCCACAAGTGTGGGTCGGCGGCCGGCCGCGTCGTAGGGGCGAACTCCCTTCGGTTTAAGCCATTGGTCCACTGCGCGGCTCAGCCAGGGATGCGTTTTTCGATTTCTGCGCACGCGATGGCGACGATTTCCGGCACCGCGGCCGCAACCTGTGGCGTCAGGCCCGGCCCGTGGTCGGTGTCGGCGGCCTCGACGGTCAACAACACCAGCTCGTCGGGCAATCGGCCGAGCGCTCGGCCGAGGGCGATGGTCTCGGCAATGTCAACGCTGTGCGAGCTGATGGTCCGGGTGTCTTCGACGTCGGCGAGCGTGCTGCGGTGGAAACGGCCGGGCGTCGGCGCCGATGACACCGCCGCGTCGATGACCACGGCCAAGCTCGCGCCCGCCCACGCGTCGAGGACAACCGTGGGTTCCCGGATGCCGGCGAACACGTGCACACCGGGCAGCCCGAGCTCGTCAATCGCGGCGGCGGCGAGGGGGCCGACGCCGTCATCGCGCCGGTAGCAGTTGCCGATGCCGACGACAACGACGTCCGCGGTCACCCCCGGTGCACCGTCAACCGCAGGAAATGCGCCGAGCACGAGATGCACGGGTCGTAGCTGCGGATGACCTTCTCGCACAACGTGGTCAGCGCCGTGTCGTCGAGGTCCAGGTTCTGCGACACCACCGCCGCCAAGTCGGCTTCGATCGCCGCCTGGTTCTGTGACGTCGGCGGGATGATCGTCGCGGCGGCCACCGCCCCGTCGTCGCCGATGCAGTAACGGTGATACAGCAGGCCGCGGGGCGCCTCACTGACCCCATGGCCGGTGCCGCGACGTGGCGCGATGTCGATATAGGGCCGCGGCGGGCGGTCGTACGCCTCGATGATCCGCAGCGCCTCTTCGATCGCGTAGACCACCTCGACGGAACGAACTACGATGCTGCGGAACGGGTTTCGGCATTCTGCGGTCAGCCCGGCGTCGGAGGCGGCTTGCCGGGCGACCGGCGACAGCATCCGTGAGTTCAGCGAGTAACGCGCCAGCGGGCCCGTCAGGTAGCGGCCGCCGTCGAGCGTCGCGTGCAGGGCGGTGGAGTACGGCACCTGCGACTCGACGACGTGGTCGCTGAATTCGGCGACCGCAAACGGCGGCCCGGCGCTGCGCGCTATCGTGCCGTTCTCGATCGGGTAGCGGCCCGGCTGGCTCAGCGCCAGCAGTTCGTGGTCGAGCTCGAGATCGGGGAACTCGAACCCGCTGACCCATTTGACCGTTGCCACGGCGTTCTCAAGCGCCCGGCGTAACTCCTCGGCGACCGGACGCAGCTCTGCGTTGGTGGGCACCGAATAGAAGCCGCCAAGCCGCAAGTTGACCGGATGGATCGCCCGTCCGCCCAGGAACTCCATCAGCCGGTTGCCGGCCTTCTTCAGCGCCAGGCCGCGTTCCACGGTCTCCCGCTGGTCGCGGGCGAGGCTGATGGCGTCGGGGTAGCCGAGGAAGTCGGGGGCGTGCAGCAGGTAGATGTGCAGGGCGTGGCTGTGGATCCATTCGCCGCAGTACAGCAGCCGCCGCAGCTCGATCAGGGCCGGGTCGAGCTGCACTCCGCAGGCGTCCTCGATCGCGTTGCAGGCGCTGACCTGGTAGGCGACCGGGCAGATGCCGCACACCCGCGCGGTGATGTCCGGTGGCTCGGTGTAAGACCGCCCACGCAGAAAAGCCTCGAAAAACCGTGGCGGCTCATAGATGTTCAGCTCGACGCAATCCAGCGCGCCGTCGGTCAGCCGGACGTGGAGGGCGCCTTCGCCTTCGACGCGGGTCAGCGTCCCGACCGTCAGCGTGCGGGTTCCCGTGCTCATGGTGTCTTCCGTTCGGCGGCGAATTGGGCGACGTTGAAGGTCGCGAACACGTGCTCGACGTCGCCGTCGGAGAGCCCGTCGCGGCGCAGCAGCGGGATCAGCGCCGCGGTGTTGGGTGTGGCGGCGGGGCCGAAGCATCCGAAACAACCGCGGTGGTGCTTCGGGCACAAGGCCCCGCAGCCGGCGTGGGTAACCGGCCCCAGGCAGGGGATGCCCTCGGCGACGGCGATGCACGTCACTCCACTGCGTTTGCACTCGGTGCACACCGTCGCCGCGGGCAGCCGCGGCTTGCGCCCGATCAGCAGCGCGGACAGTGTCTCCAGCAACTGACCGCGGTCGATCGGGCAGCCGCGCAGCTCGTAGTCCACGTGCACGTGCGCCGACGCGGGCGTCGAAGTCGCCAGCGTGTCAATGTATTCGGGCTTGGCGTACACCAGGGAGGCGAACTCGGCGACATCGGCGAAGTTGCGCAGCGCCTGGATGCCGCCGGCGGTGGCGCAGGCGCCGATCGCGACGAGAACCTTTGACTGTTCCCGGATCTCGTGGATGCGGTGTTCGTCGTGGGCGGTGGTGATCGAGCCCTCGACCAGCGACACGTCGTACGGACCGCCGACCATCGCGCTGGAGGCCTCCGCGAACGTGGCGATCTCGACCTGTTCGGCGATGGTGAGCAGCTCGTCTTCGCAGTCGAGCAGGGTCAGCTGGCAGCCGTCGCAGGAGGCGAACTTCCACACCGCCAGGGTGGGTGTAAGCATCTACAACTCCTTAACGGCCAGCAGGGGGGCGGCGACGTCGTAGCCGACGACCGGCCCGTCGCGGCACAGCAGCAGCGGCCCGAGTTGGCAGTGCCCGCACCAGCCCATCCCGCACTGCATGTTGCGTTCCAGCGACACCCGGATGTCGCGGGCGGCCATGCCCTTGTCGAGCAGCGTCTGGGCGCCGAAGTGCATCATCGCCTCGGGCCCGCACACGAACGCGGTGCTGTGGGCGGGATCCAGGGCCAGCCGGTGCAGCGGCTCGGTGACAAACCCGACCTCGCCGCGCCAGCCCTGGACGGGAACGTCGACGGTCATGTGCACGTCGAGCGTCGGGTTACGGGACCACTCCTGCAGCTCGTCGCCGAACAGGAAGTCCGCACGCGAGCGGGCGCCGACAACCACCGTTATCCGGCCGTGGCGGTCGCGGTGGGCCAGCGCGCCCAGCACGACCGGGCGAAGCGGGGCGAATCCGCAGCCACCGGCGACGACGATCAGATCCCGGCCGGCGGCCTCGGCCAGTCCCCAGCTGGTCCCGAACGGGCCACGCACCCCCACCACGGTGCCGGGTTGGCGATCGCATAGCGCGCGGCTGACCGCCCCGACCGCCCGGATGGTGTGGGTGATCGTGCCGTCGGTGACGCTGGGGTCACCGCTGACCGAGATCGCGATTTCGCCGACTCCGAAGACGTAGAGCATGTTGAATTCGCCCGGTCGCGGACTGGGCAGCGTTTCGTCCACCGGCTCCAGACACAACGTCACCGACTCCTGGTTCTCCACGACGCGGCCGCGGACCCGGTAGGGGACCGGTGCCATCGCCGACGGCGCCGGCGGGACGGCCCGGGTGGCGGTGTCAGTCATCGGTGGTGTCCGCCTGTTGCGCCATCTTGTTCATCTCTTCGGTGATGTCGATGCCGGTGGGGCACCAGGCGATGCAGCGGCCGCACCCGACGCAGCCCGACATCCCGAACTGGTCGTGCCAGGTGCCGAGCTTGTGGGTCATCCAGTGCCGGTAGCGTGACGCGCCGGACTGCCGCACGCTGCCACCGTGCACGTAGGTGAAGTCGAACTCGAAGCACGACGACCAGTGCTGCCAGCGCTCGGCGTGCTCGCCGGTCAGATCGCTGACGTCCTCGGTGCTGGTGCAAAAGCAGGTGGGGCACACCATGGTGCAGTTGCCGCAGGTCAGGCAACGGCTCGCGACCTCCTCCCACTGCGGCGACTCCCGCGATTGCACCAGCAGTTCGCGTAGGTCACCCGACGGCATCTTGCGGCCCATTCGGTGTGCCGCCGCCTCGACGTCTGCCCGGCCTTCGGCGATCTCGTCGTCGCCGGCCGTGCGGTGCGGCACAGCGGCCAGCACCTCGGCACCGTCCGGGCTGCCGGCCTCGACCAGATAGGACACGGCGTCGCCGTCGGCGCGCTCGGTCAGCACGAGGTCATAGCCTGGACCCGCCGCGGGGCCGGTCCCCATGGAGACACAGAAGCACAGCCCGCCGGGCTCGGTGCAGTTCACCGCGACCACGAACAGCTGCCGGCGCCGGTTGACGAACGATCCGTCGGGGACCGCGCCGCCGCCCAGCACGCGCTCCAGCGTGGCGATCGCGGCGAGGTCACAGCCTCGGACCCCCAGAAACGCGTAGCGCGGCACCTCTTCTGCCGCGACGTTGCTCACGCCGTCCGGGCCGCCGGTCCACAACCGCTGACGGGGTGGGTGCAGGAATTGCTTCCAGGACTGCGGACCGGCCGAGTGCGCGAACGCCGCGCTGTCGTCGCGGCGGTGCACGCGGTAGTGCCCCGGAGCGACATCAACGCCCCAGCCGCGCGGCAGGTCGTCGGCCGACTCCAGTTCGGCGAGCACGATCGCGTTGTCGCGCAGGGTCGGCCCGATCACGTGGTAGCCGCGTTCGATCAGCTCGGCGACCAGGCGCTGCAGACCGGCCTGATCGATCATGGCCGTCGGGCCGCCGGTGGTTGCGGTCACCAACACATCTTGCGCGCAATGTCGACCCACCGCACGTGGCCTTTGGCCCTAACCGTGAGGCGAATGTCCCATGAGGGTGCCGGGAGGCGTTGGTCACCGAATCAGCGGCATAGGGCCCGAAGCGGCGGTGAACCTTGCCGTGGCGCAGGATCCACCCGATACGATCCGGTCGCAGAGCGTTGCGCGACAGACCGCATTGCTGACGCGCGCCACTGCCCCAGCAGCAAGGTGGTCATCCATGGCCTCGCAGACCGTCATCGACCCGCGGCTCTACGACGCGGTGATCCTCGATCTTGACGAGGAGGTCGTCGCGAGTGCGGGCGAAGGCGCGGCGACGCTGATATCCAGGCTGCAGCGGGCGGGTGTCGGCACGGCAGTCACGTCGGGCGCAACGGGTCTGGGCGAGGTTGTGCCGGTCCGGGTGGAAGGTATTACCACGGCGGCCGCCGAGTCGCTGCGCACCTCCCCGGATCGGTGCGTGGTGGTCGCGGACACCCCCTCGGCGTTGGCCGCCGGCCGTGACGGGGGATTCGGGCTGCTGATCGCCGTCCACGATGGCGCCCGAACCGATCAGCTTCTGCACGCCGGCGCCGACGTGGTGGTCACCGACCTGGGCCAGGTGGTGGTGCGCACCGGCACCCGCCCGATGTCGGCGCTTCCCGATGCGCTGCAGTCCTACCATCAGGTCGCCTCGCTGGTGGACTTCCGCCGGCCCGTGATTTTCTGCGACTTCGACGGCACACTGTCCGCGATCGTGGACGACCCCGGCTCGGCGACGCTGATCCCCGGCGCGGCCGAGGCGCTGGAGGCGCTGGTCGAACGGTGCCCGGTCGCCGTGTTGAGCGGCCGCGATCTCGCCGACATCCAGCAGCGAGTCGGCCTGGCGGGTATCTGGTACGCCGGCAGCCACGGATTCGAGCTGACCGCCCCCGACGGCACCCGCCACCAGAACGAAGAAGCCGCCGCGGCGGTCGACGCGCTGGCAGACGCAGCCGCCGAGCTGCGCGTGCAACTCGGTGACATCGACGGGGTGATGGTCGAACACAAGCGTTTCGCCGTCGCGGTCCACTACCGCAACGCCCCAGCGGACCGGGTCACCCACATCACGGCAACCGTGCGCAAGCTGGCTTCGGACCGCGGACTTCGGGTCACCGGTGGTCGCAAGGTGATCGAGCTGCGGCCGAATATCGCGTGGGACAAGGGCAAGACCCTGAGTTGGATTCTGCATGAGCTCGCCGGATCGAGTCCGCTGCTGCCGATTTACGTCGGTGACGACCTCACCGATGAAGATGCGTTCGACGCGGTGCGCCGCGGCGGCGTCGGAATCGTGGTCCGCCACGGCGAGCACGGCGACCGCAAATCGTCGGCGCGGTTCTCCCTCGAGGATCCCCGAGCCGTGGGGACGTTCATCGAGCGGATAGCGGGTCAGCTGGCCGAGCATCACGACAGCTCGGCTAACCCTTGGTCGTGGACGTTCGGCGGCTACGACCCCGCCGAAGAGCGGCTACGAGAAGCGTTGTGCGTCACCGGAAACGGTTACATCGCCACCCGCGGCGCCGCACCGGAGTCGTCGGCAGGTGGCGCGCACTATCCGGGCACCTACAGCGCGGGCCTCTACAACCGGCTCGTCGACCGCATCGCGGGCAGCACGGTGACCAACGAAAGCCTGGTGAACCTGCCCAACTGGCTGCCGTTGACATTTCGCATCGACGGGGGGCCATGGTTCGACATCGACAGCGTGGCGCTGCTTTCGTATCTTCAGACCGTCGATCTGCGCAGTGCGGTGCTGACGCGGGAATTCCGGTTCCGTGACCAGGCCGGCCGCATCACCTCGGTCACCCAACGCAGATTCGTGTCGATGGACCTGCCCCACGTCTGTGCTCTGGAGACGACCGTGGTGGCCGAAGACTGGTCGGGAACACTCGAATTCCGGTCCGCCATCGACGGCGATGTCCGCAATTCGGGGGTGGAGCGCTATCGGGAGCTGTCGAGCAAACATCTCACGGTGACGCAGTCGCGGGAACTGTCCGGCGATTCCGTGCTGTTGACGGCGCAGACGGTTGAGTCTCAGGTCCGCGTCGCGCTGGCGGCGCGAACCACAGTGTGGCGCGGGGATGCACCGATGCCGGCGGTTTACCAGCTCGTGGCGGACAGCTCGCGCATCGGCCACGACATCGCGGTCACCCTGGGCGCGGGGGAGTCGGTCACCGTGGACAAGGTCGCGACCATTTTCACCGGGCGTGATCCGGCGGTATCGCATCCGGCCGATGAGGCCGAGTTGCACCTGCACCGCGCCGGCCGATTCGCTGATCTGCTGCCGGGACATCAGCTGGCCTGGGCCCACTTGTGGGAGCGGTTCGACATCGACATGGGCGGGGACCCGGACGCCTTGCGGATCGCGCGCATACACCTGTTGCACATGCTGCAGACCGTCTCGCCCCATACCGCCGACCTCGACGCCGGAGTGCCCGCGCGGGGCCTGCACGGTGAGGCCTACCGCGGCCACGTCTTCTGGGACGACGTGTTCGTCTTTCCGTTGCTCAACATCCATTTGCCGAGGGTGACACGATCGCTGCTGCACTACCGGCACCGGCGGCTGCCGGAGGCCCGCGACGCCGCCCGCGCGGCCGGCCACGCGGGTGCGATGTTTCCGTGGCAGTCGGGCAGTGACGGGCGAGAGGAAAGCCAGAAGCTGCATCTCAATCCGCGCTCGGGCCGCTGGAATCCGGATGCCAGCGCACGCGCGCACCACGTCGGCAGCGCGGTGGCCTATAACGTCTGGCAGTACTACCAGGTAACCGGTGACATCAGCTACCTGATCGACTACGGGGCCGAGATGCTGGCCGAGATCGCCCGGTTCTGGGTCAGCCTGGCGACCTTCGACCCGGCGCGCCAGCGGTATGTCATCCGCGGTGTCATCGGTCCTGACGAGTTCCACTCCGGATATCCGGGGCGCATCTACGACGGCGTCGACAACAACGCCTACACCAACGTGATGGCGGTCTGGACCATCATGCGGGCGATGGACGCGATGGAGGTGCTGCCCCTGCATTACCGGCTCGACCTGCTGGAGACATTGCGGCTGTACGGCCGGGAACTCGACCTGTGGGAGGACGTCAGCCGGCGCATGTTCGTCCCGTTCCACGACGGCGTGATCAGCCAGTTCGAGGGCTACGGCGAACTGGGTGAACTCGATTGGCACGCTTACCGGCAGCGGTACGACAACATCGGCCGCCTGGATCGCATCCTCGAGGCGGAGGGCGACGACGTCAACAACTACAAGGCATCCAAGCAGGCCGACGCGCTCATGCTGTTCTATCTGTTGTCCTCCGATGAGCTTCGTCAGCTGTTCGGCCGGCTCGGCTACCGCTTCATGCCCGACCAGATCCCCGCCACGGTGGAGTACTACCGGACCCGCACATCGCACGGCTCCACGCTGAGCGCCGTCGTGCATGCATGGGTCTCGGCCAGGGGAAACCGCGAGCGTGCGATGAACTACTTTCAACAGGCCCTGTTCTCCGACGTCATCGACATCCAGCGCGGCACCACCGCCGAGGGCATCCACCTGGCGGCGATGGCCGGCAGCGTCGACCTGCTGCTGCGATGCTTCACTGGGCTGGAATTCCGCGCCGACCGCATCGTGCTGGCGCCGCTGTGGCCCGAAACGCTGGGCCCGCTGGCGTTCTCGTTCCGGTACCGCGGGCAGCGCCTTCGCCTGTCGGTCAGGGGGAAACGAGCCGAGATCACCGCGTACTCCGGTCAATTAGCCGCGATTGACGTGGAATGCCGCGGCCGCGTGCAGCGCCTGATGCCCGGCCACACCGTCGAATTCGCGTAGCGACCCTGATCTGCGCGCCGTCACCGGTGCTGGGCGAGCGCGGACTGCAGCAGCAGCCGGCGTTCGGCCGCCGCTATCGTCCGCCGGGCGACGTCGATCGCGTCGGGGCTCATCGAGACGGAGGTGATTCCCATCCGCACCAGGTGCTCGGCCAAGCCGGGATTCGTCGACGGCGCCTGCCCGCACAGCGAGGAGGTGACTGCAGGTCACGGGTGACCGGGCTGTGGCGATGCGGTGAAGCGAAGGCAACCGCGACGTTACCGCTGGCCAAAGCACCTCGGTTGGAGGACAAACGGCCCTGACGCGACGCCGCGCGCTCAGTAGCGTGGACGCATGAGCTCCAAAGCCGTTCACGCCGCCGACGTGGTGCCGGGCGGCACGGTCATCGCCAACGCGGTCATGCTGGCCTGCCGCGCACCGTCACTGCACAACAGCCAGCCATGGCGCTGGGTCGCCGAGGGTTCCGCACTGCACCTGGTTGCCGATCGGACGCGCTTCATGCTCGCCGCCGACAGCACCGGCAGAGAGGTCATCCTCAGCTGCGGCGCGGTGCTCGATCACCTGCGGGTGGCAATGGCGGCCGCCGGCTGGGCCAGCGCCGTCGAACGGTTCCCCGATCCGCACGACCCCGATCATCTGGCTGAACTTCGTTTCACGCCATCGAAATCCGTCACCGACGAACAACGCCGGCGCGCTGATGCCATTCTCCTGCGCCGCACCGACCGGTTGCCGTTCGCCGAACCCGCAGACTGGGTGAAGTTGGAAACGGCGCTGCGCCAATCGGGCATCCCGCACGGCGTCATGTTCGACATCGTGCTCGACAACGCCCGCCCGGAACTGGCCCGGGCGTCCCAGCTGACCGAAACGCTGCGGCACTACGATCCGTCGTATCAAGCCGAACTGGAATGGTGGACCGCGCCCTTCGAGTTCGATAGCGGTCTGCCGCCCAGCGCCCGGGTGTCGGCGTCAGAGGCCAGCCGCGTCGACGTCGCCCGGTCTTTCCCACCCGCCGGCGGCGGAGATCGCCGCGCTGACATCGGGTTTGACCAATCCAAAATTGTTGTGTTGTCCACCTTGCACGAAGATGCCCGCGATGACGTGTTGCGGTGCGGCGAGGCGTTATCCGCGGTGCTCCTGGAGTGCGCGATGGCCGGCATGGAGACGTGCACATTGACCCACATGATCGAGGTGGCGCCCAGTCGAGAAATCGTGCGGAAGCTGATCGGGCAAGTCGGGCTGCCCCAGCTGCTGATCCGAATCGGTCAAACACCGGAGAACGACCGAGACCTTCCGGCGACACCTCGTCGCCCGCTGACCGACGTACTCGAGCTGCGCGGCTAGAAACCACGATGGGGCAGCGGAAGTGAGCACGCCAGCCGGGCTCTCGGCCCCGCATGAGATGAACGACGACACCAGCCGACTGCTTTGGGCGCTGCGCGGCGACATCGACCGTCTGCTGGCAAGTTTGAGGGCGGCCGAACAGTTATGGTCGCCGTGGTGCACCGCGGTGGCAGCCGAGCATCGAGCGAGTGCCCGCAATCTGATCCACTACTGGGCGATGCGCCAGCAGGATCTGCGAAGCCTGCAGGCCCGGCTCGCAGAATTTGGGCTGTCATCGCTGGGACGCAGCGAGGCCCACGTCGAGGCGACGCTCTCGCTCGTGAAGGCGGCGATCGCCGCGGTGCTGGGCGGCGGGTGGCAGCCCCCGCCGCGCCCTGCCGTGCGCATCGACGAGGGCAACAGGCTGCTTGAGCGCCGCGCCGCGGATCTGCTCGGACCCGCACCCATGGGCCGCAGCACCCGCATCATGGTGACGCTCCCGTCGGAAGCCGCAACGGATCCGGCCCTCGTGCTCGGATTGGTCGAGCGCGGCATGAACCTCGCCCGGATCAACTGTGCGCACGACGACGCGCAGGCGTGGCGGGCGATGGCGGCCCACGTGCGCCGCGCCGCCGAGCAGGCGGGCGAGCCCTGCCTGGTCGCCATGGACCTGGCCGGGCCGAAACTGCGGACCGGGCCGCTGCAGCCGGGGCCGCGCATGGTCAAGCTTCGACCGCAGAAAAACGCGCTCGGGCAGGTGACCGCCCCGGCGCAGGCGTGGCTGACTCCCGTGGAGGAGCCCTCAGCCCCGCCCCGGCCCGGCGTGCGCTGCATCCCGGTACCGCGGGCGTGGCTTGACCGCCGGCGGGTCGGCGAGGTGCTGACGCTGCACGACGCGCGCGGGTCCAAGCGGCACCTGGTGCTGCGCGCCGCGGGCGAAAACCATGAAACTCCGGGCGGTTTCGTGGTCGATGCCGCGAAGACCACCTACCTGGTGACCGGTACCGTGCTGCACCTCCACGGCAAGGACGATCCCGCCGAGATCGACGAGCTTCCGCACACCGAGCAGAGTCTCCTGCTGCGCCGCGGGGACACCGTGGAGCTGACCCGCGATTGCTCCCCGGCGCCGGTGGCGCCGAACGGCAGGCAGCGCATCGGCTGCACCCTGCCCGAGATCTTCGATCACGCCCGAGCCGGCGAAAAAATACTGCTCGATGACGGCGTGATCGCCGGCCGGATCGACAGCGTCAGCGCCGACCGGCTCGTCATCCGGGTCGAGCACGCCGCCGACGGCGGATCCAAGCTCAGGGCCGGCAAGGGGGTGAACGTGCCGGACACCCGCCTGCCCATAGCAGCGCTGAGCGAAGCCGACGTCGCCGACCTGGCTACGGTCGTCGAACTCGCCGACGTGGTGGAAATGTCGTTCGTGCGGGACCCGTCGGATGTGGTGCAACTGCTTGACGAACTCGACAGGCTCGGCGCCGAAAAGCTTGGCGTGATCCTGAAAATCGAGACGCGCCGGGCGTTTGAGCATCTCCCGCAGCTACTGCTCACCGCGATGCGCCGGCCGCGACTCGGGGTGATGATCGCTCGCGGAGATCTTGCGGTGGAGTGCGGCTATGAGCGCCTGGCCGAGCTGCAGGAGGAGATCCTGTGGCTGTGTGAGGCCGCGCATCTGCCGGTGATCTGGGCTACCCAGGTTCTCGAGCAGCTCGCGAAAACGGGTAACCCCACGCGCGCCGAGATCAGTGACGCCGCGATGAGTGAGCGAGCCGAATGCGCAATGCTCAACAAGGGCCCCTACATCGACGAGGCGCTGACCGCCCTGGACAGCATCCTGCGGCGGATGGTGCAGCATCACTACAAGAAGAACGCGCTGCTGGGGTCGTTGCGCTCATGGCGGCCCGACGTTCCGGCCCGGGCGGTTGCCGACACTTGCGAACGCGCGCACTGAACGCCGGGGACTTTGGGCCTTTCGGCACGATGCCAACGGCTCGCTAACGCCGCCAAGGCGGGGGCTTTCGTCTCTACCCCTGTGAGGCTGCCTACCGGGACCCTGAAAGTAAGCGGATCTCCTACAGAAAGAGGCGGATAACATGAGCGCTCACTTCCCGGATCCCGACACGATCCGGACCGTGCTGTCGCTGGCGACTCGTGCGCCCTCCGTCCACAACTCCCAACCGTGGCGGTGGCGGGTAGGGTTGCGCAGCCTGCATCTGTACGCCGATCCGGACAGGCAGCTGCCCCACACCGACCCGGACCGCCGCGATCTGATGCTGAGTTGCGGCACGTCCCTTCACCACTGCGTGGTCGCCCTGGCGGCGCTGGGATGGCAGTCCAAGGTGCACCGCTTCCCCAACCCGGCCGAGCCGGATCACCTCGCCGCGATCGAGGTCTATCGCCACCCGGCCACCGAGCTTGACGTCACGCTGGCCGCGGCGATCCCGCGCCGGCGCACCGACCGGCGCCGCTACAGTCACTGGCCGGTGCCCACCGCCGAGATCGCGCTGATGGGCGCCCGCGCCGCACGCGCAGGCGTGATGCTGCGTCGTATCGAGTCGCTGCCGGATCTGCAACATATTGTGGCGCAAGCGGTCTGGCAGCATGCAACCGACCACGACTACCTGACCGAGTTGACGATGTGGAGTGGGCGGCATGCGTCGCTGGCCGGTGTCCCGGCGCGCAACACGCCGCAGTCGGATCCCACGGCGCCGATTCCGGCGCGGGTGTTCGCCGGTCCGCTGCTGTCGCAGCCGCCATCGACGGCGCCGGAAGACGACAACGCCGCGGTCGTGGCGCTGGGCACCAAAGACGACACCCCGCTCTCGTGGCTGCGCGCCGGCGAGGCCACGAGCCTGGTACTGCTGACCGCCACCGCACGGGGGCTGTCAAGCTGCCCGGTGACCGAGCCGCTCGAGATCGCCAAAACTCGCGCTGCGGTCCGTGATGACGTGTTCGGCGACAGCGGGTTTCCGCAGATGCTGCTGCGCATCGGCTGGGCGCCGGTGGACGCCGATCCGCTCCCGGCGACTCCGCGCCGGCCATTGGAGGACGTGGTCGAGTGTCTGGAGCCGGCGGCGAGGTGACCTGACGACGTGGCTGATAACGGGACCCGCTGCGGTGCAACCGATTCCAAAACGCGGGTCAGTCGAGGCTGGAACCGCCGGCGGGTGGGTAGCGGTGGCGGGGTCGTGTCGCCTGAGCTGTGCGGGCGCTAAATTGTTTCATCAGGGCGGCCATTCCCCGGTTGTCCAGCAGCGACTTGCCGGCGCCGATATCTTTGATCACGCCTGGCAGCTGCGTGGTTTTGAGGTCTTTGACAAGATAGCCGCTGGCACCGGCCAGCATCGCGTCGAGCATCGTCTCTTCCGACAAATACCCGGCCATCATCAGGCAGCACAAACCAGGAGAGCTCGCCAAGAGAGCGCGGCACAAATCGATGCCGTTGCCGTCGGGTAGGCGCACCGGCAGCACCGCCACGTCGGGCGCGGCGGTGGGAATCCGTTCCAGGGCATCGGCGGCCGAGCCGGCCACCCCGACGACAGTCAGGTCGGGATCGCCGTCGAGCAGGTCGCACACCGCGCGACGCACCCGCTGGTCGTCGTCGACGACGAACACCGTTACCACGGCGTAGCGGAGGTAACCGTCTGGCGCATGGTCCGCCCTCCCTGATGATCGCGCACCGCGATACCGCGGCTAACACCAGCTAACGAGATCTGCGGCTGCCGTGCTTAGGGACATCGGTCCTCAGTTTCTCGCTATTGGTCCACACCCTTCGCTGCCGCCATGTCAGATCAACGGTGCGGGCGATACTGTGTCGCTTACTACGCCCACGTCTAAAGGAAGGGACTGCGGCAGTGAAGGTTTTCTTAGTCGATGACCATGAGGTGGTCCGCCGCGGCTTGGCCGAGCTGCTTCATAACACCCCCGACCTGGAAGTCGTCGGGGAAGCGGGCTCCGTCGCCGAAGCAAAGGCGAGGATTCCGGCGGTGAAACCGGACGTGGCCGTGCTCGACCTGCGGTTGCCCGACGGCAACGGGGTCGAACTCTGCCGTGATCTGCTCTCCGAGATGCCCGATCTGCGTTGCCTGATGTTGACGTCCTACACAACCGACGAGGCGATGCTTGATGCCATCCTCGCCGGGGCGAGCGGCTATGTCGTCAAAGACGTCAAGGGGCTCGAATTGGCGAGCGCGATCAGGGATGTGGGTGCGGGCAAGTCGCTACTCGACAGCAGGGCCGCGGCTGCGCTGATGGAGAAGCTGCGCCACGGAACCAAAGAGACCGACCTCTTGTCCGAGTTCACCGACCAGGAACGCACCCTGCTCGCGTTGTTGGGTGAGGGCCTGACCAACAAACAGATCGCCGCCCGGATGTTCCTGGCCGAGAAGACCGTGAAGAATTACGTGTCGCGGTTGCTGGCCAAGCTCGGCATGGAACGGCGGACCCAAGCCGCCGTTTTCGCCTCGAAACTCGATCGACCCGCCGGACCAGGGGATCACTGACCGCTAAGCCCGCTCGCGGTCAAATCGCGGCATCGGCAGCCGATTCGTCGGTGACGTCAGGCGTAGAACGAGTCGAGAAGCGCCTTGTTGTTCGCGGCCACGACGGCCCGCTTCACCTTCAGCGACGGGGTGAGCTCACCCTGCTCGATGGACAGGTCGTGGTCGAGCAGCGCCCACCTCTTGATCGTTTCCCACCGGTTGAGCTCGGCGTTGAGCTTGCCGATGTATTCGTCGATCAAGTCGTGCACCGCCGGCGACTCAACCAATTCGGCATACGCAGCACCCGCCAGGCCGTGGTCGTCGGCCCAGCCGGCCATCACATCGGCGTCCAGCGCGATCAGCGCCACACAGAAATTGCGGCCCTCGCCGAAGACCAGGAACTGGCTGGCGTATGGGCACAGCGCAACGAACTTCGCCTCGATGGCCGGCGGCACGATGTATTTGCCGCCCGAGGTCTTGAACATGTCCTTGATACGGCCGGTGATGGTCAGGAAGCCGTCGTCGTCCAGGCTGCCCTTGTCTCCGGTGCGCAGCCAGCCGTCTTCGGTGAACGCCGCGGCGGTGGCCTCGGGCATGTTGTGGTAGCCCGCCATCAGGTCGGGGCTGCGCATTTGGACCTCTCCGTCGTCGCCGATCCGCACCGACGTGCCGTCGAAGGGCAGACCGACAGTGCCCAGCTTGTAGTGGTCGGGGCGGTTGATGAACCCGCCGCCCGCCGACTCGGTGAGCCCGTAGCCTTCCAGGATCAGCAGGCCGGCGGCATGGAACCAGTCGGCGATGTCGTGGTTCAGCGGCGCCGAGCCGGACACGAAGAACCGGATGCCGCCCCCGAACAGCTGGCGGATTCTGCTGAACGCCAGGCGGTCGAACAGCCTGTGCTGCAGCTTCATTCGCCATGGCACCTGCTGCCCGGCCCGTCGGCGACGGTCCACCTCCAGCCCGACGGCGAACGCCCTGTCGAATAGTTTGGCCGCGGCACCTCCCTTTTCCTGTTGGGTGGTGAGGATGCGCGCATGCGCCTTTTCGAAGATCCGGGGGGCGGCGGCCATAAAGGTGGGTTGGACCACGGCGGTGTTCTCCACGATTTTGTCGACGCGGCCGTCGATCGCGCTTCGGAATCCGCAGGCCAGCTGCGCAGCGATCAGCACCTTGCCGAATGCGTGGGCCAGGGGCAACCACAGCAGCTGCAGGTCCTGCTCACCCATCAGGTCCATCGCGGCGACCACGGCACCCTGATACACCCAGGCCCCGTGGCTCAACCGGACCCCCTTCGGCCGCCCGGTGGTGCCCGACGTGTAGATCAGCGTCGCCAACTGTTCGGCGCCGATGGCGTCCGCGGTATCGCGCACGCACGACGGATGCTCGAGCAGATGTTTGGCGCCAAGTTCAGCCAGGTCGTCCAGGGTGATCACCCAGTCGCCGTCGGCGGTGCCGTCGAACAGGACCACCTTGGCGACCTCGGGCAGCTCCGCGCGGCGCGCGGTGAGCTTGGCGAGCTGATCGGCGTTCTCGGCGAACACGACCCGTGATCCGGAGTCGGCCAGGATGTAGGCGGTGTCGGCCACGTTGGTGTTCGCGTACACGGTGGTGGTCGCCGCGCCGGCACACATGACCGCCAGATCGGCCAGGATCCACTCGTATCGGGTGGCCGACGCGATGCCGACCCGTTGCTCGGGCTCGATGCCCAGGGCCAGCAGCCCGGCCGCCAGCGGCTCGACCCGCTCGGCGGCCTGTTGCCAGCTGGCCGAAACCCACTGGCCCTCCTGCAGGTATCGAAACGCCTCGATGTCAGGCGAGGCGCTGACCCGGTCGAAGAACAACGCCGCCAGGTTCGGCGCGTAGGTATCGAGGGCGGGGGAGGTGCTGGCGCTCATTTGTGTCTCTTCCATGGCTCGCCAGCGTCGGCCGGCGAGGATCGCTGTTCAGGTCGAATTCATTGTGTTCTTGCCGGACGGCAGAAACCGCGTAATTGCCTGATCTGGGGCATTGAGTCGCCGGGACCAAGGCCGGAAGGCCCTGTCCGAGGACCCTGCCGGCGGCCCACGCTAAGGGCCGTGGCCGGGCTCACCGAGCGTTTGTCGAGGGCAGTCAGCCTTGTGCTGCTCGTCGTGACGATCTGCGCGCTGATTGCCGGCGGTACGGCGTGGCTGGTCGGGTCGCGCCCGCTGGCTGACATGTGCTGGGCGGTGGGCACGTTCGCCGCGATCCTGCCGGGCGCTCTGGTGGGTGATCACCGCGCTGCGCCGCGGGCGGGTGGGGGTTGACCTTATCGCCGTTTTGGCACTTGTCGGTGCGCTGGCTGTGGGCGAGTATCTCGCCGGTGCGCTGATCGGTGTGATGCTGGCAACCGGGCAAACACTTGAGGCTGCCGCGCAGCGGCGGGCGACCAAAGACCTTCCGGCGCTTCTTGAGCATGCACCCCGCACCGCGCGCCGGCGCACACCCGCAGGCATTGAGGAAATTCCGATCGGCGACGTGGCGGTCGGCGACACGATCGTGGTGGGCCCGGGCGAGGCGCTGCCGGTCGACGGCCTTCTTCGTGTTGTCGCTGGCCGTGGTGGAACACCAGGCGGGGTTGTGAGTGCCGGAGGCGCGGTCTAGCACACCTTGGTCGGTTGGCTACCTCAGCCTCGGTGGTGGTCGACCACCAGCATGGAGCAGTCGGTGTGCTGAAGGGCGGCGTTGCCGGTGTGGCCCAGAAGTTGTTTCATGTCATGGCGATTGCGTGCACTCACCACCACTAATTGGGTGTCGTGGTCGTTTTCGACCAGGTAGCCCAGGATGCTGTTGTGCGCGGCCACGAGTTCCACGTCGACGTCGGGATATTGTCGACTCCACTTCTGCAACCGGCGGCGGAGTTGCGCCGAGATTTGGCGGCTGCCGTCGGCGGTTGACCGTTGATCGTCATGACCACCGGCCACTGATCGGGGACAGCTGACCACCCGCAGCGGGGCACCGCGCAGGCGCGCTTCCTCCATCGCACGCTCCAAGACGACTCCGTCGTCGGGCAACTCGTCGGCGTGCACGACGATCCATCGATCATGGCGCGCCGGGCTGTAGTGCCCGCGGATCACTGCGACCGGACAGC
The DNA here is from genome assembly GCA_963811535.1 of uncultured Actinomycetota bacterium. Classification (GTDB taxonomy): domain Bacteria; phylum Actinomycetota; class Actinomycetes; order Mycobacteriales; family Mycobacteriaceae; genus Mycobacterium. The sequence continues at coordinate 537,031 of CAWERF010000007.1, read as the reverse complement.
GAGCGGTGGTGGCGAGGATCTCAGCAGTGGAACCAACCCCGTGCGGCTGAACATGGTGCAGGCCGATTGCGCCGACGCACACCATGGCGGCAGACCGGGACAGCTCGACGAGCGTGGGCGCGGGTGGCGCCTGCACGATCTGCGCTTCCACCTTGATGGGTTTATCGGTGGCTTGCACGGCGATCACGGCGTCGCGTACGGCGACCTCTGCGGCGGCGAACTCGCGGGCGGCGGTCTCGGGATCGGCCGAATCGTGCTCATCGATGGCGTAAACAAGGTGCAGCGGGACGTCGCGGCTGACCGCCTCGTCCACCGCCCAGAGCGCCGCCTGGACCGCCGCCTTGGAGAAGTCGATGCCCACCACCACAGATAGCGGGGTCAACGGGTTTTGCATCCTGACCTTCCTTGCGCCGTCATTCGCGGACCACCAGCAGCGAGCAGTTGGCGTTACCGAGAACAGGATGACAATTCGGTGCGACGAGTCGGGCGACGCAATCGGACTCAGCTCGGCCGACGACGGCCAGATCAAGTCGGTCACCGCGGTTTTCGTCCATGCGTGTCGGTCCGGGGCGAGCGGCGGCGATCTGTACGTGCACGTCGGGGTACCGTCTCAGCCAACTGTCTTCGCGCCGATCGACCAGCAGCACCGGCGCCTTGCGCAGTCGTGCCTCCTGCATGGCCCGGTGAATCACCGCATCATTGTCCGGCTCGTCGTTGAGCACGGTGGCGATCCATCCGGGTTCCGTTGTTTCCACGCCGTTGCCGGGTCGGACGATGCCGACCGAACAGTGCGCGCCTTTGGCCACCGCAGCCGCTACCGGGCCGACTTGCGTCTTGGGGGTTAAGCCCATTCCCACCGATCCCACACATATCAGCGCCGCTTCACGCGACTCTTCGATCAGCACCTCGTCGGGTCTGCCGCGCAGAATGGCCGTTTCGATCTTCACCGGTTTGGCCAGCGCGTGTAGGTCGCCCTCGGCAAAGCGCAGCGCTGCTTCGCCATACTCGGTTGTCGACAGAAAATTGCCAGGCTTTGCCCCCGCCTGCGTCAACGGGCTGACGTAGATAAGGCGGAGGGGAACGTCTCTGCTGATTGCCTCGTCGACCGCCCATTTCGCGGCATCGATTGCCGCCGCACTACCATCGATGCCAACGATCACCGACTTGGAAGCATTGTCGATGCGGTTCATCGCGTCCTCCTTGGGGCGATGGCTTCCACGGCGGTCCGCACGGACGTGCCGCTGACATCGACATTATCGACGGCGACGGTATCTGACAGGGCCGTTGGACCCCGGTTGGGCGCCATTCGTACTCTGGCGGTCAGACGTGCGGCCGACCGATAGTTCCTGAGGCTCCGCGATATTGGGCATCGGCGTGATGCCAGTCCGGTGACGTTAGCTGGCTGCGGCGTAACTGGCGAGGACAATAATCAGGAGCAGCCTCAGCCGATGGGAAATCATTGCCGGCTCACCGATGTTCGCGCAACAAGGCAGCCCGGCGCAAGTACTCGTCTTCGTCGATCTCACCGCGGGCGAAGCGCTCTGCCAACAAATCTTCCGCCTCCTCGGGGCCGTAGGGCCGGAGGACCGTTGGTCGCCGGCTGCGCCGCATCCGTCGCCGACTCCAGGTGCCAAAGGCCTGCTTGCACCGGGCATCGACACGAATCTGTCACCCCGGCGCGCCCGGCGGTGTTCAGCATCGTCTGCCGGCCAACGGCGTCGTCGCCCTAGTACGTCGAAATCTCCTGTCCCGCTGGGAGAGTGCCGGTCGACGCGAACACCACCCGCCGGCCTATCTCAACGGCGTGGTCGGCGAACCGCTCGTAGAAGCGGCTCAGCAGCGCCACGTCCACGGCCGTCGGCACCCCGTGTCGCCACTGACCGTCCAGCAGCACAGCGAGAAGCCGGCGGTGCAAATCGTCCATGGCGTCGTCCGTGTCGCGCAGCGCGGCGGCCTGATCAGGATCGCCGGACAGCACTACCTTCCTGGCGCTGTCAGCCATTTCCGCTGCGACCCGACCCATGTCGGCGAAGTAGCCCGTGACCTCTTCAGGCACGGCCGATTCCGGATGGCGCCGCCGGGCAATCTTGGCGATGTGCACAGCCAGCGCTGCCATCCGCTCGAGGTCGGCGATGATTTCGATCGCACCGAACACGGTCCGTAGCTCACCTGCCACCGGCTGCTGCAACGCCAGCAAATCGAAGGCGGATCGCCAGGCACGGTCCTTCATCGCGGCGAAATTCTCATACCCCCCGATCACCTGCTCGGCTCGCGTCACGTCGTCCTGCAGCAGCGCCTCGGTCGCGTTCATCATGGCCACGCCGGCCAAGCCGCAGATCTCGGCGAGCTGGTTGGTCAGCTCGGATAGCCGCTGATGGTATGTGGTTCGCATGGCGTAGCTCCGCTTCTGCTGTGGCTGTCGGCATCCTGCGGTTGTCCGCACCCTGGATCACACCGCGATCATCGCCTCGGCACAAGGGTAGGAGGTCCCGATGCCGAGGGCGCTTCGCCTCGGCGGCAACAGGTTTAAACGGCCTGTCCGGTTTCCCCACCGCCGGGATCCGCCTGTCGCCGGCAGGCGACCTATGACCCGCGATAACGGTGACCAACGCCTCCTCACCCGCGGCGACGCGTCCGCTAGCGTCGTGTGATCAGCCGGATCGAAGCGTCTGGATGCGTCTCGATGGGAGCATTCAGTGGTGTGGCGAGCGTGCAGGGAGGAAGACGAAATGGCGAATCATGCAGCGCATCGGGGAGTCCTGGTCGGCGTGGACGGTTCCCCGTCTTCCGAACTGGCGGTGCGGTGGGCCACCCGGGAGGCCGAGATGCGCAACGTCACGCTCACCGTCGCACACGTGGTCGCGCCCCTTGTGGGGGGCTGGGGGGGAGTGGGCATGGCATCCACTCCATTGCCCGCCGAGTTCGGCGAGTGGCAAAACGTGGAAGCCGCGAACGTCGTGAACCACGCCGTTGACACCGCGAAGTCCGCCGCTTTGCAAAGCTCAGAGCTGCAGATCAACACCGAGGTGGTGTTCGCCCCGTTGGTGCCCACCCTCGTCGACCTCACCAAAGACGCGCACATGACCGTGGTGGGGTGTCGCGGCCAGGGAGCGTTCAGCCGCGCCTTGATCGGCTCGGTCAGCACCGCGTTGATCCACCACGCACACTGCCCCGTCGCGGTCATTCACGACGAGATACCCCTCCCGAAGTCACATGCGCCGGTTCTCGTCGGCATCGACGGCTCTCCGGCATCGGAGCTGGCCACCGCGATCGCGTTCGATGAAGCCTCCTGGCGCGGCGTCGATCTCGTCGCCCTGCACGCCTGGAGCGACTCCGATTGGCCGGACATTCCGGATCTGAACTGGTCGGCAATCGCAGCCACGACCGAGGAAACCCTCGCGGACTGGTCGGCAATCGCAGCCACGACCGAGGAAATCCTCGCGGAGCGGTTGGCCGGCTGGCAGGAACGCTACCCGGACGTCACCGTGCGGCGCGAGGTCGTCGGCGATGCTCCCGCCCGCTACCTTCTCGAGCGCTCCGGCTCGGCCCAGCTGGTTGTGGTCGGAAGCCACGGCCGCGGCGGATTCGCCGGAATGCAGCTCGGATCGGTCAGCAGCGCCGTCGTGCATGCCGCGCACACGCCGGTCATCGTGGCGCGCCAGCGCTGACGCCGACCTTCGTTCCGGTCAGGACAACGCCGTCAGCACCGTCGGCATCGTCACAGTCGGAGGGCGGCTCGGCGGTGACGTGGGGTGAGCTAGCTGGACTGACCACGGACGTTGGTGACGGCGTGCGGCTGAGGAGTCGTCATACAGACGCTGACCTTTGACATTCTGGTCGCCGGGCGGTGGCCCACTGCGCCCGCGTTCCGGTGATCGTGGTCCGTGGCTTCGACGTCGTCGTTGGCCAGCCGCTCGCCGGCGCTTAGTGCTAGATGGGTCCGTTAGAGCCCGGTCGGATAGGTTTCCGGTGTCTCGCCTGCGGCCCACACGCTGGTGTATTCGAGCGGTTCGAGCGCCGTTGTGTTTTCGATGTGGATGATCGCGTCGAACTGCTCGGCGGGCCGCACGTGGTAGTAGTGGCTCTGGCGTTCGGTCGACGGTTGATAGATGACGCCGATCGCCCGCGCGAGACGGGGAACGTCGAGCGCGTCGGCGGCGGCGGGGTCATGCATCGGGACCATGAACGTCGGTCGGGCAGTCTCGTGGAACAGCTCCTCGACGCTGCCGTTGAGCGCCGGCCTGACCACTTTGCGTTCGGCAACCCCGCCCCATTCGCTGGCGGCGGTCACCGTGCCGGTGTAGGTGCTGAAGCCGATTAGCCGGCAGTCGTCGCCGTAGCGCTCGCGGACCAGCTGGCCCAGCGTCAGCTGACCATCCGCGGCGACTTCTGTTGCGCGGGCATCACCGACGTGAGAGTTGTGCGCCCACACGACAATTCGGGCCGGCTCAACGTTGGCGCGCCGAGTCAGGTGGGTCTGCAGTGCGCCCAATGTCTGCGCCATGTGCGTGTCGCGCAGGTTCCAAGACGTGACCCGGCCGGCGAACATCGCGCGGTAGTAGACCTCCGCGTTGCGGACGGTCTGGGCATTCTGCTGGGCGTAGAACAGCTCATCTTCGGCCAACAGCCCGTCCCGGCGGGCGTAACGAAGCGCGTCGCGCTGCATCTCGACCAACTGCTCGACCGCCTCGCGCTCACACGAGATGCCGGCGCCGAACGCCGCGGCGAATCCGTACGCTTGGCCGTCGTCGGCCGACGCGTGGTCAAAGCAGGCGTACCGTTCCCGTGCCCGCGCCGCGGCCACGGGGTCGACACCCTCGAGGAAGGCGATCACCTCACGCATGGAACGGTGCAGGCTGTAGAGGTCCAGGCCGTAGAAACCCGCGGGACGCTGGCCATCGGCGACGGCGCGGTCGTTGTGCCCGCGCAGCCAGTCGACAAAGTCACGCACCACCACGTTGCGCCACATCCATGCCGGGAACCGCTCAAAGCCGCGCAGCGCCTCTTCTGGAGTGGTGTCGGGGCCGATACCGCGGACGTACCGGTTGACCTGATACGCGTCGGGCCAGTCAGCCTCGGCGGCCACCGCGCCGAAGCCCTTCTCCTCGATCAACCACTTCGTGATCTCGGCGCGGGCCTGGTAGAACTCCCGGCTGCCGTGGGAACTCTCCCCAATCAGCACGATGCGCGCGTCGCCGATCAGGTCCGCGAGCGCCGTACGCGCCGGCACACCGTCGGGGGCATCGACAGCGATTTTGCGGATCACGTCGGCCGCCGACTCCTTGCGCACCGTCGGCGCCGGCACGGCGGTAGGTGTGGCCAGCAGCTGGCGCACCTCCTGATCGCTGACTTGGCTGAAGTCCCAGAACGATTCGCCCACGGCGAGGAACGGCGTCGGCATCGTCGCGCACACGACATCGTCAACGATTCCGGCGAACTCGCGGCAGGTCGATTCCGGAGCAGCGGGCACCGCGATGACAATCTCTGCGGGTTCGGCCTCGCGCAGCGCCTGCACCGCGGCCAGCATGCTGGCGCCGGTGGCCAACCCGTCGTCGACGAGAATCACGGTCTTGCCGGCCACCTGGGCGGGCGGCCGTCCATCGCGGTATACCTGTTCACGGCGGATGAGCTCACGGCCCTCCCGTTCGGCGACGTCGCGCAGCTGCTGTGGGGTGATGCGCATTGCCCGCACCACATCGTCGTTGACGACAACCCGGCCGCCGCTGGCCAGCGCGCCGACCGCGAACTCTTCATGCCCGGGGGCGCCGAGCTTGCGCACCACGAACGCATCGAGCGGCGCTTGCAGCGCGGCCGCCACCTCCCATGCGACCGGAATTCCGCCGCGCGCCAATCCCAGCACCACCACGTCGTCGCGCCCGCGGTACGCGCCGAGCAGCCCGGCCAGGATGCGCCCGGCTTCGCGCCGGTCGCGAAACACGCGCCGGGGCGTGCGACCGACCCGGCGTGCCGCTTGAGTCATTGCGCTCCTCCATCTTTGGGCTTGTGGTGGCGTCTAATGCACGATCACCACGGGCTCGTGGGTAACCGCGTGGATATCGGACGCCGTTGCGGCGAACAACTGATCGGCCAGGTTGGACAGGGCCCGCGCGACCGCGAGTTGGTCGCCGATTTCGGCGATGTTGGGGTCGGCGGGGTTGCGCCGGGCGATCCCGATTCCGGTCAGCTGGTGACCGCGCCAGTGCAGTTTGGCCTTGGCCTGGGTGCGCTTGGCGCGTTCGTCGATCGACACCGCTACGGTCCACGCCTTTGCGTCGGGCGTGGAATCAGGTTGATTCATTGCCGTCCTCGGGGATTGGGTGGTGGTCCCGGGGACGGGGTGCCCCGGGACCACCGGCAATCCGGTCAGTTGCCCGATTGGACTTGGATGCGCTTCTCGGCCGGCTTGGGTTCTTTCACCGCGACCGAGACGGTGAGGATGCCCTTGTCGTAGGTGGCCGTGATGTCGTCCTCGTCGGCCCCGGTCGGTAACGACACCGTGCGGGCGAACGAGCCGTAGGAGAACTCGGAACGGCCGCCGGATTCCTTTTTTTCGCTCCGCTCGGCCCTGATGGTCAGCCGACCCTGCCGCACCGTGATGTCGACATCTTTGGCCGGGTCGACCCCGGGTAGCTCGGCCCGGACTTCGTAGCGGCCCTCCTTCATCTCATCCTCCAGCCGCATGGCCTGAGTGCCATGCATCGGGCGCAACCCGAAATCGGCGAACAATTCGGCGAAATCCGGCCACAGCGACCGGGGCTGACGCTGCGCAGGAAGACTACTCATGTGATGCTCCTCGGTAATGGCTATCTGATGATTCGAATCAGACCACTTTCCCAAATCATCTGGTAGAGAACGAAGTCCCGCCTGACCGGGCCGTTCGCCGCTATTCGCGGTGGCCTTCGCCGCTGCGCCGCGCCGCGGGCAAGGTCTAATGGCCGCGGGCAAAGGACCACCGGCCCTACAGGATTGGGTGCGTTCGTCCACAGACTCATGCCATGGCCAACACCTTCCGAAGGATGACCCTACTGGCCGGTGTGTTGTATGCGGCCAGGCGGTATTACCGGAATTGGGGCGCGACCAAGGACGACTGTCAGTTGCGACTGCCCGGCGACGAGCTGGTGAGCGATCCCGCGGTGCAGACCACCGAGGCTGTGTGGGTCGACGCGCCGGCAAAGGCGATCTGGCCGTGGCTGCTGCAGCTGGGCCAGGATCGGGGCGGGTTATACAGCTACGAAGTGCTGGAGAACCTGATCGGCCTGCACATCCGTAACGCCGACCGCATCCATCCGGAATGGCAGCGGCTGGCCCCCGGAGACATGATCCGGTTGGTGCCGCGCGGCTGGCTGGGTCTGTCCGGCGGCATCGCGCTGCCGGTCGCACAGCTGGTGCCGGAAAAGTCGATCGTGTTGCGGCAGGCGCCGCCCGCGTTCCGGTGGGAAGCGGTGTGGTCTCTGCACCTCGTACCGCATTGGGAGGACCGCTGCCGGCTGATCGCGCGCGGCCGGCTCCGGCTGCGTCATCCCGGTGAGGTGCTGGGAATCGAACTGGTTCGACCGGTCACCGCGCTGCTGACCCGGGGTTTGCTGTTGGGGGTTAAACGCCTGGTCGAGGCCCAGGCAGGATGTGCTGTCGACGCTAGCCAGGCGCGGCGCGCCCGCTGACCGCTAACAAGTAGCATTAACCTCAATGCGCCCGGCTTGGCGGGCGTACAGTTGCCTTGGGCTGAAAGTGGAAGCCGGAGAGCGCCGTGAACCGCGGTCAAGATGAATCAACATTATTCGGCATGCGCGCGCCGGATTTCATCGGCAAGATGCACGCGCAGCTCGACGAGCTGGTGGCGGCCCGCGACCAGATGGGGCAGCTGGTGCAGCTTGCGGTCGAAATCGGGTCCGATCTGGAGCTGGACGCCACGCTGCACCACATCATCACTTCCGCGATGAGCATGACCGGGGCCCGCTATAGCGCCCTGGGAGTCTGGGCGCCGGACGGCACCCTGGCCTCCTTCGTCCACACCGGAATGGACCCTGAAACCGTGCGCCTGGTCGGTCGGCTGCCGGCGGGCAAGGGTGTCTTGGGGCTGTTGCTTGATCGAACGGAGCCGCTGCGTCTAGATGACTTGACGCAACACCCGGCCGCGGTCGGATTCCCGGAGCACCACCCGCCGATGCGTGCTTTCCTCGGCGTTCCGATCGTGATTCGCGGCAACGTGTACGGCAGCCTGTACGTCGCCGACGACCGACCGGGTCGAGGGTTCACCGAGGCGGACGAGATCACCGCTCGAGCGTTGGCGTCAGCCGCGGCGGTCGCCATCAATAACGCGCAACTGTTTGAACGCGTGCGTGTCTCGGCCGAGTGGACCGAGGCCAGCCGCGAGATCACCACGGCACTTCTGTCCGGCGATCGGCCCGTCGCGCAGCCGTTGAAGCTGATCGTCGAACGGGCACGGCGACTGACCGAGGCCGAGCAGGCGATACTGCTTATTCCCGAGGACGGCGACCTGCCGCCGCAGGAGGTCGACACGCTTGTGGTGTCCGCTGCGGTGGGCGTGTACGCCGACGAGGTGCTCGGCCAGCGGGTTCCGGTGGAGGGCTCAACCACCGGTGGGGTTTTCCGCTCCGGCACGCCGCTGATCACCGAGTCGTTCCGGCGCCCGATCCAGGCGTTCACCGATGTCGGGGAGCGCCCGGCGATCGTGATGCCGCTACGTGCAAACAACACCGTGCTCGGCGTGATCGCCGTGGCCCGCAACGCCGAACAGCCCCCGTTCGACACCGGGTATCTGGAGCTGGTCAGCAACTTCGCCGACCACGCCGCGATCGCGTTGACACTGGCCTATGCGCGCGAACGCCAACAGGAGTTGAGCGTTCTGTCCGACCGCGAGCGCATCGCGCACAATCTTCATGACCAGGTCATTCAGCGATTGTTCGCGATGGGCATGGACCTTCAGGGCACCATCGCCCGGGTGCATTCCCCGCCGGCCATCCAGCGGCTGACCCAGACCGTCGACGACGTGCAGGACATCATCAACGAGATCCGCACGACGATCTTCAACCTGCAGGGCCGGGCCGGACTCGCCGGCGGTCTTCGACAACGAATCCAGGACGCCGTCGCCGACCTGACCCGTGACCGCGACATCGCCACGACACTGCGCATCTCGGGGCCGCTGATCGTTGTTGGATCTGAACTGGGCGATCACGCCGAAGCCGTGATCGTCGAAGCGGTCAGCAACGTCGTGCGCCACTCGGGCGCCACGAGCCTCACGGTCGAGGTCGGCGTCGGTGACGAACTCACCCTTGACATCATCGACAACGGCCGCGGTATCCCGGCAGATAACCAGCGCCGCAGCGGCCTGGAGAACATGCGGCGCCGCGCCGAACAGCTCGGGGGCACGTGCGACATCACGTCACCGCCCGGCGGCGGCACGCACATCCACTGGACCACACCGTTGATCGAACTGTGAGGAACGGTTTCAGGACCGCACCGGTAGGGCGTCAGCCGATGGCCGGCGGGCCAGGCGTGCCAACCGGCCGCCGCGACGGCGACGGCGCGGCACGAACTCCAATGACAACAGCACGATCAGGGCGGCCGGGACGTGATGCCCCGACAGCAGGGCGTAACGCCGCTCGCCGAGTGAGTGGAACTTGCGCAGGTAACGGTAGAGCGACTCGAGTCTGATCAGCGGGTCGAGTAGATGGATCAGCCGGTAGAAGACGCGGTGAAGCGGACCGCGGTTCTTGTTGCCGAAGATTTCGGGGAACGCCGCGAATGCTAACGAGAGCCGCTGCGCGTCGTGGGCTTTCGCATCGGCGATCATGTCGACGCTGAGCCGCTCGTCGATCCCGTTGGGGGCATCCGGGCGGCGGTACGGCACATCGAGCGTGACGTCGGATCCGTGTCCGGCGGTGGCGTAGCGGTGAAAGCCCTGCACCCGGGCCTGGCGATCACGCGCGATGATCAGCTTGATTCCCGGGTAGCGACCTTCGAGCGCACGATCGAGATTCATGGAGAACCCGCGTTCGGTGCGCGAGCCGCGGTGGGAGGAGCGCAGCACCTCGGCCAGTTCGGCGGCGAGCACCGCATCGAGCCGTTGTTCGTCAACGATTTCGGTGTTGATGCCGCAATTGCGGGTGCGTTGGACGGCTTGGCGCAGATTGCGGAATCGGCGCCCCACCATCGTGAACCGTTGCACGTCAATGACGACGTCATGGCCGATCGGCACCTTGAGCATCGTCGGCCGTCGCACCCTTCGGTGCCACAATGCGAGACGCCGCTCGCTGCAGGCCAATACGATGATGCGCCACCCCCGACGGCGGCACATCTCGGTGAAGTCGGCCACCAGCTGACCGAAAGCGGCGTCATCGCCGATCGGGTCACCGCTTACCACGGCGAACCCCAGCCGCGTGCGATAGGCGAGCACCGCGGTGCCCGCGGCGTTGAAGTGGTAACTCTTCGGTGTTTGCATCGCGAACGGCGCCAGCGGATCTCCGCAGGTGGCGTCGACGAGCGCCCACACCCGCGGCAATGCATCCGGCTGCGGTGTCGCCGTGGTGGGCCACATCAGCGCCCATCCGGTGCCGGCGAGCAGCACGTATCCCAGCGAATAAAACGACAGCAGATGCGCGGCCATGCAGGCGGACAACACCGCCGCCGCGGCGAGCGCGTGCCGCGCGGTCACCGGCCGACCCAAAGCGGTACCGCGGCGATCAGTACCGCCGCCGCTAATAGGGCCAGCACCCAACCCAACCGGCCGGCGCCGTGCCAGTCGGCTGGTTGGTGCTCGCGAACACACAGAACGATCAGCCAGCCCAGGATGCACAGCACCGCCACGCTGGCGATCCAGCGCGTCGCCGGCGAGTCGCCCCTGACCAGGACCCGCTCGCCGGCCCGCGCCATGGCACGCCTTCGCGGCCGGTCGGCCACCTTCATGCTCGATCCGCCCTCCGTTCGCGCCAGTACTGCGAAGCTAAAGCCACGACGTAATGCGTTCTAGGGCCGTTCGACTCTGCGGGTATCACAATTGGTCGTCTGCAACGGGGACCCGGCTATTTGCGGCCGGCTCCGGCGATGACGCGGCCTTACCGTTGAGGACCTGTTACCCGGTGATCTCATGCTTCAGGATCGCCGACCGTGGGCCGAAAGCCCCTTGCCGTGACTGTTAGGGGTGCGCACTCCCGCACGCCGGTCATCGTGGCGCGGCGATCGTAACCGACGTCGGTTGTGTTGATAGTTGCTGCCGCGCAAAGGCTTCGGAAGTTGATCCAAGCGCGGCGCTGACCAATCGTTGGGTGGACGGCGCTAGGTTACGAGGTCTCATTACGAGACAGCGAGTTTGCGTACGTCAAGCAGCTTTGCGATGTCGGTCGCGGTGACGATGCCGACAACGCGGCCCGCGTCGAGCACCAGCGCGCGCCTGTCGGATGCTGCTGCCATGCGCTCGAGCAGCGTGGTCAACGGCTCACCGGGTGCGGCGGTGATGACCTTGTTCAGCGGCGTCGCGATGTCCGCTACCAATGTGGTGGTGCGCTGATCCGGTGCGACACGGCGCAATTGCGTCAGCGTGATCATTCCCCTCACCGATCCGTCCGGCCCCGTGACGGGATAGGCGGAGTGCGGGCCGCCCAGCAGATAGTGGTGGATGAACTCCTCGGCGGTGATCCCGGCGGGCGCGGTGCGCGGGCGGGCGCTCATCGCGTCGGCGACTCGCGCCCCGGCCAGCAACTGCCGGGACTCCAACCGCGCCTCCTCGTCGCGCGCCGCGACGAACATGAACATTCCGACGAACGCCAGCCAGACGCCGCCCGCTACGGAGCCGGCCACAAATTGCACCAGACCGAGTCCGATCAGGATGAAGGCGAGGATGCGGCCGGCCCTCGCGGCCGACAGCGCCGCGCCCGCAGCGTCCCCGGTGCGGTGCCACAGGTAGGCCCTCAGGATACGGCCACCGTCCAGCGGTGCCCCGGGCAAGAGGTTGAACAGTGCCAGCAGCACGTTGATCGCCGCGAGCCAGGCGGCGACCGCGACAACGATGACCGGAAGGCCCGCCGCCTTGCACATCGCGACGGCGCCGCCGAACGCGGCCGCCAACAGCAGGCTCATGGCAGGACCGGCGATCGCGATGCGGAATGCGGCCCCGGGCGTCTTCGCGTCGCCGCCGAGCCGCGTGACGCCGCCGAACAGCCACAGCGTCACGCTGGACACCTCGACACCGGCGCGACGGGCGAATGCCGCGTGCGATAGCTCGTGGGCCAGCAACGACATCAGCAACACCACCGCGCCGCTGATCCCGGCAAGCCAGTAGATCGCCGTGGCGTATCCGGGGGCGGTGCGGGGCAGGCTGGCGGCCAGGCTCCAGGCGAACAGCCACAGGATGACTAGCACCGTCCAGTTGAGGTTGACCGGACAGCCGGCCACCCGTCCCAGCGGAATACCCTCGCGCATCGTGAATCCTATGCGGCGTTGGATTGTTGGAGTTTCACCTTGAGATAGTGCGCGATCCCAAAGCGTGCGAAGAGGCGTCGCCGGTGCGGGGATAGCAGCGGTGCTGCGACCGCCGCGTCGACGACCTGGGGCTGAGCGACCGTATACCGTTCGCCGTGAACCAGCAGGGTCGCCCGCCCGGCAGCCATCACGTTGCGAAGCCAGTCGACGTCGGTGCCATACGGCAACGGCACGATGAAACCGCCCGCTACCGTGTCGGCCACCACCGGTGTGGCGTACTGCGCCCCGGAGCGGCGGCCGGTGTGCTCGATCACCGACGCATACCAGTACTTTCGGCCGGCCAACCGTAACATGAACGGGTTGAGCACGTGTTTGTTGAAGACTCTCGCTTTGTCGAGGGCTGGCATCATCCCCCCTCGATCGCGGTCTCGGATTGAGGCGCTGCGGCTGGCGCCGGTGATGTCTCGGTGAGCGCATATGCCCGTCCATCGCCGATGGATCGGCCGGCCGCCGCGGCGGTTGACTCACGGGCCAGGAACGCGGCGAGTTCACCGATCGCACTCATCAGCGGCGCGGGGAATACCACGGTGGTGTTCTTTTCCACTCCACGCTCGTACTGTTTGACCACCCGCACAGCCGACGCGAGCAGCAGCGTGATCACAACGGCGGCTCTGACGGCGACCGCAATGACAGCGTGTGTAACCACGGCCCTCATCCCAACTCAGTGGACAGCGTGCTGGTTGATGACAGTCTGTGCCGACTCCGCCCGGGCCTGTGCACGCTCGTCTGCGGCCTGTTGCTCGGCGGCTGTGACCACCGTGGCGTCGGGGCCCGGAAACACCGTCGCCTGGTGGCCGGTGTCAAGCCACCGCACGACGTAGGGCGGGGATCCATCCGGAGACCGCACCTCGATGATCAGCCCGCGCTGGTCTGCCCGCCCGACGGTCGTGCCCTTGAGCACCAGCCAATCGCCCATGCTGGCCTTCATCGCCCGCTCCCTTTCGACGGTTCTGATGTAGATCATGGTGCGGCGACGGCGCCGACGGCAGGGAAGCAAGTCACGTTGATCGTGGGCCAAGGTCATCATCCGCAGGGACCCGCTGCGCGCTCGGCGATGAGGACCTATGGCCGGCGTGCCGGGGGCCAACTCCTCCTGTGCCGGTGCGTTTTCATCCCTAGCCTCGACGGCAGCGTGCTCGCTGCGAGAAATGTGCAGCGGAGCCGCACATTGATTTGGCGAAAGAAGGCAAAAGTGTCTGACCTTTCGGGACATAACCGGATACTCGTCGGCGTCGACGGATCATCGTCTTCACGACGCGCTGTGGAGTGGGCGGCACGTGAGGCTGCGATGCGCAACCTACCCCTCACGATTGTGCATGTAGCGCACCCCGCCATCGCGGCGTGGTCGGGATGGGGGTTGTCACCGGCGCCGCTTCCGAAGGGTTTCAGCGAATTTCAGGAGGACCAGGCCAGCCGGATCATCGATGACGCGATCGACATCGTCGAGGTCTCCCACGAAGACAACGACCGCATGGTGGTCGACAGCGAAATCTTGTCGTCATCGCTTGTTCCCACTCTTGTGGACCTGACCAAGGACGCGCAGCTGATCGTGGTGGGTTGCCGCGGGACGGGCGCGCTGCCGCGCGGACTGTTGGGATCGGTGAGCACCGCGTTGGTACATCACGCGCATTGTCCCGTGGCGGTGATCCACGACGATGAGCCACGGCTTGCCGACGCAGCCGAAGCGCCCGTGCTGGTCGGCATCGACGGGTCGCCCACGTCTGAGTTGGCCACCGCGATCGCGTTCGATGAGGCGTCATGGCGCGGAGTCGATCTCGTCGCGATGCACGCCTGGAGTGACGCCGATTGGCCCGAGTTCGCCGACCTGGAATGGTCAGCAATCAAGGAGACGGCCGAGGAGACGTTGGCCGAGCGCTTGGCCGGCTGGAAAGACCGCTATCCGGACGTCACCGTGGACCAGGCGGTGGTGTTCGATTATCCGGCCAGGCGCTTGCTGGCGGCGTCGAAATCGGCGCAGCTGCTGGTGGTCGGCAGCCACGGCCGCGGGGGATTCGCGGGCATGCTGCTCGGATCCGTCAGCACCGCGATCGTGCATGCCGCTCATGTGCCGGTGATCGTGGCGCGCCGGAGCTGACCTCCCGGGTGATGGTCAGAAGCGAGAACCCCTGCATTCGTTGTGGTTTCGGCTGGCAGGCCCCGACAAGGCGCCCTTAGGCCTGGAACCCGCTCCTGTTGGCGATGGCTCTAGCCGCGTCCAGATGCTTCAGCGCTTCGTCGAGATACGACTGGAACTGACCTCCGTCGTATGCCAGGGAGCCGTCTACAACCGCAAGGCACATGTGCGCCGCCTCGTGCGTGTCTTCGATCGCCGATCGCACTTCTGCGGTCAGTCCTGGGTCGGGGCTGGGCATGTGCGCCTGAATTTTGACCTCGCCGATGTCGTGCAGCTGTTGACAGGCGGCCGCCATGGCGGTTTTGTTGCCCACATTTGCCGCGACTCGGGAATCGTCGACGGCGGCTTGCAAGTCGGTGATGTCTCGGTGTACGCCGGTCCACCACTGCCTGATCAGCGTCGAACTGTTCGGCGTTGCCGCGGGCGGACTTTGGCGCTTGTCGGCGGTGTTTATCGCAACGACAGCAAGCGTGACCGCCACGGTGGTCAGCAACGCCACCAGACCCGCGTTAGCGATGAACCACCTCTTCCGGTACCACGGCTGGATCGGCGACGCCTGACCCGATGCCCGTGACGGAGCGGCGATCTGCGCTCCGCAGTCCGGACAGAACCGCTGATCTTCGGGATAGATGTGGCCATTTGGGCAGGTCACCGACGCGTTCATCACTGCGACGCCGCAATGAGGGCAGAACTGGTCGCCGTCGGGGATTGCGTGCCCGTTCGGGCAAGTCACCATCGCTTATGCCTCGCTGTCCATCGCGCCATGGCGGATTCGGGATCAGCCGCCTGAAACCATGAAGCAGACGATGCCCGCGCGGTCGGTTTCGCCGATAGGGCCATACGACTGGGAGTAGTGCGCCGCAATACCTCTACCCGACAGTCGTTCGCCAATCCGGCGCCTGCGCAGGCGAGACAGTTGAGGACCATCGGCGTCGCCACCAAGCCGACGACGAGCCCACCGGCCACGACATAGCCGGCCAGTGAAAGCACTTGGGTGCGCGCGTCGTTGGCGGCCTGCGCGATGAACGTGGTTTGCGGGGTTGCGGCCAGGGGTGCGATGGGAGCGCCGGGACCACCGGCTGGGCGGTCGTCGACCTAACCGGCCGTGCGGGATCTCGACCCGGAGCGGCCCCGATGCACGGCTGGTCCCGGCCGGTTGTGGACAAAAGACTCACAGCACGGCGACTTCCGGACCTGACGCCGGTTGGGGGCGGGCGGCGAGTCTGGATGGGTTCCGCGAGGAGGTTTTTTAGATGCAGTACTGGGATCGTCGCGACGCCGGACGGCAATTGGGTATGCGGTTGGAGACGCTGCGTGGTGCAGACGTCGTGGTGCTGGGATTGGTGCGTGGTGGCGTACCGGTGGCCTTTGAGGTCGCCAGGGCGCTGGAGGCGCCGCTGGACGTGATCGTGGTGCGCAAGCTGGGCGTCCCGTATCAGCCCGAGCTCGCGTTCGGCGCCATCGGCGAAGACGGTGTCCGGGTGATCAACGACGACGTGGTGGCCGACGCGCATCTCACTGCCGAGGAGATGTCGCGGGTGGAGACGCGGGAGCGTGCGGAACTTCAGGGGCGCGTCCAGCGATTCCGCCACGGCTGGCCGCGAATTCCGCTGCAGGGGCGCACGGCGGTCATCGTCGATGATGGGATGGCGACCGGAGCCACCGCCCGCGCGGCCTGCCGTGTCGCGCGGGCCCGCGGCGCGGCGCGGGTGGTGCTGGCTGTCCCGGTGGCAGGACAGGACACGGTCGCCGCGCTGGCCGGCGACGCTGACGAGGTGGTCTACCTGCAAAACCCGAAGTGGCTGTGGGCGGTGGGCGCCTGGTATCGCCACTTCGACCAAACCTCCGACGACGAGGTGGCCGCACTGCTGCGTAGCGCCGCAGAAGGGGTACCCGAGCCGCCGGCCGCACCGGCCGGGGACCCGCCGCTGCGCGACGAAGAGGTGCGCGTGGTCACCGGGGAGGTCGAACTCGCCGGTCACCTGACGATCCCCGAAAATCCAATCGGCTTGGTGGTGTTTGTGCACGGCGGCAGCAGCAGCCGACACAGCCCACGCAATCGCTACGTCGCCAGTGTGCTCAACCGGGCCGGGCTGGGCACGCTGCTGTTCGACTTGCTCAACCCGGAAGAAGAATTCAATCGTGCCCGGGTCTTCGACACCTGGCTGCTGGCGCGTCGGCTCGTCGACGTCACCCTGTGGCTCAGGCGCCAGCCGGACGCTTCCGGTTTGCGGATCGGATATTTCGGGGCGAGCACCGGGGCCGGCGCGGCGTTGCGGGCCGCGGCCGACCCAATCGTGAACATCCATGCGGTGGTGTCGCGCGGTGGCCGACCCGACCTCGCCGGCCGGCTGGTGGGTGTGGTGCGTGCGCCGACGCTGCTCATTGTCGGCGGCGACGACCGCCGGGTGCTGCAGCTGAATCGCCGCGCACAAGCGGCGATGACGTGTGAGAGCGCGCTGGAAATCGTGCCCGGTGCCACCCATCTATTCACCGAACCGGGAGCATTGGAGAAGGTCGCCGACCTGGCCCGTGACTGGTTCGTCGCCAAGCTTGCCCCCGTTGCCGTCGATCGCCCCCGCGGACTCTCCACAGATCCGGGATGACCATTGGGGCATCGTCGCCCGGGCATCACAGCCGCGGCCGCCAACCATCCCGGCGTTGCGTCAATGTGTGTACACCGTTGAGCGGGACTTCCGAGGAGCGGAAGGGGCCTTTCGGCCCCAGCAACCGCGTGAACAACGCGATAGCGTCTCAGATTGCGCACGAATTCGCAAGGGAGGGTTGGCAAATGCCTGGCAGGACGCCAATCTCGCTGTCCGACGCCGTGGTCGCCGAGTTCCGATCAACGGCGCGGTTCTGGTCCCTGCTGCTCAACGGCCGGCTCTGCCAGCCCCGTCAGTATGGCGGTGCCCGGCTGACCTTCGCTAACGGAGCCAGCGCCCATGTGTTCCGCGAAACGATCGCCGCGCAGCGTCGAACCGATGCGCCGGCGGTGCTGCTGGTCGAATTTCGCTTGCGGGCCATACGTGGCCGCGCACATCGGGTGTTTGAGCGCGAAAGCATTCTGAACACACCGCTTTTCGCGGGATTCCTCGGCTTTGTGTCGAAACTCTGGCTGACAGCAGACGAAAACGACGTCTACCGCGGGATCTATGAGTGGGACGGCGCCGATCGCGCCGAATCGTATGCGCGGGTGATGTGCCGGATGTTGGCGTTGGTGTCGCGGCGCGGCTCGGTCGCCTACCACGTCATCCCCGGTGAATCTCGGGCACACTTTCTGGCCCGCGCGGAGAAGTTGGCCGGTGCCGGGCCGACGGACCCCGACGCGTGGTGGCGGGTGTCGTGAGGTTCGCGGCAGCGAGGGTGCAGGCCGCCCGGGCGCGTTGCGCCCGGACATCGTGCGGTGTGCCGGCCAGCAGCTGAGTTGCGGGGCCCGCAACTGCTATTGGGGTGCTGCCGCGAGCCCAGTGCGCGTAGTTCTGCTGCGCCGTGCCATTGGCTCTGTCCTCCAGCCCGCGTTCGACCTTCAAGTCGATGACTTCTGACCCTGACCGCCGGACGCGCGGAGGCGGACAGTGGCGAGATGGAGCATTTGACTGCCATGGATGCCACCTTCCTCGAGGTTGAGGATTCCGATCCGCATGTGAGTCTGGCGATCGGCGGTCTGTCGATCATCGAAGGGCCGGCCCCGAGCTACGACGAGTTGGTCGCGGCCTTCGCCGACCGGGTGCCCACCATTCCGCGCTGCCGGCAGGTCCTGCGGACCCATCCACTCGACCTCGGGTCACCCGAATGGGTGGACGACCCGCACTTCGACATCTTGCGCCACCTGCACCGCGCCGCGCTGCCGGACCCGGGTGGCGACGCCGAACTCTTCGAGCTGATCGCAACGATCATGGAGCGACGCCTCGACCGCGAGCGCCCGTTGTGGGAGTGCTGGATCATCGAGGGCCTCAGCGAGGGCCGGTGGGCCGTGCTGACCAAGATCCACCATTGCATCGCCGACGGCGTCGCGACAACGCAGATGCTCGCCAGGTTCAGCGACGACCCCGGTGGCGACACCTTCGCGAAAGACATTCGCGGCTCAAAGCAGCCGGACCGGCCTGTGCTGCGTTTGCCCCACATCAACCTGAACCCGTTGAGCTGGGTGAGCGGGATAGCGCGCGGCACCCTCACCGCGGCCGCGGCCGCCGAACACGCCGCGGTCGGCGCGGCCGAACTGACGGCCAGTCTGCTTAACCCTGGGCCGCAAACGTCGCTGACCGGCCCGGTAACGAGGATGCGTCGCTACAGGGTGGCCCGCGTCCGGTTGGCTGATATGCACCAGGCGGCTAAGGCCTTCGACGTGACGCTCAACGACGTGGCGCTGGCGGCGATTACCGACAGTTACCGCAGGATCTTGATCGACCGCGGTGAAAAGCCCAGCCCCAACTCGCTACGCACGCTTGTCCCGGTTTCGATCCGGCCGGCGAACCAGTTCACCCTGACCGATAACCGGGTCTCGGCGATGCTGCCGTTACTGCCGGTCGATGAGGCCGACCCGGTCAAGCAGCTGCAGCTCGTGCACGACCGGCTCATCCGGGCCAAGGGCAGCGGTCAGCGCGAAGGGGGCAGCGCGCTGATGTCGGCGGCCAAGGACATTCCGTTCGCGTTCTCGGCGTGGCCGGTTCGGCTGTTGAGCCGGTTGCCGCAGCGGTCGGTGACCGCTTTGGCGACAAACGTTCCCGGCCCCCGGCAGCCGCAGGTGTTAATGGGCCGGAAGGTGCTGGAGATTTTGCCGATACCGCCCATCGCCCTTCACCTGCGCACCGGCGTCGCAATGCTCAGCTACGCCGACAGTTTCACCTTCGGCATCACCGCCGACTACGACGCCGCCCCCGACGTCGACAAGCTCGCCCAGGGCATCGAGCACGGGGTGCAGCAGCTGGTGGCGGCCGGCCGAGCGCGGGGCAAACGCGCGCGGTCGCTGCCGACGCGCCGCAAGGCCGCTGCTGGATAGGTCGTAGCCGTCGCACCGGCTGCGAGTCACGGATGTGACTGGTAGTAAATGACTTACGGCGCCGACCTCGTTCGCGAACAGCGGATCCGACACCGTCCACCAATTCGTACCAACGGCGACCGTGCACGAAATGTCGACTTTTCGCTGATCAGCCTGCGAGCCGCGGCCACACCGCACTTGGGGCCCCACCCAGCGCCGATGCCGGTGACGGGGCCGCTGGATCAGGCGGAGCCGGATTCGTCGTGCTGTCCAAGGATGAACCGAAACCGCCGTCCGGTGATGAGAGTGGGCATCACCCGTACATAGTGAAGCTTCACCGGCGCGGTCCACGACACCAGCTTCGCCCGCTCCGCTTCTTCGACCTCCTCCTCGGTGCGGAGCGTTCGGGCCGTGCCCTTGACGATCACGCTCCAGCCTTCCGCGTCGTTGTGGTCGTCGGCCTCGAATAAAACGCGGTTGTTTATCGCGGCGCCGACCAACTTCGTGCCCTCGGCGGTACAGAACAGAACGGTGCGGCGCTGAACCACGAAGTTAACCGGGAAGATCTCCGGCTGGCCATCGACGCTGGTGACGAGGCGCCCGAGCGGCACGCTTGCCAGCAGATCCCAGCTCTCGTGTTCCGAAAGGATGGTGATCCCGTTGTCGCTTGCGGACATTGCTCACCAGCCCCGGGCCGGATGGGCATCGACCGATCGCTCGTCCACGCCCAGCCAAGATGTCTCCACCACGTTCACACCCGCCTTCCCATCGTCACGGCGGCAAGATTACTGAACCGAGCTTAGCGACGGCGCGGGCCAAAGGTCCTTCCTCAAGGGCTCTTAGTCGTCTCCCGCCGCCCGGCATGGGCGGTAACGTCAAGAAGCCAGCGGCGGCTGAGCGCGTCTGACCGCGTGTTCGATCCCGGCGGACAGGAGACGACATGTTCTCAGCGCCCACCCGATCGGGGTGTCTGGCCCGGGTCGACAGGTCGGTGGCAGGTGCTGTCACGGTACGTACCTCGCCCGGCAGGGTCGATGCCGGTGCGCCGTCATGAACACCATCACGGCCGAGCCGCACCGCAGGGGCGTTCACAAGGTGACGCTTCTGGACGGCACGGTGGTGAATGTGCGCCGTCTCAAGAAGAGCGACATCGACGCGGTGATTGCGCTTCATCGCCGGCTCAGCGAGCGCGAACAGTACACCCGTTTCTTCATAATCCACCCGCCGTACATGGAAGAGTTCGCCAAAAAGGTCGTGAAAAGAACCCCCGAGAACTTCGCGCTGGGCGCGTTCGAAGGCGACGATCTGATCGGGGTGGCCAATTACGTCCGCTGCGATGAACCAACCGTGGCCGAGGTGGCGGTCACGGTGGCTCACCAGGACCATTTACGTGGTGTCGCCACGGCACTGCTGCGCCACCTCGGAAAGGCAGCGCGTGGCAAGGGAATACGCTACTTCACGGCCGACGTCCTGGCGGAGAATAGCCTCATGCTCCAGGTTCTGCGGGACGCCGGCTGGCTCTGCACGAAACGCTACGACGGCTACGTTCTGCACATCCGTATCGATGTGTCCACGATGGATGGCTAGCGGGCGGTCCGGCTGGCGGACAGCGTCGGGTGGCGATCGGGGGGACCGCCCACCGCAATGCAGGTGCGCATCATCGTGCGCGCGGCGCCGGGCGTCGGCGACGGGTAAATGTGCCCGGCCGGCCGAGGACCATCGGAAAAGGTAAGCGAGGCGTTTGACTCTGCCTCCACGGCGCGACGACCACCACACTCGAGTCATCGGTGCGAGCGGCGCACCGATTCCAGAGGAGTTGTGATGGAGCCGGTTGATCTGGATCCGCGCCCGTGGCGGATGGTCCGTGTCTTCAGCGCCAATCCACTGGTCCGGTACACGGATCGTATTGAGGCGCTGGCGGTCATGCTCGCTCTGGTCACGTCGCTGGTAGCCGTGCCCGTCGCCGCTGTCGTCGCCACCACCGTGTATGAGGCCCGCCACCAGGTCTATGCCGAGCAGGCCCGGGAACGGCACCCGCTGGCAGCGGCGACCGCACTCCCGCAGACCACAAACGGTGGGCAGGCGGGCGGGCCGCGGACGAGCGGCGCGCCCGCCGAAGCAGCCGGGGGAGCGGGATTCTCGTCGACGAGCAGCGCGGCAACCGATGCGCTCGACCAAATCTGGGTCGACGACACCGGCAACCGCGTGCCGCCACCCACGCCGTTGTCGCGGGCCCAATACGACGCCGTGAGCGTCGCGGTGTCGATCATCGCGGGGGCGGTCGTGATGACGACGGCGCTGGTCAGAGCGACCCGGTGGCGCCTGGACCGTGCGCGCAACGCCCAGTGGGACCGTGAGCTCGCAAACATAGTCGACGAGGACGACCACACCAACGGCCCGGGCTACGGGAGAACACCATGAGCCCGTTACTGCTGGTATGCGTGTCGGTGGGCGCGCCGCTGGCGGCGCGGGGATGCACGATTGCAGTCGTCGCTGTGGCGCTGGGATCACGAGCGCCACGGCCATGACTGGGACGGAGATCGGACCCGGAGGTACCAATGAGTGATCCTGCCCGCAGTCCGTTGTTTCTGACTGACCGCGATATCGATGCCCTGACATCGGCTTTCATGACGTCTGATGACACCGAGGAAGCGTATGCGGGCCGTTCGCTTGACCAGCGCCTCGAAATCTTTCTTCGGCATCAAGGACTGTTGCGGCTGGCCGACGATGGCGATCTCTACAACATCTTCGTGGATCGTGTCCTGACCTATATGAGCGTGGCCCGTCGGCAGCGCGAGGCGACGGTTCAGCTCGCTGCCAATTAAGAGAGGCGCGCTAGTGACGATCGGTGCGTGCCCGACTAGCACCTGCACCGCACATGCGTGCGCTTTTGCCGGCACTCGTCGGCGCTCTTACCTGGCTGGGTGCGGCGCTGGGGATGCGGCTCGTGTTGGTTGGGCAGGCCTAGATCGGGTTCGCGCGGGATCAACGGATGCGTCGGCCAACCGTTCTTCCATCAGGCGGTGGTCCAACAGCTCCTCTTTGTAGACACCCTGGCCAGTACCGGGCAATGGGTTGCCTGCCACTTCGAAATGCTGGTGTTGGTTGTCATCTGATGTGGGGGCCTTTGGCCCTAGGTTTTCATGCCGCGCATAGCAAAGGCTGATGTCCCACGGATACCTCGAGACCTAGGACATAGTGCGGTGAACAACTCGGGGAATACGCCCGATCTGGGCCATGACGGCGGTCTTGGCTTAGCGCGGCCCGCCGACGGTAGTGAGGCGTTGAACCGTGTTGAGGCGATGCGGCTGTTGGCCGGCGTTGGCTATGGGCGGGTGGTATTCACTCTCAACGCGCTGCCGGCGATCCGTCCGGTTAATCATCTGGTGGACGAGGGCCGGATAATTCTGCGCACGCGGCTGACCACGTCGATCTCCGCCGCCGCGCGATCCAGCGACACAGGCATGGTAGTCGCCTACGAAGCCGACAGCCTCGACCCTCAGAGCCAGACGGGCTGGAGCGTTGTCGTTACGGGCCGCGTGCACACACTTACCGCTCCCGAACAAATCGCGCGCTATGAGCGACTGCTCGATCCGTGGGTGAATCACGCCGACACTGTGCTCGCCATCGAGCCTGACATCGTTACCGGCTTCCGCATCGTCGCCGACAGGGCGTAAAGCCTGGACAACGGATTGACTGCACCGCGACCAGCCAGCGCAACGAGGGCTCGATTGTTTCGCGATCCCGCATCCAAATCAGCGTAAGTCGGGTTAGAACGACCCCGAACAGTTAATGTGAGCCGGTTCCAGACAAAGGTGTCGCGAGGGGAGGCCAGCAATGGCGGGCAAGTTCGAACTCTACAAGGACGCCAAGGGCAAGTTCCGGTTCCGGCTCAAGGCCGCCAACGGCGAAATCATCGCCGTGGGTGAGGCATATGAGTCGAAGGCGGCCGCCAAGAATGGCATCGCGTCGGTTCAGAAGAACGCCGCCGACGCGAAAGTTGAAGACTTGACCGGATAAGGGCGGTCAGCGCCGGGGTGTTTAGCTTCTCCCGTCAACACGCGATGACGAGTGGCGGTCGTTACGCGGGTGTGAGATCCGGTTCGGCGTCAGACGCTGGCACACTAAACGCAACCGGCAAAAACGGTGCCTCCTCATGAAGCCCTCGGCATCCTCAGACCTGACCAGCGAACGTCTTGTTTGTAAGTCGCTCGACAGGAGATTGCCTGAGGCCGGATGACGACACGAGTACCGACAGCACGATGGCCACAAGAAGCAGCGCCGGGACATCGCCCCATAGGTGTCCCATATGGTGTCCGCTGCCGAAGGATTGCGCCGTCATGATTGCGGCGTGCACGACGCTCGAGCAGACGGTGAACCAGATCAGGCTGAGATTGGCTTGCGGGTTGCGCGCCGCGTTGATCAAGAAGACGCCCAGCGTCGCGTACACGCCAACGATCATCAAGAAGTAATCGGACTGGTAAGGAGCACCGGGATGCCATGTCCACCCCGATGGCCAGACCACGGCCAAGGGGTAGAGCAGGAGAAAGGCCACGCCAAAGACGACGAGTGCGATCCGAAGAAGTCGGTAGCGGTATGAGGATTCCATTGCGCGCTCCAAGAGGTTGGGCCGCCAGTATGCGCTCAAAAACGGGTCCCGTATGCAGGAATCTACGAGGTGCCCGTAAGGAATCCCACAGTAAGCGCGGCGACCCCCGGTTCAGGCGCGATTTCGTGTCGAGGTGCTGCGCTTCTGCGCCGGAGCCTCCCACGGCCACGTCGCCGACGGTGCTCGTGCAGCCCCCGCCGTTGCCTATGCCACGCACTGACAGGCAGATAGCGCCGACCAACGGGCTGCCGAGGTCCCCTCGGAGACAAGTCCCAGGAAACGGAGACAATCCCAGCGCCGCAGCCCGATAATCCAGTGGGCCGGGCTAGCAATAGGAGTATGAGATGAAGAAGCTGGCAGCCGCGCTATTGACAGCCATGGCCATGGCGGTAGCGCCGATGGCGATAGCACCGGTGGTGCACGCCGACGTGTGCGGCGACGTCGGCGGCAGGCACGTCGACGTGGGCGGATGCACGAACGTCGCTGGCGACGCGGCCGTCGGCGCAGCGGTGGCGGGAGCCGACGACGCGGCCGCGCAAGCCGCCACCGGCCAGCCGCCCTGCTACACACCGGCGGGGGTGCCCTATTACACACCCGACGGCGACCCCTGCTGATGGTGCAAGGGCAGCACAGGTAGCCCGAGGCAGGCAGGCCCCGGCAACGCGGACAATACCTGCGCTGCCGGTGCATCAGTCAGCGCCGATGCGCACGCCGAACCTACATATCGGGGGCGGAGTGTGCCGAGGCTATGTGCCTCGGCGAGGAGCTGGTGCGCAGGCTGACGAAAACTGCGGGTGTTGCGCACGCGGTATGCCTGGGGTGATGTCTGGGTGATGTGGGGTCGCTGAAATGGATTCGACTCCCGCCCACCTGGGGATACACTCGCGCCGTTCGACTCCTGGGCGTCCCGAGGAGCGTGTGGGCGGCGACGAGTATCGGCCTCCGGTAACGCCTTTCGGTGGCTGGGTGACCGATCACCTGTTGAACAGGCTGGTGCCGTTGGAGACCGTCCCGCACATCTTGGGACTGGCCCCTCCGGGCACCGGTAAGACGGGGCGCTGGCGGACTGGGCGGAAGTCGAGCGGCCGGACCTAGCCTGGCTCAGCCGACAGCGCATCGTAGTAATCATTTTTTCCGACATCGAGAACTCGACCGCGCTGAACGAGCGGATCGGTGACCGCGCGTGGGTCTGGCTGATCGGGCGCCATGACAAGCTGATGCGGAACCTAGTCAACGAACACTCCGGTCACGTCGTCAAGAGCCAGGGTCACGGGTTCATGGTCGCGTTCCCACACCCGGATGAGGCCGTGCGGTGCGGTATCGCCATCCAACGCGCGCTCACCCGGGGCGTGAATCGCGTGCGGGGCAGGAACATTCGCATGCGCATCGGCATCCACATGGGCAAGTCTGTGCAGCGCGGTGAGGACCTGTTCGGCCGCAACGTCGCGATGGCCGCTCGAGTGGCGGCCGAGGCCGAGGGCGGCGAGGTTTTGGTGAGCGAGTCGGTGCACGACGCCGTCGGTGACGACTTCGCGTTCGGAGCGGTCCGCGAAGTCGAGTTCAAAGGATTCAGTGGTACCCA
This sequence comes from uncultured Actinomycetota bacterium, assembly GCA_963811535.1. GTDB lineage: Bacteria > Actinomycetota > Actinomycetes > Mycobacteriales > Mycobacteriaceae > Mycobacterium. The sequence continues at coordinate 511,227 of CAWERF010000007.1, read as the reverse complement.
CCGGGTCTACCCGGTCGAGCTGGCGGCCTAGAGGCGCAGACGCGCCTCAACACCGTCAAGTGGCGAGGCGCGAAGTGCAACAGTGTTGATTCCGCTTTGAAGTCGACCTGGTTGCACCCAAGGGCTTCAAGGTTGTTCACGATGTCGTCGCAAGCACGTGTGAGCGCCGCACACGCGTCGCCGCGTTCTGAAACAATGCCTGGCTCAAGTCGGAGACAGCGGTGCTCGGCCAATGGCCCGGTCAGGGAACCGAATCGCGTGTCCCGAGCCCGCATACCGTCTCCTCGGAGGTGTCCGCGTTCTCGCCGCGCGGCAACGAGATGCGTCGCGAGGCGAGGAAGTCGGCGAGGCCGTCAAGGGGCGACTTGCCCTCGACCTACCAGTGGTAGTCGTTAACGGTGAAGGGGGAGTGGTCCTCGTTCTCGCTTGTCGGCCTGCGGCCCAGATAGTCGTCGAACGTTTTCTTCCAGGCGGCGGCGTGGAGCGCCGTGATGTGGGCGACGAAACCATCGAGGTCGAAGATCACCGATCGTGGTAACGCGGGTCAATCGTCACGGGCTTCATACCCAGGTTCCCTACTCAAACGGATTGATGCGCACGACTGAACGACGCCTGCGCTCGCATTCTGCTCGCAGTTTTCACCGTGCGCACCGAGATGCTGCCATGACGGTCCTTTGGCCACTCCGGAAGTGACGAACGCCCCATGTACACCTACTTGCCAGACGCTAACGTCATCGACATGCGGTCGATGGCCGCCGCCGATCGTCCAGCAGAAAGCGCGAGATGGCAAGCCAACCAAGCCATTCAGAGATCATCGGCGAGTTCGACCGCTCGCCGCGCACCAACGGGTGGGAAACGTCGCCGCCGATCGGGAGCACCCCCGGTACCGCGTCGGTGGCCGTGGCGCGGGTATCGCGGTTCAGTCGGTCGGCTCGCCGAACTGCACGAGTAACGTGTCCGCGGGCGATGGGGGTAGCCACTGGAGCTTCGACCGATCGATATCAGCGGTACAACGCACGGGAGAAGCCATGAGCGGCGAGGAAATCGACTATCCGGAGCTCGCCAAGTGGGATCCGACCTTCACCAAGCAGCTAGTGAATATGGGCGCGCCCGTTGTCAAGCAATGGTTCCGGGCAGAGGTCAGGGGGTTGGATAACTTTCCGCCCGCCGGGGGCGCGTTGGTGGTGTCAAACCACTCCGGCGGCGTGCTGACACCTGACGTGCTCGTCTTGGCCCCGGCCTTCTTCGACAAGTTCGGGTACGACCGCCCGTTCTACTCACTGGCTCACTACGGCGTGTTCTTTACACCGTTCCGCAGATACTTGGGACGCCTCGGCGTGATCCATGCCAGCCGGGAAAACGCTGTGGAGGCGTTGCACTCGGGTGCGGTCGTGGTGGCGTTTCCCGGTGGCGACTATGACGCGTTCCGGCCGACGCTGACCCAGAACGTCATCGACTTCGACGGCCGGACTGGATACGTCCGTACCGCGATCGAAGCCGGCGTGCCGATTGTGCCAGCGGTGTCGATCGGGGGTCAGGAGACCCAGCTATTCGTGACCCGCGGCACCTGGCTGGCCAAGCGGTTGGGTCTCAAGCGGGTGCGGATGGAGATCCTGCCGGTCACCATCGGTTTCCCATTCGGCGTGAGTATGTTGTTCCCCGCCAATTTTCCGTTGCCAACCAAGATCGTTTATCAGGTGCTGGAGCCGATCGACCTCACCGCCCAATTCGGCGAGGATCCCGACGTCGACGAGGTTGACGCCCACGTCCGCTCGGTGATGCAGACCGCCCTCGACCGGCTGGGCCGCCAGCGGCGGTTTCCCGTGCTGGGCTGATCCGATAACGACGCAAGAGGATTCCCGGCATCCGGGTGGTTACCGGCCGTTCGGATCGCGACCTAGTCGAGGGACTGGACGGCGCGAGCGGTGCACCCTTACCGACCATCGACCGCGCTACGGCAGGCCAGCTTGATCGCGTTGGAACCGGGCCGGAAACCGGCCCCAGATCTCCCAGGGCTGACGTTCTGCCCGCGCCGGGGGGAGGGGGGTTACCGGGAGAAACCGGGGCGACTTGGGAATTCAGCGCAATTCCGCGGCAACGCAGCATATATTGGCCGATCGATGGGTCCGTTGGCGAACGGAGGGGAGTGTGAAGACGCTGACACTCAGCGTTGCGCTCACGGCGGCTGCGGTCGCGCTCGCGCCGGTTGCCCGAACCGAGTCGCTTGGCAACTACGAACTCCAGATCGAGGGCAGGTACGACTTCCACACCTGGGTGTGGGCGATGAGTCCATGCGGTGGCTCGCTTACATCGCCTGAGGGATGTGTCCACGTGCTCGCTCTGGCCAGGCCCATAGCGAAGGCGTTCAACTACCAAGGGGATGCGTGGCTCGCCAACGGCCGGTACACATTGACCGTCGACGTTCCCGATGGTCTGCGCTGCGGTGACGTCTACTACGGCCCCGTCATTCCCACCCACGACGTCTACTCATGGGATGCAACGACGCTGGCTGGTTCTCTGGACTCCTCATTCGCAACGGGCTGCGATGGTGCGCCGGCCGGGACCTACACGTACCCGTTCACGCTGTCACGTATGTAGGTCAGGGAGCGCAACGCAGAGCTCTCCCCCTGCCACGATCCGAAGAGACAAGGAGGTCGACATGCCGTCGCGGAAGCGTACATCTGAGGCGCTCGCCGCCGACCATGACGATGCCCCGCGGGAGGTCACCGCTTCCGATGGCGGACAACCGCCTTCGGAGCCAACGGGCGAAGCGCCAGCTTCGCTAGAACAAGCGGAGGAGGAGGCTGCGCAGGCAGAAGCCCGTGCGGAGGAGGCCCGAGCCCACGCGATTCGCCTGCGCCGGCAGGCCGAGGAGGCTGGAAGTGACCGGCGCGGGGGTGAGGTCGGGGATGTCGCGGGCCGTGAGCCCGCGGCAAGGTCGCGCCGCTGGTGGCTGTGTCGCCCGCGATGGAAAGCCGTGGCTGTCGGCGCCGCCATCGTGCTCAGTTGTGCCTCGCTCGGGGCGAGTGGCTATATGGTGTGGCACCACCGCACTGTCTTGCGTGAACGACACCTCGCCGCAGAGTTCTCCGCGGCGGCCCGGCAAAGTGTCGTGACGCTGATGTCGGTTGATGCAAATAAGGCCAGGGAATATGTGCAGCGGGTCATCGACAACTCCACGGGTAAGTTCAAGGATGACATTCAAGCGACCGTGGACGATTTGACCAGGGCGATGGAGCAGTCAAAGGCCAGCACAAGGGTCCACGTCGATGCGGTGGCTGTCGAATCCATGACCGACGACTCCGCGGTTGTACTTGTCGCAGCGAAATCGGATCTGATAGATCCCGACAACACAAAGCGGGATCCGCAGTCGTGGCGAATCAGTATCACCCTCAAGAGGGACGGCGGCCAACTCAAGATGTCGAAAGTCGATTTCTTTTAGTGACAGCCGATGACGATCCGTCCCGTCGACGACCCCGAGAACGTTTCGGTAGCTGGTTGCTCGAACCGGTGCTGGGCCGATGGCGACGGTGTTATTCTCCAACCCTCACGACGCCGCTACCACGACAGGGGTGATCGCAGGATGAACCTCGTCGATGCCGGAGCGTGTTGAGGAGCAGGCAATGCGCTCGGTCGGTGCGATCGCGGGGCCAACTCTGTTGGCTGGCGCCGTAATCGGCGTCCTGGGCACAGCATCGTCAGCAACCGCAACCGATGATGGCAACGCCCTGAACGGGACATACCTCGCCACTTCGAACGGCGAGTGGGCCCAAACGAACGACAGCTATCACGACGAGGCGACGGTCAGGAGCACATGGACCATCACCTCGACGTGTACAACTCCGCAGGACTGCACCGGACGGGTCACCAGCGACGCGGGATGGAGCGCCGACCTGCACAGGTCGAGCCAAGAGTGGACCGTCAAACGCGATATCCCGAACTGGGAGCCGTGTGCCGACGGCACCGCGGACACCGGGGCCCAGGAGTATCGATTCTATCCAGCGGATGCGGGCGGCCAGACTTCCGTGGGCTCGACAACCCTGATCGGCGAGGACAAGACGACCGGTCCGAGCGGCGCCTGCGGCAAGAATCAGTGGCTTACCGTACGGATGCCGTTCAAGCTGGTCAAGATCGCGTGACGGGTTATCTAGGCGGGGATTGACGGGACGACCGATTAGCGGGTTGCCGCCGAAATACCGTGTCAAGCAACAATTCCCCACGAACCGTGGGCGCCACTCCTGCCTGATGTTCGGGGCTACTTGGCCAGCAGGTCCTGCCACGTCTTGGGCGCCGCCGACGTAGCCAGGTTTGTCTGCCGATAGCTTTGGCCGTCCGGACCGAAATACTGACCGGTGTGCGGGTCGTATTGGGCGACGGCGACCGATGGTCCAGACCCGCCGACCTCGAACGAACTCGGAGCCGCCGGCGGCACGCTGCTTTGCGCATCGGTTGGCGGCGGCGGACCGTTCGCCGGCGCCGGCGGTGGCGGGAGGCCCGCGGCACCGTCCGGCGGTGGCGGCACGGTGGCCGTGGGCGGTGGAACACCTTCGGCGCTTCCGGGTGCTTCTGGCGGTGGGGGTGATCCCTGTGGTCCCGGCGGTGCTTGCGGCGCGGGAGGTGCTCCCAGCGGCGTCCCCGGCCCCGGAGGCGGTCCCATCGGCGTTCCTTCCACCGGGGCATATTCATGGTCACCGAAGGTGACGCGATCGTCGGGCGGGATGCCCTGCGAGAGCAGGTTGGGGTCCAGCGGGTAGGGACCGAGCGCATGTTGCCGCATGGCCAGCGGTTCGTACGGCTCGTCGCTCTCGCAGATTTGGACGGTCGGCGCACGCTTGCCGGGCTGCCCCATGCAGGGGTAGTTCCGCGCGCCGCGCACCAGGATCGGTGAATCCTGCGGCAATTTGCAGTAGAGCCCGTCGGGCGTGTCGATCGTGGTGGTATCGGCCGGAGATCGCCACTGCGACGGCGGCAGGAAGCCGACCGTACACCCCGGCGGATCACCCAACGTGAGAGCGAACTCGCCGAGGGGAAGACCGGTTGGGTTGCTCGTGCTGGAGTACGACTGAGTACCCGCAACAGTCGGCGGCAGCAGCATCAGTAGTTGCTCCAGCGACGCGTTGTAGGTCACGCCGACCTGGCCGATGGTGGTGAGGTTGGCGAGCAACACCGGCAGCGTGGGTTTGACCTGATTGAGCAGACGCGAGACCTCTTGGGCGAACCCGGGCCCGGTTTGGAGCAAGGTGCGCACCTGCGGGTCGTTCGTCACCAGCTGCTCGGTGACTCCGGCGAGGCTGCGGGTCCAGGTCCTGATCGCGTCGGTGGTCTGCGCTTGTGAGTCCAGCAGCGGCCCGAGGTCCTCGAAAAGGGTCCGGGTGCGATCGGCGACGGGTTTGAGGTCGCCGGAGACCGTGGCCGCCGAGTCGATTAGCGATCCGAAGTCGTAGCCGGCCCCGTTAAAGCCCTTGAAGGACTCATCGAGTAAGTCGCTGAGCTTGTCCTTGGGAATGCTGTCGATCAGCGCGCTGACCCGGTCCAGCATCGGCCCCACCGGTTGTGGGATGGTGGTGTCCTGCATGGCGATGACCGAGCCGTCGTGAAGGTAGGGCGGCGAGTCGGTGCGCGGCCTTAAATCCACGTACTGTTCGCCCACTGCGGAGACGCTGCGCACCTCCGCTTGTAGGTTCGCCGGGATCTTGGGCGACGTGTCGAGGGAGAGCGTCACCTCCGCGTCGTTGGGCGTGAGTTTCAGCGCGGTGACCTCGCCGACCTGCACACCCCGGTAGGTGACATTGCTGAACCGGTACAGGCCACCGGCTGCCGGCAGTTCCAATGTGACGGTCATCCGGCCGATCCCAAGCAGGGTCGGCGCCTGCATGTAGTAGAAGATCATCACGAGCACACCGATGGTCCCCACGATCGTGAAGATCGCCAGCTGGATCTTGACGAAACGCGTCAGCATCAGCCACCCCCGGTGTCCAGTGGAGCCAGTGGCGGCGCCACGCCGGTCGGCGCAGCGCCCGCATTGGGTGGCGGCGGGGTCTCAGCGGGAGGCGGCGCCGCATCAGGCGGGGGAGCGCGGGGCGGGCGGCGGGGGTGCCACGCCAGCGGCGAGTGGATCGAGGGTGTACTGCTGATAAAACGGTTCCCCGGGCGCCGGCACCAGCGGCGCATGCAGTTGGCCCCAGCGGGTGCCCAGGAAGAGTGTTCGCTTGAGTCGGGGAATCGTGAAATCGACCACCGCCCACAGGTCTAGGTAGTCCCCTCTGACGCCTCGGTCGATCAGGTTTTGGCTGTACGGGAACGGGGTGAGCAGGTACGCGATGGCGGTGTCGAGATCCGGTCCGATGTCTGCCAGCGCACGGATCGTCGGCTCCAGGTTCTGCAGGTTCTTTACCAGGTCGGCCTGGGTGTCGTTGACAAGCCCGGTGGCGGTGTCGCCGAAGACGCGCAGCTTGTCGAGTGCCTCCGTGATGCGTGGCCGTTCTCTGATCAGCACCTCCAGCGCGGGCGGTAGCTTGCGCAGCAACTGCGTGATGACGTCGCGCTGTGCGGCGAACGTGCCGGCCAGCCGGTTCAAGCCCTGGATGGAGGCGACGATGTTGTCGCGCTGTTGGTCCAGCGTGCCGACGAAGGTGTCGAGTCGAGTCAGCAGATCCCGGATCTGCCCTTCGCGCCCGGAGAACGCGGCGTTGACGTTGTGGATGATGTCGCCGATCTGCCCGAGTCCGCCGGAATTGATCACGGCCGACAGCAACGCCAGGGTCTGCTCCGTGGACGGGGAGGTCGACGACTTATCCAGCGGGATCGTGGCACCGGGCTCGAGCCTCCCGCGCGGCGCCTCACCGAGCGGAGGATTCAGCTGCACATGCATGGATCCCAGCAGACTGGTCTGCCCGACCGTGGCCACCGCGTTGGCCGGTACCACGACATCGGGCTTCACCGACACTTCAACGTCGGCGTGCCAGCCCTTCACCGTCATATTGCCGACGCTGCCGACCACAACGTCGTTCATCATCACCGGCGAATTCGACTCCAGCCTGACGACATTCGCGATCTCGACGTGGTAGATGCTCGCCCCCGGGCCGCGTCCCACCGCGCCGGGCAGGGGCAGCGAGTTCAGGCCGTGAAACGCGCATCCGGTCGCGGCAAGTACGACGCAGGAGCCGATGACCAACAGCCCGCGTGCTTTGACCCGGCCGGTCACGATGGCGGCCTTTCCGCCGGCAGCAACATGTCCGGCACGCTTGCCGCGGTAGGCACCGGCGCTCCCGGGTACACCGCAGGTGACGGAAATGCCGGCAAAGGTGAATAGATGCCGGGGGGCATGGGAGGCAGGCCCGCATTCGCATACCCGGGAGGCGGCGGCACATCGCCGTTCAGCCCGGTATAAGCCGACACGGCAGGAGGAATCTCGGGTGGCGAAGGCTTCGGCCCCGCACCGCCAGGCGCCAGATTCGCCTCGGAGTAGACGATGTCCTCCGGGCTCATCGACTTCATCAAGTACGGACTGACTGGAAGCGGAAGGTAATTGAAGTTGAGCAGCCGCAACGCGGGCCCGAGGTACTGCGCACACAGCTTCGCCGTTTCGGGCGCAGTCACGTTTTCGACGGCGCCGATCGCCGAACACACGAACTGCAGGGGATTCGAGAAGTTGTTGAACACGAACGCTCCCACGTCATCTCCCGTGTCGGCGTTGTAGAAATTGTAGTAGTTCGCGAACGCGTTCGCCCCAACGTGAAGTACGTTCTCGAGATCGATCTTGTGATCGGCGACGGTCTGTGTGACGTTGGCCAACCGCTGAATCGACTCGCTGGTTTGGTCGCGGGTTCCTGCGATGAACCGCTGAACCTCGCCAACCGCAACCGACAGATCCGTCAGCGCCGCGTCCAGATCGGACCTATTGTCGTTCAGCACGCTCGTGAGCGTGGCGAGCCGGTTTTGGAACTGCACGATCTGTTGGTTGCTGTCACGAAGTGCCGTGACGAAGGTCTGCAGGTTTTTGATGATGTCGACAATGTTGCCGCTGCCGTCGGCCAGGATCCGGCCCACCCCGGACAGCTGGGCCAGTGTTTGCCTGAGCTTGTCGCCATTGCCGTGGAGCGCGTTGGCGGAACTCTCGATGAACCGACCGACCGAACTGGTCGACACATTGCTGGTGGGTCCCAAATCCGTTGCCAGTCGGGCGAGTTGAGCTTTCACTTCATCCCACTCGACGGGCACCGCCGTCCGTTCGACCGGAATCACACCGCCGTCGCGCATCGTGGGGCCGCCCGACCGGTACGGCGTGAGCTGGACGTAGCGCGACGCGACCAGATTCTGAGCGACGATCACCGCTTTGGCATCGGCCGGAATCGGCACGTCGCGGTCCACTTTCATGGTCAGCTTGGCCCGAGTGCCCTGAGGCTGGATGGAAGCGATGCTGCCCGCCTTGATGCCGGAGACGCGCACGTCATCGCCGGGATAGATCGAGGTGGCGGTGGTGAAATAGGCGGTGATCGTCTTCGGCCGGAAAAAGATCTCACTGACGACGAAGATCGCCGCGGCAACGATCAAACCGATCAAAACGGCGGCCATGCCGATCACAAGTCGGTTCCGGCTCATCATCGTCCCCATTGCTCGTATGGCTGCGGAATTCCGTTGTAGGGGAACGGGATCTCTGCCCGTGGCCCGGCGTTATCCGGCGGTTGCCCGATGTTGACGCCCCTTCTGAACCCGAATATGTAGTCCAGGAAGGGCTGAAGTAATTGCGCAGGTTGCAGATTCGGCACGTACGCCTGGTAGTAGGGGCCACTAGCCACCGTCTCAGACTGGGTGACCTCGAATTTCGCTAAACCCGGCAGGGCCTTGCCGATATTGTCGCGGTTCTTTTCCAGCATCGCTATCACCGAATTCAGCTTCTCCAGCGTGGGTGCCAGCTTCTGTTCGTTGTCGGCCACCAGCCCGGAGAGCTGTTTGGACAGCGCAGACGTGTTGGACAGCAGCTGAACGATCGCGTACCGCCGGGCTGCCAGTACCCCGAGCAGATCGTTGGCGTTGAGGATCAGCGTGTTGACCTGTTGGCTGCGTTGCGACAGGATCCCCGTGACATCGCTGGCACTCTTGAGAAGATCGCGCAGCGGTTGGTTCCTGCTGTTGAGGGACCGCGATAACCGGGTCAGCCCATCAAAGGTCGGACCGAGTTGCGGTGCGATCTGATCGATGGTGGCCGACAGGGTGTCAAGGGACTGGTTGAGCGTTTGGGTATCGGTGGCGGCGACGTTCGTCGTGAGGTCACTGAGCGCCTCGGTCAGCGAGTACGGGGAGGATGTGCGCGAGAGCGGTATCATGTCGTTTGGGCGCATCGTGCCCGTGCCCGCGGATTCCACGGTGAGTACCCGCTGGCCCAGTAGCGTCCCGGTGCGGATGTGCGCGGTACTGTCGGACCCGAGCTGAATCTTCGCAGGGACGGTGAAAGTTACCAGCGCATAACCGTTTTGCAGCGAAGTGTGCGACACTGTGCCGACTTTCATGCCCGAAACCGTCACGTCGTTGCCCACGGCGAGGCCGCCGGCTTCATCGAACAGCGCCTGGTATCTGATCGCCGTCGCCAGCGACACCAGCCGGTCGGGCGAAAGACCCACCAAAACGACGAGCACCACCAGGACTACACCGATGAATCCCGGTCGAATGAGGTTAGCTCCGTGGTATCTAAGCATCAGGGTTCCGCGCACCTCCCGCCCTCTTGGGCGATCCAGGGAAAGACCACGGTGCGGCCCTGAAGATCGGTGGCCCGGAAGGATATTCCACAGACGTAGTAATTGATCCAGCTGCCGTACGAGCCGAGCCGCACGAGTTTCCGGAGGTTCTCCGGCGCCTTCTGCAGCTGAACGTCGATGCGATCCTTGTCCTGAACGAGCAGCGGCGCGATCCGATTCAGCTGGTCCACCGTGCCGGCCAGCGGCGGGCGCGCATTGGTCAACAGGTCCGCTAACGAGGCGGTCGCGTTGTTGAGGGAGTCGATCGCGGCGCCGATCGGATCCCGGTGGGCCGACAGCTCGGTGATAAGGCGCTCGAGGCGGTCGACCGTCTGCGAGAACTTATCTCCGTCCTGGGCGATCGTGGCCACCACCGTGTTGAGATTGTCGATCAGCTGCTCGACTACTTGGCTGTTGTCGGCCAAGGTGTTCGAGAACGACGATGTTCTCGACAACAGAGACTCCAGGGTTCCGCCTTCGCCCTGAAATATCTGCAGCAGCGACGAGGTGAGCGCATTCACGTCTTGCGGGTTTAGGCCCTGGATCACCGGTTTCAGCCCGCCGAGTAGCAGGTCGAGGTCCAGTGCCGGGGCCGTTCGGTCGACCGGAATCTGCGACCCGGCCGACAACACCGTGGTCGATCCCGGACCGTCGACGAGTTCGAGATAGCGATCGCCGGTCAGGTTGAGGTAGCGCACCGCTGCTTTGGTGCCGCTGGTGAGCACGATGTCGCGGTCGGCGTCGAACTTCACCAGCACCGTCTTGTCCGGGCGCAGCGACAGGCTGTCGACCGTGCCCACCCGGATGCCGGCCACCCGCACGGTATCGCCGCCCTTGAGGCGCGACACGTTGGCGAACACCGCCGAATATCCGTTGGTGGAACCGGTGCGGTACTGGCCGAAGATGAAGAACAGGAAGGTGGTCAACACCGCCATCACGACCCCGAAGGCCCCCAACTTGATGACCGTTCGCCGTGCGCCCGTCATCCTGGTTGCCCGATCTGTGCGGTGTTGCGAGGTGGCCCGGGGATAGGCCCGAACAGCCACTGCTTGAGGGCGTCGGAGTTGAGCAGAATGCCCTGGTTTCCGTATTGCGTGGGGTTGGCACCAACGTCCATGACGACGAACGGCGGATGCGCCTCCATTGGCACCTTCGGAAGGTCCTGGCACTGCGGACCACCCGTCGCCGCGACCTTCGGCAGGTCCCGCGGGTACCGATACCGATCGATGCCCAGCGTGAAACTGACCGACACGACGACACCCGGGAACGGCAACGGCGGCGCCTTGGCCAGCGGCACCATGCCGGCGAGCGCGCAGTTCAGCGCTTGGTTGTACCGGTTGGTCAGATCGGTCGTCGGTACCAGCAGATGCAGGACATTAGTCAGCGCTCGCCGGTTGGTTCCGACCACGTCGTTACCGATGTCGGCCAGGCCGATCAAGCTGACCAACAACGCGTCGAGGTTGCGTTGCTCATCGACGATCGTCTGGCTCACCCGCGTCGCATTGGCGGCGGTTCGGATGAGGTCCGGCGCCGCATCGGCGTACGCGTTGACCACGTCGGGCGTCACGGCGAGGTCGTGGCTCAGCGCCGGAAGACTCGGGTCCACCGTGGCGAGAAACTCGTCCAGATCACCGAACGCCTGGCCGAGCTTGTGGCCACGGCCGTTGAGCGCGTTCGCGATCGCACCGAGGGTCTCATTCAGCTTTGCGGGATCGATCTTCGACAGCACCGACGCAAGTTGCTCGAACACCGTGTTGATTTCGACAGTGACGTGTTCGGCGTCGAGCACCTGTCCGGCGTGCATCGGCTGCGGCGAGGGATTGGCGGGAGGGAGCAACTGCACGTACTTGGCGCCGAACACCGTCGGCGATCCGATTTCCACGACCACATTGGCGGGAATGAGGTGTAACTGGGACGGATCCATCGCCAGGTGGAGGGCCGCTTGCCCGTCGGGCAGCGCGTCGATCGAGGCGACCTTGCCCACCTCGACACCGCGCATCGTCACCCGCGCGTTTGTGTTCATCACCAGGCCGGCCCGCGGAGCCACCACGGTCACCGGCGCGGTTGAAGTGAAACTGCCCCGGAACGCACCCACGGCAAGGGCGATTATCGCCGCAATCGCGATAAACGTTGCCAGACCCGCCAGCGCGGGCCCCACACCAGGTCTCATCGGCTCTCCCCCTAGCCCGACAGGTGGAAGTTGCCGTTGGTGCCGTAGACGACAAGCGAAACAAGCAAAGTTACCGATACCACGACGACGAGCGAGGTCCGCACCGCGTTGCCCACCGCGACACCGACGCCGGAGGGTCCGCCAGTGGCGTAATAGCCGTGGTAGGTGTGCACCATCAGGACGGCCAGCGCCATCAATATGGCCTGCAGGAAGGACCACAGCAAGTCGATCGGGTTCAAGAATGTCCGGAAGTAGTGGTCGTAGAGGCCGGCGGACTGCCCAAAGAGGATGACAGTCACAACTCGGCTGGCGACGAACGAGAGGATGACGGCGATCGCGTACAACGGTGTGATCGCGATCATCCCGGCAACGATCCTGGTGCTGACCAAGAACTCAATGGAGCGGATAGCCATGGCTTCCAGTGCGTCGATCTCTTCGGCGATTCGCATAGCACCAAGTTGTGCGGTCACGCCGGCTCCGAACGTGGCCGCCAAGCCGATTCCCGCGACCACGGGTGCCGAGATGCGGACGTTGATGAATGCCGCCAAGAACCCGGTCAACGCCTCGATGCCGATGTTGCCCAGCGAGCTATACCCTTGGACCGCCAGCGTGCCGCCCGCTGCCAAGGTCAAAAACCCAACAATCGCCACCGTTCCGCCGATCATCGCCAAGGTGCCTGCACCCATGCTGATTTCGGCGACGAGTCGAGCGATGTCACTCCGAAAGTGAACGGCCGCGTACGGCACCCCACGGATCGCCCTGACGAAAAAAATTGATTGATTGCCGGGATTGCTCAGCACGCGGATCGGCTTCTCATATTGCCGCGCAAGCCGCGGATAGACAGGTCGCAGCGTCACAGGGTGCCCTTCCTCACTTGGCCGTCATCTTGATGCCGACGGCGGTGATAACCACGTTGACGACGAACAGCAATATGAACGCGTACACCACGGTTTCGTTCACGGCGTTGCCCACGGCCTTGGCGCCCCCGCGGGATATGATCAGGCCGCGGTAGCAGGCCACCAGGCCGGCGATCATGCCGAAGAATGCGGCCTTCACCCCGGAAATGATCAACTCAGGGATACCGGTCAAAAGGGTGATGCCCGCGACGAACGCACCCGGGCTGACGTCTTGGACGAACACCGAAAAGACGTAGCCGCCCACGACGCCGACGATGACGACCAGGCTGTTCAACAGCAGGGCTATCAGCGTGGATGCCAGTATCCGGGGAGTCACCAAACGCTGCACCGGATTGATGCCCAAAACCTCCATCGCATCGATCTCTTCGCGAATCGTGCGCGAACCCAGATCCGCGCACATCGCCGTAGCGCCTGCTCCCGCGATGACCAAGACCGTCACCAGCGGCCCAACCTGCGTGACCGCACCGAACGCCGCACCGGCACCGCTCAAGTCGGCAGCACCGAGCTCGCGCAGCAGGATGTTGAGCGTAAAGCTGACCAGCACCGTCAGTGGTATTGCCACCAGCAGCGTAGGAGCCATTGAGACTCGGGCCACGAACCACGCCTGGTCCAGGAACTCGCGCCACTCAAACGGCCGGCGGAAGACGTACTTCAGGGCATCGAACGCCATCAAGAACAATCCTCCGACGCCCTCCGCTGGCCCGGACACGTCTCGCCCTAACGTGAGACCCGGAAACCGGCGGTCCGGCCGTTTACTCGCCATTGGCCCCAGGTCCTTCCAGAATCGTCACCGCCGCCACCGCGGTCGGGCCACCGATGTTGTGCGCCAAGCCGATTCGAGCGCCCTCGAGTTTGTAGGCCTCGAATCGGTCGGCGTAACCGAGGTCCTCGTAGCTGATCAACTCGATTCCGCCGAAGAGGCCGTGCACTTCTGCGACATGCACGTTGGCCGGCGTCAGCCCGGTCATGGCGAACGCCCGCTTGGCGGCGCGCACGGTCGCCGGGAATCGCGGATCCAGACCGGCCGGTCGGTGAAGCGGTCGACGACAGTCTTCGGCGAGCACCACTGCGGCCGCACCGTCGCTCTGCGGCCCGCAGAAGTAAAGGCCGAACGGGGCACTATTATTGGCGCGTTGAGGGCCTGCTCCATCGTGATCTCATCTTCGTCGGAGCCGCAATTATGACTCATGCCTGTCTCTTTCGGGCTCGAATGCACAACCGAAATCCGGGGCTCCAGATCTCACTGCCACTCGACGAAGGGCCAGCCGGCCGCGGTCGCCGATATCAACGGTTGCCCGCGGAGGCCAGCGGTCGGTGCTGGGCGAGGAGCTGATCGCGGTCGGGGGCGTGAGCCCGACAAACTGCGGAAGCGGAAAGCACCATGGTGACGCTGATACGGGGGTAATGTGTCCGCGCATAATCGCGTAACGCGGGGTCACTCGCCGATATCCCGCTCGAACACAGTGGAGGTGAAGGCCTGGGCGGCAACGAAATCGACAATCCGGAGATCGCCAGGTGATCCTGGCTTCATCGAGCTGCTGATCAACGTGGTCACGCCGCTCGTTAAGCGGTGGTTCCGGGCAAGGGTCCGGGGGTAGCAATCCTTTCCGCCGGCTGGCGGTATCGAACGATTCGGTGCACCGGCGCGCGTGCTACCGACCGTGCCGAACAGCTCGCCCATGTCGTATTCGTTCTCGTATTCCGAATAGTTGATGGTCTCGATGCTGCGCATCACATACACCTTGTGCGACATGAACATCGGCGCGATCGGGAACTGGTCGCATCCGAAGCCGGGCTCGATGCCTGAGGAGAAGATGGAGCTGGATCCGGCGAGGGTGGCTTCACGGATCGCGGTCTGGAATCGCTGGGGGAGTGAGCCGCGTTGATACACCTGGCCGGATATCGAGGTTGTCACGATGTTATTGCCCGCGGCCAGGATTCGACACAAGTCGTCGAGCGCTTCGGCCATGCGGGCCGGCGCCGGAGCCGCGTAGACGACGCAGTAAGCATCGCCGGCAAGCACCGTGATGGCCGCCACGGCGTGGGGGTGGAACGTGCCGACGGTTCGGCTCAGAGGAACGAGCGGATGAAGCCGAGGATCTCGTCGACAGCGGCGAAGCCGCCGAGGTGGCTCTCGCCCGGGCGCAGGATGAGCTCGACGTCGGGCAGGTAGGAGGCCGCCCCCTTGGCGGCCTCGAAGGACACGAGAGGGTCGGCGTCGCCGTGCCACCACCGCACCGGCGCCTTCACGTCGGCCAGCCGGAAACCCCAGTCCCGCCCGAATAGGCGGAGGTCGTCGACGAGGGCCTGGAAGCGGCCCCTGGAGGTGAGGGCGATGTCGTCGATGAACATCGCCTGGATCTCGGCGTCAGCGAAAACCCGTCGGTCGGCCTCGGGCATGATGCTGGAGAAACCTTGGTAGGCCCAGTGCCCGAGCGGGACGATGGGCAGCAACCCCCCGGCTATCAGCGCCGCTAAGGGCCGGCGCAGGCCCGACAGCACCGGGGCGAAGCGGCGGGTCAGGTCGACGGGGACGGTGGCGGTGGCGTCCGGGCCGACCGACGGCGTCACGCCGCCCAGCACGGCCACGGCCGCGACCCGACCGGCGAGCGCGGACGTCCCGGCGCAGGACAGTGCGTAGGGGCCGCCGCCGGATAGCCCGATGACGCCCAGCCGCTCGGCGCCGAGGGTGTCGGCCACCTGGGCGGCGTCGGCGGCCCAGTCGGCCACCGCGTTGTAGGGGTGCGGGTCGGACAGGCCCGACCCCGGCCGTTCCACCAGCACGACGCGCAGGCCGAGCTTCTCGGCGGTGCGCCGGCCGAGCAGCGGGAACTGGCGCCGCCCGCCGGGGGTGCCATGGAACCACAGCACCACCGGGCCGGAGGGGTCGCCGTACTCGGCGTAGCCCAGTCGGCGGCCACCTGTGAGATGGTAGCGCCCTTCGGCGCGCGGCTTTTCGATACGGGGCACGCGGAAGGGGTGCCGCCAGGGGTTGTTCGGGCTCATTGGTTCTTAGAGACTCCGTGTCGCCGAGGGTTGAGCAGCCCCTCAGTTTCCCCCTTTTTGTTTCCCATTTTCTGCTTTTGTTCGCCTTGAGATGTCGCCGCGTGGTCGGCTACCGGAAACCCAACACGTCGCTGCCCCACACGGCTCGGATGTGTGCGTCGCTGTCGTGCATGATGGCGTCGCGCTTGTCGATCATCAGGCAGGCGCGGTCGGTTTCCTGGTAGGGCGTCCATTCCGGTTCGCCGGGCGGGCCGGTGGGCTTGGCCTGCGTCGCGAAGTTGATCCACCGGGCCATGACCCGCTTCGAGATCGCCTTGGCTGTTTTTCGACCTCCGAGCTTCAACGTAGGGTCCTTGGGTCCACCGAGATTGCCCCAGACATAAGGCAATTCGGTGGCGTGTGCGGCACCCACCAGCAGCAGCTTCAGCAACGGCGTCGACCAGTCGAACCGATACAAATACACCGGCGCCACCGTGCTGTGACCCTCTGCCAGCCATACCGACGGCATCCGGAAGCCGATGTCACTCGCGATGCTCAGCCCTCTGGCCTTGCGCCGCACTCGCGAGTACCCCAACCCGATCTGCTCGTCGGTCGGCAATTGCAGGTCTGGCTGTTCGGCGGCAATCTCCGTGAACATCGCCGTGATCGCGTGTGGAGTGATCGGCATCAGCGGTGATCTCATCAACCGGAACAGTGCCGCCTCGTGCTTGTTGGTGCCGATGATCAGCGGGACCGGGTGCGATCTGCCCTCGCGCGCCAGCTTGACCGGGTAGTCGTTTAGCAGGTCACCGTCGACAATCGGGACGAACGCCAACGTGCCCGGGTTTCGGACCGGGACTTCGTCGAACACCTCCTTCGACGCGGCCAAGACCGCCGCGATCGGCGCACGGTGCAACCGGTCAGCGTCCGAGGGGTCAATTCGCAACTTGTCGAGGATGTAGTCTGCGACGCGCCGAGCCCTGCCACTGTTGTATACCGACGTGGCCGGTGAGCTCTGGGCGATCGCGCCTGCGAACAGGCCCTTGGCCGCCGGCATCGCCAGCAGGGTCGTGACGATGCCGGCGCCGGCGGATTCGCCGAACAGCGTGACCCGACCGGGATCGCCGCCAAACGCCGCGATGTTGTCACGCACCCAGTGCAACGCGGCCAGCACGTCGCGCAGCCCGATGTTCGAATCAAAACGTCGCCGTGGGGTGTTGAGGAACGACAGGTCAAGAAAGCCAAGCGCGCCCAGCCGGTAGTTGATTGACACGATGACGACGTCGCCGCTGCCGGCCAGCCTGCGGCCGTCGTAGAGCGGCTGGCTGCTCGACCCGAGGATGTAGGCGCCACCGTGCAGCCACACCATCACTGGCTTCGCGTCACCGGGCTCGATGTCCGACGACGCCCAGATGTTCACTGTGAGGCAGTCTTCGTTCTGTGGCGCGCCCAAGTCGAGCGGGATGTTCGGCAGCGGCGGTTGCGGGCAGGCCGGCCCGAACGTGGCGGCGGCGGCGACCTCGGTCCACCGCTCGGGCGGTTCGGGCGCCCGGAATCGCAGGTCGCCGACGGGCGGCGCGGCGTAGCGAATGCCCTTCCATGCCCTTACCCGGCCGTCGTCCGTGCCGCGGACCGGGCCGTAAGTCGTTTCGACCACTGGGTTGTCGATTGTCATACGTCTTGTATTCCCATTCCGATGCCGACCTCAGGTTGATGACACTTCGGCACTGCTAGGGACACGCGACCGCGGGTCCACCACCAGCTTGACGAGCCGGCGCCAGTGATGAATACAGTGCGTTTCATATCGACCACCCGAATCGTCTTAGCGTTGCCAGTCGCCCGTTTTCACAGATCCACGCGGTGGTGAACCGCTGGATGTCTATGATTCCGCGGGCGAGTCGGCTGCTCATGAAGCTTTCGATCTGTCCACCGACCAACGGGACTTTGATCTTCACCGTCGCGCTGTACTGCAGCCGCGACCCTTATCCAGCGGCGCCAGCAACGCCCCGCCTGTTGCGGACAACGGGGTTCCCGGCACCCAAGCCGGCCAGTCTCGCCCGCCGGTAATCCTCGTTGCCGAACGCCGAATGACCTTGATCGACGCTGGCCGGGGATTTGGCGGACAACTCAAACGAACGTGGCATAGCCAGGCACAGTACCGTCGCCGGCCGTGGCACGGACGCTGTTGCTACCCGTAGGGCTGACTGATCTTGGCCTCAACACCGCTCGGTGGGCCTATCGTGACCACACCTGCCAGATTGGAGTCGTTCCTATGGAGCCGATGGATCCGTTGGATGCGGCGATGGTGACCGCGGAGCCGATGAGCCAGCTGCAGCACGTCGCCGCTGTGCTGATCCTGTCGCCCCCCGACGATGCGGGTCCGGAGGTCGCGCAATGCCCGGGGGCGCGAAGTTTGCGACGAGTGCGGCGCGCCGGTCGAGGTACCTACCAAAATGACCGAGTGGTCGCAAAACAGCAGGGCAGAGGTTGAGCGCATGACATCGGTCGGCGTCATCGGGCTGGGTCTGATCGGCACCGCGCTGGCGCATCGGCTCACCGCGACCGGTGATGCGCCGCTGGTGTTCGACGTGAAGCCCGAAGCGGTCGAAAGCGCAGTTGCGGTCGGCGCTATTGCGACCGATTCCTCCGCCGAGCTCGCCGAACGCTGTGACGTGGTGCTTGTCTGCGTGCAGACCGACGATCAGTGCATCGCCGCGATACGCGGAGAAGAGGGGGCGCTTGAACGCGCCCGGCCCGGCACCTGCATCGCCGTGCTGTCGACGGTGTCACCGTCGACTATCGAAAGTCTCGCCGCGACAGCCGCCCAGCGCGGTGTGCATGTCGTCGACACCCCGGTCGCCGGCCGCGGCATGTTCGGTGTCGAGGAGGGCACGATGTCGGTGATGGTCGGCGACGATGGCGAGCTGGTGACCCGGCTTGAGCCCACGCTGCGCCGCTTCGCGTCGAAGGTAGTAGCGGCGGGCCGGCTCGGCAGCGGCGCAGCCCTGAAGCTGGCACACAACATCGTCGTCTACGCGGGCTTGGCCGCGATGATGGAGGCGGTCGAGCTCGCCCGGGCTGCCGGAGTGCGCGACGGCCTCGTCGAGGAGGTCGCGCAGGCCAGCGGCGCGCTGTCCGAACTGAGTATCTTCACATTGCCCTTCTACAAGCACTTCCGCGACGACCCGCACGGCGCCGCTGAGGACGAGATCCTGCGAGTCGCGGCGGCGCTGCTCGAGAAGGATTTGGCCGATGCGGTTGCTTTGGCAGCCATGCACGACGTTGACGTGCCGGTTGCGCGTCTGCTCTCCCACTTCGGCGATGCGATCTTCCAGGTGAGTCGCTGACGCGCCCGTTGCCCACCACGAGAGCTCGCGCTTGCCAAGGTGGTGTGATGTTTCAGGACATGTGCACAGGTGTCAGGCCCGCGGAGTGGCTCAGCACCTGGCGAACGGTGATGTGTCCCTTACCGTTCTGCGCGAACTCTGGCCAGTACGTGGCGACCCGTTTGTCGTAGTCGAGCTCCCCGCGGTCGGCGAGCACATGGACGCAGGTGGCGGTCACGCCCTTGGTCGTGCTCCAGCACATGGCAAGCGTGTCGCGCCGCCACGGATCCCCATGCACAGTGCGAACCCCTTCCGATCCTTCGTTAGCCGACGCCGGCGAGTGCGATGACGGCGTCAAAGCCCTCACGGATGCACCCGGCGAGCATGTCCAGATCCGGCACGGCAGCCGCATCAGCGTTGATCCCGACAAACGCCTGGTGGTCGTACCCCAACAGGCAGCAGTTCGCCGCGGTGCCCATCAGGGGACCGAAGGGGTAGAGCGCGACAACCATAGCCCCGGCGAGGTAGACGGTTTGGTCGCCGGCGGGGATGTTGCTGACCGCGAAGTCGTTGTGTTTGAGCATCGTCCCGAACAACGGCCTCACCGCCGGGCCCAAGGCGTTGAGCACCCCGTCGAGGGCCGTGGCCGACGGAAGTTTGACTTCCTCCTTCAGATCTTGGAGCAGACCGTGGTAAGTCGCCATCACACCGTCCGTGTCGTATGTGCTGACCGGGATGGCTATCGCCTCGCCTCTCACATGGTTTCCGAAGGAGAAATCGCCCGGCTTGCGGATGTTGACCGCGACGGCGGCCCGTAGTCGCTCGACGGGTTTCCCATGTCGCTCGTGGTAGAGCGCAAATCCTTGGGCGACGGCTGTGACGAAAGCGTCGTTGATGGTGCAGCCGCGCGGTTTGGCCGCATTGCGTAACTTGTGGAGGTCGAACTCGAGGGCAGCGAAACGCATCCATCCGCGCCGCTCGGTCATGACCGGGGACAGGCTCTTCACCGGCGGGGTCATAACTCTTGCCAGTGATCTGATGTTCTTCCTGATGGTGTCCGCGGTGTCTCTTGGGCGGCCCACCACGCGCGGAATGGCACGCACCGCCGAGTTCGCGGAGTTTCTGACGAATCCGAGGATCCGATGCCCGGTGTTCGTGACGGCCTCGGCCGTCAGGTCCCATGGCAAGTAACTCTCGGGTTCAGGGGCAGCGGGCATTGGTCCCAGATCACGCGGAGTGCGGGTGAGGTCGCCGAGAAGGGTGAGAAGCGCGAGACTCCCTACACCATCGGTCAACACGTGGCTCATTTTGATGATCGCGGCCGCGCGACGCCCCTTAAGGCCCTCGACAACAGTGAGCGCCCACAGCGGGCGAGCCTGATCGAGACCCGACATCGCCGATTGGCGCGCGAATTCCAGTACGCCGTCGAGGGACCCGTCGCCAGGCGCACCAATCCAGCGGACGTGAAACGACAGATCGAAGTTCGGATCGACGAGCCAGCGGGGCGTCGACAGGCGGAATGGCACTTCCACCAGCCGGTGCCGTAACCGGGGAAAGGTGCGGCTGGCACGTTCGAGGCGGTCCAGCAGCGTCTCCGGGTCGGGTGGTTGATCGAGGATGAGAACCGCAGTCATCGTCTGCCGCAGCAGCGGATCATTCTCGATTCCCCAGAGCACCGATTCCATATCGCTGGCATGTAGCGGTTTGTGCGACGCCTGTCGGTGATTGTTGACCATTGTCATCGTTGGTTGGTTGCCGTTCTGAGTTCTGCGGCTCGCGTCCGGCGAAGGATTGCGTCGAGGCCGGTGATCTGGGTCGCCAATGCCGCGCCGGTGAAGCATTCAGGGACTTGCGTCACCTGCACACACAGTGAAAAAAACGATCGCGGTCGTCACTACATTTCGTCGTGGAGCTTGCTCAGCGCCTCTCTCGCGTCGCTCGCGACGCTATGTATTAACTCCACTTGCGCCGCCGAGAGTTCGTCGGCCAAGTTCAAAGCGGCGTCGATGATGTTTTTGCGTCGTGACGGATCTGTGCGCTGAGCAGTCGCCTCCTCGATGGCGTTGACGAACTTTCGCACAGCCTCAACTGGGGCTCGGCGTCCGGCCTCGACCGACTCGATCATATCGTCGGACAACCCCGATGCTCGTTCTAGCCCAGACCGCATAGTGGTCTTCTCTGCCATGATCTCGCTCCTCTGGTTATGTAGAAACGACTGTTGACTGCGTCGGTCAGAATGGGCTTTCGAACCCGACGTCTGATAGGGCCAATGGTCATTGGTCGTGAGGATCCGGTGTTGTCGATGGAGCTCACGGCGCACCATGCCGAACAACAGCCAGCCGAGCACAACGCGCTTTTGTCCAGTCGCGGGTCACTGTCGCCCAACGAAATCACCAAACCTTTGGCACCCATGTCGGCGATAGGTCCTGGCCGTTCAAGTGGTCCCTTCCGGCTGGCAAACGACAGTTGGTCTTGGCTTGTGGCATGGCGCGAATCGTCCTCCGGCCCAACGACACGTGCGGCAGCATGAGCGCCCTGGTCGATCCCGATAACCCTCGTGGCTCAGTGCTCGACTTTGTAGCGGTTGTCCTGACGGGAGCGGCGGCGGCGTTTCTCATTCTCATCGGGGTGCTTTTCCACGGCCTCTTCGAGCGACCCATACACCGTCGGAGGCACGGTGGCACCGCTGGGCCTGGCGGCGGGATCCGCAGGGAGAGTTGTCCTCGGGCGCCGGGCCGTGGGAGCGGCAGTTGTCTCGTACGTCGGGGTCACCTATGTGGTGCATATGTGGGTGCACGCGTACCCTAAGGCTGTCCAAAACCGCCTTTAGGCTGCGATAACAGTGGTGCGCGATACTGGGATGGAACCGGTTGACGCGCCGAGGTTTCTGCATTTGACACCTCGTCGGCGGGCTTAGTGTCGAGGGGTGGGCGGCAACGAGTATCGGCCTCCGGTAACGCCTTTCGGTGGCTGGGTGACCGATCACCGGTTGAACAGGCTGGTGCCGTTGGAGACCGCCCCGCACATTCTTGGCCTTGCCCCTCCCGGTACCGGTAAGACCCGGCGCTGGCTCGCGCAAAGCGCCGTGCTGTGGCCCGGGCCTGCGGTGGTGTCCTCCAGCAAGGACGACCTGATGCAGATGGTGTCCTCGCGGCGCTGGGGCCCGGCGATGCTGCTGGATCTGCGTCCGATCACCCCGCCGTCCTATCCCAACGAGTTCACACCCTGCCGCTACGACCCGACGGCGTTGATCCGCACGCTTGAGGACGCCCAGGCCGCCGCCGAGACGCTGCTGAGTATGTCGTCGGTCGGGTTCGCCGGCACCCAGACCCACCCGGCCGTCGACAACGGCATGTGGGAGAACCTCGCGTTCGCGCCGCTGACGTGCCTGCTCTACGCGGCCAGCCCGGCCGCGACCGGGCTGGGCATGGAATGGGTGCTGGAGGCCGCCGAAGATGTCAGCGCCACCGACCGCTGGCCGCACGCATCCCAGGTCATCACCGACCCGTCGTGGGTGATGGCGGCGCTGTGGTGCGGCAACCCGCTGTTCGAGGCCCGGGTGCGCGGCATCCTGAATATGGTTGACAAGCAACGCGATTCGGTGAAGATGACCGTCACGAAATCGCTGACCGCCTGGCTGCGTACCTCGATACGCGACCGCGGTCTACCCACGTTCGACCCGGCGTTCCTCGATGACCCGTCGGCGACCCTGTACGTGCTGTCGCCGTCGGACGGCACGGTGGCGCCGCTGGCGGTCACGCTAATGGAGCAGCTGATCCGCGGCCAGCGCATCAAGGTCGCCCAGTGGGAAGAGTATCCGCGCGTGGGCATGTTCCTCGACGAGCTGCCCAACACCCCGCTGCCCAAGATCCTGCAGTATTTCGCCGAGGCCCGCGGCCTCGGGGTGTCGATCTGTGCTGCCGCGCAGGCCAGTTCGCAGCTCGACGTAGCGTACGGGGCGCTGCAGGGCCGCGCCATCCGCGACGTGGTTCCCGCGACGCTGATCATGTACGGCGCCCACGAAGAGGAACTGATGCGCTCGGCGGCGTTCTGGGGCGGCAAGACCACCCGCAGCGAGCAGTCCTATAACCACAACGGCGACGACAAGACCAGCCACCGCCACTTCGGCAACGTCTTCGAACCCGAGGAGCTCAACCCGCGCAACATGGGCCAGGCCCGCCTGCTGGTGCGCGGCACACCGGGGCAGATGGTGGATCTGATCGAGTGGGCCGAGTTCGTCAAGTACCTCGACGAGCTGCGCGGAGCCCGCCGTGCCTTTGGAGGATCTCAAGGCTCCGTGCCGCAATCTCATTCGTAATGGCACATGACGGCGCAAATCTGCGCGCGTGCGAGTAGTCGATTACCCGTGTGGTGCCGCACCACCGATGCCAGGATAAGTCCAACCGTCTGGACGGCCTCGTCCTCTCGGGGGTGGTAGATCACAGGAGGAAAATATGGCGGAGCTCTTCTGGGCGTTCCAGAAATATGAGCTGTCGGCGGCGGCCGAGAGCATCGGCGATGTGTACAGCGCGCTTGCGTCGGAAATGCAGAAGCAGGGCTGGCAAGGCGTCCAGCACCAACAAGATGTACACGGCTATAAGCCGGGGATCGACCTTTTCGCTGCCGTGGTGTTTCTCTCTATTAGTGGCAGTGAGTTCTGGCAGGGCGTCGCCGTCGGCGGCGGAAGCGCCACCCAACAGCAAGCACAGCAAGAGATGACAGAGCTGCAAAACATCATTGCTAACCTGAAGTTCCTGTAGCGCTCACGCCCGCGGTGCCGGTCTGCGCCGAGGATGCGGGTGATAGTCCTGCGCGGCGCCACCTCACGGTTCGGCAGCACCCTTCAGATCGCCCGGGTCACCCCGAAGCACACTCGGGGAGCTCAACCGGCTCTATGGAATTGTTGCCGCGCTGCCCGGCGAAAAATAGTGCACAAACCCCCCGCCGGGCCGCCTTATGAATCGCCCTGGTTCCGATGGAGGCTCGGGCTATTGGATTTCGACCAGGGGTTGGTCGGTCCGTTTCGTAGCGTAGAACGTGGCTTCGAACTCTGCGGGCGGTATGTCGTTGAGGTAGCCGTGGAGGCGGCTGGTGTTGTGCCAGTGGACCCAGCTCAGGGTGGCGAGTTCGACGTCTTCGACGGTTTTCCAGGGTCCTGTTCGGGCGGGTCCGTAGATGAGTTCGGACTTGTAGTAGCCGTTCACGGTTTCGGCCAGGGTGTTGTCGAAGCTGTCTCCGACGGTGCCGATCGAGGGAACCGCACCGATCTCGGCGAGGCGTTCGCCCCAGCGGATGGACGTGAACTGAGATCCGGCATCGGAGTGACATCGCAGTCCCGCCAACGTCTTTCCGCGTGACCAGCGGGCCATCTCGATCGCGTCGAGCACCATCGTGGTGCGCATATGGCCAGCGACGCGCCAGCCGACGATCATCCGGCTGAACGCGTCGGTGATGAAGCAGACGTAGGCCACACCGGCCCAGGTGGGCACGAATGTCAGATCGGTGACCCACAGCTCATTGGGCGCGGTCGCGGTGAAATCCCGGCCCACCAGATCGGGATGACGCGCCGCGGCGGGGTCGGTCTTGGTGGTGCGGACCCGTTTGCCGCGGCGAGTTCCGGCGATGCCGGCGGCCCGCATATGCCGGGCGACCTGATCACGTCCGACGTCGTGGCCAGCACGGCGGGCTGCTTTCCACAGCTTGCGGGCGCCGTAGACGCGATAGTTGTCTTCCCAGATCTGCCGCAGCGCCGGCCCCAAGACGACGTCGCGGCAAGCTCGCACAGAGGGCGGACGCGCCTTGCTCGCGTAGTAGGTGCTCGGGGCCACCTGCACGCCTGCTGATCGCAGGACAGTGCAGATGGGCTCGACCCCGAACTCGTCGCGGTTAACGTCGATGAAGGCGACTACTTCTTGTGTTGGCGGTCGAGCTCCGCCCCGAAGAAACTGGCCGCTCGCTTCAGAATTTCGTTGGCACGCTTCAGTTCTCGGATATCCTGCTCAAGTTCCCTGACCCGCTGCGACTCCGCGGTCGACACCCCGGGCGCGTAACCGTCGTCGACGTCGGCCTGGCGCACCCAGGAGCGCACCGATTCCACGCCGTAGCCGAGTTGGCGGGCAACCCGGTACACCGTCCCATGCTCGGTGCCCAACTCGGCACGCAAGGTGCGCACCATCCGCACCGCAGCGGCCTTCTCCTCCGGGCTGTACCTACGCGTCGTCGGCTTCCCTGGCGACTGTTCCTTCGGCATTACTCCATCCTCGTTTCCAAGGTCAGGAGCCTCCAGGATTTCCAGGGCGATTCATTAGGCTCAAGTCATGACCGCCCGCGGCGAGGACAGATACGACGAGATGCGCCGCGCCTGGATCGCCGCCCACCAGGGCTGGTCGACCATTCAGCGCCGTCGCGCCGAATTGTTGGGCCGCAAGGTCCGCGCCCAGCAGCGCGCGGTGGCCAGCGCCGTGCCCGACCCGCACGACGACACGATCCTCCCGCCGCTGTGGCAGCGCACGGCGAAATCCCCGGCGTCCCGGCTGGAGATGCTCGCAGTGGGCGTGGCCGCCCTGGTCGCGCCGCTGGGTTGGCTGGTTGGGTGGCTGGTCAATCGCGGTGTGGCGCACCGAGATTCAGATCGACCAGCTGCTGGCCGCGCAGGGCCAGGAAACCTCCGCCACCAACGAAAACCACATGGTGCTGGAAGGTCCACCGGGCACCGCAAAGACCACGTTCGCGCGCATCGTCGCCGAGATCTTGTTCGGGCTGGACAAGATTGAGCGGCCCGAGGTCAAGGAGGTCACCGAGGAGGACATCGTCGTGGGCTATGTGTCGCAGACCGCCCAGCGCATGAAGGAGGTCTGCGAGGACGCGCTCGGCGGGGTGCTGTTCATCGACGAGGCCTATCGGCTGGTGCCCGAGCACGACGGCCACAGCTTCGGCAAGGACGCGATCAACACGCTGCTGAAATACATGGAGGATTTCCGCGATCAGTTCGTGGTCATCTCGCCGGTTACCCCAACGAGATGCGCCGGTTCATGGCCGCCAATCCCGGTCTGGCGTCACGGTTTCACTTCACCTTGACCTTCTCCAGCTACAGCCCCGACGAGATCGTGCGGATCGGCCAGCACGTCGCCCGCAGGGAGAAGATCGCGATCGCCGATGCCGCGTGGCCGCTGCTGCACGCCGAGGCCACCCGGCTGCGCGGCACCCCGGTGGATAGTGGCACCGCGCTCGACGTCGCCGGCAACGGCCGCTACGCCCGCAAGGTCGTCATCGCCTGCAAGCGTGAACGGGCTCGCCGGCTGCACACCGTCGCGCCACACGAGCTGGCCGAGCTGGCCAGGACCGACCCGTCGGCGCTGATCGTCAACGACGACGACATGCGCCGCGCGTTGGCGTCGGCGTTGCAGTGACCGGGTGGCAGCTTGAGCTTGCCCGACGCCGGGGATACACCGGCCGGCGCGACGGTCGGGGGCGGGGCCCTGGCGGCGATCAGGACGGTTACCAGCCCGCCGTCGCAGTGAACCCCTGTTGTGCCATTGTGCTCTTTCTGCCTCGCGCGTCGATGCGTAAAGTCGCTCCTTACCCGGTTTATTGCTCGACCAGGGATGGACGTGTGTAGTCGGGGTTGGGAAGAGACATTGAGCGAGACTGACATCGACGGTGCGGAAATCGAAAAGTGGGACCCGGGCGTGACCAAGACCGTGGTGGAGCTTTTTCGGCCGATTGTCAAAGGGTATTTCCGGTCGGAAGTGCACGGCCTGGAGTTGTTACCGCCCGGTGGGACGCTGGTGGTGTTGAATCACTCCGGCGGCCAATTCCAGGTGGATTGGCCGGTGTTCGCTGTCGACTTCTACGACAAGTTCGGCTACGTCCGGCCGATCTACGCCCTCACCCACGACGCCGTGTTCCACGGCCCGGCCGCTGAGTTGTTGCTGCACATCGGCTGCATCCACGCCAACCGCGACAACGCCGCGAAGGCGCTGCGGGCCGGCGGCCTGGTCCTCGTCTTCCCGGGCGGTGACTATGACGTCTACCGGCCCACCCTGTCTGAGAACGTCATCGATTTCGGCGGCCACACCGGATACGCCCGGACGGCCATCCACGCCGGGGTTTCGATCGTTCCGGCGGTGTCCATCGGCGGCCAGGAGAACCAGTTTTACCTATCTCGCGGTACCCGGCTGTTACGCACACTTGGGCTAACCAAGCTGTGGCACAAGCTGACCCGGACCGATGTTCTGCCGATCATGTTCGGTTTTCCGTTCGGGCTGAACATCGCGGCGTCGGTCAACATGCCACTGCCCACCAAGATCGTCACCCGGGTGCTCCAGCCGATCGACATCGCCGCGGAGTTCGGTGAGGATCCCGACGTCGATGAAGTCGACGTGCACGTGCGCGACGTGATGCAGAAGGGCCTCGACGAGCTGGCCGCCGAGCGCCGCTTCCCGATATTGGGCTGACCGCCATCACCAATACCGAAAGCAACCCGGCCGCACCGACCAGGTTCGCGGACTGCTTTCAGCCTGCAGCATCAGCGTGTAGTCCTTTAGGGCGTCTCGCGGTGCGTGGCCCTCGCCCACGCAGGTCGGCGGGCAGGCGCACGATGAGCTCGAGGGGGCGTGTTCGGGTTGGCGGGGTCGTCGGGGTGGTCATGGTCCTGTCGTTGCTGCGGAGCCCTGGTTAATCCGATTGGGCACATATTGGGCACGCATTTTGTACAGTGCGCCTAAATATTGAACTGCGTAAATAGTGGTGCGCGATACTGGAATTGACCAGTCGGTCTTGGATGGAGTGAACGTCGCCACAGTTCATCGTCGGCACTCAGTGCCAAGCGGCCGGCATGTCGGCGGTCACTTCTCCGACAGTAGAGCTACACTGTCAGCTAACCCAAATACATACTGCAACTGTGGCTTTAGTGCGTCTGGCACACGGCTGCGGTACGGCAGCGGTTCGGTCGCCTCCGGGGTACAGACGAGGTACCGCGCCAGTCGCGTAAACCGCTCGGCCTCGCCCGGATAAGCCGGTTGGCGGGTTGGCACAACACCACGTCATGGGTGTGGCGACGCCTGGCGCGCTGGGCTAGCGAGTTTGATTGCTGTGGTACCGGTAATGGGCGAGCCAGGCGCGGAAGCGATTGCGAAGTTCTGTCACGAAGTCATGCCCACATTGTTACGCGAGGCGTGCGGCATGGCGGGCCCCCTCGCTGACGCCATTGGTTCCGATATCTTCGGGCGGGCCAGGCTCTTGCCGCCTTCGACCCCGCAGCCTAGGAAGTACTTGCCGCGCCTTTCATAGACGATGTTCTCGACTACGAGCCGGCGGAAGTGTCGATTGGGCTAAGGGCTGCCGCAGCTGTGGTCGTGCCGGAGTCTCCTCGAACAGGCCCACGCCGCTGTGCATTCCGCACCGCCCCCGGACGCGCCTCCAGTGACGACGGCTGTCCGCGCGGTCACGACTCGTCCGGAACTGTTGCAGTGTCGGTTCTTTGGCGTCGCGGTGTGCGCAGACCCACTGCGCGACGGCCGAGCTCCAGCAGCAGCTCGCGCAGTTGGTCGTCGTCGAGATCGGAAGATGCGCTCGACGCCGCCCCGGCCAGCCCAGTCAGGACCGCGTTGGCGGTGATGACTCCTGCGGGGCCTCGTCGCACACCTGCCAGAATGGCGATCTGGCGGTCGATCACGTCGCTCCACTCCGGTTGATCGCGCAGCACGCCACGGACGCTCGGGTCGAACGCAAGAACGGCGGCCACGGAGCGGTTCGTGGCTATCAAATCCACATAGCCGCTGACCATCGTCTCGGCGCGGCTGCGTGCACTGCGTTGCCGTTCAGCGGTGTCGACGGCGGCCCGGATTTGGCGCAGCATCGGCTCCATCACCCCAATCAGCAGCTGCTCCCGGGTCCGGAAGTGATAGTAGATCGCGGCCTTGGTGAACCCCAGTTCATCGGCGATCATCTGCAGCGACGTGCCGGCGAAACTGTGCCGAATGAACAGCGACACAGCGACGTCGAGAACACGCTGTCGGGTGTCGGTCGGCCAACCGGCGGTATCCACCGCGGCTGTAGTCATGGCGTCCCTTCCACCTTTCCGATCGTAAAGCACCCTACTCGCTGATCGTCAAGTGATCAACTTTACGATCGACTGGCATCTCACTTTACGATCGGCTAGCATCTCCCTAGTACCCGGTCGCCGGTTCCGACTCTGGGAGAAGTGATGTCTACCGAGAATTGCCATCCGACGCAGACGCCGGACGACATCGATCTCCCCGCGTTGCGGGAAAAGTACCGGCAGGAGCGCGACAACCGGTTGCGCCCAGAGGGCTCGAAGCAGTACGTCAAACTGTCGAACGACTTCGCCGAGTTCTACGAAATCGACCTGCACACACCGCCAGTGGTCCGCGACCCGAACTCAGCGGACATCGGGGTCGCGGTCCTCGGCGGAGGCTTCGCAGGAAGAGCGATCTCGACGGCCTCGTCCTTGCGAACTGATCGGAGCTTTCAATGACAGTCACGGCATTGGCAACCACGGATATCACGCCTCGTATTGCCACAGAGATACTGGCAGACAAGGAGACTTTGCTGAGCGGTGCCCATGCCGCCGCGATCCGCGAACTGCTCGAGCAACGAGGTGTGTTGGTCTTCCCCCAGATCAACTTCACGGACGACGAGCACGTCGCTTTCACCCAGACACTGGGAACCCTGGCGCCCGAATTGCGCGGAGAGCAAATCTACAACGTCACGCTGGACGCGAAGGTCAACAAACGTGCCGACTATCTGAAGGGCTCGCTGTACTGGCACATCGACGGGACGATGAATGAGGTGCCCATCTTCGCGTCGCTGCTGTCGAGCAAGGTGCTTCCGGATAGTGGTGGTGGTGATACCGAGTTCTGCAACACCTACGCCGCGTACGACGACCTGTCGGACGAGGACAAGCGAGAGTTCGAGCAGCTGCGGGTGATGCATTCGGCGTGGAACACGCTGTTCTACCACGATCCCGAGCCCAGCATCGAGACACTGCGGCGCATGATGGCGATGGGCGACCGCGAGTTGCCCTTGGTCTGGAATCACCGCTCGGGTCGCAAGTCCCTGGTCGTAGGCTGCACCGCCCGTCACATCATGGCCATGGACTTCAGGAAGAGTGCGGAACTGCTGGTGGGACTTCGTGATTGGGCTACCCAGCCGCAGTTCGTCTACCGGCACAAATGGTCCGTTGGCGACCTCGTGGTCTGGGACAACACCGGCACGATGCACCGTGTGCTGCCCTACGATCGCGGGTCGGGCCGCTTGCTGAAGCGAACCAAGCTCAAGGGTGAGGAACCCTTCGCTTGACGGACCGCGGAATGAGCTCCGGCACAGTGGAATTGAAGGATCTTCTTGCGCGCGAGAAGATTCGCGACTGTATTGCCCGAGTGGCCCGGGGTGAGGACCGCCGCTGCGCAAAGCTGATTGCGGCACGCTATTGGCCGGACTCGATCATCGATCTCGGAGTGTTCGCAGGACCTCTTGAGCAATACCTCACGTGGGTCGTATCAGGTTCGTCCGCGATCCCGGCAACACAACATGTGCTGGGGCAGAGCGTAATTGAGCTACGAACTGATACAGCTCTCGTCGAGACTCACGTGTCGTCCTACCACCGCGTGGCAACGGGCGCCGAGGACCGCGACGCGGTCATCGGCGGCCGGTACCTCGACCGGATGGAAGAACGTGGCGGCGAGTGGCGCATCGCGCAGCGCACGATGCTCTACGACTGGTATCAGGATGTGGGTCAGTCGATTGACTGGTCGCGGGGTGTGATGGGCATGCGGTTTCGTGCCGACCACTACTCCGGCAGGTCCGTCGGCGATTACAGCGAAACCTTCTTTGGCGAATGAACGCGCTGACGGGCAAGGTTGCGGTGGTGACTGGCGCCAGCCGGGGGATCGGCAAGGGTATCGCCCTGGCGCTTGGGGCCGAAGGCGCCACCGTTTACGTCACCGGGCGCACTGTCACCCCAGGTTCGCACGCGCTGCCCGGCACGGTCGGCGAGACGGCGGCGGAGGTCGACTTTCGCGGGGGCAACGGAGTCGCCGTTCAGGTCGACCACGCCGACGACAACCAGGTCGCGGTCCTCTTCGACCAAATCCGGCAAGAGCAGGGCCGCCTCGACATCCTGGTGAACAATGCCTTCGCGCTGCCCGACGATCTGACCGACGGCAAGCCGTTTTGGGACAAGCCGCTGTCCAACTGGGACATGGTCAACGTTGGCGTCCGCTCGAACCTTGTCGCGGCCTGGCATGCCGCACAGATCATGGTTCCGCAGCAGTCGGGCCTCATCGTC
This sequence comes from uncultured Actinomycetota bacterium, assembly GCA_963811535.1. Taxonomy (GTDB): domain Bacteria; phylum Actinomycetota; class Actinomycetes; order Mycobacteriales; family Mycobacteriaceae; genus Mycobacterium. The sequence continues at coordinate 479,785 of CAWERF010000007.1, read as the reverse complement.
GCCATCTCGGGGTATGTCGGAGTTACCTACACCTACGGGGTTGTTTTCGGGTTGTGCAAGGCCGCGGTCGACCGGATGGCGCACGATATGGCCATCGAACTCGCGCCGCACCAGGTCGCCTCACTCTCGCTGTGGCAGGGCCTCACCCTCACCGAGCGGGCCCGGAACAATCTGGCCCGTAATCAGAAGATGAAAGAGATGACCGTTACCGACCCTGCGGTGGGCTGTTCCCCGGAATTTCCCGGTCGGGTGATCGCGGCGCTGGCCGCCGATCGGGACGTGATGAAGCGGTCAGGGGGCACGTTCATCACCGCCGAGGTCGCACGAGACTACGAAATCACCGACATCGACGGCAAGGTCATTCCTTCATTGCGCGCCGAACGCGGCTCGCCGATTTGGGGCCCGATCGCGGACGCGGACCATGGACGCTGACCGGCAGGCCCGAATGGATCGACTCCTCGATCGGCAAGAGATCGTCGACTGCCTTGTGCGCTTCAGCCGTGGCATGGACCGCTTCGACAGGGAGTTGTTCCTGTCCGCCTTTCACGCTGACGCAGTCATCGCCGCCGGCGATTTCGTTGGCGGCCCAATAGGTCTCTACGATTGGGCGTCTGCCCTGCATGAGCGGGGGCAGGTGGCGACCCACCACAATCTACTCAACAACAGCTGCGAAATCGCGGGGGATACCGCACATTCCGAGACCTACTACCTGTTCGTCGGGCGCAACCACGACGAGACGAATTGGATCGCCGGCGGGCGCTATCTCGACCGCTTGGAACGTCGCGACGGACCATGGCGGATCGCGGTCAGGACCAACCTGATCGAGTGGTGCGGGATGGTCCCGACCATGGCGCTGCCCTTCGCCGAGGTGCCGGATATCCACGGTAACGGCGCACCGTCGCGCAGTGCCTCGGATCCGTCTTACCAACGGCCGCTGGAAAACCGGCGTCAGCTGCACAATCCGCTCAGCGACGTGTCGAACGGCTGAACGCCGTCACTTCCTCTCCGAATTATCAGTGCTATCGGCGTGAGGTGAGTTGTCGTTGTGAACGGATACAATGAGTTTGGTGATAAGCCATTGCACGGTACCGATGGCCTCGGCGTCGTCGAGCTTCCACGCGCGGACGACCGGTAGTGTCGCTATCTCTGTCAGCTCTTCTAGTGACCGACACATGGGTCGCGCCGAAAGCTGCCTGGAGCTACCTCAGCCCCACCCCCGCCATCTGGCCGATCACGCTGAAGCCGCTCAGCCTAGGTCCGGCATGGGCGTTGCGGTACCGGCGCGGTCGAGTTGAACGTCATCGCCAGGAACAACAGATGTTGCCCAAGAACACCGATGCGAAGAACCGATCCTCATAGCGCCCGAAGCCATCCCGCACGACTCCGATAAACCATAGGAGGCGATTCCACCGAACGTCGTCAACGTCGTCGCGGTGAAATGCCGCGCCTTTCGGAGTCGAGCCATGCCGTCGAGTTGCCCACTCCCTCCGGCATTCTGACGCGGATCAGGATCAGCGTGACGCCTATGAGCAGTGCGAAGAGAACCCCGCCCAAGGCCGACGCTCGTAGTGTCGTCAACTGGTGCAGGCTCGGCTCCGCTGCGCGCGAGGGCCGGGTGGGTGAGGACACCGGGTCATCGTGTCAGAGGCGTCGTCGAGACGTGGGTGGGGGCCGGGGTGGTCAGCTCCGATGCGGGCCGAGAGCCCTTCGCCATTGATGAGGGTGGCGACCGTCTTGCGGAAGCTGTGCGCAATGATGCCGGGGACGTCCAACTCGTCGCGCGCGCCGCGCCACGCCTTGCTGAAGTTGTTCGGGTCCCGCATCGTGCGGGCCGTGGAGGGCAACATGATCTCCTGCTCGCCGAAGTAGGTCAGGTGGCGACGCTCGTCTTGCAGCCTGGGCGGAAAGTCTCCCTGGCGGCGCGCGCTATATGCCGAGTAGATTGGCGTTTTCACTCGTCATTCGCGGGCTGCATGTCCTCGCGTTGTGCCAAACCGCGCTGTTGTTCCATGAGCGGTCGTAGAACGTTGACCGGCATGTTGGGTTTCGACATTGTTTGAGTCGCTGCCATGTCCCGGTGTGTTGACTCAGCAGCACCTCACTCCAGATCGCGCTGGAAAACCAGCGCCATCCGTGGCCGGTCGGCATCGGGCAGATGTCGCCGCGCTCGTCAAGCGCGAGTTCAACGGCCCCGACAACGTGGCGCTGCCCCGCCACATGCAACCCGGTGAGCAGGCCGTCGAGGGTATCGCGTAAGTCCCTGAGTCTGGCGGCATCGTGGTTCGTCAGCGTGGGTGGACTGATGTCTGTCCCTCGAAGCGAGGACAAAGCCAGTGCGACGCGTGTGGCCCACGATTGGGCGCGAGCCCCGTCGCCGAGCAGGTCCGGTCCGTGGCTGGTGCTGGCCCTGGTATTGAGAAACTCTTGCACCAGCGCCAGTCCGCTCGGTGCGGGCCGCAACCCATGGCGTTCGGTTGCCGGCCACAGCGATCCCGGGTCGCGGGATTGAGATGCGCTGCCCACCCACGGGCCGAGCTTCGACTGCTGTTTCATGTGCCTTTCTCGTGCTCGCTGCGTTTAGCTGATGTGCCGCGACTGGGGCATGGATTCTGTCGCCGTGAAATCCTGACCGGCCTGTTGATGCCGTGCAGGGCTGAGACGCTCACGGCTGACCGGATCGGCGGTTGTCAGCGCGGACCGCAGGAGCCCAATCGCCGGGGACCGGCGCGTTGACACCGCTGCGCTGAGAGGCCCGAACGATTGTGCCTTCGACGAGCCGCAGCGGCGCCTATTGGACGGCGCTGTCGGGTGCATAGCCGAGAATGCCCTTGGTTTCCAGATATTCGTGGAAGCCGAATTCGCTCCACTCGCGGCCATTGCCGCTGCGTTTATAGCCGCCGAATGGCGCGTGGAAGTCGAAGGCATCGTTGATCGCCACCCAGCCCGCGCGAATCCTGCGGGCGACGGCACGTGCCTTTTCCAGGTCGGCCGACGCAACATAGCCGGCGAGACCATATTCGCTGTCGTTGGCGATCTCGACGGCCTGATCGATGTCGTCATAACCCAGCATGCACAGTACCGGCCCGAAGATCTCCTGTCGGGCGATAGTCATGTCGTTGGTGACGTCGGCGAAGACCGTCGGCTTGACGTAGTAGCCGGTCTCCAGTCCGTCCGGCCGGCCGGTGCCGCCCGTGATCAGGGTGGCGCCCTCGTCGATGCCTTTCTGGATGAGGCGCTGGATCTTGTCGAACTGTCCCTTCGAAACCACGGGCCCGATGGCGACCTCGCCGTTGGGATCTCCTACAGTCACTTGTTCGGCGGCCGCCCGTGCGACGGCGATAGCTTCGTCGATGCGGCCGTTCGGCACGAGCATGCGCGACGGCGCGCTGCAGCTCTGACCAGAATTGCTCATCATGGTGGCCACGCCGGCGCCAACGTTCTTGGCGAAATTCGAATCGTCGAGGATGATGTTCGCGCTCTTGCCGCCCAGTTCCTGCGTCACCCGCTTGACGGTGGCAGCCGCATTCTTCGCTATGTCGACGCCGGCTCGAGTCGAACCGGTGAAGGAGACCATGTCGATGTCGGGATGGGTCGAAAGAGCCACGCCCACGCTCGGACCGTCGCCGTACACGAGGTTGTAGACGCCGGCTGGCGCGCCCGCGGCATGAATGATCTCGGTGAATATCTGGGCCGAATACGGCGCCAGCTCCGACGGCTTCAGGACCATGGTGCAGCCGGTCGCCAGTGCCGGAAAGACTTTCACGGCAATCTGATTGAGCGGCCAGTTCCACGGCGTGATCAGAGCGCAAACGCCGACCGGCTCCTTCACCACGAGCGTTGCCCCGTGCTGTTCTTCGAAGTTGAAATTCTTCAGCACGCCGATGGCCGTCGACAAGTGGCCGAGGCCGAGGCCGACCTGCGGGCCCGACGCCAGCGAGGCCGGCACGCCCATCTCCTCGGTCACCGCCTCGGCGAGGTCACCGGCGCGCCGCTCGTATTCGGCAAGAATCGCCTGCAGCAGGTCCAAGCGCTCCTCCCGGCCGCTCTGCGACCAGCTCGCGAATGCCCTTCGTGCCGCCTTGACCGCCTTGTCGACGTCCGCTGTTGAACCCAGTGAGATCTTGCCGGAAACCTGTTCGGTAGCCGGGTTTTCGACATCGAGAGTTCTCGGCTCTACCGGATCGACCCACCGGCCGTCGATGTAGATCTTAAGGTATTCACGCATCACGTACCTCCGCTTACTGTGTGCCTTCGGCGTACCAGGTCCTGAATTCGCCGTAGTTGGGCATTTCCTCCGAGTTCGCTTTCGGATCGATGCAGACATGGACGACAGCGGTCCTACCGCTGGAGTAGGCCCGCTTGATCGCCGGACCGATCTCTTCTTCCCGTTCGACATATTCGCCATGGCAGCCGAGGCCCTCGGCGATCTTGTCGAAGCGCACATTGTTGCTCCAGTGCACGCCGGTTTCCGCAGACCCCGCACCGAACGTGCGTTTATAGACACCGACTTCGAGTCCCCACTGGTGGTCGACGCCCACGACGCACACCAGCGGCAGTGTCTGACGCGCGGCGGTCTCCAGTTCGGCGATGTGGAACAAGAATGACGAGTCGCTCGTCAGCAGCATGACGGGCCGCTCGCCGCCGTCGGCGACGGAAGCACCGACCGCATAGGGCAAGCCTGTGCCGAGGTGGCCGAAGTTTTGGTTCCAGATGACGTCGCGCGGCTTCGCCTGAGAATAGGTCCACTGGAAGATGACGGTCGCGCCGCCGTCGCGCACCATGATGCCGTCCGCCGGAAACGCCTTGGTCGCCTCCACCACGAACCGGGCGGGATGGACGCGCGCCGTACTGCTGGGTGCTGTCTCCGCCAGTTGGGCCAGCTGGTCGGCGTCCTCCTTGATCCAGCGATCAAGATCAGCCGAGGGCGAACGGGGACTGTCTTTGAGCGCTTCGACCAGTTGCGGCACGACACCACGCAGGTCTCCCACCAACGCCACGTCGACGGGCCGGTTCACACCGATCGCCGCCGGGTCCTGTTCGACATAGATCCACTTGCGGTTGGAGTCGTTATCCGCCCAATGCCGGGTCTTGCCGTAGTGGACCGGCTCACCGAGCTCGCTGCCCAGCGCGACGCACAGGTCCGACGTGACGACCGCCTCCACGGCCGCGGATGAGAAGCCGTATGGGAAGGTGCGCTCTTCCAGCCCCGGGATGAACGACGTGCCGCCCGATGTTTGGATCACCGGGCATTGCATCAGCTCAGCCAGAGCCTTGACGGAGTCTGCGGTGCGCGAGGTGTGCACGCCATGGCCGACCAACAGGATCGGACTGTTCGCCTCGCGGATCAGCGTTGCCGCTTCGGCGATCTCCCGCGCGCCCGCACCCTGGTTGACGAGACGATAGCTGCCGGGTGGGCCCGGCGCCGGCACATCCAGTTCTTCGAGGAGCACATGCGCGGGGTACTCGATGTAGGCGGGGCCCGGGGTTCCCGTCATCGCGCGCCGGATTGCCTCCCGAACGATTTCGTCGGTCTGATCGGCATATTCGATCGACGCGCTGTACTTTACCGACGGCGCGAACAGCGCTTCCTGGCGGACGAACTGAATGCGCCCGCGCCGCACGCGCCGTTCGGTGATGCGTGCCCGCTGGCCACCGAGGTAGATGATCGGCGAGTTTTCGACCTTGGCGCACATCATCGCCCCGGCGAGGTTGGCGACGCCGGGGCCAAGCGTGCCGATGCACAGCCCGGGCTTGCCCGTCATCCGCGAGGCCGCCTCTGCCATGAAGCCGGCGCTTTCCTCGTGATGCGGCGCCACCACCGTCCAGCCGCGCTTCTCTGCCTCCAGGAACATGTGGACGAAATTCGGGTCCGGGATACCGAAGAGCGTGTTGACGCCCTCGGCCTCGAAGAGTTCCAGAATGCGTTGGTAAACAGGTACGCCCATGTCAAACTCCTGATTCTTGTAGGTACCGTTGAGCGAGTTGTTTTCGGTGCGTCGCGGGCGAGCCGAAGATCGAACGATTCAGCGCGGCGCGTTTGAGATACACGTGAATGCCGCTTTCCCACGTGTATCCGATGCCGCCGTGTAATTGCATGGCCTTGCCGACGACATCAACCGCAGCGCTGCAGGCATAGGACTTGGCCATCGCGGCGGCGACATTGGCGTCGGATCGGTCTTCGGCGATGGCTTCGACTGCGGCGCTGACGAGCTGGCGGGAGACCGAAATCTGCACGAGCATGTCGGCGCAGGCATGCTTGACAGCCTGGAATGAACCGATTGGTCGACCGAACTGATGACGCGTCGACGCGTACGACACCGTCGCGGAGAGCATTGCCTCGCTGAGCCCCAGGCTGTCGCACGCAACGGCGACCGCCGCTCGATCGAGCAGGCGGCGAACATGCGCGCGCGGTTCGCCGTCGAACCGCCACACCGCCGATTCGTCGATCGCTACGCCGTCGGCAATCACGGCGGCGAAGCGACGAGTTTCGTCGAGCACCGGCTCTTGGGTGATGGTCAGTCCGGCGGATTGCGCCGCGACGCTGACGATCACCGGTGTTCCGCACGGCTCGTTGGCGAGGAGCAGTATCCGCGTCGCTGCGTCGGCGTCCGGCACGAAATCGGCGCGGCCGTGCACGCGCAAACCACGTGCCGACTCGTCGATTGTGAACGGCACCTCGACCGCGCCGGCGTCGGCGCCAAGTGTCACCGCGATCGTCACGGCTCCGGTCACCGCGTCCTTGACGAGATCGTCCCGGCAAGCGTTCGCCCCCAGTTGATTCAGCGTGCCGACGCCCAGGACGGCGCCCCCGAGATAGGAGCTTCGGGTGGCGGCACGACCCATCTCCTCGAGGATGACCGCCACCTCTCGGAACGTTGCACCCGCGCCCTCGACGTTTTCGGGTGCCTCGAGCCCCACCCATCCAGCGCGGGTCAGTAGGGACCACTCGATCTCGGTTTCGGCGAGACGATCCTTCGTCAACACATCGCTCGCCACGGACCTGAGTTCGTCGTGGATGTCTTCGTACCCGTGCGCCATCAGATCGCCGCCGGTTCTCGCGGTAGGCCGAGGCCACGCTCGCCGATGATGGTGCGCTGGATCTCACTGGCCCCACCGGGAATAGTCCATTCCCATGAGCAGATGAAGTCGATCACCCACGCGCTGGACTCCCAGCCGCTGGACATCGGTTTGGTTAATTGGGTGTGAACGGCAAGTCCACCGATGTGCGCGCCGAAATCCGTCATTCTCTGCAGCAACTCGCTGTAGTACAGCTTGACGATCGAGGCGTCGGCCGGCCCGGCGATGCCGGCCTCGGTGTCTTCGGCCAGTTTCCGACAGAGCCCGCGCAGGCCGTTGATCTCGATCTCGAACTGCGCCAACCGCTCCTGCACCATTGCATCCTCGATCAAACGTCGTCCGTCCCGCTGCGATCGACCGCAGGATTGCAGCAGCCATCGGAACCCCGCCTTGCCAAGGCGCTCGGCCAGTTCAAGCATGGTCAGGCCACGCTCGGCGCCCAACGTGGCCTGAGCCACCTGCCATCCCTGGTTCACCGCTCCCACCAGGTTCGTCGCCGGGATCGCCACGTCATCGAGGAAGATCTCGCAGAAGTGCGAGTCGCCGATGGCATTACGGATCGGCCGCACGTCGACGCCCGGCGTTGTCATGTCGAGCAGGAAATACGAAATGCCTTTGCGTTTAGGCGCATTGGGATCGGTAGGGGCCAGCAGCAGGCACCAGTCGGCGTGCATTGCGCCGCTCGCCCACAGCTTCTGGCCGGTGACGATGTACGAGTCGCCGTCCTTGCGGGCTGACGTCCGCAAGGATGCCAGATCCGACCCGGCCTCCGGTTCTGAGAAACCCTGCACCCAGATTTCGCCCTCGAGGATCGCCGGGAGGTGCCGCCGACGCTGCTCTTCGGTGCCCGCGGCGAGCAGTGTCGCTGCGGCATGGTGAATTCCGACGAAGGCCAGCACCAGCCGGGGTGCATCGTGTGCGGCCAGTTCCTGGTACAAGACGATCTGTTCGGCGACCGTCATCCCGCCACCCCATTCACGTGGCCAGTGCGGAACGGCGAATCCCGCCCTGTGCAGCTCGGCGAACCACCACTTCTGGAAACTCACGAACGCGTCGTCGCCGACGCCGGTTTGCAAGTGACGCCAGTCCGCGGGAATATGCTCCTCGCACCAGGCTCGCACGGTGGCACGGAACTGGTCGAGCTCATCCACCGATGTCATGTCCGTTTCGACTTCTTCTGGAACTCGAGGAGTCTTTGCCGATGCTCCTCCGTCTGCATCGTGACTCGCTCCGCCGCGAAGCCTGCCTGCAGCGGTCCACCAAGCACTTGCGATAAATACATGTTGACGATCCGCTTGGTACCCCGAAGCGCCTCAACGGGTTGCGCCGCAAGCCGTTCGGCGAGCCGGGACGCCTCCGACATCAGGTCATCGGGTGCGACGACGCGGCTGGCCAGCCCCAGCTCGACGGCGATGGCCGCGGGAATGCGGTCGCCGGTGTACAGGTATTCGCGTGACCGCATGATCGGCGTCAGCAACGGCCAGAACGCGGCGCCGCCGTCTCCCGCCACCAGTCCGACGGCGACGTGCGGATCCGCCAAATACGCGGTCTCCGAGATCAGCATGACGTCGCACAACAGGGCGATACTGCAGCCCAAACCGACCGCGGCGCCTTTGACGGCGGCGATGACAGGAAGCGGAAAGCGCAGCATCTCCTCGATGATCTGCGCGCCCTCCCGAATGCTTTCGTCGCGTGCCACCGGGTCATCGAGAAACGTGGTGATCCAACCAAGGTCGCCGCCGGCCGAGAAAGCGCGGCCAGCCGCGGTGAGGATCACCACCTTCGCCTCGGTGTCGGCGGCAAGGTGTCGCCAGACATTCGCGATGCCCCAATGTAGTTCGGCGTTGATGCAGTTCAGTTCGCCGGCCCGGTTCAGACTCACCGTGCGAACCGGGCCGTCGGCGTCGACGGTCAGCTCGTCGGGAAGGTCGAATTTCATCCGAAGAGCCCCGTAAGCCCGTGCCGACCCACCCGGCGGGTCAACGTGTCCCGGGTGGCCGACAGCCCGAGCGGCAGTCGTCGCAGCGGTTGGCTGTAGCGCGACAGCCACGACAGCGTGGTTTCGTCACAGAATCCGACCGCACCGTGTAATTGGTGACACACCCGGAACACGACTTCGGCCGCCTCGATCGCGGCCAGCCGGAGCGCCAGCGCATCGTCGAGCGCCTCGTCGCGCGCGGTCCCGACACTCCACAGGGCGTATTTCGCAAGCATGTCAACACCGCTGCGCTCGACTTCGGCATCGGTCAGCTGGAACTGGACACCCTGGAACGACGACAGCGGCTGACCGAACTGCTTGCGCAGGCGCACGTGCGCGATGGTCAGTTCCAGGGCGCGATCGAGCATGCCCAGCAGGGTCCAGCACGGCAGCACCAGTCCGAGCGCGACATCGCCGGCTCCGTTGTCATCGATCTCGGACAGCGTCAACGCGGCCACGAAGGCCGGCCCGGTGGGGGAGTTACCAACCACCTTGCTGCGACTGCCGTCCAGGCTCACTGTGGCCCAGCGGTTGTCAAGGCCCGCGACAGCAGCTTCGGACGTGCCGTTCGCGACCACGATCAGGCCGTCGACGTCGAGATCCGTCGGCCGCGCCAGCCGCTCGGCCACCGGGTATGGCAGCGCCCAGTACCCCGCGCTGCGGCACAATGCGGCGGCGGCCTCGAGGGCATCAGGATCGGTGCGGGTGTCCAGCTCCCAGGCGCCCAGCCCGGCCAGTACCGTGGCGACGAGCGCCTCACGGGCGTCGGGCTTGGCTTCGGCCTGCTGCACGAGCTGATCGCCACCGGCGATCTCGAACGCGCGAAGGGCCTGCCGTCCGAACTCTTTGGCTTCATCGCCCAGCTCGAGGATCATGACGCCGCCAGCAGCGCCCGCGACAGCAGGATGCGTTGCATTTCAATGCTGCCCGAGGCGACGGTCGATGCCTGCGAGTAACGCCAGTGATCTTCGACTTCGGCACGGAAATACTCAGTTGCCGCCCCTTCTTCACTGGAGCCGCGCGGTACCGCCGCGATGATCTCCATCAGCACTTCCGCGCTGTCCTGGTCCAGCTTCGTCACGGCGATCTGGTAGCCCGCCGCATCGGCCGGTTGCACTCGCCCCGCGCTTTGCAGCGACACCACCCGGTAGGCGAGCAGCCGCGCGCGCCGGCAGTGCGTCAGCATTCGGGCCCACCGTCCCCGGAGTTCCGCGGGCAGATCGTCCCACGGTCGCCGAGTACCGCCGGCGCGGCCTGAAGCAGCCGTTCACAGCGGGCATAGCGCGCGATGCCAACGCGCTCGAAGGACAGCACGTCGGCGACGATCGACCAGCCCTCGTCCACCTGGCCGAGAACGTCTGCCTCGGTAACCTTCAGGTCGTCGAAGAACACCTCGTTGAGGTGGTGTGGACCCAACATGGCTCGGATCGGCCTGACCTGGATCGCCGGATCGTCCATGGGCACCAGGAAGATCGTCAGGCCGTGTTGTTTCTTCTCCCCCTTGGAGGTTCGGGCGAGCAGGAAGCACCACTGCGCCATCGTCGCGTAGGACGTCCAGATCTTCTGCCCGCTGATCCGCCATCCGTCGCCGTCACGGCGCGCCGCCGTCCGCAATGACGCGAGGTCCGAGCCGGCCTCCGGCTCGGAAAAGCCCTGGCACCAGATCACCTCGCCGTGCGCGATCAGCGGCAGGTGCTTGCGCTGCTGTTCGGGGGTGCCGTAGCGCATCAATGTCGGCCCGACCCAGTTGACTCCCATGTACTGGGCGCCGCGTGGCTCGTGGTGCGCCCACATCTCCTCGCGCACAACCGTTTGTTCCCACACCGACACCTCGCCTCCACCGAACTCCTTCGGCCACGACAGGCACAGCAGTCCGCGCTCGGCAAGCAACCGGCAGAACCGCTGGGCGGTTTCCAAATCAGCGGGATCATCCGTGAACGCTCCGAGAAAGCCCTCGGGCACATGCGACTTCACCAACTCCCGCAGCTCGCCGCGAAGCTGCGTCGCCTTTGCCCCCATCTCGAAATCCACGATCGCTCCTATCCAGAGCCCAGCACCGGTTCGGCGTCGGTGGCAGTCAGTCCAAGCTCCTCGAGCACCTCTTCAGTGTCGGCACCCAACTCGGGGGCGGGGCCGGCGACTCGTCCGGGTGTGCGGGAGAACCAGGTCGGAACGCCAGGAAATCGCACGGGGCCATGGGGCGTCTGCACGGTCTCGAACAGGCCAACCGCATTCAGATGGGGATTGTCGAACAGCGCATCGGGTGTGTGAATGGCGGCAGCGGGTATCTCGAGCTCGCGGAACAGCGCCAGCCATTCGTCGGTCGTGCGCTCTTTCATCGTTTGGGCCACAAGTCCGTACACGGTGTCGATCTGGCGTGCTCGCCGCTCGAGTGTGGCGTACAGGTCGCTGGCCCAAGGCGGTCGCACGGCGTCGATGAACGCCGACCAGTGCTTGTCGTTGTAGATCAGTGCGGCGATGTAACCGTCGCTGGTGCGGTAAGGCCGGCGGTTGGGGGCCACCGTCCGAGGATAAACGGCCGGACCGAGCGGGGGATCGAACATGGCGCCGTTGGCGTGCTCAACCAAGATGAATGACGCCATGGTTTCGAACATGCTGACCTCGACTTCTTGCCCCTCGCCGGTGCGCTCGCGGTGGAATAGCGCCATCATCGTGGCGTAGAGCGCCGTCAATCCGGTGACCTTGTCGGCCAGGATGGTGCCGACATAGTTCGCTTCACCGGTCAGCTGTTCTTGGACGGCCGGTATTCCGCATTCGGCCTGGATGGTGTCGTCGTAGGCGGGAAGGTCTCGGTCAGGTCCACGCCGTCCGTATCCGTAGCAGTTCGTGTAGATGATCGCCGGGTTGATCGCGGCGACCTCGTCGTAGGAGAAGCCGAGCTTGGTGATCGCCTTGGACCGCATCGAGTGGATGAAGACGTCGGCGGTCTCAATAAGTCTGCGCAGCGCGGTATTGCCGGCTTCGGACCGTAGATCGAGAACGACGCTGCGTTTGCCGCGGTTCACGTTCACGAAGACGCCGCTCATCCCCGGCGCAGGGCCGACGGAGATGTACCGGGTGTTGTCGCCGTCGGGTGGCTCGATCTTGATCACGTCGGCGCCCATATCGGCCATGATCTGGGTACAGTACGGCCCCATCACCATTGCGGTAAGATCAATGACCCGCACGCCGCTCAGCGGGCCGGTCCCGTTGCTACCCATGAAGGGCTCCTTCTCGGGCGGCGGCTTTGGCCATTTCGAAGCTGTAGCGGATGTGTTCGTTATGGCCGTCGGGAACAACCGGAAAGACCAGCGGCCTGGCGGTGTCACGGATCGCGTCGATCTGTTCGCCCACCTGCTCGATCGTCCATGACGGCCGGTAAATGCCAGGTGTTTCGGCGACAACGGCCCTGGCGACTCGGCCGGCGATGGCGACGAGCATCTCGCCGGTGATCGAGCAGGTTTCATGAGCAAGCCAGCCGACGACGGGCGCGACCAATTCAGGGCCCATCGGGGGATACGTCGACGTGTCAAGGCCCTCCGCCATTCTGGTCACCGCGCTGGGGATGATGACGTTGCACTTCACGCCGTCAGCAACACCTTCCAGCGCAACGACATTGGACAGGCCGATGATGCCCGCCTTTGCGACGGCGTAGTTTACGACGTCGCGATTTCCGTAGAGCCCGCCAATGGACGAAGTCAGCACGATCCGGCCGTACCGTGCCCGGCACATGAGGGGGAAGGCGGCTCGTACGACATGAAAGCCCCCCCGAAGATGGACGTCTAGCACGTTTTCGAAGTCCTCGTAGGCCATCTCTTTCAACGACCCACGCCGGACATTGCCGGCGTTATGGACGAGGATGTCGATCCGGCCGTACACGTCGATGGCTGACTGGATGATCGCTTCAGCACCCGCTGGCGTCGCCACCGACTCGGTGCACGCGACGGCTGCGCCTCCGGCGGCCCGGATTTCGTCCACTACCTCTTCTGCGGGACCGGCGTCGACACCTTCCCCCGTGAGGCCGCCGCCGGGATCATTGACGACAACTTTCGCCCCGCGCGAGGCGAGCAACAGGGCGTAGCTGCGGCCCAGCCCCCTTCCGGCGCCGGTGACGACGGCGACGCGATCATCGAATCTCAGTTCACCCATTGGTGCTTCCCGCTCAAGCGAATGTTTCGCCGGCATGGTCGCCACTGAGCAGAGACTGCGTGGCGACTGGAGGCGCGGGGGTTTCGGGTAACGAATATCGCTACTGTCATTGCACGGCTCTCATCAGGTTCCGAGCACAAGGCCGTTGAGATCACCTTTGTCCCGCCACTCCTTCAGCAGGTCGTCGAAGATGTAGAAGCCGGGCGCATACGGCTCGCCGAGGTGTGACCGGATGCCTTCACCGCCACCGCCGCCTTCATTGTTGTAATAACCGGGCGTACATGACAGATCGAATGCCGAGGTGTCAACCGAAGTTTCGCGGATCGTTTTGATCCACTCGTCCTGGGCCGGTCGGCTCGGCTCAACTGTTGTGGCACCGCGCTTCACGGCTTCGGAGACGATGTAGGCGATGTGCTCGGCCTGCTGCTCGAGCATCGCGGTGGTGTTCGCGGCAACGCCGCCCTGGATGAAGCCGGTGTGAAACTGGTTAGGAAAACCGCGGCTCGTCATGCCGTGGAGCGTCTTATAGCCGTCTCGCCAATGATCGAACAACGACAATCCGTCGCGACCCTCGATCACGTCGATGGCGTAGCGGCGGCTGATCTCGGTCGTGATCTCGAAACCGCTCGCATAGATGATGCAGTCGACCTCGTACTCGACGCCACCCGCGACGACTCCGTTCTCGGTGATCCGTTCCACGCCTTTCGACTCCGATACATTAACGAGGGTGACGTTCCGACGGTTGAACGTGGGCAGATACTCGTCGTTCGAGCACGGCCGTTTGCACAGGAACCGGTAGTAGGGCTTGAGCGCCTCCGCAGTCTCCATGTCCCCGACGATGCTCTCGATGCGACGACGCAGACGCTCCATGAGTCGGTAGTCTTCTTCTTCCCGCAGAGCCATGACCTGCTCGATAGTTGTCGACGCGGGATCATCCATGGCCGCGATCCGGGCGGTCAGGTTGCGGCCCAGTTCGGTCCAGAAGTCGCAAACCTGATCGGGCTGGTCGAATACAACACCTTCGAACGGGCTCCAGCGGTGGAAATTGCGCTGCCGCTCCTTCTGCCAGCCTGGCTTCAACGTCTTGACCCATTTAGGATCGGTGGGAGTGTTGCCACGCGAATCGACAGACGAAGGTGTCCGCTGGAACACGTACAGGTGCTTGGCGTAGCGGCCAAGGAAGGGAATGACTTGAATGCCGCTCGCGCCCGTACCGATGAGCGCGACGCGTTTGTCGGACAGCTTGTCCAGACCGCCAGTCGAGTCTCCCCCTGTGTACTCATAGTCCCAACGCGACGAATGGAATTGGTGCCCTTGAAAGTTCTCGATCCCGGGTATGCCCGGAAGTTTCGGCCGGTTGAAGGAGCCGTTAGCCATCACGACGAAGCGGGCACGGAGGTCGTCGCCGCGATCGGTGGTTATCCGCCAGCGTTTGATTTCCTCATCCCAGCGAAGCGCGCGGACCTCCGTTGAGAAGAGCGCGGAATCGTACAGGCCGAAATGCTTTCCGATGCGCCGGCAGTGGTCCCAGATCTCCGGACCATCCGCATATTTCTTCGTCGGCATGAAGTCGAGGTCTTCGAGCAGTGGTATGTAGCAATAGGCATCGTTGTCGCATTGGATGCCGGGAAAGCGGTTCCAGTACCAAACACCACCGAAATCCCCTCCCATCTCGATGACGCGCACGTCTTCGACGCCAGCCTTCTTCAGGTATGCGCCGCACAGCAGACCAGCAATGCCTCCGCCGAGGACAGCGACGTTGATGTCCTCCGAGATCGGATCGCGGACGACGGGTGTCGTGTGTGGGTCGATCTCGTAGTACTTCGCGAGCTCACCCGACAGCTCGATGTATTGCTTGGAGCCTTCCTCGCGAAGCCGCTTGGCGCGCTCCTTGGCGTACTTCTCCCGGAGCGCGGGGATGTCGATATCGTCCGGCGTCTCAGTCGGCGCGCAGTCGGTCATCGATCGTTCTCCTTCGTAAGCTGGTGTGGTTCGCCAGTACCCATGTACTTCGACAGTTGGTAATGAAGATTGACGGTGCTGCGTTCCCTGTACGGATTGGGCTTGGTGCCCGGAAAACCAGCCGATTTCATGCCCCGCTGAACCGCTGCCATGTTGGAGAAGTCCTGCGGCAGCACCGAGCGCCAGTTGGGGTCGCCCACCGGGGTGTAGACCCATTCCGTTTGCGGCTCTTCACCTTTCGGAAACAGTTCGAGCACGGCGACCTCGAAGATACACTTGTTCGGGTCGTAGCTGGGGTGTGGGCGGGCGCTGTAGCACAGCGCGCTGGTCAGCCCCTGTCCGATCTGGAAATTCGGGAAGATCTGCCATGCGGTGCCGCTCTGCCCCAGGATCTCAGGCGGAATCGTTGGCCAGATCACCCCGCGGGCGGCGTCGTCGCGGCGAGCGGATGTCAGCCAGTGCTCGAGGACCTTGTCGGCCGGGGTGCCTTCGGGTAACTCGTCGACCAGCCGCAGCGCCGCGTTCACCAGCGTCTGCGTCGTCGTCGCGTTGGTCTCCTCCATCGTGTAGACCTGCATCTCAGCGGTCGAGATCCGCGGATCGCCGGTGCCGAGCCGGATCTTCGACTTGGTCTCTTCCAGGTCGTCCGGAGCGTCGTAGCCGATGTTGCTGTGCTTGCCTTGTGCCTTGGCCCAGCCCTTGAATTCACCGAACTTGTTGAACTCCGGGTGGGTCGTATAGACGTGGTAGGTCTCGTTGAAGGCCTCCAATGCGACCTTCCAGTTGCAGTCGAAGTACAGCCACTTGCGCCACTTGTAGCGCATGTTGTCCAAGCCGAAGGGGTCGAGGATCTTCGCCGCGGGGAAGAGGTAGTCCATCAGCGGCTCGCAGTCGGGATCCATGTTGATCCACAACCAGCCGCCCCAGTTGTCTACCTTGACAGGGGCGAGGTGCGTGCGCTCGGGGGTTAGTGCGCCCTTCCAGTCGTCCTGCTCACGAATGTGAGTGCATGCGCCGTCCAATCCGTACGTCCAGCCGTGGAAGCCGCACACGAACGACTTTCTTGTTCGGCCGCAGGCGTTCTTCGCGCCTTCGGGGGTGTCGATCAACCGGCGGCCGCGATGCATGCAGACGTTGTGGTGGGCTTTGAATTCATTGGGCCCGGTACGCACCACGATGATCGAGTCGTCGAGGATGTCATAGGTGTGGTAGCTGCCCACCTCAGGAAGCTCCTCGACACGACCGACCTGCTGCCACACTTTTCGCCACAGCTTGTCGCGCTCTGCGCGGGCATAGTCCTCTGAGATGTAGGCCTCCACGCCGATCGTCACCGGCTCCGAAAGTTCCTCTGCGGGCTGGGCTTCCGGACGGCTGTCGATGTCGGTCATCGGATCCTCGCTTTCCGAATCGGTCGCATATCAGGTTTCGTCCCAGCGTTGTATCGCTGCGCGGAATGTTTCGTCCTTGAGGAACAGTGAGGTGTTGTCCGCGCCGAGATGGCTCCATTTCAGGCTGAGGCCGCCGTCGACCAGCAGAGTCTGGCCGGTGAGGTAGCTCGCCAGGTCGGACAGCAAGAAGAGGATCACGCCCGCCTGCTCCTCGGGTCGCCCGCGCCGCCCCATCGCAATGGCTTGACGATCGCGGTCGGGGTCGTCGTCGACATAGGTGCGCGACGCGGCTGTCTCGGTGACTCCCGGTGCCACGGCATTCACGCGGATATTGTCCAGCGCCAGTTCGACCGCCATGGTGCGAGTCATCGCCGCGACCGCGGCCTTCGCGGTCCCGTAAGCGATGTGGAACGGCGCGGTGTTCATGCCGCTGATCGAGGAGATCGAAACGATCGAACCGGACTTGCCCTGTTTCTTGAGCTCCGCGGCGACGGCCTGGCTCATGAAGAAGGTGGTCTCGAGGTTCGCCGCGAACAGCTCACGCCAGTCGGTCCTGCTCACCCGGGTCGATGGCATCCAGGTCGACGGCGCCGCGCCGCCCGCGACATTGACGAGCCCGTACAGGTCGCCGTCGGTATTCCGCGCCTCGTCGATGACCGCGCCGATGCCGTCGTCGGTCGACGCGTCGGCGGCCACTGGTACGACCGACAGACCTTGCTGCGCCAGCGGAGCGACGTGTTCGTCGAGGTTCTCCTTCGACCGGCCGACCGCGATGACGGTGGCTCCCGCCTCGGCCGCCATCCGGGTCACCGTGGTGCCGATACCGCCGCCACCGGCGCCCGACACCACGACCACGCGGCCGGTCAGCCTCAGGAGATCCTCGACGGTCATGCTATTTGTCCGGACAGTATATGGTGCTCTGCATATTGCAGAACACTATTCCGCAGCGGGTATCGCGCCGTCAAGGCCACCAGGACTGCCTCTGAAGACTATTGTCTGGACTAGCAGCACTTGGTAACGTCCAGCGGAATAGCGGACGGAAGGATTTCACCACGACGATGACCACGCCGCTGCGAGAAGCCCGGTACACAGCTACGCAACCGCCCAGGGTCGCCGAAGGGTGGCGGCTCCAACGGGTGACCGGGCCCAGCCGGTTGTTCGGCGCCAACGGGCTGCGCACCGGTCCCGACGGGCGGGTGTACGTCGCGCAGGTCACCGGCAGTCAGATCAGCGCTCTGGATCTCGAAACCGGGGGCCTGCAGACCGTGAGCCCCAAGGGCGGCGACATCATCGCGCCCGACGACGTCGCGTTCGATCCGAACGGCAACCTGTACGCCACCGAGGTCATGGATGGCCGGGTCAGCGTCCTGGATACAGCCGGCCGGACCCGCGTGCTGCGCGACGACGTCCCGTCCGCGAACGGCATCACGTTCCACCGTGGCCGGCTGTTCATCGGCGAGTGCCGCGAAGGCGGCCGCCTTCTCGAAATGGACCTGAACGGCGGCGGTCCCCGCGTGCTGCTGGACAACGTCCCGTCGCCCAACGCCATGGAGGTCGGTCCCGACGGCCTGCTGTATTTCCCGGTGATGGGCGCGAACGAGATCTGGCGGATCGCCCCCGAAGGCGGTGAACCGCAACGCGTCGCAGGCGACCTGGGTGTACCGGACTCGGTGAAGTTCGACTCGGAAGGCTTCATCGTTTCCACACAGGTGGCCAGTGGACAGGTGCTGCGCATCGATCCGCGCAGCGGCCAGCGAATCGTCGTCGCCCAACTCACGCCTGGCCTGGACAATCTCACCTTTGCGGGCAATCGGCTGCTCGTCTCCAACTTCACGGGTGAGATCACCGAGATCTTGCGTAGCGGGGAAACCCGCACGGTGTTGCCCGGCGGGTTGAATTGGCCGCTAGATCTGGCGGTCGGCGACGACGGCGATCTCTACGTCGCCGACGGGACCTATTTCTATGTGGTGCGGTCGGACGGGGCATTACAGACGGTCGGCATGCTGTTCTCTCCGGGCTATCCCGGGTTCCTGCGCGGCCTGGCGCCGGTCGGGGTCGGCGAGTTCGTGGTGACGACATCCGGTGGCCAAATCACCCGCTACCGGCCCGCCGTTGGCGAAAGCGAACTGCTGGCAGACGGCTTCGACCAGCTCTATGGTGTGGCGATCGCACGGGGCGCAGCCGTGGTCGCCGAACTCGGCACCGGACGAGTGCTGTCGGTCAACGCAGGCAATGTCGAAGTGCTGGCATCCAACCTGCGTGACCCGGTGGGCCTGGCGGTGGCCCCCGACGGCGCCGTGCTTGTTGCCGAATCGGGAGCCGGGCGGGTGGTCCGTCTGACGGGATCGGACGTCGAGACCGTGGTCGATGAATTGCACTGCCCCCAGGGGATTGCGCTGGCCGACGGGCAGCTCTACATCGTCGACGCCGGCGCCAAGGAACTCGTCCAGTTCGACCTGAACAACCGGGTATGCAACAGGATCGCCTCCGGGTTGCCGGTCGGTGCCCCGCCCGGTGTGGTTCCCAAGCCGCTGAAGGGGATGCCACCGTTCTCCGGGCCGCAGGGCCCATTCGCGGGCATCACGGTCGGACGCGATGGCACGCTGTTCGTCTCAGCTGACGGCGAGGGCAGTGTGATCGCGCTGTACCGGGTTGGGCGGCACGCACCTCCCGAGGACCGCATAGAATGACTGTCAGCGCCGCCGATCACCTCTACCTTCAGATCGCGCGCACCCTGCGGAAAGAGATTGTCGAGGGCGTGTATCCCGTCGGCTCGCAACTGCCCACCGAACACGAATTGTGTGAGCGATTTGCGGTCAGCCGCTACACCGTTCGGGAAGCTCTGCGCCGGCTGCGAGACGACAACCTCGTCTCGTCACGCCCGAGAGCGGGAACGCTCGTTGTTTCCCGGCCGGCGGCGAACTCATACGCCCGAGACGTGATGTCGATCAACGACCTGTTAGCCTTTGCGGCCGGCGCACAGTTCACCATCGATTCCAATGCCATGGTGACGGTCGACGACGACCTCGCCGCGCGGAGCGGGCTGGCGGTCGGTACGCAATGGCTGGCCGTCCGCGGGTACCGGGAGGCCGCGGGCGCTTCGGCGCCGATCTGCCGAACGGAGTACTACATCAACCGCGCCTTCGCGGCGGTCGGCAGGCTTCTACCGCGCCACACCGGCCCGATCTTCCCACTGATTGAGGACTTGTTCGGGGTGAGCATCGTGGAGGTGCATCAGGAGATATCCGCGGTATTGATCTCCCGAGAGTTGGCGGACGGCCTCAAGATCGAGTCGGGAACCGCGGCCCTGGAGATGCAGCGTACGTACAAGACGTCTGATGGGGAGGTCGCGCAGGTCACCATCAATACCCACCCGTCTTCCCGTTTCCGGCACGCGATGACCATGCGCCGGATTAAGGGTCAGGTCCCGGGGTGAGGGTCCGCCTCGATGCCGACGGCGAATCCGACGCGTACACGCGCGGATTGTGGGTCCGCACGACGCTGGCCGACTCGCTGCGCGAGGCCGCGCGGCTAACGCCGCAGCGAACGGTATTGATCGACGGCCACATTCGCTTGAACTGCCAGACTCTGAACGTTCAGGCGAATGCGCTCGCCCAGGCACTCATGGCGCGCATGCCAACAGGCAGTGTCGTGTCGTTCATGCTGCCCAACTGGCAAGAGGCCGCTGTGATCTACCTGGCGGCAACATTCGCCGGCATGGTGGTGAATCCCATACTGCCCTCGCTGCGGGATCGTGAACTGCGTTTCATCCTCGATGATGCGCAGAGCCGGATGATCTTCGTGCCCTGCCACTTCGGCCGACAGGACTACGCGTCGATGCTCAGCCGTGTGACGGCACAAATGCATACGCCACCGGAAGTCGTTGTGCTGCGTGGTGAACCCGGTGGTCACACGGCCTACGAGTCGCTGCTCTCGGCTCATCAGACGGCGAAGGAACTGCCGGTGTTGGATCCGGACGCAGTGCGGATGGTTCTCTACACATCGGGGACGACGGGCGATCCGAAAGGCGTGCTGCACAGCCATAACTCGATCCATGCGCTCATCTGGCAGATTCGCGAGTATTGGCGTGCCGAGCCCGAGGATCGGTTCCTGGTGCCGTCGCCGATCGCCCACATCGGCGGGTCGATCTATGCATTCGAGTGTCCGCTGTTGTTGGGCACAACTGCGGTGCTGATGGACCGGTGGAACGCAGACGATGCCGTCAAGCTGATGATGGCAGAGCGGTGCACCCACATGGCCGGAGCGACGCCGTTTCTGGAGCAGCTGCTCGCCTCCGCTGAGCGGGCGGGCACGCACCTGCCTGACTTGAAGGTGTTCATTTGCGGCGGCGCCTCGGTGTCACCGTCGTTGATCCGCAGCGCAACCGCTTATTTCGAGCGGGCGGTTGTCAGCCGCGTGTACGGCTCCACAGAGGTGCCTGTCACGACCGTGGGCGCGATGCGACACGGCGACGCCGATCACGCGGCGGAGACGGATGGTCGCGCCGGCATTGCCGACATCAAACTCCTCGGGCACGCGGCCGACACCTCCGGGGTGGGCGAGATCTGTGCCCACGGGCCGCAGATGCTGATCGGTTACCTGCATAGCGAAGACGAGGCCGAATCCTTCGACGCTCGAGGTTACTTCCGCACTGGAGATCTCGGTCGCTGGGTTGACGGCGAATACCTCGTGGTGACGGGGCGGGCCAAGGACATCATCATCCGCAATGGCGAGAACATCTCGCCGAAGGAAGTCGAGGACATCCTGGTCGACCATCCCGGCATCGCCGAGGTGGCGGTCGTAGGTCTGCCTGATGCCCGTACCGGTGAGCGGGCGTGCGCTGCCATCGTGCCCAAGGTTTCGCCGGCTCCGAACGTCACCGGGTTGCGCGAGTTTCTCGAGGGCCAAGGTGTTGCGAAATTCAAAGCGCCTGAGCAGGTGGTGATCTTGGATGCGTTGCCGAAGAACGACGCCGGAAAAGTCTTGAAGCATCAGATCCGAGCGGCACTCATGAAGGCGGACGGGTGACATGCAGGTAGCGATTGTGACAGGGGCGAGCGGTGGTATCGGCTTCGGTTGCGCGACGAAGCTCGCGGACATGGGAATGGCGGTCCTCGGCACGGGGCGGGACGTGGGCAGGCTCGCTGAGTTGGAGAAAGCGATCGACGATCCCGATCGCGTTGCGACGCTCGCCGTCGATCTGATCGATGACGACGCGCCGAAACGAATCGTCGGCACCGCCGTGGATCGATGGGGTCAGATCGACTTCCTGGTCAACAATGCGGGGGTGGGCAGTCCCAAGCCGCTTCACGAGACCGACGACGAGACACTGGATTACTTCCTCGGCGTGATGCTGCGCGCGCCGTTCCGTGTGGCGCGCGAGGCGCTGCCGCATATGAAACCCGGCTCGGCGATCATCAACGTGACGTCAACGTTCGCGGTGGTGGGTGGCCTTCGCGGCGGCGCGTACAGTGCGGCAAAAGGCGGGCTGACAGCGCTCACCACCCACATCGCGTGCGAATACGGGGCACACGGAATACGGTGCAACGCCGTGGCTCCCGGTGTGACGCGAACGCCGATGGTGGAGCAACGCCTGCAGGACGAGCGCTTTCGCAAGATCAACGTGGAGATGACACCGCATCAGCGCCTCGGCACCGTCGACGACATCGCGAGCACCGTGGCGTTCCTGTGTTCGCCCGGCGGAAGCTTCATCAACGGGCAGACGATCGTGGTCGACGGTGGCTGGAGTTCCACCAAGTATCTGTCGGACTTCGCGCTGAATTCTGCGTGGACGGCCCGTTGAACCTGTTCAGCTTCCTTGACCAGGCCGCGGCGCGGTTTGCCGATCGCGGCGCGGTCTTCCAGGGGCAGCGTCAGTACTGCACATGGGCCCAGCTGCGTGAGCGTGCGCTGCGCCTCGCGACCTCGATCAGACAGCAGTGCCCTTCGCGGGCGCGGGTCGCGATCGCCAGCGGGAACCGCCCCGAGATCGTCGAGTTACTGTTCGCGATCTGGGCCGCCGAGTGTGTCGCCGTGCCGATCAACTACAAACTGCATCCCCGGGAGATGGCACAGATACTCGACGATGCCGGTGCATCGCAGGTCTTCGCGTCTAAGACGATTGCCGACGACCTCGTCTCGCTCGTCGGCGTTCCGATCGAAACGCTTGGCGCCGAGGGATACGCATCCCGGCTCGCCGTCCCACCCGCGGTTCCACCGTGCACCGATCCGTCGACGCTGGCCTGGCTGTTCTACACCAGCGGGACGACCGGCCGGTCGAAGGGCGCGATGCTCACCCATCGCAACCTGACGGCAATGACGGTTGCCCATCTGGCCGACATCGACAACCCCGACGAGGACTGCAGCCTCATTCACGGCGCTCCGATGTCTCACGGCTCGGGGCTGTACATCGCACCGTATGTGCTGCGCGGCGCCCGCCAGGTGGTGCCCGAATCAGGTACGTTCGATCCGGTTGAATTCCTGGATCTCTGCGAGCACCATCCAGGCGCCAGCGCCTTCCTCGCCCCGACGATGGTGCAGCGGCTGGTTGACACCCGCCGCGGCCGGCCGCGCAACTTGCGCGCGATCATTTACGGCGGCGGCCCAATGTATGTCGAAAGCCTCAAGAAGGCCATGGCGGCGTTCGGCACGCTGTTCGCCCAGATCTACGGCCAGGGCGAATCCCCCATGACGATTACCGGACTGCGGCGCGCCGACCATGAACTGGCCGACGACGCGATACTCGCGTCCGTCGGCTATGCGCGTTCGGGCATGGAGGTCGCCGTGCTGCGCGACGACGGCAATCCCGCGGATGCCGGCGAGGTCGGTGAAATCGTTTGCCGCGGCGATGTCGTGATGTCCGGGTACTGGAACAACCCCGGCGCCACCGCCGACACCTTCAAGAACGGCTGGATGTACACCGGCGACATGGGCTCGTTCGACGCGCGTGGCTACCTCACGCTGCGGGACCGGTCAAAGGACGTGGTGATCAGCGGCGGCAGCAACATCTACCCACGTGAGGTCGAGGAAGCGTTGCTCGAGCACCCGGGTGTCTCGGAGGCCTGCGTCGTGGGCGCGCCCGATGCGCAGTGGGGTGAGGTGGTGGTCGCGTTCGTCGTCGGCTCCGCCGATGAGGGCGAGCTGGACGAGCATCTGCTGCAACGCATTGCCCGGTTCAAACGGCCCAAACTCTACGAGTTCATCGACGAGTTGCCGAAGAACAGCTACGGCAAGGTGCTCAAGCGCGAGTTGCGCAATCGGCTGGTGGATGAGCGAGTGGTCGAGCCGCCTTCCGGGGTACCGCGTGGAAGTAGCAGCAACGTCTGACAACGTTGGCACTGCGCTTCGGCGAGGCCGTCGCGATTGCTACTCGCGCATCCGCTTGGCGGCCAACTGCCGAATATCGCCGGATTTGATCTTTGCGTTGCCTGTGAGAACGAGTTCATCCTCGCGAAAGAAGAGCACATGTCGCGGCACCTTGTAACGCGCCAATCGTTTCCGCAGGAATGTCCGAATCTCCTCAGCTTCGAGGCTCGCGCCTTCGTGTGGCACGACGCAGGCGACGACGACTTCGCCGAGCGTTTCGTGCGGTATGCCGACGGTGTGCGTCACCTTGACGCCAGAATGGGTGCCGAGCGCCTCATCGACCTCTCGCGGTGAGACGTTCGCGCCGCCGGTCTTGATGATGTCTGTGAGCCTGCCTTCCCAGAAAAGCCGGCCTGCGTCGTCGAGGTAGCCGCCGTCTCCAGTAGGGAAAAACCCCTCGGCGTCGAGCGTCTCATCGAGCGGCGTGCCGACATAGCCCAGCATGAGTGTCGGGCCCTTGACGCAGATTTCGCCGCGTTCGCCCCGCGCAACCACACCACCGGTGAGCGGATCCACGATCTTGAGCGTCACGCCGGGCAGCGCCTCGCCGCTGCTCTCCCCGTGGACTTCGGGTGGGGTATTGGCCGGGAAGCACGTGGTGATCGTGAAGGTCTCGGTGTTGCCGTAGGCGTGGCCCGGTTCGAACCATTTGGTGGATACCGTGGGGTGGTGCGCGACCGGTGTCTTGAAATCGGCGAACCGCATGCTGCTCAAATCGACCCGGCTCCAATTGGGTGCGCTTTCGAGCTGCGCCCATTGATGCGGCCAGGCGAACGGAAAGTTCACCCGCTCGGCCTGCATGAGTTCCAGCGCCTCGGCGGCGACGAAGGTCTGTTGCAGCACGAGGGCACCGCCGCTGGCGAGGGTTGCGCCGAGCGCCATGCAGAAATTGCCGGACCAGAAGAAGCCGTTGGCAGTCCAGCAGCGGACGTGGTCCTCAGGGCCGAACCCGTACATGCGCCGGAAGCGCCACATTTGGATGGAGACGCCGCGATGCGCGCTCAGGATGCCTTTCGGCTTGCTGGTGGAGCCCGACGAGAAGACGAGCACGGCGGGATCGCTCGGCTGCACCGCCGCACCTGTCGCCTCGACCAACTCGCGCGGCTCTTTGCGACCACGCCCCAGGAAGACGTCCCACGTGTCGATGCCGGGTGCGGCCGCCCCGATTGTTGCGAGGCGGCGTAGGAACGGGTACTTCGCCGACTGCAGCGGCCTGGGCGCCGCCTTGCCGATCTCCGGCGCCAACTCGGTCAGCACGGCGGCGAAGTCCTTCGCCAGCACCGTCCGCTCGAACAACAGCACCGAAACGCCGGAGGCTTCGAGCAGATAATCGAGCTCGGCCGCCGTCGAGAACGTGCTGAGCGCGACGGCCACGCCCCCGGCGAGTGATGTGCCGAACACCGCCGCGACCCATTCGGGGCGGTTCGTCATCAAGACCCCCACGCGGCCGCCCATGCCCACGCCGCACGCGCGCAGCGCACGCGCCACTTCGATCGCGCGCTCCCACAGCTCGGCGTACGTCCAGCGCGTGACACTGTCAGCCGTACGCAGCACGAGCGCCTCACGTTCGCTGTACATTCCGGTTACTTCGCGCAGGAAGCCGGGCAGCGTGAGCGCCTCAAGCCCCGGCTCGTCGCTCAGCGGCGGGCCAGCGACGATCGAAAGCGATTGTGCCGGCCCAGGATTCGTCTCGGCGACCATCGCTAGTACGGCAGCTCGACCTCGGCTGTGCAGGTCACCAGCACCTCACCGTTCTGGTTGGTGAGGCGCAGCTTCACCTGGACGAGCGGCACACCCCACGCCGACTCCGTCTCCCTGCCGATGACCTCGGCGTCGAAATACGTGACGTCGCCCTCGAAGGCGGGCCCACGGAAGTCCGCCTTGGTATGGCGCACCATGCCGTCATGGCCGGCCCAGTAGGCGAGATAATCGGTGCACCAGGCGCCCATCGTTGCGCCATAGCCGTAGGCGCGCGCCATGCCGACTTCGCCCGCCTTGTCGGCATCGATATGGCCGCGAGATGGGCCGACGTAGAGACCGTCGCGCTTGCGCGGATCGATCTTCGCGTCCTCCTCGTCGAAGGCGAAATCTTCTCCCCATCCCGGATTCTGATAGATCCAGGGATCCTCGATGCCGGGCGGCGCAACCCAGTGGAAGGTGCCCCAGATGTTGAAGAGGAAGGCCCGGTACTCGGTGGTGAAGCTGGCGATGCTGTGCGGCCCGAGTACGCGACGCGGCAAAGTGTCGCCCACTTTGATTTCGTCGAAATGCGGTGAGACGCCGAGTCGATTGGACTCGAGCCAATCACGGCGTAGCTTCTCGACATCTTCCAGCTCGGTTTGTGCCCAGCGCTTGATGTCGCCGAGCTGACTTTCGAACATGCCGCGTTTCTTGGCTTCCTCGTAGAGGTAGCGGATTGCGGTGGAACGCTCGCGCGCCACCAGGGTGCCGTGCTGGTTGGTGTGGGTGGTGTCGCCACGCGAAAACATCGTTGGTCCGGCAAATTTCGTCTCCACCACTTTGTAGTCGTGAAAACGCCGCTCCTGGAACAACTGGTCCCCCGGCCGGACGGGGCAGCCGTAGAACCACCATTCCTCGCCACCGAAGATCAAGTGGCTGTTCGGAATGTGCCCGACGCACGCGGGCGCGGCGCCGTGCCCGTAGTCCAGCGCGATCGCGATGGACTGCGGCGCGATGATGCCGCCGAACTTGGAGGTACGCGCGAACTGCTCATCCCAATGCAACGGATTGGGATAGTCCATCGCCATCACCCAGCGGCGGATGTCGGAGCTGCTGCATGGATCCCACAGCTGCCCCCCGCCGACGGGCTTGCCCACGCGGTGGTCGACGTCGGACAGATCGAGCTCGACGTTCTGGGATTTGGTCGACTTTCTGGTCATTGGTGCTCCCGATCAGCGATTGACGTCGACAACGATGCGGCCGCGCACCTTGCCTTCGATGAGTTCACCCGCCGAGGCGATGGCGTCACGGAGCGCGATCTCGTGGGCGATCGAATCGAGCGCGCTCGCATCAAGATCGCGCGACAACCTCTCCCAGGCCGCGATTCGCCGGTTCTTGGGCGCCATCACGCTGTCGATGCCTAGGACCGAAACGCCGCGCAGAATGAACGGCGCAACGGTGGCGGGAAAATCCATGCCCTGGGCAAGGCCGCACGCGGCGACCGCGCCCCCGTAGCGCGTCTGAGCGCAGGCGTTCGCCAGGGTGTGGCTGCCGAGGGCGTCGACGGCACCCACCCAGCGTTCCTTCTGCAGCGGTTTGCCGAGCTCGGCGAACTCGGCGCGATCCAACACCGTGGAGGCCCCGAGGTGCTGAAGATATTCGGCCTCGGAAGGCTTCCCGGTGGCGGCGGCCACCTTGAACCCGGCCTTCGCCAACAGCGCGATCGCGACGCTGCCGACGCCGCCTGTCGCTCCCGTCACGAGCACTTCACCCTGGTCGGGTGATACGCCGTGGTCGAGGAGTGCGCCCACGCACAGGCTCGCTGTATAGCCGGCGGTTCCGATCGCCATCGCCTGCCGCGTGGTGAAATTGGCGGGCAGAGGCACGAGCCAGTCGCCGTTGATGCGTGCGCGTTGAGCGAGGCCGCCCCAATGCGTTTCACCGACACCCCAGCCGTTGAGGACCACGCGGTCGCCGTTGTGCCAATCCGTATGCGTGCTTTCGGTGACGACGCCCGCGAGATCGATGCCCGGCACCATCGGGAATTTGCGTACCACCGGTGACTTGCCGGTGATGGCGAGGCCGTCCTTGTAATTGAGGGTGGAGTACTCCACGTCGATGCTGACATCGCCTTCCGGCAGTTGCGCCTCGTCGACGTCAGTGACACCAACCGTCTGCCCTTCGTCACCCTTCTCGATCACAATTGCCGAGAACATCGAGGATCCCTACCTCCTAGCCATCCGCTGCGCGCAACACCTATGCAGCCGCTCGTCGGGAGAATACCATTCTCGATGCTGAGCAATGGTGTTTCCATGGTGGTGGGGTGACCCCGGCGCAGGCGGAAGGAGAGAAGTGACGAAGGTTCAACCGGCTGCCTTCTTCCGGACCACGCTTCCACTGGACCTGTCCCAGCTGGACAGCTTGGACAGCGGCCGCTACCACTCGATCTGGCTGTCCGACCACATGGTGAGCTTTTGGCCCGATTCAATCTGGACGCCCGAGTTCACCGATCTCGCCACCGCGTCGCCCTCTCCGCACCGTCACCTGGACGGCATGGCGGTCGCAGCCGCGGCGGCTGTGCTGACGAGTCACACACCGCTGGCGACCAGCGTGGTCGATACAGTGCGCCGCCACCCGTCGCTGCTCGCGCAGAGCGCATTGACCATCGGCCACCTCGCCGAGGGCCGCTTCATCCTCGGACTCGGCAGCGGCGAAAGCGAGAACACCGTCCCCTACGGCTTCGACTTGTCGAGGGCTGTCAGCCGCTTCGAGGAGGCACTGAGGGTCATCCGTCTGCTCTGGGAAAGCGAAGGACCGGTCGACTTCGACGGGCAGTTCTACAAGCTTCGCCACGCCCGTCTGGACACCGAGCCCTATAAAGGCCGTTTTCCTGAAATCTGGATCGGTGCGAGCGGCCCGCGAATGCTCGAGATCACCGGACGCTATGCCGATGGCTGGTGGCCGGCGGGCGCCTGGACACCTGAGGAATACGCGAGAAAGCTAGCCGCCGTGCGCGTCTCAGCCGAGCGTGCGGGTCGCGATCCGATGGCGATCACGCCATGCTTCATCCAGGTCTGCATCATCGGCAAGGACGACGCGGCGCTCGCCGAGATACTCGAAGCGCCGTTGGTGAAGGCCTTCCTGCTTCAGGTCTCGGCCGAGACGTTGCGCAGCTTTGGCTTCGAGCACCCGCTGGGTGAGAACTGGCGCGGCTTCCAAGACATCGATCCTGCGGTGTTGACGCGCGAGAGGATCGCCGAGTTCCTCGACCGCGTCCATCCCGAGGCGATCCTTGCGGTGGTGCCACACGGCACCCCGAAGCAGGTCGCGCGGATCATCAAGACGTATGTCGATGCGGGCTTGCGAGTGCCGAAGATCTTGGACTACGGCGGGATGGCCGGCCTGCGGTATTCGGCCGCGTCCGCCGAAAATGTGTGCGAAGCTGAAGACGAATTGCTGCGCCTGTGCGGAGACGTGGAATGAGCGCACGTTTGAACGCGGCCGAGATGCTTGCCCGGGCAGAAACCGAGACGGGCCTGATCGACTACGGCGACCCCACGTTGCCACAACGGTTCGGCCTCGCCGTCGACCACCTCAACGGCATCGGCATGGACGCGGACGGCAGGCGACACGCTGCGGACGTGTGCCACTGGCTGTTGACCTCGCGTTTGGCATTCTTCGAGGACCGCAACCGCTATCCGGTCACCGAGGAAGTGATCGAGCGCCCAATGTTCGTGACGGGCGAACCGCGCTCCGGCACGACCCTGATGCACGCGCTGATGTCGGTCGACCCGGCCGCGCGGGCGCTTCGCTTCTGGGAGGTGATGTATCCCTCCCCACCGCCCGGTGTCAGCGGCGCAGACGACCCCCGCCGCGCCAAAGCCGATGACGACTGGCTCGAGATCAACGCCAAGATGCCGAAATGGCTGCACAGCCATCCGTATAACGACATGCTCGGTGACGGCCTGCCCGAGGACGAACGGACCTGGGTGTTCGACTTTCGGGTCATGACGCCGACCGCCTGGTGGCGGGTGCCCATGCACACGCTGTCGATGGGCCTGCCGACAGACCCAGCCGGGCAGTACCGCATCCACAAGGCGATGTTGCAGCAGTTCCAGTACAACCGGCCACGGAAACGCTGGGTTCTCAAGGGCTTTCACGGCTTTCGGTTGAAGGAACTCTTCGAGGCCTACCCCGACGCCAATCTCATGTGGCTACACCGGGATCCGGTGCAGGTCGCGGCCTCACGCACGATGATGATGGCCGACATCCTCGACGGCATCGTCGGCCCGGTCGACCTTGCGGCCGAAGCCAAAATGCACCTCGAGATGACCCGCGCGAGCATCGTCAACACTATGACCAATCCTCTGGTGGCAGATCCGCGCATCATGCACGTCCGCTATACCGACTTCATCGCCGATCCGGTCAGCAGTGTCCGCCGTTACTACGAGTTCTGCGACCGGCCTTTCACCGCCGCGGCGGAATCCGCGATGCGCTCCTATCTGGCGAACAATCCCGGCGACCGGTACGGCAAGTTCAGGTATTCCACCAAGCTGTTGACCGACATCGGCGAAGACCTCACCGCCTTGCACGACGAATTCCGCCCATTCCGTGAACGTTTCGGCATCGAGATCGAGAAGCGTGACTGACACAGCGGTGGCACACGAACGCCTGTCGGTACACAGCGTCTCGTTTTTCGGTGCGACACTCGAAGAATTGGATGCACATTGGCAATCGCTTGGTCTTCGACGGCTGAGCCTGATCGACTCGCAATTGTTCGAGCCCGAACTGCAGACATTGCTTGAGAGAAGCGTATATGCGGTCGAGGCGGTCTACCACCTCTTCGGGTCTGGTCGACTACCTACTGACTCCGCCGACGTTCTCGCTGCGTGCGACGGTCTCTTGCGCGTCATCGACGGCGCCGCCGCGGTGGGTGCGCGAACGATATACATGCTGACCGGTGGGCGTGGCTCGTTGACCTGGAAGCAGGCAGCCGATCAGTTCTGCTCCGCGGTCGAGCCCTGTGTGCGGGCGGCGGAACACGCCGGCGTGGCACTGGCCATCGAGAACGCCTCGAGTCTGTACGCCGACATCCACATCGCACACACGCTGCACGACACGATCAAGCTGGCTGAGATGGCCCACCTCGGCATCTGCATCGATCTTTTCCACTGTTGGGCCGAAGCCGATTTCGTTGCCCTGGTGGAGCGCGCACTTCCGCGAACGCAGCTCATCCAGCTGAGCGACTATGTGCTGGGCGACCGCGCGCTTCCCGCCCGTGCCGTGCCGGGCGACGGCGCTATTCCGATCAAGCCCTTCGTCGCACATGTGCTCGCGAGCGGCTACCCATACGGCTTCGATTTGGAATTGATCGGGCCACGCATCGATCAGGAGGGCCGCTTGAAAGCCGCACGGCGCGCGTGCGAGACGGTGACCGTGATGCTCGACAGGCCAGGCGCGTAGGGAGATTGCGGATGGCGTTGGGAGACGGACCCGATGACGAGGCGCTGAGGGCAGCATGGGGAGAATTCTGCGACCGGCTGAATGCCGCGGGCGAGCGGGTGTTCAAGGATTACAACCCGACGTCGGGCCTACAGCGCGCCGACGCCTTCCGCTTCCTCACCCAAAACCTAGGCCAGGCTTTCGATTTGGCGCTGGAAACCAAAGACACGCGCTATCCCATCATCCACGCATTCTGCAATCCCACCCGCAAGCTGGGCGGCGATTGTGCCGACTTCACCTACCAACAGGCTTGGATCGACGGGCAATCGACCTATCGCATCATCGGAAACCGAGGCACCGCCCGCTTCTTCAACACCACGGTTCAAGGTCCGCGGCCCCAGCGGCCGGGCGTGCTGCACGAGCCGTTCGGCGATGTGTCTGAGGCAAATCTGTTCGGCCATCAATTGACAACTGCGTCGGACGGCAGCTTCGAGTTGTACATCGGCGGTCTCCAGCGCGGTCCGAACTGGCTGCCCACTACTCCCGATTCGCGCAAGCTATTCATCCGACAGGGCTTCGATGGCTGGGACGAGCGCCCCGCGCGGATGCGTATCGAGCGAGTCGACATGGAGTCACCCAAGCCGATGCCGACGCCCGCGACAATGATTTCAGCGATGGAATGGGCGGCCGATTTCGTCACCGGGCTGATGAACGACTGGCCGGAGTGGCCGTTCACCTATGGCGGGGTCGACGCTGAGAACCCGAACCGCTTTCCCCAGATTGAATCGAATGCTGCTGATGCGAAGCGCGGCCGTGCGGCGGTGAACATGCACTGGGTGCTCGCGCAAGACGAGGCACTGATCATCGAATTCGCCGCCCACGATGGGTTGTGGACATTCACGAACATGGGCGTCTTCTTCAACAGCATGGACTTCCTGTATCGCCCGGTGAGCTACACACCGAGCCGGACAAAGGTCGACGCCGACGGCAAGGTGCGGCTGATCTTGGCGCACGATGATCCTGGCTATCACAACTGGATGGACACCCAAGGCTTCGAGCGCGGCAACATCACCTACCGCCACATGCTGGAGGGCGACCCGGCCACCCTGAGCTCGAGACTCGTCAGGCGTGCCGAGCTTTCAGACGCGCTGCCGCCGGATACGGCGACCGTGACCGCGGAGGAACGCATCGCGCAGATGTGGGCACGGTTCGACGGCATCCGGCAGCGATACGAACTCTGAGGCTCAGGCGGCCTGATCACGCAAGAAGCGCCCATTTAAGTTGCTTTACAGTTCGACGAGATTTTGGAAAGGAAGCCGGATGGTGCGGGGAAGAAGGCGGTGATCGTTGGCGGCGCATCGGGCTTCGGGCGGGCGGCCGCGATTTCCCCGGAGACCGCCGCGGGCGTACGCGAGCACTTCTCGGAACCCGAAGCCGTCGAGTTGACGTTGGACGTGATGCGCAACGCGAGCAACAAGATCGCCGTGTCGTTCACCGCGGACACTTCGCGAGTGGAGCAGGGAAGCGAGATCTACCGAATATTGCCGGACGGGCAGTTGGAGTACTGCTGACGCCACCTACGATGGTACGGACCCAGGGGGCGGTAGCTCAGAGAAAAACGCAGGTCGGTACGGCCCATCGTCGGGGTCGAGATCGTGTTGACGAAGCCGGTGGCGGCGCCGCACCTTGTCAAGCGGGTCCGACGACATGACATGCGGTCGTACACATCAACAACGTCCCCGGAGCAAGCGGTGGACGTTGCGGTTGCGGCGGTGCGGCAGGAGCAGGTGATTGCGACGGTGCGGCAGGAGCAGGTGATTGCGGCGGTGCGGCAGGAGCAAGCGGTGGACGTTGCGGTTGCGGCGGTGCGGCCGGAGCAAGCGGTGGACGTTGCGGTTGCGGCGGCGCGGCCGGAGCAGAATTTGCCAAGAGCTGACTCGCGGTGAAAGTCGCTGCCTGGTCAACCATCCCCGTATCCGCGTACTCCATGTGCGCGTTGAAGTCCGTTCCGCTAGAACAAATTGGGTCATCGGGGACGCACAAGTCGATGGTCTTGGCCGCATACAGCGGGCCGATGGCGATCTGCGGCTCGTTGATCGCACGCATAAACCGGTCGTTGGGTTTTCCGAACAGGGCGACCGCGGCGACATGGTTTGCCACATCGGGCGGCATCGGGTTCGGTACGCCCGTAGCAGGTGCTCCATCCGGTATGACATTTGCGGTGACAAAGCCCATTACGGCTGCGCCTTGGGAAAATCCGCCGAGCACCAGCTGGGTTTTAGGACAGTTCGCCACCATGGACCGGATATGAGCGCTCGCGTCACGAATACCGTCTACGGCGGTGGGGAAGTCAAGGCTGGCGGGGTAGTCGACCGGATATATCCCGATCGACTTCGGGCCAAGTCGCGCGCGCAGCGAATCCACAAACGCCTGTCCTGTTGGACCAACACCGGGATCCTCGGTGGTGCCCCGGGCGAATACCGCGTCGACGTCGGGACACGGCTGCGCCGACGCCGATGGGACAGGTGCGCTCAGCAGCGCCCAACTTGCCACCATCACGGCACCAACGAACAGAGCGATATGGCGTGCCCCCACGCCGCAATGCTGACATACCGCGACGACGGCGGCCACCGGAATGATCAACGGCCGATGAACGCCGCGTGAACGCTGCGTCCGGAGGCGTATCAGCGCATCGTGCCATCAGCCGGCGGCCTCTCGCCCGAGGCAGGCTGGAAGAGCCTCCGGCTCCTGAAGAAGACCATCCGCGGCTCAAGGCGCGGCGATCGCCGCGCTGGACCGACGAGGCAGCCTCGTCGGCGAGATCGCCGAGCTGCTTACGAGGGTCGCGGCACCAGCAGCCGGTCAGACCATCTCGGGCACACGCAGGTGTGCGACTGCCAACTCGAAGTCGCACTCGTCGAGCACCTCTGCGCGTGCTTCTTGGCTGCCGGTAGCTCTGATCCTGTCCAACTTGTCCTTGTTCCGCTCCATCGCTTCGACGCTGTCGAAGGTCGCCGAGGCCACGCCACGAGCGGACGCTCGGTCGACCAGCAGGCTGCCACTGCAGAACCCTTCCAGCCCCTCGAGGGCGGGCAAGATGGTCATCTTGTAGAAATCGATGCCTCGGTCGATCTGATCCGGGCCGACCTTGACCCAGGTCGCTCGGACACAGGCGCCCTCATTCGCGCTGTGCTCGCGGTGCATGGCAGCGATCTCCCATTCCTCGACCTGAGCGCTACCACCGAAAAGCTCCGCGGCCCGGTCACGAATCGGCCGAATGGACTCCTCGCTGGCGCGCATCGCCTCCTCGGACTCCCAGGAGGTGGTGGCAATGCAGCGGCCGGACGTTCTGTCGACCAACAGGGACAAGCCCACGCACCCGTCGATGCCCTCGAGCGCGGGCATCACGCTATCGCGGATATGGGCGATACCGGCGTCAATGGACGAGGGCTGCCCCTGGATTGTGGTGCTTCGTGCGTACATGATCTGCCTCCATTGTATGTGGGGCAGCGTCTCGACGGCGCCGCCGGACTACTTCATCGTCCTCCCAAAGGCAAGGCATGGCAATGGGTGGCGGCTGTCAGCGTGACAGCAATACGGATTCGTTGAAATCCGGTGCGCGCCGCACCAATACGTGTTTATAAGCATGAGTTCTGGGCCCCGGCAGTAGGAGCGCTGTCTTTCGAACTCATGCCAGAGGCGGCGTAGAGATCGCGCATATTTGTGAGCCGCCGACGTGCAAGACCGTCGTGCCCGATGGCGGGCAATTCCGGCGTCGGCGGCTTTCCGAACCACGTCCGGTACGGTGCGCTCATGCCCGATCGAAACCGCCGCTTCCTCCTCCGCGAGCGCCCCTCCGGGCGCATCGGCCCGGACACCTTTGAACTCACCGAGGAGGCGGTGCCCGACATCGGGGACGGCGAGGCGCTCGTGCGTGTCGACTGGATCTCGCTCGACCCGACGAACCGCGCGTGGATCAATGACACGCCGACGTACCTGCCGCCGGTCGGCATCGGCGAGGTCATGCGCGCGGGCGGGCTCGGCGAGGTCGTCGCGTCGAACAATCCGAACTATGTCGTCGGCCAGACCGTGCAGGGGTTCGTCGGCTGGCAGGAGTACGCGGTCGCGTCGGACGCGATGCCCTTGCTACCGGTCGACGTCGCCGAGGGCGTCTCGCCGAGTGCCTACCTCGGCGCGCTCGGGATGACTGGGCTCACCGCGTGGATCGGGATCCGCGACGTCGGCAAGCCGCAGCCTGGCGAAACGGTCGTCGTCTCGGCCGCGGCCGGCGCGGTCGGCTCGGTCGCCGGCCAACTCGCCAAGTCCGATGGCGCGCGCGTCGTCGGGATCGCCGGCGGACCCGAGAAGTGCGCGCTGCTGACCGAGCGGCTCGGCTTCGACGCGGCCGTCGACCACCGCGCCGACGACTGGGCCGCCCAGCTCGCCGCGGCGACGCCCGACGGCATCGACGTCGACTTCGAGAACGTCGGCGGCGACATCATGGACGCGATCTTCGCGCGCCTCAACATCGGCGCGCGTGTCGCGCTCTGCGGCCTGATCTCCGGCTACAACTCGGCCGACCCGCCTCCGGGACCGCGCGCGTTCGCGAACCTGCTCATCCAGCGCGCGACGCTGCAGGGCTTCATCGTCCTTGACCACTTCGGCCGGGCGCCGGAGGCGATCGGCGAGATCGCTGGCCTGATCGCCGGGGGCAGGCTCACGCCGCTCGAGACCGTCGTCGAGGGCTTCGAGCAGCTGCCGACGGCGATCAACATGCTGTTCGACGGCAAGAACGTCGGCAAGCTCGTCGTCAAGACGTCCGGGTAGGCACTCGAGCAGGGGGCGGCGGCGCGACCGAATCCGGTGACCCGACCAGTCTTTTGCCGACCTCACTTCCCCGGGCATCCGGGACTGCTCAGGGTTTCCGACAACGGCGCACTGGACGAAGGGGCCGACCCAGGCGGACCGTGGACGTGGTACGACAGATGCGCCCAGCGAAGGAGAGAGTCATGCGTGCTGACATTGTTCCCGGCAGCGTGTTTCCCGACTACGAGCTCACCGATCACACCGAGACCCGGCGCCGGCTCAGCGTGCTGCAGGGCATTGACCCGATGATCCTGGTGCTCTCCCGCGGGCAGTTCTGTCCCAAGGACCACCAGCAGCACCTCGAGCTGGCCGCCAACTACCCGAAAATCGCGGTCTCCTACACGCAGATCGTCACCATCTCGACCGACAACATCCTCAGCACCAAGGAGTTCCGGGCGTCAGTCGGCGCGCAGTGGACCTTCCTGTCCGACGCCGGCCGCAAGGTGCAAAAGGACCTGCAGATCCAGGAGTACACCGACTCGTACCACGATCCGATGATCCCCCACACTTTCGTGCTCAAACCCGGGCTGGGCATCTACAGCATCTACAACGGCTACTGGTTCTGGGGCCGACCGTCTTTCGAGGACTTGCGCCGCGATCTGCGCGAGGTGACTCGCGAAATCCGTCCGGACTGGGACCCGTCCACACCGGGCCTGCGCGAAGCATGGGACGGGGGCGATCACTCGATGCACTACCCCTATCCAGCGGCCACGCCCAGTCACCAAACCAACTGAGGCGCCGGCGAAGTAATTGTCACCGGGCATTTTTCAAGGAGGAGCCGTGGACTATCTCGTCACGATGGCCACTCACGTTACGGACGGAACCCCGGAACAAACGGTCGATGATGTCCGCGGCCGGGAGGCCGCGTGTTCGCGTGAACTGGCCGCGCAGGGACACCTGCTGCGGCTGTGGCGTCCGCCGCTGCAACCGGGCGAGTGGCGCACGCTGGGCCTGTTCGCCGCCGACGACCCCGGCCAACTCGACAAGCTTCTCGCGTCGATGCCGCTGCGCATCTGGCGGACCGATGAAGTCACACCGCTGCCGGCACACCGGAATGATCCGGCGGCCGCAGGAATCACCCCAAATCGTCGGCAAGCCATGGAGTTTCTGATCGCGATGACGATCACCGTGCCCGAGGGCACCCCGGCGCAGCGTGTCGAAGACATGACGGCGCGCGAAGCGCAGCGGGCGCGTGAACTCGCCGCGGAGGGGCACCTCCTGCGGCTGTGGGCGCTGGCGGGGCAGCCGGAGCGGCGGCGCACGCTCGGTCTGTGGGGCGCCCGCGACGCTGCCGACATGGCGACGGTGGTGGAATCGCTGCCGTTGTATGCCTGGATGACCGTCGAGACCACGCCGCTGACCGCGCATCCCAACGACCCGGCGGGTGGCCGACGATGATGACGCGGTGAGATGGTTGGCACAGATGGAAATTCCTGTGCGATCGAGGTGTGAGGACAAATACACACTTTGTGAGCTGTGCGACAGCAACCTGCGCGACGGGGTCATCGCCGTGCGTACGCGCCAAAGTGGCAGGTCGGCGGGCAACGTGCTTCCGACGCGGAGCGACGCAATGCCGCCGGGTCACCGCGATCAGCGTGCAGCCGGCTGTCCCGCAGGGCGACTTGCGATGTGACTCAGTAGATCTCGGACTGCCCCCGCCGGCGGCACGCGCCCACCCACCCAGATGGCTCGCAGCGCCCGCCTCAGATTCAGTTCGGGGGCCGCCACTATGCGCAGGCGTCCGACCGCCACGTCGTCGGCGACCGCCAGCCGGCTCACCACCGCCGGACCGGCACCCGCCAACACGGCGGCGCGCACCGCAGCGGCAGATGACAATTCGAGGACTGGGTGCGCTTGCTGCATCGAGTCACCCAACGTTTGGCGGAGTGCGGCTGTCAGCGAATCGCGCGTCCCTGAACCCGGTTCACGGGTGACAAGTGGTGTTTGGCTCAGTTCCGTTGCGCTGAGCGATCGCCCGTGACGAGCCCACTTGTGGTCAGGAGGCACAATAACCACAAGCTCGTCGTGCGCGACCGGGCGACTGCGCAATCCCCGTGGCGCATGGGGAGTCTCGATGAATCCGATGTCGGCGTCGCCATCGCGGACGGCGGTGATCGCGTGGTCGCTGTTGGTCGCGGTCATAATCACTTCCGGCACCTCCGTGCCACGTCGATTCGCCTCAGCTTG
This sequence comes from uncultured Actinomycetota bacterium, assembly GCA_963811535.1. GTDB lineage: Bacteria > Actinomycetota > Actinomycetes > Mycobacteriales > Mycobacteriaceae > Mycobacterium. The sequence continues at coordinate 441,691 of CAWERF010000007.1, read as the reverse complement.
CAGCGACACCAGCCAGCGTGGCATGAGCTGTTCAGCGATCGTCAGGCTCGCTACCACCCTGACGCGCTTTCGCTTCTCTGATCGCAGCGTGGCCAGTCCCGCGTCCACGTGATGGGCAACGTCGAGCAATCGATCTGCCCACTCGGCCAGGACTACCCCCGCCGGTGTCAGTTGCGACCCGCGTGGCGTCCTGACGACCAACGCCACGCCGGTCTGAGCCTCGATCGATGCGATCCGCGCCGACACCGCCTGCTGCGTCAGCCCGAACTCCCGGCTTGCGGCACCCAGACTGCCCGACCTGGCGATCGCCAGGAAGATTTCGAACGCGGACAGTTCGGGCATGTGGGCGCTGAGCCGCACGACCTATCCCAACAATGGCTTGTCAGTTGCCGCGGCACTTAAGTAACAGCCGCCAGGGCACAGGCTTCCAAACCCCACGCATCCACAGCCTCCAGCCTGTTCGAACTCGGATCGCCGCAACGGCAACCATCGATCGTCCACCACGAGAATACACAAATTGGCTTTGTGAGCTCACAAGGATGACGCCTCTACCGCCAACGACCGGGGTGGCGAACCATCGCAATTATCAACACCATCCGAGGAGCAGAAGATGACACAGCTCGCTACCACGGGAAGTGCAGTGATGTGGGGCAAGCGCGACGACATGATCGTGCGTGCACAGGCACCGTTTAACGCCGAGCCGCCGGCATCGGTGTTGGCCAGCGGTGATATCACCGCAGTAAACGCGTTCTATGCCCGCAATCACGGCCCATTCCCAGACATCCCACCCCAGCAGTGGCGGCTGACAGTCGACGGCGCGGTGGATAAGCCGCTCACCGTGACCTACGGCGAGCTGACCACCGGCTTCGACCAACACTCGGTGGTGGCGACGCTGGCCTGCGCCGGCAACCGGCGCGCCGAACTGTTGCGGGTACGACCGATACCCGGCAAGGATCCGTGGGCGCACGGGGCGATCTCGACCGCCGAGTGGCGCGGCGCACGCCTGGCGGACGTGTTGGACGCGGCAGGCGTCCACCGCCACGACCAGTTGCATGTTGCGTTCGCCGCCCCCGACGTAGCCCAGGAGGCCCGGCCCGTCCAGCCCTACGGGAGCTCGATCCCGCTCAGCAAGGCGACGTCGCAGGAAGTGCTGCTGGCCTGGCAGATGAACTCCGAACCGCTTCCACGCGCGCACGGTGGCCCGGTGCGGGTGGTGGTGCCCGGATACATCGGGGCCCGCAGCGTCAAATGGGTCACCGCCATCACCGTGCAGCCGGTCCCGTCGCAGAACTACTTTCAGGCCCTCGACTACCGCATTCTTCCGGCGGAGACCAACCCGGACACGGTAGACCCGGGGGAAGGGATCTCGTTGTCGTCGCTGGCACTCAACTGCGACATCCTCGTCCCCACCGACGGCGATCGGGTTCCCGCCGGCTCGCTCACCATCTGCGGATACGGCATCGCCGGCGACGGCCGCGGTGTCAGCCGCGTCGACGTATCGCTCGACGACGGGCGCACGTGGCGCCAAGCCGACCTGCACCGTGCGCCCAGCAAGTGGTCCTGGCGGCCGTGGTCGCTCGCCGTGGACGTCCAACCCGGACCGTTGAGCATCACCGCCCGCGCCTGGGACGACACCGGCGCCCTCCAGCCGGAATCCCCGGCCTCCCTGTGGAATCCACGCGGATACGGCAACAACGCCTGGGCACACGTCGAATTGACGGCCGTCTGAGGCAACATCGTTCTGAGGGCGTTGCGAGAGGGGATCGATACAACCCGACGCGACGCCACGGCCTATGATGTCCGTGCCTGGGGCGCCAACCGTTCTGCCTAAGCGGCAGCGCGGCAACGATGAGCGGGGATGAGATGACTGACTTGTCGCAGCTTCAGCATCCGCGGTTCGCGCGAATGTATGAGCGGATCAGCGCCGAGTCGGAGCGGCGCGGCAACGCCGAGTTCCGAGATCGGTTGCTGGCCGGGCTATGTGGTCGGGTGATCGAAGTCGGCGCCGGGAACGGCCTGAACTTTGGCCACTATCCCAGCACCGTTGCCGAGGTGGTCGCGGTCGAGCCCGACGATTATCTGCGTCGGCTGGCCGAGGGTGCCGCCGCGCAGGCTGCGGTGCCGGTGACCGTCGCGGTCGGGCATGCCACCGCCCTGCCGGTTGAGGACGCCAGTTTCGACGCGGCGGTGACCTCGTTGGTGTTGTGCTCGGTGTCTGACGTGCCCGTCGCGCTGGCCGAGCTGCGCCGAGTGCTCAAGCCCGCCGGCGAGTTGCGGTTCTTCGAACACGTCCGCTCCAACAACCGGTGGCTGGGGCTCTTGCAGGATGCTGTCACTCCGATCTGGTCGCGTGTTGGCGGCGGCTGTCACCTCAATCGGGACACCGCCGCCGCGATGCGCAAGGCCGGATTCGACATCACGAGAATCGAGCGGTTCTCTCATGCGCCGCTGCGTTACATCCCCGCCCACGCACACATTCTCGGCGCCGCCCGGCCGAGCCGCTGACCAGCCGCTTGCTGACCGGCACGGGCCGATATGTCGCCGATGTAGACGTGCCGGATTGAGTCACTGGCGTTCCGTGGTGGGTGTGGCTAGGGTTGGTCGAATAGTGAACGATATCGTTCACAACGTGGGTTAGACCTGCGTGGTTCCGCCGATGTCAAAGGAGCGACCGATGGCTGATGAGACAAGCACAGCAATGGATTTCGATGCGTTGTACGGCGCTGAGCACTCCGGGCAAGGCGGTATCCCAACTATCCCTTGGGATATCGGTGGCCCGCAGCCCGTGGTTCAGCAGCTGGTGGCCTACGGCGCCCTGCGCGGCGAGGTGCTCGATCCCGGCACCGGCCCGGGATACCACGCGATCCACTATGCGTCGCAGGGCTACGCGACCACCGGCATAGACGGCTCACCGGCGGCGATCGAGTGGGCACGGCGCAACGCCCAAAAGGCCGGGGTGGACGTGAACTTCCAGGTGGCCGACGCGACTGAACTCGCAGGGTTCGAGGGCCGGTTCGACACCGTGGTGGACAGCGCGTTCTACCACGTGTTCCTCGATGACGAGCAGACCCAGTCACGGTACGTGCAGGCCCTGCATCGGGCCACCAAGCCGGCTGCGCGGTTATTCATGTTCGAATTCGGGCGCCACAACGTCAACGGCATTCAGTGGGAAGGCCTGCCGGCCGAGAACTTCGAGCGGGTGCTTGGCGCGGGCGGCTGGCGCCTGGACTACCTGGGCACCTCCACCTATCAGGCCCGGTTCGGTCCGGACATGATGGCGAACATGGGGCGGCTGAGCGCTGCGAACAATGACTGGACCGAGCGGATGAAGCGGCTGCAGGACCAGCTGGCCGTGATCGGGCCGCTGCTGACGGATCATCTGGTGCACATGCCGATCTGGGCGGTCGCCGCCACCCGCCTCGATTGACGTTCGGGGGCGGGGCGCCGAAGATCAGCTTGTCCCGGTGCGGCGTCGCACCGGCCGGCGGCTGGTTTCGGCTGCAGGTGCCCGCAGCAGCGTGTCGATAATCCGGGTGAGCTCCCGCCGCGTGGGCGGCTTCCCGGTGAGGAGAAACTGCTGCACGATCAGCGCGGGTCCGACGCGCGCGGTCAGTGCCGTGATGCTGCCGGCTTCCACCTCGCCACGGGTTTCGGCGCTGTGCAGGACGCCTTCGATCACGGCCAGCCGCGGGGCGATCAACTCCTCAGCGAAGATCGCGCGCAACTCCGGTTCGTGGATGAGCTGGCCGACTATGTCCAGGTGGGGAAAGCCGGTCTTTCCGGCGAGCACGTCGCAGTGAGCGGCGAAGATGGCCATCAGATTCTGCCGGGCCGAGCGGTTCGCGCGCGGCTGGGCCAGCGGGGGCATCGCGTGCCGCAGCGCATCAAGCACCAGGGCGTGCTTGTCGTGCCAGCGCCGGTACAGGGCCGCCTTGCCGGTGCGCGCCCGTGCCGCGATGCCCTCCATCGTCAGGCCGCCGTAGCCGAAGTCAGTCAGTTCGGCCAGCGTGGCCGCATACACGGCGTGCTCGAGTTGCTCGCCCCGCCTGCGGCTTTGCGGAAGCGTCGTCGAACGCGACATTCCACGATAGTAGCCGTCAGCGTTCCTTCTTCGAGAATGCCGCGTCGCTGCCCGCGGTCGGCAAGCTGGGAGCGCACGAAATCATGAACGAACCGGGCATCGCCCCGACACGTCGGCTGGGCGGCCTCACCGACCGGCAGCGCACGGCGCTGCTGGAGAAGTTCGACCCGGCATAACGGCCCGAATCAAGCTCCGCCGCGCGGGACGGGCGATCCGTGGATGTCAGGCGTTGACGTGTTCGCCGATCGATTCATCCCAGCCGTTCGCGCCCTGCTCATCGTGGTGCTCATATGACTCTTCGTGGTGGTCATATGCCTGGGCGAAGTCGGGCGAGTTCCCGAGAGCCGCGATGAGGTCTTTGATCTTCTCGGCTTCTTCGCTTGTCGGTATTTCACCGGCCTCCAGGGCGTCGAGCAGATCTTTCCGAAGTCCCGCGCCGTTCGCTGTCTCCTTGGCCGTCAAGTTCGCCCGCTTACGCGCGACATAGAGCTGCTGGCCCAGCGTCGCACCCGGGCCGGCAGCAGATACGGTCATGAGATCGTTGTAGCGGCCACGCACTTCGCTGAGCGCCACAATGACCGATGGCGTGGTCCTGCTCTTACGGGCCGCTTCGGTCAGCGCGGTCTGGAGTTTGCGGAGACCAGACAGGATTACGTCGGCCTGCTGGTGAAACGCGGGGTCTTCCGGGTGCGGCAACGAGTCGATCGCCGACGTGTACATGTGCATCGCGGCGTCGGCGAGACTGACGATGACCGGCGCTTCACCCTCGGCCGGCGATAATTCAGCCATGTTCCCTCAATTCAGCGGATTGGCGTGGAAATGCCGAGCGCGCGGCATCAACACTGAGTCGGTGTAAGTACCGGTCGAGAGTATCGGCATTCGTTGGGCCTGTACACCGGGCAAAGTTCTTAAATTCCCACGTCTTTCGGGCACCACGCCGCCCGGAGCCATCGCTCAGCAACCGGTGATTCGGGGCGGGGACAGCACGGTTACCCACCTGGCGAGGCCAGCCCGGCACCCAGGCACAAGGGGCAGCAACGAGGCCCTTGGTGCAGCGCCGATTGTTGAGCAGAGACCCATCTGCGTTCGGCCGGCGTCGGCCGAAAGCCTTCATCACCTAGAGGTCCAATCCGTCCGAGTCCAGGTCGATACCGGTGTCGCGGCTCGCCTCGGCGGCGGCGGCGGCCATGCGTTCGTAGCCGGTGCGCCACCCGCGCACGGCGGCGGTGTGCCGTCGCCACACCTCGCGGCGGACCCTGCGGCGCTGGTCGTGGCGCTCGAGCAGACCTCATCGACGACGACGAGGGTGGACCGGTCGACGTTGAGTTCGTTATTCTCAATCAGCTTCAGCGCCTTGGCGACGGTCAGGCCGCGGTCGCCGGCGCCTTCCCGCATGGCTTCGTCCACGGCTTTGCCGGTCGGCGCAAGCACCAGGACCTCCTTTCGCGCCCGGTGCGCCGCGGCGCGCAGCGCTTTGAGCGAGCGTGTTTTGCCGGCGCCGGCGGGGGCTTGCAGCGGCTGCATGAGAAACCGCGCCACCGCGATGTTGCGGATCGCTTGTTGCTGGTCGGGGGACAGGTCGCCCAGGTCCTCGGCACGAACATCCAGCCGGGACCGGTTGTCGGACTCGTCGAGCATGCCGAACACGCGTTCCTCTTCGGCGATGACCGCGTCGATGGTGTACTTCTCGTGCCCCTCGCGGTGGTGCGCTTCCCGTCTCGCGCTGATGCGCACCCCGACCTCGTCGACGATGAGCTCGATGAGCGTGCGCGGATCACCCGGCGCGTCGACGGGCAGCTGCGCGCCCACCAGCTCGACCATGTCGGCGCGCGTGAACGCGGGCTTGTCGATGCGCGCCGCCATCTCGGCGATGCGCGGTCTATCCAATGCGCGCCGCGCCGCGCTGCGCCGCTCGTCGCGCGCAGCGAAGTGCGCAGCCCGGTTCAGCACCAGCCCGCGCGCATCGGCGCGCCACTGCTCCTTGAGCTCATCCCAGGCCAGGTACTCGGGTTTGGCCGGGCGGGTGGCCTTCTGCGCCGCGGCCAGCTGCGCGGGGGTGGGCGCGCCGTCAACCACGACGAGGTTGTCTTTGGCCCACTCGCGCAGCCGGGTGGAGCGCCGCGACCACGCCTTGATGCAATCCGTGTCCACGCCGGCGATCTCGGCCATGCCGGAGTGTTCATCGGCGCGGTTCCATTCGAACCCGCGCTCGGTGTGCAGCTCGTGACGCAGCACCGCCTGATAGATCATCCCGGCGGCCTTGGCTTCGTGGTGCAGGGACTTGGAGTCGACCGACACCAGCCTCCCGTCGGCGCGGGGCTGACGATTGGGCAGAATCGCATGGGTATGCAGGTGAGGGTCCCCGCATCGGGACGTCTCGTGCTGGTAGGCGATCGCCGCCAACCCGGGCAACCGCTCCAGGTCCTTGGTGCCGGTCAGCGGGTTGTGCACCCGGGTGTAGCCGGCGTGCACGCACAGATACGCCATCGCGGCGTTGATGGCCTTGAGATGGGCTGCCTGCATGACCTTTTCGCCGAGGTCGTCGGTCAGGGCCCGCATCAACGACACACTCTTGGGCGCGGCGAACACCAGGTCAAACCCGTGCACGCTGGTCGGCGTGAACGCCCGCCCCGACGCCCCGTTCGGCGCGATGCCGTCGTCGAGCCACCGCTCCGCGGTGTCCGTGTCGGCGAAACCCCCGTCCAGCGCGGCGCCATCGAGGCCGGTGCGCTCGCCGACGGCGGCCTGGTCGCCGACCACCAGTCATGTTGGGAGCCGGGTGCCGCCTCCGGTGTGGTACTCGCCCAGCCCGCCGTTGGCGCGCTGCCGATCCATCCCGGCCTGCTTGGCTCGATTGGCGGTGTCGTTGTAGTACTTGATGCTTCGGCGCGACAACCGGGAGATCGTCAACACGTCTCGACAGCCTCCCAAGCGGGATAGGCCGTACGGCGGCCTGGCGGCCTGAATTCCGATCGCGCGCAGCGCGATCGGAATTAGCATTGCACAAGCTTGTGCCAATGTGCCGCACCTATTTTGGGGCGTGCGGGGGAGGCATTGTACGAGGGGTGTTGGCAGCGGCTGGATTTGGTGCGATGGGGGTGGGCGTTGGGGCCTTAGGATCAGATGGTGAGGGGTGGCGGGTGTGTGCACGGATGAGGTGTGGTGGGAGCTGCCGGCGGACCGGCCGGTTTCGCGCCGGCGGTTCCGATGCTGACGGTTCGGGTGCGGAGGGGTGCAGGGCCTGAGGGAGATTCGTGATGGGCAAGATTTGGGCGGGCCTGGCGGCGGTGGCCGTCGAGGGCGTGGTGCTGGCCTGGCTGGTGGGTGAGCACCTGGTCCACTGGGTCGCCAGCGGGTGATCGGGCAGTAAGCGCCGGCGCGGCGGGCGAGCCACGCGCACAACGACCGCCGAGTGCCCTCGATGCGATGCTGGAATCCTCGGACGACGATGCGGGAGAGCGGTTTTGGGACCGCGACGGCGGGGACGCGGTCGTGGCGCGGGTGGCGTCCGGTTACGGGCTGCGCTCGACGGGGGCCGGGCACTGAGGGGCTGTGGCGAAACACCATGACCACCGCGGCCGATCTGGTGCGGTACTACGGCATGCCGCTGGACGGCAAGGGCGGGCTGTCGCCGGATCTGGCCGCCATCATCATCAACGACCTGGCGCGGTCCACGGCTCAGGGCGACGACGGGTAGCCGCAGCGGTTCGGCATCCCGGATGGCCTCTACGCCGAGCCGGTCGCGGTCAAGCAGGGCTGGATGTGCTGCATTCGCGTGGATCGAGCCCTGGCAACGAACCCACGCCGCTGCGTGTAGACCAAGACCGCCGATCAGATCCTCGCCAGTAACGGAAACCACCGCCGCTGACTCAACACACTAGTGGCGGGCCATTTCCTCTAGCCGCGCGATCCGATCGGCCATCGGCGGGTGCGTCGAGAACAACTTTCCCATCATGTTGCCCGCCCGGAACGGGTTGGCGATCATCAGATGTGACTGACTCGCCAGCTGCGGCACCGGCGGCAGCGGAGCCGCCTCGACACCACCGGCGATCTTGCGCAGCGCCGACGCCAGCGCCAGCGGATCGCCAGACAGCTCAGCTCCAGACTCGTCGGCCTGGTATTCCCGCGACCGCGATACCGCCAGCCGCACCACTGTGGCCGCGATTGGCCCTAACAGCAAGACCAGCAGCAGCGCAAGCGGATTGGCGCGTCCCCCACCACCGCTACCACCGATCCGACCCGCCAGGAATGCCATGTTGGCCATGCCGGAGATCACCGCCGCCATCGCACCGGCAACGCAGGAAATCAGGATGTCGCGGTTATAGACATGCGACAGCTCATGGCCCAGCACCGCGCGCAACTCGCGCTCGTCAAGGATCTGCAGGATGCCGGCCGTGCAGCACACGGCGGCGTGGCGGGGACTGCGGCCAGTGGCAAAGGCGTTCGGGGATGCGGTCTCGCTGACGTAGAGCCGCGGCATCGGCTGATGCGCCGTGGTCGCCAGCTCGCGCACGATGCGATACATCGCGGGCTGCTGCTCGTCGCTGACCGGCTGCGCATGCATGGCCCGCAGCGCCAGGGTGTCGCTCTTAAAATAGGTCCAGACGTTCATGCCGACCGCGAGCACGATCGACAGCACCAGGATCGAGCGGTTGTGAAACAGCGACCCGATGAACACGATCAGCGCCGACATGAACGCGAGGAGCAAGACGGTTTTGAGCCCGTTGGCATAGCGGTGCGACTTCATCGGCGTTTCTCCTACCTTGCCCGTCAATTAAACGCCCCAAGCGTTCCCCGGTGGTAGCGCTTTTACGCAACTGTCTGCCGCAGCGGTAAACGGCATAGTCCGCCTGCCGCAGCCCCCGCCGCGAGAGGCACAAATCCCGCTAGTGCTCCTCGGGGGAGATGAAGTCAGCCGGTTCGACACGCAGCTCGCCCCTTGCCGGTTTGGCTCGCCGCTATGAAGAACTCCGGCTTGTCCCACGTTGTTGATGTGCGCCACAAACCCCGAGATAGGTGGTGATCGAGGCGATTTCCTCGGGGAGTCCGCCACGGCCCAGATCGCACGGTTGGTGAAAGTGTGTCTCGATCCAGGTCATCACGTCGGAGCGGTTGGTACGTCCAGGCCGTCTGATCCGAAGGACGGTTTGCCCGGCCAGGCCGACTGGCGGCCTGACCGGGGTAGCGGGGCGATGTTAGGCGGCGTCGTGGTCGGGGTCGGTCGGGTCCGCGCGGTAGTCCTCCCCATCGGGGAACACCGCGGCGGCGGTCTGGTGGATGCGACTGAGCAGTTCGAGCGTGGTGAGCAGCCCGACCTGGTCGCGGATCTGCCAGGTGATGGGCCCGGTGTAGAGCTCAACCCAGTGCAGCACGCGGTTTTTCAGCTTGTTCAGCGATGACTGGGTGACGACGGCGTAGTCCGGACGCCTCGTCCATTCCATCGACAGTGTGACGCGGACGCACGCATCGTCGAGATCTTGCGGGGGTGCGGGGATTTCGCGGGGCAGCCGGGCCATGTGTGCGCGGGCGGCGGCGAAGGCCTCCAGCAGTCCCTGCGCGGCGTGGCAGCTGGAGAGGACCATGAGGATGCCGCCGAACCTGACCGAGATCCGGGCGTCGGGGGTGCGTGCGTGGTAGACCGAGATGTCGCCGTGCTGGGGTCCCCTGATGGACGCGACGCTGTGGATGATGATGGCCGCCGGCATCGTGTGGGTGGCAGCCGCGGATGTGCTCATGGTGTTCTCCGTTCTCTGCGAATGCGATTGGTGCGCCGGTTGGCGTGCCTGGTGGCGGACCGACGGGGTGGCGCCGGCAACCCCGCAGAGCCCGCCGTGTTGCTGGAGGCGGATTTTCGGCCACGAGCGGGAGCGAGTTTGTTAGGGCCGAAAATGCCGCCGGAGCCGCACGGGCGCAGCGCAGGTGAGCGTCAGCGAGCCGAAGCGGAGAACGGGCGAGCTCGCCGGGCGTGGGTTGCCGGTGACGGGTCCCGGTCGGTCATACCGGGCGACCGCTGACGGCTAGCTGAAGTGAGGGGCTCCCCGGGGAAGCCGGCAGGCGGCCGTCGCGCGAAGCGGCGTTCCTTCGATCGGACCACAGCGAATAGGCAAGGGGCACGCACCAACCGGTCCGGACCTTTTCGACGGGAGGATCAGAACTGTCTCGGCGAAGCCGACCTCATCATTGCCAAGCTTCAATAAGTACTTCCGAGTCTGATCGGTGGGGCCTGACACGTCTGTTAGCGCGGAGCTAGCATTGGGTGTGCGCGTCTGGGAGCTGGCGCCGGATCGGTTCATGGTTGATGGTGCTTTCTGCGATCTTGCCGTTCACCACCACGCGGCGGTTCAGGTCGGGGTCGGCTTGGAGGGCCCGTTGACGGTGGCCTGGGGCGAGGGCGCCGACCACCTTTGCCGGCTGGTGGTGGTCGCGAGTGGCGAGCGTCATGCGGTGCGCTCGGATGCGAGATCGGCGGCGTTGTCGATCTACCTTGGCCCACAAACCCGGCAGGGGATTGCGCTGAATGCCCTGAGCCGTGCCCAGGGGCAGCATAGCGGTGTCTGGATTGTCGGTGACGGTGAGAAGCTGGCCGTCGCGACGGCCGGGGCGTTGGCCGCCGGTGGTCCGCGCGCCGCCGCCGATCTCCTCGTCAACGAGCTTTGCGGGATGTCAGACGCCGGCTCTGATGGGGGGTCATCGGTTCACCGACAGCTGAGGCAGGCGATCGACCTGGTTTCCAGCAGCGTGCCGAGCCGAATCGATCTTGCGACGGTGGCTGGTGCGGTGGCATTGTCGCCGGACTACCTGGGGCGGCTATGCAAACAGCAGACCGGAGTGTCTTTTTCGGCCACAGCCCGGTGGATGCGGTTGCTGACGTTCTTGCGCTACCTGGCTGCCGGTATGCCGGTCACCGATGCCGCCCACCTGGCGGGGTTTGCCGATGGATCGCACGCCAACCGGGTGTGCTGGGAAATGGCCGGGGCTGCTCCGAGCGACTTAGCACAGGCGCTCAAAGATTCGCCGTTGGCGTCGCGGCCGGCCGTGTGACCGGCGGCGGTGCGGCATCGTCACCGCCCACGGCGCATGCTCGCGGCGCACCACTCTCGCGTGGTTGCTGTTGAGCCCGCCGCCGTGGTGCTGCTGATCACGAATACGACGGATCTGTACAAGCGCCCGCGACCCGGTCGGATTCATGCTTGAGGTCGTTGCGGACAAACAGCACCACCGATGGGATTGCCTGATGCGTCGAGTCGAACGACGAACTGCACACCCTGCTTTCGGGGTTGCCGCCGTGTTCCGACGTGGACCTTCACATGACGCCTCTCCCGCGGCACCCCTCCGGCATATAGGCCTGGCCAAGACGGTTGGGCCGCAAGGAATTCAATACGTCTGGCTGTCGGCATCAACGCCTTGCGCCAGCCACATGTCACGCATCGGCAAGCGGGCCGAAATGTGCCCCGGACTCAGCGATTAGGAGAAAAGATGGCCGCACCATTCCGCATCCGCGCACAGGCCGCGGCAATCCGATTCCTCTACGCACTGCCGGAGCCGATCCGCCGGGCGATGGCGGGCCCGCCGGTGCGAATCGACGGCCAGGAATTGGCGTTGGACGCGCAACTCATGACCCGCCTCAAGACACTGACGGGCTCAGACGTCTTCACCGACCCCGTGGACAAGTCCCGCACGCGCTACGAGGAGCTCGCACCGGTCATCGGTGGTAAGTCGATCGAGCCTATCGCTGTTCGGGAGGTCATCATCCCCGCCGAGCACGGAGACATCCCGTCCACCCTGTACACCCCCGCCGGTGTGCCGGAGCCCTCGGGCCTGCTCGTGTACTACCACGGCGGCGGCTGGTCGGTCGGCTCACGAATAAGTCACGAACCGGTCGCCCGTTACTTCGCACAGCACGCGGGTGTGCGGGTGCTGTCGGTCGAGTATCGACGCGCGCCCGAGAACCCGTTCCCCGCCGCCGCCGAGGACGCGATCGCAGCGTTCGAGTACGCGCAACGCAACGCGGCCGAGCTCGGAGCCGACCCCGACCGCATCGCTGTCGGCGGCGACAGCGCCGGCGGTAACCTCGCAGCCGTCACCGCCCAACAGGCGGTCCGACGAGGCGGTGCGGTCCCGGCGTTTCAGCTGTTGATGTATCCACCGACGGACATCAGTGCGCGCCGACCGTCGCGTGACTTGTTCTGCGAGGGCTTTACTTTCACGGATCAGAATTTTCGATGGGCCCTCAGCAACTACGTACCCACTGGAACCGATCTGGCAGATCCCCGACTGTCACCGTTGCGTGGGGACGTCACCGGACTTCCGCCCGCCTATATCGCCAGCGCCGGGTTCGATCCGCTCCGCGACGAGGGCGAGGCATACGCGCAGAAATTGCGAGCCGCCGGAATCCCGGTGGCACTTTGCCGCCAGGCCGACCTGCCCCACGGATACCTCAACATGGTCGGCATCGGGCATCGGTTCACCGAAGCCGCCGCAGAGGCCGCCGGAGCACTGCGACTGGGCCTCGCCCTTCCGAGGGCAGGGCTTAGTCACGGTGAGGAAATCGCTGGCCGGCGCCCTGCCATCCGCACGATTTAGCTACCAAGCCAAGAATGCATCACCACCCGATGGGGGTTGTCAGATGCACGTGATGTCGCGAGCCCAGCGAGCCTTCTACTCCGGCGCGTTGTGGCGCTGCGGTGGCGCGGCCAACGCGCGGGAACTTCACGCCGAGAACGCGACCGTGCTGGCGCTGGGAGATCACAACGGCGATTACGGGATCGACGGAGCGTTCCACACCGTGCCCGCGCGGGTGCAAGCCGCGGGTATCGCAGCAGTGTGCGCGGGCCTGCTGGCGTCGGCGTGGGTGAGCCTGGCCAGAGGCAAGCCCCTGATCGCCGCGCTAACGAGCGCGGCGAACGCGTTGATCATCGAGACAGTGGCGTTCTATCTGCACACCACCCGCGTCGGCAAATTCGCGGTGTGGGCTCGGGTCCTTGATGAGCTGCGACTGCACGGTGATGAACGGCTGCTCGACCTCGGCTGCGGACGCGGCGCGGTGCTGCTCGCCGCGGCGAAGTTGCTGCCCCGGGGGCGCGCGATCGGCGTGGATGTGTGGCGCGCGGACCAGACCGGTAATTCGGCGCAGGTCACGCTGTCGAATGCGGTGCTGGAGAATGTCGCCGACCGGATTGAGGTGCAGACCGCCGACATCGTGCGGCTGCCCTTCGACGACAACAGTTTCGACGTGATCGTCAGCAGTCTGGTCATCCACAACATCGCAAGCCCCGCCGGCAGGGAACGAGCCATCGACGAGGCGGCCCGGGTGCTTCGGCCCGGCGGTCGCCTCGCGATCGCCGACCTCGCGGCGACCCGCCGGCACGCCCGGCAACTGCGTGAGCTCGGCTTCAACGACGTGCGGCGCCGCAACCTCGGCTGGCGAATGTGGTGGGGCGGTCCGTGGTTTTCCACTCACCTGGTCACCGCGATAAAGCCCGCGGCGTGATCTGGATACTGGTTGGCCGGGATTGGTGCCGACGGACCCCGTCGGTCACACTGGGCGGGCGCTGACGGGCTGAAAAGCGGCGAAGGGGCGTTCAGCGAGAGGCTAGTTCGCGAAAGTAGTCCTTCAACGATCGCGGTTCCCGGTCGAGAATCGCGCGCAACACTTGTGGGTTGCCGCCGGGTAGGCCGTGCCGATCGTAGTGGGCCATCATGCGCCTCATGCCATCGCGGAACGGCCCCTCGGGCAGCTGTGACGCAAACTCATCCAACGGTATTTGCACCGCGGTGATCGGTCGTCCGAGGACCTCGCTGAGGATCGCGGCGGTGTCGTAGCTATCCAGTAGCCCGGGTGCGCACAGTTCGAACGTTCCGTAACTGAGCTCCTTGCCGGTCATCGCCATCGCCGCGACCTCTGCGACATCGCGGTAGTCCACCGAGCACATCTTGGATGACAGCGAGTAAGGCGCAGCCAAGCGGTCATTCTCGATGATGTCGTTCCAGGAGCGCTCGAAATTCTGCATAAACCGTGCCGGCTGCAGCACCGTGAAATCCATCTCCGAGCTGTAGAGCGCCTCTTCGACCGGCAGCTTGGCGGCGTGATTCGTCATCGCCGAGATGGACGGGTGAATGACTCCGGAAAACACAAACTTTCGCACACCGGCGGCTCGAGCGGCGTCGACCATCGCCACGCCCATATTTGCCTCCCGCCGCGCGTGCGCCGGCCCGATATGAAAGACACCGTCCATTCCTGCGACCGCGCCCCTGAGGCTGGCCGGTTCTGTCAGGTCACCGATTACCGCCTCGTCGGCGCCGTTACGTCGGGCAACGTCTGCCCGCTCCTTAGTACGGACCAAGGCGCGCACCGCAACTCCGCGTTCAGTCAGCTCATGCAGTACCCACTGGGCATGGCGTCCTGTCGCCCCGACCATCAAGACCTGCATCGGTATTCGCCGTCCCGTTTGATCAGTTCTTGACTGGCGGCATCTCGTTGAGCCGGGTCATCATTGGATCCTAGAGACTTGGCGCATGTGCGCGTCCCGGCTATGGGTTCATCAGGAAGCGAAGTCGATCACGCTGACGGCCGCTCGGCGCTCCGGTGATCAGCCCGTGGGCACTCGATTTTGCAGCAACTGCATGACGCGGTCGGGGTCGTCCGGAATGACGCAGGGTTTCACTCGTCGACCTAGATCGATCACCAACAGCGTGTGCTTGCTTGCACGCCGCAAGTCCAACGGGAACCAGTAACTTGGGTGGGCGGTGCCCCAGCCGCGGCCCCTGCCGGTAAGCCAGCCCATCGGCCGCGCTACGACACGGCGGATGCTCTTATAGGAGACATGCTTTGGCCCACCCCATGGAAAGTAGTAGCGGTGGATCGTTAAACCGTCTTCATCCAGCGAAATACCGCCGTCCTCGTACAGGACCACACCCACAATCGACCACGCTGCACATCTCCGCACCGGATGTCAATGGGGCCTGGTAAGGAACTCCCGCGCGGCGGTTTGGTCAGCACGCGGCGCTTCGCCGACGATGACGCCCGCGCGGAACTGGCCGCAGGCCGACGGGCGGCGGTGATCGCGCCGGGCGCCAGCCGGACGGCCCGTGCTCTGGTGTCAGCGCGACCCGATTGATTTATCTAGGTGATACGCGATCTGCTGGAAGGACCGTTCCAGGACTTCCAGGTCGAAGTTGTCGAATCTGGGATCGAACACCGCTTCGACCATGTCGCGCACCTGCCATAACAGTTGCGTGGTGAGCTCCACCCCGGGCTGGGATACGCACATGACGTCCGCTGAGTTGCTCGGGCTGCCGAGCGTGATGCGGGCGGTCAGAGCCATGATCCACCACAGCTCGACGAGGCCCTTCATGTGTAGTTGGCGGGCGGCCCCCGCGAACGATTGCCGTACAGACAGGTCGCTGATGTCGCGGCCGCTGGCCTTGGCGAAAAATATAACCGGCCAGATGCCGCCTTTTTGCGTGTGCTCCAGGATCGTTTGTTCGACCGCTTCGGGGCCTCTGCTCACAGCTATAAGTGTGACCCGACCCGAGACACTTACTGGTCTCAATCTCGACGATTGCGCCCCGGTGTGATGGGTGGGGGCGCGTCCTGGGGATTTACCGCACGTGTGCGGCCCCGACGGTTCGTGCGTGTGGCGATCGCGGTCAGGCAAGATCGTCCCATGAGCATTGACTGCGGCTCGCCACGTGTGCTGGTGATGGACGACGACGCCGATATGCTGGCGCCCCTGGAGCGCGGGCTGCGGTTGTCCGGGTTCGACGTCGCCACCGCCAAGGCGTTGCGCAACGCAACACGCACCCGGCCCGGCGCGGGCTTCGTCCCGCGGGCTCAATAATGACGCTCAACGACCGCCTGTATCGGCTGCTGCGGCTGCCGATGCCAGTGCTGTCGCTGCGGACCATCGTGATCGTCGCCGCGCTGTCGGTGGTGGCTGTCGTGATCACCATCGGCGCCTGGGTGTGGATCGGCGTCACCAACGACCAACACAGCCAGCTGGACCGGAGGCTGGACTCGCTGAGCAGCCTCGGCGATGTCAGCACACTGCTGCACAGCGCGCTGCACCCCGGCGCCGATCAGCCCCCGCCGGACCCCAACATGGTGCGCACCGTACGCGTCGACGGCCAGACGGTGTCGGTGCCCAGCAACATCGTGTTGCCCAAGTTCGACAACGGCTACGCCAACACCACCATCAACGGCGTCGACTACCGGGTCCGCACGTTCGCCGCCGGTCAGGCCTCGGTGGCCCTCGGCGCGCCGGTGGCCGAGGCCCAACGTGTGATCGATCAGCAGCACCTGCGGGTACTGCTGATCTGCGGCGGCGTCATCGTCGGCACCTTCCTGGTCGGCGGGGTGATGTGGCTGATCATGATCAACCCGTTCCAGCGGCTGGCCGCCCACGCCCGCGCGATCAACGCACAGTCCAACCCCGACGAGGTTCAGGTGCGCGGCGTGTGGGAGGCCGTCGAAATCTCCGAGGCGGTGGAAGGCATGCTGGCCCGCATCGGCGACGAGCAACAGCGCACCAGGGCGGCGCTGGAGTCGGCCCGCGACTTCGCCTCGGTCGCCTCGCACGAGCTGCGCACCCCGCTGACCGCCATGCGCACCAACCTGGAGGTGCTGTCCACCCTGGACCTACCCGACGTGCAGCGTAAGGAAGTGATCGGCGACGTCATCCGCACCCAGAGCCGGATCGAGGCCACGCTGACGGCGCTGGAGCGGCTGGCTCAGGGCGAACTGACCACCGCCGAGGACCACGTCCCGGTCGACATCACCGAGTTGTTGGACCGCGCCGCCCACGACGCCACGCGGGTCTACCCCGATCTGCACGTGTCGCTGGTGCCCGGGCCCACCGTGCTGATGCTGGGACTGCCGGTGGGGCTGCGGCTGGTGATCGACAACGCCATCGCCAATGCCGTCAAGCACGGCAGCGCCACCCGGGTGCAGCTGTCGGCGGTCAGCTCCCGCGCCGGCGTGGAGATCGCCGTCGACGACAACGGCGCCGGCGTACCCGAGGAGGAACGGGTCGTGGTCTTCGAACGGTTCTCCCGCGGGTCGACCGCGTCACGTTCGGGGTCCGGGCTGGGGCTTGCGCTGGTCGCCCAGCAGGCCGAATTACACAGCGGCACAGCCTCCTTAGAGACCAGCCCGCTGGGCGGTTCGCGGCTGGTGCTGCGGCTGCCCGGCCCGCGCAGGGACGAAACGGCGTCCTGACGCGCGCACGCCGCCGCGCTGACTTGTGACAGGCCACGTTTCGGGACGGCCGAGCGGCGAGAACGCGGCTGACAATGCCCACCGCAAATCTCGCTGATCGATATCCTCGTCTATCGCCGCGACTTCATTGGTTCGGAACGCAGGGCTGCGCCTTTTCTAAAGTGGCACCGTGTGCCCTGATAAACCGCCACACGATTTCCCGGCGCGTTTCTTGATAACGATTGGGGCGGGAGTCCCGATGTACTCGCCGAATTTGTTGAAGCCGCTATCCCATGTGTATTGTGACAAGCGGGTGGGGCCTCGTTTGTGGAGGACATCATGGCCGAACGGCTAGTGCGCCAGCTTATCGATGATCTCGACGGAACCGAGATTACCGACGGCAAGGGCGAACAAATTGAGTTCGCGGTGCGCGGGGTTGCATACCGCATCGATCTCGGCACCGGGAACGTCACCAAGTTTGACAAGGCGTTGGCGCCGTTCATCGGATCGGCGACGAAAGTCGGTGGCCGACGCAGTCGCCGGCGTGGACCACGCCGCAAGGAGGAGTTGTCGGCAATCCGGGCCTGGGCGGCCAAACACGGGCACAAAGTAAGTGCACGGGGCCGGATACCGCGCGACGTCATCGACGCCTACCAAGCTGCACACAGCCGCTGATTTCGTCAAAATTCGTCATGGCCCAGCCGCCCGCCAGGCATTTACCCCGCCTCGGCGGCCGACCCCTCGCGTCGCCGGGGCAGCTGTGTTTAAACATCACGAGCTATTCGTGGCTGCACGACTCGCCGGCTCAGTCGGTATTGACTTGTTTGCCGATTCTGGGACCGTTGATGTGTCAACGCGGCCTCGATTAGTACGGTCGGTGACGGGTTCCGCGTGCGCTATAGGCGGCTATTGAAAAACCGGGACGGCGGCGGAGAATGTCGGATAGCTTGTGTGCGACGGTTGCTAGTGAGGCGAAGGAGACTCGGATGGCGGGCAAGTTCGAAATCACCAAGGACAAGGCTGGCAAGTTCCGGTTCCGGCTCAAGGCCGCGAATGGCGAAATCATCGCCACCAGTGAGGCATACGAGTCCAAGGCCAGCGCCAAGAACGGCATCGAGTCGGTGCAAAAGAATGCCCCCGGCGCTGCCGTCGTCGACTTGAGCGAGTAACGCCGGCGACGGCGAATCCCACGTTTTGCGCTGCCGCAGCGCGGTTTCGCTTCCGGCGGCGGCGGTCACGCGTGTCCGGATCACGATCTGGCGACGACGAAGGTGAACGACCGCTAACGTCCGGCCACCGTGCCGACCGCCTTCGGGTGAACAGTTCGAGTCGCGGGAACATGATTGGTCGGACATGATGTCGGGGTGTCGGCGCAGTTCTTGGATGATGTCGGTGGTCAACCACCGCGTTCAGCGGTTGCCGGAACAGCCAAGACGCGGCCGGCGCACGTTGCGGACCTGGCCCAGGCGCGGGTGTTCCAGGTCATGCTTGAACAGGAGATTGCCGAGCTTGGGGCACTTGTCGAATCTGTCGCCGCGCGCCGTCGTCGAAGCCAGATCGACGGGGTCAAGGCCCAGCCGTTCGACGAGCTTGCCCAGCTGCGTATGCGGCTCACGGAAGCCCAGCGTCTGCTCACCGCGTTGCAAAACCGCTTCCCGTAGCGCGCGGGGTCACGTGTCTGCCAGGTGTTGACCCTTAGTTCGGATGTACTCGCGCGCGGGCCTTCCGGTGGCGACGAAGATCATCCGCCGGCCCACTTGCACGGCGTGATCCCCGATGCGCTCGTAATAGCGCCCGAGCAGGGTGACATCGATGACGGTGGCGGTGTTGCCGGTCCATTCCGGGGAGGCGAGCCTGTCCAGCAGCTGACGGTGCAGGTCATCGAGGATGTCGTCGTGCTCCTCCAGTGCGGCGGCCCGGTCGGGATCGGCGCCGTGCAATACAACTCCCGCCGCATCGATGAGCTCGCCGGCAACCTGCCCGATCCGCGCCACCAGGGGCACGATGTCGGCGGGCAGTGCCTGCGGGTGCCTGCGGCGAGAAACCTCCGCAACGTGCCGTGCCAGACCTCCCATGCGGGCGAGGTCACCGACCATCTGGATGGCGCTCACCACGCGCCGCAACTCGGTGGCGACCGGCGTTTCCAGAGCCAGCAGGGCCACCGCCAGGCGTTCGCAGGGTTCGCGTTGGGCCTCGACGCGGTCACAGTGATCGACCGCGAGGCCGGCCGCCAGCGGGTCGTTGTGCACCACGGATTCGGTCGCCTGAGTCACAGACTCCCGTGCCAGCAGACACATCTCGTGCAACTGGCCCGCCAGTTTGTCCAGTCGGGCTTGAAACTGCGTCCGCACCGCGCGATTATGGCCGCCCACAGCTAACCGCGCAGGGCTGAACGTTCAGTTATTTAACTGTTCGTTTGAATGATGAAAGGCATCAATCCCGTTCATGCAGCCTGCGAGCCCGGCGGTGCCGGCGGCAATCACGAATCAACGCCACGTGGAGCACGCCGCCAGGCTGATTGGCCGGCGCCGGCGCCGGCGGGGTCGGTGGCCGTGCCGATGTGGGCGGAGCGGGTGGAAATATGTCAGCCATCGAGTGGAAATATGTCAGCCATCGATATGTGGGCTCGCCGCGACGGCTACGAGGTTGCCGCTCGCGGACGGATCCCGCCCGAAATCGTGGGTGCTTGTCTCGCCGCGCACGGCTGAGGGCCGCAGGGCAAATCCCCGACCAGGAATCGGCCCCTCCCACTGAGGAGCCGATTCCTGGTCGGCGGGTGGACGTGGCTACCGTGCCGACGGCGTCACTTCTTGCCGCCGGTGAGGTGGCCGAAACCGGCTGCGGCAGCCTTCAGATCGTTGCTCACGGCCTTGCCGACATCGTTGCTCACGGCCTTGCCGACATCGTTGCTCACGGCCTTGCCGACACCGTTGCTCCGCGGGCCGCCGACGCCGGTGGTCGGTGCCGTGACATCAGCACGCACCGGGGCGTTCGCGGTGAGCGCGGTGAGGATCCGCGTGGGTGGCGACGGAACCGACGCAACGTCGTTGGTCGTAGGGCTCGACACGGTCTTCGCGGCCGGAACGGACAAGGGCGTCGCGGCGGGCATCGTCACGCCCGGCGGCAGGGGCTGCTCAAGCGCGGTCAGGATCGCTGATTGCCAGCTGGTCAGCGCCGCTGAGAAGGTGGCGCCGCCCGTGACGAAGCCGCTGATCACGCCGTCCACAAAAGCCGTCACCGCGCCCGCGATGTTGAGCATCGCCAGCTGGTTGAGGGCGTCGACGGTCCCTAGGACGAACCCACCGAGCACGTCGGTGCCGGCGTTGAACGTTTCTAGGCCGAGGAAGATCGAGGCCTGGGCCGCGGCGACTGTGGAGTTTAGTGCCCTGAGCCCGATGAAGAACGCCGGGTTGGTTACGGCACCGATCCCGTCGAGAAATCCGACGATGATCTGTGCGAGCCCGTCACCGAACGCGGTGAGGAAGGGTGTGCCCCCCAACAATTGGGTGATGAAGGTGACGGGACCGTTGATGAGGCCCGTCACGATGTCAACCGTGCCCGTGAACGTCGCCTGGGCAAGGATCGTGGCATTCTCGATCTGGTTGGTGACAATTTGCGCCAGGATTGCGCCGGGAACAAACTGGTCTAGCTGGACCGGAACATGAACGGTCTCGACCAGAGGCGGAGGCGCCGCCGCGGGCGCGATAAGGATGCCGGCCCCGAGGAGCGCGGCTCCCGCCATGGCTTGTGGACGAGCAGCTAACTGCACGACGGCCCCTTTCCATACAGTATGAGATTGGACACAACGGAAACTTACACTGTTCTCAGGTAATTTCGTGGCAAGCTCAGCAAACTCGTAGAATGCTCGTTAACACCTGTGAAGATGCCATCAATCCTCGATGACGTTGCTGGCTCAACGCAGTCAGTTGGACAGCGGGCGCTCTTAGCAAACTAGCGTGCGGATAATTTATTCGCCCAAACAACTTATGCCGACTTGGATAGCCCTTTTAACCTCAAATAGCCTGCGGCTGTGCAATAGGGTCATGGCTAGCGTAGATGGCGAGCAATCCTGGCCAGCCTCGGTTGCCGGCGTCAAATGCGGGTATCGCGCCCTCCCCGCACAGCTCGCGAACACGGCACGGCCTCGTTGTATCTGGCAACGGCCGTCGGCTGCCGGCCGACGATGCGCGTGATTCGCCAACCTCCTGGGTTGTGGCAGTGGGAGGGAACGTATGCGGATGGTCGGGTGTGCGGGCCGGACTCCGGCGCGCCGGGATTTCTACGGACGCGTCTAGGCGAGGCCGACCAGACGATCAGCGCGTCGACTCCGCTGCCACGATTTTGTTTCGACGCCGGAACAAAAGGGTCCAGGGCGGATCGCCGAACATGCCACCGGTGTGCTCGTCGGCTGGAAGCCACTATCCTCCAACGCATTCAACAAGTCGGATTCATGGGTGGCCGACGGGCGGGTATGCGTTGGGGTCTGGTGCGGTGTGACATCGCCGCATCCTCTGAAGGTTGGCTGAAGATTTGGCCGCGGTACGGCCACGCGCGCAGTCGATCCCTACGTTGGAACCGTGCTGTTTCGGATCGCCGCGCTACTGGGAGTGGTGCTCGCAATGTCGGGGTGCTCGGCGGCGGGTTCGGCGGACAGCGGATACCCGGACGGCACCAGCGTTCACACCATGACCGTCGGCGGGCGAGATCGCACCTACCGGCTGTACAAGCCCGCCGGGCTGCCGGGCGCTGCCCCGCTCGTCGTGATGCTGCACGGCGGGTTCGGCACCGGCGAGCAGGCCGAAAATTCCTACGGCTGGGCTCAGTTGGCCGACTCGGCCAAGTTCCTCGTCGCCTACCCTGACGGCATCGGCCGGGCCTGGAACGTGCACGGCTGCTGCGGGCAGCCCGCCCGCGACGGGATCGATGACGTCGGCTTCATCATCGCGATGGTGGGCCAGATCGGCGACTCGATCGATGTCGACCGCTCGCGCGTGTATGCCACCGGGATCAGCAACGGCGGGATGATGAGCTACACGCTGGCCTGCAACAGCGGCATCTTCGCCGCCATCGGCCCGGACTCGGCCACCCAGCTCGACGCCTGCGCCGCGCCGCACCCGACGTCGGTGATGCACATCCACGGCACCGCCGACCGGTTGATCCCCTACAACGGCGGGCAGGGCGCGAGCGTCGTCAACGGTCCATCGGTCGCCGACGTCAACGCCTTCTGGCGCAACGCCGACCACTGCGCACCGCCCGCGCTGAGCACCGCCGGCCCGGTCACGACGTCGACCGCCGCGTGCGCCGACAACCGCAGCGTGGTGTTGATCACCATCGACGGCGGCGGGCACCAATGGCCCGGCGGCACCACCTTCCTCGAGCGGGGCGACCCGATGTCGCACGCGCTCAACGCCACCCAAACGCTGTGGCAGTTCTTCGCCGCTCATCCGGGCTCGTAACCGCCGGGCTGTCCGGCTCTGGAAGCGCTCATCGGGTCGCCTCGGGCGGGGCATCATGGACGGGATGGACGCGGCTCCGATTGCTGACGACGACCGGGCCGACACGCAGGCCACGCTTCTCGCTCGCCTCGGCCCTGACCCGTTGTGGCGGCCGCAGGAGTGAAAGTTCATGTGGCCCCGTTGGATACTGACAGACGGGCCAGCGACCTTGCGGTGCTGGCCACCAATTGGAGGGAACATGACCAACGTGACGTACAAAAGGGACCTCACTGGCCTTGTGGTGATCGATCCGTACAACGATTTCATTTCCGAGGGCGGCAAAGTATGGGATCGCCTCAAGGGTATTGCCGAAACCAACCAGTGTGTTCCCCACATGAGCCAAGTCCTCGACGCTGCACGAAAGGCCGACATCCGCGTTTTCTATGCGCTGCATCGCCGATACCGCGCCGGCGACTACGAGACGTGGAAGTACATCGCGCCGATTCAGCGGGCAGCATGGTCACACAAGACCTTCGGATACGGAACCTGGGGTGGCGAGATCCGTCCCGAGTTCGAGCCTCAGGCGGGCGATGTCGTTGCCCAAGAGCACTGGTGTTCCAGTGGTTTCGCCAACACCGATTTGGATCTGCTGCTCAAGAAGCACGGCATCCATCAGCTCATCGTCATCGGACTCATAACACACACCTGCGTCGAGGCAACCGTTCGATACGGCGCCGAGCTCGGGTACGAGGTCACGGTGGTCAAGGATGCGACGGCGAGCTACTCGGATAACGAGATGCACGCCGCTCTCGAAGTCAATATCCCGAACTACGCGACCGCCATTGTCACCACAAATGAAGTCGTCGACGCGATTTCTTCTGTCGAACTGTAGTGGCAGTAGCCGCGGCATCACGAAGGACACGCGGCACATTGAGCAACCACCGCTCGCGCCGCAGGGGAGACGCCGCGGGTGCCAGCGGTGGGGTGTGTGCACCACCGCTGATTGTGGTGCATGCGCGGTGGCCCACCCCGGCTGCATCCAACTAAATTGCCTCATCAACGGCCGGTGTACTTCGGCCGGGGAAGTGATACGCGACGAGGGAGACGAGCGAAATGCCCGATGTGCCAAAGGCATCCGCTGCGATGCGGGATGCCTTCACGGACATCTCGGCCCAAACCCAGTCCGCTGCGACGTCGGCCGAGGTTTCGCCGGCCGAGGTTCTGATCACCGAGCAGGAGGTGCGTTTCGCCAGCGCGGCCGCCGTGCCGCTGCGGCGGCCCCAGAAGATCGGCCGTCGGCTGGCCACGATGCTGCAGCAGCTGGCGGTGGCATTCACTGATCCGCCACACCCGCGGCGATCCCATGTCATGCGTCGTGAGCCCTACTACTTCGAAGGCGCCCGCACGGGACGCGAAATGGACAGATTATGAGCGCCGGGGATGACGGCACCATCCGGTGCCTGCGCAAACCGGGGGTGCTCGACGGCGCATTCTCGGTCCTCGACGCGCTCGTCCAGGCCGACAGCGGACTCGGGTTGACCGCGCTGTCGCGCGCCAGCGGGCTGGCGAAAACCTCCGCGTATCGGCTGGCCGAGCAACTCGTCTCGCTCGGCGCGGCACAACGCGTGGACCACCGCTACTACATCGGGGCACGGATCGGGCGCATCGGCGAGCGATGGCAGCCCAACCCGGAGCTGCGGCGGGCCGCGCAGGCCCCGGTGCACACCCTGGCCGTGCGGTCTGGCGCCATGGCGGCGCTGCGGATCCTGCACGAGGACCGACTCCAGATGATCTGTGCCACCGCCCCGCACGGCCACGCCTGCCTGCCCAACCCCGCAGACCCAAGGTCGATCGCGCGCACCGCCACCGGACGAGTCCTCTACGCCAGTCAATCCGCCGACGGCGATACGCTTCCCGACTGCTGGACAACGCGCCAATGGCGCCAACTGCGCGAGTCGATCCGCGAGCTGCACGCCACCGTCGTCGATCACCAAGAAGCCATTCCGGGCATCTGCTGTGTGTCGGCCTTCACGCATGATTGCGTATCGGCCATCGAGGCTCGCCGGGGTTGCGTGCAGCATCCGCTTCGCCCTCGCAGCGCCATCAAAATCGGAGGGGCTTCAGCTCGTGTTGTCTCATCCCGCGAACGTAATCCAACCCGGCGTGCACCTTGCAGTCCTTCAGAGTGTCGTAGGAACCCAACGGCGTGTAGTGCCCGGCCGGGTCGATCTTCTCGGCCATCCACCTGCGGTCACCTACGCGATAGGCCTGGTAGCTGGCACCCGACACTGCGCATCGCCACTGCCCGGCCTTGTTGTGGGACCAATGCATGATCTCCACCTGGCTATTGTCCTCCTCTTACGGGCCTTGTAGGCCAGAACCGTGGCTGAGTCGTCAAGCTTTCTTCTCGATTTCGACGGCCGACACAAGCCATGCGCTCGATCGGCGCGCCGCGCCTGCGCGCGGTTCCGATGTGGCCGGTATCGCCCGCGTTGTTGTGTCAGCTTCCGAACAGTTGGCGGTCGACGGAGTGCAGATCGTTGGGGTCGAAGTATTTGTCGGTCCACTGGTCGGTGGTGCCCAGGAACCACCCGGCCGCCGCCGCTGCCTGCTGCTTGTTGGCAGCCGCCGTGGGTGGTGGTGCTCCCTGCGGGGTGGTTCTCTTGGCCAGCGAGTCGAGGAAGTTGTAGTGGTCGACCAGTGCGAGCGCTTCGATCGTGAACGCGGTCGCCACATCGGCGTCGTGGATGGCCAGCAGGTTGTCACCGTTTTCCTGCTCACCGCCCAGCGCCAAGTTGGAGGAACCGCAGTAGACGACCGGGTCTTCGCCCTTGAACCCGCACACGACGAACTTGTGGTGAATCTCGTGGCCGGTGAAGTTGGGCACCTGGTTGAACGGCGGTGGCAGCACGCTGGCACCGGGCCGGCCGGTGACCAGGACGCCGGTTTTCTCGCCGACCGGGTACAGCGACACGCTGTCGGGGGCATCGGAAATGCCCATGCTGAACGTGTTGGGGTCGGCGTGTACATCGTTGAGTGCGGTGTAGACCGGGTTCACGCTGGTGCCGTTCAGCTGCATTACCGCGAAGAACACCGTCCCGACCGCGGGCGGGTTCACCGCGGCCTCGGCGTTGATGCGTTCAACGAGCCCGTCGAGGATCTGGCCGGCGACGGGGGCTTGGTGCGGCGAGAAGGTGATGTCGGTCTGCGGCACGGAGTCAGCCGGTCCTCCGAAGCTGAATGTTTGACTGGCCCACTGCGATTGCGCGAATGGAGCGGCTTTGACGCCGGTGCCCCAGGCTTCGTTGAACACGTCGGCGTAGGTGGCGGCGACCTGGCGGTCGTCGAACACCAGGACGTGGTTGGCGTTGACGTACAGCCCGGTCACCGAGAAGTTGGTGGATCCGGTGAGCACGGTTCGCGGGCCGGTGTCATCGGAGACGATGAAAACCTTGTCGTGGGCGTAGCGACCGAACTTGCCGCGCTTGATCGCGGCAGCGCCGGCCTTTTCGGCGAAGGCGGCGGCGAAGGTATCTTCGGGCTTGGGCGCTTTGGCACTGTGGTGGAGCGCGGCGTTGTCCAAAATGATCCGCACCTGCCCGGCGCTGCCCAGCTCGTACAACAGTTCCACGACGTCGGGCTCGTTGAGGTCGTAGGCGAACACGTCGAGCTTGAGCGACGGGTCGGCCTGGACCTGGTGCAAGGTGTCGAAAACCCGTTGGCGGGCGGTGAATCCCAGCCATTCGTACTCGTCGGCGTAGCTGAACGTCTGCCCGGCACCGTTGCTGCCGGCGGTCGCCGACGTGTCATAGATCAGGTCATCGCCATCCGGACGGATGTGCGCGGTGGGGCCGAAATGGCGCACGAACGCCTGCGACTGGACGTAGCCGCGGGTGAAGCTCACCGACAGCGCGTCCTTGACGAACGGGCCCACCGGCACGTCGACGGAAACACTCGTGGAGGCGTCGAGCGGTTTCAACGCACCCGCGTCGGTGAAGTAGCGGGGAGTCACCACATAGGTGTAGGTGCCGAACGCCGGTGTGCCGCCCTGGTGCACCAGCCCGGGGACCTGAACCCAGCGGAATTTGTGGATCGGCGCGTTGACCGTGGAATACGCTGACTCGCCGGCCACCTGGGCGTGGTTCGGCGATGGTTGCAGCCGCAGATTGTTGTCGATGTAGTAGGGGTCCTTGCCGGGCGGTCGCACCTCGATCGTGAAACCTCCCAGGCCCGTTCGGGCCGAGTCGGCGGTCAGGTCGAACGCGAGCAGCGTCTTGGCGTCGCCGGGGTAGGCGGTGACGGCGATCAAATCGCTTTTGGCCTGGACGCTCGCCATGGGCGTGTCCTTTCAACGGTGCGTCGTATCGGGTCGTCGTGGCCGGCGCGTGGCCCCTCAGCGCCACCGCCGGCTTCCGGTTGCCAGTCTGCGGCCGCTGGGTCCGGGACGCGCGAGTAGCGCACTACTCCAATCCGGGCGGCGGGAGAACGGGCATCCAGGGAGCGAAAGGATTCGTGACACCGCGCAGCGCCGGCTGGAGCTCGCCGAAGTGCCGCAGTAGAACCGTGCGCATCGTGTTGTCCTTTACCCACGCGAAGCCCGCCGGTGTGTAGACGTCCGGCCGGAAATAGTCGGTCAGGAACCGATCGCTTTCGAGCCTGCGTGACGCCATCAGGATGAACACACGAAAGGCGGTGTCGCTGAAGCCAAATCCCTTGGGCTTGGGCTCGGCATAGAGGCCGATCATCAGGTCGACGCGCTCCACGTCACCGTAGACCTCGCGCAGCTCTTCGGCCCACACCGGGTTGTCGGTCAGCTCCTCGAACGAGGCGGCCGGCTTCAGCCGGAACAGTCGCCGGAACTCGTTGTAGCGCGGAACGCCGCGTTCCCGCACCCGCAGCACGTCGATCGTGGCCAGATCGACCGTCGTCCCGTCCGCCTTTTTGAACTCCCGCAACCCGCTGGGGAAGTTGTGCAGCGTGATCGCACCGGGGTGGGAGCGCCCGAAGGAGTACACGAGGTTCACCAGCCCGAACCTTTTCAGCTGATCGCGGACGTGGTACACCGTCAGGTCATTGAACTCACGTGTGTCCATCACGTGGTCGTCCTCAACCGAGCGGAAGACGAACTCGTCGGGTATCAGTGGATGCATCCGATACACCGCCACGAATTCCTCGGTGAGCGCGTACGGAACCCCGTGATGGTCGGTTGGGGAGCCCGGAATGCCGCTGAGCACCTCGCTGCTGCTGACGCGGCCGACGCGCTCGGCGACCCGTTCTCCGAGGACTCCGTACCAGTTCGACCGCAGCGCGAAGACGGTGGTCGGGTGGGCGAGAATGGCCGGTGTCCAGTCAACGGTATGGATCTTGGCCATCAGTGCGGTATTGACCAGCCGCGCCGTGTCGTACAGCTCCTGATCGGACATGCCGGGGTGTTTCTGGTCGAGTTCGTCGCAGATGGCGTTGTGTTCCTTCATGAACAGCGAGTGCAGCAGGGCGAGCCCCACCCAGAAGTTCCCGGCGACACCTTTTTTCACATCGAGCAGGTTTTCGACATCCTGCGGGGGAAGTCCGTCGTCATCGATGTTCAGCTTGCCGTCCTGGTGGGAACGCAGGGCGTCGGCGAAATCCAAGGTGTCGCCGTAGATTTGGGAGGCGTCCCACCAGTGGGTGTCGTTGTTCACGAAGGTCGGCGGACCGTCGGGGTCGGGGCTGGGGTCCGGTGCGGTCCGCGGGATCAACATCGGCTTGGGGTGAAAGTCGTCCGTCGGCGCCACCGGAATCTCCCAGGGGTCGCTGTCGGGGGAGGGTGGGTGGCTCATCCAGTCGTGGACTTCGAACTGGATCCAGGCCGCGGCCAGCAGGTTCAGTGTGGTCGCCGGCTGGAAGCTGTCCCGCCTCAGCAGGCGTTCGCTGATCAGCCGTGGGTTCGGGTCGAGCAGCTGCGCCGGCTTCTCGGGATAGGTCTTCTCGGGTGGAACGTTTCGGCCGAATCGGCTTTGCAGCGATCCCATCAGCGGATCGTTGAGGTCGTTGTATGTTCCGTTGCCCATCCTGGTGTCGAGCCGGTTGGCCACGTTGGGGTCTTGGCAGGGCGGCACGTCGAGGGGGCCGCGGCCCGTGCTGTACAGGTTGTGCGCGCGAAGCTGGTTGCGCAGCCCGATCAGGACCGGGATCGCCAGGGGCGTCGGCAGTCGCGCCCAGCCGATCGACCTGTCGACGATCTCGGCCAGTCGCGACAGGGCCCGCGAGAATATGCCGCTCATGCCGGCTTCCTTTCGTAAGGGTCGGACGCAGCCGTCTCCCGTGAGCGTTGTTCGGCAATTTTCGTTGATCCGGCGGCGC
Organism: uncultured Actinomycetota bacterium; assembly: GCA_963811535.1. Taxonomy (GTDB): domain Bacteria; phylum Actinomycetota; class Actinomycetes; order Mycobacteriales; family Mycobacteriaceae; genus Mycobacterium. The sequence continues at coordinate 412,638 of CAWERF010000007.1, read as the reverse complement.
CGGCACTGCAACTCGCTCGAATGCGCTCCAGGTCGGCTTCAGCAGCGCCCACCGCGTTCCCCGGGGTGTCCCGATCGATAGGCACATTCAACACGGACATATCCGGTGTGTCTGCAGTATGGCGCGTTCGGCTCTGCGTAACAGTGCCGGGCGCCGGAGGGCAACACTCAGAGCCGTCCTGAGTGTTGGAGACGGACAGCGTTGCGTAGCAGTCTATTTCGTTATCTCGTGCCGCATCAATTTGGCGAGTTCGTCACGATCGGCGGCATCGAGTTTGAAGCAGGCCCGGTATACGTGGCCCTCGACCGTGCGGACCGACAACGTGAGCCGCTCGGCAATTTCCTTGTTCGATAGGCCCGCGGCGACCAGGAGCGCGATCTCGCGCTCGCGAGCGGTCACGGGCAGGGGTTGGGCAGCGGCCTTGATCGCCGGTGTGACGGCGCCGCCGCACACGGTGGCCAGTTTCAGCGCGCGCGCCGACGAATTCAGGCTCAGGCGTCGCTGCCCCGCGCGATCGTGCAGCGGTGCGGCCTGGGCCGCGGCGTCGGCGGCGGAAAGCAAAAAGCCGGCCCGTTCAAATTCCGCACTCACCGCATCGAGGGCTTCGGGGTCGGCGGCCGCGACCGCTGCGGCGTGGCGCGCCTGCAGGGTGACGACGTCTCCCTGAGCCTTGTCGACGAGCGCCGCTAGCCGCTCGGCGACGGTGCGGTCGCCGAACCTGGCCGCGTGGTGCAGGGCCTCGGCTTCCATGGCGTGCTGACCGGAGCGCTGTGCGACATCGGCGGCGGCGCGGGCCAATTCGACCGCGCGACGCTCCAGGCCCTTGGTGGCGGCCACCCACGATTGGGCGATCATCACCGCGGGAGTGTGCAAGGCCATGTGTGGCCCGGTGTGCTCCTGCACGTCGGCCAGCACGCGTTCGGCCTCGTCGACGCGGCCCAACGCGGCATAGGCCCTGACCAACAGGTGCCGCGCGGGCAGCAGCCAGGGCAGGGAGGCCTCGGCGGCCAGTGCGGCAAGCGCCTGTTCGATCGACGAGATCGCGTCGGGGAACTTCCCGCGATAGACCGCGACGAGGCCAGCCATGATCTTGGCGAGGGCCCATCCGAGAAACTGTCCCGCCGAGGTGAACTCGGCGTAATCGGCTGCCCGTTTGTCGGCCAGGTTGAGCTGGCCGGTGAGGGTGAGCGCCAGCACGTCGCCGTAGCGCACCATGACGCGGATCATGCCGTCGGTGGCCTTTTGCTCGGCGCGGGATTTGGCGGCGATCGGCTCGAAATCACGGCCGCGCCCGGCAACCGGCATCGCCAGTCCGGCAGCGAAAGCGGCGAAATCGATGGCTTGTTGCGGCGCATGCGGGTCGGACAACACTTGCTCGGCGGCGGCCAGTCCTTCGGCGATGTTGTTCTCGTGGATCGCCATTGCCGATCCGACCGCTTCGACCATCAGCTGCAGGCTGGGGTGCTGCACCCGCTCACGCAACAGCGCCAAGACCTGGTGGGCCTCGCCGACGTCACCGCCCAGTGACCAGAACAGGTAGGACAGCCTGGGAACGCCCCACTGGACCAGCTGCAGTTCGTCGAGGTCGTCGGGATTGAACCGCGCGAGGATCGCGTCGGCCTGCACCGGATGGCCTTGCCAGTACAGCGCGCGGGACAGCAGCTCGGCGGCCTTCAGGCCGCCGCCGCGCGCCACGGCCGCGCGTGCGATCCGCTCACCGAGGGGAAGGTTGGACAGCGAGACCGCGTCCTTCGCGGCGGCGATGAGCAGGTCCGCTTCCACCGGTTCGTCGCTGTCAACGTAGAGCTGCGCCATGCGGATCCGGCCCGCCGTGGTGTCGAGCTGGCGGTCGCGCAGCACCCGCGCGATCCGGCCCCTGAGTTTGCGCGCCGACGCCGTCCCGATCCGGCGCCGCACAACGTCGCCGAAGAGGGGGTGGCTGAACCGGGCGTTGATCTGGGAGCCGTCGTGCACGACCCGGATCAGGCCGCGCACCTCGGCGGCATCGACGCACTCCTCGCCCGCCAGGTCGGTGAGCGCGTCGATGTCGAGCGGTTCGCACAGCGCCAGCGGCTTCAACGCGTTGATGACATCGTCGCCGGCATGTTCCAGGCGGCTTTCCAACAGGGCGGCCAACCCGGATGGCACGACGGTCGCGCCGCGTAACTGCCAGACGCCGTTCACCTTGGTCAACGTTCCGGCGTCGATCGCCCCTTCGACCAGATGCCGCAGGAACAGAGCGTTGCCGCCGGATGACTCCCACATCACGTCGGCGCTGAGCCCCTCGAGGGTGCCGCCGATGACCGATTCCACCAGCGCGATGGTTTCTTCCTTGTTGAACGGCTCGAGTTCGAATCGCTGCAGGTAGCCGTCTTTCCACAGCGCGGTCACCGCGTCGGGAACCGATTCGCCGCTGCGGACCGTGGCCAGGATGTGTCCGACCCGGTCGATCGCGATCTGGTGCAAGAGCGTCGCCGACAGCTGGTCGAGCAGGTATGCGTCGTCGACGGCGATGACGGTATTCTCCTGCGCGATAAGGGATTCACGCGCCGAAGCCATCAGCGCGATCGGGTCGCGCGACGTGGACGGGCTGACCAGGTGAGCGAAGACACCGAGCGGGATGCTGCGCGATGACTCGGTGCAGCCGACCCAGTGCACTTTCGCGGCCAACGACTTGGTGACGGTACGGGCCAGGGTTGTCTTACCGACGCCGGCCGGCCCGACCAGGAACACGCCGCAACTCTCGTTGCCGGTCAATGCCGGCCGAATCGCACCGAACTCCGCGGGGCGATCGATTAGCTGCCAACGGCTGGTCATGAACGTAGAGCTTAATTGGCGGCGCCGCTCAACGCGTCGCAAAGACGCCTTCGCGTCGGCGCCCGTTTGGAAGCTATTCGCTGGACGGGACCCGGTCCCACCCGGTGCGCGTGCGAAATAACCTCGCAGAACTCGCGGCAGCACTCCTGGTGGAGGTCGGGGGATCAGCAGATTCGCGGCGGAGCGGGTCGTTGCTGAACTTATCTGGGGCTGCTAACGGGGGCGCATCGTGCCATCACCGCCCACCGGTCTGTGGTGACGGGGGCAAGAACCCCTGCGCTCGGTTGTGGTATTCACGTTGAGGTGTGCCGAGCGAGCGGTTCGTGGCGGTGGAGGATGTAGTCTCCTGGCGCCCCCTGAGGGACAATCGCTGCGGGGTCTCGACGAATGACCCGGATTCCGATTGAAGGAGGACAGAGTGGCCGGTAAATCAAGTGAAACGCAGCGCTCGGCGCCTCGGGCCCAGTCCAAGTGGTTGTCTTCGTCGGCGGCGAACGCCCGCGGCTCGAACACCGAGGAAGTCCAGTCGCATTACGACTTGTCGAACGAGTTTTTCCGGCTCTGGCAGGACCCGACCCAGACCTATAGTTGCGCCTACTTCGAGCGCGACGACATGACGCTGCAGGAGGCGCAGATCGCCAAGATCGACCTCTCACTCGGCAAGCTGGGCCTGCAACCTGGGATGACGCTGCTCGACATCGGCTGCGGCTGGGGCGCCGCGATGATGCGTGCGGTCGAGAAATACGACGTCAACGTCATCGGCCTGACCCTGTCGCACAACCAGAAGGCGCACATCGAGCAGCTGTTCGCGCAGTCGGACAGCCCGCGCAGCAAAGAAGTGCGGCTGCAGCCGTGGGAGGAATACGACGAACCGGTGGACCGGATCGTTTCGATCGGCGCGTTCGAGCACTTCGGTTTCAGCAAGTACGATGACTACTTCGAGAAGACGTACAAGCTGATGCCCGACGACGGCGTGATGCTGCTGCACAGCATCGTCATACCGAGCGACGAAGAGATCCGGGAACGCAAACTGCCGCTGACGATGTCCCGGGTGCGTTTCATCAAGTTCATCCTCGAGGAGATCTTCCCCGGTGGTCGTCTGCCACTGGTCGCGCAGGTCGCGGAGCACGCCACCAAGGCCGGATTCAACGTGACCCGTGTGCAGCCGCTGCGCCCGCACTACGCCCGCACACTGGACACCTGGGCGGCAAATCTCGAGGCCAACAAGGACCAAGCCATCGCCGTTACCTCCGATGAGGTCTACGAGCGCTACATGAAATACCTCACCGGCTGCGCCGACCTATTCCGGAAGGGCTACACCGATGTTTGCCAATTCACCTGTGAAAAGGCCTGATTCAGGCGGAAGGAGGTCAAGCGCAGGTGGCTGACAGCAGGTCGGGCTCGGCGAAGATGCGGCCTCGCTTCGAGGACATTCAGGCCCACTACGACATCTCCAACGACTTCTTCGCGACATTTCAGGATCCGTCGAGGACATACAGTTGTGCCTTCTTCGAGCGCGAGGACATGACCCTCGAGGAAGCGCAGATGGCCAAGATCGACCTGGCGCTCGGCAAGCTCGATTTGCAGCCCGGCATGACGCTGCTCGACGTCGGCTGCGGCTGGGGCTCGGTGATGAAACGCGCAGTGGAGAAACACGACGTCAACGTCATCGGCCTGACTCTGAGCAGAAACCAGTGCACGTTGGGCCAGCAGCTTCTGGACGACATCGAGACCGACCGTTCCCGCCAGGTGGTCCTGCGCGGCTGGGAGGAGTTCGACGATCCCGTCGACCGCATCATCAGCATCGAGGCGTTCGAGGCGTTCCCGAAAGAGCGCTACGCGGCATTCTTCGAAACGTGCCACCGCATCATGCCGAACGACGGCCGGATGGTGCTGCAGACGATCCTGGGCCACCCCTTGAATCGCTGGCCCACCATGGGCATTCCGATCACCATCACCGACCTGCGGTTCATGCGGTTCATCGCCAAGGAAATCTTCCCGGGTGGCTCGGTCCCGTGCGACGACGACGTCGTCGAGTTCTCGAAGGGTGGCGGCTTCTCGGTGGAAGAAACCCGATACCTGAACGAGCACTACGTCCGGACACTCGATGCCTGGGCGACGAACCTGGAAGCCGCTCGCGACGAGGCGATCACCGCGACGTCCAACGAGGTCTACGACCGCTACATGCGCTACCTGACGGGATGCTCCGACTTCTTCCGCCGCGGCATCAGCGAGCTGGGACAGTTCACGCTCACCAAGGCATAGCCGCGGCTTTATGCGCGCCGAAAGCCAGTGCGAGGTTGCGACTGCCGAGACCGAATGAATCGGTGACCGCCCAGCGGTGGGCGGCGGGGGTCAGCCCGCCGATTCCTCCGCCGGTCCCTACTACCCGTATGACTGCCAGGACGACTGGTTGTGCTCCAACGGCCCCAACTCGCTCCTTTTTGGCGGTTATGGCGGTGGCTGCACTACCCAGTACGGCACCTACCAGAACTGCGTGGTTCGCAGGTAGGGCACCGCCGTAACCGCTTAGTGAGCACGTCACAAAGGGTGCGGACTGTGAGGGATCAACCCGTGAAAGCGGGTCAGTCGGCGGGTAGGTCATCGATGCTGGAGGGTTCGATTTGCGGCGCGTTGTTCACCATGTGCCGGTAGTCGCTGGAGGCGTCGTAGACCCTTTTCTTGAGTCGGTTGATCGATCCGAGCGGGCGGTGGGCGGCTAGCCCGCGCCACGAGTTGAACGACAGCACGTCGTCACCGAAGGCTCGGCGGTACACGCCATCGGAGTGCTGGACGGGAAACGTGATTTTCGCGATTCCTTGCGGGGGCGAGGCCGTTTCCGACCAGTGGACCGTCGCGTCCTCGATGGGCATCTCCTCGGTGTTCGTGCACAGCTGTGCCCGTACCTCGTACTCCGCGTTGTTCAGGTTGAAGAAGTCGGTGATCATTTCGCGGTGGGCGTCGGGTCCCAAATTGCGGGGGAGAGGGCGGTTCTGCAGTCGACGGACCGACTTGGAGTACGGCACCAGGCTGAGCTTGGCCACGTACTTGCCGTAGCGTAACGGCGCCGCCGAGTGGAATGTCTCTCCCAGAATGAGATTGTTGGGCCCGGTGAACAGCGCCAGAGCCGCGGGCAGTCCGCGGCCGAATACGTTGAGGAGCCGCTGCACCTTGGCCAGCGCCTCGGTGACGACCCACAGCGCGGTGTCCGGCGATCGCGACAGCACCCGGGCCGCCGGCATTCCCTTCTTGTGGTAGTCCCGCGCGTCCGCGTAGGGGAAATCGGGATGGTTGACCAGCACGAAGTCCTGCGTGTGGACACCATCTGGCGACAGCCGCTCTCCTTCTACGTCGAGGACCTTGATCGCCATCGCGCGGATACCGCGGATTTTGTCGGGACGAAGCGCCGGATGGGTGCTGGAGACCCGCGCGATGACCGGATAGGTCTTGGGTGCCGCGAAGAGTCCCTGGCACAGCTGCGGGGCGAGTTCGGGGTAGACCTGCAGTTCTCCGCGCAGAATCCCGTGGCTCTTGGCGTGCGCATCGCGGATCCCGTGTTTGTATTTTTTGAACGCCCACTCGTTGTTGCGGTGCAGCGAGTTGACGATCTTGGTGATGAAGTCTTCCTCGTCTGGTGCGGGCTGCTCCAAATCTTCTCGATATTCGACATAGGTCTGCGACGGCGTGGCCGGGTTGTTCATCGCGGATGATCCTTCCGGTCGTGGTGGGCTCGGTTGACCTCAACGCGTCGGTGATTACGCAAACGTTGCATGTAAGTGCAAACCAATCATGAGTGGCGTACTACTTGAATGCCGAATTGAAAAGCCGGACGGGTTCGGCGGGTGCTCATGTCATGGCGGCGGCGATCGCGATGTGCTGTTTGAAGCCGCACGAGGCCACCTTCTGCCGGTAACGCCGCAGGGACTCCCGGTAGCCGTCCTCATCGCCGCAGTCGCGCGCCAGCAACGCTCGCAGCCGCTGCAGCGGGATGTCGTGCAGCACGAATCCCGGGTCGGTCGGCACCGCCGCCAACCGGTCGATGACTGCGCGCGCGTCCCGGCGATCGCCATGACCCCCGCGGCGCAGCAGGGATTCCACCAGCACGGTCGCGGTCGGACCGCGCCAGATCATTTCGCCGGTGGCGAACTGGTCGGCCAGCACCGCCCGCGATGTCTCGATCGCGGCGTCCAGATCCCCGACCCGGGCTCGCTCCTTGGCCATCTGGGTGTCGATGATCGGCAGCGCGGTCCAGGTGAACCGTTCTTGCTCGGCCGTCTGTCTGGCCGCGGCGAGCAATTCCAGCCCGAGGCCGTGTTCTGGGCCGTCCCGGTGGATCAGGACCAGGCCCCGCGTCAGGCGGGCAAGGGCCAGGGTGAAGTCGTCGGCGGATCGCTCCGCCATGCCCAACGCCTCAGACGTGTCGCGCAGTGCGGCGGCATCGGGGAGCAGTGCCCCGTTGATGATCGTGCCGTATTTGAACCAGGTGGCCACGACGCTGGTTGTCGCCCCGAAAGCGCGGGCCATCGCGATCGCGGTGCGGGAGTCGTGTTGCCAGCCGGGCATGCCAAGGAAGCATCTCGCCGCGCCCCGCACGGCGATCGCCACCGCCAACGGTGAACCGACGCCGGGCTCGGCGCTGTGTGGGTCCCTGCCGGCAAGGTCGATGACCCGCTGCGCCAGCTGCAGGGCTTCGACCACCTCGCCGGCCTGCAGCTTGGCGTACATCGGGCCGTAGAGCAGCCCGATGGTGGTCCTGGGGTCGCCGATCGACTCGATGAGACCGGCGCATTCGGAGGCCAGCCGCGACGACTCGCGGTAGCGGCCGTGAAACGTCAGGGACGCCAGCAGCCCGGCCTTGCCGATCGCCAGCGGCCGCGGGTCACCGGTGGCCGCGGTCAGTTCGCGCAGCTCGGCGAAGGTGCAGTCGGGCACGCCGCCGCCGAGCTGCCAGGAGCTCCCGCACAGCAGGGTGCGCGGGGCGATGCGCATTGCGGTCCGGTCGGGTTCATCGGCGGGCAGCGCATCGGCGACCTGCCGCGCTCGTTGCCAGCTCGCCCGCGCCGCGCCAACGTCGCGGTGAATAGACCACCTGCCGGCGCGCATGTGCCAAGTGAACGCGTGCCGAAGATCCCCGGCCGCCTCCAGGTGGGTGGCGATCAGCGCAGCGTTTTCGTCGAGCGATTCGGGATCGCGTCGCTGGATTTCGGCGGCGAGCCGTCGATGCAGGTCAGCCCGCTCGGATCTGAGCTGCGATTCGTAGGCCACGGCACGGATCAGCGGGTGGCGGAATGCGTACCTGGCCCGCGGCGAGGACTTCACCTGCTCGACGAGCTCCGCGTCGACCAGCTCGGCCGGGTTGGTGCTGTCGAGCAGGCTGGTCAGCGTTTCCTGGTCGAAGCGTGAGCCGATCACCGCCGCGGCGTTCAGTGTGTCTTTGGCCACCGCACCGAGGCGGTCGATCCGGGCGGCGATCGTGGCCGCAATGGTGGCTGGCACGCTGACGGTTTCGACGTCGCCGTGGCACACGTAGGCACCTCGTTCACCCTCGAGGATCCCGCGCTCGACGAGGTCGAGGACGATTTCCTCGGTGAAAAACGGGTTGCCGGCGGCTTTGGCCGCGATCTGCGTGACCAGTCCGGCGACCGAGGGGTGCGGGCCGAGCATCTGCGCGCTCAGCGTCGACCCCTGTGCAGGACTCAACGGGGCCAGGGTGAGCGTGTGCGAGCGCGGGGTTCGGCTCAGGGCCCCGCGGTATTCGGGCCGGTAGGTGATCAGCACCATGGCGCGGGTCTTGGCGACCACCGACAGAAACTCCGCGAACATCGTTTCGCTGGCCTCGTCGATCCAGTGCGCGTCCTCGATGACGAACATGGCCGGCGCCTCGCGGGCCAGGGAAGCGGCGTTGACCAACCGGGCCAGCCGGCGGCGACGGGCATCGGGATCGATCTCTGCCAGCGCGACGGTGGGGTCGCCGACGCCGATCAGATCCTCCAGCAGCTGCAGATCCTCCGGGTCCGCGGTGGGGAATCTGGTCGCCAGCCTGGCTCGCGCGCGCCCATCGTCTAAACCGGTCAACCCGAACACCCTGCGCAGCATCCGTGCCACGGCATGAAAGGGCACCTCACGGACATGAGATTCGCATGATGTCGAAAACACCTCGACACCAAGGCGTTCGGCGAGCGCAGCCGCCTCGCGGGCAAGACGGCTTTTACCGATGCCCGCGGGTCCGACCACCCTGGCGACACGGCCGGCGCCGCCGATGGATTCGTCGAGCATCCCGGCGAGGACGGCCAGTTCGCGATGACGCCCGACCAGAGTCCACTCGTGGCGACCGATTGACACCACTTCCCCTCTCATTCCGAGCAGGCGGCGCACGGGGACGGGCGTGTCGGCGCCCTTGATCCGCGCCGATTCGGGCTTGCCCAGCAGGGCGGCGCCGGCGACCAGACGGGCGGTGGATTCGCTGAGCATCACCCCGCCGGCCGGGGCGACCGACTCCATCCGCTGAGCCATTCCGACTTGTTCGCCGATCGCGGTGTAACCAATTGCGCGCGAACCGATTTCGCCGGCGATCACCTGGCCTGAGTTCAGGCCGACCCGCAGCTGCAGCGCGACATGGTCGCGGCGTTGGACCTCGGCGGCCAGCCGCCGCACCTCGTCTTGAATGCCCAGCGCGGCCAGCGAGCCGCGCAGCGCGTGGTCCTCCAGTGCGACCGGCGCGCCGAACAACGCCATGATCCCGTCGCCGGTGAACTTGTCGACGGTGCCCCCGTAGCGCCGCACGACAACCGCGGAGCGGTTGCAGACCTCGGTTATGATCTCGCGTAACCGTTCCGCGTCGAGCGCCGAGGCGATGTCCATCGACCGCACCACATCGGCGAACAGCACGGTGACCTGCTTGTACTCGGCGCGCTCGCGCCGGGTGGTGATCGACGCACCGCACGCATAGCAGAACCGCGCGCTGTGCCGAGTCGGTTCGGTGCCGCACACCCGGCATGCCGGGACCGGCCTCGTCGGGCGTTGGTGGGCGTGGGCCCGGTTCGCGGCGGCGACAACCGCCGCGTCTGCGCTATTAACGATCTCGACCATCTTCACACCCCTCAGCTCGGAGGCAGGCAAGCGTTCGACCTGGTCGAGCCTTCGCGGGGCGGTGGACGAAGTATTGAGTAGTGACCCCCGCAACATTTGCGGGTCAGTGGGCGCGACTACCTAGTTGAGGTGTTGAGGTACCGTCATGGAGCCGCCGACCCGGCGCTGAGCTGGGCTTTTTCCAACGCGGACAACGCCGCGCACACGGGCGCGGACGGAGCCTCGCGCGGCGCTCCCACCCGGGCGTGCGGACTAAACGCCGTTAGGAGAGGTCTCCCTGCGCGTGGGCCGGGCAGAAGTAACTGGATCGAGAGGTCGACGAACCTCGCGCGGGCGGCGTCATAGATGACATTTTTTGCGCTTCGGAAGATTGAGCGGGCTATGCCCCGGGGGTGACCAGCCGGCCGAACCGATCCGCGTCGGGTATCGGATGCAGCGGATAGTCGAGCAGCACGTGGCTATTGACCATGGTCAGCACGTAGCCGTGGCGGATCAGCGATTGCGCGCGTTGCGGATCGATCCGGGACAGTGTCGTCTTGACCAGACGATTGGCGTCGGCTGTGGCCGCCCACTGCTGCCTGGTTTCGTTGCCCAGCAGCGCAATCGCCGCGGCCGCGCGGGCGGCCAGCTCGTCGTTGCGTGCGCCGAACTTGTCGGGTATCGCAAACGGGCTGGCGTCGATCTGGGTCGTGGTGCCGCGCAACGCCTCGTCCAGGACCGGGGCGTTCGGTTGGATGAACCCGACGTCCTGGGCGATGCGGTACCGGACGTTGAGCAGCCGCCGCCGCACCGCCGTCGTTTGGCGGTACATCACGTCCTTGACCGCGAGAAGACTGTTGATCTCGGCGACGAAGGGAACTGTGACCCACGGCAGTGACGCGACATCGTCACCGGCGGAGGCATTGACCACGATTGCCTCGTTGACGGTGTCCAACCCCGCGGGTGGGGCACCGTCGGCGAGCGTTTCGTCGATGTTGAGCAGCCACTCCGAAGCCATGTTGTCGTACACGCCGCCGTCGAGAAGCTTGAATCGTTGCGGGGGGTGACGATCGGCAACAACGCGCTGCTCGGGAAGCCCGAACCGGCTCAGCGGCAGCGACACCACGCTCAAGGCGCCGGGCAGTGCGGCCGATGCCTGGGCCGCCTGCGCCGTCCGCAGACTGCCGGGCCGTCCCCACCCACAACGCCAGGAATACACAAACGAATTCGAGAAGAATACGTCCTGGCCCATCTGCAGGTCCGTCGCGCACAGCACGTGCGGAACACGGCCGTGCATCGATGCCAACGCGGCGCCGTGAAACAGGGTGGCGTCGAAGGCTCGAGCCACCACGGCGCTGCGCTGTTGGGATAGCCAGCCGTCCACCGCGATTGCTATCACCCACACCGGCGCGATCACCCACCATGGGCACAAGAAGCTGACGATGAGCGCAATGACCGGCACCACCGCGATGCCGGCGAGGTAGGCGTAGGTCAGCAATGCGGCCCACAGCGTTCCTCGCCGGACGATCTGGCTGGCGAATGCTCGCGCCTGTGCCCACATCGCCTCTGGCTGCACGGTTGACACATCCACCGCCTGGCCGATGAACGCGTTGGTCAGCGACCCGCCGGATACCGAGGCCACCGACGACAGCTGCGGTCCTTTGCCGGCGTCGATCAGATACAGCAGCGCACCCAAACCAAACAGCGCGGCGCGGTGTCCTCCACCCGAGATTGCTACACCGACTTTCGGGACGTCGTCGCTCACCGCTTCCCCCCTCCGATCTTCTGGCCCGCCCGATTCTTACAGAGCATTCGCTGCGGCAGGTCAAAATCGGGGATGGTTCGGGTGTTCGACGAGCAGCACCGGCGCTGTTTCGTTTTCGACTCCCGCTGGTGGGCCGATCCGCTGCGCCGATTTACCAGCCGCGGACTACTCGTGCACGGTGCACCCCGCAACGGGCCGAAATTCGGCGGCCGTTGGCGGCGAATTTGCACGAATTTGCTGTCCGGCACAACGCGAAGTGTGCGGATGCATAGATGACTTCCACCGGCGCTGGAACGATTGCTCGGTCAAACGCTTCAACAGTTGAACGACTGATCGGAAAAACCTTTGCGGAATGCCTGCTCGGCGCCGGCTCATTGAAGGAGTACAGAATCAATGAGCACTCAACCGCAGGCACCGGAGAGGCCGAACGGCGACCTCGACGACGACGCCCGCATGGGCGCCGCACGCAGCGGTAACAGCCGCCCTGCCGCACCGGCCGGCGCGCAAGACGGGTGTGGCGACACGGCCGAAAGCGGCGGCGCCGAGGCGGATGGTGGGATCCATCCGGGCGCTCCGTCGCGAAGCTGAAGGATGCCGAAATCTACCGTCCGTTGGATCAGGTCGACCAAGCGCTTCGCGAGCACGTCAAGATCTTTCGCGCCGTCGCGCTGTGGTTTTCGGGCAGCCAGGTGCAGGAGTGCTGGCTGCTGCTCCGGAAGGCCGAGGAGGGTCTGCTGCTGGCCGCCGACGGGCAGGGGCTGCGGGTTCGAGCGGAGGCGGCACTGAGCCGAGGTGTGGCGCTGCTGGGCGGCGACAGCTCCTCGACCACGAGCGGTAACGCAACCTAACCGGTACCGGACAGATGGGGGGTGGAAAGCATGGGCAACGGCGAGCCGGATTCCCGTGATTCATTCGGCCACACGTCAGTCGATGCCGTGCCGGCATCGATCACGCCAATTCATTCTGTCCCAGTGCCCGAGGACAACTGGTGCATTGGGCTGTGGTAGACGGCCGGATCGGCCGCCCGGTGCAGGGGCCGAGGAAACGAAATGCCGTTCCGGCGAAGAACCTACAGAAGTAGGCGAGCAAGTACGGTGGGGCGGGCCGGGAAAAGTTGCTAAATCCGCTCGCTGGGTACCCGATTGAACGCCTGAGGGAATGAATCGCCACCCGCGGCGGTATAACCATGCATGAAACTCAACGACGCCGCGCATGACCTGATTGGAAAGGGTGCCGACGCCACGCTCGTCACCCTCAATCCCGACGGCAGCCCCCACGTCACCCTGGTCTGGGTCGCGTTGCAGTCGACGCCGGACGGAGACGAACTCGTCACCGCGCACCTCGCTGAACGTAAGAAGGTTCGCAACGTCCGCAACGATCCCCGCGTCGCCGTCACGATCGTGTCGCCCGAAGGGCCAGCCGAGGTGAGGCGGCCCTACCTCGCCATCAACGGGACCGCGCGGATCGTCGAGGGCGGCGCGCCCGAGCTTCTGAAGGACCTCGCCCAGACGCTGGCCAACCCGGACGTGAAGTTCCCTCCGGACGGCGCGCCACCGGGATTCGTCACCCGCATCCGCATCGACAAGGTCGGCGGCGTCGGGCCCTGGGCATCCTGACGGCAGAGCCCTGCGACAGACTGTCGGCGCTTTGTCGCGCGGGCGCCGGACCGAATGCCATTCGCGATCCTTTACAGGGTCAACGTGATCGGCGCCGGGGTGGCAGCGATGGCGTCCAACACCTGGATGTTCTTCACGATGTCGCGGCTTTCCCGCGCGGCGATGGCTCGGACTATTGACTCGATCAAACCCACCACGCCTGGCGGGTGGTAGATCGCGTCCGCCTGCGCGGCGACCTCTCGGTCCCGGACCCAAATCGTCATGGGGTGCAAGAATCCCGGCTCGAGGGCGAGAACCGTGGCGAATCGCCAGGCACTGTCGCGAAGGGTTTTCAGCGCCTCGTTGATGAGAAATATCTCGTTGTTCATCAGCACGGCGTACAGATCGGCCAACGCAGGAGACAACTCATCGATGTCGGCGACGATTCCGTTGACCTGGCTGGCCAGAACGGCGTTGATCCGGTTGAAGTCCTCCTGCAACCCCTGCAATTGCAGGCCGGGGGCCATCGTCTGCGCGGCGATTCCCAGATCAAGATCGATGTGTGCGTTGACCCCGGCCAGCATGTGCTGCAAGATGATCGGCTCTGGGCGGGCCGCCGCGTCGAATGTCACCTGCCATGAGCGGGTGGGCTTGGGGAACTTGCCGGGGTGGAGGTATCCGTTGAGCGCGTCGAAGTACCGGCCGGCGAAGGTGACATCGAATTTCTCCATGCGCGGTCCGTTCTCAAAGGCCCCTTGCTTGAGGGCGGTACCGACCGCGATGGTGATCCGCTTGTACAGCGCCGCAAAATAGCCGAGTCGGCTTGATGCCGCGATGGACCAGTCGATGATCGACTCGATCGCCTCCACCGCGCCGTCGATTGTGGTGACGTTTGTTATCGGCGGCGGGGGCGCCGGCTGTGCGGGCATGCCTAAATTATGAAGGAACAGCGTCCATTTCGAGGCGGCGATGGCAATAACTCCGACGGGCAATTTCAGCCGCTAGTCCGGCGCCCGCCACACAGTGCGTCGAAAAACCGTGTGGTGTATGACATCCAGCGCAAGGGTGCCGACCAGAGCCCGCGGCAGTATCTTGTGTCTGGCTACCCCTGCTCGGCGATGATGTGGCCCGTTTGGGTATCCACGATCGCGCCCTGGCGCCGCGGCGTCCCATCGGGACCTCGGACGGTCAACGTGGTCATCTGCGCGCTGTCGTCGTGAAGCTCTTCAGGCTCGGGCGCCGGGGCGACCCTGTCCACTCCGTCCTGCTCGGCACGGCGAACCTTGGCTGCCAACCGGGATCTGTCCGCGGTGCGCTGAGCACTTGCCGGCGGCTCCTTCGGCTGTGGAGGCAGCGAGTGGTCCACGCCGGGGTTGGCCTGGTCCAGCAGTTCCTGCAGCTCTTCGTCGCTCAGTCGTGCCATCAGTCGCCTCCTCAACGCCCGAGTCTAGCCCGGCGGGGCTGATCGCGGCCGTGTGTTACCCACCCGCACCGGACACTCGCCGGCGACATTCGACGCCCTGACCCGCGGTTCATGATCAGCGGCCAAGTCCCAGGCAGGTGAACTGGTTCAGCGACTTGTTGGCTTTCGCGAGTTCATCGGCGTTGGTGAGCTTGGCGATCCTGGCGGCGAAGTCCCATTTGGCGCGAAGCTACGCCTCGGCCGGGGGCAGGCCGCCATCCGGCAGATCTCGAGAACACGTGGCGAGCATCGACTGGTGACTACTGTGAGTGATAGCACAGTCCAAAATTGTCTGCTGTCAACCATTCTGAGGAGCGGCGAGTGATTGAGAACATGGGCGACTTCCGCGCTCTCGATCCGTTCTTTCGGATCATCGAGCAAGGCCTTGCGGAATTCGTTGACGGTGACCACTTCTTCGACCTGCTGGCCCAGGACGTGGTCTTCGACTTCATCATCACGGTTCCGAACTACCCACGCCACATCGTCGGCCGCGCCAACCTCATCGAACTCTACCGAGGCTACGGCTCCACGCTGTTCCTCGACCGCTGCTACGACCTGCGTGTCCACCAAGCGCCGTCAACGTCGTCGGTGGTGCTCGAATATTCCTCCGAGGGAAGGGTCGTGGCCACCGGGCAGCCGTACAGCAATCGGTACATCTCCGTTGTCGTCATCAAGGACCGCAAGATCACAGCGTGGCGCGACTACCTCGACCCACTGCGGGTCGTCGCAGCCCTCGAGGGTCCCCCCTTCGAACCGGACGCCCCGGAGGTGAGGTGACGACCACGAGGCGGCGTCTTTGGCGTCGATCCGTTCGAACGCTGGTCGACGGACCGTTACGCCAGACGGCCCCTGTCGCAGCGATGTCCATGCACATGTGGCCAGCCGCGGGCGGTATGGGACTGCGCACTGGAGAACAGTCATAACCGGAGTGCGCGGGTGGACACATCGCAGGGTCGCGAGCCGCGTCACGACAGTGGCGGCCCCGGGTGGTGCTCGTCGCCGAGTCGGCGCGCAACGCCATTGGGGACGCCGACGGGTTCGCGTCGACGCTGAGCCCACTCCACAGTCCATCCAGCAGATGTCAGCGCGATCATCAATGTCATGGTGTGACCCTTTAGGACTAAGGGGTATGGTCAAACAATCGAGCTCTAGCAAACGGATCTCGTCACAGCTGACACCATCACAGGGCCCCGCCAGCTGGAACTTAGGCCCTGCATCCGGCGGGTAGCTGGGCTCGGTGCACTCCGCCTCGGGCAACTCACACAGCGCTGGTCCTACCCCGTTATGCTGAGCGTTGCGCGTCTCGATGAGTCCGCCGCAGATAGATGTGGAAGTTCCTGGTGACGCAGAAACGGTCACGGCACCCTGGCTGGGCGTGGATGCCAGGTCACTTCATCGCGGGCAGTGCTCCGTACGCCGGATCACGCGCGCAACCCGCGCGGTGGCGCGTGCTGTGGCTGTTGACCCGTCCGAGGGCTCCATCGGGTGCGCTGGGAATCGCCGTCGCGGCGACCTTCATTGTGGTCGAGACCGTTGTCGTGTGTTCGCTCAATGTGGTCACCGGCTCGACCGGCCGCTTCGGCACGCTCTACCTGATCGGCGTTCTGGTGGTTTCGGCGGTGTGGGGGCTCGGCTTGTCGGCCACGATCTCGGTCGCCAGCGCCATCGCCTTCGCCTACTTCCGTGGTTGGCCGACCGCACATTTCGCCCCGTTCGAACCTCAGAACTGGGTGGTGATTGGCGCCTTCCTCATCGTCGGGCTGGTAGCGAGCACGCTTGCGGGCCTGGCGCGGGTGGGCGAGAGGTTCTTCGACCTGTCACCTGACCTGCTCTGCATTGCGGGCCCGGAAAGAGTCATCAGGCTCAATCCCGCGTTCAAGGAGATACTCGGCTACTCACTCGGCGACCTGGCGTCACGCAGCTGGATCGATTTGGTCGTTCCGGAGGATCGAGATCGCGTACGTACAGTGCTTGAACAGCTCCCCGGTAGTGCCGAGCCGGTGCGTTTCGAGAACCGGATCATCTGCAGCGATGGTTCGCAGCGTTGGGTCGAGTGGAGCGTCGTGTGGCATCAGGGCTTGTTCTACGGTGTTGGTCGTGACATAACCGAGCGCCGCCGCGAGCAAGACGAGCTACACCAGGCGCAAGCCGTCGCCGAAGAGAGCAGCGACAGGCTAACTGAGCTCGCCGACCAACAAGCCGCGTTGCGGCGCGTGGCCACCCTGGTAGCGCGTGGCGCGAGCCCGTCAGAGGTGTTCGCAGCAGTGTCCGACGAGTTGGCACATGTCCTGCACGTGGTCAACGCTGGCTTGCTGCGCTTCGAGCCCGACGGCACAGGGTTCGTCGTGGCCGTGCAGTACGAGCCGGGGATCACCGGAATGCCCGTCACTGGTGAGCGCATTCCGTTGGCGGGAGACGACGTCGGAGCTCGCGTGTTACACAGCGGCCGTCCCGCCAGGATTGACAACCATGCACGCGTCGGCGGTCCGGAAGCGGAACGCATACGTGAAACGGGCATCCACTCGATCGTTGGAGTACCGGTCATTGTCGACGGGCGCCTTTGGGGCGCGGCAATCGTCGGGTCTGGCCGCCCCGAGCCCATGCCGCCGGACACCGAGGCGCGAATCGGCGACTTCGCCGATCTGGTCGCCACCGCGATCGCCAACGCCGCCACCCGATCCGAACTGCAGGCGAGCCAAGACAAGTCGAGGATGCTCGCCGAGCAGCAGGCGGCGTTGCGGCGCGTCGCGACACTGGTGGCGCGCGGAACATCTCCATCGGAGGTGTTCTCGGCGGTGGCAGAAGAGATGGGCCGCTGCCTGAATGCAGGCAACGCGTCGGTGAACCGTTTCGATGGTGACACGGTGACCGTTCTCGCCCTGGCTCGCATCGAGCCGGGGATGGAGCACAAGCCGGTTGTCGGCGAGCGCCACACATTGGAGGGCGACAGCATCGCATCGCGGGTATTTCATACCGGTCGGGCCGCACGCCTGGACAGTTCGGAGTTACAACGCGCTCCCGGCTCCATCGCCGAACGGCTACGTGAGATGGGCTTCCGGTGCACGGTGGCAGTACCGATCGTCGTCGACGAACGGGTCTGGGGGATGGCGGCCGTCGGCTCGGCCGCGCCCGACCCGTTGCCACCCGACACTGAGGCGCGCATCGGTGATTTCGCCGACCTGGTCGCCACCGCGATCGCCAACGCCTCTACCCGCGCCGAATTGCAGGCCAGCCGCGACGAGCTCAGCGCGCTCGCCGAACAACAGGCCGCGTTGCGGCAGGTGGCGACGCTGGTGGCACGTGGCGTCGATCCGTCCGAGGTCTTTTCCGCGGTGGTGGTAGAAATGGCCCACTGCCTGCACGCAGATCACGCGGCGGTATACCGCTACGCCGACGATGCACTGGTCCCACTCGCCGTTTGTCACGAGGACGGGCTACAACCGCTGCCCAAGGGACTTCGCCTCAGGTTGGCGGGCGACAATGTTGCGGCGAGGGTGCTGGCCACCGGCGGCGCCACGCGAATAGACCGGAACGACGATGCTCCAGTTCCGCACGCTGGTCGAATGCGTGGGCTGGGCATCCATTCGGCGGTGGGGGTGCCGATCATTGTCGGCGGCCGGGCGTGGGCTGCGGCAGTAGTCGGCTCGTTGCAACCCGCACCGCTGCCACCAAACACCGAGGCGCGGATCAGTGACTTCGCCGACCTCGTCTCGACAGCGATCGCCAACGCCGCCACGCGCGCCGAGTTGATCGCCTCACGCGCGCGCATCGTCACGGCCGCCGACGAGGGGCGCCGTCGTCTGGAGCGCGACCTGCACGACGGCGCCCAACAACGGCTGATCGCGCTGGGGCTGCAGACGCGGCTGGCAGAGGGCTCAGTGCCACCCGAAATGCAGGCGCTCAAAGAGCGGCTAGGTGACATCGTGTCCGCGTTGGACGGTGTCTCCGCAGATCTACGAGAGATTTCACGCGGGATTCATCCCGCCATCCTGTCCAAGGGGGGCCTGGGTCCCGCGCTCAAGACACTGGCCCGCCGCTCGGCCGTCCCGGTCACCCTCGACCTGGCGATTGACCAACGCTTACCCGACTCCGTGGAAGTGGGCGCGTATTACGTCGTGTCCGAAGCACTGACCAACGCCGCCAAGCACTCTCGCGCGTCCGAGGTGGCCGTGTGCGGGCAAACCAAGGATTACATGCTCTCGCTGTCGATCCGCGACAACGGAATCGGAGGAGCCGACTCGGGCAAAGGCTCAGGGCTGCTCGGGCTCAACGACCGGGTCGAGACCCTCGGCGGACGAATGCGGATCGTGAGCCCGGTGGGCAGCGGGACATCGCTGGACGTCACGATCCCATTCGGCGGCACGTGAGGCCAGGTGCCCCTCGGGCGGTCGCACATTCGCCTAAGCCAGAGGGCAGCCTTGTGGCACGACGACAGAATCTCCCTCCCCCAAGCCCCGCCGAGGCATTTGTGAAAGGACTACCTCAACTCATCGGCGATGTGCCGCCACGAGATTCTTCCCGGTACGTACCTGTTGGCGGTGCAGGATCTACGGATCGCCAACATGCTGCGATGCTCGCACCGCGCCGCCGCAGATGAGATTGGCCGCACGCAACATCCTCCGGGTTGGACTGGCCATTCACGCCCAAGCGGCGTGAAAACAGGCTGGCGGCTTCCAGCCGCCAGAGAAGTCACGGGCGGCTCCTCACACCCCGCCTTATCTCAGGCAGGCAACGCGGCGGCGATTCGGCCAACTACCCGTTCGCTCATGAGCATCCCGAGATGGCCGACGCCACCGACCGTTACGGTCTCCGCGTCCGCGTGCGCCGGCACCGACCGGCGGCCGGGCACGACCAGATCGAGTGCAGCCGTAAATGCCAGCCACCGCACTCCGTCCGGCACCGGCGCGGAGGCCAGCCGCCGCAACAGTGGCGAACCTTCCCGCAGCGCCCGGACAATCGCCCCGAACGGCAACAGTTGCGCCCACGGCGACCCCCCGAACGGTGCCCCGAGGGTAACGACCGTGTCGACCTGCCCGGTCAGGCGACCGCTTGCGAGCGCCTGCGCGATGACGACGCCGCCCAGGCTGTGCCCGACCAGATGCAGCTTATCCGCGCCGGTTTGCGACAACATCCGCTGCACCTCGACAGCGAGTCGGTCGGCGAGCTGCTCGATCGAGGTTCCGAACGGTGCATAGGTAATCGCGTCGAATGTCACGCCCCGGGCACTTAAGGTTCGCGCGAGCTGAGACCAGCTCGACTTCGTGCCCCCGAAGCCGTGCACGAGCAGCACTGGGCGCGCCGTGGCTGCGCGGGCCGCCTGAAACCGCTGCAGCGCACCATATCCCGGATCGGTTCCGCCGCCGAACAGGTGCACCGACACCGTTGCGGCCACCGACGCCATGAGGCCGAGTTCGTATGCCTGCACCATCGCGGCGCGACCAACCTTCCGGACCAGTGCGCGGGTACTCCCAATCGGGCCGCGCGGCGACTCCACTTCGTGTCGTCTGCGCGAATCGCCGACCAGTGCCGACTGATGTGTTCTGTTGATCTGTGCTTGCGACATGGCTCACCTTTTGTGCGACCCTGACCGCTATGAGAATCGCGCCCGATGGGTGGTCTGTCGTCAAGGCCAGCCACCGTTTGCGGTTCCGGCCCACAGGTCTCCCGCGCCACCTGCCACCTGGAAGCGGTGGCGCCGATCGGACGCGGTCGGTTCGGTGACGAGGCGGCCGCAACGCGGACGCGCCCCTGGTGTCTATATCCACGTGCGCGAGCCCTGCCCGGTTCATCGCGTTGCTGCCGATCCCCTCGGGCAAACCGGCCCGGACAATACTCAGCCAGTCGTTCTGTCGCGAAACGCCTAATTTGTGCTGATCGAGCGCGTCTCGTCGAAATCCGCCGCAGAGCGATGTGAGTTCCGGTGACGCAGAAGCGGTCACAGCAGCCCGGCTCGGCGTCGGCGACGCCGGGCGGTATTTTCGGGGGCCAGACCTTCGATACGGGATTACGCCCCGCCATCGATAGAGACCCGCTGGCCGGGGTTGTTGATCCGTCCCGCGCCGCCGTCGGTTGCGCTGGGAATCGCGGTCGGGCGTCGGGTCTGCTCAATGAAGCCACAGGGCAGGCCTTCGGTGGCGGGTAGCCGGCGCGGAACGCAGTGCAGTTCGCGTGAACTCTTTGTTTTCGCCGATTATGCTGCTGCACAGGTGATTAGCCCACTTCCCGATAAGCCCCGTCCCTTGGCTGGCAGCCGTAGCTGGCGTTCCAGACGCACCTCTTAATCGCGCATGAACTGCCATATTGCGTTGCCGCAACAAAGTGGCGTTGTGACGCCAGTTGATAGAGCGCTAAGGGCCTGTCGAATGTACCGGCCGCGAATCGGGCAGCTCAGGCGGCGCGCCTACGCGTTGGCTGGTTTCCGGCCGACTGAGTGGGATCTTTGTTGGCGGAAAGGTCGGCGGTGGGGTAATCGCCTTGGCGGAGTGCGGATTCGTTCTGCGGCGAATCGACGCGGCGCCGGGCCCAAGAGGTGGCCGTCGCCAGCGCGGCCAGGGCCTCCAGCACGATGATCGCCAGCAGAATCGCGGTACCGACAACGATAGCGGTGTGGCCGTAGTGGGGCAGGTGCACCGGCTGCACGGCCGCCCACGAACCAGGCGGGCTAGTCATCGCGGTCCGCAAGCCGCGATGTCGATGTGCTTCTGTGTGATCCGACGCTCATCGCGTGTCACCTGCCGTGTCCGCCGCCGCCACCGTGGCCGCCTCCGAAACCGCCGCCGAAACCGCCAATGCCGCGGCCGTATCCGCCGAAGTAATCGCCTTCCGCGTAGGGGTATTGGGGCGAGTATTGGGCGGGTCCAGCGGAGTCGTTGATTTGAACATTGCCGGGCAGCGGGCCGACCAGGGTGGAGTGGGTGTTGGGGCACACCCCGTTGGTGCAGGCGTGCTGAACCGCGGTCGGATTGGCGGCAGTGGCGGCCATGGCGGTCGGGGCGGCGGCGATTGCCGCCGCGGCGGCGCCAGCGGCCAACAATGGGGCGATGTAGTTGAGCCTGATACGCATGGTGCAACTCCTTCGATGGTTGCCGTTATCTGGAAGAGCTCCAGAATTGACAACTTCCAGGATTGCCCTTCAGCGAACCGATGTCGTCGCTGCTGGCCTCAATCCATGCCCCGGCCAACGGGAATCTGTGCTTACCTGCCAGCCCGCAACCGCGTCGAGCCCTCAGTCGGCGCGCCGATCCTGGCTGGGGGAAGGGCCGAAATCAGCGATGCGCGAAACAGCCAGCGGAACAGCGGAATTCGAGACGTTTCAGCTGGACGAGGGCGTATCAGAAGGTGCCCCAATGTGCTGGCTGATCGGTCACCCGCCACATACGGGACGCTTGCGGGTAACGCGCTGGGTGCTGGCTGGTGGGACGAGGATTCCGGCTGGCGGGGGCATCGATTAGGTGCCAACGGTGATGACGCGCATTTGCTGAACGGCAATTCTTGGAGGCGCAGTGCCGACCGGCCGGCTGGTTGAGGAGCCCGCCGCCATGCCAACAAAACTACATTACATGCCGTCGACCGCCCTTGTGGCGGCCCGCGCATCGGTTGCCGTCGCACCGGTCGCCGCCGACCCCGGGCGATACATCCGGTATGTACCGGGAGAAATGGGGCCTGCAACTCTGCCGACGAGCACCCATCCAGCCCACCGGCGTCGGATTAGATCAAGGGGTTTCGTCATGAAGCTGAAAAGTCTTGGCGCCCAGATACTAATCGCCGGCGCTTTGGGTGCGAGCACGATTATCTTTGGCGCGGGCGCGGCGCACGCAGCGCACGTTGCTCCGCGACCGGCCCCAGGTCCTCGACCCGGCGTGGTTTCACTGCCTTGGGGGGTGTTCGGGCCTTACATTCCGTCGCCGCCACCGATCGATTCATCCGGTGAGGGCCAGGGGGGCTCGGCAGGCGGCACCTGGCCTCCGACAAACGTCTCCTGGCCGCCCGGCGGCGGCGGAAGCAGCGCGACGTCGCACATCCCGATAGTGATGCCCGTCGGTCCGTCGGCGCCGGCAGGCCCTTCCGAGCGGCCGAAACCCATCGTCCCGGCGCGCACGCATGGCGCGGGCGCGGTCTCCTCCACTCGCCGCGCCGCTAATTGGGGCCGGCTTGGTCGCCAGCACGGCTCGAGCAGAATAACGAAGCCAACTCGCGCGGCACCGCCCAGGAGATTGGCCGCCGGCAAGCCAGTCAAGCAGATGTGGCCCGTCGGGCAGACCCTGTGTCCGGTGTGTCCCGTCAACGAGCGCTATGCTCAGTGGACTAATCCAGGAGTGATTGCATTGGGTTCGCGATTGCAGGCACCGAGTACCGCAGTCGAGGTCATCGATGGCCGAGCTCGATCCGACGGCAATTCGGTGTGACCTTACTCCGGTGATCGCGGCGGAGTTGGCCGCCGCGGGGTTCGACGATGCCCACGAGATTGGACTCGGTGGTTTCGGCGTGGTCTACCGCTGCCGGCAGCGCTCACTTGACCGCACCGTCGCGATCAAGGTGCTGACCGCCGATCTCGACCCGGACAATCTCGAACGATTCCTGCGTGAACAGCGCGCGATGGGAAAACTGTGCGGGCATCCCAACATCGTCAACATCTTTCAGGTCGGCACCACGAAGTCGGGTCGGCCCTACATCGTGATGCAGTACCACCCCCGCAACTCCCTGAGCGCACGAATTCACGACGGCGGCCCGTTGAGCTGGCAGGAAACGTTTCACATTGGGGTCAAGATGGCCGGTGCTCTGCAGACAGCGCACCGGCTCGGCACCCTGCATCGCGACGTGAAACCGGCAAATATCCTGCTCACCGAGTATGGCGAGCCGCAGTTGACCGACTTCGGGATCGCACGAATCTCAGGCGGTTTCGAGACCCGTACGGGCGCCGTCACCGGATCGCCCGCGTTCACCGCACCTGAGGTGCTCCAGGGCCAGAGCCCGACCCCAGCCTCCGACGTGTACAGTCTCGGCGCCACGATGTTTTGCGCACTGACCGGCCACGCCGCCCTCGAACGCCGCAGCGGTGAGCAGGTCGTCGCCCATTTTCTCAGGGTCAGCAGAGCTCCTGTCCGCGACCTGAACGACATCGACATCCCCGATGACGTTCGTGCGGCCATCGGACACGCGATGGCGCAAAGTCCCGGCGATCGGCCGGCGAGTGCGGCCGAGCTGGGGGAGGAATTGCGGCAAACCCAGCGCCGCCACGGCCTTAGCGTTGATGATATGGCCGTGCCCACCCACGCCGCGGACGCGCATCGCTTCGAGCACAGCCCCGGGACGGCCCAAGATGTCGGTCCGGAGGCGGCTGCGGTGCGGGTGGTGGTGGCCGAGGATGATGTGCTGCTGCGCGAGGGTTTGGCCAGTCTGCTGGAGCGCTCGGGTTTCGCGGTGGTGGGGCAGGCCGGCGATGGTGGTCAGCTGTTGGCGCTGGTGCGTGAGGCGACCCCCGAGCTGGTGGTGACCGACATCCGGATGCCGCCGACGAACACCACCGAGGGGCTGGACGTGGCGCGGGTGATCCGCGAGGAACTGCCCGACACCGGCATCCTGGTCCTGTCGGCGCACGTCGACATCGAGCACGCGATGGAGCTACTTGCCGGTGGGCGCGGGATCGGCTACCTGCTCAAGAGCCGGGTGACTGACGTGGCGGACTTCATCGACACGCTACAGCGCATCGCCAAGGGCGCTTCGGTCGTGGACCCCGCGCTGGTGTCGGAGCTGGTGGCGGGCCGCCGGCGTGACGATCCGCTCGGCGCGCTCAGTGAGCGCGAGCGGGAGGTGCTGGCGCTGATGGCCGAGGGACGCTCCAACGCCGGCATCGCCCATCGGCTGTGGGTAACCGAAGGCACCGTCGAAAAACACGTGCGCAGCATCCTCATGAAGCTCAACCTCCCCGAAACGGGCGACGACCACCGCCGCGTCCTGGCGGTAATCACCTTCCTCGAATCGCGCTGATCGCGCGCGCCGCGCCAGGAGCCCCTACCACCGACGTAGCTCGCCTCGAATCGGACGAGTTCACCGCGGCCAAAGTACTTGGGTCACATCGAGATCTGCTCACGCAGCGCCGGAGACTGGGTTGGGCAAAATCAGCGTTCGCGGCCGTTGGGTGCTAGTGGGTGGGTTCGGATTCCAGCTGGTGGGCACCGCTGATTGGCGGTCAGCGGTGACGACATGGCCTCGCGGGAGCGCAATTATTAAGCACAAGGATGTTATCGGCGAGCCACCGAAGGACTACCACCATGCGAATCAGACGGCACCTCATAGGTCTGTTGCTGGTCGGTGCCGGCGCGGCAACGATCGGCGCGGCACCAGCCATCATGGCCGTTCCTGCTCCGCCTCAGCCCGCCGGTACCCACACCGCACCGCTGGCGGTCTCAGATCATGGTGGTGCGTACTGCGGCGATTTCTGCGGCACCTACATCGGCTACGGCAATTATCGCGGCGTCGCAGCCATATCGGCATCGCCGCGGAGCCGTGCTTTTGAACACTGCGTCGCTCCAGGCTTGCTCACCGGTCAATGCGAGGAGAAATCAGCGATGAGTAATGTTCCCCTAGTCGAGCTGAACGACGGGCGCCACATCCCCCAGCTTGGTTTCGGCGTCTTCCAGATCGCGCCGGAGAACACCGCCGCGGCGGTGAAGGCTGCTCTCCATATCGGTTACCGGCACATCGACACAGCCGAGATGTACGGAAATGAAAGGGAAGTCGGCCAGGGCATCCGCGACGCCGGCCTGGAGCGCGGCGACGTCTTCATCACCAGCAAGTTGAACAACGGTTTCCACAAACCGGACGACGCCCGCCGCGCCTTCGACAAGACGTTAAGCGCCCTGGCATCCGACTACGTCGACTTGTTCCTCATTCACTGGCCGCTGCCCGGACTCTATGGTGGCGACTTCGTGTCGACCTGGCAGGTTCTCGAGGAGTTCGCGCGGGACGGGCGCGCCCGCAGCATCGGAGTGTCGAATTTCCAGCCCGCGCATCTTGATCGGCTCGCAAAGGAAGCCGACACGGTGCCTGCGGTCAACCAGGTGGAGGTCCATCCCTACTTCACCAACGAAGAGGTTCGCGCCTACGGTCGCGAGCACGGCATCGCGACCGAGGCGTGGTCCCCGATCGCACAGGGCAGGGTGCTCGACGACCCGGTGGTAAAGCGAATCGCCGATACAGCGGGCAAATCGCCCGCACAGGTGGTGCTGCGCTGGCACATTCAGCGCGGTGACATCGTGTTCCCCAAGTCGGTTTCGCCGGATCGGATGAAAGCCAACTTCGAGCTGTTCGACTTCGGGCTGAACAGCGGCGATGTGGATGCGCTCTCGGGCCTCGACCGAGGCGAGCGCGGTAGGACCGGCCCTAATCCGGACGAGTTCAATTACATTCCTGGCTAGATGACGCCGCAGAACAGGAATGAGGGCCGTTTAGATGCGCAGCCGAGATGGTTTCCATCCAGACTTGACGACGAGCAGCGACGATGTCCATGCGTCGTTGCGCACGCGAGTACATCATGTCAGGGCCTCGCAACTCAGCTCGGATACCGCCCAGACAGAAGGCATGCGCCGATTCGCCGCGATCAGCGGTGCCTCGGTCGGGTCGGAGAAGATCTGGATGGGGGAGACCTCTGTTTCACCAGAGACGGTTTCTGACAACCACCATCATGGGGAATCTGAAACCGCTATCTTCGTGCGCAGCGGGCACCCCGAGTTTGTATTCCACGACGGCGTCCACGAGGTCCGTATCGCCACCGCGCCCGGCGATTACGTCTTCGTCCCGCCGTATGTTCCGCACAGGGAAGAAAACCCCGACCCTAATGATACGGCTGTGATCGTGATAGCGCGCAGCACTCAAGAGGCGATCGTCATCAATCTGCCTGAGCTGTACCCACTCTCAGAAGACGAACAGCGGCGGCGGACCTAACCGCGAGTTCCTCGATCGACCACTGTCGACGGAGCCCATCGGCAACAGCTCGAAACGGGCCAAGAAGTGGGCGCGGGCGCGATACCAAGTCACGCCGGTGTCTCCCGAGTTGTTGCTTTCCAGGAGCCAAACCAGGAATCAAGTTGTCGCTCGGTCGGGAGCCGGTTCGCCGTTGCGCGCCGACAGCACCACGGTCAGGGTGGTGACGCCTTGGGCGGGGTGGACGGTGACGCCGCCGATGTCGGCGGAGCCCGATGGTCCCGACAGCAGTACCGCGTACGCGGCCGCCTGGAAGGCGGGGTGCCGATAGGCGAAGTG
This sequence comes from uncultured Actinomycetota bacterium, assembly GCA_963811535.1. GTDB lineage: Bacteria > Actinomycetota > Actinomycetes > Mycobacteriales > Mycobacteriaceae > Mycobacterium. The sequence continues at coordinate 385,670 of CAWERF010000007.1, read as the reverse complement.
GATGTTCTCGACGATGTCGGCCGGATCGAGCAGCACCACCAGATGCTGTGCCAGCACCGCGGCGGTGGTGACAGCGAGTTCTTTCTCGGTGAGCAGGATCGACCCCGTCTCGGCGACCCCCAGCGGCGTGCGCACGACCGTGACATCGATGTCGGCGGGCGCGGCCCAACCGGAAAATCCTGACGGGCCGGCGTTTCCGCTCACCTCGCTGACGGCTGAACAGATGCGATGCGCATCGGGGTAGGTGGTCGACAGCCAGTCCTGGATCGCGGAGGGCGGCTGCGTGATCAGCTTGCCGTCCAGTCGAGCCAGGGCGGCGGTGAATAGGCCGACGAGATCGCCGGGGCTGCGGGCGAATTCCGGCACGCGCGGCAGCTCCTGCTTGGCCGGGGCGTGGTCGCGAACCGCGGTCAGAATGTCGTCACGCGAGCTCATGGTGAACTTCCTCCCGCTCGGCGGTCGGTGCCGCGGCGGCTGTATCGGCTTTGCCGTCGCGGCCACGGGTACGGGCGTACCACTGGTGGAAGGTTTCTTTGGCCGGCTCAGGTACGTCGCGGTGGCGTCCCCAGGCGTTGAGCCGGTTGTAGAGCGCGAAGTGCGGCAACACTTTAAGCGCGGCCATGCCGCTCTCGGCGGCCGCGCGGAAGGCGCGGGGGTGGCTGAGTACCTTGCCGGCGACCTTCATCGCCGCCTTCTTGGTGGTGGAGAACTGGCCGTGGTCGTCCATCACCTCGCGCCATTGATAGATCTGCTCGTGGATGTTGATGTGCACCGGGCAGACGTTGGAGCAGCTGGCGTTGATGGTCGAGGCGAACGGCAGCTCGCGGTAGCGGCGGATGTCGGCGGCCGGCATGGTGATGATGCCGATGGGGCCCATATAGGTGGCGCCGTAGCTGAGCCCGCCGCTGCGCCGGTAGACCGGGCAGGTGTTCATGCACGCGCCGCAGCGGATGCATTTGAGTGAGGGCCAAAAGCGCTCATCGGCCAGCCGCGCCGAGCGGCCGTTGTCGACCAGCACGATGTGCATTTCGCCGCCCTCGCGGGGTTTGGCGAAATGCGAGGTGTACTGGGTGATGCGCTCTCCGGTGGCGCTGCGGGTGAGTAGCCGGATGAACACCGCCAGCTCGGCGGTGCCGGGGATGATTTTCTCGATGCCCACCGAGCAGATCCGCAGGTTCGGGACGTTGCCCGACAGGTCGGCGTTGCCCTCGTTGGTCACCGTGACGATCGCGCCGGTCTGCGCGACGGCGAAGTTGGCGCCGGTCATACCCGCGTCAGCGGCCAGGATCAGTGGCCGGGTGTGTTCGCGCATGACCTGGGCGAGATAGACCGGGTCGGCGCGGCCGGGGTCGGAGCCATACACCCGGTGGAACAGCTCGGCCACGTCCTGGGTCGTCTTCTGGAAGGCCGGCCCCACGATGTGGGTGGGCGGTTGGTCGTCGAGCTGCTGGATGCGCTCGCCGAGATCGGTCTCGGTGACCTCGATGCCGCGCCGCTGCAGAAACGGTCGCAGCTCGCATTCCTCGGTCAGCATCGACTTGGACTTCACCAGATGCGTTGCCCCGTGTGCGTTGAGGACGTCGTAGACGACCTGGTTGTGCTCGTGGGCGTCGCGCGCCCAGTGCACGGTGGCGCCGTTGCGCACCGCGCTTGCTTCGAACATCTCCAGGTAGTGCGCCAAGTTTGACAGGGTGTGTTCTTTGATCTGCGACGCGAGGGTGCGCAGGTCCTCCCACTCGGCCAGCTCGCGTGCGGCGGCGTCGCGGCGCTCGCGTAGTCCCCAGATGAGGGTGTCGAACGCGCGCTCGTGGGGTTCATCCTCGAGGAAGCCCAGCGCGTTGCGGGCCTGGTCGACCGATGTCATTGGGCGTCTCCGTTCAGTATTTCGGCCAGGTGCAGGAACTGGAAATCTTCGCGGTCGCGGTGCGCGCAGCCCTGCAGGTGCATCAGGCACGACATGTCCGAGGACACGATGTAGCGGGCGCCGCTGGCGCCGATGCGGTCCAGCTTGTCGTTGCCGATCGCCGCCGCGACGGCTTCCTCGGTGACCGAGAAGGTGCCGCCGAACCCGCAGCATTCATCGGGGCGGTCGAAATCGAGGATCCTGATGCCATCGACTTTCTCCAATAGGCTTCTCGGTTTGGAAAACCATGGGTCGTTGGGCCGCTCGCTCATCGACTGCTCGGATAAACCGCGGATCGCTGAGCAGCTCACGTGCGCAGCGACGTCGTGGGCGAACCGTGCCCAGGGGAGCTCTTCGACTTTGAGGACGTCGCAAAGAAACTCGGGCAGATCCCACACGTGGGTACTGACGTGCCGGCGCGCGGGAGTGTCATCGGCGGCGGTGAACTTGTTGCGGATGTGGTGCACGCAGCTACCCGACGGGGCGACGATGTAGTCGTAATCGGCGAAGTTGCGGACGAACAGTTCCTCGGTGGCCTTGGCCTCGATATGCGCGCCGCTGTTGGCCATCGGCTGCCCGCAACACGTCTGATCGAACGGATAGTCGACCTGCACGCCAAGCCTTTCCAGCAATCCCAGAGTCGACTTACCGACCTGGGGATAGAACATGTCGATGTAGCAGGGAATCATCAATCCCACCCGTATGGTCAATTCAGCACTCCTTCATGAAGCTGGTCGTAGAGGTCGATGCTGTGGCTGTAGTCGACCCGAGCGTCGAGGATGGTGATTCCGGGTTCGGCCAGCGATTGTTTGAATGCGTTTTCGAACTCGTGCATGCTGGTCACCCGGATCCCGGTGGCGCCGAAAGCCGCGGCGTAGTGCGCGATGTCGTAGTCGCCGAGCTGGACACCCGACTTCCGCCCGTATTTCATGACCTCCTGGAAGGCCACCATGTCATAGGTGTTGTCACGGAAGATGACATGGGTGAAACTGAGCCCGAGGCGCGACGCCGTCTCCAATTCCTGTGCACTGAAGAGGAATCCGCCGTCACCGGAAACGGAGACCACATGGGTGCCGGGGCGGACCATCGCCGCGGCCATCGCCCAGGGGAGCGCGACGCCGAGGGTCTGCTGACCGTCGGAGAACAGCAGGCGCCGCGGCTCGTACACGCGGAAGTGGCGGGCCATGTAGATGTAGTTCGACCCGACGTCACACGCGACGGTGGCGTCGTCGTCGACGAGCTCCCGGATCTTGAGGGCAAGGGCCGCGGGGTTGAGCCCGAGCTTGGTCTCGGGGTGATTCCGCGCGTCCTCGTCGATGCGCTGCAGCGCCGCGCGCTGTTCGGTGGCGGCGGCCAGCGCGGTGTCGGGCAGGCGCAACCCCGACAGCCGCCGGGTCAGCTCGGTGACGGTGGCGGCGATGTCGCCCCGCAATTCCAGCGCCGGCTGATAGTGCTCGTCGATGTCGGCGGGCAGCTCATCGACGTGCAGCAGGGTCCGGCCGGGATCCGTGTTCCACATCCGGGGGTCGTATTCCACCGGGTCGAAGCCCACCGTCACCAACACATCGGCGTGCGCGATGAGAATGTCACCGGGTTGGTTGCGAAACAGCCCGACGCGCCCGAAGAAGTGATCCTCCAGTTCGTGCGACACCACGCCGGCGGCCTGGAACGTCTCGACGACCGGCAGGTCGGTGACGGCGAGCAGTTCGCGCAGCGCCGCGCAGGGTGCCGGGTCGCCGGCGCGGGCACCGACGAACAGGACCGGCCGGCGCGCCGCCCGAATCAGGCGCGCGGCGTGCTCAATCTGGTCCGCGGGTGCCGGGCCCAGCGCGGGGACCCGTGCTGGTCAGGTGATGGTGGCCGCGGTTGGCGCGGCGGCGACGTCGGCGGGAAGCACGACCGCGGCGGCGCCGCGCGGGGCGGTGCTGGCGGCGCGGATCGCGTTGGCGATCGTTTCTGCCACGTTGTCGGGGTCGTCGACCTCGCCGGTGTATTTGGTGAATGGCGTCAGGGCCCCGACGGCGTCCATCGTCTGGTGGGTGCGCTTGAGCCGGTCGGCCCGCGGTACGGCGCCACAGATTGCGACCATCGGGTCCTGCTCGGTGGTCGCGGTGACCAGGCCGGTGGCCAGGTTGGTGGTGCCCGGCCCCGACGTCACCACGGCGGCGCCCGGGGTTCCGGTGAGCCGGCCGACGGCGGCGGCCATGAAGGCGGCGTTCTGCTCGTGGCGGCAGACCACCAGTTTGGGCCCGCCGTCGTGCAGGGCGTCGAAGACCGCGTCGACCTTCCCACCGGGGATTCCGAAGACGTACTCGATGCCGTACGCCGACAGCGTCTCGACCACGCGCTGCGCCGAGCGGACTTTGTTGTCGGTCATGTCAACCTTCCTCGGTCTGCCGGATCTGGCTGTCGGCATCCGCGGCGCTCAGATCGGCGCCGAGGAACTCCGCTGTGCGCTGCAAGCTCAGGTGCAATTCGGAGCGATTACAGATTTCGATGGTGCCGCGAGAAAGCCGGTAGTTCAGTGCGTGCCCGCCACGGCGGCGATTCTTGTCGATGAAGTGCGCGTGGTAGCCGGCCACCGAGATGCCCTGCTCGTACTCGGGGGTGCGAAATCCGGCCAGGGTCCCTGACACATCGGCGAGGGAAACCTCGTGCTGGTCTCGGGTGGCCTCGGTGAACGGGCGGTACGGCTTGTGCTGGGCGGTGACGGTGCGGGTGTGGACGTCGCTGAAATCGCCGGTGATCCGGATGGCCACCATCAGATTGGTGCTCGCCGCCGTCTTGTCGATCATCGCTTGCAGCGCCGGCGCGTCAGTCGGCGCGGACACGTCGATGGTGTGGTCGGCGTGAAACCAGGTGACCACCGCGAACGGGGACAGTTCGGCGGGATCGGCGACTGTGGCGGTGCCGTCGCTTCGCAGCTGATGGCAGACTCCGTCGAGCACCAGCATCTCGCCGTCCAGCGCGTTGAAGGTGCCCAGGCCAAAGTCCCCATGGTGCAGTAACTCCGCGACGGTGACGTTCCCCTCGTACGCGCCGGCGAGCAGCGCACCCATTGTGGAGGTCTGATAGACCTCGTTCGGATGGCGATGTGCCAGCATCGCGTGGACCCAGCGTCAAACCGCGGTTGACGGAAAGTCGTTGGGGTCAACCGAGTCCACCGTGGATCTCCTTAGAACGGGCCGACCATTGCCGACGGATTGACGAAGCGGTCGAACTCTTCGGCGCTGATGAAGCCCGAGTCGATGGCCGACTCGCGCAAGGTCCGGCCGGTCGCATCGGCGTCGTGAGCGATCGCCGATGCCTTGTCGTATCCGATCACCGGTGACAACGCGGTGACGAGCATCAGGGACCGGTTGACGTACTGGCTGATTTGGTCCTTATTGAGCTCGATTCCGTCGATGCAGAAGGTTTGTAGCTTCTCGCAGGCGTCGCCGAGGATCCGCGCCGAATGTAGGAAGTTGTTGATCACGATCGGTCGCATCGCGTTGAGTTCGAAGTTGCCCTGCGAGCCGGCGAAGGCGACGGCGGTGTCGTCACCGATGACCTGGATACACACCATCACCATCGCTTCGCATTGGGTGGGGTTGACCTTGCCCGGCATGATCGAACTCCCGGGCTCGTTGGCGGGCAGTTTCAACTCGCCGATACCGCAGCGCGGCCCGGAAGCGAGCCAGCGGATGTCGTTGGCGATCTTCATCAGGCTCACCGCCAGCCCCCGCAGTGCGGCACCGGCGGCCACGATCCCATCAAGTCCGCCTTGGGCCTCAAACTTGTTGGGCGCGGTCACAAACGGGTTACCGGTAAGTACGGCGATTTCCGCCGCGATGTCGACTCCAAAGTTGTGCGGCGCGTTCAGGCCGGTGCCCACCGCGGTGCCGCCGGCGGCCAGCCGGTACAGCTCGTGTCGTGACGCCGACACCCGGTTGGCGGCGGTGTCGAGCTGGGCCGCCCAGCCCGACCACTCCTGGCCCACCGTCAGCGGGACCGCGTCTTCCAGATGCGTGCGGCCGATCTTGACCACATCGGTCCACTGTTGGCTTTTCACGCTGATCGCCCGGTGCAGGGCGCGCACCCGCGGCATCAGCCGGGTCTTGATCTCCATTACGGCCGCGATGTGCATGGCGGTGGGGAAGGTGTCGTTGGACGACTGGCCCATGTTCACGTCGTCGTTGGGATGAATCGGGGTCTCCGACCCCAGCTCACCACCCACCAGTTGAATGCAACGGTTGCTGATCACCTCGTTGACGTTCATGTTCGACTGGGTGCCCGAGCCGGTTTGCCACACGTAGAGGGGGAAGTGCTCGTCGAGCTTGCCGGCGATCACCTCGTCACAGACTTGCCCGATCAGTTCGGCTTTCCAGCCCGCCAGCCGACCCGCGCGGGCGTTGACGCGCGCCGCGGCCTTTTTGACATAGCCGTAGGCGTGATACACCTGCTTGGGCATCCGATCCCCGCCGATGGAGAAGTGGATCAGCGACCGCTGCGTCTGCGCACCCCAGTACCGGTCGGCGGGCACCTCGATCGCACCCATCGAATCCGTCTCGCGACGCGTGCCGGAGGCATCGATGCCGATCGGGATGTTCAGTATCTGCGGCGCGTCGGCTGTCGTCATTTCTGCTGTCCCCAGTCGTATTCCGGTTGCCACATGGTTTCGGCGATGGCTTGCACCACGTTGTCGGGCGTCTTGGTCGCCACCCCGTCGGACTGGGCGGCCGCGCAGACCGCCTCGGCCACCACGGCGGACAACGCGCGCAGGTTCTTCACGTTCGGCAGTAGCGCCGCCCCTGTGGTCGTCGGATCAGTTTGGGCGGCAACGGCTTTGGCGGCGGCCTGCAGCATTGCCTTGGTGATCCGCTGCGCGCCTGCAACGATGACACCAAGCCCCAGTCCGGGGAACACCAGAAAGTTGTTGGCCTGCCCGATCTGATAGCTCACCCCGTTGTATTGGACCGGCTCGACCGGGATGCCGGTGGCCACCAGCGCCGCGCCATGCGACCAGGCCAGCACGTCGGCCGGCATCGCCTCGATCTTCTCGGTGGGGTTGGAGATCGGAAACACCATCGGCCGCTCGGCGGATGCGGCCATCGCCTCGATCACCTCCCGGGTGAACGCGCCGTGTGCCGTGGAGGTGCCGAGCAGGATCGTTGGCGAGGCCATCTTGATGGTGTCGACCAACCCGACCCGGGCCCCGTCGGCGGCGCCGAGGCTTTGGCGGTTCTTGGCGTAGGGCCTCTGGAAGTCGCGCAGATCGTCGATGTCGTCAAACAGCAGCCCCTGCTTATCGACCGGCCAGATCTGCGCTCGGGCCTGCTCGACGGTGGCGCCGTCGGCGATCATCGCGTCCCGCAACTGGTCGGCGATGCCGATCCCGGCGCTGCCCGCCCCGAACACCACCAATTTCTGGTCTTTCATCCGCGCGCCGGTGACCCGCAGCCCGGAGTAAACCGCGGCCAGCACCACCGCGCCGGTGCCCTGCACGTCATCGTTGAACACGCAATAGTCCGGGGAGTATGTGGCCAGGATCGCCGTGGCGTGCTCGGGTCCGAAGTCCTCGAAGTGCAACATCGCGTTGGGGAACAGCCGGTGTGCGGTTTCGATGTATTTCTCGATGAACGCGTCGTAGTCGGCGCCGCGGTGCCGGGCGTGGCGGTTGCCGAGATAGAACGGGTCATTCAGCAGGCGCTCGTTGTCGGTCCCGACATCCAGCGACACCGCGATGGCTCGCCAGGGATCGATGCCCGCTCCGGCCGTGTAGATCGCCAACTTGCCGATCGCGATCTGGATTCCACCCACACCCCAGTCCCCGATGCCGAGGATCTCTTCGGCATCGCTGCACACGATCAGATCAACGTCCTCTGGGCCAAGGCGCAGCGTGGCGAAGGATTCGGCGATCTCGTCGGGGCGGTCGATCGACAGATAGATCCCGCGCTGTCCGCGGTACTCATCGGAATACTTCTCGATCGCCTCGCCCACTGTGGGGTCATACACCACCGGCAACAACTCGGTCAGATGTTGCGAAAGCACCTTGAAATACAGCACCTCGTTGCGGTTGTGGACCTGCTCCAGCAGCAGGTTACGCGCCAAATCCGTTGGCAGTTCTTGTAATTGGTCCCACAACCGTTGGGCCTGATCCTCCAGCGACAACACCGCCGAGGGAAGCCGGCCCGTTAGCCCGAGCTCGCGGCGTTCCTCGAGGCCAAAAGCGGTACCCCGATTGGCACTGGGCAAAGTCAGCGCCTCGGGAATGCCGGGCGCATGCCGTTTCACAATGGGCCTCCTCAGTTGTCCAAAAACGTCCTCCGCGAACAGGTTTCACGACCGTTAGAAGCAACACAATCGTCACCGAGTGTGGCGACGACCTCATTGGCACCAGCACCAACGATGCGCATACGTCTCTACGGCTAACGCCTATCCATCGCTTCTGGTTGGCGTCAAAGTTCCTAATTGGGGCCAGCTGATGGCAGCAATCGAGAACCGACTGGTGGCACGAGAACACATGGCCGGGGGGCGAATGGCTAGTGACGCTACATAAGTAGACGGCTTGATGGACCGACGTAGGGTGGCCAGACGACCCGAACATCGTGATGCGGACATCGTGACATGCCTCCCTTGGAGGTGGTCGCGCCGATGCCAAAGTTACGCTGATGGGTGTCGTGAGACAAGACAGTCCTACGCGGTCTGGTGCAAGATCCCGTCGCGCGGTGTGACTGCCCCCCAAAGCGCACGTGAGCGGTTCGACGAGATCATTGGCACACGGCATCGGCGCGCTTGATGTCTGAGTCGCGGCTTGCCAACGCCGCAGGGGAGGCGGCCGCGCTCGGCACCGTGATGGAGGCTGCGGTACTGCTGCATAATCTCTTTGGCCAATCGCTCGGAGTCGCGGGCGGCCTTGGCGCGTTGCTGCGAGCGTGCCCGCGTGGGCGTCGCGCCATCCGGTAGAGGTGAGCATGTTCGGGGCAACACCGGGAACCCGCGTCCGCCGTCCTCGTCGGTGAAGTCGAGTCCCTAGCCGTTCGGGAGCGACGCGTGCCCGGGAAGCATCGCGCGCTGACTTCGACGCTCGCCTTCGCGGTGCCGGTTGTGATCCGCGTCCGGGCGCTGTCGACCAGCCCCGGCGCGGCTGTTCACAACGGTGCAGTACTCACCAGGCAGCTTGCTAGCGGCTTTGTGCACGGCGATGTGAACGGACCACTCCTACGTCGCTCACGGCGTGAACCACCCGTTGAAGGAGTCCTCGAGCACGTCGCTGTCGTCGCGACCACGCGATGCGTAGATGGCATTGGTGCCCGCCCACAGGGTCGTTGCGCCCAGGTGGCGGTCGGGCCAGCATTCGAGCATGGCGAAGAAGAACTCCTGGGGCGTGTCCTTCTGCGCCAGGAGGTCGTCGGCGTCGTCGAGGTACTGGCGGGTCTGGGCAATGACGCGGGCGGCGGCGTCGTCGCGGTTCGTGTCCTTGTGGCCGGCGACGACCCACCGCGGCTGCAGGGACTTGACGGTGTCGATGGCCTGGCGCCAGGCGTCGCGCCCGCCGTGGGCCGACTCACCAAGGTACTGGTGCACACCGTTGTAGATGGCGTCGCCGGCCACGACGAGGCGGAGGTCGGGCACGTGCAGCACGGCATTGTCGTCGCTGTCGCCGTGGCCGACCTCGACAATGACAAGGTCGTGTCCCTCGAGGGTGAAACGGTTATCCGGCACGGTGACCGCGGTAACCGGGGCCGCGGGGATCTGCCCGGGCCACAGCGTGTCCCAGAAGCTGTCACGGACGGAAACGTTGTTATGCATCTGCTGGATGGTGCCTGCGGAGGCCACGACCTGGGCACCGAACCGCTCGGCCAGCACGTTGGCGGTGAACCAATGATCGCCGTGGCCGTGGGTGACGAAGATGTGGGTGAGTCGCTTTCGGCTGGCCTCGATCCAGTCGCCGACCGCCTTGGCCTGGTCGGTGGTCAGCGGCGGGTCGACGAGTACGGCGTCATTGTGGCCGTAGATCAGCGTCGTCGTCAGCGGCGAGAACATGTGGCTCTCGCCGTTCGGGAGCGACCCCGGCACGTTCATCGGGACGGGATCGGCGACGAAGGTGTCGTATCCGAGGCTGGCGTTCGGAGTGTCTCCCGGCGACAACTGCACACCGACGCGGATGGGTTTCGTCATAGTTCTCCTCGTGGGTCCCCAGGGCTCCTGTCCCCCTACACCGCTAACATCAGTGCGCGCGGGTTCAATTCCGATTGGCGTGATGTTGTCGCCACATGGCAGACGTTCGCTGGTAGATGCCATAGGACCTACGGACTTCAGTACAGTGAAGCAACTTTCTCCTCCGGCTGAAACTGCAGTGGTGCGCCCATCAGCAAATTCATATCAGCCGCCGCCGCGCCGGCTGGTAACGCTGCGGTCAAACGTTCATCGTGAGCTGCGATCGTGGGTGGCGATGATCTGCAAGTCACGGATCCAACCCGAGGACGTTGCCGCGCTCGTCGTCCTCTTGTAGTCCGACCCTGCGCGGACGGTCAGCGGCACCTTGTTCTCGGCCACCGCCGGCGACAGTGCACGCCAAACGGCGTGAAAGCGCGTCCGTCGGGGATTGTGCCCGCGTTTCCACCAAATGGAAGCTGGCAGGAGCCGCGACCGGTTACGTTCTTTCGCCCGCCCAGACATGTGTACTGCAGGTTGACTACGGCGGTCGCGCGGAGCCGTCTGTGCCAGTGTGTGGCAGCGGCCGCCTAGGGAGGCGGGGGCGGGTGGGGCTGATGTGCCACCTTGCCGGTTCGCGCGTGTTCGCGACAATATGTGGGTCCGAATCGACCTTCGGCACCGACCATGACAGACACAGCCCACTCGGACCTGCTCGAAGCCTGGCAGGCCTTGATCCGACCCCACACATCAGTAGACGCTCGCAACACCGGCCGGGCGCTGCTGGCCTCCTGGGCCGAACCGCACCGCCGCTACCACACCACCGATCACCTGCGCGACGTGCTCTCCCGCGTCGATGAAGTCGCCGCCCACGCAACCGATCCCGACGCGGTGCGGCTGGCCGCGTGGTATCACGACGCCGTCTACGTCGGCGCCCCCGACGACGAGGAGCGCAGCGCACGCCGCGCCGAAGCCGAGCTCACCGGCCTTGGGGTGGCTTCGGGCCTCGTCGCCGAGGTGGCCCGCCTGGTGCGCCTGACCGCCGCACACGACCCGCTCGCCGGTGACCGCAACGGCGAAACCCTCTCCGACGCCGACCTGGCGATCCTGGCCGTCGAGCCCGAGCGTTACCGCCGCAATACCGCCGCCGTGCGGGCAGAGTACGCCCACGTTTCCGACGACGCGTTCCGCGCGGGCCGCGCCCGGATCATCAGCGCGCTGCTGGCCGCACCGGCCCTGTACCGCACACCCGTGGGGCGCCACCAGTGGGAACAACGCGCCCGGGCCAACCTCGCCGCCGAACTTCGCGACCTCACGCCGGGCGCAATGCGTTGAGCCGCCGTATCCTTGACCCGTTTTCGGTCAACGTAACGAGAGCCGCGACATCATGGCAGCGCGTCCGGCTCGATCACCGCATCCAGGCTTTCGGCGATCTCATCGACCAGCAGCCGCCCCGCGCCTTCATAGAGATTTCGTGCGCCGGGGCCAAACAGCCGCCAGCTGCCCCGGCGCGACGAGTAGCGCGGCTGTCCGAACAGCACGATCACCTCCGCCGGCGCCGCACCGGCGAGCTCGGCCTGGCGGGAATGCCAGATGAGTCCCTGCAGTGTGCGTTGGCCGCGCCGCTGGCGTAGGGCGGCGATGGCCAGCCGCCGCGTGCACGGGTAGTGTTCGGCTGGACTGGACACAATCTCACTGCGCTGCAACCCTATTCGGTTCAGCTCGGGATCCCTGAGGTCTCCCAGCGCCGCCACCGCCGGCACCCGCAGGTGCGCCAGCAGCTGTTCCCGCAGGTCCCGCTCATACACGGTCCTGCCGCTGTGGTGGTGGACGTCGCGGAACACCGTCTCGAGCAGCGCCGCGGCGGTGGTGGCAGCCAGATACATGCTGGGCAGCCGCCCGCCGGTGGCCGGGTCGTCGATCGGCGAGAACCGTGCGTCGCCGTAGCCCGGATTGTGCTCGTCGTAGCCCCACGCCGCGCTGTACACGCGGTACAGAGCAGTTCGTTCGGCTAGGGCGGCGACGCGCAGGCGCGGCAATGCCCGCGCGACCATGCAGCCGTTGGGATCCGGGCAGTCGATGTCTTGCGGCGGCGGCGGGGCGGGCATGCGGGTTGGGCCGCGGCTACGCGGCCGGTGACACCGCGAAACGTTCGGCCGCGCGCAACACTCGCGCCGGGGCGGCCCGGGCCACCTGTTCGGGAATCCCTCCCGATAGAAAGCTCGTAGGAGTCGTCAGCCACGTCCACAGTGACCAGCCGCGGACACCCGCGTCGATCAGTGTGGACAGGATCGGCTGCAGCTCGGCGCGCGGCTCGCCATGGTCGTCAAGCTGAAACGCCGGTATCAACGTGCGGCCGTTGTAGGTGACGGTGAACAGCTCACGGGCGTCCCTGCGCCGGGTCACCCACGTTCGGGTGCTCGACACCCGAGCGTCGCCGCGCAACTCCCGCAGCGACTCATGCGTCAGCACGGGTGTCGCGAGAAGCGCCGCGCGGCGGGTCGCCAGCCGCTGCGCCTGTGCAAGCGTCGCCGGCGGGGTGAGGCTGACGTTCTGAACCATCAACGCCTGCAACAGGTCCTCCCGGGTCGCCGCCGCATGGTCAGCCTGCACGGCCCGGACCTTCTCAAGCAGCGACAGCGCCTCAGCCACGTAGCGGCGACTGACGCCGCGAACCTCGACGTGGTCGCGGTGCTCGGCTATGTCGTACTGAGACGCGTCGGTTGCGGCCATGTAGCAATTGTAGCTCTTCTACCGTTGCATTGCAGTAGCTACGATGGTCGGGCCGCCACAACTACTCGCGCCGCGGCGGTTATTCTGCCGTTTCGGTCTGCGGCGGGCGCTGTGGTGGAGACGGGAGAGATGTCGACGTTAGGGTAACCTAACCTGCGAAGGCCGTCCGATGATCAATAGGGCGATAGGAGCAGGCGATGGCACAAAGCTGGCTGCATGCGTTGGCGGAGCACGTTCGCCGCAACGGGCCGTTCCCTCACCAGATGGCGTTTATTCTCGACAATCGGTTGCGCCGGCTGTGGGTCAACCCCGAAGAGATCATCGACAGTCTTGCGCTGACCGGTTCCGAGCAGGTCCTCGAACTGGGGCCCGGTCCCGGGTTTTTCAGCGTGGAGATTGCTCGCCGGTTGAGCAGTGGCCACCTCGAATTGTTCGATGTGCAGGCTGAGATGCTCGAGAAGGCACGCCGTAAGCTCGACAGCGCCGGCTACCGCAACGTCGGATTCCACACCGGCGAGGCGAGCGAGGAATTTCCCTTCCAAGACGGCTCTTTCGACGTTGCCTTCCTGGCCGCGGTGCTCGGCGAAGTGCCCGACAAGTCGGCATGTGTGCGCTCCGTTGCCCGCGTCCTCAAGCCCGGCGGGCTGCTGGTGTTCCTGGAAATGTTTCCTGATCCCGACCGCCTCAGTGTGCAAACCTTGCGTCAGGTGGCTGAGGCCGCCGACTTCGATCTCGTGGACGCTAAACAAAGCCCATGGAAGGACATCGTGCGCTTCAAACGGCATGCCGCATCGTAGCTTCGACGTCGCCTGGAACGCATGAGCATCATCCGTGTCGAACTTCGTGATGAGTTCAAGGCAACAGGGTCATCTTGCTAGCGATGGACAGCGCCGGGCTGGCTTCGTTCAGCGCAGCGCTGAATCACGCAGGACACGGGGCTTCGCGGCTAGGGCGTGTCTCTTAAATGTCGTAGCCACGTGCAGATTGCTGCGAGGAGTGCGGCGGCGCGGTAAGTGATGGCGAGCTTGTCGTAGCGGGTTGCTAGGCCGCGCCAATTCTTGATGATGTTGAAGGATCGTTCGATCACGTTGCGGCGCTTGTATTTCTGGGCGTCGAGTGTGATCGGGCGGCCGCCTTGGCGGCCACGACGCTTGCGATGACCGATCTGGTCGGACGGTTCAGGGATGACCGCCTCGATGCCCCGGGACCGCAGATGGGTCCGGTTCGCCCGCGCAGTAGGCCCTATCACCCAGCACCGCAACAGGCCGGGTACGGGGCCGGCCCCCGCCCAGCCGTGGCACCCGCAGCTGATCCATCAACACGGTGAACACCGGCCAATCATGCGCATGACCAGGGCCGATCAGCACCACCAGCGGCAGACCGTGGCCGCCGCACAGTTGGTGGATCTTGGTGCTCAACCCACCGCGGGAGCGGCCCACACCATGGTCGGCGGGTTCATCGAGCAAATTCGTGTAATTCGACAGTGCCCCCTGTGTCGCGCGCCAGGCTCGCGCCGTGCTGATGCACCCGGCAGATCGTCGAATCCACAGCCACCGACCAATCGATAACGCCTTCAGCGTCAGCCAGGGTCAACAACCTGGTCAAGATGGCGTCCCAGGTGCCATCGCCGGCGAACCGGCGATGGCGCTTCCACACTGTCTGCCAGGGACCGAAATCCGCAGGCAGATCCCGCCACGCGATCCCGCAGCGGTACCGGTCGACGATCCCCTCGATCACCTGACGGTGATCCCGAAACGGGCGCCCCCGCACCCCATCCGAACACCGCAACAACGGCTCAATCACACTCCACTGCCCATCGGTCAACACCGCATCACGAGTCACACCGATAACGCTCACCCACAACCGCGGTCACGTTAGGGAGACACGCCCTAGTCGCGGGGGAGCACGTATGTTTCGTTTGGATCGGGACCGTCGCGGTGCGCAGTGGTTGGGGAGTGGGCACCGTTCGCGAGCTTTTCGCACCCGGCGAGCGCTGCCATGACAAATGCGGCAACTGTGAAGGAGCGTCCGTCCAAATGCATGTGGTCCATTGCGCACCCTCCGATTGGCTGCGGTTATCACGACACGGTCAGGTCACGCTCGACCCGACACGCTGAACGCCCCAGACATGTTGAACGGCGATGTGGGGTAAGTGAAGGAGTCGTCGCGCTTACCCATCGCCGACCTCAATCAGCGTTGTGGCTTGTCCGTGGTCAGCCGGCGCGGACGCCTTTTTCGATGCGGTTGCCGATGTCGGTGTCGACGTTGCGCCAGTAGTCGAAGGCGCGTTGCAGGACCGGTTCGCTGACTCCCTTGAGCAGGTGACCGACAACGTTGTCCACCAAGCGGTCCCGTTCGGCGTCGCCCATCACCTCGCGGACCAGGGTGCCGGCCTGGCCCCAGTCGTCGTCGGCGGCGCGCAGGGTGTAGGCGGTGCGCACCATGTCACCGTCGGTGTGCCAGCCCGCGGGCTGGCCGTAGCGGGCGGTGTCGGCCTGCGGTCCACCCTTGGAGTTGGGCGCATACACCGGGTCGGGCGCGGGCTGATAGCGCATGTGGCCGGCCGTGCTGTAGCTGTGCACCGGCGAGCGGGGCGCGTTGACCGGCAGCTGGTTGTAGTTCGGGCCGATCCGGTAGCGGTGCGCGTCGGCGTAGGCGAACATCCGGCCCAGCAGCATCTTGTCCGGGCTGGGTCCGATCCCGGGCACCAGGTTGCTGGGCTCCCAGGCACCCTGTTCGATCTGGCTGTGCTGATCGGTGGGGTTGCGGTCCAGGGTGAGCCGGCCCACCTCGATCAGCGGATAGTCGGCATGGGGCCACACCTTGGTCAAATCAAACGGGTTGAACCGATAGGTCTTGGCGTCATCGAACGGCATGATCTGCATCTTCAGCGTCCAGCTCGGGTAGTCCCCGCGCTGGATCGCCTCAAACAGGTCACGGGTGTGATAGTCGGTGTCGATCGACACCAGCGCGTCAGCCTCGGCCTGGGTGAAGTTTTCGATGCCCTGATCGGTGATGAAGTGATAGCGCACCCACACCCTCTCCCCGGCGGCGTTGACCCACATGAAGGTATGCCCGCTGTAGAGATTCATGTGCCGCCAACTGCGCGGGATGCCCCGATCACCGAACAACCAGGTGACCTGGTGCGCGGTTTCGGGCGAAAGCGTCCAAAAGTCCCACTGCATGTCGTGATCGCGCAGGTTGCTATCTGCGCGGCGCTTCTGCGAACGGATGAAATGGCCGAACTTGAGCGGATCGCGAAGAAAGAACACCGGGGTGTCATTGCCCACGATGTCGTAGTTGCCCTCGGTGGTGTAGAACTTCAGCGCAAAGCCGCGCGGGTCACGCCAGGTGTCTGGGCTGCCCCGCTCGCCGGCCACCGTGGAAAACCGAATCACCGTCTCGGTGACGGTGCCCGGCTGAAACACCGCCGCCTTGGTGAAGGCACTCACATCGTGGGTGACCTCGAAGCGCCCGAAAGCACCGCTGCCCTTCGCGTGTGGCTGGCGCTCGGGCACCCGCTCACGATTGAACGCCGCCATCTGCTCAATCAAATAGTGATCATGCAACAGAATCGGGCCGTCCGGACCGATGGTCAACGAATGCTCATCACTCTCAACCGGAATACCGGCATCCGTCGTGGTCGGTGCGGGTCGTGCGTCGGTCATGTGTCGTGCCTTTCAGTGAGTCAAATGGGGTGTGGGCAGGTGTGGGCTCACCGGCTCGTCGAGATCCGGGACCGTTAACAGGCTGCGGTCGAGGATTTCAGCGAGCCAGATGACTAGTCGTCCGAGGACGCGGTGCATGGCTTCTCCCTTCGGTCGAATTGCTGCGGCGTGGCGCGCCGCAGCAGATGTCGTCGTGCGACTCCGGCTGCGCGGTGCCGACCGTGAATACCAGAGAGAACGTTCCGATCGCCGCCTCGACCGCGTACTTCACACCCGAGCGTGGGCCTCCGGCGGCGTCGACTGACTGCCGGGCCGTGGATAGTTGAGTTCGTTCGCGTGAGGCGACCATGTGCATGGCACCCACCATCGCGCGCGAGACTCACCCTTGTCGTCAACGCTGACGCCCATCAACGCTGCCCGCCAGCCCGACACCGCGCTACCTGCCAGCTGCAATCCTCGGGCTGGGCACCGCGACGGGCGGTGCTGGTTGTGCCGTTCGTTGCACGACGCTGTGCACTGCTGGCCACGACCTGGCCAAGGCTGTATCGCTCGTTTCGACACTAATGCGCACATCGTTCACCAACGGTGACACCACCGACTGTTGGACCGCTTTGGTTTCGAGGTGTCGGGCCAGGCACGACGACCACCGCCCCGTCCTAACGGGGGTAAGCACCTTCTTCGAAGCCCGTTGACCCCCGCGCGAGGTCACGAACGGCGTCAGCCGAGAGCGCCGACTTGGACAGGAAACCCAGCGCCGGGCTTGCCGCCACCATGTCGGCGAAGTCCTGCAGGGAGTGGGTAGAAGTCAGTATCAGCGACGAGGGCCACGACGCAGCGGTCCGGTCCAGTTGATCGACGACGTCGAAGCCGCTTTCGCCGCCGAGGTCGATGTCGACCAGGGTCACATCGGGCCGCAGTTCCTCAAAGCGCGCAAGCGCCTCGGTGCCGCTCGAGGCCACGCCGACGACGACGATGCCGTCGCGCTCGAGCAGACCGCGCGCGGCGTCGACGAAGTCGGCGCTGTCATCGACGATTAGACAGCGCATCGTGTCACTCCCGGCACCATGAGGCCAGCTTCGCAGTGCAGGGTCCTGTCTGCATTCCCGTTAGCCGGAAGTTGCCGCACGGGGCATTAATTTACAGCTGGCGGGTGCGTGCAGACGCCCGCTGCCCGGATGCACTGATGGGCATTAGCGGTAGCGACACCGATGACCGAAGGCGCACGCTGTCCATAATGAACTGATCGGAGGCCCAGTGAAAACCACGACATTGGGACGCAGCGGACTGCGCGTCTCGTGCATCGCCTTCGGCACGTGGCAGCTTGGGGGAGAGTGGGGTCACGTCGACGAGGACGCGGCCATCACCGCCATCCGCCGTGCCCGCGAACTGGGCGTCAACTTCTTCGATACGGCGCAGGCGTACGGGTTCGGCGCATCCGAACAGATCCTCGGCACGGCGCTGCGTGGCGAGTTTGACCACGACCGCGACGACCTCATCATCGCCACCGCCGCCGGCGTCGGAGCGCTGCCGGCCCTGTTCATCCGGCGTGGGGAAAACGCCGGCACCCCCGTCGCCGTCGGCCACTGATCGGCAAGCGGGTGCTCGCCGTCCTCCATCCCGGCGCCATGGGCGCGGCCGTCGCCGCCTGTCTGGTCGGTCGCGGCCACCAGGTCGGCTGGTTGCGCACCGGCCGAAGCGAAGCGACCCTGCAACGCGCCGAGCAGGCCGGATTAACTCCGTTCGACGACCTTGCCGAGCTGCTGGCCCACACCGACATTGTGTTCTCCATTTGCCCGCCGCACGCCGCGCTCGAAGTGGCCCGACAGTTGGCGGGCTTCCGCGGGATCGTGGTGGACGCCAACGCCATTAGCCCCCAGACGTCGGTGCTCATCGGGCGCACCGTCACCAGCTGCGGCGCCCGCCACGTGGATGGTGGCATCATCGGCCCGCCCACCGTCACACCAGGCACGACCCGGCTCTATCTGGCCGGCGACGACGGTGAGGTCGCGAACCTGTTTGCCGGCTCCCCGCTCGACGCGGTCAGCCTCACCAGTGCGCCGCCGGCCGCATCAGCGCTGAAGATGACATACGCGGCGTGGACCAAGACGACTGCGGCATTGCTAGTTTCGATCCGACGTACCGCTGCCGCCTACGGAGTCGACAACGAACTTGTAAACGAATGGGCGATAAGCCAACCCCATCTTGCCCTGGCGTGGCTGCAAGCCCAACAGCAGAGCCACGAGAAGGGCTGGCGGTGGTCCTACGAGCTTGCCGAGGTCGGCAAAACCTTCGCGGCGGTAGGGCAACCCGAAGGGTTCGGCGCTGCGGCCAGCCAGGTGTTCGCGGCATCGGTCGATGAACATCCACCGGGCGCCCAAACGCAAGACACCCCAAGACCATAAACACGCTCAGCCCCTCAGACCTGTCGATTCGAGACAACGGAATCGGGGGACGCGCTGCCGCACTCCACCTACCGTCCGCAGTAGGTCGCGAAGGTGTGCTTCGCTGGCCTACAACCGCAGACGCGCGTGACACGATTGGTCGACTACCTATATTCGGCCTGTATTCGGCGTCGCGGAGCGAGAAGTACTCAGCGGAGTACGCAGTCAGTGACGCAACGACCGTTAACGCCGAATTTTGGAACTAAGAGCTGTTGCTGCGCATAGTCAATAGATCTCGATCACCTGGGATGGAGCGGGATCGGGCTGAACCCCGGTGCACGGCGACTCGGTGCGGCCCGCCACCCCGCGGCGCGGTGTTTTCCCGCGATGTCACCTCGGACTGACCGCTGGGCCCGGCGGCGCCAGCAACGCGAGTACCTGCGCCGGGGAACGGACCCCGATCAGCAGCGCGTCTGCCAGGGCGGCACCGGCCGAGCGTGCGCAAGTGACACGCGTGCGGCACGGCTGCCAGCATCGACGCCCAGCTTGAGCACGGCCCAGTCCTCCAGCCGCATCCCGCGCTCCGCGGCCTCCCGGGCCAGCCGGTCACGCAGTGTGGGCGAGACGTCCAGACCCAGCTGTCCATCGCCGCCCCGACCGCACCCGGTGGGCGCGGCGCGAAGATGTGAGGTGCCGGTCGCGTTGTGGTGAATCATTGGTGTCGCTCCTCAATCCGCGGGTGGTCGATACCAGCGTGAACCAGCTGTGTTCGCTTGCGCATTCGAGGCGGACGAGACGGCCGGTTGGGGACGGCCTGCTCGATCGGCGCTGCTAAGGACGGTGAATCCAGGGACCGCGTCGTCACGGCCGGACCGGTTCGGCGTGGGTTGACCCTAGCCGATCCCACCCGTGCATGTCTGGTGACCCGCGGGGGAGACACGCTGTTGTGACGGACCGCACATCCTGGTTCAACTGCTCGCCTGCCCACACGATTCCCGGTAGCGAGCGCTCCTTTGGCGGCTTGGCGGACGCCTCGGCGCGCCAGTCGACGTCGTCCTGGGCCGCCGACAGCTCCGGTGCCGTCCCCAGCGAGCTGTCCGTGCATGTAGATGGCCCCGGTCTGGCCAAGGGGCGGCACATACGTGGGGAATCGACATGAGCCCGCACAGGTAGGCAGTGCGGCCCACCCTACTTGTGGGGTGCTTGTGGGGTGGCTGTGGCTCCCGGCCTTCGGCGTTCCCCGCCAAAATCGATTGGCGAGAGCATGCCCGATCCAATAGCGCCGGATAGCCCGCGCCTGCTGAATAGACCGAAACACCCAGCGATTACGTCACGCGTTCTGCAGCGGCGTGGTTCTCAGCAGTTGTGCTGCCGTCACGGCGGCTGCCGTCGGGCAACGCCCATGCCGTTCAAAAGCACCTCGGCTACGTTCCCGGCGGACACGCACCTGATTGTCATCCGGCGCAGCACGTTTGGGCGCCATCTGCGAAACAAGTCTGTTTATTGCTACCGTCGGTGCGCACCAAGAAAGGCCAGCGACCACTGCCCGGGAGGAGTGGCGGGATGCCGAGTCAACGCATTGACGTTCACACGCACGCGATGCCTGATGACGCTGCCGCGGAGGTGGCGGCGACGGGCTTCAAACCCACCGGGGGCTACAAGATTTCGGTGCGCTGGACACCGGAGGAGGCGCTCGCCTACATGGATAGGCAGGGCATCGCCACCCAGGTGGTGTCGATGCCGATGGCCTTGGCCGGATCCGATGACGACCCGGCGTTCGGAACGCGGCTGTGCCGGATGATCAACGAGGGCAACGCCGAGCTGATCGCCAGATATCCGGGCCGGTTCGGCGCCTTCGCCAACCTGCCCGCCGACGGTCCCGAAAAAGCCCTGGCCGAACTTGCGTACGCGCTCGACGAGCTGCGCCTCGACGATGTGGTGCTGACCTCGAATGTGGCCGGTCACTACTTCGGCGATCCGTTCCTGGAGCCGGTGCTAGCCGAGCTAGAGCGCCGCCAGGTGCCGGTGTTCGTGCACCCGGTGGACTCCCCGTGCATCGACGTGCTGGGATTCGGCCGGCCCAGCTCGATCGTCGAGTTCCCGTTCGACACCGCACGCAACATCACCAACGGCCTCTACACCGGCCTGTTCCAGCGGCACCCAACTCTGCGGCTGATCCTGGCCCACTGCGGCGGCCCGCTACCGACGCTGGGCTGGGTAGGCCAGCGCGTTTCCCGGGTCCCGCGGCGGCCTGTAACCGCTGCGAATCCAGGGGTTCGCCATCGGCCAGGACGGTGCCGTGCACGCCGAGCGCGGCCCAGTCGAACTGCGCGGCGAAGCCGGTCTGGCCGTTGACGGGTGAACAGCCCGTCGGCCAGCCCGGTGGCGACGTCGAGGCCCTCGGGACCCAGCGCCGAGATGAGGATGGGCACTTCGAATTCGCGCGTGGCGCCCTTGGCCTGCTATTGCTCGCGCATCAAAGTTGTGGACATCTCAGACCACACCAGAACCTACCCGATCGTGGATTTCGCGAACATGCGGGCTGGGCCCGCTAGTGTCGGAAATGATGGAGTCGTCGCCCTGATAGACGCTTTATTTTTGGGGGACCCGTTATCGCTGGTCGGCCCAGATCCGCTGCACGAACGGGAGGCTTGCCTACAGCCAGTCCAGCCGAAGTCCTCACTAAACCTCGCGCCCATGACAACTGGCGTGGTTGGATGCGCGGGTCGTCGCAGAGGCACAGAAGTTAGGAGCCAACGTTTTCGCCTGGTGGGGTCGAACGGTATACCGCTACCGATTCATCGTGATCGGAGTCATGGTGGCGCTGTGCCTGGGTGGCGGCGCGTTCGGCCTGAGTCTGGGTTCACATGTCACCCAGAGCGGTTTCTACGACGACACCAGCGAGTCAGCCAAGGCGTCGCGCCTGGGTGACCAGGTGTACGGCCGCGACACCTCGGGCCACATCGTGGCCATCTACACCGCCCCGGACGGCAAGACCGTCGACGACCCGGGTTTCGACAAGAAGATCCTCGACAACCTCGCCCAAGTCGAAAAAGACCACCCGAACCAGATCCTCCGCTCGGTCGGCTACTTCAAGCGCCCCGATCTGCTGAGCAAGATGGCCGACGCCTCCAAGAAGCACGCGTTCATGTCGATTCAGCTCAAGGGCAACGACGACGACACCATCCTCAACAACTACAAGGTGGTCCAGCACGACTTCGCCATCCCGGGCGTCGACGTGAAACTGGCCGGTTTGCAACCGCTGGCCAACGAGCTGACCGGGACCATCGGCGCGGACCAGAAACGGGCCGAAGTGCTCGCCCTGCCGCTGGTTGCGGTCGTGCTGTTCTTCGTGTTCGGCGGTGTGGTCGCGGCGAGCCTGCCGGCGACGGTCGGCGGGCTCAGCATCGCCGGCTCGCTGGGCATTTTGCGGTGCGTCGCGATATCCGGGCCGGTGCACTACTTCGCGCAGCCGGTGGTCACACTGATCGGCCTGGGCATCGCGATCGACTACGGCCTGTTCGTGGTCAGCCGCTTCCGCGAGGAGATCGCCGAGGGCCGCGACACCGAAACCGCGGTGCGCCACACGGTGATGACGGCCGGGCGAACCGTGACGTACTCGTCCGTGCTGATCGTGGCGTCCGCGGTCGGCTTGTTGCTGTTTCCGCAGGGCTTCCTCAAATCACTGACCTACGCCATGATCGCGTCGGTCATGTTGTCGGCGATCCTGTCGATCACCGTGCTGCCTGCCTGCCTGGGGATCCTGGGCCGCCACGTCGACGCCTTGGGCGTGTACACGTTCCTGCGGGTGCCGTTCTTCCGCAACTGGAAACCCACCAACTGGTGGCTGCACTGGCTGGGCGCGCGTGTGCAGAAGACCAAGACCCGCGAAGAGGTCGAGAACGGGTTCTGGGGCAAGCTCGTCAACCGCGTGATGAAACGGCCGATCGTGTTTGCCAGCCCGATCGTCATCATCATGATCTTGCTGATCGTCCCGCTGGGCAAACTGTCCCTGGGTGGCATCAGCGAAAAGTACCTGCCGCCGACCAACCCGGTGCGCCAGGCGCAGGAGGAGTTCGACCGGATTTTCACCGGGTTCCGCACCGAGCCGCTGACGCTGGTGATCCAGCGCACCGACCACAGCCCGCTCACCGACGATCAGGTCGGGCTGGTCCGCAGTAAGGCGATGACCATTGCGGGCTTCATCGACCCAGACCGCAACCCGGCCAACATGTGGAAGGAACGCCCCTACCTCGATGGCGCATCGAAAGATCCGTCGGTGCGGATCATCGAAAGCGGCCTGGTGAACCGCAATGACGCAGCCACAAAGATCGCCGAGCTACGGTCGATCTCGCCGCAGCGCGGCCAGACCTTGTGGGTCGGCGGCACACCCGCCCTCGAACAGGACAGTATCCAGAGCATCTTTGCCAAGCTGCCGCTGATGGTCGTCATCTTGATCTCCACGTCGACGGTGCTGATGTTCCTGGCGTTCGGGTCGGTGGTGCTGCCGATCAAGGCAGCGGTGATGAGCGCGCTGACGCTGGGCTCGACGCTGGGCGTGCTGACGTGGATCTTCGTCGACGGCCACTTCTCGAAGTGGCTGAATTTCACCCCGACCCCGCTGACCGCCCCGGTGATCGGCCTGATCATCGCCGTGGTCTATGGCCTGTCCACCGACTACGAGGTGTTCCTCGTGTCCCGCATGGTGGAGGCGCGCGGGCGCGGCATGTCCACGGCGGAGGCCATCCGCATCGGCACCGCGACCACCGGCCGCCTGATCACCGCGGCGGCGTTGGTCCTCGCGGTGGTGGCGGGCACGTTCGTGTTCTCCGACCTGGTGATGATGAAGTACCTGGCGTTCGGCCTGATCACCGCGCTGCTGCTGGACGCGACGGTGGTCCGGATGTTCCTGGTGCCCTCGGTGATGAAGCTGCTCGGCGACGAGTGCTGGTGGGCGCCGCGGTGGATGAAGCGGCTGCACAACCGGATCGGGCTCGACGAGATCGATCTGCGCGACCGGCGTAGGCAGCTGGCGGCGCCGGAGCCGGAGCCGGAGCCGGAGGAGGCTCTCGTAGGGGCCGGCGCGCCGCTGTCGGCCTGGCCGCGACCGCCCCATGACCCCACCCATCCGGTCGTCGAGGGTTCCTCCCCGCCCGAGATCACGTCGTGGCAGGCGAACCCGCCGTCGGTCGCAACGACCGATCCGATGCCGAACGCCCGCGCCGGTGGCGGCGAACCGCCGACCACGCGGATCTCGACGGCGAAGAACCCGGTGAACAGCGCCGCCCGCAACGCAGCGTCGCCGGCGCAGCGCAGCGACGCCGCCGCGCCGTCACCACGCGAAGACCGCAAGATCGATGAACTGCGCCCACCACCCGCGAGCGCTGCGGGGCCCACGCACCCGACCACAGTGGGTGACCCGGGCGCGACGACCGCGATACCAACTCGGCGGCAACAGGATCCCGATGCCACCTGAAGCATGGCCTGGGAATCCGTCGCGGACAGTGCGGCGGCGCCCCCGGGTTGTCGGAGCGCTCGCCGAACCGGGCAGCCGATAGGCGGTCTGGGTTACCGATCTGCTGGCGGGCTCCATGCTCGGGCTCGAGGTAGCCATCGCGGCACGTTGCGGCGGTATTCGTCGTAGCTGGGGCCGAACCGCTTGCTGAGGCCGGGCTCTTCGACGAGCGGGAAGTAAATCATGTTGAACAACAGGAATGTCGCCGCCCAGATGAGCAGGCTGAGGGATTGGAGGGCAAGTGCTTCGCCGAGCAGGACGCTGACTACCCCGGTAATCATCGGATTTCTGACATGGCGGTACGGCCCGCGCACGACCAGGCGCTTCGGCGGGTCGAACGGGGCCAGGGTGCCCTTGCCGGTGGTGTGAAACAGCGACACGGTCCAGGCGAGCAGGGCGATCCCGAGCGCGATCAACACAGCCCCTACGACGAGTGCGGCTGCGGTTAGCCAGGTCGGCAATCCCGGCAGGGTACGGGCCCCGCTGGTGAGCGTGATGACGGCGGGGATCACCACCGCGACGGTGAACGGGGCAATCAGGATCGCGCGGAACGTTCGCCACGCTGCCACGCGACCTCGCCCTGGATCTGCCGAGACATTCATGATTTGACCCCTGCGTTCGATTGGGATGTCAACACTTGTTGGCACCAATTATGGGCGCATGCGGCAGCGTGTGTCAACATTGGTTGGCCTACATATGTTGGCATGGGCGGGACAGCCGGAAGATGACCGTGTCGCAACGAAGACGACTAGGACGAATACGGCTAAACGAGGGAAACGGCCGATCCGCTCGCGCAAGACGCGTGTCGACAGGACAATTACCGGCCGGTAACCTACGCTTACGTAGGTTACCGGCTGGTAGCCCTGTGGCGGGAGGATTGACGTGGGCGAGATTGACGTGGGCGAACTCCGGTATCTCGACCTGCACGGCGACCGCGTCGCCTAAGGCAAGACAACCTCGGGACAAAAGACAGTAAATCGGCGTTGGCTAAAACCGGCGATGTCGGCGCATCGCGCGAGGGCGTCGCGTTTTGTGATTTTGATGGTGTATACCCGCTGGTCAGGACGTCTTTGCGGCGGTGATACCAGTCCC
This sequence comes from uncultured Actinomycetota bacterium, assembly GCA_963811535.1. GTDB lineage: Bacteria > Actinomycetota > Actinomycetes > Mycobacteriales > Mycobacteriaceae > Mycobacterium. The sequence continues at coordinate 360,242 of CAWERF010000007.1, read as the reverse complement.
GGCGCGGCAGCTTTCGCGCTGCATCTTTCGCGCTGCATCTTTCTAGCAAACTATTTCTGCGGCGGATGGCCGGCGAGCCATCGTAGTGCCGACGCCGGTAATGGACGATCGTCCATTACCAGTGATCCCGATCGACGATCGCGTGGGTTGCGGCTTTGGGCCTCGGCGTGGCCGCTGCCGTGCGTCGGCTGTGGGCCGCTGCTTTGGGACCCACCTTGCCCGCTGCTGTCCCCGCTGCTGTGGCGGCTTTCGCGTCGGCTTTGGCGTCGCCTTTCCTGCCAGTCCAGCGCGGCGGCTCAAGGCGGCGACCGGATGTCGAAACCGGGTCGACTGGTCCGGTGAGCGGACCACCCTGTGCCTACATGCCGCCATGGCCCAGGTCGCCGCTGGCCATCGGCAGCTCGGCGATGTCCTGACCGACCGGCGTTGGCTGTGTGCGCCAGGGACTTTCGTCATCTCTTCTGTCAAGCACCTGTGCAACCGTTGGAAGAGGTCTAACTTGTGGTCCGTGACGAAAACCCACCAACCACTGCCCGGTCATTGGCCGGCCAAGCCGCACCTTCGGGCTGTGGCACCGGGTGCAACGTCGGTGTGGCGGCCTTTGCAAACCCGCGCGGGACGCCTGCAACACATTAGGGAGGCTCCAAGATGACCATCGTCCAGTTAACGACAGTCCACCCGAGGCCGGGCGTCAAGTGGGATGACGTGCAGAAGCAACTCAAGAAGGCGTGTGACCTCGCCCGCAAGCACGGCGCCGAGAACGTGACCGTGCTGGCGACCATGATCGGGGGGCAGGAGACCAACACGATCGCCGTGCTCGCTAGCTCCGAGGACTGGACGAAGTTCGGCCAGGTCCAGCAGGGGTTCCTGGGCGACCCTGAGACGCAGGCCGCCATGCTCGAGGGCGGCCAGATCGCCACCTGGGAGACGTACGTCAGCCAGACGATCCCGGACATGTAACGAGGCTCCAGACACTGCCGGAGCGGCGACACCCATCGCGTCGTTACCGAACCGGGTTGCTTTCGAGCAGATCAGAACGCCTGCTGACCCCGGCATGGCCGGGCCTAGAGCGCACAACTAAAGCATGTATTGGCTCGGCTCGGCGTCGAAAATGTTGAGCGCGTCGGCTGCTATCCCGAGCGCCTTCGACACTTTGGCGCGGTCGTGCCACCGGCGGACGTCGCAGCCGGCGCCCACGTTGGCGGCGCGCTGCTGCAACGCGAGCCGGACGTCGCGCGGTTCTCGTGGTCCGTCGGTCCAGCCGTGCCAACCGACACGCATCTGGTCGGTCATGATCACGCCGACGACTTGTCTGGCGTCTTCATCGTCCAGGCCGTCGAACGCGCCGAGCTGGCGCAGGCGTTGCGCGTAGCCGGGGAAGTGGGGCGTGTCGAGCAGTTGGTAGGCGTCTGGTGTGCGGCGCTTGGTGGGCACGGTGACCTCCTGGGCCGTGATTGGTTGTGGTGTGGGTGGCCGGCGGACTGCGGCCGCCGCAGGGAATCCGCCAAGACCACCTTTGAGCCGCGGTCGACGCCGACCACCCACACGTTCTACGAGCCGCCCGAGTACGGCAGCTGTCCGATGGCGCACACCGCGGACGGGCGGACGATGGCCTGCGTGAATCGTTCCTCGATGACCAGGCGGACGAGGTTGGCAGTCAGGTCGCCTGCGTCCAAACCTGTTCTCATGGTGAGGGCTTCGCGGACCAGGACGTGGCCGTATTTGGTGGTGTCGAGCAGAATCCCTTGACCCAACTGACATTTGACTGTGGTCAGGACCGGGATTCCCCACAGGCTTTTGGCCTCATCGGTTGTCGGATCTGGGGCGATCAAAAATCGGTAGTATCCGTCCTTGACGCGCCTCATCGCGCTCCAAGTCAAGGGGTGGGTGATGAAGAGATTCGGCTCGGCGAGGGCGCTACCCGACCGGAGCTGCGCGATTGATTCTTCCACTGAATCCAAAACCGTCACACCGGTTCCGGTGTCTTTTGTGCAGTCGTGCCACAGGATTCCGGTCTGGGTGAACAGGCCAAGCAGACGTGCGCCCGCCATAGGGGCCCTCTCGTCTGAGCGGGCACGTAATTTGCGCACGTCCACTCCGTCTACCAACCATCGCACGACGGCCCGGGTTCTTGGCCGCCTCCTCATTTCACCGCTGACGCGTCGCCTGAACTTCCGCAAAATCCGGGGCACCGTCTTCGGTGCCGGTGCTAGCCGCGGCGCCGCGACCGCAACTTTTTGAACACACCGATAGCCGGATTTCATCCTTTCGCGCACACCAATTGCCGATAGGCGCCATGGACCACATCAAAAGCGGGATGTGGGTTACGTCACAGCAGCGCCCGGCAATCGCGCCGCGGGCGCGAAATAGACGCTCTGCCCGTCCATCCGGCCATCGAGAATGCGCCGCGACGACGCCGTTTGGCGTCAGCGATCAGGAGCGCACAGACGGCCATATGTCGTGCGCACTCCATCTCACTGTCGTCGTACGAACATCTCTGAATAGTCAGTGGCGGGCTGAGGTTTCACGACGGCGAGTGGGTTGGTTCGGGGCCCGAGGTGTCGCAGATCTGTGAGTTACTTGTCGATCGGTGATGCTGTGAGATGTGGAATCTATTTGTCTGCAGCGATTTTGGCTGCTCGTAGTGCCCTGGACGTGCGACCGGGCTGCGGCACCGCCGGTGGTCAACGGGCGTTTATCGGAGTGCCCTTGGCCGCGTCGTTCGCGTTGCGGCGATCAGTGTTCGCAGGCCGGGGCGACGAGCGCGGACGGGGTCACGCCTCCGGTGTGGATGGTGTGGGTCCCGCGGTTTGCGGTGGCATGGCGAAGGACCGGGTAGTGGTCGGCGTCGTGCCCCACGATCTCGACAACGAGTTCCGACCCCGCTTCGAAATGGGTGCTGCTGGGCCAGATCTCGATGGACAGCTCGATCGGCCGGCCGGGTTGGACGGGCTCAGCTGCGCGGTGGGCGTGGAACGGACGCTCGGGTCGGCCACGCGTGGGATCGAGCTCGCGGTGAGAGGCCCGAAGCCAGCCCTTGGCTACACCGTCGTTGGAGTAGCCGTTGTAGCCGTAGAACGGCACCATCGCCCCCGAGGGGTCGCGCTTGCGTATCACAACGAACACATCCAGGTCGGTTCCGCTATCTGTGCTCATCCACACGGTGAGTGCCATGCTGCCGGTGATTTCGGTGTCCTTAGCGAATCGATGGGTGAAACTGACACGATCAGCCTGTCGTCGCTGTGGGGTGGCCGAGTAGGACACCGCGCGGCCCACCGAATTCGGCTGCGGGGTCAGCGACATCGAGGCGGCGTCCAGATAGAGGGTGCGCGGTTTGGCCTCCGGGGGCGGCCAGTGTGTTGAGGTGCGCACCGTGTAGCGATCGCGAGTGTGCCGGAGCTCGTAGCGGACCGCTGGTTCGTCGTCCCAGACCGCTGTGCCCTTGACGAAGTGGTCCAGGAAGCGGCGTTGCAGGTCGAGGGCTTGGGCCGAATAGTAGGTTTCCCATTTGCGGCGCCCGTGGACGTAGAGCCACTTGGCTGCGGCGAGCTGTTCGTAGGCCAGCAGGGTACCGCGGCTGTGCAGTCCGTGATCAGACCAGCTCGCGCAGACGAGCGCGGGCACGTCGATGGCCCCGACGTCGGGCCGCTTGGCGGCCCAGTAAGCGTCGTCGAAGGGGTGGCCGCGGCTGTCGTGCAGGAAGTCTTCGCCCATTGACGCGCCGCGGTGGCTGCCGCGTAGCATCCGGTTTTTCCACCAGATCCGTAGGAAACCTGTTTCGGGGATGCCGCCGTGGTAGGCGAACTCGCGCAGCAGATCCGATACGCCCTCCCAGGCGACGATTGCGGCCAGTCCGCGCGGGCGCAGTGCGGCAACGCGCCACTGCGACATGCACAGGTAGGACACGCCGCTCAGTCCGACGCGGCCGGTCGACCACGGCTGGTCGGCGGCCCAGCCGATGAGTTCCGCGTAGTCGTGGGCGTCGCGGTCGGTGAGAAAACCCGCCGTGCCATCCGAGGCGTGCATGCCCCGCGCGTCGGCCTGAACGACCGCGTAGCCGTGGCCGACCCAGAAGTGAGGATCCGGGGACTCGAATCCCGTCATCGGTGAGCAGTTCAAGTGGCCGAACTTGACGCCGGCCAGCCGCATCGCCAGCATCCCGATTCGGTCGGGCGTGTTGTCCTTCCCATACGGTGTGACCGACATCACCACTGGGGCCACAACGTCGCGGGGCCGAAAGACGTTAAGGCGCAAGACGACGCCGTCCGACATCGTCACCGCAATGTCCTTCTCGACGACCGTGCCGGCCCCCGCGCTGGATCGCCTCATATCGCCTCGGCCCCGAACACCGCGGTATTGGCCGCCGCCCACGCCGAATACGGTGTTCGTCCCTCGCCGAGCGGTAGATCCGGGCAGTCGCGGATCGACCGGGGTGCCGCACCTAACATGGCCACCTTCTGGGCCGCGATGGGCTCGGGAAGCTGCCGAGCCAGCAAGGCCCGATGTTCGTCAGCCGAGACTTCCCGGATGGCGATCGGCCTGTTCAGGACGCCGGTCAGCACCGCGACCCGGTCGCGCCCACTGAGCCACTGAGGTCCCAGGAGCCGCCGGGGCGAGTTCGGCCCGGCACCGGGGGAGGTCAGCGCGGTGACCGCCTCGGCCGCGATGTCAACGGATGCAATCGGCACTTGCAGCGCGCCGGGGAATGCGGTGAACACTACGCCGTCCGAGCGGATGGTTGCTGACCACTCGGTCGCGTCGTTGTCCATGAAAACCCCAGGCCGCAGCGTCACCAACGATTCGCCCAGCGCCGCGCCCAGGACGGCCTCCTCACGCTCGTGGCTGGCGGCCACGATCGAACCCGGATATTCCTGAACAAGATCCGAGGACAGCAGCACCGTCGCGGAAGTCCCGGCCTGTGCGATGTCGCCGGCGATGCGGGCCAGTTCCTCGGTCTGCAGCGTCGGAGGCAGGCTCACAAAGACTCCATCCGCTCCCCGCAGCACGGCCCTGAACGCGGCGGCGTCTCGAACGTCGACCGGGCATGCCGCCACACCCGGCCGGTGCGGTCCCGGTCGGCGCGCCACCGCGCGGACTTACCGGCCCGCACGGGCCAGGCCGCTCACCACGTGGCGCCCAACACGGCCGGTCGCACCCACGACCACCGAGACGCCGTGATTATTTGGTGACACCAATATTATGGTAACCAAAAAATTTGGGCTAGGATAGTGCGGTGGCTGCCGGACTCAGGGAACGAAAGAAGCAGCACACGCGGCGCGCGATCAGCGACGCGGCGACTCGGCTGTTCATGAAAAACGGGTTCGACAACACCACCCTGGGCGAGGTCGCCGAGGTCGTCGGCGTCTCGGAGCAGACGGTCCTGAACTACTTTCCGGCCAAGAGCGACCTGTTCTTTGACGAAGACGACTGGTATGGCGGGCCGCCGCAGGCGATGCGCGAACGATGTCCCGCCGAGTCTGCCGGTGCGGCCGTCCTTCATTGGTATCTGGCTGACCTGCAGCGCCGCCACGCCGAGGGACATTTGGACGGTCTGGCGGTCTACTTGCAAACGATCGCCGCGAGCGACACCCTGCGGCGGCGCCGCCTCGACGACCTTGCACGACTCACCGCCGCGCTGCAGGCAGCGCTCGAGGACGTCTCACCGCGCGAGCGCCGTTGGGAGGCGCAGCTGGATGCGGCGATGGTCACCACTGCGATCATGGTCGCGGAGTCCGAAACGGCGCGCCTGTCGCGCGTGTTGGCCGGTGCGGAACTGCGGCGCGCCGCCTGTGCGGCCGCCACATCCATCTTCTTGCGAATCTGCAACGTGTTGGATCCGCCGGCTGGCTGACCGAAAGGTGGTGAGCATGAGGGGTTTTCGAGTCGGCGTCGGCACCCAACTCCTCAACACTCGCCTTTCCCCGACAGCGATGGTCCACTCCACGTATCTGGCCGCCGTGGCAAGCGGTGTGGACTCCTACTGGGTGGCCGATCACCTCAATTCGCTGCTCCCACGCGCGATCGCCACACCGGGCTATTTCGGGGCCGCCAAGCTGGTACCGAAGATCGACGCCCAACTGGAGCCGTGGACCATGCTCGGGCATCTCGCCACAATGAACCGGCTCGGCCGTCTGCGGCTCGGCGTGGGCGTCACCGATGCAAGTCGGCGCAATCCCGCGGTCACCGCACAGGCCGCCGCGACCCTGCATCTGCTCACACGTGGTCGCGCCGTCCTCGGTATCGGTGTCGGCGAACGCGAAGGCAACGAACCCTACGGCGTGGAATGGACGAAACCGGTCGCCCGGTTCGAAGAAGCGGTCGCCACCATCCGCGCACGCTGGGATTCCGGCGGTGACCTCATCTCGCGGGAGTCCCCATATTTCCCGTTGCATAACGCTGTCTTCGACATTCCGCCCTACCGGGGAAAGTGGCCGGAAATTTGGATCGCCGCTCACGGTCCGCGCATGTTGCGCGCCGCCGGGCGTTACGCAGATGCCTGGTACCCCGAGGCCGCGTTACGGCCGCAAGACTATGCACAGGGCCTGGAGGCGGTGCGCACGGCGGCATCCGATGCCGGCCGCGACCCCATCGCCATCACGCCGGCGGCCGGGTTGTTCGTGATTACCGGGCGCAGCCGCACCGAAGTAGACGAGGCACTGAATTCCGACATCGCGAAAGCGTTCGCACTGTCCATACCCGCCGCAATGTGGGCAGCCCACGGCGCGCAGCATCCCCTCGGACAAGAGTTCACCGGCGGACAGGACCTGATCCCACAGACTCTCGACGAGCGCACGGTGCTCGCCTACACAGCGCAGGTGCCGGTGTCGTTGATGAAGGAGTTCTTCCTGACCGGGACGCCGCAAGAGGTTATCGGCCAAGTCGCCGAATGGCGCGATCATGGACTTCGCTACCTGGTCGCGATGAATCTCAGCATCCTCCAACCCCGCCTGGGCAAGGGTCTTGCCGCCAACGCAGCGTTCTTCAGGATCCTCCGCGGACTCAAGACACTATGAGGGCAAAGCTAAACAGCACAACCGGGACGCGCCCGTCAGCCTCGCGCCGGTCGGAAGGTCGCGCAGGCAGACTCCAGTTGCCCGTGACCGGGCATGTCTCGTCCCTGCAGATTTGTACTCGCGGGTGCGCTGGTTTACCGCCGACAGTATCGTCGTCGGCCGGGCGTCGGTGGTGGGGCCACATTGAAATGCGATGCCCTACAACATATTCGGTTCGTCCGCAGTCGCGCTGACTGGTAGGTGGTTACTCCGGCGCGTTTTGGGCGTCGCCGCGCCCGCGCCCTCAGCCTTGCTGCCGCCACGACCGCTGAATCTTCTTGTGGGCGAACACCCAGCCCCCGGCGCCTTGCTGCGCAGAAGAGTTCGCTCACGAGATGCGCACGAACGCGTTGCGGGTGCTGGATTGGGTTCTGGTCGCCCCGAACGGCGTTGCCGCATCGTATACTGATCGCCGTTTCGTGATCCGGGGCGGAAGGTGTCAGCGGGGCGGTCCGAGTATGACGTTGCCGAATTTCTCCGAGGCTTCGATGAGCCGCTGGCTGGGAATCTCGAAGCCGTCGGGGCGCGGTGTCGACTTATCACGGCCCGCGTAGCGGAACATTCCTTCGATGCCGGCTGGTGTGTTGATCATCAGCAGGTCAGCCTTCTTTGACGTGACGCGATAGGCATGCGGAATGTTCTTGGGCAGGTACACGATTCCACCCTCGTTCAGTTCCATTTCCTGGTCGTCGCACCACACCAGGGCGGTGCCCTTGATCAGCATGAACACTTCGTCCTCGTGTGTGTGCCGGTGATAGGGGGCGCCTCGCCTTCACTGACGTCGAAGCGTCCGATCATCAGCTGACCGTTGGTGGCTGCGCCGTCGAGCAGGATTGCCAGGGTGCCACCATCAAGCCATTCCAGTTGCTGTTGCTGTTCCGGCTGCGCGAGATAGGCCATGCTCATCGGGTGACGTCCTTCCATGATTGGAGATTGGCTACAGCGACACTCGAAGATCGGCGAGGGTCGACGATGGCCCGGTCACATCCATCCGCCGGCCGCGTCGAGAGTGGCGCCGGTCAGGTAGGACGCATCCGGGGACAGCAGAAACGCAGCGGCTGCGGCGATTTCGGCGGGTTCGGCCAGCCGGCCGATCGCATTCATCGACTTGATGACCGTCTCGGCGGGGACGTCGCGAAGCGGAGGTGGGGTGTAGTAGGGGCCGTATTGGGCGGCCATGTCGGTCGAGGTGCCTCCGGGCGCGATCGCGTTGATGGCGATGCCTCGATCGGCCAGCTCGGGTGCCAGATTGAGCACCAGCGCCGACACCGCGGCCTTGCTGGCCGCATACAAACTGTGTTGATAGACCGCGATACGGGCGCTGATCGATGACGTGAGCAGGATCCGGGCGCCAGCGCTCATCGCGGCCACGGCGGCCTGGGTCGCGAAGAGCTGACCGGCGACGTTGATTCGGAAGACGCGGTCGAACTCGGCCGCGCTGATGGAGTCAAGTGCACCGAACCACTCGACGCCGGCGTTGCTCGCCCTGAGCTCCAGTCCGCCGAATTCCGAGACCACCCGGGCCACTAGATCTTTCGTCTGATCGGGGTCGCTGACGTCGGCCTGCAGTGCGGCGGCCTGCCGGCCGGTGTCGCGCAGCTCCCGGGCTAGCGCCTCGGCCGACGCCGCGTCGGCGAGGTAGTTGACCGCGACGTGCGCGCCGTCGGCGGCGAGCCGCCGCGCGATCGCCGCGCCGATGCCCCGGCCGCCGCCGGTCACCAACGCCCGCTTGCCTTCGAGTCGCAATTGTTCAGTCATGAGGCCCCTCGTAAGCCGGGCGATTACCTAGTTTCAGTGATGAGCGGTGTTACGTCGACATCGGGCGTTTCTACTCAAGCCCGACGCTGCGGGTGCGGCCCGAGCCATTGCTCGAGTGTAGAACGACAGCGGCTGGCGCCTGCCGGTGGCGAAAATGACGACGTCAGCGGCGATCCGATCGCCGCTCGCGAGCAATATGTCTTGCCCGCCAAGAAAGGCCGCGATCGCGTCACGCCTCAGGATCAGGTGGTGACCGCCGCGGGCCATATCGTAGAACTCCTTGCCGACGGCGAGATTGTCGATGCCGGCCGGCAGCGGTTCGTCAGGGACCATGGTGGCCGGCACCGCTGTCGTACAGCAGGCCGGCCGTGAAGAACCGGTGCGGTCGGCATCCTCGTAACGGCTCCGGCGTGGTAGCTTTCGGTGTCCGCTACTAAAAGCTGCTTACTATGCCGCCGCTGCTTCGTGACCTGCTTCGCCCGCATCGGGGAACTCTGGCCGTCATTCTGGCCACGATGCTGGTGCAGTCGGCGATGAGCCTGGCCGCGCCCTGGCCGCTGAAGATCATCATCGACCTCGTCGTCGCAAGCCACCGCCAGCCGCAATGGATCAACTGGGTGTTAGCGGCGCTGGGCGCCGATAACAAGATGCGTATCGCCGCGGCCGCGGGGATCGCGACCGTGCTGATCGCGGTGGTGACCGGCGCCGCGATGTATGTCGCCAGCTACTTCACCGAGAGCCTGAGTCAGAGCATCGGCAACGATCTACGCGTGCGGCTCTACCAACGGCTGCAGCAGCTTTCGTTGGCCTATTACGACACCACCCGGCTCGGCACCATCCTGTCCACTTTGACCAGCGACGTGCAGACCATCCAGAGCTTTGCCTCGGTGTCGACGCTCAACATCTTCACCAACACCCTGACAGTTGTCGGGATGATCGTGGTGATGTTGTTGTGCCGGTGGGATTTCACCCTCATCGCGCTCGCGGTGACTCCCCTTTTGGCCCTCTTCGTGTTACGCGTCAACAGGGCCGTCAGGACCGCGGTCAAGGAGGTGCGCACACACCAGTCCGATCTGCTGGCCACCCTGCAGGAGGGTCTGCAATCGATTCAGGTGGTGCAGGCGTTCGGGCGCGAGGACCACCAGGCGCAGCAGCTGCGCAAGGTGAGCGGGGACGCCATGACGGCCTGGCTGAACGCGCGGCGGGTGTCCTCGCTGCTGTCCCCGGTGGTCGGCCTGGCCATCGCGGTGTGCACGGGCCTGGTGCTGTGGCGGGGTTCGTTGCTCATCATGGCGGGCACGATGACGGTGGGGGCGCTGACCGTTTTTCTGGCCTACCTGGCCAAGTTCTTCCAACCGGTGCGCGACCTGGCCCAGATGACCAACACCATCGCCCAGGTATCGGTGGCGTTCCAACGTGTCCTCGCGATTGTTGACGCCGACAAGGTGATTCCCGAGCGCCCCGACGCCAAAGAGCCGCCGCCGTTTCGCGGGGGGATCGCCTTCGGGCATGTGGGGTTCGGCTATGACCCCGCGGTGCCGGTGTTGCGCGACATCAGCTTCACGATCAGCCCGGGCCAAATGGTGGGCATCGTGGGGCCCACCGGCAGCGGCAAATCCACCATCGTCGGCCTGATCCCGCGCTTCCGTGACCCAGACGCCGGCCGCATCACGATCGACGGTGTGGATATCCGCGACTACAAACTTGGCGGACTGCGCTCCCAGATCGGCTTTGTGCTGCAGGACACCGTGCTGCTACGCGGAACGATCCGCGACAACATCGCCTTCGGCCGCCCCGACGCCACCCAGGACGAAATCGTGGAAGCGGCCAAACTGGCCAACGCCCATGAGTTCATCATCCGCATGCCCGAGGGTTACGACAGCATGGTGGGTGACCGGGGTCTGACGCTGTCGGGCGGGCAGCGCCAACGCATCGGGATCGCCCGTGCGCTCATCCGCGACAACCCGATCCTGATCCTCGACGAGCCCACCGCGGCGCTGGACGCCGAGTCCGAAGCACTGGTGGTCGAGGCGATGGAACGGCTGATGGCCGGCCGCACCGTCATCACCATCGCCCATCGGCTTTCCACCCTGCGCAACACCGACAAGATCATCGTCGTCAAGGACGGCATGGTGGCGGAACAAGGCACCTACGAGGAGTTGCTAAACCGCGACGGCGTCTACGCCCAGCTTCACCATCTGCAGTTTGAGAAACGACACGAGGCCGCCGCCTCAACCGAGCCCGGGAGCCGCAATCGGTAGGGCTTTTTCCGCTACCCAGCATCCGGGCTCACCGCGGGTTCTAGGGAATTCCCATCAAGATTGAGAAGATACGATACTGACGACGCGGGATCACCGCGTTGAAGATTACGCGGGCACGATCCCAGGTTGCCTTGTCGCGCGGCTCGCGCGTAGCGCCCACATGGATCGAGGTGCGCTACGCCGTCTTCCTGATTAGCGGTAGCAACAGCTCGCGGCGTGTCGTGATCACGTCGGCAAAGTGGCGAAGTGCGTGGGGTACCGAGCGTGCCGTCGGGAACATGGCCTCGTCGCCGTGGCCGCGCAGCCGCTCAGTGACTGCATGACTTGGGATTAGCGTCCACTCCAGTTCGGCGGCGCGGCTGTCCTCATCAAGAACATAAAGGAGTGAGATACCGATCGCGGCGAACGAAGTCACGCCGCTCAGGTCGAGGACAACCGGGCTCTCCGTGAGGATGAAGCGCCGAGCGTACTCGCTGATGCGATCGATGTTGACGGCGTCGATTGCGCCCCGAATCGTCACCACCGTCGCCAGGTGATGACAGTGAGCCCGGATCTGGGCACCGCCGCAGTCGACGGCGGGGTTTGGGTGGTTCGTGTCCGGCCTGCTGACGGTCATGGGCGAGCCTCGTTCTGGTGTCGCTGACATGGCCGGGTTTAACGCCGGGCCAACTTGCCTACGACGCTAACGCGCAAACATAAGGTGGTCGGCAGCAAGGTCTAACTCTTTGTTAAGAAATGACTTTCGGGCGCAGGTTGACATCGAAGCAAGCCCATACCGGTCAGCGGCATCACCTCACAGTGACAACCGCGACGTGGTGTTGATCACCATCGACGGCGGCGGGCACCAATGGCCCGGCGGTGCCAGACGCTCCAATAGCCACACACCCACGAGGGGCCCGATGGTGTCGGTCAAAGGCAGCGGGAGTTACCAAAGGCCTATCTCGGTGTCTAGGGAATGCCCACTCTGGTCGTCGTCGGCGTCGACTCCGAACAGGGGACCCGACGGTGCCGTGCGCTAACCCGGCGACGAGGCTGGCGGGTCGGAACGCTTCTCGTCATGGCGAATAACGTAGATCTGCTGCTGCAGCAACGGGTTTGGCGTGCTCATCGGCTTCCTTTCCGCGCCCTGCGAGAGCATTACTCGCAATGTCGACTCACTGGCTCCTCGAGCCCGCCTCGTAATTCATTGTTTCTGTTCGATGTCTTAGGTGGTCGGATTCGGCTGCCGTCGCGGTGCGGCGCCGGTTCGGGTTAGTTCTACGGGATCAAAGGCTGCGATCCCAGGGTGTACACACCACGATCGGTAGTGCGCGAGCTGGCCATCTCGAGTGGACGTCGGTAACGGTGATTTCGACAACAGTGGGGTCCGATGAGCGGACCGGAGCCGCCTAGAAGCGATGTGCACGCACGTCGTACTATCACTCACCACTGGACCGGCGATGATCAGCTCGGTATCGCGGGCCCGCGGTGCTGGCCTCGATCCGCGAGCAAGAGGTGAGCCTCGGGCGCCCAGCCCTTTATCGGCTGAGTGAAGTACTCAAACGGCATTGGCACTGGCGGCGGCCCCCCGAAATTCAACCCGCGATCTCGCTCGCCCGCGCCGAGCAGCGAACAATGGTCAACACCGCTGAATGACTGGGGAGGAGGGCCTAAGATGATTTGAGAGTCAGGGGTTTTGATCGTTGCTGCCCCGGGAAGACTGGATCGCAGTACCGCCGAGGTGATCATGCACACCGTGGTCGTGCAGCGCGATCTAGCGGCGTCCCAGCCAGCGCTCGTCGGTAATGTCGACCGCGCCTTTGTGGAGGCGAAGGAGGCCGCCGCGGATCGCTACCGGCAGGGTCGACGGCTCTATGAGTCCAAAGCATGGCGCCGTGGATGAACGCCCTGTTCGAGCGTAATCTCCAGCAGTTCCCACAGGACTGGTGGCCCTACGGGGTTGCGGCGAACCGCTCGGCGCTCGACACGAACCTTCGCTATCAATTCGAGCAAGGACTGGTGAGCCGCCGATGGAGTCGGCAACGCGAGTGCCTGCGCAGGGGAACGGACCCCGATCAGCAGCGCGTCCGCGAGCGCGGCACCGGCCGAGCGTACGCAAGCCACAGGCGTGCGACACGGCTGTCAGCATCGACGCCCAGCTTGAGCACGGCCCAGTCCTCCAGCCGCATCCCGCGCTCGGCGGCCTCCCGGGCCAGCCGGGCATGCAGCGTGGGCGAGACGTCCAGACGCAGCTGTTCATCGCCGCCCCGAGCGCACCCGGTGGGCGCGGCGCGATGATGTGCGATGTCGGTCGCGTTGTGGTGAGCCATTTGGTGGAGCTCCTCAATCCGCGGGTGGTCGATGCCAGGTGAATTGCTGTCGTCACGGCCGGACCGGTTCGGCGTGCATCGATCGTAGCGATCCCACCCGTGCGTGCCTGGTGACCCGCGGAGGAGACGCGCTGTTGTGACGGAGCACACAACCTAGGTCAACGCGCCGCCTGCCCGCACGATTCCCGGTGACGAGCGCTCCTCTGGGGGCTTGGCGGCATGCTCGGCCCCGACTCGGCACACGCAAAGTGTGGCGGGTGTCGGCATCCCATATCGTTGCTCCATGTGGCGGGAACCGGCCGACGTTCGATCTCCGGGTCGCCGGCAGGCCATGTCGCGGCGACAGCGGGCTTCGCAGTACTGGTGCGTCCTGGGGCGGCTCCAAGCCGCCGCCAGCCGGATCGGGCCCGCTCCCGTCTAGACACCCGCGCTGCACTTCACTGCCGACACCGGCTTGCGCTTTTTCGATGCCGAGCTGCTGCGGGCGCGGGCTCTGACCCACACCGAGCCGGCCGAGCGCGCTGCCGGCCTCGCCGATGCGCGCGAGCTCGCCCGCCGCCAAGGTGCGTGGATGTTCGAATTGCGAGCCAGCCTTGACGATTTCGAGCTGCGAGGGAAGCCGGCCCGCAGTCATCTTGTCAACGCCGTCGAAGAGATGCTGATTGACTGCGCGCTTCGCGAAGCGGCGCGAGCGCTGGCAGCCCTGCAATGATCAGGCGCCGGGTGATAGCTGGCCCCGCCATGTCGCAGACAGCTTTACTGCCGTTGTGGCCGAGGCTCGAACTACGCGAGCTTCCACACGTGGACTGGTTTGCCCGGGTCACTCACAATTTCAGGGCACGATGACGACACATGAACCGGACGAAAGTATGAGGCGATGTCGAATCAGATAGTGCAGCTGTTCTATGTCGATTCCAACAGCGGGGTGTCCACGCGCTGGCGCAACCCGGACGGCTCATGGTCGGGGGAGCAAAGCCTCGGCGGGGTCGCGGACGAAGACGTCGCGGCCGTCCTGGTCCCCGGCACCGAGATTCTGCAGCTGTTCTATAGAACGCCGACCCTCGGCGGCGGGGTGTCTTCGCGCTGGCGTAACCCGGACGGGTCATGGTCGGGGGAGCAAATCCTCGGCGGCGCCGTGGGAATTGGTGACATCACAGCCATTCAGGTTCCGGGCACGGAGATTTTGCAGCTGTTTTGGCAAGGGACCGATATGGCTGTGCACTCGCGCTGGCGCATGCCTGACGGGTCGTGGCTGCCTGAGCAGTCAGACCAGAACATCGGTGGGTCGGTCGGGGCTAGCAACATCGTGGCCATCGTGGTTCCGGGCACTGATATCTTGCAGCTGTTTTATGCGGGATACGACAACTTTCTCAAATCACTCTGGCGCAACCCGAACGGGACATGGTCGTCAGAGCAGAACCTCGGTGTGGAAGTGGGGGGTGGTGGCATCGCGGCCGCCGTCGTTCCCGGCACTGAGATCGTGCAGGTGTTCTACATAGGGGCGTCAACCGGCGGCGTGCGCTCGATCTGGCGCAACCCGAACGGTACATGGTCGACAGAGCAGAACCTCGATGGGACCATCGATTACTACTTCAGCAGCATTACGGCGTGCGTGGTACCGGGTACCGAGATTTTGCAGCTGTTCTATTGGAACAACGGCGAGGTGCGCTCGCGGTGGCGCACGCCTGACGGGGCGTGGCTGCCAGCGCAGTCAGATCAGAACATCGGCGGGGACATCGCCGATACGAGTGACATCACGGCCATTGCGGTTCCGGGCACCGATATTTTGCAGCTGTTCTACAAGGGGTCGGGCGGCGGAGTGCACTCCCGCTGGCGCAACCCCGACGGGACCTGGTCGACAGAGCAAACTATCGGTGGAGACCCGACCAGTGGCACCATCACCGCTGCACTCGTCCAGGTGTAGCTGTTACGACGCGAAGCGCCACGCCGGCTTGCACGGAGCGCGGCCGATGGCGGAAACTCTCGCAACTGCCTTCGGGGATGCCGAACAACTGCCCGGCCTTGCTTGCACGATGGCCACCGCCATTAAGGGGACTGCGGCACTGGGCAGCGGCGACCTGCACACGGCTGTGGAATGCCTGCGCGGCGCGGTCACCGCGTTGAAAATCTCCCACACCACAAACGGCGGTTGCTACCTTTTCGGCATCGGCTACACCGAGGCGCTGGCCAATACCAGTGACATCGATGCGGCCCTGGAAGCGCTCTCCGAGATGCAGCGGAATCGACACCCCGCCCGCGCCTACCGCGAATCCGACAGTCTGCTCGCCGCGGCGTGGGTGGCGGCCGCGCTCTCCCGCACCTCTGAGGCCCGGGCACTGGCTGCCCGGGCCGCCGAATTCGCCCGCACCCATGGGCAGCACGCCCGGGAAGTGGCATGCCTGCAGGCCGCGATCCAGTTCGGGGACAAACGCCACGCCACCGGCTCGCCGAACTGGCGACTCTGGTGGAGGGTCCCCGCGCCGGCATCGTCGCAGGCTGGGCCGCCATGCTGGCCGGCAACAACGGCGATGGGCTACTCCAGGTCTCCCGTGATCTGGAAGCAATGGGCGATCGTGTCGCGGCGGCGGATGCGGCCGCGCAGGCGTCGCTGGCCTTCCAGCGGCACAATCGGCGCGGCGCGGCCTTGACCGCCAGTGGGCGCGCCGATCGAATCATCACCGCCTGCGGGGCAACAACTCCGGCCACTCGGGCCGCGGCCGCGCCGCTGCCATTGACCGGGCGTGAACGCGAAATCGCGACCCTCGTTTCCGATCGCCTCTCCAACAAGGAGATCGCCCAAGCGCTGAGCTTGTCGATACGCACCGTGGAGGGACACATCTACCAGGCATGCTCCAACCTGGGCGTGTCCAACCGAACCGAACTCGCCGGCCTCATGTCTGAATACACAGCCGGGAACGGACACCGCCTCGGGGCCAAAACCAACCGTCGCGCACCTGACTGACGCACCAACAAAGCGGTCGCCGGGCACCGAATCGCTTTGGAGGCAAAACAGAATGTGCCGTCACCAACCCCTCCACACGCACCTTCATTTGGTGACTCCAGCACCTGCTATGGCGCACACGCTCGGCCACCAGAACCGCCACATTGAGCGGTTGCCGATGGTTTAGTAATGGCAGCTACCTCATACCCCTAAACAAAAGGGTTTGCCGCAGGCATAAATTCGATATCGCCTGCCCGCTTGCCGGCGCGATGGGTCAGGCGGTTCGCTGTTGCCAGCAGGGTTGATGAGCCATCAACCGCTAAGACAAGGCTTAGCTGAATCTTGGCAATATCCTGCCAAGGCTGCTGTGAACTCACAGTGCAATAGCTGGCAACTAGCTGTGGATAGTTCCCAATCGCGTCGGGTAAACAGCGGGAGCGGGGGAGGGGAGCGGCGGGCTGAAGGAAAAACATGAACCGAGCTTGACCACCTTTTAGCCAAACTAATCAACGAATGTGAGCGGTCGGAAAACCCGAATTCGGGTAGTGCACTACTCGGGTTCCTACTTCGCGCACCGCTTAGCGTCACGATTACGACATTTCACCCTCAGGGAAGTGGTCACCATGGTGCGGTTCCCGACCGCTGCGGAAATCATCAACGATGTGTCGCACGCGTCGGCTGACGCGCGCCCACAGCCAGTGCGCGCGACTGAATCACTTTCTGCCGGGTGGCCGGCGGGTGCCTGCTCGAGCCGAGGGGTGCTCGACGGCGCGTTCGCGATACTCGACGCGCTGGCGCACGCCGACGATGGTCTGGGGTTGACCGCGCTCGCGTGTGCCAGCGGGCTAGCGAAAACCTCGGCGTATCGGCTCGCCGAACAGCTCGTCTCGCTGGGCGCGGTGCAACGCGTGGAGCAGCGTTATTACGTCGGCGCACGGATCGGACGCATCGGGCAACGATGGCAACCCGAGCCTCGGCTACGACGAGCAGCGCAGGCACCGGTGCACGCCCTGGCGTTGCAGTCCGGCGCGGCGGCGTCGCTGCGGATCCTGCACGAGGACCGGCTTCAGATGATCTGTGCCACCGTCCGGCACGGCCACACCTACATGAGCCCCGCGGACCCCGAGTCGGCTGCGCGCACCGCCACCGGACGCGTGCTCTACGCAACCCAGCCCGCCAGCGACGCCGCGCTTCCCGCCTGCTGGACCGCGCGCCAATGGCGGCAGCTTCGCGAGTCCATCCGCGATCAGCGCGCAACCGTGGTCGACCATCAGGAAGCGTTCCCAGCCGTCTGCTGCGTCTCCGCGCCGGTGTGGTGGCCCAACGGCAGCTGTGCCGGCGCGGTGACCGCTCAGCTGCACGCCGCGAAGCCAACCCCCCACCTGCGCGACTTAGTGGTGTGCGCCGCGCGACGCATCAGCGCCGGATTGCAGTAACGGTTCTGCTGCCGGGATCGTGCCCCGGGTGAAGTCGACAAATACGCGGTCCGCCCTTCGGACCGTGGGCTTGTCGTTGCCTGACCTCGGGGTGTGCGATTAGAGCAACCTATCTTCGGGTACTGGTGGCGATGAAGACCAGCCATCCACGACCGCAACGGCACCACGTCGGCCCCCTCGACGCCGCCATGAGTCGATCGGAGCACGTGATGAGTGATCCCGCGCCCAGCGACCCGGGCACACATCGACCCACCGCCTCGATCGCCCCGCGGATCACCGCGGCCGGCTGCGTCATCACCGGTGCCGGACTTCTGCCCGATCGGGAGGTCACCGTCCGGATCCTCTACACCGCGGAGGAGACGAGCGACTACCTCACCTACACGACAGACCCTGACGGGAACCTCCACGCCGAGCTGCCCACCAGCCCGGGTGCGGGTGCCCTGCACATCACCGCCACCGATCACCGCACCGACCCCGACGGCGCATGTGGGCTGCCGTGGAGCAATACGCAGACAGCGTCCGGGCTCGTACCGGACGAGGGTAACCCCGAGCTGGTGCGTGCGGTTGTCAAAAGAGGAACCCATCCAGCCGGGCTAATTCGAGCCACGGAATGACTCCAGACCGCCACATGCCCCTGCAAATCTATTTCAGCTGGGGTTCCGGTCCGCTGAGCGGACCGCGCTATTGCGCACACCGTCAAGATCGATGCGCAATGGCAAGAGCGATGCGCAAACAGATCTTCAGAGCTGACGCAGCTGGTGCGCCACTGGTTTCAACGATTAAGGGCAGGTAGTGGACAACTATGTCACTGGCCCGCACTCGTATGTCACTGGCCCGCACTCGCTGAAGCGATCGACCGGCGCATCACGTTCAACCAACTCGATCGGTAATGACCCGAACAACTGGGGTACGCGATGCCTAAAGTGAAGTGGCTGGACAAGCCGCAGGAGCATGATTTGCCGGCGGCCGCCGACTACCTTGCCTTGGTCGCGGACCCGAAGACTGTCACGGCGTTGATGGATAAGCTGCGTGCCGGAGAGATTGTGCACAAGAAGGCCAAAGACATTCTGCGTGCAGCGCAACTGCCGCTGCTGCCGGTCGACAATCCTTACGTGGCTTCGGATTTGGACAAGATCAAGAAAAAGCAGCCGCTGTCGCCGATCCTGCTGGTCCAGGGCAATTTCGCGGCCGGGGTTGCTTTGCAGATCGCTGACGGTTATCACCGCGTGTGCGCGAGTTATTACACCGACGAGGACACCGACATTCCCACCGTCCTCGCGCCGCAGCACTGACCCCGCCGAGGAAAGGAAAAGCTCGTGTCGATGGTCCAGGCGAAGAACGATCATATCGCGGTCACCGCCTACCCCGGCGACGCCAAGACGCTGCTGGCGTTCGACCTGACGGCGGACTCGGGTCCAACGGGGCTGGCGGGCTTCACCATTGAGGTGCATCCGCCGGGCACGGATCCCTATTATCTCGGCAATAATCTGCAGCTGGCGCCGTCGCCCGCCCACGCCCAGGTCGCCGGCGAGCCACCGTTTTCCACGGCCAACGCGCCGATCCAAAAATTCCGGTGGGTCCAGGTGCCGGGCATGGTGCATCAGGGCGGGACACCGGCTTTCGGCACCTACACCTATGTGGTCACCCCTCGCTACTTCAGCACGGCAGGGGCCCTGGAGCCATTGGACGCGTCGATGAGCGTATCGGTCGATGTGCAGGTTGGCCCCTTCGTCAAGGGCGCGCTATCCCTGAGTTTCACCCGCGGCTACGTCCAGTCGCAGGCGTTCGTGCAGCACTTCGGCAGAACCGCGCTCATCCGTCCCGCCGGAAACGAGCTGGTCTATGACACCTCGGCGACCGCCGGCACCAACGCCGCCGGCCAAACCTTCACCTACGCCCAGGAGTACCAGTGGCTAGGTTTCACCGCCCGCCAGCGGGTCTTCGACATCCTGCAGGAACTCGAGGCTGACTCCTCGCTGACCCTTGACGTATTCGCCTACGACCTCGACGAACCCGACGTAATTTCCTTGCTCCTCAAGCTCGGCAGCGCCGGACGGGTCCGCATCATCCTCGACGACGCCACGCTGCACCACAACACGACCAAGCCCACGCCCGAAGACAAGTTCACCACCACCTTCACCGCGCAGGCCGGCGCCGCCGCGATCAAGCGTGGCAAGTTCGGCCGCTACGCCCACGACAAGATCTTCATCGTCTCCGACGGCACCGGTCCGCGCACCGTGCTCACTGGCTCCACCAACTTCTCGATTACCGGGCTGTACGTCAACGCCAACCACGTCCTGGTGTTCGACGACCGCCAGGTCGCCGCCACCTACGCCGACGTGTTCAACGAAGCCTGGACCACGGGAGTGCAGGCCGCCCCGTTCGCCCAATCCCAGTGGGCAGCTAAGGCTTTCACCTTCGGCGGACAGGGTGCGGCTGTTCCGCCGTTCTCGGTCACCTTCTCTCCGCACCAGGCAGCCTTCGAAGCCCAGATCCTGGGCGGCCTGGTGGAGCGCATCAACGCCGAAGCCACGGTGAGCCCGCCGCCGGTCGGGACGGTGTTCTTCGCGGTAATGGAACTCAGCGGCACCGGCGCCGCCCAGAACCCCGTCTACACCGCGCTGAACAACATCCACACCCAACCGAACACGTTCAGCCTCGGCATTTCCGATGCCCCCAACGGTGTGTCACTGTACCCGGTCGGGGCAAAGACCGGGGTGCTGGTCAGCGGCAAACCCGGCACCGTCGTGCTGCCGCCGCCGTTCAACCAGGTGCCCACCATCGCCGGCCACGAGATCCACCACAAGTTCGTCGTCTGCGGGTTCAAGGGCGACGACCCGGTCGTGTACTGCGGGTCGTCGAACCTGGCGCCCGGCGGTGAGCAAGAAAACGGTGACAACCTGCTGGCCATCCACGACGCCGACGTGGCGACCGCGTTCACCATCGAAGCGCTCGAGCTCGTCGATCACTACAACTTCCTCGACAGCCTCGCCCAGAAAACCACGACCGCACCGGGCGCCCAACCACCCCCGCCACCGGCCGACAAACAGCAGGCAGCGGCGGCGGCCGGCTGGTTCCTGGACGCCACCGACCAGTGGGCCCAGAAATACTTCGACCCCAACGATTTACACTCCGTCGACCGCCAGCTATTCGGCGCGTGACACCGCATCAGATCGGATGAACGCCGCCAGGTCATAACGCAACCCGATCGCTACTTACCGAAGAGGAAGCCGATGACCACGCCGAACGCCTCTCTGCCGCAGCAGATCTACCTTCTTCGCCACGGCGAGAAACCGGCCGACCCGCCGGCCCCGTCACCCGGTCAGCCCACAGCACCGTCGGGTCCCCCGTTCGGGGTCGACGCCGACGGCAACCAGAGCGTGCACTCCCTGCTGCCGAGGGGATGGCAACGCTCCGGAGCGCTGGCCGTGCTGTTTGACCCCGCTGTCGGGGCGTTACAGGCAGGGCTGCGCACTCCCACCGCGTTGTACTCACCCTCCTACGGGGATCCGGACACGACCCAGGCCCACCGCACCTTCCAGACCATCCAGGGTCTCGGCGGACGACTCGGCGTGACCATCCGGTCACCGCTGCCCGAAGGCCAGGAACCCGCCCTCGCCGAGGCGATCCTGGCCAGCGGCGGCGAGGTGGTGCTGATCTGCTGGGAACATGACCACATCCCGGCCCTCGCTCAGGCCATTCCCACCCTCGACGCCACCGCTATCCCCACCGCGTGGCCAGGCGACCGATTCGACGTCATCTGGACCTTCGCCCTCGACCCCGCCACCGGACGCTACCTGTTCGGCCAAGTCCCCCAACAACTCCTGGATGGCGACACCGACACCGTGATCTGAGCCGGCCGGGAGGCTTACCCCATCGCGCGGCACCGTCCGCCCCGACGAGCCCATGGCGTTGGCTAACCGCTGCTTTGATGCACTGAACGGGCTTCTCGCCCCACACATACACGAGTTTGGAAAAACCGAGCGGCGCGGTGGCAGGTCGCGTTCGATGCGGCAACCCGCGAAGAGCCGATCGTCGTGCAACACCGGCTCACTGCCGATCATTCTTGCGGACAGATGTTGACCTGGTCTCAGCTGATCGACCGCTGCGCCTAGATAGAACTCCGGTTCCCAGGGGCCGTTGATGGCGGGTAACCACATGACGGGCTTGTACCGCTGCGCGATTCTTGAAGTCACGCCTCCTCGGCCGCAAGGAACCATCGAGGAGTGCCGCGATGCGAAAGCCAGCTGCCGGATCCAGATCACCACCCACAGCTCGCATATCACACAGGTCGTTTATCCGCAGGCCTCCATCAGCTCGCGCAGCTCAACCCGCGCCGCCAGCAGAAAAATCTCGGCCAGATTATCGACCGTGGGCATGTGGTTGGGTCATCGGCGTGCATATCCTTGCGTCGTAGCCTTTGTCCTCTCAGGCGCTGAAATCGACCAGCGCGCAGGGAGCGGGATCGCTGTGCTGCCGCTGATCGGGAACGCAGCGGTCATGAACTATCGTCCAAATCGCATCAGGATCGGTATCCGCCCCGGCGCCGGCGAACATAGGGATGAGCGCGTGCGCAAGAAGCGATCGGCCAGCATCCGGAGGCAGGACACCGCCCCGCTCGGCCCTTGTCCAAGGCCTGTATCCGTCGTGGCACGGCTGCGGATGACAAGACAGCCCACGCTGGTTGGCAATTCGACTTTGACAACTGTTGCATGTTTATTGAGCTAGGGGAAAGCACTGTCACGCCAAATCGTCACTGTGACGAATGTGGCTCACCCGGGATAATGCCGGCCGCCCCCAGGGGAGAGCGGTTCGACTCGGCCGACATGTCATGGTCGCCATTCTCGAAGAGCGGTCAGCGGCGGTGGTGCGGGAGGATCAGCCTGCCGCCACCTTTTCGCTACGCCTTTTGGAAATACGCTTTGCCGCAGCCCAATTCGGGAGACTCCACGCCCTACCAGTCAGCGGTGTTACGTCACAGTGACAAATCTTCGTGGATACGCCCCCGGTCACCGAAGCGACGGGCTGCGCTGCGCCGTAGGGCTGGGTGTCATCCGAATCCATGTGAAGTCGGTTGGGCTGTCACAGGTCCGCGGAAGCACGGCCTCGTCGAGTCCCGGCGCACGTTCGTTTGGCGCCGGCCCACCCGTCCAACCCAAGCGTTTTCAATCATCTCCACCGCCAAACCCTGGAACCCAATCACTCTGCTTTTCATGGATAATCGTCATTATCCATGAAAAGGCCGCGACTAGCGTTTGTCTTCGCGCCACCCCAGCGTCATGCTGGTTGACTGGACACCCACGCTCGGATAACGATCCCACCGGCTCGTTTACCGCCGCCAGGAAGAGAATTACCATGCGCGCCTTACGTTTTGATCGCTTCGGCGATCCGCATGTGCTGCAGGTCGCCGACGTTGCCGATCCCGTCGCGGAAAACGGCCAAGCCGTCATCGCCGTCAAGGCGGCCTCGGTGAACCCCTCGGATGTCAAGAACGTCGCCGGGGCGATCCCGGCAACGGTGCTGCCCCGGGTGCCCGGCCGCGACTTCGCCGGCCTCGTCGTCGACGGACCCGCCGACTGGGTCGGTGTCGAGGTCTGGGGAACCGGCGGCGACGTCGGCTTCACCCGGGACGGATCGCATGCCGAACTGCTCGCCGTTCCCGTCGAGGCCCTGGTGCGCAAGCCCGAACGACTCAGCTTCGACGAGGCCGCCACCGTCGGGGTGAACTTCGTTACCGGCTGGCTCGGCGCGGTCGAAACCGCGCAACTGCAAAAGGACGAGACCATCGCCGTGTTCGGGGTGTCTGGCGGGGTCGGCGGCGCGGTAGCCCAGATCGGCCGCGCGCGCGGCGCCCGCGTGATCGGCATCGACCGCACACTGCCCCGCGACGACACCCCGGCCGCAACGATGTTGGACAAATTCATCCCGCTCGACGGCGATGCACAACACATCGCCGGCCAGATCCGGCGGGAGACGGATGGCTGCGGCGCCGACGTCATCTACGACACCGTCGGGGGTGTCACCACCGACGCGGCGCTGGCCGCGCTGGCCCACCGCGGCCGCCTCGTGGTCATCAGCGCGGTCGGCACCCGCGTCGTGCCGATCGACCTGGTCGACTTCTACCACAACGAATCCCGGCTGCTGGGCTGCGACAGTACTAGGCTCGGCGTCGTCGAATCGGGCAGGCGACTGGCCGAAATGGCCCTCTATTTCGAATCCGGCGCCTTCCGGCCGCTGCCGATCAGCCGCAGCTACCGCCTCGACCAGGGCCAGGACGCCTACCACGCCGTGGCCGGCGGGACCCGAGGCCGCATCGTCATCCACCCCTGACCCCACACCCCCGCCACACCACAGAGGAGCTCCGATGATTGCTCAACTGCCTATCCCCCGCGCGTGGCAGGTGGATGCGTTGAGGGCGTTAGCGGCATCGACCTGGGCGGGGGGATCTCCGTGGTTCTCACATCGGTTGGTCGACGCCAAATTTCGGCCACTACCCATCACCGCGACCCATCCGCTCGACGACGGGGTCGCGGCATATCAGGCCGTCGCCGACCAGATTGCCGGCCGCGTGGTGATCCGCCCATGACCCGCTCAACTTCAAACGACCCAATCCCAGAGAAAGGCACCGCAATGTCGAGCAATTTGACCGAAGAAACAATCACCGACGCCGTGCAGCGGACCTTCGACACGTCCACCGATGAGCGCTTCCGGCAACTGTTCGTCGCCCTGGTGCAGCACCTGCACGATTTCGCCCGCCAGGTGCGCCTGACCGGCGACGAATGGTTCATCGCAATGGATTTCCTTGAGCGGGTGGGCAAAATCTCGACCCCGACTCGTCAGGAGGTTGTGCTGCTGTCCGACATCCTGGGTTTGAGCATGCTGCTGGACAAGATCAACCAGCACGGCGGGTCGTCAACCACCGACTCGGCCCTGCTAGGCCCCTTCTACGTCGAGGGCCGCCCCAAGGCCGCAAACGGGGACGACGTCTCCGATGGCGTCGCAGGCACGCCGATGTTCGTCACCGGCCGGGTCGTCGACGAACACGGCGACCCCATCGCCGGGGCCCACGTGGACACCTGGCACAGCGACGGTGAAGGATTCTACGACGTTCAGCAGACCGAAAAGCTGCACAACCAGCTCGCTATGCGGGCCCTTTTGACCACCGACGACAACGGCCGATTCTGGTACCGGTCCATCACGCCTCGCTACTACCCGGTGCCCACCGACGGTCCATGCGGGGAGATCATGCGCGCCGCAAACCGGTCCGTGATGCGCCCGCAGCACGTGCACTTCTGGTTCCATGCCGATGGCCACCAACCGCTGATCACCCAGGTGTTCCTGCGAGACGACCCCTACATCAAATGCGACGCGGTCTTCGCGGCGCAGGACTCGCTGCGGGCAGATTTCGTGCGCCATGAGCCCGGTATCGCCCCGGACGGAACGAACGTCGAGGAGCCCTTCGTGACCCTGGACTGGACCTTCACCCTGGCCGCCAACACCGACCGCTAAAAAAGGACCAAAGCGAATGTCGCGAATACCGCTTACCACCATCGACCAGCAACCCCAACCGATCCGCCAGTTCATGGCACGTCGCGGCGAACTGAACCTCTTCCGACTGCTCGCCCACGCCCCCGCAGTGTTTGTCGAATGGGCGCAGATGGTCGACGAGATGCCACCTTCACCGCACGAATGCGCGAACTGATCGTGCGATGGGCCGCAGGACGTGGCGCCGCGGGAATCGACCTGACGGCCACGTCGACGAACCACCGAGGTGGCTGTGAGGCTTTGAAACGACCCGGCAGCCCTCACGTAGCGGGAAGAGGGGTTCGTGCGGCGCAGTTTTGCATCCCGGGAACAGATTCATTGACCAAATCTGCACAAAAGTCGGTCAATCTATCTGCGGCACCCCAGGTCACGCAGCCGCACTGGGACAGATAGATTGACCCGGGACACCATGTCCTTGGTCTGACGATCGCCCGTCGCGGTGACGAGGCGATCGCAGCCGCGGACGGCCTGGTCGCTGCCGCCGAAGCCACCGGCAACCCGTGTGCACTCTCGTTCGCGCTCGTCGCCGACGGGCTCGCCTTCCGCGACGGCGATCCTATGCACGCGCCAGTGGTCGCGTCCGTAAGTTCGTCGGGGGTTCATGCGGCGACGCGGTGTAAGCAGTTATTGAGGTCGGCTCGGGTGTAGTTCCAGTTGAATGGCGGTTTACCGGTAGAGGTCTGGATGACCGTTATTATGCTGTAACACAACGTGATACGCCTCTCTCAGAGTGCCCGCTTGGCGACAGCATCCTGGCTGCCGCGCGCTACTGACTTCTCGCGAAAATCTTGACGGGTCCTTAACGGGTAACCCCCTTGTCCTTAGCGGGTTACGCCCTTGACCGTCGGCTGAACGCATGTTTAACGTATTGAACGTGCGTTCAGTCGACATGACGGCGACTGCTCGAATCCGCGACGCGGCTATCGAGCAGTTCGGTCAGCACGACTTCGGCGTCAGCCTGCGGGCCATCGCCGAAGAGATCCGCGTCGCAGATACCGAAGCATTGCAGCGCGGCCACGATGGGTGAAGCGGACCTGGTACCGCGGTTGTCCGCGGCAGGCCTGGCAGAAGTGCCGGCCATGACGGTGCTCGGCGGGATCACGGCGCTCGCCGTCGCGCTGCGGCGGCAGTGGATCGGCTGGCTGGCAGTGACATTCGTGGTCACGTCGCTCTACCTGGGCGCATTGCTTCGATTGCCGCGCTGGCTGATCGACCTGTCGCCGGTGGGCCGGACCACGGTGCCGTCGAGCGTGCCGGTGACAGCGCTGGCGGTGATGGTCGTCGTCGCGATCGCGCTGACCGGGGTGGCTGGATTGATCTACCGCTGGCGCGACGCGCTCTAGGTCAGGGAGAAGGGGATCATGAAAACCGGTCTACAAGCAGTAGCCCTATCACTCATTGGACTTGTCACGTTCGGCTTGCTGTTGTTTTGGCCAGCGGGCACGTTCAATTACTGGCAGGCATGGGTTTTCATCGCGGTGTTCACCGCGCTAACGGCCATATACACCATCTACGTGGGTGTTAAGCATCCTGAGGTTCTTCGGCGGCGCATGCGCGCCGGCCCGGCCGCAGAAACCAGGCCAGTACAAAAGATCGTTGCCGCCGGCGTTTACGTGATGTTCGCGGCACTACTGGTTGTCAGCGCCCTTGACCATCGCTTTGGCTGGTCGCCGGCGCCAGCGGCGATCTCCGTGGCAGGCGATGTGCTGGTGGCGATCGGGCTCGGTATCACCATGCTGGTGGTCATCCAGAACACTTACGCAGCTGCCACCATCACGGTCGAGGCGGGTCAGAAGGTGGTCTCCACGGGTCTGTATGGGCTGGTACGCCACCCGATGTACGGCGGAGCGCTCATCATGCTGGTCGGGATTCCCCTTGCGCTCGGCTCCTATTGGGGCCTTGGCGTCATCGTCCCATCCCTCGTGATTCTTGCTGTCCGCATCCTCGACGAGGAAAACGCGCTCACCAAGGAATTGGATGGATACAGCGAATACTTGCATAAAGTCCACTATCGGTTGGTCCCATATGTGTGGTGAGGCTCGACCCCTCTAAGAGTTCACGTTTTTTCCGGAAGGCTTGCGGTGCAGGGGTTTTGGCTTCCGATGATCAGCGACCACGTGCGCGCCTTAGCCGTCTCGCAGCGGTTTTTGCGTCTGAGCTGGCTGGCAAGCCGGTTCGTCCCGCGGTTTTACGCGCGAGCCGAATAGAGCCATCACCCGAGGTGGTGGGGTCCCGGCTGGTTCCGGGGCGCCGGCATAACCAGCGGTATGCAGGTCGATGTAGATGAGCTTTCGTAAACTGTCGCCCGGACCGTACGGTTGGTGACGCCAATGTCCCCGAACGAACCAACGCCGAAACGTCCGGTCGGCTTTCTCCCACGATCGAGCCGTATATCTCCAACGGCGCCCAGCGCCACCTTGCCCTGGAAGCCCGACGACCCTTTCCCGCGCCGCAGTTTGGGGTGTCGTAGGGGTTGGGCATGATGGGCGGGATCGGGCCGCCGCCGAGGTCCTGCTTGTGGTCGACCGTGCGCGGTTATCGCCGCGCCGCCGAGGCCGGCCCGTAAATCACCTCCGCGGGGATCACCTCAATCCGTCACACCACCGCGCGCCAGCAAATAGGATTCGGCAAACGGGTGGGCCCCGCAGGTCGACGCCCTCGGATCCGCAACGAAGTGGTCACGGTGACAGAACGTCTCATAGGGCATGATCCGGTACTTGCTCACGCGGCCACGCCCCCCTGGCGTGCAGTGGCGGGCGAACACGACGCCGGCAATCGTCGGGCTTTTGCAAAATATGGGTGCGCCGCGGCACCGGGGTGTGGCGAGGCAGGGCGGCGCTCCCCGCTCGGTCTGACACAGAGATGTCCACTTCCTTTGGCGATTGCCGCCCTGACGTTGTCAGCCTGCATTGTGCCGGTGGCGGAGGCCGAGACGGTGCTGATCGTCGGCGGGACCAGCCTTGCGGGGCCGGAGACTGGAGGGCCAGCCCCAGACTGGTTGGCCGGGATGTACCACGACGACAACCGCATCGTCGTGCCCTATCCGGCATCGTTGTGGCCACTCACCCCCGACCGACCCACACTGGGTGTTTCGGTCGCCGACGGGGTCAGCTCAGCCGAGTCGTTGGTACCTGCCGATGGCGAGACGGTCATCGTGGGCACCAGTCAGGGAGCGCTGGTCGTCGACCAGATCATCGCCGACGGCAACCTCGATCCCAACAGCGTGCAATTCGTCGTCATCGACGACCCGGACCGGGGCACCGGACTCCTGACACCATTGCGGGGCATCGACATTCCGATCCTGGACTACACACCCATCAATAACGTTGCGACGCCATACGACGTCACGGTGGTGATCAAGGAGTACGACGGCATCGCGGACTTTCCCGACCGGCCCTGGAACCTGGTGGCCGACGCCAATGCATTGTTGGGCGCGTACTATTACCACCCTTCCTCGGTGAACTCGGACCTGGCGTCGGTGCCCGCGCAGAACATCACCACGGTGACCAACGCCAAGGGCGGCACCACCACGACCTATCTCGTCCCCACCCCGCAGCTTCCCCTGACGCAGCCGTTGCGCGACATCGGTGTGCCCGCCCCAGTCGTGAACGACTTGGATCGCGTGCTGCGGCCCGTTGTCGATGCCGGCTATTCCCGCAATGATCCGAAGCGCACGCAGAATCCGACCACCGACGCACATCTTGTCCGTAAATCGTTGGGGTCTCCCAAGATAGGAAGCCCTAAACACGAGCGCAGCACCGCCAGGCACGTCGGAAAGCACTAAGGGCTGTCGCCGGAAGATCCGGTCGATGAGTTGACTCAGTCGTCGCTATTAACGGTCGCCGTGACCGCAGTTGGTGTTCGAGGGCTTTGACGGCCATGCACAGGCATCGACGTCCGTCGTGCTGCCGTAGCCTCCGCCGGTGAACACGCCGTAAGCGGCGCCGTTGGTCCCGGTGGAGGTCGCGCCGCCGCCCCCTCCGCCGCCATCTGAATTCTCGACGGTCAGTGACCAACCCTTGCCTTGGAGCGCGGCCTTGTGTCCCGCATCGGTTTACGACTCATTCGATGGATAAGCGTGATTATGCATCGTTTGTCGGTCACACTTGGGGCCGTGACAGGAGACCACCGCCGCCGCGGCGACGCCGAAGACACCAGTGGTCCTCGAGGCACGGCCGGCGCCGACCGTGCCGGCGTCGAGTCCTGCCCGACAGGATCGGACGGCGGAACTATCGCGGCGCCGAACTGGTTCGCCGACTTCTTGATTGACCGCGCGACCCGCAAACCGTCGGAGCAGCGTTATCACCCTCGAGGCGGAGACGTCGGGACGGGGGTATCGCGGGGTCGCGAAGCTTTACTACCTTAGTACTACTATGGTAGTATTACGGTATGAAACTGAGCGTGAGCCTATCCGACGAAGACGTCGCGGCGCTGGATGCGTACGTCAAAAGGGCCGGCTTGCCGTCGCGGTCTGCGGGGCTTCAGCGTGCGATTCGGCTGCTGCGCCACCCCGATCTCGAGGATGACTATGGTGCCGCTTGGGCCGAATGGGCGGCCGCGGGCGAGGACGTAATGTGGGACAGCGCCGTAGCCGATGGGCTTGGTGATGTTGCGAGGTGAAATTTGGCTGGTCGATTTCGACCCCGTACGCGGCAGTGAGGCGAATAAGCGACGGCCCGCCGTGGTGGTTAGCAATGACCGAGCCAACGCGACAGCCAGCCGGCTGGGGCGCGGGGTGATCACCGTCGTGCCGGTTACCAGCAATGTCAGCCGGGTGTATCCGTTCCAGGTCCTGTTGCCGGCCACATCGACGAGTCTCGCGGCCGATTCGAAAGCACAGGCTGAACAAATCAGATCCGTTGCCGCTGAGCGGCTCATACGACCGATCGGGCGAGTTGCCCCTCCCGAACTCGCGCAGCTTGACGACGCGCTGCGGCTGCACCTGGAACTGTGA
This sequence comes from uncultured Actinomycetota bacterium, assembly GCA_963811535.1. Lineage (GTDB taxonomy): Bacteria > Actinomycetota > Actinomycetes > Mycobacteriales > Mycobacteriaceae > Mycobacterium. The sequence continues at coordinate 329,986 of CAWERF010000007.1, read as the reverse complement.
CCGGCTCTACCGCTTCGGCAAGCCATCGGCACAACAACGTAAACGGCCGGTCCGGGATCCGACCAGGGATGCGTCGGATTCTGTTCTCGCACCCATGCCCCACGGCGGCCTCGAGACGAGGAAACGCCATGATCAGCACCTTGGCGGCCACGCGGATCAGCACGGTGGCGCGCGCCGCCGCCGTGGCGGCAATTATCGGCGCCGCCTGCATCGCCGGGACGCGACGCGGGTCCTGCAGTCGGCTAGTAGACGACGGGACAGGATTGACGAAACACAGGTGTCCCGCGCCGCGCCTATGGCTGAATACCGTTGCGGTGTTGCGTCTTTCATGGATAATCATTATCCATGACGGTCGCCGCGTCTGCTACGCGACTTCTGGGTGTGGTGCCGGCGGCGGCTCTTGTCCTCCGTCAACCGTGCACGCCATCACCGGCCTAGCCGACGCCTTCGACGTGACGGTGGTGGCCAGAACTGCGGCGCCGCAGCTGGCGGGTCTAACTGCGGTTTCGCGAAACTCTCAGCAAACGGCGGACCCGTTTTCGCACCTTGTGGTGGAGCCTGGAGCGGTCGGGCTGCACCCCACAACCCAATGCGTCACTCCCCCTTGGACAACCGCCGACGCCGCGCGGGCTGCCTCCGTCACATGTGACGCAAACGAGTCGGTATGAGGCCGTTCCCAGGCACTTTTATTTCATCTCGTGATTGTGTAGAATCCACCCGCCGTGCTGCGGATTCGGCTAAGTTCCGTTGACGCCTTCGTCAATTGAAAGGAACTCGATATGAGCACCAAGCCGATGGCCGGCGCTGCGGCAGCGGCTGCCGCACTCGCCATCGCGGCCGCCTTCGCTGTCAGCTGCTCTCACGCCAAACAAGCCGGCAGTGCAGCGTCCAGCGTCGCAAGTGGAGCGTCCAGCGCGGTGTCATCCGTGTTGGTCGGCGCACCCACCACCATGAATGTGCCCGGGGTCGGCAATGTGACACTCGACGCAGCGACGGCGGCGAAGTACCAGCAACTCGGCGGCGAGGCGGTACTGGGCCTGCCAACCGGCCAGCCCGAAAAGGTGGGCAACGGCACGGCCCAGGCATTCGCCAAGGGCACCATCTATTCCTCGCCGTCGACCGATGCGTACCTGGTTCGGGGCGAAATCTTGAGGGTGTACCTCGCCCAGGGTGGGCCGGCCGGTGCGCTGGGCTTCCCGACGAACGATGAGTACCAGACCGCGGGTGGTCCCGATGTCCCCCACGGCGGCTGGATCAGCGAATTCGAGCACGGTTCCATCAGCTGGCTCAACCAGGGCGACGGCACCTTCAAGGAGACCGTCACCCAGAAGTAAGTGGCGACGGTGCAGTTTCACCGTGAAACATATGGGAGACACCCATGGCCGACAATTTGACCAAAGATAATGGCGAACCCCGGCGGGTGGTGGCAGGCATCGCAACATACGCTGCCGCCGCTATCTTGTTTGTCGTTGCGGTGGTGACAGTTCTTCAGGGCATTTCCGCGCTTCTCAACGACAAAGTGATCGTGGTTACGCCGGATTATGCGTATGAGTTCAACACCACCGCCTGGGGGTGGATCCACATCATCCTCGGAGTATTGCTCGCGGTCGTGGCTGTCGGACTTTTCTGGAGTACGACATGGGCGCGAGTGGCGGCGATTATCATCGCCTCGCTATCGATCGTCAGCATGTTCATGTGGCTGCCGCACTCGCCGATCTGGGCGATCGTGACTATCGCACTGGACATTTTCATCATCTGGGCAGTCGCCACCTGGGAGAGCCCCTGGGCCCGCAGCAGGCATGAACGCGCACCGCGAGGCCGACCGGCACCGCCGACTTGATCTTGCCGCCGACGCCCCAGCCGTGGCCTTGCGGGAACCGGACCGCCGGTCACAATCGTAGGGGCAGAAGGCAACTGGGCAAAGGGTTCGGCCCGCTGGGGCCGCACCCCCAGCAGCGCGTAGGCGCTTCACAGAAGGGCGGGCCGCCGGCGGCGGCCGGTCCGTTTCTTCTGGCCGCGCTGCACCAGCTGCCGTCATGACGGTCTCCTGCTATGACTGAATCCCGATGCGGCACTTCGCCTTTCATGGATAATTACCATTATCAATTGATCAGCTTCAGCACTATGTAGCGTTGGCCATGCGCGCCAATCTATCTGTTGCACCGCAGCTCAGAGAGTCGTGCCTTGACGGATTGATTGACCAAGGACATGTACTACTACGGCGGCCCTACGTCCTCAACGGGCGGTTGCGGTTGATCAGACCTGGTGCTCAAAGTATCTTTGCGGGCATCAGATTCGCAGCAGCCGTTCGGTGTTCCCGTGCGCGATCTTCTCCCGGTCGCCGGCGGACAGGGTGGTGCGTTCGAATCCGGCGACGGCCTCGTACGACGATTCATACGGGTAGTCCACGGAGAACATCACCGCGTCGGGGCCGACCTCCAACACCGCCCCGAGGAGCGTCGCCGGTGAAAAGACCCCGCTGTTGGTAAACACGACGTTGGTGCCCAGGTAGGCCGACGGCGGCCGCTCGAGCGGGGTAGCGACTTCGATGGTCTGGTAGCGGTCGTCCAGCCGGCTCCGTTGAAACGGGAGGAACTCGCCCATGTGCCCCAAAATCAGTGTCGCGCCGGGGTGCTGGTCGAACACGCCGCCATAGACGATGCGCAGCGCGTGCCCGCCGACCTCGGCGGCCCAACTCCACGACGCCCCGTACAGCTCCGGGCGTCCCTGCAAGACCTGCCATTGGTCGGCCGGCGGGGCGCCGGGATGCAGATACATCGGCACGCCAAGGGATTCGAGCGCCGACCACACCTCGTCATATTCGGGCGCGTCGAGATAGCGGCCGCCAGGCCCGTGCACGCAGTCGTTGACCAGCGCCCCGCAGAACCCGAGCTCGGTGACGGCGCGCGCCAGCTCTGCCGCCGCGGCCGCGGGGTCCTGCAATGGCAAAGCGGCGAAGCCGCGGAACCGGTCCGGGTGCTCCGACACGACTTTTGCGGCATAGTCATTGACGAAACGAGCGTTCTCGCGGGCCAGCCCGGGCTCGATGTCGACCTGCAAACCGGGCACTGTCAACGACAGCACTTGCACGTCGATGCCGGCGTCGTCCATCTCCGGCAACCGGTACTCGGTGAAATCAGGCAGCCGCCGCTGATACCGTTCGGCGCATGCGGTCTTGAACCGAGAGGGCAGCCGGGGCATGCCGCCCTGTTGCGGCATGGGTTGACGCTCGGCCAGTTCGGGGATGAAAAACGCTTCCTCCAAAGCGATGTATCGCATCGCGCTTCCTCACTGTCGACGTTTGGTGGGCCTCACTTTCCACTGTGCGCCTGGACTCCGCTATTTGCGAAATTAATCCTCAGCATGACGGTTATGCGAAAACCGCATATCGACCAGGTGAATCTGAACTTGTTGCCTCCGTTGGTGGCGCTGCCGGAGGAGCGGCATGTGTCACGCGCGGCCGAGCGGCTGCGGCTCAGCCAGTCGCCGAAACGCGACCGTGAGTTGTGAGCCCCTCGACGAGCACATCTTCGACAAGCTGGACGCAGGGACGCTCGACCTGTTGATCTACGGCCGCGCCGCACCCGACCGCTACCGCAGCCAGCACCTTTTCACCGACCAGTTCGTCTGCGTTGTGGCCGCCGAACATCCCCTGGCACGGCGCACATCCGTGTCCCTGCCTCAGTACCTGCGTTGGCCACATCTGAACATCGACCTCGGTCAGCCGGGTATCGACCGGGCACTCGAGGCCCGCGGCACCGCGCGGCGCACGACGCTCGCAGGGTGGGTTGCTAGGCCGGCACCCGTCGCCTAGCGCGAAAGCCGACGCGGACGAAACGGTGCGAGTGCCCCAGTCTGATAAAACGCCGGGATACCGCTGACAGCTCCTCGGGCCGAGCGAGCTTAATGTGGTCACTCGTGCGGGCAGCAACTCGTACCGTTGGTTTGTGCGGTGGATCGTCGATGGCATGAACGTTATCGGGACTCGTCCGGACGGCTGGTGGAAGGACCGCCGGCGCGCGATGGTCGGGCTGGTGGACGAGCTCGAACGCTGGGCGTCGGCTGAAGGCGAGGACGTGACAGTAGTGTTTGAGCAGCCGCCGTCGCCCCCTATTCGCACAACTGTGATCGAGATAGCACACGCGCCCGAAGCGGCCGCAAACTCGGCCGACCAAGAGATCGTTCGGCTGGTGCGCGCCGAGGCTCGACCTCAGGACATCCGTGTCGTGACATCGGACAGCACGTTGACCAAACAGGTCCGGGACGCCGGCGCAACCGTCTACCAGGCGAAGAGCTTCCGCAATCTTGTTGACCCGCTTCGCTAAACCGGGACCTGGCAGCGTTGAATCTTGTTCTATACGAGCGTGACCAGTGTCGATGGCCCGCATCACGAACAATTCCTCCGGTCAATGATTTAGAGCAGGTAAACATCGGGAGTTCTTCCGCATTGAGAAATCAGCCAGCGAGGATGTGGTGTGTTGTCGAGGCGGCGATCGACCTGTCAGCGAGTATCCGACGCGGAACACCTGGATCTCAGCCTACTTCGCGGCGCTCCTCCGATTTTGGCGAAACTCCTCAACTGCCAGCAGTTTTGGTGGTGCCTGCAGAGACACAACGCGGTTACTGGGTGGTTGCTACTTAGCTACGGTCCTAGTTTGCATCGGAGGTCTTGTGATACGAAACCCGCATGAAGAAGTTTGCGCGTTTCGCTGCCACGACCGTCATGATGACGGCAGGGCTGGGGTTGGCCGGTTTGGGCGCCGCAGCCGGTGCTCAGGCCCAGCCCGGGCCGTTCCCGGATTACCACTGGTGCCCCGGCGACCGTTGGGACCCGGGTTGGGGCTTCAACTGGGAGCGGGGTGCCTGCCATGACGATCACCACCGCGACGTGGATGGCTGGGATCGTAGCCGGGACTGGTGGGGATAGAGCCGGTCAAGCACCGCCAAAGACCCGCCGGCCATGAAGACCGCGGCGAAGAAATAGCTACGCGGGCAGATCCACCCGCAGCGCCAGGTGCTTATCGAGTATCCGGCGCAGCGCGGCGTCCATCGGATGCGCGGATGCGAGGTCACGGCCGAACCGGCTGTCCACCACGACTACCGCGCCCTCACGCAGTTCGGCGGTGTCGACCTGATCGACGAACGGATCGAACAATGCGGGCGGCGTGGCCAGGTAATACAGCGCCCGGCGCGACTCGGTCAACCCGGCGGCATACATCAGTCCGTGTTGGGTGATCACGAAGAGTTCCGAGGTGATCCTGGCGTTCGGGGTCTCGGCTTTGCCGTACGCCATTGCCGCGCACCGGGTCTGTGCCAATCTATCGGGGACGTCGTCAGTCAGCGTGAGTAACCTTTCGACGAGTGCTCCACCCATTCGCGGATATGCGTCGATGGCGGGCCTGAAGTACCGCTGGAAGATCTCGCCGAAGAAGTCGTACAGTTGCTCGCTCATCGCAGCTCCCAGGTTTCAGACGGACACGTCAATTGTGCGCCTGTACCGTCAGCTGAGCACGAATTTGGCCAGGACGGCGGCCTCGCGGATGTCGATGTCCTTGGTCGCGGTGAGCAGGGGCCCCGAATGCCCGATGAGGCGCGCGCGAAGACGTTCTTTGGCAACGACATGACCGACGAGCAATGGGCCGAATACAAGCGTGCCAACGCCGCCCCGCCCGGCAGACACCAAACAGCGTCTGCACGTGGTTACCGGTAACTGTATATTCGTTATCGCGTTGTCTAGCAGGATAATTCACTGCGTCGCCTTCGCCCATAGATTGGTGGTAGCTCCGTCGCCGTACTGTCTTGCGTACGGCGAGGACGTCCGCTTTCGCATGCGCTCGAGGCAGTGACATCGTTGACGATAGGCGGAAAGCCGAACGCCGCGTTCAGCGTGGTGGCAGCCCAGGAAGGGAAGCACCCCATGACGAGTGCCAATCGTATCGACGTCCATACCCATGTAGTGCCGCCGTTCTGGGGCGAGGAGATGCCGAGTCACGGTGGAGACCCGTCAGGCTGGGCCCTTCCGAAGTGGAGCGCTGAGGCCCATCTGAAGTTCATGGATGATAACCAGATCGCTACCAGCGTGCTGTCGCTGACCGCCCCCAGTGTCGTGGGCTGGCAGGGTCAGCAGAAGTCGCGATCGGACACTTGTCGCGGACGAGACTTCAGCCAGCGCCCACTGCACCCGCACTCGGCGAGCGTGCCCGGGCGGCGGCGTTGTGGACGCTATTCTGGCGGGTATGGCCACCGAGTCCACCATGCTCGCCCTCGGCACCCCCGCGCCGCCGTTCACGCTGCCCGAGCCAGCCACCGGGGCCACGGTCAGCCTCGACGAGCTCACGGGTCCCGCGCTTGTCGTCACCTTCATCTGTAACCACTGCCCGTATGTCCAGCACGTCGCTGCTGGGCTCGCCGCGCTCGGTCGGGACCTCACCGATCAGGGCGTCGCGATGGTCGGCATCTCCAGCAATGACGTCGCCACCTACCCGCAGGACGGACCCGATCAGATGGTCGCTGAGGCCCGCCGTCACGGATGGATGTTTCCGTACCTCTACGACGAGACCCAGGACGTCGCCCGCGCCTACTCCGCGGCCTGCACACCCGACACGTTCGTCTTCGACGGCGCGCGTCGACTCGTCTACCGCGGCCAGCTCGACGACTCCCGACCCCGGAACGACCTACCGGTAACGGCCGCTGACGTCCGAGCGGCGGTCGACGCCGTGCTCGCCGGGCGGCCGGTCGACCCCGACCAGCGGCCGTCGATCGGGTGCGGCATCAAGTGGCGTTGAGCCGGCCTCACGCCGACGGCACGAGGTAGGTTGCGGCCGTGGCCGTTCTCGTAACCGAGCTGTCGGACCACCCACTGACTGTCCTCTGTTGGGTCAGGCTCACGAAGCTGATTTGCGACTGCCATCCGCGTACCGAAGAAGCGCCCCGCGTAGCAAACAGCTCCCCTGCTTGCCGCATGCCCTCTGGCCACCCTCGGCCCCCGAGGGTGGCCGTCAATCCGCGGCACCAGCTCTACCAATGTCGGCGTCGCCGAATATTCGGCGACCGGACGACGAAAACGGCGAGATCAAATACGGTGGATTAGCGGTAGAGGTCGACATTTCGCCTCGCGATGGCCTCCGACGACAATAGCATCGAAGACCGAAACGCACTCTCTCCCTGGCAATTACGTCACTCCGGCGTTTCTCGCGGTCTCCCCCGTCCACCCATGCTGTCACTCAGCATGTTTCGCCATGGCCGCCACTAGCGTTTGGCTTCGCGCCACCCCTGCCCCCGTTCTTCTTCCCCTCAACAGGTCTTCTCCCGTCCCTGGTGCTGGAACGTCAATACCGTTGCCGCTGCCTCGAACTCATCGTCGTAGTGGACAACGATGGGTTGGTGTGCGGCGGCGACCTGGGGATCCGGTCAACAGCGGGTGCGCCCGCCAGTACCGGAAGAGGATCCGCCCTAGCACGACAGCCTCGCCGTACTTCCGGGAGTCGTCGGTTACGAGCGGGTTGTCGCCCTCGATCCACCAGCCGTTCCCGTACGGACGGATCGCGCGCTTGACGACCAGCAGGTCCGGCCGGGTGCGGAACCGCGCGATCACCACGTCACCCGGCCGCACTCGCCGCACCGGGTACGCCACGAGCGCGTCGCCGTCGACCAGCGTCGGCAGCATCGACGGCCCGGACACTCCGACCGCGCACGCCCGCGCCGCCACCCAGCCGACCGCGGCGGCCACCGCCACTGCGACCCCGATCCGCCCCACCACCGTCACAGCCGAACCGTACCGTCGCCCCATGACCGACCCCGCGCCCGTCTGGGACAGCGAGTACGCGCATGGCCGCTGCCGCCACGACCCGCACGTACTCGCCGCAGACATCCTCGCCGCGGCGCGCGCATGTGGCGGGCGTCTGGGCTGTGCGTCGGCTGCCGCAACCAGCGCAGATACCTGCCGCTGGTCGCCGACGGGCTCGAACTGACTGGCCTGGACGTCTCCCTTACCTCGCTCGACCAGCTCGCCGAGCGCGCCCCCGGCGTCGGCGTGCACCACGGCGACCTCTCGACGCTCCCACCTGGTGCGTACGACTTCGTCGTCCGCATGCAGAGGTCTCCCAGCACGTTACGGCTGTGGTCGCCCGGTCCGCGGCGGTAGGGCCCGGCCCCCGGGAGGTGGTGGCGCTCCGGCGGGCAGCACGCCACGTGCCGCATCGAAGCACGGTCGGTGGTGTCAGTGGGAGCGAGCTGGCGCCGACACGAAGGGTGATGAACGTCGCTCGGTGACTTCGCCGGTTTGGCCGGTGTGTCCAGGGGTAGGGTCGGCAGAAGGGAGATCGAAACGGAAGGCCACGTCTCCCGACGTGCGCGGAATCACCACCCGCGCAGCGATCTGGATGTTTGCGTTGACGGAGGATTGAATGCAACTGCCACGCTTTCTCGCCCCGCGCCTTGTCGCCCATGCGCACTGCGACCTGCCCTGCGGTGTGTACGACCCCGCCCAGGCGCGGATCGAGGCCGAGTCGATCAAGGCCATTGCGGAGAAATACCAGGCGAACGACGACCCCGAGTTCCGCACCCGCGCGCTGATCATCAAAGAGCAGCGTTCCGAGCTCGTCAAGCACCACCTATGGGTGCTGTGGACCGACTACTTCAAGCCGCCGCACTTCGAAAAGTACCCCCAGCTCCACCAGCTGGTGAATGAGGCGACCAAGCTCGCCGGCGCCTCCGGTACTAAAGGCTCGGTCGACCCGAAGGTCGCGCAGGATCTCCTCGACAAGATCGACGAGATCGCCAAGATCTTCTGGGAAACCAAGAAGTCCTGATCGGGCGGTCCGGAATGCCCGAGGTCCCGGTGACCACCGCGGCCTCATGCTGGAGGCACTGTCCGATGTCATGATCTGGCCGGCGGCGTCGACGATCTGCCCGACGTGGTCGACATGGTGCACGGGCTCGCCGCAGACGAGAAGCCGTCCGAGTCGTGCACGCTGACCGTCGACCGGCTGCGGGTTCCTGTTCGCCGCGCGCGGAGGCCGCCGTGTACAGGCACATCGCGACGTTCAAAGGCGCGGCAAACCTAGCCGTGTGCAAGGTTGGTGGGTCCGGCGAGAAACGCATCCTGCCGAGCGTCAGCGTGCGCAAAGGTCTGGACGATCGTTACCAGATATTCGCAACGCCCAGTGCCCATTGGTGGCTGGGAGCCGGCGGAAAGACTGGCGGTGCCTCCCGCGCCGCCTCCCTCACCGATCGAGAGACCTACCCAGGCATCCGGCGGCTCGACTCGACGGTGCGTCCCGCGGCGAGACAGGGTGGATGCCCAGCAAAACAACAACCGCCCCAGCCTTCAACGAGCTATTTATCTACAGCACAAGCCACCCCCACACCCAGGGAGCACCCTCGACCGCAGTCCAACCCCCGAAGGCAACGCGAGTCGAGGACGAATACGGCAGAGATGAATATGGCGGGCTACCGGTAAACTACGCTGTACTCGTTACCACGTTGTCCTGCAACATCTTTCAATCGTAAAAGCCTGTGTCCGGTCTCGATGAAGTTAGTAGTTTTCTCAATTGATCTGCCATAAGCCGAACTCGATCACCGCGGCCATCGCCGCGAGCTGGTCCGCTCCGAGGCGTGTCTCATACATGTGGCGGGTCCGCCATCTTGAATGTTGCTCGGCCACCATGGTGGTCGTCGAATTCCTGCCTGAAGTAGCGAGGGCACCACCGCTGCCAGAGCAGCCGCGACCGCCCTGCGGCTTCAGGGTCAGGACGGGAGCTTGGACGGCTGGCACGCTTCCATAACAGCGCTGATCGATTCCGGCCCCGGCCGGGCGGCTACCACCCGCACGATCGCGGTGTCCAGCCCCTCGGCGAGCTGCCGGAAGGCCGCGGCGGCGCCGGAGGGCGGCCCGAAATAGCCCACCAGCTTCGCCAGCTCCAACGGGAACGCATCGATCAACTCATCCTCAGGGGCGCCGCAGTCGCGGCGATCCTCCAGTTCGGTGAGGGCCTCGTCGAAGCCCATCCGTGCGAAATGGCCTCGGTATCCCAGCGCCTTGTTCATGCCGGGCCAGGCCAGCGCGTAGCCCATCAGCGCCTTGACGTAGGCGCGTCGGGCAGCGTCCGCGTCGTCGTCCACGCAGATACGGATGTATTCGAGCAGGGCGACCTCGCTCGGGTCGCGGCCGGCGGCCCGCGCGCCACTTGCCACGATCTCGCGGCTGGCCGCCACCTGCTGGGGTGTACACCAGTTGAGCGCGGCGCCGTGTGACGCCTCGCCGGCCAGTGTGAGCATGTTGGGGCCAAGGGCACCTAGCACAACGTGCACCTTCGGCGGCTTCCACCCAAGACTGATGCCGTGCAGCGTGATGGCCGTGCCCTCGCGCTCCACCGTCTCGCCGGCGAGCAGGGCGCGCAGCGTCACCAGCCACTCGCGCATCGTGGCGACCGGGCGAATCCTGTTGTCCAGGCCCAGCGATCGGCGGAACGCAGGATGGTGCAGGGCACCGGAGCCAACCCCGAGAACGAACTTGCCGCCGCTGATCTCGGCGACCGTCGCCGCGCAGGACGCCATCGACGTCACAGACCAGTAGCCGACCGGGATAACCGAGACGCCCGTTCCGATGCCGCCGGGCACCACGTCCGCGCTCGCGACAGACCACTGGGCACAGATATGCATCGCATCGCGGTCAACGCTGGCGTTGGTCCAGATGCTCTCGTAGCCAAGGCGAGCGGCATGTCTGCCAAGCTCACGGTACTGATCCCAGGACAACCCAAGGCCCCGATCGAGCCCGACTGCGATCTCCACGCCAAACCATCCCTCCTGAGCACCCAATAACAGCCGTTGCATGGCAACGGTACGAGGTGAGGTAGCACCCAACCGGACCGACCGCGGGCGGCGGGGGATCTACTCGCGGGCACCGTTTGGCCGACACGTTATTGCTGTCGACCCTTGATTGAGGAGCGCGGGTATACGAGCTGTTCCCTCACCACGCCGTCTTATTGGGCCATGGCGTCGAAGAGCCGAGCGATCTGTGCTGGAGCTACCTGTACCTGGCACTGGTGCCGCAGGCTAGCCAGTGGCCCCGCAATGCCTCGAAGGTCTGTCTGCCCACTGCTGCGGATGGGCGGCGAAGTACGCCCGAATCGAGTTTCACCATCCTGCGGTGACATTGCACCGGCGTTCGTCACGGCCTGATCTGCGTCAGGATGACTGTCTAGGTACTGGCCGGTCGCCGTGGCCACCGAGCCAAGGGCGTTGCTCAGTCCGGCTGCCGTGCATTGAGGCTGGGCGGAGGCTGCCGGTATCGCGATGCTGGCGGCAGCTACTCCCCCGAGCACGCCGGAAGCAAGTACGCCGAAAGCCCGACGGCGCAGACTAATGAGCGACAATTCCATTCTCACTCCATATTTCGGCACTTCTTTGCCCCGACGCCTCGGCGTCTACCCTGCCGCGAGCGGCAATAAACTGCTACTCGAAAACCTCGGGAGTTAAAGGCCGGCCACTGCTCAGATCGCAAGGCGCGTGTGGAGCGGTTCTACGAACTCCAGGCGCAAAGGTCACCAACGCGGAAGGGGCGTGACCTCACTTCCCTCTCCAACGTCGGCGTGCTGAGTAGTCGTCTTAATCCGACCCCCAGAGCGAGTCATGACTGACTGGGCGGGCTCGTCAATCGGTCGTACCGAGGATCGGAGCGGTCGCGACTCGGTGTCCAGTACGTCGCGTCGTCGCCGGGCCGCGTGACGTCGGGACCACGCGGCGCTGGAGAAGACGGCGTCGCGGGCGCGGATGGAAGCCAATCTCTGCTGCGGACAAGCTAAGTGACGGTCCCGCGGGATTTATGACGATAGCGCCGTAACCTTCCTGGCGAACCATGTCAGGCAGCTCGACGGTGGTGAGCGCGGCGACCGCATCCGACGGGTCGAACGCGACGACCACCACTTCAGCGTGGTAACGGGTGCGGCAACGGGTAGTACCAGGCCCTTCGACGTCGTCGCCGCGAAATGGCCAACGCCAGCCCCCCGCACAACCCCAACGTCGCCGCCACGGCCGACGTCGCGACAATGTAAAGGTCCCGGGCGGGCGTGCCCGGCGACGCCTTGCTCGCCAGGTGCAGCTGGTAGTTGCCCGGCAGCGGTCCGGGCGCCGGAGCATCCAGTCCGGGGAACTGCTGCGTTTTGTGCACGTCGAATTCCCGTTGCCCGTCGGGTGTTTGCGTCCAATCACCCCACACCGGTGTGACACCGTCGAGCAGTACCTTGTCCTCACCGTATTGCGGATCCGGGCCGGCGTCGACGACCTGGTTCACCAAAAACGGGTCATAGCTCTCGTCGGGATAGTCAACCGCGATCGGGACGTCGTCATAGGTCACCAGCGGTGGCGGTGGTGGCGGCAGCAGACCGTCTCCCGGGTCATAACCGCCACCGAAGAAGCTTCCCACCGCGACGTCGGCGGCCTCCCCCGCAGCGTCCAGCACCAGCGCCGTGAAGTCGTAGGCGCCGTATTCGGCGGCGTCCAACACCACACTGCCCAGTGGGGGTATCACCACGATCTGCGGCGCTCCGTCGTAGTCGTACACGATCTGCAGCTGGTTCTGGTACGGGTTGCAGATGATGGGCCGGTAATCATCGTCGTAGCGCACCCAGTTGCGGTCCCACTGCCGCACCTGGTGATCCCACTGGTGTTGGTCGAAATCGGGACGGTCGAGGCCGGACGCACGCTGATCCTGACCGCCGCGGTTCGACCCGTTGGCATCGGTGCGCGGCAACTGGACCTTGTCACGCAGATTGTCGACGTCTGCCGCCGACGCGGGACCCGGCTTGTGTTCGACGGGCACCGACGCCTCGGCGGTGGCGACGTCCTGCTGCGGCGCCTGGATCGTGGTGGCCTGATGAAAGGTCATCACCTGGCCACCCGGCGACGCCCCCCGCGGGGCCGCGTTGGGGCCCGCCCCGTTCGGCGGTGCCGATCCCGGTCGTGGCCCGGGTGTTTGAGCAGAAAATGGCCGGGCACCTCCTGGCGCCGGCTGGTTCGGCACGGGCTGGTTGGGCATGGGCTGGTTCGGCGCTGCTTGGTTCGGCTGCTGCCCGGTGGGCCCAGGCGGCGACGCATTGAGGCCGTGCTGGGTGGGCGGGCCGGTGTTCACCGGGGCGGGCTGGGTGCCGGGTGCCGGGGCGTTCGGCCCGTTCAGCGCCGGCTGGTTGGGCGGCGCAACGGCGTCGTGTGGTGTCGCGGGCCCGTTTCGGGTGACCGGCGGCGCGGCCTGCGAATTCGGCGGGACCGGCGCTGCATCGTGAACCGGAGCCTGCGGTGTTGCCTGCGAATTCGGCGCGACCGGCGCTGCGTCGTGAACCGGGGGCCGCGGTGCGGTCTGCACCGGAGCCGGCGCTGCATCGTGAACCGGTGCCTGCGGCACTGCCCGAGGAGCTGGCGGGGGCTGCGCCGCCGGCCCGGGAGCCGGCGGCGCACCGAGCCGGTGGAGGCGCCGGAATTATCGGTCGAGGCGCCGGAATTATCGGTGGAGGCGCGGGCGCGGCGAGCGCCGGCGCGATGCCCCCGGTGAGCGTGGACAACGAAATTACCGCCCCGGAAGCTAGCACGACCATTCCCCCGCGACAACGATGAAGCCAAAATGCACGACTCATCGGACCCGACTCCTCTCCTGATCGGGATGACAGATCGTCTGCCACCGTCCCCCGGCCCGCGCGCCGCCGCGTGCCCACTCGCAAGCGCGGCCACGTCGCCGAGGGCAGCTGAAGCCGCCGCGTCAGCAAACGCTGCGCCCGCAGCGGGGCGTGGACTCCCCTGTCGTTATTCTTTTTGTAGAGAGATCGTGGTTCTTCGTTATTCGGTTGCTCTCAGTCTTCCCCTGCATCCTGCGCTTTCGGATACAGCTAACTGTGAGGTCACCTAAAGAGTCGTGGGGAACACTGAACCTGCCGGCCGCGCTGGAGCAGTTCCGCCGCCTCAACCCGCTGGTCACGGTTCGCCTTCGACAAAGCGTCACCGGTTCGGCCGGGCATCTGGCCGCCATCGCCGACGGCCAGATGGACCTGGCCCTGGTCTCGATTCCCTCGCCGCCGTCTCCGCTTGCCGTGCTGCGCGAGCTGACGCGAGAGCACACGGTCGTCGTCTGCGAATCCACCCACGCGCTGCAGGACCCCGGGGCCGCCGCCGCCGAGCTGGAGCGATGCACCAAGGAGCTGGGTTTTCACGGGGCGCTGATCAACGGCTACACCAACTTCGGCGATGCCGAGACGGGCTTGTATTACGACGATCCGCGATTCTGGCCGTTTTGGGAACGCGTCGAGGCCCTTGGTGCGCCGATCTACCTGCACCCGCGTGACCCGCTACCGGCCAATCAGGGCATCTACGAGGGCCACCCGGAACTGTTCGGCGCGGTGTGGACCTTCACCGTGGAGACGGCCACCCACGCGCTGCGGTTGATGACCAGTGGACCGTTTGACCGATTCCCCAACCTGACCGTCATTATCGGCCACCTCGGCGAGACGTTGCCCTTCGCCATGTGGCGGATCGACCACCGAGTGTCCTTCCAACCTTCGCAAGTTCAAAAAGCCGCTGACGCAGTATTTCCGGGAGAACTTTTACGTCACCACCACCGGCTTCTTCCGCACCCAGGCGCTCAATGCCACCCTGTCTGAGATCGGCGAAGACCGCGTGCTGTTCTCAGTGGACTACCCCTATGAGTCCATGCACGAGGCCGTGGCCTGGTTCGACAACGCCGTCATCAACGACAACACCCGCGAAAAGATCGGTCGCACCAACGCCGAACACCTCTTCGGGCTGAAACGGTAACCGCGACATGACCGCAGCTACCACGCCAACCAAGGGAGTAACGGGCATACACGGCGCACCGTGGCTGTTGAGCCGCCCCTTTGAGCTGTGGCATGGTCCGCCAGCTGTGGAAAGCCTATGCACCGCACTGTCGTTGTGGACGGGCCTCAGCCTTGGGCGGCCGCCAGCGCCGCATTCAACGTTTTGCTCGGCCGCATCACCGCCGTGGTCATGTCGCTGTCCGTCGCGTAGTAGCCGCCGATGTCCACGGGCTTGCCCTGTGCCTCGGCGAGTTCCTGCACGATGACGTCTTCGTTCTCGGTCAACGCATGGGCTAGTGCGGCGAAGCGTTCCCGCAGATCTCGGTCCTCGGTCTGCGCGGCAAGTTCTTGCGCCCAGTACATGGCGAGGTAGAACTGGCTTCCACGGTTGTCGAGCTCACCGGTCTTGCGCGACGGGTTCTTCTTGTTGTCCAGCAACTTGCCGGTCGCGGCATCCAGCGTCTTGGCCAAGATCGTGGCCCGCTTATTGCCGGTCTTGATGCCCAGGTCTTCCAGGCTGACGGCTAGTGCGAGGAACTCACCAAGCGAATCCCAACGCAGGTGATTCTCCTCCAGCAGCTGCTTGACATGCTTGGGTGCCGAACCGCCCGCCCCCGTTTCGTACATGCCGCCGCCGGCCATCAGCGGCACGATGGACATCATCTTGGCGCTGGTGCCCAGCTCCAGGATGGGGAACAGGTCGGTGAGGTAGTCGCGCAAGATGTTGCCGGTAGCGGCGATGGTATCCAGCCCGCGTATCAGGCGCTCCAGTGTGTACCGCATGGCACGCACCTGCGACATGATCTGGATATCGAGGCCGCTGGTGTCGTGATCCTTCAGGTATGTGTTGACCTTCTTGATCAGCTCGTTCTCGTGCGGACGGTACGGGTCCAGCCAGAACACCACGGGCATGCCGGAGTTGCGCGCCCGGGTGACGGCCAGCTTGACCCAATCACGGATCGGTGCGTCCTTGACGATGCACATGCGCCAGATATCGCCGGTTTCCACATTCTGCGTCAGCAGCACTTCGCCGGTGGCGAGGTCCACGATGTTGGCAACGCCGTCCTCGGGAATCTCGAAAGTCTTGTCGTGCGAGCCGTACTCTTCCGCCTTCTGCGCCATGAGGCCGACGTTGGGGACGGTGCCCATGGTCGCCGGATCGAAGGCGCCGTTGGTCTTACAGAAGTTGATGACTTCCTGGTAGATGCGTGAAAAGGTGGACTCAGGGTTCACGGCCTTGGTGTCCTTGGTCCGTCCGTCGGCGCCGTACATCTTGCCGCCTGCGCGGATCATCGCGGGCATCGAGGCGTCCACGATCACGTCGCTGGGCGAATGGAAGTTCGAGATTCCCCTGGCCGAATCCACCATGGCCAGCTCGGGGCGGTGCTCGTGGCAGTCGTGCAGGTCTTGGATGATCTCGTCGCGTTGCGATGCCGGCAGCGACTCGATCTTGCTGTAGAGATCGACCAGCCCGTTGTTGACGTTCACACCCAGTTTGTCGAACAGCTTCTGGTGCTTGGCGAAGGCGTCCTTGTAGAAGATCTTCACCGCGTGTCCGAAGACGATGGGGTGCGAGACCTTCATCATCGTCGCCTTGACGTGCAGTGAGAACATCACGCCGGTCTTGTACGCATCCTCCATCTGGGCTTCGTAGAACTCGCACAAGGCTTTCTTGCTCATGAACATGCTGTCGATGATGTCGCCGTCCCCCAACGACACCTCGGGCTTGAGCACGATCGTCTCGCCGCTCTTGGTCACCAGCTCCATCTTCACGTCGCGCACGCGGTCCAGAGTCATCGACTTCTCGCCGTGGTAGAAGTCGCCGTGCCGCATCGTCGCCACATGGGTGCGCGAAGCCATGGGCCATTCGCCCATGCTGTGCGGGTTCTTGCGCGCGTACTCCTTGACCGCCTTCGGTGCGCGGCGGTCCGAGTTGCCTTCGCGCAGCACCGGGTTCACCGCGCTGCCCAGGCATTTGGCGTAGCGCTCTTTGATGACCTTTTCCTCGTCGGTCTTCGGATCTGCCGGATAGTCCGGTAGCTCGTAGCCCTTGCTTTGCAGTTCGCCGATGGCGGCCACGAGCTGAGGCACCGAGGCGCTGATGTTCGGCAGCTTGATGATGTTGGTATCGGGCAACTGCGTCAGCCGACCCAGTTCGGCCAGATCGTCCGGCACGCGCTGCGCTTCGGTCAGGTGATCGGGAAACTCGGCAAGGATGCGTGCCGCCAAGGAGAGGTCGCTGGTCTTGATGTTGATACCCGCTTCCCCGGCAAAGGTGCGCACAATCGGCAGAAAGGCGCAGGTCGCAAGCAGCGGCGCCTCGTCGGTCAGCGTGTAGATGATCGTCGGCTGCTGGGCGTTCATGGTTGCTCTCCCGGCGTCAGTTTCGGTCCGATTTCGAAGGAGCTCCGCATAGTAGCGGCGGCTACCAGTATCGCGTCGGAACGGCGTTACGTGCGACATGCCCGGGTTTGTTTCAAATCGCGCTTAATCGTCGTGCCGGGCAGTGCGGTTACAAGGCGGTCGTGATCACCTTAGACACCTGGATCACCGGATGGCGACCGCACGATCTCAATACCGCGAACGTCCCCCAGCTGCGCGGTTACTGGTTGCAGAACTACTTCACCGACGACGTTTTCCTCGGACGGCTGTCCAAGTCGCCGGACGACGATCCGACGGCCGCGATCCTGCAATGGGCCACCGACGTTGCCAAGGCTGGCGTTGGGAGCCCCCGCCGTTGGGGTGGGCCGCCCGTACATGTACGCCCTCGTTGTTGGTGGTGCCGATGGCGTCGTAGCCCAATTGCGTTCGCTGCTCGCCGAACTGGACTTACTCATGGCCGTCGACGGCTCTCCCAGCATTGCCGACCTGCGGGCAGCGGGCGCACAACGCATCTGATCTCACGATCCGGTCACCGGTCCCTGCGATGGTGCACTTGACCTGGTGCTCTACGTGCTCGACTCCGATGAACGGCTCCCGAACCTACAAGCCCGCGAATCGTCTGAGGCCAGTCGTGAGCCGAAGTCTCTTTCTACACGCCCAGAAGAGCCCGTGCTGTGGCCTTTCGCACCCTTCGGACGGACCGGCTGACGGGAATCTAGGATCCAGGGGTGATCAAAGCCTGGCAGGCGGGGACCGCGACGATCGTTGTGACGCTGCTGACTTTGGCTTTCGTCGTATTGGACCTCACCGATGAGATGGTTCGGCGCTGGTGGTCAACGCGTGCTTTCACCACTGACACCGTAGCGGGCGTTCTTGTCGTCTTGATCACGGTCTTGGTCGTCAATCAAGTGCTGCGGATTCGGCAGCAACGAGACCGATCCCGGGCCATCGCGGCACAGGCCGCGATCGTATTGAGTCAAGCCGTTCGCGCCACCCGAGCCGCTTCAGCGCTCGGCGACTCCGGGGACCGCGACGCCGCGTCTGATGAAGTCCGCACCTACATGACCATGGTGCTGATCGCCGCCCCGGTCCTCATCGACGCGCGGACTCCTCGCGCATTCTTGGAGAAGGCACAACACCTGGGCGGCCAGCTGGCGCATGTCCTCGGCTCGCCGACGAGGAGATCGCGCAGGGCCGCCTCACCAAGCACCGTGCTCGATCAGGCTCTCGACGAGCTCAGAGCCGCGGCAGCCCCGCTGCTTGCATTGTTGAGTGACGAGGATCGCGCCGCCGCCGGGGGCGACGAAACCGAACCACCGGAAAGCGCCGCGCAGGTGTCGTGATGCGGGCACCTTGCGCTCGTTGCAGGAGGCCATGACGTGGTTAGTTGCGGCATTTGACTGGTTTGCGACAGATATTGTGGCCGACGATTGTGTAGCGAGCCGTTGGTTCAGCCGAGTGCTACGGCTGCGCCGACGGTTGCTATCCAGGCCAGTGCCGACCTCCCAGCTCTGATTTCCGCTAGCCAATGTGCTCGTGGCAGGTCGATGGAGGGTCTCACCCTCATTTGCCGCAGTCACACCTTCAGGGTCTCTCTCGAATGTGTTGCTGATCTCGAGAACGCAATGTCGGCGCGCGAGATTGGTTCGGCGCATGTGCTGCAGGTCAGCAGCCTGGCGCCGTCTTCGGGGCGCACCGTGGTGCGCGAAGATTGGGTGCTGGTTGCTCTTGTTGACCGTGCTGGCTGAGGCGGAAACTGGTCGGGTTCGTCGTGGTGATCCCGATCTGCTCTGTGGTGCCGGTGAGCCTGTAGGTCAGCATGGTGACGGAGGGCTTCCACGGGAACCGTGGATTGGTGCCATCGAGCCCGAGCGTCAGATTTTTGAATTTCCCTGCCCTTCCCACGACGGACACCGTAGGTGTGCGTGCGAAGGGAGTGAGGGACCGTGGAAGTCGTGCATGCCCGCTGTGCGGGACTGGATATCTCGAAAAGGGACGCCAAGGTGTGCGTCCGGGTCGCCGGTGCTGGGCGGCGCAAAACGGTTGAGACGGTTACGACCTGGGGCTCGATGACGAGCCAGATCCTGGCGCTGCGTGAGCATCTGATCGACGAGCGGATCACGTGTGCGGTGATGGAGGCCACTAGCGATTATTGGAAGCCGTTCTACTACCTGTTGGAGGATGCGGGATTTGATGTGCTGCTTGTTAATGCGCGGCACGTGAAGAACCTGCCCGGCCGCAAGACCGATGTCTCCGACGCGACCTGGCTGGCCCAACTTGGCGCGCACGGTCTGGTGCGCGGCTCGTTCGTGCCACCCGAGCCGATCCGGCAGCTTCGTGATCTGACTCGGGCGCGCACGGCGATCACTCGGGAACGCTCGCGCGAGGTACAGCGGCTGGAGAAGCTGCTCGAAGACGCCGGGATCAAGCTGTCGGCGGTTGCCTCCGACATTCTCGGTGTGTCGGGGCGCGCCATGCTGGAGTCGTTGATCGCCGGCAACCGCGACCCCGCCGCGCTGGCCGAGCTGGCCAAACGCCGACTGCGGGTAAAGATCCCGGCGTTGACCGAGGCGCTGACCGGTCGGTTCACCGACCATCACGCCTTCTTGGCCCGGGTCCACCTGGACCTGATCGACCGGCACACCGCAGCCATCGATGACATCACCACCCGGATCGAGGCGACGATCGCGCCCTTTCACGGGTTTCGCGACCTGATCTGCACCATCCCGGGCATCAGTGCCCTCACCGCCGACGTCATCATCGCCGAAACCGGCGCCGACATGGCCCGCTTCCCCACGGCAGCTCAGCTCGCCTCCTGGGCCGGAACCACCCCGGGCAACAACGAATCCGCCGGCAAAGTCAAGTCCAGCCGCACACGCCCCGGCAACCCGTACCTACAGGGTGCGCTCGGCGCG
Source organism: uncultured Actinomycetota bacterium (assembly GCA_963811535.1). Lineage (GTDB taxonomy): Bacteria > Actinomycetota > Actinomycetes > Mycobacteriales > Mycobacteriaceae > Mycobacterium. The sequence continues at coordinate 309,870 of CAWERF010000007.1, read as the reverse complement.
GCCGCCATGGCATGCGCCCAAAATCCACACACCTACCTCGGTGCCCGCTATCGCCGGATCGCCGCCCGGCGCGGACCACAAAAAGCCAATGTCGCCATCCAGCACTCAATGCTGATCGCCATCTGGCACATGGCAACTAACGGCTGCCTCTACAACGACCCCGGCGCCGACTACTTCAACCGACTCCACCCCGACCGAGCCAAAAAGCGGGCCATCAACCAACTCCAGGCCATGGGCTACCAAGTCACCTTGACCAACGCCAGTTGATCACGGACACCCAGGAAATCTTCGCGTCAGAGTCGGTGTGAGCAGGCGGCGGTATTTCTTATGGGCGGAGCCGCACCGGAGGCCGGCCAGCGAAGACTCAGCGGTACGAAGCGAATCGTTGAGACCTACAGCAAGGCTTTGGCAAATGAGTTAGGCCCAAAAGGGATCCGGGTTAATGCCGTGGCACCGGGCCTCGTCGAACCGCCTACATCACCGGGGAAGATTACGCCATCGACGACGGCAGCTCACGGGACGATCTGAATACGCCCCCCCAGGGTGCAACACCTGGGGGCGCTGAGGACCCAGATTATGCGCACGGTCGGGATCCCGGCGCACCACCTGCCCGACATCATCATGGAGCGATTGCGCCGTCGCACCTAGCTGCCGAGTACACCGCGGCGGTGGCGAACACGTCGCAATCGAATACGACGACTATTGCGCCGCAATGATTCTCGCTGACGTGCCGCCCATCACAGCAAGCCGCGATAGGTCTCGGTAGCTGTCAGCACGGCGATCGGCACTAGGCGTCGATCAGCGGCTTCAGCGCCTCTCCGACCTTGGTGATGACACCGGGCGTGTAGCGGTGGGTCGGAAGATTGATGATCACCCCGTCGATTCCCACGTCGAGGACCCGACTCTCGATCTCCTCAGCCACTTGCTCGGGCGTGCCGCTCACGGCGCGACCACTCCGTGCTTCCCCGATATCGGTGGGCGCCTCGTAACCGTCGAGCACTACGGTTAGAAGGCAGCTGGTTTCCAGCGTTGCGGGGTCGCGGTCAATTTCGGTGCAGCGCTGCCGCAATGCCTCAAGCTTGGCGGGCAGCTCGGACATGTTAGCGATGATGTTGAGGTGGTCGGCGTAGCGGGCGGCGAGCCGGAACGTCTTCTTCTCGCCGCTGCCGCCGAGCATGATCGGAATGTGGTCGCGATAGCGAGGTTCGTTTATCGCGGTCTCGGTGTGATACCACTTGCCTGCGAAGGTGGGTCGCTCGCCGTGGAGCATTGGGACGACGATTTCCAATGCTTCCTCGAGCTTTTCGAATCGCTCGGTGAAGGTGCCGAACTCGAAGCCAAGCTGGCGATGCTCCAGCTCGAACCACCCGGCCCCGATTCCCAGGATGGCCCTTCCCGCGCTGACCACGTCCAGCGTCGTCACCGCCTTGGCGAGCAAGGTGGGGTTGCGATAGGTGTTGCCGGTCACCAGCGTCGACAGCTGTACGCCCCGCGTGGCGGTGGCCACCGCACCCAGCGCGGTGTAGGCCTCCAGCATTGGTTCATCCGGTTCACCGAGCCCGGGCAGCTGGTAGAAATGGTCCATCACCAGGACTGTGTCGAAACCGGCGGCTTCAGCCTCCTGCGCCTGCGCTTTCACCGCGGCAAACAGTTCTGATGCGGGCGCTCCGTACGAAAAGTTGGGGATCTGCAATCCGAGTCGAATGGTCACGCCTTGTCTCAACCACAGGGCACTCCAATTCCATCCCCGATAAACCGGCCAACCGAGCGCGGTCACCAACAGCGCAGAACCCAGCCGCTGGAGTGCGACAATCGCCGACCAGGTCCGGCGGCGGTCTTCTACACACCCGGTAAAGCCTGTGCTGCTGGACTTTCGGACACCACAGCTCTCATCGGCGCCACCAGCGGACAGAAAGGACGAATCACCGCCGTCACCACCACCAACCCATGGACACTGCGAGGCGCCACAAGCAGCGCCGCGTCGTCAGAAACTCCTGATCCGGCCCGACGGCTACGTCGCCTGGATCAATAACGGCACACCAGATCACACTGGACTGCACCACAGCCTTACCACGGTGGTGCCCCGGAGCCGTCGAGGCGTGAACTAATACCGATAACAACGTCGTCTTATCGGGGGCAGGAACGGGCGGCGGTGCCGCCAGCAGCAAAGGAATCGCGTTGAAAGCAGCGATCGTCACCAAACCGAACCAAACCCCCATCTATGACGACTTCCGGGACCCAGCCCCCCAAGATGGCTATCAGCTGATCACGGTCACGGCGTCGGCACTGTTCCCGCTCACGAAAGTTAGAGCGGCGGGCTCCCACTACAGCTCCTCGGGGATGTTTCCGATGGTTGTCGGCGTCGACGGAGTTGGCTACACCCAGAGTGGGCAGCGGGTGTACTTCTGCATGCCGGAGACTCCCTTCGGCGGCATGGCCGAGACCACTCTGGTACCGGCGGAGAATTGTGTTGCCGTGCCCGACGGTCTCGCCGATGTCAAGGCCGCCGCGCTGGCCAACCCGGGCATGTCCTCGGTCGCCGCGCTGAAAACGCGAGCGGGCCTCCGCCCCGGCGACATCGTCGTGGTGAACGGCGCAACCGGAACCGCAGGCACAATGGCAGTCCAGCTAGCCAAGTACCTGGGTGCCGGCAAGGTCATTGCGACGGGCCGCGACGCCTCAGCGCTGCAATGGGTGGCCGGTTTGGGTGCCGACGTCACCATCAGCCTCCTGAATAACCCGCAGGACGTGCAGGATTCACTCGTCGAGCAGATCAGCGGAGACGGCGTCGATGTCATCCTCGACTACCTGTGGGGACAGTCGGCCGAGACGCTCCTGGCCGCGATCGGCAGGACCCGCGGCATTGCACGACCCATTCGCTACGTCTCCATCGGCGGGGTGAGCGCCCAGGAGATCACGCTGCCCTCGGCCGTGCTGCGCGGTGCGCCGCTGGCGCTGATGGGCAGCGGCATCGGCAGCGCCCCCTGGGAGGACCTCATCAGCGCCGTCGGCGACGTGTTGCACGCCGCGCTGCCCGCCCAACTGCACATCGATACGACGACCGTCCCCCTCACCGACGTCAATGAGACCTGGAACTCCAACACCGGAAAATCCCGGGTCGTGTTCACGATGAACCCAGCGGCCGCCTGATATCGGCAGCCCCGACCGACACCCACCGCTCGTCGCCGCCCGCGATAATCCGTTGACCGCAAACGGATTACGACCGCTTACTCACAACGCCAATACAACGTTGCGTCCGACGGCTGCTGGATCATGCTGGCAAGTGCGAGAGATGCAGTTGATGGGCCGCGGTGATCGTCATCGCAGGGCCCGTTCGGCGTTGTCGCGCCACACCGCGCTTCCGGTCTGGGAACGTAGTAACCGGCGCTCCCCTAGTGCGGATCATCGATCGGCCCTCCTGATCGGCCGACCGAACATCGCCCGGAGCGCTCGTCCCGTTGGCTGCAAACATGTCGACCCGGTAGCTCCGGGCAAGTTGTTTGACGCATGACAATGCGCGATTCCGCGACATGGTTACGGAGACCCCCGAGCCACAGGCGAATGGCAGCCAGTTCGGGTTTCAGCTGCGCGTGGTGCTGGTCGCTGGACTAGGGCGTGTCTCTTAAATGTCGTAGCCACGTGCAGATTGCTGCGAGGAGTGCGGCGGCGCGGTAAGTGATGGCGAGCTTGTCGTAGCGGGTTGCTAGGCCGCGCCAATTCTTGATGATGTTGAAGGATCGTTCGATCACGTTGCGGCGCTTGTATTTCTGGGCGTCGAGTGTGATCGGGCGGCCGCCTTGGCGGCCACGACGCTTGCGATGACCGATCTGGTCGGACGGTTCAGGGATGACCGCCTCGATGCCCCGGGACCGCAGATGGGTCCGGTTCGCCCGCGCAGTAGGCCTTATCACCCAGCACCGCAACAGGCCGGGTACGGGGCCGGCCCCCGCCCAGCCGTGGCACCCGCAGCTGATCCATCAACACGGTGAACACCGGCCAATCATGCGCATGACCAGGGCCGATCAGCACCACCAGCGGCAGACCGTGGCCGTCGCACAGTTGGTGGATCTTGGTGCTCAACCCACCGCGGGAGCGGCCCACACCATGGTCGGCGGGTTCATCGAGCAAATTCGTGTAATTCGACAGTGCCCCCTGTGTCGCGCGCCAGGCTCGCGCCGCGCTGATGCACCCGGCAGATCGTCGAATCCACAGCCACCGACCAATCGATAACGCCTTCAGCGTCAGCCAGGGTCAACAACCTGGTCAAGATGGCGTCCCAGGTGCCATCGCCGGCGAACCGGCGATGCCGCTTCCACACTGTCTGCCAGGGACCGAAATCCGCAGGCAGATCCCGCCACGCGATCCCGCAGCGGTACCGGTAGACGATCCCCTCGATCACCTGACGGTGATCCCGAAACGGGCGCCCCCGCACCCCATCCGAACACGACAACAACGGCTCAATCACACTCCACTGCCCATCGGTCAACACCGCATCACGAGTCACACCGATAACGCTCACCCACAACCGCGGTCACGTTAGGGAGACACGCCCTAGTGGCCGAGGCGAATCTCGACGCCCTGTTTCTGAAGCTGATTGAAGGTATAGCTGAATTCGCCGCGGTGGCCCACGGAGACCACATAGCGGTCCTGGCCCTCGGTGACCAGGAAGCTGAACGAGAACGTGCAGGTGACATCGCCGCCACGGCCCTCCCCAAGCGATGTGGTGGCCAGGATTCCGCCCTTGCCGTTCTTCACGGTTACCTGGGTGTCGCGGCCGATATCCGAGTAGCCATCCGTTCCCTCGCACGATGTCCCGTCCGATGCGATCGAGCTGATGTCTGCATTCGACCTCCTGTCGATGAGCACGAAAGTGCCTGATACCGCGGCAGTTTCGAGGATATGAAAACCCTCGGAGAACTGTGGGCAGAAAGCGTCGACCGCGATTTTATCCGCGGCCAGTCCCTGCTGCGGTCCGCCGTCGTCGAGTTGCTTGCAGACCTGCCTGCCGTGGGCTAGCGCATTGGCGTCGGAGTTGAACTGGCCAGCCAGACCGGAGTCTTTCAACGCCGAGAGGTAGTCGGCGTCGGGCGACGCCGACTTGTGGCGCGGCAATAGGAGCGCCCAGACCACCACCGCCAGCATGACGATGACGGCCGTCGCAGCGCCCGTGCCGAGCCACGCTGATCGGACGCTCGTCCTGCTCGACGATGGAAGATCGACGTACCCCGGCAGCATCTGGCCGCCGTCGGGGTCGGTCGTTTCGGCTCTCCCGTCGCGGACACGGCTGGTGGGACGGCCAGCGATGTAGTAGCGGCCTTCGTGGCGTGCCGTGGAGTCGGGCCTCCATCCCGTCAACGCGACGGTGCCATCCACTCCGCCGCATCTCTCGCAGATGCCGGTGTTGCCAACATCGGAGCCGCAGTACGGACAGACCATCAGCGCCGAGCCCCGACCACAAGCCGAATACGACTCCATTGCGTCATCGTCGGCCTCCTCGGCACGAATCGTCGACGAGGCAGCGGACCTGGCTTCCTCGGCGGCTACCGTCCATCAGCTTTGGCCATCTGTTCGTGACACTGTCCGGCTTAGCACATCCGACCTTGTCGGGACGGAATCCGCCGACGATTGCATCACTGCTGATCTCATCCCGGGCTGTCCTGAATCTAGATATAGAACGGATGCGAACAGCGTCGTTTTGCGACATCTCGAGTGCCCACCGAATACTCTGCTCCGGTCAGCATCAATGGCCCGTTGCCAAGGGGCTGGGCCGCGTACCGGGAGGATCGCAGGTGAGCAGCGCGCATCATGTGCAGGCTGGTTACCGATTGTGGCGGCGTCGCGCGAGTACCACCACGACCGTCTTCGGCGCGGTTGCTCTCGCCGCACTCGGCGTGTGCGGCGGCCTCGGCGGCTGGCTTGGTGGCCCGCAGCAGTCCGGGCCGCCACCGAGGCGGATACCGGTTTTGGCGATCGACACCAGCACCTCTGAGGGGACCAGCACGTCGCAAGGTGCCAGCACCTCCCAAGGCAGCAGCACCTCCCAAGGCAGCAGCACCTCCCAACCACCGTCGACATCCGAGCAACGATCCGCCCCTGTGGCGCAAACCGCTCCTGCCGCCGGTACTGCACCGCTGGGCGCCGCGGATCAGCAGCTACTCGGCGCGCTGCCCCCCGGCTACGGCACGAACTCATGCCAACCGGTCACCCCACCGGTCACCGGCGCTCTCTCGACCATGGATTGCTTCAATAATGCAAACGGCGGCCCACCCGTTGCGCGTTACTCGCTTTTCAGCGATCCACAAACCCTGCAAAACAGCTTTGCGACCATAACTTTCAAAGACGTGGCGCACCAGACGTGCCCAGACGGAGCCGCCTCCCCGGGCAGCTGGCACTTCAACGTGACACCAAGGCAGACCGCCGGCTCGCTCATCTGCGGGGTCGACTCGACTGACAACAACAGCGCCGCGGTGGGATGGACCGATGACGGCGTGTTACTGCTGGCGGTCGCCGAAGGGCCGAGCCTTGACGCCCTCTACGGGTGGTGGCAGAACCCAGACCCGTCCGATCCGAACGCGGGCCGGGCCGCTTTCCCGTGACCGCGACTACAGTAGCGCCACACTAACCTGCTCATCGGGGCGAACCGGTGGGCCGGGTACCGGTACGGCGACCGGTTCAGCGCGGTGTGGCCGTCGCAAGCGTTGCGGAATCGCCTGTCCCCCAGCTCTCCACACTGCTGCGGCTGGTTATCCGCTGGCTATTATCGGAGCGCCGAGACCCAATCTGCTTGGTAGGCATGAAGATTAGGCAACACTCAGCGTCATCAGGTCACGCGGTTTGGTAATCCCTACGTCGCCCCTTCGAGTCCGGTTGGCGCGCAGGAATTTAGAGCGTTTCGACGAATTGCGGCATTTGATGGTTTGGTAACAGCAATTTTGGCCGAGCCCGTTTCCAACGGGCCGGCCGGACTCACCACGGCTGCCTGCGAAGTCCCGTCGCTGCGGTCACATCAATTGTTTTGCCAGCCGTTTCAAACCCTAGCGGAACCCGTTGGTCGTCCTCACGTCAACCCAGCTGATATGAACCGGATGAGACACGGAAGAAGTGACCGCTGCTGGTGTCGGTGCAGGTCATACCCGAGGCCGCATCATTGTTACAGGTGATCGGCCCCGAGGATTGCGATTGACCGTAGTCCAGGGTCGGCAGGCCCGGGATACGCAGGGTGTCCCCGTGGCAATCCATCATCGCCGGTTGACCCTGCTGGAGGCTGAAGCGGTCACCCCAACCCAGGTGGCAGTCGGCCGGTTTCGGCGGCGGCGTGTAGGTGTGGTCACCGATGTCGCAGGCCGCGCCGGATGATCCCATGGTGCATGCAATGTTGCCTCCCGGTGACTGGAACTGATAGATGCCGCTGGGAGGGCTCGGGGGGCTGGTCGGGCTGGTCGGGCTGGTCGTGCCGGGGGGGCCGCCAGCGTAGGCGGTTGCCGCCACACCAACCGTTGCCGTCGCGGAAGCCATCCAAACCCCCAAGATAACCAATAACCTCATGTTGCCTCGATTCTCTTACGGGCGTCTCTGCGCGCCATTCACGGCGACATTGCCCAGCATCTGAGGCTATCCACATTTCGCGGCTCAATTGTGCGGTTTGGCAAAAAGGCGGCGTGAGATTTCAACATCTCGTTCCACCGCATCAGCTCGACCACACGCCGATCAATTCGCCTGCGCGCCGATGGTCATGAGCTCGAACAGAGCAAATGCAGCAATAATGCTAGCGACCCTTGTGAGGGAGGCTAAACGCCCGGCAACTGGAACGGGTTTGGCGGAGCGGAGCTGGCGCCCGGCAGCGCAAATGGGATGGGCGGGCCAGGGTTGGCGCCTGAAGGCTGAAATGGAATGGGCGGGGCGGGATCGGCGCCGGGGGCTTGCAGCGGGAATGGCATGTTGCCGTTGGCAATCGATGTCATGACGCCCGGGCATTCCATCTGTATCGCCATACTGGTGACAAATCCTGCGATGGCCGGGGAAAGTCCGGTGTTGCCGGCCATTTGCGATGCCATCGAGGCGAACGTCGCGCCCGGCTTCACCAGCATCGGACAGATCGACTGCCCGATTCCGGCAATGGCGGTGCTGACCGGGCCGTTGTTGCCAATGCCTGCCTTGTTCAGCGCATTGGTGATTGAGTCGTTGTTCGGGTCGGCGTGCGCGGGGGTGGATGACGTTGCTGCGGCGGTGATGACGGCCGCCGTAACCACCAGTGGACGAAGCACCGCTGCGGCCGCATTGATGAGATCCACCCATGCCGCTAGTTGGCGAACTACTGAGGAGCGACGAATCGTCGGCGAAGTCCATGGGCGGTACATCGTCAGTGCGGTCATCCATCGCTCCTGTGTGGTCGCGGGAGTGCACCGGGCGGCACTCATTTCACTTTGGTAACAATGGGCGCCAACCGTCACGTTTGCAACACGATTAGGTCAAGGTTTGCGATCTATGCGTTTCCTTATCGTTGTCTCAAGGACGCCCGTGCGATCATGCGCGGTTTGCTTTGGACCCAGCCGAACGAACGCGGTGGCCGGCTGGCTACCCGAAGGCGCCGAGCTTTCGCCGAACCTGCTGTGTATGCCGACGTCCGTTGTCCAGCAATGGCTTGTGGCGCAGACACGACGGCGGCCGGCCTTATGGATGGGTGGGGCCCTGACGCTCACCTATCGGCGCACAGAGGCGACACACTCATGGATAACCTCTGATATCCACCGGTTGGCTGTGATCATGGGCTTCATGGCCCCGGAGAACCGGTCTGGGAAGTCTGACGCAGTGCACTACCCGGCGTGGTTCGTGTCGTTTCTGGCGGACCGCGCCATCGTCAAACCCTCCCCACATACCGCCAAGGCATACCGCCAAGACTTCGAGGCGATCGCTGTGCTGCTGTGTCGTGGTGGTGCCCGCGTCGCCGATCTGCGGCCGTCCGATCTCACCAAGAACGCGTTGCACGACGCCTTCGGTGCCTACGCGGCAACCCACGCCGCCGCCTCAATCCGTCGCTGTTGGTCGACGTGGAACATGGTGTGTACCTTCCTTTACACCAACGAGATGCTGTCGGCCAATCCGATGCCGCTCATCGGCCGGCCGAAAGTGCCGAAGTCACTTCCGAAATCGCTGGGCGTCGACGCCGTCTCCGAGCTGATCTCGGCGATCGACACCGACCGCGGGTCAGAGCGACGCAGTGACTGGGCCGAGCGCGACCGAGCGCTGGTATTCACCGCCCTGCTGGCCGGCCTGCGTGCTGACGAGCTGATCAAGGTCAACGTCGGCGACATTCGCATCACCGACGACGGAGCCGTTATTGCCGTACACGGCAAGGGCAACAAAGACAGGCGCATCCCCGTCGGAAAAGAACTCGTGCACGTGCTGAACGACTACCTCGAATCCCGCGCACACCGCTTCCCGGGAGTCAAGAGACGCGGGCAGACAGCCGGGCCGACAGCGTGGCCGGCCACTGCCCCACTGTTCATCGGCAGCAACGGCGAACGCATCACCCGCGGCACGCTGCAATACCGAGTCTTGCGCGCCTTCCGTAAGGCCGGCTTGAACAGCCAGCGCGCCCGTGGCGTTTTGGTTCATGGACTGCGCCACACTTTCGCCACGGAGCTGGCCAACGAAAACATCAGCGTGTATACGCTGATGAAGCTCCTGGGCCACGAATCTATGGTCACCTCCCAGCGCTACGTCGACGGGGCCGCAACGGAGACCAGGGCGGCCGCAGCCCAAAACCCGCTGTACCGCTTGCTCGAGCGATGATTTCAGCGGTCGCTCACTGTAAGTGACTGCACGACAACGCATTCGCCGCTAAGTTAACGTCTGCACTCGCGTACCGCAGTGGTGACCGGATCCGCCCGCCACCTCGATTCGGTCAGGTCGACGAGCCGGCCTCATCGCGGGTGAACAGCTCGGGCAGCAAAATCGCCACCAACGTTGTCACCACCCAGACCAGAACCGTTGTAGCAACCCAGGATGCTAGACCGCGGATGGTGAGCCCATGAGTGAATATCGAGGCGACAATCAACGCGACGAGGGTCAGTACCAGGGCGGTGCCCCCGAGGAGCAGCGTCGCAGACTCACGGGGCAACTTCAAGATCAACACGGACAGCGTGGCGTGTGCTACCGAGAACAGCACGACGGCGACGATGAACCCGGACACCGACACCGAAACACCGGGAACGATCCACGCCGCCACCAGCAGTCCGATCGCCCACGATCCCAGAAGTGCCACTGTCCGCAGCAGAGTTCGTGTCATAGCAATAAGCGTAGGTCTCGGCCACGGCGGCCGTGAAGAAACCATCCTGGATGTAGCGGATTCATCGAAGCGGTCGTCGCGTTGGGCAAGTTGGCTTCAGCCAGTAGTGACACTGAACGATTGGAACAGACCTCTTCAAGGTAGGAAGCGGTCATCACACGATTCCACGTCACTGACGTGGCCCGCTGCCAGGAGGGGGAACCCGTGATGGTCAGTATCGTGCCGCTGCCATTGTCAATCAGCAACGCATACCTACTGATCGGAGACCGGCCCGTGCTTGTTGATGCCAGCATCCCCGGCGAAGAGCAGAAGTTGCTCGACTTACTGGACCAGCACGGTATCGCGCCGTCTGATCTCGCCTTGGTGGTGCTGACGCACGAACATACCGACCACACTGGCGCTGTCAACGCTGTGTCTCGCACCGGGGTGCCGATCGCTATCGGTGCCGACGACGCGGGCCTGCTTGAACGTGGCGCCAACGAACTGCTGTCCGCTAACGGATTCGTCGGCCGGGTTTTGCGGCCCTCTATTGCCCGCATGACGTTCGCCGGGGCGTCCCCGCAGGTTTTGGTTCGAGAGCCATTGCGACTGGACGCGTATGGGATCGGTGCGTCGATGGTTCCGGTTTCCGGTCACACCGCCGGCTCGTGCGTCGTGCTGCTCGACGACGGCGACGCCGTGGTCGGCGACCTCCTGCGCGCAGGCTTCGCTTTCAGCCGGATCCGACCGCATCACCCGCTGAGGCACTACTTCGCCGAGGACGTTGCCGGTGTCCGTCGCGCAGTTGATTTGGTCTTAGACCACGATCCCCAGCAACTCTACGTCGGTCACGGTGGGCCGAATGTGTGCGCCGACGATGTCCGCCGTCGCGTCGATTCCATCGCGCCACCCGACTGACGCGATGCCGTTGAAACGGCACGGGCCGCGGGGAGAACGTTAATATCCCCAGGCCCAAGTGAGCTCGACCACCGGAGCCCGTGCTGGCCCATCGCGCAACTTAGAGGTGAGACTGGGACCGCGCGATGCTGTCGCGGTGAAAACCCGCGGCCGGCAGCCTCGCTCAGGATGTAGGACGCATCGGTCGAGGTTCATCGGCTCGCCAAGCATCGGGAATACGCCAATGGCTGGATTTCATTATCGCGTTGTGCTGCAATGCGTTTCACACGGTTCCGAACGCCGATAACTTGCGCTAGTAGCCGGTCCTTGCTCAACGGCGCGCTGAGCTAATGGCCGGTGAAACCCCTCTCGGCGGGCAGCGGTGGCCCCGCAGGCGTCGTCGGCGTTGTCGTCGTCGGCGGCGGCGCGGTGGGCGCTGAGGTCCCCGTCGGCGCTTGGGGCGTTTGCGGCCCGTGGAAGTCCACCATCTTTTCCTGCCGCATCGTCTGGTTGCCCACGCTGACGACCAAAGAGCTCGACGTTAGCGTATAGGCGGCTCCGTCGCTTTCAGCGACGAACCCGCCGTCGCCAGACTGTGAGGCAGGGACGATCAGCTTGGCGCCATCGCCCACCCGCACGCCGCGGTACTGATACTGACCGCCCGGAGTCTTGCAGATCGCCACGCGCGAGGTCGCCGTGCTGCCGAAAGCAATCGCGACGTCGGGCGAGGTGCACCGTGCCGTGGAGTCCACGTAACCCTGGTCGTCGCTGGCGGGCGCGGCGGTGGCCGACGGCACCCCGATGGCGAGCAGCGCCGAACACACTGCCGCGGCGACGGTCAGGCGGGGGGTGGAAAGCCCGGCGGAGGACATCAGCTTTCACCAGAGCACGGCTGCCCTTATTGGGCGAGCGTCGACGCCGAGACACAACAAAATCGTTAGGTACTCGCAACCCGCGCGCGCCCAAACCGGCTTGAGCGTAACGCGAAGGATCGGCCGACGAACATGTCCGGGTCTTGGGGAGTGCGGTGTTGGTGTGGGTTGGTCGCTGGTGGCGGCCGCTGTGGCCGGCTACGGCGAAGCTTGCGGCGCGTGCCTTGGCGAATCCTTGGCAGAGTCGCGTAACGGGTTCGTGCTCGCCGACACTGCAGTTGAGCCATTTGCTGATCGGTTGGTTGCCGCTATGGGGTTGTAGCTGCGGAAATAGGCGTCTAGCTGCGGTGATGCCCGTGCTAACCTCTAGACAGGTATTGCCACATCATGCCATGATTGTACACGCGGATGTGCCGCAGATCGCACAAGATAGGTCGGCAGAATGGCCGGGAAGCCGGGGCGCCGAGGCTGGGGATACATCCGCCAGCTGCCCAACAAGTCACGCCGCTTCCAGGCATCCTACGTGGGCCCCGATCTGGTGAGGCACTACGCGGCGCACACCTTCACCGCCAAGATGTACGCCGAGGCGTGGCTGGCCGGCGAGCGTCGCCTGATCGAACTCGACGAGTGGACACCGCCCGCTTTGCGCGCCGCGCAACGCGCCGTTGCGTACCGGGTGCTCGGCACCGAGCCGGGCGTACCAGGCCCGCACACTCTCGGCGGTGAGGTTGTTCAGCGGCACACGGCCGATGGTCGCGGCGATGTGGTTGTCGAGCATCGACTGATACAGGATGCGGGTGCGGGGTTTGATGTTGCGCTGGGTGACCCACGTTTGGGCGTAGTCGGCCAGGGTGACTGAGGCGGCGTTGCGTGGTGCGGCCTGCGCTGGGGTGAAACGATCGAACTCAGGCGCAAAGATGTCGGCGCCGACTGCCTGACGATCGCGGTGTCGCGGGCGGCGACGCACCGACGCGGCTGCCGCATCGACACCCCCAAATCGGGTAAAGGCCGCGTCGTGGTGGTGCCGCCGCACATTCGCGCCGACCTGCAACATCACCTCGACACCTACGTGGCGAAAGATGCTGACGCGCTGCTGTTCCCGGCCGCGCACGCCTGCCATTACAACGACAGCGTGTTTCGTGCGTCGTCGTTTCGGCCGGCGCTGGCCAAGATCGGCCGCGAGGGTGTGCGGATACACGATTTGCGTCATTTCGCCGGCACCCAGGCCGCCCGGGTGGGGAACCTGCCTGAGACGATGGCCAGACTCGGGCACACCAGCGTGCGCGCATCGCTGACCTATCAGGGCATCGTGTCAGGCCGCGACATCGAGGTCGCCGAAGCGCTATCGGCGCTCGCCGTCGAACACGACGACGACACAACATATCGGCAGACATAAGTTGACAACAACGCGCGACAGTGCGACACTAGTGTCAGTAGGACGACTATGCCCAAAATCATCACCGTCGGCGCGGCGGCGCAGCTCTACGCAATCAACCCGAACACGATCCGCAAGTGGCTTCAACGCGGAAAACTCACCTCCCACGGCCACGACGACCGTGGCCGTGCCCTGATCAATGAACAAGAACTCGAACGTCTGGTGGTGGTCGACCTCGCCACACTGGTCGCCGCCATCGAGCGCCCCGAGAAGCTGATGAACTACCTTGTCCCCTCGTTCGAAGTTGTCCCCTTGATTGTCCCCCTGCCCGACTCCGACGATTTCATCGCGGCCGACGATGCCGCCGAGCATATAGGCGTGTCGCCAGGCACTATTCGGACGTGGGCCAGCCGTGGCTACAAAAACTCTGACGGCCAGACAGAGAAACTGCGCGCATACGGCATCGACGACCGCGGCCGCAAGGTTTACCGCTGGGCTGATGTCTACCGCGCTGATCAGGCCACAAGGCACCGCGCCGGCCGCAGTCGCCAGTACCCGCCGCGGGCTCTCCCAGCGCTGCGCGAGGCAGGCCTAATACCTTAATCAGAGCCCGAAACCTGAACTAGCACAACCCAATCCCCCTAACCCCGGAAGCCAAACGCTCCGGGGATTTTTTGCGCCCAAAACAAGGAGAAAACCGTGGGTAAGAAACTGTCCATCCAGCAGGTGGCCGACGACTACGGGGTGTCGACCCGCACCATCCGCCGCTACATCGCGTCAGGAGATTTGCGCGCCTGGCGGGTGGGGGCAAACGGAACCATCCGCATCGACGTCGCCGACCTCGAAAAGATGCTCCGCCCGGTCGGTGGTGGTTCAGGTGCTGCCTGACCGGGAAGGGGGCGGCGCCCCTACCCCTAGAAGCGCCAGCCACCGTCACCCTCAAAGCACCACCAGTCACCACCACGAGCCCGATGGCACCGTGGTCCATTCTAGGGGAACCGGCCGCCGGTGCTGCTGTAACACCCCGACTCGCCGCGGCGCCCACCTCTGGCGCGAAGGCTGGAGCTACGGCTTCGTTGACGCGCTGCGGTTAGCCGCCCGGCACACCGACGACCCGCAGGTGTGGATGCTGTTGTCGCGGCTGGCTGTGCGCTACGGCCCCGACGGATTCGGTCGCCAACGCCCCGACGACCACGAGCCCGGCGGGCGGCGATGACTGAGACACTCGGCTACGCCACGGCCGTCGACACCTACCGGGAATTGGGCTGGACCGATGTGCTGCCGCTGCGCCGCAGCGCGAAGAAGTACCCGCCCAAAGGCTTCACCGGTCACGACGGTGCCACACCCACCGACGCCGACATCGCGACCTGGCGCGCGCGCGACGATTACCGCGACGGCAACATCTGCCTACGCCTGCCCGACACGCCCGACACCATCGTCGGCATCGACGTGGACGCCTACCTGAAAAAGACCGGCGGCCAAACTTTCACCGAAGCCCAGGCGCGGTGGGGCAAGCTGCCCCTCGGCTACCGGATCAGCGCCCGCCCGGACCCGGTGCCCGGAATCCGGCTGCTGCGCGTACCGCCCGGAACACGGCTACGCGACGCGATCGAATTCCCCGAACTACGTATCGGCGACGTCGACATCATCCAGCACCACCACCGCTACGTCGTGGTCTGGCCCTCGCTGCACCCCTCCGGCGTGATGTACCGGTGGTGGGCCGAAATCGACAACTCCCCGCTGGATGCCCCGCCACGCCCCGACGATCTGCCCGACCTGCCCGAGCGGTGGCTGCAGGCGCTCGCCGAACCGGTCCGCAACCACGCCGAACACCGCGGCGGCGCGCCCTACGACATCGCACAAGCGCTCACCGCCGGCGAGCCGACCGGACGGCTCGCCGCCCGCCTGACGTCCTCCCTTCAAGTCCTGCGAGGAGCACTGTGAGCCGCCACGACACCATCCGCGACGACGTGCTTGCCATGCTGCGCTACGGCAAGCAGGGCGACCCCGGCGTGGCCAAGGCGCTGAGCATCCTGCGCGCGGCGTTCACCGACGCCGTCGGACCCGACCGGCCCGGCGGCCGCGGCGAAGCCGAACGCGAGTTCGACGACTTCATCTACAGCAGCCGCACCGCCGAGCTGCTCGCCGAACCTGATTACGACGACTGGGTGCCGCCCGAACCACCACCGGACGGCGACGATCACCACGCCGGCGAATGGGCTGGCGACAGGGCACAGCGCAGTCAACAACGCGGTGATCAACGTGATGACGATCAGCACGACGATGACGGTGAACAAGACGATGACGGTGAACAAGACGACACCAGCGAGCCGCCGCTGTACGCCGACATTGCCGCACTACTCGACGGCACCCTGCCTGAACCACCCAAACCGTGCCTGCTCACCCGCACAGACGGCCACGCCCTGCTCTACGCCGGCCGGGTCAACATCTTGTTCGGCGACCCAGAAGCCGGCAAAACGTGGGTAGCGCTGGCCGCGTGCGTCGAAGCGCTGCGCGCCGGCCGACGCGTCATCGTGATGGACCTCGACCACAACGGCGTCGAGGCCATCGTCTCTAACCTGCTGCTGCTCGGCGCGCCTAAACACTTGCTGCGCGACCAGGCGGTGTTCCGGTACTGCGAACCTGATCAGGCCATCGAGGTGTATCAGATCATCACCGACTGCGAATGCTGGCGGCCGGCCGTCGCGATCGTCGACTCGTTCGGCGAGCTGCTGCCGCTGCTCGGCGCATCCAGCAACTCAGGCGACGAGTACACCGTCGCCAACAGCCAAGTGTTGCAGCCGCTCGCCGACGCCGGCGCCGCCGTCATCGGTGTCGACCATCTCGCCAAAGCCCCCGCATCACGCGCAGTCGGCCCGGTCGGCACCGGCGCCAAACGGCGCGCCCTCGGTGGCACGTCGATACGCGTCAAAACCGGCCGTCAGCTCGTCCCCGGGAAAGGCGGCACAGCGCTGCTGATCGTCAACAAAGATCGTCACGGCGGAGTCCGCCGGCACTGCCCGAGCGGCGAACGCGAACCGATGGCCGGAACGTTCGTCATCGACGCCCCTGACGCCAACGGCGCGATCGGTTGGCGCATCGTCGCACCCACCGACACCGATGATGCCGTGGACACCGCGCCGGCCGACAAGACCGCCGCGTGCCTCAACGCGGTGCTCGCTGTGGCGCCGCGATGGATCACCACCCAAGATGTCGCCGCTGCCGTCAATGACGAACCGGCACCGACACGCAGCCAGATCGAACAAGCCCGCCGCCAACTGACCACGCTCACCGAAGACGGTTCCATCGAGTGCCAGCAGGGCGGCCGAGGCAAGACCGGAGCCGCCAAATGGAGGGCGATTCCTAATCACGTTTCTAATCACGCGGCCCTTTTCGACGACCCTAATCACGTTTCTAATCACGCTAATCACGCGACATGAAAACCGCAGGTCAGGAAATCATGCCTAATCACGATGGCCCAGACGCTCGTCTAATCACGCACGGGCACACACATACGAAGTGTGTGTGCCGTGATTAAGGCGAGGGTGACGTCTCTTGGACCGTCTGATTCCAAGGCGCTACGTCATCAACCACCCAACAGAAAGGCACCGCATGACAACAAACGGCTCAGCGACCGCGACCGTCGAAACGCTCACCGCCGAAGTGCGCACCCTCGTAGTCGGCAGCCGGCAGGTCACGCTGTCTGTGTTCAAACAGCTCGACACCCTCTCAGTCTGGAAGATCAAACCTTTCGGCCGCGTGCGCTCGGGCGTGCTCTACGAGACCGCGTACGGCGACGGCTGGAAACAACCACCGGAGCTGGAATTGATCGGCGCCGATAAAGACGGCTATCTCGTCAAGGCTGTCGTTCCCGCCTGGGTCGACGTGCCAGGCGCACGGCGCCCAGCGCACTACGACTCTGACGAAGCCAAATCCAAATTCACCCACTGGCAGGCGCGGTGGAAAGAACTGCGCCGCGAGCTGACGACGCTGCCGCTGATCGTGCTGGCTGGCCTGCGATGACAACGAACAGCGCCGACCGCTGCGTTGGAGGCCGCTAGATGACTGGCCAGGTCGTCCCGTTCGGCAAGTACAAAGGCCAGCCAGCCGAGACGCTGGCCGCTGACCGCGACTACTGCGAGTGGCTGCTCACGCAACCGTGGTTCACCGACAAGTACCACGACGTCTACAACATCGTCGTCAACTACGGCGCCGAACCGCAGGACTCACCCGAACACAACCAAATGCAGGCCCAGTTCCTCGAAGACGAATGGTGTTTCGCGCTGGCCGATCTGCTCTACCCGGAACGGCCCTACAGCATCACCGCCGCCGCGGACCTCGTTGAGGCCTGCCCTATCTACCAAAAATTCGGGCAATGCGTCGACCTGGAACAAAAGCCAGCCGAGATCCGAGGCAGGAATTTCGAGCACGACGGCTGGGACGTCGTCTACAGCATCAACTCGGCGATAATCATGGCCCGCCGGACATCTCTCGTGCCACCGCTGCCCGCCTGCACATGCCAATGCGACCACACCAACTGCGCCGAGAACGCCCACTGCCACGGCGGCGACAGATGGTGCAGGCACAGCGATTGCCCCGCCAAACGCAGCATCGATAAGCATGATCACTGCACCCCGGGCTGCTACTGGCTAGACGGGGGCGAACTGACTTCGGGTCAGCGCGCCTGGCTCGAAACCCCAAGCTGCTATCGGGGCTATTTTCACGGGCTGATCCGGATCGAACTGAAACCGGATCTCGGCGACGACTATCCCTCTGTGCTCCGCCAGGTCAAAAACTACCCGCACAGCGACGGAGAAAAGCGTTGCGTCATCGCCCGCCGCCACACATTCCAGCACGTCACCTGGGAGCACGTGCGGAAAATCTTCGCGGCGTCGGATGTCGATCTGATAGCTGAGAGTTCGATCACCCCCACGAAAGGCACGAAATGACCGACACCTACTACCGGCGATGCGCCGACGTGATCAACCAAGCTCTCGGCCGCGACGCCGTCGACGCCGAAATGGTCGCCGACATCGAACGCTTCGCCGGCAGGCCTCTCGCCGACATGACGTTCGGCGAGTTTCAACGTGCCATCAAATTCGGAAAACAGCAGGCGATACTCGAAACGTACGGGTTCGGGGTGAACTGAATGACCGCCGTCGTCGGGTTGATTGTCATCGTGGCCGCCGCGCTCGCCGCCGGCTGGCGAATCACAAAGAGCCTGCGATGAGCAGAGGCCATGGTGTAGTTCAACGCCGCATCCTCGAGCAGTCGCCTTGCGTCGACTGCGGCGTGGACACACTTCCAACCGAGTGGGGCCCGCGCCGAGTGGTACATCGTGCACGACGAAATCTGGGCCGCCGCCGGCATGGGCAAGCCCGGAGGCTACCTGTGCATCAGTTGCCTCGAGGCCCGCATCGGGCGTCAGCTCACCGCCGCGGACTTCCCCGGCGGGCATCCCGGTCAACGACCTGGCCATCGCCGACGAGTCGAAGGCGTGGAGCTGGCGCACACCGCGACTCACCGCCCGCCTAGCCGGCCAACTCGCCCTATTCACCGAGGAGGTCTGAGATGACCGAGAACACCGATACACAGCAAGTCGACGTCGAGCAGCAGCGCCAACTGCTGCTGACCCGGGCGCAAGAAAAGCCGCTCTTCGAAAAGCTGATGGCGTGGCTCCTCACCGGCGACAACACCGTGACCGATGTCGGGCTGCTGTACGCGGCGTGCGAGCTTGAGCAGAAAGTCCTGGCGCTGGCCGCGCCCGGCGGTCTGTATAACTGCGAGCCCGTCATCATCGCCAGCTGGCCCGAAATCGTCGACTTCTATAGCAGCGCCTTGGATTTCTTCGGCTGTGACCAATGAGCCGGCGGACCGGGGTTCGCGTCAACGCAGCCCGAACTCACTGCCAATGGCTGGGCCATGACCGCTCCTTTCGGCGCGAGCCCCGTTCCAGCGCGCACTCCGGTCCGCCCCAAAACCAATAGAAAGGCAAACAATGACTGACGACCAACACACCCCGCTAACCGACGACCGGGTCACCGTCGGCAACCTGATCAGCGCGCTGGTCGACTACGTCGACCCCGAGACGCTGGCCGACGCGCTGGCCGACGACCTCGACCTCGACACCCCCGTCATCATCCGGACCGCCGCCGGACAGTACCTGCAGATCGGCGAGATCACCCTGAACGCGATGGAGGAGTATCACCGCGTCGATGAGGCGGTCATCGCGCTACCCGCGCGATATGTAATTTTGGCGGCCGAGCCGCCGAAGCGCGCCTCGTGAGCACGGTAAACAGCCGCGCCACCGTTAGAATCGGTGCTAATGAAAGGGGTCGCCATGACCGTCACAAAAGAACCTTACGGGTCGGTCGACTACGCCGATCCCGGCTATCAGAGCGACGGTGTCAAGCGTTACCCACTGGACACCAGAGAACATGCGAAAGCTGCGCTCTCTTACTTCTCGATGCCGAAGAATGCAGCAAAATACAGCCCAGATGAGCGGGTCAAGATCATGGCCCGGATAAAGGCGGCGTGCCGGCGATTCGGCATCGAGATCACCGACGACGCCGCGCCCACCGACGACGACAGCGTCGGTTCGCTGGAAAGGTTTTACCAGCCTGGGTTAGTCGAGATCAGATCTGGCGGCAACGGGCGTCAAATCGGTGGGTATGCAGCGGTGTTCGGTCAACTATCCAAACCGTTGCATTTTGGGCTAGAGCGGATTGATACCGGCTTTTTCAACGAGGCTCGCGCGCAAAACTGGCCCGGTGTCGTTTGCAGGTACGAGCATGAAAAGTTATACCTACTCGGCTCAACTTTCGGCGGGACATTACGGCTGAACGTCGACACTCGCGGGCTTGACTACGTCTGCGACGTGCCGCAGCACCGCGACGACGTGCTCGAGCTTGTCCAGCGCCGCGACGTCAACAGTTCGTCGTTTGCGTTTACCGGAGCTATCGACAGTTGGGATTACCGTGACCAGCACCCGGTCCGGACCCTGTTGTCCGCCAATATCGTTGACGTCGCGCCGGTCTCGTGCCCGGCCTACAGCGGAACCAGCGCCGCTTTGAGGTCACTGGCACGCTGGGCCGGCGCCCCGCTCTCAGACGTGATGGCGCGCGCCGAGCGCAACGAACTCAGGGGCTTCTTTGTCAGAACTGACGGCGGCGGCCGGCGCAGGCGCAGTGCTGCCCAAGCCAAGGCCTATATGATGGGCCGGCGTTGGGGGTACTACGAAGCGCCGCAACGCTCCTCGGGGACCCGGCGACTGATGAGCGGCGCGCAGGCGCATATGTACATGATGGGTCGGCGCTGGCCCGACCACATCGCCGGCCGCAGCGGCATCGCCACAGCGGCCGGCGATCCACGCCTAGCCAAACTGCGGTTGCGCCGGCACCGGATCGACTGGTGACTCCGTGCAGATACGTTGGCGGATAGGGATCGGCGGGATGGTTCACGGCATCGAAGGCGGTGTCCACCCCGGCGACATCATCGACATTGATGACGATGTCGCGTTGCGCTACATCGCCAACGGGATGGCCGAAGCCGAGCTCGACGGTCCGATCGGACCCGCGTACCAAAAACCATCGCCTGACGAAATGGCCAGACTGCGCGCCAAACTCACACCAGCACTGAGCCCACTCGCCGAGCTGCGGGAGAAAGTCGCCAGAGCAGCGCGGCCCAAAACGACGGCCGAGGAGAAACTGGCCAAGCTGAAAGCGATTCCAGGCTGGTGACCGCATGGAGATAGCCCCCGACCAGTACCTCGAAGTTGTGTACTTGAACGACCTCCACAACGAGTTCGAGTACCTTCTCCGGAACTACCCGGCCGGCACCGGAGACCCGGGCTGGAGCGAATACGAAATCGGGTGGATCCTCGACCGCTTCGACAGGGCCTGTCTGAACGCCAACCACCACCGGCTGGTCCACACGAAGGCGTCTTCATGACAGGGCCAGGGCAGCCACCCAAACGCAATACCGTCGCGTCCGGTTACGGCGCCGCTCACGTGCGGCGCAGGGCCGCAATCAAACCCCTCGTCGATGCCGGCCTCGCGCGATGCTCACGATGCGGCCGCACAATCGCGCCGGGTTCGAAGTGGGACTTGGACCACAGCGATCATCCGCGCGCGCACGAACTGGGGCTGTACTCAGGCCCTAGCCACAGGCGTTGTAACATTTCGGCCCGAAACCGTCTCCTGGCGCTCGACGCCAAGCGGGCGCGCGCCGGACTTCAGCCCGAGAGGCCGCAGCCGCGGCCGCAACGTGCCGAGGCCCTGAAGTTCTTCGACACTCAAAGTGATAGCTAAACAATGACGAGCCGGCACGTCACCGACAGCGCGTTAGGCGAGAGCGCAGCAGCGGAACGGATGTTAGGTTGCTCAACACGCAGTCGGGCGTGTTGGCTGCTCAGAGCGTTGTTGCCGAAAAGGCTAAGTACCACCCCTGACCTGCGCATTGAGGGGGATTAAGATTAGCGGAAACCATACCCCAAGGGGTATCTGTCGCCTTATGCCGGATGGGCGCATAACCGCAGGTCAACGCCATTTTTTTATGCCCATCTCCCGCGAGGTGCCAGGTCAGGAGCATTTGCACACACAGAGCCGGATTTGTAGCCGCCGAAACGCGAAGGTGTAAGTGAGACAATAGGATTGGAGTATCTTGACGGAGCGTAAACGCAGCAAATCCGCCGGTGTCGGCAAACTGTTGGCCGATGTCGCGGCGACCGGTGACCGGCTGGCCACACTTCAGGCGCTGCGCGATCGGCTCGCCGCCGATCTTGACTCGACCCGCGATCCGCGTGAGGTCGCCGCGCTGGCGTTGCGCCTGACCGATGTGTTGCTTCAAATTGACAAGATGCCGACAACCCAACAAGTGAGTGCCGCTGATGAAATCGCCGAGCGTCGCGCTGCCCGGCGGCGTACCCGTGCCGCGAATAAGGCACGCGCCGCGCGCCCGGGCTAACTCCTGGGAGGATGTCGTCGAGCTCGCTGCGGCGTACGGGTTGAGGTGCCTGCCGTGGCAGGAGAACGTGTTCGAGGCGACGATGGGCGAGCGCGTGGACGGTACATGGGCCGCTAAGCACATCGGTGTGAGCTGTAGCCGGCAGAACGGCAAGGGCAGCATTTTGGAGGCGCGGGCGCTGGCCGGATTGTTGTTGTTCAACGAGCAGATGATCATCCACAGCGCGCATGAGGTCCGCACAGCGCAGCTGGGTTTTCGGCGGCTGAAGTCCTATTTCGAGAATTATGACGATTTGCGGCGCAAGGTTGTCGGGATCGGCAATGCGGTGGCGAGGGAATATATTCGGCTGCGCTCGGGGCAGGAGGTGCGGTTCGTGACCCGATCCAAGAGCGCGATCCGCGGGTTTAGCGCGGACTGTCTGTTGTTGGATGAGGGCCAGATTCTCAACGATGTGCAGTGGGAGGCCATCCTTTACACCGTGAGCGCTAGGCCGGCGCATCAGATTTGGTTGGTGGGTACGCCGCCGACGTCGATCGAGGAGGGGATCGTTTTTCACCGGTTCCGCGATCGCGGGATCGACGGCAAGGATCACCAGTTGGCATGGCTGGAGTGGTCAGCGGAGCCGGACGCCGATCTTGACGATCCGGCTCAGTGGGCGGCTTCCAACCCGGCGCTGGGTGCTTTGATCAGCCATGACACCGTCCTCACTGAGCGGGCGGCCGCCTCCGATGAGGGGTTCGCGCGGGAACGGCTGGGGATATGGCCCGCCGAGGCTAGCGCGCCGGTGTTTGATCCCGGCCGGTGGGACGCGTTGGCCGACAGCCGCGCTCGCCAGCCTGCGCGTGTCGTGTTGGTGGTGGATGTGGCGCCCGACCGGCTGTGGTCGGCTATCGGGGTGGCCGGCGCGATCCCCGACGGCCGCACGTTGGTGATGTGTTACTGCGGGCGGGGCACCGCCTGGGTGGCCGGCAAGTTCGCCGAGCTGGTGGCGTCTCGCGGTGTGATCGAGGTGGCGTTGTTCACCGGCGGCCAAGCCGCTGTGCTGCAGCCCGATCTAGTCCGGGCCGGTGTGGGGTTCGTGAAGTTGTCGGCTACAGACATGGGGGCGGCGTGCGGGGCGTTTCAGCAGGCGGTGACCGCGGGCAGCGTGGCCCACTGCGGGCAGCCTGAGCTCGATTTGGCGGTGAACAATGCACGCACACGGCGTGTTGGTGAAGCCGAGCGGTGGGATCGGCGTGACGCGACGATCGACATCAGCCCCCTGGTGGCGTGCTCGGGGGCGTTGTGGCGCTGGGGTGTGTTGAGCGACGCGCCTTACGATGTACTCGATTCGGTGCTCTGATTTTCACGGCGACGCTCTTCAGAGTGTGTGGTGAGGTTGAGGTTCGATGGAAAGTTACACGATTGATGTTTGTCTAGCCCGCTCTTGACATGATTGTCTAGTGCACTCTAGACTGATACGATGCCAAAGCGGGCGGAAGTCATCGAGAAGATCAGCAAGGCCGCCAAAAAGGCTGGCCTCAGCTTCGACATACACCGGGAAGGTGGCAGCCACACCATCTACAACCTGGATGGGATCATGGTGCCGATTGCGCGCCACCCCAATCTCGATGGCCATCTGGCCGTGAAGGTGTACAAGCAGTGCGAGCCGAAGTTGGGAAAGGGGTGGTGGCGGTGAATAGTTACACCGCAGTGGCCAGCCGCGGTGAGCGGTACTGGCTTGTCCATCTCCCGGAGATTGACCAGTACACCCAGGCCCGCAACCTAGACGAGGTCGAGCCCATGGCACGCGACCTGATCGCGCTCTGGAAGGAAGTCCCTGAAGACTCCTTCCAGCTCAGCGTCCGAGTCGATCTGCCAGATGATGTGCTTTACCGCCTAGAGCTGGCCCGCAAGTACACCAACGAGGCCGCGCGGGCCCAATCCGAGGCGGCCCGCGAGCGCCGCGACGCCGCTAAGGAGCTGAAGCGCGCCGGGATGACGGTGCGCGACATCGGCAAGGCGCTCGGCGTCTCCCACCAGCGCGCCCAGCAGCTCGTCGGCTGACCTTAGACCGCCGGGTCCTCGATAGCCCGGAGATTCAAGCCGGCCATCATCGCCATCGGCGCACACGTGACACAAATATCGCCAGGTCCGTCAACCACGGTCCGGCAGATCCGGCACGTCCGCCCGATCACCGGTGCTGGGGTGTTGATTATCACGGTGGCCGGCGACACGATCAGCCACACCCCGCCGTGTGGATTGCATGGGACCGCCCGCCAGTTGTCGGCGTCGTGGGGGAAGCCGAATCGGTGCTTGCCGCCGCAGGCGCCACAGCGGGCCAAAGCGGTCCGGTGCGCACCGTTGCCTTCGAGGCGCAGCACGTGGGCGTCGGGGTCACGGTGTCGGGCCACGCGAGTATTGTGCGCCCGTCGCGACGCTTCGAGCGACTACTCAGCGCCGGGGTTTAAGCGTCGAGCCCCCAGTGTGCGACCGCCTCGGCGAGCGGAATGGTGTCATCGACACCGTCGGCGCGCGCCAACCGCTGTTCGTGCAACGCGATCTCGTCGGCGAGGCATTCGACGGCCTCGATCAGTTCGTCATCGCCACAGGTTTGGACCCGCTCGGCGAGTCGCTCAACCGCGTCGGTAATGCCCACCAGCGTCGCCATGGTCAGCAGCTCCCTCTCTGATCAGCAGCGCGCCGGAAGCGCGGAACCGTCCACAGACTTTGCCGGCTCTTCGTAATCGAGAGTGCACCTGAGATTGGCGATATCGCGGCAAGCGGGTTCGTGTCGTTTCGGTGAGGTGGGGCCTCGGTGGGTGACGATGCAAGCTCCTACACACGCTTCACCACACCACCGAGGTGACCCTTGCCTGAGGTTACTGCCTGCCCGCCGTCTGTTGTCGCTGACACGATCATGCGCACCATCGAGTTGGGCGTGACGATCACCGACGCCGCCATCGATGACGAGTCAACGACCATCTTCTGCACACCGGTGGCCCGCGATCCGCGCTGCCCGGGCTGCGGGTGCGAGGGCCGCTACCGCGACACCCCCCGCTACCGGTGCCTAAACACTGAGTGTGGGCGTGCCGTAGGTCGTCGATAGTTTTGCGACGATCTCCGGCCCGTCAGACTCAATCGTCGCCGCCTCGGATGAGCCACTGTGCTGTCAGACAGCTCAAAACCGGCCACATCCTGCTGCGTCCGGTCCCCGGGGGACCGTCTGGATTGAACCCGGTCTGCTTATGGTGACGGGCTGCTGGGCGGCGTGGGCGGCGTGAAAGGTAGCCCGCAAATGCCCTCGCTAACCTCGACCGCGCCAGGCGGACATTTCACAATAGTCTGCATCATCCCGAAGGGGTCGTTGGGGTCGGGCTGGCTGTCGTTGAGGGGCGGGATGGCGTTACAGGCGTCCCTCTCGGGACGTTGGCCATACCCACAAACCGGGTCACCCGGGTTGGCCGCGGCGATCGGTGCCATGGCAATCGCCGCCGCGGCGGGGACCAACACCAACGTGGCGTAGCTGAGTTTTTTTCGCATAGCGGCACTCCCTGTTGGCGGGGCGGCAATGGATGTGGATGCACGGGATCGGTTGGCCCGTGGCCACCACTGCGGCATCCGCGCTGTCTTCATTTTGATCGTTCTCCTTCGTATTCTTCGCTGCTTTGTAATTTCGGGCCAGGGTTCACCGAGCTTGACCACCACCAATTCTTCGCGGGCGGCGCATGCACGTCCGTCCTATGAGTGGCCCGTGCATGTGATGAACCGTTGCTCCACCAATTGGGGGACGGGGTGGTCCCACGGGCGGCGCCTCCCAGTAGCGGGAGGGCGAACCACGATCATCGACTCCCATTGGCGCAGCGTGCCCGCCGGGCTGGAGGAATTGGCCCAAACTGGGCCGTACCCTGTGGCGCCGCCGCCACGACATCCTGGCCTTCTTTGACCACCACGCCTCCAACGGCCCCACCGAAGCCATCAACGGACGGCTAGAAGCACTGCGCCGCAGCGCCCTCGGATTCCGCAACCTTGCCCACTACCGGTGGCAGGCAAGCGCTCGATCAGCTCGAGCGCGGCGGCTTCGGGATTGTCGGGGTTGTCGGGAACGATGTAGGCGGTCATGGCGTGGAGTTCTCCTGACATTCGGTTGCGTTGGGCAACCGGGTGATCAGGCGATTTAGAATCGTTCGCTAATAGCACAGACGCTAAGCCTGTCGGCGTGAAATAGCCTCTGGCCTGCGTTGATGCCGCCGGGGTCGGCAGTTGAGCCATTTGCGGGTGGCCTTCGACCGAGTCATCACTCGGCTGGCAGCTTCAGCACCCGGAAGTTGAGGTCGTCGAGAACGTAGACGTTGCCGGTGAAGTCCACCGCCAGATCCCCGGGTCTATCTAGGCCGGTGAACGGCAGCACGGATGGGGCTACTCGCGCCTGCCGCCAGCTTCAGCACCCGGCTGTTGCCGAGGTCGGCGACGTAGACGTTGCCCCCGGCGTCCACCGCCACACCCCGAGGCGCTTGAGGTCGGGAAACGGTAGCACCGTTGGGGTGCTCGCTCCGGGTGCCAGCTTCAACACCCGGCTATCGTGGTCGTCGGTGACGTAGAAATTGCCCCCCGTGTCCAGCGCCACTTGAACGGCTTGGCCGAGGTCGTTGAACCCCAGCCTGGTTGGGCTCTTCGCTCCCGGCGCCAGCTCCCAGACCTGGCCGTAGTACGAGTCGAGGACATAGACGTTGCCCGCGGCGTCCACCGCCACACCGGCGAGGTGATTGATGTAATCACCGAAAGGCAGCACGACCTGAGATGAATAGGACGCTGGGTGCGAGGGCCGGGTGGTGGTCGTGTGCGTTGCCGATCCGCGTGGCGTGGTGCTTGGGCTGGTTGTTGAACATCCCGCTGTTGACACCGCTGCGGCAACGATCCTCGTCGTCACGGCAAGGGCGATCAGAGGGTTTGGTTTCATCGCTGGTCTCCCGATTTGCGGCTGAAAGCAGGGGTGGGAATCGATCGGCCGCGTGACGGCTGGGGGTTCGCGCGTCGCCTTGATGGGCGGTCAGCCGATCGACCGGCGGCGTTATCGCCCGAGAGATAACTCGTTTAGGCCGGCGGATAACACTTGCCCGTCGGCCATTGCCAGAGGTCACGAATCGACTCTGGCACTGGGCAGGGCTCTTCACCTGCTGGTATGGGACCAAACCCGGCGGCGGTCGGAATCCATGTCGATCCCGGCATCCCCGGTTTGTAGAAAATCATGTAGCTGTTTTGATCCTGCAGTTGGACCCCGGCCCAATACGACGAGGGGCTGGCCTGCAGGGCCGCCGCCGCCCAATACATTCCGCTGTCTGGGACGTGCGCGTAGTAGGTCTTTCCGGGCCTCAAACCAGTGAACTCTGATGCGGGCCTGCCGGTGAGCACAGCCCCCGCCTGGACCAACTGGGCACGGACGTCGTCGGTCACCGGCAGGTTCACCGGGGGGCTGTCAGCGTACGCGGGCGCCGCCAAGCCGATCGTTGCCCCGGCGGTTGCCATCCACACCATCGCGACCACCGTGGCCTTCATCGTCTTCATTGCATGGTCCACCTTTCGCTGGTGGGGGCTGTTGTGGTCGGTCGGGTCAAGTCTGTGGCGGAGGCCTTGGAGGATTCTTGGCGGATCGGGCGGCGGGTTCGTGCTAGCCGGCGCGACGGCTCCCCCACCGGTCAGTGGTGCCAATACAGCAGAATCGAATAGCCGGGTTTCCGGTACGAAAACGCAACTGGCCTGTCTCAGGCGGGAGGGCTGAGAAGCTAGGTGCGGATCGGGCGACGGTACGTGAGTTTGTCGAATTCCCGGCCGTATTCGTCGACGGCCACCACGTCCATCTCGCTGACGAAGAACCCTGGGCGTACGTCGACACGGATGAAGGCATAGTTGGAATACCGCACTCGCGACCAGCTGACCGCTTCGGCTTGCTTGCCGCCCTGGGGGGTCCAGACGTAGCTGTTGGGGACAAAGGTGTCAGCGAGTTCGTTACCGCGGTAGCTTTCTTGCTCACCGTGCTGAAAGTTGTACCGTGGCCGCCCAGCACATCCGACCGTGTAGTAGACGGTGCCGTCGGTCTCGGGGTAGACGATCGCATTGTCGGCGGCGACCGTCGTTGGTTTCCCGCCCCGTATCGGATCCGTGCGTTCAAAAACATGGTTGTGGCCCTGCAGCACCAAGTCGACCTGGAACCGATCGAATAGGTCTCCCCAGGCCGCCCGCAATCCACCGTCACTGGCATGGGTCTCGGTGGTGGAGTACGCACAGTGATGAAAGAAACAGACGAGGAAGTCAATATCGTGGTTGGCGTGGTGCGCCGCCAATGTGCGCTCAACCCAAGTGTTTTGGGCGCCACGCGAGTAGCCCGTGTTTGCTCTGATCTCGTAGCTGACATCGTTTGCGTCCAGCGAGAGCACGGCGACGTTGCCATACACGAACGAGTACACCGACGGGCACGCGGCAGGACCATTACCAGGAAAGTCCATACGCGCCAGATGCCCGCCGTAGCCGTGCGTCGGGTAGGCGGCTTCCATGTCGTGGTTGCCGGTGGCGAACATCCACGGCGTAGTCGAGGCGCTTGCTTCGATAGACCCGAAGTACACATCCCAGACGTACGGGTTGAACTTGTCGAAGCCGGCCGGGAGGGCGCCCCCTGAGGGCACGAACGTCGCCGGCTTCCCCAGCCCGGATGGGTCCGCGTAGGCGATGTCCCCGGCCAGCACGTGAAAGTCCGGCCGAGGCGCGATGATCTGGCTGAGCACGTTATCTGTATGCGAAACCGCGGGATCATTGTCGGGTTTGTAGTAGCTGTCGTCGTAGTCACCGCGGGCAATTCCGGGTGGCAGCACCGGCGTTTCGTCGGTGCCTTGGTCCCCCATCATCGTGAATCGAAATGGGCCCAACGCATCTCGCGCGCTCGGCATGGCGGTCGCCGCCGAGCGGACTTCGCTGGCGAAGCCGTCCTCGGTGCGCCACCGATAGAAGTGCGGCATGCGGGCGGGCAGGCTGTCCACGGGAACGTGGGCGTAGAACTGCTCGGCCGCCAGCACACCGCCACCGCTGGCCGGGATCTGGGTCACTAGGTTGCGGACCTCCGCCTCGACCGTCGCCCCCAGCGCAGGGGTTGGTCCATGGTCGACAAAAATCTTGGTGCCGCTCGGGTTTCGTGAAAGCTGCGCGGCGAGGCGCAACTGGCTGGAGGCGTCGGCGCCGTATCCCACCCGCCGGTTCGCCACCGCCAGCGGCGCCTCCTGCGCGTAAGCGCGGCGACCGAACGGAGATAGCCCCAGCGCGGCAACCGCCGCCACGGCCGCGGATCCACGGATGAAGTCGCGCCTCGACACGCGGTGGCGACGGAGATAGGCGTGATGCCAGTCGTACTGCTCGGCCATCGTCATGCTGGCGGCCATTGCCGGCGGAATGCCGGTGTCGGGGATGTCTCCGGCAGCGGTCAAACGGTTCGGGGGCACCACAGGATGGTGGCCCAGGCCCCTCCATTCAGCCAACCGGCGTGACGAATGACCGGGAAAGCTCTGGTGAACGTTGGTCTTCTACCAGGCCTCAGCCTCGGACGCTTGCAGGTGTGACCCGCGACGACGGATACCGCGAGACCGCATACGGCGCGTTACCACCAGAGGTTCGGCGTTTTTCATCAGACGAATCAACCAGCTCTGCCAACCTCACATAATCCGGTGACGGCGCGTCTTCGCTGCAACACATCTCTTCGATAGGAGTGGTCATCATGGACAGTCGTCACGCCCTCGTGGACACCTCGCTCGGCGAGATCACACTGGTGGCGACCGGGGGGCACGCTTACCGGGTTGTACTTCCCCCATCACTGGTACATGCCCAGCACCGACACCTTCGGCGAACGGGTGGATCCGGCCAGCGATCCGCTGCTGATGAATGCCACCCAACAGTTGCTCGAGTACCTCAATGGGACGAGGACCGACTTCGATCTAGCGCTGGCTGCACACGGCAACCCGTTCGAGGAGCGAGTGTGGACTCTACTGGCCACGGTTCCGTTCGGGCACACCACCACCTACGGCGCACTGGCCGAGCAACTCGGGGACCGGTCGTTGGCGCAGCGGGCGGGACAGGCGGCTGGCCGCAATCCGCTGTGTGTGTTCATCCCATGTCGCCGCGTTGTCGGGGCCACCGGCTCGCTGACCGGGTACGCGGGCGGTGTCAGGCGCAAGCGGATGCTAGTCGATCTTGAGCAGACGGTGGCTTTGACGGCTCAAGGGCTGTTTTAGATGGGGCGTCTCACGTTCTCGCGGGACGACGCGTCTTCTCGGTGAGAGATATGAATGAGCCGTTCGAGACGATCGTCGCCGCCCATGCAGACACCATCCTGCGGGTATGCCGTGTGCTGCTGGGGCCCCACGACGCCGACGACGCCTGGTCGGAGACGTTCCTGGCGGCGATGCGTGCATACCTGGCCCTGCCGGCATCGGCCAACGTCGAGGCGTGGTTGGTGAAAATCGCGCACAGGAAAGCCATCGACATCCTTCGGGCCCGGCAACGTCACGCGATCCCGGTCGAGAAACTTCCCGACCAGGCCTCCCGTATCGGCATCCCCGGCGGCGTCGACCGTGATCTGTGGGCTGCGGTCGCGAAACTTCCTCCCAAACAACGGCACGCGGTCGCATACCACTATGTGGCCGGCCTGCCTTACGCCGAGGTCGCCGCGATCGTCGGCGGAACGGCGGAGGCGGCACGCAGGGCCGCGGCCGACGGCATCAAGAACCTGCGGACCAGCTATGCCGGCGGACCCTCGAATGGAGCGTCACAATGAACCCGACTTCAAGCGATCCGGGCTTTCCTGCCCTGATCTCCGCCACCACCCCAACCGCCGAACTGTTGGACAGACTGCATCGACGCCTCGAGGAGGCCGCGGAGTTGCACGGTGTCCTCGACATCGCTTACACCACGATCGACACTGCGGTCGGCCCACTATTGCTGGCCGCCACCCCGGCCGGCCTGATCCGGGTCGCGTACGCCAGCGAGGGTCACGACCAGGTGTTACAGCGCCTGGCTGCGCGTATCAGCGCACGCATCCTGCGCGCGCCGAGCCGACTGGCTACGGCCGCCCAGCAGATCGACGAGTACTTCGCCGGCACCCGCCGCACCTTCGATCTGCCCCTTGATCTGTCGCTGTCCACGGGTTTCCGGCAGCTGGTGCAACGCCAGCTGCCCAACATCGCCTACGGACACACCGAAAGCTACGCGCAAGTCGCCCGCCGGGTGGGCAGCCCCAAGGCCGTACGTGCCGTCGGAAGCGCGTGCGCAACCAACCCGCTGCCGGTCGTGGTGCCCTGCCACCGCGTACTGCGCACCGATGGCGGCCTCGGCGGCTACATCGGCGGTCTTGCTGCCAAAGCCGCGCTTTTGGAACTGGAGGCGGCGGTATGAAGCACGAAAACACAACCACGAGCGCCGATCGCTGGAAGGATCGCGCCGACTTCGCCGACTGGGACCACATCACCGCTGAGATCAACGAATACGGCGGCGCCCTGTTGCCCCAGCTGTTGACAGCCAAGGAGACCGCCCGGATCCGTGCCCTCTACACCGAGGACGAGATGTTCCGCACCACGATCAACATGGGGCGGTACCGGTTTGGAGCGGGCGAATACCGGTACTTCAACACCCGCTACCCCGAACCGATCGGAAGGCTCAAACAGGCCCTCTACCCTCGCTTGCTGCCGATCGCTCGGGACTGGTGGGGCAAGCTGGGCCGCGACGCTCCCTGGCCCGACACGCTCGACGAGTGGTTGACCATGTGTCACGATGCCGGGCAGGTCAAGCCGACCGCGATTCTGCTCAAGTACGGCGAAAACGACTGGAACGCGTTGCACCGCGACCTGTACGGCGATCTGGTGTTTCCCCTGCAGGTGGTGATCAATCTGAGCTCGCCCGGGGTGGATCACACGGGCGGAGAGTTCCTGCTCGTCGAACAACGTCCCCGCGCCCAATCCCGCGGCACCGCAACTCTTTTGCCCCAAGGGCACGGATACCTGTTCACCACCCGCGACCGGCCGGTGCAGTCCACGCGCGGCTGGTCTGCTGCGCCGGTGCGGCATGGCGTGTCGGCGATCCGCTCGGGGCAGCGATACACCCTCGGGCTCGTCTTCCACGACGCCGCCTGATCCGGGCGTGTCCGAGCGCGACACCGCCGTCGCACCCGAGAAGCAGTACACGCTCCTTGGACCCGACCGTCTGCCCTACCTCTCCCCCGCACCGGGCCTGCTCGGCGGCCACCGGCGCGCGAGGATCTACGGCCGTCTCGATTGCCCGGCCGCGCTGCGCGCGATAACGCGCGGAGGATACGTCCAACACCGGGTGTTCTTCGCAGACGAGCACACCGCGATCGCGGCCGGTTACCGGCCCTGCGGCATCTGCCTTCCCCAGAAATACCGCGCCTGGAAGACCCGCGGGAACCGCGCCAACCCATAACTCGGTTGCATGACCCATTACGGGTCAACTCTTTAGTTCGGCTCCTGGTTGGCGCGCCCGGGCGCTGGCCTCGGCGCGAAAATCGTGGGCGAGAACGAGTTACCCCCGTTGCCGTTCTTTTCTGTCGGCGACACCGGCGGCGGCGCCGATGGCGGCGCCGTAGCTGTGGTTGTTGTCGTGGTTGTTGTCGTTGTCGTCGTGCTGGATGGCGCGTTGCCGCCGCCCCCACAGGCTGCAGTCATTGCAATCATCGCGATCAACGCTCCCCCGCCGGTGATCGTCGCGAGACGACGAGCTAAACGACCTGACCTCATAGCGCACTCCTACCCGTCCGGCGATACGGCATCGCCATGATGACTCATCGGCGGCCGCTCCGCGAATCGACCGACGTGTCCCGCAGCCAACGATCACAATCCAGCTCGCGCAGGTGCCGACCTTGATAGTGGGCTGGCTGACCCATTTTTCCGGATACAGCATACAAGCCCGGCTGCGCAGGGGAGACGGTGGAAGGTATCTGACGCGTTGGTGTACAGCCAGGTGAGCATGCCGGTGCCGGCACCCCGAGTTCCAAAGGGAAAACGGCGAATTCCGGGTCGTCGACATCGCACATCGGCGGTCTTGTCTGCCGGGATTGCGCACCGCGATTCAATCCAACGAATGACGAATGTCGCCTGCACACGGTCGGGCTGTCCAATGTCACTGCAGTTGAGCACGTTTCGCGAGGGATCTTCGGGCTGCGAATTCCGCGCCTAGGTTTCGGAGCTCTTGGGATCGCGCCATCCTTCCCAGAAAAGGAAGTGCGCACGAAATCCGGGATGGCTGACTTTGTCCAGCACTTTCAGCCCGGCGTTGGCGATCGCCGGGATGCCGACCAGCTTGTGGAAATAGCGGCCAAACCGGTACTCCTTGCCCCAGGCCGCCTCCATGCGCTGACCGTAGTTGGTGAAGTCGTCGGGTCCGCTGTTAGTCAAAGCCGCGATGGCGCACTCACCGGCAGCCATCCCGGACTGTAAAGCCTTGGAAATGCCTGCACCTGACGCCGGCCTCGCCGCACCCAGCGAGTCGCCCGCGAACAGCACGCCGGGTCGCCACGGCGGCCAAGCGGTGAAGCCCATTGGCAGCCGCCACGCCTGTAGGACCCTAGATTTCTTCAACTCGTCGATCGGTGGCAGCCCCCATTCGGGGGGCAGGGTGGCCAGGAACTCGCCGAGGAGTTGCGTGGCGTTGATTTGCTGCCAGTTCTTGTAGCTGTTGACATAGCCGAGCCCGATGTTGACGCGGCCCTCACCGAGCGGGAACACCCAGCCGTAGCCGGGCAGCTGGTCGCCTTGGAACCGCAGCTTCAAATAGATGTCGAGGGAATCGGTGTCCGGCCGGTTGGCCGGCATCTCGGCGCGGATCGCAATCGCCGCGTAGCCCTTGTACTGCGAGTCCAGCTGGAGCGCCCGCTTGATGGGTGAGTAGGCGCCGTCGGCGGCGATCACCGCGTCGGCCAGCACCCGTTCGCCGCTCTTGAGCGTTACGCCGGTGACGCGGCCGTCATCGTCAACTGTGGGGCCGACGACCTCGGCAGACTGGCGCACCTCGGCGCCCGCGGAGTCGGCTCGCTTGAGCAGCAGCATGTCTAGCTCGCTACGACGGGCGACATGGCCGTGGTCGGGCATGCCGGGGCGGCGCGGGAACGACAGGTCCCATTCGCTCGGGCTGAACACCTTGGCCCCGTTGACGCGGTGGAACTTGGCGACCTCGTCGGCTAAGCCCATCCTCTGGATGAAGCTGACGGCGCGGGGGGTCAGGCCGTCGCCGCATGGCTTGTCCCGGGGGAACTGGGCCTTGTCCAACACAACCACACGGGCCCCGGTCTGCGCGGCCTGCCACGCCGCCGCCGAACCCGCTGGCCCGCCGCCCGCAATTGCCAGGTCGTATCTCTTCACTTTCGTCCCGTCATTAGCTTAGTTGGGGCCCGGACCTTGGCAGGCGAAAATCGGCGCCCGGTCACAATCGCTTAATCATGAGTCCGCGGTGCTATGAGAGCTGCGATGGATCGCAAGGGGCAGTCGCGCTGCCGCTTCGAAATCCGATGTGCGCCTACCCTTGGCCCGCGTCTGCCGCACCCCGCGCCGCCCTGCCCATCTGCTTGAGCATGGCGTCGTGGATGATGTCGATCCTCGATCGGGCCTCGGCGCATACGAGGGGGTTGCGAATGACGGTCAGCTGGTTGTCTTGCTCCGACTCACCGCTGGCCGACCAGTTGGTCGATCCGGTGAGGGCGTCGACCCCGTCGATGATCACCATCTTGAGGTGCATGATTGCCGACTTCTCGCTGTGGCCGATCGCGATGCTGTTGCCCGTCTTGTCGTTCAGCCACGGTGCCAGCAGGTCGCGCTCTACCTTTCCGCCGGCTTGGCTGGAGTCGAAACTCATTTGCACATAGATCTTCTCGTCGCGCAACTTCGATTGAATGACTGAGTTCAGCTCCGGATCGTCGTAGCCGTACATGGCCACGACGAGGCTTTTGTTGGCAGAGGTGAGCAACGCCTTGAGCGCGCCGTGCACTTGGTCGACCGGGCTGTAGAAAGTTCGTTCCCCGTCGGGGTATCCAGGTGGGAAGGGCGCAGCCTTGTACTGGTCAACCGTAGCTGTCGGAATCCGCGGTGGCCGGCTGCGGGCCGCCGAACCACCTTGGGTGAAATGCGCTGACAACCCGGTCGCCCGGACCGTAGTCGTCAACGCCCTCGCCGACCTCGACGACCTCGGCGGCGGCGTCGCTGCACGGCACCAAACCTCGTCTGCTGCCGCGTACGTATCGACCCAGCGGAATGGCCACGTCACGGTAGTTCAGCGAGACCGCTCGTATCCGAAGCAGCACTTCCCCTCGCTGCGGCGACGGGACCGGTTCGTCGTGTAATTGCAGACCATCCAGCCCGCGGCGGTCATCGAACCGGTATACACGCATCACGACACTCCGCACGCCATTCGAACGCGGTACCGACCGGCTGAGCCGGTCAAACCGCATCGAAGGCGCGCGCAAGAGCGGTTCCCCTCGGAACCAAGCAGGTGACACTTCGGCTTTGTATACCGGTGCAAACCTATTGCGGCCCCGCAGATTCCGGTCCACTGCGCGGACCGTCCTCGTGTGGAATCACGCTAAACGGCAGGCAATGGATTTCGCCACGCCCACGCCCATGCGGGCGTCGTGATGGGTGGTGAGCCCGGTGATTTGGGGCACACAGGTGGCCTTCACCATAGGCACTGGATGAAAGAGCTATGTGAAGTAAGAGATGCCACCGAATGTTACCGAATAACGCCTAGTGTTGTACGCGCCGGCTGTCCAAACATCGCACCATCTCTTGAGAACCTGTTATCACCAATTGGAGGCCACGTTGCAGATTCGCGTCGAGGCGCGGTCGATGACCGACGCCCAGCTCTCGTCGTTTCGTCAGGCGTTCACCGCCTCAAAGGGCATTAGCGATGATCGTGGCTACTCCTACTGGGCAGGAATTCACGGTCTGCCGGGGCCGATGTACTGCCAGCACGGCACCCTCTTGTTCTTGCCGTGGCACCGCGCCTATCTGTACCTGTTCGAGAAATCACTTCAAGATCAGATCGAGGGTGTGACATTGCCGTGGTGGGATTGGACCAGCGCGGACTCGCACACCGAGGGGATTCCGACCAGTTACACCGACCCGTCAGCAGATAATCCGCTGCAAAACGCTCCCGTCGCCATCACCGCTGATCAAATTGACCTGGTGCGCCAGAATGCTCCCGGTGCCATCGGCGATGGGCCGGATCCGACCACTGTCCGGGATCCCGGCGACCCACCGGATCTGCCGCAGGCCGCGACCATCGACTCGGTACTACAGGCCTCCACCTTTGCCGACTTCTCCGCCCGACTGGAGAATGTGCATAACGACGTACACGGCTGGGTAGGTGGCTCCATGTCGATCATTCCGGTAGCGGCTTTTGATCCCGTGTTCTGGGCGCACCACGCGATGATCGACAGGTTGTGGTATCTGTGGCAGCTCAGGCAGCCGAGCGGTTCGCCGCCGTCGTCGATGTTGAACACGGCCCTGGCACCGTTCCCGCTTACCGTTGCCCAGGTCCTCGACATCAGCCAGCTCGGGTACGACTACGCGACCGCCGCCATCGACTGAGGGAGGAGCGACAACGATGGCCGTCACAAACGACATGAAACCCGGTGCACGCGAGGGCATCCTCATCGCGCCGCTTCGTTTCACCGGTGCACGATTTACCCGAGCAGACCTCGTCTTCACCGGGGTCGACCACTCCGGTGGCAGCTACGAGGTGCTGGTCTTTTTGAACAACACCGCCGCCACCGACACCACCGCACACGACATTCAACACGGCTATGGCGGGCGGTTCGTGATATTCGGACACGGCGGCTGCTATGGCGATGTCGGCCACTGCGACGTGCCACCTGCGCGACCGGCCGACGACCTGAGACCGCCGCACCCATTGACTCCAGCAACCAAGATCGTCACCATCACAAAGGCGCTTCGCCATGTCCTCGAGACCAGCCGCGCCGGTCTCGAAACAGTCACCCTCGTGCCGGTAGCCGTCACACCGCGGCGGGCTGACCGCGCGATTACAGCCGATCTATTCCACTTCGATGAAGTCACGCTAAGGACATACTTGACCGCGACGGACAGCGATCTGCCCCGCGACACGCACTAACTCATTGCGGGAGCGGTCGTCCAACGGCACCGGCCAGGCATCGAGCATCGACGTCGAATGCATCACTCGATGATGCATTTCAACGCACGCCAGCGGGACCACCTCTTCCGGCAAACGCCAGCCGCGGGTGTCGCGGCAGCTGACTGGTCCCCGGACGATCAACGGACCCAAAAGTACTTCAAACCAACGACTTACGCTGCGGAGACGAGCAGCTATTCGACAACTGACGCTGTACCGGCCAGGCCGACCACTCACCCGCATGTCGGCGTAGATTCCACTGTTCGCAACGTCAAACACCTGCAGTGAGGTCCGGGGGCTTACGCCGCCCTAACGCACGCCCAGTGCGCCGCTGAGGTATTCGGCGCGGCAGGCCAGGCGAGCCAGCTTGCCGCTGGTGGTGCGTGGGATAGCCCCAGCCGGTACGAAGCGCACGTCGGAGATGGACAGCCCATGTCGGTGCGACACCGCCGCCCGGATCGCCTCGATCGCCGGCTGCGGATCCGCATGGCCGGTGCCCGCGGCACGTTCGGCAACGATCACCAGGCGTTGGCTGGTGTCATCGGTATCCGATCTCGGCAGTTCGTTCGCCGGCACGGAGAACGCCGCCACATAGCCCTGCCGCACGGTCGGCGACGCCTCCGCGGTGGTGGCCTCGATGTCCTGCGGATAGTGATTACGGCCGTCGATGATCACGAGATCCGCAATTCGGCCGGTGATGTAGAGCTCATCGTCGAGATACACGCCCAGATCCCCGGTCCGCAGCCATGTGCCACCGATCGGTGAGCCGTCGGCCCGGCTGCCCTCCGGGAGCCAGGACTGCAGCTTGGCACCGAACGTCAGCCGGGTTTCGTCAGGCCTTCCCCAGTAGCCCCGACCAATATTGTCGCCCTGCAACCAGATTTCGCCCACGTCACCCTCGGGCAGCTCCTCGTCTGTATCGGGGTTGACGACCACGCCCCACTGGCTGCGGGCTATCCGACCGCACGACACCTCTGCCACGGCGTTAGGGGCATCCGCCGCGACGCGTACCGCCTGACCGGCGCCCAGGCGCTCCCGGTCAAGATACACCACCGTCGGCTGAGCGGTGGGCTCGATGGTCGAGACGAACAGGGTCGCCTCTGCCATGCCGTAGGAGGGCTTGATCGCGGTGCGCGGTAACCCGTAGGGGGCGAACGCGTCGTTGAATGCCACAACCGCATCTATGCTGACCGGTTCGGAGCCGATGATCAGCACGACGTTGCTCAGGTCGACATCCTCGCCTTGCGCGGGTAGGCCACGCTGTGCGGTCCACTCGTATGCGAAGTTCGGCGCGGCGGTGACCACCCGGCTGTGCCGCGACCCGGCGGCCAACGCATGAATCCACCGCTGCGGCCTACGGATAAACGCCGTTGGCGACATCAGCGTGGAGTGTCCGCCGTACACGGCCGGAAAGCCGATCATCGACAGGCCCATGTCGTGGTAGAGCGGTAACCAACTGACACCGTGGGTGTTCCGGTTCAGCAGGTCGATCGACAAAATCATCTGCAGCAGGTTGGTGCCGACCGCTCGATGGGTGATCTCCACGCCGACCGGAGGTCGTGTCGAGCCCGAGGTGTACTGCAGGTGGGAAATGTCATCCATGTTGAGGTGGACCGGGACGAACGCTTCCCCCGCCGAGTCGGGTACCTGATCGATGACGATGATGTGCGGCCTGAGGCGGTGCGGGAGCTTGAGCAGGAACGTCTGAACGGCTTCGATCGCCCTAGCCGTCGTAAGTACGACGGTGGGCTGTGCATCCCGAAGCGCCGTATCGAGGCGTTCGGCGTGGCCCGGCAGTTCCGGTGCGAACAACGGCACCGCAATGGTTCCCGCCTTGATCGCGGCGAAGAACCCGGCGACATAGTCGACGCCCTGGGGCGCGAGGATCGCTACCCGGTCACCGGCGGCTGTGAGTTGTTGCAGGCGTGCACCGATGGCTCGCAATCGGATACCGAGTTGGGTCCAGGTCAGTTCGACCGCCTGTCCGTCAAGCGAGCGGGTGTAGTCCAGGTAGCGATACGCCACGGAGTCACCGACATTCGCGATGTTGCGGTCGATGAGGGATATCAGTGTGACGCCTGGCGGCAACGCGATACCACCCTCGGCGTCCAGGCATTCCTCGATCTGTAGCAGGCCATCGCCACTCACGTACTCCTGCCGGGACCCCCGATCCATGACCTCAGTCTAGGCGCCGTGACGATCGGTCCCCTCTGGCCGCACGCCGCGCGGGACGGGGTGCGTCGCGGCGACCACATGGTTGTCGACGCATGGCCGAATCGCAACAAGCGACGGCTGCGGTCAGCCGCTGGGGCGTGGCCCCGTCTTGGTAAGGTTCACCAGCGCCTGCCATGGCGGCTAAATCACTCCGGACGGGAGGGATTTCAGATGACGGGGAGCCACGCGGTCGACGAGCTTGGCCAGTTCGTCGTCGACGCCAACGCCTCCGATATTCCCGGACCGTCTTTGCAGACGCTCAAGCGCAACGTGCTCGACAGCATCGCCTGCGCGCTGGGGGCTCTTGACGGCGAGCTCATCCCCGAGATACGCGCGCAGGCCGAACAATTCAGCAGCCGACCCACCGCCACCTTTGTCGGCGGAGGACGCGCCTCGGTCGATCAAGCGGCGTTTTTCAACGCCGTCCTGGTGCGCTATCCCGATCTCCTCGACACCTATTTGACTCCGGGTGGGCTGTGCCACCCCGCCGACAATTTCGGCGCCATCCTGGCGATGGCCGAGCACGTCGAGGCCGGCGGCGCGGACTTCTTGCTGGCGCTGGCAGTTGCCTACGAGGTGCAATGCCGCTTCAGCGCACAGGTTCCGCTGATGGCGCGCGGACTCAACCATGCACTTCAGCTGGCGATGTCTGTTGCGGCCGGGGCGTCGAAGCTGCTCGGACTCGACGCGGACCAGACCGCGGCGGCCATCGCCACGTCCACTGCCGATAACGTGTCACTGGCGGCGGTGCACGCCGAACCGGTATCGAACTGGAAGGGCATCTCACCGGCCATCACGGGAATGCGCGCCGTTTACACAACGCTGTTGGCCGCGCGCGGGGTCACCGGCCCGAAGGCGCTGTTCGAAGGCCCCCTCGGCTTGGTCCAACTGCTCGACCAGCCTCTCGACTTCCGCACCGCCGACCGTTCCCTGACGGCAGTCGAGCAGACCTACCTCAAACAGTACTGCTCGCTGATCCACGGCCAGACCATCATCGACGCAACGCTGGCTATTCGCGACCAACACAACCTCGGCGGCGACGATGTCGCCCGCGTGACACTCGAGGTCTTTCAAGGCGCATACGACTTCGCAGCCGGCGGCCGTTATGGCGACAAGGACCACCCCTTGACCAAGGAACAGGCCGACTACAACCTGAAATACCTCGCCGCGGTGGCTCTTATCGACGGGCAGGTTGGACCCGAACAGCTTGAGACCGAGCGCGTCCGCCGCAGCGATGTTCAAGATCTGCTGAGCCGCGTCGACGTCAGGGCGGCTCCCGACTTGACCGCGGCCTACCCGGAACGGACCTCGACCCGCGTACACGTCGTTGTGCACGATGGGCGTGAGTTCGTTCGTGAGCAGTCCGACTTCGAAGGATCACCGACGCGACCGATGTCGTGGGAACGTGTCGTCGACAAGTTGCACTGGCTGGGTGAGCCATTCGCCGACGACGACCTTCGAGCGCGCATCATCGCCGCCGTCGATCACCTGGAGGACATTCCGATCGGGGAGCTCACCGGGCTGCTCGCGGCGGTGAGCCCGGTGACGCAACGTCCGCGCAGTCGCGGCCGGCTCCGAGTCGCGGTCGACACACACGACCGATCGATTTTAACTTCGCATCGCACTAGTCCTACTAGTCAGACTAGTTAAAATCGTGTCTAGTGTAGTCATGTGAAGACTGTTACCAGCACGGGAGGCCAAGACCAAGCTCAACGCGATCTTGGCAGAAGTCGAACGGACCGGCATATCGATGACGATCACCAACCATGGCCGTCCCGTGGCCGTGCTCTCCCCCGCACACCAGCGTCCCCGACGGTTCGGGCAACTACCGGCGCTCACCGTGCCGGATAACTTCGATGATCCGCTTCCAGACGCCGAAATCGCGGCGTGGGAAGGCAATTCGTGACTCCAGAGAAGCAACGCACGCCGCCGCCCGTCGCAGTCCTCCTGGACACGAACGCCTTGCTGTGGTTGGTGAGTGCGCCCGCGAAGATTGCCGATCCGGCGCGTGAGGTGCTCAACGAGCCGGCAACGGAGGTCATGGTCTCGGCAGCGTCTGCGTGGGCGATCGCGATCAAGACCCGGTTGGGACGCCTCGACGGCAACCCGCTGCTGTCGGCGTGGTCGGACATCGTTGCCGACATGACCGCCACCGAACTGCCGATCGACGCAGGCGACACCATCCTCGCGGACCGCCTGCCTTGGCAGCATAAAGACCCGTTTGACCGAGTGCTTGTGGCCCAGGCGACCCGGCGCAACCTCACCATCGCGACAAGTGATACCCGCATACTTCGTGCGGCGCTCACCCCGACGCTGAAAACTTAGGTGCAACAGGCCTTTCGCATCTGCATGGTGCGCCGATAATTGTGCCTCGCCGACTTACTCACGCCGACGTGGCGAGCAACATCTCGGTGACTCTGATCCTCGGCTGTAGCGGTCGAGCAGGCCAATGTCCGTCGGAATCAGCTATGCGGCAGCGACGGCTCGGCCTCCAACGGTTCGGCGGTATACGGCGCGGGCACGTGCCGAACCAGCGGCTCCTTGCGGCAAATGTATCTGCCGGTCTCGGGGTCGAACATCGCCTCCCAAGGCAGGACGGCGAGCTGCGGGGCGGTCAGGCGCAGCACCACCCGCAGCCGTTCACCGCGTTGCTGCGCTCCCCCGGGGCTGGTTCGGTAGGTCCCCGAGACCTGGCCGCAGAACAGTGCCTCGAAGAGCTGCTGGCCCACTTGACGCAGCTGCTGTTCGCCCGCGGACCCAACTCTGCGGCCCGCCACCACCGAGGCCAGGACAGTGGTATCCAACCTGTCCCGGGAATCCAGGAGCGCGTCGATGTCCAAGTGCATGGGTCGCTGTGGCTTCCGCGCCGGAGGGGGCGCGCACCACCCGAATCGTGAACTCGCCGGGGGCGGTACCCGCACCGATCTCCAGCTCGATATCGCAGGCCATCTGGCACCTTCCCGGTACCACGGTTTGGGTGTGCTCAGGCACCTGACAGGCTTTTGACAGCAACCCGGTCATCTGCTGGATGCCGACGCGAGCATCAGCGGCGGCCCGCCGGTGATTGCGCCGTCGGAAACAACGGGAATTGCGAACTTGGCCGCGACCCCGCAACGGATGCCCGATCACGAAAACTGAATCCGCGGGCGCGCACAATGATCAAGGGGCGGCTTCATGGAAACGGTCGCGTTCCCGCTGGAGGGCGGTGGGCAGGTACTTGTCCGCGTGGACACCGTGGACCCCCTCGGCGGCGTCGTGACCCGGGGTGGACGAGCAGAGCAGGTGATCGAACAGCCCGGAGAGACCTTTGGAATCGGCGCTGAACACGATTCGCGTTGTCGCTGAGGCGGTCTTGCACAAATGGCCCGGTTGGCCGCCGCGCCCCAAGAGGTGCGGGTGCAGTTCGGCCTGGAACTCACCGCTAGGCCGCGGCCGTTTTGGCATCTACCGGAGCGACTGCGCAACTACACGTTGAGCTGGCCTGGCACCCAGACAAAAGCACCGGCCACGACGCCTCTAGCCGTAGTGAATGACCGAGCGGCAGTCAGTCGGCGCGTTGGACGATACGCACGGCCTTCAACGCCTCGTCGAGGGTCGGGTACAGCGCGAAGATTTCGTCCAGGTGGGTTAGCTGTATCGGCCGACTCGTTGCCGGACCTTCCGCCACGACCGCGAAACGGGCTGATTCGCTGACCCGGCTGTGGGTCTCCACCAAGACCTGAAGGCCGGCCGATGCCAGAAACTCGACGGCCAACAGGTCAATGACGAGCGCGGTTAAATCGTCGGCAAGCACTCCATCGATCGCGGCTTGCAGGTCCGGAGCGGTGACCATGTCAATTTCGCCCCTGGCGGTGAGCACCGCGACCCCATTGCGATGCGCAACTGATGCGGTGAACGGGACCTGTGCTGCCAATTGCCGTCCTTTTATCTGCGGGGGCGCCGCTTTCGGCGGGATGGTCGAAGCCTAACCGCCATTGGGGAACGGAGAATATCACTTCAGCGGTTTCCCCTGGCCGCTCACGATAGTCTCGGCAACAGCACTCGTGAGTCTCGGCGCCGGAACGGTGCGCTATGTGGAGCCCGGGAGGTGACATGTCCGATTCGTCGACGGATTTGGTCAGCAACAGCGCGGCCACCGAGGCGGGCGCAGTCTCCACGGAAGGGTTGCTGCCCCAGCTGGTCCAGCATCTGCGCCAGAATCGAACCGGCCTGCGCGAGGAGTGGGCACGCAGGATCACCGAGGCGAAGCTGCTCACCGCGATGTCGCCGGAAGAGCTCTTCTCCGAGGCAACCGCCGTGTACGACAACTATGTCGAGGTGTTGGAGACCGGTAGCGTCGAGGCACTCCAGGCCTATGCGCGCGACCTTTCCGAACGGATCATCCCACGAGGCGTGGAGACCGACGAGGTTGTCGGCATCGTCCTGTTGCTGCGTGACGTGCTGGCGCGCTCCCTATTCGAGAAGTACCAGTCCGACTTCGACCTGCTCAACCGGGTGCTCGACGCCTACGAGCCGGCAGCCAACCGCATCGCCAACACGGTTGCCGTCAGCTTCGTGCAGGAACGCGAGCGGATCATTCGCCAGCAGCAGGAGGCGATCCGCGAGCTGTCCACGCCGGTGCTGCAGGTGCGCGAGCAGTTGCTGATCTTGCCCATCATCGGCGTCCTCGACAACCAGCGCGCCCGGCAGGTCACCGAACAGCTGCTGAGAGCCATTCGTGCCAACCGGGCAAAGGTCGTGGTCATCGACATCACCGGTGTCCCCACCATCGATTCCACCGTGGCGAACCACCTGGTGCAGACCGTCGACGCGTCGGGGTTGATGGGCGCCAGCGTGATCATCACCGGGCTGTCCTCGGAGATCGCCCTGACCCTGGTGACGATCGGGCTGGACCTGTCGAAGATGAATGCCGTCGGCGACCTGCAGGGAGGCATCGAGGAGGCCGAACGCCTGCTGGGCTACGAAGTGAGCCGCACCGGCGAGCAGCCCGGCTGACCACCGCCGTCACGAGCGCCCGATGCCGGTACCGATCCTCAAACAAGGCGCGATTTTGATCGCCAGCGTGCAGGCCGCGCTCACCGATTCGGACACCGAGCGGCTTCGGCAGGATCTGATGGAGCAGGTGAGCCGGTTCCGCGCGCACGGGATCA
This sequence comes from uncultured Actinomycetota bacterium, assembly GCA_963811535.1. Classification (GTDB taxonomy): domain Bacteria; phylum Actinomycetota; class Actinomycetes; order Mycobacteriales; family Mycobacteriaceae; genus Mycobacterium. The sequence goes on along the minus strand of CAWERF010000007.1, from coordinate 264,966 downwards.
TCGTCGATGTCACCGCCATTGACGTGATGGATTCGTTCGCCGCCCGGTCACTGCAGACGATCGCGCACATGACGCGGCTGCGCGGCGCGGACACGGTCATCGTGGGCTTACAGCCCGAGGTGGCCTTTGCGATGGTCCAATTGGGACTGGCGTTCGACGATATGCACACCGCGCTGGATCTGGAAGAGGGCCTCGCGCTGCTGAATCGAGAACTCGAAGCGCGCAAACCGACGATCGGACGCGACGGTGTCAGATGACATCGTCATCGAGGTAACCACTCCCGACGACATCGTGGCTGCACGCCAGGCTGGGCATCACCTGGCGCGTAGTCTCAGTTTTTCGTTGACTGACGTGACCATGATCGCCACGGCGATCTCCGAAATCGCCCGCAATATCACCAGCTACGCCGGTTGCGGAGCGATTCGGGTCGGGCTGGAGGACCGAGAGGGCCGCAAAGCGTTGGTGGTGCGCGCGGAAGACGACGGCCCCGGCATCGCCGACATCGAAAGAGCGCTTGAGGACGGCTATTCCACCGGCCGGGGGCTCGGCCTGGGTTTGCCGGGTGCCCGCCGCCTGATGGACCGGCTCATCGTGGAATCGACACCGGGCCACGGAACGGTCGTCGAGATGTGGAAGTGGATTCCCCCGCCATGAGTGAGCACGGCTGGATCGGGCCGATCGAGTGGGCGGCGGCGCAGCGGGCACGACCGGGCGAGCAGGTCTGCGGAGACCATCTGGTGGCGGTCGACGTGCCTGGCGGCGCAGCGCTTTTCGGCGTGATGGACGGACTCGGCCACGGCGCAGCAGCCGCAACGGCGGCACAGCGTGCCGGGGATGTGCTGCGCCACCACCCGACGGAGCCGTTGCATGTCTTGATCCAACTTTGTCACCATGCGTTGGCCGCCACCAGAGGGACGGCAATGACCTTGGCGCGGATTGACTTCCGGGCCGACACCCTAAGCTGGGTCGGGATCGGCAACGTCACGGCCAACCTCGTCGCCAAGGCTCCGACCGGTGTCGAGGTTCGTTCTGCAGCGCTGCTCGCCCGCGGTATCGTCGGTTATCGGATACCCGAAACCATACTTACGCATGATATTTCGATCAGCCCGGGCGATCTGCTCGTCATCGCAAGCGACGGTATTGCCGAAGATTACCTGGACAGCATCGACTTTGCCGCATCCGCCGCCGCCATAGCCGAGCAGATTCTCGCTGAACACAGCAAGCAAACCGACGACGCGCTGGTGCTTGCCGCGCGTCACCGGGGCTCCTCGTGATGACGCACGCTCAAGATTTTGATGTCCAGTACGCCGCGGCGCTGCGTAGCTTCCTGGCGGGGCAGAGCGAAGCCAGCCTGGCGGTCGGTCACGAGCTCGGACGCCGAGCCCTGCAGGAACGCATCAGCATGCTCGAAATCATCGAGAACCACTTCCTGTTGGTCGACGAACTGGCCAAGAACTCGCCGCTCGATGCGCCGGCCGCGCTGCAGTTCCTGCTGCAGACACTGACCGCGCTCGACGTCGCGACACGCGGATTCCTCGACGGAACAAGGCGATACGAGCAACAACGCGCTCGGGCCGACGATCTTGCCAGTCGCGACGAGTTCCGCACCGCGCTGGTCAATTCCCTCCAGGAGGGGTTCTTCGTCGCTGATCACGACGGCGCGATCATCGAAATCAACGACGCCTTCGCCCAGATCACCGGCTACCCCCGCGAGGATTTGCCGTACCGGTCGCCCTACCCGTGGATCATCGACGGAGACGCATCCGACGTGCGATTGTCGCGCCTGCGGCAGGACGGCCACGTCGAAGCTGAGGTACCCATTCGCCATCGCGAGGGACATATCACTTGGGTGGCGACTGCCGCCAATGCGGTAGAGGGTGCTGATCGACCCGCATATGTCGGAACGATCCGCGACATCAACGCGACACGGGCGGCATCTGCGCGCGAAAGTGCGGTTATGCACCTCGCCACTGCGGTCAGTGTCGCCACAACCGTGGCCCAAGTACTCTCGATCACGCTCGACGAGTGCCGAACCGCGATCGACGTGCGGCGAGTGATGGCTGTCATCTGGCCGACGGGCGACGGCGAGCCCACCATCCAAGTGGCAGGCGCGCCAACGGAATCGACGTGGCGTGAACTCGATCCCGTCCTTCGTGCGACGTTGGAAAGCGCGCGTCACTGGTTACCCCTCACCGTCGAGCCAGTGGGCTCAGCAACCGATCCCGGCAAGTCGCGCGGAATCGTCGCGGCACTCTCCGGCACCGGTGATGTCGCGTTGTGGTTGGAGCACAGCGCAGCGCGCCGGATCAGCGTGGAGGATCGCCAGCTTGTCACAGCACTTATCGGACACCTCAGTCTGGCGATGCAGCATGTCCGCCAGTTCGAATCGGCGCGTGAAACCTCGCTGACACTGCAGCACGCGATGCTGCCGCGAACGAAGCCACCGGCAGGCTTCGCCGTTCGCTACGAACCCGCCCTGCCACCACTGGAGATCGGCGGCGACTGGTACGACGTGCTTGCCCTCGGCGACCACCGGATCGGCATCATTGTCGGTGACTGCGTGGGACGGGGCCTGTCCGCCGCCGCCGTCATGGGGCAGCTGCGCAGCTCAGCGCGCGCGCTGTTGCTCACCGGCGCCCAACCGGCCGTGGTGCTCGAGCAACTCGACTCGGCCGCGGCGCTCATCCCGGATGCGAACTGCGCCACGGTGTTTGTGGCCATACTCGAAAGCGAATCGGGAACCCTGCAGTACAGCAGTGCGGGCCACCTGCCGGGTGTGCTGGCCGCGCCGCAATCCCCGCCGACGTTGTTGACCGGTGCCGGCTCCGTGCCGCTCGCCGTCCAGCGAGATCATCCGCGCCCGCAAGCCTGCCATGTGCTGCCCGCGGGGTCGACGCTGATGCTGTTCACCGACGGTCTGGTCGAGCGGCGAGACACACCCATCGATGACGGAATCTCCTGTGTTGCCGACGTTTTGAACAACACGATGTATTCGAACGTCGATGCTGTGGCTGATGCGGTGATAAGCGAGCTGGCGCCGACAGCGGGATACGAAGACGACGTCGCGATCGTGGTTTACCGTGCCCCGCACGCCCCGCTGCGCATCGAAATCGATGCGACCGTCGATCGGCTCAGAGCCGTTCGTCATCTGGTCGCTGCCTGGCTGAGGGAGGTTGCGATCTCGGACACTCTCGCCTACGACATCGTCCTCGCCGTCAACGAGGCCTGCACCAACAGCGCTGAGCATGCCTACCGGGGAGCCCGCCGCGGAAAGATGCGCGTGCAGGCCGATATCGATGACAGCGAGATCCACGTGGATGTCAGCGATTTCGGTTCCTGGAAAATCCCGGCCGCAGACCCGGGCAGCCGCGGGCGCGGGCTAGCGCTGATCCGGGAACTCAGCGACCGGGTCGAGCTCGACCGCGGGCCGGCGGGAACCACGATCAGGATGAGCTTTTCAGTGCCGGGACCGGACGAGATGGATGAGCGGCCTCATTGACAACGCTTCGGTAGCCGACATCCGTTTGCGACGCGTGAGGACGCCGGATCCGGTTTGGCTGCGCTGTCGCTTGGGTATGACGGCCTCGCGTTGCCCCCGGCAGAATTCGTTGCCCGAGCACCGACACAGCAAGGAGCGCCGACCAAATCCCGTCAAGCGCTGTCGGGCACAGGTGGCCCCGTCGGGCTCAGGTGTCGTCGAGGCCGGTTCGAAGTAAGTCCGCTGCGAGACCCCGAGCCTGCGCGGCCCTCTCGTGCATGACCTCCTGGACGCGCGGGATCGGATTGGGGTCCGGCTCGTGCCCATCGACGACAGCAACGCGCACATCGTCCGCTACGACAACAGCTTTGAGGGCGGCTGCGTTGACGCGATTCAGCGCCTCGTGCAGGCGGTCGTCCTCGATGAGCAGGTGAGCGTTGCCGAGTTCCGCCGAGAACTCTTGGACGATTCGACCGAGCTGCGCCATGATCGCGTCCATTGCTTGCGCCCGGTCGGCGCGGTCCGGCATGGCCAGGATCTTCGCGCGCTGGTTCCCGAGCGTCGCCAGCATCTGCGCGTGGGCGCTGACCGCGCGCGACACCGCGGCCAGCGCCTGCTTCTGCTGCAGCTCCAGGAGGTGGGCGCGCTGGACGCGCGCGAGCTCCTTCTGGGCGTCCAGCTCGACCCGATGCAGCTCCCGCACGTGCTCCAGGTCCCTGGCCGAACGCGCTTCGGCTGCGGCGAGCTCCCTGGCCGAACGCGCTTCAGCTGCGGCGAGCTCGCGCCGCAGCCGCTCGGCTGCCTCGTGAGCGTCGTGTTTCGCACCCCGCTGCATCTTGTTCGTCTGCCACAAGGCCACGACCACGGCGGCGAACACGCCAGCGCCGGAAAACCACTCCGCCTTCGATCCGACCTCCCAGCGACTCAGGAAGATGAACCAGGCGAGGACCAGGCCGACCGCGAAACCGCACGCCAGCCAGCCGAGTTTGCGCCGGCCGCCGACGACGACAAACCGCCTCCGTCCGCGGCCACGCGGCTCGGACGGCTGGGCCGGCATGGGGCCGACCGATCCCCCGGGTTCCGGCGGCTCCGCCGCCCCGGTGGGTTCCGCTGCTCCGGTCATCCTGGCCTCCCGTTACCCCGCGCCTCCGCGATCCGGTTCAGACTAGGCGGCGGCTCGGCAGATCGAGCACCGCCCTTGCGGTCGGGGGCTATTCTTCAACGGGTCTGCTGTGCCTGAAAAAGGCGCAATTGCGAGGCAGAAGGAACTTGCTGTTCCGCCGGAGCGCGCCGGCCGCGCTGTTGCGCCGATGAAGGCCCCGGCTACGGTTCGACGGCGATGGGAAGCGATGCCGTGGGGCTGACGCCGATCGCGGTGTTGGTCGTGACGTTGGTCATCGTCACGTTGATGGCGGACCCGCCTTTGCCGACGGTGAAATCCTGTTGGGCGTTGAGCTGCACCTCGAGTTGGTAGGTGATGGTTTGACCGTGTTCGAGGACGAACGGCGGGACGAGGGTTTCGTGGATGAAATCCATACCGGTCCCTTCGACGTCGTACGGCACCGTCACCCACGCCTTGGTGTCCGGGTCGAGCATGCGCATGGACCCGGCAGGCATCATCTGCGAGCCGGGCGCGCCGCACGAACAGTGGCCCAGCGACACCACCATGCCCACTTGGGCGAAGTCAGTGGTGGTGGTGTTGACCAGCGTGACACTGAAGCGCATCGGCGCTCCACCGGGCCGTAGCGTGGTGGGGTCCTGTGCGGCGATGGTGACGTCGATGCCGCCGGCCGACCCGTGGGACTGGGGCAGCTGCGGGGCGGGCGAGGTCGGCGGCTGATTCGGCGGCGGGGTGGACGGCCCGGCTGTGGTCGTGGCGGAGCGGGTGGTCGTGCCGGAACTTGAGCAGCCGACAAGGGCCACAACCGTCGCCGCGCTGACCAGTGTTGCGACCAGACTCGAAGATTTGTTCATGACGCCCCTCCGGCGTGATCTGCGGCTGCGCCGCAGCCGAGCAAAAGCGTAGCCCTGTCCGACCGTCCTGACATCGGTAGTTTCATCAGGGCTGGAAATACCCCGAGACGCTTTGCGAAGAATCATCCACGTCGCCGGCGCCGGGCAGCCGTCCCACATGTCGCGTTACCCCAACGGTGTTCTCGCGGGTTCGAGAGATTGGGTCTGTGATGCCGGCACCCGGCATCGGCTCTTTCGGGCCGCGGCGACACGGACGGGCAAGGATTCCAGCCCGCGCACGACGTTGTTGTCGTCGTGGGTCACGTGGTGCGCATATTGACACACACGATCACGATTCTTGGTGGCGTCTCCGTCGTAACTGCGTTTCAACCGCGGTTCACCATCCGGCCGATCGCGCCGCAAACCGGTCGATAGGCGGTCACAATGGGAAAGCTGACGCCCCCGATGGGCTGGAAGGCGGTAGCGGGATGGGGGAAACCGGTCTCAAGTTCGGCGTTCTGGGACCGCTCCAGCTGAGCCTGGGCGACAATCCCGTTCAGCTGGGTACCCCGAAACAGCGGGCAGTGCTCGCCATGCTCGTGATCAACGGCAATCGCCCCGTCGCCGTCGAGTCGTTGGTTAACGCCATCTGGGACCAAGAGCCTGCCCCGGCAGCACGAGCCAGCATCCATTCCTATGTGTCCAACTTGCGCCGACTCCTCGGCAATGCTGGAGTCGACCCGCATGGGGTGCTGGCCAGCGCACCGCCGGGGTATCGACTCAACGTCGCGGACGCCGACTGCGATCTGGGGCGTTTCATCACCGAAAAAACCGCCGGAGTGCACGCCGCTGCCGCGGGACGATTCGAACAGGCCAGCAGCCACCTAGCGGCCGCGCTGGCCGAATGGCGCGGGCCTGTTCTCGAGGACTTGCGCAACTTCTCTTTCGTCGACGCGTTCGCCACGGCGCTGACAAAAGACAAAGTGCAGGCCCATACTGCCCGCGCGGAAGCCCAAATCGCGTGCGGACGTGGCTACGCCGTTATTGGTGAGCTCGAGGCGCTCACCACCGAACACCCCTACCGCGAACCGCTGTGGGCGCAGCTGATCACCGCCTACTACGTTGCTGAGCGCCCATCCGACGCTCTCGAGGCCTATCGGCGATTGAAATCGACCCTGGCCGAGGATCTAGGCATCGACCCCGGTCCCACGGTCAGCACCCTGCACGCGCGGATCCTGCGCCAGGAGCCCCTGGACACTAAACGGGCCGCCCAAACCACCGCCGCCCGCACCCTCATCAATTTCAAACCGCGCACAGCGGACCGCGACCAGTCCCCCGTCGCCGGGCTGCGCGACAGTGCCGGACGTCACTATCCGCTCCATGCGGCGGCCACCCGAATCGGGCGCCTGTCGGACAACGACATCGTTCTCAACGACCCCGACGTCAGTCGCCACCACGCCGTCATCATCGACACGGGAAGCAGTTTCATGATCACCGATCTGCGGTCGGCCAATGGTGTCGAGGTGCAGCGCCAGCGAATCCGCACCACCACGAACCTCGCCGACGGTGACCACATCGGTATCGGTGACCACGAGTTCATCTTCGAAATCCACCCACGCTGAGGATCGGTTACCGCGACGGTCGTGAGACGCGGCAAAGGCGCGAAGACCGGCTCCTCGGGTTGATACCGCTGGGCTACCGGTGAGGGCCGCGCTCGACGCGGGCGCAGCTTCCGCCACCCGCTCGGCGACTGGCCGTTGCTCTGGCCTTGTTAGTCTTTCGCGGTGCGCGACGCGGTGACCGACCGCCCCTTCAGCTCGCCTGCGGCGCGGCGATGCCGCGCCCTGCCAGCTGCCGTCTCCCTCGTTGTTGCGAGCGTGTGCTCGCTGGTCGTGATCGTGACTGCCGGCACCGCTGCCGCCGCGAATATCGCGGGAATGGCTGTTTTCCTCGACCCGGGTCACAACGGTGTGAACGACTCCTCGATAACGCGGCAGGTTCCCAACGGCCGGGGCGGCACAAAAGAGTGCACAACAACTGGCACGGCAACAAACGACGGCTATTCAGAACATGCATTCAACTGGGATGTGGTGCTGCGGATCCGGGATGCACTGAATCAGATGGGCGTGCGCACGCAACTGTCACGGGACAACGACAACTCCGTCGGACCCTGCGTCGATCAGCGCGCCGCGGAGGCCAACGCGATGCACCCGGACGCGATCGTCAGCGTCCACGCCGACGCCGGGCCACCGTCCGGCCGGGGCTTCCACGTGAACTACTCCAGCCCGCCGCTCAACGACGCGCAGGCCGGCCCGGCGGTGCAGTTGGCGACCACCATGCGCGATTCGCTGGTGGCATCGGGTCTTCAGCCCTCCACTTACGTCGGTTCCAACGGGTTGTACGGCCGTGCCGACCTCGCCGGGCTGAATCTGGCCCAGTACCCGGCCGTCCTGGTCGAGCTCGGCAACATGAAGAACGCCGACGGCGCCGCGCAGATGGAAAGCGCGGACGGACGGGCGCGGTATGCCGCGGCGGTCACCCAGGGAATCGTGAATTACCTCAGCTCAAGGGCCCCCGCGGGCTAACGATCGAGGATTCGAGCCAGGGCCGCGAACCGGATCGCCTCGTTGACAGCCACCGGCCGGTGCCGGATCGTCAACACGTGGCGCCGCAGAGCTCCCCGATCCCGTCGGACGCGTAGCCCAAGACAGCCATGGGTAACGGGCGGCCAGACGGCATCCGGCCGGGTTCGCGGCCGCCGCGGCCTCGATCGCCCCGAAGCCGCAATGTGTGGCTGATCGCCGGCATCGCATCGCTTACGACGATGATGCTGGCGGCGGGCGTGATCATCGGAAGCCACATGGGCAGCCACACGACGGCGCCACCCGCCGCGGTGCCCCGCCCGGGCACGATCCTCGCCCCTCCCCCGGCTGCGGCGCTGGCCACCGACTTCGCCGAGCTGGAAACGAAGCTGCACGCGGTGGCGGGCATCGCGGTCAGCGCCGTCGGCAATGGTCAGACGCCAATGCGGTTGGGAGACTTGGAAAGTGGTCCTGCCTGGTCAACGATCAAGGTTCCCCTGATCATCGCGGCGCTGCGCGAAGAGAACCCGCCCAAAGTCACCTCGATGTAGAGATTGCCGTCGATCTCGCCCCAATCGTGGATCGGGATGACATGTGGTTCTTGCAGAATTGCCGCCGCCTGGGACTCGCGCTGGAACCGCGTCCGAAACTTGACGTCGTTTGAAAACTCATCGGCGAGTATCTTCAGCGCGACGGTTCGGCCCTTGCCGGTGTCGTAGGCCTCGTACACCTCGCCCATCCCGCCCTTGCCGATCAGGCGGGTGATGTTGTACTTGCCGAACGCCGTACCGACGCGCGAGTCCACTGCGATCCCCTGATTGCCTCGGGTACAGACGCAGCATCTCCCCCGCGGCCGAGCCATGCAGACGTTTGCCGCGGAAGCCACTTCCCGCGAAATCGACCCGCTCGGCACCCGCACCCCGGGCGGAAAAGCCCAGGCCACTTAGGCAACGGGTGCAAGTGCAGCGTCGGCACCCCGAGCCCGTTACAACAATTCGCCAACAATCCGTCAACGGGTCCCCCGGCACCCGCGAAGGGACCAACGATGAAAACCACGACGTTCGCGCTGATCGCCGCAGCGACCCTCGGTTCCCGGCAGTCGCGCACGCCGACCCCGACGGATTTCAGTCACCGCCGGCTCAGGGTGTCGGGGCCGCGATCGGGGCCGTCTCCTGGTCGCGGGTCGGCCCGGGTTGGATGCTCGCCATGTGGAGCCCGGTTCCCGGGACCCGCCCCGGTAGGTCACCGCCGCCGGGCGACGTTCCTAGGGCACCCCACTGGCCTTATCTCGAAAACAGCCTGTGCGACCGAAGCGCCGTGTCAACGCATCACGAGCCGCTCAGGATCCATTGTCGCGCTGCCTCGGTCTGCCCGGCCGGAAAGTGCCTGATCTCCGCTGACACGAAATGTGACGCCAGACGCTCCGCGACATCTCCCAGGTGGGAGTCCGTTACGACTGCGATTTTCTTTACGTGCTTGTGATGATCTCGAACAAAGCGAAAGTGGTTGACCATTGCCCCAAGACTCTCCCACCCGGGGAACGAAGGGGCTTCGATGATGAGGCCGGCAAGGCCGCCGGTTGCCTCGATGTGCGGGTCGACCGCCTTCGCGAGTTTCACGAAGTCGTCCTGCTCCAGCGGAGATTTTGGTTCCACGTGCAGGATGGAATCCTCGGTATTGAGGTTGTATTCGATCATGTATTGCTTCCTTTACGATCGTCGCTGATCCACGGGCCGAACTCGCCGACGGTGCTGAAGCGCAGGGAGAGGCTATCCCACTGGGTACCGGGCCGTTTGTCGTGTCCGGTACTGGGTAGCGAAACATGGTAAGGCCCAGACAGTTCCGATTCTCAGCTGAGTATTGGCAGGGTTTTCAGGCCTCTCACGCTAGCGGCGCTCGTGCGGCGGCTCTGGAGTCGAAGGACCCGAACCCGGGGGTCGGAAGACATGATCTACCACAGCGGATCTGCCCTGTCAGGATTCTCGGCCCGACGCCCCAACGCCATGATCGACGCAACTACCCCGGTCGCCGACTTGGCCAACTTACGAACCGGGGGGAATCTAGATGCGCCGCAACGGCATGAGGTGGCCAAGTAGCTGCGGAGGATGGCCGGGACGCTGGCGAAGTGCCGATGGTCGGCACACCGCGCAGACACTGCCGCTACTGGCCACTGGCCGACAGCCGGTTGAAAGGCACTGACCTGGTACTTGTCCCGTCGGCTGGGCTGCCGCCCCGGCGGTTCCGGTACCGCAAATGGGGCACTGCAGCGCGCACACCTAGGTCAAACGACCCTATTGGGGGATGACGGGGCGGCGGAACCTGAAGGCGTACGGCCAAGACCGGGCTCCGCGAACGCGCTGCCAACCAGGTCGACGGGACCCGGATTGGTTGGGTGCACACATGTCGGTGGACGAACAGCAGTGTCGGCCATCGTGATATGGGAAGGACCTGGATCCAATGGCGAATAAAGGGCCGGACCGCTGGTCTCCCGGTATTACGATAGGGCGAGACGTCTCCGGGGCGATGCAGGCGGTCGGGGGCTTGTTCGCGATGTCGGCCGATGCGGTGAAGTTCCTCTTCCGCCGGCCCTTTCAAACACGAGAGTTCCTGGAGCAGTCCTGGTTTGTCGCGCGTGTCGCACTCGTGCCGACAGTGCTGGTGGCCATCCCGTTCACGGTTCTGGTCAGCTTCACGCTCAACATCCTGCTTCGTGAACTCGGCGCGGCCGACTTGAGTGGTGCTGGTGCGGCCTTCGGCGCAGTCACGCAGGTCGGGCCGCTGGTGACAGTGTTGATCGTGGCGGGAGCCGGTGCCACGGCGATGTGCGCCGATCTGGGTTCGCGCACGATTCGCGAAGAGATCGACGCCATGGAGGTATTGGGCATCAATCCAGTGCAGCGGCTGGTGACGCCCCGCATGCTCGCGTCGGGGTTGGTGGCCGTGCTATTGAACAGCCTGGTCTGCATCATCGGCATCCTGGGCGGCTACGTCTTCTCGGTGTTCATCCAGAACGTCAACCCCGGGGCGTTCGCCGCCGGCATCACGGTGCTGACCGGAATCCCCGAGTTGATCATTTCGGGGGTCAAGGCGGCCCTGTTCGGCGTGATCGCCGGGCTGGTTGCGTGTTATCGGGGACTGACGATATCCGGAGGCGGCGCGAAGGCCGTGGGCAACGCCGTCAACGAGACGGTCGTCTTCGCCTTCATGTCGCTGTTCGTTGTCAACGTAGTCGTCACCGCAATCGGCATCAAAATGACGGCCAAGTGACGTAGGAACTGCCATGACGCACCGAGCCATCTATCCTCGGCTAACCCGTGAACTCGAACGGCCGATCGACAGCTTAGGCCGAATCGGTGATCAGACACGGTTTTACGGCAAGGCGCTCGCCGGCGCGCCGTACGCGATCCGCTACTACAGGGGTGAAATCGTTCGCCTCATCGCCGAGATCAGCATGGGCGCCGGCACCTTGGCGATGATCGGTGGAACCCTTGTGATCGTCGGGTTCTTGACCGTGGCGACCGGCGGCACGCTGGCGGTGCAGGGGTACAGCTCGCTGGGCAATATCGGTATCCAGGCATTGACCGGGTTCTTGGCGGCGTTCATCAACGTTCGCATCTCTGCTCCGGTGGTGGCCGGGATTGGCTTGGCGGCCACCTTCGGCGCCGGCGTGACCGCACAGCTGGGCGCCATGCGAATCAACGAAGAAATCGACGCGCTGGAATCCATGGCCATCCGCTCGATTTCGTTCTTGGTCAGCACCAGGCTCGTCGCGGGCATGATCGCGATCACGCCGTTGTACGCCATCGCGGTCATCCTTTCGTTCGTCGCGAGCCGCTTCACGACCGTGTTCCTTCTGGGGCAATCATCAGGGCTATACGACCACTACTTTTCGACATTCCTGAACCCGGTCGACTTGTTGTGGTCGTTTGTTCAGGCCGTCTTGATGGGTCTCATGATCCTGTTGATTCACACGTACTTCGGCTATTTCGCCTCGGGCGGACCTGCCGGTGTCGGCGTCGCGACGGGCAACGCGGTGCGAACATCGCTCATCGTGGTCGTATCGGTGACACTGCTCGTCTCGCTGGCCATCTACGGCTCCAGTGGCAACTTCAACCTGTCGGGGTAGGAGTGATCCTTCATTCCCCTGTCTGGAAGGACGCGTCCCGGGCGCCGGTTAGCGAGTATCCGCCGGCAGGATGGAGATATTGAGCGAGACGACCAGGCTGGGTGACGGTCTCGTCCAGGCCCGAGTGCTCAGCCCAGAACGGGGAAGCGGCGGCGGCGCCCCAGCCGGTCGAGGGCGCTTTGCATCACCGAGCGTACGTGGGCGTCGACCTCGTGGACATCGGGGTTGTTGCCGAACTGGGCGACGATGTCGATCGGCTCCAGCACCTGATAAACGATCTTGGCCGGCAACGGCATATTGGCCGGGAAGAACACCGTCAGGCCGAACGGGAAACCGATGGTAACCGGGAGGATTTCCACCCTGAAGCGCTTGAGACCCAATCGCGTCGCCAGCCAATTGCCGCGGGTGACGAAAAGCTGGGTTTCCTGACCCCCGATGGACACCGCAGGCACGAGCGGGACACCGGCTTCAACGGCGGTCCTGATGTATCCGGTGCGCCCGTCGAAGTCAATGACGTTCTGTGTCAGTGTCGGCCGGAATGCGTCGTAGTCCCCGCCGGGAAAGGCCAGCACGACCCCACCCGACTGCAACGCCTGCACAGCGCTTTCCCGGCTGGCGTGAATAACGCCAAGTCTGCGTAACGCGTAGGCGAACGGCGTGAAGAACACGCCATAGTGGGCAACGGTGTAAAGAGGGCGGTCGTATCCGAACTTGCGGTAAAAGGCTGGGGCAAGAACGTTCCAATCAGGCGTCAGCACACCGCCCGAATGGTTGGACACCATCAAAGCGCCGCCGGTCGCAGGGAAGGATTCCAACCCTCGCACCTCTGGCCGGAACCATCGGTTGATGACAGGCGTGACCGCACTGATGAGGAGCTCGGTGAAGTTGGGATCCCACTTGTCGATCTCCGAATTGTCGATTTCGTTGCCGCTCATGCCTACACCTGCACTGTGTTCGAGTGGGATATCGATAAGTAACCCATATGCCCGTCATGCGATGATGCGCGGAGCTTCGCCCGGCCGGGACGAGCTTCACGATCGCCTCGCCGTTGCCACCGAAGGCGTCGGATGCCCTCGTTCATGACCCCTCGTTCAATCGCCCCGTCATCTTCGGCTGACCACCGCCCTCCAAGGGTCGGGCTAGCGGTCATTCAGGAAATCGCGCGTTTCGCACGCGCCGGCTGCTTTCCCGCCGCTTCCGTCAGCTCCCTGTATGCCTGCAGCGTCTGGTGGGCGAGGTTCGGTAGGTCGTCAATCGCCGCGGCGTTTGCGACGAACCCGAAATCCATGTGGTCGTGATAGGAGGTGAGCGTGGCGTTCAGCCCGATCGAGGCGGCGAGCGCCGAAACCGGATAGATTGCGACGAGCCGAGCGCCGTTGAGATACCGGGGCTCTCTGGCGCCCGCCACATTGGAAATCACGAGGTTGCACGCCGGGTGCCCCACCCGGTCCAGGTGCGTCGAGGCAGCCAGGCCTGCGATGGCGACGAGTCCGACCGCATAGGTCATCGCCGCGTCGGTCGACATGCCGCCCAGCTCCTTCTTGGCCGTCTTGATCGACTCCGTCACCTGTGCGATCCGCTCGCCCGCGCTCGCGCCGGGCCCGCCTAGTCGCACGAATATCGCCGACACCCGCGTGCCGATCGCCGTGTCGTCGCCAGCGCGCAGCGACACCGGACACATCGCGATGAACGGGTGCGCAAACGCGCGGCCGGTCTCGCGCAGGTAGGCATGCAGCCCGGCGTCGACGACGGTGACGGCCACGTCGTTGAGGGTCGCCCCGAAGTGCCGGCCGACCTCGTGCATCTCCTCGAGCGGCAACGAGAGCGTCGCGAATCTGCGCCCCATTCTCAGCGGCTCATTCGTCGGGGCGTGTTGCGCCGCAAAGGGCAGGCTGCCTTCAAGATGCGACCCCGCGAGACCGGCGAGCGTCTTGCGCAGCGCACCGATCGACACCTGGTTCAGTGCCTCGACCTGGGTGACCGCCGCGCGGATCGAATCGGCGATTCTCTCAAGCACCGGCGTCGGCCGGCGCGGTGCGATTGCCGGAACATCGAGCGCAAAGCCAGGCCTGGGGACAGTGCGCCGATCGGACTTGCTCAGGCCGTCGTACAGGCGCTTCATGCCGGACTCGCCGTCGATGACAGAGTGATGAGTCTTGGTGTAAACCGCGAACATCCCACCTGGTACCCCATCGATTACCCAGCAGCGAAACAGCGGCCGGTCGCGATCGAGCATCGGCTCGTGCAGATCAGCAACGAGCCGCAGCAGGTCGTCATAGGAGGATCCGGCGGGGAGCGCCAGGTGCTGAACGTGGTAATGCGGATCCCAATTCGCCACCTCCCGGAAATGGGGGGCTCCGCCGCCCATGAGCTCCGGAACATAGTTGAACGGCGGCGCCGGCCGGTAGGCCCGGTACGCCTCCACGATCTCGCGCACGACGGGCGCGCGGCCCGCCGGCTTCTTGAACAGCAACATCGCCCCGACGTGCGTCGTGCTGGCCGGTGACTCAATCAGCAGCCATGAAAGGTCGAGCGGCGGAATCGGTTTGGTCATAGGTGCAGTCCTCCCGGGCCGGAATAGGGCGCTGGTTGGCAGGTCATGGCACGTCTCCTATCCGAAGTCGAGGCAATGCCTGGCCGGGCGCTGAAGAGTCCGAACCGTGACGGAGATGTTTCTCTTCGGAAACGACGCCGACGAGGGCATTAGGGCCCCGCTATGGCAGTCGTAAGTCGGTTAGCTCAGAGCAGTGGTCACTGACCACGCGCCGCCCGGGTCGCGAGGCGAATGACGCGCTCGCCGGCCCAGCCGAAGCCATGCGGCTCTTCGGCGCGGGAGAAACCATCCGGCAGCGCCCTAACTCGAGCAACAACGGCCCCGTCAGCCGTTAGCGTCCTATCCTGTGAAAACCCTGGAACCCCTGGGGCCCGGATTGGCGGAGGGTCCCATGACGGCCGTAACGGCGTGACCCGCGGTGGCTACCCAACTGCCGGTCCTCGTTTTCTGGCCGGGCGTGCGGGGCTCCACGGTGGGCGACGGGCGGGCGGCGACGGGAAGGTAGTTGATACTTGACCCTCTGACCGACCGCGATGACGCCATGCGGAGAGAGTTCGAGTGGACCGACCCCGCGGAGTCGGACGACGACACCGATCCCGGCAGGACCGAACGGCCGGCGGAACCGTCGACTGCAGCTCCACAATGGACTCGCCGGTGACCCAGGAGGTCCTGCGGGAACTCGACGCGCTGATCATCGTCTCCTCACCCTGGGTGGACGGCGCCGCAGCGGCCGGGCAAACCATGGATTGGCTGGCCAGCCACGGACTCACCGGCCTGCTGCACCGCACGGTGGTGGTCCTCAACGATTCCGATGGGCATGCCGACAAAAGGACCCGCACGATCCTGTCCCAGCAGTTCGCCGGCCACGGTCAGACGGTCATCGAGGTGCCGTTCGACGACCATCTGCGGCCCGAGGGTGTCATCGACGGCACGAGCCAGATGTCGCCGCGGGCGCGGCGCCGGTTTTTGGAGATCGCCGCTGCCCTGGCGGAGCATTTCTCCACCCACGACGACCGGATGCGCGAACGGCGCTGACGCGTCCCGGTTTGCGATCGGGCGCATGACACTGGTTGGGTGCATTCTTCGCAACCGATGTTGGGTCCGGCGCTGATCGTCGTCTGCGTCGTGATGATCGCCGCCGCCGCGGTGGTGTACCGGCTGGCGGCACTGGGCTCCCCCTGGACGGTGCCCCGCGCCGGCATCAGAGCTGGCGCGCAGCTCGCCGCGGTCTCCGCAGTACTGGGAGCGGCGATGACGCGGCTGTGGTCCTCGGTGCTGGTTCTGGTGGTGATGTTCGCCGTGGCCAGCGTCACCGCTGCCCGGCGCAGCCAGGCCAGCAGCGGGTCGTTCTGGCTGGCCGCCGCGTTGGCGGCGGGACTGGCCGCGGTACTGCCGTTGCTTCTGCTGTCCGGCGTGGTGCCCGCAAGCGGCGTGGCGGTGGTGCCGATGGTCGGCATCGTGCTCGGCGGCACGATGACCGCTGCCGCGGTGGCTGCGCGGCGCGCGCTGGACAGTCTGCGGCTGCGCGCCGGCGAGGTCGACGCGGCGCTGAGTCTTGGGCTGAGCGAACGAGATTCACGCATGTTGGTGATTCAGCGTTCGGCCGCCGACGCGCTGCTGCCCAACCTGGATCAAACCCGCACGGTGGGCCTGGTGGCGCTGCCCGGAGCGTTCGTCGGGGTGCTGCTGAGCACCGGCTCAGCGGCGCAGGCCGGCGCGGTGCAGATCCTCGTCTTGATTGCTTTGCTGTTGTCGCAGACCTGCGGTGTCGCGGTGACGGTCGAGCTGGTCGCCCGCGGCCGGATCATTCGCGCCGTGGATGTCGATGTGACACGTCGCACACAAATAGTTAGTATACTATTTAATCGGGTACGATCGATGCATGTCCACCACGACGCTCATTGACGACGATCCCCTGGCCCTCGAGCGGCAGGTGTGTTTCGCGCTGGCGATCACCAACCGGGCCGTGCTCGCGATCTACCGCCCGTTGCTGGAGCCGCTCGGGCTGACCCATCCGCAGTACCTGGTGATGCTGGCGCTGTGGGACAACGCAAAGGCCGGTGGCCCGGCGATGACGGTCAAGCAGATCGCCGCCGCGCTGCAGCTGGACTCGGCGACCCTGTCCCCCATGCTCAAGCGGCTGCAGGCGCTGGGCCTGGTCACCCGCTCGCGCAGCACCGCCGATGAACGCAGCACCGACGTCGAACTCACGGCGAGGGGCAAAGATCTGCGTCGCCAGGCGCTGAAGGTTCCGCTGGCGGTGGTCGAGCGGCTCGGCGTGGGTCTGGACGAACTGGAGCGGCTGCATGCGGTGCTGACCCGCATCAATGCGGCTGCGCTGGCCGCTGGTGCACTCGACGGTGAACGGGCGAGCCGATGACACACCCCGGCCCCCTGCGCTACATCACCTACAGTTTCGGCCGCGCGCTGCCCGCCGACATGCGCGACTGGGTCCGCAACGACCTGACCGGTGATCACGCGATCGCGCGGCACATGTTCCGGGCGATGGTGCCGTTCCTGCCGGTGTTCGTCGCGATCGGGCTGCTGCTGCCCGGATCGGTGGCGCTGCGCATCGCCGCGGTGGCGCTTGCGGTGATCCTCGCGCTGATCTACTCGTTCGCGTTCATGGACCTCAACCGCCAACGCCGGCTGGAAAAGCATGGCCTGCCGGCGAATTCGGAGAACGCCCGGCAGGCCCGCCGCCGCGAGCTATCCCGCGAGGCCTATGAGCGGACCTACCGCCACCACGAGTAACGTCGCCGCGCTGGCTTGAGGCGGTCGTCGACTCGCTCGGCCTGATCCTCCGCGAACTCACACTGCCGCGCGCGATGCGTGACAGGCTTGTCACCGCAGAAGGCACGCGAGCCGTGGTGGGGATGTTCGGGTCCCGGGGCGGCCTGGGTTCCTTCCTCAAACGGGTCGATTCACCGAGCTGAATCTGCATTAACTCGCCTTTGATGAAAGGTGGTCGTACCCGATGAGCGTGAGCATGCGCAAGCCGCACGCGGCGGAAACGGGTACCCGCCGATTGGCAATCATCATCGCAGGGGCGTGCCTAGCCGTTGGTGCATGCGCGTCCGCACCCAAGGCGTCCGGCCCGAGTTCGACGAGCCCACCGACAACCACCCAAACGACCGTTGCACCGAGCACCACCACCAGCACGGCTGTTGCGCAGGGCACGGCCACCAGCACGGTGCCCTGCGTTGGATTGTCCATCTGCACGCGGGCGCCGCCGGACGCCGAGGGCAATCCTGCGTGCTATTACCGCGACGGCTGGGCACCCGACGTGTCGGGCACCGCGATCGAGGTGTACTACTTCCGCGAGCCGCAAAACCTCTCGAAGCCCGAGCAGGTTACCGCCGACATTCGCATGAAAGACGGCACCGTTGCCTCCCAGATCGCCCAGATCGATGCGGGCGAGCAGGTGCATCAGATCGAATTTCCATCCATCGACCGGTCGGTCGTGCAGGAGGTACTGCTGACCACCAGTGGTGGTCGCTGCTTCGTTACCGGTCCGAGTGTCGGCTGACTATCGTGGCGCCGGGGCATATGTCCCCGCTGACGGCGTCCGGTGGTGTCGACCGCGCGCAGCTGCGCGAAATGGTCGAGGCCGTCATCGGGGACACCCGCTCCGAAGTCCCCATTTCCGCAAGAAAGCCAATCAAAGTGAAAGTGGGCGCACGCATTTCGTCACGGTGACGATTATGTCCGCTGGGTCGCCCTCTCGAAGGTGTTGTCCGGCAATGGCACAGCGATCTCGTAGCGGGTCTTGTCCGCACCGTAATACCGACAGCCTATCGTCGGAATCGGTTGGGAGGTCACGCAATGAAGGAATGAAGGGAAGCAACACAATGAGACCGCGAACACTTACTCTAGCTGCGGCCAGCGCCTGTCTTGCCGGAGCGTTGGCGTTTCCAGCAGTCGCCTCAGCCGCTCCGGTCCCCGTCGGCTTCGCCGCAGATCATGTTGGCTGGAGCCAGGACTGGGGGCCCCATCGTGATTGGTATCACCCCGAATGGGGCCCGGGGTGGAACAACGGCTACCCCGCGCCGAGCTGGATTCCGCCGGCGGGCTGGGCTCCGCCGACCGACTGGATTCCGCCGGCAGGCTGGGCCCCGCCAATTGGCTGGGCGCCTCCCGCGGGTTGGGTAGGCCCCTGCGGCGGGCCGCTTTTCGATCTGCTGCACCCACTTCGTTGCGCATAGACGCACGAAGTCAGAGGACGCCCCGGTCGGCGCCGGCACATGACGCCGACCGGGCCCACCCTAACTGAGGATGCACACGTTGTAGGAACTCAGACCTGAGTTCCGATGCAGTATGCCCCGGGACGCGACACAACCCTTGTGCGGCTAGTCCCCCGGGCCGATCTGGGCATTGTTTGACGGCAG
The DNA here is from genome assembly GCA_963811535.1 of uncultured Actinomycetota bacterium. Lineage (GTDB taxonomy): Bacteria > Actinomycetota > Actinomycetes > Mycobacteriales > Mycobacteriaceae > Mycobacterium. Next base: position 245,885 of record CAWERF010000007.1, on the reverse strand, counting down.
GACGAACGCGGGTGTCTCCACGAGGCGCCGACAGTGCCGGGCGATCACGATCAGCTGAAAGCGCCTCTCGGACAATGTTATTCCGCCACAGTCACGTTTCTACCCCGTCCCCTGGCAGACGAGTCAAGCTTCTTTTCGGGCCGTAGGCACCGATTTATGCGAACGGTGGAGGTCCTACGGGCAGCGGCGGGGCGGCCGCAGGTATCGACGGAGTTGACGGCGGCGTGGTCGACGTCGAGCTGTTACCCAAGGTGGCCGGGGGTGCCGGTGTCGTCGGTCCCGTGGTATTACCCGCACCGCCGAGCGTAGGCGCGGAAGTAGATGAGGAGGTCGTCGTCGTCGTAGTGGCTGCGCCGCTCGTGGTCGGGTCTGTCATGTTGACCTTCTCGGAACCGCACCCCACTGTTACCGCACCCATGCCGACGACGACGCCAGCTCCTGCGACAGCCGCGAGTACTTTGAGCTTCCGTTGTTGCAATTTCACCTCTGACCCCGGTCCTGATCCCTGTTCTGGCGCCGATCGACAGAACGGTAATGGGCAAACCACTACCCCGCCACTCGAGCACTCAGATGAATGTTCGCCGAAGGTAGTGACTCAGGTCGTCGACGTCATGATCGCTAAGCGCGGCTATGTATCCATCTGGCCGTATGAGCGCATAGCCACCGGCGGGGACGCAATACCGCTCACCTACCTCACCGTGATGATCACTGAATACAGAATCGCCGTCTGCAGGTGCTGATTCGTCGTCGGGGACAACTTGCACGACGCGGACCTGGTCTTGGTATGGAGCCGCGGCGGCATCAGATGAATCCCGCACGCGGGAGCCAACGATCATCAACGTGTGAAGTTCGTTGTCGAACACATCGAACAGGTCCACTGCCACGCCGGATAGGCTTCTGACCCTGGCATCGGGAGCTCTATCGCCGGCAGCAAGTGGCCGCCGCTTTCCGATCCGACGCCGGCTGCGATACGAGATGTCGATCTCCGACAAAACCTGGGCCAACGCGTGTTGTGGACCGGGACGGGACATCACACCCGGCGCGACATTGCGACGAGCGGTTGTCGCCATCGGATTGCCGAGCAGCACCAGTCGCGTGAAGGTGCGAGTTCCCTTCACCAGCCTGTTTACCACGGGGGCTCGTTCGGTCTGATATGTATCCAAAAGTTCGGGCCGGGCGCGGTTCTGTGCGACCGCCGCAAGCTTCCATCCGAGGTTGAATGCATCCTGTATTCCGGTGTTCATCCCCTGTGCGCCCACCACCGAGTGAATATGGGCGGCGTCGCCGGCCAGAAAGACGCGCCCGACCGAATGCCGCGTGACCTTTCGTTGATTGATCCGGAAGCGTGCGGCTTGCTGCACTTCGGTAACTCGGGCACCGGGCGGAGCGCATCGCTCGACCGCCCGTTCCAGCTCGGAAAAGCTCACCTCGCCTGGTGGCGCATGACCTTTGCGATATCCGACCGCGGTGCGATAAGCCCCCGATCGCATCGGGAAGTAGGCGACGAAGTCGCCTCTGTTGAGGAATGCATAGAACTCGTTGTGCGGTAGTGACCAGTCCATCCGCAGATCCGCCACGGCGAAGTTCTCCTCGAACGCCGTTCCGGCGAACGGCACACCGAGTTGGCTCCGCACTGTGCTGCGTGCGCCGTCGCATCCGACCAACCAACCGACTTCGGTTTGTTCGAGGGTGCCATCGGCATGCCGGAGCGTGGCCTGAACTGCATCGGGATGCTGTGTCAGAGCGACCAATTCAACGCTTTGCTGCACTTTCACACCGAACTCAGCCAGCCGGTCGGCAAGCAGCGCTTCGGTCTCGTGTTGGGGCAACATCAGCGTGAACGGATATGGCGTGTCGAGCCCACGCAGGCTCACATGCACGATGCGCTCGTTTTCGCTGAACACACTGAACGCATCGACAGGAAGTCCGCGGGCAATCGCGGCATCGGCCACCCCGATCTCGTCGAACAGCTCCAGGGTCCTGGCTTGCACACCAAGCGCCCTGGTTTCGACGGCGGGCCCGGCGGAGGCATCGATGACATCGACCTCCACACCACGGCGGGCCAATTCGATCGCCATCGTCAGACCGGTAGGACCGGCGCCGACAACGAGTACCGCGGCGTTCCGCTTTCTCGAGCGCTCCTCCATGGCCTGTCACCTCCCCTGTGTTGGTATTTCAACGGCTCCGGCATCGATTATTCTCGCCATCACCAGAATTTGTCAACATTTGTAGGCCAACATTCGTTGGCAGACGTCGATTGTGATGTACATCACAACGGGTGGTGACCTCGCACCCTACGGTTGCGTCACCGTAGGTTTGCGGTGGTTACGGTTGCGTACCTTTTCCCTGCCTCGACAGACTCGTCCAATCCGGCAGGTTGAAGGGGAAACACCTTGGGGCACTACATCGCTAACGTCCGTGATATCGAATTCAATCTGTTCGAGGTGCTCGGCATAGGCGACGTTCTCGGCGCGGCCCACTACCGCGATCTCGACGCTGACACGGTGCGCACGATGCTCCACGAGGTCGCCCGTCTGGCCGAGGGCCCCGTTGCCGAGTCGTTCGCGGATGCCGACCGCAACCCACCCGTCTTCGACCCTGACCGTCACACGATCACCGTGCCCGCCGAGTTGGCCAAGTCGGTGCAGGCGGTCAAAGACGCCGAATGGTGGCGGATCGGCATCGCCGAAGAAATCGGCGGCGTTCCCGCGCCGGCACCTGTGACATGGGCGATCAACGAAATGTTGCTCTGCGCCAATCCTTCGGCCGGTTTCTTCTACGCGCTGGGGCCGGCGATGGCCAACGCTGTGTGCGTGGAGGGCACCGAACAGCAGCGCCGATGGGCGGCGATGGGCCTGGAACGCGGCTGGTCGGCGACCATGGTGCTGACCGAACCCGACGCGGGCTCCGACGTCGGCGCAGGACGCGCCAAAGCCATCCCCCAACCGGATGGCACGTGGCACATCGAGGGCGTCAAACGCTTCATTTCCGGCGGCGACGTAGGCGATACCGCCGAGAACATCTTCCATCTCGTGCTGGCCCGCCCCGAGGGTGCCGGTCCGGGCACCAAGGGGTTGAGCCTGTTTTATGTACCCAAGTACCTATTCGACCCCGACACACTCGAACTCGGTTCCCGCAACGGGGTTTTCGCAACCGGGCTGGAACACAAGATGGGTCTCAAATCATCTCCGACCTGTGAGCTGACGTTTGGCGCCCACGGAGTGCCCGCGGTCGGATACCTTGTCGGCGACGTGCACAACGGCATCGCGCAGATGTTCACGGTGATCGAGAACGCCCGCATGACCATCGGCGTCAAGGCTGCCGGCACGCTGTCCACGGGTTACCTCAACGCCCTGGCGTTCGCAAGAGAGCGGGTGCAGGGTGCGGATCTGACCCACATGGCCGACAAGAGCGCACCGCGGGTCACCATCATTCATCACCCGGACGTACGGCACAGTCTGATGACCCAAAAGGCCTACGCCGAAGGCCTGCGGGCGCTCTACTTGTATGCCGCCGCCCATCAAGATAACGCTGTCGCGCAACAGGTTTCGGGCGCAAACCCCGACATGGCGCACCGTGTCGACGACCTGTTGCTGCCGGTGGTCAAGGGAGTGGGCTCAGAGCGCGCCTACGAAATACTCACCGAGTCTCTGCAAACACTTGGCGGATCAGGGTTTTTGACCGACTACCCGATGGAGCAATACATCCGCGACGCGAAGATCGATTCGCTCTACGAAGGTACGACCGCGATCCAGGCGCTGGACTTCTTCTTCCGCAAGATCGTCCGCGACAAGGGCGACGCGTTGGCTCATGTGGCGGCGCAGGTCAATAACACCATCGAGACGTGCGATGCGGCGTTGCGGCCGCACGCTGAACTAGTTCGTACCGCGCTGGAAGATGTAGAGGCGATGGCGGCCACCCTGACCGATTACCTCCTGGCCGCCTCCGAAAAACCCACCGAGATACACAAGGTCGGTCTCGCATCGGTTCGATTCCTGCTCGCCGTCGGGGATCTGCTGATCGGCTGGCGACTACTGGCACAAGCCGAGGTCGCGCATGCCGCCCTCTCCGCCACGCCGACAACGAGCGGCGAGGCGTTCTATCGGGGCAAGATCGCGACCGCGGCGTTTTTCGCGAAGAACATGCTGCCGAACCTGACCGCGTTGCGCCCCATCATCGAGTCCCTCGACGACGACATCATGCGCCTCCCCGAGGCCGCATTCTGACAGTTCGGTGTGGCCACGGGCCCAGGCGACTCACAGGTCGGCTTGCCCGGATCGACGCAGTGACGTGTCCGACCAGTCATGCCGGCACGCTTAGCATTAAGCCGCTGAGCGGGGCTGCACCGCCCCTCTAGAGGCCGACACCGCCGTCCGTGCCCGTCGCGGCCCCGCTCACCGCGATCAACTCCTTTCAGCCAGAACGCATCGTGATCGCCCACGGCGATCTGCCAACGGTCACCCGCTGTTACAGCCGGTCAACTATGGGGCCGTCGTTACCTCTCGGTGACTCGGACCTGGTGGTGTCACTGCCCTCGACGGACGACCGGCCAGCTCGAGAAATCGGCCGTAGCGGTCCTCCATCGCGCCCGTCCATGCGCGGTCCGGCTCGACGGTCCGCTCGGTTGAGGCCCATCGGGCGGCGTCGGTCATCGATGCTTCTAGACCTGCGGCCACCCGCCCCAGGAAAGCCGCCCCCAGAGCCGCTCCTTCAGCCACGCCCGAGACCTCCACCGGCTGGCCGGTGGCGTCGGCCATGGCCTGCATCCACGGCTCGACACGCGTGCCCCCACCCGTCGCGACGATGCGCGACACATGTGCTCCGCACAGCTCGATGAGCTGGCGCACAACGAATCCCGACGCCTCATATGCGGCGCGTCGCAGCGACGCGGCGTCGTGGGTGAGATCCAAGCCGTCGAGCACACCACGACGATCCGGATCGTGAAACGGCGTGCGTTCGCCTCGCAAGTACGGCGACCAGACCGGCACCCGCCCCGGATCGACCGCGGCGGGGTTTCCCGGTCCCAGCAGCCGGTCCACCCAGCCGAGGAACAGGCCGCCGGCATTGCTCGCTCCGCCGATCTGGCTCTTCCCCGACACCGCGTGGGGGATGGTCCACAGACCCGGTACGTGCCGGGCCTCGGGGATATTCGCCCAGACGATCAGGGTCGTGCCGCACACCACCAGGACGTCGCCGTCATGGTCGGCGCCGGCCACCAGCTGCTCACACAGGGCGTCGATCGCGCCGATGGCCAGAACAGCCTGCGTCCCGCGTACCTGACCGGCCGCTGCCCCTATCATCTCGACGCGGGGCATTCGGTCGACGGTGACTCCGTATTCGGCGAGGGCATCCGGGCTCCAACCGCTGCCGTCGAACAAGGGAAAGGTCGCGCTTGCAGTGGCGAAGTCGAGCACCGCCTCGCCGGCGAGCGCGTAGTTGGCCACGGTGGGCGCCGGCCAGTACCCGGTGGCGCCCGGCACTTCTCGAGCCGTCCAGCGCAGGAACTCGGTCGCCTCGCCCATAGCCGGCCCGTGCTCCCCCGCGCCCGACGGGGCCCGACCCCGACCGTCGCCATACAAGAGGCCGGGCGATATGGACTTCCCCGCGCGGTCGACGGCGGTGAGTGATGGCGCCATGGCGGAAACGGCGACCGCCCGAGCGTCCGGCCGGCCCAACCGGCTCATCGCCGCCAACGGGCCCTGCCGCCACGCCTCGTCGGCGTCGTGCTCCAGCCGGTCCGGTGCCGGCACGCGCAATTGGTGAGGAATCCGCGTCCTGGACACCACCTGGCCGTCCTCGTCGGCCGCCACCGCCTTGACGGCGGTCGTGCCGATGTCGATGCCGATTGTGACCTCTTTGCGTGACACGCGCGTCACCGTACGCCAGCATGTGCAGTCGTGACTCGACTTCGTGCGCTCGTAACAGCCCCATTGCGCGGCCCGGGCTTGGACAAGCTGCGACAGCTTGCCGACGTCGTCTACGACCCGTGGATCGATCAGACCCCGCTGCGGATCTACAGCGCCGAGCAACTGGCCGATCGCACCCGCTCGGAAGCCGCCGACGTTGTTGTCGTGGAGGGTGATTCGGTCAGCGGCCCGGTGTTCGAGCTCGGATTGCGGGCCATCGCCTCCACCCGCGGGGATCCCAACAACGTCGACATCGCCGGTGCCACGAACGCGGGGATCCCGGTGCTGCATACGCCGGGTCGCAACGCCGACGCGGTCGCCGAGATGGCCGTCGCTCTCCTGTTTGCCGCCACGCGTCACCTGGTCACCGCCGACGCTGACGTCCGGGCCGGCGAGGTGTATCGCAACGGCACGATCCCCTACCAGCGATTCCGGGCGTGGGAACTTGCCGGCCGAACGGCCGGGCTGGTCGGGCTGGGCGCAGTTGGCCGGGCCCTGCGGTGGCGCCTATCAGGGCTGGGTATCTCGGTCATCGCCCATGACCCGTTCAACGACGAGGCCCGCCACGGCCTCGGCGAGCTTCTCGCGCAGGCCGACATCGTGAGCCTCCATGCGCCCGTCACCGACGACACGGTCGGGATGATCGGCGCCGCGCAGTTCGCGGCCATGCGTGACGGCACGGTGTTCCTCAACACCGCGCGTGCTCAGCTGCACGACACCGACGCTCTCGTCGAAGCCCTGCGGAGCGGCAAGGTGGCCGCCGCCGGCCTGGACCATTTCGTCGGGGAATGGCTTGCACCGGATCACCCGCTCGCCGCCATGCCCAACGTTGTCTTGACGCCCCACATCGGAGGCGCGACGTGGAACACTGAGGTCCGGCAGGCGCAGATGGTCGCCGACGACCTCGAGGCGCTCCTGTCGGGAGTTGCGCCGGCCCACATCGTCAACCCGGAGGTGCTCACCTCGTGAGATTCGTCGACAACCCCGAGACCGCGGTGCTGGCCGCGGCCAAGGACATGCTGCGGCGCGGCCTGGTCGAGGGAACCGCCGGCAACATCTCAGCTCGGCGGGAGGACGGCAACCTCGTGATCACGCCGTCGTCGGTCGACTACGGGGACATGGCGCTCGATGATCTGGTGCTGGTCGACCCGGACGGCGCAGTGCTGCAGGCCAAGGACGGTCGATCTCCGTCGTCGGAGATGAAGTTGCACCTGGCGTGCTACCGGGCGTTCGACGACATCGGAAGCGTGATCCACAGCCATCCCGTGTGGGCCACCATGTTCGCGATCGCACATCAGCCCATCCCGGCATGCATCGACGAGTTCGCCGTCTACTGCGGCGGGGACGTTCTCTGCACCGAATACGCCGCGTCCGGCACACCTGACGTCGGCGACAACGCGGTGAAGGCATTGGAGGGTCGGGCGGCCGCGCTGATCGCCAACCACGGCCTGGTGGCTGTGGGTCCCCGACCCGACCGCGTCCTGCACGTGACCGCGCTGGTGGAGCGCACCGCCCAGATCGTTTGGGGGGCACGGGCACTCGGTGGACCTGTGCCGATCCCCGAGGACGTCAACCGCGGCTTCGCCGGCATCTACACCTATCTGCGCACGAACCCGATGTAACGCCTAGCGCTGGTCGATGGCCACCTTGACGGCGCCGCTCTCCCCCTGGTTGGCGATGGCGAGGAAGGCCTCGCGCCACTGCTCCAACCGAAATGTGTGCGTCAGCATGGGACGCAGGTCTACGCGTCCGTCGACGGCGAGGTCGAGGTAGTGCGCGATGGCGTGTTTGCGCTCACCTTCCACCTCCTCGACTCCGAAAGCGTTGGACCCGACCCAGGAGATCTCCTTGAAGTACAGCGGGCTCCACTCCCAGCGGCCGGGCGCGTGGACGCCCGCCTTGACGAGGGTTCCTCGCGACGTGAGAACCCGTACCCCGACTTCGAAGGTCTCCGGCTTCCCGACGGTGTCGTACACGACGTCGATGGGACCGGGGTGGGCCATCGGCAGCCCTTGTAACGGCTGCCGCAGCCGGCCACCGCCCCACGCGACCAGCTCCTCGATGATGGCCAGGCGCGGCTCGTGGGCCAGCACCTTGGCGGCCCCGAACCGACCGGCCAGCTCAGCCTGGGCGTCGAAGCGGGCCACGACCGCGACCTGCACATCCGGGTAGAGGACCCGCAGGATGGCGACGGCGCACAGTCCGAGAGAGCCGGCCCCGTACACCAGGACCCGGCCCGTTCGAGGCGGCGGATGCCTGGTGATGGCGTGCAGCGATACAGCGAAAGGGTCGGCGAACACGGCGACCTCATCGGGCACCGATTCGGGAACCGCGAACAACATCGTGTCGTGCGCCGCCATCAGCTGCGCGTACCCGCCCGTGACATCCGCCGACACCCCGGTGTGGATTCCAGGCTGGATGTCGCCGTCGCAAAAGCTCCAGCACAGGCTGTAGTCGCCTTTCTCGCACGCCGGGCACGGTGGCACGATCCCGCGCGGCCCGCACGACAACCACGGATTGAGCACCACCCGCTGCCCGATCTCCAGCCCCCGCGCCTTCGGCCCCAACGCCACCACGTCTGCTACCACCTCGTGCCCCATCACTTGGGGAAACGAGCAAAAAGCGGCCATCGCGTTATCGGTGTCACCCTCACCGAAGTCGAGCAGGATCTGCTTGGAGTCCGATCCGCAGATGCCGGTCAGCCGTGGCCGCGTGACCACCCAATCGTCGTGCAGCGGTTGCGGATCGGGAACCTCCCGCAGCGCGACGGGCGATACGGCCAAGTTCTTGGTGAGCGGGTTGGCGTCGTCGGGCGCCTCTGACGGCTCGGGCGGCACGCCGAAGACCAGCGCCCTCATGACGGTTTGACCCGGGCCATGGCAGCCGCACCGGTGATGTACGCGTCGATGTCGGCGTCCTTGGCGTCGACGACCGGCTTCATGTCGGGCACATAGTGCTCGAAGCGGTCGCTGTCCAGCGCCGCGATGATGCCCTCCGCCACCTCTTGCGGCGGGAATTTGGGGCCGTCATAGAGCGGTTCCTCGCTGCCCGGCTGGTCCCAGATCTCCGTATCGACGGGCCCGGGCTCGATCAGCTTCACCGCGACACCGGTGCCGTGCAGGTCGACGGCCATCGATTCGCTCCAGCCGCACAGGGCGAACTTGCTGGCCGAGTACGCGGCTTCGTGGATGATCCCGAGCCGGCCGCCGACGCTGGACACGTTGACGATCAGGCCCGACCCGCGCGCCATCATCCGCGGGAGGACGGCCAGGGTGAGGCGCGTCGGGGCGAAGAAATTGACCCGCATGACGGCTTCCACCTCGGCCGCATCGAGCTCGGTGACGGGGCGGCGCTTCGGGACTGCGGCGTTGTTGATCAGAACGTCGATACCGCCGAGGGCATCCCAGGCCTGCAGCGCGAGCGAACCGACAGCGGCGGTATCGGCCAGGTCGGCCACCCACATCGTCGAGGCCGGCGAGGTCATCTCACAGTCGGCCAGGACCTCGGCGAGACGCTCCCGGCGACGCGCGATCAGCCCCACCACCGCCCCGCGGGCGGCCAGCTGCCGGGCCAGGGCGGCTCCCACCCCGGACGAGGCACCGGTGATCAGCACCCGCTTACCTGCCGCCGCGTACACCATCAATCCGCCCTTCGGCCCGATGCTGGCGTCAGTGTAGAGCCGACAGAACCCGGCGTCCGGGGTGTGGTGAGCTTGGCCGCACCCCAAGTGCTCTCGCGCCGGTTACGGACTCCTCAGCGGGAATGGATCATTCTTGAAGTCGATCTGCGCCGCTGGATTGCTGATAGCGGTGGTCATGCCGGACCCGAACGCACCTGAGGTGTCGAACAGTGTCGCGGTCCCGACGGCGATTCCATCGGATGCCCAGTGCGAATCGGCCTGCACGCCGATCCACTCACCGAACGGCAAGCGGGATAACGCGATGGTCACGTCGCCATTGATGTAACCGACGCCTTTTGTTCCCAGGTTCGTCACGAGGTTGGTTACCTCGGCTGCCATCGCGGCACGAACAAACGGTGTATTTTCTTCGTTCGCAAGCACTTTGATGCCGTGGTTATAAAAGCGCTTGCGCGAGTCGTTCTGGTGCCGGGCCGGCGACCGGCTCCACCCCGCGTCGTCGCTGCCTACGTACGCCAACGTCCCATCGTCGAGCACGGCCGGCGCGATGAAAGACATCGGGGCGGTCCATTGACGGCCCGGCGGCGCGGCCGAACGGCGGTACTGGACCAGCGTGGCATGCGCGATCGCCACCCCGTCTTGAAGGACGTCGCATTCCGCGTTGCGAATGCGCCTGCCGTCACGTACCACACGCTGCTTGGTGGTCGTCGGCACACCTCGGCCCGCCTTGAACAAGTCCACCGTCAGCCGCGCGGGCATGAAGTCCGACGACCCGTAGTGGTGTTCGAGAACCGCGGCGGCCAGTCCGACGATCGCCGGTCCACTCAGATGATCGTCGCCCCAATGACTCTGCGCATACCCGGTGGGCATGAATGCGCCATCTTCCGCCACCGTGAAATGCGACGGCTCCATTGCCATTTGGGCATCTTCGCACGGCATGTCCTGGATGCATGCCGCTACCCCTGATGCGTGCGCCGCCCGACCGCCGCATGCCCCCGGTGTTTTGCAGTTCTTGGCTTGGGTAAAGCTGTGAATGAGCAGCAATCGGCTCCTCATCCCGCCCGGCGGCCGTAGGTTGCAAGACGGAGGCTCACGCCGACACCAAACACAATGCAATGTTTCTCATTAGGTTAACGAATTTTTTGGCCAGGAGGCTAATCCAGGTCGGAGAGGCGACAGATCATGGGAAAGCACACCATGCCTCCCACTCACCCACGCGTGCGCACCGCGATGGTCGGCGCCGTTCTGGCGACGGCCGGCATCTCCATGGCACTTGCGGGCGCCGGTACCGCTGAGGCGAAAACCCACCACGGCGTGGACGCTCCCGGGAATCCGTTCGGCGCATCGCAGGCCGCCGCGGGTTATCAGAGCCCGGGCTCGTCATTCACGACCGTTCGAATCGCTCGCGGCGGCCCCGGCGGCGCGACCACTGTCCGCGGAACCACGACCGGTGAAGCCGTCTCCACTGCCGGCGGCACCACCATCAGAAGCAGCGGCGGACTGATATCCAGCCGCGTCGGTAGCACGACGCAACGCACCGGCGAGTCCGTGTCCAACACCGGTGGCACTTCCACTACGCGAGGGAGCCACTCCGCCAAGACACGGACTGGCACGTCATCGGCGACGACCGGTACGTCCCAGACGGGTGGCGGCGCGGCGGGTACCGGTGGCGCAGTTGGGGGCCAGGCCAAATCCCATCATTGACCTTGGCTGCGGTCAGCCTCTCAATTCGGCGCCGACGTAGCTCAGGTCCCGGAAAGTGGCCATCGCCTCGTTGTCGGGGAATTGAAAGCCGTTGGCGGCGTACAACTCCTCCGTGCCGTGGGCGGTGACGCGCCAGCCGTGCGAGGACAGATAGTTCGTCACGTGGCTGCGCTCGCCGTCCCACACCAGCTCTGAGACGTCGATGTCCAGGCCGTACTGGCGCCAGCGCCCGCGCCAGGCCTGCGCCCGCTCGTCGCGGAACGCGCCCATGTCGGCAATGTGCTCGGTAGCCAGCCGGCTACCCGGCGCACTGAGTGAGGTGATGTGGTCGAACAATCGGTCCTGCGCCTCCGGCGGCAGGTACACGAGCAACCCCTCGGCGATCCACGCAGTGGGCTGCGAGGTGTCCAAACCGGCGTCACGAAGCGCCGTCGGCCAGTCATCGCGCAGATCGATTCCCACCGCCCGACGATCTGCGCGCGGTTCGACGCCCAGCCCGGACAACGTCGTGGTCTTGAACTCCACGACCTGTGGCTGATCCACCTCGAACACCACCGTGCCCTGCGGCCAGGGCAACCGGTAAGCGCGGGCGTCGAGCCCCGCGGCCAGGATTACCGCCTGACGCAGGCCGGCCGCGGTGGCGTCCATGAAAAAGGTGTCGAAGAATCTGGTGCGCACGGCGATCTGCTCGCGCATCTGCTGCTCGTTGAAGGCCGGGTCAGCTTCCGCCGGGCGGATCTCCCCGTCGATCAAGCGGTTGAAGAAGTCGTGACCGACGGCGCGCACGAGCGGCTCCGCGAACCGATCGTCCAGAAGCGGGTCGGGCCCGCGGGAGGCCAACGCCCGAGAGGCGGCCACCATTGTCGCGGTCGCTCCCACGCTGGAGGCCAGGTCCCAGCTGTCTCCCTCGGTCCTCGCCGAACCCAATGATGGCATTCTCTCTTCTCCCTCAGCGCTCGGGTGGCCGGACGACCGGTCAAAAACTTAGGCAATATAACGAGTTGCTTTCACTATACCCTCCGCTCCGGCGAAGGCCGGCCCGCAAATCCCCGGGACTGGCACCGTCTGCGGGGATAGCGTGGAACTGCGATCACCGCCCCTGGCCGCCGCACCGCGACCATGAACGGCGAAAGGAGCGTGAAATGGCGACCGATCTGACGCTCTATCTCGACGACCGGCCCGGGGAGCTCGCTCGCGTCGGGGACATCCTTGGCACGGCAGGGGCGAACATCGCCGGACTTTGCGCACTCACCACCGGCGGAGGGCAAGCCGAGATGCACATACTCGTGCAGGATGCGACTCCCGCGTTCGAGGCGCTGCAGCGTGCCGGAATACGGATCGCCGCCGAGCAGGAAGTGATCGTCTTGCCCATACAGGACCGACCCGGCGCACTGGGCGAGGTGGCCCGCAGACTCGGCACCGCGAACGTAAACCTCACCACGGCCTATCTCGCGACCAACACCCGCCTCGTGCTCGCCGCGGACGACCTCGCCGAAGCGAAGGCCGCGCTGAGCTGACCACCAGGTCCTTCAGTCGACCGCGTGCAACCGTCCCCGCCTGCGCCTCGCGGTTCGGAACCGCTGCAACACCTCGACCATCGAGCCGACGGCGTGGAGCCGGCACTCGCGATCACCGACGCGGAGAAGCCGGCGCACCGAGTGGCTGGTGACCAGCGCCCAGTCGACGCCAAGCCTGTCGCATCTATCGCCAAGTGCAAGCAGTCCGGTGAGACTTTCAACGCCGAGGAAATCAAGATCGGACAAATCGAGAACAAGTGCACGGTCGGGCCTGGCGAACTGGTCCAGACACGTGCTCACATGCGCGGCATTCAGCGCGTCGACCTCGCCCCTGAGCGCAATCACGGTCACCCAGCTGGAGTCAAACGCGGTGACGCACGCACGGCCGAGACTGATCACCGACGTACTGACGGCCTCTGCGGCCGGACTCGATGCAGATGGCTCCTGAACAACAAGCATTGACTGGCCCATCGTCGGATGTGTCGCTGATTCGGCCGGAAACGCCAACGGCGTCTGATTTGGGCAACGGCCGGTGCGCCGATCGCGTCTTCAGTCAGGCTGTTCACTCAACCCGAGAGCACCGTAACCCGGACCGATGCCCGCCGTGGGCCAGAACGCCGAGGTTGGCGCTGTCCTAACGCTTTCTTAATGCCGTGGCAGTTGTTCTGCGACGACGTCGTCGGGTCGTTGGCGGTGGGCAAACACGCGGATTTCGTGGTTCTATCGGCCGATCCCCGCACCGTGCCGCCCGCGGAGATCGCTGACCTACGGGTCCTCGCCACCTTCTTGGCCGGGCGGCAAGTCCACGGATCACTCGGGAGCGGGTGAGCTTTCCACCTGAGCTTGGGACGTGTCGTCGGTGTTTGCTGAAGTCATGTGATGCAACGCCATCGCCGCCCACCAAACGTCTCTGGCGAGCCGGCTTGCTCACCCACGCATTCCACATCTTGCGGCCATGCAAATTCAGGGCACGCCTTTCGACCAAGCGAATTAAAGATGCCCGGTGCCGCGACCAAATTCGTCACCTGCCCCATCGATCTGATCAAATCCTCATAGTTAATTGTCACAACCGTAAGACTTCGTGACGATGTCGTCACTATCCTCGGCTTATGGGCACAGCGATCGGTGAAGCTGACCAGCAGAGGGAACCCGGCGAACCTGCCACGGTCCCCGCACTGCTGCGAACGCTGCACATAGACGACAAATCTGTCGAAGCACAGTTCGATACTCTGCGCGGATGGCTGATCGAGCATCCGCCGGGCAAGGCGCTCAGAATCAGTCTCCGTAGCAACGGCTACGGCGTTTTGCTCAGGGACCTGGGCGCCGAGAGGCGTCGACCGAGGCTGCCGATCACGGCAACACACAAGCTTGGTGCCTGAAACCGCGCCGGTGTCACGTCAGCAACCGATCTCGAGAACCGGTTGCTGCGGCGGCGCACGCCCATTCCGACCACACAAAAAGCCGCTGATCGCAAACTCATTACCGCGCCGCGGCTGAAGTAAATCCGGGCGCTGCCCACGCCGGATAATTCATTCACGGCAATTGACCGTTCGAACCCACGAAACGGTGCTGCCCTCAGTGCTGCGCGGTCCGGCGACGCGGCCCGATGAGGCGATAGCCGCCGTACAACAGCGCCGCGACAATGAAGTTGACGTGGTACGCGACGTCGGCTCCATGCCAGGCCCGGGCAACCGGGCCTTCGATGAGCGAAGTGTTCATGAACGGGATTGCCGCGGCGTAGGCAAGCACGAACGCGAGCAGCGCGGCGACCGCATCCGCGCGGGTGGTGGCTTCTTCGGCGGGGTTGACGGTCAACCGTCCCCGGCCGCGGATCAGCCAGTCGATGACAATCACCGCGACAAACGCGGGGATCCAATAGCTGACGAGCAGCAGCACGTCTTGGAATCGCTGTGCGGTGTCGGCGACGTGAAGCCACAGGATGAGCCCGAACGCCGCAACCGTCACGACCACCGCCGAAACCGGCCGCCGCACCCGCACGCCGATGGTCTGCAGGGCCAGTGACCCGCTGTAGTCGTTCATCGCGCAAGACCCGACCGACGCGAGGGCGATCACCGCCAAGGCGATCGCCGCGAGGACGCCTCCCCCCATGACCGACTTGACACCGAGCGCGGTCTGATCCGATAGCACTCCGGCCGCCGATATCCCGATGGCCTGGACGAAGACGTACGACAAGACCAGCCCGGCGAGTGTGTAGGCGAAGACGCGGGTCCGTGATGACGTGGTGGGCAGGTACCGGCTGAAGTCGGCCGCATAACTGGCCCATGAAATCGCCAGGCTCAGTGCGATGGTGACCTCGAGAACGAACGCGCCGATCAGATCCGCACCGGCGGTGGTGGCGGGCGTTATCACCTGATGACCGCTGACGAGCTTGATCGCGAAAACGCCGAACGTCGCAAACAGCACCACCGTCAGCACCGCCTGCACCCGATGAATCAGCTCGTAACCGAAGAATCCGACAGCACCCTGCAACGCCAGCACAATCAATACGGCCGCCCAAAACGGAATGCCGAGCAGCACGGCCAGGGCTTCACCACCGAACAGGCCCACCAGCCCGTCCCATGCGATCGATGAAAGCCATTGCAGCACAGCAGGAACGACGACGGTGCCGCCGAAAGCCATCCGCGAGTTCGGCAGCTGCGGGGTGCCGGTGCGCGGACCCCACGTCGACAGATATGCCACCGGCAGCGAACCGAGAACTGTGCCGATGATCATTGCAGCCAGCCCCAGCCAGAAGCCAAGGCCCAGCGCGACGGCAAGAGTGCCGGTGAATACGCCGGTCATGGTCACCTGCGGGGCGAACCAGACCGTGAACAGCCGTGCCGGGCGTCCGTAACGCTGATCCTCGCCGATCGGCGCGATCCCGTGCGTTTCGATCGACAGATCACCCGAGGCAGTCGGCCGGTGACCGCTGAAAGCCGGCGCGCTCAGTGCGCTCGACGTCACGCGTACATCACCAGCCATGCCAGGCCCCCGCGGTCGAAGTGTCAACACCCATATGACCACGCCGAGTCGGCATCGGTGCACCGTCGGGGCCGATGGCTGCCCGCCAGGACGCCCTGCTGGTGGGCCGCCGGACCTTCGAGGATTTCCGCGGCTATTGGCCGGCGCAGACCGACGACTCCACCGGGGTGACCGATTACCTGAACACGGTGGCCAAGTATGTGGTGTCGTCGACGCTCGACGAGCCGCGCTGGGAGAACACCACCGTGCCGCGGGGTGACCCGGTCGATGCCGTTCGCGCACTCAAAGCGCGCTCCGGCAAGGACATCGTGTTGACCGGCAGCATCACCCTGTCCCACGAGTTGACTGGTGCCGGCGTGGTCGACGAGTTCCGGTTGTTCGTGTATCCGGTGGTCCAGGGTCGCGGGCGTCCGCTGTTTCCCGCGGGTTCGGCGATCCCCAAACTCCGCTTGATCGACACGCTGAATTTTCCGTCCGGAATTGTGCTGTTGAAGTACGCCGCCTGAGCCGGCGCTGCGAAAATCGCAGCGTGGACTCGACCCATCCGGCGGACCATCCTGAGCGCGACCAAAGTTGGGACCGCGCCGCGCGCCACGAGACCGAAGCCGAACGACTTGACCGCAATTGGTCGATCTTGCTGCAGGAGTTGCGCGTCACGCAGACCGGTGTACAACTGCTCACGGGCCTGTTGCTGACATTGCCGTTTCAGCAGCGCTTCACGCTACTGAGCGACACGATGCGCATCGTGTACCTGGTGACGGTGGCCTGCTCACTCGCGTCGACGGTGCTGCTCGTGGCGCCGGTCGGCATGCACCGCGTGCTGTTTCGTCGGCACCGCCTCGACACCCTGGTGGCCACTGCGCATCGGTGTGCGCTCTCAGGGTTGTTGCTGCTCGGCACCGCGTTGGTGGGCGTGACCATCGTGATCTTCAGTACCGTGGCGGGCCCGGCCGCAGGCTGGATCGCGGGCAGTTTCTTTGCGGCGGGCTTCGCGTACTTGTGGATCAGTGTGCCTCTGTTTCAGCGCATGTCAGGCCGCAGCACCGACTAAGCGTCGACCATTGGTTTGCGAATCCTCGAGGAAGGGCATTCGAGGATCATGCTAATTCGCAGAGTGGCGCGACCGCTCTTGTCAGCAGTGTTCATCGGCCAAGGCATCGACGCACTTCGAAGCCCCCAACGTGCTGCCGAAACCGCGCGACCGACCGTAGAGGGGCTGCGAAAACTACCCGAACCGGCCGCGACGAAGGTACCGCAGGATCCCGAGACGCTGGCGCGTGTCAACGCCGCGGTGCAGATTGGCGGCGGGCTGCTGCTCGCCAGCGGAAAGCTGCCCCGAGTGGCCTCGGCGGCGTTGGCCCTCACCGTCGTCCCGGGCAGCCTGGGCGGGCACCTCTTCTGGGCGGAAACCGATCCACAGCGCAAGGCGGAGCAGCGCCGCGATTTCTTGACGGATCTGAGCCTGATCGGCGGCCTGATGATCGCGTCGGTCGACACCGAAGGCAAGCCGTCGCTGGGATGGCGTGGTCGCCGCGCCGCCGAGCGGGCGTCTAGGGCCGTGTCGGCGGCGCTGCCGGTCGGCTCGGCCGCGTCGGGGGCGGTGCTGGGAACGGTCGGCGAAAAGGTCAGCCACGGTTTGCAGACCGGCGCTCAACGCGGCCGTGAACTCGCCGACGTCGCCGGCGAGCGGGTTGCGCCGCTGCTTGACGTCGCCCGCGAACGCGGGGCCGAGCTGGCTGCCGAACTTGCTGAGACTGCGCGAGAGCGTGGCAGCGAACTCGCCGAAACCGCGCGCAAGCGCGCCGACAAAGCCGCCAAGAAAGCCCAGAAGAAAGCCCGCAAGAAGTTCGGGTAACCGCTCGTCACCCAAACGCGTTATGATGCAGCCTCTTTTGAAAGCTACATTGTGGCCGTTGGTTGAGGAGCGAAACGATGACAACAGGCGACTTCGACCCTGGTGATGCGAGTGCCTACTCCCCTGCTCCCCGTCCGACCGGTGGCCAGGAACCCGGCCCGCTGGGATTGCGCTTCGTCGCGCGACTGATCGACGGCATCATCGTCGGCCTTGTTTGCCTACTGCTTGCCTATTTCTTTCATGTCACCGGCAACTTCTGGGTCACGGGCCTGTTCTCGGGCCTGCTCACGTTCATCTACTTCGTCGCCTTCGAGGTCATCGAGGGCTGGACGCCCGCTAAGAAGCTGTTCGGTTTGAGCGTGCGCGGCCCCGGTGGCGCTGCCAAACCGTCGCTGCGGCAATCCGCGATCCGCAACGCGTTCACGTTGCTCGCGATCATCCCCTACCTCGGCGGCCTGCTGGCGCTGATCGCCTACATCGTCATCGCGATCACGATCCACAACAGCCCGACCAAGCAGGGCAAGCACGATGAGCTCGCGGGCGGCACGCAGGTGATCAGGGGCTGATCTGTTCAGATCACCAGATCCAGCAGCAGGACGAACGCCAGCCCGCACACGGACAGCACGGTCTCCATCGACGACCATGACTTGATGGTTTGACCCACCGAGAGCCCGAAAAACTCCTTCACAAGCCAGAATCCGGCGTCGTTGACGTGGGAGAAGAACAGCGAGCCAGCGCCGACGGCGAGAACGACCAACGACACCTGCCCGGTGCTCATGCCCTCGACCAACCCGAGCATCAACGACGACGCGGTGATGGTGGCCACCGTGGCCGAGCCGGTCGCGACGCGGATAAACACCGCGAGCAGCCACGCGAGCAGGATCACCGAGATATGAACGTTCTTGGCCCACTCGGCCAGCAGGGTGCCGATGCCGGTGTCGACCAGCACCTGCTTGAAGCTTTGGTTGGGTCGTCACAGCGACTTCCTCGCGGTCACTTTCAACACGATATGCCCGGCGTGGCCGCGCTCCTATCAGCGTCTTGCGTCGGTCATGCTGGCACGGGAGTTGTCAGACCCCGCGTCGACCGCAACGAGCAGTCATGTCCGGCACCGAGAAGTCCCACGCGGCGGTGCTCGACGAACTGGCCGCCCTGGACCCGTCGCAGCCGCGTGAGGTGGCCGCAGCTCTGTGGAGTGTGGTGGAGACGTTCGCCAAGGTGCCAGACGGTCGGGACACCGCCCACACGCTCCGGCTGCTGGCGCACATGCTCGACCCGGGCTGACGGGCGCTGGACCCCGCAATGGTCCTGCTGGCTGGGCGGCCGCCTCCCAACTCCGGTACCCACCGTGGTATCGGTCCGCCCCCGAACAAGCGCTGATTGACGCGCCAGTTAATTAGGGCGTGATGAGTTGGCCACCTATATCCGATGTCGTCGCGGATGTTGTTCGTCACGATCGCTTGTCGCGGCCAGCTGCATGACGCCCGGTAGCTTCCGCGGGATTGAGCGCGGCGACAATCACGTCCGCCAGGCGTTCCAGCGCAGCGGCGATGGCCCACTGCGCGTCGGCCTGGGATCCCGAGTTTTGTGAACCGGGGGGTTCAGCAGCCGCAGCCCACAAGTGGTTGGCCCGGGTCGGCCGTTCCGCCTGTTCTGGCTGACCGGACGGCTCACCCCGTGGGCTGGCCTCTTGCGCTAGCGGGTCGGGTTGGTCGGTGGTGCTGATACGGGCTCTGCCACTTTCTTCCCATTGAAGCCAGTAACTAACCGGACCAGCGCGGTAGGCCAGGGCCTGGTGGTCGCCACGGTGACCGTGTTCGAGCATGCATCCGTGCACCCAAGCCACGTCTTGTGTGCCGTCCAGCGCAGCCAGCGATCGCCACAGTTCCTCATCGAGCAGCACCGTGGCATAACAGCGATCGCCGATCACGGTGCCACCCAGGGGCCGAACGTGATCGCCGCCCGCGGCTGGTGTAAGTGCGTCATCGAGCCCATCTTGATTGTGAGCCGCGGTAGAACGCCGCGATAGTGCTCGACGAGCTGGTTGCCCTGGACCCGCCGCTGCGGCGTGAGGTGGCCGCAACGTTACGCAGGATGTCCGAGACCCTTCGCCGAGCTGCGCGACGATCAGAACATCTCCCACATGCTTGGGGCACCGGCCCACCTGCTCGACCTGCCCTGACGCGCGTGCGGCCCTGTACCGAAACTGGGCGTCTAGCTCCGACGCCAGGTTGCTGGACGCTTCTCGAGGAACGCGCACATGCCCTCTTGGGCATCGTCGGCGCGGGCGTTCATCGCCATGACCGTCTTCGTCAGGTCGTAGGCCCGGTGTTCGTCGAGCTCGATTTGGGTGTAGAACGCCTGCTTGCCGAGCCCGACGGTCAGCGGGCTCGAGCGCACGATGGCGTCGACGATGGCGCCGACCTCGCGTTGGAGCGCCTCCGCCGGGACGACGCGGTTCACGAGGCCCCAGTCGAGCGCGGTGCCGGCGGTGATCGGCTGGCCGGTGAGCAGCATCTCCAGCGCACGCTTGCGGCCGATCGCGCGCGATAACGGCACCATCGGAGTCGAGCAGAAGAGGCCGATCTTGACGCCCGGGGTGACGAAGCGGGCGCCGTCGGCGGCCACGGCCAGGTCGCAGGCGGCGACAAGCTGACAGCCCGCCGCCATCGCCATTCCCTCGACCTTTGCGATCACCGGCTGCGGAACGCGGTGGATAGTCTCCATGAGCTCGGTGCAGACGTCGAACAGCCGCTGGTAGAACGGAAGATCGCGGCCGATCATCTCGCTCAGGTCGTGACCCGCGGAGAACGCCGGGCCGACCGCGTCGATGACGATAGCCCGCACGCCGGGATCCTCACCCAGCCGGCGCAGCGTGGCGATCAGCTCCTCCATGAGCTCGAGGCTGAGCGCGTTGCGCTTCTCCGGCCGGTTGAGGGTGATGCGGGCCGTCGACCCGTCGGCGCGTACCAGGACGGTGGCGTCCGCCATGAGCCTGCTCATGCAGGCGAGCATACGTCCGTTGCCTTGAGCCGAGGACGGGCGTAGCTTCGGCAGCGCGCCCAAGGAGGGTGTGATGGAAACCCAGGCCAACTTTTCCGCGACGCAGGTGGCCTCGCCTTGGCCGGCGCGCAGCCGCGTCAGCCGCACCGAGCTGAACCCGGTGTCGTTCCTGGATCGGAGCACCGCTGTCCATCCCGATCGCATCGCGGTGGTGCATGGCGAGCGCCGCCGTTCCTACGCCGAACTCCACGAGCGAGTGAACCGGCTCGCCTCGGCGCTGCGCGAGCAGGGGCTCGAACGTCACGATCGCGTTGCGGCGTTGCTACCCAACGTCCCGGCCATGCTCGAGCTTCACCATGCCGTGCCGCTCGCCGGCGGCGTGCTCGTCGCGATCAGCGTGCGGCTGGGCGCGGGTGAAATCCACTACATTCTCGAGCACTCCGGCGCGCGCTTGCTGTTCGTCGACGCCGAGCTTGAGCCGCTGACCGAGAAGGCGCCCGCTGGCGTCCAGATCGTGCGCTGCGAGGACGGCGGCGGCGATCGCGATGATCCGTACGAACGGCTCATCGAGCAAGGCGACGCGGGTGACGTGCCTTCACTATTGCTCGACGAGGAGGAGCCGATTGCGATCGACTACACCTCCGGCACGACCGGCAAGCCAAAGGGTGTGGTCTACACCTACCGTGGCGCCTACCTGAATGCCATCGGTGAGGTCGTCGAGGCCGAGTTGGGCCATCACCCGGTGTACCTGTGGACGTTGCCGATGTTTCACTGCAACGGCTGGTGCTTCCCATGGGCGGTCACCGCGGCGGGCGGGACGCACGTCTGCCTGCGCCAGGTCGATCCGGCGCTGATCTGGCGGGCGTTCCGGGAGGGGGGCGTAACCCACTACAACGGCTCCCCGACGGTACAGACCGCGCTCGTCAACCATGCGAGCGCTGAGCCCCTGGGACGGCGCGTCACCGCGATGGTCGCCGGGGCTCCCCCGTCGCCGACGCTGCTCGCTCGCCTTGAGGAGCTGAACATCCATGTGGTGCACGTCTACGGGCTCACGGAGACCTACGGCCCACACACCGTTTGCACATGGCAGGACGGCTGGAACGAGCTGCCGGCCGGTGAGCGCGCCCGCCTGTTGGCTCGCCAGGGCCACGCCTATACGATCGCCGACCCCGTCCGCTTAGTCGACGAGAACATGCGCGACGTGCCGTGCGACGCCGAGACCCTGGGCGAGGTCGTGATGCGCGGAAACAACGTGATGGCCGGCTACTTCGCCGACGCGAACGCGACCCGGCAGGCCTTCCGCGGCGGATGGTTCCACTCAGGCGACCTCGCGGTCCGCCACCCCGACGGGGCCATCGAGCTGCGCGACCGCAGCAAGGACGTGATCATCTCAGGCGGCGAGAACATCTCCTCCATCGAGGTAGAGCAGGCGATCTGCGCCCATCCGGCCGTCCTGGAGTGCGCCGTCGTGGCGATCCCGCACGAGCGCTGGGGTGAGCGCCCAAAGGCATTCGTCACGCTCAAGGACGGCGCCAGGGTGGGCGAGGCCGACATTATCGCCTTCTGCCGGGAGCGGCTCGCGCACTTCAAGTGCCCCGACGCCGTCGGCTTCGGTCCGCTGCCGAAGACAGGCGCCGGAAAGGTGCAGAAGTTCGCGTTGCGCGAGCCCGAATGGGCCGGCCACGACCGGCGCATCAACTGAGCGCGCGACCCCGGCGGCTGCTCGTGGTCGGTGAGCGGCTGGGTCGTCTCCGTTGTGGTGCTCGTGCCCGACACCGACGACGACCCCGCTGCACGAACAGCACCAGCAGCAGGGCGGTCACGGCCAGGATGACGATGGCCACCGTCTAGAAGATGGTGGCCCGCACCGTGGAGGCGGAGACCCCTGCCCTCGACATGGATCGGATCCGGTCGATCGTGGGGATCGACGTGACGTCCGCCGCGCCATTGACATCCCCGATATACGACAACGGCACTGCTGAAGAGATCATCGTCCGTCGCTTGCTCGCCTACTACGGCGATCTTTACCCGCGCTAAGCGACGATTGCTTGGTCAGCGGAACGCCGGGATTTACCACCGCGACAGCCCCGGATGGAACATGATCGAGGGGACGGAAGGAATCCCATGACCGAACTCAAGACTCCGACCGCCGTGCTGCACGAGGGACCTCGAAGCCTCTCGGAGGCTGAGACCGCCGAGATCGAGGGACAGGATCTTCAGGGAATCCGCCAAGTCGACATCGACGACGTCATCGAGTACGTCCACCACGGCCTGAGGAAGTTGCCCGACTTCGTCACCCTGTACCGCAAGTACCTCAAGCAGCGATGGGACGTCTACGACCTCGACTTCACCCAGGATCGCATCGACTGGACAGAGAAGATGACCGACGACGAACGGGAATCCTTCGTTGGGATCGCGTCGGGGTTCCACCACGGCGAGCGGCAGGTGGAGATCGAGCTGCCAGTGTTCATGATCGGCGCGACCGAGGAGGAGAAGCTCCACATCGCCGCCCAGATCGAGGACGAGGCTCGGCACACCGTCTTCTTCGACCGGTTCTATCGCGAGGTGGTCGGAATCGAGGGCGACGACATCATGACGGTTCTCGACAAGTCCTTCCCGTGGGTGCAGGAGACCTTCGTCGGGCCGTTCGGGTTGCTCGCCTACCAGGCGGACGAACTGCGCAGGAATCCGTACGACCAGCGTGCCCGCGTCCGCTACGGGACCACGTACTTCCTCTGGATCGAAGGGGTGCTCGCGCTGTCGGTCATGAAGGTCACGCTGTCGTACGCGCGCTGGCGCGGATTCCTTCCCGCTTATTACACCGGGTTCACCGCGACGTGCCGCGACGAGTCACGGCACGTGCAGGGCGGCATGCGGTACCTCCAGGACGCGGTGCGGCGTGATCCGACGATGCTGAAGGAGATCCACGACACCCTCACGACAATCCTGACGATCAGCGGGGTGTCGAGCCGCAAGCTGTACTACGAGCCGCTGGGCTGGACGGAGGACGAAGTGCGTGTCCTGCTGATCCAGCAGCTCCGACGGAAATGCAACGACGTCGGCATTTCCCTGTCTCGGGAGCTTGAGGACCTGCTCGTGCAGATCCAGCCGGTGCTGGCGGGGGGCTGACCATGAGGTCGCCGATATTCTTCAGCCCGGCCTGGGCCGACGCGGTTGGGCGCGCGCTGGATGCCGGTCCTGACGAAGAGACCCTCGCCGGAAAACTCCAGGAGTATTGGGACTTCTACAACCTGATCCGATACACGTACCCGTCATCGTGGGCGCTCGGTGTCCGCGATCTGCCAGCGAGGCTCGGCGGGAGCACGCGCTATCTCTATGTGGCGTGGGCCGACGGTCACGTTAAGGATTGCCGCATCTTCGACGGGTCGGAGTCGGTGCAGCCAACCTATGTCTTGGCCGCCGACTTCCACGACTGGAAGGCCCTCTACCAGGGGTACGACGCACTCCGGACGGTGATGTATCGCAAGCTACTCCTCGAGGAGGGAGATCTGCTGGAGTTCTTTAAGGCGATCTACTTCTTCGTCGAGTCGCTGGCACTTATCGCCTCGGTGCCCACCCGCTTTCCGGCAAACGCAAAGGTGCCGGCCTCGGTCTGATCGTGCGGACTATGCGCTCTTGTCGCGGCGCTCTGGGCGCTGCGGCTGCACGCACTGCTGGAACGGGCGCACGGAGAAGAGGCCGCGTACCGCGACTACCGGGATCGCTACCGCGACATGGCGAGAACCCTTGGCTTCGAAGGTCATATCGCCTGGGCCGAGGCGATGCCATGACGGCGGTCAGTCCGGAAGCCTGCCCAGCTTGTCTCGAAACAGACCACGTTTTCGTGACACGTGCGTGACTCGACGCCGGTCGCTAGCGCGCTACCCGTTGGCCGGATCAATATCTGCCGATGCAGGGCTTCCACGACTTTTGGGTCCTCCTGGTCGCCATAACAAGGTGACGACCCGATCGGCGACGCCGTGCCTCGAGGCGTGGGTGTCTGGGTCGGATTCCGCCGATGTGCCAGGTAGGAGCGCGTCTGTTGTGAGATTCTGCGGGGGTGTCCGCTCCTGCGGCCGCTGCTCCTTCGGGGGTGGTGACGTTTCTGTTCACCGATGTGGAGGGTTCGACCCGTCGGTGGGAGGCGGACGCCGACGGGATGCGGGTCGCGCTGGCCGCACACGACGAGGTGTTGCGTTCGGCGATCGACGAGCACGGGGGCTGGTTGTTCAAGCACACCGGTGACGGGGTGTGCGCCGCGTTCGCCTCGCCGAGGTGTGCAGTCGATGCCGCCGTGGCCGCGCAGCGGGCGCTGCAGTTGCCGGTCCGGATGGGGCTGGCGACCGGGGAGGCCGAACTGCGCGACGGTGACTACTTCGGCGCAGTGCTCAATCGCGCGGCGCGGGTGATGGCCGCCGGGCACGGCGGTCAGATCCTGCTGGCCGAGTCGACGGCGAGTCTGCTCAGCGGAGTCGATCTGGTCGATTTGGGGCCGCGACGGTTGCGGGACCTGCCAATTCCGTTGGGGGTGTTTCAGGTCCGAGCCGAGGGCCTAGGCACAGACTTTCCGCCGCTGCAAGCGTTGGACGCGAGTCCGGGGAACCTGCGGCCTGCGACCACCAGCTTCATCGGGCGCGAGCGCGAGGTCGCCGAGGTGGAAGCGGCGCTGCGAGCACATCGGGTGGTCACGTTGACCGGCGTAGGCGGGGTGGGCAAGACCCGCCTGGCGCTGGAAGTTGCGGCGCGTCTGGCTGATGAATTCCCCGACGGGGTCTGGCTTTTCGAACTGGCAGCGGTCACTGATCCGACGGCGGTGCCCGATGCCGTAGCGGCGGTGCTGGGCATCACCCAGCAGCCGGGCAAAACCGTGAGCGAGTCGGTGGCCGCCGCGCTGGAGGGCAGGGTCCGATTGTTGGTGTTCGACAACTGCGAGCACGTGCGCGACGCCACCGCCGATCTGGTCGAGACCATCCTCGCGAGATCGGCGAGCGTCAAAATTCTGGCCACCAGCCGGGAAGGATTGGGGGTCGCCGACGAGCAGCTGTGGCTGGTGCCCTCGCTGGACGTTGGCGCAGGCATCGACTCCGCCGCAGTCAATCTGTTCGTCGAACGCGCCCGTAGCGTTGCCTCGCGCTTCTCGGTGGCCACGCCCGACGAGGCGGGCGCGGTCGTCGAAATCTGCCGCCGCCTCGACGGGATACCCCTGGCGATCGAGTTGGCTGCCTCGCGGATGGCGTCGGTGACCGCCAGCGAGGTGCGTGATCGTCTCGATCAGCGGTTCCGGCTGCTGGTCGGGTCACGGCGCGTGGCACGCCACCAAACGCTCCGTCACGCCGTGCAGTGGTCCTACGCCCTGCTCGACGACACCGAAAAGTCGCTGCTGGCAAGTTGTTCGGTGTTCGCCGGAGGGTTCGACCTCGCCGCTGCGTGCGCAGTGGGTGGCTGCGGCGACGACTTGGCCACACTGGATGTGCTCGATGCGCTGGTGCGCAAGTCGCTTCTGGTCGCCGACCGATCTTCGGGGCGGACCCGGTTTTCGATGCTGGAGACCATCC
The DNA here is from genome assembly GCA_963811535.1 of uncultured Actinomycetota bacterium. Lineage (GTDB taxonomy): Bacteria > Actinomycetota > Actinomycetes > Mycobacteriales > Mycobacteriaceae > Mycobacterium. Next base: position 219,726 of record CAWERF010000007.1, on the reverse strand, counting down.
GCCAGTTCGCCGAAGAGCAACTCGTCGCTCACGGGGCTGCCCTTGAGGTCCGGGCAGCGCATGCCCGCCACTTCGCAGAGCGCGAAGCTGACATCCTTGCCCTGTGGGACAGCCCCCGACAACGTGACGCCTACGACTGGTTCGCCGTGGAGCTGGCCAATTTGCGCACCGCGTTTCGGTGGGCCGCCGACCAGGGCGACCTCGACGTTGCCGCCACCATCGCCACGTATGGGGGGTTGCTCGGCCTGTGGGTCGAAAACTATGAGCCGATAGCCTGGGCCGAAGAGCTGATCGAACCGGCCCGTTCCGTCGCCCACCCCCGCCTCGCGTTCCTGTACGTGATTGCGTCACAGTGCTTCTTGCCCGGACGGATCGAGGAGGCCGTCCGCTACAGCGACGCCGGACAGATGGTGGTCGGCAGTGGCCGCGAAGAGGTGCCGTTCGGCCTCGAGGCCGGGCTTGGCGTTGCGTATGTGGTCATCGGCCAGCCCGAACGGATGGTCGAGTGGTGCCGCGCCCAGCTGCCAGGCGGTCGCGACACCCATGGAACCACCATGACAACCCTGACCGTCGCACTGGCGTTGGCCGGTTGCGACGAGGAGGCGAGGGCCGCCGCGAACGGCCTGATCGACGCCGCCGAAGCCACCCACAACCCGTGCGCGCTCTCGCGGGCGCTGTTGGCCTACGGAACCGCTTTCCGCGACGCCGATCCCGTCCGCGCGCGTGAGGCCCTGCACCGGGGCCTGGTGATCGCGCAGGACAGCGGCAACCGCAGAAGCGAGTCACTCCTGGCGGCCAGTGTGTCCCGCCTCGAGGCTGAATACGGCGACCCGCTGGCCGCGCTCGACTACTTCACGCTGGTGATCCGCAACTACCACGACGCGGGCAACACCACCCTGATCCTTAGCCCGCTGGCTATCCTCGCCACCCTCTTTGATCGACTCGGGCGTTATGAGCAGGCAGCCACCATCGCCGGTTTTGCATTCAGTCCCCTGACTGCCGTGACCTTACCTGAAATCAATACCGCGATCGCCCACCTCCGCGACGTCCTCGGCGACCAGACCTACGAATCACTCGCCCACAAGGGTGAAACGATGACCACCGCCGCCATGGCGACCTACGCATACGACCAAATCGACCAGGCCCGAACAGAGCTGAACGCCGTCTCGAAATAGACCGTGTATCCGGTGACGGGGCTGGCTGCGAATCATGCGGGACCGCAGCAACCGCCAAAGTGGTTCCAGCGTGTCTACGGTGTCAGGCAGTCTGCCAGGGTGGGGCCGCGAAACTACAAGTTGGCGTCAGGCTTGGGTTGGTCCGGTGCTGGCGCTGCTAGCCCTCCTCGGGCCAGTTGCCGCGAGGGTGAAGGCCGCCCCAGTCTTCCCACACTTCACGTGCCTCGCGGGGCGTGATGATGCGTCGTCGCAGCTCCAGCAGTAGCTCCTCGGTGGAGGCACGGGATAGCGCGTCGGTGGCGGCGTGGGATAGGCGATCGGGGGTGTCCCGGCGCAGCTTGACCACCAGTTCTTTTGGTTCTCCGCCAGCCAGGATGGTGTTGATGCTTCCGGGTGCCCAGGAAAGCTTGTTTTCCAGCATGGCGTAGGTGCCCGGGCTGGCCTTACGCACGCCGTGCTCGATGTCGGCCAGGGTGCGCACGGTGAACTGCAGGCTGTCGGCCAGGTCGGTGCGGTTGCGGTAGCCCAGCGCGACGCGCCGACTCACGATGTAGTAGCCGAGCCGTTCCAGGGTGCGTCGGTCCATGGAGGCATCATGGCGCACCAGAGCGGCAATGTCGAGCCGCCATGCCCATTTCTTTCCATCCGGCGCACGAATGAGTGGAGATTACTTCCGAGGCACTCCGGCCAGGTCGGCCCTGACCTGGTGATCGTGTCCCAGAACAGTTCCTCCACCTTCTCCCGCGACAAGCCCGCCACCGGCCAGTTCCCGGCGAACCACCTTGGCGTCCGGCAGTGCGTCCCCGGTCCACCATTCCTGGCGGATGTCGAAGTCGTCGCGTCGATCGCCGTCACGGGTGTGCCGCAGCTCACCGCGGCGCTTCCTCACCCGGGACACGAGCCCACCACTCCGCCCGCCAGTACGGGCCGTCGTAGGCCCCCGGCGGGGCACCGGTCTCCCATTCCTCCACCTGAACAGGCTCAGTAGGGGCAATACCGTTCTAGTCCTGCGCGAACCTGTACGCCTCGTCGCGGTCAAGGTAGACCCGCTCGATGCGATAGGTGTCGCCGCTGCCCGCCGTCACCACGTACGCCGTCGCCTCCTCCCGGGTCCGCTGATGGACTTCAGTGTGTCAGCACCCGATGGCCACGTCCGACAAACCGGTGGCCGACATCGCGGGGAGGCAACCGGCGGAAATCCGCCCCCCAGGTTTACCGTCAGTCAGCCGCTGTGAGTTATCTCACAAGGAAACTGTTTCCGTTTGATTGACATCATCGCCGTTTATTTCCTAGGGTTGCAGGCACCAACAACACCACCAGGAGAACCCCTTATGACGGAAACCCATTTTGGTTACAGCAGGCGTGAGATGCACGACCGTGGGATGCACGACGTTTTCATGGTGATCGGCGAAGGCTCCGGTGGCGAACACATCGTGCGGACGGTCTACGCCGCCGACCAAAACGACGCGCGCCAAACACACCAGGAAAACTACCCCGGCGAGCCCATCGTCGAGGTTCACCAATGAAACCATCCCGATTGTGGCGGCGGTGAAACAGGCCCGGATCAAAGAAGCCGTGGAGCCACTGTCGCAGGCGTTGAAGCCGTTGGCGTTGGCGTTCCTGCAACAGTTAGCGAAACGGGGCGAGATTGAAACGGACTGCGAGTCATGAGCGAAGACCGTCTACACGAGGCCAAAGCATGCGTCGACCTGGCTGTCGCTGAACTGCATCACGCCCAGGCCCAGGTTGAGGTGGCGCGTGACCAGTTGGAGAAAGCCCGTCGCCGCCTTGAGACAGCGATAAACGTATCCGGCCTCCGTTCGTGATTATCAACTCGGCGCGGATTGGGCCGTCGATTCGATCGCCGGTCACGGAAGTCGTCGATATGGCCGCAGTTCCTGCAAAAGTTCTGCCAAAGGGCAATAACCGTCCATGAAGATCGCGGCCAAGGACTGTATGCGCGCCGAATGGCTCGTCACATTCGGCGGCGGCGACGTCACCCCGGCGGAGTGGGCGATCCCCGCCGGGATGTGGTTCAACCTGGAGCGGTCCCGGCGCGTCTCCGATGACGGCACCCTGCTGGAGTGGCTGGACCTGCGGCTGTTGAACGACGGCAGCAAGCTCACCGCCGCCACGCACCGCCATCCGGAGCGCCAAGAGTACCGCGAGATCACCCTGCGCAAGGTCGACCGGGCCATCTTGCGTGCCAAGCCGGTTTCCATCGAGCCGCAGAACGACGACGGAGGAGAACAACATGGCTAAGAAAGTGATCATCGTTGATGACATCGACGGCACCGAAGGTGACGGCGTCGTGACGCAGCGGTTCAGTCTCGGTTCCGACTTCCAACGTTGTCATCGCAAGCAAACAACGGGTCGACATCGCGTCGTGGACCAACGGTAAAGGCGCGCGCAGCCACACGATACCCTGCTAACTCGACTTTCTTTGCAGGCTCTGGACTCACAGCAACACAAAACGTGCCGCGCCGGCACGCTCCCGGCCGCCACAGTGATCGAAGTCGATCGCTTCGTCGACACCAACGGCAACGCCGAGCTGGCCAAGCACCGCCTGAAAATCGGCGCCGAACTCGCCCGACGCAAAGTCGTGCTGCGCCTCGACGGACACCTCATCCACGTCGTGCACAACAACGTGCTCGCCAAGACGCTGCCCGCGCCGATCCCCGCCGATCAACACACCAAGATCCGCGGCGCCCGGATCGCGGCCACCCAGCTGCCGCCCCAACCGGCCGGCCCGATCAGCGTCCAACGCAAGGTCCCCACAGACGGCGTCGTCATGGTCGCCCGCCAACGCCTGCGCGTCGGACGCACCTACGCCGGCAAGATCGTCACCATCCACGTCGAGGACACCCACTTCCGGGTCACCTGCGACGGCGCCCAGCTATCCATCCACCCTCGCACCACTGAACTCCCAATACGGCGGTGGAAAGCCAAGATTCACGCTCCGCGCCCCAATCCATCCAAGTCAAGAATGTCCTGAGACTGTCAACGATGTTCTGCGACAGAAGAGTTAACCAAGTCCTGAGACCAGATACGACACCCAATCTTCATCCGCGGGAACCGTGGAATGTTGCCTTTGAGCACGGGTAAGAGATTTCTGTTTCACCCCGCCCTCCCCGCAACGCGCACCCGCTAAGTCACAGCAGACCAAAACAACTGCGAGAGGGTGGTCGGCGATGGATGTGGTGCACCCGCGGTGCGCGGGAATGGATATCTCCAAGAGGGACGCCAAGGTTTGCGTTCGAATCCAGGGCCAGGGCAACCGGCGCACCACCTCGACGGTGACGACGTGGCGGGCGATGACCGGCCAGATCCTGGCCCTGCGCGAGCATCTGCTCGAGCAGAACGTCACCTGCGTGGTGATGGAGGCAACCGGTGACTACTGGAAGCCGTTTTTCTACCTTCTCGAGGACGCGTTGACGGTGATGCTGGTCAACGCTCATGACGCCCGCAACATGCCGGGCCGCAAAACGGATGTCTGCGATGCCGCGTGGTTGGCCGATCTGGGCGCCCACGGGTTACTGCGAGGATCGCTGGTACCGCGCGAACCGATCCGACGCCTGCGTGATCTGACCCGGACCCGCACCGCGCTGACCCGCGACCGTGCCCGCCAAGTGCAGCGCATCGAGAAGATTCTCGAGGACGCCGGCATCAAACTCTCCACGGTGGCCACCGACATCATGGGAGTGTCGGGCCGGGCGATGCTCGAGGCTTTGATCGACGGACGCGATGAGCCCGCGGCGTTGGCGGATCTGGCTAAGCGGCGGTTGCGGTCGAAGATCGGCGCCCTGACCGAGGCGTTGACCGGCGGGTTCACCGCCCATCACGGGTTTTTGATCCGCATGCACCTGAATCTGATCGACGAGTACGCCAAGGCATTGGACGAACTCGACGCCCGCATCCAGCAGGCGATGGCACCTTTACGCGCCGCCCGGGAACTGCTATGCAGCATCCCGGGCTTCTCCAACACGGTCGCTGAGGTGGTCCTCGCCGAAACCGGCGCCGACATGACCGTGTTCGCCACGGCCGGACATCTCGCCTCCTGGGCGGGCACCGCACCCGGGTCCAACGAATCCGCTGGCAGGGTGAAATCGACCAAGACCCGCCCCGGCAACCGCTACCTCAAGGGCGCCCTCGGCACCGCGGCGCTGGCGGCGTCGCGTTCCAAGCGAACCTACTTCTCGGCGAAATACAAACGCATCGCATCCCACCGAGGCCCGATGAAAGCCCTTGTGGCCGTCGAGCACTCGATGCTCGTCACCGCCTGGAACATGCTCACCAACGGCGAGTTCTACCGCGACCCCGGCCCCGACTACTACACCCGGCGCGTCCCCGCCAAGACGAAGGCCCGAGCGGTCAGGCAACTTGAATCACTCGGCTACCGCGTCACCCTCGAACCAATCACCCACACCGCATAACGAACACCCCTCGCCACCCAATGCCACCGGAACGACCGGCGGGTCACCTCGGACTGTCCTCACCGCGTTGTGATCACCTCATTTTCGTAAGAGAGCGATGTTTCCTTGTTTCCGCACGATCCCGCCGAACTAGTCTCCGCGAATCGCGTTGTGCGACAGTATGTTTCCGTGGTTTCCGCCAGTTTCCCGAAGCCGGAAAGTTATGTTTCCCGCAGACACAACAGCACCCGCCGCGGCAAGTACACGCGGCAACGAACCGCCAGGGACTGCTGCATGTGTGGTGTGCCTGGTCGCTCTGGGCGGTTCTGGTTCGGGCGAGTCCGCGGCCACGCCTGCGCCTCCTGCTTCTCCGGTCGGCTCCCCCGCCGGGGGTCAGCGGCGTTCGTACAGGGTGACGCCGACCCGGAAGTAGTCGTTGTGCTCCGCGGAGACGTGGGTGGGAGCGAGTATCTCTGCGATCTGCGTTGCCTCGGGTGGCGGCGCGTCGGTCTCCCAGTCGTTCGGCACGAGGTACCAGACCCGGTCGTGGGTCGCACCCACCTCGGCGAGTCGGTCTCGTTTCAGCAGGAGGGGATTCGTGTACAGAGGGAAGGGATTGAAGCTATCGGGCGGGAAGTCGAGTGTGGGGCCCTCGGCCGCGTGGGTCGTGCGGTCGTAGTACTGGAAGAACATGATGGTGTCGGCGTTGTAGAGGACGACCGCATCGCCCGGTCGACCCTCCCGCTGGACCTGCGCGACCGCCGCACGCCAGTCTTCCTTCCAGAGATCGTTGTACCAACGCCGCAGCCCTATCGCCTGGAGCGCGACGACCACGACGACCCCCGCGATGAGGACGCGCCGGTCTCGCAAGATCATGATGCCGCGGGCGACGACGATCGCTAGAGCGGGCGTGAGGAAGCTGAGGTACCGCAACGCGGGGGGACGGTCGACGAGCGCAGTCGCAAAGATGAAGATCATGGGGATGGCGAGCGCGAGCAAGGGGAGGACGATGCGCCACAGCTCGTCGCTGCGTCCATCGGTGCGGGCGATCTGGACGGCCGCGATGATCGCGCCGACCGCCGCGAGTCCGACCACCGCGGCCAGCAGCGGTCCCGAGCCACCCGCGAACCCGCTGATCATCTTCGTGATGTGGTTCAGGTCGAGCGGGGGGTTGTTGTATTTGTAGATCTGGTCGCTGCCGCGGGCCACCGCGACCCACCAGTACGGCAGCGTGAGGACCGCGGCTCCCACGAGACTCAGCGTGACCCGCTTGAAGAGGCCGGGAGCACGGGGCCGGACGATGAGCGACAAGACCTGCGCGAGGGGCACGAGGACGACGTAGAAGTGCGCGTAGATGCCGAGCGCTACGACGATCGCGTAGAGCCACCAGCCGCGATCGGTGTCGACCGCCCGGACGAAGAGGTATGTGGCCAGCGTGGCGAGGAGGGCGGCCATCATGTAGCTGCGAGCTTCCTGGGTGTATTCCACGAACAACGCGTTGGTAGCGAGGATCGCTGCGGCCGCGATGGCGACGTTGAAACCGAAGAGGCGACGTCCGAGGGCATACAGCGCTGCGATGGTCCCGAGCCCGCACGCCGCCGACAGCAACCGCATCCAGGTCTCGCCGTCGCCGTTGAGGCCGATCCAGCCGCGTAGCGCGGCGTAGTACAGCGGCATGTTCGCTTCGTCGTAGCGAAGCGTGTGCAGGAAGTCGCTGGTGCTCATGTGGGCGATGTACCAGCTCACCGATTCGTCGAACCACAAGCTCTTGTCGTCGATCCGGTACCACGCCAACGCCGCGGTGACGACGAGCACGATCGCAAGCGCGATCCCGCGATTCCGCCACGACGGCTCGATCGCGGGCTCGGCCGGGGCGGCGGCCTCGGTGACCGGGGCCAGTTCCGAGGCGAGGTTGTGATCAGGGGGCTGCGATTGCTTCATGTGCGTTTCAGTCCAGTTCGCGGGGGACGAGGCGTCGTCAGCACCGTAACCCAGGACTGCGGTACTCGAAGGTGAGCAGGCTCAGGTCGAGGTGTCCTTTAGGATCTCGGCCTAAACGAACTGCACACCATCACCGCCGACGTCGTCGAAACCGCCCGCAGCACCCTCGTCATCGGCGCCACTTAACGTTGCGAAATCACCGCCACTTATCGCTGCGAGTCATACCGGATCGGCTATACACGGGTGTCGACCGTCGCAGACGCTCGATCAGCAGAATGCGGCACTCACCGCTGCCGGGGTCAGCAAGACCTTCTCCGACGTGATGTCCGGTGCCCCGGGACGACCGGCCGGGACTGGCCGCACTGCTCGACTAGTGCGAGAAGGCGACACGGTGGTGGTGTGGAAGCTGGACCAGCTGGGCCGCAACACATTGCACATCCTTGAGGCAGTCAAGGCGTCGACCGACCGGGGCGTGACCTTGGTGTCGACCACCGACGGCATCGATTCCGCGACCGCAGCAGGCCGGATGGTCATCGGGGTTCTGGCCAGCATGGCCGAGTTCGAGCGTGAGTTGGCCAAGGAACGGACCGCCCTCAAGCGTGAAGTCGCCCGGAAGAACGGCACCAGATTCGGACGGCCCAAGAAAGTCAACGAAGCCCACCACGTAGCGACGGCGAAGCGGATGAAGGCCGACGGTCACACCGGCAAGGACATCGCTAAGTACCTCGGGGTGAGCCGGGCGACGTTTTACCGGTACCTGAGCGCAGACAGCGCAGCTTGACGGCCCCGTGCTTGCGTGTTCTTACTCGGCTTCGAAGCCGGACTGGTCAAACTTGAGCGTCTGGGCGTTCTCGCTAACGGTGCGGACTTTGGCCTCGTCGAAGCCGTTGTTGGCGACGGCGGTGATCTCTAGACGGACTTCCAACTCGACCCCGTCGACGGCGGCGAGTTGCTGGATCACCTCGCTGGTGATGCGGCCGAAGTCGCGGGCATAGAAGTCCGGATTCAGTGTCGCGGTGCCAAAGAACCTGGTCTTCAACGGACGTGGTGGCGGTGGTTCCCCGCCACCAGGTGGATGAACGACAGGCTGTGAGGGCCAGGCCCAGGTTCTGGGCCAGGGCCGGGTTCGGGTGGCCGCGCCTGGATCTCACGCTGGCGTTGCCGCTCAGCCCGCAGAGGGTCCACCAGCAGCAGCGCGTCGACGGTGGCTGGCCTGCTCGCCGAGTCGGTCGGTAGCACCAGTCCGATGTAGTTCTGTCCGTCCCAGCCGTCGGCCAGGCCCCGTAGGCGCGGCGCTGTACTTCCATCTTCTCCAGCAGCCGGGTGAACACGTGCCCTTCGCGGGTCTCCTCGGCGAGGAGATTCCACAACCGGCAGGTGTTGCGCTGGCCGATGCGGTGAATCCGCCCGAACCGCTGCTCGATGCGGTTGGGGTTCCACGGCAGGTCGTAGTTGATCATCAGATGGGCCGCTTGCAGGTTCAGCCCCTCCCCGGCGGCGTCGGTGGCCACCAGGATGCGGGTATCGGGGTTGTGAGTGAAGTCCTCCCGGATAACTCGCCGCTCGTCACGGCGGGTGCCCCCATGAATGGTCACCACCGCATCCCCACGGCCCAGAACGTTGCGAATCTGGCTGACCAGATAGTTCAGGGTGTCCCGGCGTCCAATAGGGCGGCTTGTGCTTCCCGAAGCTGCGATATTTCGACGTCGCGACGCCGTTGTGCGGCTTGTAGTTCAGCCGCGTAGTGCGTAGCTGCCCTGCTTTCCTGGGCTTGCAGCGCAACGGTCTCACGGCCAACCTTTGCTTGCAGCTCAGCCGCGTATTTCGTGGCATTCCGGCCGATGCGAGCGCCGACGAGACCCAGGATTCCCGCAAAGATCGCATTGCCCACTGGGATCGCCGCCGCTGTAGGTACCACGAACCACCACGGCGCGCTCACCATCTTGGAACCTCCCCTCTGCCACTGGCTGCCGTCGGGACTGCCCGTGGGCAGCCCAATTGTCTGTCGCCGGGATCGTAGGCAAGCGCACCGACAAGTCAGCCTCTCGACACACCACCGCCCGGAGTACAACGCCGTCCGGCCCGGATCGCCTCGGCGTCAGTCATGCCGTCGTCGTGGCCCTGGACTACCAGCAGGTACTCCTGCAGCTTGAGGTCGACTGCCGTGGTGGTCGTAGTGACCGGTGCGGCAGTGCTTTCGTGACCGAGGGGGTCCACGTCCTCGTGGCGGCGGTCCTGGTAGTGATCATATTCCGTGTGCCGGGTATTGCCCCACCCGGCAAGGGGTTTCATTACTTCGCTGAATGTTCGTCCGCTGCAGCCAACGCCTCATGCAGGCTGGCGTAGCTGCCTACCTTTGTGGCGTTCGCGTGATGTTCGCGGATGTCGGCTGGCATCTCGCCAGGCGTGTAGCGATCCCAGTGCCACAGTTCGTACTTCACATCCGAGGGCCTGAAGATCCGGTAGGGACCACGGTTGAGGTTGGCTTACCAGAACCCCCAGCTAAGGACTCGTATCCAGTGCGTCGACCCCGGCTGGACGCCCTTACTCATGCTGTCGCCCCGTCCTCCCACTGCTGTGCACTCGTTGTGACACACCGCGCATCTCTGCAGAGTAGCCGCAGGCGTGGTCTGGAAGCGGGATGACGGTAAACGTGGCTCAGCGTTGATCTGAGCGCCGGGAATCAGCCTCGTCGGCGGCATCGACCAGTGCACTGGCCAGCTCACGCGCCTGCGCTGGTGTCAATTTTCCAGAGTCGCTGGCCGACAGGATGATCCACTGCTCGCAGCGGCCGTCGCTGTACTGCCTGCCAACGTTGTCGGCCCTTGGCGTCTCACCGGGGGCCAGGACATGCATCGGCCCCCTCGGGTTGGGAGGGGGCCGATTGTTAGAAGTAGGGGAGCAGCCCCAGGGGGGCCATCGTTTGCTGTCCAACCTCACAACGACCGGCTGAGGCTGCTCCGCTCGGGTGGTTACGGCCGGATCGCTAGTTGAACGATTCCGGACTTGTCATTTCCGTGCACCGTGGGTTGCTCCGCTGCTGCTGGTGCTAGTGGTGCTTGGGACCTGCGCTGCCGACGTGCTGAATGGCGTTCGTCAGGCCACCAGATGCTTGGGTGGGCGCTTGCTTCAACACATTTGTAAGCACGGTGGATGCGTGCGCGGTGGGCGTGGTGGGCACCTGGCCGGGCGCCACCATGTTGCCGTGACTCATGTCGGTCGCCGTGGTGTTCAGCGGCGTGAGGGCCTTGGTGAGCGGCCCGGACCCGACGGAGGGACCGGTAGTCGTTGCAGTGCTGCCTGCGGGAGCGGACGCCTCGACCGTTGAAGCCAGCTGTTTCGTCGGGGCGGTCGTCACCGTCACCGTGTTGGCCGCCAAGTTGGGCAACGCGGTCGGGGCGGTCGGCGCCGTGGCTTTCGCCGATGCGACCATCGGTGGCGTCGCACCCAGGGCCTCTGCGATGGCTTCCCGCACGGTCAGCAGCGCGGCAATAAGACCTAAGCTTCCGGGCGGACTCAGGATTCCGGGGCTACCGTTGAATCCGTTGAGCAGCGCGCCTGTGATGACACCGGGACCGTTGAGCAGAGCGGTTATCGTGCCTGCCAGATTGCCCGCCACCGCGTTGTCGAAGACGGCTTGGGCGGCAGCTCCGAACCCCCCTGCGTAGCTAAGCCCAACCTCGAGCAGCGAAAGGAAGGGCAATGCGATCACCTCGGAGGTCAGGTTGGCCACATTCAGTGCATTGGTGAATATCTGGGTGATGACGGTCTGGAGCGGGCCCGTGATATCAAGAGCAGGCACAATTAGTTGCGTAACGAACGCTAGGTACAGATCCTGGACCCCGCCCGCAATGTTTCCGCCCCGGATTTCAGTGATCGCATTTTGCACCTGTGCGAAGATGCTGAAGTCATTACTGGGGTTTAGCGTAACTGTTCGGATGTACGTGAGAGCGTCACTGACCCCTCCACCCAGAGCCTTGGCGTAGCTGATCTGGTTGGTGATGATCTGCATCAGGATTGGCGCGGGCGGCGTGAGTGCTGCCTGCCCCAGCAGCGTCGCGTTGGCGATAGCGGTCGTGATGACTTCCACCCAGGTTTGGATGGGGTTCACCATTTGGGTGAGCTCCACCGGCACCCGCAGTGACGGGATGTGGACGTCGGGTAACGGCGCTGCCACCGGTGCGACGGCTATGACGCTGGCCCCTACCAGGGCGACACCCACCGTGGCGTATGGACGGACCGCTGTGTGCATCATGACAACCCCCTTAAGAAAGGATGTGGATACACTGAATTTACGCTGAGGTAAAGTAAAAGGTAAGTGGCCGAAATTCGGGGTTTCGCCGCTTGCGTTAACCCGCTCGGTGGGCCGTTGCATAGTCGACCTCGACGACAAGCCTCGATGGTGGACGGGGCCGGACTGGAGAAACACGCGACCGATGGTCGGTCTGTATGGCTGCTGTCGGCGAGCTGGTGTTGTCCACGACCGGCCAGTGAATCGCGCGGCCACCGCAGTACTGTCCCCACGGCCATCTGCTGGCGGCCCGGAAGGATGTTGGTGGGCAGCATCGCGTGTTCGTGCGGGCGTCATCTGACGTGGCGCTGTGAGTGCGGCGCCGTCACGTACGGCCCGGCGCTGGCCGACAGGTGCTTGCACTGCCGGTCAATCCGTAAAAAACCCAACCGACCCCGATCAAAAACGTTGCGGGGATGCTCACGAAAAACAGCGGCCACAAGATCAGCGACAGCAGCAGCGACAGCCCGCCCAGGCCGAGCAGCACCGCGAACACAAGATGCCCGCCTGTTGTCCGCGCGCTCGGATATGTCACGACAGCTTCGCAGGGCAGCCGGTACGCGATCTTCCCACCGCGAGCGATAGCGGCCGACAACACACCGTCAAGTATGCGGGCCCGTTCCGCGTCGGGAAGCCAAGCCAGCCAAGACGTTTCGGACATGTCCCAGTCAGATCACGGCTCGTCGTCGGCCCAGCCCGGCGTGGCCAGCAGTGCGATACCGATTGCCAGCGGGCCGAGAAACAGCACCGCCAGCAGGAAGAATCCGAGCGCGGAGCGTCCCCGATCGGACGCGATCACTGCGGCCACCGTTCCGCACGTGAACAGATACGCCAGGCCGAGAAAAACGGCAGCAGATAGACCATGAACATGGCCCAAATGTCGGCGTTCATTGCTGCGGGTCTCCAATCGTGGTTTCTGCGTTGGTTATTGGTCCGGTTTGACGCCGGGCAAACTGTTTTCGCATGTCTGGGCGGTGGCTGTTTTCTCGCATTTGATACAGGTTGTCTTCGCATGTCGTGGTGGGAGCCACCTGCTCGCACTGCATCAATCGCCTACCGGTCTCACACAGCGTGTGCATATCCTGGTCGGCGTACTGGGTGCATATGTCGGCGCGCGCCACAGGTGCGGCCACCAGCGCCGCGAAAAGTGCGACAGCAAGTGTTGTCTTGAATATCATTGCTATCACTCATCGTTCAAGGTTGTCTCGGGATCTTACGTTGCGTAGCAATTGGTTTCAGGCTTGATCACTGATCTTTCAAGTCGTCGCCATCGTCGCCGAACGGGTGCAGCCCGAACAGGCCGGCGCACGCCGCCCGCAGCTCGTCGGCGAGCCGGGTCAGCAGCGTGGCTCACAGCGGTCGGCGGCATCGATCAGCGCTGCGGCCAGCTCGCGGACCTGCGCCGTGGTGAGCGCAGCGTTATCGTCGGATTCAAGCATGACCCCCCGCTCGCAGCGGCCGTCGCCGAACTGGCGGCCGGTGATCCACAGTTTCGCGTGGCCGATGATCGCTGGGGCGCCGTGAAATTCGCGGGACCATCCAGCGCCGTGTTCCCGCCAGCCATACACACGTACGGCATCCGGTGGCTTCTCGACGTGGCCGAACATCACACTGTCGGTCATGTTTTCGGCAGCCATGTCGCGCGCGGTGAACAGCAGCGTTGCCGGTTCATCGCCTTTGACTTCCAGCGCGGCCAGCTCGGCGCGCTGCTGTCCGGTCAACTGATTGGCGATGTCACGCCAACCACGGGCGATGTCGTCGATGAATGTCATTTTGCCTCTCTCACAAACCGTTCGGTCAGCAGCCGAGACCGACATTTGCAGCGGCGATAACCTGGCTGGCCGAGAACAGCGAGACCGACAAGTCACGCGCCACCATTCGACCAAGGTCGATGTCGTCGGGTGTGCCGGTCGCGATCAGCTGACACACCTTGTGACCCTCTTGCAGCAAGACATTCGGGCCAAGCCGGTCATAGAACTCATCGCCGTTCAACAGGTTTAGATACTTGCTGTCATCAGCGGCAGCGGGCGCTGCCGTCGCCAACGCCAGCACCAACGCGCCAGCCGTGGCCGCAATCAGTGTTCTTACAGCAGTGTTCATCATTTTCTCACCTCGCTCCACAACAGACGTCGGGGGCAGCCCCACGCGGTGGGCGGAGAGGGTTATCCGGGCCCTCTCACTTTTCACGTGGGGCTGCCAGCTTTACCCCGGCCTCTGTCCGGTGCCGCGAACCATGTTTCGCGGGTCGCGTAGCTTGCAGCCATTGCTCATCGTCGGTCATTTCTGCTATCCAATCTTGTTCAGTGCAGATGCGCTGGCGCTGGCGCCACCGATGACGACACCGAAACGGTCGCCGGTGCTGGCGGTGCCGGTGCTCGCGGCGTCGATGCGTGGTGATGGCAGGTGGACACCAACAGGATGAAACCGAGCACGCCGATCGCGATCAGCACAATGTATTTGTTCTGTGCGCGGTAGGGTTGCCGATTATTGAATGTCATTGCTATGACTCGTTTTTCAGATAGTTTTCGGATTGCTCGATATCGTCAAGCTGGCGGTCGATTGGACTCTAATTCTCTTGCCAGAGCACGCAATTGGGCCGTGAACTTGGTTCGCCGCGCGCTGCTGTTCACACTGGCCACCAACCGCCGGCGCTCGGCGCTGGTGATGGCGCGGTGATTCGGTCACGGTAGTCTCGGGCTTCGCGTCTGGCTTCACGTCTGACTTCACGTTCAGCGTCAGACACGCTGACGGTACGCCCCCCAAAAGCGCCAGGTGGGGCGAATCGTGAAATAAAATTCATGGTCTGATGATGCAACCGCCCACCGATGAGCAGATCGCCGCAATGTCGGCCCGCGAGCTGAAAAGCCTCACCCAACGGCTCCGGCGCAAAGCCAGCCGTCAGAACCTCGTGCTGCGCAAGTCACGCCGCCGCGATCCCGACGCCACCGATTACGGGCAATGGCTGCTGATCAGGCCCACCGGCAAGGCGATCGTGAAAGGCACCCTTGCCGACATGGCCCGCTATTTCACGGCCAGAACAGCGGGCCAGAATGGCCGCTGAGCGACCGGCAGCGTCCCCCGTGTGGGGCAAGTGCCCGCGAGCGCTGTGAGGACCGCCCACGCTGGCCAGTGAGTGACAGCCGGTGACAGCGCCCAGCGAATTTGTGCGGTCAACCCGATAGGTCAGCTAACGTCAGGCGATAGGATGCAGTAGGGATGCAGGCCCCCTAAACCGGCCCCTAAAACAGCCTTGACCTGCACTAACACTAGTGCCCCCGGCAGGATTCGAACCTGCGGCCTGTTGCAGGAAACCTCATTAGAACCTTGCCGACGACTATCGCGACGTGGCCGTCCCACACCGCGAGGTCGCCTGGCGGGCTGTTCCTCCCCGTATAGTTGATCTGCTTCACGAGATGCCGTCCCCAAGCTCCGACTGGACGGCACGCCAACCCCACGCTCGCGGGTGGCTCGGATGACGAAGCGGCTGGCACCAACCGGTGTTGGGTAAGAGCGACGGCTCGACGCCGACATCGCGACAAAGCTTGGCTTCGTCGCGAGCGCGGTGGCTTGGTGATTTTGACCAACCCATCCGGGAATGAATGCGTACCGTTGCCACACCCAGCCGAACCCGAAGGGATGAGCTATGAGCAACAAGACACTCTACGAACGGTTGGGTGGTTACGACGCCATCGCCGCTGTGAGCAAAGACCTGGTGGACCGCCTGCAAGAAGACCCCCAACTCGGCCGCTTCTGGCGGTATCGCGGCGAGGACGGCCTAAAGCGGGAACTCCAACTACTCGTCGATTTTCTCTGCGCCGCGACCGGCGGCCCGATGTACTACCGAGGCCGCGACATGAAACTTAGTCACAAAGGTATGCGCATCAGCGAAAGTGACTGGAGCATCTTTCTCGAACAAGCGGACGCGACGTTGAAGAAATTTCAAGTGCCTCAAACCGAATACGATGAAGTCGTCGCCTTCGTCCAGAGCACCAAAGCCGACATAGTTGAAGTCCCCGGTGGGCCTGGCATTTAACGCCGAGGGGCCGACCGGACCGGCTGGGGCGGCTCCTCGCGCGGCCGCAAAACCCTGTAAGACAGCTCCGACGCGTGCTGGAAAGGGAGCTCCTGCCCCAGGGCCGGTCAGCCGGTGGTGTGGACGATCAGCACGTCGGATTTGGCGTCCGGTTGCCATGAGCCGACATGCCAGCCCACAGTCAGTCACTCCTGACGAACATCTGGCCATCGGGACCGAAGTCGGCATAGGCCGCGTGGTAGACGGCATCCTCATAGTTGGCCGTCACGAAAGTGCCACAGCGCTTATAACGGGGTAGGTGGCCCGGGTGGCGCTCGTCCCATGGGCATCGATCCTCGGGTTAGCGCCCGGGTCAAGCAGGGTGCCCACGGCGAACGCATGCGCGTTACGCTGGCCAGTTGTTAGCGCCCGCTGCCGCTGGGCCTGGCTGACACGGAACTCGACGTCGGCCAGTTGCAGCTCGTCGGCGTGGGCCACCACCCGGTCTCGCATCGTGCCGTTGGCGGCCATGATCGACCAGCCACCAGTGCGCAGATTCCAGCGAATCTTCACCCGATCGCCGGGCCGGATTTCCCGGCCCTTGTATGGAGTGATCACTGGAATACCCCCTGCTTTGGGCTCGACGCCGTCGCCAGGGAGACGTCGTGGGAATGCAGTGGCCCGTCGGGACCGTACTCGATGCGCTGGCGGACCCAGGTCGGGGGCATAGTACTGGTTGTCGGGCTCGACGAGACCATTTGTGAAGTCGGATTCAGGTGTGCGCCCCGCCGGTCATTGGCGACTCAGCCACCGATCCGGGATCAGCACCGCTACATGCCATGCTGGCGTGGCCGTCCCACAAGGCGAGATCACCTGGAAGCAGTGCGGCCGTCAGTGGGTGCCCGGCTGTCAGGTTCTCGTCTGGGCGGCGGCGGTGCGTTAAGAGGCGGTTGGCGAGCGTCGTGCCCACATCGTGCCCACAATCTGCCCACAGTTACAGATATCTCTTGTCATCTGATGTGAGGTGTTCGTGCAGGTGAATGGGGGTTCCACCCCGCCGACCAGTGCCCCCCAATAAATCTTCGCGATGTTGTCCGGCGGGTGGAAATCGTCGGCGTCGGCGAACGGTACCCGCAGCCGCTGCGCCAGCGCTGCCCCGACCGTCGACTTGCCTGATCCGGATACCCCCATCACGACGATCGGCGCGCGCATGCCCTATGCCTACCCGCTTTGGAAGTTTGCGAGTGGTTAACATCCGACAATGGCCCGACAACCCGAATTGGCGCGACGGTTCTTCGATCGGTTCGAGCCGCTACATGCCGTTACATACTTCGCCCCGGAGGCCCGCACAGCGCTGGACGCGCTGGGCTACCGAGGCTTCTGGATGGGGTACTTCGCAACCCGGTCGGCGCCGCTTGGCATCGTGCCGGCCGAGCTGGTGACCGCGATCTTCTACAACTTCGCGCCAGAGCGGGTGGCCAAGGCGCTGCCGTCGGCGTGGGAGATCGCCGGCCCGGAGGCGGCGTTGCGGGCACGTGGCGCCTCAGCCGTGGCGGCCCTGCGCCGCTGCGGGATCAGCGACCACGAGGAGGGCGTGCGCGTCGCGGCCGAGCTGGCGGCAAAGGCGGCGCGCCACGCAGGTCTCGACGGCAGGCCGCTGTTCGCCGCCAACGCGGCGCTGCCGTGGCCAGACGAGCCCGTGGCTGTGTTGTGGCATGCCGCCACACTGCTGCGCGAACATCGGGGAGACGCCCACGTCGCAGTGCTCGTCGCGAACGGAGTGTCCGGCCGGGAGTCCAACGTGCTGCACGCCGCGGCGGGCAAGGTGGAGCGGGAGTACATGGTCCTGGCCCGCCACTACGACGAGGGATCGTGGAACACCCACCAGCGGCGGCTGGCCGAACGCGGGTTGCTCGGCGCCGACGGGGCGGTGACCGCCGCGGGTCGTGAGTTGAAGGACCACATCGAAAACATCACCGATGCGCTGGCGTTGGCAGCGCTGGATGCGTTGGACGATGACGAAGTGGAGACGTTGTTCCAGGCGTTGACACCGCTGACCCGGCGAGTCGTCGCCGCCGGAGACATTCCGGCCAAGACACCGATGGGACTAGGCCGTCACGATCTCGACGACGGCAGCGCCCACCTGGCGTGACGTCATGAGGCCACCGCGGCGCGTCCGAACACCATCGATTCCCCGATGGGCCTGACGCGGTGGTCGAGCGCATCGCGTACGAAGTTGTGGCTCACCATCCAGGGCCGGCGGACGCCCGACTTGGGTAGTGCGTTTTGCCCGCGCAGCACGTAGCCGGACTGCAGATTGAACGCGGGCTGCTCGGGCATGTGGGCGTCGCCCAAATGTGGATACGCGTGGGTGTAGCCGTGAGAGTGCATGTACTCCACCAGCTTTGCGACCGACAGCGCCGTCATGTCGGCTCCCAGCGTCCACGACGCGTTGGTATATCCCATGCACCAGGCCATGTTCGGGACATCCTCGAGCATGTGACGCCTGTACATGAAGCGTTCGTGCGGATCGATCTTCTCCCCGTCAACGCTGACCGTGATCCCACCCAGCGCCTGTAGCCGCAAGCCAGTCGCGGTGATGATCACGTCGGCATTGAGGTGCCCCCCAGACTTCAGAACGATGCCGTTGGAATCCATGTGATCGATGTGGTCGGTGACGACCTCGACCTTGCCGGCGCTGATCGCCTTGTACAGGTCTGCGCCCACGGTGAAGCAGAGCCGCTGATCCCACGGGTTGTACGGCGGCTTGAAGTGGGTGTCGATGTCGTAGCCCTCGGGTAGGTAGGTCTCGGCGATCCGTCGCAGCCGCCGCTTGGTGAATTCCGGAGCCTGACGTGACACCAGCCAGAGCAGGCTGCCCAACAGCGCATTGCGCCACCGCACGATCCGGTGCGCAATTTTGAGCGGCAGTGCTTTACGGATCGCGTTGGCCGTCGGCTCGATCTGCGGTGCCGAGATCATGTACGACGGTGTGCGTTGCAACATCGTCACGTGTGATGCCTTCTCGGCGAGCGACGGGATCAAGCTGGCCGCCGTCGCGCCGCTGCCGATGACGACGATCCTCTTGCCGGTGTAGTCGAACGACTCGGGCCAGTGCTGCGGGTGCACCATCTCGCCGGCGAACTCGTCCATGCCGGGAAACGCAGGACGATAGGGCTTGTCGTAGTCGTAATAGCCCGTGCCGAAGAACACGAACCGGGACCGATAGATCCGGTCGGTTCCATCCTGCTCGGCGCGAACGGTCCAGGTGTCTGTTGCCGAATCCCAATCCGCCGACCGTACATAGGTATTGAGCTGGATGTGTTCATCGATGTGGTGCTTGCGCGCCGCTTGGTCGATGTACTCCCAGATGTGACCCCCGTCGGCAATCATTTCCGGCCGGGTCCACGGCTCCCATGGGAAGCTCAGCGTGAAGATGTCGCTGTCGGATCGCACGCCCGGGTAGCGGAACAGGTCCCACGTCCCACCGATGCGCCGGCGTCGCTCCAGGATCGCGTAGCTCAGCCGCGGAAGGCGCTCACGCAGCCGGTACGCGGCGCCTATCCCGGAGATCCCGGCACCGATGATTAGTACGTCGAAGTGGTCGTCGGCTTCGGTCACGTGACAACGGTATGCCTTCGCGGCAGCGGCCCGACACGCGATGCACGAATGCCGCTGTCGAGCGTTTTCAGTGGCTGTCCCGGCGCAGTTTGTCGAGTTGTTGGAGGTAGACGTCGCTCATCGTTCGGTAGTGATTCTCGAGGAACAGGAGTTGGTCGGGGGTGTGGCCGGCGATGGCGTGTTCGACGTCGCGGCGGTAGGAGGCGTAGAGAGCCTCACCCAACCGCAGTCTGGCCGCGACGGGCGTGACGATGACGCGGCGTCGGTCGGCGGGATCGCGGGTGGCCTTGATGTAGCCGGCCTTCTCGAGGCGGCGGATCATGGCCGTCACGGCGCCGGTGGTGAGGTTGATCTGTTCCGCCAGCTCACCGGCGGTCGCCGAGCGACAGTCCATCAGGAAGTCCAGGCATTCCATGTCGGTGACATTGAGACCTGCACGGGCGGCGATTGCGGACCGGAACATGATCGACAACCGCGAATTCTCGCGGCCGGCGCGCATGTAACGCTCGAGCGCGTCGTCATTGTCGTTGGCGTTCATTATCGGGGACAGTAACGCGATGCAGCCGCGGCAGCACGGAGGTGAGCAGCCAGCGTTGCCAGCGGGGGCTTGCCGTCAGCCGCCGCATCATCCGCGCCGAGGCGTCCACCGCCTTGAACGCGTAGGGCACCATCTCGCGCTGGTAGGCCGCCACTGCCGCCTCCACCGATGTCTCGCCGGCGAACGCCGATGCCAATTTGTCGCCGAGCACGGCAGCATCACGCAGTGCGACATTGCCGCCGTCACCGCCGAACGGCGGCATCACGTGCACGGCGTCGCCGATCAACGTGGCGCGCGGCAGTACCCATGCAGTGGGCCGCTGGCCCACGGCGAAGGTGGTCAACACGGTCGCCTCCCTGTCTGCGGCGTCGACGAGGTCACGCAACGCGGGATGAAATTCCGACGTCAGGTGCGCCGCGTGCAGGGTCAACTCCGGCGGATCGTTCACTACTTGTTCGGCGGCACGCATCTCGTCTCGGGTAAGGCTCACCGCCCACATGACATAGTCGTCGGCCGCCGCGACGGGCTGTCCCGGCGCAAGGCGGGCGAAGGTGTCGGCGGGCGGCTCGACGAATCGCATCGAGGTCATGAAGAAAGTGCGTCCGGGGTGTTCGCCGATGGCGAGCACCCCGCTTTTTTCCAGAGCGCTTGGGACGAGCTGAAGATCGTTGCGGCGCAACAGCGTACGTCCGTAGATGGCGCCAACCCCGCTGTTGCGCGGTTGGGCGCCGGGCACGACGGTCGAGCGCAGCGCCGAGCCGACCCCGTCAGCGCCCACCACCACCGACGCGCCCACCGACATGGCGTCCGCGAACCACAGACGCATGCCATTGCGGCCAGGTTCCACCGCGACCGCGGCCTTACCGTAGTGAACCCGATCGTCAAGCCCGACCAACAGCGCTGATCGCAGCACCTGCCGATCCATCTGCCGCGGGGCGTCCGGTTTCGGTTTGCAGCTGAGCTTGACAGCGTCGCGCAGGTGGCTGTTGGTGAACCGGAAATACCCGCCGGGTTTGCCGGCGGTGGACAGCGCCAGCGCCGCGATTGTCGGCGGAAGGCTTCGCTGAAGTGCGTTCAACCCGTAATCGTGCACGGTGATCCGGTAGCCCTGGCGGCGCACGAACGGTCCGGCGTCGGCCTCGAACGCCTGCACGTCGACACCTTCGCGCAGCAACCGCTGTGCCAGGCACAGCCCAGCCAACCCGGCGCGCCGGCGATCGCAACCGTCGGGGCGGGGCACCGCGAGATTCAGCCACGCAAAAATCTTAATTATCAAGATAATGCACGTCAATGCGTTTCTGACCGCAGCGTAGGGAAATGTGTTCGACCGCCCGCCCCTACCCGGCGGGTGCGCTGTCCCGTTGCTAGTGCTCTTTTTCTTGCGCCAGTCGCGCGATCAATCCGCCCGCCAGCACATCCTTCACTTGTCGTGGTGAAAGCCGGTGCCGCACAGCGAAGGACGACTTCTTGGTGAGATTGTCGACCTGCAACGTGTCCTTGCTCGCGAGGGTGTCACGGACACGCTGGATGCGCAGTGTGTCGTCCTGGTCGGTCGCGTCGTAGTCGTCGGCATTTTCGAACTCGAGTGCCAAGACCCCGTAGTTGGCGAGATTCTGCCAGTGGATGCGAGCGAACGACTTGGCGATCACCATCCGCAGCCCGAGGTAACGCGGCGCGATCGCCGCATGTTCACGTGACGAGCCCTGCCCGTAGTTTTGCCCGCCGACGACGATGTGACCGGTCTTCTCGGCCCGCTGTGCGCGCTCGGGGTAGGAGTCGTCGATCTGGGTGAAGCTGAACATCGCCAGCTTGGGGATGTTCGAGCGAAACGGCAGCGCCCGTGCCCCGGCGGGCGAGATCTCGTCCGTGGAGATGTTGTCGCCGACCTTGAGCAGCACCGGCGCCTCTACCTCGTCGGGCAGCGGCGTCAACTCAGGCAGGCTGGAGATGTTGGGCCCCTTCACCGGCTCCACCTGCTGTGCGTCTTCGCCATCAAGCGGAGCCACCAGCATCGCGGTGTTGACGGAGTGCTGCTCGGGTAGGTCCAGCGACGGATAGTCCATCTGTGCCCCACGTGCCCACTCCCGTGGATCGGTGATCACGCCGGCCAACGCCGATGCGACAGCGGTTTCCGGCGAACACAACCAGACGGAGTCCTCTTTGGTGCCCGACCGGCCGGGGAAGTTGCGTGGCATCGTGCGCAGCGAGTTGCGACCAGTCGCCGGGGCCTGTCCCATGCCGATGCATCCCATAGACCCGGCCTGATGGATACGGGCCCCACCGATGACCAGTTTCGCCGTGGCGCCCATCTTCGTCAGGTCGGTCAGGATCTCCCGTGAGGTCGGGTTCACGTCTAAGCTGACCTGCGGCGCCGTCTGCCGTCCCGCCACCATCGCGGCCGCGATCGCGAAATCGCGAAGCCCGGGATTGGCGCTCGATCCGATCACCACTTGCGAGACTTCCTCGCCCGCGACCTCGCGCACCGGCACCACGTTGCCCGGCGACGACGGCTTCGCGATCAGTGGCTCGATCTGGGACAAATCGATGGTCTCCTCGATGTCGTAGCCGGCGCCTTCATCGGCCGCCAGTTCGACCCAGTCGTCCTCGCGCCCCTCGGCGCGCAGAAAGTCACGCACGGCCTCGTCGCTCGGGAACACCGTGGTGGTGGCGCCGAGTTCAGCCCCCATGTTGGCGATGACGTGGCGGTCCATCGCGGTCAGACCCGCCAGACCGGGTCCGTGATACTCGATGATCCGATTGACGCCGCCCTTGACGTCGTAACGGCGCAGCATCTCCAGTATCACGTCCTTGGCCGAACACCACTCGGGCAGCTCGCCTTCGAGCCGCACACCCCACACCTCAGGCATCCGAATGTGCAGCGGTCGCCCCGAAATCGCCAGCGCCACCTCCAGGCCGCCCACGCCGATCGCCAGCATGCCCAACGAGCCGGCGGCCGGCGTATGCGAATCCGAGCCCACCATCGTCTTGCCGGGAATCCCGAAGCGTTGCATATGCGTCGGGTGCGACACCCCGTTGCCGGGCTTTGAGTACCAAAGGCCAAATCGCTGCGCCGCGGTGCGGAGGTATTCGTGGTCCTCGGCGTTCTTCTCGTCGGTCTGCAGCAGATTGTGATCGACATACTGCACGCTCACATCGGTGCGAGCGCGATCGAGCCCGAGCGCTTCGAGTTCCTGCATCACCAGCGTCCCGGTGGCGTCCTGCGTCAGCGTTTGATCGATGTGTATCGCGATCTCCTCGCCCGCTGTCATCTCGCCGGACACCAGGTGCGAATCGATCAACTTGCGGGCGACGTTCAACGACATACCCGTTGCATACCCGCTGTACTGACCGGGTATGCATTGCGCTCACCGCTCGGCCGGCACCTTTCTGGCACCGCGGCGCGCGGCGACCGCGTGGATGCCGTGCGCGCCGGCGGCCGCCAGCAGCAGCATCACCCACACGGCCGCGGGCGGATGGGTGAGCTCGGCGGTGAAAACCGCCGCGAAAACCGGTGCGTGCTGCGTGATTCCGAGCACCGCGGCCCCGCCGATCAATCCGAATGTCGGGAGGCTGGCGTGACCGCCGAGCTGGTTGATCGCCAGCGCGACGAACGCCCCGGTCGCGACTCCGGTCGACAAGGCGGGAGTGAGCAGGCCGCCGACGGCACCTGCCCGCAGGAACAGCGCCGTGAGCACGGGCTTCAGCAACACCACCACCGCGATCGGAATCAGCGTGTCGCCGCCAGACAACGTTTCCAGGATGATGCTCTTGCCGTTACCCGGCAGCTGCGGCATCCAGATCGAGCATATCCCGGTCACCAGCCCGGCCAGCCCGACCGCGGGGATCAGCTGCCACGACGTTTTCAGCGCGTTGCGTTTGGCGCGGTCCACGAGCCAGGTGAACCCCGTGCCGACGAGCATGCCGATCGGCATCGCCGCGATTGCGAACAGCAGCACCTTCCAGGTGTATTCGGTGTCGGGCCAGACGAAGGACGGGTGCCCGTGGCTGAGTGGCCACGCGGTCACGGTCGCGATGGACGACGTCGCCACCGCGACAAGCACGGCCAGCGGGCGCCAGCTGTGGAGCACGATGCCGAGCGCGAACAGGGTCCCCGCCGCAGGCACGTTGTAGACCGCGGCGAGGCCGGCGCCCGCCGCGCTGCCCAGCAAGACCCGCCGCTGCAGCGCAGAAAGCGAGCTTCGCTTGATCACCCGCTCGGTGAACGACGCCGCGAACAGCCGTGGCGCCTGCTCACGGCCGAGCGAGGCGCCCGACCCGACCGCAAGAACCTGCAGCAGCGCGTCGATCGCCATCGACTTGTGGTCGAACGGCCGGCCCTGACGGATGGATTCGGCCAGACCGGGCACGGTTGTCCGTCGCCGCAGCAGCCACCAGCCCAGCGCAGCCAGAGCGCAGCCGATCGCCGGGCCGGCGATTCGCCTCCCGATCGACGTGTAGAGGACGCCGACCAGCAGGGGTCCTTCGCTGTAGCCGTAGGTGATGTGCTCGATCACGCGGACAAGAACTGTCGTGGCCCCGCCCGCGATGCCGCTGAGCACACCGGTCACCACGATGGCGGCCGCGAATGTGATGTAGGGCCACGAGCGGCTCACAATGCCGGGTGGCGATTCCACTCGATCCAGCCCACGCCGCGACGTCCGTCGGAGGCGCTGACCGTGCCCCAGGCACGTGCAAACAACGACACCCGGCCGTCTGGCGCCACCAGCCGCAGCGGCGCGTGGCCCTGGATGTCCGCGGTCACCTCCAACGCGCCGGGGTTGAGCGTAAGCGTGGTCGACAGCGGTAAGCCGTTGTCGGCGAACGCCTCTCGCGATGTGACGGCGCGCAGCTCGGTCAACGGCTTCTCCGGCTCCTGTACATAGCCGATGCCGATCGGCGGCGCGCCGGGAAGCCGCAGATCCAGGCCGTGCAGGTGGGTCCCGTCGGTCAGGTGCAGCGCGCTCCAGACCCAGTCCATGCTCCACCAGTCGCGGACCCCCCACGAATGGTCGCGCTGGCCTGGCACCGCGTCGAATTCGATCCGCTGCCCGTCGGCGGTCACCGTTCCGGATACAGTGCACGCGATCTCGTAGCGGGTCGTGACCCGGTACCGATACGGCGTGCCGGCGGTCGTCCACTCCAGGTTCATGCCGACGTCGATGTGGCGCCCGTGTTCACCCCGCAGCAGCGCGGCGGCGTCGTCGAAAGCCTCTCCGCGCCCGCTCAGCTGGACCCGATAGGTCCGCAACGACGCCGGGGCCGAGTGGGTGAACTCGAAGCGCTCGGTGGCCAGCGAGAACGGATCTTCGGACAACGGCGCCGCGAAGTCGATGACCGCGACGGTCGGCCGGCCCGGGCCGCACAACAGCGCGGTGAACCACGCCACGCCTTCGTTCGGTGTCAGGCCCAGTCGGACGTATCCCCCGACGCCCTGCTGCGGGTCCGCGAAGTCGCAGTACCAGCTTTCATTCCACATCGGCTCGGCACCGGCAGGGTGCGCGGACTCATCGGCCGAATCCGGCTGAAGGGGTTGCGCCACAACAGTTTCCGGCAACAGAGCCAACGCATCGGTGTCGAGCACGTGCTGGCAGTGTCGTTCGATCATCACCATGAACATCTCGTCGCCGCGGTCGGTTCGCTGCACCAGCATCGGCGACACGATCGCCATCATCACACCGAAAAAGCTCGTCCGGCGCACGCCGTCGCGGACCTGGCCCAACGTGACCGGGACAGCGGGGCCCAACGCGTCGTGGTAGGCCACCAACAACTCATCGGCGTGGGCGCGGCGAACGTCCACTGGCAGCGCGCAGCCGAGGAAGTACGAGAGGTCCGTCATCGCCGCCCCCCACGTGACCGTTTGCCAGTCGACCACGGTCAGCGGGCGGTCCGCGCCGGGCCTGCCGAACAGCAGGTTGTCGAGCCGATAGTCGCCGTGGACCAGGCCGTGCGGGCCTTGGTCGGTGGCCAGGTAGGCGTCGAAGCCCGCTACCAGGCGATCGCAGACGACCTTGTGGCGGGGCAGGATCCGGCTCCCGTAGCGCTCGATGAAACCGGCGTAGAGCTGCGCGAAAACGCCCTGATCGACCGGTGACTCCCGGTTCAGCCACGGCACACCTGCCAGGGTGGCGTCGCCGATCGCGGGGCCGTGCAGCCGTCCGAGCTCGGTGACGGCCAGCCGCGCCCGTTCGGGCGTCGTCCCGGCGATCTCGTCACCGACATCGGCGGGGCCAGCGTCGCCGAGCAGCAGCGCGAAGGTGCCCGCAGCGGCGTCGAACGACGCGTGATAGCACGGCGCGATCGGGCCGCCCAGCTTCGGCGCGACCTCGGCGTAGAACCGCACTTCGCGCTCGTAGAGGCCGAGCGCCACACCGGTCTGGCGGCTCATCGGATCTGAGGCTGCCACTTTGAGCACAAGCGACGCGGGCCCCGCGACTCCGTCGCCATCGGCGCCGTGATCGAGGGTGACGCGGTAACACTCGCTCATCTGGCCCGTTCCGATCCGCTCGACGCGGAAGCCAGATATTGGCGCGCCCAACACGCCGGTCAGCCATTCGGTGGTCAGGTCGTCGCAGCCGGCGATTGCGCTCTGGTCGGTGTGCATGGAATCGACCCTAGGGTCAGCGGCGGCGCAGCACAGCACGATTGAGGGTGCGCGGGGACGCGTGACCCGAAAGCGCCAGTGTGAGGTCCACTTCGGAGAGCAGATTGCGGATCACCTGCTGGACACCCTGTGCGCCGCCGACGGCCAGCCCCCACAGATACGGCCGGCCGACAAGCACCGCCCGCGCGCCCAGTGCGAGCGCCTTGACCACGTCCGCGCCGCAGCGAATTCCGCTGTCGAACAACACGGTCAGCTCGTTGCCCACCGCGTCGACCACGTCGGGCAACGCGTCGAGCGCGGCGATCGCGCCGTCGACCTGTCGGCCGCCGTGGTTGGAGACGACCACCCCCTGAACGCCGCGATCCCGGGCCGTCCGGGCGTCGTCGGGATGTAGGACACCCTTGAGCACGATCGGCATCGCGGTCAGCGACCGCAGCGTGTCGAGATCGTCCCAGGTGACCGCCGGGTTGCTGAACACGCTGACGAACTGCAGCACCGCCGCGGTGGGGTTGTCCTCGGGTGGCGCGGGCAGCGCCGCGCGAAATACCGGATCCGACAGGTAATTCGCGATCCCCACCGACTGCAGGAACGGCAGGTAAGCGGTCTGGAGATCACGTGGCCGCCACGCCAGCAAGTTGGTGTCGAGGGTGACTACCAGCGCGCTGTAGCCCGCGGCTTCTGCACGGCGCACGAAGCTGGCGGTCAGCTCGGGATCTTTCGGCCAGTACAGCTGATAGAACCGCGGCAGGTCGCCGCCGGCCGCGGCGATCTCCTCCATTGGGTATGCCGCGGCGGTCGATGCGACGTACCCGATGCCCGCCGCGGCGGCTCCACGAGCGGACGCCAGTTCCCCGTCGGGGTGGATGATCGATTGCACGCCGACGGGAGCCAGCAGCACCGGCGCGTTGTGTTCGACGCCGAAGAGCTCGGTGCGCATGTCGCGGACCGACACGTCGCGCAGCATCCGCGGCACGATCCGGTGCCGCCCGAACGCGGCGCGGTTCTCGTGTTCGGTGTCTTCGGTGCCGGCACTGCCGAAGACGTAGCCGCGCGCGCCGGCGTCCATCGCGGCCGACGCGGCGGCCTCGAGCCCGGCCCAGGTCATCGGGAATTCCGGCGTCTCGCCGGCCATCCCCTTCAGGTAGATCTCGAATTGGTAGTTGCCGAACGGTGCCTGGGGTTCGGTGGCGGCCATGTCGATGACCCTATGCCGATCGGCTCAGCGCGCCAGGCTGAAGCCCTCCCAAGCCTTGCGGCGCACCGGGGTGGGATCGAATTCGATGCGCGAGGAGCGGTCGAACACCATGACCGCCCGGTCGGCCGGGGCGTAGTTCGGCCAGCCCTTCCCGGGAATGCCGGTCGTGCTGAACGCGCGCCAACGTGACTGAATGTTCTTGCTGACCCGCACCGCCGAGCGCCGGTCGGCCGCCAGTGTGAGCAGCGACCCCAGCCTGGTGCGGTAGGTGTCGAACACCGCGAGCAACTCCATGGCGTGTGTGGCGCCCAGGCCCGCCCAGTTGAGCGTCCTCGGCGCGTAGTCGTACCGGTACTGCCAGGTGGGCGCGTGCTTGCTGTGCGCCTCGGCGATGTGCCAAGCCGCGGTGCCGAAGCACATGTCGGCGCCCAGCCGCACGCACGCGTCGGGGTCCGGGTAGTCCGGGTATGCGGCGGCGATGCGTTCGCGCGCCGCCGGGTCCAGGTCGGCGAGCATCCGATCGATCACCGGCTGGGTCATCGGCATCATCTTCAGCCAGCGGGTGAACAGCCGGCCCTCCTCGGCGTTGTTGCCGACGATGACGGGTACGCGATGCGCCTCACCGCGGGCCATCGCTGCGACCGGATCGCGGGGCAGGTAGGCGCCGTCCACGGTGGGTCCGATCGCGAACGAGCCCGCAAGGTCGGAAACCGACTGGGCCAGTAGCCGGTCCAACGCCCTGCCCATCTGGCGGGGCTCGGCCGTCATCAGGGTTGCCGCCGCATCGTTCGGCCGGGCACCCAGCAGTTCAGCGAACTGGTCGGCGAACCGGGCCGCCGCGTCGCAGCGACGGACCATCCCACTGGCGGGACTTTCGATGATGGCGCTGGCAAACAACCGGCGTGCGGCGGGCACGGCGAGCAAGGTCGCCACCGCGTGCGCACCTGCGCTCTCGCCGAAGATCGTCACCCGATCCGGGTCGCCGCCGAATGCGGCGATGTTGTCGCGTACCCACTCCAGCGCGAGCACGAGGTCGCGCAGGAACAGGTTGCCGTCGATCGGGTGCTCGCGAGTCGACAGCGACGACAAGTCCAGGCAGCCCAGCGCGCCGAGCCGGTAATTCGCCGACACATAGACGCAGCCGCGCCGCGCCAGAGCGGCGCCGTCGTAAATCGGTGTCGCGGAACTGCCCATCATGTATCCGCCGCCGTGGATGAAGAACATCACCGGCAGTGGCTCGTCCGACGGTGCCGAAGGCGCCACCACGTTCAGCGTCAGGCAGTCCTCGCTCATCGGCTGGAACTTGTTGACGCCGACGAACGTGTACCTGCGGCGCTGCGGCGCACAGTACGCGAAGTCATGGCAATAGCGCACTCCCCGCCACGGCACCGGGGGCTGCGGGGCACGCAGCCGAAGCCGGCCAACCGGGGGGCACGCGTACGGGATGGATCGCCATCGGTACACGCCGCCGCGGGCGAAACCCTCGACCGTGCCACTCATGGTGTTCACGCGAACGCTGCGTTCGGCCATTCCTTGACGGTAGCGAATGCATCACCGCGCGGCCGCTTGGGACGCGCCCCCGCGCGCGCCTGACCCGCAATGCGTTTGGCGCCCGATACCGTTGCAGCCATGCGAAAAGGGGGCATGGCTGTCGTCGCGTTGCTGGTGCTGGCCGGCTGTTCGCAGACCACCGCAGGACAGTCCCGGCCTGCACCCGGGCCGTCCACGACGTCGAGGTCGAGCGCCACAGCTGCGCCGACGTCGTCGCCACCGATCGCGGCCCCGACGACGCCGCCCGGCCCTGACACACCGATCGGCGACGTGATCGCCTGGATTCAGGCGGGTAAGCCCGCCGACGCGGGTGCGTTTCACACCGCGACGCGTGACGGCGTGACCACCCAACTCGACAACGACGTCGCGTTCGTCACGCCGTCCGGCGAGACGACCTGCATGACCGATTCGAAGTACAGCGGTGGGGCGCTGGCCTGCCTGGTGAAGCTTAACGATCCGCCGCCGCGACCCCCCGACGCCCAATCCGAGTGGGTCGGCGGCTGGGTCGACTTCGACGGCGCATCGATCGACGTCGGCGGGCTGCACGGCGACCCGGGCCGATTCACGGCCGGCGACGGGCCGCAACTGCCGTACGGCAACTCCCTGAAGTTCGGTGACTACCAATGCCGCTCCGACGCGGCCGGGCTGTACTGCGTGAACTTCGCGCACCAGTCGGCCGTCCGGTTCAGTGATGCCGGCATCGTCGCGTTCGGCTGCGCGCAACAGGTCACACCGCCGCCCGACATCGGCGAAAAGTTCGTCTGCTAGCCGTTTTTCGCGGCGTGGGCCGGATACGCGTGAACGGTGGCTTCGGTCAGCTTCGGCACGGCATGTGTCAGCGCGTGCTCGGCGTCGTGGGCGATGCGGTGCGCCTCGGAGAGGCTGCGATCCGGGTCGATGTCGAGTTCGACGTCGGCGAGCAGCCGGTGTCCGAGCCAGCGCATCCGCAACCGGTGAACCGACTCCACCCCCGGCTGGCGTGCGAGCGCCTCCCGGGCGTCGGCGACCAGTGCCGGGTCGACGCCGTCGAGCAGCCGCCGGAACACGTCGCGCGCCGCAACCGTCAACAGGGCGACGATGACGACCGCGATGGCCAGGCCGACGATCGGGTCGGCGGCGGGAAAGCCCGCCGCGACGCCCGCGGCGCCGGCCACCACAGCCAGCGACGTCAGCCCGTCGACCCGGGCGTGCACCCCGTCGGCCTTCAGCGCGGCGGAGCCGATCTTGGTGCCGACCCGGATGCGGTAGAGCGCAACGAGTTCGTTGCCGATGAATCCGATGACCCCTGCCGCGGCGACCCATGGCAGGTGAGACAGCGGCGCGGGGTGAATCAACCGTCGGACGGCCTCGGCCGCCGCCACTGCCGCCGAGACGGCGATGACCGCGACGACGAACAATCCGGCGAGGTCTTCGACGCGGCCCAGCCCGTAGGTATACCGACGGCTCGCGGCGCGGCGGCTCAGCGCGAACGCGATCCACAGCGGCACCGCGGTCAGCGCGTCGGACAGATTGTGCACACTGTCGGCCAGCAGCGCCACCGAGCCGGAGATTGCGACGATCACGAACTGCGCGATCGCGGTCACGGCGAGCGCGATCAGGCTGATCTTGACGGCGCGTATCCCGGCCGCACTGTCGGTCAGCGCGTCGTCGCCGCGGTCGGCATGGTCATGGCTGTGGCCATGACCATGGGCGCCGTGATGAAAATGGCCGACGCGCATCAGACCGCGCTCCCCCGCCGCAGCGGCCGAACATCGGTGTCGGAGCGGTGGTGTGGCGGGATCCCGCCCGCGGCATGCTCGGCGTTGTAGACCGCGTCGGTGACGAGTTGGCGCACATGGTCGTTCTCGAGCCGGTAGAAGACCTGAGTGCCCTCGCGGCGGGTGCGCACGAGCCGGGCCATCCGCAGCTTGGCCAGGTGCTGAGACACCGACGGCGCAGGCTTACCGACTCGTTCGGCGAGGTCGTTGACGCTCAGTTCACGATCCGCCAGCGCCCACAGCAGCCGGACCCTCGTCGGGTCGGCCAGCATTCGGAAAACCTCGACGACCAGCAACGCATGGTCGTCGGCGAGTGAGAATGCCGATGACTGCTTATCTGCATTCATACGTAGATAATAGCGCCTCGTTGGCCCGTCCCCCCGAACGTCCCGTTATGTACCGGTTCCGGCGAGAAAGCGTGCCGTAAGGGGACGCTGGTGTGCTAGCCGACGCCCTTCTGCCGCAGCAACGGCAGAACCCCCTCCGCGAACCAGTAGGCCTCTTCGAGATGCGGATACCCGGACAGGATGAACTCGTCGAAGCCCAGCGTGTGGTACTCCCAGATCAGGTTCGCGACTTCCTCGTGGCTGCCGACCAGCGCGGTGCCGGCTCCGCCGCGGACGAGCCCGACGCCGGCCCACAGGTTCGGATAGATCTCGAGTTGGGTCGACGCGGCCGCCGTGCAGCGCCGTCATCCGCCGCTGCCCCTCCGACTGCGAATTCGAATGCAGCGCCGTCGCTTTCGCGATCTGTTCGGAGGTCAGCTCCGACACGAGTCCGTCGGCCACCGCCCACGCCGCGGCAGAGGTGTCGCGGCTGATGGTGTGCAGCCGGATTCCGAACCGCACGCTGCGCCCGCGCTCCTCGGCGTGCGCGCGAACCCGCTCGATCTTGCCGGCAGCAGCGGGCGGCGGCTCACCCCAGGTGAGGTACACGTCGACGAACTCCGCGGCGATCGGCAACGCCGCCTCCGAGGAGCCACCAAAGTAGATCTGCGGCAACGGGTTCGGCGGTGCGGAGACACGGGCATCCTCGACCGTGTAGTACCGGCCGCTGAAGTCGACCGAGTCCTGCCTCCACACCGATGTGACGATCCGGAGGAATTCGCCGCTGCGGGCGTAGCGCTCGTCGTGGCTGAGCCAGTCACCGAATCGTCGCTGCTCGCTGTCGTCGCCGCCGCTGACCACGTTGAGCAGCACACGCCCGTCGGAGAACCGCTGCAGCGTCGCGGTCTGTTGCGCGGCCAGCGTGGGCGGCACCAGCCCGGGACGAAACGCGACGAGGAACTTCAGGCGTTCGGTTTCGGCGAGCAATGCCGCGGCTGTGAGCCAGGCGTCTTCGCACCAGGTGCCGGTCGGGGTCAGCACGCCCTCGTAGCCGAGGCGGTCGGCTGCGCGCGCGACTTCGGCCAGGTAGCGACGGCTGGGTTGGCGGTACCCGTCAGGAATGGCGTGATGCGTGGACGCATGCGACGCGCCGACTATCGATCGGCCGTCGCCGTTGGTGGGCAGAAACCAGAAGAACTTCGCTGACATCGGCCAAGACGGTACGGCCGGCGCGGCGAGGGCTTAAGGGTTTCGTTCGGCGTGACGCGATGTCACGACTTCGTCACCGGGCTTCGCGTTCTTTACCTGTGCGAACCGTGCGCAGCCCGCTTAGCGTGCTCTGATGGCGGACCGCGAAGTCGGATGGGTTCGGTTGTACTTCGCCGACAGTGGGAGTGGTCGGACGAAGTGCATCGCATGCACGGCTACGAACCCGGCACTGTCGCCCCGACGACCGAGCTGGTGCTGTCGCACAAGCATCCCGACGACTTGGCCCAGGTAAAGGCCACGCTGGATGAGGTCCTGCGCACCCATGGCGCCTTCAGCACCCGGCACCGGATCATCGATACGCGGGGCCACATACGCCACCTCGTCGTCGTTGGCGATCAGCTGCGCGACGGCGCCGGCGAGGTGGTCGGTCCACACGGGTTTTACGTAGACCTCAGCGCCACCAAGGAGCAGGAGCAGGAGCTGGTCAGTGCCGCCGTGGCGGAGATAGCCGAGAGCCGCGCGGTGATCGAGCAGGCAAAAGGCATGCTCATGCTGATCTATCGGATAGGCGCGGCCTCGGCTTTCGACCTGCTGAGATGGCGCTCTCAAGAGACCAACGTGAAATTGCGGATGTTCGCCGCACAACTGCTCGCCGATCCGGTGGCGCTGAACGACGACGAGACACCGCCGCGGCGCTGCGCCTATGACCAGCTGCTGCTGAGCGCGCACCTGCGGATCGGCGCCTAACCCTGGTGCGAACCCGTCAGCGCCAGCCGTCGGCGGCCTTCGCCGCACGCATCAGCGCCGCGCACAGCTCGCGGATCTCGTCTGGCCGCGCGCCCTCGTCGACTGCCGTCGCGACGTCCTCGGCCGCGCATCGGACCTGGTACACCCTGTCGCAGAGCTGGGCGGCCTCGTCGGCGGACAGCACCACGGCGTCGACAGGTAACGTCGCGCCCTTCACTGCGGCGCGCTGCTCATAGGCGCGTTGCCGGCAAGACTGCCTGCAATACTGCCGACGCCTCCCCAGGTCGGCGTCGGCGACTTCTCGACCGCACCAGCGGCAAGGTCGGCTCCGACGGTCCACGGCTCACGACTCTAGACGGCCTTCAGAGCAAAGCCCGGTAACATAGATGGTCGCGTCGCCCAATACCTGTCAGTCGAGTCCAGGGAACTGCATGCAGCGGATCTGCGTTTCTTACCTGGAGAGATTATCGCTGATAGGACGCCCTGATAGGAGTAGTGACGATGGCTGATCGCGTCCTGCGAGGCAGTCGCCTCGGAGCCGTGAGCTACGAGACCGACCGCAACCACGACCTGGCGCCGCGTCAGATCGCGCGGTACCGCACGGAGAACGGCGAAGAGTTCGAGGTCCCGTTCGCCGACGACGCGGAGATCCCCGGCAGCTGGCAGTGCCGCAACGGCATGGAGGGCACCCTGATCGAGGGTGACCTGCCCGAGCCGAAGAAGGTCAAGCCGCCGCGCACGCATTGGGACATGTTGCTGGAGCGCCGCACGATCGACGAGCTCGACGAGCTGCTCAAAGAGCGGCTGGATATCATCAAGCAGCGCCGCCGCGGTAGCTGATCAGCGCACTGCGTCCCGGGCGGGGTCCATGCGGCCGCGGATGCCCCACTGCGCGACCTTGACCATCGCCTCGCGGACGTTGGATCCGCTCATCTTCGACACGCCGAGCTCGCGTTCGACGAACGTGATCGGCACTTCGACAACGACGAACCCGTGGTTGATCGTGCGCCACGTCAGGTCGATCTGAAAGCAGTAGCCCTTCGAGTCGACCGTTGCCAGGTCGATCTTCTCCAGCACCTCACGGCGGTATGCGCGGTAGCCCGCGGTGATGTCGTGCACGCTGACACCCAGCAGCACCCGCGAGTAGGTGTTGGCCGTCTTCGACAGCACCAGTCGCCGCCACGGCCAGTTGCGCACCGTGCCGCCCGCGACGTAGCGCGAGCCGATCGCCAGGTCGGCGCCGTTCTCGATCGCCTCCAGCAGCCGGTATAGCTGCTCGGGCGCATGGCTGCCGTCGGCGTCCATCTCGACCAGCACCGAGTACTCACGGTTCAGGCCCCACGCGAAACCCGCGAGGTAGGCCGCGCCGAGGCCGTCCTTGGCGGTGCGGTGCATCACGTGGATGCGGGCGGGGTCGGCCAGTGCAAGCTGGTCGGCCAGCTCGCCCGTGCCGTCCGGGCTGCCATCGTCGACGACCAGGATGTGCACGCCGGGCTGCGCGCGTTGTAGTCGCTCGATGATCAGCGGCAGGTTCTCCCGCTCGTTGTATGTCGGGATGATCGCCAGCGTGCGCCGGCTCGGCCGCGCGGCTGGATCCCCGTTCCCATTTCGCTGCGCTCCCGCGCCCGAAGTCATGTGGCTCCTTCGTTCGTTTTGCCCGCTTCGGGCATCGAGTCACGTGCTCGCCGGTTGCGACGACGCATGAACCAACCATTGTGCAGTATCGCGGCCAGCAGGGCCGCAACGCCGATCGCGATCAGGATCCACTGCATGATCGGCGCCCATCGGGTGGCCGGTGTCAGGTTGGTCTTCAGATGGACCTGTTTGTCCAGGTAGGCGGGTTCGAAGAAGCCAGTGCGCGCGATCTCGTGCCCATCGGGAGCGATCACCGCACTGATCCCGGTGGTGCCGGCAACGACGGTGTAGCGGTCGTGTTCGACCGCGCGCAGCTTGGCAAAGCCCAGCTGCTGCTCGCTCATCTCCTTGTCAAAGGTCGCGTTGTTGGTGGGCACGGCCAGCAACTGTGCGCCGTTGAGCATCGATTCCCTGGGCGCGCGGTCGAAGATGACCTCCCAGCACGTCGTCACCCCGACTGGGACCCCGCCGGCGTGCACCACGCCGGTGCCGGTGCCGGGCACGAAATAGCCCGCTCGATCGGCGTAGCCCGACAGGTGTTTGAAGAACCCCCGCCACGGCAGATACTCGCCGAACGGCTGAACGATCTGCTTGTCGTGGCGGTCCACGGGGCCCG
Source organism: uncultured Actinomycetota bacterium (assembly GCA_963811535.1). GTDB lineage: Bacteria > Actinomycetota > Actinomycetes > Mycobacteriales > Mycobacteriaceae > Mycobacterium. Next base: position 184,099 of record CAWERF010000007.1, on the reverse strand, counting down.
CATTGGGATCCCAGACGATCACCGTGTTGGTCGAGGTGGGGTTGTCCGGCGTCGAATCCGGGCGCGCGGTCACGGTGCCGACGAGGATCGGTGCGTTCACGGCCTGCGCGGCGACGAAGATCTGCTGTGCCGCGTCGGCGTTGCTGAGCGGGTCGATGTCGGAGGAGTTCTCCGGCCAGATGACGAACTGCGGCTGAGGGGCGCGGCCGACTCGGATGTCGTCGGCCAGCTGCAGCGTTTCGCGCACGTGGTAGTCCAGCACCTCGCGCCGCTGCGCGTTGAAATCAAGGCCAAGCCGCGGCACGTTGCCCTGCACCGCCGCCACGGTGATGGCGGGATCGTTGCCGGCACCGATGCCTGATTGGTGCACGCCCGGCCACACCGCGGTCGTCGCGAACAACACCAGGCAGATGCACACGCCGGGCAGCACCACACGCGGCGGGACTTGGCGGCACTCGGCCCCGTTGTGCCACCAGGCATAGATCTCGAGCGCCAGCGAGGTCAGGCTGACGCCGGCCAGCACGACCGCGAACGACAGCAGCGGGGCGCCGCCGAGCTTCGCCATCACCAGCAGCGGACCCCCGGTCTGGCCGAACGCCACGACACCCCAGGGGAACCCGCCAAACGGAACGGTGCACTTGAGCCACTCCACGGCTACCCACAACGCCGCGAACCACACCGGCCAGCCGGGTAGGCGCCGCACCGCCACAGCGAGCACGCCGAACAGCCCCGGGAACACCGCGCACACCACCGACAGCATCACCCACGGCCCCGCGCCGACCAGCTCACCGGTCCATGGCAGCAGGGGTAGATAGAAGGCCAAGCCGAACAGGAAGCCGTAGCCGAAACCGCCTGCGAGCCTTACGGATCCGCGGGTGAAGACCCAGGCGAGGAGCGCGAACGCGGCGATCGCGGCATACCACAAGCCGAACGGCGGGAAGCTGACGCACAGCAAGAGTCCGGCCCCGATCGCGACGGCGATGAGGTGCAACCGGTCCACGATGCCGCGCCCCAGGCGATCGACCCAGGCCGGAATCGCGGGTCCCGTGCGTGGCGGCTGCTTCTCCTTTTGCTCCTCCTCTTCCTCCTTCGCGGGGACTGGGATGCCGTTGGTGGGGTTGTCGGCGTCGTCGACGTTCCGGGCGGCGTGGCGGCCTGTGGGCCCGTCATCGTCGTCATCGGCCGCGTGGCGGCCACGCCCGTGGTTGCCGACCCTGGTCATGTCAGGCATAGATGACCTCGCCGCGGTGCACCGTCGCAAGGCAGCTCGGCAGCGGGTCGGCGGCGGCAAGGCGCGGCAGCGCCGGAACGCGGGAGCGCGGGTCGGTGGACCACCGTTGCACCGCCTCCGCCGGCGCGTCGACCTGGAGCGGGCCGGCGGCCCACACGGCATACGAGGCGGGCGCGCCGGCAACCAGGGTGCCGGTGACGCCGTCGCGGATCCCGGCGGCGCGCCAGGCGCCACGGGTGGCGGCCGCGAACGCCGCGCGAACGGACAGCGCGGCGCCTGCGGTGCGATGGTGTGCCGCGGCCCGCACGGTTTCCCACGGATTCATGCTCGTCACCGGCGTGTCGGAGCCGAAGGCGAGGGGCACGCCTTGCGATGCTAACAGCGCCAGCGGATTCAACAGTTTGGCTCGCTGATCGCCCAGCCGGCGCGAATACATGCCGTCGTCCCCGCCCCACAGCGCGTCGAAATTCGGTTGCACGCTGGCGATGACGCCCCACTGCCCGAGCCGGGTGGCCTGCTCGGCGTTGATCATCTCCAGGTGTTCCAGGCGGTGGCCGCAGCGTGCCACCGCGGCGCCGCCATACCGGTCCGCCGCGGCGGCCAACGCGTCGACGACGGCGGTGACCGCGGCGTCGCCGATGACGTGAAAGCCGGCCGGGATGGCGGCCTGGGTGCAGGCGCCGACGTGCGCGGCGATGGTTTCGGTGTCGAGGTAGGCGTTGCCGCAGTGGGCGGCATCGGCGTAGGGCCGGTGCAGCCACGCGGTGCGTGATCCGAGCGCACCGTCGACGAACAGGTCGCCGGCCAGCCCGCGAGCGCCGGTGGCATCGAGGAGGCTGCGCGCATGATCGGCGCTCGTCACCGCCTCACCCCAGTAACCGACCACCTCGACGCCGTGGACCATGTCACGGATCTCGAGCCAGTCGTCCAGTCCGCCGATGTCGGGCCCGGCACATTCGTGGACCGCGACGATTCCGTGGGCGGCGGCCGCGTCCAGTGCGGCGGCGCGCGCCAGCGCCCGCTGGTCGGTGGTCAGCAGTGCGCGCGCGGCGGCTCGCACCCTGTGATGCGCATCCGTCGTCAACGGCTTGTGTGCGTCGAACCCGCCGCATGCCGGCAGATCGGGGGCCAGGCGGCGCAGCGCCGTCGAAGCCGCGGCCGAGTGCACGTCGACTCGAGCCAGATATGCGGGCCGGTCGCCGAGCACGCCGTCAAGGTCGTCGGTGCTCGGCGGAATCGGCTCCGGCCACGCCGACTCGTCCCAGCCATGGCCCCACACCGGCCCGTCGGGATGGGCGCGGGCGTAGTCGCCGATGAGTTGCAGACACTGCGATCGCGAGGCGGCGCGTCGCAAGTCAAGCCCGACGAGGGTGAGGCCAGTGGCGGTGAGGTGCACGTGGCTGTCGACGAACGCCGGCGCGACGAAGGCGCCGTCGAGGTCGAGGATCCGCGCATCGCGAAACTGTGCCCGACCAACGTCGTCGCTGCCCAGCCAGGCCACCACGCCATCGCGGACCGCCATAGCTCTGGCCCCCGGGTGCGACGGGCTGTAGATCCGCCCGTTGACCAGCAGCGTTGTCAACGCCGGACGCGGTTACTCGGGCTTGCCGGGCAGGGCGGGCGGCTCGACGTCCGTGACGTCGATGACCTCACCGTCGATGTAGTCGCCGCGGGCGGCGTCGCGGCGGGACGCACCCATGCCGGCCACCGTGATGAGTGGCGCGCGGCGCCCGATCCCGCGAACGGCCAAGAAGGTCAGCACCGGACGGGCGGCCACGCGGGTCGGCGGCAGCAGGAGCAGCAGTCCCAACACCGAGGTCACCAGGCCGGGAATCACGACGAGAAGGGTGCCCAGCGCGACGAGCGCGCCGTCGCTGACCGCGCCCGCCGGAGTGGCCATGCCCTCGCGCAGCCGGCGCACCTGGCGTTTGATCTGCGAGCCCGCCACCGACAGGCCGACGACGAACATCGCCAGCAGAACCAGAAGCGTCCACCCGATGCCGATCGTCGAGGCCAGCCCGACGACCGCCGCGAGTTCGACGACGACGTAGATCCAGAAGAACGGCACCACCATGTCATGACAACGTGCCGGCACGGGACGGGGTTCCTAGCCGGCCGCCTTCAATTCCAGGCCGACGTTTTTCTGCGCGCCGCCCCGTAACTTGCTGAACAGGTTGAACACCTTGCCGACGACCCCGTAGCGCTGACCGATCGCGCGGTAGACGTTGTCCGTCTCCGACTTGTCGAGGATGGTCGCGGTGGCCTCGACCGCCTCGCTTTTCGGATTGCCGCGCATGTCGCACGCGGCGATGGTGACCCGCGGCGTATTGCGAATCCGCCTGACCTTCCAGGACTTTTCCTCAGTGATGACGAGCAACCGGTCACCGTCGGGCGCGGCCCAGATCGGTGTGGGTTTGGGTTTGCCGTCCTTGGTGAATGTCGTCAGCAGCAGATAGCGGGCCTTGGAGACGTCCGCGAATGTCGTCGTCACGGGTTCAACCTAGCCGGAATCACGCCTCGAGGGCGCCCTCGGTCTCGAGCAGGACACGGCGCAGAGCGTCGACGGTGTCGGGGCGCGGCTGCGCCCACATGCCACGGCCGATCGCCTCCAGCAACCGCTCGGCCATCCCGTGCAGCGCCCACGGGTTGGCGTCGGCCATGAACTTGCGGTTGACCTCGTCGAAGACGTACTGCTCGGACAGCTGCTCGTACATCCAGTCGGCCATCACCTTCGCGGTGGCGTCGTAGCCGAACAGATAGTCGACCGTGGCCGCCATCTCCAAAGCACCCTTGTAACCGTGCCTGCGCATGGCCGACATCCAGCGCGGGTTGACCACGCGGGCACGAAACACCCGCAACGTCTCTTCGGACAGGCTGCGGGTGCGCACCGCGTCGGGGCGCGTGTTGTCGCCGATGTAGGCCGCCGGATCCCGCCCGGTGAGCGCGCGCACCGTTGCCACCATGCCCCCGTGGTACTGGAAGTAGTCGTCGGAGTCGGCGATGTCGTGCTCGCGGCTGTCGGTGTTCTTGGCGGCCACCGCGATTCGCCGATATTGGCGGTTCATGTCATCGGTCGCGGGCCTGCCGTTCATCTCCCGGCCGTAGGCGAACCCGCCCCAGGCCGTGTACACGTGCGCGAGGTCGGCGTCGTCCCGCCAGTTGCGGCTGTCGATCAGCTGCAGCAGTCCCGCCCCGTAGGTGCCGGGTTTGGAGCCGAATATCCTTGTAGTAGAGCGCCTTTCGTCGCCGTGCTCGCCGAGGTCGGCTTGGGCGTGGGCACGGATGTAATTGTGCTCTGCGGGTTCGTCCCGGGCGGCAACCAGCCGGACCGCGTCATCCAGCATCGTCACGACATGCGGGAACGCGTCGCGGAAGAATCCCGAGATCCGGACCGTGACGTCGATGCGGGGCCGCCCGAGCTCAGCGATCGGGATCGGTTCCAGGCCGGTGACCCGGCGGGACGCGTCGTCCCAGAGCGGCCGAACACCAAGCAGCGCAAGTACTTCGGCGATGTCGTCACCGGCGGTGCGCATCGCCGATGTCCCCCACACCGACAACCCGACCGATTCGGGCCAACGGCCATAGTCGTCACGGTAGCGGGCCAGTAGCGAATCGGCCATCGCCGCACCGGTTTCCCACGCCAGCCGCGACGGCACCGCCTTCGGGTCGACGGAGTAGAAATTGCGTCCGGTCGGCAGCACGTTGACCAGCCCGCGCAGCGGGGAGCCCGACGGGCCGGAGGCGATGAAGCGACCATCCATGGCGCGCAGCACCTGGTCGATCTCCCCCGACGTCCCCGCCAGCCGCGGCACCACCTCCGCCGCGGCGAACCGCAGGACCGCGGCCACGTCGGGGTTGTCGGTGATCTCGTCGACGCGGTCAGGGTCCCAGCCGCGCGCCTGCAGCGCCGCGACCAGCCTGCGGGCCTGGAACTCCGCGGCGTCGACGGCCGCACGGTCGTCCGTGCCGTCCTCGGCGATGCCCAACGCCTGACGCAGACCCGGCACAGACTGTTCGCCACCCCACAGCTGCCGGGCGCGCAGGATGGCCAGCACCAGGTCGAGTTGCTGCTCGCCGGCCGGCGCCTGCCCGAGCACGTGCAGACCGTCGCGGATCTGCACGTCCTTGATCTCGCACAGCCAGCCGTCGAGGTGCAGAAGTATCTCGTCGAACTGTTCGTCGCCCGGGCGTTCGGCCAGACCCAGGTCGTGGTCCATCTTGGCGGCCTGGATCAGGGTCCAGATCTGCTGGCGGATCGCGGGCAGCTTCGCGGGGTCGAGCGCGGCGATCGCCGCGTGCTCGTCGAGGAGCTGCTCCAGTCGTGCGATGTCGCCGTAGGTTTCGGCGCGGGCCATCGGCGGTATCAGGTGGTCGACGAGCACCGCGTGTGCGCGTCGCTTGGCCTGCGTGCCCTCGCCGGGGTCGTTGACCAGGAATGGGTAGATCAGCGGCAGCTCGCCCAACGCGGCGTCGGCCCCGCACGCGGCCGACATGCCGAGCGTCTTGCCGGGCAGCCATTCGAGGTTGCCGTGCTTGCCGAGGTGAACGATCGCGTCGGCACCGAAGCCTCCCGCCGATCGGGGCGAGCCCAGCCAGCGGTAGGCGGCCAGGTAGTGGTGGCTGGGCGGCAGGTCGGGGTCGTGGTAGATCGCCACCGGGTTGTCGCCGAAGCCGCGCGGCGGCTGCACCATCAGGACGACGTTTGCCGACTGCAGCGCCGCGATCACGATGTCGCCGCGGTCGACGAACAGGTCGCCGGGTGGCGGGCCCCAATGCTGAACGACCCGTTCGCTGAGCTCGGCGGGCAGGGTGTCGAACCAGGCCCGGTAGCTGTCGGCGGGCACCCGGATCGGGTTGCCTGCGAGCTGGCCGTCGGTGAGCCAGTCGGGGTCTTGGCCACCGCGCTCGATGAGGGCGTGGACCAGCGTGTCACCGTCCTCGGCGTCCAGGCCAGGGATGTCGCCGATCCGGTAGCCCCGGTCGCGCATCGCCCCCAGCAGGGCAACCGCGCTGGCAGGGGTGTCGAGCCCAACGGCATTGCCGATGCGGGCGTGCTTGGTCGGGTAGGCCGAGAACACGATCGCCACCCGCTTGTCGGCGGCCGGGATCCCGCGCAGCCTGGCGTGCCGCACTGCGATGCCCGCCACCCGGGCGCATCGCTCCGGGTCGGGCACGTAGGAAATCAGGCCCTCGTCGTCAATCTCCTTGAACGAGAACGGGACCGTGATGATCCGGCCGTCGAACTCCGGCACCGCGACCTGCGTCGCGACGTCCAGCGGGCTGAGCCCGTCGTCGTTGGCCGCCCAGTCGGCGCGCGAGCTGGTCAGGCACAGGCCCTGCAGGATCGGGACGTCGAGCGCGGCGAGGTGGGCAACGCTCCAGCCGTCGTCGTCGCCGCCGGCTCCGGCCGTCGCCGGGACGGCGCCGCCGGCGGCCAGCACGGTCACCACCATCGCGTCGGCGGCGGCCAACATCTCGAGCAACTGCGGCTCGGCGGTGCGCAGCGATGCGCAATACAACGGAAGGGCGCGGCCGCCCGCGCGCTCGATCGCCTGGCACAGTGCCTCGACGTATCCGGTGTTTCCCGCCAGCTGCTGCGCGCGGTAGTACAGCACGGCGATCGCCGGCCCTTCAGTGGCGGCGGACGGCCGATCCAGCACTCCCCATGTCGGTGTCGCGGCCGGGGGCGCGAATCCGAGTCCGGTCATCGAGACGGTGTCGGACAGAAACGCGTGGAGGTGACGCAGGTTTTCCACGCCGCCGTGGGCCAAGTACAGGTGGGCTTGCAGGGCGATCCCGGCCGGAACCGTCGAGTGGTCCATCAGCTCCGCGTCGGCGGCCTGCTCGCCGCTGACGGCGACCGCCGGCACCCCACTGGCCGTCACCGCGTCGATGCCGTCCTGCCACGCCCGGTAGCCGCCGAGTATGCGCATCACGACGATGTCGATGCCGTCCAACAGGTCGGGCAGGTCGTCGAGCAGGATCCGCGACGGGTTCGCCCAGCGGTAACCTGCGCCGCTGGACCGGGCCGTGATCAGGTCGGTGTCAGACGTCGACAGCAGCAGGACGGTGGGCTCTGGCACCCACCATTCCTACCGCAGTGACGTCGATCGGGTACGCCTGGACCAGCGCATCAACGCGATCAAAGCCGGTGTCCATCTCGCGAGATGAGACTGCTTTCCAAGTAACCGGGCGAACGTCGCGGATAGTGCTTGCGCGCCCGACGCGGTTGCGACGGCGACGCGGCGAATGCGCGATGCAGGGCGGCGATCCACCACGAGGCTCGTCTCTCGGGCTGCGGCGGCAGGGCGGCGGCCGTGCAAAACAGGACCTCCCGCTCGGTGATCAGGACAGGCGCCGGCCCCGCCGCCTGTTCGGCGATGTCGGGCTGGAATTGTTCGGCGACCGCCAACTCGGGTGCGTCGTCGGTATGTTCGCCGTCGTCCGGTGCGGCTTGGATTGTCATGGATGTTGCTCCTGGCGGTGCACTTTTCGCGACCGGTGATCCGTTCGCCGATGCGAGCAACGTACGGTCGGCTGGCACCGACAGTCGCGAGTAATCCACTACCTGCGTTTGACGGGCGCGTTACTCTCGCGGCTCGATCCGGCGCTGCCCCAGGAACGGGCGGGTGGCCAAAGCGAAAATCGCCACCGCCGCCGGCGGCGCCAACACCGGCAACCAGGGCAAATGGAGCGGCACCGATGCGGCAACCGCGCCCAGGACGGTGAACCCGATCGCGCCGATCACGGTCGGCCAGGTTGTGGTGACCACACCGGCGTGCACCGCGTGCCGCAGCACCAGGTAGGCGGTGGCCGACAGCCCCGACAGGGCCGCGAACAACACCGGCGGCTCGGACAGCACGATCGCCAACACGGTGAGCAGCACCGCGACCGTTGCCGCAGTGCGGAATCGCAGCCCGACGAACACGGCGGCCACGGCGAATGCCGCCGCGACGAGGCCGAGGCCGTCGGCGCGCTCGGCGGCGGCCGCGGCCATCAGAATCCCGAAAACGGTCGAGAAGGCGAGGGGGGCCGGCTGAGGGCCAGTCATGTCATCGCCGCCTCGGCGCCGCACGATTGTGTTCCGGCACGAGCTGCATCGACTGATCCAGCGTCACCTGCTGCGGCCACGCGATCACGTCGACGCCGATCACGCTCATGTCGCGATACATTGCAGACCGCTGCAGCGCCCACATCCGCTCGACGATCGCGTCCTGTCGGTCCGCAAACGGTGCGCCCTCGAGGACGTCGACGGCCACCACGGTGTGGCCGCGTTTGCACAGGTCGATCAACGCCAGGGCGAACTCGGTGTCGAGCATCGTCGAAAAGGCCACGACGAGCGACCCGGGGGGCACGGCCGCTCGAGGCGCCAATGTGCCTGTGGTGGTTTCGAATTCGCTGCCGGCGCCGAGCATCGTGTCGAGGATGCGGTAGAACTGGCGCCGCCCGATGTCGGGGCCGAGCCACCGCGGCCGGCGTCCTCCGAGCCCGACGATGCCGGCACGATCACCGTTTTTCAGCGCGGTCTGCACGACTTGAGCGGCGCCGGATGCGGCTCGTTCGGTGGCCGCCGTGGCCGGTCCTGCGGCTTGGGCGCTCATGTCGATCAGCACCACCACGTCGGCTGCGCGGTCGGTCAGTCGCTCGGTGACGTGCAGGCTTCCGCGCCGTGCGCTCACCGGCCAGTTGATGGTTCGCAGTTGGTCTCCGGGCAGGTAGGCGCGGATGTCGGCGTATTCGACGCCCGGGCCGATGTGACGGGTGAGGTGGGTGCCGAGCCGATCGGGCAACTCCGTCCGCGGTATCCCGGTGGATTGTGGTGGGGCAACCGGGAAGACGAAGATCTCGGCGACGTCCACGGTCGCGGTTCCGGCCAGCAGCCCACCGCGAGACATCGCGTCCACTCGAGCGCGTATCGGGTATCGGCCCCAGCGCTGCGCCGATGCCGCCACCTTCTTCAGTTCGCTCGAACTGCCCTCGAGGACCTCGAGTTCCATACCGTCGATGGCGGACACATCCAGATCAACCGCCACGTCGCCGGTGTCGGCCGACACCCACGCGGTCGTCTCGGTCCGTTCTGTTTCGAAGCAGCGCAGCAGGTCCGGCTTGGCGTGCACGTAGACCCTCGACAGCGGCCGCTGCCAATAGACCGTGCACAGCACGCCCAGCAAGGGCGCCACGAACGCAATGAGCTCCCAGCGCGATGCGACCAGCGCGGCAGCGAAGGCCACCCCCGCGCATGTAGCAATCGCCCGCGTCAGCGGTGATGCGCGCCAACGCAGTTCGACTTCGGCGTGGCGAGCGTCATCCACGCAGGTGGCCGATCACTGAGTCCGCCCGTGCGCCCGGGGAACCGGCAGCCGCTGCAACAGTTGCGCGACGACGTCCGAACCATGAATGCTGCGCACCCACATCTCGGGCCGCAGGCTGATCCGGTGCGCGATCGCCGGAACCGCGAGAGCCTTGACATCCTCGGGGATCACGTAGTCGCGCCCACACAGAAGCGCACGCGCCCTGGCCAGTTGAACCAGGTCGATCTCGGCTCGCGGGCTGGCCCCCACCGCGACTTGGGGGTGAGTCCGGGTGGCGTTCGCGAGCGAAACCACGTAGTGCAGCACGTCTTCGTGCACGGTGACCTGCTCCACCGATTCGCGCATCGCGAGCAGGTCGTGCGCGTCGACGACCTGATTCACCGCCGGTTCGGCCGAGCCCCGGTCGAGGCGGCGGCGCAACATTGAGGTCTCGTCGCGCTCGGTGAGGTACTTCAGTTCCACCCTGACCGCGAACCGGTCGAGTTGCGCCTCGGGCAACGGATACGTGCCCTCGTACTCGATCGGGTTGTCGGTGGCCAGGACGATGAACGGCTGTGGCAGCTTGTGGGTTTCGCCGTCGATGCTGACCTGGCATTCGGCCATGGCCTCCAGCAACGCTGCCTGGGTCTTGGGTGGCGTCCGGTTGATCTCGTCGCCGAGCAGCAGGTTCGTGAAGATCGGCCCGCGGCGGAACTCGAAACGCCCCGACTGCATGTCGTAGATCGTGGAGCCGAGCAGATCGGCGGGCAGCAGATCGGGCGTGAACTGCACGCGGGTGAAGTTCAGGCCCAACGCCGCGGCGAAGGAGCGCGCGATCAGCGTCTTACCCATGCCCGGGAGGTCCTCGATCAGCACGTGCCCGCGTGCGAGCACGGTGGTGAGGATCAGCGTCAGCGCGGACCGCTTCCCCACCACCACCCGTTCGATCTCGTCGAGCACTGCCTCCGAGTTGGCGGTGGTGGCCGTCGTCGGCATCGTCATAGCCGCTCCAATCGCTCCAGGATCGCCTCGAGTGCCCCGCGGCCCGGACCGGGCTGATGGGCGGCGCCGTACGCGACGTTCGACGGATCAACCCATTGCCACAGTTCGTCGCCGAACACGATCCGCCCGGTGGCTTGCAACGCGGCCGGATCCTTGCCCTGCCGTTGGCCGGTGGCCATGAAGAATTCCCTCGCCAGCCTGGGACGCAGATGCCGATCCCAGTCCGCTCGGCTGGAATCGGCCCAGCGGATCATCGTCTCGGTGCGAGATATCCACCGCCGCATCGATTCCGCCCCCTCTTCGTCGACCTGCTCGGACGGTCCCGAGTCTGTATCGCCGCCCAGGAGCCGGCGCCCGGCCAGCAGCACCACGGCCGCTGCCGCGCCGGAAGCCATCAGCACGTAGCGGTGATGTGCCGTGACGATCGCCAGCACCTCCACGGCCACCACCAGGAAAAAACCGCCCGCGATCCACTTCGCCGCGTCGCTTCGCTTCATGCGACGCTCCGCACTTCGGCGAGGACCAGTTGAAGCGCCCGGACGGCGGTCTCGCGGTGTCGTTCATTCATCACGTGCACGCTGAACCGAGCCTCGGCGAACAGGTCGACCAACTCCGTCGCGGTGCCGGGATGGATCGCGTGGTGTTCGACGGCCCTGGCCAGCACCTCCGACGGCGTGTCGGAGTCCTGCGGCATCGCCCCGGGAGCGTCGGCAAGCGCGCGCTCCATCGCCGCGTAGCACGCGATGATCGCCTCCCGGGGTTCACGGCTGAGGTCTTCGATCTCGGCCAGCCCCCGTTCGGCGGCCAGCGCCAGCGACTCGGGTCCCGCGGCTATCGGTGCGGGCGGGGCGTTTCGGGCGGCGGGTCGACGTGGTGGGACGCGCAGGCGCCGCCGGATCGCCACGACCGCCGCGGCGGCCAGCAGCAGGACCATGACCGCCGTGGTCGCGGCGAGGTACCAGAACACGTCGCCGCCAGTGTCGTTCGGCGCCGAGGGAGGCGGGGCGCGCTCGCCGCGCGGCGCCGGAGGCGACGCGGTCGGCGGGTGACTTTGACCGATGCCCCACGGATGCCCGGTCAGTCGCATCAGCAGCACGACGACGAGCAGCCAGATGAGGAACACACCGAGGCAGATCAGCAGGAACCGCCATTTCGGCCGCTCACGGTCGCTGCCGAATTCGCGCGGCAGGTCGTGCGGGGCGGGAGCGCGCTTCCGCGGAGTCCGAAGCCACGCGATGATCGCGAGCGCGACGATCACCAGCGAAACGCCGAGCACAGCGACAACGGCGAACAGCGAGGCCGGGCTGCCTGTCGACTGCTGGCGCGGCGCAGGCTCGTCGCCGGGCAGGTATCCGCGCAGCGCAACGCCGGCGAGGAGCAGCAGGGCGACCAGGGCGACCAGTCGCCCCGTCGCCTTCTCGCTACCCGGCATCGGCACACCACTCACTGGACGCTCACCGCCATCGCGGAACGTGTCCCTATCGTGGCACGTCGTGCGTGGCCGGGCGCACAGATACCGTGGGTGGATGACCCGGGCCCGCGACCACGACACCTGCCCGGGTGCGCTGCAGATGCACGAGGCCGCCGACGGGGCGCTCGCGCGTGTGCGGCTCCCCGGCGGCGTGATCACCGCCGAGCAACTCGAGGCGCTGGCGGCGACGGCCTTGCGGTTCGGCGCCGACGCGATGGAGCTGACGTCGCGGGGAAACCTGCAGATCCGCGGCATCACCGACGCCTCGGCGGTGGCCGACGCGGTGGCCGCGGCGGGTCTGCTGCCGTCGCCGACGCACGAGCGGGTGCGCAACATCGTCGCTTCGCCGCTGTCGGGCCGCGTCGGCGCTCACGCTGATATCCGCGGCTGGATCGGCGCCCTGGATGCCGCGATCCGGGCCGAGCCGGCATTGGCGGCACTGCCCGGGCGGTTCTGGCTCGCGGTCGATGACGGCCGTGGCGACGTGTCGGGGTTGGGTGCCGATGCGGGGGCCCACGTACTCGGTGACGACGCCGCGTTACTGCTGGCCGGGCGCGACACCGGCGTAAGGTTGTCACCGCCGGAGGTGGTGCCCACGCTCGTGACGGTTGCGGCACGTTTCGCGAAGGCTCGCGGAAAGGCTTGGCGCATAGCGGAAATGAGCGACGTGGCGCCGTTGCTGGACGGGCTGAATGTCTCCGGTTTGCCCGGCGCGACCTGGCCTGCGGTCACCCGGTCGCCCGTGGGATGGATACCGCAGAACGACGGACGCGTCGCGCTGGGCGCCGCGGTGCCGCTGGGCGTGCTGCGGGCCCGCACTGCGGAGCACCTCGCGGCGATCGGTGCACCGATGGTGATCACCCCGTGGCGCTCGGTGCTGGTCTTCGACCTGGAGGAGGGCGTGGCCGACGCCGCGCTGCGGGTGCTGGCGCCGCTGGGCCTGGTGTTCGACGAGAATTCGCGGTGGCTAAACGTCAGCGCATGCACCGGCAGCCCGGGCTGTGAGCACGCCGCCGCCGACGTGCGGGCCGATGCCGCGGCGGCGTCCTCGACCACCGACGGTCCGCACCGGCACTACGTCGGGTGCGAACGCGCCTGCGGCAGCCCGCCCACCGGCGAGGTGTTGGTCGCGACCGGTGACGGATACCGGCGGCTGCGCGGGTAGCCGTAGATTGAGGCCCGTGCTCGACTACATTCGCGACGCCGCCAAGATCTACCGGCAGTCGTTCGCGACCATCCGGGCCGAAACCGACTTGTCGCGGTTTCCCGAGGACGTGGCTGCGGTGGTGGTGCGGCTGATCCACACCTGCGGGCAGGTCGACGTCGCCGAGCACATCGCCTACACCGTCGACGTCGTCGCGGTCTGCCGAGCGGCGCTGGCTACCGGGGCGCCGGTGCTCTGCGACTCGTCGATGGTCGCCGCGGGGATCACCCGGCTCCCGGCCGCCAACGAGGTGGTGTCGCTGGTCGCCGATCCGCGGGCCGCCGACCTGGCGCTGCGGGTCGGCACGACCCGTTCGGCAGCGGCGATGGAGCTGTGGGCCGATCGGCTCGGCGGCGCGGTGCTCGCGATCGGCAACGCGCCGACCGCGCTGTTCCGGCTGCTGGAGCTGCTCGACGACGGCGCGCCGGTGCCTGCGGCGGTGCTGGGCGGTCCGGTCGGTTTCGTCGGGTCGGCGCAATCCAAACAGGAACTGATCGACCGCCCGCGAGACATGTCCTACCTGCTGGTGCGGGGCCGACGCGGCGGTAGCGCGATGGCCGCCGCCGCAGTCAACGCGATCGCCGGCGGGAGCGCATGACCCGGCGCGGCACACTCTGGGGTGTCGGGCTCGGGCCCGGCGATCCGGAGCTGGTCACCATCAAGGCCGCGCGGGTCATCGGCGAGGCCGACGTGGTGGCTTACCACAGCGCCCGCCACGGCCGCAGCATCGCCCGCGGCATCGCCGAGCCGTACCTGCGGCCCGGCCAGATCGAGGAACACCTGGTCTACCCCGTGACGACCGAGACCGCCGATCACCCCGGCGGCTACGACGGCGCGATGGAGGAGTTCTACCAGCAGGCGGCCGAACGGATCGCCGCGCACCTCGACGCGGGCCGCAACGTCGCGTTACTGGCCGAGGGCGACCCGCTCTTCTACAGCTCCTACATGCACATGCACGCTCGGCTGACCGAGCGGTTCGACGCGGTGATCGTGCCCGGTGTGACATCGGTCAGCGCGGCGTCGGCGGCTACCGCGACACCCCTGGTGCAGGGCGACGAAGCGCTCACCGTGCTGCCCGCCACGCTGCCTGTCGGGGAAATGGCCCGTCGCCTGGCCGACACCGACGCGGCCGTGGTGATGAAGCTGGGACGCTCGTACCGCGCTGTGCGCGAGGCGCTTTCGTTGTCAGGGCGCATCGACGACGCGTTGTACGTCGAACGCGCCAGCACGCCCGGGCAGCGGGTGCTGCCTGCCGCCGACGTAGACGACACGACGGTGCCGTACTTCTCGCTGGCCCTGGTCGCCGGCGGTCGGCGCCGGGTCGGCGACCGCGGCACCGTCGCCGTGGTGGGCCTGGGCCCCGGCCACCTCGACTGGATGACACCGGAAAGCCACCGCGAACTGGCCGCGGCGACCGACCTGATCGGCTACCGGCCGTACCTCGACCGCGTGCCGCACCGCGCCGGACAGCGCCGCCATCCCAGCGACAACACCGACGAGCTGGCCAGGGCAAGGCTGGCCTGCACGCTGGCCGAGCGGGGCCAGGCGGTCGCGGTGGTGTCCTCCGGCGACCCGGGTGTGTTCGCGATGGCCACCGCGCTGCTCGAGGAGGCCAAGCAGTGGCCGGCGGTTCGGGTGCGGGTGGTGCCCGGGATGACGGCCGCGCAGGCGGTGGCGAGCCGGGTCGGCGCGCCGCTGGGCCACGACTACGCGGTGATCTCGCTGTCGGACCGGCTCAAGCCGTGGGACGTGATCGCCGCGCGGCTGACCGTGGCGGCCATGGCGGACATGGTGCTGGTGATCTACAACCCGGCGTCGAACACCCGTACCTGGCAGGTAGGTGCGATGCGGGATCTGCTGCTGGAGCATCGCGATCCGGGCACGCCGGTGGTGGTCGGCCGCGACGTGTCGGGGCCGGCAGAAGACGTGCGGGTGGTGCGGCTGGCCGACCTCGACCCGGCGGCCGTGGACATGCGCTGCTTGCTGATCGTGGGCTCATCGCAGACGCAGTGGTACCTCGGGGATTGTGGGGATTGCGTGTTTACCCCGCGCCGCTACCCGGCCTGACCATAGACTTTCCCGCCATGAGTGGCGGCACTCCCTCGGCCCGCGCGGCGCGCGCTCTGCTGACGGCGGCGGCGACGGTCGCGCTGCTGGCCGGGCTGATGTTTACGGCGCTCGTCGTCGAGCCCGCCGATCAGCCGCAAATCTCGTTGAGCGCCCAGACGGAAACCACGGCGCCCGCGAGCTTGACGCGGTACGCGCAGTTCCACGGGTCGACACGTACCGACTATCCCGTGCGGCGGCGGCGACACCATTTCTGGAACTGGTCGCACACTTCGGGCCGCGGCGGCCCGTTCAGCTGGATCGTGTTCGGCCCACTGATCGCGATCATCATCACCTCGGTGGCGCTGCCGGTCTTCTTGCTGAGGCGCAGAACGAGGCGGCCGCGGGCGATGAGCACCCCGGTACTCGTGTCGGAGCTGCCGGAAACACCGGCTCAAAGCTACCCGCCCCCTGCGGAAGTCCCGACCGACGACCGACTCGAGACGCTGTCCGACCTGCACGCGTCAGGTGCGCTGACCGATGAGGAGTTCGAGACCCAGCGGCGGCGGATCCTCGGCGAGTAGGCGGGTTACCGAGCGTGCCGGTTCACCCAATCGGTGGCCTCGTCCACGCTACCGACGGTGGCGACGCCGTCGGGTAGTGGCGGCCGCTGGACCATGATGACCGGGACACCCAGCGCCCCCGCGGCATCCAACTTGGCTCGGGTGAGTTCGCCGCCGCTGTTCTTGGTGACGAGCGCGTCGATGCGGTACTCGCGCAGCAGCGCGAGTTCGTCGTCGTAGCGGTACGGCCCGCGCGACAGCAGGAGCGTGTGTCGGCGCGGCAGCGTCTGCGGGTCGGGCTCGGTGACGACCCGGATCAGGAACCAGGCGTCACTGTCGGAGAACGCCGCCACCTCCGAACGACCTGTCGTCAGAAATACCCGCGAATAGCGTTGCTTTTCAATGGTTTCAGCGGCCTGCCCGGTTGACGACACCAGTTGCGCGTCACCGGGCTCCCAGGCCGGGCGCGTCAGGACCAGATGCGGCATGCCGATCTGGGCGCACACCCGCGCGACCCTCGCGGTGATCGCGGACGCGAACGGGTGGGTCGCGTCGACGACGGCCCCGATCTCGTTGTCGCACAGGTACTGCCGAAACGGGTCTGCACCTCCGAACCCGCCGATGCGCACCTTCCCCACCGGCAGCGCGGGGTTTGGCACCCGACCTGCCAGGGAGCTGATCACCTCGACGGCCGGATGGAGGGTAGCCGCGAGTTGGCGGGCTTCCGCGGTGCCCCCGAGCAGCAGCACCCGCATCAGTGGTGCCCGCTGCGTCGCCGGGCGGCCGAATACAGGTAGCTGTCGGGATATTCGGCGGCGGCCAACACGTCGCCCACGACGATCACCGCGGTGCGGGTGATGCCCGCGGCGTGCATCTGCCCCGCGATGTCGGCCAGCGTGCCGCGCAGCACGACCTCCTCCGGCCGGCTCGCGAAAGCGACTACGGCGCACGGTGTCTCGCCACGATAGCCCCCGGCCAGCAGGTCGGGAACGATCGTGTCGATCTGGGCGGCGGCCAGGTGCAGCACGAGCGTGCCGCCAGACGCGGACAGCGTCTGAAGGTCCTCCCCCGGCGGCATCGCGGTCGACAGCGTCGCCACCCGGGTCAGGGTGACGGTCTGGGCGACACCGGGAACGGTGAGTTCTCGGCCCAGAACGGCGGCGACCGCGGCGAACGCCGGCACACCGGGCACGATCTCGTAGTCGATGCCGAGCGCGTCGAGGCGGCGGCACTGCTCGGCGACCGCGCTGTACAGCGAGGGGTCCCCGGAGTGCAAGCGCGCGACGTCGTGGCCGGCCGCGTCGGCGCCGGCGATCTCGGCGACGATCTGATCCAGGTTCAGCGGCCCGGTGTCGACGATCCGGGCATCGGGTGGGCACATCGCGAGCAGTTCTTCACCCATGATCGACCCCGCGTACAGGCACACCGGGCATCGCCGCAGCAGTCTTTCGCCCCGAACGGTGATCAGGTCTGCCGCACCCGGTCCGGCGCCGATGAAGTAGACGGTCACCGCTTTGTCACCGCCCACTGCGTGACCGGCATCGCCGGTCGCCAGCCGGTGAACTTGCCCAGCGGTTCGCCGTGGTAGTGCTGGAACCGCCGCAGATCCCCGCCCATGCGTGCAAACCACTGTGTGACAACTGCTTCCGATTCTGCCGTGACGGCGTTCGCGACCAGCCGGCCGTCGACGCGCAGGTGGTCGCAGCAGGCGTCGATCAGCCCCGGCTGGGTCAGGCCCCCGCCAACGAAGATCGCCGACGGCGGTGGTGCGCCGTCGAACATTTCCGGCGCCGGGCCGCGAACCTCGACGCTGACGCCGAACGCGACGGCGTTGCGGGCAATTCGGTCGCGACGCCGTTCGTCGCGTTCGAATGCGACGGCGCGGCAACCGGGCTGGCTCACCGACCACTCGACGGAGATGCTGCCCGAGCCCGCGCCGACGTCCCAGAGCAGCTCGCCGGGGCGCGGCGCCAAGGCCGCGAGCGTGACGGCGCGGATGGTGTGCTTGGTGATCTGCCGGTCGTGGAAGAACGCGTCGTCGGGCGGATGCGAGGTCCGCTCGTCGGGCAGGTAGCGGGCGGCGACGATGTTGAGGTCGTCGACGTCGGTCGGCGGGTTGGCGGCCCATTGGGCGGCGGTCGCGTCGCGGCGGCGTTCGGCGGGGCCGCCCAGCTGTTCGAACACGGTGAGGCGGGTGTCACCGCGGCCGGTGCCGGTGAGCAACCCCGCCAGCGTGGCCGGGGTGGCCCCGTCACGGGACAGCACGACGGCCTGCCCGCCGCGGCGCACCGCGGTGTGCGGCGCCGCGGTGAGGAGGCTGACCACCTCGGTGTCGTGGACGTTCCAGCCCAGCCGCGCGCATGCCAGCGCGACGCTGGACACGTGCGGCAGCACCCGCACTCGCTCGGGCCCGAACAGTCGGGTCAGCGTGCCGCCGACGCCGTGCAGCATCGGGTCGCCGCTGGCCAGCACGTGCACGCCGTCGGGCAGCGACCGCAGCACGGGCAGCATCGGCGACGGCCACTCCCGCCGCTGCCCCGGCACCGTGTCGTCGAGCATCTCGAGCTGCCGGCGCGACCCGTAGATCGCCGACGCCCGTCGCAGCTCGGCCAGCGCGGCCGGTGCCAGTCCTGCGGTTCCGTCGGCGCCGATGCCGACCACGACGATCATCGCGGCAACCGCCGCCAGACCGGCTGCGGGAGGAGCCGCATCCCGAAGAACACCGGCCGCAGCATCCACGGCACCCATACCGTGCGCCGCCCCTTGGCCAGGGCGCGGGCCGTCGCGGCCGCCACCTGGGACGGCGTGCTGGACATCGGCGCCGGTCTCATGCCCTCCGTCATCGCGCCGATCACGAACCCCGGCCGCACGATCAGCAGCCGCACCCCGGTGCCGTGCAGCGCGTCGGCGAGCCCGCTTGCGAAGCCGTCCAGCCCGGCCTTGGCCGAGCCGTACACGTAGTTCGCGCGCCGGACCCGCACGCCGGCGACCGATGAGAAGACCACGAGCTTGCCGCGGCCGGCCGCCCGCATCCGCTGGGCCAGGTGGGTGAGCAGGCTGATCTGTGCGACGTAGTCGGTGTGCACGATCTGCACCGCGTGGTCGGCGTCCTTCTCGGCGCGCGCCTGATCGCCCAGGATCCCGAACGCCAGCACGGCGGTGGTGACGGGACCGTGTTCGGCGGTGATCGTGTCCAGCAACGGGCCGTGCGACGCCAGGTCGTCGGCGTCGAACGCGGTGACGTGCACGGCGTCGGCTCCGGCGGCGCGGACCGCCGCTTGCTGACGCTGGAGCCGCTGCGGATCACGGGCCGCCAGCACCACGGTCGCCCCACGCGCCAACCGGACGGCCAGCTCGCCGCCGATCTCGCTGCGGCCGCCGAAAATCACGACCACTTCCCGACCCGTGTCGTCCACGCCTGGAGATTATTACCTGCGCTAGCGTGAAGACCGATGGCGAACCCGTCGACCACCAGGCTCACCACCGACGCGCTGGCATTTCTGACCGAGCGCCACCTCGCGATGCTCACCACGCTGCGCGCCGACAACTCGCCGCATGTGGTGGCCGTTGGGTTCACATTCGACCCGAAGACGCACATCGCACGGGTCATCACGACCGGCGGCTCGCAGAAGGCCGTCAACGCGCAGCGCGGCGGCGTTGCGGTGCTCAGCCAGGTCGACGGCGCGAGGTGGTTGTCGCTGGAGGGCAGCGCAAGCGTCAACACCGACAAGGAAGCCGTTCGGGACGCTGAACTGCGCTATGCCCAGCGCTACCGCACCCCGCGGGAAAACCCGCGGCGGGTGGTCATCGAGATTCAGGTGGAGCGGGTGCTGGGTTCGTCGGACCTGCTCGACCGCTCCGCCGGCTGATTACTCGTCCAGCGGGACGACGGTGAGTTCATGCGGCCGGTGGTTGACGGGCTCCGCCCCGTCGGCGGTGACGACGACGATGTCCTCGATGCGGGCGCCCCAGCGCCCGGGAAAGTAGATGCCGGGCTCGACGGAGAACGCCATGCCCTCCTGCAGCGAGAGCGTGTTGCCGGCGACGATGTAGGGCTCCTCGTGCACCGATAGCCCGATGCCGTGCCCGGTGCGGTGCACAAACACGTCAGCCAGCCCGGCCTCGGCGAGCACGCCGCGGGCGGCGGCGTCCACCTGCTCGGCCGTCACACCGGGACGGACCGCCGCAACGGCGGCCTGCTGTGCCCGCTGCAGCACCGAATACTGCTGCGCCCCTTCCGGGTCGGGCTCGCCGAGGCTGTAGGTGCGGGTCGAGTCGGAGTTGTACCCGGGCTCGTAAGCGCCGCCGATGTCGACGACGACCACATCGCCGGCCTGCAGCACACGGTCCGAGCATTGGTGATGAGGGTCGGCGCCGTGCGGCCCCGAGCCGACGATGATGAACGCCACTTCCGAATGACCCTCGGCAACAATGGCTTTGGCGATGTCGGCGGCCACGTCGGCCTCGGTCCGGCCCGGCGTGAGAAACTCCGGCACCCGGGAGTGCACGCGATCGATCGCCGCGCCGGCCTTACGCAGCGCGTCGATCTCCGCAGCGTCCTTGATCATCCGCAGCTGCCGCAGCACGTCAGTCGCCAGCACCGGCGTGACGCCGAGCAATTCCGCCAGCGGCAGCAGGTGCAGCGCCGGCATCGAGTCGGTGACCGCGGTCGCTGCCGGTGCGCCACCCAACGCGTCGACCACGAGACGATAGGGATCCTCGCCGTCCACCCAGTCGGCAACGGCGAGGCCGAGTTCCATCACCGCGGACTCCTTCAGCGCGGCCAGTTCGAGCCGCGGCACCACAACCGTGGGCGTCCCGGCCGCGGGCAACACCAGCGCGGTGAGCCGCTCGAAGGTCTGCGCCCGCGAACCGATCAGGTAACGGAGGTCGTAGCCGGCGGTGATGATCAGGCCGGCCAATCCGGCCGCCCCGGCGCCGGACGCCGCGTCGCGAAGCCGGCGGCCATACACGTCGGTGCCGAATCGGCTCGAACTCATGGCACTCAGGTTAGTTCCAGGGGTTGGTGGCAGGGCTAATCCCAGTCCGGATAGCAGGCGATCTCGATCAGGTTGCCATCCGGATCGCGGCAGTAATGCGACGTCATCGGGCCCAGCGCGCCGATCTTGGTGACCGGTCCGTTCGTGATCTCCACGCCACACGCCCGCAAGTGCGCGCCGATCGCGTCCGCGCTCGCCTCCGCGATGAAGCACAGGTCAAGTGAGCCCGGCTCATCGACGGCGGCCGTCTCCCAGTTCGGCGCGCCGGTGGGCCGGACGTTGATCTTCTGCTCCCCGAACGTCAGCGCCAGCCGCCCATCGCCGAAGATCTCGCGCCCCATCCCCAGCACGCGGGCATACCAGTCGGCGGTGACCTCGACGTCGCGGCAGTTGAGCACCACGTGGTCGATGCGGTCGATGTAAAGCGGCATACCTCAACGGTACTGGCCGGCCTCAACGGGCCTGGCAGGATGACGTCATGCCCGCTCCCCTGCTGCTGCTCGACGGTGCCAGCATGTGGTTCCGGTCCTACTTCGGCGTGCCGTCTTCGATCACCTCACCGGCCGGCCGGCCGGTCAACGCACTACGCGGGTTCCTCGACACCGTCGCGGCGCTGATCACGCGGGAGCGCCCGGCCCGCCTGGTCGTGGCGTTGGACCTCGACTGGCGCCCGCAATTCCGGGTGGACCTCATCGCGTCATACAAGGCCCACCGCGTCGCCGAGCCGAACCCCGATGGCGAGCCGGACATCGAGGAGGTTCCCGACGACCTCACCCCGCAAGTCGACATGATTCTCGAGATGCTCGACGCGTTCGGCATCACCACGGCAGGGGCTGCGGGCTTCGAGGCGGACGACGTGCTGGGCACGCTGGCGGCCGCGGAGCGAACCGATCGCGTGGTCGTGGCCAGCGGAGACCGCGACCTGCTTCAGGTGGTGGCCGACGAACCCGTGCCGGTGCGGGTGCTCTACCTCGGCCGCGGCCTGACCAAGGCGACGATGTTCGGGCCCGAGGAAGTGGCGGAGCGGTACGGGGTGCCCGTCGAGCGCGCCGGCCCCGCCTACGCGGAGCTAGCGCTGTTGCGTGGTGACCCGTCCGACGGGCTGCCCGGCGTCGCGGGCATCGGCGAGAAAAGCGCCGCCACGCTGCTGGCGCAATACCGCTCGCTGGAAGCCATCCTGGCCGCCGCCCACGACCCGAAGTCCAAGCTGCCCAAAGCTTTCCGGCGCAAGCTGCTCGACGCGCAGGACTACATCGACGTGGCCGGTCCCGTCGTGCGAGTGGCCACCGATTCCCCGGTCGAGCTCTCCACAGACACCGACGCGCTCCCGCTGGCGGCCGCGCACCCGAGGAAGGTCGCCGAGCTGGCGAAGACGTACGGCGTGACCTCGTCGATCGGCAGGCTGCAGAAGGCGCTGGACGGGCTGCCGGGCTAAAAGCGCCCTGCATATAACTACAGCCTTGCAGAAGACTGCAAGACTACGTACGGTTGCAATATGACCGTGACGGAGTTCATGGACGACCCGATCAACTACTTCGGTCATTCTCTGACCCAGATGCACAGCATTCCCCGCGTCGAACTCGAAGAGCTGCAGCGGCAGGCCATGGCGATTCGCTTCGGGCAACACCGGGGAAGCATCGAGATGCTGCGCAAGCTCGCCGACCGGCTGGGAATCGACGAGCTTCACGAGTTCAACGACGTTGTGCCGCTGATGTTTTCCCACACCGCCTTCAAGTCGTATCCGGCTGCGCTGATCGACAACAAGCGGTTCGATCTGATGACCAACTGGCTCGACAAGCTCACCAGCCACGACCTGTCGACGGTCGATACCGAGGGCTGCGACAGCATCGACGAGTGGATCGACCGGCTTGACGAGCAGACCCCGCTGGAGGTGATCACCTCCAGCGGCACGACCGGCACGTTGTCGATCATTCCCAAGGACAAGCACGGCGCGCGTGAGGGCATGGAGCTGTGGAAGATCTGCCTGTTCCAGACCTTCGGCAGGGAGCCGACACCAGCCGAGCGCAATCCCGAGGTGGATGTCATCTGGCCGAACTTCGCCGGCGGCAAACTCGGTCATCTGCGGATCGCGGCGATGATCAAGCGAGGATTCACCGGCGGGGACGAGAGCAAGTTCCATCCGCTCTATTCGGGTGCGATCGACACCGACCTGATGTTCCTGGCGTCGAAGATGCGCGCCGCCGCCTCTCGCGGTGAGCTGGACCGGCTGGTGATCGATCCCGCGCTAGCCGCCCGGAAAGACGAGTTCATCGCGATGCAGGCGCGTCAGCCCGAAGAACTCGACGCCTTCTTCAAAGAGATCACCGAAACGCTGCGCGACAAGCGGGTTTTCATGATCGGCACGTACAACCTCATGTATGACGTCGCCAGAGCCGGACTCGACCGCGGCGTGCGCGACGTCTTCGCTGAAGATTCGGTGATCCTCACCGGTGGGGGCGCCAAAGGCTTCGTCCTGCCGGACGACTACATGGACACCATCCGCGAGTTCCTCGGCGTCGAGCGCATCCAGGAGGGCTACGGCTTCTCGGAGCAGAGCGCCTTCCACTGGGCCTGCGGCGAAGGCCGATACCATGTGCAGCCCTGGGTCATCCCATTCGTCCTGGATCCCGACACCAGCGAGCCGCTGCCCCGCACGGACGTGCAGACCGGCCGCGCGGCCGTCTACGACGTCCTGCTCAAGGCGCATTGGGGCGCGGTCATTTCCGGCGACGAGGTCACCATCGACTGGGATCTGGACTGCCCCTGCGGCCAGTCCAGCGTTGCCTTCGAGCACGACATCATCCGCTACAGCGAGAAACGCGGCGTCGAGGACGACCGGATCACGTGCGCGGCGACCCACGAAGTCCACAACGAAGCGGTCAACTTCATGACGGCGTTCGAGTCGTGAGCAGCGCGTACACCGTCCCGCTGTTCCTGCGCGGCGAAGTCATCACCGATGACCTCGTGTCCTTCGGTACCCGCAGCGGCAGCGCGGAATTCCGGTCTCCCGACATGAGCAGGCACGTCGCACGGCTGCCACTGCACAGCCCGGCGCAGATGGCGGATCTCTACGAGCTCAGCTTCGACGAGATCCTCGACGTGCTGCAGGCCCTCGGCGATGCGCTGGTGTTCGAGCGCAACGCGCACCTGCAAGAGGCGTATCAGGCATCGCTGTTGGCCAACCCGCTGCCGGCGGAGATGCTGAAGAACAGCTATCAGATCCTGCGACCGCTGTTCGCCCGCGACAACGTTCGCGAAATCGCCGACAGCCAAGTCGGACTCGACTATCTGAACGGGTGGGTGGCGCACAAGCTCCTGGACGGCCGCGAACTGAGGGTGCGCGCGTTCGGTTCGCGGGTGCTGCACATTCCGGCCGGCAACGGCGGTCTGGTGTCGGCGGTCACCATCTTGCGATCGGTGATCACCCGAAGCGACGTCATCATCAAGGCGCCCTCGAACGATCCGCTCACCGCGATCGCGATCGCGCGCACGCTGGCCGATGTCGCCCCCGGCCACCCGATCACGAAACACCTTGCGGTGGCCTACTGGAAGGGCGGTGACGTCGCTGTCGAGGAAACGCTGTGCCGGCCCGAGCACATCGAGAAGATCGTTGCCTGGGGTGGATTGGCGTCCGTCAAACACGTGACCCGCTACATCCAGCCCGGGCTGGAACTGATTGCCCTAGACCCGAAGCGCAGCGCGACCATCATCGGATCCGAGGCGTTCGTCGACGAGAGCACCATGCGCGAGGCGGCCCGCCGCGCCGCCGTCGACATCGGCGTCGCCAACCAGGAAGGCTGCGCGAACGCGCGGGTCATCTATGCGCTCAGTGGTACCGACACCGCGGGCCTGGATAGCGCGAATCGGCTGGGCGAGATGATCTATGAGGAACTGGCTGCACTTCCGTCGTTCATCAGCACCGCTCCGGTGTATCCGAGCAGTGACCTCTACGAGCACGTCGAAGCGTCCCGGATGACCGATGACTGGTATCGGGTCATCGGTGGTGAGTCGAGGGAAGGCGCGATCATCGTCTCGCAGTTCGACCAGGCCGTTGACTACTCGCCGATGCTGTCTGGCCGAGTCGCCAACCTGGTCCCCGTCGACAGCATCGACCAGGTGACCGGGGCGGTCACCGCCTACACCCAAACCGTCGGTATCTACCCGGAATCGCTGAAACGGTCTCTGCGGGACACGCTACCGCTCTTCGGGGCACAGCGTCTCACCAGCCTCGGCTACGCGTGCAGTGTGGCGGTCGCCATGCCGCAGGATGCGATCGAGCCGATCCGCCGGATGTGCAAATGGATCGTGGACGAGGAGTGCGACCCCGACGTGGTGGTTCCGCTGTGGCGCCTCGCGCAGGTTTGAAGTTGTGCTTCGTTGCATGTAACTGCATGTATTCATAGAACTATAATCTTGCAGCGCATACACTTTTAGCCATGAGCCGGGTCGACCGACGCAAGCGCGAAATCAGAGAACGCATCCTTGCCGCCGCCTTCGAACTCTTCCTGCAACAGGGTGTCGCCGCGACGACGATCGAAGACATCTGCGAACGTGCCGACGTTGCCAATCGCACGTTCTTCAACCACTTCGCGACACGCCAGGACATGGTGCGGTCGCTGGCCGAGCGACGCCTGGTCAACCTGCACGACGTGGTCTTCGCCCGAGCAAGCGAACCCATACCGGACCGGCTGATCGGGGTCTTCGACGACATCGGCAAGGCCCTGGCGAAATCCGGCGACACCTATCGCGAGTTGATCGGCGAGATGCTGGCAACTTCGGGCTACGGCGTGCAGCGTGGCTTCGTTCTACACGACACCTTCGTCGAGCTGGTGAAAGAGGGCGTCGCGCGTGGCGAAGTCAGTGCCAGGCACGACGCTGCGACATTGGCCGACATCATCACGGGCGCGCTGTCCACGGGCATCCTGAACTGGACGGTCGACAGTACCTACTCGCTGAAGACGAACCTGCACCAGCTGGCCGTTGCGCTGGCGGATCTGCTCAGGCCGTCGGCGGCTATTTAGGCCGCCCCACTTCGTAGGTTCCGCTGTTGTCCTGGAACGTCACTGTCACCTGCCGCTTGGTCCCATCGATGCTGACCTCGCAGTTGAAGGTGTCACCTTTCTTCACGGTCGGGTTCTGACCGTTGTTGCACTTGACATCCTTGACGTTTTTGGCGCCGTAACCGTTGGTTTCGTCGGTCAGGATCTGTTGTACCCCGGCCTGAGCCTTGCTGACGTCCAGCTTGGTGGTGACGAAGAAGCCGGGCTTCCAGAAACCCAGGACCAGCACCACGGCGATGATGATCGCGGCCAATGCACCGATGACCCCGCCGATGACGGCCAGCGACCGCTTGGACCCCTGCTCCGCAGCCGGCGGCTGGCCATAGGGGGGGAACTGGCCGTATTGGCCCGGCTGACCGAACTGCCCGGGCGGCTGCCCGTACTCGGGTTGCTGCCCGAATTGGCCCGGTTGCGCGTACTGGCCCGGTTGCGCGTACTGGCCCGGCTGGCCGTATTGGGGCACCTGCGGAAACTGTTCGGTGCCCGGGTACTGCTGCGGCGGCGCGTAGGGCGACGTCGAGGGCGGCTGATAGGACGGATGCTGCTGCGGTGTGTACGCCGGCGGTTGCTGCCAGGGCTCCTGGCTGGTCTGTTCCTCCGACGACCCCGACGGCTGTTCCTGACCCTCACCAGGCTGGCCCGACGGCGGCGGTGCCCACTGCGGGTTCGGGTCAGATCCCTGCGGTCCGGTCATCGTGTCTCCATTTCGTCAGCCCCATTGTCATCGGCGTCGGTGTCGGCTGCCACCTTACCCGCCATCAACTGCGACGACGCCGCGGCGAATATCGTCGATCGCGCGCTTTGCGGCATTGCGCACCGCCTTCTCAGCGGCGGCGTCGCGCACCTGGTCAAGCAGGTCGATCACCTGCCGGCACCAGCGCACGAAATCGCCCGCCTGAAGCGGGCTTCCGCTTCCGGTGGTGTCGGCTGCCGCCAACGCCGCGCTGAGATCCCCCGTTGTCGCCCAGCGGTAGATAGGAATGACGAACCCCTCGTCGGGTTCGCGGCTGAGGCTGATCCGGTGCCTCTGTTCGTCGGCCCGAACCGCCGCCGACAGCCGCGCCGTTTGCGCGAGCGCCCGCCGCAGCGGGACCGTCGGCACCTCGGCCGGCCGCGGGGGCGCAGGCCCGTCGCCGCCGCGTGATTCGTAAACCACTGCGGACACCACCGCGGCCAGTTCGGCCGCGCCGAGGCCCGTCCATGCCCCGCTGCGCAGGCACTCGGCGACCAAAAGGTCGCTCTCCGAATAGATCCGGGCGAGCAGCCGCCCGTCGCGGGTGACGGTGGGCGAGTCGTCGGTGCCGCTCTTGATGAAATTGCGTTCGGTCAGCAGCCCGACGATGCGGTCGAATGTGCGCGCAAGCGAGTTCGTCGCGGCGGCCACCTTGCGGCGCAACTGCTCGTTCTCCCGCTCGACGCGCAGATACCGTTCGGCCGGCCGGACTTTCGTTTCCCGGTCGGGGATCCGATGAGCGGGATGGCGCCGCAACTGCTCACGAAGCGACAGCAGTTCGGGATCGGCGCCCGGCTCGCCGCCGCGACTCGTGCGGGTGGGCAGCTGGAGACCCACGGCCGCCGACCGCAACGCCGACGCAACATCGCGCCGAACCCGCGGCTGACGGTGCTCGACGCGCTTGGGCAGCGTCATCGAGCCCAGCGGCGGCGGCGCCCCCGAGTAGTCCGCGGACGAGATCCGCCCGGCCCAACGGTTTTCGGTCAGCACCAGCGGCCGCGGCTCCTGCGAGTCGCGGGCGGGTTCGAGCACCACCGCCAGGCCGCCGCGCCGGCCGTGCGTGATCGAGATGATGTCCCCGCGGCGCAGCGCCGACAGCGCGTCGTTGGCGGCCCTGCGCCGCTGCAGCCGGGACGATCGGGCCTGCGCGCGTTCCAGCTCGGTGATCTTCGCCCGCAGCCGCGCATAGTCGAGGATCGCCTCGGCGCCGTCACCGGTCTCGTCGCCGAGTTCTGCCTTGATCTGGGCAAGCAGTTGTTCGCCACGGGTGACGCCCCGAACCAGGCCCACCACCGACCGATCCGCCTGGTACTGGGCGAACGAACGCTCCAGGAGCTGGTGGGCCTGCTCCGGGCCCATCCGTTGGACCAGGTTGATCGTCATGTTGTAGGTGGGCGAGAACGAACTGCGCAGCGGGAACGTGCGCGTGGATGCGAGCCCGGCCACCTCGACCGGATCGACGTCCGGATGCCAGATCACGACGGCGTGACCCTCGACGTCGATGCCGCGCCGGCCCGCCCGGCCGGTCAGCTGGGTGTACTCGCCCGGCGTCAGCTTGACGTGCTGCTCGCCGTTGAACTTCACCAGCCGCTCCAACACCACCGTGCGGGCCGGCATATTGATGCCCAGCGCCAGCGTCTCGGTCGCGAACACCGCCTTGATCAGCCCGGCGGTGAACAGCTCTTCGACGGTGTGGCGGAAGATCGGCAGCATGCCGGCGTGGTGCGCCGCCAGGCCGCGAAGTAGTCCTTCGCGCCACTCGTGGTAGCCCAGCACGGTCAGATCCGCATCGGAAAGCTCGGCGGTGCGACGGTCGATGACCTCGGCGATGCGCTCGCGTTCGTCGTCGTCGGTCATCCGCAGCGGCGAGCGCAGGCACTGCGCCACCGCCGCGTCGCAGCCGGCCCGGGAGAACACGAACGTGATCGCCGGCAGCAGAGCGTCCGCGTCGAGGAGCCGAACCACCTCCGGCCGTGAAGGCGCACGGTAGAGGCTGGACCACGGGTTGCGGCCCCGGCCGCGGGGACGCCAGTCGGCGAGTCGGTCGGCCTCGCGCCGGTTCGCGATGTGCTGCAGCAGCGCCGGATTGACCTCCGTGCCGCGGCCGGCCTCGTCGGGACCGGCGCCCCCCGAGTAGTCGAACAGGTCGAACAGCCGCTTGCCCACCAGCGTGTGCTGCCACAGCGGCACCGGCCGGTGCTCGGACACGACGACCGTGGTGTCGCCACGCACGGTCTGAATCCAGCCGCCGAACTCCTCGGCATTGCTGACCGTCGCCGACAGGCTCACCAGCCGGACCTCTTCCGGCAGGTTCAGGATCACCTCTTCCCACACCGCGCCGCGCATCCGGTCGGCCAGGAAATGCACCTCGTCCATCACGACGTACGAAAGGCCCTCCAGCGTGGGCGAATCCGCGTACAGCATGTTGCGCAGCACTTCGGTGGTCATCACCACGACCGGCGCGTCGCCGTTGATCGACACGTCGCCGGTGAGCAAGCCAATCCGCTCGGGGCCGTAACGGCCGACAAGGTCGTTGTGCTTCTGATTGCTCAACGCCTTGATCGGGGTGGTGTAGAAGCACTTTCGGCCGGCGGCAAGCGCCAGGTGGACTGCGAACTCCCCGACCACCGTCTTGCCGGCACCGGTCGGCGCGCAGACCAGCACGCCGTGCCCGCGTTCCAGCGCCTCGCAGGCCTGACGCTGGAACGGGTCGAATTCAAACGGCAGCAGCGCGGCGAACTGCGCCAGTTGGTCACCGGCTGTCTCCGTACTACCCACCGCTTGCCTAGACGTCGTCTGGTGGCGCGACCCGCGACGGCGAGGGGACCGCCGAGGGTGCCTCGATGGGCGAGGCCTCGTCGTCGGGCAAAGCCGCGAGCTCGGCCGCCTCCCGCTTGGCCTTGCGCTTGTCGTGTACCCGCGCCAGTTGAATCGAAAGCTCCAGCAGAAGACTCAACGCTGCGCCGAGCGCGACCATCGAGAACGGGTCGGACCCCGGGGTGGCGATCGCGGCGAACACGAACAACGCGAAGATCAGCCCGCGCCGCCAGCGCTTCAGCCGCGCGTAGCTGAGCACGCCGAGAAGGTTGAGCATCACGATCAGCAACGGGAACTCGAAGCTCACCCCGAAAACCAGCAACAGATTGATCAAGAACCCGAAATACCTGTCGCCGGACAGCGCGGTCACTTGAACATCGCTCCCGACGGTCAGCAGGAAGTGCAGCGCCTTTGACACGACGATATACGCCAGCAACGCCCCGGCCACGAACAGCACCGCCGCGCAGGTGACGAACATCGTGGCGAAACGACGCTCGTTTTTGTAGAGCCCGGGCGTGATGAACGCCCACAGTTCGTACAGCCAGACCGGGCAGGCGAGCACGATGCCTGCGGTCATGCCGACCTTGAGCCGCAGCATGAACTGGTCGAACGGCGCGGTCGCCAGCAGCCGGCAGCTGCCGTCAGCGCTGATGTCGGCCCGGGCGGAGGCGGGCAGCGAGCAGTACGGGTGGCGCAACCAAGCGCCGAGGCTTTCCAGCCCGAACAGGCCGTGGCTGTACCAAATGAACCCGATGATCGTGGTCAGCCCGACAGCCGCGAGCGAGACCAGCAGGCGGGCACGGAGCTCGCGGAGGTGTTCGACGAGCGACATCGTCCCGTCGGGGTTGGCGCGGCTGCGGCGGCGACGGGGGTCGAGCCGACGCATAAAACCGGGTGTTTTCATGGGCGGTGTTCAGTTCCGCCGCGCCTGACGGCGGGACGTGGAGGGTGCGGTGTCAGGCCGGTTTGACGTCGGTATGGGTCTGCTCGGGAGCCGGAGGCGCGGGATTCTCCGCGTGGTTTTCAACGCGCTCCGACTGCACCGGAGTGGCAGGCGGCGGCGCCGGTTGCGACTTGCCCTCGTTCTGTAGTTCGCGGACCTCAGACTTGAAGATCCGCAGCGACTTGCCCAGCGAGCGGGCCGCGTCGGGGAGCTTCTTGGAACCGAACAACACGATCACCACGACGGCGATGATCGCCCAGTGCCAAGGACTGAGACTGCCCATTTCATTACCTCCAGACGTCGCCTCGATGCTACCGCAGCGTCGCGGCGTCGTAGGCCTGCAGAGCTGCCGCGGCGCTGCGTCGCACCCGGTCGGCCAGCGATTCCGGCGCCAGCACCTGCACCGAGGATCCGAAGCCGAGCACCAGCCGCGCCATCCATTCCTCGGACGCGTACGTCATCGCCGCCTGACATGACCCGTCGGGCAGCGCGGTGAGCACCCGCATCGGGTAGTAGTCGAACATCCACGACGCCTCGGGTGCGACGCGCAGCGTCGCCGACGGCAGCGACGGGTCGGCGTCGAACAGCGACGTGTGGGGGCCTTCCCGCACGGCGGGGGGCGGCGGCGCCGACGGCTCGTCGAGCACCCGGGCTTCGTCGATCCTGTCGAACCGGAACAGCCGGACCCCCTCGGCGGCGCGACACCAGGCCTCCAGATAGCTCTGGTCGCCGACGAACACGATCCGGATCGGGTCCACGACCCGGTGCGACGACGTATCACGGGACGCTGAATAATACTGAATTTCCAGTGCGCGGCGCCTGCGCACCGCGTCGCGAACGGCCGCCGCCGACGGGCTTTCGACGGCAGTCGCGGCGGCGGGCATCGTCGCACGGCCGCCCGCTCCGGCCGCCGACTCGATCTTGGCGATCGCGTTGCGCGCGGCCTCGGGATCGACCATGCCCGGCACCTCGACCAATGCACGCAGCGCCACCAGCAGCGCCGTCGCCTCCGGGGACGTCAAGCGCAGCGGCCGATCCATACCCGCCGAGAACGTCACCTCGATGCTCTCCTCGGAGAACGACAGGTCGATCAGGTCGCCGGGGCCGTAACCCGGCAGCCCGCACATCCACAACTGGTTCAGGTCGTCCATCAACTGCTTGGTGGTGACGCCGAGGTCGGCGGCCGCCTCGGCGGCGCTGATCCCCGGGTTGGCCTGAAAGTACGGCACCATGTTGAGCAGCCGGACCAGCCGCGTCTGGAGGCTCATGCCGGCACCTCGCCGGCCTGGGCGCGCAGCCGCGCCAGCACCTCGTCGCGCAGCGATTCGGGCGCCAGCACCACCGCATCTGGCCCGTACCCGGCGACTTCGCGCGCGAGCCGGTCCAGTGAGCCGACGTCGATCGCCACCACGTCGCCGTCCCGTCCGCCCCGCACCGCGTGATCGACGACCACGCCTGCGCGCCGCAACGCGGTCGCCCGGTCGGCGGCAACCCAGATCCGCGCCTCCACACCGGTCGGCGCCTCGCCGACAGCATTGGCGACGATCTGCCGCAGGTCGACGTCATCGGGCTTGCCGACCGCACCGGCAGGACCGATGGGCGTCACCTCCGCCCCGATCCGGGAGAGCCGGAAGGTGCGAATCGCGTCGCGGTCACGATCGCGGCCCACCAGATACCAGCGGCCGCGGTCAGTGACCACGCCCCACGGCTCGACCGTCCGCGTGCTGTACGGCTCGACCCGCGACGAGCGGTGCTGGAACTGGACGGCGTGCCCGGAATCGATGGCGAACAACAGGATCGCAAGCACGGACTCCGATCCTTGGATGCTTGGCAGCGCCGACGCCGACGTGATCGCCACGCTGTCGGGCGCGTCGACGTCGACCCCGGCGGCCCGCAGCTTCAGCAGCGCGCCCTGGGCGGCGGTGATCAGCTCGGGCGACTGCCACAGCTTGGTGGCCACCGCGACGGCGGCCGCCTCGTCGTCAGTCAGCTCGATGTCGGGAAGCGAATACGCATCGCGCTTGATCCGATAACCCTCGCTCGGGTCCAGCCGCGAGACCCTGCCGGTCTCCAGCGGGATGCCGAGGTCGCGCAGTTCGTTCTTGTCGCGCTCGAACATTCGGGAGAACGCCTCGTCGGTGGCGTTGTCCGCGTAGCCGTACACCGTCTGGCGGATCCGCTCAGCGGTGATGTAGTTGCGGGTGGACAAGAGCGCGATGACGAGGTTCATCAGCCGCTCGACTTTCGAGATCCCCACGCGTCCCAGCGTAGGGCCTACATGCTGGCGATCAGCCGCTTAACCCGCTCGTCGACCGCCCGGAACGGGTCCTTGCACAGCACAGTGCGCTGCGCCTGGTCGTTGAGCTTGAGGTGCACCCAGTCGACGGTGAAGTCGCGCCCGGCTTCCTGTGCGGCGCTGATGAACTCGCCGCGCAGCTTGGCCCGGGTGGTCTGCGGCGGGGTGTCGACGGCCTCTTCGATCTCCTCGTCGGTGGTGACCCGCGCGGCCAGGCCCTTGCGCTGCAGCAGGTCGAACACGCCGCGGCCACGCTTGATGTCGTGATAGGCCAGGTCGAGCTGGGAGATCTTCGGGTCGGACAGCTCCAGGTTGTAGCGATCCTGGTAGCGCTGGAACAGCTTGCGCTTGATCACCCAGTCGATCTCGGTGTCGACCTTGGCGAAGTCCTGGCTCTCGACCGCGTCCAGCTGGCGCCCCCACAGGTCGACGACCTGCTCGATCTGCGCGTTGGGTTCGCGCGTTTGCAGGTGCTCTACCGCGCGCGAGTAGTACTCCCGTTGGATGTCCAGCGCGCTGGCCTGCCGGCCGCCGGCCAGCCGAACCGGACGCCGGCCGGTCAGGTCGTGGCTGACCTCGCGGATCGCGCGGATCGGATTATCCAGCGAGAAGTCTCGGAACGCCACGCCGGACTCGATCATCTCCAGCACGAGCGCGGCGGTGCCGACCTTGAGCATCGTGGTGGTCTCGCACATGTTGGAGTCGCCGACGATGACGTGCAACCGGCGATACTTCTCCGCGTCGGCGTGCGGCTCGTCGCGGGTGTTGATGATCGGCCGGCTACGGGTGGTGGCCGACGACACGCCCTCCCAGATGTGCTCGGCGCGCTGGCTCAGGCAGAACGTCGCCGCCTTCGGCGTTTGCAGCACCTTGCCGGCGCCGCAGATCAGCTGGCGGGTGACCAGGAACGGCAGCAACACATCGGAGATCCTGGAGAATTCGCCGGCCCGCACGATCAGGTAGTTCTCGTGGCAGCCGTACGAGTTGCCGGCCGAGTCGGTGTTGTTCTTGAACAGGTAGATGTCGCCGCCGATGCCCTCGTCGGCCAGGCGCTGCTCGGCGTCGATCAGCAGGTCTTCAAGCACCCGCTCGCCTGCGCGGTCATGAGTGACCAGCTGCACGAGGCTGTCGCACTCGGCGGTGGCGTACTCCGGGTGGGATCCCACGTCGAGGTAGAGCCGGGCACCGTTGCGGAGGAAAACGTTGGAACTGCGGCCCCACGACACCACCCGCCGGAAGAGATAGCGCGCGACCTCGTCGGGAGACAGCCGACGGTGTCCGTGGAACGTGCAGGTGACACCGAATTCGGTCTCGATGCCCATGATTCGCCGCTGCACCCAATTGAGCGTACTGGTTACTTCGACTACACGGCGCTCAACCCGGCCGCGGAGCGTCGCCCCAACCTAGGATTTCCAGCGATGCCGCTGCCGCCGCGCTTCTCTGATCCGTTCCGGGCCCGACACCGTACCGCAGCAGATATCAGGAAGGCCGGCGCGATCGGCTGCTTGAACGACCGCGTGGAGATCGAGATCCACGGCGTGCCCACCCGGCTGATCGCCTGGCCCGGCACCGGCTTTCAGACCGAGAGCGTGCACGTGCTGACGCTGAAGCCCGGCCGGCAGACCGACATGGTGGTGCTGGCGCCGTGCGGCGTCGAGCACGGGATCGCGATGGTGCCCGGACAGGCACTGTGAGGCGCGTTCGCGGCGCCGCCGAAGCTTGACCTGTGCGCCCGCACGCCCTACTACCAGGGCACCGGAACGTTCGCCCACGTGCCGTTCGGGCGCCTCGGTCCTGCGGTAGCCGCAGGGTTCCGCGAGTCAACCCGCCCGGCCTGGGTGGCCGCTGACCGGCGTAACATCATTGAGGCGCATTGAGGAAGTGTCCCTGTGCGAAAAGTTGCGATGACAGTTGCCGCGGCGGCACTCACGACGGGGTCGCTGGTGTCGGCGGGCTGTACGCAAACGTCTCACCAAACGTCGCGTGACGAGATCGTTTACCCGCCGACCACGACCCCGGCCGTGGCGCCACTCGCCTGCTACAACTACTGGTACGCGGGTTGCCTGCCGCGGCATTCGTGGCGGCCCGGCCCGCACGGATGGGGGTGCTATCCCTGTTGATCCGTACCGGGACCGAATGCGGCACGGCACGTGACCTGACCCGGCGTCCGCCGAAGTCGGCGCCGCATCGCGGCCGTCGCGCGGCCTAGGGGCCGAACCTACTTTTGTACGGTTTTGTTGGTGCCTCGGGCGAGCGCGAACTTGTTGGCCCCAGCCACGGTTGCCGTGCTGCCGTTGCCGGCCACCGTCGCCATGCCGTTACCGAGGGTCAGGGGGCTTGTCGAGCCAGCACTGACCTCTGCCAAGGTGCCGTTGCCCAGGGCCAGGGACCTGTTCAAGGTGCCGACTGCTTGTGCTTTGCTCGCGACGGTGGTCCCCATGAAGGCGTTGGGGCCGGGGTTGCCGACCACGGCGGCGACGTTGCCAGGGCCCGACGCACCCGAACCGGCATCCGTGCCCGCCGCGAGGGCGGCGTTGCCATTGCCCAATGCAGCTGAGTTGGCGCCGCTGCCGACCGCGACGGCGATGTCTTGATTGCCCTTTGCTGTTGACCTGGCGTTAGGGCCAATCGAAATGGCGGTGTTCATGCCACCGCTGGCCGCCGCTGTGGTGCCGGGCCTATCCCGACGGCCATGCTGGTCACGGTGCTTGCGCAGCCCTTGCCGACGCTGATGCTCTACGCCGGCGCGCAGGGAGCGCTCGCCACCCCGGCCGAACTCAGTGCTCCCATCGCCAACGCGCCCGAGGCAAATGTGCCCAGCAGCAACTTGCCCTGAGCCGCGGCTCGCGCCGCAGCGTGCTTACCCACCGTGACTGCACTGTGCCGACCCATGGGTGGGTGTCTCCCCCGTGATGTTTGGCGGCTGCGCCGACCACCAGCCAAAAGCTACGCCGCCCACGACAATAATGTTCGAAATCAGCAAAAATTTTCGGACACGTAAAGGTTGCCGCAACGTGCCGCCGCGGGTTCCGCGCACGTACGGTGCTTATCGCCGGAATCGATTGCCAAATGGTTGGCAAACCGACGCTGAGCACTGCCGATGACCGTGCTGGCATCCGGGTCAACCAGCACCCCCGACTGTTTGGTCGGCAACGGGGAAATAGCCGCGATTTCAGATCGTTATTGGCGAAGCTAATCGACCAGAAAATATTCGCTAAAGCCTGAAAATGCGCTCGCCGACAAGCGGCCCTAGTGGCGGCGCTGCTGAACGGCCCGCTCCGCTCAGCCGCTATGACTGCTGCGGCAGAAGCGATTCCAGCGCCGAGCCCGTGATCCTGCGGAACGCGCGGCGTGGCCGATTCTGATCGAGGATCGCAACCTCGAGCGTCGAAACGCCCAGCGTCCTCGGCTCGGAAGAGCCTGACCCGTTGCCGGTGCCCGCCTCCAGTGCCTTCACCGCGATCCGTACCGCGTCACCCAGGCTTGCGTTCTCGGTGTAAGACTCCTTCAACGCCGCACTGATCGGGTCGGTTGTCCCGCCCATCACCACATAGTGCGGCTCGTCGTTGATCGACCCGTCGTATGTGATCCGGTATAGCTCGGGCGGTTTGGTTTCGCCGTAGTGGGCAACCTCGGCAACGCACAGCTCGACCTCGTACGGCTTGGCCTGCTCGGTGAAGATCGTGCCGAGCGTCTGGGCATACACGTTGGCCAGTTGCCGCCCTGTCACGTCGCGGCGGTCATACGCGTATCCGCGGGTGTCGGCAAACTGAATGCCACCCCGGCGCAGATTGTCGAACTCGTTGAACCGGCCCACTGCGGCGAAGCCGACACGGTCGTAGAGTTCGCTGATCTTCTGCAGCGATCGCGACGGATTCTCGGCGACGAACAGGACTCCATCGGCGCAGGCCAGCGCCAGCACGCTGCGGCCCCTGGCGATGCCTTTGCGAGCGAGCTCGGACCGCTCGCGCATCGCCTGCTCGGGCGAGATGAAATACGGGAATGTCACGGGCCGCCCCGGGCATCAGTCGTGTCGGGCACGTCGGTCCGCAAAGTCTTTGAACGCGAACGGCTTTCGATGATGTCGCGGGCCACCTCCGCGATGCGCGCTTCCGGCACCTCAATGGCACCGTCGGCGTCGATCATCACCGCAGTCGGGTAGATACCACGCACCAAATCCGGCCCACCTGTGGCGGAGTCGTCATCGGCGGCGTCGTACAGGCTTTCCACCGCCACCTGCAGCGCCGAGTCGCCGTCCACCACTTGCGAATACAGCTTCTTGATCGACGACCTGGCGAAGACCGACCCAGAGCCCACCGACTGGTAGCCCTCCTCTTCGATGTTCCATCCGCCTGCCGCGTCGAACGAGACGATCCGTCCGGCACGCTCCGGGTCCTTGTCGTCGACGTCGTAACCGGCCAGCAGCGGAAGCGCCACCAGGCCCTGCATCGCCGCACCCAGGTTGCCGCGCACCATGATCGCCAGCCGATTGACCTTGCCGGCGAACGTCAGAGGCACTCCTTCCAGCTTTTCGTAATGCTCCAGTTCGACGGCGTACAGCCGGGCGAACTCGACTGCGACCGCGGCGGTGCCCGCGATGCCGGTCGCGGTGTAATCGTCGGTGATGTAGACCTTCTTGATATCGCGGCTGGCGATGACGTTGCCCTGCGTGGCACGGCGATCCCCCGCGATCACCACGCCGCCGGGATAGTTCAACGCGACAATCGTCGTGCCGTGCGCCAGATGTGCGGCCGCCGCGGCGCCACCGCCTCCCCCGACAGGCAGCAGCTCGGGTGCCTGCCGGCGCAGATATTCAGAAAAGGACGACAAGTCCACGGGTACGGAGGGTGCTCCGGAGAAAGGTGTAGGTAAGGCCAGCTGTTCGCGTTGCGGCCAGGTCACTGTCCGCCCTTCTGGACGTATGCGCGCACGAAATCCTCGGCGTTCTCTTCGAGAACGTCGTCGATTTCGTCCAGCAGGTCGTCGGTGTCCTCGGTCAGCTTGTCGCGACGCTCCTGGCCGGCGGCCGTGCTGCCGGTGAGGTCATCGTCCTCGCCGCCACCACCGCCACGCTTGGTCTGCTCCTGAGCCATCGCCGCCTCCTGCGTTGTCATCGGCGGGCTCATAGCGCGCCTACCGGTTACTCCACACTACCGGTCAACGACGAAATTGCCTGGCATAGCTCACGTGGTGAGCTGCTCGACAAGGTCTGCGGCGGAGTCCACGGAGTCCAGCAGAGCCCCCACATGGGCCTTGCTGCCGCGCAACGGCTCGAGTGTCGGAATCCGGACCAGCGAATCGCCGCCCAGGTCGAAGATGACCGAATCCCAGCTGGCGGCCGCGATGTCGGCGCCGAAGCGGCGCAGGCACTCACCGCGGAAGTAGGCGCGGGTGTCGGTGGGCGGGTTGTCGACCGCGTCGCGCACCTGACGCTCGGTGATCAGCCGCCTCATGGATCCGCGGGCGACCAACCGGTTGTACAGGCCCTTGTCGAGCCGCACATCGGAGTACTGAAGGTCGACCAGATGCAGCCGCGGCGCCGACCAGCTGAGGTTCTCCCGGTGCCGAAACCCGTCGAGCAGCCGCAGCTTGGCGGGCCAGTCCAGCATTTCTGCGCAGTCCATCGGGTCGCGTTCCAGCAGGTCAAGGACGTGCGCCCAGGTCTCGACGATGTCGTTGGCGCGGGGGTCCGAGTCACGGCTGTCCACCAGCTTTGCCACCCGGTCCAGGTAGATGCGCTGCAACGCCAGGCCGGTCAGCTCGCGGCCGTCGGCCAGCGCGACCGTGGCCCGCAGCGACGGGTCGCGGCTGATCACGTGCACCGCGTGCACCGGCCGGGCCAGCGCCAGGTCGGACAGGTCGATGCCCTCCTCGATCAGGTCGAGGACCAGCGACGTGCTGCCGAGCTTCAGGTACGTCGAGGTCTCCGCCAGGTTCGCGTCGCCGATGATGACGTGCAGCCGTCGGTACTTGTCGGCGTCGGCGTGGGGTTCGTCGCGGGTATTGATGATGCCGCGTTTGAGCGTGGTCTCCAGCCCGACTTCGACCTCGATGTAGTCGGCCCGCTGAGACAGCTGAAAGCCCGGCTCGTCGCCCGCAGGGCCGATCCCGACGCGGCCCGAACCGGTAACCACCTGCCGGGACACCAGAAAAGGGGTCAGCCCGGCGATGACCGCCGAGAACGGGGTCTGCCGCGACATCAGGTAGTTCTCGTGCGAGCCGTACGACGCGCCTTTGCCATCGACGTTGTTCTTGTAGAGCTGCAGCTTGGCGGCGCCGGGCACGCTGGCGACGTGCCGGGCGGCGGCCTCCATCACCCGCTCGCCGGCCTTGTCCCAGATCACCGCGTCCAGCGGATCGGTGCACTCCGGCGCCGAATATTCCGGGTGGGCGTGGTCGACGTACAGCCGGGCCCCGTTGGTCAGGATCATGTTCGCCGCGCCCACCTCGTCGGCGTCGACCACCGGCGGCGGCCCCGCCGACCGGCTGAGATCGAATCCACGCGCGTCACGCAGCGGCGACTCCACCTCGTAATCCCACCGGGTGCGTTTAGCGCGCTGAATTCCCGCCGCCGCGGCGTACGCCAGCACCGCCTGCGTCGATGTCAGGATCGGATTCGCGGTCGGGTCGGACGGCGACGAGATGCCGTACTCGACCTCGGTCCCGATAATCCGTTGCATGCGATCAGCCTAGGCGACGCGCCGCGGCGACCTCCGGCTCACCATCGGCGCGGTTTCAACGGTGCTCGGCCGCGCACGAAATAGGCTGACCCGCGTGGCATTGCCGGGCGGAACTGTGCGTGAAGAGAAGCCTTCTGAGCGATTGGGTATCGCGGGGGCCTTTTGCGGCTGTGTCACAACATCATTGCGTCATCGCGATCTTGGCGATCCGGTATCCCTACTGACGTTGTCGTGCAATGGATTTGCGCCGACAGTCGCCGTGCTTTCCGAGTGCCGATCACGACCCGGCGGCGCGGCGTGACCTTCCCTGTCTCCTCTCGCCGGGCGGCCGAGCGCTGGTTCCTCGACCACGGTTTGCCTTCGGTGCTCACGCATCGGGCGCGGCTACGTGCGGTGTGGCCGCCGTCGGCCCCTGCGCTCGCCGGTTTCGCCACGCTGGGCATCTGTTCGCTGCTGCTCTACCAGCTCACCGGCGACACGCAGATCGACATCGACGGGGAGCCTCACGTTGCTGGCGCGCAACCGTTATCGCCGCACCACCGCCGATTGACGGCTCGGCGTGAACAGCGCAGTGTGATCTACGCAACACTGTGGCTTTTGCGGAGGAGCCTGCGATGGCGGACACGTCTCACGCCTACAACACCGTCTGGCAGCTTCGGTCGGACGCCTGGTGCCGCCTCGAGGAGGCGGCGGATCGGCTCAGCAGGCCTGTGACGCCCGAGCTCAAGGAGCGCTACGTCGGGATGGTCAGTGATCTGCTCACTGCGCTGACGCCGCTTGAGCCGTATTGGGCTTATCCGGGCTCGCCACAGTTCGCCAGGGTGCAGCGATTGTTCGCCGCAGGCCACTACGACAAGTTCGCCCGCGCGGTGTCGCGGATCAACCGCGCGCTGACCACGGACTCCTACCGGTCGGGGGATGTCGACACCGCCGGCCTTGACGACCATGAAGCGTTCCCGACCGATCCGCGGCAACTCGAGCAGCAGCCCGCGCCGACCAACGAGCAGCTGTACTTCGAGGTGCTCGTTGTCGAGTCGATGACCGAGGCCCAGGAGAGTGCGCTGCGGAGGGAGGTGCGCAGCTGGCGGCGTCCCGACGACGAATTCGTCTACGAGCTGGTCGTGGTCTGCAGCGGTGACGAGGCGCTCATCGCGGCTCGGCTGAACGTCAACTTGCAGGCTGTGGTGATCCGCAGGCGGTTTTCACACCGCTCGACACGCGATCTGTCGACGCTGGCCGAGTTCGTCGACACCCATGTCTCCGATGAACTGGCCGACCACCAGTCGCCGGACCGCCGCGCGCAGATCCTGGCGTCGTCGCTGGCCGAGCTGCGTCCCGAGCTTGACCTGTATTTGATGACCGAGATCGAGGTCGAAGACATCGCGGGCCGGCTGGGCGAGTATTTCCGCCGCGTCTTTCACGCGCGGGAGGGTGTGTTGGAGCTGCACCTGAGCATCCTGCAGGGGGTCGCGGCCCGCTACCGCACGCCGTTCTTCAGCGCGCTCAAGCAATACAGCCACCGCCCCACCGGGGTGTTTCATGCGCTGCCGATCTCGCAGGGCAAGTCGATCGTGAACTCGCACTGGATCAAAGACATGGTCGGCTTCTACGGGCTGGACGTGTTCATGGCCGAAACCTCATCGACCTGCGGCGGGCTGGACTCGCTGCTGGAACCCACCGGGCCGCTGCGCGACGCCCAGCAGCTGGCCGCCGAAACCTACGGGTCGCGCCACACCTACTTCGTCACCAACGGCACCTCCACGGCCAACAAGGTCGTCACCCAGTCGCTGGTGGCACCCGGCGACATCGTGCTGCTGGACCGCAACTGCCACCAATCCCACCACTACGGCATGATGCTGGCCGGCGCCAACGTGGTCTACCTGGAGGCCTATCCGCTCACCGACTACACCATGTACGGGGCGGTGCCGCTGCGCGAGATCAAATCCAAGCTGCTGGCGCTGCGGCGCGCGGGCAAGCTCGACCGCGTCAAGCTGGTGTCGCTGACCAACTGCACCTTCGACGGCATCGTCTACGACACACAGCGCGTGATGGAGGAATGCCTGGCCATCAAACCCGACCTGGTGTTCTTGTGGGACGAGGCCTGGTTCGCGTTCGCGCGCTTTCACCCCGTCTATCGCCACCGCACCGCCATGGCCGCGGCCCACAAGCTGCGCGAGCGGCTGCAAGACCCCCAATACATCGGCCAGTACCAGGCCGCTCTGGGCGCCGACGCCCAGCACCCACCCACCGACGACGAGCTGCTTCACCGCCGGTTGTTCCCCGACCCGGCCAAGGCCCGGGTCCGGGTGTATGCGACCCAGTCCACCCACAAGACCCTGACCGCGTTGCGGCAGGGGTCGATGATCCACGTGTTCGATCAGGACTTCGACCAGAAGGTGGCCGAGGCGTTCCACGAGGCCTACATGGCCCACACCTCCACGTCGCCCAACTACCAGATCCTGGCCTCGCTGGATTTGGGCCGCCGCCAGGTCGCACTGGAAGGCGTGGAGTTAGTCCAGCGCCAGATCGAAAACGCGATGCAGCTGCGCGACGCCATCGACAACCACCCGCTGCTGCAGAAGTACATGGCCTGCCTGCGCACCTCGGATCTGATCCCCGAACAGTTCCGGCCCTCGGCGATCGCGCAACCGCTGCGCTCGGGACTGCGCAACATGATGGCCGCCTGGGACCAAGACGAGTTCGTCTTGGACCCCTCGCGGATCACCCTGTCGATCGGGCGCACCGGCTATGACGGCGACACGTTCAAGCGCGAACAACTCATGGACCGCTACGGCGTGCAGATCAACAAGACCTCGCGCAACACCGTGCTGTTCATGACCAACATCGGCACCACCCGCAGCTCGGTGGCCTTCCTGGTGGAAGTGCTGGTCAAGATCGCGCGCGAACTCGACGACCGACTCACCGAGATGGGCCTGGGCGAACGCAGCCGCTTCGAGCAGAAAGTGCAGCGCCTCACCGCCCGGTCGGCGCCGCTTCCCGACTTCAGCGGTTTTCACCCCGCCTTCCGCCAACACACGGGTGCCGAAGCCACCCCCGAGGGCGA
This sequence comes from uncultured Actinomycetota bacterium, assembly GCA_963811535.1. Classification (GTDB taxonomy): domain Bacteria; phylum Actinomycetota; class Actinomycetes; order Mycobacteriales; family Mycobacteriaceae; genus Mycobacterium. The sequence goes on along the minus strand of CAWERF010000007.1, from coordinate 141,698 downwards.
CGTCCGCCGCGCGTTCTACCTGTCCTACAACGACAACTTCTGCGAGTACCTCACCGACGACGAGATCGACGAAAAACTCGACGCCGGAATCGATGTCGTGTCAGCAACCTTCGTCACGCCATACCCACCCGGATTCCCGGTGCTCGTTCCCGGCCAGCTGTTCAGCCGCCAGATCCTCTCGTTCATCCGCAACCTCGACACCTTCGAAATCCACGGCTACAAACCCGACTACGGCTACCGCGTCTACACCGACAAAGCCATCGAGATCACGACGCACTCCGAGGGCCAGCACAACGGGCATCGCTCCGACCGACCGATCGCGACCGGACGCTGAGCGGGGCATCATGTCCGACCAGACGCCGAAACCAACGGCAGACGTGTTCGGAAAGCGTTACGGGGAGGTGTTTCTGGTGCGCCTCGGTGACGCGGGCCCCGACTGCCCGCAGGAGCTGTGGTCCAAGCTCGACCCTGCGGCCACTGCCCGGGAGAACGACGCGCAACTGGCCCTGCTGAACGGCCCGCGTTACTGCCTGATGAGCAAGATCGACAAGGTGGCCCCCGGTGAGCAGGTGAAGAAGAGCTTCGGCGGCATCGAGATGCTCCGGCAGGCAACGGTTCAGCTCTCGTCGACGAACCCCGCGCCCCTACACCGTCAACAACGTCGACCGCAAGACCGTCTCCACCTTCGACGCCGGCCGGCCGGTGTTCGAACTCACCGACCCCCACGGGCGACGCTGGGTCATGCAGACGTGGAGCCAGATCGGCGACAACACGCCGACGTTGGACCGCCTGCCCGGTCTGGCCGGCCGCCTGAAACTCCCCGCGGGATGGACCTATCAGTCGCGAACTCTCACAAGTCCACTGCGCGTGGACACCACGACCGCAGATGCCCACGTCACCCAGGACGACCTCGGCACCAGCTATTCGCTGGTGCGCTGACCTACAGGTACTGGCCCAGGTTCGACTCGGTGTCGATCGCACGCGACGCGCTCGACGACTTGCCGGTGACCAGCGTGCGGATGTAGACGATCCGCTCGCCCTTCTTGCCCGAGATCCGTGCCCAGTCATCGGGATTGGTGGTGTTGGGCAGGTCCTCGTTTTCGGCGAACTCGTCGACGATCGAGTCAAGCAGGTGCTGGATCCGCAGGCCGGGCTGGCCGGATTCCAACACCGACTTGATCGCGTACTTCTTCGCGCGGTCGACGACGTTCTGGATCATCGCCCCGGAGTTGAAGTCCTTGAAGTACATGACTTCCTTGTCACCGTTGGCGTAGGTGACCTCCAGGAACCGGTTGTCGTCGATCTCGGCGTACATCCGGTCCACGACCTTCACGATCATGGCCTGGATGCATGCCGTGCGGTCGCCGTCGAACTCGGCGAGGTCGTCGGCGTTCACCGGCAGGTCCTCGGTCAGGTACTTGCTGTAGATGTCCTGCGCCGCCTCGGCGTCGGGCCGCTCGATCTTGATCTTGACGTCCAGGCGGCCGGGCCGCAGGATCGCCGGGTCGATCATGTCCTCGCGGTTGGACGCGCCGATCACGATGACGTTCTCCAGCCCCTCGACGCCGTCGATCTCTGACAGCAACTGCGGGACGACCGTCGTCTCCACGTCCGAGCTCACACCCGTGCCGCGGGTGCGGAAGATCGAGTCCATCTCGTCGAAGAACACGATCACCGGTGTGCCCTCCGACGCCTTCTCCCGCGCCCGCTGGAAGATCAGCCGGATGTGCCGCTCGGTCTCGCCGACGAACTTGTTCAGCAGCTCGGGGCCCTTGATGTTGAGGAAGTAGGACTTCGCCTCGCGCGCGTCGTCGCCGCGGACCTCGGCCATCTTCTTGGCCAGCGAGTTGGCGACCGCCTTGGCGATCAGCGTCTTGCCGCAGCCGGGCGGCCCGTAGAGCAGCACACCCTTCGGCGGCCGCAGCAGGTACTCCCGGTACAGCTCCTTATGCAGGAAGGGCAGCTCCACCGCGTCGCGGATCTGCTCGATCTGCCGCGACAGGCCGCCGATGTCGTTGTAGCTGACGTCGGGCACCTCTTCGAGGACCAAGTCCTCGACCTCGGCCTTGGGGATGCGTTCGAACGCGTAGCCGGCCTTGGTGTCCACCAGTAACGAGTCGCCGGGCCGCAGCTTGCGCGGCCGGAGGTCATCGTCGAAGGCTTCGGCGACTTCGGGGGGCAGGTCCTCGAAGGCGACCAGCGGCTCGGCCAGCCACACGATGCGCTCCTCGTCGGCGTGCCCAACCACAAGCGCGCGGTGTCCGTCGGCCAGGATCTCGCGAAGCGTGCTGATCTCACCGACCGCCTCGAACGAGCCGGCCTCGACCACGGTCAGCGCCTCATTCAGCCGGACCGTCTGGCCCTGCTTCAGCGACTGCACCTCAATATTGGGTGAGCAGGTCAACCGCATTTTGCGGCCCGAGGTGAAGACATCGACGGTGTCATCCTCTTGGACACTGAGCAGCACCCCGTAACCACTGGGCGGCTGGCCCAACCGGTCGACCTCTTCGCGGAGTGCGAGCAGTTGCTGGCGGGCTTCCTTCAGGGTCTCCATCAATTTGGAATTGCGCGCGGCGAGCGAGTCGATGCGCGCCTCGAGCTGGTGTACATCGCGGGCACTACGCACACCGCCCTGGGAGCCCAGGGCGGTGTCCAGTTGCTCGCGCAGAGCGGCGGCCTCGCGGCGCAGCTCTTCCAATTCGGCAGCATCGTCGCTGGACATGGGTGTTCCGACTGGCTCAGAACGCTCTGACTCACTCATGTTGCGCTCCTCTCCCGCACCGGAAGTTGGTGCGGTGGATACTTCAACGCTACCGGCGAATCCCCGTTCGTGGCGGTCTAAAAACTGGGCGCGCCTTCCAAACTGCTAGCGTTACGTTTTGGCCAGGCCCGACGAAAGGAATGTTGTGAGCCTGAAATACCTAGCCACTGGCCTCGCAGCAGCCACGCTCGTCGGTGCTGCGGCGGCCGGTGTGATATCGATTGCATCTGCCCCTCCGACGGCCACGCCGGCTATCACCCCGGTGGTGTTCGGCACGCCATTGCCGCTGGATCCGGCGGCCGATGTGCCAACCTCTGATCAGCTGATGAGCGTCCTGAATGACCTCGCCGACCCCAGCGTCTCGTTCCGGAACAAGGGCAACCTGGTCGAAGGGGGCGTCGGCATCATCGAAGGCCGCACGGCCGATCACCTGATGGCCAACGCGGTCCAGAACGGCTCCATGCCGTTGTCGTTCCAGGTCGCGAACATCCAGCCCGCCGGGGCGGGCGCCGCAACGGCCACGGTTACCGCGACCGGTCCGAAGCTCGCGCCGACGTCGCAGACGGTCACGTTCGTGGACCAGGGCGGCTGGAAGGTGTCGCGCGGCTCGGCAACCTCGCTGCTGTCTATGGCGGGCGCCGGCTGATCCGTCCAGTGGTGCGGCAGCGATCGACGGCCTTGGTCTTGGTCGCTGCCGCATTGTTCGTTGTCGTGCCCGGCCTCGCGGCATGCGGCGGCAGGAGCCACCCGGCGACGTCGGAGTCCGTCTCACCCACCACAACACCCAGCGCCGCGGCCGCGCCGGGACCGGCCGCCCCGCTGCCGCCTCCGGAGGTGCTGACCGATGTTCTCTACAAGCTGGCCGACACATCGGTTCCCGGCGCCCAGAAGGTGGACCTGATCGAGGGCGCTACGGCCGACAACGCCGCGCAGATCGACAAGTTTGGCAAGGCGCTGCAGGACAACCAGTACACGCCGCTGGGGTTCACGGCGGAGAACATCGCGTGGTCGGACACCGACCCGGGAAACGTCACCGCGGATGTGACGGTCCACAGCGAGAACCCGGCGCTGGGCGGCGGGTTCACCTTCCCGATGGAGTTCCGGCCGTCCCAGGGCGGCTGGCAGTTATCACGCACGACCGCCGATATCGTGCTCACGCTGGGGCAGAACCCGGCATCGACACCGGCGCCGGCGCCACCGCCGCCATCCCCGACGCCGACCGGCTGACGCCGCGGGCGCATGTGGATCGGTTGGCTGGAATTCGACATGCTGCTGGGTGACGTGCGCTCGCTGAAGCAGAAGCGATCCGTCGTCCGGTCGCTGGTGGCGGAACTACGCCGGCGGTTCGCGGTGTCGGCGGCCGAAACCGGGGCCCTGGAGCTGTACCGGCGGGCAGGCATCGGCGTCGCGGTGACGGCCGCCGACCGGGGTCACGTCGTCGAGATCCTCGACGCCGCCGAGCGGCTGGTGGCCGCTCGCCCCGAGGTCGAGCTGCTGTCAACCCGGCGCGGGCTGCATCGCAGCGAAGACGACTAACGCCGTTTGCGCCGCAGGGGTGCCGGTGTGACCGCGCCGGGCGCGAGCCGGCGCGCACAGATCAGAAAGGCGGTATGCCCGCGCATCGAGTGCTGGGGCCGCACCGCGAGCCCGACAACGTCCCAGCCTCGCTGCAATGTCTCCCAGGCCCGAGGCTCGGTCCAGCACTGCTGCTCGCGCAGCGCCTCCACCGTGCGGGACAGTTGGGGCACCGTGGCCACGTAGACGATCAGCACACCGCCGGGAACCAGGGCAGCGGCCACCGAGTCGAGCACCTCCCACGGCGCAAGCATGTCGAGCACCACCCGGTCGACCTGCGGCCCGGTGTGACTCGCGACGTCGCCGATCACCAGCTCCCAGCTGTCGGGCCGCTCGCCGAAGAACGCCGCGACGTTGCGCGCGGCGTGCTCGGCATGGTCGTCTCGCACCTCGTACGACGTCACCCGGCCACTCGGGCCGACCGCCCGCAGCAGCCAACACGTCATCGCCCCGGAACCCGCACCGGCCTCCAGCACGCGTGCGCCCGGGAAGATGTCGCCCTCAGCCACGATCTGGGCCGCGTCCTTCGGATAGATCACCTGAGCGCCGCGCGGCATCGACATCACGTAGTCGACCAGCAGCGGCCGCAACACCAGAAACGGGTCGCCACTCGTGGACTTCACGACGCTGCCCTCGGCCAGTCCGATGACCGCGTCGTGGGCCACCGCGCCGCGGTGGGTGTGAAATTCCGCGCCCGGGGTCAACAGCATCGTGTAATGGCGGCCCTTGGCGTCGGTGAGCTGGACGCGTTCGCCGGCGGCGAGCGGCCCGGTAGGCGGCATAGCTAGTAACACTGCCAGACGCGCCGCGTCAGCTACTGGGGGTTGTCGGCGCCGGGTTCTAGGGTTCGGGTATGACCGACGAGCCCGCCCCGGTCACACGGCGTCCCGCCTTGTCGCCGTCACGGGCGAGCGACTTCAAGCAGTGCCCGCTGCTGTACCGGTTCCGCGCGATCGACCGGTTGCCCGAGCCCACGTCCGCCGCTCAGCTGCGGGGTTCGGTCGTGCACGCCGCGCTCGAACAGCTCTACGCGCTGCCCGCCCCGGAGCGGCGCCCCGAGACCGCGATGACGCTCATCGGCCCGGCCTGGGAACGCCTGGTCGCCGACGAGCCGGAACTCGCCGAGAGCCTCGATCCCGCCCAGCGGGCCGAGTTGCTCGACGAGGCCAGGGCTCTGTTGTCCGGTTACTACCGGCTCGAGGACCCCACGCGCTTCGATCCGCAGGCCTGCGAGCAGCGGATCGAGGTCGAGTTGGCCGACGGGACGCTGCTGCGCGGCTTCGTCGACCGCATCGACATCGCCCCGACCGGCGAAATGCGAGTCGTCGACTACAAGACCGGCAAGTCCCCTCCGGAAGCGCGGGCGCTGGCCGAGTTCAAGGCGATGTTCCAGATGAAGTTCTATGCGGTGGCGCTGCTGCGCTCCCGTGGCGTGCTGGCGACCCGGCTTCGGCTGCTGTACCTGTCCGACGGCCAGGTGCTCGACTACTCCCCCGACCTCGACGAGCTACTGCGCTTCGAGAAGACGTTGATGGCGATCTGGAAGGCCATCCAATCCGCCGGTGCCACAGGCGATTTCCGCCCCAGCCCATCACGGTTGTGCGACTGGTGCGCCCACCACGCCCACTGCCCGGCATTCGGCGGCACACCGCCGCCGTACCCGGGGTGGCCGCAGGCGCTGCAGGAGGGTGGCGAGGACGCCGTCTTGCACGCCGGTGACGCCGCGTGACCGACTGCTACTACCGCCGGCTCGGCAGGGACGGCGAGTATCAACTGTTCGAGTCGACCGCCTCCACGCGCAGCAACTGGGATCCCGAGATCCAGCATGGGTCCCCGCCACTGGCACTGCTGACCAGAACGATTCAGGAATTGCTCGCCGATTCACCGATGCGGATCGGTCGGCTCACCCTGGACATCCTCGGCGCCATCCCGGTCGGCCCGGTTCGGGTTCGCGCGTGGCGCGAGCGCCCCGGCAGGCGGATCTCGCTGTTGGCCGCAGAGATGACGCCCGCGGACGGCGGTGGCAGTCGTCCGGTTGCCCGTGTCACCGCGTGGGCGCTGGCCACCAGCGACACCGGCGACGTCGCCTCCGACCGCTATCCGCCACTCAGGGAAGGGTCGGCCGTGCCACTGCCCGCCAACTGGTGGAGCCTCAGCGGATATCTGGCGAGTGTGGATTGGCGACGGCAGCCCGACGACCCGACGGGCTCGGTGTTCTGGCTCAGTCCCACCGGGCAGTTGGTCGACGGCGCCCGAACCACGCCGCTGGAGAAGCTGGCACTGGCCGTCGACTCGGCGAACGGCGTCGGCTCCTCACTGGACTTCACCCAATTCGTCTTCATGAACACCGACACGACCGTGCACCTGCACCGGCTGCCCACCGGTGAGGATTTCGCGCTGCGGGCACGCGGGTCGATCGGTCCGGACGGCATCGGGGTGACCAGCGCCGAGATCTTTGACCGCACGGGTTTCGTCGGCGTGTGCGCGCAGACTCTGCTGATCCAGCGCCACTGACCCTGGGCTCCCCCTCTATATTTGCTTGCTTCTATATAGAAGAGATGCAATACTGGCCGCATGGACGTTTTCGAAGCGGTGGCCGACTCGAGCCGGCGCGCCCTGCTCGACGTGCTCGCCGACGGCGAGCGCAGCGCAGGCGAGTTGGTCGCCACGTTGCCCGAGCTGACGCAGCCTTCGGTGTCGCGACATCTGCGCGTGCTGCGCGAAGTGGAGCTGGTCGAGGTGCGGCCGGACGCGCAACGCCGCATCTACGCGTTGCGCGCCGACGGGCTGATCCCGATCGACGACTGGATCGACCGATACCGCCGATACTGGGCCGCCCACCTCGACGCCCTTGAACGGCATCTGGACGACACATCGAGGAGGACCAAGTGAGCGAACGGAACGGGCGCATCACGGTCGACGGCGACCGCGCGACGCTGACCTTCGAGCGGCGCCTGGCGCATCCGATCGACGCGGTGTGGTCGGCGATCACCGATCCGTCGCACCGGCGTAAGTGGCTCGGCGACACCACAATCGACGCACGCGAAGGCGGCGCGATCGAGATGGTGCCGTCCGGCCCGCCACTGCCACCCGACCGGAAGAAGATGACCGGGCGCATCCTGGTGTGGGATCCGCCGCATGTCTTCGAACACGAATGGAGGCAGTCGATCGTCGAAGACGGCGTCGTCCGATACGAACTGCGCGCCGACGGTGAGGGGACCCTTCTTCGCTTCACCCACCGCGGGCTGGGTGTCCCGAACGCGAACGGGTTCCTGCCCGGCACGCACGCATTCCTCGACCGGCTGCAGGCCTTCCTGGCCGGCGACGAGTTGCCCTACTGGGGCACCCGTTATCAGGAGGTCGCCCAATGGGCGAAGTGAACCTGGCCATCGCGTACCACTCGGGATTCGGGCACACCGAGGTGCTGGCCCACGCGGTCGCCCGGGGTGCCCGCGACGGCGGTGCACACGTCGGCATGATCGCGGTCGGCGCCATGACCGAATCCGATTGGGAGACACTGGACAGCGCCGACGGCATCATCTTCGGCAGCGCCACGTACATGGGCAACGTTTCCGCCGGGTTCCAGGCCTTTGCCGAACAGACAGGCCGACGGTGCCTCACCGGCGCCTGGCGCGACAAGGTGGCGGCCGGCTTCACGAACTCCGGCGCGAAGAGCGGCGACAAGTTGCAAGCGTTGATGTCGCTGGCGGTGTTCGCCGCCCAGCACCATATGCACTGGGTCAACTTGGGTTTGGGCGCCGGATGGAACAGCTCGGCGGGCAGCGAGTACGACCTGAATCGCCTCGGGTTCTGGCTCGGCGCGGGCACCCAGACCGACGTGGACGCGAACTCCGATCGGGTGCACGGCGCCGATGTGCAGACCTGCGAGCACCTCGGCCGGCGCGTCGCGCTGGTAACCAGGCAGCTGCTCGCCGGCCGAGCGGCTATGCCAGGGGCTTCATCTCCTGAAGCATCGTCGGCACCAGTTCACTGACGGTCGGGTGAATGTGCATGGTCCGCGACAGTGTGTCGTAGGGCGCCTTCGCCGACATCACGTCGAGGACCGAGTGGACGACCTCGTCGCCGCCGACACCGAAAATCGCCGCGCCGAGGATCTCGTGACTCTCGGCATCGACGACGACCTTCATGAAGCCTTGTGTCTCACCCTTTTCCACCGCCCGGCCCACCCGTGTCATCGGCCGGAACCCGACGAGCGCCTTGCGGCCGGACTGGCGCACCTGAGTGACGGTCTGCCCGGCCCGGCCGAGCGGCGGGTCGATGTACAGCGCGTAGGTCGGGATGCGGTCACTGACCCGCCGGGGGTCGTTGTCGAGCAGGTTCGCGGCGACGATCTCGAAGTCGTTGTATGACGTGTGGGTGAACGCGCCGCGGCCGTTGCAGTCGCCCATTGCCCAGATGTGCTCGACATTGGTGCGCAGCTGGTCGTCGACGACGATGAAGCCGCGCGTGTCGGTCTGCACGCCCGCGCGGTCGAGGTCCAGGTCGTCGGTGTTGGGCCTGCGCCCGACGGCCATCAACAAGTGCGAGCCCACGATCTTCGCCGCATCTGCGCGCGGGGTGACGGCGATGCGGTCGCCGTCCCGCGAGACGCGAATGTCGTCGGCGTTCGACACGATCGCGATGTCCTCGGCCTCGAGAACGTCCTTGATCGTCGCCGAGACGTCGGGGTCCTCGCGTGAGGCGAGCCGAGCTCCGCGCTGCACAACGGTGACGTCGGCGCCGAACCGCCGATACATCTGGGCGAATTCCAGCGCGATGTAGCCGCCCCCGATGATGACGAGATGGTCCGGAACCGTGTCGAGTTCGAGGATCGAAACGTTGGTCAGGTAATCGACGTCGGCGAGCCCGGGCATGTCGGGCACCACCGCGCGCCCGCCCACGTTGAGGAAAACCTTGTCGGCGGAGATGGATTCCCCGTTCACCCGCAACGTGTTCGGGTCCTCAAAGCGGGCGTGCCCGCGGATCACCGTGCAGCCGTCCATGCCGTCGAGCCAGGATTCGACACCGGCCCGGTCGTTGAGCATGATGCCGTCCTTGCGGGCCTTGACCCTCGTCATGTCGACGGTGACCGAACCGGTGCCGACGCCGTACTCGGCACCGCGGCGCGCCAAGTGGGCCGCGTGCGCGCTGGCAACAAGCGTCTTCGTCGGGATGCATCCCGTGTTGACGCACGTACCGCCAATGAGCTTGCGCTCGACCACCGCCACGGTCTGCCCGGCTGCGGTGAGCCGCCCGGCCAGCGGCGGCCCTGCCTGGCCGGCACCGACAATGATCGCGTCGAAGCGACGCGTCACACGACGCTCGTGAGATAGGCGATCAGAAACCCGCCGCCCACCGCGATGACGTCTTCGAGGAGCGCGATCGGCAGGTCCCGACCGGCGGCCGCTGCCAGCCGCTTCCGCGCGTGGTACCCACCCAACGTGCCGAGCACGACGCCGATTACACCGGCACCCAGTGAGCTCCACGTGTAATGCCACGCGGTGCCGAGCACCGCCCCGGCGAAGCCTCCGGTAAGCAGCCGGAAAATGAACTGTGGTGGCGTCGTGCGGGCAGGTGTCTTCGGCAGCTGGTCGGTGACGAGTTCGACGAGCGCAAGCACCGAAAGGACAGCGACCGTCACCGGGTGTCCCACCCACGACGCCCACGTGTGATTGAGGTTGATCCAGTCCAGGAATGCGGCCCAACTCATCACGGCCGGCGCGGTGAACGCCCGCAATCCGGCGACGACACCGATGAGCAGAGCGAGGAGCAGAACTAGGGCATGCGTCATGCGAGGACGCTAACACCCAGGCGGCTCAGAAGCGGCAGAACCTGATATCGGAGGCCAGAATCGCCTTGGCCCCGATCGACGCGAGCTCGTCCATGATCGCGTTGACACCCTTGCGCGGCACCAAAGCTCGCACCGCCACCCAGTTCGGGTCGGCCAGCGGTGCGATGGTCGGCGACTCCAGGCCCGGCGTCACCGCGGTGGCGCGGTCGAGCACGGCCCGCGGACAGTCGTAGTCCAGCATCAGGTACTGCTGACCGAACACCACGCCCTGCACACGTGCGGCCAGCTGCTCGCGGGCCGCGGCGGTGGCTTCGTCGCCGGTCTCCCGCTCGATCAGCACCGCTTCCGAGTCACACAGCGACTCACCGAATGCCACGAGATCGTGCAGACCCAGCGTGCGGCCCGATCCGACGACGTCGGCGACCGCGTCGGCCACACCCAGCTGCACCGAGATTTCGACCGCGCCGTCGAGTCGGATGACGGTCGCGTCGATCCCCTTGTCCGCCAAGTCCTTCCGCACGAGGTTGGGGTACGCGGTGGCGATCCGCTTGCCGACGAGGTCGGCGACCGTCCAGTCACGACCCGCCGGGGCCGCGTACCGGAACGTCGATGTCCCGAAGCCCAGCGCGAGCCGCTCCCGCACCGGCGCCAACGATTCCTGTGCCAGATCGCGGCCGGTGATCCCGAAATCCAGGTCGCCCGATCCGACGTAGATCGCGATGTCCTTGGGGCGCAAGAAGAAGAACTCGACCTCGTTGACCGGGTCGATGACGGTCAGGTCCCTGGGATCACTGCGCCGCCGATAGCCGGCCTCGGTCAGGATCTCGGTGGCCGGTTCACTCAATGCGCCCTTGTTGGGCACCGCAACTCTGAGCATCTACAGCTTCCGGTACACGTCGTCGAGGTTCAGCCCGCGCGCAATCATCAGCACCTGCGTCCAATACAGCAACTGGCTGATCTCACCCGCAAGTTCATCGTCGTTCTGGTGTTCGGCGGCCAGCCAAACCTCGCCGGCCTCCTCGAGGATCTTCTTGCCCAGCCCGTGCACGCCGCCGTCCAGGGCGGCGACGGTGCCACTGCCCGCGGGCCGGTTCCGCGCCTTTTCGCTCAGCTCCGCGAACAGCGCGTCAAAGGTCTTCACGGCCAGCGATTGTTTCATGCGACCTTGAGCAAAGTCACGGCGGTTTCGCCGCGGCGAACACATGTGGACCAGCAGCGCGCCTCTACCAGCACGTCCAGCAGGCCGTGGGTGCCGGGTCAGGTCACCGCGCGCTGGGTTTCGTGGTGCCAGGCTTCCTGGTGCATGTCCTCCAGGCTCTTGCCTTTGGTCTCCTCGACCCACCGCCACACGAACAGGAACGACAGCACCGCGCACAGCGCGTAGAACCCGTAGGCGACGCCCAGCACGTCCCGCAACATCGGGAACGTCGAGCTGATGAGGAAGTTGGCCACCCACTGGCCACCGGCAGCCAGCCCCAGCGCGGCGGCACGGATCCGGTTGGGGAACATCTCGCCGAGCAGCACCCACACCACCGGGCCCCACGACATGCCGAACGCCACCACAAACAGGTTGGCGGCGATCAGCGCGATCGTGCCCGTCGTGCCCCCGAGGAAGGGCTGCTCCTTGCCGTCCACCATGTGTTTGGTCGCCGTTCCGAAAATCGCCGCCATCGTGCCCAGGGACACAGCCATACCCGTCGAACCGATCAACAGCAGGGGTTTGCGGCCGATCTTGTCGATCAGCGCGATCGCGATCAGCGTGGTGGCGATGTTGGTGACGGAGGTGATCACCGTAATCGTGAACGCAGACTCCTCACCGAACCCGACTGCCTGCCAGAGCACATTGGAGTAGTAGAAGATCACGTTGATGCCGACGAACTGTTGAAAAATCGAGAGCCCGAGCCCAACCCACACGATTCCGTACAACCCGCCCGTCGGCTTGCGAAGGTCTCGCCAGGACGGCGGCTTCTCGGAGCGCAGCGTGTCTTGAATCCGGTTGATCGTGATTTCCAGGTTTTTCGAACCCAACAAGCGGGTCAGCACGCGTCGTGCCTCCGGAATGCGGTGTGTGGCAACCAGGTACCTCGGCGACTCCGGAATCGTGAAAGCGAGGGAGCCGTACACGATGGCGGGGAGCGCCATCACGATGAACATCCAGCGCCATGCGGGCTGGCTCAGCCAGAGCTCTTTCTCCGCCCCGCCGGCGAGACGCGCCAGTCCGGCGTCGATGCCCAACGACAGGAAGATGCCGGTGACGATGGCGAGCTGCTGCAGCGAACCCAAGCGCCCACGGATGCCCGGTGGCGACGTCTCGGCGATGTAGGCCGGAGCGATGACCGATGCGACACCGATACCGAGGCCTCCGATCACGCGGAACACGATGATGAACCAGATGTCGGGCGCAAATCCGGCGCCGATGGCGCTGACCAGGAACAGCCCGGCCGCAATCTTCATCACCGCAATCCGGCCGATCCGGTCGGCGATCCTGCCGGCGCTCAGCGCGCCGATCGCCGCTCCGATCAGCGCCGAGGCCACAGCGATACCCAGCAGCAAGTTGCTCGCCCCGAAAGCCTTCTGCATGGCGTCGTTTGCGCCGTTGATCACGGCCGTGTCGTAACCAAACAACAGCCCGCCGAGGGCCGCCACCGACGCAATGCGAACAGCGCTGCGACCCGAGGTGAACTCCTCGTCTTCTGCAAAGATCTCTGGTGAACCGCCGACCGCGCCGTGTTCAGCCATGAGGCGTCCCCTCTCGGCATTGAGTGATGAGACTCACATTCAAACACCGAAGAGGAGGTCAGGCGGTGCGTTCCTGCAACTCGTCATCCAGCTCCGCATGGATCGACCGCAGTGCGGCGACGTCGAGTTGAGCGAGCGATCCGACATGCCGGCGTCGCGGGCCACGGGCTACATCGACGTCGTTGGGCACCACCAATACCGGACAACCGGCGCTTTCCGCGGATGCCGTGCCGGTGACCGAGTCTTCGATGGCGAGGCAGCGATCCGGGGACTCGCCGAGCAGAAACGCCGCACGCAGGTACGGATCGGGCGCCGGCTTGCCGCTGACTATCTCGTCACCGCAGACAGTCGCTGAAAAATACTGTCGGCCAATGCTGTTCAACGCCCGTTCGGTGAGCGCCCGTCGCGTATTGGTGACGAGCGCCATCGAAACGCCCTCAATCGCCAACGCCTCCAGCAACTCCCGTGCGCCCTCGCACCACGGCAACCCCCGGTCGAACAAGCGGGCCGTGTACTCGTGCAGCCAGTCGGCTGTGGCGGCCATCTCCGAGGGGTCGGGTTCGCGGCCCAGGTCCGCGTAGACGATGCCCATCGTGCCCTCAGCCGAGCCGCCGACGGTGGCCGCGCGCACCTCGGGGGTCAGCGTGCCCCCGAGCCGCTCATAGAGTGCATGCATCGCGACATCCCAGAGCTTTTCGGAATCGACCAGGGTGCCGTCCATGTCCCACAGCACGGCCCTCACGTCGCCGGCCTAGACATTGAAGTATTTCGCTTCCGGATGAACCAGCACGAACGCGTCGGTGGACTGCTCGGGGTGCAGCTGCAGTTCTTCGGACAGCGTGACGCCGATCCGCTCCGGCTCGAGCAGCGCCATCATCTTCTTGCGATCCTCGAGGTTCGGGCAAGCGCCGTACCCGAACGAGAAACGGGCGCCGCGGTAGCCGAGCTTGAAATAGTCCTCGACCGAGTCGGGATCTTCGGCCGACACCGGCCGGTCCCCGGAGAACTTCAGCTCCTCGCGGATGCGCCGGTGCCAGTACTCTGCGAGCGCCTCGGTCAGCTGCACGCCGATGCCGTGCACCTCCAGGTAGTCGCGGTAAGAGTCCGACGCGAACAGCTGGTTGGCGAAGTCGGCGATCGGCTGACCCATGGTCACGAGCTGAAACGGCAGCACGTCAACCTGTCCGAGCTCGGTGGCGCGCTCGCGCGACCTGATGAAGTCCGCGATGCACAGGAAACGGCCCCGCTGCTGGCGCGGGAACGTGAACCGGAACCGCTCTGGCGCATCGGGTCTCGGCTCGGTCAGGACGACGACGTCGTCCCCTTCGGAGACCGCGGGGAAGTAGCCGTACACCACGGCCGCATGGGCGAGGATGCCGTCTGTGGACAACCGGTCAAGCCAGTGGCGCAGCCGCGGCCGACCGTCGCTTTCCACCAAGTCCTCGTACGACGGCCCCTCGCCGCCGCGGGCACCGCGCAGGCCCCACTGTCCGAGGAACAGCGCGCGCTCGTCGAGCAACCCGGCATAGTCGGCCACCGCGACACCTTTGACGACGCGGGTTCCCCAGAACGGCGGAACGGGAACGTCGACGTCGGCTGCGACGTCGGAGCGTTCGGGCACCTCCACCGGCGTCTCGGTCGCCTTGCGCTCGGCCGCGATGCGTTTCGACCGCTCGTGACGGGCCTTACGCTCCGCCTCTTTCTCCCGCGCGGCAACCGCATCGAGGCTGTTCGGATCGGGGGCCACGCCGCGCTTGGCGTTCATGATCGTGTCCATCAGGCGCAGACCCTCGAATGCGTCGCGCGCGTAATGCACCTCACCCCGGTAGATCTCGGCCAGGTCGTTCTCGACGTAGCTGCGGGTGAGCGCCGCGCCGCCGAGCAGCACCGGGAACTTCCCGGCCACCCCGCGGCTGTTCATCTCCTCGAGGTTTTCCTTCATGACGACCGTGGACTTCACCAGCAGACCCGACATCCCGACGACGTCGGCGCTCTTGTCCTGCGCCACTTCGAGAATGGTCGCGATCGGCTGTTTGATGCCGATGTTGACGACCTCGTAGCCGTTGTTGCTCAGGATGATGTCGACGAGGTTCTTGCCGATGTCGTGCACGTCGCCCTTGACGGTCGCCAGCACGATGCGGCCCTTGCCGGCGTCGTCGTCGGACTTCTCCATGTGCGGCTCGAGGTAGGCCACCGCGGTCTTCATCACCTCGGCTGACTGCAGCACGAACGGCAGCTGCATCTGGCCGGACCCGAACAGCTCGCCGACGGTCTTCATGCCGGCCAGCAGGTCCTCGTTGATGATGTCGAGTGGCGGTTTCTGGCTCATCGCCTCGTCGAGATCGGCTTCCAGTCCGTTGCGCTCGCCGTCGACGATGCGCCGGGCCAGGCGCTCCAGCAGAGGCAGCTTGGCGAGTTCGGCCGCGCGCGACTCCTTCGACGACGCCGTCGACACCCCCTCGAAGATCCCCATCAGTTCCTGCAGCGGGTCGTAGCCGTCGCGGCGGCGGTCGTAGACCAGATCGAGCGCGACGTTGCGCTGCGCCTCGGGGATTCGGTTCATCGGAAGGATCTTCGACGCGTGCACGATCGCCGAATCCAGACCCGCCTCGCGGCATTCGTTGAGGAACACCGAGTTCAGCACCTGGCGGGCGGCGGGGTTCAGCCCGAACGAGATGTTCGACAATCCCAGCGTGGTCTGCACGTTCGGGTGCAGCTTCTTCAATTGGCGGATGGCCTCGATGGTTTCGATGCCGTCGCGGCGGGACTCCTCCTGACCGGTGCAGATCGTGAACGTCAGGCAGTCGATCAGGATCGATGACTCGTCGACACCCCAGTTGGTGGTGATGTCGTTGATCAATCGCTCGGCGATCTCGACTTTCTTGTCGGCCGTGCGCGCCTGGCCGTCCTCGTCGATGGTCAGGGCGACGACCGCGGCGCCGTGCTCAGCGACCAGTTCCATGGTCTTGTGGAACCGGGACTCTGGGCCGTCGCCGTCCTCGTAGTTGACCGAGTTGACCGTGCAGCGGCCGCCCAGGTGCTCCAAACCCGCTCGCAGCACGGCGGTTTCGGTGGAATCAAGCATGATCGGCAGCGTCGAGGCGGTCGCGAGCCTACTGGCCAGCGCGGTCATGTCGGCGGCGCCGTCGCGGCCGACGTAGTCCACACACAGGTCGAGCAGGTGTGCCCCGTCGCGGGTCTGCTCTTTGGCGATGTCCAGGCACTTCTGGTAGTCCTCGGCGATCATCGCCTCGCGGAACGCCTTGGATCCGTTGGCATTCGTGCGTTCGCCGATCATCAGCACCGATGCGTCCTGCGCGAACGGCGTCGAGGAGTAAAGCGATGACACCGACGGCTCGTACGTCACGGTCCGCTCGGCCCGCTGCACGCCACGGACGGCCGCGGCGACCTGCCGGATGTGCTCGGGGGTGGTGCCGCAGCAGCCGCCGACCAGCGACAGCCCGAACTCGGTGATGAAGCCGGACAGGGCTTCGGCGAGCTCCTCGGGCTTGAGCGGGTACTCCGCGCCGTTGGCCCCGAGCACCGGGAGGCCGGCATTGGGCATGACCGACACCGGCACGCGCGCGTGCCGGGACAGGTGGCGCAGGTGCTCGCTCATCTCGGCGGGCCCGGTCGCACAGTTCAGGCCGACCATGTCCACGCCGAGCGGCTCGATGGCGGTCAGCGCCGCGCCGATCTCGCTGCCCAGCAGCATCGTGCCGGTGGTCTCCATCGTGACGTGGGTGAACACCGGGATCCACCGACCGGCCTGGGCCATCGCGCGCCGGGCCGCCAGCACCGCGGCCTTCAACTGCAGCAGGTCCTGGCAAGTCTCGATCAGGATCGCGTCGGCGCCACCGTCGAGCATGCCGAGCGTGGCCTCGATGTAGGCATCGCGGATCGCGGTGAACGTGGTGTGCCCGAGCGTGGGCAGCTTGGTGCCGGGACCCATCGAGCCCAGCACGTAGCGCTTGCGGTCGGCTGTGCTGAGGTCGTCGGCGACGCGACGCGCGATCACCGTGGCCTTCTCGGACAGCTCGCGGATCCGGTCGGCGATGTCGTAGTCGCCGAGGTTGGACAGGTTGCAGCCGAAGGTGTTCGTCTCGACGGCGTCGGCGCCGGCCTCGAAGTAGGCGCGGTGGATGTGCTCGATCACATCGGGGCGGGTGTCGTTGAGGATCTCGTTGCAGCCCTCGAGCCCCCGGAAGTCGTCGAGCGTCAGATCGGCGGCCTGCAGCTGCGTGCCCATCGCACCGTCGCCGATGACGACCCTCTCGGAAAGGGTCGCCATCAGGTCGGTGTCGTAGTCACGATCAGGCGCAGCGGTCACATAAATAGGGTAGTCGGTCTAGCAAAATGGGGATCGGGTCACAGCCCTCGCGGGGCCCCCACACGCTCTACGCTGAACGGATGACCCCGTCGGATGCTAGCAGCAATCGTTACGGCGTCGACCTGCCCGAACTGCACGACGCGGTGATCGTCGCCGCGTTCGAGGGCTGGAATGACGCCGGTGATGCGGCGAGTGACGCGCTGGAACATCTCGACGCGATCTGGGAGGCCGAACCGATCGTCGAGATCGACGACGAGGCCTACTACGACTATCAGGTCAACCGGCCGGTGATCCGCCAGGTCGACGGCGTCACGCGGGAGTTGGTGTGGCCCTCGATGCGCATCTCACATTGCCGGCCGCCGGGCAGCGACCGCGACATCGTGTTGATGCACGGCGTCGAGCCGAACATGCGGTGGCGGACGTTCTGCGCGGAGCTGCTGGCGATCGCCGACAAGCTCAACGTCGCGACCGTGGTCATCCTGGGTGCGCTGCTGGCCGACACCCCGCACACCCGGCCGGTGCCGGTGTCGGGTGCGGCCTACTCCCCCGAGTCGGCCCGCTACTTCGGGCTGGAGGAGACCCGTTACGAGGGGCCGACCGGCATCGCGGGGGTGTTCCAGGACGCGTGCGTCGCCGCGGGCATACCGGCGGTGACATTCTGGGCGGCGGTTCCCCACTACGTGTCGCAGCCGCCGAACCCGAAGGGGACGGTCGCGCTGTTGCAACGCGTCGAAGACGTGCTCGACATCGAGGTCCCGCTGGCCGATCTGCCGATGCAGGCCGAGGAGTGGGAGGCGGCGGTCACCGAGATGACCGCCGAGGACGAGGAGATCGCCGAGTACGTGCAGACACTCGAACAGCGCGGCGACGCCGAGGTCGACATGAACGAGGCGTTGAGCAAGGTCGACGGCGACGCGCTGGCCGCCGAATTCGAGCGCTACCTGCGCCGGCGCGGCCCCGGCTTTCGGGGTTAGCCCCTCGGACGTTTCTCCACTGCATCGGTGCGGGTGCTCATCGACCTGCCCAGCGCTGCCACTTCGGCGTCCATGCGCGGCAGCAGGTCGGGCACGAACCTGCGGACCGGCGCCTCACCCAGCGCCGTGGACAACACCGGCTTCAGCCAGCGGAACAACCCGACCCAACTGGGGCAGTTGATCTGACGCTTGCGCGCCTCGATGCCCTTGACGAATGCTTCACCGCACGCCTCGACCGACGTCGTCTGGTTCAGCGGTGAGGGCAGTTTGGACAGCATCTCCCGGAACGTCGGCAGATCGTCCTTGCTCTCACGGACCAGCGGGGTGTCGATCCACGACATGTGCGCCGAGCCGACGTCGACGCCGCGGTGCGCCACCTCCAGCCGCAACGCGTTCGCGAAGTGCTCCACGCCTGCCTTCGCCGCGTTGTACGGCGCCAGCCCGGGACTGGCGGCGTAGGCCGCGAGCGACGACACGATCAGCACATAACCGCGCCGGTCGATCACCGACGGCAACGCGGCCCGCACGGTGTGGAAGACGCCGACCACGTTGACGTCCATCAGGGTCTTGAATGCGTCGGGATCGACCTGCAGCACCGACCCGTACGTGCCGATGCCGGCATTGGCCATCACGATGTCGACGCCACCGAAACGGTCGACGGCCTTGCTGACCGCGGCCTGCATGGCCGCCAGGTCACGCACATCGGCCACGACGGTCTGGACACGGTCGTCGCCGAGGTCGGCGGCCAACTCCTTCAGCGGCGCGCCGTCCAGGTCGGTCAGCACCAGCTTGGCGCCCTTGGCGTGCAGTCGGCGCGCCACCTCCGCGCCCACTCCGCGGGCACCGCCGGTGATGAAGACGACTTTGCCGTTCACAGAACTCATAGCCGAAACGTACCGCCGCGCCGATTACAGGTCCACCCCGAGCAGCGCATCGACGGCGGCGCGCAGCAACGCGGGCGCGTCGGGGTCGTGGCCGCCGTAATCGAGCGCGTCGGTGACCCAACCATCAAGGGCCGCAAGGGCTTTCGGGGTGTCCAGGTCGTCAGCGAGGTAGCGCCGGACACGGGCGAGCGCGTCGGCGGCGTCAGGGCCCGCGGGTAGCGCCACGGCGCTGCGCCAGCGCGCCAGCCGGGCCTGGGCCTCATCGAGCACCGCGGCGCTCCACGACCGGTCCGCCCGGTAGTGCCCGGCCAACAGGCCCAGGCGGATCGCGGCGGGCTCGACCCCGTCGGCCCGCAACTGCGACACCAGTACCAGATTGCCGCGGCTCTTCGACATCTTGTGCCCATCCCAGCCGATCATCCCGGCGTGCACGTAGTGGCGGGCGAACCGCCGCTCCCCTGACACGCATTCGGCGTGCGCGGCCGAGAACTCGTGGTGCGGAAAGATCAGGTCCGAGCCACCGCCCTGAATGTCCAGTCCGGTGCCGATCCGGCTCAGCGCGATCGCCGAACACTCGACGTGCCAGCCCGGGCGGCCGGGGCCGAACGGCGAGTCCCAGCGCGGCTCCCCGTCGCGGGCCGCGTACCACAGCAACGCGTCGAGCGGATCCGCCTTGCCGGGCCGGCCGGGATCGCCGCCGCGCTCGGCGAACAGGCGCTCCATCGTCGCGCGGTCATAGCCGGACTCGTAGCCGAACTGCGGGGTGGCGTCGGCGCGGAAATAGACGTCGGGGTGATCCGGATCGTCGACGATGTACGCCGCCCCGGATGCCAGCATTTTTTCGACGACCTCGACCACTTCTTCTATGGCCTCGGTCGCGGCCACGTACTCCCGCGGCGGCAGTACCCGCAGCGCCGCCATGTCCGTGCGGAACAGGTTGGTCTCGCGGTCGCCGAGTTCGCGCCAGTCCATACCGTCGCGCCGCGCCCGCTCGAACAACGGGTCGTCGACGTCGGTGATGTTCTGCACGTAGTGCACGTCGTGGCCGGAGTCCAGCCACACCCGGTGCACGAGGTCGAACGCCACGTAGGTGGCGGCGTGGCCGAGATGCGTTGCGTCATAGGGGGTGATTCCGCAGACATACATCGTCGCCGTCCGCCCCGCCGCCACCGGCTGCACTTGGCGGTTGGACGTGTCGTACAGCCGCAGCTCGGGACCGCGCCCCGGCAGTGCCGGAACCGGTGCCGCAGACCACGACCGCATGTAATCGACTCTAAGACCGGCTGATCAGAACACGGCCCGCCGGATCGCCTCCAGCAGCGGGGCAGCCACTTCGGTGCGACACATCAGCAGGTCAGGCAGGTACGGCTCGGGCTCGTTGTAGCGAAGTGGCGACCCGTCGAGCCGCGACGCGTGCAGCCCCGCGGCCCACACCACCCCGGCGGGTGCAGCCGAGTCCCACTCCCACTGCCCACCGGCGTGCAGGTATGCGTCCACGTCGCCGCGGACCACGGCCATCGCCTTCGCGCCGGCCGAGCCGATCGGCACGGGCTGGACGGCGACGAACTCGCTGATCCAGTACAGCAGCGACGGGGCGCGGGTGGCGCTCACCGCTACGCGGATCGGCCGGTTGACGGCGCCGAACGCGGCGGCAGGGCTGACGGTGTCGCTGCGGTGCAGCTCGCCGACGGCAGGCAGCGCAACCGCCGCGTCGGTGATCTCGCGGCCGTTCTGCCACAGCGCGACGTGCACGGCCCAGTCGTCGCGGCCGGGCGTCGAGAACTCTCGGGTGCCGTCCAGCGGATCGATGATCCAGACCCGGTCCAGCCTGAGCCGGGCCAGGTCGTCGTGCGCTTCCTCGCTGAGGATGCCGTCGCGGGGCCGCTCGTCGCGGAGCCGGTCCAGGATCAGCGTGTTGGCGCGCTCGTCGCCCGCCGCGCCGAGCGCCCGCCGGTCATAGAAGCCGAGCTCGTCGCGGACCTCGAGCAGCAGCTTCCCGGCGTCCTCGGCGAGTTCGGCGGCAAGCTCGGCATCGGTGAGGGTCACGCTGACAGTATTGCCGACGGTCGTATCAGAACGCTGGCCACGGGATCGGCCTGCGCCGATCCGGGATCGGCATCACCGGGTCTTCCAGCAACGCCTCGGCCCGTCGGCGCAGCGCGGTGATCTCGACGCTGGTGATGTTGCCGCGCAGCGCGGCGGCCAGCGGGCCCTCCAACGCGGTGGCAAGCCGCGCGACCGCGGCAAGGGTCTCGTCGTCGACGGGCTTGCCGGCCCATCCCCACAGCACGGTGCGTAGCTTGTCCTCGACGTGCAGGCAGATGCCGTGGTCGACGCCGTAGAGATTGCCGTCCAGCCCGGTGAGAATATGGCCGCCCTTGCGATCGGCGTTGTTGACCAGCACGTCGAACACCGCCATCCGGAATAGCCGCACGTCGTCGGCGTGCACCAGCGTCACCTCGTCACCGGCGTAGTCGTAGGCACGCAGCACCGGTAGGTAGCCGGGCGGAACCTTGCCCGCCGGGAACAGGTCGATCAGATCCGGCGTGGTCTGCTCGTCGTCGTTGGACGAGTCGCCTGGCTCCTCGATCCAGCGCTGCAGCATGCCGCGACCCGCCGGCCCGTCGCGAATGATGGTGTGCGGCACAATGTTCCAGCTGAGCGACTCCGACACCAGGTAGGCGCCGAGCTCACGGCCGGCCAGCGTGCCGTCAGGAAAGTCCCATAGCGGCTGCTCGCCGGCGATCGGCTTGTACACGCAGTGGATCCGGTGCCCTGCCCGCTCCGCTTCGCACAGGAAGGTGGCGTTACTCGCGGAGCGGATGCGCCCGATGACGGTCAGCTCGCCGCGGCGCAGCGCTTCGGAGTCCTCACACCTCGTCATCGGCTGACTCGAACGGCGCACCGCGCCGATAACCGTTGGTGCGCACGCAGATATGACCCGCGGGATCCAGCGGCTCATCGCACAGCGGGCACGGTGGGCGGCCGGCCGAAATGACGCGGTTCGACCGGTTGGCGAACTGCCGGGCGGATTCCGGTGTCAGGAATACACGCACCGCGTCCGGGCCCTCCTCGGCGTCGTCGAGCACGACGGACGCGTCGAACTCCGTGTCGGTCACCGCGAGCAACTCCACGACCACGGTCTGGGCCTCCGAGTCCCAGCCCAGGCCCATGGTGCCGACTCGAAACTCGGCGTCCACCGGGGTGACCAGCGGGCTGAGGTCCTCCACCTCACCGGTGTCGGGCGGGATCGGTGTGCCGAATCGGCGGTGCACCTCGAGCAGCAACGCGCCGATCCGCTCGGCGAGCACGGCGACCTGCTGCTTCTCCAGCACGACCGAAACCACGCGGGAATCATGCACGGCCTGTAAGTAGAAGGTCCGGTTCCCGGGCTGGCCTATCGTCCCGGCCACGAAACGGTCGGGTGAGCGGAAGACGTGAATTGCTCGGGCCATGGCACATTCCAAAATACCGGTTAATGCACCCGGGCCGTAATTCCTCAGTCTGTCGATCCCCCGACGACGGCGTCACCGGTTGGCACCTCGTCCGCGCCGTCCGTGTCGGATGGTTTCGCCACCAGTCCGGACGCCAACTCGGTGCCAGTGTGGTTGACATGAACGACGAACGGGCGCAGGGGCGTATAGCGGATCACGCTCATCGACGCCGGATCGGCGGTGATGCGCTGGAAGCTGTCCAGGTGCGTGCCGAGCGCGTCCGCGATAACCGCCTTGATCACGTCGCCGTGGGTGCAGGCCAGCCACAACGCGTCGCCGCCGTGCTCGTCGGCGAGCCGGCGGTCTCGCTCGCGGACCGCCGTGACCGCCCGCGCCTGGACGTTCGCCAAGCCTTCGCCGTCGGGAAACACGGCCGCGCTGGGCTGGGCCTGCACAACAGACCACAGCGGCTCCTTGACGAGCTCCCCGATCTTGCGTCCGGTCCATTGGCCGTAGTCCACCTCGGACAGCCGCTCGTCGACGATCGGCTCGAGCCCCAGCGCGGCGGCCAACGGCTCCAGCGTGCGACGGCAGCGCAGCAGCGGCGACGTGACCAAGGACCGAATCGGCAGCGACCCGATGCGCTTCACCAGCGCGTCGGCCTGTTCGCGGCCCTTCTCGTCGAGGTCAATGCCCTCGGCGCGGCCCGCCAGCACATGCGCGGTGTTCGACGAGGAACGCCCATGGCGCAGCAGGATGACGGTCACGATGCGGCCACCGCCCCGGTGCCGAGCAGGGAGAGAACCGTGGTTTCGAGCGCGACGCGGTAGCCGACGAACCAGCACATGCTGTGCCGGACCAAGAATCGCAGCAGCCAAGCGATCGCGGCGAACCCGACGCCGAACGCGATCACGGTGGCAACGAGCAACTGGGGGCCGGTCGCGCTCATGCCCTCACCGGCCGGATGGAACGCATCGGGCAACGAGAACAGCCCCGACGCGAACACCGCCGGGATGGCCAGCAGAAAGCCGAACCGGGCCGCCAGCTCGCGGTGCAGCCCCACGAACAGCCCCGCGCTGATCGTCGCGCCGGAGCGTGACACACCCGGAACCAGCGCGAGGCACTGCGCCAGCCCGACCAGCACGCTGTCGCGCCAGGTGAGGTCTTTCTCGTGGCGTGTCTGCCTGCCCAGGTACTCGGCGGCGGCGATGACCGCCGAAAAGACGATCAGCGCGCCCGCGATCAGCCAGAGATTGCGCGCACCGGTGCGGATCTGGTCCCGCAAAACCAGACCCAGCACACCGATCGGGATCATGCCGACGATCACGTACCAGCCCATCCGGTAGTCCATGCCGCGGTGCGCGGCCGCGAAAAGGCCACTGAACCATGCCTTTGCGATGCGGCCGATGTCCTTCGCGAAGTAGAGCAGCACGGCCAGCTCGGTGCCGATCTGGATCACGGCGGTGAACGACGCGCCGGCGTCGGCGTCGAAGAACAGCCGTGAGGCGATGGCCAAGTGGCCCGTCGACGAGACAGGAAGGAATTCGGTCAAGCCCTGCAACACCGCGAGGACAATCACCTGCCACCAGGACATCGCCGCCGCTTCCACGCCGACGACCGTACCCGGTTGGCGGTCAGCGGGACTGCTTGCAACCCGCGCGTGTGACAGGCTGCGCGGTCGCTACCAGGTCACGCACCGCCGCGATGACGCTGCACTCGTCTGTCAGGTCGATGTTCGTGAGCCGACGCGTCGCGACCGCCACGACGTCTTCTGCTTGCGGCACCGGGCCGGCCAGCCGGGGCCGGTACAGCTCGACCACCAGCAGGTTCTTCTCGGTGTGAAACGCGAAGCTGCGGCCGTCGCCGCCTCGACCGAATCCACTGGCGAACACGCCCGTGTAAACGTCTTCGACGAAGAACTCCCGGCCGGAACAGTCGCTGTCAGCGGCAACGGTCATGGGGTGGACCATACCGCCGCGGCATCGATTCGGTGTGACGGAGCGGCGATTCACGCCAGGAACTTTGCCTAGACTTTCGGCCGTCAGTGGTCACACCCGTAACTGCAGAAAGTCACCCTTTGCCGCGATCGACAAAGTACGCAGCTCGGGCCGCTATTCTCGGCATCACTGCGTTGCTGGTGGGCAGCATCGCCGCGGCCGGCTGCTCGTCGAACCCGGTCGAAAAACCACCTCCCACGATCGTCCCGGCCGGCCCGGCGGTGTCGCCCCCGGTCACTGTCCCGCCCGCCGGCTTCGTGCGCCCGCTGCCCGGCCGTCCGCGGGCCTCGATGTTCGACGAGGGAACATCGTCGCTGGTGGCGTTCAGCCCCGGCGCCGACGCGCAGTCGCCCGCGACCGTGACGGTGTTCGCCGCCGGCGGCGCGCAGCGGACCATCGCGCTGCCCGGGCCGGCGACCGCATTGGCCGGTGACAATCGCGGGGTGGCCTACCTGGCCACACGCGGCGGATACTTTCGGGTCGACGTGGCCGCGGGCCGCGCCGCCAGGGTCGGCGTCAACGGGCAGGAGGGCACCGATTTCACCGCGATCGCCCTACGGGCCGACGGCAGACTCGTGCTCGGAAGCGCCGACGGGGCGGTGTACACGCTCGTCTCCGCATCGGCCGTCGCGGCGCGGGTCAAGGTCTTCTCCCGAGTGGATGCGCTTGCAACACAAGGTAATACGGCCGTAGTGCTGGACCGGGGGCAGACCTCCGTCACGACGATCGACACCAGCGGCGCTCACCCCCGGCACGCGCTGCGCGCCGGCGAAGGCGCCACCACGCTGACCGCCGATCCGGCCGGGCGGGTGCTGGTCGCCGACACCCGCGGCGACGGGTTGCTGGTGTTCACGGTCGACCCGTTGATCATGCGTCAGCGGTACCCCGTGCGAGAGGCGCCGTATGGGCTGGCGGGAACCCGTACCCTGGCTTGGGTGTCAGAGACCGCGGCGAATACGGTCGTCGGTTACGATCTGGCCACCGGAATACCTGTTGAGAAGGTGCGATACCCAACCGTGAGGCAACCCGACTCGCTGGCCTTCGATGAAGCCAGCGACACCCTGTACGTGGTGTCGGGCGTCGGCGACGGGGTGCAGGTGATCGATCATGCGGCGGCAACCCGGTGACGGCGGCAGCGCGCGGCCGGATGCCACCGGGCTGGGACGCCGATCTGTCCGATGACTACGAGTGGGTGCCGCTGCGACTGCCTCCCGACATGACGAGGATCAGCGCGTCGACGCGGTTGTCGATCGAGGCCGAGTACCGGGGATGGGAGCTCACCCGGGTGCGGCTCTACACCGATGGCAGTCGACGGGTTCTGTTGCGCCGCAAGAAGTCTCATAGTCTGGCTGACCAGCCCGAGTTGTGATGTACCGTGCGCTGCGGCGGCTGCTCTTCCTTCTACCGGCCGAGCGCATCCACACCTGGGTGTTCTTCGCGTTGCGGTTGCTGACTTCGGTCGCACCCTCGCGGCGGCTGCTGCACCGGTTGCTGGCGCCCCGCGACCCGGCGCTCGCCGTGACGGCGTTCGGGGTGCGGTTTCCCGGCCCGCTCGGGCTGGCGGCGGGCTTCGACAAGGACGGCACCGGGCTGACCGCGTGGGGAGCGCTTGGGTTCGGCTACGCCGAAGTGGGCACCGTGACCGCCCACGCCCAGCCGGGCAACCCGAGGCCGCGGCTGTTCCGGCTGCCCGACGACCGAGCGCTGCTCAACCGGATGGGGTTCAACAACCACGGGGCCGGCGAGCTGGCGCCCCGGTTGGCGCGGCGGCACGCGGAGGTGCCGATCGGCGTCAACATCGGCAAGACCAAGCTGACCCCACCCGAGCGGGCGGCCGACGACTACCGCGCCAGCACCCGCCTCGTCGGACCGTTGGCGGACTTCGTGGTGGTCAACGTCAGCTCTCCGAACACCCCGGGACTGCGCGATCTGCAGGCCGTCGAGTCGCTGCGGCCGATCCTGACCGCGGTGCGGTCGGAGACGGCGACGCCGGTGTTGGTCAAGATCGCTCCGGACCTGGCCGACGCCGAAATCGACGCGATCGCCGACCTGGCCGTCGAGCTGGGCCTGGCCGGCATCGTCGCGACCAACACCACCGTTGCCCGTGACGGCCTGAGCACACCCGGCGCCACCGAACTGGGTCCCGGCGGTGTGTCGGGAGCACCGCTGGCGCGGCGGTCCGTCGAGGTGCTGCGCCGGTTGTACGCACGGGTCGGCGGCAAGCTCACGCTCGTCAGCGTCGGCGGCATCGAGACCGCAGACGATGCATGGGAACGCATCACGGCCGGAGCATCACTGTTGCAGGGCTACACGGGGTTCGTCTACGGAGGGGGCCTGTGGCCCAAGCACATTCACGACGGTCTCGCCCGTCGCCTTCGCGCAGGTGGATTCGACTGCCTGGCCGCTGCGGTCGGCTCGGCGACCCGACGGATCTAGCGGGCCTACTTCTGCTCGAAGGTGCCGTGAATCAGCGCGCGGCCGATCGCGTTCATGAACAGGTTGAAGCCGAGATACGCGGGACTGGCGTCCTCGGTGAGCTCGAGCTTTTCCACTTTGACGGCATGAACGGCGATGAAGTAGCGGTGCGGCCCGTGTCCGGGTGGCGGCGCGGCCCCGACGTAGCGACGCATGCCCCCGTCGTTGACCAAAGTCACGGCGTTGCCGGGCAATTCGCTACCGTCGCCGACGCCGGAGGGCAGCTCGGTGCAGGTGGCGGGCAGGTTGGCCACCGCCCAGTGCCAGAAGCCGGAGGCCGTCGGCGCGTCAGGGTCGTAAACGGTGACCGCGAAGCTTTGGGTCTCCTCGGGGAACCCGGACCAGCTCAGTTGGGGGGACACGTCTTCCCCGCCGGCGCCCATGATTCCGCTGACCTGTGCATTCTTCAGCGGCTGGCCGTCGGTGACATCTTGTGAGGTCAGCGTGAACGCCGGCAGCTTAGGCAGGAAGTCATACGGGTTGTACGGAAACGCCATGGTCGTCCTTTCTACGGTCAGCAGTGCAACAGGAAACGCTCGAGCACCTGGGTGCCGAACATCAGTGCGTCTACGGGTACCCGTTCGTCGACGCCATGGAACAACGCCGCGAAATCCAGGTCTGGCGGCAGCCGCAGCGGGATGAACCCGAAACAGCGAATACCCAAGCGCTTGAACGCTTTTGCGTCGGTGCCGCCGGACATCATGTACGGTACGGCTCGGGCTTCGGGATCGACCGCCAGCAGCGCCGCGTTCATCGCGTCGACAAGGTCGCCGTCGAAGCTGGTCTCGTACGACGGCAGCGCCCTGATCCACTCGCGGCGGACGTTGGGCCCGATGAGCTCATCGACCTCGCGTTCGAACGCGGCCTGCCGGCCCGGCAGCACCCGGCAGTCGACGACCGCCTCGGCGGAGGCAGGGATCACGTTGGCCTTGTATCCGGCCTTCAGCATCGTCGGGTTGGCGGTATCGCGCAGTGTCGCGCCGATGACCCGGGCGATGGGCCCCAGCTTGGCGATCGCGCCTTCCAGGTCCGGCGAGTTGACGTCGAAGGAGTGGCCCGTCTCCTCGCCCACCGCCGCCAGAAATTCCGCGACCGGGTCGGTCAACACCAACGGAAACTGATGGCGGCCAAGCCGCGCGACGGCTTCGGCCACCATCGTGACGGCGTTGTCGTCGTGCACCATCGAGCCGTGCCCCGCACGGCCGCGGGCGGTGAGCCTCATCCACATCACGGACTTCTCGGCGGTCTCGATCAGGTAGAGCCGCCGTTCGCCGCCGTCGCGCCGCGGCACCGTCAACGAGAAGCCGCCGACCTCACCGATCGCCTCTGCGACGCCGTCGAACAGGTCCGGCCGGTTGTCGACGAGCCACTGCGCGCCGTATTTTCCGCCGTGCTCCTCGTCGGAGACGAACGCGAAGACCAAGTCACGCGGCGGGACGACGCCTTCACGTTTGAAGTGACGGGCCACCGCGATCATCATGCCGACCATGTCCTTCATGTCGACGGCGCCTCGGCCCCACACGAACCCGTCCTCCACCGCGCCGGAGAACGGGTGGACGCTCCAATCGGCCGCCTCGGCCGGCACGACGTCGAGGTGCCCGTGTACCAGCAGCGCACCGCGGTTGGCATCGGCGCCGGGTAGTCGGACGAACACATTGCCGCGCCCCGGTGCCCCGGCTTCGAGGTATTCGGTCTGGTAGCCGACCTCCTCCAGCTGCCCGGCGACCCACCGCGCGCACTCCGCCTCACCCTTCGTGGTCTCGGGATCGCCGGTATTGGAGGTGTCGAACCGGATCAGCCTGCTGACAAGATCGACCACCTCGTCGAGGGGAGTCGTCACAATCCCCTTTCCTACCACTGGATTGGGTCCACAGGTTTGGGTCCCCGTACCCGAATCCGATAGCCTTAGCTGCCCAGCTCACTACGGTTGGGCTAGGTCCGAGTGGCGGAATGGCAGACGCGCTAGCTTGAGGTGCTAGTGCCCTATTAACGGGCGTGGGGGTTCAAGTCCCCCCTCGGACACGTCCGGCGACACGACTCAAGTCGGCCGTCGCCTTGACTCGTCGCAGATGGGGATCGTAATCAAGACGCAGACCCACGCTTGCGTACACCTGAGCGCGTTCCGCCCCGGTTGCCTCGCCAAGCACCGCTGACAGCCCGCCCAACTCCTTGACCAACTCGCTAATCTGTGCGGCAGACATGGCGCAGGGTCTTTCGGCTCGTTCAAGACGGGCCTTCAGCTCGTCGCACTCGGCGGTGCGGCGGCGCAATGCAGCGGTCAAGTCCTCAACGGCCACACCAGACTCCACTGCGGTAACCAAAGCAGCAACCTTGCCATTCGCCTCGCTGAGCTGGCGCTGCAAGGCGGCGTAGCCGGCTCCCGCTGCGGAGTCCACCTCCTGCCCGCGCGCCAGGTCTTCCGGATCGGCCAGGGTGGCGATCCATTCGTCGAGTCGGGGTGTCACGGCGTCCTCGCGGAGGTAGACCGTACGTGGATGATCAGTCAGTTCCGCCGGTACGGAACGCGACTTACCCAGCTCACAACGGTAAAGTATGCGGGTTGTTCGCTTCCCGACGCGAGCGGCGCCCTGCATGCGCCGTCCACATACGGTGCAGAACAGCATCCCGCGAAGCGCGTACGGCACCGTCGATTCTCTGCTGCAGACGAGACCGGGACCACGCCGCGCCTGCGTGCGAAGACGAACAGCCTGAGCCAAATCCTCAGGGATCAGCGCTTCGTGTGTGCGGCGGTCCGGTGCGATCCAGTCTGCCTGATCACGCCACCGCATACGCGTCTCATACCCGGCAGCGACATCGTCAGGGTCGACCAGGACCTCGTATTTCTCCTGCTTGCCCCAAACGCGGACACCGAGATATGTCGGGTTGTCGAGTATCGCGCGAATCGCCGAGTGAGACCAACCTCGCGGGTCACGATGACGATTCCGCGCCGGATCATACTGGCTCGGTGACGGGACACCATCGTCAGTGAGCCGTTGCGCAATGTAGCGCAGGCCCGCGCCGTCGGCGTACATGCGGTAGATCCGCTCGACGATCGAAGATGTAGCGGGGTCAGGTTCAAGGCGGCGAAGTCGCTGCCCAAGATTCGCCTTGGCGAGGTTCGGATGCGGGCCGGCATCGACGAGCCGGTAACCGTACGGCGGTCGACCACCGAGATATCTGGCCGTGTCCTGCGCGAGTGCCGACATCGCCGTACGGACGCGCATCTGGATTCGAGCGCGCTCGCCCTTGCTCATGCCGCCGAAAAGAGTCATCACTAGGTCGTGTGCCTCGGAGCCGGGATCGACCGCTCCGCCAACCTCGGGCACCCACAGGCCGACTCCGTAGTGCGTGAGCACCGGGAAAGTGAGCGCGAACTGCGGCCCGTAGAACGCACGGGCGGGTTCCCCGATCACTACAGCATCGAAGCTACGGTTACTACAAGCGACATCGGCAAGGAGCCGTGACGCCTCTGGTCTGCGCTTCCACGGCAGCGAACGGCTCTGTCCCACATCGAAGTAGTCAGCGGCGAGGACTCCGCCGTGCGGCGTGATCAGGTCCATGGCACGCCGCTTCTGCCAGCTGCGGCTCGCCTCCGGGTCTTGAGCGTCCTCCGTGCTCACTCGGCCATAGAAGGCGAACGTCAGGCTCACGCCACTCCCCTCCCTGATCCAAGCATCCGGTCCCGCACAGCCATTATGACGTGTACCAGCGCGCGGTTGGTCTCGCGCGGAAGTCGATAGTGGTCGGCCACGTCAATTTCAACACCCGCCTCTGACAGGGTCGGCGCATCGAGTCGAGCGCCGCACTCGGAGCGAGAATGTGCTGTTCGGGAGTTGTCAGTCATCGGGTCCCCCTGGCGGATCCGATTGTTCGTCGCGGGCTTGGCGACGGGCCTCTACCAGTCCGATCCGGCGGGTGTCGATGCGTTGGAGGGCGGCAGAGTAGACGAGGGTGCGGTCGCCGGGGGTGGCGTGTCCGGCACGGTCGAACCGCCACCACACTTCGTGGCTTTGCTCGGCTAGTTCTAGTGGCGAATAGTGTTGTGGCGAGCACGCTTTGGTGGCTTGTTGCCGAATCCAGGTGGCACGGATGGCGCGTAACGCCCCCATGGTGACCGAGTAGCGGCGGGATTTGGTGGTGATGTGTCCCCGGTAGCCCAGGGTGTGTAGCCAACGCCCGATCCCTGCCAGGGCATCGATACCGAGGGTGTGGGCTTGGTCTGACAGGTGGGCGATGGTGGTCAGGATCGCCCGGACGTGGTCGTTAACGTTGAGGTCCGCGATGGCTTCAGCGGATAGGCGGCGGGCGGCGACACCGAAGTCTTGTAGGGATTTGGTGACATATTTGGCCAGGTATCCGGCGACTCGGCGCGGCGACGTCCGACTCATGGCGACGTGTGCATCTGATTCTGTTGGGACCGCGTGGTTTTGGGTTCCCAGTGCTTGGGTATCGATCTGCGTGCCGAACCGGACCACCAGTGGCGCAGTGTCGTGAGACTGGTCGGGATTGTCGGATTGGCGGTTGGTGCCGGGGTGCAGGACGTCGAGAGTGACGGTGCGGGCGGCCTGCTGGATAAGGGCGGCGAGTTCGGCGGCAGATATCGGCGGCTCCCAGACAGGGCCGGTTGCCGAACGGGGCTCCCCACCACCACATGTGGCGGCAGGGCCGTGATCGTTCTGGCCACGTGAGCCGGCGGTGGCGGTACTGGCGTGGCCTTCGGGGGGATCGAGGCGGATGAGGGCGTGAATGTGGGGAATGGCACGCGCCTGCATTTCGACGACCTTGACAAAACTGGCTTTCACCGAACCAGGTCCAATGCCAGCAGCTTTGAGGTGTTTGGCGAGATTGCGTCGTAGGGCAATCGTGAAACGCCGCCATAGTTCGGGCAGGTGCCAGGTAAACAGGACGTGCCCGAAGTAGTCGTAGCACTCGGCGCACAGCGGTTGCCCGATCGTGGGGTCGAGGCGATCATGGATAGTGCTGCACCACAGGGGTTTTCCGTGCGGGCATTGCTTGTGGCCACCCATCGTACGGTGGTCACGACAGACGCTGCCTGTGCTGCCATGGACAGGGCCGAAGCTGGGCGCGGTCAACGTGGCGAATACCTGGGGACGGTCGGCCACGGCGGGGGTGATGTTGTGGCGGCCTCCGGTTGTTCCTGCGGCGACGAGTTGCCAGGTGTCGCGGGCATACAGGTCTGAGCAGGAGGGGCAGACGGTGGCACGGCGGTTGTTACACCGCACCCACACGATTCTTTCGCGGCCGAAGTCGTCGGTACCGGTGAGTTGGATCGGGTTGGCGCAGAAGCCGACTGATCCGGCGCGCCGCCACCAAGTGTCGAATCCCGGCGAGCAGGCGCGGCGCATCATTTCGGTGACAACGCGATCGTGGTCGATGTCGGCGGGAAGACCCGGCAGCGTGATCGCCGAGCACCCTGCCTCGTGGACGGCGCTCACTGGTGCCCCGCACGGTTGCCGCTGTCGCCGTCTGTGCCGGTGGTGTTCTCGCTGTCGGCCTCCCTGGCCTGGGATGAGTGTGTGCGCCGCGCGGGGAAGGCGCGCACCAGATACGCGATATCGGCGTCGGTGACCCAGAAGGCGCGCACGCGGACCGGGTGGGCGGTGCCGTCGATCATCACATAGCCGACCCCGCGAGTGCCGTCGGGGATCAGATCGCATTCGGCCCCGGCATCACGGGCACCCTGGCCCAGGACCATGGCGGTTTGCGACGCCTCGGTCAGCCGCAACCCGATCCGCACCGTAAACAGTTGCCGCACGGGCAGGGTATCTTTTGACGGGTCCTGCACCGCCGCCACCACCGAGATACCCACCGCGCGGCCCTGCGAGAGCAGCAGCCCTAGCAGTTGTTCGATTTCGGCCTTGATCTTGCGGTCGGTGACGTAGGCGGTTAGGGGCGCGATTTCATCGATGACGACCACGAACAACGGATCGGCCGTGGTCGGTGTGTGTAGGCGGGCGTGCCCGCGTAGCCGGTTGGCGCGTTCATGCATCAGCGTGACCAACGCACGCAGCAGTTCCAGGGTTTGGCCGGTGGCATCGTGGGCGAAGAACGAAAACATCGACGCACCGGGACCGAGTTCCATGCCGCCCTTGGGGTCGATCACGCACAACCGGACCCGCCCGGTCTTGACGTCCGGGGCTAGACCGGCGATCACTGACCACAACACGCTGCCTTTACCCGCACCGGTGGCCCCAGCCACCAGCAGGTGATGCCCGAGGATCGGCAACCGCCACACACCCCGGTTCTCGGTGACTCCGACGCCGACGGCCAACAAGTTCACCGTCGCGTCGGGTTCGGGCATCGGTAGGGCGACGGGTTCGGCGAGCACGTCGCCGCGCATGATCGTGATCCGGATTTCACCTGGTGCGGTGGCGGTGATGGTGATCCGGTCAGCCCTCCACGCGGCGGCCAATGTGTCGGCTTGTCGCTGCCAGTGGCTGATCGATTGGCCGGTCACCACCCGCACCGCAAGTACGTCGGTGCGGTCGCCGATATGTACCCCGAGTAGTGCTGGAATGAGTTGGCGGTCACCGAGTTTGGCGATCAATCCGTGCAGGCTGCAGACGTGTTCCCAGCGGCGTCGGTAGCGCCACCAGGTCTGCGCGTAGTGTGTGGGTGGGTCGATCACCCACCGCTGCAGGCTGTTCTCGTCGAGGAATCCCCACAGCGCGTACAGGGCGATGAAACCTACGAGGGCGAGGAATCCGGCGTTCATGCCGTGCCAGCACGCCACACCGACGGCAACAGCGACCGGGGCGCCGAGAAACGGGAACCGCGCACCCCACCACAGCAGCCGCCCGGCTGCTACCAGGATTGACCAGATAAGTTCACCGACCCAATCCTCACCAGAGGATTGGGTGTTGTTCTTGTTGTTTGTGTTCGACACGACTATTTCTGCCTTTAGTGAAAAAGAATGTCGGAGTGGGGAAACCACCCCGGCAGCGCTCAAAACCGACGTGAGCAATTAGTGGCTGCCGGGATGGTTCCCTGGCGGTTACGGGCGCGGCGTGGAACCCGGCTTGCCGCCCTCGGCGGTGGTGATCGTCTCGGCGCGGAACGCGATACCGCTGCGGCCGTCCTGCGACCACGGCAGTGCCACCAAACCAGCCACCGACACCTGCTGCCCCACAGCGACTTTCGGCGCGCCAGGCACGGTCACAGACAACACGTCCCCGCCATCGACGTCCAGCGCCATCAACTGCACCGTATGCAGCACCGCGCCGGTGGCCTTATCGATCTTGGGCTGCCCGGTGCCGAAATCGGTTCGCGGCTCCGGGTTTTTCGTGCACATGAACGACACCGCAGTGGTATCGATTTTGAGTTTCATCTGTTCTGTCCTTTCTGATCGATGTCACCGATGTGTGGTGACTGGATCTAGGACAACGCGATCGGGTGAAGCGGCGATAGCGGCAGCTAGGAACAGCAAGGAACACTGCCAACGCGCAGATCTGCCCGGGCATGCGGCGTTGTTCATGCATGATCGTTGTATGGCCTTGACCGACCCTGCTCGCCGCCAGAGCGGACTACGGGTTCATCAAGCGCGCGAGGACGCCAAGATGAGCCTGAACGATCTGGCAGCCAGAGTCGAGACGGTCCGCAAGCAGCGCGGCGACACACCACCGGAGCGGGCTACGTTGCGCCAGCAGATTGTTCGGATCGAAGGCGGCGGCAGTGCGGGGCCAATGTGGCGAGGCGACCTCGCCGAAGCGTTAGGCCTCGATCCTGCCGAGCTGTTCGGGCTGACAGTCGAAACCAGTTTGCCGCGCCCACTTCTGCTGCAGCTCCCGGTTGACCGTGATGTCCTGACCATGATCGCTGACCAGCGCGCAGTCCACATCCGGGCCGAACATACCTTCGGCCCGGAGTACGCCCAGCCGCTGGTGGAACGCGATTTGCAGACGGTGGAAGCGCTCATCAAATCCACGCCCGCCGAGCTCCGCACCCAGGTACGTGAGGTAGCGGGAACCATCGCCGAAGTCGCCGGCTGGATAGCGCAAGACCTCGGTGACCACCCCAAAGCGCGGGAACTGACCGATCGAGCCACCGATCACCTGCGCGCCGCCGCCCCTGACCTGCGCGCCATGGTGTGGATGCGCAAATCCAACATCATCGCCAGCCAGGACCCCGACCTGGCGGTCGAACTTGCCGCCGATGCCGCGCGATTGATCGACGGCCACGAGGTGGGACGGCTGCAAGCCAGCATCGCCCGTCAACAGGCCCTCGCTGCGATCGCCAACGAGGACAAACGCGGGTTCTTGCGTCACGCCGCGCATGCGCTCGAACTCGGCGATATCGACCCCGCCGCCGGTGATCGCGCCACCTACGCCCACGCTGGATTCGTCGCCAGCGATATCGCCGCAGGATACTTGGAACTCGGCCAGCCACAGCAGGCCGTCGAGCTGGTCACCCGGCACCGACCGTCCTGGAGCTCCCATCAGCATCGCGACCGGGCCGTCGCCGACATCCGGCTGCTGCACGCTCTCGTTGTGATCCGCGAGTATCAACTCGCCTGCGCCCACGTCGCCGAAGCCCTGCGCGGTTACTTGGCCGCGCCGTCCCAACGCGCACGGCGACACCTTGCCAGCTGCGCAACCCTCCTGCGTGATCGGCGCCGACACGACAAAAGCCCACTGCTGCAACAACTTTTCGGACAGATCAAGGACGCAACCGAAGGAATCGCCCCATGACCGACACCGTCATCCCCAATATCACCGCGGCCAGCGACCACACTCGAGCCGATCTTGCGGTCCTTCCGATCGGCTCGTTCGAGCAGCACGGCCCCTACCTGCCACTTGGCACCGACACCCTCATTGCCGTCGCCATTGCAGCCTCAATCAGCGCACATCACAACATTTTTCAGCTTCCGCCCCTAACTTTCGGCTGCTCCCACGAACACGCCGAATTCGCCGGAACCCTCAGCATCACAGCCACGACCCTGGCTGCTGTTGTCGGCGACATTGCCCACTCCCTCGCCGAGCAACATGTCCGCGGGCTAATGATCGTCAACGCCCATGGCGGCAACGCTGTGCTGACCAACGTTGTCCAGCAAGCCAACCACCCCGGCGCACGAATCCGACTCGGCCTGTACCCCAGCCGTGACGACTGGACCGAAGCCCGCGAAGCCGCCGACATCACCAGCAGCAACCATGACGACATGCACGCCGGTGAACTCGAAACTTCGATACTGCTGGCGGCCTACCCCGAATATCTGCGCGACGGCTGGGCTGGTGCCGATCACACCGCCGCTACCTGACCACCCTCGGCATCGCCGCCTATACCGACAGCGGTGTCATCGGTTACCCCAGCCGCGCCACCGCCACCAAGGGCAGAAAAACCCTCGACCACCTAGGATGCAACGCCGAAACCCTCCTGAACATCCTCACCGCACCGCAGTAGCCGACCAAGCCAGGGGCGGCGGCTACCGTCCGCTTGGCCGCTCCCGTCCGCCGCCGCCCAACAAACCGGCGAGCGCCACCCAGGGAGCCCAAAAACCGGCTCTGGCCTGCGGTATGAGAAGTCTCAGTCAGGAGGATCACCGCACGGTGCGCGCCGAGCGGGAGCGCCGCTGACGGGCGCCGGCCGCCGATTCCGATGCCGGAATGGCGAGCAGACGGAACTGTAAGGCCGACTTGGTGAGAATTTTCCTTACTGGGATCAAGTTCCTGTCAGCTGCCGAATTCGCGGCCGACGCGCCCGGCACGGGGCGGCGATGGCGAGCCGAGCGATTCGGTCTGCACGACATTTCTTTCTAACAGGCAAGCGGAACGCGACCAAGAAAATGGAAATAATCACAGATGTTGTCTGCAGGAATGCCAGGGCCCAATTCAGCTACAGATTCAACAAAAGCTTAAGTTGCTTCCCATACATCGCGATTGATTCGGGAGACAACATTTCGAGATGTCGGCAGTCGACTGGGTACTCTGCGATCTCGCCAGTAACATATGGCCGCCACTGTAGAGATAAATCCCAACCGCTCTCATTTTGTGTTGTGTAAAATACAACCATATCGCCATGAAATACCCCAGGAACGTGCTCCACTTGATACCAAAAGCTATTCTTCATGTTCTGAACAAAGAACTTCAGGAATGTCCGGAGTTGTGCGATTGGAAGAGGTATTTGATGGTGGATTAATTCCTCTGCGCGTTCGTAAGTGAGAGGTTTTGACAGCTCTGGATTGCTTATATGAAGGTATCCCATCATTAGTTCCAGCACGTAACTCTCGCCCATAGTTCCGAATACTTGCTCTCGTGTGACGCTGTTGTTCCAACCTGGCACAGCGTCGAGCAAGATGAGGCGTCGAACTTCCCATCCGCGTCGACAAAGCTCAATGGCGACTTCGTGCGCAATGACACCGCCAAGAGACCAGCCGAGAAGGCTGTAAGGCCCGCTCGGATCAACCGCTTGAAGCCGGTCTGCATACCGTGTCGCCATACTGCGAATTGATTCAGGCTCGTCGTCGTGCGCTTGTTGAATGCCAATGATGGGGCAGTCCAAGTAGTTACCCAGGGGCTGATATGGCCAGGCAAGCCCACCAGCTGGATGAAAGCAGAACAGCGGAATGCCGGTACTGTGCTTGAGAGTCTCGACCGGAGCTATTTCCACCGGACTGACTTGTATAAGCAACTGCTGACTCAAGCCGCTAACGGATGGAGCCTCGAACACGGTCCGCACCGGCAGTTGGGTATCCAGGGCGTGGTTTATCGCGGCGATCACTCGCATTGCGGTAAGCGAATCCCCGCCGAGGTCGAAGAATGAGTCGTCGAGCCCGACCAGATCGATGCCCAACACCTCGGCGAACACGTTGGCGACTATCTTTTCGGTTTGGGTTTGCGGTGCCCGGAACGGGGTGGCTGCAACTACCGGTGCCGGCAGGGCCTTTCGGTCGATTTTGCCCGAGGACGTCAACGGGAACTCGTTGAGCACCACGATCTGCGCCGGCAGCATGTAGTCGGGCAACCGTGCGATTAATCGCTGACGCACCGCGCTGATCTTGGTGTTGGTGTGGGGGTCGTTGGCGTGGCTGATGCCTTGCTGGGCCCCGATGGGGGGTAGGTAGAGGTCGGTCAGCGCCGAGGTGTGCCCGGGGTCGGTGAGGGCGGTGAAGCCGGCATCGAGGGTGCCGGCCTGGGCGCCCCAGGTGACCGCGACGTGGTATCCGGTGGTTTCGCCGAGCCGGTGCAGTTGTTCGGGGGTGACGGCGCCGGGGGTGGTGGTGGTTTGGGCGAGTGTGTCGGCTAGCCGTAGCCCCGCGGCCAGGGCCTCTTCGATGCAAACATCGGTGATCAGCCCGGTGCGCGGGATCGTTGTGACGCGCACCGCAGCAGGACGCTGGGATATCAACTGGTCGTGCAGTCCACCCAGGCCCGCGCATTGGGTCCATGTCCAGCTGGGCGCGGCGGCCATAGACCGTACCGGGGTGGGGGTCGTGTGGATGGTGACGTCGTAGCGGTACCGGTTCAGTTCATTGTCGGCCGATCCGCGCTTGACTTGAATGTCGAGTCCGGCCACTGACGGGTGCTCGGCGGCCCAGGTGGTGAAAAACTTTGGGGCCAGCAACAATTCGGGTTCGCTGAGCATGGCGCGGTGGACTCGCTGGCGGATCTCGGCGGTGTCAGTGGCGTGGGCGATCGCGACACCAGTTTGAAACGCTCCCTGCAGGCTGTGGTTGCGCACATCGCCGACAAACAACGCCCCACCCGGTGCCAGCAGACCGATAGCGCTGTCGATGACATCGGCCAGATAACGCGCACTGGGGAAGTACTGGACCACCGAGTTGAGAATGATGGTGTCGAAGTAGGCCGGCGGCAGCGCCTCGCTGACATGCGCCGGCTGCACCTGCAACCGCACCCGATCCCTCCACGGCTGCGCAGCCACCGCCGCCTGCAAGGACTGGATCGCCTTCGCGGATAAGTCCGTACCCCAATACTCGACACACGCCGGGGCGATCTCCGCAAGCATCAGCCCCGAGCCCACGCCGATCTCGAACACCCGCCGCGGCCGCAGAGCCATGATCCGATCCACCGTGGCCCGACGCCACTCCACCATCTCCTCAAGCGGAATCGGATCATCGGTGTAGCTGCTATTCCAGCCCCGGAAATCCATACCGAACCCCGAAACCGCGACCTCGCCGCCGTACAGGTCGTCGTAGACCTGTTGCCAGCGTTCGACAATTTCACCGTCCTGATCAGCGGTGCTGGTGTGCTCCAGGGTGATATAGCCGACCAAGTGCAGGCCCGTGTCGCTGCGGTGCACGCCCACGGCGGCCTGAGCGACCTGCGGGCAACCCAGCAAGCTGTTTTCGATTTCGCCCAGCTCGATGCGCTGTCCGCGCAACTTGATCTGAGTGTCGACGCGACCCAGGTAGTCCAGAGTGCCGTCGAGCCTCCAACGCACCAGATCCCCGGTGCGATACATCCGCGCTCCGGGAGGGCCGTAGGGGTTGGCCACGAAACGTTCCGCGGTCACCTCCGCCCGGCCCACATAACCGCGCGCCAGCGGCTGCCCGGCCAGATACAACTCACCGATCACCCCGATCGGTGCCGGGTGCAATCGGGAATCCAGCACCAGCGCACACACCCCCTGAATTGGGGCGCCGATGCCCACCGGCTGCCCCGCCTGCAGCGGTGCACTGCATGTCGCCCAGATGGCCGTCTCGGTGGGGCCGTAGGCGTTGAACATCTGCCGGCCCGGCGCCCAGGCGGCCGCCAACTCCGTCGGGCAGGCCTCCCCGGTGGTGATCAGCGTCTCCACCCCGTCGAGCTGGGCCCGATCCAGCGACGACAGCACCGACGGAGTCAACACCGCCGCACTGACGTGGTGGCGCTGCAGCAACGCGGTCAACGCCTCCCCGCCATAAGCGTCCGGTGGCGCCACCACAAGCGCCGCCCCCGACCCCACCGCCAACAGCAACTCGCCGACCCATACATCGAAAGTCGGCGCCGCCACCATCAGCAGCCGCGTATCCGCGCCCAACCCGAACACCTCGCGTAGCGCGGCCACCCCCAGCAGACCGGCGTGGCTCACCGCCACGCCTTTGGGCGCGCCCGTGGACCCCGACGTGAAGATCACATGGGCGGTGTTGTCCGCCCGCAGCGGCGCCAGCCGGTCGGCGTCGGTGATCGGATCCGCGGACCTCCTGGACACGTCCAGACCGTCGAGGCGCAGCACCGGGCGCGGGCCGGCCCCGGCGACGGTGTCGGCGCCGCAGGTCAACACGCACGCCGCGGCAGCCGCGTCCAAGGCCGTGGCGATCCGCTCGACCGGATGGGCCCGATCCACCGGCACATACACCCCGCCGGCCTTGGCCACCGCCCACCACGCCACCACCAGCTCCACACACCGATCCATCGCCACGCCCACCGCGCACTCCGGACCCACACCCGCCTCGATCAGCACCCGCGCCAACCGCGTCGACCACTCGTCGAGCTCGCGATACGACACCTCGCGCGCGCCGTCGACCACAGCCACACCGTCCGGGTCGGCAAGTGCCGCCGCGGCCAACAACTGCGGCGCCAGCCCCACCGGCGCCCCCACCCCAGCACCAGACCACCCCGACAGCACCAAATCACGCTCACCGCGACCCAGCAACGACACCTCGCCCACCACCACCGAGGCATCGGCGACCACCGCCTCGAGCACCCGCCCAAACCAGGTGACCAACCGCTCAATGGTGGCCCGGTCAAACAAATCCGTGGCATACGACACCACCCCGGCGGCCATCGGCGCGGCCGGGTCCTCGCTGGGTACCTCCATCAGCTGGAAGTCCAGGTCGAACTTGGCGGTGCCGGTCCGCGCCGCCAGCGGTTCGACGCTGACCCCGTCGAACTCCACCACCTCGGGGCGCACATTGTTCTGGAAGACCATGAGCACCTGAAACAGCGGATGATGCGCCGTGGAGCGCACCGGGTTGAGCTGCTCGACCAGCCGTTCGAACGGAACATCCTGGTTGCTGTAGGCATCCAGCGCCTTGTGACGCACCCGCTCAAGCACCTCGCTGAACCGGTGCGCAGAATTCACCCCCACCCGCAAAACCCACGTGTTGACGAAGAACCCGACCAGATCATCGAGCGCCTCATCCATCCGCCCGGCGATCGGTGAGCCGATGACGATGTCCCCGCCCGCGCCGACCCGATGCAGCAACACCACCATCACCGCTTGCAGCACCATCGACACGGTCGCGTTATGCGCCGCCTCCAGCTGCTTGACGCCCGCCCACACCTGCGGTTCGATGTGCAACTCCACATCATCACCGCGGTAACTGGGCACCGGCGGGCGGGCCCGATCTACGGGCAGCGACACCGTTTCGGGCAACCCTGCCAGCTCGTCACGCCAGTACCGCAGCTGCCGAGCGATCACACTGTCGGGCTCAGACTCCTGCCCCAGCAACTCGCGCTGCCACAATGTGTAATCCACATATTGCACCGACAACCGCGCCCACCCCGGGGCCCGGCCCTGTCGCCGCGCCCGATACGCCTCGCTCACATCCCTGACCATCGGAGCCATCGACCACCCATCAAAAGCGATGTGGTGCACCACAATCCCCACCACATACTGCTCGGCCCCCACCGAGTAGATCTGCGCACAAATTGGGATCTCGGTCGCCAAATCAAACCGATACCCCGCCAGCGCCACCAACTCCCGGGCCACATCGGACTCCGGCAACGACACCACCGCCGCGCCCCCGCGCCGCCACATCCCCGCCCCCGCCGGCAACACCTCCTGGAACGGCACACCATCAATGTCGGGAAAAATGGTGCGCAGCGCTTCGTGGCGGGCCAAGACATCATCGAAGGCGGCGGCCAGCGCCTCAACATCGAGCGCCCCGCTGATCCGAAACGCGGTCGGCACGTTGTAGGTCGCCGCCCCGCCCTCAAACCGGTTGAGGAACCACAACCGGCTCTGAGCAAACGACAACGGCACCACCGCGGGCCGCTGCCGGGCCACCAACGGCGCCAGCCGACTCGGCGCCCCGCCAATACGAAGCGCCAACTCCCCAACCGAGGGCGCATCAAACACGGCGCGCACCGGCAGTTGGCTATCAAGCGAGACGTTGATCGCGGCGATCATCCGCATCGCCAACAGCGAATCCCCGCCCAGATCGAAAAACGACTCATCAACACCGACACGCTCGATGCTCAGCACCCGGGCATAGATGCCGGCCAAGATCTCCTCCACCGGACTGGCCGGGGCGCGGTAACGATCGACATCCTGATATTCCGGTGCCGGCAGGGCGCAGGTGTCCAGTTTGCCGCTGGCTGTCAGCGGCAGCGCATCCACCACCACCACCGCGGCCGGAACCATATAACCCGGCAGCCGCTCGGTCAGCGCGGTGCGCACCCCGGCCGGCTCGACTGTCCCGGTCACATAACCCACCAGGCATTTTTCACCGGGGCGGTCCTCGCGGGCGATCACCACCGCCTGCTCCACCCCATCCACCCTGGACAGGGCCGCCTGAACCTCACCACACTCGATGCGATACCCGCGAATCTTGACCTGCTGATCGGCGCGCCCCAGATACCGCAGCTGCCCATCAGCACCCCAACACACCAAATCCCCGGTGCGATACATCCGCGCCCCGGGCCCCCCGAACGGGCACGCCACAAACCGCGACCCCGTCAACGCGGCCCGGCGCACATACCCACACCCGACCCCACGACCGGCTACATACAGCTCACCGACCACCCCCGCCGGCACCGGCCGCAACCACCCATCCAACACAAACAACGCCGCCCCCGACACCGGCGAACCGATCGGCACCACCCCCGACCCCGCCACCAGCGGCGCACTCCAAGCTGGACCCATCGTCGTCTCAGTCGGGCCGTACCAATTGATCATTACCCGCCCAGGCGCCCACCGATCCACCACCTCGACCGGACACGCCTCACCAGCCACCACCAACGCCACCGATTCCAAACCCTCAGGTGATAGCACCCCCACCGCAGACGGCGTCTGGGTGAGCATGCTGACTTTTTCGGTGACCAGTAAGGCGTGGAAGTCTTCCGGTGAGCGGGCCACCGACTCGGGCACCACCACCAGCCGCCCACCGTGCAAAAGCGGGCCCCAGATCTCCCACACCGAGAGATCGAAGGCCAGGGAATGACACTGCGTCCACACACCCGCCGCTCGCAGGTGTGCGGGCAGTAACCCCATCAGCTGGGTCACGTTGTGGTGGGTGATGGCCACCCCCTTGGGGACACCGGTGGTGCCAGAGGTGTAGATGATGTAAGCGATATCGTCCGGGCCCGGCCCTGGTAGTGTTGTGCTGAGTTGGGTGTCAACAGCGGGGTCTTCGACATCGATGACGAGCAGGTCGCACCCGTCCAG
Source organism: uncultured Actinomycetota bacterium (assembly GCA_963811535.1). Classification (GTDB taxonomy): domain Bacteria; phylum Actinomycetota; class Actinomycetes; order Mycobacteriales; family Mycobacteriaceae; genus Mycobacterium. The sequence goes on along the minus strand of CAWERF010000007.1, from coordinate 98,394 downwards.
CCGCGACCGCAGGCCCGCGGTAGTGAGAGTCGCGGCAGCTGCGGCGTCGGCAATCATGAACACTATCCGCGCCGCCGGCAGCATCGGGTCGATCGGCAGATAGGCCGCCCCGGTTTTCAGCACCGCCAGGATCGCGATGATGGCCTGCGCCGAACGCTCCATCAGCAACGCCACACACCCACCCGGGCCTACGCCCTGGCCGGCCAGCAACTGCGCCAACCGGTTAGCGGCCTCCTCAACCTCGCGATATGTCCACGACCGCTCCCCGCACACCAGCGCCACCGCCTCCGGAGTGCGCGCCACCTGCACGGCCCACAGCACCGGAATCGACACGGCGCCGGCGGGTTGGGTCAACACCGCCCGGTTCCCCCACCCGTCCAATCGGGCACGCGCGCCGTCGTCGAGCAGATCTATCGACGACAGCCGCGTCGTCGGATCGGCCGCCATGGCGGCCAATACCCGCTCTAAATGTCTCATTAAATCGGCGGCATCGAAATTGGAAAACGGCTGCCCCGCACCCACCGTGCTCAAGTAAAATTGCCCATTGGCGCTGTAGAACAAAAATCCAAAGTGGTCCATGCGGCCCACCCATGGATAAAGGGTCGACGCCGCGGCACCCGCGAACGAATGAATTGTGGTCGACACCGTGAAATTCACACTCACCCTACCCGCTGACTGCCCTGGGGTCCGGCGGTGAGCTTTGCGCTCCAGCGTGTACACCGGAAACCGTTGATGCTGCACCGCTTCTCGTATTCGCGTGTCAACATGTTCACAAAAACTCGCAACCACGGAACCCGGCGACACCCTCAACACCAGCGGCACCGCCCCCGAAACCATCCCGGGAAACGTCTTGGATGCCGGAGTAGTTCGCCTGCTGACAAAGAAGTCGACCACCACTTCCTGTCCGGTATCAGCACACCAGCCACGGACCAACAGTGCGCACGCAGCTGTAATCACCGATGCTCGACGCACGTTCAACCCTGCAGCTAACTCATGGACTTGGTCAAGAACCGCAGGGTCCAATCGAACCAGCGCAGAAGCCGAATTCGAATCACGCCCATCCACAGCCTGTGCCAACCGGTAATTCGGCTCGTTTTCCGGTGAGAAAATATTAGACCAATAGGCCTGATCTTCGAGATAATCGCTGGACGAATCGTATCCTAATTCGTAGGTAACCAAATCCTCTAGCGACCCGAATAAACCAGGAGACACCGGCGCGCCAGAAACCAGCGCAGAGTAGACATCCGCAATCCGATTGGTAATAAGCACAGTGCTGGTTCCGTCGACGATAATGTGGTGGCAGCAGGTGAACAGGTAGAACTGATCCCGCCGCGTCTGAAACAACGCAAATTTGAACAACGGGCCGGTGAGCGGCATCGGCGTTCGCTGAATCGATGATGCGAGCCGAAAGGCTTCCTGCACCGGATCACGCGAACAGCTGACGTCGTAGAAGGGTAGCTCGACATCCGGGGCATCAATTGCTCGCTGGAAAACCTCACCGCCCACCTCAAAGAAAGTCGCCCTGGCCGGTTCGGCCTCCTGCATCGCCCGGTTAATCGCGCATTCAAGCAGGTCAGGGTCTACCGTGCCCTCGATTACGACGAAGTAGCCCATCTGCCACTCTGTGTCCGAGCGACCCGTTTGCTGCGCGAGCCATATGTCTAGCTGTCCCTGCGCCAGCGGAAGTCCCTGCTCACCAAGCTCTTCCGAGCCAGACGAGTTACGCATCAAAAGCCCGGCCCTCCGGCAGCCTCTCTCGCAGACTCCGCGGCCGTATATCCGGCCAGTTCTGTTCGATGTAGTCCAGACAGTCGCCGCGGGCCGCTTCGCCATAAACTACCCGCCAGCCGGCTGGAACATCGGCAAAGACTGGCCACAGGCTGTGTTGCTCCTCGTCGTTGATCAAGACGAAGAAAGCGCCGTCCTCATCATCGAACGGGTTGTTGCTCAACGGTTCACCAGACCTCCTGACGGCCCTGGGTGCCTGGACTTCGACGGCGGTTAACGGCGCTGTCAATATGCTGTCAATATACAAGAGGCCAACCGGGGTGGTCGGACTTCTCGGCAAAGTCAGGATGGGGACCGTTGGCTCACGCTTGCCGACGGATGGACACTGACCACACACGCTCACAGTGAACGCTCACGCAAGACCGTCGCGAGGTCAATCCGCCCGATGACGCGGAACGCGGGAATCTGGGCTAGGACTGCGGCGATAAGGATCGCCACGGCGACATATACCGGAGTCGTGGCGTGCATCACGAGGTGCCATCGATAACCCTCGGTTATATAGGTGGACAAGAACCACTGTGCAAGTAACGCCCCGGCAATCAGGCCACCCGGCAACCCGATCACGGCCAGCATCATGTTCTCCGTCGCTACCAGTCGGCCCAACAGGCGCGCGTCCATGCCAGCTGCCCGCAACGTCCCGAATTCAGGGGTGCGTTCACTGACGTTGGCCGACATCGCGGTATACAGCAGCGCAGCGGCCATCACACCGGCGGACAGCAAGCTCAGCGCAATCATCACGTTGTACAGGTTGTAGGCCTTGCGGACGGCGGCCGAGATCGACTCGGTAGACAGGTAGCCGACCACGCCGGGCAGCATCATCACGGCCTGGCGCTTGGCCTCCGCGTCGGCGCCGGGAGTCAGTTTGAGCATCACACCCGACGGCGCCAGAGCGGACAATTGCTCGGCCGAGATGTATACGACCGGGCTCGTCGGCTCATCAACAAAGCCGGCGACGAGCTGCTCAATGCGGATTCCATTCTGCGCGTTGATGATTGACACGCGGTCGCCAATGGCTGTTCCCAGGATCGACCGCAGGCCCTCGCCCAGCAACACACCATCGTGGGGAAGGCCGCCGCGAGAGAAGTGGTGCATCTGAGTAGTCGGCGGCAGACCAATCAGCAAAGTGTCATAACCGTTGTTGCGGCCCTGGACGGTGACATCTAGCCGGGTGAACGTCTCTGCGGCGGCGACTTGCGGATCGGATCGCAAATTGGCCGCGACGGACTCGGCAGCGCCCGCGGTGGTGAGAACTTGAGCGTCTTGAAGTTCGATCGCTCCGTACTGGCGGTCGATGGCGCTATTGACGGTATCGCGCATACCGGCGCACACCATGACCAGGCACAGGGAACTAACTACCCCGGCAACCGTGAGGATGGTGCGGCGGCGGTTACGAGTGAGCCCGCGCACTGTCATTCGCCAGCGCGCAGGCATTCGCCGTAGTGGCGGCAGCAGCCGTTCCGCGACGCTGACCCTCCCGCGTGCGCTTGGCGGCGAGATTCTCATCGCTTCGGCTGGGCTGATCCGCGATGCAGTGCGCGCCGGGGCCCAGGCCGCAATTGCGGCGGCCGCCGTGCCGGCGACAGCTCCGATGATCAGAGTGGTGGGATGTACCGACGTCACCAGCACTGGCAGTCCCAGCGCTCGGACGTAGTTGGTGGTGTACCAGCCGCCGAGAACATGGCCGCCGATCAGCCCCAGGATGCCCCCCGCAAGAGCGGCCGCCGCACCGTAAGTCAGATAGTGGGTACGAATCCTTCGACCGGACAATCCGTTGGCGGACAGCGTTCCGATCACCGCTCGCTGCGCGGTGACGAGCCGCGACAACAGAACATAGGTCCCGACTACCGCTGCCACCAGGAACACCCACGGAAGCAATGTGGCGAACTTGCGTATCGCTTCGACGGTTTCGCGCAACACACTATAGGACGGCACCTCGTCACGCGTCACAGCCACCAGTCCGCGCGAGCGCCCCAATTCCGTTGCGGCGGTGACTAATGCCCGCGCTTGGTCGCGATCGAGTGCATAAAGTAGCAGCTGATCTGTCGGCTGGGCCGCGAGCTGAGCCATATCGGGAGCGGGGACGAAAACCACGCCGAAGGATTCCGGTGTGGTCAAGGTTTCCGCGCGGGAGCGCGCCGGCCACAGGTATTCCGTTGACAATGCCGACCCAGAAACACCCACCGGCCGCCAACCGAACGGTCCGAGCAGTTCGACGGTGCTCCCAGGGTGCAGGCCGTAATGCTGGGTGAGGTGCGCTTCAGTCACCACGGACCCAGTCGTCGGAAGATCACCGGATTGCAGCGCCAGCTTCGACACTGCGGGTTGAGTCGCGACCGGCACCCCGACCGCGCGGCCGAAAAGGGTGCGTCCGTTGACGCGGACGGGCACGTCGGCCTGCTGGCGAAGCTCCACAACCGGATTACCGGGAAGGCTTCGGGCCACCTCGTCAAGCCCGACCACACCGGGCCCGCTGATCACGACGTCCGGCAGCAGCTGCTCGGCATACGTGCGGTCGAGGGACTGCCTCAAATCCTCGTAGGCGTTCGTGGACCCGACGAAAACCGCGACACCAATGCCGAGCACGACCGTCGCTGCCAGGAACTGCCAGCGGTGCCGCCATAGATCCCGACGCACCTTGCGACGCAGGATGGGGGTCACCAGTCGAGGTCCTGCGCCTGCGCCGGCGCATCGACCCGCTCCTGACGGGCGACCGTTCCGGAGTGCAGCCACACCACCCGGTCGGCAATCTGGGCAATCGCGGAGTTGTGCGTTACCAAAACGACGGTGTGGTGCGCGTCCCGGGCCAGCTCTCGCAGCACCGCCAGAACCTGACGCCCGGTTACCAGGTCCAGACTGCCGGTCGGTTCGTCGCAGAGCAGCAGCGGCGGCTCCTTGACGATGGCACGGGCAATCGCCACCCGTTGCTGCTGGCCGCCGGACATCTGGCCGGGAAATCGATCGGCGAGGTCAGCCAGCCCGACTTTGGCGAGCGCCTCGCGGCTTCGCCGAACGACGTCCTGCCCGGAGAGTTCGGCGATGATCTCGATATTCTCCAGAGCAGTCAGTGTCGGCACCAGATTGAAGTACTGGAACACAAAACCGACCTGATCTCGTCGATACGCCGTCCGCTGCCGTGCATTCAACGTAGCAATGTCCCTGCCCGACACCAGGATTCGGCCACAAGTCGGCTCTTCGATGCCGCCCAGGAGATTGAGCAGCGTCGTTTTGCCCGAGCCGGATGGACCCAGCAAGACGACGAACTCTCCGGGCCACACCGAAAGATCGACATCCTTGAGCGCGTCTACCGTTGTCGGTCCAACGTCATACCTTCGGCCCACCGCCTCCAGCCGCAACGCAGGACGCCCCGCGGCTGCCGCAGCCTCGGGCTCCCCGGAGACGTCCGACGATGACGGCTGTGTGCTCATAGCCCCAGTATCGACATAACCGCGCCACGCACTGTGCGTTTCAGCACTCCGAGCAGCTGCGGGTTCGTGACGTACTTGATTATCAACACCGGGAGTAGATCGGACGGTGCGCCGCCAAACAACATCATCACCGGGCGGCATCGCCTGGGACAGGACGCCGACTTGTGCGGCCTACCCTGCCCGGGATGTGCGGCGCAGCGACCGACGGACCCGCCTGTCTCGATCAACTTCACCGCCGGACGGCCGGAATCATCCACGACGCGAATGCGTTTCGGAGGTCGTGCCCGCACGGCACCGCTATCCACCCCGTCAGAAGAGGGAGCTGGTGAAGCCCCCGTCGAGAACGAGGCTGGAACCGGTGCACCACGAGGATTGGTCGCTGGCGAAGAACACGGCGGCGGCCGCCACTTCCTCGGGGGTGCCGTAACGGCCTTGGCCTGACCCCGGTTGATTGGTCCGGAGTGAGTGAGAGTCTTGCGGCCCACGTTGTGGGCAGGAAGGCTCGACGAGATCATGGCGACGAGGAAGCGGCACAGTCCTGAGCAGGTTGTGCGCAAGTTGATGGCGGCTGATCGGTTGATGGCCGAGGGCAAGGACACCGCTGCGGTGTGCCGCGAGCTGGGGGTCTCCGAGGCGACGTATCACCGGTGGCGTAACCAGTTCGGCGGGTTGAAGGCTGAGGACGTTAAGCGCCTGAAGGACCTTGAACGTGAGAACGCCACCCTCAAGCGGCTACTCGCTGATGCGGAGTTGGAGAAGGCTGCGCTGAAGGAGATCGCGCGGGGAAACTTCTAAGCCCGCAGCGGCGGCGGGCGGCCGTTCATCACCTCCAACGGGTGCTGGGGGTCAGCGAACGGTTCGCCTGCCGCGTCACCGGGCAGCACCGCGCCACTCAACGACACGACCCCGCCTCGGCCACGCCTGAGGATCCGGATGCGGCGTTGCGGGCGTGGCTGCGCGCCTACGCCAAAGAGCATCCGCGCCGTGGGTTCCGGCCCGCGTATCACGACGCCCGCGGTGACGGCTGGGCTGTGAATCACAAAAAGATCCAACGGTTGTGGCGCGAGGAGGGACTGCGGGTGCCTCAACGGCGACGCCGCAAACGCCACGGCACCTCCACCGCTTCGGACACCGTGACCGCTGATGCGCCCAACCGCGTGTGGGCGGTCGATTTCCAGTTTGACGCCACCACGGACGGTCGGCCGGTCAAGATCGTCTCGATCGTCGATGAACACACCCGCGAATGCTTGGGCGGGATGGTCGAGCGCAGCATCACCGGCGAGCACCTGATCGGCGAGCTGCACCGCCTGGCCGCCCAGCGGGGCACCTTCCCGGCGGTGCTGCGGTGTGACAATGGCCCCGAATTGGCTTGTAGCGCAATGGCTGACTGGGCCCACGGTCACGTCGACCTGCACTTCATCCCGCCCGGGGAACCCTGGCACAACGGCTACGTCGAGTCCTTCAACTCCCGCGTCCGCGACGAATGCCTCAACATCAACAGCTTCTGGTCACTGGCGCAGGCCCGCTTAGTCATCAGCGACTGGAAACACGACTACAACCACCACCGCCGCCACTCCGCACTCGGGTACCTACCGCCGGCCCGCTACGCTGCCAGCTGTTCCCACCGATAAAGACTCACCTGCGGTCACGCAGCCCGCAGGATCGAGTCAGATTTCCGTCCGGTCCTCGGGGCGACTGCCAAGGTTTGTCTACGACTGTCGCTTCTCGACGGGAGGCTCAGGTACTACGGGCGGTGGTGTCCAGGAACCGTCGGTGACCTCGACTCGAGGCCAGTAGGCCCGCAGGTACAGCGAGAAGTCCTCGCCCGCGGGCGCTGGCAGCCAGTTCGGGTGTTGCTCCGTGGGCGGCTCGTCGGCCTGTACATAAATTGTGAGTGAGCCGTCCGGATTGTGTTGTAGATCTTTGTTTTTGTTTCCCACCGAGTATCGGTTGATCGCGTTGGGAACAAAGAAGTGCTGCTCGTTGTAGAGCGTGAGTGACCAGAACCCATACACAGGCGGTGTCTGACCCCGTGAAAACGTGACGGTGTAGCGGCCCACTCCGTTGAGTCTGTTACCCGCGTCGTCCAGATCCTGGTAGTAATACTTGGTCTCGTTCGGCGAGTTGACGAAGATGTTCGATCGCGCCACGGCGGTTCGCGTGAAATAGTCGACGCCAAAGTCGGATTCGTTGGAGATGGTGCTCCAATGGTGCGGAAGTTGCTGCCCGTAGTTGCGGAATTGCAGCAGCGGTTTGACGAGGACTTCATCGGCCTCACGTGCACCGGCGACCATCGCCTGCTTGATCGCATCGTTGTGGGCCCCGACTCCAGCACCGCGCTCACCTGTGCGTAGCGTGCCTCCTCCCCGGGTAGCGGGGGCGCGTCGGACAGGATGTCGGCGAGTTCATCGAAAAACGTCTCGGGCACAACCCATTTTGTCTCTTCATCACCGGAAGCGGGATTCGGCAACCGCGGCACGGCGTTCCAGTCGACGCGCTTCATCTGGCCGTCGTATTCAGCTAGCGGGTACATCAGGATGAACTGCAGCACTGACTGAACCGCCTGCCGATCGTCGGCGGTGTCGTCGAGGAAGACCCGCGGAGCCGCAAAGCCCGTACTCGTCGGCGAACGGAACACCGTCGTGATGCCAGCGGGCACGTCGCCGATCCAGTCCGGACCCACTAGCAGGTAGAAACCCGGTGTGGTCGCGTACATGGATCCCAGCTGCACGAAGCTGTCAGTGCGGGTGTCGGTGACTTGGTACACCCAGAACCGTTCACCGAAGTCGGGCACCTGCATGACTACCGGCGATTTCTCGAGAGCCAGTGAGCCGCCGCCGTAGACCACATCCTGGTTGGGGCAGGCGACGATGCGTTCCTCCGGCGCCACGTAGTCGGTCAGCATCGCCAGCCGGTTCAGTGGCGCCGAGGGCACCGGGCCCGCGTGGGCGATCTCGGTGTTGGCGACGCAGGCCAAGCGACGGTTGTAGACGGCAGCCAGCGGCCACGCCCAAAAGAACGCATCGGCGCCGACCAGCTTGGCGTAACCCTCGGTGATCTTCATTCGCGCGTCGGGACCCGGCGGCATCGTCCGCCGCCACAGCGGGGATGGGGCAACGGACTCCGATGACATGGCGTCTGCCTCCTCAGCTGACCTTTGCGATATCCGGCAGCCGCCACGTCTTGTCGAACAGTGCCGGTTGCGGGCCATAGAAACGAGCCAAAACCTCGAACTCCCCGTTGGGATCGGTGGGTATCCAGTTGGATTCGCCGACGGTTGGCGACGTGGGACCGAAGTGGATATCAGCAGATCCGTCTGCATTCCACTGCAGTCCAGGGGTCTGCGACGAGCGGCCGACCCAGCGGGCATCGCGGATGAACGAATGCGTGTCGCGGTTGTAAACCGTCATCGACCAGTACTGGGTGACCGGAACGTTCGCTGTGACAGGCAGACGGTAGAAGGCGGCACCGTCCAGCGGGTCGCCGTCGGCGTCGCGGATAGACATCAGGTAGTACTGGGACTCGCCGAGGTGCTTGGCGCTGAAGAAGGCAATCGAGTAGGCGACGGCGCGGGCGTCGACCGGAAAGGAGTCCGGCGTGTGCCAGAAGCTCATGACGTTCTGGTGCATTTCCTCGGTAACCGGAAAGAACCACTGCCGACCTTCGTAATAAGGCGGCAAAGCGCCGTACCGTGCGTCAAGGTAGGCCCTGGCCTCGACAATCCCGTCGGCGAGGAGTCGCTGCATCTCGGCGTCCGGGTCGAAAACTTTGCCGCGCTCGATGCCGAGAGTCTTGAGCGGATCGATCATCGCCTTGTCACGCTCAAGCCACGGCTCCGCCTGCACCCTGTCATTCAAGGCTTCGAAGAAACTCAGGTCGTAAGGGATGGTGGAATCGAAGACCACGTCGCTGGCATCCACGAAACGGGTCGGCGGCGGCTGATCTGCGTCGGCAAGCGCATACACCTTGATCCGACGCGCGTAGGCCACGGCCTGCGCGACATCGACGTCGCTCCCGCTGCGCAGGATCGACCGCAGCAGAGCGTAACCGGCATAGGTGTCCGACGGCATCGCGATATAGCCGTCAGGAACGGCGGCGTCATAACCTGGCGGCAGAATCAGATACTTACCGCCCTGGCCCTTGTCCACGCCGCCGGGTCCCACGTCCTCAATCGCGGTCTGCCAATAGTTCATGACACTTCCGTTGAAGACGCCATCGCCGGCAGGCGGGATCTCCAGCACCACCGCACCGACGTCTTGCGTGTTGAAGAACGGCATCAGATAGATGACGTCGGGATTCGGTGTCAGCGTCTGGTTTCGCCAATCGAGCAACCGCGACCAGTAAAGAACCTGGTTGAACCCGCCCGCGACCGCGCGGACCATCTCCTGGTACATCAACTGGTAATTGACCGCCGGCATACCCCAGATGGCCGCTTCAACCACCCGACGTTGGACAGCTCGCCGCGCTACATCGCCAAGCCGTTGACCAGGCACTGGCGCATGGTAGGCCCATTTCGATTCGGGACGTTGGTGTACCAGGGAACCTGATCGTCGCACCACCAAATTGCCCCAACCCGCGGCCGACCCGTCGAGGGCAACACCCGATCGCCAAACGAAATCTCCTGGCCGCTCACCGCCGCAGCCAACCAGCGGGCCGCAGCGCGAATGGTAATCAGCGGTCCGAACACGACCACAACGACACGGCCGACTTCGAGCTGGGCTACCTACCGCCAGCCCATTACGCTGCTACCTATACCCAACGATGAACGACTCTCACAAACTGTGGACCAACTCTCGGGGTCCGGCCAGCCTTGCTTCCTGGCGATGATTTGATCGAACCGACCCGGGGCCAGCCCGAGCATGGCGTCGAATTTCGGGGTCAAGTTGGTCACCATTTCGGTATTGACGAAACCCGGCAGCAAGGCGTTGACGCGGACACCGTGAGGGCGCAGTTCGACTGCCGCGGTCTCGGTGAGGTTGCGAACGGCCGCTTTGGATGCGGCGTAGCTGGCCATCAGTGGCGCGCCGGCGGTCGAGGTGATCGAGGACACGGTCACGATCGCGCCGCCGCCGGAGGCGATGATGGCGGGTGCCGAGTAGCGGATGGAGAGGAAAACCCCGTCAAGGTTGACTGCGGTGGTACGGCGCCAGTCGGCGAGCGAGGTCTCGATCAGGGGTTGTTGTGTGCCCACTCCGGCGTTGGGAACCATGATGTGCAGCCCGCCGAGTTCAGTGACGGTCTGCTCAACGAGCGCCCGCACCTGGTCCTCGTCGGTGACGTCGGCGGGAATGGCGATGGCGCCGTCGATGCCTGCCGCGGTTTTCTTTGCCGCGTCCGGCCTGATGTCGGAAATTACGACGCGGGCGCCTTCGGCGGCGAAGGCGCAGGCGATGGCCGCGCCGAGGCCGGTGCCGGAGCCGGTGACGATGGCGATCTTGTCAGTCAGAAGGGCAGACATCAGCAGTCCTGTCGGTTGGTCGTTCAGGGATTTGGATCTGGGCCAAAAATCGCCTCGGTCGTTTCGTCCGTGTCGCCGTTCGATCTGGCATCGACCTTCGACGAGTTGGGAGGGCCTGAACCGGGGCTGACAAGATTGGCAATCACAACAACACGTCCACACACGCCGGCGCCCACTTAAAACGTTCGCCATCGTGTCTGAGACTAAAGCAATGATCAGTCAGGGTGTGGCCACCGCTCAAAGTCTCGCGACGCTGGCCGGGATCCCTATCGAATCGGCGCGATCATGGGCGAGTGGCTCAAGGTGCCTGGGCAGAAGCCAGGTGTCACATGGCATTACGTTCAAATGCTCGCTGGGATACCGGGTGTCAAACTGAGGCAGTTACTGCTGCGCAGATGTTATGAATGTGTTGGCTACCGATCTCGATTGAGGAATCTGGAACTGGCAACGGAGTCAGCGGGGCCGACGCACTCGGCTGTCCTGTCTCGCGAGTGAAACCATGCTGCCGGCGGCCACACGACCATGGACATCCTCGGCGTCCCATGTCCCGCAACCGCCCGCAGCCGATTCCCCTTTCCGCGCGCAGCGCTGCATTTGGGACCAGTTGGGGACCACACGTCTTGCGCGATGTTGAACGAACGGCGCGTCCGTGAAGATTATGCGCGCCCACCACAAGCCCGCAGACCGCGCGTGACCTGCGGAAACTTCCTACCGCTGCTTCCTGGGGGTCAAGCGGTCAACGACTGCCAAAACCGTTGCCGCAATATAGGAGCGTCTGCTACCCGCAGTGCGGGCTGTTGCCGGGCACCACGTAAGCGTCCGGCCGGCTGATCGCGGCGCGCTCCCAGGCGCCATCTGGCCGTGGCAGCTCGGGCGACGGTAGGTCGTACATCGGGGCGGGGTGGGCGTACACCGTCGGGCGTTGTCGCTTACGCCTGTTCCCATCGCGGGATGCCGCCGACGAGCGTGCACTTTAACCCCACCGCGGAATGGGTGTGCCCTAACCAGTCCGTCGGGCACGGGTTGCCCACCACAACGTCCGGGATTGTTACCCACTGCAGCGGGTTCGCCGGATCGTCGACTTTCTGGCACTCGATCGCCGGCTGCCCGTCACCGCCCGGCCCAAGCGTGCCGATGTGGGCGCACCCGTTATCGGTCGGTTCGGCCAAGGCCGCCCCGGGCACCGCCACGAACCCCACCATCCCGGCGACTGCAGCGGCGATCACCAACAACTTCATCTCGGCCTCCGGCGGTTGCGCGAGTTCGAGCGGGCGTCGCTCGTCGTCGAGAACCGTATCGCCTCGGTGCCACCGCGGACGGACTTAGGGACCATCGGCGTGCTCAGATGGGCGACAAACCTTCGAGATCCGCGATGAGCTCGGTAACACTGATCGTCAAGGTGTTCGCGCGGGATCAGACCGGGTGATACCCGAACAGCGACCCGTAGAGCACCGCTCGTTCGTGGAGCGGAGGCTCGGTCCACCCCGGGCGGGCCGGGAGGGATCCGAGCAACGGACTGGACGCCGTCGCCGTCTGTGGCGTGTTCCGCAGGATCAGCTTGGTGAACGCCTCGATGAGCGCCAGTCCCGCGCCCAGCAGCGTGACCCCCGCAGTGGCGAGGTCGGCGACCTTCACCGGATTGCCGAAGGGCTTGGTGGAGTCAGCCTCCCACGCTCCCAGTGCGTCGTAGTGGTCCTGTGTCAGCCGCGCGTCGACGTCTGCGCCACCGGGCAGCAGTTCGGGCATCGCGTCCAGGTTCAGGGCGATGTTCATCGTGCTGCCGTAGCTGCGCCCGGGATGCTGGTTGACCGGCAGGATGCCGTCGTGGATGTGGTTGCGGAGCACCTTGCACACGGTCGCGTAGACGTGCAGCCGCTGAACGTCAGCCAGAAGACCGGCGTCGTACTCCTTCTCCACGTGGTCCTTGATGTAGCCCTTCCCGTCCAGCGACTGGCGGAAGTTCTTCGGGTCGCGCGTGGGGTCGATCAGGATCGGATACCGCCGCCCGTAGATGTCGAAGGTCGCGGCGAGGTAGAGCAGTTCCCGGTCGAAGGCTTCGGCCACAGTTTCGACCACGTCCGCTTTGCGCTTGCCGTTCAGTGGGTTGGACAGCGCGGCGAGCATGTGGTCGAGGGCGCGAGCGGCGCGGGTCAGGCGGACTCGGATCGACTTGAGCGCGTTCACGGTCGCGGTGTCCGCCTCGTGAGCGGCGAGGGTCTGGAAGATCTCGAAGTAACGCATCTGCGACACCAGGCCCCAGTCATAGAGGTTCTCGCTGGTTCCTGTGGTCATGGTCGTCTCCCACGACCCAGCGCCGCCGGACAGTCCGCCTCGCTTCACGTCGACGATCGGGTTGGCGGTCGTGCGTAGGTAGTGCCCGATCAGGGCCACGGCGTCGTTGGGTGTGACGCTGGCGACGATGTCGTTGTCAGCGACGTCGGACCGGCCGACGGTCGGCGCGGCGGTGACGATGACGTCGATGCCGACCGACGCCGCGGCGGCGGCATAGGCTGCGGCGTGGTGCCGCTGCTCCAAGGTCAGCGGTGGCGCGTCGGCAGGCGCGGTTTGAGCGTCGAGTTGCTGATAGACGTCGAAGAAGTTGGCGGTACCCCGGGACCACTCTCGCTCGGCCTCCGTGACGACACTGAACTGCACCGAGTCGAGAAATCGCCCCGCGGTCTCGACCGATGTGAACCCGATCTGACGCACCAGCGGATTACCGAGCGCGGCGGTCCACGCGGCGGGCACATCATGGCCCGCAGGCATCAGCAGCTGGACGTCGATCTCGTCTCGCGTGAGGTAACCGGCCAGGAGTCCGTCCGGTGGCGCCGGCACCGTGGTGACATCGATACCCAGCCGCAACTGGCGTGTCTGGGGCCCGAGCGGGAACAGCGGGAGATGGCTCTCGTCGTCCTTGATCGGCGGGCGCACGTACCGCATGAATCGCTGGTTGGGCTGCCCGCCGGGGAGGGTGATCGTCACGGCGTCAAGCCTGTCACCGGGGTACGACAGAATCGGTGGCTGGAAACCGGCGGCTACCAAGGTTCACGGATCCATCGTGCCGCCCGCGGCAACGACGACTTCGCGCCCTTGGAGATGACTAAATGATTCAACAGCAACTAGACGACGCCCGGGCAGAAGGCATCCCAGCACGACCGGTGATCATCGCGACGTCACTCCGATTCGGCGGCAAGACTTTCAGCGACTTGATGCTCACCAAACCCCAGCAGAAGGCTGACGGCCGCCATCACGAAGAGGATGGCGTATGTAGATTTCGGTCATCGCTTATTCACCGAGGATGAACGGGAAACGGCGGGAAGGCGCGGGATACCTTTGGGAATGTTGAGATCCCAAAGGCATTGCAGCACTGGGAAATAACCGGCTTTGGCGAGGCGTGACGAGAACCACCCGAAGCGAATCCCTTGGTCGCGGGTTCGAGCCCCGCCCGCCCCACAGAACAAAGTCGCAGCTAGAGGGCGATGTTTTGGCTGTGGGTACGGGTGGGTGCCGCTGTTTTCGGCCACCCCGACAGCGGCGTGACAGCGGTACAGCTGGCCTACGCGGCAGCCTGGTACTGATCCGCGAAGGCCAGCACGCGCGGCGCTAGGCGATGAAGTGGCGGCAGCATCGTGCGGCGCGTGAAACCGGGACCGTTTTGCAGCGCGTAAATGCCCTGCCTGCCCTCGAGCCGGCCAATCAACTCCCGAACCGTGGCGGCATCCGCAGCCGCATTCGGGTACAGGATGGCGTCCAGCTTCTCCTGCAGCTGACCCATTTCAGGCTGAAGCGCCTTGATCATGTCCAGCACGCTGGGATCAGAAGCCCTCTGTTGCAGTTCGCTAGGGTTGAGCCACGGCTTGTTCCTATGCTCCCTAGTGAACTGGAGCATGTACTCGCGATCCATGTACACGTTCACGGTAGGTTCGCCGTGTAGCCGTGCCGAGAACTCGTACTTGAACGCGTTGATGTCGCCGTGCAGCAGGGCATCACGCATTTCTCCGAGCCAGCGGTACTCAAACGACGACGTCTTCAGGTCGTCGAACAACGCCAGCACTGCCTGTTCCTGCGGCATTTTGCGGCCGAAGGCGTCACGCACAGCGCGAATCGTCTGATCCTGATGACTCTGTAGCGCGCTGGTGAAAGAGATCAGCGCCGAGCGAAGTTTGCGCCTGCGCTCATCCCACGCGTCCTCATCCATCAGTGAGATCCGATCGCCCTGCAGATCCTCCAGAATGCGGACCACCGCATCGATCACAGCATCGCTTTCATCGGAGATTGTCGCAACAACTCACTGTCGACCATTTTCCGTAGCCGTTCGTGCGCATCTCGATAGCGCTCGTGTTGGGGCTCGGTGAACGAACACAACTTCTCGAAGTTGATGTCAGCGTCCCGGTTTGGGTCGTAGAACCCCAAGACCGCACCGTACGGGTCTGCGGCCGCGTCTAGCTCGGCCTGCTCCAACTCGGCGTTCCGCCTCTCCAGTTCGCCCATCGCTGCTTGGACGCCCTTCCCAGCAGCGGCGATTCGTTGCTGAACCTCCTCCGCCGACGGCAGGCCTTCCGAAATCCAACGCTCGCTATCGGAGACGATGCCCTGCAGCGAGTCCTTCAACAGCTGCTGAGCGCCGTCGCGCGTCAACCGGTCCCGCACATCAGCGGTGTCCACCCAGTCCAGCGCCACGGTCTTCATCACCTGCGTCATAGCCCCCGCCGCCTGGATGATGATCAGCGACGCGGGACTGGCTGGCGGCGGGCTATCCGACACCACGGTGCTCTGCCATGCCAGACAGGCGCTTTCGCAAAATTCGCTTGGGCTGGTGCCCTCAAGCTCGTCCAGCGACTCTGCGACTACTTGCAGCCTTCCGACCCAGACCCGTACCCGCTCTACTTCTTCCTGTTCCTCGTCCTCCACGTCTGTACCTTTCCTCGTACGGTCACATCGTGTGTGGCTCCCTTCGTGTGGGCAGCTCTACAGAGTCGCACAGCCACGGGCTGGAACGCACGCACGCCACGCGGCGTGTCTTGTCGACCACCCACCCAACCGCGACCATGGGCACCGGGTGCCCAACCCGCCAGCGTGGGACAACGCGGGGCCGGAAGCGGTCAGCACCGTCAAAGCAAGGTCCTGGTGTCGGCCCTCGAAAGGTATCCGGCGCCAGCGTGCGATGCGTTCACCGCCTCAATTGCAAGATCACAACCCGTGTCGTAGGTGGGCACGTCCCCCCTCGGACACCGTGACCACCGGCAGCCATCACGCCGCGTGCAGGTCGATCAACGCGATGCCGATTCTGGCCTCGACCTCGCTGACCACCACCTGCGGCTTGCCGGGCAGCGGCGGAGCGGTGGAACGGTAGTGCGCGGCCGTCGGCGTCGCGAATTCTGCAGTGTGCCTGCTGTTTTCGTCCATCCCAGTGGCGACATGCCAGCCCGGCGACTCTTTGAGGTAGTTGCAGTGCTCGCACAGGCCGAGGCCGTTGTCGAGGCTGGTCGGCCCGCCGGCGGCCCGCGGTGTGGCGTGGTCGCGATGCCGGATCGGGGCATCACAGTACGGGGTGCGACATCGCTGATCGCGCAAGCCGATGGACTCGGCCAGCCCGCGCGGGAAACGGCGCGACCGCGACTCGACCGCCACCAAGGCTCCGGTCCGCGGCCTGGCGTACAGGCGCCGCAGCGCGGCGTATGAGCGCTTGTCCGTCGCCGAGAGCCCCACCAGCGACCGGGCAACTGCGGCGGGAACAGGCCCATACCCGTCGATCACCGCGGCATCAGAGCCGCCACCGAACAAGGCCTGATCCGACATCACGAGATTGACCATCACCGGGATCGGCGCATCGGCCGGCCGGCCGGTGACCCGCTCCACCAGCGTGTCGGCCATCACCTGTCCGCGCGAGCGGTCGTCGAACGTCGTGTCGGCGGCCCGGCGCAGCGCCGCGTACACCGCCACACCAGTGGTGACCGGCAGCAACGCGGTCAGCCACGTCATCGTGTCCGGAGCGGGACGGATGGTCACCGTGCGCTCGTTCTCCGCTTTCGCGGCCCGCTCGACGATCGCCCGTGGGTCGAGCCGGTAGGCGATCGCCTTGGCCGCCGCGGCGATCGCGCATCGCCCAGCCCACCGAGGTTCGCCGGGTCTGCACAGAGTTCGGCGTCCAAAAGCCCGGCGATCCGCCACGTCCAGGCATGCGGATTCGCGCACGATCAGCGTGGCGCGCCACTCGCTGAGCACACCGACCTCCAACGCCGCCAATGTGTGCGGCATCTCGTGCACCAGCGCGTTCGCGAATCCGAGATGACGGCCGCCTCGGGCCGGCGAGTCACGGCGAGCCAACGCGACCTCGCCGGCCACCCCGCGGCCGCGCCGCCGTGCCGGCACGCCCGCTTCGGCTTCCGCTGCCCGGCGAGACGCATCGAGCGCCGCCGCCGCCCGCGCCTGGCCCGCCGCGGCGGCGGCTTTCGCCCGCTCGAGCAGCGCAATGTGCTCGACGAGCACACCTTCATCGGCGTGCGGGTCGACCGCGGCCAGACCGGTGATCAGTTCCGAATCGAACATAGTTTCGACTATAGGTGGCCCCTCCGACAAAATCCGTCACCGCTACCGCCGCTCCGGTCAGCGGCTCGGCGCAGTGGTCGCACGCCAACATCCCGACGAACGCGTCGCCGCACGCCTCATGGGTCAACAGGACCGCGGGTCCCTCCCGGGCGCGAAACCAGCGCTGCGCCCACTGCAGAGACAAGACCAGCACCGGGAAGAAGGCACGGCCCTTCTCCGTCAGCTGGTAGTGGGGAGCCCCGGCCAGGACACCGGAGCCGGCCATCGACTGAAGCCGCTCGGCGATCACGCTGGGGGGTGCGCCGAGCACGGTCTGGAAATCGGTGAACCGTGCGGTACCCAGAAACGCGCCGACAAGCAGCGCCGCGGACCAGCGGTTGCCGAAGATGCTCATCGTCTCGGGGAACAGCCCGGCCTGGATGTGCGGCCGGCCCGACCGTCGGCGCGTGGCACCCGCGGGCGCCGACCGGGGCCAAGATCCGCTCGGACCCCATTGGGCCACCACGTCTTTCGCGGTCACCGTCTCCCGGCAGGACGCACAACACAGGCTCGGCGCGAAGTCGCGGCCGCAAACCTCGTGCCGCATGTTCGGCAGGTCCGTGGCATGCACCGGCACCCAATGCCGCTCCCACTCCCAGATCGACAGCAGCACCGGCCACAAGCCCCGCCCGCGGGCGGTGAGCTGATATTCGGCACGCAGCGGATTCGTCTGATACACATGGCGACTCAGCAGACCCTCGTCGGTCAGCACCTGGAGGCGCGCCGACAGCACCGAATTGGAGATCGGCAACCTTGCGCCGAAGTCGCTGTAGCGCCGCGCGCCCAGCGTCGCCTGCTGAATGATCAGCAGATTCCATTCGTCGCCGAGCAGCCCGAGCATTCGGCCCACCGCATTGGTTCCGCCGTCGCGCAGCGCGGTCGGCGCGTCGATGCCGCTCATGCCTACAGCCCGATCGCGGCCGCGGCAGAGTCGGTTTCGCGCCAGCGCCGCAACTCGGAGCCCGCCGCCCAGGTGGAATGCGTTCCGCTGGAAATCCGTTCCGGTAACTTCAGTTTGCACACCGGCCCGTCGCCGACACGGCGCGCGTCGAAAACCAGGCAGTAGGACGCGTCGGCGTTCATGTCGGTGGTCAGCGTGACAAGGTATCCGTCATCCTCACCCGCGCTGCCGACGCGCGGGGCCATCGCCGTCTCGCTGCCATACACCCCGTCACCGAAGGCAAACCGCTCCTCGGCGCCAGTCTGCAGGTCGTGTTTGACCAGTCCGTCGAACAGGAACCAGGACGGCTTGCCGGTTGCGGCGTAGGTGTACCGGTACTGCCGAGCGGCGAACCGGCTGTTGATCATCCCGAATTCGGTGACGCTGCCGGAGAGTTGCTCCTCGCTCACAGCTCCGTTGCGTAGGTTGAGCCGCCAGCGGTGCAACCGCGCCTGCATGCGGTCCAGGGCCAGGAACCGGAAGGCACGCTGCCACTTGTCGCCCGTGCCGTTGTCGGCCGGCTCGGGGTCGCCCTGAAAGAAGCCGTCGAGCACGATCTCGTCGCCGTCCTCGTACGCGTTGACGAAGTGCAGCACGTATGTCGGCTCGGCCTCGAACCATCGGATGTCCTCGGGCCGCCCGCGCCGCGGAATCACCGCGAACCGTGACGGCATGTCCGGGTGGAATCGCGCGGCGTGCACGTTCTTGTTCAGCAGCTCGGGATCCCAGAACAGCGGAAAGTCGTTGAGGACGGCATAGTTTCGCGTGAATGCCATGTCGTGCGGCAACCGCGGACCGGGTAGCGGCACGTCGACGTAGTGGACCAGGTCGCCGTTCTCGTCGACCACTCCGTAGTGCATGTAGGGCGCATCCTTGCTGTAGTTGAAGAACAGCAGTTCGCCGCTGGCGTCGTCGACCTTCGGATGGGCTGACACACCCCAGTCGAACGGGAACTGCCCGTGCCAACTTTCCTTGCCGAGTGTCTCGGCGGAGGACGGGTCGACGCGGTACAGGTCGCCGCACTGGTAGAAGCTGGTCAGCGCCGTGCCGCGGTGCACGACGACGTCGGTGCTCGACGCGTCCTTCATTCTGCCCCGGGCACCCCAGCCGTCGTCACGCATCGCAAGCCCCGGCGACTCGGCCAGCCCGGCCCAGAGCGGCCCACCGGCGTCGGTTTCGGCGAGCAGCGCGTCGGTGCGGATGAATCGGTTGCGGTAGAACGCTTCACCGTCGCGGAAGCCGACGACGTGGATCATGCCGTCGCCGTCGAACGGGTGGTACGCCTTCAACGACGGGTGCAGCGGATTCTCGGTGTTGCGCAGATACACGCCGTCGAGGTCGGCGGGAATGTCGCCTTCGGTGACCTCGAGGTCGTCGGCGAGCCACTCGGTCGTCTGCGGCCGCCACGGGCCGGTCCGGTACGGATGGTCATCGTCTGCGGGCAGCGTGGACAACCACTTCCCGACGACCTCAACATGCATGCGAGACAATCCTTTTCAGTCAACCGCACCGAGCACGAAGCTGACCGCGGTCGCGGTGCTGCCGCCGATGTTCAGCGTGCCGAACCGTTGAGCGCCCTCGATCTGGTAGTCGCCGGCCGAGTCGCTGACCTGTTTGGCGGCGTCGACCAGCATCCGCACCCCCGATGCCCCGACGGGGTGTCCGCCGCCGATCAGGCCGCCACTGGGGTTGATCGGCCACCGTCCTGTCATCGCGATGTCGCCGCTTTCCACGGCCTTGAACGATTCGCCCGGCGCGGTGATCCCGATGTGATCGATCGCCAGGTACTCGCTGGGGGTGAAGCAGTCATGCACCTCGAACCCGTCTACGTTTTCCAGCGTCACCCCGGCCCGGTCGAACGCGTCCTGCACCGTGGCGCGCAGATGAGGCAACACATACGGATCGCCGCTCGACCGGTCGAGCTTCTGGCGCAGCCCCAGTCCGACCGTGCGATGCCCCCATCCCAGGATGCGCGCGGCAGGCTTCGCGTCCGGGTGCGTTCGCAGATAATCGTCGGATACCAACACGACTCCTGCCGCGCCGTCGGTGATCTGGCTGCAGTCGAACCGGCGCAACCGGCCCTCGACGACGGGATTCGCGTCGCCGGCGAGATCCGGCACCTGCCAGTCGCGGGTCTGCGCGTGCGGGTTCTTGCGCGCATTCGAAAAGTTGAGCTCCGCGATCGCGCGCAGGTGACTCTCGTCGAGGCCGTATCGCCGGTCGTACTCCTCGGCTATTTGGTCGAACATGAACGGCCACATGAACTTCGCGTTGTGGCCTTCATGACCGATCCACGCCGCGGCGCCGAGGTGACCGGTGGCGGTGTCGCCCGGCACCGTCTTCTCCAACTCGAGCCCGATCACCAACGCGCAGTCGTAGCCGCCGGACCGCAGGTCCGCCATAGCGGCCAGCGCAGCGACGCTGCCCGACGCGCACGCGGCCTCGTGGCGTGTCGCCGGGGTGCCCCAGAGCTCGTCGCAGACGGTGGCAGGCATCGCGCCGAGGTGCCCCTGCCCGGCGAACAGCTCGCCGAACGCGTTGCCGACGTGGATCACGCCGATGTCGGCGGCGGGCACGCGTGCCGAACCCAGCGTGCGGTCGACCACCTCCCGCGTCAGGTCGGCGAAGTCGCCGCCTTCGCGGGTGAAGTTGCGCGAGAAATCCGTTTGATAGCCGCCGAGGAGCCAGACGTTTGAGCCGTTCACGGCTCGCACATTACTACGGTTAACGGAGTTACTCCGCTAATTTGGCCGACGAACGTCGTCGGCGGCTGACCTCGAACACGATCCATGACACGCCCACGGCGACAAAACCCAGCGCCTGGACCACGCCGACCAGACCGACGGGATACAGCACCCCG
This sequence comes from uncultured Actinomycetota bacterium, assembly GCA_963811535.1. Classification (GTDB taxonomy): domain Bacteria; phylum Actinomycetota; class Actinomycetes; order Mycobacteriales; family Mycobacteriaceae; genus Mycobacterium. The sequence goes on along the minus strand of CAWERF010000007.1, from coordinate 77,335 downwards.
GTGATGTAGTACTCGACGAAGCCTCCCCGCGGGAGCTGACCCATCCCGGCATGTTCTCTGGCCCACCGTTCCAGCCAGGTGAGCGGGCACGGGAAATGCAACACGACGCTGCCGATGCCCCACAGCACCACGAGCGCATGGAGCCCGATCGTTCGGGGCCACCGCAGCGCGAGGAATCCGCCGCCGGCCAGATACAGGATGAACGCGAAATGCGCGACGATAACCGCCCCGACCATGATGATGAAGAAGTCCCGCATTCGCTACTCCCCGCTCGGCGGAAGGCGCCGTGTCCCACTGCCGTTTGTATCCCAATGTGGCATGCGTTGCGCTCAGACGTTGCGTCGCGGTGCTGTCCGTCGGCCTCGTCCTCGCGCCGTGCGAATCCCCGAAACCCACATCGCCCGCGCCAACGACGGATGCCGCCAGCGCCGACGCGATAGTGAAGGTCGTCCGCGACACGGTGGCCCAGGCGCGCCTGCGATCGGATCGTCCGGGTCACCGTCGATGGCAAGGAGGTCGTCACGCGCGCGCCATCCAAACCACGACGATCGGCGACCTCGCGGCGACCGCGTCGGGCATCGGCTCGGGGCGGCTGCTCTCTCCCGAGTCGTACCACGCGATGGTGTCGACGCAGCCGGGGAGCCCAACCTGTGCCGAACTCAACGACTTCTACACCTACGGACTCGGCATCGTGATCTCCGGGAGCTGGCTGCTGCAGAACCCGTTGCTCGCCGGCCATGCCGCGGTATCGGCGTATCTGCCGTCGCGGAAGATCGCGGTCGCCGTCACCTACGACCAGGGTGCGTTCGACAACAGCGGCAACTACAACAACGAGGCCGACACGCTGTTCCGCAAGATCGGCGCGCAGCTCGCACCCGACGACGCTCCCCCGCTGCCACCGCCAAAGTAGCGTGGCTGGCGTGGCACGGAAGGTGCTGTTCGTCGTCAACGATCCGGTCTCGACAGAGGCGCTGCTGGCTGACACGTTCGCCGAGCACGGTTTCGACGTCGAGACGTTCGACGTCGTTCCCGCCGCGCGCGTCGACGAGCCTGCCGTCGAAGTGACGTTTCCGGACCCGCTGTGCTACGACGTCATCGCTGCGCTCGGCGCGCGCTGGCGGGTCTACGACGACGCGTTGCTTCAGAGCTGGGTTGCCGACGAGATGCGCCTCGTCCGCGACGCCGACGCCGCCGCCGTTGCAGTGCTGGGGATCTGCTTCGGCGGTCAGCTGGTCGCGCAGGCCCACGGCGGATCGGTCAGTCGTTCGTCAGCGCCCGAAATCGGCTGGTATCACGTCGACAGCGACGACCCGGCCGTGGTGCCCGCCGGGCCATGGTTTCAGTGGCACTTCGACCGCTGGACACTGCCGCCGGGTGCCACCGAGATCGCCCGAAACGCCCGAGCCTCACAGGCCTTCATGCTCGGCCGGACGCTGGCGGTGCAGTTTCATCCCGAGCTCGATGCCGCCCTGCTCAAACTGTGGCTGGCCGACGATCGGGACGGCGAAGCCGCGATGCTCGGCGTCGACGGAAACGAGTTAATTTCCCGCACAGCCCAATTGCGTGACAGCACGGCGCGCCGGATCCGCGCGCTCGTGCGTGGATTCCTCGACAAGGTCGCGAAGGTGCGTTAGCCCTCGGCGTGCCCCAGTTGGTGTGCCAGCGCTTCCGCAACGGTCGGCTGCCGGAACCGGTGACCCACGGCAACCAGCCGGGTCGGCTCCACTCGCTGGCTGGCTTCGGCAAGCTCACGAACCCCTTGGGTGCTCAACATCAGCCGCGGCCCGATGGACGGCACCGGCAGCATCGCAGGCCGGTGAAGCACGCCCGCCAGCGCGGTGGTGAACTCGGCATTGCGGACGGCATGCGGCGCAACGGCATTGACCGGTCCCGCCAGCCTGCCGTCCCACAGTGCGCGGTGGTATACGTCCACCAGATCGTCGATGGCGATCCAGGACAGCCATTGCCTGCCGCTGCCCAACCGGCCACCCAAACCCGCAGCGAACAACGGTCGCAACAACTTCAGCGTGCCGCCGCGCGCGGCCTGCACGATGCCGGTGCGCACGCAGACCACGCGCAAGCCGGCCTCTTCGGCCGCTGCTGTCGCCGACTCCCAATCGGCGACGACGTCGGCGAGGAAACCGTCTCCGCGCCTGCTCGTCTCGGTCAGCGACTCGTCGCCGCGGTCGAAGCCGTAGATTCCGATAGCCGACGCGGTGACGAACGTCGCTGGCCCGTCGTCACTGTTCGCGGCCGCCTTGGCCAGTCGGCGGGTCGGCTCGACCCGGCTGTCGCGGATGGCGCGTTTGTGCTCCCGGGTGAACCGGCCCGCGATCGACGCACCGGCGAGGTGAACGACCGCGTCCACTCCGACCAGCAAGTCGGGTGCCGGATTGGCCGGGTCCCAATGCCTTTCACACGGTTGGCGGGCGGGTCGGCGGACCAACCGGATCACGCGATGGCCCCCGCTGGACAGGAACGCGGTCAGCGCGGAGCCGACCAGCCCGGATGCACCGGTCACCGCCACCACCATCGATGGTGCGCCGTGCTCGGCGGCCACCCGGTGCGCGGCCAGATCGTCGGCCAGCTGGTGGTGCCGGTAGATGAACGTGGAGCGCAGCGCGGCCGCAGGGACGGGCGTATCGACGCGGTCGCGCACCCGGGTCTTGCCCGGGCCCGCGTACGCGAACTCGTGGGTGTGCCGCCACCACCCGATGACACGCGGCGGCCACGACATCGGTCCGTCGAACACCAGCTCGTCGACGAAGCGGCGCGGCGGCTCGAATCCAGCAGCGTCGTGCTGGGCGACCCAGCGCACCCCGGCGGGCAGCGTCAGCACCGCGCGCCCGGTGGCCAGTGAGTCGGTCTCGACCAGCACTTTCATCGGCTGCCACGGCGGCACCAGCCGCGGCATCGCCCCCGGTCGCGTGTGCCAGGCGAACGCCTCCGCCTGCGGGTGGCTGATCACGCTGGAGTATTCGATTCCCATATCGGGAATTCGGAGCCGGGCGTTCGCCGGATGGGGTGGCCGGCGGCGCGGACGCGCCCGCCGGCGGCCGGTCGAAGCCTAGACTCGGACAAGGAGCAACGACGATGGGGCGATTCAGCAGCCTGGCGCGTGGTATGGCCCGACGCGCGTTCTCCGACCGACGCGAGGCCGGCCGGGTGCTCGTCGACGCGCTGGACGAATACCGCGACAAGCCCGACGTGCTCGTCCTCGGGCTGCCGCGGGGCGGCGTGCCCGTCGCGTGGGAAGTCGCAGCGGCGCTGCGTGCGCCGCTGGATGTATTCGTCGTACGCAAGCTGGGTGCTCCGCGCTGGGAGGAACTGGCGCTCGGCGCGTTGTCCAGCGATGGTGGCGTCGTGCTCAACGACGAGGTGGTCCGCAGCTTACGGATCAGCGATGAGCAGCTGCAGGAGGTGATCGACCGCGAGACCGCCGAACTGGCCCGCAGGGACGCGGCCTACCGCGGCGAGCGGCCACCGGTGGAGTTGGCCGGCAAGACGGTGATTCTGGTCGACGACGGCATCGCAACCGGCGCAAGCATGCTCGCCGCCGTTAGGGCGGTCCGGTCCGCCAACCCGGCCCGGATCGTCGTCGCCGTGCCGGTGGCTCCGCCGACGGCGCAGCGGCAGCTTGCCGGCGTGGCCGACGACGTGGTGTGCGTGGCCGTGCCGTCGTCGTTCATGGCCGTCGGCGAATATTACAGCGATTTCAGCCAGACCACTGACGACGAGGTGCGCAACCTGCTGGCGACGCCGACCTGCTGATCGTCAGCGGTCGGCAGGACCGCCCTCGGCCGGCTTCGCCGCGGCTGACTCGGCGCCGCTGTCCGGCTCCTCGGCCTGGGCGGCCGCCGCGTCCTCCGGGTACTCCTCGTCGAATTCTTCCTGACGCGGCTCGGCCCCTTCAGCCGATTGCGCCGCCTCCGCGTCGCCGGCGGGCGCTGCATCGCGGCGCTGGCGTTCGCGCACCGCGTCGACGATCAGCAGCACCACGCCGATCACGCTTGCGGCGATGCAGACCCAGGCGATGACTTCATTGCTGGTGACGACGGCGGTCACCAGCGCGGCAAGGCCGATCACGGCCATCACCAGTGCGACGATCAGCATCGACCACTCCCTTCGCCGAAGGGGCGCTGGAAATCAGGGGTGCGGTTAGTTGTTGCCCCGATTGAACTGATTGAACGCCGCGCTGTCGCTGGTTGCACTGGAATCGACCGGCGCGGCCGACCCACGCTGCCCCAGTTCTTCGAGCTGCGATTCCAGGTAGGTCTTGAGCCGGGTGCGGTATTCGCGCTCAAAGGTGCGCAGCTGTTCGAGGCGTCCCTCCAGCACGGTGCGCTGCTGGTTGATGGTGCCCATGATCTCGGAGTGCTTGCGTTCGGCGTCGGCCTGCAGCGCGTCGGCCTTCTCCTGCGCCTGCCGCAGCTGCGTCTCAGAGCGCACCTGCGCGTCCGTGAGCATCGCGTCGGCGCGCTGGCGCGCGTCGGCGACCGTGGTCTCGGCCGTGTGCCGCGCTTCGGACAGGATCTGGTCGGCGTTGGCGTGGGCGTCGGAGAGGAGCTTGTCGGCCTCGGACTTGGCCGTGCCGGTCAACCGGTCGGCAGTGTCCTGCGCGAGGGCGAGCACTCGGGCGGCCCTTACGTGATGCTCCTCGTCGGAAGGGCCGGCCGGCGCGGCCGGCGCGGGCGGCGCCTCGTACACGGGCTGGGGCGGCGGGGCCGGCTCAGGCTCGGGCGTGTAGAGCGGCATCGCCTGCGTGGCTCCGGCGCCGGAGCGGGCCGCCGAAACTTCTTGGTCGAGTTCGTTGACGCGCTGGCGCAGGTCGGTGTTTTCCTCGATCAGCCGAGTAAGCTCGGCCTCGACGAGATCGAGGAAGGCGTCAACCTCATCCTCGTTGTAACCCCGCTTGCCAATCGGTGGCTTGCTGAACGCGACGTTGTGTACGTCCGCGGGTGTTAGCGGCATTGTCTGCCCCCTCAAAGTCTTGACGGTCGAGGTCTTGACGGTCGAGGCTGATCTCGAAGTGTAGACCCTAGCCGTGGAGTAACTGGCGTCCATCCTGTCACATCTGAACCGCCGGTTGCAGGAGTGCCCAATAATTAAGAAGTTATTTCAATCTTCGGGTGTCAATTCTTGCACTTCTCGCCGCACCGACTTTCAGGCGGCCGCCCCGAACGCCAGCTGCATGCCGATGAACGCGACGAGCAGCAGCACCATGATCGACAGGTCGAAGCGGATCGCCCCGACCGTGAGCTGCGGAATGATGCGGCGCAGCAACTTAACCGGCGGATCGGTGACCGTCAGAATGATCTCCAGGATGACCACGGTGAACCCGCGCGGGTGCCAGTCGCGGCTGAACGAACGGATGAACTCGACCACCACGCGGGCGATGAGCAGTAGCCAGAAAACGAACAGCGCGAAGCCGAGGATTTCGAAGAACAGCCGCAACTGACCCTCACTGTGTGACTTTGACGACAGTCGCGTACCACCGACATCGGCGGTACGCGACTGCCAGCCTACCGAGGGGGCTACTGGTAGGCGTAAAAGCCGGCTTCGGCGATGCGGCGGCGCTCCTCGGCGGTGACGTCGATGTCGGCGGGCGAGAGCAGGAACACCTTGGTCGCGACCTTGTCGAACGAGCCGCGCAGCGCAAACGCCAGGCCCGCGGCGAAATCCACCAGACGCTTGGCGTCGGCGTTGTCCATCGTGACGAGGTCCATGATCACCGGAGTGCCGTCACGGAACCGCTCGCCGATTGTGCGGGCCTCGCCGTAGTCCTTGGGCCGCAGCGTGGTGATCTTCGACAGCGGGCTGCCCTCGTCGAACAACATCGCCATGCGGCGCGGATCCATCGCGAGCGCACCGCGGGTCGAGCCGCGCAGCGAGCCGAATCGCGACGAGTGCCGCTCGAAGTCACGCGAGCCCCGCAATCTGTCGCCGAACCGCGGTTCGTCGGCGTAGCCGCCACGGAAGCCCGGATAGTCGCGGTCGTCGCCGCGGTCGTCGTAGTCGCGACCGTCATATCCACGGCCGTAGTCGTCGTCGAAGCGGTCACCTTGTGGACGACGCGAATAGCGGCCCGGGCCGCGGTCGTCGTCGTCGTAGTACTCGTCGTCGTAGTCCTCCATCGGCGCCATGCCGAAGTAGGCCTTGACCTTGTGCAGCGTGCTCATCGAATGACCCTTCCGGACGCTGGTGGCTTAAGTGGCTTGATGAAGATGTGACAGGAGTGACTACTCAAGGTGACGTTAGCGGTCGTGGTCCCAACAGCGCGGTACCGACACGCACACAGGTGGACCCATGTTTTACGGCAGCCTCCAAGTCGGCGGACATCCCGGCCGAAAGGCCGGTCGCCCGTGGGTGGGTTTGCAGCACCCGCCGGTGTTCGGCCTGCAGCCGCGCGAACGCCTCGTCCGGGTCGCTGTCGATCGGCGGAATGCCCATCAGCCCGACCAATGTCAGCCCGTCGGCCGCGTCCACCTGGGCACACACCTTGTCCACCAGCTCCGGGCGGTTGATGTCGACGCCGCCGCGCGCGACGTCGCCGTCGAGGCTGATCTGCACATACACCCGCAGTGGCTCGGCGCGGTGGCTCGATTCCAGCGCCGCGCTCGCCGCCCGGTCCAGTGCGGCGACCACCCGCTCGCTGCTGACCGAGTGCGCGGCGTAGGCCCACCGCACGACGGAGCGGGCCTTATTGCGCTGAATCTGACCGACCATGTGCCATCGCACCGGGATGTCGACGAGCGCGGCCACTTGCGGCACCTTCGCCGCCGCTTCTTGTTCGCGGTTTTCGCCGAAAGAGCGGCAGCCAAGTCGCGACAAAATCGCGATATCGGTTGCGGGAAAGAATTTCGTGATCGGCAGCAGTTCGATTTCGCTGCTTTTACGGCCGACCGCCGCGGCGGCCGTATCGAGCCGTTTTCGCACGGCCGCCAACCCGTCGGCCAATTCTCGTTCTCGAGATGTCATTCCATCCACACCAGCGACGCCAGCCGGCCGGTCGGGGCATCGCGCCGATGGCTGAACAACGCGCGGTCGGCGACGGTGCAGCGGGGATCGGCGTCAATGGCGTCGATGCCCAGATCCCTGAGCTGACGCGCGATTCCGGCGCGCAGGTCCAGCGCCGCGGTGCCGCGGACGCTGGTGCTGCGGCTGCCGGGCAGTGCCGCCTCGACCTTCGCGGCCATCTCGTCGGGCACTTCGTAGTTGGGGCCGCTCACCGCAGGACCAAGCAACACCGAGATGTCCTCGATGTGCGCGCCCGCGGCCAGCATTGCCTCGACTCCCCGCGCCACAATTCCGCGTTGCGCGCCGACCCTGCCGGCATGGACGGCGGCGACCACCCCGGCGCGGGCGTCTGCCAACAGCGCCGGAACGCAGTCCGCGCTGACCACCGCCAGCGCGAGCCGCGGCGTGGTCGTTACCAGCGCGTCGGTGTCATCGACCGGGGTGTCGCGGGGGCCGTTGACCACGGTGACCCGGTCGCCGTGCACCTGGTTCATCCAGATCACGCGCTCCTCCTCGAGGCCGATCGTCGCCGCGAGTCGTTTGCGGTTGGCGGCAACGGCGTCCGGCTCGTCGCCGACGTGGTCGCCGAGGTTGAACGTGTCGTAGGGCGCCGCCGAGACGCCGCCGGCCCGGGTGGTGGTCACCCGGCGGATGCGAACGGTCACGCAGCCCAGTATCTAGTGGCGCATGAACGGGGGCACGTCGACGTCGTCGTCGTCATCATCGCCGCCGACGCGCACGGTCGCGCCGTTGGTGTGACCCGGCATGCTGGCCGCGTCGACCGGCTCGAACTGCGTCGACGTCACCTGGCCTGCGCGCCCGGCCGCGACCCGCGCGCCCGCCCCGACGACCGGCTTGCGGCTCGGGCTGCCGGCGTCGAACCCGGCCGCGATCACGGTCACCCGCACCTCATCGCCCAGCGAGTCGTCGATCACGGTGCCGAAAATAATGTTCGCTTCGGGGTGCGCGGCCTCCTGCACCAGCGACGCCGCCTCGTTGATCTCGAACAGGCCCAGATCGCTTCCGCCGGCGATCGACATCAGCACGCCCTGCGCGCCTTCCATCGAGGCCTCCAGCAGCGGCGAGTTGATCGCGATCTCGGCGGCCTTCAGCGAGCGTCCGTCGCCACGGGCCGAGCCGATGCCCATCAGTGCGGTGCCCGCACCGGACATGATGCCCTTGACGTCGGCGAAGTCGACGTTGATCAGGCCCGGTGTGGTGATCAGGTCGGTGATCCCCTGCACGCCGTTGAGCAGCACCTCGTCGGCGCTGCGGAACGCGTCCATCAGCGACACGTGCGCGTCGCCCATCTGCAGCAGCCGGTCGTTTGGGATCACGATCAGCGTGTCGCAGCTCTCCCGCAATGCGGTGATCCCGATCTCGGCCTGCGTGCTGCGCCGCTTGCCCTCGAACGAGAACGGCCGAGTGACCACGCCCACGGTCAGCGCGCCCAGCTTGCGCGCGATGCTGGCCACCACCGGTGCGCCACCGGTGCCGGTGCCGCCGCCCTCACCGGCGGTGACGAAGACCATGTCGGCGCCGCGGAGCAGCTCCTCGATCTCGTCCTTGGCGTCGTCGGCGGCCTTGCGCCCGACCTCAGGGTCGGCGCCGGCGCCCAGCCCGCGGGTGGACTCCCGGCCGACATCCAGCTTGACGTCGGCATCGCTCATCAGCAGCGCTTGCGCGTCGGTGTTGATGGCGATGAATTCCACGCCCTTGAGCCCGTGTTCGATCATCCGGTTCACGGCGTTCACGCCGCCACCGCCGATGCCGACGACTTTGATGACGGCGAGGTAGTTGTGAGGGGGGGTCATCGGTCGCCTTCCTCCGTGGCTGTCGTCTGGTGCCGAACCTCTTGGCAAAGTCTCAACCTCAACCAGAGGCTTAGAGTTATGTCAAGTAGTTCCGCGCAACCAGAACGGTATGGCGGGCCCGCGTGGTATCCATGCAGGCGCGCCGACGTCTGTGTCAGTAATTTCGGGGGTTTTCGTTCCCGCCGTCCTACTTGACCGTCGGCAAATCCGGACTCGACACGTCGTAGGTGTGCCCGGGCTGGGTCAGCAGCGCCCCCAGCTTCTCGGCTTTCTCGTCGGTGCGGTCCGTAGTCCCCCACACCACGACGCGGCCGTCGGTCAGTGTGAGCGTGATCGAGGCCACCGACGGCGCCGCGATCCGGCCGACCTGTCCGCCGACCTCTGGCCGAAGCGCGGTGAGCACCTGTAGCGCCGCCTTCGTCGGCGGGTCCTGTGGACCCGGATTGTCGACGTCGATGTACGGAAGTCCCTGAGGCGGTGGCGTGGTCGCGAAGTCGACGCCGTCGCGGTCGAACAAGTGCGGGCCGTCCGGATAGTCCTTGACTGCGATCGGGATGCGCTCGGCGACCGTCACCCGCAGCGACGACGGATATTCGCGCTGCACCCGGACGCTAGCCACGCGACGGATCGTCGCGACGCGGTCGGCCACCTTGTCGGTGTCCACTTGCAGGAGCGGCGTGCCGGGACGGACCGCGACGGCGGCCACGACCTCGTCGCGGCTCACCGCCTGGATGCCGTCGACGACGATGTTGCGCACCGACATCACCGGCGTGAAGTACAGGACGATGCCGAGGCCGACCCCCGCGACGGAAAGCAGCACCACCCAGGTCAGCACCTTCAGGCCCCGAACGGCCCCGCGTGCAAGGGGCTTCGGCGGGCCGTGGGACCCGATCAGCCTGCGCTTGGCCTCTCGGCGGGCCTCTTCGATGGCGCGGGCACGTGCCTGGGCGGCGCGGCGCTCCTCGCGTTCGCGCCGGGCGCGCCGCCGCGGCCCCTCCAATACGGTCTGTTCATCCGGAGGTGCCCCCACCTCGGATGCGGCCTGGGGCTGCGCATCCGGCGTATCGACCTCGCCGCCCACGGGTTCGGTCATCGCCGCATCACCCCGGAGCGGCCCGGTGCGCTGCGATTTGCCTTGATCTGCAGGGAGTTCAGGATCTCCTTGCCGAGCATCGTGACGTCGCCTGCGCCCATCGTGATCACCACGTCGCCGGGCGAAGCGACGTCGGCTACCCGGTCGGCCACCGCCGAGAAGTCGGGCACGTAGTGCACGGGCGAGCTGACGTGCTCGGCGACCGTCGCACCGCTGACCCCCGCCAGCGGCTGTTCACGGGCGCCGTATACGTCGAGCACGAACACCTCGTCGGCGTCGTTGAGGGCGTCGCCGAACTCCTGGGCGAAAGCCTCTGTCCGCGAATACAAATGCGGCTGAAACACCGCGATCGCGCGGCCGCCGCCAGACTGCTCGAGGACCGTGCGCACGGCGGCGAGCGTGGCGCGCAGCTCGGTCGGGTGATGGGCGTAGTCGTCGAACACCCGCACCGAGTCGGCGACGCCGACCAGTTCGAAGCGCCGCCGAACCCCTTCGAAACCCGCAAGCCCGTCAAGCACGCATTCGGGTTCGGCCCCTGCCTGCACCGCGGCCAGCAGCGCGCCCAGCGCGTTGAGCGCCATGTGCCGTCCCGGCACCGCCAGCCGCATCACCCGCGGCAGCGATTCGCCGGCCAGCTGCAGGTGCGCCACCGCCCCGGTGCCCTGCTGCTCCCAGCTCAGCAGCACGCCGTCGAGGGCCCCCGCCGAGCTGCCGTACCGCAATACGCGCACGCCGGCCGAAGCCGCGCGTTGGGCCAGCCCGGCGGCGCCGGGGTCGTCGACGCAGACCACCAGCGTGCCGCCGGGCGCCAGCCGGTTGGCGAAGTCGTCGAACACCGCGGTGTAGGCCTGGATGCTGCCGAAGAAGTCCAGGTGGTCGGCCTCGATGTTGGTGACGACCGCGACGTCGGGTGAGTATTCGAGCAGCGAGCCGTCGCTTTCGTCCGCCTCGGCCACGAAGTAGTCGCCGCTGCCGTGGTGCGCGTTGGTCCCGGCCTCCCCCAGCTCACCGCCGACCGCGAACGACGGGTCCAGGCCGCAGTGCTGCAGCGCGACGATCAGCATCGACGTCGTCGATGTCTTGCCGTGGGTGCCGGTGACCATCACGGTGCGGTAGCCCGCCATCAGCTTGGCCAGCACGGCCGGCCGCAGCGCGACCGGAACACCGCGCCGCCCCGCCTCGACCAGCTCGGGGTTGGTCTTCGGGATCGCGGCGTGGGTGGTGATCACGGTTGTCGGGCCGCCGGGCAGCAGATCCAGCGACGACGGATCGTGGCCGATGCGGATGACCGCACCGCGGGCGCGCAGCGCCAAAACGCCGCGTGACTCCTTGGCGTCGGAGCCCGACACCAGCGCGCCACGGTCGAGCAGGATGCGGGCGATCCCGGACATGCCGGCCCCGCCGATGCCGACCATGTGCACCCGCTCCAGTTCGGCCGGCAGCGGCTGCGGGGTCACCGGGCACTCCGCGCCCGGCGCGCCACCTCCAGCGCGACCTCCGCGACCCGCTGCGCCGCGTCGCGGTGCCCGGCCAGCGCCGCCGCGGCAGTCATCGCGGCCAGCCGCGGGGGGTCGGTGAGCAGTCCGATCACAGTGCGCGCGACGAAGGCCGGAGTCAGGTCGTTGTCGTCGACCAGAAGCCCGCCGCCGGCGTTGACCACCGGCAACGCATTGAGCCGCTGCTCGCCGTTGCCGATCGGCAGCGGCACATACACCGCGGGCAGGCCGACCGCCGACACCTCGGCGACCGTCATCGCCCCGGAGCGGCAAATCGCCAGGTCGGCCGCCGCGTAGGCCAGGTCCATCCGGCTCAAATACGGCACCGCCACATAGGGCGGGTCGCCGTCGGCGGGCTCACGCAGGTCGAGCGTGTTCTTCGGGCCGTGTGCATGTAGCACCGAAATGCCGGCAACGGCAAGGTCTTTCGCGGCGGCTGCGACGGCCCGATTGATCGACTGGGCGCCCTGCGACCCGCCGAACACCAGCAGTACCGGTGCGTCGTCGGCGAAGCCGAAGTGCGCCCGGGCGTGGGCCCGCAACGTCATCCGGTCCAGCGTGGTGATCGCCGAGCGCACCGGCACACCGACCACCTCGGCGTGGCGCAGGCCGGGGTCGGGCACCGCCGATAAGATCCGGCGCGCCGAGCGGGCGCCGATCCGGTTCGCGATTCCGGCGCTGGCGTTGGCCTCGTGAACCACCACCGGCACCCGCCGCCGCAGCGGTCCGCCACGAGCCGCGATGTAGGCGGGCAGTGCGACATAGCCGCCGAACCCGACGACAACGTCGGCCGCGACGTCGTCGAGCACCCTGCGGGTTTGTTTCACCGCTCGCCGCACCCGTAGCGGCAGCCGGACCAGGTCGCCGGTCGCCTTGCGGGGCAGCGGAACCGGTGTAATCAGCTCGAGGTGGTATCCCCGCTCGGGAACCAGGCGCGTCTCGAGGCCGCGCGCGGTGCCCAGCGCGGTGATCCGGACATCCGGGTCCAGCAGGGTGAGTGCGTCGGCCACGGCCATCGCGGGCTCCACATGACCGGCCGTGCCGCCACCAGCGAGGACCACGGATATCGCGCTGTTCACCCGTAATCTGCCCTCTGCTCTTCGTGTAAGCGGCTCATCGCAACCTCATCGCCGGCCTTCCAGAACGCGTGCACGTGCACCCGCGCCAGTGGCGGTGCGACGCCGGCCGCCCTGAGGTTGGCCGACTCTATGATGCCCTGACCGCCGAGCCGACTTAGCGGGCACCGGGGTTTTCGCACGTGGGTTGTGGGCGGCCTTGCGCTGCGGCTTCTTGGGTGGCTTCTTGGCGGGCCCCTTGGGCGGCTTCGGCGCAGGCGGCCGCGAACGCAGCCTGTCCCGCAGCGCCTCGGTGCGAGTCGGCGAATACGGCTCGGGTAGCGGCAGCCGCAGCAGGCGGTTGACCCGGTCGTCGCGGCCAGCCCGCAGCGCGGCCACCGCCTCCGGTTCGTGCCGCGCCGCGTTCGCCATCATGCCGATCATCAAAAGCGTTGTGGCGGTGGCGGTTCCGCCGGCGGATATCAGCGGCAACTGCAGGCCGGTGATGGGCAGCAACCCGACCACGTAGCCGACGTTGATGAACGCCTGACCGAGGACCCACAGCGTGGTGGTTGCGGTGAGCAGGCGCAGGAACGGGTCGGCGGAGCGCCGCGCCACCCGCATGCCGGTGTAGGCGAACAGGCCGAACAGGCAGAGCAGGCCGAACGCGCCGACGAAGCCGAGCTCCTCACCGATGATCGCGAAGATGAAGTCGTTGTGGGCGTTGGGCAAGTAGTTCCACTTGGCTGTGCCCTGCCCAAGGCCGTCTCCGAAGATCCCGCCGTTGGCCAGCGCGAACTTGGCCTGCCGGGCCTGGTAGCCGGAGTCTTGCGGGTCCGCGCCGGGGTTGAGCCAGGACCGCACCCGGTCGGAGCGGTAACCCTCGGACACCGCGAGGATGGCGGCCGCGACCACCGCGGCGAACAGTGAGCTCAAGAACACCCGCAGCGGCAGGCCGCCGTACCACAGCAGGCCCAGCAGGATGATGGCCAGCGACACGGTCTGCCCGAGGTCGGGCTGGGCGACGATCAGGCCGAGCGCGATCACCGCGGCGGGCACCAGCGGGATCAGCATCTCGCGCAGCGACGCCCGCTCCATGCGCCGGGAGGCCAGCAGGTGCGCGCCCCAGATCGCGAACGCGATCTTGGCCAGCTCGGACGGTTGCATCGACAACCCGGCCACAACGAACCAGCCACGAGATCCGTTGGCTTCCTTGCCGATTCCGGGGACCAGTACGAGAACGAGCATCACGATGGTCAGCGCAAACCCGGCGAACGCGGTCTGGCGCATCACCCGCACCGGCACCCGCAATGCGAGATAGAACGCGATCAGGCCGATCACCGTCCACAGCACCTGGCGCCCGAAGATCGCCCATGGGGAGCCATCCGCGTCGTAGGAGTGCACGCCGGAGGCCGACAGCACCATGATCAGCCCGAGCGTCGTCAGCAGCGCGGCGACGGCGATGACGAGGTGAAACGACGTCATCGGCCGGCCCAGCCACGCCCGCACGCGGGTGTGCGGGCCGCGGCGAGGCGCCTTGGGCGCCTCGCCGGTTGCGGCGGCGTCATCCCCGGTCTGCTCGGGCGCGTCCGGGGTTTCGTCGGGTTCGGCGGCCGCGGCGTTATCCGCCCGGTGGAAAAGCCGGGTCAGCGGGTTGCGCATTGTCGATTACCGCGAGCTGGCACGCACCGCCGCGGCGAACGCGTCCCCGCGGTTGGCGTATCCGGTGAACTGGTCGAACGATGCCCCGGCCGGGGCCAGCAGCACGGTGTCGCCCGGGCGCGCCAAACCCCGGGCGACATCGATGACCTCGGCCATTACTCGGTCGCCGACCGCCCCGCCAGCGGTCTGAACCACATGAGTCACATTAGTCACAGAAGACTCACCAGTCTCTTGCACCACAGCATCCTCCCGCGTCACAACCTCGACAACGGGGACATCCGGGGCGTGTCGTGATAACGCGTTGGCAACCACGGCGCGGTCCTGGCCGATCAGCACGGCCGCGACCAGGTGGTTTGCGATCCCGGCGACCATCTCGGCCACCGACGCGCCCTTCAGCAGGCCGCCGGCCACCCAGATGACGCGGGGATACGCCGCGATCGAGGCCTGCGCGGCGTGCGGGTTGGTGGCCTTCGAGTCGTCGACGTAGGTGACGCCGTCCACGACGGCGACGACTTCGGCACGGTGGGGGCCGACCTCGAACGACACCAGAGCCTCGGCGATCGGCTCCGCCGGCACACCGACGGCGCGGGCCAGCGCCGCCGCGGCCAGCGCGTCGAGCACCCCGATCGGGCCCGCCACCGGGATCGCTGACACCGGTGCCAGCGCCAGCCCGTCGGCGAATGCTCGATCGATCAGCGTCCCGTCCTGAACGCCCAGCTCCCCCGCTGCGGGCTCACCCAGCCGGAACCCCACCCGCGCCTGCGCCGGCGCGGCGTCGAGCAGCCGCGCGGCGACGGGGTCGTCGAGCCCGGCCACCGCAACCCGGCCGGTGAGCGCGCGCGCCTTGGCCTGCGCGTATGCCGCGAACGATCCGTGCCACTCCAGGTGATCCTGCGCGACGTTGAGCACCGCGCCCGCATCCGGCCGCAACGACGGCGCCCAGTGCAGCTGGAAGCTGGACAACTCGACGGCCAGCAGCTCGGCCGGCTGGCGCAGCATGTCGAGTACCGGGCTGCCGATGTTGCCGCACAGCACGCTGCGCCGGCCGGCGGCGACCAGCATTGCGTGCAGCATCGACGTGGTCGTGGTCTTGCCGTTGGTGCCGGTGACGACCAACCAGCGCCGCGGCGCTCCGTACCGGCCGGCGGCATCGAGGCGCCATGCCAGCTCGACGTCGCCCCACACCGGAACCCCGGCCGCGGCGGCCGCGACGAGCACCGGCGCGGTGGGCGCGAAGCCGGGGCTGGCGACGACGAGGTCGAAGTCCCCGATCCGTGTCGCGGCGTCGGTGGGCGTGCGCACCACCGTGTCGGGATACTCCTGCAGCGCGTCGGGGTTGTCGTCGCACGCCGTGACCGCTGCGTCCAGCGGAGCCAGTGCGGCGATCACCGCGCGGCCCGTGACGCGGGCACCCGCCACGAGCACCCGCGGGCCCGGAAGCAACTTGTCGGTCATCTCAGGCGCCGATGGCGGCGAGCCACTCACTGTAGAACAGCGCCACGCCGAGGCCGCACGCGATCGCCGTCAGCAGCCAGAACCTGATGATGACCGTCGTCTCCGCCCAGCCCACCAGCTCGAAGTGGTGATGAAACGGCGCCATCCGGAACACCCGACGCCCGGTGGTGCGGAAGGCGAGGATCTGCACGACCACCGACGTGATCTCGGCGACGAACAGGGAGCCGAGCACGACGGCGAGGATTTCGGTGCGGCTGGTCACCGACAAGCCCGCGATGATGCCGCCGAGGGCCAGAGACCCGGTGTCGCCCATGAAGATCTTGGCCGGCGCGGCGTTCCACCACAAAAACCCGATGCACGCGCCCGCTGTCGCGGCGGCGATCAGCGCGAGGTCCAGCGGGTCGCGCACGTTGTAGCAGCCCAGACCTGGGGCCGTCGAGCACGCGTTGCGGTACTGCCAAAACGTGATGATGACGTAGGCGGCGGTCACCATCGCCATGGAGCCGGCGGCCAGCCCGTCGAGCCCGTCGGTGAAGTTCACCGCGTTGGACCAGGCGCTGACCAGCACCACGCAGAACATCACGAACAGCGCCGGAGCCAGTGTGACCGTTGCGATCTCGCGCACGTAGGACAGCTGGGCGCCGGCCGGGGTCAGCCCGTCGGGGTTGCGGAACTGCAGGACCAGCACACCGAACACCACCGCGGCGAGAATCTGGCCCACCGCCTTGGCGGTCTTGTTCAGGCCGAGGTTGCGCGACTTGCGGATCTTGATCATGTCGTCGACGAACCCGACCGCCCCGAGCGCGGTCGCGAGCCCGAGAACCAACAGCCCGGAGGCCGACGGGCCCTCGGCGCGAAACGCGATGCCGACGAGGTGAGTGCCCAGGTAGCCGGCCCAGATGCCGGCGACAATCGCGACGCCGCCCATCGACGGGGTACCGCGCTTGGTCTTGTGGCTGGGCGGGCCGTCGGAGCGGATCTCGTGGCCGAAGCCCTGCCGGGTGAACAGGCCGATCAGCGCGGGAGTCAGCAGGATCGACACCGTCAGCGCGATGCCGACGGCGATCAGAATCTGCCTCATGCGGTGGTGTCTCCGGTGCCGGCGAGCGCCTCGGCGAGCGCGCCCAGGCCGGCCGCGTTCGACGCCTTGACCAGGACCACGTCATCGGCGCCGAGTTCGGCCCGCAGCAGGGCCAGCGCAGCGTCGGCGTCGGCGACCATGGTCGCCTCGCCACCCCACGACCCCTCCATGACCGCTCCATGGTGCATGGCGCGCATCGACCTCCCGGTTCCGACGACGACGAGTCGTGACACATCTAATCGCACGACGAGCCGGCCTACGCGGTCGTGCTCGGAAACCGCGTCGTCGCCGAGCTCGGCCATCTCGCCGAGCACGGCCCAGCTGCGCCGGTGGCGGCCCGCTTCGCGGGCCATCCAGGCCAACGCCTGGAGCCCCGCGCGCATGGAGTCGGGGTTGGCGTTGTAGGCGTCGTCGATCACCGTGACGCCGTCGGGCCGGGTGATCACCTGCATTCGGTGCCGCGACACCGGCCCCGCCGCGGCCAGTGCCTTCGCGACCTGTTCACCGGTGGACCCGCATTCCAACGCGATCGCCGCCGCGCACAGCGCATTGGTGACCTGGTGCTCGCCGTGCACCGCGAGCCGCACTGGCACCTCGACTGGATCGTGGCGGCCACCCGCGTGCAGCGTGAACCTGGGCCGGGCCAGCTCGTCGAGCCGCACGCCGTCGGCCCACACATCGGCACGCCGCGAGCGACTCACTCGCACGACCCTGGCAGCGGTCTGCTCGGCCATCGCGGCCACCGCAGCATCGTCGGCGTTGAGGACGACCACCCCGGACGCCGGAACCGCTTGCGGCAGTTCGGCTTTCGTTGCGGCAATTGCCTCGCGTGAGCCGAACTCGCCCAGGTGCGCGGTGCCGACGTTGAGTACGACCGCGATCGACGGCGGCGCGATCGCCGTCAGCGCGGCGATGTTGCCGGGACGGCGCGCCGACATCTCCAGCACCAGGAAGCCGGTGTCGGCGGTCGCACGCAGCACGGTCCACGGATGGCCGAGTTCGTTGTTGAACGAGCCGGGCGGCGCCACGACCTCGCCCAGCGGCGCCAGCACGGCCGCGATCAGGTCCTTCGTTGAGGTCTTGCCCGACGAGCCGGTGATCCCGATGATCGTCAGCCCGCCTGCCACCAACTCGGCGGCGACGGCGGACGCCAGCTTCGCGAGCGCGGCCAGCACCGCGGCACCGGAACCGTCGGCGTCGTGCTCGAGCACGCCGGCGCCGGTGTCGATGTCGAGGTCGCCCAGCGGCTGGACCACGATGGCCGGCACCCCTACCGGCCGGGCGGCCAGCACCGCCACGGCGCCTGCCCGGACCGCCGCCGCAGCATGGTCGTGGCCGTCGGCGCGGGCGCCGGGCAACGCCAGAAACAGCCCGCCGCGGGCGACCTTGCGGGAATCGAACTCGACCGTCCCGGTGATGTGCAGGTGCGCCGCATCGTCGGCGGAGATGTCGGCGAGCTCCCCGCCCACGATCTCGGCCACTTGGGCGACGGTGAGATCGATCACGCGCCGGACCGTATCGCGGTCAGTGCGGCGGCCAGCTCGTCGCGGTCGTCGAACGGCCGGGTCACCCCGGCCGCGGTCTGCCAGGTCTCGTGGCCCTTTCCGGCGATCAGCACGATGTCGCCCCGGCGTGCCCAGCCCACGGCCCGGTTGATCGCCGCGCGCCGGTCCGGCACTTCGACCACCCGGGCCCCACTGCGGGCATCTGATGCACCGGCCAGGATCGTGGCGCGGATCGCGGCGGGGTCCTCGTCGCGGGGGTTGTCGTCGGTGACCACCACCAGGTCGGCCAGCTCGGCGGCGATGCGGCCCATCGGCGCCCTCTTGCCCGGGTCCCGGTTGCCGCCGGCTCCGAACACGACCGCAAGCCGGCCGTCGCCTTGAGCGCGAAGGGTTTCCAGCACGGCACGCAGCGCGCCGGGCTTGTGCGCGTAGTCGACGAGCGCCAGGAAGCCCTGCCCCCGGTCGACGGCCTCCAGCCGGCCCGGCACCTGCGTGTCGCGCAACCCGGGCGCCGCCTGCTCGGGCGTGACGCCCACGACGTCCAGAATCGCCACGGCCAGAAGGGCATTCGCGATGTTGTAGCCACCGGGCAGGCCGATCGTGAGGGCATGGCGTCCGCCGCCCGGATCGACCGCGACGAACTGTTGCGCCCCCCCCACAATGGTATGCACGTCCACCGCTTGCCATGCGGCGTCATTGCCCACCCCGCTGACGGTAACGGGTTCTGTTGCCAGCGATGCTATTTCGCGCCCGGCGTCGTCGTCGACGCATACCACCGCGGTGCGCGCCCGCAGCGGCGAACCGGCGCCGAACAGCCGTGCCTTGGCGTCGAAGTAGTCCTGCATGGTCGGGTGGAAATCGAGGTGGTCGCGCGACAGATTGGTGAAACCGCCTACGGCGAACCGGGTTCCGTCGACGCGGCCCAGCGCCAGGGCGTGGCTGGACACTTCCATCACCACGGTGTCGACGCCGTCGTCGACCATCACCGCCAGCAGCGCCTGCAGCTCGGGCGCCTCCGGGGTGGTCAGCGCGCTGGGCTGGTCGACGCCGTCGATGCGCATGCCGACGGTGCCGATCAACCCGGCATGCCGGCCCGCGGCCCGCAGCGCCGCCTCCACCAGATAGGTGGTCGTGGTCTTGCCCGACGTGCCCGTCACACCCACGACCTCGAGCTTGGCCGACGGGTCGCCGTACACCTTGGCGGCCGCCGCGCCGAGCACATCCCGCGGCGCCGGATGCAGAAGCACCGGGATGCCGCTGATCGGAGGCAGCGCCGCGGCCCCGGCCGGATCGGTGAGGATCGCGACGGCGCCTCTTTCCATCGCCTCGGCCGCGAACCGGGCGCCGTGGGTCTTGGTTCCGGGCAGCGCGGCGAACAGGTCCCCCGGCAGTGCGTCCTGTGCCCGCAGCGTCACACCGGTCACGCTGATCGCGGGCGGCTCGGTGCCGTCGGCGGGCACGGCTCCGATGTCGGCGGCCAGCGCGGCCAGCGGCAGGCCCGCGGGCGACGCGGGCCGCAGGGTCTCGGACACCCCCAGATCACCTCCGTCGCGCTCCTTGGCGATGAAACACTACCGGCAGAACAGCGGCGAAGAGCTGCCGATCAGATGGCCTCGAGCGTCAGCGGCGGCCCGGCATCCGGCGACAGCGGAATGTTCTCACGCTGCAGCAGCCAGGCCGCGATGTTGTGGAACAGCGGCGCGGCGGACGAACCTGGCTTGCCGTCGGCGGCGCGCTGCGGGTTGTCCATCATGATGCCCACGACGTAGCGCGGATCATCGGTGGTCGCGATGCCGGCGAACGTGATCCAGTAGACGTTGTCGAAATAGCAGCCGCAGGCCGGGTTGATCTGCTGCGCGGTGCCCGTCTTACCTGAGATCTGGTAGCCGTCGACCGCCGCCTGCGGGCCGGTGCCCTGCTGGTAGCCCATCGGGTCGCGTTGCACGACGGCGCGCAGCATGTTGCGGACGGTCTGCGCGGCCTGCGGCGACACCACCCGAACCCCTTGGGGGCGAGGCTCTTCGGTGCGTTTGCCGTCCGCGGTGGTGATCGATTTGATGATCCGTGGCGGGATCCGCAGGCCGTCGTTGGCGACGGTCTGGTACATGCCCGTCATCTGCAGCAGGGTCATCGAGAGCCCTTGGCCGATAGGCAGATTGGAGAACGTGCTGCCGGACCATTGGTCGATGGGCGGTACCAGCCCGGCGCTTTCGCCGGGCAGCCCCACGCCGGTGCGCTGCCCGAGCCCGAACTTGGCCAGCATGTCGGCGTAGCGCTGCGGGCCGACGCGCTGCGCCAGCATCAACGTGCCGACGTTCGAGGACTTTCCGAAGACGCCGGTGGTGGTGTACGGCATCACGCCGTGGTTCCAGGCGTCGTGGATGTTGACGCCGCCCATGTCGATCGAGCCGGGCACCGACAGCACCTCGTCGGGGTTGGAGAGCCCGAACTCGATCACGGACGACGCCGTGACGACCTTGTTCACCGACCCCGGCTCGAACGGCGACGATACCGTTAGGTTGCCGAGCTGCTTGTCGCCTTGGCGCCCGATGTCCTGAGACGGGTCGAATGTGTTGTCGTTGGCCATCGCCAGCACCTCGGCCGTCTTGGCGTCCAGCACCACGGCCGAGACATTCCGCGCCCCTGACAGGTCCTTGGCCTGCTGGACCTGCTGCTGGACGTAGAACTGGATGTCATCGTCGATGGTCAGCTGCGCCGTGGCGCCGTTGACGGCGTCGTGCCGGTTGCGGTAGCTGCCCGGGATCACCACGCCGTCGGACCCCCGGTCGTAGGTGATCGAGCCGTCAGTGCCTGCCAGCACGCCGTCCATTGCATCCTCGAGCCCGAGCAGCCCGTGGCCGTCCCAGTCGATGCCGCCGACGATGTTGGCCGCCAGCGATCCGCCCGGATACTGACGCAGGTCCTGGCGTTCGGCCCCGACCTCGGGGAACTTCGTCGTGATCGCGGTGGCGATCGCAGGATCCACCGCGCGGGCGAGGTAGACGAACGTCTCGTTGCTCTGCAGCTTCTTGAGCACGGTCACGTAGTCGGGGTGGTTGTTCAGCCGCGAGCTGACCTCGGCGGCGATGTCACGGAGCCGCTGCTGCGGGTCGGGGGCGTCGTGCTTCTTCTGGCGCGCCTCTTCCAACTGCTTACGGATCTTGACCGGCTGAAATGTCAGCGCGCGGGCCTGGATCGTGAACGCGAGCTTGTTCTGATTGCGGTCGACGATGCTGCCCCGCACCGCCTTTTCGATGTCGGTCACCTTGAGTTGGCCCGCGGCCTCGGCACGCAGGCCCGCGGCCCGGGGCACCTGCAGGTTGAACAACTGCGCCGCCGCCACGATCAGCAGCAGGAAGATCACGGCATTGCCGGTTCGGTGCCGCGCGATGAACGACGCCCCCTGGGCGGTGGCCTCGACGATGGGGCGGGTGCGACGGGCGCGCGCCGAACGCGGCGCGGAATGGCCCTGCGTTGCCGCGCGCTTGCCACGCCCGCCCGGTCCTCCGCGTCGCGCGGGTCGCCCCCGGCCGTCCCGGGAACGATCACCGCGGCTCACGTCGGCGGACCGGCTGTCGGGGGTGCCACGCCGCTGAATTGTTCTCCGCCGACGGGCGGAGTCGGGGCATTTGCCGGCTGCGGCGCGTCGGGCGGCGGCGGGGCCTGGACCGGCGCGGCCGGCGCTCCCGCAGCCGTCACGGGACCCGGCGGCGGGGCGCCGGCGGCGGGGAGGGCGTCAGGCGGAGGCATGCGGACCGAGACCTCCGGTCCCGCCGGCGCCGGGGGCGTGGCCCCGGGAGTCGCGGGCGCCGCCGCCCCGGGGGCAGCGGGTGCCGCGAGAGCGGTGGCCGGCGCGGGGATCCGGACGGGCACCTCGGTGCGGTTCGGGGGCGGCGTCGGGTCGGGCAACGGGGCGTTCAACGGGGGCGGTGGCGCACCGTCGGCCGGCTTGGGCTTGCCGACGACGATCCAGTTGCCCGACGGGTCCTGGACCAGGTGCGCGGTATCCCGGGACGGGATCATGCCGAGGTTGCGCGCGGCTTCGGCGAGCGCCGGCGCCGCCTGCGCTTCCAGCACATCGCGTTCCAGCGCCTCCTTCTGCTGGGTCAGCAGGCGGTTGGTTTCCCGCGCGCTGCCTAGCTGATAAGAGCGTTCGGCGGAGGCGGTGGACAACCACAGCGTCGCGCCGAGCCCGAGGCCGAGCGAGACGATGACCAGAACCACAAACGGCACCTTCGCGGCGAGTGTGCGCGGCCGCAGGTCGATCGAGGCCAGCCTCGCGATCAACCGTTCCCGCAATGGGGTCCGAATGGCCTTTGGCGCCTTGGCTTTGCGGGCCTTCGCGCGGGCCTTCGCCTGGGTCGTGCTGGTGGGCCTGGCCGGCCGCCGGATCGGGGTCGTTTGCGGGCCGGAGCGGACCGGCCGCTTCTCGCGTGCCTCGGTGCCCTTGGCCCGCGGCGCACGTCGCGTACGCGGCGGCGGGTCGGCCGACCGGCGCGCTGTGCCGCGGGTTGCGCGATCGTGACGGTCCGGCCGTCGCCGCTCCGGGTCGCGGCCGCGGTCGCCGCGGCGGTGATCATCGCGGCGGCGGGCTTCGCGGTCGGTCTTCATCAATCACCCTCCCTGGCGACCTTTTCCACCGCTCGCAGCCGCACAGCGGCGCTGCGCGGGTTGCGCCGCACCTCCTCCGGGCCGGCTCGCTCGCCGCCGCGGGTCAGCGCGACGAACCCCGGTTCGTGTCCGGGAAGTTCCACCGGCAGGCCCCGCGGCGTCCGCGACGCCACCGCGGAGGCGAACTGGTTCTTGACGATGCGATCTTCGAGTGACTGATAGGCCATCACGACAATCCGCCCGCCGCCGACCAGCGCCGCCATGGCCGCAGGCAGCGCGTCGCGCAGCGAGTCGAGTTCACCGTTGACGGCGATACGCAGGGCCTGGAAGGTGCGCTTGGCCGGGTGCCCTCCGCTGCGCCGAGCCGGCGCGGGAATCGTTTCGTACAGCAACTCCACAAGTTCGCCGGTGCGAGTGAACGGTCGCTTCGCGCGACGACGCACGAGCTGTGCGGCGATGCGGCGAGCGAAGCGTTCTTCGCCGAATCGCCGCAGGATGTCGGCCAGCGCCGCCTCGTCGTAGGTGTTGACGATGTCGGCCGCGGTGACCGTCGCGTCGGGATCCATCCGCATGTCCAGCGGCGCGTCGGTGGCATAGGAGAAGCCGCGCTCGGGTCGGTCCAGCTGCATCGACGACACACCGAGGTCGAACAACACACCGTCGACGGATTCGGTGGTGTCATAACCGCATTGGGCCAGCGCCGAGGTGATGTGGTCGAATCGCGTCTTGACGACAACCGCGCGGTCCCCGAACGGCGCCAACCGCTGCCCTGCGGCCCACAGCGCATCCGGGTCGCGGTCCAGGCCGACCACGCGCACACCGGGCAATTCGGTCAGAAACCGCTCTGCGTGCCCGCCCGCGCCGAGAGTCGCGTCCACCAGCACGGCGCCCGAACCGTCGGCGCTGTGGCGGGTCAGCGCCGGCGTGAGCAGCTGCACGCAACGGTCGAGCAGAACCGGGACGTGGCCGAAATCGCCTGCGCCATCAGCCACCACGGCACCTCCGCTCCGGACCGGGAGGGCCGTCCGTACACCGAGGTCCCTGTCCGATTTCCCGCACCTGGCGTTGGGGAAGTACGCCAGGGTCGGATCGGGCAGAGGCCACGATGCACGGGCATGCCGGTCAAATGATGTCGCGCAGTGTTTCATCGCTGGCCGCGGAGAAGTTCTCTTCGTGGGCCTGCTGGTATTCCTGCCAGGCCTGCGCGTCCCAGATCTCCAGGTAGTCAACCGATCCGATCACCACGCACTCCTTCGAGAGGTTCGCGTAGCGGCGGTGGTCGGCCGACAGGGTGATCCGGCCTTGGGCGTCGGGGTGTTGTTCATCGGTGGCGGCCGCCAGGTTGCGCAGGAATGCCCGCGCCTCCGGGTTGCTGCGAGACGCGCCGGCCGCGCGCCGCGCCAGTTGCTCGAACTCCGCCCTCGGATAGACGGCCAGGCTGTGGTCTTGGCTCTTCGTGACCATCAACCCTCCTGCCAGCGCGTCGCGGAATTTCGCAGGCAACGTGAGCCGCCCTTTGTCGTCGAGCTTGGGCGTGTAGGTGCCGAGGAACATCCCGCGACCTCCTGTCACGCCTCGGAGCCCCCCGGCGCCCCGATGTCCGCCACTTTACCCCACAATCCCCCACCGTGCCGCCTAAAGGATAGCAACAGATAGGTCGTGTCCACCACTTCCCGCCCCGGGGCAACTGCCCTGGCCCTCGGAACTGCACTGATGGCGGGAATCGCTCCACCAGCCCACCATCACGACGGCAGGTCCGAAGTGGGGGTCGCGGCCTCCAGAACACAAAAACGGGGCAGCCCGGTGGGCTACCCCGTCAGCTCAGGGCTGTGGCTAGTCGTCGAAGCGACGCCGGAAGCGGTCCTCCATCCGGCTGGTGAACGACCCGCCGGAACCCTTGGCGCGGCGCTGCCGCGAACCGGGAGCCGACCGGTCGGCCGCCTTAGACAGTCGCGGACCGGTGATCGCGAAGACCACGCCGCCGAACATCACCAGAAAGCCGAAGACCGACAGGATCGGGAAGTTTCCGATCATCGTCGCCTTGAACGCCACACCGGACACCAACATCGCCAGACCGATGACGAACAGCGCGGCGCCCTGGATCCGGCGGCGGGTCGTCGGCGCGCGCAGGCTGCCCCCTCGGACACTGGAGGCGAACTTAGGGTCCTCGGCATAGAGCGCGCTCTCGATTTGGTCGAGCATGCGCTGCTCGTGGTCGGAGAGTGGCATCGCGTCCCTCCTTGCCGCCGCCGGTTCAGATTCTGGCGAATCCCATTAAGTGTGGCCACCCGCAAATTCGGGCGACTGACAGTCATGATACGAGCACTACCGGCGCCGTACCACCTACTTCACCCGCAGATCTTACCGTCGGACCACGGGCGACGATTGGCCGACCGACGATGCCGATAATGGCCTTTGAACAGAACCTGCAACAGAACCGCTTTCACGAGAGGCAGCCAAATTTGGCGACATTTCTGATCGATCTGTCGCCACGCGACATGCAGGGCCGGCTCGGTGACGCGTTGGCAATCTACGTCGACGCGATGCGCTACCCGCGGGGCACCGAGGACCAGCGAGCGTCGATGTGGGTGGAGCACAGCCGCCGCAAGGGATGGCGAGCGGTCGCCGCGGTCGAGACTTCCGACGCGGAGGGGGCCCAGCCGGCGGCCGACCTGCTGACCGGTTCCCCGATGCTGGGCGTGGCCTACGGCTACTGCGGTGCCCCGGATCAGTGGTGGCAGCAGCAGGTGGTCCAGGGGCTGCGCCGGGCGGGCTTGCCGCAGACCGAGATCGGCTCCTTGATGACGAGCTACTTCGAACTGACGGAGTTGCACATCCATCCGCGGGCACAAGGTCGGGGCCTTGGCGAGGCGCTCGTGCGACGGCTGCTGGCGGGCCGCGGCGAGCGCAATGTGCTGCTCTCGACGCCGGAGATACGCGACGAGAACAACCGAGCGTGGCGGCTGTACCGCCGCTTGGGCTTCGCCGACATCATCCGCGGCCACCACTTCGCCGGCGATCCCCGCGCATTCGCGATCCTGGGACGCCCGCTGCCCCTGTAGCACCACCTCTGGAGTCCCGGCGGTGTGGCGCGTCTGGCACGATGAGCCGGTGCGCACGCCCCGGTCACGCAAAGCGCTTGTGCTGCTCTTGCTGATCCTGATCACGCCGCTGGCGGTGGGTTGCGTGCGGATCCGCGCCTCGATCACGATCTCGCCCGACGACAAGGTGTCCGGGCAGATCAGCGCCGCGGCCAAGCCGCGCAGCCCCGACGACAAGGGCCCGCAATTCAACAGCGGCAACTTGCCGTTCAGCGAGAAGGTTGCGATCTCCGACTACACCAGGGACGGATATGTCGGGTCGTCGGCCGTGTTCTCCGACTTGACGTTCGCCGAGTTGCCGCAGCTGGCCAACATGAACCACGATGCGGCCGGCGTCGATCTGTCGCTGCGCCGGGCGGGTAACCAGGTGATTCTGGACGGCCGTGCCGACCTGACCTCGCTCACTGATCCCAGCGCCGACGTGTCGCTGTCGGTTTCGTTCCCCGGCGAGGTCACCTCCACCAACGGCAGCCAGATCGACACCTCGATTGTCGAGTGGAAGCTCAAACCCGGTGTGGTCAGCACGATGACGGCCCAGGCCCGCTACACCGACCCCAGCCAGCGCTCATTCACCGGAGCCGCGACATGGCTCGGCCTGGCGGCATTCGCGGTGGCCGGGCTGATCGGGGCGCTGGCCTGGCTCAGCCGCGACCGCTCCCCCCGGTTCACCGAGCCCCACGACCACCCGGGCGTCAAGCAGGAACGCTGATGCCGAGGTTTGTCAGGACCTCGCTGGTGGCCTTGGCGAAATTCAGCGTGCAGAAGTGCAGGCACGGCACGCCTTCGGCGAGCAGCCGGGCGCTCATGTCGGTTGCCAGCCGGATGCCGATCTTGCGGACCTCGTCGCGGTTCTCCTCCGGCCCGGTCCCCGCGGCCTCGGTGAGCTGCTCGAGCAGCGGCCCGGGGATCTGTGAGCCGGACAGCTCCACCTGCCGCCGCACGGTCCGCAACGACGTGATCGGCATGATTCCCGGAATGATCGGCCGCGACCCCAGCTCGGGATCGGCCTTGGCCACCCTGTCGCGCAACCTCAGATAGTCGTCGACATCGAAGAACATCTGGGTGATCGAGTACTCGGCGCCCGCACGAAGCTTGGCGAGCAGGTTCGCCGTGTCGTGCTCGAGGTCCATCGCCCGCGGATGCCCCTCGGGAAACGACGCCACGCCCAGGTGGAAGTCCCCGAGGCTGCGGATCAGCCGGACCAGCTCGACGGCGTATTCCAGCCCGTCGGGATGCTTGACCCACTCATGCTGCACGCCGCCCTGCGGGTCACCACGCAGGGCGAGCATGTTCGTGATCCCGCAGTCGGCGAAAGCGCCAACCAGGGACCGTAACTCGGCGACGCTGTGGCCCACCGCGGTCATGTGCGCGACCGGCAACAGCGTGGTGTCGCTCGCCAGTCGGCGGACGACACGCACCGTGCGGTCACGGGTGGAGCCGCCGGCGCCGTAGGTGCACGAGACGAACACCGGCTGCAGTCGCTCGAATATCCGGGCGGCCCGCCACAGCCGCGCTTCGGCGGCCTCGTCACGGGGTGGGTAGAACTCGACGGAGAACGGCACCCGGTCCCTGCCGACTTCGGCGAGACGGCCCACGACCGAAGGCTGGCCGGCAGGCCTGGCGGGTACCGTCACGACGCCAGCATAAGGTCGGAGAAAGTGAGCCTGTCAAACCAAGCTCGACGGCCCAACTGCGCGGATTTGCGCTCTCGCTTTACCCTGAATGCACTCGGGGACACCGCATAGAAGCACGCAGACAGGAAGGGAGCCGCGCGCTGAGCCTGAAAAGCGCTCCAACAGCCACACCGTCGGCTCTTGAGCTGGCCGACGCCGTCACCGACCAGCTTCGCGCGTACCTGGAAGAACGGCGCCGGGATGCCGCCTACATCGGCGCGGATTACTCCGCGCTGACCGCGGCCCTCGAAGAATTCGTGCTGCGTGGCGGCAAGCGGCTGCGGCCGGCGTTCGCGTACTGGGGCTGGCGTGCGGTCGCGGACGAGGCCGACACAGAAAACCAGCAGGTGCTGCGGCTGTTCGCGGCGCTGGAATTGCTGCACGCCTGTGCGCTGGTGCACGACGACGTGATCGACGACTCGGCCACCCGCCGCGGGCGGCCGACCGTGCACGAGCAGTTCGCCGGCGTACACCGGCGATGCGGCTGGCGCGGCTCGGGCAGCCGGTTCGGCATGTCGGCCGCGATCCTGCTCGGCGACCTGGCGCTGGTGTGGGCCGACGACGTCGTCGCCACCGCCGACCTGCCACTCGATGCGCGCAGGCGCGTGCAACGGGTTTGGGCCGACATCCGCACCGAGGTGCTCGGCGGCCAGTACCTCGACATCGTCACCGAGGCCAGCGGCGCCGAATCGATCGGCTCGGCGATGGCCGTCAACACCTACAAAACCGCGTCATACACGGTGTCGCGGCCGCTGCAACTGGGGGTCGCCGCCGCGGCCGACCGGCCCGACGTGCTGGCGGCGTTCCATGAACTCGGCACCGAGCTCGGGGTGGCGTTCCAGCTGCGCGACGACGTTCTCGGCGTTTACGGTGACCCCGCCGTGACCGGTAAACCATCCGGTGACGACCTGCGCTCCGGGAAGCGCACGGTCCTGCTGGCCGAAGCCATCGAGCGTGCCGACCACGCCGACCCCGCCGCGGCGAATCTGCTGCGCGCCTCGATCGGCACCGAGTTGTCGGACGGGCAGGTGCGCGAACTGTGCGACGTGATCGCCACCGTCGGCGCGCTGGCCGCGGTCGAGACCCGGATCGACACCCTCACCCGGCGGGCGGTCGACATCCTCAACGCCGCCCCGATCGCGGAGCAGGCCAAGGTCGGCCTGGCCGAACTCGCCAGATTGGCCGCCAACCGGTCGGCCTGAGGTGCATGTCAGCAGCATGTCCGAACCCACCCAGATCTCGCGCCTGCGAACCTTCGTCCGTTCCCGCGACGGGCGCCCCGCATTACTGGGTTGCCTTGGCGCGCTTCTGATCGCCGCGGGCGGGCTCGGCGCCGGCAGCACCAAGCTGCACGACCCGCTGCTGGAATCGCTGCACCTGTCATGGCTGCGGTTCGGCCACGGGCTTGTGTTGTCGTCGGTGACGCTGTGGGTCGGGGTCGGCCTGATGTTGATCGCATGGATCTGGCTGGGTCGCTGGGTGATTGACGGCCACGCCACCGAGTTCCAGATGATCGCCAGCACCGGCTTCTGGCTGGCGCCGCTGCTGTTGTCGGTGCCGGTGTTCAGCCGCGACACCTATTCGTATCTGGCGCAGGGCGCCTTGCTGCGCGACGGTTTCGACCCGTATCTCGTCGCACCTGTGGAAAACCCGAACCCGTTGCTGGACAACGTCAGCCCGATTTGGACGATCACCACTGCGCCCTACGGCCCGGCATTCATCCTGGTCGCGAAGTTCGTCACGGTGCTCGTCGGCAACCACGTGGTCGCCGGGACCATGCTCCTGCGGCTGTGCATGCTGCCCGGCCTGGCGTTGCTGATCTGGTCCGCACCGCGGGTGGCCCGGCATATCGGCGCCAGCGGCGAGGCGGCTCTGTGGATCTGCGTGCTCAACCCGCTGGTGATCATCCATCTGATGGGTGGGGTGCACAACGAGATGCTGATGGTGGGCCTGATGATGGCGGGCATCGCACTGACCCTCGAGCGCCATCCGCTCGCCGGCATCACGCTGGTGGCTGTGGGCGTCGCGGTCAAGGCCACCGCCGGGCTGGCGCTGCCGTTCTTGGTGTGGGTGTGGCTGCGGCAACTTCGACAGCGTCACGAGTTCCGGCCCGTTCGCGCGTTCGCGACCGCGGCTGCGACCTCGGTGGTGATCTTCGCCGCGGTGTTCGCGGTGCTGTCGGCCGTGGCCGGCGTCGGGCTGGGCTGGCTGACCGCCTTGGCGGGCTCGGTGAAGATCATCAACTGGCTGACCGTGCCGACAGCCGCGGCCAACCTGATCAACGTGTTCGGCGGCCTGTTCGTCGGGGTCAACTTCTACGCGGTGCTCGAGGTGACGCGGATCGTCGGCATCGTGATCATCGCGGTCTCGCTGCCGCTGCTGTGGTGGCGTTTCCGCCACGATGACCGCGAGGCGCTGCTCGGCATCACCTGGGTGATGATCGTCGTGGTCCTCTTCGTGCCGGCCGCGCTGCCCTGGTACTACACGTGGCCGCTGGCGGCGATGTCGGCACTGGCCCAGTCTCGGCGGGCGATCGCGGCGATCGGCGGTTTCTCGACATGGATCATGGTGATCTTCAAACCCGATGGCTCACATGGGATGTACTCGTGGCTGCACGTCATGCTGGCGACGGCATGCGCCGTCGCGGCCGTCTACGTGCTCTACCGCGGCGTCAGTACGCCATCGCCTGCGCCCGGCGCACCACCTCACGAGCCTGATGACAGTGCAGTGCGTCGACCGGCCGAGCGTTAGTCACCGACTCCCGGCTTCCGTCCCGGGTCAACGTCAGTGACTCGTCGGCGGTGAACAACCAGCGCACGATCTCGGTGTCTCGGTAGCCGCCGTCGCGCAGCACCGCCAGCAGCCCCGGCAGGCTCTTGACCACGTGACCGCTGTCGGTGAAGAAGACCTGAGGCACCACGATCGCGCCCCCGCGGCGGATCGCGACGAGGTGCCCGTCGCGCAACTGGTGCTGCACCTTGGTCACCGGCACACCCAGCAGCTCGGCGACTCGGGACAGCTCGTACACCGGTTCGTCGGGATCAAGAACGTCGTCACCGGCGGGAACGTTGCTCACCGCGTCGAGTCTAAGACGTGACATGCCGTGGCTACCATGAACGCGATGGAAGCCCAGCAGGTGACCGCCGACCCGCTGATCGGCGCGGTTCTCGACGGCCGCTACCGGGTCGAGGCGATGATCGCCACCGGCGGCATGTCCGCGGTGTATCGCGGGATCGACGTCCGGCTGGACCGCCCTGTGGCGATCAAGGTGATGGAATCCCGGTACGCCGGCGACCAGCAGTTTCTGGCTCGCTTCCAGCGTGAGGCCCGTGCCGTGGCGCGGTTGAAAGATCCTGGCCTGGTGGCGGTTTACGACCAGGGCCTGGACGGGCAGCACCCGTTTCTGGTGATGGAACTCGTCGAGGGCGGCACTTTGCGCGAGTTGCTGCGCGAGCGGGGGCCGATGCCGCCACACGCGGTCGCCGCGGTGATGCGTTCCGTGCTCGGGGGATTGGCGGTCGCGCACAGCAACGGCCTCGTGCACCGCGACATCAAGCCCGAGAACGTGCTGATCTCCGACGACGGGGACGTCAAGATCGCCGACTTCGGGTTGGTCCGCGCCGTCGCCGAAGCCAAGATCACCTCGGACAGCGTGATTTTGGGCACAGCCGCCTACCTGTCTCCCGAGCAGGTCACCAGCGGAAACGCCGGTCCGCGCAGCGACGTCTACGCCGCGGGGGTCCTGATCTACGAGCTGCTGACCGGCGTCACGCCGTTTCGCGGCGACACCGCGCTGGCCGTGGCGTACCAGCGGTTGGATCGCGACGTCGCAGCACCGAGCACCGTGATCGCCGGTGTGCCACAGCAATTCGACGAGCTAGTGCTGCGTTCCACCGAACGCGATCCCGCCGGTCGATACGCCGACGCCGCGGAGATGGGCCACGAACTCGACGCTGTCGCAGACGAACTCGGCCTGCCGGACTTCCAGGTGCCGGCTCCGCTCAATTCAGCCCAGCACGCCTCGGCCGCGCTGTACCGAAGCCGACGACAGGCGCAACCTGCGGCCCCCCTGCCGGCCGCGGTACAGCGCCACCCCACCCGCCAACTGACCCGCGGACCCGAGGACTGGCAACAGCCCCAGGAAAGGCGAAGCGTGCCAGGGCAGTTCGCCGGTATCGACCTGAACGAATTCGCCTGGGAACGTCAGCGCGCCAAGCGCATGGTGCTGTTCTGGGTGGCGGCTGTCATGATCGTCACAGGGATGGTCGCCGCGGCCGCGTACACCCTGGGCAGCAACATCACCGGCCTGATATAGAGCGCGCCGTACTAGTCGCGCAGCATCTCGGCCACGAGGAACGCCAGCTCGAGCGACTGCTGGGTGTTCAAGCGTGGATCGCAGGCAGTCTCGTACCGTCCGGCCAGGTCGGAATCGGAGATGTCCTGTGCGCCGCCGAGGCATTCGGTGACGTTCTCGCCGGTGATCTCGACGTGAATGCCGCCGGGGTGGGTGCCCAGCGCCCGGTGCACCTCGAAGAAGCCCTGCACCTCGTCGACGATCCGGTCGAAGTGGCGGGTCTTGTAGCCGGTGGGCGACTCGTGGGTGTTGCCGTGCATCGGGTCGCACTGCCAGATCACCTGGTGGCCGGTGGCCTGCACCTTCTCGATGATCTGCGGCAGCAGGTCGCGGACCTTGTTGTTGCCCAGCCGGCTCACCAACGTCAACCGGCCGGGTTTGTTGTGCGGGTCCAGCCGCTCAACGTACTCGACGGCCACCTCGGGGGTCATCGTCGGACCGATCTTCACACCGATCGGATTCGCGATCACCTCCGCCAACGCGATGTGGGCACCGTCGAGCTGGCGGGTGCGCTCGCCGACCCAGACGTAGTGCGCCGAAAGGTCATAGAGCGCCGGATCGCCGTTTTCGTCGTCGGCCAGCCGCAGCATCGCCCGCTCATAGTCGAGCACCAACGCCTCGTGGCTGGCGTAGATCTCTGCCGTCTGCAGATTGCGATCGTCGACGCCGCACGCGCTCATGAAGGTCAGACCGCGGTCGATCTCACCTGCCAGCGCCTCATAGCGGGCGCCGGCCGGCGAGGTCCTGACGAACTCGCGGTTCCAGTCGTGCACCAGATGCAGCGACGCCAGGCCCGACGACGTGAGGGCGCGGACCAAGTTCATCGCCGCGCTGGCGTTCGCGTAGGCGCGGACCAGCCGCGACGGGTCGTGCTCGCGCACCGCCGGGTCGGGGGCGAACCCGTTGATCATGTCGCCGCGGTAGGACTTCAGCCCCAGCGCGTCGACGTCCGACGACCGCGGTTTGGCGTACTGTCCGGCGATGCGGGCGAGCTTGATCACCGGCGTGCTTGCGCCGTAAGTCAGCACCACCGCCATCTGCAGCAGCGTGCGGATGTTGCCACGGATGTGCGGCTCGGTGTTGTCGACGAAGGTCTCGGCGCAGTCGCCGCCCTGCAGCAGGAAGGCGTTGCCCTGCGCGACGTCGGCGAGCAGCCCCTGCAGCCGCTGAATCTCCGACGGCACCGTGACGGGCGGCACGCTCTCCAAGACCGTGCGCATCGGCTTGGCCTGCTCTTCCGACCAGCAGGGCTGCTGGGCCGCCGGCCGGGCCAACGCGGCGTCCAGCCGCTCGCGCAGGTCCGCCGGCAGCGGCGGCAGCGGCGGCAGCTGGTCGATCGGTACGTCAACGGTCCAGTTCACCCATCCATGGTAACCAGGCGTAACCACGGCAACCGCCCGCCGTGACCGGCCCCGGTCAAGCCTGGGCGGCCGCCTCCCAGCCGGTGATCACGCGGAATCGGTGCAGGTTGTGGCGAGCGTCGACGAGTGCGTCGTGCGCATCGCGGGGCCGCGGCGGCATCCGGGGGCACCCGTGGTCCTCCCAGAACTGCCTAAGCTCGCGGGTGAACCGCGGGATCGGTGGCGGCAGCGCCGTCATCGGACCCCACAGCTGGCACAACACGACGTGGTCGTACGCGCCGACCCACGCCCACAGCTCGATGGGCTCGTCACCGTCCACGCCGAAGAAGTCCTCGAGGTCGGCGCGGATCCTCGACCGCGGGCGCCACAGCGGCGACGACGGGGGCGGCAGCTTGGGCAGCACGTGCGTGCGTACCCACCGGCCGGCCAGCTCAGGGTTGAATTCGGTTGACACGGCGTAATATTCGCGGCCATCCTCGGCGGCCACCCCGATCGAGATCAAGTCGATGATGCGGCCGTTGTCGATGAACTCGGTGTCGTAGAAGTAGCGCACGCAATGCTCCTACGCCGCGGTCCCGGGCGCGACGTGCTGCCGCGGGGGCGGAGGCGGCGCGGCGTGGATCTCCCGGTCGAGCTGCTGGTCGACCAATCGATCGTCCGGGAACCGCGGCATGCCCGAGATCGCGTCCTGCACCCACAGCTTGGCCGCCACGACGGGGCGGCGCAGCCGCCGCTCCCGCTCCAAGGCCCAGTGCATCTTGCGGGGCTTGTCCGTGTAGCGCCAGCGCGCCCACGGCGCATGCGGACGCGACAGCCGCATCGCGCCGATGACCAGCAGCGGCGGGATGAACATGCCCACCAGTCCGGTCCACACCTTGCCCTTGAGCACCACCATCACCGCCAGTGCCAGCGTCAGCACCGCAATCACGGCGACGCCCGCCCGAGCCTCCATTGTGTGGTCATTGCGCCAGATGCCGATGTCGACGAACGAGAGAGGGTTGAAACCCAGGATCAGAAGGCCCGCGACCGCGACCGCGGCGAAAACAGCGTCCACCGAGGTGCGGCCGTCCTCGGACCAGTACACGTCGCTCAGGTGCAGGATCAGCGCGAATTCGTCGAGCACCAGAGCGGCCCCGACGCCGAAGAACACCGCCGCCACTGTGAATTCCCGCTGGCCGCCGTTGACGGCGAGCGTGACCATCGTGACGCCGGCGACCATCACCAGGATCACCCCGAAGACCACGTGGTGGATGTGCAGCGAGCCGTGCCCGATATTGCGTGGCTGCCACCACTTGCGCGGCGCGTCGCTGGCCGACAAATGGCGGATGTAGCGCACGATGGTACGCGTCACGAAGAACGTCAGGATGAACGCAACCAGACAGCACAGCAACGGGAGTCGTCCGCGGTTGATGACGT
Source organism: uncultured Actinomycetota bacterium (assembly GCA_963811535.1). GTDB lineage: Bacteria > Actinomycetota > Actinomycetes > Mycobacteriales > Mycobacteriaceae > Mycobacterium. The sequence goes on along the minus strand of CAWERF010000007.1, from coordinate 42,641 downwards.
CGTGCCAGAACGAAGCGAACACGGGCAAAACTTACGCCCAGTGGCGACGCGCGGGGTCGACATACTGACCCGGCGCGCCGGAGTGCCCCGATAGGCTTTCCACTTAATGAGAGGTTGGCGATCGCCCGACGGGGGCAGTTGGCACGGGCGCACTGTGCAAATGTTCGACAGCCGCGTGGCGCAGTCGTGGGCCTGGCGGTTGTTTCAGCTCGTCGCCGCTTCTACGTTCGCCTTCGCGGTCTGGCGGGTCCTGGGCCATATCCCCTACCGCATCGACGTCGAGGTGTACCGGATGGGCGCCCGGGCGTGGCTGGACGGCCGTCCGCTCTACAGCGACGGGGCGATGTTTCACACGTCGATAGGGCTCAATCTCCCGTTCACCTATCCGCCGCTGGCCGCCATCGCTTTCTGCCCGATCGCGTGGATGCCGTTTCCGGTGGCCAGCGTCACGATGACGCTGATCACGCTGGCGCTGCTGCTCGTCTCCACCGTGATCGTGTTGACCAGGCTCGACGTGTGGTCGGCACAGGCGCGGTGGTGGCTGGCCGCCCTGGTCGTCGGGCTCGCCGTGATCCACCTGGAGCCGATCGAGTCGAACCTGTCGTTCGGGCAGATCAACGTGATCCTGATGACGCTGGTCATCGCGGACTGCCTGCCGCGCCGCACGCCGTGGCCGCGTGGCGTGCTGCTGGGCCTTGCGATCGCGCTGAAGCTGACGCCGGCAGCGTTTCTGCTGTACTTCGCGCTGCGCCGGGAAGGCAGGGCCGCGCTGGTCGCGTTCGCGTCCTTTGCGATCGCGTCGCTGGCCGGCTTGCTGCTGGCATGGCGGGACTCGTTGGAGTACTGGACCGCCACGGTCCGGCACACCGAGCGGATCGGCAACGCCTCGCTGAACACCAACCAGAACATCGCCGGTGCGCTGGCCCGATTGCCGCTCACCCCGTCGGAGCAGTCCGTGGTGTGGACTGTGGGCTGTCTGGCCGTGCTGACGCTGACGATGTGGGCGGCTCGGCGGGTGCTGCGCGCCGGCGAGCCGGTGCTGGCGGTGATGTGCATCGCGCTGTTCGGGCTGCTGGTGTCGCCGGTGTCGTGGTCGCATCACTGGGTGTGGGTGCTCCCCACGGTGCTGACCACCGGCGTGCTCGCGTATCGCCGCCGAAACGCGGTGTTGGCGGCGGTCACGGCCGTGGGGGTGGCGCTGATGGTGTGGACGCCGATCGACCTACTGCCGCAGCATCGGGAAGCGACCGCTTCGTGGTGGCGCCAGTTGGTCGGTGCCTCGTATCTGTGGTGGGCGCTGGCGGTGATCGTGGTCGGGGGCCTGACCGTCGCCGCCCGTGTCGCGGAGCGGCCGGAGCCCCGGCTGAACGAGGCCGCCGTCCCCGTCGTCAGCTAGGCGGCAGTCGTCTGCGCCGGCGCCGGGCCGTCGGGATCCGCGCCCTGCTTGACGTCGGCGGCGTACAGGTCGACGTATTCCCGGCCGGACAACCGCATCAGGTCGTACATGACCTCGTCAATGACCGCACGCTCGATGAACCGGTTGCCTGCCAACCCCTCGAAGCGGCTGAAGTCCAGCGGCTCGCCGATCCGCACGGTGACCTGTCCGAACCGCCACATCTTGCTGCCGGGCGGGTTCACCACATCGGTGCCGATCATCGCGACCGGGATGACCGGCACGCCGGTCTGAAGCGCCAACCGGGCCAGGCCGGTCTTGCCCTTGTACAACCTGCCGTCGGGTGAGCGGGTGCCCTCGGGGTACATGCCCATCAGCTTGCCGACGTCCAGCAGTCGCTTGGCGGTATCGAGCGCTCCCTGCGCGGCGTCGGCGGAGCTGCGGTCGATCGGGACCTGCCCGCACACGGTGTAGAACCAGCGGGTGAACCAGCCTTTGAGCCCGGTGCCCGTGAAGTACTCGGCCTTCGCGAGGAACGTGATGCGCCGACGCACGACGAGCGGCAGATAGAAACTGTCGGCGACGGCCAGGTGGTTGCTGGCCAGGATGGCCGGGCCGGAGTCGGGAATGTGTTCAAGGCCTTCGACTTTGGGCCGGCCGAGCAGCGACAGCAACGGTCCCATGAAGATGTACTTGAACAGCCAATACCACATGGACCCTCCCGTTTCGGGGCGCTGCCGAGCAAGCTTTGCGCCAACTTTACCCACGCCTGATGAGACGGACCACACTTCGACGGCTCGCGTCGGCCTGCTCACTCCTCGACCGTGATCGGAATGTGCTGATATCTGCCCGGCGGCGGCCGGTCGGACTCATCGCCGCCCGGGCCGTCACCGCCGTCCGGCGGCGGTTGCCGCTCTGCGCCCTCGACCACCGCCCGGATCACGGTCAGAAGGGCGATGCTGTGCTCGGCGATGACGATCAGCAGCGGGTGCTGCTCACCGGTCACCAGGGCCGCCAACGCGCATACCGGACACCACGTTTGCTGGCATTTGCCGGGACCCTCGCCGCGTTCTGCCGCCAGCGCCGCGGCCGCGCGCACCGCCGGGTCGAGCCGGTCCAGGATCAGTTGCGCGATCTGCCGCAGCTCTGGACCAATGTCGGAGTGAGTTCCGCTCACGCCGGCCACACCTTTCGATCCGGTCGGAAACGCACCGTCAGTTCACTGCCTCGCAGCTGCGCATCCGTCACGATGCATCGTCGCAGCACGGATGCGAGCCGGACCCGGCGCCGCATTCCCGCCGCACCGATGATCAGGTCCTCGTCGACCCGGCCCAGCGTCAGCGCGCCGGGATCGACCTGCGGCAACTGTAGCCGCAACCGGTAGACCGCCTCGAGCCCCGACCCGGACTCCCGGTCCACGATCGGCCGCAGCGGTCCGGGCGGCGGCGACCCGTCACGCCGGCGAACCGTCTGGAGAAGCTCGGTCAGCGCCTTGGGACCGATCGGCTCAGCGGCCAGATGCGGCGCCAGCACCAACTCAACGTCCCCGATCGTCGCGGCCAACTCGTCGAGCACGGCCCGCTGCTCCGATATCCGCTCGGCATACCAGTCGAAAGCAGGATGCGCGGGCAGGTTGCAGTACTCATACGAATCGTCTTGCACAAGAATCTGATTGACGATCAGCTCGTCGACGCGCACCCCCATCAGCGACAACGAGCCCAACGTGCGGGTGGCCTCGGCGGCGACCACGCGCTCGGCGGTGAGCACCAGGTGGGCGCCCACCCGGTCGCCGTCGGTCAGCAGCGCGCCGAGCTGCTCCAGCCCGGCGCCGATCCGCTCCAGCAACCCGACCATCGCGGCGGTGCCGGCATCGTTGGCCGCGCCGGCCAACCGCCGGTGGCGCGGCCAGGCGCGCTCCACATACAGCCCGAACGTCGACGGGAGGGTCAGCATCCGCAGTGCGTCGGCGGTCGACGCGCAGTCCACGACGATGTGGTCCCATTGCCCCGACGCCGCCAGCTGCCCGACTTCGTGCAGGCCGAGTACCTCCTGAACACCGGGAAGTGCTGAAAGTTCTTCTGGTGCAACATCCCCCAGCTCTGAGTCGGGGAACCTTCCGCCCAGGGTGGTGGCCACCTCGCGCCAGCGGGCCTCGAGCAGTGCGAGGGTGTCCAACGCCAGCGCGTCGAGGAACCCTCCCCCGGCGTCGGCATCGTCCTCGAGCACCCGGGCGAACTCACGCAGGCCTGTGGGCGGCACGGGTGTCCCGAAGACGTCGCCGAGCGAGTGCGCCTGATCGGTGGAGACCGTCAGCACCCGTCGGCCGGCGCCCGCGTCCGCGACCGCGGTGGCCGCGGCCAGTGTCGACTTGCCTACCCCGCCCTTGCCCACGAACAGGCTGATCCGGGCGCCAGCGGGTGGTGCGGATTCACTCAGCCTCGACTCGTTTCTTGAGGTCCTTCAGCGCGGTGTCGGTCAGCCTGCGTTCGGCCTTGCGTTTGAGCAGCCCGATCATCGGGATGACCAGGTCCACCGCCAGTTCGTAAGTGACGTCCGTGCCGGATCCCTTGGGCGCCAGGTGGTATGCCCCGTTGAGCGACCGTAACAGAGAACTCGAGACCAGGCTCCACCGGACCGACTTGCGGTCTGGTGGCCAGTCGTACCTGAGCACCATCGTGTCCTTGAGCACGGCCGCGTCGAGCACCAGCCGAGCGGTCTTCGGATAGCCCTCGGGGTCGGCCTCGAGCACCTCGGTCTCCTTGTACTCGGACACCCATTGCGGGTAGGAGGCGATGTCGGCGATGACGTGCATCACCGTGCCCGGGTCGGCGTTGATGTAAATCGTCTGCGACGTGTTGTCCGCCACGTGTTCTATTCCTCGTTCGCTTGGCTGCAGCCCTCGACGAAGAAATTACCCTGCCGCGCTGGGTGCCTGCCGACCAATCACGGCCAGAGGCGACACCCCCACCGGTCGCGACTGCTCCAGCCTGGTTTTCAGCTCGAACGCCATCCTCTTGCCCGCGACCCGCCGGCGATGATTCATCCCGGCCAGGTTCATCCGAGCCAGCTGCCAGGCCGCCACACCGGCCGGCTCGGCATGCAGGAAGTAGTTCAGCAACACCCCGTCGAGCAGCGGCTGCAGCCACACCTCCATCGTCCCGGTCAGCGCGCCGGTCACCGTCCACCTGAGACCGCTGGCTCCCCGGTCCTCGACGACATTCAGCTGCAGGTCTGGCCACCAGCGCCGCCAGCTCGCGGGGTCCGCGACGGCCCTGCCCACCTCCGCGGGATCGGCGGCCAGGAACGTCTGGTCTGCGACCTGAATGGTGTGCACGGCTCAACAGCTTTCCACCTCTGGAACCCCCGCGACTAGGGTGGACGGCGGAAAATGCCGCTATCAGCGTCGAGAGGCTCTTCAACAGTGCGTGAGTTAACTGCTCCGGCATCCTTCACCGTGGACGACCACGACAACATCGTCAACGCCGTGTTCGCCCACGAACGCAACGACCCCGATCATCCGATCTTCCAGCGTCTGGTCGACGGGGTGTGGAAGGACGTGACGTGCGCGCAGGCCGCCGCGCAGATCCGCTCGGCGGCACAGGGTTTGATCGCCGAACGCGTGAATCCCGGTGACCGGGTGGCGATCCTGTCGGCCACCCGCTACGAATGGACGATTCTCGACTACGCGATCCTGTCGATCGGCGCGATGACCGTCCCGATCTACGAGACGTCCTCCGCCGAGCAGGTGCGATTCGTGCTGGATGATTCCGGCGCGGTGCTGGCGTTCGCCGAGACCGACGCGCACGCCGACAAGATCGAGCAACTGGCCGGCCAGTTGCCGGCGCTGCGCAAGGTCTACCGGATCGCCGGCAGCGGTCCGACGGCGCTCGACGCGCTCGCCGACGCGGGATCGTCCGTCGATCTCAGCGAGGTCGAGAAGCGGCTCTCGCAGGTGCGGGCCAACGATCTGGCCACCCTGATCTACACCTCCGGCACGACAGGCCGACCAAAAGGCTGCCAGCTGACCCACTCCAACCTGGTGTACGAAACCCGCGGGGCGAAGTCCGCGTTTCCGAACCTGCTGGACAAGAACGAACGGCTGCTGGTGTTCTTGCCGCTGGCCCACGTGCTGGCCCGGGCGATCGCGATCGCGGCTTTCCAGAACAAGGTCACCGTCGGGTTCACCAGCGACGTGAAGAATCTGGTGCCGATGTTCGCGGTGTTCAAGCCGACGCTGGTGGTGTCGGTCCCCCGGGTGTTCGAGAAGGTCTACAACACCGCAGAGCAGAACGCCCGCAACGACGGCAAGGGCAGGATCTTCGAGATCGCCGCCAACACCGCGATCGCGTGGAGCACGTCGCTGGACGGCGGGGGGCCCGGGCCGGTGCTGCGGGCCAAGCACGCGCTGTTCGACCGGCTGGTCTACGGCAAGCTGCGCGCCGCACTCGGCGGCAACTGCCGGGCCTCGATCTCCGGCGGTGCGCCGCTGGGCGCGCGGCTGGGCCACTTCTACCGGGGGGTCGGGCTGACCATCTACGAGGGCTACGGGCTGACCGAGACCAGTGCGGCGATCACCGTAAGCCGGGTCGGCGACATCAAGGTCGGCACCGTCGGAAAGTTGTTGCCCGGCAACAGCATGCGAATCGAGGACGACAACGAGCTGTTGGTTCGCGGGGGCGTCGTGTTCGAGGGCTACTGGAACAACGAGCAAGAGACGAAGGCCGCGATCGTCGATGGATGGTTCCACACCGGTGACCTCGGCGCGATCGACGCTGACGGGTTCCTGACGATCATCGGCCGCAAGAAGGAGATCATCATCACCGCGGGCGGCAAGAACGTCGCGCCGGCGATCCTCGAGGACCGGTTGCGGGCCCATCCGCTGATCAGCCAGGCGATGGCCGTCGGCGACGCCAAACCCTTCGTCGCGGCGCTGATCACTATCGATCCCGAGGCCTTCGTCGGCTGGAAGGAACGCAACGGCAAAGACCCCAACGCGACTGTCGCCGACCTGGCCACCGACCCGGACCTGCTCGCCGAGATCGACCTCGCCGTCAAAGAAGCCAATCAGGCGGTGTCGCATGCCGAGTCGATCCGCAAGTTCCGGGTGCTGCCCGTGGACTTCACCGAGGACACCGGTGAGCTGACCCCGACCATGAAGGTCAAGCGCAAGGTGGTTGCCGAGAAGTTCGCCAGCGACATCGAGGCGCTCTACAGCACGGACTGACGCCTAAGGGGTCAGCAGCCTCGCCAACCGTGCGGTGTGGGCGTCCCAGCACCAGCTCTCGCCGACCCACCGCCGGCCAGCCGCGCCCATCCGCGCCGCCAGGTCCGGGTCGTGCAGGATGCGGGTGACCGCCTCCGCGATCTCGGCGACCGACCACCCGTCGACCACATAGCCGGTGTCGCCCTCGCGCACGGTTTCCGGCGCACCGCCGGACCGCCCGGCCACCACGGGCACCCCGGTCGCGGAGGCCTCCAGGAAGACGATGCCGAGCCCCTCGACGTCGAGGCCTGCGCCGCGGGTCCGACACGGCATCGCGAACACGTCGGCCATCGCGTGGTGCGCCGGAAGCTCCGCCCAGGGCACACCGCCGGTGAACACCACGTGGTCGGCCACGCCGACGCGTTGCGCCAGCCGTCGCAGCGCCGTCAGGTACGGCCCGCCGCCGACGATCGCCAGCGCGGTGCCGTCCACGTGCTCGCGGATTTCGGGCAGCGTGCGGATCAGCATGTCCTGGCCCTTGCGCGGCACCAGTCGCGACAGGCACACGATGACCGGACGGTCTCCCAGGCGGTAGCGGTCGCGGAGCTCGGCACGGGCCGCGGTGTCGGGCCGGAACCGCTCGGTGTCGACGCCGGGCGGCAGATGCTCGAGGGCGGCACGCGGGCCAAACGCCGATGCGAATCGTCCTCGCGTGTAGCGGCTGACGTACGTCACGACGTCGGTGCTCTCCCCGATGCGGCGCAGCGCCGAACGCGCCACGGGCAGCATGGACCAGCCCACCTCGTGGCCGTGTGTGCTGGCCACCGCGCGCGCCACGCCCGCGCGCCGTGCCGATGGGGCCAGCAACGCCAACGGTGCCGCCGCGCCGAACCACACCGTGTCGATGCCGCGGTCCTCGATGAGCCCGCGCATGGTCGAGGCGACGGCCGGGACCGGCAGCATCAACGTGCCGGGATGTCGCACCACTTCGTACGGCACGTCGCGGTCGTAGGGGTCGGCGCCCCGCCACTGCGGCGCATACACCGTCAGCGTGTGCGAGCCGACGGCGGCCAACCGCGAGACCAGCTCCTCCAGGTACGCCTGGATGCCGCCGGGGCGTGGTGGGAAGTCGTTGGTGACCAACAGGACCCGCGTCACGGGTGCACCATATCCATGCCCAGGCCGATTCGCTCCGGCTAACCTGCGAGCCACCGCTGCCAGCGGGACAGCACGTCCTGCACGGGCGTGCCGAGCGCGACAGACACCGCGGTGGCGGGATCGGGATGGCCGGGCCCGCAGGCCAGCAGATAGAGGCGCCGCAGCGTGGGCGGACGGTAGCTGTCGGCGACGAAGCGCGCGAAGAGCCATGCCCGGTCGTAGGCCGCCGAGAGCTGCTGCCCGGTCGCATCGAAGTCGGCGTCGGACGGCAGCCGGGCGGCCATCGCCTCTTGCCCGCGCACCGGTGTTTGCGGCCGGCCGACATAGTCGGCGACTCCCTCGGTGAGCCAACGCGGCGCGTCGGCCGCGGTGTCGGCGCGGGACGCGTAGTGAAAAAGCTCGTGGCGCAACACAATTCGCAGCGGACCCGCGCTCATCGTGTTGCCCCCCGGGGCGAACACGATCCGCTCCCCGGTCACGACCCGGCGGGCGGGGTCGAACCCGTCGGCCACCGTCGCCGCCGCAACATCGTTGACCAGCCCGGCGGTATTGCGTGTCTCGGCGGCGAACTGCGCGTCGCTGTCGGTGGCGACGATGACGATCTCGCGGTTCCAGTCGTCCCCCCAGAACCCGACCACCGCATCGACCGCGCCGGAGATCTCGGCGGCGATGCGGGTCAGCACCGGCGCGGTGCCGACCAGATAAACCGTCCGTCCGTCGGGCAGATGCAGCATGCCAGCGCTGGGCGACACGGCCCGCGGCGATGCGGCGGAGGGCACAATGCCCGACTGTGGAGCCGGTGCGGGTCGCGGGACGAGGAGCATCGCCGCGGCGACAACGAGTTCAGCGCTCAGCGCCAGGCCCAGCGGGACCGTCCATCGCCGCCGTCGCCGGCGGTCAGTACCGACGGACGTTGTTGACCGGGCCGGCCGCACCGATCGGAACCACCCGGACCGGCTGACCGTAAGTGGAGGAGTGGACCACCATGCCGTCGCCGACATAGATCCCGGTGTGGGAGGCGTCGGAGTAGTACGTCACGACGTCACCGGGTTGCAGATCCGACATCGAGACCGGCTGGCCCCCGACCGCCAGCGCCTGGCTGGAGTGCGGCAGCGAGATGCCCGCCTGCTGGAAGGCCCACATCACCAGCCCGGAGCAGTCGAACGCGTTGGGCCCCGCGGCACCCCACACATATGGCGAGCCGACGCGGGTGAGCGCGGCCTGCACCGCGATCGCGCCTTCGGGGCCGCCGCTAGGGCCGGGCACCGCGCCGCCCGGCACCATCGCGTCAGGCATCGCGCCGCCCGGCACCATCGCGTCGGGCATCGCCTGAACTGCGAAACCGTCGTCCGCCAGCGGCAACGCGTCGGGTGTCGCGTCCCCCGGCGGCAGCGCGGCGGGTACCGGGTCCGGCGCGGCCAGAGCGGTGCGCTGCCCGGGCGTCAGCGCCATGTACTGCGACTTGACCACCGCGATCTGCACCTGCAGCTTGCTCTGCTTGGCTTGCACGTCCGCGCGCACGGCGGCGGCCCGCTGGGCGGCGGTGCGCGCGTCGGCCGCCGATTTTGCCGACGCCTGCTCGGCCGCGGCCGCCTGTACGGTGAGCATGCGGTAGCCGGTCATCTGCGCGGCCATCTCGCCGGCCACCACTTTCTGCACCGACATCTGGTCGATGAGGTGCTGCGGGGAATCGGCGACCATGATCGCGCTCAGGCCGTCCGTGCGGCCGCCCATGTACATCGCGCCGGCGAGCTTGTCGACGGACCCCTGGTAGGTGGCGAGCTGCGCCTGCGCCGCCTCGAGGGCGGCCTGGTCGGCGGCGTGCTTGCCCTCGGCCGCCTTCTGAGCCGCGAGTTTCTTGGACAGATCCAGCTGCGCGGAGTGCATGGCCTCGGTGGTCTGCTCCGCCTGACGGGACAGCTCGTTGAGCTTGGCCATCGCGTCATCCGCAGGATCGGCATGCACATTGGCCACCACAACGAAAGCTGAAATCGCCCACACTGCTACCGCACCGATGAGGCGTCGTCGAAAACAACGAGTCATCCACTTCAGCGGGTCGAGTTTCAAGACGCAGAATCCTTAAACTGCCGTGGAATGGGCCGTCGCGCTCGTAGGTCTCAGATAGGTTACGAAACGGCATCAGCCATGTCCAACACGAGACGGAAACTTAACGGGAATTCTTAGTCTTTTCGCTAACTAACGGCTCAAGCCGCACCCGTGTCGTCGCGGTGATGAATCGGAACCAGCCGCAATCGCGGCGCCAGACCCGCCTCCGCGAGAGCCTCCAGCGCCGCGCGCTCGTCGTCGAGCAGCGTGTCGGATGTGCCGAGCAAGACGCTGACGACACAGTCCTTGCACGCCGATCCGCGCACCGCGCAGTCGTCGCAGTCGATGATCACTTCGGTCCTTTCGTGGTACTGCCTGCGGGTTCAACTCGGAGGCTAGCGACACCCACCGACATGTCCCGACTTGGCTCGACTTGTCACAGCCGCCTCCTAGCGTCTGGGTCCATGGAGCAGCTCAGCTTCGCCGACGTCGACTCGTCGGCGGATCTGTCGCTAAGCGAGACGACGTTCGTGGTCGTCGACCTGGAAACCACCGGGGGTCGCGCCGGCGGGCCGGACGGGTCGTGCGACACGATCACCGAGATCGGCGCGGTCAAGGTGCGCGGGGGCGTCGTGCTGGGTGAGCTGGCCACGTTGGTCGACCCCGGCCGCGACATCCCGCCGCAGATCGTGCAGCTGACCGGGATCACCTCGGCGATGGTCTGCAACGCCCCCACCATCGACGCCGTGCTGCCGACCTTCCTCGAGTTCGCGCGCGGTGCGGTTCTCGTCGCGCACAACGCCGGATTCGACATCGGCTTCCTGAAGGCCGCCGCGCGACGCTGCGACATCGTGTGGCCGCGGCCGCCCGTGCTCTGCACCGTGCGGCTCGCGCGGCGGGTGCTGAGTCGCGAAGAGGCGCCCAGCGTGCGCCTTGCCGCGTTGGCGAGGCTGTTCTCGGCGGCCAGCACGCCCACCCACCGGGCCCTCGACGACGCGCGGGCCACCGTCGAGGTGCTGCACGCGCTGATCGAGCGCGTCGGAAACCAAGGCGTGCACACCTACGCGGACCTCCGTGCGTATCTGCCGAACGTCACCGCCGAACAACGGCGCAAACGTGTTCTCGCCGAAGGCCTGCCGCACCGGCCCGGGGTGTATCTGTTCCGCGGCCCCACGCGCGAGGTGCTCTATGTCGGCACCGCGGTCGACCTGCGCCGGCGCGTCATCTCATACTTCACCGGCGCCGACCCCCGCGGCCGGATCAAGGAGATGGTCGGGCTTGCCTGCCAGGTCGACCACGTCGAGTGCGCCCATGCGCTGGAGGCGGGTGTCCGCGAGTTGCGGCTGCTGGCCGCGCATGCCCCGCCCTACAACCGGCGGTCCCGCTTCCCGCAACGGTGGTGGTGGGTGGCGCTCAGCGACGAGGCGTTCCCCCGGTTGGCGGTGGTCCGCACGCCGCGGCAGTCAAACGCGTTGGGCCCGTTCCGGTCACGAGCCGATGCCGCCGACACCGCAGCGCTGCTGGCCCGCTTCACCGGCGTGCGCACCTGCACCACCCGGCTGGCCCGCAGAGCGGTGCACGGCCCCGCCTGCCCGCAGCGCGAGGTGTCTCCGTGCCCCGGGGCACGCGGCGCGACCGCCGCCGAGTACGCCGCCGCGCCGCTCAGCGCGGCGGCCCTGATCGAGGGCCGCGACAACGCCGCGCTGGCCGAGATCGTCGCCCACATCGCCGACCTGGCGGCCCGCCGTCGCTACGAAACCGCCGCCCGGCTGCGTGACCGCGCCGCCGTCGCGATCGACGCGCTGTGGCGCGGGCAGCGGTTGCGGGCGCTCGCCGAGATCGACGAGCTGGTGGCCGCGGCGCCCGACGGAAACGGCGGCTGGCACATCGCGGTGGTCAGGCACGGGCAGCTCGCCGGCGCGGGAGCGGCCCGGCGCGGCGTGCCGCCGGTGCCGGTGATCGACGCCGTCCGCGCTTGTGCGCAGACCGTGCTGCCGGGCACGGCGCCGCTGGGCGGCGCCCTGGTCGAGGAGACCGCGCTGATCGCGCGCTGGCTCTCCGGGCCAGGGGCGCGCATCGTGCGCTCGGAGCCGGGTTTCGCGTCACCGCTGCGATCGGCCGGCCCGTGGTTCCAGTGGGCGGCGACGGCGCGGTCGGCCCGGCTGGCCGCCGAGCAGGACATCGCCGAATGGACCGCGGCCTTAGAGCTTCTGTGTGAACCGCGCCCAACGCGCCAGGAGCTGTTCGGCCGCACCGGAGTCGATCGCGTCGACAGCACGCCGCAGCGCCGACTCCCAGGCCGGCAACCATTTGGCGTCGCTGGATAGCCCGGCGTGGGCCACCATCGCGCCCGCCGCGTTGAGCACCACCGCGTCGCGTACCGGGCCGGTCGCCCCGCCGAGCACCGACCGCGCCTCCTCGGCGTTCTCCTCGGCGCTGCCACCCAACAGCTCGTCGAGCTCGGCGCGCTCGAAGCCGAATGCGGCCGGGTCAAACCTCAAGCGGTCGACCGTTCCGGCCTGCACCCGCCAGATCGTGCTGGTCGTGGTCGTCGTCAGCTCGTCGAGCCCGTCGTCGCCGCGCACCACCAGCACGCTGGACCGGCGCGCGGCGAACACACCCGCCATCACCTCGGCAAGGTCGGCGAACGCGCAGCCGATCAGCCCGGCCCGCGGCGAGGCCGGATTCGTCAGCGGCCCAAGGAGATTGAAAACCGTCGGCACACCGATCTCGCGGCGCACCACCGAGGCGTGTCGGTACGACGGATGAAACAGCGGTGCGAAGCAGAAACCGATCCCGACCTCGGCGACGCTACGCACGATTTCGTCGGGGCCCAGGTCGATGCGCACCCCCAGCGCCTCGAGCATGTCCGCGCCCCCGCTGCGCGACGACGCCGCCCGGTTGCCGTGTTTGACCACCGGTATCCCGCTGGCGGCCACCACGATCGCCGCCATCGTCGAGAGGTTCACGGTGTTGGCGCCGTCTCCCCCGGTGCCGACGACGTCAACGGTGTCGGTGCCGATCGTGTCGGTCGGCACCCGCCGCGCGTGCTTGAGCATCGTGTCGGCCAGCTCGCGGACCTCGGCGGCGGACGGGCCCTTCATCCTCATCGACACGCCGAACGCGGCGATCTGGGCCGGCGTGGCGGCCCCGGTCATGACTTGCTCCATCGCCCACGACGCCTCGCCGGCGGCCAGGTCGCGCCCCGTCGTCAGCGCGCTGAGCACGCGCGGCCAAGACGGCGAGGTAGACGGCACCGAAGACGGCGATTGCGGCTGCGCCACGCGCCGATGTTCCCACGCATCACGCACGTCACCCAAGGCGGGATGGAGAAGTTGTGACCAAATGGGTCCCCGGGTGGAGTTCGACAACTACAAAGCGTCATACTCCATGATGTGACGAGCGCTGTAGGGACCTCGGGAACCGCAATCACGTCGCGAGTACATTCGCTGAACCGACCCAACATGGTCAGTGTCGGCACCATAGTGTGGCTGTCCAGCGAACTCATGTTCTTTGCTGGCCTGTTTGCTATGTACTTCACGGCGCGGGCACAGGCCGCAGGCCACTGGCCGCCGCCGCCCACCGAGCTGAACCTCTATCAGGCGGTCCCCGTCACGCTGGTGCTGATCGCGTCGTCCTTCACCTGCCAGATGGGCGTTTTCGCCGCCGAGCGCGGCGACGTCTTCGGGCTGCGGCGCTGGTATGTGGCGACCTTCTTCATGGGTCTGTTCTTCATCCTCGGCCAGGGCTACGAGTACCTGCACTTGTCCACGCACGGCACCACGATTCCCAGCAGCGCGTACGGGTCGGTGTTCTACCTGGCCACCGGCTTCCACGGCCTGCACGTGACGGGTGGGCTGATCGCGTTCATCTACCTGCTGCTGCGCACCAGGATGAGCAAGTTCACCCCCGCGCAGGCCACAGCGGCGATCGTCGTCTCCTATTACTGGCACTTCGTCGACATCGTCTGGATTGCACTGTTCGCCACCATCTACTTCGTCCGATGAGCAACCGGTCCGGTGCGCATCCAAGCGGCACGGTGAAGGGAGTAATGCGTTGAAGAGACCGGGGCTCGTGATCACCAGCCGGTCCCGCCGTCGGCTGCGCCGCCGGGTGTCGGCGGGCCTGCTGTTGCTGGTCGCGCTGGCGATCGCCGGCGGCCTTGCCGCAACGCTGACCCCGCAGCCGCAGGTCGCGGTCGCCGACGAGTCCCAGTCGGCGCTGTTGCGCACCGGCAAGCAGCTGTTCGACACCTCGTGCGTGACGTGCCACGGCGCGAACCTGCAGGGCATCACCGACCGCGGGCCGAGCCTGCTCGGCGTCGGCGAGGCGGCGGTGTACTTCCAGGTGTCGACGGGCCGGATGCCTGCGATGCGCGGCGAGGCGCAGGCCCCGCGCAAGGCGCCGATGTTCGACGACAACCAGATCGACGCGCTGGGTGCCTACGTGCAGACCAACGGCGGCGGGCCGACCGTGCCCCGCAACCCCGACGGCAGCATCGCGATGCACTCGCTGCGCGGCGACGACGTCGCCCGCGGTGGCGACCTGTTCCGGCTCAATTGCTCGTCGTGCCACAACTTCACCGGCAAGGGCGGTGCGCTGTCGTCGGGCAAGTACGCCCCGCCGCTCGAGCCGGCCAACGAGGCGCAGATCTACGCCGCGATGCTGACCGGTCCGCAGAACATGCCGAGGTTCTCCGACCGCGAGCTCACCCCTGAGGAGAAGCGCGACATCGTGGGCTACGTCAAGATGGCCACCGAGACGCGCAACCCCGGCGGCTACGGGCTCGGCGGTCTCGGACCGGCGCCTGAGAGCATGGCGATGTGGATTATCGGAATGGTGGCCATCATCGGTGCCGCACTGTGGATCGGATCGCGCGCATGACAACTGAATCCCCTGAAACCCCAAAGGTTCCCGACGGCGCCTCCGGCGACAAAGACCTGAACAAGCTTTCCCGTGACGAGCTGGTCAAGCTCGGCACCGAGCTCGACGGCGTCGATGTCGTCTACCGCGAGCCGCGCTGGCCGATATCGGGCACCAGGGCCGAGAAGCGAGCCGAGCGAACCGTCGCGTTCTGGCTGCTGCTGGGCGGAGTCTCCGGGCTTGCGCTGCTGCTGATCTTCTTGTTCTGGCCGTGGGAATGGAAGCCGATGGGCGACCCCGGCAACTTCCTCTACACCCTCACCACTCCGCTGTACGGTGTGACCTTCGGGTTGTCGATCCTGTCGATCGGGATCGGCGCGGTGCTGTACCAAAAACGGTTCATCCCTGAAGAGATCTCCATCCAGGATCGCCACGACGGCCCGTCGTCGGACGTGGACCGCAAGACGATCGTCGCCGAGCTGGCAGATTCCTACGAGACCTCGACGCTGCCGCGACGCCGGCTGATCAAGATGTCGCTGGGTGTTGCGCTGGGCGCCTTCGGGGTCGGCACGCTGATCGCGTTCATCGGTGGACTGATCAAAAACCCGTGGAAACCCGTCGTTCCCACCGCCGAGGGCAAGACGGCGGTGCTGTGGACGTCTGGTTGGACCCCGCGTTTCACGGGCGAAACCATTTACCTGGGCCGCTCACTGTCCGGTGGTGTCCCGGCGGCCGGCTCGCTGGAGAAGATTCGCCCGGAAGACATCGACGCGGGCGGCATGGAGACGGTGTTCCCGTGGCGGGAGTCCGACGGCAACGGCGACACCGTGGAGTCGCACGAGAAGATCTCGGAAATGTATATGGGCGTGCGCAATCCGGTGATGCTGATCCGGATCAAGCCCAACGACATGCCCAAGGTGATCAAGCGCCAGGGGCAGGAGAGCTTCAACTTCGGCGAACTTTTCGCCTTCACCAAGGTCTGCTCGCACCTGGGCTGCCCCGCGTCGCTGTACGAGCAGCAGACCTATCGCCTGCTGTGCCCGTGTCACCAATCGCAGTTCGACCTACTGCATTTCGCGCGGCCGATCTTCGGACCGGCGGCACGGGCGTTGGCACAGTTGCCAATAACCGTTGACAAGGACGGGTATCTGGTCGCCAACGGCGACTTCATCGAGCCCGTCGGGCCGGCATTCTGGGAACGGAAGACGACATGAGTCCCAAACTGAGCGACATGCGTCCCAATCTCGGCGAGATCCTCGCCGAACAAGGCGAGGCGATGGATGAGCGGTATCACCTCGCGTCGGGAATGAAGCGGCAGATCAACAAGGTCTTCCCCAGCCACTGGTCGTTCCTGCTCGGTGAGATCGCGCTGTATTCGTTCATCGTGCTGTTGCTCACCGGCGTGTACCTGACCCTGTTCTTCGATCCGTCGATGACCGAGGTCACCTACAACGGCGTATATCAGCCGCTGCGCGGCATCGCGATGTCGCGGGCGTACGAGACCGCGTTGGACATCAGCTTCGAGGTGCGGGGCGGGCTGTTCGTCCGGCAGATCCACCACTGGGCCGCGCTGATGTTCGCGGCCGCAATCATGGTGCACCTGGCCCGCATCTTCTTCACCGGCGCGTTCCGCAAGCCCCGCGAAGCGAACTGGGTGATCGGCTCGTTGCTGCTGATCCTGGCGATGTTCGAGGGCTATTTCGGCTACTCGCTGCCCGACGACCTGCTGTCCGGTATCGGTCTGCGGGCCGCGCTGTCGTCAATGACGATGAGCATCCCCATCATTGGGACGTGGATGCACTGGGCGTTGTTCGGCGGCGACTTCCCCGGCGAGATTCTGATCCCGCGGCTGTACGTGCTGCACATCCTGTTGATTCCGGCAATCATGCTCGCGCTGATCGGCGTGCACCTGGCGTTGGTCTGGTATCAGAAGCACACCCAGTTCCCCGGGCCCGGGCGCACCGAGCACAACGTGGTGGGCGTGCGCATCCTGCCGGTATTCGCGGTGAAGTCGGGCGCGTTCTTCGCGATGACGGTCGGCATCCTCGGCCTGATGGGCGGTCTGTTGCAGATCAACCCGATCTGGCAGTTGGGCCCGTACAAACCGTCGCAGGTGTCGGCGGGCAGCCAGCCCGACTTCTACATGATGTGGACGGAGGGCCTGGCCCGTGTCTGGCCGGCCTGGGAGATCTACATCAGCCACTACACCATCCCGGCGGCGTTCTGGGTCGCGATGATCATGGGCCTGGTGTTCGTGCTGCTGATCTCGTACCCGTACATCGAGAAGAAGTTCAGCGGCGACGTCGCCTACCACAACCTGCTGCAGCGTCCGCGTGACAACCCGGTCCGCACGGCCATCGGCGCGATGGCGATCGCGTTCTACATGGTGCTGACGTTCAGCGCGATGAACGACATCATCGCGTTGCAGTTCCACATCTCGCTGAATGCGACGACCTGGATCGGCCGCATCGGCATGGTGGTGCTGCCGCCGATCGTGTACTTGGCCGCCTACCGGTGGGCGATCGGCTTGCAGCGCAGCGACCGCGAGGTGCTCGAGCACGGCATCGAGACGGGCATCATCAAGCGGCTGCCGCACGGTGCCTACATCGAACTGCACCAGCCGCTGGGCCCGGTCGACGAGCACGGCCACCCGATCGCGCTCGAATACCAGGGCGCCCCTGTCCCGAAGCGGATGAACAAGCTGGGGTACAGCGGCGCGCCCGGCAGCGGGAGCCTGCTGCGGGCCGATCCGGCGTCGGAGCAGGAGGAACTCACCGAGGTCGCGCACGCCCAGGAGCAGCGGGCGATCACCGTGCTGCGCGAGCACCAGGAGAGCACCAACGGCTCCGGCAACGGCTCCTCGCCCGACGGGCACCACTAGCGGGCTGGGGTCGATCGCCCGCTCAGCGGGCGGAAGCGATCATCGCGCGCAACACACGCAGAAACAGCCACGGGATCACCGGCATGCCGACCGTGACGATGCCCGCGATGATCAGCGCCGCCAACGCTGCGTTGTTGTCGTCGACGGCCATCAGATAGCTGGCCGCGGCGACGGCCAACATGGCCGCCCCCATCGCAGCGGCGATCGCGGCGGTCACCCGCAGCCACATCCGCTCAATTGATTCCGGCGGCAGGGCGATTCGCGACGGACGTGGCGGCCGGTTGGACGTGCTGCGGCCGATCGGATCGGCCGCAGAGCCGAACACCCGCAGCTTTTCGGTCGGTGCCTCCTCGGCGTGCCGAGCCGGCGCGGCCGTGGCGTAATTCGTGGCCCTGGGACCGGGCCTCACCGGCGCGGGCTGCGGCTCGGCAAGGGCATTGCGGCGTGCCCGCAGCAACAGCGGAATCGCGCCCACGATGATCACCGCGGAGACCGCGATCACCACATAGAGGAGCCACGGGGTCTGCGAGCCGGAGCCCGCCTCGGGCTGCCGGCCGGTGCCGAGGTCGACGAGGGCGACAGTGGCTGCGACGCCCACCCCGATCACCGCCAGCCAGATCACCGCACACCCGATAACCAGAACACGATCGACGGTGTCAGGCGAGCGCAGACCCCCCGACCCTCGCTGAAGTGCCATCAGCAGTTGATCTGCGCCGAGTTGTTGGTGTTGGAGGACAGCACCGTTCCGTCACTGGTGGTGATCGAGCAGTTCAGCCTGCTCACCAAGAACAGACTGGACGCCTCGACCGAGCCGACGTCGGACTGCGAGATCGGCGTGACCGTCAGCGACCACGGAATATAGACGTTGCGTTGGGTGCGTCGCCGCCCGGACGCGTCGACGTACGTGATGGTGATGACGTCACCGGGCGCCTTGGTTCCGGTCACCGAATAGGTGACCTGGCGCGGCCCGGCCGGGGTCGTCGTGGTCGTGACGGGCGGCGCCGTCGTGGTCGCTGTCGTCGCCGCCGGCGGCGGAGGCGGCGGTGGCGCCTCGCTGGTGGGCGGCGGTGGCGGCGGCTGGGTCACCGTCACGGTCTCGGTGGGCGGCAGCGGAGGGGGCGCCTCGGTGGTCGTTGGCGGCGGCGGAGGCGCTGGCGGCGTCGTGGTGATCTGGGCCTGCACCGGCGGCTTGGACGGCGTGGTGGTCACCGGATTCGCGAGGTTCGACGTGTCGGTGC
The DNA here is from genome assembly GCA_963811535.1 of uncultured Actinomycetota bacterium. Taxonomy (GTDB): domain Bacteria; phylum Actinomycetota; class Actinomycetes; order Mycobacteriales; family Mycobacteriaceae; genus Mycobacterium. The sequence goes on along the minus strand of CAWERF010000007.1, from coordinate 23,859 downwards.
GGGTCACGAGTAGTGAGACGGACACCACCAGGACGATCGCGGCCAGGATCGCGGTCACGCCGACCACCCACGGCCAGCGGGGAGGCTTGGAATGGTCGACGAGCTCGGTTTCCGGGTCGGAGTTGTCGTAGTCGTACAGCGACTGGTCGGCCGGCACGTAAGGGCCGCTGGTGAACTGCTCGGACTCCGGCGCCGAGTACGCCTGCACGAACTCGGTCGCGCCGGTCACTTCCTGGGTGGGCTGGTTCTCGGTGGGCTGTTCGCCCGGTTCCTCCCCGAGAGAGCCCCCTTCTGGGGGATTCGGCCCGCTCATCTTCGCCTATCCTTCTCGACTACTTTTCGGCAGATGCCTCTTCACGACGGCCACTCGGCCTAGGCTCTCCGTCGCAGCACGACAGAAGGTGCCTCGGCAACATTACCGAACGCACCTGGCGGGGCGAATCTGACGCCAGCGTAGGTCGGCCAACTGACAGCCCGATTGTGACCTTCGCGAAAACGACAGCTAGTGCTTCTCGGGGCCGACGTAGTACTCGAACACCAGCCCGGCGGCGGCGGCCAGGACGAACACGATCCCAGCGACGATCAGCCAGGGCAGCCACAGCGCGATCCCGACTGCGGCCACCGACGCGGCCAGCGCGACGAGGATCGGCCACCAGCTGTGCGGGGCGTAGAACCCGAGCTCCCCCGCGCCGTCGGCGATCTCGGCGTCCTCGTAGTCCTCTGGCCGGGTGTCGAGCCTGCGGGCGACAAACCGGAAGAACGTGCCGATGATCAGCGTCAGGCCGGTCGTCATCACCATCGCGGTGACGCCTGCCCACTCGATGCCGCCGGGGAAGAAGTACGCCGTCAGTACCCCGTAAACGATGGTGACCAGCGCGAAGAACGCGGTCAGGATCTCGAACAGCCGGGCTTCGATATGCATGGCGTGCCTTCTCGGTTCCTACTTACTCGCCACAGCGGCCTGCTCGCCGCGACGGGTGTCGAACGGGTGGGTGGTGACCGACAGCGGCGGCTGGTTGATGGCCTGCAACGCCTCGGCGTTGGTCTTGCCGGCGATCCGCTGCTGCATGTAGGCCTTGAAGTCGTTGGGCGTCACCACCCGGAGCTCGAAATTCATCATCGAGTGGTAGGTGCCGCACAACTCCGCGCAGCGCCCGACGAACGCGCCGGTCTTCTCGATGTCGGTGACCTGGAAGATGTTGTCGGAGTGGTTGGCCTTCGGATTGGGCAGCACGTCACGTTTGAACAGGAACTCCGGCACCCAGAACGAGTGCACCACGTCGGCCGAGGCGATCTGGAACTCGATCCGCTTGCCCGCCGGCAGCACCAGGATCGGGATCTCGCTGCTGGTGCCCAGCGTCTCGACCTTGTCGAAGTTCAGGTACGTGCGGTCCTCGGGGTTGAGCCCGCGCACCGGGCCGACCAGCTCTTCGCCGTGGCTGTCCCTGCCCTCGGGCTTGGACACCATCGCCGCCTTGCGGGCGGGGTCGGCGCCGTCGTAGGTGAACGTGCCGTCCTTGAAGTCGATCTTCTGGTAGCCGAACTTCCAGTTCCACTGGAACGCGGTGACGTCGACGACAACCTCGGGGTTGGGCTCCTTGGCCAGCAAACGTTGCTGCACCACAACGGTGAAGTAGAAGAGCACCGCGATGATCAGGAACGGGGTGACCGTCAGCACCAGTTCGAGGGGCACGTTGTAGCCGAACTGGCGCGGCAGTTCCTTGTCGGTGGGCTTGTGACGGTGAAACGCCGACGTCCAGAACGTCAGGCCCCAGACAATGACGCCGACGACGAGGGCGGCGATCAGCGAACCGATCCACAGGTGGCGGTTCAGGTGGGCTTCCGGCGTGATGCCTTCGGGCCAGCCCAGTCCGAGCGCCTCTGACCAGCTGCAACTGCTCAGCGTGATGGCCAGCAGGCCAAGCGTGGCGGCCAGGCCCAACAGACGGAACCGGCGAAACCCGCGGGGTCTCACGTTGGCGCCTCCTCGACTCACGCGCTGGCCGACCGATCGAATACTACGCAGCGTAGACCACCCCTGGGCGAAGGAGCGAAGCGACCGGGCGAAGGCCCCGTTTCGGTGCGGCATACTGGGCCCGATGTGCGGACTGCTGGCCCTGGTGTGTGATCCGTCCGCCGCCGTGACACCCGAGATCGTCGACGCCGTCGCGGGCTCGTCGCACCTGATGCGCCACCGCGGCCCGGACGAGCCCGGCACGTGGTCGGACGACGAGGTGGTGCTCGGGTTCAACCGCTTGTCGATCATCGACATCGAGCATTCGCACCAGCCCCTGCGCTGGGGACCGCCCGACGCGCCGGGGCGCTACGTGCTGGTGTTCAACGGCGAGATCTACAACTACCTCGAGCTGAGGGCCCAGTTGGCGGCCGAGCACGGCGCGGCGTTCGCCACCGACGGCGACGGCGAGGCGATCATCGCGGCGTATCACCACTGGGGAACCGACGCGCTGCGGCGGCTGCGTGGCATGTTCGCGTTCGCGCTCTGGGACACCGAGCGTCACGAATTGTTCTGTGCGCGTGACCTGTTCGGCATCAAGCCGCTGTTCATGGCCACCGGTTCGGGCGGGACGGCGGTGGCGAGCGAGAAAAAGTGCCTGCTGGATCTGGCCGACGTCATCGGCATCGACACGGGGATCGACCGCAGGGCGGTGCAGCACTACACCGTGCTGCAGTATGTGCCCGAGCCCGAAACGCTGCACAGCGCGGTGCGACGCCTGGAGTCGGGAAGTTACGCACGGATACGGCCCGGCGCAGCGCCGGAGATCACCCGGTACTTCGTCCCCCGCTTTTCGGCCAAGCCGTTCGCGGCCGGCTCCGAGCAGGCCCGCTACGACGAGATCACCGCCGTCCTGGAGGACTCGGTGGCCAAGCACATGCGGGCCGACGTCACGGTGGGCGCGTTCTTGTCCGGCGGCATCGACTCCACCGCGATCGCCGCACTGGCCATCCGGCACAACCCGCGGTTGATCACCTTCACCACCGGCTTTGAGCGGGAGGGCTTCTCCGAGGTCGACGTCGCGATCGCGTCGGCGGAGGCGATCGGCGCCAGGCACGTGGCCAAGGTGGTCAGCCCGGCCGAATTCATCCACGCGCTGCCCGAAATCGTCTGGTATCTCGACGAACCCGTGGCCGACCCGGCGCTGGTGCCGCTGTTCTTCATCGCGCGGGAGGCTCGCAAGCACGTCAAGGTCGTGCTGTCCGGCGAGGGCGCAGACGAACTGTTCGGCGGCTACACGATTTACCGGGAGCCGTTGTCACTCAAGCCTTTCGAATATCTGCCTCCGCGGCTGCGGCGGTCCATGCGGCATGTCTCGGCGCCGCTGCCCGAAGGCATGCGCGGCAAGAGCCTGCTGCACCGCGGTTCGCAGACGCTCGAGGAGCGCTATTACGGCAACGCCCGCAGCTTCTCCGACCCGCAGCTGCAGGCCGTACTGAGGGACTTTCGGGCCGACTGGACGCACACCGACGTCACCGCCGGCATCTACCGGCAGTCCGAAGGCTGGGACCCAGTGGCCCGCATGCAGCACATCGACCTGTTCACGTGGCTGCGCGGCGACATCCTGGTCAAGGCCGACAAGATGACGATGGCCAATTCACTGGAACTGCGGGTGCCGTTCCTGGACCCGGAGGTGTTCGCGGTGGCGTCGCAGCTGCCGCCGGAGGAGAAGATCACCCGCAGGACAACGAAGTACGCACTGCGCCGCGCGCTGGAACCGATCGTGCCGCCGCATGTTCTCAACCGGCCTAAGCTGGGCTTTCCCGTGCCGATTCGCCACTGGCTGCGCGCGGGCGAGCTGCTGGACTGGGCCCATCAGATGATCGGCTCCTCACAAGCCAACGAGTTGATCGACATCGCGGCGGTGCGCCGAATGCTCGACGAGCACCTCGCCGGCACGAGCGATCACAGCCGACGGCTGTGGACGGTGCTGATCCTCATGCTGTGGCACGCGATCTTCGTGGAGCACAGCATCGTGCCGCAGATCAGCGAACCGGTGTACCCGGTACAGCTCTGATCAATCGAGCGCGGAGGCGATTTCCTGGCCGGCGTCTTCGCCGTAGGCGTCGGCCAGCCGCGCCACCGCCACGTCGCGGTCCCACGACCACTCCTGCGTGCCGTTGGTCTCCAACACCAGAACGGCCACCAGCGACCCGAGTTGGGCCGAACGCTCCAAACCCAGACCGGCGCTGCGGCCGGTGAGGAAGCCGGCCCGGAACGCGTCGCCCACGCCGGTGGGATCGACCTTGCTGGTTTCCGGCACGACGTCGACGTGGATCGATGTGCCGTCGGCGGAGATCATGTCGACACCCTTGGGCCCCAACGTCGTAACCCGCAGGCGCACCTGGGCGAGCACGTCGGCGTCGCTCCAGCCGGTCTTCTGCAGAAGAAGGTCCCACTCGTAGTCGTTGGTGAAAAGGTATGTCGCGCCGTCGATCAGGCGGCAAATCTCCTCGCCGGACAGGCGCGCCAACTGCTGGGACGGGTCCGCCGCAAACGCCAGGCCCAGCTTGCGGCATTCGTCGGTGTGCAGGAACATCGTGTCGGGGTCGTTGGCCCCGACGATCACCAATTCCGGTGTGCCGATGGATGATACGACCTTGGCCAGGGAGATGTTGCGGGCCTGCGACATCGCGCCTGGGTAGAACGACGCGATCTGGGCCATGTCGAGGTCGGTGGTACAGACGAACCGCGCGGTGTGGGCGGTGTCGGAGATCCGCACGTGGTCGCAGTTGACGCCGTGCGATTCGAGCCACTCCCGGTAGTCGGTGAAGTCCATGCCGGCGGCGCCGACGAGCGCGACGTCCCCGCCCAGCACGCCGATCGCGTACGCCATGTTCCCTGCGACTCCGCCGCGGTGCACGACGAGATCATCGACCAAGAAGCTCAGTGACACCTTCTGCAGGTGTTCGGGCAGCAACTGCTCGGAGAACCGGCCCGGAAACCGCATGAGATGGTCGGTTGCTATCGATCCGGTCACCGCAATCGTCACGACGTCACACTCCAATTCATTGAGCAGCAAGAATTCGTTAAGCAATCTAAGCTAAGACTACTCAAACTCGCCGTCCGTCAGTTTGGGGCCGGTTGCGCTAGCCTGCCTACCATGGCCGGTCCGTACCCGCAGTACTCCGACCCGACGTCCAGCCCACCGAGCTACGGCGAGCCCTACCCAAGCCACCCGTTCCCTGCTCAGCCGATGCCGCCCGGGCAGCCCTATCCATCGTCAGAACAGGAGTATCAGCAGGCCGCCGCGTCGGTGTACCCGGGCATGCTGCCACCGCCCGTGCAGTATCCCAAGCGTCGGCGCTGGTGGCTGCCGGGCGCGTTGGTGCTGCTGATTGCGGTGGTGGTAGCGGCGACGGCAGCGATCATCTACGCGGTGCGTGGTTCTTCGAGCGCGGCGGGCGGAGAGCTGACGCCCGGATCTGCGAAGGTCGCGATCCAGAACTACCTGAACGCGTTGGCCACGGGCGACTACGACACCGTGGCGCGCAACACACTGTGCGGAATGTACGACGCGGTCCGCGACCGCAAGGCCGACCAGGCGCTGGCCCGGCTGTCCAGCGACGCATTCCGCAAGCAATTCTCGGCTGCCAACGTCACCACGATCGACAAAGTGGTGTTCTGGTCGCCGAACCAGGCCCAGGTGCTGTTCTCGATGCGCGTGGTCCCCGCAGGCAGAAGCACCGGCGGCGACGAGGAACAGGCCATCGCGCAGCTTCTCAGCCAGGACAACCGCCTGCTGGTGTGCTCGTATCTGTTGCGGACCGCCGCTCAGTACTGAGCGGGGTCAGTTGAAGGAGTCGCCGCAGGCGCACGAGCCGGTGGCGTTCGGGTTGTCGATGGTGAAGCCCTGCTTCTCGATCGTGTCGACGAAGTCGATCGTGGCCCCCTGCACGTACGGTGCGCTCATCCGGTCCACCGTCAGCGTCACACCGCCGAACTCGCCGGTCAGATCGCCGTCGAGCGAGCGGTCGTCGAAGAAGAGGTTGTAACGCAGGCCCGCGCAGCCGCCCGGCTGGACCGCGATCCTCAAGGCCAGGTCGTCACGGCCTTCCTGGTCCAGCAGCGCCTTCGCCTTTGCCGCCGCGGCGTCGGTCAGGATCACGCCGTGAGTCGTGGTGCTGGTGGCCGACTCGTCCTGAACACTCATTACGTCTCCTATGCCTATCTCGTGCCTATCTCGCGTGGAGCTAGTTCACCTGGTCAACGGTACCTGCTTTCGCCGCTATTCCCGAGTTTGTCTCCCCAGTCACATCGCTGCCACCCTCGGGACGTTCGTCATCCCCAGATATGCGCTGCGGCCGTCTTGCAGGCCAGGCCGGCCAGCTGATTCGCGGCGTCGTCGATCGCGAGCCGAACCGATCCGGCGTAATCGGCGATCGAGCGGGCCGCCGCGATACCGGCCGCCCGCAACGCCGCGTCGCCAAGCGTGACCTGCCCCGCCAGCACCAGCACCGGGATCTGCCGCGCGGTCGCGCCGGCCGCCAGCGCGCTGATCACCTTGCCGCGCAGCGACTGGTCGTCGAATCGGCCTTCGCCGGTGACGACCAGGTCGGCGGCGGCGACGTCGGCGGCCAGGTGGGTGTGTTCGGCGATGATCGCGGCGCCCGACTCTCGACGGCCCCCGAGCGCGAGCAGCGCCGCACCGAGCCCGCCCGCGGCGCCCGCCCCGGCCTCCCGACTGACCGCGCGGCCCGCGGCCGCGTCCAGTTCGGCGGCCCAGGACGTGAGCCGGTCCTCCAGCAACTCGACGGTGTGCTGGTCGGCGCCCTTCTGCGGCCCGAACACGGCTGCGGTGCCCATCGGGCCCAGCATCGGGTGTTCGACGTCGGTTGCGGCTATCAGCTCGATCCCGGCCAGTCGCTGCCGGGCGGCACCCAGCCCGCCCAGGGCCTCGACCATGCCGCGGCCGCCGTCGGTGGTGGCGCTGCCGCCGAGGCCGACGACGATATGGCGGGCACCGGCGGCCAGGGCGGCGTCGATGAGTTGGCCCACTCCGCTGGTGTGGGCCGCCAAAGCGGTGCGCACGCTGGGCGGGCCGTCGAGAAGGGCCAGCCCGCAGGCCTGCGCGCATTCGACGTATGCCGTGGCGTCGTCGAGCACCCAGTCCGCGTCGACGTCCGTGTCGAGCGGACCCGAGACACGCGCCGTGCGCAACCGGCCGAGCCGGCCGGCCAGCACCCCGACGAATCCCGGACCGCCGTCTGACTGCGGCGCAAGGGTGAGGTCGTCGTCGGGCCGGGCTTGCAGCCAGCCGGAGGCGATCGCCGCTGCAGCGTCGACGGCGGTCAGGCTGTCCCCGTAACAGTCGGGGGCGATCAGCACGCGCATGGCAGGCCTGGCAGCGCCCTCATTCATGCACCCTAAACTGGCGGGCATGAGTCTGCTGGGCCGAAAGAAGGGCGCCGACGAGGCCGCGGCGGCCGAGGCCGAGCAGGTCGTCACGGACGACGTTTCGTCCGGCAAGACCACGGCGCCCAAAGGCCGGCCCACACCGAAGCGTGACGCCGCCAAGCGGCGCGGGCCGATCGCACCCGCCCCGATGACCGCCTCCGCGGCGCGCCGCCGCCGCAAGACCATAGGCGGGCCGAAGCTCAGCCGGGAGGAGCGCAAGGCCGAAAAGGCCGGACAGCGAGCGCAGATGGCTGATCGCCGGGATCGGATGATGGCCGGTGAAGAGGCCTACCTCCTGCCTCGCGACCGGGGCCCGATACGTCGATACGTGCGCGACGTCGTCGACGCGCGACGCAACGTACTCGGGCTGTTCATGCCCGCGGCGCTGGCCCTGATTTTCGTGATGCTGGCCGTGCCCCAGGTGCAGTTCTACATCTCTCCCGCCATGCTCGTGCTGGTCGCGATCATGGCCATCGACGGCGTGTTCCTGGCCCGCAAGGTCGGCAAGCTGGTTGACGTCAAGTTCCCCGGTAACACCGAAAGTCGTTGGAAGCTAGGTTTTTACGCGGCCAGCCGGGCATCACAGCTTCGCCGGATGCGGGCGCCACGGCCGCGCGTCAACCGCGGCGACGACGTAACCTGACCGTCATGCGCACGCTGGTGCTCGGCGGTATCCGATCGGGCAAATCGAGATGGGCGGAGCTGGCGATCGCCGAGGAGGTGGATCCCGACGAGTCGGTGCGCTATCTGGCCACCGGCTCCGCGAGCGAATCGGACCGGTGGTGGACGCAGCGCGTCGCTGAACACCGGGCGCGACGACCGCGACACTGGTCGACCGTCGAAACCGTCGAATTGGCACCGCAATTGCGGCAAGTCCCGGCACCGCCGACGCTCGTCGACGACCTCGGTGGCTGGCTCACCGCCGTCCTGGACCGCCGCGGCTGGGACAACGGCTCGGTGGCCGCCGACGCCGACGACCTCGCGGAGGCCGTGTACGAATTCGGCTCGCCACTGGTGATCGTCAGTCCCGAGGTGGGGCTGACGGTGCTGCCGGCGACCGATTCCGGTCGCCGTTTCGCCGACGAATTGGGTGAGCTCAACCAGCGGCTGGCCGACCTGTCCGACCGCGTCGTGCTGGTGGTCGCGGGCCAGGCGGTGACGGTCAAGGACTACGACAGGTGAGTGCTGCCGTCGAGTTCGCGTCCGTTGTCCCCCCCGACGCCGAAGTCGCCGCCGCGGCACGCGCCCGCCAGGACAGGCTGACCAAGCCGCGAGGCGCGCTGGGCCGGCTGGAGGAGCTGTCGGTGTGGGTGGCCTCGTGTCAGGGAGTGTGCCCGCCGCGGCAGTTCGAGCGCGCGCGCGTTGTGGTGTTCGCCGGCGACCACGGCGTTGCGGCAGAGGGAGTATCGGCGTATCCCCCTGAAGTCACCGCGCAGATGGTCGCCAACATCGACGCAGGCGGAGCGGCCATCAATGTGCTTGCGGGCATTGCGGGCGCAGACGTGCGGGTGGTCGACATTGCCGTGGACACCGAGAAGCCGCTCACTGAAGGGATCGGGGCGCACAAGGTGCGCCGCGGCAGCGGTAACTCCGCCGTCGAGGACGCATTGAGCGCAGACGAGACGGTCGCGGCCATCCAGGCCGGCCGCCGGATCGCCGACGAGGAGGTCGACGCCGGCGCCGACATCCTGATCGCCGGTGACATGGGAATCGGAAACACCACGCCGGCAACCATTCTGGTGGCGGCGGTAACCGGATCCGAGCCGGTGACAGTGGTAGGGCGCGGCACCGGCATCGACGACGCCGGCTGGATGCGCAAGACCACGGCGGTTCGCGATGCGCTCTACCGCGCGCGACGCGACATCACCGATCCCGTTGCGCTGCTGCGGATCTGCGGCGGCGCCGATTTCGCGGCGATGGCGGGTTTCTGCGCGCAGGCGGCGGTGCGCCGCACACCGCTGCTGCTCGACGGCGTGGTGGTCACGGCCGCGGCGCTGCTCGCCGAGCGGCTGGCACCCGGCGCCCGGCAGTGGTGGCAGGCCGGTCACCGCTCCACCGAACCGGCCCATTCACTGGCGTTGAAGCAACTGGGGCTGGAGCCGATCGTCGACCTGGGTATGGGGCTGGGCGAAGGGACGGGAGCCATGGTCGCGCTGCCGATCGTGAGGGCCGCAGTGGCCACGCTGGCGTCGATGGCGACGTTCGACGAGGCAGCGATCAGCGAACGCGCGCCCGACTAATCGTGATTCGCTCCCTGACAGGCGCTTTCGCATTCGCTTCGGTCCTGCCGACGCGCGTCCGCGCTCCCGGGATCGGCCGCGGCGTGCTCACCGCGTTGCCGGTCGTCGGGATCGTGCTCGGCGAACTCGCCGGCGCGGTGCTGCTGGCGGGAACATGGGCGTTCGGCGCAGGCCGCGCGCTGGCCGGGATGCTGGCGGTTGCCGCATTGCTGATCCTCACCCGCGGCCTGCACATCGACGGGCTGGCCGACACCGCCGACGGCCTCGGATGCTACGGACCGCCGGCACGTGCTCTGCAGGTGATGCGCGACGGGTCCGCGGGCCCGATCGGAGTGGCCGCCGTGGTGGTAACCGTCGTCGTCCAAGGGTTGGCGTTCGCAGGGCTGTCGGTAGGGGTGCCGGGCTGGGTGGCGGTGGTGACCGCCGTGACGACGGGGCGGGTGGCCGCGGTGCTGGCGTGCGTTCGCGGCGTCCCCGCAGCCAGCGGCAGCCAGTTGGGCGCTCAGGTGGCGGGCACGCAGCCGCTGCCGGTGGCGGCGGCGTGGATCGTGGTCGTGGTCTTGGCGTCGACGCTGACCGGCCCCCGGCCGTGGCAGGGACCGCTGGCGGTGCTGGTGGCGCTCGCGGCCGCCGCGTGGCTTGTCGCCCACTGCGTGCGGCGATTCGGCGGCATCACCGGCGACGTGCTCGGCGCGGCGATCGAGGTGGGCACCACCGTCGCGGCCGTCGGGATGGCTATCCGTTAGCGATTCGATCACGTTCAGCAGGCGCGCCGGCTCGGTGGCGAACCACCCATCACTGTGAATTACCTGTAACCCACATTCGATGCCCGCGCACCTGTCAGCCGAGCCGGGCCATCCAGCCGTGGGTGTCGGCAAACGTGCCGCGGTGGATCCCCGTCAGCGTGTCGCGCAGCGCCATCGTGATCTCACCCGGTTCACCGTCGGCGATAGTGAACTCGCCGTCGGCGTACTTGACCGACGACACCGGCGTGATGACCGCGGCGGTGCCGCATGCGAACACCTCCGTGATCTCGCCGGCCGCCGTCTTCTTCTGCCACTCGTCCACATCGATCTTGCGTTCTTCGACCGTGAATCCCGCGTCGGTTGCCAACTGCAGCAATGAATCTCGAGTGATGCCGGGCAGCAGTGTGCCGGTGAGCTCCGGGGTGACCAGCCGCGCAGAACCGCCGCTGCCGAACACGAAGAACAGGTTCATCCCGCCCATCTCTTCGACGAAGCGGCGCTCGACGGCGTCCAGCCAGACCACCTGGTCGCAGCCGTTCTCGGCCGCCTGCGCCTGCGCGAGCAGCGACGCCGCGTAGTTGCCGCCGAACTTGGCCGCGCCCGTACCGCCGGGCGCTGCGCGGACGTACTCGGTCGACAGCCAGACGCGCACCGGCCTGATACCGCGCGGGAAGTAGGCGCCGGCCGGTGAGGCGATCGCCAGGTAGCGGTACTCCTTGGCCGGCCGCACGCCCAGTCCCGGCTCGGTCGCGAAGATGAACGGCCGCAGGTACAGCGACTCCTCGCCGCCGCACGGCGGCACCCACGCACCATCGACCGCGATCAGCTGGCGCAACGACTCGATGAACACCTCGTCGGGCAGTTCCGGGATCGCCAGGCGCCGCGCCGAGGACCGCAGCCGGGCGGCGTTCGCTTCGGGCCGGAACGACACGATGGATCCGTCCGTCCACCGATACGCCTTCAGCCCTTCGAACACCTCCTGGGCGTAGTGCAGCACGATGGCCGACGGGTCGAGCTCGACCGGGCCGTACGGGAGCACCCGCGCGTCGTGCCAGCCCTGTTCGTCGGTATAGGTGATCGACACCATGTGGTCGGTGTGGTACTGCCCGAACGGCGGATTGGTCATGATTACGGTCCGCTGCTCGTCGGTCGCCGGGTGCGCACTGCGCTCAACGGTGAACTCGAGGGGACCGGTGCTCATGCGAGCGATTGTATCTCCGGCCGCTATCGCGTTTTGGCCTCGACGAACGGCGGGTTGACCACCTCGCACTCCAGCCGCCGCCCCCGCACATCCACGGCCACGCGCTGGCCGTCCTCGATCCCCGCCGCGGTGTCGATCAACGCCAGCGCGATGCCGACTTTCAGTGTCGGAGAAAAGGTTCCCGATGTCGTGACCCCGACATCAGCGTCGCCGTCGAGCACCATCAGTTCCGGCCGCAGCACACCGCGGCCCGTCGCGCGCAGCCCCCGCAGCAACCGTCGCGGGCCCGCTTCCTTCTCGGCCAGCAACGCGTCGCGGCCCCAGAACGCGTCTTTGCGCCAGCCGATCGCCCAGCCGCAGCGGGCCTGCAGCGGCGAGATGTCCAGGGACAACTCGTGCCCGTGCAGCGGGTAGCCCATCTCCGTGCGCAGCGTGTCGCGTGCCCCCAGCCCGGCCGGCTCGCCTCCGGCCGCGGACACCGCGTCGACCAGCGCGTCGAACACCCCGCCGGCGCCCTTCCACGGTGGAAGCAGCTCATAGCCGTGCTCGCCGGTGTAACCGGTCCGGCAGACGCGCACAGGGACGTCGTTGAACGACGCGTCGACGTAGCCCATGTAGTCCATGTCGGTCGGCAGGCCCAGCCGATTCAACACCTCGGGCGAACGGGGTCCCTGCACGGCGAGCACCGCGTATGAGCGGTGCTCATTTGTCACTGAGATACCTTGCGGCGCAACCTTTTGCAAGGCGGCTACCACGGCTGACGTGTTGGCCGCGTTGGGCACCAGGAACATCTCGTCATCGGACACGTAGTAGGCGATCAGGTCGTCGACGACGCCGCCGGTTTCGGTGCAGCACAATGTGTACTGCGCCTTACCGGGTCCGATGCGGCCGAGATCGTTGGTGAGCGCGGAGTTGACGAACGCCGCCGCACCGGGGCCCTGTACCAGCGCCTTCCCGAGGTGGCTGACGTCGAACAGGCCGACGGCGTTGCGGGTGGCGTTGTGTTCGGCGACCGTACCGGCGTACGAGAGCGGCATCAGCCACCCACTGAACTCGGCGAAGCTGGCGCCGAGTTCGCGGTGACGGTCTTCGAGGGGCCCGCGCTGGATTTCGCTCACGGCGGTCCACCCTAATCCGCGCTGCGGCGCGGGTGATCAGGCCGGGTGATTAGGGTGGACGCTCGTGAGTCCCTTCAAGCGTGGCTATCAAGCGCCTTCTGTCTCCGTGAGTTCATCGCTGCCGCGGCGCGGCGCCGGCGACGCGGTCCTGATCGTGCCGGTCGTGAGCAACGACGACGGGCCGACGGTGGTTGCGGCCGAGCCGTACTTGGACGCCGACGCGGTCGCCGAGATCGAGGCCGGGCTGCGCGCGCTCGGCGCGACCGGGGCTGCCGAGCAGCTGAACCGGCTCGTCGCGGGATCGCTGCCGGTCGCCAGCGTCCTGACGGTCGGGCTTGGCGCGCCGCGCGGCGAGTGGCCCGCCGACCTGATCTGCCGCGCGGCAGGTGTCGCCGCGCGGTCACTGGACAAGTTCGAGGCCGTCGTGACCACGCTCTCGGCGCTGAACCTGGCCGCCACGGTCGAGGGTCTGGTCCTGGGCGCCTACCGGTTCACGGAATTCCGAAGCGACAAGACCGCTCCGAAAGAACCCGGGCTGCGCACAATCACCGTGCTCGCCCCGGACACCAGGGCGCACACCAAGGCCGAGGCGCAACGTGCGACGGCGGTCGCTGCCGCGGTCGCCACCGCCCGCGATTGGGTCAACACACCGCCAAGCCATCTCTTCCCCGCCGAATTCGCCGGCCGGGCAAAGACTTTGGGCGAGGCTGCCGGGCTGGAAGTCGAGGTCCTCGACGAAAAGGCGTTGGCGCGGGGCGGATACGGCGGGGTGATCGGCGTGGGCAAGGGCTCGTCGCGCCCACCGCGGCTGGTCCGGCTGATCCACCGAGGTTCGCGGCTGGCCAAAAAGCCAAGCGCCGCCAAGACGGTGGCGCTGATCGGCAAGGGCATCACGTTCGACACCGGCGGAATCTCCATCAAGCCGGCCCAGAACATGCACTACATGACCTCTGACATGGGCGGCGCCGCGGCGGTCATCGCCACCGTGGTGCTGGCCGCACAACAGGAACTGCCGATCGACGTGATCGCGACGGTGCCGATGGCCGAGAACATGCCGTCGGCGACCGCGCAACGGCCCGGCGACGTGCTGACGCAATACGGCGGAACGACGGTCGAGGTGCTCAACACCGACGCAGAGGGCCGCCTGATCCTTGCCGACGCGATCGCGCGGGCTGGCGAGGACAACCCGGACTACCTGATCGAGACGTCGACGCTGACCGGCGCGCAGAGCGTCGCCCTGGGTGCGCGCACCCCGGGGGTGATGGGCAGCGACGAGTTTCGCGACCGCGTGGCGTCGATCTCTCAGAAAGTCGGCGAAAACGCTTGGCCAATGCCACTTCCCGAAGAACTCAAGGACGACCTGAAGTCCACCGTCGCGGACCTGGCCAATGTCAGCGGCTCGCGGTATGGCGGAATGCTTGTCGCCGGGACGTTTTTGCGTGAGTTCGTAGCCGACGGTGTGCAGTGGGCGCACATCGACGTGGCAGGGCCCGCGTACAACACCGGCGGACCGTGGGGCTACACCGGCAAGGGCGGCACCGGGGTGCCGACACGCACGATGTTCGCTGTGCTCGAAGACATCGCCGAAAACGGCTGAGCCGGTCTACAGCACCTGTCCGCGGGCTGTACTGCGCAGCGCCTGGGGCAGCAGCCGCGATGTGCCGTAAAGCAGGTACGCCTCCGGGGTCACCGGGCGGATCGGCTTGTCCTTCCGCACCGCCGACACGATTGCCTTCGCCACCTTGTCCGGGCCGTACCCGCGTGCGGCGAACGCCTTCTCCAGCTGTTGGCGGCGCCCGGCGACTTGACTGTCCTTGCCCGGCGGCGGGTCGAAGCGGGTGGTGTGCACGATGTTGGTGTTGATGACCCCCGGACAGATCGTGGTCAAACCTATCCCGGCGGAAGCTAGTTCGGCGCGCAGGCAGTCGGAGAACATGTACACGCCGGCCTTGCTGGTGCAGTATGCGTTCATTGCCTGCGACGGGGTGAACGCCGCCGCGGACGCCACGTTCACGATGTGACCGCCGGTGCCCCGGTCGACCAGTCGGCGCGCGAAGGCGCGGCAGCCGTTGACCACCCCGCCAAGGTTGATGGACAGGACCCGATCCCACTGGTCGGCGGGGGTGTCGATGAACCGGCCCGCCTGCCCGATGCCGGCGTTGTTCACGACGATGTCGGGGACGCCGTGGTCCTGGCAGACCTCGCCGGCGAACGCCTCGACGGCGTCGGCGTCGGACACATCGAGCGTGTAGGCGTGCGCGACACCGCCGCGCGCGGCGATCTCGGCCGCGGCCTCCCGCACGGCGATTTCGTCGATATCGCTGACCACGACCTCGGCGCCGAGGCGGGCGAACTCCAGCGCGGTGGCGCGCCCGATCCCGCTGCCTGCGCCCGTGACCGAGACCAGCGTGTCGCCGAACGGCTCGCGTTTCCTGCCGACCTGCGCGCGGCGCATCGCACGACTCGGCGGTCCGCCCTCCACCACGTCGATCATCTCGCCCAGCGCCCGTGCCAGCATCTGCGGATGGGAGAACGGCGACCAGTGGCCGGACCTGATGTCGCGCCGCCACAGCCGCGGCACCCAGCGGGATTCGTCGTTCAGCGCGCTCAGCGTGATCGCCGGATCGTTGCTGTGGCCGATGAGCTGCACCGGGACATCGACGTAATGGTCGCGCGCGCCGTGCGACACCGAGTGAAAGAAGTTGGCGCGGTAGATCTTCAGGCTGTTGGCGGCGTCACGGTTGACGGATTCCGCGTGATGTATCTGGTCCTCCGGAGTGCCTTCGGCGATCGCGAGAATCCGCCGCGCTCGATGTGGTTTGAGTACGGTCCGCATGATGGCCGGTGCCAGCACCGGCATCGAGAACGCGATCATGTACGCGAGCTTGAGCACCTGCCTGACCGCGCGCAGGAAAGCGAGGGGACGATACGGCCGCTTGAGATTGTCGAAGATGTACGCGACGAGATGGTCGGCGCTCGGAATCGACACGGACGTGAACGACCGGATCCGGTCGCTGGCGTTCGGCCGTTTCAGGTACTCCCACACCCCGGCCGCTCCCCAGTCGTGGGCCATCACGTGCACGGGCCGACTCGGGCTCAGCGCGTCGATCACCGCCGCGAAATCCTCGGCGAAATGCGCCATCGCGTAGGCCTGGTAGTTGCCGGGCGCCGTGGACTGCCCGGCGCCGCGGTTGTCATAGGTGATGACCCGGAAGCGGTCGGTCAGCAGCGGCACGATGTTGTCCCACAGCACGTGGGAGTCGGGCCAGCCGTGGGCCAGCACGACCGTCACGCCGTTGGGATTGCCCTGCTCGTAGACGGCGATCCGAACATCGCCGCTGCTGGCGACGTATCGGGGGCTGCGCTGCACTGCGGGCATTGTCATAGATCGGCATGGTAGGGGTCGCTACCGGCGGGCGAACCGCGGGTAGCGGCGGGGCCGGCGTAGGGCATCAGCTCTCTTCGAGCAGGCTGCGGCGTTCGACGCGCTGGCGGGCGTCGCGCTCACGCATGCGCTGCGGGTAGCCGACGCGTTGCACGTCGTAGACGGGGATGCCCAGCTCTTCCCCCAGCCGGCGCGCCCCGGCCGGGCCGCCGACACGGCGACGGGTCCACTCGCCGTCGCTGGCCACGAGCACGACCGTCAGGTCGGAGAAGTTCGTCTGCGGTTCGACGTAGGCCTCCACGCCCTTGTGTGACGCCGCCCACTCGCTCAGGTAGCGCTGGTCGGCCGCCGTCCCCCCGTCGGCGCCGGCGTGGCGGCCCTTCCGAAGTCTGTCGAACAATCCCAATGCTGTCTCCTCGATTACCCCCGTCATCGATAGTGCCATGATGATTTCTGCATTCGATGTGGCCGGCGCACCGGCAACGCTGTGCTGTGGTAAGCCAGAGGTCGACCCGTACGACTGATGTGTTCGAGGAGTCAACAGACATGGCCTTCTCCGTGCAGATGCCCGCACTCGGTGAGAGCGTCACCGAGGGGACCGTGACCCGTTGGCTCAAGCAAGAAGGCGACACCGTCGAACAGGACGAGCCGTTGCTCGAGGTGTCCACGGACAAGGTCGATACCGAGATCCCGTCACCGACCTCCGGCGTGCTGTCGAAGATCGTCGCCCAAGAGGACGACACGGTGGAGATCGGCGGCGAGCTTGCCGTCATCAGCGATGCGGGCGAGGCGTCCGAGGCCCCGCCCCAGCGACCGGCGGAGGAACCCAGGCGGGAGACGCCGGCCGCGGAGCCCGCCGCCTCTCCCCCGCCGGCCCAGACATCCGAACAGCCCGAACCCGAACCTCAACCCGAACCGCAACGCGAGGTCCAGCCGGCCGCGCAGTCGTCGTCGGGTGGAAAGTCCACTCCGGTGGTGATGCCCGAGCTCGGTGAGTCTGTCACGGAGGGCACGGTCACGCGCTGGCTGAAGAAGGTCGGCGACACCGTCGAGGTCGACGAGCCTCTGCTCGAGGTGTCGACCGACAAGGTCGACACCGAGATCCCGTCGCCGGTGGCCGGCACCCTGCTGAGCATCACCGCCGAGGAAGACGACACGGTCGGGGTGGGCGGTGAGCTGGCCAAGATCGGCGAGCCCGGCGCGCAGGAGCCGGCGAAAGAACCCGAACCGCAACCGCAGCCCGAACCGGAGCCGGCGCCTGAGCCGCAACCCACGCCCGAGCCGAAGGCCGAACCGCAGCCCGAACCAACGCCGGCGCCCACGCCCGAACCCACGCCGGAACCCACGCCTGAGCCCGCGCCGCAGCCACAGCCCGCGTCCGCCGCCCGCGCCGCCGCGTCCACCGACTCGGAGGGCGGTCCGTATGTGACCCCGCTGGTGCGGAGGCTGGCCGCGGAGAACAACGTCGACCTGGCCAGCCTGAAAGGCACCGGCGTCGGCGGCCGAATCCGCAAACAGGACGTGCTCGCCGCCGCCGAGAAGGCCAAGGCTCCCGTGGAGCCGCAACCGGTCGAGGCACCGGCCGCGCCTGCGGCACCCGCCGCGCCAACGCCCGCTCCGGCGCTGGCACACCTTCGCGGCACCACGCAGAAGGCCAGCCGCATCCGTCAGATCACCGCGAAGAAGACGCGCGAATCACTGCAGGCGACAGCGCAACTCACGCAGACCCACGAGGTCGACATAACGAGGATCGTCGCGCTGCGGGCACGCGCCAAGAACGAGTTCGCCGAACGCGAGGGCGTCAACCTGACATTCCTGCCGTTCATCGCCCGTGCCGTGATCGACGCCTTGAAGATCCACCCGAACATCAACGCCAGCTACAACGAGGAAACCAAGGAGATCACCTACTACGACGCCGAGCACCTCGGCATCGCGGTCGACACCGAACAGGGCCTGCTGTCACCGGTGATTCACAACGCCGGCGACCTCTCGCTGGCCGGGCTCGCCCGCGCGATCGCCGACATCGCCGCCCGGGCCCGTTCCGGTGACCTGAAGCCCGACGAGCTGTCGGGCGGCACCTTCACGATCACCAACATCGGCAGCCAGGGCGCGCTGTTCGACACCCCGATCCTGGTTCCGCCACAGGCGGCCATGCTGGGCACCGGCGCGATCGTCAAGCGTCCACGAGTGATCGTCGATGAGCTCGGCAACGAATCGATCGGCGTCCGCTCGGTCTGCTACCTGCCGCTGACCTACGACCATCGGCTGATCGACGGCGCCGACGCCGGCCGGTTCCTGACCACGATCAAGCGGCGGTTGGAAGAAGGGGCGTTCGAGGCCGACTTGGGGCTGTGACACCGTGCCCGACGCAATGATCGCGATCGCTGGGTCGTCCGGCTCGATCGGGTCGGCGCTGCTGTCGGCGCTGCGCGCCTCCGACAACCGGGTGCTGCGGATCGTGCGCCGCGCACCGTCGAACGCCGACGAGGTGCACTGGAACCCCGAGACGGGCGAGTTCGACCCCGGCACGCTGCGCGGCGTGGACGCGGTGGTCAACCTGTGCGGCGCCAACATCGGCGGCAGGCGCTGGTCCGGGGCGTTCAAACAGCTGCTGCGCGACAGCCGGATCAACCCGACCGAGGTGCTGTCGTCGGCCGCCGCGCAGGCCGGCGTTCCGGTGCTCGTCAACGCCAGCGCGGTCGGCTACTACGGCAACACCCGGGGCCGTGTCGTCGACGAAACCGCGTCCGCCGGAACGGGTTTCCTCGCGCAGCTGTGCCAGGACTGGGAGGCCGCGACGCTGCCCGCCCGGCAGGCGGGCACGCGGGTGGTGCTGGCCCGCACCGGGCTGGTGCTGTCACCCTCGGGCGGCATGCTGAGCCGGCTTCGGCCGTTGTTCTCGCTGGGGCTGGGCGCACGGATCGGCAACGGCAGTCAGTACATGCCGTGGATCAGCCTCGAGGACGAGGTGCGAGCGCTGCTGTTCGCGATCTCCCACGATTTGTCTGGGCCGGTGAACCTCACCGGCCCGGCACCGGTAACCAACGCCGAGTTCACCACCTCGTTGGGCCGGGCGGTCAATCGGCCGACGCCGCTGTTCCTTCCGGGTATGGCTGCGCGCGCGGTTCTCGGCGAGTTCGCCGACGAGGGCCTGCTCGCCGGGCAGCGGGCCATCCCCGCGGCGCTGGAACGGGCCGGTTTCCAGTTCCACCACAACACCATCGGCGAGGCGCTGTCGTACGCGACCGCGCCGGTGAGGCACTAGTACGGTCGAGGTATGCGTTCCATCCGTTCGGCGAGCACCCCGATTGAGGTGCGGCAGCTGGGCAGCGTCGAGTACCGGGAGGCCTGGGACCTGCAGCGCAGCCTGGTGGACGCCAGGGTGGCGGGTGGGCCCGATACCCTGCTGCTGCTCGAACACCCGTCGGTCTACACGGCGGGGCGACGCACGCAGCCGCACGAGCGGCCGGTCGACGGCACGCCCGTGGTGGACACCGACCGCGGCGGCAAGATCACCTGGCACGGGCCGGGCCAGCTTGTCGGCTACCCGATCATCGGCCTGGCCGACCCGATAGACGTCGTGAATTATGTTCGGCGGCTTGAGGAATCGCTGATCACCGTCTGCACCCGACTCGGGCTTGCGGCCAGCCGCGTCCACGGCCGCTCCGGCGTCTGGCTGCCCGCCGATGGCGCACGGCCGGAGCGCAAGATCGCCGCGGTCGGCATCCGCGTGCAACGCGCCACCACACTGCACGGTTTCGCGCTGAACTGCGACTGCGACCTGGGCGCCTTCGGCGCGATCATCCCGTGCGGGATCAGCGACGCAGGCGTGACGTCGCTGACCGCTGAGCTGGGCCGCCGCGTCACCGTCGACGATGTCCGAGGGCGGGTCGCCGACGCCGTGTGCGACGTCCTCGACGGCCGGCTCGCACTAGCATCGATACCGTGACCATCGCACCTGAGGGCCGAAAGCTGCTGCGGCTGGAAGTGCGCAACTCCCGGACGCCGATTGAGCGCAAGCCCCCGTGGATCAAGACGCGGATGCGGATGGGGCCCCAGTACACCGAGCTCAAGAGCCTCGTTCGCCGCGAGGGCCTGCACACGGTGTGCGAGGAAGCCGGCTGCCCGAACATCTTCGAATGCTGGGAGGACCGCGAGGCCACGTTTCTGATCGGCGGCGAGCAGTGCACGCGTCGCTGCGACTTCTGCCAGATCGACACCGGCCGTCCCGCCGATCTGGACCGCGACGAACCGCGCCGGGTGGCCGAAAGCGTGCAGGCGATGGGGCTGCGGTATTCGACGGTCACCGGGGTGGCGCGAGACGACCTGCCGGACGGCGGCGCCTGGCTCTACGCCGAAACCGTCCGCCAGATCAAGAAACTCAACCCGTCGACCGGCGTCGAGCTGCTGATCCCCGACTTCAACGGCCGGCCCGACCTTTTGGAGCAGGTGTTCGAGTCGCGTCCAGAGGTGTTGGCGCACAACATCGAAACGGTGCCCCGCATCTTCCGACGGATACGACCGGCATTTCGCTATCAGCGCAGCCTCGACGTATTGACCGCCGCACGTGACTACGGCCTGGTCACCAAGAGCAACCTGATTCTCGGCATGGGTGAAACCACCGACGAGGTGCGCAAGGCGCTGACCGACCTGCACCGGGCGGGCTGCGACATCGTCACGGTCACGCAGTACCTGCGTCCGTCGGTGCGGCATCATCCGGTGGCCCGATGGGTACGGCCCGAGGAGTTCGTCGAGCATTCGCAGTTCGCGAACGAGCTGGGCTTCGCCGGCGTGCTGGCGGGGCCGCTGGTGCGGTCGTCGTACCGGGCGGGACGGCTCTACGCGCAGACGATCGCGGGGGCGCACCCGACCAGGCACTGAGCCGGCCGCCGTATTCTTTTGACATGGCGAAATCCAGCAACCCCGCCGCGATGAAGGCCGCGAAGGCCGAGGCGAAGGCCGCCCGGAAGGCAGCATCCAAGCAGCGCCGCAGCCAGCTGTGGCAGGCGTTCCAGATGCAGCGCAAAGAGGACAAACTGCTGCTGCCTCTGATGATCGGGGCATTCGTGCTGATCGTGGCCGCCGCAGTGGTTGCCGGTCTGTTCGTTCACGGTCTCACGTTGGTGATGCTGATTCCGCTGGGCGTCGTGCTTGGGGCGCTGGTGGCGTTCATCATCTTCGGTCGCCGCGCGCAGCGATCCGTCTACAGCAAAGCGGAGGGACAGGCCGGTGCCGCGGCGTGGGCGCTGGACAACCTGCGCGGCAAGTGGCGGGTCACCCCGGGCGTGGCCGCCACCGGCCACTTCGACGCCGTGCATCGGGTGATCGGGCGGCCCGGCGTAATCTTCGTCGCGGAAGGTTCGCCGGCACGGGTCAAACCGCTGCTGGCGCAAGAGAAGAAGCGCACCGCGCGGCTGGTCGGCGACGTGCCGATTTACGACGTGATCGTCGGAAACGGCGAAGACGAGGTCCCACTGGGCAAGCTGGAGCGCCACCTGACACGGCTGCCCGCGAACATCACGGTCAAGCAGATGGATTCGCTGGAGTCCCGGCTGGCCGCGCTCGGGTCGCGGACCGGCATGGCCGCGATGCCGAAGGGACCGATGCCGACCGCGGCCAAGATGCGCGGGGTGCAGCGCACGGTACGCAGAAAGTAGTCAGCGCCGCGGGTTGCTCTTCGCGCGGGCGCTCATCGCCTCACCACGGCGGTGCCGGTGAACCGGTCGTGCAGGCCGCGCAGGTCGGAGTCGGTGAACAGCGGCGGCACCACGAGCGCGATCAGCAGGCCGCGCGCGACGGCGCGGCCGAGGCCGACGTGGCGCCGGCCGTTGACCGACGCGACCATCAGCCCGAACACGAACTGGCCGGGTGTGAAGCCGAACATCCGTACCGCGAGCACGCCGAGCACCAGCCACACCGCCAGCACGGCCGTCGACAGGACCGCGGTGCTGTAGAGACCGAACCACACGGCGAGGGCCGCGAGCCCGTAGGCGATCAGCCAGTCGACGGTCAGTGCGCCGATCCTCCTGCCGAACCCGACGAGCGAACCGGGCCCTGCCGACGGCAAACCCAGCCGCTCTCCGGGGTAGCCGGATTCCCGGCCGGACGACGCCGGTTCGGGGCCGGACAGCCAAGATGCGGTTGCGCGTGCCATGACCTAAGGATATGCAGGGAAGTAACGCCGGCAGCGGCGACGCCGGAGTCGCTATTGCGTAACGTCAGCGCAACACGTGGTTGACGGGCGTGCAACATCGGGTCCATAGCGTCACACCGCGGGTTACCTATCGAAGGAGAGTGCTTCAGTGAGTGAAATGACGCCCGACGACGTCTTCAAACTCGTCAAGGACGAGGACGTCCAATACGTCGATGTCCGGTTCTGCGATCTGCCCGGCGTCATGCAACATTTCACGATCCCGGCAACAGCGTTCGACGAGAGCCTGTTCGAGAACGGGGTGGCGTTCGACGGCTCATCGATTCGGGGCTTCCAGTCCATCCACGAGTCCGACATGCTGCTGCTGCCGGACCCGGACACCGCGCAAATCGACGCGTTCCGCGCGGCGAAAACGCTGAACCTCAACTTCTTCGTGCACGACCCGTTCACCCTCGAGCCGTACTCCCGTGACCCGCGAAACATTGCCCGCAAGGCGGAGAACTACCTGAAGAGCACCGGCATCGCCGACACCGCGTACTTCGGTGCCGAGGCCGAGTTCTACATCTTCGACTCGGTGGCGTTCGACTCGACGGCCAACAGCGCTTTCTACGAGGTCGACGCGATCTCGGGCTGGTGGAACACCGGCAACGCGACCGAGACAGACGGCAGCCCCAACCGCGGCTACAAGGTGCGCCACAAGGGCGGCTACTTCCCGGTGGCGCCCAACGACCAGTACGTCGACCTGCGCGACAAGATGCTGACCAACCTGATCAACGCCGGCTTCACCCTGGAGAAAGGCCACCACGAGGTGGGCAGCGGCGGGCAGGCCGAGATCAACTACCAGTTCGACTCACTACTGCACGCCGCGGACGACATGCAGCTGTACAAGTACATCATCAAGAACACGGCGTGGGAGAACGGCAAGACGGTCACGTTCATGCCCAAGCCGCTGTTCGGCGACAACGGGTCCGGCATGCACTGCCACCAGTCGCTGTGGAAGGACGGCAAACCGCTGATGTACGACGAGTCGGGCTACGCCGGCTTGTCGGACCTCGCCCGCCACTACATCGGCGGCCTGCTCCACCACGCCCCGTCGCTGCTGGCGTTCACCAACCCGACCGTCAACTCGTACAAGCGGCTGGTCCCCGGCTATGAGGCCCCGATCAACCTGGTGTACAGCCAGCGCAACCGGTCGGCCTGTGTCCGCATCCCGATCACCGGCAGCAACCCGAAGGCCAAGCGGCTGGAGTTCCGCTGCCCCGACTCGTCGGGCAACCCGTACCTGGCGTTCTCGGCGATGCTGATGGCCGGTCTTGACGGGATCAGGAACAAGATCGAGCCGCAGGCCCCGGTGGACAAGGACCTCTACGAGTTGCCGCCCGACGAGGCCGCCAGCATCCCGCAGGCCCCCACCCAGCTGTCCGCCGTGATCGACCGGCTGGAGGCCGACCACGACTACCTCACCGAGGGCGGGGTGTTCACACCCGACCTGATCGAGACCTGGATCAGCTTCAAGCGCGAGAACGAGATCATGCCGGTCCAGATCCGGCCGCACCCCTACGAGTTCGCGCTCTACTACGACGTGTAACCCGGTTAACCGCGCTGAC
>CAWERF010000006.1:0-2811416 GCA_963811535.1 uncultured Actinomycetota bacterium | reverse complement strand
GCCGTTTTCGCCTCACTCCCCGCGGAACTCGGGTGCCCGCTTGGCGAACGTCGCGGTGATGCCTTCGGTGAGGTCCTTCGACGGCAGGAACGCCGCGTTCCACGCGGCGACATATCGCAGGCTTTCCGACACCCGCGAAATGCGTTGCTGGTCAAGCACATCCTTGATGCCACGGACGGTCAGCGGCGGGTTGGCCGCGATTTCGGCGGCGGTGGCGTGCGCCGCGGCCAGCGACGCGTCGGCGTCGTCGTACACGCCGTTGACCAGGCCGATGTTCTCGGCCATCGCAGCGTCGATGTCCTTACCGGTCAGCACCAGCTCGCGGAGGTGGCCGTCGGACAGGATCAGTGGCAGCCGGGCGAGGCTGCCCACGTCGGCGACGATCGCGAGCTTCACCTCCCGGACGGAGAACTTCGCGTCGGCGCTGGCGTAGCGGATGTCGACCGCCGAGATCAGGTCGACGCCGCCGCCGATGCACCAGCCGTGCACCGACGCGATCGTCGGTGTGCGGCAGTCAGCAACCGCGCTGATCGCGCCCTGCATCCGCAGCACCTCGGCGTGGAAGTCGGTCCGCGGCCGCGCCGACGTGCCGTCGGTCATGACCTGCGTCAGCGTGCCACCCATCGCAGGCAGGTCCAGGCCGTAGCTGAAATTGCGGCCGGAGCCGGTGAGCACGATCGCTCGCACGTCGCGGTCGGCGTCCAGCTCGGCGAACACCGCCGGCATCTCGGACCAGAACGCCGGCCCCATTGCGTTGCCTTTGCCCGGACCGACGAGGGTTACCTGCGCGACGTGACCGTCGATGTCGACGGTGACGGATTCATACACCTGGCCCATGAGCCACCTCCTGAAGTATCGAAGTGAGGTTACGACGCGGCCATTCCCGCCGTACCGTGACCCTTATGGCAATCGAAGACGTCGCCGCTCCGACGGATGAGATCGAGTGCGCCGAGGCCACGCTGGTCGTGCTGCAGGACGTGTTGCAAGGTGTCGGCGCGGCCGACCTGATCCGGCAGACACCGTGCACAGAGTTCGACGTCGCGAAGCTGACCGACCATCTGATGAACTCCATCACGGCGATTGGCGGGGCCGCCGGCGCGGCGTTCCCGGCACGCGACACAGCTGCGCGCCCGCTCGCCCAGGTCAGCGCCGCCGCCGACGCGACGCTGGATGCGTGGCGCCGCCGCGGTCTGGACGGCACGGTGTCGATAGGCCCGAACAAGGCGCCCGCGGCCGTCGCGGCAGGCATCCTTTCGATCGAATTCCTCGTCCACGCTTGGGATTACGCGATCGCGACCAGACAGCAGATCACCGTGCCCGAACCTGTGGCCGACTACGTGCTCGGCCTGGCCAGCCGGATCATCACCCCGCAGGGCCGGACCGCGGTCGGGTTCGCCGACCCGGTCGACGTTCCCGCCGATGCGGACGTGTTCGAGCAGTTGATCGCGTTCACCGGCCGGACGCCGGTCGGCTAGATGCGTTCGAGGTAGAAGTAGAAGAACCGGCCCTTCCCATCGCTGAAGTCGAGCACGTGCTTGCCGTTCATGATGCCCATAACCGCGTTCTCGTCGATTCTCTTGAAGTGATCATGGGTCGGCTGGCCGTCGTAGACCATGGTGGCCGTCACCTCGCCGCGGAACTCCTCCATCCACAGGCTGGCCTCACCCTTGCCGAGCTTGACGTTCGAGAACTTGTTGCCGTCGTCGTCCAGGCAGATCAGCGGCTGCACGTCGACGGCGGAGGTGAACGTCTTGCCGAACCACTTCACCTTGGCCAGTGAGCCGTTCATCCGGTGACCGGTGTCGAACTCGCCACCCGACCATTCACCCAGCATGTCGGCGATGACGGCAGGCGGCAGCGTGGCCCAGAACTCGTCGAGTTCAGCGTCCGGTATTCGGTCTGTGCGCCGCTTCAGCTTCCTGAACTGCTTTCGGGCCAATTCGTCGCTCAATGATCTCTCCAGCGTCGGGCGAACTCCGTTGCGAAGCGCAGAAATGCGTCGTTCTCGTGCGGCGCGGCGACCGTGACGCGCACACCGTCCTCGCCGTAGGGCCGCACGATCACCCGCGCCTCGGCGGCCGCCCGCACGAAGTCCAGGGTGCGTTCGGCCAGCGGCAGCCACACGAAGTTGGCCTGCGACGAAGGCAATTCGTAACCCGCGTCGCGCAGGGCCGCACTCACCCGCGCACGTTCGGCGACGACGGCGTCGGTGCGGGCCAGCAACTCGTCGGCAGCGGCCAGGGATGCGATCGCCGCTGCCTGCGAGATGCTGGTGGCGCTGAACGGCACGTACACCTTGCCGAGCGCGGTGATGACGTCGGGGTCACCCACCGCGTAGCCGACGCGCAACCCGGCCAGCCCGTACGCCTTCGAAAATGTCCGCAACACAACGACATTGGGGTGCGCGCGCACCAGGCCGAAGCTGTCGGGCAGCAGCCCGTCGCGGATGTATTCGACATAGGCCTCGTCGATCGCGATCAGCACATCCGACGGAACCTTCTCGATGAACGAAGCCAGCGCGTCGGGGTCGACGACCGTGCTGGTCGGGTTGTTCGGGTTGCAGACGAAGATCAGCCGGGTGCGGTCGGTGATCGCCGCGGCCATGGCGTCGAGATCGTAGGTGTGGTCGCGCAGCGGCACCCGGACCGGCGTCGCACCGGAGACGCGGACCTGCAGCGGGTAGATCTCGAAGCTGCGCCAGCCGAACACCACCTCGTCGCCGACGGTTGAGGTGATCTGGATGAGCTGCTGGCACAGGCTGACCGATCCACAGCCGACCGCGATGTGCTCCGGCGCGAAGTCGCCACACCTGCTCAAGTGCTTCGCCAGGTGCGAACGCAACTCGACATAACCGTTGTCGGGGTAGCGGTTCACCGTGTCGGTAGCCTTCTCGATCGCGGCCCGCACGCTGGGCAATGGCCCCTGCACGGTCTCGTTGCTGGCGATCTTGATTGCGCCCGGCACCGTCTTGCCCGGCGTGTAGGCCGGCAGATCGGCCAGTTCGGGGCGCAGGCGGGCGGTCACTTGACCAGCATAGGTTCGCCTTCCCCACGCGCTACCGGACCCGTCGACTCGGCGTGCAGGGCCGACGCAGACTCGACGGCGTCGGCGAACTTTGCGATGCTCAACGAGGGCTGTGTACGCTGTGCCTCCGGAACATTTCAGGAGGCGTGCCAGAGCGGCCGAATGGGGCTCACTGCTAATGAGTTGTCCCCCTCAAAGGGGACCGGAGGTTCAAATCCTCTCGCCTCCGCCGCGGCTGACGCGTCAGCCCACGACAATTGAACACATGCGCCCGTAGCTCAACGGATAGAGCATCTGACTACGGATCAGAAGGTTGGGGGTTCGAATCCCTTCGGGCGCGCTAATCAAAAACGTGGTTTACCTGCTCGTAGGCAAATCGGCGTCCCTACCGGGCCACCCTCCGAGGCCCTCGTTGTCACGAGGATGTCACAAGATCCATCGAACTCGTGTGCAGAGAGCTATCCGCCGGGCGTGACAACCTGCCCGAGCGTTGCGCCGGCGGCTCGCAATGCGTCGTCCTGGGAGTGGGCGTAGATACGTGCCGTGATCGAGGCGTCGGCATGGCCCAGCCACTTGGCGATCACGGCCATTGGGACGCCCCGCAGGTGCAGCGCCGTGCCGCACGAGTGACGGGCGTCGTGCAGCCGGATCGGTCGCACACCCGCAGCCGTCGTCAACCGGTGCCACATGTTCGTGAGCGCCCCCGGCGTGTACGGTTCGCCGGCCTCGTTCACCGCTACATAGCCGCTGTCCGCATGAGCTGCGCCCAGTGCCAGCTTCTCCTGGGCGTAGCGGGACGAGGCCCGCTTGAGCACGCTGATCAGTCCCTCATCGAGCGGCAGTATGCGGCAAGACGACTGCGTCTTCGGCTCGTTCTCCACGACGGTGGCCGCGCCCAACTGAACACGGTTGCGGGCGATTGTGATGGCGCCAGTCTCGAAGTCGACATCGGACCACTTCAGTCCGGCAATCTCGCCACGCCGAAGGCCGCTGAGGGCGAGGTACCACAGATGCCCGTTGCGCTCCTTGTCGGCAGCACGCAACACGAGGCGAATCTCATCGGGTGTGTAGGTCTGCATCTCCCGGCGAGCGCGCGGAACCTTCTTCATCGACGCGGCGACATTGTGCGCGAGATCGCGGCGGTCACAACCGTAGGCGAGGACAAGTCGCCAGGCATCGATTGCGGCGTTCAGCGAGCGCGGCGACCATGCCCGGCGCGTGTGGCCGTGTGCGGTCGTGGTACCCCCGTCGCGAAGCGCGATCAGCAGCTTGTCCAACTCCGGGCGCGTCAGCTTCTGCGCGGCCAGATGGCTGTACTGTTCGTACAACGGAGCCAAGCAATATGCGTAGCCGTTGATCGTTGTCGGGCGGGCGTTGTGGAGTGACGCGAGCCAGTCGTCGCACAGTTCCTTCACCGTCACGGCCTTGCGCGGAACGAAGGCATCAATCGACACCTGCTGGGTGATCTCAGCCAATGCGTCGCGGGCCTGCTTCTCGGTCGCGTAGCGGCGACGCACCTGCTGGCGATTCCCGGTGTCATGGTTCACGCCCGCATCAACCGTAAGTTGATACCGCACAACGGTTTTCCCGGTTCTGCGCTCCGTTACCTCGATCTTCTTGATCTGCGGGGGGAGCTGCTGTCTAGTCATCGCGGTGCTTTCTCGGTGATCTCGAACATGCGGCGAAGCTCATTGATCCGTGACTCCAGATCCGCCAAGCGCTCCTGCAGGTCGCGGACCGCCTCATCCAACAGCTGACGGTCCACCACGCCAACCTCCTTCAGACGAAGCTCGGCGCGCAAAGCCTTTCCAAGCTCGGCGTATTCGTGTACGGCTCTGACTAGTTCTGTTCCCGCATTCAGCGGGCTGACGCGGGGCTGGCCGTCTTCCCCGGGCTCCGCCGGTATGCGCCGCTCACCCGAGAACCATTCCAGCGCCAACTGGCTGACTTCCGTCCGCCCGGGCAGAAACTCCACTTCCCCGCTCGGGTATCCCGGGAACAGCAGCAGCCCCGGTGGAATGTCGAGCGCCGCAGCAAGAACCAGCAACTCGGCAACGCTGAGAACGCTGCCGCGGTGCCCGGAATCGAGTTTGGCGATCACGGTTGGAGATACGCGGTAGCCCAGCTTGGCGGTTTTGTCGCTGAGTCGGCGCGCCGACTCAGCACCCCTGGTCTTCTTGATGGCTAGGCCGATCCTGCGGACAAGGTCTTCCGCCCACCTCTGCCCATCCTCGTTATTCGCCACACGAAGAGTATGGACTATTTGTGTGCGTCTGTCGAATGACGTGCTAGTCTTCCCACGACGCAGCACATTATCCAGATATCTGCGTCAGACGAAGAAAGGCATGTGTGATGGAAGGACTGGCTGAGCGGGCCCGGGCCCAGCTGCACGACGTCGAAGCCGTCATGGAACGGCTCGACCTGGGCCGCTCGAAGGTCTACGAATTGATCGCCAGCGGGCGGCTGCGAAGCGTCAAAGTCGGCCGGCGCCGACTCGTCTCCGAGGCGGCGATAGTCGAGTTCATCACCGAGCTTGAGCAGGCCGGGGAGTGAAAACCATTGACAGCCAACAAGACTGGGCCGCCCGGCCCCGAAGTCGGCGAAGGCGGGCCATCGCCAGGACCCGCCTTCGTCGAAGCTGAGCCGCTATCTAGCCCAACATCGCCACAGCCACAGGGTACAGCCCGGCACCGACACTGGCGTTCGGCGCGGCGCGAGTCGGCGCTGCGATCGACATCGCTCGGCCCGTGCTCGTGCATCCGCGACCCCGAGCATAACCGGCACTGCCACGCCGGCATCAGCGATAGGCAAGTGTTCGGTGCCGTCGCCGCCGCGCATCATCTGCTTGACGTCGGCTACGTGCCGATATTCAGCACCCCGATGCTTCGCGCGATGTTGAAGGTCGGGCATCACCAGCTAGTCGACCGGTTGCGGGCGATCGCATGACCGACAACGACGAAGCGGTCGAGCGTGGCCGCGCCATCATCGCCAGCGGGCGGCACGCGCCGCCACGCGGCCAACAACTCGGCACCGTCGACGGATCCGGCAATGGCGCGGGCGCGTACAACGCACACCCCGACGGCGCCCAGTCTTCTACCCCCCCGAACAACACCGCAACCGCGCAACCGCGCAGCTCACAGCCGGTGCCACCGCTTGCGCGGTTGCGGCGCATCCTCGACGACGTGGCCGACGAGGTACGGTCCCGCGGCCTGGTCGGAGAGGAACGGCTGGCGAAGACCCTGTACCTGGTGCTCACCTCGCGGCTACTCGACAAGCAGGTCTCCGCCGGGGTCAAGGGCCATTCCGCGTCGGGCAAGTCATACACCGTCGAAACCGTGGCCCGGTTCTTCCCACCCGAGGCCTACCTCGAATTCACGGCCATGTCCGAGCGCGCGCTGGTCTACTCCACCGAGGAGTACACCCACCGCACCCTCATCGTCTACGAGGTGACCGCCCTACGGGAGGGCGTCGAAGACGACATGACCAGCTACTTTGTGCGGTCGCTGCTGTCTGAGGGGCGCATCGACTACGAGGTGACGGTCCGCGTTAAAGATGGCGGTTTCACCACCAAGAAGATCGTCAAGGAAGGCCCGACCAACCTGATCTTCACGACGACCAAGACACGGGTGCATGCGGAGAACGAAACCCGGATCCTGTCCCTCGCCACCGACGACTCGCGCGAGCAGACAGCGCGGGTGCTGCTCGAGCTCGCCGACGAAAGCAACGGTGCCAGTGACCTGCAGGAGTGGCACGACCTGCAACGGTGGCTCACCAATGCTGAGCACCGAGTGACCATCCCGTACGCCCGCCAGCTCGCGCAGCGGGTGGCACCCGTCGCCGTTCGGCTCCGCCGCGACTTCGGCTCGCTTCTCGCGCTCATCCGTTCCCACGCGGTGCTCCACCAGGCCAGCCGAGCGCGCGACGCCGATGGCCGCATCATCGCCACCCTCGACGACTACGCCGTGGTCCGTGACCTAGTGGCCGACACCATCGCCGAGGGCGTCGGTACGACGGTCTCCGAGACCGTGCGAGAGACCGTGGCAGCGGTCGCCGCCATCGCGCCCGCCAAGGGCGTCATGGCCCGGGGCGTCGCCGACAAGTTACGGCTGGACAAGTCCAACGCGAGCCGGCGGCTACGCATGGCTGCGGACGACGGCTATCTCTGCAACCTGGAGGACAAGCGCGGCAAACCCGGCCGCTGGGTCATCGGTGACCCCCTGCCTGAGTCCGTCGACCTACTGCCGGACCCGACGCAACTCGCAACCGCCGACACCCCGGCTGACCTGCGCAGTTGCGCGGTTGCGCTCAAATCTGAGGGAGAGAACGGTGACGGACACGCAGGATTCACCCCCCCAGCCGGCTCCGGTCGTTGCCCTGACTGCGGCTGGCACGTCGCCACCCAAGGCCACCGCGACGACTGCCAGCAAACCCAACCATCAACCGAAGGAGAAACCCTGTGGTGAGCGCCGCCGAACCGTTCGACTGCGTCAACTGCCATGCTTCGGGTGCCGAGGTTCGGGCCTTATCCGGACTAAGACGCCTTTTTGGTAGGGGGCAACCCCGTTCGAGCCACAACACGAACGACGCTATGGCCTGGGGGCTCGCCGCCGTCGGGGCCGCCCTCGTTCGGTTACTACTTCGGTCTAGTTGGGTGTGATGACGGCGCGTCCCCGGATTTTGCCGTCGTGTAGTTGCTGGTAGGCCTCGGCGGCGCGGTGGAGTGGAAAGTGCTCGACGAGCATGCGGATTTTTCCGGCCTGAGCGAGGGTAATGACTTCGATGAGTTCGGGGATGGAGCCCCAGAACGGTGAGGCGACGGAGCATTCGTGCGGTGGGCTGAAGAAGTTGACCGGCAAGGTCGCGGTGCCGACTCCGACGATGGTGAGGTGGCCCAGGACCCGCGCCATCTGTGCGGCCATGGCGAGTGTGGGGTTGACTGCGACCAGGTCGAGGACGAGTTCGGCGCCGTGCCCGTTGGTGATGTCTTTTACGCGGGTCAGGGCGTCGCCGCCGGAAAGCAGGCCTTCGTCGGCGCCCATGGTCTTGGCGATCTCGAGTTTGTCGGTCGCGGTGTCCACCGCGACGATGGTTGTTGCCGCGCACAGTGTGCGCAGTATCTGGATGGCCATCTGGCCCAAGCCGCCAGTGCCGATGACCACCGCGGTCGAACCCGGCCCCAGCAGGTGCACGGAGCGTTTCACGGCGTGGTAGCTGGTGAGGCCGGCGTCGGTGAGCGGGGCCGCTTCCCGCGGGTCGAGGCTGCCGAGCGGGATCAGGTAGCGCGCTGAAGGGACGAGGAGGTATTCGGCCATGCCGCCGTCGGTGCCGCCGAGACCACCGGGGCTGGGCTTGCCGGGTGCCTGGCAGTAGTTTTCCATTCCCTGGCGGCAGTTGACGCACAGCCCGCACCCCCACGGGCCGTACACAATCACCGGATCGCCCGGAGTGAAGCCGCTTACCCCGGGACCCAGGGTGTCGACCCAGCCCGCGGTCTCGTGGCCGAGGGTGAAGGGCAACGCGAACGTGCGAGCTCCGGCGGGGCTGTCCATCAGGTGCAGATCGGAATGGCAGGCGCCGGCACCGCCGACCTTGAGCAGCACCTGGCCCGGTCCCGGCTGGGGCACCGGGACATCGCGGAGTTGGCCCGGCTGCTGCCATTCGACGAATTGAAAAGCCCTAATCGCGGGGCCTCAGTCCGTGATCCGGTCGAAGTCGACCATCAGGTGTCGCGGCCCGCGGAACACCTGGTTCTGCCGATACGGCGGCGGGTCCACGACCAAGCGCGGGTTCTCAACGCGGCGCAGGAACGTTTCCAGGGCGAGGTTCACCTCCAGGCGCGCCAGCGGACCACCCATGCAGGTGTGGATGCCGCTACCCCAGCCGAAGTGCTCGTTGTCGCGGCGTTCCGGATCGAACCGGTTGGGCTCGGGGAACTTCGCCGGGTCGCGGTTCGCGGCGCTGTACATCAGGTGAACCACCGAGCCCTTCGGGATCACGGTCCCGGCGATCTCGATGTCTGCGGTGGCGCTGCGACTGGGAAAGAACTGGACCGCGGACTGCAGGCGCTGGACCTCCTCGATCGCGCGGGGAATCAGTTCCGGCGTCCGGCGCACCAGGTCGAGCGACTCGGGGTTGCGCAGCAGCGTCATCACGCAGTTGGCGATGGTGTTGACCGTGGAGTCGTGGCCGGCGACCA
Organism: uncultured Actinomycetota bacterium; assembly: GCA_963811535.1. GTDB lineage: Bacteria > Actinomycetota > Actinomycetes > Mycobacteriales > Mycobacteriaceae > Mycobacterium. Next base: position 2,802,196 of record CAWERF010000006.1, on the reverse strand, counting down.
GCAGCAGCATCCCGTTGGTCGCCGCTTCTTTCGGCGACATCGGCCCGTCTGGGCCGTCGTCGTTGACCAGCTTGGATAGCAATCCCTCCCCGGGCTCTGTGAGGTAGCCCTGGATCAGGTCGGCCATGTAGGCATTCAGCGCGGCGGTGCTTTCGCGGCCCCGCTTGGCCCGGGCCTGCCCGTCGTCGGTAGCTGCCTCGGGTCCCAGGTCCAGACCCGCCATGAAATCGAAGATCCAACCGTGAAACATGGGTTCGTCCTTGACCGGAACACCCAGGATTCTGCAGATCACCGCGACCGGCACCGGATAGGCGTAGTCGTCGACAACGTCGAACCTGGACGTGCCCCTGATGTTGTCGAGCAGCTCATTACAGAGCTGCGCAATGCCGGGCTCCATATCGGGAATGACGTCCGGGGAATGCGGTGGGCCGAAGTGTCGCATCACCTGACGCCGCAGTCGGTCGTGGTCGGGCGGATCCGACATGATGATGTTTCGCTCGCGCCCGTAGACCTTGAGATCGTCTGCACCGGGCGGGGATTCGGCATGGGCCACCCGTGCGGCTGCCAGCGCACTGCGACTCAGGTCAGAACTGATCCGCGGGTCATGAGCCAACGCCACCAGCTCGCGGTATCCGGTGACCACGTAGGTGTTGTCGGCCACCCGCACCACCGGCGTCTCACGGAGTTGATCGAAGAACGGGTACGGATCGGGGCGGTTCTCGAACTTCATCGCCTCCGCCCAGGCCGTCTCTGCTGTCGTCATGGGTACTCCTATTCAGGCTGGGCAGTCGGGGACTGGTGACTCGGGAGTGACGCGTCAAGGGCTCTTGGGGCGGAACTCGGCGCCCCGCGACGTCGGGTCATGGCCGGTCAGGACAACATCGGGAAGCCCCGTCGGCACCCGCGGGTCCGGGAACCGGGCCGGAATCGGCTCGGCATCCTTCGGCCGGTCGTAACCCGGCGGGGGCGGTGGGAACGGCGCCGACCGCTCGATCATGGCGCCGTAGTACTCCAGCCATTTGCCGTGATCGAAGGTAACCGCACCCACGATGCGGCCGTTGCGGCCATAGGCGGCGGCAAATCGGCGGTCCTCGACCGAGCCTTGCGTGAAAACGATCTCGTCGCCGTAGGAGCACACGCCGACACCCTTGATGTTGACGCCGAACTGGCCCGACCAGAACGACGGCAACGGCAGATGCGGGCGGCGGCCCATCTCCAGGTTGACCATGTTGTTCGCCGCGACCTCCGCACCCGAGACCGCGTTGTCCCAATGCTCCAGCGAGAGAAACTCGTAGTCGTAGAGCACATGCGGAGCGCGCGCCACGTCACCGGCGACGAAGATGTTGTCGGTCACCACCCCGTTGATGTCGAAGGCCCGGCAGCCCGCGTCGCACCCAAGCCCCCAGAAGCCGGTGGCAAGCTGAGCGCCTTCCAGCCATTCGACGTTGCGGATCGACCCCAGCGACGCCACCACCACGTCGACATCCAGCACGGTGCCATCCGAGAGCCGGGCACGTCGCACATGCCCCTCGTCTCCTTCGAGCGCCTCGACCGCGACACCGGTGCGCAGGTCAACCCCCGCGTCACGCTGCATCTTCGCGGCGATCTCGCCGATCACCCCGCCGAGTGCACCCACCAGCGGCGCATCGGCACGCTCGGCGACCGTGACGGGCAGGCCCAGTTCACAACACACCGACGCCATCTCCGAGCCGATGAAGCCCGAGCCGACGATCAGCACCCGCCGCGGCCCGACCTTCAGCGCCGCCTGCAACACGGCGGCGTCATCGCAGGTCCGCAGCGTGAAAAGTCCCTCCAGCTGGGCCTCGTCGGCGTTGAACCACGGCCGCGCCCGGGTGCCCGTCGCGATCAGAAGCCGGTCATAGGGCACTGTCTCGCCGTTGGCCAGCAGCACCTGCCTGTTGGCGCGGTCCAGCCCGGTGGCGGCCACACCCAGGCGCCAGTCCGCGTCGACTTGCCGCATCCGCGGAAGCTTGGTGTTCTCGGCCGGCACCCATCCCTTGAGCACCTGCTTCGACAACGGGGGACGGTCATAAGGTTCGTGGGGCTCATCACCGATGATGGTCAGCGACCCGGTGAAACCCTCGTCGCGCAGGGCTTCGGCGGCGCGCAGCCCGGCCAACGACGCGCCCACGATGACGATCCGGCCCTGCGCCTTGAAGGCGGCCACCAGGTCCGCGATAAGTGATTCCGTGATCATTTCGCTGCCCGGTCGGCCGGGGGGTCAACCTCCACCAGAATCGCCTGCACCGGGCATGACGCCGCCGCACGCAAAACCCGCTGACGTTGCGAATCGTCAGGGTTGGGATCGTAGGCCAGCGCTTCCTCACCGAGCAGTTTGAGGACATCGGGCGCGAGCGGCACGCACTGCGCGTATCCCTCACAACGGTTCAGATCAACCACAATTCGCATACATCGGCCCCTTCTTAACCGGCACATCATCCCGCTGTCCACACAGCCGCCTCAAAAAAGTTGCCGCCTGCCTGTGAAACGATCCGGCGACCGCACCTGCGGGAACGGCGCTGACGGTACACCACCGCCGAATGCTTCGTTTCCCTTCAACGATTGCCGTACCGCGTATCTGTCATCAGGTTCGCGGGGCTATCTGGAGCTGCTTAACCGCCGTGAAAACCGCTGCCCGCCAAGATCTAAGGGCGCCCTGGGGATATGGGCAGGATGGCGGTCGTGTCAGGCGACGGTTCGGTGGGGCCGGTCGATGACGGAGTATTCCGAGGCGTCGCCGCAGATGATGCGGCTGCGTTCGCCAGTGACGCTGATGGGGATGTCGCCGGCCAGGGTGATGCGGTGCATCCGCCGGCGCTGGGTTCCGTAGTCGGCGACGGCATAGTGCTGGGTGGCCCTGTTGTCCCAGATCGCGAGGTCGCCCGGCTGCCAGTTCCATCGGATGGTGTTTTCCGGCATGGTGATCCGGTCCTGGAAGAGTCGATAGATCAGCCGCGATTCGCTGGTATTCACGCCGAGGAGCCGCTGCACGAAGCCGCCGAGAAGCAGGGCGGGTTCCCCGGTTTCTGGGTGTATGCGCACCACGGGATGCTGGGCCTGGAACTGGGCAGACTGAAACGCTCCCACATTCTCCTGAAACTGGGCAGCGTCGCCACCTTCGGCGATCTTCATCTGTGCCATCGCGTCCTCGACATCGAACTGCGCGTAGTCGAACGAGTTGGTGTGCACCGCCCAGAGGTCGTCGGCCAGGCGGCGCAGTGAGTCGGGAAGCTGGTGGTAGGCCGCGACGGTGGAGGCCCAGATCGTGGTCCCGCCGTAGGCAGGCAGGTCGACGGCGCGCAAGATCGATGCCTTGGGGATCCGGTCAACGAAGGTGACATCGGTGTGCCAGCTGTTGGCTTTGAGACCGGCGTCGGAATCGACCGGAAGAACCTTGGCACCGATACCCTTCAGCAGCGGATGCGCTGTGGTCGGGGTACCGAGCAGCCGCGCGAACGCGTATTGCGTGTCATCGTCCATATGGTGCTGGCCGCGAAAAAAGATGACCTTGTGCGTGATCAGTGCCTGGTTGATCGCGGAGACGGTGTCGGTGTCCAGCGCAGCGCCCAACCGGATGCCATCGACTTGGGCGCCGATATGCTCACCCAACTTCACGACAGCCACATCGGACCGGGCGGACGACACACTGCTGGACATGGGTTTCTCCCTAAGGTGGTGATCAGGCCGGCTGATCGAACAAATGGCTGTGCGCCGGTCGAGACGACGGCGCTAGCAGGGCGGCGGTCGCGGTGTCGACCAGGTCGACGCCGAGTGCGGCAGGATCGGCGACCAGCTCCGGCGAAGCTTCCCAGTTCCCCAAGATGGCCAGCGTCGTGGTCAAAACACCGTGTATGCGCGACAACTCGAGATCGGCCGGCAATCCGGTACTGCCGATGAGGCGTTTCAGCACCTCACGAGCGCTGCCGGCGCGGATATGTCCCATGATCATCGACGACAACTGCGGATCGAACGCGGCTTGCGCGAGAAACCGGGCATAGCGGCTGCCCGGACGGCTCATCACCGCGTGCGCGAGCGGAGAAATCAGTGCCTCAACGAGCTGTCGAGCAGACACCGCAGGTGCGGCGTCGAGCTCCGCCAGCATCTGCCAGCGCCGCTGGTTGATCGGAGACATTCGGGTCTCCACAACCGCGGCAATCAGCCCTTCGCGGCTACCGAAGTGATACTGCGCGGCATTCTTGTTCAACTGGCCCGCCCGGGCCTGCACCTCGCGCAACGACATCGCCGCGAGCCCGCGCTCGGCGACGATCGCCTCGGCTGCATCCATCATCGCGCTTCGCGCATCGGCCCGCTTCATAGCCACAACAATAAGGCATCCGCCTTAAATCTGCAAGGCGAGTGCCTTAAACTTCGCTCATTCGGCGATCGTCGAGCACGCGCATGCGACCGAGCCGCGGCTGAGCGATGCGTTTCGCGAGTACGCCCAGGCCCGCGGCTTCGTCAAGCAGTCGCGTCCTACAGGGCAACTGGCGTGACGTGGTGTTGTTCGTCTGCACGGTGTTGTTCACCGTCGTGTGGTGGAACGTCAACCACCACCGGACCAACTGGCTGGCGATATTCATCGTGTTGATCCTGCTGTCGATCCTCACGGCTGTCTACGCGGCACGCGGCCTGACGCGAGCCGCGGCCAGCCTGATCCGGGCCCAGCGCCGCGACCGGCATCAGATGCAACCGCACGCCCGGCAGCGCTGAGCCAGCGCCCGACTACCAGCCGGGGATGGTTTCCGTGGCCATTGACAGGCTGGCGCGGTAGGCGAAAGGTCTGGATTGGCATCAGAAGGGGGTCTGCGATGAAGCAATGGTTACGTCGCCGGGCCGCGGTCGCCGTGGTCGTCTTCGCACTGGCGTCAATGTCGGCGATGGCACTCACGACCGGTTCTGTGGCGGTGAGCCAGCCACCGCCGTGGTGCCCTGTCGGCTGGTACTGGGACAACTGGACGAGATCGTGTCAACCCGTACGCGCACCCAGTGTCACCGCGTGCGTTAGCAGGACCGGCAGGCGTGGATATGTCAGCGGCGGCGTCTGCGTCGGGAACTGATATCCGGGCGACGCCGGTGCGGCTGCCGGTATCTCAGGAGTTGAGTGGCGGATATAAGGCTCGCGGGTTTTTCGGGTGTCGTCACGACGCGGCCGGACTAGAAGGGACGGGGGCAGTATGAAGATTCCGGTGATCGCGCTCGCCGGCTTGGCGGCGACCACCATGGTCGTGGGTGTGTCGCTCGTCGGCTGCGGCAGCAACAAGTCATCGACGACATCGTCGTCGGGATCGGCTGCTTCATCAGCCGGCAGCAGCGCGGCATCGAGTGCGAGCAGCGCTGCAACCGCCGACTACACCGCTCTATTGATCAAAGCCAGCGACATCACCCTGCCCGGCGACACCTTCACCGCTGCGCCGCCGATACAAAACCCCAACGGCCAGCCCGGTGTCGCGCAGATCTTCAGCAACCAAAACGACACCCGCCACGTCGGCGACACCATCCTCATCCTGCCCGACGCTGACCAGGCCGTGAGCGAGCTGGACGAAGAAAAGGCCGCACTGGGCGATACGGTGAAAGGCGGAACCCCCGCACCGGCGGCGGTGGGCACCGGCGGAACGATGGTCTCGGGCACCGCACCGGATGGATCCAAGGCGGTGACCGTGTTGCTGTTCACCGAGGGCAAGGCTTTCGTCAACCTGGAATTTGACAGTCCACCCAACGATCCCCTGCCGCCCCAATTCGTCACCGACGTCGGCCAAAAGCAAGGCACCGCGATTAAGAACGGACTACACAGCTAACCACTACCGACCGCTGCCTGAAACGTGAGTGTTTGTGGTGCCTCGCTACGCGCGGGAAGGGGCGTTGAGCAAGCTGCACCCCGCGGCGAGCGCCGGCCCGTAGGTGACGGCGCCGCACTCACAGCGCCACGTCAGATGCCGACCACACGAGCAGGCGATAGACCCGACCAGGACTCCGCCCGGCCGCAACGGATGGCCGCGCGGGCAGCGTGTAGGCGGTCGCACCATCCATGCGCCCGACGTCGACTGCACGAGTCTCGCCGACAGACGCCATGCATCAAACGCTAGGCGCCGTCGGTCATCGTGGGGGCTTTACCGGGTAGCGGGAACCGAGGTTGGGCGCCAGCGGCGATGACGCCAGCCCGACGGGCGACGCATCCTTCAGGGATGGTACCGGTTGGCTGGCAGCCCATGAACTGTCGGCAGAAGGGCGAGGAGACCTGGAACATGACTGCAACACCGGAAACATCCGACGACACTCGGGATGTTGTCGCACCGGCCGAGCCCACCCTGCAATCGGTCTCCCCGGCGGCGGTTCTGATCACCGAGCAAGAGGTTCTCCTAAGCACCGCGGCAGCCGTGCCGGCGGAATCCACGCCGACGCGCTGGTGGACCGACGTGGCTCGCGTCATCGCCGCGGCTCTGCGTCGGATGGTCCTGACGTCGCCGGCGGATTCCCGCCAGGTGCGGCGGTATGTCCCAGAGCGTTACATCTACCTTGAGCGCGCCCTCATGTCACGCGAGATGGGTCGACTGTGAACGCATCTGGTGGTCGGATCACTGCCTGCGCGTAGTCGTTTGAGACCAGTCGAACCGAATGTACGTCACTATCAAGACCCTTCGGCAGTCTTTCCGCTAGCGAGAACCTGCAAACACCGCTAGCGCACCCGCGCCGGCCCGTTGAGCAGACTGCACCCAGCGCCCAGCGCCGGCCCGTACGTCACGGCACCGCACTCACAGCACCAGGTGAGGTGTCGACCGCATGAGCAGGCGATGCTGCCGACGAGCATCCGGCCCGGCCGGAGCGGATGACCGCGTGAGCAGCGCTGCGGCGGCCGGACCATCCACTGCCCGGTCGTCGACCGCACCAGCTCGCCGACAGCAGCCATGCAACAACGCTAGGAGGTGTTGGCCCGCGCGGGTAGTGTCGATCCCTTCGCCTTGACCGGGTTGTGCGCCGTCTACGTGGTGGTCGTGCCTTTTGTCCATGTCCAGGCCGTTAAGCGCCACTCTTCGCCGAACTTGCGAAGCGCAACGGTGAAGAATGCGCCAGTCTGGTTGACCTGTTTTCCTTGACGGTTGTAGTCGAAGGTGGCGGGAACGACGACATAGGCGTGGTAACCCGAGACGTCGACATGCCGTGGCTCGCCAAGCCCGATGTGGTAATCCGTAACCCCGAGGTGCTCCCCCTCGGCAAGCGCGTCTGCATACCAGTCTTCGGCCGATGTTGGCCCCTGCCAAACATGCGGCGACATCCCGTCAAGAATTTGCATGGGGTCATCGCATGCCGCTGACATCGCCGCGGAGTCACCGTTGTTGAAGGCATCGACGTATTGGCGCACCGCTGCCATTGGATCGTCCGAGCTTGGCATAATCAGGTCGTCCCCTCTTTCTGGTGCCCCCAGCATTGTCTCGGGCGCTCCATACCGAGGTGTGCTATTTCTCGCATTCCGCATTCGCGGAGTCGTGCCAGGAGTCTGCTATGAGCCAGTACATCTACCGCACTGTTTGATGCCAAACCATCACCCCTCGCGATCGTGGCGCGGCTGTGCAATGTGCAAGCCGCACAAGCGCCGTGGTGTCTGAAACGCCCTGGTTCTGATGGAGGCTCAGGTTATTGGATTTCGACCAGGGGTTGGTCGGTCCGTTTTGTAGCGTAGAGGGCTGCTTCGAACTCTGCGGGTGGTATGTCGCCGAGGTAGCCGTGTAGGCGGTTGGTGTTGTGCCAGTGCACCCAGCCCAGGGTGGCCAGCTCGACGTCCTCGATGGTCTTCCACGGCCCGGTGCGGGTCGGTCCGTAGATCAGCTCGGCCTTGTAGTAGCCGTTGACGGTTTCGGCTAGGGCGTTGGTGTGTCCTGAAGATGATTGCGAGGTTCTGATGTAGAAGGCGGGAGCGAGCAATTGTCGTGCTGTTGGGGAGATGAAGGTAGGTCCTTCGGCATCGGTATGCAGGTGCAGGTGTCAAACCGCCATGAGCTGCTGCGGTGAATGAGCCGTGGTGGTGAGCGTCGTGGAAAAGCCGCACGAGATGCGGCAGGTGTGGGCCGAGAAGGCGAACGTGAGTGAACCACTGATGACGTGTCGTAAAGCCAGGTGACATCGAAACCGGGGCCTCAATGCTGTCCCGGGATGAGCCAGACGGGTGCCTGTTATTGGTCTGGTGGTGTCCGGCATGAAGGTGGCGCGAGCTCGGTCCGGGCTTCACAACGGAACAGGAGAACTCCTCGGCGCGAAACGGCGATTCGTCGGGTTTGAGGCGGGTCGCGGGAGGACGAGCCGTGCGTGGCGATTGGCCGCGGATGGTGCAGACGCCGGTCGCGGGCCAGGAGGGCGGAACGCCCCGTAGTAGCGGTGAGGTCCTGTAATGGGGGCGGAGCGAAGGGGGCGTGTTGTTGGGTTTCGATCGAGGATCAACCAGCGATTGGGAGGAATCCGATGACCGAGACAAGATCGGTCGACAAGCCGTTTGATGTCCCGAAAACGTTGGTATGGAACGCATATCAGCGAGTCAAGGCCAACAGGGGAGCGGCTGGTGTGGACGGGCAGTCGTTGACGGAGTTCGAGCAGGACGAGAAGAACAACCTGTACAAGCTCTGGAACCGGATGTCCTCGGGAAGCTATTTCCCGCCGCCCGTTCGGGCGGTGGAGATCCCGAAACGTGGCGGCGGCGTTCGGATCTTGGGTGTTCCGACCGTCGCTGACCGGATCGCTCAAACGGCGGTCGCCATGGTGCTGAGCCCGGAAGTGGACCCGCTGTTTCACGCGGATTCCTACGGGTACCGGCCGGGGCGGTCGGCGTTGGAGGCGGTGGAGACGTGCAAGCAACGGTGTTGGCGACAACCGTGGGCCATCGACCTCGATGTCCAAGGCTTCTTCGACAACGTTCCGCACGATCCCATCGTCGCTGCGGTGGAAAAGCACACCAGTGTGCCGTGGGTGCTGCTGTATGTGAAACGGTGGCTTACCGCCCCGGTTCAGCAGGCCGATGGGACGCTCCTACGGCGGGACAAGGGAACCCCGCAGGGTTCTGCGATCTCGCCGTTGTTGTCGAATCTGTTCCTGCACTACGCTTTCGATGCCTGGCTGGATCGAGAGTTCCCGTCGGTCAGGTTCGAGCGGTACTGCGACGACGCCGTGGTGCATTGTGTCAGCGAGCGGCAAGCGGAGGTCGTCCGCGACGCCATCGACGGCAGGCTGCGGCAGTTCGGTCTCAACCTGCACCCGGATAAGACGCGGATCGTGTACTGCAAACAGGAAGGCCGCGAGCAGGACTACCCGGTCGTCGCCTTCACCTTTCTCGGGTACACGTTCCAGCCCCGGGCCGCTCGACTGCGAGATGGAAGGGTCAAGACAGGTTTCCTTCCTGCAGTCAGCAAGCAGGCGATGAAGTCCATGGCCAGCACCATCCGGAACTGGCAATTGGGCCGCTGGACCGCGCTGAGCTTTCAGGAGATCGCCACGATGATCAACCCCGTCGTGGCGGGCTGGATCAACTACTACGGACGCTTCTACAAGTCCAGGTTGATCAGATTCCTGGAGCAGCAGATCAACCCGCTTCTGGTGAAATGGGCCAAACGGAAGTACAAACGGTTCAGACGCGCGTCACGCAAGGCGCGCAGGAGGCTCGCCGAGATCGCCTCAAGCTATCCGGACATGTTCGCCCACTGGCAGCATGGAGCCCTGCCGACCGGTTCGACAACGGGAGCCGTGTGAAGGGAGACTTTCACGCACGGTTCTAAGAGCGGCGGCGGGTGCGATCCCCGCCGCCGACTCACCTCGAAACTGTCACCGATGGAGCCGATGGAGGGCACCGCGCCGATCTCGGCGAGCCGTTCGCCGTATCTAATCGATGTGAATTGCGACCCGGCGTCGGAGTGACATGTCAAGCCTGGCAACGTGTTCCCCCGCGACCATCGGGCCATCTCGATCGCGTCGAGCACCATGGTGGTGCGCATGTGCGAGGCGACCCGCCAGCCCACAATCATCCGACTGTAGGCGTCGGTGATGAAACACACGTAGGCCACCCCGGCCCAGGTCGGCACGAACGTCAGATCGGTCACCCACAGCTGATTCGGCGACCCTGCGGTGAATCTGCGGCCCACCAGATCCGGATGCCGCCCCGCGCCGGGATCCGGCTTGGTGGTGCGCACCCGTTTGCCGCGGCGGACTCCGCTGATGCCGGCGGCCCGCATGTGCCGGGCGACCTGATCACGCCCGATGTCGTGACCGGCACGGCGGGCGGCCTTCCACAGCTTACGGACGCCGTAGACGCGGTAGTTGTCTTCCCAGAGCTGGCGCAACGCCGGCCCCACCACCGCGTCGCGGCAGGCCCGCGCCGAGGGCGCCCGGACTTTGGCCGCGTAATAGGTGCTCGGGGCCATCTGCACCCCTGCTGTTCGCAGGACGGTGCAGATGGGCTCGACCCCGAACTCGTCGCCGCAGTCGTCGATGAAGGTGACTACTTCTTGTGTTGGCGGTCGAGCTCCGCCCCGAAGAAACTGGCCGCTCGCTTCAGAATCTCGTTGGCGCGCTTGAGTTCCCGGTTCTCCTGCTCTAGATCCTTGATCCGCCGAGACTCAGCCGTGCTGACACCGGGCGCATACCCGTCGTCGATGTCGGCCTGGCGCACCCACGACCGCACCGACTCGACGCCATAGCCGAGTTGGCGAGCGACCCGTCCCACCGTCCCGTGCTCAGTCCCCAACTCCGCGCGCAACGTGCGCACCATCCGCACCGCAGCCGCCTTCTCCTCCGGGCTGTACCTACGGCCGGTCGACTTCTCCGGCGACTGTTCCTTCGGCATGACTCCATCCTCGTTTCCAAGGTCAGGAGCCTCCAGGATTTCCAGGGCGTTTCAGTCGGCCGCGCGGCGAAGGACCCCGTTGCGGTGAAGCGCAAGCTTGGGAAGAGCCGGCGCGTGAGCCGTCGCGACCTCGGCATATAAACGACTCGACCCGCCACCCAAGCGGATGACGGGCCGTTTTCTTCAGGCGCGGACGCGCGCCGGCCCGTCGAGCAAGCTGCACCCGCGGGCAACAGAAAAGGGGCCGCCCACCAGGAGCGACCCCTTCTATTGTTATCGCGGTTCAGCTGATCGACTCCCTGAACTCGATGCCCTCCTGGGCCACCCGCGCTACGTCGGCGATGTCGATGACAGGTTCAACGTGGTAATCGGCGAGGGGGCCGAATTTGCTTGTGACGTCGACCACGTCCATCGGGTTGTCGGTCTCCAGTAGGGCGTAACCTCCACCGCTGTCGAGCTTGCCGAGGAGATGGTGGACCGTCGCGCCGGCGGGCGGCGTCCACCTGGAATACACCTCCAAGAGGCGCTTCGTGGCTGCTTCATTGTCGGCTTTCATTGTCGGCTGCGGAGCCCGTGAACCGGAATGTAAACGAAACCAGGTACTTCATTTCATCCTCCTAGGAATAGGGCCCTGAACTGTTTGTGCGGCGCCGTGCATCTAGGGCACGCGTTCCGCACGGATCAAAGTGTCCTCCCAGGAAGCGCCGATTATGGCCGAAGGGCAACGGATCGGCAGCCGTTGTTCACATCGAATCAAACGACGTGACAACCGTTGGTTGCTGTTCTGCGATCCGCAGACCTGCAGCCAACCCTGAGCCGCGGTGCCTATCCGGTGTCCGGTTGTGGGGGCTGTTGGGCGGCCTTCAGCGCAGCCGCGCCGGCCCATCGAGCAAGCTGCAGCCCCGCGCCGAGCGCCGGCCCGTAGGTCAGGGCGCCGCACTCACAGCGCCACGTCACATGCCGGCCGCACGAGCACGCGATCGTGCCGACGAGCATCCGGCCACGGCTTGGGCGGTTATGTTGCGCGGTGCCAGCCGGCGCGGTGCCAGCCGGCGCGGTGTCAGCCGGCGTGATGCGAGCCGGCGCGGTTCGCTGCCTCCAGCGCCGCGAGACTGATCCCGAACTTCTTGGCGATACCGGAAAGGGTGTCGCCCCGGCGGACCACATAGGTCTTGGTCGACTTTGGAATGTTGATGACCTGGCCGGCGAAGATCTTGTTGGGGTCGGTGATAGCACCGTGCCATCCGGCGTGGTGCGTCTGGTGGCTGGTGTAGACGGGGATCTGGTGCGGTTCGGCGCCAGTCGGGTTGGCTGTGGCGATGCTGATGCTCAACGCGGCCGCGATCGTGGCGAGGATGGCGAGGGTCGCGACGGGAGCGGGTCTCTTGCTCATTTCGTGTCCTTTTGGGCGCTTACTAATTTCGACTCGCGCCGGGGAAGTGAGCAGATGAGAGGTCCGGTGTATCGAGGCTGTCAGATGTGGTCGCGCCCTCAGCGCTAGGTCCTGAATTTTAGTCCGGTGTCATCAGATTGGAACCCGTATTAGCGGACGCGCGCTGGCCCGTCGAGCAGGCTGCACCCCTCGGACAGCGCCGGGTCGTAGGTGACAGCGCCACACTCGCAGCACCACGTCAAGTGTCGACCACACGAGCAGGCGATAGACCCGACCAGCATCCGGCCCGGTCGCACTAGGTGCCCGTGGGGACAGTGCATCGGTGGCCGGACCATCCACGCGCCTCTCGTTGACTGAACGAGCTCACCGACGGCAGCCATAAACCAACGCTAGGCACGGGGCTCACAGATGACGAGGGGGATTTCCCGGTCGGTGTTGCGCTCATAGGCGGCGTAGCCCTTGTACGCGGCCACCACCGCCGGCCACAGTGTCGCCCTCTCGTCAGGACTGGCCGTCCGTGCCCGCATCGGCACGGTGCGATCGTCAAGGGTGAGCAGGACGTCGGGGTTGGCTACGAGGTTCTTGTACCAGTCGGGGTGATCCTGGGAGCCGCCCTTGGACGCGACCAGGACGGTTCGCTGCTCATCGTGCACAGGAGTGGTCAGCATTGTCGAGTATGCCTTGCCCGATTTGCGGCCGGTGGTGTGCAACTCGACTGTTTTCATGCCCATGATCTTGCGGGGGAAGCGGCCCCCGGTGAGCTTGAGCAGACTGCGATGGCCGTTCTCGAGTAGCCAGGCTTCCGCGCCAAGAACGGGATCGGGTGTACGCATTCGTGTTCCTTTCCGTCGATCCCTCGATCGGTTTCGGCACGCGCTCAGTCGGGAGCCGCGCACCGGGCGCCGCGGTGCAACAAGCAGTTTATGGCCCAAGCGCATGAGACCGGCCCGCCACCCACGGGATGACGGGCCGATTGTGCTGCTGCGGTTAGGTCAGGCGATAGATTTCATCCGCCGCCGCGATGAGCGCCGCCGCGAGCTGGCGGGCGGTGGCGGTGTCCATGTTGTCTGCGTCCGCCCCGTAAAGCGACAGGCACCCCTCCACGGCGCCCGTGGCCCACTGCGTCCCCTCGATCAACACTTCGGCCTGCCCGGCCCGGCGCACCGCGTTGACGAAATACCTGTGCGTGGGCCGGTCGCTGCCGGGGGAGGTCTCCCAGTCGAACACTTTGACGGCGCCGGCGGGCTCGGGTAGGTGGGGGTAGGGGTTCTCGGTGCGGGTGGTGGTCATAGCGGTGCCTCGTGTATGCCCCTGAGCTGGAGTTCACGGCGAGTTCACGAAATTCTGTGCTTGGTCTCGGACACCGCCTTTGACCTGCATAAACCTTGGTGCGTGATACTGGGATTGAATCAGTCTTACTCCAGGTGGAAGTGCCAGACGAGGTCATCCATGGGGTCCCCGACGCCAGCGGGGTGGGGGGATACCCCCGCGGGACCGCTGCAACACCGCAAGGCATATCGAGTCGCGATGCGTGCGGATTGCGAGGTCGCGGCCTTTGACCTGCACAAACGCGCCGGCCCAGCCTGCTGTGCAGATTCAGCCGGCCCAGCCTGCTGTGCAGATTCAGCCGGCGACGCCCATGGCGGTGGTCCAATCGTTGGCGATGGCCCCCTGCGCCGCAGCCAGTGGCACTCTGCCCTCGCAGACGAGCTGATGCAGCTTCGATTCGATGCCGTCCTTCGGGTTCGGTGATTCGCCGGGCTCGACCCAGAGGTTCCGGGGATCGTTCGGGTCGCCGCCGAGTTCAAGCGGCACGAGATGGTCGTACTCAATGCCCGACAGCGGTCCGCTGTAGCCGTATGCTGCTGCGTTGCCGCGCTTTTCGGCCGCAGTAATGGAGTCGGTCTGACCGCTGTTTGTCTCCTTGCCGAACGCTTCGGGCAACCCGTGTCCCGGTGACCGCCAGCCACGGTGCCTCATCGCCGGTCATCTGGCGGCCACAGCCGCCGTTGCAGAACGGGGCCAATCTGGTCATCGCTCCGGTCTACGCCTGTCGGCGCGCAATATTAAGTGTCAGTGTGGATTTCCGCGATTCCCGCCCGCGATGTTCACGATTACCGGACGGCGACCCGTCGGGGCTACTCCGACTTCTTCAACTTCTCATTGATACGGTCTATAGCTGATTGGTTACGCTTCGATTGAGTCACCGCGTGAGACTGCGCCTGTTGGTGCGCCCGTGCCTCGTCATCTTCGGCGCGGCGGCTCTCCGACTCGATGGACGCCACAAGGTGTTCGAAATCGGAGAAGTTTTCCTCCAACTCCTCGCCCGACACGCGGACTATAAGCACCGCGCGATCAAGGGGCGACATATGGGTGCAGCGGGCAATCGGCGCATACAAACTGGTGTTCGCGCGTGTCAGTAGTTCGGCCTCTTCGTACCCTGTTAGCTCTCGGGACACGCGGAGATTGACTGTGTTGGTCCCCTCTGGCCCTGGTTCAACGTCTATGATCTTGAGTTGCTCACGCACGGGCGTAACCTCCTCCTTTTTGTGGGTGGGTGGCGCGGACTTCACGTGGTTAGGTGCGAGACTATCGTCCGAACCGCCGGTCCTGAGGCGCGCCACGGCGCGCGGTGGTATACGACCTGCCCTTTGGAATGGCTATAGCGTTATTGCGCTTCCGTGTCTGACACCGCCTGCGCGCACCCGCTCTCAGCTCGTGACGTGAACGTGCCGAGGAATGGCGTCTACGGCGTGGGGCGGCAAGTGGGTCTTCTTCAAGTGTTCGATTTCTCCACTGATCACGGCGTCAGTCAACTGTCGGAAAGTGCTGTCCCGTGTCAGTCCGAGTTCCTTTGTACTCATTGTTCGCCGCAGTCCAAGTAGGCCAGCAAGTCCGAACGGGACGTTCCAAACTGCGCCGTCGCCCAAGTGCTCCACTAGAAGGCAGCAACCCTCGCGTTCGGATAGCTGGTCCTCGATCCACCCCAGCGTGTCGGTGCCGACCACCGCGATTATCAGCCGCTCACCCGTTGTGGGCAGCACGGGCTGCCGCGCAATCTCGTCGTCGCCCATCAGCCCGCTATGCACCGCAAAGTTCATCCGCCCAGCGGTCTCATAGCGTGCGTCTGAATCCTCAGCGTTGAGTTGCCACCGAATTAAATACTCCCTGCCCGACGAGTCGGCCACCAAGTGCTGCTCGTGCATGTGGACGCGGTCGAACTCGACGCCATCATCCTTGGCCCACTCGACGATCTCTTCGGTGTCCACCACCAATTCGTCGGCGTTCTTGCCCTCATGGTTGCCCGAGTCCGACACACCTTATTTGTTTTGGCGCCCAACACCGGAACCGTCGCGCCAAGCCGAGGTTCCACAGCGAGATAGACAGATTGAGCAGCGAGTCAGCATCGTTAGGCTCCTCATTCACCGCCTGCCGCAGATAGTGCACAGCCTGCCGGAAATCCCCTGAGCGAGCACGCAGGTACCCGCGGAACGCGGCCACCATCGGACTGTCGTACTGAGCAAGCGCGTTCTCTGCCGCCTCAAGCTCACCAAGGGCGACAGCGATGCCCGCGAAAGTGACGCTAAGGGACTCCGTCATGGGTGCGCGCGCGAGTGCCTCGTAGGCATATCGAGTGTCACCGCAACGGTGAAGAACCTCCGCAGCGATCCGCGCCGACGATGTGTCCACCCAATCGGGGCCGTCCTCAGACATGCAGATGCTCAAGTCCAAGCGTTGCATGGGTCTGCGCGAGCGCGGCGAGGGTGGTCGAAGTACGCGTTGCACCAACCTGCCGTAGCGCTCGGTCACGGGAGCGCTCGGCGTCGGTGCGGAGCATTTCGGCGAGGGCCACGAGACCCTTTGCTGCGTGACTCCAACGGATTTTGTTGGATGTTGCGCACGAGATAGATCTGATTGACACGCTTGCGGCTTCGATGAGGGGTGCGCCTCTGTCGGTGAAGGGGTCGCAGGGTCAGCCGGTGATCAATCCGATCATTCCGGAGCTGCGGTTGCACCGTGCGACTCTTGCCTCGCTGCTTCGGCAGCTGCAGTTGCCCGATGAGACGGGCGCTGGGCAGCGGCCTGGTTCGGTGTCTGGGCGGTGGGACGGTAGCCCTCGGAGTGTGCAGGCGCGGGATGCGGCGATGAAGAGATGGAGGAAAACGCCATGATCGCGTGTTCTGAATGAACTCCGTTGCGGCGCCGATTGGGGCAAAGACATTCGTACTCGGCGAGCACGACCGGCTCACCGAGGTGCTATTACGCCGCGCGGCTCAGCGCCACTAGGACAAGGGGTTGACCGGATCGGCGCGCACTGACGATGATCGTTCACAAAAGGCCGGGGTCGTGATCGGGGATGTGGCGAACAACCTGCCGTCCCAAAGGTTAAATGATGTCTGTAGAGGTGGACCAGAGGTCAGAGCCAGAGTGCCTGCTTTGTGGGCACGATCTTTCATCTCACCGCAAGGGTGCGTTGCCCGTTCCCTGTCAGCATCGCAAGTTTAGAGGAGCACTTGGAAAGCGTTGTGATTGTCCCGACTTCGTTGGAAAAGGCGACGGCTACTAGCCCAACGAGCGGGCCCTCATTCCCACGACCGCGTCCGCACCGACCGCGTCGATGAGGCCGGCTTCGTCACGTTGCGCGTGGCCGGCCGCCTGCACCACATCGGCGTCGGCCGAACCCACGCCCGAACGCGCGTCCTGATCCTCGTCCACGACTTGGACATCACAATCATCAACACCACCGGCGAACTGCTCCGCGATCTGATCCTCGACCCCACCTGCGACTACCAACCCACCGGCGCCCCCAAAGGTCCCAAACCGAAAAAACCCCGGCATGGGCAACGCCCAGGGCGCGCTCTACAACGCATTCGTGAACAAGACCCCGTTGATTGTCACCGCCGGAAATCAGCGCCGCTTCATGCAAAACCAGTACTGCCTGCTGACCAACATCGACCCCACCACGGTGCCCAAACCCTTCGTGAAATGGGCGGCCGAACCGGCAATCGCGAGCGAGGCTCCCGCTGTGCTCGCCCATGCCATCCACCTGGCTACAACGCCGCCGATGGGGCCGGTGTTCGTGTCGTTGCCGATGGACGACATGCAGGCCGAACTCGACGACACTCAGGCCGCGGACGTTGCCGTGGTGCGCGACCGCAAAGTTACCCAGGCCGTCGGCTTTTCCGCAGATCTCGCCGAGGAGATCTGTGCGCGCATCGAGGCCGCGACGTCGCCAGCGCTGATCGTGGGTGGTGACGTCGAGCGCTACGGGGCGTGGGACGCGGTGATCGGGTTGGCCGAACGCACCCAGTCTGTCGTGTGGACGGCCCCGCTGACCGGGTGGAGTGGATTCCCCGAGAATCACCCGTTGTATCAGGGCATGTTGCCGCCCGGTGCGGGCTGGGTCTCCCAAGCGTTAACGGGCCGCGATTTGGTGGTTCTAATCGGGGCCCCGGTGTTCCGGTACTACCCGCGCGTCCCCGGACCGTATCTGCCCCCTGGCACAGGCCTGATTCACATCACGAACGATCCTGACGAAGCCGCCCGCGCCCCGGTGGGCGACGCGATCATCGCCGACGTGCGCAGCGCCGCCCAGGCCCTGCTCGCCGCCGCGAAACCAGCCAAGCGGCCCGCTCCACCGCCGCGGGCCCCGATCCCCGACGTCGAGCCCGCGGAGGCACCGCTCAAGCCCGAAACACTGTGGGCGGCCGTTTGGCAAGCCGCACCCGCAGACACGCTGTGGGTCAGCGAAGCCGGCAGCAACGAGCTCGCGATCGCCACCGCTATTCGGCCCGGCAAGCCGTTCTCGCACTTAACAGCCGCCGGCGAAGGACTCGGTTTTGGGCTACCGGCCGCCGTTGGCGCTCAACTTGCCACCCCGGATCGCCCTGTGGTGGCGTTAATGGGCGATGGTTCCATGCATTACGCGATCACTGCGTTGTGGACCGCGGCGCACTACCGCATCCCGGTCACCGTCGTGGTGGCATCCAACGCCGAATACGGAATCCTCAAAGAGTTCGGCAAATGGGAGAAAACGGCGGGTGTTCCCGGCCTGGACCTGCCCGGGCTGAATGTCGTGGCCACCGCTGCCAGCTACGGCGTCGACTCCCACGAAGCACAGAGCGCCGATGAGGTCGTCAAGCTGGTGGAATCGGGCATCGCCGATCGCGAACGGCCCACCCTCATCAACGTGCGCACCATCCCCGTTGACGCCTAAATCCGTGACACCGCGTGGGCGACCGTTCGGCCTTGGCGAACTTCACCACCACCACCACCGCTATGGCCGAACCACCATTAGCCGCGCCGAAAGCAATCGACGTTTGCTGCAAAGACGACGCGTGAGATTTGACTACCCCCAGACTGGTGACGAGCCAATCCTCACAACACTGTGACCTGCGGGGATACCCGGTAAAATCACAAAACGAAACGCGATCCCGCGATGCTTGGGCATCGCCGGCTTTTGCGCTGAGCGTTTTGGTGTCACTTTTGGCGCGACGAAGTCACCTGTCACCGGTTGGGTGTCATCTTGCGCCGTCATTGCATACTGTTTGGTATGGGAATTATCGTTCAGCGGCAGCTTTTGCGGGAGCTGAAGAAGCTGAGGCGAGAGGGCAAGGCCAGCCCGGAACAGCGGAAACTATTGGCGAAGATGCTCCGCGAACAATCCTCACCCGCCGAGTTGGTCGACGACCTGGCGTCGGAGCTGGCCAACGCCGAGCATGAGGACGACCTCGGCGAGGACGATCTCGACGTCGAGTTCGAGCGGCCGCGGGTGATGGGTGTCTACCCCGGTGATCCGCCGGCCCGGGATCCGCGGGTGATGGGCGTGTATCCCCCCGCTCCGTGTGCGGAGGCGTTGCGGCGGGGCTTCTACGGCGTCAGCTACGACATCACGTATCCGCGGTCGTCGTGACGGCGTCGTTTGCGGAGCGGCACGGGCACGGCTACGGCTATGTGGCGGGGTGTGGGGTGTGCCGCTCCGAGGCTGCGGCGAAGCAGCGTAAGCATCGGGCGGCACGGCGGGGCCTGGCGCCGGTGCCTGAGTACGCCCCGATCGAGCGCACGCTGGCGTCTGTTCCTGCTGGTCAAGGCCGCGATTTCCATGTGGCACTGCCGCCCACCATGCTGAGCGTGTTCGCGCGAGAGGCTGAGCGCCGAGGAGGCGTGTCGGTGGATTGGCTTCTAGCCGACATGATCGATTGGTTCTGTGAGTTGCTCGAGTTTGATGAGCTCGACAGCTAAACCCGCAGGACGCAGGCCCACCCTGGTGCGATCGGTCCGCGGCTGATGGGCTACCGCGACCGCAGCGCGGTCGTGCTGGCCGTCGAGGACGGCGTCGCTCGGGTGAGATGCCCGCTGTGCGGCGGTGTGCATCTCCACGGGTGGGATGCCCGCGACCTGCATCGGCGGGCGTCGTGCCACCGTGCGGCGGGTACTGGCTGGACCGGCCTACACCTCCAGCCGCGCGTGAGGTCCCAGCGGGCCGGCCCGATCCGCGGGCGTGCCGCGGCTGCGGGGCGGTGGCCGCCATCCTCGATGACCGGCGGCAGGTGACGACCCAGCCGGCGGCCTGCGGGAAGTTGCTGCAGATCATGACCGAGCTACACAAGAATGCGGCGCCGCAGCGGGGCCGGCTGGCCGTGGTGCAGAAGATGGCGGCGTCGTCGCGGCCCGACGCCGGGTGATGTCGCGGGCCTGTTCTGCAGCTTGTCGCCGGCAGACAAGGGTCGGGCTGCATATTGCGATGGACGATCTGCCGAGGCTCGGCCGCCGAGCGGTTGCCCTCAACTGAGGCCGAAACGCAATGGGCGCCACGAGACCAGAAAGCGGGCCGGCCAGAGACTAGAGGGAAGCTCTGCTTGAAATCAGTGAACGCGACGCCATCAACAGCGTGTCCTGACACGTCGTCCCCTCTCTCTCCGTCCGCAGTCCGTCCGCAGTAGCTTCGGCTGCCGCCTTCATTCGCCAACGCGCCCAACGGTCTGACGCGAAGATTTCCTGGGTGTCCGTGATCAACTGGCGTTGGTCAAGGTGACTTGGTAGCCCATGGCCTGGAGTTGGTTGATGGCCCGCTTTTTGGCTCGGTCGGGGTGGAGTCGGTTGAAGTAGTCGGCGCCGGGGTCGTTGTAGAGGCAGCCGTTAGTTGCCATGTGCCAGATGGCGATCAGCATTGAGTGCTGGATGGCGACATTGGCTTTTTGTGGTCCGCGCCGGGCGGCGATCCGGCGATAGCGGGCACCGAGGTAGGTGTGTGGATTTTGGGCGCATGCCATGGCGGCCGCGCCGAGCGCACCCTGTAGGTACGGGTTGCCCGGGCGTGTGCGGCTGGACTTGACTTTGCCGGCGGATTCGTTGTTGCCCGGGGTGGTTCCGGCCCAGGAGGCGAGCTGAGCTGCCGTGGGGAAGCGGGCCATGTCGGCGCCGGTTTCGGCGATGATGACGTCGGCGGTGAGGGCACTGATGCCCGGGATGGTGCAGATCAGGTCGCGAAACCCGTGAAAGGGCGCGATCGTCGCCTCGATCCGCAGGGTGATGTCATCGATGGCTGCGGTGTGCCGGTCGATCAGGTCCAGGTGGACCCGGGCCAAGAAGGCGTGATGGTCGGTGAACCGACCGGTCAGCGCCTCGGTCAACGCCGGGATCTTTACCCGCAGTCGGCGTTTGGCCAGCTCGGCCAGCGCGGCGGGGTCGCGGTTGCCGGCGATCAACGACTCCAGCATGGCGCGCCCCGACACACCGAGAATGTCGGAGGCAACCGCCGACAGCTTGATCCCGGCGTCTTCGAGCAGCTTCTCCAGCCGCTGTACCTCGCGCGAGCGTTCCCGAGTGATCGCCGTGCGCGCCCGAGTCAGATCACGAAGCTGCCGGATCGGCTCGGGTGGCACGAACGAGCCGCGCACCAGACCGTGCGCGCCAAGTTGGGCCAGCCAGGTCGCGTCGGAGACATCGGTCTTGCGGCCGGGCAGGTTCTTCACGTGCCGCGCATTAACAAGCAGCACATCAAATCCCGCATCCTCCAACAGGTAGTAGAACGGCTTCCAATAATCGCTAGTGGCCTCCATCACCGCACACGTGATCCGCTCGTCGATCAGATGCTCACGCAGCGCCAGGATCTGGCTCGTCATCGAGCCCCAGGTCGTAACCGTCTCAACCGTTTTGCGCCGCCCAGCACCGGCGACCCGGACGCACACCTTGGCGTCCCTTTTCGAGATATCCAGTCCCGCACAGCGGGCATGCACGACTTCCACGGTCCCTCACTCCCTTCGCACGCACACCTACGGTGTCCGTCGTGGGAAGGGCAGGGAAATTCAAAAATCTGACGCTCGGGCTCGATGGCACCAATCCACGGTTCCCGTGGAAGCCCTCCGTCACCATGCTGACCTACAGGCTCACCGGCACCACAGAGCAGATCGGGATCACCACGACGAACCCGACCAGTTTCCGCCTCAGCCAGCACGGTCAACAAGAGCAACCAGCACCCAATCTTCGCGCACCACGGTGCGCCCCGAAGACGGCGCCAGGCTGCTGGCCTGCAGATTTCCTACCTAGCCAACGCACCCGTCGGCGGCAAACACCCAAGTCCACTCGTTCGCATCGAGTAGGTCGCGGCTAGTCGACTCCTCCAGGACGAGCATCGAACCCGAGAGCCGCGGTGACGTCATTGCGAAGCCTCAACAGTCGGTCCAACCTGGAGCGCGTGGTACTCAATCACTACCAGCGGCTGGACGGCGAAAGGCCCGACGAGTACGCAGCTCGGATGATCGTCGAGACCAACAGCGCATGGACCCTCAAAGTCATTGACGATGGCAAGAGTGGTGTTGGGCTGGTGGATTACGAGATGACCGACAACAGCAAGCCGGCGGGCGTCCTTGAGGTTGGTCGAAACACCGATGCCATCGCAACAGCCAACACCGCGGCCTGGCAGCGGTGGGCGGCCCGACCTCACGTACTACCGGGGCTGAGGTGGTCATGGCTGCTTGCGTGTGACCTGCAACAAGCGAGATTTAAGCAAATCTTCGACCTGGCCCTGCCGATCCTCGCCGAGCTAGAGAATGCCGGGATACAAGAGGCCGGGCGATTTTCGGCCGATAGCTGGAGGCCCGGTAGCTTCGGTGGGCGACTCTTGGCCATCGGCGTGCAATCCGCGAGGGTGATGGACCAGCACCGTCCGGGCTACGTGGCTACGACTTCCGGTAGTTCTGCCTGGGCTTCGCCTGGACCGCAGGCTGTTGTTGAAGAGCTTGAGGAGTGGCTTCAGAGCAACGAACCCGATCCGGCTGGTCTTCGTCGCAAGCTGTCGAACACCAATCTTCCGCACCGGCACGCGTTCGTGTGGGTCGATCTGCGCAGTCCTTGGGCAGCCTCGGGGGCGCTGAACGAGGATCCGTTGCCCTCCGGAGATCCGCGACTACCCAGCCCCATCACCGGCGTATGG
This sequence comes from uncultured Actinomycetota bacterium, assembly GCA_963811535.1. Taxonomy (GTDB): domain Bacteria; phylum Actinomycetota; class Actinomycetes; order Mycobacteriales; family Mycobacteriaceae; genus Mycobacterium. The sequence continues at coordinate 2,779,528 of CAWERF010000006.1, read as the reverse complement.
GTCGCGAGTAGCACCGCAGGGTGGAAGTGGAGCGTCGGCTCAGGGTGGTCGAAGCTCCGCCACGTCGAAGACGCATTGCGTCGAGCCACGCGATAACCAAGTGTCAACGGCGCGCCCCTGAGTGTCACGACGATGTCACAACTCATCGAAAACTCGCCGTCCAAACGCCATGGACGCCCTCAGACTGCAATGGACCTCTTCGGACTGACGCCGCAGGTCCGGCCAAATATCGCGCTTTCAGCGGCACCACTCCATGGACGGCGATACACCGCCACGGACGGGCCTGGGCTGCCTACGGATCAGAAGGTTGGGGGTTCGAATCCCTTCGGGCGCGCCTTTCCCTTTTTTCCACCGACACGACCGTCAGGCTGGCCCACCGGCTCTCACCCGACCTATCCCAAGGTTTAGCACGCGGTCCAATATTTGTCTGCCGCAGAGTTCCCCGTTCAAGACGTGACGATAGTCGTTGTCGATGTCGTTTCAGATCGACAAGGGTCTTAGGCCGCTGAACTGGCACGAGGTGATCCTCGGCGGTGTCGCGCCCGGAAGCGGGGCTCGCGCTCGGTGATGGTGGAGTGGTCGTAATCAACTCAACACCGAAAGGATCTCTGCATGCCATACAAGCTCAGCCCGTCGCCGTCGATCTCTCCCGCCTACACCGGGCGGCTGTCCACCGCGCCTGTGCCCGCGTTGAGGCTGCCCGACGAAGATATGGAGCCCGCCGCCGCATACCGGTTCATCCACGACGAGTTGATGCTCGACGGCAGCTCACGGCTGAACCTGGCCACGTTCGTCACCACCTGGATGGATCCCGAGGCCGACAAGCTGATGGCCGAGACGTTTGACAAGAACATGATCGACAAGGACGAGTACCCGGCCACCGCGGCGATCGAGTCGCGGTGCGTGTCGATGGTGGCCGACCTGTTCCATGCCGAGGGGCTGCGCGACGACGACCCGGCCACCGCCACCGGGGTGTCCACGATCGGGTCCAGCGAGGCGGTGATGCTGGGCGGGCTGGCGCTGAAGTGGCGGTGGCGCCAGCGCGTCGGTGATGACCCCAAGACCGGCTGGAGGACCCGCACCCCGAACCTGGTGATGGGCTCCAACGTGCAGGTGGTCTGGGAGAAGTTCTGCCGCTACTTCGACGTCGAGCCCAGATACCTGCCGATGACCAAGGGTCGCTACCTGATCACCCCCGAACAGGTCCTGGACGCCGTCGACGAGGACACCATCGGCGTGGTCGCGATCCTGGGCACCACCTTCACCGGCGAACTGGAACCCGTCGCGCAAATCTGCGCGGCGCTGGACAAGCTCGCTGCCGGCGGCGGCGTGGATGTCCCGGTGCATGTCGATGCGGCCAGCGGCGGGTTCGTGGTGCCGTTTTTGCAGCCGGATCTGGTGTGGGATTTCCGGCTGCCGCGGGTGGTGTCGATCAACGTCAGCGGCCACAAGTACGGGCTGACCTATCCGGGCATCGGCTTTGTGGTGTGGCGCAGTCACGATCACCTGCCCGAGGACTTGGTGTTCCGGGTGAACTACCTCGGCGGGGACATGCCGACGTTCACCCTGAACTTCTCCCGGCCGGCCAACCAGGTCATCGGCCAGTACTACAACTTCCTGCGGCTGGGTCACGCGGGCTACACCCAGGTGATGCACTGCCTGTCGTCGACGGCGCGCTGGCGCGACGAGTTGCGCAAGGGCAAGCACTTCGAGGTGATCTCCGACGGCTCGGCGATCCCGGTGGTCTGCTTACGGCTGGCCGGCGATTTCGGCTACACCGAGTTCGACGTCTCCCAGGCGCTTCGGTCCTACGGCTGGCAGGTACCGGCCTACACCATGCCCGACGACGCGACCGACGTCTCGGTGCTGCGCGTGGTGGTGCGCGAAGGCTTCTCCGCCGACCTGGCCCGGTCATTGCGCGACGACATGGTGTCGGCGCTGGCCAGCCTGGACGACCTCAAGCCCGGGGGCCACTTCAACAACCAGCGGCCCTTCGCCTACTAAGCCGCAAGCACGCACATTCGCGCACTCAGAAGTACTCAAGCCAGCGGGCCGAGCACACATAATGACCCTATGACCGGTACTGCACGATCATCGTCGGAGCCGCTCGCTTCTGCCGATAGACCGCAGCACAGGGGGCAGATCGTGGTCGGCGTCGACGGGTCGCAGGGATCGTTGAACGCCCTGCTATGGGCGCTCGGCGAGGCACGGGCACGCAAGATCCCCGTCCACGCGGTCTTTGCCTGGCAATACCATCCAAGTTGGACCGACCCCGGGCTGGGCAGCATGTTCCCGTTGGGTTATAGGCCGGACGAGGGCGTGACTGCAAACGAGTTCAGCGACGCAGCTGCGTCGGTGAACGAGCTGCTGGCCGCCGCGGTCAGCAAGGCCACCGAATCCGACCCGGAAAGCGCGACGGATCCGGTGCGAATCACGCAGGAGACGGTGGAAGGACACGCCGCTCAAGTGCTGCTCGAGAGCGTCAGCGGATGCGACATGATGGTGGTCGGCTCTCACGGACACGGCGGATTTGTCGGGGCGATGCTCGGCTCCGTCAGCCACCACGTCGTGTCCCACTCGCGGTGCCCCGTGGTGGTCGTCCCCGCGCCGCAGCGGGCGGCGAAGGGCTAAGAGCAGCTACACGAACGCATCCCACGAGGGCGGCAGCCCTTGCGTCTCCCGAGTCCCTTGCGGAGCACGGTGATGCGCTGTCGACCCGGATCGACCCCGCCCTGGGTGACCGACAGCAACTCCGATGAACCCGTGTCCTTTTTCTGCCAGCAGCGATAACAGGCCAGGCGGCTCGCGCCGTCTCATCTGGATGGGGGTGACCCGTCGGGGTCGGTGGGGGTGGCGGTCAGGCCGGGCAGCAGCAGATCGAGGAAGCGGTCGAGTTCGGCGGCGCCGTCGTAGGATGCTAGGGCTGGTGCTAGCGCACGCATTAGGGGGAATTCGGTGATCGCCAGCCGGTGCAGACCGAGGCGGAGTACGTGGTCGGTTTCCTCGGGTCGCTCGATGACCTCCTGCAATTCGTTGAGGATGTGGCCATACAGGTAGCCGAACAGCACCCGGTAGATGTGCAGGGCGTCGTCGCCGGTGAATCCGACGGATGTGAGCAGCGCGAGGACGTCTTCGAGGGGCCGCAGCATTCCCGGTGGGCGCTGCCCGAGCGGGGTGGCCAACGGTCGGGTGACCAGCAGCGGGACCACGTTGGGGTGCGCCAGGGCCAACTGGCGGAAGTGGTGGGCGACGGTGCGCAGCTGGGTGGCCCAGTCGGGGTCGGCGGTGTCCACCGCTAGTTGCGCGAGCACGATCTCGGCGACGCCGTCGAGCAGTGCGGCCTTGTTGGGGACATGCCGGTAGAGCATCACCGGGTCCCGGCCCAGCGCTGCGCTCAGGCGGCGCATGGACAATCCGTCCACACCGTCGCGGTCGATGATTCGCAGCGCGGTCTGCAGGATTTTTGACCGGGTGAGCTGATCGCTGTCTTCGCCGGGCACCGCGACGGGCGGGTCGGCGTGGTCAGCGCGCGCGGGGGGCCCGGTCGGCTGTCTGGTCATGGCCGCTGCATTTCCCTTCACCCTTCTGCTTCGGTCATCGAAGTAGCACCCGGGCATCAGGCACTTACATCGTAGAACAACAGTGCGGTCTACAGTGTGTTCACAGTGTTGACAGTCGCGCGGATGGGGCGTGTACTGGGGATCTAGCACCAGATCAGAGGCCTCGACATGATCGTCATCGTTGGATTAGTTGTTCTGCTCGTCGCGGTGATCGTCGGGGTCACCGGCGTGCTCGCCAATGCCGGACCCGCGCACCCATTGACCGAAAACTTCTCGGTGCTCGGCTATCACGTCACCGGCTCGACCGGCACGTTGTTTCTGTTCGGGATCGTGATCGGCGCGCTGGCGATGCTGGGGCTGAGCGTGTTGCTGGCCGGCGCGCTGCGCACCGCGGGCCGCGGCCGAGACGCCCGACGCGACCTCGCCCGGTCCCAACGCGAAACCGCGTTTCTGCACCGGGACCGCGACCAACGGCTCGAACACAGCCAGCAGGCCGGCGCACCGGTGAACCCGCAGGCGGCCACCACCCGGCGCACCAGGGTTCCCCTGCTGGGTCGCTGGTCGCGCGGTCGCCAACCGACAGCCACGCACGTCGACAGCCCCCGGTAGGCGCCCAACCCCGGTCGATACCGTCAGCCCGCAGCCGCGGTCGGTGATCACCCAAAACGAAGGAATCCGCAATGAGCATCGCTAAGAAGCTCTCCCACAAGGCCGAAGCCGCCAAAGGCGCCACCAAGAAGTTCTTCGGCCGCGCCACCGGCAACACCCGCCTGCGCACCGAGGGACGCTTCGATCAGTTCAAGGGCAACACCAAACAGGCGGGGGCCAAGGTCAAAGACGCGTTCAAACACTGACCTGCAAACGCTGACCTGCCAGCCCGGCTGGTGCCCCAACCCAATCCATAACGCACTAGATCCGGCCGCACAGATAGCCGAAACGCCGTGGTCCGCTGCCCTCACGAAACCTCAGAGCTGATAGCCGCGTCCAGATGACGCCCACGACCGAGCTCCCGGCAACCCTTCGCTACCGAACTTCGGTTCGTCATCATCTATGTAAGGACATGTTATGAAAGTTTTGATCGTCCTGGTTGTGGTGCTCCTCGTTGTCGCCCTGATCGCGTTAGCGCTGTCGATCAGGGTGGTGACCCAATATGAGAGGGGTGTGTTGTTCCGCCTCGGCAAGGTGGTGGGGGTGAAGGATCCCGGTCTGGCGGTGATCATCCCGGTCGTCGATCGGCTGGTCAGGGTGTCGCTTCGTATCGTGACGATGCCGATCCAGTCGCAGGGCATTATCACCCGCGACAACGTGAGCGTCGACATTTCTGCGGTCGCCTACTTCCGGGTCGTGGACGCGGTGAAATCGGTGATCGCCATCGAGAACGTCAACGCCGCGATCAATCAGATCGCGCAGACCACGCTGCGTAAGGTCGTCGGCCAGCACACCCTTGACCAGGCGCTGTCGGAGACCGACACGATCAACGCCGATATCCGAAAGATCCTCGACATCGCCACCCTCGAATGGGGTGTCGAGGTGACATTGGTCGAGCTCAAAGACATTCAGTTGCCCGACAGCATGAAACGGGCGATGGCTCGCCAGGCGGAAGCGGAGAGGGAAAAGCGAGCCAAAATTATTGCCGCCGAAGGCGAATCGATGGCCGCGGCCGCGTTAGGCGAGGCGTCGGACACGATGATGGCGCACCCGTTGGCCTTGCAACTGCGCAACCTGCAAACGCTTGTCGAAGTCGGCGTGGAGAAGAACACCACGATTGTGTTCCCGGCGCCGTTAATGAGTGCGATCGGTGAACTGGGCACCTTCCTCGCCAGAGAAAGTGCTGCCGCGCACGGCATCACACCCCTGACGGCCACGGCCAGACCCCTGATGCCATCGGCGGCCGAGGCAGCAGCCAACGGGGAGCCCGCGAACGGCGCGGCTGTCGAACCGCAGCACGCGGCCGTCTGACCGCTACCCGCGAGTGGGTTAGCCCAGCGGGCGCCCACTCCCGCTCAGCGCAGTCAGCAGCAGCCCGACACCCATACCCATTAGTCGCGTCGCCGGGTGTCTGGAGCGGCGCTGTGTGGCCGGCGGTAGTGGCGGGTGGCGGCAACACTGACACTTGACAGGCAGCTCGATAACGCAACACGAGGGCCGCACCGCCGGACCCGAAGGTGCCGGCCAATGTGCCGGGGCGCCCCGAGGGGTTGTTGCGGCGCGATCGGTTTATGCGGGCGTTGAGGAGTTGGCTACCCGCATTCCGGTTGACAAAACGAGAACAGTGGCAATGTTCGCAGTTGGAGGCGATGGTGCGACGGGTCGAGTGGACTTGATCGGCTACGACCGTAAGTGGCTGTTATCCACCACTGCCCGCGAGGTAGCGGGCAGCATTGGGGCCCATGGGGAGAGGGACCGCGCGGCAGGTTATCGGTGCGCTCTGCGGCATCGGCTTGGTGTTCGGGGCCCTGGTCCTGCTGAGGTCGGTGCCCTGGCCAGCGGTGCTGCACTGGCTGCGCTCCCCAACCGGGCTGTATGTGCAGTCGGGCGCGCCTGTTGCAGTTCTCCGGTGGAGTCCTCGTGGCCGCGACGTGGTTCGCGCCGAGAAGAACCTCGCGTGGCTTGACTATTGGTTCGCAGAGCTTGAGCAGGTTACCGACACCGACATGCACGCGCGCCGGGCCGCCAAGGGAGACGAGTCGTTCTACGAGCCGTTGTTCCAGGCCGAGTTCCGGTTCCGCAAGCTCGAGGGGGCGACAAGCATCCTGGCTGGTTACCAGTCCAAAATCGGGAGTGGTCGCGCGTGGCTGACATGGACCCTGCTCACATGGATAGGCCCAGCCCTGTTGCTCTTGGGCATCGTGCTCGCGGGCACCGCCAGTCTGTTCGGCATCTCCGTGATGAAGACGCCGCCCTAGCTGCCGGTACCGAGCTCGCTGAAGGATGGCTGCAACACCGGCGGTGGTATTCCGGTGTCAGATGCGATGATCCGAACGACTCTCTGATGCTGGGTTGTCGGGCGTCGGGCTGACCCTGCTGCGGCTCGCGAGCCCACGTACCGTCGGCCCATTTCGGGGCTTGTGGCGGGACTGCCGATTGGTCGTCTATGAGAACGCGCCGAAGGTCTATATCTGACACACCGGGAGCGGGTCAACCGGAACCTGCTGGCGTTCATCGAAGGATGGTAGGACCGTGACGCCACGTTTCCTGCAGCAGGTCCTCGGCGTCGGCGCGATTGCGCGTCATCCGCAGCGCGCCACCATAAAGCTGATCGAGCAACGGAATCGCGTCGCGCTCGAAGCGCGCCCTCAGCTCGCCGTCAGTCACGGGCACTGCGACGTCCGCGACATCACGCTGGTCAGCGTCAACCACCGCCGATCCGGCATGACCATCGAGCGTGGCGATCGCTTCGGTCAACGTCCGCTGTTCGTGCCGGACCTGTTGTGTACCGCCGCAGACCAAGCACACCGTGCGTTCGCATCTCCAGTATTGCCCCGGGTTGCTGCGGCTCGCGACGGGCTGTGGCGGACGGTCAGGCTGGTCGCCGAAGGTGGCCATCGCTGCCGCGACGGTGCCCGCGGCGGGTAGCAAGCCCTGTGGGTCGCCGATCCGCAGCACCCGGCAGACCGCCTCACCGGGCACTACTGCCCAACCTATGCCGGCGCGCGCGCAGCAGACGGAGACCCGGTGCAGCGCCGAGAAGCCCTCAGTTCCAAAGAAATCCAGGCCGCGCAGATCAAGGATCAGGCCGCGGCAACGCATCAGATGTCCCAGCGTGTACTCGGTAAGAGTGTCAGCGTTGGATGCGTCGATGTCGCCGTGGGCGCAGATGACGGCTACCGACGACCTCAGCCGACGACTGGCTAACCGTGCGGTGTGACTCTCCCATGGCTGGGAAAGAAAGCCACCGTCCGGCGGCGCGGATACAGAAGTCGTCATGAGTCACCGCGTGCGGGTTGGTGGCCGGTGCATGACGCAGTCGACGACTCCAGCCTGGGCGGCACAGGGCTGTCGAACTATTGCGGGGGCGGATCGAGCATTCATGGTGATCCCCGACGTGCGGTTGTCACCGGCCTGTTCGGCGCGAGCTACTGCTCTGCGAGGACAGCGGCGGACAGCTGGCCTCATCCCGGACTGGTTGAGAGTCTCAACTTGGCTGACGTTACACCCCACGGAAGCGAGCCGCCGTGCGGGCGGTTTTGAGAGGTCCAGCGCCGGCGGCCCGTCGTCGCACTGGGCGACATGCATCAAGCCCGGCGCATCGCCGCCACGCCCCATGGACCATTGGCCGGCTGGGCGCGGTCGCGACCATCAGACGCCCAGCGGGGCGGTGCCCGGGATTGATATCCAACAAGTGCCTGGAGAGCCGACCGCCGGCGTCCAGTTCGACAGTCCTCACCGACCCCTGACGATCCCGCTGGCAGGCCCAGAGGCAGGCCCACCAATGTGACAGGGAGACAACGCCAGTGGGCCCGGGTAAGTCCGAGCACACCAAGCTCTGCTGACGGCGTGGGACACCGGGCGCGGCACGCCCATGCCGGCGTTTCTTGGATCCGTCCTCCTCGTGTAACCGCCATCGCTGGCGAGTAGGAAGCACCGTCGACAGGGCGCGTTCTGACCGACCAGGGTGGATGTCGCTTTGTCGCAGTCGATGCGGGGAAGCATTGACGCGGAACGGAACTGAGATCGACCAACGTCGTTGGGCAGATCGCATGGGACTGCACGAAACATCACTCAGACGGGGCGGTCGGACGTGGAGCCTTTCGCCAGCCAGGCTCCTGTCTGCCACGTCGCCTCGCCGATCTAGCGGGGGGTTCCTGCCAGGTGTAGTGTTTTAGTTGCTGGGTCTTTCAGCCAGTTCGGAACGAGTCCGGCCGTCCGCCGCTGAACTCGATGAGCGTCAGCTCGCGCCGTACATGCCGATGTCCAACCGTCGCGGTCAAGACAGTATCCATACCTTGCTCATTCCCCCCGTTAGCTCGGAATTTGGGCACCCGCGCACTCCGCGGTCGCCTAGCCCGTGCGCGTCGGATGCCCCACTCTTAACCGGCGACCAGGCGACAAAGAACCGTGCCGGTGGCTCCGGGAATACCCGGCCGCTCACGGATGCACGTGCCGTGCCCGCAAGGGCAAACAGGCAGGGGCCACCCTGAAGACGCCTGCAGTCACTGACCCGGCAACCCTCCTCCCAAACATCTGCACAGAAAACTAGGTAATCGTCATGATCGTTCTCGGCATCATCCTTATCGTCCTGGGACTGCTCCTCCCTAGCCTCGTCCCTACCTTCGCCTTCGCCCATATTCTGTTGGTCATCGGGATCATCCTCCTGGTCATTGGTCTGCTCCTGATGCTGATGGGACGGATGGGACACGCCGTCGGTGGGCGCCGCCACTACTACTAAACGCCACACACACGACACGCGGCTGGGGCCCGGCGCGGCGGCACATGCTGTGCCGCACCACAAAACACCTCATGCGACCGGTCGCACCTCGACCGCCGTAGAGACAAGGAGATTCATCATGCGTTTGATCGGGCTGCTGGTGATCGTGTGGCTGATCGTGGGCGTGGTCGCGGCCGGCCAGCGCGGGTAGTTCACCCACGTGACGCAAAACTGTGCCGGGGGGAACGATCGCGGTGACCGTGATCGCCGGATTACTCAATTATTTCGGTGCCAACCCCAAGGCCACGACCTGCCTTGTGCCCCAGCACAGTTGATCACCCCCGTTGCACCTCATCGACGGGCCAGCGGCCGGCCAACGGCCGCCGAACAGTCGATCGAACCACTGACCATGCACAACCAATCCAAGGAAACAACATGAGCACCACCACTATTGTTGTAATCGTCGTCGCCGCGGTCGGGTTAATTCTGCTTGCCGCTGTGCTCGTATGGCTGGCGCAGAGGACGCGCAAGCATCAGCGCCACGTCGAAGCCGAGAACATCCGCGGCGAGGCCGCGGAGGAAACACTGAGGGTCAGGCAGCGCGAAGCACTCGCCGACGAGACCGCCGCCAAGGCCCGCGCCACCCAGGCCGAAGCCGACGTCAAAGCGGCCCAAGCCTCCGGTCTGCAACAGCAGGCTGCCGCCCACCGCAGCGAGGCAGCCACCTCCCGCGACCACCTCAACGAGCAGTGGGACCGGGCAGAAAAACTGGATCCGGCCGCCCCGACTGATGAAACACCGGCCTCCACCGACAAAGAACCGCAGAACCTTTAACCGTCTGCGGCTCAAGTCCGCGGCCGGCATTCGTCGCAACACGCCATCGACTTCGCGGCCTCGCCTGTCGATGACGCGGCTGCGGATGACTCGCCGCGCGGGTGCGGTGGATCGGCGGAAAGCAAGGAGACGATGGCAATCTCAGACGTTGCGGCGTTCGCTCACCTGACCGACGCCGACATAGAGAACCTGGCCGTTGAGCTTGATGCGATCCGCCAGGACATCGAGGACTCCCGTGGTGAGCGCGACGCGCGCTACATTCGCCGCACCATTGCGGCGCAGCGCGCGCTGGAGGTCGCGGGCCGGGTGGTGCTGGCGGCGAGCTCCAAACGGTCGGCCTGGTGGGCCGGGACCGTGACGCTGGGCGTGGCGAAGATCGTTGAGAACATGGAGATCGGCCACAACGTCATGCACGGCCAGTGGGATTGGATGAATGATCCCGAGATCCACTCGTCGACGTGGGAATGGGACATGAGTGGGGCGTCCAAACACTGGCGGTTCACCCACAACTTCCAGCATCACAAGTACACCAACATCCTCGGCATGGATGACGACGTGGGCTACGGCATCCTGCGGGTCACCCGCGACCAGCCCTGGAGGGGCTACAACATCGGCAACCTGGTGTTCAATACGATTCTCGCGCTCGGGTTCGAGTGGGGAATTGGCTTGCAGCTCATAGAGTTAAGCAAGGTCCTCAAGAGCGGGTCGGACCGCGACACCACCCTCCTGCAGGTGCGCGAGTTCACGGCCAAGGCCGGCAGGCAGGTGGTCAAGGACTACGTCGCGTTCCCCGCGTTGACATCGCTGTCGCCGGGCGCCACCTACAGATCGACGCTGAAAGCCAACGTTGTGGCTAACGTGATCCGCAATGTGTGGGCCAACGCGGTGATCTTCTGCGGCCACTTTCCTGATGGCGCAGAGAAGTTCACCAAGACCGACATGGTCGGCGAAACCAAGGGCCAGTGGTATCTGCGCCAGATGCTGGGCAGCGCCAACTTCGACGCCGGCCCGGCGATGCGGTTCATGAGTGGCAACCTCTGCCACCAGATCGAGCATCACCTGTACCCGGACCTGCCCAGCAACCGGCTTGCCGAGATTGGGGTGCGGGTTCGCCAGGTCTGCGACAAGTACGACCTGCCCTACACGTCGGGCTCGTTTTTGTTGCAGTACGGCAAGGCGTGGCGGACGATCGCCAAGCTGTCGCTGCCGAACACCTACCTGTCCGATACCGCCGACGATGCAGCGGAGACCCGCAGCGAGCGGATGTTTACTGAACTGGGGCCCGGTTTCGCGGGCACCGACACGGCGACCGGGCGCCGGCGCGGGCTCAAGACAGCGATCGCGACGGTCCGCCAGTGGCGCCGCAACCAACGCGTCGAAGGGCCGACGGCTTAGGTGTAACAGCGGTGCGCCATCGCCTAGTTGACACACCCCACGACACCGTACGCGTGCGTGGCCGCGGCGGCCGCGGTGATGCACCTATGTGTAACCGGCGGTGGGGAGGAAGTACGCCGCAAGCACTCGTAGGCGAAACCAATTCATAGCTCCGGGCTCATGCGGGATCAAGTCATCGCTAGAGAAGATCGGTATACCGATGTGGTGCGCTGCCCGCATTGTGGCAGGTGGCAGGTGGCACGGTAGATGTGTGCCCGTTCAGCTCGATTCGAACTTTCCGTTGAGGCCGGTCCATCTTCTCGCTGAAGAGGGGGCCTGTGTCTCGGCATAGCTCGTCGTCCGCCGCGAAACAGATAGCCCAAAACGGTGTCTTTGAACGATTCGCCATGGCCCGATATACCAAAATTCACTGCGGCCCGCGGATTCAGACTGCTGGCCACTCGCACACCTCGATCGTCAGGGGTGACCAAAAAAGACCGGTCAACGATCGCCCGATCACGATTTTCGAACTGACACATCAGCATTCGGCATAGTTGTGGCGATGAAGTCGTCAATAATCTCCGCCACCGCGGTCGGAGCTTCGACCTGCGGGAAGTGGCCGACATCGGCGAGCACCTCAAGGCGGCTGGCGGGCAGGGCCGCGTGAGTGGTATTACGGTGCCGTACTTCGCTTTGTGCCCGACGGAATCGAGATTCGCCGTGATGCGTCGGCGAAGCCTTCAGGTCATCGGCCAGCCCACCCGCCTAACGCCGCCAGCTGATCCAAACCCGAGGGCCTCTACCCGGTCATCGACCGGGCTTGAATTCGCATCCTGGTGGCCGTGTTCCCGCGTTCGGACCAGATGATCACGGACCAGCGGAGACTGGGTGATACCGGTGCTTCGCACACGTGATCGTGTCAAGCCGTGCGTTGCCGATTCGAAGGATCTGCCCAATTCGCGGCCAAATGGGCGGGTCGTCATGACCGCTGATGACGGTGAGCGCCTTCATGAACGCCGGACGTCTACGGCTATCGAGCTGTCGACCACGTTCATTCACAACCCTGATGGGGGCCGAAGCCGACGCCCTGATTGGTGCCGGGTAGGGCCAACGCAGCGCTGGGCGCACCAACCAGCGCAACGAGCACCGTCACCACGAATTCGACACGCGTGCAGGCACATTGGATTGGCGATCGCAATGCTTCGGCACGGTTCGTATTTCCCGGACTGCGTGCTGGAGCGCCGCAAACCCACCGAGCAGGCGCTGACCACCGTGGTGTCCACCTGACTATGTTCTCGGCGTCTCGACGCGGCGGATGGACTAGCTCGTCGAAACGCTCGGGGTCGGCGATGGGCAAAGAACTCGACGCCGCCGTGGAAGCCTTCCGCACCAGACCGCCGGAGGCCGGCCCCTACCCGTTCGTCGCCGCCGATGCCCTGGTCCTCATAGTCCGCGGAACAGGGGCCGGTGGTCATTGTCGGCAGTGGTGATCTTGTCGAGGATGAAGCGTGCAGCGGCGTGTCGGTCGGTTCGGTTGTTGGCGGCTTGGGTGTCGAGTTGCCGGTGGGCGTGGTGGGGGGTGTAACCGCGGCCAATCAGAACGCCGATGGCCTGATTGATGTCTGACGCCGCGTGTAGTTGAGCGGCGGTGTCCGCTCGGGCGGGGACGGTGAGGTGCTCGTCGAGAATGAAATCGGTTAGGGGGCGTGCGGTCAGCCAGGCCAGATCCGCAGCGAGGTCGACGAAGGCGCCCGGCGCCCCGGCGTAGAGGATGAGGGCCACCGGCGCCGGGTCGTGGCGCTCACCGATGCCTGGAAGCAGCACGTGCAGCGACGTGCGGATCTCGCGGGCTAGGGCCCCGTCGGCCAGCGCGGTGAAGGTGAACGGGGGATTGCTATGGCACACAACCACGCTCAGACCAAGATAGCTCGGTACGGCGGCTGCGGCGTCGAGAGTCAACCGGTGCAGGCTGTGCGCGATGTCGGTGCCGTGTTCATCCAGCGCTTCGGTCAGGATGGCCAGAGCGGCGGCCATCGCCGCGGTGATCTTCACGAGCTGAGTGCTCCGCTGGGCGCTCCCGAGCGCCAATCGAGCCTGCCAAGGCCGAGCAGGGCGAGTCGCCGTGCACGGTGGAGGATCCAGGATGCAGGTCAGGACCGCTCCCCGGGACTGTGCCTCCACTGTCAACCGTACGCGCGACACGCAGCGCAACGACACCTCGACATGGCGATGGGGACTCAGGTCGGGTTATGGCGGGCGCGGGCGCGGCGGACCGCTTCATCGACGATGCGTTGTGCCACGTCAGCCAATTTGCGGTGTTCGGCTTGGCTGATTGCCCGCAGCTGAGCGAATGCGTCCTGGGCGCTGCGCCCGCTGCGTCCGCGGAGCAGGCCGATCGCTTGATCGATCACCGGTCGCGTCGACAGCGCGGTCTGCAGCTGGACCGTCAGCGCCATCGCCTGGGCGAGGACCTGAGCGTTGTGCACCGCGACCGCCGCGGGCTTGGCGAACAGCTCCCCGAGCTCGGCGGCGTGCTCATCGAAGACGTCCTTGTCGTGGGCGTAGACGTTGATCGCCCCGACCACCTGATCGGGCAGCAGCAGCGGCAGTGACAGTGCACTGTGCACGCCCAACCTGCCCACGCGGGGGCCGAACCGCGGCCACATCTTCTCGCCGCCCAGCGACCCCGACCGCACCGTCCGGCGCTCCAGCGCTGCGGTGATACAGGGGCCCTCCTGCAGGGTGACGTACTGGATGTCGTCGATTTCGGCAACAAACGGCGCACTCGCCGCCAACGCTTCAACCATGTTGTCGATCCGGTCGACCCGCAATAGGGTCACCCCGGCACCTTCGGCGCCCGGGATCGCGTGCACTGCGAATGCCGCCACCTCGGCCAACAACTCAGGCAATCCACGACTGCCAGCCACCAAACCCGCCAAGTCGCCGATCGCGGCCTGCAGGTCGGCGGCGTCGGCGCCGGCCTGTTCGGAGGTCGGCGACCCTGCTGGGGTGCTGTCGACGCCCTCGGTGAACTCGGTCATCCGTTGTAACCTGCGCTCGTTTAGTCCAGCTCGGGGCCCGGCATCCCTATACAGAGCCCGACGACATACCCTGCAGCCCAACCGCCACAGGGTGGGGTCACGCTAAGACTACTGCCGATCCCAGTTCTGGACCTCGGGCCCGTAGCGGCAGTCCGAGGTGCGCGAACTCGCACCTGCGTACATCCACCGCAGGCAAGCGGTGGGAGCGGTTCGCCCCGAGCCCGATTCAACCGGGTGCGTCCCGACGGGGTGTAACGTCGAGGGTGCTGAGAATCTCAGCTGGTTGGGGACGAGTTCGGCTGTCCGCCGCAGAACTCCAGGAGCGCTGGCTCCGGGGCCCCCACATGCCGGGTGATCGTCTGCACATCGGGATGGCCATGACTGTTTCACAGAGTTTCTCAGCTCGATCGGCACCCTTACAACGCCCCAGACGTCCAGCCGTTGTTTATGACGTGGGCGCGGGCCTGATTCAGCACGGCGTCGCGTGACTTACTGTATCGGTGTAATGCTCGACAAGGGCATGATTTTCGCCTCGGACTCTCGTACGAATGCCGGCGTGGATAACTTCGCCAAGTTCTGCAAGATGACGGTATTCGAGCGTCGCGGCAACCGCGTTGTCGTTCTGCTGAGTTCGGGAAATCTGGCCGGAACTCAGGCCGTCATCAGCGTATTGACGCAGCGCTGTGCTGACGGCGACGCGGCCACCAATCTCTTGGGTGCCCGGACGATGTTCGACGTCGTGAGTCTGGTCGCGGACGCGATGCGCGATATCGAGAAACGCGACGCCGGGTACCTGGAAGAGAACAACATCCGCTTCAATGCCTCGTTCATCGTCGGTGGGCAGATCGGCGGCGAGCCGATACGCCTGTTCCGGATCTATGCCGAGGGCAATTTCATCGAAGCCGGGATCGACACGCCCTTCTTTCAGACCGGTGAGACCAAGTACGGAAAGCCGATCCTCGACCGCGTAATTACGCAACATACGCCCCTTGCAGACGCCACGAAGTGTGTACTGGTGTCTTTCGATTCGACCATGCGCAGCAATTTGTCGGTGGGCATGCCGATCGACCTGATTTGCTACGAACGGGACAGCCTCGAAGTGCAGTGGCGGCGGCGATTGGATGAGGGGGACCCCTATTTCACCGCGCTCAGCGACGAATGGGGCGAAGGTGTGCGGCAGGTGTTTCGCCAGTTGCCCGAGTTGCGCTGGTGACGGGTTGTCACGAATGGATACCTTCATCATCACCTGTGAACACGGCGGTAACCGGATACCGGCGCCCTATCGGCGGCTGTTTCGTGGGCAAAGGGCGCTGCTGGATTCCCACCGTGGCTACGATCCAGGTTCGCTGGTCATGGCGAAGGCACTCGCCAGTGCCTGCCGGGCGCCGCTGGTGGCGTCGACTGTCAGCCGTCTGCTAATCGATCTCAATCGCTCGATCGGCCACCCACAACTTTTTTCGGCGGTGACACGCGCCGCGGCGGCCCAGACCCGGGCGCAGATCGTCGAACGGTATTACCGGCCCTATCGCGTGCAGGTCGAGTGTCTCGTCGGGCACGCGGTGTCGCGCGGCCATCGCGTGATCCACATTTCGTCGCACAGCTTTACCGCGGAGCTCGATGGCAGGGTGCGCGGCGCCGATGTGGGTTTGCTCTACCACCCCGGTCGGCGCGGGGAGGCCGAGGTGTGCGCCCGCTGGAAGGAATCGCTTGCGGCAATCGGCCCGGAGCTTCGCGTACGCCGCAATTACCCCTATGCGGGCAAAGGAGACGGGTTGACGTCGCACTTGCGCTTGCGCTTCGCGCCGAGCGACTACGTCGGAATCGAGCTGGAAGTCAACCAGGGCATAGTTTTCGCCGCGGGCCGGCGCTGGATGGCGTTGCGGCGCGTGCTGATCGATTCGTTAAGCACGGCATGTACCGCCTGAGCCCGCCATGATTCATGCCCTGCGCCAACTAGCGCCAGTGAGAATCTTTTCCACCACCTCCGCTACCGGCCATGCCCGACCTCACCTGCCGGATAACGGAGACAAATGATGCAAATTCATGTCGGCTTCGAAATGATCTACGACTGCCCGCAGCCAACCCCGATGATATTGAACCTCAACGTCCACTTCACCCGCGTGTCCGACCTCGTCGGCCATGACGACCTGGTGGTCGACCCGCCGGTCCCGATGGCAGCCTATCGTGACGGCTTCGGTAACTGGTGCACCCGCATTGTTGCGCCCAAGGGCCGCACCCGCGTCTCGGCCGATGCGCTCGTCCACGACACTGGGCTCCCCGACGTCATCGTTCCTCAGGCGCAACAGATTCGCGTGCCGGACCTGCCCGTGGACACGCTCGTCTTCCTGCTCGGGAGCCGCTATTGCGAAACAGATCGGCTATCCGAGACGGCGTGGAATCTCTTTGGGCAGGCGCCAACGGGATGGGGCCGCGTTCAGGCGATCTGTGACTACGTCCAGAGACATATCACCTTCGGCTATGAGCACGCGCGCATGACTCGCACAGCGCTGGAAGCCTTTTACGACCGAACCGGCGTCTGCCGCGATTTCACGCACCTTGCCGTTGCCTTCTGTCGCTGTATGAACATCCCTGCGCGCTACTGCACCGGGTACCTCGGCGACATCGGTGTGCCGCCGGTGGACTACCCGATGGATTTCTCTGCCTGGTTCGAGGTGTTCCTCGACGGGCATTGGCACACCTTCGACGCGCGCCACAACACGCCACGCATCGGCAGGGTGTTGATCGCGCGCGGCCGCGACGCCGCCGACGTCGCGCTCAGCAACACCTTCGGCCCCGCCACATTGACGAGCTTCAGGGTATGGACCGACGAGGTACCCGCCCGTTGAGTCAAGCAGCGCAACACACGAGTCGGACGGCGCTCCTAACGAAAAGGAGGGCCGTCCGAAGCACCAACGACCTGGTTACCAAGCGTGCGTGATGCGCGGTGAAATGTGGCCTCGGCGTCAGGAGACATTTCCCCGCCTGACGCAAGCCCACCGCGCGGTGCCCAGTTGATGGGCCTTGCTTCGCGTGGGTGCCTGGTGCCCGTGCTGGGCGCCACAGCCGAGAGGAGGAATCTTCTCTTCCGGTCCGACCTTGGTCTGCCATGGATCCGTACCTTAAGTGTACCCCGCCTATCCAGGTAAACGAGTCAAATCAGTTGGGCCGAGTGTTCAACGGGCATCTCGCCGATCTGGCAGCTCTGTGCCCAGGTCATCACTTCGCGGCCACCATCGCATTATAGGGTCCGAAATCCGCTCTCAAGTCGTCGTTTATTCAGCGACAATGACACAGAATTGATCGGATTTCGAGGCTCACGGACCAGCTCGGCTGAGATCGGACTTCCTCTGTGCGACAAAGGAAACTGGAGCCAACGGGACACCTGGAGGAAAGGCCATATGCAAGTGCGTCGGTCGCGGGTTCGAGTCCCGCCCGCCCCACAACTCAAAACTTAGCTCAGAGCACGCGCTTAGTTCATCAACTTCTATTCCTAGGGGCCGAGGTCGGCTCCCTGCGTCAGCACCGTGTCAGCAGCAGCGCAGACGGCCCGACGCCGGCAAACCTCGAGGCGAGGCGCACGCGAACCCCGTCAAACTTAAGCACTGGATCGCTACAGCGGGGTAACATCACGACCGCGACAATGGGCTTCGTAACAAGAGACTTAATTCCAGAAAGGATTTCATGGTGGGGTGCGATGACGAGATAAAAACGAAACAACGCGCAGCATCCGACCAGAAAGCAGAGCTTCAACAACGACGCATAGCCTCATGCAGAAGGTATGCGGGTGTGATTGATAAGGCGGCACCCGAGATTGCGCGCGCTTGTCGGAATTTGGGCGTCAAAAGCGAAGGCATTAAATGGCTCGTAGAACCGAAACAATGGGTGTTTAATATTGGACCGGGGGCTCATATCACGATTAAGTCGACCGGGAAGTGGTATTTCAGTGACCCGACTGCGCAACGGTTAATCGAAAAAGTTGACAAGTACTACTGCTGGGAAAATTCCGAAAGACGCACCGACGAAGGAATTATCCAAGATTTAAAGGCGCAGGTTGAGGAAAAGGCAATGCCTCGAAGCCGGCCAATTGTATATAAACACTGGCGGTTGGTGCATTGAGCACAGGCGGCTCAACTTTGGCGCGACCGGGAAGCTAGGTAAATGAGCAAGTACGACCACGAGCCATCGGGACCGGGCTCAACCCGACAAACGCTGCCGATGGCTCAGCGAGTGCTCCAGCGGGCAAAATGCGGGCTGATCTTTTGCGGTCTGAGCGCCCCGCCTGCCACAGGCTTTGAACGATGGATGGCTCGAGTGGGCCCTGCGTGTGCGAATTCTCGTCGCGCGTATGTTCACGGCTGGGTTATGTCGCGGCAGCTGCCGCCGATAGTGCGGTGTCCATGTTGGGGTAAAGGCGTAGCCGCGAACCTAGTGCGGCGGCGGCGATGATTCGGCCCACTATGGGTCTGCGACTGACCAAGCACATCCTGATGCCGCGGCAGCGGCAGCGGTCGGCCTCCTCGGCCAGTGCGGTAAATGCGCAGCCACCCATGAAGTCGAGGCCATCGGTGTCAATTACAAGGGGCCCGGGTGGGGTGGTCGCCGCGGCGGCTTCGCGCAGCAGCTGCTGCCAGGTGTGCTCGTTCGCGGCGTCGACTTCGCCGCCGGCGTATAGGGTCACGGTCGAGCCATTGCGCTCGGCGATGGTCCTCAAGGAGCTGTGTTTGTTGCCCAGCGCTGAGACGAGATTGGCGCTCAACGCGAGGGCAAGTGGAGAACATTCGACGGCAACGCTCACGGGTCACTCCGAATCGTCGGGCGTGTAAACGCCAGATGGGGATGGCCGCCCTACGCGTTTGAAGACAGGCCGATGGGGGTTGCCCGCCCTACGGTCTGAAGACGAGGCTCGCTGCCCTCCGGTGTAGAAGACAGACTAGTCTTTCTTTCATAACAGAGACAGGGCGGTCTGTCTATGCGAGTATGGTAAGAGTCCAGATGGAAATCAGCGACGTCACTCAGATCGGGCCCACCTTGACGGCCCGTGAGCGAATTTTGACCACCGCCTACCGGCTGTTCACCCGGCGGGGCATTCGCGCCGTGGGCACCGACGAGGTGATCGCGGTATCCGGGGTGGCCAAGGCGACTTTGTATCGGCACTTCCCGAGCAAGAACGACCTGGTCTTGGCGGTGCTGCAGCGTCGAGAAGAATTGTGGACTCTGGGGCTGGTGGAGCAGCAGTCACGGCTGCGCGGTGAGACCCCCGAGGAACAACTGCTGGCGATCTTCGACGTGTTTCACGACTGGTTCCAAAAGCGTGACGATTTCGACGGCTGCTCGTTCATCAACGTTTTGATCGAGCTAGGTGCCGCGCATCCGGCCGGGCAAGCCAGCATCCAGTATCTCGACAACATCCGCACGATCGTCCGTGAGCGCGCCCAAGCGGCCGGCCTGGTCGATGTCGACAACTTCGCCCGCTCCTGGCACATCCTCATGAAGGGCGCCATCATCGCCGCCGACGAGGGTGATCTTCAAGCTGCCCGCCGCGCCCAAGCGATGGGCCGCGCCCTGATCGAACGACACCGGCCGCCAGCCGGCGGCTGAGTCTCGCTTCTGGGCCGCGGAGCCTGGCTGAAGGGCCAAACCGACGGCTCAGGCGGGAAGGCACGTTGCGCAAACCGGACGTCACCGATCCCGGTGTCTGCTTGGGCAGGTGCCAAGAACCTGATGGTGGTGGTGCTGCGTTCAGTCTGACTGGCTTCGAAGGTGTGCGATGAGGAGCAGCTGGTCGTAGGTAGTCCCCGGGACCGTGGTGTGCTCGCCGGCGATGGCGCGAAAGTCGGTGGAGATCTGTTCTGCGAGCAGTCGCAGCTTGACGTTGGTTTCTTGGGATCGCCACCGCCGATCGTCTGTGGTCTGACGTACGAGTGGTTCCCAACGGTTGATCCTCGTTCGGGCGCGCTGAGCGCGATCTGACAGCATCGACCCGTGATACCTACCGTGATCCAACGCTGGATCGACGTCGTCGAGCACCGCCGGACCGAACAGCTGGACGGCCTGTTGGCAGACGATGCGGTCTTCTACTCGCCCGTGGTGTTCACCCCGCAGGAAGGCAAGGCCAAGACGGCCGCGTACCTGGCCGCCGCGGCCCAACTGTTCGCGAACACCGGCTTCCACTATGTCGAGCAATGGTTCGCCGACCGCTCTGCCGTCCTCGAGTTCGCCGCGGAGATCGACGGCATCTACGTCAACGGCGTCGACATCATCCACTGGAACGACGACGAGAAGATCGTCGAATTCAAGGTCATGATGCGGCCGCAGAAGGCACTGCAGAAGATCACCCCCGAGATGGCCAGGCTCCTGGCGCTATGAGGCTGTTGCTGCTCGCCGACACCCACGTCCCGACGCGCGCCCGCGGCCTGCCTGACCGGGTGTGGCACGAGGTCGAGCGCGCTGACGTGGTGCTGCACGCCGGCGACTGGGTAGAAACGGCGCTGCTGGACGCGCTCGAGGCGAGGGCCGCCCGCGTCGTCGCCTGCTGGGGCAACAACGACGGTCCGCAGCTGCGGGCGCGGCTGCCCGAGGTCGCCGAGGTGAACCTGGGCGGCCTGCTTTTCGCGGTCGTTCACGAGACCGGCCCGGCGGCCCGCCGCGAGGCCAGGATGTCGCAGAGCTACCCGGGAACCGACGTCCTGGTGTTCGGCCACAGCCACATCCCGTGGGATACGACCACAGCCACTGGTCTCCGGTTGCTCAACCCGGGCTCGCCGACCGACCGCCGCCGGCAGCCGTACTGCACGTACATGACGGCCACTGTCGACGACGGCCAACTCGGCGACGTCACCCTGCACCGCCTGGATCGCTACCCCGGTGCACGCCGCTCGTGAAGCTGCGGAACACCGCCCAGCCGACCAACGTGCCGAGCGCGATCGCGAACAGGGCCGCGACCGTCTCCGCCAACGCGGCAAGATCCGCGGGACCTCCGGTGGCGGCCTGGCTGAACCGCACGAAGCTCAGCGCACCGGGCACTAGCCCCCAGAACGCGGCCAGGATCATCACGACACCCGGCGGCGCGCTCTTGAACCTGGACGCGAACATCGCCACCGGCACCACCGCGAACGCGCCAATGGACCCCGCCAGCGACCTGTCCAGGAACAGGCCGCCGAGGTGCTGCCCGATCAGCGCCACCCCGATCGCGAGAACCAGCCAGATCAGAGAGCCCGGCGGCGCCGACAAGAACAGGTAGAAGCCGATCGCCATCACGACCACGGCCGCATAAAGCGCCCATTCGCCCATCGGCGCCGATGCCTCCTGCGGCGCCACCCTGCCGGCCACGTGAATTCCGAGCACCACGCCGAACGCCAACAGCATCAGTTGGGCCACCCCGTAGACCAACCGTGTGGAGCCCGCGACCACCTGCCCACTGGCCAACTCCATCGCCCCGGTGGTGAGCGCCATGCCCGGCAGGATCGCGACGAGCGCCGGTGTGATCACCCGCAGCAGACCGTCGTTGGCGGCATCAGCGACGAACAGCGTCGCAAGCACGGTGATCAGGAACGCCGACAGTGTCGGCAGGATCGGTGCGAGCGCGGGCACCGGCCGACTGATCACGAGTACCGCGCCGACAACGGCGCCCAGCAACGCGTATCCCGGCAGCGCCGCCCACGTCGGGTTGATCACCATGCCGAAGCCGATCGTTGCGACGGCGTGGCCGACGATCGACAGCAACGATCCGAACCGCGGCGGCAGCTTGCGGGCTTCGACCACCGCGGCCATCGCGTCGGCGGGCGTGATGGACCCGACCGCGGCCAGATCCACGATGTCGTCGATGCGGCCGGCCTGGTCGAGCCGGGCCGTCACACGGGTCGACATCTGGATTTCGGTGCAACCCGTTGTTTCGATCTGGATCATCAGCATCGTCGGCAGGACCGCCACCCGCACCTTCTTGCACGTGTACCGCGCCGCGATCGTCAGCAGCCGGCTGATCACCAGGTTGGTGGGCTGGCCGACCTCCAGCAAGGCCATGCCCAGACTTCGCAGCATTGCGGCGATCTCCGCGTCGCTGTAGGTGTCGGGCGCGGTCAGTGGCGGCGGAGTTTCCTTGCGCACCGATAGCCATGCCCGTTGCGCCCACTCACGCCAGCTAAAGGTGGTCATACGGACTCATTGTGATGCCGCGACAGCGTCGAAAACCGGCGAATTGCAGGATGATTAAGGCCGCTCCGCGGTGGTCTCCGGCGGAAGGCTTGTGGCCCCGGCTATTCCGCTCGATCGAAAAGCTGACGAGCGCCTACGATTGCGGCCGCTTCTGCCACGGCCACGACCCCGTCATCTCCACCTGCAGCGAGAAGCTGAGGAATGTGCGGATCAGCACGATCCCGGCGAGCACGAGCACGCTTTGGACCGTGGGGGTGATCGCCACCGTCCTGATGATGTCGGCCGCGACCAGGAACTCCAGGCCGAGCAGGATGGAGCGGCCGAGTTGCCTGCGGAACGACTCGTAGGGGGTGTCGGCCGGTTGACGACGGCGCGCCAGGATCGCCGCGGTCGCGAGCACCGCACCGCCGACGATCACGGCCACGCCGGTCGCGTCGATCGCCTTGCCGACGATCTCGATAACCCCGACGAACGTCACGGCAGCGATGCTAGTGCGAATACTTCGTGAATTAGCGCACCACAGCCTGCGCGTTCGGCTGTGAAAGTGGGTATGCGGTGGCACTGTCGGTCAAATGACGCAGAAGCCGCCGACGGCCGCAATTGAGCAGGCGCACAAGGAGCACCTGGGGTCGTTGCCATTCGACGACACCAGAGATTTCGACGACGCCGACCGTGGCTTCATCGCGGCCTTGCAGCCGTGCGTGATCCGGGCCGCCGACGGCCGGGTGGTGTGGGACAACGACAGCTACGGGTTCATCAGCGGCGAGGCGCCGACGTCGGTGCATCCGAGCCTGTGGCGGCAATCGACGCTGGCGGCCAAGCAGGGACTCTATGAGGTGATTCCGGGCATCTATCAGGTTCGCGGGTTCGACATCTCCAACATCAGCCTCGTCGAAACCGACAACGGCATCATCGTCATCGACCCGCTGGTCTCGACGGAGGTGGCCGCCGCGGCGCTCGAGCTGTACCGCGCGCATCGCGGTGATCGCAAGGTCGTCTCCGTGATCTACACCCACAGCCATGTCGACCACTTCGGCGGGGTGCTCGGTGTCACCACCCAGGCAGACGTTGACGCGGGCCGGGTGAGCGTGCTGGCTCCCGAGGGGTTCATCGAACACGCCGTGCAGGAGAACGTCTATGCGGGCACCGCGATGACGCGGCGGGCGACGTACATGTACGGCACGCTGCTCGCGCGCGGGCCGCGCGGACAGGTCGGCTCCGGGCTCGGGCAGACGCCGTCCACCGGCGAGGTGGCGGTCATCAACCCGACCGTGATCATCCGCGAGACCGGCGAGACGCACACCATCGATGGCGTCGAGGTCGAGTTCCAGATGGCGCCGGGCACCGAAGCGCCCGCCGAGATGCATTTCTACTTCCCCCGTTACCGCGCGCTCTGCATGGCCGAGAATGCCACCCACAACCTGCACAATTTGCTGACGCTGCGCGGCGCGTTGGTGCGCGACCCGCGCGGCTGGGCCGGTTACCTGACCGAGGCGATCGATCGTTTCGGTGACCGCTCCGACGTCGCGTTCGCGTCGCACCACTGGCCGACGTGGGGCCGTGACGACATTGTCGAATTCCTGTCCACACAGCGCGACCTGTACGCCTACCTGCATGACCAGACCTTGCGGTTGCTGAATCAGGGCTTCACCGGGCCCGAGATCGCCGAGCAGTTCCAGATGCCGCCGGCGCTGGAGAGGGCCTGGCACACGCACGGCTATTACGGGTCGGTCAGCCACAACGTCAAGGCGATCTACCAGCGCTACATGGGCTGGTTCGACGGCAACCCGGCGCGGCTCTGGCCGCACCCGCCAGAGCAGCTGGCCAAGCGTTACGTCGAAGCTATCGGCGGAATCGACCGTGTCGTCGAGATCGCCAAAGAGGCGTTCGATGAGGGTGACTTCCGCTGGGCCGCAACACTTCTCGATCACATCATCTTCACCGACCCGGAGCATTCCGCAGCCAGGGAGCTCTATGCCGACACCCTGGAACAGTTGGCCTACGGCGCCGAGAACGCGACGTGGCGCAACTTCTTCCTCTCCGGCGCGACGGAACTTCGGGAAGGAAACTTCGGCACCGCGACGCAGGCCGCGTCGATGTCCGTCCTGTCTCAGCTCAGCCCTCAACAGATGTTCGACAGCTTCGCGATCAGCGTGAACGGGCCAAGGGCATGGAATCTCGACGTCAAGCTCGACGTGACGCTCCGCGACATCGACACCAACTACCGCCTGACGCTGCGCAACGGCGTGCTCGTGTACCGGAAGCTACCGGCGGACTCCTCCACGGCCGACGCGACGATCACGCTGGACAGCAAGCTGAGGCTGCTGGCATTTGCCACCGGCGATCGCGATTCCCCCGGGCTGCAGATCAGCGGTGACGCGGACGCGCTGGCGTCGATCCTGGCCGTGCTCGACGTCGGGAATCCGAACTTCAACATCATCACGCCCTAGCCCCGAACCGCCCGCAGCGCGGCACCGAGCGGACTCCCGCGTGAACGGCAAAGCGGCGAACCCCGTGTAACAAGTGCGTGCTCTGCAGCACGCAACCTTGGGCTTGGGCGCGCAGGGGGTGCCGATGAACTACCGATTTCCGACGCGGTGCATCGTCGCCGCTGATCGTGGCCATGCCGCAGCAGGAGTTCCGACAGGCGACGCGGCGCTCCTCACCTAGTCGAGAGGGGCAACGTGGACCAGGGGCTTGTCGGGTTGGCCTTCGGCGCCGGACTGGTGGCAGCGCTGAACCCCTGCGGTTTCGCGATGCTGCCCGCGTATCTGGTGCTGGTTGTGCGGGGAGGGGGCACCACTCCGCTGCCCGCGGTGGGTCGAGCGCTGGCAGCGACCATCGCCATGGCTCTGGGCTTTCTGACGGTGTTCGCCACATTTGGACTGCTTACCGTGTCGTTGGCCTCGATGGTCCAGCGGTACCTCCCGTACGTCACCGTGCTGATCGGCGGTGTTCTTATCTCGCTTGGCATCTGCTTGCTGTCTGGCCATGAGATTCGGATGCTCACCCCGTCTGCGCGGGACAGCAGGTGGGCTCCGACCGCCCAAGTCGGCTCGATGTTCGGCTACGGCATGAGCTACGCCGTCGCGTCGTTGTCGTGCACCGTCGGCCCGTTCCTCGCCGTCACCGCGGTGAGCCTGCGCAGCGGCCCCAACGTCCAGGGTCTGTTGGTCTACTTCGCGTACGCCGCTGGCATGACGCTGGTCGTGGGAGCACTGGCCGTGGCCGTCGCGTTCGCGAACTCCGCCACGGTTGACAGGGCACGGCGAATCCTGCCGTTTGTCAAGGCGATCAGCGGCATGCTGGTGCTGCTGATCGGTGCGTACGTGGGGTATTACGGCCTGTACGAGGCGCGCTTGTTCGGCGCGAACGGCAACGCGCGTGACCCGGTGATCATCGCCGTCGGAAGGCTGCAGGGCAAGCTCGCGGTGTGGGTGCACCAGCACGGGGCCCTGCCGTGGTTGCTTGCGCTCGCCCTCCTCATGCTGAGTGCCGTCGCGGTGGCCAGGCGGACTGGTGCCCGCCGGTAGCCGTAGGCTGTGCCGGGTGAGCAAGCGAGTCCGCATGACGCCTGTCGGAGCGGTTGTCTGCGGCGCGTTGGCCGGTGCGGTCGGCACCGCCGCGATGGACCTGCTCTGGTACGCCAGATACCGACGGGGTGGCGGGGACAGCGGTTTCGCCGATTGGGAGACCTCGGCCGGCCTCGACAATTGGGACAATGCCCCGGCCCCAGCCCAGTTCGGCAGGCGCGTCCTTGAGCGGACTCTCCATCGCGAACTGCCGGCAGAGCAGGCCCGCCTCACCAACAACGTCGTCCATTGGGCCACCGGAGTGGGATGGGGCGGCGTCTTTGGGTTGGTGAGTGGCTTGATGACCAGTCGTCGCTTGTGGTACGGGCCGGTTTTCGGTGCGGGCGTCTGGCTGCAGTCATACGCGGTGCTGGTGCCCGCCAGGCTCTATCAGCCGCCGTGGAAATACAACCCGAAGACGCTTTGGGAAGACCTCAGCGCGCATCTCGTATACGGCCTCAGCACCGCGACCGCGTTCCGCGTGCTGTCGGCTAGGGCAGGCCACCGTCGGCACGCACGATCGAGCCCGTAGTGAAACTCGACGCGTCGGAGGCGAGAAACAGTGCCGCGCCGACGATCTCGGATGGCTCTCCCGCGCGCTGCAGCGCCAGGTGACCAAATTGCCTTCCGGTCGCCTGATCGAGATTCCACGACTTGCTGATGTCGGTCAGGAACGGGCCTGCCATCAACGTGTTGACCCGCACAGTGGGCCCGTACGCCTTCGCCAAACCCTCCGTCAGCGCGTTGAGACCGGCCTTCGACGCGGCGTAGGGCAGCATGTCGGGTGCCGGGCGCAGCGATCCGCTGGAGCTGACGTTGATGATCGAGCCGCCGCCCGCGGCAACCATCCGCTCGCCGACGAGTGCCGAAAGCCGGAACGGGCCTTTGAGATTGAGGCTGACCACAGCGTCGAACAGCTTCTCGGTCACCGACGTCAGCGAATCGTACAACGGCGACATGCCGGCGTTGTTGATCAAAGTGTCCACCTTGCCGAACCGGTCGTAGGCGGCGTCCACCAGGCCATCGAGCTCGTCCCACCGGCCGACGTGAACCTGGTAGGGCATCGCGGCGCGACCGGTATCGCGCTCGATCTGCTCGGCGGTCGCCACGCAGGCCTCGAACTTGCGGCTGGCAATGATCACGTCGGCGCCGCAGCGTGCGACGGCGAACGCCATCTCGCGGCCCAGCCCGCGGCTGCCCCCGGTGATCAACACGACCCGGTCCGTCAGGTCGAACAACTCATCGGCATAACCCATTTCAGACGGCACTCCTCGATCTCGTCGCGGCCTCACGGACTACTCGGTGGATGAAACCCAGTTTGTCGACCACCGGTGGTGGGATATCGAACGGGTACAGCGGATTCTTGCCCATCGCGGTGTTGACCGGATTGAACCACAGCGACAGCCACTTCCAGTCGTAGAGGAGCCGCCCGATCGGTGCATCGTTCTATCGTGGCACTGCCCCGGCGACGAAGGATCCGAACATGCAACTCCTGCTCATCCGTCACGCGTTGCCGCTGCGCAGCGTCGTCGGCGAGGGGTCGGATCCCGAGCTGTCGGATCCGGGCTTCGAGCAGGCCCGACGGTTGCCGGAGGCGTTGAGGCGCTATCCGATCACGCGGGTGGTCAGCAGCCCGCAGCGCCGCGCCCGCCAGACCGCCGAGCCGGTTGCCGACGCGTTGGGCCTGGCCGTTGACCTCGACGACCGGCTGGCCGAATACGACCGGGACCTGGCGCACTACATCCCGATCGAGCACATCAGGACCGAGAACCCGCAGGAATGGGTGCGTATGGCCGACGGGCACCTGCCCAGCGGAGTCGACGAGAAGGCATTCCGCGCGCGGGTGGCGGGCGCCGTCGCGGATCTGGTCGCGGCAGCCGATCACGACGACACCGTCGCGGTGTTCAGTCACGGCGGCGTGATCAACCTGGTCCTGCACGAGATCCTCGGCACACCGCGGCTGCTGTCGTTCCCGATCGATTACGCGTCGGTGACGCGGTTGCTGTACTCCCGCGCGGGTCGCGCCAGCGTGGCGGCCGTCAACGGCACTGAGCATGTGTGGGACCTGCTGCCCAGGAATCAGCGCTGAGCTGTATACAGGGTCGGTGACCATCGACGGCCTGGCCGGGCTCGACCTCGCCGCACTGGATCGTCACCTGCATGCCGTCGGGGTGGACCGCAGCGGAGAACTTCACGCCGAGCTGATCGCGGGCGGGCGCTCGAATCTGACGTTCCTGGTCAGCGACGACGCGTCGAAATGGGTGTTGCGCAGGCCACCGCTGCACGGCCTGACCCCGTCGGCGCACGACGTGGCCCGCGAATACCGCGTTGTGGCCGCGCTGGGTGACACCGCTGTGCCGGTAGCGCGGGCGGTGACGCTGTGCGAAGACGAAACGGTGCTGGGCACGCCGTTCGCGATCGTCGACTATGTGCCCGGCCGCGTGGTCCGCGGTGCCGACGAATTGGAAGCGCTCGGTGACCCCAACGTCATCGAGGGCTGCGTCGACGAGCTCATCCGGGTGCTCGCCGACCTGCACGGCATCGACCCGGTGGCCGTCGGACTGGCGGATTTCGGCAGACCCGACGGCTATCTGGAAAGGCAGGTCCGGCGCTGGGGCGGGCAGTGGGACCTGGTCAAGCTCGACGACGATCCGCGCGATGCCGATGTCCGGCGCCTGCATTCCGCTCTGGCAGAGGCGGTTCCGCTCCAAAGCCGGGCGTCGATCGTGCACGGTGACTACCGCATCGACAACACGATCCTGGACGCCCGCGATCCATCGGTGGTGCGCGCGGTGGTGGACTGGGAGATGTCGACACTGGGCGATCCGCTCAGCGACGCCGCGCTGATGTGTGTCTACCGCGACCCGTCCATGGACCTGATCATCAATATGCCCGCGGCGTGGACGTCACCGCTGTTGCCGACCGCCGACGAACTGGCGCAACGGTATTCGGAGATGTCCGGGCAACCGCTCGCGCACTGGCCGTTCTACATGTCGCTGGCCTATTTCAAATTGGCCATCATCGCGGCCGGAATCGACTTTCGCAGACGCATGGCCGGCGGTGGCGATGAGGTGGACGCTTCCGATCGGGTCGGGCAGACGGTCGCACCGCTGATCAGCGCCGGGCTGCGGGTGCTGGGCGCGTCCTGACCGGCGTCAATTCGCTTTCTCTGCGTGGTGTGTGTGGGCCTTCAAGTTCTTCTTCGCGGCCCGCCGCAGCTGAACCATGCGCGCGGTGCCGGCCAGCACGGTGATCAGGGCGCCACCCACCGCCGCCAACAAGAACGCGATGCCCAGCGGAGAGCTCCACTGCAAGCCGAGGAAGTGGATCGTGATCGAGCCGGTGTTCTGCGCGATGAACACCAACAAAATGATCAGGATCAGCAGGCCGACCGCGAGCGCCCACCACGCTGCGGCCATGCGGGTGAATTTCACCGCCGAGTCAGCAGGCGGCGGGGGTGTCGCCACACCCGATGCTGGTTCAGCGGGCACAGCCGGAATCGGGCGCGGTGGCTGCTCGGGCGGCACCTGCGGGTCGCTGGTCATGTCCTCATCTTTGCCTGTGTGAGTCCAGTGTCAATCACCGACGGGTTAGGGTCGCTGGATGAGCATGCGCGGGTGGCGCTCAGCGGTGCTGGTGATGATCTTCGCGTTGACGGCCGCCGCCTGTGGGAGTTCCAACCCGCTGGGCGGCGGTTCGGTCTCGGGCGATCTGAAATCGATCATCGTCGGTTCTGCCGACTTCCCCGAATCGAAGATCATCGCCGAGATCTATGCGCAGGCGCTGGAGGCCAACGGCTTCACGGTTCGCCGCCAAATGGGCATCGGCAGCCGCGAGACCTACATCCCGGCACTCAAGGACCACTCGATCGACCTGGTGCCTGACTACACCGGAAACCTGCTGCAGTACTTCGATCCGAAAACCACGGTGACCACCCCCGATGCGGTGGTGCTGGCGTTGTTACACGTGCTGCCCGGCGATCTGTCGATGCTGACGCCGTCCCCGGCCGAGGACACCGACACCGTGGCCGTCACTGCGGCCACCGCGCAGAAGTGGAATCTCAAGACCATCGGCGACCTCGCGGCGCATTCGCCGGAGGTGAAGTTCGGCGCTCCGTCGGAGTTCCTGAACCGAACGGAGGGACTGCCGGGGCTCAAGGCGAAGTACGGCCTCGACATCGCTCCGGCCAACTTCGTGGCGATCAGCGACGGCGGGGGACCGGCAACCGTGCGCGCGCTCACCGACGGCACCGTCACCGCCGCCGACATCTTCAGCACCTCGCCCGCCATTCCACAGAACAAGCTGGTGGTCCTCGAAGACCCGAAGAACAACTTCCTCGCCGCGAACGTCGTGCCGGTGGTCGCGTCGCAGAAGATGTCCGATCAATTGAAGACCGTGTTGGACACCGTCTCCGCGAAGCTGACCACCGCGGCCCTCGTCGACCTCAACACCGCGGTCTCGGGTAACGGCGGCGTCGAGCCCGACCAGGGTGCCCGAAAGTGGATGCAGGACAACGGCTTCAACAAGCCAATGGTGAAGTGAGCCGGCGGTGATCACGTTCGACCACGTCACCAAGGAATACCCGGACGGCACGGTCGCGGTCGACGGCCTCACCCTGCAGGTGCCCGACGGCACGCTCGCGGTGTTCGTCGGGCCGTCCGGCTGCGGCAAGACGACCTCGATGCGAATGATCAATCGGATGATCGAACCGACGTCGGGCACGCTCACGGTCGATGGTCGCGACGTCACGAAGGTCGACGCCGTCAAGCTGCGGCTCGGCATGGGCTACGTCATCCAGAGCGCCGGGCTGATGCCGCATCAGCGCGTGATCGACAACGTCGCGACGGTACCGGTGCTCAGAGGCGAATCACGGAGCGCCGCACGCAAAGCCGCGCTCGGGGTGATGGAGCGGGTCGGGCTGGATCCCAAGCTCGCCAGCCGCTACCCGGCGCAATTGTCGGGCGGGCAGCAGCAGCGCGTCGGCGTGGCCCGCGCGCTGGCGGCCGACCCCCCGATCCTGTTGATGGACGAGCCGTTCAGCGCCGTCGACCCCGTCGTTCGGGAGGAACTGCAGGCCGAGATGCTGCGGCTGCAAAGCGAACTCCACAAGACCATCGTCTTCGTCACCCACGATATCGACGAGGCCGTCAAGCTCGGTGACAAGGTCGCCGTGTTCGGGCCGGGCGGCGTACTGCAGCAGTACGACCAGCCCGCTCGGCTGCTGTCCAATCCCGCCAACGACTTCGTCGCCGGGTTCGTCGGCGCCGACCGCGGCTATCGCCGGCTGCAGTTCTTCCACGCCAGTGGCCTGCCGCTGCACGATATTCGGACTGTCCGCGAAGCCGACATTGACGGCCTCCCGCTCGCCGCCGGCGAATGGGCACTGGTCACCAAGCCCGACGGGACGCCGTACGCGTGGATCAGCGCCGGCGGCGTGGAACTGCACCGCGGAGGCAACTCCCTCTACGACAGCACCATTGCGGGCGGCTCGCTGTTCCGGCCGGACGGCACATTGCGCCTCGCACTCGACGCCGCGCTGTCGTCGCCGGCCGGGCTGGGTGTGGCCGTGGACGACGCCGGACGGGTGATCGGCGGGGTGAAGGCCGACGACGTGCTGGCCGCGCTCGAGTCGCAGAGACAGGCCTGACCGATGCGATACCTGCTGACCCATCTCGACACCGCGTGGGCCCTGACGGTCATTCACCTGCGATTGTCGCTGATCCCGGTGCTGATCGGCCTGCTGATCGCCGTGCCGCTGGGTGCGTTGGTGCAGCGCGCGACAGCGCTGCGGCGGCTGACGACTGTGACCGCGAGCGTCATCTTCACGATCCCGTCACTGGCATTGTTCGTCGTGCTGCCGCTGATCATCCCGACCCGCATACTCGACGAGGCCAACGTGATCGTCGCGCTCACCCTCTACACCACCGCGCTGCTGGTGCGCGCGGTGCCGGAGGCGCTCGACGCGGTACCGGCCACAGTGCTGGACGCCGCCACCGCGGTCGGATACACACCGATCACCCGGGTGCTGAAAATCGCACTTCCACTGTCGATTCCGGTGCTTGTCGCCAACCTTCGCGTAGTGGCCGTCACTAACATCTCGATGGTGGCGGTGGGTTCGGTGATCGGCATCGGCGGCCTGGGCACCTGGTTCACCGAGGGCTACCAAGCCGACAAGAGCGATCAGATCGTCGCGGGCATCATCGCGATCTTCGTCCTCGCGATCGTGGTCGACACGCTGATCATGGTCGGCGGGCGGCTGGTCACCCCCTGGGTTCGGGCGAGTCGCGCCAAGGCGGGCGCCCAATGAACTTCCTCCAACAGGCGCTGACGTACATCTTCACCGCCGCCAATTGGGGTGGCCGGGCGGGCCTTGCCGCCCGCATCTTCGAACACCTGCAGTACACCGTCGTTGCGGTCGTCTTCTCGGCATTGATCGCCATCCCGATCGGCATGATCATCGGCCACACCGGGCACGGCACGTTCGTTGTGGTCACCGGCGTCAACGCGCTGCGCGCGCTGCCGACGCTCGGTGTCTTGTTGCTCGGTGTGCTGCTGTGGGGACTCGGATTGGTGCCGCCGACCGTGGCCCTCATGCTGCTGGGCATCCCGCCCCTGCTGGCCGGCACCTACGCCGGAATCGCCAACGTCGACCCGGCCGTGGTCGACGCGGCACGGTCGATGGGCATGACGGAAAGCAGGGTGCTGTTCCGGGTCGAAGTGCCGAACGCGCTGCCGCTGATCCTGGGTGGCTTGCGCACGGCCACGCTGCAGGTTGTCGCGACCGCGACGGTCGCGGCCTACGCCAGCCTCGGCGGCCTCGGCCGTTATCTGATCGACGGCATCAAGGTGCGCCAGTTCTACATCGCGCTCGTGGGGGCGTTGATGGTCACGGCGCTGGCATTGCTGCTCGACGGTGTCCTTGCGTTCGCGGTGTGGGCCTCGGTACCTGGTACCGGAAGGTTGCGCCGAGTGCCGCAACCGTTGGTCGACGACATCGCGTCTGTTGCCGCCACGCCTCGATTCGCGCGCACTTCCGGGACCGGCGGCGCGCAGTTCGACGCGTCCCTTACGGTAGATGGGTGACTGCGAGTCCGAACGAGACAGGCGGCGCCTGGCCGGCGATTCTGACCTGGCGTGGCCACGACGTAGCGCGTATGGAATCCGCACGAGTGCAGTTGTCCGGCAATCGAATCAAGGCGTACGGCCGGATCGTCGCGGGCGCGACGTCAGCACACCCCGCGTTCAGCGCGTCCTACGACCTCGTCACCGACGACGCCGGTGCGACGAGGCGGTTGTCGCTGACCCTGACACTGGCCGAACGCGATCGGCAGCTTTCGATCGCGCGCGACGAGGAGGACATGTGGTCGGTGTCCGGGCATCAGGGCCAGTCGGCACGGGCAGCGTTCAGCGGAGCATTGGATGTCGATGTCGTGTTCAGTCCGTTCTTCAACGCACTGCCGATCCGCCGCACCGGCATCTACCAACGACACGACTCGGTGTCGGTGCCGGTGGTGTACGTGATGCTGCCCGAGCTCTCGGTGAACCCGGCGACGATCACCTACATCAGCGGCTCCGACGGGATCAAGCTGCACTCACCGGTCGCGGACACGACGGTCACCGTCGACGACAGCGGGTTCATCCTGGACTATCCGGGCCTGGCGGAACGGCTCTGAGGACACCGCCGGCGCGGCCCTGGGCGGCCAGCTCATCGCGCCACTTGTCGTCCCCGATCGTGATGCCGACGATCTCGTGGCGGGGAAAGCCGTCGTAGCGGGTCCGTGCGGCGTGCCCGTCGTCGACCAGTTCGGCCACCGATTCGTTTTCCGACAGGGTCTCGCGGGCGTGGCTGAGCAGCTCGATCGTGCGGTCCAGTAGCGGCAGCACCTGGGGCGCGTTGGTCTCACACATCGCGCGGACAAGCTCCGGTGTGGTGGCCGCGACCCGGGTGGCGTCCCGGAACGAGCCCGCGGCCAGCGCGAACGCCAGCGGCACCTCGGATGCGGTGGTCGCGATGGCTTCGGCGACCAGATGCGGCAGGTGCGAGATGGCGGCCGCAGCCGCGTCATGCTCGTCGGAGCGGGCGGGCACCACGATCGCGCCGCAGTCCAGGGCCAGCCGCGCGACGGTCATCCAGACCTGCGGATCGACGTGGTCGTCGACGCTTACCACCCAGGGCGACCCGACGAACAGGCGGGCGTTGCCTGCCGTCCAGCCGGAGTGGGTGGTGCCGGCCATCGGGTGTCCGCCGACGAAATTGTGAAGCAGGCCGACCTTCTGAACCTCCTGCAGCACCGCGGTTTTGACGCTGGTGACGTCGGTGAGCGCGCAGTCGGGTGCCATGCCGCTGACGTAGTTCAGCAGGATCGGCAGCGCCGGCGCGGGGACCGCCAGCACGACCAACGCCTCGCGCTCTGCGGCCAGGCTCAGCGCCTCGTCCAGGTGAGTGGTGGCGTCGAACCCGTCGAACCGGGCGGCTTGCACCCCCTCCACTGACCGGTTGTAGCCGACGACCTCGCGGCCTGCCGCGGCGGCGGCCCGCAGGACCGACCCGCCGATCAGCCCTAGACCGAGCACGCAAACGGGTGTGTTGGTCACGCGTCAAGGTTGGCATACTTGCGCGCGGCGTTCGCGGCCAGATAGTGGTCAACACGCGTGGTCGGGACTAGCGTATCGGCCCATGGGACCACAGCGGGCACCGGCGCAGGACCAGGGCGCGGAAACCCCGGACGGCTTTGGTGTGGCCGTGGTCCGCGAGGATGGCAACTGGCGCTGTTCGCCGATGCGCGGCGGGTCTCTGACCAGCCTCGCCGCAGCGGAGACGGAGCTTCGTGAACTGCGAAGCGCCGGAGCGGTTTTCGGGCTTCTCGATGTGGACGACGAGTTCTTCATCATCGTCCGTCCTGCGCCCTCCGGCACACGGCTTTTGCTGTCGGACGCGACGGCGGCCCTGGATTACGACATCGCGGCCGAGGCGCTGGACAAGCTCGACGCCGACATCGAGTACGAGCAGCTCGACGGTGCCGAGCCGTTCGAGGAGGGCGACCTCGGGTTGCTGGCCGATGTCGGCCTGCCCGAGGCGGTGCTCGGGGTGATCCTGGACGAGACAGATCTGTATGCCGACGAGCAACTGGGCATGATCGCGGCGCGGATGGGCTTCGCCGACGAGTTGTCGGCGGTGCTCGACCGTCTCGATCGGTGATGGGAGACGACGACCTCATCCGCGTCGCGCTTGGCGCAGCCGCCGCTGCCGGGCCCTTGGACGTGCCGATCGGCGCCGCGGTGTTCGGCCCCGACGGCAGCGAGCTGGCCCGCGCCGCCAATCAGCGCGAAGCGTTGGGCGACCCGACCGCGCACGCCGAGATCCTCGCCCTGCGGGCGGCCGCTCAGGCGTTGGGGGACGGCTGGCGGCTCGAGGGCACGACCCTGGCCGTCACGATCGAGCCGTGCACGATGTGCGCCGGCGCGCTGGTGCTGGCGCGGGTGCAGCGGCTGGTATTCGGGGCGTGGGAGCCGAAGACGGGCGCCGTCGGCTCACTGTGGGATGTGGTGCGCGACCGGCGGCTGACGCATCGGCCACAGGTGCGTGGCGGCGTACTGGCCGACGAATGCGCCGCCCCGGTGGAGGAGTTCTTCGCGCGGCAGCGCCGATAGCGCCCACGCGAGCAGCCGCGGGCGCTGTGAATAGACGGCTCGTGGCCCGGTAAGCTGCTTCGCGGTGGCGTGTCCGAGCGGCCTAAGGAGCACGCCTCGAAAGCGTGTGACGGGTAACCCCCGTCCGAGGGTTCAAATCCCTCCGCCACCGCCACATCTTTCCCCGAACGTCGCTTATACTAAGCCGGGTCGGCACCGGCCTCGCCATGGTTCACTCTTTTCACGCGAGCGTCCCGGCTCCCCCTCCCGAGCTATCGCCCGAGCCGTTGGCGTCGGGGCATAGGTCGTGGATGCTGTAGTCAACGAACCAGTCAGCGTCATCGACGCTGTATCCCTTCGGGATCAGCTTCGTTTCGGACTGCGCCCACAGCATGGCCATGGACGGGCCGGCCGCCGAAGCTCTCTCCCGCGCCTCGACCGGGGAGTTGCTGCTGGAGCTACGACGCCGCATCATCGCGCCCCGCGAGAGACGCCACGAAACCTGGGACGACTGGGACGACGGCCTCGACCCACGAGGTGATTGGCCCGAGGAGGGCTAGCCAATCCGGACTGAACCGGCCGAAGCCGGCCGCAGAGGGTTGAAATCATTTCATGGTCGCGAGGTTGTGCCAGAAGTTCTTGAGGCTGTCGGTGCCTCCAAAGAGCGTGGTGAAGTTGGTCGAGTCCACCAGGATGATGTCGCCCGCACGTTGGCCGGTCGGTGGCATCCAGATCAGCGCATTGAATTCGGCGTTGCCCGCCGCCGTGAACGGGTGGGGCCGATTGGGATCGATTCGCTGGCGCCCCAATACGCGTAGCCCGTCGCTTTCCGGCGAGGTTAGTTCGTAGTGCGGCAGATGCGGGTGGAAGTTGAACGTGGTGACGTTGTCCAGCAGCCGTGGCGTGTCCAGATCCGGGAAACCGGTCAGCGGTGCAATCTCATTGCTGCCGTCGATGACAGCCGGACGCAGCCCCCACGTGTTGTGGATGGGAACGTCGAGCGCCTTCATCAGTGAGCGCGTGTATTGGCTGAACCGCTGTTGGCGCGGCACCAGCGGGTCGCCGTGGTGTAGATACTCGACCTGCCGCTGCTTCAAGTCGTCGGTGAAACCGACGTCGTGATGCGGAGCCAGTAGCAGGCACGTGCCTTCCCGGGTCAGCCATTCCCGAATGGCGGCCACCTCGTCCGGCAGTGCCTCCTCTTGCCCGAGCACGTGATCAAGCCCGAACACCATCAGGGTGTCGGTGTCGGCCAGGATCCGCTCGTCGATCGGTAGCTTGTATCCGGCCTGGTCGATGCGCTGGAACACGGCGACCGGGTGACCGGTCACCTCGCCGGCCAGTTCTTGAAAGCCCAACGCGGAGCGGTGAAACAGTTCCAGCGTTCCTGCGATGCCTTGCAGGAAGTTCGCCTCGTCCCACTCCGCTGTCTCATAGTTCGGCCAGGCGACCCTGCGAACTTCGGTCATGGTGGAGAAACGGTTGTCCAATTCCTCGAGATCGCGCTGGGATTCCCACGGGTAGCTCCAGGTCCAGTAGATGCTGATGCGTCGCCGGCCTGGTGTGTGCCTGCGGGGAACGTGGGTTTGGTTGTAGGTGCGTGCAGCGGGCAGCGTGCTCATGGTGCTTCCTTCAGCTATCGAGCGTCGCGAGGTATCGCAGGGCCTTCAGCCCGGGCAGGAAGAAGTACGCCCCACCGGTGAGCGTGGTGAAAGCCGGCAGTCCCTTGAGGACCTTGCGGATCGGCCGGTTCGGGATCGTGTACTCCAGCGTGCCGTCCTGGGTTCCGCAGATCGGGTCGTGTTCGTTGCCGAGTTCATGGAAGGTGCGGTCGTTGATCCACACGTTCTGCGCGAACTCGAACTGGCGGACCAGGCTGGCGCAGATGATGAACGCGGCGATGCCGCGATCGACCCCGTCATCGGGCGCGCCTTCCGGCAAGGCTGGCCCGTAGGTGGCGCCGCGGCGGATCATCCTGCGGCGATTCATGTTGACCGCGGTGTCGCGTGGGTTGAGCCTTCGAGCATGCGAGCCCAACGGAACCGCGTAGCCGTGGGGGTCCATCTCCTTGTAGTTGAAGTCGTTGTTGCGCATCGGATCTGCTCCCAGTTCCGGATCGTCATGCTTGGGGGCCAGCACCAGGGGGGCGCCGCTGCGCCAGCGGCCCATGAACTTCGCGGCCAGTAACTCCTGCCCTTCTGGCGTATCCGTGTTCTCGCGCAGATAGTCCCGGAAAACCCCGACGTGCTCCTGTAGCCGCCGGTAGGCCATGTAGCTCCCGTTGCGGGACAACACTTCCGGCTGCGGCAGATTGCCGATGAAACCTTCCTCGTCGGGGTAGCCGAGAATGAATTCCCCAGCCTGCAGCGCTGCCCCAGACCCCGGGCTGGGCTCTTCGCCGGAACCCTCGATCACCGGCTGCGACAAGCGGTCACGGAAACCGAAATGGTCATGCGCGTAGTTGAACGGCGGAGTCGCGTTCAGGTCGAGAAACGACAGGCTCCGGACCCCGTCGGTGCGGGCGAGCAGCGCGTCGTGCTCTCCGATACAACGCCTGTATTCGGCCTCGGTACGGGCGAACAGGATCGCGATCGCGTGCAGGTCATCGCCGGCCAGGCCGCCGACCCAGTTGCTGGGATGGTTGTCGCCCGTGTCACCCAGGATGTCCGCGCGGGCGGCCATGCCTTCGCGAAACTCGTCGGGAAACGTCGCCAGCGAATCCTCGGGCACCCCGAGCGCCCGCAGGCCGTTCCACGTGAACGCCAACGTGATCCAGCGCTCCGAGCTGTCCATCGTGGCCCGCACGTCCGCCGCCGACTGCACCCGGTCCAGCAACTCGCTCAGCCAGGCACGGCCGCCCGCTTGATTGTCGAAGGACAGAAACTCGTAGCGACCGGTCATCGCCGGCGTCCGGGTCAGCAGAATGTGTTGGATGTCGTCGAGCTCAAGCATCAGCGCAAACTTGGCCGCGTATCACTGCATTTGGTCGAGCATGTTCGAGAACGCCGCCTTGAGCCGCAATGCCTTCTTGACCTCGTCGGCCGTGACATACGGGTACTCGCCATACTCCAGGAAGCTCGGGCACTGGTGTTCGCGGACGAACTTGATGAAGGCCTCGGGGTTCTCCTTCCAGTCCTCGGGAAAACCCTCGAGGTTGGTGAAAACGGTGGTGATTCCGGTCTGGCTGAACAGCTTCACGGCATCCTCGGTGTACTTGTCGAAATCGGTATCGAAGATGCCCTGATATTGAAAGTGCAGTCCCGACCCGACATCGAACAGCACCCACCGCAGATAGTGCAGCCGCAACGGGGCCAGCACGTCCGGACTGCCCGCGATCGCCTCCTCGATCTGCTTGCCGTAGGCCCGGACCGCCTCCTCACGCCCCTTTTTGACCTTCGCGATAATCGAGAACCCATAGCAAGCCGGCGTCCGCGGATAGACCGGGCCGTACCTGCCCCGCTCAACCTCGAAGTACCCCT
This sequence comes from uncultured Actinomycetota bacterium, assembly GCA_963811535.1. Lineage (GTDB taxonomy): Bacteria > Actinomycetota > Actinomycetes > Mycobacteriales > Mycobacteriaceae > Mycobacterium. The sequence goes on along the minus strand of CAWERF010000006.1, from coordinate 2,740,519 downwards.
CCCTGGGGATCGCCATCGCCGCGGGTTTGCCCCAGTCATGGTCAGTCGCCGGCATCTTCGCTCTCCCGTTCATTCGCTCCGGTGTGCGAACACTACCCCCGGATCGCTGCTCACGAACCCTTTTCTCCAACAACAATTCGGCTAGCAGCGATCGTTCCTCCGCTGTTCATCCGGCGGGCGCTGTCGGTCGATCGCCACCAGCCCTCAGCTCCTCGAACAGCCCTGCGCGGGCCAATAACAAACCGCTCACCACCAGCACCCATACGGGGAACGCCATCGTGACCCACATGCTGATGTCGCTTGCCAGCAGCAGCGCGACTGCAACGAGATAGCTGAGGCCGACGAGCCACCGCGGCATCAAGCCCGTCCTCAGCCAGATCGTCGCCAGCGACATCATGAACACCGCCGCCATCCGGACCGCATAGGTCTTGGCGGACGACAGCACAACCATCTTCCCGAAATCGATCATCTCAGCGTGAGCGGCCGGGTCCGTCAGGGCGGTATTTGTCGCTGCCAGACCGGCGGCCAGCGAAGTGGAAACGAACATCATCGCCAGAAACAGCAGACCGCTGCCCAGGAAAACAGTCGAGAAGAACCGGTCCTCGTAACGCCCCAAGCCGTCGCGCACCACGCCCATGAACCACAGGAAGCTGATGCCGGCGAACGGCATCAGCACCGCCGCGGTCGCTATCCCACTGCGGCGACTTGTCAGCCATTGAGCCGAACCCTGCACGCCCTCGGGCATTTTGGTGCGGATCAAGACCAGCACGGCACCAAACAGCAGGGCGAACACCACACCGGCCAGCGCGGCCGCACGGGGTGTCGTCAACTGGCGCAGGCCGGGCTGAGACGGCATTGTCACTGTGTCATCTTGTCATCGGACGCACGCGGCAGTCGGGCTTTTCACCGTCTACCTTTCGACCGGCGGCAGCGGGCCGCATACATCGGCCTAACTGACCGCTGCCCCCTGAAAAGAACAAACTGATAGTGGATTGCTCAGCGCAACCAGGCCGTACCCCTTCTGTATCGGCTTAATTCGACACGCCGCCGAGCAATCCACGGGGCGATAGATTGTGTCTTGCTTTCGCTAATGCGTTGACGCGTATTTTTCACATATAGCTGCGAAATAGAAGCCGTCAACCGACCGAGCATCAGCGTCAGGTTCGGCCGATGTCGATCGGCGTGACTGGCACATCATCGAGCAGTCCCGTCGGCGCCTCCTCGGCCAACCGGTGGGCGTGCAGACAATCACGCACCGCCTGGAGGTAGGTTTGGGCGCCGACGCGTGTGGTCGTCTCAGCGCCCTTGGACTGTTCTTCGATCTGTGTCAGCCCGACATGACGCTGGTGGGGTGTCGTCGCCGGCGTGCGAGTACACGGAGTCCACGCCGCAACGCTCGGCCCAGTCCTCGGCGGTGTTTGCAGCGGCTACCGACCTCGGCATCGGGTAACTCTGGTCGGCCCGCTGCACGAGTTTCCGGATCATGCCGAAGCGGGGGAGGGTCAGGTGGTGGGTGACGGGAAAGGTCGGTGGCAACCCACGGGCCTTGGTCGAGTGTCCAACTGCGTCGACGCTTGGGCCAGCGCGGCTTCGACTCCCCCCAGCGTCACGCCCCTACTGCCGTCGAGCACGTCTGGCACTGCCTCAGCCCCGAGCAGGTCGAGGGCCTGGTTCGCGGTCGGCACCGCCGAGTGCAGAAGCTGAGTCATGACATGGAGAAGCGGCGCGGTACGGTCGCGGAACCCTGGCGTCCTGGATGCGCTTGACAATGATGCTGAACAGAAAGAGCGCCGGCCCGATGAGGATCAGGTCGGCAACGACGTTGGACACCACGCCGCGCGCGTCGAAGTTCAACGCCACGACCAAGCCGCGGCGCTGATAACGCAACCGACGATCGTCAGCAACACCGGCACCGGGGTCCTTCTGCCGGGGCGCGATACCAGCTCATCACCCGCTTTCGCACCCGGGAATCATGACACCCGCCGCTACTTGTGCCCGGATTATGCGACGTCCACCCAGAAAACAGAGGACCCAACATTCGATGATGTTGTTCGCGTCGCGGTCCTCCGCGGCGTGCTCCCCTGTTAGCGCGAGTTGGGCTCGACCTCCGTCTGGTGACCGTTTCAGCGTGTCCGCGGACCGTGGCTTTACCGAACTCACAGGCATCCCGCAGCAAATTTTCAATTCGGAGCTATCGGCGTTTACGTCGGCGTAAGTTCAGGAGCGCATCGCATTCAGGCGAACGGGGTTAGTCATGAACGCATCGGCCCGATCAATCCTGACAGCTGGAGTAGCCGTGATTAGCGTCGGCGCGATCGCGATCGCACCGTCCGTGCAGCCGCCCGCGCCCCCCGCGCCAACGATTCACCTGACTTTCTTGGCAAAGTGAAGCTGAGCAGACTGGGCGGCGACGTTACTTGCACCCCCCTATCGCCTATCGCGGACCCCTCCCACCTCCACCGATGATCGGGCCTCCGCCGATGCTGGGGCCGCCGGGTCCGCCGGGGCCGCCAATGCCAACGTTAGGAGGATTGACAATGACGGACAGGCCGCCATCGTCGCAAAGCCAGTCGTCCTCACACGGATAGGGATAGTAGGGAGTCGACGCGGAAGATCCGCCGCCACCGCCCCGGACGTCACCCTGCGCGCAAACGGTAGACCCGCCGCTATAGCTGCAGTCGGCCGCGGCCGGTGGCGCGACGACGATTCCTGCAGCGGCCGCCGCCGACCCCAGCAGCGCTATCAGACAACGCTGTCTTACCGGCATGGTGTCCTCTTCTCAAAAAAGTAGCCGCTTTTGCCCACCGGGTCGCCGAGTCCAGACTTGGCCTCACAAGTGTGTGGATTCCCGAGGTCCCCCGGGGCTTAAGCGTGGAGCGTAGCGGGGAAGATGCCAGCCGGACCAGGCTTTCTGTAAAAAACCCGCAATACCCCTGTGGCCTTTGTGCCAGATTGGTGAGGCCGCGGAAGCATCAGAGCCGTGCCGGCGGGTAATGCCCGTGAAAACCTCTGGGGTCGCCGGACATCCATAGGTGGCGTTTGTAGTCGGCGTGCGCTGCCCGCTCGGCCCGGCGACGCTGTTCGAGCACACGACGCTGGTCAAAGCCGATACCCACGCGATACGCCGCGTAGCAGACACCCCGCGCGGTAGCGGTTTGCCCCAGACAGCACCGGTTGCGCGAGCTGGAGAGGTACCCGGTTCGGGTTCCCCGCGCCGCATCCCGGGCATTGCGTCGTCTCTCTCTCCCCGAAGGCGCATCCGGTGAAATCGCAGTAACCGGGGGACGACTTCCTCCAGGTATGAACTCCTGACACACTGGCTGCGGTGCTAATGGAGTGATTGAAGGAGACATGGTCCATGGTTGGTCTGGGGGCACTCGCGCTAGGTGTGGCACCCCTAGCCGGGGGGGTCCTGCTCGGCGGCCTGGCGGGCAAATCGCAACCGAATGTTCCTGACTTGCGAGCGGTCATCAAATCGGAGCTGGAACTGCTGCAGCGGATTCCGGAAGACCAAGTAACCCGTCGAGCCGCGCTCACGCGAATGATCGAAGAGCACATCGACGCGCTCCTTGTGGCGCAAGAGAAGAGTCGGGAGTTTCAGGGCAAGACCAGATACTTCACCGAGAGAGCCAACTGGCGCGACCTCGTGCTGTTTGTCTCCACCGTGTTGTTCGCCGTGATTCTTTGGCATGCCGACCACCATCGTCCGGTCTGGCTTCCGCTGTTCATTGCCACGATCGTGCTGTTCGTGGTAACGGCTATCGTTGTGCTGCGTGGCTTCTTGAGGATTGTTCGCCCGGCCCCTCGCGGCGACCACGACCAGCGCGACCGCGACCGCCATCCCTAGCGCCACGCACTAATCGGGATCGGTGCACGAGCCTTAACGGCTCTACGATTTCGGTCGCAATTCTCCTAACCTCGGCGCTTTAGGCATTTGCCAGCTACCTTCGGATGACCTTTGTGGCCGCATTCTGGCCGCCCCGAAGGTTATCCCTCGCCGCCGAGCTCGGTCTGGTCCCTCTTGGCCGCCCCGAAGGTTATCCCTCGCCGCCGAGCTCGGTCTGGTCCCTCTCGTTCTCGGCGGTGTCCTGGGCCATGGCCGACCCGTCGAGCCACTTCTGGACATCGCCGCCGAGGCGGTCCGCGGACAGGTAGGCGAAGTCGAGGGCCTGTACCGCCATCGCTGCCAGGACCTTCATGGCCCGTCCGCTGCGGTGGATCTCCACCATCAGCGCACCGAGCGCGTCATTGTCTCCGGCGCACAACGCCGACAGGTAACGGCGGGCGTCGGCGAACTCGCGGTCGACGTGGGCCATCTTCCGCCGGAACTCGTCGGGCGACGGCGGGTCTTCGGGCGTGTCGGTCATGGGTTCTTCTTTCGGTGGTGGATGACTTGACTTCCTCGGCAGGCCCCGCGGCGTCAAACCCAGCGCGCCCCTGGGTTTCTTCTTCTGGGTGCCTTTCCCGGGGCGAGCGCGCGGCATGACCGGTCAGATGGTGTTCTTACTCCTTCCACCGGAGCCGGTACAGCGCCGGGCTGCCGAGGTGCCCGCATCCTTTGATTTGGGGCCGCTTGACCCGAAGAAGCAGCGTCGAAACGCACGGCGAGTGACCTCGGTTGCGCCGCAACGATCGCTCTGGCCGCATCGTCGCCGCAATTCAGCCGCAGTTACAGATAGCTGATAGCTGAATAGGGTTCAAATCCCTCCGCCACCGCCAACTTTTCCCAGGTGTCTACGCTGGTCAGAGATGAGACGTACCCCGGCGGGCCCAGTCACGGAACGCTATCCCACTCCTCGTCGGCTACATCGGGGATGCAGTGGTAGGCGATCACCGGGGTCCCAGGGTTCGCCACGCCGCCGTTAACGTTGAGGCAGGGACCGAGGGCGCTCGTGATCTGGCCGTTGGTCTGGGCATTCCAACGCGCGTTGTTCGCATTGGTCTGACAGGTCGACAGGATCACCGGGGTGGTATCCCCTGCGTCGCTGATGCTCACACAAGACCCGGGGAAGGCCACGCTCTCGATCTGACCGGCAGAGTTGAAAACCCAGAGCTGGGACTTCGACCCATTGCAGGGGTTGACCATCGTCGCAGCATTGCTATTCGGGCCGTCGAGACACGAATTGCCCAATCGGCTCTTCAACTGGACCGGGTCGGCGGCACTCGCCACACCAGCGCTTAGCAGCGCGACACCGAACACTGCGCCGACTGCGACAAGGGCCCGGCGCACACCGCCCATCAACTGCGATTCATGCATTTCAGCTCCATCCTGCGCGCGTTATACACACTCGACAACCCCCTCCGGTGCGGTTTGCCGCCGCCTCTCCAACGGCGCGCACGTCGATGCATTGCGCATCAGACTGCGGGCACATTTTGGGCACAGTTGGGCACAGAACAGAGCAAATCCTAGCGCATCCCCCGAGCATGATTTAGGCAGTCGCCCCGCGAAGCCCCGACGCGGGATCGTCCGCCACCAGCCCGTCGCAAACATCCCAGTAGCCGCGCAAGTCATGTTGTTTTGTTATCTGGATCCAACATTAAGCGCCCTTGACCACCCCGTGGCGGTGCTGCTAGACATAGCGGCAGTCACAATATTGGGCGATCGCTCAATGCTTGACCGCCCGCGGCGGAATCGAGGGCAGCGATGGCAGGGCGCGGATATCATGGCCGTCGACAGCTGCCAAGGCTTCGACAGCTGCTCGAAATGAGCCGCGTGCGGGAACTCTGAGTGTTAAGGGCAACGTAGACGATGGCTATCGCGAATGACACCGAGGTCTATTACGACCCCTACGACGTCGTTATCACAGCCGATCCGTATCCGGTGTATGCGCGCCTGCGCGAGGAGGCGCCCCTGTACTACAACGGGCGATATGACTTCTGGGCGCTGTCCCGTCACGCCGATGTCGAGAAGGCCCTGGCGGACTGGCAGACCTTCTCAAACAGCCGAAGCGACATCCTGGAGCTCATGAAGTCGGACTTCGACATGCCGCCGGGCGTCATGATGTTCGAGGACCCCCCGATGCACACCATGTTGCGCGGGCTCATGTCACGGGTTTTCACTCCACGCCGGATGGCAGCGATCGAAGACCAGATACGGCAGTTCTGCATCCGCTGCCTTGACCCGCTGGTCGGGTCGGACGGGTTCGACATCATCGCCGAACTCGCCTCGATGATGCCGATGCGCGTGATCGGCATGCTGCTCGGCATCCCCGAAGATGAGCAGGTCGGCGTCCGAGAGGCCAACGACGCCAACCTCCGCACCCAACCCGGCGCGCCGCTGAAGGTGGCCAATGCGGATGCGATCGCCGACGGGCGGATATACGCCGACTACGTCGACTGGCGCGCCAAAAATCCCTCCGACGATCTGATGACAGGCTTGCTCAACGTCGAGTTCGAAGACGAGCACGGCGTCACACGAAAACTGACGCGCAAAGAGGTGCTGCACTACACCCAAGTGGTCGCCGGCGCCGGTAACGAGACGACCGGACGGCTCATCGGCTGGCTGGCCAAGGTGCTCGCTGAGCATCCAGATCAGCGCCGCGAAGTGGTGGCCGACCGGACGTTGTTGACCCGCGTTGTCGACGAGACGCTGCGGTTCGAGCCGACAGGCCCGCACGTTGCCCGTTACATTGCAAGGGATTTCGAGTGTTACGGCACAACGGTGCCAGCCGGCAGCGCGATGCTGTTGCTGTTCGGCGCGGCCAATCGCGACCCGCGGCGATACGCCGACCCGGACGTGTTCAACATCCACCGCGACAACATCGCCCATCTGACCTTTGGCAAGGGTCTGCACTACTGCCTCGGGGCGAACCTGGCACGGCTGGAAGGCCGGGTCGCGCTCGACGAACTGCTCAACCGTTTCCCGAAATGGGACATCGACGACGACAGTGCGCAGCTAGCACCGACGTCCACCGTTCGGGGCTGGCAGCGACTGCGCATTGTGCTTCGCTGACACTGGCGACACTGGCCGCCGACGTGTCGCGCTGACTAACTGGTCGACGCCGGGGGTGGTAGCTCCAATTGGTCGATGAAGCGCGTGATCAGCTCCACTGTCTCGGTGTGACCGATCGTGCTGCCGAGCGCACTTTCCATCACAAGTGAGCGTCCGATGGCGGCGACAATCACCGCGACGGCCACTGGTGGGTACGCGTCGGCGCTGACCGTGTGGGCGCGCAGAATGAAATTCAGTGCGGTGACCTGCATTTCGCGCCACCGGTCGGCCCACGCGGCAATCTCCGACCGGATCTTCTTGCGATGGTTTGCCAGTCCCATGAACTCCATCAGCAGTTGGGTGTCGCGGGGCTCGCTCACCGACTCCCACAGGGCATGCAGAGGCCGATCAGACGCCAGGGCGCGTTGTTGACGGTCAAGGTTGGCCGCGGCGCCCCGACGGAATACGGCCAGGTAGAGGTCGTCCATCGTGGGAAAGTAGTAATGCACGAGTGCCGATTTCAGCCCAGCTTTCGCGGCTACGCGGCGAGATGTCGCCGCCGCGTAGCCCTCCTCGAGCATGATCTGCATGGTCGCATCCAGGAGCACCTTGCGGGTGGCGGAATCCCGCGATCCTGCCTTTTCGGATGCCGTCATTATGGTGGTCCTTTGCTGCTGAGCGGGCCTGCAGGCAATTCAACACGACCCTTTGTATCCGTGGCTCACGAGGACGACTGGTCCGCGGCGGCCCCACCGGCAAGCGCCGCGCACCGAATTCCCCCAGCATGGTGGCGGCCAGCGGGCCGGCCGCCAGCGTCGCCGCGTCGACGACTCGCACGCCGGACAGCGGACGGGGCGTGCCGTGATTCACGGTCCGAGCGGGTCTTTCAACGCTGCGGTCATCGCGGCCCTCACACCGCCGGCTCCGCGACCATCTCGAAAAACGCCGAGCCGGAGTCGGGAATGTGGTTCTGCTTGAACACATTCACCGAATACGACACGAGGACCATCGAGTACAGCAGCCGCAGCAGCCGGGTGGCGTCATCCCCCAGCGCGTTCAGCTCCAGCCCGTCGAGGTAGGCGATCGCTTCCTCGGCGCGCGGCGCGATCGCATCGTAGAACTCGACAAGCTCGTCGAACGGCTTCGATAGGCGGGTCGCATACCGCGCGGCCCTCGTCGGCAGGGCCCAATCGGCAACGTAGGGCTCGAGTTCGGCGAACCCGTCGGGCAGGGTGCGACCTGTCGTGGACATCACGCCTCCCGCCTGTCGCCGCCGGCCTGGTGGGCGGTGACGGTGTCGCGAATGACCGTGTGGAACTGGCGGATGAGCAGCTCCTGGTCGCTCAGCTGGAATTCGCGTTGGGCGCGCATCGCCAGCGCAGAGTGGGTCGCTTCGATGGTGTTGACATCTTGGAGGGCGAACTCCATCGTGCTGTCCACGACCAACTCTTGGGCCAGGCGTTCGGACGCGTTGGCCGGTGGCACGAAATACATGTCGATGTCGTAGATGTGCGAGTCGACCGCCTCGGGCCAGTACATGTAGGTGATGTAGTAGCCGCGGGCCCAGATCTGGATCGATAGGTTGGGGAACAGCCAGAACTGATCGTTGCCCCACGACGCGATCTGCCCGTTGTTCAAGAACTCCGGCTGGGGCCCGAGGTCGGGGACGTCGTCAGGGCCGAACAACCCCGCCCGGAACAGTCGGTACACCCAACGCTGATCCTGGCACGCCGGGTCCGCCGTGCCCGGCTCGCGCGGTGGTAGCGGTGGTGGCCCGGGCACCGACGTCAGCATGTGGGGGCGGAACAGGTCGTAGTGGTAGGCGTCGACCGGTGGCACCATCTTCTCGGCCTTGGCCACATCGGGGTGGATGAACCGGCCATGCACATACGGCGGGTGGTACCACTCGCACACCGAGTCGACCGCCAGCTTCCAGTTGCCGTGGATGCGGGTGGAAAAGCCGTAGCGCTGCGTCATCCGCTCGAACGGATAGCTCTCCAACTCCAAGATCCGCTCACCGAGGAACGTGCGCAGCGGCACCGGGTCGCGGGCCAGGTTGATGAAGATGAACCCCGCGAACTCCTCGCAGTGCACCGGCGGCATGCGCAGCCGGCTCTTGTCGAGGTCGAAGAACTCCTGCTCGTTGGTGACGTGGATGACGCGACCGTCGAGGCCGTAGCGCCAGCCGTGGTACTTGCAGGCGAACGCCCGGCAGGTGCCGGCCGTCTCCGCCTGCGGATGTTCCTGCCACACCACTTTGTTGCCCCGATGCGCGCACACGTTGTGGAAAGCGTGAATGGTGTCGTCGAGATCGCGCGCGACGACGATCGACGCCAGCCGGCCGGGCAGATCACGCGTGAAATACGACCCGCGCCGCCCCAGCCGCTCGACGCGACCGACGCACAACCACGTTCGCTCGAACACCGCTTGACGCTCGGCGGCGAAGAACTCCTCGGAAATGCAGTCGTCGTAACTGACCGGCGCGGTGCCCAGCTCCGGGTAGTGCGGTGTGAACTTGCCCTTGCCGGTGGCGAGGCGCTGCTGAATGTCGGTCATGACACAACTCCCTTATCGAGCTGCTGATCCACGCCCCGGCCATCCGATGACCATGGCTGCTTATCCCATGCCCGATCGAGCGGCGTCATCTCTCCGCCGAACGGGAAGAACGCGCGCTGCGCGTAGGTTTCACGGGCCAGCCCGTGGCCCAGCTCGTCGATGAAAGCGCGCTTGAGCGGATTGGTGAACAGTTGGCGCGTGTAGCGCAACGTGAGGGGCGGCCGCTTCACCAGTTCACGTGCCAGCTCCCACGCCCGGTCGAGCAGCCGATCCTTCGGCAACACCTCGTTGACCGCGCCCCAGGCCAAAGCTTCTTGGGCGGTGAGTTTATTGCCGGTCAACAGGAAGTAGCGGGCCCGGGTGTGACCGACCAAAAAGCTCCAGATGACGTGTTGGCCGTCGCCCGGCACCTGGCCGCGCGGGAAGTGTGCGGCGTCCTGAAAGTAGGCGTCCTCGGCGGCCAACACGATGTCGCCCATCAGCGGGACCTCGGAATGAATGTTGCACGGGCCGTTGACCGCGCTGATCATCGGGACATCGACATCGAGCACGTTGGAAATCAACTGCCTTGCATACCAGGCCTTTTCGTCGAGCTTGACCAGACCGCGCTGGCCTTCGAACACCAGGTACTCCGGGTGCTGCACCTGTTCGCCGTTGGGCAGCCGACCCCAGTTGGCGTTGTAGTTCTCGCCGGTCCCGGTGTGGATCAGCACCTTGATCTCGCGGTCGCCCGCTACATCGGCGAACGCATCCGACATGTCGTCGTGCGCCTTCCAGTCCCACACCAGGCTGCCGCCGTTGGTGTGGCACTGCATGAACAAGATCCCCTCGTCGCTGAGCTCGAAGCGGTAGTTCGCGTAGCGATCCTGGTACTCGGTGAACCGGGTTCGTTTCGCCATGTTGTGCCCTGCCATTCCTCAGTGATGATGGCGTGATTGGGGCGCGCGGCCCCCGCTGCCCGTACCGTTCGCCGGGTCCCTTCGCCGGTCCGAGTTTGAGCGATCGCTTAAACCTTGGTGGACTCATGCTTAGCACCCGCGGCTGTCCACGGTCAAGACCGTGTGATGCCGGCCGGACCCCCGCGGTGGCCGGCGACGCCGTGGCGAACCCTCGGCCGTCAGCACCCGCTCAGCCGGGCGGCGATCGGTGCGAAGCTGTCGATCCGCGACTGCTGGATCGTCACGTAGTTCACGCCGAGAGTCTCGCGACGCGACTCGAGTGCCTCGACGACGGCCCGGGCCGATCCGATCAGCACGTTCGGATGATCGCGCGCGATCTCGACGGGGATGCGCGTCGCCGCGGCCACGCGATCGAGTGCGGCATTCGCATCGTCGGTGATCGTGGCGAAATACGGCGAGCAGCCCGCCCCGATCCCGAGTTCCAGGCGCCCGTCGGAGAGCACGTCGAGCGTCGCCGCCTCCTTGGCCAGCACCGCGGGAACGTGATAGTCGACGCAAAAAACCCGGCAGCCGATGCGCAAGGTGTCGGTGACGGCTGCAGCGGTGGCCATCGCCGCGATCGGCGCAAGGTCTTGTCGCGGTGTGCGCGCGGCGCGCTGAGCGGGCCCGGGCCCTAGATAGTGGTCGGCCACAAACAGCGTCGAGTACCCGAGGTCCTCGACCTTGTGGGCGGTCTCGCGCCATTCGCGCGCGTCTGCGGCGTTTGTCGCTTGCACCGCGAACCGGAACGGCCGTCTGGCCATGCAGCGACCATAATTTGGGCGGATGGGTCAATCAAGCTGGGCTGTCATGGAACGTATACCCCGGCGAGGCGCGAGCCCTCTCCGTGCGGGTTGCTTCTCCGAAGACCCCTTCAGTAGTGGGAATTTGACCGAAATCACCGCTCTTGACCATGACTACCGGCGGTGCTACACATGGCGGCAATCGCGCTGTTTGAGCGAGCGCTCAAAACCTGAGCAGAGGAGTCCATGGTGGTCGAGGGCGTGGAAGGGGGCGCTGATCGCGTGAAGACTGCGCTCGTCACGGGAGGAGCGTCCGGCATTGGCCGCGCCACCGCGCAGCGGCTGCGTACCGACGGATACCGCGTGGCCACCATCGATCTCACCCCGTCGGATACCGATTTCAGCTACACCGCCGACGTCACCGACCGCGCTCAGATCGACACCGCGCTCGCCGCGATACGCGAGGCGCTGGGACCGGTCACCATCCTCGTCAACGCCGCGGGGCTGGAGGGCTTCAAACGCTTCACCAACCTCAGCTTTGAGTCGTGGTCGAAGGTCATCGACGTCAACCTCAACGGAGTCTTCCATTGTGTTCAGGCGGTGCTGCCGGACATGCTCGACGCCGGTTGGGGCCGAATCGTCAACATCTCCTCGTCGAGCACCCACTCCGGCCAGCCCTACATGGGGCATTACGTGGCGGCCAAGTCGGCCGTCAACGGCCTGACCAAATCGCTGGCGCTGGAATACGGCCCGTGCGGCATCACCGTCAACGCGGTTCCGCCCGGCTTCGTCGATACGCCGATGCTGCGCAGCGCTGAGCAGCGCCGGTTGCTCGGCGGCAGCGTTGACGACATCATCGCCCGGACACCGGTGCGCAGGGTGGGCCGGCCAGAAGACATCGCGGCGGCCTGCGCTTTCCTGGTGTCGGAGGAGGCCGGCTACATCACCGGGCAGATCCTGGGCGTGAACGGCGGCCGCAACACCTAAGCCAACGGCCGGCAGGCAGATGGCCAGGGCACGAAGGAGGTTCGGTGTACCACAGAGACCAGATATTCGTCGGCGGGAAATGGTCGGCGCCGACTTCGGGCGACGTCGTGGACGTGATTTCACCGCACACCGAAGCGGTCATCGGGCACGTCGCCTGTGCCGCGCCGGCTGAGGTGAACCGCGCCGTGGAGGCGGCCCGGGCCGCCTTCGACCATTCCCCGTGGCCACGGCTGGCGCCCCGTGAGCGCGTCGAAGCCGTCGCACGACTTGCTGCGCTCTACAAGGAGCACCGCGCAGAAATGGCGGAGTTGATCACCGCTGAAATGGGTGCTCCCATCACGTTTTCCAAGCGCGCTCAGGTGCGACTCCCGCTGACGATGATGTCGGCGTTCTGCGATCTGGCCACCGACTATGACTGGCACGAGGTGCGGGCGGGCCTCTACGGCAACGACATCCGCATCGAGAAACGGCCCGTCGGGGTGGTCGCTGCCGTGGCAAGGTGGCGCTGGCCTGTGCCGCCGGGCTGAAACAGGTGAGCCTGGAGTTGGGCGGCAAGTCCGCAGGGATCGTGCTCGACGACGCCGATCCTGCGGCCGTCGCGACCGGCATCCGGCTGGCCAGTCTTGCCAACAGCGGCCAGGTCTGCAACGCACTGAGTCGCATCCTGGTCCCGGCCTCACGCAAAGACGAATTCGTCGATGCGCTGGCGACGGAGATGTCATACCTGGCGGTGGGAGACCCGACCGACCCCGACACGGAGATCGGCCCGCTGGTCGCTGCGCGGCAACAGGCCCGCGTCCGCGGCTACATCGAGACGGGTCAACGTGAGGGGGCACGTCTGGTGACGGGAGGCTCCGACATGCCCGACGGTGTTGACCGGGGTTGGTACGTACAGCCAACTCTCTTCAGGGACGCAGACAACAGCATGCGGATCGCGCGTGAGGAGATCTTCGGCCCTGTCCTCACGGTGATTCCCTACCCGGATGAAGCCGAAGCCATCCGGATCGCCAATGACTCCGACTATGGTCTGGCGGGATCGGTGTTCACGGCCGATTCGGAGCGCGGCTTGACCGTCGCCGCGCAGGTACGCACCGGCACATTCGGTGTGAATGAGGCTACATCATGGATCCGCTGGCACCGTTCGGCGGCGTGAAAAACAGCGGGTACGGCCGCGAAATGGGCACCGAGGGGCTAGAGAGTTACCTGGTGAAGCAGTCGATTTCGTCCGCAACAGTGCCGGCTCGCTGATCCGGCCACCCACCGGGATCCAGCCACGCGGCCGTGAATCGCGATCCCATCGGTGGTGTAATAGGAGCGGCACCCTGCACCGCCCGTGGGCAAGCCGTGCGGGGACGTGCGAACAGGGCGCGCTCCCCCAGCCGATGTGAGCGAGGTGCGCGATGGGTCTCAAAGATCTGGTAGGCAAGCTGTTCGGCGCGAAGCCCGAACCGGAGCAGACGCCGCCGGAGGAGAAGCCGCTGGGCTTCATGCAATACCCGGCTCCACCCGGTCAAACCGAGTACGGAACCTACCAGAACCCGAACAAATAACAGGCGGGCCAGGCACACCTCGACGGCGGCGTTGCTGTCCACTCAGAGCACGGCGCCCTGCTGTTTGTATTGCTCGATCTTGTCCCAGTCGATGCCGGCCTCTAGCAGAATTTCCTCAGTGTGCTGGCCGTGCTCCGGCGCCCCGCTGGGCACGACGTGTTCTTCATCGAATTGCACCGGGTTGGTCGGCAACACGAACGGGGCGTCGTTCATCGCGGTGACAGTGGGGATGTAGCCGTTGGCGATGACGGCAGGATCGTCGCACAACTCGCCGGGTTGTTGCAGCACACTCCACGCCCCCGACAGCGGCCGCAGAGCTTGGCGCCATTGTTCGACCGTGCGTTCGGCGAAGACCTCGTCGAGCATGCGGATGAGCTCGACCCGGTTCTCGAAGCGGGACGCGCCATCGGCGAAACGCTGGTCATCCACCAGGTCGGGACGGCCGATCAACGTCATCACCTCGGGAAAGAACCGGTCGCTCTGCAACATCATCAGCGTGATGTATCGGTTGTCCTTGGTGCGGTAGTTGCCGGCCAACGGATTTGGGGAGTCGTGGTGCCCGAAGGCCGGCAGCAGGTTGTCCCCGTAGAGCTCGACCGCAGTGATCTGCGGGGTCATCGACCACGCGGCGAGCCCGAGTAGGGACACGTCAACCACCGACGTGGCGCCGGTGGCCTTGCGCTTGTACAGCGCCGCGGCGATCCCCCCGGCGATGGTCATCCCGCCGAGCAGGTCGCCGAACGCCGGCGTCTGCTGAACCGGCTCCGCGTCCCCGCGGGTCAGCGCGTCGGCGACTCCGCCCCGGGACCAAAAGGACACACCGTCATAACCCGGTCGGTCGGCATCCGAACCTTGGGGGCCGTAACCGGATCCGCGCACATAGATGATGTCGGGATTGGCCGCGCGAATATCGGCGACATCGATGCCGAATCGCTTGCGCCTGCCAGGTAGGTAGCTGGTGAGGAAGACGTCGCAGGATTTCGCGAGTTCGAGCACCACCTCCCGGCCCCCTGCCGTGGTCAGATCGACGCCGATGGACTTCTTGCCGCGGTTGGGCATTTCGATCATGTAGTTGACACCGCCCGTGGCCGCGGGCACCAACCCCATCGTGACCAGTCCACGCTGCGGGTCGCCACCGTCGCGGGGTTCGACCTTGATGACCTGTGCGCCCCATTCGGCAAGCACCGCTCCGGCGGCTGGGACAAAGGTCCACGCCGCGACTTCCAGGACGCGGACTCCCTCGAGAACATTGCCGACGTTAATTGTTGACCTCCAATACGGTTCGATTCACGGCGCGACCTTATCTCCCTTCATTTCTCACAACCGGTCATCGATCAGGCCGGCCCGCCGGTAAGCCGCGCGTATCTGCTCTCGCGCCTCGTCGGGCAGTTCCGCCTGGTCGTGCGTGCGGGTATGACCCGATCGGCAGGCCGAGCACCGATGCCGCGTACTTGAAGGCGCCTCCCCAGTGTGTGAAGTAGTCGGGGCGGCCGGGATAGCGGGTGAACCATGGCCCGATCGCCATCTCGAGCTGGTCGAGTCCCGACTCGCGGGCGTAGTCCATCGCCTCGATCAGCTTGTCGTTCCGGATCAAATCCCAGCATTCCGACAGGATTGGTCGCTGTGGTGTCTCAAACAGGTATCCGGTTGTGCCGAGTTGTGCCGGGCCGACGACGCCCGCGCGCAGCCACCCGGCGCGGTAGACCGTCGTGTCGCATTCCCAGATGACAAGCTCGGGGGCCAGTTCGTGCAGCAGGCGACTGTTTCCCGGCCGGAACGCGCCCTCCTTGGTTGCACACACCGCGGGTATCGCCTCGACAATGCGCGCGCTCTCGGCGGCGCCGAGCACATAACCCGAGGATGGCGAGTTGAACATGCCCAGCGCGATATCGGTCCGGTCGCTGACGTACTGGAAGAAGCGCATGGCCCCGTCACCGCCGTGCAGTTCCATCATCGGCGTTTGGATGTAGGCGATGTCGGCGCCGGCTTCTTGGGCATGCAGCGTCAACTCCACACAATCCTTTGCCGCCAGCGCTGCCGTGCAGGCCTGGATCACGACGCTGGGATTGACTGCGCGCGTCCTCGATGGCCACCTCGACCAGCCGTTTACGCTCGCCCATCGTCAAAGACCAGAATTCTGCGACACCGCTTGTCAGCCAAAGCATCGAGTGCCCGAGATCGCCGACGCAGTAACGTACCAAGGGTGCGGTACGCATCCCAGTCGATGTCGTCGCCATCATCGCCGCACAACGGTGTGTAGAGGGAGTCGCCGATCCCACGCAAGCTCGAATGTGCCCATGCACGTGCCTCTTTCGCTTTCGCCATCCGCTGCTCCCTATGTTGGTGGTCGTCTCCGATTGCCCTCGGCGCCGGGGCTATTCCTGCCCGAAGCGGTCGACGAGGTGGGAATTGATGCCGTCCGCGTCGAGTTGACGGGCGACGAGATAGCCGGCGCCCATCCAGGCGCGGCGGGTCCACTTGCCGAACGAGACTCTGGTGCCGGGCGCGCCCGCCGCGGCGGGCAGCATCTTCACCCGTTCCAGCGCCTCCTTCACCCCGCGCGGGCTCAGTGGATGGGCATCGGTGAATGCCCGTAGCAGCGTGGCCGCCACGTCCCGGTTGACCACCGGCACGCAATACTGCGGGCGCCGGCCGTAGCGGGCCTCGTATTGGTCCAGGAAACGCTGGCCGATGATGTTGCCCTCGTCGTACTGGTCGATGCCGGTCCATCCCAGAAACGCGTTCCACATCACCGGATTGACCCATGCGTTCTGGAACGCGGTGCTGGTGAACCGGGGCGGGTCCCAGTTCAGCGCTTCCAGGGCCGGGTTGATGAACACAATCCCGAAACCGAAGCCACAGTGCACGATCGCCTGCGCCTTCGCCTCGTGCAATGTTCGCACCGCGTCGGTGATGTCTTGTGCCGTCTGCGCAATCGACGCCTCTGCCACAATGCGAATACCTTCGCGACGACAGGCGTTTCGGAAGTTCTTCAGATAACTCTCCCCGACCAGCGACTGCTCGACCAGCACCCCGACCTCGGTGTGGCCCGCCTTGGCGACGAGGTCCGCCCAAAAGATCGGCTCGTCGGTCATCGACCCCTGCGGAAACGCGAACGTCCATTCCCCCAACCAGTCGTCGCTACCACACACATTGATCCCGGGCACCCCGAATCGCTGCTCGATCGCCTCGCGGGTAGGAACCGCATTGTCGGTGATGTGCGGGCCGAAAACGAGAAGGCAGCCTTCCTCGACGAGTTCGCCGTAGGCGTCGATCACCGCTTTCACGGTTCCCTTCGGCAGGCCCTCGACCTCCCGGTACACAATCTCCACCGGGCGGTCGATGATCCCCCGCTCCAAACCGTCACTGAACACCAGCTCGAACGGCCGGGTCAGGTCATCGCGCATCTCCTGTGGGTAGCCATCCGGAAGGAGAAAATCCATCAGGTAGCCGATCCTGATCGGCTCCGCGGCGCTCTCGTAGGACATCTCACCTCCGGGCTATCCGACCGGCGAACCGGTTGAGGATTGGCCAACCCGCACAATGCTGTACGACTGTACAGCGGGGCTGTACGACTGTACAGTCTTCGTGCAGAACCGACCGAAAATCATGGCGGGGCATCCGCCGCGACGGAATCGAAAGTGGTGAAACCTCAAACGGCGACCACGACGTCGGCGCGCAGGCTTGGCGGCGACGACTCCGCTAGCCGCAAAGCCCTCCTCAATGCCGCACAATGGCTGATGGTCGAGGAGGGCTACGCGGCGGTGACCACCCGGCGCGTCGCGGCCAGGGCCGGTCTGAAGCCGCAGCTCGTGCACTACTACTTTCGCTCGATGGACGAGCTTCTCCTCAGCGTCCTGCGCCGAGCGGCCACCGCCAGTCGCGAGCACATCGCTCGAGCGCTTGCCTCGCCGAAACCACTACGCGCACTGTGGGAATTCAGCAGTGACCCGGCCGTCACGGCACTCACTGTCGAGTTCATGGGTTTGGCCAATCACCGCAAGACGATTCGCGCTGAACTCGCCGCTTACGGCGAAGAGCTCCGGCGCATGCAGGCGAAGGCCCTGACCGACGTCCTCAAGAAGTACGGCATCTCTGACGAACACTTCCCCGCCGACGTTGTCACGGTGCTGATCACCAGCGTGTCGCAGGTGCTGCTGATGGAGCAAGCGCTCGGCGTGGTCGCCGGGCATAAGAAGACCCGCGCGCTCGTCGAGCACTTTCTCACCGAATACGAGGGCGGGTCGTCCGATGAAAGCTGAGGTCACCGAATCGGTTGACGAGTTCCGCGCCAGGGCCAGGGCGTGGCTGGCCGGCAACATGCCACGCGTCGATCCGGATGAGCGGCCGATCGTCCATCGTGACCAAGAGGCGTCCTGGCAGCGCGCCCGCGAGTTGCAGAAACGCCTGCACGCCGGTGGATTCGCCGGAATCTGCTTCCCGCGCGAGTACGGCGGACTTGGTTTGGGCTATGCGTATCAAAAGGCGTTCGACGCCGAAACCCTCGATTACGAGATGCCGCTGATTCTCAACATTCCCTGCTTCACCATCTGCTGTGCAACGATTCTCGACCGGGGGAGCGAGGAGCAGAGGCGCGCGCACATCTCCGCCGCCCTGCGCGGCGACGAGGTGCTGGTGCAGCTGCTCTCGGAGCCCAGCGGTGGATCGGATCTGGCCGGGGTGATCACCCGGGCCGACCGCAACGGCGACAGGTGGGTGATCAACGGCGCGAAGACGTGGAGCACGTGTGCCTTCGCCGCGGACTACGGGCTGTGTTTGGCGCGCACGAACTGGCAGCTGCCCAAACACGAGGGACTGACAATGTTTTTGGTGCCGATCCGCCACCCGGGAATAACCCTGAGGCGGATCAAACAGGTCGACGGTTCGGAGGAGTTCTGCGAGGA
The DNA here is from genome assembly GCA_963811535.1 of uncultured Actinomycetota bacterium. Classification (GTDB taxonomy): domain Bacteria; phylum Actinomycetota; class Actinomycetes; order Mycobacteriales; family Mycobacteriaceae; genus Mycobacterium. The sequence continues at coordinate 2,721,910 of CAWERF010000006.1, read as the reverse complement.
ATTCTTCGATGACGTCGACGTCGGCGCCGAAGCCGTTGTGGGCGAGGTCGATAACGGCTGGGACGTCGCGTCCCGGCAGCTCTACCACGAACGCCGAACGCTGGGCCATGGCTCGGAATTCTCCAGCGGAGTGGGAACCGATGCATCCCTGGATGCGCCGATCGACTATTTTCGGCTCGCGGAGAGTACCGGGCAGGCCGGTAACGACCGGGTGCGTGAAATGGCGGGTCGTGCGCTGGTGCATCGCGCGGTAAGCGAGCAACTCAGTGACTACGTGTACCGCGCGGTGCGCGACGGCGCGTTGCCGCCGGCCGCCGGATCGATCATCCGGCTTTTCGCCGCCGATGCTCACAATCTGGAAACCGATACGGCGGCCACGATCTCGGGAACCGCGGCGGTCGTGGAGCACGATCCGCCGCTGGGCGGCATTGGTACGCGCTACCTGGCACGGCAGACCGCCAATCTGGGCGGCGGCACCACCGAAATGGCGCGCAACGTGATCGGCGAGCGGGTGCTGAACTTTCCGCGCGAGCCCGCCGCGGACCGCGGAGTGCCGTTCAATCAGGTGCGGCGAAACCGGCCGCGCTGAAGCGGTTCGATCCGGAAATCGAGGTGAAAAAGAAGATGCCACGACCGCGCGACATCCGGGAATTGGCCGACGACACCGGCGCCTACCGCGCCGAGCTGTTCCGGCGCTGGACAGGTCTTCTGAGTTACCGCTACATCGGCCGACACCACCACAGCATGAACGTCGGCGCGGCCGACGACACGGTCCGTATCCGCCGCGACATGCGCAACGAGGCAGGTGGCATCATGGTCGCACCGCTGGCCATCGCGTCGCCGGAAGGCTGCCAGGCCGACCTTGTGGCGGTGCCGAATCCGGTGATCGCCTCTGTCCAGATCCTCGATCCAGGGTTTGATGTGACGACGATCGCGGTAGTCGACTCCGGCAACATCCATCAGGGCAGGATGATGGGCTACGGCCGCTGCCTCATCGTCGATGCCGATCGTCCCGATCGCGTCATCGCGTTCATCCAAGGGCAAGGTGCGGTCATCGGCACACCGCCGGACGGCCTGGAGAAGATGGACGTGACCGGCACCGAACTCGTGATCGAGGACACCCCCGAGCTGCCGCCGCTGTGGCAGGCGTTCGGCGCCTCCAAGCGCGACGACGGACACTGGGTGCTCCCCGAGCTCACCGTCGAGCTGGCATCCCCGGACGCCGCATTGCACATCGGGCCCCAGCACGTTGTATTGGAAACCGCTGCGACTGATCTGGCCGCGGAGCTGGCGGGCACCAGAAAGCTGCAAGTTCAAAGCTGGCATGTGATGTTCATGGCGCGCGGCAAAGTCGGCCCGTTCCGCGTCGAGGGCACCGCTCAGCGCGGCGCGCCCGGCCGCATCGGGGTGCGCATGCTGATCCACGATGAAGGCAACGGGGACCGCGCAGTTACTTGTGGCTCAGCGGTTTTCGACGTGATGGCCTAGCCGGGGACGATGCGTGGAGGGACGCGATCGAGTGACGTACGCAATGCGTCAGTTGCGTCGAATTCCTAGCACTCGCAGCAGTTCCGGTCGGCGCAGGATGAGCCCCATCCACAACAGCACGCCGACATAGACGGCGACGAGGACGACGGAGGCTAACGGCTTGTCGGCGCGAAGGGTCGCGGTCACGGCCCCGCCAAGGTAGGCGGTTAAGCCGACGGCGCCGAACACTGCCGTGCGCGGAATGAGAAAGACGACGAGGCAGGCCAACAGCACCCACCCGATCAGGGCGGTCTTGTCTGACGAAAAGCCCAGGGCGTTAATCTCTTCCCGGCTGAACGAGACCCCGGCGATCCTGGTGACGGCGTCGACGCCCAGGAAGATGCCGACCAGGGCGGTGATGACTGCGCCAATACGCGACGCTCGGGACCGCCGCGGCGATGTGCGCTCAGGGTTGTCGGTAGTGGGATCGAGCCAGATAGCGGGCACGCGACCACGGTAAGTCTGAAGATTGATCTTGTTCTAGTGCCAATTCAGTAGATAAATGTCAGACCAATTGACCGTCTTTAGCTCGCTGACGCCCGGGCAAGCCAAAGTGCGCGGCGGCGACGATGTCGCCGGTCTCGCAGCTCGCGTTAGCGTCTCCCTGGCGCTGCGCTATGTTCGGGCCGTGCAGACCTTCGCGGGCAGGGCAGCGGTGATCACCGGCGGGGCCGGTGGTATCGGCCTGGCCACCGCGCGGGAATTCGCCCAGCGCGGGGCGAGCGTCGTGCTTGGCGATGTCGATCGGCCCGCACTCGATGAAGCGGTCGCAGCTTTGCGGGCCGACGGGTTCAACGCCCACGGCGTTGTGTGCGACGTCCGGCACCTCGACGAGGTTGATCGGTTGGCCGATGAAGCGTTTACGCTTCTCGGCGCTGTTCACATCGTCTTTAACAATGCTGGTGTGGCCCTCGTCGGGCCGATCGCAGAGACGACCCACGAGGATTGGCGCTGGTTGATCGACATCGATTTGTGGGGTCCCATCCACGGCGTTGAGGTGTTCCTCCCGCGGCTGCTGCGCCAAGGCACCGGTGGCCACCTGCTGTTTACGTCGTCCTTTGCGGGCATGGTCGCAAACGTCGGCCTCGGACCATACTGTGTCGCCAAGTACGGCGTGGTCGCCCTCGCTGAGACGCTGGCCCGCGAGCTGCGTTCGGACGGCATCGGTGTGTCGGTGCTGTGCCCCATGATCGTGGACACCAACATCGCCGCAAACTCGGAACGCAGCCGCAGTTCGACATCAGCACGATCGGGCGACCCAGCGGCGTTGGTCGAGCCGACTGGCGAAGCGCCGTCGTCAAGCATGCTGACCGATAACGTTGTGCTCGACGTCGCCGATGTCGCTCGTCTCACCGCCGACGCGGTCCTCGCCAACCGCCTGTACGTCCTACCTCATCAAGACTCGCGCGGCTCGATCCGGCGGAGGTTCGAGCGGATCGACCGCACATTTGACGAGCAATCCGCCGCTGGCTGGAGCCACTGAGTTCCGACACCGCCTACCGCTGCGATCGGGCCGGCATCGACCCGTAGTTAGTCCAGTAACGGGCCCGGTCGCTTCGGCCCCAACAGAGGAACACTTGACACGCGTCTGCATACGCTGTATACATACGACATATTCGTAGCACATATAGAGGCAGGAGGTCCGATGCGTGTCTTGTTGACGGGTGCCGGCGGCTATCTTGGGCAGGCGGTGGGCCGCGCCCTGCTACTGGCGGGACACGACGTGGTGGGCCTGGTCCGTAACGACGTTGGGCGCCAAACGGTCGCAGCGGCCGGGATGAAAACGAAACGGGGCGATCTCGACGACGCGGCCACGCTGGCCGATGCCGCCTGCGACGTCGACGCGGTGATCGAGACGGCCACTGCCGACAACCAGGACGTGGTGCGCACACTGGTGAAAATCCTCGCCGGTAGCGGTAAACGGTATCTGCGTACCAGCGGGATCGGGATCTACTCGGAGCCCACCGCGGGCGAGCCCGCGCACCGGATTTACCGCGAGGATTCCGAGTTCACCCCGCACGAGTTCTACCGTCCGCGGCTTGACAGTGACCGGACGGCGATTGCCGCGGCCGACGTGGGTGTCCACACCGTCGTGCTGCGGCCGGGGATGGTCTACGGCGCCGGCGGCAGCGAACATCTGCCCGTGCTGCTGCAGGCGGCGCTGCGCGCCGGGGTGAGCCGCTATCCCGGTCGAGGTCTGAACCAATACGGCAACGTGTACCTCGACGACCTTGCCGCCGCATACGTGCTGGCACTTCACCACGCACCCGCCGGCAGCGTCTACAACCTCGCCTCCGGCGAGGCCGCGATCGGTGAGATCGCCGAGGGCGTCGCCGAAGTCCTGGGCCTCGGGCCGGCCGTATCGGTCTCGGTCGAGGAGAGCATCCAATCCCTGGGCCCGCTCTACGGGGTGGGGATGGCGGTCGCCGCACGGGCCGACTCATCCAAGGCGCGCACCGAGCTCGGCTGGACGCCGCAGGGCCCCTCGCTGCTGGCCGACCTCACGTGCGGCTCGTATCGGCGGCTGTGGGGGCAGCGCATCCCGACGGTGACCGCATCGTGAACGAGCTCGCCGGGGAGATCATCGGCGGCGACTTCGCCGGCGACACTCGCCACTTCACCCGCACAGAAAGAAACCCAAGATGACCAAACCAGCCATCCAGCCGCAACGGTGGTCCCCACCGCGCGCCGCCACCACGTCGCAGTCGCTACCGCTGCGCAACGTGCACGTGCACCCCATGCCGGGCAACGGACCCGAACACGTGCTGCCCGGTCAAAACGGGCACGTGCTGACCGGACTCGACGACGGTCGGGTCATCGACTACGACCCGCCGACACGCCAGCACATCGTCATCGTTGACACCGGTGGGCGGCCGCTCGGGCTGGGATGGCATCCCGACGGGAGCCTGCTCATCTGCGACACCGCCCGCGGTCTGCTGCGCCACCGCCCGGGCGGGGGCCTCGACACCCTCGCCTCCGGCTACAACGGCAGGCCATTCACGTTCTGCAGCAACGTCACCGCCACCGCCGACGGCACGATCTACTTCACCCACTCCAGCACGAAATTCCACGAGGCCGACTGGAGCGGCGACGTCCTCGAACACAAGCCCACCGGCCAACTGTTCCGGCTCAGCCCCGACGGCACCCTCGAGCTGCTGCTCGACCGGCTCGCATTCGCGAACGGCGTCACCCTCGCCCCCGACGAAACCTTTCTCGTGGTCGCCGGCGCCTTCGGCCTCCGGCAGTGTGACCAAAGTGGTCTCGGAGTTGCTCAAAGCCTCGGCGGCCCGGCGCGGTTCACCCCTGAGGAACTGATCGTTGTCGGCATCCAGCACCAACGCCGGCGCGGTGATCCGGTCTGCAACGCCGGCGAGCGTGTAATCCCTGTAGGCGCGGGGCACGTCGGCGACGGAATCCAGGCCCATCGCCCACACCCCGTTGCGTAGGGCCCACCGGATCTGGGTGTTGACGGACATGACCCTCGAGAGGGCGGGGATGGCCTCGTCGTCGTTGTTCTGATCGATCCAGGCGGTCAGGAACGACGGCATCGCGCTCGTGATCGCCGCGTGGAAATCGTAGATGCCGTCATCGAGAACGAGTGCGGCAACGCGGGAATCGAATGCCGCGGCGCGGGCGACCAGGTAGCCGCCCAGGCTGTAGCCGAACAAACTGATCTGCTGGGGCGCGATCTCCGTTCGTGTCAACCCAAAATCAATGACCGGGCCGATCACCGCCTCCCAGTCGGGGCGCAAGACCAGCCGCTGCTCCCGCAGCGCGGCGCCTTGGCCGGGCCCGTCATACGCCAGCACGTTGTAGCCGCGCGCCAAGGCGGCCGCGGCGATGGCAAAGTAGGACTCTTCGAGGGTCGAGTCGTAGCCACCGGTGTAGACGACCGTCGGGCGTGGGACGCCGGAATCGTCGACAAGATAGAGGTAGCCGGGCAGGGTGGTCTGCTCGTAGGGGATCCGTATCTGCTCGAACCCAAAACCGAACAGCCCCATAGCGGTCCGGAATGTCTCTCGGCTGCCCGCCGACAGCAGCGCGACCTCGGGGTCATTCCACGGATCGTCCCGACGGTAGAACTCCGCGGTGCGGTAGTAATTCGAAGCCCGAAGCAACGCTTCGCGCGTACTGATTGGGTGGCGGTCCGCGAGCGACTTGCGGCCGAGCTCCTCGACCCGTTCAGCGGTGGCCTTCCATTCGCGATGCCAGGCGATTTCATCGCCCTCGGGTATTGCCCGGGCGGTCACCAGAATCTCGCCGAGGTCCGCGCCGCCATAGTTGGCGAAGCCCGCGGCGCGCAGGGTCTCGAAGGAAAACGACTCGTCGTCGAACAGGAATCTCATCGCAACCTCGCCCAGGGTAAATAACGGCCGACCGCGGTGTCAAACATCGAAAACATACGCTGTATACTGGGTGCGATGGCCCCCCCACCTCGCCGTTCCCGCGCCGGTGCGCGCGGCACCCTGTCGCGTCAGGCGATCACCGCCAGCGCCATCGCAGTAGCCGACCGCGAAGGCCTGGGGGCCGTCACGATCCGGCGACTGGCGCAGCTGCACGCCGTCACGCCGATGGCGCTGTACCGGTATTTCCAGGACAAGGACGAGATCCTCGACGGCATCGCCGAAGGGCTCGTCGCCGGGGTCGACCTGCCGCCATTGACGAACGAACGGTGGCGCGATCAACTCCGCGCGGTCATGGAAGCGGTCCTGGCCGCGCTGCACCCACACCCCGCCCTCGCCGGCCTGGTGCCCACCCGAATCCTCGATTCGCCGGCGGGTCTGGCCATCGCGGAACGGACCTTGGAGCTGCTTCGGCGGGGCGGAATGCCCCAGGACAAGGCGGCCGAAGTCAGCGGATACCTTTTGTACGCGCTGGTCGGCATGGTCACCCTCGAACCCGGCCGCCACTTCGGAGCCGACGGCGACGAACGTGACGACGCCATCCGGGCACGCATGGGCAGCCTGATAGCCCTACCGCCACGCAAGTATCCCAACGTCGTCGAGTCCGCGGCCTCGCTCGCCGCATGCGCGAGCCCGGATGCCTACTACAAGCTCGGCATCGACATTCTCATCACGGGGGTGGTCGGCGTCACCAAAGACCTCGCCCGCAAGAGGCGCTGAGCCGGGCCGTGTCTGCTGAACTGGTGGTGGTCGCCGCCCGGCGGTCTTTGTTGCATTGCTTGGAAGGTAGGCGTAAATGATGAAGCTGTCGTCGACGAAACTGGGTTTCGCGTGCAGTGCCGTGGCGCTGGCGGTGTCGCTGTCCGGAGCCGCGACTGTGTCCGCGCAGCCCGATCTGGGCCCGCTGATCAACACGACGTGCAGCTACGCGCAGATCGTGGCGGCGCTCAACGCGCAGGCTCCTGACCTCGCGCAGAAGCTAGCCGACCATCCGCAGGCGCAAGCCGGGCTGCAGCAGTTTCTGGGGCTGCCGGTCGACCAGCGCCAGCAGCGTGTCCAGCAGGCCCTGGCTGCGCACCCGCAATGGCAGGGCATGATCGACCAGAATGCCGGCACGCCCGAGGGGCAAGAGTTCACACAGCTCGTCAACACCTGTCACAACTACTGACTCGATGGCCTGGCCTGCCGCGCTTTTCGACGTGCGCCTCGTCTTTTCGCCCAACCGTCGCCGGTGTCCGGCAGGTCGAGTATGCGCCGTGTCACTTGTAGCAGCCTGGATCGCAGAGTGTCGTCATCCAGGCCGGCCGCCAGCGGGTGTACGACCGTGCCTCCGATGGTGCTCGACAGCATCGCGACCTGCAGCCGCGCCTCCGCCCCGATCTCTTCACCGATCAGCGCGCCGTAGAGACGCTCGACGAATTGCTGGAACGGTTTGTGTTCGGAGAGCAACCGCACGATGACGGGATCAAACTGCAGCGTGCTGGCCGCGCGGCGGTGCTCGACGGCGTGCTCGATCACCGCGACGAGCAGCAGTTCACGGGCCTTGGTGCGGCATTCCTCCGCCTCGGCGGCCTGCAGCGCATCCTCGAGCTTCGCCAGTTCCATCTCGGTGACGGCGATGACGATCTCGTCCTTGGTCTTGAACTGGTGGTAGATCGCGGCTTTCGTCACGCCGAGAGCGTCGGCGACCATCTGGTAGGAGGTGCCATTGACGCCGTGCTCGGCGAACAGCTCCAGCGCCGCGGCCAGGATGCGTGCCTGCACCGCGCTGCGCGGGAGGTACCCAAGCCGGCCGGTGGCGGGTTCTGCGGAAACCATGCAGTCAGCGTAGACGATCGTCTAGTGTTCGTATTGCCCTAGACGACCGTCTAGCGCCGAGCCAGGCGCGGTGGTCAGCGACAACGGAGCAAAGAAGCGGGTTTCGATGGGTTGGTGCGAGGAGTTCATCGCCAGCTGGAACAAGAAAAACGTTGCGGCGCTTCTGGAGCTGACCTCCCCGGAGGTGCGGTGGGACGACGTCTCGGGTCATATCTCGTTTCGGGGGCACGACGGTGTGCGCGAGATGCTGGACGTGACGGTCCAGGTGATCCCGGACTACGCATACAGCTACGACGGGGGTTTCCGGGTCGGGAACTCCTACGTCGTCGAGTGGACGATGTCCGGCACCGCGTTCGGCCAGAAGTTCGCCTGCCGGGGCGCGTCGGTCGGCAAGACCGATGATCAGGGCCGGGTGCTGGAAAACCGGGACTACTGGGACTCTCGGTCCTTCCCCGGGATGCCCGCCGGACCGGAGAATCCCTCGGTGGCCGAGGCGGAGGCGACTGTCAGCGCGAACGCCGAATGATCGACAAACCTTGAGGCCGAGTGGGTTTAAGGTGAGGAGACTCTGATGCCCGATCGTCTGATCACCGCAGATTGTCATATCGCACCGCCGTATTCGCTGATCGATGAGCTGCCCGAGTCGTACCGCGAGTACTTTCCGCGCGTCGAGAAGCAAGACGACGGAAGCGAAGTCGTCAAGGCCGGTGCCATGGTGTCGATGGCCATGCTCAGCGGCGACGGGTCGGGAACCGACATCAGCCCGGACGCCACCGGGGCGGTGGGCAACGTGTGCCCGGAGGCCAGGCCGAGCTTCGATCCCGGCGAGCAGCTGGCCGACCTCGAGCGGGACGGGGTGTATGGGGCGGTGCTGATCGGCCAGATCGCCGACATGCCGAACAACATTCCCGCCGACGCCGACGCGGCCTACTGCCGCGTCGTGAACGACTGGCTGGCCGAGACGTGGGGGCCGTACCTGGATCGGGTGGCTCCCGGAATTCACCTGCCGTTCAAGGACGTAGCCGCGTCGGTGGCAGAGCTGGAGCGGGCGGCTGGGATGGGGCTGAGGCCCGCACTGCTGCCCGACGGGATTTTCGAGCGACCGTACTACCTGCCCGAGTGGGAGCCGTTGTGGGAGGCCGCCAACAGCCTCAAGATTCCGATCACCATGCACGTCGGTGGACTGCGCAGCCCACTGATCGGGCCGGGCCTGCAGGCATTCCCCGGACGCCAGGACATCGGGTGGTACACGCAGTGCTGCGGGATGGGCGAGACCTTGGGCTGGCTGGCCTATAGCGGTGTCTTCGAACGCTATCCCGACCTTCATGTGGTGATGACCGAGGGATACGCGGGCTGGTTGAGCTTCGCGATGCAGTTCTACGACCACCACTTCAGCCAGAGCCGCCTGCACGATCTCGGCATCGACCACATCATGGGCCCCGCCAAAATCGATGTGCCCCCAAGCGTTTACCTGAAGCGGCAGGCACACGCGACCTTCATGTGGGACCCGCTGGCCATCCGCGCCCGGGACATCACCGGGCTCGACTGCCTGATGTGGGGCAACGACTATCCCCACCATGAAGGCTCGTTCCCGTTCTCGGCGGAGTGGATCGCCACACAGTTCGCTGGGGTTCCCGACCGCGAGGTCGATGCGATAGTGCGGGACAACGCCGCTCAGATTTTCGGCATCACGGTCTGATCGGTGCCGGGTATCTCAGAGCCGTTCCGCCTTGACGGACGGGTCGCCCTCGTCACCGGGGCCGGCCGGGGCATCGGGGCCGGTATCGCCGTCGCGCTCGCCCAGGCCGGCGCCGATGTGGCGGTGGCGGCACGCACCAAAGACGACATCGACGCGATTGCCGAGGAGATCCGGGCACTGGGCCGCGCGGCCGTGGCCGTTCCCGCCGACGTGAGCGACCCCTCGGCGCTGCCCGGACTGGTATCGAACACGGTCGCGGCGCTGGAGGGGCTGGACATCCTGGTCAACAACGCCGGCGGGGTTGAGCAGCTGGGCCCGTTCATGGACACCACGGTCGAGGACTTGGAGAGCGCGTTTCGCTTCAACGTGTCGTGCCCGTTCGAGTTGACTCGACTTGCGGTGCCGCACATGCTCGCCCGTGATGGCGGCGCGATCGTCAACATCGGCTCGATGGCCGGTCTGCACGCCGAGCGCGGCCTTCTCACCTACAGCCTGGCCAAGTCGGCGCTGGGCCAGTTGACCCGGTTGGCCGCTGCCGAGCTGGCGCCCAGGGTGCGGGTCAACGCGGTGTTCCCCGGTGCGATCGAGACCGACGCGCTGCGCGGGTTTCTGGACATGTCCCCACCCGAGGTACGCGGCGGCATGCATGCCCTGACCCCGATGCGGCGCAACGGCACGCCGGCCGACATCGCCGCTGCCGTGGTGTTTTTCGCCTCGCCGGCCTCGTCGTGGGTCACCGGCAAGCGGCTCGAGGTGGACGGCGCCGCCCCGGCGGGGCTGTTCCCCAGTCAACATCCCGACCTTTAGTGAGGAGACCCATGGGCGCAGAGGTTCGTTTCGACGGTGAGGTGATCGTGGTCACCGGCGGCGCCGGCGGAATCGGTCGTTCGCAGGCAATCGAATTGGGCCGCCGCGGCGCTCGTGTCGTCGTCAACGATCTCGGTGGCAGCCCGCGCGGCGGCGGCTCGGATGCCGCGTTGGCCGAGGCGGTGGTCAGCGAGATCGTCGACGACGGTGGGGAAGCGGTTGCCAGCGTCGACAGCGTGGCGTCTGTCGACGGGCCGCAGCGAATCATCGACACCGCGCTGGACACCTGGGGCCGCGTCGACGGGATCATCCACAACGCCGCGATCCTGCGCGACGCGCATTTCGAGGATGTCAGCGACGCCGATTTCGACCAGATCATGCATGTGAACCTGCGCGGCACCTTTCGCACCGTTCAAGCCGCGTACCGTGCGATGAAGGATCGCGGGGGCGGCCGGATCGTCACCGTCACGTCGGCGTCCGGTCTGACCGGAGCGTTCGGCCAGTCTGTGTACGCGACAGCGAAAATGGGCGTGGTCGGGCTCACCCGCACCATCGCCTGGGAGGGCATGCGGTTCGGTATCAAAGCCAACGCGTTTGCCCCCGCTGCCTTCGACACCCGTCTGTACGAGGTGTTCACGCCCGATAGCGACGCCGCGCTCGTCGGTCGGCCCCCGGAGCTGGAGGTTTCCCTCGATGCCGCCGAATACCTGGGTCTGTACACCGCCAGCCGGGTCACACCGATCGCGCTGGCATTGGTGCATGAGAGCTGCCCGGTCACCTCCGAGGTCTTCGGCGCCACCGGCGGCTACTACTGCCGGTTCGCCGTCACCCACACCGACGGCGCGACCGTCGGCCCCAACCCCAGCGTTGATGACGTCGTCGAGCACTGGGAGCAGATCCGCGGGGTTGGCTCGCTGCCTAACGAGCTCGACGGCGAAGCGCTGGTCTGGGGATCGCGGGCCTTCGGGCCCAAACTCGAACCCCTGGCCGCGCAGCTGCGCAGCGCCGCGGCGAAAAACATTGCCAGCTCTAGAGGTCGCCGGTGAAGTCGGCGGTGAGCCAGCGGTCGGGGCGGATGGTGAACAACACGCTCGTGTTGGGGTCAGCCGCCTTCGCGAACGCGCGTCCGCGCTCCTCCCCGAGATAGCGGATGGCGATGGCTTCACGTACCTCTAGGGGCGAGGGCGTGGTGGCGTCGACGATGGTACCCTCGACGACCACATATTGATACGGCAGCTCCTCGCGCTGGACGACGAGCGTGACCGCGCCGGCCCGTTCGATCAGCTTGGCCTTGCGTCCCGACGCGCCGGTGTTGATCCGGATGTTCCCCCCGGGGGTGTAGTCATACCAGATCGGCACACTGGCCGGCGGACGGCCGTCGGCGGCGACGGACAGCACGGCCACGTGCTTTGCGGCGAGGAATTCTTGGCGTTCGGCTTCGGTGAAATCTTTTGGCATGTGGGCGAAAACCTGGTGATCCGCGCCACTATTCCCCTGCCAACGGCATCTCGGCGATCAACGTCGTGCCGCCCTCGTTGCTTCGGATCTGCAACGTCCCACCGAGGGCTTCGACACGGTCCTTCATGCCGATGAGCCCCGACCCGGCGCCGACGTCGGCTCCGCCGATGCCGTCGTCTTGGATCGCGACGCGCAGGCTCTGCTCATCGGCATCGACGCTCACGGTGGCCCCCGACGCCTGTGCATGCTTGGCCGCGTTTGTCAGCGCTTCCGCCACAACGTAATACGCGGCCACTTCCACTGGCTCGGGCAACCGTCGGTCAAGGTTGACATTGACCTCGACAGGCAGGGCAGCGCGGCGGCCGAGGGCCCGCAGCGCTGGGCGTAGGCCACCCGTGGTCAGGATTGCCGGATGGATGCCGCGCGAAATCGCCCGCAGCTCCTCGCTCGCCGCGACAAGGCCGTCACCCAGGGCCGCGATGTCTTGCTTCAGCCCGTCCAGATGCGACGGGACCGAAGCCTCCGCTGACCGAGCCCGCAACGCCAGCGTCACCAGCCGCTGTTGCGCGCCGTCGTGCAGGTCGCGTTCGATGCGCCGCCGCGCGTTATCGGCCGCCGCGACGATCCGGGTGCGCGACGCCATCAGCTCGGCACGGGCCTCGGTGTTGGCGATCGCGGTCGCGACCAGCTCCGCGAAGTCCGCGAGCCGCCCCTCGGTGTCCGATGGGAGCGGTTCAAGGCGCGATGACCCCACGATCGCGGCGCCCCACAGCCGGCCGTCAACAATGATGGGCGCTCCAACCCCGCCCCGAAGGCCCAGCTCCCGTATCCGCGCCGCGGCCGGGCCCGGGGCGTTGTCGTGGCTGTTCATCCGGGCGGCACGGCCGGTGCGCAACACCAGCCCCGCGATGTTCTCGCCCTCAAGTGTCCACCGTGTGCCGACCGGCATCTTCTTCAAGCCGGCCTCGTCGTGGGCGGCGACGAGTAGCGCCGATCCGTCGTTGTCGTAGCGAAACAACGCCGCGTTGCCCACATGCAGCGCGTTGGCCACCTCGTCTGCCACCGCCGCCAGCACCTCGGATGGAGAAACGCCCTGAGCGATCTGCGTCGCGACTCGACGCAACGCGGCCTGCTGCTCGGCGAGTTCGCTGACCTGAGCCGCCGCGAGTGTGGCTTCGCAGCGACGCTTTTCGGCTTCCGCGGCCCGCAGTCGGGCCTGGCCCACCAGCACATTGGCCAGCAATGCGATGGGCAGGAAGACGGCTATCGGCACTATGTCCTCGGCGGTCTTTGGTAACAGGCTGCCGTCGGCGCCGAGATGGACCTCAAGGTAGACAACCGCGCTGACCAGCGTGGTCATCACCGCCAGCCCGAAGCCCCACCCGGCCGAGATCACGAGGACCCCGAGTAAGAACAGCGCACCGAACGTGTTGGGCGGGCCGATTCTCCCGAGCAGCTGCACCAGGGCCGTTTCCACGGCGATCAGCGCCGCGGCGACCACGACGCCGAGCCACAGCGGCGGGGCGATCGGATGCAGCACCAGTGCGAGCACATATGCGCGCAACGCTGGCCAGCGCCCCTGATCGCCATTGTGTTGACGGCTGGAGCCGCCGTTGGTGGTCATCACACGCACATACCGATGCTGTTGCCCATCGATATCAATTGTCCCGCGTTCGTCTTGGGGCCCCGCGCGGTGGGCCGGATCCGCGCACCGGCGCCGGCATCGGCCCGGGTGCGATCAACATGCAGCTCGGGGTGGCAGATGCGACCACGATCTAACCGCTGACTCGGCCGGCTCGACGACGCCCTCGGATCAAGTCGAGGCGATGACCCGCCTACCGCGATCGCGTACCGCGCAGTAGTCTTGCCTGCGGTTCGACGAAGACCAAGGAAAGCACCGCATGCGCACACACCCCACCCGGCAACCGTCCGCGCACTCCTTGTGTGGTTCCCGCAGTCACCGACCCGGACACCGACTTGCACCTTTGGTTGCCGGCCAATGCTTCGACATCGACGTCAGCACCGAGGTCAGCGGGTGGTTGATCCGCATTCCCGAAATAGGCGCAGTGACCCACGCGACCCGCCGCGCCGCGGTCGAGCTGGCGGCGCGCGAATGTATCGCAGTGCGCACCGGCATCCCGATCGGCTACATCGCAGTCCGCGTCCGCGACTGAGTCACACTCGGCACGGCATCACCGCCATAGCAGATAGGCGGCGCCGCCGAGTCCGAGCGCCAAGATGACGACCCGCAAGTGGAGCTCGGGTATGCGGCGGGCCAGTCGCGCGCCGATGTAGCCGCCCACCAGCGTCGACGGCCACAACATCGCGGCGGCCGGGATGTCCACCGGGTTCAACGCGACAAGCACCGGCAGCGCGACAAAGTTCGCAATGCAGACGCACCATCGGCTCAACGCGTTGAGGACCCGGAGGTCGGCTGCGATCGTCACGGCGAACGTCCCCAGCACGATGAATCCGGCGCCGGCACCGAAATATGCGGCGTAGGTGCAGCCGATCAGAGCGCCGATGATCAGCAGCGGCATCGGTGCGGTCCCGCCGTGCCGGTGCGCCATCCTGGCCCGCAACCACGGCTGTAGAGCGAGTAGCGCGCACGCGAAAAGCACCAGAAATGGGGCGATTTCACCGAACATCGCCTGAGAGCTCAGCGACAGCAGCACCGCTCCGAGGACGGCGCCCACCGCGGCCAACGGAGTCAACAGGAAAACCCACGGTCGCTGGCCCACCAGTTCTTCGCGCAAGCCGGCGACGATGGACACGTACCCCGGAGCATGACCGAGCGTGTTGGTCACATTCGCGGTGAGCGGAGGAACGCCGAACCCGATCAGCAGCGGAAACGTCAGCAGGGAGCCGCCACCGGCCGCCGCGTTCCCGGCGCCACCGACAACGCCGGCGACCGCGAGCACCGCCGCTTGCCCGACACTCAGCCCGGTCAACGGCTTTACTGCAACTCAGCGTCGGCGCCGGCAACCATCCTGAACGGGCCGCGGCCCAGGTTCCCACGACCCGCGTGGAATTCGCGCAACACGCGGTCAACGGTAGGTGGTGTCTCGCCGCTGGCCCTGTTGCGGCTGGCGGGCAAGCAGGAACTGCACCTCATCAATCCGCGCTTGCTCACTCGCGGCGGCCATCGGGATGGCGTGCTATGTCCCCGCCGGCCAGTCAACCGTTCTGTTCACCCCGGCAACCCGCGCCGTTGGCCCACCGTGTTCCCCGTGGTCGATCGGCCTGCCGCAGCCCCCACCCCGACGTGATTCCGGTCACACGATCGCCCGGACGGCAATCGTGACAGCCCCTCGTTACGTCTATTCATAAGACACTGCGAGACCGAAAGGGCAAGAGCCATAGCTACCGATTACGACGCCCCGCGACGCCTTGAGACCGACGAGTTGGCCGAGGACTCGCTGGACGGATTCGCGCCGCGACGCAACGAAACCCGCGCGGCGGTGCTCGACGTCGACGACCCCGAGCCACTCGAGTCCTTTGAGCTGCCCGGGGCTGACCTTTCCAGCGAGGTACTGTCGGTGCTCGTCGTGCCGAAACAGGCCGATGAGTTCACCTGTTCGAGCTGCTTTTTGGTGCAGCACCGGAGCCGGCTGGCCAGCCAGAAGAACGGCCGGATGATTTGCGCCGACTGCGCCTAGACAACGGGCCTTGCCGCGGCCGGGTTAGGCCCTACTTGTCGAGGGTGAACTGGTTGACGTCGATGTAGCCGGCCCGGAACAGGTCGGCGCAGCCGGTCAGATACTTCATGTAGCGCTCGTACACTTCCTCGGACTGAATCTCGATGGCCTCGGCCTTATGGGATTCCAGTGCCGACGCCCACGTATCAAGTGTTCGGGCATAGTGCGGCCGCAGCGACTGGACTCGCGTGACGGTGAAGCCACCCGCAGCGGCGCGGTCCTCAACCATCGGGATCGACGGCAGCCGTCCGCCCGGGAAGATCTCGGTCATCAGGAACTTGAGGAATCGGGCGAACTTGAATGACAGCGGCAGGCCTCGTTCGGCCGCCTCCGTTGGATGTAGCCCAGTGATGGTGTGCAGCAACATCGTTCCGTCGTCGGGCAGCGCACCGTGCGCCATCGCGAAGAACGGGTCGTAGCGCTCGTGCCCGAAGTGTTCGAAGGCGCCGATGCTCACGATGCGGTCGACGGGCTCGTCGAACTGCTCCCAGCCCTGCAGCAGCACCCGCTTGACACGGGGGCTGTTCGACGCGGCGAACAACTGCTCGACATGCTGGAACTGGTTCTTACTGAGCGTCAGGCCAATGACGTTGACGTCGTGCCTCTCGATCGCGCGCATCATCGTGGCGCCCCAGCCGCAGCCCACATCGAGCAGCGTCATGCCGGGTTGCAATCCCAGCTTGCCCAACGCCAGGTCGATCTTGGCGATTTGCGCCTGCTCCAGCGTCATGTCGTCGCGCTCGAAGTAGGCGCAGCTGTAGGTCTGGGTCGGGTCCAGGAACAGCCGGTAGAAGTCGTCGGACAGGTCGTAATGCGCCTGCACGTCGTCGAAGTGCGGCGTCAAGTGGCCGCGTGGCGGCTTGGACATCGGGCCCAGCCTATCGGATGCGGCGTTTGTCGCCGACGTCGACGACGTCGGGCTAATCCGCTATAAATCATGGATCCCGGTGGACAGCAGCAGTACACCAATCACTCCGAGGATGGCCGCCGCCCGGACGGCGTGCTGGCGCTCCATCCACTCCTTGAGCCGCTCGAGCGGGCGATCGAGGCGCTGAGGCGCCACCGCGTAGGCCAGTATCGGAACGGCGACGGTGGAGCCGGCCAACCCGGTGTAGTAGGCCACGGCTACCCAGGCACCGGGAATGCCCAACTCTGCTGTGCCGATCGCCAATCCCGCCGCCGCATTGATCAATAACACCTTCAGATTGGCCAGGGCCAGCACTATCCCGACGACGCCGGACCTGACGGGCGTGATCTTGCTGAGGCTGTTCAACCATGCCGGCGAGCCCGTGGACCGTTTGCGTGTCAGGCAGCGGTATACAGCGAACGCGATCAGCACTGCACCGGCCGCGATCCGCACCCGGATCGCCCAGCGGGGCGGCGCCTGATTGAACCCGCCGAGCAGACGGGGCACCTGCACGAAAACCGCCGTGGACGCCGCCAGCCCGGAAAGCCAGCCGAACAGAAACGCCAGTCCGGTGGGTCGTGGACGGACGGTGTGCAGCACCAGCAGCACGGCGGGGAATCAGCCCGGCGAGCAGCGGTCCCCAGTTACCCGACATGGGCCGCCTTTCGTCGCGGGATCGGACAACGAACCTAGCAAGCGGGGAGGCGGTGCCCGCTGGACAAGCCCGCGCACTCACGCCCAAATTAGGGGCATGGAACTCCGGCTGCACGACAGTGTCGACGAATTCTGTGACGTCGCCGTCGACATCTACCGCCGCGACCCGATCGCCGCAACGGTGGAACTCACCGTGCTGCGCGGCCTATCAGCCGACAACGATCCGCAATCGCTGCTCGTGACGGTGTGGGAGGCCGGCGCCCCCATCGGGGCCGCGGTGCAAATCCCGCCGTTCCCCCTGCTGTGCGGTGGGCTGCCGGAAGCCGTCGCCGAGGACATCACCGCCGACTTCGTCGCTGCGGGAGTCCATCTGACCGGTATCCGCGGACCCTGCGCGGTCACGACCGGGTTCGCCTCGGCCTGGTCCGCCGCTACCGGCGACCTCAGCTCAGTGACGATGCGGGAGCGGTTGTACCGGCTCGCTGTACTGCGTCCGCCCGCCGCGGTGGCCGGCGAGCCCAGGCCATCGATCGACGATGACACCGCGATGCTCGTCGAATGGCTCATCAGCTTCCACGGTGAAGCATTGGGCGATGTGTCCGAGGCCGCCGCGACACCCCAATCCGTGCGGGCCGCCAGGCAACTAGGTGATGAGTTCTTGCTGTGGACGCGGGACCACCAGCCGGTCAGCATGGCGCTGGCGCGGTTACCCGCGGAGGGGGTGTCCCGGATTGGGCCGGTGTACACCGCTGTCGATCAGCGGGGGCACGGATACGGCTCGGCCGTCACGGCCGCTGCCACGGCATGGTCTCGGGAGCGTGGCGCCGAGGAGGTCGTGCTGTTCACCGACCTTGCCAATCCGATCTCCAACGCGATCTACCAGCGCATCGGCTTCCGACCGGTCAGCGACTTCGTCGATATCGAGTTCACCGCCTCGGCGTGAGCGCAGGCGGGACAAGCCCGGGGCGCCTCTTTTGGAACTTTGTCGAACGAAGCGGCGACGGTGGTCGTGGATAGGGGTGTGACCTGTACCACGATCTAGCACCAAGCCCGTGGGGTCGGTCCGCAACGCAGACCAGACGGTCAATCGAGCGGTCGCCGCACCGGGAAACAACAACCACCGCCCCGCGAAGAAGCCGGGTCACTAGCCACAGGCAAGTCCCTCCGACGTCGGCCGGCGGCAGCTTTCCAAGGTCGGCCTGCTGCTGCCGGTCCGGCCTGCCGTTCTAGGGTCAGTACAACGGCAGACCGAGGCACGGGAGGACAGTCCGAATGCTCGACCGTCTTAGAGCGGCCGCACGCCAGAAGCTGCAACGAGCGGTCGCAGAGGTGGTCGAAGCCCAGCTCGATCGATCCGACGAAGGGCAGCAGGCCAGGCACGACGACGGCCTGGCCCGCCTCGACGAGGGCTTGGCCCGCCTCGACGCGTTGACGAAGGCCCTTGACGAGCGGTTCAACGCTATCGATGACCGCTTCGCCGCGGTCCGCAACCGCCTCAACGATATCGAGTTCCGCGCCCGCCGTGACATCTGGTATGCGCTCGACGCGACCGCGGCTCAGGAGAGCGCGGCCTACGCACTCGAGCATTTCCCGAAAGCGCCGTGGTTCTGGCATCCGCACGACACGCTGGGGTTCGCGCTCGGCGAGGTGAAAGTGCCCGGCCTTGCGCTGGAGTTCGGCGTCGCAACGGGATCGACGCTCGCGATCATCGCCGCGGCCCTGTCCGCCGACCACACCGTCGTGGGCTTCGACACCTTCGCCGGCCTGCCCGAAACCTGGCGCACCGGCTTTCCGGCCGGGACGTTCACCCAGGACAAGCTCCCTGAGGTGCCCGGCGCCCAACTGCTGGCGGGCCGGTTCGACGACACTCTGCCGGAATTTCTTTCCGGCAACCACGAACAGATCGCGTTCCTGCATATCGATTCCGACCTGTACTCATCGGCCAAGACGGTGCTTGACCTGGCCGGTGATCGCCTGGCATCCGGCGCGGTGGTGGTGTTCGACGAGTTCTTCAACTTTCCCGGCTGGCAGCAGCACGAGTTCCGGGCCTGGACCGAGTTCATCGCGCGGACCGGGCGCGGTTTCGACTACCTTGCATACACCGGCAACAACGAACAGGTCGCGATCCGATTGCACTGACCAACCAGGTCAGGCGCTTTCGTACAGACGCGCCCAGTTCTGACGGCTGACGAGCTCGGGAAACGCCTCCCGGTACCTGTCCTGCACCGTCTTCGCTTCCTTGCGCAGGCGCCGCAACGCCCTTCGGCCCCGCTTGGAGAGCCGCTTCAACGCCTGTTTGTCGCGTCGACGAATCCTGATACCGGCTTGGGACGCGTCGGTGACCACCGCGTAGTCGAACAGCGACACGTGCCACCAGAACGCGTCCGCCGTGGGGATCGTCACCGGCCCGGGGATCGTGCGGCCAAGCCACTGGTACACAACGCGTTTCGTCCGCACCAAACTCATCCGGTCCTTACGGGGCAGGTAGCCGTGCGGACGGATCGGCGGCACCGTGCCGGTCAATTCGGCGGTCTTGTTTGCCGGGTGCATCACCGTCTCGGGATACTCGGCACGCTCGGCGCGGATCCGGGTGAGTGCCGCGGCCCCGCCGTCGTAGAGCATCGATGGCCCTTCGAGGAAATCCTCAACGCCGCGAATCACGGTGTGCGCCAGACCGTATTGCATCGAGGCGAGGTCCTCGGCGATCTCGCGTGCCAGGGCCTTGCTTGTGACGGCAGGGTTCATCTCGCTGTGCAATGCGGCGGTGATCAACGCGTTCCGCACACTGAAATAGCGGGTGAAGTCGTCGCGATCCTTCCAGTGGAAATCGGCATGCCACACACCGGCATTCGGAAGGGTCACTGTCGGATAGCCCGCGATCGACGCGCGCAGGCCGTATTCGATGTCGTCCCATTGGAAGAACAGCGGGATCGGAAGATTGATCGCCGAGACCACCTCGGCCGGGATCAGACACGACCACCAGGCGTTGTACAGCGCATCCACCCGCTTGTTCTGGCGGTACTTCACCATGTCGGCGTTGTGCAGCGCGTTCACCGCCCACCGGCCCCCGCGCAGCTTCACCAGATCCAGCGTCTCCGCGCTGGTGAGCAGGTAGCGCGGATTCTTCAGATACAGCATCTGGGCGCCGACGAACGTCGGGACGGGAGTGACGTTGGCGAACGCGTTGAGCCGCAGCACCGTCTCGGGTTCGCAAAGGATGTCGTCGTCCATCAGGATCACGTTGGCGTGATCGGTGATGCTCGACACCTCATACAGTGCGCGGGTGAAGCCGCCCGCCCCGCCCAGGTTCGGCTGGCGCAGGTAGACCAACTTGTCGCCCAGTTGCGCGGCGACATCGGCGAACAGCGGCCGGGTGCCGACCGTGTCGGTGCCCTGGTCGACCACGTAAACCGCGTCGATTCCGGCGAGCAGCCCCTTGTCACCCGCGAGCGCGGCGACCGTCTGCGCGCACTCGTCGGCCCGGTTGAACGTGCAGATCCCGATCGCGGCCGACCGGATCGTCTCGGGTGCTGCGACCGTCCACTCGAGGTCGGTGATCGTCAGCGCGCCGCCACCTGCGGTGCACTCCATCCACAGCGCGCCGCCGTCGAGGAACTCGTTGAGCGGGGCCGACATCACCGCGGTACCCGCGCCGTCGACCTCGGTGCTGGCGATCGTGCGGTCGATGCCGTGTGAGTCCGAGCCCCGAAGCATTACCCGGGCCGGCCCGGCAGCGTCGAACGCCAGTTTCAGCTCGACCTGCGTGACGGTGGTCCACCGCTGGAAATAACTGGCCGGGAAGCGGCCGAAGTAGGTGTCGGTATGAACCGTGGCCCCTTGCTCAAGACGCAGCGCGTTGCGTTCCCGCACAGCCCTGCCGCGGACGATGCGTGCGTACATGTCATCGGTCACCCGCGGACTCGGGCCGCTGAACAGCCCACGCGCCACCACCAGCCGCTCCGGGGCCGGGTGATCCTTCAGGGCGGCCTTCAGCACTTCGGGGCTGGCCCGGCCGGGCGCGACGGGTCCGCGCTCGCTCATGCTGCTCCTACGTCTGGGAATGGCCTCCGGAGGAGAGTAACAAGACCTGTGTGCCAACCCGAGTCGACAACCCGTCCACGCTGGTAAACAGTCGTTTTCATGTCCGTGACGCCGCCTACCGGGCCGCCTCTGGGCACATTTTGGGCACACTTTCGCGTAAACGCGCGTCGTGCAGAGCAACCGCAACGGCTTCCAAGTCGTCATCAAAGAGATCGGCGTAGATGTCGAGCGTCATTGCTGCGGAGGCGTGTCCGAGCACTCACAGCACCACGTGAGGTGCCGACCACACGAGCATGTCGGCGATGCTGCCGACGAGCATCCGGCCCGGCCTCAGCGGATGGCCGCGCGGGCAACGCACAGGCGGTTGGACCATCCACTGGCCCGACGTCGACCGCACCTCGCGGGCGTCACGGCCACCACGGCCGGGGGATTCGCCGTAAACGCGGATCGCATGCCACCAATAGGCATCGTCACGGCTCCGCCAACACGGGACTCGGCGGACTTGGTAGTCAGCCCCCGGCCGTTGCAGTCGTTTAATCATCCGCCCGGATCAAGAGTTGAAACGCGAGTAGTTCACTACTCGTCTTGCGGTGGAAACCACCTAGGGTGATCACTTAGACACACATTCGGCCCGCCGCCCGAGCGGATGACGGGCGGATGTTGGGGTTGGCGGCGTGATCTGCGGCCCGCAGCCCTACTGCGATGAACCAGTCACCTTGATGATGTTGACGGCGAACTTGGGCACGGTGCGGTCAGCGCCGAGGGTCGGCTTGTAGGTTTCGGTCCCTTCGACCTCGAATACATCTGAACGAAATCGTCCTTGACCACGTCTTTCAGGATTGATGGATCGCTGGCTTTGATCAACGTGTTCTGGTCGTAGCCAAACCTGTCGTCCTGCGCTTCGGCGGCAGTGTCGGCACGAAACTCAGAAGTTCCGGTCTGGCTGTCGAACTGGGTCACCACCCCGTAGACGATGATCTTCTCCCCCTTGTGCGCGTCCGGGTCCTTGAGCAGCACGGCGTAATCATGCGGTGAGATCGCGTTGTAGGTGCTGGGGTCAAGGCGCTGCGCCTCTTCTTGCTGTTCTTCCTGTTGCTGGCGCTGAATCTCTTCGGGCGACTGCGTCTGAACGGGAGAAGCCGCAACAGCCGAGCTGCTGGTGTTCGTGGACGATGAAGACGAGTGGGACGAGTGTCCGCACGTCGCCAGGAGACCAAAAAACGAGACCACTGCGACGATCCCGAGAACGACCTTGCCGGCCCCAGACTTCTTGGGCGGCTTCGGTGGCAGGGATGGCGGGGGAACCGCCCTATGCTCAGTCCAGTCGTTGCCGTCGAAATACCGCTGACCAGCGGCACCATTCGGGTCCGGATACCAACCCGGTGGCGGCTGCGGTGGTGCGGTCATGACGGTCCCCCTCGTGAAATTGGAAGCAGATTAGCCGCAACCGAATAGGTTCGGCGGCCAATCGCCCCGAACCCTCGGCTCACTCACAGTTCCGGTCCGCCATCACAAGGATGACGGGCCGATGCAAACTAAGGGGTTAGCGACCTAGGCTTGCCACCCGCGGTGCTCACGCTCCCACTGTTCTGCTATCTGCTTGGCTTCATCCAGTGTTTCCGCCGGCTGCAACTGGTTGACCTTCGCGGAGAAGATCTCGTCCCCTCCGGAGAGGCCGACATTCCAGCGCCCGGAATGCTGGATGATGTCATACAGGTGTTTACCGCTACGCGCCCGATACGTGTCCTCATCGATCTTGGTCCACTTCAGTGGCTCGGTCATGGTGCTCATTAAACCTCTGTCATGCGGTCGAGCTCGTCGGCTGCCGCCATGAGCGCACGCGCGAGCTGGCGGGCCTGCCCGGCGGTGATCGGGTAATCGGCGTGCAACTGGTGGACCACGATCTCGCGCTCGACAACGCCATCCGGGCGCTGAAGCCCGGCGACGTACACCTCGATGTCATCGTCCTGATTGCGATCGGTCCGGCGCTCGATCGCTCGGTGCGCCCCCTCGAAGTAGCGGGCGGCGCTAGCCGTGTCGGCGTCGTGCCAGCCGTAGACGACGTCGGCGCCCGCCGGCTCGGCGACGTCGCCGATCATTGCCGCGCCAAGATTGTTGCTCGCGTCGGCACGCGCCGCCGTTAATAGAACGTCAGTGATCTCACTGTTCGACCGCGGGGCTGTTGACCACCACCGCTTAGGCAGCAGCGCATTGTGACGAAAGGTGTGCTCCAGTTCCTCGAATCGTGCGAGCTGCTCGGGTGTGAGCTGTTCGGCGAGGTCCCGCCAAGTCTGGGCGGCGTTCTCGGGTGTGTAGTGCGTATTCTCAGACATTGTCGACTCCTTGTCGGTCGGCCATTCCCCGGGGCGGTGCCATCCGTCGCCGGGGCCTTCCACATTTTGCGGGAAGTCTTGATCTCTGCGTTGAGGACCGTGGCCGCACGGTGCCTATGCGTGGGCACGCCGTGGGCACATTTTGGGCACACTCGTGCGTCGGTTACAGATAACTGACGTGAATTAGCGTCGTGCTTTTCAGCACGTCGGACAGGTTTCAGACCCCGGACCAGGTAGCTGCGCAGGGTAACAAGACCTGTGCGTCCGGACACGCGCGCTCAGAGCGCGTCTGCCAGAGCCTGCAGGGTCTCCGCCGACGTATGCGTCGGCTGCCAGCCGAGCTCGGACTTCGCCTTGCTGTTGTCCATGACCATCGACGTCCGGGCCACGTGCAGCCACTCCAGCGCCGCCGGCACCAACGGCGTGTTCGCGATCACCGCGGACGCCGCACTTGCAGCCGCGGCCGGGACCCGCACCGGTCGCCCACCAAGTGCCTTCGCTACGTCGGACACGGTGAGCAGGCCGTCGCCGGCGAGGTTGTAGGCACCCGGCGGCGCGGGCGAGGTCGCTGCCAGGGAGATCGCCGCCGCGACGTCGTCGTGGTGGACGAGCTGCAGCGGATATCCCGGATCGGGCACCACGGGCTTGAGGATCGGCAGCGCATGGGTCGCGACGCGCACCGGCGCGGGCAGCTGGTTCCACGGCATCGCATGGGCAAGCGCTCTCGCGTTCGGACCGGCGACGATGCACGGCCGGAGGATGAACACCTCGAGCGACGAGCCGGCCGTCACCTCCGCGAGCACGGCCTCACAAACGGCTTTCTGCTCGGAGTAGTAATGCTCGGGCGAGCCTCGCGTCGGCACATCCTCGGTCAGCGGGACCGGGTTGTCCGAGTGATAGCCGTAGGCCGCGACCGACGACGTGTACACCAGCCGCCGCGGACGCTCTGCGGCCACCGTCGCCTCGAACACGTTGCGGGTGCCGGCCATGTTGATGTGGGCGCTTTCCTGGCGGGACCCCATGATGATGAACGCCAGGTGCACCACCACGTCGGCGTCGGCGACGAGCGCTGCCACCGCGTCGCGGTCAAGGATGTCCCCTTGTCGATACGTCGTCTTGGTCCACCTGTGCGTCGACGGGTCGAACGGGCGGCGCGCCATGCCGATGATCCGGTCAACCGCGGGGTCCCGCTCCAATGCCGTCACGGCTGCCATGCCGATTTCGCCCGTCGGTCCCGTCACGGCCACGGTCAGTCCCATGCGTCAATCGTTCCCCGGCCGCCGGTTGGCGTAAACCCAGAACGGCAAATCGTTGAACGTCGCGGCATGCGGGGATTACAAAGGGTCAGGACGCCGATGCGGGGAGGACCATGAAGCTGATATCGCCGACGGACTTGATCTTTCTCTTGGGTGAATCTCGTGAGCACCCCATGCACGTCGGCGGCCTGCAGCTGTTCGAGCCGCCCGACGACGCGGGGCCGGACTTCCTGCGCGAGTCCTACGAGGCAATGCTCGCCCAGCAGGACCTGCAGCCCACGTTTCGCAAACATCCGGCGTTCTTCGGCGGCATCACGAACGTGGCGTGGACCTTCGACAGCGACGTCGAACTCGACTACCACCTGCGCCGCTCGGCCCTACCGTCGCCGGGACGGGTTCGCGACCTCCTCGAGATGACGTCGCGGTTCCACAGCAGCCTGCTCGACCGGCACCGGCCGCTGTGGGAGGCCCATGTGATCGAGGGCCTCGACGATGGACGTTTCGCCGTATACGTGAAGTTCCACCACTCGCTGATCGACGGCGTCTCGGCGCTTCGGCTGATGCAGCGCGCCCTCACCTCGGATCCGGCGGACCGAGAGGTGCGGGTGCCGTGGAGCTTGCCGCCCCGCAGGCGCAAGGCACACTCGCCGTCTGTGCTTGAGACGCTCAGCCGGACCGCGGGATCGGTTGCGGCGCTGGCCCCTTCGACGCTCTCGCTGGCGCGGGCCGCTCTGGTCGAACAACAACTGACGCTGCCGTTCGCGGCACCCAAAACCATGTTCAACGTCCGCATCGGGGGAGCGCGGCGCTGCGCGGCGCAGTCCTATTCGCTGGAGCGGATCAAGAACGTCAAGCAGGGGGCGGGAGTCACGATCAACGACGTCGTGCTCGCGATGTGCGCGGGCGCGCTGCGCGCCTACCTCATCGAGGAGTCGGCCCTGCCGGAAACACCGCTGATCGCGATGGTTCCGGTGAACCTGCGCACCGAAAAGGACACCGACGGTGGCGGCAACATGGTCGGCACGTTCCTGTGCAACCTGGCCACCCACCTCGAGGACCCGGCCAAACGCCTCGAGACCATCAATCAATCGATGCGGGACAACAAGGAGGTTTTCGCCCAGCTGCCGCGGGTGCAACAACTCGCGTTGTCCGCGTTCATGACCGGTGGCCTCGCCTTCGCCCTGATACCCGGTTTCGTGGCCACCGCGCCCCCGCCGTTCAACATCGTCATCTCGAACGTGCCGGGCGTGCGCGACCCGCTGTACTTCAACGGCGCGCGGCTCGACGGCAGTTACCCGCTGTCGATCGCTCTGGACGGGCAGGCGTTGAACATCACGTTGACCAACAACGGCAACAACATCGACTTCGGGCTCGTCGGATGTCGGCGGAGCGTGCCGCACCTGCAGCGGCTGCTCGGCCATCTCGAAGCGGCCTTGAAGGACCTCGAGCGCGCCGTCGGCGCATAGGTCTCGTGCCCAAACGCAGCGCCGGCTTACTTCTGTACCGAGTCCGTGACGGCGTTGTCGAGGTGCTGATCGGCCATCCGGGCGGACCGTTCTGGGCGTGGAAAGACGATCGGGCGTGGTCGATCCCGAAGGGCGAGTACGCCGACGGCGAAGATGCGTGGGAAGCGGCGCGGCGTGAATTCGGCGAGGAAGTCGGGCTTGCGGCACCGGACGGACCGCGCGTCGACTTCGACCCAGTCCGCCAACCCAGCGGAAAAGTGCTGACCGCATTTGCCGTCGAGGCGGACCTCGACGTCACGAACGCGCACAGTAATACCTTCGAAATGGAATGGCCGAAGGGCTCGGGAAAGCTGCGTCAGTTTCCGGAGATCGACCGGGTCGGCTGGTTCACCGTGGCACAGGCGCGGGTGAAGCTGCTGAAAGGGCATGTGCCCGTGCTGGATCGGCTGATGGCCCACCCGAGCCTGACAGGACTGCGGGAGGCGCCGGCATGACAACGGCGGCGCCCCGGTTGGGACGCCGCCGCCTGTCGTCGTGATGCGCTACGGGCAGGTCACGTCGATCTCGAATGGCTTGTTCACCGGCTGCATCGGGTTGGCCATGTCGACCCCCGTCGCGGTGCCCGTGATCTTGTAGGAGTTGCCGTCCTTCGTCACGTCGGCTTTGCCTTGGCTCGGTGCGGCGTCGGAGTAACCGAGTGTCACGCCGTTCACGTTGCCCAGTCCGACCGAATGGACGACGGGAGGGCTGGCGTCGCTGAGCACCGCGCCGATTCCGGTGGTCGCGTCGCCGACGCCGATGTTGACGTTGCCACCCGCCGAGACGCAGCTGACGGTGCCCTTGACGTTCTGGTCCTGACCATCGATGGTGACCTTCGCTGTACTGGCGCCTGCGCTCGCGCTGGCCGACGCGGTCGCCGCCGATGGCGAGGTCGTCGAGCCGGTGTTGGACTTGTTGCTCGAACAGCCGGCCAGACCCGCGACCACAATCGCTGCGCCGGCTACGCCGACCAAGATCCCACGCTTCACACTGCTCTCCTTTGTGTTGTGGCCCGTCAACAGTGGCGGACCGTCCACAGAAGTATGGGGTGCGGCCCATGAGTGGTCATGAGTTTGGCGGAAAAATTTGCCTCTGGGCCACCTCGCGGCGATATCTTCGCCTATATGGAGACGTTGCGCACGCCAGATGAGCGGTTCGCCGACCTGCCCGACTTTGCTTATACCCCACGATATTGCGAGGTTGACGACGACGAGGGTGGTCAGTTGCGGATGGCCTGGGTCCAGGACGGGCCCGAGACCGCGGATCCGATTCTGATGTTGCACGGTGAGCCGTCCTGGTCGTACCTGTACCGCCGCATGATTCCGACACTCAGCCGCGCGGGGCACCGCGTCGTCTGCCCGGATCTGGTCGGATTCGGCCGCTCCGACAAGCCCACCCGACAAGAGGACCACACCTACGCGCGCCATGTTGAGTGGATGCGCGCGCTCGTGTTCGATGTGCTGAACCTGAGCAGGGTGACACTGGTCGGGCAGGACTGGGGCGGGCTGATCGGACTGCGGCTCGCGGCTGAAAATCCCGATCGGTTCGCCCGAATCGTGGTGGCCAACACCGGGTTGCCGACCGGAGACATACCGATGCCCGAGATCTGGTGGCAGTTCCGTCGAGCAATGCAAGGCGCGCCCACCGTCGATGTGGGCAGGTTCGTTCAGGGTGGCTGCCGGCGTCCGATGAGCGACGCGGTGCGCGCCGGCTACGACGCGCCATTCCCCGACGACTCGTATTGCGTCGGACCACGCGCGATGCCGGGCCTGGTGCCGACGTCACCCGACGATCCGGCCGCGCCCGCGAACCGGGCCGCGTGGGCGGCGCTGAAAGACAGCGGCACGCCGATGTTGGTGGCGTTCAGCGACGGCGACCCGATCACCGGCGCGATGGGCCCGATCTTCCAGCGCCAGATGCGCGGGGCGCAGGGTCATGAACACCCGGTCATCCGCAACGCGGGGCACTTCCTCCAGGAAGACGCCGGCGAAGAGCTGGCGAACTACATCGTGGACTTCGTCAGCAGTTCACCTTGATCATGAAGTGCGCAGGGACCTGGGCTGCCGACTTGTCGGTCATGTATCCGAGCGCGGTGCCGGTGATCGTGAACGTCTGGCCGGCCACGGTGGCGTCCGCAGTGCCCAACGTGCCCGCCGAGAAGCTGCCGGTGAACCCGTTCAGATTCCGGATCTGCACCATCGTGGCCTTGACCTTGTCGCCCGTATCCACCACCGCCGTGACTCCTGAGTCCTTGTCGCCGGTGTCGAAGGTGTTCGACCACCCGACCTGCGTGCACGAGACGTCGTGCGTCGTACCGGCGTCCTGTCCTTCGATGGTGACGTGAGCGGTCACCGGGGGCAGGGCTCCCGGCGGCTGCGGGGGCAGTGGTGGCGGCGACGAGCATGCGGCGACACCCGCTACTGCTAGCAGCGTGCCGGTCGCGACGGCAGCGAATCGGTTCTCCACAAACAAGAATTTATCCACCCACGTGGAAAACCACGCCGGAATTCCGCCAATTGATTGAATACGTGGGTGGCGGGCGACGCGAGCAACGGCTTCTTCGGTGTTGCTGCGGAGCTGCCGGGCCGACGCGGGCGCGCCGGCGTCATCCACACCCCGCACGGCGACATCAACACGCCGGCGTTCATCGCCGTCGCCACCCAGGCGTCCGTCAAGGCGGTCCTGCCGGAGACGATGAAAGCCCTTGGCGCACAGGCAGTTTTGGGCAACGCTTATCACCTTTACCTGCAGCCCGGCGCAGACATCGTCGAGGAGGCCGGCGGCCTGGCCGCATTCATGAACTGGCACGGTCCGACGTTCACCGACAGCGGCGGTTTCCAGGTGCTGTCACTCGGGGCCGGCTTCCGCAAGGTGCTGGCCATGGACGTCGATCGCGTGCAGGCCGACGACGTGATCGCCGCGGGCAAGGAGCGGCTGGCCCGCGTCGACGACGACGGAGTGACGTTCACGTCGCACCTGAACGGGTCGACGCACCGGTTCACGCCCGAGTTGTCGATGCGGATCCAGCACCAACTCGGCGCCGACGTCATCTTCGCGTTCGACGAGCTGACGACACTCGTGAACACCCGCGGCTACCAGGAGGAATCGGTCAAGCGGACACACCGGTGGGCGGTGCGCTGCCTTGCCGAGCACCGCAGGCTGACCGCGAGCCGGCCGGACAGGCCGCCGCAGGCGTTGTTCGGCGTCGTGCAGGGCGCCCAGTACGAAGACCTGCGCCGGGCGGCGGCACGCGGCCTGGGCACGATCGTCGATGAGCAGGGTCAGGGATTCGACGGCTATGGCATCGGCGGTGCCCTGGAGAAACAGAACCTTGCGACGATCATCGGCTGGGTGATCGACGAACTGCCCGGGGACAGGCCGCGTCATCTCCTCGGCATCAGCGAGCCCGACGACTTGTTCGCCGCGATCGAAGCCGGGGTCGACACGTTCGACTGCGTGTCCCCGTCGCGAGTGGCGCGCAACGCCGCGGTGTACACGGCGACCGGTCGCTACAACATCACCAACGCACGCTTCCGCCGCGACTTCACGCCGATCGACCCGCACTGCGACTGCTACACCTGCGCGAACTACACGCGTGCCTACCTTCGCCACCTGTTCAAGAGCAGGGAAATCCTGGGCGCGATGCTGGCTACCATCCACAACGAGCGCTTCATCATCGGGCTCGTCGACCAGGTCCGCGACGCGATACTCGCGGGCCGGTTCGACGATCTGCGCGAGCACGTGCTGGGTCGGTATTACGCGGCGCGAGCAGAATGAATTCCATGACGACTTCCCCCTCCGGGCTGGAGGAATCACAGGCGCTGCTGCTGCAGTTGCTCGACCCCGCCAATCGAGCCGACCCGTACCCCATCTACCGCCAGATTCGGGAGCGCGGACCCCTGCTGATGCCGGAGACGACCCTGGCGGTGTTCTCGTCGTTCAGTGGTTGCGACGAGGTGCTGCGCCATCCGTCGTCGGCGAGCGACCGGCTGAAGTCAACCTTGGCGCAACGTGCAATCGCCGCGGGCGATGATCCGCGCCCGTTCGGCACGCCCGGGTTCTTGTTCTTGGACCCGCCGGATCACACGCGGTTGCGCAAGCTGGTGAGCAAGGCGTTCGCGCCGCGCGTCGTGAAGGCTCTGCAGCCCGACATCACCGCGCTGGTGGACGGGTTGCTCGACCAGATCGCCGAGCAGGGCCGTTTCGATGTGATCGGCGACCTGGCCTATCCGCTGCCGGTGGCAGTGATCTGCCGCCTTCTCGGTGTGCCGATGGAGGATGAGCCGAACTTCAGCCGTGCGTCGGCGCTGCTGGCACAGTCACTCGATCCGTTCGTCACGCTCACCGGCGAGCTGCCGGAGGGTTTCGACGAACGGATGGAGGCCGCGCTGTGGTTGCGCGACTACCTGCGTGAGCTGATCGAGCGCCGCCGCGGGAAGCCCGGCGACGATCTGATGTCGGGGCTGATCGAGGTCGAGGAGTCAGGTGACCAGCTCACCGAAGGCGAGATCATCGCAACCTGCAACCTGCTGCTGATCGCCGGTCACGAAACGACGGTGAACCTGATCGCCAACGCGATCCTGGCGATGCTGCGCCATCCGTGGCAGTGGGCGGCGCTGGGCAATGACTCGGGACGCGCGGCGCGGGTGATCGAGGAGACCCTGCGCTACGACCCGCCGGTGCAGATGATGGGCCGAATCGCCGCCGACGACATGACCATTGGTGAGGTGGAGGTACCCAAGGGCGACATGATGATGCTGCTGCTCGGTGCGGCGCACCACGACCCGGCCGCCAACGAACGGCCTGACGAGTACGACCCGGATCGAGAAACGGTGCGCCACTTGGCGTTCGGGCACGGCGCGCACTTCTGCCTCGGCGCTCCGCTGGCCCGGTTGGAGGCCGCGGTCGCGTTGTCGGCGGTGACCGCGCGGTTCCCACGGGCGCGGCTCGACAGCGAGCCGGTCTACAAGCGCAACGTGACGCTGCGGGGCTTGTCGACGCTGGCCGTCGAGGTCTAGCCGCATGCGAATTCGCTTAATCGGGCAGGTAAATCCACGGCTCGTGCGGCAATCGCGTGGGGTCGAATTGCCGCAGCAGGTCGTCGAGGTCGCGCGACGGCCAGCCCAGCGATTCGGTGATCTGATCGAACGCCCTGTCCACCCCGATCTCGGCGAGCGTGACGGCGCCGTCGCGCTTGGCCAGCCGCTCGCCGTCGGCGTTGAGCACCAGCGACACGTGAGCGTACGTCGGCAGCGGGTGGCCCAGCAGTTCGGCGAGATAGGCCTGCCGTGGGGAGGACGAGAGCAGGTCGTCGCCGCGGACCACCTGGTCGATCCCCTGCGCGGCGTCGTCGACGACCACCGCGAGGTTGTAGGCCGGCACCCCGTCGCCGCGACGCACCACGAAGTCGTCGACCACGCCGGTGTACTCGCCGTGCAGCAGATCGGTGATCGTGAACTCGCTGACCTGGCTGCGCAGCCGCAGCGCCGGCGGCCGCCCCGCCGCTCGCCGCCGCTCTTCCCGCTCGGCGCCGGTCAGATCCCGGCAGGTGCCGGGGTAGGCACCTTGTGGTGCATGCGGCGCACGCGGCGCCTGCTGGATATCCTTTCTGCTGCAATAGCATTCGTATAGTACGCCCTGCTCGGCGAGGTGGCTGACGACCTCGTCGTAGCGCAGCCGATGCCCCGACTGCCACTCAGGCGCCTCGTCCCAGGTCAGCCCGAGCATGGCAAGGTCCATGAGCTGGCGCTCGCCGACCTCGGTGTAGGTCCGCTCGTCGAGGTCCTCGACCCGGACCAGGAACCGCCTTCCGGTCGAGCGGGCGAACAGCCAGGCCAGCACCGCCGTGCGCAGATTGCCGATGTGCAGGTCAGCCGACGGGCTCGGGGCGAATCTGCCCGCGTGATGCAGGATGGACGTCGTGGACCTCCCTGTGATGCCCCCGGTCGAACCCATGCTGGCCAAGGCGGTGTCGAAGGTACCCGACGAGGCGGGTGTGTGGTCGTACGAGCCGAAGTGGGACGGCTTCCGCGCGCTGGCCTTCTGCGACGGCGACGACGTCGTCCTGCAGTCACGCAACGGCAAGGAACTCGGCCGCTACTTCCCCGAACTGCTCGAGGCGCTGCGCGACGAGGTTGCGCCGCGCTGCGTGCTGGACGGCGAGGTGGTCGTCCCGCGCGAGATCGGCGGCCGCATCCGCTTGGACTGGGAGTCGTTGAGCCAGCGCATCCACCCGGCCGCCAGCCGCGTCAGGATGCTCGCCGAGCAGACGCCCGCCCACTTCATCGGGTTCGACGCGCTGGCCAGCGGAAACGTGTCCCTGCTGGCGGAGCCGTTCCGCACGCGTCGGCAGGCGTTGTCGGATCTCGTCAACGAGAAGCGCCGGTGCCACGTCACCCGCACCACCGAGGACCCCGAACTGGGTGCCCATTGGCTGACCACCTTCGAGGGCGCCGGCCTCGACGGGGTGGTCGCCAAACGCCTCGACGGGCCCTACGTGCCGGGAAAGCGCGAGATGGCCAAGGTCAAGCACGCCCGTGACGCGGATTGCGTGGCGATCGGCTATCGGATTCACAAGAGCGGCGACGGCGTCGGGTCGATCCTCCTGGGCCTCTACGACGATCGCGACGAGCTGCACATGGTCGGCGGCGCAGCGTCGTTCACGGCGAAGGACCGGCTGAAGCTTCTGGCCGACCTGGAGCCGCTGCGCAAGGGCGATGACATCGTCTACGACGGCGAGCCCAGCCGCTGGAACTCCGCGGCCGACAAACGGTGGATTCCGGTGCGCCCGGAGAAGGTCGCCGAGGTGGCCTACGACCAGATGGAAGGCGAATCCGGTCACGGGCTGCGGTTCCGCCACACGGTTCGGTTCGTGCGGTGGCGGCCGGACCGTGACCCGAAGAGCTGCACGTTCGACCAGCTCGACGTGCCGCTGCAATACGATCTGTATGACGTTCTGGAGTCGTGAATTGGCAACGCCCGCAACCGAAATCGACGTCGACGGGATCGCCGTCCGAATCACCAACCCCGACAAGGTCTTCTACCCGAAGCTGGGCTCCAACGGCACGAAGCGCAAGCTGATCGACTACTACCTCGCCGTTGCCGGCGGGCCGATGCTGACGTCGCTGCGCGATCGGCCAACCCATCTGCAGCGGTTTCCGGATGGCATCGACGGCGAGGAGATCTACCAGAAGCGCGTGCCGCAGCGTCACCCGGACTACCTCGAGACGTGCCGGGTCACGTTCCCGTCCGGCCGGACCGCCGACGCGCTGAAGGTCACCCACCCGTCGGCAATCATCTGGGCCGCGCAGATGGGCGCGATCACGCTGCACCCGTGGCAGGTGCGCTGCCCCGACACCGAGCATCCCGACGAATTGCGTATCGACCTCGACCCGCAGCCCGGAACCGCGTTCAGAGAGGCCCGCTCGGTCGCCGTCGACGTACTCAAGCCGCTTCTCGACGAGCTCGGTCTCATCGGATACGCGAAATCATCCGGCGGGCGCGGTGTGCACGTGTTCCTGCGGATCGAGACGCGGTGGGATTTCGTCGAGGTGCGCCGCGCCGGCATCGCGCTGGCCCGTGAGGTCGAGCGGCGCAGCCCGGACACCGTGACGACGTCATGGTGGAAGGAGGAGCGCGGCAAGCGCATCTTCATCGACTTCAACCAGAACGCCCGCGACCGGACAATGGCGTCGGCCTACTCGGCGCGGCGCACCCCGATCGCGACGGTCTCGACGCCGCTCACCTGGGACGAGCTCGCCGACGCCGACCCCGACGACCACACGATCGCGACCGTGCCCGATCTGGTGGGCCGCCGCGGCGATCCGTGGGCGGACATGGACTCGACGAACCAATCCATCGAGCCGCTGCTGGAGATGGCCGCCGCGGACGCCGAACGCGGCCTCGGTGACATGCCCTACCCGCCGAACTACCCGAAGATGCCGGGCGAGCCGAAAAGGGTGCAGCCCAGCCGGGATACGGACCGGAAAAGGGGAACCAACCGGACTTGAACCTGCGGGTCCGCGAGCATGGCGCGCAGCGACCGATAACCACCCGCGACATTGAACCAGCTGCGACGACACGCCGCTCGAAGCCGCACCCCCTTCAGTTTCGCGACAGGACCGGGTCAGGACCGCGGAAATGTCCGCGCACCAGCGCAAGTGGTGCCGTCGGGCTGGCCGGTCAGTCCTCGACGAGCTTGCGCAGGCCTTTCAAGGTGTCGGCGAGTTCCCGGCCCACCTGCCGGGACGCGATCCTGTCGGCAATCAGGCCGAGCAGCCCACCGGGTGCCTGGTAGGACAGCCGGAACGTCACCTGGGTACCGTCCGGGCCGGCGTCGCGCAGCCTGAACCGGCCGCGCTGCGTCACCCCCGTGATAGCCACCCAGGCAAGGTCACGACCCACATCGAACTCGACGACCTCGATAATCCCGCCGACCGGCACGGAGCCGATCTTCCACTCCACCTCGTACCGCGACCCGACGCGCGGCGGGCCCTCGGTCAATGTCTCCCACCGCTCCAGGTTCGGCATGAACAACGGGTAGCAGTCGGGGTTGCTGACCACCTTCCAGATGGCGTCGCGGTCGGCGTTGATGATCAGTCGTCGCTCGACCCGCATCAGCCGATCACCGGGAATCGACGCTCGGCCGCGAGTCGGTCGACCCCCGCCTGCAGACTGTCGATCACCTTCTCGTGCACCGCTTGATCGTCGGCGTCGACCTCGATCGGGTCCTGCACCTCGATCGTGATCTTGGCCGGCAGCGGGATGTGCAGTAACAGGTCGCTGATGTTCAGACCCCACGGCAGCGCCAGCGAGATCGGCACACTCTTCAGGCGCAGCGTCTTGTCCAACATCAGCAGCTTGGCCAGCCACTGCCCGCGGTCCAGGAACAGCGCCGTCTCCTGGCCGCCGACGCCGGCCACCGGGACGATGGGGACGCCGGCTTCACGGGCGAGCCGCACGTAACCCTTGCGGCCACCGAAGTCGACCTTGTGGCGCTCCCAGGATGGCCGGTACACCTCGTAGTCCCCGCCCGGATATATCAGAAGCGCCGCCCCGGACTTGAGCGCCAGCCGCGCGTTGTCCGGGTTGGCGGCGATGGTGCCGAACTTGCGCAGAAAGCCCAGCGGGGGCGCGGTGGCCACGAGGTTGTGGGCCAGTTGGTAGAAGGGGCGCTCGACGCCGAAGTACGAACAGAACGCCAGCGTGAACACGAAGGTATCCGGCGGGACGTTGCCGCCGCTGTGGTTGCCGATCAGCAGAACAGGTCCTTCTTTGGGAATGCGGCGCAGGCCGCGAACATCGGCCCGGAAATACAACAAGGCGAGTATCCAAAGGCCTGAAAGCTGGTCGCGGATGTAGTCAGGATCGCGCTGGTCGAGGTCCGCCTTGGGAACTCGAGCGGCCACCTGTTGCCGGGCCCATCCGATGACATCGCCGAAGCCCGCCATGGCCGCATTGTGGCATACGGCGACCCAACCGAGGAACGTGTTTAGCTACGCGACAGTCTGTGTGCTGAAGATCTGACGTGCTCAGGATGTGATCAGCCGCAGCGGACTGAAAGCGCAGCGCAGGCGCCATCGAATACTCCAACTGGCCAACTCGGTCCGCTGCTGGACGGAGGGCAGAATCTCGGGCCGTCCGTCCAGCAGGTGGACCGATACAGCGACCGAAAACAGGGCCTGGTGACGTGGCGTAGCCTTTCGTCAGTCATTCGTTGGCATCTGCGAGATGAGTGGCTTAACCTCTGTTCGTTCTGGTCTAACTCACGCCCAGGTGACCCTCGCACCAAGGCCGCCAGCGGCAACGACGGGAGGCTTCACCGGTGGCCACGCCAGACGTACTGAGCAACGAACCAGCCGTCGAAGCCGAGGAAGCGCCGCGTCCTCGACATCGACGGGCCCGCACGGTAGCGATCCGCCTGCTGACGGTCGCCGTCGCCGTGGTAGCCACCTTGGGAGTAGTCGAAGTCGCCTTCCGCATCCTGGGCTACCGCCCCATTTACGAGGAGTACACCGACCCCGACAGCTTCTATGTCGCCGACGCAATGGCGGGATGGTCCTACCGGCCGGGGGCGACGGGCGAGTTCATCGGGCCGCGGCCATACCCGATCACCTACCGCAGCTACGTCCGGATCAACTCGCTGGGTCTGCGCGGCCCCGAGCTGACCTCCGTGCCTTCCAGGGGTGTGCGGGTGCTGGCGTTGGGCGACTCCTGGACCAGCGGGCTCGAGGTGGAAGAGAACGAGACCTACTCCGCAGTGGCAGCCGGCCTCCTCACCCAGCGACTTGGCGTGCCGGTGCAGGTCGTCAACGCAGGCGTGCGGGGCTACGGGACCGACCAGGCCTGGCTTTTCTACCGGGAACGGCTCGAGCAGCTGCATCCCGACGTGGTGTTGTACTACTACACCGGCATCGCCGGCCGCAACGTCACGCTCCACCAGATGCGCCGGGTGTTCGCCAAGCCGGCCTTCGTGTTGGGTCCCGACAACACCCTGCATCTGATCGGGCAGCCGGTGCCCGACTATCCCCGCTGCTCGGAGTACCGCGTGGTGAACGGTGCCGCCCGCCGCATCGACGGCGCCCGGCACGACGCGATCTGCTGGCTGCAGATGAACCTGGCCGACCACTCCGCGTTTTTCAGCTTCGTCGTGTCGCGCCTGCAACGGAATCCAGCGTTGGTGAACACGCTCTACCACCTGGGCATCTACGACGAGGCCGGGCAGAACCCGCCCATCGAAGAATTCCGCCCGCCTCCCGCGCCGCCGGCGGAGCCGCCCGCACCTGCCGCAGGCGTCCCGGCCGCGGCCGCACCGTCGCCGATGGCTGTCGCGCCCCCCGCCCCGCCCCCGGCGACGCCCCCGTCGGACGACGCCCACCGCCTGACCTCGGCACTGATCAGCCGGATGGCCGACGACGTGCGGAACAACGGTGCCCCGTTTGTGCTGATGGGCGAAGACGCCGACCTGAACCAGCTCGACATGGCTGCCTTCGACCAGGAGGGCATCCCGGTGACCCGCGTAGACCCCGCCTTCGGCCCCGATAGCTCACAGCTGTTCGTCCCCCACGACGGCCATCCCAACGCCCTCGGCCACCGCCGGATCGGTGAGCTGCTCGCCGATCAGATCGAACCCCTTTTGCGGCAGGTCATCGCCTCCCGATGACGTCGATCCTCGGCATCTCCGCCTACTACCACGACGCTGCCGCCGCGCTCGTGGTCGATGGCGACATCGTCGCAGCGGCCCAGGAGGAGCGGTTCACCCGCCGCAAGCACGACTGCTCGTTCCCCAGCCGCGCCGTCGCCTACTGCCTCGCGGAGGCCGGGCTCACGACCGAGCAGCTCGACTATGTGGTCTTCTACGACAAGCCGCTCCTCACGTTCGAGCGGCTGCTTGAGACCTACCTCTCGTTTGCGCCGCGCGGCTTCCGATCGTTTCTGCAAGCCATGCCCGTGTGGGTCACCGACAAGCTGCACCTGCCCCGGGAGATCCGGGCCCAGCTAGGCGGCGGCTACACCAGGCGGCTGGTGTTCGTCGAGCACCATGAGTCCCACGCCGCGAGTGCCTTTTTCCCGTCCCCGTTTGACGAAGCCGCCATCCTCACCTTCGACGGAGTCGGCGAGTGGGCAACGGCGACCATGGGCATCGGCCGCGGGAACCGGATGCAGCTGCACGCGGAGCTGCGCTTTCCTCATTCGCTCGGGCTGCTCTACTCGGCCTTCACCTACTTCACCGGGTTCAAGGTGAACTCCGGCGAGTACAAGTTGATGGGCCTGGCTCCCTACGGCGAGCCGACCTATGTCAACCGCATCCTCGACACGCTCGTCGACCTCCGCGACGACGGGTCGTTCCGGCTCAACCTGCGCTATTTCGGCTACTGCACGCGGCTGCGGATGACCTCGAAGCACTTCGATGAGGTCTTCGACGGTCCTCCCCGGCCCCCAGAGGCGCCCATCACCCAACGGGAGATGGATCTAGCGGCGTCGATCCAGTACGTCACGGAGGAGATCGTGGTCCGCGCGGCCCGCCACCTACAGGCCACGACCGGGATGACCAATCTGTGTCTGGCCGGCGGGGTGGCCCTCAACTGTGTGGCCAACAGCCGGATCCTGCGCGATACGCCGTTCGAGCGCATCTGGGTCCAGCCCGCCGCGGGGGATGCCGGGGGCTCCGTGGGCGCCGCGTTGTTCGTCTGGCACCAGCTGCTCGACAACAGACGCGCTCCGTGCGGCCGGGACCGGCAGCGCGGGTCGTTCCTCGGACCGCGCTACAGCCGCGACGAAATAGTGGCCTGCCTGTCCCGCCATGGGGCGACCTACCGCCTGGTCGACGATGAGGTCGAACTGTGCGACCTGGTGGCCGGTCTGCTCGCCGACGGCAACGTCGTCGGCTGGTTTCACGGCCGCATGGAGTTCGGGCCGCGCGCTCTAGGCGCTCGCAGCATCCTGGGTGACCCGCGCAGCCCGGGCATGCAGTCGGTCATGAACCAGAAGATCAAGTTCCGGGAGTCGTTCCGGCCCTTCGCCCCGGCGGTGCTGCTGGATCACGTCGACGACTGGTTCGACCGGGCCGCCGGTGAGGAGAGCCCCTATATGTGCCTGA
This sequence comes from uncultured Actinomycetota bacterium, assembly GCA_963811535.1. Lineage (GTDB taxonomy): Bacteria > Actinomycetota > Actinomycetes > Mycobacteriales > Mycobacteriaceae > Mycobacterium. Next base: position 2,683,206 of record CAWERF010000006.1, on the reverse strand, counting down.
TCGCGCCGGTCGCCGCCGCGCAGCGCACGTCCGCGGCTGACGCCCACGCCCAAGGGCTCGACAAGCTGGGCGTGATTCGCTCCACCATCCCCGCTGTCACCCACGTGGATATGTCGGCGCGGCTGCAGACCGTCGACGCGGAACGCCACGGGCGTTTCCACCTGCTGCTTGAGCGGTTCCACCGGCGGACCGGCTGTCCGGTGTTGGTCAACACATCGTTCAACGTGCGCGGCGAGCCGATCGTGTGCAGCCCAGACGATGCCTTCCGGTGCTTCATGGCCACCGGGATGGACGCGCTTGTGCTTGAGGACGCGGTGCTGCTCAAGGCCGAGCAGGGCGCCGCTCCGTTCGAACTGCAGCGCTACCTCGCTGAATTCTCCGCGGACTGACGAATGAAAATCAATCGCGACCCAGGCCCACGACAACTCGCAGTGTTCGGCGCGGTTCTCCCCGTCACCTTCGCCCTGCTGGGCCTTATCTTCGGCCACCGCCTCGGCCTCCCAGCGGTGCGCAACGGCCTGTGGGTAGCCGGCGCTTTGCTCACCATGGCCTATGTCGCCGCGCCACGGCTGCGCCGGCCGCTGTACGTCGGGATGTCACTGGCCACATACCCGATCGGTTGGTTGGTCTCCCACGTCATTCTGCTGGCCGTCTTCGTGTTCGTCGTCACCCCCGTGGCGCTGCTGATGCGGATCCTGCGACAGGATCCCATGCAGCGGCGCTTCGACCGCTCGGCGCAGTCATACTGGGTGCCGCGCCGTCCCGCCGAACACCTCCACAGCTACTTCCAGCAATTCTGAGGAGATTTCCGTGCCCGACTCCGAGTTCAACCGTGCCGCCTCCGAACGGCCGACCACCTTCATCGGCGAGTTCTGGCAATTCGTCCGGCACAACAAGAAATGGTGGCTCGCGCCAATCATCGTCACTCTCCTGCTCGTTGCACTCTTGATCTTCTTCGCTGGGACCGGCGCCGCGCCTTTTGTCTATACGTTGTTTTGAGCGGCCTGCGGCAAGATGTCGAGCTTCGTGTCGGTCGGCAGGGCGCATCGCTCAGCGAACCGAGCACGTCACGAATAACGGCATCGCCAAGCGCTTTTCGTCTTACCGCGGACCGTACTTCACCCACGTCTACCAATACTGGGCCTTACCTTCCGGGCGCAGCTCGTTAAAGAGGCAGCTCACCACGCCTGAACGCCGCCGCGACAACGGCTAGGGTCGAAGCGCATCTGTCTGGAAACGGGCGAGCACGATGACATCCCGAAGATGCCGGGCGAGCCGAAAAGAGTTCAGCCCAGCCGGGATACGGATCGGAAAAGGGGAACCAAGCGGGCTTGAGTTGTTGGCTTCACGCTATCTGTCGGATGGTCGATCTGGTTGGGCCTCAACGCCGCCGCCCCATTCGGTGGACTGTGAGCCGTAGTGTCCGTAGGCCATCGTGCAATTGTGACTTCACGGCAGCTTCGGTGGTCTTCAGGTCGTCGGCGATTCTCGCGGTCGTCCAGCCCTGGTAATAGGCGCGGTAGATCACACTGCGGTGCTCGGACGGCAACTGTCGTATCGCGTCTGCGATCAGCGATCTCAGCTGCTGGTCGGTACCCGGGGACGAATCCGAGTTCAGGCCTCCTACGGCGTCTGGCTGCGGCGGAGTCGGCGCCCGCTCTGTGACTCCGTATCGGGATCGAAACTCCTCCCGCGCAGTGAGGGTGCCAGGCCTGACGGGACTCGACCCCCGCTGATCGGTCCAGGGTTTGCGTCGATCTCCTCGCGGCCACGCGTAAGCCTGCGGCGGGATCGCCGCCCGCATCAGGCGGGCCGAAAGCGCCCAACTGGCGCTGCTACAGGGGTCGGAGCCGAGCATCGGAGAGCATCTTCCTGACTAACTGGATAGTTAGGAAACTACGCCGCAACGATGCGTGTTGTCAACTATCTAGTTAGTTAGTTAATCTGTGGCAATGACCGTCACCCGTGACGCCGCGGCGACCCGTCAGCGCCTGATCGACGCGGCCCGCGCCGAGTTCGCCGAGTTCGGCATCGCCGGCGCGCGGGTGGACCGCATCGCCGCCAACGCCGAGGCCAACAAGGCCCAGATTTACAACTATTTCGGAAGCAAGGACCGGCTGTTCGATGCGGTCTGGGAATCGGTCGTGCAACAGGTCATCGAGTCCACCCCGATCGACGCCACCGATCTTGCCGGGTATGCGGCAAGACTGGCGGGCACGTATCGGCAACATCCGGAGATCAGGCGGCTCGTGAGCTGGCAGCGCCTCGAGCGCGGCCGTGATGCACCGCATCTGTTCGCGTTTCAGAACACCAGGGCCGCCGTTGACGCGATCGCAAAGGCGCAAGCCGATGGCACGGTGTCCGACCATTTCGGAGCCGGCGTGCTCTTGGGACTGATCATTAACGTCGCCTCGCTGTGGACCACGAGCAGCAGCCTCGACGTCCTCACCGCCGCAGACGTGTCGGATCCCAAGCGGCAGCGCGACATCATTCGCGATGCCGTCGAACGCCTTCTTGCGCGGTAGCGTCGAAGTGAGCTTCTCTGCGCGCTCGCTAGGATGTGCATTCCCAGTTGGGTGGGATGACGCTGATGACGGCGTGGCCGATGCCGAGGCGCGTGCAGTAGGCGTCCGGGTCCACGCCTAGATCGGCCACGATTCCACCCCTCGGCGAGATCGAGATGCGCCTGCATCGCCAGGAGTATGCGTCGCGGGGGGCCACCAGGTATGCCTCTGCCGGCAGGAAGTCGGCGTTACCGGGGTATTGCGCGCGGCATTGAGCACCCATGTCGACGATGTGACCCGGCCTGGCCAGCGCGACGGGCGCCGAGCCGAACAAGGCGGTGATGGCAGCCGGCAGCAAGCAGGCCGCGGCAAGGGCTATCCGGCCTCCTCGACGGGCGGCGCTCATTTGCTCCGGCTCCTGTCACCGGCCCCGACTGAACCCGTCATGACCGTCTTGTCGTAATACGCCACGACACTATTACACCCGATTTGGGTGGCCGCGGAACCATCGAGTTGAATATCGCGCGTCACGTGGGCCTTTACGATTGCGCGGTGGGGACCACCAACGAGCGAGACGCCGGCGGGGGCGACGCGCACGAGGCGATCCAGCGCAATCTTCTCCTGGTGGTCGCGACCGATACCCTGCGCCGCGCGGCTGCGCCGGGACAGTTCGACGCCGAGGTCAACCACGAGCACCTCGGCGAGGCGATGGTTCGGGCCTACCACGCTGCTAAGGCCGTCTCCAAGGTCACCCAGGTCGGCGAGAAGTTCGGCTACCGATTGGGCGCGTGCGCCGCAGTCACCCTGATTCGCGATGCGGAGTCGATCTTCCCTGACCGGATTCCCGACCCCGGCGAGCCGTTGGGCGATTTCGCATACCGGGGCTATCTCGCCGGGGCTGCGTTCTGCCTGGCGATATCTGTCACGGAATGCTTTGCCGAGGTGATCCTGCCGGTCTGGTGCCAGACAGAGGTGCGCAACCACTTTCTCGACCATGTGAACGAGATCATTGAAGATCCGCAGTACACGCAGCGCAGCGCCGTGACCGCACTGGTGGAATGCCTAGGCGAATTCCAGGAAGCCGGCCACCAGCTGGCGCCGGGCCCGCCAGTGCCGCCCGGGCCTGAGCCGACGCGATTGCCTCGGTGGTGGCACATCGGCGCTGCCGTCGTCGCCACAATCGTGGTGTTTGGTCTGATCCAGTGGATGATCCCGCCGATCCCCCGAGCGTTTGTCAAAAACGCAACGCGCAGTTCGACACCTGGGCAGCCGGCGGCTGATTCAATTCCGCCATTGCCCAGTGCTCGGACCACTAGCTCGCTGGCGCAGACGCTGCCTAATACGCAAGTGCAGCTTTTCGTCTTCGCGGACGGTCGGGACGCCCAGCGCGGGTCCGAAACCGTGCCAGGGCTGCTTCCGGAGGTGGCCGCTCCGGTGATGCGCATCAACGATCATCTCGTCTTCCAGCTATGGCTGTCGATCCGCGACAAGACCTCGCCGCCCGACCAGTTGTCATTGTCGGTGGGCGGGACCAGCCCGACCACCGTGAGCGACTCACATCTGATGCTCGACAAAGACCACCAGGGCGATGCCGAACCACACCTGGATGTGGGCGACTTCATTCCGGTGCCCGCCATCGCCAAGGACGGGGCCCCGACCATCTACCAGTTCGTGTTGAACGCTCCCCCGGATCGCCGGACGGTGGGGTACTGGTGCGGTTACAACGCCAAACCGGTGCAGATTCTCGTGAGCACCAACGACAACGCGGTCGCCGCCACCACCACCTACCCCGTGTATGTCCTCCGGGACAAAGACTGCTGAGGCTTGCCGGCGTCCGCCATAAGTGTCCGGGCGGTCACGCGCCGGGACCGGCGGGTTGATTCTCGCTATCCGGCCGCGCGACAAGCGCATCCAGTTCGGCAAGTGCCTGCTTCTTGGCTGCTTCGTACTGTTGGCGAACCTGGGCCTTGAGCGCGTCGATATCAGCTTCGGCCTCGGCGAGGACCTTGTCGGCCCCCACCCTCAAAAGCGCGGACTCCGACAGTCCCCGCGCCTTGGCCACCGCCGCGAACCGCCTCGCGTAATCGGCATTGACCCTGAGCTGCAGGGTCTTGCCCTTTGGTGCCGTCATCCGTCCACTTCCCCGATCGTGTGCTTGTAGCTACAAGTTACACCACTCGCGTCGTGAGCAACGACATGTCGACCAACGCTACAGATTAGAGACTACGCCCTTGCGGTAATTAGATATATCGGTAATACTGTATTACGACCGGACGGATGGGAGCCGGCAGGAGTAGGGAGTGACTAATGGCCGACATTGCGGATCTGGAAAACGGCGGGAAGCGGCCGGTCAACGCGGTCGTGCGCCGGACCGGGATAACGGCGGCGGTCGCCTTCGGCGCCGTTCTCGGGCTGGCCGTGCTGGCGCCGGCGGCACCCGCCCACGCGTCAACCGGCGGGTGCTGGAATGGGCAATGCGACGTGTACTTCTCGCAGGCCGAGACACGGGCTTTGGCCGAGGATCCGAACTGGATACCACCACTGCCTGAGGGGATGGACCCGTCGCTCGAGCAGCCATATCAAATTCTGGTCAGGGCCCACGGCCGGATGGCCAGGTTGTACGAAAACCTGGGTCTCTGCTCGGCATTGAGGATGTCCGGCCAGCCGCTGGTCGACCTGGGGTTCAGGTTGACCCACTGCGGCTGAGCCGCGCCGCTCGGCACGCCCGGGAATCGACGCCTTCCGGCGCCGCGAACCGTCCTCGGATCGACGGTCCACGACGCCGGAAAGTGTCATTAGTTCCGTCAGTACAACGGAACCCACACACCGAAGTACCAGAAGCCCCAACCGCCGAAGATGGGATTGAACACCGGAATGACCGTGTAGTCGTCGAAGTCGAACGGCCCGAAGTCAATCCGCGCCTGCTCTATGACGCGCGGCGGGCCATCCCACCGAGGGTTCCAGCCACCGGGAGGCGGAGGACCGTTCCAGCCACCCGGAGGCGGCGGGCCGTCCCAGTTACGCGGAGGGGTGCCGGGAGGCGGGCCGTCGTTCCAGCCGAAGCCATGCGCAGGCGGTGGAGGCGGCGCGCCGTGGCCCTGGATGCTGAATCCGGCCGATGCATCGACGGGCCCGCCCACTTGTGCATTGCCGCGATCGAATGCCCCTCTTGGCGCGTAGGGCTGGTGCGGCTGATTATTGGGTCCCGGTCCGTTATTGGGTCCCGGTCCGCCCGGCGCCCCCGGATTGCCCTGCGGGCCTTCGCCGGGTCCGCCGGGGTTGCCTTCCGGACCGTGCCCGGGGGTGCCCTGTGGGCCGGGGCCGGGGTTGCCCTGCGGGCCTTCGCCGGGTCCGCCGGGGTTGCCTTCCGGACCGTGCCCGGGGGTGCCCTGTGGGCCGGGGCCCGGTCCGCCGGGTCCGCCGGGGCCGGGCTGGCAATTCGGGCACGGCGGCGGTGGCTGCAACGGGGCGGCGCTCGCCGTCGCTACACCCACCATCAGCGCTGACATGCCGACACTCGCGGCGATCGCCGTCGCGCCGGCTACGCGTTTCGCATCCATATCTGCTTGTTCCCTTCGAGCTTGTTCAGTTCGATACACCCCCACAGCGACCACCGCTACCTGGTTTCCGGCGTTTTTCTGGGCAGACCACTAACGATCGATGGGTCGCCGACCAACGTTGTGGATGCCCGATTGGCGCACGGCCGAAACTCCAGCCGGAGATTTCTCGCCCGGCGTGCGCGCCGGCGGCCGGACTAGGCGCAGCGGGCGGTCGCCAGTCGGGGACCAATAATCTGCCGACCATCCTCGTAGCTGCATTTCCCCCGCATCGAATTTGTCAACCGCGACACCCGCATTCGATTTCACCGAGGAAGCGCAAATTTTAAACGCGAAGAACAAAATCGGGACTAAGCTTCACAACCCAAGGGGGAACAACAAACAGACAATGTAGGTAACCATGAGACTGACAACGGCGGCGTTGGCGGCACTCGCGTCGCTGACCATCGCGGCGATCACGATCGCCACAGCGGCAACGGCCGCGGCCGCAAGTCCAACACTGGCCGGCTTCGCTTCACAACAACGGCTCTCCGACCAAGGACCGGCGGGTTCCGGGCCCGACAACAGCACCGACCCCGGCTTCTGGAATGGCGGCGATCCCGCGGGCGGCACCGGGCCGGCGGATTCCGGGCCGAACACCGGCAGTGGCCCCGGCTTCTGGAACGGCGGTAATCCCGCGGGCGGCACCGGACCGGCGGATTCCGGGCCGAACACCGGCTCCGGCCCCGGTCCCTGGAACGGCGGCGAGGACGCCGGCGCCGTTTAGACCGCGATTTAAATCGACCTCGCGACCGGCAATCTTCGCGGCCGCGCGCGGACGCTTTTCGTCGAGCTGGGCGCAGCCATGCCGAAATGCGGATCCGAAAAGGGATACGGCCGCAAGTGAGGCGAGATCATTCCTAGCATGGAACCCAAGCTCTAAGTGTGCGCGCCGTGCTGATCGGTTGGGGGTTGCGGCGGGAATGGGGATGAACTCATGCGCCAACGAATAGCCGTACTCACCGTTGCCGGCATCTGCATTCTCGCCGCCGGGTGTCACAGCGGCAGCAACCAAGGCACCAAAACAACGACTACTCGGACGACCACAACGACCACTGCGCCTCCAGTCGCAGAGGATGTCCTGGACGGGTTGTTGCTCAACCCCGACCAGGTCAACGCCGTCATGGGGGCAACCGGAATGACCGTCACGAAAACCCACACCGTGATGTCTGACGACAGCGCCACGATGGACCCCAAGGAGTGCCTGGCCGTCGACGGCGCGGCGCAAGCACAGGTCTATGCCGGCAGCGGTTACAGCGCCGAGCGCGATCAGACACTCCAGGAGGGCGATAACTTCGCTCATTACGTCGACCAGGCCGTCGTGCTATTTCCCACCGCCCAACAAGCCGGCGCCTTCTTCACCGCCTCCACCCAACAGTGGCCGGCCTGCCACCAGTACACCCACACCCAGAGCGGTTCGCAGTGGGCCGTGGGGCCGATATCCAACACCAACGGCACATTGAGCACCACCGCAACTCAACAGAACGCCAAGCCCCCCGGCTGGGGCTGTGGACGGGCGCTGGCGATCAGAAACAACGTCCTTATCGACGTCAATACCTGCAGCGCCAACCCGACGGACTCGGCTGTCAACATCGCCAACCAGATCGCCGCCAAAGTGCCCGCCTGAACAGGCCGTCCGTTGAGCTCCGGCTGTCCCCCGCAGCCCTGATGGTCAGTTCGCCCTGAGTCTCGCGCCGCACACCGGCCAGGCGCCCCACCCCTGTCGTGCCTGAGTGACCTCGGCGATTGCGATCTGCTCTTCTCGGGTGGCCAGGTCGGCGCGCGGCGCGTACCGCAGTCCACCATTGCCCGCCCACGTGTTCTGGTCGAACTGGACGCCGCCGTAGAAGCCGTTGCCGGTGTTGATGGCCCAGTTGCCGCCGGCCTCGCAGGAGGCAAGCGCGTCCCAGATCGCGCCGTCGCCCACCGGTGGCACCTCGGTGCCCGGCTTGGCACCGACCCGCAGCACCGACGGCCGGGCCGGAGCCAGGATGTAGTGGGCGACAAGCCGTCGGCCGGTCTCGACGCCGTTGACGACCGAGACGGCGAACGTGACGTCCTGGGTGCCGGGAGCGCCGGGGTCCACGACGACGTGGCGGCCCATGTTCATGGTCGGGTCCTCGATGCGCCACGTCGACGCCGGCAGCGGCAGGCGCGCAGTGACGTTCTTCATCCGGATGCGGGTGACGGCGATGTGCATGCCCTCGGTGATCGGCGTCGACGCCGAGGGCACCACCTTGTCGTCCTGTTCGAGCGGTGCACCGGCCGCGGCCAGCAGCAGGCCCACGTTGGGCGCCGCCAGGCGCTTGTCGCTGGCCACACCGCCGTCGTTGATGTGCACGTTCTTGGCGCTGACCACCCGCAGCGCCATGCCGGCCAGCGGCACTCGGGTGGCACGAGATCCCGCCACGGGTGCGGCATCGCTCATCGACAATTGTTTGAGAGCCTCGTCAACGGTCAACGCCGTCGTCCACACCTGCTTGCTCCGCCCGCCGTCTACCGACACCTGCAACGGCCGGCCGCGCCGCAGCACAATGGTGTCGAACTGATGGACCGGCTGATTGGCGGCCGGATAGAGATCGTCGTGGACATCGACGGCGAAGCCGTTTTCCCATACCACGTCGATCACTCGCGACTTCATCGTCGACACCGTCATCGGTACGCCGTCGACGGACAGCGTAAGTGATTTGTGCAACGCGACGGCGTAGCCGCCCGCCACGGTCAACGCCGCCAAGAGCGCGCCGAGCAGCAGGCGCCGCAGCTTCGGTTTCGCCGTGGCCTTGCCGGCGGTGGCCGTGCCCGGCGTGGCGTTCTCGGCAATGTCGATCCGTTCGGCGTCGGCCAGCAGGGCCGCGACCTCCTCGGCGAGAACGTCGGCCCGCACCCTCGTCCACTCCGCGAACGCCTGCACGCACAGCTGCCCGAGCGCATACAGGTTCCGCCTGCGGAATTGGGCGATTGACTGATGGTCCGGGGCCGCCCCACCGGCCAGCCACCGAAATGGCACGTCATCGACGCATTTGCGTTCGATCACCCGCGACGAGCACACCCCAACGGTGTAGGCGTACAACAGGATCCGCACCATCAGCCGCGGATCGCACGGCCGCGTGCCGGGCTCGTCGGGGTGCGCGGCCGGAATGCGGACGGGGTCCACCCGCTCGTCGACTAACTCTGCAATGAATCGGGCCAGGTGGTCAGCCGGCAGCCGGTCAGCTAGCGACGGCGTCATCACCAATCCCTGATCCGGCTCGGATGCGCGAAACGTGTTGTCCACCACGCGGCTTCAGCCTCGTGGAATGGCGTCTGAGCGCTGTCCAAGACCTACCTGGAACGATCCAGCATCACCGGGCTCATCAGTCACTCCATCATCACGCGTATCCGACCCTGAGCCCATCACCTCGCCCCGGCGTGTTGCCGCCGCCGTAGCGTTGCAGCATGGCCCGCGGCTACGTCTACGACCAAGGTTTCGCCGAGGAGCGACGGCGGCTCGCAGGTATAGAGAGCCTGTGGGATCCAGGGAGTCAAGCGCTGCTCGAGGAGATCGGCGTCTCCGACGGCTGGAGATGCCTCGAGGTCGGCGCGGGTGGCGGCTCGCTGGTTGAGTGGATGGCAAGCCGCGGAGCCAGAGTCATGGCGATCGACATCGATACGCGGTTCATCGAATCGCTTGCCTCCGACGGTGTGGAGGTCCACCGCATCGACGTGTGCAGGGATGAATTGCCCCGGTCCCGCTTCGATTTGGTGCACGCGCGGCTGGTCCTCGAGCACCTCGCCGAACGCCGACAGATCCTCAATCGACTGGCCGCCGCCCTGCGCCCGGGCGGCTGGCTCGTCATCGAGGACTATGACTGGACCGACTTCGGCCTCCAGGGCGACGACCCACAACTCGACCGCGTGGGCGAAGCGATCATTACGTTCATGCAGCGCGCCGGCTTTGACCCGCACTACGGCCGCCGCCTTGTCGGCGACATCGCGGCCGCCGGCCTCACCGACGTGCGCGGCGAGGGCCGCATCCGGGTAATCGACTCGAGCTCACCGGGTTTCGACTTCTTCAAGCTTTCCTTCGAAAGCCTCCGCGTCGCCATCGTTGAGGCCGGCCTGGTGTCTGCCGAGGACGTCGACGCGGCCGCCGCCCGCTTTGCCGAACAGCGGCGTGTAGTCACGCCGCTGATGATGGCAGGAATCGGCCGCCGCGCCTGACCCGGAAGCCTGGGACGCGAAGGGCAACTCGCTCCTGCCGATCCCGGCTTCCTAGCAGCCCGCGCGAGGGCCGAGCGACGTCGTTCTCACTTTTCTATTAACGAACCTGAAATCTATTAACGAACCTGAAATTTTGCTGATACGCACGTCGCGCCGGGGTTAGAGTCCGCTGAGGCGCAAGTCCGCCCCCCAGGAGGATGCAATGTGTGCTGCACGGTACATCGGTCGGGTTGGCGGACTGGCAGTGGCCCTGGGGGTGGGCGCGGCGGTGTTCACGGGGTATGGCGTGGCATGGGCCGAGCCCGGTTCGTCGGGGTCGTCGTCGTCGGGGTCGTCCTCGCAGTCGTCGTCCTCGTCGGGTTCGGCCGGGTCTGGTTCGGCGAACAGCGGCAGGTCGGTGGCGTCGAGGATTGCCAGCGCATTGAAGGCCGCGCGGTCGACCGGGGCGGGTTCGTCCTCTGACACCGCGACTCCGTCAGGATCTACAACGTCGGGCCTGCCCGGGGTGGTGGTGAGCACCGGCGGTGCCCTAAGTAGTGCCCTAAGTGGTGCCAAGGCCTCGGGCGGCGCCGGGGTGGCCGGCGGCCTGAAGCTGCCCAAGACGTTGCTGTCGGCGGGGTCGGCACCGGCGGCGGGCGAGCCGTCCGTGGCGCCGGCCCGGTCCGCGGCGAGCTCACCGACGTCGTCACCGGCGGCGACGGACACCGCGGCTTCGGGCAGCACCGTCTCGGCAAACGAGGTCGTGGTGCAGCCGCCGTCGGTTTCGGCGTTGCTGGCTGTGCCCCGCATCGCGGCGAGCAACGTGAGGACCGCGGCTTCGACGCTGGCGTCGGTGGCGGCGCCGCCCAACACGCTGATCGCCGGCGCATCGCTGGTGACGATGCAGCCGGCAACGCCGACACCCGCCGCGACGGTGCCCGCGAAAGCGTCGACGATTCTGGCGACCGTGGTCACCGAGGTGTTGAACCCGTTCGCCGGGAACGCGCCGACGGGGCCGGTGGATCCGCCGACCTCATGGGTGCTGCTGGCGGCGGTGCGCCGCGAATTCTCCGGTGCTGCCGTCAGTCTCGACCCGGCGAGCCCGATTACCACGGACCCGACGCTCACGTTCGACGACGGCATCGTCTACGGCAACGCCAACGCGACCGATGCCAACGGATTACCGCTGGCCTACACCATCGTGTCCGACCCGAACCAGGGCGGGAAGATTACCTTCGTCCCCGAGCTGGCGGCGGGCACCTTCACGTATTTGCCCTACCAAACCGTGCTGACGGGCACCGACGAGCAGTTCAGCGAGTTGGTCAGCGAGACCACACCGTTTGACGCCAGCTTGGAGGCGCTGCCGGTGGTGGGCGGCTTGGTCCAGCCGGTCCTGGTCAGGATTTACCAGGTGCCCGTGTTGAGCACCGCCCTGGCGCCGCTGATCGGTTCCTCGGTGATCGTGACGTTCGACAGTAGCGAGGTTCCTCAACTGACCTCGGGTGTGCCGGCCGCATTCACCGTCAAGGTGATCTCCTTTGACGGCACGCCGATCAGCACCAACTTCTACCCGGCACCCGAAGCCGACCTGGCGGCGAACGGGGGAACGGCACCCACGATCTTCGAGGGTCCCGGCCTGGCCAGCCCCGGCGCGACCGACCCGAACGCGGAGTTCGGTATCGGGGGCACGACCCCGGGGATCGCCCCACTTCGCGCGGACGGGTACAACGTGGTCACCTGGGACCCGCGCGGTGAGTTCGCCTCCGGTGGACTGCTAAACCTCGACTCGCCGGCCTTCGAGGGCCGGGACGTCTCCGCCCTGATCACCTGGGACGCCCAACTGCCCGAAACCCAGCTCGACGGCCCTAATGATCCGCGGATGGGCATGGTGGGCGGATCCTACGGCGGCGGTATCCAACTCGTGGCTGCGGGAATCGACCCCCGCATCGACGCCATCGTTCCCGCCATCGCCTGGAACTCGCTGAACGCCTCGCTGTACCCGGACCAGCTTGCGCCAAATAGCGTAGGTGCGAACGGGGCATTCAAGACGTCGTTCGCCACCCTGCTGCTCCTCGGTTTGGTGGAAACGGGCGCGCGGATCAATCCGCAACTCTACGGCGGCATCGTGACCGGCGACCTGCTGGGCATTCTCACCCCGGGCCAGCAGGCCCTGCTGGCCGCCAGCGGCCCGGATTTCCTGCTGAACAACATCACCGCGCCGACGCTGCTGATCCAGGGCACCGTCGACGTGTTGTTCCCACTGCAGCAAGCGGTCACCAACGGAGCGGTAATCAGCGCCAACGGCGTGCCCGTCAAGGAGATCTGGTTCTGCGGCGGTCACGGGACCTGCCAGAACCCGGCCAGCCCCATCCAGGACCAGATCATCCTGGGTGACACGCTGGCGTGGCTGGACCAATACGTCAAGCAAGACCCCAGCGACCCCGCGGATGCGATTCCGACGTTCCAGTGGGTCGACCAGACCGGGCAGTTCTACTCGTCGGACCTGCTGCCGTCCGACCCGAATTTCGACGGCACTCCGATCGACACCACGGGCACCGGCGGCAGGCTGCTACTCGTCCCCGTCGTCGGCGGATCAGGGCCGAGCACGGCGCCGTTGCCCCAGGCACTCGGCGACGGCGCGAAGGCAAAGAATGCGGTGAACCTCACCACCGCGCCGATAGCAGCGGGCACCCAGATCGTGGGGGCTCCGGAGCTGACCATGACCTATTCGGGGGTCGGCACCAGCCGCTTCGTCTATGCCCAGATCGTCGACGACAACACCGGCCAGGTGGTCGGCCACGTCGTCACCCCCATACCGGTGACCCTCAACGGGCAGACACAGACCGTGACGGTTCCCCTCGACGACATTGCCTACACCGCGCCGGTCGGCGAAACGGACACGCTGACCCTGCAGATAACGTCCTCGGCCACGGCGTTCGAGAACTTCACGTCATTCGGCACGATCAACATCACCAGCGTGCAGCTTTCACTGCCGACCGTCGGAGCCGATGCGAACGCAACGCCGGAGAACTCGGCCCCAGCGATTCCAACCGAGATGGCAACCGTGGCGTAGCTCGACCCACGGCGTTCAAGCGCAGTCTTTGATTCGGCTATAGCCGACTCGCCGCGAATGTCGCCGCCTGGTCAACATGCCCGACTGCACATACTGGCCGTGCGCGAAGATGTTCTGGCCATCGGAACAAACCGGATCGCCTTCCATGCACAAGTCAATGGCCTTCCCCCCGTACGTGGGGCTGGCCGCCGTGAGTGGACCGCCTCCATACTGCTTGATCGACGGATTCCCGAACACGGCGACTGCGGCGATGTGATCAGCCACCGCTGGCGGCAGTGGTGTGGCGACGCCCCAGGCAGGTGCTGCCGATCCCGTGATGAGATCGATCACGTCCGCGCCTTGGGAGTATCCGGCCAGCACCATCCTGGTACTTGGGCAAGTCGCCGCCATGTTGACGACATGAGCGCTCGCGTCGTTGGCACCGACGGCGACTGATCTGTCGAAATCGAGGCTGGCCGGGTAGTCGACCCTATACACGCCCACGGACCTCCCGCCCACCTTCGAGCGCAGCGAATCGACGAAAGCCTGCCCGAGCGGACCAACCCCGGGTGGCGAACCGGTGCCGCGGGCGAACACCACCTCGATGTCCGGGCATGCGTCAGCGGATGCGGACGGAATGCCGGCGGCTGCACCCAGCACCGCCCAGGTTGTCACCACCGCGGCACCAACAACACGAGCGATCTGGCATGTGCCCACGTCTCAATGCTGACGTAACGCCGGCCACGGTCGCCTTGGATCGCGGGCTGTCGTGACGGTGCGGGCCGGGTGAAGATGCCGTTTCCACGCGTGTCCTGGCGCCGGATAACATCGTTTCCACCATGACATCGGCGTCCCTCCTTCGGGCCAACGACGGCCTGCCGCGCGGCATACAGGGCGCCGCCGATCCGCGGTTCGCCAATGTCGTCCGGCTGTTCGCGCAGCTGTTCCCCGGTCGCCGTTTTGGTGGTGGCGCGCTTTCGGTGTACATCGACGGTCGGCCGGTCGTCGACCTCTGGACCGGCTGGTCCGACCGGGCCGGCGAGGTGCACTGGACGGCCGACACCGGCGCGATGGTCTTCTCCGCGACCAAGGGAGTCGCCGCCACGGTCATCCATCGGCTCGTCGACCGCGGCCTGCTGGACTACGACGTTCCCGTCGCCGAGTATTGGCCCGAGTTCGGCGCGAACGGGAAGTCCGAGATCACGGTCCGCGACGTGCTGCGTCATCGGTCGGGCCTGTCGCACCTCAAGGGCGTCAGCAAGACGGAACTGATGGATCACTTCCTGATGGAGGAGCGGCTGGCCGCTGCGCCGGTGGATCACCTGCGCGGGTTCCCGGCCTATCACGCGTTGACCCTCGGGTGGCTGTTGTCGGGCCTGGCCCGGGCGGTGACGGGCACGGGCATGCGCGACTTGATCCGCACCGAGGTCGCAAGCCCGCTCAACACCGATGGTCTGTATCTCGGCCGCCCGCCTGCCGGTGCGCCGACGAAAGTGGCCCAGATACTCGCGCCGCAGAGCACGCGGGCGAATCCGCTGTTCAACTTCATCGCCCCGAGAGTGGCCGGGCTGCCGTTCTCCGGGGCCTTCGGCTCGATGTACTTCCCGGGAATCAAATCCTTTGTCCAGGGCGACATCCCATTCCTCGACGGCGAGGTGCCGGCCGCCAACGGCGTGGTGACCGGCCGCGGGCTGGCCAAGATGTACGCCGCGTTGGCGAACGGCGGCAGCATCGACGGCAAACAGTTCCTGTCGCCTGAGTTGGCGCGGGGCTTGGCCGGCACGCCCAGGGCGATCCCCGACCTGAACATGGTGGTGCCCATGCCATTTCACCTGGGCTATCACGAGTCGCCGATTCCCGGACTGCTCAAGGGATTTGGCCACGTCGGCCTGGGCGGCACCCTCGGGTGGGCTGATCCCGACACCGGCAGCGCGTTCGCGTTCATACACAACCGGCTCTTGACGCCGATGGTGCTCGACATGGCTTCGTTTGCGGCCCTGGCTCGACCAATGCGCAGCGCCATCTCGGCCGCGCGCCATAGCGGCGCGCTTGAGGTGCCGCAGTACGGTGCAACCTACCGTGAACCGGGTCGGCGGCGCGCCGCGCCGAAGAAACGAGCGGTGGGGCGACGTTAGCCGGTCGGGACGACGCCCCGGGGGAGCGTCAGCGGCAGGTCGGTGTACGTCACGATGCCTGGTGCGGCCGCGACGACAGCCGGAATCGCGTTGATCACGGGCATCGCCGTCATGATGTGACCAAGCGTCATGAAGTCGGCGATCGTCTCGGCCGCAAAGTCCGGCGGCGGCAGGAAGCCGACCTTGGTCGTCACGGTCGGCCGACCATCGATCTGGATGACCCAGCCATCTTGCTCGATCTTCCAATCCGGCTCGAGCGTCTGGCCTTTGCGCCACCGCACGGTGAGTTCGACGACGGTCTTTCCGCCGACCAGCCCCTTCCAACTGGCATAGACGCCGGCGACACATCCGGCCGGAATCGTCCACGATCCAAGGTCGAGGTCGGCTGTGGTCTGGGCGTAATCGGCGTCGCAGCGCACCTCGTCGAGTTCGACGCCGAGCGCGTCGGCGACCAGCCGCACCGCCTCCCCGAACACGGCGGTGCCGGCCTCCGTCATCGCCTGCAGGTTGGGGTGGTCGATCGGCTTGCCGAAACCGACCGGCAACTCGGTCTCCGGTGAGTCGTAGAACGTGGTGTCCGCGGCTTCGTTGACGGTCACCTTGTCGACCCGGTCGCAGACCAGCGACGACACGATGGCCAACAGCTCGGCGAAGCCCGGGCTGATGCCGGACCCGAACATCGTCGAGCCGCCGAGCTCGCAGGCCGCGACGATGCGGTCGCGGCCGCCGTCGAGGTTGTGCCCGGTAACGAACGAGGCGGTCGACACGACGTTGACGCCCGCCGACAGGATGCGCTCGAGTTCCTCGATGTTGATCCACATCGGGTTGTAAACGACGCAATCCGGTTTCAGCGCCAGCAGCGCGTCGACGTCGTTGGTGGCGGTGACGCCCAGTGGTCGGATGCCGACCAGCTCGCCCACGTCGCGGCCGGCCTTGTCATGCGACCACGCGTAGCAGCCGATGAGTTCATAGTTCGGGTTCTCGGCGATCGCCTGCACCGAGCTCTTCCCGACATTGCCTGTCGTCCACTGGACGACACGATACGGAGGGTTGTTTGGCACTCGCTCAGCATAGGGAAGGCAGCGCCGCCTAGTAAGCGGTCATCCGTGAATCACCGGAAGCACGACCGCCGACGGGTGGGCGGCGTCGTGGAAGATCGTCTGGGTCGCCGAGGCCTCGTCCGTGGTCTGCCCGAACGGCTGGCCAGTGTTCGGGTTCGGCGCGAACTGCGGATAGTCGCTGCTGGAGATTTCGATGCGGATGCGGTCGCCCGCCCGGAAGAGGTAGCTGGTCGGCCAGACCGCGATCCGGTATTCGGTGGGCTGCCCCGGCGTGATCGGATGCCGCACGGACAGCGAGTCGCGGAAAGCCGCGCGCAGGATGCCGTTGTTGAGATTGATCACCTGCCCGTGCGGCTTGACGACGGCGAGTTTCGCGGTGAAGTCGGTGTCGGGGGCCGACGACGCGGCCCACAGGTCGACGGTCGTCGGCCCGGTGATCTCGGTGTCGTTCTTGAGCGGGTCGCTGGTGTAGACCAGCACGTCGGAGCGCTGCTCGACGGGCGTCTGGTCATAGGGCCCCTGCGGGCCCGTCTGTGCGCTGCAGCAGGAGTGGCCGCCGAGGCTGGGCGCCGGGTCGGCCGGATCGTAGGTGTATGTGTCGGAGCCTTGGTCCGGGCCGGCCGGCGACATCGTCAACGCGCCGGTCCGGGTCGAGACGCCGCCGGCACCCGACAGGTAGTAACGTGTCCATCGGGTCTGCGGCAGCGGCCAGCCCGTCGCGGTTTTCCACCTATCGGCGCCCATCAGGAAGTAGTCGACGCGGGGGTCGCCGGAGACGCGGTTGTCCACGCCCTTGAGGAAGTGGTCGTACCAGGCCAGCATCAGATCGTTGATCGGGCTGTTGCCGATCCCGCCGATATCTTTCAGCAACGGTGCGGGAGTGGAGGTTTCGCGTCCCCAGTTCACGTGGTCCCACGGCCCGATCACCAATCGCTGGTTCAGCCGGGCGTCCCGGGTGCCGCCGTGGGCGGCCATCCCGGCGAAGTTCTCGACGCCACCGGCCAGGAATGCGTCGTACCAGCCCTCGAAGTCCAGCACCGGCACCTGCACTGCCGCGTACCGGTCGCGGATGCTCCGCTGCTTCCAGAAGTCGTCGCGCACCCAGTGATGGATCCAATCGAAATACCAGGGCGCGACGTTCGGGCTGCCGGGCTGCATCGGCGGAAGGTCTTTGTACGGACGGAAGTTCAGCCACCGTGTCGGGTCGGCGGCGGCCGCGTTCAGCTCTTGGACGGAGGCGTCGTCACGCCGGTTCGTCACCGCGGTTGTCGCGATTCCGATTGCCCAGGGCAGCACGAACGCCAGTCGGAACTCGCCGCCTTCGTACATCCAGCCGTCGTAGTAGTCCGATGCGGTGTTGGCGGGCACGATCGTCACGAGGTGAGGCGGAGCCGTCACCGCGGCGAGCCATTGTGTGGCGCCCACATAGGACGAGCCGTACATGCCGACCTTGCCGTTGGACCCGGGCAGCGCCGCTGCCCACTCCACCGAGTCGTAGCCGTCGTCTTGGTCGTGGGTGAACTCGTTGAACGTGCCCTCGGAATCCCCCTGACCTCGAATATCTTGCACCACAACGAGATAGCAGTGGGACGCGAACCAGTCGGGCGACTCGTAGCGCGGCCCATCCTGGGCATCGTTCTTCCCATACTGCGTGCGCATCAGGATCACCGGCACCGCTTGCGAGGTCCTCGGCCGATAGACATCGGCCCGCAGGATGGTGCCGTCGCGCATGCGAGCAGGGACATTTGGCTGGTCGGCAACCGCGCATGGCCCGCGGCCCGCGGATGGCGGCCAGGTCTTCGACGGGCCTGCGGTCTTCCCGCCGCACGCCGTGAGCACCAGGCCCACCACCGCGGCCGCCGCGGCGACTCGGCCGGCAAAAGTGGCGCGCACTTTGTTCACGTTACGGCTGTCCCGCCGAAAGTTTGCCGACGCCACCATCGGATAATCAGGTCAGGACGCCGCAAGGAGAGACACCATGACCGCAGTTTCGGACCGAAAGACCACGCAACTCACGCCCCTGCTGGAGGCCCTTCCCCGGCGTATCAAGGCGGCCGATGCGAGCCGCCACCGCGAGATCACCAACGCGATGACGGCAGAGCCGCTGGGCCGCGTGCCGCATTGCACCCCCGACGACGTCGTCGCCGCGGCACAACGCGCCCGCGCCGTGCAGCGGGTGTGGGCGCAGCGACCGATCAGCGAGAGAGCCGAGGTCATGCTGCGCCTGCACGACCTGGTCCTGGACCGCCAGCAGGAAATTCTCGACATCATCCAGCTGGAGAACGGCAAGGCGCGCAGGCACGCGTTCGAAGAGGTCGTCGACGTGTGCCTCACCGCCCGCTACTACGCCCACACCGCCGACGAGTACCTCAGCGCAAAGCGCAGGCAAGGGGTGCAGCTGATGCTCACCGAGGTCTGGGAGCATCGCCCACCGAAAGGTCTGGTCGGGATCATCTCGCCGTGGAACTATCCGCTGACCCTTGGCATCAGCGACGCGCTCCCGGCGATCGTGGCCGGCAACGCGGTGTTGGCCAAGCCCGATGACCAGACACCGTTTTCGGCGCTGTGGGCGGTGTCGCTGCTCGAGGAGGCCGGCATGCCGGAGGGTCTCGTGCAGATCGTCACCGGACCCGGCTCCGAGCTGGGCACGCCGATCATCGAGCAGTCGGACTTCCTGATGTTCACCGGTTCCACCAACACCGGACGCCGGGTCGCCGCGCAGGCCGCGGAGCGGCTGATCGACTGCTCCATGGAACTGGGCGGCAAGAACGCGCTGTTGGTTCTCGACGACGCCGACGTCGGCAAGGCCGCGGCCGGCGCGGTTCGGGCGGCGTTCTCCAACACCGGCCAGCTGTGCATCTCGATCGAGCGCATCTACGTGCCGACGGCATTGTGGGACGCCTTCGTCGACCGTTTCGTCGCGGCCACCAAGTCGATGACGTTGTCCGCCGCGCTCGACTACTCGGCCGACATGGGCTCGTTGATCAACGCCAAGCAACTCGAGACCGTGAGCCACCACGTCGACGACGCGGTCCAGAAGGGGGCCACCGTGCTCGCCGGCGGCCGGCCACGGCCCGACATCGGCCCGCATTTCTACGAGCCGACGATCCTGACCGGGGTGCGCGAGGGGATGGCGCCGTTCGCCGACGAGACATTCGGGCCGGTCGTTTCGCTGTACCCGGTGCGCAGCGAGCGGGAGGCGATCGAGAAGGCCAACGACAGCCCGTACGGCCTGAACTTCAGCGTCTGGACCTCCGATCCGAAGCGGGGCCGACGGGTCGCCGCCCAACTGCAGGCGGGCACCGTCAACGTCAACGAGGCCTACGCCGCCGCGTGGGCCTCGGTCGACGCCCCGATGGGCGGCATGAAGGCGTCCGGCGTCGGCAGGCGCCACGGCGAACACGGCATCCTGAAATACACCGAGCCGCAGACGATTGCGATTGAGCGCGGGCTACCGGTCGGTGTGCCCCCGTGGATTCGCGCCGACCGCTATGCGCGTGTGATGACGCGCGGGCTGCGGGCGCTGCGCCGGCTCCCGGGCGTCAAATAGTCAGTCCTCGACCGCGACGCCGCCGCGCAGTCGTCGCCAGCGGGACATACCGGTCTTGGTGGGCCGCCGGTTGCGCAGGCGGCCGCGGGCCGGTTCGGATTCGACGCCGTCCTCGGCTGACGGGGCTTCTTCGCTCGGCTCGGTGGAGTCGGTCTGCTGGTCCTCGCCGGGCTGGTCCTCGTCGGCGGGCTGGTCCTCCTCGGCCGTGACCTCAGCAGGCTGCTCTTCGGCCGGCGCCTTCTCGTCGGGCTCGGCTTCCGCGGACTTCTCGGCTTCGGCGGCTTCCTCGGACCGGGCCTCCTCGCCGGCGGCCTCCTCCTCGGCTTCGGCGGTCTCGGCCTCGGCCTCCTCGGCCTTGCGGCGGCGCCGCCGCTTGCGTTCCTTCGTCTTCAGCGGCCGCGGCGGCGGCGGCGGCAGCTCGGCGACGAAGGCCAGGTAGAACGACGCGATCCCGAGAATGCAGATCGCGGCCGCCGCGCCGTAGATGCCGAACAGCCACTGCCCGACGCTGTCGAGGCTGAGCCAGATCTCGCTGATCGCGGTGCCGACGATCAGTACGCCGCCCAGCACGTGCAGGATGATCGACCACAGCCGCAGCGTCAGCGCCAGCTGCGGGGTGCCGTACTCGGGCTTGCGGGTGCGCAGCAGCGTGAACACCACCGGCAGCGCGGCCAACGCGATCAGCACACCGGCGACGATCCGCAACACCGTGCCCAGCGTGTGCGGTGTGTCGCCGCTGAGCTCCGACCACCGCGGAAGGACGAAGAAGAAGTAAAGAACGCCTGCGGCGATCGAGAAAGACGCGTGCCAGATCACCGCGACAGTGCGGCCCATACCCCTCCTCGGTTAGTTGGCTCTTCGCGCAAGCGCTCATCGCCGGTGCTTCTGGCGCGGATACGACCAACTCGATATTTGTGTTAGCCACAGCCCGTGCCGAGGGCGGAGGATGCGGGATTTGAACCCGCGAGGGCTGTTAACCCAACCCGCGTTCCAGGCGAGCGCCATAGGCCACTAGGCGAATCCTCCGTCGGTCATGGTAACCGACCCCGAAACCGCGGCCCGGAGGCCGCTGCCACGGCAAGTACTACACTCTCCGTGGACCCCGTGCGGCGTCTATCCTGTGAACTCCCCCAGGGCCGGAAGGCAGCAAGGGTCAATGGGCTCTGGCGGGTGCGCGGGGTCCCCACAAGTTTGTCGGGGTTTGTGGGGGTCGGACCCGCTCGCTCGAGGTGAAAGGCGCATCGTGTCGTTTACTTCCCTCGGAAGCGACGAGTTGCTGGCCCAGCACCATCTCCAGCAGCAGAACTATACGGCACTGCGGGCCAAGAAGCTCAGCCTCGACCTGACCCGGGGCAAGCCGTCGGCGGAACAGCTGGACTTGTCGAACGCGCTGCTCAGCCTGCCCGGCGAGGAATACCGCGACGGCGAGGGCACCGACACCCGCAACTACGGCGGGCTGCACGGGCTGCCCGAGCTGCGCACCATCTTCGGCGAACTGCTCGGCATCCCGGTGGCGCACCTGATCGCCGGGAACAACTCGAGCCTGGAGATGATGCACGACGTCGTCGCGTTCTCGATGCTGCACGGTGGGGTGGATTCGCCGCGGCCGTGGAAGGACGAGCCGCAGGTCAAGTTCTTGTGCCCGGCGCCGGGCTACGACCGCCACTTTGCGCTCACCGAAACCATGGGCATCGAGATGATCACGATTCCTATGCGCGACGACGGGCCCGACGTGGACCTGATCGAGGAACTCGTCGCCGCCGATCCCACGATCAAGGGCGTGTGGTGCGTGCCGGTGTTCTCGAACCCGACCGGGGTGACGTACTCCTGGGAGGTCGTGCGCCGGCTTGTGCAGATGCGCACCGCCGCCAACGACTTCCGGCTGTTCTGGGACAACGCTTACGCGGTTCACACGCTGACCCACGACTTCGTCCGCCAGGTCGATGTCCTCGGGCTGGCCGCCGCCGCCGGCAACGAGAACCGGCCGTACGTGTTCGCGTCCACGTCGAAGATCACGTTCGCCGGGGCCGGGGTCGGTTTCTACGGCGGCTCGCTGGGCAACATCGCGTGGTATCTGCAGTACCTGGGCAAGAAGACGATCGGGCCCGACAAGGTCAACCAGCTGCGTCACCTGCGCTTCCTCGGCGACGCCGACGGCGTGCGGCTGCATATGCAACGTCACCAGCGGCTGCTCGCGCCGAAGTTCGCGCTGGCCCTGCACATCCTTGAAGACCGGCTCGCCGACTCCAAGATCGCGTCGTGGACCGAGCCGAAGGGCGGCTACTTCATCAGCCTGGACGTGCTGCCCGGCACGGCCCGGCGCACGATTGCGCTGGCCAAGGACGCCGGGATCGCGCTGACCGAAGCCGGCGCAGCGTTCCCGTACCGAAAGGACCCGGAGGACAAGAACATTCGGCTGGCGCCGACGTTCCCGTCGATGTCGGACCTGGCGCAGGCGGTCGACGGGCTGTGCACGTGCGCGCTGCTGTCGGCTGCCGAGTCCCTGCTGCTGCGCAGCTAGTGTCGTGAGTCATTAATTTCGGCTCAGGTTGTTAGACTGGGTTGTGCCTGTTCCGCGTGCTGCTGAGATCGTGTTGACCGATGAGGAACGTGCCGAGTTGGAGGGGTGGGCGCGGCGCCGGAGCAGTGCGGCCGGGCTGGCGATGCGATCGCGAATTGTGTTGGCGGCCGCCGACGGTGAGTCGAATTCGGAGATGGCGCGTCGACTGGGTGTGTCGCGGTCGATGGTGAAGCGGTGGCGCAATCGATTCGCCCAGGCGCGCTGCGATGGTCTGCTTGATGAGCCGCGCCCGGGCCGGCCCCGAGTGGTCGGCGATGAGCGGATCGAGGCGTTGATCACCGCGACGCTGGAGACCGCGCCGCCGGATGCCACGCATTGGTCGACGCGGTCGATGGCCCGCCATTTGGGGATGTCGCAGTCGACGGTGTCGCGGGTGTGGCGGGCGTTCGGATTGGCCCCGCACAAACAGGATTCGTGGAAATTGTCCAAAGATCCGCTGTTTGTTGCCAAGGTCCGCGACGTGGTCGGCTTGTACCTGAACCCACCGGAGCGGGCGCTGGTGCTGTGCGTGGACGAAAAGACCCAGATCCAGGCGCTCAACCGCACCGCACCGGTGTTTCCGATGCTGCCCGGCACGCCGGCGCGGGCCAGCCACGACTACGTGCGCCACGGCACCTCAAGGCTGTACGCCGCACTCGATGTCACCACCGGCAAGGTGATCGGTGCCCTGCACTCGCGGCATCGGGCCACCGAATTTTTGGCCTTCCTGAAAACCATTGACGCCGCAGTGCCCGCCGACTTGGACGTTCACCTGGTGTTGGACAACGCCTCCACCCACAAAACCCCGGCGATCAAGCGCTGGCTCACCGCCCATCCGCGGTTTGTGCTGCATTTCACCCCGACCAGCTCGTCGTGGCTCAACCTGGTCGAGCGCTGGTTTTCCGAACTGACCACCAAAAAGCTGCGCCGCGGCACCCACACCTCGGTGCGCCAACTCAACGCCGACATCCGCGCCTGGATCGACACCTGGAACGACAACCCCCGCCCCTACGTGTGGACCAAGACCGCCGACCAAATCCTGACCAGCGTCGGCAACTACTGCACCCGAATTAATGACTCACGACACTAGGTCCTATGAGTCACACCGCGTCGGTAGCCTGCTGAAGGTGGCCCTCTACCGCAAATATCGGCCGGCGACCTTCGCCGAGGTGGTGGGCCAGGAGCACGTCACCGAACCGCTGTCCACCGCGCTCGAGGCAGGCCGGATCAACCACGCCTACCTGTTCTCCGGGCCGCGCGGCTGCGGCAAGACGTCGTCTGCCCGCATCCTGGCCCGGTCGCTGAACTGCGAGAAGGGTCCCACCGCCACACCCTGCGGGGTGTGCGACTCATGCGTGGCGCTGGCACCCAACGGACCGGGCAGCGTCGACGTCGTAGAGCTCGACGCGGCCAGCCACGGCGGCGTCGACGACACCCGCGAGCTGCGCGACCGAGCGTTCTACGCGCCCGCGCAGTCGCGCTACCGGATCTTCATCGTCGACGAAGCGCACATGGTCACCACCGCGGGTTTCAACGCGCTGCTGAAAATCGTCGAGGAGCCGCCCGAGCACCTGATCTTCGTGTTCGCGACCACCGAACCCGAGAAGGTGCTGCCGACCATCCGGTCGCGCACGCACCACTACCCGTTCCGGCTGCTGGCGCCGCGCACCATGCGGGCGCTGATCGAACGGATCTGCGCAGGCGAGGGCATCGCCATCGACGACTCGGTGTATCCGCTGGTGATCCGCGCCGGCGGCGGGTCACCGCGCGACACATTGAGCGTGCTGGACCAGCTGCTCGCCGGGGCCGAGGACAACCGGATCACGTACCCGCGGGCCCTGGCCCTGCTCGGTGCCACCGACGTCGCGCTGATCGACGACGCGGTCGACGCGCTGTCGGCAGGTGACGCCGCGGCGTTGTTCGGCGCCGTCGAATCGGTGATCGACGCCGGGCACGACCCGCGGCGCTTCGCCACCGACCTGCTGGAGCGCTTCCGCGACCTGATCGTGCTGCAGGCGGTCCCCGACGCCGCCGCCCGCGGCGTTGTCGACGCCCCCGGCGACGTGCTGGACCGGATGCGGGATCAGGCGTCGCGGATCGGCACGGCGACGTTGACCCGCTACGCCGAGGTCGTGCATGCCGGTCTCGGCGAGATGCGTGGCGCGACGGCGCCGCGGCTGCTGCTGGAAGTGGTGTGCGCGCGGCTGCTGCTGCCGTCGGCGTCGGACACCGAGCCTGCGCTGCTGCAGCGCATCGAGCGCATCGAGAACCGGCTCGACATGTCGATTCCCGCGGCCGAAGCCGCCGCCGCGCCCCCGGGTCCGGTCGAGCCGCGACCAGCGGTCGTCGAGCCGCCACCGCCCGTCGTCAAGCCGCCGCCCGTCGCAGGTGATGCCGACGCGGCCGTGGCCGTGCGACGGCAATGGACCACCGTGTTGGAGAAGGTCCGCGAACGCAGCCGCACCCTCGATGTGATGCTGGCCGGGGCGTTCGTCCGCGCCGTCGAGGGCGACACGCTGGTGCTGATGCACCAGTCGGCCCCGCTGGCCAAGCGGCTCGGCGAGCAGCGCAACGCCGCGGTCATCGAGGACGCGCTCAAGGACGCGTTGGGTGTGGACTGGCGGGTGCGGTACGAGGTCGGCACCGGCGAGCCGGCACCGACGCCGGCACCCGCCGCCGACCCGCCGCAGGACCCTCAGCGCGCCGAGGAGGAACGCATGCTCGCCGAGGCCAAGAACGACGACGCGGCCGACGCGCCGCGCCGCGATCCGGAGGAAGCCGCGCTGGAGCTACTGCAGAACGAGCTCGGCGCCCGCCGCATCGACGGTCCCCAGCCGGCCGGCTAGGGCTGCCACCACGGTCGCAGCGGCAGCCCGCCGTCGCGGCCGTTGTCGTCCAGCTTGACCGCGAGCACATGGTGCAGCTGAATTGAGTTGTGCTCGAAGCCAACTCGTGAGGCCGCCATGTAAAGGCCCCATACCTTGGCGGTGCCGAGCCCGACCTCCTCGACGGCTTCGTCCCAATGCTCGACGAGGTTGGCGCACCAGTCGCGAAGCGTCATCGCGTAGTGGCTGCGCAGGTTCTCCTCGTGCAACACCTCCAGGCCCACGTTCTGGATCTCGGCGATGATGCGGCCCGAGCCGGTGAGCTCACCGTCCGGGAACACGTAGCGGTCGATGAACCCACCAGCGTTGGCACCGTGCCGGTTGTCGTGACGAGTGATGCAGTGGTTCAGCAGCAGCCCGCCGTCGCGCAGCTTGTTTTGCAGGAACCGGAAGTAGGAGGGGTAGTTCGCGATGCCGATGTGCTCGGTGAGTCCGATCGATGACACGGCGTCGAACTCCGACTCCTCGATGTCGCGGTAGTCGCCGTGGCGCACCTCGGCGAGCTCGGTGAGCCCTTCCTCGGCGATCGCCCTCTGCGCCCAGCTGGCCTGCTCCGCCGACAGCGTCACGCCGATCGCCTTGACGCCCCTGCGCGCGGCGTAGCGCACCATGCCGCCCCAGCCGCAGCCCACATCGAGCAGCCGGTCGCCGGGCCGCAGGTGCAGCTTTTCGAACACCAGCCGGTACTTGTTGTCCTGCGCCTGCTCCAGGGTGGCTTCGGGGTGCGGGTAGCACGCGCAGGTGTAGGTCATCGACGACCCGAGTACCCACTCGTAGAACGTGTTGGACACGTCGTAGTGGTGGTGGATGGCCTCGGCGTCGCGGTGCTTGCTGTGCCGGAATCCCTCGGCCATGCGTCGCCACCGCGGCAGCGTCTCCTGCGGCGGCGGCGCGATGGGCTTGAGGTGCTCGATGCCGATGGACCGGACGATGTTCGCCAACACCAGCGCCGGGGGCCGCCGGAATTCGAGCTTGTGGGCCAGCGCGCTGAGCAGCGGGTACGGGTCGCCCGGGTGCACGCCGTGTGGTTCGAGGTCACCGGCGATGTAGGCCCGTGCCAGCCCCAGATCGCTGGGCGCCGTCAGCAGGTACGTGGTGCCACGCGGGGTCCGCAGGTCCAGACCCAGTGCGGAGTCTTCGGGGCCGCAGCTGCTGCCGTCGTACGCGGTGAAACGCAGCGGCAACTGGCCGCCGGCGAACACCTCGAGGATTTCGGCCAGCGTCATCTTTGCCGTCGTGGCCGGGGCCGTGCGTTCCTTGAATGTCGTCATCGTCTTTGCACCACCTTCGCGTAGAGGTCGAGAAAACGAGAGTCGGGGTCGTAGGTTTTCCTCAGCGTCTTGTAGGTTTCCCCCCCGTAGAGCTCATCGAACTCATCTGCGGAATAAAAAGCGTCCGAATACAGCGATTTGTGTCCGTCGAGTTCGCTGACCTTCGTCTCGATGCGCCGATTCGTCTCCCCTTCGACCGAACCGGCAGGCACAGACGACCAGAACCCGACGTTAACGTAGGTGTGGCCGGGCCGCAGCGGATACAGCGGCCACGCCTCGGTGTCATGTAACCTCAACGGGCACAACCAGATCGGCTCGATCGGCACGTTGCCAAGGAACCAGTCGAGAAATTCCACGCAGCGCTCGATCGGCACCTCGACGTCCTGCACCACGCGCTCGCGCGGCGGCCGGCCGCTGCGCTTCTCGACGCGATCGGCGACGTGGAACTTCTGGTCGTAGGCCATCAGCTTCCAGTAGAAGCTGCTGCACCGGTAGCGCCGCGGCCACAGCCGCCGCAGCCTCGGGTTCTGCGCGCCGAATGCCCGTGAGCACCAGAACCAGTCGGTGTCCCAGCGCCACAAGTAGTCGTGGATGGTCAGCCGGTCGGCTTTTTCGCCGTTGGCGTGCTGGATCGACCGGTAGTAGATCTTCTGCCCGGTGTAGTCGCTGACCGGCCCCGGCGTGGTGGTCTGAACGCCGAGGCACAGGTAGCTTTCGTCGGCGCTGAACACCACAGCGTCGAGGTAGTCGACCGGCACACCGTCCAGGCCGCCGGTCTCGATGACGCGGTCCATCGTCGACATCAGGTCGATCAGCGAATGAAACCGCAGGTGCTTGAGCGCGATGAACGGCTTCACCGTCTCCAGCTCGATCTTCAGCCGGACTGAATAGCCAAGGGTGCCATAAGAATTCGGGAAGCCGCGATACAGGTCGGCGTGCTTGTCGGGCGAGGCGGTGACAATCTCGCCCGATCCGGTGAGGATGTCCATTTCGAGCACCGACTCGTGCGGCAGGCCGTTGCGGAACGACGCCGATTCGATACCAAGCCCGGTGACCGCCCCGCCGAGTGTGATGGTTTTCAGCTGCGGGACGACGAGCGGCGACAATCCGTAGGGAAGTGTTGCGGCAACCAGGTCTTCGTACGTGCACATGCCCGCGACGTCGGCGGTGCGCGCGTGCGGGTCGACGGAGATCACGTCCGTCAGGTCCGAGGTGTCCAGGCCGGGAGCACTGCGTTTCGCGCGGGCGCGGAACAGGTTCGACGTCGGCTTGGCCAGCCGAACGGACGCTGTCGTGGGGATTTTTCGGTAGCTCATGACCATCCGACGCACGCCCTCGGCGTGCGCGGCCTGCACGTCGGCCCGGGGAATCGGCACGCATATACGCTAGTCCGCGGCCGCAGCCGATGCGACCGCTCGCCGGAGCATGAAGGAGTCTTGCCTGATGGGACAGGTCAGCGCGTCCAGCAGCGTTCTGATCAACGCAGAACCCGCCGCGGTGCTAGCCGCGGTCGCCGACTACCGGCATGTGCGACCGAAGATCCTGTCGCCGCAGTACAGCGATTACCAGGTGCTGCAGGGCGGCCAGGGCCAGGGCACGGTGGCGAAATGGAAGCTACAGGCCACCAAGTCGCGGGTGCGTGACGTGCAGGCCAACGTCGACGTGGCCGGCCACACCGTGATCGAGAAGGACGCGAACTCGACGATGGTGACCAACTGGACCGTCGCACCCGCGGGGACCGGGTCGACGGTGACCGTCAAGACGTCCTGGCAGGGCGCCGGCGGCGTCAAGGGCTTCTTCGAGAAGACGTTCGCCCCATTGGGGCTGCGGCGGATTCAGTCCGAGGTGCTCGACAACCTGAAGAAGCAGGTGGAGGGCCACTAGGAGTGCCCTGAACAAGGGAGTCTTGGGGCTGGGGGTTGGGCGCTTGTCGGCAATGCGAGCGTCGGGCCGTGGTTCTGATGGTGCGAGGAGGCTCTCGGGGTT
Source organism: uncultured Actinomycetota bacterium (assembly GCA_963811535.1). Taxonomy (GTDB): domain Bacteria; phylum Actinomycetota; class Actinomycetes; order Mycobacteriales; family Mycobacteriaceae; genus Mycobacterium. The sequence goes on along the minus strand of CAWERF010000006.1, from coordinate 2,654,427 downwards.
GACGAATCCGTCGTGGATGATGACGTGGCCGGCGGGGATGTTAGGCCAGCGCCCAGCTGGTGCCGTTATGGGTGAGTCCGAGCGTGCTGAGCCGGCGCAGGTTGAGCGCTGCGGCCCGGTGGTGCAGCCAGTGGTCGTTTTTGGCCACGCCGCGGTAGCGGAGTCTGCGGTTGCCGCGCACCAGCCAGGCGATGGTGCGTTCGACCATCGGCCGGTGTTGTCGGTATTCGTTCTGCCAGTCCGGGTTTCGCGCGGCCGATCGGGCGGCTCGTTGCAGCGCGTCATGGGGACGGATCGTCAGGGTCTTACCGTCGGCGCCGGTGGTGCAGCGCTCACGCAGCGGGCAGCCGCGACAGGCGGTTTTGAACACTGCCCGGCCCGTAGGGGTGATGGTGCGGGTCACACCGGCAGGGCAGGTCACAGTGCGGTTGATGTGGTCGATGACGAAGTCGTCGACGGTGAACCCGCCCGGCACCGCCGGGCGAGTCGGTGCGGGTTTGACCAGATCGACATGGCCGCGTTCGGCCAGTTCGGCGCGGAATTCCCCTGAACCGTAAGCAGAATCGGCCAGCACCCGCACCGGCTGGTTCTCGGTGTCAAGCAGCTGTAGGCCGACTCGTGCTTCGCTGACCGGCTGCCCGTCGGCGCCCAGACCGCCGGCCTTGCTCAGGGCGCAGCAGGTGATGATCCCGGTGTCCGGCTCGATCGCCAGGTGGGCCTTGAACCCGTCCTGGCGACGGTGCACCGACTTGTGCGCGTGCCTGGTATCGGGATCGACGGTGGAGATCACCCGGTCCGGGGGCACCCGCTGCGCGATGCGCCACCGCCCATCGGTGCCATCAGAACCCTCAACGGGTTCCACATCCTGGCCCGCGACCAAAGCCAGCAGCGCCACCGCCTCGGCGGCCTTGGCGCCGAGATCCTGCTCGGGCAGATGACCCAACAGCCGGTGCGCGTCGGTGACCAGCGCGTCGACCAGCCGCTCGCGCGCCTCCCGGTCATCCCAGGCGATCGCGGGCTTACCCGGGTCGTCGTAGTCATGCGCGCTGCACTGCGCCGCGACCACCCCGGCCGCGCCCGGGACTTCGCGGCGGACCCGGCGAATCGCGCCGATCAACTGGGTCACCGTGTCCTGAGTGGCCACCGCATCATCAAGCACCGTCGAGTCCAACGCCCGCCGAGTCTTGCCCACCAGCGCCCCGGTCTGTGCCACCACCGCCCGCACCGCCTCGAAGATCCGGTTCGGCCGATCCGAGGCCGCCAGCCGCCGACGCCAGTACGTCAACGTCGTCGCATGAAATGCCCCCGCGGTGACCGCCAGCCCGCACGCCGCCTTCCACCGCAGGTCATAGCTCACCGCATCGACGGTCTCGCTGTCCGACAATCCGTGCAACGCCTGCAACGTGATCACCGCAGCCATCACATCGGCCGGCACACTCGGGCGGCCCCGATCCGTCGGGAACAAATCTGTGAACATCTCATCCGGGAACAGCTCCCGCCGATGCGCAGCCAAGAATGCGAACACGCTGCCCGCCTTCATCAAATGACCCGCTACCGACTCAGCATCCAGTAATTCCCGCTGACTCTCCGATCGACCCTGCACACCAAGATCATCCCGAACAACAACGACCAACAGGTCGACCGTCACGCGGCATTATTCAGGGCACTCCTAGGCGACCGCGAGCGCCTCTTAAGCCACGCCGCCCTGCGTGCCGAGGAACCCGGCGATGCCCTGGACCACGGCGGCGGCGTACTTCTGCCGGCCGTCGGGAGTGGTCATCACCGCGGAGTCGGCCGGGTTCTTCATGTTGCCGAGTTCGATCAGAATCGCGGGGTATTGAGCGAGGTTGAGCCCGGCCAGGTCGGCGCGCCCGTAGAGCCCCACGCTGCCGATGTAGTTCGCCGGCGGGATGCCAGAATTCTGCAGTTGGTCGCGCATGATCCGCGCCAGCTGCACCGCCGGGCCGGCTTGAGCGGCGTTGAGCGGCGGCGCGGAGTAGTTCACGTGAAAGCCGCGGCCGGTCGGCGGGCCGCCGTCGGCGTGGATGCTGACGATCGCGCTGGGGTGTATCGCGTTGGCCATCGCGGCGCGCTCGTCGACGCAGGGGCCGAGCGCGTTGTCGTTGCCGCGCGACATCGCGCTGCGCACGCCGAGCTGGTTCAGCATGGCGCGGATGCGCAGCACCACATCCCAGGTGAACGTGTGCTCGGGGTAGCCGTCGTTGGTGTTTGTTCCGGTGGTCTGGCACTCCTTGGTGCCGCCGCGCCCGTCGGGGACCTGCCGGTTGATCGACGCGTCGTTGGCGCCGTTGTGGCCGGGGTCGAGGAACACGACCATCCCGGCGACGTTGGCGGGCTGGGCGGCGGACGGCGGCGCGGCGAGCGTCGACGCGACCACGATCGCGGTCGCGGCCGCGGCGGCGCCGACACGCAGTGCGAGAGCGTCTGGCACCGCGTCAAGCTAGCCCGGCTCACGACTAGGCTTGGATGGCGACCCGCCGACGAGACGAAGTCGAGACCAACAGGCAAGAGGACCGTGATGCAACCCCAAGGCCCATCCGACATGTCGGCGTTGCTGGCTCAGGCTCAGCAGATGCAGCAGCAGCTGATGGAAGCCCAGGAGCAGCTGGCCAACACCGAAGTGCACGGGCAGGCCGGCGGCGGCCTGGTGCAGATCACGATGAAGGGTAGTGGCGAGGTGGTGTCCGTCACGATCGACCCCAAGGTCGTCGACCCCGACGACGTCGAAACGCTGCAAGACCTGATCGTCGGCGCGCTGGCCGACGCGTCCAAACAGGTGACGATCCTGGCGCAGAGCCGGCTGGGCCCCCTGGCCGGCGGGTTGGGGCTGTGAATTGTTCGAGGGCCCGGTCCAGGATCTGATAGACGAGTTGGGCAAGCTGCCGGGCATCGGCCCGAAGAGCGCCCAGCGCATCGCGTTCTATCTGCTCTCCGTCGAGCCGCCCGACATCGACCGGCTCACCGCGGTGTTGAGCAAGGTCCGCGACGGCGTGCGGTTCTGCGTGGTGTGCGGGAACGTGTCCGACGACGAGCGCTGCCGGATCTGCTCGGACCCGCGCCGCGACGCGTCGCTGGTGTGCGTCGTCGAAGAGCCCAAAGACGTCCAGGCCGTCGAACGCACGCGGGAGTTCCGCGGCCGCTATCACGTGCTGGGTGGCGCGTTGGATCCGCTGTCCGGCATTGGGCCGGACCAGCTGCGGATCCGCGAGCTTTTGAATCGCATCGGCGAGCGGGTCGACGGCGTCGAGGTGGCCGAGGTCATCATCGCCACCGACCCCAACACCGAAGGTGAAGCCACCGCGACGTACTTGGTGCGCATGTTGCGCGACATCCCCGGCCTGACCGTCACGCGGATCGCCTCCGGCCTACCGATGGGCGGCGACCTCGAGTTCGCCGACGAGCTGACGCTCGGCCGCGCGTTGTCCGGCCGCCGTCAGATGGCCTAACCACTCGTCTCGTCGCGACACTTAAACGGGTGAGGCGACACGCCGCGCACGGCCGCAGCCACTTGAGTTTCGCGATGTGTCGGTGGTGGATGCCAGCGTTCAGCCATGCGGGACAACGTCTTCATCGGCAGTGAAGCGGTTCGCGAGCGCCGACTCACCGGCCATCAGTTACGCACCCGCTATCGCACGGTCTTTCCCGACGTTTACCTGCCCGACTTCGCAGAGCCGTCTCTTCGAGACAGGACCGTAGGGGCGTGGCTTTGGTCACGTCGACGGGCGACGATCGCCGGTTTGGCTGCCGCCGCATTGCACGGCTCGCTCTGGGTCGATGACCTCGAGCCCGTGGAGTTGATCTGGCGGAATACGCAGCCGCCGTCGAATCTGGTTGTCCGCAACGAACGGATCGCCGGTGATGAGATAACCCGTGCCGCGGGACTGCCGGTTACCACCGTGGCGCGGACGGCATTCGATCTCGGTCGTCATCTGCCGCGCAGGCAGGCGCTGGCCCGTCTCGATGCCTTAATGCGGGCTACGCCGTTCTCAATCGAGGACGTGATGCTGCTCGCCAAACGCTATGCGGGCTTCGACGGCTACGCGGGGTGCTTCCGTTTGTCGACGGGGGCGCCGCGTCGCCGAAGGAAAGCTGGTTGCGGCTCTTGCTGATCGATGCCGGACTGCCACCGCCGGCCACGCAAATTCCAGTCGCAGACGGCTGGAGTCTCGTCGCGCTGCTCGACATGGGTTGGGAAGACGTCAAGGTCGCCGCCGAATACGACGGCGACCAACACCGCAGCGACCACAGGCAGTACGTCAAGGACATCCGCCGGCTGGCGATGCTGGAACGCATCGGCTGGATCGTCATTCGGGTGATCGCCGAGGACGATCCGGCGGACGTCGTCGCGCGTGTGCGGGACGCGTTGGCCCGGCGCGGCTTTCGCGACACTTAAGCCATTGCGGCGACACGCCGTCGAGGGGCGCAGCAGATTCAGTTTCGGCGGCCGGCGCCCAGGCGTTCGCCGCGCAACAACGCGACCTCGTCGAGTTCCAGCGGCGCCAGCTCACCCACGACCCGGCTCAGCAGCAGATCGGCGAGCTGCGGGTTGCGCGCCAGGCACGGCCCGTGCATGTACGTGGCGACGACGCTGCCCTGCACCGCACCGTCGACGCCGTCGCCGACACGATTGCCGAAGCCGTTCGTCACGGCCCCCAGCGGCGCCGCATCCCCGCCGAGAACCGTTCCGCCGCGGTGGTTTTCGAAACCGGTCAGCGGCTCCGACAACCCCGCTGGCAACGGACGGCTGACGACCTCGCCGATCGTCCGTGTGGGCTGCGGCGATGTCGTCAGGTCGAGCAGGCCCACCCCGTCGACGCGCTCACCCGCGGCGGTCTCATACCAGTGCCCCAGCACCTGAATCGCCGCGCAGATCGCCAACACCGGCGCGCCGCGAGAGGCCGCCCGTAAAAGGCCGGGATACCGGATCAGGTGCCTGGTTGCCAGCCGCTGCGCGTAGTCCTCGGCGCCGCCCAGCGTGTAGAGGTCCAGCGACTCCGGCACCGGCTCGGCCACCGTGATTTCGACGATCTCGGCCGCAATCCCGCGCAGCAGCAACCGCTGCCGTAGCACCACCGCATTGCCGCCGTCACCGTAGGTGCCCATCACGTCGGGCAGCACCAGCCCGATCCGCACCGGCGAGTCAGCCACGCCGCCGCTCCAACGCCCGCTGCAGCTGCAGGAACGCCGTGTAGTTGGCGATCACCTCGACATGCCCCGGCGGGCAGGACTCAATGGCACGCACCGTGTCATGCACGAGCGTGTGCTTCACGCCCGCGTACGTCAGCCGCACCGCGAGGTCCGTGCCGCGCTCACCCGCGGCCACCACGGCGGTGTCGTCGAAATGCTCGAACCGCACGTCCCACAGCCACGACAGGTCTTCGCCGTCGGGCACCTGACCGTTCACGGCGATCACCACCCCGGCGCCGTGCTTGTCGATCATCGACAGCGCCTCCTGCCAGCCGGCCGGATTCTTGGCCAGCAGGACCCGCGCGGTGTGCGCGCCGATTGTCACCGTCCGGTACCGCCCGGCGACCTCGGAGACCGCCGACACCGCCGACACCGCCGCCACCGGGCCGACGCCCAGCGCCACGGCCGCCGCCACCGCCTGTGTCGCGTTGCCGCGGTTGACCGCGCCGGGCAGCGACAGCCTCATCGGCAACGCCAGCCCGTCCGGGCCGTAGATGTGGTCGTCGTCGAACCACCAGTGCGGCGTCGGCCGCTTGAAGTCGGTGCCGGTGCTGTACCAGTGCTTGGGCTCGCGGACGATCACCTCGCCGCTGCGCGGGCAACTCACCGAGTCGTTCGCCCAGCCGCCGCCCGCCGCGACCCAGACCGCGTTCGCACAGTCGTACGCCGCCGACGTCATCAGCACGTCGTCGCAGTTGGCGACGACGACGGCGTCCGGATGCTGAGCCAACCCGGCCCGCAGCGTCCGTTCGATCACGTTGATCTCCCCGACGCGGTCCAATTGGTCACGCGACAGGTTGAGCAGCACCATCACCCGCGGATTCACCGCCGCCGCCACGTGCGGCAGATGCATCTCGTCGACCTCCAGCGCGGCCAGCTCAGCGTCGCGGGCCGAGGCCAGAGCCGCTACCAGGCCCGCGTCCATGTTCGCGCCCTCGGAGTTCGTCGCGACCTGCCCCAGCGACGACAGCGCGGCCGCCGTCATCCGCGTCGTCGTCGACTTGCCGTTGGTACCGGTGACCAGCACGGTCCGCCGGCCGGCCCCGAGCTGGCTGAGCAGCGTCTTGTCCAGCGTCATCGCCACCAGGCCGCCGATCATCGCGCCGGCCCCCCGGCCGGTCACCCGCGACGCCCACCGGGCGGTCGCTCCGGCCGCGAGCGCGACGCGTCCGCGGGCAGTGATCATCGGGGCAGTTTATGACGCGGGGCCGGGTGACCTGCGACACGAGCGCGTTGGTCAGCGGTTTTGTCGGTCTTGCGTGGGATTCTGAGGTTGTGAGTGCACCGACGGCGACCCGGCCCCGGGCCACTCCCTGGGGCCGCCCAGTCGCCGAGCACGACGCGGGCTGGGTGGTCCTCGACGTCGAGACGACGGGGTTCCGGCCCGGGCAAGCCCGCATCATCAGCCTTGCCGCACTGGCGCTGGACCCCGATGGCGCGGTGGAGCGGTCCGTCGTCAGCCTGCTGAATCCCGGCGTGGATCCCGGGCCGACGCACGTGCACGGCCTGACCGCGGCGATGCTGGCCGACCAGCCGCTGTTCACCGATGTCGCGGCCGACCTTGTCGACATGCTGCAGGGGCGCACCCTCGTCGCGCACAACGTCGCATTCGACTACGCGTTCCTGGCGGCCGAGGCGGAGCTGGTCGAGGCCGAACTGCCGGTCGACACCGTGATGTGCACCGTCGAGCTCGCCCGCCGGCTGGCGCTGGGCACCGAGAACCTGCGGCTGGAGACCTTGGCCGCGCACTGGGGCATACCGCAACTCAAGCCGCACGACGCGTTCGACGACGCGCTGGTGCTCTCCCGGGTGCTGGCGCCGACGCTGGCGCGCGCCCGCCAGCTGGACGTGTGGCTGCCGCTGCGCCCGGCGACACGGCGCCGCTGGCCCAACGGCCGCGTCACGCATGACGAGCTGCGCCCGCTGAAGATGGTGGCCTCCCGAGTGCCGTGCCAGTGGCTCAACCCCGGCCGGCACGTGCCGGGCCGGCCGCTGGTGCAAGGCATGCGCGTCGCGCTGTCGGCCGAAGTGACGCGCACTCACGAAGAACTCGTCGAAAGAATCATGCACGCCGGCCTTGCGTACTGCGACATGGTCGACCCCGAGACGTCGCTGGTCATCTGCAACGATCCAAAAGTTGAGCACGGCAAAGGATTTCAGGCCCGCGAAACCGGCGCGCCGATCGTCTCCGACGCCGACTTCATGGCCGGGCTCGACTCGGTGATCAGCGGCACCAGCATCGAGGAGTTCACCGACAACACCATCGCCGGCGAGCAGTTCGCGCTGTTCTGAATGACCGCAGAATGACCGCCGTCCGCATGGAGGTCGACGACGCGGGCGTCGCGGTCATCACGCTGGACGGTGAGGCCCGGCTCAATGCGTTCTCCGCCACCACCGGGCGCGACCTCGGCGCGGCGTACCGCCGGTGCGATCTCGACGACGAGATCAAGGCGGTGGTGGTAACCGGCGCCGGCCGCGCGTTCTGCGCGGGTGCCGACTTGTCGGAGCACGCCGGGTCCTTCGACGCCCCCGGCGACGACTTCACCGCCTCCCCGATCCAGCCTCCCGCGTGGTGGGTGCGCAAGCTCGTCATCGCCGCGATCAACGGGCACGCGATCGGGATCGGCCTCACGCTGGCGCTGCAGTGTGACGTCCGGTTGGTGGCATCCGACGCCAAGCTGGCGATCCCGCAGGTGCGACGTGGCATGGTCGCCGACTGCCAGGCCCATTTCACGCTGCGCCAAGCTGCCGGTCTGGCGGTCGCGGCCGATGTCCTGCTCACCGGCCGGACGATGAGCGGTCAAGAGGCGGCCGACCTCGGCCTCGCCAGCCGGGCGTTGCCCGCGCCCGCGGTGTTGCCCGCCGCGATCGACCTCGCCAGGGACGTCGCCACCTACGCGAACCCGGCCTCCGTCGCGCTGAGCAAGCGGCTGCTGTGGGCAGACCTCGATCTCGACGCGGTTGCCCGCGCCGAGGACGACGCGCACAGGCTGCTGATGGGCGGCGCCGACGCCCGCGAGGGGGCGGCGGCGTGGCGCCAGAACCGCCCGCCACGGTGGTCGTCGAGGGCAAGCGAGGTCGCAGATCCCGCCTAACCCCGTTACCACTACGACCGTAGTGGTAACGTCGGCCCGTGATTACCGCGCATGTGCCGACGCGTCGGCCGTCGCTCCGGGAGCGATATCGCCGGCACGGCTACTTCTTCCGCGGGGCGGCGATCCTCACCATCTCCCTGGGCGTGGTGATGCACCTGTACCGCGTAATCTTCGGCGACGACCTCGCCCTGCGGTACGTCGTCACACCCACGACGGACAAGATCCTGCTGGTGCCGATGACCTATGCGGCTGTCACCGGCATCCTGGTCTGGCACCGCGTGCGGTTCGCCAACAAACCACACAAGGCCATCTTCACCGCGTCGGTGGTTTATATAGCGGGCAGCGTGCCGCTGCACGTCTACTGCTCCTATGTGCGTAACGATGTTTCGTTCTTTACTTGGTTCCCAATGTGGTTCAGCTACCTGCTGCTGTGCGTGGTGTACCCGGTGTTCCTGACGATGTTCTGGCGGGTGCGGTACAAGGTGCGGTACAAGATGCGGTACAAGGTGCGGTACAAGGACTGATGCCGCCAAACCCCGAGCGACGGGCACGGATCCTCGACGCTGCGATCGACATCCTGGCCGACACCGGCATCGGCGCCGTCACTCACCGCCACGTAGACGAACGCGCCGGTCTGCCCGCGGGTACCACGTCGAACTACTTCCGGACGCGCCTGGCGCTGCTCGAGGCGACCGCCGCCCGGACAGTCGAATTGCACTGGGAGCGTGTAGAAGCGCTGCGCTCCGCGATCGGCCCGATGACGCCGGAAATCGTCAAAACCCTGATGACGCGGATGGTCTCCGGCCCCGACCCGCAAGCGCGTCGGCGGACGCTCGCGCGGTTCGAGCTGTTCATGGAGGGTACCCGCCGGCCCGAACTGCGACCCTTCCTCAGCGAACTGCAGGCCGCCGCGGTGAAGTCCGCGACATTGATCATCGAATCGGCGGGATACCACCCGACCCCCCAACAGACGGAGGACCTGAGCCTGCTGCTCAACGGCCTGGTGTTCAGCAATCTGACCATCCAGCGGCCCGGCGCACGGGATCCGGCCGACCTCATCGACCGGATCCTGCGAGCGATGCTCGACTAACGCGCCGCCCGGTTCACCGCCGACACCACCGCTCGCAGCGACGCGGTCGTGATCGACGTCGCGATCCCCACACCCCAGACCGTGCGCCCGCCGATCGACGCCTCAACGTAGGCGGCGGCCTGGGCTTCCTCGCCGGCGGACATTGCGTGCTCGGAGTAATCCAGCACGTTGACGTGGAATCCGACGGCGCCGAGCGCGTCGACGAAGGCCGCCAGCGGCCCGTTGCCGGCGCCGACGATCTCGACCTCCTCACCGTCGATGAGGACCGTGGCCTCGATGCTGTCGGTGCCGCCGTCCTCCTCGGCCGCGATCACGCGCTGGCGCACCCGCTCCAGCGGCCGCACCGAGGCCAGGTACTCGGCCGAGAAGACGTCCCACATCTCCTTCGGCGTGACCTCGCCGCCCTCGCCTTCGGTGATCTTCTGGATCACCTGCGAGAACTCGATCTGCAGCCGCCGCGGCAGCGCCAGGCCCTGGTCGGCCTTCATGATGTAGGCGACACCGCCCTTGCCGGACTGCGAGTTGACCCGGATCACGGCCTCGTAGGTGCGCCCGACGTCCCTGGGGTCGATCGGCAGGTACGGCACCTGCCACAGGATGTCGTCGACGTCCGCGTCGGCCTCGTCGGCCGCCACCTTCATCGCATCCAGGCCCTTGTTGATCGCGTCCTGGTGGCTGCCGGAGAACGCGGTGTAGACCAGGTCGCCGCCGTACGGGTGGCGTTCGTGCACCGGCAGCTGGTTGCAGTACTCGACCGTGCGCCGGATCTCGTCGATGTTGGAGAACTCGATCTGCGGGTCGACGCCGCGACTGAACAGGTTCAGCCCCAGCGTCACGATGCAGACGTTGCCGGTGCGCTCGCCGTTGCCGAACAGGCAGCCCTCGATCCGGTCTGCGCCGGCCTGGTAGCCCAATTCCGCTGCGGCGACGGCAGTTCCGCGGTCGTTGTGCGGATGCAGGCTCAGGATGACGCTGTCGCGGCGAGCCAGGTTGTGGCTCATCCACTCGATCGAGTCGGCGTAGACGTTTGGCGTAGCCATCTCGACGGTCGCGGGCAGGTTGAAGATGATCGGGTTTTCCGGCGTGGGCGCGATCACGTCGCCGACCGCGTCGCACACCTGCTTGGCGTACTCCAGCTCGGTGCCGGTGTAGGACTCCGGCGAATACTCGAAGCGCCACTGCGTGCCCGGATACTTGGCGGCCTCTTCGACGCACTTGCGGGCGCCGTCGACCGCGATCTGCTGCACCTCCGCGCGGTCGGCGCGAAACACCACCCGCCGCTGCAGGATCGACGTCGAGTTGTAGAAGTGCACGATCGCGCGCGCTGCACCCTCACATGCCTCGAAGGTCCGCTCGATCAGCTCCGGCCGGCACTGCGTCAGCACCTGGACGGTGACGTCGTCGGGAACCGCCCCCTGCTCGATGATTTCGCGGACGAAGTCGAAGTCGGTCTGGCTCGCCGACGGGAAGCCGACCTCGATCTCCTTGTAGCCCATGCGGACCAGCAGGTCGAACATGCGGCGTTTACGGGCAGGGCTCATCGGGTCGATCAACGCCTGGTTGCCGTCGCGCAGGTCCACCGCACACCACATCGGAGCGCGGTCGACGACGCGGTCGGGCCACATGCGATCCCCCAGCCGGATCGGCTCGACCTCGTCGGCGAAGGAGCGGTATCGCCGAATCGGCATCGACGAGCCGCGCTGCGTGTTCCATGCCGGCTGACCCGGGTAGGGCGCACCGGAGGGTCTGGTGATGGTGCGTGCCGATACGAACGCATCGGCGGAGTCAATTACCTCGACACGAGGATCTGTGGGAGTCATTTTGCGGTTGCTTTCCGGGAGTTCTACGGACTAGTGCCTTGCACTAGGGACCGGCGCATCGCGAACACCCGCGACGGGAAGCCGGTCTGGATCAGACCCCGTCGCGGCTGCCGAGAAGGAGCACCCGCTGCACGTCACGCACTCTACCGCATCCGTGAAACACTGTGGCCGTGAGGCACCTGCTGGCCGTCTTGCTGGCCAGTGCGTTTGCGCTGACGGGCTGCTCGCAAATGGTCAACGGACACGCCAAGATGGGGCCGCGGGACGTCGATCCAGTGTATTTCTTCGCCGGGGCGGTGCCACTCTACGGGCAGACCGTCGATGCCGACGACGCCACGCTGCTGGCATATCTGCGTGCCCTGCGGCGCATCGACGTGTGCGGCCTGGTCGATCGCGACGTGATGTCCAAGATCGGCGAAATCAATTCTGTCGGAACACTTTACGCATTCGACGAATGCGACATGGACGTAAAGGTCAGCGGCGCGAGCCTACGCAAGTTTGTCGCTGTCGAGCTGGCCATGGACCGTGAACCCACCGGCCCGGTCGCGTTTCGGGTCGGCGATACGCCCGTTTACGACGCCGCCCCCGACACCTGCGCCTACGCGATACCGCTCCCGCTCTCGAAGCTGCCGGGAGCGGGCCCGCTGCACTCATCGGAGCAACCGCTGGTGAAGATCGGGCTGATCGCCGACCAGGACTGCGGACTCGCCGAAAGGGTTGCCCGGGCGGTCGCCGAACGGCTGGCCACGCATCCACTGCCCGCCCGCGACGCGCTCGCCGCCTACCCGTCAACGCTGGCCGAGCGCGACCCATGCGAAGCGATGACCGTTGCCGGCGCGGACATCGACCACTGGGACATCGACACGCAGCTGCCCTACGAATGCCGCTTCAGCATCTGGCGGGGCGGCTGGCCTGACGCGGTACCGATGCAGGTCCGCCTGCAACCGGAGGTGGTGGACGCCGCGACCGAAGGGCTCGAGCGCCGTGAGCAGGACGGCGTCGAGATCTTCGTCGACCACAAGTTCTGCTCGGCGATGTCGTTCGTGGGCGCACCGATGCTGCGCCGGCTCGTAGCCGGCGGCTATGTGCCGACCGGCGATCTCGTGGTCCGGCCTGCGGTCGTCGTCGAGTTCAGCGGCGACAACTGCGAGGAAGCCGCGGGGTTGGCCGCCCGCGCCGCCAAGCTCTTCGCCTGAGTGCGCCGAAACTGTATTCCGCGCGGCCTCCACTCGCACTTCTCCGCGCGGAATACAGTTCCGGGCCACAAATTACAGCTGAAACGCCCGGCCCCACGCCCCCGCGAAAGCGATGTCCTCCAGCGCCAGCCGTTGCCGCGACATGCGGTCCTTCTCGACGATCGCCTCGTCCACGGCGGTGTCGTCGCCCACGGAGCCGACCGCGACCGTCGCGATCGGGCGCACCCCATCAGGCAGCCCGAACTCGGCGCGGGCACCGTCTTTGTTGAAGCCCGCCATCGGGTGCGCGAACAACCCCCGCGACACCGCCTCGATCGTCAGCTGGGCGATCGCGGCGCCGGCATCGACCGCGGCATACAGCGCGGTGTTGTCGTCCGGGCCTTCGTCGACACAGACCAGAAGGAGCGCCGCGGCGGCCTTCGCGTAGCTGTTGCCGCGCTTGAGCAGCCCGGCGAGCCTGTCGAACGTCTCGTCGCCGCGGATGCCGACAATGAACCGCACCGGCTGGCGGTGGCCCCAGGTCGCCGCCCACCGCGCGGCCTCCAGCAACGCGGTGATCTGCTCACCGGTGACGACGGCCGTCGGATCGAAGGCCCGCGGACTCCAGCGGGCGGCGATGGCGGGGTTGATCCGAACCCTGGTTTCGGCGACACGGTCCGTCACGTGCTCACTGTAGCCCTGCAGCTGCGGGGCAAAAATCACGTGCGCAGACCCCTTATCCTTGGTGAGGCTTCCACCCAGCAGCTCTAGGAAGGTTGATCGTGGCGCTCGTCGTGCAGAAATACGGCGGATCGTCGGTGGCCGACGCCGACCGGATCCGCCGCGTCGCCGAGCACATCGTGGAAACCAAAAAGCAGGGCAACGACGTCGTCGTGGTGGTCTCGGCGATGGGCGACACCACCGACGACCTGCTCGACCTGGCCAAGCAGGTCTGCCCCGCGCCGCCGCCGCGCGAAATGGACTTGCTGCTGACGGCCGGCGAACGGATCTCCAACGCGCTGGTGGCGATGGCGATCGACTCACTCGGCGCGCAGGCCCGCTCGTTCACCGGCTCGCAGGCCGGCGTGATCACCACCGGGATCCACGGCAACGCCAAGATCATCGACGTCACGCCCGGGCGGCTGCGGTCGGCCCTTGACGAGGGGCTGATCGTGCTGGTGGCCGGGTTCCAGGGCGTCAGCCAAGACAGCAAGGACGTCACCACGCTGGGCCGGGGCGGCTCGGACACCACCGCCGTCGCATTGGCCGCGGCGCTGGGGGCCGACGTCTGCGAGATCTACACCGACGTCGACGGGATCTTCACCGCCGACCCGCGGATCGTGCCGAACGCGCGCCACCTGAACAAGGTCTCGTTCGAGGAGATGCTCGAGCTGGCCGCCTGCGGCGCGAAGGTGCTGATGCTGCGCTGTGTGGAATACGCCCGCCGCTACGACGTTCCGATACATGTCCGGTCGTCGTACTCGGACAAGCCCGGCACGTTGGTGGCCGGATCGATGGAGGACATCTCGATGGAAGACGCGATTCTGACCGGGGTCGCACACGACCGCAGCGAGGCGAAGGTGACGATCGTCGGCATTCCCGACGTTCCCGGCTACGCCGCCAAGGTTTTTCGCGCGGTCGCCGAGGCCGACGTCAACATCGACATGGTGTTGCAGAACATCTCCAAGATCGAGGACGGCAAGACCGACATCACGTTCACCTGCTCGCGCGACAGCGGCCCCGCCGCGGTCGAGAAGCTCACCTCGCTGCAGGACGAAATCGGTTTCAGCCGTGTGCTTTACGACGACCACATCGGCAAGGTCTCGCTCGTCGGTGCCGGTATGCGCAGCCACCCCGGCGTCACCGCGACGTTCTGCGAGGCGTTGGCCGGCGTCGGCGTCAACATCGACCTGATCTCCACGTCGGAGATTCGTATCTCGGTTCTGATCAGGGACACTGAGCTCGACAAGGCGGTCGTGGCGCTGCACGAGGCGTTCGGCCTCGGCGGCGACGAGGCGGCCGTGGTGTACGCGGGGACGGGGCGGTAGCGATGGTCAACATCGGTGTCGTCGGCGCCACCGGGCAGGTCGGCCAGGTGATGCGCGAACTGCTCGATGAACGCGACTTTCCCGCCACCGGCGTGCGGTTCTTCGCCTCGGCCCGCTCGCAGGGCCGCAAGCTGGCGTTCCGCGGCCAGGAAATCGAGGTCGAAGACGCCGCGACCGCCGACCCGAGCGGCCTGGACATCGCGCTGTTCTCCGCGGGCGCGAAGATGTCGCGGGTGCAGGCACCCCGATTCGCGGCGGCCGGGGTGACGGTCATCGACAACTCGTCGGCGTGGCGCAAAGACCCCGACGTGCCGCTGGTCGTCTCCGAAGTCAACTTCACCGACGCGCGCAACCGGCCGAAGGGCATCATCGCGAACCCCAACTGCACGACGATGGCCGCGATGCCGGTGCTCAAACCGCTGCACGACGAGGCGGGACTGGTCCGACTGATCGCGTCGACGTACCAGGCGGTGTCGGGCAGCGGCCTGGTCGGCGTCCATGAGCTGGCCACCCAGGCGCGTGCGGTGATCGATGACGCCGAGCGACTCGTGCACGACGGCGGCGCGCTGGACTTCCCGGCGCCGGACAAGTACGTCGCGCCGATCGCGTTCAACGTGCTTCCGCTGGCGGGCTCGCTTGTTGACGACGACTCCGGCGAAACCGACGAGGACCAGAAGCTGCGCAACGAGAGCCGCAAGATCCTCGGCATCCCGGACCTGCTCGTCAGCGGAACCTGCGTGCGGGTGCCGGTGTTCACCGGGCACTCGCTGTCGATCAACGCCGAGTTCTCCCGGCCTCTGTCACCGCGGCGGGCGGCCGAAATTCTCGCCGCGGCGCCCGGGGTCAAGCTCGTCGACGTGCCGACACCGCTGGCCGCCGCCGGCGTCGACGAGTCGCTGGTCGGCCGGATCCGCCAGGATCCCGGTGTGCCCGACGGCCGCGGCCTCGCGTTCTTCGTCTCCGGGGACAATCTGCGGAAGGGCGCGGCGCTGAACGCAATCCAGATCGCCGAGCTGTTAGCCGCCGAAGAGTAGAAGGCAACGCCGCCCCCCGTTACGCTGTCCGGCGATGAGTGCGCGCCGGGCGGTGATCGGGTCGGCGCTGCTCGCCGTCGGCGCGCTGACGGTGCCACCGGCACACGCGGACCCGCCCGCGCCTGAACCCGAACCCATTCTCCAGCCACTGCTGCCCGGGCAGGTGATGCGGATCGGCCCGGCGGCGGGCACCGGGACCCCCACCCGCGACTACGGGATCGGTGCGACCGACCTGTGCGAGTTCATGGACTTCCCCACGGGTGTGCTGCAGGTCTGCGGCGACAGCTTCGCCGGCCAGGGTGTCGGCTTCGGCGGCTGGTACGCACCGATCGCGCTGCGCGCGCAGACCGACACCATCGACGACCCCGAGGGTGTCCAATACGACCGGGTGATCGGCATCGACAAGCCGCTGCTGGCCGAACCGACTCCGCCGGGGGATTCCCAGCTGCCGGCCGGCGTCGTGCAGATCAACCGGGACAACTATCTGCTGGTCGCCACGGTCCACAACCTGGTGCCGCAGAATTCTCGACTCGTGAAAGCCGATCCGGCGAACGGCGGTTGGCCCACCCTGCCCGGATCCGTGCGCAACGGCAGCTACCAGGGCGGGCGGCAATCGCAGATCAGCGGCTACTACGACCCGATACCCAAAGCCGACTCCACGACGGGCTGGGTCTACATCGTCGCCGACAGCTTCGACCGCAGCCAGCCGGTGACGCTGTACCGCGCCCGGCCGGAGACCTTCACGGACCGGTCGTCGTGGCAGGGCTGGTCGAGTGTGCCCGGTGCCTCCGGGGGCTGGAACAAGCCGCCGACGCCGTTGTGGGGAGACCGGGTCGGGGAGATGAGCATCAAGCAGATCGACGGCAAGACCGTGCTGTCGTACTTCAACGCCGGCACCGGAAACATGGAAGTGCGGGTCGCCGACGATCCCACGGGGTTGGGCACAGCGCCGGTGACGACGGTCGTATTCGGAAGCGACTGGCCGGATCCCGCCGAAAGCCTGCCGCCGCCCGGGGACAACCGGCTCGCCCAGCCGTACGGGGGCTACATCTCGCCGGGTTCGACCCTCGACGAACTGCGGATCTTCATCAGCCAGTGGAACAACATCGACCCGCGCGCACGCGCGCCGTATCGGGTCATCCAGTTCGCCGTGAACCCGTACAAGCCGGGGTCGGACGGCTAACCGAACTGTGCACCACCCGGTCGGCCAGCCTCAGGGCGTTGATCGGATGCTCGCGGTGTGGATATTCGGGGTTGCTCATCCCAATTCGTGGCGAGCGCCGGGAGGCAGCCGCATGGCCAGCGGCGTGAATCTGAACTTCTTCGGCAGCTTTGTGTTTGGCAGCCCAGGCTTCCCGCTGTCCGATGTGCCGCTGCAAGACATCGCACAACAGGTTGCCGACGGACGACTCGCCGCCAAACCGTCGCGCGTCTTCTCCTTCGACGAAATCCGTGAGGTACACGGGTCGCGGAGGCCGGGGAGGCCGGCGGAAAGATGGTCGTGATCCTGGAATAACGCTGCCGGGATTTCCAACGGGTTGAATCAACCCAGCCGAGCAGTTCGCACCCAACGCTTTCAAACCAGGTCAGACGCCCGACGGTTAACCTCAATTATTCACAGGCAATTCATTGGTGTAACCCACGTAGTACAAATTTCCCGGTCGGCATCATCGAAAACATGACCGAATCACCTGAACCTCGCACCGAACCGACGGCAGTCGAAACCACCCGGACAGCGCCGCCGGATCGGGTCTATCACCACAGCCGACTCAACGCCGTGCTGGCGTGGGTCGGCATCGTCGCCGGCATCGTTTTCATCGTCGCGGTGATCTTCTTCTCCGGATTCGCCCTCGGCAGGCACGCCGGCGGCGGCCACGGCGGCTGGCACCACCACCACTGGCAAGGCGCCGGGATGTCCCACCACGGCGGACCGCCCATGGGCCAGTGGCGATTCCCAGGCGGCGGCCCCGGCGGCCCCGGCATGATGGGCCCCGGCGGCCAGACCGGCCCCGGCAACCCGTACGGCCCCGGTGGTACGCAGTCGCCGACCACGGCGCCGAGCGCCACACCGCACCCGTAACGGTCCGTCGCGGGCTTTTCTTGACTCATTCCAGAAAAGGCGCATACTTGACCACGTGACCCCCGCGGCACCCGACTACGAGCCCGGCACCCTCCTGCGGGGGGCCGGGCTTCGGGTTACCACACCCCGGGTCGCGGTATTGAAAGTTCTTGCCGCCCACCCACATTCGACCGCCGACGGCATCACCACCTACGTTCGTGACGCGCTCGGATCGGTGTCCACGCAGGCCGTTTACGACGTGCTGCGCGCGTGTGTCGGGGCCGGCCTTATCCGGTGTATCGAGCCGGCCGGCTCGTCGGCGCTGTATGAGACGCGCACGGGCGACAACCATCACCATCTGGTCTGCCGGATCTGCGGCCAAGTCACCGATGTCGACTGCGTCGTCGGTGAGGCGCCCTGTCTTGAAGCCTCTGAAACCGCCGGTTTCGACATCGACGAAGCGGAGGTCGTTTTCTGGGGTACCTGTAGCGCATGCCGTGAGCGACAGCCCGCGAAAACGAGGAGATGAGATAGCGAGATGACGGAGAAATACGCGACAACCGATTCCGGCGCCCCGGCGCCCAGTTTTGAGCATTCGCTCACCGTCGGCCCGGACGGCCCGATTCTGCTGCAGGACCACTACCTGATCGAGCAGATGGCCAACTTCAACCGGGAGCGCATCCCGGAGCGGCAACCCCATGCCAAGGGCGGCGGCGCGTTCGGTCACTTCGAGGTGACCCAGGACGTCAGCAAGTACACCCGGGCAGCCGTGTTCCAGCCGGGCACCAAGACCGAGACGGTGGCCCGGTTCTCGACCGTGGCCGGGGAGCGTGGCAGCCCAGACACCTGGCGTGACCCGCGCGGCTTCGCGCTGAAGTTCTACACCACCGATGGGAACTTCGACCTGGTCGGGAACAACACGCCGGTGTTCTTCATCCGCGATCCGCTCAAGTTCCAGAACTTCATCCGCTCGCAGAAACGCCTCCAGGCGAGCAACCTGCGCGACCACCACATGCAGTGGGACTTCTGGACCCTCTCACCGGAGTCCGCCCACCAGGTGACATGGCTGATGGGTGACCGCGGAATCCCGAAGACCTGGCGGAACATGAACGGCTACTCCAGCCACACCTACAGCTGGATCAACGCCGACGGCGAGCTCTTCTGGGTGAAGTATCACTTCAAGACCGACCAGGGCATCGACTTCCTGACCCAGGAAGAGGGCGATCGGCTGGCCGGCGAGGACGGTGACTATCACCAGCGCGACCTGTACGAGTCGATCGAGCGCGGGGACTTCCCGAGCTGGACGCTGCACGTGCAGATCATGCCGTTCGAGGAGGCGAAGACCTACCGGTACAACCCGTTCGACCTGACCAAGGTGTGGCCACACGGCGACTACCCGCTGCACGAGGTCGGCAGGCTGACGCTGGATCGCAACGTCACCGACTACCACGCCGAAATCGAGCAGGCCGCGTTCGAGCCGAACAACATCGTGCCCGGCACCGGCCTGAGCCCGGACAAGATGCTGCTGGCCCGTGGGTTCTCCTACTCCGACGCACACCGCGCCCGGCTCGGGGTGAACTACAAGCAGATCCCGGTCAACACACCGAAGGTGGAGGTGCGCAGCTACTCGAAGGACGGTGCGATGCGGATCCGCAACGCCACCGACCCGGTGTACGCACCCAACTCCGTCGGTGGCCCGCAAGCCGATCCTGCGCGCGTTGCCGAGGTGCACTGGGCGTCGGACGGCGACATGGTCCGCGCCGCGTACACGCTCCGCGAGGACGACGGCGACTGGGGCCAGGCAGGCACCCTGGTCCGCGAAGTGCTTGACGACGCCGCGCGGGAACGATTGGCCAACAACATCATTGGCCACGTGTCGGACGGCGTGAAGGAGCCGGCGCTGTCTCGAGTGTTCGAGTACTGGAAGAACGTCGACCCCGATCTCGGAAAGAAGGTCGAGGAAGGCGTTCGCGCCAACCTCAACGGCAACGGCAAGTAAGCAGTCGCGCCAGGCGCCCCGGTTGCCGAACGCAACCGGGGCGTCTTGCTGTCTGCGCCCGGGCTGGCATGATCAAACCCATGAGCATCGAAGTCCTCTACACGGCGGAATCCACGGCGACCGGAGGCGGCCGCGACGGGCACGTGAAGTCCAACAACGATCGAATCGATCTCGACACTCGACCCCCCAAGGAGATGGGCGGCAGCGGCGAGGGCACCAACCCCGAGGAGCTGTTCTCCGCCGGCTATGCGGCCTGCTTCCTCGGCGCGCTTCGCCTCGTCGCCGGCAAGGGCAAGGTGAAACTCGACGACGCCACCGGCATCACGGCCCGGATCGGCTTCGGCAAGGACTCCGAGGGCGGCTTCGGGTTGACCGCCGATCTCGTTGGCTATCTGCCCGGGCTGGATCAGAGCGTCGCCGACGACCTGATGCACCAGGCGCACCAGGTATGCCCGTACTCGAAGGCCACCCGCGGGAACATCGACGTCACGCTCTCGGCGAAGGTATAAACCCGCATGCCGCCCCGCGGGAAGCGGAGCGACCGCGGGATCGGCGCCGCCGCAGCAGTCATAGGCGTGGGTCTCGCAATCGGCCTGGCGGTGCCGGCATACGCCAAGAGCTCAGACCCCGGCGTGGTGAACTACGCGGTCATGGGTAAGGGCTCGGTCGGCAACATCGTCGGCGCCACCATGCGGTGGGAGAACTTCTTCAACGAGCCGTTCCAGGGCTACTGGGTCGACGTCCCGGTCTGCAACAACTGGGCCGACATCGGGCTGCCCGAGGTCTACAACGATCCCGACCTGGCGTCGTTCAACGGGGCAGAGACGAAAGAGTCGCCGACCGACGAGACGCACTACGTCAAGCAGGCCGTCGGCGTCTTCGCCACCACCGACGCCGCTGACCGGGCCTTCCACCGGGTGGTCGACCGAACCGTTGGCTGCTCCGGGCAGACCACGCCCATGCACCTCAGTGACGGCACCACACAGGTGTGGTCGTTCACCGGCGGGCCGCCGACCGCCACCGACGCGACATGGGTCAAACAGGAGGCGGGCACCGATCGTCGCTGCTTCACGCAAACCCGTCGGCGCGAGAACGTGCTGCTCCAGGCGAAGGTGTGTCAATCCGGCAACGGCGGTCCGGCGGTCGACGTGCTCGCCGGTGCGATGCAGAACGCCCTGGGGCAGTAACACCTCGCGATCCGGGGTACACGTCACGAACGTGTCAGGAGAAATCGCCGGTTCTTGTCGGACCCCTCTGCAAGATGGAGGGTGGACACCTACCCGGAGGGATAGTCGAGAAGATGGCCGCAGTTACATCTCAAGTGGACAGCCCGACCCCGGGGTACACCGGCGACCCGCTCACCACGTTGGACGCCGCGGCTGACCATATCGTCGCCAACTGCCTCGCCGACACCACGGTCGGACCGGTCGGCATCGAGTTGGAGGCGCACTGTTTCGACGTCGACGATCCGAGCCGGCGACCCGGCTGGCAGGAGTTCTGCGACACCATCGAATCGCTGCCACCCTTACCGGGCGGCAGCGTCGTCACTGTGGAGCCGGGCGGTGCCGTCGAGCTGTCCGGGCCGCCGATGGCCGGGGCCGTCGCCGCGATCGAAGCCCTGACCGCCGATCGCGGCGTCCTGTGCGAGGCATTCGCCGCCGTCGGCCTCGGGCTGGTCCTGCTCGGCGCGGATCCGGTGCGCCCACCGCGCCGCGTCAATCCGGGTGCCCGCTACCGCGCGATGGAGCAGCACTTCGCCGCGGCGCACACCGGCGCGGCCGGCGCGGCGATGATGACGTCGACCGCGTCGGTGCAGGTCAACCTCGACGCGGGCCCGGCTGATGAGTGGGCGTCGCGGGTGCGACGCGCGCATGCGCTGGGCCCGACGATGATCGCGATAGCCGCCAACTCGCCGCTGCTGGGCGGCGAGTTCTCTGGATGGCGCAGCACACGGCAACGCGTGTGGGGACAGCTCGACACCGCGCGGTGCGGGCCGGTGCTGGGCGCCAGCGGCGACGATCCGGCCAGTGACTGGGCGCGATATGCGCTGCGGGCGCCGGTGATGCTGGTGCACACGCCGGAGGCGGTGCCGGTGACGAGCTACGCCTCGTTCGCCGACTGGGTAGAGGGACGGGCCCGCCTCGGCGACCGTCAACCGACCGTCGCCGACCTGGACTACCACCTCACCACGCTGTTCCCGCCGGTGCGGCCACGCCGGTTCTTGGAGATCCGTTACCTCGACAGCGTGCCGGATGCACTGTGGCCGGCCGTCGTGTTCATGCTGGTCACCCTGCTCGACGACCCCGCCGCCGCCGACGTCGCCGACGAGGCTACCGAGCCGGTCGCCACGGCGTGGGACAGAGCGGCCCGCATCGGCTTGGAGGACCGGCGGCTGCACCTCGCCGCGACGCGTTGTGTCGGCGCGGTGGCCGACCGTGCGCCGGCATCTCTGCAAGCCGGGATGGCGCGGCTGGGCCGCATCGTTGAGGAGGGTGGCTGCCCGGGTGACGACTTCTCCGAGCGCGTGATCCGCTACGGGGTCAGCCACGCCGTGACGCAACTGGCCCGGGGAGTGGAAAGGGAAGGGGCATGAGCACACGCGACGTGCTGGCCCGCGACCTGACCGCGGCGCGCGGGCGCACGTTGACGATCGTCGACTTCGACGACGCCGAACTGCGCCGGCAGTACCACCCGCTGATGAGCCCGCTGGTGTGGGATCTGGCGCACATCGGCCAGCAGGAGGAGCTGTGGCTGCTGCGCGGCGGAAACCCCGACCACCCCGGGATGCTGCCGCGGGAAGTGGATTCGCTGTACGACGCGTTCGTCCACTCGCGGGCCAGCCGGGCAGACCTTCCGCTGCTGTCGCCGACGCAAGCGCGGGCCTACTGCCGAGCGGTGCGGTCGCGCGCACTCGACGCGCTGGACACGCTGCCCCAGGAACAGACGACATTCCCGTTCGCCCTGATCGTCAGCCACGAGCACCAGCACAACGAGACCATGCTGCAGGCGCTGAACCTGCGCACCGGCGAGCCGCTGCTCGGTTCGGGCGCGCCGCTGCCGGCCGGCCGGCCGGGCCTGGCGGGCACCTCGGTGCTGATCCCGGCCGGTCCGTTCGTTCTCGGTGTGGACGCCGCGACGGAGCCGCACTCGCTGGACAACGAACGTCCGGCACATGTCGTCGAAGTGCCCGCGTTCCGGATCGGCCGGGTACCCGTGACAAACGCCGAATGGCAGGCGTTCGTCGCCGACGGCGGCTACCGGCGCCGCGAATTGTGGTCGGCGCGAGGCTGGGAGCACCGCCAGCAGGCGGGGCTACGGACCCCGCAATTCTGGAACGGCGATAACACCAGGACCAGATTCGGCCACGTCGAGGACATCCCCGACGACGAACCCGTGCAGCACGTCACCTACTTCGAAGCGGAGGCCTACGCGACGTGGGCCGGAGCCCGGCTGCCCACCGAGGTCGAGTGGGAGAAGGCATGTGCGTGGGATCCGCAGACCGAGCAGCGGCGACGGTTCCCGTGGGGCGCCGCCGGACCCACCGATCAGCTGGCCAACCTTGGCGGCGCGGCGCTGCGGCCCGCGCCCGTGGGCGCGTACCCGGCCGGTGCGTCGGCGTACGGGGTCGAGCAGATGCTCGGCGACGTCTGGGAGTGGACGTCGTCGCCGCTTCGGCCGTGGCCCGGCTTCACGCCGATGATCTACGAGCGGTACTCGCAGCCGTTCTTCGACGGCGACTATCGGGTGCTGCGCGGGGGGTCCTGGGCGGTCGCACGCGAAATCCTGCGGCCGAGCTTTCGCAACTGGGACCATCCGATCCGGCGGCAGATCTTCGCAGGCGTCCGACTGGCCTGGGATGCAGCCTGATGTGTCGTCACCTGGGCTGGCTGGGTGAGCCCCGCTCACTGGCCGCGCTGGTGCTCGATCCGCCATCCGGGTTACTCGTGCAGTCGTATGCGCCGCGCCGGCAGAAACACGGTCTGGTGAACGCCGACGGGTGGGGTGTGGGGTTCATCGCCGACGGCCCGCGGCGCTGGCGAAGCGCGTCGCCGTTGTGGGCCGACGCGTCCTTCGCGTCGGTGGCGCCGGTGCTGTCCAGCGGTTGTGTGGTGGCCGCTGTCCGGTCGGCGACCGTTGGGATGCCGATAGAAGCGAGCGCGTCGGCGCCGTTCACCGACGGGGAGTGGCTGCTGTCGCACAACGGCCGCGTCGACCGCGATGTGCTGCCTCCGGCCCCGCATGCCGAATCGGTGGTCGACAGCGCCCAACTGGCGGCGTTGATCTTCGACCGCGGACTCGACGCGCTCGCGCACACCATCGCCGAGGTCGGTGCCGCCGACCCGAACGCACGGCTGAACATCCTGGCGGGCAATGGATCTCGGCTGCTGGCTACCACATGGGGCGACACGCTCTCGGTGTTGCGCTGCGACGACGGCGTGGTGCTGGCCAGCGAACCCTACGACGACGACCCCGCGTGGGAAGACGTTCCCGATCGCCACCTCGTCGAGGTGACCGGCCGCGACGTCGGGTTCACCCCGCTGAAAGGACTCCCATGAGCGTCATGCTGGCCAACCATCTGGCGGCCGATTCCGCCAACCGCGCGTTGCGCCGCGACGTGTCGCACGGCCTGCGGCAGACGCCGAAGTCATTGCCTCCCAAGTGGTTTTACGACGAGGTGGGCAGCGACCTGTTCGACCAGATCACTCGGCTGCCGGAGTACTACCCGACCCGGACCGAGGCGGCGATCCTGGCGGCCCGCGCCGGCTCCATCGCCGAGGCCACCGGCGCCGACACGTTGGTGGAATTGGGCAGCGGCACCTCGGAGAAGACCCGCATGTTGCTCGACGCGCTGCGGGATCGCGGAACCCTGCGGCGGTTCATCCCGTTCGACGTCGATTCCGGCATCCTGCAATCCGCCGGCACGGCCATCGAGGCAGCTTACCCGGGCGTCGACGTCGACGCGGTCTGTGGTGATTTCGAGGAGCACCTCCCCGAGATACCCAGCGGTGGAAAGCGTTTGGTGGTGTTCCTGGGGTCGACGATCGGCAACCTGACCGCCGGGCCGCGGGCGGAGTTCCTCACCGTACTCGCCGACGTGCTGCAACCGGGCGACAACCTGCTGCTCGGGACCGATTTGGTGAAAGAAACGGAGCGACTCGTCCGGGCCTACGACGACAGCGCCGGCGTCACCGCCGCGTTCAACCGCAACGTGCTCGCTGTGGTCAACCGTGAGCTCGACGCCGACTTCGACGTCGACGCGTATCAGCACATCGCCCGATGGAACGACGATGAGGAGCGGATCGAGATGTGGCTGCGCGCCGATGGCGCTCAGAGCGTGAGCATCGGCGCGCTCGACTTCACCGTCGAATTCGCCGACGGCGAGGAGATGCTGACAGAGGTGTCGTGCAAGTTCCGCCCCAACGCCGTGACCGCCGAACTCGCGGCGGCCGGTCTGCGGCAGACGGATTGGTGGACCGATCCGGCTGGTGATTTCGGGCTGTCGCTTGCGGTGAAATGACGGATCTGGCGCGGGCCTGGCGGGCCGCCCGGCCACCCGTCGTGGGCATGCATCTCGACAGCGCCGCCTGCTCCCGGCAGAGCTTCTCCGCGATCGAGGCAGCGGCCGCCCATGCCCGCCGCGAGGCTGAGATCGGCGGCTACGTCGCGGCGCAACGGGCCGAGCCCGAACTGACCGCCGGCCGCGGCGCGGTCGCCGAGCTGACCGGGATGACGGTCGACGACATCGTTTACACGACTGGCGCCGCGTACGCATTGGACCTGCTGCTGAGTAGCTGGCCCGAGCCGCGTCGCGTGATCGCTTGTCTGCCAGGCGAATATGGCCCCAACCTGGCCGTGATGGCCGCCAACGGGTTCGGTGTGCTGCCGTTGCCGGTCGACGGTCTGGGCCGCGCGCAGGTCGACGAGGTCGCCGCGATGATCGCCGCCGACCCGCCGACATTGGTGCATCTGACCGCGGTCGGCAGTCACCGCGGCGTCGTGCAACCGGTCGCCGGCATCGTCGCCGCCTGCCGCGAGCACGGCGTTCCGCTTGTTGTGGACGCGGCTCAGGCGCTGGGGCAGATCGACTGCGTCGTCGACGCCGACGCGATCTACGGAACGTCGCGCAAGTGGCTGGCCGGCCCGCGTGGTGTCGGTGTGCTCGCTGTACGGCCCGAGCTGGCGGCGCGGCTGCGGACCCGGCTGCCGCCGTCGGACTGGCTGCCCGATATCCCGCCGTTGCGATTACTGGAGTTCGGTGAAGCGAATATCGGAGCGAGGGTTGCCTTTTCGGTCGCGGTACGGGAATACCTGGCCGCAGGGCCGCAGGCGGTGCGCGAGCGTCTCGCCGTGGTGGGCCGGCGGACGCGCGAAGCGCTGGCCGACGTGCCGGGCTGGCGCGTCGTCGAACCCGTCGACACCCCGTCCGCGATCACCACCCTGACGCCGACCGACGCCACGGACGTGAACCGGATACGCGCGGAGTTGATCGACCGGCACGCGATCGTCACCACCGTCGCCGGGCCCGAGCGCGCTCCGTTCGAGCTTGCGGACGCTGTGCTACGCGTGTCTCCGCACGTGGACGCGGGCGAGGACGAGCTAGCGCGGTTCGCCGGGGCGCTCAGCTCGCTTTGTGCGCGGTGAGCAGGAACGCCGGCATCATGCGCCGGCCTTTGTCATCGTGATCGAACTCCGGGAACACCACACCTGGGATCGGCGGCATCTCCGGGATGTTGGCGTGGATGAACGCGGGCCGGATCTGGTCGATCTGCCAGTACTTCGAAACAGCCTCGCGCAGTTCGTCTTCGGTTACCACGTTCGGCAACGGCAAGTCGGTGCCCTGAGGGAACGAGCCCGTGGCGAACACGAGGATGAACAGCGTGGCGCCCGGCGCCGCGGCCCGGTGTATCGAGCTCAGGTAGCCGTCGCGGGCCTCGACGGGCAACGAATGAAACAGCGTGCTGTCAAGGACCGTCGAGAATCTGCCGTCGAAGCCGGTGAACGACGTGATGTCGTCCGGCACGAAGGTCGCCCTATCCGATAAACCCCGCTCTTTGGCGGCCGCGCCGGCCGCGGCGACCGCGGTGGGCGTCAGGTCGATGCCGACGACGGTGTACCCCCGCGCCGCCAGGTCCAGCGATGCCTCAGCGAAGCCGCAGCCGGCGTCCAGCACAACGCTGCGGAACTCGCCGGCCTCGATCAACGCGGCGATCTCCGGTTGCGGCTCACCGATGTTCCACGGTGGCGGGCCTTCGAATTGACCTTGTTCTCGGTAGACGCTGTCCCAGTCCATGACCTCCGACATGCCACCAACCTACTCCGCGACCCGGCGGCCGAAGGATGGTCCGGGTGTAGGCATCACCTTCAAGTGTGGGCCAGCGACAGCAACGTGCTTCCGCCGAAGGCGATCAGCTCAGCCGCGATGAACAGTCGGTGGCATGCACACGTCAGTCACCAACAAGGCCGGATTGTGTCGATCGACAAGTTCCACAGTGGAGTCATAGTCCACGCCGGCACCGACAACGGCCACGTCGGGATCCATTGACAGGGCTCGACACACGCTGTCGCGGACCAGCAACGAGTCGTCGGCGACAACGACCGAAATTCTCCGATCTGCCATGACCATCAACGCATCTCGGTCTCGCAACGCACGTTTGTTCGCTTGCACAACTATAGACGTCATCCTGGCCGCGCGGGCGGCTTGGGACAGGCGTGCGGACACCACATTCAAAGGTGGTGTGTGCACCCTCGCCTACGCGCCGAGCATCTCCCAGGTGTGCACAGGCCGGTTGCTATGCATGAGCTGCGCGTAGCGGCGCAGCATCTCGGCCAGCGCCTGCGGCCGCGTCATGCCCTTTTGTTCCTGTAATGCGCGGACCGTCTTGACTTGCCAGGCCGCACCATTGAGCCCGGTCTTGGCGCGACCCTCGATGACGCCGAGGTAGCGGTCGCGCACCGATGTGGCGACTCCCCAGCGGCGCAATCCCTCGTCGGCAAGAGGCAGCAGTCGGCGCAGCACCAGCTCGTCGGGTGTCACCTCGCCCATTTCGGGCCAGTAGAGCCTGGCCTTCATTCCGTGCTGTGCGGCATCGACGAAGTTCGCCTGTGCCGCAGCGAAACTCATCTGGGTCCAGCACGGCCTGTCCTCCTCGGACAGTGTGCGCAGCGCGCCGTAGTAGAACGCTGCATTCGCCATCATGTCGACGACGGTGGGCCCGGCCGGCAGCACCCGATTCTCGACCCTCAGGTGCGGCCTGTCGTCGACGACGTCATACACCGGCCTGTTCCATCGGTAGATCGTGCCGTTGTGCAACCGCAGCTCTGGCAGCCGCGGCGCCCGGCCCGCGGCCAATTCGGCCACCGGATCCTCATCGGACAGCTCCGGCAGCAGCGACGGGAAGTAGCGCACGTTCTCCTCGAACAGGTCGAAGATCGACGTGATCCAGCGTTCGCCGAACCAGACCCGCGGCCGAACCCCCTGTGCCTTCAGCTCATCGGGCCGCGTGTCGGTGGCCTGGGTGAACAGCTCGATGCGGGTCTCCGCCCACAACTGGTGGCCCAGGAAGTACGGCGAGTTGGCGCCCAGCGCCAGCTGCGGACCGGCCAACACCTCCGCGGCGTTCCAGTTGTCGGCGAAGTCGGCCGGCGACACCTGCAGGTGCAGCTGCATGCTCGTGCACGCCGATTCCGGTGCGATGGAAGCGGTTTGGAGGCAGAGCCGTTCCGGGCCGGCGATGTCGATGACGATGTCCTCACCGCGCGCTGTGAAGATCGAATCGTTGAGTAACCGGTAGCGAAGCGACTCGCTCATCCATTCGCCCGAAAGGTGCTCGGGCATCAACGTCGGCAGGATGCCGATCATCACGATGTGGGCGCCGTGTTGATTCGCCTTGGTCTCCGCGGCGTTCAGGCTGGCGCGCACGTCGGATTCCAGTTCCAGCGCCGAGTCGCCGGGCAACGGCCGCGGTGGCACGTTGAACTCGATGTTGTAGGCGCCGAGCTCGGTCTGGAACGCCGGGTCGGCGATCGCGCCGAGTACTGCCCGGTTCGCCATGGCCGGCTGGTAATCCTCGTCGACGAGGTTGCACTCGATCTCCATCCCGGTCAGCGGCCGCTCGAAGTCGAAGCTCGACTGGGCCAGCATGGTCTCGAACACGTCCAGCGACAGCTGCACTTTGCGCCGGTAGTCGCGGCGGTGCGCGCCGCTGTAAGCGGTCTGCCGTACTTCGTCGCCCACGTCGCTGATGCAACCTGCTCGCAGGGCCGCCCGCAACAAAATCGCCCGATTCACCGGCCTCAAAGACGCCGGTGGGCGTCAGCGGCTGGCGACCACGATTTGGGGCCCCCAGGCGTCGTTGTGCAGCCGCACGTCGATGCCCGGGTCGGCATGCTCGGCCAGCGCGCGCAGCGCCGATCGGCTGTAGGCCCGCAGCGAGCTGATGAAACCGTCATGCAGGAACGGGACGACCGTGGCCAGCGGCGCGAACGCGGCCAACTGAGCGAGGTGTAGCAGCGACGGCAGCCGCGGCAGGTCGATGATCAGCAGTTTCTCGGCGACGCGGGTGCCTTCGGCGAACACCTGCGCGGCCCGCCGCGGCGGCAAGTGATGAAACGACATTGCGAACACCGCAAGGTCATAGGACTTGTCGGGCGCGTCGATCGCGGTCGCGTCCATCACCCTTACGGTCGCGCGCGAATGCCGGCCGAGGTCGCCAGCGGCGATGGCGGCCACCGAGGCCGGATCGAGATCGGTGACCGTAACGGTCGCGGTGGGATGCATCTGAAGGATCAGCCGCGACAGCGCGCCGTGCCCGGCGCCGAGTTCGAGGATGGCCGGGTCGGGCACCTCGGCCACTTCGTCGAGCACCAGGGTGGCATTGCGCTCGTGCTCCTTGAACAGGGTGCCGATCCGATCCAGCGAGCGCACCACGGCGCGCTTGAGCCGGTCGTCGACGTCGTCGCGGTCGAGGTACTCCCGGCAGCCGGTCTCGAGCCGTCGGTCCAGCCACGACGCGTCCGGGCCACCGCGGGGCATCTGCTCGATGTCGGGGATCGGCGATGAGCCGCCTGCGCGAAGAGCATCCTGCTTGGAACCCATGTGGGACATCATGGACGATTGCACCAACCCACCGTCGAGGAGCACCGTTGGCCGACTTCGTCGCATCGATCGACCAGGGCACCACCAGCACCCGCTGCATGATCTTCGACCACTCCGGCGCCGAGGTGGGCCGCCACCAGCTCGAACACGAGCAGATCCTGCCGCGCGCGGGCTGGGTCGAACACAACCCGGTCGAAATCTGGGAACGCACGAGTTCGGTGCTGATGTCGGCGCTGAACAAGACCAACCTGACCGACGCCGACCTGTGCGCGCTCGGCATCACCAACCAGCGCGAGACGTCGGTGGTGTGGAACCGCCACACCGGCCGCCCGTATTACAACGCGATCGTCTGGCAAGACACCCGCACCGACCACATCGCGTCCGCGCTGGAGCGCGACGGCCGCGGTGACGTGATCCGGCGCAAGGCCGGTCTCCCGCCGGCCACGTATTTCTCGGGCGGCAAGCTGCAGTGGATTCTCGAGAACGTCGACGGGGTGCGCGAGGCCGCCGAAAGCGGTGATGCGATCTTCGGCACCATCGACTGCTGGGTGGCCTGGAACCTGACCGGCGGTCCTCGCGGCGGCGTGCACGTCACTGACGTCACCAACGCCAGCCGGACGATGCTGATGAACCTGGAGACCCTGGACTGGGACGACGAACTGCTGTCGTTCTTCGGAATTCCGCGACAGATGTTGCCGGAGATCAGGCCATCGTCGTCGCCCCAGCCGTACAGCGTCACACATTCGTCCTGGCCGCTGGACGGGGAGGTGCCGTTGACCGGCATCCTCGGCGACCAGCAGGCGGCGATGGTCGGCCAGGTGTGTCTGACGGAGGGCGACGCCAAAAACACTTACGGGACGGGCAACTTCCTGTTGCAGAACACCGGCGAGAAGATCGTCCGCTCGGAACACGGGCTGCTGACCACGGTGTGCTACCAGTTCGGTGACGCGAAACCGGTTTACGCCCTTGAGGGTTCGATCGCGGTCACCGGTTCGGCGGTGCAGTGGCTGCGCGACCAGCTCGGCATCATCAGCGGCGCCGCGCAAAGCGAGTCGCTGGCTCGCCAGGTCGAGGACAACGGCGGCGTGTACTTCGTGCCGGCCTTTTCGGGGTTGTTCGCGCCGTACTGGCGGTCTGATGCGCGCGGGGCCATGGTCGGGCTGTCGCGGTACAACACCAACGCGCATCTCGCCCGCGCGACGTTGGAGGCGATCTGCTATCAGAGCCGCGACGTGGTGGATGCGATGAACAAAGACTCTGGTGTGCGGCTGGAGGAGCTGAAGGTCGACGGCGGAGTCACCGCGAACGATCTGTGCATGCAGATCCAGGCCGACGTGCTCGGCGTCGACGTGGTCCGGCCGGTGGTGGCCGAGACCACCGCGCTGGGGGCCGCGTACGCGGCCGGGTTGGCGGTCGGGTTCTGGGCCGATCCCGAGGATCTGCGGGCGAATTGGCAAGAGGACAAACGCTGGACGCCGAACTGGAGCGACGACCAGCGGGCCGCCGGCTACGCGGGGTGGAAGAAGGCCGTCGACCGCACTCTCGGCTGGGTGGACGTGTAGTCAGCCTGCGACGGCGTTGAGCTCGGCGACGGTGTCGTCGTCGAGGTCGATGTCGGCGACCGCCATGTTGTCCTCGAGGTGCCGGACCGATGACGTACCCGGGATCAGCAAGACGTTGGGGGCCAGTGTCAGCGTCCACGCCAGTGCGATCTGGGCGGGACTGCGGCCGAGCCGTTCCGCGGTGCGCCGCACGATCGGGTTGCCGAGCACGGGATTGTCTGCGGCGAAGGCCGATCCGAGCGGGAAAAACGGGACGAACGCGATGCCGCGCTCGGCGCACGCGTCCAGCACCGGCTGCGACGCCCGGTCGACGAGGTTCAGTGCGTTTTGCACGCAGACGATCTCGGTGTCCTCGAGCGCGAACAGCAGGTGGTCGAGGGTGACGTTGGACAGGCCGACGCCCGCGATCTGGCCCTCGTCGCGGGCCTTGATCATCGCGGCGAGCTGACCCTCGAACTGTTCCGGGCGCAGGGTGCCGGGTTGATTCGGTTCGTCAGAATCGGTGTCCATGACGCGAAGGTTGACGG
This sequence comes from uncultured Actinomycetota bacterium, assembly GCA_963811535.1. Taxonomy (GTDB): domain Bacteria; phylum Actinomycetota; class Actinomycetes; order Mycobacteriales; family Mycobacteriaceae; genus Mycobacterium. The sequence goes on along the minus strand of CAWERF010000006.1, from coordinate 2,622,714 downwards.
CGGCGAGTTGGTCGACGTCGAGGCTGCGTAGGTTCTGCTCGATGTCGCGGCGCAGCTCGTCGGGGTCATGTACGGCCAGCCAGTTGCCTTTGCCGTCGCGGCGACCTCCGACCTTGCTGACCAACGCGAGGGTGTCGGGGTAGGGGTGCAGCGCCTCGCGGATGAGTTCGTTGGCCACGCCGGGTCCGTAGAACTGGGCAGTGTCGATGTGGTCGACGCCCAGTTCGACGGCCCGACGGAGCACGGCCAGAGCCTGGTCGCGGTCACGGGGCGGCCCGAACACGCCGGGACCGGGAAGCTGCATTGCACCGAAACCGATGCGGGCGACCGAGAACCGGCCGAGGTGATAGCGCTGCATGGTGTCAGGCTAGCCGCGGGCCGGTTCTCGGGGCCGCGCTAGTCGGTCTCGGTCTCGCCCAGGATGCCGTAGATCTCTCGTCGGGCGTTGTTGACGATGTCGACGATGCGCTTCTGTTGCTCCGGCGTGGCGGCCTGCGCAGCCTGGAACAGGGCGCCGTTGATCTGGCCGAGCGCTGTGCGCAGGTTGACCTCGTTGGGATCGACGTTTTCGGCGATCTCTTCCCACGGCGGGGTCTGCGTCTTGGCCGCTGCCTCGCGACCCTCGTCGGTGAGCTCGAAGAGCTTCTTGCTGCCGTCGGACTCGGTGCCCACGATCAGGCCCTCGTCGACGAGCAGCTGCAGCGTCGGGTACACCGAGCCGGGACTCGGTCGCCACAGGCCGTTGCTGCGCTCGCCGATCTCCTGGATCATTTCGTAGCCGTGCATCGGGCGTTCGGCCAGCAGCGCCAGAATTGCGGCGCGGACGTCGCCCCGGCGACCACGGACGCGGCCGCGATGCCCCCGCGGGCCGCGCGGCCCGAACCCGAAGCCGGGGCCGAAGCCCGGGCCGAAGCCTGGACCAAAACCGGGACCGAAGCCGGGCCCGAACGGACCGCGGTGACCGCCGGCCTGGTCGCGAACGTGTTCGCGCAGCAATCCGCGCATCTCGCGTCGGGCTTCGCGACGCTGTTGGTGCAGGACCCGCCGCTCGGCGGGTCCGAAGCCGAAACCGAAACCGTGCCCGGCGAGCGGGCTGTCGAATTCGTCTGTCATGAAAGTCTCTCCTGTGATTCGGGGAGCACCGGATGCGCTCCCGATACACTGACGATATATCGCAAACTATCGCGATGCAACGTCCAGTTATGCCACGCCGTTGCGTGGACGGGTGAGGACGAACTCGTCGACCGGCGTGATCTCGCCGAACGGTCCGGTGATGGCGAAATGCGTGCCGTTGATCGTGGTGTTGCCGCCCGCGTGCCCGGGATCGACGTCGAAGACGACGAAACCGTAGGGGTGATCGCGGTCGCGGAAAGCCGACCACGGGGCGTCTTCTTGCACGTAGCTGGGGGCCTTGCGGCCGATTGCCGGGTCGAAGGCGCCAATGGCGGTTATCACGCGGCAGCGGGGCTGGTCGAAGAACATCGTGTTGGACGGCGCCGAGGTTCCGCCTCCGCCGATCACCAGATGAACCGTGCCCTTGCTCGTGTCGATCACGTCGGTGCGGGTGCTCACCGGCATCGGCGTGCGGGTGTCGGTCGGCAACACACCGCGGATGGGGTGCGAACGTTCGTAGTGGTGTTCGTGACCGCACACCACGAGGTCGACACCGTAGCGGTCGAAGAGCGGTAGCCAGTCCTGGCGGATCCCGAGATCGGCGCCGTTGGTGCGGTCGGCGGTCGAGACTGCGGTCTGATGCATGCACACCACAATCCAGTCGATGTCGTGGTTGGCACGCGAGTCGGCGAGCTCGCGCTCCAGCCAACGCTTTTGGGCGCCCGCGGAGTAACCGTGCACGTAGAAGTTGCCGCCGTCCTGGTAGCACACGTCGTCGTTGTTCAGGCTGATCACCCGCACCGAGCCCGCGGTGAACGCGTACCACAGCCCGTTGAGTTCACGGTCGGATCCCGATTCCGGCAGCGCGAAATAGGTTTGGTACGCCGCGTAGCCGATCGGCCCGTTGCCCAGCTCGTTCTCGTGGTTTCCCGCCGCGGGCATCCACGGTCGGTAGCGTGCGGAGCGGGAATTGTTCTCGAACCAGTCCGACCACGTCCGGATCCGGTCCTGCGCCAGGTTCGCGTAGCACAGATCGCCGTTCACCAGATTGAACAACGGATCCATCCGCTCGATCGCCGCGGTCATGTCTCCCGCGGCGGGTGAACCGAGATTGTCATTGACGTACGCCGCGCCGGCCATCCGGCCCAGCGTCGGGGTGGCCTGGTCGCCAAAACTGGTGAACCTCAAAGCCGCTCGGCCCGCCGGAGCGGTGCGCACCGTGCCCAGCACCGGAGTCGCGCCGTCATGGACCGCGGCGTAGATGTAATCGCTGTCGGGCTTCAGACCGCTGACCCGTGCGTGCTTGACCAGAACCTCGGTGTTGGACATCGCGTCCCGATACGTGCGGGTTTCGGCATTGACGGTGCGCCCGAAGCCGTTGTGGGGCGTGCCGATCATCACGCGCGGGTTGCTCACTCCGGTCGTGGTGTACCACGACACCACCACCTCGGTCGAAGCGTTCGACCCGAACTGCAGGTGCAGGCCCGCGACCGTTGGGGCGCCTGATGTATCGGGCCGAAACCACACCTGCGGACCGCGGGTCTGCGGTTGCACCAAGGCCGCGCCGCCGAAACCCAGCCCGGCGCCGACGATCGCCGACGCTGCGCCGGTGGTCAAAAGAGTGCGCCGGCGCAATCCCGGCCGTTGTCCTTCACTGTCCGCACCGGGAGGAGCTTGCTCGGCCACGATGTCCTTGATACCTCCGGAGGGCAAATCACAGCACACGCACAGGTGTCGTCAGGCTTGACAGCTTGGGTTCGACGCCCGCGCCCGGAGTCACGCGTCGTAGCCGGCGAATCACCCACGGCGCGGCGAAACTGGCCGCCCAATGCAGGTCGGACCTGAGCCGAGTCACCCGCCCCGCATCCGACACCGCCGAGTTCGGCGGGTCGGAAAGCGGGTCGGAAAGGTTGTGCGGCACCGCAAGAGCGTCGAGCACCCTGCCGGCCATCCGCCGGTGTCCGAGCGGCCCGAGGTGCACGCGATCGCTGTCCCACAAGCGAGGATCTCGGAATTCGGTGAAACGCCAGAAGTCCACCAACTCGAGCCCCAGATCGTCGACGATGCCGCGCAGCAGCTCGTTGTAGATCGCCGCACGGCCCCGCAAGCGGCGGAACACCGGGACGGTTCCGATGTCGGCGGCGGTGAAGGTCATCACCCTCGCGCCGGTGCGGTGCAGCCGCGCCAGCGCCAGGGCGTATCGCGTCATCAGCGCGTCGAGGTCCGTCCGCAACTTCAGCAGGTCATTGATGCCGGCGTAGATGGTGACCAGATCCGGACCGAGCATGATGGCTGGCTGTATCTGGCCGGCAATGACGGCGTCCATCGGGTGACCGCGGATCGCCAGATTCGCGTAGCGGAATTCCGGGTTGTGGCGTGCCAGGTGCGCGGCCACCAAATCGGCCCAGCCGCGAAGCCCGTTGCGGCTCGACGGATCCGGATCTCCGATTCCTTCGGTGAACGAGTCGCCGAGCGCCACGTATCTGGTGATCGCGCTCATCACGTCGGCACGGTAACCGACAGGCGGCCGGTAAGCGACATCGGCGCGGCTACCGCGCCCGCCGAAATAGCATTCCATGTCGTGATCCGCCCGAATCCACGACCTGGAATGCTATTTCGGCGCAAAGTAGCCGGGTGGCAGCTGACACGCACAGTGGGACCGATGGTCCGGACCGCGACGTAGAGCCCGACTATCGGTTCACTCTCGCCAACGAGCGGACTTTCCTTGCGTGGCAGCGCACTGCGCTGGGGTTGCTGGCCGCAGCGGTCGCGGTGATCCAGTTTGTTCCGGAACTGGGCATCACCGGCGGGCGGCATCTCCTCGGGGCGCTGCTGGCAGTGCTGGCGATCCTCACGGCCGGCATGGGCCTGCTGCGCTGGGAGCAGGCTGACCGCGCGATTCGTCGGGGCAATCCGCTGCCCCGCCACCCCACACCGGCCTACCTGGGAGTGGGCCTCGTCGTGATCGGGTTGCTGGTCTTGGCGGTCGTCGTGGCCAAGGCGGTCACCGGTTGAACGCCGGCGGAGGCGGCGACGTTCGCGAGGGCGGTCTGCAGGCCGAACGAACCACGCTGGCCTGGACTCGCACCTCGTTCGCGGTCCTGGGCAACGGCGTACTCCTCGTGCTCAAGCAGCTTCCCCATCACCGCGGCTCGGGTCCATTGATCCTGGCCGGTATCGCCGCCGTTGTCGCGCTCGTCGCCTATCTCATTGGACTGCAACGCCAACGGACGCTTGAGCGCCGGCCACTGCCACGCGAGATCACGCCGCGCCGCGAGGTGCACCTGACCGGCGGCCTGGTGCTCGCCCTGACACTCGTGACAGTGGTGTGGCTTTTCGTCTAACGGCCTTTCCCGGCGCGCCGGTCGAGGGCGTCGATGACCCAGCTCGCCCAGTCGGACTCCATCTGGGTGAACCGCAGGCCGTTCTCCAGCGCGGCGCGCCCGAAGAAATCGGCGTCATCGTCAGACCAGTCGTGGGAGTCCCGGATCTGCTCGTATCGCGCGTGCTCGCTGTCGGTGTGCGACCGCAGCGACACCAGGAATTCACGGGCCTGTGTCGGGGTGAGCTCGCCGAGCAGGAACACACGCAGCAACGCGGCGCTGCGAACGGCGGGGTCGTCCTGCGGTGATGTCATCCAGCGGTGCAGCTCGGCGCGTCCGGCTTCGGTGATCGCATACTCTTTGCGGCCACGCGGACCGACATCGGTGACCTCGATCAGCCCGGCCGCTGCCAGCTTGCCCAACTCGCCGTAGAGCTGGCTTTGCGTGGCGGGCCAGACATTGGCCATCGAAACCTGAAATTTCTTCAGCAGGTCGTACCCGCTGGCGGGATGCTGAGCGAGCAGGCCCAGCGCTGCGTGTCGCAAGCTCACGAACGGATCGTACCTGCCGCTATTGACATGTCACTAGTGGAATGTCATGCTCGACGTGTCACAAGTGGAATGTCAGCCCCCGAGGAGACAACATGAGCCAGGCCGCCGAGACCGTCGTCCCGTTCTTCCGTGCCGGGAACTACGCACCAGTCGCCGACGAACTGACCGACTTCGACCTCACCGTCGAAGGCGCCATCCCGCCGGAACTCAACGGGTGGTACCTGCGCAACGGCCCCAACCCCCGCCAGGCCACGGACCACTGGTTCACGGGCGACGGCATGATCCACGGCGTGCGGCTAAAGAACGGCCAGGCCGCCTGGTACCGCAACCGCTGGGTGCGCACCGAAAGCTTTGAGCACCCGTTCCCGGTGTACAACGCCGACGGGACCCGCAACCTGCATTCCAGCGTCGCCAACACCCACGTGGTCCGGCACGCCGGCAAGACGCTGGCCCTGGTCGAGTCGTCACTGCCATACCAGATCACCAACGAGCTGGAAACGTTGGGCGCCTACGATTTTGACGGCAAGCTGGTGGACTCGATGACCGCGCATCCGAAGATCTGCCCGACGACCGGAGAGCTGCACTTCTTCGGCTACGGCAGCCTGACCAGTCCGCACGTCACCTATCACCGGGCCGATGCGTCGGGGGAGCTGACCGTCAACCGCGGCGTCGACGTGAAGGCGCTGACGATGATGCACGACTTCGCGCTGACCGCGAACCACGTGATCTTCATGGACCTGCCGATCGTGTTCAACCTCGACGTCGCGCTGAAGGGCGAACACGACATGCCCTACCGGTGGGACGACGACTACGGCGCTCGGCTCGGCGTGCTGCGCCGCGACGACCCGTACGGCACGATCCGCTGGTTCGAGATCGACCCGTGCTACGTGTTCCACGTCGTCAACGCCTATGAGAAGGCCGATTCCATCGTGCTGCAGGCGGTGCGGTATCCCGAACTGTGGCGCAACAGCGGCGGATTCGACGTCGGCGGGGTGATGTGGAGCTGGACGGTCAACCTTGCGACCGGCACCGTCGACGAGCGCCAACTCGACGACCGCAGTGTCGAGTTCCCCCGCATCGACGACCGGCTGGCCGGGCTGCCCGCGCGCTATGGAATCACGGTCGGCGGCGGCAGTCTGATCCGCTACGACCTCGACACGAATGTGAGCGACGAGCACCGGTTCGGCGCGGGAAAGCGGCACGGAGAGCCGGGCGAAGCCGTCTTCGTCCCGGCCGGCGAATCGGCCGACGAGCTGGCCGGCTGGTACCTGTCATACGTTTACGATCCGGTCCGCGGCGCCAGCGATCTGGTGATCATCGACGCATCCGATTTCACCGGGAAACCGGTTGCGCGCGTGCGTCTTCCACAGCGGGTGCCGCACGGATTTCACGGCAACTGGATAACACCCTGATCAGGGGCCTAATTCAGCCGATCGACTCCCTGAACTCGATGCCCGCCTGCGCCAACCCGACTGCGTCGGCGATGTCCAGTACAGGTTCAATCTGCCAATCGGCGAAGGTGGCGAATTTGGCTGTGGTTTCGGCCAGGTCCATTGGATTGTCGGTCTCCACTACGGCGTAACCTCCGCCGCCGTCGACCTTGCCGAGGAATTGGTGGTACGTCGCGCTGGCGGGTGGCGTCCACTTTGAATACGCTTCCAAGAGGCGCTTCGCGGCCGCTTCACTTTCTGTTGCGGAGCCGTATGACCGGAATGTCCAGGAAACCACCTACTTCATTGATTCCTCCTAGGGATAGGCTCCTGCACTGGTTGTTGGTGCGGAACCACCCATCAGAGCACGGCCTACCCGCACGGCTCACACTGTCCTCCCCGGTGGTGTCGCTTATGGCCGAACGGCGAAGCATCGGCAACATTGTTCACATCGCAACAATCGACCCAGCCCTCAGCGAGGGCTGCCGACCGCACGAGCAGGCGATGCTGCCGACGAGCATGCGTCCCGGCTGTAGCCGATGCCCGCGCGCGGGCAACGCAGCGGCGGCCGGACCATCCACTGCCCAATCGTGGAGCGCACCACCTCGCCGACCCCAGCCATAGTCCAACGCTGGGCGTTGTCGGTCATCATGGGGCTTTACCGGGTAGCGGGAACTGAGGTTGGGCGCCAGCTGCGATGACGCCGGCCCGACGGGCGATGCATCCTTCACCCATGATGGGAGCAGTGGTCATCGCAGCAGCGGCCGCTTTCGCGTTCGGAAGCCTGATGGTCGCCAGCCTCGGTCGGGCGGCCAGGGACCTGGAGGATCTGTTGAAGACTCCGTCAGATTCTCAACGTGAAAGTCGCTGAGGCCGAAGAAGCGGTGCGGGAGGCGCGGCGCGCCGTCACATACGGGCCAGCGCTGGCCGATGGCTGCAGCCTGCTCGACGGTCCCGCGCGGGTTAAAGACCGTGTTCGTATCCCCACCATGACCAGGAATGCTTTGTTCTAGCGCGGTCTTAACGGGCTTGTCTAGGGCGTGTCTGTTAATTGGATGCGGTGGGTGAGGATTGCGGCCGCGAGAATGACGCCGCCGAGGTAGGTCAGCGCGTATTTGTCGTAGCGGGTGGCCACGCCGCGCCAGTTCTTGAGCCGGTTAAAGCCGCGCTCGGCGGTGTTGCGGTGGCGGTAGGTCCGGGCGTCGAAGGCCGGTGGCCGCCCGCCTCGTGAGCCTTGTGCTTTGCGATGCGCGATCTGATCGGATCGTTGCGGAATGGTGTGGGCAATGCGTCGTTGGCGCAGGTGAAGGCGGGTGGACTGATGTGAGTAGGCCTTGTCGGCCAGCAGCCGAAACCGGCGGCCATAGACGGCGGTGTATGCCGCGAGCAGCGGTGCCAGCTGGGGATTGTCGTTAGCTTGGCCGGCGGTCAACTGCAGCGCTGCCGGTGCGCAGAGGTTGTCGAAGAGGCCGTGAATCTTGGTCGTCCACCCGCCGCGGGAGCGGCCGAGCGCGTGATCAGCAGGCTCGCCGGGCAGATCCTTGTAATTCGACACCGCCCCCTGTGTGCTGCGCGGCGCGCGCGCCGGCAGCGTGCTGGTGGGCCCGGACGCTTGTCGAATCGATCGACACCAACGCGGCCACCCCCAGATCATCGGCGCTGCCGCTGTGAGCACGTACCACCGCGAACATCGCCGCATACGTTCCGTCGATCGACCAGCGCCGGTGCCGTTCCCAAACCGATTGCCACGCACCAAGTTCAGGCGGAATATCGCGCCACGGCGAACCGGTGCGAAACCGCCAGACGATCGCTTCCAGCGTCGTTCGATGATCATTCCACGGCCGACCCCGCCGCGGCGCCGACGACGGCAGCACCGGCTCAATCAACTTCCACAACGAATCAGAAATCACACCTCTACGAGTCACACAGCCAGCATCAGACGGCAACCGCCAAATAATTGGCAGACACGCCCTAGTCCAGGATGAGTCCTCCGTCGTCTGCATGCCGTTCAGCTAGCGGCAGGGTCGAATGGGTGTCAGCGGTGACGACACCGCTTTGCTTCGAGCGCAATCATTGGGCCATGAGCGTGAAGACAACGATCAAGTACATCGCGCCATGGCTTGCCGCAGCCGCCATGGCTGGAGCGATTGGCCTCGCGCTCGTCGCCAGCGCCGCGACCACGACTCATACGGACCCCGATAGTGGAGCCTCTCCTCTCGTGCCATACGGCACGAATTCCAACTCCGTATTGCCCTACGACGACGGCGGCAACGTCTATGAGCACGCCGGCGCGGTGTAGCGGTACATCCCTTCGAACCCACATAAAGAACCCTGGCGGCCGACCAGCATTCGCCCCGGCAGCAACGGGTGGCGCCGGGGGCACCGCACCGGCGGCCGGACCATCCACTGGCCCGACGTCGACTGCACCAGATCCACGACGGCTGCCATGACATCGCATGACATCCATTGTGGCCGTCCTCAGTGCGTCCGCAGTGGTTTTGAAACGCCCCAAACCTGGCTAACGCCAACAACGCTCGTGAAATGCCGAAACTATGCGCGTTCAAACCCGTCAACGTTCGCAAACGCCCAGGACGTAGTTTCACGGTAACTGGATCACCGACTGAGCTCGGCGGGTAACCTAGGCCGCCATGGCCGTCATGTGGCTGGATAAACCGCAGGATCACGACTACGAGGCTGCCGCTGACTACCTCAGCATGATCGCCGAACCCCACGTCGTCCAGAAGACCGTCGCCGCGCTGAGAGATGCAAAGCCGGTGTACCGCAAGGCGAAGGACATCCTTCGCGCCGCACGGCTGGCCCTGTTGCCCGCCACCAACCCCCACGTCTCCAGTGACCTGAGCAAGATCGGCAACGGCGAGAAGCTGTCGCCGATCTTGTTGGTTCGCGGTGATGGGAACGGCGCGACAGCGCTGCAGATCGCCGACGGCTACCACCGCGTCTGCGCGTCTTATCTCACCGATGAGAACACGTCGATCCCGTGTCATCTCGTCTCCTGGCAGTCCTGAGCGATGTCCCCGTTCGGGTTTGACACCCTCGCGCTGCTCGCTGTCGTGGGGATGGCCGGGCCACTGCTGGCGTCGCTGCCGCGCTTCGGCGTCCCGGTGGTGGTGGGCGAGTTGGCCGCCGGGTTGGTGATCGGCAAGACAGGTTTCAGCATCGTCGACCCGGGCAACCCGACCTTCACGCTGCTGGCCAACATCGGCTTCGCGCTGGTGATGTTCGTTGTCGGCACCCACGTTCCGATGCACAACACCACACTGCGCTCCGCGCTCCCCGGTGCGGTGATGCGAGCCATCCTGGTCGGCGTGGTCGCGACGGGCCTGGCCGTCGGCGTCGCGACGCTGTTCCACACGGGCCATGCGCCGCTGTACGCGGTGCTGATGGCATCCTCGTCGGCGGCCATGGCTCTGCCGATCATCAACTCGCTGGGGCTGACCGGCGCGCCGGTGCTGTCGGTCACGGCGCAAATCGCTATTGCAGACGCCGCGTCTATCGTCTTGCTGCCGTTGGTGATTGACCCGCGCAAGGCCCCCCAGGCGGCGCTGGGCGCGGTGGCGATCGCGGCCTGCGCGGCGGTGGTGTTTGTGATCCTGCGGTGGATCGATCACGCCGGGTACCGCAAGCGGCTGCACCAGTATTCCGAAAAGCGCCGGTTCGCGCTGGAGCTGCGGGTCAACCTGATCATCCTGTTTGGGTTGGCGGCGCTGGCCGTCAGCACCCATGTGTCGATCATGCTGGCCGGCTTCGCGCTCGGCCTCGTCGTGTCCGCGATCGGCGAGCCGCGCCGGCTGGCGCGTCAGCTGTTCGGCATCAGCGAGGGGTTCTTCAGCCCGCTGTTCTTCGTCTGGCTGGGTGCGTCGTTGCAGGTGCGCGAGCTTGGTGAGCGCCCGTTGTTCATCCTCCTCGGTGTTGCCCTGGGAGTCGGTGCGGTACTGGCACATTGCGCCGGCGTCGTGCTGTGCCAGCCGCTGAACTTGGCGATGTTGTCCGCGGCCCAGCTCGGTGTGCCGGTGGCCGCCGCCACGCTCGGTACCGAGCAGCACCTGCTGGCGGCGGGTGAGCCGTCGGCGCTGATGCTGGGAGCGCTGTTGACCATCGCGGTGACATCGGTCGCCGGGGTGCTGGCGGGTCGGCGTCAGCCGGCGGCTGCTGCCCGGTAGGCGGCCACAAAGGCCCGCACGCCTGCGCGCACGTATGTCTCGACGTCGATGCCGTCGAGGACCTGCGGGCCGCCGCGGAAGAGGGCTTCGTCGATCGGCTTGCCGACGATGAGAAACGCGAAATGATTTGCTGCCGTTGACGGTTCGGGTAGATGCAGCAGCCGGCGGTGATGCAGCCGCCGGAAGGCGTCCGCGAACGCTGCCAGCGTGCGGGCGGGCGGGTGTTCGTAGTACAACTCCGCCAGTTCCGGGAGGCGATTCGCTTCGCCGACGACCAACCGCCGCAGCTGAACCACCCGCTCCTGCAGGACGGCGTGCAGATATTCCGTGGCCAGCGCGACGAGGTCGGCTTCGAGGTCGTCGGTGCCCGGCAGTCGGGCGATCCGCTCCGACAGCGACCGGACGGCGGTGTCCAGAGCATCGGAGACGATCGTGAACAGCAGCCGCTGCTTGTCGCCGAAGTGCTTGTAGACGGTCTGCTTCGACACCTCGGCGCGGGCCGCGATCTGGTCGACGCTGGTGCCCTGGTAGCCGCCGCTCAGGAACAGCGCCTTCCCGGCCTGAAGGATCGTCTCGCGTTTTTGCGCCGATCGGGCCGGCGGCGGCGGTCGGCATGCGTCGCGCGCTGGTTCGGGTCGGGCGGCGTCGTGGGTGCCGGTGTTCGTCGCGGTCTACGGTGTCGGCCTGGTGTGTGCGGGCATCTTCCGCGCCGACCCGGTACCGGACTTCCCTGCAAGCAGTCATGTTGAGGAAGGCCAGGTCAGCTGGCACGGTGCGCTGCATCTGATGTCGGCGACAATCGGGTTCGCCTGCCTGATCGCCGCCTGCCTGATCTTCGCGGGATGGTTCGCCGGGCATGGTCGACGCCGGTGGGCGTGGTTCTCCGGATTGACCGGCGTGCTGTTCGCGTTGGGCTTCGGGGCGCTCGCATCCGGGTCGCAGAGCGTGGCCGCCATGCTCGGTTTCACCGCCGCCGTCATCCTCGGCTGGGCATGGCTGACGGCCGTGTCCGTTCACCTGTACCGGGGTGTGGGCGCTACGTCGGCGGCGTGAAGCCGTTCGTGTTCTGCGGCGGTCCGGCCGGTGGCGGCCCCGCAGCGGTGGCGGGGGCCAACACGGGCGCGGGTGCCGCCGGCCGCGGCGACGGGCGCAGCCTCGCCAGTTCTCGGCGGTGCCGCTCGGCGAGGACCGCCGCCAGCACGTATTGCGGCGGAACGCCGGGCGGTGGCGGCGGCGAGATCCTTGCCGCTACGTCGCCCGCGATGCGGCAGGCCATCTGATCGCGCAGGCGAGGCTCGAGTTGCGGTGCGCGGGAGAGAAATTGGCGTGCTAATTCGGCTTGCTCGACACTCAGCCCCGACAACTGAAGCGACGACGCCCACCATGCCAGCAACGGCGGCATCACCGGCGGCGGCGCCAGCCGTGGGCCGCGCTCGCTGATCTCGACAGTGCCGGCGAACACGTCACCGATCCGCTTGCCCCGCTTTGACAGCAGGCTGCAGATTACGGCAGGTCCGCCGAAGAACATCCAGATCTCGACGACGCCCGCCAACGCGCGGAACAACGCCTGCCGGAAACGTTCCGGGCCACCGTCGTCGGAGACCACGCGCAACCCCATCGCCATCTTGCCCAGCGACCGGCCACGCGTCGCGGTCTCGAACACGACGGGGTAGCCGACCAGGACCAGCACCGTGAAGATGATCAGCACCGCGGCGCTCAGCGCCGGGTCGGTCTGCGCCAGGGTCGCCGCCCACAGCATCACCCCGAGCATGTAGCCGACGAACATCACGAGGATGTCGATCAGCGCACCGACCGCGCGCACGGGCAGCTGCGCGATCTGCACGTCGAGGACGACGGCGTCGCCGGTCACCACGTCGGCCATACCGCCGAAGGCTACGCCCGTATGCTCGCCGGGGTGGACGTCGACGCGTTCGTGCTGGCCCACCGCCCGACGTGGGAACGGCTGGAGCAGCTGGTCAAACGCCGGCACCGGTTGTCCGGTGCCGAGATCGACGAACTCGTCGAGTTGTACCAGCGCGTGTCGACGCATCTGTCGATGGTGCGGTCGGTGTCCGGCGACTCCGTGCTGGTCGGCAGGCTGTCGAACCTCGTGGCGCGGGCCCGCTCGGCCGTGACCGGCGCGCATGCGCCGTTGTGGAGCGAGTTCGCCAGGTTCTGGACGGTGTCGTTTCCCGTGGTGGCCTTCCGGGCCTGGCGCTGGTGGCTGGCCACGGCGGTCCTGTTCTTTCTCGTCACCGTGGTGATCGGTCTGTGGGTCGGGGGCAATCCGGAGGTGCAGTCCGCTATCGGTACCCCGCGCGAGATCGACGAACTGGTGAACCACGACTTCGCGTCGTACTACAGCAACAATCCGGCCGCGTCGTTCGGGTTGAAGGTGTGGGTCAACAACTCGTGGGTGGCGGCGCAGTGCATCGCGTTCTCGATACTGCTGGGCCTGCCGATCCCGTATGTGCTGTTCCAGAACGCCGCCAACCTCGGGGCGGTCGCCGGGCTGATGTTCCACGCCGGCAAGGGCGATCTTTTCCTGGGCCTGCTGACCCCGCACGGCCTGCTGGAGATGACGGCGGTGTTCCTCGCGTCCGCGGTGGGCATGCGGCTGGGCTGGTCGGTGATATCGCCTGGCAACCGCCCGCGCGTGCAGGTCCTTGCCGAGCAGGGCCGGGCCGTGGTGGCCGTTGCCGTCGGCCTGGCCGGCGTGCTGTTGGTCTCCGGCCTGATCGAAGCGCTGGTAACCCCGTCTCCGCTGCCGACGTTCGCGCGCATCGGCATCGGCGTGGCCGCGGAAGTGCTGTTCTTGACCTACATCATCCGGTTCGGCCGGCGTGCCGCCGCCGCAGGCGAGTCCGGCGACGTCCAGAATGCGCCGGACGTCGACCTGATCCGCTGACCGACCCCGCGCTAGAGGCGGCCGGCGGCCTTCATCGCCAGATACCGATCCGCCAGCGCCGGGGCGAGCTCCTCCGGTGGCGCGTCGACGACGTCGACGCCGCTGCGCCGGAGCCTGGTCGCGATCGCGCGCCGCTCGTTGCGGGAGCGCTCCGCGGCGGCGGCGTCGTAGACCTGCGCGGCGTCCGACCGGCCCGCGGCGAGTAGGTCCACCCGCGGGTCGGCGACCGCGGCGACGATCACCTGGTGCTTGGCCGACAGCTGCGGCAGCACCGGCATCAGCCCCTCGTCGAGCGCCGACGCGTTGAGGTCGGTCAGCAGCACGACCAGCGCCCGCCGCCGAACGCGCCGCTGCACCGCGGCCACCATCGCCGTCGCGTCGGACTCCACCAACGCCGGCTGCAGCGGCGCCATCGCATTGACCAGCTCGGCCAGCAGCTCGGTGCGCGACGCGCCGAAGACGCCGGCCCGCACCTCCCGGTCGTGGGCAAGGAAGTCGACGTGGTCGCCGGCGCGAGACGCAAGCGCGGCCAACAGCAGCGCCGCGTCCATCGACCAGTCCAGCCGGGGCCAGCCGCCCGGGTCGCCCGCGGTCGGGTCGACGCCGACGCGGCCCGCCGACGTGCGGCCGGTGTCGAGCACGAGCACCACTCGCCGGTCACGCTCGGGCCGCCAGGTCCGCACCACCACGTCGGCACGACGGGCGGTGGCGCGCCAGTCGATCGACCGCACGTCGTCGCCGACGACGTACTCACGCAGCGAATCGAACTCCGTGCCCCGCCCGCGGATCAGCGCCGGCAGCAGGCCTTCCATCTCGCGCAGCTTGGCCAGCCGCGACGGCAGGTGCTTGCGGCTCAAGAACGGCGGCAGAATCCTGACCCGCCATGGCACCTGCCGCGAACGCTGACGGCCGGCCAGCCCGAGCGGCCCGATCGACCGGGCCGTGACGACCGCCGAATACTGATCGCCGCGCCGGATCGGCTGCAGCCGGGTTACGACCCGCTCCCGTTGGCCCACCGCGATGTCGACGACATGCGTGCGGGGCTCGGCCCTTACGCTGGGGGCCCACGCATCGCGCACCTGGCCGCGGAAGCGGCGGCCGCCTGCGTTGGTCGCCTGCAAGACAGTGTCCACCGGCTGCCCGAGTCGTGCCGAGGTGTCGCCGTCGCGACTGAACTGCAGCGCACGCGGGCTGGCCGCCAACCCCGCGTCGAGCGTGACCAGCGCTGCCAACGCCACCAGCAGCACCACGAAAGTGGTTGCAGGCCAGGGCGAAACCGTTACCGGCAGCACGCACAGCAGCGCTACCAGCCCGGTGCGGCCGGTCAGCATCACTAGCGTGGCACCGGCACGGAGGCCAGGATGCCGTCGAGCACGCCGTCGGGCGTGGCGCCTTCCAGCTCGGCCTCCGGGCGCAGCCCGACGCGGTGCCGCAGCACCGGCCGGGTCATCGCCTTGACGTCATCTGGGGTGACGTAATTACGTCCCGACAGCCACGCCCATGACCGGGCGGTCGCCAGCAGCGCGGTCGCGCCGCGGGGCGACACGCCCAGCTGCAACGACGGTGACTGGCGGGTCGCGCGGGCGATGTCGACGATGTAACCCATCACCTCGTCGCCGATCAGCACCTCACGCACCGCGGCCCGGCCCGCTGCCAGGTCGTCGGCGGTGGCGACGGGCTGCACCGCGGACAGGTCGCGCGGGTCGAAGCCTTGGGCGTGCCGGTCGAGGATCTGAATCTCCTCGTCTCGCGGCGGAAGGGGCACGTTCAGCTTGAGCAGGAACCGGTCGAGTTGCGCCTCGGGCAGCTGGTAGGTGCCCTCGTATTCGATCGGGTTCTGCGTTGCGGCGACGATGAACGGGTCGGGCAGCGCCCGTGGCTCGCCTTCGACGCTGACCTGTCGCTCCTCCATGGCCTCCAGCAGGGCCGCCTGCGTTTTGGGTGGGGTGCGGTTGATTTCGTCGGCCAGCAGCAGGTTCGTGAACACCGGTCCGGCGCGGAATTCGAACGCTGCCGTGCGCGCGTCGTACACCAGCGAGCCGGTGACGTCGCCGGGCATCAGGTCCGGGGTGAACTGCAGCCGCTTGAATTCCAGTTGCAGCGCGGCGGCCAGGGCCCGCACCAGCAGGGTCTTGGCCACGCCCGGCACACCTTCGAGCAGCACGTGTCCGCGGCACAGCAGTGCGATCACCAGCCCGCTGACCACGGCGTCCTGGCCGACGACGGCCTTGGCGATCTCGGCGCGCAACGCGATCAGCGCCGTGCGCGCCGCCTCTGCTGACTGGGCCGGGGCTTGCTGTGTCACGAGTCTGCGACCTGCCTTTCGATGCCGTCGAGTTCGCGGGCGAGCGCAACGAGGTCGGTGTCGGTCGCCGGCGGGGGTCCGTAAAGAGTGTGCTGCACGGCTTCGTAGCGGGCGTGGCTGCGTTCGGCGACGGCGGTGGCCACCGCAGCCGGGTCGGCGTTGGGGCCGAGGCCCAGGCGCGGCAGCATCCGCTGCAGCGCGGCCGTGCGCAGCGCGTCGGCGGCACGGTCGCGGGCCCGCCGCGACCGGTACAGCCTGCCGCGACCCTCCACGGTCTCGGACGCGCGCACCACCACGGGCAGGTTCTCCGCCACCAGCGGACCCATCCGTCGGCCCCGCCACCACGCCACCAACGCGACGACCAGCGCAAGCTGCCAGACCATCCAGCTGACGTTGTCCGGTATCAGGTCGGCAATGTCTGTGGCGCGCGATCTTTCACCTTCAAAGCGCTGCGGCGCGTACCAGATGAGGCGTGGCTGCTGGCCGGCGAGGTTCATCGCCAGGGCGGCGTTGCCCTCCTTGAGCAAGCTCGAATTCGTCATGAAGTCGCCACTGGCGACCGCGGTAATCGTGCGGTCACCGTCGCGGTAGCGCACGACCGCACCGTCGTAGCAGCGGATCACCGGGGTGTCGCCGGCCGCCTCGTAGGTGGTGCTGAGCCCGAATTCCGCCCGCCCGGCCCGCACGGCCTCCGGCAGGTCGCACTCGGGGTCGCCGCCCATGGTGGTGTCGTTGGTGATCCGAATCCCCGGGGCCAATGCGTCGCGGATCGTGGTCACCGGCTCGATGAGCAGACGATCGCCGGGGGCGTCGGCGAGTCGACGCACCACGTCATCGTTGACCAGGAAATACGTCTCGGCGACCAGCAGCAGGGAGTTCGGTTGTGCGGCCTTCTCGACGCCGTCGATGTTGTGCGCCACGACGACGTCGACGCCGCGGTCGCGCAGCAGTGCGACCAGCGCGTGCGCGCCCTCGGGTCCGGTGGAGTCGGCGTCCAGCCGGCCACCCGGGCGCTGCGCCGTCAGGTAGGTGCCGATCGCCGCGACGGCGACGATGACCAGCAGCGCCAACAGCACCCACCGCCATGTCCGCCACCGCTGGGCGAGCGGCGGGGCGCTGTCGCGAACCGGCGCTGGGGCGGTCACTGCAGTTCGGCCCATGAGCCGGGGGCTGCGTCGGATGCCGCGCCGGGGGCGGAAGCAGGCCGCCGAGAGCGCAGTCGTTGGTCGAGGTCAGCGATCATCCGGTATGCGGATTGGGTGCCGGGTCGTTCGCCGTACGTCACGTCATTGAACGATGTTGCCGCACTGGCCAATTCGGGGCGCAGCTCTGGCGCCGATTGGCCGGCGTCACGGGCCAGCTCGTTCGCGGTTCGGCCCGGCACCGGGTTCAGCACGCCGCTCTCCTCCAGCTGACGTGCCACGGCTCGCAGCCGGTGACGGATCGCAGCGGACCAATTGCCTTCGGCAGCAAATCGTTCCGCGGTGGCACGGTGTTCGGCGGCGCTCAATCCGGCGGCGCCGAACAACTGATAGTCGGCGCCGCGATTGGTCCGCATCGTACGGCGCGCCACCCGGACGGCGATGACCACCGCCACGGCCAACAGCGTGACCAGCACCGCAATTGTGAGCCAGCCGCCGGGAATCGACGACCCCTTCATGACCAGCCGGTAGATGAAATCGTTGAGCCAGTCCGAAAACCGCTGCTCGATCGATTCCTTCGGATAGATCGGTTTGGACAATTCGCGTTGGGCCGCATCATGAGCGGCGTCGCGGTCGACGATCACCATCGGCATGGTCAGGGGTGTGGCGTCAACCAGAGGTGGTCGGTCGATCCGGCCGGGCCGGCTCGTACACCGGTCGCGCCGGTCTGCAGCACCAGGTCGAAGGCCTCGGCCCGAATCCGGCGGTCGGTGTAGAGCAGCACGACCACGCCGGCGCTGAAGGGCGCGGTGATGATCTGCCCGATCGCGTTGCCGACGGACCGCAACACCAGCGCGAACATGACGGCGCCGGCCGAGGATGCGCCGATCGTCAGCAGCTGACCCGCGATGGTGAACGGGACCGCGACGGCGCTGGCGACGATGCCCGCCACCACGGCGGCGAGCAGCCGGATGCCGAACACTCGCCAGAATGAGCCGCGCACCAACGCGAACGACCGTGCGATTGCAGGGAACACCGGCAGCCGCTCCAGCACGATCGCCGCTGGGGCGAAGCTCAGCATGGTGCCCAGATAGGCCAGCGCGACGACGAGCCCGATCACCAGCGGGATGCCGACCACCCACGCGGCACCGCCGTTCGCGGCGCTCGCCAGAACCACGATGACCAACACGACCAGGCCGATCAACACCGCCGCGCCGGCAGCTTCAAGGGCCGTGAGACCTATCAACGCCAGCAGCCGACCACGGACTTTCTCCCAGGCTTCCCCGATCGTGATGTGCGTGCCGAACACCGCTCGGCCGACCACCACGGTCAGCATGCCGCTCAACAGGATCGCCGACAGGCCGGTGGCCACGAGGCTGGCTATCCCGCCCAGCGACGATCCGACCATGGCCGCGTTCGACACCTCGTCGCCGCGCAGCGCCGTGAGTTCCCCGGTGGCTGCCAGTGGGGCGACTTGGAGGATCAACCCGATGATCTCCGTCACAACTACCACGATCGTCGTCAAGCCAAGCGTCGCTTTGGGATTGGCCCGGATATAAGCGACCGCGCCATTGAAGATGTCACTGAGCGTCAACGGGCGTAGCGGAATCACGCCCGGTTTGAGCGCAGCCTGAAATGGCCCCGCCGGATACCCGGGTGGCGGATATCCCGGTGGCCCGTACCCGGGCGGCGGCCCGTACCAGGGCGGCGGGGGATAGCCGGGCGGTGGCCCGTACCCGGGTGGCGCGGCGCCGTACCCCGGTGGCGGTGGCCCATATCCCGGGGGCGGGTACCCCGGCGGTGGGTACGGCGGAGGTGGATAGCTCGACGGCGCATAGGCCGGGTGACCGATCGGCGCCGGGGACGGCTGTCCCGCCGGACGAACCTCCCCGTCGGCGTTGGTCATGCCGACCATCCTGTCCACACGTCGAACAATTGGCAAACGGCTTGGCGGGACAGGCGACGATATGCGCAACCACGCCGCGGCGTAGCGTCGGCGCGTGTGGCGGAACTGAAAGCGCAGCTGCGCGCGGATCTGACCGAGGCAATGAAGGCGCAGGACAAGTTGCGCACCGCGACCCTGCGGCTGTTGCTGGCCGCGATCCAGACCGAGGAAGTGTCGGGCAAGCAGGCGCGCGAGCTTTCCGACGCCGAGGTGCTCAAGGTGCTGTCCAAAGAGTCCAGAAAGCGCGGCGAAGCCGCCGAGATCTACACGCAGAACGGTCGCGGTGACCTGGCTGCCAACGAGCGCGCGGAGGCTCAGGTGATCGACGGATACCTGCCGACACCCCTTACGGACGCAGAACTGGCCGACGTCGTCGACACCGCGTTGGCCGATGTTGCCGAGGAGCTCGGAGAACGGCCAACGATGCGCCAGATGGGACAGGTGATGAAGGCGGCGACCGCGCTGGCCGCCGGAAAAGCCGACGGGGCGCGTATCTCGGCGGCGGTCAAGGCCCGCCTGTAGCCGTTTCAGCGCGCTTCACACGGGTACCCGACCGACATGACTCGGTTTGGCTACACCCTGATGACGGAGCAAAGCGGTCCTAAAGATCTTGTGCGTTATGCGGTTTCGGCGGAAAACGTCGGTTTCGACTTCGAGGTGTGCAGCGACCACTACTTCCCGTGGCTCGATTCACAGGGACACGCGCCGAACGCCTGGACGATGCTCGGCGCGGTCGCGCACGCCACCGATCGGGTGGAGCTGTTCACCTATGTGACGTGCCCGATCATGCGCTACCACCCCGCGGTCGTCGCACAACAGGCGGCGACGCTGCAGATCCTGGCCGACGGACGTTTCACACTTGGCCTGGGCGCGGGGGAGAACCTCAACGAACACGTCGTGGGCGGCGGTTGGCCCACGGTCGACCGCCGGCACGAGATGCTGCGGGAGGCGATCGAAATCATCCGGGAACTGTTCGGCGGCGAACTCGTCAGCTGGAAGGGTGAACACTTCCAGGTCGATTCGGCCAAGCTGTGGGACATTCCGGAGACTCCGGTGCCGATCGGTGTCGCGGTGTCGGGGCCGAAATCGGTCGAGATTTTCGCTCCGCTGGGCGACCACATGATCGCGGTCGAGCCCAAGAAGGACCTGGTCGACGGGTGGCACCACACGCGCCAGGCAACGGGCCTCCCGCACGGCGAGCGGGTGATCGGTCAGATCCCGGTGTGCTGGGACACCGACCGCGACGCGGCGATCCGGCGGGCCCACGACCAGTTCCGCTGGTTCGCCGGCGGTTGGCACGTCAATGCCGACCTGCCCACCACCGCCGGCTTCGCGGCCGCCACCCGGTTCATAACCCCGGAGAACGTCGCCGAAAACATTGCGTGCGGGCCTGACCTCGACGCGATCGTCGAGTCGGTCAGTGAGTACTGGGAGGCCGGATTCACCGACGTCGCGCTGGTGCAGATCGGCGACGAGAGCCAGGACCAGTTCCTGTCGGAAGCCGCCAAGCCTCTGTTGGACAAGCTCCGAGACGCGTCGAAATAGCCCGAAATAGCCGGCCGGCCTTCCGCTCACCCACTCGAGGAGCGGTGTGCGGCGATTTCGCGTGCCTCCTGGAGCCGCAGGCCGAGTCTTCGCTGTTCGTCCTCGCCGACCGCGGCGGCGAACCGGGGCCACACCACGTCCTGCTCGTACCAGATGTGTTCACGTGCCACCGCCGCGAATTCGGACAGCAGTTCCTCAAACGCAGGCTCTGCGGGATCGCGATCCTCAAGCCGCTGCAGCAGCTTCTTGGCCGCCCTTTGCTGGGCGATCACCTGCTCGGCCAGCTCGTCGCCGTCGTCCAACTCGTCCCGCACCGCCGGCCAGAACAACTGCTCTTCGATCGCCTCGCGTCGTGACTCGGCAACGATCAGTTCCTTGACCATCGTGTCGAGATCGCTGCTGCGCGCTTCACTGGCGCAGGGCGCACGTTCGAGCAATGCGATCCCCCCGAGCACGGTCTGGTGTTCTCCCCAAAGGAAAGTCAACGCATCCATCTCGGTTCCCCAGCGTGTCCATGCGCTATCTGTCGCATACCCGCACGACGCGGACGGAAAACGAACCTTTGACGACCCGTTGACGGCCAGTCGCCGGCGAAGCCGTGTACACCCCAGCCCGCCACCGGCCGTTCACTGGGCGCGGCAGTCTTGATTGCGCTGAGCGGGATGTCAGCCGCGAAGCCCCAGCACTGCGCTCTGCCGTGGCCCCAGACCCAGCGGCACCGACAGCAGAAGAAACCGTCGCTCATAGCGCAAACGTGTCTCCACGCGCGCGTGTACTGCCGGGGAGTGTTTGAGGATTGCCGAAAGATCTTCGCACGTCGAATTTTTCGCACGTGGTCGGTTTTGACGCGGGCGATCGTCACTCGCCGACCGTCCTGCCCCGACGGTCTTCACCGCGACCGAACCCCCGAAGCGCGACGATATCGGCGACGGGCTGAACTAGCCTGAGACGGTGGCGCAGGTTCCGCGGACGCGCTACGCCAAATGCGGCGACATGGACATCGCCTATCAGGTGTTAGGCGATGGCCCGACCGATCTACTCGTGCTGCCCGGGCCGTTCATCCCGATCGATGCGATCGACGCCGAGCCGTCGATGTATCGCTTCCATCGGCGCCTCGCGTCGTTCAGCCGGCTGATCCGTCTCGACCATCGCGGAATCGGGCTCTCGTCGCGCGTCCCGTCCATGGACGAGATCGGACCGACGTTCTGGGCCGAGGACGCGATCGCGGTGATGGACGCGGTCGGATGCGATCAAGTGACCGTCTTCGCCCCTAGCTTCCAGGCGATGGGCGGACTCGTGCTCGCCGCCGACTACCCCGAGCGAGTGCGTAGCCTCGTGATCGTCAACGGGGCTGCGCGTGTACTGAAAACGCCCGACTATCCGGTCGGTGAAGATGCGAGCGTCGCAGACCGATTCTCCACGGTCGTGCAAGAGCCTGACGCGGTCGAACGCGGCTTCGACACGCTCAAGATCGTCGCGCCAACCGTAGCCGGCGACGATGCGTTCCGGACGTGGTGGGATCTCGCCGGCAACCGCGCAGCCTCGCCGAGTATGGCCCGCGCCGTCGCGAAGATCGTGACAGAGGCCGATGTACGCGACACACTCGCACGTGTCACAGTGCCCACGTTGATCCTGCATCGCAGAAGTTCCGGCTTCATCCCGGTCGGGCACGGTCGTTACCTCGCCGAGCACATCACCGGATCACGCTACGTCGAACTCCCAGGCGCCGATGCCCTGTACTGGGTCGGGGACACTGCGCCGATGCTCGATGAGATCGAGGAGTTCATCACCGGCGTGCGCAGCGGCCTCGACGCCGAGCGCGTGCTTACCACGATCGTATTCACCGACATCGTCGGCTCAACCGAGCGCGCCGCCGCACTCGGCGACTACCGGTAGCGCGATCTGCTCGACAACCATGACAGCGTCGTTCGGCACCAGCTCGAGCGATTCCGCGGCCGCGAAGTCAACACGGCCGGCGACGGATTCGTCGCGACGTTCACCAGCCCCAGCGTCGCGATCGAATGCGCGGAAGCGATCGTCGACGCGGTTCAACCGCTCGGCATCGTAGTGCGGGTCGGCATTCACGCGGGTGAGGTCGAGGTGCGCGGCGCCGATGTCGCCGGCATGGCCGTTCACATCGGGGCGCGCGTCACGGCACACGTTCGACCCAGCGAGGTGCTCGTGTCGTCGACGGTGCGCGAGATCGTCACCGGTTCGCGGCACACGTTCGCCGAGCGCGGCGAGTACGAACTCAAAGGCGTGCCAGGTCGGTGGCGGCTCTACGCGGTCGTGCGCAGGGAAGGGCCGCGTTCGAAGCGGTGATCACGGGGCTTCGAGCTTCGCGAAAACCGATCTTGACAATGACTAGTTCGCCATGCACAATCGGTGGCAGAGAACTTGCCATTGTCAAGATTGTAGCTGGGAGGCACACCATGACCGTTCTCACCGCACCGCAGCCGGTCGTCCGCGCCGGCGACCACGACCGGGAGAAGACCGCCGCGCTGCTCGGCCAGGGACTCGCCCAGGGTTACCTGGAGATGGACGAGTACGACCAGCGGCTGCAAAGCGCGTTCGCCGCGCACACCGCCGCCGAACTTCGTGCGGTGGTGTCGGACCTGCCGGTACACACCCTGCGACGCCATGATCCGCGCCGCGGGGCCGCGCTGGCCGCCGCCGCGCGCCGGTCGGTCCATGTCCACCTGGCCGCATACCTGGCGATGGTCGTCATCGTGCTGACGGTGTGGTTGGCGGTCGCCCTCTCCGTCGGTGCATGGTATTTCTGGCCGATCTGGCCCATCCTCGGCGGGGCGATCGGCGTTGTCGGCCATGCGCTGCCGATCCGCCTCGCGACCCGTGGATGACGACGAGACTGCCTGGCTGGTGCTGATTTCCGCGCCTTTCGGGCACTTCCACCGAGTTGTTGTTCGCCCCGACGCCGCCGGCGGGCTCCCCCGACGCCGCCGGCGGGCAAGGAAAGGGCAAGGAAAGGGCAAGGAAAGTCAGTGGATTCAGGCGATTCCAGGGAAGAGCTGGTTCGTCTACTTCCGCATCTACGGACCCGAGTCCGTCACGCCGCTTTGGCTGGCGGCGCAACGAAAGCGTGCTTCGCTTAGCGGCGCTTAGATGCAGGCGCTGCCGCTGACGTATCCCCAGGGACCGCTCGCGCTGACGCACGCGCCGACCCCGGGGCCATACCCGTACCCCGGCCCGTATCCCGGGCCCCAGCCCGGACCCCAGCCCCGGCCCCAGTGTCCGTGTCCGTGGCCGTGTCCGTCGCCCCACCAGTCGTCGTCTTGAGGCCACGGTGTTCCTGACACGCCGGGCGATATCGGGACGGCATGCGCCACGCCGGTGCCCACGCCGAGGACGGAGATGGCGAGAGCACCGCCGATCGTGGCTGCGGCAGCGATTGCTTTCAGATCAATCATCAAATCCCCCTAGGCGATTCGTGGGGTATAGGACTACCTCCGGATCATCGAGCTGATCCAGAGCTGTTCCGGCAGTGGGCAAATGGGCCAGGCCCAGTTTCCAGAGCCGGCTGTATCTTGGCGACGCCGCGGCGGCAGAAAGGTTGATATCAGGCTTCTACCCGCTTCCGTGCTTCATCGTAGCTCCGCGCGGAAGCTACAGAAAGGGCGCTTAGGCCACCGAAGCGCGGCTCCCAGACCGCGGCAAACCCCTAGGCTAAAAGCAGCTTCCTGGCCTGCGCGAGCACCTCTTTGCGGGCGCGTTGGCCGTGATCGGCGGCGATGAAGTGATCGCCGATCAGCAGCGAGAACGCCAGCATGCTGCGGGCCTCGACCTCGTCCGGATTTGCGCAGAACGTGCCGATCAGCGACCGCAAGTACGCCATGCGCCGGTTGTCGACGCGCCGCAGGCGCTTGGCGACCGATGGATCGCGACGCGCCCAGTCGCGGACTGCGAGATCGATCGGCAAGAGTTGTTTGGAGAAGGTGAGCATGCCGGCCCGCACGACCTTGTCCCTGGCGTCGCCGCCCTCGTTCTCCACTCGCTCAAGTACCTCGTCGATGCTTCGGCGCTCCCACGTGGCGAGCAGTTCGTCGAGGAAAGCCTGCCGACCCTCGAAATACCAATAGAAACCGCCCCGAGTGACACCGAGCTCCTGCGCGAGCAGTTCGACGCGCACCGCGTCTGGGCCGCCCGCCGCCAGGGCCCGCAGCCCGGCATCGATCCAGCTGCTGCGGGGTGTGCGGGTCACAGCGGGCATGGCCACTCCCTATCGCGTGCGGGCGGGGCTGGACAAAACATCTCCATGATCTATACAGTACTGTACTGTATGGATGGTTCGGGTCGTCTTCTGCCAGGTTCGTGCGCGGTGCGCCAAGTCGCGGTGCCGCCGGACGCGCGAGCGATCAGCACGCTTTCGCACATCGATTACGAGGACGGGTTTCTCGTCGAAACCCGCCCGGCTCAACACCGGACCGCCGAGCAATGGGCCCGCACGATTCTAGAAGGCGCTCCCCTCGAGGTCCGAACCTTGTTGCTGGCGGGGTGGTCGGCACTCGGCCTGCGGGTGCATGAGGCACGAACCGGTCGATCCTTGCTTGGTTGGGAGATACGGCACAGCAGCCCCGAGATGGTGCTGCTCGGCGCCGACTCGCGCAGTGGGATGCCCGCGGAGCTGCTCTTCAAACGAACCGACGACGACCTGCTGTTCGCCACCTTCGTCCAACACGACAACCTCATCGTCCGCGCGGTGTGGGCCACGGTCCAGCGCAGGCACGTCCGAATCGTGCGCGGTCTTCTCGAGCGGGGCGGCCGGCGATTCCCGCCGGCAGAATGACACCGCCCCAAATCGTCGCACGGTCGCCGATGACGGGCCGCGCGACTCCAAGTCCGCAGAGAGCGAACACCATTCGGGTGCGGTTAGCGGGAGGGCCGATTCCTGCTCAGGTAACTAGCACCGCGTCATTGCAGTGAGCCGCGGTCCGGGGTTGTCAGCTGTGGGCGCCGCGCTTGGGTGCGTGGCTGAAGCCCCCGGCGAGCCCACCAAGGGTCTTCGCGAGTGCTCCGCCTGCCTTGGTGCCCTTGCCGGGCCTCACCTTATTGCCAGCGGTCAGGTCCGCCGCTGTCGTGGTGGTCATTCCTGTCCCACTCGCCGCCGGGCTGCCACTAGCCATCTTCTTGCCACCGGTCGGGTCAGCCAGGCCGGTTTTCGTGGTCTGGCTGGCCGGAAGCGTCACCGTGGTGGCCGTCAAGTTGGGCAACGCGCTCGGGGCGTTGGAGGTGGCAGCGTTGGCGAGTTGCAAAGGCGCAGCCATTGCCGCCGGGATCGTTGGCGGATGGAGCGCCCCCACAATGAGCTCCTGTAGTTCCTGCAGTGCGGGGATGGTGCCGGGAAGTGTGACGGCCGGGATCGTTAAGTTGAACGTGAATGGGGTGAGAAGGCCCCCGGCCAAGGTGGGTATCCCCAGATTTATCCCCGTAATGGGTGTCAGGTCGGGTCCTACCGCTCCGTTGAGCAACCCGCCCAGGATCACCGCGGGGCCATCGATAATGGCGCCCAGAACCCCCGCCGGGTTGCCCGCACCGATGGCGTCGATGACGCCCTGGACCGCAACGCCGAACGCCGCCGGTCCTTCGATCAGCGGGCCAATAAGCCCGGTGAGGAAAAGTGCGCCGTTCGAGATGCCCGGCAGAAAGGGGGCTCCGAGGGCATTGAGCACGTTCACCACATTTTGCAACGGGTTTGCGAGGATCTCCCCGATCGGCCCGAAGAGATTGATCGCGTTCACCAGATTTTGCAACGGCTGGGCGATCACGGCTAAGGCTGGGGGGATGAGCCCGGTCAGCGGAAACAGCGCCGCAAGACCGGCAAGCAGCACGTTGTTGATCGCTCCCTCGACGTTGAGGCTCGTGAGGTCACTGAAGGCGGCTTGAAGGAACGCCGGCACTGTCGTCGTCAGTGCGGTGACAACCTCTCCGACAGCCGTTTGAATCGCCGCGAGAAGGGATTGCAACGCGCCGGACTGGCTTGTAAGGGCCGTAAGGATCTGCGACAGACTCGGTATAGTGAAGGCCCCTCCGGACGCCAGAAGGGCTTGGAGCGTGACGAATTGGTTCGAAAGGATCCTCGACAGAATCGGCGTGGGGTTGTCCGCAGCCGCGCTCAGGATGGCTTGTAAATTGAGACTGGCTTCTTGGAAGACCTGCACGTAGGCCTGGAAGGGGTTCGCCAGCTGGGTGAGCTGCACCGCTGGATTGTGGATTTCAACGTCGGTGAGCGGCGGCGCGATCGGAGTGACGGATATGACGCTGGCCGCAACCAGGGCGACGCCGGTTGTGGCGTAGGGACGAACGGATGCATGCATGATGGCCCCTTCCTAGTGTGACGTAGGGCGCACTGGAACTTACGCTGCCGTAAGAGGCTTGGTTCACGTATTGACGGGTAACTGAAAGCCTTCGTTGATATCTCAAATGACGAATTTTGGCTGACTGCGCAGGCGGGCGGCTCGGGACCGGGCAGCGGGGCCGATTTGCCCGATCGCAGAACGGCCGCTCACGACATCGGCAGCCCGCGCTACCAGGGCACCGGCCCGGAGGCGTCGAAATAGCCTCCGGTGGGACCGCCAGGAGCCACCTGCGCCATCCGGACGATGATCTCGGCACCCTCTTCGACGGTTTGCGTGCCCCTGTGGCTATTGAGATCGGTAGCGGTGTAGCCGGGTTCGACGGCGTTGATCCGCATGTTTGGGAATGCCTTGGCGTACTGCACCGTGACCACGTTGACCGCAGTCTTCGAGGCCGGATAGGCCACGCCGGGGTAGAGGTTCCCGCGTCCGCCGGGGGATGCGACGCGGGTCAGCGACGCGAGGCCGCTGCTGACGTTGACCACCACCGGCGCGGGGGAGCGCTGCAGCAGGGGCAGAAACGCATGGGTCACCCGGACCACGCCGAAGACGTTGGTTTCGAAGACCTCCCGCATCGTGTCGGCGGTGATATCCGCGGCGCCGATCACCGCCCCGTCTGCCGAGTGGACTTCGATGCCGGCGTTGTTGATCAACACGTCCAGGCCACCGTCGGCCTCGACCACCTTCGCCGCGGCGGCGACCGACGAATCATCAGTGACGTCGATGACTACGGATCGAGCGCGGAGCTGTTCGGCGGCGCTTTGTCCGCGGTCGTGGTCGCGGCTACCGATGTAGACAGTGTGCCCTGCCGCAACGAGTCGTCGTGCGGTCTCGAATCCGAGTCCCTTATTCGCTCCGGTAATCAGTGTCGTCGTCATGACTACAGCTTCGAACTTGGCGCGGTCCCAGGTCGACAGGCAAATGTGGCCGCGCCCGGGCCTGCGCGAGGCGCCTGCCGGGCGCCGATCGTTATGACTCGGTCAGTGGCCCGCGCTTTGTCCGCCGTCGATGTGCAGGAACTCGCCAGTGACGAAGTCCGCGGTCTCAAGGTAGAGCACTCCCTTGACGATATCGGCGACGGTGCCCATCCGTCCGAGCGGATGCAGACCGGCGAGGACGGCGTGATCCGCGTCGGCGTGCATCGGCGTGTCGATGACGCCCGGGGATATCGCGTTCACACGGATTCCGTTGTGCGCGTACTCGATTGCCAGCGATTTGGTGACGGAGGCCAAGCCGCCTTTGGTGAGGGAGGCCAGAGCGGAGGGGACGTTGGCGTTGGCGTACTCCACCAGGGTGGTGGTCATATTGATCACGAGGCCGCCGTCACCTTGCGCGAGCATCTGGGCGATAACGCGCTGGGTGAGGTGAAAGAAGCCGGTCAGGTTCACCGCGGTGACAACGGCGTAGTCCTCGGCTGTGTAGGCGGTGAATGGCTTTCCGATGTACACGCCGGCGTTGTTGATCAGCGTGTCCACCCGCCCGAACCGTTCGACCGCCGCGGTCACGACCTGTTCGGCGATCGCGGGGTCGGCGATGTCGCCCGCGAGGGCGACCACCCCGGGGGCGTCGGTCGGGGAAATCGTTCGTGAGTTCGCCACCACCGCGTAGTTGCGCCGACGGTACGCGTCCACCAGGGCCGCGCCAATTCCTTGCGATGCACCGGTGATGATCGCGACTTTGTGGGTCTGCGTGCCCGTCATGGCAGTTCTCTTTCACTCGGGTGTGCGTGTCTATAGTGCCGCGGTCGGGCGTCCCACCCCAGTCGAACAACGTCGCCTCCGCTACGGCGAGCCGAAGAGGGGCTCGACTAGCCGCCGGGCCGACAGGGCCTCTAGCCGGCGCGCCGGCACAAACCGGCGACCAACCGTGTTGCGGCCGGGCGATCTGTCTGGCCCAATGGATTCACCCCGGCTCGTGGCCACGCCGGAAAACCAAGATGTTGTTCACCTTTGGGAGTCGACGATGACTGACGCGTTTGTGCTCGGCGGTGTTCGCACCCCGTTCGCCCGGTACGGCAGTTCACTGTCGCACATCCGGGCCGATGACCTGCTGGGGATGACCATGAAGGGCGCCTGCGAACGCGTCGGTGTCGGCCTGGATCAGATCGAGGACATCGTCGCCGGCTGCGTCAACCCGGCTCACGAGGGCATGGGTGATGTCGGCCGCTGGGCTGCGCTGGCGGCCGGGTTCCCCGACAGCGTCGCCGGCGCCACCATCAACCGGTTCTGCGGCTCGTCGATGAGCGCGACCGTCCAGCTGGCGCATGCCATCAAGGCCGGCGATCTGGGCGTCGGCATCGCCTGCGGCGTGGAGTCGATGTCACGTTCGGGCTGGGCATACATGAAGGGCGACGCGCCGTTCGCGCCGCGCGGACCCGTGATTCTGCTGGACACCATGTGGGCAGGGGCCGGCGGCCCGCCCAACCCGACGCTCTTGGCCCGCAACGCGTACATCAGCATGATCGACACCGCCCAGAACGTGGCCGACCGCTATGGGTTGACCCGCCAGGAGATCGACGCGTTCGCGCTGCGGTCACAGCGCCACGCCAAGGCGGCCCGAGACTCGGGGCGGCTGGCCAAAGAGATCATGCCCGTGCAGATCCCGGCGACGAAAAAGACACCGGCGCGCACATTCGAGCACGACGAGTTCATCCGCGACGACACCACCGCCGAGCAGCTGGCCGCCCTGCCGGCCCAACCGGGCACCACCCAGATGACCGCGGCCAACTCCACGCCGCTGACCGACGGCGCCAGCGCGATCGTGCTGGCGTCGGGAGAACGGGCGGCCGAGCTCGGCGTGGAGCCGTTGGCGCGGGTCGTGTCGTCGGCCGTCTATGGGATCGACCCATTGATCATGGGCCTGGCCCCGGCGTGGGCGCTGCCGTTGGCGATCAAGCGGGCCGGCCTGACACCGGACCAGATCGACGTGTGGGAAGTCCACGAGGCATTCAGCGCGCAGGCGCTCGGGGTGCTTCGTGAACTGCCAAATCAACTCGGCGGCTTCGCGATTCCCGACGACAAGCTCACGCCCAACGGCGGCGCGGTGGCCATCGGCCATCCCTTCGGCGCCACCGGCACCCGGTACGTCCTGACGCTGGCGACCGAGTTGCGGGAGCGCAACGCCCGCTTCGGCGCCGCCGGCGTGTGCATCGGGTCCGGCCAGGCCGTTGCCGTCGTGCTGGAAAACCCCGACGCAAGCTGAGGCGCCTCACGCAAATGGCCTCGGAGGATGACGTCTCCGCGCTCGTGGGGCGCACGGCTGCGACGACCCGGCCCGGTACCGCGGACGTAACGCCACCAGGTCTCGCCGCCCGAACCAATCCCGGGAAGCGGAGGCCCATTGGGCAGCATGACCGAAGGGGCCGACGAAGGATTCGGCATCGCTGGTGGCCCCGCAATGGGTGGCGGACTGGTGCGCCCACTGCCCGGCACGGAACCTCCTCTGTAAGTTCGGAAGACGGCGTTACGGTTGATGATATGGGCGACGCGAGGACGGACAGCATGGACAGCACGCAAGACAAACTGCGTGAAGAACTGCTCTAGGACGGACTGGTTGACTGGGTAAGTCTCAGCGAGGTCAACTCTGGCCGAACGGCAGCGCCACGCCCTCGATTCAATTCATGGTCTGGTCAGTGAGGGGCCATTCGAATTGGGTGACCTCACTGGTGGGGATGGGCGATTCAAGGCGTTCGCCGGGCCGCTGGATGAAACGATGCGGCGGATTCACGATGCATACGTCGCCAATCACGAGAACAAGATCGGAATGGGTGTATCGCTTCTGGCTCAACCTAACCGAGAAGGGCAAGCAAGCCGCGACGGCGACCGAACAAGGTCAGCGGGTCGCACGAAAGGTCGAAGAGGACACCGGGAAGTCGTGAGCACAACCCCGCTCGGCTTCACGGTCTGGAGCTGGGAGGGGTCCGTCGAAATCTCCGGGAGGGACCCGGCATCCCGGCTGCGTCGGGTAACGGGCACGAAGTAAGGCCCTTTGCCCCTATGCGCGAGTCCACCGGGCGGACGAGCCTTGGTTGGGTCGCTTCCCTGCGCGAGGGAGGCAGACTCAAAACCGAGAGTTCCCATACTGCACGGGCGAATAACGGCCTTCAGGACGTCGCTGCGCACACCGGTGCGCTGTGCCCATGTCGTCCCAACGTCGTCGCACACATTGCGAACGGCGCATCCGCGTCGCAAAGCTTCTTAAGAGAGGTCCATCATGGCCAATGCGACCACGCCGCCCAACGGCCAAAAGGCGACCACCTCATCTAACGGCGAGGCTGCCCCACTCGTCGACGCGCCAGAGCAGGCCCCGGTACAACGCGACATCCTGCCCATCCCCGACGTCAAGCACGTGGGTCTGACGACCTATGACGCCAAGGACCCAGACACCACGTATCCGCCGATCACGATGCTGCGACCTCCAAAGGGTGCGCCGAATGTACTGATCGTGCTCGTCGACGATGTGGGCTTTGGCGCGTCGTCGGCGTTCGGCGGTCCGTGCAATACCCCCACGGCCGAGCGGCTGGCCGCCGGCGGGGTGAAGCTGAACCGTTTCCACACGACGGCGTTATGCTCGCCGACCCGTCAGGCGCTGTTGACGGGACGTAATCATCACTCGGTGGGGATGGGTGCCATCACCGAGATGGCGACCTCTGCTCCGGGGTATAGCAGCATCCGACCCAAGGAGAAGGCACCTCTCGCCGAGACCCTGGTGCTCAATGGCTACTCAACCGCCCAGTTCGGTAAGTGCCACGAAGTGCCGGTCTGGGAGGTCTCGCCGGCCGGGCCGTTTCACCAGTGGCCCACCGGGTCGGGCTTCGAGTACTTCTACGGCTTCATCGGCGGTGAGGCCAACCAGTACTACCCCGGGCTGTTCGAGGGGACCACCGCGGTTGAACCGCCCAAGTCGCCTGAGCAGGGCTACACCCTCACCGAGGACCTCGCCGATCACGCGATCACCTGGGTGCGCCAGCAGAAGGCGCTGATGCCCGACAAGCCGTTCTTCATGTACTTCGCGCCCGGCGCAACCCACGCGCCACATCACGTGCCCACAGAATGGTCAGACAAGTACAAGGGAAAGTTCGACGACGGCTGGGATGCGCAGCGGGAGAAGACCATCGCTCAACAGAAGAAGCTGGGCGTGGTCCCCCAGGACGCTGAGCTGACCAGGCGCCACGACGAGATGCCCGCCTGGGATGACATGCCCGCGGAACTCAAACCGGTCCTGGCCCGTCAGATGGAGCTTTACGCAGGCTTTCTGGAGCAGGCCGACCACGAGGTCGGTCGGCTGGTCGACACCCTCGACGCTCTGGAAGTCCTGGACGACACGCTGGTGTACTACATCCTGGGCGATAACGGCGCGTCCGCGGAGGGCACGCTCAATGGCTGCTTCAACGAGTTGACCACCCTCAACGGCATGCCGGGCATCGAGACGACGGAGTTCTTGCTGTCCAAGATCGACGATTTCGGCACTCCGAACGCCTACAACCATTACGCGGTGGGCTGGGCACATGCGATGTGCGCGCCGTATCAGTGGACCAAGCAGGTCGCCTCGCACTGGGGTGGCACCCGCAACGGGACGGTCGTACATTGGCCGAACGGCTTTGCCGACAAGGGTGGGCTCCGTAACCAGTTCCACCATGTGATCGACGTTGCCCCGACCATTTTGCAGGCGGCCGGACTGCCGGCGCCGGCCGTGGTGAACAGCATCGCTCAAGCGCCGCTGGAGGGTGTCAGCATGCTGGCGATGTTGCGCGATGGCGCTGCTCCCGAGACACATGATGTTCAGTACTTCGAGATGTTCGGTAACCGCGGCGTCTACCACAACGGCTGGACGGCGGTGACCAAACACCGCACGCCGTGGACGGCTGACACGCCGCCGCCGTTTGATGACGATGTCTGGGAGCTCTACGGACC
Organism: uncultured Actinomycetota bacterium; assembly: GCA_963811535.1. Taxonomy (GTDB): domain Bacteria; phylum Actinomycetota; class Actinomycetes; order Mycobacteriales; family Mycobacteriaceae; genus Mycobacterium. The sequence continues at coordinate 2,589,988 of CAWERF010000006.1, read as the reverse complement.
TGGGGACTGGACGCAAGCCCACGACCTGGCCGCGGAGAACCCGGAGAAGCTGGCAGACATGCAGCGCCTGTGGCTGATCGAGGCGGTCAAGTACAACGTGGTTCCCCTCGACGACCGTGGTTTTGAGCGCATCAACCCCGATATCGCCGGTCGGCCACAGTTGATCCGGGGAACCAGCCAGCTCCTCTTCGCAGGGATGCGGGTCAGCGAGAGCTGTGTGCTCACGTTGAAGAACAAGTCCCACACGGTGACTGCCGACATCGCGGTGCCGGAATCGGGTGCCACCGGGGTGATCATCACCCAGGGCGGCAGCGTGGGCGGCTGGTCGCTATACGCCTACGACGGCCGGCTCAAGTATTGCTACAACTTCTTCGGCATCGAGTACTACATGGTCACCGCCGAGGAACCCATCCCGCCCGGAAAGCACCAGGTGCGCATGGAATTCACGTACGACGGTGGTGGGCTGGGCAAGGGCGGCGACGTCACACTGTTCTACGACGGCCAACCCGTCGGCACCGGCCGCGTCGAGCAGACCCAGCCGATGGCGTTCTCCGCCGACGAAGCCTGCGACGTCGGTGCCGACACCGGCTCGCCGGCATCCCCGGACTACGGCCCCACCGGCAACAAGTTCTCCGGTGAGATCGAGTGGGTGCTCATCAATATCGGCGATGACAGCCACGACCACCTGATCACCGCGGAGGATCGGTTCAACATCGCAATGTCGCGGCAATAACGTTTCCCTTCTTGGGAATCAGAAGACCTAGCAAGTTCACGTCAGAAACGCGCTCATCGGCAGGAGACGCGACCATGAATGAGGACTTCGAAGGCGTCGTCAAGCTGGATATTCCACGAGCTGTTTGGTTGATGTAAACTACGTCTAGTTTGTGCTGAACGAACTAGCGGAGGGTTATGTCGCCGGAGGAGGCCGAGTTCGTCGACCGCCTGGGGCTGTTCTTCGAGTTCCTCGGCGCCTCCCGCACCATGGGCCGCGTGTATGGGTGGCTACTAATCTGCGATCCGCCGCAGCAGTCGTTGACCCAGCTGGCCGATGCGTTGTCGGTGAGCAAGGCCTCGGTCAGCACCGTTGCCCGCCAGCTGCAGGAAGGCGGCATGGTGGAGCGGTTGCCGAGCCCGAACCGTCAACACCTCTACCGGGTCACGCCCGGCGGGTTCACCAACGTTCTGGGCACGCAGCTGTCGCGGATGCGTCTGGGCATCGAGGCCGCCGAGTTCGGTCTGTCGGTGCTGGGCCCCGACCGCGCCCAACAGCGGGAGCGTGTCGAGGACTTCCGCGATTTCTGCGAGTTCTGCACCCAGGCCTACCGCGACGAGTTCATGCGGATGTGGACTGACTACCGGGCGAGAAGGAGACAGCCATGACCCAGACGGACAAGGTCGACTTCAGCGATGTGCGATGGGGCTCGGTGGAATGGACGAACCTGTGCACGCTGTACCTGCGGGCATACGAAAGCCGTTCGCCGGCACCGATTCTCGGAGACACGGCGGCCGCCGAGGCGGTGGACCGCATCGAGTACGACTGGGCCCGGATGCGCCGCGCCATGCGGCCGGGGTCCAATCAGTACATGGTCACCATGCGCGCCAAACAGTTCGACGACTGGAGCACCGACTTCCTGCGCCGTCACCCGAACGCCGTCGTGCTGCACCTCGGGTGCGGCATGGACACCCGGGTGTTCCGGCTGCATCCACCGGCAACCGTACAGTGGTTCGACGTCGATCAACCGAACGTGACCGCGTTGCGGCGCAAGCTCTACGACGACCGCGCCGGCTACCGGATGATCGGCTCGTCGGTGACCGATGAGGCGTGGCTGGACGAGATACCCACCGATCGTCCGATGCTGATGGTCGCAGAGGGACTCGTCATGTATCTCACCGAGCCCGAGGTGCGCACGCTGCTGCAGCGCCTCACGGATCGGTTCGGCGGCGGCGAGCTCGTCTTCGACACCGTGTCGCCGATGGGGCCGCGGCTGTCCAAGGTGCTCACCAAGGGCATCACCAAGTGGGGCATCGGTGACGCCCGCGAAATCGAGCAATGGAACCCGCGGCTGCGCTTCCTCGAGCAGTCCTCCGTGGGGGCACTCTACGAACGCATCCCCTCGGCGCCGGTGCGGCTGCTGTGGCGGCTGCTCTACGCCACACCGGCCCGCAACTACGACGTGCTGAACCGCTTCGCGTTTTGAGTCATGCGGCATATCGGGGCGCTCGATCCTGCAGAAAGTTCAGCGCGGACGCGTTGCCCTCGAAACTGTCAGCCAATGACGGGACACACCACTAGCTAGATACCATCCAACCTGCCTGCACGGCGCTCGCCGTCCGCCCAAGGTCAACGCCCACAGCCAAGAGCGGTCGTGGTTAGCCGTGTAGTCCGTTCTTGATCGCGGTGTCTTGTTTTTGGCCGACGTCGATGACGAATTGCGGCGGCAGAGGATCGTTGGGCGGACTGTCGAATTCGAGGTTGACGAAAGCCTTGCCCTCGGTGAACAGCAACACGGTCACCGCCTTGGATCCATCCGGTGAGGTGCCCGAGACCATCGTTCCTGCGGTGCCCACCGGCGCCGGTGCGGGGGTTCCGCCTTTGACGGAATCGCCGAGTGCGGCCTTTTCTTCGTCTAGCTCGCTCACGGCCTGATCAGGGTCGGGCAGGATGAGGATGGTGACGCCGACGTGGCGGGTGTCGTTTTGGTTGCCGAAGATCTGCGCGACACCGGGCTGGCCGTTGGGGTTTTGTATCGGCGGCTGCGCGGTGAAGGTGTCGCCGGGCAGGGTGATGTCGCTGGCTTTGATCAATAGAGCGGTGTAGTCGGCGGTTGCCGCGCTGCTCGCACTCGATGTCGCGCTGCTGCTGGCCGATGAACCAGCCGATGCCGACGACGATGTCGTCGATGACTTGTTGCTGGCGCAGCCGACGACCGACACACCCACGAGGATGCTGGTCGCCGCCAAGCCGGCGAGCGCGATCACCGGAATCTTCATGCTGCCCAATCCCTTCTAATCCCGCCGCGTAGGTGACTGCACCCGAAACCCCGCGATCCCTATATCCGCCACCCAACTCCTGAGATACCGGCAGCCGCAACGGGCATTGCCCCGGCATCAGTTCCCGACGCAGACGCCGCCGGTGACGTATCCACGCCTGCCGGTGGCGGTAACGCACGCGCTGACAGTGGGTGCGCGCACGGGTTGGCACGATCTGGTGTAGTTGTCCCAGTACCAGCCGACCGGGCACCAAGGCTGGGCCCCGCTCACCGCCACCGAACCGGTCGTGAGCGCCGTCGCCGACATTGACGCCAGTGCGAAGACGAATACGGCGACCGCGACCCGGCGACGCAACCATTGCCTCATCGCAGACCTCCTCCGGACGCCAATCCAGATTTCCCCTACCGCGCCATCGTGTCAATGGCCACCGGCGCGCACTATCGCCTGGCCCAGCACGTCCGCGGCGTGGACATTGGCGCTCACCCAGCCGTGCTGAAAAGTGCCGGAGAGCTGCGTGGCGGCATGGTCGACGATGAACTGACTTTCGACCGTGATCATCCGCAGAAGATCGTTGGGGCGCGGCTTTGGAAATGCCATTGAGATGCTCAGTTCCCCGAAATAGTCAGAAGTGACTGTTTTGGGGTTACCCCAGACGGCTGCCGGTGCCAAAGCGGCGGATACTCGGCCGGCGGCTGCGGCTCACCACCCGCCAGGATCCGGACAACCCGACCCCCACTTTCCTGCCGGTGGCCAACGACGTCGCCCGCCGGCTCGCCGACCGGACCGGTGGGACAGCGCAGAGTTGGCTGACCGAAGCGCTGTTCAACATGCCGATCACCGCACACATACTGGGCGGTGCGGTAGCGGCCGACACCCCCGAGCAGGGCGTTGTCGACCGCGAGCATCGAGTGTTCGGCTACAAGAACCTCCTTGTCTGCGATGGTGCGGTCATCCCGGCCAATCCCGGTGTGAATCCGAGCCTGACGATTACGGCGATGGCCGAGCGGGCGATGGCAGGAATCCCGGTCAAGCCGGGTGCCCACGCGACAACCCCCCGCGTGGGGTCGATCCCCTCGAAGCCGCCGGTGGTGTGAGCGTTCCGGCTCCTTGTTCCCTGAATGTTGGTTGTCCGTTCGCCGACAGCGAGATCTGAATGCGCGCGACGGGTTTCGTTTTCGGAAACCGTGTGCGTTCTGTGGTATGCCGCATGCCGGGACGGCCGCGGCGGTGTTGACCGGCGAGTTCTGCGGATGTTTGTCATCAACGGGCTTTTGTCGATGAGACGGCCTAGTGTGGGGTATTGGGCCCACGCAGAAGTGCTCGCGAAGTAGCCGCCCACACCGCGGTCATGCCTTCCGATGAGAGGAGGCGCGAGATGAACGTGACCCAGTACAAGCCACGCACGATTCCTGTTGGCCGCATGAGGTGCTCAAGAACCATTGCGCCAGCTAGCTTTTCGTTGTGCTGAACACCTCCGGCCACCGACAGTTCGGACGCTGCGGCTCACCTCTGTACAGGCTGAGCCTCAACCGGCCCGCCCGGAGGAGCCTGCGCTTTTCGAATACGCGCAGCGGCTCATTGTGCGCTCTCAATCCCAACGCCGTCGTCGCACAGATCGCGATGGCGCCTGTGCAACCCCAAGCTCGTTAAGAAAGGTCCAGTCATGGCTGATTCAGCAGCACAACCCAACGGTCACAAGCCCGCCGCCGCATCTAACGGCGAGCCGGCCGCACCGAGGCCGGCCCCGGTGCGGCGCGACATCTTGCCCATTCCCGACGTCAAGCATGTCGGTGTGACGACGTATGACGCGAAGGACCCGGACACCACATACCCACCGATCGTTCCGCTGCGGCCGCCCGAGGGCGCGCCTAACGTGCTGATCGTGCTGATCGACGACGTCGGTTTCGGTGCGTCATCGGCCTTCGGCGGGCCATGCAATTGTCCTGTTGCCGAGCGGCTGGCCGCGGGCGGGTTGAAGCTCAACCGTTTCCACACCACCGCGCTGTGCTCGCCTACCCGCCAAGCAATGCTGACCGGGCGCAACCATCACTCGGTAGGCATGGGCGGCATCACCGAGATAGCGACTTCGGCGCCGGGCAATAGCAGCATCCGGCCCAAGGACAAGGCGCCCATCGCCGAGACCCTGAGGCTCAACGGCTACTCGACGGCTCAGTTCGGCAAGTGCCACGAGGTGCCGGTCTGGGAAGTCTCCCCGGTGGGGCCGTTTCACCAGTGGCCGACCGGCTCAGGCTTCGAGCACTTTTACGGTTTCATCGGTGGCGAGGCCAACCAGTACTACCCCGCCCTCTATGAGGGCACCGCACCGGTGGAGCCGGAAAAGACACCCGAGGAGGGATACACCCTCACCGAGGACCTCGCCGATCGCGCCATCATCTGGGTGCGCCAGCAGAAGGCGATGATGCCCGACAAACCCTTCTTCATGTACTGGGCGCCCGGCGCCACCCATGCCCCGCACCACGTGCCCAAGGAATGGTCCGACGAGTACAGGGGCAAGTTCGACGAGGGCTGGGACGCACAGCGCGAGAAGACACTCGCACGGCAGAAGGAGCTGGGCGTGGTGCCGAACGACGCCGAGCTGACCCCGCGGCACGCCGAAATCCCGGCCTGGGACGACATGCCCGAGGAGCTCAAACCCGTGCTCGCCCGCGAGATGGAGATCTACGCAGGCTTCCTCGAGCAGACCGACCACGCGGTGGGCCGGATCGTCGACGCACTAGAAGACCTGGGCGTGCTGGACGACACGCTGATCTACTACATCATCGGCGACAACGGCGCCTCAGCCGAAGGCACCCTGCAGGGCTCCTTCAACGAAATGGCCATGCTGAACGGGATGCCGGGTATCGAGACGACGGAGTTCCTGTTGTCCAAGATTGACGACTTCGGCACCCCGAAGGCCTACAACCACTACGCGGTCGGCTGGGCGCATGCCATGAACACGCCGTATCAGTGGACCAAGCAGGTGGCCTCCCACTGGGGCGGCACCCGCAACGGCACCATCGTCCACTGGCCCAACGGCTTCGCCGACAAGGGCAAGGCGCGCAACCAGTTCCACCATGTGATCGATGTCGCCCCGACCATCCTGGTGGCGGCCGGACTACCCGCACCGACCTCGGTGAACGGCATCCAGCAGGCGCCGCTGGAGGGTGTCAGCATGTTGCCCACCCTGCGCGACAGCGATGCGCCCGAGACACGCGAGGTCCAGTACTTCGAGATGTTCGGCAACCGCGGCATCTATTACAAGGGCTGGACGGCGGTGACAAGACACAGCACGCCCTGGAAAATGGACGCTTCGCTGCCACCTTTTGACGACGACACCTGGGAGCTCTACGGGCCCGACGACTGGACCCAGGCCCACAACCTGGCCGCACAAAACCCCGAAAAGCTCGCCGACATGCAGCGGCTGTGGCTCATCGAGGCGGTCAAATACAATGTGGTGCCGCTGGACGACCGCAGAGTGGAACGCCTCAATCCCGACCTCGCCGGGCGCCCCCAACTCATTCGCGGCAACAGCCAGTTGCTGTTCCCCGGCATGCGGGTCAGCGAGAACTGCGTGCTCACGCTTAAGAACAAGTCGTATGCGGTGACTGCCAACATCACCGTGCCCGATTCGGGCGCCACGGGCGTGATCATCACCCAGGGAGGCAGTGTGGGCGGCTGGGCGCTGTACGTCTCCGAAGACAAGCTCAAGTACTGCTACAACTTCTTCGGCATCCAGCACTACATGATCACCGCCGACACCCCCATCCCACCCGGAAAACACCAGGTGCGCATGGAATTCAAGTACGACGGCGGCGGTCTCGCCAAGGGCGGCGAGGTCACGCTGTATTCCGACGGCAAAGCCGTGGGCAGCGGTCGCGTCGAACGGACCCAGCCGATGATGTACTCCGCCGACGAAGCCTGCGACGTCGGTGCCGACACCGGCTCACCGGCGTCTCCGGACTATGGCCCCACCGGCAACAAGTTCAACGGTGAGATCGACTGGGTGCAAATCGATATCGGCGACGACAGCCAAGACCACCTGATCAAAGCCGAGGACAGGCTCATGGTCGCAATGGCACGGCAATAAATGTTGCCGCGCTAGGCGATTCCGAGGCGAGTGGAACACACCCGCACACAAGCGGCTACGACCCGACAATCCCGTCTCGTCTAGCCCGCACGACGAGGAGACGAAAATGAGTTATTGGATACGGATCTGGGCCGCGACTGCCGGGGCCGTGATGGCGCTGGCGGCTCCGGTGGCCATCGTGACCATCGCATCACCCGCGATGAGCAGGGCCGATGTCTGTGTGAACGGGCAGGTTCTCAACAACGTCGGAGTGTGCGTCGACGTTTTGGCGCCACCCCCGCCACCACCACCGCCACCACAACCCGAGGGCGTCGCGTGCGTCACCGCCACGGGCAGGCATGGATACGTCAGCGGGGGCGCCTGCGTCGGGAACTGACACCTGGGCAACGCCCATTGCGGCGCTTATCGGAGCCGTTGAGTGGGATAGACCCGGCCGCACAACGGTCGGTTAAGTGAACAATGACCGTGTCCGCGACGCGTCCGCGGAGGACAGGTTGGCCACCGGGCTGGTGCGGTGGACGCCGCGGCCTTCGCGAGCGGGCAACGAAACCATTCGAACGCTCGCCGTGGTGCTGATGGGGCTACGGAGGAGATGGCGTGTGTCTGGTATGGCCGGACTGGCTTTGGGCACGGCTCCGATTGCCGGCGGAGCCTACTCGCCATGGCGGCGGGACAATTTAAGGGTCCGGGGAACGCTCCGGATTTTCGCGGGTTGATCAAGCAGGATCAAGACGCTGGATGTCGATGCTGTCTGTGCAGAATCGGTTCCACCGACAAAGAACCAGCGCGTCCGTCGACGCCCGTCACCGGGACCGCTTGTGAAGCCACACGTGATGAGCAGTCATCCGCACTATCTGGTGCGGTGAGCCAGCGTATGCGGCCATGAGTCCCCGGCTTCCGTACCAAACAATTCGCTCACAGTGCTCCTCGCAAGCGGTAGGGGCTTAGTTGCACCCGGCGGCGTTGACCCATCGGCCGTTGTAGCTCACACATCCGCTGACGTTCGGCGGCGGTGGCGGGTCGTACGGCATTGGGGCGTAGTACGCCGGCGGCGGAACGTAAGGCGCCACGGCGTCGGCTATGTTCGCACAGCCACTCACAGATACCCGGCGGCCGGCGCTTGCGCATACGTCGGCCTTGGCGACCCCGGGTACCTGAATAATGACGATCGCCCCGGGGACAGCCGCGAGCGCCAAGACCGTCGCCGCCGTGACGGTCCATGACCGTGTCCAATGACTCATGTTGCTGGTCTCCTCACCGGCGTGACTGCCGTATTTATGTCGACGCGGTTGTCGGGCCCAACACCACTTAGGTGGCTATTGACCCAGATTGGGTTGGTAATCGCAGCGATTCCTCAGGTCGGTGAGGGGTTGGCGGATCCCGTTGATGTCGGACTCAACCTGAGGGTGGGCGTTCATGTAGGTCTGGACGTCGCCGCGAATCTCCTCATTCGGCTTCCCACGAAGGCTGGTGAAGAAGTCGTTGACGTCCGGGTGGCTGAACAGGTAGTCCCCCATCGCCGTCCCGACCGTGCCCGACGCCTGCGCCAGATCGGCGGCCGTGCACCCAGGCGGCGGGGCAGCGGGAGCTGGAGGCGGCGGGGCGGGCGAGGGTTGCGCAAACGCCAACGGCGCGCCCCCAAACAGCATCGCGCCGGCCGTCGCTCCCGAACCGATTACTCCCACCAATGCGCCTCGCATGGCACGTCCTGACAGCAACATGCGTGAGCTCCCTTTATCCAGTGTTCGAACGGTCATCGACAATCGTTAGCTAATCACAACCGCGGAAGTTATTGTCGCGAATGACAAATCGGAGCAATCGCCAGAGCCGTCTCGCAGGGACCGACAGCGGGCAGCAACTCCCGCCTCGAAGATGGGCGCCGGCAGACTTCCAGGCCGGGTGACCGGTCGATATGACTGGCCGCGCCGGTCGTGCCGGTCGATTCGCCCACGTACGCGCCGCCTCTGACACGATGTGCCGGTGTCCTCACCGAACGAGCCTTCACACGCAGCAAGGCCGAGCTTGCACCAGTTGACGACGCCGCGAGCGGCGGCCTTAGCGGGAGCGTTCTTCGCCGTGCTCTTCGGCGCGACGCTGATCGTGGTCCGCGTCAAAATGCCTGAGGGAGTCGGTGATTCGGCGGAATGGCTCAGCTCCCAGCGGGGCGGAATTCTGACCGCGGCGAAGCTGATGCCGTTTGGCGGTATCACCTTTCTGTGGTTCATCGGTGTCGTGCGTGACAACCTCGGACGCTATGAGGATCGGTTCTTCGCATCGGTGTTGCTGGGCAGCGGTCTGCTGTTTCTTGCGATGATCTCGTCTCGACCGCCGTCGCCGCGGGCTTAATCGCCAGCAACACCGGCGTCACCGATCCCGCCGCGCATGTCGAGGTGATCGCCTTCGGCAAGATGATTGTGGTCTCGGCCGCCAAAACCTACGCAATCCGGATGGCGGCGGTGTTCATGATTTCGCTGGCAACCATCTGGCTCAAGACCGGGCTGATGCCGCGGTGGCTGGTCGGGGTCAGCTATCTGGTCGCGCTCGGGCTGCTGATCGCCGGTGACGTTTCCATGTGGCTGACATTGGCGTTTCCCGCCTGGGTGCTGGTTGTCAGAGTGCTGATTTTGCTCCGCTGCGGCTTCATCGACGACCAGCGCGCTGCTCAGGACTGAGCGAGCTGTGTGCGCGCTGAGTGTGAGTTGTGATCGGGGGTGCGCGTTTTCGGTGTGATGCTGCCGCTTGGCCAGGGTCGCGCTATGTCCGGTCTGTTATTCGGGGAGTTTGCGATCTTATAGCTGACACCCCGGGATGAGAGGGCTAGCCGCAGCCGCCGACGCTGACGTGGCGACCGCTGACATCGGCGCAGGCGGTGACGTCGGGGCCCGGTGGTGGCGGTGGCGGGGCCCGGATGGTGCAGTAGTGATCGACGGAACCTGTGTTTTCCCAACCAATATGGACAACCCCTCTGGCTCCGTTGGGTTTCCGAAATGACACCATCAACGATGTTGTCCCGTCCCTTAACCAAGTCGGGAGCGATCTCGGCCAAGGGTGTGGCATCGTCGTGCCGGCGGTGGCAGTCTGGGCGGTGCCCATGGGCGCGAAGCCGCCGCCTCAACGCAAAGGCTGACGAGGAGCAGTGGCAGAAGAACCCCTCGACGCATCCACTCGACTCGCGGCGCAACGGACACGCCTGGCTCAGGAACGAACCCTGATGGCAAGTTCTTCCAGTACCTCGCAACGAATGAGCGGCGTCGCGAACCGATCGTTAGTCCCTGGGTCGTCGGGATGGCACCGACAAAGACTCAGTGCGTCCATCGATGCCCGTCACCGGGACCGCTGTGACAGCGCTGGCGCGCCGACAAGGGACCGAGTGTGATTTCCGACGTCCCGAGGGCTTAGTCGTTTTTCGCGGCTTCCTGCAGCTTGGCCATGACCTGGTCGAGGTTGAAGCTGGCCGACTTCTGCCGTTGTGGGAACTCGACCAACGTTTGCAGCATTTCGGCGACGTAGGCCTGGGCCGGGACGAACAGGAAGATGTGGTCCATCATCCAGTCGTAGTAGGTGTTCGACGTGATGTCGGCCCTCTCGTACGGGTCGGTGCGCAAGTTGAACAGCTTCGGCACGCGAAGTTCGGTGAACGGCTCTGCCCAGATTCGGAGGGTGCCCGGGCAGCGCTGCTCGAGGAAGACGAACTTCCAGTTGTCGAACCTCAGCGCGGTCAGGTCGCAGTCGTCGGAGACATAGAAGAAGTGCTGACGCGGGCTCTTGTCGGTCTCACCGGTGATGTAGGGCAACTGGTCGTGCCCGTCGAGGTGCACCTTATAGGTGGTGCCACCCAGATCCGTTCCGGCGCGCAGCCGCTCGGCGATATCGGGCACACCGGCCGCCGACAGCAGCGTGACGAACCAGTCGGCGTGGCTGACGATGCCGTTGAGCACCCCGCCGGCCGGGATGCGCCCTGGCCAGCGCACCATCGCCGGTACCCGGTAGGCGCCCTCCCAGTTCGAGTTCTTCTCGTTGCGGTAGGGAGTCATGCCACCGTCGGGCCACGAGTTCATGTGCGGGCCGTTGTCGGTGGAGTACATCACGATGGTGTTCTCGGCGATACCCAGTTCGTCGAGCAGATCCAGCAGGCTGCCGACGAGGTCGTCGTGGTCGAGCATCGTGTCGTGATACACCGACTGCCAGCGCCCGGCCCGGCCGACGCTCTCCGGTTTGGGATGGGTGCGGAAATGCATGTGGGTGGCGTTGAACCACACGAAAAACGGAGTGTCGGCCTCGTGCTGGCGGCGGATGAAATCCACTGCTGCGTCGCGGAATTCCTCGTCGCAGGTCTCCATCCGCTTCTTGGTCAGCGGGCCGGTGTCCTCGATGCGCTGGGTGCCATCGGGGTTCGCCCAGGTGTGCAGCACCCCGCGCGGCCCGAACTTCTCCCGAAACGCCGGGTCTTTCGGATAGTCGGGCAGCTCGGGTTCCTCTTCGGCGTTGAGGTGATACAGGTTGCCGAAGAACTCGTCGAAGCCGTGCATCGTGGGCAGGTGCTCGTCGCGGTCGCCCAGGTGGTTCTTACCGAACTGCCCAGTGGCATAACCCTGCGCCTTCAATGCCGTCGCGATGGTGGGGTCCTGCGGCTGCAGCCCCACCGCGGCGCCGGGCAGGCCGACTTTGGTCAGGCCCGTGCGATACGGGTTCTGGCCGGTGATGAAAGCCGCCCGGCCCGCGGTGCAGCTCTGCTCCCCGTAATAGTCGGTGAACCGCACCCCCTCCTCGGCGATCCGGTCGATATTGCGGGTTCGGTAGCCCATCACACCATCGGTGTAACAGCTCAGGTTGCTCATTCCGATGTCATCGCCCCAGATGATCAGAATGTTCGGATTGTCGCTCACCAGCTTGCCTTTCGCCGTTGACGCCCGGGGCAAAGTGCGGCCGGGCACGGCCGCCGCTGGTGCACAGTTCTCGGCGCCCGCACAGCCGACGTTAGACCTCTCCACCTTCGCTACCATGAACTTTCGGCACACAGTCTGGTCACGCGACTGGCCAATGACTCGATCTTCGGCTTGAACGCCGGGGTCTTCTCCGGTGACGAGGAGCACGCGGTCAGGGTCGCCCGCCGGATTCGTGCGGGCCAGGTCCAGATCAACGACGGGGCGTTCAACATCCATGCGCCCTTCGGCGGCTATAGGCAGTCGGGTAACGGCCGGGAGTTCGGCGAATGGGGACTCGAGGAGCTCCTGGAGACCAAATCGATGCAGCTTCTCTAGAGCTCTGCTTTTTCCCTGCATCTGAACCGACCTTGAGAGGTCACCACCATGGGGATCGAATTCAACACTCGGCAGCGGAAGACGCTGACCGCGATCGTCGACACATTCGTCGCGGCCGTTCCGCGCGAGGACGACCCGACCGGGTTCTACGGCGCCAAGGGCAGCGACGTCGGCGGCGACGTTGCCGCAGAGCAGTACCTGGTCAGCGTCGACCACGAAATCCGCACCAGACATAGCCTTTCGTCATGTGTCGACCGGAGCAGCAAGTTTCCGGGTACGGCCGTTCGACACCGATCTTTGACCCGCTGCCATCGACGCCTTAGAATGATGCCCGACCGCTAGCCGCGGAACTCCAGCACCTCGGTCAGGGGACGGCGGGGTGTGGCCGGAAAATGTTGTCCTTTCGCCGGTGTTCTGCCGACCCTTATCAACAGCTGTGGCAGGGCGACTTGTCCGGTCAGCCCGCGGATGATTTCGCGGCTGGGCGTCACCTCCGTCATGTGTGTCAGTGTGCATGTCGCCATCCGGGCCATCGTGGCCTCGAGTAACACACTCGAGAGCGCTTCACCACACCGCAACACTTCGGAGCGGGCGTCGTCGCGGGTGGACAGCACCAGGATCTTGGAATGGTCGTAACGGACCTCAGGGCGGCGTTCCCCGCGCCCGCTGGGTGGGAAATCTCGGGCCACGTCAACGCGGTCGGCCTCCGACGCAGACACCAGCGCGCTGCGCGGCACGCCTTGCTCAAGCTCGAACGGCGATGTCCACCAACGCAACTCGGATTGATATGACGTATCGAGCCGCCTCAGTTTCTCGGTGAGCCGAGAAGCCTCAGCCAGCTGTGGGCGAGCAGCGTCGGGCACCACATCAACCACCACGTCATCGTTGACCACCGCACTGCGCAGCAGCCGTTCCAACGCCTCCCAGCCGGTGGGCGCGGCGAACGGTAAGCGGTCGGTCCGGCGCCGAAGAATCGCATCCGCCCGCTCGCGATGGACGTCAGCGACCAACGGTGCCGGATTAAATTCACACGTCGCCAGATGATCGGGGCGGCGCGGATCGGGGAACCGCTCAACGGCGGTGTCCCAGCCGACCGCTGCCATCGCCACCCGGAGGTGATCAAGGACGGCGCCACAGCTCAGCATCATTTCCCTGCCAGTGCTGTCGGTGGCGTGGACCAGCCGATCGGCATCGGTGAACAGGTGAAGCAACCCACCCTCGGCAACCCAGCGCCAGGGTTGACTGTTGTGCAGCGAAGGCGCGCGGCAGGCCAGCATCACCGCGCTGCCGATCACCTCAGGATCCATACTGCAACCTCGCCGAGAGCCCACTGTTGGATTCTCGTCTTAAAGCCTTGCTATCGACCGCTCTTCGAAAAAGTTCGGCCGTTCCCGGCCAACGAGACTCACGAGTGGGAATCGGATGGCGTCGCACCCGCAAGCTTGCTGAACCGATGCGAACCGGCCGCCGCGAAGATCCGCCCCGGCCGCGGCCAATAATCCTCACCACGACCACTCACCAGATCCACCCGAATCGACAACCACGTTCGCGCCACGACTAGCAATGCCGCCAGCGGCTAGGACATACTCAATTGCCACACAACCACTGTCCCCGAAATCGGGTCAGGCTCCACACGTAGTGAAGATCGCCTGTGGCGGGCAAGTTCGAGCTCACCAGAGACAGGAGCGGCAAGTTCCGGGTCCGGCTCACGGCAGGCAACGGCGGTAGGTGACCGCTTCAGAGGCGGCACCTACTTCGGGGTGACAGTTTCCTTGAAGGTGCCGTCGCCCTGGTTGAGCCAGCTGATTGAACCGTGCTCGAATTCGCTGATCCAGCCGCCGTTGGGGATATCGGGACCACCCGCGGCCTCGGACTCATCGTTCGTCGGGAAGCCCAGCGGACCGGCCGGCCCGCCCTGGGCGAGGTACACCTTCAAGATTTCGCCCCGAACCAGTTGCGCATCGGTCGACGGCGAGGAATAGATGGTGCCCTTGGCGAATGCCTGGGCCGTGCCGTTGCCCACCTTTTCGGGCTGGCCGGTTGGCAGGCCCAGTGCCGCCTCGCCGCCGAGTTGCTGGTACTTCGCCGCAGTCGCTCCGTCGAGTGTCACATTGCCGACGCCGGGCACGTTCATGGTGGTGGGTGCGCCGACCAACACGGATGACACCGCGCTGGACGCTCCACTTGCGACGCTGGACGCCGCACTTGCCCCTGCGCTTGCGGCGCTGGACGCTGCACTGCCGGCTTGTTTGGCGTGAGAGCAGCTGACAGCGAATGCGGCCGCGATGGCGAGGGTGGCAGCCGCAGCCGCGGCGCGGGCCATCAGTTTGGTGTCCATATTGCGTTTCCGTTCCGTTACGAACGCGTCAACAGAACCTAGCAAGTCGGCAGCACGGCAGGGTGGGTTTTGGAAACTCACGACCACCAGCCCATTTTGCAAGAAGGCGACGATTGATCTTTGCTGGCGGATTGGCTCTGGCGGTCCTGACCGCGCCGGTGGCCTTCTTCGCCGGCCCAGCCCCCGATCGCCGCCACCCGGCCACTCGAGCGCATCGCGTCTTGGCCATTCAGGCCAGCCGTCGCAGGCCCAAAGTCCCTTTCGTCTATGCGCTCATGAGAGGAACATTGAGGCAGGGCTTACGAGATGGACCGAAGCCTGATTTGGCACCAGGAGGTGCATGGTGAATCTCAAGAGGATTTTGGCCGCGGCCGCTATCACCGGCGCTTTTGGCTTTACCGCTCTAGGACTGGGCTCGGGCATGGCGAATGCCGTCCCAACTTCCCCCGGCACACCAGGGACACCGTGGCAACAAGATGACGGCGATGGAGGCTGGGGCTGGGGACATGGACATGGACATGGACATGGGCACTGGGGCGACGGCGACGACCAGGGCGGGCCCTGGTGGGGCGGCGGGGGGCCCGGGTGGGGTTGGGGACCCTCCGCGTGCGTCAGCGCCACCGGTCCGTGGGGATATGTCACCGGTAGCGCGTGCATCTAAGCGGCGACGCGTGACGCCCTACTGACCTAGAACGTTTTAGCTGCCCAGCAGGCATGCCATCGACGGAGGCCTGCTGGGTGCGCGAACCGCCGCGCAACCGGAAACGTTGACAGACTGATGAGCTCACCAGGACGCAGCACCCCGCCGCGTCCACGCTCGGGCTGGGTCATGCTGGCTGTCGGAGCCGGGGTTGTCGTGCTGGTCGCGGCGACGATCGTCGTCGGGCTGACAATGATGAATAATTCGGCGCGGCCTCAGGTTTCGCGATCGGCGCTGCCGTTGCAGGTGGTTGGCGAGATGGCGCTGCCAGGTGACAATTCGCGGTTCGACTACGCCAGTTTGGATCCCGAGAATGGGTTGTTGTTCATCGCGCACTTGGGGGCCGGGGAGGTCGTCGAGGTGGATGTTCGCGGCCATCGGGTAGTGCGGACGATCGGCCACCTTCCCCAGGTCCACGGAGTGCTGGTCGTTCCCGACCTGCACCGGGTGTACGCGACCGCCACCGGCACCAACTCCATGGTCATCCTCAACGAGGACACCGGCAAACAGATCGGGCACGCGCCGACCGGCGACTACCCCGACGGGCTGGCCTACGATCCGTACCGCGCGGCGATCTGGACGACCAACGAAACCGGCGGCTCGGAGACCGTGATCGACGCCGGCACCGCGGCTGTGCGCGGCACCGTGGCCTTGGGCGGGGAAGCCGGCAACGTGGCCTACGACCCGACCGCCGATCAGATGCTGGTGGCCGTCCAGGGCAAAAACGAACTCGCGCTGATCAATCCCGCGACCCTTGTGGTGACCAAGACGGTGCCATTGCCGGGCTGCAACCACTCGCACGGGCTGGCGCTGGCCCCCGGTAATCGGTTGGCGTTCGTCGCCTGCGACGGCAATGCCGCGTTGCTCACCGTGGATCTTGCATCAGCACAGGTGACCGGCACCAACCCGGTAGGCGACGGCCCCGATGTTCTTGCCTACGATCTGGGCGCGCACCGGCTCTACGTCGCCGCCGAGAGCGGTTGGGTAACGGTCCTCGCCCTGCACGACCACCAACTCGGCGTCACCGGCAATGATCACCTCGCCGACGGTGCACACGTGGTGGCCGTCGACCCTGACACCCACCACAGCTACTACCCGATCCCGGTCGGACCCGACGGACACCCCGCCCTGCTTGAACGCCAACCCACCTGACGCGGTTTCTTCGCTCGTAGGTTCCAATGACCGACCCCGGCAAATTGAGGTAGTCGAACACCTTACGCAAGCTCGTCCAGCGGCGTAATGCTCATCGGATGAGGGCTTGCATCCCTTCCGCGCGCCGGGGATGGGGGTCCGTGAATTGAGTGCGACTGATCAAAGGTCGAGTCAGCGATGCCGGGCGTGGATACCACGCCCGACGCGATCGCGATCAGACAGGGACCACACCAGGAGGAACGACATGTCAGCACCCACTGCTGAGGAGATCCGCACCGCGGTCGAGCGGCACGTCGAATTGTGGAACGCCGGTGACAAGGAGGCATGGCTCGCGCACTGGAAGCGGGTCGTGCCGGGCGAGGTCACGATGGAGGACCCCGTGGGCACACCCCTTAAACGGGGGTGGAGACCGGCGAGGCGTAGTTACTCGCTCAATCCCGACATCACCGGGCGCCCCCAGGCACGGGCAAGCGATGGATGGCCCGGTTTGTCGACGATCAGGGCCTCCAGAATGCCAAATCGTTCGACAAGCGCGCGGAAGCCCAGGCGCGTCAGGCCGCCCTCGCAGTTACTGCTGACCAGCTGCGGACGGGGACCGAACAAAGCGCCCCTAGCCGGCATGGCCGATAGCGGCTCGGACTTGCTGGAACATGAGTCGGGGTGGCGGGATTTGAACCCACGGCCTCTTCGTCCCGAACGAAGCGCGCTACCAAGCTGCGCCACACCCCGCGTGAAGCCACGCCAGCGTATCGCACCGGTCTGTCGCGGCGCCAAACGCCGGCAGGCCTCACGCGGGGGCGCCGAGTACAGCTAGCGGCGGGTTGCTGGCGGTCCGCAGGACGTGTCAGCTCGTGACGGAGCGCCTCCCTACCCGCAACGTAGTCGCCGGTCACAATGTGGTCGATCGCATGCTGACGTGACCGATCATCCGCTTCGGGATGGATATTTCGGGATGGATATGGGGTGTCGGTGGCGTTGTGCATACTAACCGGCATGCGAGAGCCGGCGCGAAGGAGTAGAGCACCATGACTGGGTTAGGAGCCGCGCTGTACGGCGGTTTCTTCGGGTTGGCGGCACTATGGCTGTTTCTGACGGCCGACCGTGGTCCGGCGCCCGACGACTCGCCGCCCGATCAGGTCCAGCGGCCGGATCGCTCGAACTCCGCGAGCGCCTCGGCGGCGCACAACGGGTCGAGTTCGTGCTGCGCAAGCCAGTCGTCGTCGAAGTAGGTGTCGGCGTAACGGTCGCCGCTGTCGGCGAGCAGCGTGACCACCGAGCCGCTGCGGCCCGCGGCCACCATCTCGGCCAGCAGGCCGAACGCTCCCCAGAGATTGGTGCCCGTGGACGGCCCGACCCTGCGGCCCAGCACTGCGCTGGCGTGCCGCGCGGCCGCGATCGACGCTGAATCGGCAACGACGACCATCCGGTCCACCACGTCGGGAAGAAACGACGGCTCGACCCGCGGCCGTCCGATCCCCTCGATGCGTGACGAGATTCCGGTGACCACATCGCGTCGGCCCGTTGCGTACGACGGGAAGAACGCCGAATTCTCCGGATCCACCACGCACAGCCGGGTCGCGTAGCGGCGGTAGCGGATATAGCGGCCGATCGTCGCGCTCGTTCCGCCGGTACCCGCGCCGACCACGATCCACTCCGGAACCGGATGCTGCTCCTCGCACAGCTGCGTGAAGATGGATTCCGCGATGTTGTTGTTGCCGCGCCAGTCGGTGGCTCGCTCGGCGTTGGTGAACTGGTCAAGGTAGTGCCCGCCGGTTTCGGTGGCCAGCCGCTCGGCCTCGGCGTACACCTGCCCCGACTCCTCGACGAAATGGCATCTGCCGCCTTGGGCTTCGATCAATGCGACCTTGGCGTGGCTCGTCGAGGCCGGCATCACGGCGATGAACGGCAGGCCCAGCAGCTGCGCGAAGTACGCCTCGGACACCGCCGTCGACCCCGACGACGCCTCGACCACCGTGGTGTTCTCGGTGATCCATCCGTTGCACAACGCGTAGAGGAACAGTGACCGCGCCAGCCGGTGCTTCAGGCTGCCGGTGATGTGGGTCGTCTCGTCCTTGAGGTAGAGCTGGACGTCGACGGTCGTCGACCACGCCGCCGGCAGCGGGTATCGCAGCAGGTGGGTGTCGGCGCTGCGGCGTGAATCGGCCTCGATGAGGCGCACCGCCTTGTCGACCCAGTCGCGCGGGCGGTCGTGCATCGCGACGGCGGCCGGAGCCGCCGGGCCGCCGCCTTTGCGGCCCGTCTGTTTCACCGCACGGCAGCTGCTGGATGGGACTGGGTCGTCCGTGACCCGGCCTCGCGGCCGCCCGTCGGTGTTGCGACGAGTGTGAGCAGCGTGGCCTCGGGTCGGCAGCAGAACCGCAGCGGCGCGTACGGCGACGTGCCGATCCCCGCCGATACGTACAACTGCATCGTCGAACCCCACCGCGACGGCCCCTTGGCGCGTGACCGGTCCAGGTCGCAGTTCGTGACTATCGCGCCGTAGAACGGCAGACACAATTGGCCGCCGTGGGTGTGGCCGGCCAGCACCAGCTGGTAATTGTCCGCGGCGAACCGGTCCAGCACCCGTGGGTACGGCGAATGTGTCAGGCCCAGGCGGAGATTCGCGGCCGGGCTGGCCGGCCCCGCGATGGTGTCGTAGCGGTCGCGGCCGATGTGCGGGTCGTCTACGCCTGCGGCCGCGATCCGCAGGCCCGCGACCTCGAACTCGCGACGCGTGTGCGTCATGTCGACCCATCCGCGCTCGGTGAACGCCGCCCGCAGGTCCTGCCAAGGCAGCGGCTGGCCGTGCACCCGATGACCCGGATTGGTGATGTAGTGCGCCGGGTTCTTCAGCTGCGGGCCGAAGTAGTCGTTGCTGCCGAACACGAACAGACCGGGCAGGCCGAGCAGATCGCCGAGCGTCTGCACCACCGCGGGGACGGCACGCGGGTGGGCCAGGTTGTCACCGGTGTTGACGACCATGTCGGGTTCCCAGCGCGTGAGCTCCCGCAGCCAGGCCTGCTTGTGCCGCTGGTTCGGACGCATGTGAATGTCGCTGATGTGCAGCACCCGCAGCGGGGACGACCCCGGCGTCAGGACCGGCATTGTGACCTCGCGCACGACGAACGCGTTGCGCTCGATTACCGAGGCGTACCCGATCCAGGCGAGGGCCGAGCCTGCGGTGACCGCCGCGGTTCTCTTCAGGATGGGTAATGCCGAAGTCATGCAGGCAGCCTACTGGCTGTCGAGGGCCGGCACGTGCGAGCGCTACGGCGGCGGCGCACCCGGCGGCGGTGGCGGCCCCAGCACCGGGACCGTGATCGGCGGCAGGCCGGGGATCTCCACGACCGTCGAGCCGGCGATCGGCGGCAGGCCGGGTATGCCTGCGGGTGGTGGCGGTGGCGGCGGCGCCGGCGGGACGCCATTGCTGATGTTGATCGTGATGATCGAGCCGGGGATGGTTTGGCCGCTGGGCGAGGTGCCGACGACCGTGCCGTAGGACGCTCCGCTACTGACCGTTGACGGCTGGTCGGCGACCTGGAAACCGGAATCCTTGATGCGCTGGCGCGCCTCGTCGACGGTGAGGCCACTGACGCTCGGAACGCGGGAGTTCGGGCCGCCGTCGACGTAGCGAGGATCGGTAGGCGGCAGATGCACGTCCCCGAAGTCGTTGGCGATCGGCTTCATCGCCGTGAACCAGGTGCGGGCCGGTTCGCTGCCGCCGTAAAGATTGCCGCTGCCGCACTCCCTCAGCGGGCTGGAGCACAGGTCGGTCGGTGTGGCCGAGTCGGAGAAGATGTAGCTGGCCGCGGCGTAGTTGCTGGTGAACCCGACGAACCCCGCCGATCGATGGGCCTCGGTGGTGCCGGTCTTGCCGGACACCGGCAGGCTCCAGCCCGACCCGCCCGCCGAACCGGCCGCGGTGCCGTTGCCCAGGGCGTCGTGGCTCATCGCGTTCGCCATCGTGTTGGCGAGGCCTTCGGGCACGACCTGATCACAGGTCTCGGTCGTGACGGAGACCTCGTTGCCTTTGCGGTCGAATATCTTGTCAATCGGGCTGGGTGGGCACCACACACCGCCGGAGGCCAGCGTGGCGGCAACATTGGACAACTCGAGCGGGTTGATCTCGATCGGCCCAAGCGTGAACGACCCGAGGTTCTGCCGCTTGACGAAGTCGGCGAGGCTCTCGTTGCTTTCCGGGTCATACGCCCGCGCCGTGCCGGGATCGGCGTACGACCGCATGCCGAGCTTGACAGCCATGTCCACCGCGCGGGGCACGCCGATCTGTTGGATCAGCCGGGCGAACGCGGTGTTCGGCGAGACCGCCAGCGCCTCCGTCACGTTCATCGAGCCGCGGTAGCTGCCGTCGTTGCGCACGCACCACATCTCACGCGGGCAACCCGGCGCGCCGCCGCTGCCCATGCCCTTGGCCTGGAAGAAGCCGGGCACCTCCAGTTGCGCGTTGATGCCCATGCCCATGTCCAGTGCGGCAGCGGTGGTGAAGATCTTGAAGATCGAGCCTGCGCCGTCGCCGACGAGCGAAAACGGCTGGGGCTGCATTGTTTCGCTGACGTCGCTGTTGAGGCCGTACGTGCGGTTACTGACCATCGCCATCACCGAGTGGGAGTCCTTACCCGGCTTGATCACGCTCATCACGCTGGCGACACCGTCGAGGGTGGTGCTGGCGATGTTGTCGACGGCCTGCTTGACCGAGGCCTGCACCTTGGGGTCGAGCGTGGTCTTGATCAGGTATCCGCCGCGCGCGACCTGGTCCTTGCTGATGCCTGCGCGGGCCAGGTATTGCAGCACGTAGTCGCAGAAGAATGCGCGGTCGCCGGCGGCAATGCAGCCCTGCGGCAGCTCGTTGGGCTGGGGCAGGATGCCCAGCGGCTGGGCCTTTGCGGCGCGTAGCTCGTCGGCCTTTCCCGGCAGGTTCTCAATCATCGTGTCCAGCACGACGTTCCGCCGCTGCAGTGCACCGTCGGGATTCGTGTAGGGGTTCAACGCGCTGGTGGACTGCACCATGCCGGCGAGCAGCGCGGCCTGCTGCCAGTTCAGCTGGGAGGCGTCGATGCCGAAGTAGGTCTGCGCGGCGTCCTGTACGCCGAAGGCGCCGTTGCCGAACGACACCAGGTTCAGGTAGCGGGTCAGGATCTCCGGCTTGCTGAACGTTTTGTCCAGGGTCAGCGCCATCCGGATCTCGCGGAGCTTGCGCGCGGGCGTGGTCTCCACCGCTGCGCGCTTCTCCGCATCGGTCTGGGCGAGGATCAGCAGCTGATAGTTCTTGACGTACTGCTGTTCGATCGTGGAGCCGCCGCGGGTGTCGAGGTTTCCGGAGACATATCCGGACAGGCCGGTAAGTGTGCCCTTCCAGTCGACGCCGTTGTGCTCGGCAAACCTTCTGTCCTCGATCGAGACGATTGCCAGCTTCATCGTGTCGGCGATCTGATCGCTAGGCACCTCGAACCGCCGCTGCGAGTACAGCCACGCGATCGGGTTGCCCGCCGCGTCCACCATCGTCGTCACCTGTGGCACGTCGCCCTCGACCAATTGCGCGGAGCCGTTCGCGACGACGTCGGTGGCCCGGTTGGACATCAGGCCGAACCCGCCGACGAAGGGGAACATCAGCGCGGCCGCCACGACGCTCGCCAAAAGACAGCACCACACGAGCTTGACGACCGTCACCGCGGTCGGCGGGCGCTCCGGCATGCATAACAGAGTACTGGTGTCTTTCGGCCCTATTCGCTACGGTGCATCGTCGCAGCATAATTAGCCTGCGCGTCAACAGAGCGTTGCTTTTGCGACTGGCCCGCGGGGCGGCGAAGGATACGCGATGAACCTTGGACTAGACGGTCGTCCCAAAAAACCCTTTGCCAAACTGTTGCGCAAACGATACCTGACCACCTAGTTTGAACACACAATGCGATTCAGGTAACAGTTGCCTGAGGAATGTGGCGTGGGTCGCATTTTGCGATCGCCGCCGGGGACCCCGCCTTAGCGGCGGCCGGAACGAAGGGGATCGCTGGTGTCAGCTACACGGCCTGCCGCGCGGAGGATGACGACAACCACCCTATCCAATTCGATCTCCGCCGGCGCGGCCGAAGCTCGCATCGCATGGGTCTCCCAAGCATTGTGTCGATCCTCTGACCCCGACGAGCTGTTCGTCCGGGGCGCCGCGCAGCGCAAAGCGGCCGTGATCTGTCGACATTGCCCGGTCATCGCCGAGTGCGGTGCGGACGCGCTCGACAACCGCGTCGAGTTCGGCGTCTGGGGCGGAATGACCGAGCGCCAGCGACGCGCGCTGCTGAAGCAGCATCCCGAGGTTGTTTCCTGGTCCGATTTCTTCGCCGCCCAGCGCAAGCACCGCAGCGCCGTCTAGCGCGCTTTCCAGATTTTGCTGGGGTTTCCTAGGCCGCCTTTTTTGCGGCGGTGAGTTGGTCGGCGATCGCGCGTAATGCCTCCAGGTCGGAGACGTCGAAGGGCAGCGATGGCACCCCGACGATCGGCACGTGCGGGTTGGCGCCGGTGAACCGCGACAGCTGCCGCACCTCGCGCTTGGCGGTGACCCCGCGATCGGCGTGGATGCGCAGCACCGCGGCGGCCAGCGAGTCGGGATCGTCGGCCTCCAGCTCCTCGGCGCCGTCGACCGCACGCTCGACCGTCAACGAGCACAGCGTCGGATGCGTCCGGTTGAGGATCAGCCCGGCCAGCGGCATTCCTTCCCGTGACAGTCGGTCAACGAAAAAAGACGCCTCCCGCAGCGCGTCGGGCTCGGCGGCCGACACCACGACGAACTGGGTGCCGCGTCGCCGCAGCAGCTCATAGGTCCGGTCCGCCTTCTCGCGGAACCCGCCGAACGTCGCGTCCAGTGACTGCACGAAAGCCGATGCGTCGGCAAGCATTTGCGAGCCAAGGATGGTCGATATCACTCGCATCGCCAGCCCGACTGCGCCGGTGATCAGCTTGCCGATCCCGCGGCCGGGAGCCAGCAGCAACCGCCACAGCCGGCTATCCATGAAGCTGCCCAACCGTTTCGGTGCGTCGAGGAAGTCCAGTGCGTTGCGTGACGGCGGCGTGTCGACGACGATCAGATCCCACTTGTCCTGGGACAGCAGCTGGCCGAGCTTTTCCATCGCCATGTATTCCTGCGTGCCGGCCAGTGACGTCGCCACGGTCTGGTAGAATTGGTTATCCAGGATCGCTTGTGCACGTTCGGGTCCCGAGTAGCTCACCACCATCTCGTCGAACGTGCGCCGCATGTCGAGCATCATCGCGTGCAGTTCTCCCGGCACCTCCGGCGCCAGCGAGACCCGCTGCGGCGAGTTGCCCAGATCGTCGATACCCAGCGCCTGAGCGAGCCGACGGGCCGGGTCGATCGTCAACACCACGACGGTGCGCCCGTATTCGGCCGCGCGCAGGGCCATCGCGGCGGCGGCGGTGGTCTTGCCGACCCCGCCCGCGCCGCAGCAGACCACCACACGGTTGCTGGTGTCGGCCAGGATGTCGGCCATGTCGAGGGTGGGTGGTGCCGTGCTCATCGAACCCCCTGCCGCGCAAGCGTTTCGGCCATTTCATACAGGCTGCCCAGATCCACACCGTCGGCCATGTTGGGAAGCTCGAGGCGTGGCACCGCTATCTCGACGAGCTGCTCGGCGGTTTCGGCACGGGCCTTCAGCCGGGTGGCATGCTGGATCGTCTCGGTCAGGATGCCGGCAAAGTCGTCGTCGCTGAGTTTGATTCCGGCAGTGGCGAACCCGGAGCGCACCGCGTCGGCGTCGATGTCGCCTTCGGCCGCCTTGACCAGATCGTCGGGTTGCAAGTACACCGGCAGCCCGCGGTTGACGATCACGCTGCCGATCGGCAGGTCCAGCCTCTGCAGTTCGTCGATCGCCTCCGTGGTCTCCTGCATCGGCAGCGACTCCAGCAGCGTGACGAGATGGATCGCAGTCTGATCGGAGTGCAGCAGCTTGACCACCCCCTCGGCCTGGGAGTGCACCGGTCCGCCCTTGGCCAGATCGGAGACCGCCTTGGTGACGTCCAGGAAACGGGCGATGCGTCCGGTCGGTGGGGAGTCGACGACGACCGCGTCATACACCGGCAGCCGGGACTTGTCGGTCCGCACCACCGACTCCTTGATCTTGCCGGTCAGCAGCACGTCGCGCAGCCCCGGCGCGATCGTGGTGGCGAACTCGATGGCGCCGATGCGCCGCATCGCCCGGCCGGCCAGGCCGAGGTTGTAGAAGATGTCGAGGTATTCCAGGAACGCGGCCTCGATGTCGATGGCCAGCGCGTTGACGTGCCCGCCGCCCTCGGCGGTGGCGATCTTCACCTCTTGATAGGGCAGCGGCGGAACGTCGAAGAGCTGTGCGATGCCCTGCCGGCCTTCCACTTCGATCAGCAGGACGTTGCGACCGCCCGCGGCCAGCGCGAGCGCCAGAGACGCCGCGATCGTCGACTTCCCGGTGCCGCCTTTGCCAGTCACGAAGTGCAGGCGCGCATTGCGCAGCCTCGCGGGCCAGCCGACGTTTGCCCCCGCCTCGGGTGTGGTTGCCACCACAGCATGCTAACCAAAGCGCCTGATCGGGCTGGCCACGGCTAGGGTGAGCCAATGAGCGAACCGACCAAGTGGGAGTACGCAACGGTGCCGCTGCTGACCCACGCGACGAAGCAGATCCTCGACCAGTGGGGCGCCGACGGGTGGGAGCTGGTGTCGGTGCTGCCTGGTCCCACCGGCGAGCAGCACGTCGCCTACCTCAAGCGCCCGAAATGACCGCGTCGGGCCGGCTCGCCGAACTGGGCATCGAATTGCCCGGCGTCGCCAAGCCGCTGGCGTCCTATGTGCCCGCGGTCCGCACCGGCAATTTGGTCTATACCGCCGGGCAGCTGCCGCTGCAGGACGGCCAGCTGGCGAGCAACGGCAAGGTCGGCGCCGGCGTCGCCGCCGAGGATGCCAAGGGCCTTGCCCGGCTGTGTGCGCTGAACGCGCTGGCCGCGGTGCATGCGCTGGTCGGCATCGACGCCGTGACGCGGGTGGTCAAGGTGGTCGGTTTCGTCGCGTCGGCGCCCGGTTTCACCGGCCAGTCCGGTGTGATCAACGGGGCGTCGGAGCTGTTCGGCCAGGTTTTCGGCGACGCCGGCGCGCACGCCCGCTCGGCTGTCGGGGTCTCGGAGCTGCCGCTCGACGCGCCGGTCGAAGTGGAAGTGGTCGTCGAGGTCGGATAGCGCGTGGACGAGCAGCTGACCCACCCCGCGTATGGGCGGCTCCGGCGGGTGACCGATTCGGCGTCGGTGCTGCTGGCCGACAACCCGGGCCTGATGACGCTCGACGGCACCAACACGTGGGTGCTGTCCGGCCCGCGCAGCGATGAAATGGTGATCGTCGACCCCGGCCCGGAGGACGTCGAGCATGTGCGGCGCGTCGCTGAAGTGGGCAAGGTCGCACTGGTGCTGATCAGCCACCGGCACAGCGACCACACCGGCGGCATCGACCAGCTCGTCGAGCTCACCGGCGCGCCCGTCCGCGCGGCGGGAAGCGGGTTCTTGCGAGGCCTCGGGGGGCGGCCGTTCACCGATGGTGAGGTCATCGACGCCGCCGGGCTCCGCATCAAAGTGATGGCCACCCCGGGCCACACCGCCGACTCGATGTCGTTCGTGCTTGACGACGCGGTGCTGACGGCCGACACGGTGCTGGGCCGCGGCACCACCATCATCGACACCGAAGACGGCAGCCTGGGCGACTACCTGGAGTCGCTGCGCCGGCTGCGTGGCCTGGGCAATCGGGCCGTGCTCCCGGGCCACGGACCCGACCTGCCGGACCTGGTCGCCACCGCCGACATGTACCTGGCGCACCGCGAGGAGCGGCTGAACCAGGTGCGCGACGCGCTGCGGGTCCTCGGCGACGACGCCAGCGCCCGCCAGATCGTTGAGCACGTCTACACCGACGTCGACGAGGAGTTGTGGGGCGCGGCCGAGTGGTCGGTGCGGGCCCAGCTCGACTACCTACATTCCTCGTAGCCGGCGGAATGCTTTTTCGGCGGAAGACGATTTAACGCGCCCGGCGGGCCAGCCGCTCGGAGTCGCAGATCAGCACGCTTTTGCCCTCGAGCCGGATCCAGCCGCGGTGGGCGAAATCGGCCAGCGCCTTGTTGACGGTTTCCCGCGACGCGCCGACCAGCTGGGCGATTTCCTCCTGCGTCAGGTCGTGCGTGACCCGCAGTGCCCCGCCCTCCTGCGTGCCGAACCGCTGCGCCAGCTGCAGCAGCTGCTTGGCCACGCGACCAGGCACGTCGGTGAAGATGAGGTCGGCGAGGTTGTTGTTGGTGCGCCGCAGCCGGCGGGCCAGCACGCGCAGCAGCTGCTCGGAGATCTCGGGGCGGTCGGCGATCCAGGCGCGCAACGCGTCGCGGTCCATCGAGACCGCCCGCAGTTCGGTGATTGTCGTCGCGCTCGACGTGCGCGGCCCTGGGTCGAATATCGACAGTTCCCCGAACATGTCGGACGGGCCCATGATCGTCAGCAGATTCTCGCGGCCGTCCGGGGAGCGGCGGCCGATCTTCACCTTGCCGGAAATAATGATGTAGAGCCGGTCCCCGGGTTCTCCCTCGGCGAAAACGGTGTGACCGCGCGGAAAGTCGACTGGGTGCAGTTGCTTGGTCAGCGCAGCCACGGCGCTGGGCTCGACACCCTGGAAGATTCCGGCCCTGGCCAGGATCTCGTCCACGTTGCCCCTCTTAAGCTGTCAGGTGGTTTGACACGCGCAAACAAACCGCCACAGGTTTAGCGAGATCAGTCTAGTGGCGGCTTGCTCTCAACGTGATCGACGCTACACAGAATCGGCCTGTCTGGTCGCGTGAAATTGCGGATTCGACCGGCCCTGGCCGTGGAACCCAGACGCCAAGGCCGGATACTTCGTCGCCTGCGCCCGACGCCGTTGGAAACAATCGAGTGCCTCGGGCATGCCGTCGCGGGCCAGCGTGCCCACGTCGCCGGGCTGGGCCCGCTCCAGGAACTCGGCCACATCGGAGGCTTGCACCGCGTCGCGGTTCAGGCTCGATTCCAGGCGCTCCAAACCGAAGGTGGCAAGCATCAGCAATGCCGGGATGAACGCCACCAAGAGCCAGGACACGAAAAGAAAGTAAACACAACGAAGGTCTCAGCATGATTACGAAATTCCACCGGTCAGTACCCTTACAACGTGACCGTGGTTGCCAAGCCGGCCTCCAGATGGGCGACCGAGACGAAGCTGGGCCTGATTCGGCGCGCCCGACGCATGAATCGAAAACTGGCGCAGGCGTTTCCACACGTTTACTGCGAGCTGGACTTCACCAATCCGCTGGAGCTCACAGTGGCCACAATCTTGTCGGCGCAGAGCACCGACAAGCGAGTGAACCTGACCACACCGGCGCTGTTCAAGCGCTACCGGACCGCGCTGGACTACGCCCAAGCCGACCGAGCCGAACTCGAAGAGCTCATCCGCCCCACCGGCTTCTACCGCAACAAGGCCGCCTCGCTGATCAAACTCGGTCAGGAGTTGGTGGAGCGGTTCGACGGGGAAGTTCCCCAGACCATGGACGAGTTGGTGACGCTGTCCGGCGTGGGGCGCAAGACCGCCAACGTCATCCTCGGCAACGCGTTCGGCATCCCCGGGATCACCGTCGACACCCACTTCGGCCGCCTGGTGCGGCGCTGGGGCTGGACCAGCGAGGAAGACCCGGTGAAGGTCGAGAAAGCGGTGGGCGAGCTGATCAAACGCAAGGAGTGGACGGATCTCAGCCACCGCGTGATATTCCACGGCCGCCGGGTCT
This sequence comes from uncultured Actinomycetota bacterium, assembly GCA_963811535.1. GTDB lineage: Bacteria > Actinomycetota > Actinomycetes > Mycobacteriales > Mycobacteriaceae > Mycobacterium. The sequence goes on along the minus strand of CAWERF010000006.1, from coordinate 2,561,655 downwards.
GCCACGCCCGCCGCCCCGCCTGCGGGGTGTGCGTGCTCGCCAAGGACTGCCCATCCTTCGGCCTCGGACCCACCGAGCCGGAGATCGCAGCGGCGTTGGTCAAGGGCCCCGAGACAGCGCACCTGCTAGCCATGGCCGGCCTCTAAAAACATTTCGCCCCGCCCGAAGATGAGAACGTCGACCCGCTGGACCGTGGCCATCCTGATCGCGGTCGCCGCGATCGTTGTCGCATTGGTGACCGAACTGAAAGACACGACCCCGGCCACGGCGCCGCCGCGCTCCGCCGCCACCGCGGGCCACAGCGACGCCGACCTCACGGAGTTGCGGCGCCGCGCCGATCTGCCACCCTGCCCGCCGCCCGGCGACAATCCCGGGCCGCCTCCGCTGCGCGGCGTCACGGTCCAATGCCTGGCCGACGGCGCGACCGTCGACGCCGCCCGATCTGTCGCCGGCAGGCCCGTGCTGCTGAACCTTTGGGCCTACTGGTGTGCGCCCTGCGCGACCGAGTTGCCCGCGATGGCTGAGTACCAGCGACGGGCCGGGGCGCAGATCACCGTGATCACAGTGCATCAGGACGACGACGAGGCGGCAGCGCTGTCGCGGTTGGCCGCGCTCGGGGTGCGGCTGTCGGCCTGGCAGGACGGATCACGACGAGTGGCGGCGGCGCTGCACGTCCCGAATGTCATGCCAGCGACGGTGGTGCTGCGCAGGGACGGTACCGTTGCGCAAATCCTGCCGCGCGCGTTCGCCAGCGCCGACGAGATCGCGGCGGCGGTCGACCAGACGGGAGCGACGCGGTGAGCGCAGCGGATGCCCTGACCTCCGATGCCGCGCCGTCGTGGCTGAAACCGTTGGTGGACAACGTCGGCTGCGTCCCCGCAGCGTACCGCCGCCGGCTACCCGCTGATGTACTCGCGATGGTCACCGCCGTCAACGCCAAGGCGGCGCTGTCCGGCGGCGGCCGCGACGCGGCTGTGCTGGTCCTGTTCTCCGGGCCCGAGGTTGGCGGTCCCGACGGCGGCCTGCCCGACCACGCCGACCTGCTGCTGACCGTGCGGGCGTCGACGCTGCGTCACCACGCCGGGCAGGCGGCGTTTCCCGGCGGCGCGACCGATCCCGGGGACATCGGCCCGGTGGACACGGCGCTGCGCGAAGCCCGCGAAGAAACCGGCATCGATGCCACGAGACTGCGTCCGCTGGCCACGCTCGACAAGATGTTCATCGCGCCGTCGGGCTTTCATGTCGTGCCGGTGCTGGCGTATTCGCCCGATCCCGGCCCGGTTTCGGTGGTCGACGAGGCCGAGACCGCGGTCGTGGCCCGCGTCCCGGTGCGCGCGTTCATCAATCCCGATAACCGCCTGATGGTGTATCGGCGCACGTTCACGAGCCGCTTCGCCGGCCCGGCGTTCCTCCTCAACGAGATGCTGGTGTGGGGATTCACCGGTCAGGTCATCTCGGCCATGCTCGACTGCGCCGGGTGGGCAGTGCCGTGGAACACCGACGACGTCCGGGAACTCGACGAGGCAATGGCTCTGGTAGGGGATGACGACGAGGACGACTACGGTGAGGCCCAACGATGACATCCTCACAGTGGCTTGACATCGCGGTCCTCGCGGTCGCCTTCATCGCCGCCGTATCCGGCTGGCGGTCGGGGGCGTTGGGCTCTTTGATGTCTTTCATAGGCGTGGTCCTGGGCGCGGTGGCCGGCGTGCTGTTGGCGCCGCACCTCGTCGGCCACATCACCGGCGCGCGCGCCAAACTCTTCGCGGCGTTGTTCTTGATCCTGGTGCTGGTGGTCATCGGCGAAGTCGCGGGTGTGGTGCTGGGCCGGGCCGTCCGCGGGGCGATTCGCAACCGCTCCATCCGCACGGTCGACTCGGTGATCGGTGTCGGGCTGCAACTGGTCGCCGTGCTCGTGGCCGCGTGGCTGCTGGCCACCCCGCTGACGTCGTCCCAGCAGCCGAATCTGGCTGCCGCCGTGCGCGGCTCGAAGGTATTGGCCCAGGTGGACGAGGTCGCACCGAGCTGGCTCAAATCGGTGCCGAACCGGTTGTCCACGCTGCTGAACACCTCGGGGCTGCCCGACGTGCTGCAGCCGTTCGGCCGCACCCCGATCGTCGCGGTCAGCGCGCCGGATCCGACGCTGTCGACCAGCCCGGTGGTCGCCGCAACGGAACCCAGCGTCGTCAAGATCCGCGGCGTGGCCCCGGGTTGCCAGAAGGTGCTGGAGGGCACCGGGTTCGTCGTCGCCCCAAACCGCGTGATGTCCAACGCGCACGTGGTGGCCGGAGCCGACAGCGTGACCGTTAACGCAAGCGGCACCGACTACGACGCCACGGTGGTGTCGTTTGACCCGAGCGCCGACATCTCGATCCTCGACGTGCCCAACCTGCCGCCGCAGCCACTGACGTTCGACGACAAACCCGCCCAGACAGGCACCAACGCGCTGGTCCTCGGCTACCCCGGCGGCGGTGAATTCGCAGCCACTGCTTCCCGAATCCGGGAGATCATCGAGCTCAACGGACCGGACATCTACCGCACAACCACCGAGACACGCGAGGTGTATACGATCAGAGGTACTGTGCGGCAGGGTAATTCGGGCGGACCTTTGGTAGATCTCAACGGCAAAGTGCTCGGTGTGGTGTTTGGCGCCGCGGTCGACGACCCAGACACCGGATTCGTCCTGACGGCCAAAGAGGTTTCGCGTCAACTGGCCAAAGTCGGCAGCACCCAGTCGGTCCCGACCGGCGCGTGCATCAGTTAGTTCGGCGACGACCCGTACACGTGCGCGAGGAACCGCGTCAGCTGTTCGTTGACCACGTCCGAGGCCTCTTCATGACTGAAATGCCCTGCACCCGAGACGGATACGAAACGTCCCTGCGGGGCGTACCGCTCGGTGCGGTGAACCGAGTCGGCCAGCACGTACGGGTCAGCCTCGCCGCGCAGGTGCAGTAGCGGCACGCCGACCTGGCGGTTCATCAGTTTCATGAACCGCCGGCCTTCGCTTCGCAGCTGGCTGCGCACCGCCCACCGCTGGTATTCCAGCGCGCAATGCGCCGCCGACGGAATCTGAATGGCACGGCGCATATGCGTCATGGTCTCGGTGAAGTCTTGTGTATCAAGCCATTTCGCGCCCGACCTGGCGCGCACCAGATTTTCCAGCTGGTCGGCGTCGTTTCGGGTCAGCCAGCGCTCCGGCCACATCGGCACCTGGTAGCGCATCAGCGACGGAAGCAACGCCCGGCCCTGGTCTCGGCGGGTCAGCGCCGACGCGCGCAGCGCGGCCGGATGCGGCGAGCTGACCGCGGCGATTGCGCGCACAAGCCGCGGATGCAACATCGAGGTCGCCCAGCACACCAGGCCGCCGTCGGCGTGGCCGACAAGCGTCGCCGACGAGTGGCCCAGAGCGCGGATCAGCCCGGCGGTGTCGCCGGCCAACGTCCAGCCGTCGTAGCCGCGGGGCGGTTTGTCGCTGCCGCCGTAGCCGCGCAGGTCCACCGCGACGACCCGCGCGCCCCGCAGGCCCACCAGCTGGTGCCGCCAGGACCACCAGAACGACCCGAACCCGTGAAGAAGCACGACCAGCGGCCGGGCTGTCGCCGGAGGCGGCCGGTCGGCGACATTCTCCGCAGCGGCGGACGAGTCCTGTTCGGATGCCTGCGCTTCGACGACGTGGAACCGAATGCCGTTGGCGTGCACCTCCAGATGCCGCCAGGGCCCATCGATCCGGACGACCGACGGGGTGGGCGGCGGCACTACCAGCCCGACGGGTCAGTCTGAGCGCCGGGACTCCTCGCCGGGGCCTTGACCGGAACCTGACCGTTGGTCTTGTGGTCGTGGGAGGTCAACGCCTCGCGGGTCTCCCTGACCGACTCGATCGTCTCCCGCGGTCCGCGAATACGTCGCACCTTGAGGTAGCCCAGCAGCGCCAGCGCCGCGGTGACCACGACCATGATCCCGAACACGATCAAATACGCGGCCCAACGATACAGCCAGGTGTCCAGCAGTGCGGCGATGAAGAAGAAGAAAAAGAACGTCGAGTAAAACAGCACCACCAGTGCGGCGATGAAGAACAGGCTGCCGGTCAGGCCCTTCTTGACGTCTCGGGTGATCTCGGCCCGGGCCAGTTCGACCTCGGCGCGCACCAGCGTCGACACCTGCGCGGTCGCGTCCTTCACCAGCTCGCCGACGGACGGATTGGCCGGCAGCGCGTGCGGATCCGCCAGCGGGATCGACGTAATCGTGTTGGGCACGCCGTTCTTGCCATTGCTCACGGACGGTTCCTCCCGCTCTAGCTCGCTTGTCGATGCGTTATGTTGCCACGCGGCGCGGGCCCGGACGAGATCGGCTGCGTGACGCCTGCCTGGAAGCTACCCAGACCGACGCGCCCGAAACTGTTACGGAAGTTGCGGATGTGACACCGGTAGAATCCGCGGCGGATCAACGCGGGTCGTGTTCGTCGACAGGAGTCTTGGATTGAAGACCGCGCACCGCCGGCAGTTGACGGCGGCGGCGATTGTGGCGGCGTCGGGCGGGCTGCTGCTGTGCACGAACGGCGTCGCGGCGGCCGCCGACAGGGTCGTGATGGGCGGCGGCGCCGGCATCGTGATCGACGGTGACACCCTCTGCACGCTGACGACGATCGGCAACGACAACCAAGGCAATCTCGTCGGGTTCACCTCCGCGCATTGCGGCGAACCCGGCGCCCAGGTGGCAGCCGAAGGCAACCCGGCAGCCGGAACACTGGGCACGATGGTCGCGGGCAACGACAAGTTGGACTACGCGGTGATCAAGTTCGACCAGAACAAAGTCGTCCCGGTCAACAACTTCAACAACTTTCTGATCACCGGCATCGGGCTGGACCCGACGTTCGGCCAGATCGCGTGCAAACTGGGGCGAACCACCGGCTACTCATGCGGCGTCACCTGGGGTCCGGGCGAGCAGCCCGGCACGATCCTGAATCAGGTGTGCGGGCAGCCCGGCGATTCGGGCGCGCCGGTCACCGTCGGCAACCGGCTGGTGGGCATGATCCACGGGGCGTTCAGCAACGATCTGCCGACGTGCGTGATCAAGTACATCCCACTGCACACGCCCGCGGTGACCGAATCCATCAATGCGGTGCTGGCCGACGTCAACGCCCGCGGCCGGCCGGGAGCCGGCTTCGCTCCGGTGGGCCAGGGCCTGGGCCAGGGCCTGGGCCAGGGCCTTGGCTAGGGCTTATTCCTCGACCTTGCTGGCCCGGATCGCCTCGAACACACCGGGATCCAGCAACGTCGAGGTGTCCCCGAGCTCGCGGCCTTCGGCGACGTCGCGCAGTAGCCGGCGCATGATCTTGCCGCTGCGGGTCTTCGGCAGCTCCGGCACCACGTGGATCTCCCGCGGCCGAGCGATCGGGGAGATTTCCTTGGCCACTTGCGCTTTCAGTTCCACCACCATCTCCTGAGCTGGCTTGGCCCCAGCCTCGAGGATCACGAACGCACAGATCGCCTGACCGGTGTGCTCGTCGGTCGCGCCGACGACAGCGGCTTCGGCGACGTGGGAGTGGCCGACAAGCGCCGACTCCACCTCGGCGGTCGAAATCCGGTGTCCCGAAACGTTCATCACGTCGTCGATGCGGCCGAGCACCCAGATGTTGCCGTCCGGGTCGTAGCGCGCGCCGTCGCCCGCGAAGTACCATCCCCTTTCGGCGAACCGCGACCAGTAGGTCTCCTTGAACCGCTCCGGGTCGCCCCAGATGCCGCGCAGCATTCCAGGCCACGGTTGATCGAGCACCAGATACCCGGTTATGTGCTCGCCCCAGTCCGGGGAGGGCTCGATCTTGTTCCCGTCGTCGTCAACGATCTTCGCGGAAATCCCGGGCAGCGGCGCCATCGCCGAACCGGGTTTGCAGTCAGTCACCCCCGGCAACGGCGAGATCATCGCCGCGCCGGTCTCGGTCTGCCACCACGTGTCGACGATCGGCGTGCGGTTGCCGCCGAACGCGTCACGGTACCAGCGCCATGCCTCCGGGTTGATCGGCTCGCCGACGGACCCCAGCAGCCGCAGGCTCGACAGGTCGTGGGCGTCGGGGATCGCGCGGCCCCACCTCATAAAGGTCCGGATCAGTGTGGGCGCAGTGTAATACGTTGTGACGCCGTACTTTTCGATGACCTGGAAGTGTCGGTGCTCATCCGGTGAGGCCGGGGTGCCCTCGTAGACGATTTGGCTGACGCCGTTGGACAGCGGGCCGTACACGATGTACGTGTGGCCGGTGACCCAGCCGATGTCCGCGGTGCACCAGTACACGTCCGTCTCCGGCTTCACGTCGAAAACGTTGTAGTGCGTGTAGGAGGCCATGGTCAGATAGCCGCCGGTGGTGTGGACGATGCCCTTCGGCCCTCCGGTCGTGCCCGAGGTGTACAGCAGAAACAGCGGGTGCTCGGAGTCGAACGCCTGCGGGGTGTGATCGGCCGATGCCTTCGCGACGGTGTCGTGCCACCACAGGTCACGGCCGTCGGTCCACGGCACGTCGATGCCGGTCCGCCGCACCACCAGCACATGCTCGATCGAGTTTTGGCCGCCGACCGCTTCGTCGATGGACTCCTTCAGCGACACCGCCTTCCCGCGTCGGTACTGCCCGTCGGTGGTGATCAGCAGCTTGGCTTCGGCGTCCTCGATCCGGGCCCGCACCGCCGTGGCGGAGAAGCCCGCGAACACGACGCTGTGCAACACGCCGAGGCGGGCGCAGGCCAGCATCGCGACGATCGCCTCCGGGATCATCGGCATGTAGATCGCGACGCGGTCACCGGCCTTCAGGCCCAGATCGGTCAGCGCGTTGGCGGCCTGGCATACCTCGGTGAGCAGATCGGAGTACGTCAGGGTGCGGCTGTCTCCGACCGGCTCGCCCTCCCAGTAGATCGCGACGCGGTCGCCGTTGCCGGCCTCGACGTGACGGTCGACGCAGTTGTAGGCGACGTTGAGCTTGCCGCCGATGAACCACTTGGCGAACGGTGCGTCCGACCAGTCCAGCACGTCGCGGAACGGTGTCTCCCATGACAGTCGGTTGGCCTGCTCGGCCCAGAACCCGAGCCGGTCGGCGTCGGCGGCCTTGTAGAGGTTCCAGGTGGCGTTGGCGTTGGCGGCGAACTCTTCGGGCGGCGGATACGACGACGGGGCCTGCGCGTGCGTCTCTGGCATGGGGCCGAGCCTAATCAACCAACGTCGCATCAACGTGGGCTTTAATGTCGGCGCGTGGGTCGAGCACCTGTTGAGTCACCGCGGGACGACTACACCCGGCGGCTCTTGGACGCCATCCCGCGCTAGCGTGATTTGCCGATGACCGATCCACTTGCACCGCTGGTCGACCTGCCCGGTGTCGCGCAGGCCAGCGCGGACGCGCGTGAGGCGCTCGGCAGGGCCCACCGGCACCGCGCTAACCTCCGCGGCTGGCAGGCCAACGCCGTCGAGGCCGCAGTCCGGGCCGCGCGGGCGTCGTCGGTTCTCGACGGCGGGGCACCGCGGCTACCATCCGACGGGCTGCTGTCCGGTCCGATTCTGGCGGGGGCGCTGCGCGTCGCCGAGGCGCTCGAGGGCGGCGAAACGGCCTTGGTGGGGGTGTGGCAGCGGGCGCCGTTGCAGGCGCTGGCGCGGCTGCACGTGCTCGCGGCCGCCGACCTCGTCGACGACGACGACCTGCTGGGCCGTCCCCGCGCCGACGACGAAGTCGCTCGGCGGCTGGACCTGCTCGTCGGACTGGTGACCGGCGGCAGCGCGGCGCCCGCGCCGATCCTGGCGGCCGTGGCGCACGGCGAGCTTCTGACGCTGGCCCCGTTCGGCAGCGCCGACGGTGTGGTGGCCCGCGCCGTGTCGCGGCTGGTCACACAGGCCAGCGGTCTCGACCCGCACGGCCTTGGCGTTCCGGAGGTGTACTGGATGCGCAACACCGCCAAGTACCGAGCCGCCGCGGCGGACTTCGCGTCGGGTACGGCCGACGGCCTCCGGGAATGGCTGCTGCTGTGTTGCCGGGCGCTGCAGGCCGGTGCGAAGGAAGCCATCGCGATTGCGAGCGGGTCCGCGAAAACGTGAAGCGGGCGACGATCCGAAGCGTTTCGGCTCGCCGCCCGCTAGCACGGATACCCGGTTACCAAGCGTGCATTGTGGGTTGCGCGGGTTGGCCTCGGCGGTCTTGCGATGCGCCTCAACTGCAACCCCACCCAAGGGGTCGTCGTGGTTGTCCGCCTTTCGCAATAACGCAGGCCCGCAACACTTTTGCCATTATCGCGGCGTGCTCCGCGTGGGTGCGCGGGATCCGTGCTGGGTAGTCCGGCTTGGGAGATCGAACCTTCTCTTCCGATTCGAGCTTGGCCTCGCCGGGCTTCCGTGGTTCCTTTGTACTACGTGACCACGGTCACAGCAAGGCCCTAAATAGCCGGTCGTTACCGACGCGAACAAATCGGCAATACGACTCCTAGAGAACGTAGCGGCGCAGCAGCGAATACGTCAGCGCGCCAGCGGCGATGGCGCTCACCGCGACCGCTGCGGTCGTCGCCACCGCGGCGCTGGACGGGGCCGGAATCCGGTCCCTCAACGACACCGGCTTGGAGAAGGTCAACACCGGCCAGCCCCTGGCGGCCGACTCCTTGCGCAGCGCGCGGTCGGGGTTCACCACCGTGGGATGCCCGACGGCTTCGAGCATCGGCAGATCGGTGATCGAATCGGAGTACGCATAGCAATGCTCGAGCAGATAGCCCTCGCGCGCAGCCAGCTCCCGGATCGCCTGCACCTTGCCTTCGCCGTAGCAGTAGAACGCGATGCCTCCGGTGTACTTGCCGTCCTCGACGACCATCCGCGTCGCCATCGCATGGGTGGCGCCCAGGGCCCGCGCGATCGGCGCGACGATCTCCTCACCGGAAGCCGACACCACGACAACGTCGCGGCCGCACAGCTTGTGGTCGGCGATCAGATCGGCCGCCTCAGCAAACACCAGGGGATCGACGATGTCGTGCAACGTCTCGTCGAGGATCGACTTGACTTGTTCCACGTCCCAGCCGGCGCACATGTTGGTCACATAGGAGCGCATCCGGTCCATCTGGTCGTGATCGGCGCCCGACATCAGGAAGAAGAACTGGGCGTAGGTCGACTTCAGCACCGTGCGCCGATTGATCAGACCCTGATCGAAGAAAGGTTTGCTGAAAGCAAGCGTGCTGGACTTTGCGATGACGGTTTTGTCGAGATCGAAGAACGCCGCAGTCTTCGCGGGGCCGGCCGGTTTTGGGTCTGGCGTCGATCCCTGCTGCGCGGCTGCCGATGGTTGCGCGGCGGGGTCTGAGACTGTCACGCGTTCCAGCATAGGGAAGCGCGCTCACACCGCTTAAGGACACCTGTGAAATGGCAGATCAAGTCACGTGTCGGAGACTGCAATTCGACGCTGCCTCAATGTTATCGATGGAAAGGAGTACTTGCGCCACTACGTCCTGTCGTGTGTATAGTGAGGACTACTCGGCCTGTGCCGAGTGTGCATCAGCCCGACCCCCCGGGGCTGATACACGACGACCCTCGCCTCCTCCCCCCTGGCGGGGGTCGTCCCTTTTCCGCACCAATTCCGGCTTCGTTGGTCCTCTCGCGGCTCCGCCCGGATCGTTGCGGAATCTTGTTCTCGCAATCTCTTTACGAAACCTTTACGCACGTCGGACGCGGGTCATTCCGGTGGCGCGTGCCGAACCGTCGGCGGCGGTCTGGCAGGTCGCGATTTGGGCCGGAGCACAACGGGTTCTGCGGCTGCCGACCGAGGAACACGCGCTGGTGGCCAAGCTGTCCGACGCGGGGCGTCCGCATGCCGACCGTGGAAAAGTCCCCGGCGCAACGCTTTTGGATCAATAATAGCCGCGCGGGGCGTGCGACGGCGGGACCTGCCGCTAGGAGCTGAGCTCGGCGTCGACCAGCTCGGCGGGCGTGGGCAGCCTCAGCGACAACAGGCCCGCCGCCGTCTTGTCGTCGAGCTCGACGCGGTTCACCGTGACGTGCACGCGCGCCCAGCCACCGCTTTGGCCCTTCAGCCGCAGCACCCGCCTCGTCGGACCGTCGACGAACTCGTCGATCATCGCCTTCATCAGCGGCCCGTCGTCGGGGTGCACGACCTCGTTGCCGGGCTGTCGCCAGTCGTAAAAGGGGCACGGGTCGTCGAGCCACTTCAGCAGCTTCCAACTGTGGATGTCGACCAGCGCCCGATGAACACCGGGCTGCGCCAACCCGTCGAGGATGCGCTGCCCCAGGTGGTCGGGCGCCACCGCATGGCCCTGGCGTTCGCCGCGCCAGTTCATCGCGCGGCCGATCAGGTGCTGGCTGCCGTCCGGCAGCGTCTCCAGGCTTGCCCGCGCGACCCAGCCCACCGAAATCGGGTCGCCGTGCTGGTCGGTGACGTCCCACATCGAGCAGATCCGGTCGCCCGGTTCGCAGTGGATGGTCAGCGACAGCACCTTTGTCTCGTTGGGCACGAGTTCCTTGCGGGGCAGGTCCTCGGCGAACGTGCGGCCGTGTGTTGGCTCTACCTCCGGATCCATGCCGCCGTTCGACAGCGATTCGCGGGTGTCGGTGGCCAGGCCCGTCGTCAGGTCCCACATCAGCGGTCCCGGGATCGGCCGCTCGGGAAGCTCGGCGGCGGCCGGACCCGTCCACAGATGAACACCGTGCACCCGCCCGTCCGACATCGTCACCGCTTCGGCGCGGATCACCCGATCGGTGTTCGGCACCGGGCGCAGCAGCCCGGTGCCGGTCCGCGTCGTCTCCGCGACCGCCTCGTTGATCGCCGTCAGGTGCGGGCTTCGGCGCAACAAGGCGTTGAGCGGAACCATGTTTTTCAGCCGACGCCCCTGGGCGACGACCACCGGTTCGTCGCCCAGCGTCTCAAGGAGCAGCCAATCGTGCGTCATCGGTGAGAATTGTAACTACCAGCCAACAGTCGCTACCGAATTAACGCCGGCGTCGAAATCCGTTGCCATTAGGCTTCGTTCGATGTGCTAACGGTATGACGGTCGCGGCAGGCTTGCGCAACACGTTCTGACAAGGTACTTTTCGCGTGCACCCCAGGTTCTGGGGTTGAGAACGGATCGCGTTGTCCGACCGTTCGGCCGTCCGCCGAATTGGGGAATGACCGCCGTCTTCACCAGCGAGGACAGCGATCCGTTCGGTAGACACGTTCGTCAGCCTGTGGGGTCGACCGTTCGAGGGGTCGGTCGTCATCTGCCGGTGGGGCAAGGGGCTCATCTCAATTCGGGCTGCGCGCCAACAGTTCGGCGAGCACCAGCCGGAGCACCCGCACCGCGCCGTCTTTGTCAAGCGGGTCGTTGCCGTTGCCGCACTTGGGCGACTGCACACAAGAGGGGCAACCCTGCGGGCATTCACAGGCATCGATCGCGTCGGCGGTGGCCGCCAACCAGGTCTTGATCTCCCCGAACCCGCGTTCCGCGAAGCCGGCTCCACCCGGGTACCCGTCGTAGACGAATACCGTCGGCAGCCCCGTGTCAGGCCCGATCGCCGTCGACAGGCCGCCGATGTCGCTACGGTCGCAGCTGGCCACCAGCGGTAGCAGGCCGATCGCGGCGTGCTCGGCCGCGTGCAATGCGCCCGGAACGCGTGACCAGTCAACACCGTTGTCCTGCAGTGCTTCCGGCGTGATCGTATACATCACCGCGACGGTCTCGAGCGTGCGTGAGGGCATGTCGAGTTCGTTGAAGTCGAGCACTTCCCCGTTGGCCCGTCGTCGCAGATAGCCGATCACCTCGCCGGTGACTGCGACCGGCACCAGTCCCAGCGTCACCGCACCGAAGGTCAGCCGCTGACCGGCTCCGGTGACCGCAATGTCGGTGATTTCCCGGGCGTACGTCGCATAACCCGGGTCTTCGGCGTGCACGAACGCCAAGCCCTCGTCGAAGTCCAGCGAGTCGACGACGTAGCTCTCGCCCTGGTGCAGGTAGACGGCCCCGGGATGCACCGATGCGGGTGCCCGGCCGGCCTCGACGCCGCCGAGCATGCGGCCGGTGTCTGCTTCGATGATCGCGATCTGTTCGCCGGTCGAGCCGCGGATGTTGATTCCTGCGTGCGGGTCGACGCCCGGCGCCGCGAAGTAGCCGCCGGCGCGGCGGCGCAGCAGGCCGTCGTCAACCAGCGCATCGGCCACCGTGCCGGCGTCCCAGGCCCGGACCTCCGCATCGGTGAGCGGTAATTCCATCGCCGCGCAGAGCAATTGCGGGCCGAGCACATAGGGGTTGGCCGGGTCGATCACGACCTTCTCTATCGGCTTGTCCAGTATCGCCGCCGGGTGGTGGACCAGATAGGTGTCCAGCGGGTCGTCGCGGGCGATCAACACGACCAGCGCGCTTTGGCCCCGTCGTCCCGAGCGCCCGGCCTGCTGCCAGAACGACGTGACCGTGCCCGGAAAGCCGGCCAGAACCACCGCGTCGAGCCCGGCGATGTCCACACCCAGCTCCAGCGCGTTGGTCGTGGCCAGCCCGACCAGCCGCCCGTCCGCCATGGCCTGCTCGAGCGTGCGTCGATCCTCGGCCAGGTACCCGGCCCGATACGACGCCACCCGGTCGACCAGCTCGGGGCCGGTGTCAAACAGCCGCGCCCGGGTGGCGAGCGCGGTCAGCTCCGCTCCGCGTCGCGACCGGACGAACGTCAGTGTCCGCGCACCCTCGACCACCAGATCGGCCATCAGCCGCGCCGCCTCCGCGCCCGCGGAGCGGCGCACCGGCGCGCCGTTCTCGCCGGTCAGATCGGTCCGCAACGCCGGCTCCCACAGCGCGACGGTGCGGGCGCCCTGTGGCGAGCCGTCCTCGGTGACCTCGGTGACGGTCTGCCCGATCAGCTCGGATGCCGTGGCGCCCGGCGACGCGGTCGTCGCGCTGGCGAAGATCACCGTCGGCGACCCCGAATACCGGCTGCACAACCGCAACAGCCGCCGCAGCACCATCGCGACGTTGGAACCGAAAATTCCGCGGTAGTAATGACATTCGTCGATCACGATGAACTTCAGATTGCGAAGGAACACGGCCCATCGGGCGTGGTTGCGCAGCAGCGACAGGTGGATCATGTCGGGGTTGGAGAAGACCCACCGCGACTGCTCGCGGGCAAACCGGCGCACCTCAGCGGGGCTGTCGCCGTCGTACGACGCCGGCGCCACATTCGCCAGCCCCGGGATGGCCTGCGTCAGCGCTGCGGCCGTGCGCAACTGGTCGTGGCCGAGCGCTTTGGTCGGGGACAGGTACAACGCCCGCGCCCGGCGGTCGGCCGACAGGGTGCACAGGATCGCCAGCTGGTAGGCCAGCGACTTGCCGGACGCGGTGCCCGTGCTGATCACGACGTGGCGGCCCGCATGCGCCAACGTCGCCGCCCGCGTCTGATGTGACCACGGTGCGGCGATGCCCCGGTCGGCGAACGCGCGCACCACGTCGGCGTCGACCCAGTCAGGCCACGCGTCCGGTACACCCTGATGGGCGGGCAGTTCGGCGACGTGTCGTAGCGGCTGCTCGTCGGCATCGGTGCCGGCCAGCACACTGGCGAGCAGGTCGCGGCCGAAGCTCGACATCGCCCGTCCTCCTGTCAGCCTGGTTTCGCACAATGCACCTGCCCGTTGAGAATTGTTCACCAGTTAATGAAGCGCAGACTGTCGCGCCCGCGCCGAACATGATTGACTAATGGGCGGTCGCAGCTTCTGTGGTTGTTTCATGCACTCGCAGGATCGACGTTGCGATCGCGGTTCCTGCGAGAGTCCTGGGTCGGTGAGACTTCGACGACTCCACGAAGGATTGGCGGTCGGAACGGGCCCGGGGCACCGAAAGACGGTGCACCGCACCCGGTAGGAAGAGAAGGGCACATCGAGAAATGCCACAGGGAACTGTGAAGTGGTTCAACGCGGAGAAGGGCTTCGGCTTCATCGCGCCGGAGGACGGTTCCGCAGACGTGTTTGTCCACTACACGGAGATTCAGGGCAGCGGATTCCGCACCCTCGAGGAGAACCAGAGGGTCGAATTCGAGGTCGGCCAGAGCCCGAAGGGCCCGCAGGCCACGGGCGTTCGTTCCATCTGATCATCGAGCCTGACGAAACCCCCCACGCAGTTCGGTAACGGGCCGCGGCGGGGGGTTTTCGTTTCCGGCGAGTTGTAGTCCGGCCCGGCGCCGATCCGGCGCCGTGAAGCTGGCTTACTGTCGTGAGCGTGAGCCAGCTGTCGTTCTTCTCGGCAGAGTCGGTCCCCCCCGCGGTCACCGACCTGACTGGCCTGCTGGCCGGCCCCGGCCAGTTGGTGCTCGTCGGCGGCGGGGCACGGCTGTCCGTTGTGGTCGACCGTCCATGGCGCGCCGTGGCCCTGGCCGAGATGATCGAGGATGCGGGCCTTCAGGCGGAGATATCCCGCACCGACGAGGACACACCCTTGGTGCGCACGTCGGTGGACCCCCGTCTCGTCGTGATCGCGACGGAGTGGACCCGCGGGGCGGTCAAGACCGTGCCCCCGCAGTGGCTGCCCGGCCCGCGGGAATTGCGGGCATGGGTTCTGGCCGCCGGCTGCCGGGAGGCCGACCGGTACTTGCTGGGCCTGGACCCACACGCGCCCGACACGCATTCGCCGCTTGCGTCGGCGATGATGCGAGTGGGCATCGCCCCGACGCTGATCGGCACCCGGGGGGCCCGGCCGGCACTGCGGATCAGTGGCCGTCGGCGGCTGTCGCGCCTGGTAGAGAACGTGGGGGAACCACCGGGCGACGTTGAGGCGTTCTCTGAGTGGCCCCATGTTTAGGCGGCCAGCCGACCGGCGAAAGCGCCGCGACGGGGGGCCGTTTTCGGGGGAGTCAGTTTGCGTCCGTCCGTGCGGGATGCAATCTTGTCAAGTGCCAACGAGGTCTGGACGACGCCGGCGCATAGCGTCGTGTCGGCCGCCCGGGCCGTAGGCAGCAGAAGAAGTGGAGCGTAGGGGCAGTTGGCGAACGAGGACCGCGGCGGCGGTAACGGCAGCAAAAACGTGCGACGACTCGTCATTGTCGAGTCGCCCACCAAAGCGCGCAAGATAGCCGGCTACCTGGGCTCTAACTACATGGTCGAGTCGTCGCGCGGCCACATCCGCGACCTGCCCCGGGCGGCCGCCGACGTGCCGGCCAAGTACAAGTCGGAGCCGTGGGCCCGGTTGGGGGTCAACGTCGACGCCGACTTCGAGCCGCTGTACATCATCAGCCCGGACAAGAAGGGCACGGTCAGCGAGCTGAGAAGCCTGCTGAAGAGCGCCGACGAGCTGTATCTGGCCACAGACGGTGACCGTGAGGGCGAGGCCATCGCCTGGCACCTGCTGGAGACGCTCAAGCCGCGCATCCCGGTCAAGCGGATGGTGTTCCATGAGATCACCGAGCCGGCGATCCGCGCGGCGGCCCAGCATCCACGGGATCTGGACAACGACCTGGTCGACGCGCAGGAGACTCGCCGCATCCTGGACCGGCTGTACGGCTACGAGGTCAGCCCGGTGCTGTGGAAGAAGGTCGCGCCGAAGCTGTCCGCCGGCCGGGTCCAGTCGGTGGCCACCCGCATCATCGTGCAGCGCGAACGCGAGCGGATGGCGTTCCGCAGCGCCTCCTATTGGGATGTCGTCGCCGAGCTCGACGCCGGCGCCGACGCGAAGCCGCAGACGTTCACCGCGCGGCTGGTCAGCGTCGATGATCGTCGGGTCGCCACCGGACGCGACTTCGATTCGCTGGGCCAGGTCAAGAAGGCCGACGAGGTGCTGGTGCTCGACGCCGAGAACGCCGGCGCGCTGGCAGAGGGCCTGCGCGGGGCGTCGCTGACCGTGTCATCGGTCGACGAGAAGCCCTACACGCGCCGGCCGTACGCGCCGTTCATGACGTCGACGCTGCAGCAGGAGGCGGGCCGCAAGCTGCGGTTCAGCTCGGAGCGCACGATGAGCGTCGCCCAGCGGCTGTACGAAAACGGCTACATCACCTACATGCGCACCGACTCGACCACGCTGTCGGAGTCGGCGATCAACGCGGCGCGGCGGCAGGCGCGCGAGCTGTACGGCGCGGAGTACGTGCACCCCACGCCGCGGCACTACAACCGCAAGGTCAAGAACGCCCAGGAGGCCCACGAGGCGATCCGGCCGTCCGGCGAGACGTTCGCCACGCCGGGCCAGCTGCACGCGGTGCTGGACCACGACGAGTTCCGGCTCTACGAGCTGATCTGGCAGCGCACGGTCGCCTCGCAGATGGCCGACGCGCGGGGGACGACGCTGAGCCTGCGCATCACCGGCGAGTCCACGGACGGCCGCAGCGTGGCCTTCGCGGCCAGCGGGCGCACGATCACGTTCCCCGGCTTCCTGTCGGCCTACGTCGAGAGCCTCGACGACCTGGCCGGCGGCGAGGCCGATGACGCCGAGAGCCGGCTGCCACTGCTGACCGAGGGCCAGGGCGTGCGGGCCAACGAGCTGACCGCCGACGGGCACACCACGAACCCGCCGCCGCGCTACACCGAGGCGTCGCTGATCAAGGCGCTGGAGGACCTGGGCATCGGGCGCCCGTCGACGTACTCGTCGATCATCAAGACGATTCAGGACCGCGGCTACGTGCACAAGAGGGGCACCGCGCTCGTCCCGTCGTGGGTGGCGTTCGCGGTGACCGGGCTGCTGGAACAGCACTTCGGCCGCCTCGTGGACTACAGCTTCACCGCCGCGATGGAAGACGAGCTCGACGAGATCGCCGCCGGGCACGAGCAGCGCACGAACTGGCTGAACAACTTCTATTTCGGCGGACCGCACGGCGTGCCGGACTCGGTTGCTCGATCCGGGGGGCTGAAGAAGCTCGTCGGGGTCAACCTCGAGGGCATCGATGCCCGCGAGGTCAACTCGATCAAGCTGTTCGACGACGATCAGGGCCGCCCGATCTACGTGCGTGTCGGCAAGAACGGTCCGTATCTGGAGCGCACCGTCACCGGCGATGACGGCGAGCGGGCACCGCAGCGGGCGAACCTGTCCGACGCGATCACTCCTGACGAGCTGACGCTGGAGTTGGCCGAAAAGCTTTTCGCCACACCGCAGGAGGGACGCTCGCTGGGTACCGACCCCGAGACCGGGCACGAGATCGTCGCCAAAGACGGCAGGTTCGGGCCCTATGTCACCGAGGTGCTGCCGGAGCCGGATGAGCCGGACGGGGACGGCAATGGCGCGGCGAAGAAGGGCAAGAAGCCGACCGGGCCCAAGCCCCGCACCGGGTCGCTGCTGCGGTCGATGAACCTCGAGACCGTCACGCTGGACGACGCGCTGCGGTTGCTGTCGCTGCCGCGGGTCGTGGGTGTCGACCCGACCACCAGCGAGGAGATCACCGCCCAGAACGGCCGCTACGGGCCATATTTGAAGCGGGGCAACGACTCTCGCTCGCTGGCGACCGAAGACCAGATGTTCACGATCACGCTCGACGAGGCGCTGAAGATCTATTCGGAGCCCAAACGCCGTGGGCGACAAGCTGCTTCGCTTCCTCCTCTGCGCGAGCTGGGCCCAGACCCGGCGACCGGCAAGCCGATGGTGATCAAGGACGGCCGGTTCGGGCCGTACGTCACAGATGGCGAGACCAACGCCAGCCTGCGCAAAGGCGACGACGTGCTATCGATGACCGAGGAGCGGGCCGCGGAGCTGCTGGCCGACCGGCGCGCCCGCGGCCCCGTGAAGAGGACGGCGAGGAAGGGCACCCGCAAGGCGGCGGCCAAGGCGGGCGCCAAGAAGGCCGCGAAGAAGGCCTAAACCTCGCTCGGCACGGTCAGCTTGACCGGCCGCGCCAACTGGGTGGGTGCCGTGCGGCCCCGCAGCTCGACGACCTCGCCGACGTCCCAGCACAGCGCCTCGGAGTCCAGCGCACCGCTGACCGCGATCGCGGACGCAAGCACGTGTCCTTCCTCGAGCTTGGCCAGCTCGGTCAGGCGGGCCGCCTCGTTGACCGAGTCGCCGATGACGGTGTACTCGAACCGCGCCTGCGCGCCGATGTGGCCCGCGATGGCACGTCCCGCCGATACCCCGATGGCGAACTCGTTCTCGCCGATCACGTCGATCAGCTCGTCGTGCAGCTCGCGGGCGGCGGCCAGCGCCGCCCCGGATGCATCGGGGTGCTCCAGCGGCGCGCCGAAGATCGCCAGCGCGGCGTCGCCCTGGAATTTGTTGACGAAGCCGCCGTGGCGGTTGACGGCCTCGACGACGATCCGGAAGAACTCGTTGAGCAGGCTGACGACCTCGCCCGGCGGACGGGTCGCGGCCAGTGCGGTCGAGCCGACCAGATCGACGAACAGGACGGCGATGTTGCGCTCCTCGCCGCCGAGCACCGGGCGACTCTCCAACGCGCGCCGGGCGACGTCCTCGCCGACGTAGCGGCCGAACAGGTCGCGCAGGCGTTGCCGCTCGGACAACTCGCGGACCATGTCGTTGAAGCCGGCCTGCAGCAGTCCCAGCTCGCTGGCGTCGTAAATCTGCACGTGCGCGTTGTAGTTGCCGCGCTCCACCTCGCCGAGCGCCCAGCGGAGCTGGCGCAAGGGGTCGGCGATCGACATCGCGGTGAGTACCGTGCCGATCAACCCGATGACGAGTGCCGCGACGGCCAGCATCAGGATCGGCGTGAACAGGGTGTCGGCCGGGGTTTGAAGTATCGACAGCTTGGCGGTGGCGATGGTGACGACGATCGCCAGGACCGGCACCCCGGTGGAAAGCAGCCACGTCAACACGATCCGCAGGATCACCCCCGGCGCGTGGATCTGCTCGGGGACGCCCTCGCGTAGCGCCGCGACGGCCACCGGCCGCAGGACCCGCTCGGCCTGCAGGTAGCCGATGATCGACGTGGCCGTGGCGCCCAGGGCGGTGGCCAGCGCGACCACCGGGGCCGAATGACTGGCCACCGGCCAGATCGCGACGATGAAGATGGCGCCGCCGAGGAGCCAGTTCACGCCGCTGATCAGCGATCGGTAGAACGGCATCTTCAGGGCCCGGGTGCGGGCGAATTCGGTGGCCACGGGGTCGGTGTCCCGCATTCCGTCGCCGTCACGGCGCTGCCAGCGGAACACCGGCATGAGCAGCTTGAGGCTGATCAGCGACCCGAGCGTGAAGGCGAGCAGCAAGACCGCGATGAACAGCGCCAGGTTGCCCTGGGGCAGGTCCTGCAGCATCACGCGGTCCTTCGGCGGCAGCCCGAACCGCAGGAAGCCCAGCACGAAGAGCGCGCCGATGATGTCGGCTTGCAGCATCCCGAGCGTGAAGACCGGCCAGGGCGTGCGCACGACCCAGCGGACGAACGCCCGGATTCGCGCGACGGATGCCGCCTGACTGGTCACGAGAACTACCGTATCGGTCCCGGCAGACGCGCAATAGCGCTCGCCGGGCAATCGTGTCCGCCGTGATCACTACTGTTGTCGGTGATGAACGGCGTTTTTACGCGACTGGTGGGTCAGGAGGCCGTAGAAGCCGAGCTGATCGCCGCCGCGGCAGCGGCACGCGGTGATTCGGCTCACAACGCGGCAGCTACCGGGACTATGACACATGCGTGGTTGATCACCGGCCCGCCCGGGTCGGGCCGGTCGGTCGCGGCGTTGTGCTTCGCCGCGGCGTTGCAGTGCACGGCGGACGGCACGCCCGGCTGCGGAGAGTGCCGGGCATGCGTCACGACCATGGCCGGCACGCATGCCGACGTCCGCCGGATCATCCCGGAGGGCTTGAGCATCGGCGTCGACGAGATGCGGGCGATCGTGCAGATCGCGTCGCGGCGCCCGAGCACCGGGCGGTGGCAGGTCGTCGTCATCGAGGATGCCGACCGGCTCACCGAAGGCGCGGCGAACGCGCTGCTGAAGATGGTGGAGGAGCCGCCGCCGTCGACGGTGTTTCTGCTGTGCGCCCCGTCGGTGGACCCCGAGGACATCGCGATCACCCTGCGGTCGCGGTGCCGCCACGTCGCCCTGGTCACCCCGCCGGTGGATGCGATCGCCCAGGTGTTGATCGACGCCGACGGGATGGCCGCCGACGAGGCGCGGTGGGCGGCATCGGTCAGCGGCGGGCACGTCGGGCGCGCGCGACGGCTGGCCACCGATCCCGCCGCACGCGAGCGGCGGCAGCGCGCACTGGGTCTGGTCTCCGATGCGGTCACGCCGTCGAAGGCGTACGCCGCAGCCGAGGAGTTGGTGGCCACCGCGGAGGCCGAGGCTCGGGCGCTGACCGCCGGGCGGGATGAGGCCGAAACCGAAGAGCTCCGTACCGCGCTGGGCGCCGGCGGCACCGGCAAGGGCACCGCGGCCACGCTGCGCGGCGCTACGGGTGCGATCAAAGACCTTGAGCGACGGCAGAAGTCGCGGCAGACTCGGGCTTCGCGCGACGCGCTGGACCGCGCGCTGATCGACCTCGCGAACTACTTCCGCGACGCGCTGATGCTGGCATCCGGCGCCCCCGCAATCCAGGCGAACCATCCGGACATGGCGTCGCGGGTGTCGGCGTTGGCCGGTCACGCTTCGCCGGAGCGTCTGTTGCGCTGCATCGAGGCGGTGCTGGAATGCCGCGAGGCGCTGGCCCTCAACGTCAAGCCGAAGTTCGCGGTCGACGCGCTGGTCGCCGCCGTCGGGCAGGCGCTGCGCGACTGAGTTGGGTGGCTCACGGGGGCTGCCGTAGACTCGTCCCGCCCGGCGACGAGCGCTTGGGCACGCCACCTTAGCTCAGTCGGTAGAGCGGCTCACTCGTAATGAGCAGGTCAACGGTTCGATTCCGTTAGGTGGCTCTCGTTCGGCGTCGATCAGATCAGGGGCCAGCCCGCCGTGTTCAGACCGGTGCGAGGAAACCAACCGGCCCCGCCGCGATGCACACCGCCAGTGCGGCGGTGTTCGCCCGTACGTTGATCGCGTCGCCCGCCCCGGGCAGCCGCACATACATGCGGTTGAGGCCCGGGTGCACCGGGACCTTGGTGTCGGAGCCGTCGGTCAGTGACATCGTCATGGAGCCATCGCTGTTCGCCAGGTAGTTGATCTCGGCGGTCCAGTCCGCCGGCAGCAGCGGCCCGTCGAGCGCCATTTTCACTCCAGCATCGGGTGCGACGAAGTAGCCGCACCGCGGCAACGGACCGGGGCTGATCGTCCGCACCCAGGTCACTTTCGCGTCGACCACCCGGCCGATGACGTCAAGCATCCGTAATTGGCCAGTGGCAGAAGAGAATTCCGGTCGATCGCCCAGCAGCGCGAACACGTGGCTGGCGAGGTTCTCCGGCCACGCCACGCGCTGCAGCACAAGCGGGTCGACCTCTTGGTCGAGCAGCGGCGCATCCGAGGTCGCGTGCGCGAAGGCGAGCCCGCGCTCGGCGTTCATCAGATACGGCTGCGCGGGGTTGTCGCGCCAACTGGAAAGGAATGTCGCCGTCGAGTAGAGGCTGGAGGCGACGAACGCCGCCGCGAGCGCGACGATCACGGCCGTGCGCGGCGCGGAGGCGTCGAGCCAGCGCAAGCCAGGCCGGTTCGGCGCGCGCAGCGCGACCGCCCCACACAGGGCCAGCACGACGACGAGGTCGGGGAAGTACCGCAGGGTCTGCGCCAGCTCGAGCGCGGTGAACCTCGACGATCGCATCAGGTAGATCGGCACCTGGCAGGCCAGCGCATAGCCGGCCGCAAGCAGCCAGACCGGGCCGATGCGTTGCTTGCGGATCAGCGACACCACGAACACCGCGACGAGCACCAACCAGCCCAGCACCATCGCCGCCGGCGGCGGCGTGGCCCACGGCGAGGCGGGCGCCCAGCGCTCCCAGGCCCACGGGCCGCCGGCAAGCCCCGGCACGATGCCGTGGGTCACCGAACGCCGCAGCAGATCCCAGGTCATGGGCAGGTCCGAACTCCAGCGCTTCTGGTCGACGACGACCAGATAGAGCGCGACCCAGGCCGCGGTCAGCGCCAGCGACACGATCCACAGCCGACGGCCCCGGTTCCATACCGTCCGCAACGCCGACCCGCCGCCGGTGACGTGTGCGAGCAGCGCAGCAACGGTGAATGCGACGAACGGAATCACGGCGGCCTTCTCGAAGAACAGCAGGCCGCCGAAATACACCAGCAGCCCGGTCACCGCGTATCGCTGATTCCCGGTGCGGACGAGCAGGATCGCGTCCGCGCACACCCAGGCCATCGCCGCCAGCATCGGCAACGAGTTCAGCGCCGCCGCCCACCACGCGAACCCCGGTACACCGAGCGGCGTGAACAGCGCGAACGTGAGCGGGATCAGCAGGACCGGCCGCCAGCCGAGAATCACATACAGGGTGCGCAGCAGCGCCAGCGACGCGATCAGCTGGAGAACGACCAGGCTGATCGCCGGCCCGACCCAATTCAGCGGCGCCAGCCGGGTGATGATGCCCGCGACCAGGAAGGCGCCGGGCATCACGTGCCCGTCATGGTCGTCGAACAGGTACGGCGCCGAGAACAGGCTCTGTGTGCCCGCGCGGCCGGTGAGGATCAGATCGTCCCAGTAGAAATACCCGCGGAACGCCAGCACCGCCCGCACGGCGAGCTGCAGCGCGATCAGCACCCCGGCGGTCACGGCAACCCGGGAAATGCGGGTCGTCCGGGTCGCCATGCGTCCTTTCTGCTGCTGACCGGTGATTCCAGTCGACTGTACGGGTCGTCGTGTTCGTCACCGTGACCCCTCAGCGGCCATCGGTATGGTGAGCCGGTGCGTGCATTGGTCACCGGGGCGGCCGGGTTCATCGGGTCGACGTTGGTCGACCGGTTGCTTGCCGAGGGGCACGAGGTCATCGGGCTCGACGACTACAGTTCCGGGCGCCCCGCCAACCTCGAGCAGGCCTCACAGAACCCGAAATTCGAGTTCGTCGAAGCCGACATCGTCACCGCGGACCTCGATGCGCTGCTTACCGACGGCAAGCCCGAAGTGGTGTTCCACCTCGCCGCGCAGATCGATGTCCGCCATTCGGTGGCCGACCCGCAGTTCGACGCCTCGGTCAACGTGATCGGCACGATCCGGCTCGCCGAGGCCGCGCGGAAGGCCGGCGTCCGCAAGATCGTGCACACGTCATCGGGCGGGTCCATCTACGGCGTACCGAAGAAGTACCCGACGAACGAGTCAACGCCGACCGACCCGGCGTCGCCGTACGCGGCGGGCAAGGTCGCAGGCGAGATCTACCTGAACACGTTCGGCCACCTCTACGGCATGCAGGCCTCGCACATCGCGCCGGGCAATGTCTACGGCCCGCGTCAGGACCCTCACGGCGAGGCCGGGGTGGTCGCGATCTTCGCGCGGGCGCTGCTGTCGGGTAGGCCGACAAAGATCTTCGGCGACGGGTCGGATACCCGCGACTACGTCTACGTCGACGACGTGGTCGACGCGTTCGTCAGGGTCGCCGGTCCGCACGGGAACGGGCAGCGCTTCAACATCGGCACAGGGCTGGAAACATCTGTGCGCCGGCTACATTCGCTTGTCGCAGATGCCGCCGCCGCACCCGACGACCCCGAGTTCCACCCGCCGCGGCTCGGCGACCTCGAGCGCTCGTGCCTCGACGTGCGGCTTGCCGAGATGGTCCTCGGCTGGCATCCGCAGACGAAAATCGACGAGGGCGTGCGCCGCACCGTGGAGTACTTCCGCCGGACCCCGGACGCCTAGTCCGACTCCGACTCCGATTGGGGTCTTTGCGCACCCTCCAGCGCGATCGCCCGCGCCAGCCGCGCGTACCGCAGTTCGACGTCGCGGAACCGCATGTAGGTGCTCACGGTGGTGAACGCGAACGCGATGATCAGCGCGTACAGCATCAGATCGGTTCCGCGGCGCACGCCCACCAAGTTCGCGAGCACGGTGGTGTCGTCGGGCCGCAGGATCGCATAGATGCCGGCCACGACGAACAGCAGGTAGCCGACCTTCACCCATGCCCGTGCCCGCACGGACCCGCGTGAGCGCAGCAGGAACACGACCAGCGCCACCGCGGCGACCAGCAGCAAGACCTGGATCCAGTTCATCGGGGCATCCTTCCGCGCAAGAACCCGTCGAAGATGATGTTCACGCCGTTGACCAGCGGCTGACCCTTTGACTTCGAGTAATCGGTGTAGAGGATCTCGACGGGCTCTTCGGTTACCCGCCAATGGTTTTCGTCAATCAGCGCAAGGAACTCGCTGGCGTGGCTCATGCCGTTCATCGTAATATCAAGTCCCTCAGCAACTTTGCGGTTGAAAACCCGCAGTCCGTTGTGCGCGTCGGACAGCCCCAACCTGCGGCTTCGTGGGCTGAGCAGCACCGCCGTCCGCAGCACCAGGCGCTTGAAGAACGGCACCTTCGTGCTGGCCTCCGGTTCGGCGAACCGGGTGCCGATGACGATGTCGACGTCCTCGGTGCGCAGGCGGTCGATCATCGCCAACACGTCCTTGACGCGGTGCTGGCCGTCGGCGTCGAACGTGACGAACACCTCCGCGCCGGGCTGGCGTCGCGCGTACTCGACGCCGGTCTGGATGGCTGCGCCCTGTCCGAGGTTCACCGGGTGTCGCACGAGATGCGCACCGGCCCGCAACGCGATCGGACTGGTGTCGTCGCCGCTACCGTCGTCCACGACGACGACGTGGTCGAAGACGGAACGGACATCGGCGATGACTTCACCGATGACCGTCGCTTCGTTGAAGGCTGGGACGACGATCCAGACGTCGGGATAGCGGGTCTCGATGCCCCACAAAATACACGCTAAACGGCAGGTGGGAGCGGTGCGGGGCCGGCCTGCCGCACCATTCTCAGCGCGGTCAGGTGAATGACGATGCCCACCAGCGGCCCGCACAGCAGCGCGACCACCGTTCGGGTCTGCAACGCAAGTGGCAACACCAGCAGCAACGTCGCCGCCACGGTCGCGCCGATCCAGCCCATCGAATACGCCCGGTGCAGGGCCGCGGCGACCGCAGCGGCACCCGTCAACGTCAACATCGCGATCGCCACCGCCGCGGCGGTGAGCCACGCCAGCAACGCCCCATCGGCCCGGTAGCCGGGGCCGAACCCGACCCGCAGCAGCCACGGCCCGGCCAGCCCCGCGACCACCACCCCGACGACGCCGAGGCATCCGATCACCGCCGCGGGGCCGGCCAGCGCGCGCATCCGGTCGCTGCGCTGGTCCACGAAATGGGCGATCAGGTTGCCCTGCATCGCCGTCAACGGCACCAGGAGCGGCGCGCGGGTCAGCGTCACCGCCAGGATCACCACGCCGCCGGTCGAGCCGAGGTTGCCCGATGTGGCTTTGAGCAGCACCGGGAACCCCATCACCAGGATCGCGCTGGCGCCGGCCGCGGCGATCGCGTGCGCCGCGCCCCGAAGAAACGTCTTCGTGTCGCCGTACGCCACCAGCCGCGCGGCCGCACGGGTGGACGTCGACGCCGCGAGCACGATCAGCCACGCCACCGCCCCGCAGACCGTCGCCCACAGGAACCCGACCAGACCCCAGCTCAGCGCGAAGGTGGCCGCGGCGACCGCGACGCGCATCGCCGCGTCGGTCACCATCAGCGACCCGTACTGCGTCCACCGGCCGGCTCCGGCCAGCATCCCGAGCAGCGTGGCGTGCATGCAAAACCCGGCCAGCCCGACGCTGAGCAGGATCACGCTCAGCGCCCGTGCGTCGACGAACACGTGGCCCGACCACAGTGCCGAACTGCCCGCAATCACCGCCGCCGCCACGACGCCGATGACCGCCGCCACCCGCAACGGATGGGTCTGCGGGCCGGGGGACAGCACGGTGTACCTGGCCGACCGCACCTCCCGCGTCGCCTCCTGAAGGAGCCCGTTCGCGGCGCCGGTGACCAGACCGAACGCGCCCCAGAACACGCCGAACACCGAGAACCCCGCCGGGTTCAGGTCACGCGCGGCGAGGTAGAGCACGAGGTACCCGCACAACGCCGTGACGGCGGTGGCCGCGCCGACGCGGGCGACGCTGCCGCGTGTGACCGGACCGGTTGGAATGCCGGCGTCGGTCACGGGACTTCCGTCGAGTACAGCCAGGCGTCCCACAGCGGCCGCAGCGACTCGTCGGCGTAGTTGGCGGCCAGCCCGGTGAAGTCGTCGGTGACGACGCTGCCGTGCCGGTATCTCGTTGTCCAATCCTGGAGCAGCGCAAAGAAATTCGTGTCACCAATTTTCCGGCGCAACGCGTGCAGGGTCAGCGCGCCGCGCTTGTACACTCGGTCGTCGAACATGTCGCGCGGGCCGGGGTCGGCAAGCAGCAGGTCCTGCGGCGAATCACGCAGCCGCTCGTGGTAGCGGCGCGCGAGTTCGTCGGTGCTCGGGCCGCCGGACTCCTGCGACCACAACCACTCGGCGTAGCACGCGAACCCCTCGTGCAGCCAGATGTCGCGCCAGCGCCGCACGGTCACCGAGTTTCCGAACCATTGGTGCGCGAGCTCGTGCGCGATCAGCCGCTCGGAGTCCCGACCGCCAGTGCAGTGGTTGGCGCCGAAGATCGAGATCCCTTGCGCCTCGAGTGGAATCTCCAGGTCGTCGTCGGTGACGACGACGGTGTACCCGCTCGAGAACGGGTACGGTCCGAACAACTTGACGAACAGCTGCATCATCTGCGGCTGACGCGCGAAGTCGTGGTCGAACTTGCTGCGCAGGCGGGCCGGGAGCGCGGCGCGCATCGTGACCGGCTCGTTGGCCAGCCGCACCTGGTCATAAACCCCGATCTGCACGGTCGCCAGGTACGTCGACATGGGTTCGGGCTGCTCGTAGACCCATGTCGTCTGCGCGGCCCGCACTCGCCGAGAAGCCAACTCGCCGTTGGCGATCACGTGATACGAGCTACCGGTGGTGATCTGGATCCGGTAGCTGGCTTTCGCACCGGGGTGATCGTCGCACGGAAACCACGTCGGCGCGCCGTTGGGCTGGCCTGCCACCAGCGCGCCGTCGGACAGTTCCTCGAATCCGACGTCGCCCCAATGGGACCGGATCGGCTCGGGGGAGCCGCTGTAGCGGACGACGATCGACAGCGCCGCGCCCGGTGGCAGCGCCGACGCCAATCGGATGTGCAGCTTGTTGCCGGCCGTGCGAAACTGCGCGGGCCGCTCGCCGTTGGCCCACACCTTCGACACCGTGAGTGCGGGAGAGAGGTCGAGGCGCAATGTTCGCAACGCCGCGAGCGTCACCGCGGTGATCGTCGCCGAGCCCGACAGCCGGTTGATCCCCGCCTTGTACTCCAGGTCGAGTTCGTAGCGCGACACCCGATAGCCGAAGTTGCCGCTGCCAGGGAGATAGGGATCGATGACGGGCACAGCCGCGGCAGCTTTTTCGGCCGCCTTCCTGGTGGTCGCCTTCACGCCGCCGCGTCCTCGACGACGGGACCGGCCGGTGTCGTGTCGCCGCCTTTCTTGCGGCGGACGATCCAGGGTGCGATCGGGTTGCCCTGCCAGCGGGTTGACGGCGGCACCTCGTCGCCGCGCATCACCAACGACGCCGGGCCGACGGTGGATCCGGCGCCCAACCGGGCGGCGGGCAGGGCCACACAGTGCGGGCCGAGCGTGGCCCCGGGCTCGAGGACGACGGTGTCCATCCGCATGATGCGGTCGTGGAACAGGTGCGTCTGCACCACGCAGCCGCGGTTGACGGTGGCGCCCGCGCCGAGCGCGACGAGGTCGGCCTCGGGCAGCCAGTACGTTTCGCACCAGACGCCGCGGCCGATCTTGGCGCCCAGCGCCCGCAGCCACAGATTCATCACCGGCGTGCCGCTGGCCGCGCGGGCGAACCACGGGGCTGCGACGGTCTCGACGAACGTGTCCGACACCTCGTTGCGCCACACGAACGGCGACCACAGCGGATGCTCTTCCACCCGGATGCGCCCCACCACAAGCCATTTGGCGAGCACGGCCGCGGCGCCGGCCACCGCGCCCGCGGCCAGCAACACCAGCCCGCCGCCGGCGGCGGCCCAAAAGATGCCGAAATGCCTTGTCAGGTACTGCAATGCGAGCAGCACCGCCACACCGATGCCGAACGTCACCATCAGCGGAACCAGCCGGCAGGTTTCAACGATCGCGCGCATGACTTTCAGCCGCGGCGGTGGCTGGAACGTGCGGGCCTTGTCGGCCTTCCTCGCGTGCCTGCGCAGCCGCACCGGCGGGCTACCCAGCCAGGACGAGCCGGCCTTGGCCTTGGTCGGCGCCGCGGACAGCACGGCGACCAAGCCGTCGTCGGGCACGCGCCGTCCCGGTTGGGTGATGCCGGAATTGCCGAGAAACGCCCGCTTGCCGATCGTGGCTTTCGCGGCGTGGATCCAGCCGCCGCCCAATTCGTAGGACGCCACCATCGTGTCGTCGGCCAAGAACGCGCCGTCCTCGACGACCGTGAACTTCGGCGTCATCAGCACCGTCGAAATCTCTGTGCCGCATCCGACTTTCGCGCCGAGCAGCCGCAGCCAGCCGGGCGTCAGCAGGCTGGCGTACAGCGGGAACAGGTAATTGCGCGCGGCGTCCATCAGCCGTTCGGTGGCCCAAAGCTGCCAGCCCACCCGGCTTCGGACCGGGTGATAGCCCTCGCGCAGACCGATCGAACACAGCCGCACCCCGATCACCGTCAGCAACGCGTACACCGCCAGCGCGACCAGCGTCGCCGCCGGTGTCCACAGCGCGGCGTGTGCCAGCGCGTCGCGCAGGCGGCCGGTGTCGCGGATGCCCCAGCCGATCACGGCCAGCCCCGCGGCCAGCGCGAGCAGCGGCAGCCCGCCCAGCAGCATCGCCGTCACCCCGTACGCGAACAGCCACTGCGGCGCCCGCGGCGGCCGGTGTTCCGGCCAGGGGTGACGGGCCTTGCCGGACTTCACGGTGGGCGAGCCCCTCCAGTACTGGCCGTTCTTGACCTTGCCGACGACCGCCGAACCCGGCGCCACGTCGGCGTTCCTGCCGACGACCGCCCCGGGCAGCAGCGTCGTGCGCGCGCCGATCGTCGCGTCGTTGCCGATCGTGATGCGGCCGACGTGGAACCGATCCCCGTCGATCCAGTGCCCGCACAGGTCCACCTCGGGCTCCACCGAACTGCGGTGGCCGAGGGTGAGCATGCCGGTCACCGGCGGGGTCGCGTGCAGGTCGACACCCTTGCCGACCTTCGCGCCCAGCGCCCGGGCGTAATAGACCATCCAGGGCGCCCCGGCCAGGTTCTCGGCGCCGCCGGCCTCGGCCAGCCGCTCGGCCAGCCACACCCGTAGATGCACCGGCCCGCCGCGCCGGTAGGTGCCGGGTTCGAGGCCGCCGAGCAGCAGGCGCGCGGCCAGCACCGCGATGCTCATCCGGCCGAGCGGCGTGACGAACACGACGAACGCGGCCGCGATCCACCACCAGCTCACCGCCACGGTCCACGGGACGAGGCGCAGCGTGGTGGCGACGTTGTTCGCGATCGCCAGCCAGGTGACCCACTGCAGCCCGGCCAGCGTCGCCAGCGGCACCGACAGCAACACCTGCGCGGTTTGCGTGACGACAGGCGTGGGCCGCACCCTGCGCGGCGCCACCCGCGGCGGCGGCTCCAGTTCGTCGAGGAAGCCGGCCAGGGATCCGAGCCGCGGGTGGTCGTACAGCTCGGCCACCGTCACCTGCGGGTAGCGCCGTCGCAGCGCCGCCACGAGCTGTGCCGCGGCCAGGGACCCGCCGCCGAGCGCAAAGAAGTCGGCCTCGGGTCCGGTGACGACGGCGCCGAGCACGTTCTGCCACAGCCCGGCGAGCCGGCCCATCGTGCCGGCCAGGTCGGGCGCCTCGTCCTCGTCGGTGCCTCCGGGCGGTGGCCAGGGCAGCGCGTCGCGATCCACCTTGCCCGATGTGCGGGTCGGCAGCTCGTCGACCGGGACCAGACGCGGCAGGAGGGCGGCGGGCAGCGTTTCGGCCAGACAGGCGCGCGCGGCGCTGAGGTCGAATGCGGGGTCGGCGCCGGCAGCCGAAACAACGATGTATCCGACCAGCAGCGGTGTGCCGCCCGCGGTCCGGCGGACCGCCGCCGCACCGCCGGTGACTCCGGGCAGGCGCGCGAGGGCGGAGTCCACCTCGCCCAGCTCGATGCGGCGCCCGCCGACCTTGACCTGGTCGTCGGCGCGGCCGCAGAAGAACAGGCCGTCGCGCTCGAGGCGGACCAGGTCCCCGCTGCGGTAGGCGCGGTCCCACCCCAGCGTCGGCATCGGCGCGTAGTTGTCGGCGTCCTTGTCGGGATCCAGGTAGCGGGCCAGCCCGACGCCGCCGATCACCAGTTCGCCGACCTCGCCGTAGCCGACCGGCTCGCCGCGCTTGTCGACGACCGCCAGATCCCAGCCCGGCAACGGCAGGCCGATGCCGACCGGGCCGACACCGTCGAGCCGGGCCGCGCACGCCACCACGGTGGCCTCGGTGGGGCCGTAGGTGTTCCAGACCTCGCGGCCGGCCGAATCGGGTCCCGCCGCGAGCCGCTCGGCGAGCTCCGGCGGGCACGCCTCGCCGCCGAAGATCAGCAGCCGCACCGCCTCCAGCGCCTCGGGCGGCCACAGCGAGGCCAGCGTCGGCACGGTGGACACGACGGTGACGTCACGCGACACCAGCCACGGGCCCAGGTCCATCCCGCTGCGGACCAGCGAGCGGGGTGCAGGCACCAGACACGCGCCGTGCCGCCAGGCCAGCCACATCTCTTCGCAGGACGCGTCGAACGCCACCGACAGCCCGGCCAGCACCCGATCGCCAGGCCCAATCGGGTTGTGCTGCAAGAACATCTGTGACTCGGCGTCGACGAACGCGGCGGCGCTGCGATGCGTGACGGCAACGCCCTTCGGGGTGCCCGTCGATCCCGATGTGAAGATGATCCACGCGTCGTCGCGGCTCAGCGGCTTGCCCGCGCGCCAGCCGCGCGACGAACCGGGACCACGACTCAGCCCGGCCTCGGTGATCACGGCGACCACGTTGGCCTCGCTGAACACCAGCGCCGCGCGCTCGTCGGGGTCGTCGGCGTCGACCGGCACGTAGGCCGCCCCGGTGGCCAGCGTCGAAAGGATCGCGACGTACAGCGCGTAGCTTCCCGACGGCATGCGGATGCCGATCCGGTCGCCGCGGCCGATACCGCGGGCGGCCAGCCACCCGACGCTTTCCTCGATGTCGGTGATCAGTTCGCGGTAGGTGAGCTGTACGGTGCCGTCGTCGATCGCCGCGGCGTCGGGGTAGCGGGCGGCGGTGTCATAGAGGATGTCGACCAGTGTGCGTGGCGCGGGGGTGAACGGCGACAGCAGGTATTGGGCCGGGACCTCGGGCATCGCCACATCCGAAAAGATACTCAGGCAGACGCGTGTCGACGGCCAGCGCGGACCCGGCGTGTAATGAGCAGTGCCACGATGATGACGGCGGCGCCGATGACGTACCACTCGTACTTGTCGAACGCTTGGTAGATCTCGGTGATGTTTTCGCCCGCGAAGTAGCCGATGCACGCCCAGGTGCCGACCCACAACGCGGCGCCCAGCGCGTTGAACGCGAGGAACTTCAGCCAGTGCATGCCCACGGTGCCGGCCAGGATGCCGTTGACCTGGCGAAGGCCCTCGATGAACCGCGCGATCGTGACGACCTTGCCACCGTGACGGTTGACGAAGCCCTCCGCGTGGTCGAGCCGTTCGGGGGTCAGGAAGATGTAGCGGCCGAACCGCTCGACGAGTGGGCGCCCGCCGAAGTGGCCGACCGCGAATCCGATGTTGTCCCCGATGATCGCGCCCAGCATCCCGAGGAGAAACACCAGCGCGATGTTCAGGCGGCCCGAGCCGGCGAAGACCGCGGCCGCGATCAGGATCGTCTCGCCGGGCACCGGCACGCCGAAGTCCTCCAGCAGGATGAATCCGCCGACCGCCAGATAGCCGTAGTGCTCGAGCACCGGTTGGAGGTGGCCGAATACACCCGGCAGCTGCTCGTGCGCCATGTTCGTAACCGTAGTGCCGTGCGCGTCTGCCAGAATGGTCGGTGGAGGGGAGTACTCCCTGGCCGCGGAGTCGTCATCACGTCGACCGTTACGGACGACCGGCCCGCGGGCCACTGTGATGGTGGAAGAGACCTCCGGCGTTTGGCGACGACCGGAGGTCTTCTGCATGAATGTGGCGCACCTGGAGTGGGTCGTCACCCTGGGCGTGACGATCGCCGTCCTGTTGTTCGACGTGGTGGTGATCGCCCGCCGGCCTCACGAACCGACGCGGCGCGAATGCGCGATCGCGCTGTCGATCTACGTCGGGCTCGCCGTGCTCTTCGGCTTCTGGGTCTGGATTTTCCACGGCGGCACCTACGGGGTGGAGTTCTTCGCCGGATGGCTCACCGAGTACAGCCTGTCCGTCGACAACCTGTTCGTCTTCGTGCTGATCATGGCCGGCTTCAACGTGCCCAAGCAGTACCAACAGCAGGCGCTGCTGGTCGGCATCGTGCTGGCGCTGGTGCTTCGTGGCATCTTCATCGCCCTCGGTGCCGTGGCCATCCAGCAGTTTTCGTGGGTGTTTTACATCTTCGGCGCGTTCCTCGTGTACACCGCGATCCGGCTGGTGCGCGACAAGGACCACGACGACGACGCCGACAACGCCGTCGTCCGGTTCGCCGGTAACCACCTGCGGACCACCGGCAAGTGGGACGGCCTCAAGCTCTATCTGAAAGACGGCTCCAAACGCCTGATGACGCCGATGTTCATTGTCATCGTGGCGCTGGGGAGCACCGACCTGGTCTTCGCTCTCGACTCCATCCCGGCGATCTACGGCCTCACCAAGGAGCCGTACCTGGTGTTCACCGCCAACGTTTTCGCGCTGATGGGGCTGCGGCAGCTGTACTTCCTGCTGGGTGGCCTGCTCCGGCGGCTGGTGTATCTGCCCCAGGGCCTCGCGTTCATTCTGGGCGTCATCGGCGTGAAGTTGTTCCTCCATGCGTTGCACGAGAACGAGGTGCCGTTCATCAACGGTGGCGAGCCTCTCCACGTGCCGGAGATCCCCACCGTGCTCAGCCTCGGCGTGATTGTGGTGACGCTGGTGATCACGACGGTCGCCAGCCTCTACAAGTCGCGGATGGCGGACACGAAGGCAGTGCGCTCGGGCTGACCGTGTTTCCTCAGAACACCCTCAGCTGGCGAATGATCTCAAGGGTGGATCGGTCCCCTTCGGCGTGCACGCCTAGACCTTCCCAGGTGCCCCGTTGAGTGACCCACCCCACGAATGCGCCGGAGTCGGAGGTGATGTGGGCGGCCACGTCGGCGCCGCCGATGCGGAGCGTCCGCCCGCACAATCCGTTGAGGCGTATCTCGACCGCCTTATCCATACCTTCGAGGAGGTGCGCATTCTGCTGGGGCAACGATGCCTCGATCCAATCGAGAGTCGGTGCAAGCCGCAACTCGTCGGCAGCCGGCGGTTCTCCCCCCAGCGGTCCAGCTTGGGGGGAAGAGATCGCACCTGATGTGTACGTAGTGCTCAAAGGCGAAAGCGGTCAGCACGACCGACGCCGGATATGTCCCGACGTCGCCTAGTGGTACGTCAACGTCCTGGCCCTCGAGTGCAGCGAGTACCTCGAGCCCCCTCAGGCTGACCGACTCGTAGTCAGCCACGACATGTTCGTGGTTCAAGGAGCGGCGCGACTCGACATACAAGTCTGCTGCCCGTTCGGCGGGAAGCCCTCCTGGATCGGGCAAGGTCGACGGGTCGACGGCTAGCCAGAAGCTGCAAGCCATATGCGACACGACGTCCTGCACCGACCAGCCTGGGCACCCGCTGTCCTTCGTCCAGACGGAGTCCTCTATCTCACGGCAAAGCGCCAAGAGTGTCTTCCGGTCCGTTTCAATAGCCTTCAGCGTGGAACTCATCTCACTTGTCCTCCTCGTTAACAAACTTTTGTTTTTACCGATATATCCGAACGAAACGGCACTTCACCTATCCGCGCAGGCCACGATCGAACGACGGTCAACTGGCCGGACTTCGTGGCGAGCGGTGCACGATTACGCCCGGCTCACGGGCGGCGATGAACTCGTCGGCCGACCTTGCGGTAGGCGGTGGCAGTGCGCGGTTGAGAAAGGACACAAGGATCTGGGCGGTGCGTTCCTCGCCGTCGAGGAATGCTTCGTAATGTCCGCCGCGCAGGCAAACAAGTTGGCCGCGGGGAGCTCGCTGCGCGCGAGCGCATCGGCGGCCCCCATCCACAACTCGCTGTTGACCAGCAGGCCGTGCACGAGCACCACCGCCGGCGCAGCGCTGTTGTCCGGCCCTGCGAGTCGATAATGAATCCGCCCGTGGGGCAGGTCGATGATCGGCATCACGGGCTCCTGAGCTAGTATGCAAAAAAGATACATACGGTATGCACGAGCTTACATACCGTATGTATGAGGAGCAAGGGTGGTGATGGACGACAATCGCCGCACGCAGGCCGAGCGCGCAGCAGACACGCGTGAGGCGTTGATCGCAGCAGCCCGGCCCTTGTTCGCCTCGCCTGGTTTCGCGGACGTGGCCCTGGAGACGATCGTGCGCGCCGCTGGGGTAACCCGCGGCGCCCTGTATCACCATTTCGCCGATAAGACCGAGCTGTTCGCCGCGGTGTTCGAACAAGTCGAGGGGGAAGTTGCCGCGCGCATGGGGGAGGCCATCGCAGCGGCCGAGGAGACCGACCCGCTCGAGATCATGCGGCTGGGCGCCGGCTTCTGGCTAGATGCCTGCGCCGACCCCGAGATCCAGCGCATCGTACTGGTGGACGCGCCGGCGGTTCTGGGATGGGCGCGATGGAGCGAGATCGGACACCGCTACAACATCGGCCTCGTGACGGCTCTGCTTACCAACGCCATCGAGACCGGCCGCATCCCGCCCCAGCCGGTGGAGGCGACCGCCCACACGATGCTGGGTGCCATGCGTGAGGCCACCCTCTACATAACCCGCGCGCAGAATCACGACCACGCGCGCCAGGAGGCCGGCGCGGTCATGGACCGGCTCATCGATGCCCTCGGCGCCCCCTGACACCACATGATGCTGCACGGCGGGCGGCAAACGGCGTCGACACCTGGGCGGTCGACGTGCTGGCGCGGCTGTCTCAGCGGGTGCCCGTAGCGGCCTGGCCGAGGGCTTCGTAGATCAGCCCCGCGTACCTCTGGGTGCGCTCTGTGCCGGTGGTGCCGGGCCCCATCTTGTTCATGACGTAGGCGATCGTGGCGCGACGGTCCGGATTCATCGTCACCATCGAACCGCCCCAGCCGCCCCAGAAGCAGATCCTCTCGTCCGGCATGAAACTGAAGACCTGCGGCTCTCGCAGTCCGAAGCCGATACCGAAGCGCAGCGGAATGGCGAGCACCAGATCGATGCCGTTGGCCTGCTCCAAAAAGATCAGGTCGATGGTTGCCGGGCTGACCAACTGCACACCGTTGGCCTTGCCGCCCAACGAGATCGGCGACAGCGCACGCGCAAGGGAGCGGGCGTTGCCGTGGCCGTTCACCGCACCGATGTCTGCGCGTCGCCACGCCGTGGTCTCGGCGGCCGCCGCGCTGCTGGCGTCGGGCGGAAACGCCGCGAACGTCTTGAGCATCGGGTGGTCCGCGGGGACCATGTCCAGCGGCACGTCCAGCGGCGGCGGCGGAATCAACTCGGCGATGCGGTGGTCATCCTCCCGGCGTGCGCCGATTTGGATATCGGCGTCGAGCGGCTCGGCGATCTCTTCGCGGACAAACTCTTTCAGCGTCTTGCCGGTCACGCGCCGGATCACCTCGCCGATCAAGTGCCCGTAGTTCACGGCGTGATATCCCGACGCGGTGCCGGGCGGCCACCATGGTGCCTGGCGGGCGAGCTGGTCGGTCGACTTCTTCCAGTCGTACATGTCCCCGAGGGCGAACGGCATCTCCCATCCCGACACCCCCGACGTGTGGGACATGATCTGGCGCACTTCGATGTCGCGCTTGCCGTTCGCCGCGAATTCGGGCCAGTACGTCGCGACAGGTGCGAACGGATCGAGCAGTCCGCGATCGATCAGGATCAACGCCGCGAGGGCGGTGACTGTCTTGGAGCTGGAAAAGACGTTGACGATCGTGTTCTCGCCCCACTCGACGGTTTTGGCGCGGTCGGCGTAACCACCCCAGATGTCGACGACCGACTCACCGTCGACATCGACCGCGATCGCGGCGCCCAGCTCCTCGCCGGTGCTGATCTCGTCGGCCAGGGCGGCCCGCACCTTGTCGAATTTCGGGTCACACCGGCCGTGCACGACGTCATCCATGCCGACCATGCTCATCCGGCAGACAGAACAGCGGGCCGTGATTCGCCAGAATTCACGACCCGCGCTTCTGTTTCGGTGCGTTGACCCCGATTACCAGTTCTGGTAGCCGCCCTCGGGTCCCAGCATCCGCTCCAGCCGCGTGCGGTTGATCTTGGCCAACTCGTTGCGCACGACCTTGCGTTCGGTGTCGGCGTCGTTGTGCAGCCGATCGGAGATCGCGGTCAACACGCCCTCGGCGTTCGTGCCGCCGACGAACATCACGAACCCGAACCCGAACCGCTCCTCGTAGCGCTTCGCCGCCGCGTCGAGCTCGACCATCACCTCGGTCCGCTCGTCCCACACCGAGCACTGCTCGGCCGCGGACTTCGTGCTGCGCGGCCGGCGGCCGATGTGCGGGTAGGCCTGCAGGATGGTGTTCACCGATTCCTCGGAAAGCGCGAACAGAAACGCGTCGGCCTTCCGGAACAACTCGTCGCGGTCGGCGTAGGGCCTGCCCCGCACCAGATCCCCGGCCAGCACCACGCTGTAGCAGCATTCGTAGAGCGCATGCAGCGCCTTGGAGGGCGGCAGCTCGTTGAATGCGTCCAAGCCAAGGCCCTGATGCATCAACACGGCGGATCCTCCCGTCGACCGCCATCTCTTCAACGGCCTTTCACCGCCATGATCGAAGGTCACCGGCTGACCCGCCATGCCGAAAAAGGAGATTTGACAAGCACGTAACAGGCCGTAACGTGCCCGTTGCACCGAGCCGGGTCAGTGCTCGCCGGCGCGGAACCGTTCGACCGAGCGCTGCACCTCGGCCTCGGCGTCCTCGCGGCCCACCCAGTCGGCGGCCTTGACGTACTTGCCGGGTTCCAAATCCTTGTAGTGCATGAAAAAGTGCTTGATCGCGTCGAGTTCGTACGACGGCACGTCGCCGATGTCGTTGATGTGGTCCCAGCGCGGATCGCCCGCGGGGACGCACAGCACCTTGTCGTCGCCGCCGGCCTCGTCGGTCATCTGGAACATGCCCACCGGCCTGGCCACGACGATGACGCCGGGGAACACCGACTGCGGCAACAGCACCAGCGCGTCGAGCGGGTCGCCGTCCTCGCCGAGAGTGTCCTCGATGAAGCCGTAGTCCATCGGATAGGCCATCGATGTGTACAGGTGGCGGTCCAGCCGCACCCGGCCGGTCACGTGGTCGATCTCGTACTTGTTCCGCTGGCCCTTGGGAATCTCGATGGTCACGTCGAATTGCACGCGCCGGGGCTCCTTCATGTGGGGACGGGTTGCATGTCGTCCGGTGACGTCGGGGCTTAACCATAGTGGAGCGCTAACCGAGACTGCACAGCCCCCACACAGAACCCGCTGGTAGAAGGGGTTTCGGTATCGAACGTCATTGCGAATTGGCCCACCGTGGCCACATTTTGGCCACATTCTCGGCGACGGTGGTCCCGGGGGTTGGGCCGTTACTAGTCCTGGCCTGGCGACCGTCGGAGTGCCTGGGATCTCGACACCATCCCGAGTTGCTCTCTAGTCGACTCTCCAAGTCTCGTACTCGAAGCAGATGCAGGCGTGATCGTCGAAGGACGTGTCATGGCACACGCTGGCCGGATCGGTCGCGTGTCGACCCTTCGGTGGCTCAACATTCAGGTCGTGGTGCTCTTTCGCGTGTCCGCAATTACGGCAGTATTCCGTGACCTCACTCATGGTCGTCCCTTTCTCGCCGCCGGTCGAGCGCTCCAAATGCGCCTACCGAGGGCACACCACCACGGTAGACCTGGGGAGACCGCCTCTGACGGCATCAGCCAAGGACCCAGGCATCCGGCCCACCCCGGGATCACGCCTGCCGGGTGCCCGGGATGGTCGGAGTTTTAAGGGTTTCGCCGACCACCCCGGGTTACCCGATCTGTTGCCACGGCTCACACCCGAACGACGCGAACGCCTTATCGCTGTGCACCGTCGCCACCCCCTCAGTCACCGTGTCGGTGGCGATGGTGTTCTCAATCGTGTCCTCCGGCCCCGACAACCGCACCCACGTGCGGTGCGGACGCACCCCCGGCCGTGGTGTGGACTGGATCAGAATCCCGGTGTTACCAATGTCACCGACCGGAAAAATCCCATCGCCCTGCGGCAGGGTGTAGGTCGGCGTCGTGCTCGCGTGCCCATGTCGGTGGGGGCGCCGCAGCCGGCCAGCAGCAGGGCAGCCAACACAACGGTTACGCGCATCGGGTCACCGCCGCTCATCATCGCCGCACGCAACTCCATGCCATCAGTGCGACCGCCAAAGTCCCAGGACGCCGGGCCTCGGTGTCCCTTTTCATTCGCGAGGCCGGCCACATCGTGGCCACAATTTGGCCACAGTAACAGGTAACTCCAGTGAACTACCGTGATGTCTTTCGCCAGCTCAGACGTAACCAAGGGCGCTCACCAGCACTGCTGAAATTAGTGGAGCGCTAACCTGCACTACATGCGTCCGACGCGCTGGCGGCGCTCCACCCACGTGTTGATAGCGGTTGCGGTGCTGGTTGCCGTCGCCATCGTGATGGCAGTCGCTGCGTTCGTCTCGGGCGGGCAGCCGGCCGGTGGCGGCACCGCCGTCGCCGCGATTCCGCCCCCGGCGGCCGCCCACCCGGCGGTGGTGCCGGTCTCCGACGGTGCGCCGAAGCCAACGCCTGCGGGGCTTGCCGCGGCACTGGCCCCGTCGCTGGCGAATCCGGACCTGGGCGCGCTGGGCGGCCGGGTCACCGACGCGCTGACCGGAGGCCAGTTGTGGGAACAGGGTTCGGCGGTCCCGATGCAGCCGGCCTCGACCAACAAGCTGCTCACCGCGTCGGCGGCGCTGCTCACGTTGAACCCCGACGCCCGGGTCACCACCACCGTGCTGGCCGCCGACCAGCCCGGTGTGCTGGTGCTCGTCGGCGCGGGCGACCCGACGCTGTCGTCGTCGCCGCCCGGGCAGGACGCGGAGTATCACGGGGCCGGGCGGATCTCAGACCTCGCCGATCAGGTGCGGCGCAGCGCTGTCACCGCGACGTCCATCGAGGTCGACACCAGCGCGTTCAGCGGCCCGACGATGGCGCCGGGCTGGGATCCGGCCGACATCGAGGGCGGCGACGTCGCCCCGATCGAGGCGGCGATGGTCGACGGAGGGCGCACCCTCCCGGTGACGCCCGACTCGGCGCGCTCGCCGACC
This sequence comes from uncultured Actinomycetota bacterium, assembly GCA_963811535.1. Lineage (GTDB taxonomy): Bacteria > Actinomycetota > Actinomycetes > Mycobacteriales > Mycobacteriaceae > Mycobacterium. Next base: position 2,522,326 of record CAWERF010000006.1, on the reverse strand, counting down.
CCGGCGCTGGACGCCGGCCGTGCGCTGGCCGCGGCGCTCCAGGTCAACCCGCAGGCGGTCAGCGTTGTGACCACCCCGGTGACCGGGCGCCAGATAGCCTCCGTGCAGTCCGCGACGCTGATCGAGCGGCTGCGCGAGATGATGAACGTCTCCGACAACGTGATGGCCGAGTGCATCGCGCGTGAAGTCGCCGCGGCGGTGCATCGCCCTCAAAGCTTCGCCGGCGGCGTCGACGCGGTGACGAGTCGGCTCGCGTCGGCAAACATCGACATGACGGGCGCCACACTGCTGGACTCCAGCGGGCTGTCGGTGAACGACCGGCTGACCGCCAAGACGCTCGACGACGTCATCGAGGCGGCGGCGGGCCCGGACCAGCCCAGGCTGCGACCCCTGCTCGACGTGCTGCCGGTTGCCGGCGGCAGCGGCACGCTGTCCAACCGCTACGTCGACATCCAGACCGACGGCGCCGCGGCCGGGTGGTTGCGCGCGAAAACCGGGTCGCTGACCGGAACCAACGCGCTGGCCGGCATCGTCACCGACGCCGGCGGCCGCGTGCTGACCTTCGCGCTGATCTCGAACAACGCCGGGCCCACCGGGCGCACCGCGATCGACAATGTGGCCGCCACCCTGCGGTCGTGCGGATGTGGCCCATGACCGCCGGCTCCGACACCCACGAGGCGCGGTTGACGGTTGGGCGCGCCGTCGACTGGGATTTCGCGGCCACCACCGGTGCGTGGCTGGCCCGCGAGGGGCCGCCGTCCACCGAGTACACCCGCCGTCAGGCGGTCGACGAGCTTGCCGCGGCCTCACGGCGCGCGGAGTTGCCGGTGCGCGAAGTGACCGGGCTCGCCGTCGACGGCGACGTGCCCGACGCCCTGATCATCGACCGGCCGCAGTGGATCCGGCTGGCCGCCGACTCGATGCGGGTGATGACGGGCGGCACCGCCAAGCCACGCGGATTCCTCACCGGCAGGCTCACCGGGGCGCAGACCGGCGCAGTGCTCGCGTTCATCTCGTCGGGCATCCTCGGGCAGTACGACCCGTTCGCGGCCAGCGACGGCGGCAAGCTGCTGCTGGTGTATCCCAACGTGATCGCCGTGGAACGCCAATTACGTGTCGTGCCAAGCGATTTCCGGCTATGGGTGTGTCTGCACGAGGTCACGCACCGGGTGCAGTTCACCGCCAACCCGTGGCTGGTGGAACACATGTCGTTGGCGCTGGGCGTGATCACCGCCGACGCCGGCGAGAACGTCGGCCAGGTGGTGGGCCGCCTGGCGGAGTTCGTCCGCGAGCGCAGGGACGGCGCACCCACCGACCCCAACTCCGGCGGCGTGCTGGGCCTGTTGAAGGCGCTGCAGTCCGAGCCACAGCGCAAGGCGCTGGATCAGCTGCTGGTGCTCGGCACGCTCCTCGAAGGCCACGCCGACCATGTGATGGATGCTGTTGGCCCGGCGGTGGTTCCGACCGTCGCGATGATCCGCGAACGCTTCGACGAGCGCCGGCGGCATCGGCAGCCGCCGCTGCAGCGACTGATCCGCGCTCTGCTGGGTTTCGACGCCAAACTCAGCCAGTACACGCGCGGTAAGGCGTTTGTCGACGCCGTGGTGTCCCGGGTCGGCATGAAGCGGTTCAACGCGATCTGGGCCGGCCCCGACACGTTGCCGCTGCCGAGCGAAATCGATGAGCCCGCGCGATGGATCGATCGGGTCCTGTAGCCGAACTGCGGCGCGCCGTCTCCGACTTCACCGTCCGTTATGGCGTCGACGACGAGCTTTGGTGCGTGGCGCTGTCCGGAGGGCCGGATTCGTTGGCGTTGACCGCCGTCGCGGTCGACCTGCGTGCCACCATCGCGCTGATCGTCGACCACGGACTCCAGGCCGACTCGGCCGCCGTCGCGGAAACCGCACGCCGGCAGGCGCTCGAACTGGGCTGTGTCGACGCCCGCGTCCTGGCAGTCAGCGTCGGCACCGCCGGCGGACCGGAAGCCGCCGCGCGAGACGCCCGGTACCACGCGCTGCGGGCGGCCAGCGACGGCGTCCCCGTGCTGCTCGCCCACACGCTCGACGACCAGGCCGAGACCGTGCTGCTGGGGCTGGGCCGCGGATCCGGCCCCCGGTCGATCGCCGGCATGCGGCCGCACCAGCCACCGTGGTGTCGGCCGCTGCTCGGCGTGCGGCGCGCCGTGACGCACGCCGCCTGCGCGCAGCTCGGCATGAAGCCGTGGCACGATCCCCACAACACCGACCCGGCCCACACCCGGGTCCGGCTGCGCATCGAGGTGCTGCCGCTACTGGAGGAGGTACTGGGCGGCGGCGTCGCCGAGGCTCTGGCCCGCACCGCCGCGGCGCTGCGCGAGGACTGCGACGCGCTCGACGACCTCGCGCTGGGCGAGCTGGCCGCGGTGGCCGACCCCGGCGGCGATGACGGCCTCGACACCGCGCGGCTGGGCCGGCTGCCGGGCGCGCTGCGTCGGCGGGTGATTCGCGGATGGCTGCTGGCCCACGGGGCGGCCAACCTCACCGACAAGCAGATTCGCGGCGTCGACACGCTGGTGACGGGATGGCGGGGCCAGGGCGGTGTCGCCGTCGGCTCTTCGCTGCGCAGGCAGCGCCTCATCGCGGCCCGCAGCGACGGCAAACTACGACTGCGCCGTGAACCCGTCTGACGCAACCGCGGTGGTCCACGATGTTCGGACATGGCACGCTGAGGTCGTGCCAGGGCAATCCGACGCCGAGCTGTATCCGGGGGACATCAAATCGGTGTTGCTCACCGAGGAACAGATCCACACCCGTACGGCGGAGCTCGGCGCCAGCATCGGCAACCACTACCGCGACATCATCCCGATGGGTGAGGACCTGCTGCTGGTGACCGTGCTGAAGGGCGCGGTCATGTTCGTCACCGACCTCGCGCGGGCGATCCCGCTGCCGACCCAGCTGGAGTTCATGGCGGTCACTTCCTACGGGTCGTCGACGTCCTCGTCGGGCGTGGTCCGGATCCTGAAGGACCTCGACCGCGACATCAGCGACCGTGACGTGCTGATCGTCGAGGACATCGTCGACTCCGGCCTGACGTTGACGTGGCTGCTGCGCAACCTCGCGGCCCGGCACCCGCGGTCGCTGCAGGTGTGCACGCTGCTGCGTAAACCCGACGCGGTTCGCTCCGACGTGGGCATCGACTACATCGGCTTCGACATCCCGAACGAGTTCGTGGTCGGCTACGGCCTCGACTACGCCGAGCGGTACCGGGACCTGCCCTTCATCGGCACGCTCGATCCGAAGGTCTATGAGCAGGAGTAGGCGCAGAATGCCGAGCATGGTCGAAAACAGCTGCACCGCGCTGCGCATCTGCCCGCTGTGCGAAGCCACCTGCGGTCTGACGCTGACGATCGAGGGCACGCCGGGCCGCGTCACCGCGGCGCGCGGTGACCGCGAGGACGTGTTCAGTGCCGGATTCATCTGCCCGAAGGGCGCGAGCTTCGCCGAGCTGGACAACGATCCGGACCGGTTGAGCCGGCCCCTTGTCCGCCGCGACGGCAGGCTCGTCGAGGCTACGTGGCAGGAAGCGTATGCGGCGGTGGCGGACGGCCTGGCAAGCGTGCTCCGCGAGCACGGCGGCCCGTCGGTCGGGGTATATCTCGGTAATCCCAACGCGCATACCGTCGCCGGCTCGCTGTACGGCGCGTTGATCATCCGTGCGCTCGGCACCCGCCACATGTACTCGGCCAGCACACTCGACCAGATGCCCAAGCAGGTCGCGCTGGGCTACCTGTTCGGCAGCCCGTTCGCGTTCACCGTGCCGGATCTCGACCGCACCGACTGCCTGGTGATCATCGGCGCCAATCCGCTTGTGTCCAACGGCAGTTTGGCGACCGCCCCGGACTTCCCGGGCAAGTTGAAGGCACTGCGCAAGCGCGACGGCCGCCTGATCGTCATCGACCCGAATCGCACCCGCACCGCGGAACTCGCCGACCGTCACCTCGCGCCGCGGCCCGGCACGGACGCGGCGCTGCTGTTGGCGATCGTGCATGTGCTGTTCGACGAGGGCCTCGTCCCGCCCGACCTCGGGGGGCTTGAGGCGCATGTGACAGGGCTGGACGACGTCCGTGCGCTGGCCGACGGCTTCTCGCCGGACAACCTCGCGGCGTTTTGCGGCCTGCCCCCCGACGAGATCCGGACGCTGGCCCGTGAGATCGCGGCCGCCCCGTCGGCCGCCGTCTACGGCCGGATCGGTACCACGACAGTCGAATTCGGCACCCTCGGCAGCTGGCTGATCGATGTCATCAACATCCTGACCGGCAACCTCGACCGGCCCGGTGGCGCGATGTTCCCGCTGTCGCCCGTCGCCGCCGCGCCCCGCCCGCCGCGGCCCGGACGCGGCTTCGTCACCGGCCGCTGGCGCAGCCGGGTGTCCGGCTACCCCGAGGTGGCGTCGGAACTGCCGGCCGCCGCGCTGGCCGAGGAGATCGACACTCCTGGCGACGGGCAGATCAAGGCGTTGATCACGATCGCGGGCAACCCCGTGCTGTCCGCGCCGAACGGTGAGCGGCTGGACCGCGCGCTCGACGGGATCGGCTTCATGCTCAGCGTCGACCCGTACCTGAACGAGACGACACTGCACGCCGACGTGATCCTGCCGCCGCCGCCGCCGTCGCAGACCCCGCACTTCGACTTCGCGCTCAACAACCTCGCGGTCCGCAACAACGCCCGCTACTCGCCGCCGGCGCTGCCGCCGGCCGATGGGCGACCCGACGAGAGTGAGATGCTGTCGCGCCTGGCCATGATCATCTACGGCGCGGGGCCCGACGCCGACCCGCGGATAGCGGACGAACAGGTGATCGCCACCGTACTGGGGAAGGAAACGGGCGACCCGGACTCACCCGTCGCCGGGCGTTCGGTGGACGAGCTGACGGCGATGTTGCCCGACGGGCCCGGTTACGAGCGGCGACTGGACATGATGCTTCGCCTCGGGCCCTACGGCGATGCGTTCGGCACCAAGCCGGACGGCCTGACCCTCGAGCGGTTGAAGGTGCACCCGCACGGCATCGACTTCGGTGCGCTGCAACCGCGGATTCCCGAGGTGCTGCGCACCCGCTCCGGCAAGATCGAAATGGCGCCGGCCGAATTGGTGGCCGACGGCGAACGGCTGCGGGCGTCACTGAACCGGCCGGTCGACGATTTCGTGCTCATCGGCCGTCGGCACCTGCGCTCCAACAACAGCTGGATGCACAACCTGCCCGCGCTGTCAGGCGGGACGAACCGGTGCACGCTGCAGATCCACCCCGACGACGCGGCCCGGCTCGGATTGGTCGACACCGCCGTGGTCAAGGGCCTCGGCGGTGAGGTTCTCGTCCCGATCGAGATCACGCCCAACATTAGGCCCGGCGTGGTGTCGTTGCCGCATGGTTGGGGGCACGACCGCGCCGGCACCCGGATGGCCGTCGCCGCAGGCCAGCCGGGCGTCAACGTCAACCTGCTCAACGACGGCCGCAGCCTCGACCCGTTGTCGGGCACCTCGGTGCTCAACGGGATCCCCGTCGACGTCGCGGCCGTCGACTAGGCCAACTCCCAGACCACGGTCACCGAGAAGCCGACGGTCTGCTGGCCCGGCTCCAGCGGCACCGGCGTCGCCATCGCGCGCGGCATCGGCGCCGGCGGGGACGTCGCTCCGCCGGATTCCGAGATCGAGATGACCTTGCCCAGCTTGAGGCGGGACAGCTGGGCGTACTGCTGCGCGCGATCCTTCGCGTCCTGGAACGCCCGCGCCCGCGCGTCCTTCACGAGCGCAGAGCTGTCGTCGATCGAGTAGTTGACCGAGTTGATCCGGGTGGCATCGCCGCCGGTGCTGACGATCAGCGCCAGCATGTTCGATGCCGAGTCGAGTTTGCGGATCTTGACGTCGATCGAGTTGGTCGCCCGATAGCCGGTGATCGACGACGTGTTGTCCGGGGCGAACTGCGGCTGCAGGGTGACCTGCGTTGTGCGGATGTCCTTGCGGTCGATCCCGGCGTTGACCAGTGCGTTGATCACGGCCTGCTGGCGCTCGCTGGTTTGGTTCATCGCGGTGGTGACGTCGGGTGCGGTGAATTCGACCGAGACGTTGGCCGTCAGCGTGTCCGGTGCGCCCTGCACCTGCCCGGCTCCGACGACGGTGACCTGCCGACTGTCCTTGCCCGGCTGTTGCGACGGCCCGGTCTTCGACGAATCGCACGCCGACAGGCCCACGACCGCCAGGCACGCAGTGGCCAAGAGGAACAGGCGATTCAGCATCTCTGGGACCCTACCGGCTCCCCCTCGCAATGATTCACACCCCGCGTTTCTATTTCGGTGAACTACGGCGTGACGAGAATCTTGCAATGCTCGTCGGGATCGGCCAGATCGTCGAACGCCTTACCCACCTGATCGAGGCCGACCTCGCCGGTGATCACCGGCGCCACATCGATCTCGCCGTCGGCGATCGCGCGCAGCGAATCGGCGAATTCGGTCGGGTCGTAGGCGAAGACGAACTGCACGCTGATCTCCTTGGCCGTGCCGAAGAACGGCAGCACGGTGTCGGGTTGCATGCAGACGCCGGCGACGACGAGTCGAGCGCCCGCCGGCGCCCGACGCAGCACGTCGTTGATGATCCCCGGCACGCCCACCGCCTCGAACACCACCGCCGGCCTGGCCGTGTGGAACGGCGAGCCCTGGGCCGGGTCGACGGTCTGATGCGCGCCCATCATCTGCGCAATCTCCCGTCGCTTCGCTGAAAAATCGGCCGCCACAATGGATTCCACACCGCGATTGCGCAGCGCGGCGATGATCGCGATTCCGATCGGGCCGCAGCCGATGACCAGCGCGGCCTCGCCGGGCTGGATCGCGGACTTATTCACCGCGTGCAGCCCGACCGCCATCGGCTCGGTCAACGCGGCGTGCCAGGGGTCCAATCCGTTGGGCACCGGCAACAGCAGCGGCGCGGACAGCAGCATCCGCTCGGAGTAGCCCCCGGGCGTGGTGTTCGAGTAGATGAGGGGCTCGACGCCCGCCGACGACAACAGCACGGGAATCGACGTGACGATGGTGCCCGGGGCGGGAGCCTCCGTGTCGGGGCCGGCCTCCAGCACCTCGGCGCTGAACTCATGACCCATGAACACGTCACCGGACAGGTCGATGCTGAAATCGCCGAGTCCGGTGTCCGCCATCTGCCCGCCGAGCGCCAGCACGTCCTTCCCGTACTTGGCGAAGTGCAGGTCCGAACCACAGATTCCGCATGCACGCACATCCACCAGCACCTGTCCGGGGCCGGGCACGGGTTCTGCGACGTCGTCGCGGTACACCATTCGTCCGTCGCGAAGTACCGAAGCGCGCATCAGGCCTCCTCCTCCCGCTCGAGCTTGAGCTCATCGGTGTGTTCCGTGATGGCCTTGACGACGGCCTCGCCGGCACGGCCGAGCAGCTGGCCCCGCTTGCCTCGCGCCCACTCGTGTGACGCCTGGGTCGATGCCAGCTGGCGTTTGAAATGGGGGATCACGTTGCGCGCGAACAGCTCGTAGGACTTGTAGGTCGCCTCCGGCCGGGCCCAGTCGTGGCCGAGCAACAAGAAGGTGCCGAAGCCCCCGGAGCGGTCGAGCAGATCCTGGATGTAGGCGATCGCGTCGTCGGGCGTTCCGATGCAGCAATTGCCCTTGGCGGCATAGTCTTCGACGAATTCCCGCGGCGACTGCTTACCTTCCACCGCGTTGGCCAACGGCACGAAGCCGGCCGCGCCGAAATAGTTGGCGAAGTCCGCCAGCCCCCACACGCAGTCGTCGACGGCCTGGTCACGGGTCTCCGCCAGATGCACTATCCCGAGCACCCGCCAGTCACGACGGTCGGGCGCGTCGTGACCGGCCTTCTTCGCCTGCTCGACGACGATCTCCCACGCGTTCTCAATGGCCGCGTAGCCGCCGGGCACAGACATCGACAGGGACAGCAGCGATGTCCCCAAGTTGCCGGCCAACCGCGGGCCTGATGGTGAAATCATTGCCGCCGTGGATATTTCGGGGTACGGCCAGGTGTACGGGCGGATATGTAGCTGGGCGTCGCGCAGCGTGAACCAGTCGGAGTGGCGATCGATGCGTTCGTCGGGCGCGGCGCGGAACAGCGCGAGGATCGCCTCCAGCGACTCCTGCATCATCCGCCGCTGCTCGACCGGGTCGATGCCCATCATGTACGCGTCCGACGGCAGTGCCCCCGGTCCGGTGCCGAACATCACCCGCCCCCGGGTCAAGTGGTCGAGCAGCACCCAGCGATCGGCGACCATCAACGGATGGTGATACGGCAGCGACACCACGCCGGTGCCCAGCTTCAGGTGCTTGGTGCGTTCCGCCGCGGCGGCGATGAACACCTCGGGGCACGAGATCAGCTCATAGCCGCCGGAGTGGTGCTCACCGAACCACGCCTCGTCGTAGCCGAGACTGTCCAGCGCCACGGTGCGTTCGAGGTCGTACTCCAATGCGACCGTGGGGGATTGGCCCACCGGATGAAACGGCGTGATGAACACGCCGAACCGCACCGGCGCGTTCATCGCAGCTCCAGCCCCGACAAGTAGGCGAGCAACTCCCTGGTGACCTCCTCGGCGCGCTCCTGCGCAAGCCAGTGCCCGGCGCCGTCGATCATCACCTCGCGATAGGGCCCGCTGACGACCTCCGTGGCCCGATCGCGCCGGGTGAACAGCAGCACCGGGTCGTCGGCGCCGCCGATGAACAACGACGGCACCGTGATGGTGTCGGCCGGTGTGGTCGCGGTGAGCGCCCAGTTGCGGTCCATGTTGCGGTACCAGTTCAGGGGACCGGTGAACCCGGTACGGGTGAATTCCTTGATGTAGTGGTCAAGTTCTGCGTGGCTGATCCAGTCGGGCAGCGCCTTCGTGTCCGGCACTTCGGAAGCCGCCCCGCTCAGCACCGTGCCCGGGTCGGTGAACAGCCGCGTCATCGTGGCCGCGGGGTCGCGGCCCAGGTCGGCGTCCGCAACTCCCGGCTCCTGGAAATAGAGGATGTAGAAGAAGTTGTCGCCGAAGATCCTCTTGAACGCCTGCGTCGGCGGCACCCGGGGCCGCGGGATCGGTGGCACGCTCACCCCCACCACGCCGGCGACGCGGTCGGGGTGCAGCAGCGGCGCGGCCCACACTACGTTCGCCCCCCAGTCGTGCCCGACGAACACCGCCCGCTCGGCGCCGACATCGTCGAGCAGGCCGATCAAGTCGCCGGTGAGCGCGGTGATGTCGTAGTCCTCGATCGCGGTCGGCGCCGACGATCCGCCGTAGCCGCGCTGGTCAGGTGCGAGCACGTGGTAGCCCGCTTCGGCCAGCGCCGGAATCTGGTGGCGCCATGAGTAAGCCAGCTCGGGGAAACCGTGGGCCAGAACCACCACCGGGGCGTCGCGCTCACCTGCCTCGATGACCCGTAGCTCGACACCGTTCGTCTCAACTAACCGCTCGGTTGATGTGAGCACGGTCTCACCCAAGCACAGCTCGCCCGCCCCGAAAAGGATCCGGCACAGCACTTCAAGCGCCGAAACGGTATTCCGCGTGCGGTCGACCCGCACTTTTCCGCGGCATTCGCAGTCTCGGCGCCGGGTGGCAGAACCCGTCTGGGAACTGCCGGACGTTGGTCTAGCGGTAGCCTTGACTAACTCCCTTATGCGTATTGGAAGGACGTGGCCGACCGCGGCCGATGTTGAATGAACCGGAAAAACGTTATCCGCACGCTCACGGTGATCGCCGTGGTGCTGTTGCTGGGCTGGTCGTTCTTTTACTTCAGTAACGATGCTCGCGGGTACAAGCCGGTGGATACGTCCGTCGCGGTCGCGCAGATCGGCGCCGACAACGTCAAGAGCGCCCAGATCGACGATCGGGAACAGCAGCTGCGGCTCACCCTGAAGAGTCCCAACAGCGACACCGACAACTCCGACAAGATCATCACCAAGTACCCGACCGGGTACGGTGCCACGCTTTTCGACCAGCTGAACGCCAAGAAGGCGTCGGTCAACACCGTCGTCAACCAGGGCAGCATGCTCGGGTCGCTGCTGGTCTATCTGCTGCCGCTGCTGCTGCTCGTCGGGCTGTTCGTGATGTTCTCGCGGATGCAGGGCGGCGCGCGGATGGGCTTCGGCTTCGGCAAGTCGCGGGCCAAGCAACTGAGCAAGGACATGCCCAAGACCACGTTCGCCGACGTCGCCGGCGTCGACGAGGCGGTCGAAGAGCTCTACGAGATCAAGGACTTCCTGCAGAACCCGTCCCGGTACCAGGCGCTGGGCGCCAAGATCCCCAAGGGCGTGCTGCTCTACGGCCCGCCCGGCACCGGCAAGACGCTGCTGGCCCGCGCGGTGGCCGGCGAAGCCGGTGTGCCGTTCTTCACGATCTCGGGCTCGGACTTCGTCGAGATGTTCGTCGGCGTCGGCGCGTCGCGTGTCCGCGACCTGTTCGAGCAGGCGAAGCAGAGCAGCCCGTGCATCATCTTCGTCGACGAGATCGACGCGGTCGGCCGCCAGCGCGGTGCCGGCCTCGGCGGCGGCCACGATGAGCGCGAGCAGACCCTGAACCAGCTGCTGGTCGAGATGGACGGCTTCGGTGAACGCACCGGCGTGATCCTGATCGCGGCCACCAACCGGCCCGACATCCTCGACCCCGCGCTGCTGCGGCCGGGCCGGTTCGACCGGCAGATCCCGGTCTCGAACCCGGATCTGAACGGCCGCAAGGCGATTCTGCGAGTGCATTCGCAGGGCAAGCCGATGGCGCCCGACGCCGACCTCGACGGGCTGGCCCGGCGCACCGTCGGGATGACGGGTGCCGACCTGGCCAACGTGATCAACGAGTCCGCACTGCTGACCGCGCGCGAGAACGGCACGGTGATCACCGGTGCCGCGCTGGAAGAGGCGGTGGACCGGGTGATCGGCGGCCCGCGGCGCAAGGGCCGTGTGATCAGCGAGCTGGAGAAGAAGATCACCGCCTACCACGAGGGCGGCCACACCCTGGCGGCGTGGGCGATGCCCGACATCGAGCCGATCTACAAGGTCACGATCCTGGCCCGCGGCCGCACCGGCGGCCACGCCGTCTCCGTTCCCGAGGACGACAAGGGCCTGATGACCCGCTCGGAGATGATCTCGCGCCTGGTGTTCGCGATGGGCGGCCGGGCCGCCGAGGAACTGGTGTTCCGCGAGCCGACCACCGGCGCGGTGTCCGACATCGATCAGGCCACCAAGATCGCCCGATCGATGGTCACCGAGTACGGCATGAGCAGCAAGCTCGGCGCCGTCAAGTACGGCACCGAGCACGGCGACCCGTTCCTGGGCCGCACCATGGGCACGCAGTCCGACTACTCACACGAGGTGGCCCGCGACATCGATGACGAGGTCCGCAAGCTCATCGAGGCGGCGCACACCGAGGCCTGGGAGATCCTGACCGAATACCGCGACGTGCTCGACACGCTTGCCGGCGAACTGCTCGAGAAGGAGACGCTGCACCGCGTCGACCTCGAGGCGATCTTCGGCAACGTGCAGAAGCGCCCGCGATTGACGGTGTTCGACGACTTCGGCGGACGCATCCCATCGGACAAGCCTCCGATCAAGACGCCTGGCGAGCTTGCGATCGAACGGGGCGAGCCGTGGCCGCAGCCCGTTTCGGAGCCGGCGTTCAAGAAGGCGATCGCCGCGGCGACGGAGGAGGCCGAAGCCTCGAAGGCCGCCAACGGCAGCCACGGCTCCAACGGCCACCCGGGTCATCGCGGCGCCCCGGCATCCGGCGAGCCGTACCCGGTCCCGGCCGGTACGCAGCCCGACTACGGTGCCCCCGCCGGTTGGCATGCGCCGGGATGGCCACCGCCGCACTCCCAGGGGTATTGGTACCCGCCGCCGCAGCAATGGCCCGAGCAATGGCACCAGCCCTACCAGCCTTATCCGCCGTACCAGCAGTACCCGCAGCAGGGTCAGCCGCCGTCCGACGGCGGCAACTCGTCCGGTGAGCCGTCCGGTGATCAGAGCGACGACTCCGGGCAACATAAGCCGCCGACACACGGCTGACGACGAACGGAGGCCTAGATGGCTCAGCCGAACTCGCATGTCGCGATCGCGACGCTGTCCACCCCGGTGTTCGACCGAGAACGAGCAGAGGCCGCGGTGCGCGAACTGCTGTACGCCATCGGCGAAGACCCCGACCGGCTCGGCCTGCGTGAAACCCCGGCCCGGGTGGCACGGGCCTATCACGAGATGTTCGCCGGGCTCTACACGGACCCTGATTCGGTGCTCGACACCACGTTCGACGAGCAGCACGACGAACTGATACTGATCAAAGAGATCCCGATGTACTCCACCTGCGAGCATCATCTGGTCTCGTTCCACGGCGTCGCACACGTCGGATACATCCCCGGCAGGGACGGCCGTGTCACCGGCCTGTCCAAGATCGCGCGGGTCGTCGATCTGTACGCGAAGCGGCCGCAGGTGCAGGAACGGCTCACCGCGCAGATCGCCGACGCGTTGATGCGCAAGCTCAACCCGCGCGGCGTGATGGTCGTCGTGGAGGCCGAGCACCTGTGCATGGCGATGCGCGGCATCCGCAAGCCGGGCGCGGTGACAACCACCTCGGCTGTGCGCGGACAGTTCAAGACCGACAAGGCATCACGGGCCGAGGCGCTGGATCTGATTCTGCGCAGGTGAGCCACACACGCCTTCAGGTGATGGGGGTCGTCAACGTCACCGACGACTCCTTTTCCGACGGGGGACTGTTCCTGGACCGTGACCGTGCCGTCGAGCATGGGCTGGCTCTGGCCGCCGACGGGGCCACGATCATCGACGTCGGCGGCGAGTCGACCCGGCCCGGTGCCATCCGCATCGACCCGCACGTCGAAACCGAGCGCGTGGTGCCCGTCGTGAAAGAACTTGCAGCGCAAGGTCTTACAGTCAGTATCGACACGATGCGGGCAGCGGTGGCCGGCGCCGCGCTCGAGCACGGCGCGCGGATCGTCAACGATGTCTCCGGTGGCCGCGCCGACCCGAGAATGGCCGAAGTGGTTGCCGAGGCCGGTGTTCCGTGGGTGTTGATGCACTGGCGCTCGGTCAACGCCGCCCGCCGGCACGAGGTGCCCGAGTACGGGGACGTGGTCGCAGAGGTCAAGGCCGACCTGCTGGCCAGCGTGGACATGGCCGCCGCGGCCGGTATCGACGCGCAACGGCTGATCATCGATCCCGGGCTCGGTTTCGCCAAGACGGGACAACACAATTGGGCGCTGCTGCGAGCGCTGCCCGAGTTCGTCGCCACCGGAATACCCGTGCTGGTGGGCGCTTCCCGCAAGCGATTTCTCGGCACGCTGCTCGCGGACGCGGACGGCTCGATCCGGCCGCCGGACGGCCGGGAGACGGCGACCGCGGTCATCTCGGCGCTGGCCGCGATGCACGGGGCGTGGGGCGTGCGGGTGCATGACGTGCGTGCCACCGTCGACGCGCTGAAGGTGGTCGTGGCTTGGGGCGGCGGCTGACGATGGCTGACCGAATCGAGCTGCGCGGGTTGAGGGTTCGCGGTCACCACGGTGTCTACGAAAACGAACGGTGCGACGGGCAGGAGTTCGTCGTCGACGTGACCGTGTGGATCGACCTGGACCGGGCCGCGGCGACCGACGACCTGACCGAAACCCTCGACTACGGGGCGCTGGCGCAGCGGGCCGCCGAGATCGTGGGCGGACCGCCGAAGAATCTGATCGAAGCGGTGGCCGGCGAGCTCGCCGAAGACGTGATGCGTGACGACCGCATACACGCCGTCGAGGTGGTGCTGCACAAGCCACAGGCCCCGATTCCGCTGACGTTCGACGACGTCGCGGTTGTCGCGCGGCGGTCACGCCGGCCGGGCCGGGGTGGCGACGCCCGATGACGCGGGCGGTGCTGTCGATCGGCTCGAATCTGGGGGATCGGTTGGCACGGCTGCAGTCGGTCCTCGACGGGTTGGCCGAGTCCGTCGTCGCGGTGTCGCCGGTCTACGAGACGGTGCCGTGGGGTGGCCCGCGGCTCGTCCCCGATCAGGGTCCGTTTCTGAATGCGTTGGTCATCGCCGACGACCCGGCGATGGACTGCCGCGGCTGGCTGAAGCGGGGCCAGGAACTGGAGCGGGGCGCCGAACGGGTCCGCGGCGAGCGCTGGGGGCCGCGCACGTTGGACGTCGACCTGATCAGTTGCACCGCCGGGGACGCCGAACTCGTGGTCCGCGAGCCGGATCTGACGGTGCCGCACCCGCTGGCGCACCTGCGCGCGTTCGTGCTGGTGCCGTGGCTGGCGGTCGATCCGGACGCGCAGCTGACGGTGGCCGGGGTGCGTCAACCGGTCGCGCGGCTGCTGGCAGACCTCGATGCCGCCGACAAGGACGGTGTGCGGGCGACCGCCCTGGCGTTGCGGTCGGAGGTGTGAATGGGCCCCACCCGCAAACGTGACCTGACGGCCGCGGTGGTCGTCGCTGCGGTGATCGGCTATCTGCTGGTGGTCGAGCTCTATCGGTGGTTTCCGCCGATCACCGTGTTGACCGGCATCTCGCTGCTCGGCGTGGCCGCGGTCGAAGCCATCTGGGGCCGCTACGTGCGGTCGAAGATCAACGACGGGATGATCGGCGACGGCAGCGGTCTGCTGCATCCGCTGGCGGCGGCGCGCACGGTGATGATCGCGAAGGCGTCGGCGTGGGTGGGTGCGCTGGTGCTCGGCTGGTGGATCGGCGTGCTCGCCTACCTCCTCCCCAGGCGGGGAACCCTGCGGGTCGCCGGCGAGGACACCGCGGGGTCGGTCGTGGCGGCCGTCAGCGCGCTGGCGCTGATCGTCGCTGCGCTGTGGTTGCAGCATTGCTGCGAGAAGCCGGAAGAACCCCCCGACGATCGGCCCGCGACGGACGACTAGAATCGCCGAGCTTCCTCGACACGCGGGGTGACCTCGCGCGGGTACAGTCAGCCCATGACCGTTCTGAGCCGCGGCGCCCGGTCAAGGCGCGGTGGCCGCAGGCCGGGTTGGCCGCTTCTGACGGCGTTGCTAGTCCTGGCCATTGCGGCCAGTTCCGCGTTGGTGTTCACCAACCGCGTCGAGCTACTCAAGCTGGCCGTGATCCTGGCGCTGTGGGCGGCGGTGGTCGCCGCGTTCGTTTCGGTCATCTACCGCAGGCAGAGCGACGCGGACACGGCGAAGGCGCGCGACCTGAAGCTGGTGTACGACTTGCAGCTGGACCGCGAGATCTCGGCCCGGCGCGAGTACGAGCTGACGCTGGAATCCCAGTTGCGGCGCGAGTTGGCCTCGGAGCTGCGGGCGCAGGCCGCCGACGAGGTCGCCGCATTGCGGGCCGAGCTTGCCGCGCTGCGCAACAACCTGGAGATCCTGTTCGAGACAGAGCTGACCGACCGGCCCGCGATCGAGACGGAACGCACAACCATTCGGGCATACAGCGATTGGGCACGTGACACCGAGATCACGGATCCCGGCCGCGGTTCGGCGTCCCGGTTCCGGCAAGAGGTGGACGTCGACACGGGCGAGAACCGGATCATCGACGTGCACGAGGAGCCGCTCGGCCGGCGACATTTGGACGAGGAGCCGCTCGGCCGGCGACATTTGGACGAGGAGCCGGAGCCAGAACCCGAGCCGCAGGGCCGCAGGCACGCGATGGACTACGACACGACCGTCAGTGCCGGGGCGCACCGCCTCTCGTCGGAGAACGGCAGCTGGGCGCCGCGTCCGGAGCCAGAGCCAGAGCCTGAGCCGGTCGTCGAGCCGCGGCCGTACTTCCAGCCGTCACCGCCACCACCGCCCGAGCCGGTGGTCGAGCCCGAGCCGGTGGTCGAGCCCGAGCCGGTGGTCGAGCCCGAGCCGGTGGTCGAGTCCAAGCCGCCGCCACCGCCCGAGCCGCCGCCACCGCCCGAGCCGGTGGCCGAGCCCGCCGGGCGCCACGGCGCCCGCCCCGAGCCCGCACTGTCAGCCGAGAGCACATGGAACCCGGCGCCCGCCGAGGGGCAGTGGCTGCCTCCCGGCGCCCCCGGTACCAATTGGGTGTCGTCCACCAACGGCGTTTCGGCCGGCCCAGTTCCAGCCGACGAGCCCACACCGCCCGTCGCCCCGGAGCCGCCTCGCGGCCGCCATGCGAGCCCGGCAGAGGACGCGGTGCCGTTCCCGACGCCCCCGCCCCCGGCGCCCGAGGAGGCGGCGGCGCGTCATCGTGTGCCGGTGGAGGCGCCGACGGGCAACGGCCAGCACGGCGAGGGCCGGGGCCAGTCGGTCGCCGAACTGCTGGCCCGGCTGCAGGCGACCCCGACCGGGGGCGGCCGGCGCAGGCGGCGCGAAAACTAAGCTAAGCTTTTTGCGACCGTCCGGTACCCGCCGAGCAGGACCGGAACGATTTCACGAAGAACTTGCGAGGTCGTCTGCGATGGAGCAGCTCGACGGATTGCGCCCGGCCCGCCTGTCGGTCGGGATCATCTCCGCCGGCAAAGTCGGAACGGCGCTCGGCGTGGCATTGGAACGAGCCGGCCACGTCGTCATCGCCTGCGCCGCGGTGTCGCAGGAGTCGCGACGGCGCGCCGAGCGCCGGTTGCCCGACACCGCGATTCTGCCCGCCCACGAAGTCGCCGCCCGGGCGGCGTTGTTGCTGCTGGCCGTGCCCGACGACGAATTGTCCTCGCTGGTATCAGGACTGGCGGCCACCGGCGCGGTGCGGCCTTCAACGATCGTCGTCCACACGTCGGGTGCCAACGGTGTCGCGGTGCTGGCGCCGCTGGCCGACCAGGGCTGCATTCCGCTCGCGATTCACCCGGTGATGACGTTCACGGGCGCCGATGAGGACATCGCCCGGCTGCCCGACACGTGCTTTGGCATCACCGCGGCCGACGACGTCGGGTACGCGGTCGGGCAGTCGCTGGTCCTGGAGATCGGCGGCGAGCCGTTCCGGGTTCGCGAGGACGCCCGCACCCTCTACCATGCGGCACTCGCGCATGCGAGCAATCACGTCGTGACGGTGCTCTCCGATGCGGTGGAGGCCTTGAGAGCGGCGTTGTGGGGTCAGGAGCTGCTGGGCCAGGAACTCGTCGGCGACGCGCCCGGGGGCATCGCCGAGCGGGTGGTCGGCCCGCTGATCCGGGCCGCGGTCCAGAACACGCTGCAGCGCGGCCAGGCCGCGTTGACCGGCCCGGTGGCCCGCGGCGATGCTGACGCGGTGGCCGCGCACCTGACAGCTCTTGCGGAAGTGGATCCGCAACTGGCCGAGGCATATCGGGCAAACTCGCGGCGTACCGCGCAGCGCGCGCACGCACCCGCCGAGGTGTTCGCGGTGTTGGGCAACGGTTCGGAACGGGCGGGCTGCGGTGACAGCTAGGACACGCAAGAAGTTCCATCCCGGCCAGCTGAACGTCTACGCAACGCCCAAAGATGTGGCCGACGTCACCCGTGTGCTTCGTCACACCGGCCGGCGGGTGATGCTGGTGCCGACCATGGGTGCGCTGCACGACGGTCACCTCGCGTTGGTCCGCGCCGCCAAACGGGTGGCCGGTTCGGTGGTGGTGGTGTCGATCTTCGTCAACCCGTTGCAGTTCGGCGCCGGCGAGGATCTCGATGGGTATCCCCGACCGCTCGATCGCGATCTCGAGTTGCTGCGCGCCCTGGGCGTCGAGGTGGTGTTCACGCCGACGGCCGATGCGATGTACCCGAACGGCCTGCGCACTACGGTGCAGCCGGGTCAGCTTGCCCACGAGTTGGAAGGCGGTTCCCGCCCAACCCATTTCGGGGGCGTGCTGACCGTGGTGCTCAAGCTGCTGCAGATCGTCGGGCCCGACCGGGCCTTCTTTGGCGAGAAGGACTATCAGCAGCTGGTGCTGATCCGGCAGATGGTCGCCGACTTCAACATCGACGTCCGGATTGTCGGGGTGCCGATCGTGCGCGAGGCGGACGGCCTCGCGATGTCGTCTCGCAACCGCTATCTGACCCCGGCAGAACGCGAGCAGTCGGGCGCGCTGTCGGCGGCGTTGCTGGCCGGGATGTACGCCGCGCCGGGCGGTGTGGAAGCCGCCCTGGACGCCGCCCGTGCCGTGCTCGACGAGGTGCCGGCCATCGAGGTCGACTATCTCGAGGTGCGGGCGAACGACCTGCAGCCCGCGTCGGCGAGCGGTCCCGCCCGCATGCTGGTGGCCGCCCGGCTGGGAACCATACGACTGTTGGACAACATCACCATCGACATCGCCGGCACCGACGGGCATTCGGCCAGCGGGCCGGACGACCATCACGAACTCCCTTGGAGGAACTGAAATGTTGCGCACCATGCTCAAATCGAAGATCCACCGCGCGACGGTCACACGGGCCGACCTGCACTACGTGGGCTCGGTAACCATCGACGCCGACCTGATGGACTCCGCGGACCTGCTCGAGGGTGAACAGGTCACGATCGTCGACATCACCAACGGCGCTCGGCTGGTCACCTACGCGATCACCGGCGAACGGGGCAGCGGCGTCATTGGAATCAACGGCGCTGCCGCGCATCTCGTGCATCCGGGCGACATGGTGATCCTCATCGCCTACGGGACGATGGAGGATGCCCAGGCCCGGGAATACCAGCCCCGCATCGTTTTCGTCGACGCCGACAACAAGCAGGTCGACCTTGGCGTCGACCCGGCATACGTGCCCGACGGCTTCGGTCTGACCTCTCCGGCAGGCGCGCGGTAACCGTGCTGCTGGCCATCGACGTCCGCAACACGCACACCGTCGTCGGACTGATCTCCGGGTCCGGCTCGCACGCGAAGGTGGTGCAGCACTGGCGGATCCGCACCGAGGCCGAGGTGACCTCCGACGAGCTGGCGCTCACCATCGACGGGCTGATCGGCGACGACTCCGAGCGGCTCACCGGCGCCACCGCCTTGTCGACGGTGCCTTCGGTGCTGCACGAGCTGCGGGAGATGCTCTACCAGTACTGGCCGTCGGTGCCGCACCTGCTGATCGAGCCGGGCGTGCGCACCGGCATTCCGCTGCTGGTCGACAATCCGAAGGAGGTCGGCGCCGACCGCATCGTCAACTGCCTGGCCGCCTATCACAAGTTCGGGACCGCCTCGATCGTCGTGGACTTCGGGTCGTCGATCGTCGTGGATGTGGTCTCGGCGAAAGGCGAATTCCTCGGCGGCGCAATCGCTCCCGGCGTCGAGGTGTCCTCGGATGCCACGGCGGCCAGGTCGGCCGCGCTGCGCCGCGTCGAACTGGTGCGCCCGCGCTCTGTGGTCGGCAAGAACACCGTCGAATGCATGCAGGCCGGGGCGGTGTTCGGCTTCGCCGGTCTAGTCGACGGGCTGGTCCGGCGAATCCGGGAGGACGTTAAGGGCTTCGACGGCGACGACGTCACGGTGGTCGCGACGGGCCACACCGCGCCGCTGCTGCTGCCCGACCTGCACACCGTCGAAAAGTACGACCGCTACTTAACGCTCGACGGCCTGCGGCTGGTCTATGAACGCAACCGCGACAGCCAGCGCGGCAAGCTGAAGCCGGCCCGCTAATGAGGTTCGACGATCCGGGCCGTCTCCGCGTCGATGAACTCACGCAGCTGCGCGTCTGATACGTCGATCCCAGCGGCCGACCGCAGGAACGGTCCGAACAGTCGCCAGCCCAGTTGAAGCGCGAAGGCATTGGCGAGGGCGACACGGGCGCCCAGTTCGCTGTCGTGGCGAGGACGAATCTCACCGAGCACCCGCGGCACGTTCGGGAAACTGCTCTGCAACTGTCCGACGGGAAACCCGTCCAGCAGTGCTCGCGCCACCACGCGGAACTGACGATCGATCGCCGCATCGATCTGCTCCGCCGATGCGCCAGTTTCCAGCAGCCTCTTCAATTGCAGGCCGAGGTGATCGAGCACCGCCCCCACCAACTTGTCCTTCGTGCCGAAGTGCCGAAACACCAGCCCGTGGTTCACCCGCGATCGCGCCGCGATGTCGCGAATCGAGGTTGCGGCCGGTCCGCGCTCGGCGAAAAGGTCCGCCGCATTGGCCAGGATCGCCGCGATCACCTGCTCCCGGCCGACTGGACGTACTGTAGTCATATGACTACAGTAGCGGGGGAACTTCGCGAAGGGCGGCCGACATGTCGAAAAAATCCACCAGTCAGATCAACGTCTCGAGGTTCAGCAGCCGCATCGGCGCCCACATCGACGGTGTGCGCCTGGGCGGTGATCTCGACGCCGCCACGGGCGAAGCGGTCTACGACGCACTTCTGCGCCACAAGGTCATCTTCTTCCGGGGCCAGCACCACCTTGACGACGAGCAGCAGCAGGCTTTCGCCTCGTTGCTCGGTGCACCGGTCGGGCATCCGGCGGCGAGTCAAGCCCCGGGCGGCCCGCCGCCGATCACGCCGATCGACTCCGAATTGGGCAAGGCGACAACCTGGCACACAGACATGACGTTCGTCGCGAACTTCCCGAAGGCGTCGATTCTGCGCGCGGTCAGGTTGCCGAGTTACGGCGGATCGACGCTGTGGGCATCCACCACCGCCGCCTACACCGCGCTACCCGATCCGCTGAAACATCTGGCCGAAAGCCTCCGGGCGGTGCACAGCAACCGCTACGACTACGCCGCGTTGCGCCCCGTCGAACAGACCGAGCACCAGCAGGCGTTCCGGGCGGCCTTCGAGGCCCCGGACTTCCGTACCGAACATCCCGTCGTGCGGGTGCACCCCGAGACCCATGAACGCGCGCTGATCGCCGGAGGCTTCGTGCGCGGGTTCGTCGGATTGGACGACTACGAGTCGCATGTGCTGCTGGAACTTCTCCAGAGGCGAATCACAACGCCCGAGAACACGATCCGCTGGAACTGGGAGCCGGGCGACGTCGCCATCTGGGACAACCGCGCAACCCAACATCGCGCGATCGACGATTACGACGACCAGCATCGGCTTATGCACCGCGTCACGCTGATCGGCGACGTTCCGGTCGATGTCCACGGGGAACCGAGCAGGGTGATCAGCGGTGCGCCGCTCGAACCGATCGCGGCGTAACACGCGGGTCAGGGCCGCGCTAGAAAAACAGGCGGATCAGGTCGACCACGCGGCCGTCGGCGTCGAGCACCGGGATCAGCTGCCACTTGTCGAGGACCGTGCAGGGGTGTGAGATGCCGAACTCCAGCCACCTGCCGACCGCTACGCCTGACCGGTCCGCGGCGCCGAGCCGAAGGTAGGCGTGCTGGTCGTTGAGCTTGGTGAGGCGCGCACCCGCCAGCCCGTACGGCACCGGCAGGTCCTGGTCGAACGACACGTCGCGGCGGCCCATCGTCAGCACCGCCAGGTCGCGCTCCGGCCGCGATACCACCTGCGCCCAGACGCTCAGTGCCGGCCGGAACGGGGTCGTGCCGGCGCGGCTCAGCGGCGACGTCCGCGCATACAGTCCGTCGTCGTGGGTCAGGTACGCGCCGCTGCGGACGACCGTGCGCACGGCAAGGCCCGCGGGCCAGCCCGTCAAGACCTCTGCCACCGAATCGAAGTAGGTGCTGCCCCCGGCGGTGACCAGGATCTCGTCGGCCTCGAACCACCCTGCCAGCCGTTGCACGGCGCCCCGCACGTCGGCCAGGTACGCCCTGACCCGGTCCAGCGCTTCGGCCGTCACGTCGTGTCCGCGCGCGGCCTCGTAACCGCAGACGCCGACGAGCCGCAGCCGTGGTGACGCCGCGGCCGCCCGCGCGACGTCGTCAACCTCGTCCGCGCTCCGGCACCCGGTGCGGCCTTCGACCATGCCGACCTCGACGCACACGTCGACGGGTCGCGCTGCCCCGGCCGCGGCCAACTCGGCAGACATGATCTGCACCCCGCGCACCGAGTCCACCCAGCAGACGAACCCGAACTCGGGGTCGGCGTCCAATTCGCGTGCGAGCCAACGTAGTCCGGCCGGGTCGAGAGGCTGGTTGGCCAGGATCACGTCACGCACCCCGAATGCCCGACACACCCGTGCCTGGCTGATCGTCGCCGCCGTGATCCCGCAAGCCCCGGCGTCGACCTGGCGCTCGAACAACTGGGGTGCCATGTGGGTCTTGCCGTGCGGCGCCAGCCCCACTCCGGCCCGTTGGCACCAGTCGGCCATCGTCGCCAGGTTGTATCGGAGCGCGTCATCGCCTAGCACGCACACCGGACCAGTCGGCCCGTCGTCGAACAGCCGCGGACGCTGCGCGCGCACCTGAGACGCGGTCCGCCCGGCCCACGACGGCGGCAGACCCTTGAACCGCCAGTCCACCTGTTCGTCGGCCAGCGCGGCCACCGCGGCGCGGTCGATATCGGTTCGCACGTGTTCATCTAAGCTGGCAGGTCGTGAGTTCTGCTGATCCGCGCGACGCCGAAATTCCGGAACAGTTCCGGATCCGGCAGGACAAGCGCGACCGGCTGCTCGCGCAAGGAGTCGAGCCCTACCCGGTCGACGTCCCGCGCACCCACTCGCTGAAGCAGATCCGCGAGGCCTATCCCGATTTGGCGACCGATACGTCCACCGGCGACGTGGTCGGTGTCGCAGGGCGCGTGGTGTTCGCCCGCAACTCAGGCAGGCTGTGCTTCGCCACGCTGCAGGAGGGTGAGGGCGCCCAGCTGCAGGCGATGCTGAGCCTGGCCAGCGTCGGACAGGAAGCGTTGGACGCCTGGAAGGCCGATGTCGACCTCGGCGACATCGTGTTCGTGCACGGCGAGGTGATCAGCTCACGCCGCGGCGAATTATCTGTGCTGGCCGACTCCTGGCGAATGGCTTCGAAGGCGCTGAGGCCGCTACCGGTTGCCCACAAGGAGATGAGCGAAGAGTCGCGCGTGCGGCAGCGCTACGTGGACCTCATCGTCCGGCCCGAGGCGCGCGCGGTCGCACGCCAGCGGATCGCCGTGGTTCGTGCGTTGCGTGCGGCGCTGCACCGCCGCGGGTTCCTGGAGGTCGAAACCCCGATGCTGCAGACGCTGGCGGGGGGTGCCGCCGCGCGCCCGTTCGTGACGCACTCCAACGCGTTGGATGCCGACCTCTACTTGCGCATCGCGCCGGAACTGTTCCTCAAGCGATGCGTCGTCGGCGGCTTCGAGCGGGTCTTCGAGTTGAATCGCGTGTTCCGGAACGAGGGCGCCGATTCCACCCATTCGCCGGAATTCGCGATGCTCGAGACTTACCAGGCGTACGGCACCTACGACGATTCCGCGGCGATGATCAGGGAGATAATTCAAGAGGTCGCCGATGAGGTGTTCGGAACCCGTTTGCTCACCCTGTCTGATGGCAGCACCTACGACCTCGACGGACAATGGCAGTCCCTGGAAATGTATCCGTCACTGTCGGAGGCGGTCGGCGAAGAGATCACACCACTGACCCCGGCAGAGCGCCTTCTCGAGATAGCAAATAATGTCGGTCTCGAGGTTCCGCGCGATCGCGGCTATGGGCACGGCAAGCTGGTCGAGGAATTGTGGGAACACCTCGTCGGCAAGAAGTTGTATGCGCCCACCTTCGTCCGCGATTTCCCGGTGGAAACCAGTCCGTTGACGCGGCAGCACCGCACCATCGACGGGGTCACCGAGAAGTGGGACTTGTACATTCGTGGAATCGAGCTGGCCACAGGATACTCCGAGCTCATCGACCCTGTGGTACAACGTGAGCGGTTCGCTGATCAGGCGCGCGCCGCGGCCGCCGGCGATGACGAGGCGATGGCCCTGGATGAGGATTTCCTGGCAGCCATGGAGCACGGCATGCCGCCGACGACCGGTACCGGAATGGGTATCGATAGGTTGTTGATGGTATTGACGGGGCTGGGAATTAGGGACACAGTTTTGTTCCCCATTGTGCGTCGGCACACTAACTGAAGTGCCTCGACGCACTAACTGATCTGTTGGCCCGTTCGCCAAGTTGGCTTCAATGGCGATTTTATGGCACATTGGTTTCAGTAGTTCAGCGGTCTTCAGAATCGACGCCCACCCTCTTCGACGGGCGCCGCACAGTGTGCTCAGAAGGAGCAGTGGCAGCAATGGCCAAGAAAGTCACCGTCACGCTGGTCGACGATTTCGACGGGGAGGCTGGTGCAGACGAGACGGTCGAATTCGGGCTCGACGGTGTGACCTATGAGATCGATCTGTCATCGAAGAATGCCAAAAAGCTCCGTGACGATCTGAAGGTGTGGGTGGATGCGGGCCGGCGGGTCGGCGGTCGCCGCCGTGGCAGGTCGGCAGGCCCGGGCCGCGGCAGGGCGTCGATCGACCGCGAGCAAAGCGCCGCCATCAGGGACTGGGCGCGGCGCAACGGGCACAAGGTGTCCGCGCGCGGCCGTATCCCCGCAGACGTCATCGAAGCCTTCCACGCGGCGACGTAACCGCCGGCAGGCTCTGCCCGAAACCGCCTGCGAATATCTCGCGGCGCGTCGGCGTTGCTTTCGCTTGACGCGAACCAAAGGGCGGACGGAGCCGGAAACGTTTCGGGACCGCCCGGCGTTAATACCGATGTACTGCGGAGACGCCGCAAAGTTCTGATGCTGTGCCATATGTGACGACCGGTCGCCATGGTGGGGCGTTGGACGGTCCTGCCCATTAGAGTGGATGGCGGGTGCAACGGGTATCCGCGGTACCTACTGGTGAGGGAGAGCAGGTAACCACCGATGTTCGAAAGATTTACTGACCGCGCCCGCCGCGTCGTCGTTCTGGCCCAGGAAGAGGCCAGGATGCTCAATCACAACTACATCGGGACCGAGCACATCCTGCTTGGGTTGATTCACGAGGGTGAGGGCGTAGCGGCAAAGTCGCTGGAGTCGCTGGGCATCTCGCTCGAGGGTGTGCGCAGCCAGGTCGAGGAGATCATCGGCCAGGGCCAGCAGGCGCCGTCCGGGCACATCCCGTTCACCCCGCGGGCCAAGAAAGTGCTCGAGCTGAGCCTGCGAGAAGCGTTGCAGCTGGGCCACAACTACATCGGCACCGAGCACATCCTGCTTGGCCTGATCCGTGAGGGCGAAGGCGTCGCCGCCCAGGTGCTCGTCAAGCTGGGCGCCGAGCTGACCCGCGTGCGTCAGCAGGTGATTCAGCTGCTCTCCGGCTACCAGGGCAAAGAGACCGCCGAAGCCGGAACCGGAGGCCGCGGCGGCGAGGCGGGCAACCCGTCCACGTCCCTGGTGCTCGATCAGTTCGGCCGCAACCTGACCGCCGCCGCGATGGAAGGCAAGCTCGATCCCGTCATCGGCCGCGAGAAGGAAATCGAGCGGGTGATGCAGGTGCTGAGCCGGCGCACCAAGAACAACCCGGTGCTGATCGGCGAGCCCGGCGTCGGCAAGACCGCCGTCGTCGAGGGTCTGGCGCAGGCGATCGTGCACGGCGAGGTCCCCGAGACGCTGAAGGACAAGCAGCTCTACACGCTGGACCTCGGTTCGCTGGTGGCCGGCAGCCGGTACCGCGGTGATTTCGAGGAACGCCTCAAGAAGGTGCTCAAGGAGATCAACACCCGCGGCGACATCATCCTGTTCATCGACGAGCTGCACACGCTGGTCGGTGCCGGCGCCGCAGAGGGCGCGATCGACGCCGCGTCGATCCTGAAGCCCAAGCTGGCCCGCGGCGAGCTGCAGACCGTGGGCGCGACCACTCTCGACGAGTACCGCAAGTACATCGAGAAGGACGCCGCGCTGGAGCGCCGCTTCCAGCCGGTCCAGGTCAGCGAGCCGACGGTCGAGCACACGATCGAGATCCTGAAGGGTCTGCGCGACCGCTACGAGGCCCACCACCGGGTGTCGATCACCGACAGCGCGATGGTGGCCGCCGCGACGCTGGCCGACCGCTACATCAATGACCGGTTCCTGCCGGACAAGGCCATCGACCTGATCGACGAGGCCGGCGCCCGGATGCGAATCCGCCGGATGACCGCGCCGCCAGACCTGCGCGAGTTCGACGAGAAGATCGCCGAGGCGCGCCGGGAGAAGGAGTCCGCGATCGACGCGCAGGACTTCGAGAAGGCGGCCAGCCTGCGCGACCGGGAGAAGAACCTGGTCGCTCAGCGGGCCGAGCGCGAAAAGCAGTGGCGTTCAGGTGATCTTGACGTGGTCGCCGAGGTCGACGACGAGCAGATCGCCGAGGTTCTGGGCAACTGGACCGGCATCCCCGTGTTCAAGCTGACCGAGGAGGAAACCACTCGGCTGCTGCGCATGGAGGACGAGATTCACAAGCGGATCATCGGCCAGGAGGACGCGGTCAAGGCCGTCAGCAAGGCGATCCGGCGTACCCGCGCCGGCCTGAAGGACCCGAAGCGCCCGTCCGGCTCGTTCATCTTCGCCGGCCCGTCCGGTGTCGGTAAGACCGAGCTGTCCAAGGCGCTGGCCAACTTCCTGTTCGGCGACGACGACGCGCTCATCCAGATCGACATGGGCGAGTTCCACGACCGGTTCACCGCATCGAGGCTGTTCGGTGCGCCTCCGGGCTACGTCGGCTACGAAGAGGGCGGCCAGCTCACCGAGAAGGTACGGCGCAAGCCGTTCTCGGTGGTGCTGTTCGACGAGATCGAGAAGGCGCACCAGGAGATCTACAACAGCCTGTTGCAGGTCCTCGAGGACGGTCGGCTGACCGACGGGCAGGGTCGCACGGTCGACTTCAAGAACACCGTGCTGATCTTCACGTCCAACCTCGGCACGGCCGACATCAGCAAGGCGGTCGGGCTGGGCTTCACCCAGGGCGGCGGCGAGAACGACTACGAGCGGATGAAGCAGAAGGTCAACGACGAGCTGAAGAAGCACTTCCGCCCGGAGTTCCTGAACCGCATCGACGACATCATCGTGTTCCACCAGCTGACCCGCGACGAGATCATCCGGATGGTGGATCTGATGATCACCCGCCTCGAGAAGCAGCTCAAGAGCAAGGACATGGCGCTCGAGCTGACCCAGAAGGCCAAGGAGTTGCTGGCCAAGCGCGGATTCGACCCGGTGCTGGGTGCGCGGCCGCTGCGGCGGACCATCCAGCGCGAGATCGAGGATGCGCTGTCGGAGAAGATCCTGTTCGAGGAGGTCGGCCCCGGCCAGCTCGTCACCGTCGATGTCGAGAACTGGGACGGCGAGGGCGCCGGGGAGGACGCGGTCTTCACGTTCACCGGGACCCGCAAGCCCGCCAAGCCTGCCGAGCCGGACCTGGCCAAGGCCGGGGCCGCAGGCACCCACAGCGCGGCAGCGACCGAATAAGCCGGCACGCGGCCGAGATACACCGCCCAGCAGTTGGGCTACGGTCCCCGGGGCTGGACCAACGGCTTAGTATGTTGCTGTAATCGACAAGCGAAGGAATCTGGTGCAAGTCCAGAACGGTCGCGCCACTGTGAAAGTCAGACCCGACGTTTGTCACCGACCTGGATCCGGGACGCGAAAATCCTTGAAAGGAATGCGACGTGACCTCTCCTGAAGCTCGTAAGAGCCGCACGACGACGATCGACCTGACGCGCGCCAACGCGGCCCTGTGGCTGGCCGGTACCGTCTTCCTCGCCCTCCTGGTCCTCTACTTCGTCGGCGTCGATCAGGGCGCCGTGTCGCTCTTCGGCACCGACAGGCACGTGCACGAATTCGTGCACGACGCACGCCATCTGCTCGGCTTCCCCTGCCACTAGCCGGGGACGGTAGCGCGACAATGGAAAAGCGCATCATCGCGCGCGGCATCTTGGCGGGCGCGCTTGCGGGAGTCTTGGCGTTCGTGTTCGCGCGTATCTTCGCCGAGCCGGTGATCAGCCGGGCCATCGACTATGAGGATGGCCGCAGCGATGCCGCAGCGGCGGCCCTGGGCATTCACGAGCCCGACATGGAGGTCTTCACCCGAGGGGTGCAGGCGAATATCGGGATCGGCTTCGGGGTGCTGGCATTCGGCATCGCGATGGGCGCGCTGTTCGCGGTCGCCTTTACCGTTGCCTACACCCCTGCGGTGAGCCCGCGGGCACTCGCGCTGCTGCTCGCGGGCGGCGCTTTCGGTGCGGTCTACCTCGTGCCGTTCCTGAAGTACCCGGCCAACCCACCGTCCATCGGCCACCCGGAAACCATCGGCGAGCGCACCGGCCGGTATCTGCTCATCGTTGTGTTGTCGCTGGTGCTGGCGGTCGCCGCGGTATGGCTGGGCCGCAGACTGGCATCCCGCCTGGGTGTCTGGGGCGCCACCCTGTCAGCCATCGGCGCCTACATCGTCGCCGTGGCGGTCGTCATGGTTGTGCTGCCGGCGGTCTCGGAGACACCGGAGCCCCTTCGTGATCGGTCCGGCACCATCGTCTATCCCGGCTTCTCCGCGGACGACCTGTATCACTTCAGGGTGTATTCCATTGCTACGCAGGTCGTTTTATGGGCGACGATCGGGTTGGTATTCGCGACGCTGGTCTCCCGCCTGCTCGACGAGGGGAGTCGGATGGGGCGGGAAGCGAGCGCGGGCCCGGCGGGGCCCCGAGCGTAGCGACCTCGGGTGAGGAACGCGGAGTGAGCGAAGTCGTCCGGCTGACCTTGGTGTCGCACGCGATGACGGACGCCGTGGCGGCCGGACGATTTCCCACCGACGAACCGCTCAACAGCATCGGCCACCGTCAGGTCGACGCGTCCGTCGACCTCGGCCTCGTAGACGCCGCCCTCTGTGGACCCGAGAAGCGCGCCCGGCAGACCGCAGAGCTTCTCGGCCTGCGGGCGACCATCGAGCCGCGGCTCGCCGACCTCGACTCAGGCCGGTGGCGCGGCAAGGTGCTCGGCGGTGTGGAACCGGCGCAGCTCGCGATGTGGCTGACGGACCCGACGTGTGCCCCGCACGGTGGCGAGTCGGTGGTCGAGTTGGTTGACAGGGTGGCCGGATGGATGGAGTCGCTGACTACGACGCACTCGCGCACGGTCGCCGTGACGAGCCCTGCGGTGGTCCGCGCGGCAATCCTGGTTGCCCTCGACGCGCCGCCAAAGTCGTTCTGGCGCATAGATATTGCTCCTGCGAGCAGGACCGTTATGCACTTCCGCGGCCACGCCTGGACGCTGCGATCCAACTGACGGCTTCACGCCCTGCGCTGCTCAGGGCAGCATCGCGAAGACTTGCTCGGCGATCGACACCATCCAGGCCCCTGCGCTGGAGCCGTGGTAGCGCGGCCAGTTCAACTGGAAGCTGACCACCCACGGCTGACCGTTGCGGTCGACCGCGTACCAGCTGAACGTCAGATCGCCGGGAAGGTTACCGGCCTTCGCGCCGACATACGGCCACTGCTGCCGATCCAGGTCGATGCCGGGGATCTGCGACATGATCTGCTTGACCGGCGCGGCAGGACCTACCGCGCCCGTCTGCAGCGCGGCGTGCACCCGGCAGATGTCCTCCGCGCTGCCGTACCACTCAGCCCCGTAGCTGGAGGCCGGAGTATGCGTGCGGTTCGGATCCGGTTGATAAGGGCGAGAATTCGTCAGCTGCAGCAGCCGAGCACGACCCTGTGGGCCCCCGAACTGCACCGCCTTCTTCCACTGTTCCCGCAGATCCGGCGTGCCCCACCCGACCGAGAACAACTCGTGCATGGTCGGGAACGGCGTCATGCTGGCCGGGTCGTGGTGGCCGGCCTCCACCAGCGCACGCTCGACGGCCTGCGTGCCGACCCGGCCGATCAGCAGATCGGTGGCCATGTTGTCGCTCGTCGCGATCATCTTGTCCGCGGCCGTGCGCACCGTGACCTGCGCGCCGGGCGGCAGCTTCTCGAGGCCCGACGACCCGACGGCCTTGGCCTGACCGGTGATCGTCAGCTTGTCGTCCCATGACACCGTGCCCGCCTTGACCCCGTCAGCGACGGCGTAGAGCACATACAGCTTGAAAATCGAAGCAAGGGGCAGCGATTCAGCGGTGTTCGTCCCCGCAACCCGTTCGCAGCGGCCGTCGTTGACCTTGGCCACCTGATACGAATACTTCGCGCTGGACTTCCGCAGCTCGGCGTCGACGTCGGCCCACGAGTTGATGTTCGGCTTTTGCATCTCGACGTCGAACCGGTCGACCATCGTCTGGTCGTCGGTGTGGATGTCGATGTCTTGGCGGGCGCCGAACGAGGTGATCAGGTCCAGGGTGGCCTGGGCGGCGTGAAGGTCGACGCCGGCGACGGTGTACGGACGATCCCACCACAGGCCGTCCATCGTCGTGCCGATGTCGTCGACCTGCTTTTCAGCCGCCAGCGTGCGCACCCCGACCGGGCCGATGGGCCAGTCGGAATTCAGCATGTCGACAATCTGCTTGGCCCGCAGACCCACCGGTGTGCTGGTGTTGAACTTCTCGCCCGCGCCGCCGCTCATCGGCGACGCGGACGGCGTAGAGCAACCGCAGACCAGGACGCCTGCCATCGCGACCGCGGCGAACGCGGCCACGGCGCGTTGAGGCGCCCGGCCCGCGCTACGCCTTGGCGTCCGCCCCGGCAACGTCCAACACAACCTCGAACTCGAGCAACGTCGCCCCCTTCGCCACCGGGTTCGCCCGCTCGCCGGCGTGGGCGTGCACGGCCGGGCCGGTCGCCCAGGCCTGGAATGCCTCTTCGGATTCCCACTGCGTCACAACGAAGTAGCGGTCCTCGCCCTTGACCGGCCGCAGCAACTGAAATCCGAGGAAGCCCGGCTGGTTGTCGACCGCGTGCGCCCGGTGGGCGAACCGCTTCTCCAGCTCGGGACCGGCGTCCGGCGGTACCTCGATTGCGTTGATCTTCACCACGGTCATGCCGTCAGGCTACCGTGCGGCCCCGCGATGGAAGATAAGGCAGTGGCCACAGATCGCCGCTCGTCGCGCGGGCGCTCATTGCCCGATCTGCTGACCGACCACGGCGGTCGGGGCGAACCGCTTGTGCTCGTCCACGGCCTGATGGGCCGCGGCAGCACGTGGGCGCGGCAGCTGGCGTGGCTTACCCGGCTCGGCCGGGTCTACACGTACGACGCGCCGTGGCACCGCGGCCGAGACGTCGCCGACCCGTACCCGATCAGCACGGAACGCTTCGTCGCCGACCTGTCCGACGCGGTGGCCGCACTGGGCCGGCCGGCAACGTTGATCGGGCACTCGATGGGCGGCCTGCACGGCTGGTGTTTGGCCGCCGAGCGGCCGGAGTTGGTCGCCGCGCTGGTGGTCGAGGACATGGCGCCGGACTTCCGTGGGCGCACCACCGGACCGTGGGAGCCGTGGCTGCACGCGCTGCCGGTCGAGTTCACGACGGCCCAACAAGTCATCGACGAATTCGGCCCGGTCGCCGGCCAGTACTTTCTGGACGCGTTCGACCGCACCTCAACCGGGTGGCGGCTGCACGGCCACGTCGAACGGTGGATCGAGATCGCCGCCGAGTGGGGGACCCGAAGTTACTGGCAGCACTGGCAGGCGGCGCGCGTGCCGACCCTGCTCATCGAGGCCGGTAACTCGGTAACACCCCCGGGCCAGATGCATCGGATGAGCGAATCAGGCGATCGCACAACGTATCTCAAGGTGGACGCCGCCGGACACCTGGTTCATGACGAGGCACCCGACGTGTACCGCGACGCGGTCGCCGGCTTTCTAGCGACGCTCGCCCAGCGCGCCTGAGCCGGGCCTGCAAGGGCGGTGCTCGAAGCGTGTGCGAATCGCGTCGAGTTCGTGCTCGAGCCGGCGCGCGTCGGAGTCGTTCTCGAACACCCGCATCGGCGAGGCGACCTGGAACTGCTCTCTGCTCAGCCGCAGGGAGCCCGAGCGGTGTGCGGCCCAGCCGAGTGCCGCCGCCACGACGAACGGGGACATCAGTAGTAGCAGTGTCAGCCCAACAGCCATGGCAGTAACTTTTCGCCAATGGATATCCCGCCAACAGTGGCAGGACTGACCAATTGCGTTAAAATACTGCCATGCTGAAGTCGGTCGCGGTATTGACGCTCGACAACGTGGCGGTCTTCGAGTTCGGCACCATCTGCGAGGTGTTCGCCATCGACCGTGCGTCCGAGGGCGTGCCCAATTTCGACTTCCGGGTGTGCGGACCACGTGCCGGTCAACCGCTGCACACCGCCGTCGGTGTGCAGATCGTCCCGCAGCACGGCCTCGACGGACTGTCCGGCGCGGACCTGGTCGCCGTTCCGGCGGCCAAAGCCGCGCCCGGCCCTCACCCCTACCCTCCGGAGGCGCTGCGGGCACTGCGCGCGGCGGCCGCCCGCGGATCGACCATCCTCACCGTGTGCACGGGCGCGTTCATCTCGGGCGCGGCCGGGCTGCTCGACGGCCGGCGGTGCACGACCCACTGGATGCACGCCGACGAACTGGCGCGCGCGTACCCGACCGCCAAGGTCGACCGCAACGTCCTGTTCGTCGACGACGGCAACCTGATCACCAGCGCGGGCACCGCTGCGGGCATCGACGCGTGCCTGCACCTGGTGCGCCGCGAGTTGGGCAGCAGGATCACGAACATCATCGCCCGTCGGATGGTCGTTCCCCCGCAGCGCGACGGCGGCCAGCGGCAGTACATCTCCCAGCCGGTTCCGGTGCATTGCTCGGAGGGTTTCGCTCCGCAGCTCGACTGGATCCTGGCCAACCTCGACAAGGCGCACAGCGTGGCGACGATGGCCCGGCACGCGAACATGTCGCAGCGCACGTTCGCGCGACGCTTCGTCGAGGAGACCGGCACCACCCCGATGCAGTGGGTGACGGACCAGCGGGTGCTCTACGCGCGGCGGCTGCTCGAGGAGACCGATCTCGACGTCGACCGCATCGCCGAGCGCTCCGGCTTCGGCACGGCCACGCTGCTGCGGCACCACTTCCGCAGGCTCGTTGGCGTCACGCCGTCCGATTACCGGCGCCGGTTCGCCTGCACCGACCCGGACCGGGAGGAATCTGCCTGAGCATCAGGCTGATTCGCCACTCAGCGCATATCGCCCGTCGGGCGTCTCTTCGACGAGCCCGTCGGCGAGCAGCGAGGCCAGCGCGCGGTCACGCTGCTCGGTGTCGGTGAGCCAGGCGACGTCCAACTCGGCACGGGTCACCGGAAAATCGTTGCGGCGCAGTACGTCCAGTAACCGCCCCCGAACCTGGCGATCGGTGCCGGCGTAGGTCTGGGTGCGACGAACCGGCGCGGCCGAAGGCGGGTAGCCGGCCGCGCGCCACGCGCACGCCGACAGCGGGCACAGCCCGCATCGCGGGGACCGCGCCGTGCAGACGGTCGCACCAAGTTCCATCAACGCCACCGAAAAGCGCGGCGCGGCAGCATCTTCAGGCAGCATCCGCTCCACGGCTGCGAGGTCGGCGGCGCTGGACGCCGCGTCGGCCTGGCCGCGCGTCGCGCGGGCCAGCACCCGCCGAACGTTCGTGTCGACGACCGGCACGCGTTTGCCGTACGCAAAGCAGGCGATCGCCCGGGCGGTGTAGCTGCCGATGCCGGGCAGTCGCGCAAGCGTGTCCACGTCATCGGGAACGACGTCGCCGTGGTCCCTGGCGATCACGGTCGCGCATTCATGCAGCCGTTTCGCCCGGCGTGGATACCCGAGCCTGCCCCACGCGCGCAGCACATCGGCGGCGGTGGCGGCGGCCGTGGCCGACGGAGTGAGCCACCGCCGCATCCAGTCTTCCCAGACCGGCCGCACGCGCGCTACCGGCGTCTGCTGCAGCATGAACTCGCTGACCAGGATCGGCCACGCGCCGACCCCTGGCCGCCTCCACGGCAGGTCCCGCTGTGCCGTCTCGTACCAGGCCACCAGCTTGCTCGGATCGATGGTCCGATCCGGCGGGGGCAGAATGTTTGTCATGCCCCGAACCAGTCCGGTGACCGCATGGAAGGCACTCAAGGAGGGTAACGAGCGGTTCGTCACAGGCCGGCCGGCGCACCCGAGCCAGAGTGTCGAGCACCGTGCCACCCTCACCGAGACCCAGCGGCCGATCGCGGTCGTGTTCGGCTGCGCCGACAGCCGGGTGGCCGCCGAGATCATCTTCGATCAGGGACTCGGCGACATGTTCGTGGTGCGCACCGCAGGCCACGTCCTCGACTCCGCGGTGCTCGGCTCGCTGGAGTACGCGGTCACCGTGCTCGAAGTGCCGCTGATCGTGGTGCTCGGCCACGACAGCTGCGGCGCCGTCAAGGCGACGCTGAGCGCGCTCGACGACGGCGTGGTGCCCGGCGGATACGTGCGTGACCTGGTCGAACGCGTCACCCCGTCGATTCTGTTGGGCCGGCGGGAGGGACTGACCCGCGTCGACGAGTTCGAGGCGCACCATGTGCGCGAGACCGGTGTTCAGCTCATCTCGCGGTCCACCGCGATCGCGGAAGGGGTCGCCGCGGGCGAGCTCGCGATCGTCGGCGTCACCTACCGGCTCGCCGACGGGCGGGTGGTTTTGCGCGACTCCCTCGGCGAAATCGGCGAAACCCCACGTGAGAGTTAGCTGACCAACGCCGCGACACGCCGAGCGCGGTCGGACCGCTCGCGGTGACCTGGGATTACCGTGAGTTCGTGCTGGATTTGGAACCGCGTGGCCCGCTGCCGTCCCAAATATACTGGCGACGCCGCGGCCTTGCGCTGGGCGTCGCGGTGGTCGTGATCGCAATCCTGGTCGCGGTCATCGTCACCGTGCTGACCGGAAGCGCAGGCGCCAACACCAAGAACGCGGACAAGCTGTCCGGCCCCGGCGCCTCCAATGCGCCGCAGCAAATGCCCGAAGTGAAAACCCCGATCACGCCGCAGGTCCAGCCCCCGCCGCCGACACCGACCCCGACCGCGGCCGTCACACCTCCGCCCGTGCTCAAAGAGGGCGACGACTGCCCCGACGCGACCCTGGCCGTGAAGGGCCTCACCGACGAGCCCCAGTACTCGGTCGGTGACCAACCGAAGTTCACGATGGTCGTCACCAACATCGGGCTCGTGGCGTGCAAACGCGATGTGGGCGCGGCCGTACTGGCGGCCTACGTGTACTCGCTGGACAACAACCGCTTGTGGTCGAACCTGGACTGCGCGCCGTCCAACGAGACGCTGGTGAAGACGTTCAACCCCGGCGAGCAGGTCACCACCGAAGTCACTTGGACCGGAATGGGATCGGCGCCGCAGTGCCCGCTGCCGCGCCAGCCGATCGGCCCCGGCACCTACAACCTTGTGGTGCAGCTGGGCAACCTGCGGTCGTCCCCCGTTCCGTTCATCATCGCCCAGGCTCCGCCGCCCGGCGCCGCCCCGCCGCCTGCACCCGGTCAACCCGCCCCGGGGCCGGTCCCGCCGCCCGGGCCCGCCCAGGGTTAGGTGAACCGGTCGGCGATCGTCGACTCGGCCAGCTGCGAAAGGCCCTCCCTGATGTGGCGTGCCCACATCGCGCCGATGCCCTCCACCTTCTGCAGGTCCGCGGCGCTGGCCGCGAGCAGTCCCTGCAGCGAGCCGAAAGCGTGCACCAATAGGTCGATGTGGGCGAACTGCAGCCGCGGGATGCCGGCCATCGCGCGGTAGCCGCGCGGGCTCACCGCCGAATCCTCCGCCTCCGCCGTCGACGGGTAACCGAAAACCTTTGCCAGCGCGGTCAAGTCGAGCAGCTCGGCATCGGACAGCTGGTCTAGCTCATCGTGGGTTCCGTCGACCTGAGCGGCGTTGGGCGGATCGGGGTAGGCGTGATAATCGCGCACGATCAGCTCACGGGCCGCGTCGTTGCCGCCGACCAGCTCTTCGAGCTGAAGCTTGAGCTGGCGGCCGTCGGTACCGAGTTCGACGACGTGCTCGTCGATTTCGAGGCTGATGCGGCGCACCATCTCCAGCCGCTGCACCACCGTCATCACGTCGCGCAGCGTCACGAAGTCTTCGATCTCGGCCGTCGACAGCTGGCGGCTCACCTCGTCGAGGCGGGCCTTGTAGCGCTCCAGCGTGGCCACGGCCTGGTTGGCGCGCGACAGGATCGTGGCCGAGTCGGCCATCACGTGCCGCTCGCCGGCCACGTACACGGTGACGATGCTCATCGAGTGGCTGACCGACACCACGGGGTAACCGGTCTGGATCGAGGTGCGTTCGGCCGACCGGTGCCGCGTGCCGGATTCGTCGGTCGGGATGGACGGGTCCGGTACCAATTGCACGTTGGCCCGCACGATGCGGCTGCCGTCGGTCGACAACACCAATGCGCCGTCCATCTTCGACAGCTCGCGCAGCCGGGTGGGCGCGAACCTGACGTCCAGCGAGAAGCCGCCGTCGCAGATGGACTCCACGCGTTCGTCGTAGCCGAGCACGATGAGCGCGCCCGTGCGGCCCCTCAGAATGCGTTCCAGGCCGTCGCGCAGCGCGGTGCCTGGGGCAAGCCGCCCGAGCGTCTTCCGCAGGGCTGGATGCACCACCGGGGCCTTCGTGTCCGACGCTGTTGTCGGTCGCGACCGCGCGGCATTCGTGTCGGGTGACGTCATAACCAGTTCTGCTCGTCGTCCTTCGGCGGCTCCAGCAACCGCTGAGGTGCAGTTTCGCACGTCTTGACGGCGATCTCCTGCAATAGGCCCAGTGCACCGTTGAGGGTCTTGGCGGGCATTGCGCAGAGCTCGCCGGGCAGGCTTTTGACGCCGTGCGGGATCAGGGCGGTGGTGAAGCCCAGCCGCGCCGCCTCGGCCAGCCGCCGCTCCATTCCCGTGACTCGGCGCAGGTCGCCGGCGAGCCCGACCTCACCGATCGCCACCGCCGTGCTGGGCAGCGGCTGGTCCCTGTACGCCGACGCCATCGCCAGCGCGACCGCCAGGTCCGACGACGGATCGGTGAGCCGCATACCGCCGACGGTCGACAGGTAGATGTCGGACGCCGCCAGCCCGAACATCTTGGCCCGCTTGGTCAGCACAGCGCTGATCATCGCCCCGCGGGCGTGATCGATGCCGCTGACTGCGCGGCGCGGCGACGCGTTGGGGGATGGCAGCAACAGTGCCTGCACCTCGCCGATCAGTGGCCGCTTGCCGTCCAGCGTGACCGTCACCGCAGTGCCGGGCACCGGCTCGGGCCGCTGATCCAGGAACAGCCCCGACGGATCGGCGACGCATTCGATCCCGCTGTCGTGCAACAGGAAACACCCCACCTCATCGGCGGCGCCGAAGCGGTTCTTAACGCCGCGCACCATCCGCAGCGCGGAATGCCGGTCACCCTCGAAGTGCAGCACCACATCGACGAGGTGCTCCAACGTGCGCGGCCCGGCGATCGCCCCGTCCTTGGTGACGTGGCCGACCAGGATCATCGCCACACCGGTGGTCTTGGCCGCCATCGTCAGCGCGGTGGTGACCGCGCGCACCTGCGTGACGCCGCCGGTCACCCCGTCGGCGTCGGTGGTCGACATGGTTTGCACCGAGTCGACGATGACCAGGCTGGGTTTGACGGTGTCGATCTGGGCCAGCATCGTGTGCAGGTCGGTGTCGGCGGCCAGGTACACCTCGTCGTGGCTGCACCCCGTGCGTTCGGCCCGCATCCGGATCTGGCCGGCCGACTCTTCACCGGACAGGTACAGCGCGCGCCGGCCGGCGCGCGCCCACCGGTGGACGACCTCGAGCAGCAGCGTCGACTTGCCCACCCCTGGCTCGCCCGCCAGCAGAGTCACCGAGCCGGGCACCACGCCGCCGCCGAGCACCCGGTCGAGTTCGCTGACGTCGGTCCGGTAGTGGCGTGTCTTGTCCGGCGCGATCGAACTGATCGGCACCGCAGGGGAATTCGGCGCTACCGAACGCTTGCCGGCGGCCTGCAGCGGCGATCGGATCGCGACCTCGTCGACGGTGCCCCAGGTGCCGCAGTTCGGGCACCGGCCAACCCATTTGGCCATGGCATGCCCGCAGTCCGAGCAGAGGTAGTGCGTGCGGGTCTTGGCCACGCCGAGACGGTATCCGCCCCGACCGACAGATAGCTAGTGTTCGGTGCTCCCGGGCGGCGTTTGCGGCATCCGCGGTGCGTTCTCGGGTGCGGTGGCGGGCACCCCGAGCGTGGCCTGCCCGTTCCGCTCGAAGGTGAAGCTGAAGTTGTAGAGCGGTCCGCTGGTGATCGGCTTGGTCAGGGTGACCGTGGCGGTGACCGCCCGAGCGGGTTTGACGGCGCTGAGCGCGGTGGCGTCCTGCTGATACGGGGCGCCCACAAGCAGCGAGCCGAGCGGAGGCACGGTCGCGTCACCGTTCACCGCGACAGATCCGATGTCGGACGAGATGCTCAGCAGGCGATCCGGGCTGTCTCCCGACTGGTTGGTCGCGATGAACAGTAAGTCGACGGTCTTGCCGGGCTGGACCGCGTCGCGCGTCGCCTCCGCCTGGATCCTGACGTCACGCAGCGCTATCTGGTCGATGTTCGTGCTGCTGCCGTTGACCGCCGATTCCTGGGACGCGGTCTGGGATTGCTGGCCTGCGCTGCAGCCGGTCAGGGTCACGGCGGCGACGACGCTGCCGACGGCCAGTCCGCCGACGGCCGCGGCGCGTGTCTTGAAGCGGTTCACGAGAGTCTCCTGCTCGACTAGCGATCGGCGCGACGATGGGCCACCAGGGTTCGACTATGCACAGTAGTAGGTCCGCATCCGCTGAGCGAGGGGACCCGGGGATTGGTGAGTCCCGAAGAGACGGCGAAGAGACCCCGAGGAAGGCACCGAGCGGCTACCTGCGAGAGCGCCGGAACCTGTGGCCCACAGCACGATTTCGTCACCGTGTCAACCCCCATTCTTCACCTGCGGTGCCCCTGACCTGCACCGTTGTTCAACGCGTGTCAGCGGGCCGTGTTAGCATGGGATAGCGAAAGGGGCTCGAATCAGATGATTTTTAAGGTCGGAGACACCGTTGTTTATCCACACCACGGTGCTGCGTTGATCGAAGCGATCGAAACCCGGACCATCAAAGGCGAGCAGAAGGAATATCTCGTCTTGAAGGTTGCCCAGGGTGACCTGACAGTTCGAGTGCCCGCAGAAAATGCCGAGTATGTCGGTGTTCGCGACGTGGTCGGCCAAGAGGGTCTGGACAAGGTTTTCCAGGTGCTGCGTGCCCCGCACACCGAGGAGCCGACCAACTGGTCGCGCCGGTACAAGGCCAACCTGGAGAAGCTGGCCTCTGGCGACGTGAACAAGGTCGCCGAGGTGGTTCGCGACCTGTGGCGCCGCGATCAGGAGCGCGGCCTGTCGGCGGGCGAGAAGCGGATGCTGGCCAAGGCCCGCCAGATCCTGGTCGGCGAGCTGGCCCTGGCCGAGAACACCGATGACGCCAAGGCGGAGACCATCCTCGACGAGGTTCTGGCCGCCGCGTCCTGACGAGTGACGCGTACGGTCGCGGTCGTCCCGGCCGCGGGTTCGGGTGAGCGGCTGGCCGCCGGTAAACCGAAGGCGTTCGTCGACATCGGCGGACAGACAATGCTGCAACGGGCCGTGGCCGGCCTCCTTGACTCCGGAGTCATCGACCACGTCGTGGTCGCCGTCCCGGCTGCCAGGATCCACGACGCCAAGATGCTGGTCGGCGATGCCTCGACCATCGTGGCCGGCGGCGCCAACCGCACCGAATCGGTCCTGCTGGCCCTGGACGCGGTCGACGAGGCCGACTGGGTCGTTGTTCACGACGCGGCGCGGGCGCTCACCCCTGCCAGCCTGATCGTGCGGGTGGTCGAGGCGCTTCGAGCGGGCATGCCCGCGGTGATCCCGGTGCTGCCCGTGTCGGACACGATCAAGGCCGTGGACGCCAACGGGGTCGTGATAGCGACACCCGAGCGGGCCGGCCTGCGGGCCGTGCAGACGCCGCAGGGATTCCAGGTGTCGCTGCTGCGCAAAGCGTATGCGCAGGCCGGTGGCCCGGCCGTCACCGACGACGCCGCCATGGTCGAGCAGATCGGCGGTCAGGTCCACGTCGTCGAGGGGGATCCGCTGGCGTTCAAGATCACCACGGCTCTTGACCTGCTGCTTGCCGAAGCGGTGCTGCGGAGCGACACATGACGGGTTTGCGAGTCGGCCTGGGCACCGACGTGCACCCGATCGAACCGGGCCGACCCTGCTGGCTCGTCGGGCTGTTGTTCGCCGATGCCGACGGCTGCGCCGGTCATTCCGACGGCGACGTCGCCGCGCATGCTCTGTGCGACGCGGTCCTGTCGGCGGCCGGGCTGGGTGATGTCGGTGCGGTGTTCGGTGTCGGCGATGCCCGCTGGGACAACGTGAGCGGGCCCGACATGTTGGCCCACGTCCGCGGGCTGCTGGCCGGGCAGGGCTACGCGGTCGTGAACGCGGCGGTGCAGGTGATCGGCAACCGGCCCAAGGTCGGGCCGCGGCGGGCAGAGGCGCAGGGCGTGCTGTCGGAGGCGCTCGGCGCCCCGGTGTCGGTGTCGGCCACCACCACTGACGGCCTGGGGCTGACGGGACGCGGCGAGGGATTGGCCGCCATCGCGACGGCGTTGGTTCTCAGCCCCGAATAGGCCGGTAAGCTGGCGCGTCGTGACCGATCGCGCTCAGCTGCGGCTCTACGACACCTACGCCGGTGCCGTGCGCGATCTTGTGCCGTTGCGGCCCGGTCACGTCTCGATCTACTTGTGCGGCGCCACCGTGCAGGGCCTGCCGCACATCGGGCACATCCGCAGCGGCGTGGCGTTCGACGTGCTGCGGAGGTGGCTGCTGGCCCGCGGCTTCGACGTCGCGTTCATCCGCAACGTCACCGACATCGACGACAAGATCCTCAACCGGGCGGCCGATGCGGGCAGGCCGTGGTGGGAATGGGCCGCAACCCACGAGCGCGCGTTCTCAGCCGCCTACGACGCGCTCGGGGTGCTGCCGCCGTCGGCCGAACCGCGCGCCACCGGCCATATCACCCAGATCGTCGAGCTGATCCAGCGGCTGATCGACACCGGTCACGCATACACCGGCGCCGGCGACGTCTACTTCGACGTGCTGAGCTTCCCCGAGTACGGCAGGTTGTCGGGCCACCAGATCGACGACGTCCACCAGGGCGAGGGTGTCGGCGCCGGCAAACGCGACCAGCGCGACTTCACCTTGTGGAAGGGCGCCAAGCCCGGCGAGCCGTCTTGGCCGACGCCGTGGGGGCGCGGCCGGCCCGGTTGGCATTCCGAATGCGTCGCGATGGCACACGAGTATCTCGGCGCGGAGTTCGACATCCACGCCGGGGGCATGGACCTGGTGTTCCCGCACCACGAGAACGAGATCGCGCAGGCCTGCGCCGCCGGCGACCCGTTCGCCCGCTACTGGCTGCACAACGGTTGGGTCACGATGGGCGGCGAGAAGATGAGCAAGTCGCTGGGCAACGTGTTGTCCATCCCGGCGGTGCTGCAGCGGGTACGCCCTGCCGAGCTGCGCTATTACCTTGGCAGCGCTCACTACCGGTCAATGCTGGAGTTCTCCGAGACGGCGCTGCAGGATGCGGTCAAGGCCTACAACGGCATCGAGGAGTTTCTGCACCGCGTCCGCAACCGGGTCGGCGCAGTGCTGCCCGGCATCTGGACACCGCGCTTCGCGGCCGCGCTCGACGACGACCTCTCCGTGCCGATCGCGCTGGCCGAAGTGCACGCCACCCGCGCGGAAGGCAACCGGGCCCTGGAATCGGGCGACCACGAGACCGCGCTGGCCAGGGCGAGCGAAATCCGGGCGATGATGGCCATTTTGGGTTGCGATCCGCTCGACGAGCGCTGGGATTCGCGGGAGGAGGTGTCGGCCGCGTTGGCGGCGGTCGACGTGCTGGTGCACGCCGAATTGGAACGCCGCGCCCAGGCCCGCGAACGCCGTGACTGGGCGCAGGCCGACGCGATCCGAGACCGGTTGAAAAAGGCCGGCATTGAGGTCACCGACACCGCCGACGGGCCGCAGTGGTCACTGTTGGACGGGGACAGCAAGTAGATGGCCGGAAACTCCAGGCGTCGGGGTGCGGTGCGCAAACCCGGCACCAAGAAGGGCCCGACCGTCGGCTCGGGCGGCGTCCGCAGGCGCGGGCTTCAGGGCCGTGGGGCGACTCCCCCCGCGCACCTGCGCCCACACCATCCGGCGGCCAAACGCGCTGCGTCCAAACAACAGTCGCGCCGCCCGACCAAGAAGACCGACGACGCCGAAATCGTGGTGGGCCGCAATCCGGTGGTCGAATGCCTACGTGCCGATGTGCCGGCCAACGCGCTCTACGTCGCGCTCGGCATCCAGGCCGACGAGCGGCTGACCGAATCAGTAACCCGCGCAGCCGATTCAGGCATTCCGATCCTGGAGGTGCCGAGATCCGACCTCGACCGGATCAGCGCCAACGGGCTGCATCAGGGCATCGCGTTGCAGGTTCCGCCCTACGACTACGCCCATCCCGATGACCTGCTCGCCGCGGCGCGTGAAGACTCCGAGCCCGCTCTGATCGTCGCACTGGACAATATCTCCGATCCGCGCAACCTCGGCGCGATCGTCCGCTCGGTCGCCGCGTTCGGCGGCCACGGCGTGCTGATCCCCCAGCGGCGCAGCGCATCGGTCTCGGCGGTCGCGTGGCGCACCAGCGCAGGCGCGGCGGCCAGGGTTCCCGTCGCCCGCGCCACGAATCTCAATCGGACACTGCGGGATTGGGCCCAGCACGGATTGCGCGTGGTCGGTCTGGACGCCGGCGGCGACACCACCGTCGACGAACTCGACGGCACCGACGATCTGGTGATCGTCGTCGGTTCCGAGGGCAAAGGCTTGTCGCGGCTGGTCCGCGAAAACGCCGACGCTATCGTGTCGATCCCGATGGCCGGCCCGACGGAATCGCTGAACGCGTCTGTCGCAGCGGGCGTGGTGCTGGCCGAGGTGGCCCGCCAGCGGCGAGGCTGACCTCGCCGAGCCGCAACTACGGATGCGGCGGTGGCGGCGGCAACGTGTCGACCGCGGGTGGCGAGGCGGGCCAGACCAGCAGCACCGGGCACGGGGCGTGATCGACGATGAATCTGTCGGCGTGCCCGAGGCTTCGCGGGCCGAGGTGGCTGATGTCGCCGTCGCGAGCCAGGACCAGAAGTTCGGCGCCGTCGGCCGCCGCGACCACCTCGCGTTCGACGCGTCCCGCCCGTTCGACCTTGATGCATCGGCGCCCCAGCCGGGTCGCCGCCTCGTCGAGCAGCTTGTGCGCCGCCGCAGAGGCGAGCTCTTCGACCTGACTGCCCGGATCGCGGTGCGAGTGGCGGCGTCCGAGCAGTCCCGCGTAGGCGCCGTGGGCCACGTCGGCGACGTCGGTGTCGGTCACGTGCAGCAGCAGGATGTCGGCGTCGGCAGGGGCGAACCGGCGCGCCGCGTCGACGCAGGCAGGCCACGTGGCTTCGACGATCCAGGCGACCACCGTCATGGACCCCTTCATAGCCGGAAGCCTCCCAGCACGTGCAGAGATACCCACAATGCCACCACGGCGGCCGCCAGCGCCGCCGGCGTGGTGAGTAGGCCGAGCATGGTGAATTCGGCCAGGCCGGTCGGGTGGTTGTGTTGTCGAAGGATCCGCCGCCACAGCAACGTGGCCAGCGATCCTGCGTAGGTCAGGTTGGGGCCGATGTTGACGCCGATCAGCACCGCCAGCACCGCCGGTGGGCCTGCCGTGGCGGTCAGCGGCAGCAGCACCAGCACCGCGGGAAGATTGTTGATCACGTTGGCCAGCACCGCCGCAAGGGCCGCGATGGCGAGTAACCCGCCGAGGCTCGCGTGCTGCGGCAGCCACCCGCGCACGGCGGCGTCGAGGCCGTTGTCGATCACCGCGCGCACGACGACGGCCAACGCGAGCACGAACGCAAGAAACGCCAGATCGGCCGCGGACACGATGCCGGCCAACGTTGCCGTTCTCCGCGGTAATGCACGCAACGCCAGCACAAGAGCACCCGCGGCGGCCGCCCACGCCGGGTTGACCCCGGCCGCGGAGGTGATGACGAACCCGGCCAGTGTGGCGGTCACGGTCGCGATCGCGAACCATGGCGGCGCGGGGGGCTCCGCAACCGGCGCCGAAGCGGCGGCGGACAGATCGGCGCCGAAATAACGCCGAAAGACGATGTACTCCACCGCGATCGCCGCTACCCAGGGCAGCGCCATCAATCCCGCGAATCGCACGAAACTCAGTCCGACGGCGC
Organism: uncultured Actinomycetota bacterium; assembly: GCA_963811535.1. GTDB lineage: Bacteria > Actinomycetota > Actinomycetes > Mycobacteriales > Mycobacteriaceae > Mycobacterium. The sequence goes on along the minus strand of CAWERF010000006.1, from coordinate 2,478,453 downwards.
GCCACGCCAACAGGTTGGTCAGGTTCGACACCGGCAGCAGCAACGAAGCGCTGTTGGAGAGGTGGGTGCACGCGTAGACGTGCGGGCGCGCCCGCACCCCAAGGCGGGCCGCGGTTGCGAAAACCACCGGTGTCAACAGCACGACGGTCGCGTCCAGGCTGAACACCGCGGTCACCACCGAGGCCACCGCGAACACCGCGAGCAGCAGCCGGTCGGGCCGACCGCGTGCGACGCGGGCCATCCACGCTCCGCACCAGTCGAACAGGCCCTCGTCGGCGCATAGCTGGGCCAGCACCAGCACCGCCGCCAAAAAGCCGACCACGGGCGCCAATTCGGACAACTCGTTGCCTGCGTCGGTGACCGTGATTGCCCCGATCGCCACCGCGACGACGGCGGCGGGCACGGCGATCACCGCCTCCGGCCAGCCGAACGGCCGAATCACCGCCCACGCCAGCACCGCGATCAGCAGGACGACGGAGCACGCCTGTCCCATCGCCCCGCTCAGACGACCAGCCCTTCGAGCCCGGCTGTAGGCGTCACCGCCAAGGGTTTTCCGGTTGCCAGACCGTGGGCATGTGCAGGGCGACCTCGTCCTCGGCGGCCAGCCGGCTGAGCACCCGCACGGTCGCGTCCAGGTCGTCGGCGGCGTACGGCAACGCCCGCAGCGGCTCGGTCAGGGGCCGGAAGAAGTCGTCCCAGTGAATCAGGATCACGCGCCGGGCGCCGACGGCGCGCACGGTGTCGGTCCAGTAATCGATCATGTACTGCTCGGGCTGCAGCCCGAGCTGGCCCACGCCGAGATACACCACGTCGGCACGCTGCCCCGACAGCGCGTCGACAACGAAGCCCGCGCTGCCCTGTATCAGCACGCGACGGCCGGTCGGCCGGTGATGCACGAGCGTCGACCAGGCTTCGCCACACTTGTACGCCGTCACCTTGGCCGGCGGGATCACCGGTTCGGTGATGACGCCGGGATACCGGTCTGGCGGGCTGTGTTTGGACTCGACGAGCGTGACGTCGTAGGCACCGAGCGTGATCGGCTGGCCGGACGTTGCGACGACGATCTGCTCGTCGGGAAGCTCATGTCCGCGGCCGATGTTCGCGGCCGACTCGCCACCGACCAGCTTTGCGCCGGTTCGACCGGCCACGACGGCGGAATCCAGTGCGTGGTCGTAGTGCGTGTGGACGGGCACCACGGCCTCCAGCTCGTGGACGCGTGTGCGCTCGAGGCAGCCGATGATTCGCTCCAGCGACGGCGCTAGCTTGCGCAACCCGACGGTTCTCAGGCTCGGGCGGGAGAAGAAGCCGTCGGTCATCACCGCCGAGCTGCCGTCGTCGATGAGCACCGTGGCCACGCCGAGCCAGGTGATGGTCAACGAATCGCCGGCTTCGGCGGCTGGGACATCGAACCGGTTGGTGAAGTCCGCCATGTTGGGACGGCCCAGCTTGATGCGCATGTCGCAACACTACGGCGGTATTAGCCGGCCGGCGCGAGCATCTGCTTCCATCCGTCGTCTCCGGTGTTGGTCGAATTGCTGACGGTGAACGTGGACCCGTCGGGCGCGACCACTTCACCGCTTTGTGGACTGTAGATGGCCGCAGGGCCCGAAGCCGGAGTGTAGATGCACGGGTTGGGCTGCTGCCCACTGCACTGCACACTACCCAGCCCCGGCCTGCTGAGCTGGTCGCTGGTCGGGGCCGGCGGCGGCGGCAGCTGATCGGCCGGCAACGGGTTCAGCCCGTTGTTGATGCTCGGCGCCGGGATGACGTAGCCCGGCTTCGGGGGGTTGTCGCAGCGCGCCGCCGGCGCCGGGCAGGTCACGATCTGGTTCGGGTCGCCATACCACGGGTTGGTGCCCAACGGCACATACGGCTGGTTGCTGCGGCACTCGGCCGGGGTGGCCGCCCGCTTGCCCGGCACATCCACACACGGATAGTTCCGGGCGCCGCGCACGTCGTTGCCCTGGAAGTCCTGCGGGATCTTGCAGTACAGCCCCGAGGGCAGCGGGGCCATGCTGGTGTCGGCCGGCGAGCGCCACTGCGACGCCGGCAAGAACCCGGTCAGACACGGCGGCGGCACGTTGACGTCGGTCCCAAAACCCGGTGGGATGAGTGCGGTTGTCGCCAGGCTTCCGGCGATCCCGACAACCACCGGGCCCAGCGCGAAGTGCAGCAGGCCCGCGCCCGGGAAGATCGTCGCCGTCTGCGCGATCGCGGCGCCCTGCGGCGCGATCACCAGCGTCTGCTCGAGGCCCTTGTGGTAGCGCTTGAGCATGTCGATCACGATTTCGAGGTTGGCCAGCGTCTGCGGCAGCGCGTCGCGCACATTGCCGAACACCGTGGTGACCGCGTCCAGCGTCGGCGCGGCCTGCTGCAGGCCGCTGCGCAGCGCCTGATCCTGCCCGGCCACCTGCGCCCCGATCACGTTCAGGTTGGCCGCCCAGCGCTCGATGGCGTCCCCGGAGTTGACCTGGCTGTCCAGAATCGGCGCCGAGTGCGCGACGATGTCGTTGACCGGGCTCAGGTTGTCCTTGAGATCGCTGGCGATGTTGGTGGTGGAATCCCCCAACCGCTGCAGCGCCGGCCCCAACCCGCCGACCGCCTGCGCCGTCTCATCCAGCAGCGAGGAGATCTTCTCCTGCGGCAGCACCGCCAACCCCCGGTTGGTCGCATCCAGCGCCGGCCCGATCTGGTCGGGCACCGTGCCGGTGGTGATGGTCTGCCCGTCGCGCAAGTACTGCCCCGGGTTACCGGTGGACACCAAATCCAGGTACTGCTCACCGATGGCCGACACCGAATGCACGTTGGCCGACGCGTTGACCGGGATCTTGAACCGGTCATCGATGCTCATCGTCGCCCGCGCACCACGCTCGGTGGGCTCCACGTCGGTGACCCTGCCGATCTGGATGCCCCGATAGGTCACATTGGAGGTCTTGTACAACCCGCCCGAGGCGGGCAGTTCGGCATACAACGTGTACTGGCCGATGCCCACCAGGCGAGGGATTTGCAGGTAGTACCAGCCCAACACCACCAGCGCGATCACCGTCAGGATCGCGAAGATGAGCAACTGGATGCGGATGAGGCGGGTCAGCACGAGTCAGCACCACGTCGCGCCGGGATGCCCGTCGGTCGCACAGTGCCCCCTCGCTCCGACCCCCGTTGTGTTGAACCGCTTCGCAGCTTCGTTTTGTCGGACCTAGAGATTATCCAATGGCGGCAAACGATACCCGTCATTCCCTGATTTACCGAACCGTCAAAAGGCCGGCGCAACGGCTAGGTGAACGACTTCAGCTCGACGCCCTCGTTCGCCAATCGTTGACGAACCGCGCTGGCTATCCGCATCGCACCCGGCGAATCACCGTGCACGCACACGGATTCCACGGTGATCGGTTTCACGGATCCGTCGACGGTGGTGACCCGGCCGGAGCGCACCATCGTCACGACGCGTTCGGCGATTTCTTCCGGGTTGTCCAGCACCGCGCCCGGCTCACGCCGCGACACGAGTTGACCGTCGGGCCGGTAGGCCCGGTCGGCGAACGCCTCGGCAACGCAACGCAGCCCGACATCGGCCGCTTCGTCGAAGAACGCCGAGCCGGCGAGCCCGAGCACCGGAAGCGACGGGTCAGCGGCACGGACGGCCTCGGCGACGGCGCGGGCCTGCCCTCGATCGGTCACGATCGTGTTATAGAGCGCGCCATGGGGTTTGACGTACGTGACGGTGGATCCGGCCGCGCGGGCCAGCGCCTGCAACGCGCCGATCTGGTAGATCACGTCGGCGGTCAGGTCCTCGGCGTCAACGTCGATGTAGCGGCGGCCGAACCGGCCAGGTCGTGGTAGCCCACCTGTGCGCCGATCCGGACACCGCGCTTGGCCGCGGCCTGGCAGGTGCGGGCCAGTCCGGCCGGATCGCCGGCATGAAAGCCGCACGCGACGTTGGCGCTGGTGACTAGGTTGAGCATCGCCTCGTCGTCGCCGAGCCGCCACACCGCGAAGCTCTCGCTGAGGTCGGCGTTCAAATCCACGCTGGACACGGATCAAGCGTAGGCGGGCGTCGACACCCGTCGTCTGCGTTCGACCAGCCAGCACACGACGAAGATCAGAAACGCGATCGCCGTGACGAACACCGAGATCGGCAGGCCCGGCGCGAGCGAGATCAGGATGCCGCCGACGGCGGCGACCTCGGCGAAAACCACCGATGCCGCGATCGTTGCGGCCGGCGAGGTGCAAACCCGAGCCGCCGCGGCGGCCGGGGTGATCAGCAGCGACATCACCAGCAGCGCCCCTACGATCTGGACGCCCTGCGCGGCGGTCACACCGACCAGAGCCGCGAACACGATGCCGAGCCTGCGCACGGGAACGCCGCGCGCCGAGGCAACCTCGGGGTCGACGGTCGCGAACAGCAGCGGCCGATAGCTCACCGCGAGCACGGACGCGACCAGAACCGACACGACGACAAGCAGCGCCAGCCCGCTGTGGCCCACGCCGACGATCTGACCGGTGAGCAGCGCGAAGCTGGTGCCCGAACGGCCGGGGTAGAGGTGGATGAACAACACCGCCAGGCCGAGACCGAAGGCCAGCACGACGCCGATCGCCGAATCGCGTTCACGCGCCCGCTGGCCGAGGATCCCGAAGAGCACCGCCGCCACCACGCTGCCGACCAACGCACCCGCGCCTACGTTGAATCCGACCAGCAGTGCGAACGCCGCGCCCGTGAGCGACAGTTCACTGGACCCGTGAACGGCGAACGACATCTGCCGCATCACGATGAACGGCCCGATCAGGCCGGCGATCAACGCCAGTAACGCCGCCGCGATCAACGCCTGCTGGACGAATCCTCGACCCAGCAGGTCGACCGTGAGGTCGACATTGAACAGGTTGCGCAGCAGGTGCCAGACGTTGTCACTCATGGCAGTGCCCGCTGTTGCCGACAACCACGTACTGACCGCGCACCCGCACGACGTCGACGTCGGTGCGGTACAGCTGTGACAGGTTCTCCGATGTCATCACCTCGTCGACGCCGCCGATGCGGAAGCGGCCGTCGACGAGATACAGCACCCGATCGACATATGGCAACACCGGGTTGATCTCGTGGGTGACGAACAGCACCGCGGTGTCCGCCAGCCGGCGCCGCTTGTCGATCAGCTCCGACACCAACTGGGCACTGGGCGGATCGAGGTTGAGCAGTGGCTCGTCGCACAGCAGCAGCACCGGATCGCTGGCCAGTGCCTGCGCGACGCGCAGCCGTTGCACCTCCCCGCCGGACAGCACGCCGATCGGGGCCCGGGCAAGGTGGGCCGCGCCGACCTCGGCCAGCGCCTGGTCGACGGTCAGTTCGCGGCGGCGCCGCACCGAGGGTCGACTCGTGAGTCCCCACTGGTGTCCGTCGACGCCGAGCCGCACCAGGTCGCTACCGCGCAGCATCAGGCCACGGTCGACGGCACGGTGCTGCGGGATGTAGCCGACCAGGCTGCTGCCGGCCGAGACTGCTTCTCCCTCAATGCAAACCGAGCCGGCGCTGAGCGGCAGCTGGCCGGTCAGAACCTTGAGCAGCGACGTCTTGCCCGAGCCGTTGGGTCCCAGCACTGCGATGAACTCACCCGCATCCACCGTCAGGGTCAGGTGGTCCCACAACACCCGCTCGCCGAATGCCAGGCGGGCATCGGTGAGGGAGACGACGGGTTGGTTCATCGCGGACGATTATCTACGCAGACTGCAGGGCGTTACTCAACTGGTCCACGATCGTGCGCTGCCAGGTGATGAAATCGGTGTTGGCAGGCAGCGTTTCGGTGACGTTCACCACCGGCACGTCGGCTGCCTTGGCGGCATCGACGATGCGTTGCGTCGCCGAGGTCGCCGTTTGGGGGTTGAACAGCACCACGCGGGCGCCGTGGGAATTGATGAGGTCGAGCACCGCGGCCATGTCCGCAGGCGCCGGGTCGGTGTCCGCGTCGATCGCCTTGTAATAGCCCTCGGGGGTGCGATCCGAAAACTTCGTCACGGCTATCAGGTAGTGCCCCACGTCTTCGGTGGCGATCACCGGAGTTCCGGAATGCGTTGCGGCTATAGAGTTTTCCGCCGAAGCGACGGCATTGACCTGACCGGCGAACGTGGCGGCATTGGCGCGGTAGTCGGCGGCATGCGTGCTGTCGATCGTTGCGAGCTGATCGGCGACGGCGTTGGCGACCGCTGAGACCGTCGCCATGTCGTAAAACACGTGCGGATTGGCGCCGGCGGGGTGGTTACCGACTGTGAACGCGTCGACCCTCTTGACAGCCGGTGCCCCTGCCAGCACGTCGTCGACGAAGTGGTCGTAGCCGCCGCCGTTGTAGACCACCAGCCGAGCGTCGGAGATGGCCGCCGCGTCCGCCGGGCTTGCCTCGAACGAGTGCGGGTCGTCGACGGGGCTGCTGATGATCGACTTGACCTGCGCATGGTTGCCGGCAACCGCGGCGGCCACCGATCCCCACACCGAGGTGGAGGCCACGACGTCGATCGTCGCGTTGGCCCGCGGGTGGCCGTGCTGGCTTGTCCCAGTGCTGCAACCGGTGGCGACCAGGCCGGCCGCGAGCAGCCACGCCGCGAACTTCCACATGTCCGGAACCTCTCGCTAAATACAAATGAAAACCGTTTCCATTGCAATCTAGCGCATTGGCCCGGTGGTTGTCGCAGCTGGATGGGCTAGCCTCACAGAACATGTCCAGGAGTTCGTCGCCGAGGCAGCGGGCAACCCTGGCCTCGTTGGCCGCCGAGCTGAAGGTGTCTCGGACGACCGTCTCCAACGCCTACAACCGGCCCGATCAGCTGTCGGCAGACCTGCGTGAGCGGGTGCTGGAGACGGCCAAGCGGCTCGGCTACGCCGGGCCCGACCCGGTTGCCCGGTCGCTGCGCACGCGCAAGGCCGGTGCGGTCGGGCTGGTGCTCACCGAGCCACTGAACTACTCGTTCAGCGACCCCGCGGCCGTGAGTTTCGTTGCCGGTCTCGCCGAATCGTGTGAGGAGGTCGGCCAGGGGCTGCTGCTGGTGGCCGTCGGCCCGGGCCGCAGCGTTGCCGAGGGATCCGGCGCGGTGCTTGCCGCCGGGGTCGACGGCTTCGTGGTGTATTCGGTGGCAGACGACGACCCGTACCTTTCGGTCGCCCTGCAGCGCAACCTGCCTGTGGTTGTCGTCGACCAGCCCAAGGATGTGCCGGGCACGTCGGGCGTCTGCATCGACGACCGCGCGGCGATGCGCGAATTGGCCGATTACGTTCTCGGCCTCGGCCATCAACAGATCGGTTTGCTCACGATGCGGTTGGGCCGCGACCGCATTCCGGGTTCGGTCGCGGTGGCCAGCCCGGAGCGGCTGCGCTCAGCGCATTTTCACGTCCAGCGCGAGCGCATCGGCGGCGTGCGGGACGCGATGGCGGCCGCCGGCCTGTCCCCCGGCTCCCTGACGGTGGTGGAGAGCTACGAGCACCAGCCGACGTCGGGCGGGGCGGCCGCCGCGGTCGCCTTGGAGGCCAATCCGCGGATCACCGCGCTGATGTGCACGGCGGACGTGCTCGCGCTCTCGGCGATGGACTACCTGCGCGCCCGCGGCATCTATGTGCCCGGCCGGATGACCGTCACCGGGTTCGACGGCGTGCCCGAGGCGTTGCAGCGCGGGTTGTCCACGGTGTCGCAGCCGAGCCTGGAGAAGGGCCGGCTGGCGGGCAAGCTCGTCCACACGCCGCCGCGGTCCGGGTTGCCGGTCGACGAGGTGATGCCGACGGAGCTGATCCGGGGCCGCACCGCCGGGCTGCCGGGATAGTCCCCTGCGAATTCCCGGGAAGCCGCGGCCACGTGAGGTGGTTGCACCCTCCGTGTTGTCGGTAGTCGGTCGGCAGGAGGTGTGTGGGTGAAGGTCCGGTTCGGAGTCGGGCTGGGTGCGGGCAGCGGTCCCGATGAGCTCTCGGGGCTGGTCGATCGGCTGGAAGCGTCCGGTGTCGATTCGCTGTGGTTCTCAGAATTGGTGTACTCCAGGGCAGTCGATCCGTTCGTGGGCATGGCCTACGCGCTCGCCCGTACCGCCCATCTCAAGGTGGGCACGTCCGTGGCCGTGCTGCCGGGCCGTCATCCCGTGTTGGTGGCCAAGCAGCTGGCGTCGCTCGCGGCCCTCGCGCCGGGGCGGGTGCTTCCGGTATTCGGGCTGCGGTCGGCGATCCCCGCCGAACGCGAGATCTTCGCGGTGCCGGCCGGTGAACGGGCCGCGGTGTTCGACGAGTCGCTGCGGCTGCTCAGATCCGTACTCGAGGACGATAACGCCGCCTTCTCTGGTCGCTACTTCGAGGTGACGTCGGCCGCAGTCCAGCCCCGCCCGGTCAAGCGGCTCGACATCTGGCTCGGCGGCTCGGCGCCGGCCGCATTCCGGCGGATCGGGCGCCTCGGCGACGGCTGGCTCGGCAGCTTCCTGACGCCGGATGAGGCGCGGCGCGCAACGGAAGCGATTCAGGCCGCGGCCGCTGAGGTCGGACGTGAGATCGAACCGGACCATTTCGGCATCAGCCTGGCCGTGGCCGACGGGGAAGTGCCCGCGGAGTTGGCGGCTGCGGCCAGGCAACGCCGGCCCGATGTCGAGCCGGCTGATCTGATCGCAAGCAGCTGGTCGGCGCTGCACCGCCAGATAGATGCGTATATCGCTTCCGGGCTCACGAAGTTCGTCATCCGGCCCGCCGGGCGAGAACCGACCGATTCATTCGTGGACCGCTTTGTCGCTGAGCTCCTGCCGCGGCAGACGGACCGCTGAGCGCGGGTTCAGCAGGCTACGTGGTCGACGATCGCGCGCGCGTGCGCCGGCCTGTTGTCCGGTGCCGACTCTGCGAACAGCCGCGCGCCGAGGTTGGCCAGCTCGACGATGAGCTGACGTCTGCTGCAGCCAACGTCCACTGCCTGATCGATCAGCGCCGTGATGTCCTGCGCGCTGTCGGACTCGGCGCCGATCGTCGGGCCGCCGTCGGTGTGGCGTTGGATCGCCGCGAACAGGATCTCGCGCGCGTATTCGCGTTCATAAATCAAGTCGCTCATGTGCGCGACCTCTCTCCGGTTTGTTGCGGTCATCCACCTCAGTGATATCGCCGCGCAAGTTATACGAGCTAGGGACTTTCGTCCTCGGGTTGAAGGCAGTTGGCCGCGACTCCGGGTCCGCCGCGGCCTCGTGTAATGCCGCCAGCATCAATTGATCTGGAGACCGGCCGATGTCAGATCTTCGGGTGTTCCTCGTCGCCGATCAGAAGCCGAACGGCGAGGTCCAGCCGCTTGCTGACGTCGGTGGCAGACGCGCGGCGCGTGAGCCAGGCGAGCAGGTTCGACAGCCAGACATCCGAGATGACACGGGCGATGTGGTACTGGTCCTCGGTGGGTTCGCCGTCGCTCATCGCCTTGGCGAACATGGTGTCCATCAGCCTGCCGACGTGATCAACCTCACCCGCCGCGGAGGCGTCGGCGAACACGAACGCCCGGGTCATCGCCTCGGTCAGCAGCGGATTGCGCTGCATCGCGCGGTTCAGGCGACTGATCATCTGGTGCAGCCGCTCATAGGGCGTGCCGGCCATCGCCGTGCGGTCGGTCTTGGCTTCGATCCGCTCGAATTCGCGTCCCAGCGCCGACACCAGCAGGTGCACTTTGGACGGAAAGTACCGGTACAGCGTCCCGACGGCCACGTCGGCTCGTTCGGCGACCGCGCGCATCTGCACGGCCTCGTATCCGCCCTTAGAGGCGATAGCCAATGTCGCGTCGAGGATGCGCTTGCGGCGCTCCCGTTGAGCCTCAGAGCCGAGTTCTGACTCGGCCAAGGCAGCCACCGCCAGCACCCGTGGCTGACGGGGTTCAGGCGTCGAGCCGGAACTGGCCTGCGCGGGCGTCGACATGCGGCGAGCGGCTCCTTCTGTTCATCGTCCTCCCCGAAACGATACGCATGCCGGACGGAAATTGCTCACCTCCGCACGGTCCGGTACCGGACGTGTCCTGCTGTGATGCGAGCCGGCTGGACGACCGGCACACTCACCATTAGAACACGTTCTAGTAGGCTGCAGGTGCCTTTTCCCCGAGGCTCTAGGAGGCGACGGTGTCACCGACCATGACCGACGAGCAGTCTGCCGCCCGGGAGCTTGTGCGGTCCTGGGTGACGAGTTCCGGCGCGATCGCCGCCATCCGGGCCATCGAGCAGGGTGAGCTCGATGCGTGGCAGAAGCCCTTCCGAGGGCTGGCCGACCTCGGCCTGTTCGGGGTGGCCGTTCCCGAATCGCTCGGCGGCGCGGGCGGCCGCGTCGACGACCTGTGCGCGATGCTCGACGAGGCCGCGTACGGCCTGGTGCCCGGGCCCGTCGCGACGACCGCGATGGCCACGCTCCTGCTCGGCTCGCACGGCGGCTCCGCCGACACCGGGGACGTCGCCGCGCTGGAGCAGTTGATGGCGGGTCACCGCAGCACCGGTCTGGCCCTGGACGGCGACCTGCGCTACGACGCCTCGTCGCACCGGGTTACCGGGTTCGCGCCGCTGGCCCTCGGGGCCAAGCCGGGCGAGTACCTGCTCGTGCGGGCCGACGGGACGTGGCTGCTCATCGACACCGACCAGACCCCAGTGAGCGTCGAGCCGCTGTTGCCGACGGACTTCTCCCGTCCGATGGCACGGGTGACGATGGACTCGGCCAGTGGGCTGGCGCTGAGCGTGCCGGACGCACGAGCCGGGGATCTCTGGGCGACGCTGGTCGCGGCCGAAGCCGCAGGCGTGGCGCGCTGGGCGCTGAGCACGGCCACCGAGTATGCGAAGGTGCGCGAGCAGTTCGGCAAGCCGATCGGCAGTTTCCAAGCCGTCAAACACATTTGCGCGAACATGCTGTGCCGGTCCGAGCAGATCAGCGCCGCCGCAACGGATGCGGCGCGCGCGGCCGCCGATGGCGACGATCGGCAGCTGTCCATCGCGGCGGCGATAGCCGCCGCGATCGGGATCGATGCCGCGGTGGCCAACGCCAAGGACTGCATTCAGGTGCTTGGCGGCATCGGGTTCACGTGGGAGCACGACGCGCACATCTATCTGCGGCGGGCCTACGCCATCCGGCAGCTCCTCGGCGGAGCCGCGCCGTGGCAGCGGCGGGCGCTTGAGCTGACGTTCCGCGGCGTGCGGCGCGAGTTGCACGTCGACGTCAGTGTCGCCGCGGACCAGCGTGCCGAGATCGCCGCCACCGTCGCGAAAATCGCCGAGTTGCCGGAGCCCGAGCGCCACGCCGCGCTTGCGGACGCCGGTCTGCAGGCCCCGCACTGGCCCGCGCCGTACGGCCGGGGTGCCGCCCCCGCCGAACAGCTCGTCATCGACCAGGAACTCGCGGCCGCCGGTGTGCAGCGCCCGGACCTGTCGATCGGCTGGTGGGCGGCCCCGACGATCCTCGAGCGCGGGACGCCGGAACAGATCGAGCGGTTCCTGCCCGCCACGTTGCGCGGCGAAATCCGTTGGTGCCAACTCTTCAGTGAACCGGGCGCGGGCTCCGACCTCGCATCGCTGCGGACGAAAGCGGTCAAGACATCCGGCGGCTGGACCCTCAATGGGCAGAAGGTGTGGACGTCGGCCGCGCGGCAGGCGGATTGGGGCGTCTGCCTGGCCCGCACCGATCCGACCGTCCCGAAGCACAAAGGCATCACCTACTTCCTGGTCGACATGCGATCGTCGGGAATCGACATCCGGCCGCTGCGCGACATCACCGGAAAGGCGTTGTTCAACGAGGTGTTCCTCGACGACGTGTTCGTGCCTGACGAACTCGTAGTCGGCGAGCCCGGTGACGGCTGGCGGTTGGCCCGCACCACCCTGGCCAACGAGCGGGTAGCGATGGGGCACGGTGGCGCGCTCGGGCTTGAAATGGAGGCCCTGCTGAAGCTTGTCGCCGACACCGAACTCGATGTGGCAGAACAGGCTCGGATCGGTTCGCTGATCGCAGCGGCGCAGGCCGGCACGCTGCTCGATCACAAGATCGCCCAACTGGCGGTCGGCGGACACGATCCCGGCCCGCAGTCCAGCGTGCGCAAGCTGCTCGGCGTGCGCTACCGGCAGGCGGTGGTCGAGGCGGTGATGGACCACAGCGCCGACGGCGGCATCCTCGCGAACGAGGCCGTCAGCAATTTCCTGAATTACCGGTGCCTTTCGATCGCGGGCGGCACCGAGCAGATCCTGCTGACACTGGCGGCCGAACGGCTGCTTGGCTTGCCCCGCTCATAGCCCCGCTCATAGCCCTGCGCCGAACGTGACGCCAGAGTCGCGTCGGCGGCTCGGCGAGACGCTGGCGTCACGCTCGGCCGTAGTCGTGCTAGCCGAAAGTGGTTTGCGCGCAGGTGGTTGGCGACGTGATGTTCACGCCGCTGTACACCGCCTGGATCTCGGCGGCATCGTTGCTCCCCTCCGGTGCGCGAAATGGTATCCGCGTCGCTACTCGTCGTAGGTGACTTCCACCGAATCCGATCGTGGCCGCGACTGGCAGCCCAGGATCAAGCCCTCGTCGAGGTCGGACTGCTCGAGCACGTCGTTGACCTCCATCTCGACCTCGCCGCTGCGCTTCAGCACCGCGCAAGCCCCGCAATGTCCCTCGCGGCAGGAGAACGGTGCATCGAGGCCCTTTTCCAACAGCACGTCGAGCAGTTTCGCGTTGCGTGGCCAACTGATCTCGTGCCGCTGGCCGTCGAGTTCGACGATCGCGGTGGCCGGCGGCTCGTCGCTGTCGTCCGGCTCGATGACAACGGCGGCGAAGGGGTCGGAGTCCAGCGACCGGAACACCTCGATGTGTACGCGCTCCTTCGGCACGCCGATGGTGCCCAGCGCAGACTCGGCGGCTTCCATGAACGGCCCCGGTCCACAGATGTAAGCGTCGTGGCTCGCATACGGTGCCATCAGCGCCGTCAGCGCGGCCGCGGTGGGCAAACCCTGCACGGATTCCAGCCAGTGCACAACGGTCAACCGGTCGGGATACTTGGCCGCCAGATCACGCAGCGTCCCGCCGAAGATCACCGAGTTCTCGTCGCGGTTGGCGTAGACCAGCACGACCTTGCCGCCGCCCTCTACCAGAGCCGACTTGCAGATCGACATCATCGGCGTGATGCCGCTCCCGGCGGCCACCAGCAAAAAATCCGCGTCGAGCGTCGGCGGCACGAACGTGCCCGACGGGGCCAGCACGTGCAGCTTCATGCCGGGATGAGCGTGGTCGCACAGCCAGTTCGAGCCGTAACCACCGTCGGTGCGCTTCACGGTCACCGTCAGCGCGTCGTCGGTGAATGGCGAGCTGCACAGCGAGTAGCAGCGCGCCACCGAGCCGGTCTCCTCGCTCGGGATGCGCAGCGTCAGGAACTGACCCGGTGCGTACTTCAGTCGCTGCGGCGGGATGTCCGGATCTCCTGGGCCGTCAGGGACCTTGAAGACCAGCGAACGCGCGTCGTCGGTTTCGGCGACGACGTCGGCGACCTGTAGCTCGAGCACATGGGTGCCGAGCGGCTCGTCGGTCACAACGCTCCTTCCGGCGATAACTAGAACAGGTTACAGAAACACACTTCCGCAGGTCTAGAGGCTGCAGGAATGCCCTGCTCGACTTAAATCGTAACGTGTTCTAATCTTGCGACTGGTGCCCAACTCCTGGAGGAAAGCAGTGACGTCCATTCAACAACGCGACGCCCAGTCTGTCTTAGCCGCGATCGACGAGGTTCTGCCGGAGCTGCGGCAGCGGGCCCAGGAGACCGAGGACCTGAGGCGTCTGCCGGACGCCACGGTCAGCGAGCTGCAGGAGATCGGGTTCTTCCGGTTGCTGCAGCCCGAGCAGTGGGGCGGTCTGCAGTGCGACCCGGCCATGTTCTACGAGGCGGTGCGGCGGCTGGCCAGCGCCTGCGGCTCCACCGGCTGGGTCAGCTCGATCATCGGCGTGCACAACTGGCACCTCGCCCTGTTCGACCAGCAAGCCCAGGAAGAGGTCTGGGGCGAGGACACCGACGTCCGGATCTCGTCGTCATACGCCCCGATGGGGGCCGGCACCGTGGTCGACGGTGGCTACCTCGTGAACGGGTCGTGGAACTGGTCGTCGGGCTGCGATCACGCCACGTGGACGTTCGTCGGCGGCCCGGTGATCAAGGACGGCCGGCCGGTGGACTTCGGCAGCTTCCTGATTCCGCGCGCCGACTACCAGATCGATGACGTGTGGCATGTGGTCGGGCTGCGCGGCACCGGCAGCAACACCTTGATCGTCAGGGATGTGTTCGTGCCGCGGCACCGGTTCCTGTCCTACAAGTCGATGAACGACCGCACCGCCGGCGGGCTGGCTACCAACACCGCCCCGGTGTACAAGATGCCGTGGGGAACGGTGCACCCGACGACGATCACCGCTCCGATCGTTGGCATGGCCTACGGTGCGTACGACGCGCACGTCGAGCATCAGGGCAAGCGGGTGCGTGCCGCGTTTGCCGGGGAGAAGTCCAAGGAAGATCCGTTCGCCAAGGTCCGCATCGCCGAGGCGGCCAGTGACATCGACGCGGCGTGGCGACAGCTGATCGGCAACGTCTCCGACGAGTACGCGCTGCTGGCGTCGGGCCAGGACATCCCGTTCGAGCTGCGGGCACGTGCGCGCCGCGACCAGGTCCGTGCAACCGGCCGCGCGATCGCATCGGTTGACCGGCTGTTCGAGGCGTCCGGCGCCACCGCGCTGGCCAACAGCGCACCCATCCAACGCTTCTGGCGCGACGCGCATGCGGGGCGAGTGCACGCCGCCAACGATCCAGAGCGCGCGTACCTGATATTCGGAAACCACGAATTCGGGTTGCCACCCGGCGACACTATGGTCTGATGACGGCTACTGAGGAGCTGACTTTCGAGTCGACCTCGCGGTACGCGCAGGTTCGTGACGACATGCGGCTGCACTACCACGAGGCAGGTGTCGGCAACGACCAGACGATCGTGTTGCTGCACGGCGGCGGGCCCGGCGCGTCGAGCTGGTCGAATTTTTCGCGGAACATCGCGGTGCTGGCGCAGCGCTTCCACGTGTTGGCCGTCGATCAGCCCGGCTACGGCCTTTCCGACAAGCACGCCGAACATGAGCAGTACAACCGGTACAGCGCAACGGCTTTGAAGGGTCTCTTCGATCAGCTGGGGCTGGGTCGCACGGCGTTGGTGGGCAATTCGCTCGGCGGCGGCACCGCTGTGCGGTTTGCACTTGACCATCCGGACCTGGCCGGCAGGCTCGTGCTGATGGGTCCCGGCGGACTCAGCGTCAACCTGTTCGCACCCGATCCGACCGAGGGCGTCAAGCTGCTGGGCAAATTCTCCGTCGAACCCACTCGGGAGAATCTGGAGAAGTTCCTCCGGATCATGGTGTTCGACCAGAAGCTGATAACGCCCGAGCTGATCGACGAGCGCTTCGCCCTGGCGAGCACGCCGGAGTCGCTGGCCGCGACCAAGGCGATGGGGAAGTCGTTCGCCGGCTCCGACTTTGAACTCGGGATGATGTGGCGCGAGGCGTACAAACTGCGACAGCGGGTGCTGCTGATCTGGGGCCGCGAGGACAGGGTGAACCCGCTCGACGGGGCGCTGGTGGCGCTGAAGAACATTCCGCGTGTGCAACTTCATGTTTTCGGCCAGTGCGGACACTGGGCTCAGTTGGAGAAGTTCGACGAGTTCAACCGGCTCACCATCGATTTCCTGGGAGGTGCCCGATGAGCATTCGGTCGCTGGGATACCTGCGCATCGAGGCCACCGACATGGCCGCCTGGCGTGAATACGGGCTCAAGGTGCTCGGGATGGTCGAAGGCAACGGCAATACCGAAGGCGCGTTGTACCTGCGGATGGATGACTTTCCAGCCCGGCTGGTGATCGTGCCGGGTGAGCACGACCGGCTGAGGGAAGCCGGTTGGGAATGCGCGAACGCCGAAGGCCTGCAAGAGATCCGCAACAGACTCGATGTCGAGGGCGTCCCGTACAAGGAAGCCAACCAGGCTGAACTCGCGGACCGTCGGGTCGACGAGATGATCCGGTTCTCCGATCCGTCAGGTAACTGCCTGGAGGTCTTCCACGGCGCTGCTCTGGAGCACCGGCGGGTGGTCAGCCCGTACGGACACAAGTTCGTCACCGGCGAGCAGGGCCTGGGCCACGTGGTCCTTTCCACCCGCGACGACGCCGAGGCGCTGCACTTCTACCGTGATGTGCTCGGGTTCAAACTGCGCGACTCGATGCGCCTGCCGCCCCAATTGGTGGGACGCCCGGCCGACGGTCCCCCGGCGTGGCTGCGCTTCTTCGGCTGCAACCCGCGCCACCACAGCCTGGCGTTCATGCCGGCGCCCACGCCGAGCGGCATCGTGCACCTGATGGTCGAGGTTGCGAACAGCGATGACGTCGGGCTCTGCCTCGATCGCGCGCTGCGTCGCAAGGTGCCGATGTCGGCGACGCTGGGCCGGCACGTCAACGACCTGATGCTGTCGTTCTACATGAAGACCCCCGGAGGATTCGACGTCGAATTCGGTTGCGAGGGACGCCAAGTCGATGACCACGACTGGATCGCCCGGGAAAGTACCGCCGTCAGCCTGTGGGGGCACGACTTCTCGGTCGGCGCCCGTAACCAATGATGTCGTCGGCGCCGATTGACGCACGCACGTTCCGCAACGTGCTGGGTCAGTTCTGTACCGGCATCACCGTCATCACCACCATGCACGACGGCGTTCCGGTCGGTTTCGCGTGCCAGTCGTTTGCGGCCCTCTCGCTCGAGCCGCCACTGGTGCTGTTCTGTCCCACAAAGGTGTCCCGTTCGTGGAAGGCCATCCAGGCCAGCGGCCGGTTCTGCGTGAACATTCTGCACGAGAAACAGACGGACGTCTCGGCGCGATTCGGCTCCAAAGAACCGGACAGGTTCGCCGAGATCGATTGGACGCCTTCGCCGTTGGGGTCGCCGGTCATCTCGGGAACGCTGGGGCACATCGACTGCACGGTGGCGTCGGTTCACGACGGTGGCGATCATTACGTGGTGTTCGGCGCGGTGTCGTCGCTGTCGGAGGTGCCCAAGACCAAGCCGAGGCCGTTGTTGTTCTACCGCGGTGAGTACACCGGCATCGAACCCGACAAGAACACTCCGGCGCAGTGGCGCGATGACCTGGAGGCGTTCCTCACCACCACTACCCAGGACACCTGGCTCTAGTCCGCGCGCCCCGACTCAAACCCGAACGGCGCTGGCCCGAACGTGTAGATCTCCTCGAAGTCGACGTCGGCTAGCGCTGCCAGATAGGCGACGGCGATCACACCGAAGACCGTGATCAGAAACGGCTTGTCGATCCCCGCCGAGTACGCCATCCGCATGCGTTGTCACGCTAGACACGATCGCGGTTCGTCGGGTTCTCGCGAATCGATTGGAGTAGCGCACTACCTAGTCTCGCCGGCGCCGCCCTAGTCTCGCCGGCGCCGAACTGCGTGGTTGATGGATGCGTGTATTGCCGGCCTCGGAGCGACAAAGGCGCCGCGCACGATCAGTTGTCGCTCGAAGGTGGGCACACCGAACGTACCCGAATTGACGATCGGGCACCCGATTGCAGCGAAACGTGACCGGTGTCACACTCATCAAACCTGCGAACGACGACGAAGCGACGACGATAGGGATGCGATATGGCCACGCTGCCCGACACTCCCGGTGTGCCTCAGCGCGTGGCGGCCGTCGATCTCCACCGTGAAGATGCCGGCTATCACAAGGGACTCAAGCCCCGGCAGCTTCAGATGATCGCGATCGGCGGTGCGATCGGGACGGGGTTATTCCTCGGTTCCGGTGGGCGACTCGTCAAGGCAGGCCCCGGGTTGTTCCTGGTGTACGCGGTCTGCGGGGTCTTCGTGTTCTTCATCCTGCGCGCCCTGGGCGAACTGGTCCTGCACCGTCCGTCGTCGGGTTCGTTCGTGTCGTATGCGCGTGAATTCTACGGCGAGAAGGCCGCTTACGTCGTCGGCTGGATGTACTTCCTCAACTGGGCGATGACGTCGATCGTGGACACCACCGCGATCGCCACGTACTTCCACTACTGGAAGGCGTTCGGCGTGATCCCGCAATGGGTTCTGGCGCTTCTCGCGTTAGCGGTGGTGTTGTCGATGAACTTGATCTCGGTGAAATGGTTTGGCGAGATGGAATTTTGGGCGGCGCTGATCAAGGTCGTTGCGTTGATGACATTCCTCGTCGCCGGGACCATCTTTCTTGCCGGCCGCTACCAGGTCGACGGCCGCAGCACGGGATTGAGCCTGTGGACCGGTCATGGCGGGCTGTTCCCCACCGGTCTGCTGCCTTTGTTGATCGTGACGTCGGGCGTGGTTTTTGCCTATGCCGCGGTCGAGTTGGTGGGCACCGCGGCAGGCGAGACAGCGGATCCGGAGCGCATCATGCCGCGGGCGATCAACTCGGTGGTCGCGCGCATCGCGATCTTCTACGTCGGATCGATCGCCCTGCTGGCGCTGTTGCTGCCCCACACCGCGTACAAGGCCGACGAGAGCCCGTTCGTCACGTTCTTCTCCAAGATCGGCTTTCATGGTGCAGGCGACCTGATGAACGTCGTGGTGCTCACCGCCGCGTTCTCGAGCCTGAACGCTGGGCTGTATTCGACCGGCCGCATCCTGCGCTCAATGGCGATGAACGGCAGCGGCCCGAAATTCACCGCGCGGATGTCGAAGAATGGCGTGCCTTACGGCGGAATCGTTTTGACGAGCATCATCACGCTTTTCGGTGTCGCGCTTAACGCCTTCAGCCCGGGTGAGGCCTTCGAAATCGTGCTCAACGTGTCGGCGCTGGGCATCATCGCGTCGTGGGCGACCATCGTGCTGTGTCAACTCCGGTTCTACAAGATGGCGAGCGCCGGGATCATGCAGCGCCCACGGTTCCGGATGCCCTTCACCCCGTACACCGGATACCTCACGCTCGCATTCCTGGTCGTCGTGCTGATTCTGATGGCGTTCGACGCGCCAATCGGCACCTGGACCGTCGCAACGCTGGTCGTGCTGATCCCGGCCCTGGTCGGCGGCTGGTATTTGGTGCGCCAGCGCGTGATGGCCGTCGCCAACGAGCGAATCGGCTACACCGGTGAATTTCCGCTGGTCGCCAATCCGCCGCTGGAACCGAACGACTGACCCGCATCGGCAGAGAGGTGAATCGATGAGCCGCAACCGATATGCCAGCAGACCACCGCTGTACGGGATGGTGATGGTCTTTGTGGCGATGGCGATCGTCGCCGTCACCGCGTACCTGCACGCCGGCTGGTGGTCGATCATCGGCTATGCCGTCGCCGCGGTTATCGCCGCGACCGGTTTCGCGCTCGCCTTTCGCGACTTCTCGTGATCGATCCGCGCTACCCGGCGGCTTTCTGCAGCCACGGCTCGATGCGGCGCAGCGCCTCCTCGATGTCCGAGGTTGGACCGGCGAAGGAGAGCCGAACGAAGGACCCACCGTGCACGGTGTCGAAGTCAATCCCCGGCGCGATCGCTATCCCGGTGTCGGCCAACAGTTTCGAGCAGAACGACAACGAGTCGGTGGTGAAATCCGACACGTCGGCGTAGACGTAGAACGCGCCGTCGGTGGGGGCCAGGCGATCCAGGCCGATCGACCGTAACCCGTCGAGCAACAGGTTGCGGTTGACCGCGTAGTGCCGCACCCTGGCGTCGGCCTCGGCGATCGCCTGCGGCGTGAACGCCGCGACGGCGGCGACCTGTGACAGCGCCGGCGGGCAGATCGTGAAGTTTCCGGTCAGGCAATCCACGGCGCGGCGAAGCTCCTGCGGCACCAGCACCCAGCCAAGCCGCCAGCCCGTCATTGCGTAGTACTTCGAAAAGCTGTTGACCACCATGACATCTCGTGACGTCGCCCAGGCGCAGCTGGTGGCCGGCGCGCCGTCGTATACCAGGCCGTGGTACACCTCGTCGCTGATCAGCCGTACGCCGGTGTCGGCGCACCAGGCGGCGATCGCGGCGAGTTCATCGGGCGGGATGACGGTTCCGGTCGGGTTCGCCGGGCTGGCGACGATGACACCGGCCACCGCAGGATCGAGCTCGGCGAGCATTCGTGCGGTCGGCTGGAATCTCGTGTCAGGCCCGCACGGGATCTGGACGACGTCGCAGCCCAGCGCGGTCAGGATGTTCCGGTAGCAGGGATAGCCCGGACTGGCCAGTGCCACGCGGTCGCCGACGTCGAAGCACGCCAGGAACGCGAGCAGGAAGCCGCCCGACGAGCCGGTCGTCACGACCACGTCGTCGGGTTCCACGGTCAGGCCGTGCCGGTCCACGTAGTCGCGGGCGATCGCCGCGCGCAGCTCCGGGATCCCGAGCGCCACCGTGTAGCCCAGCTGGTTGGCCTCGAGGGCGGCCGCGGCGGCAGCACGCACCGGCGCGGGCGCCCCGGCGCTGGGCTGACCGGCCGACAGGTTGACCAGGTCTCCGTGTGTGCGCTGACGTTGCGCGGCCGCCAGCCACACGTCCATCACATAGAACGGGGGGACACCCGCCCGCAGGGCTACCTTCACGCCTCGTTATTCAACACTTCGGACTCCAGCCGACGCAGGTGGTCCCTGGCCGGCCCGAGCAGCTGTGCGCTGCCGTGGGCGCGTTTGAAGTACAGCTGCATGTCGTGTTCCCAGGTGATCGCGATACCGCCGTGCATCTGGATGCCTTCGGCCGCCACCGCGCAGAACGCGTCGGTGGCCGCAACGCGCGCCAGGGCCGCCGTGGTGGGTGTCGGTTCGGCAATCGCGTCGTCGACGACGGCACGGGCCGCCGACACGGCCACGTACAGGTCGGCCATCCGGTGCTTGAGGGCCTGGAAGCTGCCGATCGGCCGGCCGAACTGAACTCGGCTTTTGGTGTAGTCGACGGTGAGCTCCAGGCATCGCTCGGCCGCCCCGACCTGCTCGGCGGCCAGCAGGATCGCGGCGGAGTCGGCCAGGCCGGGATCGGCGCCGATCGGCGTGGTCTGCTGTGGCCGCAGCCGCGCCAACCGGCGCGTGGGGTCCATCGTGTCGGCGCGCTGCGCGGTGAACTGGTTCCAGCGGCTGAGCCGGCTGTCGTCGACGCCGACCACGACGTCGGCGACGTCGCCGTTGATCACGTAATCGGTGTCGAAAACCACGGCACCGATGGCCGTGCCCTCGGCCAGCCGGGCCACCGTGTCGGCGTCGACGTCGTCGCCGGCCAGCAGCGCGAGCTCCGCGAGCGTCGTACCGAGCAGCGGCGTGGGCACCAACCCGCGGCCCAGTTCCCGCAAAACCGTTGCCGCGTCGGCCAACTCGCCACCCGCGCCGCCGAATTCCTCCGAAACGACGAGTGCGGCAGCGCCGACCTGCTCGCACAGCGTCTTCCACAGCGACTCGTCGTATCCGCGAGGAGATACCATTGCCTCGCGCACCGCGGCCGGGCCGGCGTGCTTGTTGACAAGGGCCCGAACAGTTTCGGCGAGCAGTTCCCGTTCGCTCGTCATAGCGCAGCCAGCACCCTTCGCCGATGCGCGGCCGGGTCACCCCACGCCGACCGCAAGGCCTGCACCCGCAGCAGCCACAACGACAGGTCGTGTTCGGCGGTGAAGCCGATCGCACCATGCGTCTGCAGGGCCGAGCGGGCCGCCAGCAGCCCCGCTTCGGCGGCGGCCACCTTCGCGGCGCTCACGTCGCGGGCGGTATCCGGGGAGCCGTCGGCCAGCGACAACGCCGCACCGTAGAGCAGGGGGCGGGCCAGTTCGATCGCGATGTGCACGTCGGCCAGCTTGTGCTTGATCGCCTGATACGAGCCGATCGGCCGCCCGAATTGCGTGCGCTGCTTGGCATAGTCGACCGCCGCCGTCAGGAGCGCCTCACCGGCGCCGACCAGCTGCGCCGCGGTGGCAAGCGCACCGAATTCGTAGGCCCGCGTCAGGTCGGCGGGCTTCGCCTCACCGCAGGCGGTCACGTCGTACAGCCTTCGGCTGGGATCCACCGAGGTGTGCGAGGTTTCCGCGATCGCGTCAGCGGCGCAGCCGTCGCGTGCCAACAGTGTCAGCCCGGCGGCTTCGGCGTCGACGGCCCTGGGCATGGCCGGCGGCATGGCGACCGTGGCGATCAAGTCACCGGCCGCGAGGGCTTCGAGGCGGTCGTCGTCGGCGAGCAGAGCCGGTGCGACAGCGACGGATTCGGCAACGGGACCCGGCACGCACCATCGGCCGAGGCGCTCCAGCGCGACCACGAGGTCCACCGGGTGCGCGTCGAGGCCGCCGAAGCGTTCCGGCACCACCAGCGCGGTGACGCCCAGGTCGGCCAGCCGGGCCCACACCTTGCGCCCGGGCGACGTGTCACCCTCGGCCCATGCCCGGACCGCGGTCGGCAGGTCTGCGGCGGTCATCGCCGCGTCGATGCTTGCGGCGAAATCGCGCTGCTGCTCGTCGAGCCCGAACCTCATTTCGCCTTCTCCCTGGGCAGGCCCAGCAGCCGCTCGGCGATGATGTTGCGCTGAATCTCGTTGGTGCCGGCATAAATCGGGCCGCCCAACGCGAACAACAGGCCGTGCACCCACGGGTCGGCCAGCTCTGCGTCGGCACCCTGCAGGTCCAGCGCGGTCTGGTGCAGCGCGACGTCGAGGTCCGACCAGAACACCTTGGTGATCGACGATTCCGCGCCGAGTTCACCGCCGTCGGCCAGCCGGGTCACGGTGCCGTAGGTGTGCAACCGGTACGACTGCGCCTTGATCCAAGCATCGGCCACCTTGTCACCAGACGCGGTGTCGCCGCTGTCTTTCCACATCTGCGCCAGGCGCTCGGCCGAGGCCATGAAACGCGCGGGGCTGCGCAGCGACATTCCGCGCTCGTTGCTCGACGTGCTCATCGCTACCCGCCAGCCGTCGTTGGCCTCACCGATCACATCGTTATCCGGCACGAACACGTCGTCGAGGAAGATCTCACCGAAGCCGGTGTCACCACCGAGCTGAGCGATCGGGCGGACAGTGACCCCGTCGGCTTTGAGGTCGAACATGAAGTAGGTCAGACCGCGGTGGCGTTCAGCGGACGGGTCGGATCGGAACAGCCCGAATGCCCTCTCGCCGAACGGCGCACGCGAGCTCCAGGTCTTCTGCCCGTTGAGCAGCCAGCCCCCGTCGGCCCGGGTGGCGGTCGATCGCAGCGATGCCAGGTCGCTGCCCGACTCCGGCTCGGACCATGCCTGCGCCCAGATCTCGTCGCCGCTGGCCATTTTCGGCAGCACCCGGTCGAGTTGCTCCTGTGTTCCGTGCGCGAACAGCGTCGGCGCCAGCAGCGACATGCCGTTGGCGCTGGCGCGCGCCGGCGCGCCGGCCCGGAAATACTCCTCCTCGTAGACCACCCACTGCAGCAGCGTCGCGTCACGGCCGCCGTACTTCTCGGGCCACGTGATCGCCGAGAGGCCCGCGTCATACAGCGTGCGGTCCCACCGCCGGTGCTGGTCGAACCCTTCCGCGCTGTCGTAGCAGGCCGTCGGAAACGCCGATCTGTTCGCCGCGAGGAACTCGCGAACCTCGCCCTGCAGCGCCAGCGTGGCGTCGTCGAAAGTCGGGTCCATTCAAGCCCTTTCCCGCAGCGCTGGTTTGACCACCTTGCCGCCGGGGTTGCGGGGCAGCACATCGATGAACTCCACGGACCGCGGTGTCTTGAAGTTGGCCAAATGCTCACGTGCATAAACGATGACGGTCTGCTCGTCGAGCATGGCACCGCCCCGCGTGACGACGAACGCCTTGCCGACCTCGCCGAGACGCTCGTCCGGCACTCCGATCACGGCGACGTCGGCGACGCCGTCGAGGCGCATCAGCACCTGTTCGACCTCGGCCGGGTAGACGTTGAACCCGCCGCAGATGTACATGTCTTTGAGCCGGTCGGTGATGCGCAGGTTGCCGGCCGCATCGACGGTTCCGACGTCCCCGGTGTGCAGCCACCCGTCGCCGTCGATCGCCTCGGCGGTGGCTTCCGGGTCGTCGAGGTATCCCAGCATCACGTTCGGCCCCCGCAGCAGCACCTCGCCGGCCCCGGCGCCGCCCGGCGAGTCGATGCGCAACTCGAAGTCCGCGATCGGTCGTCCGCAGGTGGTCGCGACGGTGACGGCGTCGTCCTCGGGCCGGCACATCGTGCCGAACCCGTTGGACTCGGTCAACCCATAGGCGGTGAGCACGATGTCGATGTCGAGCTCGGACTGCATCCGCTCGATCAGGACCACCGGAACGGTCGCAGCGCCGGTGACCGCGAACCGCAGCGAGCCGAGGTCGTAGTCCTTCCTGGCCGGATGGTCGAGCAATGTCTGGTAGATGGTCGGCGGCCCGGGAAGCACCGTGATGCGGTGTTCCTGCACGGCGCGTAGCGCCCGCTCCGGGTCGAAGGTCAGCTGCGGGATCAGCGTCGCGCCGGTCTGCAGGCACGCCAGGATGCCGGCCTTGTATCCGAAGTTGTGGAAGAACGGGTTGATGCACAGGTAGCGGTCGTCGCTGGTGACCTTGCCGCACGCGGCCCATGCCGCCGACCCGGCCAGCGACTGCCGGTGAGCGCACAGCACGCCTTTGCTGCGGCCCGTGGTGCCGGACGTGAACAGGATGTCGCTGGCGTCGTCGCCCGACACCGTCGCGGCGGCGGCCGCAACCACCTCGGCGCCGATCGCGGCGCCGCCGCCGATGAAATCGGACCAATTCAGCACCCGGATGTGGCCGACGTCGGCGGCCGGCTCGTCGGCCTCGTCGATCGGCACCCGCACGATGTGCCGCAGTTTCGGCAGCGCGCCGGCCGGCAGGTTCGCGACCCGGTCCGCGCCGAGGAACGTGCCCATCGCGACCAGCAGCGGGGCGCCCGTGCGGGCCAGGATGTCGGTGGTCTCGTCGGCGGTGTATCGCGTGTTCAGAGGTACCACGACCGCGCCCGCGTGGTGAACCGCCAGGCATGCGACGACCCAGTGCCACGTGTTGGGCGACCAGATCGCCACCCGGTCCCCACCAGACACACCGAGGGCGATCATCGCGGCGGCCGCGCGGTGCACGGCGGTCCGCAGCTCGGCATACGTGAACCGCTGATCGGCGTCGATCAGGGCGTCATGGTCGGGGAGTTGCTGTGCAATCCGGTCCAGCACCGCAGGCACGGTGCGCGGATCGCTCGACATTGACGCTCCTCTAACAAAGCAAGTGCTTGGTAGGTTAGCCTACAGGGATGAAACGGGTCCAGGAGTTCAGGGCCGAGGTCCGCGACTGGCTGGCCGACAACCTGGTCGGCGAATTCGCAGCGCTGAAGGGGTTGGGCGGCCCGGGCCGGGAGAACGAGGCCTTCGAGGAGCGGCGGGCCTGGAACCGGCATCTGGCGGCCGCCGGTTTGACGTGCCTCGGCTGGCCTGAGGAGCACGGGGGCCGTGGCCTGTCGATCGCGCATCGCGTCGCGTTCTACGAGGAGTACGCGCTCGCCGGCGCCCCGGCCAAGGTCAACCATTTCGGCGAGGAGCTGCTCGGCCCGACGCTGATCGCGTTCGGCACGCCCGAGCAGCAGAAGCGGTTCCTCCCGGGCATCCGCGACGTCGCACAGCTGTGGTGCCAGGGCTACTCCGAGCCCGGCGCCGGCAGCGACCTCGCCAACGTTTCGACGGCGGCCGTGCGCGACGGTGACCAGTGGGTGATCAACGGGCAGAAGGTCTGGACATCGCTGGCGCAGCATGCGCAGTGGTGCTTCGTCGTCGCCCGCACCGAGAAGGGCTCCAAACGGCACGCCGGGCTGTCGTATCTCTTGGTGCCATTGGACCAGCCGGGTGTGCAGATCCGCCCGATCGTCCAGCTGACCGGTGACTCGGAGTTCAACGAGGTGTTCTTCGACGACGCCCGCACCGACGCCGATCTGGTCGTGGGTCAGCCGGGGGACGGCTGGCGCGTCGCGATGGGAACGCTGACGTTCGAACGCGGGGTCTCGACACTGGGTCAGCAGATCGTCTACGCCCGTGAGCTTTCCGGTGTGGCGGAGCTGGCCAAGCGCAACGGCGCGGCCGAGGACCCGCTGATCCGGGCGCGGCTGGCGCGCGCGTGGGTCGGCCTGCGCGCGATGAGGTCCTACGCGCTTGCGACGATGGACGTCGAGCAGCCTGGCCAGGACAACGTTTCAAAGCTGTTGTGGGCCAACTGGCATCGCGATCTGGGCGAGCTGGCGATGGACATCAAGGGCATGTCGGGTTTGATCGCCGACAACGGCGACTTCGACGAATGGCAGCGGCTGTTCCTGTTCTCACGCGCCGACACCATCTACGGTGGCTCCAACGAGATCCAGCGCAACATCATCGCCGAGCGGGTGCTCGGCCTGCCGCGGGAGGTCAAGGGAGCGTGACGTTGGCGATTGCCCCGAAAGAGATTGACGGACACGGCCTTCTGAACGGCAAGGTCGTCGTCGTCACAGCGGCCGCCGGAACGGGCATCGGATCCGCGACCGCCCGCCGGGCGCTCCTCGAGGGTGCCGACGTAGTGGTTTCCGACTACCACGAACGCAGGCTCGGCGAGACGCGCGACGAGCTGGCCGGGCTCGGGCTGGGCCGGGTGGAAAGCGTTGTCTGCGATGTGACGTCGACCGCACAGGTGGACGGGCTGATCGCCGCCACGACAGCGCGGATGGGCCGGCTGGACGTGCTCGTCAACAATGCCGGCCTGGGTGGTGAGACGCCGGTCGCCGACATGACCGATGAGCAGTGGGACCGGGTCCTCGACGTGACGCTGAACTCGACGTTTCGCGCCACCCGGGCGGCACTGCGCTACTTCCGCGACGCAGGCCACGGCGGCGTGATCGTGAACAATGCCAGCGTTCTCGGCTGGCGGGCGCAGCGCGGACAGTGCCATTACGCGGCGGCGAAGGCCGGGGTGATGGCGCTGACGCGGTGCTCGGCGATCGAGGCGGTCGAATACGGCGTGCGGATCAACGCGGTCGCGCCCAGCATCGCCCGGCACAAGTTCCTCGACAAGGTGACGTCGGCTGAGCTGCTCGACCAGCTGACCTCCGCCGAGGCGTACGGACGGGCTGCCGAGCCGTGGGAGGTGGCCGCGACGATCGCGTTCCTGGCCAGCGACTACTCAAGTTACTTGACCGGCGAAGTCATTTCGGTGTCGAGCCAGCACCCATGACCAGCCAGCCGGTCAGCCAGCCCGGAAGCAGAAGAGACGAGCTCCTCGAGCTCGCCGCGGCGATGTTCGCCGAGCGCGGGCTGCGCGCGACCACCGTACGCGACATTGCCGACTCGGCGGGCATCCTGTCCGGCAGCCTCTACCACCATTTCGCGTCCAAGGAGGAGATGGTCGACGAGGTGCTGCGGGGCTTCCTCGACTGGCTGTTCGAGCGCTATCAGCACATCGTCGACACCGAGCCCGACCCGCTGGAGCGGTTCAAGGGGCTTTTCATGGCGTCGTTCGAGGCGATCGAGCACCGGCACGCGCAGGTCGTCATCTACCAGGACGAGGCCAAGCGGCTGTTGTCGCAGCCTCGGTTCTCTTACGTCGAGGAGTTGAACAAGCGGCAACGCCGGATCTGGGTCGACGTGCTGCAGCAGGGGATCGAGGAGGGCTATTTCCGCCCGGACCTCGACGTGGATCTGGTGTATCGGTTCATCCGGGACACCACCTGGGTTTCGGTGCGCTGGTATCAGCCCGGCGGCCCGTTGACGGCCGAAGAGGTCGGTCGTCAGTACTTGTCCATCGTCCTCGGCGGAATAACCGCCGAGCAGGCAATTTAAGGAGTTCGACATGCCCGAGGCGTACATCATCGACGCGGTGCGTACCGCCGTCGGCAAGCGCAACGGCGCGCTGGCCGGCGTGCACCCGATCGACCTTGGCGTGCATGCGTTTCGGGGGCTGTTCGAGCGTGTCGACGTCGATCCCGGCGCGGTCGACGACGTGATCGTCGGATGCGTCGACGCGATCGGCGGGCAGGCCGGCAACATCGGGCGGAATGCCTGGCTCGCAGCGGGCTACCCCGAAGAGGTGCCGGGCGTGACCGTCGACCGTCAATGTGGATCCAGCCAGCAGGCCATTTCGTTTGGCGCGCAAGCGATCCTGTCGGGCGCCGCTGACGTGATCCTGGCCGGCGGCATGCAGAACATGAGCCAGATCCCGATCGCGTCGGCGATGGTTGTCGGCCAGCAATTCGGGTTTACCTCGCCGACAAGCGAATCCGAGAACTGGCGGCACCGCTACGGCGACGAGGAGATCTCCCAGTTCCACGGCGCCGAGCTGATCGCAGAGCGGTGGAACCTGTCGCGCGAGGAGATGGAGCAGTATGCGCTCGCCAGCCACGAGCGCGCGCTGGCGGCGATCCGGGCCGGGCGTTTCGACAACGAGATCATCGCGGTCAACGGCTTCAGCGTGGACGAGGGTCCGCGGGAGACGTCGCTGGAGAAGATGGCGGGCCTGCCGACGCTGCGCGAGGGTGGCCGCCTCACCGCGGCGGTTTCCAGCCAAATCTCAGACGGCGCAAGCGCTGTGCTGTTGGCGTCCGAGCAAGCGGTCAACGACCACAAGCTGACGCCGCGGGCCCGCATCCACCACATCAGCGCGCGCGGCGCCGACCCGGTCTACATGCTCACCGGCCCGATCCCGGCCACCCGCTACGCGTTGGAGAAGACGGGCCTGTCGATCGACGACATCGGCGTCGTGGAGATCAACGAGGCCTTCGCGCCCGTTGTGATGGCGTGGCTCAAGGAGATCAAGGCCGACCCCGAGAAGGTCAACCCGAACGGCGGCGCGATCGCGCTCGGGCATCCGCTCGGTGCCACCGGGTCCAAGCTGTTCGCGACGATGCTCAACGAGCTCGAGCGCGTCGGGGGCCGTTACGGCCTGCAGACGATGTGCGAGGGCGGCGGCACCGCCAACGTGACGATCATCGAGCGGCTCTAAGCAGCGGCGCGTTATTGCGTGAGTGCCAGCGCTAAGCCGCCCAGCGCCAGCAGCCAGCTGGCGAAGCTGCCAAGCAAGAAGTACTCCGTCACGTCATCGATCCCGATATTGCCGTTCTCGCCGGCCTTCTGGGCGTTGATCTCCGGGAACCGGATGATGCTCTTGGCCGCGACAACGGCAGTGGCCGCCGTCAGCTGGCCACCCAACCCGAGGCCGAGGATGAGCAGCCGCTCCATCGGCCCGAGCAGCCGGCCGCCCTTGAGCCGGTCTGACGGCTGCGGTTGTCCCTCCGGCTTGATCGCGCCGACCGACCCGAGCACCAGCCGGACCAACTGATTGCTTGTGACGAGTGGCAGCAACACGACGCCCACCACCGTCAGCAGCTTCGTCGGATCGACGTGGTCGAGGGGCAGTCGGGTCCACGTGCACCACCGACCGACCACCCCTCCTACGCGAGATCCCCAGCCGGACAGCACAATCAGCACCGCGACCGCGGTCGCGAACACCAGCAGCGGCGCGGCCTCCTGCTCTCCGCTGCGCTCGCTGCGGATGCACAGCCACTCCCACGCGATGGTGGCGACCGCCGCGATCACCAGCAGGGCGATGTCACCGAGATGCCAGAGCGCCGACAACGCGGCAATGACGATGATGGCGACCGGCCCGAAGAGCACCGGAAGCCAGTTCGGCCGGAACGTCATCCGGCACCCGTCGGCCACCCCCATCGCGATCAGCATGACCGCGACCGCGCTCATCGGACGCCCCGCAGATACGCCGAAGCCAGCACGATCAGGTCCAAACCGTCGCGGCCCGCACGCTGCGACACCGCCGAGGCGCTGATGCCCTCGGCCTTCGCGAGCTCCTTCTTGGTTTGGTTGTTCATCAGCCCTTTCAAAATCCGCAGCGATCGATCATCGAGTGATCCAAGCAGATGGTCCCGACACAGCAGCGCCGCATTGATCGCGTCGACGTCCGCCCGGCTGTCGGCCTGCGCGCGAAACGTCGTTCGCACGAGTCCCAGCCCCGGCTGGCGTTGTCGCGACGCCGTCTCGTCGATCGCGGCCCGGGCGGCCCACCAGCCAGGCCCGTCCTGTATGCCCGCTTCCGCGTCCAGGACGGTGACCGCGCCCCAACCGAGGCCGAAGCGGACGTCGATGGCCGCCGCGACGGCCAGCCGCAACGTCAGCGCCGCGTCGATCGCCGCACCGACGGTCCGATAGCTGCCCTGAAACTCGTCGCCGACCGTGAACCCGGGTGGATCGATCGCGGCGTCCGCGATGCCTCGCAGTGCCTCGCTGAGCGCGCGATGAAGTTCGCGCCGGTCGGTGTAGTGCCGCGACCCGACGACGTCGCCGATCAGCGTCGCACGCGCCGCCGATGAAGCCGGACGCTTCATTTCAGCCATATGAAGACTATAGCTTAATTTCGATAAAGTTAAGCTGACGGCTTCATTCCACCAGCGCCGACGCGGCCTGAAGGTGCTTGATCGCGTCGCCGACGATCGACTCGATCAGCTCCGCGCATGACGGCAGATCGGAGATGATGCCCGCCACCTGACCCGACGCCATCACCCCGGCCTCGGTGTTCCCATCGACCATGCTGGCGCGCAACAGCATCGGAGTGTTGGCGGCCATCAGCACCTGCGACCACGTCAGGTCTTTACCGTGGCGCATCGCCAGCCCGTCGCGGATCATCGTCCGCCAGCCCATCCCCGACAGCTTCCTGAACTTCGCGGCGTTGCGCACCGCCGCCAAGAAGCCCCTCGCGCGTGACCCGCTTTCCAGCCGTTCCACCAGCGGCGTCCGCAACACCCGGTGCGGCATGCCGTCCACGCGGGTCGTCACGACCGTGCCGTCGAGGGCAGCCTCCAGATAGCGCTGCTTGATCACAGCGGGCACGGTCGAATCCGACGTCAGCAAAAACCGTGTGCCCATCGCGACACCGGCGGCGCCGTAGGACAGCGCCGCGGCCAGACCGCGTCCGTCGAAGAAGCCGCCCGCGGCCACCACGGGGATATCGACTACGTCCAGCACCGACGGCAGCAGCAGCGTGGTCGCGACGGGCCCGGTGTGCCCGCCGCCCTCGCCGCCTTGCACGATCACCGCGTCGGCACCCCAGCCGGCCACCTTTCGGGCATGCTTCGCCGCGCCTACCGACGGAATGACCACCACCCCGGCTTCTTTCAGCCGCGCGATCAACTCAGCCTTCGGCGCCAAAGCGAACGACGCCACCTTCACACCCCCGCGGATCAGCAACTCGATGCGCTCACCCGCGTCGGTCGCGTCGGCGCGGATGTTCACTCCGAACGGCTTGTCCGTCGCCGCCTTGACCTTGGTGATGGCGGCGGCAAGCTCGTCCAGCGTCATCGTCGCCGACGCCAGGATGCCCAGGCCACCACCGTTCGCGGTGGCCGACACCAGTCGCGCGCCAGCCACCCAACCCATCCCGGTCTGCACCACCGGGTGCTTCACACCGACCAGGTCGGTCAGCGGCGTGCGCAGCCTCATACCCGTACTTCCTTGTCCCGCAGACCCTTCGGGTCGATGACATCGCGAATCAGCGCAAGCTCGTCCGGTGTGGCCAGCCGCGTTTGCCCGGCGTCGGCCAGTCCGTGCACCTCGAACGACGTCGCCTCCCGCACATCGTCGGGGCTGATGCCGGGGTGAAGCGACACCGCCCGCATCTGGTGGTCGGGTCCGCCGAAGTCGAACACCCCGAGATTGGTGACCACGCCGCGCACGTCGACGAAGCCGAATGCCGGGTTGTCGTCGTCCACCTTGTCGTAGCCGATGCCCGACACGACGTCGACGGTGCCGCAGAACACGCGTTTGGAGTGATTGCCCACCCAGTAGCTGGTGGCGTGATTGATCGTGTTGCCGGGGGCGCCGCGCACGCCGAACATCTGTCGCGTCGGGTGCTGCAGCGGCCCGAATGCGGACAGGTTCTGGTTGCCGTACCGGTCAATCTGGTTGGCGCCCATCACGACATGGCGACGTCCCCATGCCAGCGTCTCGAACACCCGCCCGAACGGCATCCAGCCTTCGATCGCGCCGGACCCCCCGAGCGCGGGTGTATCGGCGAGCAGCAGAGCCTCGCCGTCGGTCAGCAGGAGGTCGGGGGAGAACGTCAGTCTCGCCAGCCTCGCCCCGATCGAGGCGATCGTCGCCATCGGGCTGACCATGATCTCGCCGGCGTCCCGGAACAGTTCCGCGCAGGCGACGATGCACACCTCGGCCCGGCTGACCGAAATCACGCGGAGCCGTCCTCTGAGAATCGACGCACGGCGGCCTGGTAGTCGTCCTCGCTGCCGGACAGATACGTTCGCGCGAATTCCTTCCACGCCTCCGAGTCCGAAGCGGCCTCGGCGTAACGGCGCTGAAACCTCTCGTCGCGTCCGTAATCGGGCGCGGCCGTGGTGAAGTGGGCCCCGCCCGGCGCCTCGACCACCGCATCGACCATCATCCGGTTCACCAACAGCGCCTGCTGTGGCACCCCCTTGACCAATTCCTCCGTCGACACCACTTTCTCCACGGACAGGTAGCGCCGCTCGGCGGCCATCAGGAACAGGTCGTCGAAGTATGGGTCGACACCGGTGTAGGCCGCATTGCCCGCGGCGTCACCGAGGTTCAGATGCACGAACGCCGCGTCCAATCGCAGCGCAGGCATCGCGATCAGCGTTTCGTGGCCGCCCCCAACCGGATAGGGCGACGTGACGGTCTTGAGCTCGCCCTCCCAGAAGTCCGGCACCGAGCTGCCCAGACCCGCCCGAATCGGCAAGAACGGCAACCGCTGTGCCGCCGCATGAAGCCCGCAGCGCAGCATGCCTTCGTCCATCTCGCGGGCCTCGATCGAACCGCTCGTACGGGCCTTCGCGAACCACGGGTCGTAGAACGGCAGCGAATCCAGCGACACGAAGCCGTAGTACACGCGCCGCACCCTGCCCGCCGAGCACAGCAGCCCGATGTCGGGGCCGCCGTATGTGACGACGGTCAGATCGGTGATATCCGTCCGCAGCATGGCCCGCACGAACGCCATCGGCTTACGTCGCGAGCCCCAGCCGCCGATGCCGATGGTCATGCCGCTGCGCAGCTGCGCGACGGCGTCGTCGAGGGTGGTCCGCTTGTCGCTCATGAGTTCTCCACGAACGCGTCACGGTGCTCGTCAGAGACCCCGGCGAGGTTGAGCTCAAACGTAAAGCCTTGCTCCATGCGATAACTGGCGTTGACCCGCTGCACGTCGATGAAGTTCAGCGCTTCCTTGGCTGCGCGAATGACGCGGGTGTCCTTGGCCGCGATGTCACGCGCCACCCGCAGCGCAGCCTCGTCCAGCGCGTCGCGCGACACCACCTCGTGCACCGAGCCGAAGTGGTGCAGGGTCGCTGCGTCCACCGTCGCGGCGGTGAAGAACAGCCGGCGCATCATGTGCTGGGGCACCAGGCGCGACAGATGGGTGGCCGCGCCGAGAGCGCCGCGCTCCACCTCCGGCAGCCCGAAGGTCGCGTCGTCGGAGGCGACGATCACGTCCGCGTTGCCGACGAGGCCGATGCCCCCGCCGACGCAGAAGCCGTTCACCGCCGCGACGACCGGCACCGCGCATTCGTAGACCGCCTTGAAGGCGGCGAAGCATCCCCGGTTGGCGTCGATCAGCGCGGTGAAGCCCTCACTCCGTTGCATCTCCTTGATGTCGACGCCGGCATTGAAGCCGCGGCCCTCGGCCCGCAGGACCACCACGTGGGTCTCGGGTTTGTTGCCGGCGTCGGTGACGGCGTCGGCCAGTTCGAACCAGCCGCGCGACGGGATCGCGTTGACCGGCGGATAGTCGACGGTCACCGCGACGATGCCCGGCTCAACGGTGGCGGACGTAATGGTCATGGCACTTCCTGGGGTCGCTACCTAAGCAAGCACTTGCTTGGTAAGCTAGCACAGTGCGTGACGCCGGCGGTGAAGGTCCCCTCAACTTCGGACTCGCCGGCAGGGTGGTGCTGGTGACCGGCGGCGTGCGAGGGGTCGGCGCCGGAATCAGCGCCGTCTTCGCCGATCAGGGAGCGACGGTCGTCACCTGTGCCCGGCGCCCGGTCGAGGGCCTGCCGTACGAGTTCCACAGTTGCGACGTGCGCGACGCGGATTCCGTGGCGGGTCTCATCGACGCAATCGTCGAGCGACACGGCAAGCTCGACGTCGTCGTGAACAACGCCGGCGGCTCGCCGTACGCGTTGACCGCAGACGCGTCACCGAAGTTCAACCAGCGGATCATTGAGCTGAATCTGCTGGGCATGCTGCATGTTTCGCAACGCGCCAACGCCGTAATGCAGACGCAGCCCAACGGCGGGGCGATCGTGTCGATCTCCAGCGTCAGCGGGCGGCGGCCGACGCCGGGCACCGCGGCCTACGGGGCGGCCAAAGCCGGCGTGGAAAGCCTGACCGCGACGCTGGCGGTCGAGTGGGCGCCGAAGGTGCGGGTCAACGCGCTGGCGGTCGGCATGGTCGAGACCGAGCGGGCCGAGCTGTTCTACGGCGATGCCGAATCAATCGCCGCGGTGGCCGCCACCGTGCCGCTCGGCCGACTCGCGACACCACGCGAAATCGGCTGGGCCACTGCTTTTCTGGCCTCCGACGCGGCCTCCTACATCAGCGGCACAACGATGGCGGTGCACGGCGGCGGCGAGCCCCCGCCGTACCTGGCCGCATCAAACGCGAACAAATCGAGTTAAGGAGTGACGGGCATGGGACTTCTCGACGGCCGGGTTGTCGTAGTGACGGGCGCGGGCCGGGGCATCGGGCGCGCACATGCGCTGGCGTTCGCCGCACAGGGCGCTCGCGTGGTGGTCAACGACATCGGCGTCGGGCTGGATGGATCGGCCGGTGAAAATCCGGCACAGCAAGTGGTCGACGAGATCACCGCGGCAGGCGGTGAGGCGGTGGCCAACACCGATGACATCGCCGACTGGAACGGCGCGGCCAACCTCGTCAAGACCGCGGTCGACAGCTTCGGTGGCGTCGACGTGTTGGTCAACAATGCCGGCTTCATCCGGGATCGGATGCTGGCCAACACCAGCGAAGACGAGTGGGACGCCGTCATTCGCGTGCACCTCAAGGGTCACTTCGCGCCGCTTCGGCACGCCGCGGAATACTGGCGCGCGAAGTCGAAGGCGGGCGAAACCGTCGACGCCCGCATCATCAACACCAGTTCGGGCGCCGGGCTGCAGGGCAGTGTCGGGCAGGGTAACTACTCGGCGGCCAAGGCAGGCATCGCCGCACTGACGCTCGTCGCCGCCGCCGAGATGGGCCGTTACGGCGTCACGGTCAACGCGATCGCGCCGGCCGCCCGCACCCGGATGACCGAGAAGGTTTTCGCCGAGACGATGGCAAGGCCAGACGATGGATTCGACGCGATGGCACCGGAGAACGTTTCACCCCTTGTGGTTTGGCTGGGTAGCGCCGAATCACGCGACGTGACGGGCAAGGTCTTCGAAGTCGAGGGCGGCCTGATCCGGGTGGCCGAAGGCTGGGCGCACGGCCCCCAGGTCGACAAGGGCGCTCGCTGGGATCCCGCCGAATTGGGTCCGGTGGTCAATGACTTGCTGGCCAAAGCGCGGCCGCCCGTGCCGGTGTACGGCGCCTAGGAGTGCCCTGAATAATGCCGCGTGGCGGTCGACCTGTTGGTCGTTGTTGTTCGGGATGATCTTGGTGTGCAGGGTCGATCGGAGAGTCAGCGGGAATTACTGGATGCTGAGTCGGTAGCGGGTCATTTGATGAAGGCGGGCAGCGTGTTCGCATTCTTGGCTGCGCATCGGCGGGAGCTGTTCCCGGATGAGATGTTCACAGATTTGTTCCCGACGGATCGGGGCCGCCCGAGTGTGCCGGCCGATGTGATGGCTGCGGTGATCACGTTGCAGGCGTTGCACGGATTGTCGGACAGCGAGACCGTCGATGCGGTGAGCTATGACCTGCGGTGGAAGGCGGCGTGCGGGCTGGCGGTCACCGCGGGGGCATTTCATGCGACGACGTTGACGTACTGGCGTCGGCGGCTGGCGGCCTCGGATCGGCCGAACCGGATCTTCGAGGCGGTGCGGGCGGTGGTGGCACAGACCGGGGCGCTGGTGGGCAAGACTCGGCGGGCGTTGGACTCGACGGTGCTTGATGATGCGGTGGCCACTCAGGACACGGTGACCCAGTTGATCGGCGCGATTCGCCGGGTCCGCCGCGAAGTCCCGGGCGCGGCCGGGGTGGTCGCGGCGCAGTGCAGCGCGCATGACTACGACGACCCGG
This sequence comes from uncultured Actinomycetota bacterium, assembly GCA_963811535.1. GTDB lineage: Bacteria > Actinomycetota > Actinomycetes > Mycobacteriales > Mycobacteriaceae > Mycobacterium. Next base: position 2,442,334 of record CAWERF010000006.1, on the reverse strand, counting down.
GTAAGCCCGCGATCGCCTGGGATGACCGGGAGGCGCGCGAGCGGCTGGTCGACGCGCTGGTCACCGACGCGCACCGGCTGTTGGGTCATCTGCCCGAGCAGGATCTCGGCGCCAAGGCCGCCGAGGCGGTGGCGCTGCTGGCTTTGGTCGCGGGCCAGGATGTGGAACCGGTTGAGGGTTCTGATGGCACCGATGGGCGGTGGCGCATCGCGCAGCGGGTGCCCCCGGACCGGGTGATCTCCACCGTCGATCCCGATACCAGGCACGCGCACAAGTCGGTGCACCGTCGCCAGGACGGGTTCAAGGCCCACCTGGCGATCGAGCCGGACACCGGGATCATCACCTGCTGCGCCCTGAGCAAGGCCGGCGGTCTGGGCGCCGACGGGCAGCCGGTCAGCGAAGCACGAGTCGGCCTACAGCTGCTTGACACCGAGAACCAGCCGGTGCGGGTGCTGGCCGATTCTGCTTACGGTTCAGGGGAATTCCGCGCCGAACTGGCCGAACGCGGCCATGTCGATCTGGTCAAACCCGCACCGACTCGCCCGGCGGTGCCGGGCGGGTTCACCGTCGACGACTTCGTCATCGACCACATCAACCGCACTGTGACCTGCCCTGCCGGTGTGACCCGCACCATCACCCCTACGGGCCGGGCAGTGTTCAAAACCGCCTGTCGCGGCTGCCCGCTGCGTGAGCGCTGCACCACCGGCGCCGACGGTAAGACCCTGACGATCCGTCCCCATGACGCGCTGCAACGAGCCGCCCGATCGGCCGCGCGAAACCCGGACTGGCAGAACGAATACCGACAACACCGGCCGATGGTCGAACGCACCATCGCCTGGCTGGTGCGCGGCAACCGCAGACTCCGCTACCGCGGCGTGGCCAAAAACGACCACTGGCTGCACCACCGGGCCGCAGCGCTCAACCTGCGCCGGCTCAGCACGCTCGGACTCACCCATAACGGCACCAGCTGGGCGCTGGCCTAACATCCCCGCCGGCCACGTCATCATCCACGACGGATTCGTCAACCCCGAGAGCCTCCTCGCACCATCAGAACCACGGCCCGACGCTCGCATTGCCGACAAGCGCCCAACCCCCAGCCCCAAGACTCCCTTGTTCAGGGCACTCCTAGCCCGGCTCGCAAACCACAATCGGGATTGTCCGGTCGGTCCAGGACTGGTAGTCCTCGTAGGTGGGGTACATGTCGACCAGTTGCGGCCAGTACTTCTGGCGTTCCTCATCGGTGGCGTCCCGCGCGTTCAGGTCAAGCACCTCTCGTTTGATCTGCACCTGCACCTTGGGATTGGCCTTGAGGTTCAGGTACCACATCGGGTTCTTCTCGGCGCCGCCCTTCGACGCCGCCAGGATCACCCGGTCGCCGTCGCGCAGGAAATACAGTGGGCTGACGCGCGGTTGCCCGGTCTTGCGGCCCGTGGTGGTCAGCAGCGCGACGGGGATCTTCTGGAACGTGCCGCCCAGACCCTCGCCGCCGCCGCGGCGGTACATCCAGGTGTTGATCCGCGACATCCACTTGATGAAGAAGTCCGCGTAGGGCGTATTCATGAATCGCGGTGGTGATTTCGGCATGGCGGTCATCCTATGCTGACGGGGTGGTTACCGTGTCCGATACCGACCGCATCGCGGCGGCAGACGCCTACGTCGACGCACTCGTCAGCCATGACGGCGATTCGGTGCCGTTTGCGCCCGAATGCATCCGCATCGAGCAGGGCGTCAAGACCGGATTCTCCGGAGATCACTTGCGCCGCAGCCTGAATCGCGGTCCGCAGTACAGGATTATCACCGCGACGACCGATCGCGACTACGCGGTGCACGGCGACGAGGTGCACGCGACGTTCACTGTCGTCACCAAGGCCGCGGTCGGCGGGCGGCGGGTGGTGGCACGCGTCGATGAGACATTCCTGATCCCGGCGGCCGACGGCAAGATCCATCACATCCGGGTGCGCTTCCACCCGCGCATTGCGAGCGACTAGCCGACGCAGAAAAAAGCGGCTAGATCCGCTCGATGATCGTGCCGGTCGACAGTGCGCCGCCCGCGCACATCGTGATCAGCGCAGTGGTCTGATCAGAGCGCTCCAGCTCGTGCAACGCGGTGGTGACCAACCGGCTGCCGGTGCAGCCGACCGGGTGTCCCAGCGCGATCGCGCCGCCGTTGACGTTCACCCGCGCCATGTCGGGGTTGTGGACCCTGGCCCACGACAGCACGACGGAGGCGAAGGCCTCGTTGATCTCCACGATGTCGATGTCGCCGATCTTCATGCCGGCCTTCTCGAGCACCTTGGCCGTCGACTGCACCGGCCCGTCGAGGTGGTAATACGGCTCGGCGCCGACGAGGACCTGGCTAACGATCCGTGCCCGCGGCCGCAAGCCGAGCGCCTTGGCCTTTTCTTCATCCATCCACAGCACCGCGGCGGCACCGTCGGAGATCTGCGACGACGTGCCCGCTGTGTGGACGCCGCCGTCCAGCACCGGCTTCAGCGCAGCCAGGCCGTCCAGGGTGGTGTCCCGCAGCCCCTGGTCGCGGCCGACCATGTGCCGTTCGCCCCTCGGCTGCTTCTGCTCGTCGAGCACCGGTGCCTCGATCGGGCTGATCTCCCTATCGAACCGCCCCTCGGCCCACGCCCGCTTGGCCTTCTGCTGCGAAGCCAGCCCGAACTCGTCGACGTCCTCGCGGGTGATGCCGCGCCGCTTGGCGATCCGCTCGGCCGCCTCGAACTGGTTCGGCAGGTCGATGTTCCAGGATTCCGCCCGGATCACGGAGCGGTCGGGACCGGCGTTCGCGCCGAGCCCGACGCGGCTCATCGCCTCGATGCCGCATGCGATGCCGATGTCGATCGCACCGGCCGCGATCAGGCCGGCGATCAGGTGATTGGCCTGCTGACCGCTGCCGCACTGGCAGTCGACGGTGGTCGCGCCGACCTCCTCCGGCAAACCCGCGGTCAACCACGCGACCCGCGAGATGTTGTTGGACTGCTCGCCGTACTGCGTCACGCAGCCGCCGATGACTTGTTCGACATCGCCGGCGTCGATGCCGGCCTTCGCCACTAGTGCCTTCTGGACCGCGCCGAGCAGCTCGGTCGAATGTAGGCCCGACAACCATCCACTCCGCTTGCCGATGGGGCTACGTGTGGCCTCGACGATGACAGGATTACCCATTCCGCCAGGCTAGAACACGTTTCATTACTCTGACAAGCGAGGATCCAAACATGCCTTTTGGTCTGCGGCGAAGGCATGTTTTACTGGCACTAGAACACGTTGTATCGAGGAGTGCACAGATGCCCACCCCCAACCTGCCCCCCGGGTTCGACTTCACCGACCCCGACATCCATGTCGCGCGGTTGCCGGTTGACGAATTGGCGGAGTTGCGCCGGATCGCGCCAGTCTGGTGGAACGACCAGCCGGTCGGCAAGGCCGGGGGCTTCAACGACGGTGGCTACTGGGTGGTCACCAAACACAAGGACGTCAAGGAGGTGTCGCTGCGCAGCGACGTCTTCTCCAGCTACGAAAACTGCGTGATCCCGCGTTTCAACGACGACATCGCCCGTGCGGACATCGAGGTCCAGCGGTTCGTGATGCTGAACATGGACGCCCCGCACCACACCCGGCTGCGCAAGATCATCTCCCGCGGGTTCACGCCGCGGGCCGTCGGGCGGCTGCGCGATGAGCTCAACGAACGCGCCCAGAACATCGCGAAGCTGGCCGCCGCGGAGGGTACCGGCGACTTCGTCGAGCAGGTGGCGGCCGAGCTGCCGCTGCAGGCCATCGCGGGACTGCTCGGCGTCCCGCTGGACGATCGCGACAAGTTGTTCCGCTGGTCCAACGAGATGACCGGCAACGATGACCCTGAATACGCCCACATCGACCCGAAGATGTCCTCGTTCGAGCTGATCCAATACGCGATGAAGATGGCCGAGGAAAAGGCGACGAACCCCGGCGACGACATCGTCACGACGTTGATCAACGCCGACATCGACGGCGAGAAGCTCTCCGACGACGAGTTCGGGTTCTTCGTCGTGATGCTCGCGGTGGCGGGCAACGAGACGACGCGCAACTCCATCACCCAGGGCATGATGGCGTTCGTGGACTTCCCCGATCAGTGGGAGCTGTTCAAGACGCAGCGCCCGGAAACCGCGGCCGACGAGATCGTCCGCTGGGCCACCCCGGTGACCTGCTTCCAGCGCACTGCGCTCGAGGACTATGACTTGTCCGGCGCGCAGATCAAGAAGGGCCAGCGGGTCGTGATGTTCTACCGCTCAGCCAATTTCGACGAAGAAGTGTTCGACGACCCACACACCTTCAACATCCTGCGCAACCCCAACCCGCACGTCGGCTTCGGCGGCACCGGTGCGCACTACTGCATCGGCGCCAACCTGGCCAAGATGACCATCGACCTGATCTTCAACGCGGTCGCCGATCACATGCCGGACTCCAAGCCGATCAGCCGGCCAGAGCGGCTACGGTCAGGGTGGCTGAACGGCATCAAGCACTGGCAGGTTGACTACACCGGCAAGTGCCCCGTCGCGCACTAGCACCGACGAATCAAGGAGGATTCGGGTGGATTTCAGTCCGGACCCGCAGCAGCAGGCTGTCTGCGATGTGGTCGCCTCCGTGCTGGCCCGGAAGAACAGCTGGGAGGCATTGGTTGCAGGCGGCGTGACCGCCCTCGGGGCGCCCGAGCGGCTCGGAGGTGACGGGGTGGGTCTGCCCGAGATCGCAACGGCGCTCACCGAGATCGGTCGCCACGGCACGATCAGCCCGGCGTTGGCGACGCTGGGGTTTGGCGTGGTGCCACTGCTCGATCTGGCCGGCGCACAACAGCAGGACCGTTATCTGGCCGGTGTGGCGAAGGGCGCGGTGCTCACCGCGGCCCTCAATGAGCCCGGCGCGCCGCTGCCAGACCGGCCGGCCACCAGCTTCGCCAACAATCGCTTGAACGGCACCAAGATCGGGGTGCCCTACGCGGAGCGGGCCGAGTGGATGGTCGTCACCGCCGACAGCGCGGTCGTCGTGGTCTCACCGAAGTCCGACGGCGTGCAGCTGACCAAGACGCCCACCTCCAACGGCTCCGACGAGTACGTGGTCACTTTCTCCGACGTGGCGGTGGACGGCGTGTTCGATGGGGCGACCGCCCATCGCGTCAACCAGCTGGCGCTGGCGGCGACGGGTGCGTTCGCGGCCGGGCTGGTGGCGGGTGCGTTGCGGTTGACCGCTGACTATGTGGGCAACCGGCACCAATTCGGCAAGCCGCTGTCGACATTTCAGACCGTCGCCGCCCAGCTCGCCGAGGTCTACATCGCCTCGCGGACCATTAGCCTGGCGTCGACGTCGGTGATTTGGCGGTTATCCGAAGACCGCCATGCCGACGACGACCTCGACGTGCTCGGCTATTGGCTGGCCTCGCAGGCGCCGCCGGCGATGCAGATCTGCCACCATCTGCACGGCGGCATGGGCATGGACATCACCTACCCGATGGCGGGTTACTACTCCACGATCAAGGACCTGACCCGGTTGCTGGGTGGGCCGTCGCATCGTCTCGATCTGGTGGGAGCGTTATGTTCATCGACCTAACCCCCGAGCAGCGGCAGCTGCAAGCCGAACTGCGGCAATACTTTTCGAACTTGATATCGCCCGAAGAGGCCAAAGAGATGGAAAAGGACCGGCACGGCAAGGCCTACCGGGCGGTGGTCCGGCGGATGGGTCAGGACGGCAAACTCGGTGTCGGGTGGCCAACGGAGTTCGGCGGCCTCGGGTTCGGTCCGATCGAGCAGCAGATCTTCGTCAACGAGGCACACCGTGCCGATGTACCGTTGCCCGCCGTCACGCTGCAGACCGTCGGGCCGACGCTCCAGGTGTTCGGCAGCGAGGCGCAGAAGAAGAGATTCCTGCCCGCAATCCTTGCCGGTGAGGTGCACTTCGCAATCGGCTACACCGAGCCGGAGGCGGGCACCGACCTGGCGTCGCTGCGCACCACCGCGATTCGCCACGGCGACGAGTACATCGTGAACGGTCAGAAGATCTTCACCACGGGCGCGCACGACGCCGACTACATCTGGCTGGCCTGCCGCACCGATCCGGATGCCGTCAAACACAAGGGCATTTCGATCCTGATCGTCGACACGAAGGACCCCGGCTACTCCTGGACGCCGATCATCCTCAGCGACGGTGCCCACCACACCAACGCCACGTACTACAACGACGTCCGCGTTCCGGCCGACATGCTCGTCGGTGAGGAGAACGGTGGCTGGCGCCTGATCACGACCCAGCTGAACAACGAGCGGGTGATGCTCGGCCCGGCCGGCCGATTCGCTGCGATCTACGACCGGGTGCATGCCTGGGCGTCGAAACCCGGCGGTGACGGCATCACACCGATCGATCACGACGACGTGAAGCGCTCGCTCGGCGAGATCCATGCGATCTGGCGGATCAACGAGTTGCTCAACTGGCAGGTCGCGGCGGCGGGCGAGACCATTGATGTCGCTGACGCAGCGGCGACGAAAGTGTTTGGCACCGAACGCGTTCAGTATGTCGGGCGACTCGCCGAGGAGATTGTCGGCAAGCATGGCAACCCCGCCGAACCGGACACCGCCGAGCTGCTGAACTGGCTCGACTCCCAGACCAAGCGCAACTTGGTCATCACGTTCGGTGGCGGTGTGAACGAGGTGATGCGTGAAATGATTGCGGCGTCTGGCCTGAAGGTTCCGAGGGTTCCGCGATGAGCGCTTGCGCGAAGAGCAAAGGGCACCGATGAGCGCTTGCGCGAAGAGCAGAGGGCACCGATGAGCACCGATGAGCGCTCGCGCGAAGAGCAGACACCCGATGAGCGCTCGCGCGAAGAGCGGACACCCGATGAGCGCTCGCGCGACGAGCAGACGGTGACGGAAATCCAGAAGGCGGCACAACAGGTCAAGGCCGCGGGCCGCAGCAAGCCCCGGGTCGGCCGTCATCCCGTCAACCAGCCGATGATCGAGCACTGGCTCGACGCGATGGGCGACGAGAACCCTATCTACGTCGACGAACAGGCGGCGAAGGCCGCGGGCCATCCCGGGATCGTCGCACCGCCGGCGATGATCCAGGTCTGGACGATGATGGGCCTGGGCGGCGTGCGTGCGCCCGACGATCCGCTCACCAAGATCCTCGAATTGTTCGATGAGGCAGGCTATATCGGCGTCGTCGCGACCAACTGTGAGCAGACCTACCACCGGTATCTGCGACCGGGCGAGGAGGTCAGCGTGGCTGCCGAGCTGACCGACGTCGTCGGACCCAAGCGGACCGCGCTCGGCGAGGGCTTCTTCGTCACGCAGAAGATCACCTGGCAAGTCGGCGACGAGGACGTCGCCGAAATGATGTGGCGCATCATGAAGTTCAAGCCCGCAGATGCCGATCAGCCAGCCGCTTCGTCGGTACCCGACGACCTGGATGCCGACGCGATGATGCGGCCCGCCTCGTCGCGCGACACCAGGTTCTTCTGGGACGGGGTGAACGCCCACGAGTTGCGCATCCAGAAGCGGGCCGACGGCGGCCTGCAGCATCCGCCAGTCCCGGCGATCTGGCAGGACTATAAGCAGGATGTGGCGCCTTCCGATTACCTCGTCGCGAGCGGCAAGGGGACGGTGTTCAGCTTCGTCGTGCACCACGCGCCGAAGGTGCCCGGCCGCACGCTGCCGTTCGTGATCGCGCTCGTCGAGCTCGAAGAAGGGGTATGCATGCTGGGCGAGCTCCGCAATGTCGACCCCGCAAAGGTGGAGATCGGAATGCCAGTGCGCGCAATCTATATCGACTTTCCCGCTAACAGTGTCGGGCCCGCATGGACGCTGTACGCGTGGGAGCCTGACGCATGAGCGCGCCGTCGATCGAGGTGGGCACCAAGCTGCCCGAGCTGTCGCTCTACGGCGATCCGACGTTCATCGTTTCGACGGCGATCGCCACCCGCGACTACCAGGATGTTCACCACGACCGGGACAAGGCGCAAGCGAAGGGTTCGAAGGACATCTTCGTCAACATCCTCACCGACACCGGTCTGGTGCAGCGCTACATCACGGACTGGGCCGGACCGAATGCCATCATCAAGTCGATCGGGCTGCGGCTCGGTGTGCCGTGGTATGCGTACGACACCGTGACATTCAAGGGTGAGGTTACCGCGGTCGAGGACGGCCTGATCACGCTGAAGATCGTCGGTAGCAACAGCCTTGGCGATCACGTCATCGCCAACGCGACCTTGACGATGACAGGTGCCTGATGCCGGGAGGGTTGTCGGGTAGAGCGGCGATCGCCGGGATCGGTGCCACCGACTTCTCGAAGAACTCCGGTCGCAGCGAGCTTCGGTTGGCGGCCGAGGCGGTGCTCGACGCGCTCGACGACGCGGGGCTGACACCCGCGGACGTCGACGGCATGGTCACGTTCACGATGGACTCCAACACCGAGGTCGCCATCGCGCGGGCCACGGGAATGGGCGACCTGACGTTCTTCTCCAAGATCCACCATGGCGGGGGCGCAGCGTGCGCGACAATTCAGCAGGCGGCCATCGCGGTAGCGACAGGCGTCGCGGATTGCGTTGTGGCCTATAGGGCCTTCAACGAACGTTCGGGCACGCGGTTCGGTCAGGTGCAGACCCGACTCGTGGAGAATGCCGACTCGACCGGCGTCGACAACTCGTTCTCGTATCCGCACGGGCTGTCGACGCCGGCCGCCCAGGTGGCGATGATCGCGAAGCGCTACATGCATCTGTCGGGCGCGACGAGCCGCGACTTCGGTGCCGTCTCGGTGGCCGACCGCAAGCACGCCGCCAAGAACCCGAAGGCCTACTTCTACGAGAAGCCGATCACCATTGAGGATCACCAGAATTCGCGCTGGATCGCCGAGCCGCTGCGGCTGCTGGACTGCTGTCAGGAGACCGATGGTGCCGTCGCGCTCGTCGTCACGTCCGTCGAGCGCGCCAAGGACACCAAGAACCGGCCCGCCGTCATCGAGGCGGCATCGCAGGGGTCGAGCCCCAACCAGTACTCGATGGTGAGCTACTACCGGCCCGAGCTCGACGGGCTGCCCGAAATGGGTTTGGTCGGTAAGCAATTGTGGCAGCAGTCCGGGCTGAAGCCGACGGACATCCAAACGGCTGTGCTCTACGACCATTTCACGCCGTTCACCCTTATTCAGCTGGAGGAGTTGGGCTTCTGCGGCTGGGGTGAGGCGAAGGACTTCATCGCCGACGGCGCGATAGAGATCGGCGGCAGGCTGCCGATCAACACCCATGGCGGCCAGCTGGGGGAGGCCTACATCCACGGGATGAACGGCATCGCCGAAGGTGTGCGACAGCTGCGCGGTTCCTCGGTGAACCAGGTACCCGATGTTGAGCACGTGCTGGTCACCGCGGGTACCGGCGTCCCGACGTCGGGCATCATCCTCGGCTGACCCCGTTCGTTCGCGGGCCTGTCGGTGCCTCAGCGCACACTGCGCCCATGGGGGAGCCCTTCATCGGCAGTGCGGCAGTGGCCATCGGGTCGTTGACCAAGTCAGACCTGAGAAGCCGCTACACCAGGGTGTTCCGCGACGTCTACGTCAACCCCGGCACCGAGCTGACGCCACAGTTGCGGGCGCAGGCCGGCTGGCTGTGGTCACGCCGTCGAGGAGTGGTGGCTGGCTTCTGGGCTGCCGCAATGTACGGCGCCAACTGGATCGACCCCAATTGTCCGGCCGAGCTTATCCACGACAACCGACACCGCCTGCCTGGTTTGCGGGTATGGGGCGATCGCCTCGAGGACGACGAAGTCGACCGGATCGGCGGCATACTCGTCACCACCGCAACCCGTACGGCGCTTGACCTCGCGTGCTGGCATCCGATTCGACGCTCTGTCGCCGCGATCGACTCTTTGGCCCGCGCCATCGATTTCAAGCTCGCCGATGTCGAGCTGCTGGCGCAGCGATATCCGGGGCGCCGCGGCATCCGGCGTGCGCGGGAAGCACTGGGACTGGTTGATCCCGGCGCAGAGTCACCGCGGGAAACGTGGCTTCGGGTACTGCTCATCCAGGCGGGGCTACCTCGACCGCAGACCCAGATACCGATCTACGACGAGAACGGATACCTGTTCGCCCGCCTCGACATGGGTTGGGAGCATCTCGAGATAGCGGTCGAATACGATGGCGATCATCACCGTACCGACAAGGCCCAGTTCGCCAGGGAAATCAGGCGGCTCGAAATGCTCGCGCGTATGGGGTGGATCGTCATTCGAGTGACCGCATCCGACCGACCTACCGAGATCATCCAACGGGTGCGGGCCGCGTTGGCGCGCCGAGCGTGAAGTCAGCGCAAGAATTCCGCGGCAGCGTGACGCTGGCGTCACGTTCGCCGGCAGAAAATCACCCCGGCACCAGCTCCACACCCGACAACACCGGCGCGCCCTCCCGGGACGGCGCCGTAACCGATGCAACCAGCCTTTCGGCCTCTTCCCAGATCCGGGCCAGCAGCATCTCGCCCGGGTAGACAACGCCGGCGAACCGCGCGCCATACGAGCGCACCCGGCTCACGTCACTGCGCAGGCACGCATCCACCATCGCCTTGCACGTAATCCCGTACGTGCACAGGCCATGAAGAATCGGTCGTGGAAAACCCGCGGCCGCAGCGAATTCCGGGTCGGAATGCAGCGGGTTGCGGTCGCCGCACAAGCGATACAACAACGCCTGCTGCGGCAAGATGGGCAGCGGTATCTCGTAGTCGCACGCACGCTCAGGTGGCGCAACAGCCGCAGACGGGCCGCGCTCGCCACCGAACCCGCCTTCGCCCCGCGCGAAGATCGACCGCCGCGTGGTCCACAGCGGGGTGCCGTCCAGCGCCGTCACCGTCGATTCGCTGACGATCACCGCGGCCTTGCCCTTGTCCCAGATGTCGACGACGCGGGCGGTGGCTCGCGCGGTGCCCGATGGCGGCAGTGGTCGCGCAACCGTCACCTCTTCCGACGCGTGCAAGATTTTCGCCAGCTCGATGTCGATGCCCGGGAACGGAACGCTCGGCGGCTCCGTCAGGTGAAACGACTGTGCGACGTTCCCGAACGTCGGAAGCACCTGCGGGGTGTTGTCGACCAGGTAGCTCAGCTCCCGCTGGTTCATCGGATCGGCGCCGGCCCCGAGCGCCAAGTGATAGAGCTGTACATCGCTGCTGCTCCAAGAGAATTCGGCGGGCGGCAGCTCCGCGCCCAGAGCGGCAGCGAGATCGATCGGCACCTCAGTCCTTCCCCGCGATATGCAGCGCGGCCAGGTAACCGAACACCATGGCCGGGCCGATCGTACCGCCTGGGCCGGGGTAGGTATGGCCCATCACCGGCGCGCTCACATTGCCGGCGGCGTACAACCCCGGGATGAGGCTGCCGTCGTCGCGCAACGCGCGCCCGTATTCGTCGGTGCGGATCCCGCCCTTCGTCCCCAGATCGCCGGGCACCATCTTCGCCGCATAGTAAGGCGGATGACTGATCTCACCGAGGTTCGGATTGGGCTTGTTGGTCGGGTCGCCGTAGTACCTGTCGTAGGCGCTTTCGCCGCGGTGGAAGTCCTCGTCGTCACCACAGCGTGCGAAGCCGTTGAAGCGTTCGACCGTCGCCACCAGCTCATCGGCCGGCAGTCCCGCCTTGGAAGCCAGTTCGTCGAGCGTATCGGCAGCCACGATGACCCCGGACTCCAGCCACTTCTTCGGAATACGTTGCCCAGGATGCAATCCCGCGAAGATGTAGCGATCGCGGTACCGCTGGTCGAACACCAGCCACGCCGGAACGTTCTCGCCTGGGCCAGCACCTTGGCCCCACTCTCCGCCGTACATCCGGTGACACGCTTCGACATAGGGCATCGATTCGTTCATGAACCGCTTGCCGGCCATATTGACGATGATCGACCCAGGGGAGTTGCGTTCCGATAGTGCGAACCAGGGTGCGCCGACCAACGGCACCGTCGGTCCCCACCAGGCATCCTCCATCAATTCCAGTGCAGCGCCGAGTTTTTCGGCGGCCAGAATGCCGTCACCGGTGTTGGCCTTCGCCCCGACGGTCCAGTCGGTGGTGATCGGGGCGCGCTGGTACTTGACCCGCATCTGCTCGTTGTGCTCGAAGCCGCCACATCCCAGGATCACCCCGCGGCGGGCCCGGACCAGCTGCGGCTCAGTCGTTTCCGGCGCATCGGTGGCTCGGACATAGATCCCGCGCACGACGCCGTCCTCGACGTACAAATCGGTCAGCGTGGTGTTCAGTAGCACCGGGACCCCGGCCTTGCGCAGCCCGATCCGCAGCGGTGCGATCAGGGCCCGCCCCATGCCGACCAGGTTCTTGCCGGTGGCGCCCGCCCACATCGTCCTGGCACCGACTTTCAGGCTTCGCAGTAGGCCTCGGGGGTGCCGCTTGAGCTGGTTCAATCGAACGTAGTCCTGTTGCATTACCACGACATTGAGCGGAACCTTGCCGTAGGGCGGCTCCAGGCCCGGCAGGTCGGGCCCGAGCTTCTTGGCGTTGAACGGCTTCGGCTCGATCGACCGCCCACCCGGCCGCCCGCCGGGCGATTCCGGATAGTAGTCGGAATAGCCTGGCACCCAGCACATCTTGAGGGGAGTGTTGTGCAGCACGAAGGACAGCATTTCGGGAGCGCGGTCCAGATACGTGTCAATGCGCTTCGGATCGACGACGTCGCCGATGATCCCGTGCAGATACCTACGTGCGGCCTCTTGCGTGTCGGTGACGCCATCTCGCTTGAGGATCTCGTTATTCGGGATCCACACGCCGCCGCCGGACCGAGCGGTCGAGCCGCCGTAATGTGCGGCCTTCTCGACGACTACCGCCGATAACCCCTGGTGAGCGGCGGTCAGCGCGGCCACGAAGCCCGCAGCGCCGCTGCCCACGACGATGACGTCGTACTCCTGACCTGTCATACTAGAACACGTTATAGAATCGCCACGGGTGGGCGCTACCCGCCCCGCCCGCATCCAGCTATCAGGGACCGCCGAAAATGCTCAGTGTGCTGACGCGCGACGAACTCGCGGCCGACCTGGCGCAGGCTGAGCGTAGCCGGGTTCCGATGGCTCCGCTGACCGACGCTCATCCCGACATCGACGTGGTCGACGCGTATGAGATTCAGCTGATCAACATCCGTCAACGGGTGGCCGAAGGTGCCCGGGTGGTGGGCCACAAGGTCGGCCTGTCGAGCAAGGCGATGCAGCAGATGATGGGCGTCGACGAACCCGACTACGGTCATCTGCTCGACGAGATGCAGGTGTTCGAGGACAAGCCGGTGAAGGCCGCGCGGTACCTCTACCCGCGGGTCGAAGTGGAAGTCGCGTTCCTGCTCGCCGACGACCTTCCGGGCGCCGGGTGCACCGAGGATGACGTGCTCGCGGCGACGGCCGCGTTCGCGCCGGCGATCGAGTTGATCGACTCCCGGATCACCGACTGGAAGATCCGGCTGTGCGACACGATCGCCGACAACGCGTCGTCGGCCGGCTATGTGCTCGGCACCCAGCGGGTGTCGCCCAAGGACATCGACATCAAGGCGATCGACGCGGTGCTGACGCGCAATGGTGAGGTGGTGGCCAAGGGCCGCAGCGACGCCGTGCTGGGCGACCCGGTGACCGCCGTCGCGTGGCTGGCGCGCAAGGTGCACGATTTCGGGGTGCGCCTAACCGCAGGTGACGTGGTGTTGCCGGGTTCGTGCACGCGTGCGATCGACGCGCGGCCGGGCGACGATTTCGTCGCCGAGTTCGACGGACTCGGGTCCGTCCGGTTGACTTTCGAATAGGAGCTTTCATGCCGTCCAAAGCAAGTGTCGCGATCGTCGGTTCCGGCAACATCAGCACGGACCTGATGTACAAGCTCTTGCGCTCCGAATGGCTCCAGCCGCGGTGGATGGTCGGCATCGACCCGGAGAGCGAAGGCCTCAAGCGGGCCCGCGACCTCGGCCTGGAAACCACCCACGAGGGTGTCGACTGGCTTTTGGCCTCCGACGAGAAGCCCGATCTGCTGTTCGAGGCCACCTCGGCGTATGTCCACCAGGCGGCCGCGCCGCGCTACGTGCAAGCCGGGATCCGCGCGATCGACCTGACCCCGGCGGCGGTTGGGCCGGCGGTGATCCCGCCCGCCAACCTTCGCGAGCACCTCGACGCCCCCAACGTCAACATGATCACCTGCGGCGGGCAGGCGACGATCCCCATTGTGTACGCGGTCTCGCGGGTCGTCGACGTGCCGTACGCGGAAATCGTGGCGTCGGTGGCCTCGGTGTCGGCCGGCCCCGGCACCCGCGCGAACATCGACGAGTTCACCAAGACCACCAGCCGCGGCGTCGCGACGATCGGCGGCGCCAAGCGCGGCAAGGCGATCATCATCCTCAACCCGGCCGAGCCGCCGATGATCATGCGGGACACGATCTTCTGCGCGATCCCGCAGGACGCCGACACCGACGCGATCGCGCAGTCGATCCACGACGTCGTGGCCGAGGTGCAGACCTACGTGCCGGGCTACCACCTGCTGAACGAGCCGCAGTTTGATCCACCGTCGATCAACTCGGGCGGCCAGGCGCTGGTCACCACCTTCATCGAGGTCGAGGGTGCCGGCGATTACCTGCCGCCGTATGCGGGCAACCTGGACATCATGACCGCCGCCGCCACCAAGGTCGGCGAGGAAATCGCCAAAGAAACGCTCAGTGTCTCAGGAGGTGCCCGATGAGCGACCACATGTGGGACGTCAGGATCACCGACACGTCGCTGCGGGATGGTTCGCACCACAAACGCCACCAGTTCACCAAGGATGAGGTGGGCTCCATCGTGGCCGCGTTGGACGCGGCGGGCGTGCCGGTGATCGAGGTGACCCACGGCGACGGGCTCGGCGGGTCGTCGTTCAACTACGGCTTCTCCAAGACACCGGAGCAGGAGCTGATCAAGCTGGCCGCCGAGACGGCCACCCAGGCCAGGATCGCGTTCTTGATGCTGCCCGGTGTCGGAACCAAGGACGACATCATCGAGGCCCAGGACAACGGCGGCGAGATCTGCCGCATCGCCACGCACTGCACCGAGGCCGACGTATCGATCCAGCACTTCGGCCTGGCTTCCGAGCGCGGCCTGGAAACGGTCGGATTCCTGATGATGGCCCATACCATCCCGCCGGAGGCGCTGGCCAAACAGGCCAGAATCATGGCCGACGCCGGCTGCCAGTGCGTGTACGTGGTGGACTCCGCCGGCGCCCTGGTGCTCGAGGGCGTCCGCGACCGGGTGGCCGCGCTGGTCGCCGAACTGGGTGACGACGCGCAGGTCGGCTTCCACGGGCACGAGAACCTTGGGCTCGGTGTGGCGAACTCGGTCGAGGCCGTGCGTGCCGGCGCCAAACAGATCGACGGCAGCTGCCGACGCTTCGGCGCTGGCGCGGGCAACGCGCCGGTCGAGGCGCTGATCGGGGTGTTCGACAAGATCGGCGTCAAGACGGGCATCGACTTCTTCGACATCGCCGACGCCGCCGAAGACGTGGTGCGCCCGGCCATGCCGGCCGAATGCCTGCTCGACCGCAACGCGCTGATCATGGGCTATGCCGGGGTGTACTCGAGCTTCCTCAAGCATGCGATCCGCCAGTCCGAGCGCTACCAGGTGCCGGCCTCACAGCTGCTCTATCGCGCCGGCAAGCGCAACCTCATCGGCGGCCAGGAGGACCAGCTGATCGACATCGCCCTGGAGATCAAGCGCGAGCAGTCCCAGGGTGAGAACACGCCGCAGGCCACCGGCTGATCAGGTAAGGCAGGCAAGATGGGGCGGTGATCGCCGCCCCGACATCGAGCAGCCGCCGCGTCGGCTCGATGGAGTTGCTGCTCGCGGCCCTGATCGCGCTCGCGTTGTCCGGCGGCATCCTCAGCCAGCTCGTCGCTCAGCGGCCGAATTTCAGCGTCGCGGCGACCGTGTTCTGCGGCGTCTTCGTCCAGGCGCTGCCCTTCCTGGTCATCGGCGTCCTGGTCAGCGGCCTGGTCGCGGCTTTCGTCTCCCCCGAACGGCTGGCCCGGTGGCTGCCGCGCCGCACCGGCCTGGCGATCCTGGCGGCCGGGGTCGGCGGCGCGGCGCTGCCCGGATGTGAATGCGGATCCGTGCCGGTGGCGCGCCGCCTGTATGCGACGGGCGCGGCCGGGGCCGCAGCCCTGACGTTCATGCTGGCCGCCCCGGCGATCAACCCGGTGGTCTTGGTGGCCACCGCCGTGGCGTTTCCGGGCCAGCCCAAGATGGTGGTCGGCCGCTGCCTCGCCTCGCTCGCGACCGCCGTGGTGATGGGACTGCTGTGGTCACGCTGGGGCCGACCCGAATGGGTCACCCGCGCGTTGCCGACGACGCGCGACGACGCGCCGCGGTGGGTGGTGTTCCTCGAGGCCGCCCGGCACGACTTCTTGCACGCGGCGTCGTATCTGGTGGTCGGCGCCGCCGCCGCGGCGGCGCTGCGGGTGCTCGTGCCGCCGTGGGTCTTTGCCCATCTCACCGGTCAGCTCGTGGTCGGGATCGTGGTGATGGCCCTGCTCGCCGTGGTGCTGGCGCTGTGCTCGGAGGCCGACGCGTTCGTCGCGGCCAGCTTGACGATGATGCCGCTGCTGCCGCGGCTGGTGTTCCTGGTGGTCGGGCCTGCCGTCGACGTCAAACTGTTCGCGATGCAGGCCGGCATGTTCGGTCGCCGATTCGCGCTCCGATTCGCTCCACTGACCCTCCTGGTGGCCACGCTGGCGGCGTCCGGAATCGGGCTGGTGGTGCTGGGCGGTGCGCATTGAGCCGCATCACCCAGAACGCGCTACTGCTGCTGGTCGGTCTGGCCACCGGGCTGATCGCGCTGAAAGGCACGTACCTGCATTACGTCAGGCCCCTGCTGCTGCCGTGGCTGATCGTCGCGTCGGTGGTGCTGATCGCTCTCGCGACGGTCGCGATCGTGCGCGACTTGCGTCGCGTGGGCACGGCCGGTGATCACGACGGCCCTGACGACGGGCATCGTCATCGGGGCTGGATGGTCTGGCTGCTGCTGGTGCCCGTCGCCGTGCTCGCGTTCGTCGTCCCGCCGCCGTTGGGTGCCCGCGGAGCGTCACCCGAGGTGGCCGCGGCCACAGCTCCGCATCGCCGGCCCTTCCCGCCGTTGCCCGCCGAGCGGGCGCCGGTGGTTTCGCTGCCCGACGTGATGATGCGGGCGGCGACGGATTCGGCCGGCACGCTGGACAACCGGGTGATCACCGTCGTCGGTTTCACGATGAAAGACGGCGGCGCCGTCGACCTCGGTCGGGTGGTCATCATCTGCTGTGCGGCCGACGCCCAATTGGCGCGCATGCGACTGAGCGGTCCGGGCCTGACGGGCTACCCCGACGACACCTGGTTGCGCGTCGAGGGCCAGGTTGTGCCCGGAAGTTCCACCGCGCAAACGTCTTTCGTACCGACGATGGCTGTCAGCAGCGTGACGAAGATCGCCCGCCCCGCCAACACGTACGCGTACTAGAAGACCGGCTTGATGCCACCCAACTGCACCGTCAGCGCGTCCGCGGCCGAGACCAGTCGCTGTGCCCGTTCGGTGATCTCCGCGTCGGTGATGGGCCGCCCGATTTGTAACGAGGCCACCATCGCCTGCCGGTGGTGGTGGTCGTAAACCGGCGCGGAGATAACGCTGATGTCGTGGCGCTGGCGGCCGGCCGGGCCCGCGAGCCGGCTTTCGCTTCTCAGGTAGACCCGCTCGCCGATGTCCGACACCATCTCGCGCAGCAGCGCGCGCAGCTCGTCGGGCAGGTGACTCGACATGCCGGCCATCAGCGCGTACAGCCGTCGCCCGACGGGGGTCAGGCGTTCGACGAGGTAGCCGTCGGAGCGGCACTCGGCGATCACGCGGTGCAGCCGCTCGGTGTCGGTGCGTAGCGCGATGGTTGGCTCCTTGGCCAGCCAATTGCGAACCGCCTCGTCGTCCCACAGCACGAACATCAACCCGACGGGAGGCCCGAAAGGATAGCTCTGACCGACCTGCACCGGCGCCCTCGTGCCCGGCGGCGCCACCAACTCGAGCAGCGTGATCCGGTCGTCGACCACCGCCGACAACGCGGCGACGGTGGAAAACCGCGACGACAGCCCGCGCAGTTCCTGGCGCGCCGCCGGGCTCACCCGCATCGCTTCCTGGGCGGTGTGACCGAGCGTTATCAACGACGGACCGAGCCGATAGCTCTTGTCCCGCTCGTCGCGGACGAGATAGCCGGCCTCGCTCAATGTCGTGACGATGCCCAGGCATGTGGGCTTGCTCAGATCGGTCTGCCGGGCCAGCTCCGAGACGCCGAACCGGTCGTGGGGATGGCGGGAGAGAAAGTCGAGGACCCGCACCACGCGGGCGGTCGGAGGGGACGCCCGGCCGGACGAGTCAGCGATGGACATTCTGATAATGGTACGAGCCGGTCCAGATGTGGACCGCATAGCCTGTTGACGCAAAGTTAGAACACGTTCTAGTCTCTACGCACAGATACTCTACCGACACGGTCCAATATTGGACCGACGGAGGCGACGACAACCGATGTTCACCGACCCGCTGACCGAAGCGATCGCCCAAGCCGAGCGGCTCGTTGCCGCTGCCCCGCACATCGAGTTCCAGGCCGACCTTCTCGAAGGCATGCAGTACCTTGCCCAGGGCATCGCCGCGTGCACGCACGTGGCATTCCACTACGACCGGGATCACCCGTTTTTCCTCAGCGGCACCGGCCCCTTCACCAAAATGGGGCTGGACAATCCCGACACTCTCTATTTCGGCGCCCGGGTACGACCGGGGCACGAGCACGTCGTCTCCGGAATCCGTGGAACGACAACCGATCTGAGCTTTCAGCTGCTGGGCGGCGAGTACACCGACGAGGGTGTGCCGAAGAGTGAGGCGGCGTTCGACGACCGCGAGCTCGACATCGCCGGCGACGGTAGCTTCGAGTGGCGGTTCCGGCCCGAGACGCCGGCGCAGCTCGTCGTTCGCGAAGTGTATGGCGACTGGTCCCAGCGTCGGGGCAGCATCGCGATCCGGCGCGAGGACACCGTCGGCACCGCCCCAGCGCCGCTGACCACGGACATCATCGAAAAGCGTTACGCCACAGCCGCCAAGCAGCTGATCAACCGGATCAAGACATGGCTGGCGTTCCCGCAGTGGTTCTACCTGAACATCCCGGTCAACACCCTGGTGGCGCCCCGGCTGACCCCGGGCGGCCTGGCAACGCAGTACTCGTCGGTCGGGCATTACGAGCTGACGCCGGATCAGGCGCTCGTGGTGACGATTCCGCAGTCGGACGCGCCCTACCTTGGCTTTCAGCTGGGTAGCATGTGGTACATCTCGCTCGACTACATCAACCACCAGACGTCGTTGAACGCCAGTCAGGCGCAAGCCGATCCCGACGGAAAGATTCGGATCGTGATCGCCGACCAGAATCCCGGCGTCACGAACTGGGTTGAGACACTCGGCCACCGCAAGGGCATCCTCCAGTTCCGGTGGCAGCGGGTGTCACGCCCGCTGACCGATGCGGACGGGCCGACCGCCGAGCTGGTCGACATCGACAAGGTGCCTGCGACGTTGCCGTTCCACGAACGAAACAAAATCACCGAAAAAGACTGGCGGGCGCGGATTGCCGAGCGGCAGCACGCGATCGCCAGCAGGATGCTGGGGTGACCATGCTCGACGGCAAGATTGTATGCATCAGCGGCGTCGGACCGGCGCTCGGCACGACGCTGGCGCGACGATGTGCGGAGGCGGGGGCCGACCTGGTGCTGGCCGCCCGCACGGCGGACCGGCTCGACGACGTCGCCAAGCGCATCACCGACACCGGTCGGCGCGCGGTCGCGGTGGCGACGGACATCACCGACGAAGACCAGGTCAAGAACCTGGTCGAGGCTTCGCTCGCCGCCTACGGCCGGGTGGACGTGCTGATCAACAACGCCTTCCGGGTGCCGTCGATGAAACCGTTGGCCAACACCACGTTTCAGCACATCCGCGACGCGATCGAACTGACGGTGCTCGGCGCCCTGCGGCTGATCCAGGGCTTCACGCCAACGCTCGCGGAATCGACGGGTGCGGTGGTCAACGTCAACTCGATGGTCGTGCGGCACTCGCAGGCCAAGTACGGCGCCTACAAGATGGCCAAGTCGGCGCTGCTGGCGATGTCGCAGTCGCTGTCCACCGAGCTCGGCGAGCAGGGAATTCGGGTGAACTCGGTTCTGCCGGGCTATATTTGGGGCGACACGCTGAAGGGGTACTTCAGCCATCAGGCCGGCAAGTACGGAACCACCGTCGAGCAGATCTACGCGGCGACCGCCGCGAGCTCGGACCTGAAGCGGTTGCCCACCGAAGACGAGGTAGCGTCGGCGATCATCTTTTTGGCCAGTGACCTGGCCAGCGGGATCACCGGCCAGACGCTGGACGTGAACTGCGGGGAGTACAAGGCCTGATGGCGGAGCGCACCGACGTCGGCACCGTCGACGACCTGCTGGAGTCGGCGTCGCGGCTGGTCGGTCTTGACGACTTCGGTGTGGATGACGACAACTATCTCGAGGGCCTCGCCGTCATCCTCGAGTCGTATCAGCGCGAGGCCGGTCTCACGCCACTGGGCAGCAAGATCTCCCGCGTGTACCTGCGGGGTGCGCTGGCCGCCAGGCTTATGGCCGAGGCCGGGTTCAAGCAGTATCGCCAGTACGCCGACGTACCGGTGGACCGGCCGATCTTCGTGACCGGGCTGCCCCGCACGGGCACGACGGCTCTGCACCGCCTGCTGGGCGCAGACCCGACGCATCAGGGCATTCAGATGTGGTTGGCGGAATTTCCACAACCGCGGCCCCCGCGCGACACGTGGGACACCAACCCGGTTTTCGCGCGGCTGAACGCCGAGTTCGAGCGGCACCACGTCGAAAACCCCGAGTTCATGGGCCTGCACTTCATGAGCGCCGACGAAGTCGAGGAGTGCTGGCAGTTGCTGCGCCAGTCCCTGCATGCGGTGGCCTACGAAACGCTGGCCCATGTGCCCACGTACGCGCGGTGGCTGGCCAACCAAGACTGGACGCCGGCGTATCGCCGCTACCGCAAGAACCTGCAGTTGATCGGCCTCAACGACGTTCCCAAGCGATGGGTGTTGAAGAACCCGAGCCACCTGCATGCGCTGGACGCGTTGATAGCCACCTTTCCCGATGCGCTTGTCGTGCAATGCCATCGGCCCGCGGAGACGTTGATGGCGTCGATGTGCTCGCTGGCCGAGGCCGCCACCGACGGGTGGTCGAAGACGTACGTGGGCGCGACGATCGGCGCGGACTCACTGGACACCTGGGCCCGGGGACTCGAGCGGTTCAACGCGGTTCGGGCCCGCCATGATCCCGCGCAGTTCTACGACGTCGACTACCAGGACTTCGTCGCCGACCCGATCGGCACCGTCGTAGGCATCTACGCGTACTTCGGTCTGTCGCTCACCGACACCGCGCTACGGGCGATGCGCGAGATCCACGCCGAGAGCAAGAAGGGTCCGCGCGCGCCGAAACACACGTATGCGCTCCAGGATTACGGCCTCACCGTCGAACAGATCAAAGCGCGCTTCGAAGGGCTGTGAGTTCAGCCGTCACCCGGTGCGGGCGCGGTCGAGACCCTTTCCAGGATGCCTTCGGCGATTGCGTGGTCGATGCTGTCGGCCAGCCTCGGGCACGCCCGGCTCCGTGCCGTGTCACCGCCCGATTCCCGTACCTCGGTGAAGTACGCGCAGCGCCGGGCCGCATCCGAATTCCATTGCACGGATGTGTGCCCTGGACCCAGTTTCTTGACGAGCACGCAGACGTGGCAGAACCGGCAGTCCACCGGTTGCAGGCCCGAATTGAGGTAGCGTTCGCGGTCGCGTTGAGTGGCTTCCCGCAACGCGTCGGCCCGCTGCGGGTCCACCGGAGATGCCTTGGACCACGACCCGCCGCTGCCCCCGCCGCCGGTGGCGTGTTCGTCGTCGTCGTGAACGCCGTGCAACAGCAACATCGAGCGGGCCAGCCGATCGACGTCGGGGACGCTGCGCTGCGTGTCCTTGCTCATGTGGCGGCGTGGTCCGCCTTCTCCTCTTGCTGGCGCCGCAGGTTCTCCTCGACCTCTTTGTTCCAGAACTCGTTGGCCTTGGTGGTGTCGACCTCGATCTCGAAGCGGTCGATCATGTCCGGCGTGACGTCGGCGACGTCGACGTAGAACTGCTGATACCACCGACGCATCTGGTAGACCGCGCCGTCCTCCTCGACGAGCAGCGGATTGTCGATGCGGGTCTTGTGCTTCCAGATCTCGACGTCCTGCAGGAAGCCCTTGCTGACACCTTCGGTGAACGTCTTGGACAGCTTCTCGGACATGGCCTCATCCATGCCCTTGGGCTTCGCGACGATGACGCCCCACTGCAGCATGAACGAATCCTGGGTGACGGGGTAGTGGCAGTTGATCAGGATCGACTCGGCCTTGTAGCCGCCGTAGTTGTTGTGCAGCCAGTTGATCATGAACGACGGCCCGAAGTACGAAGCCTCCGAATCCAGGTGCGCTTCGCCGTAGGAGGTCCCCATGTCGTTCACGTCGGGCCGGCCGACGTTGTGCAGGTATTGGGTGGCGATGTGACCCTCGAAGACGTTCTTGAAATACGTCGGGAGACCGAAATGGATGTAGAAGAAGTGCGCCATGTCGGTGACGTTGTCGATGATGTCGCGGCAGTTGGAGCCCTCGATGAGCACCGAGTTCCACCGCCAATCGGTCCAGTCGTCGCTGGCGAACTCTCCGATATCCGGGATGCGCACCTCAGGCTGCGGCGGATTGCCCTCGTGGTCGTGCCAGACGAACAACAGCCCGCTTCGGACGTCGGTCTGCCAGGCCCGGGTGCGAGCCAGGCGCGGTGTCCGCTTGGCGTACGGCACCAGCTTGCACTTGCCATCGCCGCCCCACCGCCAGTCGTGGAATGGGCAGGCGATCTCGTCACCCTTGATGGTGCCCTGTGACAAGTTGCCGCCCATGTGCCGGCAGTAGCCGTCCAGGATCTTGATGTCGCCATGGGAGTCGGCGAAGACCACCAGCATGGTGCCGAACACCTGGACCCCGTGCGGCTGACCGTCGAGGTAGTGCTTCACCGGTCCGAGGCAGTGCCAGCCCCGCGCATACCTGTCCGGCAGCGCGCCGGGGTCGATCTCGCGAATGCCGCTGCCGGCGGTGTCGGTAGTCACTTGCGCGCCTCCAGTCGCTATCCCTCTAACTAGAACACGTTACAGTTTTGCGGGCCCCGTACGCAATAATGCAGGCCGGATGTCCTGTATATGTGACCTATGCCCCTATTTGAATTCGAAGGCGCGTCGCCGAACGTGCACAAAGAGGCTTTCGTGGCGCCCACCGCGGTCCTGATCGGCGACGTGACCATCGAGGCCGGCGCGTCGGTGTGGTTCAACGCCGTGCTGCGGGCCGATTACGCGCCCATCGTCGTCCGCAGAGGCGCCAACGTGCAGGACGGCTCGGTGCTGCATGCGCCGCCGGGCATCCCGGTCGACATCGGGCCGGGGGCGACGGTCGCGCACATGTGCACGATCCACGGCGCGCGCGTCGGGGCCGAGGCGCTGATCGCCAACCACTGCACGGTGCTCGACGGCGCGGTGATCGGGGCCCGTAGCCTGATCGCGGCGCATTCGCTTGTGGTCGGCGGCACGAAGATCCCGGCCGAGGTGCTGGTGACGGGCGCGCCGGCGAAGGTCAAGGGTCCGATCGCCGGCACCAACGCTCAGATGTGGGTGAACCTAAACCCCGGCGAATACCAGGCACTGGCGCTGCGCCACCGGGCCGGGCTCAAGCCGGTCTCAGAACCGCCCGCGTGACGTCGGCTAAGCCGGTCGCGCTGTCTTGGCGGCCCGGTCCATCTCCCAGTACGCCCGCAGCGCAACGAGTTTGCCCTCGCCGTCGGCTTTGTAGGTGAACACGCCTTCCGCCGTGATCTGGTGCCCACCCATGGTGATGACGATCGATCCGACGTTGGCCTCTTCGTTGCCGCAACCGAAGGTGTCGACGAAGTGAAACTCGATCCGTTCGGTGGGCGCGATCGCCTTGTCCCAGAACGCCGAGATCGCCTCCTTGCCGCGATGGCCTTTGCCCTCCGGGTCGAAAGCCGAAGGGCCGATCGGGTCTTCGACGATCGCGTCGTCGGCGAACACACCCAGCCAAGCCTGTTTGTCGCGGGCGATCACGGCCTCACGGGACCGTCGGCCGGCGGCGTGCGCGGGGTTTTCCGTCGTCGTCTGCGTGTCAGTCATTTGTCCTGCCAATCCGAGTGGATGTAGGTATCGGCGAAGCGCTTCATCGAATCCTGTTTGGCCGCAAGCGGGGCGTCGAACCCCAGCCCGTCGAACGCCCACGGGATCACGATGTTGTCGGTCACCCCGATCTCGGCGAGTTCGCGGTGCCCGTCGACACCGAACCGGTCGATGCACACGGCTTGGAACTCGAACGGCAACCCATCCCGCCCGAACTCCGCGCGGTACTTGTTCAACGTGGCGATTGTGTCGGCGAGCTGGTCGCGGGTCATCATCGCGCTGGTCCAGCCGTCGCCGACCCGCGCGGCCCGTTTCAGGGCGACGTCGGTGTGCCCGCCGACGTAGAACGGCACCGGCGCGCTGGGTGCGGGGCTCATCTGCAGCCTGTCGAAGTCGCAGAACTCGCCGTGGAATTCGACCATGCCGCCGCCCAGCACCAGTTTGAGCACCTCGATCATCTCGTCGACGCGGGCCCCGCGCCGCTTGTACGGCACCCCGCACCACTCGAATTCCTCAGGTGCCCAGCCGATCCCGACACCGAAACCGAAGCGGTTGTTGGTCAGGTTGGCCACCGAGCCGACCTGACGGGCCAGCAGCAGCGGGTTTCGCGACCCGAGCTTCATGACGTTGGTGTAGAACCGCAGCGTCGACGTGACGGCGCCCATCGCTGCGGCGGCGATCAGCGGATCGACCCACGGCGTGTTCTCGTTCCACATCCGCGACCCGTCGGCAGTGTACGGGTAATCCGCGGCGGCCTTCTCCATGTAGAACAGCGAATCGGGCAGCGCGATCGAGTCGAAGCCGAGTTCCTCTGCGGTCCTGGCGAGGTCGAGCAGCTCCTCCACGGGCCCCATCGCGATGCTGCACGTGTATTTCATGGCGCCCATCACGGCTTGTCCGCTGGCTTGTCGGAGCTGACGACCCACATCGAGTAGTACTGCGACCCGCCGCCGTACGCATGGCCGAGCGCCTTGCGCGCTCCCTCGACCTGGTGATCGCCGGCCTTGCCCATCACCTGGATCGCGGCCTCGGCGAACCTGATCAGCCCGGACGCGCCGATCGGATTCGACGACAGCACACCGCCGGACGCATTCAACGGAATCCGCCCGCCGATCGCGGTTTCGCCGGCCTCGGTGAGCTTCCAGCCCTCGCCCTCGGGCGCAAACCCGAGGTTTTCCAGCCACATCGGCTCGAACCAGCTGAACGGCACATAGATCTCGGCGACGTCGATCTCGTCGATCGGGCTCTTGATGCCCGCGGCCTTCCACAGCGCCGCGGCCGCGTCCCGGCCGGCCTGCGGGTTCACCTGGTCGCGTCCCGAGAACGCCAGCGGCTCGGTGCGAAGGGCGGTCGCGTGGATCCACGCGACCGGGTGGCCTTCGGCGACCCGCTCGTCGGCGGTTTCCTCGTCACCGATCACGACCGCGCACGCCCCGTCCGACGAAGGACAGGTTTCGTCGAATCGGATGGGATCCCAGAGCATCTGCGACGACAGCACCTTCTCCAGCGTGATGTCGGGCTGGTGCAGGTGTGCCAGCGGGTTCCTCGCGCCGTTGAGCCGGTCCTTGACCGCGACCATCGCGCCGATGTGCGTCGGGGCATTGGCCCGGCGGATGTATGCCCGCACGTGCGGCGCGAAATAGCCGCCCGCACCGGCGCCGATCGGTTTGGTGAACGGCACGGGAATCGATAACGCCCACATCGCATTCGACTCCGACTGCTTCTCCCACGCCATCGCCAGCACGCGGTGGTATTTGCCGGACTGCACAAGGCTTGCCGCCACCACGCCGGTCGAGCCGCCCACCGAACCCGCGGTGTGCACCCGGATCAGCGGCTTGCCCGTCGCACCGATCGCGTCGGCCATGAACAGTTCGGGCATCATGACGCCTTCGAAGAAGTCCGGGGCCTTACCGACCACGACCGCGTCGATGTCGTCGAACGTCGAACCCGAATCGGCGAGCGCCGCCTCGATCGCCTCGCGCACCAGGCCCAGCATCGACACGTCCTGCCGCTTCGCGACGTACTTCGTCTGCCCGGTCCCCAAAACCGCGGCGAGTTGACCGGCCATGCTAGCGGTCCTTCCCTTCCATGACGGCCACCAGATTCTGTTGCAGCGCAGGCCCGCTGGTCGCGTGCGCCAGTACCCGCTGAGCGGAGCGGTCCCAGATGTGCCGTGCGGCAAACCCGATCCGCTCCAGGCCCGCGACGAACATCGGGTTGGCGGCCAACGCGCCACCGGACGGGTTCACTTTCGCCGACGGCGGCAGCCCGATCGCCTCGGTGAGAATCAGGTGCTGGTGGGTGAACGGCGCGTGGATCTCGGCCACCTCCACGGAGCCGGCGTCGCCGCCCGCTGCCGTATCCGCCGACGCGGCGGTCGATCCGGACACCGTCAGATCCCGCGCACCCAGCACCGGCGATTCGATGCGGTGCTCGAAACCGGTGATCCAGGCCGGGTTGTCGCGCAGTTCACGGGCGCGGTCACCGGCGGCCAGCACGATGGCCGCCGCTCCGTCGGTGATCGGCGCGATGTCGTGGCGGCGCAGCGGGTCGGCGAAGAACGGGCGGGCCAGCAGGTCGTCGATGCTCTTGGCCGGCTCGACGGAGTCGGTGCGCCCGGCCTGCGCGAACGAGTCCAGCGCCACCTGGGCCATCTGCTCGGGGGTCCATTTGCCGGCGTCGAGCCCGAAGCGGGCCTGCAGCCCCGCCATCGATACCGAGTCGGGCCACAACGGCGCGACGGTGTACGGATCGGTCTGCAGGGCCAGGATCCGGCGCAGCACGCCGGCAGACGACTTGCCGAACCCGTAAACCAGCGCGGTGTCGACCTCACCGGTGAGGAGCTTGATGTAGGCCTCGTAGAGCGCCCACGCGGCGTCCATCTCGACGTGTGATTCGTTGATCGGCGGCACGGCGCCGATCGAATCGATCGCCGAGATGAACGAAAATGCCCGGCCGGCAAGGTAATCGGAGGAACCAGAGCACCAGAAACCGATGTCGGCCCTGGTGATGCCCAGGTCTTCGTACAACTCGGCGAAGCACGGCATCAACATTTCGACGCCGTTGGTGGTGCCGTCGGTGCGGCGTACGTGCGGGGCGTGCGCGAAGCCCACGACCGCGATGTCGCCTTCAGTCATGCGTTTGCAGCCTTTACAGGTGGTGCTTGTAGGTGTCGTAGTCGGCGTCGGGTTCGCCTGTGGGACGGAAGTACTCGATGTTGTCGATGCCGAGCCCCCACTCCTCACGCGGTTTCCAGACCGCCTCCACCCGCATGCCCATCCGGACCTCGGCGGCGTCGATCTCCTGGATCAGGTGCAGGAACGGGATGTCCGCCCCGTCGAGCAGCACGTAGGCCGCGACGTACGGCGGTTTGATCCGCTGACCGGCGAACGGGATGTTGATCACCGCGAACGTGGTCACGGTGCCCTTGTCGGGAAGCTCGACGAATTCGGTCGTCGCCAGACCGGTTGCCGGGTCAGCGCCGTGCGGCGGGAAGTAGACCTTGCCGTCCTTGCCGGTCCTGGCGCCGAGCAGCTTGCCCTCCTGCAGGCCCCGCAGGTACGCGCTCTCCTCGTGGGAGGCGCTGTGGGCGATCTCGATGCTGATCGGCGTGACGAGCATCTTCACCGGATCCCGCTCGTCTGCGCTGTCTGCCACCGCTTCCGCTTCTTCCCCGAGCGCGAAGTACGCGATATCGGTGATCGCCCCCACCGGCTCGTCGGCCCAATGGGCGTGCACTCGGGCTCCGGTGCTGATCGCATCCTTGGACCCCGCATCGACGGCGTGCAGCAGCGCGGTGTCGGCGCCGTCCAGTTTGATCAGCGCCCACGCGAACGGGCGCTGCAGTGGCTGGGCCTCCAACGGCTCGGACTGCCACGTCCACGACTCGACCGTTCCGACGCTGGACACTCCTACGATCTCGCGCAGCGGTTCGTAGGTGACGGGGTCGTACTCTGCCGGCGGCACGTGCACGCGCCCGTCCGATCCGCGGACGCCTACGATGCGACGGTCACGGAGCGCCGTGAAGAACTGACCGAGGACGGGCCCGACTGAACGGGTGTAGTCAAAGGACAGCTTCAGTGGCGACGAAAGGGGTGGTTGAGATGTGTCAATCGAGGCCGGACTACTTTGGCTGACGGTCACCCATCGAGTAGAACAGGTTCTAACAAGTGTCGCAAGGAGCGGTCAGGAGGCTGTCATGAAGCTCGGACTCCAGCTGGGATATTGGGGCGCGCAGCCGCCGACCAACGCGCCCGAACTGGTCGCCGCCGCCGAAGAGGCGGGGTTCGACACGGTGTTCACGGCCGAGGCCTGGGGATCCGACGCATTCACGCCGCTCGCGTGGTGGGGCTCAGCGACCAGCCGCATGCGCCTGGGCACCTCGGTGGTGCAGCTTTCCGCGCGAACGCCGACCGCGTGTGCGATGGCGTCGCTGACCCTGGACCACCTGTCCGGTGGACGGCACATCCTCGGTCTGGGGGTATCGGGCCCGCAGGTCGTTGAAGGCTGGTACGGCCAGAAGTTCCCCAAGCCGCTGGCCCGCACGCGTGAGTACATCGACATCGTCCGCCAGGTGTGGGCGCGGGAGGCGCCGGTCGCCAGCGACGGCCCGCACTATCCGCTGCCGCTGACCGGCGAGGGAACCACCGGTCTGGGAAAGAACCTCAAGCCGATCACCCATCCGTTGCGCGCGGACATCCCGGTCATGCTTGGTGCCGAGGGCCCCAAGAATGTCGCGCTGGCCGCCGAGATCTGCGACGGCTGGCTCCCGATCTTCTACACCCCGCGCATGGCCGACACCTACAACGAATGGCTCGACGAGGGGTTCGCGCGTGCCGGCGCCCGGCGTAGCCGCGAGGACTTCGAGATCTGCGCGACCGCCACGATCGTGATCACCGACGACCGGTCTGCCACGTTCGAATTGATGAAGCCCTACCTCGCGCTCTACATGGGCGGCATGGGGGCCGAGGACACCAATTTCCACGCCGACGTCTATCGCCGGATGGGGTACGCCGACGTCGTCGACGACGTCACCAAACTGTTCCGCAGCCAGCGGAAAGACGAGGCCGCGAAGATCATCCCCGACGAGCTCGTCGACGACGCGGCGATCATCGGCGACATCGACTACGTGCGTAAGCAGATTGCTGTCTGGGCCGCGGCCGGCGTCACGATGATGGTGGTGACCGGCCGCAATGCCGAGCAGATCCAGGAGCTCGCCGCGTTGATCTGATCATTGCTTGTCGGCGAATTAGAACACGTTCTACAGTGAGCGCCATGCCTGCCAGCCAGCACACCATTGCCGGCACGGTGCTCACGATGCCGGTCCGGATCCGCAGGGCCAACCAGCACATGGCGATGTTCTCGGTGGACGCCGGCGCCGCGCAGCGGCTGATCGACTACAGCGGCCTGCACGTTTGCCGTTATCTGCCCAGGCGTGCGGTCGTCATCCTGATGCTCATGCGCTACGTGGACGGCGACCTCGGTTCCTACCACGAATACGGCACCAATGTGATGGTCAACCCGCCGGGGTCAAACGCGAGCGGGCCCCGCGCGTTGCAGGAGGCTGGCGCGTTCATCCACCACCTTCCCGTCGACCAAGCGTTCACCCTGGCGGCGGGAACCAAGATATGGGGCTACCCGAAGGTGATGGCGGACTTCACGGTTCGAGAGGGCCGTCAGTTCGGATTCGACGTCAGCATCGACGGCCAACTGGTGGTGGGCATGGAATTCCGCCGCGGCCTGCCCGTGCCGTCGGTGTTCACCGCCCGCAAGCAGGTGCATCGCACGTACTCGCATCGCGACGGCGTAACCCGCGAAACCCCCGGGGAGATGTCGCTTTCCGGCGTGCGTTATCGCCCGGGCGGTGTCCAGTTGCGACTCGGCGACCACCCGTATGCCAAGGAACTCGCGGCGCTGGGCCTGCCCAAGCGCGCGCTGGTGTCGAGTTCCGCTGACAACGTCCAGATGTCGTTTCCAGACGCGCAGATCCTGCGCTGACGGAGGCTGCTTGTGACAACAGCGACAAAGCCCGACGTGGACCTGGCCGACGGCGACTTCTACGGCGGTGACGCTCGCGCCGCCTACGCGTGGATGCGGGCGCATGAGCCGGTCTTCCGGGACCGCAACGGGTTGGCTGCCGCGTCGACGTATCAGGCGGTGATCGACGCCGAACGCAACCCCGAGCTGTTCTCCAACGCCGGCGGCATCCGGCCCGATCAGCCGGCGATGCCGATGATGATCGACATGGACGACCCCGCACATCTGTTGCGCCGCAAGCTCGTCAACGCCGGCTTCACCCGGAAGCGGGTGAAGGACAAGGAGGAATCGATCGCCGCGCTGTGCGATGAGCTGATCGACGCGGTGTGCGAGCGCGGCGAGTGCGACTTCGTCAGGGATCTGGCCGCGCCGCTGCCGATGGCGGTCATCGGCGACATGCTCGGGGTGCGGCCCGAGCAGCGTGAGATGTTCCTGAAGTGGTCCGATGACATGGTGACCTTCCTCAGCTCACAGGTGTCGGACGACGAGCTCCAGGTCATGATGGACGCCTCGGCGGCATACAACGATTTCATCCGCGGCGTCATCGAGCGTGGGCGCATCCAGCCGGGCGAGGATCTCGTCAGCATCCTCATCCACGCGGAGGTCGATTCAGAGCGGTTGACCGACGACGAGATTGCCACCGAGACGCTGCTGATCCTGATCGGCGGCGACGAGACCACGCGGCACACGCTGTCCGGCGGCACCGAACAGCTGCTGCGCCACCCCGACCAGCACAGCAGGCTGGTCGACGATCTCGACCTGTTGCCCAACGCGATCGAGGAGATGCTGCGCTGGACCTCCCCGGTGAAGAACATGTGCCGCATCTTGACCGCCGACACGCAGTTCCACGGCACCAGGCTCAAGCAGGGCGAGAAGATCATGCTGCTGTTCGAATCCGCGAATTTCGACGAGAAGGTATTTGAGGATGCCGCGAACTTCAACATCGACCGGTTCCCCAACAACCACCTGGCGTTCGGCTTCGGCACCCACTTCTGTCTGGGCAATCAGCTGGCACGCCTGGAGCTGTCATTGATGCAGCGACGGCTGCTGCAGCGGCTGCCGGACATGCGGCTGGCTTCCGACGACGCGCTGCCGCTGCGGCCGGCCAACTTCGTCAGCGGACTTCAGAAGATGCCGGTGGTGTTCACGCCGACCAAGCCGCTGGGTTGACCGCCAAACCGCCAATGTGAACCCGCTGCGAGATTCCGGGCAGATTTTCGCAGTGGGTTCACACTCGGCGGGCCCGTGCCGCCGCCACGCGATGGATGATGCTGCCGGGAGTGTCCTCCGCGGTGACTCGCACGACGAGCCAGCCGAGATCGCTCAGTGCCTCCATACGACGTATGTCGCCGTTGAACTGCCTTCGGTTCGTCCGATGATGGTCGCCTTCGTACTCTGCAGCGACACGAACGTCGTCCCAACCCATGTCGAGCAGAGCGAGCAGCTGACCGAATTTGTCGTAAACCGGAATCTGGGTCTGCGGCCGCGGAAACCCAGCCCGTATCAGCAGCAGCCGTAACCACGTCTCCCGGGGTGACTCGGCTCCCGGATCGACCAGCCTGAGGCTTGCCCGGGCGTGTCTTATGCCGCGACGGCCGGCGTAGCGCCGCGCTAGCAAGTCGATGTCGGTCGGCTTCAGCCGGGTGGCGCGCGCCAGCGAGTCGATCGCCGCGACGGCGCTCTCAAGCGAATGCCGACAGGCAAGGTCGAGAGCCGTGCGCGCCGGGGTCGTCACGCGCATTCCATCAATGAGCCCGACCTCGTCCTCGCCGATGCGGTCTGCGTAGGTGCGGATTCCCGTCGGCGTGTGGCGGTTGTCGTAGAGGATCTCAGCGGGCCGGCGCGCATCGGTCCACTTCGCACCGTGCAGCGCCGATGCGGACAAGCCTGCGAGCACTCCACGCCGCCTCGACCACAGCCAACTCGCCTGCGCTCGCAATTTTGCGGTCACCTCGATGTCCTTCCGGACGTAAACGTCCGGATATATCGCGACGAACCGGGTTCTCAGCACGTACGGCGTGAGTTGTCCGGCAGCAAGCGCCTCACTGCCGATGAATGCCTGCCCCATTTCGGACTGTGCCGAAGGGCAGCGACAAGTGCGCAAAACCCGCCGGGTCAGCGGCCGCCGAAGTTGGGCTTGCGCTTCTCGGCGAACGCCCTGGGGCCTTCCTTGGCGTCGTCGCTGATGAACACCTGGATGCCCAGCTGGGTGTCGATCTTGAACGCCTCGTTCTCGGGCATCCCCTCGGTCTCGCGGATGGTCTTCAGGATGGCCTGCACGGCCAGCGGGCCGTTGTTGTTGATCGTCTCGGCGATCTCGAGGGCCTTGGTCAGGGCCTGACCGTCGGGGACGATGTAGCCGATCAGGCCCATCTCCTTGGCCTCGGTGGCGGTGATGTGGCGGCCGGTGAGCAGGATGTCGGCGGCCAGCGTGTAGGGGATCTGCCGCGGCAGCCGCACGGCCGAGCCGCCCATCGGGTACAGGCTCCACTTGGCCTCGGACACACCGAACTTCGCGCTTTCGCCGGCCACGCGGATATCGGTGCCCTGCAGGATCTCGGTGCCGCCCGCAATCGCGGAACCCTCGACGGCGGCGATCAGCGGCTTCTTCAGCCGCCGGCCCTTCAGCAGGGAGTCGATGCGCGACGGGTCGTAGCTGCCGTCCTTGAAGGAATCACCCGGCGGTTTGTTGGTCGCCGCCTTCAGGTCCATGCCCGAGCAGAAGTACCCGCCCGCGCCGGTCAGAATGGCTGACCGGATGTCGGGATCGCTGTCGACGCGGTCCCAGGCCTCGACCATGATGGAGAGCATCTCGGTGCTGAGCGCGTTGCGCGCCTCGGGCCGGTTCAGCGTCAGGATCAGGGTGTGTCCGCGCTGCTCAATGATGGCGTCGGCGTTCTTGTCGGGCTCGCTCACGGGCACCTGCCTTCCTCCAGACTTGTCAGAAAATGTAACACGTTCTAATTTGGGGTCCGTGGCCCTGAACATTGCCGATCTCGCCGAGCACGCCATCGACGCCGTGCCTGACCGTGTCGCCCTGATCTGCGGCGACGAGCAGTTGACCTACGCCCAACTCGAGGAGAAGGCCAACCGCCTCGCGCACTACCTGATCGACCGGGGCGTGACGAAGGACGACAAGGTCGGGCTCTACTGCCGCAACCGCAACGAGATCGTGATCGCGATGCTCGGCATCGTGAAGGCCGGCGCCATCCTGGTCAACGTCAACTTCCGCTACGTCGAGGGCGAACTGCGCTACCTGTTCGAAAACTCCGACATGGTCGCGCTGGTGCACGAGCGCCAGTACTCCGAGCGCGTCGCCAACGTGTTGCCCGACACCCCGAACGTGAAGACGATCCTGGTGGTCGAGGATGGCAGCGACAACGACTACCAGCGCTACGGCGGCGCCGAGTTCTACTCCGCGCTGGCGCAGGGTTCGCCCGAGCGTGACTTCGGCGAACGCAGCGCCGACGACATCTACCTGCTCTACACCGGTGGGACCACGGGCTTCCCCAAGGGCGTGATGTGGCGCCACGAGGACATCTACCGGGTGCTTCTCGGCGGAACCGACTTCGCAACAGGCGAATTTGTCAAGGACGAGTACGATCTCGCCAAGGCGGCCGCAGAGAGTCCGCCGATGATCCGCTACCCGATCCCGCCGATGATCCACGGCGCCACCCAGTCGGCCACCTGGATGTCGATCTTCTCGGGTCAAACCACGGTGCTCGCACCGGAATTCAACGCCGACGAGGTCTGGCGCGCGATTCACGAAAACAAGGTGAACTTGCTGTTCTTCACCGGTGACGCGATGGCGCGGCCGCTGCTCGACGCGCTGCTGGCACACCAGGACAAGGGCAACGAATACGACCTGTCGTCACTGTTCCTGCTCGCCAGTACCGCGGCGCTGTTCTCGCCGAGCATCAAGGAGAAGCTGCTCGAGCTGCTGCCCAACCGGGTGATCACCGACTCCATCGGCTCGTCGGAGACCGGTTTCGGCGGCACCAGCATCGTCGCGGCGGGCGAAGCGCACACCGGCGGTCCGCGAGTGACCATCGACCACCGCACCGTCGTTCTCGATGACGAGGGCAACGAGGTCAAGCCCGGCTCCGGGGTGCGGGGCATTATCGCCAAGCGCGGCAACATCCCCGTCGGCTACTACAAGGACGAAAAGAAGACCGCCGAAACCTTCAGGGTCATCAACGGCGTCCGCTATGCGATCCCGGGCGACTATGCGCAGGTCGAGCAGGACGGCAGCGTCACGATGCTCGGCCGCGGATCGGTGTCGATCAACAGTGGGGGCGAGAAGATTTACCCTGAGGAAGTCGAAGCCGCGCTCAAGGGACACCGCGACGTGTTCGACGCGCTGGTCGTCGGTGTGCCCGATCCCCGTTACGGCCAGCATGTGGCCGCCGTCGTGCAGCCGCGCGACGGCACCCGTCCGACCCTCGCCGAGCTCGACTCGTTCGTGCGCAGCGAAATCGCGGGTTACAAAGTGCCGCGCAGCCTTTGGTACACCGATCAGGTGAAGCGGTCACCGGCCGGCAAGCCGGATTACCGCTGGGCCAAGGAGCAGACCGAAGCGCGGCCGGCCGACGATGTCAGCACAAAACATGTCGGGGCGAAGACTTGATGCGCACCGAACTCTGTGACCGGTTCGGGATCGACTATCCGATCTTCGTGTTCACCCCGTCGGAGAAGGTGGCCGCCGCGGTGAGCAAGGCAGGCGGGCTCGGAGTGCTGGGTTGCGTGCGATTCAACGAGGCCGACGATCTGGAAACCGTCCTGCAGTGGATGGACGGGAACACCGACGGCAAGCCGTACGGGGTGGACATCGTGATGCCTGCCAAGGTCCCCACCGAGGGCACGGCCGTCGACATCGACAAGCTCATCCCGCAAGGACACCGGGACTTCGTCAGCAAGACGCTCGCCGACCTCGGGGTGCCGCCGCTGCCCGACGACGAGAAGCGGTCGGAAGGCGTTCTGGGCTGGCTGCATTCGGTGGCGCGGTCGCACGTCGAGGTGGCGCTGAAACACCCGATAAAACTGATCGCCAACGCGCTCGGGTCGCCGCCTACCGATGTCATCGACCAGGCGCACGAGGCCGGCGTGCCGGTCGCGGCGCTCGCCGGCAGCGCCAAACATGCGCTGCGCCACGTCCAGAACGGTGTCGACATCGTCGTCGCGCAGGGTCACGAAGCCGGCGGCCACACCGGGGAGATCGCTTCGATGGTGCTGGTGCCGGAGGTGGTCGACGGACTAGCTGCGCTCGGCCATAAAACGCCCGTGCTTGCCGCGGGCGGCATCGGCACCGGGCGGCAAGTCGCCGCCGCGTTGGCGCTGGGAGCATCCGGCGTGTGGATGGGGTCGGCGTTCTTGATGGCGGCCGAGTACCACCTCGGGGTCCGCCGGGAAGGCGGCATCTCGGTGATCCAGGAGGCACTGCTCAAGGCGACGTCCAGCGACACCGTGCGCAGGCGGATCTACACCGGCAAGCCCGCGCGGCTGCTGAAGACGAGGTGGACCGACGCGTGGGATGCCCCGGATGCGCCGGAGCCGCTTCCGATGCCGCTGCAGAACATCCTGGTCAGCGAGGCCCATCAGCGGATGAACGAGTCGACCGACCCGTCGGCCGTCGCGATGCCCGTCGGCCAGATCGTGGGGCGGATGAACGAGATCCGGCCCGTCGCCGACATCATCGCCGAACTGGTCCAGGGCTTCGAAGAGGCCAGTCGACGCCTGGACGACATCCGGGAGACCTAACGCGCCGTCTACTGTTTCGGACATGACCGTCGACGTGTGGATGCAGCATCCAACGCAGCGGATGCTCCGTAGTGACATGTTCGCGTCGCTGCGCCGATGGATGGGCGACGAACTGCCCGCTGACGAGGTGCCGGTCGACGTGACGCTGGCCACGATGGACGCGGGGCAGGTCGACGTCGGGCTGCTGAGCGCCTGGCGTGGTCCGTCCGGTCTGGACTTCGTCTCCAATGACGAGGTCGCGACCTGGGTTCGGTTGCACCCGTCCAGGTTTCGCGGTGTCGCAAGCGTCGACCTCGATCGCCCCATGGAAGCGGTGCGTGAACTACGCCGGCGGGTGGCCGACGACGGGTTCGTCGCGCTGCGCGTCGTGCCGTGGTTGTGGAATGCGCCGCCCACCGACCGTCGCTACTACCCGTTGTTCGCCGAATGCGTCGAACTGGGCGTCCCGTTCTGCACGCAGGTCGGCCACACCGGGCCGCTGCGCCCGTCGGAGACCGGGCGGCCGATTCCCTACATCGATCAGGTCGCGTTGGACTTTCCCGAGCTTGTGATCGTCTGCGGCCACGTCGGTTACCCGTGGACCGAGGAGATGGTCGCGGTCGCCCGTAAGCATGCCAACGTCTACATCGACACGTCGGCCTACACCAGTAAGCGATTGCCCACGGAGCTGGTCGATTTCATGAAAACCCGCACGGGCCGACGCAAGGTGCTGTTCGGGACCAACTACCCGATGATGACCCACACCCACGCGTTGGCGGGCTTGAACGAGCTCGGTCTACCCGACGAGGTGCGATCCGACTACCTGCGGGGCAATGCCCAGCGGGTTTTCCGGCTCGCCTGAGTGAGGCTATCGAGGAACCGGATACACCGGGTCGCAGCAGTCGGTGCCCTCGGCGGCCAATTCCCGCTTGATCACCTTGAACGTCTCGGTACGCGGCAGTGCCGAGCTGATCCGCACGAACGACGGCCACTGCTTCGGCCCGAGGTCGGGTTGCGCGGCGAGGAAGTCGCGGAAGGCATTGGCGTCGAACTTCGCGCCTTCGACCAGCATCAGCGCCGCCATCACCCGATCGCCGATGTCGGGTGCTCCTATCCCGTACACCGCGACCTCCACCACGTCGGGGTGGCGCAGCAGCACCCTCTCGATCGGAGCGGCCCCGAGGTTCTCACCATCGACACGCATCCAGTCCCCCAGCCGGCCCGCAAAGTACACGTACCCGTCCTCGTCACGGTATGCCAGGTCACCGCTGTGGTAGACGCCGCCGGCCATCCGTTCGGCCTCCGCGTCGGGATCGTTGTAATAGCCCTCGAAACGGCTGACTCCCGAGACGTTTACCAGCTCGCCGGTCACTCCCGGTGGGCATGACTCACCCGTGTCGGAATCGACGATGTCGACGCCGTCGGGCATCGGCCCCAGCGCGCCCTGCGGGGTGTCCGGCGTGCGGCTGATCGCCACGCCACCCTCGGTGGAACCGAATCCATCCACCACCACCGTGTTGAACCTGCGGGCGAACCGCTCGAGGTCGCCGGGCGCACCCTCATTGCCGTACACGGCCTTCAGGGGATTGTCCGCGTCGTCGGGACGCTCGGGGGTGGCGAGCACATAGGACAGCGGCTTGCCGACATAGTTCGCATACGTCGCGCCGTAGCGGCGGATATCAGGGATGAACTGGGAGGCAGAGAACTTGCGCCGCAACACCATCGAGCCCCGGCAGGCCACCGCCACCGACCATCCGACCAGCACCGCGTTCGAATGGAACAACGGCATCGAGACATAGCAGACGTCGCTCGGCCCGAGCGAGAAGCGCTCGGTCATCGTCACGCCCGCGATCGCGACCTTGCCCTGGCTGCAGATCACCGCCTTCGGATCGCCGCTCGTGCCCGACGTGTAGATCAGCATGAACGGATCGGCGGGTTTCGCGGGTCGCGCAACCACCGGCGCATCCTTGTGCGCCGCCAATTCCGCCGCCCATCGCGGGGAATCGACGTTTATGTGGTCGATCTCGTCGAGAAGCACCGTTGCGGCGGAGTCGGCCAGCACCACCTGGCAGTCCGCATGACGCACATCACGAGCGAGTGCCGCGCCGCGGCGGATCGGGTTGAGGCCGACCGGAACGATTCCGGACAGCGCGGCGGCCACCAGCACCGCGGAGAAGAGCGGCGTGTTCTGCAGCAGCATGCCGACGTGCGGCGGCCGATGCGGATCGAGGCGCTTCCGCAACGCGGCCGCAACCGCGGCACCGTGCGCAATGTGGTCGCGCCAGCTGGTGAACGAGTCTTCGAAGTACACGCCCTGATCGTCGGCGTCGGCGATCGCGGCCAACAGCCCGGTGACAGTGGGGAGGTCGCCGCTCACAGATCAAGCGGGCGTGTCGGCCAGTTCGCGGCCGATGCGCCGCAACTGGCCGGTGGCGCTGCCCAGTGCGAACTCGGTCTGCTTGGCGGCGAGGAAGTAGCGATGCACCGGGTGGTCGAGGTCGATGCCGACGCCCCCGTGCACGTGCACTGTGGTGTGTGCGACGCGATGACCGGCGTCGGCCGCCCAGAACGCGGCCGTGGCGACCTCGACGTCGGCGGGCAGATTCTCCGACAACCGCCAGGCTGCCTGGGTCAGCGTCAACCGCAAGCCCTTGATGTCGATGTAGCCGTCGGCCAAGCGCTGCGCCACCGCCTGGAAGCTGCCGATCGGTCGCCCGAACTGCTCACGCTCGCGGGCATATTCCGCGGTGAGCTCCAGCGCACGCTCGAGCACGCCAAGCTGGAATGCGGTGCGCCCCAGGGTGTCCAGCGCGGCGAGCCACTCGACCACCTCATCGCCGCCCACCAGCCGACCGGCGTCCACCTCGACGCCTTGCAGCTCGAGCTGCCCGACGCTGCCCCGGCCGGTGGTTTGCAGTCCGGTCACCGAAACGCCGGCATCTTCCGTCGACACCAGGAAAACCCCGCCGCCCAAGTCGGTTTCGGCAGGCACCAGAAACGCATCGGCGATCGGGGCGTAGCCGACGAGGGTGCGGGTGCCGGTGAGCCGGTAGCCATCGCCTGCCGCCGTGGCCTGCACCGGTCCCTGACCCATCTCACCTTCGAGGGCGACGGTGAGGATCTTCTCGCCGCCGACCGCCGGCACCGCCCAGTCCCGCTGCAGCTGCTTCGATCCGAACCTGGCGAGCGCTCCCGCCGCCAGCACGACGGACTCCAGGTAGGGCACCGCCGCCAGTTGACGGCCGAGCGCGGTGAGCACCGCCGCCTGCTCGAGCACACCGAAATCCCCGCCGCCCAACGACTCCGGCGCAGCGGCGCTGAGCACGTCCGCGTCGATCAGCTTGCCCCACAGGTCCCGGTCCACCCGCTGGTCGAGCTTGTCGAGGTCGCGCTGGTGTTCGGGCGTGCACACCGATTCGGTGATCGTGCGCACCAAACCCGACAGGTCGTCGGCCGCCTCGGTTGTCGTGAAATCCATGATGTCCTCTCAGCGGTTGGCGCGGGGAAGGCCGAGCGCGACCATGCCGATGATGTCGCGCTGAATCTCGTTGGTGCCGCCCCCGAACGTCAGGATCAGGCACGCCCGGTGCATCCGTTCCACCCGTCCGCGCAGCAGCGCCCCCGGTGAGTCCTGCCGGACCGTGGCGGCCGTGCCGAGCACCTCCATCAGCAGGCGGTAAGCCTCGGTGGCCAGCTCGGTGCCGAACACCTTGGCCGCCGACGCGTCGGCCGGCGACGGCGCCGCGTCGTC
Organism: uncultured Actinomycetota bacterium; assembly: GCA_963811535.1. Taxonomy (GTDB): domain Bacteria; phylum Actinomycetota; class Actinomycetes; order Mycobacteriales; family Mycobacteriaceae; genus Mycobacterium. The sequence goes on along the minus strand of CAWERF010000006.1, from coordinate 2,402,552 downwards.
CGAGGATGCCAGCTCCCAGTTGATCAGCTTCAGGACCTCGGCCTTCGCGTGCACCCGCGCCAGGTTGAGCTGCACCCATTCGGAGTCGATCAGCCGTGACCCCTGGATATCCTTGGTGTTCTGCGCCCATTCGCGAACCGCGTTGAGCGCCAGGAAGATCGGCTGGGCCGACACCAGCGCGACACGTTCGTGGTTGAGCTGGTTGGTCACGAGTTTCCAGCCGCCGTTCTCCTCACCGACCAGGTTCGCTGCGGGAACCCGCACGTCCTGGTAGTAGGTGGCGCTGGTGTCCGGGCCGGCCATCGTGTGTACCGGCGTCCAGGAGAAGCCCGGGGCGTCGGTGGGCACGATCAGCATCGAGATGCCGCGGTGCTTCTTGGCCTCGGGGTTGGTGCGGGCCGCGAGCCAGACGTAGTCGGCGTACTGGATTAGGCTCGTCCACATCTTCTGGCCGTTGATCACGTACTGGTCGCCGTCGCGCACCGCGGTCGTGCGCAGCGCGGCCAGGTCGGTGCCCGCGCCCGGCTCGGAGTAGCCGATCGAGAAGTGCAGCTCGCCGGCCGCGATCTTCGGTAGGTAGAAGCGCTTCTGCTCGTCGGTGCCGAACGCCATGATCGTGGGCGCGACGCTGTTGATCGTCAGGAACGGCACCGGTGCGCCGGCGATCGCGGCCTCGTCGGTGAAGATCAGCTGGTCCATCGCCGACCGCGCCTGACCGCCGTATTCCGTCGGCCAGCCGAGAGCGAGCCACCCGTCGTGGCCCATCTGCGCGACCGTTTGGCGGTACGCGTTGCCGGTGCCGTACTCGCCGGACGTCATGTTCAGCGCCTCGGTGCGCTCGGGCGTCATCAGCTTGGCGAAGTAGGACCGCAGTTCGCGGCGCAACTCCTCTTGCTCAGCGCTGTAGCTAATCCGCATCGCCTCGTCCTTAAGTCTTCATGGGTACCCGGTCGACCTTCCCGGTTGTAACACGTTCTAGTCTTGGGGTCCAGCGACGGTTCGCCGCGCAGCGTGCCGATCCGGTCGTATTGTGGTGCTGCCTGTGGAATTGGGGCGACCAGCTGACTCGAGGAGGTTGTCGTGCGAGTTGAAGTGGACCGCGACCGGTGCGAGGGCAACGCGGTATGCGTCGGGATATCCCCGGACCTGTTTGATCTCGACGACGAGGACTATGCGGTGGTGAAGGCCGATCCGATACCGGCTGACAAGGAAGGGCTGGCAGACCAGGCCGTCGCCGAGTGCCCGCGTGCGGCGTTACTGCGCAAGGACTAGAGGTATTCATAAGTTGACTCATTCCGAGGGGTCAGACGCTGGCCGAGAGGCTGATCAGATGACGGACCTGTCCGGGCGCGTTGCGGTGGTCACCGGTGCGGCCGCCGGGCTGGGGCGTGCCGAGGCGATCGGCCTGGCGCGCGCCGGGGCCACCGTGGTGGTCAACGACATCGACTCGGCGCTGAAGAATTCCGACGTGCTGGACGAGGTCAAAGCCGCCGGCCGTCACGCCGTCCCGGTGGCCGGTGACGTCAGCCGGCGCGCCACCGCCGACGAACTCCTGTCCGCCGCCGACGGCAGGGGCGGGCTCGACATCGTCGTGAACAACGCCGGCGTCACCCGCGACCGGATGCTGTTCAACATGTCCGACGAGGATTGGGACCTGGTCATCAACGTGCATCTGCGGGGACACTTCCTGCTGACCCGCAACGCGGCCGCCTACTGGCGGTCCAAAGCCAAGGAGTCGGACGGCCAGGTCTACGGCCGGCTGATCAACACATCCTCGGAGGCGGGTTTGTCGGGCCCGGTCGGGCAGGCCAACTACGGCGCGGCGAAGGCGGGCATCACCGCGCTGACGTTGTCGGCGGCGCGGGCGCTGGGCCGATACGGGGTTTGCGCGAATGCGATCTGCCCGCGGGCCCGCACGGCGATGACGGCGGACGTGTTCGGGGCCGTTCCGGACGCGCCCGCCGGCGAAATCGATCCGCTCTCGACCGACCACGTCGTGACGCTGGTGCAGTTCCTCGCGTCGCCGGCGGCCCAGGCCGTCAACGGCCAGTTGTTCATCGTTTACGGCCCGTCGGTGACCTTGGTGGCGGCGCCCACCGCGGAGCACCGGTTCACCGCCGAAGGCCCCGCGTGGGCGGCCGCGGATCTCAGCACGACGCTGCAGAAGTATTTTGCTGAACGGGACGAGGGACTGACTTTCGGCGCGACCGGCCTGATGGAGTCGCTGCCCTGACGGCAAGCCGCCCAGCCGGTCACCAATGAACTAGAACACGTTACAGAAGCGGAGCTCCAAAGCCGCGGTCAGCTGGACAAACTCGACGCCACGCCGTCCAGCTCGCCGCTGCTCGGCGTCGCCAGCGCATCGAGGAACGACCGGGCCCAGCGGTCGACGTCATGAGTCAGGACTTGGCGCCGGAGCGCGCGCATCCGCCCGCGTCCCTCCTCAAGCGTCTGGTTCATCGCGGCCTCGATCGCGTCCTTGACACCCTCGAGGTCATGCGGATTAGTGAGATACGCCTGACGCAATTCGTTTGCGGCACCGGTGAATTCGCTCAACACCAGCGCACCGCCGAGGTCGTGGCGGCACGCGACGTACTCCTTGGCCACCAGGTTCATCCCGTCGCGCAGCGGGGTCACCAGCATCACATCGGCAGCGACGAAGAATGCGATCAGCTCTTCTCGTGGGACCGGCCGATGCAGGTAGTGCACGACCGGATGGCCGACCTCGCCGTATTCGCCGTTGATGTGTCCGACCTGGCGCTCGATGTCGTTGCGCAGGAGCTGGTAGCTCTCCACACGTTCCCGGCTCGGGGTGGCGAGTTGCACCAGGACGGTGTCGTCGCGCTTGGCGCGTCCTTCTGCCAGCAACTCCGTAAAGGCTTGCAGCCGAACGTCGATGCCCTTGGTGTAGTCGAGCCGGTCGACGCCGAGGAGGATCTTGCGCGGGTTGCCCAGCTCCGCGCGTATTTCCTTGACCCGTTGCCGGACGCTGCGCTGGCGTGAGGTCTCGTCGAGCGCGGCCGAGTCGATCGAGATCGGGAACGCGCCCACTTTCATGGTGCGAAAGCCATACTGGACCTCGCCGAGCCGGGACCAGACGCGGACAGACCCCCGCGAGGTGTTTGCACCGACCAAACGTCGTGCCAGGTACAGGAAGTTCTCCGCACCACCGGGCAGCTGGAACCCGACGAGGTCGGCCCCCAGCAACCCCTCGACGATCTCGGTACGCCACGGCAGCTGCATGAACAGCTCCACCGGCGGAAACGGGATGTGCAGAAAGAAGCCGATGGTCAGGTCCGGCCGCAGCATTCGCAACATCTTCGGCACCAGTTGCAACTGATAGTCCTGGACCCACACCGTGGCGTTGGGTGCCGCTGCCCGAGACGTCGCCTCAGCGAAGCGCCGGTTGACCTCGACGTAGCACTCCCACCACTCGCGGTTGTAGATGGGCTTGACGATCACGTCGTGGTACAGCGGCCACAACGTGGCGTTGGAAAAGCCCTCGTAGTACTTGGCCACATCGTCGTCGCTGAGACGGACGGGATACAGGTGCAGGTCATCCTGGACGATCGGCTCTTCGTCGCTGTCGCTGACGCCGGGCCAGCCGATCCATGCGCCCTTATTGCGACGAAGCAGAGGCTCCAGGGCGGTGACCAACCCGCCCGGGCTGCGCTTCCATGTCGTGCTGCCGTCCGGCAGTCGCTCCATGTCGACCGGCAACCGGTTGGCGACTACCACGAATTCCGAGCGACCGTCGCCGGGGTCAGCCCCGGTATTCATTTAGGACTCGTGTTTCGCCGGTCCAATGCCAAGCATCGACAGAAAAATCCGGCATTCATCGGCGTCGGTGGCGTAGGCGGCAACCACCCGCCTGGCCTGTCGAGCGGTGCTGTCGGCCAGTGGCTCCACGTCGCCGATGTCGGCCGGGTCAGATTTAGCGGGCATACAACCAACTCTAGGCGAAGCCGGCCGGCGTCCCACAGCCGCTGCCTACGGGCTCTGCTCGACGGTGGTGTCCGGCCGTTCGACCGGCGCCGGGGCGTACAGGCGGCGGTTCCAGTCCCGACCGTCGGGCTGGGACCGGCGAAGGCGGCCATCAGCGGGAGATGGTGATCCCGCAGCGAATACTGGAAGCGATCTGCAGACATTCCATGAGTTCGCTGCACGGTATCTGGTTACGCGGTTACGACCGCTGCGTGGGTGGTGTCGGCGCGAGGACCTCGATAGAGCCATTGGCCTCGCGAACCTCCAGGCGCGGCAACGGCTTTGGCGCGATCGGCAACTGGTGGGTGAGAACCTGGCCGGTCGGCGTGAACGACGTCGTGTGGCACGGGCAGCGAAGGGTGTCGTCGGGCTTGTCGAACCACAGCCGGCAGCCCTGGTGTGTGCACACTCCGGAGATCGCCTCGGCGCGCCCGTTCACTCGGCGCACGAAGCCAATCAGCGATCCCACCTCGAACGGGCGCATGTCGCCCTCGGCGACGTCGGCGCTCGACGCGACGACCTGCCAGCTGCCCTTGTTCGGCACCATCTCGCCACCATCGGCCGTGGTCGGGCCGCCGCCGGTGTGCTCCGTGAAAAGCAACCGGTCGGCCGACACCGCGGCCACCGCGACCGCCGCAGCCGCCGACGTCCCGACGATCACCTGCCGCCGCGTCGCCGACACCCTCGGCGTCCTGCCCCGACCGCCCTCCATCTGCTCGGCCAGCCGGCCGCGCAGGTCGGCGAGGAACTCCTCGCTGGGCGCGTCGCCGCCCAGGCGGGCCGCGCGGAGGTCGATCGCCGTACGGACCTGGGCCGCCTCGAAATCGTCGGGGTGGAACGGCCGCGGCCGGCGGCCGCGCAGCAGGTCGTCTATGTATCGACGCAATCCGCGGGCGTTCATCGCTTGTCCTTCTCATTCATCTGCGCCGCCAGGCGCAGGGCGCGATGTTGCAGCACCTTGGCGTTGGCGACGCTGATCCCCAGCTCAGCGGCCGACTCCTTGATCGAGCGGGTCTCCAGAAACCGTAGCTCCAAGATGCGGCGGTAATTGTCGGGCAGATTCTGCAGGACCGCGCGCACCCGCTGCGGGGCGGTGCTGATGGCTTCTTCGCCGTCGGGTGCGGCCAATGCGAGGTCGTCGATCGACGTGATCTCGCGTCCCATCGTCTCGCGCCAATGCGCCGCCAACACGGTCCTGGCGGTGGCCCGCAGATACGCGCGGACCTCTGCGACAGTGGCCGAGATCCGTAACGGACGAAGGGCGGCGAGGAACACCTCGGCGGTGAGGTCCTCGGCGTCGGCGTGGTTGCCCACCCGTGCGTAGATGGTCCGGTAGACCCAGGTCGCGTTGTCCTGATAGACGTCCTCCCAGTCGGCGTAGCGACCGTCGGATACCACCCGCAGCACCGGCCGCGGGGCCCGGTCGCCTTGCGCCATCATGCCTACCTGTCCGAAGGGCTCTTAATGGTCAATAGTGGCCGGGGTTACGCTGCCGTGATGACCGATTCGGTGGAGTACGAGACCCTCGATGACGGGCGCATCGCCCGCATCTGGCTGAATCGCCCGGAGGCACAGAACGCGCAGTCGCGATCGCTCCTGGTCGCGCTTGACGAGGCGTTCAAGCGAGCCGAGGCCGACGACGGCGTGCGGGTCGTGATCCTGGCCGCGCGTGGCAAGAACTTCTCGGCCGGCCACGACCTGGGTTCGGAGCAGGCGATCGCCGAGCGGACGCCGGGTCCAGGCCAGCATCCGACGTTCCGCTCCCACGGCGGCACGCTCAAGAGCATTGTCGAGAAGATCTATCACCAGGAGTGGCACTACTTCTTCGACAACACCCGTTCGTGGCGCGACCTGCGGAAGATCACCATCGCGCAGGTGCAGGGCAACGCGATCTCGGCGGGCCTGATGTTGGCGTGGGCCTGCGACCTGATCGTCGCGGCCGACAATGCGAAGTTCAGCGACGTCGTGGCGGCCCGGCTCGGCATGCCCGGTGTCGAATACTTCGCACATCCTTGGGAATTCGGCCCACGCAAGGCTAAAGAGCTTCTGCTGACGGGCGATTCGATCGACGCCGAGGAGGCGTATCGGCTCGGCATGGTTTCGAAGGTGTTCCCGCTCGACGAGCTCGAGGAGCGCACGCTGGAGTTTGCGCGCCGGATCGCACAGCGGCCGACGATTGCCGCGCTGCTGGTGAAGGATTCGGTCAACGCGGCCGCCGACACCATGGGATTCACCGAGGCGCTCCGGCACACCTTCCACATACACGAGCTCGGCCATGCCCACTGGAGCGCGTACTACGACGACAGGATGGCAGTGGCCAGGCCGCCGGAAGTCGAGGATTGGCGCACCGCCGGGCCGCCGGCTCTTTCCCGCAAGGACACGCCATAACCGCTGTGCGGAATCCATCGGACGTGGTTCCATTACTGGAACCTGTTCCAGTTTCGGCCTAAGGGGTTGCGGTGCAGCTGTTGTTGACGGACCGGACATACCTTGTCACCGGCGGTGGCAGCGGTATCGGCAAGGGTGTTGCCGAGGCGCTCGTCGGCGCGGGCGCGAAGGTCATGATCGTCGGCCGCAACGCCGACAGGCTGTCCGCCGCCGCCGACGACATCAAGGCGAAGGGCCCCGGCTCGGTGCTCTACGAACCGGCCGACGTCACCAACGAGGACGAGGTGAGCCGGGTTGTCGACGCGGCGACGGCTTGGACCGGCCGGCTGCACGGGGCTGTGCACTGCGCGGGTGGGTCGGAGACGATCGGGCCGATCACGCAGGTCGACTCCGAAGCGTGGCGTCGCACCGTGGACCTCAACGTCAACGGAACCATGTACGTGCTGAAGCACGCGGCACGGGAACTCGTGCGCGGCGGCGGCGGGTCGTTCATCGCGATTTCGTCGATCGCGTCCTCCAACACCCACCGCTGGTTCGGCGCGTACGGACCGACCAAGGCCGGAATCGACAACTTGATGATGGTCGCCGCCGACGAACTGGGCCCGTCGTGGGTGCGCGTCAACGGGATTCGCCCGGGGTTGACCCGCACCGATCTCGTTGCGCCAGTCATGCAGACGCCGGCGGTGTTCGACGACTATCAGATCAACACCCCGCTACCGCGTGTCGGTGAGGTTGAGGACATCGCGGCGTTGGCACTGTTCCTGCTCAGCGACGCCGCCGGCTGGATCACCGGTCAGATCATCAACGTCGACGGCGGTCAGTGCCTGCGGCGTGGACCCGATTTCACCGCGATGCTGGAGCCTGTGTTCGGTGCGGAGGGACTGCGCGGGGTGGTGAACTAAAGGGTCGACGTCTTGAGGGTCCCCGCCGCGGCCTCCCACGCCGCCAGGCTGCCGACTGCGGACCAGTCCAGGTTTTCGCCGCCGTGTGCCAGCAGCGTGACGAAGCGATCGCGCACCAGGCTGGCGAACGGCAGCGGTACCCGCAGCTCCTCTCCGGAGGTGAGAGCCAAGCGGACGTCCTTGAGGCCGAGCGGCGCCGCAAATCCCGGCGGTTCGAAATTCTCACCGGCGATGAGGCCGCCGTAGGTTTTGTACACGGGGGCGGCGAACAGCGTGGACGTGAGGACTTCAAGGTAGGCGTGCTTGTCGACCCCGGCCTTGCCGACGAGCGCCATGGCTTCGCCGAGGGACTCGATCACCACGGCGATGAGGAAATTGCCGCTGATCTTCACGAGGTTGGCGTTCTTCGGCGTATCGCCGATGGTGAATGTGCGCTGGCCGATCGCGTCGAAGAGCGAGGACACGTTCTCGATGACCCCCGGCTCGCCGGCGACGAGGACGAACAGCTTCCCGGCGGCGGCCGCATCGGGCCTCCCGAATACCGGTGCGGCGACGAAGTTCTGGCCGGCGTCGGCGTGCGCCTGGGTCATGCGCTGCGAGAGCGCGGTGCTGATCGTGCTCGACGAGACATGAGTCGCCCCCTCCGACAGCGACGCGAGGATGCCGTCGTCGGCGAAAGCGACGGCTTCCACGGCGGCGTCGTCGGCCAGCATCGTGATCACCACGTCACCCCGACATGCATCGGCGACGGTGGCCGCGGCGCGTGCACCCTCACGGGTCAGCGGTTCCATTTTTTCTCGTGATCGGTTGTAGACGGTCACGCTGTGACCCGCCTTGACGAGGTTTCTGGCCATGCCCGAACCCATTTGACCCAACCCGATAAACCCGACATCCATGTATCCAGGTTTACCCGTAATGGGTGAGCGATGTCTCACCCGGGCCAGGTCCAGTCCGCCACGTCGGGAATGTCGGCGCCGTGCTCACGGGTGTAAGTCCTGGCCCGCAACCGGGCGTCGACCATGTCTTGGCGCAGTGTCGCGGCGCGGGCGCCAAGCGTCGGTACGCGGTCGATCACGTCGATGACCAAGTGATAGCGGTCCAGGTCGTTGAGCATCACCATGTCGAACGGCGTGGTGGTCGTGCCGCGTTCCTTGTAGCCGCGCACATGCAGCTCGGAGTGGTTGGTGCGCCGGTAGCTCAGGCGGTGAATCAGCCACGGGTAGCCGTGGAACGCGAAGATGACCGGCCGATCCTTGGTAAACAGGGTGTCGAACTCGCTATCGGGGAGCCCGTGGGGGTGTTCGGTCTCGGGCAGCAATCGCATCAGGTCGACGACGTTGACCACGCGGACCCGCAGATCGGGCAGTCGCTCGCGCAGGATCGCAGCTGCCGCAAGGGTTTCGAGCGTGGGGACGTCGCCGGCGCACGCCAGTACCACGTCGGGCACGGTCCCGTCGTCGTCGTTGTGGCCGGCCCACGGCCAGATGCCGGCACCGCGCGCGCAATGCAACGCCGCATCTTCCACGGACAACCAGTCGAGCTGGGGCTGCTTGCCGGCCACCACCACATTGACGTACTGCTTCGATCGCAGGCAGTGGTCGTAGGTGGAAAGCAAGGTGTTCGCGTCCGGCGGCAGGTAGACCCGCACAATCTCGGGACGCTTGTTCATCACCACGTCGAGGAAGCCCGGGTCCTGGTGGGTGAACCCGTTGTGGTCCTGGCGCCAAACATGCGATGAGAGAAGGTAATTGAGGCTGGCAATGGGTCGTCGCCACGACACCTGCGAGCTGGCTTCGAGCCATTTCGCGTGCTGGTTGAACATCGCGTCGACGATGTGGATGAACGCCTCATAGCAGGTGAACAGGCCGTGGCGTCCGGTCAGGAGGTATCCCTCGAGCAGCCCCTGGCACATGTGCTCGGATAGCACCTCGATCACCCGGCCCTTGGGATCGAGTTTCTCGTCGAATTCGCCGATCAGGGCCTGCCAGTCGCGGCCGGTGACCTCGAGGATGTCCTGAAGTCGGTTGCTGGCCAACTCGTCTGGCGCGAATGTGAGGAAGTTCGACGGGTTCTGTGCGGTGACGTCGCGCAGCCAGCCGCCGAGCACCCGGGTGGCTTCGTGCGCGGTGGTCCCGGGGGTCGCGACGTCGACCCCGTATTCGCGCCAATCGGGCAGGTTCAGGTCCCGACGGTTGGCGCCGCCGTTCGCTACCGGGTTGGCGCTCATGCGCCGCTCGCCCTTCGGGGCGATCTCGAGCAGCTCGCGCACCGGGCGCCCGCTGTCGTCGAACAGCTCCTCGGGTTTATAGGACCGCAGCCACTGCTCGAGAACGTGGCGATGTTGCTCGTTTGTCCGCGCCGCGGGCAACGGCACTTGATGCGCTCGGAAGGTGCCCTCTACCTGTTGACCGTCCACCACCGGCGGACATGTCCAACCCTTGGGTGTGTGCAGCACGATCATCGGCCAGCGGTACGGACCGGCGTCTGCGCGCGCGGCCCGCTTGAGCTCGGCGATGCGGTCGAGGCAAGCGTCGAGGGCCGTCGTCATCGCTTGGTGCACCGCTGCGGGGTTGTTGCCGGCCACCACGTGGGGCTCGTAGCCATAGCCCCTGAGCAGCTCGAGCAGCTGGGATTTGGGGATGCGGGCGAGGATGGTCGGGTTGGCGATTTTGTATTCGTTCAGGGCGAGGATGGGCAGGACGGCGCCGTCGCGGGCCGGATTCAAGAACGTATTGGCATGCCAGCTTGTGGCCAACGGCCCGGTCTCCGCCTCGCCGTCGCCGACGACGCAGAAGACGGTCAAATCGGGGTTGTCGAATGCCGCGCCGAACGCGTGCAGCAGCGAGTACCCGAGTTCGCCGCCTTCGTGAAATGAGCCCGGGGTTTCCGGGGCGCAGTGGCTGGGGACCCCGCCGGGGAACGAGAACTGCGCGAAGAAGCGCTTCATGCCGTCGGCGTCTTGGCTGATGTGGCTGTACAACTCGGAGTAGGCGCCTTCGAGCCAACCGCACGCGTTGGGGCCGGGTCCGCCGTGGCCCGGCCCGGCGACGAACACCGCGTTGAGGTCTCTGCGGACGATCTGCCTGTTGGCGTGCGCCCAGACCAGGTTCAGCCCTGGAACCGTGCCGAAATGTCCGAGCAGCCGCGGCTTGATCTGCTCAGCCGTCAAAGGTTCGTGCAGCAGGGGATTGTCGAGCAGGTATATCTGGCCCACCGCAAGGTAATTCGCGGCGCGCCACCAGGCGTCGATCGCAGCGAGCTCATCGCGCGTCAGGGGCCCTTTTACATCGTCAAGCACGTAGGACTCGGGGGCGCGGGTTTCGCCTCGGCTCCCACTCACGTTGTCCGCTGAGGTGTCCCCGCCCATACTCGCTAACTGGCTCATCCGTCGACCTCTCCTCGGCAGTGGATCGTCAGGGTCTAGCCACGTCGAAGTGTATGTACCGGGCGGAACGTGCAGCTATCTCCGCTGTTAACGGCAGGTTCACGGCCCCACCTGGTTACGCGAACCGCTCACCCGTTTAACGGTGCGAGTGAAGCCAGGGCGCGCGCCAACCCGGGTGTCCGGACAGCAACTTGTCGGCGCTGGCGGGGCCCCACGATCCAGGCTGGTAGGCATCGACCGGCGGTGGCGCGTCAAGCAGCGGCTGCACGACGCGCCAGGTCTCCTCGACGCCGTCCTCCCGGGTGAAGTGGCTGGCATCGTCGTGCATCGCGTCGTAAAGAAGGCGCTCATAAGGCTCAGGTGCCTCCCCGAGCTCCTCAGAGAAGATCAGCGAGAGATCGACCGTCCGGGTCGTGTTTTTGCCCGGTTCTTTCGCCTGTATGACCAGGTCAGCACCCGGGTTGGGATCGATCCGTAGGATGAGCTCGTCCGGATCCGGCGTGTGTGGCGCGAACGCCAATTTCGGCGGCCGCTTGAAGATGACCCGTATTTCGGTGGCTCGCACCGGAAGGGCCTTACCCGCCCGGACGAAGAAAGGCACCCCGGACCAGCGCCAGTTGTCGATCTCCAGCCGCAGCGCCGCGAACGTCTCAGTCTGCGAGCCCGGGCTCACCCCCGCCACTTTTTGATACCCGTCGTACTGGCCGCGCACGTAATGTTTCGGGTCCGCCGAGGGCATCGCCCGGAACACCTCCACCCGCTTGTCTCGCTGCCCGTCGGCATCGGCCGTGCTCGGTGGCTCGGAGGCGAACAGCCCGACGAGCTGGAGCAGGTGGTTCTGCACGACGTCGCGCAGCGCCCCGACCGGGTCGTAGAAGCTGCCCCGGTCCTCTACCCCGAAGTTCTCGGCCATGGTGATCTGCACAGACTGGATGCGGTCGCGATTCCACAGTGGCTCGAAGATGGAGTTTGCGAACCGGAGGAACAGGATGTCCATGGCCGGTTCCTTGCCGAGAAAGTGGTCGATGCGGAGGATCTGCCACTCTTCGAGCAGCCTGCTCAGCTGGTCGTTCAGCGCCCGGGCCGAGGCCAGGTCGTGGCCGAACGGCTTCTCCACGACCACTCGGGCGCGGGGGGTGAGGTTGGCATGAGCCAAGCCCTCGACGACCTGACCGAACAGCGACGGCGGGATCTCAAGGTAGAAGACCGGGGTGTGCTTCCCCTTCATCGCCTTGGCGACTCGGTCATAGGTCTTCGGGTCCCCAGAATCACCGGACACCATCGAGAGACGTTCGGCGAAGCGCTGGAACACGTCTTCGTCGATCGTCTCGCCGGCGTCCTCAATCGCGCGGCGTGCGTGGTCCCGGAGGTTCGCGCTGGACCAGTCGACGCGGGCAACGCCGATGATCGGGCAGTCCAGCATCCCGCGCCGCTCCAGACGGTACAGCGAGCGGAAGGTCATCTTCTTCGCCAGATCGCCGGTGATGCCGAAGATCACCAGAACATCCGCGGGCGCGCTCGCCGGTGAAGTCATGGCACTCCTTGTCCTCGCGCCGGGAAACTACTTCCGCTCGGCGTGACCGCCGAATTCGCTGCGCATCGCCGACAGGATCTTGTCGGTGAACTCCCCGAGCTGTCGCGACTGGAACCGCTCGTAAAGCGATGTCGTGATGACGGGGGCCGGAACCGCCTCATCCACGGCGGCGAGCACTGTCCATCTGCCCTCTCCCGAGTCGGAGACCCGCCCAGCGAAGTCGTCGAGCTCGGGTGAGCGGGCGAACGCGTCGGCGATCAAGTCGACCAGCCACGACCCGACCACAGATCCCCTCCGCCAGACCTCGGCCACCTCGCCGACGTCGATGTCGTACTGATAGGCCCATGGATCGCGTAGCGGCGTGGTTTCGGCGTCGACCGTGCGGTCCACCTTGCCTGCATTGGCGTGTTTGATGATGCTCAGACCTTCGGCGATGGCCGCCATCATCCCGTATTCGACCCCGTTGTGAACCATCTTCACGAAGTGCCCCGCGCCGCTCGGGCCGCAGTGCAGGTACCCGTCGGGAGCCGTGCCGCCGCGCGCGCCACGGCTCGGGGTGGGCTCCGCGGAACCGGCCCCGGGGGCGATCGTCTTGAAGATGGGGTCCAGCCGGGTCACGACCTCCCTCTCCCCGCCGATCATCAGGCAGTAGCCGCGTTCGAGTCCCCACACCCCGCCGCTGGTTCCGCAGTCCACGTAGTGGACGTTCTTCGCCACCAGCTGCTTGGCCCTGGTTATGTCGTCGCGGTAATAGGAGTTCCCCCCGTCGATCACCGCGTCAGCGGGCTCCAGCAGCGGCACGAGCGCCTCCAGCGTCGGGTCCACAATGGCCGCCGGGAGCATGAGCCAGACGGCGCGAGGCTTCTCCAGCTTTGCGACGAGCTCCTCCAGCGACGCGGTTCCGGTTGCTCCTTCTCCCTCGAGCTCCTTGACGGCGTCGGCGTTCACGTCGTAGACGACGCAGCGGTGCCCGTCGCGCATCAGCCGCCGGACCAGGTTGGATCCCATCCGGCCCAGCCCAACCATGCCGAGCTGCATGGGTCTGTCAGTCGCCATGTCTCTCCTCCTTCGGCCCTCATCCTCCGATACGGCCGAATGACCATGCGGCTCTTTCTTCTATCTCACACTTCTATCTCACAGCCACGTCGCACTGACGTGGCTGCCCTCGGGCCATTAGAACGACCGGACGAGACTGTGGGGCAAAATCCTACGAAACGGCGTTCAAACACGTTCATGGACGCATGCAGCTCCGCTTCGCAGGTCGCTAGGGCGCTTGCCTGCGGTTTGCCTGCGATACCGCCGCGCAGCTGCCATGGTGCGCACGTTACGCGTACTCACCGACAGGTTGGGCGAATCGAGCAGCGGTGAGCGGTGATCCGCCAGCTAGCACGATGGCGCTCCACGGTGCGAGCGCGTTAACCCGGGTCCTTTGCCGGGCCCAAAACGACGCGGACTAAACTTGCAGCTCTAAGCCATCCGGTTGAACCTTTCGGCCTTGAATTTCGTATCTAAAGGGTGGGGACTATGAGCGTTATCGCAAGTGTCTTCGGCGCGCTGCCACCGCACCGCTATTCCCAGAGTGAGCTCACCGACTCGTTCGTCAGCATTCCTGATTTCGAGGGTTACGAGGACATAGTTCGGCAGCTGCACGCCAGCGCCAAGGTAAATAGTCGCCACCTGGTACTACCGCTGGAGAGGTACCCGTCGCTGACCGACTTCGGCGAGGCGAACGCGATTTTTGTTGATAAAGCGGTGGAACTTGGGTGTGCGGCGCTCGAGGGTGCGCTCGATGAGGCGGGCCTGCAACCGCAGGACGTCGACCTGATCGTCACGACGACGGTCACCGGCGTCGCAGTGCCGTCGCTGGATGCCCGCATCGCCGGACGGCTTGGCCTGCGCCCCAATGTGCGCCGGGTGCCGATCTTCGGCCTGGGCTGCGTGGCCGGGGCAGCGGGGGTGGCTCGACTGAACGACTATCTGCGCGGTGCGCCAGACGACGTGGCAGTCCTGGTGTCAGTAGAGCTGTGCTCGCTGACCTACCCGGGATACAAACCATCTCTGGCGGGTCTGGTCGGGAGTGCGTTGTTTGCTGATGGAGCAGCGGCGGTGGTGGCGCTCGGCGCGCGTCGCGCCGAACAGGTCCGCGCCGGCGGGCCCGACGTCCTTGACTCGTGCAGCAATCTCTACCCGGATTCCCTCCGCACAATGGGCTATGACGTCGGTGCCTCCGGGTTCGAACTTGTCCTGTCTCGGGACCTCGCGGAAGTTGTCGAGCGCTATCTGGCCGATGACGTCACCACGTTCCTTGCCATGCACGGCCTGAATACCGCCGATATCGGCGCCTGGGTATGCCATCCGGGCGGTCCCAAGATCATCGACGCGATCACCGAGAGCCTTGACCTGTCTCCGGATGCACTCGAACTGACCTGGCGCTCCCTTGGCGAGATCGGTAATCTCTCGTCGGCATCGGTGCTGTATGTCTTGCGCGACACCATCGCCAAACCGCCGCCCAGCGACAGCCTCGGGCTGATGATGGCGATGGGTCCCGGATTCTGTTCTGAGCTCGTGTTGCTGCGCTGGCACTGATCCGCCAGTGACTAGGTATTTGGATATGTGCGCCTGTGGGCTTCCCCTACCGTAGAGACATCGCCTCGAGGAAGTGATGGCGACGAAACGGCGAAAATTCGATCGGGAGCTTGGCCGCAACGACGGCATGCGACGCGATGTGCTCTAGTGCTCGGCCGCCCTGTTGGGGCAAGGACGCGATGCAGCGCCGCTCAACCGTTTTGGTCAGCCACCCGCCGCAGCACCGCAATGTGGCGGTGACAATCGCGATGATCCTCACCCGATCGTTTGAGTAACACGAAAGGCTGGGTTCTGTGCACAGCAATCAAGACGAGCTGATTGAGGCCCTCCGCAAATCTCTCAAGGAAAACGAGCGGTTGAAGCGAGAGAACCGCGAGTACCTGGCGTTGACCTCTGAGCCGGTGGCGGTGGTGGGGATGGGGTGTCGGTATCCGGGTGGGGTGGATTCGCCGGAGGGGTTGTGGGAGATGGTGGTGGGGGGTCGTGATGTGGTGTCGGGTTTTCCGGTGGATCGGGGTTGGGATTTGGGGGGGTTGTTTGATCCTGATCCGGATGCGGTGGGCAAGTCGTATACGCGTTCGGGTGGGTTTTTGGAGGATGTGGCCGGTTTTGATGCCGGGTTTTTTGGGATCGCGCCCAGCGAGGTGCTGGCGATGGATCCGCAGCAGCGGTTGTTGTTGGAGGTGTCGTGGGAGGCGTTGGAGCGGGCGGGGATTGATCCGGCTGGGTTGCGGGGGTCGGCGACGGGCGTGTTCGCCGGGGTGTTCCACGGTTCGTACGGCGGCCAGGGTCGGGTTCCGGCAGACCTGGAGAGGTATGGGCTCCGCGGTTCGACGTTGAGTGTGGCGTCGGGGCGGGTGGCGTATGTGTTGGGGTTGGAGGGGCCGGCGGTGTCGGTGGATACCGCGTGTTCGTCGTCGTTGGTGGCGTTGCATTTGGCGGTGCAGTCGTTGCGGTTGGGGGAGTGTGATTTGGCGTTGGTGGGTGGGGTGACGGTGATGGCCACGCCGGCGATGTTTGTGGAGTTCAGTCGGCAGCGGGCGTTGGCCGCTGATGGGCGGTGTAAGGCGTTCGCGGGTGCCGCCGACGGGACCGGGTTTTCAGAGGGTGCGGGGGCGCTGGTGGTGGAGCGGTTGGCCGATGCGCGGCGGTTGGGTCATCCGGTGTTGGCGGTGGTGCGGGGGTCGGCGGTGAATCAGGATGGCGCCTCCAACGGGCTGGCGACGCCCAATGGGCCGTCGCAGCAGCGGGTGATTCGGGCGGCGTTGGCCAGTGCGGGGATCAGCGCGGCTGATGTGGATGTGGTGGAGGGGCATGGGACGGGCACCATGCTGGGTGATCCGATTGAGGCGCAGGCGATTTTGGCGACCTATGGGCAGGGTCGACCGGCGGATCGGCCGGTGTGGTTGGGGTCGATTAAGTCGAATATGGGTCATACGTCGGCCGCGGCGGGGGTGGCCGGGGTGATCAAGATGGTGCAGGCGATGCGCCATGGGGTGATGCCCAAGACGTTGCATGTGGATGTGCCTACCCCGCATGTGGATTGGTCGGCGGGGTCGGTGTCGTTGTTGACCGAGTCGCGGCCGTGGCCGGTTGGTCCTGGGCCGCGGCGGGCGGGGGTGTCGTCGTTTGGGATCAGCGGCACGAATGCGCATGTGATTGTCCAGCAGGCTCCGCAGGCTGCGGTGGTGGAGGGTGTTGGTGCTGATCGAGGTGGCGCCATGTCGGTGGTGCCGTGGGTGGTGTCGGGTAAGTCGGTGGAGGCGTTGGCGGGGCAGGCGCGTCGGTTGGGTGAGTATGTGGGTGAGCGCGGCGAGCTTGGTGTTGTCGATGTGGGGTGGTCGTTGGTTTGCACGCGGTCGGTGTTTGAGCATCGGGCGGTGGTGGTGGGGGCTGATCGTGGGCAGTTGATGGCGGGGTTGGCGGGGTTGGCTGGCGGTGAGCCCGGTGCTGGTGTGGTGGTGGGTCGTGCCCGGTCGGTGGGCAAGACGGTGTTTGTGTTTCCCGGGCAGGGGTCGCAGTGGCTGGGCATGGGGGCCCAACTGTTGGATGCCTCGCCGGTGTTCGCCGAGCAGATGCGTTGCTGTGGTAAGGCGCTCGGTGAGCACGTGGAGTGGTCGTTGATCGATGTCGTGCAAGGGGCGGCGGGTGCGCCGGGGCTGGATCGGGTGGACGTGGTGCAGCCGGTGCTGTGGGCGATCATGGTGTCGTTGGCCGAGCTGTGGCGCTCGGTGGGTGTGGTTCCCGACGCGGTGATCGGGCATTCGCAGGGCGAGATCGCGGCGGCGTGTGTGGCCGGCGCGTTGTCGCTTGAGGATGCGGCGGCGGTGGTGGCGCTGCGAAGCCGGTTGTTGCTTCGGCTGTCGGGCGCGGGGGGCATGGCTTCGGTCGGGTGTGGGCTGCAGCGCGCGCAGGAGTTGGTGGCCCAGTGCGGAGATCGACTCAATATCGCTGCGGTCAACGGTGTTTCGGCCGTGGTGGTTTCCGGCGAGGTCGACGCTCTTGAGGAGTTGACGCAGCGCTGTGCGGCCGACGATGTTCGTATCCGCCGGATCGATGTGGACTATGCGTCGCACTCGGTGCAGGTCGACGCGATCCGCGAGCCTCTCGCCGAGGCGCTGGCCGATATTGAGCCGCGTTCTTCTTCGGTGAAGTTTTTCTCGACGGTGACAGGTGAGCCGCTGGACACCGCCGGTTTGAATGCCGAGTACTGGTACCGCAGCATCCGACAGACGGTGCAGTTCGAACGGGCTGTACGCAGCGCCTGCGACCGGGGGTATCGGGTGTTCATCGAATCCAGTCCGCACCCGGTGTTGATAGCCGGCATCGAAGATACCTTCGCCGATTGTGTCCATGATCCTTCCGATGAACCGATCGTCATTCCGTCCCTCGGTCGCGATGACGGTGGGCTTGACCGGTTTTGGATGTCGGTAGGACAGGCCCACGTCGCGGGTGTTGGGGTGGATTGGGCGGCGGTGTTTGCGGGTTTGGGGGGGCGGCGGGTGGAGTTGCCGACGTATGCGTTTCAGCGGCGGCGGTTTTGGTTGGCGGCTTCCTCGGGGGGGTTGGGGGATGTGGGTGGTTTGGGTGTGGTGGGGGCCGAGCATGAGTTGTTGGGTGCGGTGGTGGAGCGGCCGGATTCGGGTGGGGTGGTGTTGACGGGTTGGTTGTCGGTGGCTGTTCAGTCGTGGTTGGCCGATCATGCGGTGGCTGGGGTGGTGTTGTTTCCGGGGGCGGGTTTTGTGGAGTTGGTTATCCGGGCTGGTGATGAGGTCGGGTGTGGGGTGGTGGAGGAGTTGACGTTGTCGGCGCCGTTGGTGTTGCCGGCGGTTGGTGGGGTGCGGGTTCAGGTGGTGGTGGGTGCTGCCGGTGAGTCGGGGCGTCGGGCGGTGTCGGTGTATTCGGCTGGTGCTCAGTCGGATTCGGGGTGGGTGTTGCATGGTGAGGGTGTGTTGGGGGTGCGGGCGGCTGGTGTGGGGGCGGATTTGTCGGTGTGGCCGCCGGTGGGTGCGACGGCGGTGGATGTGACCGGGGCTTATGAGCGGTTGGCCGGGCGGGGTTATGAGTATGGTCCGGCGTTTCGGGGTTTGCGGGCGATGTGGCGGCGGGGATCGGAGCTCTTCGCCGAGGTTGTTGTGCCCGAGGACGCCGGTGTGACGGTTGGCGGGTTTGGGATACATCCGGTGTTGTTGGACGCGGCGTTGCATGCGATGGGGGTGGCCGGTGAGGGGGCTTCGATGGTGTTGCCGTTTTCCTGGCAGGGGGTGTCGTTGCATGCCGCGGGTGCTTCGCGGGCGCGGGTGCGGGTAGCGCCGGTGGGTGCTGGGGCGGTGTCGGTGGAAGTGGCTGATCCGGTGGGGTTGCCGGTGTTGTCGGTGCGGGCGCTTCTGACGCGTCCGGTGTCGGTTGAGCAGTTGTCGGCGGCGCTGCGCGCTGCTGGTGGTGGGGCGGGTCGGGGGCTGCTGGAGGTGGTGTGGTCGCCGGTGTCGTTGGGCGGCAACGATGTTGGTGGGGTGTCGGTGTCCTCGTGGGAGGACGTCGACACGGGTGTCGGTGGTGTGGCCG
The DNA here is from genome assembly GCA_963811535.1 of uncultured Actinomycetota bacterium. Classification (GTDB taxonomy): domain Bacteria; phylum Actinomycetota; class Actinomycetes; order Mycobacteriales; family Mycobacteriaceae; genus Mycobacterium. The sequence goes on along the minus strand of CAWERF010000006.1, from coordinate 2,383,708 downwards.
CCGGTGGTGGGGATGTGGTGGTGTGGGAGTTGGGGTCTGCCGGTGGGGGTGTGGTGGCGTCGGTGTATGCGGCCACCCATCGGGCGTTGGAGGTGTTGCAGTCGTGGTTGGCTGGTGATCGGGCGGCCACGTTGGTGGTGCTGACTCATGGGGCGGTGGGGTTGGCCGGTGAGGACGTCACCGATTTGGCTGGTGCGGCGGTGTGGGGGCTGGTGCGTTCGGCGCAGGCCGAGCACCCGGGCAGGGTGGTGTTGGTCGATAGTGACGGGTCGGTGGGTTTGGCTGCTGTGATTGCTTGCGGTGAGCCTCAATTGGTGATCCGCGGGGGCACGGTGTATGCCGCCCGGTTGGCGTCGGCCAGCGGGCAATCGGTGTTGGGGTTGCCTGAGGGGCAGTCGGGGTGGCGGTTGGCCGCTGGTGGTGGGGGGACGTTGGAGGATTTGGTGGTGCAGCCTTGCCCGCGGGTGGAGTTGGCGGCCGGGCAGGTGCGGGTGGCGGTGCAGGCGGTGGGGGTCAATTTCCGGGATGTGTTGGTGGCGTTGGGGATGTATCCGGGTCCCGCGGAGTTGGGGGCGGAGGGGGCTGGGGTGGTTGTCGAGGTTGGTCCGGGTGTGACCGGTTTGGCCGTTGGCGATCCGGTGATGGGGTTGTTGGGGGTGGCTGGTTCGGAGGCGGTGGTCGATCGGCGTTTGGTTGTCGGGGTGCCGCACGGGTGGTCGTTTGTTGAGGCCGCGGGTGTGCCGGTGGTGTTTTTGACGGCGTATTACGCGTTGGCGGTTTTGGCCCGGGTGCGGGCGGGGGAGTCGGTGTTGGTGCATGCCGCTACCGGTGGGGTGGGTATGGCGGCGGTGCAGCTGGCTCGGCATTGGGGTTTGGAGGTTTTCGCCACCGCGAGTCGTGGTAAGTGGGACACGTTGCGTGCGATGGGGTTTGACGAGGATCATATCGCGGATTCGCGGACGTTGGGGTTTGAGGAGAAATTCTTGTCCACCACTGGGGGCCGGGGGGTGGATGTGGTGGTGAACTCGTTGGCCGGTGATTTCGTGGATGCGTCGTTGCGGTTGCTGCCGCGGGGTGGCCGTTTTATCGAGATGGGCAAGACCGATCTGCGTGACGCGCAGATCGTTGCCCAGGCCCATCCTGGGGTGGGTTATCGGGCGTTTGATCTGATGGAGGCCGGCCCGCAGCGTATTGGGCAGATGCTGGCCGAGGTGGTCGGGTTGTTTGAAGCTGATGTGTTGCATCGGCTTCCGGTAAAGACCTGGGATGTGCGGTGCGCTCCGCAGGCTTACCGGTTCCTCAGCCAGGCCCGCCATGTCGGCAAGGTGGTGCTGACGATGCCCGGTGGGTTTGCCGCGGGCACGGTGTTGATCACTGGTGGTACCGGGATGGCTGGTGGATTGGTGGCTCGGCATGTGGTCAGCCGGTATGGGGCGCGGCATGTGGTGTTGGCCAGTCGTCGTGGTGAGCGTGCCGAGGGTGTGGGTGAGTTGGTGGCTGAGCTGGCGCGGGCGGGGGCGCGGGTGCAGGTGGTGGCCTGCGATGTTGGCGATCGTGAGGCGGTGGCGGGGTTGTTGGCGGCACTGCCCGAGGAATATCCGCTGACCGCGGTGATTCATGCCGCCGGGGTGCTCGATGATGCGGTGATCGCCTCGCTGACACCTGAGCGCGTCGATACGGTGTTGCGGGCCAAAGTGGATGCGGCGTGGAATCTGCATGAACTGACCCGGGATCTGAACGTGTCGGCGTTTGTGGTGTTTTCCTCGATGGCCGGCACCATGGGCACACCGGGGCAGGGTAATTACGCGGCGGCCAACACCTTCCTTGATGGGTTGGCCGTTCACCGGCGGGCTGGCGGGCTGGCGGCGGTGTCTGTGGCGTGGGGGCTGTGGGAACAGGCCAGCGCGATGACCAGACATCTGAGTGGCCGTGACCTGGCCCGGATGAATCGCGGTGGGCTGGCGGCGCTGTCGTCTCAGCAGGCCCTGGAGTTGTTCGACACCGCCATGATCATCGATCACCCCGCTGTGGTGGCGGCCCGGCTGGACCCGGCCGCCCTGGGTGACAGCAGCGTTGCGCTGCCCCCGCTGTTTAGCCAACTGGTGCACCGGCCAGTGCGCCGGCGGGTCGACCACACCGACACCGCCGTGTCGATGTCGGCGCTGGCCCAGCGGCTGCACGGGCTGGCCCCCGAGGAGCAACACCGCCAGCTGGTGGAGTTGGTGTGCTCGCAGGCGGCGACCGTTTTGGGTAACTCCGCCAGTCCCGACATCGACCCCGACCGTGCGTTCCAGGATCTCGGCTTTGACTCACTGACCGCGGTCGAACTGCGTAACCGCCTCAAAAATGCTTCCGGGCTGGCGCTTTCGCCCACCCTGATCTTCGACTATCCCACCCCCACCGCCCTGGCCGATCACCTGCGCAGCCGACTTGCGTCGGTGAGCACCGATGAACCAGACCGGCTGGCACGGTTCAACGAAGTCGCCCGCGAACTGGAAACACTCGCATCCCAACCGGGCTGGAACCCATCAGATAAATCCCAACTCACATCCAGGATCCAAACCATCCTCACCGACCTGGCCTCCCAACACGACACCAACACCAACCAGCCCAGCGACGACGACATCCAGCAAGCCACCGAAAGCCAACTATTCGCAATCCTCGACGAAGAACTAGGCCCATGACGCCAGTTCCCCCAGACCCCAAAGGAGGGACGATGTCGGGTACCACAAAGCATGTTGATTACCTGAAGCGTCTCACAGCTGATTTACGACGCACACGACAACGCCTTACCGAGTTAGAAGCAAAGCTGTCCGAGCCGGTGGCGGTGGTGGGGATGGGGTGTCGGTATCCGGGTGGGGTGGATTCGCCGGAGGGGTTGTGGGAGATGGTGGTGGGGGGTCGTGATGTGGTGTCGGGTTTTCCGGTGGATCGGGGTTGGGATTTGGGGGGGTTGTTTGATCCTGATCCGGATGCGGTGGGCAAGTCGTATACGCGTTCGGGTGGGTTTTTGGAGGATGTGGCCGGTTTTGATGCCGGGTTTTTTGGGATCGCGCCCAGCGAGGTGCTGGCGATGGATCCGCAGCAGCGGTTGTTGTTGGAGGTGTCGTGGGAGGCGTTGGAGCGGGCGGGGATTGATCCGGCTGGGTTGCGGGGGTCGGCGACGGGCGTGTTCGCCGGGGTAATCCTCAACGGCTATGGCGGCCAGGGGCGCCAAGTGTCCGGCGACCTCGAGGGATACGTGTTGACCGGTTCGACGTTGAGTGTGGCGTCGGGGCGGGTGGCGTATGTGTTGGGGTTGGAGGGGCCGGCGGTGTCGGTGGATACCGCGTGTTCGTCGTCGTTGGTGGCGTTGCATTTGGCGGTGCAGTCGTTGCGGTTGGGGGAGTGTGATTTGGCGTTGGTGGGTGGGGTGACGGTGATGGCCACGCCGGCAGCTTTTATCGAGTTCAGTCGGCAGCGGGCGTTGGCCGCTGATGGGCGGTGTAAGGCGTTCGCGGGTGCCGCCGACGGGACGGGGTGGGCGGAGGGTGCGGGGGCGCTGGTGGTGGAGCGGTTGGCCGATGCGCGGCGGTTGGGTCATCCGGTGTTGGCGGTGGTGCGGGGGTCGGCGGTGAATCAGGATGGCGCCTCCAACGGGCTGACGGCGCCCAATGGGCCGTCGCAGCAGCGGGTGATTCGGGCGGCGTTGGCCAGTGCGGGGATCAGCGCGGCTGATGTGGATGTGGTGGAGGGGCATGGGACGGGCACCATGCTGGGTGATCCGATTGAGGCGCAGGCGATTTTGGCGACCTATGGGCAGGGTCGACCGGCGGATCGGCCGGTGTGGTTGGGGTCGATTAAGTCGAATATGGGTCATACGTCGGCCGCGGCGGGGGTGGCCGGGGTGATCAAGATGGTGCAGGCGATGCGCCATGGGGTGATGCCCAAGACGTTGCATGTGGATGTGCCTACCCCGCATGTGGATTGGTCGGCGGGGTCGGTGTCGTTGTTGACCGAGTCGCGGCCGTGGCCGGTTGGTCCTGGGCCGCGGCGGGCGGGGGTGTCGTCGTTTGGGATCAGCGGCACGAATGCGCATGTGATTGTCCAGCAGGCTCCGCAGGCTGCGGTGGTGGAGGGTGTTGGTGCTGATCGAGGTGGCGCCATGTCGGTGGTGCCGTGGGTGGTGTCGGGTAAGTCGGTGGAGGCGTTGGCGGGGCAGGCGCGTCGGTTGGGTGAGTATGTGGGTGAGCGCGGCGAGCTTGGTGTTGTCGATGTGGGGTGGTCGTTGGTTTGCACGCGGTCGGTGTTTGAGCATCGGGCGGTGGTGGTGGGGGCTGATCGTGGGCAGTTGATGGCGGGGTTGGCGGGGTTGGCTGGCGGTGAGCCCGGTGCTGGTGTGGTGGTGGGTCGTGCCCGGTCGGTGGGCAAGACGGTGTTTGTGTTTCCCGGGCAGGGGTCGCAGTGGCTGGGTATGGGGGCCCAGTTGTATGGGCAGTTCCCGGTGTTCGCGCAGGGGTTTGACGCGGTGGCCGATGTGGTGGATCGGCATGTGCGGTTGCCGTTGCGGCAGGTGGTGTGGGGTGGTGATGAGGATCTGTTGAATAGCACCGAGTTCGCTCAGCCGGCGTTGTTTGCGGTGGAGGTGGCGTTGGCCGGGTTGTTGCGGCGGTGGGGTGTTGTTCCGGATTTTGTGATGGGTCATTCGGTGGGCGAGATCGCGGCGGCGTGTGTGGCCGGGGTGTTGTCGCTTGAGGATGCGGCGGCGGTGGTGGCGGCGCGGGGCAGGTTGATGCAGGCGTTGCCGGTGGGTGGGGTGATGGTGGCGGTGGCTGCCGGTGAGCAAGACGTGGCGCCGTTGGTGGTCGATGGTGTTGGTATCGCGGCGGTTAATGCACCGGGGTCGGTGGTGATTTCTGGTGATGAGGCGGCGGTGGCCGGTGTTGCGGATCGGTTGGCGCGGCGGGGCCACCGGGTGCGCCGGTTGGCGGTGTCGCATGCGTTTCATTCGCCGTTGATGGAACCGATGCTGGATGAGTTCGCCGGGATCGTCGGGGGTGTTTCGGTGGCGGATCCCCAGATTCCGGTGGTGTCGAATGTGACTGGGGAGTTGGCCGGGCCCGGTTACGGGTCGGCGCGGTACTGGGTTGATCATGTGCGCCGGCCGGTGCGCTTCGCCGAGGGTGTGCGCTCGGTGGAATCGGTGGGGGCGAGCCGGTTTGTCGAAGTGGGTCCCGGTGGTGGTTTGACGGCGTTGATCGAGCAGTCGTTGTCTGCTGTTGAGCCGGTGTCGGTGGTGGCGTTGGCCAAGGGCCGCCCGGAAGCGGCCTCGGTGCTGGGTGCGGCGGGGCGGTTGTTTGTCGCGGGTGTTGGGGTGGATTGGGCGGCGGTGTTTGCGGGTTTGGGGGGGCGGCGGGTGGAGTTGCCGACGTATGCGTTTCAGCGGCGGCGGTTTTGGTTGGCGGCTTCCTCGGGGGGGTTGGGGGATGTGGGTGGTTTGGGTGTGGTGGGGGCCGAGCATGAGTTGTTGGGTGCGGTGGTGGAGCGGCCGGATTCGGGTGGGGTGGTGTTGACGGGTTGGTTGTCGGTGGCTGTTCAGTCGTGGTTGGCCGATCATGCGGTGGCTGGGGTGGTGTTGTTTCCGGGGGCGGGTTTTGTGGAGTTGGTTATCCGGGCTGGTGATGAGGTCGGGTGTGGGGTGGTGGAGGAGTTGACGTTGTCGGCGCCGTTGGTGTTGCCGGCGGTTGGTGGGGTGCGGGTTCAGGTGGTGGTGGGTGCTGCCGGTGAGTCGGGGCGTCGGGCGGTGTCGGTGTATTCGGCTGGTGCTCAGTCGGATTCGGGGTGGGTGTTGCATGGTGAGGGTGTGTTGGGGGTGCGGGCGGCTGGTGTGGGGGCGGATTTGTCGGTGTGGCCGCCGGTGGGTGCGACGGCGGTGGATGTGACCGGGGCTTATGAGCGGTTGGCCGGGCGGGGTTATGAGTATGGTCCGGCGTTTCGGGGTTTGCGGGCGATGTGGCGGCGGGGATCGGAGCTCTTCGCCGAGGTTGTTGTGCCCGAGGACGCCGGTGTGACGGTTGGCGGGTTTGGGATACATCCGGTGTTGTTGGACGCGGCGTTGCATGCGATGGGGGTGGCCGGTGAGGGGGCTTCGATGGTGTTGCCGTTTTCCTGGCAGGGGGTGTCGTTGCATGCCGCGGGTGCTTCGCGGGCGCGGGTGCGGGTAGCGCCGGTGGGTGCTGGGGCGGTGTCGGTGGAAGTGGCTGATCCGGTGGGGTTGCCGGTGTTGTCGGTGCGGGCGCTTCTGACGCGTCCGGTGTCGGTTGAGCAGTTGTCGGCGGCGCTGCGCGCTGCTGGTGGTGGGGCGGGTCGGGGGCTGCTGGAGGTGGTGTGGTCGCCGGTGTCGTTGGGCGGCAACGATGTTGGTGGGGTGTCGGTGTCCTCGTGGGAGGACGTCGACACGGGTGTCGGTGGTGTGGCCGCCGGTGGTGGGGATGTGGTGGTGTGGGAGTTGGGGTCTGCCGGTGGGGGTGTGGTGGCGTCGGTGTATGCGGCCACCCATCGGGCGTTGGAGGTGTTGCAGTCGTGGTTGGCTGGTGATCGGGCGGCCACGTTGGTGGTGCTGACTCATGGGGCGGTGGGGTTGGCCGGTGAGGACGTCACCGATTTGGCTGGTGCGGCGGTGTGGGGGCTGGTGCGTTCGGCGCAGGCCGAGCACCCGGGCAGGGTGGTGTTGGTCGATAGTGACGGGTCGGTGGGTTTGGCTGCTGTGATTGCTTGCGGTGAGCCTCAATTGGTGATCCGCGGGGGCACGGTGTATGCCGCCCGGTTGGCGTCGGCCAGCGGGCAATCGGTGTTGGGGTTGCCTGAGGGGCAGTCGGGGTGGCGGTTGGCCGCTGGTGGTGGGGGGACGTTGGAGGATTTGGTGGTGCAGCCTTGCCCGCGGGTGGAGTTGGCGGCCGGGCAGGTGCGGGTGGCGGTGCAGGCGGTGGGGGTCAATTTCCGGGATGTGTTGGTGGCGTTGGGGATGTATCCGGGTCCCGCGGAGTTGGGGGCGGAGGGGGCTGGGGTGGTTGTCGAGGTTGGTCCGGGTGTGACCGGTTTGGCCGTTGGCGATCCGGTGATGGGGTTGTTGGGGGTGGCTGGTTCGGAGGCGGTGGTCGATCGGCGTTTGGTTGTCGGGGTGCCGCACGGGTGGTCGTTTGTTGAGGCCGCGGGTGTGCCGGTGGTGTTTTTGACGGCGTATTACGCGTTGGCGGTTTTGGCCCGGGTGCGGGCGGGGGAGTCGGTGTTGGTGCATGCCGCTACCGGTGGGGTGGGTATGGCGGCGGTGCAGCTGGCTCGGCATTGGGGTTTGGAGGTTTTCGCCACCGCGAGTCGTGGTAAGTGGGACACGTTGCGTGCGATGGGGTTTGACGAGGATCATATCGCGGATTCGCGGACGTTGGGGTTTGAGGAGAAATTCTTGTCCACCACTGGGGGCCGGGGGGTGGATGTGGTGGTGAACTCGTTGGCCGGTGATTTCGTGGATGCGTCGTTGCGGTTGCTGCCGCGGGGTGGCCGTTTTATCGAGATGGGCAAGACCGATCTGCGTGACGCGCAGATCGTTGCCCAGGCCCATCCTGGGGTGGGTTATCGGGCGTTTGATCTGATGGAGGCCGGCCCGCAGCGTATTGGGCAGATGCTGGCCGAGGTGGTCGGGTTGTTTGAAGCTGATGTGTTGCATCGGCTTCCGGTAAAGACCTGGGATGTGCGGTGCGCTCCGCAGGCTTACCGGTTCCTCAGCCAGGCCCGCCATGTCGGCAAGGTGGTGCTGACGATGCCCGGTGGGTTTGCCGCGGGCACGGTGTTGATCACTGGTGGTACCGGGATGGCTGGTGGATTGGTGGCTCGGCATGTGGTCAGCCGGTATGGGGCGCGGCATGTGGTGTTGGCCAGTCGTCGTGGTGAGCGTGCCGAGGGTGTGGGTGAGTTGGTGGCTGAGCTGGCGCGGGCGGGGGCGCGGGTGCAGGTGGTGGCCTGCGATGTTGGCGATCGTGAGGCGGTGGCGGGGTTGTTGGCGGCACTGCCCGAGGAATATCCGCTGACCGCGGTGATTCATGCCGCCGGGGTGCTCGATGATGCGGTGATCGCCTCGCTGACACCTGAGCGCGTCGATACGGTGTTGCGGGCCAAAGTGGATGCGGCGTGGAATCTGCATGAACTGACCCGGGATCTGAACGTGTCGGCGTTTGTGGTGTTTTCCTCGATGGCCGGCACCATGGGCACACCGGGGCAGGGTAATTACGCGGCGGCCAACACCTTCCTTGATGGGTTGGCCGTTCACCGGCGGGCTGGCGGGCTGGCGGCGGTGTCTGTGGCGTGGGGGCTGTGGGAACAGGCCAGCGCGATGACCAGACATCTGAGTGGCCGTGACCTGGCCCGGATGAATCGCGGTGGGCTGGCGGCGCTGTCGTCTCAGCAGGCCCTGGAGTTGTTCGACACCGCCATGATCATCGATCACCCCGCTGTGGTGGCGGCCCGGCTGGACCCGGCCGCCCTGGGTGACAGCAGTGTTGCGCTGCCCCCGCTGTTTAGCCAACTGGTGCACCGGCCAGTGCGCCGGCGGGTCGACCACACCGACACCGCCGTGTCGATGTCGGCGCTGGCCCAGCGGCTGCACGGGCTGGCCCCCGAGGAGCAACACCGCCAGCTGGTGGAGTTGGTGTGCTCGCAGGCGGCGACCGTTTTGGGTAACTCCGCCAGTCCCGACATCGACCCCGACCGTGCGTTCCAGGATCTCGGCTTTGACTCACTGACCGCGGTCGAACTGCGTAACCGCCTCAAAAATGCTTCCGGGCTGGCGCTTTCGCCCACCCTGATCTTCGACTATCCCACCCCCACCGCCCTGGCCGATCACCTGCGCAGCCGACTTGCGTCGGTGAGCACCGATGAACCAGACCGGCTGGCACGGTTCAACGAAGTCGCCCGCGAACTGGAAACACTCGCATCCCAACCGGGCTGGAACCCATCAGATAAATCCCAACTCACATCCAGGATCCAAACCATCCTCACCGACCTGGCCTCCCAACACGACACCAACACCAACCAGCCCAGCGACGACGACATCCAGCAAGCCACCGAAAGCCAACTATTCGCAATCCTCGACGAAGAACTAGGCCCATGACGCCAGTTCCCCCAGACCCCAAAGGAGGGAGGATGGCTTGCGACCGACAGACGTAGCAATCATCGGACTAGCATGCCGCTTCCCCGCCGCGTCCAACCCGCGCGCCTTCTGGGGGATCTTGCGAGACGGACTCGAAGCGACGGAATCCATATCTGCACAACGGTCACGCCTAGATCGGGACAACGATGCCAACACCGAACACAGCGCAGACCAAGGTCGAGAAGGGTTAATTGACAACGTCACCGACTTCGACGCCAGCTTTTTCAACCTCTCGCCGCGCGAGGCGTGCGCGATGGACCCACGGCAACGACTCGCGCTCGAACTGACATGGGAACTGCTGGAAGATTCACTCGTCGTTCCGGAAACGGTATACGCAGAGCGGGTCGCGGTTTTTATCGGAGCGATGAACGACGACTACGCGTTCCTGACGCTTCGCGACGCCGGTGATGACCTTGGTCATCACTCGTTTGCCGGCACCAGCCGAGGAGTTATCGCCAACAGGATCTCGTATGCCTTCGGAATGCACGGGCCAAGCATGACCGTCGATTCGGGTCAATCGTCTTCCTTGGTGGCGGTTCACCTCGCATGTGAAAGCCTCCGCTCAGGTGGGTCGCCGCTGGCAATAGCCGGCGGGATTCACCTCAACCTGGCGGGCGAAACCGCAATGCTCGAAACGAAATTCGGTGCGGTGTCGTCTTCGGGCCACACCTATACGTTCGACGGTCGCGCCGATGGCTATGTTCGCGGCGAAGGCGGCGCCCTGGTTCTGTTGAAGCCCTTGCGTGCCGCCCTCGACGACGGAAATCGAATCCACGCGATAATTCGTGGAAGCGCGGTCGGCAACGCCGGCGGTAGCGCGCCGGGGTTGACCGTGCCATCGGCCTCAGGGCAAGTCGACGTCATACGGCGTGCATTCGCCAGCGCGGGCCTAGATAGCAGCGAGGTCCAATACATCGAAGTGCACGGCGCAGGCACGGAAATGGGTGACCCGATCGAGGCGTCAGCACTCGGTGAGATATTCGCCGAACGACAACGACCCGTATGCGTGGGGTCAGTGAAGACGAACATCGGCCACGCCGGGGGCGCCTCGGGAATCGCGGGCCTGTTAAAGACCGTATTGGCAATCGAAAATGGCGCGATCCCGGCAAGCCTCAACTACGCCGGTGCGAATCCCCGGATTGATCTTGAAAGGCTCGGCCTGCGCGTCAATACCGTGCTTACACCGTGGCCGGTTGGTCCTGGGCCGCGGCGGGCGGGGGTGTCGTCGTTTGGGATGGGCGGCACGAATGCGCATGTGATTGTCCAGCAGGTTCCGCAGGCTGCGGTGGTGGAGGGTGTTGGTGCTGATCGAGGTGGCGCCATGTCGGTGGTGCCGTGGGTGGTGTCGGGTAAGTCGGTGGAGGCGTTGGCGGGGCAGGCGCGTCGGTTGGGTGAGTATGTGGGTGAGCGCGGCGAGCTTGGTGTTGTCGATGTGGGGTGGTCGTTGGTTTGCACGCGGTCGGTGTTTGAGCATCGGGCGGTGGTGGTGGGGGCTGATCGTGGGCAGTTGATGGCGGGGTTGGCGGGGTTGGCTGGCGGTGAGCCCGGTGCTGGTGTGGTGGTGGGTCGTGCCCGGTCGGTGGGCAAGACGGTGTTTGTGTTTCCCGGGCAGGGGTCGCAGTGGCTGGGTATGGGGGCCCAGTTGTATGGGCAGTTCCCGGTGTTCGCGCAGGGGTTTGACGCGGTGGCCGATGTGGTGGATCGGCATGTGCGGTTGCCGTTGCGGCAGGTGGTGTGGGGTGGTGATGAGGATCTGTTGAATAGCACCGAGTTCGCTCAGCCGGCGTTGTTTGCGGTGGAGGTGGCGTTGGCCGGGTTGTTGCGGCGGTGGGGTGTTGTTCCGGATTTTGTGATGGGTCATTCGGTGGGCGAGATCGCGGCGGCGTGTGTGGCCGGGGTGTTGTCGCTTGAGGATGCGGCGGCGGTGGTGGCGGCGCGGGGCAGGTTGATGCAGGCGTTGCCGGTGGGTGGGGTGATGGTGGCGGTGGCTGCCGGTGAGCAAGACGTGGCGCCGTTGGTGGTCGATGGTGTTGGTATCGCGGCGGTTAATGCACCGGGGTCGGTGGTGATTTCTGGTGATGAGGCGGCGGTGGCCGGTGTTGCGGATCGGTTGGCGCGGCGGGGCCACCGGGTGCGCCGGTTGGCGGTGTCGCATGCGTTTCATTCGCCGTTGATGGAACCGATGCTGGATGAGTTCGCCGGGATCGTCGGGGGTGTTTCGGTGGCGGATCCCCAGATTCCGGTGGTGTCGAATGTGACTGGGGAGTTGGCCGGGCCCGGTTACGGGTCGGCGCGGTACTGGGTTGATCATGTGCGCCGGCCGGTGCGCTTCGCCGAGGGTGTGCGCTCGGTGGAATCGGTGGGGGCGAGCCGGTTTGTCGAAGTGGGTCCCGGTGGTGGTTTGACGGCGTTGATCGAGCAGTCGTTGTCTGCTGTTGAGCCGGTGTCGGTGGTGGCGTTGGCCAAGGGCCGCCCGGAAGCGGCCTCGGTGCTGGGTGCGGCGGGGCGGTTGTTTGTCGCGGGTGTTGGGGTGGATTGGGCGGCGGTGTTTGCGGGTTTGGGGGGGCGGCGGGTGGAGTTGCCGACGTATGCGTTTCAGCGGCGGCGGTTTTGGTTGGCGGCTTCCTCGGGGGGGTTGGGGGATGTGGGTGGTTTGGGTGTGGTGGGGGAACGGCCCGATTCGGATGGGGTGGACAGCACCGAGGCCGCACCGTCGATGTCGACATTGGCCCAGCGGCTGCATGGGCTGGCCCCCGACGAGCAACACCGCCAGCTGGTGGAGTTGGTATGCTCGCAGGCGGCAACCGTTTTGGGTCACTCCAGCGGTCACGACATCGACCCCGGCCGTGCCTTCGAAGACCTCGGCTTTGACTCACCGACCGCGGCCGAACTGCGCAACCACCTCAAAAACGCTACCGGGCTGGCCCTTTCGCCCACCCTGATCTACGACTACCCGAACCCGACCGCCCTCGCCGATCACCTGCACAGCTACCACGAAGAGTCCGACGACGACAAGGTTTGGTCAGTTTTGCGGAAGATTCCCATCCACGACCTTCGCCGAGCCGGGTTACTGGACAAACTACTTCTCCTGGCCGGCGAGCGCGAGAAGGGACTGCCTGACGGAGGCGTCAGCGACGAAATCATCGACTCGTTAAGCCCCGACGAATTGATCGCGCTGGCGCTCAATAGAGCGGATGAAGATGACGCCAACTGACGAAAGCCAACCGAGCAGGGGAGGCATCCCCTTGGATAGACCCTCTGTCAGGATTGAACTCGCCTGAGGCCCAACGAGATAACGCCCTGACTGCGATGAGAAGAAAGCCCAACGCCGAGCAGCGGCGTCGTGACCTGTGCGATGCAGCCATCGAACTGCTGGCGCAGGATGGGGCGCGTGGTTTGACCCACCTGCGGGTGGACCGCCGCGCAGGGGTGGCCGACGGGACGACATCGTTTTATTACCAGACGCGGTCCGCTCTGTTGCGTGGTGCTACCGACAGGGTGGTGCAGCTCGACGTGGCTGATTTCACCGCGGCGATGAACGAGGCGAAGGCGACCGAGGACAACAAGACCGAATCGCTCCTGTCGCAGTTGGCTGAGCAGGCCATGCGGACCGCCGTGGAACCAGAGCGGTCGCGTGCCCGTGCTCGGTTCGAGCTGCTGATGGTGGCCGCCCGCGATCCCGAACTAAGCGCTGTGTTCCAGAGCCTGATGGACCGGTTCGTGGCGATCAGTGAAGAAGCCGTTGCCCAACTGCAGCCTGCGGGCCTTCCTCCCAATCGGGAGCTGATTAGGGAGCAGGCATTCGCCGTCGTCACGTTCCTGGGCGGATTTCTGTTCCGGTTGGCCAACGGCTTGGCCCGACTTGAGAACGCCAAACAGCTCGAGGGTTACCTTCACGCCGTGATCGCTGGGGTGGCAGCCGAGCATGCTCGGATCCGCGGTGCGGGCTGACCGCCGCGTCTGTTGGCGGTCGGCCCACCGGCGTTACTCGGGTGAACCCGGCCTAACCAGGACCCGTCCGTGCACTCGTGCGTCGCGGACCAGGTCGAATGCCTCTGCGATCCGGTTCAGCCCGAGCGCAGGTCCCACCATTGGCGTTGGGTCGATTGCACCGCTACTGAACGCGGCGATAGCCTCGCGGAACTCGTCCGGGCGGTAGCAGAGCGAGAACCGAATAGTCAGCTCCTTGAGTAGCGCGGTCACGGGTATCGGTATTGGCTCGGCACAGGCACCGGAGACGACGACGCATCCACGCGGGCGCACCGCGGCCTGGCAAGCCGGTAGAAGTTCCGGACGCCCGACGCATTCCATTGCCGCGTCATAAGCGTTGGCGTCAGCGTCAGGGACCGAGGCCCGCACATCGGTTGCACCCATGGCACGTGCCGACTCACGGCGCTGCGGGTCGGGGTCGACGGCGGTGACGCGGTGGGCACCCATCGCCCTCGCCCACGCGATGGTCGTCAGACCCACGCCGCCGGCACCGACAACGAGCACGTCCTCACCGGAGCTGATTTCGGCGGTGTGGGCACCATGGAGTCCCACGGCGAACGGCTCGGCCAGGGCGGCATAGGTCTTCGGGAGATCGTCGGGCACGGCGAATGCATGCCGGGCGGGGACGACGGCTAGCTCGGCGAAGCCGCCCCGGTCGGCTCCCATGCCGAGGTAGCGGGTCTGAGTGCAATGAGCGACGAAACCGGCCGCACAGAAGCTGCAGTTGCCACACGAAACCACCGGCAGGACAGCCACGTTGACGCCCTCGCGCCAATTGCCGGCACCGGATCCGACTGCGACGATCTCACCGCCCAGCTCGTGGCCCATGACGATGCCGGCGGGCATGAAGGGCTGAGCTTTGATGTCGGACCCGCACACCCCGCACGCGGCGACTCGGATGACCAACTCGCCGGGTCCTGGTGTCGGATCGAGCAGTTCGACGATGTCGAAGCCGCTTTGCTCCGTCGTGATCGCGGCCCGCATCACGCGTCCTCGAGCTCGATGTGAAACCTCGACAGGTATTCGTCGAAGACGGGTTCGAGGTCGGCGATCCTCACTCCGGCCCCGTCGAGGGAGTACGGCTGAACACCGAAGCGGTCCTGCGGGTTTCGTTCGAGCCATTCGAGCATGGCCGTCTCGGTGGGCGGCGATAGTTCGTCCCCGGCCCAGTCATACAGCGAGCGCATCACGCCGATTGGATCGCGCATCAGAGCGGCGTAGTGCAGGTCGAAGAACCGGTCGTCGCCGATGCGTTCGCGCGCCCGCAGCGGTCGAGTTACGTGTGCCTGCAACTGGCCCAGGACGTTCGACACCACGTCGGCGGCGTCGACGTCACAGCCGAGCACCGCCCGCGACAGGTAGTTCAACCGCAGAAACGATGCGGTGGCCTTGAACGGGTCGCGGTGCGCCCACACGATGCGTACGTCGGGAAACGTCGCCAACAGCGCCCCGATGTGCACCGCATGCGACGGCATCTTGAGCGACCACGTGCCTGGGGCGCGAGACTGCAGCATCTGCAACACCGACCGCTCGTAGGCGTAGGTGCTCGTCATGTCGGTCTCCAGGAGCCAGTTAGCGTAGGCCGAGTTGGGCATGAAGGCTTCCCAGAGGTAGGCCTTGAAGTCCTGGTTCTGCACGAACACGCATTCGGTGGGACCGTCGGCGTCATCCCAGTGCACCATCGGGATGTTGGCCGCCTTCAAACCCTCGGCCAGCGTGTCGAGCTCGGCCTTCTTCTTCAGGCAGCGTGGATCGGTGCGCAGCGTTTCCCGCGCAGCCGGCGGCACGGAATCCTCGGCCTCCCAGGTCAACAGCGACCGCCGCTGCGGATCTTGGTCGAGCAGGTAGCTCGCCAGCGATGTGCCTGTCCGTGGGAGCCCGAGGATCACCAGCGGGCGTTCGACCTGTTCGTTCGAGACCTCCGGGTGGTGGTTGAGGTAGTCGACGATGCGCAGGCGATTCCACAACGCGTCGACGAACTGACCGTAGACGTAGTCACGCCCGCCCGCGCCCACGCCGGGCGTGGATTCGACGGTGTGCACAAGAAGCGCCAGACCCTCACGCCACGAATCGCCGCCGAAGTCCTCGAGCCCCGCGCGCTCGCACGCGCGGGCCGCCAGCTGATCGACTTGCGGACCAGTCTGAGTTGAAGGTGACGTCGTCATGCGAGCAGAGACTATACGACCGTAGAGAACAAATGTTAGGTTATCGGCGACAATAGTCGTGGGAGGTCGCTCGTGGCGGAATCACTTGACGCGCTTGTGAAACAGGGGAAGGGCGCCCAGGACGCCGTCGACCTGGGCGACGGGATCTTCATGTCCAGGAACATCGCCAACAGCTACCTGGTGACCACGCCCGACGGTGATGTGTTGATCAACACCGGCACCCACTTCGAAGCCGCAGAGATCAAGGCGCGCTTCGACCGGGTGACCAACGGGCCGCGCAGGATCGTGACCTTCACCCAGGGACACCCCGATCACGTCGGTGGATGGGATTTGTTCAATGCACCCGGCGTCGAGACGATCGCGCAGGCCAACCATGGCGACGTCCGGGAGTACTGGCGAAACCTGCATCCGTTCTATGCCCGGCGCATCATGACGCTTTGGGGCGCTTTCGTGGACGTCGACGCGACTTCGATGAAACTACCGCCGGAACCGGTGCTCACCACCACGTTCATCGACAGCCACACCTTCGAGCTGGGCGGCCGGCGATTCGAGCTTTACTCCACGCCCGGCGGTGAGACCACCGACGCACTCGTCGTCTGGATGCCCGAGCACCGGACCGCATTCATCGGCAACTTGATGGGGCCGTTCTTCGGCCACGTCCCGAATCTCTACACGCTCCGCGGGGACAAGATCCGCAGCGCGATGGGGTTCATCCGCTCAATCGACAGGGTGATCGCGCTCCAGCCGGAGACGCTCATCAACGGCCATGACGTCTTCCGCGGTGTCGACCAGATACGCGCGACGATGACCAAGGTTCGAGATGCCACGACCTATCTGCGCGACCGGACGATCGACGGCATGAATTCGGGCACCGACCTGTGGACGTTGATGCGCAATATCACGCTGCCGGCGGACCTGGCGCTGCCCCAGGTGCACGGGAAGGTGCCGTGGATCGTGCGGGCCATCTGGGAGGAGCACGCCGGATGGTTCCGCTACGAATCGACCACCGAGCTCTACGACGTACCACCGTCGGCAGTGTGGCCGGACGTCGTCGAACTAGCCAGCGGTACGGCCACTCTCACCGAACGCGCTCGGTTTCACGCCGAACAGCGACGCCCACTGCACGCGCTGCACCTGACCGACATCGTTCTCGCCCACTCGCCCGACGATCTCGCCGCGTTACGGGTGAAACATGCTGCCCTGCAACAGCTTCTGGCCGCCAGTGACCGGGAGAACTTCAGCGAGGTGCAATGGCTGGAACAGGAGATCAAAAGTGCCACAATCGATCAGGAGAGCAGCAGATGAAGCCTGAGAACCTCTACCACACCGGCATCGTCGTCGACGACCTCGACGCGACACTGGACCGGTTCACCAAGGTAGCCGGCTACCGGTGGACGGACGTGGTCGAGGTCGACCAAGTCGCCCAGACACCGGAGGGCGAGGTCACCATCCCCATGCGGATGGCCTACTCGGGGACCGCGCCGCGCCTGGAGATCCTGCAAACTGCTCCCGGCACGATCTGGATTCCAGCCGACTCGGGTGTGCACCACCTGGGCTACTGGTCTGACAACGTGGAATCAGACCTGGCGACACTGGAAGCCAACGGCATGCGGTATGAGGTCAAGGCCTTCAACCCCGACGGATCGGGGACCCTCCTCTGGGCCTATTGCAAGGCGCCGGCCGGGCCCCGCATCGAGCTTGTCAGCCGCGCGATGAAGCCGTTCATCGAACACTGGTTCGCGACCGCCGGCTAGCCGACCCGGGACCTCACGAAACGGCCAGGATGCCGTCTGGCATCGCCTCGGCAATCGCAATGTGTCCTTCGACGCCACGCTCGATGGCCATCCCGCGGTAGCTATCCCGATAGTCGCGGTATGCGGTCTCGTCGCCCTGGCTCCGGGCAAGTAGCGCCCGCATTCGCAGCAGCTGCACCTCGTACAGCGCGAACCCGGCTTCGACCGGCACGGCAGCCAACCGCTCGATCGCATCCTGCGCCTCTCGGACATCGGCGTCAGTGCCGCGCTGCAATATCGATTCGACGAGCAGAGAAACTCCCAGGATAGGGCGCTAGACCCCCGACGAGGCCGTTTATCGAGTCAGGGTGAGCGAGCGCGAGCCGCCCTACGGCGGCGGCGGCCCCTGCGGACCCGATGGCTGCGGACCCGGGGCGGGACCCGGTGGCGGGGACGCCGACGGATCCGTCGGCTGCGGCAAGAGGCCATTAATCACGTCATTGGGGTTCTGGTGGAACTCATGCCAGATCTCCCTGAGGTAACCGAGTTGACCAGGCGACTGGCTTGAGTCGTCGGTCGGGACGGGCGGCACCGGCGGTGGCCCGGGTGGTGGTGGGCCGTTCGGGGGTGCCGGCGGCACGGGCGGCACCGCGGGATCGGCCGGTGCGGGCGCCAGCCGGAGATGCAGCGCCGACGTCCGCGGCGCGTCCTGAAGGGCAGGGGCCGCGCTCGCCTGGACCGCCAGGGCCAGACCGCCCCCCCCGATGATTGCGCCGGTGAAGGCAACTTTGGCGACGTTGATCGCCGATGTGGCGGGCTTACGATGCCGTCCGGTCATGAGTGTGTTGTTCTCTCTGTTGGCATCAGCCTGTTGGCATCAGCGAGGTCGGCTGTCGGGTTCGGCTCGGAAGCGTCGCCCGGCCAGCCTTGCGGAAGACGCTAGCGCCTCGCGGGTGCTGCGTCACTTTTGGCCGCCGTGCAGCGGTCCGATTCAGTAGTGATAAGTGTCGGACGGGGCAGGCATGTGAACCGGCTCGTCCTCGAACTCGGAAACTTCGATGCCGTAGGCGCGGGCCAGATCGAGAATCTTTCTGGCCCGGGCAATGCGTGGCAGGTCCGAACCGTTGCGAATCTCGCCGCCGTCGTGGTCGAATTCAGCGAAGAACTCCTTAGCCCAGCCGATTTCGTCCTGCGATGGGGAAAGTCCTTCGTTCACGACTGAACATTGATCGGGAGTCAGACAGATCTTGCCGGTCATCCCGAACTCGGCGGATACGGCGGTGGCCTCGATGAGCCGCAGCGCGCTGGAGCCGATGGTCGGCCCGTCGATCGCACCCGGTAGGTGAGCCGCCTTGGCGGCAATTGTGAAGCGTGAGCGCGCGTAGGCGAGAGTGGTCGGTTCCTCCCCAAAACCGGTATCGCGGCGGAAATCGCCGATGCCGAAGGCGAGCCGGAAGGTGCCTTTGGCCGCAGCGATCTCAGTGATGCGCTCCAGGCCGCGGGCCGTTTCCACGAGCGCGACGATCGGCACCTTGGGCAGCCGCCTCGCAGATTCGGTGACGTGGTCGACTGATTCGACCATCGCCAGCATCACCCCGCCGACCGAGGTGTTGGCCAATGTGTCGAGGTCGTCGGCCCACCAAGGGGTGCCGAAGCCGTTGATGCGGACCCAATCGGGGTTGCCGGCGTCTAGCCAACGGATCACGTTGTCGCGGGCGGAGGATTTCTCTTTGGGCGCGACGGCGTCCTCGACGTCGAGGACGACGATGTCAGCCCGCGAGCGCGCCGCCGGCGCGAATCGGTCTTCGTGCGCGCCGTTGACTAGCAACCAGCTCCGGGCGAGTACGGGGTCAAGGCGTGACCCGATATCGGCGGGATCCGGTGTGCTCAAGGTGCCCTGGTCAGTCATGAATGTGGTCTGCCATCTCTTTGTTCCGCGAGTGTCGACCTCATGCTGGCCCCACGGCAAGGGCTATGGCAAAACGGGCGGCCTTTCGATTATGAAACGCGCAGCTCAAAGCCGTGTTCAAGAGGGTCGCCGTCATCGAGCGTCCAGGCGTGCCGATGGCCGACGACCGGGCGATGCGTCATCGTTACTTTCCCCGATGTGCTGCCACGGGCTTCGGCGGGGATGCCTGCGAGTTGGCGAAGACCAGCTTGCCCCGGCTGATGTACGGACCGGCGTTCGGGGTGAGTGCCGAATATCCCCGGTTCACGATGGGCCGGAGCGTGTTGTCGATCTTGTTCGCCCGCTCAGCAGGGACGCCCATCTGCCGGAGTGGCTGGGTTAGCGGAAGCTGCTGTGTCGGCACGATATAGGTGGTCGTCGTCCCTCCCCGCGCGTTCGTCGTGGTGGATTCCAACACCGCATCGGCGGGCGCGCTGAACGCCGTCTGGGTGTGGATGGTGAACCCGGTCGAGGGCTGGACGTACAGGGCGCCCATGAGCGCGCTGAGATCGGCGACCACATCCCAGGGGCGGTCCGGGGGGTTGGCCCATCCGTCGTACTGGGCGAAAACCACGACCGTGTTGTACTGGCTCACCGGAATGTTCGCCACCGTGAGGCCGATGACCGGGATGTAGGTCCCCACCGGGAACAGGCTGGCGACGCCGCGGTTGGGGTCGGAGAACTCGACGAACGTCAGCGAGCCGGGTGGCGGCGCGTTGGGATCGGTTGCCAGGTACCGCTCCTCGGCGTCGAGGACCATCGACCCCATCGACAGGCCGACCACCACGGTCGTCTGGCCGTTCTGGGCCATGATCGCGGTGTTGAGCCCCTGTTGACCGGTCGCGATGGACTGGTTCGCGTTGAGCGCACTCAGTCCCCACAGCGGCCCGGCGGTGGCCGGGTAGTCGATTCCAACCACGGTGCTGGCCGGTGCCCACTTCGCCCCGATGTTCAATTCATTGGCGTGCCATCGCGCCACTGACTGATTGCCACCGCCGGTGATGCTGTTGAGCAGCGCGCTCGGCTTGGCACCGTTAACCGCAATGCGGGTGTCGCAATGAGCGGGCGCTGCCGCCATCAGCGGGATTCCCAAGGCCAGCAACAGGGTGCCGCTGACCGCTTTCAGGGTGGTCATCGCTTCTCCGTCCTGTTGTGCTTCGGGCCAAGACGGGTCTGCGTGACTGAGAAGACCTCGCCACATTCGGCTACTGCTGTCAAGACGCGCTGTAGGTATTGAGGGTCCGTCCCTCGCCGCCGTCCCGCAAAGAGTCTTTCGGCCTTTGCGGACCAGTCGAACGTAGATTCGGTGCACCCGCCTCTGACACGATGAGCCGGTGTCCTCACCCACCGGGCCCTCACGCGCAGCGGGGCCGAGCCTGCACCAGTTGACGACACCTCGAGCGGCGGCCTTGGCCGGGGTTCTGTTCGCCCTCCTCACGGGCGTCACGCTGATCCTGATCCGTGTCAGAATGCCGGAGGGAGTGGGCAACTCGACGGCATGGCTCGATTCCGAAAGGCGCGGCATTTTTACCGCGACGACGTTGATGCCGTTCGCCGGAATCGCCTTTCTATGGTTCATCGGAGTCGTGCGGGACGGCTTCGGGCGCTACGAGGATCGGTTTTTCGCATCGGTGTTCTTGGGCAGCGGTCTGTTGTTCCTGGCGATGATGTTTGTCTCGACCGCGGTCGCTGCCGCGCTCGTCGCCACCAACAAGGGCGTCACCGATCCCGCCGCGTACGCCGAGGTGGTCACCTTCGGCAAGATGATCGTGCTGGCGGCCAGCAAAACATATGCGATCCGGATGGCGGCTGTGTTCATGATTTCGCTCGCCACCATCTGGCTCAAGATGGGGCTGATGCCGCGGTGGCTTGTCATCGTCAGCTATCTGGTGGCCGTGGCGTTGCTGATCGCCAGCGACGTGAGCATGTGGCTGACCTTGGCGTTTCCCATCTGGGTGCTGGTGGTCAGCGGCCTGATTTTGCTCCGCTCAGGATTCATCGACGAGCAGCGCGCTCATCACGATTGAGCATGGCCTCTTCGAGGTCCAGCCCGCGCAGCACCGATCGCCCCACCTCATCATCGATGGCTTATGTCGCTGCGCGGAAGGAGATTACGGCGCCGGGGATTCGGCCGCGGCTGGAAACCTTGGGCCCGTTGCGGCGGGCCACTCGGGATGGCGGCACCCTTCTCGCGATCGATTGGCTGTTGAGCCGAACCTGTTGTTTCATGGTGGAGCTAAGGGGACGTGCCAGGCACAAGTGCAGCCGGGCCTTTCCTCTTCTCACTGGATATCGCCGGACTCGTGTCAGGATCAGAGGCATGGCCCCGAACGTCGGGCTTGTGCCCGCTGGAGTCGATCCCGTGGAGTTGCTGCGTCGTTACGAGCCGGTGATCCGCTTCACCGAGGGTGAGTTGTTTTTCCCTATGGCCGTGGATGCCTACGTCGAGCAGGCCGCGCTGTGGGGCCGTGTCGGCGGGGAGGGGGAACGTAAGCGTCTAGTCGACCATGGCGACCTCGACTTGGACGTGCTGTGCACGTATGCCCGCACCGCCGTCGACACCAGTCTCGAGCTGCGCTATGTTCCGGCCGCGCTGACCCCGGGCGAGTTACGGCAGTGGCGGCGAGATCCTAACCGCGCACGTTTCCGGAGCACGACGCGGTTTGCCGCGGTCGGGCTAGTCGGCAGGATCATTGATTCACTGTTTCGCCTCTCACTGATCCTTCGAGGCTCCGTTCCGGGAGGATTGACTGCCGCACTTCACCGCCACTACAGCAGTTCTGCGGCTGCAACGAATTTCCCCTACTACGCGCACGTCAGCTCGCATGGTCGTTACGTCGTCTTGCAGTACTGGTTCTTCTACGCGATGAATGATTGGCGGTCGACCTTCGGCGGGGTCAACGACCACGAAGCGGATTGGGAGCAGGTCACCGTGTTCCTGGTTCCGCTGGTCGAGGATGCAGGACGTGCGAACCGGCCCGACGGATCAGATGTCCTGCGCGTGCGTTGGGTCGCGTTCTCGTCGCATGACGAAACTGGCGACGATCTGCGGCGGCGCTGCGACGACCCGGACATCACCTGGGTCGATCACACGCACCCGGTCGTGTACGCCGGCGCCGGATCCCATTCCGGGGCGTACCTGCCGGGCGAATACCTGGTGCGCGTCGAACCGCCAGCGCTGCACCGTTTTTTTGCGGTCGTCAGCAGGGCCCGTGGGGTGCTTTTCCGGTGGACACGGGATCGCCCGGCGCCCGGCGTTGGGATTCCGTATGTCGACTACAAACGCGGCGACGGCGTCCACATCGGGCCGGGTACACCGCACCCTTGGACGCCGGTCCTGATCAACGGAGAAACGCCTTGGGTCCGGGACTTCAGCGGCCTCTGGGGGCTGGACACCGACGATCCGTTCGGCGGTGAACGCGCACCCGCCGGACCACGCTACGAGCGCAACGGGACAGTACGTCCGTCCTGGGCCGACCCCGTGGGCTGGGCCGGCCTGGAGAAGGTGCCCGCCACCGAAGTCGAGTACTACCGTGCCGTGGATGCCCGGCTGACCGCGTTACAGCAGCAGCGTGAGGCGCTGACTGCAGAACTTGCCGCGCAAGAAGCCGTGATGCAGCAGTTGAGCGTGACCTTGACAGCGTTGCCCCCAATGCTGGCTGCCAACCGTCGCGGGGTAATCGGCCCGGTCAGACAGCTACGGGAGCAGGAAGCCGCATTGTCCAAGCTTCGCGCTGCGCGCCGAGCCGTCGTGATCGAACACGAGCATCTGAGCCGCGCGCGACGAGAGCCGCCGCCAGTGACGGGGGTACACGCTCACCTGCGACGCAGGGCGCTGCCGGACGTCGACACCGACCGACCGCCGGGTCTGCTGCTCCGCTTCTGGACCGAAGTTTCGCTGTCGGCGCTGTTGGCGCTGGTGGGTAGCGCATTGGTGTTCGGCAACATCTCATCGATCCGGGTCGGCGTTTCTGCGGTGCTGATCGTCATGACTGTGGAAGCGATACTGCGCCGCCGGTTGGTCGCCTTCCTGCTGGGTTTGTGTGTGCTGGCGTCAATCGCCGGTATCGTGTTCCTGCTCGTCACGAGCTTGCGAGCCGCCATCGGTGTGCTTCTACTACTCGCTGCCCTCGCGTTGCTCATCGCCAACCTCCGCGCCTATTTGGGTCGGCGCTGAACCCACCGCCCCAGCACGATCCCGTTCTGCGCCTCGGTCATCGATCCCAGAAGCTACGCGTCTTCTCCGTAGATCCGGGCTGACGGCCGAGCGCATCGTCTTTCCAGTTCCGCCACGATTTTCGCGCAGCCGCTCTGCACCCAACACCCCCGCGATGCGCATTGAATGCGCTACGTCGGCGGTTTTGCATCTAAAGCAGTGTTTCTTGCTGAGCCCCTGTCAGGATTGAACTCGCCTGACAGTGAAGGGGAGGAGTTCGAAAAGCCGCTCTAGCAGTGGAAGTTCATCACCGGAGATCACTGGAGATGACCCTAACTGTCGGCAAATTGTGGGCAATATGTGGGCACGCCGCGCGGTACCACCGGGGCTGAGAATACGGGCGTCATGGCATCGCCTCGGCCCAAGCTATATGTCCCTCGAAGCCAAGCGTTCTCGCCATGTCGCGGTAGCGATCCCGAAAGTGCGCATAAGCCGCGGCATCGCCGTGAGCCCGCGCCATCAGTGCCCGTAGCCGCAGTAATGACACCTCGTAGGCGATGAAACCCGGCTCGGTCGGCCTGGACGCCAGCCTGTCGATCGCGGCCTGGGCTTCCTGTAGGTCGGCGCGGGCGCCGCGGGCTAACAGCGATTCCACCAAAACCGTTACAGCGGTGCCGCGAAAGGCGATCTCGCCGGAGTCGAATTCCTCGTTGACCGCTGCCCTCGACAGCTCGATTGCGCCGAGGTGATCGCCGTTTCGGGTCTTCTCATTCGCAAAATACAGATCGATGACGGGCGCCATGGCCAAGCTGAACTCCTCGCGCGAGATGGCTTCACGAGCCTCGCGAAGAAGGTCGAGGCCGTTCTCGCGCTCCGGCCCTTCCTGGTGAGCAAGCGCGACGCCGCGCACGAAGCGGGCGGTGGCCAGCGTGAAGTCATCGGCGGATCGTTCGGCGATCTCCAGCATTTCCGCTGTGTCGCGCAGGATTTCGGCGTCAAACGGAAAGGCCCGATTGGCTATGGCGAGGCCGTACGCATACATCATCACCAGGGCTCGCATCGTCGGGTCGAACGCGCGGGCCATGGTCAGGGCCTGATCGATGTCCTCTTTCCACCCGGGCAGCCCCAGGTAGCACCGTGCGATGCCGCGGAACGTGATCGCGGACGCCAATGGAGATTCCAGGATCAGGTCGCCCTTGTGCGCGTCTCCGTCGGCCAGGTCGATGCTGCGCTGGGCCAGCTGCAGGATTTCGGCCATGTCGCCGGTGAAGCGTTTCGCGGCCATGGCCGCGTATAACAGCGCAAGGGTCAACGTCGGATCGCCAATTGACTCGACCAGGCTGACGTATTCGGAGGCCAGCTGAGTGGCGTCCCGAAAGCGCGCGTGGATGGCCAAGGCGGTCACCTGTCCCGCCATCCCGATGGCCAGCGACACCTTGTCGTCGGCGGCAGCGGTCAGGTGCCGTAGTTCCTCGAAGCCGGTGTCGGCGATTTTGCCGACCACCCGCCAGCAACTGCCGCACACCAGCGTCCGTGGCGCGATACGCATCGATGTGCGGGCCGGGTCGTCGGTGGGCAGCTGGTCGGCTACCTGGCGTGCTCGCTGCCAACTCATCCGGGCGGCGCGGATGTCGCGGCTGTTGAACCACGTCCCGGAGCGCATGTGCCAGCTGAATGCCTCGTGCAGCTCACCGGCGGCCTCGAAGTGCTCGGCGATGAGGGCCGCGTTCTCGTCGACCGCGTCAGGGTTGAGCTCTTGGATGGCAACGGCCAGGCGCCGATGCAGGTCTGCACGCTCCGATTTGAGCTGCGAGCGGTAGGCAACGGTGCGGATCAGCGGATGCCGAAACGCATACTCGGCGCGCGGGGTGAACATCACCTGGTCGATGAGTTCGGCCTCGATCAGCGCCTCCATGGTCGTGGTATCGGTCAGGGTGGCAAGAAGGTCGGGGCTGAAACGTATGCCGATCACCGCCGCGGCATTCAGTGTGCGTTTCGCCTGTGCGTCGAGGCGGTCAACGCGCGCGGCGATCGCGACCTGCAGCGTGGCCGGCACGCTCACGTCGGTGCTGCCGGCGGGGCAAGAATATGCACCGCGCGCACCCTGCAGCACGCCGCGATCGGCGAGGTCACGCACGATCTCCTCGGCGAAAAACGGATTGCCCGCCGTCCGCTCGGCGATCTGGTTGGTCAATCCCGCCACCGAGGGGTCCTCGCCAAGCAACTCGGTGATCAGTGCCGCGATTTGCGCATCGTCTAAGGGGGCCAGCGCGATTATTTGGCCGCCCGGCGTCCCGCTCAGCGGTCCGCGGTATTCGGGCCGGTAGGTGATCAGCACCAGCGAGCGGGTCTGAGGTATCACCGACAAGAAGTCGCCGAGCAAGGTCTCGCTGATCTCATCGATCCAGTGCGTGTCTTCAATCACGTGAAGGACCGGCGTTGACCGGGCCAGCGAGGCCGAATTGACCAGCGCCGTGAGCCGTCGTCGGCGGGCATCCGGGTCGATGACCGGTAAGGCCAGCTCGGGGTCACGGATGCCGAGCACATCGTCGAGAAGCACAAGATCCGCGGGGTCCGCGCCCGGGATCCGGCTCCGCACTTTCGCCCGCCCCGCTTCCTCGTCAAGCCCCTCGATCTCAAGCGCTGCGCGCAACAGCTGTGCCGCCACCTGGAACGGGATCTCGCTGGCATGCGATTCGCAGAACGTGGTACACACCGAAACGCCACGGCTTGCCGCGACGGTCGCAATCTCGGCAACGATGCGGCTTTTGCCGATGCCCGGCGCTCCCACCACGCCGACCACACCCCCGTGCCCGCCAATCGAACGATCCAGCATCCCACCCAAGGCGGCCAGCTCCCACTGGCGCCCGACCAGGGTTGACTCACGTCGGCTGATATGCCGGCGTTGCGCCGCGACGCCCAGCAGGCGGCACGCCGGAACGGGTTCGTCGACACCCTTGATGTGGGCTGGCTCGGGTTCGCCCAGAATCGTTTGATTCCGGACCAGCCGAGCCGTCGATTCGCTGAGCATCACCCCGCCTGGCGGCGCGATGGATTCCATCCGCTGCGCCATCCCGACTTGCGGTCCGATCGTGGTGTAACCAAAAGCGCCCGAACCAATCTCACCCGCGATGGCCTGCCCCGAATTGAGCCCGATCCGCAGTTGCAGGTCGACACCGTCGCGGTCTTCGACCACCGAGGCCAGGCGGTTGGCCTCCTGCTGGATGCCGAGCGCCGCCAGACACGCTCGAAAAGCGTGATCTTCCAAGGCGTTTGGCGCGCCGAATACGGCCATGATGCCGTCGCCGGTGAACTTGTCCACCGTGCCGCCGTAGCGCTGCACCTCGGCCACCGAACGCTCAAGCAGTTCGGCCATGATCTCGCGCAGCCGCTCCGCGCCGACTTTCGCGGCGATGTCCATCGAACGAACAACATCGGCGAACAGCACCGTCACCTGCTTGTACTCGGCGGCCACTGCGATCACGGAGCCGCAGGCATCACAGAACCGCGCGCCCCCCCGCGGCTCGGTGCCACAGGTACGGCACTCTGTCGCTGCGGTCATCCGACCTCCGACGCTTCCGGCCCCGGCCTCTCCAGGGTTCTCACAGCATATGGTGCCTGAGGCCAGACGAGGCCGTTTGTCGAGTCAGGTCAAGGGCGTTGATCCTTTTAGGCAGAAATGTGGGCACGGCAGGCGTAAGCACACGAGTCCGCGACGCAGAAACGGCCTCTACCAGCGCATATGCCCGGGTCGCGCGGAGCCTCCTGTCCGGATTGAACTCTTCTGGCGCCCCTGGGCACGAGGGTGGAAGCGGTCCTAGCAGCTGAAATACGTCACCGCTGCGGGCCTCGAGATGTTCGGCGATCAGGGCCGCGTCGCCTCACTGCGCAATCAGCCGGGCGGCATGCTCCTCCTCGTCCGGGCGGATGCTGCCTGTGGCGGCGGATCGTAACTGCCAGGTATTGACCCCGCCGTCGGGGCCGGTCAACTGTCCCGTGGCGAGGGCTCCGGCAATGAGGGAGCGGACGCGCTGCTCGTTCGCCGGTTCGGTGGCGAAAAGCACTCGCAGCGTGACGGTTTCGCCGACTTGGAAGTGGGCGACGTGATGCGGCGCGAGTGGGCACGGGGGTGGATGGTCCCAATGCCCACACAGCGCGATCGCGATTGCGCCGCCGGGAGCGTTGGGACTGCTGCCAGGCCGCATCACGACAACGGCGTCATGAACAAACGCCAGCCGCACCACAGACACCGATCTAACCGCGACGCGATTAACGCCGCCAGAAAGGCGCGTCATCGCGAACCGGCAGTCACGGCACGTGCGGACTGGTCAGTCCTTGGCCTCGGTTGGATTCGCCTACTCGCCCATCGCGGGCAGAGCGAACCTGATTTCGCTGCGCAGGTCCTCGAGCCTCGATATGGCGTGTGCGTTGTCGCCGAGTTTGTACTCGGCGGCGATGGCGTCGAGTTCGTCGGCCCAACCAGTCAGCTGCTTGACACGGTCGGGTTCCGTAGCCGGGTCGAGCTGGGCGATGTGGGCGCGCAGACGCTGTGTCCGCTCATTGATGGTTTCGACGATGTCGCTCATGGCAAGGTTCTCCTTCTTGGGTTTACAGCTCGTTTAGCACGTCGGCGGCGTTGAGCAGGTCCGCCGCCAAACGGCGCGCCTCCCGAGCCGTCAGATAGGAGCGGCCGAACATCGTCACCCGCGGTTCGGTGCGCAACAACCGACCGTCAATGATGCGGTCCTCGCAACGAAATCCACACGTCGGTCGCCGGGGTCCAAGTGCAGATCGCATCACCGTCATACTCGGCGGTGAGCTGCTTCAAGACTATGCCCTCGCCGATTAGTGGCCCTGCCGCGCGAAGATGACGTCGCCTTTGCCAGCTTCGAAGACGTCCTGGGTGCCGTTGGGTCCGACGAACACCCATCGGCTCCTGCCGGCCAGTATCACGTTGACTTCCCACGCGCTGGCATGCCAGTGCGGTTCTCGAATGCCGCCGACAGCCAGCCGCGCCAGATAGACAGCGCCCTTCTGGCCGACCAGAATGGGCCAGTTCTCGCTGTTGGCGCCTTGCAGGCTGCCGCCGGGGAAGACGTTGCCCCCCAGTCGGCCAAGTGAAAGAGGTGCGGATGATCGGGGTCGGTGCCTCCGGCCGTCTGTTCGCCGCGACCGACCGGCGTGGTCTGCTCGCTAGGCCAGGCCGCAGCGCCGATGCCAGGGCCCTCTGGCAATGGCTGCGGGGGCGGGGTGGCCGAGCCGGGCGGATTCGGTGACGGCACCGTGCGGTCGTCGACCGACGGCTGCGCCGCGCCATCGACTGGATTGTTCGTCATCACAATTCCTTTCGTTTCGTCTTCCTGGTCTGTCAGTTGTGGCTCGTGGCTGTCTGCGGACGGCGGCGATCCGGTCCAGGGGAGCCGTTCCAGCGGCTTCCCTGGTTTTTTTGTTCTGACAGCTCCGGCCCGCCGGGGCGCAATCCCGTCGGGCCGGACCCGGCCCGCCGGGGCGCAATCCCGTCGGGCCGGACCCGGCCCGGTGTCGGAAGCTCAGCGACCGTACAGCACCGGGGCGTTCCCTCCGACCCGGGCACACACTTTTGTCGAAGCGCGCCGTTTTTGGCCGGCAGCACCCCGCGCCCTCCAAGTTAGTGCGGCGGCGGCCTCCACAAAAGGGGTCGTCATGACCGCACAGATGCTCCTATGTTCCGGCAAGGAAAGTTCGCGCACACCGTCCTAATGGTCCTTCGCGCAGCGACCTTCCCCTTTTCAGACGGAGTTCGCACTGACATCAACGTGTTTCAGTGCACACAGCTGGGCCAGCCGCCGCGACCAGAGCGCCTAATCCGGCGCCTCAGCCGCAACGGCCACGATACCGGCGAGCACGATCGACAGCCCTTTCTCGAACGCGGCGTCGGCATTGGGGTTGAATACCGTCGCGGCCGCCTTGGCGAACAGCGGGAACTGCTGCGGATCGATCACCTCGGCCGCATACGGGTTGTTGGGGTAGTCCACGCCGGTGATGGCCTGCTCCTCGATCACGCTGCCGGTGATGTAGTGCAGCAACGTCCCCACCGCTCCGGCGGCCGCTTGCAGGGAATAGCCCGCCGCGCATAGCTCGGTCAGCGCCAACTCGGTGGCGGGCGCCGCGGCGGGGGTGAGCGAACCTACGAACACGCGCGCGCCGTCACGGTAACGCACCATCGCGGCGCGAAATTCGCGCGCCAACTCGGCCAGCCAGGTCTCGGCCGTCTGCTCGGGCCGCCTCGGGCGAATCCGGCTGGCCGCGTCGGCGGCGATCACATCGGCCATCAAGTCGAGAAGTTCGCGCTTGCTGCGCACATGCCAGTACAGCGTGGGTGCTGCCACGCCGAGGGCACCGGCCAGCGATCGCATCGTGACGCCGTCGATTCCGCTCTCGCCGAGCAGCTGTAGGCCGGCTTCGGCGATCACCTCGCGGTTCAGTCGTGCCGCCATGTTGACCACTCTAACACTGTTAGAGTACTCTCTCTAACAGTGTTAGAGAGAGGAGCTGAAATGAGCGACGTCGTCATCGCAGGGGCGGGTCCGACGGGCCTGATGCTGGCCTGTGAGCTGCGCCGGGCGGGGGTTTCCGTGGAGATCGTCGATCGGCTCGACAAGCGATCCGATGCCTCCCGCGCGGCCGGCATGCAACCACGCTCCATGGAGTTACTCGATCAACGAGGGATGCTCGATGCCTTCCGCGCGGTGGGGACCCCGGCCAACATGGGCCATTTCGCGGGAATCCCGTTGGACATGTCCAGGTTGCCGACCCGCTATCCATACGGGCTGATGATCATGCAGACCGTCACCGAGCGGGTGCTCGAGCAATTCGTCACCGACCTGGGCGTCACGGTGCAGTGGTCGACGGAGGTGGTCGGGGTGGACCAGGACGACGACGCGGTCAGTGTCGAAACCCGCGGGCCCAGCGGGGTGACCCGGCGGCGGGCGCGATACCTCGTGGGTTGCGACGGCGGCCACAGTTCCGTGCGCGGGTGCACCGGAATTTCCTTTAACGGCACCGACTCCCGCTTCATCACCCTGCTCGGCGACGTCGACATCGACGACCCGCCTGCCGGCCGGTCTTTCTTGGAGCGTCGGCCGGCGGGGTCGTTTTCGCTACTGCCGTTTGGCGCGCTGAGCGGTGAGAGCTGGCAGCGGGTCATTGTGACCGAATATGAACCACCCCAACCCGACGGTCCGCTCGGTCTGGACGGACTGCGCGATGCGCTGAGGCGCGTGGCCGGCTCCGACTTCGGCATGCACTCGCCGCGGTGGCTCTCACGGTTCACTGACGCGACCCGCCAGGCCACTCAATACCGCTACGGGCGTGTGTTTCTCGCCGGCGACGCGGCCCATATCCATCCACCGCTAGGTGGGCAGGGGATGAACCTCGGCATCCAGGACGCAATGAACCTCGGCTGGAAGCTGGCCGCGGTCCTAAAGGGCATTGCCCCCGACTCCTTGCTCGACACCTACCACGACGAGCGCCATCCGATCGCCGCCCGCGTGCTGGACAACACCCGGGCCCAAAGCGCCTTGCTGGATCCCGGCGACAACGCCGCCGCGATGTATTCGCGCATGCAACAGCTGTTGCGGTTACCAGACGCCACCGAGCTGGTGGCAGCCGAGATCTCGGGCTTGGACATCTGCTACGCCGACGGGGACGGCGAGGTCGGCAGGCGGGTGCCCGACGTGGAACTGGTGACCGCCGACGGCGCGCGGCGACTGCACGAGTTGCTGCACCCCATGCGCCCGGTGCTGCTGGACTTGCGGCCCAACCCCGAGAAACCCTCAGCCATCAACGATGTCGTCGACTACGTCGCCGCCGACTGCATGGTGCGCCAATGGCAACTGCCCGTGCTCGGTTGGCGGCCCGTCCCGCAGGCCCTGTTGATCCGGCCCGACGGCTATGTCGCGTGGGCGTCCGCAGACGGGTCCGAAGAAGGCCTCGACGAGGCCGCCGAACGGATCGGCGGTCAGGGAGCCGCCCCCTACCGCTTGATACCTCATGCTCCTATGTTGCGGCAATGATTTTGGGGATGGTTGGTGGTGGTTGGAAGGCGTCGCCAAGGCAGGAGGGCTCGGCGGGGACCCGTGGAGGCAACAACGGCGCGACCACAACCCAAGCGTTCGACCCGTAAGGAGTTGGAGGAGCGCGTCGCTCAGTTGGAGGCCGAACCAGCGGCAATGAAACGCCGCCTTGACCGACCTGACCCCGATGCACGAGACGAGTGCCCCGTCGAGTAAGACGAGTCGGCAGTTCACGAAACCTGCCTCGGCCCGAAAGATGCACGCCAGAGCGTGGCTGCGCTCAGCGCCCCGGTACCGCGCCGATCACTCGGGCACAATCCCTCCGTGGGCGCTCGCTGATCGGCGTCGAGCACAGACCCGATAAACTCATGTTGCCGGTCCCGCAAGATCAACGGCTTGCGCGGAACGGCCTCGGGACCTACGCCGACCTATGGAAAAACATGAAACATCGTGCATTGAGCGCCATGGCCGTTGCCGCTTTCGCAATTGCGCTTGCGGCGATGATCCCGACCGCACCTCTTGCCCACGCGCAAACGGATGTTGAGAGTGCCTGTATGAGTTCCGGCGGCCAATACTCGTCGGAGGTGGTACGACCTCATTGGGATGCTAACCCCACGCTCGTTGAGACATGTTGCACCGGCGGCGCATCGGGGCAATGCGTTACTTACCACGATGGCGTGCAGGGGGCCATCTACTCAGGGGGTTAGGCGGAAACGCCAACACAAACGACAGCGCGGGGCGTTCGGGGTGGGTCGAAATCTCTGGGAAGTTACGCCGTGGACCGCTTGTCGAGCGCAAGTGAGAGCCGTGAAGTTCAACCGGCCGCCGGCGCCGACCCGGACATCGGGCAGGGTTGGCGGTGAGACCAGCCGTCGCTGCCATCGCAGCGGCGTGTTGTTCGCGTAGGACCTCGCCGCACGGAATCCGTACACGCCGTGTCCGAGCCGCCCGCTGTCGGCACTTCAAACACATGCGTAACCCATAGCACGCCGCGTGAGCACCGCTGTTTGCTGGGCGCGCAGGGCAATGCGCCACCACGAGCCGCCGGGTCGGCGGCGGACCCTGGTCCGCTCCGCCCCGGGTGGCGTGACCTGTGGCACAATCTGGCCGTGCCGCATAACACTCGGAGACCCGGTCGCCCTCCTGCAGCAAAGGCAGGCGAGACGCGTGAGCGCATAGTGCGCGCTGCGCGGGACGTGTTCAGCGAACTCGGGTACGATGCCGCCACCTTCCAGGAGATCGCGATCCGGGCCGGTCTGACGCGCCCCGCGATCAATCATTACTTCGCGAGCAAGCCCGCGCTGTACCGGGAGGTGGAGCAGAGCAATGCGCTCGTACTCACCGCCGGCATAGCTCGCGCGCAGGGCGAGACCACCCTGCCCGGGCGCATTTCTGCGTTCATCGCCCCGGCCATCCATGGCGATTCCGAAGACCGTTCGGCGGCAGCATTTCTGGTGACGTCCGCATTGGAATCGCGGCGCCATCCCGGGCTCAGCCGTGACGGGCATGACTCGGTGAAGGACGCGCGCGCGTTCCTCACCTGGGCGGTCCACGACGCCGTCGAACGGGGTGAGCTCAGCGCCGACACCGACGTCGCTTCGCTTGTCGAGATATTGGTAGCAATGCTGTGGGGGATGGCCTTCTACGCCGCGTTCGTAGGTAGCCGCCGCCAACTCGAGGTCGTTACCGACCAGTTGAAGCTACTGCTGGCCGGGAAGCTGTGGCACCTTAGCGGTCGCACGGTGGCCACCGTCGAGAAGGCCAAGACGACCCGCCGGCCGGTCAAGCTGTCTGAATTAAGACCACGGGCCGATGCTCCGCCGCTGTAGCAGTAGAATCCGCTGGCAACAATTAAGCTTCCAAGGCAGATTTCGATGTCCCTGTCAGTACTGATCGCCATCACGATCGGGTGCATCGCGTGGAGCTTGTGGATACGGCGGGTGACGTGGACATGCCGGTGGGAGGTTGCCGCCACCCTCAACATCGCACTGCAGGGTGCCGCTGTGCTGCTGATGTCCCCGCTGGCCTCCGAGACCGTCGGGCAGACTCTGCACACGCTCACCGGGAAGTGGAATCTCCAGAATTACATCGGCCACGACTGCTACATCGTCGCCGCTTCCGCAATCGTCTACAACGCAATGGGCAGATTGCAAGACGATGACGCCATGCAGGCATGGTTCAAGCAGTACGTGGAACGCCCGGCCACTCTGTGCATCCCGCTGCTGCTGGCTGCCTTCTCCTTGGGCAACGGGGCGGCGATCTATCGGGCGGACTTCTTCGAGGTACCCTGCGACTTCTGGCTGAGCACCTATTGGTTGCTGTTGTGCGGGACCCTCATCTACCTGCTGGGCTATGGGTCGCGGGCCTTGCTCATCCTGCGGAAGGATCCGCGGTCACGCCGCATCGCCAACGTCTATCTCGCTGCATCGACGTGCGGCATCACAGCATGTGTCGTGCGAATCACCACGGCCTACGTGAGGCCACTCCAAGAACTGGAGGGCGGTACTCTCGTCTGGATCTTTGCCTGCGCTTGCGGCGCCGGGTTCGCGCTCGCATCGGCTCACTCATGGCGCATCAAGACGAAATGGTTTACGCGAGTGTCTCGCTGAGTCAGCTGCAGCGCCCGGGCGCTTGCTGGCAAGCAGGAAAAGCGTAACGCGATCACCCAGCCGGGTTTCAAATCCTCCGTACCCGAGATTCTCGAAGCGAGGGAAGCGCGCGGAATGAGTGCACGCCGCCGAAGATGCGCTCGTCTTGCTGGCGGTGCAGGCAGCGGCGATCCGCCTGTGCAGCGCGAGGCTATCTCGCTCGTGTGCCGGGCGTCGCCTTAGCAAGTGGGGCTAGGGCGTGTCTGCCAATTATTTGGCGGTTGCCGTCTGATGCTGGCTGTGTGACTCGTAGAGGTGTGATTTCTGATTCGTTGTGGAAGTTGATTGAGCCGGTGCTGCCGTCGTCGGCGCCGCGGCGGGGTCGGCCGTGGAATGATCATCGAACGACGCTGGAAGCGATCGTCTGGCGGTTTCGCACCGGTTCGCCGTGGCGCGATATTCCGCCTGAACTTGGTGCGTGGCAATCGGTTTGGGAACGGCACCGGCGCTGGTCGATCGACGGAACGTATGCGGCGATGTTCGCGGTGGTACGTGCTCACAGCGGCAGCGCCGATGATCTGGGGGTGGCCGCGTTGGTGTCGGTCGATTCGACAAGCGTCCGGGCCCACCAGCACGCTGCCGGCGCGCGCGCCGCGCAGCACACAGGGGGCGGTGTCGAATTACAAGGATCTGCCCGGCGAGCCTGCTGATCACGCGCTCGGCCGCTCCCGCGGCGGGTGGACGACCAAGATTCACGGCCTCTTCGACAACCTCTGCGCACCGGCAGCGCTGCAGTTGACCGCCGGCCAAGCTAACGACAATCCCCAGCTGGCACCGCTGCTCGCGGCATACACTGGCCGCGATGTCGTCATTGCGAGCACTTCTTTCCCCGCACCGCTTGCGTCCCGCGCATGCTTCCTCCCCCAAAGTTGAGCCGACGAAGCTCAGTGATCGTGCTGCGCATATGCACAGTAAGGGGTAAGGCAAACTGGTCGCTCCTGGTGATTCGGTAGCTTCAGCGACCTCAGGCGACGTAGACAGACACGTCAGGCACAGGTGGGTGTTGTCTTCGGGCCAGTCAGCCCGGCCAGCTCCGCCTGGCCACCAACAGCCCATCTCCCCCTGCTCGCCTCGTCCTTGACGACGTGGTCGATCATCGACACGGGGGCACCGGTGCGGGCGGCGATCTGACAGCGGCTCGGTGTCACGACGTTGTCAATCGCGGTAAACACTGTGACAACACCGGCGGATACCCGCGAATACCCGCGAATATATGATGAGCAACCTTGTAAGCGAGCGGTCGTCAGTTCCATCCTG
Source organism: uncultured Actinomycetota bacterium (assembly GCA_963811535.1). GTDB lineage: Bacteria > Actinomycetota > Actinomycetes > Mycobacteriales > Mycobacteriaceae > Mycobacterium. The sequence continues at coordinate 2,348,576 of CAWERF010000006.1, read as the reverse complement.
ACAGGAGGCTCCGTTCAGTAACGCTTTGACCTGCGGATACGCTTCCCAGCTGCACCGAAACCGTGTTCGACCGCCGGTTCAGCCTCCTGGGTGTCCGCAAACGTAGAGCGGAGCACTTTTGCGTGTTTGCTGTGTGCTTGCAGGTGGAGTCAAGGACTCAGCATGAGCAGAAGCCGGACGAGCTCGGCTTGGCGGTGGGTGTCGGTTTTGTCGAAGATGTGTTGCAGATGGGTGCGAACCGTCGTCGATGAGATCGACAACTCCTCTGAAATTTGCTTCAGGTCCGCGCCATGCATCACGTGCAGCGCAATCTCCGCCTCGGCATTGGTGAGGCGGTAAAGCCGCCGCAATAGCGCTGCCGCGGGTTCAGGCTCGTCCTCTGGATCAATGATGAGAACCAAGGCCATCGGCTGCCTGAGTGGCCCTTCGGCATCACGGCGGTAGGACGGCAGCACGTCAATGACATACGGCCGCCTACCCGAGGGCCGCAGGCAGGTGAACGAGCGGCCTCTGCGAACGGTGGAGCCCTCGGCGGCGAGGGCGTTCTGAATGGCGCAACACAGCTTGTGTTGGGCGTGCGTGCTTGTTGCGGTGATGCGTCCTGACCGCATGCAAAGCCCGTCTTCGGCGCGAAAGATCCGTTCGGCGGCCGAATTCAGGTTTATCACCAGGTGTTCGCCTGCGACGATGATGATTCCGTGCCGGACAACCTCCAGCGCGCCTGCCAGCTCAACGGTGCTGTTGGCTAGGGCCGCTAGTTTGTCCTGCGTGCGCAGCGCCTGCTGCAGGTGTGGGACCAGGCCGCTCACTAACTTCACGCGCTCGGGCGAATCGAACGATTCGGTCCGTCTCGGCGCCGCAGCGATGAAACACGTAGATCTGGGCGCGCCGGTAAGCCGGACGAATAGCCCGTCCTCCAATTCGTTGGGGCGGATCCAGTCAGCGTGAAACTCGGAATTCGGCTCAGGCGCAATCAGCTCCGTCCCCGTCCGCAGTGCGCCGACCGGACCTTTTTCGACAGCCGCGAGCACATGATCTAGATGGCTGTAATGTTCCCCGTAGCTCTTGGCAGCTTCCACGGGCACGTTCGTGTGGTGGAGGGACCAGACCGCACCGTTGCCCGTCGCCAACCCGCCGCCTGTTCCGCCGAGAGTGCGATGAATCTCGCGGATGGCACCTTCCCAATGCTCGGGTGTGACCGCCGCAGCGTAGATGCCGGATACTAGGCGCGAGAAATCCTCGACCGTGACCATCGCCCGGCCCTCGATTCACCGACTGGCACCCGCACCGGGCTTCCTCCCTGTGAGTCTCTAAGACGATCGCTGTGAGTCTCCTAGGAAGAATAGTCGGATCTCATCCGTTTAGATGAGGTATTGGGCCACTCATGGTGCTTGTCTTCCGAGTGTTCGAAGCTGTGACTCCGGCTAGGAGCCCAATATCGGGAGGCATCCGCATATGTTGCATCTACTATCCAAGCCCGCGGCGCCCGGTGTCGGGCCAGCTCCGTCCGCGGTGAGCTGCACGCGACACGCCTCGGTCCCAGTTCTCATCAGCGAACAGGAAGTCACATTCAACACCGCAGCGGCCACATCACTGCCGCCCGCAACGACTCATCGTCACTGGACGGGCACAACGTTGTTTGCCGTAGTCCGCCGCATCCACATCGCACTGCCCGAGCCGCGACCGATTTATCCGCGGCTTGAGCCGAGCTATTTCGAGGGGGCGCGGATGTCTCGGCAGATGGACCACTTATGACGGGCACCATGCCGACTCTAAAGGGCGACGTTGGTGGGCCGCCGCGCCGAACACCTGACCCCGTGTCCCCCAGAGCGGCCCTACCCATCGCGGCCGAAACATCGGATACGCACGAAGGAGTTTGAGGAATGTCAGAGCAAGAGCAGAACATCGAGCTTGTCAAGAGGGGCTACGAAGCCTTTGCCACCGGTGACATGGTAACGGTGATGAGCCTGTATGACGACGACATCGAGTGGGCGCAGCCGGGCGAAAGCGCGATCAGCGGCACCTATCACGGCAAAGGTGAGCTCGGCGAGTTCTTAACGCGGCTTGGCGAGAAGACGACGACGGTCAAGGCCCTGCGCTTCCTGGCCGACGGCGACACCGTCGTCGTGTTCAGCGAAGCGACAATTGGCGGCGAAACGAGCCAAGACGTCGAGGTGTTCACACTCCGCGGCGGCAAGGCGGTGCGGGCGCAGACGTACGGCGACACGGCCTTGATGGAGCGTGTTTACGGCAAGAAGCAGCTCGCGGCCGGGTAGTTAAGTCTGCCAACGCTGCATGTCCGATCAGACGAACGCTCCTTACGGATAGGGTCGGCCCGTCATCCTGCTTGGGTGCTGGCTAGCGCTCCATCTCTACACCACAATCGCGGCCAGTTTGGCGCTGTCGTCCGTCAGCACATCATTTCCAGCGACACTGTGCTGGCTATCGTGCCCGCACCCCATCAGATCGCCGGCAGGCAGCGGTAAGTGGATGGTGTCGCGAGCCACCGGCGGACCGATGGTGAAGCCGGAACTCCGAACCGGCTGACGCGCGATATCGGGATTCCAGCTAGAGGTCGATGCCGTAGTCGACGCGTGCAGGGCGCTCGCGGCACCGAGCTGAAGTCCTGGGCGGTCCTCATATCGATTTCCCCGCTGATGCGCAGTACCACGGCGTCGTCGCTGAGGTGTTGGTGGACCGCCAATCGCATGTGCTGGCCCGTCTAGGAGGAGGCACTCTCGGCGAGGATGCGCTCGTGCACGGTCAAAAACAGGTGATCGAATTGGGTTCGCAGCGCTGTCGATGCGGATGTGAGGGTGTCGAGTTCGGCGACTAGCTGGGTGGCCAGTGCACGTAGTTTGGTGTTGTTCTGCTGCGATCGCCACCGCAGAAGATTGAACGCCTGCTCATCGTTGATGCCATAGACGAGCCGCAGCGCTCCTTTGGCCTGCTCGATCACCGCGCGCGCCTCAATGACCTTCGGCAGGGTCTCGTCGAGGACCTCTCGCCGGTTCTCTTCCAGGGTCTCGGTGACGTCGATGTAGTAGCCGCTGGTCCCCACGACCGCACCGGTCTCGTCGAGCATCCGGTCGGCCACCACGATCACGCTGTGCTCATCACCGGCAGTGTCGTGGAAGCGGTGACGGCTTGAAAACGACCCGCCCGAATACAGCGCGTGGTAGAGAAGATCCTGCACAGCGGCCCGATCATCGGGGTGCTTGTGCGACAACACCAGTTGCGTTGTCGGCACCACCGAGCCCGGCTCATAGCCGTGCATCCGGCACACCTCATCGGACCATTCCCAGCGCTGACCAACGAACCAGAATCTGAAGCTTCCCACCCGCGAAACGGCGCCGGCATCGGCGCCACCCGCCGCATTGGGGGGAATCTCTGCTGCTGCAGGGCTTCCGGGTCTTAGGGATGTCGTCGCGAATGTTGTCGGCTGTACGCGATGGCGATCGTGCCCATCGACAGGGCAGTGCATCGGCATGACCTCCCTCCCGTCCCCGGATTCTCGCTCTCAGTAGACATCAACAATCTGTTTCTGCAGCGATAGATTTTGGTATAGCACTGGCATGGCACTTGTGCAATGGGCCATTCATATGTTTGCCTACAATGGCCACATATTTCCCATTGACATCATCGAGGAACGCCGTAGCGATGACTGACGACGACAATGACCACGACGACTTCAAGAAGGTGGGCCCGCCTGCGGCCGGCCGCGGGGTGTACGGGATTTCAGTGGCTGCCGAACTATCCGGCATCAGCGAGCAGTCGCTGCGTCTGTATGAACGCTGTGGCCTTTTGACCCCGGCACGCAGCGCCGGCGGTACCCGCCGCTATAGCGCCAACGACCTGGCCCGGCTGCTGCGCATCAGCGAACTTGTTGGCGCCGGGGTCAACCTCGCCGGCATCGCCCGCATCCTCTCGCTGGAAGACCGCAACGCCGCGCTCGACGACCGCAACGTCACCCTAGAAGGCGACAACGCGGCCCTGCGCAGCGAAAATGCCCGCCGCAAGACGGCCGAACGACCTCCCCCATCTCGGCCGGGGACGGACAAACAATCCGCCCAAAATAAGCCCTCCAGCTAGGCCCCCACGCCAGGAATAGCCCCCGTGGCGCACACCCAACGCCTACGTCGACTGGGCGAGGAGACATACGGGGGTTGACTCTGCGCCCTTCGCAAGGCGATCTCTGGCTGCGACCGCGACGTTAAGCAACTTAGGGCGTGTCTGTTAATTGGATGCGGTGGGTGAGGATTGCGGCCGCGAGAATGACGCCGCCGAGGTAGGTCAGCGCGTATTTGTCGTAGCGGGTGGCCACGCCGCGCCAGTTCTTGAGCCGGTTAAAGCCGCGCTCGGCGGTGTTGCGGTGGCGGTAGGTCCGGGCGTCGAAGGCCGGTGGCCGCCCGCCTCGTGAGCCTTGTGCTTTGCGATGCGCGATCTGATCGGATCGTTGCGGAATGGTGTGGGCAATGCGTCGTTGGCGCAGGTGAAGGTGGGTGGACTGATGTGAGTAGGCCTTGTCGGCCAGCAGCCGAAACCGCGATGGTTCACCGGTAATTTCTGCGCGGCCCTGCTCGCCGTAGGACTACGGCCGACGTTCGACCCTCCGGCCGGTGATCACCTTGGCGGCGATGACCGCAAGCCTGGCCATGCCGCGGTAGGTCGACGGATTGAAGAGCGTCGGCCATTGCGTGCGCACCAGGTGCTCGCTGAGCGGTCGCCCGTCGAATCGTTCCCGCAGCCATCGCAGCGTCATCGGGGCCGACATCGGGTGCAGCAGAAGGTGTTCGCTGAGCATGTCCCGGTGGTAGGTGACGGCGGCTCCGCCGGACATGTAGGTGTGGGCGAGCTCGTCGATGTCGTCGACGGCGATGATCTTGTCGTGCACCGCCTGGACAAGCAGCACCGGCGGCGCCGGTGTCATCGATCCGAGCTTGATGTCGTCGAAGACGTGCCGCACCTCGGGCAGTTCGAGGATTTCCTCAAGCGGCCGGTTGACGTAGTCGGCCACGTTCTTGCGCGCCATCCGCAGCACGGCGGCGATGGTGGTCATCTTCTTCAGCGACTCGAGAAGGGCGCGCCCCTCCTCGGTGGCATGCCGCTGGATCACCCCGTCTAGGCCCGGGTAGACGTGGGCGAGGGCGGCCACCATTAGTGTCGGCAGCCCGGCATAGAAACTGCCGTTGAGGCGGCGGAAGGCGCTGCCGAGGTCGCCGACGGGCGATCCCAGCACCGCGCCGACGATGTTCAGCTCAGGCGCATAGTCAGCGCTCATTTCCGCGGCCCACGCCGAGGCCAGCCCGCCGCCGGAGTAACCCCATAATCCGATCGGGGCCGTCGGGGACAGGCCGAGGCAATCGGACCCCATCGCGGCGCGGATGCCGTCGAGGATGCGATGGCCCGGCTCGTACGGCGCCCCCCACCAACCGTTGCTGCCCTCGTGGTCGGGCACCGAGACCGCCCAGCCCTCAGCCAGCGCGGCCGCGACCAGCAAGAACTCGAATTGCGCCAGCGCGCCCAGCGCGCGGGCTCCACGGCGTAACGCGTACGACGGGAAACAGCGCGACGTCACAGCGTTGATCGCGCACTGGTATGACACCACCGGGCACGGGTCGTGCGGATCACGTTCGGTGGGCACGATGACGGTGGTCGCCGTCGCCTCCGGGTTCCCGTGGCCATCGGTGGTCCGATACAGCAGTTGGGTGGCGGTGAAATGCTGCGGGATCAGCCCGAGAAACGCCAGCTCGACGTCCCGGGAACGCAGCACCGTGCCGGGTTTGGCGTACTGGTAGCCGGCGGGGGGGTCGTAAAACGGATCCTTGGCCGGCACTACCGGACGGCCCGGGCGCAGATCCTCATGCGGCGCACATCCGATCCAGTCGGCGCCGGTCGCCGCCGCCAGGCTGGCTGGGTCCATATCGACTCTCCCTCGAGACCAACCGGGATGCTTACGTTAAGAAGAGGTTAACAATCCAATCTTCTCACCAAGGCGTGCGTAACGCGGCGAATTCGTCGGTGACCCGGTGGGCGGAGACGGTGAAGCGATACAGAGCCGCTGGCTTACCGTTAACATCGCCACACATCGACGCTGACAAAACTTACGAACCGGCTGGCGAGGTCATCGCGTAGTCGTACCAGGTCGGCCGCTGCACCGTCAGCCGCGAGGAGGTCATCCCGCAACCCGGCGACGGCGGCTGGATAACCAGCCGGGTCGTCGGCCCGTTCAAGCGAATCCCGGGCTCGACGGGCTGGTAGCGCATACAAGGGCGTTTCGGCCCGACGTACCGCACCGAACGCCGACTCTGACTCGCCGAGCCTAGGTTGCTATATCGCCGGAATGGCCAGCGGGCCATGGGCGGTTCTGCGGCTCGGCTGCCGACCACAGATGCTCCATCACCGACCGCTCCAACTCCCCAAGCATCCTCCATGTGGCCATGGCGTCTCTTCTCCTGCACAACTTCGGCGACCCGATGAGCCGCTGCGTGGTTGGGCGTCGTAGTGGGCCTGACGCTAAGCGGCGTGCCGCGGCGCCGATCCACCCAGCCGGTGGATCACACGGGTGACGTAGTCAACAAAATACTTAATGATCAGTGGCTCATTCTCAATAGACACATTCAGGATCGGGTGGCAGCATTCCGGTATGACTGTTCGATGCAAGCCCGTGGTCGATGCCAGTGCCGGCATCGGCGGCCGCGCGTGCACAGACCCACCCGAAGACCCAAACACGTTGTTCGCCACGCCCATCGGAGGGCAGGCCACCCAATCACCTCGTCGCTCACAATGACATCTTCGACAACCCAGATGCCGCGACGATCTTTCGGCTTCACCCCCGGCTCTGTGTCCGGGCCGCAACTGGAACCCGAACCCGCGGAACCCCCTGCGGAGATCCTGCCGGCCGACGCCGTCGTTGACCTCGCCGAAGCGCGCCGCGACTCCGGTGTCGACGAGGTGCTGGACAAGCTCGACGCCGACCTTGTCGGACTCGCCCCGGTCAAGACCCGCATCGCCGAAATCGCCGCCCTGCTGCTCGTGGACAAGATGCGTGCCCGATACGGGATTACTGCCCCGCAGCCCACACTGCACATGTGCTTTACCGGCAACCCGGGCACCGGCAAGACCACCGTCGCCGTGCGCATGGCCGACCTGCTACATAGACTCGGTTACCTTCGGCGCGGCCATCTGGTCAGCGTCACCCGCGACGACCTGGTCGGCGAATACGTCGGACACACCGCGCCCAAGACCAAGGACGTGATCAAGCGGGCGATGGGCGGGGTGTTGTTCATCGACGAGGCCTACTACTTATACAAGATCGAAAACGAACGCGATTATGGGTCCGAGTCGATCGAGATTCTCCTGCAGGCGATGGAGAACAACCGCGACGACCTCGTCGTCATCCTCGCCGGATACGCCGACAAGATGGACAGGTTCTTCTCGGCTAACCCTGGCATGCAAAGCCGCATCGCGCATCACATCTCCTTCCCCGACTACACCGTCGGCGAACTCGAAGAGATCGCAGCGCTGATGACCGAGCAACTCGGCTACTCCCTGTCCGCCGACGCGCAGGCGGCTTTGCACGAGTACCTGCAACGACGGATCCGCCGGCCATGGTTCGCCAACGCCCGCAGCGTGCGCAATGCGATAGAACGTGCCCGACTGCGCCATGCGCGGCGACTGCTGAGCGACGCGCAACCCCGCGTGGACCTCGCGCAGCTGACCACGATCGAAGCGCCGGACTTGCTCGCCAGCCGCGTATTCGATGACGAGCCCGAGACGAGCTCGTCGTGACGACCAACGCGCGGTTGCGGGCGCTGGTCGGGCTGGCAGACACAGGGTCGGTTCGGGGCGCTGCCGAGCGGCTCGTAGTCACCGAGTCGGCGATCTCCTCCGCGCTCAGCAGCCTCAGCACGGAAGTCGGTGTCCCGCTCGTGGATCGCCACGGCCGAGGTGTCCGCCTCACATCGGCCGGCCACCGCTATGTCGAATACGCACGACAGATCCTGGGCTTGCACCAAGAAGCCATGCTGGCAGCCCGCGGCGAAGCCGATCCCGAACACGGGTCGATCCGATTTGCCGCGGTGACCACGGCCGGTGAGTTGCTGATCCCGGCGCTGCTGGCGTCGTTTCGCGAAAAACACCCCGATGTGGTGTGCAAGCTGCACGTCGCTTCCCGAACAGCAGTGTGGCCGATGCTGGCCCGCCATGAGGTCGACGTCGTGATAGCCGGTCGTCCCCCGGCCGACCTGCCCAACGTCCGAGTGCAGGCGGTCAGCCCGAACACGCTGGTGGTGGTGGGTCCGCCGGTCCACGGCCGCCGCTTTGACCCTTCGCAAGCGACCTGGCTACTGCGCGAATCGGGCTCAGGAACCCGGGCCACAACGGCCATGTTGTTCGAGGAACTGGAGATCACGCCGCCGCAGATGGTGCTCGGCTCCCACGGTGCGGTGGTGGCCGCGGCCGTGGCGAGCCTCGGGGTGACACTGGTTTCCCGTCAGGCGGTGCGCCGCGAGTTGGATGCCGGCGCGCTGGTCGAGTTGCCCGTCGCCGGGACGCCACTGGACCGGCCCTGGCACGTCGTGACCCAAACACCGTGCACCGGATCCACCGAGTTATTGATCAAACATCTGGCGGCGCACCGCGAACTGGGGTGGGACGCAGTCGATTGACTCAGCCGCACGACCACCAAAGAGGGGATGGCCGGTGGCGGCGCGCTGAAAGATTGGTTCAACGTTTCCTCGCAGAAGATGATCCCCGAGATGCTCTCGGCAAGATCGGGCGCCGTCGAGAGCAGTTCGCGATAAACGCGGCGGTGTCCGGCGCTGGGCTCGACCCCGGCTTGTTGCAGCCGACTCGACATCGTCGCGATGCTCTCGTCGCCGGCGAGAATCCCGTTGCCCGGCGCCATCAGCCGTGCCGCGGTCTGTCTGCAGGTGGTCATCATCGTTATCCGTGGTTGCGGCGGTTGTCGCGGCGAAGCTATCGGTTGAGTCGGGTGTGATGCCTCACCCACCCGGTGGATGAACAGGGTGAGACAGTGAAGTCTTTACTTCAGAGTTGCGGGTTAATTCTCAATAGACATCTCAATAGTTCGATGGCAGCATTCCTCGCATGACAGATCGATGGAACGCCGGGGTCATCCCCTACGCCGAAATGGGTTACTGGCAGCCCGATTACGTCCCGAAGGACTCGGATGTGTTGTGTGCCTTCCGGATCACGCCACAGCCCGGGGTGCCTCCGGAGGAGGCCGGCGCCGCCGTCGCGGGCGAGTCGAGCACCGCTACCTGGACGGTGGTGTGGACCGACCGGCTGACCACCTATGAGCACTACCAGGCCAAGTGCTACCGCGTTGAGGCGGTGCCGAACACACCTGGTCAGTGGATCGCGTGGATCGCGTACGACCTTGACCTGTTCGAGGAGGGCTCGATCGCGAACCTGACCAGCTCGATCATCGGCAACGTGTTCGGCTTCAAGCCGCTCAAGGCGCTTCGCTTGGAGGACATGCGCATTCCCACCCACTACGTCAAGACCTTCCAGGGTCCCGCGCACGGCGTGGTGATGGAACGCGAGCACCTCAACAAGTTCGGCCGGCCCCTGCTGGGCGCCACCACCAAGCCCAAGCTCGGGTTGTCGGCGCGCAATTACGGCCGCGTGGCCTACGAGGCGTTGCGCGGCGGGCTGGACTTCACCAAGGACGACGAGAACATCAACTCCCAACCGTTCATGCGCTGGCGGGACCGATTCTCGTTCTGCATGGAGGCCGTCAACCGTGCGCAAGCCGCCACCGGCGAGATCAAGGGCCACTACCTCAACGTGACCGCGGGAACCATGGAGGAGATGTACGAGCGGGCCGACTTCGCCAAGGAACTCGGCTCGGTCATCGTGATGATCGACCTGACGATCGGCTACACCGCCATCCAGTCGATGTCCAAGTGGGCCCGCGCCAACGGCGTGCTGCTGCATCTGCATCGCGCCGGGCACGGCACCTACACCCGCCAGAAATCCCACGGTGTCAGCTTCAGGGTGATCTCGAAGTGGATGCGGCTGGCGGGTGTTGACCACATCCACGCCGGCACCGTCGTCGGAAAGCTCGAGGGCGATCCCCACGCGATCGCGGGCTTCTACGACACGCTTCGCCTCGACAGCATACCCGCCGACCGGGTCAAGGGACTTTACTTCGACCAGCAATGGGCCTCGATGCCCGGCGTCATGCCGGTCGCGTCCGGTGGCATCCACGCCGGCCAGATGCACCAGCTGCTGCACTATCTCGGCGAGGACGTCATCCTGCAGTTCGGCGGCGGCACCATCGGCCACCCGATGGGCATCGCCGCGGGCGCCGAAGCCAACCGGGTGGCTCTGGAGGCGATGATCAAGGCCCGTAACGAAGGCGTGGACTACTACGCCAAGGGGCCGGAGATCCTGAAGAAGGCCGCCTCCCGCAACCGGGCGCTGGACACGGCGCTGGCGACCTGGGGCGACATCACGTTCAACTACGAATCCACCGACATCCCCGACGTCGTCGCGACGCCGACGCACACCTGAGCCACAGCGGAGAGGACACATGCGAATCACCCAGGGCACCTTCTCGTATCTGCCCGATTTCACCGACGAAGAGATCACCGCGCAGATCAACTATGCGCTCGACAACGAATGGCCGCTGTCGGTGGAATTCACCGATGACCCGCACCCACGCAATGTGTATTGGGAGATGTGGGGGCTGCCGATGTTCGACCTCAAGGACGCGGCCGGTGTGCTGCTGGAGGTCAACGCGTGCCGCGCGGCCAATCCGAATTCGTATGTGCGGCTTAATGCCTACGACGCGCGGCTCGGCCGGCAGACCACCGCGCTGTCCTTCATCGTTCAGCGCCCGGCCGAGGAGCCCGGTTTTCGCCTTGACCGCGCCGAAGGTAGCGACCGGCGTATCGGCTATACCACCTTCGCTTACGCGACCCAACACCCACCCGGGCACCGCTACGACACGCAATGAGCGACTCACCGCCGCCAGCGCCCGGTGTGCGTTTGCGTACACACCATCGACGGATTCCCGGTTGCGGCGAGAGTGTCGGGGCCGCCGAAAGGTACCGTCGTGGTGATGTTCGCCGGTCCCGAAAGGGCTGCGACACATACGAGGCGGTCTGCAAACGGCTGCAGGTCGTGTTGTTGCGCACCGTCCAGATAATGCCGGATCCACCGCTGGCCCCGAAGTCGGTGATCGGCATTCTCGACACTCTCGGTGTGCCGTGGGCGCTGCTAGTCGGCGGTCGCAGCGGGGGCGAACTCGCGTTCAGCCTGGCCGCGACGTGACAGGAACGTTTCAACGGCCTGGTCGTCTTCGCCAGCGGTCATCCGCGGTAGCCGAGATGACCGGGGTGATCCGCGACAAGGACTGCCTGCCGGTCCACGTGAACACCACCGCGTTGGTCACACCGCGCTCGCGCGCGGTCGCCGCGCGAGCGGGCGATACGTCTATGGCCATTTCCGGCGGGCGCAGCTGGCGGGCAAGGGCAACGCCGAGGAGACCACCGCACAGCTAACCACCGAGATCGTGTTGTGCGCCACGCTTGGTAGCGGTCCGTCGCCTCAGTCAAGGTGTACGCGGTCAATCCGACCCCGACATCCAGCGGGTTGGCACCGACGCTGAAGTGCTGGGGGACCACCAGCACCAGCAACGTGATCCAGCCGATCATATGCTGCGCGACGATGACCGCCGCCATGGCGCCCAGCCGCAGCCATTCCTGGGGTGCCAGCGCCGCAGCCTCATCCAGGGCCACACCTCAGCGCCTGGCCAGGTCGGCGTTGCGCCGTTCGACGAGCCGCAGAATCATCGGCGTGAAGATCAGCTGCATCGCCAGATCCATCTTGCCGCCCGGACACACGATCGTGTTCGGCCGGGACATGAACGAGTCGTGCAACATGGCCAGCAGGTAGGGGAAATCGATCCCCTGCGGGTCGCGGAACCTGATGATCAGCATCGATTCATCCGCGGTGGGAATCGTCCTGGCGATAAACGGATTCGAGGTGTCGACCACCGGGACACGCTGGAAGTTGACGTCTGTGTGGGAGAACTGCCGGCAGATGTAGTTCAGGTAGTCCGGCATCCGCCGCAGGATGGTGTCGGTGACCGCTTCGGAGGTGTACCCGCGAACCACCCTGTCGCGGTGCAGCTTTTGGATCCATTCCAGGTTGATCACCGGCACGACCGCGATGCGCAGGTCGGCGTAGCGCGCCACGTCTACGGTATCGGTCACGACCGCGCCGTGCAGGCCTTCGTAGAACAGCATGTCGGTGTCGGCCGGCAGCTCCTCCCACGGCGTGAACGTGCCGGGCTCCTGGCCGAACGGGGCGGCCTCCTCCTCGTCGTGCAGATACTTGCGAATCTTGCCGGTGCCGGTTTCACCATAGACTCGGAACAGCTCTTCGAGCTCCTCGAAGAGGTTGGCCTCAGGACCGAAATGGCTGAAGAAGTGATCGCCGCGGGCGCGCGCTTCGGCGATCGCCGCCTGCATCTCGGCGCGGTCATAGCGGTGGAAGCTGTCACCCTCAACGTAGGCGACGTTGACACCTTCCCGGTGGAAGATCTGCTCGAACGTGCGCATTACCGAGGTGGTGCCCGCTCCTGAGGACCCGGTGATCGAAACGAGCGGGTGTTTGCGTGACACGGCCGCGGTCAGCTCGCGGTGGCCCGGAATAGGCCGCGGGTTCCATACAACGGCCAGGAATCCAGCACCTCGTGGATCTCACCGTGGTAGTCCTCGATGCGCTGCACCTCGTCGCGGGCGCCGAAGACGAACGAGATGCGTTGGTGCAGCTGCTCGGGCACCACCTCGAGTGCGCGGCCATGGCCGGTGCTGGCCGCACCGGCCGCCTGCTCGATCAAGAACGCCACCGGGTTGGCCTCATAGAGCAGCCGCAGCCGACCCGGCTTGGCCGGATCCCGCGAGTCACGCGGGTAGAGGAACACCCCGCCGCGGGTGAGAATCCGGTGAGTCTCGGCCACCAGCGAGGCGACCCAGCGCATGTTGAAGTCCCGGCCACGGGGCCCTGATTTGCCGGCCAGACACTCTTGGACGTAGCGCTGCACGGCAGGCTCCCAGAACCGCTGATTCGAGGCGTTGATCGCGAATTCGGCTGTTGTGGACGGTATCTGGATGTTCTGGCGGGTGAGGATGAACTCCCCGAGCGACGGGTCGAGGGTGAACGCGTGCACGCCGGTACCCACCGACAGCACCAGCATTGTCGACGGGCCGTAGATCGCATACCCGGCGCAGACCTGGGCGGTCCCGGGCTGCAGGAAATCATCGGGTTCGGGGTCGGTTCCGGGATTCGGCGCGCGCAGGATCGAGAAGATGCTGCCGACGGACATGTTCACGTCGATGTTCGACGAACCGTCGAGGGGTTCGAACACCAACAAGTACTTTCCGCGCGAAAACTGGGCGGGCAGCCGATAGGGCTGCTCCAACTCCTCGGATACCATGCCGGCGACGTGGCCGCTCCACTCGGTGGCGCGCAGGAAGTAGTCGTTGGCCAGTACGTCGAGCTTCTGCTGCACTTCGCCTTGCACCTTGATGTGATCGGCTGAGCCGAGCACGCCGGCGAGCGCGCCGACCGCCACCCGATTCGAGATCGCCTTGCAGGCCAGCGCCACGTCGAGGACCAGGCCATTGAGGTCGCCGGACGCGCTGGGATAGCGCCGGCGCTCTTCGATCAGAAACTGCACGAGTGTGGTGCGATCGGCAAGCATGGCTAAAGGATGCCCGCGCCGGAGATACTGGCCATCCCCCTCGTGGGTGGCCAGCAGGGTGGCTCGGTGCCCGTATGGCCGGAGGCTCCGAGCACTACACCGTTATGCACTCCGCGGTCCTCGCCGATGATCGTCCGGCCAGCACCGTGGATCAGTCGATGCCATCGGTGCTAGACAGCTAAGTCAGACGGTGTCGGACGGCACTGTGTACGGCACTCGGTCCTCTCGTTGGGCGCGGCCAAGTTGAACACGTTGCGAGCACCGACTGGCATTCACTCAGCCAGACCGCCCTGACGAATTACTGCATCCTTGGGTTTGCCCGTCCCAGAGCTGCCATCTGGACTGACCGCACCGCTCTCCTTGATGCCATTGACCTCGCGCTCATTGTTTCCCCGGTCCTCCAACACATCTGGGGCAAGGAGGCTCTGCAAGGCACTGTGAAGCCGTAATCTTCCCTCATTGCCCGTGCGACGAAATCCGAGGTGGACTCTCCCGGGGCCTGTCGCGCACCCGGATGGCACGGCGTTCGGTTGTCCAACGCTGCCAGGCTGAACAACGCCCCGCCGTGAGCGCTGAAGCTGAGCACGTGCCATTCGGGCATCCACCACACAACAGCGTGGTCCGAATTACGGGGCAGTGACGCTTGAACCCCTGAGTTCGGATGTTTTGGGGCAGCGACAAGGGGTGGGCCACTGCTTATAACGAGTGGGGTAGCCACAACGGTCACTCGGATTTATGTAAATGATCTAGGGTCATGTCCCTCCCCGCCATGTAGCTCACGTGCCCCCCTCGGGGGTTTTGCCGCTGGATCGCTGGCGCTTCCACCCGGGCCGCATACCGGGCGGCTATCCGCAGGGGCGGCCCGCTCGGCGGCGTACTGGGGACCGGGAGGTCGGGGTTGGCCGAACGGGGACGGTGCTTCAGATGCGCGAACTTCATCCGGATCTGCTCAGGTGTCAAGATGCGCCAGATGTATCCGCACTCGCAGTCCCACCGCTCCCCAACCGTGGTGGGCACGGGGCTTCGGGCGGACCGAGCTGCCCAGTGCCGACTTCCTTCGAGGCATCGGAAACAGATGTTGGCGGATGGAGGTCCAGACGCGCGAGCAACGCCTTTCCCGCCCGGGTGAGCTGCATCCGACGCTCATCGAGTGCCGACAGCATCCCCGCCCGACTGCAGCCAGCCGCGCCGGTTATCGATCTAGGTTTTGGTGTCCCATCCCATCGTGTAGAGGTCGTTCGCGATGACGAGCAGCTCGTTGGTGCTGCTCAAGTAGCGGATGGCCCCATTAGCTAACATGCCAGCCCACAGTCAGTCACTGCTGACGAACATCTGGCCATCGGGACCGAAGTCGGCATAGGCCGCGTGGTAGACAGCATCCTCGTAGTTGGCCGTCACGAAAGTGCCACAGCGCTTATAACGGTAGGTGGCCCGGGTGGCGCTCGTCTCATGGGCATCGGTCCTCGGGTGAGCGCCCGGGTCAAGCAGGGTGCCCACGGCGAACGCATGCACCTTACGCTGGCCAGTTTCTAGCGCCCGCTGCCGCTGGGCCTCGCTGACACGGAACTCGACGTCGGCCAGTCGCAGCTCGTCGGCGTGGGCCACGACCCGGTCCCGCATCTTGCCCTTCGCGGCTACGATCGACCAGCCCCCAGTGCGCAGATTCGAGTGAATCTTCACCAGATCGCCAGGCCGGACTTCCCGGCCCTTGTATGGAGTGATCACTCCAATACCTTCCGCTTGGGCTCGACGCCGTCGGCAGCTAAGACGTCGTAGAGATGCAGTGAGCCCGTCGGGGTCGTACTCAACAGCCAGCTGGCGAACCCAGTCGGGGGCATAGTAGTCGTTGTCGGGCTCGATCGTATCGTGCGTTATCGCCGGCCAGTTCGTATTTGGTTTTGCGGTGAATCGGTGCGGCCCGGTCGGGGTGAAACCGGAGGCGGCCACGTTCCCTCGCTCTGATGCCGACGCTGTGGAAGCGTTGTCCTCAGATGCAGGTGGCGGTCAAGGGCAAAGGAGCTGGCGATGCGACAGCTGACTGGTTTGGATGCCACATTTCTTGCGCTGGACTCGCCCACGGTGTACGGCCATGTCGGCAGCATGTCCGTGCTCGATCCGCCAATCCGCGGTCCTGCGCTCACTCTGCAACGCCTCACCGAACTCGTCGAGTCGAGGCTGCATCTGGCCCCGCCGTTTCGGTGGCGCCTAGTCGAGGTCCCATTCGGATTGGATCAGCCGTACTGGATCGAGGACCCGCACTTCGACATCGAGTTCCATGTCCGCGAACAGGCGTTGCCCGGGCCCGGCGACCACCAGCAGTTGGCCTCTCAGGCTGCCCGCCTGCACGCCCGCCCGCTGGACCGTCGACGCCCGTTGTGGGAGATGTATCTCATTCACGGGCTCGAGGGTGGCCGCCAAGCCGTGTACACCAAGGTTCATCACGCGGCGATCGACGGAGTGTCGGGCAACGATCTGCTTGTCGCGCTGCTCGACACCTCTCCGGAGGCGGGCCAGGCGGCGACGGCCGTGGCCCCGTGGCGCCCCGACGCCGAGCCTAGCGCGGTGCAGTTACTGGCCCGCAGTGCCCTGTCGATGACCCGCCAACCGCTTCGGGCCGTGCGGGTTTCCGCCGAGCTGCTGCGCTCGCTGCCCGCCCTGGCCAACAGCCCGGCCCGCCCGCGGCTGCCGGTGATCGACCGGTTCCTGCCGCGCCGGGGCCGCAACGTGGTGTTGTCCGCAGTGCCCTTGGTTGCGCCACACACGCCGTTCAACAAGACGATCGGACCGCACCGGCGTTGGGCCTTCGGCAGCCTGCCGCTCGCTGAGGTCAAGGAGATCAAGAACGCCGCGGCGGTCACCGTCAACGACGTCGTGATGGCGTTGTGCGCCGGCGCGTTGCGCACGTGGCTGCGCGATCACGACGCGCTGCCCACCGGCCCGCTGTTGGCCGCGGTGCCGGTGTCCATCCGCACCGAAGAGCAGAAGGGCGGCTCCGGAAATCGGGTGTCCAGCGTCATCGCGCCGGTGCCCAGTCACCTGCCCGACCCCGGTGAGCGGCTGAGGGCCGTCCATGAGGCCATGCGGGTCGCCAAGGAACAGTTCAACGCGATGCCGGCCGAGCTGCTCACCGACATTGCGCAATTCTCGATGCCGGCCCTGGCCAACCAGGCCAGCCGGCTGGCGAGCCGGCTGCGGCTGCTCGAGCGTGTCCCGCCCTTCAACCTGTTCATCTCCAACGTGCCCGGACCCACGGTGGAGCTCTACATGGCTGGCGCCCGCCTGGACGCGGTCTATCCATTGTCGGCGATCGCCGACGGCCAAGGGCTCAACATCACGGTGTTGGGATCGCACGGCAAGCTGAATTTCGGCATCTTGGCCGACCGTGAACTCGTGCCCGACGTCGAAGCGATCATGCACGCACTCGTCGACGAACTCGCAATGCTGTACAAGGCGGCGAGCTGACGACCGTGACCAATTCTGGGACGCCGAAACGCGCGAAACCATCCAGCTCCCGGGCCCGCGGCTGTATCAGAGCGACCCTGACCGCGCCCTCGCCGAGTTCGGCTGCTCATGGGCGCCCTTGGCATGCAGCGCCGGGGCGAACCCGAAGGTGGTGCAGCGGATGCTTGGCCACGCCAGCGCGGCAATGACACCCGACGTGTACGCCGATTTGTTCGACTCAGACCTCACATCTGTTGCGGAGAGTGTGGGCAAAAATGTGGGCACGGCAGGCACAAGCGCACGAACGTTCGACGCGAAAACGGGCTCTACCAGTCACTATGCGCCAGGAAAGGTGGAGCCTCCTGTCAGGATTGAACTGACGACCGCTCGCTTACAAGGCGATTGAAGCCCAGTTCGGCTGGGTTCGCACTTATTCGTGCATGCCCGCCACCTGCGAATACGCATTCGTGACAGTTCGCCGTTGTTCGCCCTGATGCGCGGGGGTCGACGGCAAAGTGACGGCAAAATTAGTGGTACTATCGTACCAGATTCCGTGGTTCTGGTTCGGACCCATCGACGCTTACCACGTGGATGTTCCATGTCCACCACGATCTACTTTGCCTCTGACGGGACCCCACGAACTGGTCCAGGAGATCTGTACCCGTGTTGTAGGTCCAATGTCGTGAGAGTTGAGGGCAGAGTGATCATCAGGAGGTCACATGCCCCGTACGTATCCGGCGACGGTGCGCCGGCAAATCGTTCAGCGGTAGTGCCGCGCCACCGAAGTCTCCTCACGCCGAAAAGAGCTGCAGCACAAGCGAACCAGCCTCGCTCACGAACGAACCGCGACGCCCAACAACTCAGGCCGCAGCGGCGGCGTGACCGCCCAGGCGTTGCCGCCCTCGTCGATCGACGCGACGACGTCGCGGTCCAACTGCGCCAGCAGCGCCGGCATGCCACCGAGCTCGCTGACGGCCCCGCGGCACGACGGGCAGGCGCTTAGGTGTGTCTCGTACGCGCGCCGCTCGACACTGGACAGTGAACCCAGCAAATACGCGGCGTCCCACATCGCGTACTCGTGGGTGCCGCCGCCCGACAACGACAGCACGCCCGGACCGCCGAACATGGTCATCGCGTCACCCCATTTCCTGAAGCGTCGGCCGCAGCGTTCGCAGCGCGTAGTGCAGCCTGGACTTCACGGTCCCTTCAGCGCAGGTAGTACGAGCGCCGAACCACGGCGCGGTGCTCGCTGGCCATCGCCTAACCGATCAGCAGCCGGTCCACCGCCGAGTCCACCTCGTCGGGGCCCGCGAACTCGGACGCCGAGCCGTTCAGCGAGCTCACCTCGTTGCGGAACCGCGAACTGCGGGATTGATCGATGATCAGGTTGCGCGCGACGGTGAACAGCCAGGGCCGTGGCGAGCTGCTCTTCGTCGTCGAAGACATCCGGATGCTGCCCTGCGCGCAGCAGCGTTTCTTGCACGATATCCTCGGCACGGGCGTGGTCACCGGTCAGCCCCACCGCGTAGCACAACAGTGCGGCGGCGTGCTCGTCGTAGAGGACCCGCATCGAGGCGCCCTCCGGATCGTTCGTCACCAACCTCATACCTATTAAACGAGCTAAAGGCCCGTTTAGCTCACCGAGCAGTCAAGATGGGCGGCCCTCAAAATTCCATCGCGGATCCTCAGCAAGTCGCGCCCCAGGCGGGTGCACCCCAGCGAATCGCGATGCCGCCCTACCCTTGACTTATCGTTGATGAGTTAGCCGATATAGCCCGAGCAATCGGCGGAAGGTCGCGACCTGCTGCAACGAATGGCATGGCTGGCCATCGCCGCACCACGGCGGATCATCGCAGCCGCGGTGCTGGTGATGGTCGCTGCGGGCATCTTCGGCATCCCGGTGGCCAAGAGCCTGTCCGCCGGCGGGTTCCAGGACCCGACCTCGGAATCAGCCAGGGCGACGCAGCTGTTGACTGACAAGTTCGGCCAGGGGGACTTGCAGCTGCTGATCACCGTCTGTGCGCCGGATGGTTTCGCTAGCGGTCCGGCCCGCGCGGCAGGCACCGACATCGCCGGTCAACTGAGCCGGTCACCGCATGTCCCGAGCGTGGCCTCGGCATGGGCCGTGCCACCGGAGGCTGCGACTGATCTGGTCAGCAGGGACGGCAAGTGCGGGCTGATCGTCGCCGGCATCACGGGCGGGAAGAACAACGCGCAGAAATACGCCGATACGCTGTCTGATGAGGTGGCGCACGACCGCGACGGGGTCACCGTGCGCTCGGGCGGGCTCGCTATGGTGAACCGGCAGATCACCGCGCTATCGCAGCGCGACCTGCTGCTGGTGGAGGCGATCGCCGTTCCGCTGAGCTTCCTGGTGTTGATTTGGGTGTTCGGCGGGCTGCTGGCCGCCGCGTTGCCGATCGCGGTCGGCGGGATGGCGATTCTGGGGTCGATGGCGGTACTGCACCTGATCGCGTTGGGCACCGACGTGTCGATCTTCGCGCTGAACCTGAGCACCGCGATGGGCCTGGCGCTGGCGATTGACTACACGTTGCTGATCATCAGCCGCTTCCGCGACGAGCGGGCCGGCGGCGCGAGCCGAGACGATGCGCTCGTTCGCACCATGATGACAGCGGGCCGCACGGTGTTGTTCTCCGCCACCACCGTCGCGCTGTCCATGGCCGCGATGATCCTGTTCCCGATGTACTTCTTGAAGTCGTTCGCGTACGCGGGCATCGCCACGGTCGGGTTCGCTGCGCTCGCCGCGGTGGTGGTGACTCCCGCGACCATCGTGCTTTTGGGCGACAGGTTGGACTCGCTGGACGTGCGCCGGCTCGGCCGGCGCCTACTGAGACGGCCCGAGCCCGTCCCTCGTCCCATCGAGCAAGAGTTCTGGTACCGCTCGACGAAGGTGGTCATGCGCCGCGCTGTTCCGATCGGCCTGGCCGTCATCGCGCTGCTGGTGCTGCTTGGTACGCCCTTCCTCGGCGTGAGGTGGGGTTTGCCCGATGACCGCGTGCTGCCGAGGTCCGCCTCGGCGCACCAGGTGGGCGATCAATTGCGCAACGACTTCGCTAATAACTCCGCGACCGCGGTCACCGCTGTCGTGCCCGACGCCACCGGCGTGGGGCCCACCGACATGGAGCGATACGCCGCCGATCTGTCCCGCGTGCCCGACGTTTCGGCGGTGTTCGCTCCGACGGGTACGTTCGTCGCCGGTGCTCGCGTCGGACCACCGTCAGCAGCGACCGGCGAGGCACAGGGCAGTGCGTTTCTGACGGTCGCCAGCACGGCCCCGCTGTTCTCCGACAATTCGGGGGCTCAGCTCGACCGCCTGCATGCAGTGGCCGGCCCTGGCGGCAGGCCGGTCGAGATGGGCGGGTCCGCGCAGATCAACCGCGACAGCGTCGACTCCATCACGTCGCGGCTGCCGCTGGTGCTGGGGCTGATCGCCGTGATCATGTTCGGGCTGCTATTCCTGCTCACCGGCAGCGTGGTGCTGCCCCTGAAGGCTCTGGTGCTTAGCGTGTTCTCGCTGACCGCCGCGTTCGGCGCGATGGTGTGGATATTCCAGGACGGGCATCTGGGCGCGCTCGGGACGACATCCACCGGAACGCTGGTCGCCAACATACCGGTGCTGCTGTTCTGCATCGCCTTCGGCTTGTCCATGGACTACGAGGTTTTCCTGGTTTCCCGGATCCGCGAGTTCTGGCTGGCGTCGGGGCGGACCCGCGCCGACAACGACGAGAGCATCGCCTTGGGCCTGGCCCGCACCGGCCGGGTAATCACGGCGGCCGCGCTGGTGATGTCGATCTCGTTCGCGGCGCTGACCGCCGCGCATGTGTCGTTCATGCGGATGTTTGGCCTGGGCCTGACGCTGGCCGTGTTGGTCGACGCCACGCTGGTGCGGATGGTCTTGGTGCCGGCATTCATGCATCTGCTGGGCACGTGGAACTGGTGGGCGCCCAAGCCTCTGGTCTGGCTGCACGAACGGTTCGGATTCAGCGACGCTCACCCCGACCGGAAATCGGAGCGGACGCACGCACCGGGCCGACATTCGAAGCCGACCATGGCTTCGTGATGGACGCTGGATAGCGTGTCAATCAGGCCATCCGCGATGGCGCCCCACGGTGTGGGCGGTCCGAGCCGGATTTCCTGGCTGCCCCCGGTGACCAGCAGGACCGATAGCAAGTTTCCCTGGTCCCAGTCGCTGCTGTGGGTGGACTGCTGGGCGTGATCCCAAGCGCGGCGCTGCCCAGAAAATACTTCTCTAAATGTTCTGTGTGCACTGTGTGTCAACAGTGTTGACAGTAGGTGTTGAACTGACCGGCATCGCTCCTCGTGTTAAGAGAGTGAAGAATATGAGTGTCATCGCGGGCGTGCACGGCGTACTACCGCCGCACCGCTACACCCAGAGCGAGGTCATCCAAGCGCTGCTCGACCTTCCCGGTTACGAAGGTTTAGAGGAGCCAATTCGGCGCCTGCATGCGAGCGCCAAGGTCAACAGCCGCTACCTGGTATTGCCGCTCGAGGATTATGCGAAGCTGACCGACTTCGGCGAGGCGAACGACCTGTTTATCGAGCACGCAGTGGAACTTGGCTGTGCGGCGCTGTCGGGCGCGCTCGACGAGGCCGGTCTAGAACCACAGGACGTCGACCTGATCGTCTCGACGACAGTCACCGGCGTCGCGGCGCCGTCGCTGGATGCCCGCATCGCCGGACGGCTGGGCCTGCGCCCGGATGTGCGGCGGGTGCCGATCTTCGGCCTGGGTTGCGTCGCCGGCGCGGCGGGGGTGGCCCGGCTGCACGATTATCTGCGCGGCGCACCCGACGACGTCGCGGTCCTGGTGTCGGTCGAGCTTTGCTCGCTCACGCAGAAGCGCCATCCGAATATCGCCACCCTCGTCGCGGGCTCTCTGTTCGGCGACGGAGCCGCGGCGGTCGTGGCGGTCGGCGAACGCCGCGCCGAACAGATCGGCGCCCGCGGACCCGACATCCTGGATTCGCGCAGCCATCTCTACCCCGACTCACTGCGCACGATGGGCTGGGACATCAGCGCCTCCGGATTCCAGATCGTCCTGGGCCCCGAGGTCGCGACACTTGTCGAGCGGTACCTGGGTGATGACGTCACCCAGTTCCTCGCGGCGCACGATCTGACGATCGACGAGGTCGGCGCCTGGGTCAGCCATCCCGGCGGTCCGAAGGTGATCGAGGCGATCACCGCGACCCTCGGTCTCCCCGACGACGCGCTCGAGCTGACCTGGCGCTCGCTCAGCGAAGTCGGAAACATTTCGTCGGCATCGGTACTGCACGTATTGCGCGACACGATGGCCAAACAGCCACCGAGTGAAAGCCCGGGCGTGCTGATGGCGATGGGCCCCGGATTCTGTTCCGAAGTCGTGCTGCTGCGCTGGCACTGACTTGATGGTCTGGTATGTGCTGCTGATCGTCGCGGTCGCGCTGGAGCGCGTGGCCGAACTCGTCGTGTCCAGACGCAACCTTGCCTGGAGCCGAGCCCACGGTGGCACCGAATTCGGTAAGAGCCACTACCCGGTGATGGTCACACTCCACACCGGTCTGCTCGCAGGATGCCTCGTCGAGGCGATCGTCCTGCACCGCCCGTTCATCCCCGCACTCGGCTGGCCGATGCTCACAATTGTGGTGGCCGCACAGGGCCTGCGCTGGTGGTGCATCGCCACTTTGGGCCGGCAATGGAACACCCGAGTTGTCGTCGTGCCCGGAGCAGCGCGCGTCGCCGGTGGCCCATACCGGTTCCTGTCGCACCCGAACTATGTCGCGGTCGTCGCGGAAGGGGCGGCGCTGCCGCTGGTGCACACCGCGTGGATCACCGCGGTCGCTTTCTCGGTGCTCAACGCTGCGCTGATGACGACACGGATCCAGGTCGAAAACGCCGCGCTCGCGAGCCTGTCGTGATCGACCTGCTCGTCGCCGGGGGTGGGCCGGCCGGGCTGGCCACCGCGCTGCACGGCGCCCGCGCGGGACTCGAGGTCGTCGTCGTCGAGCCGCGCCGCGGACCGATCGACAAGGCCTGTGGCGAGGGGTTGATGCCGCACGCCGTCCGGCAGTTGGAACGCCTCGGCGTCGCGGCCCAGGGCAAGCCGCTGCGCGGCATCAGCTACCTGGACGGCGACCGGCACGTCAGCGCGCCATTTCGGTCCGGCACCGGGCGCGGCGTGCGCCGCACCGCCCTGCACGCCGCACTCCTTGATGCTGCGACAGCGGCAGGGGTGCGGTTCGTCCACGACGCGGTGGGGGAGATCACCCAGGATGCCACGTCGGTTCAAGTCGGGGGGCTACGCGCTCGGTACCTCGCCGCTGCCGACGGGCTGCACTCGCCCATCCGTCGATCCCTCGGCCTGGCACTGCCCTGCGGTGGCCCGCGCCGCTGGGGTATCCGCCGGCACGTGCAGATCGCGCCGTGGACCGACTACGTCGAGGTGCATTGGGCCCCGAGCGCCGAGGCGTACGTGACGCCGGTCGCTGACGACTGCGTGGGCATCGCGATCCTCACGTCACACAGGGGTGGATTCGACAGCCATTTCGACGAATTCAATACCCTCAAGAATCGGGTGCACGGCCTTCCGCACGGCCCGGACCGAGCCGCCGGCCCGCTGCGGCAGAAGGTTCGCAGCCGGACGGCCGGGCGGGTCCTGTTGGTGGGTGACGCAGCAGGCTACGTCGACGCGCTGACCGGCGAAGGCCTTGGCATAGCGTTCGGTGCCGCCGAGCTGCTGGTGGGCTGCGTCATTGCCGACCGGCCAGGTGACTACGACCACCAGTGGCGCCAGATGTCGCGCCGCTACCGCCTCCTGACGGCGGGCCTGCTGCAGGCCAGCGCGTATGCACCGGTGCGCTCGCGCATCGTGCCGGCTGCGACGGCGCTGCCCAAGATCTTCGCCAACATCGTCAACCAGCTCGCCGAATGACCAGGGCTGACATCCCCGCCCAGTAGAACGGCGCGGCGTCAATACGGGCCGCAGCGGAGGCAAGAAGCCCGGCCTGCCCTTTCCTCGGCGTGCCCATCCACATGAACAGCCGGCATCAGCAGAGGCCGACAGCGTATGACATGAACAGCCGGCATCAGCAGAGGCCGACAGCGTATGAGTGTTGTCCTGCCCGACGCGCCTCCCGGCTACTCGATCATCAGCGTCCCTGGTCTGCTCGGAAGTCGAGGTTGCGGAATCCGGTTGACGGTCTCTAGGACTCGGGTCGCAGATCCGCAGCGATTGTTGCCTCTGCCATGAGGTGATCGATGGGTGCTCGCATCCGACCGCGGACGATGGGCACGCAATCGTCGGGGAGTTGTGTGGTGACCTCTAGGCCGCAGTATTTGAGTTCATCGAGAAATCCTGGTAGATGCTCCATGGCGCCGGTGGGTAGGTCGTGCAGTACGACCACAGTGTGCTGATGGTTACGGGTATCGGCGAGGGCTCGACTGACCCATCCGTTGGGGTCGGCCCAGTCACGCGGGATGCTGTTCCAAAGGACGCAGGTGTGCCTTCCCTCGATGAGGTAGTCGACCGCCGTCTGATTCAGGCAGCGCCGTTCGAGCGCGCCCTCGGTTCCCCACGGTCTAAAGTAGCGATTGATATCGGTGAAATCGTCCAAAAGCTTTTGCGTGCTGCTGATTTCGTGAATAGTTTCCGCCGCAGAGAGCTCGCCGAGAGGTAAGCCGTGGGTGAAGGAGTGATTGCCGATCCGATGCCCCTCACGCACCGCTCGCGCTACTAGCCGATGTCCCGCCGGCGAGCAAATATTCTCTCCCACGACGAAGAATATGGCGGACATGTGACGCTGGGAGAGCATATCGAGAACCCGATCGGTGACACCAGGGGTCGGGCCGTTGTCGAAGGTCAAAGTAATCTTCTTGGACATCAGAGTCTTATGCATAGAAGATCCTAGTGGACCGCGTTTGAAGTTGTTTGGCGGTTGGCTTTCTTGAGGATTTCGTCGGCAGGTTTGGTCCAGACGAATGGATGGGCGCGGTTGTTCCAGCCGTTGATGTAGGTGCGGATCGCGGTGGTGAGGTCGCGGACGCTGCCGAAGGTGCCGCGGTGGATGGCTTGGCGTTCGATGATGCCGAACCAGATCTCGACCATGTTCATCCAGGACGCCGAGGTTGGGGTGAAATGCACTCGGATGCGTGGGTTTTCGGTGAGCCAGTCGCGGACTTCGTGTTTCTTGTGGGCGGCGTAGTTGTCCATCACCAGACGTAGTTCGTGATCGGGGTAGGCCCGGGCGACATGTTTGAGGAAGGCCAGGAATTCCTGGTGGCGGTGGCGCGGTTTGCAGACCCCGGTGACCTGGCCGGTCGCGATGTCCAGGGCGGCGAACAACGTGGTGGTGCCGTTGCGGACGTAGTCGTGGGTGTGGCGTTCAGGCATCCCGATCTGCATCGGCAGGGTGGGGGCGGTGCGGTCCAGGGCTTGGATCTGGGATTTTTCGTCGACGCAGAGCACGATCGCGTTCTCGGGGGGATCCAGGTAGAGACCGACGATGTCGGTGACCTTGGCGACCAGCTCGGGATCGGTGGAGAATTTGAATGTCTCGGCACGCCAGGGCTGGATTCCGTGGTCGCGCCACACCCGCGCCACGGTGCCGTAGCCGATCCCCAGGTGCTGGGCGAGCAGTCGGGAACTCCAGTGCGTGACACCGTACTTGCGCGGTGGCGGCGCCAACGTGACCGAGATCAGTTGTTCGCGGTCCAGGGTGCGCGGCCGGCCTGATCGGTCCTCGTCGAACAATCCCGCCACGCCGCGGTCGATGTTGACCGCAACGGTTTCGAAGGCTAGGACAGTGCTGGTTCCGCGGTCACTGCCGGCGACGCCCGGCAGCGAATCCTGCAGGCAACGATGCAGTGCTTCCGCGCGTACGGGTATGAAAAGTCTTCGATGAAGCTGATCTCGGCAAAGGCCAGGGTTTCGCAGACGCTGCTGCACTATCACTTCGAGACCAAGGAAAAACTCTTTCAGGCGGCGATCGACGACATGGCTGAAACAATGTTTGCCACGGCGTCGGCCCAACTGTCGCACGGAGTGTCCGTGGGTGATGGCCTGACCGAGGCGGCCGGTCTGCTGTACACGCTGTTCATCGACAACCTCGACGCGGTGACGTTCATGGTCGAGTTCGCCGCGGCGGCCAATCACAACGAGTTCTTGCGTTCTGCGTATGTCGACTATCGCGATACCCAGCGTCGGCAGTTCGCTGAGGTGCTGCGTACTATCGCTGGTGACGATGCGCCGAAGGGCTTGATCGACGAGTCGGTGCATCTGGTCGAAATCATGCTCCTGGGCATGTCGATGCAGCGCCCGTTCGTTTCCGACACTCCAGGCTTCCGCGCCGACTTCGACGCTTTCGTCCAGATGCTCACTTCCCGCCTCACTGAAGGATTGGATTCGATGCGCTGATGACCCCGAACCTCAGCTTTGCGGCACTGCCGCCGATGGTCGAAGACGCGGTGACCGGATCCAGCGCCAGACGTATCTTCATGCGCCGCTACGACAACGACGACGCCGACTACGTCTTGGTGCTGGTGCATGGCACCGCTGGGAACAGCGAGAGCTACGACGCGTTCGCCGAGCACATGCGCCACCATTTTCGGGCGGCGGTCTATTCGTTCGACCTGACCGGGCATGGCCGCACTGAAGGCAAAGCGGGTGTGTTCAGCTTCCAAGCCTTCCTCGAAGACACCAGGGCAGTCACCGACTACGCCGCACAACGAACGTCCCTGCCCGTCGTCGTGCACGGCGCGAGCCAGGGCGGCGAAGTCGCGTTCCACGCGCTCGACGCGTGCCCGGCCGTGGTTGCTGGTGTGTGCATGAACATCTTGTTGAACCACGAGGCGCCAATGAGCCCGGCGATCCGGTTGTTCCAGTCGCGTCCAGCCAAGTACGCGGCCGACAAGATAGGTGATCGGCTGTCGATCCCGCTGCGGCGGTTCGTCGACTTCAAGGCGGCCTACCAAGAAGACCCCGGCCTGCTGAACACCAAGAAGGAAGACCCGCTGTACGTCTGGTCGTATGGGTTCAAGAGCTACCATTCTGTGTTCAACTATGTGCCGCCACTGCCCGCCGCCGCCAACACGAAACCTGTCCTGATCACTTGCGGTGAGCACGACGAAATCGTCGGCGTCGAGCACTGCCGGGCATGCTTTGAGCGGATCGGCGGGACCAAAGACTTATTTATGATGCCCGGCGGCGGCCATCAGCTCATGTTGTTCGACAAAATGGTCTATAGCCGCGTGATCGACTCGTGGATTCGGGAACGTGTGCTCGGCAAGGCCCAATCGTGGGACGCGCCGCTCCAACCGGAAGAGCGGACCTACTTCGAGTTCCTCGATCGTGAACGGGCCAACGACGCATCGGGCGAGCCCGAGTACCGCTATTCGATGATTGATCGCGTGCTGACGCGGATCAGCAACGGCACGATCGAGCGCGGGGTGCGTTACTTCTCCAACGCCGACGTCAGCGAACAGTGGCGCTTCACCGCAGAACTGGTCGGCGAAATCGACTACGCTGCATGGAATTTCCTACACGACTACCTTCCCTCGATAAATAATCAACGCCCGCAGATGGCGGTGGTCGGCTGCGGCAGCGGCGGGGCGATCGCAGGATTGCTCGAACGATATCCGGAGTTGGGCGAATGGGACATCGTCGGCATCGACGTCGACTATAAGGCGATCGGGGCCGCCCGCAAGCGCTTTGCCGACACGACCGGTGTCGGCTTCATTGTCGGCGACGCACGAAACGCGGACGTGTTGGCGGCCAGCCGGTTCGACCTTATTTACCTGCACGGAATACTCGACCACTGCAGCGAGCACCGCCATCTGCTGGACAGCGTATTTCGCGCGCTGAAGCCGGGCGGCCGCATGTTCTATGTCACACCAGATCGCAACCTATACACCTGGCTTCTTTTCGTCACGATTGGGCCGCTGTTCGTGTGCGGTCTGCACAAGCCAAACCACGACTTTCGGCGATTCCCTCGCCCCGCCGAGTTAAACACCATGCTCCAGCGCGCCGGTTTCGAGCTGGTGCCCACGCGGGGCCGGTCGACCGCCCCCGCCATGATCGGCCTCGAATACAAGACAGGGCTGAATCCGTTCCCTGTCAGGAGATCGGTGCGCAATCGCGTCCTCGGCGATGAGATCTTCGAGCACACTGGCCCCAGGTGGTGGTTGCGAAACGGCTTCATCGGCGAGTACGCGGGAGCGGCCAAAAAACCGAACGGATGGACTTTCGGGTTTGTGGTCGAAGCTTCGAGCACGGTTCCTGCCTGCCGAAGTCTCGTCAGTCTTGGCCAAAATGTGTTGCTCCCGTTAAGCGCCCAGACATCACGGACCCCAAGCGCGGCGTGCAACAGAGCGATGGTCCGATGTCGACTTAAAAGCCGAGACCCTCACAATCACCCACAATCGTGGTATCGGTGAACGGGCAGGCGATTGACAGCCAGCCCAAGACGGACAGGTCGGCTTGGGTGCTGCCACTGACGCCGGCGCTCGAGGCGGCGCTGCGGCGAGCAGAGACCGAGCAGAAGATCGAGCGGATGAAGCTCGGACCGGACTACGGACCCGGTGAGCACGTCGTCGTGGATGAAGCCGGCCGCCCGTACCAACCCGACACGCTCAGTGACTTCTGGCGGGAACTGTGCGGCCAGGCGAAGGTGAAGAAAATCCGGTTGCACGACGCACGGCATTCCTGCGCGTCGATCATGCACGCGCAAGGCGTCCCGATCGCGGCGATCTCCGAGTGGCTTGGCCACGCCGACGCCGCCTTCACAATGCCGACCTATGTGCACGTGCAGAACGACGCGCTCAAGACCGCCGCCACGACTTTGCAGCGAGTTGTGTCACCTTCGTGTCAATGAACCGGCCGTCGAACACGATTTCGATGCAGCTGGGACGCGTTTCCGCAGGTCAAACCCTTATTCAACGGAGCCTCCTGTCAGGATTGAACTGACGACCGCTCGCTTACAAGGCGAGTGCTCTACCACTGAGCTAAGGAGGCGGGGTCTTCAGCGTATCCGGTCAGCGATCGTCATCCTCGGCGATGATCCGCTCCGACGGGATGACCCGCGGCGACGAATAGCGGGGACGTCGCGGGCGCGGCAGCAGCGGTATCCGGTCGGCGATGTTGCTCAACGGGTTCACCACCGAACTCAGCGTGTCCACCGCGTCGCGCAGCATCTCGATCGTCGGGCCCAGCGCCTCCAGCCCCGGCGCCAGCCGGTTAAGCGTGTCGGCCACCAACTCCAGCTGATCCAGCGGACCGTTCCGGGCGGTCAACTTGTCCAGCAGCCCACCCTCGGCGAGTATCCGGTCGGCCACGCCGTCCTCTGCCAGCACGCGTTCGATCAGCCCGTCGTCGCTCAGCACCTGGTCGAACAGGCCGCCGGGCGCCAGCGCCCGCTCGAGCGCGCCGCCCTCGGCTGTCAACCGATCCAGCGGGCCGTCCGGGGCGGTCATCCGGTCCACCAGCCCGCCCGGCCGCATCAGCCGATCGATCGGTCCGTCGGACGCGAGCGCCCTGCCGAGCGGGGCGTCGTCGTCGATCATCCGTGCGAGCCGGTTGGCGCGCTCAAACGTCGAGTCCAGGCCGAGTAGATGCGCCACGGCGGTCGGCGATGTTTGCTTACCGGCGTCATTTAACGTCTTGCGCGCGATCCCGAGCGCGCCGGCCGCAACGTCCAGTCCAGCGTCTGCGACCGCCAACCCCACCTTCGCCGGCATCGTTGCGAGCTCGACGAGGCTTTTGCCGAGGTTCATGACCGTCAGTCTATTCACCGAGTTCCCGGTTTCGGCGGAGTCCGCCGGGATAGAACTCACAGATATCCCACAGGTATCGTCAAGCTTGACCCCAAGCCGGAGGGTGAAGATTGGCCCCCATGGCAGCACCGTTAGCAGAATCACGACCGGAAGCCCGCGTTTTGGTGGTTGACGACGAAACCAACATCGTCGAGCTGCTCTCCGTGAGCTTGAAATTCCAGGGCTTCGAGGTCCATACCGCCTCGAACGGACCCGCGGCGCTCGACAAAGCCCGCGAGGTGCGGCCCGATGCAGTGATCCTCGACGTGATGATGCCGGGCATGGACGGCTTCGGCGTGCTGCGGCGGCTTCGTGCCGACGGCATCGACGCGCCGGCGTTGTTCCTGACGGCCCGGGACACGTTGCAGGACAAGGTCGCCGGTTTGACGCTCGGCGGCGACGACTACGTCACAAAACCGTTCAGCCTCGAAGAGGTCGTGGCCCGACTGCGGGTCATCCTCCGGCGCACCGGCAAGGGTGTCGACCAGCCGCGCAACGCCCGGCTGACGTTCGCCGACATCGAACTCGACGAGGACACCCACGAGGTCTGGAAGGCCGGCGAACCCGTATCGCTCTCGCCGACCGAGTTCACCCTGTTGCGCTACTTCGTGATCAACGCGGGCACCGTTTTGAGCAAGCCCAAGATCCTCGATCACGTCTGGCGCTACGACTTCGGTGGCGACGTCAACGTGGTGGAGTCCTACGTCTCGTATCTTCGGCGCAAAATCGACACCGGCGAGAAGCGCCTTCTGCATACTCTTCGCGGCGTCGGTTACGTCCTTCGCGAACCGCGCTGACTAGAAAGGGCGAACAATAAGGGGCATGCCGAGACTCCGCGGACGCGGTGTACCCCTACGGGTGAGCCTGGTGGCTGCCATGCTGGTGCTGGTGGGTTTTGGCCTGCTCGCGTCCGGCATCGCGGTCACGTCGATCCTGCGGCACAGCCTGATCAGCCGCGTCGACCAGACATTGCTCGACGCGTCTCGAGGCTGGGCGCAGGCCCCGCGCCGCATGCCGCCGCCCCCGATCGAGGGCCCCAACCCGGGCCGACCGCCGTCGAACTTCTACGTGCGCGGCATCGGGCCCGACGGCCGGATCTGGATGGCCGTCAACGACCGCGACGCCGAACCCGCGCTGCCGGCCAACAACGACGTCGGGCCGGTCCCCGTCACCGTCGGCTCCGAGGAGGGATCCAACGTCCAGTGGCGTGCGGTGTCGGTGCGCGGCAGCCGCGGCGAGTTCATCACGGTGGCCATCGACCTTTCCGACGTGCAGTCGACCGTTCGTGCGCTGACGTGGTCGCAGGTCGGCATCGGCCTTGCCGTGCTGCTGGTGCTCGGCGTCGCCGGATTCTGGGTGGTGCATCGCAGCCTGCGGCCCCTCGTCGAAGTCGAGCGAACCGCCGCCGCGATCGCAGCGGGCCAGCTCGACCGCCGTGTGCCCCGGCGTGATCCGCGCACCGAGGTCGGGCGATTGTCGCGCGCCCTCAACGGCATGCTCGCGCAGATCCAGCGTGCACTCGCCGCGTCCGAGCAGTCCGCCGATCAAGCCCGCATGTCCGAGGAGCGGATGCGCCGGTTCATCACCGACGCTAGCCACGAGCTGCGCACGCCGCTGACGACGATCCGGGGATTCGCGGAGCTGTACCGGCAGGGCGCCGCGCGCGATATGGAGATGTTGATGTCGCGGATTGAGTCCGAGTCCCGACGGATGGGCGTGCTGGTGGAGGACCTCCTGCTGCTGGCCCGGCTCGACGCCCAGCGGCCCCTGGATCAGCATCGCGTCGATTTGCTGGCGCTGGCCACCGACGCCGTCCACGACGCTCAGTCGATCGCACCCAACCGCCGCATCGCGATGGAGGTCTTGGACGGACCAGGCACCCCAGAGGTGGTCGGCGACGAGGCGCGGCTTCGGCAGATACTCGGCAACCTGGTTTCCAACGCGCTTCAGCACACCCCGGAGAGCACCGGCGTCACGGTCCGGGTCGGCACCGAGGACGACGACGCGGTGCTCGAGGTCATCGACGAGGGCCCCGGCATGAGCCAAGACGACGCGCAGCGGGTGTTCGAGCGCTTCTACCGGGCCGACACGTCACGCGCCCGCGCGAGTGGCGGCACCGGGCTGGGCCTCTCGATCGTCGACTCCCTGGTGCACGCGCACGGCGGAACGGTGAGCGTCAAGACCGCGCCCGGCCAGGGCTGCCGGTTCCGCGTCAACCTGCCGCGCATCGCGGACGTGCCGGCGCTCACGACACCCGAGCTAGCGCATCCTTGATCTTGGCCTGCGCTTCGTCCAACGACTCCGGCGACGGATTCTGATCGACGTGGGCGAAGCCGAAGTCGCTGAGATTACGGGCCGGGAAGACGTGCACGTGCAGGTGCGGAACCTCCAACCCGGCGATGATCACCCCGGCGCGCTTGGTGTCGAACGCCAGGCAGACGGCCTTGCCGATCAGCTGAGCGACCTCCATGATCCGACCGAACGTCTTGCCGTCGACGTCCTGCCATTGATCGATCTCGGCGCGCGGCACCACCAACGTGTGGCCCTGCGTCATCGGCTGAATCGTCAAAAACGCGACGATCTCGTCGTCTTCGTACACGAAACGGCCAGGCAGTTCGCCGTTGATGATCTCGGTGAACACAGACGCCATGGGCACGAGCATGGTGGCAGCCCGCTCCGAGCGTCAAGCGCCCACCGACCGAATTGGCTCACAGCAAGCTCCCAGGCGCGGCGCAGTGCGATGGCAGCTTGCCCGGACACCGTAGACGCCATGACCGATGCGGTCGCCGGGGTGGACAACGGCGTGGTTTCCAAGTTCGACAACGAAACTGGAACGCGCCACGCTGAATACGTCCTCGACATCGTGATCCCGGTCTATAACGAGCAAGACGATCTGCCGCCCGCCGTGCGGCGACTGCATGAGTTCCTGCGCACCGAGGTGCCGTATCGCTCGCGCATCACGATCGCTGACAACGCCAGCACCGACGCGACACTGGCGGCGGCGCATGAGCTCGCCGACGAGCTGTCGGATGTGGGCGTGATCCACCTCGACGCGAAGGGCCGCGGTGGCGCTCTACACAAGGCGTGGCTGAACTCGAACGCCGCGGTCCTCGCCTACATGGACGTCGACCTCTCGACCGACCTGTCGGCGTTGATGCCCCTTGTCGCTCCGCTGATCTCGGGTCACTCCGACATCGCGATCGGGTCGCGGCTGGCGGCGTCGGCCCGGGTCATTCGCGGGCCGAAACGCGAATTCGTCTCTCGCGGTTACAACTTGCTGCTCCGCGGTATGCTCGGCACCCGTTTCTCCGACGCGCAGTGCGGCTTCAAGGCCGTGCGTGCCGACGTCGCGCAGCGCCTGCTGCCGTTGGTCGCCGACACCGGCTGGTTCTTTGACACCGAGCTGCTCGTGATCGCCGAACGGGCCGGGCTGCGGATCCACGAGGTGCCTGTCGACTGGGTCGACGACCCGGATTCGCGCGTCGACATCGTCGGCACAGCGATCGCCGACCTGAAGGGCTGCTGGCGGGTCGGCCGCGCGCTCGCGACCGGCGCGCTGCCGCTGCGTGAGCTGCAGGCCAGCCTCGGCCGCGAGCCGCTGGTGCCCGGTGTCCCCCGCGGCATGGTCGGCCAGATGGTCCGGTTCGGGATTGTCGGGGTGGCCAGCACGGTGGCCTACGCACTGCTGTATTGGGTGCTGCACCCGCTGATCGGCGCCCAGGCGGCCAACCTCACGGCGCTGCTGGTGACCGCGATCGGCAACACCGCGGCCAACCGGGCCTTCACGTTCCGCATCCGCGGCCGCGCCAAGCTGGCCCGCCACCAAATGAACGGGCTGCTCGTCTTCGCCTTCTGCCTGGCCCTGACCAGCGGCTCGCTCTTCCTCCTGCACCGCTTCGATCCGGGCGTCGACCGGGTTGTCGAGCTGTCGGTGCTGGTTGTGGCGAATCTGGTCGCGACCCTGATCCGCTTCGTCGCATTGCGCCGCGTGTTTGGGGTTCATAGCAGAATGGCCTGATGGCCGCGGTAGTCGGCGAGGCACAGCAGGGGGCCGTGTCCCCTGCGCCTGCGCGTGAACCGCGCGTCTGGGTCTGGCGGGTGGTGCTTGCGGCACTACTCGCCGGCACAGCGGTCCTTTACGTGTGGAACCTCAGCGCGAATGGTTGGGCGAACGCGTTCTATTCGGCGGCCGTGCAGGCCGGCTCACAGTCGTGGAAGGCGTTCCTGTTCGGCTCGTCGGACGCGCTGAACTCGATCACCGTGGACAAGCCGCCCATGTCGCTGTGGCCGATGGGGCTGTCGGTACGCCTGTTCGGGCTGAACGCATGGAGCCTCCTGGCGCCGCAGGCGCTAATGGGCGTGGCATCCGTGGCGCTGCTGTGGGACGCCGTGCGGCGCAGGTTCGGTGAGCCGGCGGGCCTGATCGCGGGCCTGGTGCTCGCGCTGACGCCCGTCGCGGTCGCGATCTACCGGTACAACAACCCTGACGCGTTGCTGGTCTTGTTGATGATCGGCGCCGCCTGGGCGCTGCTGCGCGCCATTGACGACGGGCGCACGCGGTGGCTGGTGCTGTGCGGTGTGCTCGTCGGCTTCGGCTACCTGACCAAGCAGCTACAGGTCGCACTGGTGATGCCCGCATTCGCCATCACCTATCTGATCGCAGGCCCCCCGAAACTCGCCAAGCGGCTCTGGCAGCTGGCGGCGGGCTTGGCCGCGGCGGTGGTGGCCGCAGGCTGGTGGGTCGCCGTGGTCCAACTATGGCCGGCGGCCGACCGGCCGTGGATCGGTGGCTCCCAACACAATTCGATTCTCGAGTTGACATTCGCCTACAACGGTTTTGGACGGCTGACCGGTGACGAGCCGGGCAGCATTGGGGGCTTCGCCCTGCTGGGACGCGAAAGCGCGGGCGCCCGCGGCGAGGCCGTGATGCGGGCCTGGGGCGAACCGGGAGTCGGCCGGATGTTCCAGCCCCTCCAGGTCGGTCAGATCTCGTGGCTGCTGCCCGCGGCGCTGGTCTTCTTCGTCGCGCTACTGGTGTGGCGATGGCGCGCCCCGCGGACCGACACCCAGCGGGCTTCGGTGCTGCTGTGGGGACTCTGGCTGGTCAGCACCGCGGCCGTCTTCAGCTTCATGGCCGGCATCTTCCACCCGTACTACACGATCGCGCTGGCACCGGCGATCGCAGCGCTCGTCGGCATCGGGGTCGTGGTCATGTGGCGGCTCCGCGACCGGCTGTGGCCGCAGGCGACGCTGGCGGCCGCCGCGGCAGCAACGGTCGCGACGACGTTTTTTGTGCTGCGCTACACCGCGCACTACTACCCGTGGCTGCGGTGGGTCGGCGTCGCCGGCGTCGCGGTGATCATCGTTTGGCTGCTCGGCATCGGCGCCGGCTGGGCAGAGCGGCGCGCGGTCAAGATCGCCGTTGTCATCGGCGCGGTTGCGCTGGGGCTCAGTGGGCCGTTTGCCTACGCGCTCACCACGATTCACGGCGGCAACTCCGGCGCGTTGCCATCCGCGGGGCCGCCGGTTTCGTTCCTCCGTCACGGCCCGCCGTTCGGTCGAAGCATCGGGAGCGCCAATCCGGGGGCCGGCCCCGCGCCATGGCAGGCCGGCGGGCGCAACCGCGGATGCACCCTGACTGATGCCGGGAAACCCGAGCAGGCGGTAGTGGACAAGCTGAAGGACGACGCCGACTCCTACACCTGGGTGGCGGCCACCATCGGGTCGGTCTGCGCTTCCGGCTACCAGTTGGCCGCCGGTCATCCGGTCATGCCCGTCGGCGGGTTCAACGGCTCGGACCCCTGGCCGCCGGAGAGCGAATTCCAGCGCCTTGCCGTCTCCGGCAAAATCCACTACTTCATTGTCGACCCCAACAATGACGACATCGTTTCCTACGGCGGGGCAGTGCACTTGAACAACAGCGGCGTGATCCAGCAATGGGTCCAGCGCAACTTCTCGCCGATACCGATGGCCGACGTGACGCTTTATGACCTGACGCGGTGACTCGGAACCTCCAAGCCCAAGGCGAGCAACGTTATACCGTTGCGGGGTTAGTTCAGATATATGTCTACGTTCGGCGCAGATTCCGGCTGTATCCGACGCCAATTCGCTTGTCCAAGCGCGATGCCGACCGTGGAAAGCATGAACGTACCAACGGATAGCGCATCCAGGTCACGTATGAATTGGGCAAGGTCAGGTTTTCAGCTAGATCAACGACACCGGACCCGTCAGGATGTTGCATAGACCCCATCTATTGTTGTCTCGCCCGGTGCATGAGAACTTCACCACGACCCGCCGGAGCATCATCGACCTCAGAACATCGGCGATGACCGCTCCGCACCGAGCCGCCGCCCGGTGACGGTGTGCGACACGATCTGAAGCCACACGTTGTGGATGCCGACTGCCCACGGCGTCGGGAAGTGGCCGTCCATCGCTCGCAGCAGCGCAGGAACCCGTTCCAGGTCGACCTCGGCGCCGACGCCTCGCACCAGGACGCTCCATCCGAACGCCCGGTCCTCGTCGACGTGGTCGACCTCGAAGGCGAGCATCGGTTGCTGCATCGCCGCGCGTTTCGCGCCACCCTCGACGCGGAAGACGATGTCGTGTCCGGCCATGGCGTAGTTGACGGGCACGGCGAGCGGTCCGAGGTCATCTTGGTACACGAGTCGCCCGACGCGTGCGGCAGCGAGCAGCCGGAAGCATTCGTCGGGCGAGAGGTCTTCGAGCTCGCGTTGCGTCATGATGAGATTCTCGTCGGGGCGCACCGCCCCCCGCCACGGCCGAAGGTCCCATCTCTGCAGGAGACGCAGGAGCTAGAGGTTCGCGATGTGACGTTGATGACCGGGCCGGACCACAGCGTACGCGGCACGGTGCGCATACAGCGCACCAACACCCGTCGGCACGCCGAATGGCACACCGGCACGCCCAAGAGCAAGGCCAGCCGCCGGACCGTGCCGCTACCGGCCTGGCTTGCCACCAAGATGGTTGGCTACCTTGCTAATACGCAACCGCACTCGCGTGAGCCCGAGGCACCGCTGTGGCCACGACGCGGCGCTGTTTCTGCCTGGATCGGTGGTATACGACGAGAGCACAGACGCGTTTGTCATCCGCGCTGCGCAATAGTCACCTGCCCTGGCAAACGAATGTTGTGATAGCCCGGGCCGCCGGGGTAACGCCGGGGTAACGCCGGGGTGGACGCCCACGAGTCGCCCGAGGAGGCCCCGCTATAGCTAACTCCGGATGAGTCGCAGGTAGGCGCCCGTTAACCGGTTCAGATCAGACCCGTCGCGTCGAATATCCACGACGTGTCGGCGGACGCGAGATCCTCCATCCACGTCGGCGGCGCCTGGGCCGTCAACCCACCGAGATCCCAGTAGTCCTTCCACAGTGCGACCTTGCCGCCGACGACGCGATGCACGGTGACGAAACGCAGCAGGGCCGTCTCACCGCTTTTCCACGTCCACGTCTCGGAGTGCTCGTACATTACGTCTTCGCCGTTGCTGACCAGGAGCCCGTCGTGGTTGACGTAGTCGGCCAGCGGCTCCAGGCCCACTTTGAGCCGCTTGACGATGTCGCCCGGCCCGCGGGCCCCCAGAGTCGGGCCGACCGGCATGTCGACGTAGATGCAGTCGTCGGACAGGAATGTCTTGACCGCGTCCCAGTCGCGCCCAGACAACGCCTGCCAGAGGCCGAGAACGGTCTGCTCCACGTCCACTAGACGGCCGCGGGCGTCGGTGCGGCAGCGGCTGCGGTTGCCGCGGGGGTGGTCGCCTTGGCGCGCAGGAAACTTCCCGTGCGCTGCGCGCCGAGCACCTCTGTGGGCCGGCCGTTCAGGAACACCGCTCGTCCGCCGACGAACACGCCGGTGACGGTGTCGTCGTTGCGGTTCACCATCCGCGACAGCCCGGCGTACTGCTCGACCTCGTCCTCGGCGTAGCCGTCCAGCGACGTGTCGAGGTGCGCCGGGTCGACGATGACCAGGTCGGCGCGGTCACCCATTCGCAGGTGGCCGGCGTCGAGGTGATACCAGTCGGCGAGCTCACCGGTGACCCGGTGCACCGTCTGCTCGATTGACATGAACGGCGTGCCCGCCTTTTCGGCGTCGCGGACGTGGCGCAGCAACCGCAGGCCGAAGTTGTAGAACGCCATGTTGCGCAGGTGCGCGCCCGCATCCGAGAAGCCCATCTGAATGCCCGGCTCACGAGCCAGCTTCTTGAGCACCTCGGGTCGGTGGTTGGAGATCGTCATGCGCCACCGAAGGGCGGTGCCGTGCTCGAGCACCAAGTCGAGGAACGCATCGACGGGGTGCAGACCTCCGCGGTCAATACCGACCTGCCCGAACGACTTTCCGATCATCGATGGATCGGGACAGCCGACGATCTGGGCGTCGAAGAAGTCCCGGTGCCACACCCGCGGTCCGTACTTGCTTTCGTAGTCCTTGCGGAAGCGCCGCCGGTACTGTTCGTCGCGCAGCAGTACGTCGCGTTCCAGCTGCTCCCGTAGATGCAGGGCTTCGGCGCCCGAGCCGAACTCTTCGAAGATCACCAGATCGATGCCGTCGGCGTACACCTCGAACGGCACCGGTAGGTGTTGCCAGCGGAAGTTGCCGCCCAGCATGTTGATCAGCCGGGCCACCGGCCCCATCGCCCAGATCACGAACGGATTGGCCTTGACATCGGCGGCCGACAGCAGGCTGGTCTTGAGCGGCTTGCGGAAGATCCCCAACGACTGGACCACCTGGGAGCCGAGGTTCATCGGGTTCTTGATGTCCGGGCCTGACTGCAGAATGCGGTTGCTGCGCCGCAGCATTGACTTCAGCCGACGCAACTCCCGCGGCTTCGCATAGGTGGACGGCAGGGTGCGCGACCGGCAGGTGTCACCGTCGAGCTTGTCGAAAAGCAGTTGCTGCGAAGACATTCCGACGAAGCCGGCCTGCAGCGCCTCGGCCAGCATGTGCTCCATCAGCGACTGCTCGGCTCTGGTCGGCCGTACCTCTTTGCGGGTGGCACGATCCAGGCCCATCGTCGCGGCCCGCATGTCCGAATGCCCGATGAACGCCGCCAGGTTGGGCCCCAGCGGCAGCGACTCCAGCGCGGCGATGTACTCCTCGCACTTGTTCCACGTCTTGTGCCCGTCGACCGCGCTGATGACGTGCTCGCGCGGGATCGCCTCGACCCGGCCGAACAGGTCGCCGGCGTCCGCCCCGCCGACGTGGACGGTCGACAGCGAACACGAACCCAGCATCACCGTCGTCACACCATGGCGCAGCGACTCCGACAGCGACGGCCCATCCAGCACCTCGACGTCGTAATGAGTGTGCACGTCGATCATTCCGGGCAGCACCCACTTGCCGTCGGCGTCGATCACCACAGGGCAGTCGGTTTCGTCGAACGGCTGCCCCGTGATCGCGGCGACGTGGCCGTCGCGGATGCCGATGTTGCGGATCGCCGACGGGGCGCCGGTGCCGTCGAACCACCGGCCGTTTCGTATGACAGTGTCGAAACTCACACGGTGCATACAACCTGCCGAATCGACATGTGTCAAGAATTTTTGACTCAAGTCGATAAACATTGACAGGCGTCAAAACCGCAGATAGTGTTTGCCATCGGACGGCCACGAGGAGGGCAACGGGTGCGAACGCCTACCGACAGGCGGCAGCCCTCGCGAAGCGACCAACGTCGCAGCGCGATTCTGGAGTCGCTCGACCACCACCTCCAGGAGTCGAGCTTCGAGTCGATCAACATCGCCGACATTTCCCGCCGGGCGGGCGTCAGTCGGTCGGCGTTTTACTTCTACTTCGAGAACAAGGCCGCCGCGGTCGCGGCGCTGATGGAGCGGGTGTACGACGAGGCGTTCATCGCGACCGACGTCCTGACCAACGCCGCCGAGCCGCCGGCGCGCCGGATCCGGGCGGCGTCGGAAGCCATGTTCGAGACGTGGGAACGCCACCGGTATCTCTTCTCGGCCATGCTGGAAGCCCGGGCCAGCAGTGGTGCGGTCCGCGACATGTGGGACAGCGACCGGGAATCCTTCGTCCCGCGAGTCGCGGCGATGATCGAGGCCGAACGCGCGGCGGGCCGCGCTCCCGACGGACCCGACCCGGAAGTGCTCGCGACGTTGCTGCTCGAATTCAACGACCGAATGCTCGAGCGGCTGACCCTCGGTGGCGCGCTGACCCGAGAGCAGCTGATCGAGGGTTCGGTGACGATCTGGCTGCGGACCATTTACGGCACGACGCTTGAGGCGGCACGCTAGAACCATGCCTGACACGGTTCAGCAGCTGTTGCGCGAACGCCTGACCGACGACTCCGTCGGAGTGAAATACGCTGACCGGCAGTGGACTTGGCGCGAGCATTTGCACGAGGCGTCCAGGGCTGCGGCGGCGCTGCTGTCGATCGCCGACAAGAATCGGCCCGTCCACGTGGGCGTACTGCTGGGCAACACCCCCGAGATGCTGACCCAGATGGCCGCCGCGGGTCTCGGCGGCTACGTGTTGTGCGGCATCAACACCACGCGACGTGGCGCTGGTCTGCTGGCGGACGTTCGCCGCGCGGACTGCCAGATCCTGGTGACCGACCCCGAGCACCGCGCCCTTCTCGACGGCCTCGACCTCAGCGGCATCCGTGTTTTCGACACGTCCACCGACGAGTGGCGCGCCCTGCTGCACGCGGCGCCAGAGTTGGCGCCGCACCGCGAGGTCGGCCCGCTGGACACCTACATGATGATCTTTACGTCAGGCACGAGCGGTAACCCCAAGGCCGTGCAGGTTTCGCACTTCATGGTGTTGATGTCGGGTCAGGCTCTGGTGGAACGCTTTTCGCTCACCGCAGACGACACGTGTTACGTGTCGATGCCGCTGTTTCACTCCAACGCGGTCGTCGCCGGCTGGGCGGTCGCACTGGTGTCCGGGGCCGCGATGGCCCCGGCGAAGTTCTCGGCGTCTGGATTCCTCCGTGACGTCCGCCGCTACGGTGCGACCTACCTGAACTACGTCGGCAAGCCGCTGGCCTATGTCCTTGCCACTCCGGAGGAGCCCGACGACGCCGACAACCCGCTGCGGGTGGCGTTCGGCAACGAAGCCAGCGACCGCGACATCGACGAGTTCCAGCGGCGGTTCGGCGTCGACGTGTGGGACGGCTTCGGCTCCACCGAAAACGCCGTCATCGTCACCCGCGAGCCGGGCACGCCAAAAGGCTCGATC
Organism: uncultured Actinomycetota bacterium; assembly: GCA_963811535.1. Classification (GTDB taxonomy): domain Bacteria; phylum Actinomycetota; class Actinomycetes; order Mycobacteriales; family Mycobacteriaceae; genus Mycobacterium. The sequence continues at coordinate 2,307,374 of CAWERF010000006.1, read as the reverse complement.
GGGAAGGGCTTTGCCGACGTCGCGATCTACCACAGCGACACCCTGCGCCAGTGCGCGGTGGCGCAATTCGACGAAGACGGCGCGCTGATCAACGCCGATGAAGCCGTCGGCGAACTCGTCAACACCGCCGGTACCGGGTTCTTCACGGGCTACTACAACGACGACGCCGCCAACGAGGAGCGCACGCGGCACGGCATGTACTGGTCCGGGGACCTGGCCTACCGCGACGCCGACGGCTGGATCTATCTGGCCGGACGTACCGCGGACTGGATGCGCGTCGACGGGGAGAACGTCGCGGCCGCCCCGATCGAGCGAATCCTGCTGCGGCTGCCCGTAATCAACAGGGTCGCCGTCTACGCGGTGCCCGACGACAACGTCGGCGACCAGATCATGGCCGCGATCGTGCTCAAGACCGGCGAAACGCTGACGCCGACCGGCTTCGAGCAGTTCCTCGCGGCGCAGCCGGATCTGTCGCCGAAGGCCTGGCCCCGCTACCTGTGGGTCGCCGCCGACCTGCCGAGCACGGCCACCCACAAGGTGCTCAAACGCGCGCTGATCGCGCAGGGCCCGACCGCCGGCGATGGGCAGTTGTGGGTCCGCGAGCGACGGGGCACCGCGTACTCCGTACGGGATTGTTGAGTTCGACGACGGCCGCTGTGGATCAACTCTGATCTGTGGATAATTCACAGGCACAACGTATTTGGCGTCGAGGTGTGTTGGTCGGCGGCGCTAGCGTGGGCACATGCGCTCGAATGATCGGGAGACGATCCTGGCGGTGTTGGACCGCTACTGGTTGACCCCGGAGCTGCGTGCGGGGCTGGACGCGGTGTTGGCCAAATGGGCCGCGCCCGGGATGTGCAACCCGGACGACCAGACCGCGACGGTGGCCGGGGAGCCCACCGAGGACGCCAAGCAGTGGGACGGTCGCAGCACCGCGCAGCGTAACCACGACGCTCTCAAAGCAGGATGCGAAAAGTGGCACACCTGGGAGGGGGTGAAGCGCGAGACAATCAGTAGCACCAGTGGAAAGGAGGACGACCGTCATGTCTAGCTCCAACGATCCAATGGCGGCGGTGCGCCAGTACGTCGATGCCTTCAACAACGGTGACGCGAAGGCAATGGCGGCGGCATGTGCTGACCCGATGCAGATTCTTGACGGAATGTCGCCGCATGTATGGCAAGGGTCAACCGCCGCCGAAGACTGGTGGAGGGACGTGCTTGCAGAGGGTGAGCATCTTGGGGCGTCGGGCTACCACATCACTCTCGGCGAGCCACGGCATGTTGATCTCACCGGCGACTACGGGTATGTCGTTGTTCCCACAACCATGACGTTCAACCTTCGGGGCACTCCCGTCACGCAAACCGGCTCGCTCTTCACGGTGGCGCTCCGCAAGGTCGACACGGAGTGGCGTCTAGCGGCGTGGGCTTGGGCCAAAGGCACACCGGACGCGTAAAACGCCCACGGCCCGGTCAATGCTGTGGTCCGCGATGTGCTGGAGTCTGGCGAGTTGGGCAGCCACCACGGCCTGCCGGTGAGCATCATCGTCACAGCGCGCTTGAAGGACTTGGAGGCCAAGACCGGGGTCGGCGTCAGCGGGGGTGGAACGGTCCTGCCGATCAGCGACGTGATCCGCATGGCGCGCCACGCCCACCACTACCTGACCATCTTTGACGATCAGGGTCGGCCGCTGTGGCTCGGTGATACAAAACGACTGGCCTCCAAAGACCAGAGAATTGTGCTCCATGCGATGGACCGCGGCTGCTCGGCGCCAGGTTGCGATATGCCCGGCTACCTATGCGAGGTCCACCACGTTGACGAATGGTCCGAGACGTATCGCACCGACATTGACAACCTGACCTTCGCCTGCGGCCCCCATCATCGACTGCTCAAACCGGGCGGATGGACCACGAGGAAACGCGCCGACGGACGCACCGAATGGATCCCCCCACCCACCTCGACCACGGCCAACCACGAACCAACAGCTTCCATCACCCCGAAGAACTCCTCCCTGGAGACGACGAGAACGCCGCCTAGCTGTACCCGGCGGGCGTCATAGCATCACCCTCACCAGAACCGGCGGCGCGCCGGCCCCGTCACCCTGAGCACCGGCCAACGACGCTGTGCGGCCATCGCGGCCAGGCCGGAGCGGGGATTCACCGGTCGGGGCCGGCCAACCAGGGCCATCAACGCCATGTCTTCGTCGCCGTCGGCGTAGAAGTAACTGTTGCCCAGGTCGACGTCATTGGCGGTGCAGAACTCTTGCACCGCGGCGGCTTTCTGCGCGCCCCACACCACCGGTTTGGCGATCCCGCCCGTCAGCATGCCGCGATCGTCGAGCTCGAAGTGGTTGCACAGCACATGGTCCACGCCGAGGAAGCGAGCCACCGGCTCGGCGTGGATGGTCAGGGCCGACGAGCTGAGCACCACGGTGTGACCACGCTGTTGGTGGGCTTGGACGATTTCGCGCATCTGAGGGTAGACCCGGGACGCGACACGGTTGACGAACAGCCGCTGGCCGAGTTCGTCCAGCTGGGCCAGCGATTCACCGCGCAAATAGCCCGCGGCTCTGGCAAGCAGTCGCTCGAATGGCACGCGCCCGAGTCGGTACCTTAGTGACGCCTCGATGACCCCGAGCACCTCGCCAATGCCGGCTTGCCGACGCCGGATCCTATCGCCGGCATGCGCGGTCGCCGTGATCCCGGCGACCAGCGTGCCGTCCAGGTCGAAGAACGCGCCGACGTGTGGTCCGTGCGGGCCGGCGGCGATCTCCTCGACCGTCTCGGACAGGGGTAGCACGAAGGCTGATCCTGCCCTAGTCCTTCGTGCTGCGCGATTCGCCGATGAACGCGGACAGCGCCGCGCTGTTGGCCTGCGCCCCCATCAGCTCGGCGAAGCACGCGTTCTCTCGTTCCCGCGCGGCGTCGATCGCGTCGCGCAGCGGCGCCGTCATCGTCGTCTTGACCGCGATCAGGCTCGGAATCGGCCGGGATGCGAGGATCGCCGCGTGCCGGCGCGCCTCGGGCAGCAGGTCATCGGGCTCACAGACCTTCCACACCAGCCCCATCTCGAGGGCTTCGGCGGCGCTGACCCACTCGGCGGACAACAGCAGCCACGCCGCGTTCTGCCGCCCAACCAGCCGGGGCATCAGGTATGACGACGCCGCCTCGGGGGCGACGCCGAGGCTGGTGAACGGGCACTGCAGCCGCGCCGTCGTGGACATGAACGCCAGGTCGGCATAGCCGAGAATCGTGGTCCCGATGCCGACGCCGACCCCGTTGACGGCGCAGATCAGGGGTTTGGGGAACATGGTCAACGTGTCGATCATCGCGATGAAGCCGCTGCCGCCTCCGGCGGAGCCAGGGTCGCTGATCCGCTGCTGCATTTCGTGCAGGTCGGTGCCCGCGCTGAACGCCCGCCCGTTTCCGGTGATCAGCACGACGGCGACCCCGGGGTCCTCGGCGGCTTCGCGAAGCGCGCCCGTCGTCGCGTCGTAGAGGGCTTCGTTGAACGCGTTCAACGCTTCCGGGCGGTTCAGGGTCAGCGTCCGGACCCGGTCCTCGTCGCGAATTTCCAGAATCACACAGACCTCGCTTCCTTCGCAGCGACCATGCGGTGTACCTCGGCCACTGACCATGGTGACGAATCGTGGTGGTCGCGATAGCCGAGTAGCGTCGGCGTCGCCCGTTCGTAGCGGCCCACGAAACCCCCAGCCGCGACGAAGATCTGGCCGGTCACATCGCGCGCACGATCGCTGGCCAGATAGACGTACGTCGGCGCGACATACTCGGCCGGTGGGACGTCAAGGGATAGCTGCATGGTGGCGTCGTCGACTATGCCGCGGTGGTGCAGATCGACGATGTGCTCCTCGTACTCCGGACCGGTGTTGAGCCTGGTTTTGGCGCCTGGGCAGACGACGTTGGCGCGCACCTTGTGCTCCTTCAGTTCGGCCGCGATCGCCAGGGTCAGGCTGGTGACCGCGCCCTTGCCCGCCGGGTATCCGGTGCCGCCGTAGTCGCCGAGAAAAGCGGCCGAGCTGGTGTTGACGATCGCGCCTCCGCCCTGCTGCGCCATCAGGGGCGCCGCGGCGCGGCAGGTCGCAAAGACCGTGCCGAGGTGGATGTCCATCACGTCCCTGAAGTCAGCGGTGTTGATGTTCAGGATGGACGAGCCCGGCGGCTCGGGGGCGCCGGCACAGTTGACCAGGATGTCGATCCGGCCGTACTCGGCCACGCACGCGTCCACCAACGAACGCGCGACCGCTTCCTCGGCCGCCGGGCCGGCGTGAGCGACGGCACGGCCACCGTCTGCGCAGATCGCCGACGCCGCCGCTGAGGCCGCATCCGCGTCTCGGCCGTTGACCACGACGCCGGCGCCGTGCGCGGCCAGCAGGCCCGCGACGGCCCGCCCGATACCGCGGCTACCGCCCACCACAACGGCGGCGTGACCGGCAAGAAGTGGGGTGTCAGTCACTCGTGCACCTCCGGGTTCGTGCGATTCGCCTGCGTTGCGGTGCCCAATCGGTCGAACTATAGTCCGGACACATGTCCAGCTATGGTCGTGGAGTGGCATGACATCCACTGCCGGCGCACCATCCGGGTGACCGGGGGCAGGCACAACGCGATATGGCAGATTCTTTCTCGGCGGGGCCACCAGTTTCGAGTAGGGCAAGCCGGCGACCGGCGAAGAAGGGTTGATTATGCGCATTGCCTTGTTGTCCTATCGCAGCAAGACCCATTGCGGAGGGCAAGGGGTTTACGTCCGCCGTCTCAGCCATGGGCTGGTGGAGCTCGGCCACGACGTCGAGGTGTTCTCCGGACAGCCGTACCCCGAAGCGCTCGATCCGCGCGTCCTGTTCACCGAGGTGCCCAGCCTGGACCTGTACCGCGAGCCGGATCCGTTCCGCGTGCCCTGGCCCACCGAGATCCGCGACCACATCGACCTGCTGGAACTGGCCACGATGTGGACAGCCGGTTTCCCCGAGCCTCGCACGTTCACACTGCGCGCCGCGCGTCTACTTGGCCGCCGGGCAGGTGAGTTCGACGTGGTCCATGACAATCAGAGCCTTGGCACGGGGCTGCTGAAGATCGCGGCGACCGGGCTGCCGGTGGTGGCGACCGTGCATCATCCGATCACCCGCGATCGCGTGCTCGACCTCGCCGCGGCGCGATGGTGGCAAAAGCCGTTGGTGCACCGCTGGTATGGATTTGCCAAGATGCAGCAGCGCGTTTCGCGTCAGATCCCCGAATTGTTGACCGTGTCCTCATCGTCTGCGGCGGACATCGCGACCGACTTCGGAGTGTCGCCGGAGCAATTGCACGTGGTGCCGCTTGGGGTGGACACCAAGTTGTTCAAGCCGGGCCCCCAGCGCCGGCAGCGCGGCCGGATCATCGCGATCGCCAGCGCTGACACCCCGCTCAAGGGCATCGGCACGCTGCTGCACGCGGTTTCGAGGCTTCGCGTGGAACGCGACCTGGAATTGCAGTTGGTCGCCAAGGTCGAACCGAACGGGCCCACCCACAAGTTGATCGCCGAACTCGGCATCTCCGACATCGTGCACATCACAAGCGGACTGTCCGACGATGAACTCGCTGCACTGTTCGCGTCGGCGGAGGTGGCGTGTATTCCCTCGCTGTATGAAGGGTTTTCCCTGCCGGCTGTCGAAGCCATGGCCAGCGGCACACCGATCGTCGCCAGCCGGACGGGTGCGCTACCGGAAGTCGTCGGCACCGACGGCGCATGCGCGGAACTGGTCACGCCGGCCGACGTTGACGAACTCGCCGGCGCCCTCGGCCACCTGCTCGACTCACCGGAAAAGCGGCGCAGGCTTGGTGCGGCGGGCCGTCGCCGCGCGCTCGAGGTGTTCAGCTGGGAATCCGTTGCGGCTCAGACGGTACGGGTCTACGAGCAGGCGATCGCGCGCAAGGCCGCCCACAAGACCAAAGCGCCATGCTGACCGTCGATTTCGACCGGCTCGGGATCGGGCCGGGCGTCAAGGTGATCGACGTGGGCTGCGGCGCCGGCCGGCACGCGTTCGAGGCGTACCGGCGAGGTGCGGACGTGATCGCGTTCGACCGTGATACCGCCGAACTGCAGGCCGTCGAGACGATGTTCGAGGCGATGGCGGAGGCCGGTGAGGCGCCCGCATCGGCGACCGCGCAGGTGGTTCTCGGTGACGCCCTGTCGTTGCCGTATCCGGACGAGACTTTCGACTGTGTGATCGCATCGGAGATTCTCGAGCACGTTCTGCAAGACGACGCTGCGATCGCCGAGCTGATCAGGGTGCTGAAAGCCGGTGGAACACTGGCCGTCAGCGTACCGCGGTGGCTGCCGGAGCAGGTGTGCTGGTGGTTGTCCGACGAGTATCACGCCAACGAAGGTGGCCACGTCCGGATCTACCGGGCCAGTGCTCTGCGTGACAAGATCGTCGGCGGCGGCATGCGATTGACTCATCGTCACCACGCGCACGCGCTGCATTCGCCGTTCTGGTGGCTCAAGTGCGCCGTCGGGGTGTCGCGTGCCGACCACCCGGCCGTGACCGCGTACCACAAAATGCTCGTCTGGGACATGATGAATCGGCCCAGGATCACCCGCGTTGCCGAATCGGTGCTCAACCCGATGGTCGGCAAGAGCGTGGCGATGTATTTCCTCAAATCACAGGCTTCGATAACCACGCGCAGGGCCGCTGCGATATGAGGCGGACGTATGATCCGCCGTGCGTACCGGGCGTCTTGAACCCAGAGCAGTGCCGACAGACAGCGCTGTCGATCGCGGTTGCGCAGGAGTCCTCGGGTGCAATTCCGTGGTTTGAAGGCGGCCACACCGATCCGTGGGACCACGTCGAGTGTGCGATGGCCCTCACCGCCGCAGGGCTGCTGGGGCCGGCCCGCGCCGCGTTCGACTGGTGTAAGCACATGCAGCGGGCGGACGGCTCCTGGCCGATCCAGATGCGTACCGGCACGGTCGAAGACGCCAACAGCGACAGCAATTTCTGCGCGTACATCGCCGCGGGTGTATGGCACCACGTGTTGATCACCGGCGACCGGGGGTTCGCCGCCGCGATGTGGCCGGTGGTGAGCGCCGCGATCGACTTCGTGCTCGACCTGCAGGCGGACAACGGTGAAATCTACTGGGCACGAAGCGAATCCGGGCCCGTGCCAGAGGCCCTTCTGACCGGGTGCGCCAGCATCTTTCACAGCCTCCGGTGCGCGTTGGCGCTGGCCGAATACATCGGCGAGTCCCAGCCGGAGTGGGAGGTCGCTCTCGGGCGTCTCGGCCACGCGATCATCGCCCACCCGGAGGCGTTCGGCGAAAAGGACCGCCACTCGATGGACTGGTATTACCCGATCCTGGGCAGCGCGCTGCGGGGGCCGGCCGCACAGGCACGGATCAACCGGCGCTGGAATGATTTCGTGGTGGACGGACTCGGCATCCGGTGTGTCGACGATCGGCCGTGGGTGACCGGCGCGGAGACATGCGAACTGGTCATGGCGCTCGACGCGATGGGTCACACGACCGCCGCGCATCAACAGTTCGCCGCGATGCAGCATCTCCGCGATCCGGATGGCTCCTATTGGACCGGGTTGGTATTCGCCGACGGCAAGCGCTGGCCCGAGGAGCGCACCACGTGGACGGGCGCAGCGGTGATCCTGGCCGCGGACACGCTGTCGAACACCACGCCCGGCGCCGGCATTTTCCGGGCTGACGATCTGCCGATCGGCCTGCAGGACGACTTCGACTGCGAGTGCGCCCTGGCGCCGTAGCTGAGAGTGCGCTGAAGTCGCAACATTCGCGGCACGATGCGTGTGACCATTGCCGGCATGCCGAACCTCTACGAATACGTGCGTCACCCCCGCGCTGAGGAATTACGTCTTAGCCGGCCGGTGAAGACCCGTGACGTACGTAACATCAACCATCCGAACTGGATCGTTCGCTTCAACGCTCGCTTTGGTTTGTGGATCACCCTGATTGTCGGCACGATGTGGACGGCATATCTGTTCACCGTGCTGGCGCTCTTCGCGCTGCCCGACGCGGTCAAGCAGGGCACCTACTACGTCATCGTGTGGCTTTCCAGCAGCTTCCTGCAGTTGGTGCTTCTGCCGATCATCATCGTGGGTCAAAACATTCAGGCCAAGGCGTCGGATCGGCGAGCCGAGGACACATTCAAGGACGCCGAGGCGGTCCTCAAAGAAGCCGAAGAGATTCAGCAGCACCTGCTCGCACAAGACGAGGCGATCTCCAACATCCTCGAACACCTCCATGCGCTCGCACCGGAGCCCGCGGTCAAACCGCAGTAAGGGCCGACGATGGCACGGACTGACGACGACAGCTGGGACCAGGCGACCAGTGTCGGCGCGACCGCCACGATGGTTGCCGCGCATCGGGCAGTCGCGACCAACAGGCCGGAGCCGTTGATCAACGATCCTTTTGCCGAGCCGCTGGTCCGTGCGGTGGGCATCGATGTTTTCTCCCGGTTGGCGGGCGGTGAACTCGAGCCGGCGGAGGTCGGTGAGTTCCTCGGCAGGATGACCGACGTGTTCGCCTCGCGGACACGCTTTTTCGACCAATTCATGACCGACGCCGTGGCGTCGGGCCTCCGGCAGGTGGTCATCGTGGCATCCGGGCTCGACGCCCGTGCCTATCGGCTGGCATGGCCCCCAGGCACCACGGTCTATGAGATCGACCAGCCCGATGTGATCGAGTTCAAAACCCGCACGTTGTCCGGTCTCGGTGCGGCACCCACCGTCGAGCTCCGCCCCGTCGGCATCGATCTGCGGCAGGATTGGCAGGCGGCGTTGAGGCGGGCCGGTTTCGACCCGGACCAGCCCACAGCATGGCTCGCCGAGGGCCTGCTGATCGGGTTCTTGCCGCTCGACGCCCAGGATGCGTTGGTCGACGCGATCTCTGGGCTCAGCGCCTCGGGCAGCCGGTTCGCCTGTGATTACCTGTCCAGCGCCGACCAGGCAAAAACGGCGCAGGAGCAGATGCGCAATGTGGCAGACAGCTGGCGCGAGCAGGGTCTCGATCTGGACATTGCCGACTTGACCTTTACCGGCGACCGACAAGATGTCGCCGACCAACTGAGGTCTCTCGGCTGGGAGGCGGTCCGCGCCAACATCAACGACTTGTTTGCCGCTAGCGCCCTTCCAGTGGTGGAAGGCGACGACCTCACGTCGTTCGATTGGATCGTCTACGTCCGAGCGACCCGACCCGACAGGTGAGGCCGTTCGTGGATAGAGTGAACGTGGATACAGTGAACACAGCCCAGCAATTCGCGCAGACCCGCAAAAGCCTTAAGAGAGTACCAGGATGGCGATCTCTCGGTCAGCAACACGGCTCATTGGTGCCGCAGGATTTGCGCTGGCGGTTGCCGTTGCGCCGGCAGTCGCGTTGGCGGCGCCGACTTCTTCTCCCGTTCGGGCGCTCGCCGACGATGGGGCCGACTGCACCACGGGCGAATCATTGGACGCCTACTCGCTTTCGTGTGTGCCCGACATCGCCCCCAACACCGGCGGTGCACCGGGCGAGATGCAGTTGACCGAATCCAACCCCGGGATCGCGTCGCCAACCCACGGCGGCCGCTGATTCATCAGGCGTCGACCGGATCGCCAGGCTCGCCGGAGACCCGCTCGAGCACGCGCAGCGACCCGGTCACACCGACTTCGCGGAACTGGCCGGAATCAACTGCGCGGCAATAGATGTGAAACGGCGCCCGGCCACCGTCGCGCGGGTTGGGGAACACGTCGTGGATCACCAGGCCGCCCCCGACACCAACCCATCGCGCCCAGCCGTCGAAGTCCTGTTGGGCGGCCGCCTCGCTGTGCCCGCCGTCGATGAACAGCAGCTGTAGCGGGGTCCGCCAGCCGCGAGCCGCGACCGCCGACTTGCCGACGACCGCGACGACGTGGTCGTCCAGCGCGGCGGCGTCGAGAGTGCGCCGGAACGCCGGCAGCGTGTCGAAGCGGCCCGTCTTCGCGTCGACCAGCGAGGCGTCGTGATACTCCCAGCCCGGCTGGTGCTCCTCAGAGCCGCGGTGATGGTCGACGGTGTAGAGAACGCTGTTCGTGTTCTGCGCGGCGGCTCCCAGCAGCACCGTGGATTTGCCGCAGTAGGTCCCGATCTCCACCCCGACGCCCTCGTCGAGATACCGCATCGCGGCCTCATACAACGCGCGGCCCTCGTCGGCAGGCATGAAGCCGGTCACCCCCTCGGCGAGGGCGAATAGGCGGTCAGTCTGATCCGTGACGTCGGCTCGGCGCATATAGCGAACTTATCGCTAAGCGGCCGATTGCCCACCACTCAGGGGTGTAGTAGTGTCCGGACACGTGTCCGACTCGGTGTCGCTGGAGTCGACCCGCCACCGTCTGACCCGCAAGCAGGCCGACACCATCCACCGGTTGAGCGCCGCAGCCATGACGGTGCTGGGCCGGGAAGGATTTTCTGGACTGACGATCCGGCTGGTGGCCGCGCAAGCCGGTGTCGGTGCCGCCACCGCCTACACCTACTTCTCCTCCAAGGAGCACCTCGTCGCCGAGGTGTTCTGGCGGCGGCTGGCGTCCAGCCCGGTACCGACGAACGACGACGGCGCCACCCCGGCCGACCGCGCGGTCGCGGTTTTGCGGCACTTCGCGCTGTTGGTGGCCGACGAGCCCGAGTTCGCCGGCGCGGTCACCGCCGCCCTCCTGGGCAGGGACCCCGATGTGCAGCACCTGCGTGACCGCGTCGGTCGCGAGATTCGGGAGCGCCTCGAGCAGGCCCTCGGCGCCGACGGCGATCCGAAACTGGTCGGTGCCCTGGAACTGCTCTACACGGGTGCCCTGGTGTATGCAGGCATGGGCTACGCCTCGTACGCCGAGGTGGCCGACCGGCTCGAGAGCTCGGCGCGCCTGTTGTTCAAGTCAGCCGACGGGAGCGTCCGCGCCGACCCTTAGCGATGGGCCGCCAGGCAGTGGCTGTAGTTCCAGTGCGGGTGCCCGGGGCACCCGTGGTAGTAATCCGGAAAAGACCCGGCGTGGGCATCAGTTGCGACTCCCAGACCGGCCAAACCCAACCCAGCGGTCATCAACACCGCTGTGGCGGCGGAACGCACGAACTTGCCCATGGGCACGTCCTATCGCAGGCGCCTTGGCGCAACCTGTAATCCAGCCTTGTACTTCCGCATAAGGCGCTGGGAATAAGGTGCTGGGAATCAGGCCGGTCAGCCGTCGTCGCGCCCGAACGCCCTCGCATCCATGTTCCAGTAGCCGCGCATGTTCGTGATCAGTCCCGCGTCGTTGACCCGGTAGGTGAACACACCGCGCACGGTGCTGGTGAAGCCGCCGTCGAACTTGCTGTGCAGCAACAGGATATGGGCGATCTCGTCCGGCGAGCTCGAGGGGAATGTCTCCTCGCACGTGATCGTCAGCTGGTTTTTGGCGATGTTCGCGTCGAAGAACGCGCCGACGCCCGCCTTGCCGCGGACGCCCTGACCGCCGGGGTTGGTGACCGCCTCGCCGATCGGATCTTCGATCACGACGTCGTCGGCCATCAACGCCAGCCAACCGTCTCGGTCACGCGCCTGCACGCAGCGCCACGACGCCTGCGACGCAGCCAGCGCCGGCGTTGCCTGAACTGTCTTCTCTGACATAGCGATCTCCTGTTGCGATCAGATGGCGCACGCCGCGCGCGCGCCGTCTTCGGTTGCCTTGCGAATAAGTCCCAGTCCGGTGCAGTCGCCCGCGGCGCTGACGTCGACGTCGGGCATCGCGGCGGCAAGCGTGTCGTAGAGCATAGTGTCGGCCTCCAGCGAGCCGGCCAGCACCACGGTGTCGGCCGCTAGCGCCCGCGGGGTGCCCGCACCCGGTCGAAACAACAAGCCGCCCGACGTGATTCGCTCGACGTCGACACGGACGTGGACAGCGACGCCAAGCCGGTCCAGTCGGTCCATGTGCTCGGTCTTTCGCTTGTTGCCGATTTCCGGCGCTATCGTCTTGCCGGCTTCCAGTATGGTGACCAGTCGGCCGCGGGTTGCGAGGAATTCGGCGAGTTCCAGTGCCACCAAGTCACCGCCGACGATCGCGACCCGGCGACCCAGCGGCATCCATGCCCGGGTGGCCAGCCGCACCGCTTTGGGTCGCACCAGCCGCTGCCCCCGGCCGGAGAGCACCCGCGCGCCCAGCCGTTGCCAGGGGGGCTGACTGGGCTCGGCATGCCCGGCGAGCAACTCCCGCAGCGCAGGACCGCTGTAGACGTGCGGCAGCGCCGCTCCGGGAACCGCGGGAAGAACGACGCGACCCCCGGTGGCCACGACCACCGCCTCGGGTGCGAGGTGGACGACCTCCTCTGCAGTGACCGCATGCCCGAGCCGCACATCCACGCGGGCGTCGGCGATTTCGCGTCGTAGGTAGTTCAGGAACGGCTCGTTCTCGGGGTGCAGGATCGACGCCCACAGCAGAGCGCCGCCGAGCTGGTTGTTCCGCTCGAACAGGGTGACCCGATGCCCCCGGCCCGACGCAACCCGGGCGGCCTCCAAACCCGCCGGCCCGCCGCCGATCACGACCACCCGCTTGCTGCGGTCGGCACGGTGGGCGGTGAGCTCACGCTCCTTGCCGGTACGCGGGTTCACCGCGCAGTCGACCGAAAACCGTTGCTCCATTGCGTCGATGCAGTTCTCGCACGAGATGCACTTGCGGATGCGGCGAGGCTGGCCGGACACCAGCTTGTTGGGCAGGTCCGGGTCCGCGAGCAGCCCTCGCCCCATCGCGACGAAGTCCGCGCGGCCTTCGGCGACGATCTGCTCCGCCCGGTACGGATCGTGAATGCGGCCCACCGCGATCACGGGCACGTCGACAACCTGTTTCACCGCGGCGGCCGCCCCGACGTTGAGCGCGTCTCCGTCGTCGGCGGCGTTGACCATTCCGGTCACCAAGCGGTCGATCACACCCCCGCTGACATGGAAGGCGTCGACGCCGGCCGCCACGAGTTGCGGCGCCACCTCCGCGGTTTCGTAGATCGGCCGGCCGCCCGCGATCCGCTCGTAGCCGGAGATACGCAGCGTGATCGGGAACTCCCCACCGACCTCGGACCGTATCGCGGCGAGCGTCTCCAGCACCACCCGGATCCGGCCCTCCGCCGAATCGCCGCGGTACTCGTCGGTGCGCCGGTTGCGTTGGGGCGCAAGAAAAGAGCCGAGGAACATGTAGCCGTGCGCCGCGTGCAACTCGATCCCGTCGTACCCGGCCTGCACCGCGCGCCGGACCGCGGCTTTGAACAGGTCGATGATCTCGACGATCTGCTCGGCGGTGACCGCGGTCGACGGACGCCCGGTCAGATACGACGGGATGACGGACGGGCCCAGCGACGTGACGCCATGCATCTCCGGCCCCAACCCGTCGGGGCCGGCGTGCACGATCTGCGGCTGGATCTTGGCGCCGTGCTGGTGGACGACGTCGACGAGCGCCCGGTGGGCGTCGACCGCCGCGTCGGTTCCCAGCTGAAGACCCCCCGGTGTTTCCGGGTGACGATGATCAATACCCGTGGCGCCCACGGTGATCAGACCCACGCCACCCTCGGCCCGGGCCGCGAAGTAGTCGCGGGTGCGTTCTGACGGCAGCCCGTCGGCGGTGCCGTACATAGTCTCCATCGGAGACATCACCAGCCGGTTACGTAGCGCCATGGTGCCAATGCGCCCGGGCGCCAGCAGGTGTGGGAACGCGCTCAACTCGCGAAGTGCCCGGCGAAAGCCCGCAACGGCAGGTCGGCGCTGGTGACGATTCCGGGTGGCGCATCGACGACGGCGCGAATCGCGTTGAGGGCCGGCATGCCGGTGACCGTCATGCCAATCGCCGCGAAGGCCTCCACTGACGAAAAGTCAGTGCCGGGCTTGGCCAGGATCAGGTGCTTGCTGTAGATGCAGGGGTCGCCCGCAATCTTGGTGATGTAGCAGCCCTGGATGTCCCAGTGTGGCTCTGTGTACGGCGTCATCTGCCACTCGAGGTGCAGCTCCACCCGTGGCACGCCGTCGACCTTCCCGACGTACTGGAAGGCGGCGCCGCCCACCGATCCTGCCGGCAACTGGTACCAGCCCAGGTCGACGTCCTTGGTGCAGGCGCCGAGCTCGCAAGAGAATGTCACCTCGTCGAGCGCGACGTCCAAGCAGTCCGCCATCAGCCGCACACCGTCTTCGAACACCCGCGTGCCGAGCTCGAGCAGGCGTGGCACCTCCGGGTCGTCGACGGGGCGGCCGAATCCGCAGTTGGCCCACGTGGGTGCGGAGTGGTGGCACGACACGTCCACCGACTCGATGCATGTAACGTTCTCGATGTCGGCGACGTCGGTTGACCCGACGATCGTGAGGATCTGCGCCAGACCGGGATTCATGCCGGTGCCGTAGAACGTGGCATTGCCGCGCAGGCACGCCGCTTGCAGAGCTTCGGACTCCGTCCGGCCGCCACGCCGCGGATGGTTGGTGTCGCGGTGGTGACCCGTGATCCAGTCCGCCGTCGTGACGATGTTGATGCCGGCTTCGAGCAGCCGTGTGTAGAGGTCCACGTCGGGCCAGACACCGTGAAAGGTCACACAATCGGGCCTGGCGGCCAGGATTTCTTCAACGGTGTCGGTCGCTGTGACGCCGATGGGGCCGATGCCGGCCAGCTCGCCGACGTCACGGCCGACCTTTTCCGTCGTATAGCAGTGCAGCCCAACGAGTTCCAGGTCGGAACGGTTGACGATGCGCTTGATCATCTCGGTGCCGACATTGCCGGACGCGACCTGGAAAACCCGCACAGCCGTCACGGGTGCCTACCTGTCGGCTTCGGTGTAGCGGATGACGCCGCGGATGTTGCGGCCGTCGAGCATGTCCTGGAAGCCCTCGTTGATCTGCTCCAGCTTGTACTGGCGGGTAATCATGTCGTCGAGGTTAAGCTTGCCGGCCCTGTACATCGACAGCAGCTGGGGGATGTCGTATTGCGGGTTGCCGCCGCCGAAGATCGTGCCCTGCAGGTTCTTCTGCATCAATGTCAGCATCGCCAGGTTCAACGTGACATTGGTGTCGAGCAGGCTGCCGATCGCGGTCAGGACGCAGGTGCCGCCCTTGGCGGTGATGTTCAGGTAGCTGTCGATGTCGTCGCCCTTGAGCTCGCCGACGGTGACCACGACCTTCCTGGCCATCAGCCCGTAGGTGACCTCCGCCATGCCCATCAGCGCGGCGTCGATGTCGGGATAGACGTGGGTGGCGCCGAACTTGAGCGCCTGGTCACGCTTCCACTCGATCGGGTCGATCGCGAAGATGTAGCGGGCGCCGGCGTTGACCGCGCCCTGCAGTGCGGACATGCCCACGCCGCCGACGCCGACGATCGCGACGTCGTCACCCGGCCGGATGTCGGCGGTGCGGGTGGCCGAGCCGTAGCCGGTGGTGACCCCGCAACCGACCAGGCAGGCCACCTCGAACGGGATCGACGGGTCGATCTTCACTACTGAGCTCTTGTGCACCACCATGTACGGCGAGAACGTGCCGAGCAATGTCATCGGGTAGACGTTCTGGCCCTTGGCCTGAATGCGGAACGTTCCGTCCGACACCGCCGCTCCGCCCAGCAGCCCCGCCCCCAGGTCGCAGAGGTTGCGCATCCCCGCCTGACACGACGGGCATTTGCCGCACGACGGAATGAAGGACAGCACGACGTGGTCGCCGGGCTCAAACTCCTCGACCCCGGGTCCGACCTCGGTCACGATGCCCGCGCCCTCATGCCCGCCGAGCACCGGGAAACCCGCCATGGGGATGCCGCCGGTCACCAGGTGGTGGTCGGAGTGGCACATCCCCGCCGCCTCCATCTGGATCTTGACCTCGTCCTTATGCGGATCGCCGATCTCGATCTCCTCGATCGACCACGGCTGGTTGAACTCCCAGATGAGAGCGCCCTTAGTCTTCATCTCGTCCTGCTTTCCGTTGGAGAACTTCAGCGACAGCGTAAGTTAAGTAGCCCACAGTCGGGCTGTGGGGTGTCGGCCACCATCCCCGCAATCACCCGCTACCAGATCGGAACCGGCGATTTGCCGAGCGGGAAGTAGCCGGGAACCTTCTCGCCGGCGACGCCGCGCTCGATGCGCTTTTGCATGTCCTTGCTGAGCTTGCCGGCCTTGATCAGGTCCATGTACAGCGCCGACACGTGGCCGAAGTCGAAGAAGTCACGCTGCCAATTCCATTTGCCGCCGCCGGCGTAGCGGAACCAGCTGCCGCCGATCCCGTACACCTCTTGTTCCGTGCCGTCGGCGTCGCCGGCGATCTGCTTCCAGAAGCCGACCACCTCGCCGATGCGATCGTCGATGATCACTCGCTGATAGGGATAGCGCCAGCCCTCGAGGCCCTCCATCTCCTGGCCCAGCGCGATGTCGCGGATCTCGTCGATGCCGACGCACATCACGTCTTCCTTCGGGCCGATGTTCCAGCCGTAGGTGGCGTCATCGGTGTAGAAATCGGCAAGCCCCCGCCAGTCCCCTTTTCGTTCGGCTTCGCGGTTGGCCTCCAGCCAGCGCTCAACGACGTCTTCGAGTTCCGAACGGGGGAACCCCTCTGGTTGCGCCACGCCTAATCTCCTGTCTCTCGGATGGATAGTGCTCGGGTGGGGCAGGCCCACACGGCTTGCTCGATTTCGGGCCGGGCCTCCTCGGGCGGCTCGCCGTTGAGGATTTCGACCTGTCCGCGTTTGGGCACCCGGAAATAGTCCGGCGCCTCCAGCTCGCACATCGCGTGGCCCTGGCACAGGTCCAGGTCGACTTCCACCCGAAAACAGGAAGCCATTTCGATCTCCTACTTCCGGCGGCGGTAGCGCACCTTGGCCGGCTGGGCCAGTTGCACCACCATCTTGGAGTGGTCGTTGCGGTAGCTGTCGGCAGGCTGCGCCATCTCAAACTCGTACTCGCGCAACAATACCGAGAAGATCGCTTTGATCTGCATGGTGGCGAATGCGGCACCCACGCAGCGATGCCGGCCCGCGCCGAACGGAATCCAGGTCCACCGGTTGATCAGGTCTTCCTGCCGCGGCTGCTCGTAGCGCTCGGGCACGAAGCCGTCGGGGTCGGGGAAGTCCTCGGGAATGCGGTTGGAGATCGCCGGCGACGTGGCGACCAGATCGCCCTCGTGGATCGGGTAGCCCTCGACCTCGAACTCACCTTTGGCCACCCGCATCAAGATGATCAGCGGCGGGTGCAGCCGCAGCGTCTCCTTCAGCACGTTTTCCAGACGCGGAATCTGGCGCAGCGCATGGAAACTCACCGACTGTCCGTCGGCGTAGAGCGCGTCGAGCTCCTTGATCACCCCGGCGTGGACGTCCGGGTGGCGCAACAGCTCGATCAGCGTCCATGACGCCGTGCCCGAGCTGGTGTGGTGTCCGGCGAACATCATCGAGATGAACATGCCGGTGATCTCGTCGGCGGTGAACCGGGGCTTGCCCTCCTCGTCTTTGACCGTGATCAGCACGTCGAGCATGTCCCGGTCGGTCTTGTCTGGCGGGGAATGAGACGCGCGGCTGACTCGGGTATCTATGATGGCCGCCACCAGCGCCACCAACCCTTTTCGCGCTTCGTCGCGGCGGCGGAAGCTCTCGATCGGCAGGTACGCGTCGACGTATGCCAGCGGGTCGGTGCCACGCTCCAGCTCGTGATAGAGGTGCGCGAACCGGCTGTCCAGCTGGTCACGGAACTTCCTCCCGATCAGGCACGCCGATGACGTGTAGATGGTCAGCTCCGCGAAGAAGTCCAGCAGGTCGATTTCGCCGTCGTCCCCCCAATCGGCGATCATCCGGCGAACCTCGCCCTCGATCGTGATGGCGTGGCCCTTCATCTGCTCGCCGCGCAAGGCGGCGTTGTGCAGCATCTCTTTACGACGCTCGGGATCGGCGTCGAAGACCACGCCTTTGCCGAAGATCGGCGTCATGAACGGGTATGCCTCCGCCTGATCGAGGTCGCTGTCGGAGGACCGGAAGAAGAACTCGTTGGGCTGTGCCCCCGACAGGAATACCACCTTCTTGCGGGCCAGCTGGAAGATGCCGACATCACCGCATTCGTCGCGCACCCGTTGCATCAGGCCGATCGGATCGGTGCGGAACTCCTCGAGGTGACCGTGCTCGTCCTCTCCGCCGGAAACGCGAAGGACTTCTTTGAGTTCTTGGCTCGTCATGGCGACTCCGGATACTTCAGTTGCTGACGTTCTTGCGGCGCGGCCAACAGCGGCGCCTCGGGCTGGACCTCCATTGAGACGATGAATCCGCCGCGGGGGGTTTCGGCGACGAACGCGATCGCCCTCGCGAGATCCGAAGGGCGCAGGAAGAAGTTGTGCCGGGCCTGCCCCCACTTCGCCCAGTCCTCCAGCATCGGCGCGATCGCGTCGGGCGGCAGTGACCAGCCCATCCCCGTCATCGTCGGACCGGGATGGACGATCGATGCGCGGACCCCGGTCCCTTCGAGCTCCATCGCAAGGTTGGTGACCATCGAGACCAGCGCCGCCTTCGCGGCGCCGTACGCGCCCATGTGGGGTCGCTGGCGCAGTGCGACGTCTGAGCCGACGAAAATCACGTCACCGCGTTGGCGCTCCACCATTCCCGGCAATACCGCGGTGGCCAACCGGTTGGCGCCGATCAAATGAATCTGGATCTGGGACTCGAAGGTGTCGGTGCTGATCTCGTGCAGGCGACCGAAGAACGTGTCGCCGGCACCGGCGACCAACACCTCGATGTCGCCGAGCTGATCCGTCGCCCGGTGCACAAAGCCTTTGACGGACTCGGGATCTGTGACGTCGAGCGGGATCGCTATCGCTTCGCCGCCGTCGGCGCGAATCTTTTCGGCCAGCTCCTCGCACTTGTCCACCCGCCGAGCGCCCAGCGCGACCGGGAAGCCGCGGCGCCCGAGCTCCTCCGCGGTCGCTGCGCCGATGCCCGACGAGGCCCCGGCGACTATCGCGGGTCGCCGCTCGGGATGCGGTTCGAAGCGCGGCATCAGGCGACCTCCACCGTGACCGGGAGATATGCGAACCCGCGCACGTTACTGGAGTGCACACGCACGGCGGCGTCCTCGTCGACCTCGTAGCGTCGGATGCGGGCGAACAGCTCGGTCAGCGCGACCCGAGCCTCCATGCGCGCCAGATGTGCGCCGAGACAGAAGTGCGCCCCACTGCCGAAGCTGACCAGCTTGGAACCGATGTCACGGCCGACGCGGTAGGCCCCGGCGTCCTCGAACACCCGCTCGTCGCGGTTCGCCGAACCCGGCAACAGCAGCAGCACGTCCCCTGCAGGCACCGTGGTGTCGTACAGGGTCAGGTCTTCGGCAACGGTGCGCGCCAGGATCTGGCTGGAGGTGTCGAAGCGCAGTGTCTCCTCGACCCACAGCCCAACCTTGGAGCGGTCGGCGTAGACGGGTGCGAGTTGGTCCGGGTTCTTGTGGCCCCAGTAGGCGGCGTTGGCGAGCAGCTTCGTGGTCGTCTCGTTGCCCGCGATCACCATCAGGAACAGGAACGCCAGGATTTCTTCATCGGTCAGCCGGTCGCCGTCGATCTCGGCCTCCAGCAGCGCCGACGTCAGATTGTCGGCAGGGTGCTTGCGGAACTCGGCGATCAGGCCGGTGTAGTAGGTCATCAGGTCGACGGATGCCTGAACCGCTGACTCGGGCACATCGGCCAGACCGTCGTCGCGATGCAGCACCCCGTCGGCGAGCGCGCGGATACGGTCGCGGTCTGGTCCGGGGACGCCCATCAATTCCGAGATCACGTCCATCGGCAGCTTGCCCGCGAACTCGGCGACGAAGTCGAACGTCTTCGACTGCAATGCGGCGTCGAGGTTCTTGCGCGTCAGCTCCAGCACCCGGGGTTCCAGTTCCCGGATCCGCCGCGGGGTGAATCCTTTGGATACCAGCGTGCGCAGCCGAAGGTGGCCCGGATCATCCATGGCGAGAAACGACATGAACCTGTACGCCTCGGGGGTTCGCGAGACCGGATCCAGGGAAACGCCAAGCGAATTCGAGAGCGCGGTGCTGTTGCGGAAGCCCTGCAGCACGTCACGGTGCCGCGACAGCGCCCAGAAGTTCAGCTCCTCGTTGTGGTACAGCGGTGCTTCGTCGCGCAACCGCTGGTAGATCGGGTACGGGTCTTCGTGGAAGTCGTAGTCGTAGGGGTTGAGCACGGGAGCTTCCAGGGCTTCTGACGCCGTATCGGTCACCATTCGGCACCCCCCATGATCAGCGCGACAACGCTGTCGAGCCGGTCTGCCATTTGGTAGTACGTGACGGACTGGGTGCCCGCTTGCACAAGGGCGCCGTAGAAGATCATCTCCAGTGTCGACAGAACCTCGGGCCATGCGCCGGGGCCCAGCGCCGACGCGATGCGCCGGCGCACCTCGAGGCCGATCTTGTCGCGCACCTGCCGCACATCGGTTTCATCGCCCATCAGCGCGGTCGTCGCC
This sequence comes from uncultured Actinomycetota bacterium, assembly GCA_963811535.1. Classification (GTDB taxonomy): domain Bacteria; phylum Actinomycetota; class Actinomycetes; order Mycobacteriales; family Mycobacteriaceae; genus Mycobacterium. Next base: position 2,286,953 of record CAWERF010000006.1, on the reverse strand, counting down.
GCGGCGGCCAACTCCGGCTCGTCGGCCACCAGCAGCGCCAGCTCATGCAGCTGAGAAGTGACCCGCTGCTGGGTGGTCTGGTTGACATCGGTGAACAGCGGGACGTTGCGCACCAGCCGCAGGTACACCTCGGCGACCAGGGCGTTCTTGGACGAGAAGTACGTGTAAGCGGTCGCTGGCGCCACCCCGGCGCGGGCCGCCACGGCGCGCATCGTCAGGTCGGAGTACGACGTCTCGCGCAGCAACTCGACCGCCGCGTCCAGCACCTTGCGGACGGTCTCTTCCTGGCGGCGGTTCCGCCGCCGAACGCCGAGATCTGTGACAGCGCTCGCCGCTTCACTGGACATGTGTCCAGAATATACCCGATGGCGGTGAGCGGTTCAACTCCCAATGAAAACGCCTGCCATGCAGAGAGTTTCCACATATTTCCAGCCTGTGCTAGGCCCCCGAGCTTGCCACCCGACGTTTTCGGAACTACTGTCCGGGTAGATTGGCAGACAGATGTCCAGGAGTGATGAGCGATGACGACCGTGTCCAACAAGGTGACGGAACTGCTGATCGACGGTGCCCTCGTGCCCGCTCACGGCGGCACCTTTACGACCATCAACCCCGCTACCGAGGAGCCGTTGGGAGAGGCCGCCGACGGCGACGCCGCCGACATGGACCGTGCGATCGCCGCGGCGCGGGAAGCCTTCGACGAGACGGACTGGTCTCGCGACACGGCCCTGCGCGTGCATTGCCTGCGTCAGTTGCGCGACGCGCTCAACGACGAGATCGAGGACCTGCGCGAGATCACCGTGGCCGAAGTCGGCACGCCCGTGTCGCTGACGCACGCCGCGCAATTGCAGGGGCCGGTCAACGACCTCGCGTTCGCCACCGATCTCGCCGAGTCCTACGAGTGGACCACCGACCTCGGCGAGGCCTCGCCACTGGGCATCAAGACCAAGCGGACGGTGGTGCGTGAACCGTTCGGTGTGGTCGGTGCGGTGACGCCGTGGAACTTCCCGCACCAGATCAACTTCGCGAAGCTGGGACCCGCGCTGGCCGCGGGCAACACCGTCGTGCTGAAGCCCGCGCCGGACACGCCGTGGTGCGCCGCGGAGGTCGGGCGGATCATCGCCGAAAACACCGACTTTCCGCCCGGCGTGGTCAACATCGTCACGTCCAGCGACCACCGGGTGGGCGCGCAGCTGGCCACCGATCCCCGGGTTGACCTGGTGTCGTTCACCGGGTCGACGGCGACCGGACGGTCGGTGATGGCGGCCGCGGCGCAGACCATCAAGAAGGTCTTCCTCGAACTCGGCGGCAAGTCCGCGTTCATCGTTCTCGACGACGCCGACCTGGCGACTGCGTCCGCGGTAGCCGCGTTCACGGTCACGACGCACGCCGGACAAGGCTGCGCGATCACCACCCGGCTGGTCGTGCCGCGGGAGCGCTACGACGAGGCCGTCGCCGTCGCCACGGGCACGATAGCCGGCATCAAGGTCGGCGATCCGACCGACCCCGCCACCATCTGCGGGCCGTTGATTTCGGCCCGGCAGCGTGACCGTGTCCAGGGCTATCTCGATTCGGCGGTCAACCAGGGCGGATCGTTCGCCTGCGGCGGTGGCCGGCCGGCCGGGCTCACCACCGGCTTCTACATCGAACCGACCGTGATCACCGGGCTGACGAACGACGCGCGCGCCGCGCGCGAGGAGATCTTCGGGCCGGTGCTGGTGGTGCTCCCGCACGACGGCGACGCCGACGCCGTGCGCATCGCCAACGACTCGCCATACGGCTTGTCCGGCACCGTGTTCGGCGCCAACCCCGACCGCGTCAATTGGGTGGCCTCACGGCTGCGCACCGGGACGATCAACGTCAACGGCGGCGTGTGGTATTCGGGCGATGCGCCGTTCGGCGGCTACAAGCAGTCCGGCAACGGCCGCGAGATGGGGCTGGCCGGGTTCGAGGAATACCTGGAGACCAAGCTCATCGCCGAGGCGGTGCCGTGACCGCATCCGCCCGAGAGCCGCAAAGGCCTGAAAGGACAAGCATGGGGCAGTTCGACAACAAGGTGGCGATCGTCACCGGATCCGGCGGCGGCATCGGCCAGGCCTATGCGCAGGCCCTTGCCCGTGCGGGCGCAGCGGTCGTGGTGGCCGACATCAATGCCGAGGCCGGTGAGGGCGTCGCCAAGCAGATCGTCGCCGATGGCGGGACGGCGATCCACCTGCCCGTCGACGTCTCCGATCCGGACTCGGCCAAGGCGATGGCCGACCGCACGCTCGCCGAGTTCGGTGGCATCGACTACCTGGTGAACAACGCAGCGATTTATGGCGGCATGAAGCTCGACCTGCTCTTGACCGTGCCATGGGACTACTACAAGAAGTTCATGAGCGTCAACCTCGACGGGGCGCTGGTGTGCACCAGGGCCGTGTACAAGAAGATGGCCAAGCGCGGCGGCGGCGCGATCGTCAACCAGTCATCGACCGCGGCGTGGATGTACGCCAACTTCTACGGGCTGGCGAAGGTCGGTATCAACGGTCTCACTCAACAACTTTCACGCGAGCTCGGCGGCATGAACATCCGGATCAACGCGATCGCGCCCGGTCCGATCGACACCGAAGCCACCAGAACCACCACGCCCCAGGAGATGGTCGCGGACATCGTGAAGGGCATCCCGCTGAGCCGCTTGGGCACACCCGACGATCTGGTCGGCATGTGCCTGTTCCTGTTGTCCGACGAGGCGAGGTGGATCACCGGGCAGATCTTCAACGTCGACGGCGGCCAGATCATCCGGTCCTGAAGGAGTACACATGGGTTCAGCAGAAAAATCGCTGGGCTACATCGGTCTTGGCAACATGGGCGCGCCGATGGCGGGTCGGCTGGTGGATTGGCCGGGCGGGTTGACCGTCTACGACGTGCGTCCGGAGGCGATGACACCGCTGGTGGATGCGGGGGCCCGGGCCGCAGGAAATGTGGCCGAGGTGGCCGGTTCCGACGTCATCAGCGTCACCGTGCTCAACGACCGGCAGGTGCGCGAGGTGGTGGCGGAGCTTGCAGCACACGCGCGGCCCGGCACGGTGATCGCGATCCACTCCACCATCGCCGAACAGACCGCGCCTGAGTTGGCAAAAGATCTGGCTGCCAAGCAGATTCACATCGTGGATGCACCCATCAGCGGTGGCGCGGCGGGAGCCAGCAAGGGTGAGCTCGCCGTGATGGTCGGCGCCACCCCCGAGGCCTACGAGCTCGTCAAGGAGCCGTTCAAACGATTTGCCGGCCTGGTCGTTCGCGCCGGCGAGCCAGGCGCCGGCACGAGAATGAAGCTGGCGCGCAACATGCTGACATTCACGTCGTATGCGGCCGCATGCGAGGCGCAGCGACTGGCTCACGAGTGCGGGCTCGACATCGTTGCGCTCGGCAAGGTCGTGCGGCACACCGACGCGATCACCGGCGGCCCCGGGGCGATCATGGTGCGCGACAGCGTCGATCCACTCGAGCCCGACAGCTTCTTCTATCAGCCCTTCTCCCACACGCGCGATCTCGGCGAGAAGGACCTGGCACTGGCCCTCGCCCTGGGCGAGGCGAACTCCGTCGAATTGCCCCTGGCGGAAGTGGCGGCCGCGACGTTGGCGGCCGGCCTTGGTGTGCCGCACTCCGCGACGGAAACGCTGTAGAAAAGGAGTCATTCGATGGACGAGTTGCGCCGCAAGGGCCTGGACAAGATGAACGAGGTCTACGCCTGGGAGATGCCCGACATGCCCGGCGAGTACTTCGCGCTGACGGTCGATCACCTCTTCGGCAGTATCTGGACGCGGCCCGGTCTGTCGATGCGGGACCGGCGGATGATGGTGATGTCGGTCGTGACCGCTCTTGGCCTGGACGATCTGCTGGAGGTCCAGGTCAACGCCGTGCTGCAGAACGGGGAACTGACCGAGGACGAACTGCGCGAGATGGCGGTGTTCCTCACCCACTACGTCGGCTTTCCGCTCGGCTCGCGGCTGAACGGCGTGATCGAACGCGTTACGGCCAAACGCAAGAAGGCGCAGGCACACGGCGCCGCCGACGACAAGAAGGCGAATGTCAACGCGGCCGTGAAGATGCACACAGGTAGGACTCTTGACGAGTAGATACGCCGCCCTGTCCCGAGACCAGCTGGCCACCCTGGTCCCGGAGCTCCTGCTGATCGGTCAGATGATCGATCGGTCCGGAATGGGTTGGTGCATCCAGGCATTCGGCCGCGAGGAAATGCTGCAGATCGCGATCGAGGAGTGGGCGGCCGCCAGCCCCATCTACACCAAGCGGATGCAGAAGGCGTTGAAGTACGAGGGCGACGACGTCATCACGATCTTCAAGGGCCTGCAGCTCGACATCGGCGCGCCGCCACAGTTCATGGACTTCCGCTACACCGTCCACGATCACCGGCACGGCGAATTCCAGCTCGACCACTGCGGCGCCCTGATGGACGTCGAGCCGATGGGCGAGGACTATGTGCGCGGCATGTGCCATGACATCGAAGATCCGACGTTCGACGCCACCGCCGTTGCCACTAATCCGAAGGCTCAGGTCCGTCCCATCCACCGACCGCCGCGAGTGCCCGCCGACCGGCACCCGCATTGCGCATGGACGGTGATCATCGATGAGTCCTACCCGCCGGTGTCCGGAATTCCGGCGCTCGATATCGTGCACCAGAAATGGGCCGCGGCAACCAACCTCGACGAGATCGATGCCGAGGACGAGGGCGAGAGCGACTATTCGGGGCCGTTGTTGTCCGACTTCGACTTCGCCGCGTTATCTCATTCCGCGCTGGTGCGTATCGCCGACGAGGTTTGCCTGCAGATGCATCTGCTGAATCTGTCGTTCGGCATCGCGGTGCGAACGCGTGCCGGCGCAGACACCGCGTTGGCCGGGTCGATCTGCACGAAGCAGTTGATCGGCGTGGCCGGATTGGGCGCCGAACGCATCCACCGCGGGCTGTCGCTACCCGGTGGGGTCGACGGCGCGATGCGGGTACTGGAGCTTCACCCGTTGGTCAATCCCGCCGCCTATGTCGATGCGAAGTTCGACGGCGACACGTTACGGGTTCGCCGATCGCGCGCGCATGACGACGAAGCCTGGATCGCGTTGTGCTCGCCGAACGAGCGGCGGCCGCTTCAAGCCATCGTGAGGGCGGTGGACCCGCACCTCGACGTCCAGATCACCGGCACCGATGACGACTGGACAGCAACCGTGATTCGCGCCGAGACAGCGGCGGCGGAACTGCCGGAGGTGTCGGTCGCGAAGGTCAGCAGCGGTGCCACCTTCGAGTTCAAGCCCCGGCGGTCGCTGCCACTCACGGTGGTCTGACGCCGATCACCGCGCCATTGTTGCCTGCGGCATCGCGGTGTCCAGCTTCCTCAGCGTGTCCGATAGTCCAGCGGCACGGCGGATTTCGACGAAGGCGCAGACCATCGCCTCGGTGACCTCGTGCGGATCGTCAAGCGTCGCACCGTCGGTGAGCACCGAGATGTTCAACTGGTCGACGTAGCTCCACACCGTGATGTTCATGCCGCTGCCCGCTGTCAACGGGCCGACCGAGTAGATCTCACGAACCACCGCGCCGGCCACCCTGCCCCGTTCGCGGGGGCCGCGGACATTGGACACCGTCAGGTTCAGCACCCTGCTCGGCCTCTCGCTGCGGGCCGACCGCGCAAACATCGCCTCGGCCGGCGCCGGTGGGATGTAGGAAGACCACCGCGCGACCAACTCGGGGCCCAGCAGGTGGTGGCTCTCCTTGGCCGACGCCGCCGCGAGGTGGACCTGCTCGACCCGCTCCAGCGGGTAGCAGACCTGCGTCGGCAGGGCGACAAGAATGCCGGTGAACTTGTTGCCCGACACGCGATTTGGATCCGAATCCAGACTGACGGGTACCGAAACCAGCAGCGGACGGTCAGCTCTACCGTCATATTTGAGCAGCAGCTGCCGCAAAGCGCCCGCCGACATCGCGAGAACGAGATCATTGATCGTGACGCCCAACCGTTTACCCGTCTCCTTCACATCGGCTAGCGCCAACGATGCGGTCGCGAACTTGCGCGCCGCGGTGATCACGTGGTTGATGAATGTCTGCGGCGGGGTGAAGGGCCGCGTCAGTTCCGGGGACAAATTGCGGGGGCTGCGACGCACCCGCCCGATCCCGTCGGCCGTGTACTTGAGAACGCCCGGCAGCCGACCTATTTGGCGCAGGTGGTCGCGGAAGGCGGCGCCCATCAGGTCCGAATTCGACGGTGCCGGATCGGTTTCGTACGAGTCGCGATCGCCCTGTGGCGCGTCCCGCACGTCCATTGCGCGTGCCATCAGGTTGGCCGACGCGACGCCGTCCGCCAGGGCGTGGTGCACCTTCGTGATCACGCCCACCTTCCCGTCGGCCAGGCCCTCGACGAAGTACATCACCCACAGCGGCCTGCTGCGGTCCAACGGCGTGCTGGCGATCTCACCGATGGCGTCGTCGAATTCGCGGCGACCGCCGGGGCTGGGCAGTTCCAATGGGCGGACGTGATATTCGAGGTCGACCTCGCAGTGTTCGCGCCACATCGGGTGATGGAACTTCAGCGGGATGTCCACCAGTTGATAGCGCAACGGGTCCAGCTTGTGCAGCCGGCCGCGCAGTGTGCGGCGGAACGCCTCCAAGTCCAGCGTGCCCTCGACCCCGCCGACGTCGATCACTCCCGCCTTGATGGTGTGAATGTGCACGTTGGGCGTCTCGCTGTACAGCAGCATCGCGTCCCACCCGCTGAGTCTCTTCACGCCCCACCTCGCTTGTCGCGGCCACCCGATCAGCCTCCAGGCTTATATAACCGCGAACACCGCTTCGGCGGCCGGTTTCGGTGAAGCGCGTCACCGCGCCGCGCTGCCGACCGCCCCCTGCAGCGCGGGCGCGACCCAGCGCCGCAGATAGCGGCGTAGCCCGACGCCGGTGCGCGCCGGTCGCCCGGGATCAACCACGAACGACTGGATCACGCGCAGCAGGTGTTCGGCGAGCTCGTCGAGGTCGTCGTCGGTGTATCCGGCGGCAACCCAGTCGACATCGAACCGCCCGAGCATGGTCCGTGCGAACTCGACCGCGACATCGGAGGTCACCGCCGGGGTGAACGCATTCCGGCGATCCGGGCCGAGCAGAAGGCCGATGTGTTTGTCGTTCGGCAGCCACTCGAGCGCGGTCGCGATGCCCTCGACGACCGCGTCGGCGGGGTCGGTGATCCCGGCGACGCGGTCGGCAAGCCGGTCCAGGAACCCGTTGGCGGCGTTCGTCGCGGTGGCGACGAGCAAGGCGTCCGTGCTGGGGAAGTACCGGTAGACGGTCTGCCGGGTAACCCCGAGGGTGCGAGCGACATCGGCGATGCTGATGTCGGCTCCGTGGGCGTCGATGGCATCGCTTGCCGCGGCCAGGATCCGTTCGACGGCTTCGTCGTCGGAGGCGGGCGCCGCGCCTGCCCATCCGTGGGTGCGCACCATTGGCCTTCCTGTTGGGACTAGACCATACGGAGATCATAAATCTGTATGGCCTGGGCGGTGGTATGGGTTGAGCCGCTGTCCAAGTTCGATTTGCTCGTCGTCTCCCCGTTGTTGCCAGCGCTGTCGCGCCGATCCTCCGACTGCGTTATGCACCCCGACATGAGATGCCCGTTTGATGTAGTCTCCGGATCGGGAATTCGTTATTCAAGGCACAGATAGGACTGCAGTATGAGTTCGCCTGGGTTTGCTCGTCGTCTGCCGGCGGTTGTGGGCGCTATCGCGATCGTCGTGATGGGCGCGCTGACAGCGGGCTGCGGTGGCGGCGCAACCAACCAGCCCAGCACGACGACAACGACCACCACCACGACGACATCGCCCGCGCCCCTGCCGTCGCCGACACAGAAGGACATCAACCCCACCGGTGGCAACCTGTTCACGCCCGAACCGCATCCCGTGCAGCCGGCGCCCAGCCAGAACCCTCACCGGAGGGGAGCGTCTTAGCGCCGCAGTCCCGTCCGCTCGGCAGTGAGCCGTAGCCGACCGTGGTTCCAGATCGTTGCCCGTATCGATACATCGGGTATCGGATCCTGGTGCTGGTCGCCGCCGCGATGCTGGTGCTCGTCGCGGATCTGCGTGTGGCGGCGATGCACGTCGACACGCCGGTGATCGGTGGTCCGTTCGCGCGGCTACTCGCACGGTCCACCGATCTCGGCCCGGCACGCACGGACCGCGTGCAGCTCACCGCGGTACTGAACGACTCGAATCGTCCCGGCGAGTTGATCGACTGGGCGGCGCGCCGGCAGCTGTCCGTGCAGTGGCGCCCGGGCGACATGTGGGCGGTTGTGGGAGGTGCACCCTCAGATGTGGGCAGCGCGTTCGGCGTTCCGGTACATGATTACCGGGATTCGCGCGGGCAGGTGTTCTACGCGTCGCCGCAGCAGCCCTCGGTCCCGACGGCGGCGCGCGGCGTCCTCAGCGCGCTCGGTCGGATCTTGGGTTACTCCCCCCACCACCTCGCGCGACCCGTCAGCCCGCCGCTGGATGTGCCGAGGCGGGGCTTGGCGCCGGACGCATTGTTGAACACCTATAACGCCAGCCCGCTTGCGGCGCAAGGAATTACCGGTAACGGCGCCACGATCGTGTTCTTCGAGTTCGACGGGTACGACCAGGCCGACCTCGATGCCTACGCCCGGCTGACGGGGTTGCCGCGATTCACGCCCATCCTCGTCGGCGGCCAACCCGGCGAACCGCAGGGTGAGACGGTGATGGATCTGGAGGTCGCCCACGCGGTCGCGCCGGACGCTCGGCTGGTCGTCGTCAATGCCGTTCCGACCGTCCAAGGTGACGGCGCGTATCAGAAAATCGCCCGCCTGTTCGAGTCGGTAGATCGCCAGTTTCCCGGTGCCGTGTGGAACCTTTCGATCGGATGGGGCTGCGACCGGCTGGTGACAGCCGCCGATCTGGCCCCCGTGCAATCGGTGTTGGCCACCGCGTTGTCGCATGGCACAACGGCTTTCGATGCGAGCGGGGATACCGGCGGCCTGGAGTGCAAGGGCGGTGCGAACTGGGCGTCGCCGCCCGAACCCGATGACGTCGGACTGGATGCCGTGGCGTCGCTGCCGGCGATGACCGCAGTGGGCGGCACGACGCTGTCGACGGACCCGCAGGGAGCGTGGCTGGCCGAGCAGGCCTGGGTGGATTCGCCGCTGTCCCAAGGCAGCAGCGGTGGGGTGTCGGCCCTGTTTTCACGCCCGGCTTGGCAGGACGCGGTGTTTGCTCAGCGGGACACGGCGCATCGCCGCCTGATTCCCGACGTCGCCGCCGTCGCCGACCCGTTCACCGGGGTGAAGATCGTATTCGACCAGAAGCAGCTGATTGGTGCCGGCACGTCAGAAGCGGCGCCGATCTGGGCGGGGCTGGCGGTGCTGATGAACCAGTACCTGCACGCGCACGGCGGCCACCCGGTCGGCGATCTCAACCCGATGCTGTACGAGGTCGCCGACGGCGCGAGACGTCCCGGATTCCACAACGTGATTCTGGGCGGCAACGCGGTCGACATGGCCGTGCCCGGATACGACCTGATCACCGGGCTCGGTACCCCCAACGTGGACAACCTCGTTCGCGATCTTCTCGACATCCAGAAGGGTGTGGCTCCGCAGTGACGACCGAATCCTCACCCGCCGACGGCAATGACGTGCCGACCATGTATTGCCGGGTCTGCGAAACCGATGTTCCCGCGGGCGCGTTCTGCGGGTTGTGCGGTGCGCATCTGTCCGCGGTGCGTGGGGACGGCCGCGGGTGGTTGCGGATCGGAACGTACGGGGCCGCGCCCGGGGAGCATGTGTTGCGGGTTTCCGTGGTGAGCTCACTGTTTCCGCATCTACCGCAACGGTCTCGGATGCCGTTCCGGATGGCGCTGGCCGTCCTTGTCGTCGCGCTGACCGTTTTCGTCGTGCTGCGGTGGCAGCCGCCGTTGATCGCGGTCAGTGCGCTCGGACTGCCTTTGTTGTTCCTCATCTACCTGTACGAGGCAGACATCTACGACGACTGGCCCATCCGCACTTTGCTCTTGACCGCCCTGCTGGGCGTCGGGCTCGGAATCGGGTGGGCGCTGCTCACCGGCACGATCGTCGCCCGCGCCAACAATGTGGCTCTGGGCACCGGAATCGTGGAGCGCCCGGGCCCCGTGCAATTGTTCGCCATCCCAATCGGTGGCACCGTCCTGATGCTCCTTCCCGCTGTGCTGGTGCGGGTGTTGCGTCCGCCCACCCGGGAGTCGTTGGACGGGTTCGTGATCGGGTCGTTGGCGGCGATCTCTTTCACCGCCGCGTGGACCCTGACCCTCTTGGCGCCGCAATTCGCGACCGGGCTGACGGCGCAGCTCCGACCGTGGAGCGGGCTTTTCGTGGAGGCTTGGATCCGAGGCGTCGCGGTGCCGTTGACCGCGGCGGCGGCAGGCGGATTGGTCGGCGCCGCACTGTGGTTCACGCGTCCAGCGAGCACCTCCCACCGGCACCGCGGGCTGACCCTCGCGCTGCCGCTGGGCGTACTCGTGGTGCTGGCTGTCTACGTAGCGCTGGAATTCATCGACGTCGCCCCGCTGCCGGACGAGGTGCAGTTGGCACTGCACCTCGCTGTCACGGTGTTGGCCCTGGTCGCGGTGCGGATCGCTGTGCAGGCGGCGCTGTTGCATGAGGCGAACGACGAGATGAGTCCGAGCGAGCCGTTGCTGTGTGTGCAGTGCGGCCATGTCGTTCCGGACATGGCGTTCTGCCCGGCTTGCGGGGCGGCCACCCGTGCGTCGTCGCGGTCTTCGCGCGCCGAGCGACGGCGCGTACGCCCCGCGCGGGCTGATACGACGCCGGAGGGGCGATGAGCACCACCACCCCCGCGGTCTCCGAGGCGCTGTTTCCGGGATATTCACTGCCGGCGGCGTCGTACACGGCTCCGCCTCTGCGCCACACCCGGTCCCACCGCCTCCTGATCCTCTTGGGTGGCGGCTTGACCGTCGTGATCGCGGCGGTTGTCGTGGTTTCGTTGTTGGTCACGCCCGCCAAACCCCGCTATGTCTGCCCACCTGATTGCGGTCGGCCTCCGATCGGGACGCCGGTCGAATCAAATCCCCGGTTCACCGCCGGCAACGGCGAATTCTCGGTCCAATACCCCGGGCCGGGCACGGCATATGAGGCGACCCTGAACCCCAATGGGGTGGTGCTCAAGTTTGTTGCCGGTGATACGGGCACGCTGCAGCTCTTCGGCGAGCCGGCCAACGATCGCACGCCACGGCAGATCGCCGATGACTTGATCGGCGACAAGTATCCCGACGCCACCAAGGCCTATGAGATTCCGAACGCCCTGGTCGGATACCAACCCGGCTACGGCGAGGTGGCCGACGACTACCCGCAGGATTCAGCCAGCAGCTACACCAGGCTTCGGTTGCTTGTCATGGTGGCTGTCAAGAACGGGCTGGCTCTGATCGCTGCCGCGGTCGGGCCCTATCACCAGTTCAGTCCGAACTTCGGCAGCGGTCATCCCTCGGGAGCCAACCTCCAAATCGCGTTGGATATGGGCAAGTACGTCAACAGCTTTGCGTGGCGCGGCGATCCACCCCGTTAGCCTCCAGGGATCGGGTCGAACCGGAAAACCGTCAACATGCCTGCCAGGGCCTCGAATTCGTCGGGCGTGCCGTCGGTGACCAAGCCGGACCGTTTCGCAAATCCGACGCCGACTCCAACGTTGGCGGGGAACGCGCGCAGGACGGGACGTGCCTCGTCTGGGCTCAGTTCGACGATCTTGACCCGGCGCGACTTGCGGCCGCGGGTGAGCGTCCCCGCGCCGGCGGCCCGGGCGTTGCGCGACCAATCCGCGCCGGGATAGCCGGCGACCGTGTAGAGGTTGCCGTCAAGTCGAAACGGAGTCATCGGCGTGCGGCGCGGCGTGCCGGTCCGGCGGCCCGGCACCGTCAGGACCATCGCCGGACCTGTTGGAATGCCAAGCCTCTGCAGGGCGATCATCACCTTGTTCATCGGCTTCAGCCAGCGTGGCGGCAGGGGATGAGACATCTTCGCTCCGTTGTTAATTCGCGAACAGATTACGGTGGTCGGCGACCCATTGGCCAAACGATTTCGCGGGCCGGCCGACGATCTTCTCGACGTCATGGGTCACCAGCGCCGGCCGGTCGACTGTCGCTGACAACATTGCCACGTAGGCATCGCCGAATTCGGCGGGGAATCCCAGCCCGAGGAACCGCTGACGAACCACGTCGGCCGGGACCTCGCGATAGCGCAGGTGTCGCCCGAGCACGGCGCCGATCACGTCGACGAGTTCGTCGTTGGTCAGGGACTGCGGTCCGGTCAGCGGCACCTTCTGGCCGAGCAGGTCGTCGCCGAGCAGCGCCCTTGCGGCGACGGCGGCGATGTCGCTTTCGACGATCGGCGCGCTCGCTGCACCGGCGTACGGGCCGTTGACGACGTCGCCGGCGCGGATCTGCGCCGACCACATGCCGGCGAAATTCGACGCGAACACCGACGGGCGCAGGCTCACCCACTCCAGCCCGGACTCGACGGCCAGCTGCTCCACCTCCTTGTTGCGATCACCGCGGAACCGCGACGGTTGACGGGAGAAGTCGTCGTCGGCGTTGATCGCGGACAACGCGACGAGCCGGGTGACGCCATCGTGGCGGGCCTGATCGATGACACCTGCCAGTTCGTCGCCCAGCGCACGGGAATTCAGGAACACCGCCGACGCCCCGGGAATCGCGGCGCTGGCCGAGTCCGTGACCTCGACAGCGGCGGGCAGGCCGGACGAATCCGGGTGGCGGCTGACCGCCCGTACGCTCGCACCGGCGTTGAGGAGTTTTTCGACGAGCGGCCGGCCGACGTTGCCGGTTGCTCCAGTGACAAGAATGGTCATGTGAGCAAGGACGGTGTGCGCGGCGACAAAGTTACAACCCGAGCTGTAACTTTTCGCCGCGCTGATCCGTCGTGCAGTTCATGACTGATTCGTCGCCGGCGGGAGATGACCGGCTGGCGCAAGCATGGCGAAGCCACCGGCCCTACCTGATCAACCTCGCCTACCAGATGCTGGGGGACATCGGTGCGGCGGAGGACGTCGCCCAGGAGGCCTACCTGCGGTTGGCCGGCACCGACCTACGCGAAATCAACGACGTGCGTGCCTGGTTGACAGTTGTCGCGGGACGCCTGTGCCTGGACCAGGTTCGTTCGGCGCGCGTCCGTCGTGAACAGCCAGGGCTCCCGGCGGCGTTGGAGGCCGGATCCGTGCTGACTCAATCGCGCGATGTGGACCCCGCGGATCGAGTCACGCTCGATGACCAGATCAGCGACGCGCTGCTCGAGGTGCTGCGCCGCCTCGGCCCCGGCGAGCGGGTGGCGTTCGTGCTTCACGACGTGTTCCAGATTCCGTTCGACGCGATCGCGGAGACCGTGGGGCGTCCGGTCGGAACGTGCCGTCAACTCGCCCGGCGGGCGCGGGCGAAGATCCACGCGGCGCGGCCCAAGATCTCTGAGGTGACGGAAGTCGAACACCAGCTCGTCACCGAGAAGTTCATCGCCGCATGCGCCAACGGCGACCTTGCGGCGCTGACCGCGGTATTGGATCCAACGGTCTGGGGCGTCGGCACCGTACTGGCCGAACCGGCGCCACCACCGCAGGTCAACTACGGTCCCACGGCCGTCGCTACCAACCTGCTCCGCTATCTCGGCCCGGGCGCCACGCTGGTGAGCGGGCCGGTCGGCGAGCCGGTATTGCTCGCGTATGCACATCGGCGGCTCTTCGCCATCATTGTGCTCACAGTGCAGCACAACCTCATCGTGAAGATCGAAGCGACGGCCGATCCAGCCGCGCGCGGAGTGGGATTTGCGGGATGAAACGCCGCGTCAGACCGCGTCTACACATCGCCACTCTGGCGCTGGGCGTGATCGCGCTTTCCGGGGGCAGGCCTTATTCCGTGAACGCAACGCCGGGGTTGAGGATGCCCGCTGGGTCGAAGCTCTGCTTGATCCGGCGCATGAGCGCGATCTTCGCCGGGTCTTCGAGGTCGAGGAAGTAGCTCGACTTTGCCCGGCCGAGGCCGTGTTCGCCTGAGATCGCGCCGCCCAACTCCATTGCGACCGTGAAGATTTCGGTGAGCAACTTCTTGCGCGTCTCCGGATCCTTGCAGAAAATCCCGAGGTGCACGTTGCCGTCGCCGGCGTGGCCGCAGCCGAGCGCACCGCCACCCGCGGCCAGCGCCAGGTCGCGTGCTTTGCGCAGGAACTGCGGCATCGACGCCCGCGGCACGACGACATCGATGATGTCGTCGACACCGACCGCCTTCGCGGTCCAGAAAGTTTTCTCGCGCGCCTCGATCAGTTTGCGCGCGGAACCACCCTCCAGCACGTAGGCGTCCATCGCGCCCAGTTCGGAAAGCAGTTCGCCCAGGTTCTCGGCGTCCTCGCTCAGTCGGTCCACGTCGCGGTTCTCCAGTGCGACAACGAGATATGCCTCGCACGTCTCCCGGATGCTCTCCGGGACACCCAACTCCAGGTGCTGGGTATTGACGAGCGCCGCCATCGTGATGCTGTCGATGTACTCGAGGATGGCCGGCGCCAGCCCGCTCACGAGGATCTTCGGAACCGCCGCCATGACCTGGTCGAAGTCGCCGAACGGGGCGAGCACGGTGGCGCCGTGGTCCAGCCGCGGATAAAGCTTGACGATCACCTCGGTCGCCAGCGCGAGCGTGCCCTCCGAGCCGATGATCAGCTGGGTGAGGTCGTAGCCGGTGGACACCTTCGACACCTTGCCGCCGGTGCGGATGATCTCGCCGGTCGGCAGCACCGCCTGCAGCCCGAGCACGTTGTTGCGGGTGACGCCGTATTTGACCGCGCGCATGCCACCGGCGTTCGTGCCGACATTTCCGCCGACGCTCGCCGACAGCTCGCCGGGGTACACGGTGTAGCTGAGCCCGGCCTCGGCGGTCCTGGCATCCAGCTCGGCCAGCGTCACCCCGGGTTGGACGACGGCGACCTGGTTGTCCTTGTCGATCTCCAGTACGGCGTTCATCCGCTCGAACGAGATCAGCAGCCCGCCCTCCAGCGGCCGTGCCGCGCCGGACAAGCCGCTGCCGGAGCCTCGCGCGGTCACCGGCACGCCGTGCGCAGACGCGACCTTGAGCAGCTCCGCGACCTCCTGGGCAGTCGCCGGCTTCGCGACATACGCGGGCTTCTGCGGCGTCTCCGTCAGCGCCTCGTCGTGTGCGTAGTCGTCGGAGACCGCGTCGCCGGTCAGCATGTTCTTGTCCCCGACGATTTCGGCGAACCGCGCCGCCACGTCGCCCATCGACAACCTCTTCTCCGCGCCGCTGCCCAACTACCGCAGCGTAGTACTGCCGCCGGTCCTCACCCCCTGCTACGGGCCGACGTCATCGCTCACGCCGCCGGATTTCGCCTTTTCGGGGGCGGGTAAACGGTTCTGGCGCTCGTCGCCGACAGCCACCCGATCACCCACCCGCCGAACACCAACATGATCGTGTGGCGGGTGGCGCTGTCGGTCTCGGTCGATATCACAGCCAAGATGACTGCCCAGACGATCGCGCAACCGATGCTGTAGGCCGTGTAGCTGTTAAAGCGTCGTCTCATCATGCGGACTCTCTGGATCGTGCCTGATGTGACCAGCGTATTACGGTTGCGCGCGCGGCCAAACGGCCTGTTCGGATTCGAGCCGGTAGATGGCCATTGGTGCCGAAATCGGCTCGGCGGCCACCGGGCCTCTCACCCACAAGTTGAAAGCCGTTCTTTTCCAGTACTTTTCGTGAAGCGATGTTGGACTGCCGATCGCGTAGTCAATTCCCACATCGTCGGGGTCGGGCTCCGACCCCCGGTGGCGTGGTCGGGGTAGTCCCCGCACCGGTACCACTGGCACCACCCGATTGGGCTGGCCCGATCGGACACGGCCAGAACCTCGGTCGGCTGATCGCCGACCCAGAACGTCGGTCGGCTGATCGCCGACCCAGAACGTCGGTCGGCTGATCGCCGACGATGCCCCGGCGGAGCTCCTCGATCTCGTCCTCGACGCTAAAACCAGCCAGATACCACCGTGCCAGCTCGGGGGTGGCGAGCCACTCCTTCTACCAACGGCAGGTCAGCCGGACGCATTGGTCGCAGTCTCAGCATGTAGGCAGTCGCAGCATGTAGTGAGTCTGCCCTCGCTTCGCATCGCCATATCTGACGGTAAGTATCGACGAACTGTTGGCCGGCGCTTACCGTTCGTGCACACTTACCAATATGCCTGCTTCGGTAGCTGCCGCGCTGGATGCTCTCGGCGACCCCACCCGGCGCGCCATCATGGAAGAGTTGACCGCGGGTCCGATCCCGGTGGGAGTCTTGGCCGATCAGCTGCCGGTTTCCCGTCCGGCGGTGTCGCAGCACTTGAGGGTGCTCAAGGATGCCGAATTGGTGGTCGAATCGGTCGTCGGCACGCGTCGGCTGTATCGGATCAACCGGTCGGGGTTGAGTGCCGTGCGCGACTATCTCGACCGGTTCTGGGATGCCACGCTCGACAACTTCGCGATCTTGGCCGCAGCCGAAGCGGAAGCCGGCAACCCAGGGCGTTCAGACCCGACCCAGTGAGGAGCGTCGATGAGTCCCGATTCCACTGCCGCCGTTGAGGGCGTCCCGCAGGCCGCGGATCGCACCCGCGTGGATCTGCGGCACCGCAATCTTCAGCGCTACGGCGACAAAGCCGACGAGATGCGGGCGATCTTCGATCACCCCGACGGATGGGCCGGGACCCTGGCGCGCTTCAACGACCTGGCGAAATCCGAATTGCGGCAACAGAGTTTGCGCGACGTGGGGTCCAGGGAAACCCCGATCGCCCACTTCGGCATCCGGCTTCCGTCCACATCCACGACACTGGAGCCACGTGTTCGACGTGAAAGGGTGACCAAACCATGAACGGCGGTGTGCTGTCCGACTCTTAGATCGCGGCGATGTCTGCTGTCGAACGGGCTCAATTGGTGGACCGGCTCCAACCGAAGCACGGCGAGTTGCTGACAGCGTCGGTCACTCAGCAGATCCGTCGGCTCCGGCTGTGGGTGAGTGCCGCCGCGGCGATCGCGTTGATCCCCTGGATCGTCTACCTCGCGCTGAGCCTGCCGGAAAACTATGTCGCGCACAACTGGCGAGCGGCTTGGGTGGGTTTTGACATCCTGCTTCTCGTGTTCATGGTCGCAACAGCTGCTCTCGGCTTCATGCGCCGCCATCTGGTGACGGTCGTCGCGTTCACCACCGGTGTCCTGCTGATCTCCGATGCCTGGTTCGACATCGTGACGGCCGGCCCGAGCGACGTGTGGGTGTCCGTGTTGACCGCCGTGCTCGGTGAGCTGCCGCTGGCGGTCATCTTGATGGCCGGGACGCTACGCATCGTGCGCCTGACTCTGACGCGGCTGTTGTTGCTCGATCCAGCCACGCCATCGTGGCGACTGCCGCTGTTTCCTTGAGCGCCAAACGATTCCGGCTGCCGCGTCGCTGCCCAGCGGCTCTCCCGACGCAGTATGGAACCACTTCTTGGCGAACGCGTCGGACGTGAGGGCTAGATTGACTAGGGAACGGGGCGGGGCATGGGCGATCACCGCGGAACTGGAGGCATCATGACGGCCGGAGAACGATACGTCGAGGCAATTAACAGCGCCGACTCGGCGGCACTGCTCGCGCTGTTCGCTGAGGACGCCACGCTGACGCATCCGGTGGGTACCGACCATGGGCACATGGAGATCGCTGACTTCCACAATGACGTCGTGTTCGCCGGCCAGCTCCACATGACGATCACGAGACGTATCGAGCAAGGCAACCTCGAAGTGGTGCAACTGGAGGGAACCAGCCCGCTCGACGAGGACGGTAGGACCGTCGACACCGTCGACATTTTCGAACTCAACGACGACGGGCTGGTGCAGAACCTCGACATCTACTACCGCTGACGGTCCAGGCCGAGGTCGCCGCGGAAGCGTTTCATCCCGTCCACCTTCTCGGCCAAGGTGGCGTTTCGGCCGCTGTAGAACATCCACGGCATGGTCAGGACGTGCGTGACGCCGCCGCGCTCGGCCCGTTCGTAGTCCGCGGGGGTGAAGGCATCGATGAGCGGCGCCAAAACGGCGAATTCGCGGCCGGACAACCGGTACTCGTCGCGGTATCTCCGGAGTCGCCGGGCGACTGCGATTGCGTCATCCGTGCTGATCATGTCGCCGACCCAGCCGTCGAAACGCGCGGCACGCCGCAATGCGATGTCGGTCAGGCCGCCGACCCAGACGGGTATCGGGGGCGGTGTTGGGCTCATCTCCAACCGCGGAGTCCGGTAGAACTGGCCGTCGAATTCTGTCCAGCCGGGCGACCACAGCGCCCGCATGAGCTCGATCATCTCCTCGGTTCGCCCGCCGCGCCGATCGAACCTCGCGTTGAGCAGGTCGAACTCCTCGGCGCACCACCCCACTCCGAGCCCGAGTTCGACGCGCCCGCCCGAGAGAAGCGCCGCCGTACCGATCGACTTCGCGGCGCTGTACGGGTCACGCAGCGCAGCCACGTAGACGGTGGTGACGAAGCGGAGCCGCTGCGTGCACTGGGCGAGCGAGCCGATCAGCACCCAGGGGTCAGGCCAGTCGGTGAAGGGCGCCCACCGCCGGGCGCCGTCGCGGGTGTACGGGTAGGGCGTGGACAAGGTTTCGAGGTTCACCACGTGATCCGGTATGCCGAGCCCGTCGTAGCCGAGCTCATCGGCCGCCTTCGCGATCTCGACGATCTCCCGGGTGTCGAGGTAGCCGGTGCTGATGTAGTACTTCACGTCGCCGCCTTCGCGGTAGCGAATGCCGAACTCGGTTGACCTAACCGTGATAGGAAACCATCAGTTCCTTGACGCCGTTGATCCAGCCCGATCGGAGGCGTTGCGGCTCGGAGAGTTTCGCGATGTCCGGCATGATATCGGCGATCTCGTTGAAGATCAGCCCGATCTCCATTCGGGCCAGGTTGGCGCCGATGCAGTAGTGCGCGCCGTTGCCGCCGAAGCCAAGGTGCGGGTTCGGATCACGCAAGATGTTGAACTCGAACGGCCGGTCGAAGACGGCTTCGTCGTAGTTGGCGGAGCTGTAGAACAACCCGACACGCTGACCCTTACCGATGGTGCACCCGCTGATTTCGGTGTCGCTCTTGGCGGTGCGCTGGAAACAGTGCACCGGCGTGGCCCATCGGATGATCTCGTCGACGGCGGTGACCGGCCGGTCGCGCTTGTAAAGCTCCCACTGGTCAGGGTTGTCCAGGAAGGCGTTCATGCCGTGGGTGATCGCGTTGCGCGTGGTTTCGTTTCCCGCCACGGCCAGCAGCACGACGAAGAAGCCGAACTCGGTGTCGTCGAGGATCTCGCCGTCCCCATCGGCTTCGATCAGCCGCGTGACGATGTCGTCGGCCGGGCGCTTCCTCCGCCGCTCCGCCATCGCGTACGCATAGCCGATCAGCTCGGCGTTGGCCGCGGCGGCGTCGGCCGCGAAGTCCGGATCGTCGGTGTTCATCACCTGGTTGGTCCAGTGGAACAACTGCTCGCGGTCGCATTCCGGCACGCCGATCAAGTCGGCGATCGCCATCAGCGGAAGGTTCATCGCGATGTCGTCGACGAAGTTGCCGGTCTGTTTCTGCGCGGCGGCCGAGACGATCTCGCGGGCCGCCGTCGCCAGTTTGCCCTCGCGCGCCGAAACGGCGCGGGGCGTGAACAGCCGGGAGACCAGCTTGCGCAGCCGCGTGTGGTCGGGCGGGTCGTGGTTGATCAACAGCGCCTTTGTCAGGTCCAGTTGCTCGGGTGTCATGAAATCGGGAAGCCGCATAACGGCGCCCTTTTCGTTGGTCGACCACAGGTCATTGTTCTTGGAGATGGCCTTGATGTCGTCGTGCCCGCTGACCACCCAGTACCCGCCGTCATCGAAGACGGTGCTGCCGGCGGGCTGTTCGTTCCACCAGACGGGCGCGGTCTTCCGCAGTTCGGCGAACTGCGCCACGGGAATGCCGTTCTTCAGCACGTGCGGATCTGTGAAGTCGAATCCCGCTCCGAACGGGCGGACGGTGCTCACTGTCGTCATCGCGGCGACCTCCTCGTAGGCGCGGGCTCCACCTCGACCATACAGGTAGCGGTCAAGTGTATGCTCGTGGCCGGGTTCACGGCTCGCGACCCGGGCGCGGGCCGTTCTGGCACTAGGTCTGCCACTAGGGTTGGCACCGTGCGCGTCATGGTGGTCGGTTCCGGTGCCCGTGAACATGCGTTGCTGACCGCGCTGAAGCGCGATCCCGAGGTCAACGGCCTGATCGCGGCACCGGGTAACGCCGGCACCGCGGCCATCGCCGACCAACACGACGTCGACATCACCTCCGGCGATGCGGTGGCGAAACTGGCCCTCGACACCGCCGCGGACCTGGTCGTGATCGGGCCGGAGGTGCCGCTGGTCCTCGGCGTGGCCGACGCCGTGCGCGCCGCGGGGGTCGCGTGCTTCGGCCCGTCCGCCGCCGCCGCGCGCATCGAAGGGTCCAAGGCGTTCGCCAAGGACGTGATGTCGTCGGTGGGTGTGCGCACGGCCCGCACCGAGATCGTCGACAATCCCGCTCGCCTGGACGCGGCGTTGGACCGCTTCGGCCCGGAACACGCGGGCGACAAGGCCTGGGTGGTCAAGGACGACGGGCTGGCCGCAGGCAAGGGCGTAGTGGTCACAGCCGACCGCGCCGAGGCCCGCGCGCACGCGGCCAGTCTGCTCGACACGGGGCATCCCGTGCTGCTGGAGTCGTTCCTCGACGGGCCCGAGGTGTCGCTGCTGTGCGTCGTGGACGGCGAAACAGTGGTGCCGCTGATACCCGCCCAGGACTTCAAGCGGGTCGGCGACGGCGACTCCGGGCCCAACACCGGCGGAATGGGCGCGTATGCCCCCCTGCCGTGGCTGCTCGACGAGGTGACCGAGCAGATCGTCTCCGGCATTATCAAACCCGTTGCAGCCGAACTCGTTCGGCGGGGCTGTGCGTTCAGCGGCATGCTGTATGCGGGCCTGGCGATCACGTCCGACGGCCCCGCGGTGGTGGAGTTCAACTGCCGCTTCGGTGATCCGGAGACGCAGGCGGTGCTCGCGCTGCTGGATTCGCCGCTGGGCCAGTTACTGGATGCGGCCGCCAGCGGCACCCTCGCCGGGCAGCCGGCGCCGCGATGGCGGCCAGGCTTTGCGGTCGTCGTGGTTCTGGCCGCCGAGAACTATCCGGGCCGTCCGCGGGTAGGGGACGTGATCGTCGGCGCAGACGTCAAACCAGTGCTGCACGCCGCGACGGGCCGCCGCGACGACGGCGCGCTGGTCTCCACCGGCGGCCGCGTGCTGTCGGTGGTCGGCACGGGGCCGGATCTGGCCGCCGCTCGCGCGGCGGCATACGACACTATCAAGTCAATTCGCTTGCCCGGCAGCCATTACCGCAGCGATATCGCGTTGGCCACCGCCCAGGGCCGGATTCACGTGTAGCGGTCAGGCGACCAATAGCGGCGCCATCCATGTCAGCTCGGCGGGGATTTGCGAGCTCCAGAACGCGTCGTCGTGCCCG
This sequence comes from uncultured Actinomycetota bacterium, assembly GCA_963811535.1. GTDB lineage: Bacteria > Actinomycetota > Actinomycetes > Mycobacteriales > Mycobacteriaceae > Mycobacterium. The sequence continues at coordinate 2,265,381 of CAWERF010000006.1, read as the reverse complement.
CCGGGGGAGAAGCCGCCCGCAGGCGGGTTCGGCAGTTGGGCGATGAACTGCTTGGTCGCCGATAAGAACGGGTCGCTGTTGCCACAGTCGACACGGATGGGGATCGACCCGAGCGCAGACAACCCGAGCACCGAATTGCTCGACCAGTCGTCGGCACTGTCGAACGCGCCCGGTGCCGTTGCGCCGTAGGACATCCACAACGCGGGGCTGACCGCACAGATCGCCGCGGTGCGGGCCGGCCCGAGCCGTGCCCCCAGCAGCAGCGCGCCATAGCCACCCATCGACCAGCCGAGGAAGGCAACCCGGGAGGTGTCCAGTCCCTTGCTGCCAAGCATCGGTATCAGCTCGTTGAGCACCATTGCGCTGGCGTCGTCGCCCGATTCGCGCTTGTGCCAGTAGCCCCCGCCGCCGTCGACACTGACCACCGCGAACGGCGGCAGGCCCGCGTCGACCGCCTGCGCCAAGCCCTGCTCGACGCCCCCGGCCATCACGCTCGCCGCGTCACCGCCCTTGCCGTGCAGCGCAATCACCGGGCGCAGCGTCTTGGCCTGGCCGGGCGGCCGGGCGATCGCCCAGTTGGTGTCGACGCCACCGCGCGCGGCCGAGACGAACGAACCCGTGACGAATGTTGGCGCGGCGACCGCCGGCGCAGGGTCCAGCGGTGTGGGCGGGGCGAGCCCAGGCATCGTCGCTCCGGCGCCCGTCATCGACACCGGCGTGGCGGTCGAGGGCCCGGACTCGAGCAGGCTTCCCAGCGCGTACGCGCCCACAGCTCCGGCTGCCGCACCGGCGCCTAAGCGCAGAACGGCGCGGCGGCTGAGTGCAGGCATGCGGGTCATCATGCCATCGAGCGTCGTGGCCCTGAACAATGAGGGCACACCGGGCTTGCGGTCAAGCGTCTTTGCTTTGCGCGAAACCGCAGTACAGGGGCCACTCTGCTGGCACCATGCTAGGCGTGACAGCGGCGGTCACACCAAAGGGCGAACGCCGGCGGCACGCGCTCGTGCGGGCCGCCGCCGAACTGTTGTGTGAAGGCGGATTCGATGCGGTGCGTCACCGCGCCGTCGCGCGCCGGGCCGGCCTGCCGTTGGCGTCCACCACCTACTACTTCTCCTCGCTTGACGACCTGATCGTCAAGGCCGTCGAGCACGTCGGAGCGCAGGAGGCAGCTCAGCTGCGGATCCGGTTGGATCACTTGTCGCGGCGGCGGCGCGGTGCCGAGTCGACCGCGGACCTGCTGGTCGACCTGCTCGTCGGCGAGCGACCGAGCTTGCACCTGAGCGACCAGCTGATCTCCCGTTACGAGCGCTACATCGCGTGTGCGCGGCAACCGGGGCTTCGCGACGTCCAGCGGCGGATCCGCGCGCAACGCACCGCGGCCGTGGCGGAGGCGGTTAAAAGGTCGGGCCGCGCGGTGGGCGCCGAGCGGCTCACCGCATTGGTTTGCGCCGTTGACGGTGCGGTTGTGGCCGCGCTCGTCGACAACGGGGGAAGTCCACGCGAAACGGCAAGGGCCACTTTGGTCGACGTGATCGACGTGCTCGCGCCCATCGATGGGCCGATGGCCGCACACTAGAGCGTCGGCGTGACGATGTAGCCGCTCTGATAGTCGCCGTACGTGGTGACGGTGTCGGGCCGGCGCTCCCAGAGCAGCGCGACATACGCGCAAACGACGGCGTCCACGGGGTCTTCCGCTCGACGCAACTGAGATTTGCGTGTCGCCCTCTCCACCTCCCGCCGCATCCCCACCCAGCCGGGGTGGTCGGCGACGTGCAGTCGCACCTTTGCGTCGGCAAGCCCTTCGAGTAGATCCATCAACCGCAACAGTTCCGACCGGAGATCGTCAAAACTTCTACCCGGCTTGTGCTTGTACTTCAGGGTTCGTGCCAGCCCGAATAGGGCCACCGTGGCCGGGTGCGGGTAAACCTCGATGGCCCGGCGCTTTTGATGCGATTCCGGGTCCATCTCGAGCCCGAGGCGAAGGGCAATGCGGGCGGCGCGCGGCGTATGCGCGAATTCCGGCTTGCCGGTGTTGGCCGGGTGTGCACCGGCTTCGAAGCGGCGAAAGTCGCGGTTGAGCGCCGCTTCGCACAATCGTTGACCACTCGGGTTGGTCACGATGAGTGGTGCGTCGATGCCGACGACGCAGGCGTGGCGGACGTACGGCTGCAGACCAGCCGTGATGGCCGAATCGTCGCCCGCACTACCGATGTCGACCAACCGACCTTCGGCGTCGATTGCCGCGACGCCCGACGGTCTGCGCTCGCCCCACGCCAGATCAAGGCCGACGAAGTACACAGCTGCAATTGTCGCCGTTGCGTTGCATCAAGCGCGCGGATGCAGGCCCGTAAGCTGTGTATTTGTGACGATCCCGGACGTTCTGGCCGCGCGCTACGTCAGCGACGAGATGGTGGCGATCTGGTCCCCGGAGGCCAAGATCGTCGCCGAGCGGCGGCTCTGGCTTGCGGTGCTTCGCGCGCAGGCAGAACTGGGTGTCGACGTGCCTGCCGACGCGCTGTTCGACTACGAACGGGTGCTCGAGAATGTCGACCTGGAGTCGATCGCGGCACGCGAACGCGTTCTGCGCCATGACGTCAAGGCCCGCATCGAGGAATTCAACGCCCTCGCCGGCCACGAGCACGTGCACAAGGGCATGACCAGCCGGGACCTGACCGAAAACGTCGAGCAACTGCAGATCCGCCGGTCGCTGGAACTCGTGCACGCCCACGGCGTCGCTGTCGTGGCGCGGCTGGCCGAACGGGCCGTGCAGTACCGCGATCTGGTGATGGCGGGCCGCAGCCACAATGTCGCCGCGCAGGCCACCACACTGGGCAAGCGGTTCGCATCGGCGGCGCAGGAGACGATGATCGCGTTGACCCGCATTGCCGAGCTGATCGATCGTTATCCGCTGCGCGGCATCAAGGGCCCGATGGGCACCGCCCAAGACATGCTCGACCTGTTCGACGGCGATGCGCACCGGCTGGCCGAACTGCAGCGGCGGGTCGCCGAGTTCCTCGGCTTCAAGACGGTGCTGGGCAGCGTCGGCCAGGTGTACCCGCGCTCGCTGGATCACGACGTCGTCTCGGCTTTGGTGCAACTGGGCGCCGGGCCGTCGTCGCTGGCGCACACGATCCGACTGATGGCCGGCCATGAGCTGGTCACCGAGGGCTTTGCGCCCGGCCAGGTCGGCTCGTCGGCGATGCCGCACAAGATGAACACCCGCAGCTGTGAGCGGGTCAACGGGCTACAGGTGGTGCTGCGCGGCTACGCGTCGATGGCCGCCGAACTCGCAGGCGCGCAGTGGAACGAAGGCGACGTGTTCTGCTCGGTGGTGCGCCGCGTCGCGCTGCCGGACGCGTTCTTTGCGATCGACGGGCAGATCGAGACGTTCCTGACAGTGCTCGAGGAATTCGGTGCCTACCCGGCGGTGATCGAACGCGAGCTGAACCGCTACCTGCCGTTCCTGGCCACGACCCGGATCCTGATCGCGGCCGTGCGGGCCGGAATGGGACGCGAGGCCGCACACAAGGTGATCAGGGAGCACGCCGTCGCGGTGGCGCTTGCGATGCGTGAGCGCGGCGCCGAACCCGACTTGCTCGACCGGTTGGCCGACGATTCTCGCCTGCCCCTGGATCGCCCGGCCCTAGACGCCGCACTTGCGGACCGAAAGGCGTTTACCGGCGCGGCGGCCGACCAGGTGGACGCGGTCGTGGCCGCGGTCGACGATCTGGTCAGCCGCTATCCCGAGGCCGCGAAATACAGTCCCGCCGCAATTCTTTAGCGGCGACCCGGCGGACGAAAGGGAGGCGATGCGCCCGATCGAGGACTACGCGTTGCTGGGTGATCTTCACACCGCGGCGCTGGTCGGGCGCAACGGCAGCATCGACTGGTTGTGCCTGCCGCGCTTTGACTCGCCGGCCTGCTTTGCGGCGCTGCTGGCCGACGAGGTTGCGGGCCGCTGGAAGTTGGCCCCCGCCGGTGCGACCGAGGCCACCGGGCGAGGCTATCGCGGGCAGAGCCTGATTCTCGACACCGAGTGGGACACCGCGCAGGGCCGGGTCCGGACCACCGACTTCATGCCTCCGCGGGGAGAGGCGCCCGACGTGGTGCGGATCGTCGAGGGACTGTCCGGCAGGGTTCCGATTCAGATGGAGCTTCGGATCCGGTTCGACTACGGCAGCATCGTTCCCTGGGTGCGTCACGCCGACGACGGGCTCATCGCGGTGGCCGGACCCGACCAGCTGTGGCTGCGTACACCTGTGGCGTTGCACGGTGAGCACATGATGACCGAGGCGCATTTCGAGGTATCGGCGGGGGAGAAGATCCCGTTTGTGTTGACCCACAGTGCTTCTCACCGGCCGGCGCCGAAGCGGGCAGATGCGTTGCCCGCGCTGTCCGACACAATCGCGTTCTGGCGGGACTGGGTGTCGAAGTGCACCTACTCCGGACGCTGGAAGGACGAGGTGGTGCGGGCATTGATCACGCTCAAGGCGCTCACCTACAATCCGACGGGCGGTATCACCGCGGCGGCCATCACGTCGTTGCCGGAACAGCTTGGTGGACAGCGAAATTGGGATTACCGATACTGTTGGCTGCGCGACGCGACGTTCACGTTACAGGCGTTGCTGGGCACCGGCTACGTCGAGGAGGCCCGGGCGTGGCGGGAATGGCTGGTGCGCGCCGTCGCGGGCGATCCGTCGAAGCTACAGATCATGTACGGCCTCGACGGTATTCGCCGAATCCCGGAGCACACGCTGGAGTGGCTCGGCGGATACCAGGGCTCATCGCCGGTCCGGATCGGTAACCAGGCCGCGGGTCAGTTCCAGCTGGACGTGTGGGGCGAGGTCATCGACGGCCTGCACCTGGCCCGCGACGTGGGCCTGCAGGCGCTCGACGCCGCCTGGGACATGCAGCCGGCGTTGCTGGACTTCCTGGAGGGCAATTGGGACAAGCCCGACAGCAGCCTGTGGGAAGTTCGTGGTCCGAGAAGGCATTTCGTGCATTCCAAGGTGATGGCGTGGGCGGGCATGGACCGCGCGGTGCACACCGTGCAAGCCCATCATCTCGACGGGCCCGTCGATCAGTGGCGCCAGGTCCGCGACCGGATCCACCGTGATGTGTGCGAGAACGGGTTCGACGCCGACCGCAACACGTTCACCCAGTTCTACGGCTCCCGCGGACTCGATGCCGCGCTGCTGTTGCTTCTTCGGGTCGGCTTCCTGCCGTCCGACGATCCGCGGATCGTCGGCACCGTTGAGGCGGTGCAGGCCGAGTTGAGCAGAGACGGGCTGCTGATGCGCTACCAGCAAGGCGCCGACGGCGACGTCGACGGGCTTTCCGGTGGCGAAGGCGCATTCCTGGCGTGCTCGTTCTGGCTGGCCGATGCGCTATGCGGCATCGGCCGCACCGACGAGGCCGAGGCGTTGTTCGAGCGACTGCTCGGGCTGCGCAATGATGTTGGACTGCTCAGCGAGGAATACGACACCGACGGCCACCGACAGCTGGGCAACACCCCTCAAGCGTTCAGCATGGTGGGACTGGTGAACACCGCCCGACAGCTCAGCGGGTCGCACACCGGCACGTCGGCCAGCCGCGAGCAGCAGGGCATGCTGTCGCGGCCGTGATCGCCGACATCAACCTGCGGCCCGATGTGTTCGCGGTGGTCATGGCCACCGGGATCATCTCGATCTCCGCCGACGATCACCACTACCGCCTGATCAGTGACACGCTCGCGGTACTCGCGACCGCCACCCTGATCGTGCTTGTCGTCCTCGTGCTGCTCGAGCTGGTCCGTCGGCGCACCTTCGCCTTTCATCACCTCGACGATCCGGACTCGGCATTGAGGTTGTTCACGTTCGTCGCCGCCTGCGGCGTGTTGGCGGCCCGCTTTGAACCCCACCGGCTTCCGTTCTGGGTGCTGGGTGGCGCCGCGGTGCTCACGTGGCTGGTGTTGAGCCCGATCGCTGTGCGCGGCATGGCTATTCGCGGGGTGGGGCGGCTGCGTGACGGCGCGCGGGGTGCGTGGCTGCTGGCCAGCGTCGCGACGTCGGGCGTGGCGATCTGTCTGGCCGACGCGTCCCGCGAAGCGGGCTGTCGCCTATTGTGGCCCGTGGCCCTCGTGGTGTGGGTGTTGGCGGTGATCGTCTACGGAGTGATCACGTGGCTGATCGCATGGGGGATGGCCGCGGACAGGTCGATGACGGACCGGGCCCAGCCGGACAGCTGGATCCTGATGGGCGGCTTGGCAATCGCGACACTTGCGGGGAACCACATCTACCGAGCGCTCGGTGCATCGTCGCCGCTACGGGACGGCGCCAAGATCGCGACGGTCACGATCTGGGTGTTGGCCAGCATCTGGATTCCCGTGCTGGTGTACCTCAGCCTCCGCCGCGTCAACGCGCGAGCCGGCTCGCTGCGATTCGCAGGGGTTTGGTGGGCGATGGTGTTCCCCCTCGGCATGTACTCGACCGCGACCGAGGCGACGTCGATCGACGCACGACTGCCCGCGTTGTCGACGATCTCGCTGGTGTTCTTCTGGATGGCCGTCGCCGCCTGGCTCGCCGTCGCGGTGGCGGGTGCGCGCGCGGCATTCAAGGTTGAGCAGCAACAATTCGAGTAACGACCGGCGACCGGGTGCCTGGCCATGGTGATCAGATCGAGTGTTGTTGTGCCTGGTTAACGCGCAATAGTTGCGCTCGCGCAACGAGTGCGGGCAAGATGCGGTATATGGGCTCCGCGAAACGAGGCGAGCTGGCCGGTGACCGGCCGTCGGCGCCGCAGGTCGACGCGGTGCTGCGGGCATCGCGGGCGCTGGTCGGCATCGCCGCCGCGTCGATCGCTGAGGTGAACGACACCGTCACGGTGCCGCAGTTGCGGGTGCTGGTGATGGTCGATACCCGCGGGCCGATGAACCTCGCCGCGGTCGCCGCCGGGTTGGAGGTCAACCCGTCGAACGCGAGCCGCACGTGTGACCGTCTGATAAGGGCCGGCCTGCTGAATCGGCGGGAATCATCGACGGACCGTCGCCACGTCACGCTGACGCTCACGCCCGCCGGACGCCGGCTGGTCGACAGGGTGACCAACCACCGCCGCGATGCGATCGGGCAAGTGCTGGCCGAAATGCCCGCGGCGGAACGGGACCGGCTCGCGGTGGCGCTGGATGCCTTCGCCACGTCGGCCGGTGAGCCGCTCGACGACGACACGCTCACCTTGATTTGGCCCCGCGCCCGCTGAATCCGAGCGCAACGAAATGCGGCGTAAGCGGCGCAGGATACTGCGAAAGACAGCGCTGCCGTCATCTCCAACTCCGGGGCGCCCCGATGCCCGCGGCACGGAGCTCGAGCGCGGCCAGCCCGCGGATCGCGACCGCGTCCTCGCGCCGCCACGCGCCGACAGGGTCTCCACTGACGGCCGCCAGCCGCCGCAGCGGCCGATTCGCAAGTGCGCGCAGCGCCAGCAGCTGCTCACCGGCCGGGGTGGCGGCCAGCCCGATCGCCGTCCACTTGCGCAGGAAGAAACGCAACCGCAGCACCAGCCACGGCATCGCGATCGCCAGGATCGGCGGCGCCGCGACGGCCACCGCCAGCAGCACGGCGAGCCAGCTGACCGTGGCCTCGAGGTTGTGGCCCGCAGCCGCGATGTCGTGGGCGGCCCGGCCCGCCGCGGTGAGCGGCTTGGACAGCTCGTCACCGAGCCACGGCACCTTGCTGGCGCCGTGGCCCGCCGAGTCGAGGTTGCCTCCGACGCCGTTGGCACCGTGCTCGACCTGCCGCCCGAACTCCGCGATCGTCGACACCGCGGCGTGGACGGCGATTCCGATCAGCACCCACAGCGTGGTCCAGGCGACGACCACGACGTCACTGAGCAGCTGCAGGAGAAACCGGCCGGGGGTGGTGGCGTAGGGCAGGAACCGCGATGTCATGGCGTCGATCCCAACACACCAGGGCCGCGCGGTGGTGACGTTAGGCTGACGCGATGCGTCCCGCTCTGAGCGACTATCGGCACCTGGCCAGCGGCAAGGTGCGGGAGCTGTACCGGGTCGACGACGACCATCTGTTGATCGTGGCCACCGACCGGATCTCGGCGTTCGACTACGTGCTGGACACCCAGATCCCGGACAAGGGCCGGATCCTCACCGCGATGAGCGTGTTCTTCTTCGGCTTTCTTGACACGCCCAACCATCTGGCCGGCCCGCCCGACGACCCCCGCATACCGGCCGAGGTGCTGGGCCGTGCGTTGGTGGTGCGGCGGCTAAAGATGTTGCCCGTCGAGTGCGTGGCACGCGGCTACCTGACCGGCTCCGGATTGCTGGACTACCAAAAGACCGGCAAGGTATGTGGCATTGTGCTTCCTCCCGGGCTCGTCGAGGCCAGCAAGTTTCCTCAGCCGCTGTTCACGCCGGCAACCAAAGCCGCGCTCGGACAACACGACGAGAACATCTCATTCGACGACGTCGTGGACATGGTTGGAACGGTGCGCGCTGACCAGCTGCGTGACCGCACGCTGCAGACGTATCTGCGTGCGGCCGATCACGCACTGACGAAGGGAATCATCATCGCGGACACGAAGTTCGAGTTCGGTGTCGACAAGCACGGCAACCTCGTGCTCGGCGACGAGGTGTTCACCCCCGACTCCTCGCGATACTGGCCCGCCGACGAGTACCAGGTGGGTGTCACCCAGCACAGCTTTGACAAGCAGTTCGTCCGCAATTGGCTGATGAGCCCGGAATCGGGCTGGGACCGCAACGGCTCCGACCCGCCGCTTCCGTTGCCGGCGGACATCATGGACGCGACGCGGGCTCGCTACATCGAAGCCTACGAACGCATTTCGGGCCTGCGTTTCGGTGACTGGATCGGATCGGCCGCGTGAACTCGCCGATCACTCCGCCACAGGCCAAGCGGGTCGACCACCGGCGGGAATACCACGGCGACGTGTTCATCGACCCGTACGAATGGTTCCGCGACAACTCCGATCCCGATGTGATCAAACACCTGACGGACGAGAACACCTACACCGAGGAGCTGACCGCCGATCTCGCCCCGCTGCGGCAGCAGATCTTCGACGAGATCAAGGCCCGCACCAAGGAGACCGACCTGTCGGTGCCGACCCGCCGCGGGACCTGGTGGTACTACGGCCGCAGTTTCGAGGGCAAGCAGTACGGTGTCCAATGCCGTTGTCCGGTGACAAATCCCGACGACTGGACGCCGCCCAGTTTCGATGAAGACACCGAGATTCCCGGTGAGCAGATACTGCTCGATGAAAACGCCGAAGCCGAGGGGCACGACTTCTTCGCGCTCGGGGCGTCAAGTGTGAGCCTCGACGGCAACGTGCTCGCCTATTCCGTCGATGTGGTCGGTGACGAGCGGTACACGTTGCGGTTCAAGGATTTACGCACCGGCGAGCCGTACCCGGACGAGATCGTCGGCATCGGCGCGGGAGCCACGTGGGCCGCCGACAATCAAACGGTGTACTACGTGACCGTCGACGACGCGTGGCGGCCCGACACCGTGTGGCGGCACCGGCTGGGTTCGCAGCGTCCCGACGATCAGGTCTACCACGAGCTCGACGAACGGTTCTGGCTCGCGGTGGGCCGCACCCGAAGCGACGCGTACGTCCTGATCGCCGCGGGATCGGCGATCACGTCAGAAGTCCGCTACGCGGACGCCGCCGATCCGGGTGCCGAGTTCACCACGGTCCTGCCCCGCCGCGACGGCGTGGAGTATTCGGTCGAGCACGCGGTGGTGGGTGGCGAGGATCGATTCCTGATCGCGCACAACGACGGCGCGGTGAACTTCACCCTGGTCGAGGCGCCGGTCGACGACCCGTCGGCTCAACGCACGTTGATCGAACACCGCGACGATGTGCGGATCGACGGGGTCGACGCGTTCGCCGGTCATCTGGTGGTCAGCTGCCGGCGGGAGGCGCTGCCCCGCATCCAGCTCTGGCCGATCGAAGCGGACGGGAATTACGGTCACCCGCAGGAGATCTCGTTCGATTCGGAGCTGATGTCGGCCGGCCTGGGCGCGAACCCGAATTGGCAGTCGTCCCTGCTGCGGATCGGCGCGACCTCATTCCTGACGCCGGTGCGGGTGTACGACCTCGACCTCACGACGGGGGAGCGGATCCTGCTGCGCGAACAGCCGGTGCTCGGCGGCTACCGGCGGGAGGACTACGTCGAGCGCCGCGACTGGGCCGTCGCGGCCGACGGTGCCCGGGTGCCGCTGTCGATCATCCATCGTGCCGACCTGAAGCTCCCCGCACCGGCGCTGGTCTACGGCTACGGGGCGTATGAGTTGTGCGAAGACCCGGGGTTCTCGATCGCCAGGCTCTCTCTGCTCGATCGCGGGATGGTGTTCGTGATCGCCCATGTGCGCGGCGGCGGCGAACTGGGCCGGTTGTGGTACGAGCAGGGCAAGCTGCTGCACAAGAAGAACACCTTCACCGATTTCGTCGCGTCGGCAACCCATCTCGTCGACACCGGCGTGACTCGACCGGAGAACCTCGTCGCGATGGGCGGCAGCGCGGGTGGGTTGCTGATGGGTGCCGTGGCCAACCTGGCGCCGGAGTTGTTCGCCGGCATCCTCGCGCAGGTGCCGTTCGTCGACCCGTTGACCACCATCCTGAATCCGGCGCTGCCTCTGACCGTCACCGAGTGGGACGAGTGGGGAAACCCGTTGCAGGACCCCGACGTCTACTTCTATATGAAGTCCTATTCGCCGTACGAGAACGTCGCGACGAAGGACTACCCGCCGATCCTCGCGATGACATCGCTGCACGACACCCGCGTCTACTACGTCGAACCCGCGAAATGGGTTGCCGCGCTGCGGTACACCAAAACCGACACCCATCCGGTGCTGATGAAGACCGAGATGACTGCCGGCCACGGTGGCATCAGCGGCCGCTACGAGCGCTGGCGGGAGACCGCCTTCCAGTACGCCTGGCTGCTACACGCCGCCGGTGGCGACGAGGGCGGCGCCGGTGAGGAATAGCACCTGCAGCAGGGTGCGTGGCACCAGCGGCGTGTTGGGTGCGTGCTCGGATCGCTTGGCGCCCGCGGCGTATACGTTCGCCGGGAACATCGCGAGCATCAGCACGAACAAGCAGGCCGCGGCCGCCGCCCGGGTCTGCGGGATCAGCAGGCCGACCGCTCCGAGCAGTTCCGCGATGCCGGTGATCGTCACGAGCAGCCCTGCGGCGGCCAGGCGCGGGGGCACGATCGCGATCAGCCCGTCACGGCGCGGCTGCACGAAGTGCGCGACGCCGGTGACGACGAACATCGCGGACAGGCCCATGGCAGTCGCCGCTGCCCAGGTGCCGGTGTAGCTCCATCCGAGCCATCCCACCAACCGGGCGGCCAGCGTGACGACGACGAGCGCGATCGTGGGAACCATGTCGACTCCAATCTTGACGATGACAAGATAGAAATAAATATAGATCGCCATCTAGCCAGTGTCAAGTTTTCGCGCTACGCTGTCCGAGTGACTGCGCTTCCGCGGTCTCAGTACCACCATGGCGATCTCAGGTCGGTGATCCTGGCTGAGACCGCGCGTCTGGTTGCGCAGCGTGGCGCCGACGGGGTGTCGCTGCGGCACCTGGCGCGCGAGGCCGGGGTGTCCCATGCGGCGCCCGCTCACCATTTCACCGACCGCCGCGGGCTGTTCACCGCGTTGGCCGCCCAGGGCTTCCGGCTGCTGGCGGAGGCCCTGAAAGCGGTTCGGCCGAATTTCATTGATGCGGCGCTGGCCTATGTGCGGTTCGCGATCGAGCACCCCGGCCACTACGCGGTGATGTTCGACCGGTCGCTGGTCGACGCCAGCGACCCGGGACTCGCGGCGGCTGCGGCGGCCGCGGCCGGCGAGCTTTCGCAGGGAGTGGCCACGCTCGCCGACCCACACGCCACCGCGGATCCGGCCGGTGCGGAGCTTGCGGCGTGGTCGCTGGTGCACGGGTTCGCGTTGTTGTGGCTCAACAACTCGGTGCCGGGGCCGATCGCGGCGGTGGACCCGATGGTCACCGTCGAGCGGATCGCCCGGATGCTGTTCGACGGGTAGGTCCGGCGGGCTCCAGCGAGGCGACTTCCCCGAATCAGTGAGCCAACGCGGGCGTCATCGGTTCACCCGACGGTATCGACGCCGGTTTCTTCGGCAGGAACGACGCCGGGATGAACGTGGTCAGTACCAGGAACACCGCCACCGCGAACACCACCGTGTAGGCGTGCGACAGGTCGTGGGTGACCGAGTGCGTGAAGTCCGGCGCCAGCGCCTGCGGCGGGAACTGCGTCGGGTCCGGCGGCACGCCCTGCTTGGCGGCCTCCGCCTGGAGGGCGGCCACCTTGTTGGCCGCGGCGATGTACCGGCTGTGGTTGAACTGGTTGGTCAGAATCACCGACATCAGCGCGGTGCCGACGGAGCCGGCGACCTGCTGGTTGACGTTGATCAGCGTCGAGCCACGGGCCACCTGATCGGGCCGAAGGGTCTGCACCGCCGACCCGGACACCGGCATCATCGTGCAGCCCATGCCCATACCCATCACGGCCAGTCCGACCAGAAGCACGGGCATGTACTCGTAGTGGCGGCTCACGCCGAACGCGAAAATGCCCATGCCGGTTGCGATCAGCGGAAGGCCGACCAACACCACCTTGCCGGGGCCGTGTTTGTCCATGAACCGCCCTGCGATCGGCATCGTTGACATCGCTCCCAGACCCTGGGGCACCAGATGCAGGCCCGACTGAAGCGGGGTCTGGCCGAGCAGCTGCTGGAAGTAGCTGGGGAACAACAGCCCGGCACCGAAGAACGCGATCGCGAACAGGAACATCGTCGTGTTGGCCAGCGTCAGCACCCGGTTCTTGAACAGCCGCAGGTCGATCAGCGGGTGGTCGGCGCGAAACAGCGCGTGGAACACAAACCCGATGATCAACACGAGGCCGATCGAGGCCGGGATGTACACGTGCGGATCCGCCACCGTGCCGCGGCCCGGGATCGACGAGACCCCGTACAGGAAGGTCGCCAGACCCGGGGACAGCATCAACATGCCGAGAAAGTCGAAGGTTTCGGACGGGTGGGCCTTGTCCTTTCCGAACACGATCGCCGCGAGGGTGAACGCGAGCACACCGATCGGCAGGTTGATCCGGAAGATCCACTGCCAGCTGAAGGAGTCGATCAACCAGCCGCCGAGGATGGGCCCGCAGATCGGCCCGAGCAGCATCGGGATGCCGAGCACGGCCATCAGCCTGCCGAGTCGCTGCGGGCCGGCCTCGCGGGTGAGGATCGTGAATGTCAGCGGCATCAGCATCCCGCCGCCAAGGCCCTGGATGACCCGGAACGCGATCAGCAGCGTGATGTTGGGCGCCATCGCGCACAGCAGCGATCCGAGCGTGAAGAACAGCACCGAGCCCATGAACAGCCGCTTTGTACCGAATCGGTCCGCCGCCCAGCCGGTCAACGGAATCACCGTGGCCAGTGCCAGCGTGTAGCCGGTCAGCGTCCACGCCACGACGGCCTGGGTGCTCTGAAAGTCCCTGATGAATGTTCGCTGCGCGACGCTGACGACCGTGGTGTCGAGGATTGCCATGACCGCCGCCAGCACGCACACCCCGGCGATCTTCAGCAGGTCGGCGTCGAGGTTCTGCGGGTATCGGCGGGCTTGGAAGTCCTTTGCCAGCCCGTGGTCTGTGGTAACGCCGTTGTGCGCCGCCGGAGCCGCAAGGGACTTCCGGGGCTTGGGATTTACCGCCCGGTGTACCACTGCACCAGGGTAGCCAGCGATTAGGTAGACGGCCAATCTAATTGTCTGGCGGGTCGGTCTAAGACGGCCGTCACATCGCGGTCAGCATCGATCCGACAGCTGTCGTCGGCGTGTAGGACACCGTTCCGACACCTGACGTTGCCACACTGGGAGCATGGCAGGACAACTGATCGTGTCGGTCTCGGGGGTGCGGGACCGCAGCCTTGCCGACGTGAGCGCCTTCTGCACCGAGCTCGACGCGCGCCGGGCTCCGGTGTCGTTTTTGGTCGCTCCGAGGCTGGGCGGCGGCTACCGGCTGCTCGACGACGCCGTAACGGCCGAGTGGCTGCGAGCGCGGCGCGACCGCGGCGACGCGATCGTGCTGCATGGATACGACGAGGCCGCGACCAAGAAGCGCAAGCCCGAGTTCGCGATTCTGCCCGCCCACGAGGCGAATTTGCGCGTAATGGCCGCCGACCGGGTGCTCGAGCAGGTGGGTCTGCGCACGCGGCTGTTCGCGGCACCGGGCTGGACGGCCTCGGCCGGCACCATAGCTGTGTTGCCGCGTAACGGTTTTCGCTTGCTGGCGGCGGTGGACGGCGTCGTCGACCTGGTGCGCGAGGCAAAGGTGCGGGCGCGGGTCCTCGGCATTGGCGGCGGGTTTCTGGCCGAACCGTGGTGGTGCCGGACGCTGGTGTTGTCGGCGGAGCGCATCGCTCGCCGTGGCGGGATCGTCCGGATCGCGATCGCGGCCCGGCAGCTGCAGCGGTCCGGCCCGCGGCAGGCGATGCTCGACGCGATCGACCTGGCGATGCTGCACCGGAACACGCCGACGGTGTACCGGTGGCAACCCAACCATCCGATGGTCATCGACGCGGCCTGACCGGCTCGCGCCGGGCCTCAGAACTCGGTCGCCACTTTTTCTCGCAGCACCTGAAAGTCGGTGCGGCCCATCTCTTCGTAGCGCTGGTAGTACAGGCCGACCGCGACCGGGTTGACGATTCCCTGATGAATCGGTATGGCCCGCAACGGTTTCACCGCGCGTAGGTACTCGACAGCCTCGGATATCTTGAGCCACGGCGCGGCTGCGGGCAGCGCCAGCACGTCGACGGGCTCCGCGGGAATGAACAACGCGTCGCCGGGATGCATCAGCCGGGCCGGGTGCTTGGAGTCACCGACCAGATACGAAATGTTGTTGATGAGCGGGATTTCCGGGTGGATGACCGCGTGGACGCCGCCGACGCCGCGGACCGCAAGACCGTTGATCGACAGCTCGTCCCCGACGTACACCGGCCGCCACTGGTCGCCGAGTTGCGCGGCGGTCTGCGGGTCGGCGTACAAGGCCGCGCCCGGGTTGGCCTCGACGAGGGCAGGCAACCGCTTCGTGTCGGCGTGGTCGGGGTGTTGATGGGTGATCAGGATCGCCGACAACCCGGTGATGCCCTCGAAGCCATGCGAAAACGTGCCCGGATCGAACAACAGCGTCGTGTCAGACCTGTTCTCGGCGGGAAATCCGGCAAGCAGGCACGAGTGGCCGAAATGCGTCAACTGCATTCACCGATTGTGCTACGCGTAGGTGTCTTCTCGGTATCCTTGCCGCCTAGGGGGTGGTCTGTGACACGGCTGCTTGCTGGCCTCGGTGCGGCGGCGCTGCTTGCGGCCGTCGGTGTGCTGGTGCCGGCGCCCGCACTCGCGTTGCCCGACACCTGCCCGCCGGACTGCGACCGCATCCCGGCGACGGCGTGGATCCCCCCCGCCGCGATCCCGCTCTATCCGACGTACACCTGGCCGAACCTGGCCGCGGTCTCGGTCACCGCGTCACAGCCGCGGTTCCGCTTCGAGGACTGGTGCGCGACGCCGCCGGTGCCGGGCGATCCCCGCGATTACGCGGTTGGGTCGAAAGCGGCGGTCGCCAATCCGCCCGGCCAGTGGCAGCTGCAGGTGCAGGTGCTGCACTGGCGCGGCGAGACCTGGCGCGGCGGTCAGAACGCCGACGCGGTGCTACAGTCGGCCGCGGCGGCGCTGCGGTTCTGCCAGCTCACCGCGCCGGGAACCTCGCCGTCGCTGACCACCGAGGAACCGGGCCGGCTCGCGGCGGTGATCAGCGTCGCCGGGCCGACCTCGACCGTCGTGCACGAATATCTGATTTCGCACGCGCAGAGCAGCTCGGTGGTCGAGCTGACGATGTGGGCGTCCGCCCCACCGGTCGTGCCGTGGCCCACGGTCGCCGACCGGCAGGTGCTCGACGCGCTCGTCGCGCCGCTGTGCGTCGCATATATCGACTCGTGCCAGTAACCGAACTCGCAGTGTGCCGCCGGTAGAGTTATCGCCGGACCATCAACAAACACCGGCAAGCGAGGAGCTGCGCGTGGCGCGGGTGGTAGTGCACGTCATGCCCAAAGCCGAGATTCTTGACCCGCAGGGTCAGGCCATCGTGGGCGCGCTGGGCCGCCTTGGACACGCGGGTGTATCAGATGTGCGGCAGGGCAAGCGTTTTGAGCTCGAGGTCGACGACACCGTCGACGACGCGGCCGTCGCCGAGATCGCCGAATCGCTGCTCGCCAACACGGTGATCGAGGACTGGACCATCAGCAGGGAGCCGTCGTGACCGCGACAAGCGTGGGCGTGATCACATTCCCCGGCACTCTTGACGATGTCGACGCCGCCCGAGCCGTGCGGCGCGTAGGGGCCCAGCCGGTGAGTCTCTGGCATGCCGACGCCGACCTCAAGAACGTCGACGCCGTAGTGGTGCCCGGCGGCTTTTCCTACGGCGACTACCTCAGGGCCGGGGCGATCGCCCGGTTCGCCCCGGTGATGGGCGAGGTGATCGCGGCGGCCGGGCGAGGGATGCCGGTGTTGGGGATTTGCAACGGCTTTCAGGTTCTGTGCGAAGCCGGGCTGCTGCCGGGGGCGCTGACACGAAACGCCGGGCTGCACTTCGTGTGTCGCGATGTGTGGCTGGAGGTGACCTCGACCGAGACCGTGTGGACGGCGCGCTATGAGCCGGGCGCCGATCTGCTGATCCCGCTCAAGTCGGGAGAGGGGCGCTACGTCGCGGCCCAACCCGTGCTCGACGAGCTCGAAGGCGAAGGCCGTGTGGTGTTCCGCTACCGCGACAACCCCAACGGCTCGATGCGCGACATCGCCGGCATCTGCTCCGCGAACCGCAGGGTGATTGGCCTGATGCCGCACCCCGAACATGCCACCGAGCCCCTCACCGGCCCGTCCGACGACGGCCTCGGCGTGTTCTACTCCGCGCTGGACGCGGTGCTGGCCGCCTGACCGGCCGTCACTGGGGTGTCAGCGCGACCGAAGCTTCGGTCGTGTAGGCCACGAACGTCAGCGTCTCCTGCAGATACAACTGCACCGTGTCGGCGTCGTGGCGCAGGTAGCCGATCGACACGTCGGTGCCCAGCTGCAGGTCGAAGTCGCCGCCGCGGGTGGTCAGCACGAACGCGCCGTCGATGGCGGGGGCCCAGATGATGTCGCCGTTGACGAGCCGGTTGATGTGTTCCAGGATCGGATAGCCGTGATCGGAGGTCTCGCTCACCGCGGTGTACGCATCCGCCGACAACAGCACCGAATACGGGCCGTCGACACCAGCCAGCCGCAGCTCGCTCAGGGCCTGGCTGATCACGTCCGGAATGTCGCGGGCATCCGCGGGAAGTTTCAGCGGCGGGTTCGAGCTGTACTGGCGGATGCCCTCGATCGACGCGGCCTCGTACCCCTCGAAGATCGCCCGATCCTCCACGAACGCCAGCTTCTTTGCGGCGTCCTTCACCGGGTCCCAATCCGAATCGTTGGCCCCGCGTTCCACGTCGTCGATCTCGACGCGTGACAACGTGAACGGAACCCGCAGCCGCACAAGGGGTTTGCTGGCCCGCAGATGCGCGACCACACCATCGGTCGGAGGCTTCACGTCGAGCAGCCGGCCGGTGCTGGCCGCCGCGGTCACCGGTCCGCCCGGCTCGCTGACGTCGACCACCCGCCGCCCGGCGATATGGCGCTTGAAGGTGCGTGTTGCCTCGAGTTCGATTTCGCCCCAGGCTAATTCGTTGATGGGAGCAAGGTCGCGGTAGAGATTGTCCATCAGCGGGTTCCTTTCAGGCTGCCGATTCGCAGTGAGCCGTCATGGCCGGGCACGACCTCCGTCGGTTGGTCCGGCGTGGTCTGCGCCGCCTCGTCGGCAAGCGGCGGCGGGTCGTCGAGGAAGTCGACGACGGGGGTGAAGAACATGCCGCCGGTGACCGCGGTGGAGAAGTCCAGGATGCGGTCGGTGTTCCCGGGCGGATCCCCGATGAACATGTTGCGCAGCATCCGTTCGGTCACCGCCGGCGTCCGCGAGTAACCGATGTAGTACGTGCCGAACTCCGGCTTGCCGACCTCGCCGAACGGCATGTTGCCCCGGATGATCTTGAGCTCGTTGCCGTCCTCGTCCTCGATCACGTTCAGCGCGAGATGCGAATTGGCGGGCTTCTCGTCGTCGTCGAGCTCGATGTCCTCGAGCTTCGTGCGCCCGATCACAAGCTCCTGCTCGGTGACCGACAACGAGTTCCACGCGTTCATGTCGTGCACGTACTTCTGCACGTGCACATAGCAGGAGCCGCCGAAGTCGGGGTCCTCGTCGCCGATCTGGGTGGCGCTGACCGCAACCGGGCCGTCCGGGTTTTCCGTGCCGTCCACGAAACCGAGCAGGTCGCGGTTGTCGAAGAACCGGAAGCCGTGTACCTCGTCGACGACGGTGACCGCGCCCGCCATCGCGTCCAGGATGCGCCCGGCGAGCTCGAAGCAGACGTCCATGGCCTCGGCGCGAAGGTGGAACAACAGGTCGCCGGGGGTCGAGGGGGCGTGGTGGCGCGGCCCTTTGAGTTCGACGAACGGATGCAACTCCGCCGGCCGCGGTCCGGAGAACAGCCGGTCCCAGGCGTCCGAGCCAATCGATGTGATCAGCGACAGCCGCTTCGACTGGTCGCGGAAGCCAACGGCGCGAACCAGGCCCGACAATTCCGTGAGCCCGTCGTGGACTGCCGCCTCGCCGCCGTCGTCGATCGTGACTACCAGGAAAATGGCCGCACGCGTCAACGGCGCCAGAACTGGTTGCGGCAGAACCGGAGGCATCACCCGACCCTAACGCCTATCGGATCGGTAATGATGAGCAACATGTCAGCGACCGCGCGTGGCCTGTGCGAATTCATCGATTCGTCGCCGTCACCGTTCCACGTCTGCCTCACCGTCGCGCAGCGGCTGCTTGCCGCCGGCTACACCGAGCTCGCCGAAGCCGACCCCTGGCCGGCCGGCGGCCGGTTCTTCACGGTGCGGGCCGGCTCGATCGTTGCGTGGAACTCGTCAGATGCCCAACTTCGGCCCTTCCGGATCGCCGGCGGGCACACCGACAGCCCGAACCTGCGGGTCAAGCAACATCCGGACCGGCTGGTAGCGGGATGGCAGGTGGTCGCCCTGCAGCCCTACGGCGGCGCCTGGCTGAACTCCTGGCTCGACCGCGATCTGGGCATCAGCGGGCGGCTGTCGGTGCGCGACGGCGGCCGGGTGCGCGAACAACTCGTGACGATCGACGAGCCGATCCTGCGGGTGCCGCAGCTGGCGATTCACCTGGCCGAAGACCGCAAATCCGTCAAGCTCGACCCGCAGCGGCACGTCAACGCGGTGTGGGGTGCCGGCGGCGGCTGCCGGTCGTTTCTGGGATATGTCGCCGAGCGGGCCGGTGTCGACGTCGCCGACGTGCTCGGCGCGGACCTGATGACCCACGATGTGGAGCCATCCACGCTCCTCGGCGCCGACCGTGATCTCCTCAGCGCGCCACGGCTGGACAACCAGGCGACGTGCTATGCGGGCCTCGAGGCGTTCGTTGCCGCGCAAGCGCGCGGCCATCTGCCCGTGCTGGCGCTGTTCGACCACGAAGAGGTCGGCTCGACGTCCGACCACGGCGCGCAGTCGAACCTGCTGACCACCGTGCTGGAACGCATCGTGCTGGCCGCGGGCGGCAACCGGCAGGATTACCTGCGCCTGCTGCCCGGCTCGCTGGTGGCCTCGGGCGACATGGCACATGCGACGCACCCCAACTACCCGGAGCGCCACGAGCCCGGCCACCTGATCGAGGTGAACGCGGGGCCGGTGCTTAAGGTGCAGCCGAACCTGCGGTACGCGACCGATGGCCGGTCGGCGGCGGCTTTCGCGTTGGCGTGCAAACAGGCCGGGGTGCCGCTGCAGCGCTATGAACACCGTGCGGACCTGCCCTGCGGCTCGACGATCGGGCCGATGACGGCGGCCCGCACCGGAATCCCGACCGTCGACGTGGGCGCCGCGCAGCTGGCGATGCACTCGGCGCGCGAACTGATGGGCGCCGAGGATGTCGCGTCGTATTCGGCGGCGCTGCGGGCGTTCCTCTCGCCCGACGAGGCCGCAGGCCGATAGCCTTGAGAGCATGGCACTCAACGTCCAGATGGTCACCTTCGACTGCGACGACCCCCACAAGCTGGCGGCGTGGTGGGCCGCGCAGTTCGACGGCGAGACAGCCGAACTGATTCCCGACGAGTTCGTCGTCGTCATCCGTCAAGACGGCCCGCGGTTGGGCTTTCAGCGGGTTCCGGATCCCACACCCGGCAAGAACCGCGTGCACCTGGACTTCAGCGCTGCCGACGTCGACGCCGAAGTGTCACGGCTGGTCGCGGCCGGCGCCACCGAAACGGGCAGGCACCAGTTCAGCGAGAACTTCCGCTGGGTGGTGCTGGCAGACCCCGACGGCAACGCGTTCTGCGTGGCCGGGCAGTGACTCGCGTGGGTCCGGCGGCCCCGCAACTTAAACTGTCGCAGTGACATCCCGGCTCACCCGAACCCGGCAGACCGCCCCCGCGCCGGACACCGTGGAGCGGGCCGCTGCCACGCCGGACCTGCCGCAGCCATACCGTGAGCTGGGCCTCGAGGACGACGAGTACGAGCGGATCCGCCAGATCCTGGGTCGCCGTCCGACCGACGCCGAGCTCGCGATGTATTCGGTGATGTGGAGCGAACACTGTTCGTACAAGTCCTCGAAGGTCCACTTGAGGTATTTCGGGGAGACCACCACCGACGAGATGCGGGCGAGGATGCTGGCCGGCATCGGAGAGAACGCCGGCGTCGTCGACATCGGCGACGGCTGGGCGGTTACGTTCAAGGTCGAATCCCACAACCACCCGTCCTACGTGGAGCCGTACCAGGGCGCGGCAACCGGCGTCGGCGGAATCGTGCGCGACATCATGGCGATGGGCGCCCGGCCGGTCGCGGTGATGGATCAGTTGCGGTTCGGTGCCGCCGACGCGCCGGACACCCGCCGGATGGTCGACGGGGTGGTGCGCGGCATCGGGGGATACGGCAACTCGCTCGGGCTTCCCAACATCGGCGGCGAAACCGTGTTCGACGCGTCCTACGCCGGCAACCCGCTCGTCAACGCCCTGTGTGTGGGCGCGCTGCGCACCGAGCAGCTGCACCTGGCGTTCGCGTCGGGGACCGGCAACAAGATCATCCTGTTTGGGGCGCGCACCGGGCTGGACGGCATCGGCGGGGTGTCGGTGCTGGCGTCGGACACGTTCGGTGGCGACGAATCCGGCCCCGGCCGCAAGAAGCTTCCGTCGGTGCAGGTCGGCGACCCGTTCATGGAGAAGGTGCTCATCGAGTGCTGCCTGGAGCTGTACGCGGCAGGCTTGGTGGTCGGCATCCAGGATCTCGGCGGGGCCGGATTATCTTGTGCCACATCCGAACTGGCGTCGGCTGGTGACGGCGGCATGGCCATCGAACTGGACAGGGTACCGCTGCGGGCGGCCAACATGACGCCTGCCGAGATCCTGTCCAGCGAGTCGCAGGAACGCATGTGTGCGGTGGTCAAGCCGGAGAACGTCGACGCGTTCCTGGCCGTGTGCCACAAGTGGGACGTGCTGGCCTCGGTGATCGGCGAGGTGACCGAGGGTGATCGGCTGCGGGTCACCTGGCACGGCGAGACCGTCGTCGACGTGCCGCCGCGCACCGTCGCCCACGAGGGCCCGGTCTATCAGCGACCGGTCGCCCGCCCGGACAGCCAGGACGCGCTCAATGCCGACACCTCGAACAGGCTGCCGCGACCGGTGACCGGCGACGAGCTGCGCGCGACGTTGCTGGCCATGATCGGGAGCCCGCACCTGTCCAGCCGCGCGTTCATTACCGATCAGTACGACCGCTACGTGCGCGGCAACACCGTGCTGGCCGAACACGCCGACGGTGGCGTGCTGCGCATCGACGAGCGGACCGGCCGCGGGATCGCGGTGTCCACCGACGCCTCAGGCCGCTACACCCAGCTCGACCCGTACGTCGGCACGCAGCTGGCGCTGGCTGAGGCCTACCGCAACGTTGCGGTCACCGGCGCGATGCCGATCGCGGTCACCAATTGCCTGAATTTCGGCTCGCCCGAAGACCCCGGCGTGATGTGGCAGTTCTCGGAAGCGGTGCACGGGCTCGCCGATGGCTGTGCGGCGCTTGGCATTCCGGTCACCGGCGGCAATGTCAGCTTCTACAATCAGACCGGTTCTGCCGCGATCCTGCCGACGCCGGTGGTCGGGGTGCTCGGCGTGATCGACGACGTGGCGCGCCGCATCCCGACCGACTTCGGCACCGAGCCGGGAGAGACGCTGATCCTGCTGGGTGACACCCGTGACGAGTTCGACGGCTCGATCTGGGCGCAGGTGACCGCCGATCATCTGGGGGGCCGGCCGCCGGTCGTCGACCTGCCGCGCGAGAAGCTTCTGGCCGATGTGCTGACCGCGGCGTCCCGCGACGGGCTGGTCTCGGCGGCTCACGACCTGAGCGAGGGCGGCCTGATCCAGGCCGTCGTCGAATCGGCACTGCACGGCGAAACGGGTTGCCGCATCGTGATTCCGGAAGGCGCCGATCCGTTCGTGACGCTGTTCTCCGAGTCGGCCGGACGGGTTCTGGTCGCCGTCCCGCGCATCCAGGAGAGCCGGTTCCGCGCCATGTGCGAGGCGCGCGGATTGCCCGCGACCCGGATCGGCGTCGTCGACCAGGGCTCCGACGCGATTGAAATTCAAGGCCTGTTCACGGTGTCGTTGGACGAACTGCGCGCGACGTACGAGGGCGTGCTGCCCGGTCTCTTCGGATGACCACCGCCGTCGGCGCCGACACCGGCGAACCCGCCGCCGAGACCGCCGAACGTCGTCGTCACCCCCTGTTGGTCTGGGCGTGGGGTTTGGTCCGGCTCGACTTCGTCGGGGTCGGGTTCGGCGCGTTGTTTTTCTGCCTGTCGCTGACGCCTTCACTGCTTCCGCGCCATTGGCTGTTCCAGGGACTGATCGGGGGCATAAACGCGGCAATCGGTTACGGCATCGGGGTCCTGATCGGCAAGCTGTTCCGGCGAGTGGTGTTGCACGGCCGCACCTGGTGGCCGCCGGGCCCGCGGGTGCGCTACGGGGCCAAGGCGCTGACCGTGGGCGTGTCGATCGCGGCCAGTGTGCTGCTGCTGATCCCGGCCGCCGCCTGGGAGCGACAGGTGTCGGGCGTGATGGGTGTGGAAGGCCCGTCGACGCTGGGATATCTGCGGACGGTCGTGATCGCGATCGCCGTCGGCGGTGCGCTGGTCGGTGTGTCGCGGGTCCTGCTCGACGCCGTCAAGGTGTTGGCCCGCTACCTGATCAGGCGCTGGCAGGTCAACGACGAGGTGGCGCTGTTCATCGGCACCGCGATTGTCGTCGTCTTGGTCGTCACATTGGTCAACGGCGTGCTGATCCGCGGATTCTTCGCGGCCGCCAGCGCGGTGTTCCAGCCGCAGAACTCGACCACCCGACCCGGCGTCACTCAACCCAGTCAGCCCGAAAGATCGGGCAGCCCGGTGTCTTTCGCACCGTGGGACACGCTGGGATATCAGGGGCGCAACTTCGTGGCCACCGGGCCGCACGCCGACGAACTGACCCGGCTGAGCGGCAGGCCGGCCAAGGAGCCGATCCGGATTTACGTCGGGCTGCAGACCGCGGACACCCCGGACGGCCGGCTCAGCGTGCTGGGCAGCGAGCTCGAACGCACGAACGCGTTCGATCGCAAGGTGCTGGTGATCATCCCGACCACCGGCACCGGCTGGGTGGATCCGGCGGCGGCACGCTCGATCGAGTCGATGTACAACGGCGACACCGCGCTGGTCGCGATGCAGTATTCGTATCTGCCCAGCTGGATTTCGTTCCTCGCCGACCAGCAGAAGTCGCTCGAGTCAGGCAGGCAGTTGGTCGACGCGGTGCACGATCGCTGGGCGCTGCGGCCTGCCGACCACCGGTCGAAGTTGCTGCTCTACGGCGAAAGCCTGGGCTCGATGGCTGGTCAGGGTGCGTTCGGCTACCTCCCGGACGTCGTGGAGATGGATTTCTCCGCGGTGCTGTGGGAGGGCCCGCCGAACGCAAGCCCGCTGTGGCGGGCGCTGGTCGCCCGGCGGGATCCCGGTACCCCGCAGGCCCAACCGCGCTACGACGACGGCCGCACCGTGCGGTTCTCCCAGGGATTCGACACTCCCGACGTCGCGGCTCCGCCGTGGGACGGCACCCGGGTGCTGTTCGTTCAGCATGCGTCCGACCCCGTTGTCTGGTGGTCCCCGGATCTGTTGTTCGAGCGGCCGGATTGGCTGCGCGAGCCGCCCGGACACGACCGCACGTCGTCCATGCGCTGGTACCCGATCGTCACGTTCTGGCAGGTCAGCGCCGACCTGACCAATGCGGCGAGCGTGCCCGTCGGACACGGCCACGACTACGGCGATCAGGCGCTCGACGGCTGGGTCGCGGTGGCGCCGCCCGACGGGTGGACCCCGGCCGACACCGACCGCATCCGGCGTGCGCTGGAAAAGGTCGAGACATCCGGTGGTCCCGAATATTGATGGGGCGCAAGGCTTTTCGTTCTGTCGCTTTCGCCGTCGGCCTGGTCGGGTGGAGTTTGACCAGCGGGCTGGCGATCCCGGGGCGTCGGCACCCCCTGGCGCAGGCCGGATTGGCGGCGGGGCTGGTGGCGCTGACCCGTGCCCCGCTCGGGCTGCGCCCCCCGGCGGTGTGGCGCGGTGTGCGAACGGGTGCGGCGACGGCGTCGGCGGTGATGGTCGGAGTTGCCGCAGCGACCGCCTCGCCGCAGGTGCGGGCCGCGATGGCCGGACGCGACCTGCCCCGCTCGCCGGCGACCTGGCTGGCGGTCGGGATTCCGCTGGGGACGGTCGCCTCGGAGGAGGCGGCCTACCGGGCCGCGCTGGGGACGGTGGCCGCCGAGGCGTTCGGTGTCCAGCGGGGGCGGCTGCTGCAGGCGGCGGCGTTCGGCCTGTCGCACATCTACGACGCGCGTGCGACAGGCCAGCCGACCGTTCCGACGGTGCTGGTGACCGGCGTCGCCGGTTGGCTGTTCGCGCGGCTCTTCGAGCGCTCCGGCAGCCTCGCCGCGCCGATGCTCGCGCACCTGGCGATCAACGAGGCCGGCGCCGTGGCCACGCTCGCGGTGCAGGCATCCCGCCGAGATAGCACCTAGGGCGGTTTAGTAGAGGATCTTTCGCAGGTTGTCCTCGCTGTAGTACTCGTCGAGCTGGGCCTGGCTCCAGTCGGCCTTGATGGCCTTGGCGATCTGCGCGACGCTGGGCACCGCGGTGGGGTTCCAGCTCTGCGGGTTCCAGGTGTCCGAGCGCAGAAATGCTTTGGGGCAGTGGAAGAAGACTTCTTCCACGTCGATCTCGAGGGCGAGAATCGGGCGTTTGCCCGCAACCGTCATCGCATCGAAATAGTCTGCGTCGGCAAGTATTCGGGCGGTGCCGTTGACCCGCAGCGTGTCGCCGCGGCCGGGGATGAGGAACAGTGTGCCGACCCGGGGGCGCGCCAGCACATTGAGGTAGCCGTCGGCGCGTTTGTTGCCGGGCCGCTCCGGGATGGCGATCGTGGTGTCGTCGATCACATGCACGAAGCCGGCCGGATCGCCCTTCGGCGAGACGTCGACGCGGCCCGCCGCGCCGGTGGTCGCTACGAAGCCCAGCGGCGAGTGCGCCAGCCAATCCCGCTGTATCGGTGAAAGCCGGGCGCCGACCTTGTTGGCGACGTACTTGTTCGGATGGCCGACGATCGCGCGCAGCTCGTCGATCGTCGTGACTTGACGGCGCATTGCTCCATCATGCCTGGTGGCGCAAGCGGGTTTCGGTGTCCGGCGACCACGGGCGAATGCGTGGTATCCAGGCCGGCACGGCGCGACGGTACGCCTCGTACTCGGAGCCGAACTGCCGCAACAGGGTTGGCTCCTCGTATCAACGGACAAAGGCCGCGGGCGCCGTCCAGAGCGCCAACGTGTAGGCCAGCAGCCGTGGTTGGCCGAACAGCAGGGTCTGTCCCAGCAGGATGAGCAGCAGGGCGAGGTACATCGGGTTACGGACATAGCGGTTGAACCCGGTCACCACCAGATGTTCTGTCGGAGCCAGCGGCAAGGGCGTCCCCCCGGCCTTCGTGAATTCGACGAACGCCGAGATCAGCGGGACAAGGCCCGCGCCGATCAGGGCAACGCCCACCCGACGTCCGACCGCCGAGCACCGATAGCGCCGCCGGCGCCATCGGGTCACGAACCACGGGATCACGCCGACGAACGTGCCCGGGGCCGCGACGAAGAACGCTGCGCTGCCGACCGCTGCGCGAGACCGCCGCATCGACTCGAACTCCTCTACTCGGCCTCCAGGGGAGATCGATCGCCAAATCTCACGACCGCACCCTGGGCACTGATGGCGGATACAACCGCCGGCGATTGTATGCCATCATCGGTTGGCAAACAACTGTTGACCTACATCATCCAGGCGCTGACGTTGCGCTTGTCCGGGGTGAGCAGGTGCGGCTCGGTGTCGGTGTCGTCGATGCCGAAGCCGATGACGCGGCGCGGCGTGATCCGGATGATCGCCGAATCGAGCCCGTCGTTCCCGCGCGCAGCATCGGCGTCGGTGACCTGCTCGGCGGTGCCGCGGATCTCGAGGCAGCGCACCCGCCAAGGGTCGCGCGATGCGATGTCGTCGACGACGAACGCGACGTTGTCGTTGGTGGCGATGTTGCGGAACTTCTGGCTCTGCGACATTCGGTACCCGCGGATGTCGATGGTCTGCAGGTCGTCGTTGTAGGTGAACCCGACCGGGCTGACCTGCGGGGTGCCGTTGGGCTGGACCGTCGCCAGTCGGCCGAGGGCAACGCCGCGCAGGTAGGCGATTTCATGCGGTTTGAAGATCATCTGGCCACGCTAAAACCTGAACTTCGGTTGAAGTCAACCGCCGGGGTTAGGATCGCCGCGCTATGCCCGCACGCCGCGCTGTCGACCCCGCGCAGACGCGCGCCGCCGTGCTGGCCGTCGCGGCGTGGCTGCGCGACCCGGGCGGCCCCGAACCGTCCCGCGACGAGCTTGCGGCGGCGGTCCGGCTTACCGCCCGCACCCTCGCGGGTTTGGCGCCCGGCGCCAGCGTCGAGGTCAGGATTCCGCCTTTCGTTGCGGTGCAATGCATTTCGGGACCGCAACATCGGCGGGGCACACCGCCGAACGTCGTGGAGACCAACGCGCGGACGTGGCTGCTGCTGGTTACCGGCCTGTTGTCGGTGCCAGACGCGGCGGCCACCGGCGCGCTGCTGCTGTCCGGGTCGCGGGCCGGGGAGGTGGCGTCGTGGCTGCCGCTGGTCTCGTTGGACGGCTGAGCGTGGAATGCCCGCGCGGCGGCGCCCGTTTGCACAAACCGTCGCGACACTGCCGCGCGATTCCGTTATCCACCCGTGACCACCGTAGACTCGGTGACGTCGACCACCGCGCCCCTGGGAGCAGCCAAACCGTGACCGGCCAGCAGACAGCCCGCCTCGAAGCTCTCCGCGCCGGCGGCTCGGCGCCCGATAACCCGCCCCGCGAAGAGTGCGGCGTCTTCGGCGTCTGGGCTCCCGGCGAGGAAGTCGCCAAACTCACCTACTACGGCCTCTACGCGCTGCAGCACCGTGGGCAGGAGGCCGCGGGCATCGCCGTCGCGGACGGCTCGCAGATTCTGGTGTTCAAGGACCTCGGCCTGGTCAGTCAGGTGTTCGACGAGCAGACGCTGGCCGCGATGGAGGGCCACGTCGCGATCGGGCACTGCCGCTACTCGACGACCGGCTCCACCACCTGGGAGAACGCCCAGCCGGTGTTCCGCAACACCGCCGCGGGAACCGGGGTCGCCCTCGGCCACAACGGCAACCTCGTCAACACCACCGAGCTGGCCGGCCGCGCCCGCGAACTCGGGCTGATCAACACCCGCGGGCCCGCCACGGCCACCACCGACTCCGACATCCTCGGCGCGCTGCTGGCCCATGGCGCGGCCGATGCCACGCTGGAGCAGGCCGCCTTGGAGCTGCTGCCGACGGTCCGCGGCGCGTTCTGCCTGACGTTCATGGACGAAAACACGTTGTATGCCGCCCGCGACCCGTACGGCGTGCGGCCGTTGTCGCTGGGCCGGCTGGACCGCGGCTGGGTGGTGGCCTCCGAAACCGCCGCGCTCGACATCGTGGGCGCTTCGTTCGTTCGCGACATCGAGCCGGGCGAACTGCTGGCCATCGACGCCGACGGCGTGCGCTCCTGTCGCTTCGCCAACCCGACGCCCAAAGGCTGTGTCTTCGAATACGTCTACCTTGCCCGGCCGGACAGCACGATCGCCGGCAGGTCCGTGCACGCGACGCGCGTGGAGATCGGCCGGCGCCTTGCCCGCGAGCGGCCCATCGACGCCGACCTGGTGATCGGGGTGCCCGAATCGGGTACGCCCGCGGCGGTCGGCTATGCGCAGGAGTCCGGCATCCCGTACGGCCAGGGCTTGACGAAGAACGCGTACGTCGGCCGCACGTTCATCCAGCCGTCGCAGACCATTCGTCAGCTCGGCATCCGGCTCAAGCTCAACCCGCTGCGCGAGGTGATCCGCGGCAAGCGGCTGATCGTCGTCGACGACTCGATCGTCCGGGGTAACACTCAGCGCGCGCTCGTGCGGATGCTGCGGGAGGCCGGCGCGGTCGAGGTGCATGTGCGGATCGCGTCGCCGCCGGTGAAGTGGCCGTGCTTCTACGGCATCGACTTCGCCACCCCGGCCGAACTGATTGCCAACGCCGTCGAGTACGAAGACGAGATGCTTGAAGCGGTGCGGCATGCGATCGG
Organism: uncultured Actinomycetota bacterium; assembly: GCA_963811535.1. Taxonomy (GTDB): domain Bacteria; phylum Actinomycetota; class Actinomycetes; order Mycobacteriales; family Mycobacteriaceae; genus Mycobacterium. Next base: position 2,236,491 of record CAWERF010000006.1, on the reverse strand, counting down.
CGCCGACACGCTTGGCTACATCTCGTTGCAGGGCATGATCGCGGCCACCGATCAACCCGCCTCCAGGCTGTGCTGCGCGTGCTTCGACGGCAAATACCCGATCGAGTTGCCCAGCGAGGCGGCATTGGGCAAGAACGTCGTCGAGCACATGCTCGCCACCGCCGCACGCACCGGCATGCCGGTTCAGGCCGAGAACGACAACGTCTCCGCGCTGCGCAGACCATAGCGGCCGAAACCAACTCTAGCTGCGAAAAGACATCACAGTACTTCACTAGAGTTATCCGTAACTGTGGCCAAATCGTGGCCACGGCGTGGCCACGACACCGCCCCGACCCCACGGGCGTGTTGAGACCATCACAACATGACCGACTCTAAGGCGGCCGCAGACACCGCCCGCTGGTTCACACCCTTCAAATTGGTGTCGGAAGACCCGCTGCGTTACGAGTTGCGCCTCGGCGCCGAGGAGGCGACCTTCGGCTGGCTGCAGGAGCGCCTACGGGAACAGGGGTGGGTCGAGGAGAGCGACGGCATCTGGGCGCCCCCCGACAACGCCGCGGGTCAGCACCGCGCGTAAACACCGGCCGACCTCGCCGGGCTGAATCTGGCCCACTACCCGGCCGTGCTGGTCGAGCTCGGCAACATGAAAAACGGCGATGAGGCCGCGCGGATGGAAAGCGCGGACGGACGCGCACGGTATGCGGCGGCGGTCACCCAGGGAATCGCAGACCGGTTAACGCGTCTCTCATTTCCTTTCTCAGAACGGGTTGACGGTGCCGTCGCTGACGATGCTCATGCCGTGGCCGGTGCCATCGTTGGTAAAGGTGATACCGCCGTCGCTTGTCGCTACCGTCCAGCCCTGGATGTGGTAGGTCTGGCCGGGGACGAGGGTGTAAGAAGGTTCGTGGGGGGAGCCCACGCCGATGTGAGCCGTCCGGTAGCTGAATTGGCCCGAGGCGGTGACGTAGGCCTGATTGTCGCGCAGTGTCGCCGCGTCTCCCTTCCAACCCGGCCACGGGGGGTTAGGTATTTCCGTCGGAGCCTGCGGGAAACTTCCCTGACAGGCGACATTGGGGCCGATCCCGGGGGTGGCATCATCCGAGCCGATCTCACAGAGCATCGGTGGTGTCTGGGTGCGCACCTTCGCGCCGTGCCCCACGGTGGGGTCGGCGCCCGCCGGTGGCGCGGACACCAGCGCTGCGATGCCCAGCCCTGCCAGTGCAATTTTCCTCATCAAGATGCTTCTCCTTTACTGATGTGGCCCGGGGCGCGTGGCGTGGGTGGAAGCGGTGGCTAACCGGCAACGTCGCAGCAATGGCGGTGCGAGTTATTGCTGTCATGTGTTTCTCCTAATCTCATGGATGTCATGATCAGCGTGTCCCGTTGCACGCCAAGAGACTTGAGGCTCCCGCACCTCATCGCCGACCACATCCACCGATCGACCCTCTTAACCAACGGACTTCAATGTCCGCCGATCGGCCCAACGATCGATCGGCCGATCGGCCTATGCGATGAAGGTTGTCAGATCCGTTGAGCGGGAACAGGGCGGGCGCGCCCGGGGAAACCCCTACGAGGGTTGGCCTTGGTCGGCTGGACACGTACGCGGACCTGTTCGACGAAGACTTGGACGCTGTGGCGGTCAGGCTGCACAGCCGGTACTCACGCGAAAGTGTGCTCACGAGCACGGGAGGACGGCGGCCAGTAAACACCAAAACTGCTCCCTACCTGCGCAAACATGCGCCCAGCTGTGGTGCAGGCCGAGATCGACAACGTCTCGGCGCTGCGCCGGCCCTAGCCCTTGCCGCTGCCGGCGCCGGCGACCACGTCGGCGAACGTTGCGCGAAACCTGCGGCGGTGCAACGGAAGACCGGCGTACCAGTAGAGTCGCCCGGCAATGCCGCGCGGGTAGAAGACCGCCCGCTGGTCGTAGCGGCTGCCGCGACCGTCGACCGGGCCCGCACGCATCTCCAGCCATTCCTGCCCCGGCGCGCGTGTCTGGCGGCGCACCCGCAGCGGCTGGCCGGGCTCGCGGGTATCCACCGCGGACCGCTCCTGAACCGGGCCCGCGTCGAGCACTTTCCAGAGCTCCTCAGGCGTCGCGGGCGTCCAGGCGGACCGACTGATCGTGTAGGCGATCTCTCCCGCCCACTCGGGGTCGCTGGGCAGCGGCTCCGACGGCGCGGCCTGCGGCGACGCATCGGACCACGACGTGTCCACCTGGCCGTGGGTGATGCGTTCCAGTGCCAGCCTGACGGCATCTCGATACCCGGTCAGGCCGCCGTCGGGCGGCGGGATCACGGTGCCGACGTCGTGGACGCCCATCACGGCGTCGCAGTGCAGCGACTCGACCAGCGGGCGGGCCAGCCGCGACGGGATTGGGGTCACCAGGCCCACCCACCAACTCGCGATCGCCGGCGTCAGGAACGGAAGCACGGCGATGACGCGCCGCCGCAGCCCGGCCTCCTCGGCGTAGATCTGCATCATTTCGCCGTACTCGAGCACGTCCGGTCCGCCGATGTCCCAGGCCCGCGACCACGGCACCTCCGCCGAAGCGGCCTCGACTAGGTAGTGCAACACGTCGCGGATCGCGATCGGCTGGATCTGGTTGTGCACCCATCTTGGTGCCGTCATCACGGGCAGCCGATCGGCGAGATGGCGGATCATCTCAAATGACGCGGAGCCCGACCCGACGATCACGCCCGCCTGCAGAACGACGGTTTCGATGCCGGAGCTGAGCAGGATGTCGCCGACCGCGGCGCGTGACCGCAGGTGCGGCGACAAGTCGCCGCCCGACGGGTGCAGTCCGCCGAGATAGACCAACCTGCGCACCCCGGCACGACGGGCCGCCGTGGCAACGTTGATCGCCGACCGGCGTTCGTCGGCGCCGAAGCCTTTCGACGTGCCCATCGAGTGCACGAGGTAATAGGCCACGTCGACGCCGTCGAACGCGGCCGTCAGCGACTCCGGATCGGTGAGATCCGCGCGAAGCACCTCGGCGGCATCGCGCCACGGTGCGTCGGCCAGCTTGTCGGGGGTTCTGGCGACCGCGCGGACGTCATAGCCCCTGGCGAGGAGCCGCGGCACCAGGCGTCCGCCGACATAACCCGTCGCCCCCGTCACCAAGCAGCGCATCTCGCCCGTCGCCTTCCGTTGCGCTTTACGTCCTATTCGGAGCCACCCCGGCGGTGGATTGCCTGATCGGGTTCAGGAGAAACCGCACCCCGGGTCCGGCGTCTCCTCCGACAGCGCGCCGCCGGCCGGGAGGACGTAGAGGACCTGCATGACGAGTGGCGTGCTGCCGAGATTCCGGCCGATGTGGACATGGTCGGCGCCGCTGGGCTCGAAGATGCCATCGCCGACCGGGTACACCCCGTCGGTGGAGCAGTCGGCCAGGTTGTGCGTCAGGGTGCCTTCCTTGATCACCCCGTAGAGCCGCCCGCTGTGCCAGTGCCAGCCGGTGCTCCCGCCCGGGGCAATCGTGATCTGACGGAACACGTAATCAGTGCCGTCGGACGATGTCCGCCACAATTCCGTCGCCTCGACGCCGGTCGGGGATGTGGCCGACGCATTGACCGGGATGGTGATCGCCCCGAGGAGGACTGCCGCTACCAGGAGACCTCCGCGGACGAAGCACATGACGGTACCCTTGCACGCGATGAGCGAGTGCAACGAGCGAATCAAAAAGCAGTGACGCAACGAGCCGACGACCGGGGTAACTCGGCCGGCATCTCATACGCTTCGTCCGGGGTGGATATCGAGGCCGGGGACCGAGCGGTAGAACTGCTCAAGCCGTTGGCAGAGAAGGCCAGCCGACCCGAAGTCGTCGGCGGGCTAGGGGGTTTCGCGGGGCTGTTCGCCCTCAAGGGGGGCTATCGTGAGCCGCTTCTTGCTGCCTCTACGGACGGTGTCGGCACCAAGGTCGCGATCGCCCAGGCGATGGACAAGCACGACACCGTCGGGCTCGATCTCGTCGCGATGGTGGTCGACGATCTGGTGGTCTGCGGCGCCGAGCCGCTGCTGCTTCAGGACTACATCGCCGTCGGCCGCATCGTCCCCGAGCGCATCGCCGCAATCGGCGCCGGCATCGCGGAAGGGTGCGTGCAGGCCGGCTGCGCATTGCTCGGTGGGGAAACCGCGGAACATCCCGGCCTGATGGCGCCGGACGCGTACGACATCTCGGCGACCGGGATCGGGATCGTTGAGGCCGACGACGTGCTCGGTCCCGACCGCGTGCGTCCGGGTGACGTGGTGATCGCGATGGGTTCGGCGGGCCTGCATTCCAACGGTTACTCGCTGGCCAGGCATGTGCTGCTCGAGATCGACCGGATGAATCTGGCCGGACACGTCGAGGAGTTCGGCCGCACGCTCGGTGAAGAACTGCTCGAGCCGACCCGGATCTACGCCAAGGACTGCCTCGCGCTGGCCGCCGAGACGCAGGTCCGCACGTTCTGCCACGTCACCGGCGGCGGGCTGGCCGGCAACTTGGCGCGGGTGATCCCGAATGGCCTGGTGGCCGAGCTGGACCGCGGGACGTGGACGCCCGCGCCGGTGTTCTCGATGATTGCCCAGCGCGGGCGGATCGACCGCGCGGAGATGGAGAAGACGTTCAACATGGGCATCGGCATGGTCGCGGTGGTCGGCCAACAGGACGTCGACCGCGCACTGGCGATCCTGACCGCCCGCCACCTGAACTGCTGGGTACTGGGCACGGTGAAGAAAGCCGGCAAGGGCAGCACCCGGGTGGAACTCGTCGGGCTACATCCCCGCTTCTGACCGTCGGGGCCCGCACGTCACGGGAAGACTAACGACGCCAGTCGTCCTCGTCGTCCCACTCGTCGTTGTCGGTGTCTACGCGGTCGCCCCCGGACAGCTCTCGCTGGAGACGTTCGAAATCGGTCTGTGGGGAGCTGTACTTCAACTCCCGGGCAACCTTCGTCTGCTTCGCCTTCGCCCGGCCGCGGCCCATGGGGGAACCCCCTCGCGCAATAACGGAGCGGCCCGATTGAGAAGGCGGCTCCGATCTGAGTCTGTCTTTGTGAGTCCTGACAACACTTTACCGTGCCCGGGCGCGGTGCGCTGGCAGCCCTTCGGGCAGATGCGCGGCGCAGGTCACCGACAAATTCACTGACGAACGCCGCGCAGCCGGTCGACCGCGGCACGGCCGGGGCCGGCGGCCTCGGCCGCGGGCACGGTGTCGGGGTCGATGGCCAGCGGCACGGGCTCGTCGCCTGCCGTGACCAACTCGGTGTCGGCGGGCAGTCCGCGCTTGACCAGGGCCAGTGCCACCGGGCCGAGGTCGACATGGTCGACGACGGTGCCGAGCCGGCCGACCGCACGCCCGCCGGCTGTCACCGCCGACCCGGTGGCCGGCCGCGACACCGAGCCGTCGAGGTGCGTCAAAACCAGCATCCGCGGCGGCCGGCCCAGGTTGTGGACCCGCGCGACGGTCTCCTGGCCGCGGTAGCAGCCCTTGTCCAGGTGCACGGCCGTGCCGATCCAGCCCACTTCGTGGGGGATCGTGCGCTCGTCGGTGTCCACGCCGAGCCTGGGTCGCAGCCCCGCGACGCGGTGCGCCTCATAGGTCCACACACCCGCCGGGCGCAGCCCGGCCGCCTGCAGCCGCTGACGCCAGTCGGCGAGTTGATCGCGGGGCACGACGACGTCGAGGGCGATCGTCGGACCGCCGCGGTCGGCCGGCATGCGCCGCACGAACCCGCCGCCGGCCGCGCGCGCGGCGACCAGCGGCTCCGGCAGCACGTCGATGCCCAGCGCATCCAGGGCCCGGCGCTCCGCCAGCGCGGGCCCCAGCAGAGACAGCACGCCGTAGTCGGCCGCCTCGGGGGCCACGTCGGCCCAGAACACCATCCGCTTGAGGTAGGCCAGCAGCGGATCGCCACGCCACGGCTCGGTGTCGAGGTAGGTGACACCGCCGAGCTCGGTCTGGATCCAGTGGTCCTCGACGCGGCCCTGGCCGTCGAGGCTGAGGTTCTGCACCGTCGCGCCGTCGGCCATTTCGGCGACGTGCGCAGACGAGATGTTGTGCAGCCAGGACAGCCGCTCGGCGCCGGTGAGCGTCAGCACCGCGCGATGCGAACGGTCGACGAGGACGGCGTCGGTCAGCGCGGCGCGTTGTTCGCCGAGCGGGTCGCCATAGTGCCACACGGCCCCGGCGTCGGGGCTCGAGTCGGGGGCTGGCACGGCGGACACTCTTTCAACTCTACGGTTCGATCCAACGGTCGCTCCCGCTCCCGCTTTCGGCACGGCCGGTTACCCTTCTGGCCATGTCCGTAGTCGTCACGCTCGACGGGGAGTTCCACGATCCGGCGGCGCCGCTGCTGTTCGCCGACGACCTGGCGGTCGTGCGTGGCGACGGCATCTTCGAAAGCCTGCTGGCCCGCGACGGGCGCCCCTGCCTGCTCGACGCGCACCTGCAGCGGCTGGCACAGTCCGCCGAGATGATGGATCTGCCCGCGCCCGACGCGGACGCCTGGCGCCGGGCGGCCGACGCCGGGGCCTCGCGCTGGGCCCGGGAGCGCAGCGACGAGGGCGTGATGCGGCTGGTCTACAGCCGCGGCAGGGAAAGCGGTGGGCCACCGACCGCGTACCTGACCGTGAACCCACTGCCCGAGCGGGTCGCGGTGGTGCGCCGCGACGGGTTGGCGGCGTTGACCCTGGCGCGCGGGCTGTCCACGACCGCGTCGGCGGCGCCGTGGTTGCTTGCCGGCGCGAAAACGCTGTCGTATGCGGTGAACATGGCCGCGCTGCGCTACGCCGCGCAGCGTGGCGCCGGTGACGTGATCTTCGTCAGCTCCGACGGCTATCTGCTGGAGGGTCCGCGGTCGACGGTCGTGATCGCCACCGACGGCGCGCTGCTGAGCCCACCGCCGTCGCTGCCGATCCTGCAGGGCACCACCCAGCAGGCGCTGTTCAGCGTCGCCGCGGCCAAGGGGTATCGTTGCCAATACCAGCCGTTGCGACCGGCGGATCTGCTTGGTGCACAAGGTATTTGGCTCGTATCGAGCATCACGTTGGCGGCGCGGGTGCACACTCTCGACGGCCGTGGCCTGCCGCCATCGCCGATGGCCGCCGAATTCAGCGAGCTGGTCGATCTCGCGATCGTGAGCGACCGCTGATCCGTGTCCGGCGAACCTAATTCGGTTGTCGCGGCGCCGCAGCGCGGGTACGGTCGCCGGTACACGAGGAAGGAGGTGATCCGAGAAATTGATTGACTTATGGACACGTGAGGTGGCTGCCGGCTAGCAGCCGCAGCGGATTTGTCGCTCTTCGCGCAAGCGCTCATCGGCGAATTCACCTGCAGGCGCTGGCGAATTCCCCGCAGTCACCCGGCCCCCGAGCCCCTCGGCCCGTCCAGCCAGGAAGACGGCTCGGGGGCCGCCCCATCTCCGGCGCTTGAACTCCAGACGTCAGCCCGCGTGGCGAGACAGCCGCGCCGACAGGTGCGGCACCAGGCCGCCGTCGGCGTCGACCCGCTCCTCGACGTACGCCAAGTCGCCGCCCTCGACGATCCCGTACAGCCGCTTCGCGCCGCCGACCAGCACCCCTGACCGGCTGCGGGCGAGCGCGTCGGTGACGAGCTCCCACGACGACTGGGTAAGTGGCCTGCCGTAGAACAGCTCGACATAGCCGGCGGAGTGCGCGAGCAGCAGTTCGATCGCCTGCGTCTCACCGGGATCGGCCGGATCGCTGACGAATCGCCAGAAGCCGCTCTCGCGCAGCGTGGGCTCGGCGTACTCGCCCTCCTCGGTCAGCCGCCAGGATCGCGACTCCCAGTTCAGGTAGTCGCGGCCGTCGTGGGAGACGATGATCTGCTGGCCGAACCGGTAGTCGCCGTTGGGACCGCGGCCCTCGCCCTCGCCCCGCCAGACCCCGACGAGGGGCAGCAGCGCCAGCAGCGCGTCGTGCAGGTTGGCGCCCTCCCGCAGGTTCGCCGTGTCTGCAGGCAGCGGCAGGTCGTCGAAGACGGGGATGTTGCGGGAAGCCGTGGTCTTGGCGCGTTCCGCGGCCGCGGCCACTGCCCGGTCGGCTGATCCGGGTCTGGCGTCGGGAGAACTCACGAGTCGTCGGATATCAGCCGGTACACCGCATACAGCGCGAACCAGGTGATCACCACGACGCACGCGACCAGCAAGATCTCGTAGAACAGGACCACGAAATCGATCTTAGTCGCGGTGTATCCGCCAGGTCTCAGGCGACCTTGACGTCGACCTCGTGGATCCCGGCGCCCCCGGGCGCCACCACGGCGTCGCCGCTGCCGATCGCGGACAGCGCGCGCACCGTCCACGAACCCGGGGCCGCGAAGAAACGGAAATCACCCGTGGCCGACGCGACCACCTCCGCGGTGAACTCGTCGGACGCATCGAGCAGACGCACGAACGCGCCGCCCACCGGCTGCCCGGAGCCGTCGACGACCCGGCCGGTGATCACCGTCTCCTTTTCGACGTCGACACTGGCCGGCAGCGTCTGTCCTTGCTTGGGTGCAGAGCACATATCAGCTTCCCAACTCAATCGGGGCCCCCACGAGAGAGCCGTATTCGGTCCAACTTCCGTCGTAGTTCTTGACGTTTTCGTGCCCGAGGAGCTCGCGGAGCACGAACCACGTGTGCGACGAGCGCTCCCCGATGCGGCAGTACGCGATGGTCTCCTTCGAGCCATCCAGTCCCGCATCGGCGTACAGCTTGGCCAGGTCGTCATCGGGCTTGAACGTGCCGTCCTCGTTGGCCGCCTTGCTCCACGGCACGTTGATCGCGCCGGGGATGTGGCCGGGTCGCTGGCTCTGCTCCTGCGGCAGGTGCGCGGGCGCCAGGATCTTGCCGGAGAACTCGTCCGGCGAGCGCACGTCGACGAGGTTCTTCCCGCCGATCGCCGCGATCACCTCGTCGCGGAACGCGCGGATCCTGTTGTCGGGCTGCCTGGCGGTGTAGCTGGTCGACGGGCGGGTCACGGTGTCGGTCGACAGCGGGCGCCCGTCGAGTTCCCACTTCTTGCGGCCGCCGTCGAGCAGCTTGACTTTGTCGTGTCCGTACACCTTGAAGTACCAGTACGCGTACGCGGCGAACCAGTTGTTGTTCCCGCCGTAGAGGATCACGGTGTCGTCATTGGAGATGCCGCGATCGGAAAGCAGCTTCGAAAACTGCTCGGCGTCAACGAAATCGCGCTTCACCGGATCCTGCAGATCCTTGCGCCAGTCCAGCTTGACCGCACCGGCGATGTGCCCGTGGTCGTATGCGCTGGTGTCCTCGTCGACCTCGACGAAGACGGTGTTTGGTGCGTCGAGATTGCTCTCTGCCCAGCCGGCCGTGACCAGGACGTCGGAGCGAGCCATGAATTTCCTTTCGATTGCTTGCCAGGTGGTCGATCAGGTAGCAGACGCCGGTGCCCGACGGAACCGGGCGACGAGCGGGTACAGCTGGCACGCCAGGCAGATGCCGAACGCCGCGTTGAGGAACGCCGCGACCAGCGCGAACGCGGTCGCGATTTCGCCGAGCAGGGTCAGTCCGGTCGCGAAACCGATTACCCCGACGACGGCGAAGACGAACCCGACGAGCTGGGCGAACTTCAGCGGGGGTACCGGCTCGCGCTCGGTGACGGGTCCCAGGCGGGGGGCGACCAGCGCGGCGTAGACCCGACCGTACGGGCTCAGCCGCGGCCCGCGCAGCGCGCCGATCGCGAAGACGATGGCCTGCAGCCCGAGCAGCACGGCGGCCGCCGGCGCGCTGAGCGCCGCGACGACGAGCGTGGCCACCAGCACCGCGGTGGTGACCCACGCTGCGAACCGGGGACCGCGGACGTCCACCTGTTCGGTGTTCGGCATCGAATTACTCCTGTGCTGACAGAGCTGGCAAGGGACAGGCCAGAATGGCCGCTGACGAGCGTTAGCTCAGCGGCAACAGCAACAGCAACAACCCGCGACGCGGCACAGATCTACTGCGCGGCGCTTGGTGAGCATCGGCTCGAGGCGGGCGGACACGTCGGCCAGCTTACCTAATCGAGGTGTGGTCAAGCCAACAGCGGCTGCAACACCGCCCGCAGGTCAGCCGCGCGCGGCACTCCCGCCGTTCGGTAACGCTGTCGTCCGTCGGCGTCGAAGATGAATGTCGTCGGCAGCGACAGCACCGAAAGTCGTCGCGCTGCGGCCGGATTCGCGTCCATGTCGATCTCCACGTGTGCGACGTCGGGCAGGTCGCCGCAGACCTGATTGACCACCCGTCGCACCGCGGCACACGGCCCACACCACACGGCGCTGAAGTGCACCACCGTCGGGCCGGTCCGTGACAACCCCAAATCGGTGGTGTCCAGTTCGGTCGGTTCGGTGACCTCCCGCAGCACCCCGGAACCGCGCTTGAGCAGGACGGCGATCACCGCCGCGACCCCCAGCGCCGCCGCGACGATGGCGAGCGCGACGACCAACGAAACACTCATGACTGTCTGAACTGATCGAGGGCGAGCGTTACTCCCTGCGCGATCCCTTCGATGATCACATCCGACCCACGGGCGCCTTCATGGGTCGGCCGGATGCCGAACGGCAGCCGCTGGCCGGGCAGGCTCGTCGTGAACGCGGCCAGCACCGCGTCCGTCTTGTCCGGAGGCACTCGCTGATCGGCGGTGCCCGGCCCGGCCGTCACGCCGGTTGCGGTGAACACGAGCGTGGAGTTGTCGGGCCCCGCGGTGGACAGGTCGACCAGCACGCTGACCCGCTTGTGGAAGTCCGCGGACTTCGGCGTCCCGGTGAACACCAGCCCGGCGCTGCTGGAGATGCCCGACTCGGTGGTGCCGCCGGTGGCGTCGTTGGTCTCCTTGGACGGGGCCTCCACCATCAGGTCATTGATGCCCACGAACCGGCCCAGATGGGTGGAGTCGATGATGATGCGGCTTTCCACCTTGCCGACGTGCAGCGGCGCGTTCGGCCGGACCAGCCACGACGCCTGGGTCAAGTCGACCGAGTGCAGCGTGGCCTCCAGCGACGCCTCACCCACCCGGGCATGTTCGACGCCGTTGGCCTTGAACTCGACCTCGTTGTAGCGGTGCCGCAGCGCCTGCGAGATGAACGGGAACCCGATGATGCCGACCCACGGGTCGAACGACAGGCCGGCTTCGCTGCGCAGCGTTCGCGCCACCCGGTATTCGGCGTAGATGGCGGCCCCGAAATCCCCGCCCACCGCACCGACGGCAAGTGCGACGACGGTCACAATCACGGTGATCAGCAGCGTGCGCACCCGCACATTCTGGCTCACGGCACCGAACCTGCCGCCCCGTGGAGGGCTAACTCGCAGGTGGCGCGCTATCGTTAGAGAACCGCAGCCCGGGGCACCGGGCTTACCCCGGTCGTACGTCGTCGATGTCGTACCCCCCGCGCGTTGGAGGGTGTGTTGGATCTCCTGCTACTTACGGTCGACCCCCGTCCAGAGTCGGTGCTGCCCGCGTTGTCGCTGTTGGCACATACCGTGCGGTCCGCCCCGACCGAGGTGTCGTCGCTGCTGGAAGCAGGCAGCGCCGACGTGGCGATCGTCGATGCGCGCATCGACCTGGCCGCCGCACGCGGCCTGTGCCGGCTGCTGGGCACCACGGGAAGTTCGGTTCCGGTGGTGGCGGTCGTCAGTGAGGGCGGCCTGGTCGCGGTCAACGTCGAATGGGGGCTGGACGACATCCTGCTGCCCGGCACCGGGCCCGCCGAGATCGATGCGCGGCTCAGGCTGCTCGTCGGCCGCCGCGGCGGCGTCGCCAACCAGGAGAGCCTGGGCAAGATCACGCTCGGCGAGCTGGTGATCGACGAGGGCACCTACACCGCGCGGCTGCGCGGTCGCCCGCTCGACCTGACCTACAAGGAGTTCGAGCTGCTGAAGTACCTGGCCCAGCACGCCGGCCGGGTGTTCACCCGCGCGCAGCTGCTCCAGGAGGTGTGGGGCTACGACTTCTTCGGCGGCACCCGCACCGTGGACGTCCACGTCCGGCGGCTGCGCGCCAAGCTCGGCAGCGAGTACGAGTCGCTCATCGGCACCGTGCGCAACGTCGGTTACAAGGCCGTGCGGCCCGCGCGCGGACGGACCTCGCCGTCCGACAGCGAACTCGCGGAAGACGACGCGGCCGACGCGTTCGCCGCGGCCGACGGTGTCCCGGACTCGGTGTCCGAAGCCCTGCGCACTCCGTGACGGACATCGGCTGGCGTTCAGCGGCCGCCGTTCCCGGGCAACAGATCCGAGACCTGATCGGCGCAGCAACACGCGTGGACGGGGTCGCCCCGGTCTCCGAGCAGGTGCTCCGAGAACTGAATTCCGACCGCCCGGGCCACCTGCTGGCGACGGACGATGACCGCGTGGTCGGGTATCTGGACTTCGCCTCGGCGGGCGAATCGGCCCCGCCGATGGCCGAGCTCGCTGTGCATCCGCAGTTCCGCCGGCGCGGGATCGGGTCGACGATGATCAAGGCCGCCTTCGCGAAAGGCGGTGACGGAACCAGGATTTGGGCTCACGGCACCCTGGGGCCGGCTCGCGAGACGGCATCGGCGCTTGGCCTGACCCCGGTTCGTGAGCTGCTGCAGATGCGGCGATCGCTCCGTGGCCTGCCGTCGCCGACGATCCCCGAGGGCGTGTGGATACGCACGTATGCCGGGCCCGACGACGACGCCGAGCTTGTGCGCGTCAACAACGCCGCATTCTCGTGGCATCCCGAGCAGAGCGGGTGGACCGCCGACGACATCGGCGCGCGGCGATCCGAGACGTGGTTCGATCCCGACGGTTTGTTCCTGGCGTTCGACGGGCGCACCGGCGCGCTGCTGGGTTTCCACTGGACGAAGATCCACCTCGACGAGCCCGGGCTGGGCGAGGTGTATGTCGTCGGGGTCGATCCGGCGGCGCAGGGCCGGGGACTGGGGCAGGTGCTGACATTGCTCGGTATTCGTCACCTCGCAGAGCGGCTGTCCAAGCATCCCGACCCCACGGTCCTGCTGTACACCGAAGCGGACAACACCGCCGCCGTGCGCACCTACGAGCGCTTGGGATTCAAGGTTTTCGGCGTCGACACCGCCTACGCCCTGCCGTGAGTTCGCTGGTTCATCGTCCGTTCATCCTGACGGGGTAGGCAATTCACGGTCGGCACCTAGGTTCGGTGGCCGAGCAGCGACGTACCTGCTCCGCGGAACAGTCGTTCCGTCGTCACCCTGACTGTTGAAGGAGCTACGTGAAGCTCAACCGAGTTGGCGCTGCGGTGGGCCTGCTGGCCGCGGGTGCCTTGGTGATATCGGCGTGCGGCAGTAACAGCAACACCTCCTCCTCCGGAACCAGCGCTACGTCCGGTTCGTCCGGTTCGTCGGCGTCACAGGTGAGTTGTGGCGGCAAGAAGACGCTGAAGGCCAGCGGCTCGACCGCGCAGGCCAACGCGATGACCCGGTTCGTGAATGCCTTCGAGCAGGCGTGCCCGGGCCAGACCCTGAACTACACCGCGAACGGCTCCGGTGCCGGCGTCAGCGAATTCACCGGCAACCAAACCGACTTCGGCGGATCCGACTCGCCGCTCAACCAGGCCAAGGGCGAGTACGACGCGGCCCAGAAACGGTGCGGATCACCCGCGTGGAACCTGCCCGTGGTGTTCGGCCCGATCGCGATCACCTACAACGTCAAGGGCGTGAGCGCCCTGAATCTGGACGGGCCGTCGGCGGCGAAGATCTTCAACGGCGCGATCACGACCTGGGATGACCCCGCGCTCAAGGCACTCAACCCGACCGCCACCCTGCCCTCGGAGCCGATTCACGTCGTGTTCCGCAGCGACCAGTCCGGCACCACCGACAACTTCCAGCAGTACCTCGACGTTGCCTCCGACGGCGCGTGGGGTAAGGGCGCGGGCAAGACGTTCAACGGCGGTGTGGGCGAGGGCGCCAAGGGTAACGACGGAACGTCGGCCGCGATCAAGAACACCGACGGATCGATCACCTACAACGAGTGGTCGTTCGCCCAGGCGCAGAAGCTGAACATGGCCAACATCGTCACCTCGGCCGGTCCGGATCCCGTCTCGATCACCTCCGACACCGTCGGCAAGACGATCGCCGGGGCCACCGTCAAGGGACAGGGCAACGACCTGGTGCTGGACACGACGTCGTTCTACAAGCCGACGCAGACCGGCGCCTACCCGATCGTGCTGGCGACCTACGAGATCGTGTGCTCGAAGTACCCCGACGCCGCCACCGGCACGGCGGTGAAGGCCTTCCTGCAGTCCACCATCGGCGGCGGCCAAAGCGGACTGGCCGACAACGGCTACATCCCGATTCCGGACTCGTTCAAGCCGAAGCTGTCTACTGCGGTCAACGCCATCGCGTGATTCGAGGTCGTCATGGCCCTACATCCGGAAACCCGGCCCCCGGGGGCGTCGCCCAGCGCGGCGCCCCCCGGCGGCGCGACAATTCCACCCATGATTGAGCCGACCGGGGCTCCGCCGGAGGTGAAAGCCACCGGCGGCAGCACGGCACGGTTCGGGGACCGGCTGTTCAAGTCGATTGCGATCGCGGCCGGCTCGACGATCGTGATCGCGATCGTTCTCATCGCGGTCTTCCTGCTGATCCGGGCTGTCCCAAGCGTGCGCGCCAACCACGCGAACTTCTTCACGGCCTGGCAGTTCGACACCAACGACGCCAGCAACCTGTACTTCGGCATTCGCGACCTGTTCACGGTCACGGTGCTCAGCTCCGTGTTCGCGCTGGTGTTGGCGGTGCCCGTCGCCATCGGCATCGCGGTGTTTTTGACCCAGTACGCGCCGAAACGGCTGTCCCGGCCGTTCAGCGTGATGGTTGATCTGCTCGCCGCGGTCCCGTCGATCATCTTCGGCCTGTGGGGCATCTTCGTGCTGGCGCCCAAACTCGAGCCCACCGCGACGTTCCTCAACCACAACCTGGGCTGGTTGTTCCTGTTCAAACAGGGCAACGTGTCGCTGGCGGGCGGCGGCACCATCTTCACCGCGGGCATCGTGCTGGCGGTGATGATCCTGCCGATCATCACGTCGGTGTCGCGGGAAGTGTTCCGCCAGACTCCCGTCCCACACATCGAGGCCGCCCAGGCGCTCGGCGCGACGAAGTGGGAAGTCGTTCGGGTGACGGTGCTGCCCTTCGGGCGCAGCGGCGTCATCGCCGCGTCGATGCTCGGGTTGGGCCGTGCCTTGGGCGAAACCGTGGCCGTGTTGATCATCTTGCGCTCGGCCGCCAAGGCCGGCCACTGGTCGCTGTTCGACGGCGGGTATACGTTTGCCTCCAAGATCGCCTCAGCCGCAGCGGAATTCAGCGCACCGCTGCCGACGGGCGCCTATATCGCCGCCGGGTTCGTGCTGTTCGCGCTGACGTTCGTCGTCAACGCTGCCGCGCGCGCAGTCGCCGGCGGAAGGGTCAACGGATGAGTACTGCCGCATTGGACCAGCCGGTCAAAGGCCCCACGTTCCATCCGATCAGCATCACCCGGCGGGTCAAGAACAACGTCGCGTCGGTGCTGTTTATCACCGCGTTCGGCATTGCGGTGATCCCACTCGTCTGGGTGCTGTGGGTGGTCATCGCCCGGGGCTGGTACGCGGTGACGCGCAACACGTGGTGGACCCACTCGCTGCAGGGCGTGCTGCCCGAACAGTTCGCGGGCGGTGTGTACCACGCCATCTACGGAACGTTGGTTCAGGCGGGGGTGGCCGCACTCTTGGCGGTGCCGCTGGGGCTGATGGCCGCCATCTATCTGGTCGAATATGGCGCCGGACCGCTGGCACGGGCCACCACCTTCATGGTCGACGTGCTCGCCGGCGTGCCGTCGATCGTGGCCGCGTTGTTCATCTTCAGCCTGTGGATCGCGACCTTGGGTTTCCCCCAGAGCTCGTTCGCGGTGTCCCTCGCGCTGGTCCTGCTGATGCTGCCGGTCGTGGTGCGCTCCACCGAGGAAATGCTCAAGCTGGTGCCCGACGAGCTGCGAGAAGCCAGTTACGCGTTGGGGATTCCCAAGTGGAAGACCATCGTGCGGATCGTGGTGCCGACGGCGATGCCCGGCATCATCTCCGGGATCCTGTTGTCGGTCGCCCGGGTGATCGGCGAGACCGCTCCGGTGCTGGTGCTTGTCGGCTACAGCCGGGCCATCAACTTCAACATCTTCGACGGCAACATGGCGTCGCTGCCGCTGCTCATCTACACGGAACTGACCAACCCGCAACACGCCGGCTTCCTGCGGATCTGGGGTGCTGCCCTGACGCTGATCATCTTGGTGGCGATCCTCAACCTGCTCGCCGCGGTGGCCACCCGGATACTGACGGCCCGACGATAAGACTCGACAGGAACAACGCATGGCCAAACGCCTTGACCTCAAAGACGTCAACATCTACTACGGAAGCTTCCACGCGGTCGCCGACGTCACGCTGTCGGTCCCGCCGCGCAGCGTGACGGCGTTCATCGGCCCGTCCGGGTGCGGCAAGTCGACGGTGCTGCGCTCGCTGAACCGGATGCACGAAGTCATCCCCGGTGCGCGGGTCGCCGGGTCGGTCCTGCTCGACGGCGACAACATCTACGGCCCCGGGGTCGATCCGGTCGGCGTGCGCAAAACTATCGGCATGGTGTTCCAGCGCCCGAACCCGTTCCCCACCATGTCGATCCGGGACAACGTCGTCGCCGGCCTCAAGCTGCAGGGTGTGCGCAATCGTAAGGTGCTCGACGAAGTGGCCGAGCGGTCGCTGAGGGGCGCGAACCTGTGGACCGAGGTCAAGGACCGGCTCGACAAGCCCGGCGGCGGGCTCTCGGGTGGCCAGCAGCAGCGGCTCTGCATCGCCCGCGCGATCGCCGTGCAGCCCGATGTGTTGTTGATGGACGAGCCCTGTTCGGCGCTTGATCCCATCTCGACGCTCGCCATCGAGGACCTGATCGCCGAGCTCAAGCTGGACTTCACGATCGTGATCGTCACCCACAACATGCAGCAGGCGGCCCGCGTCAGTGATCAGACCGGGTTCTTCAATCTCGAAGCGACCGGCAAACCGGGCCGGTTGATCGAGATCGACGACACGGAGAAGATGTTCTCCAATCCGAGCCAGAAGGCCACCGAAGACTACATCTCGGGGCGCTTCGGCTGATCCGGCGGAATCGCCTATGCTACAAGATAATTCGATATCTTTCGCAGAGATGACGGTCGGCACCGGGGTGCCGATGACTCCTCGCAGCCTGATGTTGGTCGAAGCCGAGTCGGCGATCGCGTCACGATTGATCGCAGACGCCGCCCGGGTCGGGCTTCAGATCACGTGGTGCCGCGACGGGGCCGAGGCGTTGATCGCCATCGGCGCAGAGCCGCCCGATGTGCTCGTCATCGCCGCCCAGACCGATTCGGTCGATGCGGCCAGCATGGCCGCGGCGGTCCGTGCGCGCTGGGACCTGCCGATCCTGGTCGGCGCGGCGAGCGACGAAGAGCACCTGGCCAGCGAGGCATTGGCTTCGGGTGCGTCCGCGGTCACCGCCCGCCCGTACGACATCGCCGCGATCACGCCATTCTTGGCGAGCGCCCGGGCGCGTTTCGGCGACGAGTCCACGGTTTTCGTCGCCGGCCCCATCGAAGTCGACCGGCGCGGGTACGAGACCCGTGTTCGCGGACGCGACGTCCAACTGACCCAGCGAGAGCTCGAACTGTTGATCTTCCTGATCGAGCGGCGCGGCGAGGTGGCCAGCACCGAAGAGATCAGCCGTGCGGTGTGGGGTCACCCATCGGAGACCAACACGGTTGCGGTGCATGTGAAACGGCTTCGCGAGAAGCTCGGCGAAGACCCCGAGCACGGCGAGTTCATCCGCACGATCCGCGGTGCGGGCTACCGGCTGGCACCGTCGATCTGCGGCTGACAGGGAATACGACGCCTGCGGTCGCGTTCCTACAGCCATGAGCAAGGCGGTGAAGTTCGATCAGTACGGCGGGATCGACGTGCTCGAGGTGCGTGATGTCCCGCGACCAGTTCCGGGTGAGGGTCAGGTTCTCGTCGAGGTTAAGGCCGCGGGAATCAATCCTGGTGAGGCGATGATCCGCAAGGGCGCGCTGCACGACATGTGGCCCGCCACGTTCCCGTCCGGGCAGGGCAGCGACCTGGCAGGCGTGGTGGCCGAGGTCGGCGCCGGCGTGGACGGGTTCAGCGTCGGCGACGAGGCGCTCGGCTTCACGGAAGACCGCGCCAGCCAGGCCGAATATGTGGTGGTGCCGGCGAACCAGCTCACCCCCAAGCCGGCGGAGGTGCCGTGGGAGGTGGCCGGTGCGCTCTTCGTCGCGGGCACGACGGCGTACGCCGCCGTTTCCTCCGTCGCGTTGAAGCCGGGCGACACGGTAGCCGTTGCCGGTGCCGCAGGCGGGGTCGGCGCGATCGCGGTGCAGTTGGCCAAGCGCGCGGGCGCCACGGTCATCGGCATCGCGGGCCCGTCAAACGACGACTGGCTCACCGCGCACGGCGTGATTCCCGTCAACTACGGCGACGACCTGGCCAACCGGCTCTCCTCGGCTGCACCCGGCGGTCGAATCGACGCGTTCCTCGACTTCTTCGGCGGCGGTTATGTCGGGCTGGCCGTCACGCAACTCGGCGTCGCGCCGGAGCGTGTCGACACGATCATCGACTTTCCCGCGGTCGCCCAGTTCGGGGTCCAAGCCGCGGGCAACGCCGACGCGTCGAACGCGCAGGTGCTCGCCGAGCTGACCGGATTGATCGCGGCCGGCGAACTGGAAGTTCCGATAGCCCAGGTGTTCGCGCTCGACGACGTGCAGGATGCATTCCGCACGCTCGAACAGCGCCACACCAGGGGCAAGATAGTGCTGCGGCCCTAGCGCTAGTTGTGCTGGGGCAATTGCGCCGACGGCAACTCGCCGTCGTCTTCGGGCATCGTCCCGGTCACCTGGAAAATGACCCGCCGCCCGATCTCGACGGCGTGGTCGGCGAACCGCTCGTAAAACCGGCTCAGCAACGTCACATCGACGGCGGCGGTGACACCGTGCCTCCAGTTGCGGTCCATCAGCACGGAGAAGAGGTGCCGGTGCAGGTCGTCCATCGCGTCGTCCTCTTCGCGCAGATGGGCTGCCTTCGCCGGGTCTCGGGTGAGCAATGCGTCCTGCGCCGCGTTGCCCAGTTCGACTGCGACACGGCCCATTTCGGCGAAATACCCGTTGACCTCCTCCGGCAGCGCATGCTGCGGGTGACGGCGCCGTGCGATCTTGGCGACGTGCAGCGCCAGGGCGCCCATCCGGTCGACGTCGGCGACGTTCTGGATCGAGGTCACCACGGCTCGCAGATCACCGGCCACCGGTGCTTGCAGGGCAAGCAGGACGAACGCCGCCTCCTCCGCACGTGCCCCGGCAGAGATGACCCGGTCGTGGTCGCCGATCACCTGCTCGGCGAGTACCAGGTCGGCCTGGAGCAACGCATGAGTCGCGCGCTCCATCGCAACCCCGGCCATGCCGCACATGGCCGCGATCTCCCCCGTCAGTGCGTCGAGCTGCTCATGGTAGGCGGTCCGCATATGCCGAGCCTACGGGGTAAATCGCGCCGAGGTCACGATGCCGAAGAGTGAACACGCGGTGAATGCCGTCCGGCGTGAAAGAGCTATTCGCAGGTGGTGTCGGCGCCGTTCGTGACGCTGAGGTCTCCCGGCAGGGGGGTCGGGGTGCTGGTCGTCGACTGGCTGACGTGCACCTTGACCGGGGAGCCGCTCGGCGCAGGGGGATCGACGCTGGCGAAGTCCGAGGCGAGCACGACCTGCACCACGTCGCCCATGCCCGACACTTTCTGCAGCTGGGCGTTGCGCAACGACGAGGCGACGGTCGCGGCCGCCTGCTCGTTACCGGACGAATAGAACACTGTCGTCGCCTTCAGCGAGCTCGGATAGTCGTCCGGCGCAAGAACTTTGAAGCCGTGCTGCTGCAATTCGTCGGCGGCCGTTGCGGCCAGGCCGGTTTCGCCGGTGGAGTTGGACACGTGCACGGTGACGGTCTGCGGCTCGGTGGTGACCGCGTCGACCAACTCGGTATTGTCGGCGCCGTTGGCCGGCTGCGGTTGGGCCGCATCGGACGCCGCGGTGGTCGGTGTGGTGGTCCCGTTGGAGTTGTTCTCACCCGGTAGCGGGTCGTCGTTGATGATCGCGTCGAACAGGGCCCGGTTGTCGTCGACGCGCAGCGGCTCGTTGCCGTCCGAGTCGGTTTGGCCGGTGGGCACCGTCAGGAAGGTGATCCGGCCCGCGGCGACGCCTTGCAACGACTGGCCGAGATCCACCAGGTCCTTCGTCTGGACGTGGTCGACCTGGCTGTCGTTGATGAAAGTGTTGACGACGTTGTTGAGCTTGGTGAGGCTGAAGAACACCTCGCGGGAGATCATCGCGCGCAGCAGCGACGACAAGAACAGCTGCTGGCGTTTGATGCGGCCATAGTCCCCGTTGACCTCGGTGGTGACCTGTCGCGCCCGCACGTAGTTCAACGCGGTGCGCCCGTCGATGACCTGCGACCCGGCCTTATCGAGAACCGTGCCCAGCTCGTAGTCCTTCAGCGGGGTGGTGCTGCACACCGCCACGCCGCCCACCGCGTCGACCATCTTCGCGAAGCCGGCGAAATCGATGGCCATGAACCGGTTGATCGACAACCCCGACAGCTTCTGGATGACCTTGACCAGGCACTTCGGCCCCCCGAACGAGTACGCCGAATTCAGTTTGGTCTCGGTGTCCACCTGGTCGGGCCCGTAGGTCCCGGTCTTGTCGTCGTACACCGGGCCGTACTTGCCGGTGTCGGAGTCCCAGGCCTCGCACTGCGTCGGCTTGATCGCCAGGTCGCGCGGGAACGAGATCGCCACCACGCGTTTCCGGCTGGCCGGGATGTTGACCAGGATCACGGTGTCCGACCGGGCGCCGCCGGCGTCCTGCGTGTCACCCGCGCCCATGGCGCTGTTTTCGCCGGCGCGGCTGTCAACCCCGACGATCAGAAAGTTTTCGTCGCCGTACTGGGCGTTCGGATCCTTGACGTCGCGCGAGTTCGGGTCGAGTGCCGAGATGGTCCGCAGCCGCGCGTTCTTCGACGCCTGCCACTGATAGGCCCCGCCCGTCATGGCCAAAGCCACCACGGCGATCAGCGTGGCCACCGCGCGGGCGGTGAACATCAGCGGATGATGCTTGCGCTTTCCAGCGGGCTCCGACGCAGCGCTCGGCAGGATCGTCGTCGTCTCCACGTCGTGCCAGGCGGGCCCGCTGGCCGGCGCATCCGGCTCCGGTTCGGCCCGGCGCCGCGACGCACGCCCGCCTTCTATACCGCCGACCTTGGCGATCAGATCGGCGACGCTGACGCCGTTGTTGTCGGCCGCGTGGTTTCCGCTGCCGAAGTCGTCGTCCACCGCGGACGGGCGATCGGCGAAAATTCCGCTGCGTTCCCACGGCGCGGCACCGAACGACGGCCGCGGTGATCGGGTAACCCCCTGGTTGGCATCGTCGTCCTGGGAGCCTTCGGATGCGCGGCGTGGTCGGGGAGTGGCGTTATCGCCGTCACTCATGTCCTACCGGCCCTCCGAGTCCGAACGTGGCCGCGCGTCGGCGCACGTGCCTCGGCGCGCGTTGCCTTTCGCCTCGCAAAACACACATCGTACTGAGACGCAACGAGGGCCGTGATGTCGAGACCGTCTCGGTTCAGCCACCAGAGTGCATCACGTCCGCACCCGCGGGCACGGTGCAGTCGTCGGGATCGGTCAGCCATCCGTCCGGCAGCGCGACGGACGCCGGCGACCCCTGACGCCCCCGCGGTCCCGTCGCCGCCGACGGGAACGGTACGTCGGGATCGAGGCGGCGCAGCAGCGATTCCAGCTCATTCAGCGTCTTGACCAGCGCCAATGCCCGACGAAGGTCGGCGCCGGCGGGGAAGCCGTGCAGGTACCAGGCGATGTGCTTGCGGATGTCTCGCATGCCTTTGTCCTCGCCGAAGTGGGCGGCCAGCAGCTCGCCGTGTCGGCGGACGATGTCGGCGACCTCGCCGAGCGTGGGCGGGACGGGTGCGGGCGTGCCGGTGAAGGCGGCGGAAAGCTCGGCGAAAAGCCACGGGCGGCCGAGGCAGCCGCGACCGATCACCACCCCGTCGCAGCCGGTCTTGGCCATCATGGCCAGCGCGTCGTCGGCGTCGAAGATATCGCCATTGCCCAGCACCGGGACCGCGGTCACATGCTCCTTGAGCGCGGTGATCTGCTCCCAGTCGGCGGTGCCGGAGTAACGCTGCGCGGCCGTGCGGGCGTGCAGCGCGACGGCCGAGGCGCCCTCCTCGGCCGCGATCCGCCCGGCATCGAGGTGGGTGTGGTGTTCGTCGTCGATGCCGATCCTGAACTTGACCGTGACGGGGATGCCGGTGCCCTCGGTGGCGCGAACCGCCGCGGCGACGATCTGCCCGAAGAGCCGCCGCTTGAACGGCAGCGCCGCGCCGCCGCCGCGCCGGGTGACTTTGGGTACCGGGCAGCCGAAGTTCATGTCGATGTGGTCGGCCAGGCCCTCGACGGCGATCATCCGGGCCGCGGCGTACGTCGTCCCCGGGTCGACGGTGTACAGCTGCAGCGATCGCGGCTGCTCGTCCGGCGCGAACGTCGTCATGTGCATCGTGACCGGGTCACGCTCCACCAGGGCACGAGCGGTGACCATCTCGCACACGTACAACCCGCTGACGGTCCCGGCACGCTCACGTTCGAGTTCGCGACACAACGTGCGGAATGCGACGTTGGTGACCCCGGCCATCGGGGCCAGCACCACCGGGCTGCGCAGCGCGATGGAACCGATCCGCAATGCGGTTACCGCCCGCTGAGTGTCAGCGTTCCGTCGGAGGCGAGGACCTTCTTGGCGGTCAACTTCTCCGCCATGCGGGCCTCGCGTTCCCGCCGGCGCTGCTTGGCGACCTCGAACTTGTCGCACGCCTCTTCCAGCTCCTCGACCAGCAGACCAAGGTCGTCACGCATCCGGGCGGCCTCGCCGGAGAAGTCCTCGCGCTCGAAGATGCGCCACTTCTTCAGCACCGGCATCACGACGTCGTCGAGGTGGATGCGCGGGTCGTACACGCCGCCGACCGAGATGACAACCGCCTTGCGGCGGAACCCGGGAACCGTGAAGCCGGGCATCTTGAAGTTGCGCAGCACGCGGTGCAGCGACGTCATCGCCTGGTCCGGCGCGATGTCGAAACCGGCCTCGGTCACGTCCCGGTAGAAGATCATGTGCAGGTTCTCATCGCCGGAGACCCGGGCCAGCAGCTGGTCGGCAATAGGCTCGTTGCACGCCCGACCGGTGTTGCGGTGCGACACCCGGGTGGCCAGCTCCTGGAACGTCACGTAGATGACGGAGTCGAACAGGCTGTCCGCGAAGAGGTCGCCCTGCTGGTTCTGGCCCGGGCTGAAGCCGCGGGTCATCTGCTCGACACGGAGCTTTTCCAGGTCAACCGGGTCGACCGCGCGGGTGACCACCAGGTAGTCGCGAAGCGCGATGCCGTGGCGGTTCTCCTCGGCGGTCCAGCGGTTCACCCATTGGCCCCAGGCGCCGTCCATGCCGAAGTTCATCGCGATCTCGCGGTGATACGACGGGAGGTTGTCCTCGGTCAGCAGGTTCAGCACCATCGCCACCTGGGCGACCTCGGATAGCCGGGACTCCTCGGGGTCCCAATCCTTGCCGCCGAGTGCGTAGTAGTTCTGGCCGTCCGACCATGGGATGTAGTCGTGCGGGTTCCAGTCCTTGCGCATCGCCAGGTGCCGGTTGAGGTTCGCCTCGACGACAGGCTCGAGCTCGTGCAGTAGCTGTAGATCGGTCAGGTCTTGCGACATGGCCCCTCCAGTTATCTGTACCTTGTGGTTGCACTCAATATATCTGTGTAAGCCAGTCTCATTCAAGTCGCCTCACGGCGCATGCGAATCGGCCACATCGGCCCTGCGGCCGGGGTTGGTGCGCGGTACGATCCCCACCAGCCAACTGACAGGGTATTGACAGCACATCCGGAGTCGTCGAGAACGTGAAGATCATCATGGCAATTGTCGCAGGTGCGGCGGCGGCTGCGGTCGCTTCAACGCCCCTGATCGGCGCCGGCGTCGCTGCTGCCGGACCGCCGCCTGACGTGGTCGGCAAGCCGTACTCCGACGCGAAGACCGCCCTCTCGGACGCCAGCTACACACCCGTCGTGGCCACCGTGGTCGGCGACAAGCTGCCGCAAAGCGACTGTTATGTGGTCAGCACATCATGACCGACCTTCTATGACCAGATGGGTGAAGCACGAGGGGTATTCGTCCTGGTCAACCTGAACTGCTATCCCCGGCCGGCGTCGGCGACCAACCCGGGATACTCGGCCGCCGACAACCTGCCGGCCGCGGCCGCGGTCCGTGACGCCGTCGCCGCGCAGCAGGCGCAATCCGAGGCCGAGGTCACGGCGGAGAACGAGCGCTAGGCCGGGCTCTGCGACGCGGCGCGGCTCATCAGCATCGCGACGCAGTAATCGATGAATTGCTCGCGGGTGGCCGCCAGTCGGCCGCCCAGGTACGCGGTGAACAGTGCCGTCAATGCGCCGATCAGCCCGGTGGCCACCATGTTCTGCACCACCGGATCGGTGATCCTGGTGAGCTTGCGCTGCAGCAGGTTGATGAAGTTGGGCATCCATTCCGCTCCGGAGCGGGTCAGGACGGGTTCACCCTCCGGCG
Source organism: uncultured Actinomycetota bacterium (assembly GCA_963811535.1). GTDB lineage: Bacteria > Actinomycetota > Actinomycetes > Mycobacteriales > Mycobacteriaceae > Mycobacterium. The sequence goes on along the minus strand of CAWERF010000006.1, from coordinate 2,211,837 downwards.
CCAGCAGAAGCACGCGTCCGCGCACCGGGTCGTCGACCATCAATGCCACGAACCGTTCCACCGCCTCGCGCGGGGTGGCGGCGGTTTCCAGCGTCGCCATCGCCCGGGTGCACACGTCGTCGTACACGGCGCGGACGAATTCGTCTCGATCGGCGAAGCTTTCATAGAAATAACGCTCCGTCAGTCCGGCCGCGCGGCACACCGCGCGTACGGTCAGCCCCGGACCGCCCTCGCTTCCCAACAATTTGACCCCGGCCGCGACGAGCTCGTCGCGGCGCAAAGCCTGGCGGTCCTCGATCGGAACGCCCGACCACCGACCCCGTCGTTGACCGGAAATCACACCACTCCTAGACTCATAATGACAACGCACGTAGTCAGAATTTCGACCCTCGCGCTGATGGGAACGTCACCAGTGACACAAGATACGTCCGCGGCTACCGCGATGACCAGCGAACTGCCGCCGCGCCCGCTCGGGCCCGACTCGCTGACCTGGAAATATTTCGGTGACTGGCGCGGGATGCTGCAGGGCCCGTGGGCCGGGTCGATGCAGAACATGCATCCGCAGCTCGGCGCGGCCGTCGAGCAGCACTCGACCTTCTTCCGGGAGCGTTGGCCGCGGCTGCTGCGGTCGCTGTACCCGATCGGCGGCGTGGTGTTCGACGGCGACCGCGCGCCGATGACGGGTGCGCAGGTCCGCGAGTACCACGTCACGATCAAGGGCGTCGACGCGCAGGGCCGTCGGTATCACGCGTTGAACCCCGATGTCTTCTACTGGGCGCACGCGACCTTCTTCGTCGGGACGCTGATCGTCGCCGAAAGGTTCTGCGGCGGCATCACCGACGCGCAGCGCCGACAACTGTTCACCGAACACATCGACTGGTACAGCATGTACGGGATGAGCATGCGGCCGGTGCCGAAGACGTGGGAGGAGTTCCAGGTCTACTGGGACCACATGTGCCGCGAGGTACTGGAGAACAACTTCGCGGCCCGCGCGGTGCTGGACCTCACCGAGTTGCCGAAACCGCCGTTCGCGCACCGGGTCCCGGACTGGGTGTGGCATGCGCAGCGCAAGATCTTGGCACCGTTCTTCGTGTGGCTCACCGTGGGGCTGTACGACCCGCCGGTGCGGGAGCTGATGGGCTACACCTGGTCGGCGCGCGACGAATGGCTGCACCGGCGCTTCGGCGAAGCGGTGAATCTGGTGTTCAAGCTGGTGCCCAGGCGCAAGCGGATGCACCCGCGTGCGCGAGCCGCCTGGGACCGCGTGACCGGGCGCCTTCCCGCCGACAGCCCGCTCGTGCACACGCCGCGGCGGAACCTGCCGCCGCTCGACGAGCGCGACAAGCCGACGCACTACTGCCCGGTGAAGGGCGTCCAGGCCGACCCGTCGAAATAGCGCAGTAGCCGCGGGTGCATCGGATCGGGGAACCAGCCCGGTTGAACCGGGGGATAGCGGCCGTAGATACCGCGGGGATCACCGGCGAGATTGAGCCGGTGCTCGAAATCGGCGCGGGCGCGCAAGCCGGCGTCGCGTCGTGCCAGCGCTCGCCTTCGCCGGGCGATGTAGGCGAGCGTGGCGGTGAGGGCGACGGCGACGACGGGGACGAACCAGCCGTGGACGAGTGGCCAGCAGACGATGAACAAGGCGGCGCCGGTGAGCCATGGGTGGCGCTGCCAAAACGGTGGTCTGAGTGGCCGGTCGAGCACTGGCTTCGATGATATGCCGTCAGTTCACCGGGCTGACCAGGCCGTGCTGGAGCGCGTACATGCTCGCGCCGATCCGGTTCGAGACGCCGATCTTGGCGTACGTCCGCTCGACATGGTTGCGCGCCGTCTTCTCGCTGATCACCAGCGACTCGGCGATCTCCTTGTTCGATGCGCCGCGTGCGACGAGGCAGAGCACCTCGACCTCCCTGCCGGTCAATCCGTCCGGACGGCTGCCCGCTCCGGCTGGCTCATGACCTGCGGCTTGCAGAACAGCCTCTGCGGCAACAGCATCCAGCGCCCCCGCCCGTGCCTGCTCACGCAACCGCCGCGCGGCGGCCGGTGGATCGAGCGCCTCCCGGTATGGACGTGGCTCCCGGGCCGACTGGTAGCAGACCGCGGCGGCCAAAATGCGGTCGGCCAGACTCAACGCGCTGCCGGACAAACCGCGCGGGTACCCCGAGCCGTCCAGGCGTTCGTGATGATTGCCGGCGAGCTGTGCCACTTCTTCAAGTCCGTTGACCTGGTGCAGTATTCGCACGGTCAGATACGGGTGTAACCGCACCCGCTCGAACTCCGCGGCGGTGAGTGGTCCTGCCTTCGACCAGATTTGATTCGAGATCCCGATGCGACCGAGGTCGTGGAGATGACCGGCCCGCCGCACCATGTGGACCCTCCCCGTGTCCAGGCCCGCGGCCCTCGCGGCGTCGGCCGCCAGCACGGCCGTCGCGCGCGAATGGCCAAGCAGGAAAGGACACTTCAGGTCGACGAAGTCACCGAGCGCCATGAGCAGTGAGTCCAGTGACTCGCTGTCCAGCCGCTCGTGTCGGTCGGGGGCCTCACGCAGGGCCTCCGACCATGCATCGCTGCGGTGGTCCGCGAGAATCTCGGCTGCGTGTTCGGCGAACACGTCGACGATCTGCGGATCGAACTGGCCGCCGCGCCGGCTGCGGGCCATCGCCACCGCGCCGTCATGACCGTAGGCGCGGTCATGCACCTCGACCATGTCGGCAAGCTGCGCGACCCGTATCTGCACCGGAATCGCGCCGCCCCGCACGCCGCGAGGCAGCCCGCCGCCGTCGAAACGCTCGAATGTGTAAGGCAGAGCGTCACATACGTCGGCGTGCAGGCCGATGCCTTCGGCCAGCAACGCCGCCGACGTGCAATGCGAGTGGATCATCTGGGCCAGCTGCCCCCGCGCATTCAACATCAGCGCGGACATCGTCTTCAACCGCTGCATCCACGGCTCGCCGCGCGCGACACTGCCCAACAGAAAGCGCAAATAGGGCAGGCCCGACCAGTCGACCAGGTAGGCGTCGCGGCGCACCGAGATGTCGTCGCCGAACCACCGGGCGTACTCGTGCGAGTCGGCGTGGCACCCGATCCACATGATCAGCGTCGTGTAGTAGACCGCATCGCGCTGGCGGCGGTCCAGGCCCAGCCGGTCAGCGAGCTTGGTGGCGATCAGCGTGGCCCGGAGCATGTGCTCGGCGGGCTGGCCCAGGCCGAGGTCGATCGCCACCGACAGCGCCGCCAGCATTTCGGCGCGGGTGGGCAACTCAGACGACCTCCGCATCGGCGGTGGGGTCATCCGCTGATTGTGCGGCGCTGATGTGCCGTGCGGCGTCGAACGTGTCGAAAAGGCTGTGACCGACCACGCAGATGCCGCGCTGCGGCAGCCGGAAATCGCGCAGACGCGCCTGCTTGTCGAGCGGTCCCACCGCGCCCAGGTCCTCGCCCCTCAAGACGGCGTGTGAATCCTTCACCGCCCACACCTTCTTCGACGCGATCATGAACTCCTGGCCGTTCGGCGCGGTGCCGGCCAGTCGGACCTGTCCGACGCCGAGCATCGGTCCGGCCGCCCGGCTCATCATCGCGAGGAAAGGCCGGCTGGTCCACGCGGCCTCAGGCAGCCGAGAACCGATCGCCGTCATCAGGCGCGTGGTTGGCGATGTCGTGATGTCGATGTGCCAGTCGAGCGCCGTGTCCATCCGGATGCGCAGCGACCACGGGGTCAGCCACGTCACGTCGATGTCGCATTGGACGGGTGGGACTGCTGCGGCCGAGCTGAAGTATCTGGAGCAGCTGAGCTGGCCCGGCGTGGTGGCGTAGAAAGTCCACCGGCCCGACGGGTCGCGGTGCCACACGGAGCGGTAGCCAGCGGAGAACGTCGTCGCGGTGAAGTCGCGCAAGGCAAGGTAGTGGCCGCTGGTGAAGGGCAGGCCCATCACGCCGAAGCCGACGACCCGTTCGTTGTCGCCGGGCGGCAGGGTGGGGTTGTCGACGACGGCGGTGGCTTCGTCGCCGGGAGTAAGAGTTCGGGTCATGCACCGAATACTTCGACCGCGGCCCCGTCCGCACATGGGGCATTCGCCCCATTTTCAATTGACGCTAACGTGGGCAACGTGATGGCCTCCGAGCTACTCGGTGGCCGCTACGAGCTGCGAGGGGTCCTGGGTCGGGGGGGCATGGCCGAGGTGCGCGACGGCTGGGATACCCGTCTGGGCCGGGCGGTCGCGATCAAGCTGCTTCACCCGGGCTTCGCGAATCACCCCGAATCGCGCGACCGCTTTGAAGCGGAGGCTCGCTCTGCCGCCGGGCTGAGCCACCCGCACATCGTCGCCGTCCATGACACCGGCGAACACAGTGGAAGGCCCTTCATTGTGATGGAGCGGCTGCCGGGGACGTCGCTGGCCGACTACATCGCGTGGGGTCCGCTGCCGCAACCGCTGGTCAGGTCTGTCCTTGACGACGTGCTCGGCGCGCTTGCCGCGGCGCACGGGGCGGGGATCCTGCACCGCGACATCAAGCCCGGCAACATCTTGCTCACCGGCGACGGCGAGGCGAAGGTCTCCGACTTCGGGATCGCGAAGACCGCCGACGCCGGGTACACGAGGACCGGTGAGGTCGTCGGCACGATGGCGTACCTGAGTCCGGAACGCCTGATGGGCAACCCGGCCACTCCGTCCGATGACCTCTACTCCCTAGGCGTCGTGGGATACGAGGCGCTGACCGGTCGCAGGCCGTTCATGCGCGAAAACCTCGGCGCGTTGGCCCGCGCGATCCTCGAGGAGCCGCCACCCCCGTTGGCGGTGTTGCGGCCCGATGTGGACCCGGCGCTCGCGGCGGTGATCGAACGCGCGATGGCACGCGACCCTGCCTGGCGGTTCCCGAATGCGCCGGCGATGCGAGCGGCCCTGTCGGGCCCGCTGCCTGCCACGATGCCACCGATTCCGGCACGGCCGCCGACGCTAATCCTGGACGCGCCGCTGCTGCCGCCGCCGACGTATGCCCCCCTTGCGGGGTGGTCGTGGGCAAGGCGGAATCGCAAGCTCCTCGGCGTGGCAGCCGTGATAGCCGCGTTCCTGCTTGCCGCTGTGTTGGTGGTGTTCGACTCGCCGTTCGCGTCGAGTCCGCCCAAATCCGTTCCCACCAGCGCCCCGGTGCCCATCCCGACCACGATGCCCCCGACGACGGCGCTTACGCCGACGCCGGTCGAGGAGCCGCCGCTCCCCAAGCCGGGCAAGCACGGCCACCCGGGCCGGGGTCACGGCGACTGAGATCGCCGCTCGACTGCTGGTTGCACGAAAGTCGTTCCGGCGCTGACGGTTCCACATAAGGACAGCACCGTCTTTCCGATGCACTGGCCCTGCCGGCGACCGTCCTGCCAGTGAGAACGTGCAGGTCGAACGCGACTCACAGACCGGAAAGTCTACGAAGTTCGTGACAATCCACCCATCTGGGTTAACAATGGATTAACAGATAACGTCTGTATGGCAAACTTACCGGCTGCGTGGAGGTCGCTGCGATGAGGACGGCACTAGCGGGGCCGGCGCTGGCGATGGCGACCGCGGTCCGACCCAGCCCGGCCGTCGCGGAGAGGGTCACCGGAGGTCGTGGTGGACCCGCCGAAAAGCTCCGCCACACAACGGTGTACGTCGACGTGAGGTGCTGACGGTTTACCCAGGGCAAGTTGCCAACTCGAGGAAGGGTTCGACGATGAAGAGATCCGTTCACATCACAGTTGCTGTGGGCGCCCTGGCCGGCGCCGTGTTCGGGTTGGCGCCGGGTGCCGGCGCAGCGCCCTCGAACGCTGGCTCGGCCCAGGACACGGTCAACAGGCTGCAAGCGCTGGGGTACAACGTGGCCTTCAACGGGAGCAGGACCGCCCCGCTGTCAGAGTGCATCGTCACCGGTGTCCATCCGGACGATCCGGGAAGCGCCGTCGCGAAGCAGTTCGCCACCCTCTGGGTAGACATTTCCTGCCCGCCGACGAACAACGGGTGAGCTACCAGACGCCCACTATCTGAGTCCCGCCGGTAGCTGCCATCACGGCCTGATACCTCTGCTCGGCCACGCTCAACTCCTTCATGAAGTGAACGTCAAGGATCGACCGGAACCGCTGTAAAGAATCAGCCGAAACACTGTCAACCATCAGCCGGAGCCGAAACGTCAACCAGCGGCCGAGGTAACACAAAACGCGTGTGCCCCCACTAGGACTCGAACCTAGGACCTGCGGATTAAAAGTCCGTAGCTCTACCAACTGAGCTATAGGGGCGCGAGCCACAGAATACTGCGTGGCACCGTGGTACTCGTTTGAGGATTGGGGGAGCGGTGCCCTAAGCTAGCTTGGCTCCCAGCGTGAGTGTGTTGCGAGTACTCCGGAGAGATTCGGCTTGGCCCCCTTCGTCTAGCGGCCTAGGACGCCGCCCTTTCAAGGCGGTAGCGCGGGTTCGAATCCCGTAGGGGGTACGACGACCGCCATAATGGAAGCGGTACAAGCAAGGCCCTGTGGCGCAGTTGGTTAGCGCGCCGCCCTGTCACGGCGGAGGTCGCGGGTTCGAGTCCCGTCAGGGTCGCCATCGCGGCGGGGCACGAGTCCGTGCCTTCGGGGCCAGGTAGCTCAGTCGGTATGAGCGTCCGCCTGAAAAGCGGAAGGTCGGCGGTTCGATCCCGCCCCTGGCCACCACAATCAGCGCAGCTCAGAGGGCTAAAATTCCCTCAAAAGTCAAATCTTGCCCGAGATCCTCTAGCTCCATGGGGCCAATATGGGGCCAAATGGGGCCAAGGGGCTGGTTTGCTCCCACGCTGAAGGCGGGCCGGCGCGCGGCGCGTGCCGTGACATCTTGCGGCTGGTAACCGCGGTCGAGGTGAACCATTCCCCGCACATCCCGGCCCTTGGCCCGGGCGGACGCAGTGTTATAGCGGGCCTACCCACCGTCCGGCCGGCGAAGGACCCGACGGGCTCATAATCCGTTGGTCGCTGGCCGAATCCGTCGAGTCAGCGCGAGCGGGCGCTAAGCTAAGCGCCTACCTCACTCAGAAGGTTCGCCACGGTAAGCGACCGGCGGTGGCACGAAACGCAACGTCGCGAAAGCCACGACTGACCTCTGGCCCGAGGGCCGCGGCAGCCGTGGTGGCCAAAAGCGCTGAGTGAAGCCTCTCACTGCGTTATCCTGCGCATTCAGGGGAACACTCCGTGTAAGACCGGCGAAGGGCGGCGGTTCGCCAATGGAGGCTCAGAGGGAAAGACCATCCATCGATGGCCGGCCTTGAGAACGGCCAGCAATTTCCTGTCGACGCGCACGGAGCACCCCCAGATCCTTCGCGCCCAGCTCAGCCACCGGTTCATCAGTTGCCTCTGGGAGAGCTTGACGCTGGCCCGTACTACCTACCGAATCTGATCGCGGCCATCGCGGCGAGTATCGGCGTGCTCGTCGCGAGCGTCGGCCCGTTCGCCAGCGTTTCGATGGTGCTGACCCTAAGCGGCGGTTGGTTCCATGGGACTCCCACGTTGGTGCTCGCGTCAGTTTCGGCCGTCGCGTTGTTCACTCTGTTGAACCGGGGAAGAGCGGGCTTCGGCCCGCGATGGGTAGTTCCGCTCGCCTGGGTCGGCCCCATCGCCGGGCTGGTGTGCCTGGTCATCGCCGTCATCGACATCCACGAAGTGGTGACCGCCAGCCACCAGTATTTCGGAGTGCAGATCGAGTGGGGTCTGTGGCTGGTCACGGTCTGCTCCGTGGTGCTGTGCGCGACGGGATCGGTCGTTGCTCTGCAGGTCAGCAAGCTCAGCGAAGGTTCAGAGGCGTGGACACGCACGGCGGTCACCATCGCGGCTCTCGTCGTGCTCGGCGGGGTCATCTATTTCACCGCCCGTCCGCAGGTGGTGCAGACCCAGGGCCCGCAACCGCCGAACACCGAGACGGTCACCAACACCCCCACCCGCACCGAGACGGTGATGTCCCCTTCTCCTACCGTTGCGGGCGCACCTCCGCAGGCGACTCTGCCGCCCTACAGCACACCGTGCCAGCCGGTGTTTGGAGCGATCAACGGCTATACCACTTCGGCAGCGGGCATCCCTCCGCCCGGCAGCCCCTCAACGTCGTGCGCGTTCGCGGAAGAGGTTCGAAAAGCCTACGGCGAGAGCGGACCCCGGGGGGCTTCCCGGTCGGTCAGCGCGTGGAGCCCGGTCATGCAGCAGCCGTATCCTATGGTGTGCGCCCCCAACGGGACTCTTGTGGTGTGTACTGGCGGCAACAACGCCGTCGTGTACATCTACTGACAGCGATGGGAGGGGTTAGATCATTGCGGGGTGAAAGCCGGAGTGCCGGACAGCCGGGTCGGCGAAGCAGGACGTCCTGCCGGGCGGTGCGGAGCAGACGAGTGCTGGACGTCGACTGCTCCTCACGGTACGCCGCGCCTTCTCGCTCGTTGGTGCTCGAGGTCCGGCGTGAAGCGGGGCAGCAGTGGACGATATGACCACACCGCTGCCGCAGCGCAAGCTTGACGTCGGCCCGTACTACCTTCCGAATCTGATCGCAGCCATCGCCGCAAGTGTGGGCATCATCGTCGGAAGCGCTGCGCCGTGGGCGAGCGTTCTGGTGGTCCTCACCCTTAGTGGCGGGTGGTTCCACGGGACCCCGACGCTGGTGATCGGCGCGATATCGGCCGTCGCGCTGTTCACTCTGTTGAACCGCGGCAGAGCAGGTTTCGGCCCGCGAGGGCTGGTTCCGCTGGCCTGGGTTGCGCCTATCGCCGGGCTGGTGTGTCTGGTCATCGCGGTCATCGACATCCACGACGTGGTGTCCGCCAGCCAACATTGGTTCGGGGTGCACGTCGAATGGGGCCTGTGGCTGGTGGCGGTGTCTTCGGTGGCTCTGTGCGTCACAGGGTCGGTGGTGGCATTACAGGTGGGCGCCGTCAGCGAGGGTTCAGAGGCGTGGACACGTACGGCGATCACCATCGCGGCTCTCGTCGTGCTCGGCGGGGTCATCTATTTCACCGCCCGTCCGCAGGTGGTGCAGACCCAGGGCCCGCAGCCACCTGGCACCGAGACGGTCACCAACACCGAGACGGTCACGTCGAATTCTCCTGTGCCCGTGACCGTTCCAACGCCTGCGCAGAGGCCCATCCCCATCGCAGGCGCCGACGGCCAAGGCTTCCTCGGCTATCCCGCTGCCCGCTGCGATGGCGTTGACAACGCGGCGATGATAGAGCGCACGACGATGTCGGTACTAGTTGTGTGCCGGTCCGGCTCGGGCGGCTACTACTACAAAGGGGTGCGCCTGAGCGACACCGCTCCCATCGAGCTCGGCGGCGCCACGCCCGTAGCGGCGGGATTCGATGTCGTCAATCCGTCCGATGGGACCAGATACCAGGTGCGCACTAGCGGGTTAACCATCATTTCGGGCGGCGAGGTTTTCACCGAACCTGTCGTGCAGTACGCGATGGGCTAGCCGCGAGACGTGTGGCTCACAGGGTGAATGGTCAGCGCACCGCGTTGTAAGGGGGACGGTGCGGTGGCCTTCGGCCCGGCGCGCCGGGTCTTAGGTCTCTGGTCAAGCGTTGCCGGCGATTAGCGTCGTCAGCTACAGCAACAAATTGCTGCCGGTGGCGAGCAGGGTAACGGGCCCGAGAAAAGTCTTTCGGTTCTCTGACCCGACCAGGCAGTCGGTCGGCGCTCCCCGGGACGTGTGGATTGCGTTAGGCGCAACACCCCAGCCAACCAAGCAGCACTGGCGACGCCTGTTCGTGTGGGTCAGGGAGCGTTACGGTTCGGGCGAGAAGGCGCCGCAGCACGTCGCTGAGAGCTTGCGACGCCGCCTACCGTGAGCTCGATGAGCTGCCCGAGGGTACGCCCATGCCTCCCACCTGTTGGCCGGTCCACAGATTCTCTTGTTCCTGAAACCCGACTTCGGCCAAATTAGTGCGCACTGTCGGGCGGGTTGATTTTGGTGAGGGCGTCGCGGAGCGCTCTCGGCGAACCGCCTTCCGTTGTAGTCGCGCTCAAATGTCGTGCCTCCTTCAGAGATTTGATCGTCCGGGGCGTTCGAGCCCGGTCAGACGCGAGAAGGCGTCCACCGATGCACTTGGGCCGGGCGCCCATTCCTGTTGCCAAACCCTCAGGGGTATGTCGGCGAGCGGGTCGAACCTGCTCGCCAACCGCCAGTACTCCTGTGTCGTCCACTCCCGCAGGCGGTCATCGCCTCGTAGGAACGCCGCGAGCCGGGCGGTGTGCGCATCCTGGACGTCGGGCGGACTACCGCCGCGAACGCCGATTCCGTTCATAAGACTGTGCCGTCCGAGGGCGAACGGGCGGAAGCCCCACGCCGATTCCAGTGCCGTGTTGACGGCACGGCAGTCGTCACAGGCCAGCCATGCCCAGCGGGATCGGCCGCCGGCAGTGGCTCGGAAGCAGATGATGCACAGGTCGTACTCTCGCGAGACGTCGCAGCCCTCCCACTCCTCGGGGGAGTCCTCGTCCCGGCACGACTGCCACCTCACCGGCAAGTCCGGGTACGCCAAGCTTTTTCGCTGCAACGGACCCCGCAACCCCCCGCAAGGAACATGCACGGACAACTCGGTAATACGCTCGCGTAGCGCCGCGTCCGTAGCGCTCAGCTTTCGCTCGGTCATTTTTTCGCCATTCCTGGCAACGCCGCCCTCGGGCGTCCACCACTTGCACGCGTCACGTGCCAGCTCTTCCCCTGGGGCACCGTGCAGTGGAAGCGCGGTTGCCGGGACGGCGGGCCAGGTACCCCAACAGCCGTCCGCTCGTGAGCGACTCCAGGATAAGGGAGGACCCCGACAGAAACCATCCAGAACTTCTGTGCCCGAAGTCTCGGTAGTCACGGCACCAGCCCTCCGTGGGCGGTGCGTTGGGGTTATCTAGTAAACCAACTGCTCGGCCAGGGCGATGGTGTCTCCGTAGTCAAGCCACGCAAGAAGCGATCAATTTGGTGGCGCTGGACGGCTCTATATCCACGATGGCTATGACGGAGCCCCAAACCAGCTTCTGATAGCGGCCGCGGTCAGCTAGGCGGGTTGCGCCGGTGGTCGAAAGTGTTGCCGTAGAAGATGTTTGACAAAACACGCTCGTGTCGTGAGCGTTAAATGAATCCGTGGTCAACTTCGATTATGTCGGCGGCGGCGACCACGTGCGCGCGGCCCAAACCTTTCTTGGCGCTGTTCCAGCTGATCACCTCGAGGAATCCCTGATGCAGCGTGATGCGGAGGCCCCCGTGGTTGCCGGGCATCGGAACCCACACCCGTTGTTTGGGGAACTCGGGCAGGATCTCGACCGGCGGGTAACGCAGAATGTGCTCCGCCCGCCGAACGCCAGCTGCGAGGGGACCGGTGATTCATCTGACGAAAACGAGCACTGCTTCATGGATAATGATAATTATCCATCACTATGGTGAAACTAGCAGTGTCGCAAGCGAATTAAACGTTTCATCGGTGATAAGCAAGGCATCGCCGCAGTTCGAGCAACACAGAAACACTCCGTAGCCCCCAAGCACGCCTCGGCGCCTGCGCCAGCGCCGCTATACTCACCAGTATCCGCAGGTAAGCCTTTCAGCGAGGGGGACTTGTGAGCGCCGACAACGTGCCGAGTCCATCAACCGACGACGCCCTTTCCCACGCCGAGTCCAGCCAATCCCAGGCCGTTTCCCGCACCAGCGCCGCGATCAGCAACTATTTGCGAGCGGCAGTTCAGGTTGCCGACGACGCAGAGGAGAACTATCAGCGAGCCCTCGCGGACCTGCGTCGGTATCCGGAGGCCGCGACAGTACAGTTGGCCGCCGCCTACGGCAGCGTTCACGCCCACGACTACCCGCTGCGCTGGGCGCTAGTATTTGCGGCCGGCGAGTTGAAGCATCAGTCCGCTCTCGCCTTTCTCAGTTACGTCGTTGAAACGCCGATACCGCCGGAGCCTAGGGAGCCGAGCCACGGATTCTCCATCGTTGGTGAGGAAACCATCCTGCGGACCACGGCCATCGAAGCCATCGGTCACCTGGCCTCCGAAGGAAGCGATGAGGCCGTGGACACGCTTTTGCGCGCCCTGAAACAGCCCTCGATTTCAATCCGCCGAGCCGCCGTCCAAGCATTGCGCGAAACCAAACGATTCAGGAATCTCCGCGACCGGATCCGGGCCGAGTTACCTCCCGATCAGCATTTCCTGTTGACGCTTTCCACGCCTAGGGTGGATCGCGTTCCACAGGTACCCGACCCTCGGCGATTTCTCAGCGAGCAAGCGCGTTCCATCGAAACCGAACCCGCTCCGACATTGCCCGGTGGCGTTCCCAAGACGAGGAAGCCGCCGCGCAGAAGATAACCCAATCCGGAGGGATCCGCTTGTGGCCAACTGTACGGTCCCCGCGCACGACAACAACAGCAGCGGAGACAGCCTGTATGGGCCGCGGGCCTGCTGGCAGGCATTTGTCGACTGGTGCTGGAATACGCACAGCTTCAATTACGACTCGTGGCACAACGGTTTTGGTTATGACGACTGCTGCAACAGCGATCTCCCATTGTCTCGCACCTTCGCCGCGTTCTGGCTGCTGAACTACTCGGCTGACGACTACAACAACGACGATTACTCCAACAACATGCTGCACTGGGGACGCCACTATGTCCGTGACCAGATGCACGACGTAACCGCCCGATGCGGCGATGGCACTGCCAACGCCACCACCTTCACAGGTGGCTCGAACTCGCGCGTCGAACTGTATCTGCCGTTCTTTTACCAGCGCGACGTCGTGGGGCGCGCGGCGACGCTGGTGCACGAGTCGCGCCACTTCGGCGGCAAGAGCCATGATGCCAATTTCCCGTCGTGGTCGGCCTTTCCCGTCGGCAAGAGCGGAGCCGACTCCAGTTGGGATTATCAGGGTGCCTGGATGTTCGACGTGCTTTACCTCTGGTGGTTCTATGCAGCCGGTGCGCGCACCACGACTGCGTTACAGCAATCGGCCAAACAGCGAGGCAATTTTCTGCTAGACAACGCTTTCGCCAGTCACCCCGGCTTCACGATAACGTAAACCACTGCGCGGCGCTGATTATCGGTGGGTTACAGCCGTTGGGGGACAGCGGAGTTGGACCTCTACCTGACATAATAACGTATTCTCGGCGAAAGCCGTTGTGACACAATTTCTTTAGAAATTATTGCGTCACACCATCTAGTGCGGTCTGCGGACTCGTTACGGTGATGCTGGTCTTGGCCCTGATGGCGCTATCGACCGGCGCATCCATCTGGTACTTCAAGCAGATACGGAAAGATCAAACCTAGCCGGGTGTCATGCGCCCTGCGCGGCGCGATCTGCCCGAGTGGTCGCGACACCGGCCTCTTCTATGACCCGAGCGGCGAAGCACACCGCAGCTCGAAGATAGATGACAGCCCAGGCAATTTCGTCACTGTGACGTATTAACCCCTGAATCGGTTTGCGACACAAGTCCAGCGGTCGCTATTGGAACAGGTGCGCGACGGCGTCGCGACGTCGGTGGGCGTCCCCACGGGTATATCTCTCTAGCTTCTGTTCTGTGGTGGGTGAGGATGGCTCAGGCCCAGATGTCTGTGATCGCCGGGGCGCTCGCTGCGTTCCCGGTCTTGTTCAGCCCATACATCTGCTCCAGCGTGGACAGCACGCTGTAATGGGTGACCGGCTCGCCGAATGCGCCGGTTTTGACGTTCGCGCCGTAGAAGACGGTTGGGATCTGGTTGTTGTCGCCGTTGTCGTCCTCGTCCCAGGTGATCACCAGCAGGCTGTTGTTCGCCTTTGCCCAATCGGCGTAGGCGGACATGTTGCTGTTGAGCCAGGCGTCACCCTGGGCGATGGACCCGTCGTGCATGTCGTTGTCAAGATTTGGGATGACAAACGCAACGGTCGGCAGGCTCGCGTAGTTCGAGGGCGGCGGGAAGGATGAGAAGGGCACCGAGTTGGCGGCCGGCACATTCGTGAAGTTCACCCACGGGGCATGCTTGCGGGCGTATTTGCCTGAGCCGCAAGTAGTGGAGCCGACGCTGGGCAGGTCCTCGGAATAGCCGGTGAAGGTCTGTCCGGCCGCGAGCAGCTCTGAGCCGAGATTCGGCGTGGCGCCGGCGTCGACCGGGCACGCATCCGAGGTCAACCCGAGGGTGTCTCCGGCGAACAGCGCTAGGTAATTCGGTTCGCTGGGGTGGGTGATGGCGTAGGACTGCGTCATCAACGCGCCGTTGTTGGCCAGCGCGTTGATGTAGGGCGCGGACTTGTTGCCGATAATGCCGGCAGCGGACCGGTTTTCCTCCACCACGACCACGACGTGCGCGGGTGTCGGCAGCGCCGCCGCGACAAGCCCGACGCCCCTCGCGATAGGCCCGCGATGTGACCATGCAGCGCTGACCACCACGGTAGAAACCGCTATGACGGCAAGCCACGCAGCAGCATGTGACCGGCGCCGAGGGGATATGGTTGCGCGCCTTGTCCTCATAGTTGTGGCATTGTAATGACTCGGCGTTGACACGCGGCGGGGGTAGCGGATCGCGAGCTGGACCCCGAAGCGCCGCAACAGCGAACGCCACCTCAGTCGCGCTCGGCGCACCCGCCGGTCTCTGGGGCGTTCGGCACGTCGTTGTGTGCCCGCGAGTTCGACGGCGCCGACATGGGAACGCCCCATTCCATGATCGGTAGCTTGCCAAGCTGGATGGGTGATGCTGGGGCGCAAACTAATTGCCGAACCGATTCCGAATGGGCATCGAACTGACCGACGCACCCGGCGAACTCCAGCGACTTTGCCCCGACCGACGCCCTTGAAGGGCTACGTTGTTGAGGAGAGCAATCTGGCCCGCCAGCGGCGGCGAATCGGCGCGGCCACCCAGCTGTGCGAGGTTGTCCACTGCGGGGTGCTTGTCGGCCCGCTGGTGCCTCGGCAGCCGAGTGCGAGCAGCCCGGTGGTCGGTCGGTGCGGTGAACACCCGGTGCACCTCGGCGACCGCGGTCGCTGCAGCTTGCAGCTCTGGTGCGAGAGCGCCCCATCTTCGCTAACTTGGACATGCATGGGGGTGCGAATTTGCCTTGGGCAACTGAAGAGCCACGCATGCGATTACTTGGAGCGGGTTTCGACGGGGGAAACGCTCGAGATTGTCCGTCGCGGCAAGCTAGTGGCGTTCATGGTGCCGCCGTTCCCCTTCTTGGCTGAACCACCAACTGGCGGCGGCCGCATCGGCGCGGCGGACCCGCCGGCTGCCCAAGCGAACATCCCGCTCAGCCAGCTACGGAAGAATGCTGCGCCGTACTTCGACCGGGTCGCGGCAGGGGACATGATCGGCGTCCTACGTCGTGGCCGGCTGGTCGCTCGCATCGTGGCGGCTACTTCCATCCGGCAGCGTTAGGTGTCGATCCATGTACTGGGACAAGGACTGGAACGGGCGGCCCATTTACTATGACCGCCACGGCAAGCCCATGACCTTACAACAGTGGGCAGAGAAGTTCGAGGACGCGCACTATAGGCACGTCGCCCGCGATGTGATCGGTCCTGATGAACCGCTCGATCCTGCGCCACTGATCACCGTGATGACCTTCTGGCTTGGCCTCAATCACAACTGGCGCAGCGATGAGCCGTTGATTTTCGAGACCATAGTCATCGGCGGAGAGCACGATGCGACCGGCATCTGGTACACCACGGAGACGCAGGCGCGCGAAGGCCACCGACGCGCGGTTGAAGAGCTGCGCGCCGGTCGCAGTCCGCGGGGGGCGTCGACGCTGGCCCCGCCAGCCAGTGCGCACATAGCTTCAAACGCTGACTGGCAGCTCCCCAGCAGTGGGACAGGCCGGATCGGCTATATGGCCGGCATGCCCGGCATCGGTGACTCTGGTTCGGTCGACAATCGCTCGCGGGCCGTGCCCATTCGTGTGGTGTAAGAGTCCGGTCGATCGCGTGACCTTCGGGTGCAGCTCCGATCTGGCTTGAGAGCCGCAGTCTGCGGGAAGTCCGCGAAGCCGGCTAGCTTCTGAGTTCGACCACGAGTGGATGTCCGGTGTCGAACCAATACCGATGCAGTCCTTTGATTTTCGCCCGTGTCGGGAGTCCGCGAAGATGGAGGCTGGCCTCGGCGTAATCGGTCGGATACACACTCTCGCAAAGCACCGAACGCGCTACATCTAGTTCGGCGGGATCGGTGATCTCATGGGCGACTCCGGCTAAGGATCCGCCCTTGATCCGCAGCCGCACATGCGGGTTCGCCCTGATATTCCATACCCAACTGCTGACCGCGCCGGGACGCGTCACCGCGACGTGCGGAGGTACCAACTGGACCACGTAGGCGCGGTCGCCGCGGCGAATGACGCGGATACAGTTGCGGCGCCGCTTTCCAGTCTTTCGCCCCGTCGTGGTGATCACCCCATATCCGGCCGGGGGCGAGAGCAACACTGCTGGGAGCATCAAGGCGCTCAGAATCTGCCCATGGCGTGCACTACGGAGTAGGCGCTTGTGCTTCGGCAGCTCGGCCGCAGCGTCAGGCACGGAATACCGCGGCGTGTTCTCACGCTGCTCGGCGGGTGCCGCGTCGCTGTTTTCATCCCCGGTCATGGGTGTCGATGATTCGCGCCGACCATGGCCATGTGCAACCCCTGCCTCTGGAGCCACGCCAGTGGTGCCGACGGCGTAGCAGTCAGATCGATCGCGCGACGTTTGGTGGCAGCTTTTAGGCGGTGAGCGCGGGTGTGGTGGGCTGGCTGGTGGCCTTGGTGGAAGTGGTTAGCACGGCACGGGATCGGTTGAGGACATCAAGTCCGAGGTAGCGGCGGCTTTCGATCCATTCGTCATGTTGTTCAGCTAACACGGCGCCGACGAGGCGGACCATGGCGGTGCGGTCCGGGAAGATGCCCACGACGTCGGTGCGGCGTCGGATTTCCTTGTTGAGCCGCTCCTGAGGATTATTGGACCAGATTTGGCGCCAGATCTGCTTGGGGAAGGCGGTGAAGGCCAGCAGTTCGGCGCGGGCGGCGTCGAGGTGCTCGGCTACCTTCGGCAGCTTGTCGGTCAATGCGTCGAGTACTCGCTCATATTGGGCCACAACGGATCCGGCGTCTGGCTGATCAAAGATGGAGTGCAGCAGGGTGCGCACCCACGGCCAGGAGGACTTCGGGGTCACCGTCATCAGCTTGGTGGTGTAGTGGGTGCGGCAGCGTTGCCAGGCTGCTCCGGGCAGTGTGGCGCCGATCGCGGCCACCAGGCCCGGGTGGGCGTCGCTGGTGACCAGCGCGACCCCGGATAGGCCGCGGGCCACCAGGTCGCGGAAGAACGCCAGCCAACCGGCCCCATCTTCGGCGGAGGACACCTGCAGGCCGAGGATTTCCCGGTAGCCCTCGGCGTTGACCCCGTGGCGATCAGGGTGTGCACCCCGATGACGCGGCCGTTCTCGCGGACCTTGAGCACCAGGGCGTCGGCGGCCACAAACGTGTACGGGCCGGCGTCGAGTGGGCGGGTGCGAAACGCCTCCACGGCCTCATCGAGTTCGGCAGCCATGACCGAGACCTGGGACTTAGAAAGGCTTGTGACACCAAGGGATTCGACCAGCCGCTCCATCCGGCGTGTGGACACGCCGAGCAGATAGCAGGTCGCCACCACACTGGTCAGGGCCCGCTCGGCGCGCTTGCGCCGACTCAATAGCCACTCCGGGAAATAGCTGCCGGAGCGCAGCTTGGGAATGGCCATGTCGATCGTGCCGGCGCGGGTATTGAAATCCCGATGCCGGTACCCCGTTGCGGCGATTGGACCGCTGGGGGCTGCGTTCGCCGTAGTCGGCGCCGCACAACGCGTCGGCCTCCACACTCATCAGCGCCTGAATAAACGTCGACAACAGTCCACGCAGCAAATCAGGGCTCGTGGCGAGTTGGTCGGCCAACAGCTTCTCAACATCGATATGGTGGGGCGAGGTCATCACGTGGTTCTCCTTCGAGTGACTTGGCGGTCGTTCGAAGGATCACGCGATGACCGTCCTCTACCGAGCTACGACACACCGCCAACCGGCGGAAATCCGTACACCACCTCAATGGACGTAACTCGCTCGCGCCGCGCTGTCCGCGGGGTGCTTGACTGGCCAGTACATCCGGCATGGGCGCGCGACAGCGGATCGGCGGCGCCTTCCTCGTCCTCGTGGTCGCCGCGGTTGCCTTCGGCGGTTTGCGCGTATCGGTCGGATAGCCTTGCCAGGTCGCTGGCGCCGGCGCCGGTTTGGCGGTTGGCGAAGGGGAGGCCGTGCTCGTCTCCGTGGGCGCACTCGTACTTTGGTCAGGGAGGGGGTCGAAGTCAATTGATCGCGTGTTGCTGACCGCCAATCAGTTGACCCACGTGCTGGGAGCGAAGGTAACCACTGACCCAGCCCAAGCCAAAGGCGGTGCGGGCGGTCTGGCACTGGACTCGTCGTCCTAAGGAACATCAGACCATTCGGCCCAGGTCACAACTCGGTCGTGTGTCGGGGTTGCCTTCACTGGCGAGCATGACGTCTACGCCGGCATCGACTCCGCAGAACTCAAGACCCAGACGTTCTCCAATTCGTATGGGAGTTCAACCACCGCGCAAGGACCGACGTCTCTCGAACAGACCGCAGTTGTCTTGCCATCCGTCGACCAGTGTCGCACGAAGGCGACCGGCCGATGGCGATCACCTGGCTACTGCGACGTCCGATGCCGACCGATATGTTCCTCGCCTCATGTGCCGCAATCGCTTGATGGTGAAGCGGATTGGTCGGCTGCAAAATCGACATGGATCCACCACCGCGGATAGGTGATGTCGAGCCTCGTGGAGTGCTGGTAACCCGACCATGTGGGCACTCCTACCGGTTGCCCGCGATATAGGCCCCGTGCGGCCGCGACGACGCGCTGGTATTGAGTAGGCCACTGGATACGGCTTGCGATGTCCTCGAGCGCATCCCGGTCACGCGCCAGCACTCGGTCAACGATTTCGACGGCCGGCAGCCCTTGATGCTTGTCGCCGTTGCACCGGGCACACGCGAGCACGAGGTTGGCGAGGCCATCAATACCTACCAACGACCAGGGAAGCACGTGATCGATTGGGTTGTTGGGCGGCAACTGAGCACGGCAGTAGAAGCAGTGGGGGCCGAAGGTTTCCTTGAAGGGTTCACGGACCGCCGCTAACGCGGTGCGCTCGCGGCCAAAGAGGTGTCCAGCGACGTCCGGGACGTCGGCTTCGAGAAACTTATTCATCCGTCGCACGTCGTTCACCCACATAATTTCCAGAGCCGGCTTGAGCAGGCCGGCAAGCCGGGCTAGCCCATAGGCAACGCCGGGCTTAAGTTCGATGGCGTCGCCGTGGGAACGCAGCCACGACCGCGAGACGCTGTCGTGAAGAAACGAGTCGTCGTAGAGGAAGGTGTCGCTCGCGGCCGCGCCGGGCAGTCGCTGAAGTCGGTGCAAGGGCTGCTGAGCCAGGCACAGCGAGATCTCATCGATCGCGACAGTGTAGGAGTCGGGCGCCCGGGTGATCGCAAGCTCAAGTGAAGCGTTGCCCTCGCCGATCCCTGCGGCGGTGCGGAACTTTCCGGCGGCGAGGAGGATTCGCGCTTTCGGCTGGCTTGACTGACGCAGCTCTTGTCCGTCGAACGGGCGGATTTGTCGCCAGTAAATCTCGAGGATCCGATGCGCCAGGTCTGGGATCGGCACCCGCAGTGTCGAAGTCGGGTCGTCTGGAAGATGTTCTATGCAGTGGTCGGTCAGGGCCATTAGCGTCGCAAGCTTGTACGTGGCGGTGCGCAGGCCGGTCTCCAGAATCGCAACGACGCGCTGCCCAAGCATCAGGGGGTCGCTGGAGTAGCTGGAGTAGTCAGCCATCGAAGCCGTTCCGCAGCCGTCGGAGGAACGATCGCACGTCCCCCAAGTGTGCACAAGAAAGTGGGCCTGCTAGCAGCCGAGGAGCGTCGGGTACGCCGGCGACCAGGCACGCCCGCCGATCCGTCGGCCAGGCGCTGTACAAATACACGACCATAGTATGGCGAGGAGGTGCGATGCCTTGGGCAAACTTGTGCGAGACAGTATCCCCGACATCATTCGCGCCTCCGGACGCACCCCGGAAGTGCGAACGCTGAACCATGAGTCCTGCGTCGCCGCGCTGCACACCAAACTCGTGGAGGAAGCCGCCGACTACTCGGCGGGTGTTGTTACATGTAACATGGGTGGATGGCGAGCACACGGCAGCGGGTACGCGAACATCGCGAGCGGTTGCGCGCGCAGGGGCTTCGGCCGGTCCAGATTTGGGTGCCCGACGTTCGGGCGCCAGAATTTGTCGCGGAAGCTCACCGCCAGTCGGCTGCCATCGCGGCCAGCGAGCATGAGGCTGACCACCAAGCATTCGTCGATGCGATCTCCGTCGACTGGGCCACCGCTGAGGGGGAGTCCGCCGAGTGAGACGGGGCGATATTCACATCGCTGCGCCACGAGGTGCAGATTCCGGCAAGCCGAGACCTGTCGTCATTGTTCACGATGATCGGTTCGATGCGACGACCTCGGTGACGGTTTGTCCGTTGACAACCAATCCGGTTGAGGCGCCGCTGATCCGGATCGCGGTCGAGCCGACTGCGGTAACCGGAATCGAGCAGCCAAGCCAGATCATGGTCGACAAGATCACCACGGTGCCGCGGGCAAATGTACGCGATCATCTCGGCCGTCTGGCCGACGCCGATCTCATCCGGCTCGATCGCGCACTTCTCGTATTTCTCGGGCTTGCCGAATGACCAAACTCAAGTCGCCAGCGAGTGTCGGCGGCTTGGCGTGCTCGTTTCGCTCCGGTGCGCTGGGCGCTGAGGCGAGCGACCCGATCGGGCAGCTGTTTGGGGATCGACGGTGGCGGCGACTTAGTGCGGCGCAATACCGCTTACTTGCCGCCGTTTTGAAAGTCGCCGAGTGAGTCAAGCGCGGCGGCAATGTCGTCCAGCTCGTCGTCGAATAAGTCGGCATAGGTGTGCGCGGTCACCGTGATCGACGCGTGGCCCATCGCCTTCTGCAGCAGCCGAAGGTCGGCGCCGGCCCGGCGTGACAACGACGCGTAAGTGTGCCGCAAATCGTGCACCCGCAACTTGTCGCGGCCGATCTCGGCGATCGCGGTCCGCCAGCGGACCGACCGCTTCCAGTTCTCCAGTCCCAGGCGGGAACCCTTGGCAGATGTGACCGCCGGCGCCCCCGGTAGACGGCCAGCGATTCGTGCCTGGAGCATCGGAACCAGTCGTTCGGGGATCGGAACCGATCGACGCCCGGCCTTCGATTTCGGGTTGCCTTCCACCAGCTTGCCCCCGACCTGAGTTATCGAGCGGCGCACACGGATCCGGCGCGCATCTAGGTCCACGTCCTCGACATTCAGTCCGGTCAGCTCCCCGAACCGCAGACCGGTGTAGGCCAGGATGGACACGACGTCGCCTTGATCCCCACACACACGCGCCAACTCCGCAACCTCGGCGGCCGTCAGGTAAATGTGCGTCGTATCCCGCATCGGCGGAAACTTCGTTCGCGACGCGGGATTCTTCGCGATGAGCTGGCCCGCGTCGCTCGCGTGGTCCAATGTCATCTTGAGGACCGTGTGCGTCCAGCGAACCGTGCGGGGACTGAGCCCAGCCGCGGACATGTCGTTGACCCAGCGCTGAATTGAGTCGTGATCGATCCTGCCGATCGGCCAATCACCGAACCGCGGCTCAATCCGAAGCCGCCAGTTGTCTTCGTATCCCCGACGGACTTTCGCGCTCAGGTCCGGCCGAGACGCCAGCCACGACCGATACACATCCGCTAACGGGATCTTGCCGCCACGCGGGTCGATAACCTCGCCCAGGGCGCCGCTGTCGATCAGCTTCGCTTCGAATCGTCGCGCTTCGCGTTCGGTCCGAAACGTCTTTTTGCGTTTTGAGCGGTCCGGCAGCCGCCACTGGACGTCATAGCGACGTCCGCGGGTAGTTTCTCTGCGTTTGATGGCCATGCCGGCCTCGACCTCGGTTAAAGCCCTTGGGGTCTGACATTCCCGGGGAACAGCCGCACGCTCGACCGGGCGGGGCGTCGTCGGGCGTCGAGCGCCAGGACCTCGATTAGACGCGGGCCGATTCGAGCCAGGCGCTCACGTCGGCGCGCATCCAGCGCCGGTGGCGGCCGCTGAGCCGCACGTGATGGGGTCCGGGTGCGTCAATTCCATGCTCCCGCTTGGCGGCCCAGTCGTGCAGGGTTGACACCGGCACACCGGTGATCTCACGAACCTCACTGGCAGTGAGCATCTCCGCTCGGTCCTCGCCGTTGTTCCGCATGATCGGATCCTTCTCCCCGTGTCCGGGGTTCGAAAAACAGCACGAGCGGATCATGAACTACAGCGATGTGCTCCGGCCACCGGTAGAGCCAACTTCGCCGCAAGTCGACGATCGGCGGCCACTTTCGCCATCGACTCCGGACGGAAGCGCCGGTCGTGCGCGTGGCGGCCCGCCGACCGGTCTCGCTGCGGCCTGGACGAGGTGGCTGCGGTGGAGGGTTTGTACCGGCCGCTGTGGTCGACGGCGATCCTTGAGGAGCTCGGATTTCAGCAAGCGCGAAAGCTCGTCGGGCGTGGCATATCCGACGACGTCGCGACGCAGCGGGCCCGCCATCTGATCGACCGGCGCTTGGCGTTCGACGACGCCGTGGTGGTCGACGGGGAGTCGTTGGAGGGCAGTTTCGGTCTTCCGGATCCCGATGACGCTGCGCTGGTGGCGGTGTGCGCTGGCTGAGCTTTATGTTCCCGGCATGACCTCCTTCGGCGACTCGTCGGTCGCGGAGCTGCTGGGTGGTATCTCCGAGGTGCTCGGCCGTCCTGTTCCGGGGTCGCCGCCGCCCACTCCCGCCCCGCCGGATCCCACACCCCGCGGCGGCAAGTTCGGAAGTGTGTCGCAACCTGCCCCGCCGCTGAGGCCGCCGGCGCCGACCTATCCGGGCACCACACCGCAGTCCCCGCCTTATCCGGGGATGCCGTGGCCGGGGCCGAGGCCGCCGACGGCTGATCCGCGTGATGCGTTGACACCCGACGAGCGCGCGGCGCTCACCTACCAGGGCATCGACCCGGACACCGCCCCGCTCAGCGAAATCAACCGGGTGTTAACCGGTATGGGCAAACCGGCGCTGCCGTCTCCCGGGCATCCCCCCGCACCGGGGCAGCCGACCACGCCGGGGCAGCCTCCGGCCACCACACCCGCCGCCGACGGGCTCGACGGTGCGACCGCCGACGCTGCCAAACGCGTCGATGACGCCCTGCAGAAAAACCACAGCGCGCTCAACGACGCCGACGCGCAACTCACGGATGCGATCTTGCGGGCCAGCGCGTCGGATCAGCAGGGCAAGACCCGGCTGCAGGATCTGCAGCAGTCAATCGTCGACGAGGTGAAAAAGCTCGGACCCACCCTGGACACTCCGGCCGGCCAACAGCAGCTCGCCGACTTCCTGCAGGGCAAGACCGCCCAGATCCTCGATGTGCTCAAGACCGCGGGATTGGACGCCTCGAGCCACGGCGCCGTTTTGGACGCGCTCGCGGCGCGCTACCAAGCGGTGGGGGACCAGCACACCGCCGATCGTGGCGGCGAAGCAGCCGCCGGGTCTTCCACCCCGGCGAGCACGGCTGCATCCGCGCCGGCGCCCGCGGCTGCGTCCGGCGATCCGGCGGCGCCGACGCAGCCGCCCCTCACTGATCCGCTGCTGGGCGGGTTGGCGTCCGATCCGCTGATGGCCGGACTGGGGTCGCTGGCTCCGGCTTTGGGTGCGCTGAGTGGGTTGCCGACCATGATGGGCTCGATGTCACCGTTCGGCGCCGGGATGGGCGGCGGGGGAATCCCGTTGGGCGACCTCGGATCCGGCATCGGCTCTGCGATACGCGATGCCGTGCACGACGGCGACGGCTCCCCGCCGGATGACAAACTCGATGACCTCAAGGATCACCGGTTCGCGGGCAACGATGTGTCGCAGTCGCACGACCCGGGTAAGCCCGACCCGCTCAAGGATCAGCCCGACAACAGTGCAACCAAACCGCCGGCCGGCCCGGGTGGCACCCAACCGGCGGCGGCCGACGCGGCGCCCGCCCAGGCCCCGGCTGCTGCCGCCGCCGTCCCCCCGCCGGCCGACACCAGCGTCAAGCTGCCCGACGGCACAACGGTGAGTGCCGAGTCCGCGGCGCTGGCCAAGGCCGGCCGTGCGGTGCTGGCCGGGGCCAACATCAACGACGCCTACCAGCAGTCCGGGATCAGCCTGTCGGCACCGGGCACCCCGGTCAGCTCACCGGTGAGCCCGTCGCAGCTGGTGTTCGGTGACGTCGGCCAGTTCACCGATCATCGGGTGCTGGCCCTGGGCGGGGGCAAGGTGTGGGTCAACGGGCAGGTGTCGCCGCTCGACCAGCTCGACACCGGACCCAACTTCCTGGGCTGGGAACATCCCGTTGCGTTATCCACAGGGCCCGAAGTTACTGCCAGTAGCAGTCCGCCACGAGAGGTACGGTGATTTGGATGAGCGGTGAGCGTTTAGAGGTACAGCCAGGTCAGCTGCGGGAATGGGCGGTTTCCCACGACCGGGCCGCCGATGCCTGCGCGACCGCCCGGCAGGACAATGAGCAAACACTGGCGGCGGTGCACACCTGGGGGCCGCTGTTTCACGAGGCCGCCCGCGCCGCCCAGGACGCGGTGGCGGCGCGCGACGCCACCCTGGCGTCCGAGCAGCAGCGCCACGAGGGGATGGCCCGCCAGCTGCGGTCGGCGGCTGACCAGCTCGAGGAGATGGACGCCGCGAACCGGTCCCGGTTGACGATCAGGCCTGAGTAGGGTTTCGGTGCAATGTTTGAGGCAGCCGCACGCGACGCATCGGTGATCGTGAAGGTCGGCCGCTACGGCGATACGTTGGGCGTGCAGCTGGAGCCGGCGGCGATGGATTTGACCGACGCCGAGATCGCCAACCGTATCGTGCGGCTCAATACGCTGGCCTATCTGCGCTCGCAGCTCGCCCTGCGACTGGAGATGGAGAACAATCACGTCGAGGTGACGGTGCCGCTGCCGACCGAATCGCAGGTCGACGCCTATGCGGCCACCATCGACTTTTAGGGACCGGGGGCGTACGCGACGATGGCAGCACGGCTGCAGGCCCACACCGAGGAGCTGCATGCCGTGGCAGCGTCTCTGGACGCAGCGGCCGCGACCCTTGCGGCGTTGCCGGAGTTGGTCCATCAGCCCATCGCCGCTGACGAAGTGTCCAGCAGCGCCGCACTCAGGCTCACCGCCCATGGCGCGGTGCTGCGGTCGCGGGCCGCGGACGCCTCGGCGGTGCTGGCCTCGGCGGCGCAGGCGTTGCACGAGGCCGGGCGCGTCTACGACGACATGGACCGGGCCAACGCGTCAGCGGTCGCGCTGCGCGGCCACCCGGGTTTCGCCGGGCCGGTGATGACCCCCGCGGTCACCGCCGACATGCCCGCACCGTTCGTGCCGATCAGTCCGCCGGTTCCCCGCGACGGCGAGCTTGCCGCCGCGCTGCTGGAGGCCGGAAACCCCGACGCGGGAACACCGTTCGCGTCCGGCTGCGGCACCTACGCGGCCGCGTTCCGCGCCGGGGCGCGCGCCGCGCGCACCGCGCAGGCCACGGTGTCGACAGCCCTGCAGGGTGAGGCCGGGCCCCGGATCGGGGCCGCGCTGGGCGATTTCGCGAACTGGGCCGACCAGATGGGTGATCATTCTGAGACGCTGGCGGGCCTGGCCGGCGGTCACAAGGGCCGTTTCCTCACCGCACGCCACGACACCCCGTCGACGCGGGATTTCGCCACCACCCGCCAGGAACTGGCCAACGCTGACGAACTCAACCGGCGCACCCGCGGCGCCTACACCGGTGTGGTGACCCAGTTGCAAACCGATCTGGCCGGGCTGCACACCCGCGCCGGGGTGGCCGCCGAGAACTATCACCTCACCGAGCTGCCGGCTGCGCCGCCGCCACCTCCTGCGGTGGTGGCGATCGTGTCCGACCCCACGCCGGGAACACCGCAGCCGGCAACGCCCGGCCCGGGCGCCGGACAAGATGACGCTCCGCGTGGCGCGCGCGCCGGCGACGGCGCCGATGCGCCCGCCGACGCACCTGATGCTGACCCCGGGCCGGCGGCCGCCGCCGGCACCGGTCTGCCCGCCGACCCTTCCGCTGGGGATTCGATGGCTCAGGCGCTGCCGACGATGGCGGCGTCGTTGCCGTCGATGCTGGCCGGCGCCCTGGGCGGGGTGGTGGGGATGGCCGCGGCGATCCCCGAGCAGATCGGCCAGCAGGTGCAGTCGCTGGCGTCGCAGGCGGTGGAGGGCATCAGCGGCCTGACATCCGAGATCAGCAAGCCCGACACCCACGACACCCCCGCCGACACCGGCCCCGGGCTCGCCGATGCCGGGGACCTGGGCGCAGCAGGTGGCGGCGACGCCGGCGGCGGGGCCACCGATCCGGCCGCCGGCGCAGCGATTCTGCCGTCCTCGGATGCGGGCATGCTGGCCGCCGGGGCGCCGCCGACACCGACACCGCTGGTGGGGCAGGCGGCCACAGCCGCCGGTGTGCCGGCGGCTGCCGCCGGGCCGGGTGGGATGCCGATGTTCATGCCGCCGATGGGCGGCATGGGCGCCGCCTCGGGCGGCGGTGCGCGCAAGGTCGACGAGCCCGACAAGACGATCCACCTGCCGGCCGACCCGAATGCGGCGCCGGTGAAAGGTGATGTGGCGCGGCGTCCGACCGCGGTGGCTGACGACCCGACCGCCAAAGCAAAGCAGGCCGCGCCGATGACCGTGAAGTCGTCGGAGGGCCGCCGGCGCATCATCGTGCCCAAGGATGACCGTGGCGAGTGATTTCATCGATTTCGACGCGCAGGCTGAGCTGGTGCGCCGCAATATCGAGCGCTTCGAGCGGCTGTACGCGCAGCTGGAGGAGATCAACGCCGCGTGGGGACGGCTCAACATCGAAGCCGAAGGCGGCGACGGCGACGTGGCGCTGTCGGTCAACCACAAAGGCCAGCTCACCGCGTTGTCGCTGGCCGAGGGATGCACGCTGCGCTACACGCATCTGGGCTTGGAGGAGCTGATCAACACCACCCTGCGCGAGGCCGTCAAGGTGGCCGCCACCGAGTTCGGCGCGGTCACCGAGGGCGCGGACGCATCCGCGGATCCGGTGCAGCTCGGCGAATAAGTAACAGCGTCGCGTAATCCCGGCCATGCGGGTCTTCAACAATAGAAGCCGCCGATCAGCAGGAACTTGATCTCGGACCTGGAGTCTTTCAGGAGAACGAACCCGGTAGTTGGTGTCAGCCATGCGAAGTTTGAGGTCGGCGACGTCGCGTTTGAGTCGACTACGAATGCGTAGCGAACCATTCGAGCAATAGAGCGGCAATGGCCTCGGATCGCTCGATCTGGGGAATCCTCAACACGTCCTCGGCGCTCGCCATAGCGTTTCGGCTACTTACGAATACGCACTGGAGAGGCAGGCGCCCACGATCTCGAAGGTGATCAAGACTTCCTGCCGATCACCCGGTCAAAGTCGAAGAGTCCGTTTACGGCTGCTGGTAGCCTTCGCTCTTGTCGCTCGTGCAGTGGAGCACGACCGTGACCTTTGAGTTGTCTAGATTCCCGTTTGTAAGCGACATATCCAGCACACCGATGGCGTAGTGGTCGGCGCCGGTATACACCTTTCCCTTGACGACGACCGCATAGTTGTCGTGCTCCCAAACGGCGACACCTTTGGGCAGAATCGGCCCAGCGTAGAGCTGGTTTACCAGGTATGGGTTCGTGCCCGGACATTTGGCGTTTTGGTGAAGCATAGGATTTCCCGGAGCGCCGGCAGCGGGCACGTCGTAGTCGAAGTGGACCTCGATATGGTCGGCGGCGGCCGGCGACGCGGCGGCCAGGCCAACGGACGCCAACCCTGCCGCTGCAAGGGGAATTAGAACTCTACGAGTGATGGTGCGTTTCGAGGTCATTCTCGCCATTTCACATTCTCCCGACGGTGTTTACGGATGGAAGCCTGGCTCTCCGAGCTTGTGTCATCTGGTGAACCGTAGGTGCTTCAAGCGGCGTTGTGGATCGGCTAATCAGCCGCAGTTTCTATCCCCCGACCGGCCCATCGGTTATTCCCCTGATCGACCAACCCGACCCCGTAGACAGCTTTAGCGCCCCTCGGGGTGCGTTTTAAGGCAGATATAAATCGCATCCAATTCTGCGTTATGAATGGCACCCTTCCTGGTGGGCAGATTGTGGCGACCGGCGCCAGGCCGGCGGTCAAGCCAGGGAGCCACGTGGGCCCACCGCTGGCCACCCCGGTTGCCTCTGACGTAGTGCTGCCGCACGTGATGTCTCGTTTCCTTTCTTTTCCCTTGGAAACCAACACCTGATGCTGCTGCCTTTGCGGGCGAGAACGCCGGGCGGCCGCAGTTCGAATGATGGCCCGGTGGTAGCGGGCCGTCGGTAGTCCTAGGTAACGTCGGCGCATGACTGAGAGTGCCGACGAGTATGCGCGTGCGGGTGCGAATGCGGCTGAGCGGTACGCGCGTTTTGCACGCGAATCGATCGACGAGCAGGTAACAATGCTGCGTTCGATCGCCCCGCCGCATGTCGTGTCTAAGCCGGCGATTGCCGCGGGATCGATGTGGACGGGCGTGTCGATGGTGGATGCGGCGCTGCACGTCTTATCGGTGGCTTGCGATGCCGCGTTCGCATCTCAAGTGATGAAGAACGCCGAGGAGCTAGGCGTGGGGGTGCCGCCCGATATCGCCGAGCGGGCCGCGGCGCGCTGGCATGGGGAACTCTGATGGCTGCCCGACGACTACACGTCGACCCTGCCGCACCCGCGGTGGCGTCCAAGGTCGCCGCCAGTACCCAAGCTGCGGGACCGCCGCCGCCCGCGCCAGCCGCGGGCGTGAATGAGTTCGATGTGGTGGCGGCGGCGGTGCTGGCGTGGGCGAGCGGCACCCATGAGGCCGTGTCAACCGCAGTGCGCATGCGCGCGGGTGTGGTGGGCGAAGCCTCGGCATCGGGCTTCGCAGCGGTAGCAGACATGGATGCCCAGAACGCGGCCGAGCTTGGGGAAGTGGGGGATCTTTGACCCAGCCGTTTTCGCCCCCGCCGCATGTTCAGCCCCAGTCGCCGCAATATTCCGCGCTAGCAGCGCCGCCGAGACCACGCCGCCTGGGATGGGGGAGGGCATTGCCGCTCGCCGCGATTGTCGTCGCCGCAGCGGCCGCAGTTATGAGCGGTATCGCCTTGACGCGCCAACCGAGCGCACCGCCCGCGCCATCAGCCCCGACAAATGCTGCAGCACCTTCACCCAGTGACAGCGAGGTGGCTTCGGCAAAGAAGGAGGCGTGCGATGCGTGGAAAACGGCTGCGACTGCAATGGTCGCCCAACGAGATCCCTTTGTGAAATCCCCGCCGAACTGGAATGACCCGGTGACGGTCAGCTCGCTGGTTCAGGCCGAAGCGGGAGTCCTGACTCAAGTCGAATATCTCCGCCAGCATGTCAGGCCCGCGACACCGCCTGAGGTGGCGGGCCCGATCGCCGACTACATCGCCGCAAGCATCGATACGGTCGCCGCCGACGGGCAACACCAGTCCGCAGATATCGCCAATGCCGCCGCCGACCGAGCTTCGGCTGCGGCTACCAAGATTCGTGCAGCGTGCGGGCTGTAGCCGAATGCCCTCCGTATCACCACCCAGTCGGCCGTACTCAGACCGCATCGTGCCCGGCTGGTTGTGGCCACAGACTCAAGACGCCGCGGCCACCGCGGCGGACGCGTTCACCGCTGCCCACCCGGTAGCCGAGCAAAACGCCAATGAATATCGCGTTGCGGCCGGGCAACTCGCCGACCTGACTGCAGGCGAGATGTCAGACGCCATGGTGGCCGCACACCAGCACTTGGCCGTCGACCACGACAACCACGCCGAGATCCTGGGCCACTTGCAGAGGGCCGCCCAGCAGGTAGGCCACCTAGACGATAGCCTGGCCGCCTCCCTGGACAGTATTGATCAGCAAGCACACCAGGCGATTGCCGCAGCACCGCCGGAGGAGCGTGAGGGCATCATCGCCGCGGCTCACGCCGCCGCCCTGACGGCTCATCAAGGGTTCACCCAGTCGCTGGTCGACTACTACACATATGCGGCGGGCATTGTCGATCCGCTCGCGGGGAAAGTCATCGGACGTACACCGGCACCGACCGATAACGACCCCACGGTCCAAGCACTCGACGACGGCACCACGCCACAGCATCGAGGCGACAAGATTGATGCGAAGAACCAGGGCGCCGCGGATACCGGCCCGTCCGGGATGCCTGGAGGGTCGGCTCCAGTTGGCAGTTTCGAGCCTCGTGGTGACGATCAGTCACCGGCACCCGCCGGGGGACGGGTAGAGAGCCCGACTCCGACACCGATCGGAACCTGGAGGCACCGGGAGAACTTTCCAAATGCTCCGATCACACCTTCGCCGCCGTCACCGCTGGCAGGTGTGCCGGGCGGGTTGGGCGGCGGAATGCCCGGCGGGGGCCTTCCGACCGGCATGCTGCAGGGTCTGGGCGGCGGTAGCCCGTTGTCGGGCTTGACGTCTGGGCTGGGTCAGGTGCCGGGTTCGGCACCGGCGGGGCTGGGAAATGTGCCCGCCGCTGCCGGGGGTATGCCTAATGCGGCGGCTCAGGCCGTCCAGGCGGGCCCGGGTTTGGCGCAGGGGCTGTCCTCAGCTGCGGGAGTGGGAGGGGCCGGGGTGGCTCCGGCAGCGCCGGCCACCGCCGCGCCGACCTCGGTAGGTGATGCGGGGGCGCCGGCTGCGGCCGCGGCCTCGTCATCGGCCCCGCCGGCGGCAGCGGCCGCCAGCTCGGTGCCCGAGTCGTCGGCGTTGTCGGCTGGGGCAGCCCATGCCGCGGAGGCCGCTGGTCCGGCCGGTGCTGCGCCGATGCTGTTGCCGCCTCCGCCGATGGGCTCTCCCGCCGCCCCGGACAGCGCGCCGGTGGCGATGCCGGCCGGATCCTCGTCGACTTCCGCGTCGGCAGCTGCCGCGCCGGCCACCGCACCGGCGGCGACGGCGGGGACCGCGGGGCCGACGCTGGTGCCGGCCGGTGTGGTGAGTCCGGTGGATCCACGTCCTCGCCGTGCGCCGGCGGACTCGCCCGACTTGGCGGCGGCCAAGGCGTTGGTGTGGGAGCTCTCGCGGAACTCCGCGGTGAAGTATCCGGGGATTGCTTGGGCGGTGGGCGTTTTCCGGTCGCCATCGGGCAGCGAGACCGTGGTGATGTCCAACGAGGGTTCCGGCTATGTTCCGGTGGGCGTGTATCTGCCCCGCTCGGCTCGGCTGCTGGTGGCTGATCCGCTGGTGGATAAGGCGTTTCGTGACCGTTGGTTCGGCTGGGCAGATCCCGCCCGGGTGCTGCTGCAGTATGCGGATCTGCGCGCGGACGGTGACTGGAAGCTGGTGACCGCGGCCACCAGCGGTCCGGTGGATGCGTTCAAGGGTGTGGGTGTGGAGTACGCGCAGTGCCCACCGGAGCGCTCGCCGCTGTCAGAACACGATCCGCCGACGGTGCTCGACGAGCTGCATGTGCATCGGCTGCAGCTGGAGTACCCCGACCTGTACGACAGGTTGGGGCACCTCGCCGATGCGGGGTGGGGGTATCAGAGTCAGCTGGCCCAGGAGATCGAGCGGGCGATGATCGAGCAGGTGCGCAGTTTGCCGATGGATGTGCCGGAGCCGCTGCGCAAAATGTGGCCGGTGCTCAACGGCGACAACGAACCCACCGCGGCGATGTGGCGGGAGTACGTCCGCGAGTCGCAGGCCTTCAACTTGACGCTGAGCGCGAAAAGGCCCGGATTCGGTGCGACCGCACCCGAACAGGCGCCCGACATCGGTTATCGGCGGCTGTGGTTTGTGGCGCGCACCATGGAGTTCCTTTCCGGCTGGGCCGATCAGCCAATCCCGTTGGCCGACATGGTGTACAACGCGGCCGCGGCCGACACGGTCGACTTCCGTGAGCGGATCGGGTCGACGCTGGCGCGCGTCGAGATGGATATCGCCACCAACGAGGGTCGAGGCTAACGCGCTGTGTGAGTGTGAGGCCTTAGCGGGCGTAGCAGGGCTCTCTTCTGTGCCTTTATGTATGACGCACGGCGCGGTCAGTGAGAAGTTCCGCACGCTCTAGGGCATCGGCGTAAAGCCATGACGAGCCGATTCAGGACGTGTGGTGCGAGACAAGGACCGATCGATCGCACTTCTCTAGAATTGAGGCCACGCTCGATGCCTTCGGCACAAGATGGCCGATTGATGCGGAGCCTTTCCGGCTCACCGAATCAATTTCACGCAGACCCGGGTGTGACCGGGGCCTACCCTTTCTGAGGAGCCTGCGCGAGAGGGGCCGTGTGTGCAGCAGCTGAGTTGGACCGATGACATGCTGCTGCGCGCGGAAGGACCGGCGACGCCAATACAGATTCAGATGCTTCTGATCTACGACCCGTCGACCGCCCCGGGCGGCAAGGTGACCTTCAAGGGGATTCTCGCCGAGCTCGACGCCCGGCTGCATCAAAGGTACGAGTAGCACTGTTCTAGATGCCGGCGGGCATTTCGGCGGCTGGAAGTACCTGCTCACCTGCTGTGGCTCCTCTGTGAACCGCCCGGAGCGACTTCTCGTAGTTCCTGTGAGCGCGCCCATCCGGGCCGCGACCACAGAACGACCAGAGACAAGGAAACACCATCATGCACACCACACCGATCACAGGGAAGCTGCTTGCGGGAGTGGGGGTAGTGGCGGCCGCCGTCGTGACACCCGCCCTGCTGTTCGCCGGTGCAGGAACCGCGCACGCTGATGATCCCTGTTACGGTCTCTTGCAGGGCAGTTATTACTGTTCGCCCGGGATTAGTTCGCAAACCCCTGAACAGCTAGAGCCTGCGTATACGCCAGCGCAACCGGCGTTCGGGTACAACGACCTGCCGCAGTGCTCAGGCGGCCCTCTCGCCGATATCAACTTGTGATCGGTGTCACGCGACTTGCTGATCACCTCCTGATTCGTCGGGTCGTTCGACGAGTGTCCCCTTCTGGCACCGGGCTCCCGCGCGGACCAGGGCGACGAGGTGGGGTGCATTGACAGCGCGCCAGCGGGCTTGTGCGGACTCGATGAGCTTGAACGCCATTGCGACACCGGCTGCTCTTGAGCCCGGGCCCTTGGTGATTCGCTGCCGAAGTCGCACGGTGGCGAAGGTGGACTCGATCGGATTTGTCGTGCGCAGATGTACCCAATGCTCGGCTGGGTAGTCGTAGAACGCCAGCAGCACGTCGACGTGCTCGGTGATCTTCGCGACTGCCTTGGGCCACTTGGCGCCGTAGTCGACCTCGAACGCTTTGACCGCCTGCAGGGCGTGGTCGCGGTCCTCGGCGTTGTAGATCTCGGCGAGCGCGGCTTTCGCACCTGGGTGCGCCGACTTCGGCAGGGCGGCAAGAACATTGGAGCTGACGTGGAACCAGCACCGCTGCTCGCGGGTGGCGGGGAACACCTCCCGCAAGGCCTTCCAGAATCCCAACGCGCCGTCACCGACCGCCAGCACCGGAGCGGTCATCCCGCGCCGGCGGCACCACCGCAGCAGATCAGCCCACGACTCGCTGGACTCGCGGAATCCATCGGCAAGAGCCACCAGTTCCTTGGTGCCGTCGGCGCGCACCCCGATCATCACCAGCAGGCACACCTTGTCGGCCTCCAGGCGAACCTTGAGGTGGATTCCGTCGACCCACACATACACGTAATCGGTGTTCTTCAACGAACGCTTGTTGAACGCCTCGGCGTCGTCCTGCCACTGCGCGGTCAGCCGGGTAATCGTCGCCGCGGACAGGCCCGCGGCCGACCCGAGAAACTGCTCCAACGCCGGACCGAAGTCGCTGCTGGACAGGCCATGCAAGTACAGCAGCGGCAACACCTCGGCCACCTGGGCGACTTCCGCGCCCACGCCGGCAGGATCGCCGAGCAGAACCGGCGACGTAAGCCGGTCTCGGCGTCGAAGCGCTTGTCGTTGACCCGCGGCGCCCGCACCGGCACCGCACCCGCCGCCGTGACCACCTCGCGTGGCTGGTGGAAGCCGTTGCGGACCACCAGCCGATGGCCCGTCTCGTCGACCTCACCCAGGTGGGCGTCGATGTAGGCAACCA
Organism: uncultured Actinomycetota bacterium; assembly: GCA_963811535.1. Lineage (GTDB taxonomy): Bacteria > Actinomycetota > Actinomycetes > Mycobacteriales > Mycobacteriaceae > Mycobacterium. The sequence continues at coordinate 2,177,709 of CAWERF010000006.1, read as the reverse complement.
CCTCGGCGTGCAACGCCGCCGCGAGCATCGCCCGCGCACCATCACGGACGATCTCGTCGAGCAACGACCCGCCCGCAGTGCCGTTCTCACTGGACGCATCCGCGTCATGGACTACCTTGAGCATGGGCGTACCTTCCTGAACCAGCGCATCAACGCCGGCTCTTGATCAGACCTACTTGACTTTCAGATCATCCTCGGGAAGGTGCGCCCCTTCACGTCACCAGGCCGAGGGCCATCCACAAGTTCTGATCATTGCTCCCTCTCGCCGCCATAACTGGGGCTCTCAGCGGGGAAGGCTGCACTTAACATGTGCGGCGAATGACTAGCCAGGGCGCCAACCCCCTACGGTCGGCCCGTCAACCTGCTTAGGTGGCGGGCCGACCGCCTGTTCACTATTAGAGCGTGATCTCCGCCGGCAGAATAACGCTCTATGTCATGCCCACGGTCGGTGGGTTGTATCGCACGGCAGGCGCCAGCGCCACGTCGTAAGGACGGCTTAAACGGTTCTAAATGCCGTCTTGAGCGCCCCGTGGCTCTACGAAACGGCGCGAGCCATGCAAATGTGAGCGAGGCGATTCGGGTTCCGCGCCTTCAGGTTCAGTATTCACAACGCGATGCCGTGGCGACCCGCGCTTCGGGCAAATTCACTCCGCGGGAGAGAGCGATTGTCCGCAGTTGTTGCCGGACCACACCGGTCCACCAAACGGGGGGCCGATGACCGCGGGAACTAGTGCGTTGTTGATGAGGTCGTTGCCGATTGGCGTCACAAAAGCACCGGGATGTCCCGCGGTGTTCGATTGCCAGACGGTGTTACCGGCGGGGTCGAGGAGAACGAAGTTCCCGTCGGCCTGCATGAACGCCACCGAGGCGTTATTGGTGTGGCTCGACCACACCACCTCGTCGATAAAGATGGTGTGGGGGGCGAAGCCGTGGGGGCCGGGCTCAAAAATCGGGGTGCTCTGGATGTCGACCAGGTTCCCATCGTCGCCAAGCTTAAGCGTGTAGCTGGTGTTGTTGCCGGTGTCGGAGATGCTGTTATTGTCCGGCACGCTTCGCGACAATCCTTGACCTGGGTCAAGCCTGTTCGTCGCCTTATGAACGTGGGGGTCTTTTGGGGTGAGTCCGAATGAGAACGGGCAGTCCTGAGGTTGAAAGCCGCGGCCGTTATCCTCGCCGCCGGCGAGCGTAGCCAGGGCACCGGCAGGGGCAGGGTCCTTCACGTTTCCACCGCACATGGTGCCGAACTCGTTCCCAGCCGGGTCTGACCACCAGAGCGTGCCGGGGTCCGCGCCCGGGATTTCAATGTTGCCGCCGGTGCCCGAGATAGCCGGGCCGTTGTTCGACTCCGATCGGACAACGATCACCTGGCCCGGCCCCAAGACAGTTGGAGGCGAGCCGTCAGACTGGTGGATTCCGCGTGTTTCCCCAAAGGGCGGGGGCGACAACGCGTCCCAGTGGGAGCCGTTCGACCCGAACCCGCGGTCGAGGTGGGCCGTGATGCCCATGAACGTAAACGGCGTGTCGTTGTATATATAGATGTCCGCCAGGATCCCATCCGCGAAAGCCGGTGGGGCGACCATCACCGAAGATGCCACAAGGACAACGGCGGCGGCTAACGGAAGCACGATGCGGGTCGTAATGTTTTGCAGACTTGTCGCCATGCCCACTTCTCCCTAATCTGTGTTGCGCCTGGACGCATTCTGCGGAGTTTCTGACAACTGTCATCGCACGTTCTGGCCGGGTGAACAACCGCGCGGTCCGCTGAGCGGGACCGCGCGGTTTAAAACATGGGTCTTGTGGCACCGGTGATCAGGAGAGCTGGTGCAGTCGACATCCGGGCAATGGATCGCCGAACCGCCAGCGCGCTGCCGCCGCGGGCACGCCTTGCGGCCGGGTCGGATGCTGGTCGGCAGCATCGCCTGCTGGTGCGGCCGGCACCTCACCTGGCGGTGTGAATGCGGCGCCGTCACCTACGGGCCGGCGCTCGCCGACGGGTGCAGCCTGCTTGATGGGCCAGCGCGCATGCGCTGACCACGGCTACCACCTTCCCCCACTGGGACCGGACACCTGAACGTACTGTGGCTGCGGCCGACTACGGGTCTGGGACTAGAACGATCTGGCCACGATGAAAAGCCGCGAGCCGCTAGCGGCGGACCGACATCGCTGAGCCCTATCTGCCGGCTACGCCGTGTCGGCGGATCAGGTAACCGAAGTTCCACAACCGCGGGAGACGTGGGCACAGTGTCACTAAGCTCATGGCTCAAGTGGTACGCGTCAATGGGAGCGTGGACTAAGGAGATCGTCGCCGGACGACATGACCGCGAATGCATGCTATGACCACGGATGAGTCAGGCCACCTCGACGGCACTGCGAATGAAAAACAACCGCCGCCTTCGACCTCGAAAATTCCGAGTATCGGCGATGTGCTGAAGTTAACCGCAGTTGCCAGCGGTGTTATCTATGCTGGCCTGTTCCTGGGCTACCGCAAATACTACAACCTTCTCGGAGTTCGTCCTGAAGAGGTCGGTATCAATAACACATTCATACTCGTACGAAGCATCGGATTCATTTTATTGGCTGCGGTCGGCACCGGTCTAGCGATTCTCTTGACCGCGTGGTTTAAACGAGTTCTGAAGCAAAGGCCTAAAGTCGCGCAGTTCGCCGGCCAGCGCAGGGTGGAGATCACCTGGAGTCGACACCACGCAATCCATATACTCGCGGTGACTTTACTCTGGCTTATCGTCGATGCATCTCTGATGTTAGCCGATTTTCCGCATGCTCCGCTTGCTGCGTTAATGGGCTCTTCGTAATTCAGAGTGCATTGACGAGTGCGTGTAGGGCGCCGCTGTGCAGTAGTGAGCGCAGTCGGTAGTTGGTGAGGTTGCGGAAGCCAAGGGCGTTGCGGCGCAGGGCCTCCAAGCGGCCGTTGATCGCTTCTGTGGGGCCGTTGGAGGCGTGGTGGTCGAAGAACGCCAACACGTCGGCGCGGCGGCGCCACAAGGTTCGCCCGAGTTGAGCCAGTTCCTCCAGCCCGGCGGGCACACCGCGACGCAGCGAGTCGATGATCGCGGTCATCATGGTCTTGCCGCGGCGGCGATCCGGATGGCAGTACGCGGCGATGACGTGCTGATAGACGCTCCAGGTCACCAGGACAGCGAGGTGGTTGTCGTCAGCGAACACCGCGGTCAGCCGCGATTGTTGGCGGGTGTTCAGCAGCGGGAAGCGGGTGCGCAGGGTGCGCCGGGCCCCGTAGAGAGGGTCCCCGGTGCGACCGCGGTGACCGCACGTCTGCTGCTGGAGGCGTTGGCGGGTCAGATCCAACTTGGTGCCAGCCAACGCGACGACATGGAAGGGGTCCATGACCGTGGTCGCGTCGGGCAGCACCGCGGTGGCGGCGGTCTTGTAGCCGCCGAACCCGTCCATGGCCACGACTTCGACCTGGTCGCGGAACTGGCGTGGCTGGTTGGCCAGCCACGTGGTCAGCGCCGCCGCGGAGCGTCCTGCCACCATGTCGAGCAGTCGCGCCGGGCCGGTCTGATCGCGGGTGGGCGTGAGGTCGATGATCAGCGTGACGAAGCCATCGGCGCCGATGCGTCGGGGCGCCCAGCGGTGCTCGTCAACCCCGATCACCCGTACCCCGGCCAGCCGATCAGCTCCGGCGGCGGCGATTCTGTCTGCGGTTGTGCGCATCGCGATCGTGCTCACGGTGTGCCAGGACACCCCCAACTCGGCGGCGATGGCCGAGATGGTGGTGCGGTCAATCAATAACCGCCGCAACACATACCGGGAACACCGCCGCGTCGTCGAGGCCCGGGGTGCAGCGAGCTTGCCCAGATCCTGATTGAACACCGCGCGACCGCAGTCGCTGGTTGTACAGCGGTAGCGGGGTACCGCCACCTTCAGCGCCAGCGGGTAGCCGGCCACCGGTAGGTCGGTCAACGGGCGGGTGACGGTGTCGCGGTAGCGGCCCTCGCGTCCGCAGTCCGGGCAGCGCGGATCGCGGGCAACCGGCGTACAGAAGATCGTCGTCTGTTTCTCATCGACGGCGGCATCGGTGATCGTCACGCCCAACTCGATCGTGCGCATGATCGTGTCGGCAACAACAGACGGCAGGCAGGCAGTAGCCTCAGACAAGGGTCACCTCGGTGCGGTGGTGGGCGAGTGTAGGAACCCGAATCGTCACCCACCGAGGCCCCACTTCAGATCAACGACACGACCCCTGGGCGCGGATATCCGTCAGCCACCAGTGCACTCTCATTCGCGAAGAGCCCGTTAATGGGCGCCGTGCTGACAATTGCGTGTATCGGTATGGCACGGTCCTCCAAAGACTCCTGGTTTGATGATCCAATAGCGCTTGCTGGGTTGGTTGTCGCCGCCGTTACCATCGTTTTAGTACCAGTCATATCGGCCATTATTTCTGCTTACATTATAGCGAATAAGGTCCAAACCGGGAACGAGACAACGCCCGCGACGATACTAGGTATTCCCCTTCTAGACGTATCGGCTGAGAGGGTGGACGTGAGATGGATCTGTCTAGATACGGCGCGGCCAGCGATATTTCGTCAATCCAAGGATAATACGATCACAGGAATTCTCATCGGCGAAACAAGCACGAGTTATTACATACGCTTAGGCGACAAGAACCAACCACCACCCCCGAAAATCGTTACGCTACCGCAGAATTGCGCATTTTTGACCCATACCGAAACCTAAAATCTGACTAATGCAGTGTTGGCCGCGGGCGACACCCCTTTTGGTCGGTCTCGGTGTCCCATTGAGTGGAGCTATACATCCCGACCATCCGCACGTCAGCTCGCGAATCGTGTTCCAAAGGGGCCCATGCGCTATCGGCTTACTGAGGCCTCGGTCTTTCGGGCGGTCTGCGCTTGGGTGGGTGCGCAACATCGCTACGCAGTGGCACTCTACGTTCCGCCGCCGTCGTACTACGCCCCCATGCCGCAAGACGATCCAACGGCACCGGACTACTGGGCTGCGTCACCTCCGCCTCCACCCGTTAAACGTTGGCGGGTGCGTCAGTTTCGGCCGGCGGAGGCGGTTGGCCAGCGGGTGGCGGCGGCGATCGCGGGACTGGCCGACGCCAAGCAGATCGGCCGCTACGCGCGGGAAGGCGGCCCTGAGCCGCACGGCGCGACCGAACGCCGGCTGCGGGAAGGCTACAAGGTCGTGAGGATGCTCGTGGACGCCTACGACGCGAAGAGGGCGCGCGCCTGGTTGTTCGGCACCAATACGCGCCTGGAGGACCGCGCGCCGATCGAGGTGCTCGGCGAAGCCGTCGACACTGCGGCGTTCGTCATGGTCGTTCGCGCTGCCCGGCAGGTCGCCAGTTTCCAGGCGTGATCTCCACACCCGGGGAGCGACCAGCGCTGTGGCGGGTGGGCTATCACGCCGACCCGGTCGGCTTCACCCGCTGGAGCTCTACGAGTTCAGCCACCGCTTCGACGACGTCCACCGTCGCTTCCGCACGCTCTACCTCGCCGAGTTGCCCGAAACGTGCCTGCGCGAGGTGCTGGCTGACTTCCGGCCGAACCTTGACGCGCTGCGACGCCATGTCGAGTCGAGCGTTACGGGCCTGAGGCCGCGCGGGGCCTTCGCGCCGGAGCCGGTGACCGCGCAGTGGCGCGTGCAGCACGTCCTGGTTTCTGTGGAACTGCGGCTGACGGCCCGCTGATCGACCTCACCGACGTGGCGACCCGCCAAGAGATCGAGAATCGTCACGTCGAGCTGCTGGTGGAGCACGGGGCTAATCACCTTGATCCGCACGAGATCACCACCAGCCGCCGCGTCATCACCCAGACGATCGCCGCCGACCTGTTCGACCGAGGCGCGAGCGGCGTGCGCTTTCCTTCTCGCCTGGACGGCAACGCCTGCGTCGCGCTGTTCGAGACGCGCGGCACCGCCAGCGCGGCGGCAGAGCCCGTCGTGCTCACCGACCCGGCGCCCGAATCGCTGACCAACGCCACCGGGCCGTGGGGCTTGTGCTGGAGCGGGCGCCCGCGGCGGCGCGCATCCATGACCACTGAAGTGCGTGCGCGTGTTCTCACCCGCGCACCCCGGCGGCTTGCCCTCGTCCACAAGCCCGTGGCTGGCCGACGTGCCGCCGGGCCATTTCCGTCCGGCCGGTGGACGACGTTTTTGCTATCCCGGTAGGTTGCCGGTGTGCCGTTGAATTTGGCGTCGCGCACGCAGGTGAGCGGGCATTATTTTCTGCGCCGCCGGCTGCAGTTCGCGCTGCTGCGGCGCTCGGTGCGCATGCAGGTGGACCCGGTGCGCTGGCAGCGGGTGATGTTGATGCTGTCGGGCGTGGTGGGCGCGGTGCTGCTGATCCTGGCGTTCGTGATCGGCTGGATACGCCCGGCCGGGGTGGTCGGCCAGTCCAAGATCGTGGCCGACCGCAAAACCGGCGCGCTGTATGTGTCGGTGGACGGCCGGCTGCATCCGGCGCTGAACCTGGTGTCGGCGCAGCTGATTTCGGGTGAGCCGGACACGCCGACGTTCGTCAGCGCCGATGACATCGCCAAGTGGCCCAAGGGCCCGGTGGTGGGCATCGTGGGCGCGCCGGTGGAGACCCCGTCGGTGTCCGCCCCGGACGTGTCGCGCTGGGCGGTGTGTGACACCGCCGGCGAGGCGGTGGGGGCGGCGCCGCTGGTCACCGGCATCGACGGCGCCCTGACGCTGGGCAGCAGCGGTGCCGATCAGCTCGGCGACGGGCGCGGCGTGCTGCTGGCCTATCAGCAGCAGAACTATCTGGTCACCGGCGGGGTGCGGATGCCGCTGGATCTCACCGATCGGGCGCTGACCGGCGCGTTGGGGGTGGATCCGGGCGCGGCGGTGCCGGTGATGTCGCAGGCCCTGTTCGACGCGCTGCCGGCGGGCGGTCCGCTGGTGGTGCCGACCGTGCCCAATGCGGGGGCGCCGGCCGGGTTCGACTGGGGTCCGGGGGTGGTGATCGGCTCGGTGGTGGTGACCCAGGATGTGGCCACCCGCGCCGACAAGTTCTACGCGGTGGTCGGTGACGGGGTGCAGCCGGTGTCGCCGGTGGTGGCCGCGATGCTGCGCCAGCGCGACTCCTACGGAACCTCCACGCCGCCGCGGGTGACGCCGGATCGGTTGGCGCAGGCGCCGATCCGCCACGTGCTCGACGTCGACTACTACCCGGCCCAGCCGCTGAGGATGGTCGATCAGCGCGCGCAGCCGGTCACGTGTGTCGCGTGGGAGCGCGGCGTCAATGACCGGGAGGCCCGGATCGGTGTGCTCACCGGGCGTGATCTGCCGATCGGCTCGGAGCAGCACGACCGGCTGGTGCCGCTGGTGAGGGGCGACGCCGGCGGGGTGCAGGCCGATCAGGTGCTGCTGGCCGGGCAGCCGGCGACGTTCGTGTCGACGACCGGTTCGGCGCCCGATTCGCCGCAGCGGGAGACGATGTGGCTGCTCAGCGACTCGGGGGTGCGCTACGGGGTGCCGTTCGACGAGAACGCGCTGCGTGCGCTGGGGTTGGCGACCGCGCAGAACCGGCCGGCGCCGTGGGCGATGCTTCAGGTGTGGCCGGCGGGTCCGGAGCTGTCACGGACCGCGGCGCTGACGGTGCACGACTCGGCGGTGGGGCCGGCGGCCCCGGTGACGACCCAGCCGATGTTCCAGCGGGGAAGGTGACGGCGGATGTCGACGGTTCGGTTCACCCCGGGGGCGGCGCCGGAGGCGCCTAAGGCCCCGGGCGGTCGCATCGCGTTGAAGGAGGCGCTGATCGCGCCGCGGCCGATCCCGCGCACCAAGCTGCAGATCATCTTCCCCGCGGTGATGGGGGTGGCGTTTCTGGGCATGCTGGCGTTGATGTTCTCCCAGCCGGGGCTGCGTTCGGGCCCGGTGGGGTACTTCAGCTTGTTCTTCCCGTTCATGATGCTGATGTCGTTCGGCGGGATGCTGACGATGGGCCGTTACGGCGGTGGCGGGGACAGGCAGCTGACCCCGTCGCAGATGGAGGCCGAGCGCCGCGACTATCTGATGGGTCTGGACGAGAGGCGCGACGAGGTCACCGCGGCCGCCGGGGCGCAGTTCCGCCAGTTTCAGTGGTTTCACCCCGAGCCCGCGCTGCTGCGCGGGCTGGTCGGCTCGCCGCGGATGTGGGAGCGCGGTCGCGGCCATCCGCATTTCGGCTGGGCGCGCATCGGTGTGGGCAAGACCGAGCTGGCGATGAAGTTCGAGACGCCGCTGCTGGGTCGCTCGGAGGACTACGAGCCGATCACCTATGAGGCGCTGTCGGCGTTCCTGTTGGAGCAGTGCGCGGTGCGCGGGATCGCCAAGCCGGTGTCGCTGACGTCGGTGCCGGGCTGGGCGCTGGTCGGCGAGGCGGGCATGGACCCGGTCTACGCGCTGGCGCGGGCGCTGATCTGCCAGGCGGCGGTGTCTCATTCCCCGCGCGACTTCAAGGTGATGGTGGTCACCGACGACCCGTCACGCTGGGACTGGGTCAAGTGGCTGCCGCACACCGAGCGGCCCGCCGGCCCCGACAGCGCCGATCCGCCGCGGACGGTGTGGACCTCGGCGGAGGATATGGATGCCGCGGTGGGTCTGGAATTGCATCAGGAGCGCAAGGGTTTCGGCCAGGCCGAGGGCGCGGTGCTGCCGCACTGGCTGGTGTTCAACGACCAGGCCCGGCTGGGCGCGGAGTGGGAAACGTTGACCCGCAAGGGCGGTGTGGCGGGGGTGACCTTTGTGCGGCTGGTGTCGCAGACCGCCAGCGGGGTCGGGTTCTCTCCGGAGACAACGCTTTTCGTTACATCCGATGAGGTGTCAGACCGGCACGGCCAGGTGGCGGTGCCCGACCGGCTGGAGGAGTCTGACGCCCGCGCGATCGCGCGCAGGATGGCCCGCTTCCGCCCGGAGGGGCCCGGGGGGGTGGCCACCACCTCGGCGCGCCCGGACATGATCGACCTGTTCGACACGTTGGGCATCGCCGACGCCGCCGACGTCGATGTGGACCGCACCTGGGCGCCGACCCGCTCGGGTCCGCCGTATGAGGACAACAGCTGGGGGGCGGACTGGCTGAAGATCACGATCGGCCTCGAGGATGGCGGCGCGCCGATGGTGTTGGACTTCAAGGAAACCCATGAGGGCGGCATGGGCCATCACATGATCCTGGTGGGCACCACCGGGGCGGGGAAGTCGTCGCTGTTGACGACGCTGATCCTGTCGGCGGCGCTGACGCATTCGCCCGAGACCCTGAACATCGCGTTCTTCGACTGGAAGGGCTCCACCACCGCGCACGCGATCGCCGGGCTGCCGCACGTGGTGGCCGCAATGAACAACCTGCGCAACGACTCGCTGTGGGTGGAGCGGATGGGCGATGTGATCTACGGCGAGCTGGAGCGGCGCAAACGCATGCTGGATCGTGCCCGGGTGTCGGACGCCGCCGAGTACGAGTATCTGCGCATCCACCGCGGGGAGCGCCTTGAGCCGATGCCGGCGCTGTTGATCATCATCGACGAGTTCACCCAGATGTTCGTCGAGCACCCCCCGGCCAAGGCGATCATCGACGAGATCGGCCGCCAGGGCCGGGCGTTGCACGTGAAGATGATCATGGGCAGCCAGCGGCTGGGCCACGAGATGCAGACCGGGGTGATGGGCAACATCCCGATCCGGGTGGCGCTGCGCACCCTCGATGACGTGGATTCGCGCGCGGTGATCGGCACCGATGAGGCGAAGTACCTTCCGCTCAAGCCGGCCGGGGCGGGCTATCTGCGGGTGTCGGGGCGCCCGCGGCTGACCCGGTTCCAGACCGCCTATGTGCAGCAGAACTACACCGCGCCGCGCCGTGCGGAGGCCGCCGCGGTGCGCGCGCAGGTGGGTTATGTGCCGCCGCGCGAGTTCGCCGCCGCCGGGATGGAGCCGCTGGCGCTGCCGTTCCCGGCCGCCGATGCGCCTGTGCCGCAGCCGGATTCGCGGATGGTGATGGGGCCCGACGGGCGTCCGCTGCGCCAGGTCCAGGCGGCCTCGGCGTCGCTGCGGCGCCGTTACAGCCGTGCGGTGCACCAGATGTGGCTGCCGCCGCTGCAGCCGCTGGCGGTCGACGAGCTGGTGCGCCGGCTGCGCGGGCGGGCGTGGCAGGACGGGTACGGCGACAACCGGGGGCTGCGGTTCCCGGTCGGGGTGGAGGACAGGCCGTTTCAGCACGCGCAGCGGGTCTACGCGGTGGATCTGGCCGGGGCGAACTGCGCGGTGATCGGGATGCAGGGGGCGGGCAAGACCACCGCGCTGGCCACGATGATCACCGGCGCGGCGCTGATGTACAGCCCGGCGCGGATCCAGTTCTATGTGATCGCTTTGGGCGGGCCGCAATTGAACGACGTGGAGGGGTTGCCGCATGTGGGCTCGCTGGCCCGCGCCGCGGAGTCCGAGCGGGTGGGCCGCACCATCGCGGAGATGACCACGCTCATCGACGAGCGTGAGCGCGCGTTCAGTGAGCTGAAGCTCACCGTGGAGGACTTGCGGGAACGCAAGTTCGGGGGGCGGGCCGGCCCGGTTCCTGATGACCCGTTCGGGGATGTGTTCCTGGTGATCGACGGGTGGGCGCAGTTCTCGCAGGGCGGCTTCGACCGCTACGTGCCCGACGTGGAGGCGATCCTGCGGCGCGGCCCGGCCTACGGGGTGCACACGATCGTGTCGGCCAGCGGCTGGATCGCGGGCAAGCTGACCTCGGGGATGACCCCGGAGTTCGGGGCCAATGTGGAGCTGCGCCTTTCGGAGAACGACGACCTGCACCGCAACAACCGCGACGTGGCCCGCAAGGTGCCCTACGGGGACAAGGAGGTCCTCGGCGAGGACGACGACGATGCCGGTGACGGTGGGGCGGGCGCGCGGGGCGAGGAGAAGGAGACCCGCAAGCTGCGGGTGCGCGGCCGGGGCACCTCGATGGGCGGGTATCACTTCCAGACGGCGCTGCCGCAGCTGTCGGTCGGCGGCCAGGTGGTGGGTGTGCGCGACGCGGCGGCCGCGGTGGCGCAGGTGGCCGGCGCCGGCGGCGGGGCCGCCGAGGTGCGGATCCTGCCGGCCAGCGTGCCTTTGAGCGAGGTCGAACAGTTGTGGGCGCGCCGCGGCGGCGGCACGCCCGGGCAGCTGCCGTTCGGGATCTCGGAGGTGGGGCTGCTGCCGGCGGTGGCCGATTTCGCGGCCAGCCCGCACTTTTTGGTGACCGGCAACCCCGAGTGCGGGAAATCGAATGCGTTGGCGACGCTGGCGCAGGCGGTGATGGCCGGCTACCGGCCCGAGGAGGCCCGCATCTTCGTGGTGGACCCGCACAACTCGCTTTTGCAGGTGGTGGAGGGCGGCCATCTGGGCGGCTACGTGTACCGCCAGCAGCAGGTGCGCGACATGGCCGCCGAGCTGGCGGGCACGTTGGAGGCCCGGCTGCCGCCCGAGCACGCCTCCCAGGCCGAGCTGGCGGCGGGGGTGCGCTGGAGCGGGCCGCAGATCTTCGTGTTCGTCGACAACGAGGAGACCATCCAATCCTGGGATTCGGGGATGAGCTTCGTGCCGGGGGCGGCCGGCTATCCGCTGGAGCCGCTGTTGGTGTATTTGGACCGCGGCAAGGAGGTGGGTCTGCACCTGGTGGTGTCGCGCCGGATCGGCAACTGGGGCCGCGCGGTGGCCTCGCCGCTGGTGGGCCGGATGCTGCAGCTGATGACCCCGGGGGTGGTGATGGACGGGCCGCGCAGCCAGGGCGAGATCCTGGGCGCGGTGATGGCCGCCGCGCAGCCGCCGGGGCGGGGCATCTACGTCACCGACAAGCTGGCCGCGCCGGTGCAGATCGCGGTGGCGGCGGGGCGGTAAGTGTTGTTCGGGTGCACGGGTGCCGGTGCCGTGCCGGGTCGTGGGCCCGTATGCCAAACCCGCGTGTGGCCCTCAACGACATTGAGTCCGCTCAGTACGTCTTCCAGGGAGGGAATCCGGACACGCCGTATTCCTTACCGATACAGCGTCGCGCGGATCACTCTGGGATCAGGACGATGGCACTCGCACGGTCGACCGAATACTAATCGCAGGGGCGAGCCCTTCTGGTGGAGCTGTCGGGAATCGCAACCGCAGCAGGCGAATTACCCTCCCCGCGGTTGCTACCTGAGAGCGACCGCGTTATCGCTTTTTACAACTGCCCTGATCGTCGCCGGATACCAGTAGGTCTTCCCTCGTGAGGTGAGGATGTTGTCGTCTGTCGGCTCATCGGCGATCGCCTGAGAATGAACATTAGTGCTGAGACTTCAGACGGCGCACACAGTTGGGCCAAACGACCGTGTAGAAACGTCGCGCGGGTTTGACCGTAAACTCCACGGGGACTGGTCTAACCCTTGCAGGGGCGCTGACCTGAGTGGTCCGCTGAGCGGACCACATCCTTGCTCTGCGCGTAGGCAGCGCGCAATGCTGGCAGCATGGAACCTTTCTTGGGCCAGTTAATGCTTGTTCCGTATGACTTCGCGCCCAATGGATGGGCGCTTTGCAACGGCCAACTGTTGTCGATTGCGCAAAACACAGCGTTGTTTTCGCTCCTTGGGACCACCTACGGCGGCGATGGTGTCAGCACCTTCGCGCTGCCTGATCTCCGCGGTCGTGTGCCGGTCTCGTCCGGTCAAGGCCCCGGATTGTCGAGCTATGTCGTTGGAGAGACGTATGGAGCCGAATCGGTGACGCTCAATACGACTCAAATCCCGTCTCACACGCATTCGGTAAACTGCGGTTCGGCCAAGGGGAAAGAGGCTGGACCAACCGGGCTCTATCCTGCTGAAGCATCAAGCAAAATCTACGCGGGTACCGCAAACGCGCAAATGAACGCGGGAATGATCGGGGGCACCGGAGGTGGTGCGGCGCATGAGAACCGTCAGCCCTCGCTCGTGCTGAATTGGGTCATTGCGCTTCAGGGCGTCTTCCCCTCTCGTTCTTGAGCCGATGACCTTCGGAATGTCCAAACGGCAACGCGCCCAAGGTCAAGCAGGGTTAAGTCGCGCATTAGGAAACGCATTGCTCGAGGAGTAGCTAAGGCTGTGGCCAATCGCGTGGGTGGGTGCCCATGGCGGTCGCGGTCAGTGTCCAGGTGACGCCGATGGCTGTCAGCAGCAACGCGGTCAGGAGGGATTGACGGTGGCAGCGCGTCGCGGTGTGCCGCGGGCGGGCGGCGGTCGCCGCTGGCCAGTTCGAGTTGGGTGAAGATACCCTGTGATGTACTTTGTCGGGCAACGGTGTCGGCGTCGTGCTCTGTCAGCCCGTCCGGCACGTTGATCGGCATGGTGGGCGTCCTTAAATCTCCCTCTAGTCTTGATATTTCGGAGCAGGCGTGGAGCGTGGCCGTACAGCAACCGGAGCAGCAATGCGGCCCACTTCTCGGGTGTTTGTGACTGTTCGCTGATGTGCGGGCATGCCGGTTAGGTGGCACGACGGGTCACCTGCGAACGCCCACAAACGGCCCTGCTGAGCATGGTGGTGATATGGATCTTGGACTTGCAGAACGCACCGCTCTCGTCTGCGCCTCAACGTCAGGGCTGGGCTTAGCGACCGCCCGGGCACTGTGTGAGAACGGCGCGAGAGTCGTGGTGACCAGCCGCTCGAGCGAACGCGCCGAGGAAGTGGCAGCCACGCTCTCAAACGCGATCGGTATCGGTTGCGATCTCGTGGCCGCCGATGGTGCAGCGCGACTGTTCGGCGAATCGACTAAACGTGTCGGCAAGATTGACATCCTGGTGCTCAATGGGCCCGGCCCGGCGCCCGGAACTGCCGCAGACGTTGATGATGCAGGTGTCGATTCCGCAGTGGCCGCGTTGGTGAAGCCTCAAGTGCAACTGGTGCGGTCAGTGCTGGCTGCCATGCGGGCGCAGCGCTGGGGCCGCATTTTGAGCATCAGCTCAACTAGCGTAGTGACGCCGATTGCCAACCTCGCGCTGTCCAACCTCGGCCGCGCCGCGCTGGCAGGTTATTTGAAAACTCTCGCGAGTGAGGTCGCCGCGCAGGGCATTACGGTCAACTCTCTACTGCCCGGCCGAATCGCAACGCCCCGCGCGCGCCAAATCAGTGAAGCGGCCGCGGCTCGGTCCGGCATCCCGATCGCCGACGTCGAGCAATCCTCAACCGGTGAGATTCCCGCAGGCCGGTATGGAGAGCCCGACGAGTTCGGCGCCGTGGCCGCCTTCTTGTGCAGCGCGCGGGCGTCCTACGTGACCGGAGCAGCGCTGCGCTGCGACGGCGGGCTGGTGCCGACACTGTGAGCATTCTCCGGCGACTCCCGTAGAGGAATCACAGTGCCGTGCTACCCAAAGTCCATCGGGGCCACCGCGGGTATCACATCTGCTCAGGCGTCACAGCCTACTTGGCCTGACCCGAGTACTTGGCTAAGGCAGCGCCATTCAGCCACGGCTGTAACGATTTGGAAATGGAGCTGCGCCAACGTGATTCGGTGGCGATCACGTTGCGTAAGGCGATTACGCCGTGGCTGCGCACGTCGTTCACTGTGGATTTGGTCGCGATCGACGTGTTCAAGGCTGCGCAGGCGGCCGGGCGAGCCGTGAGTTCCCACCGGCCCCGGTGAAATCTCATGCGCCAGAACTTTAGGAACCGGGCCCCACCGGCCCCGACAACGCATCCACCGGGATCGCGATCAGCGAAGCCAACGTCGCCGTGCCGCTCGCCGTGCCGCAACGAATGTCAACGATCTCATTTGTGTTGGGTTGGCTGAGGTCGAGAGTGCTTTGCAGCGACACAGAGACAACATTTGGGCCACTTGCGGCGCCAACGCTGAACTCTGCAGCGTCCAAGCTCGTGCCGCCATCCAACGTGGTCATTTGTACGGTGCCTGCCTGCGCAGTCGTAGCTGTATTAGCGACGACTACTTTGCCCCATACAACGAACGTCCCCGTAGGTGGTAGGCGCAGCCTGATAACGACTGTCGGAACTTCACCTGTCAGGGCGACGGGAACCACTGAACTCGTCGAGTACGCTGTCACGGCCATGGTGGCCTCCTGTAAGTGAGACTGTCGGCGCCAAACTGACGCGGCGACACTAGCGTGCGCGACGCGGCGCTGATATGCGTTCGGAAAAACTCCCCCTTCTCAGATGCGTGGAGATTCCGGACTGGAGTGTGTTCCGCGCTCACTACGACACGGCGGTGCGTGATCTTCTGGATTCGGCCCGTCGGGTGGGCCAGATCGGCGGTGAGGATCGGGCGAAGGTGCTGCGCGGGCTGCGGCGACGGTGGCGCGACGATTCGTCGTCGTGAGCGGTGCTCCCAGTGGTCGTGATGGGTATGGCGAGCGAGTGCGGTGGGTGGAGCCGTGATGGTCGGCCGCGTTGAGTACGCGGTGGGTGGGCTTTCCAGGGCCGGTGGGGGGCTCCCAACCGGTTATCGCTCATCCAACCACCGAAAGGTGTTACCGCAGGCCGATACTCGTCGCCACCCACGCATCGACATTAAGCCCGCCGAACAGGTGTCAAATGCAGAAACTTCGGCGCGTCAACTGGTTCAATCCCAACTTGTTGAATGTGGCCAGGAGGGCGTGGTCTGCAGCCATGCTCTTCGAGGCGGTGATTGGGTGTGGCTCGCTCAATCCCTGTCGCCTGCTGGCTGACTACTTACTGGCTTGCCAGCCCGGTCACCGCCGCCCCTGCGGGGAGTGGCTGAAGAGAGGCCTGCGTTGCCGAAAGTTGGTGTGCCCTCCTCGCTTTTGAATTGTGTCGAGGCAAGGAGAGGTTGGTGCCGGTTGCGGTGACGAGGATATCCGATGATCGGGTCGTGGTTGCGGTTGATCCGCACAAGGCGTCGTGGACCGCGGCCGCGGTGGATGGTTCACTGCAGCCATTGGCCACCGTGGGTGTGCCGGTCAGCCGCGACGGCTATCGGGCGCTGCGCCGGTTCGCGCAGCGCTGGCCGCACGCCCGCTGGGCAATCGAAGGAGCCGCCGGTCTGGGGGCACCGCTGACTAGGCTGCTGGGTACCGATGGCATCGAGGTCATCGACGTCCCGGCGAAGCTGGCCGCTCGGGTGCGAGTGCTCTCGAGCGGGCACGGCCGCAAAAACGACGACGCCGACGCGCTGTCGGTCGGTATCGCTGCGCTCACCTCACACGCGCTGGGCACTGCCCAGATCGATGCTGCTACCACGGCTTTGCGCGCTGTCGTCGAGCACCGCGATGACCTGGTGAAGACCCGCACCCAGACCGTCAACCGACTCCATGTCGTGCTCATCAGGCTGGTTCCGGCTGGTGCCGGGCGCCACCTGAGCGCCGATCATGTCGCCGAAGTCTTGCGCGGCGTGCGACCCCGCGACGCCGCCGCCAAGACGCTGCGTGCCCTGGCGGCCGATCTGGTCAGCGAGGTGCGCCAGCTCGATCGCCGGATCACCAAGGCCGCCAACGATTATCCAGATGGCCGTCAGCGCATCCGGCACCACCTTGACGAAGTTGCATGGTCTCGGCGTGCTGACCGCCGGCAAGATCCTCGGCCGCGTCGGTGATGTTCGTCGCTTCCGCTCGGCCGCCGCGTTCGCCAGCTACACCGGCACCGCCCCCATCGAGGTGTCCTCCGGCGAGGTGGTGCGCCACCGGCTTTCCCGCGCCGGCGATCGCCAACTCAATTTCTGCCTGCACGTCATGGCCATCACCCAAGTCCGCCACCATCCCCCCGGCAGGGGCTACTACCTGCGGAAACGATCCGAAGGCAAAAATCACAACGAAGCCATGCGCTGCTGGAAACGCCGCCTGTCCGACATCGTGTACCGCCAGCTGATCGGCGACGCAGACACACAAAAGGCGGGCCCGGGAAGACACTCGGGGGCGGCTCTATCGTCTCGCGCGGCCAGCTGATACCCCGCACACCGGCTCTTCAGACAAGTCACTTCCCGAGCCCGCCCCCAAACCCTACAACCCGACAAAACCGACTACTTGACACAGAGAGGCGCCAGTACCCCGCACAACATAACCGCAGCTCATGGGCTACTTTCGCCGCGCCGACCCGCTACGTGCACCGAACTAGCACAACGGTTCGCGGGCGCTCCGGGGGCCTGGTGCCATGCGGAGCTATGCGGAAGTTTGCGGCAGTTGCTTTCCTGGAATTTTCCTGTGATTCGGCTGCGTACAACTGACGGTGGGGTTAATACTGTCCGCCGACAGCAGATACACCCGACGCCGACAGGGAACCTCCAATGAAGAAGACAATGGTGGGAGCGAAATATGGGGCGAAGCCAACACGGTCACGGTGCGCTGCGGAGGCTCGGTGGCTTTCAGTGCGCAGAGCAATCAAGTCGTCACGAGCGCGCCCTGCGAAACGGGATGAGCGCAACTCGTCTCCCAACCCGAAAGCCATTGCTCGGCCTCAGGAGGTCTTGATGATAAGTCGTGGGCGTCGTGGGCTGGCTCTTGCTATCTCGGCTATCGCCGGTGCCAGCGTGCTGGGACTGACATCGATGACCCGTCCCGAGGTCGCGTTCGCCGAAGACGTGGCGCTGATCATGGGCGGCAGCGGATTACCGAACCCGCCGCAAAGCTACGTGGACGCCGTCGAAAACCTCTATCTCGCCCCGAACGGCTACGGCGCGTACACCCCGCAGGTGCTGACCACACCCGAGCAGCTGTATCCGATTACCGGGGTCAACAGCTTGCCCGTCGACACCTCGGCCGCCCAGGGCGTGACCATCCTCAACAGCGCGATCAACCAGCAAATCGCCGCCGGCAACCATGTCGTCGTGTTCGGCTACTCCCAAAGCTCCGCAGTCGCCTCCCAAGAAATGGCGCAGCTCGCGTCGTCGAGCAATCCCCCCAGCCCCAACCAGCTGAGCTTCGTGCTGGTCGGCAATCCCAGCACCCCCAACGGGGGATTCAATCAACGCTTTGAGGTTCCAGGGGCTCCGTTGTCCCTGCCCAGCCTGGGTACGACATTCAACTACGCCCCGACGGCGAGCAGCCCCTATCCCACCGCCGTCTACATCCAGGAGTACGACGGCTTCGCCGACTTCCCTCAGTACCCGATTAATCTGTTGTCCGACCTCAACGCCTACGTGGGCATCTTTACGCAGCACTTCGCGTATGCGGACCTCACGCCGCAACAAATCAGTTCGGCGATTGCCTTGCCGACGACGGGCAACACCACGACCCAGTACTACATGATCCCGACGGCCAACTTGCCGCTGTTGGTCCCGGTGCGCTTGATTCCCCTCATCGGGAATCCGTTGGCCGACCTGCTGCAACCAGACCTGAGGGTGCTGGTCAACCTGGGCTACGGCAGCATCACCAACGGCTGGAGCCCGGGACCGGCCGATGTGCCCACCCCGTTCGGGTTGTTCCCGACCAACATCAACCCGGCCGATGTCCTCACCGCGCTGGCCCACGGGGCGGTGCAAGGCGTCACCAACGCCCTCAACGATCTGAAAACCCCGAAGCTGTTTGACACGTCGTCGCTATCGGGGTTCTTGGCGGGTTTTAACACCGTCGGCTTTACCCCGAGCAAGAACCCGTCGCTGCTGCAGCTGTTAGCGGGGTTCAGCGCATTCGGGAACGGAGGCGTCCCGGTTTCCTCCACCGGCGGAATCGTCAACACGCTCACCAGTGTGGTCTCCAATGACATCGCGGTTGCGCTCCCGCTCGCCGACACCGCCCTGGCCATCGGAGCCAGTCTCCCCGAATACGACGCCCAGTTGTTCACCAGCCAGCTTCGGGCCGGTCACCTGCTCAACGCGGTCGGTATGCCGATCGCCGCGGATGTCGCGCTGGTCCCGTACGCACTCATTGTCGGTGCAGCCTTTCCCATCGTGGGGGCGGTCGCAACCACGGTGACCCAACTGGCCGAGCTCGCTGGCTTAGAGCCCAACCCCGCCGCCACCACACGCCAGCACCAACACCCCGGCGGTTACCCCGAAGGTCACCCCAGTCACCCCCCAGGTCAGCCCGGTCACCGCCCAGGTCGCCCCGGTCGCCGCCCCGGTCACCCCGGCTACCCCCAGGGTCAGCCCGGTCACCGCCCAGGTCGCCCCGGTCGCCGCCCCGGTCACCCCGGCTACCCCCAGGGTCAGCCCGGTCACCGCCCAGGTCGCCCCGGTCGCCGCCCAGGTCACCCCGGCTACCCCCAAGGTCAGCCCGGTCACCCCCCAGGTCACGACAGTTGTCCCCCGGGTGAGCCCAGTGACCCCGAAGATCACCACGACCACCACGACGACAAGTCCCTCGGGAACACAAACGAACGGGCCCACGTTTGGGACCGGGAACAAGCCCACACCAGCCGCGCACACAACAACGCCGCCCGCAGGCTCACAGCACGGCAAACGCAGCTAATACTACGAACCGGTAACCAGATCAGGCTGCTGAACATGGCCAGCCCTCCCTCCGGCCTGATGACAAGCGTCGGCCACATCGACGCTCAGCCCCGTGGGCCGTTCGCCTCCGCCGGCTGGGCCGGCGGCATGGCGCGCCAGCGGCTTTGACGGTAGCAAGCAGAGGCAAAAGGCCGACAGCTTAAGATCCCTGCGGCTAGACATCCCAGGTTCGGAAGTGTCAAGCCGCGGCTGGCATGCGGTGGGCCCAGGCGGTGTGTTCGTTGTAGAGCGTGTGGTGGCGTAGGCAGCCGTGCAAGATGCCCACGAAACGGTTGCCGAGCGCGCGGAGGGCTTGGTGGTGAGTGTCGCCGGCGGTGCGGTGCTGGTCGTAGAAAGCGCGGGCGCCCGGACTGGCTGACAGGGCGCAGAAGGCCCATTGGTCGATGGCGTCATACAAGCGGTGGTTGCGCACGTGGCGGGCCAGTACGGCGCGCTTCTTGCCGGAGGCCACGGTCAGTGGTGAGGTTCCGGCGTAGTTTCTGCGAGACTTGGCGTCGGTGTATCTGTTCGGGTCGTCCCCGAACTCACCGAGCACCCGGGCGCCGAGTGTGACACCAAGTCCTGGCAGGGAACGGTAGATGCCGGCGTCCGGGTGTGTCTCAAAATGGCTGGCCAGCGTGGTTTCGAGCTCGGCGATCTGGCGGTTGAGTTCGGCGATGATGCCCACCGTGGCGCGGGTGGTGGCCGCGAACGCGGCGGTCACCGGGGCCGGGGCGGCCAGCTGCTCGGTGCGCAGCGCGGCGGCGATCTCGCGGGCGCGGGCGGCGATGTTGCGTTGGCGCCCGCCGCGTTTGAGCGCCGACTGGATCGCGGTCAGGGGCAGCCGAGCCCCCTGGACGGGGCTAGGGGCACGATCGAGCACGCCCAGCGCGTCGCCGTGGGCCAGGTCGTCGAAGGCTTCCAGCGCGGCGGGGTAGTACTCGCGCAGCGCGCTGCGTAGGACGTTGGTGTGGCGCGTGCGGGTCCAGACCAGGCTCTGATGGGCGCGGGCGAGCACCTTGATCGCCTCGGCATCAGCGCTGTCGCCGGCGACGGGGCGATGGTTGTGCCGGTCGGTGCGCACCAGATCGGCCAGCAGTTTGGCATCGGAGGCATCGGATTTCGCGCCCGAGAGGTGATGGCGGTCGCGGTAGCGGGCCACCGCCAATGGGTTGATGGCATACACCTGATAGCCGGCCGCGGTCAGCGCCCCCACCCACAGTCCACGATCGGTTTCGATGCCGACCAGCACCTGATCGGGTTCCTCAGCGTGCACCGCGATCAGCTCGTGCAGCTGGCGGATACCGGTCAGCCCCTCCGGCAGGCGCCGCGACCCCAGCCGCTCACCGGACTCATCCATCAGATACACATCGTGATGCTGTTCAGCCCAGTCATCACCGACAAAAATCATCAATCACTGCCCTCCTCGATACGGCTATCGATCAACCTGTTTTGAGCCCGAGGACACCGGCGACGAGCTAATGGATCAGTGCTCGACCGGCACGACATCCCATCAGTGCTACAGGCGACCTCACCAACCGGCCGGGGCACAATCTAGCCGTAGGAATCGACATGCACTCCGGTTCACTACAGTGCTCACCGACCGGCGGCTCGGTAATCAGCCTCCCTCGACAGGGACCAAATCCCGTCAACGGCACGCTGATCGATTCCCATTAGCTCGACAGGGCGCTGCTGACGTGGGGCGCACAGCAGCACTAGTTATGCAACGGAGCAAAGGCGTCAGTTCATAGCGAACGTCAACAAACTCACAACGGAGGGTTAGGGCAAGTCGCCCCTCAGGTCCGGCCCGACCGTGCCACTAGACCAACCGCTCCTGCTCGTGGGACTTTTGCCGCCAAGCCGGTCGCCGTCACGCCATCGCCTCGGCCCACGCGATGTGCCCTTCGAAGCCAAGCGATCTCGCCATGTCGCGGTAGCGATCCCGGTATTCGCGATAGCGGGCCTCGCCACCGTGAGCCCGCGCGAGTCGAGCCCGCAGCCGCAACAGCCAGATCTCGCGTATCACCAGACCCGCATCGCCTGGCGCGGCCGCTAACCGCTCAATCGCGGCCTCGGCCTCGGCCACGTCACCCTCGGCCCCGCGGATGGATCGCTCAGCGGCTCGGGCCGTGGCCTGCGGTAGCCCTGACGCACTGCTTCGTCCCACAGCGCCCAGACGGGGTGACCGTCGGGGATCGGGCCGTAGGCCAGCTCCCACGAGATCCTGTGGGCGTAGACCCTGCGTCCGCGACCGCCGACGCCGAGTACGCCGTAACCCCTCCCGGCGGTGCTGCCCGTCCAGAGTCAGCACCGCGTGCCCAGCCAGGGGCACACCGGCCCATTCTTGTCGACGTTCGCCAAGAACCGATCTTCAAGCGTCGCGCTGCGAGGGAGCGACCGCCTTAACAGCGTTAGCGGCTTACCCGCCCTGAGCTGCTGGTAATGCCCACCGCATAGCCCGCGCGTGCGGCTCTCTCGCTCACAGCCCTCGAAACTGCAGCGCCGCGCCTTCCGCCGGCAGTCATTGCCCCACGCGGGCAGGAACACCACGTCGGCGGCGTGCTGGATGACGAGGGTCGGCACCCGAATCGTCGGGAGCACCGCCCGTACGTCTAGTTCGCTGGCGAGAGGCATCATGAGGGCCAGGGTTCGCGGGCTCGCCGCCAGTCGTTCTTGTCGTGCCCAGGCTGCCCGGATCTCTTCGTTGGGCCAGGTCGCCCTCGATGACCTGACCGTGGAGGAGCTGCGCGCCCCGGTCGTACTGTTAAGCCGGGCACGCCAACCGGACGGAGGGCAACCGATGAGCGACAACACCAGGGAGATGCTTTATAAGAACATGCTCGGTGTCCGCGAGACTATCGAGGCCTATGCGCTCCAGATCCTATCCGGTGACTACGGCGGCGCGGACGAACCAACAGTTGAGGGCACGCCCATCAGCAAATACCCGCTAGAGGTTGTTGACGAACGCGGCCGCGAGTTCGCCGTCGTATTGCGCTCACAACCGACGGCCCGACACATCGAGGTTGCGGCTGATGACGGCCACGACGCCCGCCTGGAGGGTTACTGGGAAGGCGAGCACGTCACATTGCACAGTGACACTGGTGCGCTGAACACGTTCCTCGACTACTTCATTGAACGATGAACCGCCACTGGGGTTGACCTTGTCGCGGGCGACTGGGTCGCCGTCCACCACCGGCCCAACGAGGAGCCCGTCGCCCACGTCTCGACGATAAGTCAGCAGCCAAGACCAGCAGTCGCCGCGGCGACAATCTCCGCGGCAGCGGCATACGAGACCGAACCCCTCGCGGATCAGCCGGCGCAGCTCGGTGTCGGCGGCCTCGAATGCGTCGCGCCGGCGGTCGCGCGCTTTGGCCGTGACGGGTACGCCCCGCGAAGTCGGCCAATGTCCGCGGCACGACGTGGACAGCGATCTAGCCGAATTGGCGATGAGTTCGGTGGTCCGGCCGGGGGCTCGTGTCACACTTGGCCACTGTGACATCGGACGGATCGGCCTTGGTGCTGTTGCACCCTCTGGGCATGTCTGGCAATGCGTGGCAGGACGTTACTCCGCTTCTCTCCAGCCATCACCAGGTGTACGCACCGACCGCGTTAGGACACCGTGGCGGGCCTCCTGTGCAGAGACGTCCGGTGACGATGAGTGATGTAGTTGATGCGGCGGAGCGCTACCTCGACGAGCATGGCCTTGATCGACCGCACCTTGCCGGCAACTCCATGGGCGGCTATATGGCTATCGAGTTGGCTCGGCGCGGCCGGGCGGCAACCGTGTGCGCCCTATCCCCTCCGGGCCTCTGGTCGACCGGGGACGGTTTACAAGCGCAGGTATTCAAGGGTCTTGAAAGAAACAGGGCGACAGGCCGCCTCATACGGCCTCTCGCACCGCTGTTGTTCAAGTCGGCAACTGTGCGCAGGTTCGGATTACGCGATACCGCGTGCCACGCTGATCGAATATCGCCAGCAAGGGTTCTTGAGATCACCGACGATTCTCTCGCGTGCTCTGTCGTCGCCGACCTTTCGGCGAGCGATTGGCAGATGGAACCACTGGACCCTCTACCGTGCCCCGTCACCATCGCATGGTCCGAGAAAGACGCCACCCTTCCCATGGCCGAATACGAGAAGACTGCCCGTGAGCGTTTGCCGCAAGTAGCTTTCAAGATCCTGCCGGGAGTCGGGCACGTGCCTATGATCGACGACCCGGACCTCGTAGCGCGCACCATCCTCGCCGTTACAAGCGCCGCGAAGCAGTAGTACCGGCGGGACCGGATCAGTCGGACTCGGCTTAGGTCCTCTCGACCGCAAGTACATCAAGTCGGCAGCAGAGGTACCGCACAAAGTCATAAAGTTCAGACATCGCCCGCCAAGGCGCTGCCGTCGGATCGGCCCCGTCATCCGCTTGGGTGGCGCGCCGATGCGCGTAACGGGAGGGTTTAATGAGCAACGTGAGCGATCGGCTGGAATGGACCGAGACGGGTCAGCACGAATATCGGGCGCGCCGCGATGAGCGCATGTATGTCGTCTCCAGGGAGCCCGACGAGGACTGGTGTGTGGTCCTGTTCATTGGGCTCACCGAGGATGCCAGCCCCGAGGACGCCTCCGCCGTGGTCGCCCGTTGCTCGACGCCCACACTGGAGGATGCCAAACAGATAGCGCAACAGTGGGAGCTTGATCGAGAGCTTCGCTGACCCGGAGAAAATGCGTGCGTCCCGTCATCCGCTTGGGTGGCGGGCCGACTGCTATCGAGCGGCGCACTGAAGCGCAGTAGGTCGACCTCCTCGCCGAGGTTGACCGGCTCTCGTTCGGCCGTAATTGCAATCGCCACGTGACCTGGGCGAACGGTGGTAAGTTGACCCGTACAGTTTGCGCAGGGACCAGGAGGTCTGCTATGCGGGTAAAGCAGTTTGGATTGGCAGCGCTATTCGCAGCAACGGGCGCCGCAGTGGCGATCGGCGCCGCACCGATTGCCGTCGCAGACGAATGCGATCCCACAGCCTCCATCTGTCAGGGCCCGGACGTCAACGCCGGCTCGTCGCCGAGTTTCGCGCCTGCACCCGATACTGATACTGGTGGTGCACCCGGGGAGATGCAGCTGACCGAGGACAACCCCGGGGTTGCGTCGCCCGATCACCGCTGATCGCCGCTTCGATGCGATAGGAACTCGCGTCCGGTAGTACTGGCAGAACCACCCGGCGGCAAAGCCATCGGCAACTGCACGTTGAGTTGACGAGGCTGGATCGCGTCCACGACAAGCGCGCCGTCCGCAGTAAGCGCCGAATCATCTGGGCGCTCGAGAGTGAGGTTCACGAGGAATAGTCAAGACTTGTGGATCGGGGTGTCACGCGACTTGCTGATCACCTCCTGATTCGTCGGGTCGTTCGACGAGTGTCCCCTTCTGGCACCGGGCTCCCGCGCGGACCAGGGCGACGAGGTGGGGTGCATTGACAGCGCGCCAGCGGGCTTGTGCGGACTCGATGAGCTTGAACGCCATTGCGACACCGGCTGCTCTTGAGCCCGGGCCCTTGGTGATTCGCTGCCGAAGTCGCACGGTGGCGAAGGTGGACTCGATCGGATTTGTCGTGCGCAGATGTACCCAATGCTCGGCTGGGTAGTCGTAGAACGCCAGCAGCACGTCGACGTGCTCGGTGATCTTCGCGACTGCCTTGGGCCACTTGGCGCCGTAGTCGACCTCGAACGCTTTGACCGCCTGCAGGGCGTGGTCGCGGTCCTCGGCGTTGTAGATCTCGGCGAGCGCGGCTTTCGCACCTGGGTGCGCCGACTTCGGCAGGGCGGCAAGAACATTGGAGCTGACGTGGAACCAGCACCGCTGCTCGCGGGTGGCGGGGAACACCTCCCGCAAGGCCTTCCAGAATCCCAACGCGCCGTCACCGACCGCCAGCACCGGAGCGGTCATCCCGCGCCGGCGGCACCACCGCAGCAGATCAGCCCACGACTCGCTGGACTCGCGGAATCCATCGGCAAGAGCCACCAGTTCCTTGGTGCCGTCGGCGCGCACCCCGATCATCACCAGCAGGCACACCTTGTCGGCCTCCAGGCGAACCTTGAGGTGGATTCCGTCGACCCACACATACACGTAATCGGTGTTCTTCAACGAACGCTTGTTGAACGCCTCGGCGTCGTCCTGCCACTGCGCGGTCAGCCGGGTAATCGTCGCCGCGGACAGGCCCGCGGCCGACCCGAGAAACTGCTCCAACGCCGGACCGAAGTCGCTGCTGGACAGGCCATGCAAGTACAGCAGCGGCAACACCTCGGCCACCTGGGGCGACTTCCGCGCCCACGCCGGCAGGATCGCCGAGCAGAACCGGCGACGTAAGCCGGTCTCGGCGTCGAAGCGCTTGTCGTTGACCCGCGGCGCCCGCACCGGCACCGCACCCGCCGCCGTGACCACCTCGCGTGGCTGGTGGAAGCCGTTGCGGACCACCAGCCGATGGCCCGTCTCGTCGACCTCACCCAGGTGGGCGTCGATGTAGGCAACCACCTCGGCGTGCAACGCCGCCGCGAGCATCGCCCGCGCACCATCACGGACGATCTCGTCGAGCAACGACCCGCCCGCAGTGCCGTTCTCACTGGACGCATCCGCGTCATGGACTACCTTGAGCATGGGCGTACCTTCCTGAACCAGCGCATCAACGCCGGCTCTTGATCAGACCTACTTGGACTTTCAGATCATCCTCGGGAAGGTGCGCCCCTTCACGTCACCAGGCCGAGGGCCATCCACAAGTTCTGATCATTGCTCGAGGTTCACTCGATAGACCGGATGCTGAAGGCTCTACGAAATCGGCTCTTAGAGCAGCCTCCCGACGGCGCCTAGTGTTGGTACATGGCCGCTGTGGGTGAGCTGGTGCGGTCTACGACCGGCCAGTGGATCGCCCGGCCGCCGCTGCGCTGCCCGCGCGGCCACCCGTTGCGGCCCGGGCGGATGCTGGTCGGCAGCATCGCGTGCTGGTGCGGGCGTCATCTGACGTGGTGCTGTGAGTGGGGTGCCGTCACCTACGGGCCTGCGCTCGGAACGCTGGCTGAAGGCTGAAACACGCCATCCGAAACGTCTATCGCCGCTAGTCTGGCGGCTTATGGCGGCAAAGACGCGGGCGATAGCGACGCTATCGGTGATTATCGTATTGGCAAGCGCCTGCGGGGGATTCACAAACGGCTGCCAATTACCTATAAACCTGCTGCGCGAAGGGTTACGTTCGACACGGCGGCGAATGGTCTGACTGATCCAAAGAGCGAACTAGGCGCGACTCCCCAGGCCGGCCGAACCCCCGTCGCGGCCGAAACATCGGATGCGCAAACGAAGGGGACTGACGAATGTCACAGCAAGAACAGAACATTGAGCTCATCAAGAAAGGCTACGAAGCCTTTACCGCCGGTGACGTCGAAACCCTGATGAGCCTGCTCGACGACAACATCGAGTGGGTCCAACCGGGCGAGAGCGCGATCAGCGGCACCTATCACGGCAAGGGTGAAATCGGCGAGTACCTCAGTCGGTTGGCCGAGAAGTCATTGACGGCGAAGCTTAACCGTCTCCTCGCCGACGGCGACATGGTCGTCGGATTAACCGAAGTGACTGCTGGCGACGAAAGAGGCCAAGACGCCGACGTGTTCACCCTCCGCGACGGCAAGATTACACGGGCACAGGTGTACACAGACACGGCGATCATGGAGCGGGTGTTCGGCAAGAAGCAGGTCGCGACAGGGTAGTGACTGCCTGTTCGTAGAGTTGGCCCGTCATCCGTTGGGTGGCGGGCCGAACGTGTGTCTAAGTGATCACCCTAGGAGTGCCCTGAATAATGCCGCGTGGCGGTCGACCTGTTGGTCGTTGTTGTTCGGGATGATCTTGGTGTGCAGGGTCGATCGGAGAGTCAGCGGAAATTACTGGATGCTGAGTCGGTAGCGGGTCATTTGATGAAGGCGGGCAGCGTGTTCGCATTCTTGGCTGCGCATCGGCGGGAGCTGTTCCCCGATGAGATGTTCACAGATTTGTTCCCGACGGATCGGGGCCGCCCGAGTGTGCCGGCCGATGTGATGGCTGCGGTGATCACGTTGCAGGCGTTGCACGGATTGTCGGACAGCGAGACCGTCGATGCGGTGAGCTACGACCTGCGGTGGAAGGCGGCGTGCGGGCTGGCGGTCACCGCGGGGGCATTTCATGCGACGACGTTGACGTACTGGCGTCGGCGGCTGGCGGCCTCGGATCGGCCGAACCGGATCTTCGAGGCGGTGCGGGCGGTGGTGGCACAGACCGGGGCGCTGGTGGGCAAGACTCGGCGGGCGTTGGACTCGACGGTGCTTGATGATGCGGTGGCCACTCAGGACACGGTGACCCAGTTGATCGGCGCGATTCGCCGGGTCCGCCGCGAAGTCCCGGGCGCGGCCGGGGTGGTCGCGGCGCAGTGCAGCGCGCATGACTACGACGACCCGGGTAAGCCCGCGATCGCCTGGGATGACCGGGAGGCGCGCGAGCGGCTGGTCGACGCGCTGGTCACCGACGCGCACCGGCTGTTGGGTCATCTGCCCGAGCAGGATCTCGGCGCCAAGGCCGCCGAGGCGGTGGCGCTGCTGGCTTTGGTCGCGGGCCAGGATGTGGAACCCGTTGAGGGTTCTGATGGCACCGATGGGCGGTGGCGCATCGGGCAGCGGGTGCCCCCGGACCGGGTGATCTCCACCGTCGATCCCGATACCAGGCACGCGCACAAGTCGGTGCACCGTCGCCAGGACGGGTTCAAGGCCCACCTGGCGATCGAGCCGGACACCGGGATCATCACCTGCTGCGCCCTGAGCAAGGCCGGCGGTCTGGGCGCCGACGGGCAGCCGGTCAGCGAAGCACGAGTCGGCCTACAGCTGCTTGACACCGAGAACCAGCCGGTGCGGGTGCTGGCCGATTCTGCTTACGGTTCAGGGGAATTCCGCGCCGAACTGGCCGAACGCGGCCATGTCGATCTGGTCAAACCCGCACCGACTCGCCCGGCGGTGCCGGGCGGGTTCACCGTCGACGACTTCGTCATCGACCACATCAACCGCACTGTGACCTGCCCTGCCGGTGTGACCCGCACCATCACCCCTACGGGCCGGGCAGTGTTCAAAACCGCCTGTCGCGGCTGCCCGCTGCGTGAGCGCTGCACCACCGGCGCCGACGGTAAGACCCTGACGATCCGTCCCCATGACGCGCTGCAACGAGCCGCCCGATCGGCCGCGCGAAACCCGGACTGGCAGAACGAATACCGACAACACCGGCCGATGGTCGAACGCACCATCGCCTGGCTGGTGCGCGGCAACCGCAGACTCCGCTACCGCGGCGTGGCCAAAAACGACCACTGGCTGCACCACCGGGCCGCAGCGCTCAACCTGCGCCGGCTCAGCACGCTCGGACTCACCCATAACGGCACCAGCTGGGCGCTGGCCTAACATCCCCGCCGGCCACGTCATCATCCACGACGGATTCGTCAACCCCGAGAGCCTCCTCGCACCATCAGAACCACGGCCCGACGCTCGCATTGCCGACAAGCGCCCAACCCCCAGCCCCAAGACTCCCTTGTTCAGGGCACTCCTAGGTGGTGTCCACCGCAAGACGAGTAGTCAACTACTCTCGTTTCAACTCTTGAACCGGGCGGATGATTAAACGACTGCAACGGCCGGGGGCTGACTACCAAGTCCGCCAAGTCCCGTGTTGGCGGAGCGTGACGATGCCTATTGGTGGCATGCAAGCCGCGTTTACGGCGAATCCCCCGGCCGTGGTGGCCGTGACGCGCGCGAATCGTTCCCGTTCGTCGGCCGGAATTCTGTCGAGGACCTCTGCCACGAAGTGCTTTGGAAACTCCTCCGTGCCCACATGGATGGTCCGCCCGCCAACGCATTGATGTGTCAATCAGTTCGATGCTCGGAGCGATCGGCTAACTCCCACCTAGCCAAACCGACGAACCACAACGTCACGTGTGTACCGCGCGTCATGTGTGTACCGCGCGGCTCCCGCACGTCCGAGCCCACCGATGACTGCACGGATCGATCTTCTGGAGGCCGATGCGCAATAGGCCAACGGCCGGGAGTCGGTCCTGGGGACTCACTTCAGGCCGTTGGTCGGTCACCAGAGGTTCCGTGGTGACGGTGTCATTCAATTGCCCAGCGGGGGGTCAAGCTCGGACGCAGGTGCCGCAGCCGGCTCGTCGGTGCGCTGGCTGGCGCCGACCTCACCTGCCGTCTGCTGCACCGCCGCCGCCGGGGCAGGAGCGCTCAACTGGCGGGCGGCGAAATCGGCCGCCTGGTCGGCCATTCCGTTGTCCTTGTACGAACTGTGCGCGGCCCGGTCAAGACCACCAGGGAAGCAGACCGGGTCGCCGGTTGCACACAGCTGAAGGGTTTTCGCCGTGTAGGGCTGGCCGATGGCGATGGAGGGTGCGTTGTGGTCGACCAGGTTTAAAAACCAGCTATCCGGTGTTCCGAACAGGACCACTGCCGCGACGTGCGGGGCGATCGGGGCAGGCATTGGGCCGGGTGATCGCGGGCGCGTCGGCGGTGCCTGGCCAGGACAGCCGCACGAACAGCAGATCAACCGACTTCGGTCTCGGCGCGGTCGGTTCCGATCCCCGGATAGCAGGCTCCCTCCTGCTCGGGTCGGTTGCTAACAATGCCAGCGGCCAGGTCAGCTCCTGGCATCCGCTGAGCGCGCTGCCCGGCGCCACCGGGGTTTCGACGACTCCGGCAGCCCTGGCATTCTTCGGGGAGAATTCGGGCATCGGATTCGGCTGAGCCGCGAACACGCCGGGTAGTCCCTACGGGCAGGGTGATCTCACCAGGCATTGCGGGTGGCCGTCGCGCGAAGCAGACGCGAAGTTGACGCGATGAGTGCGCCGTTCTAGGCCGATGAGGCCGAAAATCCGCCTTTCGCAAGTCTGTTCAGCCCCCATCGGGGCCATCAGTGCCTCGCCGCGGCCATCACGCGGTCCCAGCTCACGGCTACTGCCCCAAACCGTGCCCGAGGCGCACTGCTTCGTCCACGTCCGCGCTCGCTGCCGGCCGGAGGGACACGATTCCCGGGATCGTTAATTATCCTGGCGCTCCACGTTTCTGGCTGGTGGCATCCTGGGCTCCCGGGCCTACGCAAGTGCGGTGAGATTGTTGTCCACCCATCCAACGCCGGGGGCGGTGTAGAGCTCGTGCACGTCGCCATCGGTGCCGATGAAGTTGACATGTTGGCTGCTGTCGCTGCCCCAATAGCCGTCCAACGGCGTCCCCACCTGGGGCGGCACGGCCGCCGCCAACTTTGTCAGGTCATTGTCCACCCAACCGGGAGCGCCCGGCGCAATGTAGAGCTCGTGCAGGTGGCCGTCGACGCCCACGAAGTTGACATGCTGGCTGCTGTCGCTGCCCCAATAGCCGTCTAGCCCAGGCTCTATCGCTGGTGTCTCCGTCCCCACCTGGGGCGGTACCGCCGCCGCCAACTTTGTCAGGTCATGGTCCACCCAGCCGGCGGTGTCGGGGGCGACGTAGAGCTCGTGCAGGTGGCTGTCGGTGCCGATGAAGTTGACATGCTGGCTGCTGTCGCTGCCCCAATACCCGTGCAGCGTCGCCGGCACCCCGAACACGGGCGCCACGGCTCCCGCCAACTTTGTCAGGTCATGGTCCACCCAGCCGGCGGTGTCGGGGGCGATGTAGAGCTCGTGCACGTGGAGGTCGACGCCGACGAAGAAGACATGCTGGCTGCTGTCGCTGCCCCAATAGCTGTCCAGCACTATCCCCGACGCCCCGGTCGGGGGAAACACCGCCCCCGCCAACGTTGTCAGGTCGCTGTCCACCCAGTCGGCGGCGCCCGGGGCGAGGTAGAGCTCGTGCACGCTGATGGTTGACCCGAAGATGCCGTAAAAGTTGATGTGCTGGCTGCCGTCGCTGCCCCAATAGCCGTTCAGAAGACCTCGGCCCACCGCGCCGACCCCAACGCCCCCCGCTAACTTTGTCAGGTTGTTGTCCACCCAGCCGGCGGTGTTGGGCGCGATGTAGAGCTCGTGCACGGAATCGTCGTCGCCGATGAAGTTGACATGCTGGCTGCCGTCGCTGCCCCAATAGCCGTCCAGCGGCGTGGCGAAGAACTGCGGGGGCGCTTCGGCCCCCGCCAACTTGGTCAGGTCATTGTCCACCCAGCCGGCTGTGTTAGGCGCGATGTAGAGCTCGTGCACGTGGTTGTCGTCGCCGACGAAGTTGACATGCTGGCTGCTGTCGCTGCCCCAGTAGGCGTCGAGCGGGCTGCCTGATACAGGCTTGGTCGCGGTCATGACATTTCCTTCATTGGTTGAATGGGTGCGAAATAGAGAGATCGTATTCATTGCGCATCGATCCAGGTGGGTAGAGCAAGAGCACGGTCCGGTGAGCGGACCGCCCTCCACTCAGCGGCCTGACTGATGCTTGAAATTTGCGAATTGGCCGGGGAAAGGCGTACGCGCCCGTAACAGATACGCACCGATGGTTGAGTCGCGCCGCATTGGAGCGCTCTGGCCGCGAAGTACACACGTTGCAGCCTCAGCCACGACACGCACCGCCTCGCCGACCCCCCGCTGGCAGCATTGCGGGGCGGCCGTCGCGAAGCACGCGCGAAGTTGCCGCGATGAGTGTGCCGTTCTCGGTCAGACCGAAATTAAGCTTCATGCAAGGCTTTTGAACACCCTACCGAGACACCGGTGCCTCGCCGCGGCCGTCACGCGGTCCCGGCTCACGGCTACCGCCCAAACGTGCCCGAGGTGCACTCCGCCGCCAACCGCGACCGAAGCGGCGGGCGCTTGGTCCATGGCGGCGGTCGGTGCCGGGCAGCGGAAATCGATTCCCCGATCGTTAATTATCTTGGCGCTCCATCTTTCTGGCTGGTGGCATCGTGGGCTCGGGGCTACGCGAGTGCCGTGAGATCGTTGTCCACCCAGCCGGCTGCGCCCGGGGTGATGTAGAGCTCATGCACGTGGGCGTCCTCGCCGCTGAAGCCGATGAAGTTGACATGCTGGCTGTTGTCGCTGCCCCAATAGCAGTCCAACGCGGTCGGCGGGAAAGGTGCCACCGCCCCCGCCAGCTTTGTCAGGTCATTGTCCGCCCAGCCGGTGCCGGGGGCGATGTAGAGCTCGTGCACGAAGTCGTCGAGGCCGATGAAATTGACGTGCTGGCTGCCGTCACTGCCCCAATAGCCGTCCAGCGACCTGCCCGCGGGCGCCACGGCCCCCGATGCTGTAACCCGGGTCGGCACCCCCGATGCAATCGCCGGCGACCATGATGATGATGATTCCGATCGAGACGTGTTGACGGTCTTACGTCGGCGCTGGCACCGACAGCGTGTCCCCGTCGCCACAGCCGCTGCGCATGGTTTTTCTTCTCCCTCACCTCAAGGCGCGCAATAGCCCGCAGGCGTCCTCCACCGTCAGCTGCTGCGCCGATCCCGGCGTCAGCCAGATGAACCAGGTGTCGTCGTCGACGATTCCGGAAGCCGCGACCCCGGCCCAACTTTGCATACCTTCCACCGCGTTTCGCGTCAACGGCCCAAAGATTCCGTCGACAGCGCCCGCATAGGGCGGGAACTCGATGGCGACGGCGGCGCCTTGCATCGTCTGTTGCAGCCAAGCGACGACCGGGCCCAACGAGCCCATGTGCAAGGTTGGCGAGGCCTCGCGATAGGGCGGCAATTTCGCCCAGGTGGCCGGGCCGACGATTCCGTCGACGGTGAGACCGTTGCTCTGCTGGAAATCTTTGACGGCGGTTTCGAGCGACGCGTCGAACACGCCGGTGATCGGGCCGAACGGATTCCA
Organism: uncultured Actinomycetota bacterium; assembly: GCA_963811535.1. Taxonomy (GTDB): domain Bacteria; phylum Actinomycetota; class Actinomycetes; order Mycobacteriales; family Mycobacteriaceae; genus Mycobacterium. Next base: position 2,144,574 of record CAWERF010000006.1, on the reverse strand, counting down.
CGCCAGCATGCGCGCGAGAACGCGCTGTAGTCGCTTGACGTCGTCTCCCGTCGAACCGGGGCCGATTGTGGCTGGCATGGTCTCCTCCCTCCGTCGAGTGCTGCGCCGAGACTAGCGCTTCGTTGCTTCTCACCTGGTGGTGTCGCGCCGGATCGGCTCACCGCGGCGGGGGACGCGCGAGGCGACATCCCACCACACGATCAACCTTTCGTTAGCCATCACCGCGTGAGGCTGCTCGAGGTGGACGTTCCGTTGAGCACGTGCCTCAAGTCACCAGTCGAATCGAAGTAAAGCGGCCAGATTGATCGGTACTCGGTGTTGGGCGGCTCGGTCGCCACCAGCTGCTCGGCAACCTAACCGTTCGCTGCGCAGACCCACCTATGGGTGCGTCTGCGCCCTCTCGAACAGCGTCGGCGCCCGCACCGCATATCGGCAGCGCCGCGCCGCCGCAACACCTAGTACCCTCCTAGCCCGTCCCGGGCAACCGCGTCGTCGCCATACTGCACGGCTGCCCGGGCCACAACAGCCCCTTTCGAGGAACACACCGCCTGGCCGTTCAGCCGCGGCGTGACAACTTACGAGCCTGGGATGTGTCAGCCCGGCGGGTGTGTCAGTGCTTGGCCGTGGTCACACCGGGATGGTGAGGAGCTGCCCCGGGAAGATCAGATTGGGATCGCTGACCTGCGGGTTCGCCGTTTCCAGGGCCGCCAGGGTGACGCCGAATTTCTGGGCAATGCCGCTCATGGTGTCCCCTGGCTGGACCACATAGGTCACGACAGTGGCGGGGATGGTGAGGACCTGCCCGGGGAAGATCAGATCGGGATTGGTGATCTGCGGGTTCGCCGCTTCCAGGGCCGCCAGGGTGACGCCGAATTTCTGGGCAATGCCGCTCATGGTGTCCCCGGACTGGACCACATAGGTCCCGGGTGGCGGCGGATTGACAGGAATGAGGATGACCTGTCCGGGGAAGATCAGATTGGGATTGGTGATCTGCGGGTTCGCCGCTTCCAGGGCCGCCAGGCTGACCCCGAAATTCTGGGCAATGCCGCTGAGGGTGTCACCCTGGTGCACTACGTAAGGGAGCATTGTTCGTTCCTTTTCTCGTGTTGTCGGGTCCGCCTGGGAATGTGACGGACAAGCGGACGCTACGTAGCAGACCGCGGTCGGATCAATATGCCGGTCCGCTGAGCGGACCGCACTTCGTCTCAGCGCTGTGATCGGCGCGGAATAGTTGGCGAATTGGGTTGTTCGGCTAAGTATTCGAGGCGCAGGCACCGGCAGTCATCGTGGTCAGCGCCGAGGACAACCAAGCTTAAGGGCGGGACACGACCAGCGGCGACCAGCCCCTCCCCGGCCTGTTCCCCGGTGCTGATCCACAGCCGGTTCGGTGCGCAGGGCAACGTCGAACTGATCGCCCGGCAAAAGACGGTCGGCTGACGCACTGCTGGCGCAATAACGACGATCTTAATTTCCCATGGCGCGGCCCCGCCTCTATTCGGCTCAGCGGTTTTGACGGGCGGTTGCGGGCGCCTAAGGCCTTCGATCGCCCCAGGGACGTCGCAAAGAAAGGAAGCTAAAGAATGTGGGCTATATGCGCCTTCCCGGGGTCGTTGCTGACCCTTTGTTGAGCCGCCGCTGTCGGCTCGTGTGGTTTGGCAGCCGAAGGAGCGTGGGCCAGAGTCGTCTCCGCCGTGTGGATTGACCCGGGACCCGTCCCGGAAATGGTCGCCACATTCAGGGCGATCGGTGATGACGGCACGTTCTTCGGCGGCGGATCAGGCCGCAAGTGGGCTATGACATCCAACCTACTATCGACTGCCCCAGCGCATCTGCGCTGCCGACGGCGTGGATGCGGACCGCCTGTGCTGTGCTCGATGTGCTCGCGGATCACCCAGTTCTTGGCCGGTTTCGGCGCCGGTGCGGATGATCCTCAACACTGCGCATACCTTAAGCACACGAATTATGTTGCAGCACGTTGGATTTAATGTTTTTCAAGCGATCTGTGTGGAGCAAGCGCCCCAAGTGAGGCAACCAAAGGTCTTTTCAGGTCCGCACGGCCCATAGTCACCGCACTGGGTTCGACAACATCCGTGTTCACCGCTATCCTGCTGTCACGAGCGGTTGCTGGCCGGCGACGCCAACGTGATTGTGGGTGTCTACACCTCCATCCTTACGTATTTGGCACCGAACGAGGCGAAGACGGCGGATCGAGCGAGTCGGGGCGCAGTGCGGCGTGCCCGCGAGAGAGCCTGACCGCTGCCTGTTCTCGGGAACTTGGGCAATGCGGAATCAGGTATTGAATTCGATGTCCGGGATCCGTAGATGCGATAAAGAGGTTCAATCCAATGACTGTCCTCACCCGTCTGGCCGACGTGCTGCGTGGCGTGGCCGACCGCAGGGAAGCGATCGCCCGCCTCAATCAAACCTCGTTTCAGGCCGACGACCTGGACGGCACCATGATGCGCGTACGCACCGGCCAGCAGACGTTCTACGTCGAACTGCAGCCGCTGCGCTCCATCCCCGTCGCCGACATCACGTTTGAAGGCGTGTTCATTCAGCCCGCCGTGGTGTTCTGGCCGCGCTGGCTGATATGCACCGAGGACGCGGAGTTGGCCATGGTGGTGAAGGTAGAAGAGGCCGCGCTGCACTCCGACTTCCACAGCGAATAACCCACCCCCAGATTCAATAGCGGGTCCGTGGCCCGACGGATTCTTTGGCACCCAGAGGAAGCGGCACCCTCCTGTGCTTGTCTGTGGCTGCTGGGATCCGACCAGGGCAGTCAGCAGCACCGCAAACAGCGGCAGCAAGTGGTTCCTCGGGGGCGTAGGTGGGAGCGGTTGCGTGTTTACCTCGTCGAAGCGACCCGCGCATAACTGGCCCGCGCAGCCGCCGCAGCAGCTTGAGCGGCCGCCATGATCAACCCGTGCCGGTCAGTACAGTCGGGGATATGGGGCGAAAGCTCACGCGGTGGGACGCGATGTCGCTGCTCAGCGACCCGCAACCGAGGCCAAACCCGAAACGTGTCCTAAGTCAGGTCCCACGCGAGCCTGATTCATAACTTGAAACACGGTTGGTGAGACGGTATTTCTGAGACGAGCTTTTGAGACTTCGTGACCTGAACGATCTCCGCCTTGAAGGGAGGGCGGCTGTGCGTATCAGATGTGGTCCTATTTCGAGACTTCACACATCAGTTGGGCACGTGTACTGGTCCGGAAACCTCACACACTTCGGCGATAGCGGCTGATTCGGGCCATAACCGTCGGCCCTGTTTGGGTCGAACGTCGGCACAACATGCAACCAAGCGCCGCCCTGGCACTGGAAGTAGTCGCCACCCGAACCACTACAACACGCTATCCAGGGGGCTGAGGGTGGTTCACCTACGACCGCACGGGCCACCGCGGATTGGTAAGAACCGAAGGGGTTCAAGGGTTCTGAGGCGGTCATGAGACATCGGTGTCCAGTACCCAGGGCTCGACGTCCGCGCGGTAACACAGGTTGTGCCATAGCCATCGGCTAGCCACCTCATCAGGACCACCCTCTACCACCTAGCCACAGCGGCGGCTCCTGGCCGTTGTACATGCTCTTGGGCCGCAATCGCTGTCTGCGCAGCAGTCGATCGGCGTGGTGCTCGGCCACGTCCTTCAGGTACTCGACGTCGTCGCTGGTCCACGGGTGCTGGCCGGTCCCGTCCAACCACCACCTCGGTTCACCGTCCTGCTCGTAACGGGTTATCCGGTAGCGCCAGGCGACGTGCCTGCCCTTGGCGTCAACCTGCCAGTCCAGCAGCCGCGGGCGGAGGGCCTCGGGCGTCGGCTGGATGAGTTTCCAGGGGTGGGTTATCCGGATCTCGATAAACGGGCCACCCATGGGTTAACCCTATCAGGGCGCTGGCTTATGTCAGTGGTTCTACCTGCGGAGATGGTGTCTTTCTGATCATGCCGTTGAGTAACTGTGCACGGGATATCTCGACGTGCCGTTCGGGCTGGCCGATGGTCAGATACACAACGCCGATCAAGCCGTCGACGCCGAACGGCAGCTCGCAGCGGCCGCTGCTGAGAACCGCCTGGCAGGCGTCGGTGTAGCCGATAGCCGCCTCCACTCGTCCGGCCGTCCAGCACAGCGACGCGACGACATACATGAACGCAAGCCGAGGATGGTCGACTGCCCGAGCGGGCTGGATCACCTCTTCAACCCAGGTGATCGGCTCATAGTTCTCCGTCACATAACCGAAAAATCCCCCGTATGTTGCGACGGTGGCGGCCACGTCGAGATCGCCCTGATCGGCGGCCCACCGAAAGGCTGTGCGCAGATTCGCGGTCTCCGTGGTGAACCAGGTGTAGGCCTCGCGTTGTCGGGGGCTGTCCCACAGGGCCATGATGTCGGCTTCGCGCCCGGCGAAGTCGCGGGCATGTGCGTTACGCGCATCGGTGGCGTCGCCACGGGCGACGGGTTGTTCCTCGGCGAACTGGCGAATCGTCTCCAGCATCGAGAACCGGGTTCCCCTGGTTGACCGGTCGGCGATGAGCAGTGACTTGCGCACCAGCACGTCCAGCGGATCAAGGATGGCGTACTCGTCGATGTCGTCGGATCCGGCTACCGCGCAGGCGCTCTTGGGGTCGAATCCGCCGGAGAACACCGAACACCATGCCAACAAGAACTTTTCGGCGTCATCGAGAAGGTCATAAGACCACGCCTGCGGTATTTGCCAAATCGACAGTCTGCGGGCGGGACACTGGTAGGTGTGAGGCAGACTTTGCGAGCACGACGCAATACTGTGGCGTCGACTTACTGAGCCGGGAGGAAATGATGGAGTTACATGCTGAACTGAAGGGTGCAGAGGTCGCGCCCGGGGTCACGTTGCGGTACTGGGAGGCTGGCCACGGTCGTCCTCTCGTGATGTTGCCGGGCCTCGGTCACGCCGCCTCGCTCTTCAAGTTTCAGCTCAAGGGGTTAAGCGACGACTTCCGCGTCATCGCAGTCGATCCGCGTGGTCACGGCGAGTCGGACAAACCCGCGATCGGTTACAACTACCACACACTGGCTAAGGACTTGGATGCGTTCTTGCGAGTTCTCGACCTTCGTGACGTGACAATCCTCGGTCATTCGGGAGGCTGCAAGATCATCCTCACCTACTGGGAATTGTACGGTGGCGAGCGGCTCCGTTCCATTGTCTTCTCGGATGACTCGCCCTGTCACATCCGCGATGGCATCTTCAGTGCTGATCAGGCCCTGGCGGCGATCGACGCCCTCGAGGGACCTGACGCCATCGCTTTCTCCAAGGGTTTCAGCGACCAGTTTCTGACCGACGACGCTGACGAGGCGGCCAAGACTGCGTTTTACACCGAGGGACTCAAACTACCCCGCCCCCTGATGGCGAAGCTCTTTCGCTGGGCCGCGTTCGGAGACTGGTGGGACGCCTATTCCCTGATTGACATACCCGCTCTCGTTATCGGCGGTCGGGTCTCCAAGGTGCCTTGGCAGATCGCACACAAGATGCACGAGTTACTGGCCGACTCCCGGTTCGTGCTCTTCGAAGCCGACGAGGGTGGTGGTCACGCGATGTTCTGGCAGGGACCCGAGAAATACAACAACGCAGTGCGGGATTTCATGCAGGCGTCGCGGTGACGGGCTGCACCGTCTCCGCCCGGACGTCGCGCTTACCGTGCCATGTAACTGCCTTCATTACGCGCTCCTCGTGTTTGTGCGGCATTGGCCTGGCCGTGCTCGACCGCGGCCGACTCCGACCCGAAATCCGACAAGCCTGGCGCGACGCGCACAGCATCACCTGAAGCCGAAACCCATCGAACACACAACGTTTGCCAAGTACAGTTCGAGTGCCTCGAAATCACCGAGGCCGCAACTCAAAATCAGACTTCAGACCGACTGCCCGGAAAAAATTGAAGAGCCGCATTGCCAGCCGCAAGCACACCATTCTGGCCGTCGCGCCGACCATCTTCGGTGCGCTCGGTCGGCTCCGCCGTCGCCCCGATGGTCGTAGCGGACAGCGTCCATAAAGGAGAGCACCACCATCGAGTGGGATGGGCCTCAGATCCATGAGTAGACAACCGTCTCGACCATCGTCTGCCCGCATAGCGGGACAACGTTAGTCAAACTGCGACACGGAGTTTCGAGACTCTCGTATGTCGTCTATTTCGAGACTGGCTTCGGAGGTGTTAGGCGAGAAGTGCACCTTCCGGGGCAAGCGTGGTGTCGGCGACGCCTGAAAGATGACCCCGTGTCGAACCCACCCGTCGAAAAGGGGTCAAAATTCGGCCGTCGTTGACACGTGGCGCGGCCGACGCGAGAAGATGATGATGGTCGTAATAGCCTGATCTCCATATCCCGCACGGGGTTTGGAGTCACGCAGTCATTCGGTGTCCTCCATCTTTTCCAATTCGGCGCGCAGGCGCGAACGAGGGCCGCCAAAGCTGCAAACATCGTTTGCATAGATATCCCCGCTACGCAAACAGCAAATGACGGTATTTAGTTTCAACGATGGTTCTGCCTGGCAGGGGTCGAAGTCGTGGCCGATGACGCACTGCTGTAAAGATGCAGGGCCTGGGCTGTCGCCGTAGCCACTTCACCTCGCAGCTCCGAGATCGGTGGACTGCCTCGCAGATGGATTGAGTTCGCGAGCAGAATTACGTAGGTATCTGAGCCGGGGTCCAGCCAAAGCGTGGTTCCGGTAAAGCCTGTCTGGCCAAAGCTACCGATGGGAAAGATCATGCCTCGCGGCTTGGAATAGACCGTATCGATATCCCAGCCAAAGCCGAGCAGATCTTGTCCCATGATCGCCGGATAGTTCGGAGCGAGCAGCGGATCTGTCGTGTTTGGTGTCTTTGCGATGGCTTCTCGTGCGGCGCGGTTCGCTGCTTCGAGTTGTTGCGCGGTATGTCCGGGCTGCTCAGGAGTCGTCATCAACTCCAGAGTCGCTTGCTTGAGCGGAAACTTGCTCGGGCGGTCCGCAAGCCGATCAAGCAGGGCCTGCGCATAGATGCTGACATCGTGCGCCGTCGAGAACACACCGGCATGCCCGGCCACTCCACCCATGCGCCGCGTCGTCGGGTCATGCACAACGCCCCGAAGCAGGTAATCATAATCGGGATTCTTGCTCGGATCGGTTGCGCTTTCGTCGTCACGTGCTGTGGGTGCGATGCGCGACAAAAGACTGGTGCTCCACGTACCTGCAGGACAAGCGACCAGCACGCGGCCTTTTGGCGCGGGCGCCCATGCAATCGCAGCTCCCCTTATCTTGTGTGGACCACATGCTTTGGCTGGGGGAAGATAGTGGGTGTCTTGCATGCCAAGCGGTGCAAATACGTTTTGCTGAACGTAAACGTCTTCTGCCTGGCCGGTGACCTTCTCGATCAGCGCGCCAAGCAGAATGAAGCCGATGTCGGAGTAGCGGAACACCGCACCGGGACCCGACTGCAACGGCGTGGTGAGCGCACGATGAATGCCTTCTGTTTTATCGGCTCCGTCCAGTCCCCACGGATCTTTGAGGTCTTACGTCTCCCGGTTCGCCTGAAGTGTGCGTAAGCAACATGCGAACCGACACCTTTGCACGCTGTTCATCGTTCGCCGTGTTGAAGTCAGGCAAATACTTCTGCACGGGATCGTCGAACTGAACCGTGCCTTGTTCGTAAAGCTGCATGACGGCAGTCGCCGTTGCGAGGCCCTTCGTCAACGACGCCATGTCGAAGATCGTGTCCTCGGTCATCGGCTCTGCAGGTGCAGGCGATCCATCAAGCCCCGGTTCGCCTGCAAGCTTGCGCGAGCCATAAGCCTGGTGGAAGACGATCTTGCCACCGTGCCCGATCACAACCACGGCACCTGGCAGCCTATGTGCCGCAATCGCATCGTTCATCAGCTTGGAGACTGTTGCGAAGTCAGGTGCGGGAGCCGCATCGGGCGCCGGCGTAGGCATGGGAGCCGCATCTGGCGCCTGCGTTGCCTGCGCGCTGTCGCTGACTGCGGTGTGCGCTGCATAGCCACACGAGGAAGCCGCCGCGAGGGTAAGCAAGACAATTCCAATAGCAATCGCCTTTCGCACAGATGGCACCGTCACCTGTTTGTACTCCGCCGATCGGCTGACCTGTGTGACCGGTGCACCGTACCGGTTACAGAACTTGGAGTTCGGTGGCAGCTCCGTGCCGCACGACCCACACGGCAGTCTCGCCGCTGTCAGCGCACCGCGACCGCCCCCAGTGCCGTCCACGTCAGTATCGTGTCACCGCTGGACAACGATGTCCGTCATATCGCCGCGCCACCTCGACACGAACTTTTGACCCTCGTATCTCGTCTGTTTTGGGACGAGGTGGGCATGCCTCCCGACCGATCGCCGTCATGGCATTGCCTCGGCGCACGCGATATGGCCTTCGAAGCCAAGCGATGTCGCTATGTCGCGGTAGCGATCCCGGTATTCGCGATAGCGGGCATCGTCACCGTGAGCCCGCGCCAGAAGAGCGCGGAGTCGCAGCAGCCAGATCTCGCGGATCACCAGACCGTCATCGGCTGGCGCGGCCGCTAACCGCTCGATCGCGGCCTCGGCTTCGGCCACGTCATCGTCGGCCCCGCGATCGAGCAGTGTCTCCACCAGAACACCTGTCGCAGGAATACCCCATATCAGCAGCCGTCCGTCGCGGAACAGATGGTCGACGGCGGCGCGCATCTGCGGTATGGCGTCGTCGCGATCTCCACGCCGAGCCCTCTCACGCGCCAAGTACGCGTTAACGAGCGGTAACTCGCCCAGGTTCTGTCCCTGGCGGACGAACACGTCGCTGACCTCGGCCAGGAGCTTGTGTCCGCGGCCACGCTCCGCGGCCGTGTGGCGGTGCACCAGCGCAAGGCCCAGCGTCGCCCCGGTGAAGGCCCACGCGAGATCGTCACCGGATCGTTCGGCAATCCGCAGGGCGTCCTCGATCTCGCGCACCGCGCGATCGTCGGGCCTCAGCACGCCATACGGTATCCCCATGAAGTAGGCGTAGGCGACGACCATGGCGTAGGTCAGGGGCTCGGCGCTGCGGGCCATGGCCAGGCCGCGCCGTAGGTCGTCGCGCCATCCAGGAAGACCCAGGCAATACCGGGCAATAGCCCGCGACATCAAGGCGAGCGCTAACGGAGACCCGAAAATGAAGTTGCCTTTAGCCGGATCACCGTCGGCCAGGTCGATAACTGCCTGTGACCACCGCAGCACGTCAGACCACTCGGCGCTCTCCATCTTGGCGTAGATCGGCGCGAAAGACAGCCCCACCGTCAAGGTCGGATCGCCGATCGACTCGATGAGGGCCATGTGTTCCGATGCCAGCCGCGACGCCTCGCGCACCCGGTCGCCGAACGTGTGATCAGCCACCAGCCCCGCCATCCCGATGGCCAGTGACGCCTTGTCCCCGGCGGCGGTGCACAACTGCCGCAACTCATCAAAGCGGTCACCGGCAACGTGCGCGTGGACTCGCCAGGCGATCCCGCACAACATGGTGCGCGGAGCAATGCGCATGGCGGCTCGGTTCGGGTCATCGCCAGGCAGTGCATCGGCGACCCGGAGTGCGTGCTCCCAACTCAGCCATGCCGCGGCGATGTCGCGGTTGGTCGCCCACGTTGCCGCGCGCATGTGCCAGCCGTAGGCGGCGTGCCCATCACCGGCGGCCTCTAGATGCTTGGCGATCAACGCCGCGTTCTCCTCAGTCGCTGCCGGGTCACGTGACTCGATTGCGGCCGCCACACGCCGGTGCAGCTCGGCGCGATCGGATTTGAGCTGTGCCTCATAGGCCACTGCACGAATGACCGGGTGGTGAAAGACATACTCCGGTTGACGTGTGAACCGGATCTGATCGATGAGCTGGGCCGCCACCAAGTCAGCAACCACCGGTACGACGCCCAGCACGTCTAGCAGGTCGAGGCCAAACCGGGAACCGACCACCGCGGCGGCACTCAGCGTCCGTTTCGCTTTCGGGTCGAGCCGGTCGATGCGCGCGGCGATGGTCGCCTGCAAGGTGGCAGGCACCTTGGCCTCGCTGACATCTGCGGTCGACACGTATGCGCCGGTCTGTCCCTGCAGCACACCGCGCTCGGCCAAGTCCCGCACGATCTCCTCGGCGAAGAACGGATTCCCTGCGGCCCTCTCGGCGATCTTCTGGCCCAGCGCACCATTGGAGGGATCCGGGCCGAGCAGCTCCGAGACCAGTGCCGCAGTTTCTGAATCACTCAGCGGCGCAAGGGCGATGGTTTGAGCACCGTGCACCCGAGCCAACGCCCCCTCGTACTCGGGTCGGTAGGTGGCCAGCACCAGCGAGGGCGTCTGCGGGATCACGGTGAGGAAATCGGCCAGCAGCGACTCGCTGACCTCATCGATCCAATGGGCGTCCTCAACGACATAGACCGCGGGCGTTTCCCGAGCCAAGGAAGCGGCATTCAGCAGCGCCGTCAACCGCCGCCGACGGGCATCGGGATCGATTGCCGGTAACGGAGCCCTCGGGTCGGCGATGCCCAGTAGGTCATCAAGCAGCAGCAGGTCCTCGGGGTCTGCGTCGGGAACGCGGTGGCGCACTTGATCGCGAGCGGTCTGTCCGTCAAGACCCTCGACGCCGGTGGCCGCGCGCAGCAGCCGCGCGACGGCATGGAAGGGCACCTGGCTGGTGTGTGACTCGCAGAAGGTGGTGAACACCTCCACGCCACGACGCCCTGCGATCGCCGCGACCTCGCGCACCAGACGGCTCTTCCCGATGCCGGGTGGCCCCACCACGGCGACCACCGCGCCATGGCCATCGATTGCACGCTCCAGCAAGCCTTCAACGGCGGACATCTCCCAGCGCCGACCGACCAGACTCGACTCAGCACCCCTGACAACGCGCTGCTGTTCGCGCACGCCCAACAGGCGGTGGGCCAAGACCGGTTCGTCGGCACCCTTGATCTGAACCAGCTCAGATTCGCCCAGAGTCGCAGCGCCATCAACCAGGCGTGCGGTGGACGCGCTGAGCATCACCCCACCCGGCGGAGCGACCGACTCCATCCGCTGCGCCAAACCCACCTGCTGGCCAACGATCGCCGCGTAACCCTTGAAACCGGAACCGATTTCGCCGGCAACGACCTGGCCCGAATTCAGGCCCACCCGCAGTAAGAGATCGATGCCGTCACTACGGTGAACCTCATCGGCCAGCTCCCGAGCCCCCGTTTGAATGCCCAGGGCCGCCAGACACGCTCGGATCGCGTGATCTTCCAACGCCACCGGCGCGCCGAACACCGCCATCACCCCATCGCCGGTGAACTTGTCGAGCGTGCCACCGTACCGCTGCACGACCGCCGCGCAGCGGTCGACGAGGTCCGCCATGATCTCCCGCAGCCGCTCCGGCCCGACGGCCGCGGCGATGTCCATCGAATGCACCACATCGGCGAACAACACCGTCACCTGCTTGTACTCCGCTGGTTGAGTGGCCTGTGCGACTGGCGTGCCGCACTCACTACAGAACTTGGCTGCCGCGCTCAACTGACTGCCGCATGACCCACAGGAGCGCCCCGCCGCTCCCGGCGCGCCGCGACCGTCCACGCCATCGTCCACGTCAGTATCGTGTCACCGCTGCTCGGTGATGTCCGTCATATCGCCTTGGCATCTCCGACCCGAAGTTTTGAGACCCTCGTATGTCGTCTATTTCGGGACACCAGGCGGCCGGCGCGCATTGGGCAGCGCCGCAGGCGCTTCGGTTTCCGGCTGCGCGTGTGCGGGCAGCCAGTCAACGAGCGACCTCTGGTGCACGCTCCGAGAGGCCTTGTCCGGACTCAGGGTGCGACGAAAACGTCGTAGCCGCATGATTTTCAACCTCGGACCCTCTTCGCGTCTTACACTGCGGAGGTCCTGATCGCCGGGTGTGTGGCCGTTACCAGAGTTGCCGCCTTCGGGCTGGCTGAGCACATAGATGCCGGCCCCGGCTGTGAGGGACGCGACGCGACCCAACCGAGAGCGTCGCACCGCCGCATAGTTGAAGAGGTGGTGCTCGCGGCGGGCGCGGCGGGCGGTATCGGTCGCCTGGCGCTTGGCTGTTCTCCGACGTGCCGCCGACAGAGCTGGCTTGCTCCGCGTGTGCCGGCGCCAGCTGACCGTGCCGACAGCCGATCGGCGCGTCGCGGCGCCATTCGCCCGGGCAGCGCTCCTCGCGAACCAAGGAGGCAGCCCAATGATCGCGAACAAGGAGATAGCCCAATGATTGTCGGGACGGATGTGCACAAGCGCACCCATACTTTCGCCGTTGTCGATGCTGGCGGCCGCGAATTGGGGGAGAAGACGGTCGCTGCGACGCCCGCTGGCCATGCGATCGCGTTGCGCTGGGTCCGGGCTGCCTTCGGCGCCGACGTGGTGTGAGGTATCGAAGACTGCCGTCAGCTGTCTGCGCGGCTGGAGCGTAACCTGCTCGCCGCCGGGCAGCGTGTCGTTCGGGTGCCGCCGCGGTTGACGGCCAGGACGCGTGCGTCGGCACGCACCTGGGGTAGATCCGACCCGATTGATGCGCTTGCGGTGGCGCGGGCGGTGCTGCGCGAGCCCGATCTGCCCGCGGCCGGCCATGATCCGCTGTCGCGGGAACTGAAATTGCTCGTCGATCGCCGTGACGACGTCGTCGGCCAGCACACGGCGACGGTCAATCGGCTGCTCGGGCGCGTGCACGAGCTTGACCCGGTGTACGCCGCCGAGCCGCATTGTTTGGCGCGCGCGAAGCACCGCGTTGCCCTCGCCGAGTGGCTCGCCGGTCAGACGGGACTGCTCGCCGAGCTGGCCCGCGACGAGCTCGCCGACGTCAACCGGCTCAACGACGCGGCGGACGCGCTTACCAGACGCATCCGCGCGCGTGTCCGTGCGGTCGCTCCCGCGCTGATGGCTGTGCCCGGCTGCGGTGAGCTCTCGGCCGCCAAGATCGTCGCGGAGACCGCGGGGATCGGCAGGTTCAAGAGCGAAGCGGCCTTCGCACGTCACGCCGGTGTGGCGCCGATACCGAATTGGTCGGGCAACAAAGCCGGCCGGCTGAAGATGACCACATCAGGCAATCGGCAGATCAATATGGCGCTGCACCGTATCGCGGTCACCCAGCTGCGCCTTGACGGCCCCGGCCGAACCTACTACCGCAAGAGGATCGACGCCGGCGATTCACCGGCCAAAGCACGACGCTGCCTGAAACGACGCATCGCCCGGGTGGTGTTCTCACGGCTGCGCGCCGACCTGAGTCTGTCCGCTGCGGTTTCGCTGTCGAATGCACGTTAGCCGGCTGCGCGCGGGGTCGTGTGCAGGCGGTTTGCGATCCCGACCGTGGGTGGTGGTCGGTGAGCTCGTCGACGGGGGAGCACATCGGGGTGTGCGACCGCAAGGTCAGGCCTGAGCGCTCGGCCGACGCGACCATGAAGCTGGACCGCGCGGTACCGTCCGAGTAGCAGCCAGGCGAGGTCACGCAATGCCATACCGCCGGCACGGCCGACAAGGACCAGCACGTGAGCCACACGGACAACGACCAGACGCCCGACGAAGGCGCCGCAGAAGCAACTACGGGTTTCCGCGCCGACTTCCACCCCGAGCTCGACACCGCGGCCGCCGCCGCCGCAGAGGCCGGGGTGTGGGGAATCGAAGGGTTGCCGAGCGGATCGGCTGGGCTTGTTGTCAAGCGTGGCCCCAACGCCGGATCATGGTTCCTGCTGGATCAGCCCGTCACATCGGCGGGCCGGCATCCCAACAGCGACATCTTCCTCGACGACGTCACCGTCAGCCGCCGGCACGCCGAGTTCCGAAGGCAACACGGCCAATTCCGGGTCGTCGACATCGGCAGCCTCAACGGCACCTACGTCAACCGTGAACCGGTGCCGTCAGCGGTGCTGGCCAACGGCGACGAGATCCAGATCGGCAAGTTCCGTCTGGTGTTCCTCAGCAGGCCCACGACGGATTGAAGCCACGGAGTAGACGGCCTTGCGCTTGGCCGCGGCGAGAAGATTGAACAGCGCCTGACGGTCGGCGTCAGTGATCGGCACGACCGGACCGTGCTGCAGCCGCACCTGCTCGAGCGTGAGATAACTCCGATGCATGTCGGCGGCGTAGACATCGTTGCCGTCCGGATCGCGGGTGAGCATCCACGACCGCTGGTCACGATCCACGAATCGGGACGGCCTGTAGAGCTCATCGGCAACTGATTCGCATGGCTGCTGTGACCCCACCACTAGCGCATCCCACCAGGCCCCGACAGCCGTCCGGAGACGGGATCTACGGACCGTTCGGCTTCTTGTTTCCGGTACAAGCTCGGGAGTGACACGCGGAGCGATACCCTCGCGGCCATGGTCAGACCGCTCGTCGTCGCGGGCTTCTGGCTCGCGGGGGTGGCGGCCCTCGCCCTGACCTTGACGGTCAACCGGTGGTGGGTGTTGCCTGCCGTGGTGCTGGCCGCGCTGGCCGGGCTCGGCACCTGGGACCTGATTCAGCGGCCGCACACCATCCTGCGGTCCTACCCGATCATCGGGCACCTCCGGTTCCTGATGGAGGACATCCGCCCGGAGATCCGCCAGTACTTCGTCGAGTCGGACACCGAAGCGTCGCCGTTCGACCGCGAGACCCGCGACATGGTCTACGAGCGCGCGAAGGCCACCAAGGGCGAGGAACCGTTCGGCACCGAGCGCGACGTGACCGCGATCGGCTACGAGTTCCTGCGGCATTCCATCCGGGCGCGGACGGCCTCGGACCTCGCCCCGCGGGTCCGTCTGGGCGGGCCGGACTGCACCGGGCCCTACGACATCGCGCTGCTCAACGTCTCCGCGATGAGCTTTGGCGCGCTCTCGGGCAACGCGATCGAAGCGCTCAATGGCGGCGCGGCGCGTGGTGGGTTCGCGCACGACACCGGCGAAGGTGGCATCAGCCCGTATCACCTCAAACATGGCGGCGACCTGATCTGGGAGATCGGTTCGGGGTATTTCGGCTGTCGCGACGGCACCGGACGGTTCGACCCCGCCGAATTCGCCGCCAAGGCTGCGCTGCCGTCGGTCAAGGCCATTTCCGTCAAGCTGTCGCAGGGCGCCAAGCCGGGGCTGGGTGGCGTGCTGCCCGGCGCCAAGGTCAGCGCGGAGATCGCGACGGCCCGCGGCGTGCCGATCGGCGTCACCGTGGTGTCGCCGCCGTCGCACAGCGCGTTCTCGACACCGGTGGAGTTCCTGGCGTTTGTCGCGACGCTGCGCCGGCTGTCGGGCGGCAAGCCGATCGGGTTCAAGCTGTGCGTCGGTGCGCGCACCGAGTTCCTGTCGATATGCAAGGCGATGCTGCGCACCGGCATCACGCCGGACTTCGTCATCGTCGACG
This sequence comes from uncultured Actinomycetota bacterium, assembly GCA_963811535.1. Lineage (GTDB taxonomy): Bacteria > Actinomycetota > Actinomycetes > Mycobacteriales > Mycobacteriaceae > Mycobacterium. Next base: position 2,129,264 of record CAWERF010000006.1, on the reverse strand, counting down.
GGTCCGAAGGCGGAACCGGTGCCGCGCCACAGGAATTCGAGGACCACGTCGGCATGCCGCTGACCGAGGGGCTGATGCTGGTGCACAACTGCCTGGTGGGCACCGGGCTGCGCGGCGTGCTCCGGGTCGGCGCGTCGGGAAAAGTTGCCAGCGGCGTCGACATCGTCTCGCGCCTCATCCAGGGCGCCGACTTCACGATGGCGGCGCGGGCGATGATGTTCGCGATCGGCTGCATCCAGGCGATGAAATGCCACACCAACCGCTGTCCCACCGGGGTGACGACGCAGGACAGGGCCCGCGCCCGCGCACTCGACGTGCCGGACAAGATCACCCGGGTGTACAACTTCCAGCGCGCCACCGTGGCCAGCGCCGCCCAGATTGTCGCCTCGATGGGTCTGGACAGCTTCGCTGAGCTGTCCCCGGCGATGCTCAACCGTCGCATCGAGGGTCAGCGCACCCGCACCTACGCCGAAATCTACGAATGGCTGATGCCCGGCGAGTTGCTGGAGGACCCGCCGCAGTCGTGGCGTACCGACTGGGTGGAGGCGTCCGCCGACGAATTCCGCTAGCTTCGCTTGGGGCGCTTGTGGTGCGTATCGTGCCGGCGGCGTCCCGTAGTAGTGGTCCGTGTCCTCCGCCAATTTAGTTGGCACACAATGAACGGCTCTTTCTCTCGGGAATCTCCACCTGTTGTGCAGTGCCGCATCTGACGCGAGTCGGATGGTCGGTAATGTCCCCGGGCGCGTCATCAGTCCCCCGCCGGGGGAGGGGTACCCGGCGACCAACTGCGCACCGTCAACTGGCCGGTAAGCGCCCGTCGCGGCAGCCTGCACGTCACCGAGCGCCTCAGCGAGCGCGCCGCCGATGTGGTGGTGCTGATCGACACGTATTCACAGCCGCCCGGGCCGGCGACCGAGGCGACGGAGCGAACCGTGCGCGGCGCCGTGCAGGTCGTACAAAGCGCGCTGAGAAGTGGTGATCGCGCCGGGATCGTCGCACCGGCGCGCCGGCTATCCAACAGCTCCGCCGGCGCGCCGGTGTGGAGCTTAGGCACTGCCGGTAACCCAGGCGCGCTACCGCCTAGATCCAAGACAACGGACACTTGGTGATCCTGCATGCAGGTGTTGCGATCTGGGAGTCACGCGCCGCAGGTCCTGCAGTACTTTGTTGCCGCTAGGCCACCTCGTCAGCCGTTCCACATCTCGTAGTCGAAGGGCCACCGCACCCCGGTTATTTGTACGGAGACCGCGCCTTGTCTTTCCACGTTCGGACAGGGTCGGTCTTGTTCTCCGTCAGATACCAGTGAACCGTGAACTGTTGGTCTACATCCTTCCCGTCTGGAACATCGAAGTTTTCGGATGCACCCCCGTGAATCACTTCCCAGCTTTTGATGATGCCAACAGGCACCTCAGACCCTTCAACGGAGACGTGATACTTCGAGCTATCGCCTTTGTTGACCAGGCGGTAACGGGCGGTTTTGTCGCCACCACCAAAGTCGATGCCCCTCGGATTCACGACCCACTGTGCCACTTCCCCCGGCGGCACCGGCTTGGGCTCCACCGGCTCGCCCCCCCGCAAGAAGGGGAACGGCCATCCCAGCACGAGTCCGACAAGCGAAACAACGGCCAGGCCACCCAATACGTAGGAAATGATCATGGGGATGGCTGTCCAGTCCCATTCGGACGGATGGGTGGCGAAATATGCTCCAACGACCACCCCAGCCACGGTAAGCAGAGCGCCAAAAACGATGCCCCAAACTGTTCTGCTGCTTTCGATATTTGGCACACGGCAAGACTAGGCCGTCCTGGAAGATCGCCCACGGCAAGCCAAGAAGTAGGCGGGACCGAAACGGAACATGCCGGGGCAGCCCCTTCAACTTTTACTGAGGGACAGCGTTGCGTGATGCGCGCCTCAACCTCAATCTCAACCAAATATGTTGCAGCCCACAATGATTGCCCTCCTAGCGCACTAGGCACTCCGTGTCCATGCCCGTACCCTTGAGGTATGCGGCAAACACAAACACAATCCCTAAAGCGGGTTAGCCGATTCGGCTGCTTTGGCCGCCGTCGACGGGGAGGAGGGCACCCGTGATGAAGGAGGCTTCGTCGGAGGCCAGGAACAGTGCGGCGTGTGCGACGTCCCAGGCTGTGCCCTGGCGGTTGCCTAGGGGGACCGTTTTGTCGCGGGCGGTGCGCACGGCGTCCTGGTCGATGCCGGTGGCCTGGGCGTAGCCCTCGATGGCCATCGGGGTGTCGATCAGGCCGGGCATGATGGCGTTGACGCGGATGCCGTAGCTGGCGTTGTCCATGGTCAGGGCCTGGGTGAGGGCGTTGACGCCGGCCTTGGAGACCTTGTAGGCGGCCAAGGGGGCGGCGCAGACGGCGGCGATGGATGAGACGTTGAGAATGACGCCGCTGCGGCGTTCCCGCATGTGGGGGATCACCTGGCGGCAGGTGGCCCAGGTTGCGGTCAGATTGACGTTCAGGATGCGGTCCCAGGCCTGCGCGGAGACGTCGGAAGTGTTCCCGTCGCCTGTGGCGATGCCAATGTTGTTGTGCAGCACGTCGATACGGCCCCAGTGATCGATCGCCGTGCGGGTGATGGCCGTGAGGCGGTCGGCGTCGGTGATGTCGGCGATGAGGGGGCGTGCGATGAAACCCTCCGACGCGATCAGCTCGCAGGTCTGCCGCACCGAGGCTTCGTCGCGGTCGACGGCGAGCACCTGCGCTCCCTCGCGGGCGAACAGCAGCGCCGTCGCTCGCCCGTTCCCGATTGTGGTGCCGGCGGTCTGACCCGCACCGCAGACGATTGCGACCTTGTCCTGCAGCCGACCTGTCATTTCGGAAACCCTTCTAATCCCTCGTCCAGCGGTACCTGGAATGTGTTGAGAGCAGTGGACACCAGGACGTACTGCCCCACGGTGAAGACGATGTCCATCGTCTGCTGAAGTGACCAGTCGGCCGAAAGCGCAGTCCACAAGGCGTCGCCGAGCCGGTGCTCGGCGACCAGTTGGTCGGTGACGAGCAGCAGGGTGCGCTCACGCTTGGGCCACCCCTCGCCGATGTCCGCCTCGGTGACCCGCACGATCTCGTCGTCGGTCAGCCCGGCGCGCGTTCCCAGCACGCGGTGCTGCCCGAACTCGTAGTCGGACCGGCACAGCCAGCCCGTGCGGAGGATGACGAGTTCGCGTTCGCGTGCGGGTAGGGTCGAGCCGGCCAGGATGTGATTCCCGAACACCAGCCAGCGCTTCAGCAGGTCCGGATGGTGGGCCAGGACGGTGAAGATGTTGAGCCGCCTTAGCCCGTCGAGTAGGGCCCGTGTCTCCTCGGCCCAATCGCTCTCGGTTGAAACCGGGACACGCGGCGGTAGGTCCGCTTGCATGCCGTCCCCCTTTGCCGATAAGAAATCATCTGATGAATCATCATCACATCACGGCAGGTCAACACAGCGCATCTGACACGCCTCGTTACGCGTATCCGATCGGCATCGCCGACCGCGCCTCGCCACCCGTACCCACGACGCAATCAAATCGCCAGCTCAGCAAGAGGTTTCAGGCGCGTCCGTCACTCACCGCCCGCACCGCAGCAACGACGACGACGGAAGAAGCGCATAAGAAAGTCACTCAGCAGGTTTCACCATCATGGATAATGGAGCTTATCCATCAAACGCGCGAAACATGGTGCCGCGCAACCAGTTCTTCGGGACATCGGCGGCCCACAGCCGATGTATCTCGGGCACTGATGACGGATGCTTTGCCGCCACGCCGGGGAAATCCTTTTGGGCGTGTGTCTGGGGAGTCGACGCGGCCGCCGGTCGAAGCGGCGGTTTAGCCGCGGGTCAACGACGCTTGTAGACATGGGCTCGATGTTCGATACGGCCGATGAGCAAGACCCGGTCGTCCTCGACGATCCGGAATGTGACGCGGTAATCACCGCGGCGCGCGACGCGCCACCCGGATAGCTCGTAGCGCAGCGGTTTCGACAACCGGTACGGGTCAGCGGGCAAGGTCGTAGTGACGAATTCGGCGATCGCGGCGGCGACTTTGTGCGGCAGCTGGTCGAGGGCCCTGACCGCTGTCGGCGCCAGCTGCACTGACCAGCCGGCATCGTCGGTCACGAAAGGCCGTAGCGCCGACGGAGCTCCGCTCCGCTGACGGTCTCGCCAGCAGCGTATTCGGCGTCGGCTTTGGCGAGCTCGTCGACGAGTCCGGGTGTTCGTAAAGCGTGCAGGGTTTCGTGCAACGAGTCGAGGTCGTCGGCCGACATCAATACTGCGGCAGCTTTACCGTGCCTGGTTATGCGAATGATTTCGTGGGTGGTATCCGCCTCGTCGACCAGTGCCGAGAGCTTGTCCTTGGCTTCGCTTAGTGGTACGGACTTCATCGGCACAGTATAGCCGACTTTATGGCCTACAGATAGCCCGATTACTGGCCGATCATCTGGCTTCAGGCACCCCAGCTACGTACCCTCGACGCGATCAGTCTCGCAGCCGCCCAATGGGCGGGTGGCCAAACAGTCAGCGTCGATTCGTCAGGTGACCAAGCGTTCGCGGCCAAGGCGCATACTCTGTGGCGCGTAATGACCGCGCGGGCATGAGCATTGGTGTGGGTGCCGCGTCCGGGTGGAGGTCGAGTGCACTTGCCCCGATGCCGGCGGCCCATACCGCTGTACATGCGGCACCGAGATGGTCAAGGTGCAAGACGCACCAGTGAAGGAGAGGCGTCGGTCGCGGGAGCCTGGTAAGGACATCGGATCTGCAACTCTGGCATGCGAATGAAGCGTTCAAAATCTCAGAGCTGTTGTGCGGCAGCATATTGGAACGGACAGCAGAGACTATGCCAGGTCGGACCAGTGGCTGAGCTGTGCGAAACTGGTGGTACGGACGCGCGCGCAACCTGGCGGGCTCAATGTTCCGACCAGGCTGGGGAGCGCTGGCCATGTTGCAGCGGGGACACACGGCGGGATCGGTTGGGCGTATCACATGTGTCACCGAGCGATTAACAGGTATTCCACCGGCAAAACCGCATCGTCGTATTCGGTCGTATTCGGTCGTGTTGGGCGCGTGGAGGTGGCGTAGGGGAGTGTGGTCAAGCGTTTGAGCCGTGCAGACGTGTCATCACCCAACGCCACAGGGGCGGGAGCGACGCGTGTTTTGCCGCGGCCGTGATGGTAGCGCAGCGCGTGACCGCAGATACGATCCTTGATGGTGAATTGGTGTTGGGGATCGTGTGCGGGAGGCAAGCGGCGATGAGTCCAACTCGCTACCTGACCGTCAATGTCGACGGGTTGAACGTGTTCTACCGCGAAGAGGGACCGCCCGATGCGCCGACCGTCACACTGCTGCATGGCTTTCCGTCGTCGTCGAGGATGTGGCAGCCACTGGCAACAATGCGAATTCGCCGCCACGTCACACCAACGTTGAACTCACAGCGCAGGCGCCGAAACGCCTGTGCTGTAGACGATCTCGCGTACGTCGTGTGGAGGCCTGTCTATTACTGTCCTCTCAACGTCGGGCGCCGCTGAGTGCGGGTAACTGTGCCGCACGTGCGGTCTCAAACGGCTACGCCCGCGCAGTGTGACCAGGCATCGGATGAGCTCACAGTCGACCCATCTCGCGTGACATGAGAGCGCGCTCAAGGTAGTCGTAACGCTCCGCTACATACCGCCGCACCGGACGGGAATCGGGCGGCGACGTAAGGACCATCCGGTGCAGGGCCGCGGCGATGACGTGAGCCGCGCCGGTCCACCACCTGGTCGTGGGCTGGACAGGCACCGCCGCGGCGGTGCTTAGAAGAACCTCTTGCTCGGTGATCAGAACCGGCACTGCGGACAGCGACTGCAGGGTGCGCTCGGCCGGTGTCACAACATCTCGAGTTTCGTCAGATGTCTCCGGGTGTGCAGTCATTTCCACGTCTCCTCGCCGTTCTGCCGACAGTCCATGAGCTGTCCGGTGTTTTCAACGCCCCGGCGGCGTGGTGCATTCCCGATGACCTTGTTCATCGGGATTACGTCCGCGCCTGGTCGTTGTTGGTTGCGTACAGCGAACCGGACCGGGTGAGCTGCGCGAGCCCACGGCAAGCGCAAAGAACTTGAGTCAACGATCAAAATCGTCAAGGCCGCGACAAGTTTCTCCGAAGCGTGTCTGCTGCCAGCGGTTGATCAGCGTTTCGGTCGCCGCGGCGTTAGCGCAGCTTGCCTGGTCGCATTCAAGCTCGTGTCATGGTTTGGCGCTGCGCACCATCCGCCGCCCGCCGGGCAGGGGGTCTCAAGCCAGTACGTGTCGCGTCGCCGAATGGTCCAATGTCTGTATTGACAGGCTGCCCGTTCTGGCTTGTCGGGGGTTGCGGTCGGTCGCTCGTCGCGCGTTTGATGAATGCACGAAACGGTGTCTGACCGTCGTGATCGGAGTCGACCATGCCCGCTGTGACCGCCGATTATCTCCGGTTGCCCCGCTTGGACCCCCCGCCGCCCGACGCCGCCGAGCGGGGGGTGGTCGGTGTGACCACCGCACCCACCGGGCTCGAGGGCGAGGGCTTTCCGGTGCATCGTGCTTTCGCGGGAGTGCCGCTCGCGCAATTGGATCCGTTCGTGCACATGGACCAGATGGGCGAGGTGCAGTACGCGCCCGGTGAGCCCAAAGGCACGCCGTGGCATCCGCATCGCGGGTTTGAAACCGTCACCTACATGATCGACGGGCGCTTCCAGCACCAGGACTCCCACGGCGGCGGCGGGATGATCGAGAACGGCGCCACCCAGTGGATGACCGCCGGGGCCGGCATCCTGCACATCGAGACGCCGCCGGAGGATCTGGTGATCTCCGGGGGACTGTTCCACGGCGTGCAGTTGTGGGTGAATCTGCCCGCGAAGTCCAAGATGATCCCGCCGGCATACCAGAGCATCGAAGCCGATGACGTGGTCCTGGTGGCCTCCGCGGACGCGGGTGCCCTGGTTAGGGTGATCGCCGGCGAGGTCGGTGGTCATCGCGGCCCGGGGTCGACACACACGCCGATCACGCTGCTGCACGCGACCGTCTCGCCCGGTGCGCTGTTGCAGCTGCCCTGGGATGCGTCCTTCAACGCGCTCGTCTACGTGCTCGCCGGTGGCGGGCGTGTGGGAAGCCAGGGGCGACCCGTTCGCGATGGCCAGCTCGTCGTGCTGGGCCGCGGCGACTGGTTGGAGGTCCGCGGCGACGATCAGCAGGATTCCCGTAGCCCGGCCCTGGAGCTGCTTGTGCTGGGCGGGCGGCCCATCCGGGAGCCGGTCGCGGCGTACGGACCGTTCGTGATGAACACCAAAGCCGAACTTGGGCAAGCGTTGGAGGACTTCCAGGCCGGCTTGTTCGGTGACATTCCGCCCAACGCGCTGATGCCCTATACGCCGGATCCCTGCCCGGTGCGCACCGAAAAGACGGGGATCTAAACACGGGTAGGGCTATCAGCGAAAACGAGATCGGCAGCGGCCCGCCGCTTCCAGCGCAAGCGTTCGGCTGATCGAGGGTTGCCTACAACGAACGGGCCGGCGACCATATTCGACCGGACGGTCGTCCTTCTCGGTGATGTAGGACTAGAACGAACAGCGGAAGCGCGGTCGATGCTGTGACGGCTCGTCGCGAAACGCCTTTTCCCGCACGGTAACTAGCGCGACTTGATGGATAATGCCATCCACGAAGCGTGAAACATGCTGAGTGACAGCATGGGTGGACGGGGGAGACCCCGAGAAACATCACGCCTGTGCGTCCAACCACACGCTCGTCGACCGGGGTAGGGAATCAATCGGGACCGTCACGTTTGTGAGCTACTGGAACTCGCTAGGGGAGCGAATACACCCAACACCGATACGTGAGATCCGTCGGGTAGCGCGATTCTGGCACCATTGCGGAGATGGATGCGGTTTCGAGGCCGGGTCTCAATGATCCGTTCGAAGAGGCGATTGACGACGCGCTGAGCTCCCTGCCGGCCGATCTCTGTGCGGCGATGAGCAACGTTGAGATCGTCGTCGAGGACGAGCCTCCCGACGGGCGGCCGCTGCTCGGCCTGTACCGCGGCGTACCGCTGCCGCGAAGGAGCAGCACGTACAGCGGAGTGCTTCCCGACAAGATCAGCATCTTTGGCGGGCCGATCACGCGACTCGCTGCCGGCGACGCGGATCGTCTACGCCGCGAGGTCAGGCACGTCGTCCTCCACGAGATCGCGCATCACTTCGGGATCAGCGACGAGCGGTTGATCGAGCTCGATCGCTACTGACGTGGTGCTGATGCTCCGCCCGAATCTTGCCGTTGCCGACAGGTCGATGAATGGCTTCCTGCGGCGGAAAACGTTGCCTGGGAAGGTAGCCCAGGACGCGGATACTCCTCGAGGTCGAAAGGCTGCGCGCCGCCGCCGGGGCGCGCACCCGCGCATTGTCGCTGGCGGTTGCGAGATCACGAGCACCCCGACAGTACGCGCAGGCGCGCGCAGAGGTGGGGAAGACCCTGGTACAGCAGCCGCTGCACCGCCTGCAGCGACTCCCGGGTGACGGCGGGCAGGCCGCGTCCGACGCGTTCCTCTACGACGACACGTGGATGCATGACGAGGTCAGCCTGCACACCATCGCCTTGCACGCAACGTGATTAGGCTTCGCCCGGGAGTGGCGTCCGGGCTGGCCCGGCTCTCCGGTCTGTTGAAACCCGCCATCGAGATCTTGTGGGTAGAAGAGGTGCGTCGGATGAACCGCCTTCTCACCCAAGACGTGCCCGATATCGTGGGGCATCTGTTCGGGCGGGAACGGATCCCCCTGGCCCCCGCCCGTGCAGCATTGAAGGACGTATTCGGTGCCTTGTGCTTCTATTGCGCGGCAAGGCTGGTGCGGGACAACCCGGTCGACCACGTGCTGCCGTGGTCCCGAGTGGGAATAGACGGCTTGACTAATCTGGTATTGGCCTGCCCGAGTTGCAATTCGAGCAAATCGCAGTCGCTGCCGGCCGTCGAGCACGTCGACCGAGCGCTGCGCCGGGACCGAACGCTGCTGGAGCAAATCGCCGATGCAATCACATGGCCAACGCAGTACCACCGCGTCGTGTCCGCGGCAAGCGGGCTATACCGGAGTGCTCCCGCAGGGTCGCCGACCTGGCTTGGAGTCCATCAGTTCGCATCGCTCGACCTGTCGGCTCCACCGGAATGGCTCGCGTACAACGCATCCGGCGACTAGGGCGTGTCTCCCTAACGTGACCGCGGTTGTGGGTGAGCGTTATCGGTGTGACTCGTGATGCGGTGTTGACCGATGGGCAGTGGAGTGTGATTGAGCCGTTGTTGCGGTGTTCGGATGGGGTGCGGGGGCGCCCGTTTCGGGATCACCGTCAGGTGATCGAGGGGATCGTCTACCGGTACCGCTGCGGGATCGCGTGGCGGGATCTGCCTGCGGATTTCGGTCCCTGGCAGACAGTGTGGAAGCGGCATCGCCGGTTCGCCGGCGATGGCACCTGGGACGCCATCTTGACCAGGTTGTTGACCCTGGCTGACGCTGAAGGCGTTATCGATTGGTCGGTGGCTGTGGATTCGACGATCTGCCGGGTGCATCAGCACGGCGCGAGCCTGGCGCGCGACACAGGGGGCACTGTCGAATTACACGAATTTGCTCGATGAACCCGCCGACCATGGTGTGGGCCGCTCCCGCGGTGGGTTGAGCACCAAGATCCACCAACTGTGCGACGGCCACGGTCTGCCGCTGGTGGTGCTGATCGGCCCTGGTCATGCGCATGATTCGCCGGTGTTCACCGTGTTGATGGATCAGCTGCGGGTGCCACGGCTGGGCGGGGGCCGGCCCCGTACCCGGCCTGTTGCGGTGCTGGGTGATAAGGCCTACTGCGCGGGCGAACCGGACCCATCTGCGGTCCCGGGGCATCGAGGCGGTCATCCCTGAACCGTCCGACCAGATCGGTCATCGCAAGCGTCGTGGCCGCCAAGGCGGCCGCCCGATCACACTCGACGCCCAGAAATACAAGCACCGCAACGTGATCGAACGATCCTTCAACATCATCAAGAATTGGCGCGGCCTAGCAACCCGCTACGACAAGCTCGCCATCACTTACCGCGCCGCCGCACTCCTCGCAGCAATCTGCACGTGGCTACGACATTTAAGAGACACGCCCTAGACCTGCCGGTGGAAACGATGCCGCAGGCAGGCTACCCGGGGGCTCGCCGCCCGCCCCCGGGAGCGACCCACCACTTGTTCGCCGACACCGATCTCGGCCGCCACGTGCGCGGTCGGCCGAGTTTTTGGCGGGTGCACCAAGCCAGCGCACCGCCGGGGTCGGGAAGGTGATGCCAGCGACGGTGACCCAGAAGTCTGGTACGAAGAATGTTGACCAGTCACCGCCCTGTAGCGGCCGCTGAGACCTGTTCTGCACCTGCCGATTCCGAAGCCCAGCATTGCGGCTGGATACCTCGCCGTGAGTATCGCGGGTCCGGTGGAGCATTGACGCGAACGGGCTGCCCGGCCGGTGGTCCGCCGTGGCCGACTCCATGTCAGCCTGCAGCCCACCGGGTGAAATCAACCGGATGCATTACGAGCAGCTGCTCACCGAGCGCTGGGCGGCCCGCCCCCCAATCCCGGTACCCGCCAATGGGGCACTGAGGCGCGCGCACCTGGGTCGAACGACCCTATTGGGGGATGAGGGGGAGGTGGAATCTGAAAGCCGCAAACACGCCGACCATCAGACCATCAGCAATCTACGGCTGTAGAACTAGGACCGGGGTCTCAAGGAGGTAGTCATGTCTTCCAAAACGAAGGTCTCGGCGCTTGACCACGCGATGCACACCGCGCACACGTGGATCCACGACGTGGCCAGGGAGTTCGACACCGAGGATCAGGAGTTCGCCTACCGAGTGCTGCGCGCGTGGCTGCACACCCTGCGCGATCGGCTCTCCGTGGAGGCGAGCGCCCACTTTGCGGCTCAGCTGCCCGACCTGATCAGGGGCATCTTCTACGCGGGCTGGAATCCCAGCGCCGTCCCCGAGAACTACGACGCCGAGGCCTACACTATTCGGTTCGCCCGTGAGGCGAACATCTCCCACGACGACGTCGGCAAGGCGGCTGCGGCGACCACCGCAGCCGCCTTGCACCATCTCCCGCCTCCCCAGATGGACAAGGCCCTGGATCAGCTCCCCAGAGAAATCCGCACCCTGCTGCAAGCCCAGCGGTGAAGTTGCTCAGAAAACGGCGGCACCTACGCGGCTGCGATCGACACCGAGGCGCGACGAGATCCGGAAGGGGATACGGGCGCTGCCGGGGCCAGCGGCGGTCACTTCTTCTCGTCGAGGCCCGACTGCGCGAGCGCGTCGTCGACGAACCGCTGCACCGGGCGCGACCGCAAGAATCCGGTGTGGCCGCCCTGGTACCACACGATCTCGGGTCTGCCCCAGTGTTCCCACAGCCGCATGACCTGCTCGCGTGGGTGCACGACCTGGTCGGCGATCCCGGCGTAGATGAAACGGCCCTGCATCGGCACGCGGGGGGTCAGCGAAAGTGGCGACACCATCCGGCCCAGGGGCTGCGCCAATGTCACCGTGTGACGGCGCGGGTCATTGCGACTGATCCCGGCGTGGCGCCCGAGCAGTTCGACCGGATCGGCGAACGGGACGCCGAGGATCGCGCATGTGAGGCCATCCTCCAGGCTGGCGACCAGGGACGTGATGTAGCCGCCGAGGGACATGCTGTTCAGGCCGATCGGTGAGTCGGGTTCCTGCGCGCGTATCCAGGACAGCAGACGCCGGATATCCCAGACCGCCTGAGCGGCAGCATGGACGTCGTCGAGCGCGTCCTCGCCCGGGAATGCCGCACCCTTCGGCAGGCCGCGCGCACGTGGGCCGTGCATCGGAAGGACGGGAAGGACCAGATTGAGGCCGAGGTTCTCGTGCAGATGCCAAGCACGGAACAGCCTGAGATCCAGCGCGCCCCTGCCCATCACTGCGCCGTGTACACACACCAGCCAGGGTCGCGGCTCGCGGTGCCGCAGCAGCAGCGCATACTCCCGGTTGTTGGCGGTGTAGCCCAGCCACCGCGCGCGGCCCGGTTCGCCCGGGCGCGGTTGGTACCCGCTGTCGAAGACCATGCGTTCGTAGGAGCGTCGGCGTGTCGTCACCGGCCGGACTGTTGCGTCTGTCAGAGGTGGCGGGGCTTCGAAAAACCCTTCCGGCTTGTCCAGCCACCCGTGCTGTCCGTAGAACTCGAGTGCCGCGATCACTTCGCGGTTGATTCGTTCAAACGCCTGAAGGTCGCTGACGGGCCGGAACACCCGGAAGCCGAGCAGGACGATCTCGTCGCGGAACGCTTGCGTGGCAAGCGCGAGCGTAGGTCGCGCAACCGGAAGCTCGTCGGGCTGACGGTCGAGATATTCTCGCCACGATTCAGCGTAATAACGGCCGGTCCTCCGGAACGGCCTGACGACGTTGCCCAGTAGACCGGGTCGTCGCGTGCCCGCGTGGCCGCTGTCGGGTGCTGCTGCCATACGACGACGCTAGTCGCTGGCGGCGCGGGCGGGCGCTATGCGCCTTCGAAGCACGAATGATGCCCGGAGGACTGCACCCATGAGCAAACCGATTCCGCCGCTCGACCTTTTGTGGCTGTTGATCGAGTCACCGGCCAGCACGACGCACGTCGGGGCGATGTCCTTACGAGGCGATGCTCGCCTGCCGGGGCCGTCGAGCAGACGCGCTTGCAGCCTGGCGACCTTCGCCCGAAGCGCATCGGCGGCTCGCGCATTGATCATCCCCGGTAGAGGGCGACCACGACGGTGATCCCCGCGCCCACGGAGACGAACAGCGCCGTACGGCCCACCTCCAGTCGCATCGACTGCAGCGCCACCGCCAGTGCGGCCGTGTGCGCGCCGGCGAGGGCTTGCGAAGGCAACCCGACCCGCGCGGCGGACACGCCCAGCCGCTTCGCCAGCGCGGCGGCGAACCCCGGAACCGACGCCGTCGCGACGAGCAAGTCGACCTCGCCGAGATCCAGCACGCCAGCCGCCGCCAGCCCGCGGACGGTCGACTCGGCGCACTCAAGCGCCCGATCGGCGTAGGACTCGGCGATCTCAACGGTAAGGACGTTCCGCCCATGGCTCATCCCTGGCCGGGTGTCTTCCCGCCAGGCCACACTGCTCTTAAACAGCCCGGCGAATTCGGGGAACGTCACGCACCGAAACGCCGTGAACCCCGCGCGGGAGTCATCCCAGCTCAACAGCACCGCGCCGCCGACCGCGGGAAAGCCGAACCCTTCAGAGACGCCCGGCTCCGGGTCAATGTCGCTTGCGACCACCATCCCCAGCCTGACCGTTCCCGACGCGAGCATCCCATCCACCAGTTCAATGCCCGACAACATGCCACACCCCCCGTTGCGGACGTCAAACGAGAACGTTCCCTGACCCGCGCCGGGCTGCTGCTCGGGGTTCGCGCCGATGTCCTCCTGGATCAACGACGCGACCGCCGGCTCGCTGATGCCCCTGTCGTTGTAGACGCCCGCGTTGATCAGCAGGTCCACCTCCTCCGCAGTCCGCTTCGCGCGCTCCAGACACAAACGGGCGGCCCCATCGGCAAGCGCCAGCGCCCCCGGCAACGGCCCACCCTCCGCGCACGCGGCCGCGGTCGCGGTCGCGGTCGCCTCAATGATCGTGCCCATAGCGCCCTACCAGCTGATCGACCTTGAAGATCACGATGCCCACCTCCAGACCAGAGGCAAGCGAGAGCAGCAAGACCCTGTCCTCCGGGGCGAAGCGGCCCTCCTTCAGATACTTGCTCAGCGCGACGAAATGCGTCGTCGATGCCGTGTTGCCCAGCTCATCGACGGTGATCACCACGCGCTTCGGTGCTGAACCGAAATCCCCGGAGAACCCCTCCATCGCCTTCTTGATCGCCCGCGCCGAGGTCTGATGCGGGATCAGATAATCGATCTCGTCGAACTTGAGCCCAGCCTGATCGAGCAGCTCCCGCAGCATCGGGACCGCCTCCTCGGTCGCGACCTTATGGATCTCGCGGGCATTGGTATGCATCGTGAAACCCGGGCCAATCGTGGCCGGGAACGCCACACACAAGCGACTGTGCTCCGACAACGTGGTAAACCCCGCCACCTCGATCCCCGCAGCGCCCTGCGGCGCCCGCTCGAGAATCGCGGCGGCGCCGGCGTCCCCGAGCGTTAGCGAGGCGAGCTGGTCGTCCATCACCGTGCGGACCTCCTGCGCGGCATTGCGCCCCAGCTCTGAGATGTACTCGCCACTGACGACCATCCCACGCCTGATCCGGCCCTGCCGAATCAGGTCGTTGAGAATGAACACGCCGGTCATCATCCCCGCACACGCGTTCGAGATGTCGAGGCCGAGCGCGCGCTCGGCGCCCAGCGCAGCCTTCAGCGTAGTGCGCCAGCCGCCCGGGCAGCCCGTCGACGCCCTCGGTGACCTTTTCACGGGGTAGGCCCGGGCACGGCTTGGCGCCGGTGTCGACCTTGATCCCGGACAGGATGCCCAGAGCGCGACCGCCTGCGGGAACGGTGTTCCGTCACTGAACTGCTGGCCCAGAGTCTCGTCGCAGAAAATGATGCCGGACACACCCTCGGACAGTCCCGGCGCGGTTGCCAGAAGTTCCCGGTAGGCACGCCGGTTCTCCTCGGTGGGATCGACGCCGGCGTCGCTCAGCCGTGTTGACATGGTGCCGATGCTCTCGTCAGCGGCCAGGATGCCCTTGCCCTGCCCTACCAACCGTTCCGCGACCTGTCTGCAGGTACTCATCACTCGGTCGTCACGTTCGGCGGATTCTCGCCAACGATACGGGCGTGGTATGCGGTACTGCTTCACCCAGTCGGTGGTGCGACAGGGGTAACAATGATTGTGAAGTGTTCGTTTAAGTGTGATCGGAAAAGTCTCAATAGACACCTTCATCAACCGGTGGCAGTATTCGACACATGAGCGATCGATGGAACGCGGGAGTCATCCCCTACGCCGAGATGGGGTACTGGCAGCCCGACTATGTCCCCAAGGATTCCGACGTGCTGTGCGCCTTCCGGATCACCCCACAAGAAGGCGTTCCTCCGGAGGAGGCCGGCGCCGCGGTGGCCGGCGAGTCCAGCACCGCAACCTGGACGGTGGTGTGGACCGACCGGCTCACCACCTACGACCACTACCAGGCCAAGTGCTACCGGGTCGAGGAGGTCCCGAGCACCCCGGGCCAGTTCGTCGCCTGGATCGCCTACGACCTGGACCTGTTCGAGGAAGGTTCCATCGCCAACCTCACCAGCTCCATCATCGGGAACGTCTTCGGCTTCAAGCCCCTCAAGGCGCTGCGCCTCGAGGACATGCGCATCCCCACCCACTACGTGAAGACCTTCCAGGGCCCCGCGCACGGCATCGTCATGGAACGCGAGCACCTGAACAAGTTCGGCCGTCCGCTGCTGGGCGCCACCACCAAGCCGAAACTGGGACTCTCCGCGCGCAATTACGGCCGCGTCGTGTACGAGGCCCTGCGCGGCGGCCTGGACTTCACCAAGGACGACGAGAACATCAACTCCCAGCCCTTCATGCGCTGGCGCGACCGATTTCTGTTCAGCATGGAAGCGGTCAACCGCGCGCAGGCCGCCACCGGCGAGATCAAGGGCCACTACATGAACGTCACCGCCGGCACCATGGAGGAGATGTACGAGCGGGCCCAGTTCGCCAAGGATCTCGGTTCGGTGATCATCATGATCGATCTGACCATCGGTTACACCGCGATCCAATCGATGTCCAAGTGGGCCCGCGCCAACGGCATGATCCTTCACCTGCACCGCGCCGGCCACGCCACCTACACCCGCCAGAAGAACCACGGTGTCAGCTTCCGGGTGATCGCGAAGTGGATGCGGCTGGCCGGGGTTGACCACATCCACGCCGGCACCGTCGTCGGCAAGCTCGAGGGCGACCCGAACGCGATTGCGGGCTACTATGATTCGCTGCGCTTGAACAGCGTTCCGGCCGACCCGGTGAAGGGCCTCTACTTCGACCAGGAGTGGGCCTCGATGCCCGGCGTCATGCCGGTCGCGTCGGGCGGCATCCACGCCGGTCAGATGCATCAGCTGCTGCACTACCTCGGCGAAGACGTCGTGCTCCAGTTCGGCGGCGGCACCATCGGTCACCCGATGGGCATCTCGGCGGGAGCCGAAGCAAACCGGGTCGCGGTCGAGACCATGATCAAGGCCCGCAACGAAGGCAAGGACTACTTCAAAGAGGGTGAGGAGATCCTCAAGAAGGCCGCCAAGACCAACCACGCGCTGGACGTGGCGCTGGCGACCTGGGGTGACATCTCCTTCAACTACGAATCCACCGACAGCCCCGACGTCGTCTCGACGCCGACCCCCGCCTGAGCCCGGCACCCGAACCAGGAGACTCACCATGCGTATCACCCAGGGCACTTTCTCCTACCTGCCCGACTTCACCGACGAGGAGATCACTGCCCAGATCAGCTACGCACTGGACAACGACTGGCCGCTGTCGGTCGAGTTCACCGACGACCCGCACCCGCGCAACGTGTACTGGGAGATGTGGGGCCTCCCGATGTTCGACCTGAAGGACGCCGCCGGCGTGCTGATGGAGGTCAACGCCTGCCGGACGGCGAACCCGAACGACTACGTCCGGCTCAACGCCTACGACGCCAGCCTGGGCCGGCAGACAACCGCCTTCTCGTTCATCGTGCAACGCCCGGCCGAGGAACCGGGGTTCCGGCTTGACCGCGCCGAGCGGGCGGACCGGCGGATCGGCTACACCACCTTCGCCTACGCGACGCAGCGTCCTCCCGGGGAACGCTACAGCCAGGACTGAGATGTCGGAGGCAGACACCGGGGCCCAGCGCAGGTCCTTCGGATTCAAGCCCGGGTCCAATGGCGAGCCGCGACCGGATGCCGACGAGCCGGCAGAGCTCCTGCACGAGGATGCGGTCGTCGATCTGCACGCGGCCCAGCAGGCGTCCGGCGCCAAAGAGGTACTCGAGCGGCTTGACGCCGAGCTCGTCGGGCTCAAGCCGGTGAAGACCCGCATCGCCGAGATCGCCGCCCTGCTGCTGGTCGACCGGATGCGGGCCCGCTACGGGGTGACCGCGGCACAGCCCACCCTGCACATGTGCTTCACCGGCAACCCCGGTACCGGCAAGACCACGGTGGCCTTGCGGATGGCCGAGTTGCTGCACCAGCTCGGCTACTTGCGAAAGGGCCACCTGGTCAGCGTTACCCGCGACGACCTGGTGGGCGAGTACATCGGGCACACCGCGCCCAAGACCAAGGACGTCATCAAGCGGGCGATGGGCGGCGTGCTGTTCATCGACGAGGCCTACTACCTGTACAAGGTTGAGAACGAACGCGACTACGGCTCCGAGTCGATCGAAATCCTGCTGCAGGCCATGGAGAAGAATCGCGACGACCTCGTCGTCATCCTCGCCGGCTACGCCGACAAAATGAACCTGTTCTTCTCCGCGAATCCAGGGATGCAGAGCCGGATCGCTCACCACATCACCTTCCCCGATTACACGGTCGAGGAGCTCGAGCAGATCGCGATGCTCATGATTGACGGGCTGGGCTACTCGTTTTCTCCCGACGCGCGCGAGGTGTTGCGCCGCTACCTGGACCGGCGGATCGGACAGCCGTGGTTCGCCAACGCGCGCAGTGTGCGCAATGCGCTGGAAAGGGCGCGGCTACGCCATGCGCGGCGACTGCTGACCGGTGATGACGCCAGCGTCGACCTCAAGACGCTGACCACCATCGAGGCTGAGGATCTTCTCGCGAGTCGGGTGTTCGACGATGAGGTCGAAGACCCCGCACCCGAGAAAACTGGATGACTACCAACGCTCGGCTCCGCGCGCTCGTGGAACTCGCAGATACTGGATCGGTACACGCCGCCGCCGACCGTCTTGTGGTCAGCGAGTCGGCGATCTCCGCGGCGGTCAGCGGCCTGAGCGCCGAAGTCGGTGTGGCCCTTATCGATCGGCACGGCCGCGGTGTCCGGCTGACACCGGCCGGTCAGCGGTATGTCGAGTACGCCCGCCGCATTCTCGGGTTGCACGGCGAAGCGTTGCTGGCCGCACGTGGCGAGGCCGACCCGGAAAACGGATCCATCAGATTGGCTGCCGTGACCACAGCGGGTGAACTGCTGATTCCCGCGTTGCTGGCCTCGTTTCGCGACAAGCATCCCGGCGTCGTCTGCAAGCTTGAAGTTGCATCCAGAACGTCCATCTGGCCGATGCTCTCGCGTCACGAGGTCGACGTTGTCGTTGCCGGTCGCCCGCCCGCCGACCGTCATCGCGTGCATATACGCGCGGTGAGCCCAAACACCCTGGTTGTCGTGGGGCCGCCGGGAGCCGCACACCACTTCGAGCCGATGGAGGCGACCTGGCTGCTGCGCGAACAAGGCTCGGGCACCCGGGCGACCACTACAGCCCTGTTAGAAGAGCTCGAGGTGTCGCCATCCAAGATGACGCTGGGATCGCATGGCGCGGTGGTTGCCGCGGCGGTGGCCGGTCTCGGCGTGACCCTGGTGTCCCGTCAGGCGGTCCGCCGCGAGCTGGATTCCGGCTTGCTCGTCGAGCTGCCCGTTGCGGGCACACCCCTCGACCGGCCCTGGCATGTCGTCACCCAATCCGCTCCCACCGCGCCGACCGAACTGCTCATCAACCATTTAATGGCACATCGCGAACTCGGGTGGCAAGAGAACCACACCGATTCCCCACGAGGTCGGAGCCACCGCCGCACTTCCACCCCGGCGAGGGAGGGCGCGGGTCGCTCACGCGCCGACCCTGGGTAGCTGTGACAACGGCCGACACCAGCGTGTCGCCCACTGGCCGCCAGTCGAACAGTCGCCGCAGCAGCCAACGCCCGACCCAACATCACTTAAACGAGGTGTAAGCAATGTTCGCCGATCACACGACGCTCGTCCAGTTCCTCATCGAGGAGCGGCGGCGTCACCCGAGCGCGAGTGGGGATCTCAACGGGCTGATACTTGATGTCGCGTTGGCGTGTAAGGCGATCGCGAATCGGGTGGCACTCGGGGCACTCGGCGGGGTGCTCGGCTCCGCGGACCACACGAACGTGCAGGGCGAAGTCCAGCAGAAGCTCGACGTCATTTCGAACGAACACTTCCTGCGTGCCACAGAATGGGGTGGGCGCGTCGCCGGAATGGTGTCGGAGGAACTCGAGCAGCCCTACCGGCTGCCCGCGCAGTACCCGCGCGGGAAGTATCTGCTGGCCTTCGATCCCCTCGACGGCTCGTCGAATATCGACGTCAACCTGTCCGTCGGCAGCATCTTCTCCATACTGCGGGCACCGAACCCCGGGACAGACCCGAAACCGGAAGATTACCTGCAGCCCGGCTGCAAGCAGGTGTGTGCCGGCTACGCGATCTACGGCCCGTCAACAATGCTCGTGCTGAGCGTGGGTACCGGCGTGCACGCATTCACCCTCGATCGGGCGCTCGGTGAGTTCATCCTCACCCGCGCGTCCATTCAGATCCCCCCGGCCGCCAAAGAATTGGCGATCAACGCCTCCAACCGGCGATTCTGGGAGCCCGCGGTACAGCGCTACGTCGCCGAGTGCCTGGCGGGCCGCTCCGGGCCGCGTCGCAAGGACTTCAACATGCACTGGGTCGCCTCAATCGTGGCCGAGACTCACCGGATCCTCACCCGGGGAGGAGTGTTTCTCTACCCGTGGGACTCGAAAGACCCGACGAAAGCGGGGAAGCTGCCGTTGCTCTACGAGGCGAACCCGATGTCCTTCCTCATCGAGCAGGCGGGTGGCTTGGCGAGCACCGGACGGCAACGAATGCTCGACGTGGTTCCCGACAGCCTGCACCAGCGCATCGCGTTCGTCTTCGGTGCCTCCGAAGAGGTGCAGCGCATCGAGAAATACCATAGTGAGAACAATGAGCCCGCTGATGTCTCGCCGCTCTACGCAGCCCGCGGGCTGTTCCGCGCCTCCACCGACTAGAGAGGGGAGAGCATGTCCCGTAAGCATCCGATAGTCTCGGTCACCGGCTCTTCCGGTGCCGGCACGACATCAACGATGCGCATATTCGCTCAGATCTTCCGGCGCGAAGGCGTGAAGGTTGCGTTCGTCGAAGGCGACAGCTTCCACCGCTACGACCGCGTCGAGATGGCGGCCGCGATGGGCGAGTCGCATGCTCGTGGTGACCACGCATTCAGCCACTTCGGGCCCGAAGCGAACCTCTTTGGTGAGCTCGAGGAGCTGTTCCGCGTCTACGGCGAAACCGGGATGGGCAAGTTCCGCAGGTACCTTCACGACGACGACGAAGCCAAGCCCTACGGACAGCAGCCGGGCACATTCACCCCATGGGACTCCCTGCCCGCCGACTCCGACATGCTGTTCTACGAAGGCCTGCACGGCGCGATCGTCACCGACGACATCGACGTCGCACGCCACGCTGACCTGCGCATCGGGGTAACCCCAGTGATCAACCTGGAATGGATCCAGAAGCTGCACCGAGACAAGGAGGTCCGCGGATACACCTCAGAGGCGGTCACCGACACCATCCTTCGGCGGATGCCCGACTATCTGAACTATATCTGCCGGCAATTCTCTCGCACCGACGTCAATTTCCAGCGCGTGCCCGTCGTGGACACGTCCGACCCGTTCATCGCCAGAACCATTCCGACGGCGGACGAATCCATGCTGATCATCAGATTTCGCGATCAACACGGAATCAACTTTCCCTATCTGCTCGCGATGCTCCACGATTCGTTCATGTCGCGCCCGAATACGATCGTGTGTCCCGGCGGCAAGATGGACCTGGCGATGCAGCTCATCTTCACCCCGATGATTATGCGGCTGATCGAACGACGCAACGCCGAACTCGAAGGCCGCTGACGTGGATCGAGGTAGAACGTGGGCCTGGAGGAACAGGTGCCGAGCGGTTTTCTGCTATCCACCGTGCAGAGGGTTGGCCGGTTATTTCCGCAAAGGATCGTTGTGGCCGGCGTTACCGATCCGAACATCGTGTCGCGCTGATCGCACTCGACCCCGATGTGATAGCGGGCTGGGCCGTCGACCACGGCATGGCCGACGCCTGCTATGAGGACTTGGTGAAGTCGCAGGAGGTGCACGGCCTCGTCGAGGAGTACGTCCAGAAGCTCAACGCCGAACTCAACCGGTGGGAAACGATCAAGAAGTGGGCGCTGCTGGACCATGACCTGTCGGTCGAGCGCGGCGAGCTCACCCCCTCGTTGAAGGTGAAGCGGTCGGTGGTCGCACAGCGCTACAAAGCGCTCATCGACGCCTTTTACACTTGACGGCCCGTGCAAATCCTGGGCGCTGCAATGTCGTCCGTTGCAACGCCCGGAGGTCTTTCGCTCATCGCGAGGAATGTCGCGCGGGCCTTCGGGTCGCGGCTGGGCTTGATGGTGCCAGCCCGCACCGCGTCCTCAAGGTATTCTTCGGCGTTGTCGATCATCTGTCGCATCAATGCGCGTCCGAGCTCATCGCCGGACAGCATGCTGCGCACGAGGTAGGCCGTGATTGGCGCGTGCGACTCGATTTGGGCCAGCGGAGCGAACCAGGACGCCGGCGACATCGATTGCAGAGCCTCCGACTTCGTTGTGCGGATCGACTCCAGGATGTAGTCGTCGCAGGCTTTGCGTAGGCTCTCCTTGCAGCCGAACTGATGGATCGCCAGCGCGGGACTCACGCCCGCGGCCTCAGCGACAGCCTGGAACTTTGTGTCGAAGCCGTGCTGGTCGAACTGCTCGATCGCCGCGTCGCGGATCCGCGCAAGCACCCCCTGATCGTCCGTGTGCTCGGTCGCTGCGGTCAGCGTCTCCCTGGTCATCGTTTTCTCCTGAAAACAGTAGTGACGCCCGGCGATTCGACTTCGGGGCTGTCCAAAACGTAAACACGACGCCCGCGCCGATCTAGGGCCATTCGGCGGCGGATTTCTGCTCTACCTGCGCATGCACGACAACCCGGCCGATATGGCCGCAGTGCTGCGCGACCACAGCAAGGACATGATCCTGCCGGCCCGCAGCTCTACACCCACGGGCTGCTGACCGACGACACGATGTATGACGCCTTCCTGGCTCAAGGTGAAGCCCAAGGAACCCGGCGGTAACCAACGAGGCTGCGGGAGCGAAGGTTTGACGACCTTATGATGACCAAACGGGCCGGTGGCGACTATGCGCTGTCGACCCGCCTGCCGGCGGGCGGCTCTTGTCCGCGCTTGCGTCGGCGTGCGCGGGCGGCCGTCACCAGCCGCGCCACCCCGTCCTCGATTCCCGCGGCGAGCACTTCGATGTCGGGCGTGGTGTCGTAGTCGGCGGTGATGCCGAAGATGAAACTGTCGGCGTAGCTGACCATCGCGATGCCGGTGCGCAGCTGAAGAGCGATCGGCGGAACCGGCAGGACTTCCAGCACCCGGCGGCCCATCACCGTCTGCCGACCCCGCGGGCCGGGAACGTTGGTCGCCAACGCGGCCACCCCCCCTTGCGGGAACCGCGCCAACAAGCGAATCGTCCACGCCGAGAACGCGAACGGGACGTTTTTGAACGCCGAAAACACCGCGCTGCCCCCTTCGCGTTGACCGCTGGCTTTGACCCGGGTGAGCTGATCGTGCACCAGCTGCAACTGCGTAACCGGGTCCGCCTCATCGACCGGCAGCAATGGCAGCATCGCCGAAACCTGGTTGTCGGTCACGTTGAACTGGTTCGCCGCGCGGATCGACACCGGAACCAGCGTGCGCAGCGAGTTGGGGGTGGGCCGTTCACCGCGGCTCAGCAGGATCCTGCGATAACTGTCGGTGATCGCCGCCAGCGCCACGTCGTTGAGCGTCACGCCGAACGCCTGGCACACCTGCTGCATATCAGCCAGCCGGACCCGGGCCGCACTGTAGCGTCGCATCGTCGTCACCGGGCCGGTCAACGACGACCCTGGCGCCGGGCTGAGCAGACTGGCCGTCAGCTCGGCCGCACCCACCGCGGCGTGTTCGGCGGCGGCGGCCGCGGCGAGCGCGCTGCGCGCCATCCCGCTCACCCAGCTCAACGGGTTCAGGCTCATCTTCGGCAGCCGCAGTCCAGGCCCGGCCGGCTCCTTCGCGGCGCGAATGTCCGTGGCGAAGGTGTCGCCGCCGCCGTCGTCGCCGAGCTTCGCCAGCATCTGGGCTGTCGCGATGCCGTCAGCGATGCAGTGGTGAATCTTGGTCAGCACGGCCCACCGGTTGTCGCTCAGGCCTTCGATGACCCAGAACTCCCACAACGGGCGCTCGCGGTCGAGCCGCCGCTCCATCGTAGTCGCGATCAACTGGAACAGTTCGGCGTCGCCCCCGGGGTGGGGCAGCGCGACGCGGTGCAGGTGGCGTGAAATATCGAAGTGCGGGTCGTCCACCCATTCGGGTGGGCCCACATCGAGCGGATGAGTCCGCAAGACCTGCCGGCCGCGCGGAATGGTCGGTATCCGTTCGGATAGGGCCGAGACATACTCGTCGTAGCTCGGGGCCGGCCCCTCGATGATCGCCACACTGCCGTTCGCCAGGCTCACATGTGGTTCGGAGTCCTCGATCTCCAGGAAACCGGCAGCCAGGGCTGTCAAATGCTCCATTCACCCCACTGTCCGCCCCTGCGCAGCCTGCGGTCAGGGTCAGAAGTCCTCAACTATAGGACCGAACGACGGCAGACGGAGCCGCGGGCGCAGGCATCGACGGGGCCAAGGCGCTGCGCAAGGCGGTGCTCGACGTGTTCGACCATCCGGTGATTCAACGCTGCCAGATTCACCAGGTTAGAACGTGAAAGATCGTCTACCGCAACGGCTTCGAGCTAGTGTAGGCCGTAAGATGACCGACGCCTACCATGCGGACTCCGCACTGGAAGCCGAAGCCGCCCTGCTCGCCCTGGCGAAGGAACTCGACCGCACCCACCCCGGGGCCGGGGCCAGCCTGCGTGAGGGCCTGTCCGAGACGCTCACGGTGCTGCGCCTCGGCGTGCCACCGACGTTGGCCCGCACGCTGCGATCGACCAACACCATCGAGTCGATGATCTCGGTGTGCCGCGAACACGCCGCCAACGTGAAACGCTGGCGCGACGGGCAGATGGCGTTGCGCTGGTGCGCGGCCGGGATGATCGAGGCCGGCAAGCAATTCCGACGCGTCAACGGGCACCTGCACCTGCCAACACTCCGCACGGCACTCGAACGCGAGTTCGCCGAATCTGTCGGACCTATCGTGCACAATGATCAGGTGAGCGCAGCCTGATGTTCACCGGGCCGCCACCGAAGTTCCACGGAACTCGGGACATCCTCGACGCGTTTCCAGGAAGAGTTGAGAGTAACGAGTGATCGGCCCACACATGCTTTCCACGCAAAGTTGACCACGGGCAGGCAGCGATGTCCGATCGACGAACGGCGAGTCCAACGCGGGCGCGCTGGTGCCCCAGATCTGCCCTGCCCGCGCGGGTTTAACCCAGGCCCATCTATCACCGTTGAAACGTCACGGTGACGAATCAGACGTGCAATTGGCTTGCGGCACTGCTGGTTCAAACCGTTTGATGGATAATTACCATTATATGCCGGTAGGCGAGATTCTCTGGCTGATTACCTCGGTGTGGCTTGCGGTTTCGGCAATGGCCTCGCTCATGTGGTGGTCTCCCGGCAGCGTTTACCCTTGGCCGTTATGGCCCGTGCTCGGGTTCGTTGGCGTCGGGCTGCAGGGCGTGCGCCGTCGTTGTCCCTCCTCTGGTTTTGGTACTGCCGCACCATTTCGGATGGCAACACCCCACACGTCGCAAGGAGTCGCCTGCCCCGACACCGCGATGCTTGGGCGTGGTCAGGTGGCGGCGATCGGGATGGGTTGGCCGCCTTTGATGACGTAGCGAAGGTGTTGTTCGGGAGTGGTGAGTGCGGTGGTGTCGTCGAGGGGGTTGGCGTCGAGGATGAGCAGGTCGGCGTGTGCGCCGGGGGTGAGGGTGCCGATCTGGCCGTCGAGGTTGAGTAGTTTGGCCGCGGTGGTGGTGGCGGAGCGGATGACATCGATCGGCTGCTGGACTTGGGTGCGCAGGGCGAACTCTTCGAGTTGGGCGTCGTGCATGGGTCCGAGAAGGTCGCTGCCGTAGACGAGGTTGACACCGGCGCGGTGGGCTTTGTCCAGGGCGGCCAGCCCGGCTTCGCGCACGTCGGCGAGCTTGCGGTAGGAGGCTTCGGGCAGGCCGGCCTGTTTGCCGAATCGGTGCAGTTGTTCGAAGGTGACAAGTGTGGGCACCAGGTAGGCGTCGTGCTCGAGCAGCAGTGAGATGGTCTCGTCGTCGATCAGGTTGCCGTGTTCGACACAGCGCACCCCGGCGCGCAGGGCGCGGTTGACCGCGCGGGGGTGGTAGGCGTGCACGGTGACGTAGCGGTTGTGGTTGTCGGCCTCCTGCACCGCCGCGCGCATCTCCTCGTCGCTGTACTGCACCGCGGAGACTTCGTCCAGGGGGGAGGCAACCCCGCCGGAGAGCAACATTTTCAGATGCGCGGCGCCTTTGCGGAACTCGTCGCGTGCCACGCGGCGCACCTCATCGACCCCGTCAGCGATCCGGGCAAAGCTTGGCCGCGCTTGGCAGCAGGGCAGCGTGTCGTCGGCCTTTGCCCGCAGGTCGCCGTGGCCACCGGTCTGCGACAGGGCCTTGCCGCCGAAGATCAGCCGCGGGCCGAGCGCCAGCCCTTCGTCGATGGCGCGGGCCATACCGTAGTCGGCGCCGCCCACATCTCGCACTGTGGTGAATCCGCGCCGCAACATCCGCTCGGCCTCGGCCAGCGCGCGTACGGTGGCGTAGCCGGGAGTCCACGTGTTCGCATCCGTCAGGTCGAGGGTGGTCAGCAGCACGTGCACGTGCGCGTCGATCAACCCGGGCATCACCGTTGCCCCGCCCGCGTCGATCACCCGCGTGTCAGAGCCGGCGGGCGGCGGTGTTCCGGTGCCGGTGGCGGTGATACGGCCGCCGGCGATCTCCAACCAGGACGCGTCGCTGAGCGTGCCCGCGGCGGGATCAAGCAGGTGGGCATGGGTGATCAGCAGTGGCGACGACATCGACTTTCCCCAGTTTCAATACATCCCAGCACAACGGCGAGCACCACCGCGACGGCAACCCGTCTGATCGCAAGCGGTCCCCGACCGGAGACACGCCGCCAATCTCGCGGCGACCGCCCGCGCATCGATGGGGCGGTCATGGAGCAGTGCAGACCTATGGACATCACCACTCCTACGGACCGGCGGCGCGGCGACTTTCGACTATCACAGCTGCGGCCGGCATCAGGCGGGTTGTCCGTTGCGCAGTTCGAGGCGTGAGCCGACGCTGTTGGGTATGTGGGCGTGGGGCATGGCTTGGGCGAGGGCTTGGGCGGCGCGCCACCCGGTGCAGTGTGCGGGGATGATGGCTTCGGGGCCGATCTTGGCCAGCGCGTCGACGGTGGGTTTGATGATCGGTTCGAACGCGGGACCGCCGAGGTGAAACCCGCCGACGACGGCGGCGACGGTGTCGATGCCGGTGAGGCGGCGCGCGTAGCGCACGATGTTGACGATTCCGGCGTGCCCGCATCCGGTCAGCACCACCAGCCCGTGGCCGGCGACGTGCACGATGAGGGCCTGGTCGTCGAGGATCAGCGGGTCGGGCGCCCACGCCCCGTCGGTGAATGCCTCGTGAAATGGCATGCCGTGTTCGAAGTCGCTGGTGCGGTCGACCTCGCCGGTGATCAGCACCGAATCGTCGAACAGCAGCGAGGGTTGGCCGCGTTCGACGACTTGGAGGCCGGCGTCGCGCAGCGCGCTGCGGCTGGGCGAGGGGAGTTCGAGTTCCAGCAGGCCGGGAATCGCGATGCGCCGCTTGGTGAACGCTCCCGGGTGCACGACCAGCGGCAGGTTGGACGGGCCGACCGTGCGGATGAATCCGTCGAGGCCGGTGACGTGGTCGGAATGCCCGTGGCTGAGCACGACCAGCTCGATGTCGAACGGGGACAACCCGAGTCGGCGCATGTTGTCGCGCAGACCGTTGGGGGTCATGCCGGCGGTGAACAGGCGGATCAACTGTGCCCAACGGGCGCGACCCCGGTGGCCTCGCCGGTGTCGACATCGCCTGAGCCTTCCCTGTCCTATGGGTGGTCAGCCTACGATGTCAGCCCGACGCTGCCGTGCATCGACGCGCTGCTCGGGTTGAGGCGTTGCGGCGGGCCACGGTCGCGGGCGGTGACTCGGATTCGATTGCCGCTGTGGCGGTGCCACCGCTGGCGGCGACCCCGACCGTCGGGCTGGCGGTGGAGACCAGTCCGTCGTTGGCGCCCAGGACTGCGGCCCGCAGCCAGCCGGCGTGTTCGCCGCGGTGGGATTCTGCGTGCGGGTTCAACATCTCGAAGAGAAACTCACCATGGCACCTCGATCGCTCGTTACAGCGGCATCGTCGCCAATTGGCACCGCTTCTCACCCCGACGAATCCGGGATGGGCGCCCGTGGCGCCGCGGATTAGGGCATCACGAAATCGCCGGTAGGGACCTGCGACACGGAAGGCGAGTAGGTCCTATGTCCCCGGATTGGGGCATTGCGGCCCTGTGTTGCGAGCGCCGCAACTGCTCGACTGTGGTGAGCCGTCCGGGCTGGCGAGTCGGCGCGGCTGGTTGTGCGGCGGCGGTGCGAGCGTGAAAGGACGCTCTGTCGTGAGCGGTATGGAATCAGCGGCGCGCGGATGGGTTATGCGGTTGCGTCCGCTGCTCGAGCCGGCCTTGGTGGTGGTCACGGTGGCCGCGTTGGCGGCCGGCGGGATCGCGTGGCTGGCCGGATGGCATACGGTGGCCGATTGGTGCTGGATCGCGGGCACCCTGGTCGCGGTGGTGCCCGCGGTGGTGTGGGTGCTGGCGGCGTTGCGGCGGGGACGGATCGGGGTGGATCTGATTGCGGTCCTGTCGCTGGTCGGCACGCTGCTCGTGGGCGAGTACGTGGCCGGTGCGCTGATCGCGGTGATGCTGGCCGGTGGGCGTGCGCTGGACGCGGCGGCCACGCGCCGCGCCTCCCATGACTTGCGGGCCCTGCTCGAGCACGCGCCGCGATTCGCGCGACGACGCATTGGTTCCGAGGTGAGCGTGATCCCGCTGGCCGAGGTGGCCGTCGATGATCTGCTGGTGGTCGGCCCGGGCGAGGTCGTACCGGTGGACGGGCGCATCCTCGACACGGTCGCCGTGTTGGACGAGTCCGTGTTGACCGGGGAACCGCTGCAGGTGGAACGGGGGGTCGGTGAGCCGGTGCGCAGCGGTGTGGTCAACGCGGGCACCGCGTTCCAGCTGCGCGCCACCGCGACCGCGCAGGACAGCACGTATGCGGGCATCGTGCGCTTGGCCGAACAGGCCGGGACGCAGAACGCGCCGATTGTGCGGCTGGCCGACCGGTATGCGGCGTGGTTTTTGCCGGTGGCGCTGCTGTTTGCGGGCGGGGCGTGGTGGGCCAGCGGGTCTGCGGTGCGGGCGGTCGCGGTGTTGGTGGTCGCTACGCCGTGTCCGCTGTTGCTTGCGGCGCCGGTGGCGATCGTGTCCGGGTTGTCGCGGGCCTCGCGTCAGGGTGTGGTGATCCGCAGCGGCGGCGCGTTGGAAAACCTCGGGCACGCAACGACGCTGGTGATGGACAAGACCGGCACCCTCACCATGGGACGCCCGGTCGTGGTCGAGGTGCTGGCCGCACCCGGTCGTGATGCCGCCGAGGTGTTGCGGCTGGCCGCCTCGGTGGAGCAGATGTCGCCGCACGTGCTGGCCGAGGCCATCGTCACCGAAGCCCTCGCCCGGCACCTGCAGCTGTCGCTGCCCGTCGACGTCGCCGAACAGCCCGGCCGGGGGGTCACCGCCACGATCGACGATCACCGCGTCCAGGTCGGCAAGCTGGCCGGCGACACCGCCGGTGCGGGGTGGGCCCGCGCGGCGGTCAACCGGGCAACCCTGGACACGGCCGCGATCGCGTGGGTATGCGTCGATGGGGAGCCAGCGGGTGCGGTATTGCTGCGAGACCCGTTGCGGCGTAACGCACCCCGCACCGTGCGCCGGTTGCGCGCGGCCGGACTGAACCGGTTGGTCATGCTCACCGGCGACCGCGCCGAGCCGGCCCGCGAGGTCGGCACCGTACTCGGGTTGGACGAGGTCTACGCCGACCAGAGCCCGGCCGACAAGGTCGCCGCGGTGCGCAACGAACGCGATCGCGCGGTGACCGTAATGGTCGGCGACGGGGTCAACGACGCCCCGGCGTTAGCCGCGGCCACCGTCGGGGTGGCGATGGGCGCGCGCGGCGCCACCGCGTCCTCCGAGGCCGCCGACATCGTGTTGACCACCGACCGGCTGGACCGTCTCGCCGACGCGATGGACATCGCCCGCTGGTCGCGGCGGATCGCCGTGCAGAGCGCGGTGGTCGGTATGGGCTTGTCGCTGGGGGCCATGGTGATCGCCGCGCTGGGCTGGTTGCCGCCCGCCGCGGGTGCGCTGCTGCAGGAGGGCATCGACGTCGCGGTCATACTCAACGCGTTGCGGGCCCTGCGTGGCAATCCGGCCGTGGAGGTCGAGCTGCCGGCCGACACCGAGCAGATGCTGCGCCGCTTCGCGGCCGAACACGACGAGCTGCGCGACACGCTCGGACTGCTGCGCGACGCCGCCGACCGGCTGGCGGCCGGCCCCGACCCGGCGGCGCTGGAGTCGTTGACCAAAGCACACACCTTCCTCACCGATCGGCTGCTGCCCCACGAACACGCCGAGGAAACCCAGCTCTACCCCGCGCTAGCCCGCCCGCTCGGTAGCGGCGAAGCCACCGCCACCATGAGCCGCACCCACGCCGAAATCCAACGGCTGTCCGATCGGATCGGCGCGCACCTCGCGCTCGCCCAGACTGCCGGGGCGATCCAGCCCGACCAGGTCGATGACCTGCTGGCGTGTCTGTACGGCCTGTACACGTTGCTGCGGCTGCACTTCGTGCAGGAGGAGGAGAACTACTTCACCCTCGCCGAGGATGAACCCCCAAACCCCCGACACTTCTCGCCCCCAAAGCCACACGACACACCCGCGGCGTTGTAGCGGAGCCACGATGGTTCCGGTGAGCGCGGCTTTGGTGCTGATCCTGGTGTCGGTGATCAGCACGGCAATCTGGCTTGCGCGCAACCAAATTCGCGTACGAACCACGACACGGGCGGTGCGCGATGCCGCACGGCGCTGGCTGGACGTGCATCTCGATGGTGCACGGGAGCGTGGAATATGCTCGGCGGCAAGGCTATCCGGTGGTACCGCGGCGGTCGCGCTCGCCGTCGGCGTCACCGATCTGTGCGGGTTGCCGCGCGGCCCGCGCGTACACGCCGTCCCGCCCTCTGATTGGGACTCAACCGCTTGTCAGCGCTTCGGTATCATGCCATGACGTCGCCTCAATACGTCATCCTGACGAATCGAGCTAGTATGGCCGCCAAGGGAATTCAGCTGCGCTGCGATCAGCCCGGACAGCGGTCACCCGAAATCGATATCGACCACACCTGGATCGCGCCGGTTTCGCTGCAGGACTACCGCACTACGGCGGGCCCTATGTCATGGTGACCCTTCTCCCGGGCATCCCGGGCTCCGAATCACGATGCTGGCCTGGCGGGAGGTTGGTTGGGTCGGGGGCTGGCGCGGTGACGCCATAGCGTTCCGTTTCCAGTCCCCGACCCAACCACGCTCCCTGCCTCCAGCTGCGCGACGACGCCTGTCCGGCAACGTGTTTCATGGATAGGCATAATTATCCATCATTAGGAGTGAAATCCATTGCCGTGGTGAGCATTTGCAGGCGTGCCGGGGAGGGCATCATGTGCTTTCCTTCCTCAATCGAAACGACGGTTGTCGCAACGTCTCACCGCCGAACCGCCACTGATACCAGCAGGATGAAAGCCGCCAGCACGCCCGTGCAGACGACGAACACAAACCAGACCGGCGGCCGATCCTCGTTCATCAGAACGGGCTGACCTTGCCGCCGGTGCTGACGAGCATGCCGTGGCCGGTCACATCCCACGGCTGGGTAGCCACCGGCGGCGGTGGGTTACGTGGATCGATGATCGCCGCCGGGGCGTTCCTGGCTGCGGCCACCGCGGTGGGGGACGCGCTCACGCTGGGCCGACCGGTCGGTGTGGTCGCCGGTCCTGGAGGACATCTCCGGGCCCGTGGTTGATGACCTCGATACCGCCGAATGACTTCGAACCGCGGTGGATATACGGCGCGTCCAGTCGCGGCTCAGTGGGCGGCTCGGATTTCGGGAGCTTCTTGCCGACCGCGAGGCCGCCGCCCGGTGCGGGCGGGGGTGTCAGGTCACCTGCTGTCTGCCATGCGGTCCCGCTCAGATTGACCGCGCAGCCTGCGTTAGGCAGCCGATTGGCGAGCTCTTGGCGCTTCTCGGTGCTGGCGTCGTTCCTGGTGTTCGGTGAGGCCCGCAACTTCTGCGTCGCGCTGATCACCCTGGATGCCGACGTGATGACCACGTGGGCCACCGAGGAGGGAATCGACGGTGCGTCCTACGCCGAACTGGTGAAATCCCCGGAGGTGCAACGGCTGATCGACGAGCACATCGCCAAACTCAACGCGGGGCTCAATCGGTGGGAGACCATCAGAAAGTGGGCGCTGCTCGATCGCGACCTCTCCATCCAGACGGGTGAATTGACGCCGTCGTTGAAGGTGAAGCGTATACCGTGGTTGCCGAGCGATATAGGGAGATGCTTGATGCGTTCTATGCCTGAGGCCTTCGCACCCGACGGCGACGAGTTCCCCGATGCCGCCGCCGCGATGGCGCCGGGTCACCTCCTGCGCCTGGGGGAGTGGCGCACGGTCGGTGAGTACGCCGCCGCCCGATTGTCCAACAACGCGATGTCACGGTGGCCGCGCGGGGACGGGCACCCAGTGCTGGTGATCCCGGGGTTTCTCGCCGGTGGGCTGTCAACACAACTGCTGCGTGATGTCCTGCGCCAGTGGGGATATCGGGCATACGACTGGGGGATGGGCACCAACCTCGGATACCGGCCCCGCATGACTGACCACCTGCCGGCGCGTGTTCACCAACTGCGCGCACGCAACGGCGGTCAACGGGTCAGCATCATCGGCTGGAGCGCCGGAGGCATCTACGCGCGCGAGCTGGCCCGGGGTTGCCCCGATGACGTGCGCGGCGTCATCACCCTGGGCGCCCCGTTCCGCGGCAACCACCAAGCCAGCCACGCATGGCGGCTGTGGAACCTGCTGAACCGCACCCGGGATGCGACCCGACAGGTCTCCGAGGCGGCCCGGATCGCCCGCGAGCAGCCGCTGGCCGCGCCCACCACCTGCATCTACAGCAAGTCCGACGGCATCGTCGCGTGGCAGTGCTGCACCAGCCTGCCCGCACCGCTGACCGAGAACATCGAGGTGCACAGCAGCCACCTCGGATACGGCCACAACCTGGAGACCCTCTACGTCATCGCCGACCGGCTAGCCCAACCCGAAGGCCGCTGGCGCCCGATGCATCATCCGAGAACTGATTCACAGGACCTCAAAGACGCGGCGGCGAGTCGGTAGCCCGCCGTGGTTATCAGCGCGGCTCAGCGTGACAACATAGCCGCGCCGGCGCCGACTGCCGGACAGGCGTCTACCCTTCGGATGACGCTGTGGAGCTGGCGGCCCGCAGACCAGATCAACAATCCGGCCTGTATGCCGAGTGCGATCGAAATCCTCGAGATCAGCGTGACCGTCACCGCGGCGCTGCTGTCGGCTCCGATGAGCTGGGTGACGCCGATCAGGCGAGGGAACCCGGTACCAATAACCACAATCCGGGTTGCAGCAGTGCGGCGGCGGGCGGCGTGCGAGGTCGCTGCGATAGGGCCAACGAGCAGAACATCAGTGCCAGACCGCCGCCGAATCCGCTTGCGTAGCGTCCGAATATCGCATTGGCGATGACTTGACCGGAGTAGGCGAGGAACAGAATTACCCACAACGCCCGCGACGGGGAACGACACGACGAAAAGGTGCAATTGACTCGAATCGCACCGAGGCCGCCTCGCGGGCAGACATCCGGATCGGCTCGGCACTCACAGCCGTCCGGTAACTCACCACAGAGCACCATCGCTGGCGGCCGTAACGGCAGCCACATCGGCATGCTAACGCGTCGATTTTGCAGCGGCTGGGCGGTTGCCCGAGCACACCACCGTCTACACCGGCCACGGCGACACCACCAGCATCAGTGAACTCGTCTGTTACGACGAGTGGGTGGCCCGCGGCCACTAACGCAGGGTAGGCCGCTTCAGATGAGCGGCCGGGCCGGCGGCCAAGCCAGCATCCAACGATTTGATGCGTCACGATCGGTCGATGTGTCGCCTACTACCAAGGGAAGGGCCCCGTGTGGTGCTCTTGCAGACCGCCGAGGACAGCGCGTGTGTGCCACAACAACGTGATAACGAACACGCAGGGCTTTTGTCATGGACAATACCAATCATCCATGAAAGGCGCAGCACCGCAACGGTATTCAGCCATGGGCGGGGGAACCTGTCCTCTCTGGGCGGAGGTGTCCGTGCGGTGAGGGAAGCCGCACACCCAGTCCAGGTCACTGTCGACTGCCTGTCATGTTGCGGTACTGATCCTGGAACTTGACATGGATGAGCAGGGCGTGCCGGGTGAACCGCTCCGGTGGGTCCGGAGTCTCTGGACATCCCAGGGCGATTCGTCGACATCCCGGCCACTGACGGGGCGGTTCCATGAAGGTTGTCGACACGGACCTGATTGCACCGAGGATACGGATCAAGATATGCAGGTATCGTCTGTAGCCAGATCATCGGCCGGAATTGGCATCCACCTGCAAAAACACATCACCGTAGTTCACACGAGACAACGATAGATCGCGGCCAAGTGTGGCCAAAATGTGGCCACGGCGTCCATTCTTTCGGCCCGTGCAGAGCCTAGATCAGCTCGGAAAGCGAAGCGGCGACCAGCTAACACCACTGACACTGCACCCAAAGAAGTCAAATCAGCGTCAAACATGATCACCACCTACCCCACCAGGTTCCCCACGGTATGCCCACGCCAACTGAATCTCTGTCATGGGTCGGCTCCCATTTGGCGAAATCCCATGGCGGTCTTGGAGTTGACCCCTGATGGTGGACACCTGACTGGTGGGACTGCTGTCTCACGGGAAGGATGTCCGTATGTCGGGCAGGCATCGGAAGTACACTCCGGAGTTTCGGGAGCAGGCTGCCCGCCTGGTGATCGAGACCGGCCGCCCGGTGGCCCATGTCGCCGCCGAGCTCGGTGTCGGTGAACAAGTGCTGGGTCGTTGGGTGTGCCTTCAACGCCAAGCGGCCTCGTCTGGAGATACTGGCGCGGTGCTGGATGCCGATGAGCGCGCAGAACTGCGGCGTCTGCGCAAGGAGCACGCCGAATTACGTTTGGACCGTGAGTTTTTGAAAAGAGCCGCGGCCTTCTTCGTCTCGGTAGAAGCCTACCGGGTGATCGAGGCGGAGAAGGCCACCTCCCCGATCAAGCGGAGGTGTGAGCTGCTTAAGGTGTCGCGGTCGGGCTTCTACAAATGGCGCATGGCACGCGACCGCGGCCCGACTCCGGCGCGGCGGCGGCGCGCTGAGATCGACGCCAAGGTCGCCGTCGCGCACGAGGCCTCCGACGGGGTGTAAGTGCGCCGCGGATTCTGGCCGATCTGCGCGCCGACGGGGAAACGGTATCGCGTAAGACGGTGGCGGCCACGCTGCGCCGCCAGCAGCTGGCTGGGATCAGCCCGCGCACATTCGCGCCGGCGACTACGTTGGTCGACTCCGGTGTTGCGGTACCGACGGACCTGGCGCGGCGCCGGTTCGACGTCGGTGAGCTGGATCGGGTGTGGACCAGCGATATCACCTATCTCCGCACGGGGCAGGGGTGGTTGTATCTGTGCGCGGTCCGCGATGGCTGTTCGCGGCGGGCGATCGGCTGGGCCATCGATGACCACCTGCACACCGATCTAGTCACCTCGGCGCTGACCATGGCCGTGGCGATGCGCGGCGAGCTGGCCGAGCAGGTGATCTTGCACGCCGACCGCGGTTGCCAGTACACCTCGGGGCAGCTGGCCAGCTCAGCCGGCCGCACCGGCGTGTGCTGGGACAACGCTCGGGCCGAATCATTCTGGGCCACAATCAAAGTCGAGTTCTACGGCCGGTATCTGTGGCCGACCCGGGCAACGGCCAAGCTCGCCGTCGGCGACTGGATTGAGCGAGTCTACAACCGGCGCAGGCGCCACTCGGCCATCGGAATGATCAGCCGGTCGAGTTGGAAGACCCATTCACTCAGACGGCACAAGCCGCCTGACCCTGTGTCCACGTGTGTCACGAACGCTGAAGGGAGCGTGATAGGTGAGCTTCTGAAGGCGGTGCTGTGCAGGAGATGAAGGATTGGTGGCCCTTCGGAGTCGCCCTGCGGGGGGAGGCTTCAAGCCGCCCACTGCTGCGTTAGCTGAAGACTGTCGTGGTGAGCGATGTGGGAAAAGGCCCGGTTCACGGGTCAGGCGGGGATCAGGAAGACGAGCGTTGCAGCCGTTGACGTGTCGAAACAGGTGGGTTGGTATCGAAACCGGGGCAGGTGGATAGTCCCGGGACGAGCCTGGAGGGTGCCCGTTTACCGGCCAGGTGGTGCCCGGCATGGAGGCGACGTGAGCCTGATCTGCGGCTCCTGCGCGGAACGTGAGAAGGCGCGTCCCGATACTGCCAGTCGCGGCGAGAGGGAGGTTCCCGAGCGGGCGAAACCGTGAGGGACGGAGTACCGATGCGGGGCGCGTTGGCGGACTGACTCGTAGTAGCCGTGAAGCTCCTGCTTGACGCGGTGGGAGTGGAGCCAAGGGGTCAGGTCATCCGTGGCTGGGTTCATTGGATCAACCGAGCTTTCGGGTTCGGGAGGAGTCTGGATGGGCGAGCTGAAATCCTCAGGCAAGTCGTTTGAGATTTCGAAGTGGGAGGTGTACGACGCCTGGGAGAAGGTGAAGGCGAACAGGGGTGCCGCCGGCGTGGATGGATGCTGCATCGAGGATTTCGAAAAGGACCTAAAGAACAATCTCTACAAGGTCTGGAATCGAATGTCTTCCGGCAGTTACTTTCCGCCGCCGGTACTGGCCGTGGAAATACCGAAACCGCACGGTGACGGGGTCCGAATTCTGGGTGTGCCCACTGTGGCCGATCGGGTCGCGCAAACAGTGGTGGCCACGCGGTTGGAGCGGGAGGTCGAGCCGATCTTCCACTCCGACTCTTACGGCTACCGGCGCGGACGGTCCGCGTTGGACGCGGTGGCTGCATGTCGGGCGCGGTGTTGGAAATACGACTGGGTGATCGATCTCGACATCCGGAAATTCTTCGACACCGTGCCCTGGGATCTCATCGTCAAAGCGGTGCAGGCGCACACGGACCAGCCGTGGGTGTTGCTGTATGTGAAGCGGTGGCTGTGTGCGCCGCTGCAGCAGGCCGACGGGACGCTGACCGAGCGGGATCGCGGTACTCCTCAGGGATCTGCGGTCTCGCCGGTGCTTGCGAATCTGTTCCTGCACTATGCGTTCGATGCGTGGATGGCCCGGGAATTTCCGACCGTCCCGTTCGAGCGCTACGTCGATGACGCGGTCGTGCACTGTGTCAGTGAGCGGCAGACCCGCGAGGTGTTGGCCGCGATCGGCGACCGGATGGAGCAGGTCGGCTTGCGGCTGCATCCCGACAAGACCCGGATCGTCTACTGTCAGGACGGCCAGCGGCGCGGCTCGCACGAGCACACGTCGTTTACGTACCTGGGGTACGAGTTCCGGCAGCGAGCGGCGCGGAACAAGCGCGGGCAGCAGTTCAGCGCGTTCTTGCCCGCGATCAGCAAGCACGCCCTGAAAAGGATCAGTGCCGAGGTGCGGTCCTGGCGACTGCACCACCACACCGGGCTCACCTTCGCTGACCTTGCGCGACGGATCAATCCGATCGTGCGGGGCTGGATGCAGTACTACGGGGCGTTCTACCGCTCCGCACTGTATCAACTCCTCTCGCGCATCAACGCCTACCTGGTGCGCTGGATCCGCAAGAAATACAAACGATTACGCGCCGAGAGAAAAGCCATCGAGTGTTGGCGGCGGATCACCGCACGGTATCCCCGCATGTTCGCGCACTGGATATGGACTCCCTCGGTCGCGCGCGTCTGACGACCAGGATGACAAGAGCCCGGTGACGGGAGACTGTCACGCCGGGATCTGTGGGAGCCCGGGGGTGCGATTCCCCCGGGCCACCCGACCAAACGGGGTCAAGCCCAGTCTTGACTTCTTCGATGCCCGGTTGCGCGCGGCCGTTATCGTGCACAGGGCGGTGGTAGGTCAAAAACACTTTAGGCAACGCGGCATAGCAGTTTTCGACCAGGTGGGAATCGCTGCACGCTCAAAGCGGAGGGGCGGATCGGTCGGCGATTACTATGACCCCGTGGCGGAGGCGATCGTCTGCGGCGCTGGGGCAGCCGGGCTCGCAGCCGCGGCAACCCTGAGCCGTGCAGGCGTTGGAACGATTGTGCTCGAACGGAGCGACTGGGTCGGCGCGAGCTGGCGAGCCCGTTACGACGGGTTGCGGCTCAACACGCCGGCGTGGATGTCGACAATGCCCGGGTATCGTGCGAGCCACTGTAGGTACGGAGAATATCCGGCCCGTGACGACTGGGTCCGGTACCTCCAGGACTACGTAGACCACCATCGGATCGATGTGCGGTTCGGCACGCCGGTTCACAAGGTGAGTGCGTCGCGTGGTGGCTGGCGAGTGGAAACCAGTGACGACGCGCTAGAGGCACGCTTCGTGGTCATTGCGACCGGCTACGACCACGACCCTGACCTCCCGGACTGGCCGGGGCGCCCCGGATACGCGGGTGAGCTGATTCATTCGAGCGCCTACCGCAACCCGACGCCGTACCGCGGGCGCGACGTTCTGGTGGTTGGGCCCAATGTGACAGGCTCCGAGGTTGCGAACCAGCTAGCCAGGGGCGGCGCGGCGCGCGTTCGCGTCGCGTGCCGGACCGTGCCGAACCTTGTTGCCCGCAAGTTCCTGGGCGTGACGGTCAATGTCCCCGGGCTCGCCTTGAACCACCTCCCGTTATACGTGGCCGACGAGGTCGCATGGCTGATGCAGCGAATCTTGTTCGGCCGCCTCGACCGGTACGGGCTCCCACGGTCGCCCGAAGGGGTCGCGACCACGATGGCGCGCCGGCGCCAAGCACCAGCGTACGACGACGGGTTCGTCGACGAGCTCAAGGCCGGGCGCATCGAGATTGTCGCCGCGGTCGTCGGCTTCGACCAAAGTGATGTCGTGCTGGCGGACGGTGCCCGCATACAACCCGATGCGGTGATCGCGGCAACCGGCTATCGCCGTGGCCTGGACGAGTTGGTCGGCCACCTCGGTGTCCTCGATTCCAACGGCGTTCCCCTGGTGAGCGGGGGCCAGGAACATCCGTCGGCAGCGGGCCTCTTCTTCATTGGTTACCGAGTCGACCTCAGCGGTCAGCTCCGACTCATGCGCATCGATGCTCGTGCGATCGCCAAAGCGGTTCGACGCCAGCGTGCCGCCTGCGACGACTGAGAGGACCGAGTCGATGTTGTCGGCGACGACCGGGCCTCTTGTGGTATAGCTCAGCGGTTTACCCTTTGATGACAGCGTCCGTCAGCGCGTCGATCCCCGCCAGTCTGTCTGCCAGATCGTCGCTTAGCCTGAAGCGGGTAGCGAGCGCACGCGGCGCGTTTAGCTGGTCTTCTTGCCGAGCCCGCGAAGTGGCCCGCGGTGTGGATTCTGTGCGGCGCTGCCGATTTGCTGACAGATAATCGCAGGTCAGTGGGCCTAATTGTGCTATGACGAATACCTATAAGAAACGGGCAAAAATGAATAGTCGTCTTGAAAGTTTATGGTACGCAATACAACATCCGCTAGGACCGTCGCGGGAACTGGGATCATACGAAAACCACCAACAGAGCGTGGAGAAACTGATTCGGGAGATGAACGCACGAGGCCCAGTTGTTGCACCTCTGCGTGATTCAGAACCCCTGTGCGACAAACCGATGCCGCCGAGCTGATCGCGATCGAGGTGTTCAACACCGCCCAGGCGGCCGGCGAGCCGGTCTCCATGGAGCTGGTGAAACGTCATGTGACGGAGCTGCTCGCCCACCCACATGAATGCGAGTGTGGGCGCTGCGAGGCCGCGGCGACGGCGCGCATCGGGCATATCTGGCGGGTGGTATCGGCGTGGGAGCGGTCGACGGCGGCGACCAGGCGCCGAGCAGCGCGGTAACGGCGCTCGGCCGCCGCAACTGTTCGTGAAGCCGGCCTGTCATCCGCTTAACGATCCCCGTGTCGCGCGGGCGAATGCCCTTGGTGAGTGGTTCGCTCAAAGTGTGTTGTCGCTCGCGGTCTCGGTCTTGGCGTTCGCAGTCGCTGTTTGGGCCGCGATCACCGCTCGATCCCAACTTCGTCTTCAGCAAGACACCGCTGGCGGCAGTGGAATCCTCTTTGCAGTTCAACGAGTGCCATGGGCGATATTTCACAACGACGTGGAACACATGAAGTTCAATGTGATCGTCGAGTTGTTCGGTCCAGCGGTCCGCTACCAGGTCGCGCTTCACCTCGAACGGGACGGACGCCAACTGGAAGCAGACGATCCATGCTTCAGAGAGCTGCTCTCCTCACGGAAGACGATGAGCTGCACAGACCAGGCCATTGAGTGGGAATTCGAACAGCCAGCCAGCGCCATAGCAGATCTTTGGTGCATTTGCTCATGGGTCGAGCCGCGCGAGCAAACCATATGGACCCGCGCATACGCGATCAACCTCGCCCAGCGTGACGACATCTACGAATGGCGTTGGTACCGCATGCGAGAACTGCGTCGACGACTTCAGGAACGGAAACGCCGGTACAGACCGCTAGGAAAGTGGCGCCTCCACACCGACCTGACCCCACAGGTTGGGAACGGCCCGTTTGACCTTGGTACCCCACCCGCTGAATTCTCGGAAGACGTATCCGGCTAGTTCTGTTTGTTCCGCCGCGCTGTTGAGCCTCAACGGTTTACGGCTCTAGAGGTTCACGCTGGCTCCGCCTGAATTGCCCTCAATCATGCTCATAAGCGATGAAATAAACGATGAGCTGCCGGGACTGCGCTGGCCTAACGTCGCCCGTCCCTTATCTGATAGACCCGCGACATTGACAGCCCGGCCGCCTCGGCGAGTTGCCGGCGGCACGGCAGCGGAACGGCGACGGAGATTTCGCCAACCGGCTAGGTGTTCGGGTTGCCCTTGTCGACGGCCTTCTTCGCCTGTTCCTCGACTTTGTCGACGGTGTCTTTGTACTTGCCCTGCGTCTTCTCGTCTACGACGTCGCCCGCCTTGTCGATCGCCGTGTCCACCATGCCGGAGTTCTTCGACAGCAGATCCTTAACTTTGTCCAGCAATCCCATGAGATCCACCCTTCGTCGGTGCGGTCCCCCAGGGACATTGTCGTCCGGTGCGGACTTCGCCACAAGCGGCGCCGGTTGCCGTGCGTCACAAGCGGCGCGTAAGTAGCGAGAAGCTGGTTTCAAGTCGCGGTCGAGTGTGCGGCGGGAGTAACGGCGCACCTGGCCGAGCTGGCGCTTGACCGCCACCGGCTCTTTGGCCGCGCGGCCAACGCCACGACGCTTGTGCGGCTTGCACATCGCGCAGCCACGCCACGATCGCGACGGGTGATGGTTAGGCATCGGGCGCTCCCCTATGGTTCCCCCGATGTGGGGTCGATCTTCCTCAGTGCCCGCTGCTCAGCCCAGATCGGCACCACTCCCGCGACCATTCGCGAAGGTATCGACCCTACCCGTATGACCGACGACGCCTATGCCGGCAAATAGCGCGCGGGCCGTGGTGTTTCACGGTAACGTGTACGCGCCTTGCCGCCGCGCCGGGGAGCCGCGACGGAGCGGAGTCTTCAACCCCGGAGATGTTGTGATGCGCGAATACCAGGTCGAGCTCGAACGCGATCGGCGATGGTGGATGGTTCACATCCCCGAACTCGACGGACTCACCCAAGCACACCGACTCCGCGCAGCCGAGCTGATGGCCCGCGAATGGATAGCCGTATCCACCCGCACACCCATCGCCGCTATCGCCGTGCGTGTCGCCAGGCTCACCACCGCAGGTTCCGTTCCGAAAGAAGATGTAGAGATCCTTCGGGGACTTCTGCAGTGCCTGTGTCGATGATCACCAGCAGCCCGCTCGCTCGGCCTTAGACATCGACGTTCAGCGCGGACGCGATGAGCCGGCGGATCGTCTCAGCACGGCTGAGCCCGCGGGCCACGGCCTCGGCGTCGACGTGGGCGAGCAGCTCCTCGCCCAGGCGGATGTTGATCGGCAGCACCGCCTGCTCGTGCGGGCGGCATCTGACCTGGCGCTGCGAGTGTGGCGCTGTCACCTACGGCCCAGCGCTCGCCGATCGGTGCAGCCTGCTCGACGGGCCAGCCCACATCCGCTAGCTGGCTGTAGTTCGTGTCAAGTGATGGGTTGGCCGTTGGGCATCGTCGCCGGTGTGGGTTCTGGCGTTGGCGTCTTGGACCGGGTTGGCGTGTGCTGTGGGTGTGCCGAGCGCCCACGCTGATGTATACGACCTCGCCGTTGGTGGGTCATCTGGCGTCGTTCGGGCTGCTGTGAGGGCGACGGGCCGGGTGCCAAGCTAGCGTCGGCGTAACCCGTGTGGGTCCGCCATAGCCGTTACGGCATCTGGTCCGGCCCGTCGTCGTGCCTTTCAGCGTGGCACTACCGGCCGGAGTTGTGAAGGACCAATCTCGAGGGTGGTGCCGCCTTCCTGTTGGGGCGATGGACGGGGGTTTTTTCGGCCGGTCGGGGTGCGCCGGTGCTCGTCGCTGTCCACGTCGTTTGTCCTCGCTGCGCTGCGGGCGCTGCAGGTGGACAGCTCCTGTGTCGCTGGCGCCGATTGCCGAGACCGAGGAACGCCCTGAGCAGGTGGGTGCTCAGCTCCAGCGGGACGGGTCGTAGGTGGCGTGGTCGCGGACCAGGGCGTGGGCGATGCGGGTGGCGCGGTGGGGCGCAGCCGATGATCCCGCCGGGCTTGCCGCGTGATTTCAGTGCGGCGGCATAGGCTTTGGCCGCGGGATCGGTGAGCCACAGTCCGATACCGAGGTCGATCAGGGCTTGGCGCAGCGCCACGCTACCCTCGCGGCTGATCTTGCCGTCGCGCCGTTTGCCGGCCGATTCGTATTGCATCGGGGACAGTCCCGACGCCCGGTAGATCTGACGGGGTCCCGGCCATCGGTCCGGATCCCCTAGCGCGGCAGCGTAATTGGCTGCCCGCACCGGCGCGGCGCGGCCTGGCCCTGGACGCCGCCATGCATCCGGCGACTCGGGCCTACTGCGACTTCCTGCTGGCCGTGACCTACTCCGGCTACCCGGCCCAGATCACCGCCATCTGGGCGCTCGAACGCAGCTACCTGGAAAGCTGGGACAGCGCCCGCCCAGGTGCTCACCCCTACCGGGACTTCGTGAACAGGTGGACCACCGACGGCTTCCGGTCCTACGTCGGCGACCTCCAGAGTTCCGTTGATCGCCAACTCGAGGCCTCCGTCGGCGAACAGGCCCGAGAAGCTGAAGACGCCTTCTTGTGGGTGACCCACTACGAGCGAGGCTTCTGGGACATGGCGATGTCAGGTTAGACCGACCGGCATCCAACTCAGTCCCGTCCGCCCGCATGCGCGAGAGCCCATCACGTGATGGCCTAGCCAGGCCGCCAGCAAGCCTGCGGGGCGATAACGGCGAGCCGCAGCACCTACTCGTTGGTGCCGCGGTGTGCGGCCCGTTCCTGTGCCCGCTCGTCCGCTGCTTCCTGCTCCTTTGGTGTCACCACAATGGCATCAGGGCCGGGAACCACCGTCGCCACATGGCCGGTGGCGAGCCACCGCACCACGTAGGGAGGCGAGCCGTCCGCGGAGTGCACCTCCGTAATAAGCCCCCGCTGGTCCGAGCGCTCGGTTGTCGTGCCCTTGATCACCAGCCAGTCGCCTACGTTGGCTTTCATCGCCGACTCCTTCCTCCACTCCTGTTCGGATTCTGCGCGCCTCCCACGGTCGGCGGTACCCCCGCCCGAGAGCATCTCGCCTCCTCACCCCTTGGGCTCCGCCCACCCAGGTGCGATGTAACGGTGAAGCCCTGCCCGGCGCGCTGCAGCACGGCGACCTCGCGGTGTGGGACGGTCACGTCGCGATGGTGGTCGGCAACGGGATCGACGCGCGCAGGCCGCGATGCCGGGCCCATGCGAACTCGCCGTGGTTCCTGGCGCCACCCACCTTTACGAGGAACCAGGCACCCTCGAGAAGGTTGCGGTGCTGGCCCGAGACTGGTTCATCAACCACTAAGCCCTGCGGCTCACAACCGCTAGAGTGGCGCGACAAGCCATGGTGGACACCACATCAGGGCATCGCGGTGTGCCGCACACGGCGGATCTGCGGATCGAGGCGTGGTCACTGTCCCGTGAGGGCTGCATCGGGGAAGCGGTGCTTGGCACCGTGGAGAGCTTCCTGGATAGATCGCCGGCCGGGCGACAGCACGCCGCTTGTGCTTGTCGCACGTGGAATCTGACCGCAGTAGGTGCTAGGGAGGAACCTCGACGGTGGTGACGTCGAATACCATTTTGACGTCGACGACCAACCCACATGGCTCCGCACAACTAGCCGATCTGCCCTTGTGGGGCGCCCGTTCCGGGCTGAAAATGGCACGGTGGTCGCCTTGCGACGCCGTCACTCTATGGTTCTTCGAGGCCGTCAACTAGCCGGGTGCTGGGGTCGTGTGCGGGCCCTTCATTGTTGCCGCCGTTGGTGTTTGGTCGAGCACGAGGATTAGATTCTGTTTCCTTCTGCGGCCCCACGGGCGATCACCTGATCAATGTCAGACACGGTGTGAGGGGAGAGGATGCGGCCGTGCTTGCCGAATCGGACGACAAGGAAGAGATCATCGCTCGGGTCGCCGCGCTGGATATCGGCAAGGCGGAGGTGATGTGTTGCGTGCGCCTTCCCCCACCGCGGGGGCGCCGAAAGCGGCTGCAGGAGGTCTCGACGCATTCGACGATGACCGCGTCGCTGACCGAGCTGGCCAACCGACTGGTCGAGCTTGGGGTTCAACGGGTGGTGATGGAAGCCACCTCGGATTACTGGAAGCCGGTGTTCTATCTCCTGGAGGCGCATGGGCTGGATCCGTGGCTGGTCAAGGCCCGTGATGTCAAACATCTACCGGGCCGGCCCAAGACCGACGTCATCGACGCGGTGTGGTTGTGCAAACTGGCCGAGCGCCAAATGCTGCGCGCCAGTTTCGTGCCGCCATACCCGATTCGGCGACTGCGCGATCTGACCCGCTACCGCATTGATCTGATCAGTGCCCGCACGGCCGAGAAGAACCGGGTGGAAAAGCTGCTCGAAGACGCCTGCATCAAGCTCTCGGTGGTGGCCTCCGACATCTTCGGGGTGTCCGGGCGGGCGATGATGGCCGCGCTGATCGGCGGCGAACGCGACCCCAAGGTGCTGG
Organism: uncultured Actinomycetota bacterium; assembly: GCA_963811535.1. Lineage (GTDB taxonomy): Bacteria > Actinomycetota > Actinomycetes > Mycobacteriales > Mycobacteriaceae > Mycobacterium. The sequence goes on along the minus strand of CAWERF010000006.1, from coordinate 2,084,759 downwards.
CCCAGCTGACGCACAGCCGGATGCGCAGCAAGATCACCCGGCTCGAGGAAGCGTTCAACGGACACTTCGATGATCATCACCGCTTCCTGCTGGCCCGGATGCTGGCCCGCATCGACGGCATCGACACCGACATCGCCGCCGTCGACGAGCAGATCGAGGCGCACCTGGCCCCTTTCGCTACGGCGGCGGCACGACTGGATGAGATCCCCGGCATCGGCCCGATCGCCGCCGCCACGATCATCGCCGAGATCGGAGTGGACATGTCCCGGTTCCCCACCGCCGCCCACCTGTGTTCCTGGGCCAAGTTCGCACCGGGCATCAACAGCTCGGCCGGCAAGACCAAAGGCAACGCAAGCACCGGGCATGGCAACCGCTACCTGGCCCGCATCCTCGGTGAGGTGGCCATCGCGACCGCCAGAACCGACACCTTCCTGGGCGAACGCTATCGGCGCATCGCCAAACGCCGCGGCAACAAACGCGCACTTGTCGCGGTCGGGCGCTCAATCCTCGTCATCGTCTGGCACTTACTCGCCGACGACGACACAACATTCACCGATCTCGGAGCCGACCATTTCACCAAGCACCTCAACCCGGATCGACAAAAGCGCAACCACATCCGCCAACTCGAAGCCCTCGGCTACACAGTCACCCTCACCCCAGCCGCATGAACTACCAGCTGATCACCGTCATTTTCGGATTAGACGGGTTGGTCTCGGCTGACGGATCCCTGGTTTCACACACACCTGGTTACGGTTTCGGGCCGAGTGACCTGCCGCAACCACCGAGTGGCCTTGCCCGCGAACGGCCGGCCCGGCCGTGTCATTCGACGTCTGGTTCCCCCGAGAGCCGCAGGACGGCTTCGCGCGCGGCGCGCTGCAACCCGACTGCGACGGCCCAGTCTGTGCCCATCGGCTGGATCGGTTGACCGATGGCGATGTCGATCGCTCCGTGTCGCGGGAAGCGGTGCTCGGGTCGGAGTATCGTCCGCGTTCCGCGGATGGCGATGGGGACGGCCGGCACTCCGGCCTGGGCGGCGGCGACGAATGCGCCCATGTGGAAGGGCCGCAACCCGGGGGCGCGGGCCAGGTGGCCCTCGGGGAATATCACGAGTGACTGCCCGGCTCTTACCAGGGCGACGACCCTGTCGGTGTCGGCCACGCTGTGCTCGCGCTCGTAGCGTTCGACGAACTCGGCGCCGAGCCGCTTGAGCACGAACCCGCTCAGCACCTGATGCTGGAGCACCTCGCCGGCGACGAAGCGGAACGAGGGCGGCAGCACGGTGGCGAGCACGACTCCGTCGAGCCAGCTCGGATGGTTGGCCACGACGATCGAGGGCCCGTTAGGGAGGCGGTCGAGGCCGTGCACGCTGACCGCCGTCCCGGTGAGGCGGGCCAGGAGCCGGACTGCCCCGCAGGCTATCTGCCGGCGCCACCCCGCCCGGGGTAGCAGCTCCAGCAGGACGAGCACCGGCACCGCGAGGACCACGAGCAGCACCCACGTGTAGGCGGCGAACGCGAGAGCGGCCACCGCGCGACGGGTGCGGCGCAACGACGGCACAGCTCCGCGGAGCCGGAGGCGAGCCAACTCCCACCACAGCGCCCGCGGTCGGGCACCGATCCTGCCCTGCTGGTAGATGTCCCGGCTGGCGGCCCGCCGGATTTTTCCGCTGGAGGTCTTCGGGACGGTGCGCGGTGGCGCCAGCACCACGTCGTCGGGGGCCACGCCGAGCAGGTCCACCGTCGTGGAGACGATCGCGGTGCGCAACGCGGCGGTCGCCTGGTCGCCGGTGGCTCGGGTCTCGGCCATCACGACCAGCCGCTCGGCGCCCCCGTCGGGGTCGGGACAGGCGAACACGGCGACACATCCCTTGCGGATGCCGGCGAGGTTGCCGATCGCCTCTTCGAGCTCGGCGGGGTGCAGGTTGCGCCCGGCCCGGATGATCAGGTCCTTGACCCGGCCGGTGACATACAGGTCGGCGTCGGCCATGTAGCCGAGGTCGCCGGTGTCGAGCCAGTCGTCGTGAAACAACGACCGCGTCGCGCCGGGGTTGCGGAAATAGCCGACGGTCGCCGACGGACCGCGGAACTCGATGCGGCCCTCCCGGCGGTCGCCTAGCTCCTGGCCGGTGGCGTCGATGATGCGGACCTCGTGGCCAGGCAGGGGTTGGCCGCAGGCGACGAAGCGAAGTGCGTCCCGCTCGCCCGGCTTCGCCGGGTCGGCGCGCCCCGAACGCACGAACGTGTCGCGGTCGACGCGGTCGATGAGCGGGCCCCGCCCCAGCGGCGGGAAGGCCAACCCGACCGAGGATTCGGCCAGCCCGTACACCGGCGTGATCGCGTCTGGCCGCAACCCGTAGGGGGCGAAGCGCTTGGCGAACCGCTCGATCGTCGCGGGGCTGACCGGCTCGGCCCCGTTGAAGGCCAACCGCCAGCAGCTCAGGTCGAGCCCGTCGAGCTCGGCATTATCGATCTTGGCGAGGCACAGCTCGTAGGCAAAGTTCGGGCCAGCCGAGATCGTGCCCCGGTTGGCGTGGATCGCCCTGAGCCATCGCGACGGGCGGGTCAGAAAGACCTGGGGGGCCATCACCACCAGCGGTACCCCGAAATACAGGCACGAGAGCCACGCGCCGATCAGACCCATGTCGTGATACAGGGGCAGCCAACTGACGAACGTGTCCGCCCCCGACACCGCCGCGGCCTGGCCCAACGCGCGGATGTTGGCCAGCAGGTTGGCGTGCGTGAGCGCCACCCCTTTGGGCTGGCCGGTGCTGCCCGAGGTGTACTGCACCAGCGCCAGGTCGTCCGACCGGGGTCGGGGAAGCGCGCCACCGGGTGCGCCGATCAGGGATTCGGGGACGATGACGTGGCGCAGGCTGTCGACGTTGGCGCGCAGCAGGTGGCCGAGAGGCACGGCCTCGGGCACGGTGATGAGCAGCGCGGCACGGGCATTGGCCAGGATGCCGGTGTGGCGACGCAGGTGATCGGCCAGCTGGGAAGGCCGGGCCGGCGGGTAGAGGGGTACGGGCACGGCGCCGGCGAGCAGCACGCCGACGAAGGTGACGAAGTACGCCCGGCTGGTGGGCAACATTATGGCGACGGTGTCGCCGGGCATGACGTCGCGCGCCAGCAACCCCGCCGCCACGCCAGCCGCCTCCCGGTGCAGCGCCTCATAGGTCATGTCATCGGGGCTGCCCGACTCGTCGAGGATGCAGATGTGCGTCCGCTCGGGGGTCGCGCCCACGTGCCAGTCGAGGGCATCGATCAGGGTCGACGCGGCCACCGGCGCCGGTGCCGGGCCGCCGGTCACCGGGGCCGGGGGCGAGACCACGCCGAGGTCCTCGCCCACGCGAGTATGGCTGCGGGTGACGGCCTGTAGGAGGTCACGCGGCGTCTCCGCACTGGCCAGGACGTGCGCGGGCAGCGCCACCCCGAACGCATCCTGGACCCGGTGCAGCAGCTCGACCAGCTCCAGGCTTCCGATGCCCAGGTCTTCGAACGTGCTGTCGAGCGTCACGGTCAGCCGTGAGGCGTGGGGGTGGACCTCGGCCACGAGCCTGCGCACCAGTTCGACGACGAGCGCGGCGCGCTCTTTGCTTGCCATCGGTCAGGAAGCAGTCTCTGAGCGCGCGACTCGTTCGCGCAGGCGCACCGCAAACGCCGCCGCCCGATCGAGGTCGCGGTCGTTCGGCCGTCCCTTGAGGCCGCCGACGAGCCGCAACGGCCCGGCCGTGTCGAGACCGCGGCAGGAGAACGAATCGAGCACGCGAAAGCCCCTCGACGCCAGCCGGCGACGGATCGGTTGGCCGTAGCCCACCCGCGGGACCTCGGCAGCGCCGCTTGTGAAGAACGTGAACGCCCGGCCGCCATCCACGCGTGGCAGGCGACCGACGAGCCTCCACAACCTCGGATGCACCGCGATGAAGTAGATGCCCGACCCGAAGCCGACGAGGTCACACTCGTGCAGCGTCTCGAGGTCGACTGCCTGGGGCTCGGCGACCTCGGCGTGGAGCACCTCAGCCATGCGATCGGCCACCCGGCGGGTGTTGCCGTGCGAGATCGACACACATACGATGACCGACTTCATAGCCCCCACCTCCCGCCGCGCCACTCGACCTCGCGTCGGCGTGGACGTGTCGAGACTGCGCTAACGCCTCACCGGCCGCCAAGGGCGCAAAGCCACCATGGCCACGGGGCGTTGGTCACCTCATTGGCCCGGGTCGGGCCGATCCTTCCCGGCGCGTGGACATCGCTCGGCTCGGCATACGGCACCGTCTACGATGCGGCCGTCTGAAATGTGGTTGGCGATACCGCTGCGCCACAGGCTGTCTCACCCCGTCGATGGATGACAAGGTCACCTACCGCGCGCAACTGGACCGTGCAGGCCGAGTTTGACCTCGACGCCCACCGCAAACGTTTGGGCCATCGACGGCTAAAGCCGCCAGTCCCCCCGCGGCGCAATCATGGTGATCTGGAGACCGAGGAGAGGGCGGCACAGATATGGTTGCAGATGTCCGACTCGTCGCTGACTTCGTCCGACGGCTACGGCGGGTGGTGGCACTGCACTAAGCCCCATCCCTTGGCCAAACCATGTGTCTCATGCCTGCCTCTTGCTGCTCCTCCCAAGCAATGACATCAGACAGTCGATAGCGCGTGTACTTACCGAACTTTCCATATCTGGGCCGCCGCCGCTGTGAAGCCCAATTCGCCAGCGTGGCGGCACGTTCAACCGGGCAGCGACTTGCTTGCGGGATAGCCACGTCCGTTCCGCTGGCGTTTCCAGCGGTGGCGGTACAGGTGGCACCACCTCAACGGTCATTCCATCGTCGGGCAGTATATGCGGGAGATCAGTTCTCTCGGGCGCAGCTTCTCACAACCGTCAGGCGAGCTTCACTTTCAGATATTGCTCAATGTCTACGCGCTCAAAGGTCCGTCGTTGCCTCGGCGAGAGCATTGGCAAGGCCATCGCCGCGTCGATCACTTCGGCCTCGGTCACGTCGTGGGTTTCGTCCTTGGCCGATACCGTAGCCCGCCCGGCGGCAAACACGTTCTGCAGCCGTCAGCACATCCGCCCCAGCTCGGGTTAGCGTGATGCCCGCATGCGCCGCTATGACTCGCGGGCGACGATCACCACCGTCCGCGCCGCATGCGCGACGGCCGTGCTCACCGAACCCAGCAGCATGCCGGCGAATCCGCCGCGACCGTTACTGCCGACGACGACGAGTTGTGCGGACTCCGAGTGCTCGACAAGTTGACGAGCTGGCTGATCGCGCACCACCACACGTCGCACCGTGACATCAGGGTAGCGCTCCTGCCATCCGGCGAGCCACTCGGCCAGCGCCTCTTGTGCCTGCACTTCCATCGTCGTGAAATCCAGACCTGGCACTTCCGACATGCTTACGTCCGACCACGCATGCAGGGCCACCAAGTCCACACCCCGGCGGAAGGCCTCGTCAAAGGCGATCTCCGTCGCCAGTTTCGATGTGGGCGAACCGTCGATTCCCACCAGCACCGGTGCCTGCGCGGGCGGCGGCGGGGCCTCATCATGGACGACCGCGACCGGGCAATGCGCATGGTTCACAAGGCCGGTGCTGACCGAGCCGAAAGGGACCCGGCTAAACGCGCCTTCGCCCTGGGATCCCACGACCATCATGTCCGCAATCTTGGACTCATTGACGAGCGTGGAAACGATCGGGCCATGTACCACCGCGCTGTACACGAACGGCGGGCCGATGGCGGTGCGCCGCCAGGTGGGGGTGCTGTCGGCGACCGCCCTGCGCGCGTCTTCGAGAATTCGCCTCGCTTCGTCGTTCTGCCGCTGGAAATAGTCTTGAGGTACCGGAATCTCCGCCCACGGCGCAACCGCCGGCACGACCGGTGCGACGACGTGGATGAGTGTTAGCGGAACATTGCGCATCGCAGCATCGCGAGCCGCCCAGTTGACCGCCGCCATCGACGACGCTGATCGGTCGACGCCGACCAAAATGCCACGATGGGTTTCGGGGCCGGACATTTCGTTCTCCTGTTTGGGTCGTATTGGCAGCTTCACGCATGACCGTAGGGACGACCTTCGCAGAAGATCAGGTGGCAATGGTCACCGATTTGTTCGACTAACGGCCTTACGCCGTCGACGGCTCGCGACTTGCGCAGTCGGTCGAGCTGCGTGGCGATCCGGTCGAAGAGCTGGTGCGTCTGCCCTGATTGGGCCCGTTTTGGGCCCGAGCCGACCACAAGACCTAAAACCTGCCTTTGACCTGCGGTTATGTTGTGCGGGGTACTGGCGCCTCTCTGTGTCAAGTAGGGGGTTTTTGTCGGGTTGTAGGGTTTGGGGGCGGGCTCGGGAAGTGACTTGTCTGAAGAGCCGGTGTGCGGGGTATCAGCTGGCCGCGCGAGACGATAGAGCCGCCCCCGAGTGTCTTCCCGGGCCCGCCTTTTGTGTGTCTGCGTCGCCGATCAGCTGGCGGTACACGATGTCGGACAGGCGGCGTTTCCAGCAGCGCATGGCTTCGTTGTGATTTTTGCCTTCGGATCGTTTCCGCAGGTAGTAGCCCCTGCCGGGGGGATGGTGGCGGACTTGGGTGATGGCCATGACGTGCAGGCAGAAATTGAGTTGGCGATCGCCGGCGCGGGAAAGCCGGTGGCGCACCACCTCGCCGGAGGACACCTCGATGGGGGCGGTGCCGGTGTAGCTGGCGAACGCGGCGGCCGAGCGGAAGCGACGAACATCACCGACGCGGCCGAGGATCTTGCCGGCGGTCAGCGCGCCGAGACCATGCAACTGGGTCAAGGTGGTGCCGGATGCGCTGACGGCCATCTGGATAATCGTTGGCGGCCTTGGCGATCCGGCGATCGAGCTGGCGCACCTCGCTGACCAGATCGGCCGCCAGGGCACGCAGCGTCTTGGCGGCGGCGTCGCGGGGTCGCACGCCGCGCAAAAGTTCGGCGACATGATCGGCGCTCGGGTGGCGCCTGGCACCAGCCGGAACCAGCCTGGTGAGCACGACATGGAGTCGGTTGACGGTCTGGGTGCGGGTCTTCACCAGGTCATCGCGGTGCTCGACGACAGCGCGCAAAGCCGTGGTAGCAGCATCGATCTGGGCAGTGCCCAGCGCGTGTGACGTGAGCGCAGCGATACCGACCGACAGCGCGTCGGCGTCGTCGTTTTTGCGGCCGTGCCCGCTCGAGAGCACTCGCACCCGAGCGGCCAGCTTCGCCGGGACGTCGATGACCTCGATGCCATCGGTACGCAGCAGCCTAGTCAGCGGTGCCCCCAGACCGGCGGCTCCTTCGATTGCCCAGCGGGCGTGCGGCCAGCGCTGCGCGAACCGGCGCAGCGCCCGATAGCCGTCGCGGCTGACCGGCACACCCACGGTGGCCAATGGCTGCAGTGAACCATCCACCGCGGCCGCGGTCCACGACGCCTTGTGCGGATCAACCGCAACCACGACCCGATCATCGGATATCCTCGTCACCGCAACCGGCACCAACCTCTCCTTGCCTCGACACAATTCAAAAGCGAGGAGGGCACACCAACTTTCGGCAACGCAGGCCTCTCTTCAGCCACTCCCCGCAGGGCGGCGGTGACCGGGCTGGCAAGCCAGTATGTAGTCAGCCAGCAGGCGACAGGGATTGAGCGAGCCACACCCAATCACCGCCTCGAAGAGCATGGCTGCAGACCACGCTCTCCTGGCCACATTCAACAAGTTGGGATTGAACGAGCTCATCGGTCGTCTATGCGAGTTATGCGCCCTCGGATAGACATACGGCAACCGGTACGGCAACGCGCCGGATTACGGGGATGTTTGTGTACGTGCGCCGATATACAGAAATCGGCTCCACCCGCGTAAACCGGTTGTGGGCGTACACCCGCGGACACCAATTTTGTAACTGGGGGTCAAGTGGTCGCAGGTTCAAATCCTGTCAGCCCGACCGAGAAAAATAGGCCCTGAACTGGGACAACGTGTAGTTGTCACGACGAAATGACGTCGCCCCCGCAGGCTATCGACCCGTGACGGTTGGGCGCGTGAACGAGGTGACGCCGCACGCGGGAAGGCGCTAGCCTTGCTCGCAAGTCGGGTCCGGCGTCCCGCGGTGCTTCTGTAAGGAGTCCTCGCGGGCGCCACCAGAGAGGACAACCAGGATTCATGACCGAACGCCAGCGCGCCACACCACCGGCCAACGCCGCGAGGATCGCGGTCGCGGGCGTGATCATCGCCGCCGGTGCGCTGGCTATGGCCGGCCAGGCCGGAGCGGATCCGGCGGTGCCCTACCCGACGCCGGCGCAATCGGGTCCGGGTGCCGCTGCCCCGGCTCCCGGCCCGTCCGTGGTGGAGTCTTCGGATGGACCGGTGGGTCCGCCCCCGCCTCCACCCGTCGGCGCGCCACCGGTGCCAGAGATCTCGAACCCCGTTTACGGCTCGGGTCAATCGGGGTCGGGCCCGCTGGGGAGCCTCAGGGATCTTTGGCACCAGGCCCGGGACCCGTACGGACTGACCGGTTCGCCCGATCAGATGCCCATAGCGGCCCCACCGCCGCCAGGAGCCGGTCCACCGCCGCCGCTGCCGCCCGGATACATTTCACTGACCGCCCCGGGGTCCGAGACAGCCTCGTTGCCAACGGGGCCCGCCCAGGGCGGGCCCCCTCTGCCGCCTGGGTACTATCCGTTGAACGGGCCACCGCCGCCCGGGTACGGGCCGCCTACGGGGCCCGACCCGGCCGCGCCACCGACGGTCGCGCCGGTTCCTCCGGCGCCCTAACCCCTTGGGCTGCTTTGTAAGTCAACGCCTTCCAGCTGTGAGCAAACGCGTCGTGGCGTAGCCCCAGTTCGGTGCTGACGACGGGTCCACCCCGTCACCATGCACACCTTCACGTCGCCCGAGGCGCGGGGTATGCCGGTGTGGATGTGCCCAGACTCATGGGCCCGTCGCTGGTCGCCGCGGCCGCACCGCGCCGCTCAAGCCGGCCCGAGATGCCGAGCGACTCCAGACATACCGAAACATGTTGGGCAACAGCATAATAACGAATAGGGCGTACCTTACCGGTGAAGCCGCATATTCGATTCCCGCATTTTGTCCGAGCGCCGATGCGCGCGACGGGGTGCGCCTCAGCCGGTCAGTTGGTTGCCAATCGAAGCTGTTACTTCCGCGCGCAGCGCGGTCACTTCGGCGCGGCGGTCGTCGGGGGACACTCGTCCACGCTGGGCCATCAGGCGACGCGAAAGACCGGATACCGGTCGACGATGCGCTCGAAATCGCTAAGCGGCGCGCGGCGGTCGATCGGGAAGAACGGACGTGCTCCGGGCGCCAGCTCGAGGTACCGACGCAAGATCGCGGCGCGCTTATCGGAGAGGTCCTCCACTAGAGACACGTCTTCGCGCTGCCCGTGCTTCAACACCGCACGGCCGTCGCCGGCGCGCAGGTTACGCGCCCAGTTCGTCTTCTGGCCGAGCATGGCCACCAGATAACGCTCACCCTGATAGTCGGCGACAACTACCGGGAAGGAAATCGTCCGCCCGGACTTGTGGCCACGTACTTCAAGTGTGGCAGCTCGATCGGGGCCGACACCGGCCGCAAAGCTGATGGCGCCCAACCGGTTTGTGATGCGCGCCGACCACCGCGGACGGACCCCGCGATACTGCCATCTTTGGAGCGTCCCTAAAACGCCGCGCAGCATGCCTCCAGGCTACTGGTAGGTTTGTAATCAGCGCGCAGCAGCAGCCCCTTGGGTGGGGGGAAGGACGCCGTGCCCTGGTCGCGGATGGTTGTCCCAAGAAAAAAGGTGGACATTGTTAAATTATGTATGAAAGATGTTGCGCCGCAATAGTTTAGTCGTCTAATGTCCTCAGTTCGTCGCTGGCGCTCTGCCGCAGCCCAATCTGGGGGGCTCCATGCCCTACCAGTCAGCAGCATTACCTCACAGTGACAAATCTCCGTGGATGAGCTGTTCATTTCCCTGGGCCGCGGACAGGCTACTGAGATATGAGGCGCAGAATCACGCGGGGACGGGATTCGCGTTCGTCGTACTCGAAGTCGACTCCGGCGGCTTTCGCGTAGGCGAACGACGCGGTCAGTGCATCCCCGGACACCCACTCCCCGGTTGACACCACCACATCGCCGGTGGTGCTCAACCAACAGTCCGCACAGAGGCATCCCGACGTTGACCGGATGACTTCGACCGCTTGCCGGACCCGAGCGAGAAGATTGTCCAATTGTTCGGGCCGCGGATAGTGGATCGCGACCAGCCCCACTTTCATCGTGAGTCAGATCCGCTGGATAGCGACGAACACGCAGACCACGAGCAGGGCGACATTGGTAGCGACATTGCGCCACTCGGTAGCTCGCTGCTCCGTCACGGCGAGCTTGGAGTGCATCGCCATGGCGCCGATCATCACGATGGCCAAGCCCACGGCCGCCCAACCGGCAAGCCCTGCTGCGATTCCCAGAAGGGTGGGCAAGAGCAGACCGACGACGGCGAGAAGCTCGCACGCGGCCGTGAACCGCACGATCGGCAACGGGTAAGCTGCCGCGCCGGTCTGACCGCTGGCAAGCATGCGCTCGCGCGACATCGTCAATTTGGCTAAACCGGATGCCAGGAAAATCACTGCGAGAACAATCTGTGCTGCCCATGCCGCTGCATTCATGATCACAACCTCCTTGGTGCGCGGACGTGATATCGGATAGCGAGGCTAGGTGTGGAAGCCGCTGACTCATAGACGCGACAAAGACACGTGCCGTGACACGGGGGTGGTGCACGTCACATCAAAATGGTCGCCAGATCGGTCATCGACCTGACGGTCAACACCGAGCAGGCCGGTCGGGCATATTGTCGGCATGCGTCGAGCCCTGCCGCTGTTGTTTGGCGGTAAGCATCGTGATGGGCTGAGCACAGCCACCACACACTGACCGCCGAGATCCACCCGACATACAGGCCCAGCGGGGCGGCAATGCCGCCGATCACACCGTTGCCGGAGTTGAACGGTCCGCTCAAGGTGAAAAGTCCGGAAACCGCGCCGACATTGGCGATCACACCCACGACAGCCAACCAGCCCAACGTGCGCGGAAACGCCCGGTCAGCGAAGGTGATGACGGCGATGGCGATGAAGAACGCCGCGCCCGCGAACGCTGCCGGCGCAGCCAGCACGAACCCCGCGGTATGTAGCACGTAGGTGCCCTCGGCGCTGGTCGACAACATCAATCCACCGGCGATGTCCAGCCCCAGTGCGACATTGAGTGCGGTCATGAACATCAGAGCGCTGGCGAACGCAGTCCAGATCATCGTCCGCGACGCGGCGGTGTCGAAGAGATCATCGACGAGCGCGCCCAGAAACACCAACAAAAACAAGAACCCCACGCTGACCGAGCAGATTGTCGTCTGCATCAGCGGGCCGTTGTGCCGCCAGAAAGACTGCACCTCAGCGGCCGAGTCGAGGTCGGGCAGCATTGGCAAAACAATTGCCATCGGCGCCCATAACCCGACGACCGCGATGCCGCTGAGTGCTCCCCATCGGTTCCGTCGCACGGTCAGGACCGACCGTGCGCGCTCGTCGCGGCCGATCGCGCTTCGCGGAGGAAGTGGGCGACGGCTGCCGAGTCAGCGTGAAACATGCGCGATCTCGCCACCCGTCCGTCCCGGACGTGATAGATGCCGACCTCCGGCATGTCCAGGCGGGAGCCACGAACCGGGTCGGCTGCTCGATGGCGAAACACGACACATACCGTGCCGGCACCATCACCAAAGAACTGAGGGTCCAGCTGGATTTCTTCGGGACCTTGGTAGCGGTTCCAGGCGGCGAGGAACGCTTCGGCATGGGCGACGGCGCCGTCATGGCCACGATAGGTTCCGCCGTAGGGCAGCGTCGCCGCTTCGACGATTTCGACATCCTCGGCATAACAGGCCAACATCTGTTCGCCCTCACGGCGCTCGACGGCATCAAAGAGCCGGCGGACCACGTCCACGTCGTCGGACATCCCGTCAACCTCCTTCATCCGAATGTGTAGGCGTGGCGCCACGTTCGCGGAGGGCCGCCGGAATCGCCGCCTGCAGCTGGGCAGGTACGGAATCCGGGATACGAACACCAGCGATGAGGTGGCGGCGAATGGCGCCCTGCGGCAAGTCGACCACCGCGCAGGTTGTCCATTCCACGGTGCCTTTCGATGCGCGTCCGTACAGCCGGCGCGCCAGCGCGACTAGCGCCTGTCGCAGCGGCTCGTTGATCGCCGTTAGCTCGGTCACGAGCTTGGGATCAACCGTCGTCGCGACAAGGTCTTCGCGGCGCACCGCCGCCAACAGCCGGGCGTCGGCATGTTCGCGGCGGGCGAAGTCGCAGACGGACAGGCCGGCCGCCACGGCCACCTCGATCGGATCCCCGTCTGCGTTCAATTCGCGAAGGAATTCGGCTTGTGAACGCCGCACCGCACGTAGCCACATCGCCGCCAACAGGTCATCGATCGTAGAGAAACGGTGATACACGGAGCCTTTCGGCGCTCCGCTGGCCGCAATGATCCGATCGACCGTAACCGCGCGCGCTCCGTCGCATAACACCAGCTCCCGGGCTGCATCCAGCAGCGTGTCGGCGGAGTGAACAGCAGGCCGAGCCACGCACTTAATTATAGACGAAACAGTCTAATACTGCAACACAGCGCAAGCAAGAGAGGAGGAGGATGTCCCTCGGTCAATTCAGTTGTCGTAGGGAGGCGACTCTTTACCTGCGGTGCAACAATTGAGTTGTCCCAGCTCTACGGTTTTCAGCCAGTCTTTCTGTCGGAAAACGCACCATGTCGTGCGTAGGCGGGGTTCGGGGCTCGGCCTCATGCAATTCGTGAATGTCATTCGTGGCGTGGGCCGAATCCGGCTGGGATGTTGGCAAGGGGACGCACTGCCCTTACCGAGGGGTGGTTGGCGACCGGCGACATCGGACACGTAGACGCGGACGGCCACCTTTTCATCAGCGACCCCAAGACCTGACCACTCACGGGTGCGGCAAACGGTCGCGACCGATGCCCCGGCGCGGAGGAACCGCTGTCGCGCAGTCAGGTCGGCGCGGATAGCCCCGAACGCCACCCCATTTGGCCTCGGACGCAAGCCCGGCGAGCTGCCGGGAGGCAGTGTGTGGAATCGCCTGCCGCCGCTTCTTTGCAGCGCGCGACCAACGACGGTGACCACACGTTGCGGCATGCGCCGGCTAGATGATCTGGTAGCCGATGCGCCGAGCCGCGGCGGCGAGTCGACCACCCAGGTCGGGGTGGGTCAGCGGCAAGGAAACAACCGGCTGCACCGGCATTGCCGAGCGCGCCGGCGCGAACAGCGCCACACAAGCCGCCCCCGCGAAGCGGCTGTTGTAGCGCACACCATCGAGTTCAGGGAACGCCTCCAGTATCGCGCGCGCCCACCGCTGCGTAATCGCATGCGGTGCCGTCGATATCGCGAACGTGCCGCCGGCGCGGGTCGTCCACGCGCCCGGGCTGTCGACGGCCAGGTCCAACACGGACAGCGCGGGTGTGAACGACAGACCCGTCAGATACGGCCGGCCGCTGCGCCGATCGATCGTCCGATCAACTTGAAACGCTTCCGCGAGCGCGGCCCCCGGCGTCGACGCCCCGTACCATACGGCCCTGTCCGGGTGCTCGGATCGCGGCGGTGGGTGCGGATCAAACCTCAGCACCGGGCCGAAATGCCGAAACGTGTTCCACGCCAGCACATGAACACCCTCGGTGCGGTGTACGCGCCACCATGACTCGGTTGTGTCGATCCGCCGCTGCTCGTCATCGCGAATACCGATTTGTTGAAGCTGGTCGGCGGACGGGGGATCGGGAAGGGTCGAACCGTCGCTCACGTACTGGCCCAGTCGGCAATCTCGATCAACTCCAGAACCGGGTCGACCGGCCCGCCGCTGCGCAGCCAGTCCAAGATCGACAGCGGCCGGCCATCGACCTGCAACTCGGTCTGGGGCGTGCGCAGCAGCCCCGCGACAGCCGTCGGGTGCAGCCCCGCCGGCAGGGCCGCAAAAACCTGCTCCAGCCCGCGGATCTGCCTGTCGGGCTTGCCTGTCTTGAGATTGATCTCAAACTGGATCACTGGATACACCCAGTTGCCGTCGCTGTCGATCGCCCACAGCGTGCGTGCCAGGCGCCGCTGCCGCACCCGGGACTGATTGATGCCCAGCAGCGCGGCCACCTCCGGGCCGGTGTAGGCGGTGTTGATCAACAGCGCCGTCTGAGCCACAATGTCCGCCGCCGCCTGAGCGAACGCAACGGGATCCTCGACGAACCCGACTTCGTCGAGCAGCCGCGCCTCATCCTCGGTCAACGCCGCTGCTCCCGGCTTGATAGCCGGCAGCGTCTTCAATGCCGCCAGTAGATCAGCGCGCTGCAGATTGAACCGCTCGGAAAGCAACTGATCGAGCTCGTCGACAGTCATCTGACCCTCACCATCGAGCGCCCTACTTCAAGGTTTAACGCTCACTAACAGTAGCTATCCACCGTTAGCTCGTCAAGTTGCGGTCAGGTGCCTCTCTTATCGTTGGCCGCATCGTCGGCAGCCGAATGGTTGCGCACAGCCGCATGACCAGGTGAGGCCCCAACTCGGCAGCATCCGGTGGCGCGTGCACCGGTGCCCCGATCAGTCCCGCTGCGCCGACATCGGCCAGCGCTCGGTGGCCGTGGCCCCAGCGAGCTCGACGGGCCTCGACGCAAGGTCAACTCCGACAACGATGTAACCGCGCTCCGCCGCACACAGCGAGATCGCGGCCTGACCGCAACCCGTGTCGAGCGCGTCGCCGTGGAATTGGCGCTGGTCGATGAGCGCAGCCCGTGACGGGCCGTTGCTCGCCGATGCTGCACGGCGGTCTAACGCCCCGCCCGGACTCGAAATGTTCCCCGCGGTGGGCGGATTCGCAGGTGAAATCGTGTGGTGAAGCCATGCTGCCTGTGTATCAGCGCCTCCTGGGAGGTGCCTATACGCGCGGGTAGGCCGCGCCGGACCGACTAACGGGCCAGACGCGGTCGGAGTCCCGTTCACCGGATGTGTATGACCGCGAGCTACTGGCGAAGCGAAACAATGTCCAAAAGCGCGCTGCGAGGACATATCCGACAATTAAGCCGCGGCCGCGCCGCATGGGAATGAATCACAGCGTGGCGATGCGAAAGCGCCTGCAAAATCACGACGAGACCTCCACAAGCGTGCACCCCAACCGCACGTCCCGGGCCACAACCCGTAAGTCACAGCTAGCGGTTGCGAAATATACGCGAAGCCATTCCCGCACAACTCCAGATGTTGGCGTAACGCGCACCGGTATATACAACAAAACACAGAACACAATACGGATGATCAATCACTGGAAGGTCACTACCGAAGATGTCGATCACCGTCTACACCAAGCGCGCCTGCGTGCAGTGCCACGCCACGCTGCGCGCCCTGGACAAGTCCGGCCTGGATTACACCGCGATCGACATCATCGTCGACACCAGCGCCCGCGACCACGTCATGGTGCTGGGCCACCTGCAGGCCCCAGTGGTGGTCACCGCCGCCGAGCACTGGAGCGGTTTTCGGCCCGAGCGGATCCGCGCCATCAGCTCGGCTGCCTAAGACCGTCGAAACCGACAGGAGCACAACATGTTTCATCTCGTGATCGACTACGGGGCCGCCGTCGACGTCACCGACCATCCCAGCCGGGAGGTGGCGCTGGGCGCCTTATTCAAACACCTCGACACCATCGACTGCGACTACCGCGTCACCCAGGCCAGCTGGGAATACAGCAACGAGCGGAATTGCTTACGCGCCACCGCTTCCCGAACATTGCAGATTGAGGTATACCCCGACGAACGGTTGTGCGCAGGGGCTGGCGCGGCCGTTCGGGGCATCAGACAACGCTGCTAGAAACGCCGGCGCCGAATTCGAGGCATCATCTGGCCAATCGACGCTTCCCAAGGTGGCGAGTCCCGCCACATTGAAGATCGACCTCGCGCGGGTCAGGCGGGCACTGTCCATCCAACTTGCAGGCGTTTGATCCCGTGCACGAACCCTGATCGCAGGATGGCCGGTTCGGTGATGGCGACGACATCGGGAATCTGTCGGTGGAGGTCCTCGAAGGCCAGCCGCACTTCCCGGCGGGCAAGATTGGCGCCGAGGCAGAAGTGTGCGCCGCCGGCGCCGAATCCGATCTGGGGATTCGGCTGCCGCGCGACGTCGAAGGTCCACGGGTTGGCAAATTTTCGTTCGTCACGGTTGGCCGAGCAGTACCACATGGAGACTTTGTCGCCGGCCTTCATCTTCGTGCCGCTCAATTCGGTGTCCTCGGTGACGGTGCGACGCATGAAGGTGATGGGCGATGCCCACCGCACGATTTCTTCTACCGCGGTGGGCGCGAGGCCGTCGAAGTCCGCCCACCATTTCTGCCGCTCGTCGGGGAAGCGGCTCAGCGCCACCATGCCGTGGCTGATGGCGTTACGGGTCGTTTCGTTGCCGGCGGCCGTCAGCAGGATGAAGAACGAGGCGATTTCGTCGGAGGTGAGGCGTTCTCCGTCGACTTCGGCGTTCACCAGATTGGTGGTCAGGTCCTCGGCCGGGTGTGCCCTGCGGTTCTCGGCGAGTGCAACACCGTAGGCTCCGAGCTCCAATATCACCTTCACGAACTCGTCGTGATCGCCGTACACATCGGGGTCGCCGAAGCCCATGATCACGGTGGTCCAGTGGAACACCTTTTCGAGATCCTCATCGGGGATGCCCATCATGTCGCAGATGATCTGCAGCGGCAAAGGCCCGGCGAGTTCGGTGACGAAGTTGCACTGGCCCTCGGGGTGGTTGGCCACCATTGCGGTCACCAGGTTGCGCGCCCGATCGCGGACACTCTGCTCGATCCGGGCCACCACCTTGGGCGTGAACGCCCGGTTGACGATCGAGCGCAACCGCAGGTGGCGTGGGTCGTCGAGGCTGATCATCGACCCGACGTACTCGGCGACCTCGGGCGCCACATCCATCAGCGACGTGCTGGTGGGAATGGAACTGAAGATCTCTGGGTGCCGGCTGGCATGGTGCACATCGTCGAATGTGGTCAGGGCCCAATGCCCCGCTCCTGCCTGAAATCCGGCGATCTCCGGAGTCGGGAAAAACGAGATCGGCGCCTCACGCCGCAACGTGGCGAAGGCGCCGTCCCGATGGTCGTCGTCCTGGTCCCAGAACTCCAGAGTGCCGAGGTCGGCGTCCGCGAGGGGTACGTGGGGTGGTGGTGTTCCGTTCGTCCGCGAAGCAATCGCCGGCACGCCGACTGTGGCCGTATTCGCCTTCATCGTTGGACCTCCCGTCAAGCAGAGTGTTTCACCGGTCGACGCGGCGGTCTAGGTGAGCTACTACCCAATACTCACCCCCATGCAGGTCGAGCAGCTAACTACGCGGACAACCCGCCCGCGCCGCCCTCATCGACGCCGCCAGCCGCTTCCCCGCCAACAACGCCTGGCCGGAACTGGCGCGGGCCCAAGCCGCACTCTCTGATGAGTCGCCGCGAATCTGAGACGTTTTCTGTCGCCCACGCGCTGAGCCGATGTGCAGCCCCGCTCAAGGAATAGCGCACGTTTTGAATAAGTACCCTCTGCCAGTAAAACGCGGCGAAACTGTCTATACACCAACACTTTCCGAGCAATGCGCGATGCGCAACCGCGACGAGCAACGCGTCTCCGCACGGCTCGCTGCTGAATCGTGAGGTCGGGTCGCCGCTCAGACAACCACCCGCGTAGTATCGATATATCGGTGATATTTCGTATCCGGCCGTTTAGAGGTCCGGGTCATCCTGATTGCAATGGATCGACCGCATTCCGCGGCCAAGGCAGGGGCGTCACCATGGCGCTATGGCACGAACGAAACCCAACTCAGGAAGGCAGCCGGGGCCCCGGGGGGTCATCGCGGTTGCGCATGAAGCCCACTTTGGCAGGCACTGGTCACGTCGATGGGGCCTGGTGGCCCCCGACTGATGAGTTGGCAGGCGCGCTACCGGATCTGATCGCACTGCTCGCACCTCGATTAAGGCCGATTACCCAAGTGATGTACCACCCAAATGGGTGGACCGGTGGTGTCCCGAGACGACTGTCGCGCGGGAAACAAGCGGTACGGCTCGACGGCTACCACTACCAACCCGCTGACACGATCGACCTCATCGGTGAGGACGGCACTCGGCTGGTGCTACTCGTGGTGCCCGCTGCCAGCGTCCCCCGCGTCGCGGAGTCAATCTTGAGCGCCGCGGCCGGCAGTCACGACATATCTACGACCAGCGAACTGCTGGCGCTTCGCACGGAGAACACTGTTGAACCAGACGACTCCATTGCAGCACAACAAAATTGGGAATCCGAGGGCGGAACGTCGAGCCGCTTCCCGTTGTTACCCGATCCGTAAGCAGCCGAACCACTGCCTGCCGGATCAGCCAATCCTCCTCGTCAAGGACAACCATCCGGTCATCGTGAGCCACCGAACCGGATCGATCCTGACTTCGCCGCGCCCGCCCTGACCGTTATCCCCGTTCCCCGCGACGGGGCCTCACTTGACCTGAAGCATCGGCGTTATCTGCACAAGCCCGGCCACAGGAAACGCCGCCTACTCGCCCACGCCCGCGAGATGGCGGATCCGGCGCAGCTGGGCCTGGCGCTCGGCGAGCAGCTGCTCGGCGGGGCTGCGCAGTGCGGCGCCGAGCAGCAGCGCCTTCGTCTCGACAACGCCGTCGCGGGGCGGCGCCAATAGCGCGGCCACGAGGTCATGTGCGGCGCCGTCGAGGTGGTCGGCAGGCACGACGAGGTTCACCAGCCCGATGCTCGCCGCCTCCTGCGCGGTGACCTTGCGCCCGGTCACGCAGATCTCCAGCGCGCGGGAGTAGCCCACCAGCTCCCGCAGGATGCGGGTGCCGCCGAGGTCGGGAACCAGACCCAGCCCCGACGGCAGTACACATACCGTCCTGATCGACCCGGCACAGTCGGGCGGATCGCTGGGCCCGGCCACGAATCTTCCCTTGCACCACGACGTGGGCATCGGGGGCAAAGCATTCGCGCCGTTCGACAGGGGCGGCTGGAATCCCACCTACGATGTGGCGGTCCCACTGCCGTCCATTCCGTTCGGGCCCGTCACCAACCCGCCGTCGGTACCTCCGCTACCCACCGGTGGCGCAGCTCAATTCTGATCAAAGGAACACCCACCCATGCCGTCTGTTGCCCGCATCCGTGACCTGGACGCCCCCGCCAGGCGCACCGCCACGTGGTCGGCACCGTTCGTTATTCAACTCGTCTTGGCGGCACTGCTGATCCTGATGTGGCTGTTGGGCAAGTGGCCCTTCGCCACGCACAGCGCCTACGGAGGCGAACGGGCGTGGTTGATTACCGCGACGGCGATCACCACGCTGGTCTCGCTGGCGATCAGCGGTGTCCTGCTGGCCTCGAGGTCGTCACGTCGGCGCGGTCTTGCCCTCAGCGTCGCCGGCTCGGCCGCAGTCGTGCTGATCGGCGCGGTGATATACGCCTTCGTGATTTTTCGGTGAGAAGGTGACGTGATGGCAGGTGAAATTGTCCTCGACCCGTCGACGACGCGTTACGGCCCAGTGGGATTCGCCGTGGCGATGGTGAACATCCTTTGTCCTGGAAGTCGTTACGTGGCTCCTCATTCCCTATGTGACTCTGGCGGTCTTCGCGTTACCGGCGATACTGGTTGATCTGGCGATGTCCGCGGTGCTCACCAAACGCGCGGGAAAGCTCGGTCAGGCGGGCCGGGGAATGCTGATCGGTTGCATATCAGCACCGCTCTCGCTGGTCATCTTCATCCCCGCCATCATCATCGCCAAGGCAATCGGCCCGATCTGAACCGTAGCGGTCTTGCATCGGGCCGGTCAGTGACATGTGTGCCGCTGCGCGGTTTGTTGGTCGCATCGACGCCGAACGCCTCTTCGACCGTCGCTCCGTGAACCCGGATGCGGACCGGGCCCAAGTGGCATGCTCATGGCATGGCGGCCATCCCTCAGACCGTCTACGCGCGGGACGGCGACGTCCACCTCGCGTACCAGATCGTCGGTGACCGGGGCCCAGATCTCCTCTTCGTCCCCAACGCGATGTTCCCGATCGACTTGCTGTGGGACGATCCCACCGTCGCCGGCCACCTCCACCGGCTGGCGTCGTTCAGCGGATTGATCACGACCGATCTCCTCGGGATGGGTAGCTCCGATGCGATGCCGATCCAGGATCGTCCTGCGATGCAGTCCTGGACGGACGGGCTCGTCGCGGTGCTCGACGCCGTTGGGAGCGAATGCGTGTCCGTCTTTGCCATGTCGGAGTCGGCGCTTCCGGTCATGCTCCTGGCCGCAAGCAATCCCCACCGTGTGCGCTCATTGGTGCTCTGCAGTGCATTCGCGCGCTTCCTTCGTGCCCCGGACTACCCGTTCGGGATGCCCGAGCCGGCATTCGCAAGGTACGTCGACGCCGTGGGGGAACTCATCGGGACCGGGGCTCTGGTGGACGTGTTGGCGCCCAGCTGGGCTGGCGACGCCGCGAAGCGGCGCTGGTGGGCGCGCGGTGAGCGCCTCGCCGGTGGCCCCGGGTACTTCAAGGCAATTTTCGACCTGTACATGCACACCGACGTCCGGCCCGCGCTCGAAAGCATCCAGGCGCCGACGCTGGTGCTGCACCGGCGCGGCGACCGCCACGTGCGTGGCGGCCATGGGCGTTATCTCGCCGAGCGGATCCCGCACGCGCGGCTGGTGGAGCTCCCTGGGGACGACCACGAGTGGTTTGCCGGCGACTCCGACCGTGTGCTCGACGAGATTGAGTCGTTTCTCACCGGCCGACGCGCCGCCACG
This sequence comes from uncultured Actinomycetota bacterium, assembly GCA_963811535.1. Lineage (GTDB taxonomy): Bacteria > Actinomycetota > Actinomycetes > Mycobacteriales > Mycobacteriaceae > Mycobacterium. The sequence continues at coordinate 2,063,948 of CAWERF010000006.1, read as the reverse complement.
CCGACGAACCGGGTGCTGTCGACCGTGTTGTTCACCGACATCGTCGGCTCGACCAAACGCGCCGCGGTCCTGGGCGACGAGGCCTGGACGATGGCCCTCGGCGCTCACAACCGCGTCGTTGAGCGGCAGGTGGCCAGCGCGCGTGGCGCAGTCGTCAAGTTCACCGGCGACGGCGCGCTGGCGACCTTCGACGGCCCGGCGCGTGCGATCAACTGCGCGTGCGCGATCCGAGACGCGGTGCAAGAACTCGGCCTCAGCATCCGCGCCGGCCTGCACACCGGCGAAGTGGAGATGGCCGATAGCGACGTGCACGGCATCGCGGTACATATCGCCGCGCGCATTATGGCGCTCGCCGGGCCCGGCGAGGTACTCGTGTCAGGCACCGTCCCACCCCTGGTGCTCGGGTCGAGGATCACCTTCGACGACCGCGGCAGCCACGAATTGAAGGGCGTTCCCGACCGCTGGCATGTCCTCGCTGTGCGCGACGCCGCCGCCTGAACCGTTGGGAAGTATTGCTGCCAGGCCTGTCCGATCCCCCGGCCGAGCCCGCAACCAAAAGGTGCCTGGCAACGTGGCGACGAGGGCCTTCTTCGGCAGTACCTCGCGCACGGAGCCCAAACATGGGCTCGTCCTTGACTTCTCGGCCGGGCAGGCCAAGCCCGGCATTTCTCGGCAGGGCGGGTCGATCCCACGTGCGGCAGGACCACAACGTTGTCCAGTTCGCGAAGCTGGTTGGGACACACGGCTGGTGGACGAACACGTGGAGCCACGCCGGCGTCCCCGCGAGCCCCCACTTTAGCTACTTCGACCTGAAGAACGATGTGTCGGAGCAATGGTGATGAGTGGGTGGGGCGGTCAGGTGCTGCCTTGAGTTCGGCTGTCGGTTTCATGATGCGAGGGCGCCGATTTTGACCAGGTTGTCGCCGCCTGCACGCGCGCCGGCCCGGTGCTTGATTTACCTGGTGTCAGGTCAATAGATCCCGTAAGCCTCTCACCAATCGATCTGGCCATCATGGCCAACGCCAGCCTAGGGCTCACCGACCATCCCAGCCGGGAGGTGGCGCTGAGCGCCTTGCTCAAACACCTCGGCACCATCGACTGCGACTACCGCGTCACCCAGGCCAGCTGGGAACACAGCAGCTACGAACTGCTCGACCGCGCAGCGATCGCCGACCACGGACGCGCCGCCCCCGCCGCCGGGCACGCCGTCATCGAGGAAGTGTGCGGCTGCGGAGACAAACACCACGAAGACGGCTGCACCGCGGAGGCCATCACCGGAGGCCGGTTCACGCGCTGCGGCTGCCCCGCCTACCGTCCCATCACCGGCGAGCCCGCACTCTTCGACCTGCCCGCCGCCCATCGCGTAGTCCCAGATGCGCGGGCCGCCTCATGACCAGCGCCCGCCGCCGGCCCCTGCAGCTGGTCCCCGACCCCGAGAAGCCAACCACCACAGGCAGCGCAGCCGACGACGACTGGCGTGCGGAAACGGTTCTGCACCAGTGGGAGCCGGGATACCAGCTCATCGGCGCGCTCATGTGGATGCCCGCCGACACGGCGCGTGGTGAGGTATCGGCGGTCGTCCGCGGTGTGGTCGCAGCTCTGCCAGCCGCGAGCCACGACTTAGCGAGGCCGCGCCGTGTCGGGTTGTGCTTTCTGTTGGCTGGATCAATCGACCGGCCGTGCTTCCTGGTCGACGCGTGCGCCCAAGAAAAAACGTAGACGAACCTGGCCCGGGAAAGGGTGGGCGTCGGTAACGTCGCGGGCATGCTGTTCGCGGCGTTGCGCGACATGCAATGGCGAAGGCGACGCTTCGTGATCGCGGTCGTCAGCACCGCACTGGTCTTCGCGATGACGCTCGTTCTAACCGGACTTGGGAACGGCTTTCGGGTCGAGGCCGAGCGAACTGTCGATTCCATGGGTGTGGACGCATTCGTGGTCAAGGCCGGCGCGCCCGGACCGTTCCTGGGGTCGACACCATTCGCCCAAGTCGACCTGACCCGGGTGGCCGCTGCGCCTGGCGTCGTGGCAGCAGCCCCGCTGGCCACCGCGGCGTCAACGATCAGGGACGGCACGTCAACGCGAAACGCCACGGCCTTCGGCGCCCCGGAGCGCGGACCCGGCATGCCGCGCGTCTCGGAGGGTCGGGCACCGTCCACGCCGGACGAGGTCGCGGTGTCGAGCACGCTGGGCCGGCACGTCGGCGACGCCCTGCAGGTCGGTGCGCGCACATTGCGGATCGTGGGCATTGTGCCCAACTCCACCGCACTGGCGAAGATGCCCAATATCTTCCTGACGACCGAGGGCCTGCAGCGACTGGCGTACAACGGGCAGCCGCTGATCACGTCGATCGGAATCAAAGGCACACCCCGAGAGCTCCCGAACGGCTACCAGACCGTCGATCGGGCGGTCGGTGTCAACGACCTGATGCGCCCGTTGAAGGTCCCTGTCGGTGCGATCACGATCATGGCTGGATTGCTGTGGATCGTGGCGGCGTTAATCGTCGGATCGGCCGTGTACCTCTCCGCGCTCGAGCGCCTCCGCGACTTTGCGGTATTCAAAGCGATCGGCGTACCGACGCGGTCGATTCTGGCGGGGCTCACGCTGCAGGCGATCGTCGTCGCGCTGCTCGCAGCGGTGCTGGGCATCATCCTTTCACAGCTTTTGGCACCGTTGTTCCCGATGAATGTCGTCGTGCCGGTGCGTGCCTACATGGCGCTACCGGTGATTGCGATTGTGATCGGTCTGCTGGCCAGCGTCGCTGGACTGAGACGTGCCGTGGCGGTCGATCCGGCGCTCGCGTTCGGAGGTCCCTGAGCCGTGGGCGATCTGAGCATTCAGGACCTCGTCGTCGAGTACTCCAGTGGTGGGTACGCTGTCCGGCCGATCAACGGCTTCAGGCTCGACGTGGCGGCGGGTTCGCTGGTGATCCTGCTCGGGCCCAGCGGGTGCGGAAAGACGACGCTGCTGTCCTGCCTCGGCGGCATCCTGCGGCCGAAGTCCGGGGCGATCAAGTTCGCTGACATCGACATCACGGCGCTCGAACGCGGGGAGCTGGCGAAGTACCGACGCAACACGGTAGGCATCGTGTTCCAGGCGTTCAACCTCGTGCCGAGCCTGACCGCCATCGAGAACGTGATCCTTCCGATGCGCGCGGCCGGGATGTCACGCGCGTCCGCGCGTCGGCGTGCCGAGGAACTGCTAACGCGGGTCGGTCTCGCAGACCGTCTGACACACCGCCCGGGTGACCTCAGCGGCGGGCAGCAACAACGCGTCGCAGTCGCTCGCGCAATCGCGCTGGATCCGCCATTGATCCTCGCCGACGAACCGACCGCGCACCTCGACTTCATCCAGGTGGAGGAGGTGCTGCGGCTAATCCGCTCGCTCGCGCAGGGCGAACGTGTGGTGGTGGTCGCGACCCACGACAGCCGGATACTGCCGATGGCCGATCGAGTCGTGGACATGGTACCCGCGCTCGCGTCGACAAACCGGCTACCGGAAACTGTGCACGTGGCCGCCGGCGAGGTGCTGTTCAAGCAGTGCACGATGGGCGATTTGATCTACGTGGTGTCCGAAGGTGAGCTCGAGATTGTCCGTGAATTGGCCGGCGGCGGTGAGGAATTGGTCAAGGTAGCCACGCCTGGGGACTACTTTGGCGAAATCGGTGTGCTGTTTCACATGCCGCGCTCGGCAACCGTGCGCGCCCGAACCGACGCGACAGTCGTCGGCTACACGGTTCAGGCGTTCCGTGAGCGACTCGGTGTGGCGGGTCTGAGCGATCTGATCGAGCACCGCGAGCTTGCCAGCGACTAATCCGGCACCAGGCTGAGATCCTGGAGCGCGCGAGGGGTCGACGTTCCTGTGCTATAAGCCGTCCGCACCGAGGCGCCGAGGAAATAAACAACGTCGCGCAGACCACGGCGAAGCTCGCCACGGACGGCGGGTTGTCGGTCCACTTATAGGCCCGCGGCGGCCACCAAGATCGGTGTCGCTCACCAACTTTTAAGCCGTTCAGCATGCCCCCAGTCTGACCGCCAGGGCCCCGTCGGCGTCAACCCTGATCTACAAGTAGTTCGGGGCCACGCGGCTCGATCTTCCCCGCTGGCTAGCCTGTCTTCGCCGCGATGTCGACGACGACGCGTATCTGTTACGTAGGGAATTTTGCCCTTATGGCTGGCAGACCCGCCAAGACGCCCGTGCGGGACGGGGTCTCACCTGACGAGGTCATCGCGCATCGAGCCCGTGGCTGAGCCAGAAGAAACGACGCTCCCCCGCCGGGATGATGCGCGCGCTTGGGGTCGTTTCGGGCATAGTGCTGGTTGAAGCTCTTGTTGGTTCGTTTGGACGGTTTACAGTTTCAGCGGCGTTTAGACGGGCTCCAGCTTCAACAGCCGAGCCGCGTTGCGCCACAACCACGCCTCCAAAACGTCGGGTTTGACTGGAAGCGATCGCATTTCATCACAGAGCTGCGAGTAGGGCCGGTTGATCAAAAACGCACCGGTGCCGTAGACGATTTTGTCGGCGATCGTCGTCTGCCCGAAGCGCATCAGCGGTTCCCATCCAGCCCCGGGAGCGGTGAAGTATTTCGGCCGATGGGCCCCGAGCTCCAGATATACCTTCGGGTGCTTCCAGGCCACCAAACATGCCTCCAGCACCCACGGATAGCCAGCGTGGCTCATCAGGATCGTGAGATCTGGGAAGTGGCAGGCGACTTCATCGATGTGGCGCGGATGGCCGAGGTCGCTGGGCCGCGTCCGAGTCCAGTTGCCCGAGGTGTGGATGCTCAGTGGGATACCGAGTTCCACGCACTTGGCGTAGAACGGGAAGTAGGCACTATCGGTTGCGGGCCTGCCGATCATGAACGGGCGCAGGCTGAGTCCACTAAAGCCGCGCTCGACGACCCAATGTTCGAGTTCGGCCAGCGCCGCACTCCCCCGCATGATGTCGGCGCCGGCGAATGCGATGAACCGGTCTGGGTGCCGGCCGACGAGGGCGGCAACCGACTCGTTGCGCACAAAGGTCACGCCGCATGTTGAACGCTCGTCAAAGCCGCTGATCAGGCTGCGGGTAATGGCTGCGTTGTCCAGCTCGGCCAGGATCTGGTCATCACTTCGTCGCAGTGTTTGCGCATAGCTGGCGAACTGCTCGGCGCCCACCGTGGTCTTGGTAAACACCTCGAGGTATTGCAGCTGCTCGGTTGGGAAGCCGGACCGTAAATCCTCGATGATCTCATCGGATGGGACCAGCGGCGCCCACATGTCAATGACCGGGACCGACCCACCATGTTCTCGGGTGGACATGCTGATCACCGTACTGCGAGTGGCGGTCGACCCGCGAGCCGCCCGAGTCGCTGTGGGAATCAACGGCCGGCTGACCGGGACCGTCGCCGGATTCGCAGTGGCGGCCCGCGACGGTCATCGGCTGCGTGGGCGCGGGCGGTGACGGTTGGCCAGCAGTCAGGGCCGTCACCTCGCCCGCCAGGTCGGCCGGGATTCCGAAGCGGTTCTGGGCCGCAGGCCTCCAGCCCAGCACCGTCGCCTGCACCGTGAGCTAGCGCAGCGTTTCCCACAAGCGGATGAGGGCAGCCGCACCTGTGAGCAGAGTCCTGCACCATCCACCAATGTCCGAGCCCCTCAAGCACTTCCGTGCGGGCTCCGGCTCGGTCGGCCGAGCGGCGGCGTTTTCGGGCGTGCGCCCCGGCTCGGCCATGGCGGCGGCGACCGTTGTGATCCGGCGCCACGGACAGCGCGGACGGTTGTCGCTCCGGACATCGACGACCTTTGCGGTTTCCGGGGATGGTGTTGGCAGGCCGCAGATTTGATGAGAATCAGGGATGCCGATCTACACCTGCACAATCAGAGAATCGGCTCTCGACATCGACACGAAGGCAGCGCTTGGCCCGCGAAATGGCCCGCATCCATTCGTCGATCAATCGTGTGCCCAGCACCTACGTGAACGTCGGGATTCACGAGCTGCCTGCCGACAACGTCTACACGGATGGCGTGCCGGCGAGCCCGTGCTTGCCAGCGGCTCGGTGCGCGAAGGCCACCGGGAATCCGAAACCACCCGTCTTGCAACCGAAATCGCCGCTGCCGTCGCGCGGATCGCCCGTGTCGTGGCCGAGCGCGTGCCTGTCGTCATCCAAACCAGCCAGCGCGGTTCGCCGACGGGGGCGGTCGCGTCCTGCCTGAGCCTGGCCACGAACAATCCTGGATCGCAGGGGGACAGACGATGAAGCGCACTACATGCGGTTCGGCTTGAGCCGACAGGACCGCTTCATAACAACTCGAGGAAAGGAACACCATGTCCGTAAACTTTGGAGACTGTCAACTAATGGTGTATGCCGATGCGGTCGAAGGGGCGTCCCCGCTCTAGCCGTAGCCGACAGCCGCCGCGAGCGCCTGTGCATCCGGAAGGAAGGAAAGCCCGTGTCCAAACTTGACCCGCGCCAGACGCTGATTACGTGCCCGGACGAGATTCTGTGGCAGGTCCCGGACGGGGCGCCACCGGACAGCGTGGCGGAGGCCGTCCTGGCCGGCGCCGAGGAGCAAGAGGGCAGCTACCTGGTGCTGATGAAGTGGTATCCCGGCTGGATGAGCGCACCGCACACCTATGTGACGGACCGCTTGTGCGTCGTCGTATCCGGGGTGTGGTGGTGCAACAGCGGCCCGGACTTCGACCCGGGCAATGCGGTCCCGGTGTGCCCAGGTGGATTCGTGCGCCGGGTGGCACGAACGCCGCATTACGATGGGGCGTTGCCCGGGGCCGCCGAACCCGCGGTCATCGCGGTGACCGGGACTGGCCCGGTCAGACAGGCCTGGGTGGACGCGGCGCAGCCGCCGCTGCGGCGACTATAAACAGATATAGCGCAGCTTCGGAGAACGAGAGCACAACGTGCATTTACTACTCCGGCTGAGGCCTGCCCGCTGATCTTGTTTCGGGCGTCGTTGCTGATCGCTGGCTGGAACGAGGCGAAGAGTCGCCCACTTTTGCCCCGAGCAGTGCGGGTGCGAAAGGTGAACCCCAAGAACGTGAATGCGGTCTGCCCGTAGTCGAGCCGCCGCCTGTCGTCCTTGCAGTAAACGATCTTCGTCTTGTCGGGATGCAGCCGCAGCCCGACCTGTTCCATCCTGTCCCCGATCGCAGCCACCAGGTGCCTGGCTTGGCGTTCGGTCACACAGTGCACGACCGCGTCGTCGGCATAGCGCTCGAAGCGCACAACCCCGCAGGGGTCCGCGGTCTCGCCGGTGCTGGCAAACCTGTTCATGCACAACGGGTCGTCCAGTTCGCCGGCCACCCACGCAAGCTGCCGTCCGCTCCGTTCTGCGTCTACGGCCAGGATGGCCTCGCTTCGTTGCATCGTTGCTACTTCTTCCGCCGGTCTGGGTCCAGTCAGTGTGATGATTCATCTAGCCAGATGGCGGGGGTTTCGAACGCACAAATTCACCAATGGGATAGTTCACACCCGTCAACTTCAGCGGATACCGACGATGGCGGTGGCAGCTCCGGCGACAGGTGCCCAGCCACAGATGCGCATATGTCGACGATTAGAACTTCAGCTGCCCGTCCCAACCGGAGGAACGCGCCTGGGCCACGGCGGCGAGCAGCCCCGCGCCCCCGCGCGACGGCAGTGCGGGTTCAAGTCGCTTGCGGCATTTGCCAGACGATCAAACTAGGACGTAAATGGGGCAAGGAGTTCAGTGACGTAATCGCGCGGATTTAGCTGCGTGACGCGTGCGGACGCTGCGTAAATGTAGGCGCCGTAACGGTAACCCGGCGTGCGGCTTCAGCGTTCGATGTGAAGCTGAGGTTGAGGTGCAAACCGTCGCGCAAACGGTGAGGTGTCGACTGTGCGCCACGGCCTGGCGATTTGCGGCGAATGTGGGCTGTAGCGGTTGATGGATGTTTGCCAGGCCCGTAGGCTACGGCCGGTAATCGCCCGAAGGGGCGTTCGGGGTAGGAGGGTGGTGCCGATGTTTTTCATCGAGACGCCGGCGGTGGCGGCGCAGTCGGCCACTGAGGCGGTCGGGACCGCGGTGACCGGCGCGATGCTGGCCGGCGCGGCGCCTGAGATGTCGGCGGTGGTGCCGATGGGCAGCGAGGAGGTGTCGGCGGCGCTGGCCAACGCGATGGCCGCGCACGCCGCCAACTTCCTGGCGGTGACCGGTGTCGCGGTGGCGCAGCGCGGCTTGTTCGCCGCCCAGGTCGGCACGTCGGCGGCGGTGGCCGCGGCGTCTGACGCGCTGGCGGCCAATCCGCTGACCCTGTAGGCCCGGCATGTATTGGGGCGTTCCGCCGGAAGTCAACGACTTCAGGGTGCGCACCGGTCCGGGTGCGGCCGCGGTGATTCCGCTGACCCTTGCCTATGAAGAGGCGTCGGCCGTTCACCTCGAGCAGGCGCAGCAGATGGTGGCGACCACGATGGCCGCCAATACGTCGTGGATCGGCTTCGGCGACATCGGGATGAACGAGACGGCGCTGCCGATGGCGGCGCACATTGACGTGGCGGGGGCGCACGCGCAGGCGGCGGCGCAGACGATCAACGCGGCCGGGCAGGCCCACAGCATGACGCTGGCGACCAGCATTCCCTACCCGACGGTGATCGCCAACCGGGTGCGCGAGGCGACGCTGGAGGCCACCAACGTCATCGGGCAGAACAGCCCGGCGATCGCCGAGGCCAATTTGGAGTACGGCGAGTACTGGGCCCAGAACGCCGGGGCCATGATGGGTTTCCTGTCCGCGGCCGTCCCGCTGATCCAGGCGTTGTCGGTGCCGCTGGCGCCCGGTCCGCTGGGCGCCAACCCGGCCGGCATGGCCGCCGAGGTCGCCTCGCTGGCGTCGGCCGGCGCCGAGGCGGGCGTGCAGGGCATGGGCAATGCGCTGCAGCAGGCCGCCACGGCGGGGTCGACCACGGCCGACACCGGCGCCGGTGTCGCCTCCGGGATGGCCTCGGGTGTGGCCAGCGCGGCGGGCGCGGCCGGCGCCGGCAGCGCATCCGGGCAGGCCGGCCAAGCCGAGTCGACGGCCGGGGAGCCGGCCGCCGCCGGCCAGCAGGGCCAGGCCGAGGCGCAGATGCTGCAGTCCGCGCAGGCGATGGCCGGGCCGATGATGTCGGCGCCGTCGTCGGCGCTGCAGGGCGCGACCGAGCCGCTGTCGCAGCTGGGGCAGGCCCCGATGATGCTCGGCGGCCAGCTGGGCTCGCTGATGGGGCCGATGATGTCCTCGGCGGCCGGCGGCGGCCTCGGCGGCGCACCGCCGCTGGGTGATTTGGGGATCAGCGGGCCTGCGGCGGCGGCCGGCGGCCTGGGCGGCGCAAACGGCGGTTTCGCCGGCGGCGGCGGATCGGCGCTCACCGCGGCGCTGACCAAACCGACGGCGGGGTCGAGCGCGATGGCCGGGCCGGTCGGGGTGCCGACATCCTGGTGGGCCAGCCCCGGTGTGGCAGCCGCCGAGGAGAAGGCGCCGGCCGGGGTCCGGGGCGGCGCTGCGCCGGGCGCGGCGATGGGGCCGGGCATGTACGGGATGCCGGGTGCGGCGTCGGCGCGCGAGCGGCGCTCCACCCGTGAGGCCGCCGAGCCGGACAAGTCGGTGCTGCTCACCGGCGCCGGCGCGGCGGTGCCGGTGCTCACCGACGACGGGGTCGTCTACGCCCAAGGGCAGGGGGTGTGACGGTAGCAGACACCAATCATGAACACTCACAGCAACTTTGAGCATCAGAAGGAGATGTCACCAACATGGCGTTGAACACCGAGGCCGACCGCATGTACGCCGCGGCCAACCAGCTCGACCAGATCAAGCAGGACGTGGTGTCCGCACTTGGCCGGTATCTGACCATGAACCAGAATTTGACCGGTCCGGGCATGAACGGCCAGGCGGCGTTCGCGTCGCTGGCCACCACCGAGGACATCCACCAGACCGGCAATCAGGTGGGGGCGCGGTTTGATCACGTGATCCAGATGATCCGCAAGGGCGCGCACGACTACCAGACCATGGACGAGCAGAACCGTGCCCGCCTTGCCAACATTCGCCCGGCGTAGCCGGATCGACCACCGCTAGAGGACAACAGGAGTTTTTCGAAATGGGTCAACCGATTCGCTACGACCACCCGATGATCGCCGATCACGTGTCGGGACAAAACAACCTCGTCAACTACATGACCGATCTGCGCCAGCAGGCGATCAACGTTCTCAACAACATCGCCCAGATCTGGACTGAGCACGGGTCCAACGCTTATCAGGAAGCGCACTACAACGTGGACATGGCGTTCGCGAAGGTGTTCGAGACCATCGGTTTCCACGCGCAGGCGATCGGCGGGGCCTCACAGACCGCGCAGACGACGGACCTGGGCGTGGCTGCGGGGTTCAAAAACCTTTGACCAGCGCGTCGGCCGTGGGAGCGCGGCTGTCAACCACGTCTGAGGGCTTGTGGCTGACAGCCGCGCTTGCCGGTGTGAGCCGGTTGCCTGCGGCGCTGCGGGTGCGCCCGGTCGGTGACGTCGAGCAGATGCTGGCCGGCCATCCTGGCCTGGCGGTCTTGGAGGACGCCGGGGTGTGCCGTGACGGCACGCTGGATCCCGATGTCGCCGAATGGGTTTGCACTCTTGGACGCCCCGACATCGAGGTGGCGCTGGAGGTGTTGCGGCCCGACGGGGACGCCGACCGGCTGGCCGGGCCGCCGCCGCTGTTCGAGGCGCCGTCCGACCCGCTTCAGGCCGCCGAGGCGCTGCGGCTGTGGCGGGCGAACGGGCCGGCGCGCCGGGCCGCGGCGGTGTGCCGCCGCGACGGGTCCTGGGTCGGCGCCGCGCGGGTGTGGCAGGTCGGTGAACAACCGCTGGACGAGATCGTGGTGTCGCCGCTGGGTCGGGCCGCGATCGGCGCGGTGATCAACGACCTGCTCGGGCCGGGCCAGCCGGCGGACTTCGACGGCATCAACATCGAAACGGCGGTGCTCAACCCGATCCTGTCGGCCTGGCAGGCCCGCCCCGGGATGGACCTGGTGACCGAACTGGTCGACGCGGGGCTGACACTGCCGCAGGCGCGGGTGATGGCGGCGGCAGCCGACGCCACCGCCGCCCGGACCAGTCTCACCGCGATCGAATACTCGGTGGAGGGCCCGCGGCTGGCCCCGCACGGCTTCTCGGTGATCGACAGCCTGTCGGGGCGCGTGGTGGTCAGCCCGCTCGCCGGGCCCGACCAGCGGCCGTGGACCACGATATTCCCGGGCACCGGGCATCGGATCGCCGCCGCGGTGACCGAGCTGCTCGAGAGCCTGCCCTGCGGGCGGGACTGGATGACCCACACCCGGATCCGGCCGTTCGAAACGCGCTAGGGTGGCCGCGTCGTAGACGTATGTATTCCGAGTGTGTGAGGCGCGACGTGACAGGCATTTTCGGTGTGGCCGGTGTTGCTGACCCGTTGGCGGCCGGTGGGGAGAGCGGCGCATGACCGGACCGGACGAGCGCGAGTTTTTCGACCATCTGCAGGCGGGGGCGTCCAGCGCGCCGCCGTCGGCCCCGGAGGGCGATACCGAGGAAGCCGACGAGGCGCCGCGCTCGGCCGCGGAGGCGCCGCCAGCCGAGCAAGCACCGGCGGCGCCCGGGTCGACGGGTTCTGGTGCGCCGTCGGCAGATTCGCCGTCGCCGGGTTCGCTGACGTCGCCGCCGCGCTCGGCCGCGCAGGGGCCCTACACCGGCCACACCGCACCGCCGCAACGCCCGCCGCGGTGGGTGCCGTCGAATGCGCCGCAGGCCGGCCGTCCCGGTGAGTCCCGCGACCAGCCGCCGGCCGCTGCGCCGCCGCTGGGCAGCCGCGACGCCGGCCCCGGCACCGATCCCCGAGCGCCGACCGCCAGCGGCCCGCGGTATTCGCAGCCGCCCTCCGGGACGATCTCGGCAGCTGGCCCCGGCCGTCCGTCCGGACCGGTATCCGCGCCCAGTTCGGGACCGATATCCACGCCTGGTTCGGGACCGATGTCCGCGCCCAGTTCGGGGCGGACGTCTGCGCCCACGTCGGGGCCGATCGCCGCGCACCGCCCGGGTCCCGACACCGAGCTGCCGGGGCCCGCCGAACGCCCGTGGGGCGGCGCGGCGGGGGAGGGCGCCACCACCTGGGAGCTGATGCGCGACCAGCTGCGGGCCTCCAACCTGACCCCGGTGCGCAAGATCCCGCCGTCGCGGGGCTGGCGAAAGTGGTTGTACAGCGCCTCATTTGGGCGTATCAACCCCGGCGAGTCGCCCGATGAGCAACGGCTGCGCGCCCTGAACGCCACCGTGGACACCCCGCTGCGGGGCACCTATTCGGTGGTGGTGCTCGGCGGCAAGGGCGGCGCCGGCAAGACCACCACGGCCGCGGCGATCGGGTCGACGCTGGCGCTGCTGCGCAACGACAAGGTGGTGGCCATCGACGCCGATTCCGCCCAGGCCGCCAACCTGGCGGCGCGGATCGACCCGCGGGCGTCCTCCTCGTTCGGTGAGGTGATCGCCGATCAGCAGCTGTCGCGCTACTCGGATATGCGTTCGCACGTGGGGCAGAACGCGGCGGGTCTGGACGTGCTGGCGTCCAGCCCGCAGGCCGGGCGGAGCCCGGTCGACGCGCCCACCTACACCGAGGCGCATCGGCGCCTGGAGCGGTTCTACAGCCTTTTGATCGCCGACTGCGGTGTGGATCTGCAGCATCCGGTGACCGCCGGGGTGCTGGGTTGCGCGGATGCAGTGGTGCTGGTGGCCTCGGCGGTTCCCGACGGTGCCGAGGGCGCGGCCAAGGTGATGGACTGGCTTTCCGAGATGGGCTACCGCCAGCTGGCCTCGCGAATGCTGGTGGTGATCAACCACATTCGGCCGTACTCGAGCCGGCGCGATAAGAAGCAGTCCGGCCAGCTGGTGGCCACGCTGGTCGAGCGGTTCGGCGACTGGGTGGGTAAAGACAAGGTGTTCGTGGTGCCGTTCGACGCGCACATCGCCAATGCCGGGGTGCTGGATCTGGATCAGCTGCGCGGCCAGACCCGGCGGCGGTTCCTGGAGATCACCGCGATGCTGGCGTCGGGCTTCACCGCCACCACCGAGGGTCGCCGATGAGCGCACCCAGCCGGGGCCAGCGCCGCGCGGCGGCCCGCGTCGCCGCGGCGGCGAGCGCGGTGCAGCTGTGCCGGGTGGCGCTGCTGGTCGGAGAGGACACCGAGATCGACTACACCCTGCCCGCCGGGGTGCCGCTGATCGCGGTCACCGAGGACTTGATCCCGCGGATCAACGAGCAGCTGCGTCGCCGGGGGCGCCCCCTGCTGGACACCTCGCACACCTATCAGTTGTGCCGCCCGGACGGGCGGGCGCTGGATGCGCAGCGCTCGCTGGACGAGTCGGGGGTGCTGGACGGGGATTTGTTGTGGCTGATGCCCACCGAGGCCACCGAAGCCTATGAGCCGGTGGTGGAGAGCGTGTCCAGTGCGATCGCCCGTGCAGCCGCCCGCCAGTTCGACGAGATGGACGAGACCACCGCGCGGCGGGTGGCGGGCTGGCTGACCGCGGGGCTGCTGACCTGGGCCGAGGTGATGCTGGCCCGGCTGTGGTGGCATTCCGGGGGATGGGTGCCGGCGGCGGTGTCGTGGGCGCTGACCGCGGTGCTGGCGGCCACGGCGTGGCTGTGTTCGCGCGCACGCGGCGAGCAGCGGCGCCGCTCGGCCGATGCGTTCGCGTGGTCGGCGCTGATCCCGGCGGGGGCGGCGGGCGCGATGTCGGTGCCCGGCCATCCCGGCTGGTGGCATCTGGTGCTGGGTGTGGTCGTGGTGGTGGCCGGGGCGCTGATCCTGGCCGTGTTGACCGGTCGGCAGCTGGCGGCGGTGTCGTTGATCGTCACGGCCGGCGCGTTCGCGGCGGTGGTGGCGGCGTTGCAGGGATCGGGGTGGCACGTTGCTTCGGAGCGGATCGCGGTGGTGGCGCTGCTGGTGGTGCTGGTGATCGTCACGTTTGCGACCAACCTCGGGGTGGTCGGTTCGGGGGTGCCGATGCCGGTGTTCCCGTCGGTGATGGAGCGGGGCGTGTTCGAGACCGCGCCGGGCGCACCCCGCGACACGGTGTCGCCGGTGCCGCCGTCGGGCGCCGAGTCGCCGCAGCGCATCGCCGCCTGGGCGCGGCGCGGCAACCAGATCGTCACCGGGGTGCTGGTCGGCGCCGGGGTGGTGGCGGTGGTGGCTTGCCGGTATGCGGTGATCCCGGGCCGGCCCGGCGGGTGGCGGTTTTTGGTGTTCACCCTGGCGATCTGCCTGATCCTGCTGCTGCGGGCGCGCTCGTTTGTCGACCGTCACCAGTCCACGGCGCTGGTGGTGACGGCGACGGTGGCGGTGGCGGTGGTGATCGGGCGCTACGCCGGCGCGGCAACGCCGCCGAGGATGCCCACGACGCTGATGTGCGTGGCGGCCACCGTGGGCGTGGTGGTGCTGGGCCTGGTGGCCGGGCTGGTGGTGCCGTCGGCGAAGTTCACCGCCCCGGTGCGCCGGGTCGTGGAGATCAGTGAATACGTGTTGTTGGTGTTGGTGATTCCGTGGGCGTTGTGGCTGCTGGGCGCCTACTCGGCGGTGCGCAACATGGTGCACGGCTGATGCCCGTGCTGCGCAAGCTGGCCGGGTGTGCGGCGGTGGCCGCACTGCTGGCCGCCTCGACCGGGCTGGCCGCCGCGGTGGAACCGCCGTCGGTGGCGCCGGGCCCGGCGCCACCGGATCCGCCGCCGGCGCCGGATCAGCCGATGCACCAGGTGGCCGGGTGCACCCGCACCGCCGTCATCCCGGGTTCGGATTTCCGGGAGATGCCCCCGGCGCTGGATCTGATGAACATGCCTGCGGCGTGGAACGAGTCGACCGGCGCCGGGGTGGTGATCGCGGTGATCGACACCGGGGTGGCCCCGTCGCCGCGGCTGCCGCACCTGGTGGCGGGCGGGGATTACGTGATGGGGCCCTACGGCGACGGTCTGGCCGACTGCGACGCGCACGGCACCGTGATCGCGTCGCTGATCGGCGCCGCCCCGTCGGGGGCGCCGCTGCCCGCCCGTCCGCGTGGGGCGGTCCCGGCCCCGCCGCCGGCGGCCGCGCCGGCGCCAAAACCGATTCCGCCGCCCCCTCCACCGCCCACGGTGACGGTGACCTCGACGGCGACCCCGGCGCCGGTGACGGTGCAGGCGCCGCCGCCTCCGCCGCCGCCGGATGACGCCCCGAACTGGATCACGTCGTCGGTGGCTCGCGGCGGGCCGGGTGGGCCGGTGCCGCGCCAGCCGCCGCCCGGGGGAGGGCCCGACGGGCTGATCGGCATCGCCCCCGACGCGGTGATCGTGTCGATCCGGCAGTCCTCGCACACGTTCGGGCCGGTCAACCCGGGCATCGAGGCCGACCCGGAGGCCGCGCAGCGCGCCGGGGACATCAACTCGCTGGCCCGGGCGATCGTGCACGCGGCCAACCTGGGGGTCAAGGTCATCAACATCAGCGTGGTGGCCTGCCTGCCCGCGGCCGCCCCTGCCGATCAGGCCGCGCTGGGCGCCGCGGTG
Source organism: uncultured Actinomycetota bacterium (assembly GCA_963811535.1). Classification (GTDB taxonomy): domain Bacteria; phylum Actinomycetota; class Actinomycetes; order Mycobacteriales; family Mycobacteriaceae; genus Mycobacterium. The sequence goes on along the minus strand of CAWERF010000006.1, from coordinate 2,048,427 downwards.
CGCTACGCCGCGGTGGACCGCGATGTGGTGATCGTGACCGCCGCCGGCAATGCCGGCGAGTCGGGCTGCAAGCAGAACCCCGATCCGGTACCGACCGATCGCGCCGACCCGCTGGGCTGGAACTCGGTGACCACGGTCGCCACCCCGGCGTGGTTTTCTGACTATGTGCTGTCGGTGTCGGCGACCGACTCGTTGGGGGTGCCGCTGTCGGGGCAGGCCGCGTCGCTGCACGGGCCGTGGGTGGGGCTGGCCGCCCCGGGTGCGGACATCGTCGGGCTGTCCACCGACGGGCAGCTGATCAACTCCTCCATCGACACCACCGGCGGGGCCGGCGACACTCTCAAACCGATTGCGGGAAGCTCGTTTTCGTCGGCGTTCGTGGCCGGGGTGGCCGCGCTGGTGCGGGCGAAGTTCCCGCAGCTGTCGGCGCACCAGGTGATCCACCGGCTGGAGGCCACCGCGCACCCGCCGGCCGGGGGCCGTGACACCGTCGTGGGCTACGGGGTGGTCGACCCGGTGGGCGCGTTGACGTGGGATGTGCCGCCCGGTGACCAGCTGCCGTCGGGGGCGACGGTGGCGCCCCTGTACGTTCCGCCGCCGCCCGCGGCCCCGGATCCGTGGCCGAAGCGGGTCGCCGTGGCCGGAACGGCGGCTGCGGTGGCGCTGGTCGGGGCGCTGGTCTGGGTCGTGACGGTGACGCGTCGCCGGAGGCAGGGATGAAGCAGCCGCTGCTGGGGGTGCGTGCCGGGCTGGGCACGGTGATCGCCGGCGAGGTCACCGCCCTTGGGCTGGCCGCCGCGCTGCTGGCGGCTGGCGTTGCGGGCTGGCCGGCGCTGGCGGTGGGTGTGGTGGTGGCGCTGCTGGCGTGTGTGCTCACCATCGCGGGGTTGGCGCTGTGGCGGTGGGTGTGGCTGGCGGCGCGGTGGCTGCGGCATCGGCAGCGCAAGATCACGCTCGCCGACGGCACCGACATCGACGTCGACGGCACCCCGGTCGGGCTGATCGTCGACGGGCACACCGTGATCACCATGGTCGCGGTGTGGGGCAAGCGCTACATGCCCACGCTGCTGCACGCCCGCCACGCCGAGACCCCGAACACGTTGCCGCTCACCGTGGTTGCCGAGCAGGTGCGCCGGTTCGGGTTGGCGGTCGATGTCGATGTGGTGTGTGAGGGCCGCCGCACCGGCACCGACAGCTACGCCGGGCTGTATTCGACGTTTCTGGGTTCGCGCCCGGCGGCGGGCAAGCGCACCACCACCCTGGTGCTGCGGCTGGACACCCGCGCCGCCGACACCACCACGGGGCTGCTGTGGCGGCGCAACACCGCGGAGGCGGCCGCGGCGATCACCCGGCGGATGGTGCGCGCGCTGCGTCAGGCCGGGTGCCGCGCGCAGATCCTGACCGCGGCGCAGATGCACGAAACGGCCGTCGCCAGCGTCGGCGGTCCGGAGGACGCGTCGCAGGTGTACCGCGACGACTGGTCGGCGCTGCACCGGCCGGGCCGCGGCTATCTGACGAGTTACTACTTCAGCGCAGATGATGTGCGGGCCAACCAGATCGACGAGGTGTGGTCGTATCCGGCCGAGCACACCACCCTGGTGGTGGCGCTGCGCCGCCATGGGGGCGGTGTGCGGGCGTCGGCGGTGGTGCGGCTGCGCACCACACAGCCGCCGACCAGCGCCCCGTCGCTGGTGCTCAACCGGTTCACCGGCCGGCAGTGGGACGCGCTGGCGCTGAGCCTGCCCGTGGCCGCCCGGCTGACCGCATTGCCGAGCGCGCCGGTGGACACCGACCTCAACGCGGCGGTGGTGGTGGGCCCGTCGGGGGTGATGATCGGCAAGCTCGGCGACGGGCTGCTGCTGATGCCGCTGTCGGACCCGTCGGGTCCGACCCGCATCGCGGTGCGCACCGACGACGACGTGGCGGTGCGTCGCCTGATCCGCCGCGCCGCGGCCGCCGGCGAGCTGGTGGCCGTCTACGACAGCACCGGGCGCTGGACGATGCGGTCGAGCTCGTCGAACATCTGGAGCAGCCGCGATTTGACCGCCCAGCCGCCACGGCCGCCGACGCTGGTGGTGCACAACGGCAATGCCGACCCGTACCCGGGGGCGTGGGTGTCCATTGCTGTCAACGGCGACAGCACCGTCGATCCCGACATCGTGATCGATCACCGCGGTGACCGCATCCACCTCGCTACGCAGCGTTTCAACACCGTGGTGGAGGCCGTCAGCTTCCGCAACGAGCAACCGTACCTGAATTAACCGGCGCTTCGGTTCGGGTGAATGCCGTTCGGCGGCCGTTGTTTTCAGTGGGTTGCCAGGCTGTGCTGGCCTGCCGGAGGTGATCCGTTCCCGCGGTGTACATCGGCGGTGGCGGCGAATAACGTCAACCGGGTTGCCGGTAACCGATGACGTCTACGGTTGGCCGCCAACTGTCGCCAGGAATGAGGGAACGTGGGTAAAAACGGCCCGGATGCAGGTGAAGCCAACATCATCGTCGGCATGGCCGAGGCGGCCAAGCGCATGTACGAGAATGCGATCGACTCGCTGCCCGGCGATGGCGACATGGAGTTCCCGTCGCGGGTGGAGGTGATCCTGTCGGGCATGCGCAAGCTGCAGGGCACACTGACCGAAGCGGCGGCCCGCAGCAGGCCCAGCCCGGAGGTGGTCGTGGCGCTCAGTGACGTCCGGCGCCAGTACGACGACCTGATGGCCCGCGCCGCCGCCGCGCCCGGATCCACCCTGGGCCAGCAGCTCTACGTTGCGCGCCTGCACGCGAAGCTGTCGGCGCAGGAAGCCGCCAACGGGATCGGGCTGCGCGCCGACCTGCTCGACGAGCTCGAGGCCGGTGAGACACCCACCGAAGAGGAAGCGGTGCGGATCAAGGAGCTCATCGCGGCGCTGGGCGGCTCATCAGAGGTGCCGGCCGGGCGTGATTCGCACAAGATTCACATGGAATCGTTCGACGAGTCGATGGCCTGGAACGCGCAGGGCTGAGCCGGCTTTCGTCGATGAACAGTGTCCGCGCGGCGCCGGCGGTGGATGCGCAACGGTTTTGGCTCGGCTGGGGTTAGCTGTTAGGGCCGAGCCGTAGCGCGCGCAGCGTCTGCCGAGGGCCGCTGGTGGTGGCCCGGGTGCGGTTTACCCGATACTTTGGGCCTATGTCTTTGCAGGGGCTCACTGACGGGGTCTTCGAAGAGCTGTACCGGGCGCGTGACCTGTTCGGGCCGGCGCCGCAACCAGCCGAATTCAGCAACACCGCGGCCGTCGCGTCGGCGCACCAGATGCTGGCCGCCCAGCATGGCGCAGCAAGCGCCGATTGGCACGGTGCGGGCGGCGAGGCCTACACCGGTGTAGCTGGTGCCGCCGTGCACACCCTCGGCCGCGTCGTTCCGGCCGACCACGCCACCTCTGCGGCGATGAACACCGTGGCTGCCAGTTCCGCCACCGGGCGCAGGCTGATGGACGGCATCATCGCCGAAACCCACGCCGGAGTCGCCGCGATCGCACCGACTACCGACACCTCCGCTGGCAGGCGACAACTCACCGAGTATCTGCAAAACCAGTTGAGGCGCGGGCAAGCCGTGGTGCAGGGCGGGGCGCAGCAGTCCGAGATGGCCGCCACTGGCATCAACTCAGCCACCGGCGGGTACCGCTCGACCCCTTCGCCGGACACCGGCGTCGCGTCGGGCCCCGACGACGTCATCGTCGACGACGGCGCCAACCCGAACCAAATGCTCACGGCGCGCGGTGTGACGTTCAAACAGGACGGCGGCCCAGCCCCGGCCCCGCCGCCCGCGCCGGGCACCGCACCACAGATCGGCCCGTTTCCGGTGCCTCCCGAGGTGGCCGCCGCCGCGCCGCCGGGACCGCCGGTGCCGCCGGATCCGACCGGTGGGCTGTTGATGCCACAGCCGGCGCCCGCACCGCTAGCGCCCGACGACCCGGTGACGTCACTGCTGCAGAAGCTGGCCCAACAGGGTGCGTCGGCCTCGCTGACGCCCGATGAGATCCGCGCCCTGGTGGACGCCGAGGTACAGGGCAAGCTGAACGATGCTCAACGGTTCAACCTGTGGGAGATGCTGAAAAAGGCTGGCGCGGGCTGCGTTCTGGCCGGGACAGCGGCCGGTATCGGCGGCCTGATCAGTGGGCCCCTGGATCCCGCGGTCATCGCCGGCGGATGCGTGGGCGGCGCGCTCACCGGCGGAGGCGGCTACGCGTTGGACCATGACAAATGAGGCGCGGAAATGGGGAACCGATGACCGCGGTGCGCGTCTTCTACTTCGTCGGCCTGATCGTTTTCAGTTTCGGGGGCGTGCGGGCGCTCGACTACCGCGACACACACCAGGTGAGTCACCTGGTGTCGGGGCTCGTGATCGCGGCGATCGGGGTCGGGCTGCTGGCGCTCGCCGTGGTCCGCCACCGCCGGCTGCCGCCCGGCGAGCGCCGGCCGATGTACGGAAACGCTAAGCAGGCCGGGATGATTGGCCTCGCCGTCGCGGCCGTGCTGGCGATATTCGGCGCCCTGGCGGTGTGGGCGATGTTCACACCCAGCGTCGGGCCGAAGGCCTTGCCGATCGCCCTACTCTTTTTCGGCTTGGCAGGGTGGAGCCTGCTGGATGCCCGGCGCAAATTGCGCAGCGCAGCGGAGCCTGACGCGCAAACGACCGGCTAGCGCGTCGGCGATTGAAATAAGGCAGTCTCTCGGGCGAGCCGGGGCGCCATGGCCCGCTGGAAGGTGCACTGGAAGGTGCAATAGCCAGAAGACCTGCCGTCGGCGAGTCGGCGGCCGCGTGTGGCCGGGATTGACCGACCGCTCGATCTCGAGCCCACGAGGGCGCCGTGTAGTCCGCTCCCACGTCGCGGCGATCCGGTAGACGCCCAACGGTCCCACCCTGACCGCGGCAGTGCACAGCCCGCAGGGCACTCGGGCTGGTGGCCTGCCAGCTCGGCAAGGCCGGAGGTCATCACGATCTTCGGGCAGCTTGACCGACTGCGCTTTCCCATCGAGAAGATCCGCGCGGTCGACCACTATCCGGGCGCTGATGATGAGTTATCCATGGAGGACAACAACACTTCGGCGTTCAACTGCCGAGGCATCCCAGGAACCAACCAATGGTCTGAACACGCCTACGGTCGGGCGATCGACCTCAACCCGCTTCTCAACCCGTACATCGACGGCAACGGAGCACTCCAACCCAAGAACGCGGCGGCATACCTGGACCGCAGCCGCACCGACCCGGGACTCTTACACAACGGCGACCCAGCCGTACACGTCTTCACGGATCGTGGGTGGCGGTGGGGTGGCTACTGGACGACTCCGATCGACTACCAGCACTTCGAGCGGCCCTGATCGCTCACAGGCGACTCGGCCGCGCCGCATCCGTCGGGGTTGACGTACCAATGCCAGTCACGCGTGCGGGCGAGCGAGCAAGATTAGGGTCCATACATGCACACACCCCTCATCAACCCGCGAAAATAGGCTCTGAGCTGCAGTAACTGTTCATCCAGGTTGTTACGTTGATTCGCTACTCTTCACTTGCGAAGTGCCTTCCCGCCAGCATCGTGGAACCCTAGAGAAGTCCCATTATGCCTTGCAGGACAGGCACTTTCGCGTATCGACACCCCATCACGCATCGTACTTCAGCGAAAAATCCAGGCTAACACGGCTTTCCGCACGCACACGTGCGACCAGTCAGTTGGGCATACCGCCCAAGGAATCGCAGGCGTGCCGGTCGGCAGTTCCACGTCGCGGTTGTTGAACGCCGGAGTGGAGCGGCTGCACAAGCTCACCGCGTGAGCCGTCGATCAGAGCTGGTCGCGGAGTCCTTCGACCAGAGTGACCAACCTTGCATGATGTGAACCGGGCCAGTAGATCCGCCCGCATTCTCCGCAGCGGCTGAATTCGTCGTAGTACCGGCGGGTCAACGGCTCGAGGTGATCGATCACCTCATCCTTGGTCACTGCAGCCAGCCTGCCGTTGCACCGCACGCACCGGGTGAACGGCGCCAGCCGTTGCCGCAGGTCCAGTCGCTGTATCACCTCGAGCGTCTGCTCCTTGGGCTGGTCGGAGTGGACGAATAGGCCGTGCGTGATATCGCGACGCTTCAACAGGCCACGGTCTCGGGTCAGCAGGATCCGCTGCTGGTCCAGGCTGATGTCGGCCAGGGTCCGGTCATCGGCGGCACTCGACCACCACACGTCGAACCCGAGCAACCGGAGCAGCCGCACCAGCCGACCGAGGTTCACGTCGATGACGAAGCGCGGATCACGCAGCGGCACTGGCCGCAGCCGGGCCGTCGACCCGATGTCGAGCGCCTCGAACACCGGGTATACGGCGATGCGGTCGCCGACGGTCGGCCGGTGGGCGAAGTCCTCCGGGTCCCCGTTCACCAGGATGAGGTCGACCTCGGTATGCGGAATGCCCATCGCCTCGAGAACGTCCTTGACCGTCTGATGGGTCCGGAACGGACGGCGCACGGTCAGGCCGCGCGACTCGCGTCCCAAGAAGTCGTTGAGTTCGGCGTATGCCCGGACGTTCACGTAGCCGGCCATTCCGTCATGCTCTCCCGCGGGATCGCCGGGCGCAATCCGGTGCGCTTAGGCCACGCAGAACTCCGTTTCCCTCGGGGTCGGCGGGCGTGATCCACTGCCGCGTACCCTGCTGGCCCCGTGTAGGAACGTGGGATTATCTGGTGGGGCGGGCGGGACTCGAACCCGCGACCAACGGATTACCGACCCATCGATCTGGATGGTAGCGGTTGTGACCTGTCTTCCATTGTGCCCCAAGATGATTGATGGCCCAATCGCTCCGACCAGATCCGGGCAATTCCGGTCCATTCCGGGTCATTGGCGTCGAATAAACGACAATTGATTCGGGTCTGTACGCCGCTGGGATCCATCACGGGCCTCGGAACGACAAGGGGCGGGACGGGAGCGATGCCACGACCTCTAGGTGATGAGCGAACCGGTCGCGGTCTCCCCCACTGCGGCCGGTCTCATAGCTGCGGGTCAAGCCCCGTGCAGCCCTCCGACCTGTTTCACACCGTCGCGCATCATCGCGTCGATTTCAGCATGTTCCCAAATTGGTTCCCAACACAGCAAGCAGCAAGTGCTGCCAAGAGAGTGGGGCCAGTTGCCGCACGCTCAACGTGGATCGGCGCCGGCTCAACGGCCGTGCGGGTCGGGTGCAAATGAATTACCCCGTCGGCGAGATGGCTTCGCACCTGGAGAACGCGTGTGGTACTGACCCGATCTGTCGTCACGAGGTCGACGCCGCTACCGTCAAAGCCACGAACAACGGAGGTTCACATGGCCGGGCAGATCCCACTGGTCGACTATCTGGTGCTCGACGACGAGCCGCACCTGATCGCGCAGGAGTGCACTGATTGCGGTGCCCGCTTCTTCGGCCGGCGTAACGCCTGCGCCAACTGCTTTGCCACCGAGTTCAGTACCGTCCCGATTTCGACCGAGGGCACGGTGCGGACGTTCACGATCGTCGCGTTCGCGGCACCTGGGATCCCCACCCCGTTCGTGGCATGCGTGGTGGACTGCGACGGCACCCAGGTCCGCGGCAACCTCATCAACGTCGAGCCCGATCCCGAGCACGCGCACGATGGGATGAAGGTGCGGCTCGCCACCTACTCGATCGGCACCGACACTGAGGGCACCGAAGCGATCGGGTTCGGCTTCGAGCCCATCGCGTGACCGCGTCGACGTGCCGAGCATGGCCCGACCACTAATGGAACACCGACCCACCACCATCACCGATCACCTGACGAAGGAGCACCGAGAATGAGTGGCAGCGACGAGGTCTGGATCCTCGGGATCCGGATGACCAAGTTCGGCAAGCACCCCGATCTCGACGCTGTCGACCTGGCGGCGGAGGCCGCCATGGGTGCGCTCTCCGACGCCGGCGTGACCATGGCCGACATAGGCGTGCTGGCGGCCGGCAACTTGATGAACGCCAGCGCTGGCATCGGCCAGCAGCTGCAGAAACAGATCGGCCAGACCGGCATCCCGGTGTACAACGTGGCCAACGCCTGCGCCACCGGGGCCACCGCGCTGCGCACCGCCGTCATGGCCGTCAAGGCCGGCGAAGTCGACTACGGCCTGGCCGTCGGCGTCGAGAAGCTGGCCGGCGCCGGCCTGCTCGGCGGAGGCGGCAAGAAGAAAGAGGACGCCGACACGTGGACGCCGTCGGGCCGCTACGGTGCGGTCGCGCCGATCGACGGCCGGATCGGCACCGAGACCATGCCCGGTGTGTTCGCCCAGATCGGCATCGCGTACGGCCACAAATACGGCGGCACGAGCTTCGAGCTGTTCGCCAGGATCAGCGAGAAGAACCACGCCCACTCGACCCTGAACCCGCTGGCCGCCTATCAGAAGAAGTTCACGTTAGAGGAGATCATGAACGACGTGATGATCGCCTACCCCAACACTCGGCCGATGTGCTCGGCCAACTGCGACGGCGCCGCGGCCGCGGTCGTGTGCAACGGCGCGACGCTGAAGTCGCTGTCGCTTGAACAGCGGCGGCGGGCGGTGAAGGTGTCGGCGTCGGTGCTGACCACCGACCCCTACGAGCAGGGCTGCCAAGTCCTGCCGAACGTCAACACGCTCACTCGCAATGCCGCCGCTACCGCCTACGAGCAGGCGGGCGTGGGCCCGAGCGATCTTGACCTGGTTGAGCTACACGACTGCTTTGCCACTGCCGAGCTGGTGCACTACGACAACCTGATGTTGTGCGAAGCTGGCGGCGCCGCCGAGTTCTTCAACTCCGGTGCCCCGTGGCGTGACGGCTCGACACCGGTGAACGTGTCGGGTGGCCTGCAGTCCAAGGGCCACCCCATCGCGGCCACCGGAATCGCCAACATCTGGGAGATCTGCCACCACCTCCGCGCCGAGGCCGGCGACCGCCAGATCGAAAACGCGAAGGTCGGCCTGGCCCACGTCATCGGTCTCGGCTCCGCCTGCGGCGTCCACATCCTCGAAAGGTCAGCGGCGTAGCGTTACCGGGACAGCGGGGTCGACCACGCGAAAACGCCTGAACAAATGACAACCCGGCTTCACGACCCGCACCACCGGTGTCGCCGACCGATTCTGCTACGAGACGATGCAGCTCCCAACGCCCACGGCCGCTCACCCTTCGCACGCGACAGTGGCGCACAAGGAGTGTCTGTGGGGACTTGAACCCGCTACGCCCGGTCGGCGCCAGCGCGGCAGGCAGTTCCAGTTGGATAAAGTGTTGCACTGACAGGTAATACGTGCGCCACTTTTATCCATGGCAGGGGTTCAGTCGTTGCCCGACACATTCACGACGGCGACAGCTTTGGCTCGCGGGGCGCATCCGCGAGTGTTGTATGCCTTGCGCGACAGTGGTGACGTCGTTGAGTTGTCGCGTGGGGGTTCCGGCGTGCCGACGCGCCCCTGGGCCAGTGAACCGGATCTGCTCGCGGTCGCGTACCGATCGTCGGTGGCGATCGTGTGTTGTCGGTCGGCCGCGACGGTTCACGAATTGAGCGACGAGCTCCCCCTGCGGTGCAGATCGCCGTGCCGTCGGGTAGTTGGCGCACATGGTGGAGCGCCTGTGCTCTGGTGAGCTGGTGGCGGTGGAGGGCCACCGTGTGCTGACTGACCCACGAGGCGGTGCAGCGGTTACACCCGACGATTGGAGATGCGGGCCGATCCGGCAGCTGTGGTCTCCCGTAAGTGGGGACTTTTTCATGGCCACGGGAAGCCTGGCGAAGTTTCCAAAAACCTCTCGGGTATTTGGGATTGATCAACTTCGACAAGGGTCCACGTCACGCCGCCCGACGGGCCGGGAGCAGGGGTAGCCGCGAACCAGTGGCACACGCTCAAGTCCGTTCCTGGCGGAACCGGAGTCGTGTACTGCCAGTTTTGCCCTGGGCAGTAGTGCCAATAGGACGGGTCAGCCTGGGCGGGTGCGGCCAGACCCACACCGCCGGACACCACCACAGCGGTGGCTAGGCCCGCGATGAGTCGTTTCATGGATTGCAGATTATTGCCGCGTGAACTCGGAAGACGCGGAACCGCGACATTCGGTTCACGGTTGGTTCCGTTCGGTGCCTGCCCGTGATGATTGCCCTGTCAGGGGTGTATCCCAGAAGAATGTTGGTGCCGTCGGGCAGGTGTTGATCGCGCCACCCCGAAAACATTTGAGCGAGTGCTGCGTTCTCGACAGGCACTTCAGATTGTTGATAAGTCGTAATGTGCCCCCTTTGCGGTGGGGCCGTTATGGTCGATGAACCGCCTCGGGTTTGGTGTCCAGGCCGTGCTGCACCCCGATCAACGCGGCCAGCAGCCCGGCCTGCGCGGGTGACCAGCACGGTTTTCGGGTCGAACCAGCTGGTGCGTGACGTTCGGGTGGAAATGCGGAAATTTGGCCACGACGCGGCGCTCCGATCGAAGATGCTGTACCTACCCATCCCCTGTCGAAGGAATGGCCAATGAGCACCTACACCGTCGGATACATCGTGGGCAGCTTGTCCTCTACCTCCATCAACCGGATTTTGGCCAAGGCCCTGATCCGCCTAGCCCCGGATGACCTGTCGTTCGTCGAGATCCCCATCGGCAATCTCCCGCTCTACAGCCAGGACTACGACGCAAACTACCCGCCCGAGGGTCGGGCCCTGAAAGAGGCGATCGCCGCGGCCGACGCGATCTTGTTCGTCACACCGGAATACAACCGATCGATCCCCGGCGCGTTGAAGAATGCTATTGACTGGGCTTCCCGGCCATGGGGACAGAATTCTTTCGACCACATGCCCGCTGCCGTCATCGGCGCCTCCCCGGGTTCGATTGGCACAGCGATAGGTCAGCAGAGCCTGCGTTTAGTGTTGGGCTACGCTAACGCACGGCAGATGACGGCGCCCGAGGCCTACATCACGTTCAAGCCGGAGATCTACAGCGACGATGGCTCAGTCTCCGACGACTCAACCGCGCAGTTCCTACGCAACTACATGCAGGAATTCCGCGACCACATCCAGCGTGTGCTCACCGTATTGCCGCGCCGACGCTGACCCGCCCGCCGAAGAGTTGAGCGTTCGGACGTGTCTCTCTGTAACGGTTGACGAGAGGCCTGGCTGACACGTAGAGGATCGAGCGCGCTCGTGTCTATTCGTCCCTCTACTCACACAAATCACGGCACCTGAGGGGCTGTATCCCACAAGAATTCCCGTGCCCACGTGGCACCGCCCACCGCGGATCACGTATCCACCGACAGGGGTATTTCGGTTCGCTGCCGATACTTTCGAGGTTGGGTTGTCGCGGCTGGAGGCGGCACCGGGCGAGTGGGTACGGATCTACACTCCCGCCCGGACGGTGATCGATCTGATGCGACTGCGGCATCGGCTCGGCGAGTCGTTAGCGCTTGCAGCGTTGCAGCGGTATCTGCGCCGGCGTGACGCGGCACCGGCGGAGTTGCTGCGCCTTGCATCGATGTTTGATGTGGCGGGACCCGTGCGCCGTGCGCTCGACGTCGCCACTGCGGAATGACCCGTCCGACGCGCAGTACGGCGGCCGGGCGCGCCTACCTGGATCTGCAGCGCCGTGCCCGTGCCGAGAGCCGCCCTACGCAGGAGTTGCTTGCTCTGTACGTGGTCGAGCGGTGGCTAGCGCGATTGGCTGTCTCGCCATACGCCGAGCAGTTCGTACTCAAGGGCGGGATCCTGTTGGCGGCGTTCGATGCTCGTCGCCCTACTGCTGACTTGATAGGTTGGCGCGGAACTTCGCCAACGACGACGCGACTGTCGTCGCCCGAATCGTCGCTATCGCCGAGCAGTCACTACCTGACGACGGTGTCGAGTACCGCATTCACACAGTGACATCGCGCGTGATCCGCGACGAGGACCTGTACTCCGGGGTTCGCGTCGCGATGGACTGCGCAATCGCGTCGGCGGTCGTCAAGCTGCGGCTCGACGTCAACTTCGGCGACCCCGTTACGCCGGCACCGCAACAGATCGACCTACCCGCGCTGCGCCCAGGACATCAGCCGATCCGAATCCTCGGTTATCCACTCGAGACCGTGCTGGCCGAAAAGATCACCACTGCAATCGGTCTCGGGCCAGCGAACACCCGTGTGCGCGACTACGCCGACGTCTACACCCTCACGGGTGACCGAGCCATTTCGCATTCGGCCGCCCGCGCAGCGCTGATCGCCACGGCCAACCATCGTGGGACCGACGTCGTTACATTGTCATCGGTGATCGGAGACATTATCGAGCTGAGGAGACGTTCGTACGACGCCTACCGCGCCGGACTCGGACTCGATGGCGCCACGCTGCCACGCGACTTCGCGACTGTGGTGCAGGCGGTCCTTGCGTTCGCCGACCGGCTCGCCGACGCGACGACGCCGACCACGACGTGGAACGGTTCGACGCGTGTCTGGATCGACTAAGCGCCGGTTCTTGCTGGCGTAAGCCCGAAGGTGGTCGGCGAGCGGATCGGGCACGCCGATGCTGGGTTCTTGCCGCAACCTATGCACATGTCCTCAGAAAACGATGACCGAGACGCCGCGCAGCGGGCAGCCGGATTCCTCATCGGCAACGGGTGGGATCGAGGCGACGAAGACGATAGTTAGATGACCAAGGCTAATGTTCCCAAAACGTTCCCATCGGGTATGAAACGACCCCGGAGGATTCTCCGAGGGCCATTTCGGCTGGTAGCGGGGACACTGGTAGCGGGGACAGGATGCGAACCTGCGACCTCTGGGTTATGAGCCAACGGGTCGGGGTTTCCCCATTGCGGTCGGTCTAGTAACCGCAGGTCAGCGAGGTTCAGCCGTCCAAGCGGTTTCGCCTCGTCGCGCTTGTCCGAATCGATTTCACCACGTTTTGTTCCCAAATCCGTTCCCAATACGGCACGCAAACAAGGGCAGGCGCCTCAGCCGCGCCCTGGGTGTGCTACACGTTCGAGCACGACGGCGGCGAGTTGATCCTGACCGGCGGTGACTGTCACAGCTACGAGATGCCGATTTGAAACCCTATGCGCCACAACAGCCAGCCCCTCACCGAGACGCGGGTGTAGGCCGGTCGCGGATGGTGTCAGCAGACCGACGGCAGCGCGGTCAGCGGTGAGGTGCGCAGGATCCGGCGGGTGCCGAGGTCGGCGCCGAGCGGGTCGGCCACCGGCGCTGGAGGCGGCGGTGCCAGCGGGTCTTCGGGCCGGCGGACGAACTCCTGCAGGGCGTCGAAGGGCAGCAGTTCGACGGCCAAGACGCTCAGCGCGCTCGTCTCGGACAGGCCGAGTTCGGTCAGGCGTTTATGGATCGCATCCTCCGGGAACGGGTGTGCGGCCCGGGGGGTCTCCTCAATGACCGCTGTCAACTTCGGCATGGTTCCGCGGGCGTGGGTGAGCAGGACATTTCGGTAGGAGGCGCCGTCGGCCTGCATCGCCTGCGCGTAGAGCATGAACCAGATTTCGGTGCGCGGATCGCCCGCCGCCGCGCTGAACACCCGGCGCCCGTTGAGCAGCGTGGTCGCGTACGGGGCGCTCACCGCGATCCCCGTTACGCTGCGATTGGCCGAGCAGATGAGCTCGGGCGGCGGATGCTGGATCCCGCTGACCCGAACGGCGCGGCCGAAGCGGCCCTGGGCGGTCGACCACTGCGCGGGAGGCGTTTGACTCCCGCCCAGCGGGCGGTGGCCCACCCGGAACTCGTAGGTCCAAAAGCCGAAGAGCTGCAGGTCGTCCGGCGGTACGCCGGGTGGGAGCGGCAGCAGGAAGACGGTGCCGGCCGAGCCGGCGGCCGGGATCAGCTCGGTCATCGCGTCGGAGCCTGAGTTGTCGGGGGTCTGGCCGGGGAAGATCGTTCGGACCGGCTCGGGATCGATCGGCAGCGGGGGTTCGAGCGTGTCGGCCAGCATCTGCCCGGGTGAGCTCTGGGGTTCCAGTTCGACGGCCAGAAGCGGGTCGGGTCCGTAGGCGAGCACCCGGCCGAAGTAGCTGTCGTCCGGGTCTCCGATCGGCTGCTCAAACTCGATCCACAGCATCCGGGAGCGCGATCCTGTCGAGGAGTAGTCGGCCGCGGGTGTGTAGGACGACTCGGCCACGCCGGTGGCGACGATCCTCGGTGTCTGCACCGGTGCGGTCGTGATCGGCAGTGTGACCGGCAGCGACAGCACTTCCGCACCAGCGGCCTCGAGGTTTGCCGTCACCGCGTAAACGGGTTTTAGCTCGGCCGGGAAGCTGCCGGCTGCCGGCTTGGGGTCGATCGCGTCGAAGAACACCAGCTGGGTGAACGAACGCTCCACGGTGGCGGTGGGATCCTGCAGCGTTGAGGTCGGGATCGCCCGGGGCACGGTGATCGCTCCGATCGGCGGTTGGCCATCGCGGGTGAAGCTGACCGACGGCAGGCTGGTGGCGGCGCTGGGCTGGGCGAAGCCGTCCCAGGTCCAGTCTCGTTTCAGTTGCAGCGTGACGGCCACGATCCAGTGGCCGAGCAACTCGGTCAGGTTGGCGAAGGTGATCGCGCCGTCGTCGGCGGTGATCGCGTGCCGCAGCGCACCGGAGGCCCCGAACACCGTGCGCTGCCCGGGAGTCCCCGACAGGGTCAGCCCGTTCTGGGCGAGGTTGAGCTGCTGGGCGAGCAGCTGCGCGATGTTGGCGCCGGGCTGGAAGTACAGTGCGCTCAGCTGCGAGGCGGCCGATCCGGCGAACAGCTCGTCCTCCGTGGCCGCCTGTTGCCGGACGCCGTAGTCGCTGTACGGGCCGGTCATCTGCGCGCCGGTGGCGTAATAGTTGGTCTTTCCGTCGAACTGGGGCTGCAGGCGGATCCGGACGTCGCGCGCGGTCGGGATCGGCAGCGTCGTCACGCCCGCGGCCGGTGCGTCCATGGAGCCGATGTCGTCGACCCCGGTGTAGTCCAGGGTCAGCGCGACTTCGGGGTCCGAGTCGTCGCCGAAATCGAAAGTCACCGCGTAGATCACCCGGTAGATGCCGTCGACTTCGCTCGCCGCGGTGCCCGCGATCCCGGTGTCATGGGCCGGCATCTTGGCCTCGACGATGACGTTGAACGACCCGACGTCGGGGTCGGCGATGTCGAGCACGTCGCCGTTGGCCTGCGCCTGGGCGATCAGCGTGGCCAGGTTCGCGGGCGCGAACGTGGCGGGGTCCACGCCGGCGAACACCGCCTCCGGGTAGCCGATACGGGGCCGGCGGACGCTGAGCGTGTGGATCGTGCGCTGCGCGGGCGGCGGCGCCGGGTAGGGCTGCAGGTTCTCGTCGGTGACGACGACGAGCGCCTTGGGGGGCACCCAGCGGCGGAACTCGACGGTCGTCGTCGGCACCGCGCCGGGGTGGACCGGCTCGGCGCCCGGGCCGGGACCCCCGCCGGTGAGGTCGACCAGCCGGACCCGGAAGTCGTAGTCGGTGCCGTAGAGCAGGGCCGGGACGGCGCTGAGGTCGGGCCGCAGGTTGGGCGTCGACGGTGGGCTCACGGGATTAGACGTCGGCGTTGCGCTGAAGGCCGCCGCCAGCATCTGGACCACCGGGTCGCCGAGCACCACGCTGCCCCCGCTCCACAGCGCGAAGTACAGCGGCAGCCAGGCGGGCGCGTCGTTGGGGGGAGGATCGGCCGTGCTCGGACGCACCGGTGCCGGCGCCAGCCACAGCTCGCCGTCGATCGGGGTCGGCGTCGGCGGGGTGTTCGGCTGCAGGGGCAACCCGACCGTGCCGATCACCTCGCACAGCGAAGACCAGCTGTGCTGGGCGCCGGCCGGGCGGACGTCGATGCGGTAGCCCTGGACACCGAGCGGAGCCTCGGCGACATCGGCGAAGGCGGGGTTGGTCGGGTCGATCCGGACGTTGAGCAGGTCCAGCTGGCCGTTCAGCCAGGCGGTGACCTGCTCGTCGTCCCAGCCGAGCTGGATCCCGGCGTCGGTGGCCGGCGCGATCCCGGCCCCGAGGGTGGCCGCGTCGATCGTGGTGGGCTGGTTGCTGTGGACCACTTGGACGAAGCCGTCGTCATAGATGGCGGCTTCGCGCTGCGCGTTAGCCAGGTTGATCGGCGACGCCACGACCGGGACCAGCGTCGCGGCGAACAACGCGCGGGCGGTGGATGTCAGGGCCGGCAGCTGTGCGGCGTAGCTGCGCACGAAGTCGGGCTCGGCGGCGAGCTGAGCGACCCAGGGGTTGGAGGGGTTGCTGGTGTCCAGCGAGATGTAGACGAAGCCGCCGCCGGTCAGGGTGGCCGCCGGGACGGGGATCGTCAGCGGGTAGACCAGGCCCAGCGCCTGGGCCAGGACCGGCTGGCGCAGTGTCAGCGACAGGATCTGGCCCCAGGCGATGGTGGTGTCCGGGCCGATCGGTGGGGTGGACCAGTTCGGCGGCCCGTTCTTTGCGTACGGTGGGGGGGCCTGGGCGCGCAGCGCGCAGCCGTAGCCGTCGCCGACCTCGGTGTTGGGGCCCGGTTGCTCGACCGGGACGGCGTTGGTGTAGCTGGCCGGCAGGGATTTCTTGATCTGCGCGTTCGAGGTCACGCTAGGCGCATCGGTGGTCGGGGTTATGCCCTTGGCCACCGACTGCTGATGCAGCTGGTCGAACAGGTTGGTGGCCCCCGGCGGGGGCGTCAGCACCAGCGGGCGGCTGACCAGCGGGGTGGTGTGGGTGGTCGGCAGCCCTCCGCTTTGGTCGCAGACGTTGGCGACGACGTGGATCGCGGTGCCGGCGAACGCGGCCCCACCAGCTCCGAGGGGCTGCCGCGGATCGCCGACCGGCAGCACCAGCACGTTGACCGCCAAGGTGGCGTCGCCGGTGGGCGTCGCCGCCGGCGTCCACGCCTGCGGGAATGCCATGAGGCTCAGCTGAAGTTTGTCGATTGCCATCTCGCCTACTCAGGTCGCGACCGTCAACGCAGGTGTGGTGAAACCTTGCTCGAATTGCCAGGTGCCGTCCCAGTTGACGTTGACCAGCCAGCAGACCGAGAGGTGGATCCCGACCGAGCATGACGCCAGCAGGTCGATTTCCGTGCTGGGGATCGTCAGCGGCGGCGGATTGTTTGTCGGAATGGGAAGCGGGCTGAGGCTGAAGCCGAGGGACGCCGAGAGTGTGATCGACGCGCTGGCCAGGCCGTCGAGCACGTCGACCGACGCCTGCCCGGTCAGGATCGCCACCAGCGTGATGCTGTTGGTGGTGACATCCAGGTCGAGGGCGATGGTGACCGACGCCGAGCCCTCGGCGATGGCCAGGTCGATCGTGCATCCGAGCCCGATCCCGGCCTGGATGGCGAAGGCGGGCAGGTTGTCCTGCACGCCGAAGTTCATGAACCCGTTGCCGGCGAGCGGGGTCGCGATCCAGTTGAACGGGTTTCCCGGCGAGCCGAGGCCTACCAGGAAGTTGACCGACTGGGGGCTGAGGGTGACGTCCAGCCCCAGGTCCAGACTTACGTCGGTGAGGTCGCCCAGCCCGAGCGGCAGGTCAGCGACGGTGAAGGTGTCGCTGACGGTCAGCTGCCCAGCCGAGACGGACACATCGAGGTTGGCGCCGACGCCGCCGGGCAGGTAGGCGGCCAGCGCCTGCAGGTCGCTGAACACGTTTTGGACCAGGGCCAACGCGCTGCCGAAGGTGACGTTGAGGTTGGTCAGGCCCGCTTTGGTGTGTTCATCGGCGTAGAAACTGCCGGTGATGGTCAGCACCGGATCCTTGCCGAATGCCGGCACCGTCACCTGTGCGGAGAGCGGCCCCAGCGACAGCGTCCAGCTCGGCGACGCCGTCGAGTCGACCGCGTAGTCCAGCGTGGCCAGGGTCGGGGACGACTGCGTGGTGTCGGCGTAGACGAGGGTGATGACGATGATGTTGGAGAGGTTGACGATCGGTGTCGCCGTCGGGTCCCCACTGGAGTCGACCGGAAAGGTGTAGTTGTTCTTGGAGTAGGTGATCCCGTCCGGGGTCGTCTGGATCTGCGGCAACTCGCCGTCCAGCAGCGACAGCGCCGATGACAGAGACGGAAACAGCCCGCTGGAACCGAGGATTGACGCCAGGTCGCCCAGGTTGGGGGAGCCCGGGTTGGCGACGCCGCCGGACTGCGGGGTGATGGGCGGGAACTGCAGCCCGGGCACCGCCGAACTCCCCGCGGCGCTGGCCGTGGCCGGGATCTGCGGCGCCTCGAACAGCACCTTGTTGGTGCCGGTGGCATGAATCAGGCTGTACAGGTTGGCGGGCTGCTGCAGCGAGCCGATGTCGGCGACGTCGGCGATGTTCCACATGTCGGGGGTGGCGTTGTTCTGTACCAGCGGGACGGGGAAGTCATCGGGCAGCGACGACGGGGCCTGGTTCTGGTAGTTGCGCACGCCCATGCTCCAGCCGCCGCCGCGCGGGATCTGCGGGGCCCCCCGCAGCGCCACACCGAGCGGCGGATTGGTGGGTGAGGGTGACACGTTGGTGCTCAGCACTCCCACCTCGAACGCCGAGCAGCGCAGCACGGTGCCCGCCGTGCCGGCACCGAAGCTCCCCACCTGCGCGATGAACGACACGGCCGGAGTGAACGGGCCGTGCTGCGACACGAGGTCGCCCAGCTGCGGCGGTGTCGGGGGTTGACCGACCGGAAGCAGCTGCACGTAACCGAGGATCTGCTGCGAAGGCACCACGGTGATCGCGTTGCTCTGGCCCGGCGGTGTGTCGGTCAAGCCGCCGGTGCTGACGTTCAGATCGCTGGTCACCCCGAGGTCGGCGTCGAACGACACGCCCTGATAGGTGAGCCCGTCGACGAGGATTGGGCCGCCCTGCTCGGCGATGTTGCGGACGTTGAAGACGCCGAGCAACGCGCCCAGATGCACCGTTCCCGCGTACGGGGTTGTGCCGGTGGCAGGAAACTGGAACAGCCCGCTGGAAACCGCCTGCCAGCCGCTGTCGGTGCGCAGCACCCAGCCGGCGTTGCCGCGCTGCAGCGTGATCGTCCGCACAACGCTGATGGCGTACGGGTAGATCACGCTTTGTGCCTGGATCACCTCATAGGCGGTGCGGCCCCGGGTGGTCTCGAACTGCACCTTGATGATCTTGGGCGGTGCCCCCACGCCGTTGAGCCACTCGCTGAAGATGCTCGTGCCGTAGCCGGAGAAGTCAATGCGCTCCAGCGGGACGCCCGCCTGGGCGCCGAAGGGCCCGAAGTCGCCGATCAGGATCTCCTCCACCGAGCCGGAGGAGCCGGGAGGGAAATGGAAGCCCGGCGGCGCGGGCGCGGGGCCGAGGATATCGGACAGATAGGTGCCTGCGCTGTCACCGCCGGCCGGCAGCAGGAATCCGGCGAATATCGGGTCGGCGCCGTTGACGGCGCTGGTGACGGTCGGGGCGACGGTCAGCGAAACCGCGGCGGAAAGCTGGGCGGAGGCGTTCAGCGGGAAGGTCGACGTGGGGCTGGTGAACGTTCCGCCCTGGGCGAGGAACTGCGAGAGTGGTGGCCGACGCCGGCGGCCGGGGTGTCGCGGCGGCGGCGCGTTCGGCTCGGCGACCACTGCCGCCAACCCGAACGGCAGGCTGAAGATCGCCGCGAACGGTGCTCCGGCCGCCACGTTGCTGATGCTGCTGGTCAGCACCGGCTGGGGCGCAAGGGCAACGAGCTGCTGGTTGTCCGGAGCCGCCAGCAACAGCGGCGGCCCGTCGGAGCCCGGCCCGCCGATCGGGCCGTCTCCGACCAGATCTGGCGGGACCAGATCTGGCGGCGGCACCTGGGATTCGACCGCCTCCCAGGTGACCTGCGGCAGCGCGAACGCCGCCACGTCGGCGCCGTTGAAAACGAGGGTCATGTCCGAAATTCCGAACGGGGCCGGCGTGGTCTGGGTGGAGGCGGTCATGTCCTCGGTCAGCTGGTCGTACGCCTCCCGCCTCTGGACGCCGCCTCCGAAGCCGGTCAGCGCCAACTGGCCCAGCACCGGCGCGATCGCCACGCCGAAAAGATCGACGTTGGTGGAGAGGTCAAGCAGGGCGAGCGGGTACAGCCCGGTGGGGGTCGCCGCGGGCGTGGTGCTGCCCTGCGGGTTGACCGCCGCGGTGCGCGCGGGTATCGCGAGGCTCGGCGAGGTGCCGGCGTCGGTGGTTTGCAGGGAGCACGTCATCTGCGGCGGGTGCGAGCCGTCCCAGCTGGTCGTCGCCGTCAGCGTCCCGAGCTGGCTTGCGGTGTCCGGATCGACGCTCAGGGGCGTCTGGAAGGTGGCGGCGTAGGGGTCTGGCAGCGTGGGCAGGATCCAGGCGATATTGAACGCTTCGGATAGCACCCCGGTGCTCAGCTGGGTGCCGGTGAGGGTGCCCGAGGCCATCAGCGCGGAGGGTGACCCCACCCGAAGTAGGGCGTTCTCCAGGGTCAGCGAAAGCTCCGGCAGGTCGGTCATCGATGGCGTGCCGGCGATGATGGCCAGCGAGGACGCCTGGCTGCGCAGCACGACCAGCGCAGCGGTGCCGCCGCCCTGGGAGGTGAACGGGATCCGGCTGCCTGAGCTATCCAGCGGCCGGTCGAGGTGGGCGATCAGCGCTCCGGTGGTGTACGTGAATTCGGCGTTGGTGGAGGCGATCAGCAGAAACGCCGAGTCCGTGACCGTGTCGAACTCGAGGGTGGCGAAGCGGCCGGCCGGAGTGGCTTCCGGCCAGAGGGACAGCGTGGTCGAGGTCGGCGTTCCTGCGCTGTTCGCGGTGACGAGCAGGGTGCCGGAGCCGAGCTCCAGCACCCAGCTGGCGATCGCGATTGTGTCGGGCAGCAGGCCGGTGGTCAGTGTTGCGCCTGTACCGAGACCAAGGCGGGCCGCGCCGGGGCCGGCGGCCTCGGGCAGGGCGGTGATCGTGGTCGCGGCCAGCGGCAGAGTCCAGGCGGCGTCGGTGATCGGCGTAGACCCCGAAGGGGCGAACGCGTCGGAGAGCACCTGGGCGAAGGCGAAGTCGGAACGCGTAGCGGTGCAGGGGATCTCGACCTCGGGAAGTACGGCACCCAGTGTCGGTGTGCCACCCGTCCACTGCAGGGTGACGCTCGTGCCATACGCGGTGGCGCCGGATAAGCCGACCGTCTGTAGCAGGGCTGTCGAGGCAGTGAACTCGATGACGATCGCGGTGGGTGGCTGGGCGGTCGCGGCGGTGGCGTCGGGAGAGCCGCCGCCGCTGCCGCTCACCTGGGCGGGCCCGAGGTTGGCGGTGAGGGTGAGCGTGGAACCCGCCGGTGCCTGGTAGGTGTCGTTCTGGTAAGCGAGCGGCTGCGTGCAGATGAGAGTGCCGCCGGTGATGGTAAACCCGGTGAACGCACCGGCCGGGAATGTCGCCCCGAACAAGCTCGCCAGGAACCATACGCTGCCGGCGCTCAGCTGTAGCTCGTTGCTTGGCAGTGGAACGAATGAGATCGTGACCGGCACCACGCCGAAAGGTGCTGTTGCACCGGCAAATCCGATCTGCGTCGAGGTGGTGATTGGCAGCTGGTCAACCCAGTGCAGCCCGCCGGCAGCATCCTGGAACGGTCCGTAGCTGTCGAGGACTTTCCCGCCGCGGGCCCAGTCGGGAACACCGGTGGGGTTGGCCGGCCCGGCCAGCGCCGGGCTGCGAACCACGGCGATCGTCGTTGGGGCTCCGGCGGCGTGGACCTGCTCGGCGAGCTGGCGCAGCTCGGTGGACAGCGCCGGCGTGGCCAGGGCCGTCCCGGTGGTCGTCGCTGGGAGGCGCAGCGGGACATCGGGCCCAGCTGCTATCGACGACCGCGCGAGCGCTACGCGGGCTGCGGTCACGGTACTTGGATCGACGCCGGGCGCCGCTGTCCAGCCGGCGGTGATGTCCGACAGTGACTGCGCGAGCGCGTCTGCGCCACTACGGGGCATCGGGCCCTCTATCCGCCGGCCTCCGGGGGGACGACCGGCTGGCTGAGTGATGGGCTAGTTCGTCTTCGCGGTTTGCGGAGCACTTCGACGCACTCGCGACGTCCGCGTGCGTGCGTCTTCGTGCCGAGGCGCACCTTTTCTCGCAGTATCGATTGGACGACGATCCGGGTGTTATGCGCAAGAGCGCGGTCCGCTGAGCGGACCGGCGCAGCTCAACGCTAAGTCCGTATGTAAGGAGATTCCGTAGCAAGACATCCCCACAGCGGCTGCGGGACGAATCGCGGGTCGCTTGGTGGTGCGCGATATTGGGATTGAACCAGTTGACGCGCTCGGACGACGCGTTATGCGCGACCACTAGGCTCTTGGGAATTCCCTGAGAGGCGCGCGCAACCACTCCGTCGCGTCATCGATACCAGAAACTGCGATCTCGCGGGGTCAGCTGATGCTGACTGCGCCGGATCGACTCCGTGGTGTCTGGGTGTACTGGCGGTGAGCGTTTAGTAGCCGGCGCACGGTACTGTGGTGTACGTCGAGGGCGGCGGCGATGGTGCCGACTTTCTCTCCGGCCGCGTAGCGCTGTAGGACTGCTTCGACGAGCTCGGGGCTTTTCCTGGTGACTTTGTCCTCGATCAGTGCGACGGCGGCGCCGGTGCGGCCGTTATCGGCTTCTGTTGTAAGCGAAGCGGTTTCGTCGCGCAGCTCGACCAGCTCGTCGACGTCGGCAGCGCCCGCGGGGGCGGTTCGGGAGAGGGACAACAGGGCCACCGTGGCTTGGGCGATGGTGACGTCCACGGCGATCGGCCACAGCCACGCCAGCTGGGCGCGGATGCCCGAGCGGATGGCCAGGTCGCGCAGCGCGTCGAAGGACAGCACGAACGCGCACACCGCCAGCAGCACGGTCATCGCCAGCGCGCACCGGTGGGTGGCCGAGCCGCGCTGGCGGGTGCGCAGCAGCAGCGACACCCCTTCTGTAGAAGTTAAAAGCACCAGGGGCGGGGCCATTGCGACCACGGCCGCTACGCCCGGCGGGGCGGTGGTGGCTTTGAGTGTGGCGTGGGCAGCGTTGCCGGCGACCGACGCGCAAGTGGCCGCGATGAGCACGGTCCAGAAGAACCGCACCGCCCGTCGGTGATGGGCGTCCATCACTGCCGTGTCTCGATGTTGGCGCTGGCCAGGATGGTGTCGATGGCGGCGCGCATGTCCTCGACGGTGACGGTGCGCACGGTGTCGGGGTCCGCGGTGGCGAGGTCCAGCCCGAGCGTGGAGGCGTTGCGGGCCTTCATTTTTGCGGTCGCGGCGGCGATGACGTTGCGGGCATAGCGGCCGTTGCCGGCGATGTCGATCAGGTGCTGGCCGTATTCGTCATACGCCGGTGTGGTGCAGAGCCATTCCGCGGTCGCGCGGAACAGGTCCACGGCGGCCGGGTGCAGGATCACCCGGAACGTCTCGTTGGCGAAAAGCGCTGCGATCTGGGTGACTTCGTCGGAGGTGTTCGACACGAACTCGAGTTGGTAGGGGAACCGGGAGCGCAGCCCCGGGTTGGCCGACAGCAGCGCGTTCATCGGCTTGGCGTAGCCGGCCAGCGTGATGAGGGTGTCGTGGCGGTGATCTTCGGCGAATTTCATGATGGTGTCCAGCGCGTTGCGGCCGAAGTCGCGGTCCAGGTCGGGCTTGTACAGGTCGCCGGCCTCGTCGATGAACAGGGCCCGTCCCGCGGCGTTGGACAGCACGGCGGCGGTTTTGGCCTCGGTTTCGCCGATGTGCTGACCGACCAGGTCGTTGCGCGACACTTCGATGAATTCGCGTGACTCCAGAATGCCCAGCCCGTAATACATTTCGCAGATGATCCGGGCGACGGAGGTTTTGGCGGTGCCGGGTGGGCCGACCAGGGTCATGTGCAGGGATTCGCGGGGGCCGACGTCGATGCCGCGCGCGGCCATCGCCTGGTCGTAGATTTGGATGTTTTTCAGCTCGGTGATGTGGTCCTTGACGGCGGTCAGCCCGATGAACTTGTCGAGGCGGTCCTGGGCTTCTTGCAGGACTTCGTCGGCGGCTTGGCGTTCCTCGGCTTGGCGCAGCTCAGTCAGCGACGGCCCGGATTCGGGGTCCCACCGGTTGCTGCGCGCGGCGATGGCGTCGGCGGTGGTGACGGTGGGCCCGTAGGTGGCGTCGGCCAGGGCGGCCGCCGCGTCGGGGCGGAGCACCCCGTCGAGGGTGGCGGCGGCGAATTCCTGGCGGGCCTCGGTTTCTTGGCCCAGCGCCCGATGGCACAGGCCGCGGTAGAGGGCAGCCTCGGCGGCGATCGGGCCGGGGTGCACGTCGGGGCTGATCGGCGCGAGGACGGCCAGCGCGGTGTCGAACTGACCCAGTCCGGTGTGGGCGATGCCGGCCAACAGGGTCGTGGCGGCGTCGATGACGTCGTTGTGGGCGGCGACGGGCCGGCTGGTCCAGTCCAGCACGTCGGTCCAGCGACGGGTGAGGTAATGCAGTGCGGCGCCGACGAATCGGTGGATCTGGGTTTGGGCGGGTTCGCGGCTCAAGTCGATGTCGTCGAGGAGTTTTTCGGCGGTGTCGTAGTCGCCGTCGCCGATGACCGCGGCGATGTAGGCCAGGGCCAGTCCCGCGGGGGTGTAGGGGTAGAGCTCCAAGAACGCTGGGGCGGGCACGGTGGGGGCGAGTTCGTCGTCGCGCAACCCGAGCCGGCGGGTTTCGCGGTGCAGGGTGGTGCTGGAGTGGTGGGCGCGGCGCAGGATCTCAGTGCTGGTGTCCCCAACGGCGGCCAGCCCCATCCAGGCGTCGCACATGCCGGGGTCCAGTTCGGCAGCCTGGCGGAAGGCTTCCCGTGCGGCGGGGCGGTTTTCGGTTCCGCCGAGCAAGCCGAGCGCGGCGATGCCGGTGTCGAGATGGTCGCGTGCGGTCACGGTCGTTCACCTTTTTTCTGCCCCAAATGCTGGTCTCCGCCTGCTCGCCACCCTAAAGCCGTGGCGTGCAGATTCGCCATCAGTACGATCACCTTCGGCACACGCGCGGCTTCCAGCCCACCGAGGCAATGGTGTAGCACGCGTCGCGGGCTGAAATGCCGGGGTCAAGGACGCCAGACCGGTAACTGAGTGGCCCCCCAGATGTCACCTGACCGCGGGTCAAGACATCCGCAGGTTCGAATCCTGCCGGGGGCACCAGTGTTTGCGCAGGTCAGGGCATGTTTTTTCTGTCAGCCCACCAGCGGCCCTAACGAGTCCACATGGTGCACCCGTAGCGGTTGGTGCCGTGTTGCCCTGATGGCCCCTGCCGTCTGGGCAGACAGCTAGCGGGAGGTCAAGATCGGGCTTAAGTAGTACCGCGCCGAGATCGGGCGAGATTGCAGTAGCGCGCTACTGCGCCCGTCGCAACTTACGCGAGTGACGATTAATCGGTCACAACACCAAATGGGGGAGGCCTGATTCGATGTTTCCTGACGGGACATTGGCGGTTACTTCGGCAGCCGGCGATGCTTACCGGCCTGCAGATCGTGGAAAGCGTCGCAACCGGCACCAGTTGCTGACCCTGGCACGGCGGGCCGACGCGGATATCGCGGCGGTCCAAGCGTGAAGCCGGTACTGCAGCTCAAGGGCGTCGGCAAGACGTACCGCAGGGGCGACGAGCAGGTGCACGTGCTCGTCGACTTTGACTTCACGTTGGACGCAGGGGAATTCGTCGTCGTGACCGGACCATCGGGGGCCGGCAAATCGACCCTCCTGCATATTGCCGGCGGGTTGGACGCACCGGACAGCGGCACTGTGGCCGTGGCCGGCCAGGACGTGTGGTCGATGAGCGCCGGTGCGCGCGCGGCGTTCCGGCGGCGCAACCTGGGATTCGTGTTCCAGTTCTTCAACTTGGTGCCAATGCTGACCGCAGTGGAGAACGTGTCGTTGCCGCTGGTGCTAGACGGTATGCCTGCCCGATCAGCCGACGCCCGCGCTGAGGAGCTACTGGAACGTGTCGGGCTCGGCGACCGCGCGCGGCACCGGCCGGCCGAGCTGTCGGGCGGACAGATGCAACGGGTGGCGGTGGCGCGCGCGCTGGTGGCCCGGCCGTCGATCGTCCTGGCCGACGAGCCGACGGGAAACCTGGACAGCCATTCGTCGACCGAGGTCTTGGATCTGCTGCGGTCGCTGTCAGACGAAGACGGCGCGGCGGTCGTCATGGTGACACACGACCAGGCCGCGGCGCGCTACGGCTCCCGCGAGCTGCATCTTGTCGACGGGCGTGCGTGCGCTGTCGACGCCGCCGCGCCCGCTGGGGAGCGGTGATGCGAAGGCTGCGCGCCGGGTGGATGTCTTTCCGGCGCATCCATCTCGCCGCGTTGATCGCCGACTGGCGCCGGACGCTGCTCAGCGTGATCGGCGTCGCGCTCGGAGTGACGGTGGTCCTCGGAGTCCTGATACTCAAATCCGAGCTCGTCCGCCCGTTCGCCTCATTCGGCCCGTCGCTCACCCACGCCGCCGACATTGGGGTGGTCGAGGTTACGCCGAACGTAAGCGGCCGGCTGCCGATCGAGACCGTCAACCGGCTGCGCGCCGAGGTGGCAGGGGCGGAGGCGGTCGTCCCGATTGTCGCCGCCTTGACGCCCGTGGACGTCGCCGGCGGCAGCCACGGGTTCTTTCTGCTCGGTGGGTCGTGCCAGATCGAGCTGCTGGTCGGCTCGTTCAACTGTGAGCAGCGCGCCCGCGACGTCAAGCCCGCTGACGGCCCCGGCGTGCCACTCGAGATGCCCACGGCCATTGCCCAGCGGGATGGCCTACAGCTCGGCGACGAGTTGCGCATCCCCGGCCTGCCGCCAGGGTCGGCGCATCTCGGATCGACGTTCCCGGAGTTCGACCGCGTCGAGGGCATCAACGACGGCTACGTGCTGTTAGCCCCTTCCGCGGACATCGCCGCGAGCCTGCTCGGCTCGCCCGGTTACGCCACGGCCGCGTTCGTCCTGCCGAGACGGGGCGTTGACATCGCGGCCGGCGTCGACCGCGTCATCGCCGGCGTCGCAACGGCAGGCCCGCCCCGGCCGCACCTGCCGGCCGTGTTCGAGAACAGCACGCAGAGTTTCAACCTCTCCGCGCTGGCCGGCATCATCGTCGGCATCCTCATCGCCGTGAACACCATCCTGCTGGCCGTCGAGGACCGGCGGACGGTGATGGGGACCATCGGCGCCATCGGCGCCAAGCCGCTCGGGTTGTTCGGCGGGATGCTCGGCGAAGGCGCCGTGGTGGGTCTCCTCGGGGGACTGTTGGGGGTCCCAAGCGGTTTCCTGCTCGGGACGTATCTGGTGGACCGGTTCGGGCAGTCCATGCTGGCCGGTTCCGGTGGCACGATTGCCGCGCACTTCACGCCGAGCTTGATCGTGATCGGAGCAGCCGCGGGGACCGTCTGCGGAATCCTCGCGATGGTCGGGCCGGCCGCCAGGTTGGTCCGCGACGGGCCGTTGGCGTCGATGGCGAGCGCCGGCGGGGTGCAGCGCGCCAGGACGATCCCGATGTGGCCGCTGGTCGCCGGGGCGGGCGCGCTGGCGGGCGCCGTCGTCGTGTTGAAGATTTTCGAGCGCGGGTCGCTGCCGCTGAACGTGGGCATCAACGGCATGACGGTGGGGTTGTGCGGGGTGGTGTTGGTGACGGTGTGGATCGCCCCGCGTGGTGC
This sequence comes from uncultured Actinomycetota bacterium, assembly GCA_963811535.1. Classification (GTDB taxonomy): domain Bacteria; phylum Actinomycetota; class Actinomycetes; order Mycobacteriales; family Mycobacteriaceae; genus Mycobacterium. Next base: position 2,020,961 of record CAWERF010000006.1, on the reverse strand, counting down.
CGGGCTGTTGATCGAGTTGCTGACGATCGCGCGTCCCGCCGTCGGGCGTCTGCTGGGTGCCGATTTTCGGCGCTACACGCTGCTGTTCGCTTTCTCCGCCGCGCTACTCGCCGAGAGCACCAGCTTGGCCATCGGCTCACAGAGCATGCAGCTGCTCGGCACCACGCAGGTTGCCGCGCAGAAGGCTGACCGACTGCCCGCCGCCTTATTGATTGCCGCCCAATCGGTGCTCGATCAGCGGGACGGTCGGCTTTCCGACTCCACGTTCGAGTTGGTGACCGGCGCCGCTGACGGGCGGAGCGTGTCTTCGCGCTGGCGATCGACGATTTCGTCAGGGACGTTGTCGCGCCTCGTCATCGGTGTCACGCCGGGCGATTGGTACAGCCAAGCGCTGTATGAGCCGACCGATGTCCATGACAGGTTCTGGCAGGGATTGCGGGAAGGCGAGATTGGCCTGAGCGAGATTGCCGCCAGCCGGCTCGGCGTCGCCGCAGGCGGAACGGTCGAGCTGCCCACCGTCGAAGGGTCGAAGCAGTACCGGGTGGCCGGGATCTTTCCTCCACGGATGATCAATGACACCGCAGTGGGCGACATCGTCCTGGTCTCCGAAAGATTGGCGCGTTCTGATTGGGCTGCCGTACGCGACCAGGTCGCGGTGGCCTATCCGTCCGCCGCCGACGCGACCGCCCACCGTGACGACTTCCTCAACCTCGGCGCCGGACTTTCGGTGTACGACAACGAACAGTGGCGCTCGGAGGCCACAACCGGAATCACCCGCTTCCTGGAGCCGTTCACGATCGCCGGCTACGTGGTGATGGCAGCCGCCGGCTTAAGCGTGCTGAACGTGTTCGTGCTGGGACTCGTGCAACGCAAGCGGGAGCGAGCCGCGCTACGGGCGATCGGGGTGACCTCCGGGCAAGAACAGGCAGTGATCATCGCTAACGCCGCCCTGCTCGGCTTGCTGGTCGCTGGCCTCGCTGTGCTTGGGGGCGTGGGCCTCACGTACCTCTGGTCGCTGGGCTCACCCGTGTACTACGGCATCAAGATCGACTGGGATGTGCTGGCGCTGCCGCTGCGAACCGGAGTGGCAGCCGTGGTCGTACTCGTCCTGGCCGCCGCGGTGTATCCCGTGATCCATTCGCGACGGCTGGAAACAGTCGAGGTGCTGCGAGCCAGTTGACGCGAGCTTGGCGCAGGCAATGTCGCGGAGATCGCTCGGTCGCAACAGCTGCCGTTACGAGTGCCGCCGACGTACGCGCCGCACCCGGTTGAATCGCGGAACTGGGTGATTTGACGTGGTTTAACGCCAGCCTGTGGAGGCGGCAGGTTGGTGTCAAATCACGCCGGCCACGGTTCTCAACCGAAGGGTCCGACTGAGTGCGATCGCGGTCGGCGCGATCCTGACTGACTATTCCCCGCTCTCGATCATCGCCTGGGCCCAGGTGATGTGTCCTTCGAAGCCAAGCGATTTCGCCATCGCGTGATAGCGACTCACCAAGTCCCGATAGGCAGCATCGTCGCCGCGGGCTCGGGCTAGCAGCGTGCGCAGCCGCAGCAGCGTGATCTCGCGCATCGCCTAGCCGTCGTCTGCGGGCAGGGGCGTGTCTCATTGACTGTGTAAGCGGTTGGGCCTGAATGGTGGTCAGGCATGCTGGCCACCGGACAGGAGTGAAGAATTTTGTCTCGATCTGATTCGTCGCAGGATGAGGCCGCGCAGAAGTTGGTGCAGGTTCTGCCGCCGGCGGAGTGGATTTGGCGATCGAGATCGGTGTGGTCGACGAGAAGATCGACCCGGCGCACACCCGCAGCAAGATCACGCAGGCACTGGCCGAGGCCCCACACCGGCGCGGTCAGTACAAGAACATCCCGCTATAACTTGTCTGCTCGGCAGCTCACCCCATTTCCGAGTGAGACGCAGCCGTTAGCCGTGGATCTCACGGTGCAATCGCGGAATGTCGTCGCCTGCGCGCCGAAACCGGTGCATATGTTCCCGAGACGCGGGGCTCGACGTGGCCTCGAATTCCTTGGGCGGCAATGCCATCTGAAAGACCAGTCCACGGCCATCTGCCCCGTCCATCAGGGCACCGAGTCCCGCAACGGGTAATTTCATCAACGGCGTGCAGTAGGACGTGAAGGTGTCTTCGAATTGGATGCGGTAGACGCCGAAGCCGCTCCAGTTCGAGACAAGCGGGTTCCACTGGGCCGGATTGAAGGCAGTGGATACACAGCGGGCGGCCCGCCATGCACCGGCAGCGTCCAGGAACTGTTGGTTAGTGCGCATGTCGCAGTGTTCGTCGGCAAAATGGTCCACGTTGTGGCGGATGCGTTCGGCAATCGAACTTGCAGCCTCGCCGCGTCGCAGGTCGAGGTTCAGCGTCGTGATGATATTGCCGATAAGCATCGGATCGAGGCCACAACGATTCCGCGCATTCACGGCGATCGCGAGGGTGCGACGATCCACCGCGGGATCCGCCTTCATGAGCGCTTCGGAAACATGCGCGCACACAACGTCGTTCGCAGACAAGCGCATCCGGTCTCCGTAGGCGTAGCGCATGCGGGCGATTTCGTCTTCTCCGAAGTAGAGACTCAGAGTCCGCTGCTTTCGCGCATCCTTTGCCAGGTAGAGCGCGCTACGTGCAGTTTCTGTGAGCCCGAGGCAACGCACCCCGGGCTCCCGAGCGCCATCGGCACCCAGATGCTCGTCGAGGTAGGCGGCGCGGTCTTCTACGATCAACGGCTCAGCGAGTGGCTTGTCGGCAGCGGCGCCAGCCCACGCGTTCATGAAGTGCATCGACGTCTGCATGTCACCGATCGCGTGGTGCCATGAGAATCCGATCGCGGTCGCGTCGTCCGCGAGCTGCGTGACACGTACCTTGCACAGCGGGCCCCACCCCCATCGAGCCGTGGCGCCGTTCACCGGGTCGATGAGCCATCGTCCGCTGTCCTGCGACGCCGAACGGATCGCCTCACGGAGTGTGCGGCCGGACGACACAGACGTGAAGGGCACACCCTGGCCCTCACATCGGATTCGCATCGTGCCGTCGACCAGGGCCATTCGCCCCGCGAAGATCGGAAGATTCGTGAGCGCCTGCGCAAATGCACGGGTGAGCGCCGTCGTGTCGAGTTGCCGCTCAAAGAAGAAGACAATGTGGACCGCCAAGTTCGCGACAATGGCGTCGCCGACATTGCAGCGGATTTCGAGCCGTTCTGCGTTCAATGGTCTGATCAGCTGAGTCGACACAATGGGCTACCTTCGGCGGTTCACTACTACGCGGCCGCCGAGTTTCGGGATATGGGCGACTCCCCGGAAATACGACTTCTCATCGGCGGCGGCATCGGTCTGGATCCGGAAATTCTGCAGCACCGTCCGCAGGACGATATCCATCTCGGCGATCGCGAAATCAGCGCCGATGCACCGCCGTGCTCCGCCACCGAACGCCATCCACGCTGGTGCCGCCGGCCTGGTGCCGCGGAAGCGATACGGATCGAATCGTTCGGGGTGAGGGAAGATTTGCGGATTCTCGTGCAGATCGGCAATGCGCACCAACACCGTGCGATCATCCGGAATCCGCCACTCGCCGAGGTCGAAGTTCGGCGAACTGACCCGGCGGCCAAACACATCGATGACGGTGCGTACTCGCAGCGACTCCAAAATTGTGGCTCGACGGAAGGCGCTGCCACCCTCATCGACCTCTCTGACCAGTTCAGCCAGCACGTCTGGGTGGCGCCGCAACCGCTCAAACGTCCAGGCCAGTGCTGATGCGGTGGTTTCGTGGCCCGCACAGATGAGGGTCAACAGTTCGTCGCAGATGTCCAGCCGCGGCATCCCGGTTTCGTCGTCGTGCCTACTGCGCAGTAAAAATGCCAGGATGTCCGCCCGCTCGCCGAGACCCGCATCGGCATCGGCCCTGTCGATCAGCGTGCATACGATCCGATCGAATGCCTTGCGCAACTCGTCCAGCTTGCCCCACGGGTTGTGGTGTCCGGTCCGGAATGGCGGCGCCGGCACGAATGCCAAGAGCTGTCCGAGTTTCATATAGGGCGGGACGATCTCGCGTAGTTCCTCGAGTTCGGTCCCATCAGCACCGAAGATGCTCCGCAAGATCACGTTCAATGTGATCCTGTTCATCGGTTCGAGAATCCGGAATTCTTTATCCTCAGGCCAATTCGCGCTTTCACGCAGTGTCTCGTCCTCGATAACCTTCTCGTAGTTTTTGATGCTCTGACCGTGAAATGCCGGTGCGAGCAGCCGGCGCCGATCGCGATGCCGACTGCCGTCAAGCCCAAATACCGACCCGGGCCCGAACCAATTGCTGAGATTCGGCTGCACGTTGATCAGCTGTTCGGTGCTCGCGGTACACACCGACCTCACCAGAGCCGGGTCAGAAACGACGACGGATCGACCAAAGAATGGAACGTTGATTTCGAAGATGTGTCCGTGTCGCTTGATCCAATTCCGCATCGCCCTACGGCGAAAGAAAGCGAATCCAATACCCTGCACGAGCTTGGGTAAGCGCAGTGGCGGCGGGTTCAACCTGTTCGGCGTCGATGTTTCGCACGGATTGGCTATGGCCGGATCGGTCATGCGGTCCCCCAAACTCGATGTTCCTCGGAATCTCCTGCTCGATGAGTGCGAGCGCGACGGCTCGCATCACCGAGCCACGTGCCAAGGGAATCGTCGCTCGCGTGCGGTGGGACGATCTCGGTAGTGCACTACTGCAATCTCGCCCGGTTTCGGCGCGGTAGTACTTAGTCGCGATCTTGAGATTCAGAGGTCAACGGAGCGGCCAGCCGCCACGGTTCTCCCGACAATCATCTACTTCCAACGCCGCGAGAGCCCATACAGGGTGTATGACCCGCACATTTATCGGTATGAACCATGCACCGCTCAACGCATAGGGGCTTGTGCCCTCGGCGCAACGGTGTACGCACCGCCGATTCGTGCCGAATGCAGTTCGGCCACACCCCGGGACCGTCGCAAGCGGTCGCCGGGGCCTTCCTCAATTTGGGGAAGCCTATCTATCTCCATCCACACTTGGCCCACCCGCTCCAGGGGGCACGCGTGGGCGCATTTTGGGCGCACTCGGGCACAAACGGGGGGAAATCTCAGCGAATTACATACAACGTGATTCCGCAAGCCGCACAACGCCAAGACCGGCGTCAGCCACGTCCAGAGCGAGACTGACTGTTGATCATGAAGATCACGGCGCTCGATTCTGCCATCGCCACCCAAGGCTTCGCGGTGCGCCACGCCGCCACGCCGTCAAGCTCCGGGCTGTCGGCAGGCCGGACGACGCTAAACGGTGCCTCTGGCGCTGTCGGTGAGGAACTTCCAGCCCGGCTGGATGTGGTGAGACGTCGAGCCGGAAGATGGTGCGGCTGTGAAGGATTCAATCCGGGAGTGGCTCGCGTTGATCTGAGAACCCGCGAGACGCGACTGAACCGCCCCGGTAAGTCCGGAGACTTCATGGTTTGAGGGCTTAAGCGGTCTGCTCGGCTTGGTGTTGAGCGTAGTAGGCAAGTTGCATTTCGACGGTTGGGATGTCTGCGTAGTGTTGGTAGCGTGCGGTGGTCCAACCAGTCGACGCATTCGGCAGTTGCGTATTCGACTTCGTCGGCCGTGCGCCACGGCCGATTGCGGGGTTGATCAATTTAGGCGAACTTCGGAGCGCGTTTGTTCAGGAACGCATCGATGCCCTCGCGGCCGTCGGCGTTGTCGGCGCATGCCGCGATGATCCGGCCTTCGATCTCCATTTGTTCCTCGAGGCCATTGCCGAAGGTCATCATCAGAAGCTTCTTCACGGCTGCGCTGGAAGCTTTTGCAGCGGCGGCCATTTCAGCAACCAGCACGTTGCCGCGGCTGGCCAGATCGTCGTCGGGCACGACTTCACTGACCAATCCCCACTGTGCCGCCTCCGGGGCCGACAGTCGTCGGTTGGTTAGCATCAGGTCCTGAGTGCGGCGCACGCCGATGAGCCGCGGGAGGTAGTACGACGAGCTGCCGTCGGGGCTCAGCCCCGCCTTGGTATAGGCCATCATGAACGACGCAGACTCGGCGGCCAGCACGAGATCGCCGATCATCGCGAGGCTGAACCCTGCCCCTGCCGCCACGCCGTTGACCGCGATAATCAGCACGGCGTTCATCCGCGCGAACGTCGAGATCGCACGGTGCAGGTCGTTAGCGATGCCCTTGACGAATCGGCCGGCACCCAGCGGCGAGGCCGCCATCGCCTTCAAGTCGCCCCCGGCGCAGAAGAACCGTCCCGCGCCGGTGAGGAGCACCACCTTGGTCTCGGCGACGTCGCATCGCGACGCTGCGTCCGCCAACTCTCGGGCCAACACGTCGTTGATGCTGTTGGCTGCGTCCGGCCGGTTGAGCACAATTCGGGTGACGGGTCCGGCCTGTCCGAAGGTGAGCGTGTCGTAAACAGTCATGGCTTGCCACACTAACCGGCCGCCAGTCGCACCCGGCCGCAACCCCAGCCGCTTGGTGAGGTGTGAACCGCCCAGGTGAGTCCGCAGACTTCCGGATGTAAGAACTCAGCCGGCGACTGGTCTCTGGTAGTGAGCGTAGTAGGCCGCCTCCAGCTCGGCGGGTGGGATATCTCCGCAGTATTGGTAGAGCCGGCGGTGGTTGAACCAGTGGACCCATTCGGCGGCAGCCAGCTCGACTTCCTCGATGGTGCGCCAGGGCTTGCGGGGCTTGATCAACTCGGTCTTGTACAGACCGTTGATCGTTTCGGCCAGCGCGTTGTCATACGAGCTGCCGACCGCCCCGACCGATGGCTGAATGCCCGCCTCGGCGAGGCGTTCGGTAAACCGGATCGAGGTGTACTGTGATCCCCGGTCCGTATGGTGGACAACATCTTTCAAATCGAGAACACCTGCTTGTTGGCGGGTCCAGATGGCCTGTTCGATCGCATCGAGCACCATCGATGTGGCCATCGTCGGTGCGACCCGCCAGCCCAGGATCCGGCGCGCGTAGGCATCGACCACGAAGGCCACGTAGGCGAACCCCGACCACGTCGACACGTAGGTCAGGTCGGCGACCCACAACCGATTCGGTGCCGGCGGACCAAACCGGCGTTGGACAAAGATCAGCCGGACGCACCGCGGCCGGGTCTGCGATCGTGGTCTTGCGGGTCTTGCCTCGGGTGGCGCCGGACAGGCCCAGTTCGGCCATCAGCCGCTCGACAGTGCAGCGGGCCACCGCAATCCCCTCACGGTTCAGTGCCAACCACACCTTGCGGGCACCGTAGACCCCGTAGTTGACGGCGTGGACCCGCGCGATCTCGGTCTTGAGGGCCTCGTCACGCACCTGGCGGCGGCTGGGTTCACGGTTGACCTGGTCGTAATAGGTCGATGGGGCGATCGGCACACCCAGCTCGCTCAGCTGTGTGCAGATCGACTCGACACCCCACCGCAGACCATCAGGACCCGTCGCGGTGACCCTGATGGTCGGCGATGAATCGGGTGATTAGTGCTGTGGCCGGTCGAGTTCGGCCGCGAAGAAAGCCGACGCGGTCTTCAAAATCGCGTTAGCTCTGCGCAATTCGGCGACCTCTCGCCTGAGCTCCTTCAGCTCAGCGGACTCCTCGCTTGTCGTGCCCGGTCGTGAGCCGGCATCGACCTGGGCCTGGCGCACCCACTTGCGCACCGTCTCCGCGCAACCGACCCCCAGCAGCCGCGCCACCTCACTGATCGCCGCCCACTCCGAACCGTGCTGGCCGCTGACCTCGACGACCATCCGCACCGCCCGCTCACGCAGCTCCGGCGGATACCTCCTCGACGAACCACCTGACATGACCCCAACCTCCCCAAGAAGTGGAGTCTCCGGACATGCCGGGGCGGTTCAATTGCGAGAACCCGGTTCTCATCTCACCACCGAAGGAGCACCGTGACCATCCAGTCGACGTACGGCGATAAGACCCTGGCCGGCTCGTCCACGCAGCTGTTGACCCAGCAGGGCGCACCACTATTAGCCACCGAAGGAGACCCACGATGACCTCATCTGTGATTGCCGCCCAGGGGCCCAAAGGCAGCCTGATGTTCTACTGGCAGACCATCGGCACGGCGCCCTGGCAGCCAGAACAGGTGGCCGGGCCCGGTACGGCGCCGGGCAATACCACCGTCTCGGTGCCGTCGATCGCCCAGGTCGGGGACTCGTCGCTGATCGCCGCTTCAGGCGCCGACGGCAACCTGATGTTCTACTGGCAGACCATCGGCACGGCGCCCTGGCACCCAGAACAGGTGGCCGGGCCCGGTACCACCTTTTCGGGGCCGTGCGTCGCTCGGGTTGGCTAGCCGGGAGGCGAAGGCGAAGGTTAGCCGTCCTTTACGGAAGGCGGCGGGCGACCGAACTCGGCTCGTGCACGCCTCCTGCCCGGCGTGGGCTGTAAGCCCGCCAGTTAGGAAACCAGTTCGCGAGCATATTCAGGCCAGCAGCGCGGCGTCGTCGTCGAGCGCACCAGGGTGGACGAAGATTGGGTGCTGGTTGGTGTTGTCGGCTGTGGGCTGACCACCCGCGAAACAAGCCGCAGGACGTGGGCGAGCTGACCGCACGCAACGGAACCAAAAAGCGCGTCATCGTGGCCGCCGCGGGCGTTCTCGACGCGGTGTCCGAGTTTCCCGGTTGTGAGTCGCCGAGTTGGGCCGCCGACTGGTGAGGGCCGAGTTCGTGACTTCACCCACGCCTGCGCCGGGAGAGACCAGGCGCCGGTTGTCGGCATAGGTCAACTCGGGACTGGTGACGCAGTCGTATATCTCCAATCAGCAGCAATCCTCGCGGCGTTCGTTCTTCCGATCGTTACAGCAGCACGGCATTTTGTCGCACCGGCATTTCGTTTCGCAGCACGTGAACGCGATGACATCCAGCACTTTGCGCGGTTCATCCGGATCGTCGCAGTTGATGACCAGTTCACAGCATTCCGGCTCACAGTCCGCGCGATATTGAATGACGACTCCCAAACAGGATCCCGGATGCAGGGTCGCGGGGAACGGGTTGTTGATCAGTTTGAAGTTGCGGCGCTCACGACTGAACTCGACGCTCGACACGAACAGCTGGCAATCGCCGACGTTGCAGATCGAGAGCGTCTTTTGGGCTATGCCGCAATCGACTTCGCCGAAGTAAGTCGACCCACATACCCTCAGGCGACCAGACGGCACGTGACCCGACATCGCGACGGTATGCGGACCGGAGGGATCATCGCTGAACACGGTGATCGTCGCCGCGCTGGTACCGTGGTGCTCGGGTCGGAAACGGATCGGGACCGCGATGCCGAACCCCGGCGCGACCGGGAACGGGTAAGCGAGAACACTCGGCACGAGGAACTCGGCCGACGATGATGTGATGTCGGTGACGGTTAGCGGACACGGTCCCGCGTTGGTAAGCGTGACCGGCACGTCGCCGAACGACCGAAGGCAGACGTTGCCGAAGTCGCCCTGATCCGCCACCATCGTGACCAGCTTCGGCGCGGGGGCGATGCCGAACAGATCGACCAGCTTCGGACTCGCCGGGTCGTCGCTGGTGATCGTGATGCGCGCGGTTTTCGAGCCGATACTGGTGGGCTGGAATCGGATCGGAACATCGATCGATACGCCGGCGCCAACGACCAGCGGATAGGAAAACACCGCTGGCACCTCGAACTCGACCGACGAGGACGTGATGCTGAAGATCTTCAGCTTGCAAGGGCCATTGTTGTTCAGCGTCAGCACGGTATCGGCGAACCGGCCTACGCAGACTGGACCGACGCTACCCTTGTCGACGACCACCGCTTCGAGTGAACCCGTGCCCAACGCGCCGCTCGTGCTGACGTCGAAATTCGGCTGCACCGGGTCATTAGAAACGATGCGAATGACGGCGCTTTCCAGAACACCGCGCACCGCGGGAGCGAACCGCACGGTGAAATCCACCTGGTCGCCCGGCGCGATGGTCAACGGGGTCGCGGGATTGGCCAGCACGCTGAAAGCGGCTGAACCGGACACGCGCGCGACGCTGTCGATGATCAGGTCGAGGCCACCGACATTGAAAACCTGAAGAGTCAGGAATTGTGGCTCATCGCAGACGGTGCCGAACAGCAGATCATCTTGCAGGTTGACGGCGATCGCCGGATCAGCGGCAACGATCTGCACACTGACCGGATCGGAATCGATGCCATTAGCGATCACCCGCAGTGTGTAGCTACCCGGCGTCGCCGTCGCGGGAATTTCGACCAGCGTGCTGTGGATCACACCACCGGTGGCCACTGCCATGGTCGAGAAATCGAACGTACGGAAAAACGAAACCGAACCACCGCGCGTGAACTTGGCGATCGGATAGTTCGTCGCCATCTGCGCGTCGTCACCATAGGCGTTGGCCTGGGACAGGCCGTTGAGTTGCCGACCGGAGATTTTGTAGTGGTGCCCAACCGCCATGATTGGCGTGAATCCCGTGATGGCCGGTCTCCAGGCTGGTTGCGGCGAGCCAATGATCGCCGGGTCGGTCAACATGACGATCGTCTGGCTTTGCTCGGTCGTCATCAAGACCTGGCCGGTGGGCAGCAACAGGAACCGTGCCCTCCAGCAGTCGACACTGTTTGACGGCGGTTGTGCCGCGAGCGCGGTCAGTGCGTTGGCGGACGGGTCGTAAACGAACACGTTCGAGGGGTTGGACCAGAAGCTGACTCCACCGCTGCTGCTGACTTCGCGGACCGTGTTGCCACCGGCCAGCAACACCTTGCCCCCGGGCAGCAAAACGGCGGGCGCGTCAATCGCGGTCTGGATGTTTCCATTGGGACTGTTGAAGTTGGCGCCGCTGGTATCTGGCGGCAAATCGTGTCCGGCGGCCCAGGTGCCGGGTTGCGAAGGGATCGCGGGGGGTGTGTAGAGCGCGGTGTGGCCGGTCGCGCCAACAAAGAACAGGCGCCCGTCTGGAAGCAGAACCGCGGGACCGATTTCTTCGATATTGATCGTCTTGTGCGGACTGGCTGTCGTGTCGACCAAACTGAGCAGCGGAAGCTGCACCGGCAGAGGGTTCGCCGGTACCCAGGTGTCGGTCGACGGCACATACTTCTCGGCGTATGGCGGCGACGCGATGGCAACGGTGAGAACAGTGCCATCGGGCAGCAAGGCCCAGGATTCTTCGTCGCTGCTGCCGACCTTGGTGGGGGAAACGGTGCCATGCGCCGTGCCGGCCTCGGTCCAAGTATCGAAGACAGGATCCCAGATCGCCGTTTGGTTGGTGTTCAGCGCGCCGAATAAGACCCGACCGTCCTGAAGGATGCATGAAATGGCGTCGCCCTTAATGTAGTTGAACGCGGCTGGTTTGTTCAGTGTCGACCAGGTGTTGGTTTCCGGGTCGAAAATCTCGGCCAGAGGAGAATCGTTTGGCGTCGACGAACCGTTGAAATACTCGCCGCCCACGACATAGACCCGCCCGTCGGACAGGACGCCGGATGCGAAGAACTGCCTGGAATTGGCCATCGCGAACGGTCCGGACCAAGCAACGCTTGCGGTGTCGTATCGGCCACTGCCGTCAGGCTTCAACCGGTACCAGTTCTGTCCGCCGCTGTCGTGAACCAGGACCGTCGCGTCCGTCATGAGGAGCATCGTGTCCGGTGTGAAGGATGGGACACCCGTAAGAGATTTCCAACTCGGCATGACGACCTCCTCGCGTTCTTCGGCAGCAAGGTCCATTGGGCGTCGATCGGTGTGCCGTTCACAAGACCACGGTCCGCTCAGCGGACCGCCAATCACGGCTTCTGGGAGTGATTGCAACAGCCGCTTGTGGGAGATTGTTCTGCGTCCGTCGTCGTCGTCGTGGGTTGGTCGTCGGGTTTGGAGTCACATCACTGTGCTGGCTGCGGATGAATGATGCAGCGCACGAAGAAAACAGGAAGAACATCAAGACCGCGAGGACCGCGGCTCCCATCAATCACGTTCTGCATCTGCTGCGATTGGTGGGTGCGCATATGGCTGCTACTTGCGGCGCTTGACGGCGAGCGGCGCACCGCGTCCCCTCCGGCCACGGCTTGCCGTTCGCCCGCCGCGGCGGCAAATCAGGGCGGCGACCACCGACCGCGGTGGATGAGAAACAAATATGTTGGTCCCCATATCGAAACCAGCCACATCTAAATGACCGCTGAAACCCCGACAGTCTTCCGGCTCGGCCCCGGCGTCGTAAGGTGACGAGTTCGCAGAATCGCGATTTGTGATTGCCTGCCGCCGGCGGCGGCGCTAATCCGTCATGTCATAATGACCAACGCAGGAAGGTCCCCGGTGAGCCAACAACAGCAGCGTCCAAACGCCAGGCGGGTCGGGACCATGACACGCGCGATCCACAAACGGCGAATCGTCCGCGACGACCGCGACTTCGATCACATCCAAGACCCGAACGCGTAACACCAATGACCACGAAACTATGCCACGCCTGCTACGAAGACCTATTCGACGGCAAACCGATACGCCGCGTCACACTCGGCCGCCAATGCGCCCACTGCAAAAAGACAACCGACCGCGGCGAGATGATGATCGCAATTGAATCCGACGAGCTAACCGCCGCGTTGACCGCAAAGCCGACCAATGCCTAACCGAACACCCGCGCCGAAGAAGACCACCACCGCGAGAAAATAAGTGGGCCATCAGTCAGCGCGGCGACGACACCGACGTGTACGTGAGCGGGTTGCAGCGCCCTAACGGCAGCGCGGACCCCGAGATCGTGGTGCACCAGTTGCACGCCGATGAGTCGTTGACGAGCGCCGCGGCCGCCCGCCAGCTGGTGCGCGCGATCATGGCGAGCGCCGACGAGTCTCGACCGCATCGCGGAGGTTTAATGAGCACCATGACCGAGCCACTGAAGTGGACGAAGATAAACGAGGACGCGTATCAGGCGCGCAGCGGTAAGCGCCTGTATGACATCAACAACCATTCGGGGCGCTGGAATGTCGGCCTCTCCGGAGCGGACGAGATCTTCTCCGCGAAGGTCAACCAGCTGCAGCCGGCGGAAACACTCGAGGAAGCCAAGCAGATAGCCCAAGGGTGGGAAGAACTGGCGACCTAGCCACAGCAGCACATGGCCCGTCATCCTTCGGGTGGCGGGCCGATTCGCGTCTCCCGGTGCGCGATAGAATTAGCTTGTGAGGGCAACGCGGCGCTCTCTGATCGGGCTAACGGTCGCGGCTGCGGCCGTTGGCATCAGCGTCGCGGCGCCGGCGGCGGCCGATTCGTCCAATGATTGTCAAAGCAGCGGCGGGGTGACGGTGTGCGCGCAGGGCGACGTCCTGGGCGCCGGCGCGGGGCCGCCCGTAGTAGCTCCGGGCGGCGGGGGGATCCCGCCTTATAGCGGCGGTGAATGCGTTAACGCGTACGGCACCTACCAGAACTGCATCGTTCAGCAAGGAATCCTGCGCCCGCCGCGATAATCGCTGATAGTGCCACCGTGCAACGCGCGTTGGCCCGTCATCCGCTTGGGTGGCAGGCCGACTTCCGTTCGGGTCCTTAGTCAGTGGTGTGCGGCGGTCGCAATCACCAGGGCGACTGTCGCGGCCACCAGTACGCAGGTTGCGAATACCAGAGCCCAGGTCGCGAAGGTCAGTCTGGCGGTCGCTTTACGCTCAGCGGCCATCCGATGCTCTGTAATCCAAACATCGAGATAGTCCTTGGCGCCCCATGAGACGTTGCCCCCGACTGCCGCCGCGATCCCGTACAGAATGAGGCCAATACGCCGCCGGTCAGCGTCGGTCATCTCGCTCATCTAGCTTTCTTCGTCACCCATGGTGCCCGACAGTAGACGGGCCTAACGTGGGCTCGTGGCTACTAGTGTCGGCGAGCTGGTGCGGTCGACGTCGGGCCAGTGGATGGCCCGGCCGCCGACCCGTTGCCCACGCGGTCACCTGTTGCGGCCGGGCCGGATGCTGGTCGGTTCGATCGCTTGCTCATGCGGCCGTCACCTGACGTGGCGGTGTGAGTGCGGTGCGGTCACCTACGGGCCGGCGCTGTCCGAGACGTGCCGTCTGCTCGACGGGCCGGCTCGAGTTCGCGGCTAGCTGGCACACTTATCGGCCTGTTCCGTCACGCCGAAGACACCGGCCAGCCAATAACTTTGGGGCTGGCGGAAAAGTGGCTCAGCGTGCTGCTCAGCCACGAACCCGGCTGCACTAAATGAAGCCGATAGCGGCCAGCCCATGGACGATCAGACCGCCATCGACGTGTGTGAGCGCGACAAATATTCCGAGGACCACCGCGAGCATCGCGACGGCGACGGCGACGCCCCTAAGGAATCGCCAATCGAACATGACGCCACCCTAACCAATCGGTGGGAGCGGGCAGTACTTTTTCTCGCAGTCGCGACACCAGCGGCACCTCTTCGGCAAACTTGTCTGGTGGGTCGTGCGCGGATGGCAGAGCGGCGTTGCGGCCACCAGGCGGCGAGCAGCCCGCTAGGCCGACACCGCGCGGTCGCGGTAGTTCGCGCTGAACAGCCGGCGCCTCCGCATCGGCCGCATCACGCGCTGCTTTCAGCGCCTCACTGGCGTGCGGCGCGGCCGCGAGCTGCCAGCCAGCGCCAGAGCACGATCGCCGACACGACCACCACCATTGCTGCTACGGCTGTCCCAACCCCTTCAATGGGCTTGACGCCTGACGGCGGGTCTGGTGGTGGCGGCGGTGGTGGTTTTGGTTTTGGTTTTGGTTCACCCATGACGACTGCCTCCTCAATCATGCGCGGTATTTGACGCTACGCCCGGCGGCGCAGCTGCTCGGCCTGGCCACCCGATCCCCGGCGGGTCGCAGGTGGCTGAAGGTGTAGCCGGTGCCGCCGCCAGCCCGCTAAATCTCGGCGGCCTGCCCGAGAGTGGTGAAGATCGAGCGCAGCGAATCCTTAACGGGCAAAACGAAACAGCTGGCGAGCAGGCCCAGGTCGGTGCCGGCGTTCATCAGCGTCGGCGAGTTCGGCAGGAATTCCAGGTTACGCAGCAGCGCCAGCGCGCCGCCGACGAGTCCACCCTGACCAGGACTCGCTGGGCGCGGGCCGTGGCGACCCGGCCGGGCCGCTGTGTCACGTTCACACGGCACATGCTTCCTGCGGAGCGCACCGATCAGCGCTGGCGGGCGACAATCACCGGTATCTGGGCCGCGTGCACAACAGTGCTGCTGACCGAGCCGAGCAGCATGCCCGCGAATCCGCCGCGGCCGTGGCTTCCGACCACCAGAAGTTGCGCCTTCTCGGCTTGCTCGAGCAGGTGGCGGGCGGCCTGATCTCGCTCGACCACGCGGTGCACCACCACGTCGGGGTAGCGCTCCCGCCAGCCGGCCAACCGCTGGGCCAGCGTCTCGCCGGCCTCGGCCTGGATGTCCGACCACGCCAGGCCGACGTAATCCTGCCAGGCAAAGTCCGCCCAGGCGTGCACGGCCACCAATTCCACTGCTCGCCAAGAGGCTTCGTCGAAGGCGATCGCGGTAGCCAACTCCGATGCCGGCGAGCCGTCGACGCCGACGACCACCGGGCCGCGGCTATCGATCGGTGCGCCAGCCGGGTCGTGGATGACGGCCACCGGGCAATGCGCGTGATGGACCAGCCCGGTGCTGACCGATCCGAACAGGCCGCGGCGCCACGCTCCTTGACCCCGGCAGCCCACCACGATCATCTGCGCGTTATTGGTCACATCGACCAGGGTCGGCACCGGGCTGGCAAACACCAGTTCGCTGCGGACCTGCCCGAGCCCGCCCGGCGCGATGGTTTCGTCGACGACGCGGAGCGCGGCCTCGAGGACGCGCTGGCCTTGTTCTTCTTGCATCTCACCGTAATCCGGCGGCAACGGGGCCATCGCGTATCCCATTCCCCAACCAGGTAACCCGGAGGGAAGGACGTGCAGGACCGTCAGGGTGACCTTGCGCATCGCCGCCTCCCGGGCGGCCCAACGCAGCGCCGCGTCCGACGGGGCGGACCCGTCGACTCCGACGACGATCCGATCTGAAGGGTGGTCGGGCATGGTCGTATTCCTTCAGTCAGCACGTCAGCCGGCGAAGGCATCGCGTTCGCGCCGAACCGGCACCAACACGAGCCCGCAATGCGAACTAACGCTAGGAGTCAGATCCCCACCCATCAGGAGGCATCGGTCCCTCCACCCGTGCCAAAAGTCCCCGGCAGCACCGCCGGGCCCGCACCGGCCGCGACCACGACAAAGACACCGCGCTGCTGGCCGGCGCCGTGATCGCCCGGCCGTGATGCGGCAACGAACACCGGCTCGGCGCTCGGCCACGCGATCAGCCCGGTCGCGCCACGATGGGTGAACCGGGCCGCGACCCGACCCGCCGCCAGCCCCGAGTGCTCGCACACGTGCGCGCGCAGCTTTCGTAGTCGAGCTGTAGCTATCACATCAATCCTGGACTTCCAACCGCCGGGCAAGATCTGCCCGGCTTGCCCCGTAGTAAGCCGTGCTCGAGCAGCTCAGCCAACCACGTCGCGTCAGCCACATCCGTCTTGCGGCCGGGCACCATCTTGACATGTCGAGCATTGACCAGCATCAGCTCAAAGCCGCGCTCGGCCAGCACATCCCAGACCCGTTTCCAGCACTGGCCGGTCGCCTCCATCACCGCATGACTCACTTGGTGGTCGGCCAGCCAATCCGCCAGCCGGTTCATCTCCCCGGCGACCGCCGAAAACGTTCGCACCTGCGATACCCGCTTACCGCGCGACCCCGGAATACGCAGGCACAACAACTTCGGCCTTCCCGATATCGATACCGGCACACCTGCTGACCACCACATCCATACCCAGCCTCCGTCCACCCAACCCTTTTGTGGCGGTGGAGCCCGGTGGGATCACCCGAGTAAACGACGCTGTCAGACGTGCTCAAAGCAAACAATTCGCGGTGCCGAACGCGATCCCAGGCTCAGTCCTTACTCCGGACTCCCAGCACCAAGAAAATCCGAGCTCACCCGAGCCCACCAGGCACCATTCTCACGCCATCGCGGCGGCCACCGGCCATGCCAGTCTTTACTGATATTGAACCGGTGTATAGGTGACAGGTACCCACGCGTAGCGGCGGGCGTTGCGGCGAAGATGCCCCAGGCCCGGGAAGGGCAGATGGGCCGCGCCCACCCACCATTGGTTGGAGGACACGAGGTTCAAGGCCTTGCGGCGGGCGGCGATGGCGGCAGGCTCGTCGCTGTCGGCGGCCATCGTGACAGACGGGCGTAGCAGCTGCACGGTGTGGTTATGGACGGTGTCGCCCCAGAACAGCACCGTCGCATCACCCTCGCCGAGCAGGTAGCCGGTGTGGCCGGGAGTGTGGCCTGCGAGGTTGACAGGGCGCACGCCGGGGAGCACTTCGCCGCAATCACCGAAGGTGACGAACCGACCTGTGTCGCGATAGGGGGCCAGGGCGCGCGCCGCGGTGTCGTGCACCAGCTGTTGCACGCCGGTTGCGGCGGCTGCGCGGTCAGCGTCGAGCCAGTGGTCCGTCTCTGCCTTGGCGGCGTGAATCGTGGCGTGTGAGAACACCGCCTCGCCGTCGGCCGATATCAGTCCGCCTGCGTGGTCGGGGTGCAGGTGGGTCAGCAACACGTGATCGATATCGCCTGGATCGATGACCGCCGCAGCCAGATTGGTTGCCACATAGCCGGTGTCAAAGCCCAGCGAGTACCCACTACCGGCATCGATCAGGATCTGGCGGTCGTGGTGTTCGACCAAGAAGGCGATGACCGCGGTGTGCCGATCCCCGTCGGCGGGCATGAACCCGTCAGCCAACAACCGGTGGATCTCAGCGGGGGGCGCGCCATGCAGATCGTCGGCCGAGACCGGCACGAATCCGTCATAGAGCGCCGTGATCAACAGCTCCCCGATGCGGATCCGCTGAAATCCCGGCGACTGCCCACGGTGCGAAGCCCGCGCCGGCGCCTGCATGTCGTTGTCGCGACCGAGGTCGATGCTTGTTGTCATACATCATATGTAGCATATGCACAATATGTAAATCAAGAGGCTGAGCGCCCGGATACCCTGGAGCTGTTGGGGATCATCCGCTCAAAGCTTGACAGATATATACTGCCGTGATATACATGGCTTATGAAACAAGAGCTCGGCTCAGACACCGCGGTAGGCATCGCCGAGGCCCTCAGGGTGGGGACGACGCTGATGGTCCGTCATCTGGCGGGAGGCACCAGCCTCACGTCGAGAAATGTGTTGGCGGCGCTGGCCGCGGAGGGTCCTTCTCGGCTCACCGCCCTGGCGGCGGCAACCGGAATTGCTCAGCCGGCGATGACGCAGTTGGTGGGGCGTTTGGAGCGAGAAGGCTTGGTCGTTCGGCTCATCGACCCCGAAGACGCGCGCGCCACGCTGGTTGCTATCACCGACGCCGGGCGGGCACTGCGGGATCAGCTGCACCAGTCGCTCCACGAGCGCATGGCCGAACTGCTCGCGGGGCTGTCTGCCGACGACCAGGCGACGCTGGCCTTGGCGATGCGCGTTGCTACGCCGCTGCTGCAACAGCTGACACGCGACGCCGCCCAACACCCGCAATCCGAGATCGCGGCCGCGTCCTGATCACCCGAAGTTCGTTCAACTAGGAGGTTCTGATGTCCACTGATACCCGTGCGGACGCGCTGCCGCGCCGCATCAAGGAGTTATACGCCAGCGACCGGCAGTTCGCCGCTGCCCGCCCCGACGAAGCGGTCTCGGCCGCGATGGAGCGGCCCGGTCTGCGGCTGCCGCAACTGGTGCAGACCGTCATGGATGGCTACGCAGACCGGCCCGCGCTTGGGCAGCGCGCGGTGCAGTTGGTGAAAGACCCCGAGACCGGCCGCACCACCGCTGAGCTGCTGCCGCGATTCGAGACCATCACCTACCGGGAGATGTGGCAGCGTGCCGGCGCGGTCGCCAGCGCCTGGACAAACAAGCCGATTCGGGCCGGTGATCGTGTGTGCGTACTGGGTTTCACCAGCGTGGACTACACCGTCATCGATGTGGCGCTGATCCGCCTGGGCGCGGTCGCCGTTCCGTTGCAGACCAGTGCGGCGCTATCGCAGCTGGCGCCCATTGTCGCCGAGACCGTGCCGGGCATCATCGCGGCCAGCATCGATCACCTTTCCGACGCGGTCGAACTGGTGCTGACCGGGCACACGCCCACCCGGCTGGTGGTGTTCGACCACCGTCCCGAGGTGGACGACCAGCGCGAGGCGGTGGCGGCCGCTCGTGACCGGTTGGCGAAGGCGGGCAGCCCGGTGATCGTGGAAACTCTGGCCGATGTGGTCGCGCGCGGTGAGCGCCTTCGCGCGGCGGCGCCGTTCATTTCCGATGAGCCGGACCCCTTGACGTTGCTGATCTACACCTCCGGTAGCACCGGGGCACCCAAGGGTGCGATGTATGCCGAGCGGCTGGTGGCCAACTTCTGGCACCGGTCGAGGGGCTGGTTCGGGTCGGACACGGTGCCCTCGATCATCTTGTCCTTCATGCCGATGAGCCACGGCATGGGACAGGCCATCCTGTTCGGAACACTCGGCAGCGGCGGGACCGCCTACTTCGCCGCCAAAAGCGACCTGTCGACTCTGTTGGAGGACCTCGCGTTGGTGCACCCCACCGACTTGAACACCGTGCCGCGGGTCTGGGAAATGCTGTTCCAGGCGTATCAAAGTGAGCTGAACCGGCGATCTGCCGACGGTGCCGACAAAGCGGCGCTGGAGGCCGAGGTCATGGCCGAGGTGCGCGCAAAATTGGTCGGCCCACGGATCGTCTTCGCGATGACGAGCTCGGCGCCGATCTCCCCGGAGTTGAGGGTATGGGTTGAGGCGTTTCTGGGCATGCACCTGATGGAAGGTTACGGCCCGACCGAGGCGGGCCCCGTTCTGCTCGACGGCCACGTGCAACGACTGGCGGTGACCGACTACGAGCTGGCCGACGTGCCCGAGCTGGGCTACTTCCACACCGACCGGCCCCACCCGAGAGGTGAGCTGCTGGTCAAGACACAGAACATGTTCGCCGGTTATTACAAACGCCCGGAGGTCACCGCCGAGGTCTACGACCAGGACGGCTTCTACCGCACCGGCGACATCTTCACCGAGATCGCCCCGGGTCAGTTCCAGTTCACCGATCGACGCAACAACGTGATCAAGCTTTCCCAGGGCGAGTTCGTCGCGGTCTCCAAGGTGGAGGCGGCGGTCGGCGACAGCCCACGGGTGAGCCAGATCTACATCTACGGCAACAGCGCCCGCCCCTACCTGGTGGCGGTGGTGGTGCCGACCGAGGATGCGCTGGCCGGCCACGACACCGACGAGCTCAAGCCGCTGATCAGCCAGTCGCTGCAAGAGGTCGCGAAGAAAACGGGCCTGCAGTCCTATGAGGTCCCCCGCGACTTCATCATCGAAACCACCCCATTCACCGCTGAGAACGGCTTGCTCACCGGAATCGGCAAGATGGCGCGGCCCAAGCTCAAGGAGCGTTACGGCGATCGGCTCGAACAGCTGTACGCCGACCTCGCCGAAGGCCAGGCCAACGACCTGCGCGAGCTGCGCCGCGACGGTGCCAACCGGCCGGTCCTCGAGACCATCAGCCGAGCCGCGGCCGCGCTGCTGGGCGCGGTAGGCAGCGACCTCCGCCCCGATGCGCACTTCAACGACCTGGGCGGAGACTCGTTGACGGCGTTGACGTTTGCCAACCTGCTACACGAGATCTTCGACATCGACGTGCCCGTGGGGGTCATCATCAGCCCGGCCACCGACCTGCAGGGAATCGCCGACTACATCGACACCCAGCGGCAGCCCGGCGCCAAGCGGCCGACGTTCGCGTCGGTGCACGGTCACGACGCGACCGCGGTGCACGCCCGCGATCTCAAGGTGGACAAGTTCATCGACGAGAAGACACTGGCCACCGCCCGGACCCTGCCTCAACCGAGTGAGGAGGTGCGCACCGTGCTGCTCACCGGCGCGACCGGCTTCTTGGGACGCTTCCTGGCACTGGAATGGCTCGAGCGGGTCTCCCTGGTCGGCGGAACGCTGATCTGTCTAGTGCGGGCCAAGGACGATGCGGCGGCGCGCGACCGGCTAGACAAGACATTCGACAGTGGCGATCCGGCGCTGCTGGCGCACTACCGGGAGCTGGCCGGTGAGCACCTCCAGGTGATCGTCGGTGACAAGGGGCAAGCCAACCTCGGGCTGGATCAGCAGACCTGGCAGCGGCTGGCCGACACCGTCGACCTGATCGTCGACCCCGCGGCCCTGGTCAACCACGTCCTGCCCTACAGCCAGCTGTTCGACCCCAACGTCGTGGGCACCGCCGAGCTCATCCGCATCGCGCTCACCACCAAACAGAAGCCCTACACCTACGTGTCGACCATCGGGATGGGTGATCAGATGGCAGCGTCGACGCTTACCGAGCACGCCGACATCCGGCTCATCAGCCCGACCCGCAAAATCGACGACGGCTACGCCAACGGCTACAACACCAGCAAGTGGGCCGCCGAGGTGCTGCTGCGCGAAGCCCACGACCAGTACGGGCTGCCGGTGGCGGTGTTCCGCTGCGACATGATCCTGGCCGACACCCGCTATGCCGGTCAGCTCAACGTGCCCGACATCTTCACCCGCACGATGCTGAGCCTGGTGACCACCGGCATCGCGCCTGGCTCCTTCTATGAGCTCGACGCCAACGGCAATCGCCAGCGGGCCCACTACGACGGGCTGCCGGTCGATTTCATCGCCGAGGCGATCGCCACCCTGGGCGCAGAAGTGGAGACCGGGTATCAGACCTACCACGTACTCAACCCCTACGACGACGGCATCGGGTTCGACCAATACGTTGACTGGCTCAACGAGGCCGGCTCCCCGATCCAGCGGATCGCCGACTACAACGACTGGCTGCAGCGGTTCGAGACCGCGATGCGCGCCCTGCCGGAACGCCAGCGCCAGCATTCGGTGCTGCCACTGCTGCACTACTACCAGCACCCCGAGAAGCCGCTACGCGGAGGGCTGGCATCGACCGAACGCTTCCACGCTGCGGTGCGGGAGGCGAAAGTCGGCCCGGACAAAGACATCCCACACGTTACGGCCGAGCTCATCGTCAAATACATCACCGACCTTCAGCTACTCGGACTGTTGTAACGCAATGCGTGGCGTGATCACAAGGGACGATGACCAATGGACCTGGGTCTTCACCATTGGAACTTCTCGACACCCGCTGGTCCTCAGCGGATCGCGGACACGCTCGCCGCGGCGGCGAGGACCGCCGAGGAGGCCGGTTTCGCCGAGTTCAGCGTGATGGATCACTACTTCCAGATCGAGCAGCGGGCCCGCGCCGAGGAACCGATGCTCGAGGCCTACACCACGCTGGCATATGTGGCGGCGCTGACCAGCCGGTTGCGGCTGGCGGTGCTGGTGACCGGTGTCATGTACCGATACCCGGGACTGCTGGCCAAGATCGTCACCACGCTCGATGTGCTGTCCGGCGGCCGCGCCCAGTTGGGCCTCGGCGCCTCCTGGTACGAACGCGAGCAGCGCGGGCTCGGTGTGCCGTCGGTACCGGCGCCCGAACGCTTTGAGCGCCTGGAGCAGACGGTGCAGATCTGTCTGCAAATGTGGAGCAACGACAACGGGCCGTATGCAGGGAAGCATTATCAGCTGGCCGAGACGCTGTGCGTGCCGGCGCCTTTGAGCCGGCCGCGCCCGCCGATCCTGATCGGAGGCGGCGGTGAGCGCAAGACACTCCGGCTCGTTGCACGCTACGCCGACGCATGCAACCTGTTGGCATCCAGCCCTGACGACGTCGCTCACAAGCTGGATGTGCTGCGCGCGCACTGCGAGGCAGAAGCGCGCGACTACGACACCATCCGCAAAACCGCGGTCTATTCGGGGCCAGTGCTTGATGACCTCGTCGCCTTCGTCGCTGATGCGAAACACTATGCGGCCCGTGGCATTACGCAACTCGATGTGATCCCCGACCGCGACCCGGTCGAATACACCGAGCGCCTAGCCGAGACTGTGCCCAGGCTGGCTGAATTCTGACCGACTGAGAGTGCTGGCCGGTTCTGTGGTCGATTTCCACCGAGCTGACTTGGCCGTCTGGTGGCCACGCCGCTACGCGGTCGGCCTCAGGCCGAGCCTTGACAGCCACCGCGCCACCGCGCAAACCGGCCTTTATAGCGGGGGGCTGTGGTGCCGGCTCCTGATGGTCATCGTTTATTCATCGACAATGATCGGGATTTGCCCGGAATTGCCGGGTTCTGACCGGATCTTAAACGCAATCAAACATACGGCGGCACAAGCAATTACCGGCATTAACGGTGGCCGTCGAGATCGTCGGTTTGGTAATCCGTTGGTCGCGGGTTCGAGCCCCGCCCGCCCCACGTCAGACCCGTATAACCTCGCCTGATGGTTGACGTTCCGGCTCCGGTTTGATGAATGACACTTGACGGTTGAGACCAACGAGTGACTCGAGAAACAATGACGGCACATGAATGGTGGCGGCCATAGACTTGACCCGAGTGGTCAGTGAAGATCCCGTCCCGGTGCGCTAGCGAAAAGCTTGCACCCCACCGGTTGTGAGCTCGCTTTCGAGCAGCCCAACCACCTCTTCGTACTCGGGGCGCAGCAGATATCCTGAGTGACCGCTGATCGGTGGGTATTGGCGGCTGTCATCCGGGGTCAGCTGCTCGGCGTCGGTCATCCGGTAGTCGGTGATGGTTCGCGCGCTGTCGATGCTGCGGTTGTCGTTGTTGCGGATCCATGCGCCGATCGGGTCGGTGAGGCACCACATGTTAATCCACCGGTCCGGCACGACCTCCCACACCTTCTGGAAGGCCGCCGCCGAAAAGTACGCGGGAAAATTTCGCGCGTACAGGCGGCGCAGTGGTGACCCGAAGGTCACAATCGCCAATCGCGTGGCCGCGTCGTCGTGGTGCGGAAATTGCATCAACGTCGCGGCCGCGATGACGGTGCCCTGGCTGTGGGCCGCGACGATCACACGCTGCGAGGGCGTCCGCGTTAGAGCTTGCAGCCGGTCACACACGTCGGGCACGGCGCGCTCGCCGTAGCAGGGTGGCGTGAGTGGGTGGTTCGCCCGCGGCCAGAATGTCCCGATATCCCACAGGATGCCCACAATGCGTCGGGCGGTCCGGCTGCGAAACGCCCACACGGCGATGATCACGATGGCCGCCGCTGTCGCCGCCATCAGATTTACGCACGCGTTGGTGATGGCTGGCAGAAATCCGCGCGGACTGTCATAGCCGCCATGGCGAACGATGATCAGAATCGCCACGTATCCAAGCAGGGCGACAACCGTGAACCACGCCAGAAGCGGCGGGATCCAATCCGTTATCTTCGCCACACTTCGCTCGCTGGCAACCGCTTTGGCGCGTTCTTTCTCATCGCGGGGTGGTTCGGGTGCACCGAGACCTTTAGCTGCATCGAAGCCGTAGTCGCCGAGAACCGCCGGCAGTGCCGAGCGTGCCCTCAACGGAACAACGCAACGCCAGATGATCCCCGCGACAATTAGCGCGATCAACAGGAGGCCGGTGAACACCACGGCTGCCGAAAACAGGGGTGCGGGAACAATCAGCGGCGCGTCGGAATTGACTGCGCTGACTCGAGTAATGAAATCTGCGGGAAGGTCGGGCACCTTGGGGTGCCGCAACCCAGCGCATGCCGTCGGCACGGTCGACGCGCCTGTCGTAACAGCGTTGGTGAGAGAGATCTCGCATCTCGCCGAGGCCACCGACGGCACGGGGTCCGCCAGGAAATTCGAAATCCACAGGGTCAGGCCCGAGGCGAAACCCCCCTCGACAAGCCAGGCGATCGTCGCGAGAACAACGGGCGTGAACCCGAATAACGTCGGGTGCCAACCCGTGCCGTGAAACGGTGTCGCATCACGTTGGCGTGTGCGCTCTTTCCGGGAGGTGCGCGAAACCAGCGACACCGCCGTCGACACGAACAACGCCACCAGGAGCCCGGCCTGCACGTACAGCAGCGCGTAGATTTCCGGGCGCAGGCCGGGAAATTCGCTGGGCGGCTCATGCCATGGCGTCGGCGTGCGGGCAACCACGACAAGGGATGCGCTCAGGGCGACGATGGAAAGTGGTGCCAGGGTACGCAGCGGCAGCGTGAGCCAATCCGCGCCGCGACCGCCGCGGCCGGTCACCCGTGTGCTCAACGTCGCCGCGACCGCGACAACGAAGATCACGAGGTTGACGACCAGTGCGATGTGCGACGGGCTCGGCGTTCCCAGATGGTCGACGTGCTGGCTCACCCCGTAAAGCATGACCGCGGCCAGGCCTGACGCCCACGCGGTCACGTGGCAATGGCGCAACCGCCTGACGGACGGATCGGCCATCCAGAAGTTCGGGTCGGCGAGTGGCGCTGTGTCAGACAGAACGGCTGGGTCGGGCGGGTGATCGGATTTGTTTTCGACGGCAGGCTGATTGCGCCGACCCAGCCACACCAGTACCAGGACCATCAGGGCGACGGGCGACGCCGTCACCGCCAGCCGCAGGCCATCGCTCCAGTCGCTCAGAAACCGCAGCGGTCCCAATTTGGTGGCGCACGACTGTTTCTGAGCGGCGCACTGCCAACCCACGAGGCCGACAGCCACAAATGATGAGATCAGCATCGACAAAACGGTTAACGACAGGCCCAGAAGCCGAAGCAATCTCACCGACCAGTGTCCAGCAACAGCGGCCAGCCGTGAATCTCCGCGGCCCGGCGGCAGCATCCAATGCGCGAGATTGATCAAGATGAACGGCAGGAACAGGATCCATAACGCTCTGCTGGCCGGGCCCGATGTCAGACCACCCCAGGAGTAGGCTTCCAGAACCCTCCTCCACGCCGTCCGCGGGGCGCTGGCCGGCCCGGCATCATCACCATGGATCGTCAAGTCGGCCTGATCACCGTCGAAACGGCGGCGGCGATAAAAGCCGGCCGCCGCGTCACCCGCAACCTCCTCGATGAGCTCGGGAGGGTAGCGCAGCATCGCCTCCGGCGGAGTACCAGAGACCCCGTGAACGCGCAGTTCGACCACCACGCCGCCGCCATCAACCACTAGCCGACAGTCTGGCATCCGAGCCGAGGCCGAGGTGGTCAACGCGCCGAGAGCTCGCAGCTGATGGTTTGAGCAATCCGACCGATCGGACTGATGAAGACCTGGTATCGCTGATTTCGAGCGGCTCTGCTCAGGAAGTGGTATGAGGAAAGACGCTCATCTCCCAGATGACCAGGCCCGGGCTGCGGTCGGCGAGAACGTACGAAGGTCTGGTACGGGGCGGTTGTTATATCTGGGCGCTAGCCACCGTCGCCACTCATTTCGGCGTCCCGATCATCACCGTCTCGCGGCTCGAACGCGGACACCAACGCAACGACACCCTCGCCAACAACTACCGCCAGTGGCTCGCTGCTGCTTGACTTCTTAACAGGAATAGGAGCATCAACCTGCGCGAGACGGGCTGAGATTTGGGGAGACGTCCTGAGGCAGTTCCGGCACGTCAGCGAGATTTCGGCGCCATGCCGGAACGCGTGGAGACGGCTCCAGGCTGACTGGGGTCAAGTGGTCAAAGGTCCCGCGTGTCGTGCGACTATGTGGTTTCTGGGGGCATGCCGGAGCCGCGGGGTCGCTGTTTGGGCGGACTGGTCGGAAAATCTGAGGGCGGCTCGTCGACGGTGGGGCCGGCTGGGGGTGTCGACACGTGCGATGTGGACCTGTCACCTGCCGCCAAGGGCGAGGCAGCTCGGGTGGCCAGGGTGTCATGGCCGGGCTCCTGTCGCGCTGCGGCTGGCCGGGAGTCCACCGGCGTCCGCTGCTGGGCCTGCGCGGCGCTGGACTGGATCGCCGGTCGCGACGATTCGTGCTGGTGCTTAATGTGCTTGGCCGCAGTGGCTGCGGCGGCGGCGGGGATGACGACTTCAGGTGCGGCAATCGCGGCGCCGGCTTCGGCATCGGTGGCGGCCGCGGTGTCGGCGGCGGCCTCAGTGCCGAGCGCTTCAGCGGAGACGGCGCCGCGGCCGGCTGTCGCGGTTTTACCGCGGGCAGCGGCGGGGGTGCGGGTGGCTCGGGATGTGACGGTGGGGAATTCGGGGGTGGACGCGTCGGGACTGTTGTGGTGGCTGTCGTCGTCGTTGTCGTCGTCGGGTGTGGTGGGCCGGCGCCACTGGCCGAAGCGCCGGGTCAGGCCGCGGATGTGGTCGAGGTGTTCGCGCTGCTGCTCGTAGTGCCCGTGGGCGGTGGCGGCACCGGCGTGGGCGGCGCTGCGGACCTGGTGGGCGATGGTGCCGATGCCGTCGGTGTGAAAGGACCGGTCGATGAACCGGAACAGCAACGCCGCGGCGACGGCGGCCAGCCCGAGCAGCAGCATCCGCGGAACCACGGTGAGGCTGCCCGCGCCGAGCATGCGGGTCGAGCCCACCCAGCTCATCGCCATCGCGGTGACACCGAGGTAGGCGGTGAACGCGATCATCTGCACCGCGTGGGAAAACAGTTGCCAGCCGCAGTGTTTGGCGTAGGCGGCGGCGCGGGACAGCCCGGCGATGCCGACCAGGAAGGCGGGGCCGACGACGACCCCGAAGAACAGCGCCTTGAGCCCGACCAGCAGCACGGTGATGCCGATGTACCACAGGAACAGGCCGATGAGCACGGCGATGAGCAGGAAGAACAGCCCGAGGGTGAAGTCGTTGGCGCCGAGGTGTTGGGCGTGGGCCAGCGCTTGGGGTGCCCCGCAGCCGGCCATCGCGTGCGCGGGTCCCGGTCCTTGCCCGCCGGCGGCCATCACGGCGGCAGACCAGCTGGCGCGGCAGCCGCCGATGCTGTCCACGACGGTGCCGAAGTTGAACACCTGCAGGGGTTGGCGCACCGCGGCGGTGATCAGTTGGGACAGCAGGGCATCCAGTTGCGCGTGGAGGGATTGGCCGGGGGCATAGGAGCCGTTGCGGGTGGCTTCGGCGATCTGAAAGCCGGTGGCCCGCCCGATCGCGAGCAGCCCGTGGTCGCTGAACAGGTCGGTGATGGGGTCGCGGAACACGGTGATCAGCAGCACGAACAGCAGTGCCCCGGAGCCGATGACGGCCGAGCCGCGCCCGCGCCGGCCGCGCATCATGTGCCAGCCGCCCACACAGACGCAGACGGTGACGGCCAGTGGCCCCAGCCACATCTGGTTGACCAGGGTGTTGACCGCGCTGTAGATGGGCCAACCGATTTGGGCCAGCCCGACCAGCCACGAGCTGGACAGGGTGAACCGCAGAAACCACAGCGAGATGCCGATGAGGAAGATGAACACGGCCGCTTCGTCGGTAAGCCACCAGGCGACGGTGCTGTGGGTGGCGGCGGTTTCGGCGGCCTGCGTGACCCAGCCGAGCATGCTGGACGGATCCAGGACCGATACGCCGCGACCGTTGTTGGCGACCGCTTCCGACGTATCGACAACGGACAGGAAGTAGTCGCCCAGCGGCACCCCGTCGCTGTCTTTGAGCCCGGTCCAGCCCAGCGCCGCCGCGGCGGTGGCCGCTGCCGCGCTGGGTGCGGTGAGCACCGACCACAGGACAAGGATGTGTACGGCGAGCAGCACGGTCGTGGCTCGCCGGGCGGTGGGGTGTTCGGCGAGCCAGGCGGCGACCCGTTGGGTGCGAGTCATGCGCTGACCGGTGGGGTGCTGTCGAGTGCGGCGGCCAGGGCGGTGGTGGGGGCGCCGAGGAACTGGACCCTTGCGGCGCGGCCGAACTCGTCGACCATGAACCCTTCGCCGCGCCGCGACGGATCCACGGCGCCGGCCTCTAATTGTCCGTCGCTGGTTTCGCGGGTGTTGGCGGGGCTGGTGTCTTCGGCGTAGGCGGCCACCAGGTCGGGGTAGAGCTGCGGGTCGATGCCCGCCCAGGCCAGTGTTTGGGCGGCCAGGTCGTGGTCGGTGATGCGGAACAGCCATTTCTGGGTGACGAATTTGTCGCCCATGGGAGCCAGGTCGTGGAAGTCCTGGGTGATCAGCCAGATGCCGGTGGCGTGTTTGCGGCCCTGGCGGGTGATGCGGTGGGCGGTTTTGGCGCCGGCGGGGTAGGCCAGCAGTTCGGCGCATTCCTCGAAGATCATCACGTCGAAGCGTTCGGGGTGGGCGAACATGTGGTGTTGTTCGGTGTCGATGAGCAGCCCGTAGAGGGCCATCCCGGCTTTTTGGCGCCGCGCCAGCTGCGCGTACAGGTGTGGGTTGGCGATGTCGGCGGCGTCGGGCAGCGCCAGGTTGCCGGTGAGCCACACGGTGGCCGGGGCGTCGGTCGGGGAGTAGGGCGGCAGAGTGTCGTCGAACAACACCCGGGTGTAGTCCATGGCGGCCCAGGCCTCCAGGCGCAGCAGCAGCTCGTCGGTGTGCGGATGGGGTTGGGCGCGTAAGTGATTGATCAGGTCGCGGTGGCTGGTGATGTGGTGGGCGGCGCGGTGGTCGGGGCGCAGCGCCTGGGTGTAGGCCATGGCGGGCAGGCTGTCGGCGTCAATGCCCAGCATGGGCAGGATGTGGTCGGCGGCCGCGGCCGCGGCCTGCTCGGGGGGCAGGGTGACTAGCGGGTCGATGCAGAATCCGGCGGTGGCGGGGTCGATGATCTGCAGGCCTTCCAGCCCGGTGAACGCTTTGGCCCATTCGCCCAGCGTGCCGGGGTCGAACGCGACGACGCGCCCGCCGCGCAGCATCACCTCGCGTCCGGAGAGTTTGGCGCGGTGGGATTTTCCGCCGCCGGGCTCACCGACCAGCGCCAGGCCGGTGTTGTGGTTGCGCCGGGCCGCACCTTCGGGGTCGTGCAGGATGATCGCCGGGCGCAGGGTGGTTTGGTTGACCGCCAGGGGGCTGCCGGTGGCGTTGCCGACCTTATCGGAGATCAGCGGCATGAACCGTGACCAGCGGTGCGCGGTGGTGGGGTTGCGGAATTCGTCGATGGGGCAGCTGTTTTCGCTGCCGGGGTTGAATGCTTTCCATAGTTGGGCCTGCCCGCCGGCCCAGCGGTCAAACGCGATGCCAGCGGTGTCGAGTTCTTGGCGGATGTGTTTGACGGCGTCGTCGACGGTGTCGGGGTCGGGGGCGCCGACGGCGATGATGACGGTGTGGTCGATTTCGCGTTCGGCGGGGTTGGCTTTCAGTTCACTGGAGTAGCTGCGGGTGCCGACGAGTTTGGTGAGCAGTTCGTCGTCCTCGTCGGCGGCCGGGCCGCGTTGGCGGTCTTGGTCTTTGAGGTTTTTGGCGGTGCTGTGGTTGAGCGCCAGGGCCCGGTCGGGGGTGCGGATCGTCAGGTGCTGGGTCCAGTCGATGGTGGCGGTGGTGGGCACGTTGTCCAGGGCGTGCAGGTAGGCGGCCCGGGAGAACCGCAGCCCGCCGGCCGGGAAATGGGTGACGGTCAGGAAGGTTTGGTAGCTGGCCGGGCCGGCGGGGTCCTCGGGGTTGTAGATGCGTACCAGGCGCCGCATGGTCGGCCAGCGGCGGTGGCGTTGCGTGTTGGCGCCTTCGTCGAAGGCGGCGCGGGTGAAGTGCGCGGCACTCAGGGAGTCGGGGCCGGGCCCCGCAGGCGGGAGGGGTTCGTGGCATACGCCGCGGAACACGTTGTGGCGGTGGTGCCAGGCGATTTGGGCGGGGGTGGCCGCGGTGATGTGGAATTCGTCGGGCAGGGCGGCGACGATGTCGGCCGCTACGGCGGCATAGGAAGCCACTGACTGGCGGGAGTCCACGTCGCGCCCGGCGACCCAGTCCCACAACCGTTTTCCCTGCCCCATGGTGGTGCGCCCGGCCCGCCCGGCGTCGACGGGGATGGTCAGCCAGTAGTGGCGCTGCACCGGCCCGGTATAGCCGGTGGTGATCCCGGGGGCGGGGGCGGCGATGACGTGTTCCCACAGCCGGCATTGGGTGACCCATTCGGGCCGGCTGGCGCGCCCGGCGACGATGTTGCGCAGGATCCGGTGCTGGTCGTCGGGCACCAGCAGGCCTTGTATGTGGCTGCCGGAGGGCAGGTTTCGGCCGAGGTTGCGGGTCAGCTGCGCGGCGCGTTCGTGGGTGGCCAGCGATCGCAGGGTGACCGCCAGCCCGTCGAGCAGGTAGTCGGCGTACACGCCGGCGTGGGTGAACCGCAGGTTGGCGATGACTCGGCGGGGCGGGTCAAAGCTGGGGTCGATACGCATGTTTGGGTGCTTCCGGGTTGTGGGCGGTGGTGGCCCGGTGGAGGGGAACCACGGTGCGGTAGAGGAACTGGGCGCGGGTGCTCAGGGAGGGCCGGCGGGTGGGCAGGGCCGCGCGCAGCGCGGCGGTGACGGCGACGGCCAGGGCGGCGCCGGCCAACAGCACCGGCAGGGCGTAGCCGGAGTCGACGTGGCCGCGCACCCACCAGATGGTGGGGATGGTGATGGCGGCGATGGCGATCAGTTCGGGGCGCCGGTAGGGCCCGCCGGGCAGGCGGTTGCCGGGGGAGGATTCCCCGGCGTAGATGGGCACGTCGCGGATGCCGGTGTAGACCTTGGCGGTGTCACCGGTGGGCGGGGGGCTGCTCACGGTTATTGGCCGTAGTAGCCGGATTCTTGGTGGATGCCGGTGCGTTTATCGAGTTCGTTGGCGCCGATGTCGCGCAGGCTGATCGCCGATCCGACCATGATCGACAGGACCAGCCCGCCTATGAACGCGGCGATGGCCGCACCGGTGCCGATCTTGTGCTGCTTGTGCAGGGCTTTGATGATGCCGCCGGCGATGAACGCCACCCCGGCCACGGCGGCCACCATGTAGTAGAGCTGGTGGGACATCGACACGATGTCGGTGGCGGCGAAAAGGTTGGGGGGCATCGTTATTTCTCCTCGGTGGGGGCGCTCGGAACGGGGGTGGGGGTGGCGGATGCGGCGAGTTGGGGCACCGGGTCGACGGCGGCGACCGACCAGCTGCCGGCGTTGGCGCGCACGGTCAGCGGGTAGGTCAGGTTGTAGGGGGTGTATCCGGCGCTGCGCGCGGAAACGGTGGCCAGCACATGGATTTCGGTGTTGTCGGCGGGGGTGTCGGGTGGTTTGGCGGCGGCCTGGATGGCAGTGACGGTGGCCGCGGCGTAGGCGTGCAGCGCGCTGAGCCCGGAGTCGGTGGTGATGAACCGTTCCAGGCCGGGGGCGCCGGTCAGGTAGCAGGTGATGAAGCCGGCCACCATAGTGGCCAGCGGGCTGTCGGCGGTGACGGTGTGCGGGTAGCCCAGGTCGATGTCCGCGCCGGGCGGTGGGGGGTCGATGCGGGCGGGGGTGGTCAGGGCGCGTGGTGCGGCGCCGCCGTAGACGCTGACGGAGAGCTGGTAGTAGGCGCGGGTGGGGGTGGCGGTGGGGTTGGGCTGCTCGGTGACGGCGACGATCACCCCGTAGGTGGTGATGTCGTTGCGGCTGGGGCCGATTGCGGTCGCCTGGGCTAGCGGTGCGGTGACCAGCAGCGCCGGGGTGGTGGGCAGGCTGATGTGGTCGGTGGCGGGAAAGCAGCGGCCCAGGTCGGGCGCTTCGGTGGTGGCGGCGGTCAGCCAGCTGGTGACGCAGTCCACGGCGAACGCTTTGACGAGATCGGTCTGGTTGACGACGGTGCGGGCGGTGGCGGCGATGGGCGGGGGTGCGGCGGGGAAGGCGGCGTGCCAGATCAGGGCCAGCCCGTTGAGGGCGGCGCTGACGACCAGCACGGCGAGGATGATCCGTGTGGCGTTGCGGGCCCCGCCGGTGAGGCGCCGTTTCCAGGTGTTGGTGAGGGTGGGCATCAGGTGGCCCGGTGTCCGATGACTTTGATGGCGGTGACCGCGAAGGTGCCGTCGCTGGGGTCGGCGGGCAGCGGCTGGCCGGGCAGCTGGGCGGGTTGGGCGTCGGTGGTGGGCGTTGCGCCGAGGATGGGGTCGAGCACGCTATCACCGGGAGGGCTCGTGGTGGTGGGTGCGGTGGCGGGGGGTTGGCTGGTCTGCTGGATGATCACGGTGATGGACGAGGCCAGCACGTTGGGCATGGCCTGCACGGCTTCGCCGCGCACGTTGCCGGTGTTTTGGGTGCGCACGGTTTTGTCGGTGTCGTTGAACTGCCACTGGATTCGGGTGACGACGCGGTGTTGCAGCCATGGGTCGCCCTGGTCCTCGCCGCCGGCGGTGTTGACGGCGCCGGGGACGATCGACACGGCGGTGATGATGTAGGCGCGGCCGAGGTCGATGTGCAGGACTTGCCCGTCCACGGTGCGGGCGCAGATCCACGGTGTGCGGGCCTGCGGGTCGGCCACCGATTGGGCGGCGGTGGAGCCTGGGGGGCAGTCCGCGGAGGCGGTGAAAGGGATTGGGGTGTCGGTGTTTTGGTCTAGCGGCGATGGCGCCGGGGCGCGGGCCGGCAGGCGGGCGGTCATGCTGGGCCTGGCTGCGGCAGGCGCGGGGTCGCGCGAGCTCAGCGCGGCGGCCCCGGCGGTGGCGGCGGTGGCGGTGATCGCCACGGCGGCGAAGACGGCGGCCACCCAGGGGGTGAAGCGCCGCGCGGGCGGTGTTGCCGCGTCGCCGCCGACGATGGTGGGGGAGCTGCTGGGGTCGGTGGGGTCGGCGTCGAGGTTGACGATGACGTCGGCGGCGGTGATCGGATCGGTTGGCGGGTCGTCGTTTTTGGTGACCGCGCTAGCGGTTTCGGTGTCATCGATCTCGTTATCGTCGTCGGTGAGCGCGTCGTCGGTGAGCGCATCGGAGTGTTGCGGTGCGCTGTCGCCGTGTTCGGTGCCAGCGGACGCCACGCCGATGCGCCGCAGCCAGTCCTGATCGTCGGGCGCAGGGTTCATGGACGGGTATTCCCGCGCCGTGCGCGGCGGTGGGCGCGCCGAGGGCGGCGCGGTGGCGGCCGGTGGGCGGTCGGCGGGGCCGGTGTGCCGACATTGAGGTAGGGGTCCTCGCAGGGGGTGGCGAAGCCGATGTCGCGCCCGGCGATGAGGTAGGTGCGCTCCCGATGAACTGGGGCGGGGCGTGTTGGCGGGGCAGGTGGCGAAGGCACCGCCTGGGCGGGATGTTGCGCCCACATCTGGACTAGCCGTGCATCGTCGGCGACCAGCGTCCACCCGATGGCCACGACGATCACCAGCGGCGCGAGCCGGATCAACAGTTCGACGAGGGTCAGCGCGGCGAAAAGGACAAGGATCGCGCAGATGGCAAGAGCGCTCAGTAGGGCTTTCATCGCGGTTTCTCCGCACTCGTGAATGATCGTCTTTGGTTCAGAACCTAGTGCGGTGACAGCGAAGATGTCCACATGTATAGACGATTTTAGTCGGTTATGGTTCTGTTCATGATTGTGGACGCACCTGATAGCGGAGTCGCGCGGCTGGACTACTTCGTCGCCAGACGGCTGGCGATGCTGCGCATCAGCCGCGGCGAGCTGGCCCGCCGCGGCGGCCCGAGCCGCTCCACCCTGAACAAGGCCATCACCGGCGCGCGCCCGCTGTCGGCGGCCACGCTGATGCGGCTGGACGCCTCGCTGGGCTGGGCGCCGGGGTCGGCCACGGCGATCCTCGGCGGCGGCAGCCCGTCGGCGCGTCTGCCGCGCACCGGCGCTGGGGATGTGTGCAGCGCCGAGCACGCTCATGTGCTCAAGGTGCTGCACACCTTGGAGGGGCTGCTGGGCGATTGCCGCGAGCTGGTGGACGAGCTGTTGTCGACCTCGGGCGCCACCCGTGCCGGCTGAGGTGTTCGACGAGCAGCGCCGAGCCTGGATCGCCGCACATGCGGGGGTCTTGCTGTTTCAGAAACGCCGGGCGGAGTTGCTGGGCAAGAGGATTCGCGCCCGCGACCGCGACCGCATCGGGGTGCGCCCCGATCCGCACGATGATCAGATCAGCCCGCCGTTGGCGTTTCGCACCGCATCGACCTCGACGGGAGCGGTGGAGTCGGCGCTGGTCGCCGCGGCGGCGCTGGCCGCGCCGGTGGGCTGGCCGCTGGGCCGGGCTTTGTACGGCGGGATCACCACGCTGATCCCAGAGAGGTTGCGCGCGTACCCGATTCCGGCGCTGGTGTGGACCGCGGTGGTGTGCGGGCTGCCGCTGCCGGTGCAGTTTGATCCGAAACCGGACCTGTGGTCGGCGGTGGTCACGCCGTGGCTGTTGGCGCAGATCCCGGCGGTGTTTCTGGCGGCGGCCGCCTACGGGGTGCTGGAAGGCTGGCTGGCCATCGACGGGTCAACCGAGTGGTGGCCGATGACCCCGCTGGCACCCGATGTGGACGACGACCTGATCCTGGGTCCCGGGGATGTCGCGATGCCGACGGTGCTCGATCCGACACCGCAGTTCACGGAGGATGTGGCGGTGGTCCGGGGGCGCACGCCGCCGAAGATCCGTTGGCTGCCGATGGTTTCCGGTGCGGTGGTGGTCGCGACGGTGATCGTGTGGTACGGCTGCGTCGTGGTTTCGGGGGTGGCGAGTCGACCTGTTGACGTGATTGATTCGACGGTTGAGGCTGTTTCGGCCAACGTGTTCTGGAATAACTTTTGAGAAGATCCGAGCTGGATGTTACAGACAGTGGGTAGCAGTGATGAACCGTGTTTCAGAACTAACGTTCTCGGATTCTCAAAGATCGCAGCAAAAGTCGGGCGTCACAGGCACGCTCGACAAATACTCGCATCGAAGTGCTCAGCCACCAGGATGCTGACGGGGCGGTACGGGTGGCCACGGCGGCGTTCGCCGACGGCCCCGTGTGTGATGGATCGGGCAATCTCCTCTATGTCCACCGTCGGCTATTCCATCGCCTAACCACGATCAACCAGCCGACCGCCCCGCGCGGAATTATTCAGGCCACCCTACTGTCTGACCTCGAGAATAGGCTCGTAGGAGTAGGCGATGCGGCCGCTCTGGTTCTCCGACCCGATGAAGATGTGCGAGTACCCCACGCCGGCGAAGAACAGTTCGACTTCCCACTGCATCGGCAAGCCCACGATGGCACCGACGACGATCGCGACGCCAGGCACTTGGCCCGTCCCGACTTCGAAAGTGCGCTGCGTGGTCGCCGAACCGTCGATGTAGCCGTAGCTGCCGTTGTAGTAAGTTGTCGGCTGGCTGAGGTCATGGTAGATCGGCCAGCCGCCGTCGATGTTGACGGTGACGTCGACCCCCTGCTGGAGATCCGCTGTCTCACCTACTGACACAAAGGACATCAGTTGGCCGATGCCGCCATTGAACAGGCTGATCATCGCGTACACGTCGAAGCGATAGGTGAGGTTCGACAATGTCGTCGGCGGAGGGAACGGGATCAGGTACTTCCACGTCCGCAGCCAGAAATAAGCGACGGTCGGGTCGTACTGGCTGGGGTCGATTTCTTCAGGGCCGACGCTCAGATCGCCGATAAACATGACGTTGCCCGGATACCCGCCGGGTACGTCGGAGATCTCGCCGGTAATCGGGTACTTGCCCTGCGGCACGATGCTGACATCGTCGACTGCGGGGGCTGCCTGCACGTAGCCGGAGGTGCCGAAGCCGAAGACGCCGAGGCCGGGGTCGAACCGCGCGGGCGCGATCTGGCGCGTCAACAATGACTGGCTGAACTCCGGGATCGGCAACACCGGCCCGACCTTGCCGACCGATGGAGGTCCGGCCGGCTGCGCCTGGAGATCACTGATCAGCGCGGCGCGGCGGCCTTGTAGCTGGCGGTAGAACGCCGCCGGATCCTGACCGGCAGCGTTAAGCCGGTCGCGAGTCCGGTCAAATGTCCTGACCTGGCCGTCCAGGCTCAGGAGTTCGGCCTCCAGTCGCTTGCGCCGGATCATGTCGGCGGTGTCGATGCCAGGCGGTTGGCGCTCGCTTGACGCGGTGGTCATGGCGCATCCTTCCAAGGACTAGGCGCGGTCGTCCGGCGGGAACACGAAGGGCCCAATCTGGTCCACCCCTGCGGCCCGCGAGGAATCGGGACGCTGTGCTGGTTGTGGGAACGGCGTGGTCGTTGCATGGTAGGAATCTTGAACGCGGGACGGCAAGTGTGCACGCGTACTGCGCTACCTGTTCTCGCACGCGAGCTACTCCGCACCTTGCCCTTCAGGGTTCGCGATCGGCATGTGCGAGCAGAATGGGTTGGCCCGTTGCGTGCCTCAACCGGGTGACCGCGACCGACGTGCCCAGGCCGATATTTTTCCGAAACTTGTCCTTGCGCACGTGCGCCTGACAAGCGGGTCCGGGGGCGACCATGCGAGGGATTTCACCCACCCCCTCCGGTCGTGGCGACCCACGGCAAGCACCGCCGCGCCAAGGGCGAGGACCACATGGGTCCTAATGGGGATCGATCAGCGTGCCGTTGACAAGGTTTCGCTTCATATCGCGGGAGGCTGGTCACCGAGCTGCCAGCCGGTGAGCACCCGATTGCCTCAGTGGTGCCGGTGAGCCTGTAGGTCAGCATGGTGGCGGAGGGCTTCCGCGGTGGTCGAATCCTGACTGCTGGACTCGATGCCGGTCCGCTCAACGGACCGCAGTCTTGCCCTGCCCACCCACATCGATGTGCAATGACGTGCGACGACTCGAAGTGCGCGATGTCAGGTCGCTTCCGGGCCGAACGTCGGCGGGTGGCTAGCGCACACGGAGACCGCCTAAAAAGGAGAAAGCAATGACGACACCCATCACCGGCCTGTTCCCGGTGCTGATCCAGAGCCGGTTCGGCACCCAGGGCAACTTCGAGCTGGTCACGACGCATCCCGCTTCGGGTGAGCCGAGCGGCGCGTTGGCGCACTTCTGGCGCAACAACGACGACCCGCCCACCTACCCGTGGAGTCTCCCGACTGTCTTCGGCGCCAATGTTGCACCGGCTTTGCTTGCCCCGACGATGATCGAGAGCAATTTTGGCTCGCCGGGCAACCTGGAGGTGATCTGCTTGGGTGCCGCGCAGGTCCCGGCGAAGGAGTTCGTCTACTTCTGGCGGGATTCTGGCCCGACGTTCACGTGGAACGGGCCGTTCCTGTTACCGATCACCCCGCCGCAGGGCGTGATCGGCGGCGCGGTGCTGATCCAGAGCAGCTTCGGCACGCAGGGCAACTTCGAGCTGGTCACCCCGGTATTCGGCGGCGGGTTGGCGCACCTGTGGCGCAACAACGACGATCCCGGCTATCCGTGGAGCGAGCCGACGCTGTTCGGCGCCGGCCTGACGATCGAGGGCCTCACGTTGATCCAGGAGCGCGAGGGCAACCTCCAGTTGATCTGCAACGTGGTGAACAGCGGTGCCCCGAATCAGCTCTGCCAGTTCTGGAATTCAGGCCCCGGGTTCACGTGGGACGGCCCGTTCGTCGTGCCGCTCACGCCGCCGCCGGGAGGCTTCGTGGGCGCCCCGGTGCTGATCCAGAGCCGGTTCGGCACGTGGGGCAACTACGAACTGGTCGTCGCCGCGCAAGGCGGTGGGTTGGCGCACTACTGGCGCAACAACGACGATCCCCAGCTCCCGTGGAGCGAGCCGACGCTGTTCGGCGGCGAGCTCGGCGAGGTCGGTAGCCCCACGATGATCCAGAGCAACTTCGGCGACCCGGGCAACCTGGAGGTGATCTGCTCGTCGGGACCCGGCCAGCTCAACTTCTTTTGGCGCGATTCCGGTCCGACGTTCACCTGGAACGGCCCCTACACCCTGGTGTCCGGGACTTAGCGCACACCAAAGGCCACTCACGTTCGCGCGAAAAACGCCACGGCACAACCCGATTATTGGACGGTCAGCGTCCCGTGCTCTCGCCAAACGAGCGGGGCGTGCCATCGACACCTATGGCCCCGCCGCTTCGCACTCTGAGATGCGACAAATAGACGGTTGCCAGCCTTGAAAGGCCTTGGAATTGCCGCACAGCCGTTGGCATGACCTGCGGCATACGTTCGCAACCGATGCCATCCAAAACGGCGAGAACATCCGCGACGCGTCGCTGTCATGACCGAAGCACCGTCGGTGGGCCTGCTCGATACCTCGTTGTGACGACTTTCACCGGCAGGCGACGACGAGCTTCCCATCAGGTCATGATCGCTGGACAATCACCTCCTAATGCGCTGGGCGCACGGAACTACGCTTTAGCAAGTGTGGTCATGGCCGGTGAGCGTGGGCACCTTGGCGATGAACTCGCAACGGTCAATCCGCTGGTGGACGGGGGTCAGCGGAACCTCGGGCTAACTAGTGATTCCAGCCAGTTCGTGTGCCACCGCATCGAATGCGCGCAGCGTGTCTAACAGCATCTGCGGGTCCTCAGAGTCCGGCTGGTTGGATAACTTGGCGGCGACCACCTCCGCGGCGCGGTTGACGTAGATCATCTGACCACACACGCCCAGGCACAACACGACGTTGCTGCCCGGGTAGGGAAACCACACTTGGTTGCGGTACATTCCGCCGGGCATTCGGTTGTCGTCGGGGCTGGCGGCGAACGCCTGACGCGAGTCGGGACCGCCGTCGAGAGTGTCGGCGATCCACGCCGCCGGCACCACTTGCTGGCCGGTCAACGAGACACCGTCGTGCAAGAACAGCGACCCGAACCGGATCATGTCGGTAAGACAGGCGTTGATGCCGCCGTCGAATATTCCGGTGCCGACCGTGTCTACGCCGATGGTGGCGTCGCGTTGGGCGCCGATGCGGCTCCACAGCAGTTCCGAAATCAGTTCGGGCATCCGCTGGCCGCCTGCGACCTCGCAGATCCAGCCGAGTACGTCGGTTTCACACGAGCGATATTCGAACGGGCCGCCGTGAGCCGACTTCTGCCGCAAGGTCAGCAGGAAGTCACGCAGCGTGGAGGGGACGTCCGGACTGCTCTTGGGTGCCCACCCGATCGCCTGGTCGAGGACGTGTATCTCCGCGGCCGGGTCGAGGTAATTTTCTGAGAAGGCGATACCCGACCTCATGTCCAGCAGGTGGCGCACCGTCGCACCGGCGTAGCCGCAGTTCGCCACGGCGGGAACGTATGCCGTGACCGGCGCGTCAAGCTCGATCGCACCGACCCCGTGCAGCGCGCCTACCACGGCTGCCACCAGCGACTTGCTCACCGAGAACAGCAGGTGCCGGGTCTGGGCCCCCAAGCCGTCGAGGTACTCCTCGGCCACCATCGACCCGCGGTAGGCGACGGCCCACCCGTCGGTAGCGGTGGTGGCCATCACCGCGCCAACGGTGGTGGCCATCCCGTCAGTGCTGGTCACCCGGATCTCGGCCACCGGAGCACTGGCTGCGGGCAACGCCGCGGCCGGCCCGGTCCCGCGCGAGATTACCGCAGTCGGCACGAATTCTTCGACGTGCTGGAATGACCACTGCGAATATGGCGCCGACAGCCAGTTGTCCAGTGAGATACCGGCCGGGACGCGACCAGGTTCGCCGCCGATCATGCGCGCGGCTTCACGTGATCGCCGGGTGGTCGGATGACCAACGATGCGCTGATTCCAGCGGGGAGGCGATGCGGATGAGGAGATCGTCTCGGCCGAAGTCGGCGGTGAGCTGGACAAGATCGGGTAGCCCAGGTGCGACTGTGTTGGCGGTCTCGGTGGCTGCATAAGAACTGAGGCGAGGATAAGGCGACGGTTTCGGCCGGCAATAGTCGACGACACCGTCTGCGGGGCGGTAGACGGCGAAGTACGCCCTCCCACGCCCTTCGCGGTAGCGGGTATGGCGCAGCGGTGAGCGCAGGAACGCCTGGATCAGGGGCTCGCACTCGATGGTTTGTCGAGCAGTTCGTCGGCCGCTGCTCACGCTCGTGCGACGAGCCGCGAGACGATCGGCGTGGCCGGCGCCAGGGGTGTTGAGGCGAACTGCGCCTTGATGCCTTTGACCCAGCCCCGGCAGCGCTCGGTGAGCTGGTAGTCGTCGGTCTGCAGGTGCCCGCGCGTGACGAGCACGCCGAGTTGGGCGCCCTCGCAGCGTAAGTCGCCAGGCGCCGCGACACGCATGTAGAAGGCCTCGGACTCGTCAATCACCGAGGCCCAGTCGTTG
Organism: uncultured Actinomycetota bacterium; assembly: GCA_963811535.1. Taxonomy (GTDB): domain Bacteria; phylum Actinomycetota; class Actinomycetes; order Mycobacteriales; family Mycobacteriaceae; genus Mycobacterium. The sequence continues at coordinate 1,980,143 of CAWERF010000006.1, read as the reverse complement.
GCGGAGCGCGCAAAGGAGACGCGCCCGTCGTCGTCGAGGCGCCACACACCGGTGCGTGGGGTTGCGGTGAAGAGCTCGACATCCGGCGAGGTCTCCGTGATTATCAGCTGACCCCAGACCTCGTCCTCGCCATAGCCCCGCTCCCAGCGCGAGTTGATCTCCTCGACGTCGAGCTCGTACTCCACGTCCATGTACTCGAGCAGGTGGAAGAGGAACAGCGGCATGTCGGCGTAGGCCTCGGTGGTCAAGTTCGTCATCGGGCTGGCGCCGCTCAGGCGCGGGTTCACCTCGCCGAGGTAGAGCTCGTCCGAGTCCAGGTCATGCAACAGGTCCACCTCGAAGTAGCCGCGGTACCCCTCGCGGCTCAGGACGTCGCCCAGCTTTCGCACCATCTCTCGCGCGGCGTGCGTCTGTGCGGGCGGCAGCACCTCGCGCCAGACGTCATTGCCGCACCAGCCGCCCTTGCGCGAAGTCAGCTCCGGGTAACCGACGAGACTCGTCATCGCGGGGCCGATCACGGTGCCGTGGCGGGTCACGGTGCCCTCGAGGCACACCTCGACATTGCGGATGCGCTTCATGACTTTGACTTCCTGGTGCCCCACCAGGTCATCGGCGCAATGGTCCCAGTCGCGCTGACCGCGCACAAAGAACGTCGCGTTGCCGGCGTCGCCATAAGCGGCCTCGACGACGAGGTCATCTCCCAGCCCGGCGCTTTGCGCGAGCGCCAGCAGCTCGTCGTAGGAGCCGACCCGCCCGATCACGTGAGGCACGCTCGGCACGCTCGCCTCATCGGCTAGGCGCGTCATGACGGTCTTGGAGCCCAGGCGATGGCGCAGCTCCGCCGGGGGGTGCATGACCTCGAGCCCCGCCTGGCGCGCGAGGGCCTGGGTCTGCTCGTCAAGCATCACGAAGCAGGCCTTGCCACCGGGCCCTCGTTGCGCGATGAACTCGAGTGTCTCGGGATCGCACAGAAGGTGGTTGCACACATCCCCCATGGACCCGAAATCAATGCGGTCGCGCCGCCGGGGCACGAACACGCGCGGGTGTGCGCCCTCAAAAGAGTCAAAGTACGTCAGGTAGAAGAAGTTCCGTACCCAGCGGTCGATGCCTAGCAGGTTGAACGGGGTCGGCGAGATGAAGTACAGCGGCACGGCGTTGGTGTGAAAGAACGCGCGTACGTCCGAGAGGCCGTTCAGCAGGCGGCGCGGCTCGGGCTCCGGTCCGCCGGCGTGCACGATCACGCCAGCCGCGGTGACGTCGACGCCTGGGCCCGCCGCAGGGACCGCGGCGGGGGCAGGGGCGCTACGGTCAGCGCGACGGCGGTGAGCTCACATACCTCCATGCCACAAGTGTGCACCTGCCTATGGCCGTGTGGAAGCGTGGAGTGCCCCAACGCCGGCCTCGTATTCGTGCTAACACCAACACCTGGAGCATCCCGGGTTTCATGCACACCTGGTTCTGTGTGACGCAGCATTTGCTGACATACCCTGTCGGGGATGCTGGATCGGCCGAGAACACTCCATTTGTCCTCCACGCGCCAGGAGCCTGAGCACCTTGCTGGTGCGTAGCCGTATTGACCGAGAGCGCCGAATAGGCATCGGGATCCGGTTACCGCTTATTCACCGCGAATGACCTGGAGTCGGGCGGAATTGACCGGTTGTCACGGGAGCGTCAAGATCACCAATCTAGTTGTCGGGCAAAAAAATTCAGCAACAACCGGCGTTGTCGGGTCATACCGTTTGGTAATCCCTAGGTCGCACGTTCCAGTCGTGCCGGGGCACTGGTCATCGCCAATGACCACGATTCGACGGTAATTGGCGGGTTCTCACCGGTGCCGATTCTTGGCCAAACCTATTGTGGCACAGCCACAAATCGGCAGACCCGGGCAACTGCGAGAGTCGGCAGATGGTAATCCGTTGGTCGCGGATTCGAGCCCCCAACCTCGGTGTGAAGGCGGCTCCAGTGCGGTTGGGTTTTGGATGCCGCCGAGGGCCGAGCGGCACCCCTTGCTGGAAAGATCAGCCGCCGAATTGCGGACAGTAGGCGCTAATAGCCGCGTCAAGCAGTGCAGTTGCCCCGCCGACCGTCCCATTAGGAGTGTTTCTTATCGTCTTCGCGATGACGTCCGCCCTTGTGTCGTCGCCGTCTTGAAGGTCCACGCAGACCTGGCGGGCACTCGCTGTAAGAGTCGATATCCGACCAGACCGGCATCCCCGTAGCCACCCTCCGCTGGTGGCGGCACAGGGGAGAAGGCCCTCGTTCCTTCAAGCTGGGCAAAACCGTGTTCTATGACGCCGACGACGTGACAGCGTGGGTCGAGGCGCAGAAGGCTGCGACCGCCAAGTGCGACGTGCGGTAGGGCAAGGCGGGTAGCCGCCCGCACGTCCCCACGTTTCCCATCTTCCCCCCTTTCCCATCTTCATGAACAGCGGAGGGCTACGGCCCAGAGGAGTAAGCAGTGAACACAATACGTCTACGCAGAGCGAGTGACATGGCGGAATCAAAGCCCGTGGCCTGGAGGCTCGCACACGGCTACCTGGCTGCAGGTAAGGTCAACCTCTTGGTTGGTGCTGAGGGGATTGGCAAGTCGCTCTGGGCGATTCGAGCAATCGCGTCCATCACTACGGGTGAGTCTTGGGGACCCTTCACTATCACCAGTGAGCCTGCCGACGGTATCCCGATCGCGACCGAGGACGGCTGGGAGGACACCATCCGGCCACGCCTGGAGGTGGCCGGTGCCGACCTGGATCGCGTCCACGTCCTGTGCGCGGACGACGACGGCACTGGTACGCCTACCTTCCCCGATGACATGTCGGGACTGCGGGGCATCGGGATCACGCCCAGCCTTGTAGTGGTGGATGCCTGGATTGACACGGTGCCAGGTGGTCTACAGGTCAAGGATCCCCAAAAGGCCCGCAAGGCCGTGGCCCCCTGGAAGGAATACGCGGCCGAGGCAGGCGCGGCTGTCCTCCTCGTGGCCCATACGAATCGGCTTGACAGCCAGAACATCCGGAATACTTACGGGCTGTCAGGTGCGCTACGGCAGGTAGCGCGAAGCACTATCTACGCACTCGACGATCCCGACACCAAAGCCCTTCTGGTTGGCCCCGACAAGAGCAACCTAGGGGCTAAGAGCGTGGCACATCGCTTCATCAAAACCCCGATCCCGCACTTCACCCCAACAGAGGACAGCGACGGAACCGTGGCTCTTTTGGAGTCTATCGGCGATGACAGCAAGGCGATCCAGGACATGCTGGCCGAACAGGTCGAAGCCACTAAACCCGCACCCAAGACGGCGGCAATTGACATGTGGCTCAGCGAAATTCTGTCCGACGGCCCAGTGCCATCTGCAGACTTGGAAGCCATGGCCCGTGCGCAGGGCTACAGCCGAGACCAGCTACGAGGTGCCCGTGAGCGACTGAACGTGACGCCAGACAAGGTAGGTAACAAGTGGATTGCGAGTCTATGAGCGCAACCAAGATGGGAAGGCGGGAAGACGGGAAGGCGGGAAGACACGGCAAGATCCCGTCTTCGCAACGAGCCCGCATCCCCAGGCCCAGGCCACGCTCCGAGCCGGGTCGTCACACCACGCGCCAACGGTGGCGTGTCCATCGCCCAAGGTCCTGTGTATGTGCTCGTAGGACTGAACGAGATCGAGCCACTGATGGAGGCAATCAAGACAACCGGATGAATGGGCTTGCGGCGTATGGCACACGGGCCGCTGCTCTGTACTCCGAATTGCATTTTGCATCGCCAGGCTGGAATTTGCCCGGAGAGAGAGGACCTGACTTGCATGAAGTGTCCGGCCAAACGTCGCGCTCGGATCCCCCCTGGCATACCCATACCCAAGTAAGTCAAGAAGACAGGAGAAGCAGTGCGCTGCAAGCAGAACAACTGCAACCGGCGGGCACACACGTCCGGCTTGTGCACGACACACTACAGACGCTTGCGATCTGGGCAGGAGATGGACGCCCCGATCAGACGTTACGTGCGGTACGACGAGGGGGCGGACGACAAACCAAACCCCGTGACTGCCAAGATCATCAGACGAAAGCGGAAGAAGCTTTTCCCAGCCGAGTACGCGCTGCTGGCTGAGTTGGGACTGCGTCGCAACTGATGTCGCGCAACAGAGTCAGATGTTGGCGTTCCAGACGCGCAGCGCGATGATGGCCGCAGCCAGGTATTAATAGGGGTATGATCGCTGTCATGGCGTCGCCTCGGCCCAGGCGATATGTCCGTCGAAGCCAAGCGTTGTCGCCATGTCGCGGTGGCGATCCCGATAGTCGCGATAGGCGGTGTCGTCGCCATCGGCTCGTGCCAACAATGCGCGCAGCCGCAGCAGCCATATTTCGCGGATAACCAGTCCGTCGTCGGCTGGCGCGTCCGCCAACCTGGTGATCGCAGCCTCGGCCTCGGCCCAACCCGATGGCACGGTGACTCTTGAGGTATTAAAGTATCCCACCCCCGAGTTTGGGGTGAGGCTGGCCGAACTCGTCAAAGGGGAACCTCCCCTTGACATGAACATTACGGGTCCTTCCGAAAAGGAACGAGACATGGGCGAGGGCGAAGCCTCTCATATTTATGAAATGACGCCTCGTAGCCAGCCAACCACCGCTTCAGCCTATTATGACGTCGAACAGGACGGGCGGCTCCTCGGTAGGTTTCGGATCGACATGAAACTCGGCTGGGCAGGCAACCCGGACACCCTCGAGGTGAGCTGCGATGAGCAAGATGCTCCTATCGATTGCTACGCGTTCGAGAACCCCTTTGTCGTGGACGTGTACCCCAAAGACCCTGCGTACAACACGTAGTTCGACGCTCTTAAGCACTGAAATACGCTTGGGCAACACATGATTCGCCGCGCACGCCGCAATGAGACTCCGTTCGCGCCAGTACAAGTGATATCCGCGTACGAGGGTCAGTCAGCATGCGGTAAGGCGATGACGTCCGGCCCGGGCGTCGCGGCGTAGAGCTTTTCGATCTCCGCGGAATATTTCTCCGCGATAGGCCTGCGTTTGAGTTTCATCGTTGGGGTGAGCTCGTCTCCGCCCGGCTCCCAGGGAGTGCCGACGATGAGGAACCGCTTGACCTGCTCGACGCGGGAAAGTTTGGAGTTTCCCTCGAGGACAGCGGCGGCAAGCATTTCCCTCGCCTGGCGATGTTGCGCGAAAGCGGCTGCCGACGGGTCGGCCATGCCGAGCGCGGCGGCCTGCGCGGCAGCGGCGTCACCTTCGAGGACGACAAGCGCCGTTACATACGGCCTGGCATCACCGAACGCCACTACCTGGTCGATCAACGGGGATGAGGCCTGGATCGCCATCTCGATGTTGGTGGGGGAGAGGTTCTTTCCGGCTTCGTTGACGATCAACTCCTTCTTCCGGTCGACGATCGTGACGAAACCTTGCGAGTCGATGGTGCCGATGTCACCGGTATGCAACCAGCCGTCGGCGTCGATCGCTTCGGCGGTCTTCTCCGGCTGATGTCGGTAGCCGCGCATCACGACCGGCCCGCGTACCAGCAGTTCGCCGTCACTAGCCGCCGAGATCTCGACACCGGGCAGCGCCATCCCCACCGAACCGACCTTGTTCGCGCCGGGTCGGTTGGCGGTCCCGCCGCCCACGGACTCCGACAATCCCCACACTTCGTAGACGGGAATGCCAAGTCCCCAGAAGAATTCGATCGTTTCGACCGGAGTGGGCGCAGCACCGATTACTCCCCAGCGCAGCTGATCCAGGCCGAGCGCGTCACGCACCTTAGCCAGCACGAGGCGGTCGGCGATCATGCGGCGGATGGCTAGTGATGGGGGCAGGGACTTGCCGGCCAACCTCTCGCGGGCAGCGCGGACACCGGTGTCGATGGCCCACAGCGCCAACCGCCGCCTGATTCCGGTCGACTCCGTGCCGAGTTTCGTTTCGATCCCGGCCTTGATCTTGTGCCACACTCGGGGCACCCCTAGCCACACCGTTGGGCGAGCATCGGGCAGCGCTTGCGCGATCGCCCTCGCGTCGGCGACATCGGTCACCGGCACTCCCAAGACCATGTTGGCGTAGTGCCCGGTCACGCGGTCGGCGATGTGCGCGTGCGGCAGGTATGAGGTGATCCGATCGGCTGGCTGCATGTCAACGAGGTCGACGACTGCCGAGAACGCGGCCATCACATTCGCGTGGGTAAGCTGCACGCCCTTGGGCGGGCCGGTGGTTCCCGAGGTGTAGATAAGCGTTGCGACGTCGTCCGGCCGGACGGCCCGCCACGCCGAATCGAAGTCGAAACCAGCTTCGGTTCCCGAAGATTCGAGGTGCTCAAGGGTCAAGCAGCCGTCGACGTCGGCGTCGACGACGATCACTTTGGCCAAGTCGGCCCCGGCTGCCTTGACAGCGGGCAGAAAGTCCTTTTCGGTGAACACGATCTTGTTCTCAGCATTGGTGAACAAGTACCTGATCTGTTCCGGCGCAGAGGTGTTGTAGATCGAGAACGGGATCGCGCCGAGATGCATGACCGCGGTGTCCGCCAAGTGGAACTCCGGACGGTTGCGCAGCATGAGACCGACCGTGTCGCCACGTTCGACACCCAGCGCAGCAAGCCCGGTGGCGATCTTTTGCACCCGATCGGCGTACTGGCGCCAGGTGATGACTACTTCGTCGCCGACCGTCCGTATGGCCACCGAATCCGGTAGTAAGGCCGCGGTCTCCTGAAAAGCATGCGGCAGCGTGGACACGAGTACTCCGCTTCGGTGCCGAACCACCGTTTGATCATCTTCGGTCATCTCACAAATTCTCTTTGGATCCTTGCGCCGGGCGTAGGGCCCCAGGGTTTCCAGGGTTCTCCCAAGGCTAGTCCCCGCAAGATACAGGTTCGATGGCTATCTGAGCCGTCCCGGCAAGTCCGGAGACTCCCGACCTTGGGAGGATCCGAGTCATGGGACGTTCAAGCAAGTACCCTGATGAGCTTCGCGAGGGTGCGGTGCGCATGGTCGCTGAGGTGCGGCTGCAGTACCCGTCGCAGTGGGCGGCGATCACCGCGGTGGCAGGCATGTTGGGGATCGGAACCCCGGAGACTTTGCGGACCTGGATCCGGCGCTCGGAGGTCGACAGCGGCGTGCGCCCTGGTGTGACATCGCAGATGGCCGAGGAGAACACGCAGCTGCGTAGGGAGATCGCCGAGCTGCGCCGCGCCAACGAAATCTTGAAAGCAGCAGCGATTTTCTTCGGGGCCGAGCTCGACCGGCCCGGGAGACGGTGATTCGGTTCATCGCCGAGCACAAGGACAACCAGGTGCCCGATCCCGATGGTGGGGCCGGGCTTGTCTGGGGTGTCGAGCCCATGTGTGCGGTGCTATCTGAGCATGGTGTGCCGATCAGCCCGTCGACCTACTACGAGTGGATCAGCAAGGTACCTACGCGCCGGCAGCTGCGTGATGCCGAGTTGGTGGAGATCATCATCGCCCAGCGCGAGGATCGCAAGACCGGCAAGTTCGTGCAGACTCTGGGCTCACGCAAGCTTTGGATCAGGCTGCGCGGTCAGGGCCACGATGTGGCCCGCTGCACTGTGGAGCGGATCATGGGCCAGCAGGGCTGGGAAGGTGCCCGCTACGGGTCCAAGCACAAGACCACGATCGGTGACGATACCCACCCGCGCTACCCAGACCGTGTTGACCGCAACTTCTGCGCGCCGGCGCCAAATCGCTTGTGGGTGGCCGACTTTACGTACGTATCGACCTGGACCGGGTTCGTCTACGTCGCGTTCGTCATCGATGCCTTCAGCCGCAGGATCGTGGGCTGGCGTGCCGCGAAGTCAATGACCACCGCGCTGGTCCTCGACGCCGTCGAGCACGCCTTCTTCACCCGCGCCCAGGAAGGCGACACCAACCTGCGCGGCTTGATCGCCCACAACGACGCGGGCAGTCAATACACGTCAGTGGCGTTTACCCAGCGGCTCATCGACGAAGGCGTTGACCCGTCGGTCGGTTCCGTCGGTGATGCACTCGACAAGGGCTTGGCTTCATAGTGCACCTCCTGTGGTGGGTTGGGTGGGAACTCGTTTTCTCAGCGGGCTGCCTTGGCGGGCGGTGAAGCGGGGATCACCGGCGGTCGGTGGTTCGTAGAGTCGTTCATTTTTATCGTTTGCTTTGTGGGAGTTGAGGATTCCAGCCTTGGTCCAGCTTTTGACGGTGCTGGGGTGCACTTGGAGGAGTTGGGCAAGTTCGGTTGTGGTGAGTAGGCCTTGGGCGCGGAGTCGGTCGGTGTGGCTGGGCAGATGGTACTTGTGGCGCACGTGAACCACGATGCCGGCGGTGAAGGGTTTGTTCTCGCCGGAGCGGTGGCCGGCGGTGTTGAGCGCGTGGGCGGCCTCGGCGTCGGTGTGGAGGTCCAGTAACCGGTCAAGCGCTTTGACGGTGTCGGGGCGGGTTTGGCGGGCCTGCCAGGATGTGGGTGGTATCGCGATGGCGAGGCTGCGGGTTTGTCCGCCGCGGAACCGGACGTGCAGGTGGATGCGATCGGTTTTGTGCAGGGTGACGTCGTCGACGAGCAGACGGACCATGCGTTTGCGGTCGCGCTGCAGGGTGTGCGGGCTATGCCAGAGGGCGGGGAAATCGGTTGCTAGTGAGCGGATTTGGTGTTTGATCTGGTCGGTGAGTGCGGCTGCAGCGGCGGCGCTGGCGCGTTCGTAGTCCTCGCGGGCGGCTTGTAGGGCGCGCAGCGCATCGTTCCAGTCGGCTTCCAGGCTGTCGGCGACCAGCCGGTTGTCGGGGTCGACGGCCAGGTAGCGGCGGCGGGCGAGGTCGGCGCGGTGGCGGGCGCGTTCGACGGCTTGGCGGCGCAGCGCGTCGGCCTCGGCAGCGCGGGTGTCGAGTTCGGCTTGCACGGTCAGGGCGACCTCGAGTGCGTGCGGGGTGAGGGTGTCGAGCAACAGGGTGCCGACGGCGTGGTCGACGACTGCGCCGGGGATGGTTTGGCAACGGGCCGCGCCGTCTTGGATGCAGCGGTTCTGGCATTGGTAGTCGGGGACCTCCACGCCGCGGCGGGTGTGGTAGCGCACGGTCATGCGCCGTCCGCAGCGCCCGCAGATGGCCAGGCCCTGCAGCAGGGCGGTTCCTTCCCGGGCGGGGCCGGCGGCGCGGTGTTCGCCGTGGGCGGTGGCGTTGGCCAGCAGTAGGCGCTGGTTGGTCTCGTATTGCTGCCAGCTGATGTAGCCGGGGTGGGCGTCGGGGAACAGCGCGATCCACTGCTCACGGGGCAGGATCTGGAAGGTCTTCTTGCCGTTGGCGGCGAGGCGTTCGCGGCGGCGGCCATAGGCGAACGCGCCGGCGTAGCGGGGATTGTGCAGGGTGCGCAGCACCCGCCAGTGCTGCAGCGGCATCCAGGCCAGCTCGCCCTTGTGGGCACCGGTGCGTACCCGCACCGGGAACAGCAGCCCATCGGCGTTGAACTGCTGCACCACCGCGCGTGCCGAGCCGGTGCGGGCAAACAGGGTGAATAGGTGCCGGATGGCTTGTTGCACCCCGGTATCCGGGTCGAGCGCGATGCGCCCGGTGGGGTCGTAGACCAGCCCGACCGGCAGCGGCATGCGCAGTTCGCCGCGGCGGGCCTTGGACCGCTGCCCGCCGATGAGGCGGGCCCGGATGAAGTGCAGCTCGGCCTCGCTCATGGTGCCCTTCAGGCCCAGCAGCAGCCGGTCATTGAAGTCGGTCGGGTCATAGAGCCCGTCCTCGTCACAGATCAGCGTGGCCGACATGGCGCAGATCTCCAGCAGCCGGTGCCAGTCGGCGTTGTTGCGGGCCAGCCGCGACACCTCCAGGCCCAACACGATCCCGGCGCGGCCCATGCCGACCTCGGCGACCAGGCGCTGGAATCCCTCCCGGTCGGCGGCCGAGGCGCCGGACTGGCCCTGGTCGGTGTCGATGGTGACGATCGCATCGGCATCCCAGCCCAGCGCGATCGCCTTCTGCCGCAACGCGTACTGGCGGGCGGCGGATTCGGTGTTGGTCAGCACCTGACGCAGCGTGGACTGGCGCACATACAGGTAGGCGGTGCGGGCCAGATGCCCGCCGGTCACCTTCGCCGCGGTCTGCTCGCTCACCGCCACTCACCCCTGCCTGGCAACGGCCAGCGCCATCGACGCCAGCAGCCCGACCAGCTCGGCCTCCACACCCCCGGCCAGGGGCGTCCCCGCTCGGGCTGGCGTGGGAAATGAGACCGTCGGGACGGTGGCCTGACGCACCCGCAGCCATGCGGCAACCCCGCGCTGCTGCAGCACCCCCAGCCCCAGCCGCCATCCGTCGATGCCGCCGCTAAGCGCCCGGGCCCGCAGCTGCTCATACCCGTCCACAACGTCGGATCCATCACCGCCCGTATCGTCGATGTCATTGCGTGCCTCCACTTTTGGGACTCTCAGTGCGGGCCAGGGCCCGCTCCACCGACCGCGGGTGCACCCTGATCGCGAACTTGGCCGCGATCGCGGCAGCCAGCCGCGCCGACCCGATGTCGGGATCCTGCTCGCGCAGCCGGCGCGCGTAGGCGATGACCTGCCCGGTGAGCTTGTGCGCGCGCCGCGGACCCGGCTTGGCCGGCACCAGCCCACCCAACCCGTCGCGGTCCACCGTGGCGGCGGCCTCGTAATACGACGGCCGGGAGAACCCGAATGCGGCCGCGGTCTGCGTGACCGGGGCGCCGTCGACCCGCACCCGTCGCACCATTTCGTATTTGACCTGCACCACATCCCGGGCATCGAAAAACTCCGAGGACGCGAACTGCTCGTCACGCACCGTCTCCGGGCGAGGATTCAGCGTCCGCGTCTCGGCCAGCGCGGCCTCCTTCGCATCGGGCTTCCGCTTCCGTGCCACAACGACCTCCCTAACTCTGATGTAAGGACGATTATGCCGACACACTTTGTAGGTACGACGTTCGACGCGCCCGCGGCATTGCGAAATCACAGCAATGCAACTCGACAACGGCCGCGATTGGACGAAGGACATCACATCTCCGGTGATCCGGCGGCATAATCTACCTAACAGCAGCGGCATAATCGTCTTTACAGACTGTTCAGTGGGCTAGCCCGTCGATCAACCGCCCCAGTTCCACCAGATCCGCGAACCGGAACGGCGACCGACCCGCGGCCAGCGTGACGAAAACATCCGGTTCGGCGGCATCGGTCCAGCCCACCGGAAGCGAGAATTGCCGGCCATCCCCGTCAAGGAAGAAGGCCCGATCCTCCGACCACGTCTGCCGAACCGCAAGGAACACGAACTCACGACCAGACCACGGATGAAACGGGTGTATCACCCGAACAATTCGCTGATCACCTACCGGATCAAGCGCAGTTGACGACGCGGAACAACGCCCTGGCCGAGACCACCGTCGGGTCGTTCAAGAATGAACTCATCCGTCGGCAAGGCCCGTGGCGCGACGTCAACCACGTCGAGCTCAGCACCGCGGAATGGGTCCTCTGGTTCAACACCGAGCGCCCGCACGAGTACCTCGACGACTTCACCCCTGAGGCCGTCGAGAAACTCCATTACGATCACAGACGCACCCCACCAAAAGCAGGGTGATTCAACACAACCAGTCTCCGGACTTGCCGGGACGGCTCAGACATTTTTTTGTGAACCTTTTGTGGACAGTTTTGGACTGGTCACGACAGCAGCGTGGCAGTGTCGAAGCCGCACCACACGGGTAGTCGGCTACTCAACTTCACAGACATTTCGCCACGCTAGGCAGGTACGCAAAGCTGCGGGGTGTTCGCCACCCTCGTCGCCCGACGCCGGAACTCGTGTGCTGAGGCGCTACTTAGGACAGTGCTGGCTGCCCTTTTGCCGTGTCGCTCACGACGACCATCCCCTCGAAACGCCACGAGGTAGGAGTCTCCTTGGACGCCTTCGGACAATGTTCGCCTGCGGGGGAACCCCGATTCGCGCTAGGGCCGAACACCCCGTGCAAATCAGCGCCTCTCTCCCGGCGAAAATCCAGCCCGAGCTATGCAAATGCAATTCGCTGATAGACTGAAAGTGGCCCCAAAAGCCCTGTTCAGCAACGCATCCGGGGGTCGGCGCTGGTAGTCAGGTACTTCCTCTGCCATCTACGGATGCGCCAGTGGCGGTAGGGGCGCAGCAGTTCCCACATCACTGGTGCCCCGCGTGGTAGCCCTCGAACGGTCCATATGCACCTGTTCCGTTGCGGCCGTTGTGGAGGCCGACGAATGGTCCGTAGGTGGACTTTCCCGACGAAGACAAAGCGTCCGGCTTGGCGACAATCTGCACGTTGCCCGAAGACTGGCACTGGGTCGCTAAACCGCCATCGGTGCAAGTTCGATCATCTGCTGCGGCTGAAGGTGCGGTGGCGATGGCAATCGCAAGCGCGCCGAGCGTGTAGCAGATCCATTTCTTCGGGTGCGAGCGAGTCATGTCGGAAGCATCCAACGCTGCCTCGCCTGTGTCATTGACGCTGGCGCTGAACCTCGATACCGGTCAGCGGGTAAGGAGATCCAGATGGCTGAATGCAAGGAAGGCTGCGGCCGTGTCGCCCGCTCACGCGGCTGGTGCAGCTCGCACTACCGGCGCTGGCGGGCCGGGAAGCCGCTCGACACCCCGATCCGGGGCTACAAGCGATACGAAGAAGGGCCGGATGGGAGCTGTCGTCCAGCTTCCACACGGTCCTCGCGTGCGCCGTCTCCCCGGCGCGAGCCTCCGTTCGCCCGAGAACTCGCCCTGCTCCGCTCTCTAGGCCTGCGCTAGGTGCGCTGTGCCAGGTATGCCAACCGGGGAAGGATGGCACGGCTGGCACAACGCGGCCTATAGCCACCCAGCCGCGCTGCGTCGGTATCTCGTGTTGTCCGCCGGTCTGCATCGGCTCAATTGCCTGCCCGCCCACGCCCCTAAAGGGGTGTGTGTCGGGGCAGTCTAGCCGGATCACTCAGGCCCACCAGCTAGTCGGCGCGGTCCTCACTTACGCACAACGCACAGGCAAGATCGCGAAGAACGTCGCCCGCGAGATCAAGCGTGACGAGGATCTTCCCCAGCCGTCTGAACGTGAGCGCCGCTACCTCACTCACGCCGAATTGTTGCGGCTCGCAAAGGCCACCGACCGATTTGAAACCCTTACGCTCGTGCTTGGTTACTGCGGACTGCGGTTCGGTGAGGCTGCCGCACTGCGGCGTCGGCACGCGGGGACACGGAGCTGACAGTCCTGGCATCAGCGACGGCCGTCGCAGGTCAAGGCATCGTAGAGTCAACGACGAAGACCAGACGCACGCGGCACGTCCCCGTCCCCGAGCCCGTATGGGAACGGCTGGTACAGGAGCTGCCCGAGGCTCCCAACGCACTCGTGTTCCCGAGCCGCAAGGGCGGCCACCTCCCGCTGGGCGAGTACCGCTGGGCGTTCGATAAGGCATGCAAGGCAGTCGAAATCGAGGGCCTCGTTCCGCACGGGCTTCGACACACGACGGCATCGCTCGCCATCTCCGAGGGCGCTAACGTCAAGGTCGTGCAGAGGCTCCTTGGACACGCCACGGCGGCCATGACGTTGGACCGTTACGGCCACCTACTCAGCGATGACTTGATGGGTGTCGCTGACGCCCTCGGCGAGGCCATCGAACGTACTGCGGTATCACTGCGGTATCAAGCGCCAGAATCGGAGGCTGGAGCACACATAAACGCATCCTGAGCTGCAACGCCCCCATAGCCCAATTGGCAGAGGCAGCGGACTTAAAATCCGCCAAGTGTCGGTTCGAGTCCCTCTGCGGGCCTTGGGTATCGCCTAGCAGACAACGGCGGAGGCTGGCTGACGGAGTTCTAGGGGTCGTTCGGGCGCGCGGCTGTGCGGGCTCAGTGGTACTTAATGGAGTCCGTGCGCGTATCGCTGGTGATTGCAACGCATCTGACGCTGCGATTACCCTGTTCCCAGGTCTGCTCGGTCGGTGCGAGGGTTTAGATCTGGACGGCGGGGTTACGCTGCGCTGTCGTCGAGTAGCCGGGCAAGTCGTTGGCGCAGGTGCTGTTGGTCTGATCCACCGCGCCATCACCGGGATACTTTCCGTCCGGGCAGGTGATGGCGGCGAATACCTCGCCTTCATGCGGACGGTCACATCCGACGGTGTCAACCCATTCGACGCGGCTGCCCGTCGCACGGTGGCGATGCACTGGCCAACTTTTAACTCCTCGCGCGCGCATCGATCTCGCAAAGTCCGGGAAACGGGAGGTAGCCGTTTTAAATCCAAATTGCTGATCCCCGCCAACTAGAGAGATTGCGATCAGCCCACGCATCGGCGAAGGAGACGAGGGACCTGCCACTCGCACTTTGTTGCGCCCGGACACTTGCCGCCGGCCCGTGGCGTGCACCGCTTCGGCGCTAGGTGGCCCCAGTTGTGCGCCATGTCGACTGGTATGTGGTTACCGGATCAGTGATGGTTCTTTCGTCGTGGCTGGTAGCCCAAGACGCGGTGAACACCACAAAGGAAATCTGCTCGTCTTGGCCATTCGTGATGCCGCTGTCATTGAGGTGCACTACACCAGCGTTGGTGTCGATGCCGGTGACAACCACGAAGTGGTTCTCCTCGGTGTGGTCGCCGGTGGACTTGTTCCACAATATGTACGCGTTGACTCCCACGATCGCCTTCTGCCCGTGGGCTAACGACTGTTCCAACGAGTCGATGTCGGTGGACACTCCGGTGGCAGAGGTTTCGTTGTCGCTGGTCATGCTGTGCACGCCGTAGCGCTTGAGCAGCACACCCACATCCAGGTTGTTGGTGCCTCCGGGGTGGCGAGGGTCGTAGATCGGACCCGGATGAGCATTGCTTGGCGTGTTTTCGGCCATAGTGACGATCTCCTGCTCGGTCGGCTGGTGGCCGGTGAGAACGCCGACCACATCGGCCACCGCCATCTCGGCGCAGTCGTCGTAGTAGCTTTGGTCGCGCCAATACGGGGCGGCGGCGATCGGATCGCCGTAAAGTGTCGCGAAGCCGATGGCGGTGGGAGCGGCGCTGCTTGCTAGGTCGCCACCTTCGGAATCCCTGTGCGGCTGGCGATAAAGAACCTGGACAGTACGGGCGCGGACCGGGGCGGTGTGGTCAACGATGGCCACACCCAGCATGGCGCCACCTATAACGACAACGAGTAATAGTGCTGCGGCCAGTGCGACTCGTTCACCTATGGACTTCGACGCGGCCGCTTCGACAGCTGGCCCCAGCATGCCCCGACACCCGCTACGGTCGCCGCCCCAAGTGGCCGAGCTGCGCGCCGATTCGCACACGCGAGCCGCAGCGTAGCGGGGATTCGGGTCAGATTCCATGTGCTCATATGGTTTCCACCAGTTTGGTGGTGTCTGGGCTCTGGAAGGCTTTCTGCGCGCAGCGACACGCCGAGGAAAACTCAGCGGCAATCGGCCCCTGGCCCTCACTGACCCTGCGCGCAACGATGCGTGTGTGTACGTCGTGGGCGAGCTCATTGTTTTGGCCGAAGTGGACGCTCTAGTCGGTGCGGACGTCAGGCTCGTGCCTTTTCGAGGCGCCGTTGGATGGCTTGGTCGAAGATGTGTGTGAAGTCCGACCAGTCGGGGATGTGCACGCGGATGCCGGGGGTTCCGCGCAGCACCAGTTGGGCTTCTTCACGGTTTTGGGGGAGGAATTCCTGCCATTCGATGGTGGGTCCGAACTGCGAAACTTGAGAGCGTGCACCGCTGTTGGGTTCGTAGGATTCGGTGCGGCGGGTGGACAGCCCGGCCCAGTGGGAGGCCTGCTCAAGTAGGTGGCGCTCATGGGCGCCGTACATGATCAGCGTGCCGGGGAAGATGTCGCGCAGTGCGTCAGCGTATTTCGGCCCGTAGACCACGTCGAAGTGGCTGGAGGCCTGCACGGTGGCAAGGATGTTGACGCCCAGTCCCGCCGATTCGCCGACGTAGTTGAGCAGCGCCGGCAGGGGGCAGGAGTTGCAGACTTCGTCGAGCTCCAACAGCAGCCGGTGGGTCAGTTGATGGTTGGCGGTCTTCTTTCGGAAGTACTGGATGATGGAGTCGATGAGGGCCACGGCGGCCCCGGCCACGGTTCCGGTGTTGGGCGCCAACACGAGTAGGGTGGCGTCGGGTTCGTCGAGCATGGCCAAATCGAACGTGTCGATGCTGAGCCGTTCGATCACATCCAGTGGTCGGTCGGTGTCGTGGTTGGTCAGGGCCAGCCGCACCCACGGGGTGACGGCCTTGCTGACGGTGATGGCCACGCTGTCGCGCAGCCGGTCGTTCATCGACAGCACCCGCATCAGCGGCTCGGCGAGCATGGGGTGCGGGCACAGGCTGTAGGCGCTCAGCCAGGAGGGTGTGGTGAGCGCGGCGGGGGTGTCGTCGTCGGTGTCGATGCCGAGGTTTTCCACCGCTTGCAGGACCCACGCTATGCCTTGGCGGTTGCCGAGATCGCCAGCGGCCCAGAGTAGGCAGGCCAGCGGGCGGGATGCGCTGGACTCCCACAGCCCGCCGGCGGCCACGGTGGTGCCGCTGGCGGCGCCGCCGAATCCGACACCGGAGGTGGCCAGCATGACTTCGGCGACGGTGAGCGCTTCTTCGGGTGTGGTGATCGACCGGGTCGGGTCGGTGACCAGGGTGCGCACCCCGGCCGGCCACACCAGCGTCTTCTGGGGTCGCAGATCGATCACGCCGGTGACTCCCACACAGCGTTTGGTCAAAACAAGTTCGGCGAGATCCTCTTTCGACGACACGCACACCGCGGGCCCGGGATGCAGCACCGCGGCCGGTGCCAGGATGCGGCGGGTCTTGCCGGTGCGGGTGGGGGCGCTGATGGCGATGTGCGGTGCGCTGTCGGCGCGCACCGGCCGGTTCTGATCGTTGTAGGTCAGCCCGCAGTAGGGGGTGTAGGGCTCGCGGTAGGCCACGGAATGATCATCGGTCGGCGACGTCGCCGAGGTCCACCACCGCGGGGAGCTTTGCGCCGCGTCTCCGCTTCATGGTGCTGCTAAGAGGTGGCAGCGCTACCCCTCCCTACGCCGTTCGACGCCGCCGCGCACGGAGGGAAGTGAGCTTGCCGGTTTGCGCCGGTGCTCAACCTCGGCCGGTGGGACTGAGGTTCGTCAGTGCGTTCAGGCGTGCCAACCAGACGTCCGGGTTGGGCGGTCGCCAAAGCTGGATCAGCGCGTCGCCGCTGTCGGCGAGTGGACGCATGTCACCGACGAGGTCATAGTGGACACGGCTTTGTCCGAGTATCGCGGCTCTCATGTCGTCGTCGAGTAGGGGCCCGAGTAGGGCCACGACAATGTTGAGGCAAAGGCGCGACGGCTCAAGCCAAGCGATGATGAAATCGGCTGCTGCGGTGAGGATCTTCGCGGGCAAACCCACCCGCCGCCAGAGCGATTTTGTTACCACGGGACCCAACGAAGCGTGAATCTGCTGGACGGCGCGCGCGTCCCCGGCTTGGAGCGCCTGGTTCAATTCGACCATGTGGCTTCGGAAGATGCTGCACTGTGCGCGCACGCTCAACAACACGTCGGGTACCTCGGACGGGGTGGACGCTCGTTGAAACACTTCCGCTGCGAAGAACGGAAGCATGAGAACATCGGGCTTGTTCCGGGCGCAAAGCTCGGCGCCCACGCCATACGCACGTTGCAGCGTCGCGGCGGCCAGCGGCTCGCGCAACAGAGTAGTGATGACGTCGCGGGTGTCGCGCTCGACGAGGCCGAGGATGGGCACCCGCGCGAGCCCGGCCGCGTATCTGACTCCGAGGATCTCGGCGATGTGCGCATTAAACAGTGCTCTGGCGTTGCTCATCTGGGCGAACAGGTTGCGGTGCCGGGCCTCTCGCGCCGGCGGGCTGGTCGCGATGGCGTTTCGGTCGGCGGCGGCAAGCGCCTTCTGGTCGATAGTCACGATGTTGTCCAGCAGCTCGGCCGTCGGTGAATCCCAACCGATGTCGGGGTACTCGAGGCTCCCACCCTCGTCCGGGTCGCGGAGCAGCCATTGCGCGTCGCATGGGCGGCCAAGGAGGGTTTCCCAGCAGTGAATCCAGGCACGTTGCTGGTCTTCTGTTCCCGCGGCACCGTCTCGCACGTCGTTGAGCCATGGCACGGTGCGGGTTTTGTAGACCCGCCGCAGTGATTCCTTGACGTCGCCGAGGATGTGGTACGGCGACTCGGACAGCTGGGTGGACGCGACGGGAAGTTCCTTGAAGAGGGCAGCCGCGAACATCGACTCCAGTTGTGCCAGCGTGACGTTGCAGTTCTCCAGGTAGCAGACCTGCTCGTAGATGCACAGCGTGTTGATGAGCCCGGCGAAATCCATGACGGTGGCCGGAGTCGCGTCCACGCTTCCATCAATCAGGCCGACCGCGTTCGCCAGGGTGGTCGTGTCGACGTGTGCGACACGACCGGCGACGTCTTCCCGGCGGCCAAGGCAGATGTGGCGCCACTGCCCGAGCAACGAGGCATCGTCGCTGACTGTGGCACCAAGCGCGTCTGGGCCCCATGGCCAGTTGGTTGCGAAGCTTGGGATCTTTCTCGCGGCCAGCGAAAGGGTGTGCTCGTCGATCCGCGATGACCCGGCGAGACGCGCCACCCACTCAGCCTTGCCCGGGTCACCGGCCGCCGCCAGCGCCAAATCGCACCACCCGTCGGGTAGCGACGCCGGAGACCGCCCGTCGCTAGTCGGACCCTGCGTGATGCGCACAGTGAGGTCCACGGCAAAAGCATAGGTCGAGGCGGCGGAGGGCGACTTTTCCCCGTTGGCCCTATTAGAAACCGATGCCGGTGTCGCGATCGTTGCCGCGGTCATGCCCTCGTTGGCGTATCCGGGTGGCGGTGAGGTGGCGCCGGTAGGTGGCGGTGTTGTGGGCGCGCAGGCGCTCGCGGCGCTGCAGCGCCTCGCGCATTTCCGGGGTGAGCAGATCGTGGTTGAGGCGCCCGGTTTGGGTGAGCACAGGGTCAAGGTCGGGTGCAGTGGAAGTCTCGGCGGATTGTGCGTCCAGTGTTGTGGCCCAGGGCAGTTCGGTGTGCAGGAGGGCGAGCAGCCGTGCAGACGGGGCGGGCGGCCACGCACGCCGGCCCGTGTCGAGGAGGATCAGCCCCGACTGTGCGGTGGCGGCGTGTTCGGCGAGGTCGGCGATGAGGTCTGGTTGGGCGCTGGCCGCGTCGTCGACGATGAGCAGGCTGCCCGGCGGTAGTTGCCACTGGTGGTCGGAGAATCGGCGGTGTGCCTCGGCGACTGCTGTGGCGGCATCGGCCAGTTCGTCGCCGCGAGCTTGGTCCGCCTGTGATTGGGTAGGGCTGCACCACAGGACTTTTCGGTCGGCCGTGTTGGCGGCCGCGCGCAGAGTACGCATCGCCCGTGTGGTGGTGGGGCCGGGGGTGGTGCGCACCGGGGTGAGGGTGAAGGGCAACTCGGCCATCGCCTGCAGCGCGGTGTCGATCGGCGTCGGCGGCGTGCTGAGCGAGGCGGCGGGGATGCGCAGTGGGCGTTGGGTGTCGTAGAGGCCGGCCAGGCGCAGGACCCGAAGTTCGGTGCGCAGGTCGTCAAGCTGTTCGGTGATATGTTGGGCGCCACGGGTTTCGGCGGCGGCGAACGCTGCGGCGGCGGTGGCTTCGGCGCGTTGGAGTTCGGTGCGCAGCTGCTGGCGCTGCGCGCGCGCCTGCAGGAGGGCGCGCCGGTCGGTGTCGCGCAGCTCGCCCAGGCGGGTGTCAACGTCGTCTCCGCTGATGATCTTGTCGGCGCCGCCGGCGGCGTCGGCGCGCGCGGCCATCGCGGCGGTCAGGGCGGGCATGAACCGCTCGGCGGGCGGTGTACGCGGCAGCGCCATGGTGCGCAACTCGAGGTCGGCTTGGGCGGCCGCGATGTCGAGGGGGCCGGCGCCGGGGGTGGCGGTCAGCGCGTCGAGTCGTGTTCGCGCCCAGTCGATGTGGCGCAGGGTGGCGTCGTAGTCCTCTTCGGCGTCGCTCCATTCGGCGATGGCGTTCTGCACGGCGAGCAGGTAGGGCCGGTCGGCGTCGGCGCGGGCCCGCAGTGCGCGGATCTCCTCGGCGGCGGCGCGCACCGACGGGTAGTCGAAGTTGTTGACCTGGTTGTGCAGCGCGGCGATGTGTTCGCCGAGTTGGTGGTGCTCGTCGCGCAGCGCGTAGACATTGGCCAGAGCAGGCTTGAGGGCCGGGGCGGGCCGGGTCTGGCTC
The DNA here is from genome assembly GCA_963811535.1 of uncultured Actinomycetota bacterium. Taxonomy (GTDB): domain Bacteria; phylum Actinomycetota; class Actinomycetes; order Mycobacteriales; family Mycobacteriaceae; genus Mycobacterium. The sequence continues at coordinate 1,960,001 of CAWERF010000006.1, read as the reverse complement.
AGGTCGTCGAAGGCCGGGTCGCGGGGCTGGTCGAGGCGGTGCTCGACAGCGTCGGCTGTCGGTGGCTCGGCGGCGGTGTGGTGGTGGTCGGGTGGGAGTTGTTCTTCGTCTTCGGGGGACAGCGGCGGATGCTCGGGTGTGGGAATGTCGGGGTGGGTGTGCTCGGTGTGCGCGCCGGCGAACAGGTCGACGGTGTAGGTGATCAGGCGGGCGTATTCGTAAGGCGCTATTGGGTTTTCGGGATCGGCGTCGGTGAGTTGTTCGGCGGCCAGGTGCAGCAGGTCGCGCGGTATCCAGCGGGCCGGGTCGGCCGCGCTGACGGCGGCGACCAGTCCGGGCCAGGCCGGGTCGGCGGCGATGGTTTCGGCGACCGCGGATCCGAAGACCTCGTGCAAGTCGGCGATCCAGGGCGGGCGCAGCCGGGTGTTGGGGGTGTCGAGGGTGGCCGGGGACAGGTCAGCCGACAGCCGCCACCACAGCGCGGCGGCGGGCAGTTCGTCGGGCAGCGGGGCTTGCGCCGCTGCGGTTTTGACCAGCGCGGCGAGGTCGGGGCGGCTGCGGGCGGCGTCGGCGAGGTGGGCGGCCAACTGCGGCCAGTAGCCGTCGGCTCTGATGCGCGGGTTGATGGAGTCGATGAGCTGGCCCCAGCGGCGGGTGTCGGGTATGCGGCGCCCGATCGCTTTGGCGGCGTGGGTTTCCAGCAGGGCCTGCACGGCGCGGGGGCGCGCGGCGTACTGTTGCGCGCCCAGCAAGCGGGAGTCTTCGGGCCGCACACCGCGGGCGGCGCGGAAGACGGCGATTTCGGCGGCCAGGACGGGGTCGGCGGCCAAGATGGGTTTGGCCCAGGCGGGGGCGGTGGCGTTGGTCCACCCGCGGGTGGTGGCGCGGATGGCGTCGGCCAGCTCGGCGACGACGTCGGCGCGCCGCGACAGGTAGGCGCCCCACTGCGGGTCTGCTTTCAGCGGATCCGGGATGGCGGGCAGCCAGCGCAGCGGCCCGATACGGGTGGAGTGCCCGCCGGTGGGGTCGATGCGCCAGTCCAGCACCGCGGCCGGGTCGGCCGCGTCGTCGAGGGGGGCTTGGCGGACCGCGCCGCCCAGCAGTGCTGCGGGGTCCTCGCCGGCCGCGGCGGCCAGCGCGAGGTGGCCGCGCAGCACCGGCCAGCCCTGCGCGCCGGGCGAGCCCGGGCACCAGCCGTTCGGCGGTGGTGTGCAGGTCGGCCAGGCGGGCGGGTCCCAGATGCGCGGCCGCGGCGGCGCCGAGCGCGTCGTAGTACATGTCGGCGGCGGCGCGCAGCCGGGTGAACGGGTCGTGGGCGTCACGTTGGGCGGACAGTGCCGAGGTTTGGGTGTCGTCTCGGGCCAGGGCGCGGGTGAGGACGTCGACGGCGGTGTCGGGGTGGGTGGCTTTGGGGGTGAGGATGCGGTGGGGGTCGGTTTCGGCGGTGGACAGGTAGATGTGGTTTTCGCGTTTGCCGCGGGTCATGCCGACGTAGAGCTGTTGGCGGCTGAGGTGATCGCCGCCGACGAGGTGACAGCAGTATTGCGCGGTCAGGCCTTGGGCGTTGTCGATGGTGGCGGCGTAGCCCAGGGTGAGATGGTTGCGCACGTAGTCGGCGGGCAGGACCCGGCGCCGGCCGGTGCCGAGGTGGCGGACCCGCAGCGCCCCGTCGCCGAGGATTTCGGTGACGGTGAAGCGGTATCCGTTTCTGACAAAATCGCCGCGTCCCAGCCGCAGCGTCCGCGCGTTACGCCGGGCACGCACCACGTCACCCGCGGAGGCGCACAGGTGGTCGGCGAGCACAACTTCGGCTGCCGGGCCGGTGGTGTCGGCGGTGAGGCGGTCGAGGCGGGCGCGGGCGTTCAGCGCGTCGACGATGGTGTTGGTGGGGGCCAGCAGCAGGCTGTCCCGCCCGGCGGCCAGGTCGGCGCGCCACGCGGTGTAGGCCATGTCGGTGGCGGTGTCGTCGGCGCCGACGTGGACGCGGTGGTGGTCGATGTAGTGGCCGATACCGGCGGGATCACCTGCGCGCAGCGCCAGGGAGGCCAGCCCCTCGGCGGGGGAGGCGAACCGCACCAGCTGCGACAGCGTCAGCGCGTCGGTGTGGGCGGCGAGGTCGCGCAGCACCCCGGCCGCGGAGATGGAGGCCAGCTGGGCGTCGTCGCCGACCAGGCGCACGCTGGCGCCTTTGGCCAGCGCGTCGCCGATGACCGCGTCCAGGTCGTGGGTGCCGGTTTTGCCGGCCTCGTCGATGATGATCAGCGTGGTTGGGTCCACGCGTGTGAACCACTGGGGCGCCGGTGTTTTGGTGCCGCCGGCAGCGAGGTAGACGTATTTGGCGACGGTGTCGGTGGGGGCGGCCAGGTCGGCGCCGAGTTCGATGGCCGCGGCCGCGGTGGGCGCCAAGCCGATGACGGTGCCGCCCGAGGACCGCCACGCGTGCGAAAGGGCCGCCATGGCGGTGGTTTTGCCGGTGCCGGCCGGCGCCAGCGCCAGCGCGACGCGGCGCCCGCTTCTGGCCATGTCGGCGACCAGGGCGGCCTGGCCGGGGTTGAGGGTGCGCCCGCGGGCGGCGGCGTCGGCCAGGGCCAGCTCGACGTCCTGGCGGGCGGTGGCGCGGCCGCCGGTGCGGGTGGCGGCTGCGACGATGCGCCGCTCGGCGGCAACGGTTTTCGCCGAAGTGTACAGCGCGGTGCCGTGCCTGGAGTAGACGCTGGCGCCGTCGCGGCGGCGCAGCGCGGCGGGCTCGCCGAGGTCGTCGTCATCGACGCGCGCGTGCGGGATCGAGAGTGGTTGCGTCAGCGCGGCGTCGGTGATGGCTTCTGCCAGTGCGGGATCGGTAGCATGCCCGCCGGCGCGCACCACCCGCTGGGCCTCGGCGAGCACGTGGTGGCGCTGCCAGGTCGAGCGGGTGGCCGACACGGTGTCGATGACGCGGGCGGCCTGCGCGGTGACCCACGTTTTGTCGGCGGCGGGGACGGCGCGGGGGTGGCCCGACAGCGCCGTGGCGAGCATCGCGGTCAGCCCGTCGCGGCCGAGCACCTCAACGGCTTGGGCGCGCCAGGTGGCGCGCTGCTCGGCCAGCGAGCGGGGCTCGTGTTTGGCTTCCCGCGATTCCAGGGTGGCTTGCTGGGCCAAGGCGATGGCCTCGATGTGGGTGGGTTCGCGGCCGTGGTCGGCCTGGAACCGTTTGGACAGCTCGGCGGTGCGGGCTTCGATCGCGGCGCGCCGCGACGACCACCGGGTGAGCAGCGCTTCGGGTATGCCGACGATTTCGCGCACCGGGCGCTTGCCGTGCCCGGGCGGGGTGGTGTCGGCGAAGCGCACCCCCAGCCGGGTGCCGAGGTGGGCTTCCAGCCGCGTGTTGTACAGCTCGGAGGCGGCCACCGCGACGCGGTGCAGGGGCTGCCCGTCCAGCGCGAGCCAGCGGGTGACGCCGTTGGCGTCGGTGGTGGCGACCTTGTTGGAGACGGCCACATGGGTGTGCAGGTCGGGGTCGCCGGCGCGGGAGTCGCGGTGGGTGAACGCGGCGGCGATGAGCCCGCGGGTGTCGAGTTGGGCGACGCCGTAGGTGCCCGAGCGGGTGAACGCGGCGACCGATTCCAGGTAGGCCAGCACGTCGGCGACCGCCGCGTCGTGGGCGTCTTCGATGGTGCGCGCGATCTTGCGCGGCGCCACCGCCCACAGCGCGCTCACGGATTTGACCGGCGAGAAGGTGAGGTCGTAGCCGGCAACGGCGGTGGGCCGGGCCCGGATGGCGCGGGCGATGAACCCGGACAGTTCGCGTTCGTCGGCGGGCGCGCGCCCGTGGTGTTCGGCGAATTTTTCGCGTGCCACCGCGGTGCGGATCGCGGCGCGGCTCGCCGCGTCGATGGCCGCGCTGGGCGGCGCGCCGGCCGCGGCGTTGTGCTCTTTGTAGGCCTGCGCCAGCGCGCGCACGAACGCGGATTCGCCGTGCGGGAGGTGGAATTGGCGGCCCAGCCGGGTGGCGTCGGTGGCCGCCGGTCCGGGCGCCCCGCGCCCGATCAGGTAGTCGCGGATGGTCTCGGCGTTGGGGTGTCGGCCCTCCCCGAACAGGGCGGCCATCTGCTGCTCGGTCACCCCCGAGCCGTCGGGCACGGCCCAGAGCGCCTCGACGGCGGCGGGGCTGATCGGGCGTGCGCCGGGATCGGCCAACGCGGCCAGGCCTTTTCCGGTCCACCGGCCCGGCGACTCGCCTTTGGCCGAGTAGTAGTCGGCCAGGCTGCTGCGGCCGCGCTCGGTGGCGTCGGCGGCGGCGACCTGGCGCACCAGGTAGAGGTAGCCGTCGCCGGCGGTCAGTTTGTGCAAGCTCATCACGGCCGGAAACCCTTCTCCGGGCGCACGCTAGAGAATCGACGGCCGCGAAATCCTCCACCGCACCGGCAGCTGTGATGCAACCGTGACCTGAATGCAAGAGGTGTGTCGTGTGGCGGGTGGTTTGGGTTAGGGGTACTAAGTATCGGGGGTGTTGTATCCGTGGATGGTTAGGGTGTCCGGGGTTAGTTTTCGGCAGTGGTAATGGTTGGCGGATGGGTTTGGCCGGCGCCCCTGTTGTGTCGGGCTCTCGTGCGGAGGTGCGACCGGCGCTGGCGTCTTTCTGATGGCTCAAAACTGGGAGGACTCGATGGATATCATCGATGCGCAGGTGCATGCCAATGTGCTGGGCACCGAGGTCACGCTGGCGATCATGGATGCCCTCGGCATCCAGGGGGTGCTGTTCGACGAATATCTGACGGCGGCGGATGACGGCACGCTGCACCCCGGCTATCGCCTCACCAACGGCGCCTTCCGCAGCGTCGGGCCGAACGCGGAGGCGGCGGCGCTGCGCCATCCGGAGCGGTTCGCGTTCCTGATGCGAGTGGACCCGCGCGACCCCGGGATCGAGTGCTGGATCGAGACGCTGACCGCCGCGTCGGGCTTCAGGGCGCTGCGCACCCTCATCTTCACCGCGGCCGAGGGCGCAGTGTTCGAGTGCGGCGGTCATGACCGGCTGCTGAAGGCCGCACGCGCCCACAGCCTGCCGGTCTTCGTCACCTGCCCGGGGCGGGTAACCCACCTGGCCCAGTACGCGGAGCGCTTTCCCGACGTCCAGTTCGTCATCGACCATTGCGGCGTGGCTTTCGACGCGCCCCGCGGCGAAGCCACGATCGACGACGCGGTGGCGATGGCGCGCTATCCCAACGTCGCCTACAAGTGGGCGCACGCCCCGAACTTTCTGTCGACCGCGCCCTACCCGTTCCCCGACCTGCAACCGAAGCTGCGCCGGGCCGTCGATGCCTTCGGACCTGAGCGGGTGATGTGGGCCAGCGACTACACGATGACCCGCTGGCGGGCCAACTGGGGCGAGGCGCTGTTCGCGATCCGCCATTCCCCGTCGCTGTCCGAAGAGGAGAAGGCCTGGATCCTGGGCCGCACCGCCCGCAAGGTCCTGAACTGGCCCGCGCCGGAAGAAGCGCCCAAACCGGCGCCGTTGCATTCCGATCGCCCGGGCCAGCAAGGGTGAGTCGCACGCCGCGACGTCACCGCGTCATCGATCGGGCCCCAGGCGATGAGCCGCATTCCTCGCCGTGTGCACCTCTACGAACGGGGGCGTCAGGAAGGGTGGAGTGGCTGTGGGGCGAGAGGCGTTGTGGCGGTGGGTGTGTGGCGAAGGTGGCTGTGGTGGTGGCCTGCTGGTGCGGGGGGCTTTTATGGTTCGGCCATGGTGAATATTTCGTCGATGGCCGCGGCGCGCCGGCGGGTGCGCAAGGCCCAGGAGCGGGCGTCGGAGCAGCGGGCCCGCCGTGAGCGCGACAACGTGGAGGACATGGCGACGTTTCTGGTGGCCCGTGACCGGATGGCCGGCGTGGATGCCTGGGAGGCCGAACGGGTCGCCCAGGTGGCGGCCGAGGCGGCGCGCCGCCGCGACGAGCAGCGGCAGGCGGCGGCCGACGCGTTGGCCCGGATGCGTTCGCGCGGCGAGACGGTGCCGGCGATCGCGGCGCTGGCCGAGGCTAGCGAAAGTGAGGTGCGCGCGTATCTGAAATTGGCCGGCGCGTCCAGCGCGGCCGCACCCGCGGCTGCCGCGGGGACGGAGCAACCGCTAAACGCGGGGCGCGCGGGCGGTGACGCGGCGACCGGCCAGAGGGAGGGTGTCAGTGACGGGTCGTAGCGTCGCTGTGTGAACCGGAGCGGGGCGGCGGGTGCCGCGGCGCTGTGGGTGGATCCGGTCGCGCACCGCGGTGAGTGCGAGCGGTTCGCGGCCAAGGTGGTGACGGGACCGCGACCGGGCGACTGCAGCGTGTTCACCGGGGCGGTGGGCGCCGATGCGTACGGAGTCAATTAGGCGGAGTTGCATCTGGTGAAGCATTGCGCCACTTCGAGATAACGGCGCCTGGGGTGGCGGTCGGTGGATGCAGGGAAGATCATGCCACGGTCCGGATGTGGTCGGAACTGCCCAAATCAGGGGTTGCTATAAACGCATCGATGTTGCATTGTTTGCAACGTGGCGGATGTGGAGGGTTTGGCGGGTTCGTCGCATCTCGTGCTGGCCCGCGGAGTTCATCTTCTGGACCCGGAGTCGACGGTGTTCGAGGCGATGCTGGCCGGGTGGGCGATGCAGCAGCAGACGCGGTTCCTCGAGCGCGCGACGATTACGTCGCGGTTGAGGTTGGTGCGGCGGGTTACCGAGTTCTGTAACGAGTACCCGTGGCAGTGGCAGTGTGCCGACGTGGAGGCGTTCATCGATAGTTGCCGCAACCGGGTGAGGCCGATCGTGGTGTCGACGGCGCGGTTGTATGAGACGACGCTGCGGATGTTCCTGGATTACCTGACTGACCCTCGCTACGGGTGGGCCGCTGAGTGTGTGGGGCGGTTTGGTGTCGCACCGTCGCAGGTGTTGCACGAGTGGAACACGGTGGTGCATGTCAGTGAGTACGAAGGTGATCCGCGTCGACGACCGTTGACCTACGACGAGGTCCAAGCTCTGTTCGACGCGGCGGATGGCCACGTGGAAGCCATTCGTAAGCAACACCGCAAGGGCGGGTTGGCGGCAATGCGGGATGCGGCGTTGTTGAAGACCATCTATGCGTTTGGGCTGCGGCGCCGTGAGGCATGGGGTTTGGATCTGTCGGATCTGCGGCACAACCCGAAAATGGCTGCCTTTGGCCGGTTCGGCGGGTTGTTCGTTCGGTGGGGAAAGTCGTCGCGGGGCAGCCGTCCGAAACGGCGCACGGTGTTGACGGTGCCGGAGATGGACTGGATCGTGCCGGTCTTCCGACAGTGGCTTGTGGAGGTGCGACCGCTATTTGGTGCGGGCTCGGTTCCGGCGTTCTGGGTGACCGAACGCGCTGGGCGGATGTCGCTGCGCCGGATCAACGAGGCGTTCACGACAGCACGGGATGCCGCCGGGCTGGAGCCGTCACTGGATCTACACTGCCTGCGCCACTCATACGTCACGCACCTGATCGAGTTCGACTATCCCGAGAAGTTCGTCTCAGCGCAGGTCGGTCATGCCTATGCCGCGACGACGGGGATTTACACGGGGGTCTCTGACGAGTACCGCAACCGGCTGCTGGGGCGGGCACTGGCCCGACATCCCGAACTGTGGGAGCAGTGATGAACAAAAAGATAAGCTACAAGTGGAACCTGCGGCAGGTCATGGCCACCCGTGACATGTTCGCCACCACCGACCTTGTCCCGCTGCTGGCCGAGCGCGGGATTCACCTGTCCCGCGAGCAAGTCTTTCGGCTCGTGACCACGACACCGCAACGGCTCAGCCTGGACACGCTGGCGGCGTTGTGCGACATCCTCAACGTCGGCGTGGAGGAGCTCATCGAAATCACGGTCACCAACACACAAGTCGACAAGACGGTGGGAGATTCCAAAGCGGCCCCGCCGCCGCCGGTGCGGCGCTCAACGATCAGACGGCCGCAAGGCCTGTGACGGCGCGCCGTTACCCGGACCTGCACGGGCTACACGACGCCATCGTGACCGCGGTGGCCGCGCGGCTTCCCGATGCAGATCCGGACCGACTCGGCGGGCTGATCGTGGCCATGAAGCTGTTACCCAGGCACGCTCAAGAGCTCCTGGACTACATGCACACCCACCCCGACGCGCTGACGTCCGGGGATGCCCGAGGGCCGGCCGGGCTACGCGGGCTTCTCGACGTGCTAGCCGCCGAATACCCTGGTGTGAAACGGATGTGCTGCCATCGCTGTAATGCGCAGGTCCGATTGCCTTACCGCAGAGACGGGGCGAGCGTCTGCGGCAACTGCTACCGGCAGACCCGTTTCAAAGTCTGCGTGCGTTGCGGCGAGCTGGGTCAGCCCGCACACCGTGAGGACGGTGGCGTGGTCTGCAGCCGCTGCTATGTTCGAGACCCCGCCCGGCGGCGCAGGTGTGCGCGGTGCGGCAAGCTGACCCGTGTCGCCTATCGGGTGAGCGGCGAGCCGCTGTGTCAGACGTGTGGTCCGCGCAAGCTCGCAACGTGCTCATCGTGTGGCCGACGTGACTGCGCCACGGCGGCAATAACAGAGTTCGGGCCGATTTGTAAGGTGTGCTACTGCCGCGGCCGCGAACATCGGTGTGTCCAGTGCGGACGCATCACGCCGTGGGCGCGACGGACAGCCGCCGACGCCAACACGTGGACGTGCTATCGATGCTGGGACCCTCCGTTGACCATCTGCAGCGACTGCGGGGCGCTCAAACCGTGCCGGGGGTGGACGACTGGTCGGCCGGTCTGCGCGACATGCCGTTCCCGGCGACGGCCGGACAAGACGTGTGCGCGGTGCGGGCAGACCAAGAAAATGCGCACCACGCTACCGATGGGACCGGTGTGCGGTCCCTGCTACGACGCGATCCGCCGGCGGCCGGCGGCCTGCGCGCGCTGTGGTCTAACGAGACCTTTGGTGGGCCGCAACGATTTCGGCGAGGCGGTCTGTGGGCCGTGCTGCGACGCTCAGCGCAACTGGATCTGTCAGGGATGTGGACGGGTGGATCTGCTCAACGCCGAGCAGCACTGTCTGGGCTGCGTCACCCGTGCACGCGTCGAGCACATGCTGGCCGGGCCGAACGGCACCGTGCACCCACAGCTGGGCGGATTGCGCAGCTTGCTGCTCAGCGACAACACGCCCGATCAAATATATGACTGGCTCCACGGAACCAAATGGGCCCAGCTGCTGGCCGAGCTCGCCCACCGGGGCGAGCCGATCACGCATGACACGCTTGATGGCCGCCCCCAGCAGGTCGAGGTGCAGTATCTGCGCCAAATCCTGGTCAGCGCCGGCGTGCTCGCTGCCCGTGAAAACAACATCGACTCCATCGAGACTTGGCTTGACGAGTTCCTCGTCGGCAAGCCGCCCCACGTCGCGGCACTGCTGCGGCGCTACGCATCCTGGTCGGTATTGCGGCGGGCCCGGTCACGCGCCAACCGCCACCCCCGGGTCACGACCAGTGTCCGTAAGTACGCGCAAGCCCGCCTCAGGGTCGCCGCCGACTTCCTGACATGGCTGCAGCGCGACCGCGCGATATCCCTGGCTGAGGTGACCCAGCCCGACGTCGAGCTGTGGATTGCGCAGGGCCGCACCACCCGTCACCGACTCCGCGACTTCCTGCGGTGGGCCCACGCTCAGCGGCTCTGCGCCGACCTCGCGGTTCCCTGGCTGGGCCGAGACGGTCTGGCCGGCCACATCATCGCCGATGACACACGCTGGGCCCTGTTGCGCCGATGTTTGCACGACGAAACCATGGATCTACGGGTCAGGGTGGCCGGGGCGCTGGTGCTGCTCTACGGACAAACCACCACGCGCATCGTGGAACTCACCCGCGATCACATGATCACAAGCGATGCCGGCAGCTACCTTCGGTTCGGTCGCCAACCAGCTCTGCTTCCGCCACGACTGGCCGACTTGGTGCGCGCGCTCGCCGACCAGGCCGCACCGCAGCGATCCCCTGTGGTGTCCGCCGAACCTGAGCCGTGGCTGTTTCGAGGTTCCTGCCCGGCAATGCATCTCGATCCGGGGCGCCTGACCAAAATACTCAACCATGCGGGCATCTACACCCGCGAGGGCCGCTCCGGCGCGTTGTGCAGCCTCGCCACGGATCTGCCCGCACCGATCCTTGCTGATCTGCTTGGCATATCTATCGCCGCGGCTACCCGCTGGAGCGCCACCGCAGCCAAGGACTGGGGCGACTATCTGGCAGCCCGGAGCGCGCAGCCAACCCAGCCACAACACTGACAGCGCTGGGCGAGGGTGATGGTCACGATCGGTAGTTGTCAGAGCCGAGTCCTACCCTGACCAGGCCGGTAACAGCTCGAATTGACAAGGGGCACAAGTTGCACGCTATCGCTTGCGACCACTGGTTGCCGATCCCCGGTTTGCCCGCACCCGCGGTGTCTGAGCAGTTACTGCTCTTGGGCGAGTTTCGGCCAGTCAGAATCTCGGCGGAGCTGTGGCGATCCTGGCTCAACAACGAAGATGTCGTTGCGCGCTTCCGATCGAAGCAATACGAACGCAGCGATCACGCGTGCTGGCCGTGACTCGGGGCGGTGTCGTCGACGGGTCACGGATCATTCCGGGCCACAAGCCTTCCCGGACCGTCGCGGCGAGGCACGGTGCCAGCGCACGTGTTCGCCTATCAACTGGCATACGGGGTTATCCGTCGGGCGGGGTTTCCCGCAATCGACCCTGTGCTGAACCACCAGTGTGACTTCGCCGGCTGCACCAACCCAAACCCACCTACGCTTGGGCACCCATGCCACCAACAGGGTCGATTATCTCGCTCGCAGAAGCAATCTCGTCGGCCCGCTGGCGGATGTGCGAGGCGCCGCCGGGCGCACCCGCGCCATCGCCGCAGCCGTTCGAGCCGGCCTTAAGAACCATGAAGACCCGATGAGCATCGAACGACGCATTCGAGTCGCCGAACAAGATGGGCGTCCGATTACTCTGTGGTGAGACGCTCCGGCCGGGATCGATGCGCACAATCGCAGCCAAACCAGGCGTCGCATCGAATGCTCTGGTGTGACCTAGGGGGAGGGTGTGGCCGGTAAGGCAGCGGTGTGTGTCGCGGTTCACCCGGGCTGCGCTGCCGTCTGGGCAGCCGACCGCCGCCATGAAGTCTTTGGCTCTCGTCACGCCACCCAGGGGGACCGCCTCGGGCTGACTCTGGGGGGCAGGGATCGATCGGCCGCCACAACGCTTGTGCTTGCAGGCGGCCGGGACTAGCTTCCAAGGCGCGCCGGTCAGCGCGCGTCACCCACTCAGCAGAGGGCTCCTGGCGATGGCAAGTCCACAGTTGCAACAGGTGATCGACCAAATCAAAGCCCTGTCCAGCAAGGCCGCCGGGGCAAGCGTTGAGGAGCTGCGCGCGATCAATGAGCAGATGGCCCGGCCGGCGGAACCCGATATTACAAGCGAGCCTGTTGTTGCCAATGGGGTCAGCGCGGAATGGATCAGCGCGCTGGGCGCCGCGGCCGATCGCGCCGTGCTCTACCTACACGGCGGCGGCTACATCATGGGGTCGTTGAACACCCATCGGGATCTGATGGGCCGCATCTCGCGCGCCGCGCAGGCCCGCGTGCTGGGACTGGACTATCGCCTGGCACCCGAACATCCGTTTCCGGCCGCGGTCGAGGACACCGTGGCCGGCTACCGGTTCCTGCTCGACCAAGGCCCGTCTGCTACACGGCTAGCGATAGCGGGCGATTCGGCCGGCGGCACACTGACGCTTGCGGCGATGGTGGCCGGCCGCGACGCCGGACTGCCGATGCCCGGTGCGGCGGTGTGCCTGTCACCTTTCCTGGATTTGGAGGGCACCGGTGAGTCGGTCAAGACACGCGCGGACGTCGATCCGATCGCCACGCCCGAGGTCCTCGAGGTGTGGGCGAAGGCCTACCTGGCCGGCGCGGATCCGCGCGCGCCGCTGGCCGATCCGCTGTATGCCGATCTGCGCGGATTGCCGCCGCTGCTGATCCAGGTTGGCGATCACGAGGTTTTACTGGACGACTCGACGCGCCTTGCGCAACGCGCGCAAGCAGCCGGCGTTCAAGTCAAACTTGAAGTCTGGCCGGAGATGATCCATCGCTGGCAGAGTTACGCCGCCGTCTTGCCCGAGGGACAGCAAGCGATCGAGGACATCGGCAACTTCCTCCGCGAGCAGATTCCCTAGCAGGCGGAAACGGTGACTGCCAACGTTTCTGGGCCGGGATCCGCACAGTATGACGTGGCGGTCATCGGGGCCGGGCTGTCGGGGCTGGTGGCAGCGCACCGGTTGGTGGAGGCGGGAGTCACCGACGTGGTGGTGCTGGAAGCCTCCGATCGCGTCGGTGGGCGCACCCTCAGTCACCGGCTGGCCGACGGCACGACACTTGATGTCGGCGGCCAGTGGGCCGCTAGAGCCCACACCCGGCTGCTCGCAATCGCGGCCGAGATGGGTGTGCCGACGTTTCCCACGTATTGCCAGGGGCGGCATCTGCTGGTCACTGGGGGTAAGCGGTACCGCTACCGCAAAGCCCCGCCACCATGGGCGGCACCTGTGGGCTTGGCCGATCTGGTTCAGTCGCTGCTGCGGATGGATCGGATGGCACGCAGCTTGCCCGAAGATGAGCCGTGGCGCGCCGTCAAGGCAGCGTCTTGGGACGCCCAGACGTTGCAGGCCTGGCTGCTGCGGTCGACACGCACCCGGTTGTGCCGCGCGGTGTGGTGCACGATGTGCATGCTGACGATGGGCGGTGCCCCCCATGATGTGTCGCTGCTGTTCGCGTTGAATCACATCCGGGGTGCGGGCGGCCTCTCGAAGCTGATCGATGTCGAGGGCGGCGCTCAGGAACTGCGGTTCGAGGGCGGCTCGTGGCTGATCTCCACACGGCTGGCCGATCGCCTGGGTGCACGGGTCGCGCTGGGCCGCCCGGTTTTTGGTCTTCGCCAAGACGCCGATGGGGTGGACATCGAGTGCGCCGACGGTGCGGTGCGGGCGCGGGTGGTGATCGTGGCGATGAGCCCGGCAAGTGCCGAGCGGATCGCCGTGGAGCCCCGGCTCCCGCAGCAACGAGTGCGCCTGCAGCGGCGGCTGACGATGGTCACCGGGCTGAAGCTGCAGGCGGTCTACGAGCGCCCGTTCTGGCGAACCGATGGACTGAGCGGTCAGGCCGTCAGCGACACCGGCCCGGTGCCCATCGTCTTTGACAATTCACCCGCCGGGCAGGAACCCCAGCGGGGTGTGCTGGTGGGATTCGCAACCTTCGATCAGCGGATGAATATCGCCATGCCCGGCGAGCTCGCCGACGACGCCAGCGGTCGCCGCGACGCGGTGCTGACATGTTTCAGTCGCTTGTTCGGTCCGCGCGCCTTTGACGCCGTCGATTATGTGGATAAGGACTGGGGTGAGGAGAAATACCTGCACGGCTGCATACCGTCCAAGCCACCGGGTTTGCTTACCGAGGTCGGAGCGGCCGCCCGAACACCGATCGGGCGTCTGCACTGGGCCGGAGCAGAGTCAGCCAGCTCGTGGGACGGATACATGGAAGGCGCGGTAGAGGCAGGCGAGCGGGCGGCCGCCGAGGTGACCAAGACCTTGGCGCGCCCTAGTTATCGCGCAGGCGATCCGGACAGCGTCAAGGGCAAAGAACCACCACCCCAGGAGGTTAAGCGATGAACCCTGACGACGTTTCGGTTGCGCAGCAGGCAGAGCCAGCGCCGACCGGCCCACCCAACATTCTCTACGTCCATATCGACAACCTCGGCATGGGTGAGCTGGGCTGCTATGGCGGCGGCATCCTGCGCGGCGCAGAAACGGCGCGGCTGGACCGCTTCGCCGGCGAGGGACTGCAGCTGCTCAACTTCGCGCCCGAAGCCCAGTGCACGCCGACCCGCTCAGCCTTGCTGACCGGCCGCTACGCCATCCGCTCGGGCAACGGCTCGGTGCAACTACCGGGGCTGCCAGGTGGTTTGGTGGCCTGGGAGCAGACCATGGGCGACATCCTGTCCGCGGCGGGCTACGCCACCGCCATCTACGGCAAGTGGCACATCGGCGACGAGCCCGGGCGCTACCCGACCGATCACGGGTTCGACGAGTGGTACGGCATCCCGCACAGCTACGACGAGTGCCTGTGGCCCGAGGACCCGCTCTATGACCCCGACCGTGACTCTATGTCGTTTGTCGTCGCGAGCACAAAAGGCCGTCCGGTCGAAAACCTGGAGCAACTGACCATGGAGGTGCGCCGCGACATCGACCGCGAATACCTCACGCGCGCTGAGGCGTTCATCCGGCGCAGCGTCGCCGCCGGCTCACCGTTTTATGTCTATTTCAATCACTCGATGCTGCATCTGCCGACCGTGCCGCGTGATGAATTCAAGGGAAAAAGCGGTGCCGGGGACTGGGCGGACTGCCTGTTGGAGATGGATGCCGATTTCGGCACACTGTTGGACCTGCTCGACGAGTTGAGCGTCGCCGACAACACGATCGTGGTCTTCGCCGGCGATAACGGCCCCGAGGATACGTTGCCGTGGCGAGGGACCGCCGGTTTCTGGGACGGGTCGTATTTCACCGGCATGGAGGGGTCGCTGCGCACACCGTGTTTGATCCGCTGGCCTGGACACGTCGCCCCCGGGCGGGTCAGCAACGAGATCGTGCACGTCACCGACATGTTCACCACCCTGATCAGCTGGGCCGGCTGCGACGTGCCCAGCGACCGGGTGATCGACGGGGTGGATCAGCGGGCGTTCTTTTGCGGTGAGCAGGACCAGTCGAACCGGCAGGGTTTCCTGTTCTGGAACGGCGACAAGCTCTACGGGGTCAAATGGCAGAACTTCAAGACGGTTTTCGTCGATCAGCGCCACTTCTTCGACTCGTCACCGCCTTACGCGAACCCCCGCATCATCAACCTGCTCACCGACCCCAAAGAACGTGAACCCGTCGACTACCCCCACCTGCACACCTGGGTCGTGGCCCACTTCACCCGGCTCATCGCCGAGTTCCAGGCCAGTATTCAGAGCGAACCACTCATCCCGTTCGGCGCGCCGCTCAACTTCGTCCCGGCGCCCCGGGCAACTGATGTTCGCGGAGGCGAACCCGTCTAAACGTTCAACCAACGAGCGCGCCGCACATAGTTCGGCGGATCCGTCCGGGACGAGCCCGTCGCGGTGCTTGCCGGTGGCATTGACGTGCCATATTCGGCGTGCCGTGCTATCGCACCTCATCGGTAATCACGGCGCCCGGTCAGGCGAATACCCGCGTGGTCAATTCCGCCGCCGTCTGCTTGACGAATACCGCAACATACGAATATGTGCTCTCTGCCAGTTAACCGGAGTTCCCTCTGCGCCAACAACTTGGCGAACTACAGAACCCGCAAGACGGGCAGCTTGCGCATCTCGGCCGTCTGCGCGAGCCGCTCGTCGAACGACGCGACGGTAGCCGCGGCATCCTCGGCAGCGAAAATCACGCAGCAGTCTGGCATCTTCAGACCGGTGGCCGCGCGCAGCTGGGCCAGCCGAAGCGCTGTGTCGGCGGGGAAGGGTAGCTCTTGGACCTCAAGCGCGCGAAGCGCCGCCAAGACCGACTCCAGGCGCCCATCGCGGACGGGCGCGACAAGGACCTCGGCCAGCGTAAGCGAGTTGACGCCGAGATCGTCGTCTATTGCTTGAGTCAGTAGCTGTTGTGCAGCGGCGTGGTGGTTGTCGTCACCGTCGAGAAATCCAATAAGGACGCTCGCGTCAAGGATCACGCGGGCCAGTCCTCGCGGAGGTGCTTCAGGTAGTCGGGTCCGTATACCCCGGTAAGGCATCCGCTGTAGGTGCGTATGGCCTCGAGTCTGCGACGACGCCGTTCGTCACGCCTCTGCTCGGCGGCGTGGTGGCCCTCCAATGCGAGACGCACCAGCAACTGCGACCGACTCAGGCCCGGCCAGCGGCGGGCCGCTTCATCCAGCGCCGCAGCGAGATCATCGGTCTCAGTCACGAAGTGCCGAGGGCGAGTAGTGGGCATACCATCAAGTGTAACACTTTAGTTGGTAGGTGCTACACCGCGTGTTGAGGCTCCGGATACCGCACTGTTCGAATATTGCTCGTTGCCAGTCTTTTGGATCCGCCGCGACGGTGTGGGGCAGGTGGTGCGCGCGCACCGGTATGCGTTGGCGGTGGGGCTGGCCGGCCGTGAGCTGCCGGGCTGGGAGATGGCGCTGCACGAGTGCGACAACCCGCTTGTGTGTGTGCGGGTGAGCGGCGCGGGCGAGACCGGCCTGTTGCATGTGGTGGCCGGCTCGCAGCGCGACAACATGCTCCGGATGGCGCGGGTCCGGCGCGGGGGTGGCCGTCCGGCCATCCGGCGGCGGGGCGCGGGCATGGCGGCGCAGGGCGGAGGGGCGGTGGCGTTGCGGGAGGCCGTGCGGCACGGCTGGGATGCCGATGCGGTGGCGGCGGCGCTTCTGGGCTCGACCGAGCCGACGTTGTGGTAACGGCTCGGCGAGGCCGTGTGGAAGTGGCCCGGCGGGCAGCGCGCGGCGCCCGGGCGGCGGCTGGCCGGCGGGCCGGGCCCTGCGGGCGCGAACGTCCCCGAGCGTTCACCGGTCTGCGTTGGCGCCGTGTCCGGCGTTTCGTGGCGGGCGTGGGGATGACCGGGGCGCGCGCTTGTGTGCGGTCGCGCCGGTGTCCGAGGGTCGCGCGTGGTTGGTCGACGCGTCACTGCAAGATTTGGCCGGTAACCGAAACGAACTGCCACCCCGACGCGCGCAGTGCGGTGATCGCGTCGCTGACTCCGGCCGCGGAACCCGACTCGGGATGGTTCATGTGTGCAAGCACGACCGATCCTGGCGCCGCGCCCGTGATATCGGAGCGGACCTGCGCTGCGGACGCCTTCGCGCCGTTGTCGGCATCCACACTGAAGCCGAGGGGCTTTTCGCCGAGCTCGTTAACCATCGAGACCGCGACGTCGTCGTAGTAGGCGGTGCCGGGGCGGAACCAAGTAGGCGGTTTACCCGTCAGCGCGGCGAGTCTCGTGTGGTTGGTCCAAACCTCAGTGACGACCTCGTCGGCAGACCGGGTTCCCCTGATTCCGTATGCGGAGCGCCCGGTGACCGAGAGCGGGACATGTCGCGTGCCATGGTTGCCGATTTCGAACAACGGATTTGCAGCTAGTTGTTCGGCGCGGCCGGGGTGCGCGTCGATCCACCTCGAATTGAGGAACAACAGGGCGGGAACGGCGTTGCGTTCGAGGGTGGCAAGGAGCGCGTCGTCGCAAGCGCCGGGGCAGGCATCGAAGGTCAACGCGATTTGTCGACCGGACGCAGCGAACGTCGTGGCAATACCGGGCAGCGACGTTCCCCATTGAGTCGGTGTCACACCGCGATAGCGAGCCGCGACGGCGGCCGGGTCCGAGGCCGGAGGTTGCCTCGGGGCAGCGGCCGCGCGCGGTATGGCCATGCCGTCGGGTATTCCGCAGCCCGCAACCGCTACCGATCCAGCCAAGGCGGCCAGGAACGTTCGTCGGGTGACGGTTGTTCGTCGGTCGATGCCCGACATGTCCGGAGCCTAGCTCCGGCCACTGAGAGCACCCTGAGACGGTCCTTTGGGTAATGGATGAACGTGGATACGCTGAACCGATGTTCTAGTCGTGCCGAACTTGCGCCGTCGAAACATGCGACCACGCTGCAGGTTTGTGCAATTTGTGCCGATGAGCGCCAGTGGATTTGACGTTGTGGAGAAGCTCGAGTTGGGACTCCTCGAGGCGGCGTGCTTCGGGGGAGTCGCCGCGGTCGCAGGCCTCGTCGATGCCCTGCGGCAGGGCACGCAGGTCGGTGCGCCGGCGGCGCAGCAGCGTCAGAGCGGAGTGGGTCGGGATGAGCACGTCGGGGCCCGGCGGTCACACTTGAGGCACGCTGAACGGCTAAAGAAGCTGGACGGCTACGGATCTCGGTGGCCGTCGGCCGGCCCGGGACGCGTCAGCGGCTGCGCACGCGCCCGCACACCCGGAAGACACCGAACCGGCCGGCCCCGCATCATCTGCGCGGAACCGGCCGGCGGGCCTGGGGGTTGGGTTAGTCGAGGCCTGCGTCGTGGATGCGCCCGCGGATCTTCTGCAGATCATGGTTAGGCGCGGCATGAAGTGAGACTTGGACGCTGCTCATCGGCCGCGCCCCTGAGCGCGGCGGATGTTGTCCTGTTCGTGGAACGCCGCATCTGGGCACCAGATGATGGGCCACTCCAGCCAAGCTGGGTCGATCTCCCGGTCACCAATGAACAGACAGTCTTCCGCCTCCGACAGAACCAGCTTCCAGCCCTGCTTATCGCCGTGGAACTCGCGCACCAGCAGCGCACCCTCAGCGGAGCGGCGCACGGTGCCTCTCGGGGCCTCGTTCATCTGATCAGGTAAGTCGGTGGTGTGGACGATCAGCACGTCGGTCTCGGCCCTGGCGGAGACATTGCCGGGCACCGAGAACAACCGCCCGAGGATCGGACTCAGTCCCACATTGCCAACGACCAGCAGATCGGCATCAACCTCCTCGGCAAGGTCCACCAGCGCATCTACCGGAGTATCCCGAATCGACCGCTGCTCGATGTTCTTCGCCCCGGCCGCCTTGGCGCGGTCGCCGGCCTCGCGCAAGATCGCGGACGATTTGCGCGCGCCCAACATGGTCAAGTACCCCGTCGTAATGATCAGCCTCGCATCCGACCAGGCGGCAATCTCGCCTGCGCGGTCGACCGCACGCAGCGACGTTTTCGAGCCGTCGGTCCCGACCACCAGGGTCTGATAGGCGCTCATTTACCCTCCCGGCATCGTTTTCAACGCCCCCCGAGTCTTCCACCCCACGAATGCGATCACGAGGCCGAGTTCCGGTTCGGGCTGGGTCTGCTGGTGGAGTCGTTGCGTTCCAGGGTGCAGGCCATCAAATAAGCAACATCTCCAGCAGTAAGCAACATCTCCAGCCATCACGTGATTACAAACCACAACACCCACAAGAGCACGAAATGAGCATCACCGTCAGCATTTTGGAAACCGGCACCATCCGGATCCGACCGAGCCATCGCACCCAGACCGCGAACCGGCCTATATTGTTCCGCCGGCTGCGGGTGCTCACAGACCGCGGCTGGACCGAGCCGCTGCCGATCAACACCCACCTGATCGAGCACCCCGAAGGCCTGATCCTGTTCGACTCCGGCGAATCGCCACGGGCGTCGCACCCCGGCTACTTCCCGAAGTGGCAGGTGTCGCAGCGGGTTATCTGCTAGCTCACTGGGAGGTGTGATAGCGGAAGATATCGGAGCCCGACCGGACCCCGGGCGGGGCCCAGCCGGGCCGGTGTTGGTGTCTACTGCGGCGAGCGGTAGTTGTCGCGGGTGGGATCGTCGGCGTGCTCTGGCCCATCGAGAAAGACGGCGACAGCGGTGTTGTGCGTGCGGGAGAGTAGAGCCAAGGTGGATTTCAGGCCCAGCTGGTCCCGAATCTGGAATGTGATTGGTCCGCAGTACAAGTCGACCCAATGGATGATTGCGTTGTTGGACTTGTTCGGCCCGGATTGGGGCACCACGCAGTAGGTTGGCCTACGGGTCCATTCGATCGCCAAGGTGGTGCGGGCGAACGGTTCGTAGGGCGGTGCTGCGGGAGGGGGGATTTCCCGGGGAGCCTGCGCCATGGCGGCGCGCGCTGCGGCGAATACCTCGAGTAGGCCTTGCGCGGCCGAGGCGGAGTACAGGTTCATCAACGTGGTTCCGAAGGTCAGGGCGATGCGTGCATCGCTGGTCTGTGCGTGGTAGACGGTGATGTCGGACTGGATGTCGCCGCGGACTACAGCGATGGTGTGTGTGACGGTGGCCGCGGGGATGACATGTTGAGTGACCGTAGAGATAGACATGTTGAATCACCTCGTGTTTGAGTCGAGTTGGAGATAGCCGGTCGGCTGCGCCCTGGGGGGCCGGCGGGGTGGATTGGTCAACCCCGAAGAGCCCGGCGGAGATGCTGGAGGCGGATTTTCGGCCGCGAGCGGGAGCGAGCTTGGTAGGGCCGAAAATGCCGCCGGAGCCGCACGGCGCAGCGCAGGTGAGCGTGAGCGAGCCGAAGCGGAGAACGGGCGAGCCCGCCGGGCGTGGGTTGACCAGGACGGGGCCCCGGCGGCCAGACTGGGCACACGCTGACCGGCTATTTAGGTGAGCGGCTACGGATCTGGCCGCCGCGGGCGGCCCGCCGCGCCGGGGATGCGGAAGGCGCCGAACCGGCCGGCGGCAGCGGTGTGATGTCGGCGTCCCAGTTGGTGATCTACAGCCTTCTCTACCCGGTTCTCGGCTGTTGTTGCTGATGTAAACGCCGATCGCGCTCCTCAACAGGATGGTCGGTCAGCGCGAAGCTGGAGGCGGCTGCGGGCATCCGCTTGACCAACACTTGACGGGACTCGCCGCTGCAGCCGAAGCGACCGACGGCCGCGTCGTGATCGCCGAAGATCACCATCTCGAAGGCGGTCTGGGCTCCGCGGTCGTCGATGCGTTGCTCGACGCCGGCGCGTCGAACCTGGTCTTGCTCATCTGGCGGTGCGCGCCATGCCCGGCTCCGGCTCGGGACAGGAACTGATGGCCTGGGCCGGCATCGACGCCGAGCACATCGCAGCGGCCGGTCGCCACCTCGTCTGCGCACCTCAACCCGCGTCCTCTGCGAAAGGAGCGACGTCATGAAAGCGCGGGCGTGGCTTCGGCGATCAAGCTGGTCATCGAGCAGATGGAAGACCTCGCCCCGCGGTACGCCGAAGCGGCGCGCCGTCCTTTGGGAAAGGGAGACAAGGACTGACCTGTCGTCAGGCCCGCCTACGGATAGTGCCGCCGATTCCCCCGTTGGTGGCGCCACCCGTGCTGCACGGCGATCAGCTCGCGGCGTTGATCCACAGCCGCGCAGGCTAGCACCCGCACCTTGAGCTCGAGAAGGGTGAAGCTAGGACCCTCGAGACTCGTCGCGAATCGTCTGCCGACCTCCTAGCCAAGCCAACCGAGTGGTGCTTGACGGGTGGCGCGGAGCGCCTCGTCTCTGTTGTCTACGAGGAAGGCCATCCGATCGTAATGCCGAGCGATTCCAAGGTGCCGTCTGCGTGGGTCGTGCGGGCACCGGGAGTTGTCAGTCACTGACTCCGGCGGCTCACGCCGCCTTGTTGTACTGCAGATGGTGCAGCTGGGCGTAGAGGCCGTCGAGTTCCAGCAGCTCGTCCCGGGTGCCGTCTTCGGCCGCCACGCCGTCTTTGATGACGATGATCTTGTCGGCGTGGCGCAGGGTGCTCAGCCGATGGGCGATGGTGATGACCGTGCGGCCGGCCAAAAGCCGTTCCAGGGCCTCGATCACCAGTTCTTCGGACTCGGCGTCCAGTGCCGCGGTGGGCTCGTCGAGGATGAGGATCGGGTTGTCGCGGATGAGGGCGCGGGCGATCCCGATGCGTTGGCGCTGACCGCCCGAAAGCGTCATACCGCGGTCGCCGATCAGGCTGTCGTAGCCGTCGGGCATGCGGGTGATGAATTCGTCGGCGTTGGCGAGTTTGGCCGCCAGCACGATGTCCTCGTCGGTGGCATCCGGGCGCCCGAAGGCGATGTTGTCGCGCACGGTTCCGCGCAGCAGCACGGTGTCCTGCAGCACAAGGCCGATTTGGCGGCGGAGTCCGCGAAGCTTGTAGTCGCGGATGTCCACTCCGTCGATGGTGATGCGGCCGGTGTCTGGGTCGCGGAAGCGCGGGATGAGGCTGACCAGGGTGGATTTGCCGCTGCCGGTGGGCCCGACGATACCGACCATTTGGCCCGGGCTGATCGTAAAGCTGATGTCGCCTAACACCGGAACCACGGGGTGATAGCCGAACGCCACATGCTCGAAGGCGATCTCACCGCGAAACGGCGGCGGATCTTTCGGGGCGGGACACTCCGGAATCACCTTGTCGGCGTCACAAATCGCAAGGACTCGCTCAAATCCCACCGACACCTGGGCGATGGTGTTGGTCATTTGGGCAAGATCGCGCACGGGTTGAAAGAACTTGGCCAGATACGTGAGAAAAACGGTCAGCGTGCCCAGAGTCATCGCACCGGCCACGATGAGCAACGAACCCCGCCACAGCACCAGACCCGTGCACAGCGCGATCGCCAGGCCGACCACCGGCGTGAGCAGCGAGGACACTCGGCGCGCCTTCAGCCATGCCGTCACGGTGTCCGTGCTGGCCTTGCTGACTTGCTGCACCTGGTGGTCCTCGCGGGAGAAGGCCTGCACCACCTGGATCGATTGCAGGCCCTCCTGCAGGGTCCCCAGCAGATCCGACTGGCGAGTGCGCACTTCTTTGACCGCCGTCCTGATGGCTTTGTTGACGCGCCAGACGAAGATGGCGAGCAGCGGCGTTACCGCCAGCGCGATCAGAGCGAAATCCGCACGCAGCCAGGTCATCACAACAACCATCCCGGCAAGCGTCAGCACGTTGGTGAGGATCTTCACTGTGGACAACGATATGAAGTTCTGGATGGTCTGAACGTCCCCGGTGAGGGTGCTCAGGATGGTGCCGACCCGGTCGGTGTCGTAATAGGCGAGCGAAAGCTGTTGCAGGTGGTTGAACAGCCGTACTCGCAGATCCTTGCCGACGCACTGACCCAAACGCTCGGTCACATAGCTTGCGGCATAAAACGCGGCGCCGGTGACCACGGCGATCAGCACGGTCACGATGGTGGCAGCTTCTGCGATATGGGCTTTGCTTGCCCCGCCCAGCACCGCTAACAGCCAGTTGATCCATTGCGGAGGACGGTGGTGTCCCACGACGTTGTCGATGACGATCTTCAGTGGCCAGGGCGCGGCCAGGCTCATGGCCATCTGCACCAGCATCGCGGCCAAAATGACTGCCAGCGTTCGGCGGCGCGGACGGATCAGTTCACGAAGCAGCGGCGGCACGGCAGGCGCGTCCCCGGGTAACGGACATGACCGCAGCGGGGCGACGCTGCAGACTGCCACTTGCGTCCATCACGACCACCGCGCAATCTGGCGGTGCACCGACTCTGCACTGCCGACGACGCGTTCGGTGATGACAAGATTGGGCGTGTAGCGGGTCGCAACCCATTTGCCCGTCTGACGTCAACCCGCAACAGCGAGCCGTCGCGTGCGATGGCATGGCCTGTTTGACGAGGCATGATCATGACCGCTCACCCCTGTCAGATCTAGGACTCGATCGCCTCTTGACCATCGCGCAGCGGCCCGGCAGATGTCGTCACTGCAGACGTCAAAACGCGCCCCCCGCTATCCGGAATTTCGGGCTGCCCGCCAGCCTGCATGTGCAGGTCGGCGCTTTATGTCCCGGCCGCTGTACCAGAGACTGTCAGGGGTGCCGCCCGCTGTGGTTTCCCGTTGAACCGGTGGGGTGTCCAGGTTGACGAGGACAGCCACGGAGCCTGCCGGGTGGATGTGAGCCGATGGGGACAAACCGCACTGGCCTCGGTGTGTACCGGCGCCCGATAGGCTGCAGTACTCGTCCGGAAATCGCTACCAGCCAATCGAGCCGGGGAGTCCTTTGACGGGGCCGACGACCCGGCTGGTTATCCAGCCGCCATAGAAACTGCCGGGTTGCGGGATGACCTGCTCGCCGTTGACCGCGTGGGGAACGGGCGGTTCCGGATGCCGGGGTCTGACGTACGCTCGGCGGCGTGGCCGACACCAGTCGTCCAATCAAGCGCATCGCCGTGTCCACCGGGGGCGGTGACGCGCCTGGGCTCAACGCCGTCATCCGGGCGGTGACACTCGCCGGGCACAACCAGGATTGGGAGGTCGTCGGCATCCGCGACGCCTTCAACGGGCTGATGTACCCCGAGCGCTACCCCGAGGGCGGCGTGGTCCCGCTGACCCCAGATTCCGTGCGCGGCATCCTTCACGAAGGCGGCACCATCATCGGCACGACCAACCGTGGCAACCCCACGGCGTACCCCGTCCTGCAGCCGGACGGCACCTACGTTGAGGTCGACCGCACGGCGGAGCTGGTGCAGCTGTTCAGGGCTCGGAACATCGACGCGCTGGTGACCGTCGGAGGGGACGGCTCGCTGGCGATCGCCTACCGGCTGTTCCAAGCGGGTCTGCGCGTCGTCGGGGTCCCCAAGACGATCGACAACGACCTCGACAAGACCCATCAGACGTTCGGCTTCGACACCGCAGTGAGCTTCGCGTCCGAGTGCATCGACCGGTTGTTCTCCACGGCCACGTCGCACGGCCGCGTCATTGTCGTCGAGGTGATGGGCCGCTACGCCGGGTGGATCGCCCTGGAGGCGGGGGTCGCGTCGGGCGCGCACGCGATCCTCATCCCGGAGATCCCCTTCGACCTTGAGCCGGTGGCCGACATGATCGCGGAGCGCGAGCGTCGCGGCGCCAAGTTCTCCATCGTCGTCGTCGCCGAGGGCGCGGCGCCCCGCGGCGGGCGAACGTCGGTGCTGACCCGCAAGGTGGGCGAACCCGAGCGCCTCGGCGGCATCGGCGCGCGGGTCGCTGCCGGCCTCGCAGAGCTCACGGGCAAGGAGTCGCGCACCGTGGTCCTCGGCCACCTTCTCCGCGGCGGGTCACCCACGGCGTTCGATCGGGTGCTCGGCTTGCGCTTCGGGGCCGCCGCCGTGCGAGCCCTCGTTGAGGGTGCCGACGGCGTGATGGTGTCGCTCAACCCGCCGACCGTCGACTACGTCCCGCTCGCGGAGGCGACGCGACGCATGAAGAAGGTCCCTCTCGATTGTGACGCGATGCTCACCGCCCGCGAGATCGGCGTGAACTTCGGAATCTGAGGCCACGGCATGGCCCGCCGCTGTTAGTTAGTCGCCTGCATGGCGGTGCGCCTCCCCTTGCCACACCGTGTGGCTTGAATAGCGGGGCAAATCAAAAGCCGAGTTGAGAATGGCATGCGCGTCGTGGATCACCGCAGTGGCGCCAATTACGGTGGGTGACGTGTCTGAGACCACCCCGGGTTCGTCGCAGCACCCGGATACTCCCGGCGCCGCCTCGCCGCAAGTCAGCGGTTCGCCGCCCACCGGACGATGGGCGCGCCTGCGTCATGAATGGCACCACCGGCTCGATCCGGTCGAGCAATCGGCGGTGATCTCATGGGCGACGTTTACGGTGACCTTCGCCGGACTCCGGGTGCTCACCCACTGGATCCGTGCCGGGCACGGCCCCAAAGGCGGAGGCATCAGCATCGGTGGCCGACACTTTCACCACTACAACATCGGCATCGCACTGCTCTCCGCGATCGGAGCGGTAGGCCTGCGCGGGGCAGAGAAGCGGCGGCGCCACCCGGCCGTGGCCGTGGCCTACGGCGCGGCAAACGCATTGGTGGTCGACGAACTGGCCCTGCTGCTGGACTTGGAAGACGTGTACTGGTCTCACCAGGGCCGCGAGAGCGTGGACGCGGCAATCGGCATCATCGCCGCGGGCGGGACATTCTTCGCCGGACTTCCGTTCTGGCCCCACGCCCGGCGCGCACTCTGGTCGGGAAGCTGACCTTAACGAGGCGGGTGACGGCAACAATCTGATGACCTTGCAGTTGTCAACTACCAGATCGCCAAGGGAGCGCGCCGATCATGACCAATAAGAATGAGAGACGGGTCATGCAAGCGGTGTGGTCGCCACGAGTACCAGAAGGTCCTGGTACACACGACCAACCCTGACCACGGGGTGCCCAGTACGCCGTCGCTGACGGACATCCCGCCCCTTCAGCTGGCTCCCCGGTATCGGAGGGACGATGGGCTCACGATGAACAGGCTGCCACGATGATCGAGATGAAGAGACTGCGTGAGCTGACCGCAGAGTTGGGGTTCATGCCAGCCACCACCGATGCGGCCGCCATCCAGCGGCACCGGCAGCACAACAAGAACGCGGACCACTGGCTGCCATAGCCAGTGACTCGATCACCTGCGTCGGTAGCAAGCGCGTCGAAGACAGCGTCAGAAGCCTTGATTGCGCCGCACGGTGCTGATGGTGCTCACCCGTCACTCCAGAAATTCGTGAAAGCTCCAGCCTGGTGGCCGCTCGTCGTCGTAGCGCAAAAGCCTGTCGCTTCGGCTGACCGGCGGGACCCGCGGTCGCAACAGCAGCCACTTAGGCATCATAAGTCACGACCATTACATTTCAGCCACGACAAAATGCCATCCCGAATAGCGGACCAATACGACGACTGACCAACTGCGTGTCGAGTACGACGACCAACGGCGTGTCGAGCAGGTCATCGAGTTCCGCAGGCCCGACCGTTGATGCCGTAAAACACGCCGAGATCTGTTCGGCATTCACAGCTGTCCGGTAACGCCGGCAGCCCTCCCGGGAAGGCACCGCTTGGCGGACGACTTCTTTGGCCTCGATCGCGTCTGAGATGATGATCATGCCCATTTCGCGGCGGGGAACTCGAACCGGCGAATGCTCGCGTCGGCGCCGTAGCCGACCAGCTTGGGCGCCGGCACTAAATACGGCCAGCCCCAACAGGTCAAGCCGAGCGACCGCCACCATCGCTGGTCTTTGCCGGCGTGCTCACCGATCTCGGCGGTGAGCTCTGCGGCCGGTGGCCGAGACGTTCGCCGGGGTGCCTGACCGTCGGGACACGGCTCATGCGCTCCGGATGCTGGCCCACTTCCTCGACTCCGGCTGACATGTGCCGATTCCGTAGTGTCCTGTCAAATTCGGACCGAGTTCGGTTGTGACGGTACGTGCGGGGGGTGACCCCGAGGCCCCCATCGAGTCCGAACGCGCGGCGCCCTGGGCGGCATCGGCATCGCGGAGGCTTCAAGAGTTAGGTGGCCGATTTCGGTTTTCCGACTTGGCCGGGCGGCCATACTGCATACCAGGCATTGGGCCCCCCGGCGTGCACTCTCACGGGAGGCGCGGTCTGGCGTGTAGTCCGCCGGAAAAGGGGCCAACGCACAGCCGAACGCCGTTACTGGACCGCACGTGCGGTTCGCGTTGGGGTCCTCCCGGTTCGTGCCGACTGGCTGTGGATAGTTTGCCATGCCGAGGCCCGTGACCGCTTGGTAGCTGTGCAGGATAGTTTCCAATCGCGTCGGGTAACAGCGGGAGCCGGGGAGGGGAGCGGCGGGCTGAAGGAAAAACATGAACCGAGCTTGACCACCTTTTAGCCAAACTAATCAACGAATGTGAGCGGTCCGAAAACCCGAATTCGGGTAGTGCACTACTCGGGTTCCTACTTCGCGCACCGCTTAGCGTCACGATTACGACATTTCACCCTCAGGGAAGTGGTCACCATGGTGCGGTTCCCGACCGCTGCGGAAATCATCAACGATGTGTCGCACGCGTCGGCTGACGCGCGCCCACAGCCAGTGGGCGCGACTGAATCACTTTCTGCCGGGTGGCCGGCGGGTGCCTGCTCGAGCCGAGGGGTGCTCGACGGCGCGTTCGCGATACTCGACGCGCTGGCGCACGCCGACGATGGTCTGGGGTTGACCGCGCTGACGTCGGCCAGCGGGCTAGCGAAAACCTCGGCGTATCGGCTCGCCGAACAGCTCGTCTCGCTGGGCGCGGTGCAACGCGTGGATCAGCGTTATTACGTCGGCGCACGGATCGGACGCATCGGGCAACGATGGCAACCCGAGCCTCGGCTACGACGAGCAGCGCAGGCACCGGTGCACGCCCTGGCGTTGCAGTCCGGCGCGGCGGCGTCGCTGCGGATCCTGCACGAGGACCGGCTTCAGATGATCTGTGCCACCGTCCGGCACGGCCACACGTACATGAGCCCCGCGGACCCCGAGTCGGCTGCGCGCACCGCCACCGGACGCGTGCTCTACGCAACCCAGCCCGCCAGCGACGCCGCGCTTCCCGCCTGCTGGACCGCGCGCCAATGGCGGCAGCTCCGCGAGTCCATCCGCGATCAGCGCGCAACCGTGGTCGACCATCAGGAAGCGTTCCCAGCCGTCTGCTGCGTCTCCGCGCCGGTGTGGTGGCCCAACGGCAGCTGTGCCGGCGCGGTGACCGCTCAGCTGCACGCCGCGAAGCCAACCCCCCACCTGCGCGATTTAGTGGTGTGCGCCGCGCGACGCATCAGCGCCGGATTGCAGTAAGGGTTCTGCTGCCGGGATCGTGCCCCGGGTGAAGTCGACAAATACGCGGTCCGCCCTTCGGACCGTGGGCTTGTCGTTGCCTGACCTCGGGGTGTGCGATTAGAGCAACCTATCTTCGGGTACTGGTGGCGATGAAGACCAGCCATCCACGACCGCAACGGCACCACGTCGGCCCCCTCGACGCCGCCATGAGTCGATCGGAGCAAGTGATGAGTGATCCCGCGCCCAGCGACCCGGGCACACATCGACCCACCGCCTCGATCGCCCCGCGGATCACCGCGGCCGGCTGCGTCATCACCGGTGCCGGACTTCTGCCCGATCGGGAGGTCACCGTCCGGATCTTCTACACCGCGGAGGAGACGAGCGATTACCTCACCTACACGACAGACCCTGACGGGAACCTCCACGCCGAGCTGCCCACCAGCCCGGGTGCGGGTGCCCTGCACATCACCGCCACCGATCACCGCACCGACCCCGACGGCGTGTGTGGGCTGCTGTGGAGCAATACGCAGACAGTCCGGGCTTGTACCGGCTAGACCGATCGTCGAAAGGTTCACGACGGCCGGCCAGCCGAGACAGGGCTGAGCCGCGCAGGCGCAGGTTAGCGGGAACCTCGCGGCATGAGTTGCACCCCCGAACGCTCAACCGAATGGATTTCGGACCGCCCACACAGCGAAGCCAATGCTTGCGTGTGGCTGGGTTCCGGTCCGCTGAGCGGACCACAGCCTTGACCAAGCAGGACCGTCGATGCGCAATGGTGCTGGCACATCCAACCTCGCTCGAAGATTGCACATGGCTGCTGCAACAGACATGGGTTGCTCCCGCCGCCGACGGGCGGCTGGAACTCTTCGTTGCCGGCGTCAGGCGGCCGGCACGGCCGAACTACGGCGTCGGTGGCGGACAGCGCCCAGCACACCGCCCCCAGCAACGGCTGGTCAAGGTGGGACAGCCTCGATACGCCGCAGAATGCCACGTTGCTTGGCCGTAGCTTAGGGAAAGTGATCACCATGACGCAGTCGGTTACGACCGTCGGGGGCCGCGCCCCGATGGAGGTGCGGCCCGGCCAGCCGTCGCCGATGGGCTCGACACCCGACGCAGGGGGCACGAATTTCGCGGTCTACTCGGCCTCGGCGAGCGAGGGCGGCGTGAACTTGTGCCTGTTCGCTGACGACGGCGCCGAGACCCGGTTACCGATGACCGCGCGCAGCGGTGACATCTGGCACGCCTATGTTCCCGGCGTGGGCGTCGGGCAGCGCTACGGCTACCGGGTCGACGGGCCGTGGAATCCGCGCGCGGGGTTGTGGGCCAATGAGGCCAAGCTGCTCTTGGACCCGTGGTCGAAGGCCATCGACGGCGGCTATGACGGAGACTCGTCGGCATGCGCGCACGTGCCAACTGATCGCACCAGCGCCGACCCGCGCGACTCGGCGCCGCACGTCCCCCGCTCGGTGGTGGTCGACCCAACCTTCGACTGGGGTGGCGACACCCGGCCCGGCATCGCGATGGCCGACTCGGTCATCTACGAAACCCATGTGCGGGGCCTCACCAAACAACACCCTCAGGTGCCCGACCCGCTGAAGGGCACCTACGCCGGGCTGGCCAGCGACCCGATCATCGCGCACTTGACGTCGCTGGGGATCACCGCCGTCGAATTGATGCCGGTGCACCAATTCCTGCCCGCCGCAACGCCGGTGCCGGCGGGGCTGACCGACTACTGGGGCTACATGACCATAGGATTCTTCGCGCCACACGGCTCCTACAGTTCGGCCGGCACGCGGGGCCAGCAGGTCAACGAGTTCAAATCGATGGTCAAAGCCCTGCATGGCGCCGGCATCGAGGTGATCCTCGACGTCGTCTATAACCACTCCGCAGAAGGCAATCCCGACGGGCCGTCGGTGGCGTTCCGGGGCCTGGACAATCCCACCTACTACTGGCTGAACCCCGCCGACCCAAGCAACTACTACGACTACAGCGGCACCGGCAACACGCTGGATGCCGGCGAGCCCGAGGTGCTGCGGTTGATCCTGTCCAGCCTGCGCTACTGGGCCACTGAGATGCACGTGGACGGGTTCCGCTTCGACCTGGCCGCCGTGCTGGCCCGCCAGGAGGGCAACCTGGAGAAGTTCGCGGCGTTTTTGGACCTGGTCTATCAGGACCCGGTGATCTCACAGGTCAAGCTGATCGCCGAACCGTGGGACGCCAACGGCGGCTACGTGCTTGGCCAGTTCCCGCCGCCCTGGGCGCAGTGGAACGACCACTACCGCGCCAACGTGCGCGACTATTGGCGGGCCCAGGCCGGCATCGGTGACTTGGCCACCCGGCTGGCCGGTTCTCATGACGTGTTCGCCGCCGCCGATCAGTCTCCGGAGTCATCCGTCAATCTCGTCACCTGCCACGACGGCTTCACGCTGACGGATTTGGTCTCCTACAACGCCAAGCAAAATGAGGCCAACGGAAACAACAACAGCGACGGCAGCGACGACAACCGGTCCTGGAACTGCGGCGTCGAAGGACCCACCGCCGATCCGGGCATCGTGGCGCTGCGCGCCCAGCAGCGGCGAAACTTCTTGGCTACGTCGTTGATTTCGCAAGGTGTACCGATGCTCCTGGGCGGCGACGAGATCGGTCACACTCAGCAAGGCAACAACAACGCCTACTGCCAAGACAACGCCATCAGCTGGTACGACTGGGACTTGGATCAGGAGCGCACCGATCTGCTCGCGTTCGCCAGCCGTGCGATCGGTCTTCGCAGGGAACACCGCGTGTTTCGGCGCGGCAGCTTCTTGACCGGCCAGCAGCCCCGCACGGGTCGCGGCGACGATGTGGTGTGGCTGTGGACGGACGGTACACCCATGACCTCCAACCGGTGGAACTCCGGATCGCTGGCATTTGCGATGTGGCTCAACGGCGCAGCGCTGACCGACACTGACGCCGACGGCAACGTCCGCACCGACGACACCTTCCTCATCCTGTTCAACGCCTCCTGGAACCCACAGGTGTTCACCCTGCCACCGGCCAGCCTCGGCACCACATGGATGCCGGTACTCGATACCACCCAGTCGACCGGGCTCCCGGCGCTGTCGTCAACCGCGCTGCCCGCCGGCTCGGCCTACACCTTGAACCCACGCAGCCTGCTGGTGTTGCGGAGAACACAGTGACCGTCTGCGGTCGTCGCCACTTCGACGGTGGCGACACTGGCAAGCGCCAGTGGACGACCCGGATATGTCTCCTGGGCCGAACAGGACCCAGCCCCATAGGGTTTCGTGGAAGGGTGGCCGACAAAGCACTCTTCCTGACCGTTGACGCAGCATATGACAGCACAGATGAGCCAAACAGAAAAAGCGGCACAAGCCGTTGCGACCAAAGATATCCACACAGGAGGAGAGGAAGCGTCTAATGGCAGGGAATCAACAACCAATCAGTCAGCCGTCGATGGCACCCACCACGAAGGTCGCAGCAGGGGGCGTCGCCGGCGCGCTCACCGTCCTGGTGGTGTGGATCCTCGGTCTGCTCCACGTGGCCGTGCCCCCTGAGGTTGCCTCAGCTCTCACGGTCATAATCTCATTCGCCACCAGCTACTTTGTGAGAGAACGCGTTTCGGTGGCTGCCGACAACACCAAAGCAGGTGACAGCTGAGCAGCCGATCTTTTGAGTGAGTCATCAGCGTCGAGAAGGGTGCGGCGATGCGATCGAGCGGTGTCGGAGTTACCGGTAGCTCCCGAGAGCGCCCACAGCTGTCGTTGCGTGGCGGATTCTCGCTGCTTGCTCAGCCAGGGGAGCGAGACGTCACCTCGTGGTCGTGAACGATCTGGGCGCCGTTGTGCTCTCCGGCCAAAACAGCAATACGCTGCGGCTTTCAGGTGAAAAGCGGTGCACAATGCACCCCGCAAACCCGGAGCTCCGTGCACGACCAAACACCAGCTGACTACCCAGCAAGTGGAAAGTCGACGGCACCGCTCCCGTAACGGGTCGCAGCGGATCGTTGACTACAACGGATGCCCGGTGCGGGCATCACCACGCGAGGACGGTGAGGGGAGGATCGTCAGCGTCGAACTCGCGGTTGATGCTGGGCGTCGGCAGTGCGCGCGCTTGGTCATCGCTGCACGGTGAGGTAGCAGGTGGTTCAACTAACCGCAGGTGGCGCGAAGCAACCTGTGCAGTGGTCGCGGCGCTGGCTGCAGTGTCTTGAGGTGGCGCAGAAGCCTTCATCGCGACTCATTTCGACGTCTTGGGTGTGCGGTCTTAGCCCTTAGTCTCGCGAGCCCTGGCAGCAGGTATCTGCGTAGTCGACTACCTGATATGTACTTTCTCGAACTTGACCTGGGGGCTCGGCACGGTCGGCTAGAAGAGGGCCGTGGGATTCGTGCGTCAGCAGCTCATCCAGCTGCTGTCCGGCTGCCAATTACCGCCGCCATCCGTGAAATCATGACTTCGCGGCGACATCAGCGCGGCGGGCGCGGCCGGTCGGTGGTGAAGTGCTGAGCGATGGCGGCGGCGACTTCCAGCATGCGCCGGCGGGTGGCCGGCGCCAGATCGGTGGATGCGTCCAGCGCGCCGCCGGGTCGCAGGTGCGCGTCGAATGGGACTTCGACGACGACGTGCCCGCGGCTGCGGAACTGCTGGGCGAGCGTGTCGCGGGTGCGTTTGTCGGCGTGTCCGTCGGAGTCGTTGAGCACCACTACGGTGCGGTGTAGCAAGCCCGTCATTGCGCGGTCGGCAAGCCATTCCATGGTCTGCCCGGCCGCCGACGCGCCGTCGATCCAGGGTGAGGACACCACGATCATGGCGTCCAGATCCTTCAGGACCTCTTGGGTGACAGGGGAATCCACCGTTGAGCCGCAATCGACCACCGTGATGCTGAAGTGGTGGTCCAGCCGTGACGCAGCTTCTCGGTAAGTGGCCGGGTCCAACACGCGGCGGCGTTTGGCGCCGGTGGCCTCGCCGGGCAGCACGTACAACCCGGCGGCGTTGTTGCCGACGCGGCTGCGCACGTCGGAGAACGTGTCGAGGTGATCGTCGTGGATGAGTTCCCAATACGATCCGGTGGCCCGCGGGTCGATGCGCGAGCCCAGCCGGCCGAACGCGGTGTCGGCGTCGATGGCCACGACGCGGTCTTCGGGGCGCAGTTCGGCGAACAGCGAGCCGACGGTCGCCGCGACTGTGGTCTTGCCGACCCCGCCTTTGCCGAGCACCCCGATCTTGTACCGGCCCCGCAGCAGCGTGCGCACTTGGTCTTCCAGGGCGGCCTGGCGCAGCTCGTCGGGTGAGGGGCCCAGGTTGACCAGCCCGAAGGTGGCCCGGTAGAGGAATTTGCGCCAGCCCAGTCCCGACGGCTGCTTACGCGTCGGCGCGAGGTCGGCGGTGCGCACCCCGTCGGTGTAGCTCCAGCTCGGCGGCGCGCCCTGACCGCCGGGCGGCGGCGCCGTCTGCGGCCACCCGGGCGGGGGCGCCGTCTGCGGCCACCGCGGCGGCGGCGGCGGCTGCGGCCACGCGGGTGGCTGACGCGGACCATCAGGCGGATATGCAAGGGGCGGTGGGACCGGTGGCGGGGAATGTTGGGGCGCGGCTGCCTGCCAGGGCGGGCGCGGCTGGGGGTTCTGTCGCGCCCGGAACGGCTGAGTGTGGTCGTCGTCAGGGGCCGGGGCCGGCTGGGGCGGGCGCTGCTGCGGTGGTGGGATGCGCTGCCGCGGCGGGCCGCTGGGTGGCGGCATGTTGCGGTACTCGTCGGGCTCGGTCACAGTTAACTACGCTACCGGGATTGCCCTTGGCACTGGATAAGTGCAGTTGCACTTGGCCGGTGCGGTACGGTGCGGTGCCATGGGGTCAGTGGACGATCGCGGCGACATGCTGGCCGCGGCGCAAGTGGCACTGGCCGAAGCGCGGCAGCGCGCTGATCATGCCGCCGCGATCGTCAGGACCGTGGCCGGTCTGCTTGCCGCGGGGCTGCGTGAACAGGGCCACAGCGACCGCGCGATCGGTGCGGCGCTGCAGATTTCGCGCAATCGGGTGGGTGAGCTCATCGCCGCTGCACCGTGGGTGAAGCTTGGTGCGCACACCGACACTGACAACGACTGGATCGTCGACTGGATCGAAGACATTTACAGCCGCGCCGCGACCGCCGCGGGCTCCACCTGGGTGCAGGACGGCCCTCAACTGTCCGGTCAGGTCGTCGAGGAGAACAGGATCGCGGTGCCGCCGCCGCTGAGCGTCGCCGACCTCGACACCTCCGGCGCACAGTTCCGCAACGTCGACACCGGTGAGCGGATCCTGGTGTACTCGCTGCAGCGCTGGCGCGGCATGCCCCAATTCGACTCCGCCACCGGTGATCTCAGCGCCTGGGATCATCGCGGCTACTACAGTGTCGAGCTGTGCGCCGCCGGCGGGCACCGCGCCGCGATGCCGCTTGAGCTGTTGGCGTTGACATCCGATGCGCTGTGTTTCGGCTCGGGGTGGCTGGAGCCGGCCCGGCGCCAGTCCGAGGGTGCGGCGTTTCGGCGGATCGTGGTGGCGCTGCGCCGCCATTACGGCATCTGGCCGCAGATCGGCAGCCGAGTGCGCGGGCGGTGACTGTCGGGATGCTGGCGCTGGCCGGCGGTGCTGCGCCGACCCGGTGTGCGGCAGAAAGTCGGCGGCCGATTGGCGCGTTCGCGCTGTTGGGCGCGGTGGTGGCGCCGCCGCGAGCGCTGGCCTATCGTCGCGCCTGTGGGCTTCTGGGAGCGCCAGGTCAACGACCTGCTGACCGGCATCGGTGAGTTGGTTGGCGGTGGCGTGTCTTTATCACCGCCGACGCCCACGCCGAGCCCCTCGCCATCGCCGGATCCATCGACGCATCCGGCGGGTTTCAGCGGCGCCACGGCCGACGCGGTGA
This sequence comes from uncultured Actinomycetota bacterium, assembly GCA_963811535.1. Taxonomy (GTDB): domain Bacteria; phylum Actinomycetota; class Actinomycetes; order Mycobacteriales; family Mycobacteriaceae; genus Mycobacterium. Next base: position 1,925,117 of record CAWERF010000006.1, on the reverse strand, counting down.
ACGCGGTGCACGAGTCGCTGCGGCGCAACAATAAGGCCATCGCCGACACCGATCAGGAGCTGCGCGAAGCGGTTTCACACACACACGACGCTTCGGGGCGCACCCGGCAGCGGCTGGTCGATATTGACGCTCAAATCCGCAGCCAGGTCGCGGCGCTGCAACCGTTCATGAACTCGGTGGCCGGTCAGCAGCAGATGACGGCGCTGCTGATCGCCAAGACCCGCGAAGTGCAGTCGGTGGTGGCTGAAGCGACCCGCACCTCACAGGCGCAGTCGACGGTGGTGGACGGGTTAGGGCAGCGCTACGACACCATCCGCACCACCGGGAGTGCGTGAGAGACACCGACGTGTGTTACTTGTAACGGCACCCTCTGATCGGGGAGTTTGAGCTGGCCTGCGCGTCAGTGTCACGTGTAAGCCGTTGAGGCGGTGGCTGTTGCATGGTGCACATGTAGCCGACGGGGCGCCTGGCTTTGATCGCGAATCCGGGAGTCGTTGATCACCATTCCCGCGAAAGTTGCTCACTCCGTCTGTTGGACTTCGGACTGTCACACCGCGGCAGGATAATCGACCAAGAACACTGCCATGCCCACCCCTGGCGTGAAAGCCTTTGTCGAGCTTTGACTTTGGAGCCAGACGGTGGCCGTTTGGGCAAGTCAAACGCCTTGAACTTCGGGAGGGCCACGTTGATCAGCATCAGGTTAGCCGGGTCGTTGAACATCATTGATTGTGCGGGATTTACCAGTGCCACCGACAAGTCGGGTCGCCTGCCTGCGCGGCGCTAAAGGGCTACGAGTGACGCGCCAATCAATCCCGGCCGCCGAGGACTTCGATCCGGCAGGTGGGTCCGTGCGCGCGAGCGAGCCGGCCGTCCAGCGTCAGTAGCGTCGCATCAAACGCCTCCGCCAGCGCTACGTAGAACGCATCCCAACCCCGTACCGAATCCCGCAATCGCCACGCCCGTTCGAGCAGCCACCGGTGCCCGAAACGCTCGCCCGGCCAATCCCGCAGATCGGCCACCGCTTGTCCCGCCGCCGTGCCATCCAGCCGGCCCCGCAAATGCTGAGCACGGATGACCCCCATCACCTCCACGTCGATCACGTGGGGCGCCGCCTGATCAACATCAGCGGCCAGACGGGCCGCGATCTCACCCGACCGGGGTGTGTCTGCGACCACCTCAAACAGACACGATGCATCAACGACCAGCATCTGGCCACTCGCCACGCCACTCATCCAACGCCGCCAGCACCTCAGCCGTGGACACCGCCGAGGGCCTTCGACCGGTCGTCCGAGCCAGCCACTGGGCGATTGATGGCCGGGCCGCCACCCGAGTCGCCTCTCGGCGCAGCAACTCCGGCACGGTGATCCCCTCCTCCCCGGCGCGGCGCACCAGCCCTGCATACACCTCGTCGTCGATGTCGCGAATCTGAATGGTCTTAGGCATTCATGCATGTTATCATGCATATACGCAAGACACGATGCTGGGGCGACCATTGTGACGCTGGATTGGACGAGCGTCATCTATTGTGGTTTCCGTTTAGTTCTGCGACGACCCCCAGCGGTGCACAAACCCTCAGGTCAACAGAACCTCCGCCGGCATCTAAAAGCCACACAGGCCATCACGACCGTCTTCTCGATCCGCTGTGGGCCAGCGCGCTCTCGCTCATTTCGCGTTCCGATGATGACTAAGGCGCAACGAGATTCGCTCCTAAGTTCACTCAGGATCGCCGCACTGGTCGGACCAGTAGGCCAGCTTGTCGCGGCGATTCACCGCACGCAGTCTTCGTTCGGCTGCTTCCCGCATCTTGGTCGTGGTGACGATGAGCAGTTCGTCGCCGACCGTGATGCGGGTCTCGGGCTGGGGAACATAAGCGCGCACACGGCGGTGGTGGTGCGCACCAGATGAGCGATCTGCCAGCGGTCGCGCACGCCGGCCCAGTCGGCGGGCGGGGCCAGTATCTGGCGCCACACCAGCCGCCTGCAGCAAACACAGGCACGCGGCACCACCGTTTGCTCGCGATCCTCAGCGGCGGTCGCGCCGACCGCGACGACACCGCACCGGCCGCTTGGGAACGACTTGCTGCAGTGGTGATTCCGCAGCTCAGCTGACTCATAGGGTTCGCTCGAAAACGAGGTGTTTACGTTCACAGGGAAGTGGTAAAACCGGATGGATGATGGCGAAACTGAAATTCATGGCTCCGCTGTTCATGGCGGGGATGGCTGCGACGGCGATCGCCGCGGCGCCGTACGCGGTGGCGGACGCCTATGCGGTGGCGGCAGGAAGTTCGATCACTCAATTTGCCCCCGAGGATCCAGGCGGTAACGGCTGCGCCAATGGCGTCTGCGGTTCGGGTGGCCCGGGCGGCGGCGGCGGCTGCACCGCCGATGGAACGTGCGGTTCCGGCGGCCCGGGCGGCGGCGCCGGCTGCACCGCCGCAGGAGCGTGCGGTTCCGGCGGCCCGTGGGGCGGCGGCGGCTGCGCGCCCGGCGTCGGCTGTTTCCAGTGGGGGCAGTAACAACTCGTTCGCGAGATATAACGCAAAAGGCCCGACACGCCCTAGGCGTGCGGGGCCTTTGCGTCTTGCGGGACCTATGAGACTTCGGTCGCGGAACCGCCTGCGGCGACGTTCTTCTCGCATGCGCCGCGTGCCGTCAAACCGAGTTCGACGTTGTCTTGCACGGTCAGCCATGGCATCGGCGGGATGATCCGGTCGCGCAGCGCGATCACGGCGTGCCCAGATCACGCTGTTCGCTTGGGCTGAGCTATTGCCGGTTGCCATGGCGAGTCCGATGCCGTGGTTGCCTCCTCTCACCACGGCTGCGTTCTGGCGGCTTGCGGGCGGGCCAGTCCGAGGGCTGTGCGGCCGATGAGCACCGACCACGACACGGGGCGCAGTCCGGTGTGGCCGCGGCCGAAGGCGGGCAGTGCGAGGCGCCCAGGGCTGGTGAACACCCAGTGGTAGAAGGGTCGGTCCTGGCTGGCGGGGTGGCGGAAGCGCGAGGCGTGGCAGCAGTGGGTGCGGGCGCGGCGCACGTCGACCAGAACCGCTGCGCCTAGCCAGCCGTGCTGGTTGGCGTGCCATTCGGCGTCCAGGCCGGCGGCCCGGGCGGCGGCCAGCCCGGCTTCCACAATCCGCGTGCCCCCGTAGATGCAGATCGGGCCGCGGTAATCAGTCGACCAACTCGATACGTGTATTCCGTTGCCCCCCAACGCGGGTGGCAGAAGCAGCAGCGACGCCCAGGGGCGGCGCACGGTCAGTCCGACGGCGCGCCCGCCGGCGACGATCGGGTCGTGCGGTGGGTTGGCGATGTCGAGCAGGACGTCGCGGTGACACGGCATCTCGCCGAGGGGGCAGGTACACGCCAGGTCCGCCCCGCCGAGCTCGCGGCGTGCCGCCGTGTGCAGGTCGGATCGTCCGGCGATCCAGACGGCGTAGTCGACGACCGCGGCTGCGTGCGCATGCCGGGTGCCCGGGTGTGGGTGCGGGCGAGCCCATTTGGTGGGCCAGGCCACCGAACGGGTGCCCGGCGGCAGCGACACACCGGGGTGCTGCTGGACCGGCTGGGGGTCCAGGTCGGTGGGCTGCGCCGGTTCGAAGCGGGCCGGGCGCTTCAGCCGCGCTGCCCGGCGGGCCATGTGCTGTCGTCGGTTGCCGCGGGGCGGCGGAGCAGGATCGCTTGGGCGGGCTGTGTTGATGCCGCGGTCGTGTGCGCCGTGGCAAAGGCCCAGCGGGACAGCTCGGCGGTGAGCTGGATCGCGGCGCACAGCAACGCGACGAACACGGCGATCACGGCAATCCACACCAGGGCGTGCCCGCGGTGGTGGCGCGGCGGGGCGCATCGCGGCCCAGGGGCGGCGGATGGCCGTGGCTGTGCGGCGTTAAGCACCGGCCCGGCCGGTCCGCAAGCAGTACTGGTGGTGCAGCGCCGCGCGGATCGCCAGGGTACGCAGACGGTGCGCCTCGGGCTCGCGTGCCATGCCGATGAGCAGGCGGCGCAGCACGGAGCGTGCCCGGTTCAGCTCCTCGGGGAACCGGGCGCCGGGCAGCCGCACACCGGCCCACACCCCATCGGTGACTGCCAGGTCCAGCGCCGCCTGTGCGCAGGCCCGCCGCACCGGGCAGTTACCGCAGATGCGTTTGGCGGCTGCGGCGTCGGCTCCGTGTGCAAACCACAGATCGGGGTCATCGAAGCGGCACAGGCCGTCGGTGTCTGCCAGGGGCGGCGGTTGCACCGTCATCATCCCACCTCTTTTCGCGTTCCAAACATGTGTGGGCACGATGTTAGACGATTATAGACGTTTGTGCACAACTATCTTTTAATCGCTTGAACCCGGCGATGTGACCGCTCCTGGATCTGGCCTTCATGCTGATCGCAGCCGGTCAGACAGTCGGTCGGCGGGCGGTGGCGGGTCGGCTGGGTCCCGGCAGACCGCGACGCGGGGCGCCTTTGTGGCGCCGCGAACACGACTATTCACGATTGTCACGCTGCCCGTTGTGGTCGGTCTCGATGTGGTCGCGTTTGTAGGGATATGGTCGGGTTAACACCTATAGTCGGATCGAGCAGGGCCAATCAGCAGCGGCTTTGCCGATATGACGAAGGGTGCATGTGACCGCGGCATCGGAGGACGTTGCGCCGCTGATTCGGGTCGGCCAGGCGGTGGCTGAACGAAGGATCGATCTCGGTCTGAGCCAACGCGAGCTGGCGGAGCGCGCCGGGGTGGGTTTGAACACGGCCGCCCTGCTCGAGCGCGGCCATACGTTCCCCCGCGCCGGCAATGCCCGCAAGATTGAGGAGGCGCTGCAGTGGCCGCGGGGCACGCTGGCCGAGCTTCGCCGCGGCGCTGCACCGCCGACGCCGACCGGACCGGCCCCACCACCGGTGTCGGCCGGCCCGGCCGTGCCGACGCCGATGCCGGCGCCGGACAGCGCTCAGGCGTTGGCGATCGCCAAAGGGGTCGTCGGGGTGGCGGCCACCTGCATGCGGATCCTGACCGACCGCGGCGCAGACCCCGCCGCAGTGCAGGCGTTGCGGGACTTGGATGCCCAGCTGCTGGGGCTGGAGACGCTGATCGCGGCCAGCCTGCCGTACGCCGAGTCCTTCGATGACACCATGTCCGCGCTGGCCGAGCTGCACTACCACCGCGATGCGATACGGCACGCCGCCGCGGCGGCCGCAACGGCCTGACGCAACGGTTATCCGGTCAGTGGCCGGCGCGCAATGAACGCGGCGGGCATCGGCGAGATCGTCACCGGCACACCGCTTTGCTGCGCTTCAACGCACTGCGTGCCGCTGACGGCGAGCATGACATGGCCGGGACCGGGCCGCCCGCCCTCGCCGAAGGAGTTTTTCGGGAAGATCATGTCGCCGGGCTGCACATCGCCGCGTGCCACCGGGACTCCCTGCTCGATCTGCGAGTAGGTGTCCGGGCCGAGGGTGATCCCTGCTTGCGCCCAGGACCAGCGCACCAGGCCGGCGCAGTCGAACGCGTCGGGGCCTTTGGCGCCCCACACGTAGGGCCGGCCCAGTCTGGTCAGCGCGGCGCGCACTGCGGTCTGCGCGGCGGGCCCGGCGTTGCCGGCGTATCGGGTGTGCGGGCTGGGTGTCGGGGGTGCGGTGCGGGTGAGCCCGGCGAGGCTGGGCAGACCCCAACCTTCCACTCGCCCACCGGACAGCGCCGCCGGACCCATGGCGCCGCCACCCATCGCGGGCATGCCCGCGCCTATCGGGGTGCGGTAGCCGCCGGCCGCGGCGCGGATCATCGCCGCCAGCTCGATGTTTCGCCGCTCGGAGACCACCAGCAGCGCCTTGGCGCGTTGCAGCTGAGTTTTCAGATCAGCGACCAGTTGCGCCTTACCGGCGGGTGTGTCGGTGCTGGGCGCCACCGCCGCGACCCGGGCCCGGGTGTCGTTGATGACGGTGTCCATCCCGGTCCCCCCGGAGCGTGACGCGCCCGCACTGGCATCAAACCCCGCCGCGCTGCCCGCGTCGGCGTCGATCACCGAATCCAGCGCCGCGACACCATTTTTGCCGCCCGACAGATAACCGGAGGCGCCCTGGCCCTGCCAGCTCTGCGACGCCGCACCGACCGCCCGGGCGACCCCCTCGCGCCCGGCGCTCAGTGCCGCGGTCGAACCCCACTGCCGCGCCGCCGGCGCCGCACCGAACAATGACCGCGCCTCACCCAGCGCCCGGCTCACCTGCTCGACGAGCCCATCTAACGACACGCCAGAAGTATGACCCAGCCACAACAACACCAGCCACCAGTCGCGGGTTCAGCTGGGGGTGCCCGTGGCCCCGCGCGCGGCCAGGGCGACACCCGGCTGTGTCTGCGACCTTTTCGTGCTGGTCGAATCACCGAAGGACCGGCCACCGCGGGAGCGTCCGCGATGGACGTCACGTCGCTGACCATCGGCAGACAAACTTGCCGTTGATACCGCAGCTGCCAGTTTGGCAGCCACGGTGTAGTCAGCAGCAAGTGCAACTTGCGTTCAGACGACCCACCGCGAATAGAGCACTCGTTCCCAGATCGTGACGAGGGTATCCACCAGAGCCTCCAGTTCCGCGTCAGGGGTTCCCGGGTTCAGCGTCAACAGTTGGTGAATGTTCATCGTCACCAGCGCCGTCGCGGTCGCACGGGGATCGGGAAGCTCAGCTTTTGTGGCGTCGATGATCGCCTCGGCGACCGCGACGACCGGGCCGATGAGCGCAGAGCGGGCAGCCTCCACCTCGGGATCGTCGCCCGATGACCAGAACACAGTGCGCAGGATGGCCCCGTGCCGTCGGTAGGTGTGCGCCGCAGTTAGCAGCGCGGCGCGCCCGGCCGCGACCGGATCGTCCGCCGCGCGCCACCGTTGCAGAGCCGCATCAGCATCGACGCGTAGGGGCCGCACCAGCGCGGCGATCAGCTCGGCGCGGTCGCGGAAGTACACATAGAAGGATTTGCGCGACAACGTCGTGCGATCCATGATCGCGGCCACGCTGACTGCGTGTGCCGGCTGCTCAGCAAGCAATGTGGCCGCGGCATCAAGGATTTCATGGCGAGCCTCTGCCGGGGTGCGACGACGCCGCTTCGTGGGCCCAGACCCTTGTGCACGAGACACCGCGTCTCGCTCGAGGGCTCCGATCACCTGCTCACCGCCCGCGGCCAAGCTCATCGGGCAGGCCGAATCATCGGCGCCAGGGCCGACGCATACCTCGACGATCCACGTTAAGTTTGGAACGGCAAGGCGGTCGAGCCGGACGCTCTCGGGCAGATCTTCACCGCCGACGCCGTGTGGCCAAGCACCGACATGGACGCATTTCCGCGATGGCGTGAACCGTCAATTCGCCGCCGAGAGCCCTTCGGGCGGGTGCCGCAGCCTCCACGATCCGCCCACAGTACGGTCGTTGACCCCGAAGCCTTGGCAGCTAGTGGTCGGTTTGAGTAACGCGTCAGAGATTTCACCTCCTTCCCGGTCTCGGAAACGCGCCCGAAGGAGCTAAGGGATTCGAGGCCGTGCAGCTCTTCCTGCGGAAATGCGTCTTGGACAGTCGATCTGCCCAGTCATCAATGCGAACGCGAAGCCATCGGGGACACCTTCAGAACGTGCCGCGGATCGTAGATTCTGCAGGCGGGTTGTAGACCAGCCAGTTTGCCGTGGCGCTTCGACATTCCGCCCCGCAGCCCACCGGCGCGGTACACAATTCGAGTACTTGAGTACTCAATACACCCACGAACGGCGTCCCTAACGTCCTCATCACACGACCACGCGCATTGGACGGAGACCGCATGCACGACTGGCAGAGCATCGCCGAACGCCGACGCCAGGACCGGGGAACTCAGGCCGTCGAATCCCTGCAAATCAGCCAATTATGGCGCCGACCCGCCCGGGGCTGACGATGCATGCCGAGGGGCTCACCATAAGCGACGTCCAAGCGGTGGTAAGCGCTCTGAGCAGCGCCATCACCGCGCTGGCCGTCCTGATCGGCGGCCTGTGGGCATATTTCAAGTTCGTGCGGGGACGAACATATCGCCCCCGCCTATCCGTGACGATGTCTGCTCAATGGCACCCCCTCAACGGACGCCCAATGCTTCACGCCCGCATCACCGTCAAGAACATCGGCGCATCCATTGTCACACTGCGCCAGCGCGGAGGCACCGGATTAGGGATTGGCGTGCTCTCCTCCGATCAACCCGCCCCTCCCGCAGCGGCCGAATGGGAGGTGATCCGAGTCTTCGAGATTCTCCGCGACCACGAATGGATCGAGCCTGGCGAGACAGTCTCCGACGATCTCTTGCTCGACCTCGATTCCGACGAACCTGAAGTACTGCTCTTCGAAGCACGCCTGGCCTGGAGCTGGTCGGGCCACAAGAGGGAGATCGTCGTGATGGCACGACAAGTCTTTCCGTCTGACACAACCTTGAGCGGTGCCACAACGGCAGTATCGGACGGACCGCACAATAAAGGAGAAACGAAATGATTAACGAGCGACCTAAAATGACACACGAGCGATTCAAGCAGATGTCCCACGAAGAGCAGCAGGAACTCATCGAGCAAGAACTGCAACGTCGCGAAAGTCTAAATCGCGAACCCGAAGTGCACGTTGTTAATCCGCGGCCCGGGCCGTATGTTCGTGAAGCGCAGCCCGTAGTACATAAGCAGAGCGCGCAGCAGCAACAGCAGCAGCAACGACAAGAGCAGACCGTGGCGGAGACGTGGGAGGCACTCAAAGAATTCCGCCCCCGCATCAAGCGGAGAAAAAACAAAGAGCAGGGCCGATAGCCGGGCGACTCTACTCGCGTTGACCGGACGCCGACTCACTCGGCAGGTCTGCCGAAAGCGACCTGGTGGCGTTCAGTACGCACCGGAGGCTGCGGCTCGTAGCTGCTCGGCGGATCAGTCTTTGCCCTCGGGGTAGAACTTGGCGGCCCACTTGCGGATCGCGGCGAAGCCCTGTTGCTCGGTGTTGGCCAGCGCAGGTGGATGGGCGTACCGTCGGTGCGCCCCCGATCGATATGTCTGCGTCGTCGCCGCCGGGCACCCGCTCGCGCAGCGGACCTCCGTGTCGCCATCGCAGTATCTGCGATAGCCCCATCTAATCGTCGACATCGGCCAGCCAGGCCTTGACCGAGCCCTATAAGCACACGGCCCCCGCGGCGCATCACCGTCAGCATGCCTTATCACGTGCTGGCGGCAAGCATTTTGCCCGGAACCGAGCTGGTGCTGACCATGCGCGCTACACGTTTCGACGACCGGCTGACACCCTGCCCGACGAGACGGCCAAACGCTCGCGCACCACGACAGGCATGTAGGTTCTCAAACTTCGTGTCATATCGCGACGTGCTGACCTGCGGAGATTCATTTTGTCTCACGTCGTGTCATCTGGGTTTTGTCTCAAATTCGTGTCATTTCTTGAGAGGCCGCTGGTACGCCTCGCTGCGGCTACCGCGGGATCACTACGTGCGCCTGGATGGGAACGACTACTCGGTGCATCCGGCCGGGATCGGGCGCTGGGTGCTGGTGGGCGCCGATCTCAATCGGGTCCAGGCGTTCTGTGACGGCGAGCTGGTCGCTGACCACATGCGGATCTGGGCCACCCGCCAGACGATCTCCGACCCCAGCCATGTCGAGGCGGCGAAGGTGTTGCGCCGCAAGCGCATCAGCGCGGCCCGGCGGATCCCTGAACCCGAGGTGGCGACCCGGTACTGGACGACTACGACACCGCATTGGGTGTGGACCTCGACGGTGGGGTGGCATGATAGCGGCCACTAAGACCGCGACCGCGCGCCGTGATGTCACCTCCGAGATCGCGTATCTGACACGAGCATTAAAGGCACCCACGCTGCGCGAGGCGGCGGCCCGGCTGGCCGAGCGGGCCCACATCGGGAACTGGAGCCACGAGGAATACCTCATCGCGTACCTGCAACGCGAAGTATCGGCCCGCGAGTCCCACGGCGGTGAGGGCCGCATCCGCGCCGCCCGGTTCCCCGCGCGAAAGTCGTCGGCGATCCCGTCCGGTACCGCCTCGCTCGCGATGTGCCCGGTCGCGCCTGCCAGGAGGGCGGTGGCCGCGATCGGGGGATCGGCGTGCCCGCTCAACGGGTGCCGCTCGGCCAGCCCGTCGACACCGTCCCAGAGCGCGCCCACGCCCGCGGGCCGGGCAGCCGCTGCATGGCCACGACCTGGGTGGCGAGGATCGCCGCATCACCGTCTCCGCACGCGACTGAGCCAGCTCGGACTCGCACCGCCCAGCCCCACGCGCGCCTCGTTGCCGCGACCGTATGCCTCGCGCCCCGCGAACTCGACCGCGAGGTCGACCTGATAATCCACTTTGTCACGGCCCAGTAAGGCCAGCGGCAGCTTGCCGGGGCGCTGGATTTCTCCACTCGTTCACGATCTCCTCCGATGACGGATTGGTGCTCGTGAGTGCGGTGTAGCGGGTGTAGCGTCAGGGCCGATGCAGTAGCTCAAGTACTCGAGAAGAGGAATGACCATCATGGCGAACGAGGGAATGGAGAGACCGGAATCCGGTTCGGGGCACGCCGCGGAGCACGCGGCTGTCGAACACCGCCATGAGGAGGAGCATGCGGCGCTGTCGAGCAGGCATCTGGCGGCGCACGAGAGTCTCTATGCGCGGCACCGCAAAGAGCGCGCGAGCCTGGCCGAGAGGCACGTCACCGATCATGAACGGGCAACCAGCGCGGTGGCGCGGCGTGTGGTCGTGTCCGCTCGGCACGCCGGGCAGCACCTGGGGATGGAGATCGGCCACTTGTCCCAGCACGCCTGGCTGACTGTGCGGCACGCCAGCGAACATGTTGGCTTGGATCGCCGCCATGCAATGGAGCTCATCGCCCAGGAGCGTCGGCACGCGCGGGAAGGTCGACGCTGAGCGCGAGCGCCCGTTAAACGAGCCCTGCGACGGCGCCCCCCGCGCGTGCTTGGCCCACACGCGGAACGTCACGCCACCGGTGAATGGGATGGGTCAGTGTCTCGGCGGTCGAGCCGGCCCGATCCGACTGCGCGGGCGAGCGATCTTTCCAGCCGCGCGTGAGTGTCGTTGGCGGCACTGTCGTCTCATCCCGTACCAGTACGTCGTGGCCGGCCCTCGCGGCGATTTCGGCGATGCCGGCACCCATCGTGCCGCCGCCGATCACGTCGAGTTTGCTGATGTCGGTGACGGTCGTGTCTTTTTGTCTTCGTGGCGGTCCGTCCCCGGCCGCGGGCCGGGGAACCGGTCATTGGGCCGGCCCGGGTGTTGCTGGGGCGAGGACGCTGGAGCCGAGCAGATTGCAGATCTCGAGCGCCAGGCCGATGTCGGTGCGGTCGTCGACGGTGTCACCGGCCTCCGGGGCGATTTTCCCGAGACGGTATTTCACCGTGTTTCGGTGCACATTCAGTAGTTCGGCTGTGCGAACGTAGTTTTCACCGGTCTGCAAGAACACCAGCCACGTTTCGCGTAGGACGGCGGCGTTCTCGTCGTCGACGGCGAGGTCGCCGAGTACTTCGCGGACCCAGGCCTACGTGACAGTGCCCGATCGACACTCGGGACATGCTCACATGTTGACGACCTCGCCCACTCGGGGCCACGCGAGGAAAGCGGTGGATGCGGTGAAATCCTTGGGTGCGGTGATCGGCAAAGCCCTGCGCCCAATCGCGTTGGGCGAGGGCCGGTGCCGGAGATCGTGTTGGATGACATGCCGGCGGCCGCGTCGGCGATCCTGTCCACAAGTTTGGGCATCAGCAGGCCTGCCGACCGCAGACCGGGCCCCAACGCCCGGTCTGCACGTACTTGCTGGATGCGTTGCAAGAGAGCTTCTTTGACTTCGGCGACGCTGCGATTGTCGTGGGTGATCAGCCCGTGCAGCCCATCTGCGGTGGTCATTTCGTAGGTGCTGGTATGGGCCGTAGTTGATGTCGGTGCGCCGCAGTGTTCACGTAGCTGCTGCGACAGCGGTCGGTTCGTCAGGATCCGCGGCGGGCCGCTGTTCGGGGCGGCTGGGCCCATCCGGGTGATTATTTCCGTCGCCCCGGCAAGCCCTACCGGGTGATCCGATGATGGGTCGCGGGATGACTTGACCTGCGTCCGTTCGACAGCGCGGGCGGCCATCTTGATCGTGTAGTCGATGACCTCGGTGTCCTCGTCGCCGCTGCTGCCGGCCATGTCGGCTGGGGTGGGTTCGACGGTCAACGTGATAACTTCCGAGTCGGAGGCATGTTCGAGCAGGTAGGAGAGTATCTGCTCGGCAGTAGCCAAATATTGGTAGCGCAGCCCAAACCCGGCCGCACGTCCCGCCGCCGGGCATCTACTCTGTCCGCCAGAGCATGCGCGAGAGCAGGGCTTTCTGGCCCGGCACCAGCCAAACGTTGTCCCGTTTCAGCGGACCCACCGTACGTGTCAACTCGGCGAGCAGGTCCTTGAGCGGATCGGCAGGGCTTACCACGTCAGCCATCGCTTTCTCCGTGCTTTGCAACCACGCGATGCTGGCAACGTACGCTACCATCGAGCGATGGCAAAGACGATTACGCTGCGTCTGTCTGATGACCAATATGACCTGGTCAAGCGGTACGCTGAGAACGACCGTCAGTCGATGAACGCCTGGATCGAAGCGTTGGTCGACGTGGAGGACATGAGGCGACGCTGCGCAGCCCATGGCCAGTGGATGTCGAACCACCCCGAAGCAGTGACGTTCGCAGAAACATGGGCTGACCAAAACCTCGAGGCGCTGCCGCGCCGATGATCCCACGCCGCGGCGACGTCTGGCGCCTCGATGACGGCCGCATTGTTCTCGTCTTGTCATCGACGTTCTACAACGAAATTGCCTCGGAACCTACGGTTATCGTGGTGCCCGTTTTCACCGGTGAACCCGCCGCCGGCTTCGGGGTGCCCATCGGGGACGACACCTGGGCCGCGCCCGGATTTATCACCAGCCTACGCAAGACACGGCTCGCCGCCTTTCACGACCGCGTCGATGTCCAGTCCCTCACCGATGTGAACAACATGCTGTTCAAGATTCTGGCGACTCCGGATCGGTAGCCGTGACGTCATCACCGCAAGCAACCGAATCGGGCGGAACACGAAGCGCCCCCCTGGACGAACGCACCAACAAGGCCGCAGCTTTGACGCGCCAAGCCGGCGAGTTCGTCAAGAAGTGGCCGGCATCGCGGATTCTGCTGACCACACGTAACCCCGAGCTCGTCAACGACGACGTCCTCATCCAGGCCCCACCTATGACCGAGCAGCAGGCGGGCCGGCTCATGGCGGCCGTCGCCGGCGCCACCATCGCCGACCTGGGGCCACAGCTCCAAACCGCCGTTACTCGACCGCTTTTCGCGCTGCTGGTCGCCCAGCACATCACCGCAGCTGAGGGCGCAACCGGTATACCTGAAATCATCGACCGCGTCGTCGCCGATGTCGTCTCACGCGAGAAATACAACCTGTTCCCCGAATTGCGTTCTCTCGCAGTGGAAACCATCCGCGCCGGCGGGGCGATAGACCCAGCCAGCATCGCCTCCGCAGACACCGCCGCGATGATCCGCGCCTCACCGCTGGTTGTCACGACAGGCCGTAAATGCGCGTTCGCCTTGGCCACCTTCGAGCAGTGGTTCGCCGCCCACGCGATTCTCGAGAAGATCGTGGGCATGGACGAGGTCCTCGCCACGATAGATACGTTCAGCCGCTGGCGCTACGTGCTAGCCATCATTGCGGCCACAGCCGAACCCACCCGCGCCGACACCGTGATGGCGGCGCTGGCCGGCTGGAACCCCGGGGCCGCCTCCTGGGTTATCGACGAAACCCGCGCCGGCGGCCTAACCCGCACCTTCCCCGATGTCGGCCCGCGCGACTGGGAAGCGGTCGGACACCGCATTCGCACCGCCACCCAAGCCTGGCTGCACGGTTTGGGCCCACTCGCCCAGTGCTTTTGGGCGACGCGTGCCTTCGGCATCGGCTTCGATGACGTCGCGGTCGCGGTCGCGGTCGGCATCGGCGACCACGGCATGACTGTCTGGTGGCTTCTCCGCTTCGAGATCCCCGACCAGCCTTTGGCACCGGTGGTCGAAGATAGCGTGTTGCGCGGCGGGCAGCCGCGCCGCAGCCTCCACATGGTCAGCTTTCAGGCCCCGACCGCCATCAACGGGACCTGGGAGATCACCCGCGATCTCCTGGCTTCAGACCTCACAACCAGCTTCACGGCCCGAGCCCTCGAAATCGGCCGCCAACACCACGGCGTCGCCTCCGAAGAGGCACGCGTCTACAACGCCGCCATGAACGCCATACGCACTGCCCCGCCCGGCTTCACCGGCAACCTGGACATCGAACGCCTCTACCCCGCCGCCGACATTCAACCCTCACCCACGCACCCATTCGGCGGCTACACGACCGCGACGATGTACCGCTACGCGATCGCTGTCATTGACGCAGCGATGCGCTGCTACCTCGAGCTCAGCACCTGGGTAACACCCCGCTTCGACCGCACCCTGGGAGTTCGCGGACTCATGCCAGCCGAATTCTTCGGCACCATGTTCTACTCCCCGGACCGCGAGCACAGCCCCTACGACTTCTTCGGTCCGCACGAACCCGGATTCTCATGGCTTTTCCGGCCACTTGGACCCACCCTCGGCGACATCGACCCAGACGACAACCGGATCTCCTTGACGATTAATGACGACGCCCGCTCCGACGAGATGACCAAGGACAAAACGCGGCTCTACATCGCATTTCGCCGCTATATCGAAGCCAACCCGGTCTACGAGCCGTTCGCGCGTCCCTTCACCAGCACCCACGGACGCATGCACATCTTCCACCGCACACCTGCCACCCGACTCGCCATCCGCTGGCTATGGGAGGACCTCGAAGCCCTCGGATTCCTCAAAGGCACGCCGCCACACGACATCTGAAAGAAGGCACGGAGACGGACTGCATAAGGCGAGTTTACTTCCGAGCGCGGGAGGGATAGCCCACGCTCCGGCGCAGGCCTGTTCGGTCAGTGATATAGCGGCAGACACCTAGATTGGCTAACGGGATTCTCATCTTTGTGGCATATCCGCCATTTTGGTGTCACGAAGATGAGAATTCCGCCATGTTGGGTGAGAACCTACACTGTAGGTTCTCACCGCGCGTCGCAGATACCGACTCCCCTACCTGCAGGTTTGCAGAATTCTCATCAAAATGGCGGAGCGGTTTTTCTCATCTTCGTGGCGGATCCTAGAACCATACGGTTGTCCGCGATTTCGGAGACGATCGAGGTCGGCTTGACGGGCTTCATTGATACGTTGTGAAACGTCACGTGACACACAGCGCCGCCGGCGAACTTAGTCGGTCGCGATGCCGTGGCGAATAAGCGTTACGCATTTCCCTGGACGCGCGGATACCGGCGTCGACTGGGGCCGCCACCATCGTGGCCAAGAGTGACGTCGCCGACCAGATCAGTTCGAAGGTCGCCCAGCAGTCCGGGTAAAAGCCCGACTCGGTGTCCTGCCCCGACGACCTTAAGGCCACTGTCGGGGCGACACTCGACTGCACCATGACAACCAACCGGCAGAACGACGGCGTCAACGTCACCGTCAGCAGCGTTAACGGCGGCACGGTGAACTTCGACATCGTCGAGACGGTCAGCAAGGACGACATCGCCGGCCAGATCAGCACCCAGCTCAACCAACAATTTGGGCACGCACCCGAATTCGTCACGTGCCCGGACAACCTGGAGGGCACTGTCGGTGCCACGCTGCGCTGCACGCTCACCGACTGCAATTGGACGCGAACTGATGGGTACTCAGCACATCCGTGACATCGGGTTTCCCGTTGCCTCTCGCCGGTGACCGGCGCAGAATGGACGCAGCTCGCCGACGTCTCACCATGCCTGTCGCTGACGGATTCAGGAGAGCCGAGAAGACCGATGTCCCATCACTTCGACACCCCGACGGGTCGCGAAGACCCCCGTCTGAATCTCTGCGATTTCTATCTTTTCGCCGGCGACCCCGGAAAGACGACCGTGATGGCGATGACGGTCAACCCGGCGGCCACCGCGGAGACGTCTGCCCCTTTTCGCGATGAGGCTCTCTACGTGTTTCGCTTCGACACAGACAGTGACGCCCATGAGGAGGTGTCCTTCAAACTCGAGTTCGCTGAGGTGGTGCACAGCGCGGCCCCCGCGGTCGGACACGCACAGACCTTCGAGCTGCGCCTCGCCACCGGCGCCGACGCAGCTCAGGGTGGATCTGGCGAGTTGATCGCGTCGGGAACGACCGGCGTCACAGTCGCCGGCGAGAGCGGGGTGCGCGTCTTCGCCGGAGTGGTGCATGATGTGTTCGGCGCTAATGCGGGCCTCAATGACTTCAGGGATGCCTCCGCGGCCGGCGTCTACAAACCCGAGGCTTTCGCCAACCACGTCAACGTCTTCCGGGATCGGACCGTCGCCGGCATCGTCGTCGAGGCGCCCAACGAGTTGATCAGCAGCACGACCAGGGTGCAGGCCTGGGCCACGGTGTCGCTGTGCGGCCACGCGCCTGAGCAGCAGGTGGCCCGCTGGGGCCTGCCGATGTTCACCCACCTCCACCTCAACGACGACGAGTTGAGCGAGGCGTTCAACTCGACCGCCCCGTCCGGGGACAATTCGCGGTTCGTCGCGCGCGCCATCGACACCGTCACCAAATACGTCACACTCGCCGGCACTTCCGCTGATCCGGCCGCCTACGCGCGCCGCGTGGCCGACCTGTTCGGATCGATGACCCTGCCCTACGAGCTGGGCACGCCCGCATCCTTCGACTTCACCGGAATGAACGGGCGCGGGCTGATGGACAACGTGCTGGACAACGTGCTGTCGGTGTTGACCAACTCCCCGCTGGGCGCCGGTGTCGCGCCCGACCCAGCGCGGATCACGGCCGAATTTCCTTACTTCAGCTGTCCGTGACACCGCTGAGCTGCTCCCAGGGGACCTCATCCAGGAAGGTTTGCAGCGCCTCGAGGGTCACGCGTTCAACCAGCAAGTGGCCGGGGAGATCGTTGAGTTGCACCGTGATGTCGCCAGAGCCATCAGCCACCGGTCCGTCTATTCGTTGACCTCAACAGTTGGTCGGTTCCGCCGCCGCCGTACAGCGCTCTACTGGCTGCCGACCGCACCCAACACTGCTTACTCCGCGCGGTCAAACCGCCGCTAATTCAGCGTGACACTCGGAGTTACCCCTTCGTGCGGAAACCCGGAAACCGCCTACCGTGATGCTTAGCTCAGCTAATCAGATTCTCATCTTTGTGGCGGATCCGCCACCCGTCCGCCATTACTGTGAGAATTCCGCCATCTTGGATGAGAACCGACATCAGATGTAGGTTTTCGTTCTTCATGGCAGATGACGGCAACTCCACCTGCGGATTTGCAGAATTCTCATCAGAATGGCGGATGCGTTTTTCTCATCTTCGTGGCGGATCCTAGAACCGGACGGCTGTACAGGCCATCTATCCGTAATGATGTCGCGATTCCCACTGCTATTCCGGTTACGCGAGCTACGGATCATGCGCCACGTCCGCGCTGTGCTCAACGAATCATTCGCAAGGTCCCCGTTACCGAAGCGGCGGGGCCAAGTGTGGCGTACCGCATTACAAGCTCGTCGGATGGAATCACGACGGTTCGTTGGCCGAGGTGCCGCGGGGCTTCCTATACGTCGTGACAGAATTGCGCTTATGCAACACGCAGCATGGCGAGCGCAGCCCACGGGCAAAGGTGACACATACCGGTTTCATAACGTGATGCGTTGGGCTGCTGGGCAAGTGAGAGTTACAGCTGGTGGGTAGCGATGAGCCAATCGTGATACCCGCCCCAGTTGGAGATGACACGGATTTCGAACAGCTGCTGATGCACGGCAAGTACGAGATCACCTAGCACCGCATGGTAGGCCAGCCGGATAAGCGCGTCGGGGTCGAGTTCGAAGTGCCGTCTGACGACGAGCTTCGCCTCGCGGACCCGCATGACTAATCACTTGCTCACCTCGCCCTCGCATGAGCGGGCATGACCGTTGATCTTGATTCCCGACTTGGCTCAATTTAGTGTTCAATGTGGCTGCCGATTTTGGTGAGGGCTTCGTTCAGGTCCTCGGTTCGATCCAGTGGCGGCCGGCGTCGAGCATCGGTGTGTCGAGGCGGCCGGCGTCGAGCATGCCGCGGCCCGTGGCCTGACCGGCGGGATGGTCTGCCCGTGCGATTCAGCGTCGGGCGAAGGCGGGCGCATGCTCGGGGCGGGGGCCGACGGCGATCAGGTGCGCGGGTATCCGCACCATCCATTGCGGCGCACGCGACGCCAGGCGCAGCAGGCCCCAGGGCGGGCGCACTGTGATTCGGCCCGACACCAGCGCGCCGATGCCGAGATGCATCGTTCGCTGGATCGTCTGCAGGATCACAGCCGGTCGCTGCCGGCGCTGCTGGACGCGGGCCAGGTCGGCGGTGGTCAGCCGGTGTTCGCGCAGCGGCGCCGCGAGGAGCCGCGCGGCGGCGACAGCGTCTTGGATGGCGAGGTTGATCCCGACCCCGCCGGCCGGGGACATGGCGTGGGCGGCGTCGCCGAGGCACAGCAGGCCGTCGGTGTACCAGCGCCGCAGCCGGTTCAACCGGACGTCGAGCACGAACACATCGTCCATGGAAGCGATCGCCTCGACGCGGTCGGCCAGGTCCGGGCGCAACGCGGCGACTCGGGCGCGAAACGCTTCGACGCCTTCGGCGCGGCGGCGTGCGTCGGATCCCTTGGGGATCAAGTAGGCGAGCTGGTAGTAGTCCTCGCGGGTCAACGAAAACAGGGCCTCGCCGCGGCCGAACGCCGGCGCGATGCCCGCGACGTCGCCGCCCTCGCCGGGATGTCGCGGCAGCCGGAACCACCACATGTCGAACGGCACCCGGTATTCCCGGGCGGGCAAGCCGCTGGCGCTGCGCAGCGCCGAGGCCCGGCCGTCGCAGGCCAGTGTCAGGTCGGCGTGGATCTCACCGGCACCGTCGGGACCGCGGTAGCGCACACCGGTCACCCGGCCGTGGGCGAGGACGAGGCCGGTCGCCTCGGTGCGCATGCGCAGCCTGAACGCCGGCTCCCGCCCGGCCGCCCCTGCGAGCAGGTTCAACAGATCCCACTGCGGCACCATCGCCACGTAGTTGTACGGCGCCGGCAACGCCGCGAAGATATCGACAGGCACCCGCTGCGAATCCGTGCCGGGCAGCAACACACTGGTCAACCTGCTTTGCGGCAGTTCGCGAAACTCCGCGCCCAGGCCGAGCTCGTCCAGCAGCGCCACCGTCGACGCATGCACCGTGTCCCCGCGGAAATCCCGCAGGAAATCGGCGTGCTTCTCCAGCACTGTCACCGCGATCCCCGCCCGCGCCAGCAGCAGCCCGGCCATCATCCCGGCGGGGCCGCCCCCGGCGATCACCACCGTCGTCGACTCGACTGCACCGTCCCCTGACTCCACCGCACCCATAGGTAGCAACGCTAACCTTCATGCCGGGAGCGCGGTAGGGCACCAGAAAACGCCCGGTCGGTGCAGGCCGACAAACGAACCGGACAATCCTGATCGTCGAGCGGGAGACGCCTTGGCGCGGCGCGTGTATCTCGATGGCGTGCAACGGTGTTCGTTTGTCCTAGAATTGACGGGTGCCGCCGGCCTCGTCTCCGATCGAGCACGTGTTCCTCGCCTGCCCCGAGGGCAAGCTCCATACCCTGACTGGGGGCGCCTACCATTTCCGACGCCGGCATGCAATTCCAGCAGACCGGAAGTCGATCAGACTTCACCTGCGATCGCCCGCTCAAGATCGAAGAGCCGCTTTAGTGTTCAAATTCCGGCGAATCCGAACGCCAAAACAGCAGGTCAACCATTCGCAGCCACGCCAGAACACGAAACGTGAGCCAAGTCAGGTCGCATGAGCGGGCATGACCGTTGATCTTGATTCCCAGCGCCCCAAGAGGCGATAGCACCTCGGAGCCTGCACGGTTTCAGGTCGAGTTCACGACGCCGACGGGTCGCTCCGGAATCAGTGAAGCAGGCCAAGCCAATGGGCAACGATCCCGAACAGGCTGTGTTTTGAAATGTCCGCGATTAGCAATGTAACCGCGGCGACGCCCAGCGAGGAAATCGCCACCCATATGGCCGTCTTGGCCAACCGGAT
Organism: uncultured Actinomycetota bacterium; assembly: GCA_963811535.1. GTDB lineage: Bacteria > Actinomycetota > Actinomycetes > Mycobacteriales > Mycobacteriaceae > Mycobacterium. The sequence continues at coordinate 1,905,003 of CAWERF010000006.1, read as the reverse complement.
GGACCGCAGCGACGACGTCAGCGAGGCCGCCGCAGTCAGGATGCCGCGGTAATCATTGTCTGCGGCCCGCAGCGTTTCCAACATTCCCATCTGTTCATTCAGCAGATGCTCGTTCATGTTGATCGACTCACTTGACTCGCTGCCATGCTCGTCGTGTTCGGCGATGAGAAACGGCGCATCCTCGAAGAAGAACTGTGCGTAGTCTCGCTGCCAGCCGCGCGCGTTGTATGCGCGAATGTCTCGGTCAATGCTGCTCATGTCGACGCTGAGGGTCAGCAAGCTAGCTCGTAGGCGGTCCAACTGGCCGTGTTGGCGGGCAGCGTCTCGCATCGATGCGTAACGCCCCTGGCACACTTCCAGCATTTCGCTGATGGACAGTCGTAGGAAGTAGTCCTCAATCGCGTCTTGGACGTAGTGCGCGATTGAACTGTCACCCTGACCAAGTCCATGCGACGTAAGCGTTTCCGCGAGGCCGTCAAGGACTTCGGTTCGGTTGCCCCAAATCGCCCACGTGCGTCGATCCTCCATGTCCGAGTCAGATCGTACATCCCGTTCCCCGATGATCATTGCCGGGAACTTGGTCGACCTCTGAACGTAAACCGTATGTGGCAGCCCGAGGGCGCGGACAGCTCCATCAACCCCTCTAGCTGGACGCGTCTCAGGGTAGGCGCTTATCTCGTCGAGCAGGACTATGTCGAGTAGAGGCTGCGGTTGTCCAATTGATGCAAAGAACCCTGGCCATTTAGTGGAGAACCATTGCCGTGCAGCGTCATGCAGGCGTCCTCGTTCCTCTTGCACTCTTCGAAATGCCACAAAATCTGGGCTCAGGGGGCGTGGCCACTCTCCACCCCTTTTACCCCAATACATTTCAGGCTGGTAATCCCGGTGCCAGGCCTCGTCGAGCCGAGATATCGCGGCGTCATTGAGATCGAACTTCGCCATGACAGCCGTGATGCCCTGGCCGATCTGCAGGGCCTTGAGTTCGACTCGATCGAACTCTTTGGGCATCTTGCGGCGGACAGCATCACCGACTGTGACGTTGCTGCCGCGACGCACGACCTCGCCGAGATTCCACCAAGGCCAGCGGTCTCCCGACCTGGCCTCGTCGGGCGTGGGCATGTAGTGGCGGCCAAACATTCGCAATTGCTTTGTGTCCCAGCGGTTTCGTTTTATCGCTCGGTCCAGGTTCTCCTTAACACTCGGTGGGAAGAGCTCTACGACGAACAGCGACGGGATTCGAACATGGTCAGTGGGTGGAACTGTGCACTTATCCTCATCACCCCACCGGAAGCCCGCTAGCGCCCTCCGGTGGCCTCGGCACTGCATGTTCAGGTTGATGAGGTAGTCGATCGGCGTCAGGAATCGATCAGGCGCCAGCTTGGCTGCTCGCGTACGTCGCACCCAATAGAGAACTTTCTCGATGCGTTCAAAGCTGCGGTCACGCTCGTCCCGGGCGGGCTTGCGGCTCGACCTCGCGGCAGCGGGTTGTTGCGGCTCTTCGCCGGCTGTCCCCTCTTCTGGCGAGTCGCCTTCGTCCGTCATGGTGATGATCTTAGAAACGCGCGCCGACAGCAGTCATCACATGGGAAGCGGGACAGGCAACTGAAGTTGAGCAACCGCGTAGCTACGCTAACCAGATTCTCACTTTCATGGCATTTATGCCAACTCGATGCCACGAAAATGAGAATTATGCCAACTTGGATGAGAACCTACATACACATCAGGTTCCGGCGATTTCTTCGTACATCGCCGTGGCTTTGCCGATTTGGCTCTGAATCTCCGACAGGTATGCCTGGCGGCCGTGTGCCAGCGCGGCATCTGCCGACGGTTCGCCGGGGCGTTGTTGCAGCCAGAAGATTGACTTCCAGATGTTCGGCGATGTGGGTCCGCCCTTTTGGTCGAGTCTGTCGAAGAATCCGGTGATGGCGGTGTTGGGGTTGCCGCGGCCCGGGTAGCTCATGTCTTGTTGGAAGATGTTTTCCCACAATCGGTTTGGGCTGACGGCCGGCGGATTCAGCCCGCTTTCCTGCAGGCCCGTGGACAAGATGGCGATGGTCTGTCCTGGTGAATACCCGCGGCGGTGGGCTTCGTGGATGATCGCCGCTGCGACCTCGAGCGGGGTTGAGTTCACTGTCAGCCTGCCCAGCGCTGCCCCAGCGTCGGCACGCTCGGTGCGGTGGGGAGTCACTGTCTGGACGGGGGTGGCTGAGCCGGTGAGTTGGGCGAGGTTGGGGATGGCTAATCCGCCAAGGCCGCCGGCACCCATCATGGGGGCGCCCACGGGCATGGCGCCCGTGCCGCCCATGGCGGGCATCCCCGGTCCGGCCATGGGTCTGCGGTAGCCGCCGGCCGCGGCGCGGATCATCGCCGCCAGCTCGATGTTTCGCCGCTCGGAGACCACCAGCAGCGCCTTGGCGCGTTGCAGCTGAGTTTTCAGATCAGCGACCAGTTGCGCCTTACCGGCGGGTGTGTCGGTGCTGGGCGCCACCGCCGCGACCCGGGCCCGGGTGTCGTTGATGACGGTGTCCATCCCGGTCCCCCCGGAGCGTGACGCGCCCGCACTGGCATCAAACCCCGCCGCGCTGCCCGCGTCGGCGTCGATCACCGAATCCAGCGCCGCGACACCATTTTTGCCGCCCGACAGATAACCGGAGGCGCCCTGGCCCTGCCAGCTCTGCGACGCCGCACCGACCGCCCGGGCGACCCCCTCGCGCCCGGCGCTCAGTGCCGCGGTCGAACCCCACTGCCGCGCCGCCGGCGCCGCACCGAACAATGACCGCGCCTCACCCAGCGCCCGGCTCACCTGCTCGACGAGCCCATCTAACGACACGCCAGAAGTATGACCCAGCCACAACAACACCAGCCACCAGTCGCGGGTTCAGCTGGGGGTGCCCGTGGCCCCGCGCGCGGCCAGGGCGACACCCGGCTGTGTCTGCGACCTTTTCGTGCTGGTCGAATCACCGAAGGACCGGCCACCGCGGGAGCGTCCGCGATGGCCGGTCGTCGTGTCGCTGGCGTTACGGTTCGCCGCCGTCGTCGTCATCGTCGAGCGGCCAGGCGATCGCGTCGACGACCGCCTCAGCGATCGCGGCGGCGTCGGCGTTGCCGTCGACATCGACGACGGCCTGGCGCACCTCGTCGACCAGCTCGTCGCGGCCGCCGCGTCGGCGACGATCACCTGCCAGCGCGGTGGTGCGCACACCGGTATGTCGTCGAGAACGTCATGGCCGCCGCTGGTATCCCATTGCGATCGGATCCAAGAAGATGTAGGCGTCCGTGCAGGCAGGAGAATGGTATCACTTGGTATCTGATGATACCATTCGATGTATGGCGATGACGTTACGCTTGACGGAGGAGCAGACCGCACGGTTGCGCGAGGCCGCTGCCCGCGACGGCTTGTCAATGCAGGCTGCCGCGCTTAAGGCAGTCGAGGAGTACATCAACCGCCGGACCGCAACGCGGGACGCCCTGCTGGCGCAGATTCTGACTGAGGACGCTGGAGTGCTGAAGCGTCTTGCAGACGCATGACCGAGCGCATCCAATACCTGGAGCTAGACGACCTACTTGTGGCCGCGCAAGCCTTTCTCGGCCACCCCCCGCAGGTCCGCGACTATGGCCTGCTCGAATCTGCCCTTGCACGGCCGAGAGCGACGGTTTTTGGCGAGGATGCATACCCATCGATCCACGAAAAAGCAGCCGCTCTGCTCGATTCTCTGGTTAACAATCATGGGCTCGTGGACGGCAATAAGCGGCTCGGGTGGGTTGCGGTCCGCTTGTTCTACGGCTTCAACGGATTTACCGTCTCAGCTACCGAGGATGAGAAGGTACAACTCGTCCTCGACGTTGCGACAGGCGAGCTGAACGAAGTGAGCAAAATCGCTCACCAGTTAGCGACGCTCTTCACCAATCTTCGGTGAGCGGTGTGACGGTACGCGAGACTGGGTCAGCGCTGCAGCCCGCCTATCCCGTTGGGCGCCAAATGAACCGGCGCTAGGCAGATTTCGCTGTGCGAATGTCCAATCGAAAATCGCTTGGCTGGGGGGATGGCTCGCGCGACACTGTCTTTGTGACGCCGACAGGACCAAGCACATCTCGCCGGATTGAGGGGGCCATCGCTGGGCTGGTCATCCTCGTGGTCGTCACCGGCTGCGCTGCCGGGGGCGGCAATCGTGAGCGTTCGCCGTCGCCGCCGGCCGGATCGAGGAGTAGGGATGCACACCTTCAGCACAGCCGCTGAAGATGACACGTCGGCCAACCGCCGGTGCGAGGACAGGCACGCAGGGCTGGGTGGACCATGACCTGACAGCGTTGGCGGGGGGCGTGAGGCCCGGGGCCGACTCGGCGCTGGACGGGTATTGGGGCAGCGACAGCAGCCAGCACGTCAACTTCATCGGCGTTGACAACCACGTGCATGAGCTCTACATCGCCCCCGGCGCCGGCGGCTGGGTGGACAACGATCTCACGGCACTCGCATAGCCAGAGCCCAAAATGTCACCAGCCAGAAAGATGGAGCGCCAAGATAATTAACGATCGGGGAATCGATTTCCGCTGCCCGGCACCGACCCCCGCCATGGACCAAGCGCCCGCCGCTTCGGTCACGGTTGACGGCGCTGCGGCGAATCGCGCCTCGGGCACGTTTGGGCAGTAGCTGTGGGCCGGGACCCCTGGTGGAGGGGCTCAAAGGCTTGCAACAGAGCGATTTTCGGCCACATCGGCCTATAACGGCACGCTTATCACGTTAACTTCGCGTCTGCTTCACGCGACGGCCGCGCCGCAATGCTGCCGGCGGGGCTCGGCCAGCCAATCGTGGCTGAGGCTGCAACGTGTGTACAGCGCGGCCACAGCGCTCCAATGCGGCTGCAACTGATCCATCAGTGCTTATCCGTGGCGGTCATGTAGGCCCCTTGCCGGACCAATCCGCAGATTTCAACCATTGCTGAGGCCGGTGGGTGTAGGCCGGTCCGCTCACCGGACCAGCCTGTTGCCCTACCACCCCGATTGATGCGCAATGAAAACGATCTCTCTATTTCGCACCCATTCAACCAATGAAGGAGATGTCATGACCGCGACCCAGCCTCTAGGAGAAAGCGCGCTGGACGGCTATTGGGGCAGCGACAATAGCCAGCACGTGAACTTCATCGGCACCGATTTCCACGTTCACGAGCTCTACATCACCCCCGGCGCCGGCTGGGTGGACAACGACTTGACCAAGTTGGCGGGGGCGGCGACGCCCCTGGCGGCCACGGCGCTGCACGGCTATTGGGGCAGCGACAATAGCCAGCACGTGAACTTCATCGACACCCCGGACGGCCACCTGCACGAGCTCTACATCGCCCCCGGCGCCGGCTGGGTGGACCATGACCTGACAGCATTGGCGGGGGCAGTGGCGCCCGCGGTGTTTCCGGCGACCACGCGGCTGGACGGCTATTGGGGCAGCGATGGCAGCCAGCACGTCAACTTCGTCGGCACCGACGGCCACGTGCACGAGCTCTACATCACCCCCGGCGCCGCCGGTTGGGTAGACAACGACCTGACAAAGTTGGCGGGGGCCGTGTTGCCCATGGTGGTGCCGCCGACCCCGCTGGGCGGCTATTGGGGCAGCGACGGCAGCCAGCATGTCAACTTCATCGGCGACGACAGCCACGTGCACGAGCTCTACATCACCCCCGGCGCGGCCGGCTGGGTGGACAATGACCTCACAGCGTTGTCGGGGGGCGGCGTGCTGCCCAAGATGGGGCCGCCGATTACATCCCTGGACGGCTACTGGGGCAACGACAACAGCCAGCATGTCAACTTCATCGGCGACGACGGTCACCTCCGCGAGCTTTACATCACCCCGGGCGTCGGCTGGGTGGACAACAACCTCACAGCGTTGTCGGGGGGCGGCGTGCTGCCCATGGTGGTGCCAATGACGCCGCTGGACGGCTATGGGGGCAGCGACGGCAGCCAGCATGTCAACTTCATCGGCACCGACGGCCACGTGCACGAGCTCCACATCGCCCCCGGCTGGAGCTGGGCGCGCAATGACCTGACAGCGTCGGCGGGCGCTGTGCCGCCCAGGGTCCTGCCAGGGATGCCGCTGGACGGCTATTGGGGCAGCGACAGCAGCCAGCATGTCAACTTCATCGGCACCGACGAGCACGTGCACGAGCTCTACATCGCCCCCGGCGCCGCTGGCTGGGTGGACAACGATCTCACGGCACTCGCGTAGCCCGGAGCCCACGATGCCACCAGCCAGAAAGACGGACCGCCAAGACAATTAGCGATCCCGGGAAGCGTTTCCGCTGGGCGGCAGCGAGCCCCGCCCTGGACGAAGCGCCCGTTGCTTCGGTCGGGTTGACGGAGCCGGGGCCATGCGCGCCTCGGGCACGTTGGGGCGGTAGCCGTAAGCTGCGACCGCGTGATGGCCTAGGCGAGGCACCGGTGGCCGGCTGTTGGGCTCAAAAGGCTTGTGAAAGGCCGGGTTTCGGCCTCATCGGCGTAGAACGGCACACTTATCACGTTAACTTCGCGTCTGCTTCGCGCGACGGCGGACCCGAAACGCTGCCGCCGGGGCCCGGCCAGCCAGTCGTGGCCGAGGCTGCAACGTGTGTACTGCGCGGCCAGAGGGCTCCAATGCGGCTGACACTGATCCATCAGTGCTTACCCGTCGCGGTCGTGTGCGCCCCTTGCCGGACCATCCGCAGATTTCAAGCATTGCTGACGCCGGTGAGTGGAGGCCGGTCCGCTCACCGGACCGGGCTGTTGCTCTAACCGCCCCGATTGATGGGGAATGAAAACGATCTCTCTGTATTTCGTATTCGACCAAGGAGATGTCATGACCGCGACCAAGCCCGTATTCGGCAGCCCGCTGGACGGCTATTGGGGCGGCGACAACAGTCAGCAGGTCAACTATGTCGGCGTCGACTACCTCGTGCACAGGCTCTACATCGAGCCGAACGGCCCCGGCTGGGTGGACGATGCGACAGCGGGGGCCGGCTTGAATACGGAGCTACCGGGCTATTGGGGCAGCGACGGCAGCAAGCACGTCTTCTTCTTCGCCGGCGGCATCAGCGGCAGCGGCCTGCACGAGCTCTGCATCGCCCCCGGCGCCGCCGGCTGGGTGGACAATGACCTGACCAAGTTGGCGGGGGCCGTGACGCCCTCGGCCGGGACGGCGCTGAACGGCTATTGGGGCAGCGACAGCAGCCAGGATGTCAACTTCATCGGCCTCGACGCCCACGTGCACGAGCTCTACATCGCCCCGCCAGATATTTCACCGGTCCTGGTCAGCGGCCTAAACCGGGCCTGAGCTGCGTAAAGACATGACGGTAGTTCACTGGAGTTATCTGTAACTGTGGCCAAATTGTGGCCACGATGTGGCCACGGAGCGCGACGATGTGCAGCGACTTGGCGCATTGGCCGGTAGTCGACGGCGGTGGGCGCCCGGAGGAACGATGGTCTCCGGCACCTCACCGGACGGATCCAAGGCGCCGCGCACCGACGCGAATTCGGGCACGACCGGGTTCTTCGCCTCGACGGGCTGGACGCGCCTGTACCGAGTTCCGAGCTGCGGTCGTGGATCTGGTTCCCCATTGTTGGCGAATGTCCTGCGGACTGATTGGGGGCCGGTCCGGGGGCTACCGCGCCGCAGCGGAGCCCGCCAGCAGGCGGCAGGCGGTGGTGAGCCATGACGCCCTGGAACCCCGGTCGGGATAGCCAGCACCTGCCACTCCGGCATCCACTCGGCGACGCCCCCGAGCGCCGCGGCGCCACCCTTACTGCGGCCGGATCGTGGTCCCGTGCGACAGAGACAAGTCGTCGCGCTCAAGCCGAACCTGCCCGTCCGCGTGTGCCACCGCAGCTACAGAAATGACCAACGACAATCGGGTGGATCTATGCCTGGACCGCCACGTCGCGATGATCGTCGGCAACGGGATGATGATCGAAGCCGGGTGTCGATAGGCGTACAGGGGACCCGCCGCCGTCATGTCATCGCCTCGGCCATCGCGATATGCCCTTCGAACCCAAGCTCGGTGGCCATGGCGCGGTAGCGATCCCGATAGTCCCGGTAACCGTCCTCGTCGCCTTGAGCCCGCGCCAGCAAGGCCCGCAGCCGCTGCAGCCAGATCTCACGTATCGCCAGGACCTCATTGGGCGGCGCAGCCGCTAGCCGCTCAATTGCGGCCTCGGCTTCGGCCACGTCGCGTTTGGCTCCGCGGTCGAGCAGTGTCTCCACCAGAACACCCGTCGCCACAATGCCCCACGACAGCAGTTGTCCCCCGCGGGCGAGATGATCGGCGGCGTCGCGCATCGGCGGTATCGCCTGGTCGCGATCTCCACGGCGAGCCGTCTCACGCGCTATGTACGCGTCAAGCATCGGGAGATCGCACAAGAAGTGCCCCCCGCGCAGGAACACTTCGCGAACCTCCGCCAGCAGCTTCTGTCCGCGATCACGCTCGGCATCTGTGTGGCGGTGAACCAGCGCAAGGCCCAAAGTCAGCCAGGCGACACCCAACTGGAGGTTATCGCCGGATCGTTCGGCAATCGCTAGCGCATCCTCGATCTCGCGCAACGCGGAATCGTCGGGCCGCAGCGCACCAGCCGGTATCCCCGTGCTGTACACGTAGCTGACGACCGTGACGTAGGACAGGGAGTCGGCGCCTTTTGCCACGGCCAGGCCGCGCCGCAGGTCGTCTCGCCATCCGGGACGGCCCAGGGCGTAACGGGCGATGGCCCGCTGCGCGAAGGCGAGCGCCAAGGGAGACCCAAAAAGGAAGTTGCCCTTAGCGGGGTCACCGTCGGCCAGGTCAATGACCCTCTGTGACAAGCGAAGCATCTCAGACCACTCGCCACTTGCCATCTTTGCGCGGATCGGCGTGAAGGACAGCCCGACCGTGACGGTTGGATCGCCGATGGACTCGATGAGGGTGATGGCTTCGGAAGCCAGCCGCGACGCCTCGCGCACCCGGTCCTGGAACGTGTGATCCACCACGAGCCCTGCCATCGCGATAGCCAGTGACGCCTTGTCCCCTGCGGCGCTGCATAACTTCCGCAACTCGTCGAAGCGGTCCCCGACGTTGTTCACATGCACCCGCCAGGCGATCCCGCACAACATGGTACGAGGAGCAATGCACATGGCTGCCCGGTCTGGGTCATCGGCGGCCAATGCGTCGGCGATCCTCGTGGCACTCTCCCAACTCAGACGCGCCGCGGCGATGTCGCGGTAAGTCGCCCACTTTGCCGCGCGCATGTGCCAACCGTAAGCGTCTCGCAAGTCACCCGCGGCTTCGACATGTTCGGCGATCAGCGCCGCGTTCTGGTCGGCCGATTCCGGCTCGCGGGCCTCGATTGCGGCGGCCAGACGCCGGTGCATCGGGGCGCGAACGGATTTCAGTTGTGATTCGTAGGCCACGGTGCGGATCATCGGGTGGCGGAAGGCGAACTCACCGTCGGATGTAAAACGGACCTGATCGATCAGCGCGGCCCCCAGAAGCGCGTCGAGAACCGGGGCGTTGCCCACAGCGGCGAGTAACTCAGGCGTGAAGCGCGAGCCGATCACCGCTGCGGCGTTCAGCGTCTGTTTGGCATCAGGATCCAGACGGTCGATGCGCGCGGCGATGGTGGCCTGCAGTGTGGCCGGAACGGTGACTTCGGCCAGATCTGTGCCACAGGTGAAACCGCCGCGGTCACCCTCGAGCACAGCGCGCTCGGCAAGCTCGCGCACCATCTCCTGCGCGAAAAACGGGTTCCCGGCCGCCCGTTCGGCGACGAGCGCTCTGATCCCGGCGACCGACGGATCGGTGCCCAACAACTCGTCGAGCAGCGCCACGGTTTCCGAATCACTAAGGGGCGCCAGCGAGATCGTCTGCGCTCCAGCCACGTTCGCGAGTACGCCGCGGTAATCGGGGCGGTAGGTGATCAGCACCAGCGACGGCGTCTGCGGTATGACGGTGAGGAACTCGGCCAGCATCGACTCGCTGACCTCATCGATCCAGTGCGCATCCTCGATAACGTAGAGGACCGGTTGGGTGCGGGCCAACGATACAGAGTTGATCAGTGCGGTCAATCGCCGTCGCCGCGCGTCGGGATGGATCGTGGGGGGCGGCGTGTCGGGGTCTCGAATGCCCATCAGGTCATAGAGCAGCAGCACATCGTCATCGGAGGCATCGGGGAGCATGGCGCGCACCTGCGCGCGCGCCGCCTCATCGTCGAGCTCGGTTATTCGGGCGACTTCGCGCACCAGCGCTGCCGCCGCAAGAAAGGGGACATCGCTGGCATGCGACTCGCAGAAAACTGAAAACACCTCAACACCACGACGACGGGCCATCGCGACCGCCTCATCAGCGAGTCGCGTCTTGCCGATGCCCGCTGGTCCGGCAACACAAACCACACATCCCCGCCCGCTCATTGATCGATCCAGGAGGCCTGTGATCGTTGTGACCTCGAGCTCGCGCCCTACCAACGCGCCTTGCAGGGAGTCACTTCGTTGCGGCCCGTCGGCCATGCCTAGAAGACGACGGGCCCGCACCGGAACATCGCTGTCCTTGATGTACACGTCCTCGGCGTCGGCCAGTAGGGTGGCGTGCTGAACGAGTCGGGCGGTGGATTCGCTGAGCATCACCCCACCTGGCGGTGCCACAGATTCCATCCGTTGCGCCATCCCGACTTGCTCACCGATTGCGGTGTAGCCGGACGGTCCCGAACCGATTTCACCCGCGATCACCTGACCGGAGTTCAGTCCCACCCGCACCTCGAGCTCCACACCGTCGCGCTCTCGGACGTCGATAGCAAGCCGCTTGATCTCCTCCTGAACACTCAAGGCCGTGAGACAGGCGCGAAGAGCGTGGTCCTCCATGGCTACAGGTGCGCCGAACACCGCCATGATGCCGTCGCCGGTGAACTTGTCCACCGTCCCCCCGTAGCGGTGCACCAGATTGGTGCAGCGGTCGACCAGTTCGGCCATGATTTCGCGCAACCGCTCGGCGCCAACGGCCGTGGCGATGTTCATGGAATGCACCACGTCGGCGAACAGCACGGACACTTGCTTGTATTCCACATGTGCGGCGGCATCGGCAACCGGTGAGCCACATGCGTGACAGAACCGCGCATTCTCGAGGCGCTCGGTGCCGCACGTCCGGCACGCCGCTACGGCCGTCATCCGACCCTCCACCAGTCCCGGCCCCAACGTTGCAGGGGTCCTCAAAGAATATGCCGTTGGACACTCCACGAGGAGGTGTTGGCTTCACACGGGGTAACGCCGACACGAAGTCTTAGGACTCTCGTACCCAACTTGTTCAACACCGCTCAGGTCATCGCGGCTGCAGCCACCATGTCAGAGGTGCTGGTTCGGGAGCGCTCGCCTCATATCTGTCGCCCGGCCGGGAGTGGCTGAAGAGCAGCCCGGAAAGCCGAAAGCCGTTGTTACTAAGGGTACTCATGTTCGTCGCGCACAGGGGGAACATCACCCACGGCGGGATACCTCGTCGAAACGACCCAACCACCGAACGGCGCCTAGCGCCGGTGTTGATATCCGCTGTAGCTACCCAGACGGGGATAGCGGTGCCGTTCCGGGCAGGGATCACGCCGCCTCAATCCTTAGCAAAACAGAACAAGCGGTACGAAGCCTCGCCGCTTTGCAGACGGCGGTAGATCAGCGAGCCTGGTCCACCTGCATAGTCATTGGCTATGCCGCGTAGAAGGGCGATATCCGGCAGACGACGAGTGATCTGGTCGAAGAACCGATTCTTCTCCAGCCCGCGCATGACCTCCGCATTGATGACAAGTTCCGAAGCCAGGCGCATGGGGATGTTGGCAAGCTCCGCCTCCCAGGCGGCGATTTCGTCGGCGTAGCGGATATCGGCGTACAGGAAGTGCCCTCCGGGTCGCAGCACTCGCTCCACTTCGGCGAAGAAATGGGGGACGTTTTGGTAGTTGATCGCGGCTTCGACATTGATCACCGCGTCGAACGACTGATCCGGGAAGGGCAGGCACTCGGCGTTGCCCTGCACGAAGTCCAGGCCGCGCAGGTTGTGCCTCTTCCGGCAGAACTCGATGCCGACCGTGTTCAAATCCAGACCCGTGTAGGAGGCCGGGTGCAGGGTTCGCATCAGGTACGAAGCGCCGCCGCCGTGGCCGCAACTGACCTCCAGCACCTGTTTGCCGGCGAGATCTACCTGGGTCGCCGTGCGGTGGTAAAGCTGGATGGGAAACCGATCGGGCTCATCGGACGCCGCCAGCGGCAGGGCCATCGGCGGATCCTCCTCATATCCGTAATTGAGGAACAACACGTCGTCCCTGGTGAGCAGGCGGCTGAGGAACCGGTAACCGTATTTGAAGCGCAAATTCAGGAATTTCAGCAATATTGGGTTACGGTTCAGCCGGTTGATGAGGCTTTCGGTTGGCGTACGTTGGAGCGCCACCGGGGCAGTATGACACGAACCGTGATCCCGCACACGCCCTCGCTGGTGCTGGCCACTTACCGACCGGAATAACCCTTGCGCCCTGAGTGATTCAGAAACCGCGCCACTGGTCTCGCAGCTGCTCGTGCCGGACCTCTCGGGTCGCGCGCTGGCTCAAACGTTCGCCGAGAGGGGTGCCGAAAAGTCCACTCCTCGCCGAGGAGATCGTGCGCGAACTGAGCGAGTGTGGCCTGCTGCAGGCACAGAATCCCGCATACGTGGCGACCGCGGATGTCAATGAGGCCAAGGTGCCGGTGCCGCCCGACCAGCATCGGTAACCTGACGTCCATGGTTACGCGTTCCATTCCGGCCCTGCTGCGCGAACGCGCCGGTCTGCAGCCCAACCGGACGGCGTTCACGTTTATTGATTACGAACAGGACGGGGCCGGCGTTGCCGAAAGCCTGACGTGGTCGCGGCAGTATTTGCGAGCGCTTAACCTTGCACAGGAGGTCAGACTTCACGGGTCAATCGGCGACCGCGCCGTGATATTGGCGCCACAAGGACTTGACTACATTACTGCGTTTCTAGGCGCATTAGAGGCCGGCTTCATTGCGGTTCCGCTGGGTGGTGCCAGCGATGAACGTGTTAGTTCGGTGATGCGCGACGCATCGCCCTCTGTCGTTCTCACGACATCCTCTGTCGCAGGCGACATCGCCGAGTACGTCGACCCGAAGTCCGGTGAGTCCGCTCCATCGGTTATCACGGTTGATGTGCTGGACCTCGACTCAAAGAACGGGCCCGCCGCGCGAGTCGATAGCTCAACAGACACCGTGTATCTGCAATACACCTCCGGATCAACCCGCACCCCCGCCGGAGTCATGGTTTCGCACAAGAACATTTTGGCGAATTTCGAGCAGATCAATGCCGCCTTCTTCGGGGACCACGGAGGCGTTGCCCCACTGGACACCACTGTGGTGTCCTGGCTGCCGTTCTATCACGACATGGGTTTGCATCTCGGAATCATCTTTCCGGTTCTGACGGGATTCCGCACTGTGCTCACGAGTCCAGTCTCGTTTCTGCAGCGGCCGGCCCGGTGGATGCGGTTGCTGGCAAGCAACAGTCACGCACTTTCGGCAGGGCCAAACTTCGCTTTCGAATTGGCGGCACGAAAAACGTCAGATGACGACCTGGCCGGGCTCGATCTCGGAAATGTGCTCAGCATCCTCAACGGTAGCGAACGGGTACAGCCTGCGACACTGAAGCGTTTCATCGAGCGGTTCTCCTGCTTCAACCTTCAGGACAGGGTGCTACGGCCCTCATATGGAATGGCAGAAGCAACGTTGTATGTCGCGACCCGTGAAGCGGGTCAACCCCCACAAATCGTTCATTTCGAATCCGAAGAACTGACCGCGGGCCACGCCGAGCGGTCGGCGAGCGGAGGCGGTACACCGCTGGTCAGTTACGGCGTGCCGCAGTCACCGATGGTGCGCATCGTCGATCCCGAGACCAGTATTGAGTGTCCGGCGGGAACAACCGGTGAAATCTGGGTGCACGGAGGCAACGTCGCTGCCGGCTATTGGCAGAAACCCCAAGAGACTGAGCAGACATTCGGCGCAACGCTTGTTGCTCCGTCGGCCGGCACCCCCGAAAGGCCGTGGCTGAGAACCGGAGATTTGGGCTTCATCTCCGACAGCGAGCTGTTCATCATCGGCCGTATCAAGGATCTCTTGATCGTCTATGGGCGCAACCACTCTCCCGACGACCTCGAGGCAACGATCCAGACCATCGCGCCGGGACGCTGCGCGGCGATCTCGGTTCCGGATGACGACACGGAAAAGCTCGTCGCCATCATCGAGCTCAAGAGCCGCGCCGACTCCCACGAAGAGGCGATGGAGAAACTTGACGTCGTCAAACGTAAAGTCACCTCTGCGATATCCAACGTGCACGGACTCAGCGTCGCAGATCTCGTTGTGGTGGAACCTGGTTCGATTCCCATCACCACGAGCGGCAAGGTCAGAAGGGCGGCCTGTGTCGAGCGGTACCGGCAGAATGAGTTCGCCCGCCTGGACGCTTAGTACCAGGGGCAAAGTTGTTTCCGCGGACTTTCGGCGTTGTCTGATCGAAAGGGAGGAAGATGCGGCGGGCAATTTTTCAGAACCGAACCCTTCACCAGAACGTGTTTGATGTCAGGCTGATCGAAGAAATGCTGGACCGCGTTGGATTCGGGATCTCGGATGTGATGACCACACGAGCCGACCTCTTCACGCTCGCAACGAAAAATCCTGAGGCCGCTTCACTGCCGACTCGGCACGCACACGACGCCGTGGGGTCGTCTTGAAACTCCCGAACATGTTGCGCACCGAATCAGAGCGCACCCTGGCCGTCGTGCGCCACCGCCTGGGCCGCAGCACTTTCCGCTTCCTGTGCGAAACCCACCTGGAGATTCCACAGCAGCCTCCGCCGGGTTGCCGCACCCTTGTTCTGTTCGCACACTTCGATCTCCAGGGCATCGTCGATCCTTACGTCGCCTATTATCTGAAGGCGCTGCACGGACTCGGAGCAACCATCGTTTTCGTCTCCGGCTCGCCCACCCTCACGCCGGAGTCGGTCGCGCCCATCCGCTCTCTCTGCGCCGGCATTTACACCCGCCGCACGCTTTCCCTTGACTTCGGCTCGTGGTACCTCGGGTGGTGCATCCTCAGGCAGCGGGGCTGGTCGCTCGATCAGTTCGACCGCTTCGTCATCGCCAACGACAGTGTGTTCGGGCCGCTCTTTCCCATCGAAGAGATGTGGAGCTCGTTGCGCGATGCTGACATGTACGGCGCCATCGAAAGTACCCAGATGGTCCCCCACCTCCAGTCTTTTTTCCTGGCCTGGGATCTCAACTCTCGCACCCGCCCCTTCCTCAACGATTTCTGGAATGACTTCCAGTACGTCGTCCACAAAGGCACCCTCATTTGGCGGTACGAGATCGGCTTATCCAAGCGTGCTCGTAACGCGGGGCTCAGCGTCAAACCGTTCGTCTCCGGCGCCACCATCAGAACAACCTATGGGCGCTCATCGGGGCCTCTGCGGGCCAGCGGGCGCTCCGGGCGAAATAACGGGACCCTCTATTTTTGGGACGGCCTCATCGAGGACTTCCGATTTCCTTTCCTCAAGACGATCGTGCCGCGTTACAACAAGCCGTGGCACGACTCCACGGCGCACCTGCGCGACTTCATCGAGCAGCACACCCTCTATCCCTACGAACTCATCGAATCGAACGTGGACAGGCTCGACGGCGGAGTACCGTTGTTGGGCAGGCCCAGGCGCTACGCCCACCCAGCAGGCAGGTGGATACCCCCCGAATCGCGCGGGACCTACTCGCCGAGGGCTGGCGAGCAAGAATGACCACCATTGGCCAGCTCGGTACGCCGGCAAGGGCTGGCTGTTGCCCACATCATTCAACACGCTTCCTTCGGGCGGTACCTTCAAGGAGATCGGCGGCCGCGGTGACGCTTTCGGCAGGCTTGGTCATCCGGGTGGCGATTTCGCAGGCTCGGGTGGCGTATTGCGGCGCGAGGATATGGCCGAGGTGCGCGACTAGCGATTCCCGGGTGGTTGTCGACAAGCGTTGGGCGCGGCCGACTTTCATTCGTGTGACCTGTGCCGCCCATATTGGCTGATCGGCAACGTCCCAGAGGACCAACATCGGGATTCCGGCGCGCAGGCCGGCAGCTGTGGTGCCCGCGCCACCGTGGTGGACGACAGCGCGACAGATGGGAAAGATGGCCGCATAGTTCACCAGGCCCACAAGTTTCACGTGGTCAGAATGTGGGATGCAGTTGGAGCCGCTCGCGCCGGAATAAATCAAGGCCCGTACCCCTAGCTCCGTGCACGCCGCGGCGATCATGGCGATCGTGTCGGCGGGAGATTGGATAGGGGTGCTGCCGAAACCGAAGTAGATGGGCGGTGTTCCCGCGGCAATCCACGACGCGACCTCAGCGTCGGCATCCGTCGGCAACTCTATCGTCAGCGCGCCGACGAAGGGTCGCCGGCCGTTCCATTCCGCCGCGAGGCCCGGAAAGCATGCCTCGTCGTAGGCCTGGATTTCGAGCGATCCACGGTCCGCCATCCGTTTCGCCGCGGGGGCAGCTGCCCTCGGGAGGCCCAGTTCACGGCGTTGCGCGTCGTCGACGTCCTTGGTTATGCGCCAGTACAGCCACCAAGCCGCCCTCAGTGTGGAACGGACCAGGAGCGTTGGCGACGGTATCGACGGAAGGGCGAGCTGGCTATTGACGCAGATCGGGATGTGGTGGAGTCCCGCCAACGGAATGTCGTAGTACTCCGCGACGTTGGCGACGACCCCGTGGTACGTCTGCCCGGTTACCAGCAGGTCCGCCCCCTCCGCCAGTGCCGTCAGCGTCCTGCTCATCTGTGCCCACCCCTCGACGAAAAGCTCCCGGGCCGCGCGCACCAAGCTGATCGGATTCTGCGGCTTGAAGGCGTGGTGAACGAAATCCGCGACCGCGTTCACCTGCTCCCGCGAATCCGGCCCGTAACCGACCGCAGCAAGCCCGGCCGACTCCACGAAGCCAACCAGGTCGGGTGGAACCGCCATGCGCACTTCGTGCCCTCGCCGCGCCAGCTCCAGACCGACGGTGGCGCAGGGCTCGACGTCGCCGCGAGTTCCATGGGCGGCCAAGACAACTTTCATCGGCGGAACCCAGCCCTTCAGTTGTCGTCCGGGTAGGCAAGGTCCGTGACTTCAGCCATTGCCCGTCCTTCTTCTCCTGATCCTTGTCGTTGATTCAGGCTGGGAGTAACTCATCCGGTCTTCATCTGGACACCTGAACTGCTGCACCGGCATCAAGTCCGCCGGCGACCCGCCTGAAGACAGATTTCATCGCACTCAGGTATCGGGTCACGGAGTCCCTGGCGACCAGATTGTTCTGAAAGTTCACCCATATCGACACCTCATCGAAGAGACGAATTACCGACATATAGAGGTGCGCCGGATCCCTGGGGTCGCAGAAGATTCTCACATTCGCGTCCTTCATGTGGGAGATGACGGTAGCGGAAAAGGGAGGAAGGCCGGCATCCATGTAGTTGACCATGGTGCAGTTCGGCCCCCATTCCCTGAGCCAAGGCGCCAACTTCAATACGTCGTTGAACGACACATTCGCGAGGTCTAGATTCGAATCGAAGGAAGCCTGCGCGGCACGGGCAGTCTCTTCGAAAGAGGCCGGGTTGACAGGCACAGTGAATGGAATCACGCCGGTGAACCATCCCATTGTCGAAAATTCCGCCAGCGACCTGCGCTTGTCAGTCGGCGTAAGTCCGTAATATGTTCTGGCGCCAGTCAACTCATATTGTGCGAGAGCTACACAGGCAAACAAACCGCCGCTGAAGCGGGCGCCCGCCGACGTGCAGAGGGCCTCGAATCCGGCTGTCTGTTCCTGATCCATCAGCCGTTCGACCACGACGTCCCCACCAGTGGCCTCCGACAGATCACCAAGCGGCAGTGGAAAGTCCGGCAGGGTTCCGCCGTTGTTTTCGGCGAACTCGATCCACTTACGGACCTCCGGGGAATCCAACGTCAGAGCAGACACTTGTTGCCTCTCCCGCACGCAGAAATCGTCATGACTGGCCGGCGGTGGCAACTGAACGAGCGCAGCGCCCCTGACAAGCGCACGGTAGTTCATCACGATCTCGGTGTATAACCCAGAAATAATCGTCGGGTCACAGTGGAGGTGATCGACAATCGAAAAAAATGTGAAGTGGTCCGCGCGCTGAATGATGCCGAACCTGAAGCAATCCCACTGCACCGGATCAGGGATAGACAGCACAAATTGGTGCCACTCACCTGGCGCCATCTCATCATGCCGGGTCGGGAGGAATTCAATGTCGGTGGGATCACCGATGGTATGCCGAACAATGCGTTCCGCATCTTCGTACTCGAACCAACTGTGATACGTCTTGTGCCGACGAAGGTGCGAGTTGATGACGTAACTCATGGCACGGACATCGCACCGACCGGGTTCGTCTCCGGAGCCGATTACTAGCCGTGCATAATCGAGTCCCCGGGCCGCGTAGCGAGTGAAGCCGCGAAGGTGGGCTTCCTGCATAGCGCTGAGCGGCACATCACTGATCGGAGCTTGCCGGGCTTTCTCAAGCGAGGCGGGCGATGCTTGCCAGGACACGATTCTGCCCGGCTCCGGCGCCCAGTCATAAACTGTTCCCACGAACAGCCCGCGCGCTGACCCTGCACCTACGAACATCCTTCCCCCCTTTTGTCCAGCACCTGCGGTTGGGCGGACACTTCAATCTGCCGACTTATCGTGACGGGACCGAGCCGGGTTTGTGGGATGCCAGCTTTTCGCATAGGAGCCCTGCCAAACCCTGAATGGTGGTGATGTCGTTGGTGGTGAAGCGTATCCCCGTTTGGGCCTCGATGCGGGTGCGCAGCTCGAGGTTGCCCATAGAGTCAAGGCCATATTCGGAGAGGGGGTGGTCCGGATCGATGGTGCGACGCAGAATCAGGCTGACCGCGTCGGAAACTATGCGACGGAGGCGGGCGGGCCACTCCTCCGGCGGCAGCGCGTACAACTCGTCAAGCAATTCACTTGTGTTCGTTGAGCTTTGGTGCTTCGACCGGAACAATTCAGCGAACCTGCTGCGTTGCGCGTAGGCGGCGAACCACGGCGTTCCCGTCATCTTTGCATACCCGGAGTACGCGCGGTCGTGGCACAGCAGTGCCTGGAACGCGTAGGCACCCTCGTCGGCAGTGAAGGCGGTGTCACGCCAATGCGCGATGGCGGTGCCTTCGCCGCCCTGTCTGATAGCCACATCTTCGCCGGTCTCGGCCCGCAGTTCGGCGGCGCGACCGACCTCGGCCCACAATGCCCACCCGATCGCTGTGGCGGGAAGGCCTTGGGTCCGGCGCCACCGGGCGAATGCATCCAGCCAGCTGTTAGCCGCGGCGTACGCTCCTTGCCCGGGCGAGCCCACCAGACCTACCGCCGATGAGAACAAGCAGAACCAGTCCAGGGGCAGAGTGGCCGTGGCCTGGTGTAAGTTCCACGCACCGTAGACCTTTGGAGCCCAGTTGCGGTCGATGAGCTCGTCGGTCATGTTGGCCACCATCGCGTTCTCGAACACCGCAGCGGCGTGCAGCACCCCGCGCAACGGAAGTCCGGTGGCGGTCGCCACGGTCAACAAACGCGCCGCCGTGCCGACTTCGGCGATGTCGCCGCATTCCACCTCGACGTCGGTGCCCATCGCCCGGATGAGCTCGATCGCCTCCAGGGCGGGGAGATTGGGCTGAGAGCGGGAGCTGAGCACGATGCGGCCGCAACCGGCCGCGGCCATCTTCTCGGCCAGGAAAAGTCCGAGGCCACCCAAACCGCCGGTGACGATGTAGGAGCCGTCGTGCCGGAAAGTCCGGGCCTGCTCGGGCGGTACCACGACGTTGGTTTGCCCGGCCTGGGGCACGTCGAGCACGAGCTTGCCCGTGTGCTCTGCCGCGCCCATCACGCGGACGGCGGTGGCCGCATCGGCAAGCGGATAACGAGTGCTTTCCGGTACGGGCAAATCACCGTCTGCAACGAGCCGGTACACCGTGTCCAGCAGGCCGCCGATCCGCTTCGGGTGACTGTCTGACATCCGTGTCAGATCGACGTAGTGGAACGTGAGGTTGCGATGGAACGGGAAGAGCGCCAGCCGGGTGTTGGCGTAGACATCACTTCTACCGATCTCCACAAAACTTCTGCCGATCTCCACAAATCGTCCGCCGGCGGACAGCAGTTCCAGCCCGGCGCGCTGTGCGGCGCCGGTCAGGGAGTTGAGCACGATGTCGACCCCGTATCCGTCGGTTTCGCGGCGGATCTGTTCGGCGAACTCGGTGCTGCGGGAGTCGTAGACATGCTCGATACCCATGTCGCGCAGCAGTGCTCGCCGCTGCTCGCTGCCGGCACTGGCGAAGATCTCGGCTCCCGCGGCGCGGGCGATCGCGATCGCCGCCTGCCCGACGCCGCCAGTGGCGGAGTGCACCAACACACGGTCACCGGTGGTGATCCTGGCCTGATCGTGTAGGCCATACCAGGCGATGGCATGCGCGGTGCTCACCGCGGCCGCCCGGTCGTCAGTGAGGCCCGGCGGCAGCGTCACGGCCAGCCGGGCGTCACACGTGACGAACGTGGCCCAGCAACTGTTTTTGGAGAAGCCGCCGACACGGTCACCTACCCGATGAGTTATCACGCCGGGACCGACCGCGGTCACAACGCCGGCGAAATCCGTACCGAGCTGTGGTGCATCCCCGTCGATACGGGGGAACCGGCCGAAGGCGTAGAGGGCATCGGCGAAGTTGACGCTGGATGCCGTCACCGCGACCTCAATCTCTCCCGGCCCCGGCGGGACGCGGTCGAACGCGGCCAGTTCCATCGTTTCCAGGTCACCGGGCGTGCGGATCTGCCAGCGCATACCATCGCGCGGGTGGTCCACCACGGTGGTTCGCCGCTCCTCAGGGAGTAGCGGTTCCGGGCTCAGGCGCGCCGTGTGCCACTGGCCGTTCCGCCACGCCGTCTCGTCCTCCTCGGACGTCCCCAGCAGTTGCCGGGCCAGCTGCTCGGCCTCGGTATCCTCGTCCACGTCGATCTGGGTGGCGCGCAGATGCGGATATTCAGTGCTGATCGCTCGCACGAGGCCACGCAGACCAGCCTGCTCCAGGTTCGTCACGTCGCCCCGCAACACGGTCTGGGCGTTCCGCGTTACAACGAATAGGCGCGGTGGTTTTTCGTCGATTTCCGTAATTTCGCGGGCGATGCGCACCACGTGACGTACGTAGTCCTCGCCGCGCCGGGCCAACTCGTCATCCGGGTTGCCGTTCGTGGGGCCGGTGAGTATGACCACTGCCCTGACCTCGTCGGCACTAAGGTGCGACCCGAGCAAATCGGCGTTGGCCTGGTGATCGGAATGCTGCGGCCATGTCATGGTCGCGCACCCGGCGCCGCCGGCTTTCAACGCATCGGTCAGCCTTGTCGCCATGACGTCTGCAGTGGCGGAAGTGCTTATCAGCAAGCATGTTTTCGGGGCGACACGGTCCACATCGGGCAGTGTTCGCGGTGTCCAGTCGATGGTCAGCAGCCGCTCGTTGAGCACGCGATCGCGGTTCGCGCTCTCGGAGGCCCCGATGCCGAGTTGCAGTCCACGCACGGCCAGCAGGACCGTCCCGTGCTCGTCGAGCACATCGAGGTCGGCCTCCAACCCGGCCCCGTCGGCACTAGTCACCCTCGTATAGCAGTAGTGGGCGGTGCGGGCAGAACCGTAGGCCCGGATTCGGCGTACGCGCAACGGCAGCAGCAGACCGGCGCTACCTGCGGCCTGGGCGTCGGAATGAGCCGCGACCGACTGGAAACAGGCATCCAGCAAGGCGGGATGTACGCCGTAGGCGCCTTGTTGCGAGCGGATAGGGCCAGGTAGCCTGACCTCGGCCAGCACTGTGCTGACGGTCTCGTCCGCGCGGTGAACTGCGGCCAGTCCGGCAAAAGCCGGACCGTACTGCAATCCGTGCTCGTCGAACTGCTTCCGCATCTGGGCCCCATCCAGCCGGCATGGGTGGGCCGCGAGTAGGTCGGGCAGGTCGTACCTAGGTGGCTGGTCCTCGTCCCCGCCCGCGTGCAGCACCGCCGTGGCCCGCCGAATCTGAGTGCTTTCCTGGAAGGTCTCCACCACGAAGTCGACGATGCCCGGCGAGGTCACCGACGCGACCGCGGATACCGGGGTTTCGTCGTCCAGCAGAAGCGTCGCCTCGAAACGGATGTCGCGGACTTCGAATTTCTCGCCGAGGACCGTGCGAGCCGCGGCACACGCCATCTCGCAGTAGGCCGCTCCCGGAAGAGCAGCCACATTGTGGATCCGGTGGTCGCCCAGCCAGGGCTGCGCCGCAGTGCCGACCTCACCCTCCCAAACGTGGCGCTCCGGCTCCTGGTGCAATCGCACATGCGCCCCCATCAGCGGGTGCACCGGAACTGTGCAAGCGCCGCGTGCCCGCGAATCCTGACCGCTGCGGGTCAGCAGCAGGGTGCGGTGACTCCATGTCGGTAGCGGTGCATCCACCAGATGACCGCCCGGGTAGATCGCCGAGAAGTCGATCGTCGCGCCGGCACTGTAGAGATCCGCCAGGAAGCCGCGCAGCCCGTGCGGTAGCTCTTGCTCGCGGCGCATGGCGGCGAGTGCAGCCAGCGGCATGCCGAGGCTGCCGGCAGTCTGCTCGACAGCGTGGGTGAGTAGGGGGTGCGGAGCCAACTCTGCGAAGACCCGGTAGCCGTCCTCCAACGCCGCCTGTACAGCCGCGGCAAAACGCACCATGTGACGCAAATTGTCCGACCAATACCAGGCATCGCACACGCGCTGCTCGCGCGGGTCGAACGCGGTCGCGGAGTAGAAGGGCACCTCCGGTGTCTTGGGGTTGAGCTCTGCGAGCGCGTCGGACAGCTCGTCGAGGATTGGATCGACCTGTGGGGAGTGCGACGCGACATCGACGGCGATCTCGCGGGCTAACACGCCCCGTTTCTCCCATGCTGTGACCAGACCGCGCACCGTCTGCCTGGCGCCACCGATCACCGTGGACTGCGGCGAGGCCACCACTGCCAGCACGACGTCGTCGACGCCGCGCGCCATCAATTCCAAAAGCACTTGCTCGGCAGGCAGTTCCACCGACGCCATCGCCCCGGAACCAGCGATCGAGGACATCAGCCGCGAGCGGCGGCAGATCACCCGCACCCCATCTTCCAGCGATAGCGCTCCCGCCACTACCGCGGCCGCCGCCTCGCCCATCGAGTGGCCGATCACGGCACCCGGCTGCACACCGTATGCCCTCATTGTGGCTGCCAGCGCGACCTGCATGGTGAACAGCGCGGGCTGGATCCGATCGATCCCGGTCACCGTCTCGGGCGCCGAAATCGCTTCGGGCACCGAGAATTTGGACTCTCGGGCGATCAGCGGCTCCACCTTGGCGACGGTCGCGGCGAACACCGGTTCGGTCGCGAGCAGCTCAGCGCCCATCGCCGCCCACTGCGAACCCTGCCCGGAGAACAGCCATACCGGTCCTCGATCGTCCTGCCCGACCGCGGACTGATACGGAAAGTCGCCTTCGGCGACCTCGCCCAAACCATCGGTCAGCTCCTCGAGGCTGCCTGCAATGACCGCCGTGCGCATTGTCCGGTGCGCACGGCGGCGAGCGAGCGTATAAGCCAGATCCGATGCCGCAAGGTCCGGCGCGTATGCGCCGATCCAGTCAGCGAGCCGCCCGGCGGTTTGCCGCAGTCCGTCGGCCGAGGTGGCTGACAGCGGGAAAACCAGCGGGCCGTCGATGGCGGGAGTGGTTGGCGCGTCGCCCGGTGCGACCGTCTCGGGGGCTTGCTCCACAATCGCATGGACATTGGTTCCCGTGAACCCGTACGACGACACCGCAGCCCGCCGGGGGCCAAGGTCACCGTTGCTGGGCCACGTCGAATTCTCCTGCGGGACAAAGAGTTTGGTCTCGATTCGGGCCATCTCATCAGACAGGCGGGTGAAGTGCAGATTGCGCGGAATCACACCATGCTGCAGCGCGAGGACCGCCTTCATCAGCCCCAGCGCTCCGGCAGCCGACTGGGTGTGCCCAAAGTTGGTCTTCACCGACGCGAGCGCGCACGGCCCGTCGAGGCCATACACCTCCGCCAGGCTGGCGTATTCGATGGGGTCACCCACCGGGGTGCCGGGGCCGTGTGCCTCCACCATGCCAACGGTGCGGGCGTCCACACCGGCCACAGCCAATGCCGCCCGATAGGCTTCGACCTGTGCGGCCTGCGACGGCGTCACGATATTCACCGTGTGGCCGTCCTGATTGGCGGCCGTGCCCCGCAGCACAGCCAGGATCCGGTCGCCATTGGCCAGCGCATCCGGTAACCGTTTGAGCAACATCACGACGCAACCCTCGCCGGCCACGAACCCGTCGGCGGCGATGTCGAACGCATGGCAACGTCCGGTCGCAGACAGCATTCCGATGGCAGAACCCGAACAGGATTTGCGCGGTTCAAACGACACCGAGGCGCCACCCGCTAGGGCAATGTCGCTTTCGCCCTCATGCAAGCTGCGACAGGCCATATGGACTGCGGCCAGGCCGGAAGAGCACGCCGTATCCACCGTCATTGCCGGACCGCGCAGTCCCATCGTGTAGGCAATCCGCCCGGAGCCCATGGCGAAGCTATTGCCCAGGTATCCGTACGGCCCCTCCAATGCGTTGGCCTCAGCGTGCACGAATTGGTAGTCGTCGTGCATCAATCCCATGAACACGCCGGTCCGCGAGGCGGCCAGCGTGTTCCGAGTGAGACCGCCGTGCTCCATGGCCTCCCAGGAGGTTTCCAGCAGCAAGCGGTGCTGCGGATCCATCGCGGTCGCTTCTTTTTCGGTGATGCCGAAGAACCCGTGATCGAAGCCGCCGACGTCATCCAGGAACGCGCCCCACTTAGACACCGACCGACCAGGCGCACCAGGCTGGGGATCGTAGTACTCGTCGGCGTCCCATCGGTCGGGTGGAATTTCGGTGACAAAGTCTTCGCCGCGCAGCAACGCCTCCCATAACTGTTCTGGAGAGTCGATGCCTCCAGGCAGCCGGCAAGCCATGCCGATGATCGCAATCGGATTAAGAGGCGAATTGATCATTGGGGCCAAAGATATAGCCGATCCTGGGTCCCTACCGCATTACGTATTGGCCCGAACAAAGCCATTCCCTCCTCACAGCAACGGTGGAGTTGCACTGTGGGCTGCCTTAATTGCTGGGTAGCAACCAGTCGGTTGTGTCGGGTTGCCTACCGCGACGTCAATATTGGGGGTGTGTGGTCACGCTGGAGCTTTCCCGCAGGTCAGCCGCCTCGCGGCAGCTGCGACTTATTGGACACGCGATCAGTGCTTACACATGTTAGCCCGAAGTTCCCCCCGCTCTGGTGACGTGTTGGGGACGTGAGCTGGGGTTTTGTGGGTTGGCTGGTTGGGTGTACTGACTACGCCAAGCCGAACCGGTGTGAGATGCCAAGTAGTTGGAAGGCCCGCTGCTGTAGTGGGGTCGGGGTGGTGATCATGGTGAATGCTGGCATGTCGTCGGTGGGCTGGATGTGGTTGGCGGAGATCGTGGCCAGGTCGGCGAGCAGGCTGGTGAAGCTGTGCACGGGGTGGTTGTCTTCGGTGCGTTTGCGGGAGGCCTTGGCCAGCGCGGTATCTGAGCGTTGGGCGGCGGCGACGGGATCAGCGCGTTTGGCGGCCGCGGCGGGTTTGTCGTTGTCGACAAACAGGATCGGGGCCAGGGCCTGCTTCATGTGCCAGCTGATGTAGTAGGACAGCATGCGCAAGAACATGTGGGCGCGCACCCGGTCGGCCAGCCGGTGGCGGATGGGCCGCACGTCAAGCTCGGTGTTGAGGGTGCGGAAGAACCGCTCGACGTCTTCGAGTCCCCTGTAGCGGGCGACCACATCGGTGTCGGCGAGGGTGGGTTCGGGCAGGCTGGTGCGCAGCACGTAGATGCCGTCGAGGGTGGCCTCGGCGGCGATGCGTTCGGTGTTGCGGGTGAACGTGAAGGAGTCTTCGGTGATGTCGATGGTGAAATGCTTGGCCATCTTGTAGTGGTTGATCACCCTGCCCACTCGCAGGGCGATCTTGTCCCGCCCGCGCAGCGGCCGGTTGGCACGGCGGGTGGCCGCGGCGATCTTGTCGAGCTCGGTTTCGGTCGCCGCGAGCAGGTCTGCGCGTTTACGCGTGCGCTCCTGGGCCAACGCCGGGTTGCGGCAGCACACCAGCCGCTCCCCGGGATAGTCCGGGTGGGTGATCTGGACCAGGTTTTGCTCGTCGAACAGCGACAGCTGCAGCGCTCCCGCCTCGACGAGGGCCTTGATCTGCGGAGCACGCAGCGCGCTGATCCAATCCAGCTGGGCCGGGCGAAGTTCGGACTCGATGCGCGCGGAGGTGAGCATGCCTCGATCCCCCACCAGGCACACCCGCGACAGCCCGAACCAGGCTTTGAGCTTGTTGATCTGGGCGGCCAGGGTTTTCGGGTCGGCGGTGTTGCCCTCGAACACCTCGATCGCCACCGGCGCCCCTGCCGTGGTGCACAGCAGCCCGTAGACGATCTGCAACCGCCCGCGGACCCCGTCACGAGCATGCCCAATCTTGCCCAGCGGGCAGGTGCGGCCCTCGAACGCCGCCGAGGACACGTCATAGAGCACCAGCGTGCCCTCGGCCAGGTGGCGGGCGGCCAGCTGGGCTTCGATGGCCTCCTTGCAGCTCAGCACCCAGTCCATCGCCGCGTACAGGTCGTCCTCGTCACAGCCGGCCACCCCCAACACCGCACCCAGGGAGCTGGTGGCGGTCTGGGTGCGCAACCCGCGCGCGAGCGCCAGCTTCGAGCCCGGCGCGATCACCTGGGCGGCCAGCATCGCCAGCACCAGATCCCGCCGCCGCGACGGCGCCGGGTCGATCAGCTCAGCCATCCCCAGCCGCGCCGCGGTGCCCAGCACCGCGGCGACATGCCCATGCGGCAGGCTGCGGGTGATCTCAAACGCCTCGGCCAGCTCCATTCGCGGCGGTGGTCCTTTGAGCGCGCGCTGCAGTTTGTCCACCTTGTGCTCGGGCCAGCGCGACAGGTTGGCCAGCGTGCGGGTTTTCACCTTGCCGTCTTCCCGGTAGCTTTCGCGCAACAGGACCGCCGGCGGTGATCCGCGGTTGGGCACCCGCGTCACATACATGATTACTTTCTAGCACGAAGGCGCCGCGATAGTAGCGAGATACTAGGATGACACGCCGAACTAATCCCGGAAGATACATGATTACATTCTGGATAACACATGAGCACGGAACCCCTGCCCACAGAGCAGATCGGGACTCAGACCCGCCTTTAGGAGGGGGAACTTCGGGTTAGCGGATCGCTATCAGGCCGTGACGTTAACTGGGGGCCAAGTTGTGCGAGGCCTGACCTACCTGAAAGTTGCAATAAAGCACGGCATTACACCAGGCGGCCCGTCGAACATCGTTACGGCGTGCTGACAACTGGAGCCTCCTGGGGGCGGCAGCCACAAAGTGGCCCCGCCAGCGATTCTGACAGGCTCAGGTTCTGGTTTCGTATGCACCGCCACTGCGTGGAGCCTGGTGCGGAAGTATTCAGCGGGACTCGTCCGATAAAGCAGCGCGTTCAGTTCGGAGAACTGCTCGAACGCCAGCTTTGGAAAGTTATCCTGCAGGTCCGGCTTACGGCGGTTCATTGGCCGGACACTAGTGGTGTGTCCCGTCATTGAGTAACTACTTGTTCGAGGGTCACGCGGCCGCGGCGGACCTTTTCTAGGATCGATTCGGCTGTGGCGGTCCAGACGAACGGTTTCGGGTCGTCGTTGTGGGTGTCGAGGTATTCCTCGATGGCGGTGATGAGGTCGGGCACGGAGTTGAAGCTGCCACGGCGCAGTGCCTTGTCGGTGAGTTCGCGGAACCAGCGTTCGACCAGGTTTAGCCACGACGACGAGGTCGGGGTGAAATGGAGGTGGAACCGCTGGTGGCGGCGCAGCCAGTTCCGCGCGTCGGGGTGCGTGTGGGTGGCGTAGTTGTCCAGGATCAGATGCACCGCAAGGTGTTTTGGCACCTGGTTGTCGACGGTGCGGAGGAATGTCAGAAATTCCTCGTGCCGATGCCGGGGCAGGCACTGGCCGATCACGGCCCCGGTGAGCACGTTCAGCGCGGCGAACAAGGTGGTGGTGCCGTTGCGCTTGTAGTCGTGGGTCAACGTGCCGGCGCGGCCCTTCTTCATCGGCAGCGACGGCTGGGTGCGGTCCAACGCCTGCACCTGGGACTTTTCGTCCATGCACAGCACCACTGCCCGCTGCGGCGGGTTCAGATACAGGCCGACGACGTCGGTGAGCTTGTTCTCGAACGCCGGATCGTTGGAGATCTTGAAGGTGTTCACCAGATGCGGTTTCAGCCCGCGTGCCTTCCAGATCCGCTGCACAGTGTTCCGGCTGACACCGGCGTGCTTGGCCATCGACCGTGTGCTCCAATGGGTTTCGCCCTTGGGCTTGGAATGCAGCGTGGCCGCCACGATCTCCTCGACCTTCTCGGCAGGGATCGACGGCTTCGGTCCGCGCCCCTTGCGGACCTCCCCGAGCTTGGCCAGACCGTCCTCGGCGAACCGGTTCCGCCAGGCCCGCACCGTCACC
Organism: uncultured Actinomycetota bacterium; assembly: GCA_963811535.1. Classification (GTDB taxonomy): domain Bacteria; phylum Actinomycetota; class Actinomycetes; order Mycobacteriales; family Mycobacteriaceae; genus Mycobacterium. The sequence continues at coordinate 1,876,411 of CAWERF010000006.1, read as the reverse complement.
GCGGTCACTCCGAGCTCATCGGCGATCCGCGTGTTGGCCACGCCGTCGGCGGCCAGCAGCAACGCCTTCGCTCGCTGCACCTGCCGATGCGGCGCCGACCGCGCGCGAGCCAACACCTCCAACGCATCTCGCTGACCGACCGACATCGCCAAAGGCGGGGCGGATGCTGCGCTCATTCACCAAGGCTACCAGCCAATCGCATACTTATTTGGATGACACACCACTAGTTTGGTCCCTCGGCGATCGTGCGCGAGAATGCCCAGTGGCCCATGGAGGGAGTCAGACAATGGACCTTGGCAGCCTCGCGGGAGCAACCGGTGCGGAATGGATCGGCAAGCCACCACATGAGGAGCTGGACCGCAAGGCTCGCCCGCTGCTGCCGTCGGAGGACCCCTTCTACCTGACCCCGCCGGGCTATCAGCACGCTCTGCCGGGGACCGTGCTGCGCTCACGCGATGTCGAGCTGGCGTTTTTCGGCCTGATACCGCTGCGGGCCACCGCCACCCAGCTGCTGTACCGGACGACGGACATGAACGGCAAGCCCGAGGCGACGGCGACCACAGTGATCGTCCCCGCGGACGTCGCTTCAGGCCAGACCTGCCCGCTGGTGTCGTATCAGTGCGCTATCGACGCCGTGACGTCCCGCTGTTTCCCGTCCTATTCCCTGCGGCGACACGCGAAGGCCATCGGCGCGGTGCCGCAGTTGGATTTTCTGCTGGTCAGCGCCGCCCTCGCCGAGGGCTGGGCGGTCTCGGTGCCCGACCACGAAGGCCCCAACGGGATGTGGGGTGCGCCGTACGAACCTGGCTACTGCGTCCTCGACGGAGTCCGGGCCGCACTGAGCTCGGAGCGCATCGGATTGTCAGCGTCGGCGCCCGTCGCGTTGTGGGGGTACTCCGGCGGCGGGCTCGCCACCGCCTGGGCTGCCGAAATATGCGCCGACTACGCACCCGAACTCGACATCGTCGGCGCCGTGCTCGGATCACCCATCGGCGACCTGGGCCACACCTTCCGCCGGCTCAACGGCAGCCTCCTGGCTGGTCTCCCCGCGTTGGTGATCGCCGCGCTGGCACACATCTACCCAGACTTGGACCGAGTGATCCGGGAGCACACCAACGAAGAGGGACTCGCTCTGCTGCGCCAGCTGGAGACCATGACCACGGTGGGCGCGGTCATCCGGATGGCGAGAAAGGACGTGAGCGAGTACCTCGACCGGCCGCTGGAGGAGATCCTGACGATGCCGGAGCTCCAGTACGTCTTCGACGGCATCAAACTCGGCGCTACGGCGCCGACACCGCCGCTATTGATCGTGCAGGCCGTACACGACTACCTCATCGATGTCGCCGACATCGACGCGCTGGCCGACGCCTATTCGGCCGGCGGAGCCGACGTCACCTACCACCGGGACGCGTTCTGCGAGCACCTGCTGCTACACCCACTGTCCGCCCCGATGACGATGCGGTGGTTGCAGGACCGGTTCGCCGGCCGACCCCTGACCGATCACCTGATCAGAACGAAGTGGCCGACCATGTTCAGCCCGGCAACCTACCTCGGCATCGCCCGGCTGGCCGTGTTCGCGGCGAAGGTCATCACCGGCAGGGCGATGCACCGCCGTCCGCTGTGACTTATCACCTGGAGGAGGTTTCCGCCGCGCCCGGCGATACTCTCGCCGGGGTTGACGTCTGATCCGAATCGGCAGCCGGGTAGCCGCCGAGGTCGTCGTGCGTGGCCGCGGCCGCAAGCAGGGCGTATACCAGCGCCGCCGTGGAGGCCGGTAGCAGCAGGGTAGCGGCGATCTGCAACGGCCCGCGACCGAAGAACACCGGCGGCGCCTGGGTGAAGTAGTACACCCGGTGGTCGTCCGTCAGCGGTGCTCCGGCGAAATCCACCACGCCCTACCGCAGGCGCACCAACGGGGCTCCCACTGCCGCCGCGGCCGCGTGACCCTCGAACAACTAGTTACTCAATGACGGGACACACCACTAGTGGCACCACCCGACAACACTTGTACGGACGCCTAGTGTGCAGGGCGGCCCCGTAGGACATGATCGCGGTACCCGCCCAGGCGAACCTACGTTCCCCAGGATCACGGCCCACGCGCTGCGCCACACCGCCGCGTCGCTGGCCATCCACGCCGGGGCCAACCCGAAGGTGGTCCAGCGGATGCTCGGGCACGCCAGCGCGGCGATGACGCTGGACGTGGTACGCCGATCTGTTCGACTCCGATCTCGACTCCGTCGCCGAAAGTGTGGCCAAAATGTGGCCAGGGCAAGCGAATTACCTCATCTGTTCGAGGCCGAAAACGCCTCTGCCAGCGCATATGTCGCAGATGGTGTCGTAGCCCTCGTTGTAGATCAGTTAATGAGGGCGTGATGAGTTGGCCACCTAGATCCGATGTTGTCGCGCGGATGTTGTTCGTCACGATCGCTTGTCGCGGCCAGCTGCATGACGCCCGGTAGCTTCCGCGGGATTGAGCGCGGCGACAATCACGTCCGCCAGGCGTTCCAGCGCAGCGGCGATGGCCCACTGCGCGTCGGCCTGGGATCCCGAGTTTTGTGAACCGGGGGGCTCAGCAGCCGCAGCCCACGAGTGGTTGGCCGGGGTCGGCCGTTTCGCCTGTTCTGGCTGACCGGACGGCTCACCCCGTGGGCTGGCCTCTCGCGCGAGCGGGTCGGACTGGTCGGTGGTGCTGATACGGGCTCTGCCACTTTCTTCCCATTGAAGCCAGTCCTTAAGAGGCTGGACAGTCTGGGTGTTGCTCCACAGCAGCCCGCCTGCGCCGTCGGGGTGCTTGCGGTGATCGGTGGCGGTGATGTGCAGCGCCCCGGTGGCGGGGCTGGTGGGCAGCTCGGCGTAGACGTCGCCGCCGGGGCCCGTCGTGTAGGTGAGGTGGTCGCTGATGCCCTCTACGGTGTAGGTGACGCGGATGGTGATGTCGTGATCGGGGAGGAATCCCGCGCCGGTGATGACGTAGCCGGCGGTGGCGGTAATGGTCGGCGCGGCCCAACCAGCAGGTGCAGGTGTGCTGGGGTTGGTGGGCGCGGGATCAGTCAATGAGGTGCTCCGATCGGCTCATGGTGACGTCAACCCCTTGTATGAAGCCCGCATCACTACCGGCATCAGTACCCCAGCGTAGGTTGCTCGAATCGCATACCCGAAAGCGCAGGCAAGGCAAGCGGGCGGTCCGGCCAGCGGACCGGTGTTAGACAGGGTTACGGGAGCGGGTGAGAACCGAGTCGCGTTCTGCGGGGGGTCGCACCACCACCGCCGCACGAGTGCCCTGCCGGTGAGCAGGGGTACTGCCGGTCGTGTCGGCGGCACGCCTTGTCTCGGCGCCAGACTCTCGCAGATCGCACAGCGGCCGCGGCGGGCATGACTGCATTCCCAGCGGGGATGTTTACCGCAATCGCGCGCCGATGCTGCGCGCTGCGCACACCACGAGGTCGCCCAGATTCCGGGGTGGCTTGGCCGCCGGAAGCAGAGCGGTCACCGCGCCGGCACAGCTGCCGTTGGGCAACCACACCGGGGCCGACACACAGCAGATGCCAGGAAAAGCTTCCTGATGGTCGACCACGGTCGCGTGCACGTCGCGGATGCACGCGCGGAGCTGGCGCCATTCGCGCGGTGTCCAGCAGCCCGGAAGCGCACCGTCAGTCCTGGCTGTGGTGGCGTACAGGACGCGTCCGGTGGCGGTGCGGGCGGTCGATTCCCGATCTGCCGGGTTCGGCATGTAGGCGTGGCCGTGCGGGGCGGTGCTGCAGATCACCCGGAATCTGTCCTCATGCAGGATCCGCAGCGACGCCGTGGCGCGCGATTGCACGGCCAGGGTGTGCACCGGCGCCTGCGCGGCCCGCCGCAGCACCGGGTCGGGCTGCCACCGCTGCCCGATGCGCCCGATGCGTGCCCCGATGTAGTAACGGTGGTTCACGCGGTGCACCGCGCCCAGGGCGGCGAGTTGTTCGGCGAGCCGATACGCCGACGTCTTCGCCAGCCCGCTGGCGCCCGCCAGCGCGGTCAACCCCAGGCCGCCGTCGGCGTCGGCGAGCGCCTCCAGGACCGCGAACGCGCCGTCGAGCACCCCCCGGCCCGTGCAGCCAGCAGGCAGCGGCCCGGTCGAGGCATCCGGGGGTCCGGTTGTCGGCGGCGACTCCGCGTGAGCCGACCCACCCGAACGGTCATCGATGACTTTCGCAACCGTCGAGGGCCGCACCATGTGACCACTTCCCCGAGGATGAGATACTTTCGTTAAAAGCGACGATAGATCGCCAGCAGCGGGAAATCCGAGTAATCACTACTCGATGCGGATTATCCTGCCGTTTTTATTTGCGTTGATTATCTAGGGAAAAGTGTTCAAGATGTCAGCCGGTCGCGCAGTGCGTGACCGTACGGGGATTGGGGGCGCACATCGCACGGCCCGCGTCTGGCAGGACCAGGCATGACCCGGTTTTTGGTTACGGCGGGGCGGCGCCGATGCGGCGCGCGGTGCGCCAAACCAGGTCGGGCAGGGTCGGGGGTATCTCGGTCGCCTGGATAGCCGCGTAAGGCGATACGCGCAACCCTGACGGGTCGTGGTCGGCAGAGCAGAGCGTGGGTGGGGGCGGCTTCAGCGGGGGCGTGAACAGTGACAAGTACGTGGACGAGCACCCCGATCGGCTCTCGATGTTCGCCTGCATCCCAACCCAAGATCCGGACGCGGCCGCCGGCGAGCTCGAGCGAGCGGTGCACGAGCTGGGCGCCGTCGGGGTGATGGTCAACGGCTACACCAACGTTGGAGACAACCAAACCGGCAGCCGACAGATCAATACGACGGGGCACTCGACACCATTGACGATCACATCGGTGCAACTCAATGGCACTGGCCGACCAGTCCTGGTACATCGAATCAGCGTTCGCGACGAAGAGGCCGTGCAGTGTGCCGGAGCTTCGGCCTGTCACCATTAAGGATGTGAGCACCGCGATTGTGGTGATGCTGACGCTCCTGGGCATCGGCATAGTGATCGATCAGCTTCTTCGGCTTAGGAAGTGGCTGAGGAACTCACCTCCTCGTCGAGAAGTCCGAGAACCCCCCGACAGGAACACGTGAATTGGCATCGGGGGAGACTCGCCCGATAACCTGACGCACATCGCCCAAGGTTCACTTGCAAGGCCCTGTTCAGCTAAGCGTTCGACTGAAAGCACCCCACGGTGCCTCCACCAGCAAATGAAACGGCACAGGCTGCGGAAGGCAATGCAGGCGCGGAATCTCCTATGCGCTTGTCCCGACGTTGTCAAAACTCGCCCCCTTGTCACCCCTTTAAACCCGGTCGGTGGGAATTGCCACATAGGCGTGGAAGCTGCAAAATACCAGCGCAGAGGCCGAATCCATGGGGCCAAATGTGGGCCTAGGTGGTTCAACCGGTCCGTTCGGCAGCACCGCCAAAGGCTGGCGTTTGACGTGGATCCCGCCTGGCGGAAGGTCGCCGGCCCTCACCCCACTTAAATTCATGGGGCCCATATGGGGCCAAACCGTCGGACCAGGTGCACCAGGGCGCCCGTGCCGCAGGTCATGCACGCGAAGCTTCTCGCGACCCATGCTGGCGACCGCGTGCTTCCAACTCACTGAGCGCTTCCAATTCTCCAGGCCCAGTCGGGATCCCTTCGGCGACGCGATCGCCGGCGCTGCGGGCGATCGGCCATCAAGGCGCGTCTGAAGAGCCGGCACCAGACGCTCGGGGATGGGTACCGACCGTCGGCGTGCGCAGCGGAGAAGCGATCGATTTCCGCCGGCGTGATCCGGCGAGATGCCCCGATTTGGACCCAGGCAAGTTCGCCGGCCTCGAACAGCCGATAGATAGCTGAGCGCGAGATCCGTACGACGCGGCGCCCTCCGCGAGCCCGTACCTATCGTCGAGGCAGACGTCGGCATGTCGTGCGGTTGTAATGCAGCAAAATCTACAGCAGGCCGGCGGGCGCAGACTCAGCATCTTTTGATGCGCACGCACACCCGTTTGCTTCTCAACCCATCGCCCGGTGATGCATTCGATCCTATTTGGTCTCAGTACGTTTCAATAGCACCGAAGCACCCTCACCCCTCATAGGGCGCCGCAATAACATCGCAACGTCAAGTCCAGCAATTAATTTCGTCTGTCGCTGTGTCGCGGTGACACACATCCGCGACGCCCGGCTTGACCGAGACTGATGGGCAATGGGCAGACACTGGCGTCTGATTGACGGACAGCCGGCATTAAATCCCTGTGAATTGTTTCATCATTCCAGCACGTGGATAAGTGAAACGGGTGTAGGTTCCCAGCCAGGGTGATAGCAAACCCATGTTTGGGGGTTGTCATGGCCAAGTCCATGCGCCGCCAAGCCGCAGCTTCGAGGTCGAGTACGACCGGTCGCGGGTAGTCGGCAAGCCAAGCCGAGTAGCTCGCGGCCACCAAGAGGAGGTTACCGTGCAGCTCACCCTTCGCCCCTTTGTCACCACGGGGGTCGCCCTGACCGTCGCGGGCGCCATCGCGGTCGCTCCGATGGCGCCACCGCCACCGGCGATTCAGGTGGCGGCGCCGCCGCTCGTGTCGGAGGCGCTGCAGCTCGCGATGTTCCCGGTGGACCTGGTCGGCACCTACACGGACCTCATCACCAATACGCTCAACAGCCTGATCGGCTTCCCGACGAGCAGCGCGGACAGCCTGGTCGGCCTCCTGTTCCCGGGCCTGCTCCCGTTAATGTTTCCCCTCACCCCGGTGTTTTTGCCGATTGTGCAGCAGCTGTTCGTCAATGTGGGCGACTACATAGATGGCGTCGTAAATATGCCGATCGCCGCGTTCTTGACGGCGCTGACCGGGACGTCGCTCCCTGCCCTTGCGGACGCGTTGAACTCGTTGCTGGGGGGCGACGTTTCCGGCGCGCTGCAGTCCCTGGCGCTGGCCATTACGGCTCCGATCGACGCTGCGCTCTTCGGAATCGTCAATGGCCCCACGGGCCTCATAGACGGAGTCATCGCAATCCCCACTTCCATCGTGACGCACCTGATGCACCTGGCCATGGCCATCCCCTCCTTCGCGCAAATCGCCTTTACCGGGATCGTCGGAACACCGATCGCGGTCGTCGACGGGGCCACCCAAGCGACTCAAAACGTTCTCGAAGCCATCGCCGCCAACGACCCGGTGGGGGTGTTGACCGCCCTCCTCGCCGCGCCCGGCGTGTTCGCCGATGAGGCGCTCAATGCGAATGGTGGCACCGCCCCGGGAACGCCCCAGGGACTGCTGAGCCCCAACGGTCCGATCGGCGCGGTCCTGCAGATACGCAACGGCATCGCTGTCGCGCTCGATGGGCCGTCTCCGTCGAGCCCGGCCGCGGCCAAGGCGACGCCCGAGACGGCCGCCAAGACGGTGACGCTCAACGTTGGGCCCACCACCGGTAGTTCCACGCCGGTCACGTCGACCGTGCCCGCCACCACGGCGGGCACGTCAGGCGCCAAAGTCTCACCGACGAGCACGCCCGGTTCGCACCTGAGCACCACGGTGAAAACGGTCACCGGACAGTTGAACTCAACGGCGAAGACGGCCGGTGACCTCGGCGCGACACACCACGGCGGCAAGACCACCAAAAAGTAGCCCGCGTCGCCGCACCAAATCGGCCCCTCGTGCGTTGCGGACGTGGGGCCGACGGCTCGTCGCACCCGCGCCCGATGTCGTGGCCCCGCGCCGCGGCTCCGGGGTGCCGGGGCCGTCCACCGGTCGGGCTTACCGCCGCACCCGGCGGCGGGTAGCAATTCAGTCAGCGCGAGGGCTCACCTTGTACGCAGCACGTCCCTTTGCCGGTGGTCATCAGAACCTCTACGGATCGACGGGGAGAAACGTGAAGGCAGATTCGGGGACGGTGTCCCGGGGACGTTGGTCTGATGCCCGCGGTGTTGGAAATTCTGGGTTGCTCATCCCAATTCGTGCCAGGCCGGGAGGCACACCGCTTATTCACGCGAAAGACTTGGAATCGGCCGGAATTTCCCGGTTATCACCGGAGCTTCGAGGCTGCCAATCCGCTGGCCGCACAACGAAATTAGGCACCACCGGTGTCGTCGGGTCATTCACTCGGCCGCGAAAAAAGCCGACGTCGTCTTCAAAATGGCGTTGGCCCTGCGTAATTCAGCATTCTCACGCTTCAACCGTTTGAGCTCAACGGATTCCTCGGTCGTGGTTCCCGGCCGGGACCCGACGTCGACCTGGGCCTGACGCACCCACTTGCGCACCGTCTCGGCCGTGCCGACCCCGAGTAGGCGGGCGACCTCGCTGATCGCCGCCCACTCCGAGACGTGCTGATCACTGATCTCCGCGACCATCCGCACCGCCCGCTCCCGCAGCTCCGGCGGATACCTCCTCGACGAACCACCTGACATGACTCCAACCCTCCCAAGAAGTGGAGTCTCCGGACATGCCGGGGCGGTGCTTGGTTAGCTCTACATCACTTGCCGTGTTTGAGGGGCGATGTGGTCCCGACCGGCTTCGCCGCTGGCTTGAACACCGGGCTGGGGACCGTCTTGGGTGCCTGGGTGGGGTGCGGCAGGAGCTGGCCCACTGGCTCGCTGGTGACCCGCAGCGTGGCCGCCGGAAGTGCCGGTAGCTTCGGCGCCAGGCTTGCGACGGCAGCACCCTCGGCCTTCACGTCCGCGGCAATCGCCTGCGGCGGCGGTAGAAGCTGTGCTGGTGTGTCGACGCCCGGGTTGGAATTGGGGTCGTAGCCGGCGTTCACGATCGGGGTCAGCACGGTGTTGATCGGGTTGATGATCGATGCTGGCACGCCACGCTGGCGTAGCGGTTGCAGTAACGGCAGGTTTTGGTCATACACCAGGACGTAGGTGTCGGTGCCACCTGCCGAATTGGTTTCTATCACGACCCTCGCACCGTCCGGGACATCCGGATTGGGCGCCAACATCGTCGCACCCGTGACCGCATCGCCGGGCGGGAGGGTGCCCTGGGTGGGCGGGATGATGTATGTGCCCGGGGCTGTCCCTGTCTCACCGACGATGGCCGACAGATCCGGGTGTTGCTGTGCTGTGCGACCGCAGGCATCGCAGTAGTCAGGGTGCTGATAGGTGTACCCGGCCAGCGCATTCGCCTCGGCTACCACGTCGAGCGGGTATTCGGGTGAGTTGGCGAGGAAATCGTACTGCTCGGTCACGTCGATGGTGTTGTACGGCGTGGCCGGTGGGGCACCGTATGCGCTGATCCCGATGACGGGCTGAGTGAGGGTGAACAACCACGGTAGCCGCGTCACGATGCCGCCGTCGGGCTCGGTGAGGTTGCCCTCCACCACGAACGTCAGCTGGTCCGGCGGTGGCGGGTTGGCCTCGGTGAGCAGCTGATGCTTCTCCTCGGTCACGATGATGGCCGACTGGCTCACCCCGTACACGACGATCTTCGTGCCGGGCGGGTTGGTCGCGATGGCTTGGTTGATCGCATTGTTGATGTCCTGGGTGCCGATCGCCACCGAGGCATCGAGCGTCTCGGTGCCCTGTAACGGGATGCCCGCGGCGTCGAGTTCCTCCGGGGTGTCGACTGCGACCTTAGTGTCTTGGTTGAAATAGCCGTCCAGCACCTCCTGCATCTCAGCGGGCGTGAAACCCGGGTAGCCCTGAGCTGTTGGGCTTTGGAGGTGGAGCTGATTTGGATCACCATTGCCGGTCCCGTCCATCAGCAGCGCGACAGTCGCGGCATTCGCCCTGGCCGAGATCGAGATCGCCGCCACGGCGATAGCGCTCAGGACAGTCAGCGTCGTCGTGGTGCGCTTCATCATTCTCATCAGACACTCCGTTGCGCTAAGCAGGCGCCCGCCGCGCGCGGGATGACCACCCCGGCCTGGCCGCGCTAATGGAGTACGTCCGCGACAGGCGACTGCCTTCTTCCTCTTTGATTTTTCTGCGTCATACGGGGGTGACCACGCTACGTAGTTCTGTGTCGCGATCGTGTAGTTGGTGTCCATTGACCTGTCCCTTCCATGTTTCCGATTGCCCCTGCGCGGCCATTTGGGGCTCCCGCTTCCCGTTGCGGTGCTTGTGTGCCGGATTGGAGCCTGGTGGACCTAGTGTATATCCGTTGTTCTGAAAATGGAACATAGTTTCGCCACCTACTATGCGACTGGTTGTAGAGAGAGGGCGATCCATCGGCGAGTCCTGTTTGCCTGCTTTCGGAACTGGCACTAGCATCGGCGAGATGCCAAGACTGAATCGGTCCGGGAAGGACATTGGCCGCGTGATTGAGTGGCTGCTGAACCGGGACGTTCCAGATAGCGAAATCGGTTCCGCCCTCAACCTGCCGAAAGCCACCTACTCGCGGCGCAAGGACGCCGACGACTTCCCGAACTACGCCGAACTGACGGCACTGGGAGAGCACTTTGGCCTCTCCCCGCGCGTCCTGCAGATTGCCTTCGGCTGGCGCGGAGAAGACGAGATCGTCCTGCTCGACGTCGAGGAGATGCACCAGTACATGGAGCAGGAGGGGGCCGCGTTGTTCAGCCACGAAGCGGTTCGACGCTATGTCGAAGACCGCGGCGAGGGTGACCACCCCTTGGCCACGGCGATCCGGAAGATGCTGGCGACGCAGGGCCCGAACCCGAAGCCTGGCCGCATCCAACACGCCGAAACGGGCACATGAGGTTCGTTCACGGCATACCAAAACTCGCCAAGGACACGGCGGCCGGGTAGGACCCGTGGGAGGCAGCCGAATTTGCCCTGGGAGGCGACCAGCGGGGCGTTTTTACGATCAGGGCATAGATGGGGGGCACCGTGAAGACGCCACAGTTTCTCCATGACCAGATAGCGAAGGGTGGCCGGAGAGCGAGGGGATCGTGACCGTGAAGCATCCTCACTGGCAGTGCCCACGATGCGGCACGGTCATGTTCTGGATCGGGGCTACGTCGTATGCCAACCGCTGCTGGGTGGGCTGGGAGCGCTGGCGCGAGGAACTACAGAAGACCGCGGAATAGGGGTGAGGAGGTCGTGACCGGCCCCTGGTTCCACGTCTCACAAGTTCTTATCGTCGCCCGGTCAACACCTCTGTACCTCGGCAGCTATTGGTTGAGAGGGGCGCCAGGGCACGCGGTCTCCCTCGCCTCTTGAATCACTTGATCTCATGTAAAGACTGGCACTCAGCCCGCGGCTGGTCTCCGGTGTTGAGCGTAGTAGGCAGCCTCCAGATCGACAGGTGGGACGTCGCCGCAGTATTCGTAGAGGCGGCGGTGGTTGAACCAGTCGACCCATTCGGCGGTGGCCAGCTCGACTTCGTCGATGGTGCGCCAGGGCTTGCGGGGTTTGATCAACTCGGTCTTGTACAGGCCGTTGATGGTCTCGGCCAGTGCGTTGTTCCGCGTCGTCAACTGCGCTTGATCCGGTAGGTGATCAGCGAATTGTTCGGGTGATACACCCGTTTCATCCGTGGTCTGGTCGTGAGTTCGTGTTCCTTGCGGTTCGGCAGACGTGGTCGGAGGATCGGGCCTTCTTCCTTGACGGGGATGGCCGGCAATTCTCGCTTCCGGTGGGCTGGACCGATGCCGCCGAACCGGATGTTTTCGTCACGCTGGCCGCGGGTCGGTCGCCGTTCCGGTTCGCGGATCTGGTGGAACTGGGGCGGTTGATCGACGGGCTAGCCCACTGAACAGTCTGTAAAGACGATTATGCCGCTGCTGTTAGGTAGATTATGCCGCCGGATCACCGGAGATGTGATGTCCTTCGTCCAATCGCGGCCGTTGTCGAGTTGCATTGCTGTGATTTCGCAATGCCGCGGGCGCGTCGAACGTCGTACCTACAAAGTGTGTCGGCATAATCGTCCTTACATCAGAGTTAGGGAGGTCGTTGTGGCACGGAAGCGGAAGCCCGATGCGAAGGAGGCCGCGCTGGCCGAGACGCGGACGCTGAATCCTCGCCCGGAGACGGTGCGTGACGAGCAGTTCGCGTCCTCGGAGTTTTTCGATGCCCGGGATGTGGTGCAGGTCAAATACGAAATGGTGCGACGGGTGCGGGTCGACGGCGCCCCGGTCACGCAGACCGCGGCCGCATTCGGGTTCTCCCGGCCGTCGTATTACGAGGCCGCCGCCACGGTGGACCGCGACGGGTTGGGTGGGCTGGTGCCGGCCAAGCCGGGTCCGCGGCGCGCGCACAAGCTCACCGGGCAGGTCATCGCCTACGCGCGCCGGCTGCGCGAGCAGGATCCCGACATCGGGTCGGCGCGGCTGGCTGCCGCGATCGCGGCCAAGTTCGCGATCAGGGTGCACCCGCGGTCGGTGGAGCGGGCCCTGGCCCGCACTGAGAGTCCCAAAAGTGGAGGCACGCAATGACATCGACGATACGGGCGGTGATGGATCCGACGTTGTGGACGGGTATGAGCAGCTGCGGGCCCGGGCGCTTAGCGGCGGCATCGACGGATGGCGGCTGGGGCTGGGGGTGCTGCAGCAGCGCGGGGTTGCCGCATGGCTGCGGGTGCGTCAGGCCACCGTCCCGACGGTCTCATTTCCCACGCCAGCCCGAGCGGGGACGCCCCTGGCCGGGGGTGTGGAGGCCGAGCTGGTCGGGCTGCTGGCGTCGATGGCGCTGGCCGTTGCCAGGCAGGGGTGAGTGGCGGTGAGCGAGCAGACCGCGGCGAAGGTGACCGGCGGGCATCTGGCCCGCACCGCCTACCTGTATGTGCGCCAGTCCACGCTGCGTCAGGTGCTGACCAACACCGAATCCGCCGCCCGCCAGTACGCGTTGCGGCAGAAGGCGATCGCGCTGGGCTGGGATGCCGATGCGATCGTCACCATCGACACCGACCAGGGCCAGTCCGGCGCCTCGGCCGCCGACCGGGAGGGATTCCAGCGCCTGGTCGCCGAGGTCGGCATGGGCCGCGCCGGGATCGTGTTGGGCCTGGAGGTGTCGCGGCTGGCCCGCAACAACGCCGACTGGCACCGGCTGCTGGAGATCTGCGCCATGTCGGCCACGCTGATCTGTGACGAGGACGGGCTCTATGACCCGACCGACTTCAATGACCGGCTGCTGCTGGGCCTGAAGGGCACCATGAGCGAGGCCGAGCTGCACTTCATCCGGGCCCGCCTCATCGGCGGGCAGCGGTCCAAGGCCCGCCGCGGCGAACTGCGCATGCCGCTGCCGGTCGGGCTGGTCTACGACCCCACCGGGCGCATCGCGCTCGACCCGGATACCGGGGTGCAACAAGCCATCCGGCACCTATTCACCCTGTTTGCCCGCACCGGCTCGGCACGCGCGGTGGTGCAGCAGTTCAACGCCGATGGGCTGCTGTTCCCGGTGCGGGTACGCACCGGTGCCCACAAGGGCGAGCTGGCCTGGATGCCGCTGCAGCACTGGCGGGTGCTGCGCACCCTGCACAATCCCCGCTACGCCGGCGCGTTCGCCTATGGCCGCCGCCGCGAACGCCTCGCCGCCAACGGCAAGAAGACCTTCCAGATCCTGCCCCGTGAGCAGTGGATCGCGCTGTTCCCCGACGCCCACCCCGGCTACATCAGCTGGCAGCAATACGAGACCAACCAGCGCCTACTGCTGGCCAACGCCACCGCCCACGGCGAACACCGCGCCGCCGGCCCCGCCCGGGAAGGAACCGCCCTGCTGCAGGGCCTGGCCATCTGCGGGCGCTGCGGACGGCGCATGACCGTGCGCTACCACACCCGCCGCGGCGTGGAGGTCCCCGACTACCAATGCCAGAACCGCTGCATCCAAGACGGCGCGGCCCGTTGCCAAACCATCCCCGGCGCAGTCGTCGACCACGCCGTCGGCACCCTGTTGCTCGACACCCTCACCCCGCACGCACTCGAGGTCGCCCTGACCGTGCAAGCCGAACTCGACACCCGCGCTGCCGAGGCCGACGCGCTGCGCCGCCAAGCCGTCGAACGCGCCCGCCACCGCGCCGACCTCGCCCGCCGCCGCTACCTGGCCGTCGACCCCGACAACCGGCTGGTCGCCGACAGCCTGGAAGCCGACTGGAACGACGCGCTGCGCGCCCTACAAGCCGCCCGCGAGGACTACGAACGCGCCAGCGCCGCCGCTGCAGCCGCACTCACCGACCAGATCAAACACCAAATCCGCTCACTAGCAACCGATTTCCCCGCCCTCTGGCATAGCCCGCACACCCTGCAGCGCGACCGCAAACGCATGGTCCGTCTGCTCGTCGACGACGTCACCCTGCACAAAACCGATCGCATCCACCTGCACGTCCGGTTCCGCGGCGGACAAACCCGCAGCCTCGCCATCGCGATACCACCCACATCCTGGCAGGCCCGCCAAACCCGCCCCGACACCGTCAAAGCGCTTGACCGGTTACTGGACCTCCACACCGACGCCGAGGCCGCCCACGCGCTCAACACCGCCGGCCACCGCTCCGGCGAGAACAAACCCTTCACCGCCGGCATCGTGGTTCACGTGCGCCACAAGTACCATCTGCCCAGCCACACCGACCGACTCCGCGCCCAAGGCCTACTCACCACAACCGAACTTGCCCAACTCCTCCAAGTGCACCCCAGCACCGTCAAAAGCTGGACCAAGGCTGGAATCCTCAACTCCCACAAAGCAAACGATAAAAATGAACGACTCTACGAACCACCGACCGCCGGTGATCCCCGCTTCACCGCCCGCCAAGGCAGCCCGCTGAGAAAACGAGTTCCCACCCAACCCACCACAGGAGGTGCACTATGAAGCCAAGCCCTTGTCGAGTGCATCACCGACGGAACCGACCGACGGGTCAACGCCTTCGTCGATGAGCCGCTGGGTAAACGCCACTGACGTGTATTGACTGCCCGCGTCGTTGTGGGCGATCAAGCCGCGCAGGTTGGTGTCGCCTTCCTGGGCGCGGGTGAAGAAGGCGTGCTCGACGGCGTCGAGGACCAGCGCGGTGGTCATTGACTTCGCGGCACGCCAGCCCACGATCCTGCGGCTGAAGGCATCGATGACGAACGCGACGTAGACGAACCCGGTCCAGGTCGATACGTACGTAAAGTCGGCCACCCACAAGCGATTTGGCGCCGACGCGCAGAAGTTGCGGTCAACACGGTCTGGGTAGCGCGGGTGGGTATCGTCACCGATCGTGGTCTTGTGCTTGGACCCGTAGCGGGCACCTTCCCAACCCTGCTGGCCCATGATCCGCTCCACAGTGCAGCGGGCCACCGCGATGCCCTCACGGTTCAGTGCCACACCTTGCGGGCACCGTAGACGCCGTAGTTCTCGGCGTGGACCTGGGTGATCTGGGCTTTGAGGGTCTCGCCACGCACCTGGCGGCGACTGGGCTGCCGGCTGATGTGGTCGTAATAGGTCGATGGGGCGATCAGCACACCCAGCTTGGCCAGCTGTGTGTAGATCGACTCGACACCCCACCGCAGACCATCAGGACCCGTCGCGGTGGCCCCGATGCTCAGCGATGAATCGGGTGATCAGTGCTCTGGCCGGTCGAGTTCGGCCGCGAAAAAAGCCGACGCGGTCTTCAAAATCGCGTTAGCTCTGCGCAATTCGGCGACCTCTCGCCTGAGCTTCTTCAGCTCAGTGGACTCCTCGCTTGTCGTGCCCGGCCGGGACCCGACGTCGATCTGGGCCTGGCGCACCCACTTGCGCACCGTCTCGGCCGTGCCGACCCCGAGTAGGCGGGCGACCTCACTGATCGCCGCCCACTCCGAGACGTGCTGATCGCTGACCTCGACGACCATCCGCACCGCCCGCTCCCGCAGCTCCGGCGGATACCTCCTCGACGAACCACCTGACATGACTCCAACCCTCCCAAGAAGTGGAGTCTCCGGACATGTCGGGGCGGTTCACCACTGCTGGGATCTAGTGGTCGCAACGAGATAAGAAAGACAACGAGATAAGAAAGACGAAGCCGGCCAGCTGTACCGTAGCTTGGGCCCGTCAGCATGAGGATGTGACTACCGCGATTGTGGTGATGCTGGCCCTCCTGGCCGTTGGCATGGTGATCGATCAGCTTCTTCGGCTTAGGAAGTGGTTGAAGAAGGTACCGCCTAGTCAAGAAGTCCGAGAACCGCCCGACGAGAACACGTGAGTTGCCGGGCGAAAACTCGCCCGATACCACGCCGCGCAGCGCTCAGGATCCGCTTGAAACGCGCGGCCCCCGACGGTGCGTCGCACAACCAAATGACAGCCACGTGCCGCGGAGTACATGCCGCCCGACGGGCCAAGAGGCATCCTCTGCTGGCCTGCTACGCTCCCGCCGGCTGATCTCCGCTATCTCGTCAGCCACAGTCGCATCAACGCCGTGAACGCCTGTGGTTGCTCGATCGACGCCAGGCCGGCACCCGCGATGCCCGCCGCGAGGAATCTCACCTCCTCCTCCGTCACGATGCGGTCCTGTCGACCGTGAATCACCAATGCGTCGGCGGTGATTCGTGGCAGCAGCGCTTCGGTGCTGTAGTCGGCGGCGAGAGCATTGAGTTGACGGATGTACCCGTCGGCGCCCATCTCGCGCCGCCAGCGCTGCAGCTGGGTACAAAAATCGATGTCGTGACACCCGCTCGGGGCCCGGGCGGCCACTTCCTGAGCCACTCAGCCGCCCAGTGAGTGGCCGGCGATGGAAAACCGCCGCGGCGCAGCCGCGAGGACGTAATCAGCCATCTCCGCGCGCGTCGCCTGCCGGTCCAGCACCATGACCTCACTGGACGCCACGTCGGCCAAGTTCTTGATCGGATGCTCGAACAGCCAATCACGCCCGCCGACGCCGGGAATGAAGATGATGTGCTCCGTCACCCGGCGAGTATCTACCGAAGACGCGGATCTATCAGATAACCCCGCCCATGTTTGCGTTGCGGGGGCTCACCTAATTTAGTCGTATGGTCGTGCAACTGGTCGTGCAACGGTTCGTCTTCGCGGCGCTCCTCGTGGCGTGCATCGCCGGCTGCGGTTCGGCCAGGGCCGACGTGCCGCCCGTCGGCGCCGCGGCGCAGGCGGCGAAGTTCGTTGACGTCCGTACCGTCGTTCCCGACGCGATCATCGACCTCCGCTACGCGACCCCCGACAATTTCACGCACATCCCCCTGTATCCCGCCGATGCCCGCTGCCTGGTGCACAATTCCATGGCTCAAGGTCTGGCGGCTGCCGCGGACGCCCTTCGGCCGCAGGGCAACGTGTTCGTCTTCTGGGACTGCTACCGGCCGCACGACGTGCAGGTCAGGATGTTCCAGGTCGTCCCCAACCCCGACTGGGTCGCCAAGCCCGGGCCGTATGCGCGCAGCCACGAGAGCGGCCGCTCGGTTGATGTCACGCTCGCAAGCCGGCAAGAGCAGTGCCCGCCCGACCGGCAGGTGAGCGGACTCTGCCTCGTCGACATGGGAACCGACTTCGATGACTTCTCGTCCCGCGCACACGCGTTTGCCATCGACGGCGTCAGCGCGGACGAGCAGGCAAACCGGGCCCGCCTGCGCGGGGCGATGAGCGCCGGGGGGCTGACCGAGTATTCCGGTGAGTGGTGGCATTTCGACGGCCCGGGCGCCGGCGTCGACCGCCCAATCCTCGACGTCCCGGTCGACTGAACGATCCCAGCGAGGGCCCGATGAGCGACGAATTCCATGGTCTGGTCGGGCGGACGGTCGCGGAGTCCACTCCCTGGTGGCCCGAGCCGCTGCTGCCGCCCGCCGGCAGCCCCGATGTCGTCATCATCGTGCTGGACGACGTGGGCTTCGGGGACCTCGGCTGCTTCGGGTCGGGCATCCGCACCCCGAACATCGACGGCCTGGCGACAAACGGGCTGCGGTACAACAACTTCCACACGACCGCGCTCTGCTCGCCGACCCGCGCGTGCCTGCTGACCGGCCGCAACCACCACTCGGTCGGGATGGGCGTCGTCTCCAACTGGGACACCGGGTTCCCCGGATACCGGGGCCGTGTGTCGAAGCGGGCCGGCACGTTGGCGGAGATTCTCCAGGGCATCGGCTACGCGACCTTCGCCGTCGGGAAGTGGCACCTGGCGCCGATCGAGGAGACGACGGCCGCGGGACCCTACGACCAGTGGCCGCTGCGGCGGGGGTTTGACCGCTACTACGGGTTCCTCGACGGCGCCACGAACCACTGGGCGCCCGACCTCGTGTACGACAACCACCGCATCGAGCCACCATCGCGCGAGGATTACCACCTGACCGCGGACTTGGTCGACACGGCATGCGATTTCGTGCGCGACCACCTGTCGGTCCTGCCCGAGCAGCCGTACTTCCTCTACCTGTGCTTTGGGACCGCGCACTCTCCGTTGCACGCGCCACGCGAGTACATCGAGGCATACCGGGGTGCGTTCGACCGCGGGTGGGACCGCTGTCGCGAGGACGTTCTGCAACGACAAATCGACCTCGGGGTGGTGCCGGCCGGCACGCAGCTGGCGCCGCGCAACACCGGAGTGCAGCCGTGGGACGGCCTCAGTGCGTCGGAGCAGGCGGTGAGCGCCCGCCTTCAGGAGGTCTATGCGGCGATGATCGAGCACACCGACGCACAGATCGGTCGGCTCCTGGCGTCGTTGCGTGACAATTGTCTTGTCATCTTCTTGTCCGACAACGGCGCAACGCTCGAAGGCGGCCCCGCCGGGTCGGTCAACTACTTCCGATGGGTGAATGGGTTGCCGGCGGGCGAGATCGCTGACCTCGACGCCATCGGAGGGCCGACCACATACCCGGTCTACCCGATGGGGTGGGGCCAGGTGAGCAACACGCCGCTCAAGCGCTACAAGCAGAACACCCACTCGGGCGGCATCCGCGACCCGCTCATCGTCTCCTGGCCGGGCCGTATCGCCGACGCCGGCGGGATCCGCACCCAGTTCGTGCACGCGGTCGACATCGTGCCGACCGTGATGGAGTTGCTTTCAGTCGCAGCGCCCCAACGGATCTCGGGCGTGGAGCAGATGCCGATCGAGGGAGTCAGCTTCGCGCCAACGCTGTCCGACCAGGACGCCGCATCACCGAAAGCCGTGCAGTACTTCGAGATGCTGGGCAACCGCGCCATCTGGCGCGACGGGTTCAAGGGGGTGACCTACCACGCGCCGGGGACCGCCTTCGACGACGACCGATGGGAGCTCTACCACCTCGACAGCGACTTTTCCGAATGCCGAGATCTCTCCGCTACCCACCCGGAATTGCTTCAGCAGCTCGTGCAGCTGTGGTGGTCGGAGGCCGAGCGCTACCGCGTGCTGCCGCTGGACGACCGCATCCTGGAACGCTTTCTGGTGCCCAAGCCGCGTCCGCTCACCGACCGCTCGACCTTCGTGTACTACCCCGGCAGCCGCATCCCGGGTGAGGGGGCGGCGAACGTGATCGACGTGTCGTACACCATCACCGCGCACGTTTCGCGGGTCGGCGACGGCGTTCTCATCTGCCACGGTGACCGGTTCTCGGGCTACAGCCTTTTCGTGCACGAAGGGCATTTGGTCCACGACTACAACTGCGCGGGCGAACACACCATCGTCCGGTCTTTAATCCCGGTACCCGCCGGGGCGAGCCGGCTGGGTTACCGGTTCACGAAGACTGGACGGCTGCAGGGTAGGGGGTCACTCGAGATCGATGGGACCCCGGCCGGCAGCGCGGAGGTCCCGCTGACGCTGGGGACACACATCAACGCCGTCGGGGTGTCAGTGGGACGCAACCCCCTCAGCCCGGTGAGCGGGCTCTATGCGTCACCGTTCCCCTTCCGCGGTGAGCTGGAAAAGGTGGTCGTCGAGATCGGCCCCGATCGAGGCCGGTACGAAACAGACATCATCGACTGAGCGCCCGGTCACGTCGAGTCGGCTCGCGGGGCTCCGGGCACCTGTCGATCGCCGCTGTTGCGCTCGTTCCAGCACCTGTAGACCTCCACCGCGGCGTCGCTCGGTTCGTAGCGCATCGGGAGCCGCCGCCGGTCCCAGTGCTTGGCGAACTCCTCGTAGAATGTAGTCGAGTTCGAAGTACTTGCGGTCGTCGACGTAGTACGGCTCGTAAGCGTCGCGGGTGGTCAAGAAGATCACCTCATCGGGTGAGCAGTAATACAGCGAGCCGAGGCACATCGGGCAGGGGTGTGCCAACACGTAGATCGTGGTGCCGACCAGGTGCTCGGTGCCCAGTTTGGTGCACGCCTCGCGGATCGCGAGGATCTCCGCGTGCGCGGTCGGGTCATTCGTCTGCGCAACCCGGTTCGGGCTCTCGGCCAGGATCTCGCCGTCCTTGACGATGACCGTCGCGAACGGACGGCCTCCTTCGGCCACATTGCGACGAGCGATGTCGATAGTGCGCTGCGCGAAATCCATGACGGCTCCCCGGGATAGGACTTAACACCTGCCTCTCATCACATATCAGATCAACTGATAGCGGCCATCGTGAATCGGCATGACCGATCGGACATATTGCAGGCAGTGCTGCCGCGCCGTGAGCATTGCCGCGATAGTTCCGGCGCGACGCTGACTGATCGCCTCGACGGCCAGCCGTGCATGTCCACCCGTGGCGCTGACTGATCGCCTGCACGGCCAGCCGGAGGCGCTTCGGTGACGGCGGCTAGTGTGGCTTCACAGCCATGGCCGCTGAAGTATTCAATCCGTCGACGACCGTCCTCCGGAGTCGCCTGGTCCTGGCAGCGCTGTTTCTTGTCGCGGTCGCCGGATGCGGGCCGTCCGAAACGAGTCCACCGGGATCCCAGGCCAGCGCCGGCAATGCGGGGATATTCAACAACCGGTCCGTCGACGACCTCGTCACCGCGATCCAGCGCAGCGGCCTGCCGGCGCCAAACCCAAGCAACGTCACAGCC
Source organism: uncultured Actinomycetota bacterium (assembly GCA_963811535.1). Lineage (GTDB taxonomy): Bacteria > Actinomycetota > Actinomycetes > Mycobacteriales > Mycobacteriaceae > Mycobacterium. The sequence goes on along the minus strand of CAWERF010000006.1, from coordinate 1,855,686 downwards.
AGGGACTGCCCCGCGATCGGCTGCGTAGAAAAGGTCGATACCGACACGGTGTCCGTCATGAAGTTCCCGACCACCGGTAGGGCCGAGTTGTACGCGGGTTCGACACAGCACCGCTTCCAAATCGCGGACGTGGTCCTGACGTTCGGCCCGATGCTGTCTCCGAGCCAGCAGCAGCAATACGAGCGGGTGATCACGCGAGAGATTCAGTGACTCGCCGTCGGTTCGTAGCAGTGTTCACCCTCTTTTGGTTCACTATGTGGACGTGCCACCGCCTATGAGCGTCATGTGGACGTGCCACCGCCGATGAGCGTCGCCGCGACACTCGAGGCGTATCAGGCCGCGAGCCTGCGTCACCATCTCGGCCAGATGTCGTTGCTGCACGGTTGGCTGCCGGCGGGTGTGCAGGCGGGCGCCGCGGTGGCTGTCCTGCTGGCAATCGGTTGGCGATCGCGTCGGTGGCGCCGGACCTGGCTTCCGTTGACGCTGGCCGTCGGCGTTGTCTTCATGGTGGTCGCGCACGCCTACATCGTGTCCATCGGCGTGGCGTCAGATCCCGCGCCTCGCTGGCTGTGGCTGTGGCTCACGGCCACCGGGGTCGCCGTTGCCGTGTCGATTGTCGGCTGGTGCAGCGCCCGATGGTGGCGGCGGGGCGTCTCGTTGTCGGCGGTGCCGCTGTGCCTGCTGAGCGCCGCCCTTGCGGTCAATCTGTGGGTCGGCTACTTCCCTACGGTCCATGCGGCGTGGAACCAGCTCACCGCGGGCCCGCTGCCCGACGAGACCAACCGGATCACCGTCACCGCCATGCAGGTGACGGGTAAGCGGCCCACGAAGGGCGTCGTCGTCCCGGTGGCGATCAGCGGCGCGTCGAAATTCAAGCACCGCCGCGAACTGGTGTACCTGCCGGCGGCGTGGTTCGCCCACCGGCCCCCACCCCGATTGCCTGCGGTGATGATGATCGGCGCTCAGATGAACACGCCGGCGGATTGGCTGCGCGCCGGCAATGCGATCACCACCATCGACGAATTCGCCTCCGCACACGGCGGCAACGCACCGATCTTTGTGTTCGTCGACCCCTCCGGCGCCTTCAACAACGACACCGAATGCGTCAACGGCAGCCGCGGCAACGCCGCCGACCACCTCACCAAAGACATTGTGCCGTTCTTGATTTCGAATTTCGGGGCGAGTAATGACCCGGCCAAGTGGGGCGTCGTCGGGTGGTCGATGGGCGGCACCTGCGCGGTCGACTTGGCGGCCATGCACCCAGACTTGTTCAGTTCCTTCGTCGACATCGCCGGAGATGCGGGGCCCAACGCCGGTAACCGAAAAGAAACGATCGCCAGCCTCTTTGGCGGAGACGAAAAGGCCTGGTCCGCTTACGATCCCAAAACCGTCATTAACCACCACCGTCTGTACAACGGCGTGGCGGGTTGGTTCGCGATAGCTCGCAACTCGAAAAGCCAACCCAACGCCGACAAGATCGGTAATCCCGAGGGGCAGGACGCCGCAGCGCGGACGCTGTGTGCGCTCGGCAGCGCCAAGGGCATGCGCTGTGCGATTGTCGGCGAACCCGGCAGGCACGACTGGCCTTTTGCGGCAAGGGCATTCGCCAACGCGCTGCCGTGGCTGGCGGGGCGGCTGGGCACTCCCGGTGTGGCACGCGTCTCGTTACCCGGACTTCCGCCCGTCGAGAGCCATCACGCGTAGCGCCGCTCAGGCAGCCTTCAACTTCTCGATGATCGGCTCCCACAAGCCCTCCGACGTCGCGTACGGCGCGTAAAACCCGGTGCGGGTGAAGACATCGCCGTACTGTGCGAGCAGCCGGTCGGCTACTTGCTCCGGAGGCGCGATGATCGCGAACTCGTGCAGCATCTCGTCGGTGATCCGCCGGCCCATCGCCTCCCATTCGCCGCGCTTGGACATCGCGTTGAGTTCGCCGTTCAGATCTCCCCACCCGTGCAACTCGAGCACCGGCTTGTAGGCCGGCGTCGAGCCGTAGAACGCGATCTGCCTGCGTACCGCGGTGTCAGCGGCCTGCACCTCCTCGTCACTGCTTCCGGTGACGATGAACGGCATCCCGCTGATCTCGAACCCGGTCAAATCGTCTCTGCCCGCCGCCGCCCGGCCCTTCCTTAAGGCGGGCAGCGTCACCTCCCGCAGATACCGCTCGGTGGTGAAGCCGTGCACGAAGAAACCGTCGGCCACCTCACCGGCCACCTCGGTCATCCGCGGGCCGACTCCGGCCAAGATGATCACCGGATTGCCGTACGGGTTCGGCCCGGGGTTGAAGAACGGCGTCATCAGCGTGTGCGTGTAGAACTCGCCGACGAATCGCAGTGGTTCACCGGTCGCCCAGCTGTGCCAGATCGCGCGCATGGCGAGCAGGTACTCGCGCATCCGCTCCGCCGGCGCCGACCACGGCATCGAAAAGCGTTTGGTGATATGGGCTTTCACCTGTGAGCCGACGCCGAGCAGGAACCGTCCCCGCGAGTACAGCTGCAGGTCATTGGCCACCATCGCCAACGACATCGGGTTGCGGGCAAACGTCACCGCGATCGCGGTGCCGAGCTCCAACTTCTCTGTGCGGCTGGCGGCGACCGCCAGCAGTGGGAACGGGTCGTGCTGGACCTCCGGCAGCCATGCCCCGTCGTAACCGCGCTTCTCCGCCGACACCGCGACGTCCGTGTCGCTCGGCTGGCCCGTTAGGGTGATATCGACCTTCATGGCGGTCAACCATATGCGCCACCGGGGTTAGCAACCGTGGGCGGTCGGGTATGGGGATCGCGCGGGCTCGCACCGACGATTCGGAGTCAATGGAAGCGATATGACGGAACCCGACCGACAGCGACCGAACCGCGACCAGGAGCTGGAGGACATCGTCGACCGGCTCGGCGAGAACATCGCCGGTGAACGCGAGGCGGAAGGCGTTCCGCCCACGCCCAGCGAGCGTGAACAACCCGCTGCCGAGGGCTCCGAGCATGAGCCGCCGGACTAGGAACTGAGCCGCCGGACTAGGAACTCGGCGCCGGACTGTCGACCTCGGGCCGGTCGCCGCTCGAGTCGCCGGTCGAGATGAAGTCCTCGATCAGGTCCACCACCTGGGTGGGCGCCTCCACCTGCGGGAAGTGACCGACACCAGAAAGCACCTCGAGGCGGCTGTCGGCGCGGGCAGCCTGCGCGGCGTATGCGTGGTCGACGGGAATGATGCCGTCCCGCTCGCCCCAGATCGCCATCACCGGTAGGTCGGCGCGCAGCTGCAACCTGTTGAGCGCGCTGACGGCCTGCCCGCGGTAATCGACCACAGAGCGCAACGTCCGCAGGAACGACTGCCGCGTCGGCCTATCCGACAGCGACGAATACGCGCTCCACAGCTCGGCGCCACGCGGCGAGTGGATGCCCGCACCGCCCAACCACGATCTCAGCTTGTTGCCGACGGTCAGCACCGGCCGCGGCGCGATGACCGGCAACAGCAGCTCCGCCCCGGGCGCCGAGAGCAGCCGCAGCGTCATGCCCACATCGGGGCCGAGGCCGCCGCTGCCGATCAGGACCAGCCGCTTGCAGTAGTCCGGGTGTTGATAGACGAACTGCATCGCGACGCCGCCGCCGAGCGAGTGCCCGACTACCGTGGCCTGGCTGATGCCGAGTTCGTCGAGGAAATCGCGCAGCCATACCGCGAACGCGCCCAGCGAGTAGTCACCCCGCGGTTTCGCCGACTCGCCGTGGCCGAGCAGATCCGGCGCCACCACCCGAAATTTCTTCGACAGCTGCGGCATCACGGAGCGCCAGGTGGTCGAACTCCCGGCCATGCCGTGGATCAGCAGCACCGCTTCACCGGCACCGGCATCGCGGTACGCCACCCGGTCGCCGTGCAATTCCAGGGACTTCAGCTCGATCATCGACCCCCCTTCTGCTCCGGTAGCTCCATCGTGGCAGAAAACGCGACGTGCCGCTCCGCGTCGCGCCCGCGCCAGGGACCGCGCCAGGGACCACGATGACCACAATTAAGTACAGGCCGGTATGTATCTAAAGTGTCGCGCAGCCGGTAGTATCCCGGATCGTGGCCAGCCCAGCCCGCGCCGTCCCGCCCAGGCGCACGCAGGAGCAGCGCAGCGCGCAGATGCGTGCCCGGCTGCTGGACGCGACCATCGAGTGCCTGGTGCGCTACGGCTATGCGGGGACGACGACGCCGCGGGTCGCCGAGCTGGCCGGCGTCACCCGCGGCGCTCAGGTCCATCACTTTCGCTCGAAGAACGACCTGGTCATCGCCGCCCTGCAGCACCTGGCCGCCAAACGCGCGGCCGCGGTGGTCGGCAGGGTCAGCGATCTGACGACGGCCACGGACCCGATCGGCACCGTGCTGGACATGCTGTGGGAGATCCATCAGGGGCCGATGTTCATTGCGACCGTTGAGCTTTGGGTTGCCGGGCGCACCGATCCGGCCCTCGGGCGCGAGGTCGCCACGTTCGAGTCGATCGTCGTGAGCAACCTGATCGCCGCGGTCGGTCAGGTCGTACCCGAGGAGGTCAGCAAACCGATGCTCGATTTCCTCTACACCGCGATGGACGCGCTGCGCGGCATCCTGATCTCCAGCTTCGTCGACAGCGACTTCAGCCGGGCGCACCGGCGGTGGGACCGCGCCGCGGCGGACCTTCGGCGGCTGGCCGACCCGCTCATCGCGGGTAGATAAGTTACGTGCAAGCGAGTATGTTTGTCCGGGTCCATCGCGAACGAGCCTCAGGAGGTCGGGGTGTCCAACAAGGTCTATGTCGTCGGCGTCGGAATGACGAAGTTCGAGAAGCCGGGACGACGTGAGGGTTGGGACTATCCCGACATGGCCCGCGAAGCGGGAACCAACGCGCTCGCTGACGCCGGCGTCGACTACACCGAGGTCGAGCAGGGCTACGTCGGTTACGTCGCCGGCGAATCGACGTCCGGCCAGCGCGCGCTCTACCAGCTCGGCATGACCGGCATCCCGATCGTCAACGTCAACAACAACTGCTCCACCGGGTCCACCGCGCTGTACCTGGCCGCGCAGGCCATCCGCGGCGGCCTAGCGGACTGTTGCATCGCGCTGGGCTTCGAGAAGATGAAACCGGGGTCGCTGGCGTCAACGTACGACGACCGCGCCCAGCCGATGGACAAGCACGTCATGGCGCTGGCGGAGATCTCCGAAGTGGCATTCCCGCCTGCGCCGTGGATGTTCGGCGCCGCCGGCCGCGAGCACATGAAGCAATACGGCAGCACCGCCGAGCATTTCGCGAAGATCGGCTACAAGAACCACAAGCACTCGGTCAACAACCCGTATGCGCAATTCCAGGAGTCCTACAGCCTCGACGACATCCTGGCCTCACGGATGATCTACGACCCGCTGACCAAGCTGCAGTGCTCGCCGACCAGTGACGGTTCGGCGGCGGCGATCGTCGCGTCGGAGGCTTTCGTCGACAAGCACGGCCTGGCGCAGCAAGCGGTCGAGATCGTCGGGCAGGCGATGACCACCGACTTCGCCAACAGCTTCGACGGGACGGCCAAGGGCCTCATCGGCTACCACATGAACGTCGAAGCGGCCCAGCGGGTTTACCACCAGTCCGGGCTGGGCCCGGAGGATTTCCAGGTGATCGAGTTGCACGACTGCTTCTCGGCCAACGAGCTGCTGCTTTATGAGGCGCTCGGGCTGTGCGGCGAGGGCGAAGCCCCCAAGCTGATCGACGACAACGACACCACCTACGGCGGTCGTTGGGTGGTCAACCCGTCCGGCGGCCTGATCTCCAAGGGTCACCCGCTCGGGGCCACCGGCCTGGCGCAGTGTTCCGAGTTGACCTGGCAGCTGCGCGGTACCGCCGACAAGCGACAGGTCGACAACGTCAGCGCGGCCCTGCAACACAACATCGGGCTGGGCGGCGCCGCCGTCGTCACCGCCTACCAGCGCGCCGACCGAAAGAGCTGACGATGGGCCACGTCGAAGCCACCGTCGACAGTGTCGATGCGCCCCACCGGCTGTCGATGAGCGGCACCGGAATGGCCGGTGTGAAGTGCTCGTTCACGTTCATCCTCGAGCCGGCGGGCGACGACGCGGCGGTGTGCACCGTCGTCGGTGACTTCGACGGCGCGCTGATCAAGGGAGCGCTCGGCAAGGCCGTCGCGAAGGACGGCGCCGAGCAGCTCGACAAGACGCTCGACCAACTCGGCGAGCTCGCCGCCGCGAATGCGTGACGTGATGGGTGAGCGCGAGTTCTCGTTCGACGACAGCGGCCTGGACCGGTGGGGTGACGAGGAGCGGTTCGAGGTGACCCGCGAGGCGATCGCCGAATACGCCGCCGCAACCAACGACCCGATCGCCGCCTATCGCAGCGGCGACGTCGCGCCACCGGTTTTCGCGATCGTGCCGGTGTTCCCGTCCCTCGCGAGTCCGGCGGTGGGCGTGCTGCCGGCGAAGCTCATTCCGCGAATCGTGCATGGCGAGCAGGATTTTCACTTCCATCGGCCGATCTACCCCGGCGACAAGCTGGTGTCGCGGGGGAAGATCACCGGGTACGAGGGCCTGGAAAAAGGCACTCCCTGCGCGATCCAGCTCGAATGCCGCACCGAGGAAGGCGAACTCGTCAACGAACAATATGTGACGTTCTTCGTTCGCGGTTTCAATGCCGGCAAGAAGGTCGGAGAGCTCAGCCCGAGTCACAAGCTCGACGAACGGGTGCACGAGCAGTCGCCCAGCGCGAAGGTCACGGCGCATGTCGACGCGGACCAGACGTTCCGGTACGCGCAAGCGTCCGGCGACCCGATGCCGATCCACCTCGACGAGGAATTCGCGAAAAGCGCTGGGCTGCCCGGCATCATCGCGCACGGCCTGTGCACGATGGCGATGACGTCGTGGGGTGTGCTCACCGAGGTCGGCGGTTCGGACGTCCACCGGCTGAAGCGGTTCGCGGTGCGGTTCGCCAAGATGGTCTTCCCAGGTGACGACTTGGAGACCCGCATCTGGAAACTCGGGTCACGCGACGGTGTGACGTCCTATGCGTTCGAGACCGTCCGCGGCGAGGACTTCGTGATCACCGACGGTCTCGCCGAAATCGCGGACGCCTGAACAGGAGCTGTGAATGGGCGTATTGGACGGCCGGGTTGCCGTCATCACCGGCGCGGGCCGCGGCATCGGTCGTGAGCATGCCTTGCTATTCGCCACCCAAGGCGCCGCAGTGGTCGTGAACGACCTTGGTGGCAGCAACGCGGGCGAGGGCAGCGACGCCGGGCCGGCCCAGCAGGTGGTCGACGAAATCGTCGCCGGCGGCGGCCGTGCGGTCGCGAACACCGACAGCGTCGCAAGCTGGGACGGCGCGAAACAGATTGTGCAGCAGGCGATCGACGAGTTCGGCCGACTCGACGTGCTGGTGAACAACGCCGGCATCCTCCGCGACAGCTACATCGCCACGATGGCGGAGTCGCAGTGGGACGCGGTCATCGCGGTGCACCTCAAGGGCCACTTCGCGATGCTGCACCACGCCGCCGTCCACTGGAAGGCGCAGTCGAAGGCCGGTGAGCAGCCCAGCGCCGCGGTCATCAACACCGCGTCCGGGTCGGGTACGACGATCCCGAACGCGGGCCAGGCCAACTACGGCTCGGCAAAGGCGGCCATCGCGGCCCTCACGCTGATCGCGGCCGAGGAGCTCCAGCGCTACGGCGTGCGGGTCAACGCGATCACGCCGATCGCCCGCACGCGCCTGACGCTGGCCACGCCGGGCATGGGCAATCTGATGGCCGAGCCGCAGGGAGGCGGGCCGGATCTGTTCAGCCCCGCCAACATCTCGCCGCTGGTCGCCTATCTGGCGAGCGAGAAGTGCCCGGTCACCGGCCGGGTGTACGCGGTGCAGGGCGGGGCCATTTCGCAGTTGTCCGGCTGGCGAGACGTCGCCACGATCGAAACCGACGGCCCGTGGCGCATCGACGACATCGCCGCCCGGCTGCCCGGCTGAAGGAGATTCGGTGATCGAGTGGTCCGAGAGCGACCTGCTGATCCGCGACGCTGTTCGGGGGTTCATCGACAAGGAGCTGCGGCCCAACGTCGACGCACTGGAAAGCGGCGAGATGCCGCCCTACCCGATCATCCGAAAACTGTTCAGCCAGTTCGGCCTTGACGTGATGGCGGCCGAGGCTGTCAAGAACATGCTCGATTCCGAGCGCGCCAGACAGCAGGGCGGCCGATCCGACACCGGCCACAAGCGAAGTGTCGGCATTGGCGAGCAGGCGTCGATGGCGGCGATCATGATCAGCGAGCTGGCCGGGGTCAGCCTGGGCACCGTGGCCGCCATGAGCGTCAGTCTCGGACTCGGCGCGACGACGATCATGGCCCGCGGCACCCTGGCGCAGAAAGAGCGCTGGCTGCCTGCGCTGGTGACCATGGAAAAGATTGCGGCGTGGGCGATCACCGAGCCGGACTCGGGCTCCGACGCCTTCGGCGGGATGAAGACCTACGTCAGGCGCGACGGTGACGACTACATCCTCAACGGGCAGAAGACATTCATCACCAACGGGCCGTACGCCGACACCGTGATCGTCTACGCGAAGCTTGACGACGGTTCGGTCGCGGACAAGCGTGACCGGCCCGTGCTGGCATTCGTCCTCGACTCTCCGATGCCCGGATTCACCCAGGGCAAGCCGTTCAAGAAGATGGGCATGCATGCGTCACCGACGGGCGAGCTGTTCTTCGACAACGTCCGTCTGGGCAAGGACCGCCTGCTCGGTGAGACCGAAACGCGCACCGGCGGCGACGGGCGGGAAAGCGCGCGGGCGAGCTTCGCCGGCGAGCGCATGGGCGTCGCGTTGTTGTCCCTCGGCATCATCAACGAATGCCACCGGCTCTGCATCGAGTACGCGAAGAACCGGACGCTGTGGGGGCGCAGCATCGGCAATTTCCAGCTGATTCAGCTGAAGCTGGCGAAGATGGAGGTCGCCAGGATCAACGTCCAGAACATGGTGTTCTCCACGCTCGAAGGGATCCGGGCAGGCAAGATTCCCACGCTGGCCGAGGCGTCGGCGATGAAGCTGTACTCCTCGGAGGCGGCCACCGAGGTGGCCATGGATGCGGTTCAGCTGTTCGGCGGCAACGGTTACATGACCGAATACCGCGTCGAACAACTTGCGCGCGACGCCAAATCGCTGATGATCTACGCCGGCAGCAACGAGATTCAGGTGACGCACATCGCGAGGGACCTGCTGAACCCCTCCTAGCTCGATCCGGAGCAGACGTTTACCGTGCGGCGAAATAGGTCAATCATCATCTTCAGACAGAGTTCGGCGTCGAACATCTCCCAGGAGCGCAACGATGAATCTCGGTGACCTTACGGGCTGGGTCGAAAAGCCGATCGCGGCGGTGTCCAACCTCATGAACACGCCAAACTCGGCGGGCCGGTACCGACCGTTCTACCTGCAGAACCTGGTCGACGTCGTCCAGGGCCGCACGCTGGCGGACGCGGTCGACGGCAAGACGATCCTCATCACCGGTGGGTCATCCGGCATCGGCGAGGCGACGGCGAAGAAAGTCACCGACGCCGGCGGCGAGGTGGTGCTCGTCGCCCGTACCCGCGAGAAGCTCGAGCAGGTCGCCGACGAGATCCGCGGCGCGGGAGGCACCGCGCACGTGTACCCGTGCGATCTGTCGGACATGGACGCCATCGCCGCCATGGCCGATCGGGTGTTGACCGATCTCGGCCGTGTCGACATCTTGATCAACAACGCGGGCCGTTCGATCCGGCGCTCGCTGGAGTTGTCATACGACCGGATCCATGACTACCAGCGCACGATGCAACTGAATTACCTGGGTGCGGTGCAGCTCATTCTGAAGTTCATCCCCGGCATGCGGGAACGCGGCTTCGGCCAGGTGATCAACGTGTCCTCGGCCGGTGTCCAGATGCGGGCGCCACGATTCGGCGCCTATATCGCCAGCAAGGCTGCGCTCGACACGCTGTGCGATTCGTTGCAGGCCGAAACCGTAAGCGACGGTGTGAGGTTCACGACGGTGTTCATGGCGCTGGTCCGCACACCGATGATCAGCCCGACCAAGGTCTACGACCACTTCCCGGCGCTGACGCCCGAGCAGGCCGCCGGCGTGCTTGGCGACGCGATCGTGCACCGGCCGCGCCGGGTCAGCCCGCCGTTCGGGCAGTTCGCCGCCTTCGCCGACGCCGTCAGCCCGACGCTGATGGACTTCGTGCGAAACCGCGGATTCACGATGTTCGACGACTCCGATGCCGCCCAAGGAGAGGAATCCCCAAGTGAGCCAGTCCGGTTCGACAAACGAAGTGAAACGTTCGTCCGTGCCACCCGTGGAATTCATTGGTGAGCGGCGATGAGTCTTCCGCAGCCGTGCGCCGATGCGACCGTGCTCATCACCGGGGCCTCGTCGGGTATCGGCACCGAACTGGCGCGCGGCCTGGCACGCCGCGGCTATCCGTTGTTGCTTGTCGCGAGGCGACGTAACCGCCTCGACGACCTGGCCGCTGATCTGCGCTCGAAGCACTCCGTGGCCGTCGAGGTCATGCCCGCCGATCTCGCTGACAGCACGGCGCGTGTCCGGTTGACCGACCGCATCACCGCCGAGCCGGTCGCGGGCGTGTGCAACAGCGCCGGATTCGGCACCAGCGGTGTCTTCTATCAGTTGCCGATCGAACGCGAACGCGAGGAAGTCACCGTTAACGTGATCGCACTGATGGAAATAACGCGCGCCGCGCTGCCCGGCATGGTCCAGCGAGGCGCCGGGTCGGTGCTCAACATCGCATCGATCGCCGGCTTTCAACCGATGCCGAACATGGCGGTCTATTCGGCCACCAAGGCGTTTGTGCAGACGTTCTCCGAGGCTGTGCATGAGGAACTGCACGGTACGGGGGTGTCGTGCACGGTGCTGTGTCCCGGGCCGGTTCCCACCGAGTGGGCCGAGATCGCCGACGCGCACCAGTACAGCGTCGGCATCGCCCAGGTCGCGCCGCACGACGTTGCCGAAGAAGCGATCCGCGGCATGCTCGCAGGCAAGCGCAGCGTGATCCCGGGGCTCGTGCCGAAAGTCGCCAGCCTCGGCGGCAGGTTCACTCCCCGGAGCATATTGCTTCCTGCGCTGCGGATCGGCCGCCAGATCAGAAGTTGAGCAAGGCCTTTCAGGCCCGGTTCCGCAGCTGCTCGAGCCAGTCGCGGGGCACACGCTCGCGCGGACCGGGAACCGTCTGGTCCTCGGGATGGCTGTCCGGCGCGGCCAATTCGGGCCCGTCGACGTAGTCGTTGGTCTCGAAGTTCCAGAACCAGTCCTCGCCGGGTTCGAACGACCGCATCACCGGATGCCCGGTCTCGCGCCAGTGCGCGGTCGCGTGCCTCGCCGGTGAATCGTCGCAACATCCGATGTGACCGCACGCCGCGCAGCGTCGCAGATGCATCCACCAGCCGCCCGCGGCGTCACACTCAACGCACCCGGTGCCGCTGGGCGGGACGGACGGGTCAATCGCCTTGCGCTTCATCATCTTCCCTTTCCGATCGTGGTTATCTGGCTCGCGTTGGCGGCAGCCGCCGACTCGGCCAGCTCTGTCAGAAGAGGTGGCACATCCCAGCGCGGGACTACCGCCTCGATGAACACCATTGCGTCGCGGTGCGCCGCGGCAGCGGTGACGGCGTCGTCGAGTTCGCCGTATGTCTGCACGCGAAAGGCCAAATGATCGCCGACTCCGAGCGCCCTCGGCACGTCGAGCCAGCTCCACCCGACGATGTCGTTGTAATACGCGTCGCGTCCGTGAATCGCGCGCTCCACGGTGTAGCCGTCGTTGTTGACCACCACGACCACCGGCGTCACGCCCTCGCGGTGCATCGATCCCAATTCCTGGATCGTCAGCTGCGCGGCACCGTCGCCGATCAGCAACACCGGCCGTCGGTCCGGGTGGGCCAGGCCGGCGCCGAGCGTCGCAGGCAGGGTGTAGCCGATCGACGCCCACAGCGGCTGCCCGATGAAGGTCACCCCGCTCGGCAGCCGATGCCCTGCCATCCCGTAAAACGACGTACCCTGGTCGGCGAGCACGATGTTCCCCGGTGTCAGGGCGGCGGAAAGCCTGTTCCACAACGCTTTCTGCGTCAACGGCTCGTCGCGGGGCGGTGCCTGCAGCGGCGGGTCCGACGGGGTAGCCGGCACCGGCTGCGACCGGATGCCGCGCTGTTTCAGAATCGACGTCAACGCCTCCAGCGCGGCCTCGATGTCCAGCGGTGCGTACACCTGTCCGGCGATCACGCTCTGGTTCGGGCCGATGTCGATGGTGCGCGCCGGGTCGATGTTCTGACTGAAGAAACCGCTGACCATGTCCGTGAACTGGACTCCGGCGGTAACCAGCACCGGAGCCTGCTCGATGGCCTTGCGCACCCGCTCATCACTCGCGGCGCCGGCGTAGATGCCCAGGTACGTCGGTGACGTCTCGTCGACCAGGCTCTTGCCCCACATCAGCGTCGCGTGCGGCACCACGTCGGCGGCCAGCAGCGCCTCGAGCTTCCCAACCGCCTGCAACCGATGCACCAGCAGATCGGCCAGCACCGTCAGCTGGTGGTCACCGATGAGTTCGGTTGCGGCGTCGATGAACAACGACAACGCGCGCGGGCTGGTGCCGCCGGTGTACCTGGCCAGCGGCGCCGACGGCGGCTCGACGGGGAAGCGGGCCACATCCGTCGCGAGAAGCAGGTAGCCGGGCAGTTTCTGCTCCCGCACCTCCGACAGCACGCGGTCGATCTCGCGCGTCGCGGTGGCAGGCACCAGATTGGCCTGGGCGCAGGTGAATTCACGGGCGATCCGCAGGAAGTGCTCGAAGTCGCCGTCGCCCAGGGAATGGTGGATAACCCGGCGAGCCGCCTGCGCGTCCTTCGACGGCGCGCCGACGATGTGCACGACGGGCACGTGCTCGGCGTAGCTGCCTGCGACCGCGTTGGCCGCTGACAGCTCGCCGACCCCGAACGTGGTGATCAGCGCCGACATGCCGCGCAGGCGGCCGTAGCCGTCGGCGGCGTATCCCGCGTTGAGTTCGTTGGCGTTGCCCACCCAGCGAATCTTCTTGTGCGCCACGACATGGTCGAGGAACTCGAGGTTGAAGTCGCCGGGCACCCCGAACACCTCGGTCACGCCCAGTTCGGCCAGACGGTCAAGTAGATAGTCGCCGACGGTGTAAGGCGACTCGGGTCCTACACCCACAGCGTTGACGCTACCCGCGCAAACCGGTCAAAGCGTTCCGTCGCCGAAACCGCGGGTGAGGGATTGGCCAAGCGCGTGCTGAGCCAGAAAACGGGCCGCTAGTCTTCCTCAGGTGACCAATAGCGGACCCCTGGCCGGGGTGAAGGTAATCGAACTGGGCGGGATCGGACCCGGACCGCACGCCGCGATGGCGCTGGCCGACCTCGGTGCGGACGTGGTGCGGGTGCGCCGTCCCAGCGGCGGGCTGGGTATGCCGCGCGAGGACCGCGACCTGATGCACCGCGGCAAGAGGGTTGTCGACCTTGATGTGAAGAACGACCCGCAAGCCCTATTGGGCCTGGTGGCAAAGGCCGACGTGCTGATCGATCCGTTCCGGCCCGGCACGTGCGAACGCCTCGGCATCGGCCCCGACGACTGTGCCGCCGTCAACCCCCGGCTCATCTTCGCCCGGATCACCGGATGGGGTCAGGACGGTCCGCTGGCGATGACCGCGGGCCATGACATCAACTACCTCTCGCAGACCGGGGCCCTCGGGTCGATGGGGTACCGCGACCGGCCACCGCTGCCACCGATGAACCTCGTCGCCGACTTCGGCGGCGGATCGATGCTGCTGCTGCTGGGCATCGTCGCCGCGCTCTACGAACGCGAGAAATCCGGCAAGGGCCAGGTGATCGATGCCGCGATGGTCGACGGGGTCAGCCTGCTGGCGCAGATGCAGTGGACGATGAAGGCCGTCGGCACGCTGTCCGACGAGCGCGAGTCGGGCCTGCTCGACGGCGGTGCGCCGTTCTACCGCACCTACGAGACCTCTGACGGGAAGTACATGGCCGTCGGCGCGATCGAGCCGCAGTTCTTCGCGCAGCTGCTGGCGGGGCTCGGGCTGTCGACCGACGACATTCCCAACCAGATGGACCTCGACGGCTTTCCACAGATGCGCAAGCTGTTCACCGAACGGTTCGCCGGCAAGACCCGCGACGAGTGGACGGAGATCTTCGCCGGCACCGACGCCTGCGTCACGCCGGTGCTGACATGGACCGAGGCCGCCGAGGGCGAGCACCTGAAGGCGCGCTCCACGATCGTGCACCGCAACGGCTTCGACCAGGCCGCGCCGGCGCCGCGGTTCTCCCGTACGCCATCCGGTGACACTGGGCCGCCGCCGGCGCAGACCACGCCACTCGACGAGATCGGCTGGTGATCTACGGGCAAGCGCACTAGCTTTTGGGTGTGGCCGTCAGAGCGTCGCGCGAAGTGGTGATCGACGCGCCGCCGGAAGCGATCCTGCAAGCGCTCGCCGACGTCGCGTCGGTGCCGTCGTGGTCCTCGGTGCACAAATCCGCCGAGGTGATCGACAACTACGACGACGGCCGCCCCCACCACGTGAAGGTGACAGTGCGGGTGATGGGAATCACCGACCAGGAAGTCCTCGAGTACCACTGGGGCCGCGACTGGTTGGTCTGGGACGCCGACGAGACGTCTCAGCAGCACGCGCAGCACGTCGAATACAACCTGACGCCCGAGGCCGACGACAAGACCCGGGTGCGGTTCGACATCACCCTGGAACCCACGGCGCCGTTGCCCCAGTTTTTGATCAAGCGGGCCCGCAAGACGGTGCTCAACGCCGCAACCGAAGGCCTGCGCAGGCGGGTTCTTGGTGCACAGCCGGTTGACCGCGCCCATCCTCGAGCGCCGTAACTCCGGTCCGCCGACCCGGCAAGGCTACTGCTCCGCTACTGCTCCGGCCAGTCCTTGCCGACGAACTTCTTCGCTTTCACGCTCGGCACGGCGATCGGCACGACCGGTACCGCCGGTGCGGTGGTCTGCACGACCGTGGGGGCCGTGCTGTTGGTCGAGGGCGATGTGGCGTGGGCCTCGGTGTTGCCCAATGCGACGGTCAGCGCGCCCATCGTGAGGACGACGCCGGCGCCGAAGGTCGCCGCAAACATCTTGGTTCGGGTAATCGAGGTCATTTCCGATGCTCCCTAGTGTGGATTTCTGCCCGATTAATTTGGTTATGTGTTGTTTTACGCCTGATCATGTTGGAACGTCAAGGGTCTTTTTGTGATTTGGATCACATGTACCGGCGCGGCGAATCAAGATCACATGCGAAAAAGGGCACGGACCAGCAGTCCGTGCCCTGGCGAATTCAGTCGGGCTAGATCGAGGCGGTTTCCCGCGATGACGCGAGGGTCGTCCGGCGCTGCCGCTCAGCGGTGGCCAGGTAGAAGGCCCACGCGAACGACGTGCTGGCGGTGAGGACCAGCACGAAGTACAGCCATGGCCGGCGCACTCCGCGACGGCGACCGTCGACGATGGTCCACAGCGGGAGCAGGATCACGCTGGCGATCGTGTAGTCCTCGCTCGCCGAACTGGCGGCCGGGTTGACGTACCCCAACTTGATGAACTCGGCCCAGCTGCCGTGACCCCAGAACGGGTTGTGCGCGCCGTGCACGTACTCGTGGATGTACCGGATGTTGAAGTAGTACCCGATGACGACCGACGCGATGCCCGCGATGTAGTAGATGGCTTCCAGAACGGACACCTTCGGGACCACCGGCTGGCGGAAGATCGCCGGGTTGGACGCGACGATCACGCCGATGACGGTCAGGCCGACCAGCGCGTGGACAAGCAGCGACACCATGGCGTCAGCCTGACGGAGCGCCGTGAGTTTTGTCAATATTGACATCACGGCAGGTGCGGTACGTTTGCCCCCATGGTCCGGCCGGCGCAGACCGCGCGCAGCGAGCGCACCCGCGAGGCGCTGCGGCGGGCCGCGCTCGTCCGCTTCCTCGCGCAGGGCGTCGAGGACACCTCGGCCGAACAGATCGCCGCCGACGCCGGGGTGTCGCTGCGGACGTTCTACCGCCACTTCACGTCCAAGCACGACCTGCTGTTCGCCGACTACGACGCCGGCTTGCACTGGTTTCGCGCGGCGCTTCAGGCGCGTTCGCCCGACGAGTCGATCATCGAATCGGTGCAGTCGGCGATCTTCGCGTTCCCGTATGACGTTGAGGCAGTGACGAAAATCGCCGCGCTGCGGGCCCAGGAGCTCGATCCGGTGCGTATCGTGCGCCACATTCGTCAGGTCGAGGCCGATTTCGGGGACGCGGTCGCCGAACACCTCGGTCGGCGGCGAGAGCCCGTCACGCCCGATCAGCGCCTGCGCATCACCGTCACGTCCCGGTGCATCGCGGCGGCGGTGTTCGGGGCGATGGAGGTGTGGATGCTCGGCGACGACAGATCCTTGGCGGAACTTGCGCGGCTGAGCCATGCCGCGCTCGGCTCGCTGGAGCGCAGCCGCATCCCGAATAGCCCCGAAGGGTTTCGTCAATATTGACAAAACTGGACGCGCCGTGTCAGCCTCGCGCGATGGCGGATTACGACGCGATAGTCATCGGTGCGGGGCACAACGGCCTCACCGCTGCCGCGCTCTTGCAGCGGGCCGGGCTGCGCACCGTGTGTCTGGAAGCCAAGCTCTACGCCGGCGGGATGGCGTCAACCGTGGAGCTGTTCGACGGTTACAAGTTCGAAATCGCTGGGTCTCTGCAGCTTTCGACTTCTGCGACGGTCAGCCGGGAGCTCGGCCTCGACACCCTGCCCACGGTCGATCTCGACGTGATGTCGGTGTCGCTGCGCGGGGTGGGTGACGACCCGGTCGTCTACTACACCGACCCGATGAAACTGCTGACGCATCTCAATGAGGTACACGGCGCCGAGGCGGTCAACGGCATGGCCGGGCTGATGGCCTGGAGCCAAGCGCCCGCCCGGGCCTTGGGGCGGTTCGACGCCGGTCAGCCGCCGAAGACCCTGGATCAGATGTACGCGTGCGCCACCAACGAGTTCGAGCGATCGACCATCACCGACATGCTGTTCGGATCGGTCAGCGACGTGCTCGACAGATACTTGCCGGACAAGGAGAAGCACGGCGCGCTGCGGGGAATGCTCGCCTTCTTGGCGGTCAACACCACATATCGCGGGCCCGCCACGCCCGGTACTGCCGCGGCGTTTGCGTTCGGCTTGGCCGTCCCCAACGAAAATGCTGTGCTGACAAAGAAGTTGCGCGGCGGTATCGGCGCGCTCACCACGCATCTTTCAACGCGTTTCGTCAGCAACGGTGGAGAGCTGCGGCTGCGCACCACGGCCGAGGAAATCCTGGTCACCGACGGACGGGTCACGGGGGTTCGGACTCCGGACGGCTCGACCATCCATGCCCCGATCGTCGTTTCCGCGATAGCACCCGACGTCACGCTGACCCGGCTCGTCGACCCGAACGCGCTTGCCGGCGACGTTCGCGAGCGGTTCTCGCGGATCGATCACCGCGGCAGCTACCTGCAGATGCACTTCGCGTTGGACGGAACACCGGAATTCGCCGAACCGTACGAACTGCTCAACGATCCCGCGATGCAGTCGACCGTCGGCCTGTTCAGCACTCCCGAAGAACTGCAACAGCAATGGGAAGACTGCCGGCGGGGGATCGTTCCCGCCGACCCGGCCGTCGGACTGCAGATCCCGTCGGTTCACGATCCCGCCCTGGCGCCGGCCGGCAAGCACGCCGCGTCCGCGTTCGCGCTGTGGTTCCCGATCGAAGGGGACCAAGCCGACTACGGCCGCATGAAAACCGAAATGGGGCAGCGCGTCATCGACAAGATCACGCGGGTGGCACCGAACTTCGAGCGTCTCATCACCAGGCACACGACGTTCACGCCGCGGCACATGGGCACGATGTTCGGGGCACCGGGCGGCGACTACTGCCACGGGTTGTTGCATCCCGACCAGATCGGCGTCAACCGGCCCGGGCCTACGGGATTCGCCGACCAACCGATCGACATCGACGGGTTGTTCCTGGCCAGTGCGGGCTGCTACGGCGGACCCGGCATCACCTTCATCCCGGGCTACAACGCCGCACGGCAGGCCCTCGAAGACGCGTCAGCGACGTAGCACTTCGAGGCGGCGAAGGGCCTCGTCCAGGACATCGTCGCGCTTACAGAAAGCGAACCGCACCAGGTGATTCCACGTTGCGGCGTGATCGCCGCCCGGTTCGCAGAACGCCGACATCGGGATCGCCGCGACCCCCGCTTTCTTGGGCAGCTCCGCGCAGAACGCGGTGCTGTCGTCATAGCCCAGCGGCCGCGGGTCCGCACATAAGAAGTACGTTCCGCCGCTGTGGTGCACCTCGAAGCCCAGGCCGCTCAGCCCTTCGGCCAGCCGATCGCGTTTGGCTTGCAGCGACTCGCGCAGTGCCGCCACCCAGTCCTCTTCGGTGTTCAGCGCCAGCGCCACCGCAGGCTGAAACGGCGCGCCGCCGACATAACTCAGGAATTGCTTGGCCGCGCGCACACCGGCGATGAGTTCGGCGTTCCCGCAAGCCCATCCGATCTTCCAGCCCGTGCAGTTGAACATCTTGGCCGCGCTGGAGATCGTGACGGTGCGGTCGGCCATCCCGGGATAGCCAGCCAGCGGGGTGTGCCGTCCGCCGTCGAAGACCAGGTGCTCATAGACCTCGTCGGTGATCACCAGAAGGTCGGCGTCGACCGCGATCTCGGCGATCGCGGCAAGCTCGGCGTCGCTGAGCACCATGCCGGTCGGGTTGTGTGGCGAGTTAACGATCACCGCAGCGGTTTTCGGTGTCACCGCCCGCCGCAGCGCGCCGGTGTCGAGGACGAACCCGCGTCCGTCGGGGACCAGCGGCACGCACGTGCGCCGGGCGCCCGCCATCGCGATCACCGGCGCATAGGAGTCGTAGTACGGCTCGATCAGCACCACCTCGGCCCCGGGCTCGACCAGCCCGATGACCGCGGCGGCGATCGCCTCGGTGGCGCCGACGGTGACCAGTACCTGGGTTTGGGGGTCGTATTCGACGCCGAAGTGGCGCCGACGGTGAGCGGCGATCGCGTCGCGCAGGGGCGCGATGCCCAAGCCGGGTGGGTACTGGTTCGCGCCGGCGGCGATCGCTTGCTGCGCGGCCCGCAGCATCGCGGGGGGTCCGTCCTCGTCGGGGAAGCCCTGACCGAGGTTCACCGCGCCGATCCGTGCGGCCAACGCCGACATCTCGGCGAACACCGTGGTCGTGAAGGGCTTCAGCCGCCAAACCGTCATCGCCGTTCCAGCGTAGGTGCCACCTGTTTGGCTCCGCCTACAATAGCGACGACGCTCTCCGGCAACCCGGGCTCCGGAGGCTGCTCGAGCAAACGGGCGGCATCAAGGCGGCGCCGCCCCACGTTTCTGTCGGGCCTGGCCACGTGCGCGCGAACGAAAAGGTATCGATGACAGCAGCACGAGTACAACCGAATCGGGCCGCCATGCACGACGCGCGGCGCGTCGTGGACGCGGTCTCCGACGCGTTCACCGCCAAGGTGGTGGGGCAGGCCAACCTCCGGGAGTCCCTGCTGATCGGCCTGCTGGCCGGCGGCCACATCCTTCTCGAGAGCGTTCCCGGCCTGGCGAAGACCACCGCGGCCCGCGTGATTGCCGAGTCGATCCACGGCGGGTTTCAGCGCATCCAGTGCACGCCGGATTTGCTGCCCAGCGACATAATCGGCACTCAAGTGTATGAAGCCGAGACACACTCGTTTGCTACTCAACTGGGTCCGGTCCACACCAACATCGTGTTGCTCGACGAGATCAACCGATCCAGCGCCAAGACCCAGAGCGCGATGCTGGAGGCGATGGAGGAGCGCCAGACCACCATCGCCGGCACGGTGTACCCGATCCCGGAACCGTTCTTGGTGATCGCCACCCAGAATCCGGTCGACCAGGAGGGCACCTACCCGCTCTCTGAGGCCCAGACAGACCGCTTCATGCTCAAGGAGATCCTGCGCTACCCCTCCCCGCGGGAGGAGGTGGAGGTGATGGCCCGCATCGACGCGGGGGTGTACGACAAGAACCGCCGCAGCCATCCGGTCGTGGGGCTGGACGAAGTGCGGCGGCTGCAACAGGTCGTCCGCAACGTGCACATGGACCCCGTGCTGATGAACTACGCGAGCGAGCTGGTCGCCGCGACGCGCGACCCGCAGAAGTTCCTGCCCGCGCAGCTGGCCCGGCTCATCGAGTACGGCGCCAGCCCGCGCGCCACCATCGCATTCTGCAAATCCGCCCGCGCGCTGGCGGTGCTGTCCGGCCGCGGCCACGTGATTCCCGACGACGTCCGCAAGCTCGCTCACCGCGTGCTGCGCCACCGGCTGATCCTCGGCTTCGAAGCCGCGACCGCAAAGGTCACGACGGACACGGTGGTCGACGCCGTTCTGCAGGCGGTCCGGGTGCCCTGAGGCGCTGCTGATGAGCGCTTGCGCGAAGAAGAAAACCTGCTGATGAGCGCTTGCGCGAAGAAGAAAACCTGAACGTGGGCAAGCACCTCAACCGGGCCAAGATGCACTTCGGCACCGACACCCGCGGACTGCTGCAGGGCGGCCGATATGCGCTGCTGCACACCCGCACGCTCGAATTCGACGAGCTCAGGCCGTACGTACCCGGAGACGACGTGCGCGACATCGACTGGAAGGCATCGGCGCGCTCCGGCACGGTGCTGATCAAACGGTTCGTCACCGAGAAACACCACAAGGTCCTGTTGGTAGCCGACGCCGGCCGCAACATGTCGGCGCTGGCGCGGAGCGGGGAGGTCAAACGCGACCTCGCGGTCAGCGTGCTGGGTGCCATCGGGTTGATCACGCTGGGCCGCTCGGACGAGATCGGCATGGTCTACGGAGATTCGCGTGGATCCGCCAACATCCGCAACCGGCGCGGGGAAAACCACATCGAAAGCCTGCTGGACCGGTTCTATCGGCACACCCTCTCGCACCCCGGCGCCAGCGACATCGTCGCCCAACTGGCCTATGCCGCAACCGGACATCGTCGCCGCATGCTCATTGTCATCGTCTCCGACGAGCCTGACGTCGACCGTCGCCTCGAAGCCGCGCTGCAGCAGCTGTCCGGCCGCCATGACGTGATGTGGGCGATGGTGTCGGACATGCCGGCCGTCGGCTCCGGCGAGGGAGAACCGGACGGCTACGACGTGACCACCGGAAGATTCGTGCTCGGCGGCGCGGCCCTCGACAACCGTGTCGTGGCCGCATACCGCCGTGCCGAGCGGGCCCGGGCCCAGCGACTCGACGGCCTGCTGACCGCCCATGCGATCCCGTACACAAAGATCGCTGCCAGCACCGAGATCCGAACGAAAATCGTTGAGCTGACCGAGGTTTTCAGTCGTGCCGGGTGATTTGCTTCGCTACCTCGGCGGCCCCGACCCGTACTCGTCATGGTGGCTTGTCGGTGGGGTGGCGATTGTGGCGGCGGTCATCGTCTGGTGCGCAGGCGCCCTCGTCTGGACGATGCCCGCAGGGCGCCTGCAAACCATCCCGTTGATCGGGCCTCTTCACGGCCGGCTGGTCCGGCGCAAGTTCGCCGGCGCGATCCACGCCGCCCGCGCAGACTACCGGGCCGGTCACCTGTCGGCGTCGCAGGCCGCCGCTGTGATGCGACGCGCCCTGCGCGGCTTTCTTGCCGTGACAACCGGTAATGCGGTGCACTACATGCACATAGCCGATTTACAGGCAAGCGATCTCGCATCGGCGGCGCCGGTGTTCTCCGCTCTCAACGATGCCCAGTTCAACACCGGCTCCCACGTTGACGTCGACGGCGTCGGTCACGAGGCCGAGGAGCTGATCCGGTCGTGGAGTTGAAATGGTGGCCGGTCGCGATAGCCGGATTGGTGTGCCTGGCAACCGGTGTCACGTTGGCCGCATTGCTGCCGATGCGCAAGGCCCGCAGCCGCTTGCGTCCGCTCGCGCACGTCGACCGGCTCACTGAACTGCCCGAATACCAGCGCGCGCTGGGCCTTCAGTTTTGGTCGATGCTGTTGATGGTCGTGCTGCTGGTGATTCTGTTTCTGCAGGCGCTGCTGACGAGTTCCCGCCCGGCCGCGCCGCGTAGCCTCAACGCGACGCATCCAGAAGACATCATGCTGTGTGTCGCTGAACCCGTCACCGATCCCGCCACCGCCGGGTTCCTGAGCTACTTCGCACAGCGGACCGTCAACTTCGACACACAGCGGATCGGGCTCACGTCACCGAGCCTGCGGGTGGTCCCGCTGACCCGGGACTACTCCTACGCCGCCGACGAGTTCAGCGGTTACGCCAAACTTGCCGCGCTGCAACGCAACGTCGACGCCAACACGCCGATGACAGAGGCGCAGTCGGTCGAGTTGCGGGCCGGGGTCGACAAGTTCTCCAGACCATTGGACTATCTCGACTACGCGCGCAGCACCCAGGACGTGCTCGCGCTGTGCATGGCCGGCTTCCCCGCCAACGAGGACAAAACCGATCATCGGCGGTCATTGATCTTTCTCGGCCCCAACGACATTCGTCGCCCCGATGAACAGCGGCCGGCGTTGTTCTCGACTCAGCAGATCCAAGACATGGCCGCGGCCGGCGGCATCCAAGTCAACGTGATAACCCAGGCCGACGTTCCCGATCTTCATGCGCTCGCCGCAAACACCGGGGGCAGGGTGCAGACCTATGATCCGGCCGCCCCGGGCATCGAAACCGCCCTGGACGAGATCCGCGGCGCTCCGCCCAGGGCCGTTGTCGGCGACGGAAATCCGATCGTGGACCGCTCGTGGGACTCTCCGAATGTGCCGCTCATCGGTGGCATCGTGGTGTCCGCCCTGTTGTGCGTGTCCCTGGCGGTGCTGCGCCGATGACTTTCGCACCCGTGCTTCCGGCGGTGGTTCTGATCGGTATCGCCGTCGTGCTGATCGCGATCCGGGCGGTGACCCTGCGGGAGGCGCTCAGGCGCGACGGTCCCGGACGCTACATCCGCTTGCTGCGCTGGAGCGGACTGACGGCGGCCGTGCTGCTCGTGGTGCTGGCCGCGGCGCGTCCCGGTCTCGCAACCGGTGACGCCCGGTCGACGTCGGCGATCTCCGCCGGCGGCTCGGACGCCAACGTGTTCCTTGTCGTCGACCGGTCGGTCGATTCGCGTGTCGAGGACTTCGGCGTCAACACGTCCCGGATGGCGGGCATCCGCAACGACATCGCCGCGCTCGTCGAGACGTACCCGCGTGCCCGATTCGCCGTGATCTCGTTCTCATCGAGAGCGTCGATGGATTGGCCTTTGTCAAGCGACGTATGGAGCCTCAGGGCGATGGTCGCGGGGATGCAATCTGATCTCTCCGCATCACCCGACTCGACGTATCAGGTGAACGCCGCCGCCGCGAGCGACGTCCTGCGGTACAAGCTGCAGCAGGCCCAGTTCCAGTTTCCTCACTCCAAGAATCTGGTGTTCTATTTCGGTGCGGGCGCCGGCGGATCACGGGCGCCGCAGGGCACCTTCGATCTCGGATCCGCCAAGGTGGCCGGCGGAGCGGTGCTCGGCTATGGGACACCCGCCGGCGGGCCGATCCCACAGGCCGTCGTCAACGGCGGCCTGGTCTATGCGGCCGACGCGCAGACCGGCGGTGTACTGAATTCGGCGATCAACGAGCCGGTGTTGAAAGCGCTCGCCGATCAACTCGGCGTCCGGTATTTCCACCGGGAGAACGGCCAAGGCCTCGCGCCGATGATCACCGCGGTCAACAACAGCCCGGGCGTGGCCGCGTCCGCGCGCGGTCACGAACAGCTCGAACTGTATTGGGTGTTCACCCTGGCCGCGGCCGCCCTGGTGCTGATCGAGATCTGTCTGACGATCCGGCAATTCCGGCGGAATCGTTTCCCAGGATCGGATGTTGAGCCGTGATGCCGCGACGCGGCGGTGCGTCGCGGCTCCGGCTGCGGCGACGCTTGCTGTTGCTCTCCGTGCCGGTGGTCATCGTCGCGCTGTTCATCGCCTACAAGATGATCTCGGTGGTGATCGCCGGCAACGCGGCGGTGTCCGACTTCAGGCGCCACGACGTCGGCGCGCTGCGCGACGACATCTCGACGCTGTCCTTTCTCAACGTCATCGAGCCGGACAGCGTGGCGTTGGCCCACGGTGACCTCGCGGCGCTGGACGGCCAATTGGGCGAGGCGGATTCGCGTTTCAGTGCGCTGATGTCGCGCACCGACGTCTCGCAATCCTGCCCGGTGCGCATCAACGCGGAGCTGGTGCGCGAAACGCAGGGCGATCTCGCCGCCCGTGACGGCAGACTCGACCAGGCTGAGCGGCGCTACCTGGCCGCGCTCACGGTGATCAAGGACGCTCCGGCGCGTTGCTTCGATGCCAACAGCGACCCCGACGCGGACCGCCGCGCGATCCGCAACGACGCCGCGGCGCGGCTGGCGGACAAGATCCGCGCCCTGCACGCGGCGCCGCCGCTGCCGGCCCCGCAGCCACCTGCCCCGCCGCCGCCGCCACCGCCACCACCATCGGCCGCGGCGCCGGGTTCGGGTTCGCCGGTTCACAGCGACGTCAACCCCGACAAGCTGCCGGGAAGCGGGCCCGCCCCGCAGCTCCGACTGGATCCGGGTACCGGGAATCCGTTGGATCGGCTGCAGGAGGCGCTGGCAAATTCCGACGCGGCGGGGCAGAACGAGCAGTAGGCGATCACCGCCCAACCAACAGGTTGGTTTGCAGTCCTGTTAGGCTGCGGTGCCAGAGGTCTACTCTCCACAAGACGGGCTGCCCAGAGCGCCGCCTTCCGCCAGACGCAACAGGATCAACCACAAGCGAAGAGGAACGGTCATGTCCGAAGAAGCCTTCATCTACGAGGCGATCCGCACCCCCCGCGGCAAGCAGAAGAACGGTTCATTGCACGAGGTCAAGCCGTTGAGCCTGGTCGTCGGCCTGATCGAGGAGCTGCGGCGGCGGTTCCCCGACCTGGACGAGAACCTGATCAGCGACGTCATCCTCGGCGTGGTGTCGCCGGTCGGTGACCAGGGCGGCGACATCGCCCGCACCGCGGTGCTGGCCGCCGGCCTGCCCGACACGACCGGTGGCGTGCAGCTCAACCGGTTCTGCGCGTCCGGCCTGGAGGCCGTCAACACCGCCGCGCAGAAGGTGCGCTCCGGCTGGGACGACCTGGTGCTCGCCGGCGGCGTCGAGTCGATGTCGCGGGTGCCGATGGGCTCCGACGGTGGCGCCTGGGCGACCGACCCCGAAACCAACTACCAGATCGGCTTCGTCCCCCAGGGCATCGGTGCCGACCTGATCGCCACCACCGAGGGATTCTCCCGCGAGGACGTCGACGCGTACGCGCTGCGAT
Organism: uncultured Actinomycetota bacterium; assembly: GCA_963811535.1. Classification (GTDB taxonomy): domain Bacteria; phylum Actinomycetota; class Actinomycetes; order Mycobacteriales; family Mycobacteriaceae; genus Mycobacterium. The sequence continues at coordinate 1,830,325 of CAWERF010000006.1, read as the reverse complement.
CGCAGCGCAACGCCGCGGCGGCCTGGTCGGGCGGCTACTTCGCGAAGTCCGTTGTGCCGGTGCGTGACCAGAACGGCCTGGTCATCCTCGACCACGACGAGCACATGCGGCCCGACACGACGATGGAAGGTCTTGCCAAGCTGAAGACCGCATTCGACGGCATCGGCGAGATGGGCGGATTCGACGACGTGGCGCTGCAGAAGTACCACTGGGTCGAGAAGATCAACCACGTCCACACGGGCGGCAACAGCTCCGGCATCGTCGACGGCGCCGCGCTGGTGCTTGTCGGCAGTGAAAGAGCGGGAGCGGCAGTCAATATCGCCCCGCGGGCGCGGGTCGTGGCGACCGCCACCAGCGGCGCCGACCCGGTCATCATGCTGACCGGTCCCACCCCCGCCACCCGCAAGGTGCTTGATCGGGCGGGCCTGACCGTCGACGACATCGACCTGTTCGAGCTGAACGAGGCGTTCGCGTCGGTCGTGCTCAAGTTCCAGAAGGACCTGAACATTCCCGACGAGAAGCTCAACGTCAACGGCGGCGCGATCGCGATGGGCCACCCGTTGGGCGCCACCGGCGCGATGATCACCGGCACCATGGTCGACGAGCTCGAGCGCCGCAACGCCCGCCGCGCGCTGATCACGCTCTGCATCGGCGGCGGCATGGGCGTGGCCACCATCATTGAACGGGTCTAGCGGGAGTCTTCGATAGGAAAAATCATGGCAGAGAACACCATTCAGTGGGACAAGGATGCCGACGGCATCGTCACCTTGACGATGGACGACCCGACCGGGTCGGCCAACGTGATGAACGAGCACTACGCGCAGTCCATGCACAACGCCGTCGAACGCCTTGTCGCAGAGAAGGATTCGATCACCGGTGTGGTCATCACCAGCGCCAAGAAGACCTTCTTCGCGGGCGGTGACCTGAAGGGCATGATCAAGCTCGGCCCGGAGGACGCCGGTGAGGCGTTCGACACCGTCGAGGCGGTCAAGCGGGATCTGCGTGCCCTCGAGACGCTGGGCAAGCCGGTGGTGGCCGCGATCAACGGCGCCGCGCTCGGCGGCGGGCTGGAGATCGCGCTGGCGTGTCACCACCGCATCGCCGCCGACGTCCAGGGTCTGGTTGTCGGGTTCCCCGAGGTCACCCTCGGTCTGCTGCCCGGTGGCGGCGGCGTCACCCGCACCGTGCGGATGTTCGGCATCCAGAACGCGTTCATGAACGTGCTGTCGCAGGGCACCCGGTTCAGGCCGGCGCAGGCCAAGGACACCGGCCTGATCGACGAGATCGTGGCCACCGTCGAGGAACTCGTGCCCGCCGCCAAGGCGTGGATCAAGGCCAACCCGGACGCGCACACCCAGCCGTGGGATGCCAAGGGCTACAAGATGCCCGGCGGCACCCCGGCCAGCCCGGCGCTGGCCGGCATCCTGCCGTCGTTCCCGGCCCTGCTGAAAAAGCAGCTCAAGGGCGCGCCGATGCCGGCGCCGCGGGCCATCCTGGACGCCGCAGTCGAGGGTGCGCAGGTGGACTTCGACACCGCAAGCCGCATCGAGAGCCGCTACTTCACCCAGCTGGTCACCGGCCAAGTGGCGAAGAACATGATCCAGGCGTTCTTCTTCGACCTGCAGCACATCAACTCCGGTGGCTCGCGGCCGGAAGGCATCGGCAAGACTCCGATCAAGAAGATCGGCGTGCTGGGTGCCGGCATGATGGGGGCCGGGATCGCCTACGTGTCAGCCAAGGCGGGTTACGACGTGGTGCTCAAGGATGTCAGCCTTGAGGCCGCCCAGAAGGGCAAGGGCTACTCCGAGAAGCTGGAAGCCAAGGCGCTGCAGCGCGGTAAAACGACCGAGGAGCGGTCCAAGGCGCTGCTGGACCGGATCACTCCAACCGGCGATGCGGCCGACCTGGCCGGCGTCGACTTCGTGATCGAGGCGGTGTTCGAGAACCAGGAACTCAAGCACCAGGTGTTCCAGGAGATCGAGGACATCGTCGACCCCAACGCGCTGCTCGGGTCGAACACCTCGACGCTGCCGATCACCGGGCTGGCGACCGGTGTCAAGCGGCAGGAGGACTTCATCGGGATCCACTTCTTCTCGCCGGTCGACAAGATGCCGTTGGTGGAGATCATCAAGGGCGAGAAGACATCTGACGAGGCGCTGGCCCGGGTCTTCGACTACACGTTGGCGATTGGCAAGACCCCGATTGTGGTCAACGACAGCCGTGGCTTCTACACCAGCCGCGTCATCGGCACGTTCGTCAACGAGGCACTGGCGATGCTGGGCGAGGGCGTGGAGCCGGCCAGCATCGAGCACGCCGGCAGCCAGGCCGGCTACCCGGCGCCTCCGCTGCAGCTGTCTGACGAGCTGAACCTCGAGCTCATGGCGAAGATCGCCAAGGCCACCCGCAAGGGTGTGGAAGCTGCGGGTGGCACCTATGTGCCGCACCCGGCCGAGGACGTCGTCAACAAGATGATCGAGATCGGCCGCCCGTCGCGGCTGAAGGGCGCCGGCTTCTACGAGTACGTCGAGGGCAAGCGCACGCAGCTGTGGCCGGGCCTGCGCGAGACCTTCAAGTCCGGCACGTCGCAGCCGCCGCTGCAGGACATGATCGACCGGATGCTGTTCGCCGAGGCGCTGGAGACGCAGAAGTGCCTCGACGAGGGCGTGCTGACGTCGACCGCCGACGCCAACATCGGCTCGATCATGGGCATCGGGTTCCCGCCGTGGACCGGCGGCACGGCCCAGTACATCGTCGGCTACCCCGGTGCCAAGTTGGGCTTCGTCGCCCGGGCCCGAGAACTCGCCGCGAAATATGGTGACCGTTTCAACCCGCCGCAGTCGCTGACGTTATAGTCTGATCACGGCGCGCAAAGCCTTCGGAACAACGGGGTTTCGGGGGCTTTCGCGTTGTTTGCCCGCGCGTCAGCCACGGCGCGCCACCAGGTAGTAGCGCCCTGTGAACCTGCCCTTCGCGGTTGCCGCAGGCTCATCAGCGGCCGACAGCAGGGCCCACGCGGAACTGAATCGTCGTTCGATCTCAGCCTGGCCGATCCCCGGCACCCCGATCGGGCCGCCGGGCTTGAACGCGACGAGGGACAGCCGGGCGTTCGGGGCCGCGATCGTGGTCATTTCGCGGACGTAGGCGCCGCGGTCCTCGTCGCTCATGCCATGCAGGCACCCGTTGTCGACGATCAATTCGAAACCGTCGCCGACGCCCGCGTGACTCAGCCGCGTGACGTCGGCGGGGACGAAGTCGATAGCAACGTTGCAGGCTCGCGCCTTGGCGCGAGCCTTGTCAAGGGCCTTCGGGACGAAATCGACACCGGTCACCTGCCATCCGTGTTGCGCCAGATAGATGGATGAGTCTCCGGTGCCGCATCCGACGTCGAGCGCCCTCCCGGTCGGCAGCGCGGCCGAGTCGCCGCTGCCTTCGATCAGGTCACGAAACCCCTTTGCAAGCGGATGGCCGTCCCACGGCGTGAAGCCGAGCCGGTAGAACACGTTGAACATCAGGTGCCGTGAAGCCATGGCCTCACGGTAGTACCGATGGCTGGGTATCACGCCTCGCCGAGGTCGGCCGAATTCCAGTGCTGAGGTTGCAGATAGATCGCGACCTGGCTGCCGAGTTCGGCGCGCGCGTACCGCAGAAACGCATCCACCCGGCCCGGCGCCAGGTAACGCCGCGTCAGCTCGACGAGCATGTCGTCGGTCCCCGGTTCGATGCGGCTGACCGGTCCGTCCACGGCGAGGTAGCGCACCGTCGGCGCGACACGGTCAACCATCAGGGCGAAGTAGCCGGTGGCCTCGATGAGCCGGGTCTTGCGTGAGCCTGCGCCGGTCAGCACCCATGGCTCGCCGCCGGGCGCGTACTGATACCAGATCGGTACGGTGAGTGGTCCGCGCTCATTGCCTCCGTTGACCGACAGCGCCGCGATATGCGGCTCGGCCAGGAATTCTTCGCGTTCAGCTTTCGACAGGGCCATTGATGTCCTCTCCCGGCGGGCGGCGTGTTCATGGTCAGTCTTGGGCCAGTCTTGCAGCGATCCGGGCGTGCGGGCGTCGGGTATGGTCACCGGCATGGAGCGGCGCATGCTCGAAGCGGTCATCTACGAACGCGATCCGCCGATTGCGCGGATCATCCTCAACCGCGCCGACAAGGCCAACACCAAGGACGCACGCCTCGTGCGGGACGTCGATGACTGTCTTCACGAGGCCGACCGCGACGGCGACATCAAAGTCGTGATCCTCAAGGCCAACGGCAACGGATTCTGCGGTGGACACGTGGCTCGCTGGGGTCCCGACGAGAACCCTTATCCGGAGTTCGGAACCACCTTCGAGGAGCTCTACAAGGGCACCGCCGACCTGTTTCTGTGGCCGACGCTGTATCTGTGGGAGTTCCCGAAGCCGACGATCTCCCAGATCCATGGCTATTGCATGGGCGGTGGCATCTATCTGGGCCTGCTGACCGACTTCTGCGTGGCATCCGAGGATGCGTACTTCCAGATGCCGCTGGCGCAGAGCCTCGGCGAGCCCGGCGGGCACACCATGATCGAGCCGTGGTTGCTGATGAACTGGCATCGCACCATGGACTGGCTGCTGCTGGCTCCAACGCTTTCCGCACAGCAAGCGCTCGAATGGGGACTCCTCAACAAGGTGGTGCCGCGAGACGACCTCGAGGAGACCGTCGAGGAGATGGCCCGAAAGATCAGCCAGATCCCGCTGACCACGTTGATGGCGGTGAAGAACAACGTGAAACGGGCCTGGGAACTGATGGGGATGCGGGTGCACCTGCAGGTGAGCCACATTCTGACCAACATGGTCGGCGCGGCGTCCGACGTTCAGGCGCGTCGAGCCGAGCTCATCCAGTCCGGTTTGAAGCCAAGGGATTTCGTCGAGCGCGACGACCCCGATGCCAACGGCGGTTAGTCAGCGGCTCTTCTCGCCGGCGATCTTTCGGCCGGCGGCATGCCGGGCCGCGACGTAGCCGAACACCATCGTGCTGGCGATGCTCGCGCCGGCGCCCGGATACGTTCGGCCCATCACCGTGGCGGTCGTGTTGCCCGTCGCGTAGAGACCGTCGATCACCCGGTCGTGCTCATCGAGGACCTGTGCGTGCTCGTTGGTGATCACGCCCCCGCACGTGCCAACGTCTGCCGGGTAGATCTTGATCGCGTAGTACGGGGCACGCTCGAGCGGGCCGACCGACGCGTTCGGCCGATAGCCGGGATCGCCGAGGCAGTCGTTGTAGGCGGACTGGCCACGTCCGAAGTCGGGGTCGAGGCCCTTGGCCGCAAACTGGTTGAAGCGCTCGATCGTGTGCGCCAGGCCCTCGGCGGGAACGTCGATCTGGCGCGCGAGGTCGCCGATGGTGTCGGCACGCTTGACCGCGCCCCGCTCGATCAGCTCTTCGGGCAGGCGACGCTTCAACGGGTTGGCGCCCGCCACGTACCTGCGCACGTAACCCTCGTCGAAGATCTGCCAGCACGGCACCGCCTTGTTGGCGTACATCGCCTTGCCGACCTCGACGTAGGAGTTCGACTCGTTGCAGAATCGGCGGCCGGTCGAGTCGACGTAGATGGCCCCCGGTCGCTGTCGCCCGACACCCAGTGACGCCGCGGCGCCGCCCCCGTCGGCGATGAAAACCGATGGCAGCCACCACGCCTCGTCCAACAGGTCGGTTTTCGCGCCGAGCCGCATCGCCATCTGCAGCACCTCGCCCGTGTCGCCGGCGTTCGCGATCGACCACTGCGCCTCGTTGGGCTGGTCGCCACTGTAACGACGCCGCATGTCGGCGTTGTGGCTGAAGCCGCCCGCGGCGAGCAGGACGCCCCTTCGCGCCTCGACGGAAAGGGTTGAGCCGTCGCGGATGATGCGCGCGCCGACGACCCGGCCGTCCTCGACGATGAGATCCTCCATCGCGGCGTTCGTCCACAGTGGCGGCTCCCCGTCGCCGAGGTCGATCAGGACCTTCAACATCTGAGCGATGAGCGACGCACCGTTGGTGAGGATCTCGCGGCGCCGGATCCGCGCCGCGGCGGTGCGCAGGAACACCCGCGATGCGACGGCAAGCGCGCGCGGCGCACGGTTGAAGTACTGCACCGAGCGCAGCTCGTTGGTCTTCACCACGAACCCGTAGTTCTTGGCCAGCGGCGGCTGGACCTTGTCGCTCCAGTTCCCCAACTCGGCGGCGTCGAAAGGGATTCCCTCCACGGCGCGGCCGGCCTCGTTGCCGCCCTTGTGATTCGGGTAGTAGTCGCTCCAGCCCGCACACCGCACGAGGCGAACACCCTTGCGGAGCAGGAAGTTGATCATCTCGTAGCCTGCGGTGAGGAACATTTCGCGGCGCGCCGGCGACGAGGGCGCACCGATGTCGCCGACCACGTCCGCGAGGTAGGCGAGACCGTCCTCGTGCGAGTCCGCTATGCCCGCCGCCCGCATCAACGGGTTGTTGGGCAGCCAGACGATACCGCCCGACAGCCCCGTCGACCCGCCGACCAGGGCCTGCTTCTCGACGATCATCGGCTCGAGTCCGGAGTCGAGTGCCACGAGCGCCGCGACTATTCCGCCCCCGCCGCTCCCCGCGATGAGCAGGTCGACGGACCTGTCCCACCGGGCGGTCATCGCGCCTCCGACGTGACACCGGCGGCGAGTCCCAGGTCGGCAACCGGCACGTCGATCGTGGTGTTGGTCTTCTGGATCGCGGGCACGAGCGTGTCGTGCGGCAAGCCGGCGAGGAAACCGTCGATGACTCGCTCGAAGTTTGAGATCAGTCCTTCGATCTGGTTCGACAGCCGCATGTACTCGAATCCGTTGGAGTGCAGTCCCTTCTGCTGTCGCGGAAGGTTGGAGAAGTCCTGGGCGGGGATGGGTGGCCAGCGCGGGTCGTCCGGCGCCATCGGGTCTGGCGGTGTCGGCTTTCCCGCAACGCGGTCCGGCGGGATTCGGGTCAGCGACCAGATCTCGAACAGCGTCTCCTCGGGACCGAGCGGACGGATCCGGTACGACGAGGCGCTGCTGTACGTGGGCAACAGGAAGTAGTGCGGGAAGCCGTAGCCGATGGCGTCGGTGATCCCGCGACGGTCCAGCTCGTTGAGGTCGGGCATGTCGCAGCCCCGGGCCCGGTGCCATCGAACGACGGCGTCGTTGAGCGTGCTGCGCCACGTGGCCATGGCCGCACCCGGATCGGGCGGCAGCTCGATGTCCTGCAGGCCCTCGGCGATGCGGACATCGTTCTCGTGGGTCATGCCGCCCATGCCCTCGCCGAGTGTGCGCATGAAGTACAGGTTCGTCTGGATGAACTCCAGCGACGAGGACGAGCTATTGCGCCGCGCGCTTGGCAGCAGCTGGGGGTGGGTCTGCGGGACGTGGTAGCCCTCCATGAACGCTTCCGTCGCCAACTTCCAGTTCACCGGAAGCAGACACGACTGCCACCACTCGGTGCGCAGCGACTCGACCTTCCACGCGTCGTAGATCGACGCGAACGGCTCGAGGCAATCACGCAGCGCGGGGGCGCCGTCGTCGAGGTTGATCCACGCGCACCCGCCCCACAGCTCACACCTGACCGAGGTGAGACGAAGATCCTCTGCGCACAGGTTGTGCTCGGCGAAGATCTCGGGGCGCGCCACGAACGTGTTGGTTCCGTCGAGGCCCCAGCACCACCCGTGGAACGGGCAAACGATGGTGCGCCGGGATCCGTTGCCCTCCACCAGCTTTACACCACGATGACGGCACGCGTTGTGATAGGCCCGAATGTTTTCGCCGTCGAGGCGGACGACGATGATCGACTGGTCGAGGATCTCGTACTCCACGAAGTCGCCCGGCTTCGGGATCTCCTCGAGCCGGCACGCCATCTGCCACACCCGTGGCCAGAACAACTCCGTTTCCAGCGCGTAGAACTCCGGGCTGTAGTACCTCTGCTTCGGGATCCGATCCGGCGTCTGCACCGCCCACGGCACCGGCAGCGGCGTCGGATTCATATCGGCGAACTCATATCGGTGACCAGCTTCTGTATCGGTAACCAGGTTCTCACCATAACTATCTCTCATTCGTGCGACGTCACAAGATCCGTGACGCCCGGCCCTGCCAGTAGCGTTCGCGAATGCGCCTCTTGTAGAGCTTGCCGTTCGGGTCCCGAGGCAGCTCCGGGTCGAACTCGACTGTGCGCGGGCACTTGTATGCGGCGAGGTGAGCCCTGCAGTAATCGATGAGCTCCGCCTCGAGGGCGGGCCCGGGCGTGATGCCGTCAACCGGTTGCACGACGGCCTTGACCTCCTCACCGAACTCGTCGTTCGGAACGCCGAACACCGCCGCATCGACAAGCTTGGGATGCGTGACGAGGAGGTTCTCCGCCTCCTGCGGGTAGATGTTCACGCCGCCGGACACGATCATGAACGTCGAGCGGTCGGTGAGGTACATGTAGCCGTCCTCGTCGACGTAACCCATGTCGCCCAGCGACCGCCAACCGCGATCGTTGTACACCGAAGCGGTCTTGACGGGGTCCTTGAAGTACTCGAATTCGGGTCCGCCCTCGAAATAGAGTTCTCCGGACTCACCGACGGCCAGCTCGGTCCCGTCCTCGCCGACGACATGCACGGGGTGCAACGGCCTGCCGACCGATCCGGGGTGCGCGAGCCACTCCTCGGGACCGATTATCGTGCCCGCGAATCCCTCTGTCCCGCCGTAATACTCGTGGATGATCGGGCCGAACCAGTCCATCATCTGATGCTTGACGTCGACCGGGCACGGGGCGGCCGCGTGGATCACGCACCGAAGGCTCGACACGTCATACTTGCTGCGTACCTCCTCGGGCAGCTTGAGCATCCGCACGAACATCGTCGGCACGAACTGGGCGTGCGTGACGCGGTGGGTCTCGATCAAGTCCAGCACGGCCTCGGCATCGAACTTGCCCATCAGGATCGACGCGGCGCCGACCCGGTGCACGGCCATCGTGTAGTTGACCCCTGCCGCGTGATACAGCGGCGCGGGGGACAGATACACGCTCGAGGTCGTCATGTCGTACCCCTGCGCGAGCGACATCTCCAGCACCTTCTGCGCCCACGATCCTCCGCCGTCGGCCGGTAGGGGCCGCCGCACCGCCTTGGGTCGCCCGGTGGTGCCGGACGAGTACAGCATCTCCGAGCCGTCCGAGACCGGCGGCGGGTCGCCGGCCGATGCGAGCGCGTCTTCGTACGAATACCAGCCGGGCATGCTTCCGCCGACGACGATGTGAACGCCCACACCGGCATTCGCCTCGCGGATGTGGGCACCCAGCTCCGCCATCGACGCGTCGACGAACACCGCCTTGGCGTCCGAGTCGTCGATGACGTAGGCGACCTCGTCGGGGGTGAAGTGGGTGTTCACCGCCGTGTAGTACAGCCCGGAAAGCTGGCAGCCCCAGGTGATCTCGAAGAACTCCGGGCGGTTCGGGAGCACCAGGGCGATCCCGTCCCCGCGCCGCAGCCCGGCCTGGTGCAGCAGGGCCGCGACGCGTCGGCTCCCCTCGAACAGCTCGCCGTAGCAGATCGTGCCGCCGTCCGCGACGATCAGCGCAGGTGACTGGGGATCCCCGCTCGCGTGGTCGGCGATGTTCACCAGCGGGCCTACGTGGCGGCGCCGTCGGTGGATGCGGCCGCCGCGGCCTGGCGCCTGGCTTGCTCGGACGGCAGCACCTTGTCCTTGAACACTTGCTGGATCAAAGCCTGCACGTCGGCGCTGACCGAGGCGAGCGCGACGAGGTCGTTGGAGCTCTGCCAGTGCACGCGCATGCCCATCAGCTCCCAGGCCCGCTTGAGGTTGGCCTTGGTCGCCAGGAGCGTGGTCATCGGGGCCTGGGCGATGTGGCGGGCGATCGCCTCGACCCGCGCGTCGAGGTCCTCGCGCGCAACGACCTCGTTGACCAGACCGACCTCCAACGCCTTCTTGGCGTCGATCACCTCGGCGAGGTACAGGTAGTACGCCGCGCGCCGCCAGTTCATGAAAACCCATGGCTCGATGGAGCATTCGCCGGACGGCATGCCGAACCCCTGCAGCGGCGGGTAGGAGAAGTACGCGTCCTCGGAGGCGATCACGATGTCGGTGGTCAGCCCGTAGTGGGTGCCGCCGCCCACGCAGTAACCATGGACCTGCGCGATGGTCGGCTTGGCGAACTCCCACAGGTTCAGGATCGGCTTGACGAACAGATCGGTCTGAGGTTTCCAGGGCGTGCCCATTCGCTTGGCGCCCTCGACGAAGGCCGGGTAGTCGACGGCGTTGTTGCCGATGGCGTGCCCCGAGCAGAACCCTTTGCCGTTGGCCTTCAGGACGAGAACCTTGATGTCGTAGTCGCGGTCGGCGTCCAGCAGCGCGGCGTCGACCTCCTCGGCCAGCTTCTGGTCCTGGGCGTTCGCCTTCTCCGGCCAGTTGAGGATGATGCGCGCTATGGGCCCGTCTTTCTGGTAGATGATTCTTTCGCGGGTCTCGTTGAGATCCATGTGTCCTCCTTGTTAGTCCTAACCCGTCATGACGCGATCACGCCGATTTCGGCGCCGATGTCGTAGGTGGCGCCGACCTCCCCGGTCCATTGCACGGTGCCCGACGCACCCGCTTCGATCTCCTGTTCCGCCTTCTCGGTGGCGATGACGTAGATTGGCGTGCCCTCTTCGACATGCTGGCCGCCTTCAACGAGGAGCTCGATGAGCTCGGCTTCCGAGACGGCCACCGAGACACGGGGAATGCGAATGATGAAGTCAGCCATGCGTACTCGCCGTTGATCGAAGGGTGCGCTGGGCGGCCGCGATAATGCGGTCCTGCGACGGCAGTGTCTGCGCTTCGAGGGCAGCCGCGGCGGGCGTCGGGATGAACCGCGCGCCGACGCGCTCGATCGGCGCTTCCAGCTCGCCGAAGCACTCGGAGTGCAGAGTCGCCGCGATCTCGGCGCCGGGGCCGGCGAACTGCACCGCATCGTGGGTGACCACCGCCCGTCGGGTGCGGCGCACGGACTCGACCATGGTGTCGAGGTCGAGCGGCACCAGCGTGCGCAGGTCGAGGACTTCGGCGTTCACGCCCTGCTCCTGCAATGCGGCTGCGGCACCAAGCGATTCGAGGACACACCGCCCATAGCTGATCAGGGTCACATCCGACCCGGGCCGCTTGATGTCGGCCTGGCCGAGCGGGATCGAGAAGCCCGGATCGACGGGGACCGGACCCTTCTGGCCCTGCAGCCGGATCGTCTCGATGAACAGGCAGGGGTCCTCGTCGAAGATCGCCGATGTCAGAAGGCCTTTGCCGTCGCGCGGCGTGGACGGCACGATCACCTTCATCCCGGGGATGTGCATGAACCACGCCTCGAGCGTCTGCGAGTGCGTCGCGCCGGTCGCGAGGCCGCCGTACACCTGGGTGCGGACGGTGATGGGCGCCGTCGTGCGACCACGAGTCATGAACCGCAGCTTGGCGGCGTTGTTGATCAACTGGTCGGCGGCGATCCCGATGAAGTCCATGATCATGATCTCGGCGACCGGTTTCATCCCGTCGATCGCCGCGCCGATCGCCGCGCCGAGAATCGCGGCTTCCGAGATCGGCGTGTCCAGCACCCGGTCGTGGCCGTATTTGGTCGACAGCCCCGCCGTGGGGCCCGATGCCCCGGGATCCGCGATGTCCTCGCCGAGCAAAAACACCCGGTCGTCGGCCTGCATTGCCTGGTCCAGCGCGAGGTTCAGCGCCTCGCGCATCGTCATCTCTTTCTCGTCCATGACCGAACTTCCTCAGAGCGGGAACTTGATCGGGGTCGCATACACGTCTCGGTCGAGCTCGTCGACCGACGGGGCCTCGGCGCTCATCACGGTTCGCAGCGCCGACTCCACCTCGGTGAGCGCGCCTTCGTCGATGCCGCTCAGCTCGTCGTCGGTGCACACACCGCTGTCGATGAGGTGGCGCCGGAACCGCGGCACCGGATCGGCTTCCATCGCCGTGGCGAGCTGCTCCTTGGGGATGTAGCGCATCCGGTCACCGAAGTAGTGGCCGCGGAACCGGAAGGTGACGCACTCGATGAAGGTCGGGCCATCGCCGTTGCGCGCCTTGCCGATCGCCTCGGCGAGCGCATCCGCCACCGCCAGCGGGTCATTGCCGTCGACGCGAAGGCCGGGCATCCCGTACCCGGCGGCCCGGTCGGCGACGCGCTCGAGCCTCATCGTGTCCTGGGTGGGCGTCATCTCGGCGTAGAGGTTGTTCTGACAGACGAAGACGATCGGCAGGTCCCACAGCGCTGCCATGTTCGCGGCCTCATGAAACGAGCCGGTGTTCGTCGCGCCGTCGCCGAAGCTGACGACGGTGACGCGGTCCAGCCCCTTGCGTTTGGCCGACATCGCCAGGCCGACGGCCACCGGCGGCCCGGCGCCGACGATCCCGGTCGACAGCATCACGCCCTTGTCCGGTTTGGCGATGTGCATCGTCCCGCCCTTGCCATGGCTGGCGCCGACGGTGCGCCCCATCATCTCGCCGTAGATCTCTTCCAGCGGAACGCCCTTGCCGATCAGGTCGTGCAGGCCCCGGTAGGTCGTCACCAGCTGGTCGTCGTCGCGCAGGCAGACGCCCATCGCGGCAGCGATCGCCTCCTGACCGCGCGAGGGCCAGTACACGCACATGAACTCGCCGGTGCCGATGCCCTTGCTCAGCCGGTCGTCGGCGGCCTTCATCAGCACCATCAGCGCGTAGATGCGCCGCTGGACGTCCGCTGCGCGGGTCACGGTCCGTACGACCCGATCTCGCGGTAGACACGGGGTATCGGCGGCGGATCCATCGCGAGCAACTCGAGGGAGGACATCTTGCCGCTCGCGCCGAGCTCCCCCAGCCGTTGGACCACCGCGTCGAGGTCGTCGCAGTCGAGCTCGTAGATCGCGACGAACGGTCCGGTCCCGCTGGTCGATGCGAAGCGGCGGGCGGAAACGATCCCGTCGACCGAGGCGATCTCCGCCAGATGCGTGTCGTTGTACCACTTGTGGTAGTCGGCTTCCCGGTCCGGTGAGACTGGCACCGACTCTACGTAGATGATCCCTTTGGCCATGCTCACCTCTCCAGTTCGGTTGGGGCGCAGTTCGATTACCTCATTGTCAGGCGCCCGACCACGGCTTCACCTTCAGGAAGCCGCCGGCGTCGACGCGGAGCTGCTGGCCGGTGATGTAGCGGGCCGCGTCGCTGGCGAGGAACACGACAGCCTCGCTGATGTCCTCGGGTTCGACGTAGGGAACCGGCATCGCCTGCACGACAGGGAAGACCGGTTCGGCGTCCTCGCGGGTCGGGTTCTGCAGGTCGGGCCGGAAGGCTCGGTACATCGGAGCACTGTGCAGCATGTCGGTGTTGACGTTCGTCGGATGAACCGCGTTCATCCGGATGAAGAAAGGAGCAAGCGCCAGGGCGAAGTCGTTGACATAGTGTGCGCCAGCCAGTTTCGCGAACGCGTATCCGGCCCCGCCGGGGCCGCCGTCCATGCCGGTGGTGTTCATCGACGACATGAATGCCGCGTTTGATCCCGTCACGATGATCGATGCCCCGGCCTGCAGGTGTTTGAGGCTGGCGTGCACGAGGTTGATCACGCCGACCAGGTCGACGTCCACGGCGTCGGCGAACGCCTGCGGGGGTAGGCCGGCGGTCAGCGGACAGATGCCGGCATTGGCGACCACGATGTCGAGGTGTCCGAGCTCCGCGACGCCGCGATCGATCGCGGCCGACAGTGCCGCGCGGTCACGGACATCGGCGATCTCCGTGACCGCGCGCTGCCCCTCCTTCTCGACCAGCCGGGCGGTCTCGTCGAGGTCTTCCGGCCGGGCCAGCGGGTACTCGTTGGTTTCGATGTCTGCGCACAGGTCCACGCCGATGATGTCGGCGCCCTCCGCGGCGAGCATCCGCGCGTGCGAACGCCCCTGACCGCGCGCGGCTCCGCTGATCAGCGCCACCTTGCCCGTCACCCTGCCCATAGCCGGTCCTTTCTCACGGTGCCTTCTCAGACAGTCAACACCAGCGACCCGCATTGCGGCCCAAAGCCGTTCGCGACCAGCGCGACCTGCGCATCGGGTACCTGGCGCGGCCCACACTCACCGCGCAGTTGGGAGACACCCTCGGCCAGAAAGCCCAGCCCGTGCAGCCGCCCCTCGGCGAGCTGTCCGCCGCTGGTGTTGAGCGGCAGCGCACCGCCGGGACCGATGGTGGTGCCACCGTCCACCCAGTCCCCGAACTCCCCGACCCCGCAGAGACCCATCGCCTCCACCCACGCCATCGCGATATGGGTGAAGCCGTCGTACAGCTCGGCGACGTCGACGTCGGCCGGGGCGACCGACGATCGCTTCCACATCGTGGTGGCGCATCGCTGCGTGCCGCCGAACAGGAAGTCGTCGGAGTAGGTGAAATCGGGCTTCCACCCCATCCCCATCGCGATGGCATCGATCCAGACCGGTCGTTTGGGCGTGTCCGTCGCCCGCTCGGCGGTCGTGATGACGACCGCGCACGCACCCGTCACCGGATAGTCGCAATCGAGCAGCCGAAGCGGTTCGGAGACGTAGCGGGAACTCAGGTAATCGTCCATGCTCAGCATGTCACGCATGACGGCGCGCTCATTGAGAGATGACCAGCGCCGCCCATTCAGCGAGATCCGCGCGTAGTCCTCCTCTTTGGTGCCGAGCGTGGCCATGCGGCGCTGCTTCTTCATGCCCATGATCGGGATGATCCCGCCGGCCACGCCGTACGGAAACTCCCACTGCCACGGGCCGGACGCGGGGGGCAGCGCCCGCCCGCTCATCTGTCCCCATTCCCGGGTCACCGAGCGCACGCAGAGCGCCACCTCGCATGCTCCGGACAGCACGGCCATGTGCGCGCCCATGGCCGCGGCGAGACCGGACGGGCCGCGTGGCGTGTAGTCGCCGTAGACCGAGATGTTGTCGATCCCGACCAGCCGGGCGATGTCCATTGCCGACTCATTGCCGGCGTACTCGAACACCGCGTCGATGTCGCCCACGGTCAGACCGGCGTCGGCGATGGCAGCCCGCGACGCCGCCACGGCGAGCGGCCGTCCGTCAATGCCCTTCGCACGGTGAATCTTCGAGTAGCCGACACCCCCCACCGCCGACTTGGTCATTCAGCCGCCCCAGTCCGCGCGCGAACCGGCCGGAACTGCGGCAGCGCAAATTCTCCGCGGCGTTCGAACACGACTTCCATCGGCAACCCACAACGCAGTTCGTCCGGTTCGGCATCGACGATATTGGTCAGTATCCGCACCCCGGGCGCCCCGTCGAGTTCGGTAAGCCCGATGATCAGTGGCATCGCGTCCAGGAAGCCGGGATGAAACGGCTGACGCAGGATCGTGAATGCGAACAGGGTCCCGCGGCCACTGACCTCCACGGCGATCGGCTTCCCGTCGCCACCGCCCGGCACCTCCGGAACCGGGCTGGGCGGATGCTGCAGGATGTCGGTTCCCTCGAAACCCTGGACGGTCAGCCGGCCCTCTTTGGCGCTGTCCCAGTAAAACGCGCTCACCGGATCGGGGATCGGGACCGGACGAACGTTCGGCTCCATCGCATCTCTTCCACGAAAACTGCGCTGCGGCGGTAGCCGGCTAACGGCATCCCTTAGAGTAGCTAGAATATCTAAAATAGCAAGAAACGGTGGTGGCGACCGAGGGGGTTTGCGATGTCAGGCGTGCTCAGCGGCGTCCGTGTTGTCGAGCTGGCCTCGTGGACGTATGTACCCTCGGCCGGTGCAGCCTTGTCGGACTGGGGCGCCGACGTCATCAAGGTGGAAGGCGTCACCTCGGGCGATCCCGGGCGGGCGCTAGTCGTGGGCGGCTTCACCCGCGAAGCGGCCCGCGTTGACGCCGACTTCATCCTCGAGTTGGGCAACCGCGGCAAGCGAAGCATCGCGATCGACATCAAATCCGAAACGGGCCGGGATTTATTCGGCCGGTTGTTAGCCAGCGCGGACGTGTTCCTGACCAATTGGCTGCCCGGCGCGCTCGAGCGGGCACGGCTGACGGTCGAGGACATCCGTGCGTTCAACCCCGAGATCATCATCGCGCGGGGCACCGGGCTCGGGGTGCGCGGCCCGGATCGCAATCGCGGCGGGTTCGACGCCGCGACGTACCTGGCACGCGGTGGGGTGGCGTACACGCTCACCCCATTCGGGAGCGAAGTCCCCGCTGTCCAGGGTCCGGGATTCGGCGACCTGCAAGGTGGGGCAACACTGGCCGGTGGGGTATGCGCCGCGTTGTTCCATCGCGAACGGACCGGCGAGCCGACCATCGTCGACTCCTCCCTGCTGGCCCAGGCGATGTGGACCATCGCCCCGGCGATTTCGGCGGCCGACTTCTTCGACATCGATGGCATCCCGGGGGCACCGCCCGGGTTGGCCATCAATCCCCTCGTGAATCGGTACAAGACCAAGGACGGCCGATGGATTCAGCTGGTCTTTCTGCAGCCTGACAGATTCTGGGCCGGGTTCTGTGAGCGCATGGGTCTTGGGGAGCTGGCCACCGACGAGCGTTTCGTGCCGTCGCGCAACCTGGTCGCCAACGCCGCCGAGGCGACCGCGATCATCGGGAATGTGTTCGCCAGCCGTGACCTCGCGCACTGGCAGAAGGTGCTCGAAGACGAACCGGGCGTGTGGGCCGCCCTGGCCACGCCGCGGGAAACCCTCAATGACCCGCAAGTCGAACCGAACGGATACGTCGTCACGAACGTCGACGACCATGGCGAGGAATACCGGATCGTCGCGGCGCCCGTTCAATTCAACGAAACCCCGCCCGCTCCGGCGCGCGCTCCAGAGCATGGGCAGCACACGGAGGAGATCCTGCTCGAGCTCGACCTCGACTGGGACGACATCGCACGGGCAAAAGACCTCGGAGCGATTCTCTGATATTCGCGACTACGGGTCTTCCTCGTCGTCGTCTGCCTGGTCGAGGTAGCGCTGGGGGTGGTTGAAGTTGTTGGTGGTTGGGCCATTGCGGTCGAGATGTGGGGGTGGGATCCATTCGGTCTGGCCGTGCCGGTTGAGTCTGGTGTGCCAGCCTTCGTCGAGCAGCTTGTGGTGGGGTTTGCAGGCGCAGGTCAGGTTTTGGGGTTCGGTTTCGCCGCCGGCGCCCTACGGGTTGATGTGGTGGACTTCGCATTGGTATCCGGGTTTGTCGCAGCCGGGGTAGGTGCAGCCACGATCGCGGGCGTGACTGTTTAGGTGGGATACTGGTCGACTGAGCTGGTTCAATCCCAGTATCGCGCACCAGTGTTTGTGCAGTTCAGAGGCTATTTTTGCCTCGCTGCAGGAGCCGCATGGACGATATATGGACGATCCGATGAGGCGAGATCGTCACGTCACTGGATCTTGTCGTGCTTCGCCAGGTTATGCCGGGCGCACATCAGCTGGATGTTCTCAGCTACGAGGGAGGAACCGCCCAGCGAGTACGGGATGATGTGGTCAAAGTGCAAGTTATTGGTACTTCCACACTCCACGCATTTGCCTTGGTCGCGCTTCCACACGGCCAGCTTCACGTCAGTCGGCATGAGTCGGTTCTGCTCCAGACGCGGTTCCCGCGCCTCACAACACCGAGAACTGGGGACGCCCGCAGAGCGCGTCCGCGTGTACGAAAAGATGCGCACCGGGATATGGACGTTCAACGGCACATTTACGCTCGTCGACGGCTGGCGGGAAGAGTCCAACGGCCGATTGGTGTTCAAGTTCCGACTCGAGGTAAATCCAGACGCGACGCCGGTTGTCGACTCAGCTTGGAGGAACAAGCCGTTCTCAGTCAGCGTGCCCCCCGGTCCTCGCTCGGGCTGGTCGAGCATTTTAGGGTCCGGGCCGCCCCGGGTTTGTGGCCTGTCATGGCCTTCGTAGATAAGGACACGACCGTCGTCTTCGACGCGATCGTCGTAAGGTGCGCCCGGCCGGCGGCTCATCAGAATGACGCTGGGCCGACCGCCGCTGCCGAAATTCATACCGCGCTGTAGGTTGACCCCTTCCTCACGGCACATTTCTAGGTAGGAAATGACTTCCCCGGGCACAAGCACACGCAGGATCGTAGGCGACTGGCGCTACGCGAACCGCAACCACACCCGTGATCGCATGACCGTAACGATGGTGAAACATCGACAGCGAAGTACAGAAACGCGCCGACTCGCCCTTGCCTGGTTGTGTCAACCGTGCTTGGCCCCAGGGGGACAAAGCTAAGCGGCCCCACTGGCTGACCACATCGTCTTGAGGGCGTTGTGGCCGGGGGTCGGGACGAGGGTCAGGCTCCGGCGGCGCGGCGGGTTGCCGCCAGGACTGGGTTGTCCGGCTCGTCGGCCCAGGCGATCTCGAAGTAGTTGCCCTCCGGGTCGCAGAGATAAGCCGAACGGCCGTTGAAGAACTCCGCGTCGACTGGCTCTTTGGTCACGCGGGCGCCGGCGTGGCGCATCTGCTCCGTCAGTCGGTCGACCTCGTCGGCGGCGTCGACCATCACGCCGATGGTGAAGCGGATGCCTCCGGTGCCGGGCTCGGGTTCGGCGTTTCCGTCGCGGGCGAGCTGGGTGATGGGAAACAGCGCGAGCACGATGCCGCGAAGTTCGAACGCCGCGAATTGGCCGTCGTCGATGATCTGTGGCCAGCCGAGGTTGCGGTAGAAGTCGCGGAGCCTGGAGAAATCGCGGGCGCCGAGGGTGATCAGATTGGCGACGGGTGCCGATGTGTTCATGGAGGAAGTATGGGCTGGGCGTGCGACATCGGATCCGGAACGGGAGTAGGGCGCCACCGAAATCCAGCTACAACCGTCGGGGCCCAACATCCCGCGTGAGCTGGAACGGTTCAAAGCAGCCGCCCGCGCGGCCTGACAGTTCCGCAACCCTGCCGACTAGCACTAACTAGTCCTGCTAACCAGATTCTCACCTTTGTGGCGAATCCGCCATTTCCAGGGATTGAACCAGTCGCGGCTGCGCTAAGCGGCGAGGACGCTTCCCCTAATCTGCGATTTCGGCACCCTCGCTGTGACGCGGACGCTGGCCGACCTTGGGGTCGACCCGTGAACAGATGAGACCCAGGCCCCTGGTCACAGCACCGATTCTGGCATCGTTGCGGAGATGGATGCGCGTTGGGAGACGGGTCTCAACGATCCGTTCGAAGAGACGATTGACGACGCGCTGAGCTCCTTGCCGGCCGATCTCCGTGCGGCGATGAGCAACGTTGAGATCGTCGTCGAGGACGAGCCTCCCGACGGGCGGCCGCTGCTCGGCCTCTACCGCGGTGTACCGCTGCCGCGGAGGAGCAGCACGTACAGCGGAGTGCTTCCCGACAAGATCAGCATCTTCCGCGGGCCGATCACGCGACTCGCTGCCGGCGACGCCGATCGTCTACGCCGCGAGGTCAGACACGTCGTGCTCCACGAGATCGCGCATCACTTCGGGATCAGTGACGAGCGGTTGATCGAGCTCGATCGCTACTGACGTGACGATGGGCACGATCCTGCGGCACATACAGCCGCCCGTCGATCTCGCCAAAGTCGTAGATCGGCACTACGTGCGGCTCGTCGAGCCCGGCTGCGGCCTTGGCCTCCCGGCGGAACCGTTCCTGGAATACGCGATCGTCGGCCAAGTTGGCGGGCAGCAGCTTCAGCGCGACCACCCGGTCGATGGCGGTGTCGTGGGCCCGCCACACCTCGCCCATGTCGCCGCGGCCCAGCAATCGAATCAGTCTTCCGAACGGCGTCCCGTCCACATCAGCCTCCCCGGCACCCGCGGTTCAGCAAACACGATAAGCCACGCCGAGCAGGACCTGATCTCGAAATCAACGGGGAAACCTCGCCGCTCTGGCGCCGACTAGCCTGCTGGCCATGGTGCGCCGAAAGCAGGTCTACAAGATCACCTACCCCAACGGGAAGATCTACGTCGGCATGGATCTGACGGGAACACTCTTGTACTTCGGTAGCCCGAGCGCACACAAACAAATCGCCGCCGACCTGAACCTCGATGGGCATCGGCTCGAATTGACCCTATGCAAGGAGATCCTCTGGGAGTCCGAGACCGCGACCGACGCGGAAGTCCGAGCGATGGAAGTTCGGCTGATCACCGAGCACCGCTCAAACGATCCGGCGATCGGATACAACCGGCTGCCCCGGTTCCGCGAATGACACGCGGTGCGCACCCTACTGACCGACAACTGTGGTCGGACCGGCCCGCGGCCAGCTTTAGCACCCGGTTGGGGCCGGAGTCGGTGACGTAGGACAATCGCGAGGTGACGTCGACATCTGAGCAAGACTGGAAGGGGCGAACGGCGCACCGCGATTCCGATGGACCGTCGCTAACCTTGCTGGCTCCCGTCCAGCCGGGGGACAATCCGCGGCATCACCGTTCCTCGGCAACCATTACCTCGTATGCAGTGTGGATGGTCGCCCGACCGGTCGGAAAATCGATGTACCTCGTTCGGCATCCTGCGATTCGACAACGGTCAGGCCGTCCAACGATGGGGCATGGCAGACAACGGCGCGATTATGCACCAGCTGGGGTTGATGGGCTAGCCGCGGTCGGTGGCGTGAAGGTATCGGTGATGCGCTGGTTAGAGCGGGTGCCTCTAACTGTCAGGCGCTGAGCTGCACCGCATGGAGTTTCTTCTGGGCTGTACCGAAGGTGCCGAGTTGGTACACCGAGGCTCCCGCTGGCGAGAAACTGAACGCTGCGAACGGCTCCGACAACATCTTGTCCAGGTAAGCCTCGGTGCCGACTCCGATAGTGACGTGCGGGTTGAAATTCTTACCCGACGAGTCCGGCACAAAGTTGGCGACATACTCGATCAACGATTCTTGGATGTCGCGCCCTTCCTCAGCGCTGGCGAAGGCGGCGGTGGTCCCCGTCTTCTCCGTGTAGGGGGCTACCGCAGCGATCAGGCGCTGCTGCAGTCCCAACAGATCTTCGGTGGGCTTGATGACAATGCCTGCGACGCCGTCGGGTGGTGAGGGGATGTAGTAGTACTTGAATGCGTTGAGCCTCCAGGTGGTCAGCTTCTCGCTGGCGAGAACTGTGTCGGCGGCGGCGTAGACCTTGTCAAGATCGGCGGTGCGGACAAACCTCTGCAGCATCGTGATGTGCGGGTGGTGGACGGCGTCCAGGGCAAAACCCTTGGGATAGACGCTGAGCAGTCGGGCATTCGCTGCGCTTGCTTGCTCCAGCATGGATGAGTCCGGTTCCAGTGCGATATCGATAGCAGTAAGTGAGCTTTGGGGTGCAGAGTTCTTACTGTCGTTGCCACATCCGGCAAGCGCACCGAGCAGCAGCAGGGCAGCGCCGTGGCTGATCCACACGCCAGCGGTCGAACGCACGAGATCACCGACGCGAGGCATCAACCGAGATTAGTCCCGTGACCGCCTCATGGCCGCCGACATTGAGACAACACTCGGACACTCCCGTAGTGACGGGCTTGTGCCAGTGCCACCACCAGCATCGGCATGCATGTTTCGGTTAGATACAGGTCTGACTACCAGGGGTGAGTCCTGACTTGCCCGCGACCACGCCGGTCGGTGGACAGGTGTCCAGATTATGATTCCAACAATATGGACCACGTCTCGTCGGCGCTGGTATCGACTCTGGCCCGGCTGCATCGTGAACCGCTACGTACGACATGCGAGAAATGGAAACGATATGAGTGGCGTCCCGAGTCGGGAGGCTCGCTTGGCCCATGCGGCGAAGCATGCCGAGTTGTGGAACGACGGCAAGCGGGATGAATGGATAGCGTCTTGGCGCACCATCGTGCCCGCCGAAGTTCGAATGTTCGACCCCGTGGGCACTGAGGAGAAGCTCGGGTTCGACGCCGCGACCGGTGACGCGTACGACATGTTCCAGTCGATCCTCAAGATCAACATGATCACGGTGCAAGTGAATGGCAACGAGATGGCCTGGGTCTGTGAGAATCGCTTTGGTACCGAGCCGAACGTTCAAATGGCTTACAGTATCGAAACATTCGCCTGGGACGATGACGGAAACCTGCTCATAAAGACGTACTACCCAATGCCCGAAACTGTCGGCTCCGACAGCGACCCCTACGCGCACCTTCTCGACGGTCAGCAGTAGCAGCCGCTGTCCCTGGCGTACAACACGATTCGTTGATCGGCGCTGGCGATGCGGGTGCGCCCCAGATACAGCGCCCGGCTGGTGTGTTCGTCGAACACCGCCAGGTAGTGGTGGGCGGAGCCGGCCATGCGGATCACGTCGCGGATCGGCAGGGTGGTGCCGCCACCGGTGCCGGCCTGTCCGGCCGCGGATTGCAGTTGTTGCAGGGTGGTCTGCACGATGATGGTGGTCGGCAGTCCGCGGTGCTGGCCTAGCTGCCCGGAGGCCAGCACGGCGCGGGCTATTGCGGTCAACGCGTCGTGGGCGCGCTGCGCCGCGGTGCGGGTGTCACGCTGGATCGCCTCGGGGGCGGGTTCGCCGTCGATGACCGGTGTCGGGTCGTCCGGGTTGCATATTCGGGGTGCGCCGAGTTTGGCGATCACCGCGTCGATGGTGGCGCGCAGTTCGGGTGTGGCGAGCAGGGTGCCCAGGCTCATCCCGTCGGGGCCTTGCCGGGCCCAGCAGAAGCCGCGTGTGCGGGCCCGGTCCGCCTCGGAGAAGCGCCCGTCCGGGTTGAGCAGCGCCCCCAGATGCGCGGCGGCCTTGCGCAATTGGTCCGGGCGCAACTCGGCGGCGAATCCGCCCAGCATCTGCTCGGCCTTGTCCCGCTCGTCGGCGGGAACCGCATCGGGTAGGAAGCGGAAGAATTCGCGGATCACGGCCACGTGCTCGGGACCAATCTCGCCCTGGTGCGCCTTGTCGGCGGTGGTGCGCAGCAGCGGGGCGAGTCGTTCGCCGGTCAGGGCACGGCGGTGTCCGACGTCGGCGGCTTCTTTGATCATCCGCGCGGCCGCGGCCGGGGTGATGCGCAGCCGGTCGGCCAGCACCGAGATCAGCGGCCCGCCGATGTCGGTGGCGGTGGCCTCATCGACGAGCTGGTTGACCAAGTCGTAGCCCCGCGCGCTGAACTTGCGCGCGATCGTGGTCAGCCGGCACAGCACCGACACGCGCTCGAGATCCGACAGCGCATCGGAGGGCAACGCGGTAAAGGCGTCCACGTCGGCATCGAGCCGGTTGAGGGCATCCATCACCGCCCGCCGGCCGTCGATCGGGATCGAACTCATATTCGAAGAGTACCGCCGCCCACCGACAGCCCGCCGCGTTTATCCACAGCCAAATGATGTGTGGATAAACAGGATTCAACATAGAGCTTTTGTCGGTGACATGTGTTACCGCGCCCGAGCCGGGTCATAAGTCCTCTCGAAAGTGGCCCTTCAGCCACGGTTTTCGACCGTCGCTGTCCAGTACCGTGCGGTCCATGACATATGTGATCGGCAAGGCGTGTGTGGACGTGACGGAGAAGTCCTGCGTGCGGGTGTGCCCGGTCGACTGCATCTACGAAGGTGCCCGGGCCTTGTACATCCATCCCGACGAGTGCGTCGATTGCGGTGCCTGCAGGCTCGAGTGCCGCGTCGGGGCGATCCACTGGGAAGACGATCTGCCCGAAGACGAACAACAACACCGCGCCGACAACGCCGCGTTCTTCAGCGAGACGCTGCCGGGCCGAGACGAACCGTTGGGTTCGCCGGGTGGCGCCTCGAAGCTGGGCCGTGTGGGAGTCGACACGCCGCTGGTCGCCGCCCTGCCGCACCAAATCGTCTAAGCACGCGCCTGCCCGGCCGAGAATGGAGTCTGCCGGTGCGAACCGCCCGGCTGACACCGGGGAGGTATGGATGCAGCCGGATGCCGACGATCTCGACACGGTGATGAAAGCGGCTGCGCTGCTGCATGAAAACGGGCAGTCGACCGGGATGACCATGATCGCGGTTGATCGGCTGAATCAGGGGCTGGGCGTTCGCACCACGCTGATCCCGTCGTGGGCGTCGCTGTTGCTGGTCGGTGCCGGCCCGGCCGCGCCGGTGCGGGTGGCCCCCGCCACGCCCGTCGCGGTGAACATGCGGCGGGTATCGGCGGCGATGCGGACCATCGACCGAGCCGAAGACGGCCCGCTGGACCGCGACGCCGTCAATCGCGATCTGGCAGCCGCAGGCGCCGAAAGCACCTCCAACGCCGTCATTTTCACGGTCGCGTGCGCCACCGGGGCGGCCGCGCTGGCGGTGGTGTTCGGCGCGACCGACGTCAGGGCGGTGCTGCTCGCCGCGGCGAGCGCCGCACTCGGTGGTGTGATCCGGCGTGCGCTGGGCCGCTTCGGCATCGGCGTGCTGGTCCAAGCCTTCGCCGCGGCCACGGTGGCCGGATTCCTCGGCGCGGTGGCCATGCACCTGAACCTCGGTGCGGCGGCGGGATTGGTCGCCGTCTGCCCGGCGATGGTCCTGGTTCCCGGCCCGCACGTCCTCAACGGCGCGCTGGATCTGCTCGCCTCGAGGATCACGCTGGGGATCGCGCGGCTGGGCTTCGCGACGTTGGTCCTCGCGGCGATAGCGGCCGGCATTGTCGTCGGGCTGCGCCTCGGCGGGCAGTCGCTGTCGATGTCCGGCACCGGCGCGCAAGTCCCGCTGTATGCGGATGTACTGGCCGCAGGCGTGGCCGCCGGTTCCTACCCGGTTTACTTCTCGATGCCATACCGGATGATCGGCTGGCCCGTCGTCGCTGGGATGGTGGCGCACGGTGTGCACTGGTGGGCCATGACGGCATGGCACGCGAGCCTGGCAACCGCCGCCTTCCTGGCTTGCCTGGTGGTCGGCGTCGCGCTGGTTCCGGTCGCTTACGCCTTTCGCATGCCGTTCGCGGCGATCGGGTTCGCGGCCGTCGTCGCGTTGGTGCCGGGCGTCTACGTCTTCCGGATGCTCAGCGGGTTGGCCCAATTGCCCGGCACCGCATCGCCCACCCTGCTGACCGCGACGGTCAGCGACGGCGCCGTCGCCGCGCTGGTGGTGGCCGGCATGGCGATCGGCTTGGTCGTTCCGGTGCATGTTCGCGACGCGATCCTCGCCGCACGGAGCCGTCGCGCCCGCGCGAGGCTCTAGAGTCTCAGTCATGCGCTTCGGCTTGTTCATTCCACAGGGTTGGCGTCTGGATCTGGTTGACATCCCGCCAGAGCGGCATTGGGAGGTCATACACGGGCTCGCGGCATACGCCGATGACAGTGCGTGGGACTCGATTTGGGTGTACGACCACCTCCACACCGTGCCGATGCCGACCGACCAGGCCACCCACGAAGCGTGGACCCTGATGTCGGCCTACGCCGCGTCGACCTCGCGGGTGAAGCTCGGGCAGATGTGTACGGCGATGAGCTATCGCAATCCGGCGCTGCTGGCCAAGGTCGCGGCCACCGTCGACATCATTTCCGGCGGGCGGCTGCAGATGGGCATCGGCGCCGGGTGGTACGAGCATGAGTGGCGGGCCTACGGGTACGGCTTTCCGGCGGCCGGGGTGCGGCTGGGCCGTCTCGACGAAGGGGTGCAGATCATGCGGGACGCATGGCAGCACGGAACGGCAACGCTCGACGGCAAGTACTACCAGGTCAATGGCGCGATTGCGCAGCCCAAACCGCTGCAGGACAACGGCATTCCGCTGTGGATCGCCGGTGGCGGCGAGCAGCAGACGCTTCGCATCGCCGCGAAGTACGCGCAGTACACCAACTACACGGCCGAGCCGGAAGCGTTCGCGCACAAATCGGAGATCCTGGCCAAACATTGCCGCGATGTCGGCACCGACTTCGATGCGATCGTGCGCTCGGCCAACTTCAACGCGGTCGTCGGCGAGTCTGAGGCCGATGTCAAGGATCGGCTCAAGAGGGTTCGCGACCGGATGATCCGCTTCGTCCCCGAGGCTGCTGCCGACGCGATGCTGACCATGACCAGCAGTCCCGACTCGGCGAGCGGCACGCCCGAGCAGGTCGTCGAGCGGCTGAAGCACATGCGGGATCTCGGGTGTGGCTACGCGATCTGCTACTTCCCCGAGGCCGCCTACGACCGCTCCGGCATCGAGTTGTTCGAGCGCGAGATCATCCCGGCGCTGAGCTAGATTGCCGGGCGCGCTTGCTGTTACGCGGCCCAAATTGCAGTTGGGCTTGAAGGCCTCGGCGGATTGCCCACCTTCGAGCGACAACCTTCGAGCGACAACCTTCGAGCGACAACCTTCGAGCGACAACTTTGTCGATCTCACCGCACCTATCCGCAGATTGTCGCTCGGAGGCGGGCACAAAGACAGTCGCACCGATCGCGCAGGGTTAAACCGACGGGCCCAGTAAATCGTCGGCGTCCCTGATGACGTAGCCGTAGCCCTGCTCGGCAAGGAACCGCTGCCGGTGTGCGGCGTACTCTGCGTCCAGGGTGTCGCGGGCGACCACGGAATAGAAGAACGCTCCGCCGCCACTCGCCTTGGGCCGCAGCAGCCGGCCCAGCCGCTGCGCCTCTTCCTGCCGGGAGCCGAATGTTCCCGAAACCTGCACGGCCACAGCGGCTTCGGGCAGATCGATCGAGAAGTTGGCGACCTTGGACACCACCAGCGTGGGCACCTCACCGCGGCGGAACGCGTCGAACAACGCCTCCCGGTCGGACGTCTTCGTCGAGCCCTGGATCACGGGTGCGTTCAATTCCTCGCCCAGCTCGTCGAGCTGGTCGAGGTAGGCGCCGATCACCAGAGTCGGTTCGTCCGGGTGCTTTTCGAGGATCGACTTGACCACCGGGAGTTTGGAGCGCGCCGTCGAGCAGATCCGGTAGCGCTCGTCGGGCTCCGCGGTCGCGTACATCATGCGCTCGTTGTCGGTGAGTGTCACCCGAACTTCGATGCATTCGGCCGGCGCGATCCAGCCTTGCGCCTCAATGTCTTTCCACGGTGCGTCGTAGCGCTTCGGCCCGATCAGCGAGAACACGTCGCCCTCGCGACCGTCCTCACGGATCAGCGTCGCGGTGAGGCCGAGCCGGCGCCGCGACTGCAGGTCGGCGGTCATCCGGAACACCGGAGCCGGCAGCAGGTGAACCTCGTCGTAGATGATCAGCCCCCAGTCGCGGCTGTCGAACAGCTCGAGATGGCGGTATACGCCCTTGCTGCGGCGGGTCATCACCTGGTAAGTGGCGATCGTGACAGGCCGAATTTCCTTGCGCTCACCGGAGTATTCGCCGATCTCGTCCTCGGTCAGCGACGTGCGGGCGACGAGCTCGCGTTTCCACTGCCGTCCCGCCACGGTGCTGGTCACCAGGATCAGCGTCGTCGCGCTGGCTTTCGCCATCGCCGCCGCGCCGACCAGCGTCTTGCCCGCGCCGCACGGCAGCACCACGACACCGGAACCGCCCTCCCAGAACGATTCGGTGGCCATCTCCTGGTAGTCGCGCAGATGCCATCCGTTCTGCCGGAGGCTGATCGGATGAGCTTCGCCGTCGACGTATCCGGCGAGATCCTCGGCGGGCCAGCCGATCTTCAACAGCATCTGCTTCACGCGGCCACGCTCGCTGGGATGGACGACGACCGTGTCCTCGTCGATGCGGGCGCCCAGCATCGGCGTGATCTTCTTGTTGCGCAGCACTTCTTCGAGCACCGCGCGGTCCAGGCTGATCAGCGTCAGGCCGTGCGCCGGATGCTTCACCAGCTGCAGTCGCCCGTAGCGTGCCATCGTGTCGACGATGTCGACCAGCAGCGCCTGGGGGACCGCGTAGCGCGAAAAGCTGACCAGTGCGTCGACCACCTGCTCGGCGTCGTGGCCGGCGGCGCGGGCATTCCACAGCGCCAGCGGCGTGATCCGGTAGGTATGGATGTGCTCGGGCGCGCGTTCCAACTCGGCGAACGGCGCGATCGCGGCCCGCGCGTCGCCTGCCAGGTCGTGGTCGACTTCGAGCAACACCGTCTTGTCGGACTGCACGATCAGGGGGCCGTCGGTCATCCCGCCATTATTCCGGGATCATCCGTCATCGACCGCGACCACCGACGTGACGCGATGGATGGCAAAGTCGCGCACCCGGCCCGCCGCCGCATCGAACGCCATCAGCTGGCCGCCTCGCACGCTGATCGGCGAGATGACCCGCTGGGTGGCGACGCCCGCCGGGTCGACATAACCCATCACCACGGAGGTCTGGTCCCGGACCGCCTGCTGCAGCAGCAACACCGCGGTCGCGGGGTCGACCCGCGTCGTGGGGGCCGCCGCGACTTTGCGCAGCATCGCGACGATCGCCTCCAACGTCTGGGTGCGCGGCGTGGTGAGCAGTCGGTGCAATCGCCGGTGCGGCGCGGCAGTCACTCGGGCGCCACGCGCCCGCAGATCGACGATCGTTCCCGACGAGTCTTCGGCGGCCGGGGCGAACCCGGCGTCGCGCAACCCGGCCAGCACCTCGCCGATCGGCGCCTGTGCCACCGCGACCGTCGGCGCCAGCAGCCGCAACTCCAGCGCGTCGGCGGCCGACGTGGCGACCACCTGTGCGAGCAGCGCGGGGTCCTCGCAGCGGACGAACGAGCTGGCCATCCCGACGCGCAGCTGTCCGTGCCGCCGCGCCACATCGTCGATCAGATACGTAAGTCCTTGCGGAACAGGAGTTTTGGAGTGCGTCCGGAAGAACGCGTGCAACGCGCTTGCGCTGCGGCCCGCGTCGAGCGCACGCCGGATCGACGACTCGCTGATCCGGTACACCATCGCGGCCCCCGCCGACTCCACGGTCGCGACGCGCGCCAGCTGCTCGGACAGCTCGCGGTTCAGCGGCCCGGGCACCACCACGGTCAGGTCCGCCTGCAGCAGGAAATGGTCGATGGGCTCGGGCAGCACGCGGGCCATCGCCACCGACGCCGCGTCGGCGTCGGCACTGAAGACCAACGCCCGGGCGGGCGTGGTGAGCGCGCCGCGGCCGACGAGGCCCAGGATGGTCGCCTCGTCGAGCAGGTCGGTCACCGGCTGGATTTGCAGCCGCATCGACCAGCGCGGCCGGCGCCACAGCAGCAGCCGCGAGGCCTCGGCCGCGTCGAGGCCCGCGCCGAGCGGCAGCTCCCCCAGCAGGCCCAGCAGCAGCTTGCGGTCCAGCGGCGCCGCCGCCGAGAACAACGCGGAGGACAACGCCGCCATCGGTTTGTTCTCGTGCCCCCGCCTGCCGATGAGGCTGGGGCGGGCCGGCAGGTCCAGCCAGGTGGCGGCGAGCAGTTGCCACTGTGCGGCCGCGGTGGCTTCGACGAAGCGATCCGCCTGAACGGTCGGTGCCCAGCACGGCCCGTCGAGGTCGGGCGGCTCGGGATCCGGTGCGCCCGCGGCGATCAAACCGGCCGCGGCACCGACCTCCAGGATCAGGCCGAGCCGCCGCTCGTCGATCCCGGTGAGTTTGGCCAGCCGCTTGAGCTCGCGGATCCCGAGGCCGCCGCTGCGCAGCTCCGGAACCGGTGCGGCACCGAGGGTTTCGAGCACGAGTTCCGTCTCGCGCAGCAGGTCGATGACCGCGCCGGCCGCGGCGGCGTCGGCGTCGGATGCCGTCGTGGTGGTCGCCCGCGGTTCGGGGGCCGCGAGGCTGACCGGGCCGGGCCGCTCACCCCGCAACACCTGCCCGACCTGCCGCGGCAGGATCACCGTCTCGTTGTCGACCTGCCTCAGCAGCCCGGCGGCGAGCAGCCGCTGCACCGGACGGTCGGCGGGCGTGCCGGGCGCCGCATCGCGGGTGCGTCCCACCGGAGAGCCCGCGACGAGGCGCTCGAGTAGCGCCCGCAGCGCCTCGTCGACCGCGTCGATCCGCGCTGCGATCTCGTCTGGCGTTCGTTGGGTGTCCTCGAGCACGACCTGACCCGGGTGCCACGGCAGCCCGGCGGCGGCCTCCGCGACCACTCGGACCGCGGCGTCACCCCACGCCAGGCCCCGCTCCCGCAGGTCGTCGAGCGCGGCCGTAACCAT
This sequence comes from uncultured Actinomycetota bacterium, assembly GCA_963811535.1. Lineage (GTDB taxonomy): Bacteria > Actinomycetota > Actinomycetes > Mycobacteriales > Mycobacteriaceae > Mycobacterium. The sequence goes on along the minus strand of CAWERF010000006.1, from coordinate 1,800,482 downwards.
GGTCTCGGGTGCGCGATCGCCGATCAGCGCGACCAGCTTGGCGACCGGGACTCCCGTCGTGTCGGCGTGCAGCACCAGCAGCGCGTCGATGAGCGCGAGCGAGAGGAAGTCCAGTTCGTCGGTGGCGGCCTTGACCGACTGGCGGGCTTGCGCGCGCGCCGCAAGCGCCGCGATGCTGCCCGGCGGGGGCTGGGTGAGGTCTGGTCGTAGCTCCAGCAGGCGGACCAGCCGCTCGTCGGGCAGGTCGGCCAGCCAGGCACTCAAAGACGTGCCCGGAGAGTGTGCGGTCATTGCTGACCAGCGTAAAGCAGTCGGGCCTGCTCGCGGCCGGTCGCGTCGCCTGTCAGAATGTGGTTGTGGCTGTCAACAAACCAGAAAAGCGCCGGTACGTCGACAACGGCTGGCCCGTGCACGAAGAAGGCGACGAGCACGCCATCAGTGAGGTTGCCGCCGACCGCACCGGCGCGTTGTCGCCGTACGGGGACATCGCGTTCCCGCTGCCTGCCGAACAGTTGCCGTACACCCACCCGGTCACGGTCATCAACAAGTAGCGTCCGGTGTCCGACAGCGGCCGGCTCTCGCACCTCGACGAACAGGGAGCGGCCCACATGGTCGACGTCACCGACAAGGCGCCCACGAAGCGCACCGCGCTTGCGGCCGGAATGTTTACGACGACACCAGAGGTCGTAACGCTGATCTCAGCCGGTGGCCTGCCCAAGGGCGACGCACTGGCCACCGCGCGCGTCGCGGGCATCCTGGCCGCCAAGCGCACCAGCGACCTGATCCCGCTGTGCCACCACCTCGCGCTGACCGGTGTCGACGTCGACTTCGAGGTCGGCGATGCCGAAATCGCGATCACCGCGACCGTGCGCACCACCGACCGCACCGGGGTCGAGATGGAGGCACTCACCGCGGTCAGCGTGGCGGCGCTGACGCTCTACGACATGGTCAAGGCCGTCGACCCGGCCGCCCGTATCGACGACGTCCGGGTGCTGCGCAAAGAGGGTGGCCGGTCCGGCAGTTGGACGAGATGACGCGCTCGGCGTGGGTCGTCATCGCTTCGACGCGGGCGGCCACCGGGCAGTACGAAGACCGCTGCGGGCCGATCCTCGTCGACTGGCTCATCGAACACGATTTCGCGGTGGCCGATCCGGTGGTGGTCGCCGACGGTGACGCGGTCGGTCTGGCGTTGCGTGAGGCGATCGCCGAGCACGCGGACGTCGTCATCACATCCGGTGGCACCGGCCTTTCGCCGACTGACGCCACTCCCGAGCAGACCGCCCGCGTGCTCGACTACGAGGTGCCGGGCCTGGCCGACGCGATCCGGCGCGCCGGGCTGCCCAAGGTGCCGACCGCCGTGCTGTCCCGCGGGCTGTGCGGCGTCGCCGGCCGCTCGCTGATCGTCAACCTGCCCGGTTCGCCGGGCGGCGTGCGCGATGGTCTGACAGTGCTGGCCGACGTGCTGGACCATGCGCTGGACCAGCTGGGCGGGAAGGACCACCCGCGGTGAGCGTCGTGCTGCGCGCCGAGATCACGGCGCGGCCGATCGACCTCGCCGAGCACGAGGCGCTGGTGGCTCACCACGCCGCGGGCGCGGTGGTCGGGTTCGCCGGCGTGATCCGCGACCACGATGTCGGACGGTCCGTGGTGCGGCTGGAGTACTCAGCGCATCCCACGGCTCAGCAGGTCCTCGCCGCCGTCCTCGCGGAAGTCGCAGCCACCGAAGGCGTCCGCGCGGTGGCGGCCAGCCACCGCGTTGGCACCCTGGCCGTAGGGGAGGCCGCGCTGGTGGCAGCCGTGGCCGCCGATCACCGCGGGACGGCGTTTCAGACCTGTTGGCGGTTGGTCGACGCCGTCAAGGCGCAGCTACCGGTGTGGAAGCACCAGTTCTTCACCGACGGCACCGACGAATGGGTCGGCTCCGCCTAAGGGACTACTGCGGCGGCGCGGGCGCCGGTGCAAGGGCAGGCCCCGGAGCCGGGCCGGAATCCTGCGGACCCGCGGCCTGACCGGGGGGCGGTGTGGAGTCGAGCGGCCGCTGCGACAGGCCCAGGAGCGCGTCGTGCGGGCTGATCTGCTGCGTCTTGACCGCCTGCCACAGCTCCCGCAGGTAAGTCATGTTCGGGCCCTGCCCAGGCTGCTGGCTCGGACTGTCCTCTGTGGTTCCGGGCGGCAGGTTGTCGGGGCTGGGCAGGTGCGGGACACCGTTGGGCAAATTCGGCACCTGGCCGGTCGTTGCGGCCTGGTTGGCGGCGTCATAAACGGGCCCGGGGATGTTTGGCAGCGCGTTCGCCGCCGCGCCGAACGGATCCGGCGCCGATGGCGCGGGGGCCGGGTCGTTCGGCGCGGGTGCCTGAGGTGCGTCCAGTGACGTCTTGTCGATGACGGCCGAGTCAGGGGCGGCCGAGTCAGGGGCGTCCGGCGCGGGCGCATCGAGCGCGGCGGAAGTGTCGACGATGACGGCATCGGCCGGGGCCGGAAGCGAGGGATCGTCGGCGGGCGGCGGAACGACCACGTCGTCCGGTGCCGGCGCGGGCGGCGCATCGGGCGCCGGTGCCGGTGGCGGCGCGTCGGGTGGCGGTGCGTCGGGTGGCGGTGCGTCGGGTGGCGGTGCGTCGGGTGGCGGCGCGTCGAGGGCCGCGGTTTCGACGACGCCCTGGTCGGGTGCCGCAGCAGGCGGCGGCGCGTCCGGCGGGGGCGCGTCGGGTGGCGGCGCGTCCGGCGGGGGAGCTTCGGGAGCCGGTGCGTCGGCGCGTGCGCTCGTCGGGAGGACGTTGCGCGGCGTGGCCGCCGACAGGCCGTGCCCGCAGACGGGCCAGGCACCGCGGCCCTGCGTCCCCAGCACGCGCTCCGCGACGACGATCTGCTGGTCCTTGGTGGCCATGTTCGCGGCCGCGGCGAATTGCCCGCCGCCGTGCGCGGCCCAGGTGCCTTGCGTGAACTGCAGCCCACCCTGATAGCCGTTACCAGTGTTGATGGCCCAGTTGCCGCCGGATTCGCAGCGGGCTACCTGGTCCCATTCACCATCGGTGGCCGCATTCGCGTGGCCGGCAAGCGCGAGCCCACCGCCCCCGATGACCGCGCCGGTAAAGGCGAGTTTTGCGACGCCGACTGAAGATGAAGTGGGCTTGCGATGACGTCCGCTCATACGTCCGGTTGTCCTCTCTGTATGCGCCCGCGAGGTCAGCTGTCGGGTTCGGGCTGGAGAGGTCGCCCGGCCGGTGCCGAATCCATGGCTGAATTCAGCGCGGCTTCACCCCCAGGAGCCGCAAAGCGGCCCCAGGTCCGTTGTTCCTGGTTCGGTGGACCGGTTGGGTCCCCCGCCTCCATCCATCGTGTTCGTTGTTGTCCTTGCCCAACGGATGGAGTTAGGCGCGAAAGGCAAGGAGGGCCAACCGTTATGGGGCCGGCAGGCTTGATGAAGGACCGTAACGGTTCAGATCACATCCGTCATCTTTTGCCAAACACGGCGTTTCGCGGCCCGGCAAAGTCTAATAGGGCTCTAAAACCCCAAGTAAAAATGGCGTTTTCGCTGGTGTCCCCGCGACTCCACCTCTCCGTAGCCAGCTTGTGACCATTCCGTTATGTGACGTAAATCACTGTCACCCGCCCGCAAACGGTGGAAGCACATCGATGGTCTGGCCCGATCTCAGCGTCATCGACGTGTCGCGCACCGCCACTTCGTCGCATAGATAGCAGCACCGCTCGAGCACTTTCGCCAGTTGGGGATTGCCTTCGGCGAGCACGCCGACGAGATCGGACAGCGTTGCGCCCGCCCCGAGGACCAGTGTCTGCGCCTCAGTTCCCGCGGCCGCCCGGGCGGCCGCGAAGTACCGCACCGTCACCCGCAATCGCGTCGACACATCAGTCATCGCAGCCGGGCCATCTCATCCGCCGATCGCGCTCATCGGCCGGGCCGGCTGGACGAAATCCGGATCGTTGATGCCGTGGCCGGCCGGCTTGCCCCACATCGCGGTGCGCCACCCAGCTTCCACCGCCGCATCGTCGGCGCCGCCCCGTAATAGCCCGAGCAGATCGGTCTCCTCGGTGGCGAACAGGCAGCTGCGGATTTGGCCGTCGGCGGTCAGCCGGGTGCGGTCGCAGTCCGAGCAGAACGCGTGGGTGACCGACGCGATCACCCCAACGGTTGCCGGCCCGCCGTCGACCTGCCACAGCTCGGCGGGGGCCGAGCCGCGTGGCGCGGTGTCCGGCCGTAGCGAGAAGTGGCGCCGCAGCGCCGCCAGCACGTCGTCGGCGGTCAGCGCCTCGCCGCGGCGCCAGCGATGCTCGGCATCCAGCGGCATCTGCTCGATGATGCGCAGCTGGTACCCGTGGTCGAGGCATAAACGCAGCAGCGCGACCGCGTCATCACGGCCCGTGGCCGGGTCCAGAACGGCGTTGACCTTGACCGGATCCAGGCCCGCCGCGCGGGCCGCCTTCAGGCCCTCCAACACATCGGGCAGCCGGTTGCGCCGGGTGATCGCGGCGAATCGGGCGGCGTCCACACTGTCCAACGAGACGTTGACCCGGTCCAGCCCCGCCCGTGCCAGCGCCGCGGCGCGCCGCGACAGGCCAACACCGTTGGTGGTCAGCGCGATCTCCGGCCGGGGCCGCAGTTGCGCGGTCGCGGCGACGATCTCCTCGAGGTGCTTCACCAGCAGCGGCTCCCCGCCCGTGAACCGCACATTCGTGATGCCCAGCCGGTTGACCGCGATCCGCATCAGGCGGATCAGCTCGTCACGACGCAGCAATCGTTCGGTGGGCAACCAGTCGAGCCCCTCGGCGGGCATGCAGTACGTGCAGCGCAGGTTGCACCGGTCGGTCAGCGACACCCGCAGGTCGGTGGCCACCCGTCCGTAGCCGTCCACCAGCGGACCGTCGGTGGGCACGGCAGGCTCCGTCGGGTCGGTGCGACGCAGCACCGACGGCAGACCCAACGCCGTTACCGTCATCTGGCCACCTTCGTCTCGTCGACCGGAACGATCTCCTTGCCCAGCGGCACCAGCGAGACCGGTATGAGCTTCAAGTTCGCCAGCGCCAACGGTATTCCAATGATTGTGATCGCCATCGCCACTGCCGTCACCAGGTGCCCGATCGCGAGCCAGATCCCGAACAGCACTACCCAGATGATGTTCCCGATCAGCGCGCCGGGACGATCCCCCGGCTTGCTGATGATCGTGCGGCCGAACGGCCACAGCGCGTAGGACGCGATACGCAACGCGGCGAAGCCGAACGGGATCGTGATGATCAGGATGAAGCACACCAGCGCGGCGAGGAGGTAGCCAAGCGCCAGCCAGAGGCCGCCGAATACCAACCAGATGATGTTCAGGATCAGGCGCATTGTTCCTCCAGCGATTGCCTTAGCCTACCGAGTAAACAGGGGTGCTGGACGGGGTGCGAGCCGAGTAGGATCACCTGCATCGCGTCCTGCGCTGCGGGGCGCGATTTGTGCGATGAACCGTGAAAGACAGCAGGTGAGACCAGTGCCGACGGGCAGGGTGAAGTGGTACGACGCGGAGAAGGGCTTCGGCTTCCTGTCCCAGGAAGACGGTGAGGACGTCTACATCCGGTCGTCGGCGTTGCCGGCCGGCGTGGAAGGTCTCAAGTCCGGCCAGCGCGTCGAGTTCGGCGTCGCGTCGGGCCGTCGCGGCCCGCAGGCGCTGAGCCTCAAGCTGATCGACCCACCGCCCTCGCCGCTGCGGAACCGACGCGAAGCCGGGCCGGCCGAGCACAAGCACTCGCCCGACGAACTGCACGGCATGGTCGAGGACATGATCACGCTGCTGGAGTCCGCGGTGCAGCCCGAGCTGCGCAAGGGCCGCTACCCGGACCGCAAGACCGCGCGTCGAGTCTCCGAGGTCGTCAAGGCCGTCGCGCGCGAACTCGACGCCTGAGTTTTGTCGGATCGAACACTCGTCGTGTCCCGATTGCGGCGGCTGTGTGTCGTCTTCGTTCTGGTCGTCGCGGCGATACTGGCCGCTTGTAACGCCAACCCGCCGGACCGCCGCGCCGAGGTCGACGCGCTGACCCAACAGATTCGCGGCATGCCCGGCGTGGTTGGCGCCGGCAGCAGCACGGCCGACAACTCGGCGGAGGCGCGCGTCTACATCGAACTGGACGTCGACGTGGCCGACAACATCACCGGCGATCAGCTCGCGGCCATCACATCGCGGTACCTGGACAATCTCCGCAGCGTCGACTATCGCGGATACCAAACCGAATTCGACGTCCGCAGTGGCGGGGACGTGTTCGCGATCGACAACAACGACCGTGCGATCACCAACGGCGACCAGATCACCCAGCAGGCACGCGACTGGGTGGCCATCCGCCGGGAATTCCCCGGATCGACGGTTCGACTGCACGCAACGGTCAGCCACGGCACCGACCCGCGGGTTGATCGCGACGGCGGCCACCCCAGCGGCGGCACCATCAACCTCCCGGACAACGCCGACTACACAGCTGTGGCCGCCACGAGCACAACTTTGGCCGCCAAGTTCGCCGAGCTTGGCAGCGGCGACTGGACCATCAGTGCGGGCAAGCAACATCCGGCGGACATCAATACCGCGAAGCGTTTTCCCACCCCCCAAGAGCTCGATGTCTTCAACAAGCTCAACGCCGATCAGTCGATTCCACATGTCGATGCGCTGACCATCAACGGGCCGACGACCGGTCCGCTGTGGGTCTCGGAGCAGACCGTCTCCAGCGACGCCGGGGTGGCGCTGCAGCTGGCCAGACAGCACCTGCCGATTGTCGCGACGCTGCCCCCGCCGGTGCGCTACACCGCGGGTGATCAGATCCAGGGGCACATCAATTATTACGGGCAGGCGACCGCGCCGGTGGCCATCACGATTGGCGGCTGCACACCACGGAAATACCAACCCCCGCCGGACGAACAGGCACTGATCAACACCTTCGAGAAGTGCCGTCACTGAGATGTTCGACAATGAGCCAATGGGCTCCTATGTTGCCGCTGGCGGCGAATTTGAACGCGATAGCGACTACATCACCACCCACATCACCCCCGACGGGCGTGACGGGTATCCCGTCGAACCGGGCCGCTACCGCCTGATCGTCGCCCGCGCCTGCCCGTGGGCCAACCGCACCATCATCGTCCGGCGCCTGCTCGGTCTGGAAAACGTTCTATCCATTGGCTTTTGCGGGCCGACCCACGACAAGCGCAGCTGGACGTTCGACCTCGACCCGGGCGGCGTCGACCCCGTGCTCAACATTCCGCGCCTGCAGGACGCGTACTTCGCGCGCTTCCCGAACTACCCGAAGGGCATCACCGTGCCCGCGATCGTCGACGTCCCCACCGGCCAGGTCGTCACCAACGACTTCGCGCAGATCGCGCTCGACTTCTCCACCGAATGGACGCAGTATCACCGCGACGGCGCACCCCGGCTGTATCCGGAGCCGCTACGGAGCGAGATCACCGGGGTCGCCCGGCGGATCTACACCGAGATCAACAACGGTGTGGACCGCTGCGGCTTCGCCGGCTCGCAGCAGGCCTACGACGCCGCCTACGACCGACTGTTCTCCGCGCTCGACTGGGTCAGCGAGCGGCTGCAAGACCGGCGATACCTGGTGGGCGACACCATCACCGAGGCCGACGTCCGGCTGTTCACGACGCTCGCGCGGTTCGACGCCGTCTATCACGGGCACTTCAAATGCAATCGGCAGAAGCTGTCCGAAATGCCCGTCCTGTGGGCTTATGCGCGTGACCTGTTCCAGACGCCGGGCTTCGGCGACACCATCGACTTCGTGCAGATCAAGCAGCACTACTACATCGTGCATGCCGACATCAACCCCACCCGCATCGTCCCGAAAGGCCCTGACCTGTCCAACTGGCTGACACCGCACGGACGTGAAACGTTAGGCGGCAGGCCATTCGGCGACGGGACACCGCCGGGCCCGCCCGTCGAAGGCGAGCGGGTGCTGCCCGGTCACGGGGCGCAGCCGGCCTAGGACCAGACCATGCGCACCGACCATTCGGCATGCGGCACGTCGGCCAATTCGCCGTTCTGGTCGATGACCAGTGTGAGCAGTTGAACCGCCACGCCCATCAGCCGTCCGCGCTGCGGATCCGCGGTTCCAATCGTGACGGCCAGGCTGGTGTCGGGACGGTACAGCGTCGTGGTGGTGTCGCGGGGATCCTCGTAGACCCGCAGCAGCCGCCACGGCGCGTGGCCGATCGACGTCGGCACCGACAACTGCACGGGATAGCGCTCGTTGACCGGCAATTCACCCTGTGTCTGCGGGTTCTGGCACTCGTTGAGGTTGAGCACGTTGCAGTAACGGTACGGGCCCACACGCGTCAGATGCCCGCGCGAGTACGCGCTGATCTCCGGATACTGCGGCGGTTTGCCGCGCACCACCAGCCACACGCTGACCCCGACGATGACGGCGACCACCACGACCACCGCCGCCAGCACGCTGACGACGCGCCTCACTCGGACGTCACCACCGCGGTCGCACCGTCTTCTCGCCTGCCCTCCGGCTCGGCGACGATCGGCCGGTTGCCACCGAAGCCGGGGATCAGGGACTCGCCGCGGTAGCTGACGACGGTCTGCGCCAGCCCGAGGATCAGGAACGCCGAGATCGCGGTGAATCCGACCCACAGCTCGGTGTAGACCAGTACGCCGATCGCGCCGCCCGCCACCCACGCCAGCTGCAGCAGCGACTCGGACCGACCGAACGCCGATGCCCGCGACTTCTCCGGCAAGTCGTCCTGCAGGGACGCATCAAGCGATGCCTTCGCGATCGCGCTGGAGCCCGCCGTCACCAACGTCGCAATGGCGGCGACGAGCAGGTCCCCGGCGAATGCTGCCGCCAACGCGAAAACGGTGACCGCGGTGGCGCAGCGCACCACCAGCAGCGACGGCCGGCCCAGCTTCAGCCGGGCGGCCAGTGCGTTGCCGCCGAAGTTTCCGACGGTGGCCGCCGCACCGATGAGGCCCAGCATGCCGAGCTGCACCCAGCCGCTGGCCTGGTGCGCCTTGGCGACGAACGCCGGGTACAGGAACAGGAACCCGACCATCATCTTGATCGTGACGTTGCCCCACAGCGCGGCAATGATGTTGCGGCCCAAAGGTTGTCGCGGCTTACTCTGCTTGCGCCCTTCGGGCGGCCTAGGGCGCAGCGGGCCGCTGCGGCCGTGGTAGGTCAGAGTCGCCGGAACCTCCCCCTCGGTGACCTCCACCCAACGCGGGATCTGCATCGACAACCACGCGCCGGCAATTGTCACGATCACGACAACGAACAACGCCCCGGGCAGGTGAAACACCTTCGTGAACACGTACTCGATGCCCGCGGCGATCCCGCCGCCGACGATGGTGCCCCCGATCAGCCCGAAGACCGTCAGCCGCGAGTTCACCCGCACCAGGTCGATCGTCGGCGGCATCACGCGTGGTGTCACCGCGCTGCGCAGCACGCTGAACGACTTTGACAGCACCATCATCATCAGCGCGCACGGATACAAAACCCAGCCGGGATAGCCGCCGGTGGCGCCGTCGTAGTTGGCGATCAGGACGATCGCGAAACCGGTTCGCAGCACGAACGACATCGCCAACGCGACGCGGCGGCCGTGCTGCACCCGGTCCAGCGCGGGGCCGATCAGCGGCGCGATCACCGCGAACGGCGCGATCGTGATCAACAGGTACAGCGCAACCTTGCCCTTGCTCTCGGCCGAGGCGGCGGCGAAGAACAGCGTGTTGGCCAGGGCGACGGCCATCGCGGCGTCGACCGCGAAATTGGCCATGACCGGATAGGTGAGCGCGGTCAGGCCGGACTTGTCCGCCCCGTCGGCCGTCGCGGCGCGGTGGAACAGCCCGTACATCTTCGAGCCCATTTCGCGGCTGCGCATCGCCGCGGCGCGTGTGACGGTGACGCGCTCACCGCCGGCTGAGCCCACCCGCGGCGGCGTCGACCTGTACTCCGACGCCGGATCGTCTAGCGGCGGCAGGTATCGGTTCGCGCTGGGCATCGACGGCCTGCGCGGCTTGCGGTGCTTTTCCCCGTCGCTCGGGTAGTTCGCCATGCCGGGGTGCTGATCCGCCGCGCCGGAGACAGGCCGCGGCGGGTAGTAGCGGCGATCCCCGTTGGGGTCGCCGCCCCGAGGGTCGCGCCGCGCTCCGCTCACGGGTTCGATTGTCCCCCATCCGCACTGCTGGTGCCGGTAGCCGCCCGGTGTGGCTGTCGGCCTGCATGTCGGGCACTATGGGTGGCGATGGACGCGAAGAACCCAACCGCGACACGCGACGGCGACGCGATCCCCGCGCCCGGCCTGGACGCGGTGCTCGCCGGTGCGGTGGAACAGGCCCGCGCCGCGGTCGTGGAGTTCAGCGGTGAGGACACCGTCGGCGACTACCTCGGGGTGGGTTACGACGACGCGACCGCCGCGACACACCGCTTCCTGGCCAAACTGCCCGGCTACCAAGGCTGGCAGTGGGCCGTGGTGGTGGCGGCGCATCCCGGTGCCGACCACGCGACGATCAGCGAGGTCGTGCTGATCCCGGGCCCGACCGCGCTGCTGCCGCCGCGATGGGTGCCGTGGGAGGAGCGCGTCCGGCCCGGCGATCTCGGCCCGGGCGATCTGCTGGCCCCGGCAGGCGACGACCCGCGGCTGGTTCCCGGCTACCTGGCAACCGGCGATCCGCAGATCGACGACGTGGCGGTCGAGGTGGGCTTCGGCCGCAGGCAGGTGCTCGGCGAGTGGGGTCGCGCCGGCGCGGCGCAGCGCTGGCACGACGGCGAATACGGACCGCAGGCGGCGATGGCCCGTTCCACCCGGCGGGTTTGCCGCGACTGCGCGTTCTACCTGCCGCTGGCGGGCTCGCTCGGCGCGATGTTCGGTGTCTGCGCCAACGAACTCTCCGCTGACGGCCACGTCGTCGACGCCGACTACGGCTGCGGCGCCCACTCCGATACCTCGGCACCACCGGGCAGCGGATCGGCCCGCTACGACCCGTACGACGACGGGGTGCTCGAGATGGTGGAAACCGACGAGCCCTAACCGTTTTCCGCGGCGGCCTTGATCCTTGCCAGCGACGCGTTCATCCCGTCGACGAGCTCGCGTTCGAAGTTCGGCACGCCGCCGAACAGCGTGGTGACCAGGAAGTTGGACGCCGCCTTGACACCGTTTTCGGCGTGGCGGGTTTCGACGACGCGGGTGCCGTCGGCCGTGGGCTGCAGTTCATAGCTCCAGATAGTGTTGTTGGCGTTCACCCGGAATGCCAATTTCTGCTCCGGGATCACTTCGGTGATCGTGCTGGTGGTCGGCCAGAACAGCCGGTTGCGGCGGTTGAGATTGAGGGTGCGCGTGCCCTGGCGGACCGGCCCCAATGCCCTCATCATTCGGCATTGCGGGCTCCATTCCGGCATTCGATTCAAATCGGTAATCAACTGCCAGACCTTCTGGACGGGGGCATTGATGTCGATCTCGGCTTGCAATAGCGGTGCTGCCATTGGCGTCTCCTGGTTGAAGAATTGTCTAATTATTGAAGCCCGGTTTGAGCTCCCCGCGATCCGCTGCGGGCAGCATGACGTTGCCACAAGAACAGTAGGGTCCCCAACACGGCCAGGCCCATCCCGGCCACCGTCACCGGGCGCCATGCCTGCAGGCTCGGCACCGTGAATGCCAGAACTGCGGCAACGATCCAGGCCAGCGTGCACACAGCGATCATGGGCCGCGGGTCGAGCAGGATTGCGGGCAGCGGCGGGGGCGTGACGGCGGGGCTGGCGTCGTCGCGCTCGCCGGTCGGTGGGTCGGTCGGGTCGTCGGTCATCGGGACCAACTTAGCCGATTTACGAAAATACCCAATGATTTTCCGTCGTTACCGTATCTAACTGGCGGTTGATATCGTAACGTTTGCAACGTGAAGGACGCGGAGACCCGGCTGGCCAGCGACCTTGCACTCGCGGTGATTCGATTGGGCCGCCAATTACGTTTCCAGCGACCCGAGTCGCCGGTTTCACTAACCCAACTTTCCGCATTGTCGACGCTGTCGAAGGAAGGCGCGATGACACCCGGCGCCCTGGCGGTACGCGAGCGGGTGCGGCCGCCGTCGATGACCCGGGTGATCGCTTCGCTGGCCGAACTCGGCTTCGTGGCCCGCACACCGCATCCCTTCGACGGCCGTCAGGTGCTTGTTTCGGTATCCGACGCCGGCGTTGACCTGGTCGAGTCCGAGCGTCGCGCCAGCCAAGAATGGCTGCGCGGCCGGCTGGCCGAGCTGGAACCCGGCCAACGTGCCACGCTGATTGAGGCGGCTGACCTGATGAAGGCCCTCGTCGACCAAAGTGTGTGACGTTTTCTAGCGCCGCTTGCGGAGCGAAGATTGAGCACCATTGTTGACATCTCCGATCCCGCCGACTTTCGGCTGGATGACTTTCGCGACCTGAACAGCATCGACCGCCGACCAGACCTTCCGGCGGGGAAGGGGTTGGTGATCGGCGAAGGGGTGCTTGTGGTCCAGCGGATGCTGGCCTCGCGGTTCTCCCCGTTCGCGTTGCTGGGCACGGACCGGCGGCTGGCCGAGCTGAGTGCCGACCTGGCCGGCGTCGACATTCCGTACTACCGGGTCGACGCCGAGGTGATGGCGCGAGTGGTCGGGTTTCACCTCAACCGTGGTGTGCTTGCCGCGGCGCGCAGGCCACCGCTATTCGCGCTTGCCGAGGTGGCCGACGGTGCCCGCACCGTGGTGGTGCTGGAGGGGGTCAACGACCACGAGAACCTCGGGTCGATCTTCCGCAACGCCGCCGGCCTCGGCGTGGACGCGGTGATATTCGGTCCGGGATGCGCCGATCCGCTGTACCGCCGCGCGGTGCGGGTGTCGATGGGCCACGCGCTGTTGGTGCCATACGCCCGTGCCGACGCCTGGCCGTCAGATCTGAACATGTTGCGAGACTGGGGTTTTCGCCTACTGGCGCTGACGCCAGATCCGCAGGCCACCGCACTGCCCGACGCGATCGCCGCGGTGGCCGGCGATCCGGTGGCGATCCTCGTGGGTGCCGAGGGGCCGGGGCTGACGGAGCGCGCGATGCGTGCCAGCGAATTGCGGGTGCGCATCCCGATGGCACGTGGGACCGATTCGTTGAACGTGGCAACGGCCGCCGCGCTGGCGTTCTATGAGCGGGCTAGGCTCGCGCGATGACCAACGACACCACGCCGTGGGGGACCGGGCTGACCGTGGCGGCTTTCACCGCCGCCGTGACGGCCGCGGCGGTCGTGGTGCTCAGCCTCGGGGTGGCGCAGGTGCATCCGCTGCTGGCGGTCGGCCTCAACGCGGTCGCTGTCGGTGGCCTGGCGCCGACGCTGTGGGGATGGCGGACCGTGTCGGTGCTGCGCTGGTTCGTGCTCGGCGGCGGCGTAGGAGTGGCGGGCGGGTGGTTGGCGCTGTTGGCGATCGCGCTCCACCACGCGTGACGCCGTCGCGGTATCCCGCGTGCTAGCGCTGGCCCCCGGAGCGCACGCCCAGCAGCACGTCTTCCCACGCCGGCACCGGCGGCTTGCCGCGACGCGTGCGGGTTGGCTGTGCGGGTAGCTCGTCGATGTCCTCGGTCGGTTGCGCCTCGTCGAAATCCAGTTGGGCCACCGGCGCGACAGGGCGCAGCGGGCGGTCGAAGTTCGGGTCGATGAGCTCGCTGGCCGCGTCGTCAAGCGCGGTAGCGGTGCCGCCGTGAGCGCCGGGCGTGAACCGGAAGTGCGCGCGGTTGTCCGAGTGGCCCGCCTGCCATGTCAGCCGCACCGTCCACCGGCCGTCTTCGTTCTTCCATGCGTCCCAGGTCGTGGTGGCGTGGTCGAGGCCTCGGGCCACCAGCGCCGTCGTCACCGTTTCCAGCAGCGTCATGACCGCCGGTCCATCAGCCAGAACCGGGTGCGACGCGGTTGCCAGCTCGGCCGCGCGCGTGCGCTCCAGCAGCACCGGGTGGGCAAATCGCTCGACCCTGGACACGTCGACGCCTGCGGACTCGGCGACCTGTTCGATGGACGCCCCCGAACGGATCCGGGCCTGAATCTCCTTGGGAGTGAGCACGCTTGTGACCTCGATGTCGATTTGGGTTTGACCCGCGCGGGGCTGATCGCCGGACACCGCCGCCCGCAGGCGGTCATCGGCGCGCAGCACGAAGGTCTCCGCGGGGTTCTTGGTTTCGCAGATGATGCGTTTGCCGTCGACGTCGAGTCCAACAACTTTCAGTTCCCGCATGCCGACCTCCTCCGGGCCGCGGCGCCGAGCCCGTCAGGTGCGCACTCTAGTGCAACGACCAGCGAAAACGGCGCTGACACGCCGCAGTCTGCTCTTCGCGCAAGCGCTCATCGCCGCAGTCTGCTCTTCGCGCAAGCGCTCATCGCCGCCCAGTTCACAGGCGCTCCACAACCCAATCGACGCACTCGGTCAGAGCGCTGACGTCGTCGGGCTCGACGGCCGGGAACATCGCCACCCGGAGTTGGTTGCGGCCAAGTTTGCGGTACGGCTCGGTGTCGACGATGCCGTTCGCCCGGAGCACCTTCGCTACGGCGCTCGCGTCGACGTCGTCGGAGAAGTCGATGGTGCCGACCACCTGCGAGCGCAGCCCCGGATCGGTGACGAACGGCGTGGCGTAGCGCGACGCCTGGGCCCACGAGTACAGGCGTTGCGACGAGTCGGCGGTCCGCTTGACCGCCCACTCCAAACCGCCGTTGCCCAGCAACCAATCGATCTGCTCGGCCATCAGCACCAGCGTGCCGATGGCGGGCGTGTTGTATGTCTGGTTCTTTCGGCTGTTGTCCACCGCGATGGGCAGCGACAGGAAGTCGGGCACCCAGCGGCCCGCGGCGTCGATCGCCTCGATGCGGCCCAGTGCGGCCGGGCTGAGCAGCGCCAGCCACAAACCACCGTCGCTGGCGAAATTCTTTTGTGGCGCAAAGTAATACGCGTCGGCTTCGGAAACATCCACGGGCAGGCCGCCGGCGGCGGATGTGGCGTCGATGACGACCAGCGCATGCTCGCTGCCCGCCGGCCGGCGCACCGGCACCGCCACGCCGGTTGAGGTTTCGTTGTGCGCCCAGGCGATCACGTCGACCGACGGATCCGACCGCGGCTCCGGCGCGCTGCCCGCCTCCGCCTTGTCGATGATCGGCTCGCCGACGAACGGGTTCTTTTCGACGGCCGAGGCGAACTTCGAGCTGAACTCGCCGAAGGCCAGGTGCAGCGAGCGTTTGTCGATCAAGCCGAATGCGGCTGCGTCCCAGAACGCCGTGGCACCACCATTGCCGAGGACGACTTCGTAGCCGTCGGGCAGCGAGAACAACTCGGCGAGGCCGGACCGCACCCGGCCGACGAGGTCTTTGACCGGGGCCTGCCGGTGCGACGTGCCGAACAGCGGGGCGGCGGTGGTCGCCAGCGCCTCCAACTGTTCCGGCCGCACCTTCGACGGCCCCGAGCCGAATCGACCGTCCTCGGGTTTGATCTGGTCCGGGATTTGCAGCGTGTTGTCGGCCATGCCCTCAGATTAGTGACGGACCCTGAACGTCCGGTCAGCGTGGGGTCCGGGCACGCTTTACAGCAAACATCAGAAATCGGGAGTGGACACTATGCGATACCTGCGGTACCGTTGTACATAGAGCGCCCTAATGTAAACCCCACGGAGGCTCGAATGGCCCGCACGCGGATGGTAAAGCGCTGGAAGCGCAACATGGAGGTTCGCCAGGACAGCCCGGAAGACCGGGCATACGTGGACATGCTGAACACGCTGTCCGACGGGTCGGTGCGCCGCAATTTCAACCCCTACACCGACATCGACTGGGACGCCCCGGAGTTCGCTGTCACCGAGAATGACCCGCGCTGGGTGCTTCCCGCGACCGACCCGCTGGGCCGCCATCCCTGGTACCAGGCGCAGCCGCTGGACAAGCAGATCAAGATCGGCATGTGGCGGCAGGCCAACGTCGCGAAGGTCGGATTGCACTTCGAAAGCATCCTGATCCGCGGCCTGATGCAGTACACGTTCTGGGTGCCGAACGGCTCGCCCGAATATCGGTACTGCTTGCACGAATCCGTCGAAGAGTGCAACCACACCATGATGTTTCGGGAGATGGTGAACCGCATGGGTGTGGACGTTCCGGGCATGCCCAGGGTGCTGCGCTGGGTCTCTCCGTTGATCCCGTTGGTGGCCGGCCCGCTGCCGGTCGCGTTCTTCTTCGGTGTGCTCGCCGGTGAGGAGCCGATCGACCACACGCAGAAGAACGTGCTGCGTGAGGGCAAGTCGCTGCACCCGATCATGGAGCGGGTGATGGCGATCCACGTGGCCGAGGAAGCCCGCCACATCTCGTTTGCCCACGAGTACCTGCGCAAGCGGGTGCCACACATGCGTCCGCGGCGCCGGTTCTGGCTGTCGCTGCACGTCCCGTGGATCATGCGGCTGTTGTGCCAGGCCATCGTCGTGCCGCCGAAGAGCTTTTGGGCCGAATTCGACATCCCGCGGTCGGTCCGCAAGGAGGTGTTCTTCCGGTCGCCCGAGTCCCGGCAAATGCTGCGCGACATGTTCGGCGACGTCCGGATGCTCTGCTACGACGTCGGGTTGATGAACCCGATGGCCCGGCTGATGTGGCGGATGTGCAAGATCGAGGGCCGGCCGTCGCGCTACCGCAGCGAACCGCAGCGCGAGCACGTCGTCTCGACGGTTCCGGCGGCCTGAAGCGGCCTGAGGCGGCCTGAGGAACACATGCCGCACGTCATCACCCAGTCGTGCTGTAGCGACGGGTCCTGCGTCTACGCGTGTCCGGTGAACTGCATTCACCCCACGCCGGACGAGCCTGGCTTCGGTACCGCCGAGATGCTGCACGTCGATCCGGTCGCTTGCGTGGACTGTGGCGCCTGCGTTTCGGCGTGCCCGGTCGGCGCGATCGCCCCCGATACCAAACTGACCTCCGCCCAGCTGCCGTTCATCGAGATCAACTCGTCGTTCTATCCCCAGCGGCCGGCGGGGGAGAAGCTACCGCCGACGGCGAGGCTGGCGCGGGTGGTCGAGGCGCCGATGATCCGGCCACGCAGCCGCGGTCCGCTACGCGTCGCGGTGGTCGGGTCGGGTCCGGCCGCGATGTATGCCGCCGACGAACTGCTGACGCAGCACGGAGTGGTGGTCAACGTCTTCGAACGGCTGCCCACGCCCTACGGGCTGGTGCGCGCCGGGGTGGCGCCCGACCATCAGACCACCAAGCGGGTGACCCGGCTCTTCGAGCGGATGTCGCGGGACCGCGACTTCCACTTCTATCTGAATGTCGAGGTCGGACAGCATGTTTCACATGACGAACTGCGCAAACACCACCACGCCGTGATATACGCGGTCGGCGCCTCATCAGACCGTCGGCTCGACATTCCCGGCTTCGGGCTGCCCGGCACCGGCACCGCGACCGAGGTCGTCGCCTGGTACAACGCCCATCCCGACTTCGCCGGGCTGCCGGTGATGCTGGACCACGAACGGGTCGTCATCGTCGGCAATGGCAACGTCGCGCTGGATGTTGCGCGGATTCTGACCGCCGATCCCGCCACGCTGGCCGGCACCGACGTGTCACGGACCGCGCTCGGCGCGTTGCGGGACAGCAATGTGCGCGAGGTCGTCGTCGCCGCGCGCCGCGGGCCCGCGCGCTCAGCGTTCACGCTTCCCGAAATGATCGGCCTGACGTCGTCGTCGCGGGTGGTGCTCAGCGCAGCGGATCACCAACTGGTCCACGCCGATTTGGCCGCCCGCACCGACGCGTTGACCCGCCACAAGCTCGAGCTGCTGTCCTCACTCGACGTCGCGGACGACGCCGACGACGCGCCCCGGATCAGGCTGGCGTATCGGCTGACGCCGCGTCGTGTCCTGGGTGGTGTTCGTGCCGAGGGCATCGAGTTCGCCGTGTCGGGCACCGAGGAGACGGTGGAACTCGACGCCGGGCTGGTGCTCAGCTCGATCGGGTATCGCGGCCGCCCGGTGGCCGGCCTGCCGTTCGACGAGGACGCCGCGGTGGTGTCGAACCGCGCCGGTCGCGTGATCGACCCGAAGACCAAAGCGCGGGTGCCCGGCTGCTACGTCGCGGGCTGGATCAAGCGGGGCCCCACGGGGTTCATCGGCACCAACAAGTCCTGCGCGCAGGAGACCGTCAACGCGCTCGTCGATGACTACAACCGCGGGTTGCTCGCCGATCCCGAGGGCACCCCGGGAACCCTCGACAGCCTGGTGCGGAGCAGGCAACCCGACGTGGTGGACCGGGCCGGCTGGCGCGTGATCGATCGCGCCGAGATCGAGCGCGGCGAGGCCGACGGCAGGCCCCGCGACAACTTCACCACCGTGGCGGAGATGCTCGCCGTCGCGGCCACGGCCGAGCTCCGGCCGCGCTCACGGCGTCTTGTCGCGGGCCTCCTGCGCGGCTAAGCCTGCGTCCGCAGGTACTCCAGCACCGCCTGCCAGTCCGGGAATTCGGGCGACCCGAAGCGAATCCACTTGCCTTCGAACCTGTCCGCGCCGTTGTTGGGCCGGTCATCGACCAGGAAGTCGCCCCGGTTGAGGTCCTTGTGGTGCGTGAGGATCAACCGCTTGTAGGCCGGTGAGTCCTCCTCGCCGCCGAGATGCTCATGTACCCACTCGATCTTGTGCTGCCAGGCGGACGGGTTGCGCCACGGCGCCGTCGACAACAGGTAGGTGTCGAACAACTCGGACAGTTCGCTGAACGCTCCGATCGCGCCGGGCATCGATCGCATCAGCGCAAAGACCCCCGGTGCCTCGTCCATGTGCCCCTGGTACTTCGCCACCACCAGCGGGTCGAGGCCCTCGATGCGGTGGCCGAAGTCGACCATCGTGTTGTCGAGGTCGATGTAGAGGATCTTCTTGCGTCCGCGTTCCGTCAGTGCTGGCTCACCGCTTTCCGGATTTCTTCCGCGCTGACCTCGCGGACCGGCTGACCCATCGACCAGTGGTGCCCGAACGGGTCACGCAATACCCCGTACCGATCGCCCCAGAACTGGTCTTCGAGCGCCATGATCACGGTGGCCCCGGCGTCGATGGCCTGCTGGAACCGCGCGTCGACGTCGACCACCGTCAAGTGGATGGTCACCGGTGTGCCGCCGAGCGCGATCGGCGTCATGGACTTGCCGCCCTGCATCTCCGGAAAGTCGTCATTGAGCAGCACCGTGGAGCCGTTGATCTGCACCGCGGCGTGGATCAGTCTCCCGTCGGGGCCCGGAACCCGGCCAAGTTCAACGGCATTGAACGCGTTGACGTAGAAGTCGATGGCCGCGGCTGCGCCGTCGACGATCAGGTGCGGGGACAGTGAGGGCTGAACTTCGATGGCCATGTTGATCTCCTGCCAGTTGTGTCGGCCCCGCGTTGGGGGCTACCCGTATCGACCGCGGATACGGGCCGGACTCATTGCCATCCCCATGCAACCAGGGGGCACCGACAACACCTAGACCGCGGCGCGCGCGATCTCGCTCCAGCCCTCCACCGACTCCGGTGAGCGCGGGCCGGGCCCGACGTATATCGCCGATGGCCGCACCAGCTTGCCTAATTGCTTCTGCTCCATGATGTGGGCACACCACCCCGCCGTCCGCCCGCAGGTGAACATCGCCGGCATCATCTTGGCCGGCACCTCGGCGAAGTCGAGGATCACCGCGGCCCAGAACTCCACGTTGGTCTCGATCGCGCGGTCCGGTCGGCGCTCACGCAGCTCGACCAGCGCCGCCTGCTCCAGCGCCGCCGCCACCTCATAGCGCGGCGCTTCGAGCCGTTTCGCCGTTGCGCGCAGCACGCGGGCACGCGGGTCTTCGGCCCGATACACGCGGTGCCCGAAGCCCATCAGCTTGTCTTTGCGGTCCAGGATTCCCCTGACCACCGCCCGCGCGTCGCCGCTGCGTTCGACTTCCTCGATCATCGGGATCACCCGTGCCGGCGCGCCGCCGTGCAGCGGCCCGCTCATCGCGCCGATCGCACCCGACAACGCCGCGGCGACGTCGGCGCCCGTTGAGGCGATCACCCGCGCGGTGAATGTCGACGCGTTCATACCGTGCTCTGCGGCGGTGACCCAGTACGCGTCGATCGCGTCCACATGCCTGGGATCCGGCTCGCCCTGCCAACGGGTCATGAAACGCTCTGTGATGGTGGAACATTGGTCGATCTCACGCTGCGGTACGGCGGGTTGGTGGATACCGCGCGCCGACTGCGCGACGTAAGACAGCGCCATCACCGACGCGCGCGCCAACTGGTCTCGGGCGGTCGCGTCGTCGATGTCGAGGATCGGCGGGTAGCCCCAGATCGGTGCCAGCATTGCGAGCCCGGCCTGCACGTCGACGCGCACATCGCCGGTGTGGATCGGCAGCGGGAATGGCTCGGCCGGTGGCAATCCGTGGCCGAACTTGCCGTCCACCAGCAATGCCCACGCGTCTCCGAATGTGACGTGCCTGTCGACGAGATCTTCGATGTCGACGCCGCGGTAGCGCAGCGCGCCCCCGTCCTTGTCGGGTTCGGCGATCTCGGTAGTGAAGGCCACCACGCCTTCGAGGCCGCTGACGAAATTCTCCGGCACCGCAGTCATGCCAAGATTCTCGCACCCGGCCACCCGCGACTGTCTACCGGTCGGCAACGGGCCCAGCGTAGCGTGGTGGCGGTGGTGGAGCCCAGTAGTGAGCACCTGGCGGCGATGCGGGTCGAGTACGGGTCGGTGGAGAAGGATGGCAGTGCAGACCTCGACTTCGACTGGCTTGCCGATGGCTGGCTTGCCCTGCTGCGCAAGTGGATTGGCGACGCCGAGCGCGCCGGGATAGCCGAGCCGAACGCGATGGTGCTGGCCACCGTCGATGCGTCGGGAAGACCGGTGAGCCGGTCGGTGTTGTGCAAGGACGTCGACCAAACCGGAGTCACATTCTTCACCAGCTACGACTCGGCAAAGGCGGACGAGTTGGCCGGTGTGCCATACGCGTCGGTCACCTTTCCCTGGTTTGCGCTCGGCCGGCAGGTACACGTCCGCGGTCCGGTCAGCAAGGTCAGCCTCCAGGCCACCGCCGAGTACTGGTCCAAGAGGCCGCGCGGCTCTCAGCTCGGCGCGTGGGCGTCCGAGCAGTCCCGGCCGATCGAATCCCGCGCGGCGCTACTGGATCAGCTCGCCGAAGTGACGGCACGGTTCGCCGACTCGGCCGAGGTGCCGGTGCCCCCCAATTGGGGCGGCTACCTCGTCGCGCCCGAGGTGGTCGAATTCTGGCAGGGCCGGGAAAACCGGGTACACAACAGGATTCGCGTGACCCTCGCCGGGTCGGCGACATCTCGCACCGGCCGAGTCGAACGCCTGCAGCCCTGATCGCGTGAGCCTGTTAGCCGACACCACGCCGCTGCGCACACCCGACTTCCGTCGGCTGTGGCTGGCCGGGATCGTCACCGTCATCGGGGCGAACCTGACGATTTTCGCGGTCCCGGTTCAGCTCTACGCGTTGACGCAGAACTCGGCCTACGTGGGCCTGGCGGGGCTGTTCGCATTGGTGCCGCTGGTCGTCTTCGGGCTGTGGGGCGGCGCCTGGGCCGACGCGATGGACCGTCGGGTCCTGCTGATCATCGCCTCCTGCGGGCTGGCGCTGGCATCGGTGCTGTTGTGGGCACAGGCGGCGCTGGAGCTCAACAACGTCTGGGTGGTGCTGTCCCTGCTCTCGGTCCAGCAGGCGTTCTACGCGATCAACCAGCCGACCCGTTCGGCGGCTATCCCGCGCATGCTGCCCGGCGAACAACTGCCGGCGGCCAACTCGCTGAACATGACCGTGTTCCAGTTCGGCGCGATCGTCGGCCCGCTGCTCGCCGGCGTGCTGTTGCGGTGGGTCGACTTGTCGACGCTCTATCTGATCGACGCGGCGTGCTGCGTGGCCCCGATCTGGGCGACGGTGCGGCTGTCGGCGCTGCGGGCGACCAGTGACGGCCAGGGGTCACGGTGGGGGTTCGCCGCCGTCTTCGAGGGCTTCCGTTACCTGGCCGGCAACACGGTCGTGCTGATGTCGTTCGTCGTCGACCTGATCGCGATGATCCTCGGGATGCCGAGGGCCCTGTTCCCGCAGATCGCCCACCAAAGCTTCGGCGGGCCACTGCAAGGCGGCACCACGATAGCGCTGCTGGCCGCGGCCATGGCGGTCGGCGCCGTCGCGGGCGGCGTGTTCTCGGGCTGGCTGCCACGGATCCGTCGCCAGGGCCTGGTCGTGGTGATCGCGATCGCCATCTGGGGTCTGGCGATGGTTTGCTTCGGCGTTGGCACCGGTTTCGCGCATGGCCGGCCCGGCCCGATGCTGTGGGCGGCACTGATATTTCTGGCCGTCGGCGGCGCCGCGGACATGGCGTCGGCGGCCTTCCGGTCCACGATCCTGCAAGAGGCGGCCTCCGACGAATTGCGCGGCCGGCTGCAGGGGGTGTTCACCGTGGTGGTGGCCGGGGGGCCCCGGCTCGCCGACGCCGTTCACGGCGCCGCCGCGGCGGTTGTCGGTACCACGGTTGCCGCGGCCGGCGGAGGCGCGCTGGTGGTGATCGGTGTCGTGATCGCCGCATTGGCGGTGCCGGTGTTCGTCAGGTACCGCGTTGACCGCCCCTGGGGGCAGGAGCGAAGCGACCCGGGGGATGAGCAGGGTGTTGACGTGCGCGTCAAAGGGCCGGAACTCGACAAAAGTTAACCTCCCGCGTTTTTCGGAAGTCGGCAGTTGCACCTGCATGCCAGCTTCGCGCGTTAGGATCCAGTGCGTGGTGGAGGTAGTCGGGGCGGTTCCCGGGCTGCGGGAACGCAAAAAACAGCGAACCAGATCGATGCTCATCGACGCCGCGATCGAGCTGTGCGACCGGCAGGGGTTCGAGCACACCACGGTCGACCAGATCGCCGCCGTCGCCGACGTGTCGCCGCGGACGTTCAGTCGGTACTTCGCCACGAAGGACGCCGTGGTCTTGGCGCTCGTCGACGACATGGTCGACGCGATCGCGGTCGAACTCGCCCGCCAGCCCGCCGAGCTCAGCGAGCTGGAGGCGCTGCGGGCCGCACACGTCGATATGGTTACCGCGACGGCCGCCGCGCCGCCGGGCGGATTCACCGCCGAACGGCTGTTGACGACCGCGCGGATCGTGACGTCGTCGCCGGCACTGCGCTTGGCGGCGGGCGAATTCCGCAGGCACGCCGTCACCGTGGCGCTCGCCGAGCGGATGGGAGTCGGGCTCGACGACCGCAAGCTGCACCTGGCCATCGCGGTGTTCTCGGCCATCCTGTTGACCGCACTCTCCGACCTCGGCCCCAACACCGACTGGCCACGCGTGACCGTCGACATGCTCGTCGGTCGACTCGAAGACACGTTTGCGCAGTTCACGGAGCTGATGACGGCCCTGCGGGTGCCCGCCTAGCGGTCCTTTGCGCCCCGCCTGGGCACTCTGGCGAAATTGCGACTACCGTTTTGTTGGCAGTTCACCACGCTCTGCAGCGAAGAAGGGATTCCCGTGGCTGATAACCCCACTTCCGACGAGGTCGCCAACCTTCAATACCCCGGGGGCGAGCTGCAACTCGAGATCGTGAAAGCCACCGAGGGCGCCGACGGGATCGACCTGAATTCTCTACTCGCGAAGTCCGGTTACACGACATTCGACCCCGGCTTCGTCAACACCGCCTCGACGGAAAGCGCGATCACCTACATCGACGGCGACGCCGGGATCCTGCGGTACCGCGGATACCCGATCGAGCAGCTGGCCGAGAAGTCGAACTTCATCGAGGTCAGCTACCTACTGATCTACGGCGAGCTCCCCACCAAGGAGCAGTTGGACAAGTTCACCACGCAGATCCAGCGGCACACGCTGCTGCACGAAGACCTGAAACGATTCTTCGACGGCTTCCCGCGCAACGCCCATCCGATGCCCGTGCTGTCCAGCGCGGTCAACGCGCTGTCGGCCTACTATCAGGACTCACTCGATCCGATGGACAACGCACAGGTCGAGCTGTCCACGATCCGGCTGCTGGCCAAGCTGCCCACCATCGCCGCGTACGCCTACAAGAAGTCTGTCGGCCAGCCGTTCCTTTACCCGGACAACTCGTTGACCTTGGTGGAGAACTTCCTTCGGATGACGTTCGGGTTCCCCGCGGAGCCCTACGCGGTCGACCCGGAGCTCGTCCGGGCGCTGGACATGCTGTTCATCCTGCACGCCGACCACGAACAGAACTGTTCGACGTCGACGGTGCGGCTGGTCGGCTCGTCGCAGGCCAACCTGTTCACCTCGATCTCCGGCGGCATCAACGCACTGTGGGGCCCCCTGCACGGTGGCGCCAACCAGGCGGTGCTGGAGATGCTCGAGCGGATCCGCAGCGAGGGCGGCGACGTCCGCGAGTTCGTCCGCAAGGTCAAGGACCGCGAGGACGGCGTCAAGCTGATGGGCTTTGGCCACCGCGTGTACAAGAACTACGACCCGCGGGCACGCATCGTCAAGGAGCAGGCCGACAAGATCCTCGGCAAGCTCGGCGGCGACGACGCCCTGCTGGACATCGGCAGGGCGCTCGAAGAGGTTGCCCTGACCGATGACTTCTTCATCGAGCGCAAGCTCTACCCGAACGTCGACTTCTACACCGGCGTGATCTACCGCGCGATGAGCTTCCCGACGCGGATGTTCACGGTGTTGTTCGCGCTGGGCCGGCTGCCCGGCTGGATCGCGCAATGGCGGGAGATGCACGACGAGGGTCCGAGCAAGATCGGCCGGCCACGCCAGATCTACACCGGCTACACCGAACGCGACTACGCGCCCGTCGACGGGCGCTGACCAGCGCCTTCAATCGATGCGACGCATCTCACCCTAGGTGTCCCTCGACTAGCTGAAGGTTGTGGTTTCACAATCGTTGTATAAACATGCTCAGCCAGCGCCGCAAGGTGATCATCTTGATCTGCTGCTGCCTGAGCCTGCTGATCGTGTCGATGGACGCGACGATCGTCAACGTCGCGATCCCGTCGATTCGCACCGAACTCGGAGCGTCGGCGTCGCAGCTGCAGTGGGTGATCGACATCTACACGCTGGCGCTCGCGTCGCTGCTGTTGCTGTCCGGGGCAACGGCGGACCGCTTCGGCCGTCGCCGCGTGTTCCAGATCGGCCTGACGGTCTTTGCGGCCGGCTCGCTGCTGTGCAGCCTGGCGCCGAACATCCACGTCCTTGTCGCGGCCCGGTTCGTGCAGGCCATCGGCGGCTCGATGCTCAACCCCGTCGCGATGTCGATCATCACACAGGTGTTCACCGGCCGCGTTGAACGCGCCCGCGCGGTTGGCGTCTGGGGCGCGGTGGTCGGCATCTCGATGGCGCTGGGCCCGATCGTCGGTGGCGCCTTGATCGAGTTCGTCGGCTGGCGGTCGGTGTTCTGGGTCAACCTGCCGATCTGCGCGGCGGCGATCCTACTGACGGCGATCTTCGTCCCCGAGTCGCGCTCGAACACGATGCGCGACGTCGACCCGGCGGGTCAGGCGCTGGGGGTGACGTTCTTGTTCGCCCTCGTTTACCTGTTGATCCAGGGACCCGAGATGGGCTGGACGTCGGCCCTGTCGCTGGCTATCGCGGCGCTCGCCGTCGTCGCGTTCGCCACTTTCCTCTGGTACGAGTCGCGACGCCACGATCCGTTCATCGACCTGCGATTCTTCCGTAGCATCCCGTTCGCGTCGGCGACGATGATCGCGGTGTGCGCGTTCGCGATCTACGGCGCGTTCCTCTTCATGATGTCGTTGTACCTGCAAGAGGAGCGGCACTATTCGGCCGTGCACACAGGAATGCTCTATCTGCCGATCGCCGCGTCGGCGCTGGTGTTTTCGCCGTTGTCCGGACGGCTCGTCGGGCGGTTCGGCGCACGCCCGTCGCTGCTGGTCGCCGGGGTCATGATCACCACGGCTACCTTGCTGCTGACCCGATTGAACGCGACCACCCACGTGTTGGCCCTGATCGGGATTTTCGCGGTGTTCGGCATCGGTTTCGCGATGGTCAACGCACCCATCACCACGGCTGCCGTCGGCGGGATGCCGATGGACCGTGCCGGCGCGGCGTCCGCCGTCGCCTCCACCAGCCGCCAGGTCGGCGTGAGCATCGGCGTCGCGCTGTGTGGTTCTCTGGCCGGCGCCGCGCTGACCGCGACCGGAACCGATTTCGCCGCCGCCTCCCGCCCGCTGTGGTTTGTTTCCGCTGTCCTCGCGGTCGTCATCACCGCGCTGGCCGTCGTGTCGACCTCGCGTCCGGCTATCCGATCGGCCGCGCGGCTGGCTCCGCTGATCGCCGGACCCGAGTATCACGAGGCAAGCCGGCGTGCCGCCTAACGCGCTGGCCGACCAGGTGTGGCGCCAATTGTCGACGCTCGTCATCGACGGCAAGGACACCTGGAAGCGTGCGGTCGTGGAGCGAACTGGATTGCCGTTCAGCCGGATTCGCATTCTACGGCGGCTGACCGTTCGCCCGATGACGGTGAAGCAGATCGCCGAGGCAGCCGCCATGGACGCGCCCGCGGCCACCGTTGCGGTCAACGACCTGGAGCAACGGGGCCTGGTGCTGCGTCGGGTCAACCCGGAGAACCGTCGGTGCAAGCTGGTGTCGCTGACCGACGCCGGGCGTGACGTGGTGGCATTGGTCGAGGCCGTCAGCGACCCCGCGCCCGCCTCACTGGCGGCGCTCAGTGAGCGCGATCTGAGGGCACTTCTTGGCCTGATGAAACGGCTCGCCACCGGCAACTGACGCCAGTTGCCCTCGGCGGGCGTCTCCCCCTAACGGACCCGGCCACCTTGACCGCCGCCCAGCGCGACATCTTCGATCTGATGATGACCACGATGATCCCGTGGGCCCAAGGGGTGCCGTTCCAGAGCGCAACCGCCGACGGGCGCCCGATCGGGCCGTTCAACCCCGCGCTGATTAACCCGGCGACCGCGTCGAAGTTCTTGGAGCTGCAGTTCGCCGAGCAGCTGAACACCTCGCTGGACGAGCGGGTGCGCCAGGTGATCATCCTGACCGTGGGCGCGATCTGGCGCGCCGACTACGAGCTCTACGCGCATTCCGCGGTCGCGCGCAAGGCCGGCTTATCAGAGGAGGCGATCCACACCCTGGTCAGCGGTGGGCTGCCCGACGACCTCACCGATGAGCAGAAGCTCGCCCATCGACTAACCAAACAACTGTGCACTCAGCACAGGGTCGATGACGCGATGTACCATGATGTTGAAAAGACCTTCGGGACAACCGGTTTGATCGACATCACCTCCCTCATCGGTGTCTACCACGGCGTCTGCACCACGCTGACCATGTTCAACATCCCGGCACCACGGGAGAACGATAATGACCACTGACAACGTCACGCGCGCGAAACTCACCACCGTCGCCTCGTTTGGGGAACAGTTCTTTATCGAGAATCTGGTTGTGCGCCAGGATGGCTCGATACTGGTCACAGTGCTCAACCGCAAGGAACTCTGGTATGTCCCCGCCCCCGGTGCCGACCTGCCGGTCGAACCGGTCCTGGTGCACACCTTTGACGACTTGCCCATGGGCATCGTCGAAGCCGAGCCGGACGTGTTCTACATCAACACATTCGGTGTGGCCACCCTTGAGCGCATCGACCTGCGCACCTGGAGTCCGGGCCAGCCGCTCAGTTCAACAAGGATCGTCACCTTCGACCAGACCGGTGCTGTGCTCAACGGGAGCTGTCTCATCGCGCCGCGCATCATGCTCATCGCGGACTCGGTTGCGGGCCTGATCTGGCGCGTCGACCTGGCCGAGGACGGTCTCACCGCGACGTCCCGGACGTGGCTGCATCACGACAGCATGGCATTCGATCCCGACAACCCGCTCAACCCGCAGCCCGGTGTGAACGGGGTCCGGTATGCCTCACGCACCCACTTTCTCTACTACACGTCGACGACGAAGAAGTTGTTCATGCGCGTGCCGGTCGATCCGGCCACGCACGAGCCGGCCGGCGAACCCGAATTCGTCGCCGGCGGAACCATGGCCGACGACTTCTGCATCGACGAGAACGCGGCCGTCGCGTACGTTGCCACGCACCGCGAAAACACCATCGACCGGGTCCCATTGCAGCCGTCCCAACCTGATGCGCCCCGCACCATCGTCGCCGGTGAGCCCTTCACCGAGCAGCTGATCGGACCCTCAAGCGTCGCGTGGGGTCGGGGTCCCGACGACTACGGCCGCGTCGCGTACGTCACCACCGACGGCGGTACCACCGCGCCGCCACCCGACGGCAAGGTTCGTCCCGCGCAGGTCCTCCGAATCGAATTCGTTGCGCCCGGAGACACTAGCTCTCCAACACCGCCATCGCGGCGTTGTGGCCGCCGACACCCGAGACCCCGCCTCCGCGGCGAGAACCCGAGCCACACAACATGATTCGATCATGCGATGTCGCCACACCCCACCGGCGGGCCGGGGTGTCGAGCGGCTCGTCGTCCTCGGCGAACGGCCATGTCAGCGCACCGTGGAAAATGTTGCCCGACGTCATGCCGAGCGTGCGCTCCAAATCAAAGGTCGTCTTGACCTCCACGCAGTCGCGACCCGTCGCGTCCTGCATCAGAACGTCCTGAATCGGCTCGGCAAGAACGGAATTCACCGAAGCCATCACCGCGTCGGTCAGTCGTTCACGCAAACCGTCCTCGTCGAGCGCGCCGTGCGGGGTGTGCAACCCGAACACCGTCAACGTGTGCGCGCCCGAAGCCCGCAGCGCGCCGGACAAGATGCTCGGATCTGTCAATGAGTGGCAATAGATTTCGCACGGCATCGGATCGGGCACCTCGCCGCAGGACGCCTTCGAATACGCGGCCTCGAGCTGGCCGAAGCCCTCGTTGACGTGAAACGTGCCGCCGAATGCGTGCTCGACGCAGACATCGCTGTCATGTAGCCGCGGCAGCCGGCGGAGCATCATGTTCACCTTCACCTGAGACCCCGGCGCCGACACGGGTGCCGGATCGCCCACCAGCCTCGCCAGCTCGGCCGGGCTGATACCGGCCAGGACGAACGTGCCACGCGCACGACGCTCGTCTCCCCTCACCCGGTAGTGCACCTCGCCGCCGGGGTCGACCGCGAAAACATCCGCACCCGTGACGATTTCGGCGCCGTACTGCATCGCCACCTCCGACAGCGCGGCCGTCACCGCACCCATGCCGCCGATCGGCACGTCCCAGTCGCCGGTGCCGCCGCCGAGTACGTGGTAGAGGAAGCACGCGTTCTGGCGCAGCGACTCGTCGTCGACACGGGCGAACGTGCCGATCAGCGCGTCGGTGGCCATCACGCCGCGGACCAGATCGTGGCAGACCGCGGAGGTGATCGCGTGCCCGATCGGCTCGTCGAACATGAAGTGCCACGCTGCCTCATCGCGCACTCGACTGCGGGCCTCGCTGCGCGTCGGCAGCGGCTCGGTCAGCGTGGGCCACAACGACGTGGTGACCAGCCGGCACCTGCGGTAGAAGTCGGCGAAACGGGCCTCGTCAGCGTCGGCGCCGATCGCGCCGAAAGTGCTGTGCGGGCCGATCAGCAGCCCGTGCCGGCCGTGCCGCGAGGGATCAGGCGTGTAGGACGAGTAGCGGCGCCGCGCCAGGCGCACGGGGGCGCCGAGCTCGTCGACGAGGCGCGATGGCAGCAGGCTGACCAGATACGAGTAACGCGACAGCCGCGCGTCGACGCCTTCGAACGCGTGCGCCGACACCGCCGCGCCGCCAACCTTGCCCAGCCGCTCCAGTACCAGCACCCGCTTGCCGGCGCGACCCAGGTACCCCGCGGCGACGAGCCCGTTGTGGCCGCCGCCGACCACGATGGCGTCGTAAATCACGCCGTCAATTCAGCGCCATCAATTCAGATAGCCCTCGACCTCACCGGGCGGCCGTACCTGGGCTTGCTTCGGGTCGCCACCGGTCTCCCGCAACGCGCGGCGCTGCCGCAGCAGGTCCCAGCACTGATCCAGCTCGGTTTCTAGAGCGCGGAGACGCTGCTTCTCGTCCGACGGGTCGATCTGGCCGTGCTGCAGCTTCTCGCGTAGCTGCTTCTCCTCGGAAACGAGCTGCTTGATCCGCTCAAGGGTGTGTTTGTCCTCTGCCACCTCTTCAGTCTGCCCGACTACCGTGACAACAATGGCGGGCAAACCCGAGATCGACTTTCTCCGCTAGAACGGCGTCCCTTTCTCCCACCACGGCTTCGGTCCCGGCAGCCTCAACAGGAGCCGCGCGCCGCCGAGCGGGCTCGCCTCCAGCGACGCTGTGCCGCCGTGCAATTCGGCCTGCTGCGCGACCAGTGCCAGCCCCAGACCCGAGCCCGAGTGCGACGCCGTCGAGCCGCGGGAGAACCGCTCGAACACGACCTTGCGCTCTTCCTCGGGCACGCCCGAGCCGTTGTCGTCGATCGCGATCTCCACACCGGCCCGCGAGCTCACCGCCGACAGCTGGATTCGCGTCGCGCCGCCGTGCTTGACCGCGTTGGCGATCGCGTTGTCGACCGCCAACCGCAGCCCGGCAGGCAGGCCGACGATGATCACCGACGGCGAAGGCATCAGCGAGACGTCGAGGTCGGGGTAGATGCGCATCGCGTCGTGCGCGGCCCGGTCGAGCAGATCGGTGATGTCGACCGGGGCGTGGTCGTCGGACGTCGACAGCTCGCCCTGGGCCAGCCGCTCCAACGCCGACAGCGTGGCCTCGATCCGCGACTGCGTGCGGATCACGTCGTTGAGCACTTCCTTGCGCTGCTCGTCGGGCAGGTCGAGGGTGGCCAGCACCTCGAGGTTGGTCCGCATCGCGGTCAGCGGCGTGCGCAGCTCGTGCGAGGACACCGCCGCGAAGTCGCGAGCAGAAGCCAGCGCGGACTTGGTGCGGTCCTGCTCCTTCCAGATGCGCTGCAACATGCCGTTGAGGGCGTCGGCGATCTCCACGGCTTCGGTGGCGCCGCGGATCTCGACGTCGGGCGCTACGTCGCCCGCGTCGATCTGTCTGGCCTGTTGTGCCAACCGTTTGAACGGACGCACCGCGAACGTGGCCAGCAACCAGCCCAGCACCGCCGCCGCGCCGATCGCGAAGAAGCAGATCAAGATGACCCGACGGTGCAGGTTGTTGGTATCGGCGATGGTTGCGTCGTAGGTGGCGCCGACCGCGACGGACATCTGCTCGGGCGCCCGGATGTCGACGGTGCGGACGCGGTAGCGCACCGCGTTGACGTAGGTGTCCGCATACCCGGCCGGCAGCTCCGGCAACACCACTTTCGAGTTGGACGTCACCTGACTGCCCCTGCGGACCGTGATGATCGCGTCCTGGTCGTTGGGTGAGCGCGGGATCTCGCCGAGCCCGCTCGGGATGAACGGGATCGCGAACCCTGCGGCCTCGTCCAGTCGGCGGTCCAACCGCTCCCGGCGGTCGTTGGTGACGCCGACCCACACGATGATGCCGACGATCAGCACCACGATCGCCGCGCCGATCGCCGTCGCGAACGCCACCCGGGTCCGCAGCGACGGCGTGCGGACCAGGATGCGCGACAACACGCTCATGCTGCTCAATTATTGCGTGCGCAGCACGAAACCAACCCCGCGCACGGTGTGCAGCAACCGGGGGGCGCCGTTTGCCTCCAGCTTGCGGCGCAGGTAGCCGATGAACACGTCGACCACATTGGTGTCTGCGGCAAAGTCATAGCCCCACACCAGTTCCAACAGCTGGGCCCTCGACAGGACCGCGGTCTTGTGTTCGGCCAGCACCGCGAGCAGATCGAACTCACGCTTGGTCAGGTCGACGTCGACGCCGTTGACCCGGGCCCGCCGCCCTGGGATGTCGACCTCGAGCGGGCCGACCTGGATGGTCTCCGACGAGAACGTCGCCGTCGACCCGCGGCGGCGTAGCAGCGCCCGCACCCGTGCCACCAGCTCGGCCAGCACGAACGGCTTCACCAGATAGTCGTCGGCGCCGGCCTCCAGCCCGGCGACCCGGTCGTCGACCGAGCTGCGGGCCGACAGCACGCACACCGGCACGTCGTTGTCCATCGCGCGCAACGCGGTCACCACGCTGACGCCGTCGAGCACCGGCATGTTGATGTCGAGCACGATCGCGTCTGGGCGCGTCTCCGTCGCGCTGCGCAGTGCCTCGGCGCCATCCTTGGCGGTCGACACGTCGAAACCGGACAGCCGCAGCCCGCGCTCCAGCGATGCGAGCACGTCGTCGTCATCGTCGACTACGAGCACACGGGGTGAAGTGGCACTACTGTCCATGCGGACAATTTTGCCTGATCGCGAGGCGCGAACGGGGGAAGCTGTTTGACCTATACCTTTGTTGAGGTTTTACCGTGGGGACAATGAGCATCGAATCGGTAGCCAGGCACACCCTCTATCGCCAGATGCATGCTCGGGGTGGCAACCTGCGCTCGCTCGCCGACCGCAAGTTGGTGGGACGCATCTGGCGCTTCGCGAGCCGGCATCACCGCAGGCTGGGGGCTTTTGTCGCGATCAGCTGCCTCAGCGCGCTGCTGACCGTGGCGACGCCGATGCTCGCCGGCAAGGTGGTCAACGCGATTGTGCACGGCGGTCCGTCGGCCACCGTGGTGTTGCTGGCGCTGGTGATCGCCGCGGTGGCCCTGGCCGAGGCCGCCGTGTCGCTGATCACCCGCTGGCTGTCGTCGACGATCGGTGAGGGCCTGATCCTCGACCTGCGCACGGCCGTCTTCGACCACGTGCAGGCGATGCCGGTCGCGTTCTTCACCCGCACCCGCACCGGCGCGCTGGTCAGTCGGCTCGGCAACGACGTGATGGGTGCCCAGCGGGCGTTTTCCGACACGCTCTCGGGCGTGGTGTCCAACGCGGTGACGCTCGCGCTGACGTTGGCGGTGATGATCGGAATCTCATGGCAGGTCACGGCGGTCTCGCTGCTGCTGATGCCGCTGTTCGTCGTACCGGCCCGCCGGATCGGCGCGGCGATGGCGAAGTTGAGCCGTGAAAGCGCGATGCACAACGCGACGATGAACACCTAGATGACAGAGCGGTTTTCGGCGCCGGGTGCCACCCTGGTCAAGCTGTTCGGCAGCCCGGCCCGCGAGTCGGCCGAGTTCGCGCGGAGGGCCGGCCGGGTGCGCGACATCGGCGTCAAATCCTCGATGCTGCAGTCGACGTTCATGAATTCGCTGACGTTGATGTCGGCGCTGGCGCTGGCACTGGTGTACGGGCTTGGCGGTGTGCTGGCCATCGGCGGTCATCTGCAGGCCGGGGCGATCGTGTCGCTGGCGCTGCTGCTGACCCGGCTCTACGCGCCTCTGACCGCGCTCGCCAACGCGCACGTCGAAATCGCCAGTGCGTTGGTCAGTTTCGAGCGCGTCTTCGAGGTGCTGGACCTGGTGCCATTGATTCGCGAACGGCCGGGTGCCGTCGCGGTGCCAGACGGCCCGGTCTGCGTGGAGTTCAAGGATGTGCGGTTCGGCTATCCGTCGGCGGACAAGGTGTCGCTTGCGTCGCTGGAAGAGGTGGCGGTGCTCGACGAGCGCGGGGGAGCGGAAGTGCTGCACGGCATTTCGTTCACCGCCGTGCCCGGGCAGATTGTCGCGGTGGTCGGCTCGTCGGGTGCCGGCAAGTCGACGATCGCGTCGCTGATGGCCCGGCTCTATGACGTCGACTCGGGTGCGGTGCGGCTGTCCGGCGTCGACGTTCGGGACCTGACGACGGCCTCACTGCGCGAGACGGTCGGCATGGTCACCCAGGACGGCCACCTGTTCCATGAGTCGATCCGCTCCAACCTGCAGCTGGCCGCTCCCGACGCGACCGACGACGAGCTCGCCGACGCGCTCGAGCGGGCGCGGCTGGCCGATGTGGTCGCGGGCATGCCCGACGGCCTGGACACCGTGGTCGGCGAGCGCGGTTACCGGCTGTCCGGCGGGCAGCGGCAGCGGCTGACGATCGCGCGGCTTCTCCTCGGCCGCTCGCGGGTCGTGGTCCTCGACGAGGCGACGGCATCGCTGGACTCCGCGTCGGAGGCGGCCGTGCAGCAGGCTCTCGGCGAGGCGCTGGCCGGCCGCACGTCGATCGTCATCGCCCACCGGCTCTCGACCGTCCGGGCAGCGGACGTGATTCTGGTCGTCGAGGATGGCCGAATCGTGGAGCGCGGCACGCATGAGCAGCTGCTCGCCCGGGGCGGCCGCTACGCGCAGTTGTATGTCACGCAGTTCGGCGACGAGACGGCAGCGGCCTGACCCCCGTCGGGGATTGACAGGTATTGCTTCTGTTTGAACGTGGGTCACTACGCTAAGCGATGTGCGGCCGATCCTTCTCGCAGCGGCTTGTGGCGTAATACTTCTCGGCGGATGCAGCTCGCCGACCAACGACAGTCCGCCTCCCAGTGGCTCCCCGCCAACGACCCCGGAACAGGCGTGCAGTGCCCAGCATTGGCCCCGGCCGGTTCCAACCGTCAAGGGCCAGCTCGTCGGTCAAGCCCTCGACGGGTCGCTGTTCTGCTTCAACTTGGCGCAGGCAGCCGCTCCCGACGGTCACGACGTGCTGCACGACGTGTTCAGCCAGGCGCCCGACTACCGGATCACGTCGGTCTCCCCGTCGGCAGGGACGTCGGTCAGTCGGGCCGATGCGGTGAAAGTTCAGGTTGTCCCGGTTGGCCAATCGGAGCCGCCCGCATTCCGGCCCTGCGACTGGGTCACCACCGACGAGGCTGCGAAATTCCTGGGCGCCCAACCTGTGACGCCGATGCCGGTCGGGGACCAAGCCGGCTCAGTGGATCAGATGTGCGATTACACCGCGTCGGATCAAACGGTGATATCTGAGCTGCAGCTGCCCGGAAGCCTGCCGATCGACGCGTCCACCGAGTTCGCGATGACACAGGCCGTCGGCGCCGGCAACGACGTGGCCGGCCTGCCCGGCCGCGCCTACTGCACTCCCTCGGCGTCGGGCAACGCCGACAGCCCGGCGATGCTCGTCGTCCTCCTGAGCCACGATCGGTTGTACCGCGCGACAGACGATAATTGCGATGTCCTGAAGCAATTCGCGCAGGCCGCCATTCCCCGGATCGGTGCCTAGCCGCCTGCTCCGCGGTAGACCAGACCGCTGAGCCGCCACGCCAACCCGTTGCGCACCGCCGGGATGTGGGCGGCCAGCCTCATCGCGGTGTTGCGCACCGGCCGCAGCGGCCGGGGTAGTGTCGCCAGCCTGGTCAGCCGTCCGGTCACGGTCAGCACCTGCTGGGCCATCGGCCGCCGCGCCTGCGCGTAGGTATCGAGCACGGTGTCGGGCGCACCACCCAGGACGTTACCGAGCGCCTCGCCCAGCGCGACCGCGTCCTGGATGCCGAGGTTCATGCCCTGGCCGCCGGCGGGGCTGTGCACGTGCGCGGCGTCGCCGGCCAGCAGCAGACGGCCGGCGCGGTACGTGTCGGCGACGCGGTGGTGGATCCGGAAATGCGATCCCCAGATCACATCGCCGACCTTGACCTGCCCGGGAACGAACGCGCGGGTGTCGAGCAGCTGCTGGACGAACTCCCGGGAAGGCACATCCGGCGCCTCAAGCACGGGCGCGACGATGCGGTGGATGCCGCCCGGCAGCGGCGCCACCACCGTCAGCCCGGCCGGCGCGTAGCACAACAGGATCTCGTCGTCGGGCACGTCGCCCCGTAAGCGGACGTCGGCCAGCGCAAACGATTCCGCGTACTCGTGGCCGCGGAAGCCGATGCCGGCCTGTGTGCGGACCGTGCTGCGCATGCCGTCGGCGCCGACCACGTAGCGGGCGGTGATCGCGGTGCCGTCGTCGAAGGTCGCGGTCACCGCGTCGGCGTCCTGGGACAGCGACGTCAGCGTCTTCGGCCGTTGCACCTCCTCGCCGAGCTCGATGAACCGCTCCAGCAGCACGCGTTCGGTCTCCGCCTGCGAAATCATCAGCGCGTACGGATATTTCGTGGGCAGCTTGGTGAAGTCGACGGGAATCAGCACGCGGTCGCGGTCGCGCATGGAGAACGCGTGCGCGTGAATCCCCTCCTTGACGAGCCGGTCGGTGACGTCCACCTGCTCGAGCACCTCGAGCGTCCGCGCGGCAACCACCGCCGCGCGGGACGTGTTGGCGCCGGCGGCCAGCGCATCGACCACCGTCGTTGCGACGCCTTTCTGGACCAGGATCGCGCCCACGGTCAGCCCCGTCGGCCCGGCCCCAACCACCAGAACATCCGTCGTGATCATCGTGACCCTCCTATGTCAACGCTTGTTGGCATCCACTATGCGCGGGCCGGGAGCCAATGTCAACAACCGTTGGCCCACAATCGTTGGCATGAGGCGAAGCTCGGACCGGACAAAGGCGGCGATCCTGGCCGCGGCGCGCGAACGCTTCGGTGCTGCCGGCTACCAGGGCACGACGATCACGCCCTGACCCGCGGGAGGTTAGGCCTCGATCTCGCCCGCGATCCGTCGCTCGATGCTGGCCCGTGTGATCGCCGGCAGCACAATCAGCCCGTCGAGTTCCTTGCGGGCCTTGGTGTACGCGTTCTGGCGCTCCTGCGGGGTGGCGGCGCTGTCGGACGCCAGCCGCATCAGATGCTGGGCACGCTCCAGCCGCTGCTGGTCCTCCGAGGAGAAACCGCTGCGGCGTTTGCGGATGGCCTCGGACTCGGCGATCTCGAACGCGCTCACATAGTCGTGGACCGCGTCGCGGTACTCGAGCTGGGCGTCCCGGTTGCCGAGCAGCTCCTCGACCTTGTCCGGTCGCAGCAGGTCGGCCCGTCGCTTGGCCTTGTGGAACGCGATCGTGAGCGGCTCGCGCATGTCGGTCATCATCGGGAAGTCGAGCAGCTTCGCGATGTCCATCTCGTAGGACAACCACTGGGCGTCGGTCTGATTGTGCTCGTCGAATACCCGTGTCATCTCACGCTTGTGGTTGGCGTCGGTGTCGCGCGCACGGCCGGCCGCTTGCGCGGCCGCGATCTTGGCCTGCTGCTTGAGGCGGTAACGCTCGAGCCGGCGCTCGGCCCTGCGTTCGTTGGCCGCCGTGACCGTCCTGACCGCGCCGCCGATCACGCCGCCGAGCGGGAAGATCAGCCACCAGAAATTCCCCGCAAAATGAAGCAGAGAGTCCACAACGCCAGAATGCCACCAAGCCGGTCACGACTTGGTCGGCAGCCCAAGCCAGCGGTAGCGCGCCAGCCTGTGCGCGTACCGCCGCGGCCCGGGCACCTGCGTCAGCTCGTGCAACTCGTGGCCGATCGCGCAGGACAGTCGCTTCGAGAACTCGACCGGCTCGTCGGCGGCGTCGGGCCGTTCGGCAACGATCGCATCGACGATGCCGCAGCGCATCAAGTCGGCCGACCGAATGCCTTGTGCCTCAGCCAGTTCCGGCGCGTGTACGGTGTCGTGGTAGACGATCGCCGACGCGCCCTCCGGCGGCAACGGCGCCAGCCAGCCGTGCAGTGCGGCGAGCACCCGGTCGGCTGGGACCATCGCCAGCGCCGGCCCGCCGCTGCCCTGCCCGAGCAGCACCGACAACGTCGGCGTGTCCAGGGTGACCAGGTCGGCCAGGCAGCGGGCGATCCCGGCGGCCAATCCGCCCTGCTCGGCTTCAGCCGAGAGCGCAGGCCCGGCCGTGTCGATCACCAACACCAGGGGCAGCCGAAGCCCCGCGGCCAGCGCCATGCCGCGGCGCGCCTCGCGCAGTGCGGCAGGCCCGACCGTGCCACCGACCAGCCGCTGCTGGCCGAGCACGACAGCCGGCTGGCCCCGGAGCCGGGCCAGCGCCAGCAGGGTCGTCGCCGCCTCGCCCCGACCGGTGCCCGACAGCAGCACCCGCTCTGTTGCGCCGTGGCGCAATAGCTGGCCGACGCCGGGGCGGTCCGGTCGCCGCGACGCGATCACCGAGTCCCACGCCGGCACGTCGGGCACCGGCTCGTTGTCCATCACCTCCGGCGCCGGCCCCGGCGGGTCGACGAGCACCTTCAGCGCCCGCTCGAGGGTGCGGCGCAGCCACTTGAGCGGCACCACGCCGTCGATCACGCCGTGCCGCTGCAGGTTCTCGGCCGTCTGAATGCTCGGCGGGAACGGCTCGCCGTAGAGCTGCTGGTAGACCCGCGGCCCGAGGAACCCGACGAGCGCGCCCGGTTGGGCGATCGTCACGTGGCCGAGCGACCCCCATGATGCGA
This sequence comes from uncultured Actinomycetota bacterium, assembly GCA_963811535.1. GTDB lineage: Bacteria > Actinomycetota > Actinomycetes > Mycobacteriales > Mycobacteriaceae > Mycobacterium. Next base: position 1,762,401 of record CAWERF010000006.1, on the reverse strand, counting down.
ACACCCCGCCGGTCGTGGGGTGACGCAGATAGACCAGGTAGGGCAGGTGCGCGCGTTTGTGCAATTCCACCGCGGCGGCGATCTTGACCATCTGCAAAAACGCGACGGTGCCCTCCTGCATCCGGGTGCCGCCCGAACTCGGCGAGGCCAGCAGCGGCAGCCGCCCGGCGGTGGCCCGCTCGACGGCCGACGTGATCCGCTCCGCGGCCGCGACGCCGATCGACCCGCCCAGGAAGTCGAACTCGGAGGCGATCACCGCGACGCGACGGCCGTTCAGGCGCCCCTCGCCGGTCACCACGGACTCGTCGAGCCCGGTGGCTTCGCGCGCCTCGGCCAGCTCGCGAGCGTACGCGGGCCCGGCGGCTACCGCGAGCGGCGTGGTGTCCCAGCTGACGAACGAGCCGGGGTCGAGCACCGCGTCGCGCAGCTCAGACGCCCGGATCCGGCTCACGGCAGAAGGCTATCCGCCCCCGTCGCGCCTCCGATGCCCCCTATCGTGATGCCGGTGAACGCTCCGCCAAGCAAGCCCGATCAGCCAGTGGGTTCTGGCGCTATCACCGTTTCCGGCGCCACGGCGATCGGCGTGGGCGGCATGATGGGCGCCGGGCTGTACACCCTGCTCGGACTCGCCGGCACGATGGCCGGCCCGTGGATTCCTGTGGCGTTCGCGGTCGGCGGCCTCGTCGCGGTATTCAGCGTGTACTCCTACGCCAAGCTCGGCGCGCGCTACCCGAGCCGCGGTGGCGCGGCCCAGTTTCTGATCCGCTGTTTCGGCGACGGCGTGATCTCCGGCGGGCTGAACGTCTTTCAGTTCCTCGGCTGGATCATCGCGATGGCGCTCTACGCGGCCGGCTTCGCGGGCTACGTTCGCGACCTGCTGCCGTGGCACACTCCGGAATGGTCGGGCAAGGCGATCGCAATCGGACTCATCGTCGCCGTGGTCGTGATCAATCTGGTCGGTACCAGGCTCGTCGCTCGCGCCGAAACCGCGATCATCGCGGGAGAACTTGTGATCCTTCTGGCCTTTGTGGTGCTGGGCCTGATGAAATCCGACCCCGCGCGCTTCCACGCCGGCGGCGGCCAGGGCGCCCTCGGTGTGTTCTTCGCGGCGGGTCTGCTGTTCGTCACGTACGAGGGGTTCGGCGTCGTGACGAACTCGGCAGGGGAGATGCGCGATCCGGTCAAGCAGCTGCCCCGGGCGATGTACCTCTCGCTGGCGATCGTCGTCGCCTTCTATGTCCTGGTGAGCGCGGTCGTCGTGATGTTGTTGAGCCTGCCGACGATCGAAGCCAATCAGGGTCATGTGCTGTCGGAGGCGGGCAGGGCCGCCGTCGGGCAGGTCGGCTTCGTCGTCATCGGCGTCGCCGCGCTGCTGGCCACCGCGTCAGGCGTCAACGCGACGATGTTCGGCGACGCGAACCTGGCCTATCTGGTCGCCACCACCGGTGAGATGCCGAAGAACTTCGCCCGCAACGTGTGGTTGGGCGGCACCGGCGGCCTGTTCGCCGCGGCCGCACTCACCGCGTTGTTCGTCCTGGTCTTCCCGCTGTCCGCGGTCGGGCAGATGGCCAGCCTCGCGTTCCTGCTGATCTATGCCACCGTGTCGGTGGGCCACTTCCGGGTCCGACGCGAAACCGGTGCCAACCCGCTGCTGCTGGGGGTCGGGGTCGCGATGAACGCCGCACTGTTCGCGCTGCTGCTCGGGTACACGATCCACACCGGACCGGTGAGCACCTGGATCACGTTGATCGCGGTGCTGTTGCTCAGCTTCGCGCTGGAGGCCGGCTATCGCAGGGTGACCCGGCGCAGATTTGCGCTCGATTGACACCTATAAGGTGGCGCACATGATCGGTGTGAGCGGCGACGGCAACGTCACGACCCTCGAGCTGCAACGCCCGGACCGGCGCAATGCGCTGAACTCCGAGCTCGTCGACAACCTGCGCACAGCGGTTGAGAAAGCCGCGGCCGACGGGGTGCGCGCCATCGTGCTGACCGGGCAGGGCAGCGTGTTCTGCGCCGGCGCCGACCTGAAGGGAGACGCCTTCGCCGCCGACTATCCGGATCGGCTCATCGCATTGAACAAGGCCATCGACGAGTTCCCCATGCCGGTGATCGGGGCGATCAACGGCCCGGCCATCGGAGCGGGCCTGCAGCTGGCGATGATCTGCGACCTGCGGGTCGTTGCTCCGGACGCGTTCTTCCAGTTTCCGACGTCCAAATACGGCCTGGCCCTTGACAACTGGAGCATCCGCCGGTTGTCGTCGCTGGCCGGTTACGGGCGTGCCCGGGCGATGCTGTTGGCGGCGGAGAAGCTGACCGCCGACGTAGCGCTGCAGACCGGCATGGCCAACCGGATCGGCACGCTCGCCGATGCGCAGGCGTGGGCCGCCGAGATCGCGGGCCTGGCCCCGCTGGCCTTGCAACACGCCAAACGCGTCCTCAACGACGACGGCGCCTACGAGGACCAGCGGCCCACCCACAAGGAGCTGTTCGAGAAGGCCTGGGGCAGCCAGGACGTCATCGAGGCACAGGTGGCGCGGATCGAAAAGCGACCACCCAACTTCCAGGGCGCCTGAGATGGTGCGGGGGGCGCTGCGGCTGGGCTTCGGCACCGCGACGCTGCTGACCGGGGGCTGGCTGTTGCGCGCGCTGAAGGGCGCCCCCGCCGCCCTCGGCGCCGGCCCGCTGGCAATCCGCGCCGTCGCGCAGGGCTCCCCGCACTACCGCGACGGGGCATTCCTCAACGTCGATCCGTCATCGGAACTGCGGCTGAGCCGCGAAGAACAACGGATGATCGTTCGCGAACTGCTCATGGCCAGTGGCCGGAGCCGGCCTTCGCACGCGATCCCGGTCGTCGCCCCCGACCGGTTCAGCGCTGCACCGGCCCCGCTTGCGGTCAGCTGGTACGGGCACTCGACGACGCTGCTCGAAATCGATGGCTACCGCGTGCTGACCGATCCGGTGTGGAGCAGGCGGTGCTCGCCGTCGCACGCGGTCGGGCCGGAGCGCATGCATCCGGTGCCGACGCCGCTGGAGTCCCTGCCGGCGATCGACGCGGTGGTGATCAGCCACGACCACTACGACCACCTCGACATCGACACGGTTCTGGCGTTGGCGCGCACCCAACGCGCACCGTTCTTCGTGCCGCTCGGCGTCGGCGCGCACTTGCGCACGTGGGGCATCGCCGACGAGCGGATCGTCGAACGCGACTGGGGCCAGGCCGGCAGTGTCGGCGACCTGACACTGGTCTGCACACCGGCGCGGCATTTCTCCGGCCGCTTCCTGACCCGCAACACCACACTTTGGGCATCGTGGGTGCTGGCCGGCCCGTCGCACCGCGTTTACTTCGGCGGTGACACCGGCTACACGAAGAGCTTCGCCGACATCGGTTCCGACCACGGGCCGTTCAATCTGACGCTGATGCCGGTCGGCGCCTACAACTCCGCATGGCCCGACATCCACATGAACCCCGAGGAAGCCGTCCGCGCGCACCTCGACATCACCGACGCCGGCTTGCTGGTGCCGATCCACTGGGGCACATTCCGGTTGGCTCCGCACCCCTGGGCCGAGCCCGTCGAGCGGTTGTTGACGGCGGCCGGGCCGGTCGATGTCTCGGTCACCGTGCCCAAGCCCGGGCAGCGGGTCGACCCTGCCACCCCTGACGAATTCGACGCATGGTGGCGGCACTGACCCGTCGGCGTTCTAATACCGTGTACACCAAGCGCGGCCGCGTCGACCGGCTGACTGGCTAGGCTGCTGGCCATGACGGGGTTCGATGTCGCCGGCTCCGCCGCTCGGGTGTCGCTGTCGACGGGTCTCACCGATGCCCAAGTCGCCCAACGGGTTGCCGAGGGCAAGACCAACGACGTTCCCGGCCGCGCCGCGCGCGGCGTGTCGGACATCGTCCGGGCCAACGTGTTCACCCGCATCAACGCGATTCTCGGCGTGCTGCTGCTGATCGTGCTCGCGACGGGTTCGGTGATCAACGGCTTGTTCGGCCTGCTGATCATCGCCAACAGCGGGATCGGCATCATCCAGGAACTCCGGGCCAAGCAGACGCTGGACAAGCTGGCGATCGTCGGACAGGCCAAACCGGTGGTGCGCCGCGAGGGCGGTACCCGCGAATTGCTGCCCGGTCAGGTCGTGCTCGACGACGTCATCGAGTTGGGCCCCGGCGACCAGATCGTGGTCGACGGCGACGTCGTCGAGGAGATGAACCTCGAGATCGACGAATCGCTGCTGACCGGGGAGGCCGACCCGATCGCCAAAGACAGCGGCGATCACGTGATGTCGGGCAGTTTCGTCGTCGCGGGCAGCGGCGCCTACCGGGCGACGCGCGTCGGGCGCGACGCCTACGCGGCCAAGCTGGCCGACGAAGCCGCCAAGTTCACGCTGGTGAAATCCGAACTGCGTACCGGCATCAACAAGATCCTGCAGTTCATCACCTATCTGCTGTACCCCGCGGGTCTGCTGATCATCTACACCCAGCTGTTCACCACCCATGTGGGCTGGCGGGAGTCGGTGCTGCGCATGGTCGGCGCGCTCGTGCCGATGGTGCCCGAGGGGCTGGTGCTGATGACGTCGATCGCGTTCGCGGTCGGCGTCGTCCGGCTTGGCCGTCGCCAGTGCCTGGTGCAGGAACTGCCCGCCATCGAGGGGTTGGCCCGCGTCGACGTCGTCTGCGCGGACAAAACCGGGACGCTGACCGAGAACGGCATGCGGGTCTGCGACACAAAGCCGCTGTGTGACGAACACGGCGCCGGCGAGATAGGCCGCGTGCTTGCGTCGATGGCTGCCGACGACACCCGCCCCAACGCGAGTATCCAGGCGATCGCACAGGCGTGCGGCCCGCCCCCGGGCTGGACGGCCACCGCCGTCGCGCCGTTCAAGTCGGCGACGAAATTCAGTGGTGTGTCCTACGAAGGTCACGGCAACTGGGTGATCGGCGCGCCCGATGTGTTGCTGGACCCGGCGTCGCCAGTCGCCGAACAGGCCGAGGCGATCGGCGCGCAAGGTCTGCGGGTGTTGCTGCTCGCCGCCAGCGACCGGCCCGTCGACCACCCCGACGCGCCTGGCCGGATCACTCCCGCAGCGCTGGTCGTCCTCGAGCAACGCGTTCGGCCTGACGCGCGTGAAACACTCGAATACTTTGCGTCACAGAAGGTTTCGATAAAGGTGATCTCCGGCGACAACGCGGTGTCAGTCGCCGCGGTGGCGTCGACGCTCGGTCTGCAGGGCGAGACGATCGACGCCCGCCGGCTTCCTGCCGAACCCGACGCGCTCGCCGACGTGGTGGAGGAGTGCACGACGTTCGGCCGGGTTCGTCCGGACCAGAAACGGGCGATGGTGCATGCCTTGCAGTCGCGAGCGCACACCGTGGCGATGACCGGCGACGGTGTCAACGACGTGCTGGCGCTCAAGGACGCTGACATCGGTGTGGCGATGGGCGCGGGCAGCTCGGCATCACGGGCGGTGGCCCAGATCGTGTTGCTGGACAACAGGTTCGCCACGTTGCCATATGTGGTGGCCGAAGGCCGACGGGTGATCGGCAACATCGAACGGGTCTCGAACCTGTTTTTGACCAAGACGGTGTACTCGGTGCTGCTGGCGTTGCTGGTCGGCATCGCCGGCGTTGGCTCGCAGATATTCCACACCGCGCCGCTGCCGTTTCCGTTCCAGCCCATCCACGTCACGATCGCGGCCTGGTTCACGATCGGCATACCGGCGTTCATCCTGTCGCTGGCACCTAACAACGAACGCGCTCAGACCGGCTTCGTGCGGCGGGTGATGATGGCCGCGCTGCCGTCGGGCGCGGTCATCGGCATCGCGACGTTCGCCTGCTACCTGCTGGCCTACCGCGGCGGCAACGCCACGCCAGTCCAGCAAACCCAGGCCTCCACCTCCGCACTGATCACGCTGCTGATCATCGCGATCTGGGTGCTCGCGGTGGTGGCCCGCCCGTACACCTGGTGGCGCGTGGCCCTCGTTGGGCTGTCGGCGGCGGCGTACGTGGTGATCTTCAGCATCCCGCTCGCCGTGGAGAAGTTCATGCTGGACCCGTCCAACCTCGCGATGACCACGGCGGCGCTGACGATCGGTGTGCTGGGGGCGGGCATCGTGGAAGTGCTGTGGTGGGTGCAGGGGGCGGTCACCGGCAACCGGCGACACATGTGGCGATAGGCTGGAGCACAGACAACTCGACCGATCCGACGAAGGGTGGAGCCGATGGGTCTGCTGGACAAGGTAAAGGGTCTGCTGTCACAGAACGCCGACAAGGTGGACGCCGCGATCGACAAGGTGGGCGACGTAGTCGACGAGAAGACGCAAGGGAAATACCAGGGCGCTGTCGATCAGGCTGAGGAGGCGGCGAAGAAAGCCGTCGACAAGCCCGATCCCAACACCTGACATATGGCAAAACTTTCTGTCTCCGTCGACGTTCCGCTGCCGCCGGAGGTGGCATGGGGGTGCGCCTCGGACCTGTCTCGGTACAAAGAGTGGCTGACCATCCACCGCGTGTGGCGCAGCACGTTGCCCGAGACGCTGGACAAGGGCGCGGTCGTCGAATCGATCGTCGAGGTCAAGGGCATGCCCAACCGGGTCAAATGGACGATCGTGCATTTCAAGCCGCCGGAAGCCATGACGCTCAACGGTGACGGCAAAGGCGGTGTCAAGGTCAAGCTGATCGGCAAGGTCAAGCCCAAGGGCCCCGACGAGTCGACAGTCACCCTCGACGTGCATCTCGGCGGGCCCGCCTTGTTCGGCCCGATCGGCATGCTGGTCGCCGGCGCGCTGAAGGGCGACATCCGCAATTCGCTCGACCGGTTCAAGGCGGTGTTCGCACCCGCCTGACGTGGCGAGCGGGATATGCCGCCGGCTCGCCGGTGCCAAGGGACGCGCCGGCGTGGCACTCGGTGCCCCCCGATAGACTCGAGCCGTGGCCGGAGCAGAACAACTCGAAAAGTATTCGTATGGTATTGATTTCGACGCCATCGAGGCTATCGACATCCACACTCATGTCGAAGTCGACGGCGGCGGCCATCAGGCGACCGATGACGAACTGATCACCGCGACACGGCAGTACTTCAAGCTCGGGCCCGAGCGCACGTTCACGGTCGACGCGCTCGCCGAGCACTACCGGCAGCGCAACATCGCCGCGGTCGTGTTCACCATCGATGCCACCACCGCGATGGGCCACGCACCGAACTCGGTGGAAGACATGGTTGCCGGTGCGGCCCGCAACAACGACATCCTGATCCCGTTCGGCACGGTCGACCCGTGGACAGGCAAGCGCGCCGTCGGTCGCGTCCGGTCCCTGGTCGACGACTACGGGGTCAAGGGCTTCAAGTTCCACCCGAGCATGCAGGGGTTCGAACCCAACGACCGCGCGTTCTATCCGATCTACGAGGCCATCGCCCGAGCCGGTGTGCCTGCGCTGTTCCATACCGGGCAGACCGGCATGGGCGCGGGCCTACCCGGTGGATACGGCATCAAGCTGCGCTACTCCGACCCGATGCTGCTCGACGACGTTGCCGCCGACTTCCCCGACTTGACGATCGTGATGGCTCATCCCGCGGTGCCGTGGGTCGACTCCCAGATATCGATCGCGACCCACAAATCCAACGTCTACATCGACCTGTCGGGCTGGTCACCGAAGTACTTCCCCCCTCAGCTCGTCCGCGCGGCCGGCCGTCAGCTCCGCACCAAGGTGCTGTTCGGCACCGATTTCCCGTTCATCCAGGTGGACCGCTGGCGTCGCGACTTCGAGACCCTCGACATGGATCCCGCAATGCTGCCGCTGCTCTTCAAGGAAAACGCGATGCGCGTGCTGCGCATCGCGCGATGAGTTTTCACCGGCGCGCCGGTCGGTATGGACGACACCCCCCACCAGAACCCACTCGAGGAGACGAAAGTGCCTACCCGTGAGCGCGCCCCGCTGGGCGCCCCCACCTGGATCGACCTGTCCACCTCCGACACCGACCGCGCGCAGGCGTTCTACGGTGCGGTGTTCGGCTGGACCTTCGAAGCCACCGGGCCCGATTACGGCGGATACATCAACGCATCCAAGGACGGTCGCCTCGTCGCGGGTCTGATGCAGAAGGACCCCCAGGTCGATGCTGCGGCTCCGGACGCGTGGACCACCTACTTCCACACCGACGACATCCAGGCGTCCGCCGTCGCGGTCAAATCTGCCGGCGGGACCACCTGCGTCGAACCGATGGAGGTCAAGGACAAGGGCTGGATGGCCATCGGCACCGACCCGTCCGGAGCGTTCTTCGGCCTCTGGCAGCCCATCGATCACCAGGGCTTCGAGGTGATCGGCGAGGCCGGCGCGCCGGTCTGGCACGAACTGACCACCCGCGATTTCACCAAGGCGATGGACTTCTACCGCGCGGTGCTCGGCTGGCAGACCGAGTCGGTCTCCGACACCGACGAATTCCGCTACTCCACAGCGGTTTTCGGCGGTGAGCAATTGCTCGGCGTGATGGACGCTGCCAAGTTCTCCCCCGAGGGGATCCCGTCGCACTGGGCGTTCTACCTGGGCGCCGACGATGTCGACAAGACGCAGCAGCTGGTCATCGACAGCGGCGGCGACGTGTTACGGCCGGCCCAGGACACCCCCTACGGCCGGCTGGCGCAGGTCACCGATCCGACCGGCGCGGTGTTCAACCTGTCCTCGCTGCGCTGATGTCGCTCGGCTGCTGGACATGCTGCCCCTTGCGCAGTGTGTCCAGCAGTTCGCGGTAGGGGCCGACGAGGTAGGCGGTGTCGCCGGCGATCAGCCGCGTGTCGCGACGTGGGTGCAGCTTGATGTCGACGCCGCGGCTGATCGCGATCACGCGCGCCTGGGTAGACAGCTCGATCATCCGCAGCCCGTCGAGTTCGCTGCCGGGCTCCACCCGCACGCCGCCGACCATGAACGAGCGCTGGCCGACCGAGAAGGTCCCGAGCACGTGCAGGCCCATAGCGGCACCGATGAACCACGGCGTCGCCAATTCGACAGTGGAGCGGACGTTTTCGAATCCGAACCGGTGCGCGACCGCGGCGCCCAGCGACCGGTCGTACACCCGCATCACCACGGGCACGCCCGGCGCCTCGCCCCTCCGCCACCATCTCGGGCCGAGAGTTTCCCTCAGCACGATGCCTGTCTCGATGTTGACCATGTCGTCCTGGGTGAGAACGGCGACCGCCGCCGCGTCGTGGACCCTGGCCGCCTCCAGGGTCTGGCGCAGGGTGGCGTCACCGAAGATCACCGGCACGTCGAGTTGTGCTGCGGCGGACAGGAACCGGTTGGTGTCGCTGCGCTCGACGACGGCAACGTCGTGCCCGGCCGCCTTCAGGTCACTCACCACCCTGATGCCGAATGAACCCAGCCCGACGACGATCACGTGATTGCGCAGATCCCGAACCCGGCGCCTTCCGGCGGACCGACTGAACCGCCGCGACAACAGCAGGTCGGCGACGAACGCCACCAGCACCGCGACCGTGGTGACACCGGCGAACATCAGCACGATGCCCCACAGTCGCAGCCACGTCGGCTGATCGATAAAGCTGAAGTCGCCGTAGCCCACGGTCGCGATCGTCTCGGTGGAGAAGTACAGCGCGTCGAGGAAGCTCATCCCCGGCTTCTGGTAGGCGAACCGCAGCAGCACGGCGGAACCCATCCACAGCGTGAATCCGACGGCCAGCGCGCGGAAGAACATCGGGTTGAGGTCATCCCGCAGTACCCGGACCGCGTCGAGCATCCGGATCGGCAGAAAGCGGCGCGCACCCGCCTGGGTGATCGGTCGGGCGACGGCGATGCCCTGCGCGGTGAGTTGATCCGCGGTCCCGATCATCGCTGTCCAGTCGCCGGCCCTTACCCGCAGATCACGGCCGGGGCACGCCACCACCTCGCCTGGCGTGGCGGAGTTTTCGCCGTGGATCACCGCGACCGGCGCCAGGTCGCCGTAGATCTCCCGCAGCGTGCCGTCGCGCGGAGCGTTCGTGCCCGAGATGACGAAGTCGACCCCCGCTACCGAAATATCGTGCGTCGTTCGGGCCAAACATGCCTCGACGACCGATGGCGCGGCCAGGTCGGCCACGTCCAGGATCGCCCCCGGCCCGTTGCCCGCGGCCACCGCCTCACGCAGCACGCTGTTGGCCAGGCGCGCGACCACTCGCACATTTGGGTTGGATTTCCTTGCCAGCAAGGCGATTTCGAGGTTTGTCGCATCATCGTCGCCGACGCAGACGAGAGCGGTCGCGTGGGCAATCCCGGCGTCGGTCAGCTCGGCTGCCGCGTTCAGCTTCACAACCGACGTGCCGGCGGTGTTCAGCTCCTCGACGATGCGCAAGGCCAGCGCGTCGTCCCCGACCACGATGGTGTGTCCCCGCATTCTTCGTAAGGTTACGCCGGACAGGCCGCTGGAGCGGGGCGACGCGTCACGACCAAGATAGAGCCGTGACCGCGCAGTACGGCGTCGACTCGCTCGAGCCCGACGGCGACAGCGCGACGGCCGACGAGCTGGTGAGCGTGGTGCAGAAGGCGGGATCCCCGGGGGCCGGGGGCTGCGAACCCGCATCGGCATGGAGGACACAGTGCCCTGGTGACTGCCGCGCTCGACGTCCTCGCCCGGGGCTAGGGAGCGGCCAACCCGAAGTCGGCGTAATCGAACCCCGGCACCACCACGCAACTGACGAGGCTCGGCTCGTCGTCGCGGGGCCGGGCCCGCTGCCAGCAGCCGGGTGGCACCAAGACCTGCGGCTCTTGACCGTTGTGGAAGTCGGCGCCCACCACATATGTTGCGGCAGTTGATTGTTCCCGCCCCATCTCGAGCAGCAGTGGACTGCCGCGATGAAAGAACCACAGCTCGGCGCTGCGGACGGTGTGCCAGGCGGATTGTTGACCGGGCATCAGCAGGAACAAGATCGCGGTGCCGGCGCTGCGGGGTCCGGTGTACTCGGGGGGCAACGCCGACTGGGCGATCGTCAACTCGCTACGCCAGGTCTCACGGAACCAGCCGCCCTCGGGGTGGGGTGACAGTTCGAGCCGTCTGGCCCAATCCGGGAGTTCCGTCATCGCACTACCGCTTTCAGCGTCGCCCTTCGTTGCCATCCCACCCTAGAGCGGTCGGGCCGGTTCGCCCCGACACCAAGCAGACCCGCGCGTCCTGACTTTTCAGCATGTTCCCAGGTCCCCGGCGCGTTTAACGGTGTATGACCAGGGGTAGCGCAAAAACCTAACGCCCCGCAACCAGGGGGTGAGGCGCGAGGCGCAGGAGAAACGATGATGAATCCAATTCGAGGGGCTTTACGGGTCGTTACCAACACGGCCAACGCCGCGACGGCGGCAGCGGGTGCGGTCGGAGGCGCCGCGGTCAACGGCGTGATCGGCGGCGTGCAGGGAACAGCGCAGGGAGTACGGAACGGGCTCGCCAACGGCAGCCATTCGACTCCCGCGGCCGCGTTGACATTCGCCGCCCTGGGCGCGACCGGCCTGGTTGACTGGCCGGTGCTGCTGACCGTCGGCGGCGCCGCGATTGTCATTCGGCAGCTGACGCATCACCCCAACGGTCAGAGCCCCGCGGCTCGCCCGTCCCTGTCGGCGGTTCCCTCGTCGACGCCGACGCGCACCACCGCGCGGAAGAGGGCACCGGCCAAGAAGGCACCCGCTAAACGAACTGCGGCGCGAAAGGCGCCCAGTCGGCGGGCCAGCAGCCGACAGCGCTGACTCGATGGGTGTAAGCGGACTGCTCCGCAACTCGGCGTTGCTGCCGATCCGCGCGACGGCCGCCGCGGTGACCGTCGGCCTTGAGCTGGTAACCGCCCCGGTCCGGGTTGGGCGGGACATGCTACCGATCCGGGCGGGTGAAAGCGTCGCCCGCGCATTGAGTGAGATCGCCGGCGCTACACCCCGAAGACGGTCCTGGGCCCGCGACGGGCGAATGTGGATCGAGATCCGCGGCGTTGACGGCGACGGTGATTTCGACGCGTTGCTCGACGCCGTTCGCGCGCGGCACGGCGTGGTGTCGGCGGAGATCAACCGCCCGCTGTCACGTCTGGTGGTCCGGGTCGACGACCACGGCCCCACGATGGGCGAGGTGTGCGACATCGTCGCGGACGCCGAAGCACGCGCACGTCAATTGCAGGAAGGCACGCCGCGTCGCCGCCCCACCGAACTACCCGCGGACGGCGTCGCGCGGACCAACAACCTGATCGCCGCGACGGCCAGCGCCGCCGGTCTCGCCGCGACCCTCGCCGGACGGGCGCTGCATTGGCCGCGGCTGCCGCCGGGGGTGGCCGCCCCCGTCACCGTCGTCGATTTCCAGCCGCGGCTGCGGCGGCCGATCGAAGACCGGCTCGGCACCAGCGGCGCGGACACCGCGTTGGCTCTCGCCGCATCCGTGGTCTACACCGTCACGCAGGCGCCGGCGGCGCTTGCGGTGGACCTGATGATCCATCTCGCCAGGGCGGCCGAGTCGACCGCCGAATCGCGCGTGTGGGAACGTCGCGAACCCGACCTGGCCCGGCATGCTCGTTGTGACGCGGCAGGGCCGTCACGCCCACGGCCTCGGCCGCGCCCGCCCGGGCCCGTGGAGCGGTACGCGGACCGGTGCGGGATCGCTCAGGCGGCCGGCGTCGTCGCGGTCGGGGCGGTGACCCGAAGCGCCAACCTCGCGGCCACCGCAGCACTGGTGGCCGCGCCGAAGGCGGCGCGAAATTCCCGAGAAATGTTCGCCTGCACGCTGGGGCGCGAGTTGGCCGCGCAGCACGGCGTGTTGCCGCTTCATCCGGAGGCGCTGCGTCGGCTGGACCGTGTCGACACCGTCCTGGTCGATCCCCGAGCGCTGTGCATCGACGAGCTACGGGTCATCCGGATCCGCGGGGCGCCCGAACGTGACCGTGCCGCGATATGGGAGTGGGCGCGACAACAGATCGACGACGGCAACCTCACCACCGGTTGGCAATCCGCGTCGCACCCATCGGCCCAAGTCCTGATCCGCAACGCGCACCACCCGCTCGCCTCGGCCACCCTGGCCGAGGTACGCCACGCCGGGGCAGAGGTCGTGTCGGTGGATACCGACTCCCTCGGCGACCTGCGTTCGATGTTCGACGACATCCGTCCGGGTGACGGCGCGATTGAGGAGGCACTGCTCGAAGCCGTTGACCACTACCAGCGCGACGGCCGCACCGTGGCGGTGCTGTCACCGGCTGCCGCGCGGGCCCTCTCGGCTGCCGACGTGGCCATCGGCTTGCTGTCCGATGGCCGGCCACCGTGGCACGCCCATCTGCTTGTCGACGACCTCGCTCAGGCGTGGCGGATCGTGCACTGCCTGCCCGCCGCCCGCAGAGCGAGTGAGCGCGGCGTCGAGATCGCCGCAGGCTCATCGCTCCTCGGTGCCTTGTTGATGGTGCCGGGTGTGCGCGGCGCGGGACCGGGACCTGTCACCGCCGGCGCCGCGGCGGGGATGTGGAACGGATACCGGTTGGCGCGAAATGCGTTACGCGATCCTGTCCCGGCACCTGCCCCGAGCGACGAATGGCATGCGATGTCGGCGGAAATCGTGCAACGGATCCTGCCGCCGCCACCCGCCGAGGCCGGGCCGGCGCCGAGATCGCGGCTGACGAGGCCGCCCGGCCCGCTTCGAAGATCGCGTCGCGGTGTGTTGCAGTTCGCGGCGGTGATGCGCGACGAGCTTTCGGACCCCCTCACACCCGTGTTGGCCGTCGGTTCTGCGGCCAGCGCGTTGCTCGGTTCGCCGATCGACGCGGTGCTGGTCGGCTCGGTTCTCGTCGGCAACGCCGCGCTGGCTTCGACCCAGCGGCTGCGCTCGGAGCGACTGCTCTCGCGTCTGCTGGCGGTGCAGGATCCGCCGGCGCGCAAAGTCCTGGACTGTCCGGTCGACGAGCCGCGCTACGAGAACATCGACGCGGCGCGGCTGAGGCTCGGCGACGTGATCGAGGTCAGACCGAGCGAGGTCGTCCCGGCCGATGGGCGCCTGGTCCAGGCCGACGACCTGGAGGTCGACGAATCGTCGCTGACCGGCGAATCCCTTCCGGTTGTCAAGCAGGTCGGCGCGACGCCCGGCGCACCGCTGGCCGAACGCAGCTGCATGCTCTACGCCGGGACCACTGTGGTGGCCGGCACCGCCGTGGTGGTGGTCACCGCGGTCGGTGCGCAAATGCAGACCAGGCGGGCCGCCGCGATTCCGGGGGCGCAGCAGGCCGCCGTCGGGCTTCAGATGCAGTTGAGGGAGCTGACCAATCGGGCGTTGCCGTTCAGCATCGGCGGCGGCGCCCTCGTCAGCGTGTTGGGTCTGCTGCGCAACGTCGGCTTGCGGCAAGCGATCGCCAGCGGTGTCGCGGTCTGCGTGGCCGCGGTCCCCGAGGGCCTGCCGCTCGTCGCCACCCTCGCGCAGCAGGCGTCGGCACGGCGGCTCACCAGACAGGGCGCCCTGGTACGTAGCCCCCGCTCCGTCGAGGCGCTCGGCCGCGTCGACGTCGTGTGCTTCGACAAGACCGGGACGCTGAGCGAAAACCGGCTGCGGGTCACTCGCGTGCACACCGCGCCGGGCTTCTCCCGCACCGACGTGCTCACCTGCGCCGCCCAGGCGACACCACGCCAAAATGGTCGCCCGCACGAGCACGCCACCGACGTCGCGGTCATCGAGGCCGCGCCCCCGCAGGCGACGAACGGTGCGGCCGGCGCGTCGCATCTGCCCTTCCGCTCCGGGCGGCCCTATTCCGCCACGGTGTTGGGCCAGACGTTGTGCATCAAGGGCGCGCCCGAGGTGGTTGTGAGCGCCGCGTCTGCCCGCGACCTGACCGTCGAGCACACCGTGCGGCGGATGGCCATGGACGGACTGCGGGTCATCGCCGTCGCGCGACGCGACCTCACCGCGGACGAGGCCCTGGCGGCGCGCGAGGACCCCGACCGGTTCGCCGAACTGTGCGACCGCGGGTTGCAGATCACGGGTCTGCTCGGCATCGCCGACACGCCCCGGCCCGCGGCCGCCGGTGTGCTCGCAGCCCTTGCCGAACAGCAGGTCGGCGTCCGGTTGATCACGGGCGACCATCCGGTGACCGCCACCGCGATCGCCGCGGAATTGGGCATGCCGGTCGGCGCCGACGAGGTGATCAGCGGCGACGAGTGGCAGGCCATGCCGCGCCGCGGTCGGGAGCAGGCGGTTCGCGAGCGGCGGGTGTTCGCGCGGATGTCGCCCGAGCACAAGGTCCAGATCGTGCAGACGCTGGAGCGCACCGGCCACGTGTGCGCGATGGTTGGTGACGGCGCGAACGATGCCGCCGCCATACGCGCGGCCACGGTCGGTGTCGGCGTCGCCTCCCGCGGCAGCGACCCCGCACGCACCGCTGCCGACCTGATGCTGCTCGACGGCCGCATCGAGGCCCTGCTCGACGCGCTCGACGAGGGCAGCCAGTTGTGGCGGCGGGTGCAGGCCGCTGTCGCGGTGCTGCTCGGCGGCAACGCCGGCGAAGTGGCGTTCTCGATCGTCGGCACCGCGATCGCCGGGCGGTCTCCGCTGAACACCCGACAGTTGCTGCTCGTGAACATGCTCACCGACGCGCTGCCCGCCGCGGCGCTGGCCGTCAGCGCGCTCACCTCGGCCGCTCGCAACGGCGGCCGCGGCCCCGATCCGGCCGCCCTGTGGCGCACCGTGGCGGTGCGCGGCACGACGACCGCGGCGGCCGCTACCACCGCCTGGGTGCTCGCCCGCCTGACCGGGCGGTCGCAACGCGCGTCGACGGTGGCACTGGTCGCGCTGGTCTCGACCCAGCTCGGCCAGACCCTGCTCGATTCGCACAGCCCGCTCGTCGTGGCGACGGCCGGCGGGTCGCTGCTCGTCCTGGCTGCGGTCGTCAGCACTCCCGGGGTGAGCCAACTGCTCGGGAGCACGCCGCTGGGGCCGGTCGGCTGGACTCAGGCGCTCGGAACGGCCGCGGTGGCCACCGCGGCTGCCGCGGTCGTGCCGCGCCTACTTGCCAAGGACTCTTCGGAGCACGCGGCGGACCGGTCGACGATCTTCACCACACCGGCGCGCCAGAGCACCGCGTACAGCTCCCGCAATGGCAGGACGAGTACTCGCGAAACGGCGTCCGTCAACGGGTCCCCGCCGAATGCGCCTTCACGTGACATACCCCCGACTGTGGGGAAGGTAATCGTCCAGCCGTCAAATAAGACATGACCGGAAGGCAACCAATGGCAAACAATTCAGCACGCAAGACGACCGTTTCGGCACGCAAGGCCACCAACTCACCACGCAAGGCCACCAACTCACAGCGCACCACGACCAATTCAGCACCCAAGACGACCCACCGAAACGCTGTCGAACGCATTCGCGAGGCCGAGAGCTTCGCGATGGATCTTCCCGTCGTCGGCCATGTCCGGATACCCCGTCCGGAGCACCTCGCGTTCTACGGCGCGCTGACGGCCCTGGCCGTTCTGGAGATCATCGACTGGCCGGTCGCGCTGGTTCTCGGCGCGGGCCATGCGCTGGCCCAGAAACGGCACAGCCAGTTGGCGCAGGAGCTCGGCGAGGCGCTCGAGGAAGCCTGAACCGCTGACGGCGGTTGCCGGGTTCGCACCCGTCGGCACGCTACTGTGCCAGCATGATCGGCCGCTGGCGCCCGGGTTGGCTGGTGGTCTTCTGTGGAACCGTGGTGGCGGTCAGCGGTTGGCTGCCGTGGTTGACGACGCACGTCCAGCGCGGCGGACACGCCAGCGCAATCGGCGGCACGTTCGGCAGCCTGCTGCTGCCACCCCGGTTCGGTGCCGGCCAGCTCATCGTCTTGCTCGCTTCGGCGCTGATCGTGGCGGGCGCGATGACCGCACGGGGGCTGGCCGCACGGCTTTCGGCGATCGCGGCGCTGCTGATTTCGGCGCTGCTCGCATTGCTGACGGTGTGGTACTACCACCTGAACGTCAAGCCGCCCGTCGCGGCCGGCTACGGGCTCTACATCGGAGCCGCGGGAGTGGTTGGGGCCGTGCTGTTTTCGATATGGGCCGTGATCGCTAGCCTGACGGCGCCGCAGCCAATGTCGCAGGTGTCGCCGTGAGCCGCTTCGTCGAGCCCGTGGTGCTGACGGGCCGGCAGTTCGTCCGGTTGGAGCCGCTGACCGAAGGCCACGTGGGCGAGATTGCGGACGCGGCGGCGGACGGTGACCCGGGCCGGCTGTGGTTCACGATGGCGCCGTCGCCCGGGACCGCCGACGAGTGGGTGCGACGCATGCTCGCCCGGCAGCCGGCCGGCGGGCTGACCTTCGTGGTGCGCCGGCTGGACGGACAGGTGATCGGCTCGTCGAGCTACCTCAACGTCGACGCCGACAACCGCCGGCTGGAGATCGGAGCGACCTGGTACGCGGAATCCGCGCGGCGCACCGGCGTCAACGCCGAATGCAAGTTACTGATGCTCGGCCACGCGTTCGACGCCCTCGGCTGCGTCGCGGTGGAGTTCCGCACCCACTTCTTCAACCACACCAGCCGCGCGGCCATCGAGCGGCTCGGCGCCAAGCTCGACGGCATACTGCGCAGCAATCAGCTGCTGCCGGACGGGTCGCGCCGGGACACGGTCGTGTACTCGATCCTCGACATCGAATGGCCGGCGGTGCGCAACAACCTCGAGTTCCGGCTCGGCCGCCGCTAGGCCGTGAAGTTCTTCAATGCGGCGCGCACCGCGGGGGTCCGCCTGCCCGCCTTCAGCTCGAGAAGGGCCGCCTCGGCGGTCATGCCGACCCACAGCCGTGCGCTCTGCAGCGGGTGCGGCCACTTCATCGCGGTGAAATCGGGCTGGACGAGCCTGGCGGTGCTGGCGTTTCGGGCGCCGATCTCTTCGGCGATCATCGGGTCGGCGCGCGCCTCGAGCAGCAGCGCGCGCACGCCCCGGTTGCGCAGGCAGCCGTCGAGATACGTGTTGGCCGCCACGGCAAGGCGTTCGGGGCCCGGCCTGAGGCCATCGGTGGCGTCCCGGATTTCGGCGAGCAGCCGGTCGTGGAATTCGCGGTGCAGCGCCAGCACATAGCTCGCGCGGTCACCGAAGTGGTGAAAAAACGTGCCCTTGGAAACCCCGGCTTCCTCGACGAGCAGGTTGATGGACAGGCCGCTCAACCCGGTGCGCTCCGCGAGCCGCAGTCCGGCCTCGATCAACGACATCCGGGTCCGAGCGGCGGCCGCCTGTCTCGTGCCCACGTGCTGCAGCGTATAGTTGACCGACCGACCGGTCAATGAAATGAGGAGGCGAGAGTGCCGACGCTCACAGCCCGCACCGGAGAGATCGCATACACCGACATCGGGGCCGGCCGACCGATCGTTGTCCTGCATGGCACGCTGCACGACCGCCACGACTTCGACGCCGTCATCCACCGACTCGCCCGCCGGTACCGCGTCATCGCCGTCGACTGGCCCGGCCACGGTGAATCGGCGCCGGCCGCCGGCATCACCGGGCCGCTGCTGGCCGACGTGCTGGAGGACGTCGTCGACACGTTGGGGCTCAACGACCTTGTCCTGATCGGCAATTCTGTCGGCGGCTCGGCGGCGGCACGGCTCGCGATCACCCGCCCGGCGCTCGTGGCCGGCCTGGTGCTGGTCAACACCGGTGGGTTCGTGCCCAACACGGTGTTCACCAACGCGTTCTGCCGGCTGATGGGCACGCCGAGGCTGACGCGGGTGATCATGCCGCGGTTCGTGCGGGCCTACATGCGCGCCCATACGCCGGGCGACGAGCGCATCGCCGCGGGGGCGATAGCGTGCGCACGCACCGATACGGGCGTGGCGACGGCCGCATCGGTGTGGCGCAGCTTTGCCACCCCGGAGTACGACCTGCGGGGCCAGGCACATCGCATCGTCGCGCCGACGCTGATCGTCTGGGGCGATCGCGATCCCTCGCTGTCGCTGCGCATCGGCCGGGCCACGCACCGCGCGATCCCCGGCTCAACGCTGGAGGTGCTGCACACCGGGCACGTCGTGTTCTCCTCTGACCCGGACGGCTTCCTGGCGCTCGTGGAGCCGTTCTTGGACCGGGTTGACGCCGCATCGGCCGAGCATCGGTGATCGCGCCGCGGACCATACTGATCCGGTGACCACCCGCGCGGGCTCCCGCCAACGTCGGGTGCTTGCGGTCGCGATCGTCGCGTCGTTCGTGGCGTTCCTGGACGGATCGGTCGTGAATCTGGCGCTGCCCGCGATCGGCCGCGACCTGGGTGGCGGCCTGACGTTGCAGCAGTGGATCCTCGACTCGTACCTGTTGACCCTTGGTGCGCTGATCCTGCTTGCCGGCTCGATCTCCGACGTGTTCGGGCGGGTGCCGGTGCTTCGCTTCGGACTCGTCGCATTCGGCGCGGGATCGGTGCTGGCGGCGGCCTCCCCGTCGGGTGCGCTGCTGATCGTCGGTCGCCTGGTTCAGGGTCTCGGCGCCGCGTTTCTGGTGCCCAGTTCGCTGGCGTTGATCAACTCGACGTTCGCCCGGGAGGACCAACCGAAAGCCATCGGGACGTGGACCGCGTGGACCGGCACTGCGTTCGTGCTGGGTCCGCTGCTGGGCGGTTTGGCCGTGGACCTGCTGAGCTGGCGGTGGATTTTCGTGCTGTCGGCGATCCCGACCGTGGTCACGTTCGTGTTGTCGGTCGGGCTCACTCGCCACGACGAACGCGACACCGAACGCGCGCCGATCGACCTACCGGGAGCGGTGCTGGCCGCGGTCGGCCTGGCAGGAACGGTCTACGCACTGATCGAATTGCAGCGGCTCGGCTTCCGGCACCCCGCGGTCGCGTCCACGCTGACCGTCGGGGTGATCTGCCTGGTCCTGTTCGTGTGGTGGGAGTTGCGCTCGCCGCATCCGATGGTCCCGATGCACCTGTTCGCGATCCGCAATTTCGGCGTGGGCAACCTTGCGACGCTGTTCATCTATGCCGGCGTGTCGATGGGCATGCTGATCGTCGCGCTGTTCACGCAGGAGGTCGCCGGGTTCTCGGCGACCGAGGCCGGGCTGGCGACGCTGCCGCTTCCTGTGCTGTCGTTCCTGCTCGCCCGCCGTGTCGGGGCGCTGTCCGCCAGGTTCGGCCCGCACGCCTTCATGGCCGGCGGCCCGCTGATCGCCTGCGTCGGGTTTGTGCTGATGCGCCCGCAGCAAGGTGCGTTCGACTTCTGGACGCAGTTGCTGCCCGGTCTGGTGGTCCTGGGGCTCGGTATGACGATCGCGGTGACTCCGCTGACTTCGGCGATCCTCGAGGCCGTCGATCCGTCGCAAAGCGGCATCGGCTCGGCGATCAACAACGCGGTGTCGCGGATCGCGGGGCTGATCGCGGTCGCGTTTGCGGGCGTGATCGCCCAAGGCGCGATGGACTACGACAGCTTCCGTCGGCTCGCGTTGGTCACTGCGGCGCTGTTTCTGGTCGGCGGGCTGGTCTCGGCGGTCGGCATCCGCAACCCGCAGCAGCCGGCGGAACCCGTTGCGCCGGAAGCCCTTGCGGAGTGCCGCGACAGGATCACCGCGCCCCCGGGTGGCTGAGCGTCCGCTCGCCCCTAGGCCGCGAGGTCGACGGGGTAGACGTGGTGCGCGCCGCGGAACCCCTTGAGCTCGACCTCGCGGCCGTCGCCGAAGGCCACCTCGTCGCCGACGGCCCGGCGCACCGTGTCGCTCACCAGGATCTCCCCGCCGTCGGCCTCGGCTGCCACCCGCGCGGCCATCGCGACGTTGCGCCCGAACAGGTCGTCGCCGCGCCGCACCGACTTGCCTATGTGAATGCCGATGCGAACACGAATGTTCTTGTCTCGTGCCTTGTCCGCCCCGCTGTTGAGCGCGCGCTGTACGTCGATCGCGCACTGGACGGCCTCGTCGGGATGCGCGAACGCGACCATGAAACCGTCGCCCTGGCTCTTGACCACGTGGCCGGAGTGCGCGTCGACGAGCCTGCGGACCAGCTTGTCGTGACGATCGATCAGCCGCACCCAGGCACGGTCACCGATGCGCTCGTTCATCGCGGTCGAGTCCTCGATGTCGGAGAACAGGATCGCGACGTTGCCGTCCGGCGCCAGCCGGGCAAGGTCGGGCCGCTCGACTTCGGCCCAGTCCGCCAGCTCCTCGATCGAGCTGCGCACCGCAGCGCCAAACCCCTGCGTGCGCACCAGGTTTGCGGTCTCCCATACGGTTTTGACGGCCTCCCGGCCGCCGGAGATGAGCCGCTGCCGCGCGTCGAGCCGGCGCCGCAACTCGGCCGCCTCGCGCCGGCTTCGGGTCAGCAGCACCCACACGCTGATCAGTCCGACGGCCTCCACGACGGCCACCGCCGCGACGGCCCACAGGACAATGTCGCTCATGTCAGCCGCCGAAGAGCAGGTACAAACCGGTGAAGGTGTAACCAACCATGACGAGCATCATTGTCAATTGTCCGGTGAGCTGGTGGCCCCGGGGTAGCAATCGCAGCGCACGGTCGTGAGCGGCGATCACCGCGGTGATGTGCCCGGCCACGACGAACGCGACCCTGATCGTGGCGAGCGCAGCCGGGTGGGTTGACAGAACGTATGCAACGTGCCGATTCGCCAGCCCCAGCAGATTCCACCCACGCCCGAACGGATCGCCCAAACCGATGACGGTCTGCTGACCGCGCTCGACCAGAAACGTCAGGTAGTGAGCGAAGATGTAGCCCACGACGATCGGTATCAGCGAGTGCGCCATCTGCCCCGGCAGCGCCCGGCGCGTTCGCCCGTCAACGCCACCGGTCGCCATCGCGGCCAGCGAGAACGTCGCACCGACGACCGACGCGAACACCAGCAGCCCGACGGTTTTGACGAACGATGTCGCGACCGCACTCGGCACGAACGTGGCGTGACCGGCCAGGCTGTCGGCGAAGTTGCGCCACGTCGGCGTCGCGGAGAAGCTGTCGAACGCCGTCGAGCCCAGCAGCACCGCCAGCACGGCCACGATTCCCGGCCGGATCGGAAGGGACGGCAGGTGGTCGAAGGGGTTACCGATCACGATGCGTCGCGTCTCGGGGTTGCGCCGCAGCGGCGACAACCGCGACACCGCCATGCTGTACACCTCGAACGGATCGGCACGCGCGAACCAGCACTGGCCCCACACCATCACGCCGATGAGCAACAGCACCGCATAGCAGAGCAGCCACGCCTTGACCGCCGTCATCGAAGCCGAGTTTGGGCTCGCCAGTTCCAGCCATACGAAAGCAAACAGCCCGAAAGCGGCCGGCCGGTATCCCAGCGACCGCGGATACGAGAATGTTCGAGAATGCAAGGGCCGCAGTGTGACTCGGTACAGCGTTCGCATCGGTGAGATGACCCGCCACACCGGCCCGACGACCAGTGAGACGGCCACCAGCCCGACCCAGAGCAGCACGTAGAACACACCCAGCAGGGCGTTCTGATTGGTCTGCGGCCCAAGAATGCCGGCGAGCACCACCCAGACGGTGAACAACAGCGCGGCAACGGCGACCACCCAGCGCGTGATCCGCGAGTCGACGAACGTCGTGACCCATTCGGGCAGGGGCCGACCGGGTTTGGCCGGGTCGAACCGGGGCCGCCGCCACGCGAACGCGACCACGGCGAAGGTGATTGTCAGCGCCCACGCGGCACCGACCAGGGCGTATGCGTAGGGGACCGGTAGGTCGCTGGAACCGCCGAGGCCGTGCGCCAGCACGTCGACGTGCCGGGCACCCGTCACTGCTGAACTTGGATGGTGCCGACAGTGCGGTCCAGCTTGTGCAGTTCGACTTCGACCTGGCCGGGAACATTCACGGTGAATTGGAACGTCTGGCCGTGTCTGGGCTCGACGGTGAACTCGTGGTCCGGAGTCGAGTGCACGTGCAGTTCATCGTCTGCGTCGCTGTTGACACGGAACTCGATGGGTTGCCCGACCTTTGCCTGCCACTGCGCGTTCGTCGGCGACACTGTGCCCTTGCTGATCGTGACGTCGACGACCAGGCCAGGCGCCGACTGTTGTTGAGATGTAACCGAACTCGACGTCCCGGTGCCGCCGTTTTTGGAGCCGCCGCAGCCGGCGCCCAGAAGTGCCACAACCGCCAGCAAGCTGACCAGGGCCCGCGTCGTCATTCTTTGTCGTCGTTCCTCTCCGGCCTGTCTGATGTGTCGGGTCTCCGCCTGTCGCGCATCGCGATGTAAATGATCACGCCGACCACGGCGATGGCCGGCACGAATGCGGGTATCGCGAGCAGCAGGTAGTGGTGGGCAAGGATTTCGACATGCGCCTGCCCGGTCACGCTTGCACTGTTGGACGGTGTTCGGTTTCGGCGCCTTTCGGCGTCTCGGTGTCGTTGATCCGCCCGGCACCCCACGTCAGGCCCGTGACGACGATCAGCGTGCAAACCAACACCACGAGGCAGCCAATCGTCCACAGATAGCCGGGGGCGTTCGGGGTGCGTTCCCGCTGCAGGATGGTGATCTCGTGGACGAACTGCCGGGTGAAGGAGGGCGGTGCCGGGACCGCTGGCTGGTTGATCCCCGGGTCGGCGGGCAGGTAGATCGGCACGGCAGTCAACATTCTGTCGTCGTGCACCCGCAGCAGCGTCTTCCAGTTGCCCCATGCCGGGATCGGATCCGTCGACTGGTAGTGGCCGGGCCCGATCCGCTTGAGGTGGTCGATCATCAGGCCACGGTCATTGGCGAAGCCGCCCTGCCAGGACAGGACGGAGACCCATTCGGGATTGCCACTGAGCAGGTTTGGCGGATTTATCCGCACATCGGCCGACACCATTCGGTGATTCCCGTTGCCGGGCAGATCCGTCAAAGCCATGGTGGCGGTTGCGTTATCGGGCACGGTGTAGCGCAGCCCGTTGGCGGTCGCGCCACCGATCACCACCACGGTCAATGCCACCAGACCGATCCCGATCGCTCGGCCGGGAAGCCGCTGGCCGGTGAGCACCATGCCGACCATGCCGCCGCATGCGCCGGTGAGTACGGCGACGGGTAGGGCCATCGCCAGTGCTTCGCCGTACATGCTCGTCGGCCACGGGTAGTGGTAGACCGCACCGATCCACAGCGATTCCAGCCACAACCCGACGGTGCCGATTCCCAGGCCGCTCACGGCACCGAACACGATGGGGCGCTTGAGCAATGCTGTCAGCGCAAGCAACTCGACCACCACGGCAGGCCCGAGGTACAGCGGAAACCAGTTGATCGGCGCACCGAGGATCGGCCCGACGACAAGCGCGACCCCACCGCGAAGTGCAATGGCTATCAGCGCCGCGGCGATGGCCGCGCCGGGACCGAGCATGATGCGCGCGGCCACCAATGCCAGCGCGGCCGCGGCGGCGATCAACATCGGCTGGAACACCAACCTGAATTGCGGTACACCGAAATCGAATTCGATCTGGAAAACCGACAGCCCGATCGCGAGACCGCCGAAAGCCAAGTACTGCATGAATTTCAGACCGATGCCGTCGGATGGGGCATCGGGACCCATCGCTTTACGGCCCTCGTATTCGAGAAGCAAAGCAGTCAGGGTCGATAGACCGGCGCCGCCGATCATCATCAGGTGCGTCGGCCCCCACAACGTGACGTCCTGGCCGAAGATGCGGTGCCACATGTCGTCGAGGGGGAATCCGATCAATGCGTATAGACCGCACCCGGCCATCAGCAGCCCCCCGACGGGTGCGTACCAGTTGCGAGTAATCCGTACCGCCGCCGGACCGGGCTTGTCGAACGGCAGCACGACCGCCACCGCGCCGGCAACGAACAACAGGAACAGCCCGAAGACGATGAAGTAGTGCGCGGGGTTGGCCAACGGGCCGGGGTCGCGGCCCTTGCCGATGTGCCAGCTGACATCCCAGATGAACCCGAACAGCGCACAGATCAGCGTCGCGGTGAAGATCGCAATCGGCAGAGCCACCCATGGCGGCCGCTTGAACCTGCGGCCGAACGCTTCGGCGATTCGCGTGAGCCAGGTGATCCTGTGATTGCGGTGCAAATAGCCGATCCACAGCATGACCGCGCCCACGATCACCGCGACAATCGACAGCCCGATCACCTGGCTGAGTGCGGCGCCCCCACCTTCAGACCCAGCGGCTTGGATGGACGAAACCCACGAACCCTTGATCATCCCCACGCGACGAGTATGACCGAAGGCGGACCACCGGTACCAGGTTTTGTTGTGAAAAGACCGGCTAATGCTGACCGTCAACAGCTTTCTGCCGGGAGCATTTTGGCTGGCGTCAATCGGCCATATAGTTCAGCTGAGCAACTGTCAACTGCTGAGCAAGACTGCGTCCAGCCGATGTTTAGAGGGGGCCGGTCGGATGACTGAAGACAAGGGGCATGCCCTGGCCATGCGAATGGCACGTCTCGCCCGTGAGGTGGCCGCGCCACGCAGCGTCGAGGAAGTGCTCGAGTCTGTTACTGCAGCGGCGCGGGAACTGGTCCCCAACGTGACCGAGGCCGGGGTTCTGCTGATCTCGAAGGGCGGCAAATTCGAAACTCATGCCGGGACCTCCGACTTGGCGCAACGGCTGGACTTGCTGCAGGAGAGGTTCGGTGAAGGCCCGTGCCTGGAGGCCGCGGTCGACGAGTTGATCGTGCGCACAGAGGATTTCGAAAAAGAGCCGCGGTGGCCGCGCTACTCCCGCGCGGTCATCGATCTCGGGATACGCAGCGCGCTGTCGTTCAAGCTGTACACGAGCGAGCAGAACGCTGGCGCGCTGAATCTGTTCGCTGACAAGCCGAACGTGTTCAACTCCCAGTCCGAGGCCATCGGATCGGTGCTCGCCGCGCACGCCGCGGCTGCCATCATGGCCAGCCGTCGGGGAGATCAGTTGGAGTCGGCGCTGTCCACCCGTGACCTGATCGGCCAGGCCAAGGGGATCATCATGGAGCGTTACAAAGTCGACGCCATCCGCGCGTTCGAGATGCTGCGCCAGCTGTCGCAGGACAGCAACATCCGGCTGGTGGAGATCGCCCAGCGGGTGGTCGACAGCCGTGACGAGTAGGTCCTAGTTCGCGACCGTGCTAAGCCGTTGTCAGGGAACGTTATTCGTCGAGTCCCGAAATACTCACCGCATGCTTGACCGTCGGCATGGGCGTCGCCGCCGGCCGGCATCGGAGACGACTGGAACCAAACGGCAGCGTGACAACCGGTCGCGATCAGCCGCCGATGCCCAAAACCAAGCTCGGCAGCAGTTGCGGGTACGCGTTCTGCGAATCAGTGGTGATGTCGGCGTTGGGGCTGGGCACGCAGTTATCGACGTCCGCGCCCGAAACTTCGTCGCCGGAGCACACCGCGTTTCGATCGACCGAATCAGCCACGGCGCTCGGTGCACCGCTTGTCGCGAACCCGGGCCGCGCCGCACTGTATTTACGCTGGCCGAACGTAAGAAGAAGTTGGGTTGACCCAGCGGTTAAGGCCACGGTCAAACCCATCGCTGCGCCGTTGGGAGCGGCTAAGCTAGGCTGTGTACGCAATGGGACGTGTTCACCCGCGATTCGCCCGGAAAGGCAAGGGCGCCAACGGGAGAGCCGGAATGAGATCCGCGAAGCGGCCACAGCCACACGCGTGCACCACAAACGTCACAACAACAACACAATGAAACCAGGGAGATCATGCGGAAAATCACCATCGCGTCGGCTGGAGTTGCATCTCTGGCCGGGGCGGCCCTCACGATTGCTGCCGCGGCGCTTGCTCCCGCAGCACCTGCTCCGGCGGACCCCCCGCCGCCACCCCCCGCTCCGACGACATCCACTGCCCCCGCCCCCGCACCTGCCGCCCCCTCGGCGGCGGCGAGCGTCCCGTCCGGAAACTCGCCGGCCGCTGGCTCGTCATCGGGCGTTTCGGGGATGAACCCTGGCGGCAGCGCCGGTACCGGCGGCAACCCGGCCGCCGGCACGTCTACGGGCGTTACAGGGATGAACCCTGGCGGCAGCGCCGGGCCCGGCGGCAACCCCGCCGGAAAGTCGTAAGCCACTGACGTCTCCGCATCGCTGAGCGGCCCTCCCTCGGATCTGAACGCCCGACGCACCACTGAGGCTCGCGCGTGGTTGCACGGGGTCTGTGGACGAAACGCCTGTGCTTGAACTGGGCCCCGGCAGTGTCTGGTTTCACGACATAGTTGACAGCTGTCTCGCGACATAGTTGACACCCTCACCAGCGTGGGAGGTCGGCCATGTCGAAGGCACAGCGCGTCATCACCGCCGTCGTGCTGGAAGGCCGCAGCAAAACCGACGTCGCCCGCGACTACGAGGTGTCCCGCCAATGGGTGCACGAGCTGGTGCGCCGGTACACCACCGAAGGCGCGGCGGCCTTTGTAGCGCGCTCACGCCGGCCGCACCGCAACCCTCACGCGGTGGGCGCCGAGCTCGAAGAACGCATCATCGAGCTGCGCAAAACACTGTCCAAACCCGCTCCTTGCCGACATTCAACAAGTTGCTATCAAGTGCAACTCGACCGATCGGCACTGCCCGCGGGCCGTGTGATTGCCGCCTTCACGTTCCCCGAGGAGCGCCCTGCCAAACGGCGGTTCTGGTTCCTTATCGAGCACGACGACGCCGAGCTCTGCCACTCCGATCCCGGCGGGCACGCTGACCTAACCGTGGAAGCGCGATCCTGGGCGTTCGTCGACTGGCACCGCGGCGCCCGGACCTGGCGGGATGTACTTCGTGCCGGCGACATCACGCTGATCGGCCGCAGCGGCCGCTACCCGAACCCCTGCCCCGGTTCGCCGGGTTCGGTGTCGAGGATTTGAGCCCGTCCGACGATATCCATCGCCGATATTGCCGGGCGGCCTCGCAGGGTCTCAACCGCCTGCACGGCGAGGCTGACGGTCAGCCAGGGATATTGGTCGAACAACTGGGCACAGGACGCTAACGCCGGCCGGTCCGCCACGGTAAAAAAGTCGGGAGAGTACTCCCGCGCACGATATGACACCGTGGCGGCGACCGCACGGCCACGTGGGCTGCCCCCACTACTGAGTTCGGCGTAGACGTTCTCGTCTTCGTCATCACCCATCACGTCGCGCATCCACTCGAAAGGCCCGAGGTCAGCCACTACCAACTCCGTACTTGCAGGGTGCGCCGCGCTGTCACGACCGACAGCTGAGGCCGACGTGACAACCCCGGTACCGTAACTCTCGGCGTGGACCTCCAGGGATCGGTGAAACCCACCGTGGTGCAACTGGTTTAGGTGACGACTTCGGTGGCCGAGTTTCCTCGCAACGGGCCCGGTCACGGATGCACCCCCCAGTGCAGCACCCGCGATGTGAAAGCACCAGCCCCAGGGACACCGACGCGACGACAACCAACCCGATGATGGCCACCACCAGCGGCCGCCACCCGGTGCGAGCCAGTTCGCGGATGTTGGTGTTCAGCCCGACACCGGCGAACGTCAGCAGGAACGCCCATTTGGACACGTTGACCAGATTCGTCACCTGGCCCTTGGACACCCAGCCCGCCGTCACCAGCGCCGACACCCCCAAAAATCCCAAAACGAACTTGGGGAACTTCTCCCAGATGAAGGCCGCCTTGGCCCGCACGCCGGGTGCGAGTTGGTCGGCTTCGCCCCGCGACGCCCAGTAGATCGCGAAACCCAACACCACGAACCCGATCAGCGCGTTGCGGGTGGACTTCACCAACACCGCGATTTTGCCGGCCTCGTCGGAGAACAGATAGCCCGTCGCGGTGGTCTCGGCGGTATTGTCCACCGCCAAACCGGCCCACAGGCCGAACTCGTGGCCGGTCAGGCCGATCGCGTGTCCCAAAGGAGGCAAGGTGAACAGCGCGACGGCGCCCAGCGCCAGGATCGCGGTGATCGCGTAGCCCACATCGCTGTTGCGGGCCCTGATGGCTCCCCGGGCCGCCACGATGGCCGACACCCCGCAGATCGACGTGCCGATCGCCAGCAGCGATCCCAGCTTGCCCGACAAGCCGAACAGCCGCGCCGCGCCGAGGATGATCGCACCGGCCACGGCCATGTCCACCAGGATCTGCACCAGACTCGTCCCGCCCAGTTTGGCGACGTCGCCCAGAACGAATCGCGCTCCCAGAGAGACGATTCCGATCTTCAACCAGAACTCGTAGGTCTGCACGCCGGGGCGGAACACCCGGTGCAGACCAACGGTGTTGGTGATCAGCAGGCCGAAAACGATGGCCCACAGCACATATTCGATGTCCGGAACGGTCCAGTGCTCGTGGTGGGCGAGCGCGTTCCACCAGATCTGCGCGTACTTGCCCAACAGCCCGATCACGATCAGCAACAACACGCCAGGCACATAGTCAAGAAGGTTGCGGCTGCTAAAGCTGGGCTCGACCGCCGCTTCGTCGGGCTCGCTGCGCACTGTAGCCATCAGGTCACCACGGGATCCTGGGCAGCACATCGGCCGCCGCCAACACGGCGACCAGACCGCCCACAATCGTGGCCCACCAGTCGACCCCAATTCCGCCAAGGCGCTCTGCAAGCCCCGGCGGCCGTGGCGAATTGTCGCCCGGAGCCTCTCCGGAATCGTCCTGAACCACCATCACACCCTCCTCAAGTCGTCGGCCAAGGTTGAATCAATGCTTGTGAGGTCTCGTCGGGCCGACAAGAGATTTGCTCCCGATGAGTGAGATTCCGCCGGGCCGTTCAAGATCGCGCGACCCGTGCGTTGACGGCTGCTGTGTCGGTGGTGATGGAGCCGGTCGCCTGGAAAGTAATGCGGCGTCCGATTTCCACGGCATGGTCGGCGAAGCGCTCGTAGAACCGGCCCAATAATGTGACGTCGACTGCGGCCGCCACACCATGCTTCCATTCGCTGTCCATCAGCACGGTGAACAGCTGGCGATGCAGGTCGTGCATGGCGTCGTCGTCGTCAAGTTGTGCGGCTTTGTGCGGATCATCGGAGAGCACAACGTCTTTGGCGTCATTGCCGCCTTTGGTCAGCTGGTCCCAACTGATGCCCTGAGAGACTCGCCGACGGCATTGATCGCACCCCGTGGTTGGACGTCCCCGGCCATGAATGACCGGGATTCCACCTGCCTGTGCGGCTGTCTCGCTGCTCATGTGGGCAACGCGGTGGGCCGGTTGGTGACAGGTGCGACGCGATTCCTCCACCCGCTCGCGCGTTCGAGCTCAGCCGAGATGCTGATCAGAGTCGCTTCGTCCCACGGGCCACCTACCAGCTGAACTCCCACCGGCAGCCCATTGGCTGCCATGTGCATTGGAAGTGAGATGGCGGGTTGACCTGTGGTGTTGAAGCCGGCGGCGAGGATATTCATCTGCAGAAGCTCGAGCGGTGGGGCGCCCGCCGCGGCGTCTGCGGCATCGAGAACCGAGCCTGCCATCGGGGGAATGACGGTTATGGCCGGCGTGAGCAGCACGTCGAAGTCGCGTGTCCACGGCTTGACGAACTCACGGGTGAATCGTTGAATCGCGTGTACCGCCGCCACGTATTCAAGGCTATTGACGGATTGTGCGTTGCGGCGGCTGGCCTGGGTGTGAGGTTCGGTCTTTTCCCAGTCGATGTCTTCGAAGTCGCCAATACCGGCATTTATGGTCACTAGCGCTGCGGCCAGGATCTCTTCGGGCAGTATCAGCTCAGTAGGGATGATTTCGTGGCCCATTCTGTCAAGGGTGAGCGCAGTGTTGTGGACTGCTTCGCGGCACTCACTGTCGATCTCCAACCCGAATGGAGCGCTGGACACAACGCCCACTCGACGACGCCCAGCGCCCGCAGCCACTGCCTCGGTGAAGGGCCGGACGGGAGAAGGCGGGTTGTACCACTGGCCGCGATCCGGCCCACAGATCAGGTCAAGGACCGCGGCGGCGTCGGCGACGTCGCGGGTGATCACGCCTTCTGCGACCCCGCCCTCCCACGCCAAGACACGAGAGGGGACACGACCGCGACTGGCCTTCAGGCCGACGAGACCACAGCACGATGCGGGGACCCTGATCGATCCGGCACCGTCGCTGGCGTGCGCGATCGCGAACATCCCGGCGCCCACCGCTGCCGCGGCCCCGCCGCTTGACCCTCCGGGAGTTCGGCACGGCATCCAGGGGTTTCGAGTAATCCCGTACCGCAGATTTTCGGCGACGGGCAGGGAACCGAACTCCGAAGTGTTTGTGCGCCCTGTCAGGATGAATCCCGCATCTCGGAAGCGATCGACGACGAGTTCGCTCTCACTTGAGGCCCCTGACGGGGCACCGCGCGAACCGTAACTTAGCGGCCAGCCTTCGACCGGTGTGAGGTCTTTGATTGGAATCGGAACCCCATAAAACGGAGGCAGTTCGTCCACCGCGATGTGCGCGATCACAGCGTCAGCGGCGGCTGCCGCTGCGCGCGCTTCGTCGTCGTTGCGCCAGATGACAGCATTCAACTCGGGATTGACCTCATCGACACGAGCCAGACTCGCCTCAAGCGCCTCGGATGCGCTAATTTGCTTGGATCTGATCGCTGACGCGAGTTCGAGCGCTGTTTGGTACATACGACTTCCTACTCTCAAGATGTCTGGGTCGGATAAGCTCGCGCCCGCCGGTCGCCGAAACGTCGTCATCAGCTGGCCTTTTCGGCGAGGTCGATCCCGTAACGGCCGCGGGCGAAGCGGGTGCGAATAGATGAGGCCCGCGGTCAATGGTCAGGATCCCGGCTGGCGCTCGTACTCCAGACCCCCGTGGGCGCAGCCGCCTTGCAGCGCGCCGAGCGCTCCCACATCATGGTGGTGATCTGAACCAGTTCATCTGATGACTCGCGTCCGTAATGTGGTTGTTCCCAACGACGTCAAGCATGAAGCAACCGGGTCGCGGTTGCTTGTACACATCCGTCGTATTCGCGATCACCTGCGCCTCGGCGCTGCTGTCGATGGACGTGCTTCCCGGTCTCCTCGACGCTGCAGCCGACGGATCCGTCCAAGTAATCGGTGGACGGCGGTCCTATCGTCGATGCATGACCACCTCACATGAGTTTCTTCCGGCGGTGGGCCGTCTGTCGCTGGGTGTGTACGACCGCGGACAAGTAGGCACCCAGGACGCTACTTGTCGTACACGTTCGAAAACTGGGTGGGAGGCGAGATGACCGCCTCGATCGACATGTTCTCTAGCCTGATTGAGCTCCGCGAGGGCGGCGCCGTCGAAGAGCGGCCGCGCGGCCTCTTTGGTGACTGGGGCCTGTGGACGGTGGCCGCGTTCCACGCCGACAGCAACGACGCGGTGCATTCAGATGTCTGGGAGCGACACCCGCTCGGCGACGAACTGCTGTGTCTGCTCTCTGGCGCGATCACGGTTCACTTGCGAGATCACGCCAGCGAAGCGGGCGCGACTACGGCACTGCGTCCCGCAACGTGCTATGTCGTGGCGGCCGGGCAGTGGCACCGCCTGACCGTGGAGGAACCCGGCGATTTGGTGGCTATCACCCCTCGGGTTAACACCGCACATGAAACGATGTCGGAATGACCACAACCGGAGGGTATTTCGTCGCGGGAGCCAGCGGACACGTCGGCAGATACGTTGTGGTACGTCATCGAAATAGATCTCTGCTATCTATTCCGGCGGGGACGTGTTGATGAATCAGTTCGACGTAGACGTGGTGGTGGTCGGTGCCGGGGTCGCGGGCCTGGTCGCCGCCCGTGACCTGGCCCGTAACGGTTATCGGGTCGCGGTCTTGGAGGCCCGTGACCGGGTGGGTGGCCGGCTGCTGAACGCGACGCTGCCCGGCGGTGCGCCCATTGAGGTTGGTGGTCAGTGGGTCGGGCCTGGCCAGACCCGGGTTCTTGAGCTGGTCGCCCAGCTTGGGCTTTCGCTGTACCCGACGTACGCGCAGGGTCGCCACGTGGTGGAGCTCAACGGCCGGATGATCACCTACAGCGGGCGCATCCCACGGCTGAATCCGATGGTGTTGGCCGACATCGCCCAAGGCTCGTGGCGCCTGGGTCGTCTTGCGCGTGGCCTGCCGGCGCCTGGTGACGCGCTGAGCCCATCCGCGGCAGTGCTGGATAGTCAGACCTTCGCGACCTTGATCCGCCACCTGCTGTATACCCAGACCGGGCGCGGGTACGTACGCTTGATCACCGAGGCGATTTTCGCCGCCGAGCCCGAGGATCTCTCGGCGCTGTGGGCGCTTTCGTATATCGGCGCTGCCGGCGGGCTCGACATTCTCATCAACACCGAGGGCGGCGCGCAGCAGGACCGCGTCGTTGGGGGCTCCCAACAGATCGCCCTGGCCCTTGCAGCCCGGCTCGGCGAGCGAGTCAGATTGAACTGCCCAGTGTCGCAGCTAGATTGGGACGATTCTGGTATCCAAATACCGCTCCCGAACTCGACGACGCTGTCGGCGCGGCGGGCCGTTATCGCCGTCCCACCGACGCTAAGCGCACGGATCCACTACATCCCGGCGTTGCCCGTCGACCGCGAGCAGCTGACCCAACGGATGCCAATGGGGGCGGTGATCAAAACCAATGTCGTCTACAACGAGCCGTTCTGGCGTGACCGCCGCCTTAGCGGCCAGGCCAACAGCGACCGGCGCGCGGTCGGCACCGTCTTCGACAACACCCCGCCCCCGGGCGGTCCCGGTGTCCTGGTCGCCTTCATCGAGGGCCGCCACGCCGACGCGGCGCGCCGGCTGTCCCCGGCAGAACGCCGAAGCCAGGTGCTGGCCGACTTGGCTGCCTACTTTGGGCCGGCGGCGCCAGAACCGATCGACTATATCGAACACGACTGGGCGGCCGAACAATACACCGGCGGCTGCTACGGGGCGTTCACCGCGCCCTCGACGCTGAGCCGATTCGGGGCGGCGCTGCGTGCACCGGTGGGACCACTACACTGGGCCGGCTCCGAAACGGCCCGCCACTGGACCGGCTACATCGACGGCGCCGTTGAATCCGGGCATCGAACAGCCCGCGAGATCACCGAGACCCTTGACACCGCCGCTGTGGCCGCGACCAGGAGGACACCAGATGGCCAGGCCCTATCTAGGCGTTTCGTCATGGACATTGGCTTGTTGCCGGAAATTCACGAGACTCGGGACATTCTCCCCATTCGAAGTGTGACGGTGCCGTTCTCGTGGCAATTGCCGTATGCGTGGCCGAGAAAGCCGGTGCTGACCCGCAACGTGGTCGCCACGTCACAGCCGCTCGCAGCACAGGCCGGCTTGCAAATGATCGCCGACGGTGGCAGCGCGGTAGACGCCATCCTGGCCACCGCGATCACGCTCACGCTGGTCGAACCCGTCTCCAACGGCATCGGCTCGGACGCCTTCGCGATCGTCTGGGACGGTGCGCACCTGCACGGGCTGAACGCGTCGGGCCGCTCGCCGGCGGCGTGGACCCCGGAGTTATTCGGCGGCAACGGCGTACCGGCGCTGGGCTGGAACTCGGTCACCGTGCCCGGCGCGGTTTCGGCGTGGGTCGAGCTACACGCCAAGTTCGGACGACTGCCGTTCGCTAAGCTGTTCGAGCCGGCAATTAACTACGGCCGCAACGGCTTTCTGGTCTCGCCGACGATTGCCGCGCAGTGGGCGGAGCTGGTGCCGCTGTTTGTGGCTCAGCCCGGCTTCGCCGAGGCATTTTTGGTCGACGGCCGCGCCCCGCAGCCCGGGGACCGGTTCAGATTTCCAGACCACGCCGCGACGCTGGAGAAGATCGCCGCGACCAACGGCGAGGCGTTCTACCGCGGGGACCTCGCGGCCGCAATGGAGGCCCACTCGACCGTGAATGGCGGCGCACTGCACGCCAGCGACCTGGCCGCCCACCAACCCGACTGGGTAGGCACGATCTCGCAGGACTACCGCGGCTACACCGTTCACGAGATCCCACCCAACGGCCAGGGCATTGTTGCGCTCATCGCGCTGGGCATGCTAGAGCACTTCGACATCGCCTCGCTCCCAGTCGATTCCGCCGACGCCGTGCATCTGCAGATCGAGGCGCTCAAGCTCGCGTTCGCCGACGCACAGGCCTACGTCGCCGACATCGACTGGATGTCGCTGGGCCCGGAGCAGCTCCTTGACGCGGAGTACCTACGGGAAAGGTCGAAGCTGATCGACTTCAACCGGGCGCTGCCGGTCAACGCCGGGGCGCCGACCGGCGGCACGGTGTATCTCACCGCAGCGGACGACGCGGGCATGATGGTGTCGATGATCCAGTCGAACTTCATGGGATTCGGCTCGGGTGTGGTGCAGGGGACCGGGATTTCGCTGCACAACCGCGGCACGTATTTCTCTGCGACGCCGGGACATCCGAACCAAGTCGGGCCGAACAAACGTCCGTATCACACCATCATCCCGGGTTTCATCACCAAAGCCGGCGCACCGGTGATGAGCTTCGGCGTGATGGGCGGGACGATGCAGCCGCAGGGCCATGTCCAGGTCGTGGTGCGCATCGCCGACCACGGCCAAAACCCGCAGGCGGCCTGCGACGGCCCCAGGTTTCGTTGGGACCAGGGCATGCGTGTCAGCGTGGAAAGCGGGTTCCCGCAGGCGACGCTGGATGAGCTTAGCCGCCGTGGCCACGAACTCGTCGCGGTGGATGACTACGACCAGTTCGGCAGCTGCCAGGCGATCTGGCGGCTCGATGACGGCTACCTGGCGGCGAGCGACCCGCGCCGCGACGGCCAGGCGGTCGGGTTTTGACGGTAGGTTCGGATCACCCAACTGCTCAGGGCATTACCGGTTAAGGATGGGGACCATGACTGAAGATCGTCCATATTCTGTCGCCCGCGCGTTGGGTAATCGCCATGATTACCTGCCGGCCGCGGGCTGCGACGCGCTGCTTCCCGGCTACGACCCGCTGACGCGCACCGAGCACCGAATGCGGGCCGAGCGTCAGACGACGGCAAGGCTAACGCGGGACACCTGGGTCCGCGACGCATGGCTGAAGGGTGGCGGCGCATCCGGTAGCCGATTGTTGAGTTTCGTCAAGTCCTTCGGCCCCTCTTGTCGGCGGGCTGGATTCCGCCGCACAAATTTTGGCCCCAGCTTTGAAGTGACGGCGGATGAACTGTGTTTCCAGCGCAGCATTGAGAGGGTCCATAGGGGTGCCGGGCGTCGTGGCGGGTCAGTTCGTTAGCGAGGAACACGTGTGGAACGCAGGATGCCAGCTGAGCGACGGCCGCGGCTTCACGACTTTGAAGCGCCTAGTAAGAAGTTGAGTATGGTTAGCGATCGCATACGTGACAACCGACTCGCGGCAGCTAGCGTTGCCTTCGTCGTCTACACGACGGTCATGCTCTTGCCAGAACGACGCATGCGGGCGACCGGGGGTCCGGGGATCATCCCATTTGAGCTGGCCGGCAGCGCGGCTAAAGCCGAGGACATCATGACCCGCTGGGGCAGCGACGGTCAGCGGGCCGCGCGGTTATCCCTGTGGCTCGACTTCGGATACATGGCAACCTACGGCGCGTTCACGGCGCTGCTCGTCGATCGCGCACGTCGACGTCGTGGCCATTCAGTTGCCCTGCCCGCCACAGTGATCGTTGCCGTCACCGCCGACGCGACCGAGGGAGTCTCGCTGCTGAAGGTACTGAACCGCACACGCGTTGCCGTTCACGCGCGGCGCGCGCAGATTGCTGCTCTCATCAAGTTCGCAGTTCTTGTCGGCGCCCTGGGATACGTCGCCACGGACCGTTTCACTTCCGATGCTCGGACCGGGTAATTATGGGCGGGAGCCCCGCTACCCTACTTATCTATACGGGCGTTACCCACGTCGGCCGGTGGTGCCCGGGTCCGGCTGTCTTGGTGAGGCGGTGGAGGTCGCCGCGGGCGGCGGCTAGTCAGGCTGGCAAAGACGAACCGATGAATTCTTGAATACGGCCCGACCGCTCCCGTAGAACTTACTGATGACCGAAAGCTGCATCCTTTGCAGGACCCGAGATGGTGGCGTAGCCGTCCCTAAGCTCTACGAGGACGATCTCGTGTTTGCGATCGACGTGCCGTCGGACATGCCGTTCTATCTTGGGCCTGTGCACTTCCTGGTCATCCCGAACGAGCACGTTCCAAGCGCCTTGCATCTCACGGACGATGACGCCGCCCTTGCCGGCCGATTATTCACCGTCGCGGCCAAACTGGCACGCGAGAAGAGCATCGCCGACACCGGGTTTCGCTTGATCACCAACACGGGGCCAGATGCTAATCAGACGGTTTTCCACTTCCATTTGCACTGCATCGGCGGACGCAAACTGGGAAACGAACGCTAAGCCGAAGTTCCCCCTCCTAAAGGCGGGTCTGAGTCCCGATCTGCTCTGTGGGCAGGGGTTCCGTGCTCATGTGTTATCCAGAATGTAATCATGTATCTTCCGGGATTAGTTCGGCGTGTCATCCTAGTATCTCGCTACTATCGCGGCGCCTTCGTGCTAGAAAGTAATCATGTATGTGACGCGGGTGCCCAACCGCGGATCACCGCCGGCGGTCCTGTTGCGCGAAAGCTACCGGGAAGACGGCAAGGTGAAAACCCGCACGCTGGCCAACCTGTCGCGCTGGCCCGAGCACAAGGTGGACAAACTGCAGCGCGCGCTCAAAGGACCACCGCCGCGAATGGAGCTGGCCGAGGCGTTTGAGATCACCCGCAGCCTGCCGCATGGGCATGTCGCCGCGGTGCTGGGCACCGCGGCGCGGCTGGGGATGGCTGAGCTGATCGACCCGGCGCCGTCGCGGCGGCGGGATCTGGTGCTGGCGATGCTGGCCGCCCAGGTGATCGCGCCGGGCTCGAAGCTGGCGCTCGCGCGCGGGTTGCGCACCCAGACCGCCACCAGCTCCCTGGGTGCGGTGTTGGGGGTGGCCGGCTGTGACGAGGACGACCTGTACGCGGCGATGGACTGGGTGCTGAGCTGCAAGGAGGCCATCGAAGCCCAGCTGGCCGCCCGCCACCTGGCCGAGGGCACGCTGGTGCTCTATGACGTGTCCTCGGCGGCGTTCGAGGGCCGCACCTGCCCGCTGGGCAAGATTGGGCATGCTCGTGACGGGGTCCGCGGGCGGTTGCAGATCGTCTACGGGCTGCTGTGCACCACGGCAGGGGCGCCGGTGGCGATCGAGGTGTTCGAGGGCAACACCGCCGACCCGAAAACCCTGGCCGCCCAGATCAACAAGCTCAAAGCCTGGTTCGGGCTGTCGCGGGTGTGCCTGGTGGGGGATCGAGGCATGCTCACCTCCGCGCGCATCGAGTCCGAACTTCGCCCGGCCCAGCTGGATTGGATCAGCGCGCTGCGTGCTCCGCAGATCAAGGCCCTCGTCGAGGCGGGAGCGCTGCAGCTGTCGCTGTTCGACGAGCAAAACCTGGTCCAGATCACCCACCCGGACTATCCCGGGGAGCGGCTGGTGTGCTGCCGCAACCCGGCGTTGGCCCAGGAGCGCACGCGTAAACGCGCAGACCTGCTCGCGGCGACCGAAACCGAGCTCGACAAGATCGCCGCGGCCACCCGCCGTGCCAACCGGCCGCTGCGCGGGCGGGACAAGATCGCCCTGCGAGTGGGCAGGGTGATCAACCACTACAAGATGGCCAAGCATTTCACCATCGACATCACCGAAGACTCCTTCACGTTCACCCGCAACACCGAACGCATCGCCGCCGAGGCCACCCTCGACGGCATCTACGTGCTGCGCACCAGCCTGCCCGAACCCACCCTCGCCGACACCGATGTGGTCGCCCGCTACAAGGGACTCGAAGACGTCGAGCGGTTCTTCCGCACCCTCAACACCGAGCTTGACGTGCGGCCCATCCGCCACCGGCTGGCCGACCGGGTGCGCGCCCACATGTTCTTGCGCATGCTGTCCTACTACATCAGCTGGCACATGAAGCAGGCCCTGGCCCCGATCCTGTTTGTCGACAACGACAAACCCGCCGCGGCCGCCAAACGCGCTGATCCCGTCGCCGCCGCCCAACGCTCAGATACCGCGCTGGCCAAGGCCTCCCGCAAACGCACCGAAGACAACCACCCCGTGCACAGCTTCACCAGCCTGCTCGCCGACCTGGCCACGATCTCCGCCAACCACATCCAGCCCACCGACGACATGCCAGCATTCACCATGATCACCACCCCGACCCCACTACAGCAGCGGGCCTTCCAACTACTTGGCATCTCACACCGGTTCGGCTTGGCGTAGTCAGTACACCCAACCAGCCAACCCACAAAACCCCAGCTCACGTCCCCAACACGTCACCAGAGCGGGGGGAACTTCGGGCTAAGGCGTAGTTGCCCCCGAGCCCAGCAGGCACCATTCTCACGCCATCGCGGCGGCCACCGGCCATGCCAGTCTTTACTGATAATCAAGGATCCGCACGCACGGGTGCTGCACGCCAACGGACTCATCGTTCTGACCCTGGCCGGCGACAAGATCAGCGCCATCACCCGCTTCGACAGCAGCGTCCTGCCGCAGTTCGGTCTGCCCCGAACGCTGCCCGAGTGACGTGGGAGACCGTTATTCGTCTTCCCACAGGAGCAATTGACGAACCGCGGGACGTGGTCCGTAGGGTCGCAGCATCTGGCTGGCGGGGCGCGGGCGCACTTTTTGCGGCCACCAGAACCAGCGCCCGAGGAGTGTCGCGATGGACGGGGTCATGAACGATCGCACGATGAGCGTGTCGAACAGCAGGCCGAGGGCGATGGTGGTCCCGATCTGACCCAGAATCTGCAGATCGGCGGTCACGAACGAAGCCATGGTGAAGGCGAACACCAGGCCGGCAGCGGTCACCACCGCGCCGGTGCCGGCCATGGCGCGGATGACGCCCGTCTTCAATCCGGCGTGAATTTCCTCTTTGAATCGGGAGATCAGCAGCAGGTTGTAGTCCGATCCCACCGCCAGCAGCAGGATGACGGCCAGCGCCAGCACGACCCAGTACAGCTTGATTCCCAGGATGTCCTGCCAGACCAGCACGGACAGGCCGAATGAGGCACCCAACGACAGCGCCACCGTGCCGACAATGACCAGCGCGGCGACCAGGCTTCGGGTGATGATCAACATGATGAGCAAAATCAGGCTGAGCGCGGCGATTGCAACGATCATCAGGTCGTATTTGGCGCTGTCCTGGATGTCCTTGTAGGTCGCCGCGGTGCCGCCGAGGTAGAGGTTGGCGCCCGCCAGCGGGGTTCCCTTGACGGCCTCTTCCGCCGCGTGCTTGATCGCGTCGATGTGTGAGATGCCCGCAGGCGTGGCGGGATCGACGTCGTGGGTGATGATCATGCGGGCGGCCTTGCCGTCGGGCGACATGAACAGTTTCAGGCCGCGCTGGAATTCGGAGTTGGAAAACGCCTCCGGCGGCAGGTAGAAGGAGTCGTCGCTTTTGGCGGCGTCGAACGCTTGTCCCAGGGCGGTCGCGTTTTGCAACGCTTCTGCCGTCTGATCGTAGATCCCCGACGTGGTGGCGTAGTTCGTCATCGTCAGGTCACGATTGGTTTGCTGGGTGTCGATCTGGGGCGGGATCAGCGCCAGCAGTTTCGGCTCGATCGCATTTAGTTTGTCCAAAGACCCCGTGATGTCGTTGAGCTGGTCGGTGAGCGCGTCGATGCCATCGAGTGCGTCAAACAGCGATCGCAGCGCCCAGCAGATCGGAATGTCGAAGCAGTGCGGCTCCCAGTAGAAGTAATTTCGCAGCGGCCTGAAGAAGTCGTCGAAATTGGCGATCTTGTCGCGCAGGTCCTTCACCGTGGCGACCGTTTCGTGAAACCTTTGGGTCTCGTCGGCAGTAGCGGCGTTGAGTTCTTGCTGCGCGGAATACTGCTGGTGCAAAATACCGATCGTTTTGTCAATCTCGGCGACCTGTTTGAGCAAGTCGTTCGCGCGGTCTTGCTGGTATGGCAGGTTCTCGATCTGGCCGAAGTTTCCCGCGCTGATCTGAAACGGTATCGAGGTGTGGTCGAGCGGCGTGCCCAACGGCCTGGTAATGGATTGCACCTGGGCGATGCCGGGGGTGTGGAAGACGGCCTTGGCCACTCTCTCCAACAGGATCATGTCGGCCGGATCCCGCAGATCATGATCGGCCTCGATCATCAGCAGTTCGGGATTCAGCCGGGCCTTCGAAAAATGGCGCTCGGCGGCCGCGTAGCCGACGTTGGACGGGGCATTGCCAGGCAGGTAGGGGCCGGCGTCGTAACTGGTCTTGTACCCGGGCAGGGTGAGCAGTCCGACCAGGGCGATCGCGACCGTCACCACGAGAATGGGTCCGGGCCAGCGCACGATGGCGGTGCCGATCCGTCGCCATCCAAATGTCCTCGCCCTGTGCTTGGGCTCGAATAGACCCACATGACTACCTAGGGTCAGCACGGCGGGGGCCAGGGTGAGCGCGGCCGTCAGCGCCACCAGAATGGCTAGCGCTGCCGGAATGCCCAGGCTCTGAAAATACGCAGTCCGGGTAAAGGTTAGGCAGGCCACCGCGCCCGCAACGGTCAGCCCAGATCCCAAGACAACGTGGGCGGTCCCGTGAAACATGGTGTAGAAGGCCGACTCGCGATCCTGGCCGATTCGACGCTCCTCTTGATAACGGCCCAGCACAAATATCGCGTAATCTGTTCCGGCGGCGATGACCAGTAGCGTGAGCAGATTCGTCGAGTACGTTGAGAGCCCGATGAACCCGGAGTTTGCCAGGAAGGAGACGATTCCGCGGGCCGCGGCCAACTCGACGAGGACCGTGACAAGCACCAGAATCATGGTGACCAGCGAGCGATACACAAGTAGCAACATCACCGCAATCACCAGGACCGTTACCGAGGTGACCTTCGCGGTGCCTTTGCTGCCCACTTCGAATTGATCGGCGACTTGGGCCGCCGCGCCGCTGACATAAGCCTTGACCCCGGGCGGCGCCGGCGTGTGGTTCACGATGTCGCGGACCGTGTCGACCGACTCCAGGGACAACGCCTCGCCTTGATTACCGGCGAGAAACACCTGAACGTAGGCCGCCTTGCCGTCGGTGCTCTGCGAGCCCGCCGCCGTCAACGGGTCCCCCCAGAAATCGTCGATGTGCTCTACGTGTTTGGTGTCCTGGGAAAGCTTTTTGACGATGGTGTCGTAAAACTGGTGCGCGTCGGCACCGAGCGGCTTGTCGCCTTCCAGCACAATCATCGCCGCACTGTCGGAATCGAACTCGTGGAACACTTTTCCGATGTGTTTGATCGCCTTCAGCGACGGCGCGTCCGGGGAGCTCAGCGCCACGTTGTGTTCTTTGCCGACCGCCTCCAATTGCGGAACGAGAACATTCGTGATCGCGGCGACGGCCAGCCAGAACAGCACGATCGGCACCGAAAGCCAGCGGATCATCCGCGCGATGGTGTGGGGCAACGACCGGCGTGGGATGTGATCGTTGCTCATCCGGACTTGTCCAGGCAGTAGGCGTAGGCGTTCATTGTGTTGACCGTTCTCTCGTCTTTGACCACGCCGTCAATGCTGATCCGGCAGCCGATGGAATCGCTGTTGCCTTGAGCCACAACGTTAACGAAGACCGCGGGCTCGGTCGTCGTGGTGTCGTAGGACCATGGCAGGGTCGCGCCGTCAACGTGCTGCGGCTGAGCGTTGACATCCAGATAATTGATCGTCGCCACGGAGCCCGGCGGGCCGAAAACCTCAAGGACCACGTGCTTAGGGTTGAAAGGAACGATCTCATTCGAAAAGGCACTGGCAGTCGAAGTGTTGTTGTGAGAGCCGAAGATGCCGTGCAGGCGATAAACGCAAAACCCCGCGACCCCGACCACCGCCACGGCGATCAGCAGCATCCACCATCGTTTGACGAGGCTGCCAACCGAAATCTCCCTCACCCGTTAGCCTTTCGATAACCGGTGACACGATCACCCGGGCGAGGCTGACTCTACTGGGCGTCGAGCGGCGAACCGAGACTACAAAACTACATCGGTACAGTGCGGTACGGGACCGTTTCGTACAAGATGCCACGGCATGGAGGTCGGCGCGCCGCGGCGAATGCGTTCACGGGGTGACCGGTCGATAAATCCGGTGGTCGATACCGCCCTAACCGCAAGGGCGGGTGAGGCTGGGGATGATGACGTCGTCGACGAGGATTTGCACGGTGCGGCGGGTGGGCGGCCGGCCGCCTATGATGCACCGGAAGAGCAGGTAGCCGGGCAGCAAGTCCCAGAGTTCGTCGCTGACTACGGCGCCGTCGATCTCACCACGGTCGACGGCCTGCGCCAGGATGTGGTGGATCAAGGCTTTGCGCTGGTCGACGAACTCGTGCTGCATGACGTAGTTGAGCGCGCTGTTACGCGATACCTCGACAAGCACCGCGCGCAGGGTACCGGCGTGCTCGCAGCACTGCTGGCAGACCAGCTCCCCCACTCGCAACAAATCGCCCCGAAGCGTGCCGGTATCGGGCGGGACCGCGACCTGCCGGATGCCCTCGATGAACGCGGCCAGCACCAATTCCGCTTTCGACGGCCAGCGCCGGTACACCGTGGCCTTGCTGGCCCGCCCGGCGGTGGCCACCGCGTCTACCGTTAACCGGTCGTACCCGTGTTCCTGCAGCAGCCGCAACGTCACCGCCAGCAGCTCGGCCTCCCGCGGCGACCACCGCGAGGACGCCACGGCATGATCGGCGGTCTGGGTCACACCGTCCACGATAGCGGCCGGGATCAAAGAGGTGGTGGTGTTCCACTCGACCGATCACGAACTGCGCCGCCACGTCGAGGACCTGCCGTTCGCCGTGGTGGGGGACCCGGACCAGGCGCTGTACCGCGAGTTCGGGGTCCGGTCGTCGCCGCGGTCGCGCCATCGCGCTATCCGTGGGGGCCTCACGCCGCTACGCGGTCGGCTCCAGGCCGAGCCCTGACAGCCACCGCACCCACCGCGCAACCGGCCTCTACCAGAGAGGGGGAGTGGTGTGGTGCTGCAGGGTAGCCGCTGTGCGGTGCCCGTGTCGTTCAGAATCAGCTCGTCGTTTATTCGTCGTTTACGACCGAGACGCAACGACAATTAATGTCAAACCAGGAGGGCTAATAAGCAATATAATCGCTTGCCGCGCAGACAATTACAGGATTTACTGGCAACGACCGCGAACGGCGTGGCGTTAATCCGTTGGTCGCGGGTTCGAGCCCCGCCCTACGTCAGAGGCTATTTTTCAACATCAGCCGAGCCGAGAGACGCAAAACCCGCCACCGCCACGACCAAAACCGCGACCAGCAGCATCCACCGCCGCGCGACCAGGCGGTGCATCGAAATCCCCTGTACCCGTTAGCTTTTCGATAGCCGCGACGGGAAGGCTTGGATGGTAGACATCTCCATTGTGCTCAGGCCAGGTCTTCACGACGTGGCTGGCTTGGGGATGAGGGCAACGACGGGGATGGTGCGTGTCGTCATGCGCTGGTATTCGGGCGGATACCGTTGGGCCTGATCGGCGTGTGCAGCATCGATACGGCGACGGCATCAACGCACCGCCCGGCGATCTGGGGGCGTGGCGGGCCGCCCTCGCCAGCATCACCGCCAACGGCCGGCTGGACGGCTTCAGCAACGCATTCACCCGGCGTACAGGTCTCGAGGTGGTGTCGCCAAAAGTTGGCTCGGTGACCGCGGACGTGGCGCAGGCGGCACTGGATCAGACCGTCACCATCAGCTGGAACGCCGCCGACAATCCGGCGGGGACAACGCTCAGTTTGATCGTCACGGCGGAGAACGGCGCCCAACTCGAGTTATTCGGCAACCTTTCGTTGCAGGGCAGCCAGACTTACCAGATAGCACAGCACGGCGTACATCACTTCACCGTCCAAACGTCGTACACATTCAGTGGCGAGACACGCGTTGGCTCGATGACCCAAGACGTGCAAGTCGCATGATTGCGGGGCGGGCGACATGACGGAAACCTTCTACGGGCCTTGGGAGCTGATCACCCAGCAGACAAACTTCGGCGACAAATGGGCGTTCC
The DNA here is from genome assembly GCA_963811535.1 of uncultured Actinomycetota bacterium. GTDB lineage: Bacteria > Actinomycetota > Actinomycetes > Mycobacteriales > Mycobacteriaceae > Mycobacterium. The sequence continues at coordinate 1,717,646 of CAWERF010000006.1, read as the reverse complement.
GCGTCCACGGCTCCGATAATGCCGACGGCCTCTTTGAGGCGGACACGACGCAACCCTGGAACCTCCGAGTGCAGGGCGCGGAATGGACGGTCGAACTCGTTTTCCTGGACGGAGACGGGCAGTGGCAGCCGGCCCCGAATGTCGTTAGGACGACTGGGATTGCTCAGCCCGCCGGACTTACGGTGACGTTGGACTCGCACGCCCCTTTACACCTTGATTGCGTCAGCATGGACCCAACAATCAATCCACCGATGCGTAAGAATCCTTACGACTTCACCGTATCCGGGGGGTAGGTACTTCACCCGACGGATAAGGTTAGCCAACCCGGGGGTTCCTCATCCCTAGTGTTCGTGCCTGATATGGCACCGACTGGCACCGGCGTCGGCGCGCCAAACCAAGAGGACCTGACCGCTAAAAACGCGCAACGAGCACGTTCGCGCGGTGGCCTCTTTTAACAGCGCCCTCCGCCCTTTGCGCCGTCAAAGTCCGCGTCGTCCATCGCGTCACGAACTGGCGCGACGGAGGTCTTGTAGCCAGCGTCGCAATCTTTGGAAAGCGTTGGTGTATAAGCTATTCCGCTCAAAATACTGCAGTTATGCGTCCGATGGGTGTGCCCGAAATCGCAGTAGCGCGACCTCGCGGTCGGCGGCTCTCTTTTTCGTGAACGCCCCTCCGGCGTGGCTCCTCTTGCGTCCCAAGGCTCACCGCGGCGATCTCTTTCGCTGGCGGCATGGGAGTCGCGCCTTCGTGCACATAGTGCATCTGTGGGCAGCGGGCCAAGTACCTAAGCTAAACCGCTGCAGCCCGACGTGGCTGACCACGTCGCCGCGGTCGTCCTGTTCGGCGAACCGAATGTACGGGCCATGAACTTCCTCGGGGAGCCGCGGGTCGTGATCGGCCCGCTGTATGCGGGCAAGACCATCCAGTTGTGCGTTCCTGATGATGCGGTGTGCTCTGACGGGCTGGACTTCGCCGCGCACAATCCCGATCTGTACGCACAGGATGGGATGGCCGACCAAGGCGCAGCTTTCGCCGCAAGTCACCTGTAGCAGACCACCGGTCCTCGGACCGCGGGACTTGGTCAAATGGTGCAACTGGAAAAACGGGACCAACGTGCTTTTTCGCGCCGGCCCGCTCAACTTCTTCGACGCCTATTCATGGCAATCAAGCATGCACACTCACCTACAGATCCCCGGCTTGGGCGTACACCACCAACCCGAAATGGGCACACTCCTGGATCTGTCGCCGGTAGGCGGCGATGCGCAATGAGCTTGGGTGGTCACGGGCGTCGTGGCCTGGCACTGACATCGGATGCAGTCGTCGTGGTCCCGTCCGGCGGTGGTGGGAACGCCGGAACCACTGCGTTGCGATGTTTGCCGCGGGCGGCGAAGAACTGGCCCCACGACACTATCTCCGGGTGCTTGTTGAGCAGCGCGCGCCGCTGGCGTTCGGTCATGCCGCCCCAGACGCCGAACTCCATTCGGTTGTCGAGCGCGTCGGCGGCGCACTCGGCGATCACGGGACAGTGGCGGCAGACCACAGCCGCTGTCTTCTGCGCTGCTCCACGAACGAAAAATTCGTCGGCATTAGTAGAGCGACACCGCGCCTTCGACACCCATGCGTCGCGGGATTCCTCAGCCGGAATGGTGAACGAGTTCATGTGGGCAATGTCTCAGCGCGGGCGGAGCCGCACTAGCGTAGTCAACTACGCAAATGTGCCGCGGCAGCGCATTCGGCCCAGTGCCGTCGCGAGCAGCGCGGCGCAGGTGAACGGGACCACGGCGTATCCGTGCAATCGAAGCTCTGATCGGCCGCCGCCGCTCACCAGGCGCACCAGCGAACGCGGACCCACGCTCACACCACATCCACAACTCTTGATGCGATGAAGGGGCGGGGCCTCCGCTCCTCGTGACGTTCCCCGCGAATGCTGGGGGTGTTACTTGCACGAACCAAGGGAGGCCCCTATGGACGAGTATGACGGCAGGCAGTTCGTTGGGATCGATCTGCATCGGCAGCGGTCGGTGATCGTGCGCCAGTCCGAATCCGGTGAGCAGCTGTCGGCGGTGCGGATCGTCAACGATCCGGTCGCGTTGGGACTGGAGCTCGAGCAGGCCGCCTGTTGAGAATGCAGGAGGTGAATGCTTGTGGCGGACCTGAAGCGGATGGCGAAGAAACCTGCCGGTGAGCTGCTGAAGATTGAGCAGGTTGCTGAGCGGCTGACAGTGAGCGTGGGTTGTCTGCGCGCATGGCGCCTGCGCGGCGAGGGACCGCCTGCAATTCGTGTTGGCAACGCACTGCGGTGGGATTCGCAAGAAGTTGATGAGTGGTTGGACTCGCGACGTGAAACACGGGCGCGCACAGGGTGATTGAAGCTCGCCGCGGTCCCGATGGCTCGAGAGTTTACCGCGCTCGTGTCTACTACCGAGGCAGATATGTCGCTTCCCGGACGTTTGCGCGTAAGCGTGACGCCCAGGAGTGGGAGCGGCGGCAAGTTGAGAGCTTGCGAATGGGCCTCTGGGCCGATCCACGGCGGGCGATCGGCCGGTGCGAGAGTGGTGCGAAGTGTGGCTATCTGCCCAACCAGCCCGGCAGCCGGCCACTGAACGCAAGATCCGCGGCGTCATCGCCAAGCAAATCGCTGGTGCGTTCGGCCGGCGTCCGCTGGTGTCGGTCAGACCTTCAGAAGTTCAGACTTGGGCTGCCGAGCTGTCACGAAACCAGTCGGCTGCGACCGCCCGCCACTCACTCGGCATTCTGCGGCGGGTGTTCGACTACGCCGTCCGCGACGGAGCGATCCACCGGAATCCGGTCGCTGGCATCCGCTTGCCGAAGGTTCAAGGCAATGACCCACGCCCACTTACCCACGACGAGCTCTGGCAGCTCGCCGATCGTCTCGATGCGGCCCGAGACCGCCTCCTGGTCCTCGTCGCCGGGTTACTGCGGGCTGCGGTGGGGCGAGCTGGCCGCGCTCCGTTGGTCCGACGTCGACCTGGAAAAGGGCACGCTTCGTGTCGTGCGCGCGTATTCGGAGGAAGCTCCTCGGGGTGAGCTGTCGCCGGTGAAGGACCACCAATCGCGGACCGTGCCAATTCCGCGGGTCGTGTTGGAGGAACTCGCAAGATTCAAGGCGCAGAAACCAGAGGGTCTCGTTTTTCCCTCTGCGAACTCCACACCTCTTCGGAACCGCAATTTCCGCCGCGACGTCTTCGATCCAGCCGTCGAAGTTGGGCCTGAACATCACTCCGCACAATCTCCGTGACACCGCCGCATCGCTGGCCATCCAGATGTCGGTTGCCAGGTACAAGGGACCACCTGAGCGGTGGTTTTGCCAGCAGCATGGGACCACCGGTTTGCCATTAATGGGACCACCGGCTTGCCACTGATGGGACCACCCGGCGTGGCTTCCACGCTCTCGGTCGTGTGGCCGCTGTATTCGCGGCATGACGTATCGGGAGTTATCGATGATCGAAGTGAAAGAGATCCTGCGGCTGTGGCTGGATGGCCGGTCGCTGCGGGAGGTGAGCAAGCTGGCGGGGGCGGACCGTAAGACGGTGCGCCGTTATGTGGACACCGCACGCGCGTGCGGGATGGACCGCGACGGCGGGGCCGCCCAGCTCAGCGATGAGCTGTTGGCGGCGGTGGTGGTCGGGGCTCGGCCGCAGCGGCCGACGGGCCGGGGTGCGTCGTGGGGAGCGCTGGCGGGCCAGCATGAGCAGTTGAAGGCTTGGACTGATGCGGGCCTGACGCTGACGAAGGTCCACGCGCTGCTGGGCCGCCGGGGTGTGGTGGTGTCCTATCGCACCCTGCACCGTTATGCGACAACGGAATTGGGTTTTGGTCAGCGGCGGGCGACGGTGCCGGTGGTCGACGGTGAACCCGGCAGTGAGGTGCAGGTCGACTTCGGCCGGCTCGGGCTCATCCCGGATCCGGTGCGCGGTAGCAACCGGGTGGTGCACGGGTTGATCTTCACCGCGGTGTATTCGCGGCACACCTTCGTCTATCCGACCCACGAGCAGACGTTGGCGGAGGTGATCGCCGGATTTGAGGCGGCGTGGGCGTTTTTCGGTGGGGTCTTCGCGGTGGTGATACCGGATAACATGAAAGCGATCGTCGATGCGGCGCACGCGACCGAGCCGCGCCTGAACGACGCGTTCCGCGAGTACGCCCAGGCCCGGGGCTTCGTCGTCGACCCGGCTCGGGTGCGTCATCCTCGTGACAAGCCGCGCGTCGAGCGGTGTGTGAGTTATGCGCGTGCGAATTTCTTTGCCGGAGAGCAGTTCCGGGATCTGGGCGACTGCCGCGAACGCGCCGCGGCGTGGTGCCGCGACGTCGCCGGAACACGGGTGCACGGCACCACCCGGCAACGCCCGGCCGAGGTCTTCGCCACCGACGAAGCCCCGCGGCTGGCGCCGGCTCCCGCCCAGCCATTCGACCTGCCGACCTACAGCCATCCCAAAGTCGCGCCGGATCGCCACGTTCAGATCGCCCGGGCGCTCTACAGCGTGCCCGGTGAGCTGATCGGGCAACGGCTCAGCGCCCGCGCCGACGCGCATACCGTGAAGCTGTACTGGCGCGGCCAGTTGATCAAAGTCCATCCCAGGGTGGCGCCGGGACGCCGCCACACCGACCCCGCCGATCTGCCCAGCGAGCTCACGACATACGCGATGCGCGACCTGGATGCGTTGCAACGCAAAGCCGCCGCGCACGGCACCCATGTCGGCGCGTACGCCACGGCGCTGCTCGAGCACCCGCTGCCGTGGACGAAGATGCGCCAGGTCTACCGCCTCCTGGGGCTGGTGCGCCGCCACGGCGCCGAACCGGTCAACGAGGCCTGCCGGCGCGCCCTGGACGCCGAAGCGGTCAACGTCGGGCTGATCGACCGCATGCTCACCCGCGACAACCCGCCACACACAACCGCGCGGCCCCCGGGTGCGGCGACACGGTTCGTGCGGGACACCGCCGACTTCGCCGTACGCAGGCTGCCGTCATGAGCACCACGCGCCGCACCGCCACGCACACGCCAGCGGCGAAGCCGGCCGAGGTGTCCGCCGAGCTGAAAGCGTTGATGCGTCGGCTCAAGCTCGGCCAACTGCTCGACACCTTGCCCGAACGGCTCGCCCTGGCGGCCACCAACCACCTGCCCCATCACGACTTCCTGGAGCTGCTGCTGGCCGACGAGGTCACCCGCCGCGACCGCGAAGCCACCCAGCGCCGGGCGCGGGCCGCGCACCTGGACCCGCAGATGCAGCTGCAGGCCTGGGACGATTCCACCGGGGTCAGCTACGACCGCCAGTTGTGGGCCGAGCTGACCTCGCTGCGGTTCCTCGCCGACGCCCACAACGTGCTCATTATGGGCCCGGTCGGGGTTGGAAAGACGTTCCTGGCCAACGCCTTAGGCCACATCGCGGTGCGCCGCGGCCACACCGTGCACACCGAACGCGCCGACAAACTGTTCAAACGGCTCAAGGCCGCCCGCCTCGACGCCAGCTACGAAGACGAGATGCGCCGACTGCACCGCGTCGAGCTGCTCATTCTCGATGATCTGGCACTTCACCGGCTGGAGACCACCGAGACCAGCGACTTCTACGAACTCATCGTCGAGCGGCACCGCCAGGCCAGCACCATCACCACCAGCAACCGAGAACCACCCGAGATCTTGGCCATGATGGCCGATCCGCTGTTGGCCCAGTCGGCGATGGACCGGCTGCAATCGGCGGCCTACGAGCTCGTCATCGAAGGCCAGTCGTACCGGCAACGCCAGAAACCGACCAGCGCAACGACCCACGACACCACACCGAATTGACGAACAACCCCCCGGCAGGCCACCATCACCACACGGCCCGCGACCGGGCAAGCCCGGTCCCATGCTCCTGGCAAGCCGGTGGTCCCATCACCATGGCAAGCGACATCCAGACGGGTGCCTCCGTCGTGGCGGTAGCGCGTCTTCTCGGCCACGAGTCGCCGCCACAACGCTCAACCACTACGCGGGCCTTTTTCCAACCGACCTTGATGATGTCGCCAAACGCCTCAACGCTGCGGCCCGTCAGACCATCGCGAACCAATCGGGGTCAAATGACACCAAACAATCACCGACCAAGCACCGACCACAGAGGACTGAAGAGGAGCTGGGCAGTTGCCCGGAAATCCCCGCTGACCTGCGAAGACATCGAGTGCCCCCGGCAGTGCCCCCGGCAGGATTCGAAACTGCCGTAGCGCCAATGGTGGCAAACCTCTGACCAGCGTAAAATGGTTCTTACCAGCACAATTGGGGCCGACACCGCGTGACAGCAAGTGCCAGCGAGTGACAGAATCGGCAGAGATAGGGACCAGATAGGGACCGGGATCGGAGACATCGACATGACGACACAGCGAAAACGTCCGCGTAGAAGCTGGGGCAAGCTGCGCCGACGTGCCAGCGGACGATGGGAAGCGTCCTACCAAGGGCCAGACCTCGCCCGTCACAGTGCACCGGTCACCTACACCGCGAAGATGGACGGGGAAGCGTGGCTAGCCAGCGAGCGCAAGCTGATCGAACGCGGAGACTGGACACCGCCGAGCAAGCGCAGCACCCAACGTCACGCCAAGGCGAAGACATTGCGCGCCTACGCATCCGAATGGATCGAAACGCGAAACCTCAAGCCGCGAACCAAGTTTGGATACGAGGAACTGATCGGGCGACTAATCGACCCGAAACTTGGTAATCAGGTGCTCGGGGCGATCAGCGCCGAGACTGTGCGCGGCTGGCACGCCAGCCTTGGCACCGCGACACCGCGCCGCAATTCTCACGCTTACGGACTGTTGCACGCGATCCTTGCCACCGCCGTTGCCGATGGCCTGATCACCACGAACCCGTGTCAGATCAAACGTGCGATGAACCCGCCAACCAAACGGCAAGCGGTCATTCTGACAGTTGACGAAATCGCCAAGCTGGCCAACGTGATACAGCCCGGCAAGCTGAAAGCCCTTGTGCTGGTGTCGTCCTGGTGCGGGCTGCGCTGGGGCGAGGTCACCGAGCTTCGCCGCCGCGACATTGCCGCTGACTGCTCAATGATCACCGTTGCTCGTGCCGTCACGCACCGCAATGGCGAATGCCTGATCGACACGCCTACAAGCGGTAAGGGCCGACCCGTGGAAGTGCCACCGCATATCCAGTCTGATCTGCGTGAGCATCTAGAGCTCTACGTCGGCAATGACGCTGACGCACTACTGTTTACAGCGCAGCGGAGTTGTCACTTTCACGAGCGCACCTTCCGCGACGCTATGGCCCCAGCGCTGAAAAGCATTGGCCGCGGAGGTGTGCGGATTCATGACCTCAGACATTTCGCTGGGAGTCAGGCCGCGCGCGTCGGCAACCTAGTGGAGACAATGAACCGTCTAGGACATTCCACCGCGAAAGCGTCACTGATCTATCAGCACATGGTGAGCGGTCGTGACCGTGAGATGGCAGAGGCGTTGTCGGCACTGGCACAGGTGCCCGAAAACACGGGCTGAGCGCCACGCTGCGCCACTAACGGCGGCTATCCCTGACGTGGGGATGGTCGCCGCTTTAGCGGTTAAAGGAAACGGAGCGGGCGACTAATGGTATCGACGCGCACAGTCGAATTAGCGATGAATGCCTTTGCGGCATCGAGGGTTTGCGTCATGGTTGCGTAGCGTTGGCCGATGTACTGAGCGGTTGTCCAGACATATCCGCCGGTGGTGTCGGTCACGCTCCACTTGTTATGCCAGCCGGGGGCACGCTCGATAAGCCAGCGCTCGTCTGGCGTCATGTAGCCAGACGGCACGCGGATAAGCTCGATGTCGGCGCGTTGATCCTTAGTGCTCATTTGCGCCTCAGTCCTTCCCATCGGGCACGATTCGTTGCAACACCTTGGCCACGTCCTCGACATCGACGCGCACGCACTGCACACCGACCCGATACGCTGGCAATTCGCCGCGTGAAATCAACCGCCGTAGACACTGGCGCCTATGGCACGCGCGCCTCGATCCGCGCCGATGAGGCTCAGCTTGGGGTGGGACCGCTCTCCCGTTTGCGTTTGGGGGCAACGTTGTCCGAGACGGCGAAATCCCTTGCCGACCTGAATGCCGAGGTAACCAACGCCACAGAAGATCCGAGAGCTTTAGCGGGTTTGACGGGTTAGGGTGCGTCCCGCCCTCGGGGCCTACCGGAGTTCAGGCGGCGGCACCCGAAGACGCGGTGGGCACCCGCTACTGGGCATTCTGCGCCGGAGGAGCCTGACACTTCCCGTTGGCCCAGACGCCGCCCGAATTTTCGCAGCAGAATGAGTCTGCAGACTGTCTCCTTTCCATGCACTGGTCGAACTGCTCAATGTCCCACCCGCGGTCTGTTTCACTTGGACCGGTCCCGGGGGGTAGTGCGGGGGTTATCACTACCGGTGACCCTGGCCCTGGCGCGGGGGTTACGGGGGTGACGGGCGGCGCGGCGGCGGCGATGGCGGGATGAAGCAACCCGCTACCTCCGAGGGCGAGCGCGGCGGCGAGGAGGCTGGCGGCAGCCAGCCGGCGGCCCCGCGTGGGGCGGGCGGCGTTGGTGGGCGAGATGATGGTGGTCATGGAGAGTCCTTTCCGGGTGGTGGCCCTGGTTGGCCACACGGGTACGAGCAGCAACCCCCGCGTCGGGGTGACACTTCTTGCGTTCAACCGGCGGTGGCAGCGCCGCGGTGGGCAGCCGCGGCTACTGCGCATGCGGCGCCGCAGGAGCCGAACACCTGTGTCCATTCTCGCCAGATCCGTCCCAGACGCCGCCCGAGTTTTCGCAGCAGAACCGCGTTTCGCCTTCTAGTGCTACGCACGCGTTGTATGCCTTAACGTCCCACCCCCCTGATGACCCTGCCCCGGGGGGCCCGGGGGGTAGGGCGGGGGTCAGGGGCGCTCCCGGTGCGACCGGCGTTGGGGTCGGAGTCACGGGCGGCACGGCACCGGCGATTGCCGGTTGCAGCAGCGCGCCCGCTGCGATCCCCGCAGTCAGGAGGGCCGCGGACAGTCCCCGGCGCCGACGTGCGCGCCGAGCGCCGCTGGTGGGCGAGGCGATGGTGGTCATGGGGGATTCCTTTCCGGTGGTGGCCCTGGTTGGCCACACAGCTAGGAGCAGCAACCCCGCGTCGCGGTGACACTTTTTTCAATTCGAATGTGATCGGCGCCCTCGCTTCGATGGGTGATCCGAGTATCCGCCTGCGGTGCCGCCCCGACGGGCCGTTTGCTCACATTTCATTCAGCGCCGCGTACGGCCCAAATGGGCTGTTGCAGCTACGCCGCCACACGGAACTGCTGGCGTCGGCAGCAAGAGACCAACCCCCGAAACATGCTGCGGGGCCATGGCATAGCCAGCACCCGGCAACGGCCCGATCATCAGGCCGCGCCGCCGCCCTGGTGTGGCAGTGCCTGGCTGCCGTGGCTGGCGAAGGCCGCCGCCCTGGTCGCGGGCTACCGGCGCGCAGGCCAGTCAGGCCGCCCAGCGAATTTGAGAAAGTGACAGCGGGTGACAGCGAACGTCAGGGGATAGGGACCGGTTAGGGACCGGGCCTATTCACCGGGCCCCAAAACCGCCCCTGACCAGGCAAAACTCCAGTGCCCCCGACAGGATTCGAACCTGCGACACCGGCTTTAGGAGAGCCTGCGAGCGCCGCTGATTGAGCCGCTGAAAGGCCTCTGAGCTGGCGATATAGCGCCATCGGCCGCTACCTCGGATCACGGCGTGGCGCGGATTCACCGACCAAGCACCGACCACACATCAGCATCCGCTTCCGGGCTCAGAACAAGTGACACCTCGCTGCGGGGTCGCGGCGCAAGCCGGCATCGCGCTCGCCGACAGACTTGCCGGTTATTACGCAAAACTCGCCGCAGAATGGAGTGGTGGCGACGGCGCAACGACCGCCGCGGGAAGTGTTGGAGGCCCGTCGACACGCATCGTCCAGATGTGGCCGTTTCACAGTCTGGACGAACGGGTCGCCATCCGCAGGGACCTCTACGCCAACAACTGTGGCCAGCGCCCGGCGGGCCGGAACAGATCCTCGAGGCCACATCGGTCATCGCCTGGCCCGCCTAATCTCCCCGCTCGCCTGACCCGACGACGACAGGCGCAGGAGAGGCTCCACGACGTGCGTGTCGTCGACGGTTCAGGCTTATTGGCCGTCGCGGCGTCCGATGATCAGATCCTTCAGCGCGGCGAGCTGGTCGTCGAGGGAGCGGGACGTGGCCCGGGTCTCTTGACGAAAGTCGGCGAGCTCCGTTCTGATTTCCGTCAGACCAAGGGCATGCTCGCGCTGATTGGCAGCCAGCGCGTTTATCGCGGCCAGGACCGCGCGGTAGTCAGCTTGGGACGCTTCCAGTGCCGCGACTCGCGCCTCCAGTTCTTCTAGCGTGGCCATCCGCACAATCCTATTGGTCTCTACAATGCTCCACGCAACCGCGGCGAGAGTGGCGGCTCAGAGATACAAGCCGCGCTTGGTCGCCTCCTGGCTGTACGTCTTGCTCTGTCGGATTCAGATGTCGATGCCGGTGTCGCGGCCTCGGTCGATGCCCTTGTCGTTGCCGCGGTCGCGTATGCGGGTCGCGGTGAGGTGGCGCTGGTAGGCGACGTTGGCCCTGCATCGGCTCGAGGCCACCGAAACCAGTGACTTCTACGAGCTCATCGTCGAACGCCACCGCAACGCCTCCACCATCATCACCAGCAACCGAGAGCCTCCGGAGATCCTGACCATGATGGCCGACCCACTGCTGGCCCAGTCCGCGATGGACCGGCTGCAATCCGCGGCCTACGAACTCGTCGTCGAAGGCCAGTCCTACCGGCAACGCCAGAAACCCCATCTCGCAAAGCCGGCCCATCCGACGCCGTCGGATTGACCGGCAGCCCCCTCATAGGCCACCATCACCACACGGCCCGCAACCGGAAACAACCCGGTCCCATACTCGTGGCAAAACGGTGGTCCCATCACCCTGGCAAGCGACAATTGGTTCTGGCAACTTCACTGGCCTGGCTGGCACGCTGGTCAGGGTGTTGGCGCCGCCAACAATTCGGCGGAATCCCACGTGATTTCGAGCATCAGCCCTAGATTCGCGCAACTCTACGCAGGTCAAACCTCAGGCGGTCGACGAGTTGTCAATCCCTGCTTGCCCGCAAGCAAAGTGGTCCCCGGTTTTCTCCAGCTGGCGCGTAGCGAGGGGTGGGGCGCGCCACACCGGTGGAAGCGCCCGCAGACCTTGTCACACGCATTGTCACAAGAGGCGCAAAACGGGGATAGATCTGGTGGGACGCGATAAGACAGTTTGCACTGGACAGGCGCCCTTTAGGAGGTGCCCAGCAATGCGCTGAAATGGTCCCGACCAGATTTAGGTTCCAGTGTGTCCGAGTCTGGGGTCGAGACTCCAGATCGGCGAACTGGGCACCCCCTGAGGCTATCTCCCTGTGTCGGTTGGCGTTCCGCTCCGTGAAGGGCTTGTGGTCGCCGAAGCAAGCCTCCGCGGGCCGCGAAATGTCTCCTGCGGACTGTCGACTGTTTGGGTGCTATGCGCCTGCGATGTCCCAGCCGACTGTGAAACGGTGGCGCAACACGAGGTCTGTGAGGATGTCGGCCCGATCCTCGAGGACCCATGACTCGACGGCGAACGCGTCGGCTGTGAAGAAGGCGAAATTCGTCGAGGTCGTCGGGGTGGTGCGTGACCGGTGCACGATGGCATCGAGATCGGTCCACCACCGCTTGGCGGCATCGGCCAGCCCGTGGCAGGTGCTCCACACCTCGGCATGCTGGCCGGTGCTGATCTGGTCATCGATACGCAGGACGTCAAGGTTCTGCTCTGTGCGCAGGTCGAGCACGCGTAGGTGCCGAGCGGCGACGAGCCGGATCAGGTAGTGGGTGGCGTGGTCAGTAGGAATCAGGAGCCCCGTGGCTCGGTACCGCTCGCGGAACGCACCCAAGAGTCTTCTGCCCGCGTACCGCGTCCGGAACGCGCCCGACGCGGGGTCGAAGCGGTAGCGCGGGTCGGGGAACCCCTCCCATGTCCATGCCGCAGGTTCCGTCGCGTCGACCCGCCAGATCTCGGTGCCGGCGTCGACGCGTCGACGGCGAAGGCCGACGGGTCGAGCGTCGGGCAGGGGTGCCAGGTAGCCGGCGGGAAGGTCAAGCACCGACGGCGGCGAGCATCCGCCACGCGGTGTCGGTGGTCCTCGGGCGGCGCAGTGCCTCGGCGATCGACACGCCACCCAACTCGTCGCGCGTGATGCGCATGATCCGATCGGCGGCGTACGGATCAGACGTGAATCTTGCTAGCAATTCGAGAATCTGTGGCAGATCTGGGCGCAAGCGGTCCTCGTGGAACTGCCAGGCTGGGAACCACGTCTGATTGCCGACGGCGGCCCCGAGGAGCTTCCCGCGCGTGCGGAGCCGATGGACTGCCTGCGGCGAATGGAGCCCCAGAAGCGCTTGGACCTTTGGTGTTGGCATGGCGCCCTCGACGAAGTCTCGCACGAGGGCCGCGCGGCGCTGGTCGTTGAGCGTGCGGGCAGCGACGCGTTCGAGCGTTCCTTGCGGCACTGTCGGCGCCTCAAGAAGGGCGTCGAGGATCTGCGCGAAGCTGGAATCGCGTCGTGCCCGTGCCTCGACCTGGCGGGCGAGCAGAGCAGCGGCGGCAGGCATGGTCTAATCCTATCACTAGTCACAGGCGATCGAAACAATCGAAACACAAGCCCAGCCGCTGCCGTGACGAAGCAACGTCTTGTATGCCTCGATCTGGCTGTCAACCATCGTGGCCAAACACCGCACACCTCTTGGCGTTTGAAGCCTTAAGCGCATGAGCTTGGCGCGAGGGCGCACCGTTCCACTGGAGTATCGAGCGCCGAGCCCTGGTTTGAGCAGTGAGCGCGTAGGGGCCAAAATGGCGGCGCGAGTCGGGCTGCCTCAGTGAGCCGTAGGAGCACGGGTCTGCATACTCCTGGTGTGTTGATGTGTCCGGGTTACCTTCTGTTTACAACTGCAGCCCTGTCTGGCGGGATCTAACCAGTTTGAATCAAATATGGCCCAGTGGTGGCGGAAAACCGCAGGGATGGCCGATGATCTCTGAACCGTCCCGCGTTTGATGCGCACCTCTCTTCTTGGGAAGGTGCATCACGTGGCGAGCAAGTACGACCCGGAGACGCGGGCTAGGGCTGTCCGGCTGGTGCTGGAGCACCGCGAGGACTATCCGAGCGAGTGGGCGGCGATCACGGCGGTGTCCAAGCGGTTGGGGATGACCGCTGAGACGTTGCGCAGCTGGATCCGCCAGCAGCAGGTCGATGACGGTCAGCGTGACGGGGTTTCCAGCGAGGCTGCCGCCGAGATCCGGACGCTCAAGCGGCGTAATGCCGAGCTCGAGCAGACCATCGAAATCCTCAAGGCGGCGACGTCTTTCTTCGTGCGGGAGAGCGACCCGCGCTCACGGCGCTGACCACAGCGCAGGTCTGCGAATTCATTTCCAGCCACAGGGACCGCTTCGGGGTCGCTCCGATCTGCCGCGTGCTGACCGAGCACGGTGTGCCGATCGCCCCGAGAACGTTTCATGCGTGGGCGGTGCGGGCGCCCTCGAAGCGGGCCCTGTGGGACGCCACCATCACCGAGATCCTGGCCGGCTACTACGAGCCCGACGAGCGCGGCCGTCGCAAGCCCGAGTCGCTGTACGGGTCGGTGAAGATGTGGGCCCATCTGCAGCGTGAAGGCGTCCCGGTGGCCAAGTCCACGGTGGAGCGGTTGATGCGCCGGAACGGCTGGCAGGGTGTGCGCCGGCACAAGACGGTGCGCACCACGATTCCTGATCCCACCGCGGCACGGCCACCGGATCTGGTGGATCGCCAGTTCGGGGTGGGTGCACCGAATCGGCTGCTGGTGGCCGACTTTACCTACGTCAAACTGGTCACCGGGGTCTTTGTCTACGTCGCGTTTGTCATCGATGCCTACGCCGGGGCGATCGTCGGGTGGGAAGCCTCGACATCCAAGCAGACCCGCTTCGTGGAATCAGCGATCCGCCAGGCCGCCGCATTGAGGTCGCGTCAGGGCCATCCGATCGACGGCGCCATCCACCACAGCGACGCCGGATCTCAGTACACAAGCGTGAGATTCGGTGAAACACTTACCCTTTCGGGCATCCGACCCTCGGTGGGCAGTGTCGGCGATGCCTACGACAATGCTCTGGCCGAGACCACGATCGGACTTTACAAGAACGAGTGCATCCGAGCGGACTCCCCGTTCCGGCGCGGCCCACTGAACACCGTCGGCGAGGTTGAACTAATTACCGCCGACTACGTCGCCTGGTACAACCAGCAGCGCCTCATGCACCGGCTCGGCCGCATCCCACCCGCAGAAGCCGAAGCCCAGTACTATTCCCAACACGTGACCGACCGACCGGCCGGCTCACAGAACTCTGAGGGTGCATGAAACCCGGGATGGTTCACTCGCTATGGCCTGCCAAGCGCCGTAAGGGTTGGGTCGAAGTTGACCACTAACGCGACATGGCCGGCCGGCCTTGGATCGGGACGCACGCCGCCCCTTAGCTGGCGAGCGCGCATTTGAGAGGACATCACGACAGGAGATGTGATGACAAAGTCGGTTGGGGGCGTGCCTAATTCGAACGAAACGAAGCCGCGGCTCCTGACGATTAAGCAGGTCTCCGAGCGCCTGACGGTGAGTGTCGGATGCCTGAGCGCTTGGCGCATCCGCGGCGACGGGCCACCGGCGATCCGGGTTGGTTCTGCTCTGCGTTGGGACGAACGTGAGGTCGATGCTTGGCTGAACGCGCGACGCGAATCTGGTGGTCGGGCGTCTTGACTCGGACACATTGCGGTGACCTGACCGACGAGGCGGCAGCGCGATGATCGAGGCTCGGAATGGGCGTGACGGCGCTCGCGTGTATCGAGCGCGCGTCTATTACCGCGGTCGATATGTGGCGTCGCGCACCTTCGCACGAAAGCGTGATGCGCAGGAATGGGAACGTCGCCAGGTCGACGGTCTACGTTCGGGGGTGTGGTCCGACCCCGGCGCGGCTGATAGGTCCGTACGCGAATGGTGTGATGCCTGGCTAGCGGCACAGCCACCGCGCGCGCAGTCGACCGAACGCAAGATCCGCGAAGCGATCGGCAAGCGGATCGCAAAGACGTTCGGGCGGCGCCCACTGGTATCCGTTCGACCGTCTGAAGTTAGGGTGGGCCGCAGAGCTGGCACGAACGCAGTCGCCGGCGACAGCGCGGCACTCGCTGGGCGTCTTACGCCGTGTCTTCGACCACGCGGTGCAGGATGGCGCTATCCCGCGGAATCCCGCGACAGGAATCCGCCTACCAAAGGTCCAAGGGAATGAGGCCCAGCCGCTTACCCATTCCCAACTCTGGGAGCTCGCAGGATAGTTCGATTCCAAAAGGGACCGCGTCCTCATAGTGGTTGCCGGATACTGCGGACTTCGTTGGGGCGAGCTAGCGGCATTGAGATAGGCTGACATCAACCTCAACGAGCGCACCCTGAGAATATCGCCCCATACACGGAGGAAGCGCCACGAGGTGAAATGTCGCCGGTGAAAGATCACCAGGCGCGCACAGTTCCGATCCCAGAGACAGTCTTGGACGAACTGGTTGATTTCAGGACACAGACCGACTCATCAGAGCTCGTTTTCCCCTCTGCGAAGTCCACACCGCTTAGAAACCGCAACTTTCGCCGCGACAGCTTCGATGCAGCGACTGCCGCGCTGGGCTTGAAGATCACTCCCCACAATCTGCGCGACACCGCGGCGTCGCTCGCCATACAAGCGGGAGCCTCGGTCGTTGCCGTTGCACGCCTGCTTGGCCACGAGTCGGCTGCAACGACGCTCAATCACTACGCCGGCCTGTTCCCGACTGACCTCGACGACGTGGCGGTACGACTGGATGCCGCCGCGAGAGAGGCCATCCAAGACAATGACTGCCACATGGTGTCAGGAATGGTGTCAGGAATTCACCGACCAAGCACCGACCACAAAACAGGTTGACCCTAAGAGTCTATGAGCCAAAAGCGTGTCTGACCAGCGTAAACACGAGTGCCCCCGGCAGGATTCGAACCTGCGACACCGGCTTTAGGAGAGCCGTGCTCTATCCCCTGAGCTACGAGGGCGGACCAGGTTGGCAGCATACCGGCCTACACCGCCGTCAGCGCAGCTCCGCAATGACTTTCGAGAACCCTTCGGCATGGTGCTCCTGCACGGTGTAATACGTCAGCCCGTAGATGTCGCGGTGGCGCCGCAGCCTGTCGGCGATATCGCGGGGCGAGCCGCTGAGCACGCCGGGCAATTCGAGCAACTCTTCGTCGGACAAAGTGGGCGCGTATCGACGGGTCAGCGACAGGTCCGGCCTGCCGCTGTTGTCGTGCGGCACCGCGGTGATCGCCAGGTTCAGTTCCAGCTCATCGAACCGGCCACCCGCGGCGCGCCGGACGAACTCGATGCGCTCGGCCAACGGATCGGCGGCCGTGCTGTCGGGCCGACCACCCGCGACGCCAATGATGTCGGCCTGCTCCGCCGCCATCGTCAGCAGCCGATCGCCGGACCCCGCGATCAGGATCGGCACGTTGCTCACGTGCTCGCGCGCGTACGCCGTGACGTGCGCGAGGTAGTCGACGCGTTGTCCAGCGCTCGGGAAGGGCAGCTCGGCCGCCTCGAATTCCTCGCGGACATAGCCCGCGCCGAGCCCGAGCTCGAAACGGCCGTCGGTCAGCATGTCGAGGCCGCCGACATCCCGGGCCAACAGAGCCGGCTTGTAGAAGCCGGCGTTGAGCACGAACGTGCCCACCTTGATCGACGTGACGTCTGCCGCCGACACCAGGGCCGCGAATGGCGCGGGCGCGCCCAGATGATCGGGCACGTGCAAGACGTCAAACCCGAGATCCTCGGCCCGGCGGGCGGTGTCTTGCCACGCCGCGCGGGTCTTCTTGGGCCATAGGCCCACACCGAAGCGAAAGTCCTTGGCCGTCACGCGTTCGATGGTAAGCCCATCTATTGACCGGGCTGATCCGCGTGGCGCTGTACACCCTCAGCTGAGTGGCAACTCGGCGACCATCTGACCGGTTGGCTTGGTCGACCCGCTGCCCGGCTCAACCGTGAACGCCAGCGCTTTCGAATTGCCGAGGTCGGGCAGCACCGCCGTGGTCGAAGGCGCGACGGCGTTGGTGTCCATCGTGCCGGCCGACCTGGGACCCCTGTCGCCCAGCAACCACATCTGGTAGACCGTGCCCGGCTCAGGCGGCGCGACGTTGTTCATCACCAGCACGCCGGCGTTCTTCTGATGCGAGTAGACGACGGTGGCGGTGCCGCCCGTCGGTATCGCACCGGACACGGTGCGCACGTCCGGCGCGCCGAACACCTGCTCGGCGGTCGACGGTGGCTTCGCCGGTCGCAACGCCAACCCTGCGCTCAGCGCGCCAAGCCCGATCAAAATCGCGGCGGCCGACGCTAATAGTGTCGTGCGCCACGGGAACTGACGTCGCCGCTCGCCTCCGACCGCTGTCAGCAGTCGCTCGCGCAGCGCTGCAGGAGGCTCGACGGGTGTCGCCGCGGCTACCGCTGCCATCGTCTCGCGGACCGCACGCACCTCATCGCGAAATGCCTGCCCAACGGCGGTCGGCGCGGCGGCGGCACGCCGCTCGATGTCTGCTCGCTCGGCGTCGGAGATCGCGTCAAGCGCATAGGGCGTCGCAAACTCCAGCAGCTCGGATTCGGATGGTTTGCTCATGTCACACCCAG
This sequence comes from uncultured Actinomycetota bacterium, assembly GCA_963811535.1. Taxonomy (GTDB): domain Bacteria; phylum Actinomycetota; class Actinomycetes; order Mycobacteriales; family Mycobacteriaceae; genus Mycobacterium. Next base: position 1,699,901 of record CAWERF010000006.1, on the reverse strand, counting down.
ACAATTGCGCAAGCCACGCAACGCATCGCGCATCCGCGATTTGATGGTCGCCAAGTTCGCCGATAACCGCTCCGACACCTGGACATAGGTCAGCCCGTCGTAGTAGGCCAGCTCGATGCATTGGCGCTGCGCGTCGGTCAGCGATCCGAGGCATTCGGCAACCCGCCGGCGTTCCTCGCGAAGGATCGCCGATTCGGCGACCACGTCGGCAGGCCGATCTGCGTTGGCGGCGCCGTAACGGGACTCGCGCTGGGCCGCGGCCTGCTCGGCACGCACACGGTCGACCGCGCGCCGGTGCGCCACAGTGAGAAGCCATGCCATCGCCGAGCCCGACGCCGGGTCAAAGCCGCCCGCATTGCGCCACACCTGCAGGTAAACGTCCTGTGTGGTCTCTTCGCCGTACCCGGGATCACGCAACACGCGGGTCACCAACCCGTACACGCGCGCGCGGGTGCGGTCGTAAAACTGGGCGAACGCGTCGACGTCCTGGCGGGCCACCCGGCGCAGCAAAGCGTCCAGGTCGCCGCTCCCACGCGCCGATCCGCTCATCGAGCGGTAGCTTATCCGCAGCCGCCGCGATCGTCATGAAGTTGCTCATCTCCGGTGGGCACGCCGTGAAAAGGGTTTGCGATCAACAGGTTTCACGATGCCACGCTCTGGCTCGGCAGTTCCGTCACGTCAACGTGCACAGCGGCGGGAGCAACCGCATTGTCGCCGTTGACGATTGGTTGCCACGGCACCCGCGGGACCCGGCGCAGCCAGAGCGCAACCGCCTGCACCCGCATGTCGAACCGGACCAGCAGCGGTGCGAGCGGCGCGACAAGCTGCAACCACAACAATTGGACGACGCCCGCGCGCCTGCGGGTTCCCCGCATCGTGGCGACGAATGCCGGCTCGTTCCCGCGGTGCAGCGACACCGTCACGTCAAGGCAGCGGTCCGGCCGCGGCGCCCGCACGAGGTAGTGCCCGTCGACGGGGTGAAACGGCGACGCGTAGAGCCTCTTGGCGGCCAGGACGGGGCTGTCGGCCGACGGCAGCAGGTAGGCGTGCCGTTCGCCGTGGGTGTTGTGAACCTCGGCCACCACGTGCCGCAGGACGCCGTTGTGGTCGTGGCACCAGTACAGGCTCATCGGATTGAACGCGTAGCCGAGCACCCGGGCCTGCAGAAGCGCGGTGATGCGCCCGCCCGGCACCGCCGCATCGCGAGCGGCCAGGAACGCGTCGACCCGCTCTCGCAGCGAATCGCCGGCGGCACCGTCAAAGTGGTCGCGGGCGTCGAATCGCGCGAACGCGCGCAGCCATCGGGGCAACCGGGGCAGGTCGTCGATGTCGACGTACCAGCTGTAGCTCCCATGCTCGAAGTAGTGGTGCGCGGGGGCCCGCCGCAAGTGGGTGATCCGTGTGCGGTACAGCGCCGGGGTGTGGGCAAAAGCGTCGAAGCCATCCACATCCGGTATTCGGAACCGAGGGCCCCTCGGATGGCGTCAGGCCCAACCCCGTGCGGCCGCGACAAGACCCTGCACCAGCGCCGATGTGACCGGGGAGAGGCCGTCGGCACCGGGCATTTGGCTGCGCGGGCTGATCCCCCGCACCCGTGGCGACAACTCGAGTTGCGTACCGCCGCCACGCACCCGGTTGACCGGGTTGTCGGGGTGTAGGCCCCGCAGCTCCGGTGGGATCGCGTCGAGGTCGGTGATCACGTGATAGCCGGGCAGCACGATGTGGCGGGCCAGGTAGGCGGCCAGCTCGCGGTTTCGGCCCCCGGCCAGCAGCTGGGTGCTGCGGCCGATCCGGCCGTACCCGTGCAGCGACACCGCGACGTCGACGTGATCGATGAACTCCGCGAGCTTCGGCGACTCGTCGGCACGGAAGCACGCCGACGGAAGATGATGCGGGTACCGGTCGGGATGGCGCAGAACGTACACCGAAGCGCCCGCCGCGTCGGCGGATCGTTCGGCGATCACGTCGGTCATCTCCTCCAGGCCGCCGCCGTGGATGGCCAGAAAGCCGAACCGGGACCTCAGCCGACTGTCCTCCGTGACGCTGGGTTGATCAAGTAGCTCTGAAAGCGTCTGTGGGCCATCGGAATTCGACGTTGTCACCCTGTGCGGCCAGAGCGCTGGATCCCAGCGCCGCAGGAACTCCACCCACCGACGCGGTAGGCCGTGATGAATTGCGGCGGCGATGATGCGTTCCAGGTAACCCGGCCGGGGTGCACCCGGTTGAACGCGATGATCGATGTACACCCATGCGTCCGACGGTCCGTCGTCGGTGTGCACCGTCAGCCGGTCGCGCCGATAGCGCACGGGCACACCCTCGGCGCTGTCCAGTGTGGCCAGATCATGGTCGGTGACTTGCCAGAGCACGCCGTGAACATGCGTGCCGGCGAACGGCTCGATGGTGGCGACGCCGCGCTGGTTGATCAGCCAGTCGTGGTCGGCGAGCAACGCGGGTCGGGGGTTCGTGGCGTTCGGGCACCGCCGCGCCATCTGCGCGACGCAGAGGTTAGAGCCGTACGCGAAGTAGGCGTGCCGTCGCGCCGACATTCAGCCGGCGAAGCTCAGGTAGATCAACACCAGACAAGATTTTACCGGTGTCCCGACCGCCCACCGGGACTCCAGGTTCCGTGTCGTCTAGTCGAACGACGGGAAGAAGATTACCTGTCCCACCTCGATGTGGTCCGGATCGTCGATGTGGTTCGCCGCCGCGACCATTGCCACCATGGTTTGGGTTCGATCATCGCCCGTGTCGCCGTAGTAGTCGGCGGCCAACTGCCACAGCGTGTCGCCGTCGACCACGGTGTGCCGCCAATTAAGGCGCGGCTGGATTATCACCTGACCGGGTTGGGGGTCCTGGTTCTCCATGTGATTGGCGATCGCGATGATCGGCCACAAATTGGCCTCGCCGTACCAGCGCTCGGCGAGCACCTCCCACGTTTCGCCGGATACCACGTTGTGATGGCCGGCGTTGGCCAGATCGGGGATCAGCAGCCACTCGCCGACGATAAAGTCCCGCTGTCCGACGTGGTTGGCGATCGGAATGATCTCATACAGGCTCGGGTCGTTGTAGAACTGTTGTGCCAGGGCCTCTTTCCCGTCCTCCACCGTCACCTGGTGGCGGAACGTCACGTACGGAATCAGCAGTTCTTGACCGACGTCGATTTGATCCGGATCGGCGAGACGGTTGATAACAGAGATGACCGGAAACAGACTGCTGTCTCCGTAGAAGCGCTCGGCCAGCCCCGAGAGCGTGTCGCCGCTGACGACTTGATATTTGGTAGCCATACCCTTGTGCCTTTCGTGCTCCCAAGCATCACCCCGGTGGGCGAGGCTCGGCTCAGCGTCGCACCGTGGCAGGGCCCGATACGCGCGTAGCGCACTACCTCAATCGCCGGGTCGTTCCGACCATTGATACCTATCTGGCCACGGTCAGATAGATCAGCACTACGGCTGCGCCAACGCTGTGCGTGACCAGCATGGACAAGGTTAGCACCGTGCGTTGTGGTGCTAAATATCTTTGACGTGGCTAAGCAAGACACGTCCCGATCTGATGTAACACGGCGTTGCGCGTTACCGAGAAACCCCTGGTCACACCGAGGCAGATTTCGCGCCGACCGGCGAAAATCGTGAACTCCTCGTGAACTCCAGCGCGGCTGCTGGCGGTCGAGCTGGCCGGGCCGGGCCGGGCGAGCCTGGGCACGGCAACAGGCCGCGCGATCTTCAAAGGTTGAGCGCCCACCACCCGCTATGGTGCGGGTCATGGCTGAACTCGACTACGCGTTCGTCGCCGATTACGCGAAGGTCGAACTCGGAAAGTTGACGGCGGTCGGCGCGAGCTACATCGAGGTCCGCCCACCGTCGTTCCCCGCTGCGCACTTCCTGTCGGTCGCCGGACGCATTCGCGCGCCCGAAGACACCGAAGCCATCGGTCTGACAATACGTATCAACCCGCCCGGAAACCTCAACGTCGTGATCGACGGAACGATCACCACCACAGGGCCGGAGACCGTGAGATACGACGGTAAGCTGGCCGTCCTGTTCGCGGCTTCAGCGTCGATCATGCTGACCGCCGAAGGGCTCTGCGAGATATTCATCGACGTCGACAAGGTTCAGCAACGCAGGTTGGCCTTCCGCATCGTCGCGCCTCAGTGATGCCCCGCTCCGCACCGATAAATGTGATCCTCATTGGCCATCCGGAGGATCGGATGGCACAACGTAGTATCACGCGGGCCGATATCGAGCGCTGTCTACGGTGCTGTTTTGACCACTATCTGGGCGATGAAGGGTCAACCTGTCACGTGGGATACGGGATGGACGGAAGACGCCAGCTGAAGGTGTGGACATTGCCGCCTCTGTCTCACACCGGTGATATTAGAGTTAAGTCCGCAGCGTGGAAGGGCAGACGATGACCGGGCCGACGATCAGGACCATTACTCTCAACGTCGACACCAACGTAGGGGCGGCGTACATCCAACTGAGCGACGAGCCGATCGTCGAAACCGTCGAGGTGACTCCATCCGTTCAGGTGGACGTCGATGCGACCGGAACTGTGGTCGGCGTGGAACTGCTGAATCTCGCCGCCGACCTCCCCGTCGAAGTCTTGAACAGTACATTTCGATTCCCGGCACCCGTCGATGCGCAGCTGCTTTTATACATCCGGCCGTCGCTTGCAGCCGGTGTCTCCTACGCCAGTTCAGGGCAGGCTTACGTGCCCGCTCTCCAGCCCGTCTAACTAGCCCCAGGGTGGCCGGGCCGGCGTCATGGGCAGCACCAGGCCCAGCCACGCCCGCGCCCACGACCGGGAACCAGCCAGCCCCGGCGGGTCGACCCCCACGCGAATCGCGCTCACCGTCAAGTATCGCCAACTAACGGCACACCGGCTCGCCGCCCCTCCCAGGCGACGGTGCACTCACCGCAACGCAACGAGCCGGGCTGGCGGGGTTCACGCAAGCACGCTATGCAGAGCCCCGGCCGCGGGCGGGGTCGGTCAGCAGGCATTATCCGAGCCTGCCACATCCGGGAGTACGAGATTTAGCCGACACGCTGAGCCTCGAACCACCATTCATCCGCTGCGGCCTTGGCTTCGTCTAGCGATGAAAACCAGGAACTTTTGGCGTAGCCGGGGACCGCCGACAGACGAGGATTACGGTCCGGACCGCCGAACAACAAATGCCAACTATCGTCACTGGCCGCCCATCTCGACAATTGGAATTCGTACCCCGGCGCCGGGGTGGCCAGCCACAGCGGTTTCGGATAGGTGGCGGCAGGGTCCTCCAGCGGCAGCCAATGCATGAGACCCATTTTCGCAGGCAGGCGCGATCGACGCCGATCGAGCGGATTCGCCCCGATCGGAGCGTTTCGGCGTGAAAACTGGCTAGTCGCAACGGTTTTCAGTGTGCGCGTTTGCAGGGCCAGACTTGATTTTGCTGGTAGATAGATCGGCGGCCAGCTTGCCGCTGTCCAGTCACTCAGCAAAAAACTCGACCCCCGCTGACCATGGCTTACGCCTTCATCAGCAAACATTGCTATTAACCTCCCAGAGTTTGCTGTGCGCTGCTTTACCTGGGGAAACGCCGTAGCAAACAGTTGCTAGCGGAGTTGCTCGGCGTAATGCCTGGTCAGGGCGTTTTCGTCACCCCGCGGACGGCGTTTCTGGGTGGGATCTCCCAATTTAATGGGTTGGCGATGGCTACGCTGGCCGGTCCGTCCGGAAGAAGTCGACGCAGCGCGCTGGTTTGCGTTTGGCTGCGATGTGCCGGCGGGCTCGCGCCTGGTCGAGCGTCTTCTCGGGTTCTTTGAGTAGGCGTCGCCGCAGCGCCGGCAGCTCTGACACGGGACAATCGCCCCGACGGTAGTTGCACGACCTGCACGCCCCGCGGCAATTTTCTCTGACGAACCTCAAACGGGGGTGTGTCCGTAGCGGCTGGACGTGATCGACTGTTGTCGACCGGTGGGTACAGCCCGGAAGCTGCAACCAACAAAGGGGCATCTCGCGCAGGACTTGTGCGCGTAGTCGGCGCCACTCGCGGGTACTGCCGTTGTCGCTCATCGCACCGACAAGACGCGGCCGACGACGCGTTCTTCGACTTCGCCGAATGCGGCGCGTTGGGCAACGTAGGGGTGGTCGGCCTCGTAGGCGCGCTGGGCGAGGGTGGCGCCGTTGTGCTCAAGGCGCCAATAGCAGCGCAAGCAGTAGGTTGCGCCGACTTCGTCGAGGGCGTGGCCGCACTGCGGGCAGCCGACACCGGCGGCGGCACGGGTCTCGGTTTCGCCGAGGTCCCGAAGGTCGCGTGCGAGGCGCTGGGCGGCGCGCTCCTCACGTCGGGCGTGCTCGAAGCCGTCCGCGGTGGGGAAGCGGGGCTTCGGCACCGACGGCACGAACTCAAAGCTCTCCATGGTTAACCCTCCGCTCGGGTTGGTATGAGTCGGTGGTATGTGCCGAAACTGCCATCACGTTCGGCGTTGGCGTAGTCGTCCCAACGCCGACCGGCCGCGGCGAGTTTGGCATCGCCGCCATCGGCGAGTGCGAGCGCCACCCCGCTCAACGCGTCGACGCCAGCGGCCCGGTGCCGGGCTTGCAGCGCCCGTACGCGTTCACGGGTCGGGTTCGGGGCGTTGGTGGCTTGACGCCGTTCTGCGACGGCGGCAGCGCGTGCCTGGGCGCGGGCTTCGACGGTGGCGTGGTGTTCGGCGATCAGTCGCCGCGCGGTGGGCCTGTCGATCGCCGACCGACCCAAGTCGTCGATCAGCACTCGATCGGCGAGTTGGTCGGCCAGTGCGGCCGCGGCGATGTCGAGGTCTAACGCCAGCACGGACAGCGGGACTAACAGTTCGTCGTTCATTTCTCGATTATCGCCTTTCAGGTTGGGGGTTGAGGGCTTGTCTCGCTCTGCCCAAGGTGACGGTGTCGCCGCCATGTTGAAGCGGGGAATGGTGGGTGGGGCATCCCACGAAAATCTTCCGGTGGACCGAGGGGTCATTGGCACACGCGGCGCACAGGGCGAAGCTTTCGAAGAACACGACGGTTCTGCACCTTCGCCCGAAGCGGTGGTTGCATCCGAGGCAGCGAAGACTTTGTTCAGTCATCGGTCCTCCAGGGCAGTTCGGTGGTGAGCCAGTCGGCTCGCGGTAAACAACGCAGACACAAGCGGAAGACGTCGGCGGGCCGGCTGCCGCACAACACGCAGGTGTCGGCCATTGAAACTTCCCGCCGGCGGGAAGTTCTGCCGGCGGACATACGGCCTTCGGTTTTCCGACGCCCGTCTGCACCGTTCACGCTGTTCTCCGATCCTCAAACTGTTCACGGCCGTGAACAGTTCCGAACGCGGCTGCCATCAGCCGGCGGACGCTGTGATGGGTGCCGACGCCGTGTTTCCACAGTTGGACTGTGGGGGACCAGCCGGGCCCGGAGCGGCGTAGTGCCAGGATGCGGGGCGGCACGGTTCGGGTGTGGCCGGTGCGTTTGGTGACGACACGCTCAAGACTGCGGACGCGGCCCTTGTTCGAGACCGAGTACATCCCTTCGTATCCGACGACGGCGCGCCACTGTTCGGCGGTCATGCGGCGTCCTGTCCTCGTTGCAGGTCTTGACGGTCGAGTTCTTCGGCGTACAGGCAGGAGTCGATGACGCCGATAAGCCAGTTCACGGATGGGCCTTCGACGAGCCCGGATGGGTGCAGCAATCCGGAAGTTTTTACTGCGGTAAAAACTTGCGGTCTTGGCGGCAGATCAGGCTCGGGTGTTGGCTCGGCCGTGATTAGCAGAATGTCGGCGGCGGACACGGCGCCCAGCGCGGCGTCACGCCAGCAGTCGGCGCAGTCGCCGATCTCGTCGATGACGTGTTGTTGGGCGTCGCGGTCGTAGCAGTGTGCGGCGAGGATCATCCGCCACGCCCGCGATGAGCCGCGATGGGTGTGGCGTTCGCAGTAGCGGCGGTTCATGGGGCGGCGCCGATTTGGTGGAATGCGCAGGCGTCGCCTGGCCGCGGCACAGGCAGTCGGCATGGGCGGCCGTGCGCGTTGGGTCGCCCGCAGCGGTGCGCCGGGACTTGCCACACCCGGTACCGCACACCAGCAGGCAACGGTCCGAGTTGTTCGTGGCGGGCCTGCGGGGTGGCGTGGTCGTAGCCGTACCGGTCATCGCCGAGCCATTCCGCGTTTACCAGGACGAGGTCAACGCGGCCGTCCTCGGCGACGCACGTCACCGCATGCCAGCCGGGTAACCAATCGCACAGGCAGCAGCTTCGACCGTCGTCGATGTAAGAGATTTTCACGACTCCTCCCGTTTGCTGGCGAGATTCTGGCAGTGGTGGCACGGCCGTAGCAGGCCGATACAGACACATCCCGGGCGCCGCGGCACGTCGCCGAGGTCGACACCGTTGCGGCGGGCATGGTCTTCTGTTTGCTGGGTGCTGATAGGGTCGCCGGGGGTCGGATCGGCCGGATCGTCGGACGCCGCCGCCGGGTTGGCGCGTTTCCCCTGGTCGTCCCGCTTTGGGGTGGACGCTTGTGGGTTAGGGGTGGACCATGGTCCACCGTTCGGTCCACCCTCATCGTCGCAGGTCGATTGCGGTGGACAACGGTGGACCGGTGGACCAACGGTGTACCCCGTCCCCCGGTCCAGCGTCACCTCCGCGATTTCCCCGCCGTCGATTAGCTCGGCGATGGCAGCGTCGAAATAGTCACGTAGGTCAGACTTGAGGGTGCCACGGAGATCGCGCCGCGAAATATGCTCACCCTCGGGCAGTTTCCGAAGCCAACGCAGGATGGATTGCTTGCATCGGAGGAGTTTGCGGTCGGAGATGATCTCCTCCCGTTCGGCGGCGCTGAGTGCGCGGGCCCGGTTGGCCCGTTGGGACTGCTGGGTGAGTGTTTGTTGGCAGTGTCGGCGGGTGCGGTCGGACACCTCCATCACGATCCCGGCCAGTGACCAGTCGTCGTCGGTGACGGCGGTGCGCCCGTCGAGGGCCATCAACGCGGCCGCCACTTTCAGCCGGGTCAGCAGTGCGTGCCCGTCGAGCGGGTCCACCGACGGGTCGCCCCGGAGCACGGCCAGCCGGTGCGTGTCGATCTCGCGGCGAGCACATTCGGGGGCATTCAGCACGACCAGGCCGCCGTGCACGGTCGCCTTGCTGCGGCCCGACCAGTTGGGCACCTCCCCTTTACGGGGGTCCGGCGCCGGGGGTGGATCGTCGGGAGCGTCGGGGTCGACGGCGGGCAGCCACACCATGCGTTGCGGCATGCCGCCGTCGGCGGCGGCCAACAGCGCACCCGAGCGCAACGGCTGCACCCCGAAGATTCCGCAAGCCCGGTAGGTGTGGGCGGCCACCACGCGGCGGGTGTCCTTGCCGGCGTTGGCCTGCCCGATGGTCTGACCCATCCACAGCTTGCGCAGCTCGGCCGTCACGGTCGATCCCTGCCGCGCGGCGATGGCCGCCCAGGTGTCGATCTCGGGTGCGGAGAAGATCGCCGCGGTGACGGCATTGTTGTCGTCGGGTTTGGTGCCCGGTGGCCGGTAGGTGGCGGCGATGCCTTCGCCGGAGCCGAGCGGGACCACCGGTATCTGGTCGAACGTGTAGGGGATCGCGTCGCGGGCGGCGGCTTCGGCGGCGTCTTTGCCTGAGCCTGACGAACCTACCGGAGCCACGAACAGGTTCAGCGACGCGTAGCTTCCGGTGAGGCGGGGCAGCACGATGTGGCGCGGGATGTGTGCGATCGCGTGCACCATCGCGGCGCCGAGTGCAGCCCAGGGTGATACTCGGCGGGCTTGGGCGTAATCCCTTATGTGCGTGAGGATTTCCCGCGATGACCAGAACTCGTCGGCGGCGGGTGTTGACCGTGCCCAGGCGAAGTCGTCGGGCATTTTGTCGTTGACGCGGGCCCGGGTGTCGTCGGGGTCGGCGGCGAGTGCCTGCCCGACCGCCCAAGCGGCGATGCCTTTGAACTCCGAGCGGGCCTGTGCGATGGTCCGCGCCTGGCCCTGCTTTGCCGATGCCGGTGGTTTGGTGACCGCTTGGGCGAACATCGGCCATATCGCGTCGATGGCCTCGCGTGCGCTGTAGAGGCCGACGCGGGCCTCCTTGAACGCCCCGGTCAGCACCGACAGGGTGGACATGTGGCGGGATTCGCCGGCGTCGAATTGCTTGCGCAGCGCCGAGATCAGGCCGTGCAGCACGTTGGGGTCGGTGCTGCTGCGGTGTTCGGCGATGAACGCCTCCATTACCTCATCGGTGGCGGCGTCTTCGGCGGGTGAACCGTCGGGGAGCAGTTCGGCGACATCAGCCGCCAGGACGGGTACCGGGCCGGTACGCATCCACCGGTAGCGGCCGCCGTCTTTGTGGTGTGACGGGGCGACGATGATCACCCCGTTGAGGCCGCGGATCTCGCCCCAGCCGCCGCCGAGTCGGCCGAGCCCGTTGCCGAGGGTTCGGCCGGGTGGCATCAGAAACACGTAATGCCCGCGAGCGGGGGTGTCGGGGCGACTCGACTGATACGGGGCCGAATCGAGGTGGCGGCGCAGGATCTCGGGCACCTTGGCGGGGTTGTCCACGTCGAACACGACGGCACCGGATCGGCCGCAGTGCAGCGCGATGTCGTGGTCGGTGCCGGCGAACCAGGCGGCGATCTGTTTCGGGTCGCGGCTCGACTGGGCCTGCCAGTGGTCACCGACCACGGTGCCGGGATGTTTGGTGCCACGTTTGACGGGCAGCACGTACCAGCCGTGCTCGGCGTAGGCCAGCGCCGCGGTTAACATGTCGACGTCGGGGGGCAGGTCGGGGATGGTCAGCATGATCACCCGTCACCCCCGGCGAGGTCGTAGCGGTCGGCCAGCTCGTCGAGCACCGCCCAGGCGTGCGGGTCGTCGAGTTCGCGCGCCGCGAGGCGCAGCGCGCCGCGGAACCCGTAGGCGTAACCCTCGCGCCACACGTCGCCGTGCCGCCGCCGCTGTGGGCCGGTGCTGCTACCGTGAGAGAAGCCTTCAGCTTCTTGGTGGGGGCTGGTGTGTGATGTGTTGGCGGTGTCCCCCGGTTTGGCGGCCGGGGGCCCGTTTTTTATGTCAGGCCACATCGCTGTCACCGCCCCGGACACGGACAGGCTTGAGCAATTCAGCCAATTTCGCGCGCTGCTCGTCAGTGAGCATGGTCGTGACGTAGTTCTCGATGCGCTGCATGGTGACGTCGCCGCGATCGCGGTGGTCGTCGGAGCCCTTGCGGGCGGCACGCGCCGCGACGGATTTGGCCGCGAGCCTCTTGAAATACGCCTTGCGCAGAGACTCGGCCCGCTGGGGGTCGCCGCCAGCTTCACTGAGGAACTTGTTCTCGAGGGCCTGGCGGGCGTTGGCGGTGCGGGCGGGGCGGTTCTCGGTGAGCGCCCACGACATGTGGGCGGCGTACTGCTGTTGCAGCGAGCGTACGGACGGGATCGACCCGGTTGAAGACATGCGAGGGCCTCACTTGAAATGTGAGGCCCTCGTAGACCTACCCTGTGGGCGTACGTCCCGGTGGTGAAGCCGTAGCCGGGGCGGGCGGCTAACGCACAGTGTAACTGACAGTGCACATTGTTAAAAAGCTAAGCGGTGCTGGGCGTGTCGCGCGGCAGCGGCCTGCGCCACCTCGGCGCACAGCACCGCGTAGTCGATCGACCCGTCGTATTTGCAACGGGGACAACGTGCACGTACGCGCGTGATGTTGTGGTCGGGCGCATAGTCCCACGACAGCCCGTGGCGTAGGCCGCGCGGGATGACGTTCCCGGCGACGACGTCCACGTCGGCGATGAAATGGCCCCGCGGGCACAACACCCGGATCACAACTCCCCCAGGTTCAGGCCGCGCGCCTCGGCGGCGGCCCGCTCCGACGCGCTGGCCCCGGTGTAGCGGTCAATCATGTCTCGTGTCGACCACCCGGCCACCGCCATCAGCCCGCCCTCGCTACCGCCCGCCCGCAGCCAGCGGGTGGCGGCGGTGTGCCGCATCTTGTGCGGATGAAACCCTTTGATGCCGGCCAGTTCAGCGCGTGCCTCCAGGCTGCGCCGGAGAGCGAAGTAGGCGAACGTGCGCCAGCCGTCGGCACCTAGCCACAGTGCGCCGGTGTCGGCGAGCCGGTGGCTGCGCCGTGCCCGCAGATAGCGGTCGATGGCGGCGGCGGTCTGCGCCCCGAACGGTGCGACGCGGCCTTTGCCGCCCTTGCCGCGCCGGATCGTGACCAGACCGCGATGCAGATCAACGTCGTCGGTTTGCAGGCCGATGATCTCCCCGGCGCGCATGCCGGTCTCGGCCATCAACCGGACGATCGCCTCGTCACGGCGGTCGGTGAAGCCCTTACCCGCGCAGGCCTTGATCAAATCCCGTAGTTCGTCGTCGGTCAGCGCCTCGACCACCTTGCGGTCGACCTTGGGCTGCCTGACCCCGATCAACGGATCAGCATCGAGTTCACCCTCGCCGGCCAGCCACGCCGAGAACCGCCGGATCGCGAGCAGGCGGGCGCTGGCCGTCTTGGGCTGCGCCCCGTTGTCGAGCATGTCGGCGACGAATGTCTGCGCGGCGGTCTTGGTGAGTTCTGCCGGTGCGCCGGTCGTCTCGCACCACCGCAGGAACGTGTGCACGCCGTCGGTGTAGCTCTTGACGGTGGCGGGTGATTTCCGCTCGGCGCGCAGCGCTAACTTCCACGACGGCAGCAGTGTGGCGAGGTCCGGCAGTGGGGTTGTCATGTCACTATCTTGACATAGCAACGCTGTGCGCGCTAATTACCGCCCGTTAACAGCGTGTTTTACCTGCTAGACGGCATTTCCGGTTATACAGTCACGGTCAAATAGATCAGCACCACATTGAGCAACGTGATCAGCGCCGCGACGGTCCAGCCCAGCGCCGTGATGAGCCGGTGGTTTGTGTCGTCGCCCATCAGGTCGCGCTGGCTGGTCAGCCGGATCAGCGGCACCAGGGCGAACGGGATCCCGAACGAGAGCACGACCTGCGAAATCACCAGCGCGCGGCTGGGGTCGATGCCGACGGCCAAAATGACCACCGAGGGGATAAGGGTGACCAGCCTCCTGGCCAACAGCGGGATCGCACGCCGCAGCAGCCCCTGCATGATCATCGCGCCTGCGTAGGCACCGACCGACGTCGAAGCCAGCCCGGATGCAAGCAGGCCGACCGCGAAGAACAGCGCGACCGTCGGCCCCAGGGTGTCGCGCACCGCGGCGTGGGCGCCTTCAATCGAGTCGGTGTCGTGGCGGCCCTGCAGGTTGGTGGCGGCGGTGACGAGCATGGCCACGTTGACCGCGCCGGCGATGCACATCGCCAAGACCACGTCCCAGCGCGTGATCCGAAGCAGCCGCCGTCGTTGCCCGCCCGCTTCGGGCCGCCCGTGGCGGTCGCGCGCCAGGCCGGAGTGGAGGTAGACCGCGTGAGGCATCACGGTTGCGCCGAGCATCGCGGCGGCCAACAGCACGCTTTCGCTGCCGTGGAATCGGGGCAGCAGGCCGGCCAGCGCCGGTCCCACCGGCGGCGGTTCGACGAACACGCTGGTGAAGAATCCGATCGCGATGATCAGCAACAGGCCCGTGATCACTCGCTCGAAGGCGTGTTGGCCGCGGTTCTGCACGACGAGCAGCAGCATCGACACCGCACCGGTGATGATTCCGCCGACCACCAGTGGCAGTCCGAAGAGCAGCTGCAGCGCGATCGCACCGCCGACGACTTCGGCGAGGTCGGTGGCCATCGCGACCAGTTCGGCTTGTGCCCAGTAGGTCAGCCGGGTCGAACGCCGCATGCGTTCGGCGACCGCCTCCGGCAGCGAAAGCCCGGTCACCAGACCGAGTTTCGCCGAGAGGTACTGCACCAGCCCGGCCATCGCGTTGGCCATCACGAGGACCCACAACAACAGGAAACCGTACTGGGCGCCCGCGCTGATGTTCGCGGCGACGTTGCCGGGGTCGACGTAGGCGATGGCCGCCACAAACGCCGGGCCGAGCAGATACCACCCGGGACGCGGCCGCGTCGTGGTGAGCACCTGCGTCAACTAACCCAACCTCAGTCCGGCCGTCTGCACGACGGTCATGCGAATACGAAAGTTAGGTTAACCGAAAACGACCGCAAACGCGACGTCGGCTCGCGAGCGGTGACTCTATCTCACGGGCCGAATCCGCCGATGCCGATGGTGAGGCCTGTGCTACCCCACCACGGCCAGCCCCACGGGTAGTTGTCGGCCGTCGCGGGGTTCGGTGAGGTGTTGATCTGTGCGTTACCGGGACGCTCGCACTGCGTGGTGCTCGGACCGGTGTTGGTGCATTGGGGTACCGCCGATGCGGTGGGGGCGGCGAGCATTGCGGCCGTCACACCCACCGCGAAAACCATGGGGATGTAGAACTTTAAGGTGGGCATTTCGATCTTCTTCTGAAGGAAAGGGGACGCGTGCCGGTGCCGGCTAGCTGGCTGCGACGATCTGCATATGGGCGTCCCTCCGTCGAATGACGCTAAGACAAGCCTACTGCGGGCTTTGACCGGCGTCAGTAGCCGATTCTGACGCCTCCGCTACGGCGCCACCCACCACGGCACGGCCCAGCCCCCGACACCGAAGACCGGCGGAACCGGCGTCCACGGCGTCTCGGTGAAGGGCCCCGTGCTGACGAAGACGTTCGGCCCGGTGTTGATCGAAGTATGCGTTCCGCGTTCACACTGAGTGGTAGTCGGCGTGACTTTCGTGCACTGCGGGGCGGCCTGGGCCGTGGCCGCACCGACGATCGCCACCCCAACCCCCGCCGCCACGAGGGTTGCAACGCTGCGCGTCAACCGCGTCATCTGCTGCCTTCGGCGTACGGGACCGGGTAGGGCCCCCCGTAGGCTCCGCCGAAGACCTCGTCCCAGTACGGAAGCGTGAAGGTGTCCGCCGGTGGCGAGGAGTTGATCTGAACATTGCCCGGGGTCGAGCATTCGGTGGAACCGCCAAGGTTTGTGCAATCGGGGTTGGTGTCGTCGGCCACTGCCGCAGGGGCGCCGATCATTGCTGCCGCCACGCCCGCCAGCGCCAGATATCGGGATCGAATGCGCATCGAAACGTCCTTTCCAGTGCCCCTTCAGGCAGAGTACAACCCTTTGCCGGTGATCAGTGGCAAGTCCAGAGTGCTGCGGATGCCGGGCGCCGCCGCCACCACGGCGGGAACGGCGTTGACGATCCGCATTGCGGTTGCCACCAACCCCGCGTGGTTGTGATCGCCTTTGCGACTGCTCAGGCACAGGTCCATCGCATACGACGGCTCGCCGGTGATCTCGACGCGGTACGAGCCGCCCGGTTGGGCCGGCTGGGGCCATCCGGGGCACAGATCCTCGCGCAGCCTGGTCACGTGCTCGACAACGACGGCCGGCCGCTCGTCCACGAGACCGCGTACCTCGAAGCGCAACGCCGCTGCGGTGCCTTTCGCGATGAAACCAGACGCAATCTCGAAATCTTCTGGGGCCGGCTCGCGGAAATACACCTCGACGATTTCGTCGAGCGTGATGCCGAGCCCCGCGGCAAGCTGGCGCACCACCGATCCCCAGGCGAGACTCAACACGGTGGGTTGCAACAGCATCGGGATCTCGTCCATCGGTTTGCCGAACCCCATGATGTCGAGCATGACGGTGGCGCTGTCGTAGGTCGCGTAGTCGACGATCTCCATACAGCGGACCTGTTCGATGCGCTGGCAGGTGCCCGCCAGCGCCAGCGGCAGCAGGTCGTTGGCGAACCCGGGGTCGATGCCGTTGACGTACAGGCTCGAATTGCCTTGCTGCGCGGCCTCTTGCAGCGGGTCGATCAGCTCGTCGGGGATCACCTGATAGGGGTACTGCAAGAAGACCGGGCCGCTGCCGACGACGTTGATCCCCGCGGCGAGCAGCCTGCGGTAGTCCTCGAGCGCCTCCGGCAGTCGGTTGTCGGCCATCGCCGTGTAGACCGCGCAATCAGGTTGGGCGGCAATGATCTCGTCGAGGTCGGCCGTAGCCTTCACGCCCGTGGGACCGTCGAGGCCGGCCAACTCGGCAGCGTCCTTGCCGGCCTTCGCCGCCGACGACACCCACACCGCGGTGAGCTCGAACTGCGGGTTGGTGACGATCCCGGTCAGCGCGTGCCGACCGACGTTTCCGGTGCCGATCTGCGCTACTCGTATTGGCATTGGGCTGTCCTCACAGGTCGGGGAGTGGGAGTTCCAGGTTGGGTGCGATGAGGCCGCCGTCCACCTCCAGCGTCTTGCCCGTGACATAGGCGCTAGCCGGCGAAGCGAGATACAGTGCGGCCGCGGCGATGTCGGCGGGCTCACCGAGACGGCGCATCGGCGTCGCCTTCTCCATCGGCGCCCGCAACTCGTCGTTACCCGCCACAATTTCGAGCGCCGAGGTGAGGATCGAGCCCGGCGCGATCGCATTGACCCGGATGCGTGGGCACAGGTCGAGGGCCGCCAACCGGGTGTAATGCGCCAGCGCGGCCTTGGCCGTTCCGTATGCGGCGAAACCGCGACCAGGCAGGCGGCCCATCGTCGAGGTCATGTTGATGATGCTGCCGCCGCCGGAGTGCTCGAGCATCAACGGGGCCGCCGCGGTTGTGAGCGCGTGCGCGGTCAGCACGTTGAACACGAAGGCGTCCCGCAAATCCTTTGTGCTGGTGGTCAACAGCGTGTTGGGCATCGTGCCGCCGACGTTGTTGACCACGATGTCGACTCGGGAGAACACGTCCACCGCGGTCTGCGCCAGCGCCGCCGTCGCGTTGGTGTCGGCCAGGTCGGCCACGACGACGTGTGCGCGACGACCGATGTTGCGGATCTGTTCGGCGATGCCTTCGAGTTGAACTTCTGTGCGAGACGAGATCACGACGTCGGCGCCGGCTTCCGCGAACGCCAGTGCGACCGCGGCACCGAGTCCTCGACCGGCGCCCGTGACAACTGCTACTTGATCGTCAAGTCTGAATCTGTCGAGAATCACCCGGGCAGACTAGCGAGTGTCGTCGGCGCTGTATACGTCAATCCCGATTCGAGCCCAGGGGAGGAGGGGCCGGCTGCGTCGTTGCCGGCGGTGCCACCGCCGGTTGGGGGTTTTCGGTGAGGACCGAGTCCACGACGTCCATCACAGTCGGATCCGGGGACGACGGCTCATCGGCGCGCGCCGGCGCCGGCGCCAGCGCGACGGTCAGCACTGCGGCGAAGCCATACCCAATACGACGAACGTTGCCCATGGCAGGAGCCTAGTCAGATGCCACGGGGACCGGCGGCGCGCAGTCGCCGGACAAGCTCCGCCTCTACGTCGAGCAGCGGCTGCACCGATCGCAGTGCCCGCGATTGGAGCAGCCCTCCTTCGATCGCGCTGATCGCGAATGACGCAAGCGACTCCGCCGCGGCCCTGTCCATGCCGGAGCCGATCAGCGGCGCTGCGACCCGGTCGCGCAGCAGCGCGAACGACCGCGCGGCGGCTTCGGTGATCTCGGGTTCATGGGGGCCGGCAAGTGCCGCCGCGGCGATCGGACAACCGGTGCCGAAGTCGGTCCGCTGCATTTCCCGCACCCAGCCCTGGGTCATCTCGCGGATCAGCGCGGCGGGGTCCGCCCGCTCGGCCAGGCCGTCGATTCGCGCGGCGGTGTCGACACCCGCGGCATCGGTGACCGCGATCATCAATTGGGTTTTGCCACGGGGGAAGTGCTGATAAATCGAATTGCGGGCAGCCGAGCTGCGGCGCAGCAGGTCGGACAGGCTCGTCGCATGCACACCGCGTTCCTGCACCATCGCGATCGCATGCCTGATCAGACGATCCCGGGGGCCGTTCTGCTGTCGAGGCGTCACGCGGCACTCCTACTTCTTGGCGGCAGCAGCCTTTTTCGCGGGTGATTTCTTTGCGGCCTTCTTCGCAGGCGCCTTTTTCCCGGGCGCCTTTTTCGCGGGCGATTTCTTGGCGGCGCCGTCACCCGACGCTGACGGTTCCCCGGCGCGGCGCCGCTTCACACTCGCCTCCAGCTTGGCCAACAGGTCGGACACGTCCTCGGTGGCGTCGAGCTCCTTGGGCTGCTCTTCGGTGGTGAATGCCTCCCCGCCTTCAAGTTTCGCCTCGACGAGCTCGCGCAGCTGCTCCTGGTAGTCGTCGTGGAACTGGTCGGGGTTGAAGTCATCGGCCATCGAATCAACGACCTGGAGGGCCATTTTCAGCTCGGCGGGTTTGACGTCGACCTTCTGGTCCAGCACCGGGAAGTCCGGATCGCGGATCTCGTCGGGCCACAGCAGGGTCTGGACGACCATCACCTCGCGCTTGCTGAAATCCCTGACCCGCAATGCGGCGAGCCGCGTCTTGTTGCGTAGTGCGAAGTGCACGATCGCCACCTGCTCGGTCTCGGCAAGTGTCCGTGCCAGCAACACATAGGACTTTGTGGACTTCGAATCCGGCTCCAGGTAGTAGCTGCGGTCGTACATCATCGGGTCGATCTCGCTGGCGGGCACGAATTCCAGCACGTCGATTTCGCGGCTCCGTTCCTCGGGCAGCGTTGCCAGGTCGTCATCGGTGATGACGACGGTCTGGCCGTTGTCGGCTTCGTATGCCTTCGCGATGTCGCGGTACTCGACGACCTCGCCGCACACCTCGCAGACGCGCTTGTACCGGATCCGTCCGTTGTCCTTCGCGTGCACCTGGTGGAACTTCAGGTCATGGTCTTCGGTGGCGCTGTAGACCTTGACCGGCACGTTGACCAGGCCAAAAGAAAGTGAGCCCTTCCAGATGGAGCGCATATCGTCAGTATGGCCCACTCGGTCCGTCTCAGCGTTGAGGCACCGGCGAGCGACGCAGACGGATCCCAGGGTCCAGTGACCGTTAGTGTTTGCACAGCAAACCGCCAGCTGCACGGGTCGGCAATGGGCGATACCGCTGTGAACAGGTGGTTGGACGGCACCAGGGAGCGGCCGCCTCCTTATTCCACCCACTCGTCACAGCCACGAGTCAAAGGCTCGAGGATGATGTGAATATCTTTGTCCGACGCTGTGATTGAGCTTGGCACGAACACATCGGTTCACCGCAGGTAAGCCGTGGGTTGCGCGGATGACATAGCTGCCGCATAGCTTGCGCCTAGGTCAGGCCCATATCGCCCGGATAGCGTCGACGGCAACGTTGTTTGAGCAACGATAGGGGATTAACGATGGTGCAACACAGGTTTCGGTTTTGGGGACCGCCGCCGCCTCCGGTCGTCTGCATTCCGTTCCTTTCGTGCTGATCGGGCTGCCTGAACGGAAGTAGCGACCGGCGCTGTGGCCGCCGTAGAGGGGGCGGCGGCCACAGCTTTCACATTCCCGGCCGGAAATAGCTTTTTGCCAGCGCATTTCGTTCTGAACGCGGCGTCCCGGTAACTCGTCCGACGCTCCTGACCCGACTCCGTATACCGTGAAAAGGACGTTCATCGGCGTTCGGATGAGGGAACCCGGTCTGCATGGCACCGATACCGCACGTGTGGCCGCCCGACGGCGGGGCGGGACCGCGTGTGCGCCTGACCAACCCCGACAAGGTGCTGTATCCGAAGACGGCCACCACCAAAGTAGACGTGTTCGGTTACTACACGAGCATCGCCGAATACATGCTCCCGCATATCGCCGGCCGGCCCGCCACCCGTAAGCGGTGGCCGAACGGGGTCGACGAGCCGTCGTTCTTCGAAAAGCAACTGGCCCAGTCCGCGCCCGACTGGCTGCACCGCCGGACCGTCGTGCACAGGTCCGGCGCCACGACGTATCCGATCATCGACAGCTCCGTCGCGTTGGCGTGGATCGCTCAACAGGCCGCGTTGGAGGTTCACGTACCGCAGTGGCGGTTCGGCGGCGGAAAGCCCGGTCCCGCAACGCGAATCGTTTTCGACCTCGATCCTGGCCCGGGGGTGGCAATGGCGAAGTTGGCCGAAGTCGCCCGCGCGGTCAGGGAGCTGATCGGCGACATCGGGCTGACCACCTACCCGTTGACCAGCGGCAGCAAGGGCGTGCACCTCTACGTCCCGCTCCACCAGCCGATCAGCTCGACGGGCGCGACGACGCTGGCCAGGCGAGTGGCTGAGCAACTCGAGCAATCGATGCCGAAGCTCGTCACATCGACGATGTCCAAGAGCCTGCGGGCGGGAAAGGTCTTCGTGGACTGGAGCCAGAACAACGCGTCGAAGACGACGATCGCCCCGTACTCCCTGCGCGGCCGGCCCGAGCCCACGGTCGCCGCACCACGCACGTGGGAGGAACTCGACGATCCCAAGCTGCGGCAGCTGCGGTTCGACGAGGTATTGGCCCGCGTTGCCGAGCACGGGGATCTCCTGGCTCCGCTGGACCACGACGCGCCCGTCGAGGACAGGTTGACCACCTACCGCAGCATGCGCGACGCGTCCAAGACACCCGAGCCCGTCCCGAAGGGCAGCCCCGCCGCGGGCGACAACGACCGCTTCGTCATCCAGGAACATCACGCCAGGCGGCTGCACTACGACTTCCGGCTGGAGCGTAACGGGGTGCTGGTGTCCTGGGCCGTCCCGAAGAACCTGCCCGATAGCCCCGCGGTCAACCATCTGGCGGTGCACACCGAAGACCACCCGCTGGAATACCTCACCTTCGAGGGATCGATCCCGAAGGGGGAGTACGGCGGCGGCAAGGTCATCGTCTGGGACACCGGCACCTATGAGGCCGAGAAGTTCACCGACAAAGAAGTCATCGTCACGCTGCACGGGGACCGCGTCTCCGGTCGCTACGCGCTGATCCAGACCGACGGTGACCAGTGGCTGACGCACCGGATGAAGGGCCAGGAGTCGCCGACACAAAAGGACCTCGCGCCGATGCTGGCCACTCCGGGTTCCGTCGCGAAGCTGACGGCCACCGAGTGGGCGTTCGAAGGCAAATGGGACGGCTACCGACTGCTTTTCGACGCCGATCACGGCCGCGTGCGGTTACAGTCGCGCAGCGGCCGCGACGTCACGCGCGAGTATCCGCACCTGCAGCCGGTGGCCGAAGCCCTCGCAGACCACCACGCGATCCTCGACGGTGAGGTGGTCGCGCTCGACGAGACCGGGGTGCCCAGCTTCGGCGAGATGCAAAACCGGGTCCGCGCCACCCGCATCCAGTACTGGGCATTCGATCTGCTTCAGCTGGACGGCCGTTCGCTGCTGCGGGCCAAGTACCGCGATCGCCGCAGACTGCTCGAGACGCTCGCCTCGGGCCGCGACGCGCTGATCGTGCCGGACCCGCTGCCCGGCGACGGGCCGGAGGCCCTTGAGTACGCACGCAAGCACCGGTGGGAAGGCGTGGTGGCCAAACGCCTGGAGTCGACGTATCAGCCGGGCCGACGCTCGGCGTCCTGGATAAAGGACAAGATCTGGAACACCCAGGAGGTGGTCATCGGCGGCTGGCGAGAGGGCACGGGCGGACGAACCAGCGGCATCGGCTCGTTGCTGACGGGCATCCCCGGTGAGGGCGGTCTGCAATACGTCGGGCGCGTCGGCACCGGCTTCACCGAACGCGAGCTGGCTCGATTGAAGGACCTCTTGACGCCGCTTCAGACCACCGAATCTCCCTTCATCACAGCGCTTCCCACGCAGGAAGCAAAGGGCGTGACGTTCGTTGAACCGGAGCTCGTCGGGGAAGTGCGATACAGCGAGAAGACCGGCGACGGTCGGCTACGGCACCCGAGCTGGCGCGGGCTGCGTCCCGACAAGGCACCAGACCAGGTGGCTCGCGAGTAGGCCCACCAGACTCACGCGACACTGAAACGGCTGCGACGACACGCCGGAAGACGTCGCGCTAGATTCAGTTTCGGTGCGTTAGCCGAAGCCGCCCTGGCGGCGTGAGGACACTGGGTGTCATGGAAACCACGATCGTGAAGTGCCCGCACTGCGGAAAGCGCAACCGGGTACCCGCTGCCGCCGACGGAAAGCCGCGCTGCGGCAACTGCCATAACTGGCTGCCCTGGATCGCCGCGGCCGGTGACCAGGACTTCGCCGAAGTCGTCGAGAAGTCACCGATACCGGTACTCGTCGATCTGTGGGCGACGTGGTGCGGGCCGTGCCGGATGGTCAGTCCGGCGCTGGAACAGCTCGCCACCGAACGTGCCGGCACCCTGAAGCTGGTGAAGGTCGACGTCGACGCGGCGCCTTCGATCTCGCAGAGGTTCGAGGTACGTGCGGTGCCGACCCTGTTGCTAATGGATCACGACCAGGTCGTGGCACGCCAGGCAGGTGCGGCACCCGTTGCGGCGCTGCGGAATTGGCTCGACCAGTCGCTACCGACCGGCAGGACCAAGGAGGGCTGTTCTTGACATACCAACACGGTTCGCCAGGTTCACGAGTGAGGGCTTGTGAGGTCGTAGACCGTGACACCGTCGACGGTGCGTGGCTGGTAGTGGGCGGCAACCCAGTCCGCGATCTCGGTGGCATCGCGGCTGCCACCGGATGCGCCGCCTCGTCCCCCGAACATCTTGCTGCTGATGAAGAAGTGGATCCTGTTCTGGGCCACATAGTTTTGGAATTGGCTCAGCGTCGGTGACGGATCGGTGCCGTTGAACCCGCCGACCGCCATCACCGGCGTTCCGGTGGCCAACTGGTAGCCGGCAGCGTTGTCCGAGCCGACAGTCGCTGCGGTCCAGGTGTAATCGCCAGCGCCGGCGCTCAACATCGCGGACAGGGCCGCGCTCGGCTCCGGCGATCCAAGGAAGCCACCCCAGCTGGCACCGCCCCAAGGGCCGCCGTTGCGCGACGGCCCGGACGACGGGATCGCGCCCTGATGTGGCGTGCACGCCGTCGCCACCGCGTAGGCTGCCGGGCCCGCGAGGCACGCAGCCACCGCAAGCGTGGCCGCCGCTCGTTCCGCGAACCGGGGCAAGCGGCCGGCCAGCAGCAGCAGCACGGCGGCACCCGTGCCCGCGACTGCGATCGACGGACGCAGCCAGGGAAGCCAACCCGGGTCGCGGGCAAGGAACACGCATGCCAGCACGGTGGTCACCGCCACCGTCGCCGCGCGCGCGGTTGCCGCCCGAATGTCGTTGCGCCGCCGCCACAGCAGCGGCGCGCCGATGCCGATGCCGGCAGCGATGGCCGGAGCCAGCGCCACGGTGTAATACGGGTGAATGATGCCGCTGGCGTAGCTGAACACGACTCCGCTCACCACCAGCCAGCCGCCCCAGATGATCAGCGATGCGCGGGTGAGGTCCGTGCGCCGCGCGCGACGCGTGATCCACAGGCCGGCCGCGATGCAGATCACCGCGGCGGGTATCAGCCATCCGATGTCGGCGCCCATGTCGCGGCCGAACAGCCGGCCCCAGCCGACGTCGAAGTTCATGTTGCCCAGACCTCCGGTTTCGTCTCCGGTGATCCGGCCGAACCCGTTGTAGCCCAACGCCAATTCGACGATGCTGTTGTGCTGAGAGCCGCCGATGTACGGACGTTTGTCCGCCGGCCACAGCCCGACGACGGCAAGATACCAACCGCCAGACACCAGCATTGCCGCGCCCGCGGCAAGCGTGCGTCTGATCCGTTGGGGGAGCGGCGCGTCCGCGGCGAGCAGGTAGGCGAGGGCGAACCCGGGCAGCACCAGGAACGCCTGCAGCATCTTGGCCAGCAACGCGAAGCCGATCGCGGCACCGGCAACCGGCAGCCACCAACGGCTGCTGCGGCGTTCGCATGCCCGCTCGACGCAGTAAGCGGCGGCGACGAGGAGCAAGGTGAGCAGTGCGTCGGGGTTGTTGAACCGGAACATCAGCGTCGCGACCGGAGTCAGTGCGAGCGCGGCGCCCGACAACAGCGCCGCGTGTGGGCCGCTGATGCGGCGCACCGCCGCGTACAGCACAGCCACTGCGGCCACACCCTCGAGGGCTTGCGGCACCAGCACGCTCCACGGGCTCAGGCCGAACAGCCGTACCGAGATGTCCATCACCCACAGCGCCGCCGGCGTCTTGTCCACGGTGATCGCGTTGGCGGCGTCACTGGAGCCGAACAGGAACGCGGTCCAACTCTTCGAACCGGCCTGAACGGCGGCCGAATAGAAGCCGTTGGCCCAGCCGCTTTCGGACAGACCCCAGAGGTAGAGCAATGCGGTCGCAGCCAGCAGTGCGAGCAGTGCGAGCAGTGCGGGCAGTGCGGGCAGCACGAGGCGGCGCGTGCGCAATCTGCGATGTGCCTGTTGCCGGCCGGGTGCGTCGAGCACCGGCGTCGGGGCGGTAAGAGTCACGAAGCCGATAGTTGCCACGGCAGGTAGGCATCGAATTGGTCGGATGTGTGTGTCAGCTGTGAACGCTGCCGCACATCGCAGGCTGATTCTTCGCACAGCCGGCGCTCATCTGCGGCCCGCAGGGTGTTCGATATGACTTCCGAACAGCAGGTGTCGGCCACGACAACGCCTGACCACCCCACGCGTGTGCCGCAATCGCGCACCCGCTTCAGCGCCAGGCAGACACTTGCCGCGGTGGGTATCGCGGCGGTCATCGCCGCGTTCGGCGCAGCGGCGATCTATGCCGCCACTGATGTCGATTCGCACAACATGGGCACGCACGGCCCGGGACCGGCCGGAATGCGTGGCCCCGCACCGGCGGCGGCTCTACATGGCGAGTTCGTCGTGCCGGATGGCCATGGTGGATACACCACCGAGCTGACGCAAACCGGTGTCGTGACGGCAGTGTCCGGCGGCTCGGTAACCGCCAAGAGCGAGGACGGTTTCACCCAGACGTATGCGATTCCGCCGGGGACGCCGGCAGCCAATTCTCAACCGGCGCCGAACGATACCGTCACGATCCGGGCCACGCTGCAGGACGGAACGGCGACCGCGACGGCAGTCACGCAGTGATAACCGCACGCCTCCCATATCAGGGATTGACTTTCGCGATCACGCGCTCGGCGAAGGATTCGAGGTGGCGAATCTTCTTGTCCAGCGGCTGGGTGTCGGGCCCGACGATGTAGGGCATTCGGAAGCCGACGATCACGTCGGTGACACCCTTGTCTTCCAGGCGTTTAACACCGTCGATTGTGAATCCGTCGGGGGAGATCACGTGAATCTCGAACGGCCCGGTTTTGCCTTCCTCTTCACGGAACGTCTTGAGCTTCTTGAGAAGTCGGTCGAGTTCCCCGGGATCGCCGCCACCGCCGTGCATCCAGCCGTCGCAACGCGCCGCGCGCCGAAGGGCCGCGTCGGCGTGCCCGCCGATCAGAATCGGAATCGGTTGGGTGGGGCTGGGCGTCATCTTGGTCTTCGGGATGTCGTAGAACTCACCGTGGAATTCGAAGTAGCCGCCGTTGGTGAGGCCCCTGACGATCTCGATGCATTCGTCCATCCGCTTGCCGCGCTTGGCGAACGGGACGCCCATCAATTCGAAGTCTTCTGGCCACGGACTGATGCCGACGCCGAGGGCGAGGCGGTTGTCGATCAGCCAGGCAAGTGAGCCGGCCTGTTTGGCCACCAGGGCCGGCGGCCGGATCGGCAGCTTGACGACGAACGTGGTGAACCGCAGTGTCGTGGTGACCATGCCGAGCGCGGCCGTCAGCACGAAGGCCTCGATAAAAGCCTTGTCGTCCAGAAACTCGCGGCTGCCATCGGCTGTGTACGGATACGTCGAGTCCGACTCGAACGGATACGCGATGCTGTCGGCGATCGTCATGCTCGCGTAGCCGGCGTCCTCGGCCGCCTTGGCCAGCGGCACATAGAAGGCCGGATCCGTCATGGCCTCGGCATAGGTGAACCGCACGGTGCCTCCTCACTCATGTCGATGGTGTCCGCCGAAGCCTAGAGCGCGCCGATTGCGTCGCCCAGAAAGGCTTCCGTGCCCCTTGCGCGAAGCGCACAACTCTCGCCAACTCGCGCTTACAGCCGGTTTTCCGGTCCGATCACCGCCCACACCGTTTTGCCCGACGACGTCGGTGCGGTCCCCCAGCTGCGGCACAGCGCCGCGACGATGGCGAGGCCCGAGACCTCGTCGCCCCCGCAATCGGACCGCTCGCGCCGGGCCGGCGGCACAGAGCTGCCGTCGTCCACCGCCACGGTGACCAAGTCGGAGTAGCTTTCCAGCCGGATGGCGGGCGCGCTGTCCGTGTGCTCCAGGACGTTCTCGACGAACACGGTGACCACCAGTTTCGCCGAGGAGATCAGCTCCTGTCGCCCCCAATCCGTCAGCCATGCCGCTATTAATTCGCGGGACCGCGCAACGCTGGCCTGCGTTGCAGGCAACTCCGTGCGCCGGCGCCGCCTTGCCGGGACTCGGTGGAAGCCCGCGATCCCCGCGATGGCGTCGTCGGTCGAGGGGTATACGGGCACGTATCGTGCGATGCCGTTTCGGTGGATCGCTTCCCGGCCTTCGTGATGGGCACACACCAGCGCCATTGGCACACCCGGCCACTGGGTCACGTGCCAACGCGCACTGGTGAACACCGCCCAGGCCGATGGTGCCGGGACTGTCAGGCTCGTGACGTCGACGATCACCGCGCCAGGTTCGTCGATTGCAGCCTTGATGATCGCGTCACGCAGAGACAGGTACGTGGAACTGTTCAGGAATCCCCGCGCGTGGATGACACGTGCGTCGGCCACCTCCGCACTGGAGATGCCCAATAAACCTGCAGGATCAGCCGGCGCCACGCTCATCCTCGCCGCTATAAGCATCAGACAAGCCCGCGCCGAGCACCGCCATCGCGTGGTCGGCCTCGTCCGCCACCGCGCCGTACCTGTCGTAGCACTCGCCGGAGCCGACGGTCTTTGCCATCCTTCGGGCCAGCTCCGATTTCTCCCGCTGGCTTCCAACGGCTACCCACATTGCGTTCCCGACTTCCTGTCGCGCGCGGAGCAACGACTCGGCGGTCCTCGCGTCCCATCGAATGTGGATTACCCGACCGGTGCGGAAGGCAATCCTTTGTCGGCTCGAATCTAACCTGTCGCGGTAATTGGCCGGAACAGCCCTGACCACTGCGAATGGGTCGAATATCAGCACCGCCCAGCGTACGCCTCAAACGCGCGAAAGCGGCGTGCGCACATAACGATTTACCCGGTCGAGATCGCCGGTTCACGGCGTCCGGTGGACCCGCGATTCAGAAAGTGGGCGCATACTCGCCAGCGTGACTCCACTGCAGCGCTACATCGCCGAAGAGATCGCCACCGACCACATCGACGGCCTGCTGTCCCGCCGTGAGGCGCTACGCCGCCTGGCCCTGTTGGGCCTCGGCACCGCGGCCGCCACCGCGCTGATCGCCGCGTGCGGGAACGCCAAACAGACCTCGACAAGCTCGCCTCCGTCGACCACATCGACGACGGGCACCACGGCCACGTCGACGTCGCCACCGCCCGGGATGGACCACGCACTGCCCACGGGTCCAGTTCTCTGGGCCGGGCCGAACGGCCAACTTCAGGGCGCATGGGCCGAGGCCGCGAATCCCCGCGGCGGTGTACTGGTCATTCATGAAAACAGAGGGCTGAACGATTGGGTCCGATCCGTTGCGGGCCGATTCGCCGGCGCCGGGTATTCGGCCCTGGCCATCGACCTGCTGTCCGAAGAGGGTGGCACCACCAGGTTCACCGATCCCGCCCAGGCCACCGCGGCGCTCGGCAAAGTGCCGCCCGAACGGTTCGTCGGCGACATGAAGTCCGGTGTCGACGAGCTGCAGCGCCGGGTGCCGGGAAAGAAGGTGGCGGTGGTCGGGTTCTGCTTCGGCGGCGGGCTGGTCTGGCAACTGCTGGCCTCGGGGGAGCCGCAACTTGCCGCGGCGGTGCCGTTCTATGGCCCCCTGCCCGACAATCCCGACTTCTCCGGTTCGAAGGCGGCCGTGCTGGCGTTCTACGGTGCGTTGGACAACCGGGTGACGTCGACCAAGGATGCGGCGAAGGCGGCGTTGGACAAGGCAGGGCTGGTCAACCAGATCGTCGTCGAACCCAACGCCGATCACGCGTTCTTCAACGACACCGGTCCGCGGTACAACCCATCCGCGGCGGCCGACGCATGGGGCAAGACCCTCGATTGGTTCGGCAAATACGTTGGTTAGCCGATGAGGCGGATCCACGTCATCGGCATCGGCGCGGGTGATCCCGGTTATCTGACGGCGCAAGCTATTTCAGCGCTGAACGAGACAGAGGTCTTCTTCGCCATGGACAAGGGCGGACAGAAAGCCGACCTGGTCGCGATGCGCCGGGATATCTGCGCGCGCTTCATCAAAGATGGCCGAAGCTACCGGTTCGTCGAGTTGACCGACCCGCTGCGCGCTCGGGACGGCGACTATCGGCAGGCGGTCACCGAGTGGCACGCCGCGCGCGCGCGAGTGTGGGCCGACGCGATAGCTGCGGAGCTGGGACCCGACGGCGTGGGCGCGTTCCTCGCGTGGGGTGACCCTGCCCTGTACGACAGCACATTACGGATCCTTGATGCCGTCGCGGAGCACGTCGAGATCGACTACGACGTGATTCCCGGAATCACCGCGATCCAGGCGCTTACCGCGCGACATCGCATACCGCTCAATGAAATCGGCCAGCCGGTGCTGATCACCACCGGGCGACAGCTCTCCCCCGAGTTGCGCGGCACCGTCGTGGTGATGCTCGACGGTGACTGCGCGTTCCGCAAATGCCCTCCCGAGACCCGGATCTGGTGGGGCGCCTACCTCGGGACCGAGCAGGAGCTGTTGGTCGCAGGCACCGTCGGCGACGTCGGGGACCGAATCGTCTCGCTTCGCGCGGACGCCAGGACCCGGCACGGCTGGATCATGGACACGTACCTACTGCGGTCGGCGGACTAGGGCGTGTCTCCCTAACGTGACCGCGGTTGTGGGTGAGCGTTATCGGTGTGACTCGTGATGCGGTGTTGACCGATGGGCAGTGGAGTGTGATTGAGCCGTTGTTGCGGTGTTCGGATGGGGTGCGGGGGCGCCCGTTTCGGGATCACCGTCAGGTGATCGAGGGGATCGTCTACCGGTACCGCTGCGGGATCGCGTGGCGGGATCTGCCTGCGGATTTCGGTCCCTGGCAGACAGTGTGGAAGCGGCATCGCCGGTTCGCCGGCGATGGCACCTGGGACGCCATCTTGACCAGGTTGTTGACCCTGGCTGACGCTGAAGGCGTTATCGATTGGTCGGTGGCTGTGGATTCGACGATCTGCCGGGTGCATCAGCACGGCGCGAGCCTGGCGCGCGACACAAGGGGCACTGTCGAATTACACGAATTTGCTCGATGAACCCGCCGACCATGGTGTGGGCCGCTCCCGCGGTGGGTTGAGCACCAAGATCCACCAACTGTGCGACGGCCACGGTCTGCCGCTGGTGGTGCTGATCGGCCCTGGTCATGCGCATGATTGGCCGGTGTTCACCGTGTTGATGGATCAGCTGCGGGTGCCACGGCTGGGCGGGGGCCGGCCCCGTACCCGGCCTGTTGCGGTGCTGGGTGATAAGGCCTACTGCGCGGGCGAACCGGACCCATCTGCGGTCCCGGGGCATCGAGGCGGTCATCGCTGAACCGTCCGACCAGATCGGTCATCGCAAGCGTCGTGGCCGCCAAGGCGGCCGCCCGATCACACTCGACGCCCAGAAATACAAGCGCCGCAACGTGATCGAACGATCCTTCAACATCATCAAGAATTGGCGCGGCCTAGCAACCCGCTACGACAAGCTCGCCATCACTTACCGCGCCGCCGCACTCCTCGCAGCAATCTGCACGTGGCTACGACATTTAAGAGACACGCCCTAGCCCCAACGGTGGTCAGCCCCACCAGTCATGGCTGTGGTCGTCGCCCCACCTGTCGGCGTGATGGTCGTCGTGGCACTCGTTGCCGTCCCAATTGAAGCCCCATTCCGGGTGCCAGAATTCCCCTGGGCACCAGTGATAATCGGGCAATGGGCCGACGTGTGCCTCCGCGGTCCCCGTGGCGAGGCCCGAGCCGAGCGCGCCGACCAGTACCGCCGCTGCGGCGGTGCCTAACAACAGTTTTGGTTTTCTGAGTGGAGTTGTCTTTTCACGGAAGAGAAAGTTCATGGCCGCACGGTAGAATCGGCACGCCCGAAGGTAAAGTACCGACGCGCGAGAAGCATTGTGTTCCCAGTTGATTCGTAGCAGTCGCGAAGAGGACTTGAAACTAAAGTCAGAAACGTTGCGTTCCCAGCTGATTCGTAGCAATCGTCAAGCGAATGCCAAACTTTCGCCAAAGCCGCCGGTGCCAATACCGTGGCAGGATCGACCGCATGGGGCTTTTTCTCTTCCGTGCGGCGCTGACCGCTGTGGCACTGTGGGTGGTCACGCTCATCGTGCCGGGGCTCAGCTTCGTCGGCGGAAACACGACGTTGCAGAAGGTCGGCATCATCTTCGTCGTCGCGGTGATCTTCGGTCTGGTCAACGCGATCATCAAGCCGATCGTTTCGATCCTGTCGATCCCGCTGTACATCATCACGCTCGGCCTGTTCCACATCGTCATCAATGCGTTGATGCTGTGGATCACCGCCTGGATCACCCGCCACACCACGCATTGGGGACTTCAGATCGACCACTTCTGGTGGACGGCGATCTGGGCTGCCATCGTCTTGTCGATCGTGAGCTGGCTGCTGTCGCTGCTTGCGCGGGACGTCACGCGCGTCGCCCGCAGGTGACCGGCACACTGGAGATATGCCGGAATTACCCGAAGTCGAAGCGCTCGCCGACCATCTGCGTCGTCACGCCGTCGGCCTGCCGATCGGGCGGGTCGACGTCTCTGCGTTCTCGGTGCTCAAGACCTTCGATCCGCCGATCACCGCGCTGACCGGGCGACCCGTGACCGGCGCCAACCGGTGGGGCAAGTACCTGGGGTTGCAGGCCGATGACCTGCACCTCATCGCCCACCTATCGCGCGCGGGCTGGTTGCGGTGGTCGGACAAGCTGGCGGCCGCGCCGCTGAAGCCGGGCAAGGGGCCGATCGCGCTGCGCGTCCACCTCGGCACCCCGGGCCAGGCGCCGGGGTTCGACCTGACGGAGGCCGGCACCCAGAAGCGGCTGGCGGTGTGGCTGGTGGATGACCCCCTGAAGGTTCCAGGGATCGCGGCGCTGGGCCCCGACGCGCTGGAGCTGTCGGCCGAGGGCCTGGGCGACGTGCTGGCCGGCAACGGTGGCCGGATCAAGACGGTGATCACAGACCAGAAGGTGATCGGGGGGATCGGCAACGCCTACAGCGACGAAATCCTTCATGTGGCCAAGCTGTCGCCGTTCGCGACAGCAGGGAAGCTGACCACCGCTCAGATCGCCGACCTGCACGATGCGATGGTGTCGGTACTGACGGACGCTGTGTCCCGGTCCGTGGGCCAGCAGGCGGCCACCTTGAAGGGTGAGAAACGATCCGGTCTGCGGGTCCACGACCGCACCGGCCTGCCGTGCCCGGTCTGCGGGGACACTGTTCGCGAAGTCTCGTTCGCCGACAAGTCGTTCCAGTACTGCCCGACGTGCCAGACGGGCGGCAAAATTCTCGCCGACCGGCGCATGTCACGGCTTCTCAAGTGAGTCTTCCCGCCACCTCTGGCCGCGAATAACCCGCTGACTAGGCTGTCGGCGTGACTCGTCAGAAAATCCTGATCACCGGCGCCAGCTCCGGCCTGGGCGCCGGGATGGCCCGGGTGTTTGCCGCGAAGGGCCGCGACTTGGCGTTGTGCGCCCGCCGTACCGACCGGCTCGAGGAACTCAGGGCCGAGCTGACCGCGCGCCACCCCGACATCAAGGTGGCCATCGCCGAACTGGACGTCAACGACCACGAACAGGTGCCGAAGGTCTTCGCCGCGCTCAACGACGAGCTCGGCGGCATCGATCGGATCATCGTCAACGCCGGGATCGGCAAAGGTGCTCCAGTCGGATCCGGCAAGCTGTGGGCCAACAAGGCCACCATCGAGACCAACCTGGTCAGCGCCTTGGTCCAGATCGAGACTGCGATCGAGATGTTCAAGAAGGCAGGCTCGGGGCACCTCGTGCTGATCTCGTCGGTGCTGGGCAACAAGGGTGTGCCGGGCATCAAGGCGGCATACGCGGCGAGCAAGGCCGGCGTCTCGTCGCTGGGTGAATCGCTGCGCGCCGAGTACGCGCGCGGACCGATAAGCGTGACGGTCCTGGAGCCCGGCTACATCGAGTCGGAGATGACGGCGAAGTCCGCCACGACGATGTTGATGCTGGACAACGAAACCGGGGTGCGGGCAATGGTCGACGCGATCGAACGCGAACGCGGCAGCGCCATCATTCCCCGCTGGCCGTGGGCCCCGCTGGTGCAGCTGCTCAAGGTGCTGCCGCCACGGTTCACCAGGCCCTTCGCCTGATCTCTTTGCCCTCGGCGCTAAGCCGTCCGGCCGCGCTCTCTGCGGTAGCGGCGGATCAGCGCGTCCGTCGAGCTGTCCGACTGCTTCGCCGGTGACGCGTCGGCGGTCAGCACCGGCAGCAGCGCCTTGGCCTGCGTCTTGCCCAGCTCGACGCCCCACTGGTCGAACGAGTCGATACCCCAGATGACGCCCTCGGTGAACACGATGTGCTCATAGAGGGCGATCAGTTGACCAATCACCGATGGCGCGAGCTTGGTGGCCAGTATCGAGGTCGACGGGCGATTGCCCGGCATCACCTTGTGCGGAACCACCGCGGCCGGAGTGCCCTCGGCGGCGATCTCCTCGGCCGTTTTGCCGAACGCCAGCACCTGCGTCTGGGCGAAGAAGTTACTCATCAACAGGTCCTGCATGCTGCCGGTGCCGTCGGCCGTCGGCAGGTCGTCAGTGGGCTCGCCGAATCCGATGAAGTCCGCCGGCACCAGCCGGGTGCCCTGGTGCAGCAGCTGGAAAAACGCGTGCTGGCCGTTGGTTCCCGGCTCCCCCCAATAGATTTCGCCGGTATCGACGGTCACCGGCGTCCCGTCCGCCCGCGCCGACTTGCCGTTCGACTCCATCGTCAGCTGCTGCAGGTACGCCGGGAACCGGGCCATGTCATTCGAATACGGCAGCACGGCCTTGGTCTCGGCTCCGAAGAAATTGTTGTACCAGACGCCGAGCAGTCCCATCAGCACCGGCGCATTCGCCTCCAGCGGCGCCGACCTGAAATGCTCGTCCACAGTGTGGAATCCGGCCAGAAACTCGGCGAACCGCTCGCGGCCGATCGCGATCATCACCGACAGCCCGATCGCTGAATCCACCGAATACCGGCCACCCACCCAGTCCCAGAAGCCGAACATGTTGTCGGTGTTGATGCCGAAGTCGTCGACCAGCTTCTTGTTGGTCGACACGGCGACGAAGTGCTTCGACACAGCGGAATCGCCCAGTTTCTCGGTGAGCCAGCGCCGGGCGGCGGTCGCGTTCGTCAGCGTCTCCAGCGTGGAGAACGTCTTCGACGCGACGATGAACAGCGTCTTGGCCGGGTCGAGGTCGGCGAGTGTCGCGACCAGATCGGCCGGGTCGACGTTCGAGACGAACCGGCATTCGATGCCGGAGTCGTTGTAGTGGCGCAGCGCCCGGTAGACCATCGCCGGACCGAGGTCGGAGCCGCCGATCCCGATGTTGATGGCCGTGGTGATCCGCTCGCCGGTGGCCCCGGTCCACTCGCCGCTGCGCAGCCGATCCGTGAAGTCGCCCATCCGGTCGAGCACTTGGTGCACGTCGGCTACGACGTCCTGCCCGTCAACGGTCAACTTCCCATCGCGGGGAAGCCGCAAAGCCGTGTGGAGGACCGCCCGGTTCTCCGAGGTGTTGATGTGCACACCGGCGAACATCTCGTCGCGGTGACGCTCCAGGTGGGCGGCCTTGGCGAGATCGATCAGCAGTGCGAGCGTTTCGCGCGTGACCCGGTGCTTGCTGTAGTCGACGTAGAGATCACCGACCGAAACGGCCAGTTCGGTGCCGCGATCGGGATCCTCGGCGAAGAACTCCCGCAAGTGTTTCGTGGCGATCTTGTCGTGGTGCCGTTGCAGTGCATTCCACGCCGGTGTGGCGGCGATGTCGGGGATCTGCGTTGTATCGGCGGTCATTCTTCGACCCTAGTGCGGCCAGATGACCAAAGGTGTAAATGGTGGAGTATGGATACCGCCAAGCTGTTGTCATCAGTTCCGACCGGACTGTGGATCGGTGGTGAGGAACGCAGTTCGTCGGGGGGAGCGTCCGCCACCTTCGACGTCCGCGACCCGTCCGACGACCACGTCCTCGCATCAGTCGCCGATGCGACGGCCGCCGATGCCGTCGCCGCACTGGACGCGGCCGCGGCAGCGCAGGCCGAGTGGGCGGCGACGCCGCCGCGAGAACGCGGCGAAATTCTGCGTGCGGTGTGGGAGATGATCAGCGCCCACGCCGAAGACGTCGCGACGTTGATGACGTTGGAAATGGGCAAAGTGCTGCCGGAGAGCATGGCCGAGGTGAAGTACGGCGGGGAGTTCTTCCGCTGGTTCTCCGAAGAGGCGGTCCGCATCCACGGCCGCTTCACCCCGAGCCCGGCAGGCAACGGTCGCATACTCGTCACCCGGCAGCCGGTCGGGCCGTGCTATGCGATCACCCCGTGGAACTTCCCGCTTGCCATGGGCACCCGCAAGATCGGGCCCGCGCTGGCCGCCGGTTGCACGATGATCGTCAAGCCCGCGCAGGAAACACCGCTGACCATGCTGCTGCTCGCCAAGCTCATCGACGAGGCCGGTTTGCCGAAGGGCGTGCTGTCGGTGCTGCCGACCACCCACGCGGGTGAGGTCACGAAGGCGCTGATCGACGACGGCCGGCTGCGCAAGCTGACGTTCACCGGCTCCACCGGCGTCGGCAAGGTTCTCGTCAAGCAGAGCGCCGACAAACTGCTGCGCACGTCGATGGAACTCGGCGGCAACGCCCCGTTCGTCGTGTTCGACGATGCCGACGTCGATGCCGCGGTGGACGGCGCGATGCTGGCGAAGATGCGCAACGGCGGCGAGGCGTGCACCGCGGCCAACCGGTTCCACGTCGCCAACGCGGTGCGCGAGGAATTCACCGAAAAACTGGTCAAGCGGATGAGCGAAGTGACGCTCGGCAACGGTCTCGACTCGTCGGCGACGCTGGGCCCGCTGATCAACGCCAAGCAGCGCGAAACGGTGAAGGAGTTGGTCGACGACGCGGTGTCGAAAGGCGCGACGGTGGCGATCGGTGGCGAGGCGCCCGACGGGCCTGGCCACTTCTACCCGGCCACCGTGCTCACCGATGTCCCGCCCGACGCGCGCATCCTGGGTGAGGAGGTGTTCGGGCCCGTCGCGCCGATCACCGGCTTCGACACCGAGGAGCAGGGCGTCGCCATCGCCAACGACACCGAGTATGGCCTCGCCGCCTACATCTACACGCAGTCGCTGGACCGCGCGCTGCGTGTGGCCGAAGCGATCGAGTCCGGGATGGTCGGCGTCAACCGCGGCGTAATCTCCGATCCCGCAGCGCCTTTCGGTGGCGTCAAAGAGTCAGGCTTCGGCCGTGAAGGCGGCTTCGAAGGCATCGAGGAGTATCTCGAGATCAAGTACGTCGCGCTGACGAAGTAGACCCGTCGGGCCGCGCGCGCCTCCCCTGATTGCGAGCGAGTCACACCTAAACTTGCTCGCGTCCAACAGGGAGGTCATCGACGTGTCGGCATCACCCGCTGGGGTCGAGGCCGTGCCGGTCGGGACCACTGAACCGCGGCGATGGGTCGCTCCTGACCCGCGCGCCGCGCGCCGGCGCACGTCACGGGCCAACAGTCGAGTCCAGCATTCGCGCGGCCCCGGCATTTCGGCGCTGGACGGCCTTCGTGCCGTGGCGGTCGCGCTCGTGCTGGTGAACCACGGCGGCATCCCCGGCGTGGCAGGCGGATTCATCGGCGTCGACATCTTCTTTGTCCTGAGCGGATTTCTGATCACGTCACTGCTGCTCGATGAGCTCGGGCGAACCGGACGCATCGACTTGGTCGATTTCTGGATCCGGCGCGCACGACGCCTGCTGCCCGCACTTGTGGTGATGGTGCTGGCCGTCGCCGTCGGCCGCGAACTGTTTCCGCCCGACGCGATTGCCGGCATACGTGACGACGCCATCGCTGCGTTCCTGTGGGTCGCGAACTGGAGTTTCATCGCACACAAGACCGACTACTTCACCCAGGGCGCCCCGCCGTCGCCGCTGCAGCACACATGGTCACTCGGCGTGGAGGAGCAGTACTACGTCGTGTGGCCACTGCTGCTGATCGCGGTGGCCGTGCTGCTGGCCGCCATCGCCGGGCGCCGGCACAGATCGGCCGGCATCGGCGCCGTCCGCGTGGCTGTTTTCACGCTGGCCATCGCGGGTGCTGCGGCGTCCGCCGTCGCGGCCATCCTGCTGGTGTCCGATGCGTCGCTCAACCGCGTGTACTTCGGCACCGACACCCGCGCGCAGGCGCTGCTGATCGGCGCGGCCGCGTCGGCGCTATTCGTGCGCGACTGGTCCTCGCTGACCGTGGGCGCCTCGCTGATCCGGTCGCGGTGGGTCAAATGGCTCGCCAGGGGCCTGCCGATGATCGGCCTGGCGGCGCTGGGCGCCGGCGCTCACTACGCCACCGGCAGCGCGGCGCAGTTTCACCAGGGGCTGTTGATCGCGGTCGCGGCGGCGGCCGTCGCGGTCGTCGCCCCGGTCGCATTGGATCAGCGGGGCGCGGTGGCCCGCGTGCTTGCCCTGCCGCCGCTGGTCTGGGTCGGCACCATCTCCTACGGCGTCTACCTGTGGCACTGGCCGATCTTTCTGGCCATCAACGGCGCGCGCACCGGCGCCTCTGGGCTTCCGTTGTTCGTCGTGCGGTGCATCGCCACGATCGGCGTCGCGACGACGTCGTGGTGGGTGATCGAACACCCCGTCCGCCGGTGGCGGCCCGTGCGAGTCCCGATGTTGCGGCTGGGCGCCGCCACAATCGCCACCGCGGTTGCGGTGACGGGCCTGGTTGTTCCCGTCGGAAACCCATCGGGCACGCTGCCACCTGGCGTTTCTCCGGCCGCGGTGACGGCGCCGGTGCCGCCGGTCGAGACCCTCAGCCCGCTGAGTGCGCCGCATCAGAGCGGTCCTCGCCTGCACACCGTGTCGGTGTTCGGCGACTCCGTCGCATGGACCCTGATGCGCTACCTGCCCCCGACGCCGGGCGTCAGCTTCATCGACAACACCACGATCGGGTGCGGGATCGTCCGCGGCGGACCGTACCGGTATCAGGGCCAGACCCTGGATCAAAAACCCGAATGCGACGCCTGGCCGGACCGATGGGCCCAGCGGATCAACTACGACCGGCCCGACGTGGTGCTGCTGATGATCGGCCGCTGGGAGACGATCGACCGCGTCAACGAAGCGCACTGGACGCACATCGGCGACCCGGCATTCGACCAATATCTGACCGGCGAACTCCGGCGCGCGTTGGACATCCTCGGCTCCACCGGGGCCCGGCTGGTGGTCACCACCGAGCCCTACAACCGCCGCGGCGAAAAGCCCGATGGGAGCCCCTACCCCGAAGACGATCCCGACCGCGTCGATGAGTGGAACGCGTTGCTGCGCCGCGTGATCGGAAATCGTCCGAACGTCGAAGTGCTGGACCTGAACAACAAGCTGTGCCCGGGCGGCTACTACACCGCCAAGGTCGACGGCATCCAGATGCGCATCGACGGAATCCACCCCACGCCCGATGCGGTGAAGTGGCTGACGCCGTGGCTGCTGAAGGCCGTTCGGTAACGCTGGCTTCGACCCGGGCGAGCCGATCAGCGGCCGAGTCGGCCGCGGCCCAGCCGCAGCAGCAGCATCGCGAGGTCCTTGCCCTCCGGGCCGAGCTCGCTGTATCGCTCGATGACCTTCATCTCGCGGCTGTGCACCAGCCGGGTACCACCCGACGCAATCCGGGCGCGGCCGATGGTCTGGGATACCTCGGTGCGTCGCTTGACCGCGGCGAGGATCTCGGCATCGAGCCGGTCGATCTCGTGCCGCAGGGCGTCGATGTCGGGAATCTGTTGCGTTTCTAAGCTCATCTGTGACTCCGGATTTTCGCTGTTGGTGGGTTCTGGTCTCATCCGAATTCGAGCCTCACACAACAGACAAGCCCCGGATCCGGAAGCGGACCGCGGGGCTCTGGGAAGCAGCTAGACCACGGGCACCGCTGACGGGTACCCGTAGAAAAATCGGCACTGCCTATTGAGCACGTTTTGAGTGTGCCATCCCGGACCGTGCCAGCGCAAAGAATGTCGTCTTCCGGCGGTAAGTTGGATCAGACATGAGTGTGCACGTGACCGACTCTCCGGCAGGCCCGGAGGCCGCAGAACTCCTCGACGGCCTCAACCCCCAGCAGCGCAGGGCGGTGCTGCATGAGGGCTCACCGCTGCTGATCGTCGCCGGTGCGGGATCAGGCAAGACGGCGGTGTTGACCCGGCGCGTCGCGTACCTGCTGGCCGCGCGCGACGTCGGCCCCGGGCAGGTCCTGGCGATCACGTTCACGAACAAAGCCGCCGCCGAGATGCGCGACCGGGTGGTGGGGCTCATCGGCGCGCGGGCGCGGTCGATGTGGGTCTCGACGTTCCACTCGACCTGCGTGCGCATCCTGCGCAACCAGGCGTCCCTGGTGCGCGGGTTGAACTCGAACTTCTCGATCTACGACGCCGACGATTCGCGCCGCCTGCTGCTGATGATCGGCAAGGACATGGGCCTGGACACCCGGCGGTATTCGCCGCGGTTGCTGGCCAACTGCATTTCGAACCTGAAGAACGAGCTGATCGACCCCGAGCAGGCCGCGGCCAACGTGTCGGAGAGCGCTGACGAGCTCAACCGCATCGTGGCCAACGTGTATGGCGAATACCAGCGCCGACTGCGGGCGGCCAACGCGCTCGACTTCGACGACCTGATCGGCGAGACAGTCGCTCTGCTGCAACGCTTTCCGCAGATCGCGCAATATTACCGGCGGCGGTTCCGGCACATCCTCGTCGACGAGTACCAGGACACCAACCACGCACAGTACGTGCTGGTGCGCGAGCTGGTCGGCATCCAGACCATCGACGGCCTGACGCCTGCCGAGCTGTGCGTGGTGGGCGACGCCGACCAGTCGATCTACGCGTTTCGCGGCGCGACGATCCGCAACATCGAAGACTTCGAACGCGACTTCCCAAACGCCACAACGATTCTGCTGGAGCAGAATTACCGCTCGACGCAAAACATCCTGTCGGCGGCCAACTCTGTCATCTCGTGCAACGCCAACCGCCGTGAGAAGCGGCTCTGGACCGACGCGGGCGACGGCGAGCTGATCGTGGGCTACGTCGCCGACAACGAGCACGACGAAGCCGCGTTCGTCGCAAGCGAAATCGACCGTCTCGTCGACGGTGCCGGTGAGGCCGGCGACATCACCTACAACGACGTCGCGGTGTTCTACCGCACCAACAACTCCTCACGCTCGCTCGAGGAAGTGTTCATCCGCGCGGGCATCCCGTACAAGGTGGTGGGGGGCGTTCGCTTTTACGAACGCAGGGAGATTCGCGACATCGTCGCCTACCTGCGAGTGCTGGACAACCCCGGCGACTCGGTCAGCCTGCGGCGCATCCTCAACACGCCGCGCCGCGGCATCGGCGACCGTGCCGAAGCCGCCGTGGCGGTGTACGCCGAGAACACCGGCTCGAGCTTCGCCGACGCGTTGCAGGCCGCCGCCGAGGGCAGCGTCCCGATGTTGAACAGCCGCTCGGAGAAGGCGATCGCCGGCTTCGTCGAGCTGCTCGACGATCTGCGGTCCCGTCTGGACGACGAGCTCGGCGATCTCGTGGAGGCGGTGCTCGACCGCACCGGCTACCGTGCCGAGCTGGAGGCGTCCAGCGACCCGCAGGACTTGGCGCGACTGGACAACTTGAACGAACTCGTCAGCGTCGCGCACGAATTCAGCATGGACCGGGCCAACGCCGCCGCCCTGAACGAAGACCTCGACCTTCCGGACGATGAGGACGTCCCCGATACCGGCGTGCTGGCGGAATTCCTCGAGCGGGTGTCACTGGTCGCCGACTCCGACGAGATCCCCGAGCACTCCGCCGGTGTCGTCACGCTGATGACCCTGCACACCGCGAAGGGGCTGGAGTTCCCGGTCGTGTTCGTGACCGGCTGGGAGGACGGAATGTTCCCGCACATACGGGCACTCGGCGATCCGGCGGAACTGTCCGAGGAGCGACGGCTCGCCTACGTCGGCATCACCCGCGCGCGGCAACGGCTCTATCTGAGCCGGGCGAAGGTCCGCTCATCCTGGGGCCAACCGATGATGAACCCGGAGTCGCGATTTCTGCACGAGATCCCGCAGCACCTCATCGATTGGCGGCGCACCGACCCGACGCCGTCGTACAGCGCGCCGGTCAGCGGGGCCGGCCGATTCGGTCCCGCTCGTCCGTCGCCGACACGGTCGGCGGCCGGAAGGCGATCGCTGATCGTGCTCGAGCCCGGCGACCGGGTCAGCCACGACAAATACGGGCTTGGCCGGGTCGAGGAGGTCTCGGGCGTCGGCGAGTCGGCGATGTCGCTGATCGACTTCGGCAGCGCCGGCCGGGTCAAGCTGATGCACAACCACGCCCCGGTCCAGAAGCTGTAGCTACCTGGTCCATCGCCAGGTGGCCGGCACCAGGGTC
The DNA here is from genome assembly GCA_963811535.1 of uncultured Actinomycetota bacterium. Taxonomy (GTDB): domain Bacteria; phylum Actinomycetota; class Actinomycetes; order Mycobacteriales; family Mycobacteriaceae; genus Mycobacterium. The sequence goes on along the minus strand of CAWERF010000006.1, from coordinate 1,659,417 downwards.
AGCACGGCCGTCGCCACCGGCAGCACCGGGATCGCGCGCACGGCCCCGGCCATGTGCGCTCCCGCGACGAAGATGCCGGCGAAGATCAGCAGCGCCAGCACCACGGCGACCAGGGTCAAATAGATGCCAACGCGACGGCGCAGCAGCAACCCGACCACCCCGCCGATCGTGCTCGCGGCGAACACGGCGGTGAGGAATCCGACGCCGACGCAGAACAGCCGGTCGGTCCTCCACCAGCCGGTGATCAGGTCCGTGGCGACGACGGCGGTGGCCCACCCGCTGATGATGCTGACGGCCGACGCGGCGACCGCGGTGGCGTTGCTCGGCGGCTTCGCCGAGCTCGCGATGCGCCGCGGCGCGGGCCGGATCAGCCCCGTCTGCGGTTCATCAAGCGGCCCAACCAGATTGGTGGGCTCGTCACCGGCCGGCCCGCGGCGCAGGATGCTGGTTCGAGTGTCGTCGCTCAGCGGTTCTGGGATGGGTCCGGTCGGATGCCGCCGGATGATGCTTGTGTGGGCGTCGTCGTCCGGCTCCGGGGTGGCAACCGGTCCGCTTGGAACCGGTCCGCTTGGCTCGGGCTCGTCGCGGGGAGATTCACCAGACGGATGGTCGTGCGGTTCGTCTGCGGAAGACAAGACGTCAGCCGGTGAAGCCGCCGACGTTGATTCCGCGCTGAGCCAGCCACGGCACGGGATCAACCCGGTTGGTGCCGTTCAGCCACACCTCGAAATGCAGGTGCGGCCCGGTGGAGTTACCGCGGTTGCCCATGGTCGCGATCTCGTCGCCGGCCATCACGCGTTCGCCGATGTGGCAGTTGATGGTGTTGACGTGCCCGTACACCGTCACGGTGCCGTCGTTGTGGCGGAGTTTGACCCACAGGCCGAACCCGGCCGCCGGGCCCGCATCGATGACGACGCCGTCGGCCACCGCCAGGATCGGGGTGCCGATCGAATTGGCGAGGTCGATGCCGCCGTGCAGCACCCCCCACCGATAGCCGAAGCCTGACGTCGGAATGCCCTTCGTCGGCATCACATACAACGGCCGCTGAAGGCGCGCCTCGCGCTCCGCACGCTCCTGCGCGAATGCGACGCCCTTGGCCAGCTCCTCGCCGGTCACCGCGGCGTTGACGGCCGGCGTGACGGAGACCAACTGCGCGCCCTTGCTGCTCTCGACCACGCCGCCGCCCAGGGTGGACTCGTCGGCGGCGAGCACGGTGGGGCTGGAACGCGTGTCAGTGGTGCTGACGGCCGAGTGCGCGGCCGCAGCGGCGGCACCGGTGGCCATCGCGGCGATCAGCAGCCGGCCCTTGACCGCCCCGGCGGTCCCGTTCGGCTTGCGGTGCAGCCCCCGGGGGACCGGCCCGTCGGTGACGTCGTCGCACGCGTCGGCGCCGTGCGAGTGGTAGGCATACGGGTCGTCGTAACGGTCGGCCCCGGGCTCGGCACGGAACTCGGCGGGCACCACGAGCCGCAGCGGCGTCAGGTTGTCCGTGTGGTGGAGGTCGTCGAGCTCGGGCGCCTGCAGCACCTGGGATTCGGTGTCGAACGCGCAGTAGTCCAGAAACTCCAGGTCATCGAGGCTGCCGAACTCGTTGAACGGGATGATGTCGGTGATTTCAGCGTCGGTGGGGGCGTCGACCGGATCGACCCGGCGGTCGCGGGCGTTCATCGTGACCTCACGCGGAGATCGGGACAAACGGTGCTGAGGCAACCCTAAAAATCCTTCTCGCCGTGACCATAACGTTATCTGGATCAGGAGACGTTAACCAACGCCCGATGAAGGAGGCAAGCGCGGGGCCAAATCCGCCGTGGATTGTGATTTGAATCACTTTGCTTTCGCGGTGAGATGTGCCACATGAGTGGTATGCGGTGCCGGAGGCACACCGTGGGCTCGATACAGTTCCCCCGAGCGAATCACGCCCGACCATCAACCCGCGTCAACGCAGACAGACAGTGAGCGCATGGACCTTTTCGAGTATCAGGCGAAGGAGTTGTTCGCCAAGCACAACGTTCCGAGCACGCCGGGGCGGGTGACCGACACGCCCGAAGGCGCACGCGGGATCGCCGAGGAAATCGGCCAACCAGTGATGGTGAAGGCGCAGGTCAAGACCGGTGGTCGCGGCAAAGCGGGCGGGGTGAAGTACGCAGCGACTCCCGACGAGGCCTATACCCACGCGCAGAACATCCTGGGCTTGGACATCAAGGGTCACATCGTCAAGAAGCTGCTCGTCTCGCAGGCCAGCGACATCGCCGAGGAGTACTACATCTCGTTTCTGCTCGACCGCGCTAACCGCACCTACCTGGCGATGTGCTCGGTAGAGGGCGGCATGGAGATCGAAGAGGTGGCCGCCACCAAGCCTGAGCGGCTGGCCAAGGTCCCGGTCGACCCGGTCACCGGTGTCGACCCGGCGTTCGCCCGATCGATCGCCGAGCAGGGGCATCTGCCCGCCGAGGTGCTCGACGCCGCGGCGGTCACGATTTCCAAACTGTGGGAGCTGTTCGTCGGCGAGGACGCCACCCTGGTTGAGGTCAATCCGCTGGTGCGCACACCGGACGATCAGATCCTGGCGCTCGACGCGAAGATCACCCTCGACGCGAACGCGGACTTCCGCCATCCCGACCACGCGCAGTTCGAGGACCGCGATGCCAGCGACCCGCTGGAACTGAAGGCCAAGGAGCACGACCTCAACTACGTCAAGCTCGACGGGCAGGTGGGCATCATCGGCAACGGGGCGGGGCTGGTGATGTCGACGCTCGACGTCGTCGCCTACGCGGGCGAGAAATACGGCGGGATCAAGCCGGCCAACTTCCTCGACATCGGCGGCGGCGCCTCGGCGGAGGTGATGGCCGCCGGGCTCAACGTGATCCTCGGCGATGGGCAGGTCAAGAGCGTGTTCGTGAACGTGTTCGGCGGGATCACCGCCTGCGACGCGGTGGCCAACGGCATCGTCAACGCGCTGAAAATCCTTGGCGACGAAGCGAACAAGCCGCTTGTCGTCCGCTTGGACGGAAACAACGTCGAGGAGGGTCGCCGCATCCTCGCCGAGGCGAACCACCCGCTGGTGACGATGGTGCCGACGATGGACGAGGCCGCCGACAAGGCGGCCGAGCTGGCGGCCAGCGCCTGAAAGGACTACTGACGTGGCAATTTTCCTGAACAAAGATTCCAAGGTCATCGTCCAGGGCATCACGGGCAACGAGGGCAGCATCCACACCGCGCGCATGCTCAAGGCAGGCACGCAATTGGTCGGTGGTGTCAACGCCCGCAAGGCCGGCACCACCGTCACGCACAAGGACGCCGACGGCGATGACGTCGAGCTGCCGGTGTTCGGCACCGTCGTGGAGGCGATGAAAGAAGCCGGCGCCGACGTGTCGGTCGTCTTCGTGCCGCCGAAGTTCGCCAAGGACGCGATCATCGAGGCGATCGACGCCGAGACCGCCCTGCTGGTCGTGATCACCGAGGGAATTCCGGTGCAGGACACGGCGTATGCGTGGGCCTACAACGTGCACAAGGGCAACAAGACGCGCATCGTCGGGCCCAACTGCCCGGGCGTCATCACGCCAGGGGAGGCGCTCGCCGGGATCACGCCGGCCAACATCACCGGTGGCGGCCCGATCGGGCTGGTCTCGAAGTCCGGCACGCTGACGTACCAAATGATGTACGAGCTCAGGGATTTCGGCTTCTCCACCGCGATCGGCATCGGGGGCGACCCGGTGATCGGCACCACCCACATCGACGCGATCGAGGCGTTCGAGAAGGACCCGGACACCAAGATCATCGTGATGATCGGCGAAATCGGCGGCGACGCCGAAGAGCGTGCGGCCGACTACATCAAGGCCAACGTCTCCAAGCCGGTGATCGGGTATGTGGCCGGGTTCACCGCGCCGGAGGGCAAGACAATGGGTCACGCGGGCGCGATCGTCTCGGGCTCGTCGGGCACGGCCGCCGCGAAGAAGGAGGCGCTCGAGGCGGCAGGTGTCAAGGTCGGCAAGACGCCGTCGGAGACCGCGGAGCTGGCCCGCCAGATTCTGCGAAGCCGGTCCTAGAACTGACGCAAGTGGATCCGCGCACGCCCGTCGTGGTCGGGGTCGGGCAGTCGGCCGAGCGCATCGACGACCCCGGCTACCGCGGCATGTCGTCGGTGGAGCTCGCGACTGCGGCGGCCAGGGCGGCGCTGCAGGACTGCGGCGCTGACGTCCACGCGGTGGCGCGGGCCATCGACACCGTGGCCGGGGTGCGTCAGTTCGAGATCTCCGGCCCGGTGCCGGCGCCACTGGGGAAGTCCACGAACTATCCCCGCTCGGTTGCCCGCCGCGTGGGCGCCGAGCCGGCGCGCTCGATCCTGGAAGTCATTGGGGGACAGGGGCCACAGCATCTGGTAACGGAATTCGCCGGCGCCATCGCGTCGGGCGAATCCGAGGTGGCGATGGTGTTCGGCTCCGACGCCGTGTCGACGGAGCGCCGCTACGCGAACGCCGGTGACAAGCCCGACTTCTCCGAGACCGTCGACGGCCAGCTCGAGGACCGCGGATTCGGTTACGACGGCATCTTCAACAAGTACACGATCGGCCACGGCCTGGTCGGGGCGCCGGTGCAGTACGGCCTGCTGGAGAACGCCCGGCGTGCCCGGCTGCGGCTCCGCCCACTCGATTACCGGCAACGGATGGGTGAGCTGTTCGCGCCGTTCACGAAAGTCGCTGCCAAGAACCGGTTCTCGGCGTCACCGGTGGAGCGTTCGGTCTCCGAGCTCACCACGGTCACCGACAGCAACCGGATGATCTGCGACCCATACACGCGGCTCTTGGTGGCGCGCGACCAGGTCAACCAGGGCGCGGCCGCGCTGGTGATGTCGGTCGAGGCCGCGCGGCGGCTCGGTGTGCCCGAGGAGAAGTGGGTCTATCTCCGCGGACATGCCGACATGGTGGAGCAGGCGCTGCTCGAACGCGCCGACCTCGGTTGTAGCCCCGCGTCGGTGATGGCGGCACGGGACGCGCTGGCGGTGGCCGGTATCGGCGTCGACGACGTCGCGACGTTCGACCTGTACAGCTGCTTCCCGATCGCGGTGTTCAACATCTGCGATGGCTTCGGTGTGGCCACCGACGACCCGCGCGGGCTGACCCTCACCGGGGGCCTTCCGTTCTTCGGCGGCCCGGGCAACAACTACTCGATGCACGGCATCGCCGAAACCGTCATGCAAATGCGCGACAGGCCAGGGCAATTCGGCCTTGTCGGCGCCAACGGTGGCATCATGTCGAAGTATTCGGTCGGTGTCTACTCCACCGAACCCGCTGATTGGTGTCCGGATCACAGCGCGGCTTTGCAGGACGAGGTCGCCCGATTCTCGAAGGTGCCCCTGACGGTCACCGCCGACGGGCCGGCGACGATCGAGACCTATAGCGTGCGCTACGACTGGCCGGTCCGCACCGGCATCGTCGTCGGCAGGCTCGACTCCGACAACAGCCGCTTCCTCGCCACAACGGAGGACGAGGATCTGGTCCGGTTGATGACCGACACCGATCCGCTCGGTGCGCGGATCGTGGTGACGTCCTTCGACCACGGCAACCGGGCCGCGCTGGCCTAAACCGCTAAACCGTGGCGGCCAGCTTGCCGGCGAGCCGCTCCACGTAGGCCCGCACGTCGTCCTCGGATCGGTCGGGCAGGCCGTAGAGCGCCTGGGTCACCCCGAGCTCGGCCCACTGCGCAAGCCGCTCGGGCACCGGCTTGAAGTCCAGCGCGACGATCTGCGGCGCGCCGTCGCGTCCCGCCCCGGCCCAGATGTCCTGCAGCATCCGCACCGGCTCGTCGATCTCGTGCTCGCGCGGCGTGGTGATCCATCCGTCGGCGCTGCGGGCGATCCACTTGAAGTTCTTTTCGTTGCCCGCCGCGCCGACGAGGATCGGGATGTGCGACTGCACCGGCTTCGGCCACGCCCAGCTCGGGCCGAAGTTGACGAACTCGCCGTCGTAGGCGGCTTCCTCCTGCGTCCACAGTGCCCGCATCGCCTCCAGGTACTCGCGAAGCATCGTGCGACGCCGACCCGGCGGCACCCCGTGATCACCAAGCTCGTCGGTGTTCCAACCGAATCCGACGCCAACGGAAACGCGGCCGCCCGACAGATAGTCGAGCGAGGCGACGCTTTTGGCCAGCGTGATCGGGTCGTGTTCGACGGGCAGCGCGACCGCCGTCGCCAGCCGGATCCGTGACGTCACCGCCGACGCGGCGCCCAGGCTGACCCACGGATCCAGGGTCCGCATGTAGCGGTCGTCGGGCAGTGACGCGTCGCCAGTGGTGGGATGGGCTGCTTCGCGTTTCACCGGTATGTGGGTGTGCTCCGGCACGTAGAACGTGTGGAACCCGTGATCCTCGGCGAGCTTGGCGGCCGCCGCGGGTTTGATGCCGCGGTCGCTGGTGAACAGTACGAGCCCATAATCCATGCCCAGAATTAGAACGTGTTCCAGTCCGCGGGTGCAAGCCCGGGGCCTCGTCACACCTCGGCGCAGAAATGTTCAGCGCGAGCGCTACCGCGACGCCGGGCGCCGGCGCCGCGCCGATCCCACGGCATGACTGGGTGCCCAACGCCACCGGTGGCCCGGTGACCAGCGACATCAGCACAACGACGGCTTCCGCACCCAACTGATCGGCGGCTTGCGGCACTTTACTCCGAAGAGATCGAATATTTCGGCTCCCGGGTTTTGCCGTTGGTGCGGGAGTGGAAGCGGCAGAACAGGATTGGCTTCCAGCGTCGGTGCTGGCGTCGGCGTAATGGACCCTGACACGCGAATGCCCGCTATAGATGCCTGCCGGGCCTCAGTTCGGTGCGCTAGCGTGGTCCACGACCACCGATCCGACGCAGCGTCGCCCAACTCGCGGCGCCCACGAGCACTGGAGAGGCTATGACCTACTCAACCGGCGGGTCCGGGTATCCGCCCGCACAGCAGCACGGCCCATACGCGCCGACGACGCAGTTCGCCAAGGTCGAGGAGGGCCCGAACAAGCTGCCGGTATATCTGCTGGGCGCCGTCGTGGTGCTCGGGCTCGCCGGCTATCTGGTCAGTTTCGGCCCGGTGTGGAAGTCCAGCGAGATCGGCACGATGGGCGGCTCCACCATCACCGGCGGCAGCTTCGAGATTGTCGCGCTGGTCCTGGCGGCGCTGCTGGCGGCGGTCGCGCTGCTGCCCAAGCAGCGGAATTACACCCCCATCGTCGCCGTCATCGCGGTGGTCGGCTTCTTGCTCGCCATCTCCGAGCTGATCACCAAGCCGAGCTTCTTGTCGGTCGGGTGGGCGCTGATCGCGATCGTGGTCGTCGCCGGGCTGCAGGCCGTCGCTGCGGTCGGCGCGCTGCTCCTGGACGCGGGCGTCATCGCTCCGCCCGCGCCGCGGCCGAAGTATGACCAGTACCCGCAGTATGGCGGCTACTACGGCCAGCCCGGCCAGGGCCCCCAGCAGCACACCCCGCCGTCGCAGCCACAGCACAACCTCGGCCAGCGCCCGGCCTACCCCCAGTACGGGGGCTACCCGCCATCGACCGGCGGCTTCCCGGCAGGCGGCCAGCAGTCGGGCCCGCCGACGCCTCCGACCGGATTCCCGACGTACGCGCAGCCGCCGAGCCAGGGCTCGGGCCAGGAGCACGGCGCCCACGAGCCGGCGACCCAGCAGGTTCCGGTGCCACCGAACCCGCAGTCCTCTCCGTCCGGACCGCCGCCGTCGTAAGGGTGCGCTAGCCACCCCATAAAGCGCTTGCGCGAAGAGTGACGGGAACCGACCGCAACCGGGCAGCGGGGACGCGCCAGGCACGCGAACTGCTGACCGTCGCGTTCGGGCCCTCGTTGGTCGCGGTGCTCGTCATCGCTGCGGTGGTGCTTCTCCAGCTCGTCGTCGCCAACAGCGACATGACCGGCGCGTTCGGCGCGATCGCGAGCATGTGGCTCGGCGTGCATCAGGTGCCGGTGTCCATCGGCGGCCGCGAGCTGGGCGTCATGCCGCTGCTGCCGGTGTTCGCGATGGTGTGGGGGACGGCTCGCACCACCGCGCATGCGACACCGCCGCGCGGTTCGTGGTTCGTGATCCGGTGGATCGCGGCGTCGGCGGTTGGCGGCCCGTTGTTGATCACGGCGATCGCTCTGGCGGTGATTCACGACGCCGCATCGGTGCTCACACAGCTGCAGACGCCCAGCGCGCTGCGGGCCTTCGGCGGCGTGATCGCCGTACATGCGGTCGGCTCGGTGCTCGGCGTGGGGTCACGGGCCGGGCGCCGGCTGCTGCACGCGTCGCCGCTGCCCGACTGGCTGGCCGACGCCGCGCGCGCTGCGGCGGCGGGTGTGCTGGCGCTGTTCGGCCTGTCCGGCGTGATCACCGCGGGCTCGCTGATCGTGCACTGGGGCACGATGCACGACCTGTACTCGGTCACCGATTCGCTGTTCGGCCAGCTCAGCCTGACGTTGTTGTCGGTGCTCTACATCCCGAACGTCATCGTCGGGGCCTCCGCGGTCGCGGTCGGCTCCAGCGTTCACATCGGCGTGGCGACCTTCAGCCCGTTCACGGTGTTCGGCGGCGACATCCCGGCGCTGCCCGTGTTGGCGGCGGCGCCGACGCCGCCCCTGGGCCCGGTCTGGGTCGCGTTGCTGATCGTCGCGGCCGCCTCCGGCGTGGTGCTGGGCCAGCAATGCGCCCGACGGCCGCTGCGGTTGCTCCCGGCGACCGCCAAGCTGGTGCTCGCCGCCGCCGCGAGCGCCCTGGTGATGGCACTGCTCGGCTACGCGGCCGGAGGCCGGTTGGGCAACTTCGGCGATGTGGGCGTCGACCAGGGCACGTTCGCAGCGGCGGTGTTCCTGTGGTTCGTCGCGGTCGGTGGCGTGACCGTCGCGATGTCCGGCGGAATCGTGCGGCCGCCACGGCGGCCACGGCCGCAGCCGCAGCCCGAACCGACGGTCCCCGAGGAGATTCTCGACGAGACACCCGAACGGGCCGAAACGGCCGAGGAAGCCGAAACGCCCGAGGAAGCCGACGCGCCGCAGCAAGCCCAGCCGCCGGAGCGAAACGACCTGGGCGTCAACCGCGGCGAAGCTGCCGATTAGGCTCTGGGCGTGCAGCAGCCGCTCCGCGTGCCCCCGAGCGCACCGGCACGGCTGGTCGTTCTGGCCTCCGGCACGGGTTCACTGCTGGCGTCGCTGCTTGAGGCGGCGCGCGGCGACTACCCGGCTCGGGTGGTGGCCGTGGGCGCGGACCGTGACTGCCCGGCCGTCGACATCGCCAAGGCGGCCGACGTGCCGACCTACACCGTGCGGCTGTCCGACTACCCCAACCGCGCCGCGTGGGACGCCACGATCGCCGGCGCAACCAGTGCTCACCAGCCGGATCTGATCGTGTCGGCTGGCTTTATGAAAATCCTCGGGCCCCAGTTCCTTTCGCGATTCAAAGGTCGCATCGTCAACACCCATCCCGCGCTGTTGCCGGCCTTTCCCGGCGCGCACGCGGTTCCGGAGACACTGGATTACGGGGTGAAGGTGACAGGCTGCACTGTGCATCTCGTCGACGCCGGCACGGACAGCGGCCCGATCCTGGCGCAGGAGGTCGTCCCGGTGCTCGACGGCGACGACGAAGCCACTCTTCACGAGCGCATTAAGGTCGTCGAACGACGGTTACTGGTGGATGTTCTGGCCGCGGTCGCCACCCGCGGCGTGACCTGGACAGGGCGAAAGGCGGCCATAGGATGACGAGCCTCTACGGGCGCAGGCCGATTCGACGCGCACTGATCAGCGTCTACGACAAGACCGGTCTGGTCGAGCTCGCGCGTGGCCTCCACGATGCCGGCGTCGACATCGTGTCCACCGGTTCGACCGCGAAAATCATTGCAGACAAAGGGATTCCGGTGACTCCCGTCGAGTATGTGACCGGCTTCCCCGAGGTTCTCGACGGCCGGGTCAAGACCCTGCATCCGCACGTGCACGCCGGTCTGCTGGCCGACACCCGCAAGCCGGAGCACCTGGCCGCGCTGGACCGGCTCGGCATCCAACCGTTCGACCTGGTCATCGTCAACCTGTACCCGTTCGCTGAGACGGTGGAGTCCGGCGCCGACATCGACGAGTGCGTCGAGCAGATCGACATCGGCGGCCCGTCGATGGTGCGCGCTGCCGCCAAGAACCATGCCAGCGTTGCGGTGGTGGTGGAGCCCCTCGGCTATGACGGCGTGATGGCGGCCGTGCGGGCGGGAGGCTTCACTTTAGACGAGCGAAAGAGGCTGGCGGCATTGGCCTTTCGGCACACCGCCGAGTACGACGTCGCGGTGGCGACCTGGATGGCGTCGACGCTGGCGCCCGAGGACCGGCCGCAACCACTGCCGCCGTGGTTCGCCGGCACCTGGCGGCGGTCGGCGGTGTTGCGCTACGGCGAGAACCCGCACCAGAATGCCGCACTTTACGCCGACGACGGCGCCTGGCCCGGGCTTGCTCAGGCCGAACAGTTGCACGGAAAAGAGATGTCCTACAACAACTTCACCGATGCCGATGCGGCGTGGCGCGCCGCGTTCGACCACGAGGAGATATGCGTGGCGATCATCAAGCACGCCAACCCGTGCGGCATCGCGATCTCGTCGACCTCCGTCGCCGACGCACACCGCAAGGCCCACGCATGCGATCCGCTCAGCGCGTTCGGCGGCGTGATCGCCGCCAACACCGAGGTGAGCGTCGAAATGGCCGAAACCGTCGCCGACATCTTCACCGAGGTGATCATCGCGCCCGCGTACCAAGACGGTGCGGTTGAAGTGTTGTCCCGCAAGAAGAACATCCGCATCCTCGTCGCGTCAGAGCCCACGATCGGCGGCATCGACATGCGGCAGATCAGTGGCGGATTGCTGCTGCAGGACCGCGACGCGTTCAACGCACCAGGCGATGACCCGGCCAACTGGACACTCGTCGCCGGGTCGCCCGCGGGCCCGGACACGCTCGCCGACCTGCAATTCGCTTGGCGCAGTTGCCGGGCGGTGAAATCCAACGCGATCGTCATCGCCAGCGGCGGCGCGACCGTCGGGGTCGGCATGGGCCAGGTCAACCGCGTCGACGCGGCGCGGCTGGCCGTCGAGCGCGGCGGCGACCGGGTCCGCGGCGCCGTCGCCGCCTCGGACGCCTTCTTCCCGTTTCCCGACGGCCTGCAGACCCTGTCCGCCGCGGGGGTGTCGGCGATCGTGCACCCGGGCGGTTCGATGCGCGACGACATCGTCACCCGGGCGGCCGTCGACGCCGGCATCACGATGTACCACACCGGCGCGCGCCACTTCGCCCATTGAGCCCGCGAACGCGCCGCGAGAATGCCTCACCGCCGCAGCAGTCGTAGCGTGGAGTAGTGACTGCACCTAACCATCTGCCCCGAACCCTCGGCGAGCTGCGCGCCTCCGGACACCGCGAGCGCGGCGTCAAGCAGGAAATCCGTGAGAACCTGCTGACGGCGTTGGCCGAGGGCGAAGACACCTGGCCGGGCATTCTCGGCTTCGAGGACACCGTTTTGCCGCAGGTTGAGCGCGCGCTGATCGCCGGCCACGACTTCGTGCTGCTCGGCGAGCGCGGTCAGGGCAAGACACGGCTGCTGCGGTCGCTGCAGGGCCTGCTCGACGAGTGGACCCCGGTCATCGCCGACGCGGAGCTGGGCGAGCACCCGTACCACCCGATCACCCCGGAGTCGACCCGGCGCGCCGCCGAGCTGGGCGATGCGCTGCCGGTCGCGTGGAAGCATCGCAGCGAGCGCTACTTCGAGAAGCTGGCGACGCCGGACACCAGCGTCGCCGACCTCGTCGGCGACATCGACCCGATCAAGGTGGCCGAGGGCCGCAGTCTCGGCGACCCCGAGACCATCGCCTACGGACTCATCCCCCGCGCGCACCGCGGAATCGTCGCGGTCAACGAGCTGCCCGACCTTGCCGAGCGGATCCAGGTGGCAATGCTCAACGTGATGGAGGAGCGCGACATCCAGGTCCGCGGCTACACACTTCGGCTGCCGCTGGACGTGCTCGTGGTCGCCAGCGCGAACCCGGAGGACTACACCAACCGCGGCCACATCATCACCCCGCTGAAGGACAGGTTCGGCGCCGAGATCCGCACCCACTACCCGCTGCTGCTCGACGCCGAGGTCGGCGTCATCACCCAGGAAGCCCACCTCGCGGCGCAGGTGCCCCTGTACCTGATGCAGATCCTCGCCAGGTTCGCCCGCTACCTGCGCGAGTCGCGGTCGGTCGACCAGCGCTCCGGGGTGTCCGCGCGGTTCGCGATCGCGGCCGCCGAAACCGTCGCCGCCTCGGCGCGGCACCGCGCGGCGGTGCTCGGCGAGCAGGATCCCGTCGCCCGGGTCGTCGACCTGTCGACGGTGATCGACGTGCTGCGCGGCAAGCTGGAGTTCGAGTCCGGCGAGGAGGGCCGCGAGCAGGAGGTGCTGGAGCATCTGCTGCGCCGGGCCACCGCCGACACCGCGCACAAGCTGCTCGGCGGCATCGACGTCGGCCCGATCGTCGTCGCGATCGAGCAGGGCTCGCCGGTCACCACCGGCGAGCGGGTGTCGTCGCGGGCTGTGTTGGCAGCGTTGCCGGAAGTGCCGGCGGTCGCTGCGATTCAACGGCGCCTGCACGCTCACTCCGAGGGTGAACGCGCGGCGGCCGTCGAACTGGCGCTGGAGGCGCTGTATTTGGCGAAGCGGATCGATAAGGTCACCGAAGACGGGGAAACGGTCTATGGCTAAACACAGGCACGGGCGGGCCTCGCGGTACTCCGCCTACACCGGTGGCCCCGATCCGCTGGCGCCGCCGGTCGATCTGCGTGAGGCGCTCGAGCAGATCGGGCGCGACGTGATGGATGGCACCTCGCCGCGTCGCGCGCTGTCCGAGTTGCTGCGCCGCGGCACCAAGAACATGCCCGGCGCCGACCGGCTGGCCGCCGAGGCCAACCGAAGGCGACGGGAGTTGTTGCGTCGCAACAACCTGGACGGCACGCTGCAGGAAATCAAGAAACTGCTCGACGAAGCGGTGCTGGCCGAGCGCAAGGCGCTCGCAAGAGCGCTTGACGACGACGCCCGCTTCGCCGAGATGCAGATCGAGTCCCTGTCGCCGTCGCCGGCCAAGGCGGTACAGGAGCTGTCCGACTACAACTGGCGCAGCGCCGAGGCGCGTGAAAAGTACGAGCAGATAAGGGATCTGCTCGGTCGTGAGATGCTCGATCAGCGCTTCGCGGGAATGAAGCAGGCGCTTGAGGGTGCCACCGACGAAGACCGCCAGCGCGTCAGCGAGATGCTCGACGATCTCAACGACCTGCTCGACAAGCACGCCCGCGGCGAGGACACCGAGCAGGATTTCGAGAACTTCATGGCCAAGCACGGCGAGTTCTTCCCCGAGAACCCGCGCAACGTCGAGGAGCTGCTCGACTCACTGGCCAAGCGCGCGGCCGCCGCGCAGCGCTTCCGCAACAGCCTGTCCGCCGAGCAGCGTGCGGAGCTGGACGCGCTGGCCATGCAGGCGTTCGGTTCGCCGGCCTTGCAGCAGGCGCTTACTCGGCTGGACGCGCAGCTGCAGGCCGCCCGGCCGGGTGAGGACTGGACCGGCTCGTCGCGGTTCTCCGGTGACGATCCGCTCGGGATGGGCGAGGGCACCCAGGCGCTTGCCGACATCGCCGAGTTGGAGCAGCTGGCCGAGGCACTTTCCCAGAGCTACGCGGGCGCCACCATGGACGATGTCGACCTCGACGCGCTGGCCCGCCAGCTGGGTGACGAGGCCGCGGTGGATGCCCGCACTCTCGCCGAGTTGGAGCGCGCGCTGGTGAACCAGGGTTTTCTGGATCGCGATTCAGACGGGCAGTGGCGGTTGTCGCCAAAGGCGATGCGCCAGTTGGGGGAGGCCGCGCTGCATGACGTCGCCGAGCGGCTGTCCGGCCGCGGCGGCGAACGCGACACCCAGCGTGCCGGCGCGGCCGGAGAGCTGACGGGGGCAACGCGCCCGTGGCAGTTCGGCGACACCGAGCCGTGGAACGTCACCCGCACCTTGACCAACGCGGTGCTGCGCCAGGCCGGCACCGGTGTCGGGCTGGCCGACGGGCCGAGCTCACCGATTCAGATCACGGTCGACGACGTCGAGGTGTCCGAAACCGAGTCCCGCACTCAAGCCGCGGTGGCTCTGCTGGTGGACACCTCGTTCTCGATGGTGATGGAGAACCGCTGGTTGCCGATGAAGCGGACCGCGCTCGCGTTGAACCACTTGGTGAGCACGCGATTTCGCTCCGACGCATTGCAGATCATCGCCTTCGGTCGGTATGCGCGGACGATGACTGCGGCCGAGCTCACGGGGCTCGAAGGCGTGTACGAGCAGGGCACAAATCTGCATCACGCCCTGGCGTTGGCGGGCCGCCATCTGCGCAGGCATCCCGGTGCGCAGCCGGTGGTGCTGGTGGTCACCGACGGTGAGCCCACCGCGCATCTGGAGGGCGGCATCGGCTACGGCGAGTCCGGCTCGGAGCCGGCACAGGTGTTCTTCGACTACCCACCGCATCCGCGGACCATCGCCCACACCGTCAAAGGGTTCGACGACATGGCGCGGTTGGGCGCACAGGTGACGATCTTCCGGCTCGGCAGCGACCCCGGGCTGGCCCGGTTCATCGACCAGGTGGCCCGCCGGGTGCAGGGCCGTGTCGTCGTGCCGGATCTCGACGGGCTGGGCGCCGCGGTCGTCGGTGACTATCTGCGTTCACGCAAGCGCCACTGATCACCGGCTGCCGTATTGGTCGGCCGCGCATGGGTTCTAAGCGCGCTTGCGGGCTTTGCGCTTGGTGCCGACGCTGCCCCACAGCGAAAAGCCCTTGATGGTGACGTGCGGCGCGCCGGGCGTGCCGTTGCCCTGAGCGCTGTGGTCGAAGGTGCCCATCACCCCGTGTCCGCGAACGTCGACGTTGACTTCCGGCGGCACAAGGATCGTCTGGCCACCCATGATCGAGTAGGAGCGGATCTCGACGTCAGGCGACGTGAAGTCGGCGTAGCGCAGGTCGAGGATCCCACCGCCCCACAGCGCGAACGTCGTCAGCCGCCGCGGTACGTTCCATCTTCCACGGCGCTCGAATCCGCTCATGATGGCCAGCAGCAACGTCGAGGGCGCCGGATGGCATTCACCGCGGCGAAGCGGTCGCGCCATACCGGGCAGGTCGGAGCTCAGCCGGTCCAGTTCCTCGTAGGTCTGGGCGCTGTATACCTTGGTGAGCCGTTCCTCGTACTCGCCGATCGGAAGCTGGCCCTGGGAGGCCGCGTCGGCCAGCAATTGCGCGACCTGGATACGGTCGGTGTCGGCGGCACGCGGTTCACCGCCTCGCTGCGGAAGATTGCTGGTCATCGACAACGAGCCTACGACGCCACCGCCGACGTGCACAGCGAACGCCCCAGTTTCGTCGTTGCGGAGAAGTTGTGCCTGATCACTGCCCCGGTGCGGACCGTGGGTTGCGGGCTCACGTCTTCGCAGCTGCTATCCAGCGTTTTCACAGATCAGTGGGAATGCGCCAGATACTCCTCGAACGTCGTCGCTCCGGCCGGGTTGTCCGGCGCGAGGTTCGCGCCCTGGCGGTAGCCGGCGACGATCCGGCCGGGCACAGGGACCGCGGCCACCCGGCGACGGCTCCGGCGCGCCGCGAGGTAGGCCCGGCCGAGGTCAGCGTGGGCGCGTACCTCGGGCCCCCCGATATCGCGGACACGCCCGGCGGGCTGTTCGCCGACAAGATCTACGAGATGTCTTGCCACATCGGCCGTTTCGATCGGCTGGAAGCGAACGTCTCGCAGCGCCCACAGCACCGGCGAGAATCGCTGTACCGCGAAGATCGCCGCGATCAGGTCGTGGAACTGCGTGGCCCGCAGGATCGTGTGGCCCACACCCGAAGCGGCCAGCGCCTGTTCGACGCGCAGCTTTGTCCGGTAATAGCCGAGCGGTATCCGGTCCACCCCGACGATCGAGATGTACACGACGTGATTCACGCCGGCCCGTCGGGCCGCGGCCAGCAAGTTCTCGGCGGAGCGGATGTCCTTATCGCCGACGAACTGCGTCGCGCAGTGCACGATCACGTCGGTTCCCGCCACCGCCGGGTCTACGCCGGTTCCGGCCAGCAAATCGCCGGCGTACCAGCGCACCTCGTCGTCGGCGTGGGCATGCCGGCTCAGGCCCCGGACCCGGTGCCCGGCAGACAGCGCCGCCGAGACAACGTGTCGGCCAAGCGTGCCGGTGGCGCCGGTGACCAGGACGTCATTGCTCACGAAAACTATTTGACCGTCCGGTGAAGAATTTGGCAAAGCGCCTGACGGAGTTCGCTTTCCGGGGACGCCGGGAGTGCGTCCGCGCGCCAGGCGACGAAGTCGTCGGGACGCACCAACAGCGCGCCGGCAAGTGGCAGCCCCGTCAGCTGTGCCCACCGGCCGTCGACGTCGCGCACGTCGGTGTCCGGCCCGACGCGATGCACGTCGATCCGGATGCCAAGCGATCTGGAAACGGCCTCTGCTGCGCTGATCCAGGGGATCCCGGCCGTGCCGGTGAACAATGTGAATCCCGATCCGAGCAGATCGAGGGTGGACATGCGCACGCCGTCGCATTCCACCCAGGCATGGGGCACCCTGGTGCCGGGTTCGCCGCGCAGCTGCTCGCCGTCGACCAGTTGGACGGCATCCGGGTCGGTCGGGGCCGGTTCGTCGGACACCACCGCTGCGGACCGGTATTTGTATCCGGCGATCATGTAGAACATCGGCCGCTCCTCCCCGGCGGGAAGCTGTGGGAGTCCGTCTCCCAACCGAAGAAACGCGGCGCCGGGGCCGGTCAGCGACTGCCGCGCCGCGAAACGTCCGATCGGGTGCCGCTCGGCATGGTAGGTGTCGAGAAGCTCCGGGCCCGCCACCCCTTTCAGCACCGCAGCGAGTTTCCACGCCAGATTCTGCGCACTTTGGATCGCGCTGTTGGCCCCGCCGCCTTTGAACTGCGGCATGGTGTGCGCCGAGTCGCCGACCAAAAATACTCGGCCGCGGCGGAACTGGTCGGCCACGTCTTCGTAGGGTTGCCACGGCGCGACATCCACGACTTCCACATCGATCGGCGCGCCGAAAGCCTTCAGCAGTAGCCCGCGGCACCGCTCAGGCGTGAACTGGTCGACGGTTTCGCCGCGGCCCGGCAGGTACGTGGTGATGAACACGCCGAGATCGCCTTGGGCCACGACGAAGATCCCGGTGACATCGGAGTTGTCGACCGTGACGGCGTCGCCGTCGCCCAAGCCCGGGACGAACTGGCGCCATGGCGCCCGAAAGTAGATGAAGACAACGAATATCGGCAATTTGCCATACCCCGATGTGGCGATGCCGAGCTGCTTGCGAACCGGGCTGTGCGTGCCGTCGGCGGCGAGCAGGTAGTCGGCACGCACCTCCGACAACGCACCGCTGTCGAGGTCCTTGATCGTCGCGACGACACCTGTCTCGTCCTGCGTGAACGACTCCAGTTCGACGCCGTACCGCACCTCGCTGCCCCGGCGCCGGGCTTCGGCGAGCAGGATCGGTTCCAATCTGCTTTGGGGACAGTACTTTCCGAATGGCTCGGGGCTGAGGCCCTCGGAGCTGGGGAAGAAGTCTTGAGAAAGCAATTCGGTTTCTTCATGGCTGCGTAGGGTCGGTTTGGCGACCATGGTCGAGATGTGGCCGGCAACCGCATTGACCTCGTCCCCGAGGCCGAGGCCGCGCAATATCTCCAGGCTCCGGAAGGTGAGGTTACGGGCCTTCGGATACACGAAGATCTCACGGCGCTTCTCGACCAGCAGCGACTTGATGCCGTGGTGCGCGAGCAGCGTCGACGCGGACAGCCCGGCGACGCCCGCGCCCACGATCAGGACGCAGCGATGGTCTTCCGACATGATCCACCTCCGCTAGTGGAAGTTACAGTATTATGATAGGCACATCCAACTGATATTAACTATCAAGAAATCGTAAAGGTGTGCCGGCTGAGGTGGGGCGATTATTTCTGCGTCAAAACGGGTAACCGCCGGGCAGAGTCGCCGCGGATGTCGGAATCCAGGCGCTGACCGGTCGAGTCGTGGGATCACTGGCGACCGCCCTCAACCCGGTTCGGCTGCCCGGCCGGCACCTGTGGCCCAGCGCGGGAGGCTGCCATGGAGATCCTCGTCCTGACCGATGACCCCGAGTTCGATTCGGCCATGCCGCCCATCGCACTGCTCACCCCGCCCGCGCGCTACGCGCCCCTGACGGCCGCAGCGCCGGCGCTCACCCCGGCTGTCAATGCCGCCATCGTCGACGCGCGGACCGATCTGCTCGCTGCCCGGACCGCATGCCGGAGGCTGGCCGCCGTGCGGCCTGGCGTTGGGGTGGTGGCCGTGCTGGGCGAGGGCGACCTGGTCGCCGTCGACATGGACTGGGGAATCGACGAGGTGGTGTTGCCTGCGGTCGGGGCCGCCGAACTGCACACAAGGTTGCGGCTGGCTGTCGGCCGTCGTCACGGAACCGTCGAGAAGCCGAGCCCCACCGTGATACGGCTGGGCGACCTGCTCCTCGACGAGGCCAGCTATACAGCGTTCGCCGGGGACCGGCCGATTGAGCTCACGCTCACAGAGTTCAAGCTGCTCACTTACCTTGCCCGGCATCCGGGTCGGGCGTTCACCCGCGACCATCTGCTGCGCGAGGTATGGGGCCACGGCTGCGGCCACACCAAGACCGTCGACGTCCATGTGCAGCGGCTCCGCGCCAAGCTCGGCAGGCCCTACGAATCGCTCGTCGACACCGTGCGGGGGGTGGGCTACATGGCGGTGCAACCTCGGCACCCGCGACCTGCAGCCACCCGTCGGAGGCGCAACATCGTCCGCTCTGGGGACGCCGCAAACACCGGACCCGACGCGCGCCGGGGCATTACCTCCGGGCTTACCGATTCGGGCCTGCTGGCCCCGAGATCAACTGCCTGATATCCAGCGCGGGGGCCGCTTCTGCAGAAACGCGAGCATGCCCTCGCGGGCTTCGTCGGACAAAAACAGCCGGGCCGACTGCACGGTGAGTTCTTCGGCGCGGCGGTCGAACTCCTCGAGGATCGGCTTCGTGGTCAGCGCCTTCGACGCGGCCAGGCCTTGCGGCGATCCGCGTCCCAGCTCAGCGGCGATCGCGGCGACGGATGCGGCCGGGTCGTCGGCCGCAATGCTCACCAAGCCGATGGCCGCAGCCTCGTCGGCGCCGAACTTCTCACCTGTCAGGAAGTAGCGACCCGCGGCCCGGGCCGTCATCTTGGGCAGCAGGGTGAGCGAGATGATGCCCGGCGCCACCCCGATGCGGGCCTCGGTGAGCGCGAACGTGCTCTGTCGGCCGGCGACGACGATGTCGCAGGCCCCGACGAGGCCGAGTCCGCCCGCGCGGACATGCCCGTCGATCGCACCCACCACGGGCAGCGGCAGCTTGAGGATCTCGCGCAGCAGCGCGGTCAGTTGCCGCGCACGGTCGGCCGCTGCTTCGAACGCGTTGCCGCCGCTGGCCTCCGACAGGTCCGCCCCCGCGCAGAACGTGCCGCCGGTGTGGCCGAGGACGACCGCCCGTATCCCGGACTCCTCCGCGGCATCGCTCAGCGCCTGGTGCAGTTGGTCGACAAGCTCCGACGACAGCGCGTTGCGGTTGTGCGGCGAGTCGAGGGTGATCCGCGCGACCGGCCCCTCGACGGCGTAATGGACGAGCGTGGACATCAGTACGAGCGCGGCAGGCCGAGCGACGTCTGGGCGACGAAGTTGAGCACCATCTCCCGGCTGACCGGGGCGATGCGCGACAGCCGCGACACCGTCACCGCCGCGGCGATGCCGTACTCCTTGGTCAACCCGTTGCCGCCGAGCGACTGCACGGCCTGATCCACCGCGCGTACCGACGCCTCACCCGCGGCGTACTTGGCGATGTTGGCGGCTTCGGCCGCGCCCGCATCGTCGCCGCAGTCGTAGAGCGTCGCGGCCTTCTGCATCATCAGCTTCGCCAGCTCGATCTCAATGTAGTTCTGCGCCAACGGATGTGCGATTCCCTGATGTGCGCCGATCGGTGTCGACCATACCTTGCGGGTCTTGACGTAATCAACGGCTTTGTTGAGCGCGAAGCGACCCGCCCCGACGGCGCTTGCGGCGCCCATGATGCGTTCCGGGTTCAGGCCCGCGAACAGCTGGGCGATCGCGGCGTCCTCGGAGCCGACGAGCGCGTCGGCGGGCAACCGCACGTCGTCGATGAACAGCGAGAACTGGCGCTCCGGGCTGATCAGCTCCATCTCGATCGGGGTGTACTCGAAGCCCGGCGTGTCCGTCGGCACGATGAACAGCGCGGGCCGCAGCTTGCCGGTCCTGGCGTGCTCGGTCCGGCCCACCACCAGGACCGCCTGCGCCTGGTCGACGCCGGAGATGTAGATCTTGCGGCCGTTGAGGATCCAGTCGCCGCCGTCGCGGCGCGCCGTCGTGGTGATGTTGTGTGAGTTGGAGCCGGCGTCGGGTTCGGTGATCGCGAACGCCATCGTGGTCGACCCGTCGGCGATGCCGGGCAGCCATCGTTTCTTCTGCTCGTCGGTGCCGTACTTGGCGATGATGGTGCCGTTGATCGCCGGCGAGACCACCATCATCAGCAGGCCGCAGCCGGCCGCCGACATCTCTTCCATCACCAGGGAAAGCTCGTACATTCCTGCGCCCCCGCCGCCGTACTCCTCGGGGAGGTTGACGCCGATGAATCCGAGTTTGCCTGCCTCGTTCCACAATTCGTCGGTGTGCTCGCCGGCGCGTGCCTTCTCCAGGTAGTACTCCTGGCCGTAGTTGGCGACCAGCGCGGCGACCGACTTGCGCAGCGCCTGGCGTTCCTCGCTTTCGACGAAACTGTTTTCGGTCATGCGGCTGATCCTCCTTCATCGCAAGCTTGTGGCTCGACGCGGGCGAGCACGGCACCCAGGTCGACCTGCTGGCCGACCTGCACGTCGAGGTGGGTGAGCACACCGTCGGTCGGTGCGGTGACGGCGTGCTCCATCTTCATCGCCTCCATCCACACCACCGGCTGTCCGGCGGCGACGTTGTCGCCCACTTGTGCGCCGATCCGGCTGATCGATCCGGGCATCGGCGCCAGCAACGAGCCGGGCTGCAGCGCGCTACCGGGTTCGGGGTAGCGGGGGACAACTGTGAGTTGCACCGGGCCCAGCGGCGAGTCGACGTAAACGGCGTCGCCGTGGCGAGCCACGCGCAGCGGCCGGTCGACGCCGTCGATCGTGAGCACCACGTGCTCCGCGCCGGCCGACACCAGCTCGACGTCGTCGTCCCCGGGCAGCCTCAGCCCGTCGCGGTCGAATCGGTAGTCCACGCGGTGTTCGTTGCCGCCGAGGTCGGTGAACACCTTGGTCTGAAACGCGGACGGAAGGTTACGCCACCCGGTGGGGATCGTAACGAAAACCGTTGCGGTGGCGCGATTATGAGCGGCATCGGCAAGCGCGGCGGCCAACGCCGAGTACCGTACCGCGTCGGCATCGGCCAGGGGCGTGGACAGCGCCGCCAAGTCGTGGGTGTCAAAAAACGCGGTGTCGGTGTGCCCGGCGATGAAGGCCGGGTGGCGCAGCACATTGACCAGCAGGTCGCGGTTGGTGCGCACACCGTGGACGCGGGCCCGGGCCAGCGCATCTGCCAGCAACGCTGCGGCCCGCCCGCGGGTCGGTGCGAACGAGATCACCTTGGCCAGCATCGGGTCGTAGTGCACCGACACCACTGAGCCGTCGACGACCCCAGCATCCAGACGCACGCCGGGCCGGGTGAGAGGTGTGAACGCGGCGGATGCGGCGGGGACGTCGAAAGAGTGTACTGTGCCGGCCTGCGGCTGCCAGCCACGCGCAGGATCTTCGGCGTATAGCCGTGCCTCGATCGAGTAGCCTTGACCGACAGGCGGTTCGGGATCCAGCCGGCCACCGTCGGCGACGAGCAGTTGCAGCTCGACCAGGTCGAGGCCGGTGACGCACTCGGTGACGGGGTGCTCGACCTGCAGGCGGGTGTTCATCTCCAGGAAGTAGAACGAACCGTCGTCGTCGGCCAGGAACTCGACGGTGCCCGCGCCGGTGTACCCGATCGCCGTCGCGGCCTGATGAGCGGCGTCGAACAGCTTGTCCCGCATGCCCGGCGTGCGCTCGACGAGTGGCGAGGGTGCCTCCTCGATGACCTTCTGGTGGCGGCGCTGGATCGAGCATTCGCGCTCCCCGACCGCCCATGCGACACCGTGTTCGTCGGCGAGGACCTGCACCTCGATGTGGTGGCCCCGCGGGAGGTAACGCTCGCAGAAGACGGTGTCGTCGCCGAACGCCGACGCCGCCTCACGCCGCGCAGCCGCGACTTCGCCTGCGAGGGCCGATAACTCGGCGACGACGCGCATGCCGCGGCCACCGCCGCCGGCCGAGGCTTTGACCAGCACGGGCAGCGCAGACTCGTCCACGGCGTCCGGGTCGAGTTCCTCGAGCACCGGCACCCCGGCCGCGGCCATCATCTTCTTGGCCTCGATCTTGCTGCCCATGGCCGCGACCGCCGCGACCGGCGGCCCGATCCAGGTCAACCCCGCGTCCTGGACGGCGCCCGCGAATTCGGCGTTCTCCGATAAGAACCCGTAACCCGGATGGATCGCGTCGGCGCCGGCGGCCTTCGCCGCGTCGATCACGGCCTTGATGTTGAGGTATCCGTCGGTGCCGGGAAGCTTGACCCGGACATCGGCCTCGCCCGCGTGCGGTGCTTCAGCATCGGGCTCGGTGTAGACCGCGACGGTGCCCAGGCCGAGCCGCCTGCACGTCGCGAACACGCGGCGCGCGATCTCTCCGCGGTTGGCCACCAGAACTCGTGTGATCAAGGACTTCTCCTCTTCGCGCAAGCGCTCATCGGGCCGGGCCCTACATCCGGAAGACGCCGAAGTTCGACGTCCCCTCGATCGGCGCATTCGCGATGGCAGACAGGCACATTCCCAGCACGGTGCGGGTATCGCGCGGATCGATGACCCCGTCGTCGTAGAGCCGACCGGACAGGAACATCGGCAGCGACTCGGTTTCGATCTGCGCCTCGATCGCAGCCTTCAACGCCGCGTCGGCATCCTCGTCGACCTGCTGGCCGCGGGCTTGCGCGGCGGCCCGGCTGACGATCGAGATCACGCCGGCCAATTGCGCCCCGCCCATCACCGCCGCCTTGGCGCTGGGCCACGCGAACAGAAAGCGCGGGTCATACGCCCGCCCGCACATCCCGTAATGCCCGGCGCCGTAGGACGCGCCGATCAGCAGGGAGATATGGGGCACGGTGGAATTGGACACGGCGTTGATCATCATCGAGCCGTGCTTGATCATCCCGCCTTCCTCGTACTGCTTGCCGACCATGTAGCCGGTGGTGTTGTGCAGGAACAGCAATGGCGTGTCGGAGCGGTTGGCCAGCTGGATGAACTGGGTGGCCTTCTGGGACTCCTCGCTGAAGAGGATGCCGCGGGCGTTGGCGAGAATCCCGATCGGGTAACCGTGCAGGGTGGCCCAGCCGGTGACCAGTGACGACCCGTAGAGCGCCTTGAATTCGTCGAATTCGGAGCCGTCGACGATGCGGATGATCACTTCGCGCGGATCGAACGGGGTGCGCAGGTCCGGCGGCACGACGCCGAGCAACTCCTCGGGATCGGCAAGCGGCTCGGTGACCGCCCCCGGCGCCGGGCCTCGCTTGCTCCAGTTCAGCCGCGCGACGATGCGCCGGCCGATCCGCAGCGCGTCTAGCTCGTCGACGGCGAAGTAGTCGGCCAAACCGGATGTACGGGAATGCATTTCGGCGCCGCCAAGCGACTCGTCGTCGGATTCCTCGCCGGTTGCCATCTTCACCAGCGGTGGCCCGGCAAGGAACACCTTCGAGCGCTCCTTGATCATCACCACGTGGTCGGACATGCCCGGCACGTACGCGCCGCCGGCCGTGGAATTGCCGAATACGAGCGCGATGGTGGGGATGCCGGCGGCCGACAGCCGGGTCAGGTCGCGGAACATCTGCCCACCGGGAACGAACACTTCCTTCTGGGTGGGTAGATCGGCACCGCCGGATTCCACCATCGAGATCACCGGCAGCCGGTTCTGGAAAGCGATCTGGTTGGCCCGCAGGATCTTCCGCAGGGTCCACGGGTTGCTGGTGCCGCCCTTCACGGTGGGATCGTTGGCGACGATCAGGCACTCCACCCCGCTCACCGCGCCGATGCCGACGACGACGCTGGCGCCAACCTGGAATTCACTGCCCCAGGCGGCGAGCGGGCTCAGCTCCAGAAACGGCGAATCGGGGTCGAGCATCAGCTCGATGCGTTCACGTGGCGTCAGCTTGCCGCGGGCGTGATGGCGCTCGACATACTTGGGGCCGCCGCCGGCCAGGGCCTTGGCGTGTTCGGCGCCGATCTCGGCGAGCTTGGCCGCCATCGCCTCCGCCGCTTCGGTGTACGCGGGGGCGCCGGTGTCCAGAACGGACTTCAATACCGTCATGACTGGTACCCCAGCGCCTTGGCTGCCAGTGCGGTCAGGATTTCCGTTGTGCCGCCCCCGATTCCGAGAATCCGCATGTCGCGGTACTGGCGCTCCACTTCGCTTTCGGTCATGTAGCCCAGGCCGCCGAACAGCTGGACGGCCTGACTGGCTACCCACTCACCCGCCTCCACAGCGGTGTTCTTCGCGAAGCACACCTGCGGAATCAGGTTCGTCGTGTCCCCGGCGAGTTGGCGCTCGACCACATTGCGGGTGTAGACCCGCGCCACGTCGACGCGCCGCGCCATCTCGGCGAGCGTGTTCTGCACCGACTGGCGTGAGATCAGCGGCCGCCCGAACGTCTCGCGGTTGCGGCACCACTCGGCCGTGATGTCCAGGCAGCGTTGAGCGCTCGAATACGCTTGCGTGGCAAGCGCGACGCGTTCGGACACGAATGCGGCAGCGATCTGCGCAAACCCGGTGTTCTCTTGGCCGACCAGGTTGGCCGCGGGGACGCGGACGTCGGTGTAGGACAGCTCGGCTGTGTCCGACGATCGCCAGCCCATCTTGTCCAGCTTGCGGGTCACCTCGAAACCCGGTGTTCCCTTCTCCACCACCAGCAGCGAGACACCCGCAGCGCCTGGTCCGCCCGTGCGCACCGCGGTCACCACGTAGTCGGCGCGCACACCCGAGGTGATGTAGGTCTTCGCACCGTTGACGATGTAGTGGTCACCAGCCGAATCAGAACAGCGGCGGGCGCTGGTCCGCAAGTGACCGACGTCAGATCCGCCGTCCGGCTCGGTGATCGCCAATGCTCCGATCAATTCGCCTTGCAGTGTCGGCCGCACGAAAGTCTCGATCAGCCTGTGGTTGCCGGATGCGATCATGTGGGGCACCGAGATGCCGCACGTGAACAACGACGCGAACACGCCGCCAGGGCTGCCGGCCTGGTGCATTTCCTCGCAGATGATCACCGAGTCGACGCCGTCACCACCCCCGCCTCCGACCGCCTCGGGCAGTCCGGCGCCGAGCAGGCCGGCCTCGCCCGCACGGCGGTGCAGGTCGCGCGGCAGCTCGCCGACGCGTTCCCATTCGTCGACGTGGGGCAACACCTCGCGTTCGGCGAACGCGCGCACCGCCTTTCGCAGCTGATCACGCTCCGGCGTGTTCCACATACTCGGGGCTTTCGGCTCTTCGCGGAGGCGGCTCATCGTGGCAGCAAGCTTTCTGGGATGTCGATGTGTCGGCTGCGCAGCCACTCGCCGAGCCCCTTGGCCTGCGGGTCGAACCGCGCCTGGTAGGCCACTCCCTCGCCCAGGATCCCGTCGATGACGAAGTTGACCGCCCGCAAGTTGGGCAGCACATGGCGAGTGATGGGCAGGTCCGCGGCCTCGGGCAACAGTTCGCGCAACTTCTCAACCGTCAAAGCGCTTGCCAGCCAACGCCATTGCTCGTCGGTGCGCACCCACAGCCCCACGTTTGCGCTACCGCCCTTGTCGCCGCTGCGGGCGCCGGCAATGACACCGAGTGGGACCCGCCGCGACTCCGCGAACGGAAGCGGCACCGGCAGCGCGAACGGGGGGACGGCCACCAATTCCCGGGTTTGGGTGGCCGCAGGAATTTCGGTGCGGCTGCCGTCGGCGTGCACCGCGATGTGTGCGACCTTGTCGGCGGGCACGAAGCCCGCCGTGAAAACGCCGTACACCTGGCCCTCACCCGGCGGCGCGGTTGTGGTAAAGCCGGGATAGCTGGCCAGCGCCAATTCGACTGCGGCCGAGGAGAATTGGCGGCCGACACTGGCCGGATCGGGGTCGCGCACCACGCAGTTCAGCAGCGCGCTGGCCGCCTCCTCGGTGTCGGCGTCGGGATGGTCGGTGCGGGCCAGCGTCCATTCCAGCTCGGCGGGCTTGATGGTCAGGCCGGTCTCCAGTTGGCGACGCACCAGCTCCGCCTTCGCGTCGATGTCGAGACCCGTCAACACGAACGTCATCGAATTCCGGAAACCGCCGATCGTGTTCAGCGATACTTTCAGTGTCGGCGGTGGCGGCTCGCCGCGCATCCCGCTGACGCGGACCCGGTCCGGCCCCTCCTGCGACAACTCGATGGTGTCGACGCGCAGGGTCACGTCGGGATTGGCGTAGCGCAGGCCGGTGATCTCGTAGAGCATCTGCGCGGTCACGGTGCCGACGCTGACGGCTCCGCCGGTGCCGGGATGTTTTGTGATGACCGACGACCCGTCGGCGTGCACCTCGGCGAGCGGGAAGCCCGGGTGGGTGAGGTCGTCGATCTCGGCGAATAACGCATAGTTGCCGCCGGTGGCCTGGGCGCCGCACTCGATGATGTGGCCCGCCGCCACGGCGCCGGCCAGCTGGTCGTAGTCGGTGCGGCCCCAGCCGAAGTGCGCGGCGGCCGGACCGACGAGCACCGACGCGTCGGTGACCCGGCCGGTGACGACGATGTCGGCGCCGCGGTTGAGGCAGTCGACGATGCCCCAGGCCCCGAGATATGCGTTGGCCGCCAGGGGATTGCCGAATCCCAGCTCGGCGGCGCGCGAAAGCAGGTCGTCACCTTCCACGTGAGCGACCTGGACACCAACGCCGAGCCGTTGCGCCAGGGAGCGCACCGCCGCGGCGAGGCCCGCCGGGTTCAGCCCGCCGGCGTTGGCGACGATCCGCACGCCGCGGTCATGAGCCAGGCCAAGGCATTCCTCCAGTTGGGTCAGGAACGTCTTCGCGTAGCCCCGCTCGGGTGCCTTGGCGCGGTCGCGCGCCAGAATCAGCATCGTCAGCTCGGCGAGGTAGTCGCCCGTGAGAAAGTCCAGTTCGCCGCCGGTGAGCATCTCACGCATCGCGGCCAGCCGGTCGCCGTAGAAGCCCGAACAGTTTCCGATGCGTACGGTGCTCGTCGTCTGTGCCACCACACCCCTTCCTCGCAAGCCGGACCGCCAACCAACCGGTAGGTTAGTCGTTCCGCGAGGCGGCCCGTCAACCGGTCGGGCTAGTCCAGTGTCGTCGCCGCGGCGCCCGGCTGGCTATGTGCATTTTGGAAGCGCCCGTGGTCACCGGCTATCCTGGACCGCAATTGTCGCCGCAGCAGGTACTCGCGCGGCAGCAAACCCGGATAGGACCTGGATTAGGAGTAGCCGAACATGGCTGTGCCCAAGCGCAGGACGTCGCGCGCGAACACCCGTAGCCGCCGCGCGCAGTGGAAGGCCAAGCGCACCGAGCTCGTCGGCGTCACGGTGGCCGGGCGGCAACACAAGGTTCCGCGCCGGCTGATGAAGGCCGCCCGCCTGGGGCTCCTCGATCTCGACCGCCGCTAAGAGAAGGCCGTTCGCTAGAGGCGAATCGGCGCGCCTCTCAGGTCACTCTCAGTTGTTACGTAGAGACTGGGGGCCGTGCGAATACTTGTGGTTGACGACGATCGCGCGGTGCGCGAGTCGCTACGTCGATCCCTTTCATTCAACGGCTACTCGGTAGCGCTTGCTCAGGACGGCGTCGAGGCACTCGACGCGATCGCCAGTGATCGGCCCGACGCCCTCGTCCTGGACGTCATGATGCCGCGGTTGGACGGCCTCGAGGTGTGTCGTCAGCTGCGAAGCACCGGCGATGACCTGCCGATTCTGGTGCTGACTGCCCGCGACTCGGTATCCGAGCGGGTGGCCGGACTCGACGCCGGCGCCGACGACTACCTGCCGAAGCCGTTCGCGCTGGAGGAGTTGCTCGCCCGGATGCGGGCCTTGCTGCGGCGGACCGTTCCCGACGACGGGGCCGGTGAGTCCGTGGCGATGACGTTCTCCGACCTCAGCCTCGACCCGGTGACCCGCGAGGTGACCCGGGGCGAGCGCCGCATCAGCCTCACCCGCACCGAGTTCGCGCTGCTCGAGATGCTGATCGCCAACCCGCGCCGCGTGCTGACCCGAAGCCGCATCCTCGAAGAGGTGTGGGGGTTCGACTTCCCGACCTCGGGGAACGCCCTGGAGGTCTACATCGGCTATCTGCGGCGAAAGACCGAAGCCGAAGGAGAGCCGCGGCTGATCCACACCGTGCGCGGGGTGGGATACGTGCTGCGCGAGACCCCGCCCTGATGTCCTGGTTTCGGCCACGGCGGCCCCCACCGATACCTCCCAGCACCTCACTGTCCCTGCGGGCGAGGGTGATGCTGCTGGCGATGTCGATGGTCGCCATGGTGGTCGTGCTGATGGCCGTCGCCGTCTACGTGGTGGTGTCGGCCGCGCTGTACCGGGACATCGACAACCAACTGCACAGCCGAGCCCGACTGCTCATTGAAAGCGGTTCACTGTCGGCAGATCCGGCCAAGGCCATCGAGGGCACCGCGTACTCGGACGTCAACGCGGTGCTCGTCAATCCTGGTCGCTATATCTTCACGGCCAATCAACAAGGTCAGACGCTGCCCTTCGGTCAGCCGGAAAAAGACGTGGTGAACGGCGACCTGCTGTTGTCTCTACGCACCGCCAACCATCAGCGCGTGCTCGCGGTCCGGCTGAACAACGGCAGCACGCTGATGATTTCGAAAAGCCTGGCCCCCACCGATGCGGTGTTGCGGCGGTTGGGCACCGTGTTGTTGATCGTCGGCGGACTGGGCGTCGCGATCGCCGCGGTGGCCGGCGGCATGGTGGCGCGAGCGGGGCTGAGGCCGGTGCGTCGGCTCACCGAGGCGGCCGAGCGGGTGGCGCGCACCGACGACCTGCGGCCGATCCCGGTGTCGGGCAGCGACGAATTGGCCAGTCTCACCGAGAGCTTCAACATGATGCTGCGCGCTCTCGCCGAGTCGCGGGAGCGACAGGCGCGTCTGGTCACCGATGCGGGCCACGAGTTGCGGACCCCGTTGACATCCCTGCGCACAAACGTCGAGCTGTTGATGGCGTCCATGGCGCCCGGCGCGCCGAGGCTGCCCGAAGACGAGATGGCCGGGCTGCGCGCGGATGTGATCGCGCAGATCGAGGAGTTATCCACTCTGGTAGGCGATTTGGTCGATCTGACTCGCGATGACGCGGGCGGTGTTGTACACGAGCCAATCGACATGTCAGAGGTTCTTGACCGCAGCCTCGAGCGAGCTCGTCGGCGCCGCAACGACATTGACTTCGACGTCCGCATGACCCCGTGGCAGGTCTACGGTGATGCCGCAGGCCTGTCTAGAGCCGTGTTGAATCTGTTGGACAACGCCGCGAAGTGGAGCCCCCCCGGTGGCCGAGTCAGCGTTCGCCTGACGCAAGTCGACCCCGCGCACGCCGAGTTGGTCGTGGCCGACAACGGGCCCGGCATCGCGCCGCGGGAACGCCGGCTGGTGTTCGAACGGTTCTACCGTTCGGCCTCCGCCCGGGCTTTGCCAGGGTCTGGCTTGGGGCTGGCCATCGTGAAACACGTCGTGCTGAAACACGGTGGCATGATTCGCATCGAGGACACCGTGCCCGGTGGCGACCCCCCGGGTACCTCTATATATGTGTTGCTGCCCGGCCGCCCGATGCCGACCGTTCGCGCGCCGGAGCCAGCTGCCGATTATTTCGCTGGCGCAGCGGCCCCCAATGGGGAAAAGTCTCCGGATGTATCGAACCACCTCTCAGTCGGTTCTCAGTCGATGAGCGCACAGTAGAGACGACGACGTGCATTACCCCAACTCGAGAAAGAGCATCTGAGCGAGATGACGAACCACCCGAGGTATTCGCCGCCGCCGCCGCAACCGGGAGGTCGGCCTGGGCCGAACAACCCTGCGCCGCAGCAGTACCCGCGCCAAGCAGGGCTTGGTGGCCACCAGCAGCCCTACGACTGGCGATACGCACAGCAGCAGCCGTACCGGCCGCCGTACGACCCGTACCGCGATCCTCGCCAGATGCCCCCAGGACGGGTGCCCCCCGGACAGGTACCCCCTGGACAGATACCCCCCGGACAGATACCCCCCGGTGCCCCGGGCGGTCCTGCCGGTCAGCCCCGAAAGCGTTCTCGCACAGGCGGGTTGATGGCGGGCGCGTTGGCGATCGCGGTTGTGTCCGCCGGCATCGGCGGCGCCGTCGCAGTGGCCGTGCACCCTGATCACGGCACGACGAGCACCATGATCACCGCGCAGGGCGCGGCACCGAGCCAGCCCGCCGCGAACGCGCCCAACGGCTCCATCGAACAGGTGGCGGCCAAAGTCGTGCCGAGTGTGGTGAAGCTTGAAGTAGAGATGGGACGGCAGTCCGAGGAGGGCTCGGGGATCGTCTTGTCGTCGGATGGCCTGATCCTGACGAACAACCATGTGGTGGCCGCGGCCGCTAAAGGCGGACAAGGCGGACCAGGCGGACCAGGCGGACCAGGCGGACCCGGCGCGCCCGACGCACCCGGCGCACCGGGCGCACCGGGCGGGGCGGTCGCACCGGGCGGTGGGGCCCCCACAACCACCCTCACGTTGGCGGACGGCCGCACGGCGCCGTTCACGGTCGTCGGCAGCGATCCCTCCAGCGACATCGCCGTGGTTCGGGTGCAGGGCCTCAACGGGCTCACCCCGATCACCATCGGTTCGTCGTCCAACTTGCGCGTGGGCCAGGACGTGGTGGCGGTCGGGTCACCGTTGGGGCTTACCGGAACCGTCACCACCGGCATCATCAGCGCGCTGAACCGGCCGGTGTCGACCGCGGGTGACATCGGGAACCAGAACACCGTGCTCGATGCGATCCAGACCGACGCCGCGATCAACCCGGGTAACTCCGGTGGCGCGCTGGTCAACATGAACGGCGAACTGATCGGCGTGAACTCCGCGATCGCGACGATGGGTGGCGACTCGCCCGACGCGCAGAGCGGCTCGATCGGACTCGGCTTCGCGATCCCGGTCGACCAGGCCAAGCGCATCGCCGATGAGCTGATTCAGACCGGATCGGCCTCCCACGCCTCGCTGGGCGTGCAGGTTCAGAGCGACCCGAACACCCACGGCGCCAAGATCGTTGACGTCACAAGCGGCGGGGCCGCTGCATCGGCTGGGCTGCCCAACAACGTCGTGGTGACCAAGCTCGACGATCGCGTGATCGACAGCGCCGACGCGCTGGTGGCGGCCGTGCGGTCCAAGGCTCCCGGCGACAAGGTGACCTTGACCTACACCGATCCTTCGGGTGGCAACCAGACCGTTCAGATCACGCTCGGCAAGGCCCAGCAGTGATCGTGAGAGTCGCTGCGCCGCTGTCGCTGGCCAGATATACGGTTGCATCCATGGAAAAGCCGGCGGATTTGGTGGGCCGTGCGCTGGTCGTCGTGGTCGACGACCGTACCGCCCATGGCGACGAAGAAGATCACAGCGGCCCGCTGGTCACAGAGCTCCTCACGGAGGCGGGTTTTGTCGTCGACGGCGTTGTGGCGGTGGCCGCCGATGAGGTCGAAATCCGCAACGCGTTGAACACCGCGGTTATCGGGGGAGTGGATCTGGTGGTATCCGTCGGGGGCACCGGCGTGACGCCGCGTGATGTCACGCCGGAAGCCACCCGCGACATCCTCGATCGGGAGCTGCTCGGCATCTCGGAGGCGTTGCGGGCATCAGCGCTGTCCGCCGGCATCATCGACGCGGGCCTGTCGCGGGGGTTGGCAGGGATCTCGGGAAGCACGCTGGTGGTCAACCTGGCCGGTTCGCGATATGCGGTTCGCGACGGCATGGCGACGCTGAACCCGTTGGCTACGCAGATCATCGGCCAGCTGTCGAGCCTCGAAATCTGACGTCGCAGCGCGCCCGTTCGCGCGGCTGATTTCCAAGGACGGTGACAGCGTGACCACCTACGGCGAGCCCTGGAACATGAGCTGAGCAAGTTCTAGCAACCTGATCGGCCTCCCCGTCAGGCTGACGGGAGAGGCCGATTTTTGTTGAGCCTGGGGGAGTGCTGGGAATCGGCGTAACGTCGTGGAAACAGCAGTTCAGGGCATCCTAATGTGATCTTCGTCACAGCAAAGGCGATCCGTGACTGGCAACTCAAAGCCGGATCAGACGGCAGTTAATGCAGTGTTCGGCGTCACGTTGCCTGAGTCGTCCTCCGACGACGTGGCTGCCGAAAATTGCGGCGACGAATCCGAGCACGATCGATGGCTGCGGGACAACGTGCCTCCGCACCATCGTTGAAATCGCTTCACCGCAGCGTGAGGTATCTAAGCGAACTAGACAGCGGCAGGGGCGTGTACGCCGTTGCTGGTCGCATCATCGCTCACCACATCCGCACGATCTGTCTCACCAGCCACGGCCGTTGAGACCGCTAGCCCGGCTATTGGCAAATACCTGACAGTCTCGGTCAAAGTCTCGGCCGCGGTATCCATCCGTTGCCGGGGCGGTGCGGTCCCGTTATGTTCCTCGTGTCAACGATGAGCGAAGCGTAAGAGCCGGCTGTGGGGTTTCTCATTCTGGCTTTCTTGCGCCGTGTGGTGGCAGAGGTTTGGACCCAGCACGAACAAAGGACTCGGTGACCCGGCGAAAGCAGGGTCACCGCCGACACAGCTAGGGAGAACATGAAGGTTATGGGTCGGGTGCTGGTGGCACTCCTAGCCGCAGTGGCGGCGTTGTTCGTGGGGCACGGTACCTCTCATGCGGGGATGGATAATCAGCTGACACTGGTCGACGGTGGCGGCGACACGCTGGATATCGAGCAGTGGGACACCTTCCTCAACGGTGTCTATCCGCTGGACCGCAACCGTTTGACCCGTGAGTGGTTCCACTCGGGCAAGGCCGTCTACCACGTCACCGGCCCCAACGCCGCCAATTTCGCCGGCACCCTGGAGCTGGGCTATCAGATCGGCTTCCCGTGGTCGCTGGGCGTGGGCGTGAACTTCTCCTACACCACCCCCAACATCAACCTGGACCAGACGTCGATCTCGGCCAACCCGGCCCTGGTGGTGACCTCCCCGCCGCTGTTCCCGGGCGTGTCGATCAGCGCCGACCTGGGCAACGGCCCCGGCATCCAGGAGGTCGCCACCTTCTCGGTGGATGTCACCGGCCCCGACGGTGCGGTCGCGGTGTCCAACGCCCACGGCACGGTCACCGGCGCGGCCGGCGGCGTGCTGCTGCGCCCGTTCGCCCGGCTGATCTCCAAAGCAGGCGACAGCGTCACCACCTACGGCGATGCCTGGAACATGAACTAGGTCTCCCGACATAGGAGTCAGCCCCCGGCCGCAAGCCGGGGGCTGACTCGTGTCGGGCTAGTCCTTGTCGGCGCTCGTGGTCTTCGCGGTATCCGGGCTCGGCCCCGTACCCGGCCCGGTCGTGTGCCGGCCCGCTTGGCCGTCGGACGACAGGAGGTCGCGGATCTCCGTCAACAGGGTTAGTTCCGTGTCCTGTGCCTGCTCCACCTCGCCACGTTTGCGCAATGTGTTGTATGGCAGCACCACGACGAAATACACCACCGCGGCGATCAGGATGAAGTTGATGGCCGCGGATATCACCACGTTGAGGTCGATCGTCTGCCCGCCGCCGATGTTGATTCTCAGAATGCCGTGGCTGGACTGGCCGCCGGCACCGATCCGGCTGATCAGCGGCGCGATGATGCTGTCGGTGAATTTGGTGACGAGCGCGTTGAACGCCGTACCGATCACGACCGCGACCGCCAGGTCGACGATATTGCCGCGTGACAGAAACTCCTTGAAGCCCTTCAGCATGGGATGCCCCTCCTGTTAGTTCGCCCAACGGATCGTGAGCCGAACGTTAGTCGTATCGGGGCTCAGTGGAAGGTAAGCGTGACAGTTTCGATTAAGGCCGTTCCGGCGACGGCGCTACGCGGAACGGGCGGTGTCAAACGCCGACGAACATCAGTGCCTGTAGATAACGTCAGCTGGCCGCGGCCGCCGGCGCACGAAACGACTCTTTGCCTGCCGACGAACTCGACTTTTCCGACGAACTCGACTTTTCCGACGAACTCGACTTTTCCGACGAATTCGACTTCTCGCCGCCACTCGCCGCTTTCTCACTGCCCGACGAGCCATTCCCGGACGGCGAGCGGCTGTCGGTGCGGTAGAAGCCTGAACCCTTGAAGACCACGCCCACCGAGTTGAACAGCTTGCGCAACCGGCCCGAGCACGCCGGGCAGGTCGTCAGCGCATCGTCGGTGAAGGCCTGCACCGCGTCGAACCGGTTGTCGCATTCGGTGCACGCGTAGGAGTAGGTCGGCACAGAAACCTCCGATTAGGTCAGCTTGTTAGCACTCTACCTATTCAAGTGCCAACAGGCCATCTGGCATTCCCGCTCACGACAACGTCACAAGCCCACGACCAGGAGTCAGCGCATGGGTCATCGGCACGTCGTGGGGGTCCGCCGGCAACTCGTCGACGAGCTCGTCGTCGCGCACCACGGCGATCAGTCGCGCGGCCGGGTCGCGAAAGCTCAGTGAGCGGTCGTAGAACCCGGCACCCCGGCCCAGCCGCACCCCACGGCGGTCGACCGCCAAGGCGGGCACGAACACCGTGCGAACCGTCGCCAGGGCGGGCGGCGCCAGCCACGGGCCGCCGGGCTCGAGCAAGCCGAACGGGGCAGCCACCAGCCCGGCGTGCCGATGCTCGGCCCATCGCAACGGCAGCGCAGTCCCGTCGTCCGACGAGCGCGCCACCGGCAGCAGCACCCGAACGCCGAGGTCCAGCAAAACGTCTGGCAGATCTGGATAGCCCGGCTCGGTTTCGATCGGCGCGTACGCGGCCACAGCGTCGTCATCGCCCACGATGGCCACCAGGTGCTCACGGAGGGCCTGGCTTTCTGCCCGGCGCACGGTTTCTGCGACCGAGCGCCGCGCGGCGACTCGATCTGCCCTGATGCGGTCCTTTAACGTGAGCGCCACCGGTACACGATGACAGGGGGATTACAGCAATGGAACAGAGAGTCCAGCGCCTGCTGGCGTTAGGGTGTCAGTGATGACACGGCCAACCGCAGCGATACCCCGGACCGCGATCGTGCCGGCCGCCGGCCTGGGCACCCGATTCTTGCCGGCAACCAAGACCATCCCCAAAGAGTTGCTGCCCGTCGTCGACACCCCGGGCATCGAGCTCGTCGCGGCCGAGGCGGCCGAGGCCGGCGCCGAGCGGCTCGTCATCATCACCTCGGAAGGCAAGGACGGCGTCGTTGCCCACTTCGTCGAAGACCTGGTACTGGAGGGGACGCTCCAGGCGCGCGGCAAGGAGGCGATGCTCGAGAAAGTGCGCCGCGCTCCGGCCCTGATCAAGGTCGAATCGGTGGTCCAGGCCGAGCCGCTCGGTCTCGGTCACGCCGTCGCCTGCGTGGAACTGGTGCTGTCGGATGACGAGGACGCGGTGTCGGTGCTGCTGCCGGACGACCTCGTGCTGCCCACCGGCGTGCTGGAAACCATGTCCAAGGTGCGCGCCGAGCGCGGCGGCACGGTGTTGTGCGCCATCGAGGTGTCACCCCGGGAAATCAGCGCCTACGGCGTGTTCGACGTCGAGGAAGTTCCCGACTCCGACAACCCGAATGTGTTGCGCGTCAAGGGAATGGTGGAAAAACCCAAGGCCGAGGATGCGCCGTCGCCGTACGCGGCCGCGGGTCGTTACGTTCTGGACCGGGCGATCTTCGGCGCGCTGCGACGGGTCCAGCGCGGCGCGGGCGGTGAGATCCAGCTGACGGACGCGATCGCGCTGCTGATCGACGAGGGCCACCCCGTGCACGTCGTCGTGCACCGGGGGTCTCGACACGACCTGGGAAATCCCGGCGGCTACCTCAAAGCTGCGGTTGACTTTGCATTGGATCGTGACGACTATGGCCCAGACTTGCGGCGCTGGTTGGTCGAACGATTGGGCTTGACCTAACAGTAGGCGCGTGCCGGGCCCACATTCGACGGCAGAAAGGCGTGCTGTGCGTTCGGTGGAGGAGCAGCAGGCTCGTGTAATGGCCGCCGCGGTCGCCCCGAGGCCGGTGCGGGTCGCGATCGCCGAGGCACAGGGCCTGATGTGCGCCGAAGAAGTGGTCACCGAACACCCGCTGCCGGGGTTCGACCAGGCCGCCATCGACGGATACGCCGTGCGCAGTGTGGATGTGGCCAGCGTCGGCGAGTCCGACGATCTCACCGAGGATGCCGATGTCGAGCCGGAAGGTGTCGAGGTGCGGCTCCCGGTCGTCGGCGAGATCGAGGCCGGCGCCCGGACACCCAGTCGGCTCCAGCCACGGCAGGCGGCGCGGGTACAAACGGGCGCGCCGATGCCGACGCTGGCCGACGCGGTGTTGCCGCTGCGCTGGACCGACGGCGGCCAGTCCAAGGTCCGGGTGCTGCGGGCGGTGAGGTCCGGCGCCTACGTCCGACGCGCGGGCGACGATGTGCAGCCGGGTGACGTCGCCGTGCGCGCCGGCACCATCGTGGGAGCGGCGCAAGTGGGACTGCTCGCGGCGGTGGGCAGGGAGCGCGTGCTGGTCCACCCGCGGCCGCGGCTATCGGTGATGAGTGTCGGCGGTGAGTTGGTCGACATCAACCGCACGCCCGGCAACGGCCAGGTGTATGACGTCAACTCCTATGCGCTGGCGGCGGCCGGGCGTGACGCCGGCGCCGAGGTGAACCGGGTCGGGATCGTCAGCACCGACCCCAAGGAACTTCGCGAGATCGTTGAAGGCCAGCTCAACCGGGCAGAGGTGGTGGTGATCGCCGGGGCCGTCGGCTCGGCCGCCGAGAATGTCGTGTCCGTGTTGTCCAAGCTCGGCGAGATGGAGGTCAGCCGCGTCGCGATGCATCCGGGCTCGGTGCAGGGTTTCGGACAGCTGGGTCCCGAAGCGGTGCCGACGTTTCTACTGCCCGCCAACCCGGTCGGCGCGTTGGTGGTTTTCGAGGTGATGGTGCGCCCGCTGATCCGGTTGTCGCTGGGCAAGCGCCAGCCGATGCGCCGCGTCGTCGAGGCCCGCACACTGTCGCCGATCTCGTCGGTCCCCGGTCGCAAGGGATACCTGCGAGGGCAGCTGATGCGGGATCAGGACACCGGCGAATACCTGGTGCAGGCGCTCGCCGCGCCCGGTGTGTCATCGCATCTGCTCGCCACGCTGGCCGAGGCGAATTGCCTCGTGGTCGTGCCGAGTGACGCCGAACAGATCCGGACGGGCG
Source organism: uncultured Actinomycetota bacterium (assembly GCA_963811535.1). Taxonomy (GTDB): domain Bacteria; phylum Actinomycetota; class Actinomycetes; order Mycobacteriales; family Mycobacteriaceae; genus Mycobacterium. The sequence goes on along the minus strand of CAWERF010000006.1, from coordinate 1,621,907 downwards.
AGATCGTCAGCGTCGCGTTCCTGGCCCAGCGCGGCTGAGAAACGGAGTCGGCGGCGCGTGAAGATTCTCCGTTCTACGTCCATACATCCGGGATGGCCCGCGACGGTTGGGCCCATCAGGGTGCCGGCCGGCGTCGTCCGGCTTCGACCCGTGCGGATGCGCGACGCGGCGCAGTGGAGCCGCATCCGGTTGGCCGACCGGGGCTACCTCGAGCGGTGGGAACCGACCGCCGATTCGGATTGGGAAGCGCGGCAGAGCATTTCGGCGTGGCCGCCGGTCTGTTCCGGGCTGCGTGGTGAGGCGCGGAAGGGCCGGATGCTGCCGTTCGCGATCGAGCTTGACGGCCTGTTCTGCGGCCAGCTGACCATCGGCAACGTCACCCACGGTGCTTTGCGCTCGGCGTGGATCGGTTATTGGGTCGCCAGTACGGCGACGGGCGGGGGAGTGGCGACCGCGGCGCTCGCACTGGGGCTCGACCATTGCTTCGGGCCGGTGATGCTGCATCGCGTGGAGGCCACGGTCCGGCCGGAGAACGCGGCGAGCCGACGCGTGCTGGCGAAGGTCGGCTTCCGGGAGGAAGGGCTGCTGCAGCGTTACTTGGACGTTGACGGGGGATGGCGTGATCACCTGCTGGTGGCCATCACGGTCGAAGAGGTGTACGGGTCCGTCACGTCGGCGTTGGTGCGGGCCGGCCACGCGACCTGGTCCTAAGCGTGTTACAGATGTGACTTAAGTGGCCCTTGGTGCTTGTCTGCATCGAATTACAGGTGTGTAATTGTCATCGTCATCGCTACTTCTTCTATTGGGACCGGCGCGCCTCATGCCTTCGCGCTGATCACGGACCTAGCCTGGCGCTGAAAGGAGCAGGCAGCATGCCAAGCGTCCCCCAATCACTTCTGTGGATCTCTCTTGTGGTGCTTTGGCTGTTCGTCCTCGTTCCGATGCTGATCAGCAAGCGCGACGCCGTCCGTCGTACCAGCGATGTCGCACTGGCCACGCGGGTGCTCAACAGCGCTGCGGGCCGCAAACTGAGGCGCGGCCCGGCAGCGGGCCACTACAGCGATCCGGACTGGCAGCCGGCCGAAGACCTCGACGATGACCTGGACGACGAAGGGGCCGAAACGCCGCGGCGGGCGGTCGTGGTGACCGGCGTCAACGATGTGGTGGTCGACGACGAGGCCGACTATCTCGACGTCGATGTCGTCGAGGAGGACTCCGGCGCGCTACCGGTCGGCTCGAGCGAAGCCGTCGAAGCCGAGCCGGAACCAGAACCCGAACCTGAACCCGAAGAGCCGGTCGCCGAAGAGCCGGTCGCCGAAGACCTGGACGAAGACGAGGCACTCGACGAGGCGGAGGAGGACGAGGCCGAAGAGCCCGTCGCATCCGAGGACGACGGCACCGAGGACGAATACGAATACGTCGAGGACACTTCGGGTCTTGAGTCAGGCGACGAGCCGCCGACCACTGTGTCGCCGGCCGCGTCCCGTCGCCGGAGGTACGAGTCGAAGACCGCGGCCGCGGTCAGTGCGCGGAAATACAAGTTCCGCAAACGGACGGTGTCCGTGATGGCGCTGGCGCTGGTCGTCTCGGCCGGCGCGGCATTCACGGTGTGGCCAGATGGGAACTGGATGTGCGCCACCATAGGCGCCGTCACCGTGCTGTATTTGGCGTATCTGCGGCGGCAGACCCGCATCGAGGAACGTTTGCGGCGGCGGCGCATGCAGCGGATGGCACGGTCTCGGCTCGGGGTCGAGAACACCACCGATCGAGACTTCGACCTGGTGCCCTCGCGGCTGGGGCGGCCCGGAGCCGTGGTGCTCGAAATTGACGACGAGGATCCGATTTTCGAGCACCTGGACTACGCGCCCGGCCCGATGGATTACCACCTGCCGCGAGCCGCCGGCCAGTAGGTCGCCGCGATCGCCCGGCGGGCCCGCTTGGTTTACGGGTGATCGGCCTCGGCTGGTAACCTGCTAGCGACCAGGGGCTATGGCGCAGTTGGTAGCGCGACTCGTTCGCATCGAGTAGGTCAGGGGTTCGAATCCCCTTAGCTCCACGATAAAGGCGCAGATGAGACCCTATGCGGTTGCGGTGCACTACGCCCGCCGAGACATCATCAGATATGGCAAACTTTGTGGGCCGCTGATGGCTTCACCAACGACCGGACCGGCCATGGCATGTTAGTCAGGCCGAGGCGTCGATCAATTCTGAATCAAGCAAACAATCTCTTGTGCCTTGGTGAGGAAGTTGGGTGGGTGAGCCGCTCTAAGCTCTCTGTCACGCAGTGGGGTCATCAGCACCGCCAGCAAGACGGCGCTCACGCGGTACCCAGATATCGCCCTCCAGGGCGCCGGGTAGGTTCGCCTCGCCGGCTACGAAGATTGGATCCCTGCCCTCCGCCGACTGACGGTGGAAATCCCTCAGCGCAGCGAACGCCCAATTGCCCAGCAAGCAAATCGCGACCAGGTTCACGATAGCCATCAGCCCCATCGCGATGTCAGCGAGCGCCCAGACCGTTGCCAACGTCGACGCCGCGCCGAAACCGATCGCGATGAGCACCAGAATTCTGAACACATTGATCGCTTTGTGACCGGCGCCCAGGAAGAACAAGTTGACCTCGGCATAGACGTAGTTGCCGAGCACCGACGAGAAGGCGAAGACAAACACCAACAGGGTCATCAACCCGGTGGTCCACGATCCGAGGGCTTGGGCGATCGCCGACTGCGTCAGCGTCGCCCCCGCCATCCTGCTGGCGTGAGCCGGGTCGTATACGCCGGGACCCGAAACAAGGATTATGAACGCCGTCGCCGAGCAGACGATCATGGTGTCGACGAAGACACCCAGCGACTGGATCAGGCCCTGCTTCACCGGATGCGAGACCGTCGCGGTGGCCGCGACGTTGGGTGCGCTGCCCATACCCGCCTCGTTGGAGAACAGGCCGCGCTTGATCCCGTTGAGCATCGCGGCAGCGATACCGCCGCCGAAACCGCCTGCCATTTCCCTGATTCCGAACGCGCCGCCGAGGATCTGCTCGATCACCCGCGGCAGATTCGTGATGTTGACCACCACGATCACCAGAGCCAGCAATACATACGCGATAGCCATGATGGGCACAACAAATTCCGCCACTTTGGCTACTCTGCGGACCCCACCGAACAGCACCGGTGCCGCCAGTACGACCAGACCCAGTGTCGTCCAATCCACCTCGATCGCGTGCGATGTCTTCAGCACGTCACTGATCGCGTTGGCCTGCACCATGTTGAACGCTATTCCGAAAGTGAACACCAGCAGCACAGCAAAGAGAACGCCGCCCGCCCGCGAGCCGAGCCCCCGTTGGATATAGAAGGCGGGGCCGCCGCGGAACGTGCCGTCATCCGAACGAACCTTGAACATCTGCGCAAGCGTGGCCTCAATCAACGCCGTAGCCATACCGAGCGCCGCGACCACCCACATCCAGAAAATCGAGCCCGGACCACCGACCGTGAGCGCAATCGCGACACCGGCGATGTTGCCGGTTCCGACCCGAGACGCGAGGCCAACGGCGAACGCCTGGAACGAGGAGATGCCGCCGTCGTGGGTGCGCGACCGTCCGAGTTGGCGAAGCATCCGCCCGAAGTAGCGGATTTGCACGAGTCTGGTCCGCACCGTGAAATAGATCCCGACGGCCACGAGCAGATAAATCAGGATGTATGTGTAGAGCGCCTTGCTGACCGGGTCGATGAATTGTTCCTGGATGAAGTCCACGTTCACTCCCGACTAGATCTGACGAACGTTGACACCGGAATCGTCGCACTTGAGCGGGCGTAGCGAGGCCGCGTTCCCCAATGCCGGCGGAACTGAGGTCAGGTTCAGAGCCAGCCCCTCGGCCACCACCGGCACATAGTTCGGGCGGTGCAGCCACCGAAACGGACCGAGGCGTACCAACGGTGCTTTCGGCAGCACGATCACCAGGGTGCTCCAGCGCCGGCCCGGCGTTGTCACGCACTACCAGCGCAGCAGTTGACTCAGTAGCACCACGGCCAGCATCAGCCAGCCCAGCCATGGAATGAAGGGAAACTCTTATCCGTAGCAACGACGATTTGGTTAGAGAGAGCTGTTGTCCCACACCCAACCTCAGGTAGTGCACGGGCTGGGACCGCGGCAATGTTGCGTCACGTAACACAGCCACGCATATCCGCAGGAGACAGAGAACTGGCGTAACGACATGAACCACATTCGGCGCAGGTCAGCGCCTGTTTATGCAGGTTCACATTGACTCCGGCACTGACGGCCAGGCTCGCCGCCGTGTGGCCCAAGTCGTGGGGCGTGAGGCGTGCCGCTGACGGTGACTCGATAAACCGCCTCTCGAGCGTCTAGACATCCCAGGTTCGGAAGTGTCAAGCCGCGGCTGGCATGCGGTGGGCCCAGGCGGTGTGTTCGTTGTAGAGCGTGTGGTGGCGTAGGCAGCCGTGCAAGATGCCCACGAAACGGTTGCCGAGCGCGCGGAGGGCTTGGTGGTGAGTGTCGCCGGCGGTGCGGTGCTGGTCGTAGAAAGCGCGGGTGCCCGGACTGGCTGACAGGGCGCAGAAGGCCCATTGGTCGATGGCGTCATACAAGCGGTGGTTGCGCACGTGGCGGGCCAGTACGGCGCGCTTCTTGCCGGAGGCCACGGTCAGTGGTGAGGTTCCGGCGTAGTTTCTGCGAGACTTGGCGTCGGTGTATCTGTTCGGGTCGTCCCCGAACTCACCGAGCACCCGGGCGCCGAGTGTGACACCAAGTCCTGGCAGGGAACGGTAGATGCCGGCGTCCGGGTGTGTCTCAAAATGGCTGGCCAGCGTGGTTTCGAGCTCGGCGATCTGGCGGTTGAGTTCGGCGATGATACCGACCGTGGCGCGGGTGGTGGCCGCGAACGCGGCGGTCACCGGGGCCGGGGCGGCCAGCTGCTCGGTGCGCAGCGCGGCGGCGATCTCGCGGGCGCGGGCGGCGATGTTGCGTTGGCGCCCGCCGCGTTTGAGCGCCGACTGGATCGCGGTCAGGGGCAGCCGAGCCCCCTGGACGGGGCTAGGGGCACGATCGAGCACGCCCAGCGCGTCGCCGTGGGCCAGGTCGTCGAAGGCTTCCAGCGCGGCGGGGTAGTACTCGCGCAGCGCGCTGCGTAGGACGTTGGTGTGGCGCGTGCGGGTCCAGACCAGGCTCTGATGGGCGCGGGCGAGCACCTTGATCGCCTCGGCATCAGCGCTGTCGCCGGCGACGGGGCGATGGTTGTGCCGGTCGGTGCGCACCAGATCGGCCAGCAGTTTGGCATCGGAGGCATCGGATTTCGCGCCCGAGAGGTGATGGCGGTCGCGGTAGCGGGCCACCGCCAATGGGTTGATGGCATACACCTGATAGCCGGCCGCGGTCAGCGCCCCCACCCACAGTCCACGATCGGTTTCGATGCCGACCAGCACCTGATCGGGTTCCTCAGCGTGCACCGCGATCAGCTCGTGCAGCTGGCGGATACCGGTCAGCCCCTCCGGCAGGCGCCGCGACCCCAGCCGCTCACCGGACTCATCCATCAGATACACATCGTGATGCTGTTCAGCCCAGTCATCACCGACAAAAATCATCAATCACTGCCCTCCTCGATACGGCTATCGATCAACCTGTTTTGAGCCCGAGGACACCGGCGACGAGCTAATGGATCAGTGCTCGACCGGCACGACATCCCATCAGTGCTACAGGCGACCTCACCAACCGGCCGGGGCACAATCTAGCCGTAGGAATCGACATGCACTCCGGTTCACTACAGTGCTCACCGACCGGCGGCTCGGTAATCAGCCTCCCTCGACAGGGACCAAATCCCGTCAACGGCACGCTGATCGATTCCCATTAGCTCCCTATGCTGGTGAACGGAGATTCGGGGGCGGGAAGGCCGGAGGGTCGGATGACCGCAGCGACCGTGTGCCGTACGTGTGGCACCGAGTCGCGGGAGGGCGCGCGATTCTGTGATGACTGCGGTTCCTTGATCGCACCGGCGAGCGAGGCCGAGTACAAGCAAGTCACGGTTGTGTTCGCCGACGTGGTGCGGTCGATGACCATCGCTGCGGCGGTGGGTGCGGAGCGGTTGCGCGAGATCATGGCCGACCTCGCCGACCGCTGCGCGGCGGTTGTGCAGCGGTACGGCGGCACGGTGGACAAGTTCACCGGTGACGGCATCATGGCGGTGTTCGGCGCGCCGGCGGCGTTGGAGGACCACGCAGTCCGCGCTTGTCTTGCCGCGCTGGGCATTCAGGAAGAGGCCGCGCGGCTGGCGGCTGAGGTCAAAGACCGCGACGGTATCGACCTGTGGTTGCGCGTGGGGCTGAATTCGGGCGAGGTGATCGCTGGCGATATCGGCGCCGGCCCTTTGGGTTACACCGCCATTGGTGAGCAGGTGGGAATGGCGCAGCGGATGGAGTCGGTGGCTCCGCCGGGTGGGGTGATGCTCAGCGAGTCCACCGCGCGGCTGGTGGAGAACTCCGCGGTGCTGGGTGAGCCGGAACTGGTGCATCTTAAGGGCGCCGATAACCCGGTGCCGGCGCGGCGGCTGTTGGGTATGGCCGCGCTGCGCCAGCGGGCCGGTCCCACGGAATCGATGTTGGTGGGCCGCGGGTGGGAATTGGCCGCGTTGGCGGCGATGCTGGATCGGTCGATTGGTGGACGTGGGTCTGTGGTTGGCGTGGTCGGCCCTGCTGGCATCGGGAAGACCCGACTTGCCCGTGAAGCCGTGCAGCTTGCGAAACGTCGTGGTGTCGAGGTGTTTTCCACCTTTTGCGAATCGCACGCCACCGACGTCGCGTTCCGTGTGGTGGCGCGTCTGCTGCGTGCAGTCGGGCAGCTAAGCGGTTTGGATGATCAGACCGCGCGGGCACGTGTGCGGGCGCAATTTCCCGACGCCGATCCGCAGGACCTTGTGCTGCTTGATGACCTGCTGGGTGTCGCCGATCCCGATGTGGAGCTACCCAAGATCGACCCGGATGCGCGACGGCGGCGGTTGACCGCGTTGATCAACTCGTCCCAGCTGGCCCGCACCCAACCGGCGGTCTTTGTCGTCGAGGATGTGCACTGGATCGACGAGGTCAGCGAATCCATGCTCGCGGACTTTCTGGCGGTGATCCCACAGACCCCCTCGATGGTTCTGGTCACCTATCGCCCCGAGTACCAGGGAGCCCTGCAGCATGTCGCCGGCGCGCAGACCGTTGCCCTTGCACCGCTGAGTGATGTGGAAACGTCAACGCTGGTAGCTGAACTGTTAGGCCCCGATCCGTCAGTGGGTGAGATCGGCGAGCTCATCGCCGGGCGCGCGGCCGGTAACCCGTTCTTTGCCGAGGAGATCACCCGTGAGCTCGCCGAACGCGGCGTGCTGGTCGGACAGCGCGGCAGCTACGCCTGCCGCACCGATGTCGGCGAGCTCGGCGTGCCGGCAACGCTGCAGGCGACCATCGCCGCCCGCATCGACCGGCTGCCTCCGGCGGCCAAACAGACGCTGGGCGCCGCGGCGGTCATCGGGTCGCGCTTCAGCTGCGATCTGCTGGCCAGCCTGGGCATCGATCCGTCCGTCGACGAGCTGATCACCGCCGAGCTCATCGACCAGGTGCGGTTCACCCCGCGCGCCGAATATGGGTTTCGGCATCCACTGATCCGCACCGTGGCCTACGAATCACAACTGAAATCCGAGCGCGCCCGGTTGCACCGGCGGCTGGCCGCCGCGATCGAAGCCCGCGAGCCGCAATCGGCGGACCAGAACGCGGCGCTGATCGCCGAACATCTGGAGGCCGCCGGTGATCTGCATGGCGCCTACGGCTCGCACATGCGCGCCGCAACGTGGGCGACGATCCGCGACATCGCCGCGGCGCGACTGAGTTGGGAGCGTGCCCGAAAGATCGCCGACGCATTACCCGCCGCGGACCCGCACCGAGCAGCCATGCGTATTGCCCCGCGCACCATGTTGTGCGGGACCGCCTGGCGAGTCCATGTGAACGTGGCCGGGGACCGCTTTGACGAACTGCGGGAGTTGTGCGCCGCCGCCGGGGACAAGGCGTCATTGGCCATCGCCATGGCAGGGCTGGTGGCTGGTCGCGGGTACCAGGCCCGGCTGCGCGAGGCGTCGCAGCTGGCATCGGAAGCCATGACTCTCGCCGAGTCGGTCGGCGATCCGACTTTGACCGTGGGGCTGTCCTCCGCGGCCATCTACGCCAAGGGTGAAAGCGCCGAGTACTCTGACATGCTGCGGTGGTCACAGAGAGCTATCGACCTGGCCGACGGTGATCCCTCAAAAGGCAACTTCTTTTTCGGGTCTCCATTGGCGCTCGCCTTTACGTCGCGGGGTATGGCCCGTTATTGCCTGGGTCGTCCTGGATGGCGCGACGACCTGGGGCACGGCCTGGCCATGGGCCGCAGCGCCGACGCCATGTCCTACGCCACGGTCGTCGGCTACGTCTACTTGCCAGGAATACTTTGTGGCGTGCTGAGGCCCGACGATTCCGCGGTGCGCGAGATCGAGGATGGCCTGCAGATTGCCGAACGATCCGGTGATGACTTCGCGTTGACCCTGGCCCGGCTGACGCTGGGCGTTGCGCTGGTGCACCGCCCGACGGCTGCGGAGCGTGACCGCGGGCAGAAGCTGCTGGCCGAGGTCAGCGAAGTGTTCCAGCACCGGGTACGCAACCTGGGCGATTTACCGATCGTCGATGTGTACTTGGCGCGTGAGAGGGCTCGGCGTGGAGATCGCGATGAGGCGATACCGCTCATGCGCGCCGTCGTCGATGATCTGTTCCGCGACGGACGGCTGCTGGGGTGGGGCGTTGCCGCGACGGGTGTTCTGGTGGAGGCACTGCTGGAGCGCGGGGCCGACGGTGATGTGGCCGAAGCCGAGGCCGCGATCGAGCGGTTCGCGGCCGCGCAGACGGACGACGGCTTGGTTATACGAGAACTTGCCCTGCTGCGGCTGCGCGCAGCATTGGCACGAGCCCATGGCGACGACACCGCCTATCGCGACTATCGGGATCGCTACCGCACGCTGGCGACATCGCTGGGCTACGAGGGGCATATCGCGATGGCCGAAGCGATGGCATGACCGCGGTGGGCATGGTGTGCGGTGCCGTGCGGAACTGAGCTTGCGCCGAACGCCAAGTTTTGCAACGAGAGTGCCGGTGTCCATACCGGGTCCGGTGGACAGCGTTCGGATGATCGGAACACCATGAGCCATCAGTGCGACGGACCAGCTCGCCAACGGCCACTCCGCAGTCAGTCCGTAGGAGTTTCGACGACTGCCTTAACTACCCAACTGTTCCAACGCTCTGACGTGCCGTTTTGTCACAGCCAACGCGTTCAGCCCGACCAAACGTCCAGGTTGTCTCGTTCGCATCGATTAGGTCAGGGGTTCGTTTGGCGGCGAATCACACCTTCCAAGTGGTACCCAGTACGTCCGATCGCCTCGCTGAGGCGGTTCGCAACCATGTCCAACTCCTCATCGAGGAGATCGACGTAGACGTGTCTGCGTGCCGGTCGCTTTTCCAGGATCGCGGACGAATTCGGTCCCAGTCCTATATCGTCCGCCTCAAGCCACGCTGGGCACTGGGAAAGGAACACACAGTGAGGACGCTAGAAGGCGTTCTGGCCGGGCATCCGTTCTTCAAGGGGCTCGACCCGCGTTATGTGGAGTTGGCGGTCGGCTGTGCGTCAAACGTCCGCTTCAACGCCGGTGAGTTGCTCTTCTCTGCAGGGCGGGAAGCCAATCGCTTCTATCTCATTCGCGCGGGCACGGTCGCGCTCGAAATCTCCGTTCCCGGCCACGGCGGTCTGACGATTCAGACGCTCGGCACCGGCGACATCCTCGGATGGTCGTGGTTGGTACCGCCGTACAACTGGCGGTTCGATGGGCGCGCGACCGAGATGACGCGAGCGATCGTGTTTGACGGTACGTGCTTGCGCGATAAGTGCGAAGAGGATCACGAACTGGGGTACGAGTTGCTGAAGCGGGTTATCGCAGTTCTCGGCGAGGGCCTAGATGCGACCAGGTTCCGGCTATTGGACATCTATGGCGATGCCATCGAGTAAGGAGACGGTGGCTCGCAAATCCGTGCGTGACGCCCTGCACGATCCGTTGGCTCGCGAAGACAAAAGCTAGGAAGACTATCCACGTCCCGGTCCTGCGGTCGTCGGGAGGGGTTCGAATCCCCTTAGCTATTGCGGTTCACCGATTCGACATCCCGCCGGTGAAACCCGTTTGGCACCCGCCATCTCCGGACTGCATTAGCGCTGACGCGAGAGTCAATATCAGGTAGGCGCAGGCGACGCGTGACAGGCTGTGCTCATGAGCGACGGAGACTGGAAGCTGCTGTTTAAGACCCAGACCGCTGGTTCAGCGGCATCCAGCAAAACCTTGCCACCCCGTTGATCACCAATCTCAAGCTCGACCCGTTCGAACGGTTTCATGATGCCCGCGGGTTCGACGAGTGGCGGGAAAACCACGCGTGGCTCTACGGGCCGGCGGCGGAGCCGACTATGCGATTCATATCGACGTTCCAGGACTTCCCGCCCCGCCAGAAAATGCACCAGCTATCCGCCCGATCCCGTTAGTGCGAATACAACATCGCAGCAAGGCTAGGAGAAGCCATGGCACTAACCGAGTATCAGCCTGGCACCACTTTTCCGGGCATCATGGGCCGCACTCCCGACGAGTCGACACCAGCGTGGCCGGCACCGAAACGGGCCCCCGCGGGGGCGCCGAATGTCGTGTTCGTCGTCATCGACGACATGGGTTTCGGCCACCTTGGCTGTTACGGCAGCCCCATCGCCACGCCGAACATCGACGGGCTGGCCGCCGACGGCCTGCTCTACTCCAACATGCACACCACCGCGTTGTGCTCGCCGTCGCGCTCCTGCATTCTCAACGGTCGCAACCACCACTCGAATCATCTGGCGTGCCTGACCAACGGGTCGACCGGTTATCCGGGGTCCGATGGATATATCCCGTTCGAGAATGGATTCTTGTCGGAGATCCTCAACGGCGAGGGCTACAACACCTATTGCGTCGGGAAATGGCACCTGGCGCCCGAGGAGACGATGACGGCGGCCGGGCCGTATGAGCGGTGGCCGCTAGGCCGAGGGTTCGAGCGCTACTACGGGTTCCTCGGCGGGGACACCCACCAGTACTACCCCGAATTGGTACGTGACAATTCGCAGACCGAACCCGAGACGACACCCGAGCAGGGCTACCACCTGACACCGGACCTCGTCGAGAAGGCCACGGCGATGATCGCCGACGCCAAGCAGGTCGCGCCCAACAAGCCGTTCTTTCTGTACTTCGCCCCCGGAGCGATGCACTCGCCGCATCACGTACCCAAGGAGTGGGTCGACCGATACAAAGGGAAGTTCGACGCCGGCTGGGACGCCTACCGCACACAGGTATTCGACAAGCAAAAGAAGCTCGGCGTAGTGCCGCCGAATGCCGCACTGTCCCGTCACGATCCGGACGTCCAAGACTGGAACACGCTGTCAGACGACGAGCGTCGCCTCTTTGCCCGCATGATGGAAGTCTTCGCCGGCTTCCTCGAGCACACCGACCATTACCTGGGTGAGCTCATCCAGTTCCTGAAGGACCTCGGCGAATACGACAACACGCTGATCATGCTGATCTCCGACAACGGGTCCAGTGCCGAAGGTGGACCGACTGGTTCGGTCAACGAGTGCCGGTTCTTCAACAACGTCGCTGACACTGTGGAAGATGGTTTGGCCCACATCGACGAGATCGGCGGCCCCACCGCCTTTAACCACTTTCCGTGGGGCTGGACGCATGCCGGCAATACCCCATTTCGCCGGTGGAAACGCGAGACATACCGTGGCGGCACGTCCGACCCGTTCATCGTCTGCTGGCCGCGGGGTATCGCAGCCCGCGGCGAAATCAGGACGCAGTACACCCACATCATCGACATGGTGCCCACCGTTCTCGACGCTCTCGGGATACAAGCGCCGAGGGCGATCGGCGGGGTTACGCAATCGCCCATCGAGGGCGTCAGTTTCCAGCACACATTCGACGACGGAGCGGCGCCAACCCACCACACCACCCAGTACTTCGAGATGCTGGGACACCGCTCGATCTACCACGATGGCTGGCGCGCCGTATGTCCCTGGCCCGGAACGTCGTTCACCGAATCCGGGCGGACGCTCGGGGCCGTCATCACTGCCGACATCCTCAACGAACTCGACGCCAACGGGTGGGAGCTGTACCACGTGGACAGCGACGTCGCCGAGACGAAGAACCTCGCCGCCCAGGAGCGCGCCCGGCTGATCGCGATGATCGGAATGTGGTACACCGAGGCGGGCAAGTACAACGTCTTGCCGATCGACAGCCGCGGGGTTGCCCGCATCGCCGACGAGCGCCCGCAGATCGCGTTGAGCCGCGACCGCTACGTGCTTTACCCAGGGACACAGTCCATTCCGGCTGCGGCGGCGCCCAAAATTCTGAATCGGCCGTACTCGATCACCGCGGAAGTCGAGGCTACCGACGGCGCTGAGGGCGTATTGCTGAGCATGGGCGGCAATGACGGCGGCATCGCGTTCTACATTCAGGGCGGGTTGCTGAGCTTCGCACACAACTACGTGGCCAAAGACATCTATTACGTCAAGTCGCAGACGCCGGTACCGACCGGCCGCCATTTCCTGAGCATGGAATTCCGGCCGACCGGCGAACCGGATATCAAGGACGGCAAAGGAACTCCGGGCCGGGTCAGTCTGTTCGTCGACGGCGCTGAGGTTGGTAACGGGGACCTGCCGGTGACCACGCCGATCCGTCTGGCCCAGGGCGGTGCGATGCTCGTCGGCGCTGACACGGGTGCGTCCGTCACACCGGAATACACACCGCCGTTTCGGTTCAGCGGCCGCGTCCGCCGCGTGATCGTCGATGTGAGCGGCGATCAGGTCGAAGATTACGAAGCGCAGATGAGGATTGCGCTCGCGAAGCAATAACGCTTTGCGTGACGATCGGCGCGGTGTCATCGTGAGCTTCAGAGCTGAGGCCCCGTGGGTCTGAAACATCTCGTCATACTCATATTCCAAGTCAGCATGGCCGCAGTCGTGTTCGGCTATGGGCTCAGAGCGGACTTCGCGGATCTGTTGCATCTGCTTCGGCGCCCGGGCTTGCTTGCGCGGTCGCTGATCGCCGTCCTGATGGTGATGCCGGTGGTGGCCGTCGCACTGGCTCGATGGTTCGATTTCACTCCCACGGTCGAGATCGCGCTGGTAGCGCTGGCCATCTCACCGCTGCCGCCACTGCTGCCGAGCCGGGAAGTCAAAGCCGGCGGAGGCCCGCGCTACGGGCTTGGGTTGATGGTCGCGCTGGCTGTGCTGTCCATTGCGCTGGTCCCGCTGGCGGTACGGGTGCTCGGCTCGATTTTCCGTCGACCGTATGTCATGACACCGCTGGCCGTCGCGGTCATCATGTCGACATCGATTCTTCTGCCATTACTGGCCGGCATGATGACTCGGGCCCTGGCGCCCGGCCTCGCCGACAAGATCGCCAAACGGGTAGAACGGGTCGGCAAAATGCTGTTGCCGGTCGCGGTGGCCGTGCTGTTGATCGCCGCAGCGCCCGGCATGTGGCGCCTCGTCGGTAACGGCACCATCATCGCCATCACGGTATTCGTTGCGACGGGGTTCGCCGTCGGGCACGTCATGGGTGGCCCCGATCCCGAGAACTCAGCGGTGCTCGCATTCTCGACCGCATGCCGCCACCCCGGCACTGCTGTCGCGATCGCGGCGACGAACTATCCCGACCAACGCTTCGTGGCGGCCATCCTGATATACGTCGCCGTTACCGTCGTATTCGGCCTTCTGTACGCCTGGTGGCATCGCCGCCGGGCCGCGCACACTGAAGCACGGTGACTTTGGGACGTGAACTGGCGGGATTATTTTGTGCCAACCTCCGGCTGACCTGATCCTGGTGGGAACACTTCGACATCCACGCGTTTGATGGTTCCGCTGAAACGGAAGGGGCGGCGGTCGAAGTAGTCTGGCGAAACAGGCGAGCCGAGATCCACTCCCACCCCGAAGGTCTCGCTGGCGGTAAACGCGCCGGGAACAGTGCGCGCCACCACGACTTTGCCGACCTCGTTGCCGTCCACCTGCAGTGTCACCATCGCAGGCGCCATCGGCTGCGGGGAGTCAAATCTCGTATCAACGGCGATGACATGCTCGCCGGGCTGGATCGGAGCGCGGCTGCGCGCCTGAAACCGGTCGATGATCAACATGTTGTACTCGTAGACAAGGAAACCCGATTCCATGAACAGCGTCAGCCCACCCGAAAACCCGCCCAACGCGTACAGGACGCCGCAGGCTTGTTCCGGCGCCGTGAGCACGATCTCGATGTGGCTGTCCTGCCTGCCCAAACCCGGGGCGGTGAACTCTGGCATCCGGGTGCACGACTCATCGAATCGCCACCGGGTGTATCCAGACGTGACCCGGTCCTCGGGATGGATCCGCAGCCACAACCCCGCTCCGACCGGCCACACCAGGTTGTCCCGCGACACTTCCCTGAACAGGGCCTTTAACTCTTCCAACTTGTCCGGCTGGACGGCCGCGAGGTCGTTGGCCTGGGAAAAGTCCTCGTGGATGTGGTAGAGCTCCCACGGCTCGGTATTGGCGTCCCAGTTGGCGAGCCGCTGCGCCGTACCTGGGGTATCCCACGGCACGAACGGCCCGAACGCGCAGGCAAACCAGCCTTCCGAATAGATGCCGCGGCTGGCGCTGTTCTCGAAGTACTGCACCTTCTTGCGGGTCGGCTCACCCGGGTTGTCGAAGGTATATGCCAGGCTTATTCCGTCCATCGGTTGCTGCTCATGTCCATCCACGACGCGGGGATGGGGGATGCCGAGGATCTCGTAGATAGTGGGAACGATGTCGTTCACATGATGAAACTGACTGCGCATCGTATTGTCCGGCGCGATGCGCCGCGGCCATGCCACGGCCATCGGGTTGCGGGTGCCCCCGAAATGACTGGCCACCAGCTTGGTGTGGTGAAACGGTGTGTTGCCCGCCCAGGCCCAACCCGCGTGATACATGTTGTCAGTCTTGGGTGTTCCCAGGGCGTCGAGTCCGCCGACCTGGTCGAGGGCGGCCAATTGCTCTTCGGGCGTGGTGGGAATGTTGTTCTGCGCCAACAGCTCACTGATGCTACCCTTCTGCCCCTCCGCACTTGAGCCGTTGTCGCCGAAGATGTAGAAGACGATGGTGTTGTCGGTCGTCCCGAGTCGGTCCAGCTCATCGAGGATGCGGCCGACCTGAACATCGACGTGCTCCAGGAAGCCGGCGAAGACTTCCATCAGGCGTCGCTGGAAGGGCCGCTGCGCTTCGGGTATGTCTGCCCAGCCCTGCATGGTGTCGGCGCGTCGCGTCAGCTCGGCGTCGGCGGGGATCCATCCACGTTCTTTCTGACGGGCGAAGACCCGCTCCCGGTAGTTGTCCCAGCCGTCGTCAAACTTCCCCACGTATTTGTCCGCCCATTCCTTGAAGACGTGATGTGGGCCGTGGGCGGCGCCGGAGGCCCAGTACATGAAGAACGGATGATCCGGCGCGAACGCCTCGTGCCTGCGCAGCCACGAAATGGCGTTGTCCGCCAAGTCCTCCGACAGGTGATAGGCCTCGTCGTGTGGCGGCTCGATTGGATTGAGGTTCTCATACAGCCGCGGTTCCCACTGGGACGTCTCGCCGGCGATGAATCCGTAGAAGTAGTCGAAGCCGTGCCCGGTGGGCCAGCGATCGAACGGCCCCATCGCCGTCGTCGCGGTGGCCGGGGAATTGTGCCACTTACCGAACGCGGCCGTGGCGTATCCGTAGTGCCGAAGGACTTCGGCGACCGTCGCGGTGTCCTTGCTGATCACGCCGGTGTAGCCGTCCCAGTCCACCGCGCGTTCGGCGATCGTGCCGGAATGCACACGGTGGTGGTTGCGACCGGTAAGCAGCGCAGCGCGGGTCGGGGAACAGATCGACGTGGTGTGAAAAGTGTTGTAACAGATGCCGTTGCGGGCAATGCGCCCGAAAGCAGGTGTGCTCACTTCGCCGCCCACCACGTCGGACAGCCCGAACCCGACGTCGTCAAGCAAAACAATGAGGATGTTCGGCGCATCTGCGGGCAGCCGACGGACTTCCTCTCGACGGCGGTGGGTCGACTCGGCGAGCGTGTAGCCGGCCGTGCTGGCCGATGCGGTCGTGGGAAAAGGTAGAACTGATCCGTCAACTGCCGCCATCTCTGCCATCGCGACCCAGCACCTCCAAATGCATCATCCACCGGTAACGCAGCAGTCAGCCGCGGGCCATCGCCTCCAGCCGGGCGATCCGCTCAGCCATCGGCGAGGTGGGTTGAGAACAGCTTGCCGATCCGCTCCCCGGACCGATCAGGTGCGCCTGATCGGCCAGCGGCGGTTGTGGCTGCAGCGGCGCCACCTCGACGCCTGCGCTGATCTTGCGCAGCGCTGACGCCAATGCCAACGGGTCGCCGGTCAGCTCGGCCCCGGACTGGTCGGCCTGGTACCCCGTGACCGCGACACCGCGAGGCGCACCAAAGCCTGCAGGATTTCGCCAGCGATTCCACAAGGCCGAGCCGGCGATCCCGTCGCGGTCGAATCTGAGATTTTGACCGATCAGCCGTGCCCACTTGAGAAACAATTGCATCACTTGTCACGATAGAAGCCACACGCACGCGGCCTCTTTGGGAACCCGTTCAGACTGGTCAATCTGCATGCGCGTGTGTTCACAGTGACCTTGCAGCGAGTCTTGCCCGCGCTCTAATCGCATTCTAATGCGGACGTCCTACCGTCGAATTCGGGTTGGGAGGTCACGCAATGG
This sequence comes from uncultured Actinomycetota bacterium, assembly GCA_963811535.1. Classification (GTDB taxonomy): domain Bacteria; phylum Actinomycetota; class Actinomycetes; order Mycobacteriales; family Mycobacteriaceae; genus Mycobacterium. The sequence continues at coordinate 1,605,065 of CAWERF010000006.1, read as the reverse complement.
AGGGAAGCAGTACAAATGAAACCGCGAACATCGCTTCAAGCATTGACGCTAGCTGCGGCCAGCGCCTGTCTTGCCGGAGCGTTGGCGTTTCCAGCAGTGGCTTCGGCCGCTGAGCCCGCCGCCCAGCAGAGACCGGCAGATCATGTTGGCTGGAGCCAGGATTGGGGGCCCCATCGTGATTGGGATCACCCCGAGTGGGGCCCGGGGTGGAACAACGGCTATCCGGCGCCTGGCTGGATTCCGCCGGAAGGCTGGGTTCCGCCACCTGACTGGATTCCGCCGGCAGGCTGGGCCCCGCCGGTTGGCTGGGCCGCGCCCCCATGGTGGGTAGGCCCTTGCGCCGGGCCGCTTTTCGACCTGCTGCACCCGCTTCGTTGCGCGTAGACGCACGAAGTCAACCGAGGTCCCGGTCGGCACCAGCCGACCGGGACCACCCAAACTGAGAATGCACACGCTGTAGGGACTCAGCACCGAGTTCCTGCTGGATGCAGTCTGCCCTGCGACGATCAGACTCGCGGGTCCGGCACTACGGCCTCGGCTTCTCCCCGTTGTAGCGGTCGTCCGGTCCGCGTTGTGCGACAAGCGAAACCGCGAGGATGCCAAGGCCGACGAAATCAGCACCGGGGTCACGGACTCACAGGTTCAAGATGTCCCCGAACGTGTTGACGCTGTCGTCGCCCTTGTCGGTGCTGACCTCGGTGTACGCGAACAGCCGCACGGACACCGGACCGCCGCAGCCATCGACTTTGACATCCGCATCGTGGACGGAGATCTCTCCGCTGCGGCCCTTCAGTTCCTTCTTCCCAAGAGCCAAGTTGTCGATCTTGCCCGGCAGCAGATTCACCGAAATATTCGGATTGATATCCGCGTAGGCGAACGGGCTGATTGGCATGAAGCTAAGGCCGATGCCGAAGTCGGCGTCGAGGCCCAGACTCACACCCTGGCTCAGGTCGATCTGGCATCCCAACAGTGCGCCCAGGATCAGGGTGCCCGCGTTCACCGGCGTCTTGCCGTTGCCGTCGATGTCCGCCTCGGCCTTTGCGGTGACGAATCCCTCCCTGGTGAAGGCGGTCGCTGCCATGTTGGGAACCGAATTGAGGGTCATCTGGGTCAACGAGGTGCTCACATGCCAACCCTCGTCGGTGTCCGCCGACTGCGTCACATCCGCCATCGGGACCGGCTCAGCCGAGGCCACACCGCCGCCTACGGGCAGAAGCGCCAGCACGAAGACGAAGGCGCCGACCCGAACGAATCTGTGCACGTCCCCGCCTCATCTGTCCAACTGACCCCGGGCTCCCGGCGATCCTACGGCCTGGAGCTTGGACCAGGGCAAGCAAGCGCCGCGCGTGGCAGTCAACCCTCGACGCCAACAGTCCCGCCGATTAGCGCACGGTAAAAGCCGATATCTGGAGGACGATGTCCGTGACGTCCTGGGTGCGCGAGGGGATGCAACGGGCGACGCTGCGGGCGAGCAACACCACCGCCGATGTCGAAAATGCCTCCGGCTGATGTGTAGCCGGGTCCGTGCTGAACCTTTGCTGTGCGAGAGCTTCGGCCTTCAGCCTTGACGGGCGTCGAAGTCGCGTCGGCGCAGCGTAACCGGTGTGTTCGAGGCTCGACGGCGGCACGAAAGTCAACTCTGCCGAGTGTGCGCCGACCCGCGAGCGACAACGACACGGTTAACGGGAGACAACGAAGAATAACGATTCCGGTGGCGCCCTGGATTAGCCGACGCGGGGGATGGGAGTGTGATGCGTGTGACTGCTGATGTTAGCGAGCTGATTCATGGCTCCCAGACGCAGTGGATGGACCGACCACCCCAACGCTGCACGCGTGGTCACTGGCTGCTGCCGGGACACATGATCGTCGGCACCATTTCGTGCTCCTGGGGCAGGCACATCTGCTGGGAGTGCGAGTGCGGCTCGGTCACCTATGGGCCGGCGTTGACCGAATCGTGCGGTCTGTTCAACGGCCTTGCGCCGATACGGAACTGCTGAGCTGGTGTTGTTCGAATCGATCGTCTTCGTCGCCACGCAGGCTGGCCGGCGGCTACGAACCCCACCGCGACACAAGCCGCACCCTCGACCCAGAGTGCCGCGTCCGCACCGCCACCCGCGCCACCTGTGATGATGACCGTGCCTGGCCGACAGCGAGCGGACTTGCACCACAACCTCGTTGGGAACCGGCCCCTATCGAAGGCCGGTGCCCCATCGCTGTGCCCCGGGGGGACCGGCGGCTTTAGCCGTCGGGAGGATCGGGGCTGGTGAGCAAAGGGCCTCGAACAAGCTCACGGAGAAAACCCGGAACTCCGCCGCCAACTCGCTCGCACGGGGACCACTGTCGCCGACGGCCGCCAGCCGCGATTCGATACGGGGTCAAACTAGTGGTCGCGGCCGGCCTCGTAGACGAGCCAACTGCGGCCGAGGAGATGCTCGCGTCCGATGGGTTGCATGCCGAGTTTGGTCAACACGTGTTGAGACGAGTGGTGTTGCGGGTCCACAACGGCGAGGATTCGCTCGGTTCGGCTGGCCAGCGCCCATTCCACGCATGCCGATGCAGCTTCAGTGGCATAGCCGCGTCCCCAGTGCGCCCGCGCAAAGTGAAAACCCAATTCCAGCTCGGGACGGCCCGGTAGGAATTGGAGCCCGCAGTCACCGATCACAGTCCCGAATCAGATAGGGTCACAGCCCATTTGCTCACACCGTGACGGTCCTGATGGGCGATGAGCTCGGCGACTCTGCGGCGAGTGCCGTCTTGGTCGCGAACCCCACCCGGGATGAACCGTGTCACGTCGGGGTCTGAATACACCGCGTGCATCGCCTCGACGTCGTTTGGTCGAAGGGGGCGGATGGTCAACCGGCGCGTGTGGATCGGCAACCGGCCTTGCGGGCGCGATGATGCGATATCGGTATTCATGACGTCGCTCCTGTGGGGTCAACACACCTGTCTGCCGCTCCAGACCGACAGCGAAGTCGACCGGCTGACCCGCTACCAGCGGCGCGGGGGTGCATTCGTATCGGTCAACGCAGGGTATTCGGCCCACAGCTTCAACGACACGTTGGCTCTGTTGCGGCACTATCGTGCCGCGGGCCCACCCCGACCTGGAGTTGGCGGCCAGCGTCGACGATGTTTAAGGGGTGAGTCTCATTGGCCCATTGGTGGGCAAAGTGTCGCGGCTGGGGCAGGCTGATGTGCGTGACGGATCGGCGAGGTGACAATCTGCTCATCGTCCATTGGCACGACACTGGTCGCTGGCTCGGCGTCTACGGCCATGACGGGGTATCGAGCCCGCGCCTGGATGGATTGGCCGCCGAGGGCATCCTTTTCACCCGCGCGCACGCGGCCGCCCCACAGTGCTCACCCTCGCGCGGAGCCCTGTTCACCGGTCGTTACCCGCACAGCAACGGCCTGATCGGACTGGCCCATCACGGATTTGAGTACCGCGAGGGCGTTCGCACGCTGCCGCAGATCCTTTCCGATGCCGGCTGGTACTCGGCGCTGTTCGGGATGCAGCATGAGACGTCATACCCGTCACGGCTCGGCTTCGACGAGTTCGACGTATCGAACTCCTACTGCGAATATGTGGTCGCCAGAGCCCAGGAATGGCTCACCGAGAGCGCCCCGCTGCAAGAGGGTAACCCGTTCCTGCTGACGGCCGGTTTTTTTGAAACCCACCGGCCCTGGCCGCGGGAACGGTACGCGCCGGCGCCGCTCGACGATGTTGAGGTGCCCGACTACCTGCCAGACATCAGGGAGGTCCGCGGAGACCTCGCCAGCTTCTATGGTGCGATCGCGCTAGCCGACGCCGCAGTCGGCCGACTGCTGGACACCATTGCCCAGACAGGTTTGGACGCCAACACCTGGATCGTGTTCTTCAGCGACCACGGCGCACCGTTCCCCCGCGCGAAGTCAATGCTGTACGACGCCGGTACCGGCATCTCGCTGATAATCCGCCCGCCCACGCGGCTGGGTATTTCGCCGCGCGTGTACGACGAGCTGTTCAGCGGCGTAGACCTGCTGCCGACGCTGCTCGACTTGTTCGGCATCGAGATACCAGTCGACGTGGAGGGTATCTCCCACGCCGATAATCTGCGCCGACCGGCCGGTCACACCGCAGCGGTTCGCGAGCAGGTGTTCACCGAGAAGACCTATCACGACTCATTTGATCCGATGCGCGCCATTCGCACCAAGGAATACAGCTACATCGAGAACTACGCGAGAGGACCCCTTGTCGATCTACCGCTGGACATTCAGGACAGCCCCTCCGGGAAAGTGGTGGCGCCATTTGTGGCGGGTCCACGGCCGGCCCGCGAACTCTACGACCTGCTCGAGGACCCCAGCGAGCTGAACAATCTGTTTGTCGGCGACGACCGGGACCGCGTCGAAGAGATCGCCAATAACCTGGCGGTTCGGCTACATCGGTGGCGGGAGCAAACAGGAGACGTCTGCCCTTCGGAGTTCGCGGGCCCACGCATCCTCATCGAGATCGTGGCGACCTATGTTGAGGCCTGTGTGCAGATTCTGGGCATTCGACCCACTTCGCGTTCACCGATCGCCACCGAACGCGGGATACGGCAAGCGACAGGCGCCACGCAATAGAGGCGATCGTGGTGGCGCGCAAACACTTTGCCCGTAGATCGCCGCCAAGAGGATCTCCATAGGAGGGGTACGCATCGTGGGCCGACGGCTATCGCTTGGGCGACCGGCGAGGCGTCACGCCGCACTCAGCGTCGGTTGTGTCGGCGACTCGCCACCATGATCCGAAGACCGTTGACGATGAAAAGCCGCCTAAAACTGGGACAAGCTGCGGGCCGGCGGAATCCCGGTCGCGCTCAGCCGCCAGGCCGACCTGCCCCACGGATACCTCAACATGCTCGGCAAGGGCCATCGGTTCACCGAAGCCGCCGCCGACTGCCGCCGGAGCGCTACGACGGGCCTCGCCGATCCCGGTGGGAACGCTTGGTCACAGTGACGAGAACAGAAATCGCTGCTCGACGCTCTGCCTTCACGTGCGCACCTTAGTGCGGAACCGAGAATGAGACAGCCACGCCGATAATGCTGATCCATGCTGTGCGCCTAACCGGTGGTCGAACTGGGATGGCCCCGGTGATCGATCGGTGCGGCGTGGTCGAAAAACGCCCTCGTCATGCGCGGTTGGGGTCCTATCCTTACAACGCTCGGGTTGCCGAAGTTCGGCAGAAGTTCGTCGACACCCTCGATGACTGGCCGAGCCCCGGGGAGGTGCCATGAGCGAGCATCACACCGTCGCCGACGCGAACCTGCAAGCCTGGTCCAAGGCCTCGGAGTGGGGGCGCAGCCCGCGGATGACCGAGTTCGAGGCGCTGATGTGGCGATCCGAGCGCCACCCGCAGCAGTCGTCGACGATCCTGTCGGTGATGCTGCTGGACACCGCGCCGGACTGGGATCGCCTTGTCACGGCGCACGAATGGGCAACGCAGCTGATTCCCCGCACCCGCGAACGGGTGGTGGATCCCGTCGTGCCGGTCGGGCCGCCGGCCTGGGTGCGTGACGAGCACTTCCGGCTGGACTATCACCTGCGCCGGGTCCGGCTGCCCGGCGCGGGGACGCTGCGCGCCGTGCTGGATCACGCGGCGGCGTTCGCACTGGTGCCGCTGGACCGCAACCGCCCGCTGTGGGAGGCCCGCCTTGTTGAGGGACTCGACGGCGGCCGCGGCGCCTACCTGCTGAAGATGCACCACTCGCTCACCGACGGCATGGGTGGAATCGAACTGTTGTCCTCGGTGCAGAGCCGCACCCGCGAGCACACCGCCGACAAGCCGCGGCCCGCACCCAGCGACAACGGTGTGCACGACACCGACTCGATCCGGCTGGCCGTCGACGAGATCGGCGAACGGCTCCTCACCACCCCGGGTGCCGCCGCCGCCGCGGCCCGGTCCGGTGTCGAGCTGTTGATGCGGCCCGGCGAGGCGGCCGGGCGGGCGCTGCACTACGCCGCCTCACTGCGCCGGGTGCTCTCCCCGCCGCCGGCCACCCCGTCGCCGTTGCTGCGCGCGCGCACCGGGCGCGTCTGGCGCTACGGCACGCTGGAATGTCGCCTCGCGGGCCTGAAGTCGGCCGGCAAGGCCGCGGGCGGATCGGTCAACGACGCGTTCGTCGCGGCCCTGCTGGGCGGTTTGCGGATCTACCACGAGCGGCACGGCGTGCAGCTGGACCGGCTGCCGATGGCGATGCCGGTGTCGCTGCGCAAGGACGACGACCCGATGGGGGGCAACAAGTGGGCCGGTGCGCTGTTCGCCGCGCCGATCGGAATCGCCGACCCCGCCGAGCGCATCGCGGCGATCCGCGGCACCGTGCTGTCGCTGCGCACCGAACCGGCGCTGGACACCTTCTCCCTGCTCGCCCCTGTGGTGAACCGGCTGCCGTCCACCGTCGGCGCGATGTTCGCCCGGCTCGGCGCCGCCGCGGACATGTCGGCGTCAAACGTGCCCGGTCTGCCGTCCCAGACCTACCTCGCCGGGGCGAAAGTCGAGCGGATGTATCCGTTCGGGCCGTTGCCCGGGGTGGCGGTGATGGCGGCGATGGTCTCGCACGTCGGAACCTGCTGTTTCGGGCTCAACATCGACGGGGCCGCGGTCGCCGACGTCGACGTGCTGCTGGAGTGCTTCGAGGCGGGCCTGAAAGAAACGCTGGCCGTGGGCAAGCCGACAACGCCATCCGGCCATGACAGGGGGCGGCGATGAACGTCGGATCGCATCTATCCAAGCGGGCGTTGCTGAATCCGGGGTTGGAGGCGCTCGTCGACGACGCCGCCGGCCGCCGGTTCACCTTCGCCGAGCTCAACGAGCGCGCCGACCGGGCCGCCCACCTGCTCACCGGGCTGGGACTGGCCAAGGGCGACCGGGTGGCGGTCCTGCTGCCCAACGGCCACCAGTTCGTCGAGGTCTTCTACGGCGCGGCACGGGCGGGGCTGGTCGTTGTTCCGTTGAACTGGCGGCTGGTCGCCGACGAGCTGGCGTTCATGCTGCGCGACTCGGGGGCGGCCACGCTGGTGTTCGACGCCGAGTACGACGCCGTTGTGGCCGACCTCCACGGCCGCGGTGTTAGTGAGGACGGCACCCCGGTACGCGATTGGTTGCGCGTCGGCGCGGACGGACCCGCGTGGGCGCTGGACTTCGACGCCCTCGTCGAGCGCGCGCCGGCCGAGCCGGTGTTGGTCGGCACCTACGGTGCCGACCCGGTGTTCATCATGTACACCTCGGGCACCACCGGGTTGCCGAAGGGCGCGGTGCACACCCACGACAGCGTGGAGTGGTCGGTGCTGACCGTGTTGGCCAGCGTCGACGTGCGGTTCGGTGACCGGTACCTGATCTCGCTGCCGCTGTTTCACGTCGGGGCGCTCAACCCGATGGCCTGCTGTATCTACCGCGGTGCCACGATCGTGATGCTGCGTCACTTCGACGCGAAACGGATCTGGGACGTGTTCGGTGATGAGCGCGTCACGGTCACGCTCGCCGTGCCGGCGATGCTGAACTTCATGCTGCCGACGTATCGGCCCGAACCGGCCCGGCCGTTGGCGTTGCGCTGGATCATGAGCGGGGCCAGTCCGGTGCCGCCGTCGTTGATCGAGTCCTACGCTCGCCTCGGCTTCGAGGTTCACCAGGTCTACGGGCTGACCGAGACGTGCGGCCCGGCCTGTGTGATCAGCCCCGACGAGGCGCTGGCGCACATCGGTTCGACCGGCAAGGCGTTCTTCCATACCGACGTGCGCATCGTCGACGAGCACGGTGCCGACGTGGCACACGACGTTCCCGGCGAGGTGCTGGTGCGCGGCCGCCACATCATGGCCGGCTACTGGAACCGCCCGCAGGCAACCGCGGAAACGATCACCGACGGCTGGTTGCACACCGGCGACATCGCGGTCCGCGACGCCGAAGGGTTCATCTACATCCAGGACCGGATCAAGGACATGATCATTTCCGGCGGGGAGAACGTCTACCCGGCCGAGATCGAAGACGTCCTGCTGTCCCACCCCGGCATCGCCGACGTCGCCGTGCTCGGCATGCCGTCGGTCAAATGGGGCGAGTCGCCCTTGGCGGTGGTCGTCCGCGCCGACCCAGACCTCGACGAGGCCGCCGTGCTGGCGCACTGCAGCGGCAAGCTGGCCCGCTTCAAACTGCCGAGGCGGGCGGTGTTCACCGACGTCATCCCGCGCACCCCGACCGGCAAGGCGCTCAAGCGGCAGCTGCGCGAACAGTTCCGCCTCGACGCCCCCGAATAGCGGAACCCGTCAATGAAGCAACCCACCGGCCTGGACGCTGTCCCGAAAGCAGGTTTGCTACAAGCCGCCGCCAGCCGGGGCCGGGCGAGCCGGTTCGGCTGCGAACGCGACCGGCACGAAGTGAGGGAATCCATGTCGTACACATACACATTCGCCGACGTCCGGAACCGCCCGGTCGCGGTGTTCGGCGCGGGGACGCTGGGTCGCCGCATCGCGCTGATGTTCGCCTCCCGGGGCGGAACCGTGCGGATCTACGCCCGGCGCGCCGAGCAGGGCGCCGACGCGACGCAATATGTGACGGAGACCCTGCCGACGGTGCTCAAGGACCGGGGTTCCGGCGAACTGGGTGCCGCGACGTTCGTCGGGTCCATCCCCGAGGCGTTGGACGGTACCTGGCTTGCCGTCGAGTCGGTCCCCGAGAAGCTCGAGATCAAGATCCCGCTGTGGGGCCTGATCGACGCAGTGGCGCCGCCGGATACCGTCTTCGCCACCAACTCGTCGTCCTACCCGTCGCGCCTGATGGCCGAAAACGTGCGGGACAAGTCCCGCCTGTGCAACATGCACTTCTACATGCCGCCCGAGGTCAACGCGGTCGACCTGATGTCCGACGGCCAAACCGACCGCGGCCTGCTCGACACTCTGCTGACCGTGCTGCCCGAATTCGGCGTCTATCCGTTCGAGGCGCGCCGGGAGAGCACCGGGTTCATCTTCAATCGCGTCTGGGCAGCCATCAAGCGTGAGTCGTTGGCCGTGGTCGCCGAGGGCGTGGCCCGCCCGAAGGACGTCGACGGGATGTTCAAGATCAACTGGCGGGTGCCGGCCGGGCCGTTCCAGTTGATGGACCAGGTCGGCCTGGACGTCGTGCTGGACATCGAGAACCACTATGCGGCTGAAAATCCCCATCTGCCAAAGGAAGTGCGGGACCTACTGCAGGCCTACGTCGCTGCCGGCAAGCTCGGCGTCAAGACGGGAGAGGGCTTCTACACGTATCCGAAGTCCGCGTGACGGGGCGGGGGTGTCGGTTGTCGCCCACGTCGTGGTCAGCGTCGTTGAATGTCTGCGCGGCGGCGAGGTGAATGAGCGCCCGGATGCGGCCCTACGCGGGGTTTTATCGGTGAGCGGCTGCCGAACGACTACGACCTGGGCGTTTGCCCGGTGACCGGCGGGGCGTGCCCGTGACGCTGCGCCGCTGAATAGCGCCCGATAAAAGCCCTCGTCAGGCGCGATGGCCCTATCCTTGGAGAACCCTGAAAACTCGCTTCGGATCGGGGGTGGTCGGCTGACGGCGCCAACCGCGTGTCGCTCGTGCGGCGCCGAACCCCTCGATAGCGCCCGGTTCTGCCACGGCTGTGGCGTTTCGCCGACGTGGTGCATTCGATGGATATCGCCGCGGTTATCGGCGCGGCCGCGGGCCGACGACTTAAGATTCGCGCATGCACGATCCGGTCTCTCCTGACGACGCGATCGACGCGATCCGGGGCACCGGTGGGGCGCGGCCGGGTTATCGGGCGCTGCACGCCAAAGGCACCCTGTACCGCGGTACGTTCACCGCGACCGCCGATGCGGCCCGGCTTTCCCGCGCGAAGCACCTCGACGGCTCTTCGGTCCCAGCGCTGATCCGCTTCTCCAACGGATCAGGCAACCCGGCGCGGCGTGACGGCCTGCCAGGGGTCCGCGGGATGGCTGTGAAATTTACGCTGCCCGACGAGTCGACCACCGACGTGTCGACGCAGACGGCGCGGTTGTTCACGTCGAGCACGCCGGACGGGTTCGTCGATCTGCTGCGCGCGTTGCGGCCCGGCCTGACAGCGCCGGGGCGCATCACCAGATACGTTGCAACCCACCCTCGGCTGCTCGGCGCGTTGCCCGTACTGCGCGCCGCCAACAAGATCCCGGTAAGCTACGCCACCATCGAGTATCACGGGTTGCACGCCTACCGCTGGGTCGACGCCGACGGCGGCGCGAGATTCGTTCGCTACCACCTGGTTCCGGCAGTCGGTGAAAGGTTTCTGTCCTTACCGGCTGCCCTGACAAAGGGCCCTGACTTCCTCACCGACGAGCTGAACACTCGCCTCGCAACCGGCCCGGCACGGTTTCACTTCCGCGTCCAGATCGCCGGGCCGAACGACTCGACGGTCGATCCGTCGGCGCCATGGCACAGCACCGACATCGCCACTGTCGGCACCCTCGACATCACGGGCCTCGACACCAAGCGCGAGCGCGGCGACGACATTGTCGTATTTGACCCGATGCGCGTGACCGACGGCATTGAACCCTCCGACGACCCCGTGCTTCGGTTCCGCACCCACGCGTATTCGGCGTCGGTCAAGCTACGCACCGGGGTAGATCGTGGTCCCGAAGCGCCTGGTGGCCTGCCGCGGGGTTCGCGCTGACCGGGACATGAGCAGTGGCCGCTACACCGCGTTGTTGTCGCTCACTGAGGCGGGCGGCCCGGTGCGCCGCCCGCCGCCGGACTGTCGGCGGACTTGCCTCTGCCGGTGCGTGACTCGCTCTAGGGCTTGGCGAAGCCGGCCGCCGCCAGAACTTTTTGGCCCGCCGGACCGGTGACCATGTCGACGAACTTGCGCGCGAGGTCGGGGTTCTTGGATTGCTTCAGCACCGCGATCGGATAGGTGTTGACCGCGCCGCCTGATTCGGCGAACGGCACCGCGGTGACCTTGTTGCCGACCCCCATCGCGTCGGTGACGTACACCAGCCCGGCGTCTGCTTGGCCGGCAGTCACCTTGTTGAGCACGTCGGTGACCGACTGCTCCTCGCTGATCGGCGCCAGTTGCACGCCGGTGGCCTGTTCGACCTTCTGAGTCGCCGATCCGCACGGCACCTGCGGGGCGCACACCACCACGTCCAGACCCGGCTTGGTCAAATCCTGAAACGACGTGATGTTCTTCGGATTACCGGGCGCGACGGCGATAGTCAACGTGTTGGATGCGAAGTTCACCGGATTCCCCGCCAGCAGACCGGCCTGCGCGGCCTTGTCGATGTTTTTCGTGTCGGCCGAGGCGAATACGTCAGCGGGTGCACCGTTGGTCAACTGGGTGACCAAATCCGAAGAGCCGGCGAAGGAAAACTCCACCGAAGAGCCCGGATTGTCGGTCTTGAATTGTTCACCGATGTCGGTGAAGGACTTCTTCAACGAGGCAGCGGCGAACACGATGAGGTGCCCGCTCGTCGCCGCAGTCGTCGACGAGCCGCTCGGAGACGATGTTTGGCTGGTGGAGCCGCACCCGCTGATCAGCGCCAGCGACAGCACGCAGGCTGCAAGCCGAGCGGAACGCTTCATGATTGTCCTCCAGACGTTTCGACGATCACCGTGGTCGCCTTGACCACGGCCACAGCGACGCTGCCCGGTTCGAGTTCCAATTCGCGTACGGCGTCGGCGCTCATCAACGACACCACGGTGAATGGCCCGCACTGCATCTGGACCTGCGCCATCACCTTGTCGGCGATCACCCTGGTGACCAGCCCGGCGAACCGGTTGCGCGCCGAGCTGGCGACACTGAGTGGGTCCTTGGGCGCGTTCGTCGCGTTCGCGTGCGCGAACTCGGCGAGCGCGTCGCCGGCGATGACCTTTCGGCCGGATTCGTCTTGGCCGGCCGGCAGACTGCCCTCATCGATCCATCGCCGGACGGTGTCGTCGCTGACCCCGAGCAGTTCGGCCGCCTCGCGGACCCGAATCATCGGCACCGGCGCATCGTATCCGCACAGGGATCACCCAGACAACCAAAATGACCGCAGATGCGGTCCGTATCGTTGTTTGAAGCCGCATCTGCGGTACGTGACTATCCCCGTCGTTATAGCGTCTTGCGGGCGAACAGCGCGCTAACCGACCGGGTCGTACCCCTGGCAGATTCGGCGGACCTGCGCCAGGCGCAGTATTACCGAGCCCTCCTGTCGGAGCTGCGGGCACACGTCAGCGACGACATCGCTCAGCACTATCTCGCCCTGGAGCAGCACGAAGAGAGCCAAGACCGGCAGGGGACCTACCAGGTGCGACAACTGATTCGGGAACGACTACAACAGCAGTTCGAGCTCGACTGCCTGTTCGACGCACTCAACCAGCGGTTCTTCCCGACGCTCGCAGCCCCGTCGACACCGCCGAGCTGCTTCGACATCGAGATGACCCGCGCCCGTTCATGGTGGCGAGTCCGCATTCCCGAGCTCAACGACGTGGTTAACATCCGCCGCCGCGGTCAGGCCGAAATGGCCGCGCGCAAACACATCGCGGCCAATACCGGCGTCCCGATCGCTCAAGTCGCCGTGCGCGAGGTACCCGGGGGGTCGACCCGTGACAACGGGTAAACACCGCTCGCCCATCATCCGCCTCGGCGCGAGTGACGCCTGGAGGTGCTGCGCGGTGAGCGGTATGTCGATCTCGCCGTGTGCGACGAGCAGCAACCCGACGGCCGATCCCTTGGCGATCAGATGTCGACGTGCCTCGGTGAGTGCCGCATGCAGCGTTCGGCCGCATGGCCGGTCGGAATGAAGCGCGTGGACAACGGCTGTCGCGGCTTCGGCCGCCGCAGGCGCTCCGACGTCGGTCAGCGTGGCGACGACCGCGGCGGCGCCCTTGTCAATGAAGGCGCCGGGAAACGCGTCGAGCACGTCACCGGTTCTGTTAGCGCTGCATGCGAAAAGCAGGACCACCGGTGCCGGTGCGTTGACGGCGCAGGTTCGGTCAGAAACGGCACACAGCGCCAGCCCCGACCCCCTGCCGATCACGAGGTTGGCTGCTCCGCTGCGCATTTCGGTGTCGCCAAGCACGACCAGCAGCTCCGGCGCGTCTCGTTTGACTGCGCGTCGCCATGCGCGCCAGGTGCTCACCCGGGTGAATTGGCTGGGTCCTGCGCGACCGCTGAGCGCGTCTTCGACCTCCTTGGTCGGTAGCTCCCAGGGCAGGCTGAGCTCGTCGGCGTTGTCGGCGGCACCGTAGAGGACTGGGCGCAGTGAAACGGCCGCCAGATGTCGGCGTGCCGGCAACCGCGTCACCGGCTTGCCGCCGACGGTACGAAGGATCAGTCTGTTCATTGCCCAGAACGCGTAAGGGCACACGGTCTGCCGCGAAGCATGTGAGGTTCGCGCGCCCGGATGGATTATTGGATCCGACACACACTCACACAACTGAGCATTCTGGTCAGGTGCTACTCCGTCGTACGCCAACTCCAATGGAACGACCGGAGATTGCCACCGCGTCTTCATCGCGATCCTATGCGCATCAGTCAAGCCGAGATCGGCGAGCTTGTCCGCGAGCTGGCTCCCCAAACGTGCGAGATTGACAAGCAGTCTCACCGCAACGGGTTGATCCAACGTGGCGGGAGCGTCCTTGGCCGACAGCACTTTCGATGCGGCGTCTTCGATGACTGCCGTGATGTCCTCGACGGCGCGCAAGGGGAGTTCGATGTGGTCGGTGGTGCCGAGTCGCTTCAGGGTGGTTTCGGTGCACTCCACCGTCGCGTCGGCTTTGGTCATGTCCTCGCGCGGCTCCGGTGCGGCACTGAGTGGGACCGCGAGCAGCAGGACGCGGTCTCGCCACGACGGTTTGGCTCGAATGGGGGCCTGCAGCACGGCAGCCTGAATGGGTCGACCCTCATAGAGAACGGTGATGTTCAGCCGCAGAGTCGATCCGTCGTCGCCGGTGACGAACTTCACGACTGCCACGGTGCTGGCACGAGTGCGGTCGCACATGGGTAAAGCCAGTGATGCTGTCTCGTGAACGGATCCATCATCGGTGCAGACGTCCACGATCAGCTCGGCGGCCCGATCGCCATCGGCGATCGCGGCTTCGTCGGCGCCGGCCCCGCGGCCGCGGGGCACCGCGAGACAAACCTCCAGTTGGTGCTCGTGATGTGGCGCCAACGACCTTCGACGCACCCGGCCCTCTCGTGTCACGTTCGCACGCAATGTGCGGGGCCGCGTCCTGTCGGCAGGCTGCGGTGTCGGCGCTTCACCCTCGGATCGGCCTTCCGGGGCTCGGCACACGGCGGCCGGCCGACTGCCACCATCGACAGCCGCGGCGGTGTAGCGGGGACGCGCGGCTGACGGAGGTGCACCGTGGTAGGCGGCGCCGCGGGCGATAAGCGTTGCCGGGTCGCCGAAATCAGCGACGAAACCAAGCGCCGCGATGCGGGAGCGGATCGTCCGGTTCCGGGCGGCGGCGCCGGTCAAGATGATCACGGTGCCTGAGGACGAGTTTTTCAATTCATCAGCGACCGCGAGCATTTCGCGGGTCAGCTGCACGGCCGCGTCGACGTACCCGCGAGACAGCACATCGAATCGATCCCGGGTCAGCCGCAGCACGGTTGGATCGGCTCTGCCGTTGATCTCGATGTCGGCCGACGTGGCGACTGCCAGCGCGTCGATGGCATCGCGGATGGGTAAGTCCACGGGCAGCCTGCTGCCGGGAAACGGTTCACCGACCGCTGGCACCAGGGCCGCGGACCGGCTTTGCAGTGCGCGATTCACCCACGTGCGGACCTCGTCCTCCAACGCAAAGCCGCCCAGTCGATCGACGCTCCGGAACGCTACCGGCGCATAGCGACGGTCGTCCTGCTGCGTTAGCACCACCGCATCGCACCTGACGGCGCCGAAGTCGAGCAGCAGCAGCGCCGGGGCCACGAGCTGGGCCTCCGTTTCCGCGAAGCAGGAAACCGCCATTGAATCGGGCACCAGCCGGCAACTCGGACAGGCCAGCAAGTCCGCAGCCTCTTGCAGGCCATCCCTGAGCTGCGAGCTCTCCGAAAACGTCGCCTGGTGAATGTCGGGATACGTCAGCACTAACTGCTCGGGAAGGTCGCCGCCGGTCACCTCACGTGTCCGGCTCAGCACATTGGACAGGACCGCGGCGACCAGACTCGGCACATAAGCACGGGGTTCGGTTGGCATCAGATTGCCTTCGATCGTGTCCGTGCCCAGCCGGCGCTTCGGGTAGAGCTCGAGGGCCCGGGGATCGTGCGACCCCGCCTCGATCGCGCCTTCGCCCACCAGCAGCTGCTGATTCGTGCACAACACGGCCGAGGGCATCAGCACCCCGGTGTTTGACAACCGCAACTCGCTCACCCGGCCCGAAGGATCGCGAAGAGCAGCAGCGGTGTTGACCGTGCCAAAGTCGACAGCCAAGACCCACTGCGTCGCGTTCACGGATCCTCCCCGTCCGATGCAGTGTCCATTGTCCGACGGACACCGCGTGCTGGCCACCGACGCAGGCCTCAGCGCGACGATGCGGATCCGGTGTCCGGTCATCCGGTGTCGGCATGCCGGGCGAGAAAGTCCAGGACAGCCTTGGCGAAAATGTCGTTGCGATCGCCGGCGACCATGTGTCCTGCGCCCCGCACATCGACGAACTCGACCTTGGGGAAGCGTGAAAGAAATTGGTCGGCGCGCTCCTGGCTGACGAGGTCACTCACTTGGCCTCGCACGAGAAGCATGGGCACGTCGTTGCCCAGGATCGCTTCAACGGCTGCGTTGAGGCGATCGGTGTCTGTCACCTCGGTTGGGGGGAACGACGAGGTGCCGCTGATGAACTTCGGATCCCAGTGCCAGTACCAGCGATCGCCGCGGCGACGCAGGTTTGTGCGCAGGCCATCAAGATCAGTTGGTCGGGGCCGATGCGGGTTGTACTCGGCGATCATGTCAGCGACCTCGTCCAGTGAGCTAAACCCCGATGTCACCCGGTCAGCCATGAAGCCGTGTATCCGCATCGCCCCAGACGGATCCATGTCCGGCACGATGTCCACCAAAACGACCGCGCTGGCGATGCCCGGCGAGAGCTCACCCGCCAGAAGCATTGCCGTGAACCCACCCAGGGAAGCGCCCACCAACACCGGTTGCGGCGGTAGCTGGCACAGCACTTCTTGAACGTCGCCGGCGAAGCTGACGACGCGATAGTCGCCGTCGTTCGACCAGTCCGATTCTCCGTGGCCGCGCAGGTCGATCGTGACGGCTTGCCACCCGCGCTCCGCTACAACGCCGGCGGCCCGGCCCCAGGAGCGACGGGTCTGTCCACCACCGTGCAGGAACACCACGGCACGCGCCCGAGGATCGCCCAGACGGTCAGAAACGATGCGAACACCGCCCGCCGCGTAGGTCAAGAACGGTTCAGGTGCCGTCGTCATCCTGGAATCCTAGGGCGGTGCCGGCGTGCAGCCGCAGCGACTTCGCTCCCACACATATCCGTCGTTACTGGGCGTCGCGGGCCAGTTTGGCGGCGGGCCGTCGTGGGGGGATCGGTGTCGATGGCCATCGTCGCGTTCCCGTCCACAGGGCCGGCGGTGCGTCGAGTTGCCGCGCGAGCAGCACCGCAGCGGTGTCGTAGTTGGCGCGCCAGCCACGAAAATGCGGCCAAGCTTGCTCATCGGTCTTTTCGATCGGGTACCCGAGGTCGCGCAGCATTGCGGTGGCCGCCCTGAATTCGTCCCACGACACCGTGATCGGCGCGTCCGGGTCTGGCTCATCGGGAATCGGCAGCCCCATGGCTCTGGCGATCTGTGCCAGCGCGACGAAGCCCATCCGAAGCGACAGCCGCGCGGCGAGTTTTGGTTGTCGGGACGGTGCCAGCGCCAGATGCAGGGCGGCGGCATCCATCACCGCGATCAGTGAGGTCAGCCAGTGCGACATCGGCCGCGGTGAGCGCAGCCTGACCAATGTCAGGTAGGTGGTGTGGGATTCGGCAACCTCGGCGGCCCACCGGCCCCATGCGGTGAACAGCTCCTCGAGCGCAGGGTGGGTGTCGGGGTCATCGATCCCCCAACGGGTGCGGGCCAGAATCTCCGGTCCCCACGCTGGGACGCCGGCGCGCGAGGCAAGCAGGCTGACTTCGGTTTCGCGCCGGTTGAACGTGGCGTAGAGGGTCGGCAGGTAGCCGACCTGCAGGCCGATCACGACCAGCCCGGTGAACGCCGCCAAGTATTCGAGCGTCGTGCTGCCGGTACCCACCGGGGCGGCGTAACCGAGGGTGAACATCGACGATCCAGCGTCGGAAAACGCCGGTCCGAGGCGCCCGTTCAGGCTCGGCAACAGCAACAGCGCGAAACCGGCAACGAGCAGGCCGAGCCACACCGCAAGCCGTACCAGCAATGACAGCGGCGACTGCCAGGCGAGGATGCGGTCACGGCGCTCGTATGACCGCACACGCCCGGCCAGTTCGAGGAACCCAACGTTCAGAGCCCGGTCGACCGTGCGCGAAATCCGGGAATTGATACCGCGTGGCACCACAAGTGTGCCCACGACACTCAACAAGGTGCCCATCACGACGACCAACCCCACGGCGAAGCCGAGCCACGCACCGATCATCAGAGCATTCAAGCGAAACAGGGCAGGTGCCGCCAATCTGGCGCCCTTATGCCGTCCAGATGGGGACCTCGCCGTCCCAAAACGGGCGCCCGCTCTACAGTTGGTCCTCCGGAACTCCTGCGGGGCGACGGGGCGAACCTCTGGCGATCACGATCGGCATCGATGTTGCCGCGTCGGTCCGCAGGATCGTGTGCACCACCTCGACGAGGTCCTCGACAGGCATCAGCGTGCCCGACATGCAGCCACGCGACAACCACATCGGGTGGGCTTTCATGGCGAGCTCGGGATTCCAGCCGTCGGCGAATCCCGTTTGCCCGTCGCCCTCGCCGCCTCCGCACTCCCCGACGATCAGGCAGGTGAATCCGACATCGGGGTGTTCGGCGCGCCACGCCTCCACGAGTCTCTCCAGCGCGGCCTTGCTGACGCCATAGGCGCCGAGGCCGGGCCAGGGCGCGGTGTGACTGGCCGAGTCCGATGACAGATAGACCGCCTTGCCCACGGATGCCGTCAGGTGCGGGATTGCCGCCGCCGTTACCAGCGCCGCGCCCGTGACGTTTGTATCCAACACGCGTCGCCACGTTTGGGCGTCGGTGTCGATCAGGCGGACAAGCGGTCCAATGCCGGGTGCGTAGATCAGGTTATCGATGCCGCCCAGCGCATCGGCGGCGGCGCCGATGGCCGATCGGCACGACTGTTCGTTGGTGACATCGCATTCAATGGCGATCGCCCCCGGCCCCGCCTCCTTCGCCGCAACCTCGATGCGCTCACGGCGCCGGGCGAGCAGTGCCACATGTTCGCCGCGCTGTGCAAGGCCGACACCAATGCAGCGCCCGAGCCCGCTCGAGGCTCCGACCACAACTGTTCTCGACATATTTTCCTCGGCAATCGATCTCGGTACGGCGTGCGCGCTGCCGGCGAAGAACATATCTCTTTCCGCCACTGCGCACAGGAAGTCGCTTCAACTGCCTGCCATGCGCCGCCGAACGTGCGTATTACATGCGCGAAAATTTTTGCTGATCCGCATGATTGCTGTCCACGCCCGTTCTACGTTCCAGCGTGATCGCCGTTAACGGCGCAACGTCATACAGGAGGGCCAACCGCACGGCTTGCGGGCAGCTTGATGCTGGGCGCGTTGGCGTCGGGCGCCTAGGCCGTGGGGGCACTGAGTTCGGCGGGGACGGCCAACGCGACCTGCGCGTCGGTCAGCGGCATCGGCAACGGCGGAGACTGCACGAGCACAGTCGGCAGCGTCGCCGTGGGCATAGGCCCCGACGCCACTACACCCGCCGCGACAGCGAGCGGTGTCTTCAACAGGGCCGTCTCGTTTGGCTATCGCAACACCGCAACGGCCGGCTCGACAGGCCCGACGCTCGGCAACAACACGGCGTTGGGGCTCGGCGTCAGCAACACCGCAACCGCAGGTCCAACGGGCCGCAACCAGATCGCTGCCGCCGTCGGCATCAAGCGCAACGTAAGCAAGCCCTAGATTTCTGCAGTGTCAGCGGGCAAAGCACCCGGTCATGCCTCCTCCACGCTGAATCCCGCCCCGCTGCCGACGATGTAGCGGATCGGGTCTACTTCCTGGTCCTCGGCGAACATGGGAGTGGCGTGGTGGATCATCACCGCGTCGAGCAGCGAGTGGAACTGGCCGTCATCGGTGAAGTTGACGTTGGCGCCCTCGACGCGGAGGAGGATCACCGTGTCTTCGGTGTTGGACTCTGGACAAACGAAGGTGTGCACGCAACCGGCGGGCCGGAAGACATAGGAACCGGCAGTTTGCGGCTGATCCGGATATTCCAGGTAGTACCAGCGGCCCGCGAGCGTGTAGACCTCCGCGGGGCCGGTGTGGTAGTGAATCGGCATCTTGGCGCCCGGACTTATGACCCCCAGTATCACCCAGCAACCGGCCTCCAGATCGAGGCGCAGCGGCTTGAAGTGCACTCCGCGGCCTAACACATCACGGAGCAACGGGGTCCTCGATTCGTTGACGGTCAACAGCTCGCCCCGCGGATGCGCGACCAGCGGCAGCACCGCGCCGGAGTGGGTGGCGGCGATCGTCGGGGAATTGTTCGGGGTCATCGGAATTCCTTGTTGTGCAGGAGCTTCCACGGGACCGCCGTCGCTGCGGTCTCATGGAACCACCGTTGTTCGATTAGTCGTGTGCGCCGACATCGGGACACCGGGCACCGGAGACCAATGTCGGGGTCCGTACATGTGATGGTTGACCTCCTGGCACAAGATCGACAGGGGTCCAATGCCCCTGAAGCCCGGGACTTCCGGCACTACGGGTGGCAGTCGAACGGCAATTCGGGCACAAAAACGCTGCGAACGAGGGTCTACCGGTCAGTTGGACGGGACGGGAAGGCCCGCGCGCAGCGGGATGTAACCGATGTCCGGCGAAACCCAGTCGTGCCACTGCTTGACTCATGTTCTCGGTGAGCTTGTCGCACAGCATCGCCGGTGTGGCGCTGGCCGGCCACAACCGGACCGTTCCGTCGGCGCTCGCGGTGGCCAGAAGGCGACCGTCGGGGCGCCATGCCACATCGTGCACGGCCGAGGTTTGCCCGGTGAGGGGGGCCCCGATCGGCTGGCCGCTGTCGGCGTTCCACAGCCGCAGCGTGCCGTCGGTGCTGTCGCTGACGAGCCGAAGCCCGTCACCCCTGAACCCCACCCCGGTTGCCTGGAATGCCTTGTCCCCCGATCGGCGGAACTGCGCGCTGAGATGCCATCTGAGGCCCAGTCGACGGCAAAACATGTAGAGTCCGTCTGCCGGTACCGCAGATGCGTTGAAGCCCATTGCATTTAAGCGTTGTGCTGAGCGCGATGCTTAACTTCAGCCATAGTGACTTTCCGTGGTGAAGGGCTGCGATGGGCCAGAAACCGAGGAAGAGGTTGCGGTGGACTACGAACTGGCGGGAAAGGTTGCGGTAGTGACGGGCGGCGCGTCTGGCATCGGCCGCGCGACGGTCGAGAAACTCCATGAGCAGGGCGCAGCGGTAATCATCGCCGACGTCGACCGCGCCCGAGGTGAGGAACTGGCCGACTCGCTGGGCGATCGCGGCCGGTTCCACCCGACCGACGTCGCCGACCCCGAACAGGTGCGCGCTGTCGTCGAGCTCGCGGTCGAGCGCTTCGGCGGATTGCACGTCATGGTGAACAACGCAGCGGTGTCCAGCCCGCTGCGCCCACTACTGAAAGACGACCTGTCGGATTTCGATCGCATCATGAGAGTCAACGTCCTGGGGGTGATGGCAGGGACCAAGTACGCGGCGCGCCAGATGGCCGACCACGGTGGCGGATCCATCATCAACATGTCCTCCATCGGTGGTATTCAGGCCGGCGGTGGCGTGATGACCTACCGGGCCTCCAAGGCGGCGGTCATTTTGTTCACGAAGTCCGCGGCAATCGAGTTGGCCCGCTACGAGATCAGGGTCAACGCCATTGCGCCGGGAAACATACCGACGCCGCTGTTGGCGTCGTCGGCGGTCGATATGAGCCCCGGGGAGATCGAGCGGTACGAACGGTCGATCCGCGACATCATGCGGGCCGACCGGCCGCTCCAGCGTGAAGGCACTCCCGCAGATGTCGCGGAGGCGGTGCTGTATCTCGCCGGCGATCGTGCGCGCTACGTCACCGGGGTCGTGCTGCCGGTTGACGGCGGGACGGTTGCCGGCAAGGCGACGCGTCCCCGTGCCGACTCGGGGGGCGACCAGCTCACAGGCTAAATAAATCGGTTGATTTAATCACTCCGGGGGTGTTCACTGAAGCGGTGACGGCAGCGCGACCACTCAGCAGCGACAGGTCGATGAGCACACGCGAGGCGATCCTCTCGGCGGCGGAGCGGCTGTTCGCCGAGCGCGGCATGTATGCCGTGTCCAACAGGCAGATCAGCGAGGCGGCGGGACAGGGGAACAACGCGGCGGCCTGCTATCATTTCGGCACGCGGACGGACCTGCTGCGTGCCATCGAAAGCAAGCATCGTGCGCCGATCGAGCAGCTGCGCGAACAAATCCTTGCCGACATCGACGGTTCGACCGAGATGCGTGACTGGGTGGGCGCTCTGGTGCGCCCGCTCACCGAGCACCTGGCTGCGCTGGGCAATCCGACCTGGTATGCGCGCTTCGCCGCTCAGGCCATGGCCGACCCTGCCTACCGCGAAGTCGTGACCAAGGATGCGCTCGCCTCACCCTTTCTGGTGCGGGCGATCGAAGGCATCAACCGTTGCCTCCCCGATCTACCGAAGCGGGTCCGTTTCGAACGGAACATCATGGCCCGCAACCTGTTGATGCACAGCTGCGCCGACTATGAGGGCGAGCTTGCCGAGCGCGGAGCGCGGTCACATTCCAGCTGGCCGACCGCCGCGGAGGGACTCGTCGACGCGATTGTCGGACTCTGGCGGGCGCCCGTCTACGGCGCAACCACCCTTCGATCGACAGCGCGGTGAGCGCGCGACGAGCCGATCACCGTGAAGTCTTCTCGCCACGTCAAGGAGCGGCATGTCTGACAACCCGACCGCCGGCGTGACCGACGCCGCGCCCAGTGTCCCGGACTTTCCGATGGCGCGTTCGCCGAGCTGCCCCTTTGCGCCGCCACCAAAGGTGTTGGAGCTCAACGCCGAAAGGCAGCTGAGCAGGGTGCGGATCTGGGACGACAGCACGCCCTGGCTCATCACCGGCTATGAGGCGATTCGGTCGCTGTTCACCGATGCCCGCGCCAGTGTCGACGACCGCCGTCCGGGATACCCGCACTGGAACGAGGGCATGTTGGCCACGGTGCACAAGCGGCCGCGGTCGGTGTTTACCTCTGATGCCGAGGAGCACACCCGGTTTCGCCGGATGCTCTCCAAGCCGTTCACGTTCAAGCGGGTCGAGGGACTGCGCCCGGCCGTTCAGAAGATCACCGATGATCACATCGACGCGATCCTGGCCGGTCCGCAGCCGGCCGATGTCGTCGGCGCACTGGCTCTGCCCATCCCGTCGCTGGTGATCAGTGAACTGCTGGGTGTGCCCTATGAGGACGCCGGCTTCTTCCAGGAACAGGCCCACAAGGGCGTTGACCGGTACGCCACGGCGGAGCAGTCGGCCAAAGGCGCTGCCTCGCTGGCGAAATACCTGGCCAACCTCGTGCGCGCCAAGATCGACAACCCCACCGAGGACCTGGTGTCCGACCTCGCCGAGCGGGTCGAAGCGGAAGAGCTCAGCGTGCGCGAGGCCGCGCAATTGGCCACCGGCGTGTTGATCGCGGGACACGAGACCACCGCGAACATGATCGGCCTGGGCGTCCTGGCGCTACTGGAGCACCCCGACCAATGGGAGCTGCTGCGCGACACCGACGACCCCAAGGCCATCGCCACCGCCGTCGAAGAACTCATGCGGTACCTGAGCATCATCCAGACCGGTCAGCGTCGCATCGCCGTCGAGGATATCGAGGTCGCCGGGGAGACGATCCGCGCCGGCGAGGGGATCATCCTCGATGTCGCACCCGCGAACTGGGACACCCGGCAATTCCCCGAACCGGACCGGCTGGACCTGCAACGCGACGACGGCCCGCACGTCGGGTTCGGCTACGGACGCCATCAATGTGTGGGCCAGCAGTTGGCCCGCATGGAGTTGCAGATTGTGCTCCACACGCTGCTACGCCGCATCCCGACGCTGAGGCTGGCGGTGTCGATCGAGTGGGTGCCGTTCAAGCACGACACCCTTGCCTACGGCGTCTACGAACTCCCGGTCACATGGTGATGCGTCACGAATTAGCCAGTCGCACAGGCGGATGGGTCCAGTGATGACGAACGGCGACGGTCTCGCGCTTGTGGTGCCCGATTTGTCCGGCAGGCTCGCCGTGGTCACCGGCGCCAACAGCGGTCTGGGATTCGGTCTGGCGAAACGGCTGGCGGCGGCCGGTGCGGACGTGGTCATGGCGATCCGCAATCGGGCTAAGGGCGAGGCAGCCATCGCCGAGATCCGGCGGACGGTGCCCGCCGCCAAGCTGACCATCAAGATCGTCGACCAGTCGTCGTTGAGCAGCGTCGCGGCGTTGGCCGACGAGATGACGGCCGAGGGCCGGCCCATCGACATCTTGATCAACAATGCCGGCGTTATGACGCCGCCCCGGCGCCAGGAGACCCACGACGGATTCGAATTACATTTTGGCGCCAATCATCTGGGGCACTTTGCGCTGACGGGCCGGCTGCTGCCGCTGCTTCGCGCAGTGCTGTCCTCGCGGGTGGTCACGGTGAGCAGTATCGCCGCCACACAGCGCAATATCACCTTCGACGATGTCAACGCGCAGCGCAGCTACCAGCCCATGCCCGCATACGGGGTGGCGAAGCTGGCGCAGCTGATGTTCGCGATGGAGTTGGACCGGCGCAGCCGTGACGGCGGCTGGGGGGTGATGTCCAACGCGGCTCATCCGGGTCTGAGCAAAACCAATCTGCTCAGCGGAGCGTCCTACGGCCTGCAAAAGCTCACGCTGCAGGCCCGGCTCACCCGAATGACGTGGCGCCTGCTGCCCTTCATGTGGCTGGAGGTCGACGAGGGCATCAAACCTACGCTGTATGCCGCGGTGTCGCCGGACGCCGAGGGAGCGGCGTACTACGGTCCGCGAGGCTTCTATGAAACCGCCGGCGGCGGAGTCACATACGCGAAAGTGCCGCGGCTCGCCCGCAGCGACGAAGACAGACGCCGACTGTGGCGACTCTCCGAACAGCTCACCGGCGTCACATATCCGTCCTGACATGACCGCCGACGGATCGTTCACCTGCCCGCCGCCGTGCGGGCGATCGGCCGCTCATGTCCTTCGACAACTCAATCAGATTCTCGCTCAGCGCTGTTCGGCTCGGCCGGGCACGCGCGCCGGCAGGAAGTGGTGACGATGGCGTTCGTGGGATGGGCCGACGCAGCGGATCCCGTTGCGCAACAAGACCAGTGGGAACGGCTGGGCCGCCGGCGGGAGCGGCTGTACGCACAGGACGAGCAGTTCCGGGCGGCACGCCCCGACGAGTCGGTTGCCGAGGCGGCTCGGCGACCGGGGCTGCGGATCGCCGAAGTCATGGCGACGGTGATGCAGGGCTACGCCGACCGGCCGGCGCTGGGTCACCGGGCCCGCGAACTCGTCACCGAGCCGGCGACGGGACGCTCGACGCTGCGCTTTCTGCCACGCTTCGACACAGTCACCTACACCGAGCTGTGGACGAGGGTGCAGGCGGTGGCCGGCGACTGGCACCATCATGATGATCATCCGCTGCAGGCGGGCGATTTCGTGTGCGTGCTAGGTTTCGCCAGCATCGACTACACCGCAATCCAACTGGCCTGCATCCATCTTGGCGCGGTGGTGGTGCCGTTGCAGACCAGCGCCCCGGCGGCCCAGCACGCCCCCATCCTCACCGAGACCCGGCCGCGGATCCTGGCCGTGGGCATCGATTACCTCGGCACCGCTGTCGAGGCCGCGCTCGCCGGCGGTGCGCCGCGGCGTCTGATCGTTTTCGACTACGACCCCCGCGACGACAATCAGCGGGCGATCTATCAGGCCGCACGCGGCCGGCTGGCCGAATCCGGCAGCCCGCTGGTGGTCCAGACGTTCGGCGAGGCCGTCGACCGCGGCATGTCGCTGCCGCCGGCCCCGCTGTATGCCGCCGGGGCCGACGCGGACCCGCTGGCGTGGGTGTTCTACACGTCCGGCAGCACCGGAACGCCCAAGGGCGCCATGTTCACCGAGAGCCTGTGCATCGGCACGTGGCTCGCACAGTCCGATCAGCCCGTCATCACCCTGGGCTACATGCCGATGAGCCACCTGATCGGCTACGGCTACGTGATCATGACGTTGGCCAACGGAGGCACCAGCTACTTCGCGGCCAACAGCGATTTGTCGACGTTGTTCGAGGATTTGGCGCTGGCGCGACCCAGTTTCATGAGCCTGGTGCCGCGCGTGTGTGAGATGTTCTTCCACCACTATCTGAGCGAGCTGGACCGCAGGACCGTTGCCGGCGCCGACCCGGATGCGGCCGGCGCGCAGCTCAGGACCGAGATGCGGGAGAAGCTGCTCGGCGGTCGGGTGCTGGCCGTGGGCTGCGGCTCGGCCGCGCTGTCCCCCGAGATCAAAGCGTTCATGGAGGAGGTGCTCGATCAGCACCTGATGATCGGCTATTCGTCGAGCGAGATCGCCGGCGGCATGATCGTCGCCGATGAGCAGGTGCTGCGCCCGCCGGTCATCGACTACAAGCTGCTCGACGTTCCCGAACTCGGTTATTTCGGCACCGAGAAGCCATACCCGCGCGGCGAGCTGCTGGTGAAGTCCGCCAGATTCATGGCCGGGTACTACAACCGCCCCGACCTGGCGGCGGTGATGTTCGACGACGAGGGCTATTACAAGAGCGGCGACATCATGGCCGAGGTCGGCCCCGACCGGCTGCGTTACGTGGATCGGCGCAACAACGTGATCAAGCTGTCCCAGGGCGAGTTCGTGGCGGTCTCACGCCTGGAGGCGTTGTATGCCACCAGCCCGCTCATCCGGCAGATCTACCTCTACGGCAGCAGCGAGCGGGCCTTCCTGCTGGCCGTGGTGGTGCCCATCGGCGAACTCGTGGTCGCGCTCGACGGCGGCGGCGCGACGGCGCACGCGAAGTCGGTGATCAGCGAATCGTTGCAGCAGATCGCGGGCGACAACCAGCTCAACGGTTATGAGGTCCCGCGCGATCTCCTCATCGAGACAGAGCCGTTCAGCCTGGAGAACGGACTGCTGTCGGGTGTCGGTAAGTTCCTGCGGCCCAGGCTCAAAGACCGCTACGGCGAACGCCTGGAGGCGTTATACGCCAAGATCGCCGACGATCAGATCAGCGAACTGCGCGCGTTGCGTGCCGGCGGCTCCGATCAGCCGGTGCTACCGACCGTGGTGCGCGCCGTGCAGGCCACCCTCGGCGTGTCAGCGACGGAGGTCGACCCCGGGACGAGGTTCATCGACCTGGGTGGCGATTCGCTGTCGGCGCTGACTTTCTCGCGTCTGCTCACCGACATTTACGGCGTGGAGGTTCCGGTCGGTGTGGTGGTCGATCCGACCGGCGATCTGGGCGTTATCGCGAAACACATTGAGCGCCTGCGTGATCCGCACACAACGCGGCCGATGTTCGCGTCGGTGCACGGCCCGGACAGCACCGAGGTGGCGGCCGAGAGCCTCACGTTGGACAAGTTCATCGACGCGGACATCCTTGAGACGGCCGCGAAGCTGCCCGCGCCCAGCGGTGCGGTTCGCAGCGTGTTGCTCACCGGCGCAACGGGTTTCCTGGGGCGGTTCCTCGGAATGGAATGGCTGCGGCGACTTGCCGATTCCGGCGGCACGCTGATCTGTATCGCCCGCGGCGCCGACCCGGCGCAAGCGCGTCGGCGCATCGAGTCGGCGCTGAGCACCGACGCTCAACTACTCCAACGTTTTCGAACGCTCGCCGACGGGCATCTCGAGGTGCTGGCCGGTGACATCGGGAGCCTAACCTCGGCCTCGACACGGCCACCTGGAACCGTCTGGCCGACACCGTCGATGTGATCGTGCATCCGGCAGCCCACGTCAACCACGTGCTGCCCTACAGCCAGCTGTTCGGCCCCAACGTCGGCGGCACCGCCGGGGTGATCCGCCTGGCGATCACCGCCAAACTCAAGCCCATCCACTACATCTCGACGATGGGCGTGACCGCGGTCGCCGATCATATCGTCGACGAAGACTCCGACGTCCGCCGTACCGTTCCGGCCCGCACAATCCGCGACAGTTACGCCAACGGCTACGGGATCAGCAAGTGGGCCGGCGAGGTCTTGATGCGCAATGTGCACGACCTGTGCGCGCTGCCCGTGGCGGTGTTCAGGCCGGGCATGATCCTCGCCGACCGGCGCTACGTCGGACAACTCAACGTGCCCGACATCTTCACGCGGCTGTTGCTCAGTGTGATCGCCACCGGGATCGCGCCGCGGTCGTTCTACCGCACCAGCGGAAACGGCCAGCGCCCACACTACGAAGGCTTGCCGGTGGACTTCATCGCCGAGGCGATCGCCGCCGTGGGGGCGGGTGCCGCCGCCGGCTTCCACACCTACAACATCACCAATCCGCACGACGACGGCATCTCCCTGGACACGTTCATCGACTGGATCATCGCTGCGGGCCACCCGATCCAGCGCGTCGACGATTACGCCGACTGGGTCAGCCGTTTCGAGACCGCGATGCGGGCACTGCCCGAACGGCAGCGGCAGGAGTCGGTGCTGGCCGTGCTGGACAGCTACCGCCAGCCGGCCGACGCAGGTGCGGGCTCAGCGGTCCCGGGCAACCGGTTCCGCAGCGCCGTGGGCGAGTCCGGAGGGGAGATACCCCATCTGTCTGCCGAACTGATCGGCAAGTACCTCACCGATATGGAATTGCTTGATGTGCTATAGCGAAGATATGTCGGTCACTACCCTGACCCACCACAGCCAGTCCGATCGGAGGGACGACCATGTCGACTAACACGAGCACGCTGTATCCGCCCGGTGGCCTCGCTGCGCCGAAGTATCGGCGCGGCCACGCCGGGGCCGATGTCGGTCTTCCGGCGGGCACCGTGGTGTTCTCCGCCGACAACCACATTTCACTGGCCGACGACATCTTCTACGAACGCTTCCCCGACGGCCTCAAGGACAAGGCCCCGCGGATCTGGTACGAGGACGGCGCGTATCAGGTGGGTAAGCGGGGTC
Source organism: uncultured Actinomycetota bacterium (assembly GCA_963811535.1). Lineage (GTDB taxonomy): Bacteria > Actinomycetota > Actinomycetes > Mycobacteriales > Mycobacteriaceae > Mycobacterium. Next base: position 1,576,799 of record CAWERF010000006.1, on the reverse strand, counting down.
AGTCGTTCCTGCCGGGCGATTTCAGCGCGGTGCTGATGCAGTATGACGATCTGGCGGGCGCGGCAACCAAGGACATCGACGCCCGGATCCGCGAGTTGCATGAGGACGGCGTCGACAAGGAGCTGGCGTTCCCCAACGCCGTGCTGGCGCTGTTCCATTTCCCCGACAAGGCGCTGCGCGAGCGGGTTTTCCGCATCTACAATGAGTTCATGGCCGACCTGCAGGAGCGCTCCGGCGGGCACTTCTACGGTGTCGGGCTGATCAACTGGTGGGATCCGCACGGTGCGCGGCGGACCCTGGGGGAGCTGAAGTCGCTGGGGCTCAAGACGTTCCTGTTGCCGCTGAGCCCGGGAACCGATGACGAGGGCAACGTGATCGACTACTCCGGCACCGCGATGGATGCGGTGTGGGACGAGATCGAAGAGGCCGGGCTGCCGGTGGCGCACCACATCGGGGAAACCCCGCCGAAAACCCCGTGCCAGGTCAACAGCGTCGCGATCGGGATGATGGTCAATGTCGACTCGTTCCGGGAGATGTTCTCCAAGTACATCTTCGGCGGCGTCCTCGACCGCCACCGACGGCTGCGGATCGGCTGGTTCGAGGGCGGGATCGCCTGGGTTCCGTCGGCCCTGCAGGACGCCGAGCACATCTTCGCGTCGTATCAGCACATGCTCAGCCACCAGCTGGAGCACGATGTTCGCTACTACTGGGACACCCACATGAGCGCGTCGTTCATGGTCGACCCGCTCGGGCTGCGGCTGATCGACGACATCGGTGTCGACAAGGTGATGTGGTCGTCGGATTACCCGCACAACGAAAGCACTTTCGGCTATTCCGAGAAGTCACTGGCCGCGGTCGTCGACGCGGTCGGCGCCCAGAACGCCGCGCGGATCGTCAGCGGCAACGTCACGCTGTTCCTGGGCCTGTGATGGCGGGCGTCGCGCGGCCGGTGCCGGCGGCGATCGAGATCCTGGAGCAGCCTGACTGGGCACGCATGCACCGTGAGGTGGGCGCCCGGCTTCGGTCGGCGATGGCCGACCAGGGTGTTGATGCGCTGATCCTGTTGATGAACAACAACGTCGTCTATGCGACCGGCGCCAGTTGGCCGCTGCTGGACGCCGGGCTGTCCCACGTCGAGCGTCCGGTGGCGATCGTGCTGGCCGGCGACGAGCACCCGCACCTGTTCATGCCGTTCCGGGCCGGCGCCGCGTCGGAGTCGCAAGTGCCGGCCGATCATCGGCACGGCCCGCTGTATCCCGAATTCGACGAGGGGGTCGATCATTTCGCACGGGTCATCGCCGAGTTGGTTCCGCCGGGCGCGACGGTGGCCGTCGACGAGCTGACCGGGGCCATGCGCCGCGCGGCGGGCCGGCTGTTTCCGGGTGGTCCGCCCTCGGAGGCCGGCGCCGTCGTCGAGGCGGCGACGTTGGTCAAGACACCCGACCAGATCGCCTGTATTCGAAGGGCCTCCCGGATCACCGAGGCGGCCGTCGTCGACGTGCAGAAGGCGCTGGCCCCCGGCGTACGCCAGACCGATCTGTCGGCCGCCTTCGTGCGCAGGGCGTTCGAACTGGGCGCGACGGCCAACATGCTCGAGGCGATCTGGCAGGTGATGCCGACCTCTCGCGCCGAAGGGGTGTGGACGACGCATGGCGATCTCGCGCTGCCGCTGCTGACCACCGAACGCGAACTCGCGACGGGTGATGTGCTGTGGACGGATGTCAGCATCACCTACGCCGGGTACTGCTCGGACTTCGGCCGCACCTGGCTGGTCGGCGAGGAGCCCACCGCCCGCCAACGCGATCAGTTCCACAGGTGGCGCGGGATCCTCGACGCGGTGCTGGTCGTGACGAAAGCCGGTGCGACATCGGGTGATCTCGCGCGGGCGGCGATCGCCGCCAACGGCGGCTCCAAACCATGGCTGCCGCACTTCTATCTCGGCCACGGCATCGGCACCTACCCAGCCGAGACCCCGATGATCGGCACCGACCTGGGTCAGCAGTTCGACGACAATTTCGTCTTCCCGCCCGGCATGGTGCTGGTGCTGGAGCCGGTGGTGTGGGAGGACGGCACCGGCGGCTATCGAAGCGAGGAGATCGTGGTGATCACCGAGGACGGTTGGATGCCGTTGACCGACTACCCCTATGCGCCCTATGGCGACTGACATCTCGGCCGATGACCGCGCCCTGCGTTACGGACGGCGGCAGCGCGCGCTGGCCCAGATGGACGCCCACGACCTCGACATCCTGGTCCTCGGGCGTCAGGCCAACGTCCGATACGTCACTGGGGCGCCGCAATTGTGGATCGCGGGCACGCGCCCGTTCGGCCCGATCTGCGTCGTGGTGCGCGCCACCGGTGAGATCCACCTGAACAGCACCGCGGACGAGGGCATCCCCGACGAGATCGACCACGACCACCTGTACGGGCTGGCCTGGAATCCGATGACACTCATCGGTGTGCTGCAGAACATCGACGGCGCGGCTACCGCCCGCCGGGTCGGAACCGATGCGCTGTCACCGACTTTCGCCAACCTGCTGCCGATGGCGTTCCCGCGGGCCGAACTCGTCGACGGTGAACTGGCCATGCGCGCCGCGCGGCGGATCAAGACGCCGGAAGAGGTCGCGGCGATGGGTACGGCGCTGCGGGTCGCCGAAACCGGCCTCACCGCCGCGGTCGCGGAGTTGCAGCCCGGGGTGTCGGAGCGGACGTTGGCGGGTGCGCTGCTGGAGGCGATGGCCGCGGGCGGGGTCAGCACCCCGGCCACCCAGGATGCCGCGTGGGTCACGTCGCGCGAACATCCGTGGCAGCGTGCCGATGGTGATGGCCGCGTCCGGTCCGGCGACCTGGTCGCGTTCGCCGCCGGCGCGCTGGCCGACGGCTATGTCGGCGAGCTGGGCGGGACCTGGACCGTCGGCGAGGCGCCCGACGGCGAGCCGGCCGGCGAGCTGTACGGGCGATCGAATGAGTTGTGGGACAGGCTGGTTGCGGCGTGCCGGCCCGGCGGCGCGGCGAGCGGTCTGCTGGCCGCCTACGAGGCGGCGGGGGAGCCGCTGCCCCCGATGCCGGTGGCGCACGGGCTCGGTCTGGGATTCGACCCCCCGGTTGTCTGTGCAGCGCTGCCGGACAGCGCGGCCGGGGAACGCCTCGATCCGGGGATGGTGTTGGCGGTGACGGCTTATGTGTGGCGGCAGGGCGTGGGGGCAGTCTTCCGCCGCGATGCGGTTCACCTCACCGACGACGGTCCCGTCGTCCTGACGTCGGGCGGTCGCGGCGGCCGCTAGCGCCGCCGGCGTCCAGCGACCGCGCGGCGGGTCAGGTGGGCACGTTGCCCAGCAGCGTCTCCACCGGCGCCAGCGCGTTCCCGTCGTCGGCGAGCGCGCGGCGCCCCAGTTCCGCGATCGCGTACTCGTGCGCCAGGATGTAGCCGAAGAACGGTGCCTGTGCAGAGCCGGCGAAGTGCTCGTCGAGGCGGCGGAAGTGCGGAACGAACGGCTTTGTGCTGAGCACCAGCGAGCGAAACTGCAAGGGGCGCGGCAGAATCCACAGCCCCGAACCGCTGGCCATCGCGGCCACCCGCGCGACCCGCGACGCGCGGGCGAAGCGCTCGACATCCTCCCCGAGCCGTGCGAACACCGCGTCGCGTGTCTGCACCTCGAGGGCGTGCAGGGCGTGCCACATCCGCCGGTCGCTCTTCGTGCGCGCATGCCGCTCGGCGATGCCGAACACTTGTTCGCCCAACACCTCGGACACGACCAGCACACGCATGCTGCGACGCACGGCGGGGTCAAGCAAGCCGCTGCTCATGCACACCATTGTCCTGCACAGGCCACCACAACGCATCCTGCGCTTGACCCCGTCTGGTGGACACGGCGGCGTCGCCGGTGCTGCCACCGGCGATTTCCTGGAACTGGCTGATGCCGGTGACGCTGTTGTCGCGGGCGAGGACTCCCGATGCGCGAAATGCCTTGGTGAGAAACGCGATTCCGCCGAAACGCAGGGCCGCGGCGTGCGCGGGGAACCGAACACCCAAACCGGTCGCCGGCGACCCACCCGTCGTCGACTGATCGCTCGGTGTGCATGCGGGCGGTCGGCTACCAGGTCTGCTCGGCGGCGCGCACCAACATCTGATTAACGGCCACCCGGCGATCCCGGGTGATCATGTAGATCACCGCGTCGGCGATGTCCTCGGGCGCCATCTTGACCATGTCGGCGGTCTGCCGGTCGAAGGCCTCGCGGAACTGCGGCCGCAGGTGCGTGCTGATCTCGGTGTCGACCGTGCCGGGGCCCACCACGCCGACACGCACCCGGTTGCCCAGTACCTCCTGGCGGATGCCCTCGCTGAACGCGTTGACGCCGAACTTGGTCAGCGAGTACACAGCGGTCCCGGGGCGGGCCACCCATCCCGCGGTGGAACTGATCGTGACGATGTCGGCGACGCCGCGCGGTGAGTCCGCCGCCGCGTCGATCAGATGCGGCAGGGCCGCCCGCGTGACGTACAAAACGCCGTTGACGTTCACGGCCACCAGGTCGTCCCAATCCTGCAGCGGCGCCTCGGCAGCCGGCCCCATCCGCATGAGACCGGCGTTGTTGACCACCGTGTCGAGCCGGCCCAACTCACCGACGGTCCGGGCGACCGCCGCGGCCACCTGCTCGGCGTCGGTGACGTCCGCCGGCGCAACCAGCGCGCTGCCGCCCGCCGACTCGATGTCGGCCCGCAGGGTCTGCAGCCGATCGGCGCGGCGCGCGACGAGCGCGACCGCCGCGCCGTGGGCGGCCAGTGCCCGTGCCGTCGCCGCGCCGATGCCGCTGCTGGCGCCGGTCACCAACGCCACCGTGCCGGCAAGGGTTCCGGTCATGACCCACCACCCGACGCGCTGGGTTCCGCACCGCCCGATGGTGCACGCACGCCGAGGATCTCACCCAGCACGTAGTCGTCGTCTTCCCCCAGGTCGGGCGCCCCGCGCGCGATCTGCGCCGCGGCGGCCGACATCTGCCAGGTGGGGCCCAGAACCGGACGTAGTCCTTCCCGGTGATCGGACACGAACCGGTACAACCCTCGGTCCCAAAGCATCTGGTCGCCGATGACGTCGAGCGCGGTCGCGCTTTTGGTGGCCGGCACCCCCGCCGACCGCAGCTGCCGCGCCAGCTGCTCGGCATCGTGGCGCCCGGTCAGGAGGGCGAGGTCGGCGTCGAGTGCACCGGCATGTGCCTGTCGGTCGGGCGGGGTGGCGTAGCGGACGTCGTCGGAAAGTGTGGCGGCGCCGAGGACTTCGCACAGCCGGCGCCATTGTGGGTCGTCGGCGACCGCGACACTGATCCAGTCCCCGCCGGTGCAGGGGTAGCAGCCATGCGGGGCCAGGTCGGGATGGCGGTTGCCGTCGGGCCCGAGTTGCGTTGCGGTCAGGTTCTGTTGGAGCAGGCAGTCGCCGATCATCGCCGACAGCGTTTCCACGGCCGAGACGTCGACGAACTGCCCCTCCCCGGTCAGTTCGCGATGCAGCAACGCCACCACGGCTGCGTACGCGGCGGCCGCGCCGACCGTGGAGTCGCCGTAGCGCATGCTGGCCCCGAGCGGGGGGCCGCCCGGGTAGCCCACCAGGGAAGCGAGTCCCGCCAGCGCGGCGAAGCATGGTGCATACCCGGTCTGGTAGCCCAGCGGACCATCGTTGCCCCACATCTTGATCGACACCGAGATGATGTCGGGCTTGAGGGCCGTGAGCTGCCCATAGCCCAGGCCCTGGCGCTCCATCGCCCCGGGCCGCAGATTGTTGATGACGATGTCGCTGCGGGCGATCAGCTCACGCAGCTGGTCCATCGCCACCGGCGACTTGATGTCCAACTCCACGCTGAGGATCTCCGGGTTGATGCTCAAGAAGAACGGCGCGTGATTGATGTCGGTGCCGCCGTAGGCGCGCATCTCGTCGGGATGCCCGGCGCTTTCCACCTTGATCACCTCGGCGCCCAGGAACGCCAGCAGCTTGCCGGCGTACGGACCCGCCCACACTTTGGTGAGCTCGACGACCCGTACTCCTTCCAGCGGGCCGCCGCGCGAGACGTGCGGCGGTTTCAGTTGCGGTGACCTCACCGTGGGCAGCGCGCGTGGCGTGTCGAGCCCGTGCAGGATCTCGGTCGTGTGCTGACCGAGACTAGGTGCGGGATGGGTGATCTCGGCCGGTGATGCGCTCAGCGTGTACGGGACGGTGGGGTAGGCAGCCGTGCCCAGCACGGGGTGGGTCACCTCCTGGAAGAACCCGCGGTGGCGGTACTGAGGCGAGCGGTGCAGATCGGCTGCCACGTTCACCACGACCAGGGGCACCCCCAGCCGCTGGGCCTCCTCGGCCACGGCCGCCCTGCCCAAACCGCGGACCCAGGCCGCGAATCCGCGCTGAAATGTGGCCACCTTGTCCGGCGTCACGGAGAATTCCAGCCAGTCGTCGTCGAACTCGTCGAGCCATTCCGGGTTGCCCATCAGCTTCTTGACGCCGGTCCAGTGGCTGCGGCTGGTCATGTACAGATACACGAACCCGTCCGCGCAGGCGAAGAACGAGGCCGGGCCCTGCTGGTCGTAATCGTCACGGCTGTTGTCGGGCGCGATCTCGCCGGTGATGAACCTGCCCAGGATGCAGTCGGCGCGCGAGACCAGCACGGCCTGCTGCGAGACGTCGATGAACTGGCCCCGCCCGGTGTGTAGACGCCAGAACAGCGACGACGCCACGCACAGTGCCGCGTCGAGGCCGGCCTCGTAGTCGGCGAGGAATCGACCGGGCCCCTTCAGCGGCGGTCGGGCCGGGTCGGCATGGCTGGGGGTGTGGTAGCCCCAGCCGCTGCCATGGAAGACGTTGAGGCTCTTCGCATTCCGAAACTCCAGCGGTGCGCCCTGGCCGTACGGCGTGATGGAGCAGAACAGCACGCCGGGGTGGCGCTGTTCGGCCTGAGCCGACGACACGCCCACCACGTCGGCCCAGGCAGTGTCGTGATCGTCGATGACCGCGTCGGCGGTGCCGATCAGTCGGTGCAGGGTCGCGACGTCGGCCGCCGCGGTCACATCGAGCTCGACGGAGCGCTTGTTGGTGTTCAGGTAGGCGAACAGTCCGCTGCGTTCGCATCCGCCGCCGTCGCCGACGATCGGGGCCATCGACCGGGTCGGGCTGCCACCACCGGGGCTTTCGACCTTGACGACCTGTGCGCCGAAATCGGCGAGCAGCTTGCCGCAGTATTCCCCGGAAACCGCTTCGGCCAGCTCGACGATTCTGATTCCGGTCAACGCCGACACGCGATACCTCCGGACGATGCCGGGCGATCAGCGGCAGTCACCGGCGGGTCAGGGCTTCTTGCGTCCGGAGCGGCTGAGCCGCCACTCGGGCGGGAAGTTCATGTCGTTGTCCTTCACTACATTGTTGAGGCCCTTGGCGAACGTTCCTTCGGTGAGATCGACTTCGTGTTCTCGGTCGTTTTGGATCAACGGCAGCATTCCTTCGACCATGCCGGTGAGCAGACTGCCGAAATATTCGCCCCGGTACTGCTTGTACAGCTCGAGGAAGGTCTTCTGGACGGCAACCGTGTCGGTGGGGCGGGAGCGCGAGCACGCCATGGCGTATTTGAGCGTCTCTTCTTCCAATTTCTCGCGCGGAACGACGCTGTTGACGAAACCACAGTCGTACATCTCCTGCGCGCTGAAAGGGCGTCCCGTGAACAGCATTTCGGAGAACTTCCGCAGGCCCATGGTCTCGGCCCACCACCACAGCCGCGGCCCCCATCCCACATAGCGGAAGGCGGGATGTCCGAAAAGGGTGTCCTCGGAAGCGATCACCAGGTCGGCATCGCCGGCCTGATAAAAATGCCAGCCGTAGCAGTAGCCCTTGGCCTCGATGATGCTCACTTTCCGTAGCTCTTGCAGCGGCCGGTTTCCGGCGCGGGCCTTCGCGTAGAAGTCGGTGACGGTCGACAGATAGCGATAGGAGCCACCCGGTGGGTATTTGACATCGTCATCGTTGATTGCGAGCTCGTGCAGCAGCGGCAAGCCGGGGTTCTCCAGCATGGGTCGCTGTTCGGGCAGGTCCCCACCGCTGCCGAAATCCTGCCCTTCGCCTCTGATCACGACGACCTTGACCTCATCGTCCACATTGCACTTGTGGATCAGGTCGGCATAGTTCTGGCGCATTCCCAAAGTGGTGGAATTCTGCGCGTCCGGACGATCAAAGGTGATGTAGGCGATTCTGTTCTTGACGTCCTTCTCGAACTTGATTAACGGCTCGGCTTCCTTCTTGAGTTCTTCGTAGTCGAATTCAGGCATGTTTCTCTCCAGTTCGTTGTGCCTATTTGAGCAAGCTGCCCGCGTCGACGGGGAGCGCAACGCCTGTGACGTAACGGGATTCGTCAGAGGCGAAGAACAGGACCGCATTGCTGATGTCGACCGGCTCCACCCAGGGCACCGCCAGGGTGTGCATCATCTGCGAAAACGGAGCGAAGTCGTCGGGTCCGGGATTGTCGAGCCGGCCCAGCTGTTCCACACCACTGTCCACCGCGGCCTTCAGGGCGTCGTAGTCACGCACGTCGACCTCGGCGGTGACGACGCGACGATCGTGCGCCTTGACCGAAATCCTTGTGTCCAAGCGGCGCTTCATGGCAGCAGTGCCGGCATCGACTCCCAACCCCGTACCGTCGACGTCGGGCTGAGCCGGGCATTCGTCGGATCGACGTCCCACTCCGGGAAGCGTTTGAGGATCTCTTCGAGGGCAACTCGCCCCTCCAGGCGCGCGAGCGCCGAGCCCAGACAGTAATGCGCGCCGACGCTGAAGGTCAGGTGCTGGCGAGCTTCACGGTGGATGTTGAACTCATCGGCGTCCGGCCCGAACTGACGGTGGTCGCGGCAGGCTGCCCCGATGAGCATCATCATCACGCCGCCCTCGGGCACGGTCCGGTCGTAGAACGTGATGTCGCGCGTCACGTACCGCGCCGTGTGGGGTGCAGGCGGCTCGTAGCGCAGCAGTTCTTCGACGGCCCGGGGGATGAGCGCCGGGTTCTCGACGAGCTCGCGTCGCTGGTCGGGATGCTCGGCGAGAACCTTGCCGGCCCAACCGATCAGCCGCGTCGTGGTCTCGTTACCTGCGCCGGCGACAACGTTCAGGTAGACCAGCAGCTCGTCGCGCGTCAACCGCCGTGCGCTACCGGTCTCGTCGACGAATTCGACGTTGAGCAATTCGGTCATGATGTCGTCGGACGGATGCTCGGCGCGCCAATCGATGTAAGCGGCAAAGATCTTGCCGGTGGCCAGGCCGTGTTCGGCCGCGTTCATGGGCTTGCCGGCCTCTGTGCGCAGCTGGGCATTGCCGTGATCGCGGACGAATTCCTGGTCGTCCGCGGGGATGCCGAGCAGCATGCTGATGACCTTCATCGGCATCTGTGCACCCAGATCGGTGACGAAGTCGATCCTCGCCGTCCCGACCAGCGGATCCAAAGCTTGAGCGCAGAATTCGCGGATCTCGGGCTCCAGCGCGTCGATCTTGCGCGGCGTGAACATGCGCGCAAGCAGCTTGCGGTGTACATCGTGGATCGGCGGGTCTTCGAAGATGAGCATCCCCGGCGGGATCGCGAGGTTGGCCTTGATCAGCTCCAAGATTGCGCCCCGAGCCGAGCTGAAAGTGTCGTGATCTATCAGGCCCCTATTGACATCGGTGAACCTGCTGAGCGCGTAGAAGTCGTGTTGCTCATTGTGGTACAGCGGGGCTTCCTTGCGCAGGCGCGCGAACATCGGATAGGGGTCGGCGTTGAGCTCGACGTCGTACGGATCGTAGTAGACGCCACTTCGAGTGCTGGTCGTCACGAAACCCCGCCTTTCACCACGACCCCGGAACGCGGGCGCTCCGGCGCCACAGTCGATGCCGCCGCCAGTCTGTCAGCGTCGGACTCGGTGCGGGCAATTTGTACTCATCGCTTAAAAGAAGGATTGCGGCGCTCGCTTCACTGTCGCCTCGTTGCGTCACGGGGGCGGCGGCTTTTGGGACTGAACGAACTCTGCGGCACGTTGATCGTGGCGGCCGCCGTAAAGCGTCGGCGTCGAGACCCGGGTGGGGATGATCTTGATGATCACCCGCTCAGCGCCCGGTTCGTCGAGATCCATTTCGTTGCCGCTCATGCGGCGGAACAACTTCGCGCTCAGTGTGCCTTCCGGGTCTTCGCTGATTTGGGCGTAGCCGCGGATCTCGATGTAGCGCGTCGGCATCTTCGGATCGACCGCACAGAAGGTGACTTGCGGATTGGCCAGCAGGTTGCCGTACTTCACGCGCGATTTGAGCGTACTCAGGCGAACGTGCTCACCGTCCCAGTCGAAGCCGACCGGGTTGGTCGATATCAGGCCGTCCCTGCAGCCGATCGTGCTGACCATGGCCAGCAGAGCGGTCTCCAGGATACCGACATGGGTGTCTGGAATCGGTGCCTCGGGCAGCTCGGCGGTGGTCATGTGCACAGTGTGCCGGGTTTTCGGGGGCGGTGGGCAGCCCGGCGTTACGAGACGGCTGCCCGCAGTGGCCGGCGATCCTTGACGGGCAGGCCGCGCGGTGATAAGCAAATGCGAACCCTGGGCGATCGCCCAAAATTCCTGAGGTGGGGGTGTGCCGGCGCTGCGCGCCCAGTCGAGGAAGACGTCCAGTCGAGGTAGAGAGGAGATGAGCGCTACAGTGACCGCCCTGTCCGGCGCCATCGGGCGTTGAGGTGTCCGGCCTTTCCAGGGCCGGGTTCCTCAACCGCTCGGTCGCCGACGACTGTCTGGCGATGCTGGCACGGCACGGAGTAGTCGTCTACCGGAACGCCGACATCTCCGATCCGGACCTGGTGACGTTCAGCCGCATGCTGGGAACTGTCGTGGTCGCCCCAACCGGAGGCCTTCCCGACTATCCCGAGATCTCGCCGATCACACTCGATCCCGCCAAGAGCATGCTTGCCGGCTACCGCAAGAGCACCTTTTTCTGGCACATCGACGGGCTCACCGACGAGGTGCCGCAGAAGGCTACTCTGCTGATTGCCCGAGAAATCGCCGACCAGGGTGGCGACACAGAATTCGCGAACACCTACGCGGCGTTCAACGCGCTGCCGCGGGCCGAGCAGGCCCGGCTCGCCCGGCTGCGGGTGGTGCACAGCTTCGCCGCTTCGCAGTTGCTGATGCACCCGCACCCGACGCCGAAACAGAAGGCCGCCTGGGATCGAGTGCCGTCACGGGAGCATCCGCTGGTGTGGACGCACGCCGACGGCCGACGGTCGCTGCTGATCGGTGCCACGGCGGGTGCGGTGGTGGGCATGTCACTGCGCGAGGGTCGCAGACTTCTCGACGACCTGGTGGCGTGGGCGACCCAGCCGCAGTTCGTTCTCCGCCACCGCTGGCGCGCCGGAGACCTCGTCATCTGGGACAACACCGGGATGCTGCATCGCGCGCTGCCCTACGAACCGACCTCACGGCGACTCATGCACCGCACCACCCTGGCCGGCGAGGAGGCCGTCGCATGATGTGCCCGGACACCTGATCGGACTCGGCGGCCCAAGGACCCTGACCTAAAGTGGCGCGCATACAACCCATTCCGGTTCGCGAATGGCCGAGCGAGATGCGCTCAGCGCTCGCGGCGATGCTTCCGCCGGAGCCGCGCCACCCGCGTCCCATCCAGCACAACAGGCCCAAGGGCCCTCAACACCCTGGGCACGCTGGCGCACCATCCCGCGCTCGCTCGTGCCTTCCTCACGTTCAATGGGCATCTGCTGATGGCCACCACTCTCAGTGAACGGCAGCGTGAGTTGCTCATCATGCGCACGGCCACGGTGCGTAACTCCAGTTACGAATGGGCACAACACCTGTTCACGGCCCGAGACGCCGGCATGGACGACGACGAGATCGCCCGCATCGCCTACGGTCCCGACGCGCCGTTGTGGGACGACCTCGACGCGGCCCTGCTGCGCGCGGTAGACGAGCTCATCGGTGACGGTGCGATCAGCGAGTCCACCTGGTCGACGCTGACCGCCGAACTCGACGTCCAGCAGATCCTTGATGTCATCTTCACCGTCGGCGCGTACACAACGTTGGCGCAGATGTTCCGGTCGTTCGAGCTCGACCTAGATGACACCCTATTCGACTGATGAATGGGTCCAGACCGCCGCCCGAGCGCGGAAACCCTTGATCGCGCCGGTTAAGACTCATCGACCTCGGTCGGCGAGGAACGTGTTGAGCCGTTCGACGGCCTGGTTGATTGTGAACGAGGCCGCCTCCTGACGCGGCGGGAATTGCTTATCGTCTACGGGTCCGAAGGTGAATCGCGCGCGATGTCGTCCCGGTCCACGACGAATCGGTGCGACGGGTCAGCAGGGTCCACCACGCAATCCAGCTCCAGCCCGATAGCGAGGTTGGGCACCCGGGAGCGAGGTACCCGCTGAACGGATTGGCCGTCGACCGGAGCCAAATTGGGGAACTGCAGATCGACGTCGAAAATATCGAGGGGGTCGTCAAGCAATTCCGGCCTGCTGGGAGCCTTGCCAAGGCTGCGGGGTGTGCTCCCTGTGTCGGCAAACGATTTGAGCACCCCCTTCACCCGCTGACCCGACGCAAGTAAATCTGCTGCCGACGCTAACTGAGTCGAGCCAGGACTTTGCTTGTATGCATCCGCCAGAGCCGCCGCGCTCGGCGGCGGACCGTCCGATTCCGCTCCCGGCGGCGTAGTCAGCTGACTGAAGTCGATCGCAATATTGCGCGGGTCGGCGGGATCGACCCGCACCCCCACCTTCGTGCCGGGCTGCAGGGCGGCTAACCGAACAGGGTCGACACGCTGCTCGATATTTATGTCATACGGTGCACGGCCAGGGATTTCCACCCTCAGTCCGATCTGGCACACGTATTCGAGGTTGATGATCGCGCCGGTCCCCTCCGCCGACAAGACCCGGGCAACTCCGGGTGTGCCCGACGCGAGCAGGGAATCGGCAGCCGTGGCGTTACTGAGCTGCCTGACGTTCCTGGTGACCGCAACAATTGCGATCACCATCGCTGCAACGAACACGACTGCAACCGGAACGTAGTAGACCCACACCGGCATAGGCGCAGGCTAGCACCGGTCTCGCCGCACCGAGCCCGATCAAAACGCAACGCACGCCGCTGCCCTTGGGTCAGCGACGCGCGGACTCTGTCAGGGGGCCGCCGTTTGCGGCTTGGAGCAGACAGATGACGGTGCTCGGGGCGGGATTGTTCGACGTTCGATCTTGATTGGAGTCGATGAGGTACGTCACCCCGAATGGGCTGCCGTCGATGGGTCGCCCGGTGTACTGGGGAAATCCCGCATCACAGTCTCGATTGGCGACGTCGGCGATGGCCGCGTTAACCGCCACGGCCGCGCGGAGATAGACCTCCGCCTGGTGCGCTGTCGCACAGTCGACGACGGTGACGGTTACCACGCTGGGATCGCTCGGCACAGGGTCAGCCAGGCAATCACCGACCTGCAGGTCAATCCACTTCTCGGTCCGGGGGCCTTGCGTAGTGAGGGGAGCAGCCATGGCCGTTGTGGTGATGACCGCTGTGGCGGCGGTGGTTGGCAATGCTCGACTCATCGACGTGCTGCCTACATGTCGGTCCGCGCCACAGGCCGACAGCAAAGCCAGTGCTGTCAGTGCGGCGATCAGGCTCGCCACTTCACGGCGTCGGATCCGCATCGGCGGCCTCCTCGATCCCTAGCCGGCTAGCGGGCAGTCTAGGCGCGCCGATCGGCGGGATCAGTCAACGGTCGGCGGTGCGTCGGACACCTTCATCACCCGCACATCCGGCCGTGCCGGGACGTTGTCGGCAAGGAACCACCGGAACGCGAGGTTTCCGCGGGGATAGTCCAGCGTGGTAACGGAGTTCGGGTGCGCCGTCATCCCGCGAGAGATGACGATCGTCACTGATCCGTCGCTGTTCAGCACCGCGCTGTGGCCGTTGACGGAGCAGCGCGCGTCGGTGACCCCGTGGGTGGCCATGAACTGGTTCCACACCACCAGGTTCCAGAACCTGCACGGCGGCGGCCGGTGCGTGATGACCAGGGCCTCGTCGGCCTCGAGCACGAAACTGCCGTACGCATAGCAGGCGTCGCGTGCCGACCAGCCGAAGTTTGCGTCCGGCACCTGATAGGGGTCAGCGAATTGGTTTGCGGCATGGGCGATCTCGTGCCCGAGGCGGTGCGTGTTGTCGACCCGGGCACCGACGGCGAGCGGCACGATCGCGAACATGGTGCGCAGCCATGCGGCGCTGGCCCGCAGGGCCGCTGCGGTTTCGGCGTCGCCATGGCGCACCGGCTCAGGTTCGTCGAACGCCTCGATGTGCCAGGTGACGGGGCGACCGCTCAGCGGGTCGGCCTGGTAGTCGCGGGTCATCAGCACGGCCGCGTCTGGCGTCGGCCCGAGCTCGAACGAGAAGTTGCCGGCCGCGTCGATGTCCAGATCGTCGTCGCGCACGATCGCCACGATTCGGTCGGACCATGCCCCCGGCGACGGTTCGTTGTAGGCGGTCACCGAGAAGTAGACGCTGTCGCCGCTGTTTCCGCTGATCCGATACCGGCGCTTGGGATCAACCGGGCACATGTAGTAGTAGGCATCGGTGTTGTCGCCTCCCCATCGGCGGTCGCGGCGGAACGGCGTGTTGACTTCCACGAACACCGGCCGGCTGGGTTCGGGAAAGAGATAGGTGTCGAACGCCACGCCCAGCGTGGTCGCCAGCATGCGGTAGCCGTCGGCGATGTGCCGGTCGTCGGTGACCGCGCGGTCGCCTTCGAGGAAGCAGCGGTCGAGGCCACCCAAGGTGTCGAGCAGCTCGCGCCACGCGGCGGTGGACTCGTGGGTCGTCTCAGGAGCCGCCTGGCCGGCGACATCGTTCTTCGTCATGCGCTGATTCCTCTCGTGATCAGGGTGGCGGTGCGCTCCACCCAAGCGTCGTCGAGCGTTGCCCCGCGGGTGAGCAGCGCCATTAACGCGGTGCCGGCGAGGGCCTCGACGAGGTCGGCCGTCGTCACGTCCGGCCGGGCCTCTCCCCGCGTCGCCGCGTCCTCGAGACGGTCGGCCAGACCGCGGAACAGGACGTCGCCGAAGCGCTGCAGCAGCGCGGCGTGCAAAGTCACATCCGCCGCCATCTCGCCGACCAGCCCCGGCAGCGCAGCCCGCGCCGCCGACGTGGTCAGCACGGCCGCGGTGCGACGCACCATCTCACGCACGTCGCCGGCCAGCGACCCGGTGTCGGGCAGTGCGGTCGCCTCGCCGACGGGGAACACCGCCTCGTGCACGACGTGCGCCTTGCTCGGCCAGCGCCGGTAGATCGCCGGCTTGCTCGTCCCGGCCCGCCGAGCGATGGCGTCGACCGAGAGATCGGCGTATCCGGTCTCGCCGATCAACTCGGCGGTCGCACGCAGCACGGCGCGGTCGATGCGTGCATCGCGTGGGCGGCCGAGGTCTGTCGTCATTACGAAACTCAAAGTAACATAAGTCGCCGTGACCGACGCCACAGCAACCCCCGTCCAGCTCGACGACCTCGCCGAGCCGCGCTTCAGCCCCGAGGCCGAGCAGATCCGCGATGTGATGGCCTCGATGGCGCCCGACTGCCCACTCGACGCGGATGCGCTCCACGCCAAGGCCATTGCGGACACCGGCCTCGACGATTTCGGCGCGGACGACTACCGGCAGCGCCTCGACGTGTACCTCGCGGCGCTGCACGAGATCAGCGGCATGCACCGACCGGGAATCGTCAACTTCTACGCGCAACTGCTGCAATTGCTCAAGAACCGCTTGCTGCTCACCGACCTGCTGACGCGACACCCCGAGATCCACGACATCGAGCTGCTGCCCCCGGTCGTCATCGCGGGCCTGCCTCGCACCGGCACCACCCACCTGCACAATCTGCTGGCGGCGGGCCCCACCTTCCGCACGATGCCGTACTGGGAAAGCGTCGAGCCTTTCCCGCTGCCGAGTGAGGTGGGAGTCGAGCCGGATCCACGCCGCACGCGGATGGACGCCGCGGTCGGATTCATGAATGTCGTGATGCCGTACTTCCCGCTCATGCACGAGATGACCACCGAACACGTCCACGAGGAGATCCAGCTACTCGCGAACGACGTCTCCACGATGCTGATGGAGACCCTTGCCCATGTGCCGCGGTGGCGCGATTACTACCTGGCTCACGACCAGACGCCGCACTACGAGTACCTCGCCACCCAGCTCAAGGCGATGCAGTTCCTGCGCGGGGGCCGGCGCTGGCTACTCAAGTCGCCCCAGCACCTCGAGCAGGTGCCGGTGCTGGACCGGGTCTTCCCCGGTGTGGTCGTCGTGTTCACCCACCGCGACCCCGTCCCGGTGGCGCTCTCGATGATCGCGATGATCACCTACTCCGCGCGCATGCACTGCTCCCCGGTGCCCGTGCAGGAGATCGCCGCCTCCTGGGTCGATCGCCTCGAACGGATGCTTGACGCGCTGGTTCGCGATCGCGCCGTCATCGGGCCGGAGCGCTCAGTCGACGTCCGCTTCGGCGGCTTCATGGCCGATGAGCTTGGCGTGGCCGAACAGGTGTACGGCCTGGCCGGTGAGCCGGTCACCGACGAGGCGCGCTCCGCAATGGCCGATTACCTGGCAGGCCACCAGCGCGGCCGGCTTGGCCGGGTCGCGACGTCGTGCGAGATGTTCGGACTCGACGGGGACGACCTGCGCGCCCGTTTCGCCCCGTATGTCAACCGCTTCTTGGCATATCGACCTTAGAACGCGGGTACATCATCTCTGCGTGGATGCAGCGCTCCCAGAGGCGATGTCAGCGGTAGGTGCAACGCGTCGACGGTTCGGCTGCGCAGACAGAAGTCGGCGGGAAAGCGAACCGCGCGGATCGATTGAGCCGTGCGTCGTCGATTGCTGTCGCCTTCGTCATCAACGGGCTTCGCGTCGGTGGGCGTCTTTGCTTGACGAGCGGGACTGCCCCCTTTCGCTGGCCGGGGCAACGATGGCAATTTCGCTATGGAACGGCCGCGGTTGATGCAAGATGCTGACGTGATCGCGAGTCGGGGGATGGCTCATCGGGTCCTCGCGACAGCCCAACTTCATCACTGCTTCCTCGGGGGAGGGTCCAGATGCGGATAGTCCTGCGCGCATTCGTGGTGGTGTTTTTCGCCATCGTCGGCGCGGTACTGCTGGCGCTGACCTCGACGATGACATCGGTCTTCACGCTCGCTGCCACGACGGTGCTGATCATGGGCGGCACCGGGCACCCCTTATCGACGCCTCCGGATGACGTTGCAGGGTTCGTCCAGCCGTACCTGCAGATGGCGGTGGGCAACTGGGTCCAGCCCGCCTCCAACCCCGCTCCCCCTCAGCAACCCCCGCATCCGACGGGCATTCCGGGACAGCCATACAACGCGGTCGCGGTGATCACCCCCGAGCAGTTCCGGTTCGATACCGGCCTCACGGACTTGACGTACGATCAGTCCGTCGCCGAGGGACGGGCGAACCTCGACGGCTGCATTCACGGGTCAAGCTGCGAATTCAACCCTGGGGTTGGTTCGCAAGCGCCCGCCGCGGGGGACACGTTCGTCGTCTTCGGCTATTCGCAGAGCGCCACGATCGCCACGCTCGAGAAGACGGACCTGGCGGCAGCGTTTGCCGCGGGCGACCCGACCGCGCCTGAGCCAGGGCAACTTTCATTCGTTCTCATCGGCAACCCGGATCGTCCCAACGGTGGCTTCCTGGCGCGAGGACCCCAGGGGCTGACCATTCCGATCGTGGGTGCGACCTTCTTTGGGCCGACACCCACCGACACCCCGTATGCGACCGTGGACATCGCCCGCCAGTACGACGGATGGGCAGACGGCCCGGAGAATCCCCTCGATGTGCTGGCCGACGCCAATGCCATCGCCGGGGGCGTCTACCTGCACGGTGACTATTCCAGCGTCGACCTCAGCGACGCCGTTCTGCAGGACCGGTACGGAGACACCACCTACTACCTGGTTCCGACTCCGATTCTTCCGATCTTGATGCCGCTGGAGCAGATACCCACCGTTGGGCCGGTCCTGGCCGACACGCTGGATCCGACACTGCGCGTCCTCGTGGAGGCGGGATACAACCGGACGATCAGTCCAGGGCAACCGACGACATGGAACCTGCTGTATTTCCCCAATCCGATCAAGCTCGGTACCGATCTTCTCGTTTCGATCCCGACCGGATTGGACAACGGGATTTCTGACATCGCGGGCAATCCGAATTTCCGGCCATTGGGGACTGTGCGGCCCGGACCGTATGGTGTTGGCGGTCCGCCGGTCACCATCGACCCGACGAACCAGCGGCAGTCCGGGCCGACCCTTCCTGTGCTGTTCGGCTCGCCCACGGGCTTGGTCGCGTTGGTCGATCCGACCACTCTCGCGACGGATCTCGGAAAGTTCGGCCGGCTGACGAGTGTCCTGAACGGCGGCCTGCCGGTGAGCAACCCGTCGTTGAGTACGCCCGCAGGGCCTTCGCTACCGAATCCGACCACGAGCGACATCGGGGCGGCTGCCGGGGAGAGCTTCAGCGGGCTGAGTAAAGATGCGCCGGCCGGCGTTTCGAGCACTTCGCCGACGCCGCTGTCCGACGCGAACACTATCGACAACCGGCCGAAGAACTCCGACATGACAGTCGCATCCGGTTCGGCAGCGACGATCCACAACTTGGCACCCGACCCCAAGCCAGACGCGACACCCTCCCATGGGCAGCCGGTCAGCGGTCCGTCGGCCGGAACCGGCACGAACACGTCGGCGACCAACCCGTCGCAGCCGCTGGTGCGGCTACCGATTGGCGCCAGCCCGTCGAGCTCGACGACGACCAGACCCGCCGGTGATGGGCCGGTCAGCAAAGTGCTCAATGGGTTGACGGGTGGTCCGATGGCAAACGCGTCCAGGCGTACCTCGAGTCACTAGATAGCCCACCCCCGGCCGGTGGGTCACTGCCCACTTCGGCGGTTGATGCCGACCGCCGACCCCGTCGACTTTGATAGACGTGGCAGGCTGTTCATCTAGGAAGGACGATGCCGAAGCGGCACCCGGACGGTGATCACGAAAGGCAGTCATGAACGCAGACCAGTACGAAAAAATGGGCAAGGGCGTCGGCTTTGTGGCCGCGCTGGACCAAAGCGGCGGTAGCACCCCGAAGGCGCTCCTCGCGTACGGCATTGCCGAGGACGAGTACTCCGGCGAAGAGGAGATGTTCGATCTGGTGCACCAGATGCGCACCCGCATCATCACCAGTCCGAGCTTCGACGGAAACCGCATCGTCGCGGCGATCCTGTTCGAAAACACGATGGACCGGACGATCGAGGATCGCCCGACCGCCGACTACCTGTGGAACGTCAAGAGGGTGGTGCCGATCCTCAAAATCGACAAAGGACTGGCCGACGAAGCCGACGGCGCCCGCGTGATGAAGCCGATCCCCAACCTCGACGACCTGCTGGCCCGGGCGCTCGGCAACGGCATCTTCGGCACCAAGATGCGTTCGTTCATCACGCTACCCGGCACGGGGCTCGACGCGGTGGTCGAGCAGCAGTTCGCAATCGCGCGGCAGATTCTCGCCGCCGGTCTGGTGCCCATCATCGAGCCGGAGATCGACATTCACAGTCCCCGCAAGGCCGAAGCGGAAGATCAGCTCAAGGCCGGTCTTCTCGAGCAGGTCAACAAGCTCGATGCCGACAAGGTCGTCATGCTGAAACTCACGCTGCCCGAGACCGACAACCTGTACAAAGATTTCGTCGAGCACCCCAAGGTGCTTCGTGTGCTGGCGCTCTCCGGCGGTTACAGCCGGGACGAAGCCTGCGCTCGGCTGGCGCGCAACAACGGCGTCATCGCGAGTTTCTCCCGAGCGCTGACCGAGGGGCTGACCGTGGATCAGAGTCCCGGGGAGTTCGATGCGATGCTCGACAAGTCGATCGCCGAAATCTACGCCGCGTCAAACACCTAACTGCTCGACGCAGACGGCCAACCTATGAGCTCGGCTTGGAGTTGATGTCACCCGATCCGGTCGCCTGGCCGGCGGCCACATCCTTGGAGTTGTAGCAAGCCAACGTCAGGAACACCTGTCCGGAAGTCGGCACGTTCGGAAGCTTGACGGGGTAAAGCGTCGGCTGATCGCCGCCGATGAAGACGTTGGTGGTGGGGAAATCCTGCTGGCGCACGACCATACAGTTCGACTGGGCGGTTTTGTCTCCGATCACGCTCGCCACCACGGCGGTGTATCCGGTCGCAGACAACGTTGCCTGGGCTTCGGAGTACGTTTTGCCCGTCACACTCGGTTGCGCACCGGCGACGCCGGTGGAGGTCAAGGTCAACGACGCCAAGCCCGCGGCCGCGCCCGCGACGCCAAGGACAACGAACTTCTGAACGTACGATTTGTTCA
Source organism: uncultured Actinomycetota bacterium (assembly GCA_963811535.1). Lineage (GTDB taxonomy): Bacteria > Actinomycetota > Actinomycetes > Mycobacteriales > Mycobacteriaceae > Mycobacterium. The sequence goes on along the minus strand of CAWERF010000006.1, from coordinate 1,556,414 downwards.
TTAATGACCTATCTGCCTATGTAGGAAGGGTTTTGGCACTACTGTCGGAATGATTAGCTGCTGCCCGAGCTTGACGAGCTCGACTTCACCGGGTGGGTGCAGTCAGCGGTCACGTACACGGTGGTGAAAAGCACCTGCTGGTTTATCGATTTGGCGCCGGCCGTGACCGGTGTGGTGATGGCCTGTCCGGGCGACACCGACGTCACCGTGCATTGGTCGAGCGACAACGATCCAATCCTGTTGAGGATGACCCTGTAGCCGCTGGATTGAAAGTTGTTCACCACCGTCTGAGCCGTGTCTGTGGGAACTGCCCCCGGCGCATACGGCGTCGTCGGCGGCGTGGTTTCCCACGAGTCGGCATGAGCTGGTCCGCCCAGTACCGCAGCGGATGCGGCCAACCCGGCAGCGACGAGTACGGGTGCAGCGTAGTTCTTCAATCGGAGCGCCTTTCAAACTGTTACGCGTTTGATCTTGAGCTTGCCAGTAGTGGGCTGAGAAATCGCTGGGAAGATGATTGTGGACATGTTAAATCGTTTCACAGGATTCGCGGATGTGTCGTCCAGGGGCGGAAACGGCCCGACTCTGCCGTCGATATGGTGGTGGCCGTAACGCCGCCGCCATCTTGGTAATACCGATTTAACGCGACTTTAACGCGACACGCTTGCGCCGCGAACCCGCGGCGGCGTCGATGCGACGATCGCGACTGGCGGCCGCTATCTCGGCGGGGCGATCTTCTTGTTGGCGGCGGCCATCGCGGCGTTGACGCGAGCCGTCGCGTGATCGAACATCGAGCGGACGTTGTCGCCGGCCGTGCCAAGGTCGTCGGCGGCGCTGCGCATGTAGGCGGTGACGTTGATGCGCCACTGGTCCCCGATGTGCGCCAAGCGCTGGCGCACCCGGTCGTCGACTTCGACGGTCACGTACGGCAACTGAAACTTCATCCTGGTACTCCCCGATCGTGTGTGGCTTGTCTTCACCGTAGAGCCCGGCCGGTAGGCACCCACATCCACCTGCCAGGTTTTTCCGATACGCTGCGCCCGTGCGAGGGATCACCAGGGCCTCGACGCCATGACGACCCCGCTGACGCTGCCGACCGTTCTCGACTCATGGAGATGGGACATCGGCTCAGCGCCTCTGATCTTGGTTATCGCTGTCGGCTACTTCTGGGCCTACCGACGGGCCCGCGGGCGCGGCGCCGAGGTCAACCCATCGCGGGCGTGGTGCTTTGCCGTCGCCGTCGCGCTCTGGATCGTGGCGACGATGAGCATGGTCGGCGTCTACGCCTACGTCCTCTTCTGGGTTCGCGCGTTGCAGGTTCTGCTGTTGCTGATGGTGGTTCCGTTCTTCCTCGCGATCAGCCGACCCGTCACACTGCTGAGAGGGGCGTTGGGCCCAGTCGGCCAGCAGCGACTCGACAGGGCGTTGGCCACCCGGTGGGCCCGCGTGCTGGCTCATCCGCTCACGACCTCGGTTGCGATGTTGGCAACGCCGTGGCTGCTGTACCTGACCCCGTGGTATGTCGCGGCGCTGGAGAATCCCGTGCTCGGCGCGGTCACACGACTGCTGTTGGTGGTCATTGGGTTCGGCTACTTCTATGCCCGTCTGCAGACCGATCCGGTGCCGCACAGGTACTCCCAGATGATCTCGCTGATCATCAGCATCGTGGAGACGATCGGCGACGGTCTGCTGGGCATCGTGTTGTGGCTTGGACCGTTGATCGCCGCCGACTACTACCTCGCACTGCACCGGGACTGGGGCCCGAGCCTGCGGGTCGACCAATCCATCGGGGCCGGCATCCTCTGGCTCCTCGGCGACGCGCTGGGCGTTCCATTCCTGGTCGTGTTGATGCGCGCTTTCTCAGTCGACGAAACGGCTCACGCAACCGAGGTCGATGCCGCCCTGGATCACCTCGAGCAAACCCAACCCGAGCGTGCCGAGCCGACATTGTGGTGGGAAAACGACCCGCAACTGCGTGACCGGTTCCGACGTGGATAGCGGCTCGTCGTCCTTGCCGTCCCGACAGCGACGGTCGTAACGTCAGATTCACGAGCAACCCGAAACGTAGTCCCGGCGAAGGGCATGCATGGCCGAGCTGAGCACCGTCACCGCCGACGATCTCGCCGCGCTGCCCGCACTCGCGGGCGTCCCGGCGGCCCACCTGGCCGGCCTGGCAGCCAGCCTTGAACCGATACGTGTCCCGCCTGGGGAACTGTTGATGCGCCAGGGCGAGCCGGCGAAGTCGTTCATGATCATCGTGTCCGGAGAGGTCGAAGTCCGCCATACCGGCACCGACGGGGTGACTGCGATCGCCAGCCTGTGCGCGGGATTGATCGTCGGTGAGATCGCACTGCTGCGAAACGCCCCGCGGACCGCGACGGTCATCGCGATCGACGAGGTGTACGGCTACGTCGGGTATGAGGAAGCGTTCGAGCGGCTGCTGGAAATCCCGGACATCGCCGAGATGCTGGTACGGACGGCGCGTCAGCGCCTGGCCGCGTTCATCACCCCCGTCCCGGTCCACGCCCGCGATGGCACCGAACTGATGGTGCGTCCGGTGCTGCCGGGAGACACCGTGCGCGTCGCGCACGGGCATGTCCAGTTTTCGCCGGAGACGCTGTATCGCCGATTCCTCTCGGTGCGGACGCCGACCGAGGCCTTGCTGCGCTACCTGTTCGAGGTCGACTACGTGGATCACTTCGTGTGGGTGGTCACCGACGGCGTCGACGGGCCGGTGGTCGCCGATGGCAGATTCGTCCGCGACCCGGACGACCCGACCCTGGCCGAGATTGCGTTCACGGTCGCCGACGCTTATCAGGGTCGTGGCATCGGGATGCTTTTGTTGGCAGCGCTCGTGGTGGCGGCACGTGTCGATGGCATCAAGCGATTCCAGGCGAGGGTGCTGACCGACAATCTGCCGGCCCGCGCGATGCTGGATCGGTTCGACCCGATTTGGGAGCGCGATGAGCCCGGCATCGTGACCACCGTCGTCGATGTGCCCAAGCCCACGGATCTGCCCGTTAAGCCCAAGGTCCTCAAGCAGATTGGCGACGTGGCGCGTCAGGTCATCGAAGCGTTCGACTGAACCCGCGCTGCCTGCCGCGTCGCGTACACCTCGGCCAGGAATTGTTCGACAGCCACCGCGGCGTGCGCGGCACGTGCCGACCCGAAGATGTCGAAAGCGTGTTGCGCCAGCGGCAATTCGGCGTAGACGACCGGCTGCATGCTGGCGCCCCGGAGCCGGTTGACGAACTGACGCGACTGTTCGACGGGAACGAGCGAGTCGTTGCTGCCGTGCAGCACGAAGAACGGGGGAGCATCCGCACCGACGTGGGTGACCGGCGACGCCGCGATGTATGACGACAGCGCCGTCGTCTGCGGTTGTTTGACCACCATGTCTTCGAGCAGCGGCAGCATCATCGGATGCATCGCGTCGTCCACCCGGGTGAAGTCGTAGACCCCGTAAAACGACACGGCGGCCTGCACCCGCGTATCGGCTCTCTCGAACCCCGGTTGGAACTGCGGGTCGTTCGGCGTCAATGCGGCAAGTGCGGACAAGTGGCCCCCGGCTGAGCCGCCGGTGATGGCAATGAAGTCGGGGTCACCGCCGTATTCGGCGATGTGGGCCTTGACCCACGAGATCGCGCGCTTGACATCGACGATGTGATCGGGCCACGTGTTGCGCGGGCTGTGCCGATAATTGATCGCCACGCAGATCCAACCGAGTTCAACGAGATGACTCATCAACGGGTGTGCCTGCCCGCGCTTGTTTCCGGTCGTCCACGCGCCTCCCGGCACCTGCAGCAAGACCGGTGCGTTTCCGGCGTAATCGATGTCGCGCCGGCGCCAGATGTCCAGGTGGTTGGCCCCGCCGAACTCGCCATAGCTGATGTCGGCGGCATGGGCGTAGTCACGGTAGATACGCAGCATCCGAACGGCGCCGGGCGCCTTGGCCGTCCCGCTGCCCGGCTCGTGCCACAGGCCCGCGGAATCCTTGCGGCGCCCCGTGCCCAGCCCGCCGTCCAGCGCCGCGGTGAGCGTTCGATCAGAGTGGTGCGCGACACGATTGAGGTTCAGCAGCCCGACAGCCGAGGCCGCTGCGGTCAACCACGCGACAGCGCGCACCCGGGGTGTGAGACGACGAGACGTCAACGCCAGGCCGGCGAGCTGGCTCGCGAGGGTCTGCAACGGGAATTCGGTGACGATCAGACCCAACGCCCACGACACCAACGATCGGTATCCATTGCGTGCCAGCGGGTGGTAGCCGTTGAAGGTCGTGACGGCGCTCAGCGAGGCGGCAGCCAGCGCTGCGACTTGCCGTGCGATGTGTACGAACCGAGCAATCCGCATTCGACCACCTTACGAGCACGCCAAGGTGGTAGCTTCGGCGCGGGTATGAAGCCGCCTCTGAATAAAGACACCAAGCTGTGCATCTCGTTGGCAGCCCGGCCGAGCAACATCGGTACGCGCTTCCACAACTACCTCTATGACCAGCTTGGTCTGGACTTCATCTACAAGGCCTTCACGACGACGGACATCGTCGCGGCAATAGGCGGGGTCCGAGCACTCGGCATCCGGGGTTGCTCGGTCTCGATGCCGTTCAAAGAAGACGTGATTTCGCTTGTCGACGACGTTGAGCGCTCGGCCCACGCCATCCATGCGGTGAACACCATCGTCAACGACGATGGCCACCTGACGGCGTCCAACACCGACTACATCGCCGTCGAACGCCTGATTCACGACAATGGCCTCGACCCGCACTGGTCCGTGCTCATTCTGGGCAGCGGCGGAATGGCCAACGCGGTGGGCGCGGCGTTTGTCGACGCCGGCTTTGTCAACGGCTTCGTCGTAGCGCGCAACGAGGAGACCGGGCCGACGCTGGCCGAGCGTCTTGGGTACCGGTGGCGCCGGGAGGTCGGATCGCTGACGGCCGAGGTGATCGTCAACGTGACCCCGATCGGCATGGCGGGTGGCCCCGAGAAAGACGAGGCCGCGTTCAGCCCGTCGACGATCGGCGCCGCCGAGGCGATTTTCGACGTCGTGGCGTTACCGGCGGAGACGCCGCTGATTCAGGCCGCGCGCCGGGCGGGCAAGCCGGTGATCACGGGGGCGCAGGTGATCGCGCTGCAGGCCGCCGAGCAGTTCGAGCGGTATACCGGGGTCCGCCCGACCGACGAGTTGATCGAGGCGGCGTCGAAGATATCGCGGGCGCCGTCGGTCATCGGAACGCCTACGGCGTGATCGTGGTCTTGTCGTCGATGGTGGTCGTCGCGGCCCCCACAATGTCGAGCTGGTTGTCCAGGCCGTCGGCGTTGAGTTGCAGGACGTAAACGCCGTCATTGCCGAGAATGGCGACGGTCTTCTGGGCGACGACCTTCGTCTGCCCGTCCTGCACCCATGTGCCGCCTAACTGGTAGGCGGGGAAGCCGCCCAGCGTGCTGGGGGAGCCGTCGCTCATCGCCTTGAAACCGTTGAGGTTGTTCAACTCTCCGGGGGCGAGGTCGAGGATCTTCTGCTGGTCTACGTTTCCGGTCAACTTGGACACCAGTGCGACGATGCTCGGGGTGTAGTCGCCGGCTTCCGGGCCGTTGAAGACGATGGCGCTGTACGCCCAGTCAGGGGTGTCTTGGCCGGCGTCGGCCCAGCCGTCGGGGACCGGCAGGTTGATAGTCGGCGCCCCGGGGTCGCCGCGGTGGACCGGCGTCTCGGTGATGTTGTTGTCCTGGATGTAGCTGGCGATCGTCGGGTTGGGCCCGGGACCGCTCTGCATGCGCGGCGCGACCTTTGCCTGGGCCTTGGTGGTGGTTGTGGTCGTCGTGGTCGTGGTTGTCGTCGACGCCTGGTTGCTCTTGGCGTTGGAGCCGCAGCCGACCAGGCCGAAGCTCAGGGCCACAGCGGCAATTGCCACAACGCTGACTGCTGCCGTCATCTTCATTGAGTTGTCTCCTGTCGGTCGGCCCACGTTGCCTGGCGGAATCGTCGCGCATCGTAGCCGGTTTTGCTGCACGACCGAGGGGGATTTGCCAGTTTGTTCTCAGGAGCGTCGACCCGTCGCCACCGTTACGTAGCGCCCGGTAAGGGACTCTGCGGACGTCATCGACTCGTAAGACATTGGCGCACACGACTTCGCGTAGCTTCCCGTAGTGTCGAACTCGATGCGAGCGAAGACACTGATTGCGGCCGCGCTGCCCGTCACAGCAACCGCAGTAGTGGGCAGCCTGGCGACCCGGCCGGCGGAATCCGATTGGTACAACCGGTTGCGCTTGCCGCGGTATCAGCCACCGCGGCAAGCGTTTCCGATCGTCTGGACATTGTTGTACGGCGACATCGCGGTATCGTCTGCGGCGACGATCGACCGGTTGAATGCCACTGGTCGACGCGACGAGGCTCGGGCATATATTGGTGCACTTGGCGTCAACCTGGCATTGAACGCCAGTTGGTCCTGGCTGTTCTTCAACCGCCACTTGCTCAAATCGTCGGCTGTCGCCGCCGCGGCCCTGGCGCTCAGCGCCGCGGACCTGACCCGGCGCGCGGCACTGGCAGACGGACGAGCAGCGCTGACGCTGAGTCTGTACCCAATCTGGTGCACTTTCGCGAGCGTGTTGTCGACGCACATCTGGCGTCTCAATCGACGTAGCTTCGAACGGCCGTCAGTTCCTGGGGTCGACGCCCGAGTTTTATCGGACCCGTGAGGTCTTGTTACAGACCGGCGCGGTCCTGGGGCTGATGGTTGTTCGCCGGTCGCTGCCTGGCTGCCTATTCAGCCAAGCCGTCGGAGCGGAGCGGCAGTGGGGCCTTTAGCAGCGAGGACTTTCGTCCCTGGTGTAGCGGCGGGTGCGCGGTGTGGGCTGGGGCTGAAGGAGGTACTCATGGGGATTGATAAGCAAATTGGCGGACGAAAGCTGGCCGGCATCGTTGCCGTCGTCGTGCTGGCTGCTGGCGGCGCGGCCGTGACATGGCTGGTGTTATTGCCGAGGATCTTCAGACGAAACCGGCACCTGCTGCTCAGCCTTGGCCCGTTCAAACGGTTTTTGAAGAGGTACAACGATATGGCCCGCAAGATCTCAGGGACTGAGCGGTCGTCATGGGGGCTGCTGACCCACGTGGGTGACGGTTTCCTGTTGCCATTGGGTTATGGCACTCAGACCGATTGGTACCGAAACGTGATGGCCGCCGGGACATGCACGCTTGCCTGGAAAGGGCGCACCTATCAGCTGGAGCGGCCCGAGCTCATTTCTGGGCCCGAGGTGGTGCGGGCGTGGCCTATGCGAGACCGGATCCTGTTGCGACTAGCTGGAATTCATGACTTTTTGTGGCTGCATCAAAGCAAAGAACCGGCCGCCGAGTCGCCCCAGGTCGAATCGCCGGTGGAACACGCAGCGCACTGACTGCGCCCCGTTCCTATCCAGTAACTGAGACAAGAAGTGATCGATCGCTTTTGTCTCTTATGAGACATCCCGGCGAAGCGGGCCGCGCCCGCGAACCACGCAGTGCCCTGGCGTCGGCGGGTCGTATTCTATTCGGCTGACCGACCATGGTCCGACGACTTACCCTCTCCGCAAGGATCCGCCGACTATGGTCAAGGAGACACAGACAACATGGGAAAGCCCACCCCCTACAGCGCATCCGTCCTCGTTCCGCTTCCGAATGACAGTGACGTCGCACGGATTATCGGGGACGCTTACGACCCCGGTACAGCACTTAACGTCCTCAAGATGATGAGCGGTACCGGAGATCTGTTCCCTGCGCTTATTGGCATGGTTCAAGCTATCTTCGGCGAACCCGATATCGACGCGAAGCATCGCGAGGTCATTATTTTGCGTGCCGCATCTGTACTCAATTGCCCCTACGAATGGCAGGCCAACGAGCAGATGGCCAGAAACGCAGGGCTGACGACCGCTGAAATCGAAGCGGTCGCCGCCGATCGCCCGGTCCATGGCCTCAACGACGACTACCTGCTATTGATTGCCGCTACTGACGAGCTCCTCACTTCTGGCACCCTCACCGATGGCACCTTGCAGTCTCTGCTCGACACGTTCGGGGCGACGATCACACGCAAGTACATCGCGACCATCGCATGGTTCAGCCTTCTCAGCTTGTTTCTCAACGGCACTCGGGTGCCCTTGGAAACAACCGACAAGATCGGCGACCGGACCTCTCCGCTGCCGTGATCGCCTCCGAATAGGGCGGCCCGCGAATCCAAGACCTACTCGACTACCTCGATAGCCGAGCCGATCCCATTTTCTGGGGATAACAACCGGTTACGCTCGTCCCAGTGATGCGCTGACCGGTTGAGCTCAGGTCTATAACCGAGACAGTGCACTCCAGCGGTCGTGATTAGCGTGGAGTTTGACCCCTGATGGTGGACACCTGACTGGTGGGACTGTTGGTCTCACGGGAAGGTTGTCCGTATGTCGGGGAAGCGTCGGAAGTACACTCCGGAGTTTCGGGAGCAGCCTGCCCGCCTGGTGATCGAGACCGGCCGCCCGGTGGCCCATGTCGCCGCCGAGCTCGGTGTCGGTGAACTAGTGCTGGGTCGTTGGGTGCGCCTGGCACGCCAAGCGGCCTCGTCTGGAGATACTGGCGCGGTGCTGGATGCCGATGAGCGCGCAGAACTGCAGCGTCTGCGCAAGGAGAACGCCGAATTGCGTTTGGACCGTGAGTTTTTGAAAAAAGCCGCGGCCTTCTTCGTCTCCGAACAGAACCGGTAGAAGCCTACCGGGTGATCGAGGCGGAGAAGGCCACCTCCCCGATCAAGCAGATGTGTGAGCTGCTTAAGGTGTCGCGGTCGGGCTTCTACAAATGGCGCATGGCATGCGACCGCGGCCCGACTCCGGCGCAGCGGCGGCGCGCTGAGATCGACGCCAAGGTCGCCGTCGCGCACCAGGCCTCCGACGGGGTGTAAGTGCGCCGCGGATTCTGGCCGATCTGCGCGCCGACGGGGAAACGGTATCGCGCAAGACGGTGGCGGCCACGCTGCGCCGCCAGCAGCTGGCTGGGATCAGCCCGCGCACATTCGCGCCGGCGACTACGTTGGTCGACTTCGGTGTTGCGGTACCGACGGACCTGGTGCGGCGCCGGTTCGACGTCGGTGAGCTGGATCGCGTGTGGACCAGCGATATCACCTATCTCCGCACGGGGCAGGGGTGGTTGTATCTGTGCGCGGTCCGCGATGGCTGCTCGCGGCGGGTGATCGGCTGGGCCATCGATGAACACCTGCACACCGATCTAGTCACCTCGGCGCTGACCATGGCCGTGGCGATGCGCGGCGAGCTGGCCGAGCAGGTGATCTTGCACGCCGACCGCGGTTGCCAGTACACCTCGGGGCAGCTGGCCAGCTTCGCCCGTGCCCACAACCTGGCCCGCTCAGCCGGCCGCACCGGCGTGTGTTGGGACAACGCTCAGGCCGAATCATTCTGGCCCACAATCAAAGTCGAGTTCTACGGCCGGCATCTGTGGCCGACCCGGGCAACGGCCAAGCTCGCCGTCGGATTGAGCGAGTCTACAACCGGCGCAGGCGCCACTCGGCCATCGGAATGATCAGCCCCGTCGCGTTCGAGAATCGACTCACTCAGACGACACAAGCCGCCTGACCCCGTGTCCACCAAACAGCGGTCAAGCCGAGCGGCCAGTTCTAAGACGACAGCAGTGAACTTGACATTGGCCCGCATTCCCCGACGAATGCTCTCGCCACGTAGTAAGGATCGCGCCGATATGAAATTCAGCACCGGCTGACCCCAGAGGGGTCTAGCGTTGATGCCGCTGTGAGCAAAGGGAGCTGGCGATGACCGTTACCGAAGACAAACTCAACGCATTTCTCGGCAAGGCGGTCGGGGACCTCGGCGCCTCGGTGAGCGCGGTGCTGATGTTGATCGGCGACGAGCTCGGTCTGTATACGGCGCTCGCCGGGCACCGCTTGTCAGCCGAGGAGCTGGCGCAGAAAACCGGCACGAACGCGCGCTACATTCGCGAGTGGCTGGCGAATCAGGCCGCCGGCGGTTACGTCGAATACGACGAAACCGGCGACACGTATTACTTGAACGAGGAACAGGCGCTGTGCCTCGCCGACCCGAACGGTCCTGTCGATCTGCCCGGCGCCTACCAGGTCGTCCAAGACCTGTTTTACGTACGCGAGGATGCGGTCAAAAATTTCCGCAGCGGCGACGGCATGGAATGGGGCGAGCATCATCGGTGCCTGTTCTACGGCACCGAGCGATTCTTTAGGGGCGGCTACAACGCGAATCTGGTGTCGTCGTGGCTGCCCGCACTCGACGGCGCCATCGAGAAGCTCGCCGCCGGCGGCCGGGCGGCCGATGTCGGCTGTGGGCACGGCGCGAGCACAATCCTTATGGCGCACGCATTTCCGAATTCGCAGTTCGTCGGCATCGACTACCACGGGCCGTCGATCGAAACCGCACGCGAGCGCGCAGCGAAAGCGGGTGTCGACAACGCGAGCTTCGAGCTGGCCGACGCTACGTCCTATCGCGGCGATGACTATGACCTCATCGCGTTCTTCGACTGCTTGCATGATATGGCCGACCCCTCCGGCGCGGCTCGGCATGCGAGAGCTGCACTGAAACCCGATGGCCACTGCCTGCTCGTCGAGCCGTTCGCGCGCGACAGCATCGCGGAGAACTTGAATCCGGTGGGCCGGCTGTACTACGGGGCGTCATCGCTGATTTGTGTTCCGGTGTCGCTGGCGCGGCGTGGACCGGCGCTGGGGGCGCAAGCCGGGGAGCGGCGGTTGAGGAAAGTGATGGTCGACGATGGTGGGTTCACGCGGTTCCGGCGCGCGACGCAGACACCGTTCAACCTAATCTTCGAGGCGCGGCCCTGACTGCGATCAGTAAAGTGCGTTGCGCAGGTTCTGCTCACGGTAACGCTCCTCCGGTACGGCCAAGCTGAAGCCGCGTCGCAGGGTATGTGCCGCTTTGACCTCCCGCGCGATCTCCTCACGCGAGCGCATCGGCCCGTTTGGGTCGATCCATGCGAAGCTCATGTGACCTGACTCCGTTCCGGTCGCCAGCAAAGGATCGGCCAGCATCGCTAGGAGCTCATCGGGGGCGCGGTTGCTGGTGGTGATGGTGCTGGCGGTGCGGTGCTTTGCGATGATCCAAGGCTGGCCGTCGGCGACTGGATCGAGCAGGTCCACCAACGGCGCTGGCGGCCACATGGCCATCGGTATGATCGGCCGGTCGAGTTGGAAGACCCACTCACTCAGACGGCACAAGCCGCCTGAACCTGTGTCCACCAAACGGGGTCAAGCCCAAGGGTGGGTCCGGAAGGGTTCGGAGATCCCCAGGCGTGACGGGCCGTCTCCGGGGAATGGCAGTACCGAGGGGCGGATGAATGATCAGGCCTCAGACACGCCAGTGCCGGCACTCGGTGGGGATATCGTCCGTTCCGGTGCCGAACCCCGCGACCAACCGGTTCCTGCAGTTCGTCCAGAAGCTCACTGGACGCACGCTTGCCCGGTCCCGGGCCGTGTGGTGATGGTTCCTGCCTATGGGGCCTGTTCGTCAACTCGGGCGGGGTCGGTTCGCCCGGTGAGGGTCATTCGTCATCGAGGCGAACATCGGCACGGTGCGACAGGCCAACCGCAGCGAGGGCGCACACTGAGTATCGGACGTTCGGGTTGGTCATCGGCTCGCTGGGATCGGCGCGGTCATTGGTGACCAGAAGGATCGGGCCGCCGCAGTCCAGGTCGCGGGTACCCGAGTGCAGGACGACGGTTTATATCAGCTCAGCGACGCCGAGCAACTCTTTGGCTTTAGTTTCGCCTTGCGCCTGCCCATATTTGGCGAATTGGCGGAGGAACAGGTCGGCGGCGGCTGGGCCCGCTGGCTTCGGCGCTGGGCCGGCGAGGAAGATGTGGTTGAGCCAGTCGAAGATGGCGGCCTGGGCGTAGCTCAACCCACCCATTTGGCAGTGACTTGATGCGCCTTCGGTGCGGGTGAACAGGCGAATATAGCGGTCGCAGTCGAGCGCGAGCATGAAATCGAGCATGTCGATGATGATGTCGGCAGACGGTGCAGCGGCGTCGTGGATGTCGTCCTCGCTGAAGATGAACAACATCGGGTGGTGGTAGCGGTCGGTGAAGCCCTTGATGCTGTAGGGCTGGTAGACCTCTACCCATTCGTGGGCGTTTCGGATGCCGAGGGTCCATTGGGAATGTTGGAAGCCCCAGCGGGCCGGGGTGTTGACCTTCATGAGCAGCTTGAACGCAGCGTCCATAAAGGTGGTGTTCTTCAGTAGCCCCTTCATCCCCGCACGTGCGGCCGCGCCGCAGTCGACGACCAGCGCGTTGGGGATGCAGGCGCTGATTCTTTGGTCGAGTGCTGCGCGCGCGGCCAGGTAGCCGCCCATCGAGTACCCGATGATGGCCAGCTTGCTGGGATCCACGTCGGAGCGCCCCAGCAGGTAATCCACCACGGCGCCCACGGGTTTCTCGTAGTCGGGGCGAAATGTCAGCCCCGGGTTGGTCTTCAGCGCACTCCACTGTCCGGGGCCCTCGAACATCAGGCAGTTCCAGCCGTAGGCCGGAGCGACCGCGCCGATCCAGCAGTACAACTCCTCCATCGTGGAGTCGAAGCCGCCCACAGCGATCAGCGTGGGACGCGCACCGTCGCCACCAGAGACGAAGTAGCCCGGCAGCCGAGCTCCGTCAAAGTCGATGTCCACGCACTCGATGGGAGCGTCCATCAGCGCGATCATCCGATGAAAACAGTCCTTGCTGCGCTGCCACAGCTGGGTGTGCCGCGCATCGGTATGGGCGGAGTAGAACACCGCCATCCGGTAGTAGTTGGCCGCGCGCAGGAAGGCATCACGGGCGCTAACCCGATTGCTGATCCGATCTTCGCGCTGCGCGAAGTCGCAAACCCCGTCAGCGGTGGCTGCCCACTGGGTGATCCAGCTGTCGAAGTTGTCGTTCTTGACACGGCTCATGGTGTCCATGCACTCGCCGTATTCGGCGGCGCCGACGGCCTGCAGCGACAATCCGCGGACGAACTCGAAATTGAACCCGCCCACCGTCTTATTGGCGAAATCGACCTTCATCGTGTCCCTTCCACCACCGCAGTGTCGGCTCTGGCTCGCCTCAGTGCGTCGATCCAGCTGCGTATCGTGCGGGCGTCGGCGCGGTAGAGCACGCCAGTGGGGATTCCCAGGTAGCGTTCGATCGCTTCAATGTGCGCGCCGTAGGTAGCCACCATCTCGTTGGTGCTCGGGGCACCCGGTGACCGGTGGGCCGCCGTCAGCAGCTGCCGGGCCATCACGTCCTGCAGCGCTTGAATGAGGGCGATGATGATCGTGCCGGCCTGCTCGGGGTAGGCGGTGGCGAACCGGTGCTCATCAACACCCTGACGCACGATCATCGTCAGTAGGGGCGCCAGTCGTTTGTTTACGGCCTGGTCGACCTGCACCCGGAAGACGGTGTTGTCGGGCGCATACCAGACTGGCAGCATCGCCACAAAGAGGTTCTGGCGAGCCGATTTCCAGCGGATGATTTCGCCGAAGAAGCGCTGCAGCTTGTCCAGAGCACTCTCCGTGCGGTCCTCAACAATCGGAGCAAGCGCCCGTTCGGACTCGCTGACCAGCCGCTTGGTGAGAGCCTCGATCACCGCCGGCTTGGAGTCGAAGTAGTGGTAGAAGGCGCCCTTCGAGATCTGCAGGTCATCGAGAAGATCCTGAACCGTCAGGCGCTCATAACCCTTCCACAGGATCAAACGCTGCGCGGCATCCAGGATGGCATCGCGGCGCGCGGCGTGCTCTGCAACGTTAACGGTCCGAGCCACCAACACCACCCACATAATTAGACCGACGGTTGGTTTATCAAACGATAGTGCCCGTTCTCAGCCCCGTGGTCAAGACCCCGCGGCCCTGCGCGGGGTAGGTTTCTGCCGTTGCCGGTAGGACGGGCCTTCGATGACGAGCTCAGTCGTGATCACAGTCCCTATTTGGGAATCGGTTGGGTAATCTGCCGCATGATGCGGGGTCGTGCGCTGCGGTGACGCGTCGCCCCGCCCAGGAGGTGCGCAGTGCCAAGCGGCGAGCAGGGAGCAGCGTTCGCCGGTTTCGCGCCGTGGATCATTTACCGGGTGGTGGCGGACAGCCCGAGCACGTGGATGTTCGGAGCCCTGTGCGCGGTGATCTCCGCCGTCACGATCGTGTTCTTCACGGGGATAACGATCGCCGGCGTGATGATGCACGCGAGGGACCGGGACTGGATGGACACGTACGCCAACACACTTTCCAGTGGGGTGCTGGCCGCAATGGCGCTGGCCTCTTTGGCGTTTGTGCCGTTCACTGAGCAGTATGCCGGTGAGCCGGTGCCGCCACGGATGTGGCGTGACCCTGCGTTCAAGCGGACCCATCGCATGCTGACACTCATGTGGGGCTTGGTGTTTGGCGCCACCGCCGTTCTGGGGATCGTCGCGGTGGGGTTTCCTGCGACATCGGCCTGGACCGATTGGGTCGTTCCGATCGTCTTGATCCTGGCGGCCGTTGCAGTGTCACAGCGTTACCCGGCTGCTGGACCCGCGACGCGTCGAACGTGACGATGGGACGCCGGCGTCGGTCCGGTAGCCCAACACTCCGACGCGAAGTGACCGCGGTGGCGCTTGCCGCGGCACTGGTGGTGGCTGCGTTCGTCGTGCCGTACCTGCACCTGGGCATCGTCACGCCGCTGTTCCATGCCAAACCGCTGCGGGTGCCGCCGTTCTCCGGCACGGCACCGATCTTCGGATGGTGGGACCCCCACGTGGGCTGGGGCACCATCGCCGCGGTTCTCGTCGGGGCGGCCGGCGTGTGCTGGGGACCCGCCGTCGCGGCACGGTTGTCGTGGCGCGGACTGACGCTCGTCACGTGGTTGACCTCGTGTTGTTGGGCGTTCTCGCTGGCGATGGTCGACGGCTGGCAGCGGGGCTTTGCAGGCAGGTTGATGGATCGCTACGAATACCTGCGACAAGTTCCATCCATCACGGACATCCCAGAGGCGGTGCGCACCTTCTCGAGTCGCATCTTGGACTTCCAGCCCAACTCGTGGGTCACCCAGGTGTCCGGCCATCCACCCGGGGCGTTGCTGACCTTCGTCTGGCTGGACCGGATCGGTCTGCGCGGTGGGGCGTGGGCGGGCGCGTTCTGTGTGTTGATCGGATCGAGTGCCGCGGTTGCGGTGATCGTCACGGTGCGCGCGCTGGTGGACGAGGCGACCGCGCGGCAGGCGGCGCCGTTCGTTTCGCTTGCGCCGACGGTGATCTGGATCGCCGTCTCCGCCGACGGCTACTTCACCGGGGTCGCCGCGTGGGCCATCGCACTGCTCGCCTTGTCAGCCACCCAGGCAACACGATTCCCGGCACTTGCCGCGTTGTCAGCGGGCCTGCTGTTCGGATGGGGCATCTTCCTGAACTACGGCCTCGCGTTGATGGGGTGGCCGGCCCTCGCGGTTCTGATCGCCGCGCCGCAACGACGCGCGGTGCTGACCACACTGGCGTACGCCGTGCCGGCTGTGCTCGCGGTTGTCGCGGTATTCGCGTTGGCCGGTTTCTGGTGGGTCGACGGCTACACCCTTGTGCAGCAACGCTATTGGCAGGGCGTAGCGCATGACCGGCCATTCCAGTATTGGAGCTGGGCCAATTTCGCGTCGGTGGTCTGCGCGATCGGGCTTGGCAGTGTCGCCGGAGTGAGCGAGGCATTCAACATCGGGGCGATCCGCCGGCGTTGCGGGCTGCACCTGGTGGTGATGGCCGCATTGATCGCGATGTTGTGTGCTGACCTCAGCATGCTCAGTAAGGCCGAGGTGGAGCGGATTTGGTTGCCGTTCAGTATCTGGCTCACCGCCGCACCGGCATTGCTGCCGCGGCCGTCGCACCGCTGGTGGCTGGCGGCCAACGTCGTCGGCGCACTGGCACTCAACCACATCATCTTCACCAACTGGTAGCCCGGTCGCACCGTCGGCTCTTGACAGGGCCGCCACAGAGCGGACCATCTGAATCCGTGGAGCGTCGATGAGCACCGTACTGATCCCGATACCCGATCGCGACTTCGATCCCACCGAAGTCGCTGTCAGCTGGCAAGTGCTCACCAACCGTGGTCACCGGGTGGTGTTCGCAACCGAAAGCGGCTCTACGGCACAAGCCGACGACATCATGCTGACCGGGCGCGGACTGGATGTCTGGTCTGAGATTCCGCTGATCGGCCACCTCGCCGTCGTCGGACGGACGTTACGCGCCAACAAGCCCGCCCGCCGCGCCTATGCCGCGATGAGGCAATCGCCGGAATACCTGCGACCGCTGACATGGGCTGGGGCCAGCACCGACAACGCCGATGCGTTGTTGTTGCCCGGCGGCCACCGGGCCCGCGGGATGCGCAGCTACATCGACAGCGAGATCCTCCAACGGCTCGTCGTCGACGCGTTCGCCCGCCGGCTCCCGGTGGCCGCGATCTGTCACGGCGTGCTGCTGGCCGCCCGCAGTGTCGACCCCGCGACCGGCCGCTCCGTACTCTATGGCAGGAAGACCACCGCCCTGACGTGGGCGTTCGAACGGCGGGCATGGCGGCTGACCCGGATCACCCGTTTCTGGGACCCCGACTATTACCGCACCTACACCGAGGAGCCGGGGCAGCCGACCGGTTACCTGTCGGTCCAGGCCGAAGTGACGCGCGCGCTGGCGGATCCGACCGACTTCTGCGACGTGGTGCCGGGCTCGCCGCATTGGCGGATGAAGACGTCTGGACTCGTTCGCGACACCGCAACCGATTCTCGACCGGCATTTGTCGTCGAAGACGCCGACTACGTGTCGGCGCGCTGGCCCGGCGACACCCACACCTTCGCCGCGGCGTTGTCGCAGAAGCTGGCGTCGGCGAATGACCCGTCGCCGAACTGAAGTCAATCAGCACGGGGGATGGACGTTGCTGAGGCGGCAATCATGGGGTTATCGGTGAGTTAATTGCCGGCGCTAAGTAACTATTAACACAAAGAATGGCTCCGCAGGCGGAGGCGGCCGCCAGGGCGGCGGTGGCAACGGCGGCGTCGTGCGCCTTGGTGGCTTCGTCCTAAAGCAGCTTGTCGAGGGTGATCGGTAGGTCGGTGACGCGCTTGCCGGTCGCGTTGAACACCGCATTCGCGACAGCCGCGGGCACCGCCACGATGACGACCTCGCCGAGGCCTTTCGCGCCAATGGGATCCGCGATGGTGTCCTCGCCGGCGAGGAACTGCGCATCGAGCGCAGGAACATCGGCGTTGACCGGCACGAGGTAGTCGGACATGTTCGCGTTGACGATTCGTCCGTCGCGGTGATCGGTCTGCGTGTCCTCCAGCAGGGCCATGCCGATGCCGCCGACCATCCCGCCGATCGCCTGGCTGTGGGCCAGCTTCGGGTTGATCACCCGCCCGGCGTCGTAGCATCCGAGCATCCGCCGAACCCGAACCGTGCCGAGCGCTTCATCGACGGCTACCTCGGCGAACACCGCGCCATAGGCGTTCATCGAGAACCGCGAGTCGGCGTCGCCGGGCGACCACGTCTGCTGCGAATCGAGGTACGGCCAGCCGCGGCGGCGCAACAGCTCGTCGTAGCGTTCCCCGCGGGACGGGTCGGTGGTGGAGAACATCCGTCCGTCGGATACCGACACGCCTTGCGGCGCCATGCCGTTGAGCGGGGAGCCGGGATCGACCACCGCGGTGCGAATGAACCTGTCCCGCAACATGGTCGCAGCCGTGAAGACCGCTGAGCCGACGCTCGCCATGGTCCGCGAGCCCGAATGCGCCGGCGCTTTCGGCAGGCGACTGTCGCCCAGCGTGAACCTGACGTGGGCCAGGGCCAGACCGAGCGCGTCCGCGGCGACCTGAGCCATGGACGTGTAGGTGCCCGGTCCCATGTCGCTGGTGGCGCTCTGCACGTCCGCCGTGTCGTCGCTGTTGATGCGGGCCAACGCGTCGGACGCGCTTCGTACGGTGTGGTAGCCTGCCGCGGCCACGCCGATGCCGATCAGGTCATGGCCCTCCCGCACCGAACGGGGCCTCGGATTGCGTTGTGCCCAACCGAAACCTGCGGCACCCTGCCGTAGGCAGTCGGTGAGCCGACGGGTGGAAAACGGGCTGCCGGTGGTCTGGTCGTGATCCGGTTCGTTGCGCAACCGGAACTCGATCGGATCCATCCCGAGCAGGTGCGCCATGTCATCCATCGCCGACTCGAGCGCGAACGCGCCCGTCGTTGCGCCCGGACCGCGCATGTAGGTCGGCAGGTGGAGGTCGAGCGGTACGGCGCGATAGGAGGAGCGCATGTTGGGGCAGGTGTACATGAACTTGGGCAGCGTCGTAAGGCTGTCCTCGTAGAGCTGATAGCGGGCGGTCTCGGTGCGGCCCTCGTGGACCATCGCGGTGATCCGGCCCGAGCGGTCCGCGCCGATGGCCAAGCGCTGGCGGCTGGTGGGCCGGTACCCGATCCCGCTGTACATCTGCCTGCGTGTCAGCACCAGCTTCACCGGACGCCGCATCACCCGGGCAGCGAACGCGGCAAGCATTTGATGTGGCCAGGTTCGACCGGCGCTGCCGAACGCCCCGCCGACGAAAGGCGAGATCACCCGGACATTTTCGACCCGAACGCCAAAGGCCGCGGCCAGGGCTTCCTGCGCAGAGTTGATTCCCTGCACCTTGTCCCAGACAGTCAACTGATCGCCGGCCCAGCTCGCGATCGTGGCGGGCAACTCCATGGGGTTGTGGTTGTTTCGGGCGATTGTGTAGTTCCGGTCCGTGACGAGCGCCGATGTGCGAAGCGCACCGTCGGCGTCACCGCGGGCGTAGTCGTGCGTGCCCTGGCCGGGCCGCGCCGCGGCCTGCGGCGCGTCGATGTCCGTCAGCGCCGGGTGGCCGGCATACCGCACCGCGACGAGGGAAGCTCCGTGCATAGCGGCCTCGAGCGTGGCGGCCACAACGACCGCGATCGGTTGCCCGAAGAACGCCACCTGTCGCGGGTCGAAAGGCAAAGTGACGCCGGTGAAATCGGTCAACACCCGCACGACACCCGGATGCTTGAGCGCGGCGGTGGTATCGATCCGCTCAACACGGCCGAGCGGAATCGTGCTGCATACCAAGGTCCCGTAGGCAATATTCGGGATGGGATTGTCGGCGGCGTACCGGGCAGCTCCAGCCACCTTGAGCTGGCCGTCGACCCTGGCAACGGGCTGGCCGACGAGCGGCGCCGGATCGCGAACGGGATACGTCATGACAAGCCCGCGACGGTCGCCAGTTGCCGTTCGACGGTGCGCTTCACGAGCTCGATCTTGAATGTGTTGTCGGACAGTGGTTTTGCGCCATCTGCTGCCAGGTTGGACGCGGTATTCCACAGTGCGTCGGCCGGCGCCCGGCCCTGCAGCGCCTGCTCGACGGCGGGCAGTCGCCACGGCACCGTGGCCACTCCGCCGACCGCCACGCGCGCCGTTCGGATTGTGCCCTGCCGGATATCCAGGGCCACTGCCGCCGAGGCCAGCGCAAACTCGAAGGACTGCCGATCGCGCACCTTGAGATAGCCTGACCGGCGCATCTCCGGTCCGGTCGGAATCTCAACAGCCACGATGAGTTCGTCGTCGGCCAGGTTGTGTTCCTGCTCTGGTGTGCTTCCCGGCTGGCGAAAGAGCTGACTGATTTCAATCCTGTGCTCTCCGTTGCTGTTTCGAGCGACAATCACGGCGTCCAGCGCGGTGAGCGCGACCGCGAGATCGGAGGGATGCGTGGCAACGCACTGCGGACTGGCCCCCAGAATCGCGTGTCCGCGGTTGAGGCCGCCGATAGCCGAGCAGCCGGTGCCGGGGACCCTGCGGTTGCAGCCGGCGGACACATCGCGGAAGTAGAGACATCGGGGGCGCTGCAGCAGATTGCCGCCGATCGAAGCCATATTGCGTACCTGAGCCGACGCGCTGAGCTCCAATGCCTGCGCAATCACCGGAAATTCACGACGTACGTCGGGGTGTGCGGCGACATCCGACATCCGTGCCAATGAGCCGATCCGCAGAGTCGATGACCGCAGCTCGATGGAGCGATACGGCAGCGCATTGATATCGACGAGCGCCGCGGGCCGCACCACGGTCTCGCGCATGAGATCGACCAGCGTCGTGCCGCCCGCGATGAACACGGCGCCGGACCGTGCCGCAGCGAACGCCGAACGTTCGTCGGTGGCCTTGGTGAACCTGAACGGAAACACGACCGGTCAGGCCTCGTGGGCCGTCTTGGCGATGGCCGCGACGACGTTGGTGTAGGCGCCGCACCGACAGATGTTGCCGCTCATCCATTCTCGGATCTCATCCGCGGAGCCGGTGTGCCCCTCTTTGATGCAGCCGACGCCCGAGACGATCTGTCCGGCCGTGCAGTAGCCGCACTGGAAGGCGTCCTCGTCGATAAAGGCCTGCTGGAGTGGGTGAAGCCGACCGTCGTTGGAGAGCCCTTCGATGGTGACGATGTCGGCGCCGTCGTGCATGACTGCCAGCGTCAGGCAGGAGACCACACGTGTTCCGTTGAGCAAGATCGTGCACGCGCCGCAGGCGCCTTGGTCACAGCCTTTCTTGGTCCCCGTCAAACCGGCGCGCTCGCGCAGCAGATCCAACAGCGAGGTGCGGCCGTCGACAGCGATCTCGCGGGCCTGGCCGTTGATCCGCAGACGCACCACGGTGGATCCCGGGCCACCCGCGTTAGTTCCAGCCTTTTCACAGGACGCCAGCAACGGAGCTGTGGCGACCGCGCCGCTCACCGCGAGAGATCCGCCGACGAACGTTCTACGGTTTATCCGGAGGCACAGCAGCGACTTGGTCGCCCCGCCGCGGCGATCGGCTTCATTCATCGCATTTCCCCCGAGCAGTGGGATCGCACCTGCAGGCCGCACCGCCTGCGCCGACACAACTCACTGTATAGAGATGGCCGGGCTTGCCCCATCTGCGCACGTCATGGCCCAGAAGTCGGTATGCCGTCTGCGGGCAGGGGCTACCTTCGTCGCATACGGGTGGTACTTCTGCACGGCCTGACGAATTCAAAGCGCGCTTTCGAGCGTCTCGTCCCTCTGCTCGACGACTTCGACGTCACCGCGTTGGATCTGCCCGGGCACGGCACCAAGGCGATCCGGCGGTGTGTGGCGACGATTCCTGCGATGGCGGCAGCGGTCACGCCCGAAATACCCGGCCCATCCTTGGTCCTGGGGCATTCCCTCGGCGGCGTTGTTGCGACGGCGATCGCCGAGCGTCGGCCGGACCTCGTCACGCATCTGGTCGTTGTCGACTCCCCGCCCGACGTCGCCAGTCGGATCGCGGCCAAGGGCCACGAACGTGTCCTCAGGCGACGGTGCTCGGGCCGTTGCTGTGGCGCACCATGTCTCGGCGCACCGTCCGCAGCGGGCTGCGTACCGCGTTCGCGCCGGGTTTCGACTTCCCGGAATTCTTCGTCGACGACTTTCGTCTCCTGAGCTGGCGTACGTTTGCCGGCGCGATGACATGGATCGACGAATTCATTTCGGAGAAGACGCTCCACGAAAGGGTGCAACGGATCGCGGCGCCCACCACCATGGTCTTCGGCGAGAAGGAGCAACGTATCGATCCCGCCGCGTTCGGCCGGTACTCGCCGACCAGGGCCGACGTGGTTGCCATCCCCGACGCTGGGCACACCCCGACCTGGGAAACACCCGATCGGGTCGCGGAAGCGGTGCGCGTCACGGCTGCGAAAACCGCCTGACGAAGCGGCGCGCCGATGCTCAGCGGACCTCGATGGTCCCGATCCAAACAGAGGCCGCGGCGTTTCGAGACGGGTTGGCGGCGGCCAATTCACAGTCAAGACGCTGGGAGACGTCCGCCACAGACAGCCCGATGTCCGCCACAGACACCGGGAGGACACCCGCACGGGTGCCCTCCCGGTGTGTGGTGCCTCTCTGTGTCGTGGGCAGGCGGACACCACCTGTCCCACCGACCCGCAAAGGGCAACAGTCGATGTCAGGGACCTAGTCCCGGTTGGCGGTAACTTGCCGAATGTTGGCAGAAATGCAGAAATGATGCGCCACCCATCCCGCGCGGTGTGACCGACCGCTACGGCAAAACCAAGTCTCGGTCAGGGGAGCCGGTTAACTCGCGCAGTACAGCGATATCTGAACGGTCCGGCTGACGATGATCGGAACGAGCGTAGAGGGGGTGAGCCCGTTCCGCCCTCCGGTTCTCACCGTTCGAGTATTCGTGTTGGGATTCCTGACGCTCGTCACGACGCAACTGTCGATCGGACCGGTGCCGACCCGGTCGATGTTGACCTGATAGCCCTGGGCCTCCCAATTCGCGATGACCTGCTGCGCGGACTCATCGGCCGCGGCGAATCCGGCGGGTGCGACAACGACTCCGCAGGTGGCCAATCCCGCTGCGGCGAGGGCGATTATTTTGCGCATGACCTCGCCTCCCATCTCTCCATTAAAGGCCTGCTCCCATACAGTTCTATCGCTTTTTGTGCCGATTTCGTTCCCAGGCAATTCTAAGCCTTGCCTGTGGTATCAACGGGCGTGGGCAGGCTGTGGTTCACCGCGTTGACCGCGCTCTGTGTCGCCGCGTGCACGGCTTCGCCGCCCGGCCCGCACGCGTCGAGCAATTCAACGTCCAAGCCGGCCGGCGCCGCTTCCCGGATCAACCCGGCCAACATCCGGAGGCTGCGTGGGGCATTCCCGCCGGGGTACGAGGTCGCCGATGCCAATGGTTGGTCGGCACCGACGCGGTTCTGGGGCTTCGGACAGCACTGGTCTGCCGATCCCGCCGAATGCGCGTCGTTGGCCGATCCGCTCGGTGGGCAAGGCGCTTCGCCGCAAGGCCTGTCCGGATCGGGGGCGGGCGGCATCGTCTACGTCGTCGTGGCCGCCGCCCAGGACCCTCCGGTGGTGGCGGATCCCGCCGTCGTCGACCACTGCGCCAGGTGGTCGGTGGCGGCGGGCCGCACCACGGCCACGGTCGAGTTGACGGCCGCTCCGCCGATCGGCGAAGCGACCACATTGGGGATGCACACCGCAACGCGGACCGTGGTGGAGGGCGGCACCGAAACCGATTCGCGAGCGCAGACCGCCACGGCCTATCTCGGCGATTACCTCGTGTTCGTCACCGTCGTGACCGACCCCGGCTCGACCCAGCCGCAACTGCCGCCGGAATTCGCTTCGACCTTTCTCGTCCGAGCCGTGGCGACGCTGCGGGGCCGATCGCACGGCCATTAGGTAGATTGCGCGGGTGTCGTTGCGGAAGTTGATCCTCGCCCTCGTCTGTGTCGCACTGATCGGCGCATGCGCCAACCCCGGCTCGCAGAAGGTCGACATCGGCAAGGTTCAGAAGGTGAAGTCGTCCTTCGGGCCGGACTTCAAAGTCGTCGCCGCGGGCCCGACGGGCATCGATCCAAAGCTGCTCGCGCCCCAGCCCCTTCCTCAGGGCGTGACTTTCGACCCGCCCGACTGCGCGAAGTACGCGGCGGGCCAGACGTTGCCGCCTGGCCTGAAGGGCAACATGGCCGCGGTGAGGGCCGAGGGTGAGGCCAACCGGTTCATCGCGATCGCGATCGAGACGTCGGATCCCGTGCCGTTCGACAACGCGCTCACCGACAAGTGCAAGCACGTCACGTTCAGCGGTGGTGCTGTCCACGGTGTGGTCGACGGGGTCGATGCCCCGCACATCGACGGCGCGCAGACGCTCGGCATTCACCGGGTCCTCGGGGCCACGATCAACGGGACGACGCGGTCCGGCGAGATTTACAACTACATCGCCTACCTGGGTAACTGCCTCGTCCTCGTCACCGCCAACCCGCTCGTCCTCCCGAATCAGCCGGTAGCGCCGGTGAACGTGCAGCGCGCGCAGAAACTCTTCACCGACGCGGTTGCGGCCATCCGCAGTTGAGGTTTTCAGCGCACGTTGTGCGGCCGGAATTGGATGCTGATCCGCGGCCCGCAAGGTTTGGTGGTCTTGGGGACGGCGTGCTCCCAGGTCCGTTGACACGAACCGCCCATCACCAGGAGATCGGCGTGGCCCTGCGGGAGGCGCAGGGTTCGATGTCGCCGGCCGGGCGGCGCCGGCGACCGGCCGGCGCCTCGCGGTCGCATCGCGAACACGCGGGTGGCGCCGAGGCTGACGATGGCCACCATGGTGTCTTCCTTGCGGCCGCGGCCGATCTTGTCGCCATGCCAGGCGACGCTGTCGTTGCCGTCGCGGTACAGGCATAGGCCTGCAGTGGTAAACGGCTCGCCGAGTTCGTCGGCGTAGCTGTCATTCAGCCGGTCGCGCAGTTCGCCGATCCGCGGATGCGGCGGAGGTTCTGTGGTCAGGTCGTGGAAGCTGACCAGCCTCGGCACTTCGACGACGCGGTCATACATCGGGCGGCGCTCGGCGCGCCACGGCATGGTCGCGGTGAGTTCCTCGACCAGCGTGTCGCCGTCGGCGAGCCAGCCCGCGCAGACGTCAATCCATGCCCCGTCGCCGAGCCAGCGGCGGTCGGCATGGTCGAACAACGCGCCTTGAACTGCGAAAGTCATCGCATCCCAGTCTATAGCACGCTTGTTCGATGTCACTGGAGCCGGACGGGGCCAGGACCCTGCTCGGCGAGGATGTCACCCGGGTTGAACAACGCGCAGCTGCGCAGGCTGAGGCACCCGAAGCCGATGCAGTCGGCCAGGTTGTCGCGCAGTCGCTGCAGGTGCACGATCCGATCGTCGAGGTCCTGACGCCAGCCCGCGGACAGCCTCGCCCAGTCCCTAACCGCGCGGTGGACGCCCACGCCTATCGCTACCGCTGCGCCACACAGGCCCACGGTTGCGATCGCCAGCGCGCCGATCACGCCGCCACGACCTGGGCGATCGCACTGGCATGGTGCTTGACGCACAGGGTGTAGGCGCGCGTGTGGCTGACCGGCTTCTCGGCCAGGGCCACGGGCTTGCCACCCCTTGGCCGTCACCGTGGCGCTCCACTCCTTGCCGCTGCCGGTGATTTTGTAGGTCGCGCCATTCTGGCCGGTACCGTGCTGGGCAACTGCGCCCTTCTCGTCGCGTTCTCCGTCGAGCTGCCAGCGGATCTTGGTGCTGGGCTTGGCAGGCGCGTTACGCGGCGTACCGGTCTTCTTGGCCGCTGCGTTACGCGGCGTACCGGCCTTCGCCGCGCGCCGTGCTGCCGCCTGCTCTTTGCGTGCGGCTTGCAGGTTCTGCGCTGGCTCCGGTGTGGCCGGTGCCTGTGCGTTGGTGTTCTCGGTCATTTGCTACTCCCTTGTTCGAGTTGGCCTTGTTGCCATCTCCACCTCTGAGTATAGGTGCCGAGAGAGCGGTGAGCCAGGTTTGCTGGAGACCAATTATGTTGGCGCACTGAACAATTGGAGCCTGGGACCGGCGCGCAAAATCCCCGCGTACCCGCGCCAAATCCCCGCGCGCCAATCCCCCGCGAGGCACCGTGGCATGTCGCATGCGGAACGGTGGCATGACACAACCCGTGCACCAGCCAATTTCCAATTTGGAAATTAGTTGCACGACGCGTGCTGCCGCCACCCCTTCAAAGTCTGGGCGTGGAAAGGCGCGCACTGGAGCACTGCAGACCGCGGGCGCCGTGGCGATGCCACCGTCATGGGTCAATTTCGGCGGTCCTCTGGGGGTCCGTGCGGCAGGGTCTTCCGGCATCTACGCTGCCCTGCATCACGCTGGGTGAATGCGCTAAGGTACGAACCAGGTGAGCTGGGAAGACTGGTCGGCGTTCATGCGTCCGGCTGCCTAGGGGGTCCCTGTGCGAGCGATCCGCCTCCCTTCGACTTCCGCCACCATCGACGCGCGTTCGGCGGGTGAATTCTGATGCCCAGCCACGCGTATCTGCAGGCAGATTGGCGCCGCGAAGCCCTTCGCACCACCCTGTGGGTCGTCCCGGCGGCGGAGGCTTTGGTGGTGCTGGGCCTATTCGTTGGCACCTACGCGTTGGACCGGGCCGTCTACCGCGGCGATCTGCACCTGCCGGGGTGGGTGCTCAGCGGGACCGCCGATACCGCACGGCAGATCCTCACCGCGATCGCCGCGGCAATCATCACCGTGGTCGGCATCGTCTTTTCGATCACCATCGTCGCATTGACACTGGCGTCGACCCAGTTCGGTCCGCGGATGCTGCGCAACTTCATTCGTGACCGGGGAACGCAGCTCACGCTCGGGACGTTCGTTGCGAGCTTCTTCTATGTGGTCCTCGCGCTGGTCTCGATCGGCGGCGGTCCGCGCGGCGACTTCGTGCCGCACCTGTCCATCACGGTGGCGCTGGTCTTGACGCTCGTTGATCTGGCGGTGTTGATCTACTTCATCAATCACATCGCCACCGCGATCCAGCTACCGCAGGTGATCGCGGGCATCGCCGGCGATCTGGCCAGGGAAATCGACGCTCGGGGCAGTGGCGTCCGCGCGACAGGGTTCGCAAGCGCCAGAGGCCCATCGAGCGGGGAGTTGCTGCGCAGAATCGAGGAATCCGGCGCCTTGATCCGGACGCCGGCGAGCGGGTATTTGCAGGTCATCCGGCATGACACGCTGCTCAAGATCGCCACAGCAGCCGATGCGGTCATTCATGTGCCCCACCGGCCTGGGCACTTCCTGGTGCGCGGGCAGGCGTTGGCGGGTGTTTGGCCCGCCGAAGCCGCCGAGTTCGTCGGCGAGAATCTGCAGCGGGGCCATGTCACCGGCCCCTACCGCACGCTCACCCAGGACATATCGTTTGGCTTCGATCAACTGGTCGAGATCGCCCTGCGCGCGCTGTCACCGGCCGTCAACGACACCTTCACGGCGTTGACGTGCATCGACTGGCTCGCCGATTGCTCGTGCCGCATCACCGTCGGATGGCACCCGCAACGGATCCGGCGCGACGACACCGGCCACATCCGGGTGATCACCCACGAGGCCGATTTCGGCCGCCTCATCGAGCGAGCCTTTGAAAAGATCCGCCAGGCCGCCGAGGGGATGCCGGCGGTGATGATCCGACAACTCGAAGCGCTGGCAAAAATTATGGAACAAACCTCACACCCGGCTATGCGCGGGAACCTGCTTCACCAAGCCGACATGATCCAGCGCGCCAACCTGCGTTCGGTTCGCGAGCCCGCCGATCGTGCGGACGTGACGCGCCGCTACGACGCCGTCGTCGCGCTGTTCACTCAGCCTGAGGCCGCTTTCACCAGCAACGCCGTCGGCTCCCCTTCGTTCACTGTGTAAGGGCAGACACACAGTTGCATCAAGGGGACCGGCCAGGAAGTAGAGGATGAGGACACGCGCCTGGTGGCACCACGCCGCGCAACCAGGCCAATTTATTCTGGCACGGGCATTTCATGGATATCACTTATCCGTCAGGTGGGGTTGAACATGCTGGAGCGCAGGGTAATTGAGATCGAGCAGGGCGCTGAGATCGACTTACGGCGACGCTGAGCCGGCCTGGTCGCCCACACCGAACCCGGCTTCATCGTCCGCCGGGCCGTCGGCAGCGGCGTGGGCGGTCACGCGGAAGGGGTGAACAGCCCCGGCGGACGATAAGGACGTGTAAATGTTTGCGGCGGGGCCGTACGGATTTCGTTGAGATCCCTCACCGGAGGCCAGGATGGGCTTAGACAGTCCGTTATGCGAAGCGCTCGAGCCCTCGGCGCGCTTCCTGCACGCCGGCCCAACCGGGTCACCTGTGCGGTGCAGGAGTGGTGGTCCAAGTTCCTCGACGGTGAACACGCGTGGGGATGGTTCGACGTCGCGTTGGGCCGCTACGGGTTTCGCCGATACCGGTTGACCGTCTACCCGCCGGACATCAACGCCGTGGATCGGCGCCTTCTGCGATTGTGGCGTGCCTGGCCGGTCGGGGGCGGCGTGGTGTGGCTGTGTGCGGCAATGTGCCTCAGCGCCAGCGCCTTTTCGCCGGCGATGACGTTCGCGGTGTCGACGAGCGTGTATGTCGGTGCGGGCGCAGGGCTGTTTGCTTTGACCGGTGCGATCCGGACGCGGGTCCGGTCGGTGTCGGTAATGCTGATCAAAGGACATAAATTCCCGATCGAGCCGGACCGCGAAGCGGCACGGAAGGCTTGGCAGAAGCTGACTGGTGTGATGCTGGCCGCAGAAGACATGCTGCAACGCGGCACTCTTTCGCCAGTCGAGTACGAGGCCGTGTGGTGGGAGGTCTACGACCGCATGGAGGCGCTCGCCGACAGCTGACCTGTCGCGTTGTTATTGGCTGCGTCGCTGCCGAAACAGCTCCCCGTAGGTCAGGGGCTTACCGTGCGCGGGCCTGCGGGCGAAAAGAGAATCCTTACGAACCCCTGACGCCGTCGACCCGAATCTTGACGTATCACTGGCGGTATCACCGCTGCACGCGGTCCTAATGTGATCGTGTGCATGCAGGTGAGCTCGCAGAAGAGTTCCCAGTGGTGACAATGCACTCGGCTGCGCTTGGGGCTGTCCGGGTCCTTGCCGAGCGTGGGCTGCCCGGCATCGTCGTTACCGACGGTGCCGGCACACCGCAGGCCGTGTTGCCTGCCTCTCAGGTCGTTCGGTTCCTGGTGCCCTGCTACGTTCAAGACGATCCGTCGCTGGCCGGCGTGCTCACCGAGTCGATGGCTGACCGATGCGCCGAGAAGCTCGGCAGCAAGACGGTGCGCGATGTGTTGCCCGAGCATCTCGTCGACGTGCCGCCCGTCGACAGCGATGACACCATCATGGAAGTGGCCGCGATCATGGCGCGTCGACGAAGCCCGCTGGTGGCCGTGATCAAAGACGGTCATCTGCAGGGGGTGATCACCGCGACGCGGTTGCTGACCGCGGCGTTGCCGCACTGACCAACGGAGACTCAGCCCGCATGGCTGACGCCGGCGGTCACCGGTGTGCCTGCGGCGGCACCTCCGGGTAGGCGTGCCGACTGATCGGCGGAGCGCACCACCGCTGCGGCGAACCGGTTTACGCTGAGGCGCGTGCGCGGCCACGGCGAGGTAGTCGGGTGGGTCGGCTCCTGATGGAACCGGGCCGACTGCGTGTGTATCTGGGCGCAGCCCCAGGGGTGGGCAAGACGTACGAGATGGTGCTGGAAGGTCATCGCACCGCCAGCAGGGTGTCGACTGCGTGATCGGGTTCGTGAGCCGCACGGCCGCCGGGCGACCAGGCGCTGGTGGACGGGCTGGAGGTAGTGCCGCGGCGCTGGGTGCCGTATCGGGGCACGGTGTTGTCGGAGGGCACAGTGTTGTCGGAGATGGATGTGGACGCGGTGCTGGCCCGCCACCCCCAGCTGGCGCTGGTCGACGAACTGCCCACACCAACGCCCCAGGCTCGCGCATTGCGTTCATGGGCATTCCCTCCCGATCGCCAACTCGCGAGGCGAACTGAGGCCCCGCTTCAAAGTCAGGGCCGCGGATGGCGCGCACTGGAGAGCGGGCCAGCGTGGTCGCTACCCAATCAGGTTGCGGGGCGGCGTAATTCACACTCGGCTGGCCTTAAATCAGTAGCTGCGCGTTCGGTGTACCACCCAGTTTATTGCCAGCCAGCCCGAGCAGACGTCGATCCATGCCCCATCGCCGAGCCAGCGGCGGTCGGCATGGTCGAACAACGTGCCTTGAACTGCGAAAGTCATCGCATCCAGTCTATCGCACGCTTGTTCGATCTCACTGGAGCCGGACGGGGCCGGGACCCTGGTCGGCGAGGATGTCACCCGGGTTGGACAACGCGCAGCTGCGCAGGCTGAGGCACCCGCAGCCGATGCAGTCGGCCAGGTTGTCGCGCAGTCGCTGCAGGTGCACGATGCGATCGTCGAGGTCCTGCCGCCAGCCCGCGGACAGCCTCGCCCAGTCCTTGCTCGTCGGGACGCGGTCGGCCGGCAGCGTGGCCAACGCGTCGCGCACCTTGGCCAGCGGGATGCCCAGCCGCTGCGACATCCGGATGAAAGCGACCCGGCGCAGCGTCTCGCGGCTGTACCGCCGTTGATTGCCGGTCGTGCGCCTGCTGGTGATCAGCCCCTCGCGCTCGTAGAAGTGCAGGGCCGAGATGGCCACCCCGCTGCGGTCGGCGAGATCGCCGGGGGTGAGCTCGTGTTCGTCCATATCACCTCAACCATAGTTGAGGTACTTCGGTTCGCGATACGGTGCACTGTGTGAGCGACATCGTTCTGGGTTCGAACTCCGAGGTAGGCGCGCTGCGGGCGGTGATCTTGCACCGTCCCGGACCCGAGCTGCAGCGGCTCACGCCCCGCAACAACGACAAGCTGCTCTTCGATGGCCTGCCCTGGGTGACGCGGGCCCAAACCGAACACGACGCATTCGCCGACCTGCTGCGTTCGCGCGGCGTCGGGGTGATGCTGTTGGCCGACCTGCTCACCGAGGCGTTGGAAAGCGGGGCCGCACGCATGCAGGGCATTGCGGCCGCGGTGGACGCCCGTCGACTGGGACACCCGCTGGCGCAAGAACTTTCGGAGTACCTGCGCGGCCTCCAACCCGCGCCGCTCGCGTATGTGCTGATGGCCGGCATGACGTTCACCGAGCTGCCGTTCAGCAAGTCGGCGGAGTTGTCGCTGGTGCGGCGTATGCACCACGGTGCCGACTTCGTGATCGACCCGCTGCCGAATCTGCTGTTCACTCGCGACTCGTCGTTCTGGATCGGTCCGCGGGTGGCGATCACGTCGTTGGCGCTGCCGGCCCGTGTCCGGGAAACGTCGCTGACGGACATCATCTATGCGCACCATCCGCGATTCCTGGGCGTGCGTCGGGCTTACGAGTCGCATACCGCACCGGTGGAGGGTGGCGACGTGCTGCTGCTTTCGCCGGGTGTGGTGGCCGTCGGTGTGGGGGAGCGTACCACGCCCGCAGGTGTGGAGGCGTTGGCACGCAGCCTCTTTGACGACGATCTTGCCCACACCGTGCTGGCGGTGCCCATCGCACAGGAGCGGGCGCAGATGCATCTGGACACGGTGTGCACGATGGTCGACACCGACGCGGTGGTGATGTACCCGAACATCGTCGATACGTTGCGGGCCTTCACGATCAAGCGCACGCCCGACGGCGTGAAGATCGAGGATGCGGCGCCGTTCGTCGAGGCCGCCGCGAACGCGATGGGGATTTCCAAGCTGCGCGTGATCGACACCGGCCTCGACCCGGTGACCGCCGAGCGTGAGCAGTGGGACGACGGCAACAACACGCTGGCCCTGGCTCCCGGCGTGGTCGTTGCGTATGAGCGAAACGTCGAAACGAATTCGCGGCTCGAGGATTTCGGCATCGAGGTGCTGCCCATAGCGGCGTCGGAACTCGGCACCGGCCGGGGCGGCCCGCGCTGTATGTCGTGCCCGGCGGCCCGCGACCCGCTGTAACCTCCTCACCGCAGCCAGGATTACCGCCAGCTCGGAAGCCAGATCTCCATGTCCCAGGTGGCATTCGATATCGGGATGCCCGTGAGAATGGGATAGAGCCACGCGAAGTTGGCCACCACGAGTGCGACGTAGAAGCTGACCGCCAGCAGGCCCAACGTTCGTCGTTCCGGGGACTGGTTCGGCTGATACAGAATGTCGCTGCATATCAACGCAATTGCCATCACCAGGAACGGCGCCATCGTCGCGGCGTAGAAGAAGTACATCTGCCGGTCGATGTCGGAGAACCACGGCAGCCAGCCGGCGCAGTAGCCGACAAGCACTGCGGCGTAACGCCAGTCGCGGCGGATGAATGTTCGCCAGGCCGCGTAGATCAGCACCGGCACCGCGACCCACCACATCGCCGGCGTGCCGACGAGCATCACGGCCTTGACACAGGACTGCGGCCCGCAGCCCGGAATGTTCTGCTGGTCAATGGCATACAGCACCGGCCGCAGCGACATCGGCCACGTCCACGGCTTGGACTCCCACGGGTGGTGATTGCCCGCGGCGTTCGTCAGCCCGGCGTGGAACTTGTACACCCCGTACGTGTAATGCCACAGCGAGCGGATCGCGTCCGGCAGCAGCCCGCCCGGCCCGATCGAATGGCCGACCTCGTAGCGGTCGACCCCGGTCTCGGAGGCGAACCACGGCGCATAGGACGCCAGGTACAGCGCGAACGGGATTCCGACGATCGTGTACGCCGTGGGGCCAAGGTCACGCCGCAGCACCCCCAGCCACGGGCGGGGCACCCGATATTGCCGGCGTGCCGCCACGTCGAACGCCAGCGACATCGCCCCGAAGAACAGCATGAAATACAGCCCGGACCACTTGGTCGCGAACGCCAGGCCCAGCAGCACACCCGCGCCGAACCGCCACCACCGCACGCCGAGCCGCGGCCCCCACGGCGTCTCGGCGATCCGCCCCTCCAGCAACGCGACATGCATGTGCTGTCGGACCTCGTCGCGGTCGACGATCAACGCGCCGAACGCCGCGACCACGAAGAACGCCAAGAACCCGTCGAGGAGCGCGGTGCGCGACGAGACGAAGCTGACCCCGTCGCAGATCATCAGCAGGCCGGCGATCCCGCCGACCAGCGTCGACCGGCTGATCCGCCGCGTGATCCGCACCACCAGGGCGACCATGATCACGCCGCAGACGGCGCCGCTGAACCGCCAGCCCAGCCCGTTGTAGCCGAACAGCCATTCGCCGATCGCGATCAGGAACTTGCCGACGGGCGGGTGTACGACGAGGCCGAAGCCCGGGTTGTCCTCGACACCGCCGTTGTGCAGCATCTGCCACGCCTGGGGTGCGTAGTGCTTTTCGTCGAAGATCGGCGTACCGGCGTCCGTCGGCTGGGACAGGCCGATCAGCCGCGTCACCGCCGCCAGCGCGGTGATGACCGCCGTCGTCGCCCAGCCCTGCAGCCGGTCGACGGGCCCGAAGTCGGGTACCGGAACCAGCGGGCCAGGGCTGATAACCGGAACCGCGCGCTCGCTATGGCGAGGTTCGGCGGCGGTGGCAGTCACATCGGCGATCGTAGGCTGTGGGTCATGGGCGGTGGTCGATTGCTGCTGGGGGCCACACCGCTGGGGCAGCCGTCGGACGCCTCCGCGCGTCTGGTCGCCGCACTGGGTTCGGCCGACGTCGTCGCAGCTGAAGACACCCGCCGGGTCCGGACATTGGCGCAGGCTCTCGGGGTGCGCATCCCAGGCAGGGTGGTCAGCCTGTTCGATCAGAACGAGGCAGCCCGCACGCCCTCACTGGTCGCCGACATCAAGTCCGGCGCGACCGTGCTCGTGGTGACCGACGCCGGGATGCCCCTGATCAACGACCCCGGCTACCGGCTCGTGACGGCCTGCGTGGCGGCCGGAATGCCGGTCACCTGCCTGCCCGGCCCGTCCGCGGTGACGACCGCGCTCGCCGTTTCGGGCTTGCCGTCGGACCGGTTCTGCTTCGAGGGGTTCGCGCCGCGCAAGCACTCGGCGCGGGTGGCCTGGCTCGCCGCGCTCGCCGACGAGCCGCGCACCATCGTGTTCTTCGAGTCGCCGCGCCGCCTGCCCGCCTGCCTGCGGGACGCGGTCGATCACTTCGGCGGCTCACGCCGGGCAGTGGTGTGCCGCGAGCTGACCAAGGTGCACGAAGAGATCGTCCGGGGCTCACTGGCCGAGCTCGCCGAGTGGGCCGCCGGCGGTGTCCTCGGCGAGATCACCGTCGTCGTCGAAGGCGCGCAGCCGCACGCCGACGTGGCGACGCTGATCGCCGAAGTCAGTGCGCTCGTGGATGCAGGAATGCGGGTCAAGGACGCGTGCGCGGAGGTGATCGGCGCGCATCCGGGCGCACCGTCGCGGCGCGAGCTCTATGACGCGGTGCTTCGCGCCCGCTCGTGACGACGTTGCCGGCTCCCTGTCAACACGGCATGAATGCGGTCGAACTCGTCGAGCTGTTCGCGATGGCGCGCCACTTTGTCCAGGTCAAATGTGTTGACTCTCAATGCCGCTTGCATAGCGTGCCTCCCACTCGGGGGTTGCCGCTAGCGGGTGGTTCTTGACCGTCGGGACGACGAACGGGGCGGCCTTGTGCAGGCATTCCTCCCATTCGGCGCCGGGATCCGAGTCCGCGGTGATCCCGCCGCCGACCCCGAGCACGGCAGCGCCTCCGGCGTCGAACTCGACGGTGCGGATCGCGACGTTGAGCTCGCAGCCGGCCACTGGTGACGCCAAACCGACAGTGCCGCAGAAGATTCCGCGTCGACGCGGCTCCCACCGCGACAGCAGTTGGCGCGCGCGGGTTTTCGGCGTGCCGGTCACCGATGCGGGCGGGAACGCGGCGTCCAGCAATGCGGTGACGGGCAGGTCGACGGGCACCTGCGCCGACACCGTCGACACCAGGTGCCACACGCCGGGGGCGGGCCGAACGGCCAGCAATTCGGGCACGCTGACCGTGCCGGTGACCGCGATGCGGCCCAGGTCGTTGCGGACCAGGTCGACGATCATGATGTTCTCGGCGACGTCTTTGGCCGAATTCCGCAGCGCCGACGGCGCCGCGTGCCTCGGCAGGGTGCCCTTGATCGGGCTGGATGTCACGGTGTCGCCGACGCGCCGCAGGAAGAGCTCGGGCGACAACGACGCCACCGCCCCCCACGGTCCCGCGACGAACGCCGCCCGTGCCGGTCCCGTGCGGGCCACGGCCTCGACGAAGAAGTCGACGGGCGCACCCGTGACCTGACCCGCGAATTGCGTGCAGACGCAGGCCTGATACACCTCGCCGGCCGCGATCGCGTCCAGGCAGGCGAGCACGCCGGCGCGGTGGGTGTCGCGGTCGGCGTCGTCCCATGCGATCTGGCACCACGGCCGCCGCAGCGGCGACAGCAGCGCACCAGACACCCAGCCGGGCATGGGGTCACCCGAAAGGCTTTCGTACCACCAGATTCCGTCGCGGTCCTGCCGCAACACGCGGTCGGCCCAGCCGCCGGCGGCCTCCGGAATCCGGGGCGGACGCCCGTCGGCGCCTGCGTCCGGGTACGACAGGTAGCCGATCCAGCCGCCGCCGACGCCCGTGCCGTGTGCCGACGCCGCGGCGAACACCTTGCGCGGGTCCACCGGTGATGCGGTCACGGTCGGGGCGATCACCGCGCGCGAGCCGAACCACTCGCCGATCAGGGCGGCGGGTGACGGCAGGCGCATGCGGGACGCGGCGTCGGCGACGGCGAGCAGCACCGCCGGGGCGTCGCCCAGGTCGCCGAGCCGCTCGATCCGCATCGATCTAGCGTGGCAGACGCACTCAGCCGCGCGCGATCTCCCTGGGGATCGCGACGGTGGCCAGCTTCTCCGGGTTGCGGATCGCGTACAGCGTCGAGATCAGGCCGTCGGTGAACTCGGCGGTGATCACGAGGTCGATTTTCTCGCCGCTGAAGACGACGGCCGCGGGAGCGCCGTTGTAGGTGGCCAGCTCGATGCGCATGTCCGGGACGCCTTTGCGACCCAAGCCGACGAGCGCGGTCGCCACTTTCCGCGCGCCGACCACCGGCCGGCGCGCAGCGCTGACCTTGCCGCCGCTGTCGGCGATCCAGGCGACGTCGGGTGCCAGCATCGACATCAGCGCCTCCACGTCACCGTTGGCGGCGGTCGCAAGGAACTGCGCGGTGATCTGCGCGCCGAGCCGCGGATCGACCGGCTCGAACCGTTTGCGCCGGGCCTGCACGTGCTCGCGTGCACGGTGCGCGATCTGCCGCGCGGCGGCCGCGGATTTTCCTACGGCCGAAGCGATCTCGTCGTAGTCGAAGCCGAACACCTCCCGCAGCACGAACACCGCCCGCTCGTCTGGGCCGAGCGTCTCGAGGACCACCAGCATGGCCATCGACACGGATTCGGCGAGCACCATGTCGGCCGACGGGTCCTGTTCGTCGAGCAGCAGCGGCTCGGGCAGCCAGGGACCGACGTATTCTTCGCGACGACGGGCGTCGGCGCGCAATGCGTTCAGCGCCTGCCGGGTGACCAGTTGCGCCAGGTAGGACTTGGTGTCGCGGACCGTGGCCAGGTCCACCTGCGCCCACCTCAGGTAGCTGTCCTGCAGCACATCGTCGGATTCGGTTGCGGAACCGAGGATTTCGTAGACGATTGTGAACAGCAGTGGGCGCAGATGCGTGAACCGCTCGGCGTGCGCGTCGGTCATGACACCGGCACCGGTGTTTGCGCGGGCCGCTTGCCGCCCCGCAGCCAGAAGTACGACCCGGGCTTGCGGCCCTCGCGGGCAATGAACGAAACAGTGCCCCGACAGATTTGCTCCTTGATCGCCGCGGCGAACCGGCCCCCGATGTAGAGCCGCCGCGGGGTGTCGTCGGTGCGCGAGACCTGGAAAGTCGCGCGCTTGCGGCCCAGGCTGATGCACTGGCCGACGAACGCCAGGCTCACCACCGCGGGCTGATCACCGGCGATGCGGCTCAGCACGGTGTTGGCGGCCTGTGCGCCCAGCGGTCCCGCCGCCTGGCAGCTCATCCGCAGCGGCTGGCCCGACGGCGCCGCGGCGTCACCGGCGGCGACGATCCGATCGTCGTCGACACTGGTCAGCGTCTCGTCGGTGAGCAGCCTGCCGAGCGCGTCGGTGCTCAACCCGCTGCGCGCCGCCAGGTCGGGGACACCGAATCCGGCGGTCCAGACCGTCGCCGCGCTGGGCAGCTCCCGACCATCGTCGAGCAGCACGCTGAACTCACGCACCTCGGCGACCGCGCTGCCTTCGAGCACTCGGACGCCGAGGCGCGCCAGCTGGCGCGCCACTGACCGGCGGCCGGGCTCGCTTAGCGACGGGCCCAACTCGGCGCCGCACACCAGGGTCACAGACGCGCGCTGTTGGGCAAGCTCGGCAGCCGTTTCGATCCCGGTCAGCCCGCCGCCGACGATGCACACCGGGGCGTCGGGATGCGCGTCGCGAAGCCGCTCGCGGAGCCGCTCGGCGTGTTCGAATTCTGCGATGCGGAAGGCGTACTCGGCGGCGCCGGGTATCGCACTGATCGCGGCAGTGCTGCCCACCGCGTAGATCAGGTAGTCGTAGCGCAGCTCGCTGCCCGAGGCCAGTCGGACGCGGCGCGCGGTGGGCTCGATCTCGGTGGCAGCGTCGACGACCAGCCGTGTCTTCGGGTTCAGCAATTCGGTGTATTCCACTGTGGCCGAGCCGGTTTCGGCGACCATCTGGTGCAGCCGAATCCGCTCGACAAACTCGGCACGCGGGTTGACCAGCGTCACGTCGATGTCGGGGCGTGTCTGAAGACGGTTGGCCGCCAGTGTTCCGGCGTATCCGCCGCCGATGACGACGACGACGTTGGTGTTCTCGGTGTGGTCAGTCATGTCAGCTCCTGTTGCGATGTCGTTGCGCCCTTAGGACACCGGTGCGGCGCTCGACGTGACGGTCGCCGCGCCGAGTGTGACCGAGTTCACGTCAGGTGTCTGGTCTGGCCACCGAATTGGGCTGCCAGGAGTTCAATGCGCTCGAATTGCTGGCCTGGACGCAGCCGGCCGCTGCGGCTGAGTGTGGCCAGGCCGTGCAACGCCGCCCAGACGACTTCGGTGAGGGTGTCCACATCCGACTCGTTCGCGATTGCGGCGACCGCCGCACGTAGCTCGCCGAACGCCGCCAACAGCTGCGGCGGTGTGTCGTCGGCTGCGAAATGCAGCGTGGTGGCCCGGGTGAACATTGCGTCGTACAAGGTGGGGTTGTCGCGCGCAAAGTCCATGTGCGCGTGCGCAATACGTCGCAGCTCGTCCTCGGGTTTTTCAGCGCCGGCGCGGGCCTTGGACAGGGCATCGGCGAGTTCGCCGAATCCGTCGATCGCGACAGCCTCGGCAATCGCGTCCATGCCCGAGAAGTGTTTGTAGAGCACGGGTTGGCTGTACTCGATCTCGCTGGACAGCCGCCGCGTGGTCACCGCGTCCCAGCCCTCGGCTTCCGCGAGCTTTCGTGCCGTCGTCACGATCAGCCGGCGCCGGGCGGCACGGTCGCGGGCACGACGCTCCTCGATGGTCATGCCCTATGGTAGCACCGCTATATATACGCGCGGCGCTATTGACACTAGCTCCGCCGGGGGGTTAGCGTTGCTAACACCTACCACCGATGGGAGTTCCAGATGACCGAAAGCCCGCGTGGCCTCGTCGAGGCCTTCGTGACAATGCTCAATGCGCACGACCCGGACCTCGTGGACCGGTTCGTGGCGGCCGATTACATCAACCACAACGCGTTCGTCGCCGACGGGCGCGAGGCCAATCGCAGGTTCTGGGCGAGTTTCTTCACCGCCTTGCCGGACCTGGCAGCGACGGTCGAGGACGTGGTGATCTCGGGCGACCGGGTGGTCGGCCGATTCGTCTATTGCGGGACGCACGCCGGCGAATTCATGGGGATCCCGGCCACGGGTCGGAGCGTCGAAATGCGATCGATCGACATCTGGCGCGTAGAAGCCGGGCTGTTCGCCGAACATTGGGACGAACTGAACACGTTGCAGGTGCTCCAGCAGATGGGCGCGCGGCCGAACCAGATGAGCACCGTGTCGGGGGGTGCGGCGTGATCGACCTCGCAAGGTTCGCGACATTGGTCGCCGTGTTGGCCGCGGCGGTCGTCTATGGCACGGATGTGTTTTGCGCAGTCGTGCAGCGGCCCGCCCTGGCCCGCGTCGACGATCAAGCGCTGGTTGCGGTGATGGGAAACGTGCATCTGTACGGCGACCGGCGGATGCCGGTGCCGGGCGCCCTCAGCATCGTCGCCGCCGCGGCCAGTGTCGCACTCGCCGGACTCGGCGGCCGCTGGATCGCAGCCGGCGCGTCAGCCACCGCCGTCGGCCTGCTGCTGATTTGGCTCGTGCTGTATCTCCGCGTCAGCGCTCCGATCAACCGACGGCTCACCTCAGCGGCGAGGGCGGGCGACGTTCCATCGAATGCGCGTGTGCTGCAGAGTGACTGGGATCGGATCATCACCGCCAGGGCCGTCCTGCAGGGCCTTGCGATCGCCGCCCTGTGCGTCGCGCTGGTGAATTGACGGGCACCGATGTTTGAGCTGAGGATTTACACAGTCCGTACCGCCGAGGCGCTCGAGCAATACGCAACCGTCCACTGGCACCGTCACATCGCCAGCCTGGAAGCGTTCGGGGTGGCAACCCACGGAATCTGGACACAGCGACACGGCACCGCGAATCGACTTGTCGCGCTTGTGTCCTTCGCCGACGGCGTCGACCCGGCGGCGCTCACCGCCGAATACCTGGCGAGCCCCGAGTTCGAGGCCGACATGAGCGGCTTCGACCCCCGGCACATCGTGGCGGTGGACACGATGTTGCTTGACGCAACCGGATCGTCACCGATTCGCTAAGGGCGGCAGGGTTTTCAATCGACCTGGTAGCGCGGGTACACCGCGGTCGGGGGCGGCAAGACGGTGCCCGGCGCCAGCCGGGTGGCGATCGCGCTGAACGCGCGCCGGTCGACGGGCTGGCCGAGCAGATCGAGCAGCTTGGCCGTTGACTCCGGCATCACGGGCTGCGCCAGCAGCGCGGCGATCCGCACGACCTCCAGGGTCGTGAACAGCACTGTGCGGAAACGTGCTTGGTCGGCCTCCGACGCCGACTTGCGCAGCACCCACGGCTCCTGGGCCGAGAAGTACTTGTTCGCCGCGCCAAGCACGAGCCAGATCGACTCCAGCGCCATGTGCATGGCCTGTGCGTCGAAGCTGGCCCGCGCCTTCTGCAGCAGCGCGTCGGCGGCGGCCAGCAGCTCGCGGTCGTCATCGTTGAGCGCGGTCGGTTCGGGGACCACGCCGTCGAGGTTCTTGGCCACCATCGACAGCGAGCGCTGCGCCAGGTTGCCCAGCTCGTTGGCCAGGTCTGCGTTGATGCGGCTGATGATCGCGTCTTCGCTGTAGCTGCCGTCCTGCCCGAACGGCACCTCGCGCAGCAGGAAGTAACGCACCTGGTCGACCCCGAACTCGTCGACGAGCGCGACCGGGTCGATCACGTTGCCCACCGACTTGCTCATCTTCTCGCCGCGGTTGTAGACGAAGCCGTGCGCGAAAACCCTTCGGGGAAGCTCGATTCCGGCCGACATCAGGAACGCCGGCCAGTAGACGGTGTGAAACCGGATGATGTCCTTGCCGATCATGTGCAGATCGGCGGGCCAGTAACGCCGGAACGCCTCGGATTCGGTGTCGGGAAAGCCCACGCCGGTCAGGTAGTTCGTCAGCGCGTCGACCCATACATACATGACGTGGTCGGGGTGGTCCGGCACGGGCACGCCCCAGTCGAACGACGTTCGCGAGATCGACAGATCCCGCAGCCCCCCGGAGACGAAGCTGATCACCTCGTTGCGGCGGACGTCGGGGCCGATGAATTCGGGGTGCGCTTCGTAGTGTGCGAGCAGCTTTTCGGTGTAGGCCGACAACCGGAAGAAATACGTCTGTTCTTCCGTCCACGTCACCGGGGCACCCGTCTCGGCGGCCACCCGGGTGCCGTCGGATTCCACCCTGGTCTCGTCTTCACTGAAGTAGCGCTCGTCACGCACCGAGTACCAGCCGGAGTAGTTGTCCAGATAGATGTCTCCCGCGTCGACCATCCGACGCCAGATCGCTTTCGAAGCTTCGAAGTGGTCGGGGTCGGTGGTCCGGATGAAGCGGTCGTAGGAGATGTTGAGCTTGTCCTGCAGCCGCTGGAACACATCGGAGTTGCGCTGCGCCAGTTGCCCGGTCGGCAGGCCCTCGGCGGCGGCGGTTTCGACCATCTTCAGACCGTGTTCGTCGGTGCCGGTCAGATAGCGCACGTCGAAGCCGTCAAGCCGTTTGAACCGGGCGATCGCGTCCGTCGCGATGTACTCGTAGGCGTGGCCGACGTGCGGTGCCCCGTTCGGATAGGCGATCGCCGTCGTCACATAGAAAGGCTTCATTTCTTCTTCACCTTATGGTGTGCAGGTGAGCCGCTCGACCGCGCGCCCGGCGCCGCCGCCACCCGAACCGCTGGCACCGCTCGTCGATGCGCACACACACCTCGACGCCTGCGGCGCCCGCGATGCCGACGGGGTGCGCGAGATCGTCGATCGGGCTGCCGCGGTCGGCGTCAGGGCGGTGGTGACGATCGCCGACGACCTCGGGTCGGCGCGGTGGGTGACCCGAGCCGCCGACTGGGATCCCCGCGTGTACGCCGCGGTCGGGCTGCACCCGACCCGCGCCGACGGGCTTGACGACCCGGCGCGCGCCGAGATCGAGGCCCTGGCGGACCATCCACGCGTGGTGGCGATCGGCGAGACCGGCCTCGACCTGTACTGGCCGGGACGCCTCGCGGGCTGCGCCGAGCCCGGCGTGCAGCGAGCGGCGTTCGCGTGGCACATCGACCTGGCCAAACGCACCGGCAAGCCGCTGATGATCCACAACCGCGACGCCGATGCCGACGTGCTCGACGTCTTGCGGGCCGAGGGACCGCCGGACACCGTGATCTTCCACTGCTTCTCGTCCGGCCCGTCGATGGCCAGGACCTGCGTCAAGGCCGGGTGGGTGCTGAGTCTGGCCGGCACGGTGAGCTTCAAGAACGCCGCCGACCTGCGGGAAGCCGCCCGGC
This sequence comes from uncultured Actinomycetota bacterium, assembly GCA_963811535.1. GTDB lineage: Bacteria > Actinomycetota > Actinomycetes > Mycobacteriales > Mycobacteriaceae > Mycobacterium. The sequence continues at coordinate 1,515,004 of CAWERF010000006.1, read as the reverse complement.
TGATCCCGCCCGGGCAGCTGCTGGTGGAGACCGACGCGCCGTTTCTGACCCCGCACCCGTATCGCGGGGCGCCCAACGAGCCGTACTGCCTGCCCTACACGGTGCGGGCGCTGGCCGATGTGACGGGCCGGCGAGCCGAGGACCTGGCCCTTGACGTCACCGACACCGCGGCCCGGATATACGGGTTATCGAGGTCAAACCTGATAGTGCCCCGCTGAAGAGTTGCCTTAAGTACTCCTGTTCGTTACCGTCTTGTGATCAGATTGCCCCCGTGGGCCCAGGCAGTTGATGTCGACACCGGGATAGACGCCACATTGAATGTTGTGACTAAGCTCCACCAAACTGAATCACCCACGCTGCGTGCCGTCGTCGGCGCGTTCCTTGGTGTGCTCACGTTCGCTGGCAGCTACGCCGTCGCGGCGCACAAGACCGTCACGCTGTCCGTCGACGGCGCGCCGATGACGGTGTCGACGATGAAGTCGCGGGTGATCGACGTGGTGCACGAGAACGGCTTCACGCTCGGTGAGCGTGACGACCTGTACCCGGCGGCCAATCAGTCGGTCCACCAGGCCGAGACGATCGTGCTGCGGCGCAGCAAGCCGGTGGAAGTGTCGATGGACGGCCAGCAGAGCAAAAAGATGTGGACGACGGCCTCGACCGTCGACGAGGCACTCAAGCAGCTGTCGCTCACGGACACCGCTCCGGCCGCGGCCTCGCGGTCGAGCCGGTTGCCGCTGGCGGGCATGGCATTGCCGGTGGTCAGCGCGAGAAACGTGCATATCAACGACGGCGGGGTGATCAGCGACCAGCGGCTCGCGGCCCCCAACGTCGGCCAGCTGCTGGTTGCCGCCGGTGTGCCGTTGGAGCAGGGCGACAAAGTCGACCCGCCGCCTTCTGCGCCGGTTATCGAGGGAATGCAGGTCAATGTAGCTAGAATCAGGTTGCAGAAGGTCACCGAGCGGATGCCACTGCCCCCGCCCGCGCAACGGATCGAGGATCCGACGATGAACATGAGCCGGAAGGTCGTCGAGGATCCCGGCACGCCCGGAACCCAGGACCTGACCTTCATCGTCGAGATCGTCAACGGTGTCGAGACGGGTCGACTGCCGGTGGCCGACGACGTTCTCATGCCCGCGCGCGCCTCGGTAGTGCGGGTGGGCGCCAAGCCGGGCACCGAGGTGCCGCCGGTGCGTAACGGCGCGACCTGGGACGCGCTCGCATCCTGCGAGGCCGGTGGAAACTGGCACATCAATACCGGTAACGGCTTCTTCGGCGGCGTACAGTTCGACCAAAACACCTGGGTGCGCAGCGGCGGGGGCCGCTACGCCCCGCGCGCCGACCTCGCCAGCCGCGAAGAGCAGATCGCGATCGCCGAGGTCACCCAGGCGCGGCAGGGCTGGGGAGCATGGCCGGTGTGCGGCGCCAGGTTGGGGGGACGCTGACCATTCGACTGCTCGGGCGGACCGAGATACGGCATCTGGCCAAGGATCTTGACTTGCGGCCACGGAAGTGGCTGGGCCAGAACTTCGTGCATGACGCCAACACGGTGCGTCGTATCGTGTCGTCCTCGGGGATCAACCGCCACGACCATGTACTCGAGGTCGGCCCCGGCCTCGGGTCGCTGACGCTCGGCCTGCTCGACCGTGGCGCCACGGTGACCGCCGTCGAAGTTGACCCGGTGCTGGCCGAGCGGCTGCCGAAGACGATCGCCGAGCATTCACACAGCGAGATCCAGCGCCTCGCGGTGCTCAACCGCGACATCCTCACCCTCAGGCATTCCGACCTCGACACCGAACCCACCGCGCTCGTCGCCAACCTGCCGTACAACATCGCGGTGCCGGCGCTGCTGCACCTGCTGGCCGAGTTCCCGTCGATCCGGGTCGTGATGGTGATGGTGCAGGCGGAGGTGGCCGAACGGCTGGCGGCTGAGCCGGGCAACAAGAACTACGGCGTACCGAGCGTCAAGGTGCGGTTGTTCGGCCAGGTCCGTCGCTTTGGCATGGTGTCGCCGACGGTGTTCTGGCCGATCCCTCGGGTCTACTCCGGGCTGGTGCGCATCGACCGCTTCGAGACGTCGCCGTGGCCGACCGACGACGAGTTTCGCCGGCAGGTCTTCGAACTCATCGACATCGCGTTCGCCCAGCGCCGCAAGACCGCCCGCAACGCGTTAGCCGAATGGGCCGGGTCAGGGAACGAGTCCGCGGAACGACTGCTGGCGGCCAGCATCGACCCCGCCCGCCGCGGCGAAACACTCGGCGTCGCCGACTTCGTGCGGCTGCTGCAGCGGTCCGCAGAGCAGCCCGCGGAGCAGCCCGAGCTGGCGCCCCACGCCTCTAATCGCTAGGCGGTTGCCTTGCTGTCCAAGGGTTTTCGGCCGGTGCCTTGCCGACAACGTCAACGCATCACCTTCGTGACTATCTCGACGAACTCGGCGCAGGTCTGGTAACGCTCTTCGCGGTTCTTCGCCATGGCCCGTTGCAGAATCGAGTCGAACGCGCGTGGCACCCAGGAAAAGGTTTGCGAGATGCGTGGAGGCGGCTCGTAAAGCTGCGCGTTGGCGATTGCCATCGAACTGTCGGCGACGAACGGCGGTGAGCCAGTGACCAATTCGACCGTGGTGCAGGCGAGTGCGTATTCATCGGTGACGGCGGTCGGCATCTGCCCGCGCAGGAGTTCGGGCGCCAGGTAGGGCAGTGACGCCCGAATCTGCAGCGGCCTTTTCTGATGGACGTCCTCGGCAGGGGCGCGGGCCACCCCGAAGTCGATCAGCACCGCGCCGTCGTGGCAGAAGTCCTTGGCGACAAGCATGTTGGTGGGCTTGACGTCGCAGTGGATGATGCCGCGGTAGTGGACGTAGTCGAGCGCGTCGGCGATCTGCCCCAGCGCCTCCAGGCGTTCGGCGAGAGTGTTCAGGGCCCCCACGTTGCCGCCGTCGACCAGCTGCATCGCCAGCCACCCGTCGCCGTGGCGTTCGACCGAGACGACGTGGGGATGATCAAGCTGGCGCGCGAAGTCGAATTCTCTTTGCAGCCGCGTCAATTCGGCGGGCAGTCGGTGCACGTCGTCGAGGACCTTCAGTGCGATCGGATGCTGCGGGTCGCTCGCGTCGTGCGCCCGGTAGACGGTGGCCGACCCACCGCGGCCGAGGACCCCGTCGATGACGTAGCCCTCGAACGTCCCTCCTGGCCGCAGCACATTCTCAGCCTAGGAGCCTGGTTCACCGGGCCTGTTCGCGGCTAACCGTGGACGGTGCGCGCCCTGCGTGTTTGACTGCGGTTGGCGGCGGGTAGCTGTTTCCCGCGGTGGCGAGCTGGCCGAGGGGTCCATCTCGCCACTCTTTTTCCTGCGGCGGGCGATAGTCTCGGTGCCGTGTCCGACGGCAGCACCGCCCCCGAATGGGTGGCCACCGGTTCGGTGACGGTGCGGGTGCCGGGGAAGGTCAACCTCTACCTCGCGGTCGGCGATCGCCGCGAGGACGGCTACCACGAGCTGACCACCGTGTTCCACGCCGTCTCGCTGCTTGATGAAGTCACGGTCCGCAACTCCGACATGCTGTCGTTGGAACTGGCCGGCGAGGGCGCCGACATCCTGCCCGCCGACGAGCGCAACCTGGCCTGGCAGGCCGCCGAGCTGATGGCCGACCATGTTGGCCGGGCGCCCGACGTCGCGATCACGATCGAGAAATCCATCCCGGTGGCCGGCGGCATGGCCGGCGGCAGCGCGGACGCGGCGGCTGTGCTCGTCGCGATGAACAACCTCTGGGAGCTCGGGGTGCCCCGCCGCGACCTGCATGCGCTCGCCGCCAGGCTGGGCAGCGACGTGCCGTTCGCGCTGCACGGCGGTACCGCGCTGGGCAGCGGGCGCGGCGAGGAGTTGGCCACGGTGCTGGCACGGAATACCTTCCACTGGGTGCTGGCCTTCGGTGCGGGGGGCCTGTCCACAGCCGCGGTGTTCGCCGAGATCGACCGGTTGCGCGATGCCGGCGACCAGCCCCGGCTGCCCGAGCCTGAGCCGTTGTTGGCGGCGCTGGCCGCGGGGGATCCCGCCGAGTTGGCGCCGCTGTTGGGCAACGAGCTGCAGGCGGCGGCGCTGAGCCTGGATCCCGGACTGCGCCACACGCTGCGCGCAGGGTCCGACGCGGGGGCGCTGGCCGGGATCGTCTCGGGTTCCGGGCCCACCTGCGCGTTTCTCTGCACGACCGCGGCATCGGCGGTCGATGTCGGCACCCGGCTGGCCGGGGTGGGCGTCTGCCGTACCGTGCGGGTGGCCAGCGGCCCGGTTCAGGGCGCCCGAGTGGTGCCCGCCCCGACGACGGGAGTGTGACCCAGGCCTCAAAAAATTGGCTAAGTGTGGCACCTATCCTAAGAAGAGTTTAAGATCACTCGCGGTGTCCAATAGCGGTCCGGCGTTTCAACGACTGTCGCCCACCCAACGCAGTGGTGGGCGACAGTCGTACCGCAGCGACATCATCCAAGCAGGCGCGTGGCCAACCGCTCCCAACCCCCCGGGGTCAACACCGATTCGCAATAAAACCGCTCCCCAATTGTGTGTGCGTGCCTCCTGTAAAGCACCTTCTAGCAGGCGGAACATTAAACCCCGGGCTTTTGCGCTGCGTGTAACGTCGCCGCAGGCGCGGCTCCGGAGACCCAGGAGGTTGTCGTGAGCAGATTCACCGAGAAGATGTATCGCAACGCCATGACCGCGACCACCGGGATGGTTACCGGCGAGCCGCACGAGCCCGTGCGGCACACCTGGGGCGAGGTGCACCAGACGGCTCGGCGGATCGCCGGCGGCCTGGCGAAGGCCGGTGTCGCCCACGGTGACGCGGTCGGTGTGCTCGCTGGCGCCCCGGTGGAGATCGCCCCGACCGCGCAGGGTGTCTGGATGCGCGGCGGCAGCCTGACGATGCTGCACCAGCCCACGCCGCGCACCGCTCTTCAGGTGTGGGCCAAAGACACCACCACTGTCATCGACATGATCGAGGCCAGGGTCGTCATCGTCTCCGACCCGTTCATGATGGCGGTCCCGGTACTCATCGACCGCGGCATCAACGTGATCACCATCGAAGAACTGATGGCCGCCGACCCGATCGATCCCGTCGACACCGACGAGGACGATCTGGCGCTGATGCAGCTGACCTCCGGCTCGACCGGGTCCCCGAAGGCTGTCCAGATCACCCACCGCAACCTGTACTCCAACGCCGAGGCGATGTTCATCGGTGCCAAATACGACGTCGACAAAGACGTGATGGTCAGCTGGCTGCCGCTGTTCCACGACATGGGCATGATCGGATTCCTGACGGTGCCGATGTACTTCGGCGCGGAGTTGGTCAAGGTCACCCCGATGGACTTCCTCCGCGACACCCTGCTGTGGGCCAAGCTGATCGACAAGTACAAGGGCACGATGACCGCGGCGCCCAACTTCGCGTACGCGTTGTTCGCCAAGCGCCTGCGCAAGCAGGCCAAGCCCGGCCAGTTCGACCTGTCGACGCTGCGCTTCGCGCTGTCGGGCGCCGAACCGGTGGAACCGGCCGACGTCGAGGACCTCATCGACGCGGGCAAGCCGTTCGGGTTGAAGCCGGAGGCGATCCTGCCGGCCTACGGCATGGCCGAGACGACGCTGGCGGTGTCGTTCTCCGAATGCGGCGCCGGCCTGGTCGTCGACGAGGTGGACGCGGACCTGCTGGCCGCGCTGCGCCGCGCTGTCCCGGCCACGAAGGGCAACACCCGCCGGCTGGCATCGCTCGGCCCGCTGCTGGAGGGCATCGAGGCGCGGGTCATCGATGACGACGACAGGGTGCTGGCGGCGCGTGGTGTCGGCGTGATCCAGTTGCGGGGTGAACCGCTGACCCCCGGCTACATCACGATGGCCGGCTTCGTTCCCGCTCAGGACGAGCACGGCTGGTACGACACCGGCGACCTGGGCTACCAGATGGAGAACGGCCACGTCGTCGTCTGCGGCCGCGTGAAGGACGTGATCATCATGGCCGGCCGCAACATCTACCCGACCGACATCGAGCGCGCCGCCGGACGCGTCGAGGGCGTGCGCCCCGGCTGTGCCGTCGCGGTGCGGCTGGATGCCGGGCACTCGCGGGAGTCGTTCGCCGTGGCGGTGGAGTCGAACGACTGGCAGGATCCGGCCGAGGTGCGCCGCATCGAGCACCAGGTCGCCCACGAGGTCGTCGCCGAGGTCGACGTCCGGCCGCGCAACGTCGTGGTCCTGGGGCCGGGCACCATTCCGAAGACGCCGTCGGGCAAGCTGCGTCGCGCGAACTCGGTGTCGCTGGTGAGCTAGGGCGGGCCGCGCTCAAAAACAGCTGGCACCGTGTCGGCGCGGCTCGATACCGTCGGTGGTATGCCTGGTTCCCAGCCGGCTATCGAAGCCATTGATCTGGTCAAGAGATTCGGCCACAACGTCGCTGTCGACGGTGTGAGCTTCACGGTGCCGCAGGGCACCGTGCTCGGGCTGCTCGGGCCCAACGGTGCGGGCAAGACCACCACCGTGCGGGTGATGACGACGTTGACCGAGCCCACCAGCGGGACAGCGCGGGTCGCCGGGTACGACGTCCGCAACGAGCCCGACATGGTGCGCCGCAACATCGGCCTGACCGGGCAGGTCGCGACCGTCGACGAGTTGCTCACCGGCCGGGAGAACATCCGGATGATCGGCGGCCTCTACGGCATCCGGCGCAAGGAACTCGACCGCCTGGGCGCGCAATTGCTCGACCAGTTCGCGATCGCCGACGCCGCGGACCGCACGGTCAAGTCGTATTCGGGTGGCATGCGCCGTCGCCTCGATCTGGCGGTCAGCCTGCTGGCCGGGCCGCCGGTGCTGTTCCTCGACGAGCCGACCACCGGGCTGGACCCCCGCAGCCGCACCGACCTGTGGGGCGTGCTGCGTGGCCTGGTGCGCGACGGCACCACGTTGCTGCTGACGACGCAGTACCTGGAGGAGGCCGACCAGCTGGCCGACAACATCGTCGTGATGGACAAGGGCCGAATCATCGCCGAGGGCACGCCGCTGCGGCTCAAGCAGCGGGCGGGCAACGCGAGCCTGGTGGTGACGGTGTCGCATGCCGAGGATCTGCCCGCCGCCAGAGCACTGCTGGCCAAGACCGGCGTCGAGGTATTCGTCGACGCCGGAGCCCGGCGGCTGACCGCGGCGGCCGACGGGCTGGAGGACATGACGCGCGTCGCCGGCTGGCTGCAGGACAGCAACATCGACGTCGATGACATCGGGTTGTCCCGGCCCAGCCTCGACGACGTGTTCCTGTCGCTGACCGGCCATCGCACCGGCGATGAGCCGGCAGACAGCGAGGAGGCGAGCGCATGACCGCCGTTGCGCAGAGGCTGCCGACGCAATCGCGCCGGCCGCGGATCCACCCGACCAACCTCGCGCAGCAGACGTGGATCATGGTCAAACGCAACATGATTCACACCAAGCGGATGCCCGAGATGCTGAGCGACGTAACGGCTCAGCCGATCATGTTCGTGCTGTTGTTCGCGTTCGTTTTCGGCGCGTCGATCACCAACACCGGGGGCGCGTCGTATCGGGAGTTCCTGCTGCCCGGCATTCAGGCGCAGACCATCGTCTTCTCGGCGTTCGTTGTCGCATCGGGCATCACGTCCGACCTCGAGAAGGGGATCATCGACCGGTTCCGCGCACTGCCCATCGCGCGGTCGTCGGTGCTGATCGGGCGCGCCGTCGCCAGCCTGATTCACTCGTCGATCGGGATTGTCGTGATGGCGCTGACCGGGCTGGCCATCGGCTGGCGTATCCGCGGCGGCATCGCGGAAGCCGTACTGGCGTTCGCGTTGGTGCTGGTCTTCGGTTTCGGGATCATCTGGTTCGGCATCCTGGTCGGCTCGCTGATGCGCACCGTTGAGGCGGTCAACGGCGTGATGTTCACGGTGTTGTTCCCGATCACGTTCCTCGCCAACACGTTTGCGCCGACCGAGCCGATGCAGCATTGGCTGCGGGTGATCGCGGAGTGGAACCCGGTGTCATCGCTGGCCCAGGCGATGCGTGAGTTGTGGGGCAACGGACCGGCCGCGCCGGCGAGCGCGCAGCTGCCATTGCACCACCCCGTGTTGGCGACGATCATCTGGTCGCTGCTGCTGACGGCTGCGTTCGCGCCGGTCGCGTTGTGGGCGTATGCCCGGCGCACAGCGGACTGATCCGCCCTGTTCGCCACTCGCATTGCGACGAACCCCCCGCCGACACTGAAACCACGGTGACGACACGCCGAGGGACCCCGACGTGACTTCAATCTCGCATAAGTTGCATCATGCAACTGATGGTGCGAAGCTGTAGTGATGACGCAGCTGGCCGACCATCCCACGGTGAAGACGGTGCGATCGCGCGCCAAACGCCGGCGCGAAACGCTATACGTGTTGCCGAATTCGCGCGCGCTCACCCACGCCGAACGGCGCTACCCGCACAAGACGGTGAGGATCGTCGACAGCGGTATCCGCGGACGGTAGCGCTACCAGCCGTGCACCTGGTTCTGAGCGGCCTCGAGCCCGAGCTTGATCAGCAATTCGGTCGCGTCGGCGGCCTGCTCGCAGATCACCGGCACCTCGGGCCGCTCGGCAGCGGTGAAATTCTCCAGCACGAACGCGGCGGGGTCCTTGCGGCCCGGCGGGCGGCCGATGCCGATCCGCACCCGGTGAAAGTCCTTGGTGCCCAGCGCCGCAGCCACGGATCGGACACCGTTGTGTCCACCTTCGCCGCCACCGAGCTTCAGCCGGATCTTGCCGAAGTCGATGTCGAGTTCGTCGTGGATGACGATGATGTCGGCCGGCGGCATGGAATAGAACTTCGCGAGCGCGGCGACCTGGCGTCCCGACTCGTTCATGTAGCAGCGCGGCTTGCCGAGGATCACCGGTCGGCCCGCCAGCCTTCCGGTGGCGACATCGGCACCGGAACGCTTGTGCAGCTTGTAGTTCGAGCCGATCCGGTCGGCCAGCAGGTCTGCCACCTTGAACCCGAGGTTGTGCCGGGTTTTGGCATAGACCGGTCCGGGATTGCCCAGGCCGACCACCAGCTGGGGGCCCCTCCCGCTTGCGGGGGACGGCTCGGCCACCGGCTATTCGCCGGCCGACTCGGCGGCAGACTCCTCTTCGGCCGACGCCTCCGCCTCCGCGCCCTCGGCGACCTCGGCCTCGGGCTCCTCGATGGTCGGCGCAACGACGACGTTGACGACCAGCATGTCGGGATCGGAGACCAGTGTGACCCCCCGCGGGAGCTCGACCTGGCCGGCGAGGATCTGCGTGCCCTCCTCGGCGCCCTCGACCGACACCGTCAGCTGTTCGGGGATCGACAGCGCCTCGGCCTGGATTTCGATGGTGCTGGAGTCCTGGGTCACCAGCGTGCCGGGGGCCGCCTCGCCCTGCACCGAAACCTGCACCTCGACGATGACCTTTTCGCCGCGGCGCACAACCAGGAGGTCGGCGTGCTGGATGTTGCGGCGGATCGGGTGGATGTCCAGCGCCTTGGTCAGCGCGAGCTGCTCCGTGCCCTCGATGTCGAGGGTGAGCACGGCGTTGGTCCCGGAGTGGCGCAGCACCGCGGCGAAATCGTGCCCGGGCAGCTCAAGGTGTTGCGGGTCGGCGCCGTGGCCGTAGAGAACCGCGGGAATGCGGCCGTCGCGACGGGCGCGCCGAGACGCGCCTTTGCCTGTTTTGGTGCGCACCGATGCGGTGAGCCGGTTCGTGGTAGCCATCTCGCTCCTGTCGTCTCCGTGAAAAGTTCGGGGCACGGCAAGAGCAGACATCCGCCCAGGAAGGCATGTCTCCGTCGATAACGGTGGCCGAAACCACCCTCGCCGTGACGGCCGGAGCCGCCTGGCCGGCGACATCGGGCCTGGCACAGGTTAGCGCATCAGATCGTCACTTCGGAAATTTCGTGCCTGTGAGCTGCTCGGATAGCTCCCACAGCGCCGTCGCGGTGCCGCCGTTCCGAGCGCGTGGGCTGCGGCCGACGGCCTGCGTACGGCCCGACAACCCGAACCGGGGGCCGATGAGCGTGTCGCCCGGCAGATTCCGCGACGCGGCAAACAGCGTTTGGCGGGCGCCGAAGTCGGCATCGGTGGCGATCAGCTTGGCGCCGAGCGACATGAACCCGTCGCTGAGCCGCGTGCCGGTGTGTGCCTGAAGGTTCGTGCTCGAGTAGCCGGGATGGGCGGCCAGCGACAGAACTGACGAGCCGATCTCATCGAGGCGGCGCTGCAGCTCGCTGGTGAACAAGAGATTGGCCAGTTTGGACTGTGCGTAGGCCAGCCACGCGTGGTAGGGCCGTGACTTCCAATTCAGGTCCTTGAGGCTGATGTGGCCGATCCAGTGGAACATCGACGACACCGTCACCACCCGGTCGCTGATCTTGGGCAGCAGCAGGTTGGTCAGTGTGAAATGGCCGAGATGGTTGGTGCCGATCTGGCTTTCGAAGCCGTCCTTGGTGACGGCGTACGGCACGGCCATGATGCCGGCGTTGTTGACCAGGACGTCGACGGCGTCGACCCCGTCGGCGAATTCGTGGACCGACGCCAGATCCTGAAGGTCGAGGCGGCGCACCTCGACATTGCCGGAGATGCCGGCGGCGGCCTCGTCGCCCTTGCCGGTGTTGCGGACGGCGAGCACGACGCGTGCGCCGACCCGGGCCAGTTCGCGGGCGGTCACCAGGCCGAGACCACTGTTGGCGCCGGTCACGATGACCGTGCGTCCGGTATACGTGGGCAGGTCGGCTGCGGTCCAGTCAGTCATGGCCCATACCCTAACCACTGACGCCTATGCCGGTGTGACGGTGAAGCCTTTGATGATCGACTCCACGTCGGCGCCCAGCGTCTCGGCCTGATCGGCCGCCGTGGTGACCGAGAACTGCACCAGGTAACGCTGACTCGCCGGGGGCGGCCCCGTCGCGATCACGATGCGGTTGTACGTGTGCAGCCGCTGCTGGCCGCTGTTGTAGCTGCCCTCGATCATCGCGGACGGCATGCCGTGGAAGTCGGCCATCGAGGCGTTGAGCCGGTTGAACCGGTCGGTCAGTTCGGCGTCGGCGTAGCCGTGGTGAATTGCCTCGGCGACGTCGAAGTTGCCGATCAGCTTGAACACCACCAGCATCGCGGTGGGCTGGTAGGCGTCCACGTTGGTCTTGCGGATGACCTCGAACGTGGACACCTGCTTGGGGTCGTTGATCACCGACCAGCCCGGCGGGCAGGGCATCGACACCTTGATGTCGGTCAGCGTGGCCTTGGTCATCGGCGCGGCATTGACGCCTTGGTCGTGCAGATAGTCGGCGATCGACACCGGCCGCTGGGGCGCCGGGGCCGCGGACTTGGGCGATGACGGGGGCAGAAGGGACTGGTAGTCAGGAGCTTTGGCGCCGCATCCGGCGACCAGCACCAGCAGCGCCAGCCCCGTCAGCAGACCCCTCAGGCTCACAGAATCTCTCGGACGGCGTCGAGGGGCCTGGCCAGCCGGGTGCCCTTGGGGGTGACGACGAACGGCCGCTCGATCAGGATCGGGTGGGCCGCCATCGCGTCGAGCAGTTCGTCGTCGTTGGCCTCAGCGAGGTTGAGCTCCGCGTACGGTGCCTCCTTCGTCCGGACCGCGGCGCGTACCTCGATGCCTGCGTCGCGGATCATGTCGGCCAATTGCCCCCGGGTCGGCGGCGTCTTCAGGTATTCGACGACGGTCGGCTCGATACCGTTGTCACGCAACAGTTGCAGAGTCTTGCGGGAGGTCGAGCAGCGGGGGTTGTGGTAGATGACGGTGCTATTCGAGTTGGCCCCCGGCATCACGCTTCCCCGTCGAAAAGCCCTGTCACCGAGCCGTTTTCGAACACGGCCCGGATCGTGCTGGCCAGCAGCGGGGCAATGGACAACACCGTGAGCTGCGGGAACTGCTTGTCCTCGCCGATCGGCAGCGTGTTCGTGACGATCACCTCTTTGGCCCCGCACTCCGCCAGCCGCGCGGCAGCGGGATCCGACAGCACGCCGTGCGACGCGGCGATGATGACGTCGCGTGCGCCGTCGTCGTGCAGCAGCTTGACCGCGCCGGCGATCGTGCCGCCGGTGTCGATCATGTCGTCGATCAGCACGCACGTCCGGCCGCCCACATCACCCACCACCCGGTGTGACACCACCTGGTTGGGCACCCGCGGATCGCGCGTTTTGTGGATGAACGCCAGCGGAACGCCGCCCAGCGCGTCGGCCCACTTCTCGGCGATGCGGACCCGGCCGGAGTCGGGGGACACGACGACCATGTCCTCGTTCGGGTAGTTCTCCTTGATGTAGCCGGTGAGCAGGCTCTGCGCGCGCATGTGGTCGACCGGCCCGTCGAAGAAGCCCTGGATCTGATCGGTGTGCAGGTCCACGGTGATGATCCGGTCGGCACCGGCGGTCTTGAGCAGGTCGGCGACCAGCCGCGCCGAGATGGGTTCGCGGCCGCGGTGCTTCTTGTCCTGTCGGGCGTAGGGGTAGAACGGCAGGATCGCGGTGATTCGCTTGGCGCTGCCGCGCTTGAGCGCGTCCAGCATGATCAGCTGCTCCATCAGCCACTTGTTCAGCGGCGCCGGATGGGATTGCAGCACGAACGCGTCGCAGCCGCGGACAGATTCCTCGAAGCGGACGAAGATCTCGCCATTGGCGAAGTCGCGGGCGGTCTGCGCGGTCACAGGGACGTCGAGTTCCTTCGCGACCTGATCGGCGAGCTCGGGGTGCGCGCGGCCCGCGAAGAGCATCAGGTTCTTGCGGTTATCGGTCCATTCGGTGCCCACGGTGCCTCGCCGGTTCGGGATCGGGATGTCGGCCTAATGGTACGTAGGGAAACGCGCGGCTGGGCGCCGGGTTGCCGGGAAACCAACAATCGGCAACGGAATCAGCGCGCTTCCTCGTCGTTCGGCGGCGGGTCACCGCCCTGCTGGGCGGCCTCGGCCGCCTCGGCCGCCGCGGAGCCGGGACGTTTGCGGGTAACCCAGCCCTCGATGTTGCGCTGAGGGCCCGCCGACACCGCAAGCGCACCGGGCGGCACGTCCTCACGCACGACGGTCCCGGCACCGGTGTATGCGCCGTCGCCGACCGTCACCGGCGCGACGAACATCGTGTCGGAGCCGGTGCGCACGTGTGACCCGACCGTGGTGCGGCGTTTCGTCTGCCCGTCGTAGTTCACGAACACGCTCGACGCCCCGATATTGCTGTACTCGCCGATGTCGGCGTCGCCTACGTAGGTCAGGTGCGGCACCTTCGTGCCGGTGCCGATCGTGGAGTTCTTGGCCTCGACGAACGCGCCGAGCTTGGCGTCGGCGCCCAGCACCGTCCCGGGCCGCAGGTACGTGAACGGGCCGACGGCGGCGCCGGCGCCGATCGCCGACGACGACCCGTGCGTGCGCACCACCGAGGCGGCGTTGCCGACGGTCACGTCGGCCAGGGTGGTGTCGGGCCCGATCACGCATTGGGCGCCGATCTGGGTTGCGCCGAGCAGCTGCGTGTTGGGCGCCACGACGGTGTCCCGGCCGATCGTCACGTCGACGTCGATCCACGTGGTGGACGGATCGGCGATCGTCACGCCGGCACGCTGATGAGCCGCGACGATGCGGCGGTTGAGCTCGGCGGCCAGTGCGGCCAACTGCACCCGGTCGTTCACGCCGGCCACCAGCGCGCTGTCGTCGACGTGCTTGGCGTGCACGATCTGGCCGTCCTGGCGCACGATCGAGATCACGTCGGTCAGGTAGAGCTCGTGCTGGGCATTGTCGGACCGCAGCCGGCTGAGAGCCGACCGCAACGCGGCGATGTCGAAGGCGTAGACGCCGGCATTGACCTCGCGGATCTCCCGCTGGGACGGGGTTGCGTCGGCCTGCTCGACGATCGCGATCACCTCGCGGTCCTGGGTGCGCAGGATGCGGCCGTATCCGTTGGGGTCCGGCAGCGTCGTCGTCAGCGCGGTGACCGCCGCGGGCTCGGCGCTGTGCGTGGCGATCAGGTCGGCGAGCGTGTCGGCGTCCAGCAGCGGGATGTCGCCGGAGGTGACCACGACGACGCCGGTGAAGTCGTCAGGTAGCGCGTTGAGGCCGCAGGCGGCGGCATGGCCGGTGCCGAGCTGCTCCTCCTGCATGGCGACCTCGACGGTGCGTCCCAAGTGATCGGCCAACTCCGCGACTGCGGGTGCGAGCCTGTCGCGATCTTGGCCCAGCACCACGACGAGATGCTGCGGGGCGAGCTTGGCCACCGAATACAGCGCGTGGGCCAGCATGCTGCGCCCGGCGATCGGGTGCAGCACCTTTGGAATGTCCGACCGCATACGGGTCCCGGCCCCGGCGGCCAGTACCACGACCGCCGAATCACCGTTGGTAGTCATCGAACCTCCCGACTGGCACAGCGGTCGCGCGGCAAGCCTCGCTCCGTCGCCAGGACTCGAACCTGAACTCTCAGAACCAAAATCTGATGTGCTGCCGATTACACCACGACGGACCGGTCGACTGGTTCAGCGTAGCGACTCTATTCGACGGGGATACGCTGGTAGACGTGGCGGCACCGGAGAAAGAAGTGCGAACCCGCGCTCGGATGACCGGCGCCGAGCGCCGCCACCAGCTCATCGAGATCGCGCGGTCGCTATTCGCCGAGCGCGGCTATGAGGGCACCTCGATCGAGGAGATCGCGCAGCGGGCCAACGTCTCCAAGCCGGTGGTCTATGAGCACTTCGGCGGCAAGGAAGGCCTGTACGCCGTGGTCGTCGACCGGGAGATGTCCGCGCTGCTCGACGGCATCACCTCGTCGCTGACCAACAACCGCTCCCGGGTCCGGATCGAGCGGGTCGCGCTGGCGCTGCTGACCTATGTCGAGGAGCGCACCGACGGCTTCCGGATCCTGATCCGCGACTCCCCGGCGGCGATCACGTCCGGCACCTACTCCACGCTGCTGAACGAAGCCGTCAACCAAGTGTCGTCGATCCTGGCCGGCGACTTCTCCCGGCGCGGCCTGGATCCCGAAATGGCGCCGCTGTACGCGCAGGCGCTCGTCGGATCGGTTTCGATGACGGCCCAGTGGTGGCTCGACGTCCGCGAGCCGAAGAAAGAAGTCGTGGCCGCGCATCTGGTCAACCTGGTCTGGAACGGGCTGACGCACCTCGAGAACGATCCGGTGCTCGACGGCGAGTAGTCAAGCCGCACAGCACCTTTCGACGCAGTCAGAACAGCCGCCTAGAATGAGATCATCATGACCTCATCGGGGACCGCCCAGGCGGCGCAAGCTCCAATGGCGCTCGACACCCCGATCGCGGGGCTCGTCGAGCTTGCCCTGCGCGACCCGGAACTGCAGGACGTCACCGGTCGCGCTGCGGGCAAGCCGCCCGAGCTGTCACTGGTCGGGCCCGCCGCCGCGCGGCCGTTCGTCGCGGCCGCGATCGCGAAGGCGGGCCCGTTGCTCGTGGTCACCGCCACCGGCCGCGAAGCCGACGACCTCACCGCGGAGCTGCGTGGCGCCTACGGGGACGCGGTCGCGCTGTTCCCCTCGTGGGAGACCCTGCCGCACGAGCGGTTATCGCCGGGCGTCGACACGGTGGGCGCGCGGCTGATGGTGCTGCGCCGGCTGGCCTTTCCCGACGACGCCCGGCTGGGGCCGCCGCTGCGGATCGTGGTCACCGCGGTCCGGTCGCTGCTGCAACCGATGCCGCCCGACCTGGCGCGCATCGAGCCGGTCACGCTGACGGTCGGGCAGCAGATCGGGTTCGAGGACGTGATCGCACGGCTGGTCGAGCTTGCCTACACCCGCGTCGACATGGTGGGCAAGCGCGGCGAGTTCGCGGTGCGCGGCGGCATTCTCGACATCTTCCCGCCGACCGCCGAGCACCCGGTGCGGGTCGAGTTCTGGGGCGACGAGGTCAGCGAGATGCGGATGTTCTCGGTCGCCGACCAGCGGTCGATCCCTGAGCTCGCGGTCGACACCGTGATCGCGGTCGCAGCTCGCGAGATGCTGCTCACCGATCAGGTCCGGGATCGCGCGGCCCGGCTCGACGGGCACCGGCAGGCAGACCACGGCCCGCTCGGGACGGTGACCGACATGCTGGCCAAGCTTGCGCAGGGCATCCCCGTCGACGGGATGGAGGCGCTGCTGCCGGTCCTGGGCGCCGGCGAGCTGACGCTGCTGACCGGCCAGCTGCCCGCAGGGACGCCGCTGCTGGTGTGCGACCCGGAGAAGGTGCGCACGAGGGCGGCCGACCTGATCAAGACCGGCCGCGAGTTCCTGGAGGCGTCGTGGTCGACGGCCGCCATCGGCGGCGACGCGCCGATCGACATCGAACAGCTCGGCGCGTCGGGGTACCTCGACCTCGACGACGTGCGCGCCGCAGCGACCGAGGGCGACCACCCGTGGTGGACGTTGAGTCAGCTCGGCGACGGCACCGCCACCACCCTCGACATCCGCCCCGCGCCTTCGGCCCGCGGCCAACAGCGCAACATCGAGGAGATCTTCGCGATGCTGCGGGCCCACGTCGTGACCGGCGGTTACGCCGCGATCGTCGCGCCCGGCACCGGCACCGCGCACCGCGTCGTCGAACAGCTCGGCGAGGCCGACGTCCCCGCGAACTGTCTTGAGCCGGGCGAGGCGCCTCGACCAGGGGTGGTCGTCGTGCTGCGCGGCCCGCTACACGACGGGGTCATCCTTCCGCGCAGCCACCTGGTCGTCGTCACCGAAACCGACCTCACCGGCAACCGCGTCGCCGCGACCGAGGGCAAGCGCCTCGCCGCGAAGCGACGCAACGTCGTCGACCCGCTGGCGCTGACCGCGGGCGACCTCGTCGTCCACGACCAGCACGGGATCGGCCGGTTCGTCGAGATGACGGAACGGACGGTCGGCGGCGCCCGCCGCGAATACCTGGTGCTCGAGTACGCCTCCAGCAGGCGCGGCGCGGACAAACAGACCGACAAGCTGTACGTCCCGATGGACTCCCTCGACCAGCTGTCGCGCTACGTCGGGGGCCAGTCGCCGACCCTGAGCCGGCTCGGCGGCAGCGACTGGGCCAACACCAAGACGAAAGCCCGCCGCGCGGTCCGCGAAATCGCCAGCGAGCTCGTCGCGCTCTACGCCAAGCGTCAGGCCTCACCCGGGTTCGCGTTCAGCACGGACACCCCGTGGCAGGCCGAGATGGAGGACGCGTTCGACTTCACCGAGACCGTCGATCAGCTGACCGCGATCACCGAGGTCAAGGCCGACATGGAGAAGCCGATCCCGATGGACCGGGTGATCTGCGGCGACGTCGGTTACGGCAAGACCGAGATCGCGGTGCGGGCGGCGTTCAAGGCGGTGCAGGACGGCAAGCAGGTCGCCGTGTTGGTGCCGACGACGCTGCTCGCCGACCAGCACCTACAAACCTTCAGGGAGCGGATGGCCGGCTTCCCGGTCACCGTCAAGGGGCTGTCGAGGTTCACCGATCCGGCGGAGTCGCGGGCGGTGCTCGAAGGCATGGCCGACGGCAGCGTCGACATCGTGCTCGGCACCCACCGGCTGCTGCAGACCGGCGTGCGCTGGAAGGACCTCGGGCTGGTCGTGGTCGACGAGGAGCAGCGGTTCGGCGTCGAGCACAAGGAGCACATCAAATCGCTGCGCACGCACGTCGATGTGCTGACGATGAGCGCGACACCGATCCCGCGGACACTCGAGATGAGCCTGGCCGGGATCCGGGAGATGTCGACGATCCTGACCCCGCCGGAGGAGCGCTACCCCGTGCTCACCTACGTGGGCCCGCACGACGACAAGCAGATCGCCGCCGCGTTGCGCCGTGAGTTGCTGCGTGACGGGCAGGCGTTCTACATCCACAACCGGGTCAGCTCGATCGATGCGGCCGCGGCGCGGGTGCGGGCCCTGGTGCCCGAAGCCCGAGTCGTGGTCGCACACGGCCAGCTGAACGAGGATGTGCTGGAGCGGACCGTCGAGGGCTTCTGGAACCGCGAATACGACATCCTCGTCTGCACGACGATCGTCGAGACCGGCCTGGACATCTCCAATGCCAACACGCTGATCGTCGAGCGGGCGGACACGTTCGGGCTGTCTCAGCTGCACCAGCTGCGCGGGCGCGTCGGGCGCAGCCGGGAACGCGGCTACGCCTACTTCCTGTATCCCCCGCAGATGCCGCTGACCGAAACCGCCTATGACCGGCTCGCGACGATCTCACAGAACAACGAGCTCGGGGCCGGCATGGCCGTGGCGATGAAGGACCTCGAGATCCGCGGCGCCGGCAACGTGCTGGGCGTGGAGCAGTCCGGTCACGTCGCAGGGGTCGGCTTCGACCTCTACGTGCGGCTGGTGGGCGAGGCCGTCGAGGCCTACCGGGCCGCGGTCGACGGCAAGACCGTCGGGGTCAGCGAAGAACCCAAGGAGGT
This sequence comes from uncultured Actinomycetota bacterium, assembly GCA_963811535.1. Lineage (GTDB taxonomy): Bacteria > Actinomycetota > Actinomycetes > Mycobacteriales > Mycobacteriaceae > Mycobacterium. The sequence continues at coordinate 1,496,635 of CAWERF010000006.1, read as the reverse complement.
CCGCATCGACCTGCCCGTCGACGCCCACCTGCCGCCGGACTACATCGCCAGCGACCGGCTACGCCTGGAGGCCTACCGCAGGCTGGCCGCGGCCGCCGACGACAACGCCATCGCCGCTGTGGTCGACGAACTGACCGACCGCTACGGCCCGCTGTCGGAGCCGGCTCTGCGGCTGGTGGCCGTTGCACGGCTGCGTTTGCTGCTGCGGAACTACGGGATCACCGAGGTGTCGGCGACCGGCACCGGTGAACCGACGACGCTGCGGCTGGCTCCGCTGACGCTGCTCGATTCCCAGCAACTACGATTGAAACGGCTCTACCCGGCTGCGCACTATCGTGCGACCACCTCGACCGTGCAGCTGCCGATACCCCGGTCCGACAGTGGTGTCGGTTCACCGCGCATCCGTGATCTTGAATTGGTGCAGATGGTCGCCGATCTCGTTCTGGCGCTCGATGGAAAGCCCCAGCAGGATGTTGATATAACCGGAGTCAACCGTTCCGTTGAGACAAGCGAGGAGGTCAAGCACGATGACCGTCGTCTTGGTCGATCCTCGCCGCCCGTCGCTGGTTCCAGTTGACGCGATCGCGCTGCTGATGGGTGAGGTTCAGTACACCGAGGAGATGCCCGTCAAGGTGCCCTGGTCGTTGCCCGGGGCGCGGCCGGTGCACACGGGCGGAGATGACGCGCCCGTGTTGCTGTCATCGGACCCCGAGCACCCCGCGGTGGTCGGGCGGCTGGAGGCCGGCGACACGCTGATCGCGGCGCCGGACCCGCAGCGGGGGGAGAGGCTGATCGACGCGGTCGCGCTGATGGACAAGCTGCGCAGCGACGGTCCGTGGGAGAGCGAGCAGACCCACGATTCGCTGCGCCGCTACCTGCTGGAGGAGACCTACGAGCTGTTCGACGCGGTCCGCGGCGGCAACGCCGAGGACCTCCGTGAGGAACTCGGCGACGTGCTGCTGCAGGTGTTGTTCCACGCCCGCATCGCCGAGGACGCGCCGCAGCACCCGTTCACGATCGACGACGTGGCCGACTCGCTGCTGCGCAAGCTCGGCAACCGTGTGCCAGGAGTGATTGCGGGAGAATCGATTTCGCTGGAAGACCAGATCGCCCAGTGGGACGAGCGCAAGGCCGCAGAGAAGCTGCGCGGCTCGTGCCTGGACGGGGTGCCGACGGGGCAGCCCGCGCTGGCGTTGGCGCAGAAGGTGCTGGGGCGCGTCCGCGACGCCGGCCTGCCCGAAGACCTGATCCCACCCCGGCTCACCACGGTGATGGTGTCCCCGGATCTCGATGTCGAAACCAATTTGCGCACCGGGGTCCTGGAGTTCATGGACGCGGTGCGGCTGGCCGAGAAGGGAATCGCCGCAGAACGGCGCGGCGACGAGGTGCCCGAGGAGCTCGATGTCATGCCCCTGGACGCGATCACCGAGGAGGAGTGGCGCGCGTACTGGCCGCTGGCGGGGGCTGCCGCGGCCGCCCCGCAGCAGGAGCCCGGTCCGGAAGAACCGGGAGAGCCTGGGCCGACGCCCGAACGGATCCCGGAGCCGGGACCGGCCGACGTGCCCGAGCCCGGACCCGTGGAAGTGCCGGAACCTTCCCCCGTGGAGGTGCCGGAGCCGTCGCCGGATCAGGAGGCCGGCGACGAGCAGCCGACGATGGACGAGGAACTACCCGCCGAGAAGTTCCCGGCGGTCGAGGAGGTCCCGTCAAACGGCGTCGCCGAGGAGGCCGCGGCATCATCCGATGCTCAGGCGAACAAGGTCGAGCCCCAGTAGTCCGAACAACGCCGAGCCGTGCTCCCCAGCTGCGCCTGCATCGGCACGAACTGAGTCATCGGATTGCGGACGAACGCGATGAAAAACAGACCGGCGTCGAGGTTCCAGGAAACATGGACGTCCTTAAGCCAGCCTGACCTTACCAACAGCTGTGAATTGACGGTAGATCTCCTGTGGGCTATCGACGGTGCGGAGGGATTCCGGGCGCGTGCGACGATAGGTCCGACCGAAGTCCGTAGAGGAGGGCCTTGAGAAGGGCACTGTCGCCGTTGCGTCTGCTGCGGGCGGTAGTCGTCGTCGGCGCGACCGGCGTGCTGTTGGCGTCCGGCTGTTCGTGGCAGCTCGGCGAGCCGATTCCGGAAGGCGTCCCGCCTCCGGCCGGTGACCCGGTGCCCGACGTCGACACCCACGCGCACGGACGTCCCGCCGATCAGCTGCACGCCTGGGCGGCGGAGCGTGCCCCCAGGCTGGAGATTCCGGTCGAGGCATTGAAGGCGTACGCCTACGCCGCCAAGGTCGCCCAGGTGGAGAACCCGAAATGCCACCTGGCCTGGACGACGCTGGCCGGCATCGGGATGGTCGAAAGCCACAACGGTACGTATGGCGGCGCGACGATCGCGCCGAACGGCGACGTCAGCCCTCCGATTCGGGGCGTGCGGCTCGACGGCACCGACGGCAACATGGAGATCGTCGACGGCGACGGAGGCCACCTCGACGGCGATCCGGTCTACGCCAGGGCGATGGGCCCCATGCAGTTCATCCCGGAGACCTGGCGGCTCTACGGCGTGGATGCCAACAACGACGGGGTGATCAGCCCGGACAACTTCGACGACGCCGCGCTGTCGGCGGCCGGCTATCTGTGCTGGACCGGCAAGGACCTGGCCACGCCGCGCGGGTGGATGAACGCACTGCGGGCCTACAACCTTTCCGACACGTACGCCAAGACCGTGCGCGACTGGGCGACGGCCTATGCGGCGGGCCACCCGTTGTAGCGCACCGCCCGACGGTCCAACATCTAGGCTGAATCCGATCCGCCCACCCACGCTAGGAGAAGCCAGTGCCCATCATCGAGCAGGTCGGGGCTCGCGAGATCCTCGACTCCCGTGGCAATCCGACTGTCGAGGTCGAGCTGGCGCTGGTCGACGGGACGTTCGCCAGGGCCGCGGTGCCGTCGGGCGCCTCGACCGGCGAGCATGAGGCCGTCGAGCTGCGCGACGGTGACGCCAAACGATACAGCGGCAAGGGTGTCCAGAAGGCGGTCGAGGCGGTGCTCGACGAAATCGCTCCGGCGGTAATCGGTCTCAGCGCCGACGACCAGCGGCTGGTGGACCAGGCGCTGCTGGACCTGGACGGCACCCCGGACAAGTCCCGGCTGGGGGCGAACTCGATCCTCGGCGTCTCGCTGGCCGTCGCGAAGGCCGCCGCCGAATCGGCCGGTCTGCCGCTGTTCCGCTACGTGGGCGGCACCAACGCCCACATCCTGCCCGTGCCGATGATGAACATCCTCAACGGCGGGGTGCACGCCGACACCGCCGTCGACGTGCAGGAGTTCATGATCGCCCCGCTCGGTGCGCCGAGCTTCAGGGAAGCGCTGCGCTGGGGCGCGGAGGTGTACCACGAGCTGAAGTCGGTGCTGAAGAAGCAGGGCCTGTCCACCGGACTCGGCGACGAAGGCGGCTTCGCCCCGGACGTGCCCGGCACGAAGGCGGCGCTGGACCTGATCCTGTCGGCGATCGAGTCGGCCGGCTACCGGCCCGGCCCGGATATTGCGCTGGCGCTCGACGCGGCGGCCACCGAATTCTTCACTGCCGGTGACGGTTACACGTTCGAGAAGGAAACCCGGGACGCGGCGCAGATGGCCGAGTTCTACGCGCAGCTGCTCGACAGCTACCCGCTGGTGTCGATCGAGGATCCGCTGGCCGAGGACGACTGGGACGGTTGGGTCGCGCTGACGACGATGATCGGCGACCGGGTGCAGGTCGTCGGCGACGACGTGTTCGTCACGAACCCCGAGCGCCTGGAGGAAGGTATCGAGCGTGGCGTGGGCAACGCACTGCTGGTGAAGGTCAACCAGATCGGCACGCTGACCGAAACCCTGGACGCGGTCGCGCTGGCGCACAACAGCGGATACCGCACGATGATGAGTCACCGCAGCGGAGAGACCGAGGACACCACGATCGCCGACCTGTCGGTCGCTGTCGGCACCGGCCAGATCAAGACCGGCGCCCCCGCGCGCAGCGAGCGTGTCGCCAAATACAACCAGCTGCTGCGCATCGAGGAAGCGCTTGGCGACGCCGCGCGGTACGCCGGGGATTTGGCGTTCCCGCGATTTGTCCCAACCGATGAGCCGATTGCGCGAAGAGCACAACCGGAGGCCAAATAACAGGTGTCCGAAGGGAAACGGTCCGAATCCAAGCGAAGGTCCCCGGCTTCACGGCCGGGTAAGGCCGGCGATTCGGGCCGCGGCCGGGCGCGCTCGGCGCAACGCCGTGAGCCTCGCCCCGCGGAGCCGCGCACACCGCCCGAGCCGATCACCGAATCGATCAGCGCGTCGATCGCCGCGGCGGCCGAGCACCAGTCCGAGCAGCGACTCGGGTCGACTGCGCGCCGCGCCGCGATCCTGGCCGCGGTGGTGTGCGTGCTGACGCTGACCATCGCGGGGCCGGTCCGGACCTACTTCGCGCAGCGCACCGAGATGAGGCAGCTGGCGGCGTCGGAGGCGGCGCTGCGCGCGCAGATCGCCGACCTGGAACAGCAGAAGGCCAAGCTCGCAGACCCGGTGTTCATCGCGGCCCAGGCGCGGGAGCGGCTGGGCTTCGTGATGCCGGGCGACATCCCCTATCAGGTGCAGCTGCCGCCCGGCGCGGCCGCGCCTCCGCAGGAGCCCGGCGCCCAGGCGCCGAAGTCGGCCGCCAACGATCCGTGGTACACGTCGCTGTGGCGGACCATCGCCGACACCCCGCACAACATCCCGTCCAGTGTCCCGCCCGCTCCGCCGGCCCCGAACCCGCCACCGCCTGGGCCGCCACCCGGTGGTTGATGCCGCCGACCGCGAGGCGGTCGCGCGCCAGCTTGGCCGCGAGCCGCGCGGAGTCCTTGAGATCGCCTACCGATGCCCGAACGGCGAGCCGGGCGTCATCAAGACCGCGCCGCGGCTGCCCGACGGCACGCCGTTCCCGACGCTGTACTACCTGACCCACCCCGTGCTGACGGCCGCGGCGAGCCGGCTGGAATCCTCGGGGCTGATGAGAGAGATGACCGCGCGCCTGGCAACCGATCCCAACCTGGCGGCCGCCTACCGACGGGCCCATGAGTCCTATCTCGGCGAACGCGACGCGATCGAACCACTCGGCACGACGTCCTCCGGCGGCGGTATGCCGGACCGGGTCAAGTGCCTGCACGTCCTTATCGCGCACTCCCTGGCCAAGGGCCGGGGCGTGAACCCGTTGGGCGATGAGGCGCTGGCGACGCTGGCCGTCGAACCGGCGATGGCCGGAATTCTGGTGCCGGAGCGGTGGGCATGACCACCCACCGCGTGGCCGCAATCGACTGCGGCACCAACTCGATTCGCCTGCTGATCGCCGACGTGGACGACGCGCGGCTGCACGAGCTGCACCGGGAGATGCGGATTGTGCGGCTCGGCCAAGGCGTCGACGCAACGGGACAGTTCGCGCCGGAGGCGCTGGCGCGCACCAGGTCCGCGTTGGCCGACTACACGGCGCTGCTGACGCGCTATCAGGTCCCGACCGTGCGGATGGTAGCGACGTCGGCGACCCGCGACGCCTCCAACCGCGACGAGTTCTTCACGATGACCGCGGAGGTCCTCGCCTCCGCGGTGCCGGGCGCGGTTGCCGAGGTGATCACCGGTGAAGAGGAGGCCGCGCTCTCGTTTCATGGCGCGGTGGCCGAATTGGACTCGGCCGAAGCACCTTTCGTGGTCGTCGACCTCGGCGGCGGATCAACCGAGGTCGTGCTCGGCTCCGACGAGGTGGAGGCCAGCTTCTCGGCCGATATCGGATGTGTCCGGCTGACCGAACGCTGCCTGCACTCGGACCCACCGACGGCTATCGAGGTCGCAGCCGCCCGGGATGTGGTGCGGGACCGGCTGGGGGAGGCGTTGCGGGTCGTGCCGGTCGACCGGGCCCGGACGTGGGTCGGTGTGGCGGGGACGATGACGACGCTGGCCGCGCTGGCGCAGAAGATGACGGCGTACGACCCCGCGGCCATCCATCTGTCCAGAGTTGGGTTCGGCGCGCTGCTGGATGTGTGCGAGCGGCTGATCGCGATGCCGCGGGCGCAGCGCGCGGCGCTGGGACCGATGCACGAAGGCCGCGTCGATGTGATCGGCGCCGGCGCGATCGTCGTCGAGGAACTGGCTTATGCGCTGGGTCAGCGGGCCGGCATCGACGAGCTCGTCGTCAGCGAGCACGACATCCTGGACGGCATCGCGCTCTCGATTGCCGAATAGTCAGCTCTGGGTTATGTCGACCGGCTCGATTTGACGATGGCCGTTGGACCGCAACGTATTCGCCTCGGTGATCTCGATGGCCTTGTCGGTGTAGACGCGGTAGCCGTAGTCGGGTTTGTAGCCGTGGATTTCGAAGGTGTCGAGGTTGCGGATGAACGAGAGGATCTGGCGGCTGAACAGCTGGCCGGGAACGAGCACCGGGAATCCGGGTGGGTATGGCGTGACGAAGGTTGCTGACACGACATCGATTCCGGCGTCGAGTTTTTCGTCGATCTCGTCGTCGGTGAGGTACTCGCAGAAGTTGTCGTTGTAGGACAGGTAGAACGCGCGGCGGACGTCGCCCTCGGGGGTGGCTTCGGCACCCGTGTGTTGGCGGAAGGCGGGGTGAAAACCGCTGAAGTCGGGAAGCGGCGCCGACCGCGCGGTGAGGCGCTGCACTTTCTGCTCGAAGCGGCTGCGTTCGCCCAGGCCCATCTCGGTGAGTCGGTCGTCGAGTTCGCGCGCGATCTTGACCAGCACTTCCACCAGGAAGGCCACCGAGCTGCGGGTGGTGCCGATGTTGGTCATGAACAGCACGGTGTTGCGCGAGGTCTTGTTGATCTGCACGCCGTAGCGGTCCATGAGTTGTTCGCGCTTGAACGTGTCGCCGTCATAGCCGGTGCGCCCGATCGACAGGGTGATCCGCGAGGGGTCCAAGACGAACTCGTCTTGGTCCCAGGCGGCCATCATGTTGCGCAGTCCCGAGCGCAGCGGTTGCGCGATCGCCGAGGGCCGGAACTGTTCGGGGATCAGATCCGAGGTGCGCAGGCAGGCCATGTACTTCTGCAGCAGCGGGTGGTTGTCGATGGCGTCGCGCAGCTGCATCGCGTTTTCGATCTGGCGCTGGACTAACTCCACGCCTTCCAGTGCGACCTGGCGGCGGCCCAAATCCAGCGAGGCCAGGATCTGGTAGTTGGGCGACGTGGAGGTGTGGGCCATGTAGGCCTCGTGGAACGCCTCGGCCACCTTCTGGTCGAAGTCCTGATCGAACACGTGGATCATCGACCCCTGCCGCAACGCGGTCAGGGTCTTGTGGGTGGACTGGGTCGCATACACCCGGACCCGGGCCTTGGCCGGGTCGGGGAACAACCGGCGGTGAAGCAGCTCGTCGTCGGTGGGTGGGTGCTGGGCGTCGGCGCCCAGAGCGGCCTGGTACTGGCCGATGTATTGGGGGTCTTGCAGCCGCTCGCGCAGCTTGTGGGCCGCGGCCATGGCGGTGCGGTGGCGATAGACGGGGTGAAAGCGCGCGAACGCGAACCAGGCCTCGTCCCACAAGAACACCAGGTCGGGTTTGATGGCCAGGCATTCCTCCATCACGCGCTGTGTGTCGTAGACGATGCCGTCGAAGGTGCAGTTGGTCAGCGACACCAGCTTGACGCGGTCGAGCTTGCCCGCGCGCCGCAGCGCCAGCAGCTTGGATTTGATCTCGCGCAGCGGCACCGCCCCGTACATGGTGTAGTCGGTGAGCGGATAGGCCTCCAGGTAGACCACGTTGGCGCCGGCCAGCATCATGCCGTAGTGGTGGGATTGGTGGCAGTTGCGGTCCAGCAGCACGATGTCGCCGGGTGCCACCAGCGACTGGGTGACGACCTTGTTGGCCGTGGAGGTGCCGTTGGTGACGAAGTAGGTGTGGCGCGACCCGTAGGTTTCGGCGGCCAGCTGCTGGGCGTCGCGCAGCGGCCCGGTGGGTTCCAGCAGCGAGTCCAGCCCGCCGCAGGTCGATGAGGTTTCGGCCATGAACACGTCCAGCCCGTAGAAGCCGACCATGTCTTTGATCCAGTGCGAGTTCACGATCGACTTGCCCTGCGAGATCGGCAGCGCATGAAACACCCCGGTGGGGCGGTGGCTGTATTGCTTGAGCGCGCTGAAGAACGGCGTGCGGTAGCGGGCCGCGACCCCCTGCAGGATGCTCAGGTGCAGCTCCAACACACCCTCCCGCGCGTGAAAGACGCGGCGGAAATACTCGCCCAGCCGGCCCGCGATGTCTTCGACCTCGATCTCGGTCATCAAATACAGGTCAAGCTCGGGACGCAGCTCGGCCAGCGACGACGCCAGGATCTGCGCGCGGCGGTCCGGCGACTGGTGGTCGGCCAGTTCATCGGAGACATGGGTGTCGACGAACTCGGCCAGCGTCGACAGATCGCGTGTCGAGCGGTGTGAAAACCGCCTGCGGATCACCACAGCCTGCAAGTTGACGTTCAGCCGAGCCGCGATGAGCGCCTCGTCACCGCTGCAGACCACGACCAGCTCGTAGACGAATTCGTCGTCGGGACGCCGCCAGCTGCGCACCTCCCTCCGCAGCGCACTCTCCTGGGCCTCGGTCATCGACTCGACAACGAGCACCTCGAAGTACAGCTGCTCGTTGGTCGGCGCGGGCTGCTGCTCGAGTTGCCGCGGATCGGTCGGGAACGCTTCATGGTCGTCAAGGCCGGCGGTGTCGACATCCCCCGACCGGTAGGAGTCCGTGGTCAGCGCGCGGTTGATCCGCGACACCGCGCGGGCGAACTTGTCGTAGCTGCCCCCGGCGAAAAGCCGCTGGATGCGGGCGAACTGCGGAGCCCCTGGATAAGCCCAGTAAGGTTCCAGCGCAGTCAACCGGGTCAGCAGGTCGCCACAGATAGCGGCGTAGCGTTCCTTCAGATTGCCGGTTGTCGTGGACCGGGTCAGGCGGTCCGCGGCCTCCTCCAGACGGCACCACGCGTCTCCCCGCAACTGCCAAACGCTGTTGTACGCGTGCGAATTGTCTGCCATGGTCGGCCCTTTCGACGCAGCCTGACGACACATCACCCGTGGGTGTGTCCCGTTAAGCCTGCAGAGCGAACCGGTATCGCAGGCGATCAGGGGACGAACGGTGCGCGTCCATTGGGTAACGTGCGCCCGTCGTCCCGATGGTTACGGCCTAGCGCTGATAAAACACCTGGCAACCACGGCCGTAGTTACCGCAGTGATTCCCGGAGCGGCACCCTGTGCAGCCGCAGGTGCACTTCTTTTCTTCTTTCTTGTCGGGCATCCCTTCACCTCCCTCGCCTAGAGAAAAGGCTGCTCCGAATCCGCCGTCCGCGTGCGTGTATTACGGAATTCGGCTCACCGGCCGGGTCAGGGTATGCGGTAGAACGGGTCGGGCAGCAGGAACGTCTGCGCAGCGTGACCGCCGGCTAGGTCCGACGGCTGATCCCCGATGTTGGCGATGATCGTGTATCCCTCGCCCTCGATCGCGGCCCGCTGCGGCGCCTTGAAGTCGGCCGCCGACGCGTACTGCGCGCCGACCGGCGCCAGAAACAGCCCTGCCCAACCGTTGTAGCCGACGTCGCGCAGGTTCTTCTCGGTGGCGGCGCGCTGCCCCTCGTCGCGAGTGCTGATGAAAAACACTGCGGTGCCCAGGCTTTTGGCCATGTTGTAGGTGTCCAGCGTCGGCTGAATCAGCGTGGACCGTGCAGTGAGGTCCCACGCTCGCCAGGCGCATGCGTCGGGCAGGTTGCATGGACCGTTGATGAAGCGGCCGAAGTCGTTCGCCTGGATCACCGCCCAGTTCGAAAGAGCCGTTTCATCGATGTCGAAGACCACGGCGGGACGGTCGGTGATCGGCGCCTGGGTGGCGATCCAGTTCATCGCCTGCGCGTTGACTTCGGCCAGCCCGGCATCGTAGGCGCCGCTGTCGTGGTAGTGGGTCGCCGCGATCTTTGCGTCACCCACGTTGGCCGGTTCGCCTGCGGCGTCCTCGATCGGGTCGGCGACGGCAACGGTCGCCGACCCGATCAGCAGGACCAGGCCCGTGCAGGCGGCCGCCACGATGTCGCGCGCGAACATGCAGCGAACATTAACGGTACGGTCGCGGTATGTGCCGCTTGTTCGGCCTGCACGCCGGCCGTTCCCTGGTGACGGCCACGTTCTGGCTACTGGATGCACCCGACAACCTGGTGGCACAGAGCAAGCGGAATCCGGACGGCACCGGCATCGGGGTCTTCGAGGCCGGCGGCCGGCCGGTGCTCTCCAAGCAGCCCATGGCGGCGTGGGAAGACAGCGAGTTCGCGTGTCAGGCACGCGAGTTGACCGGTACGACGTTCATCGCGCACGTGCGTTACGCGTCGACCGGCAAGCTCGACGTGGTCAACACGCATCCGTTCTTGCAGGACGGGCGGCTGTTCGCGCACAACGGCGTGGTCACCGGTTTGGATGTGCTCGACGCGCGGTTGGCCGAGATGTCGGTGGCGGATCTGGTGCTCGGGCAGACAGACAGCGAGCGGGTCTTCGCTTTGATCACCGGGTCGATTCGTGCCCGCAACGGGGATGTGGAAGCCGGCCTGCTCGACGCGTTGCGGTGGCTCGCGGACAGCGTACCGATCTACGCGGTCAACCTGCTGCTGTGCACGGCGACCGAGATGTGGGCGTTGCGCTACCCCGAACCGAACCAGCTGTACCTGCTGGACCGCCGGCAAACAACCACATGCCCGCGGTTCAACATGCAGACCGCGCGCATCCACGCCCAGTCGCCCAACCTCGATCAGCGGAGGTCGGTGGTGTTCGCCAGCGAGCCGATGGACGCTGATCCCGGCTGGGAACTGATGGAACCGGGCCTGCTGGTGCACGTCGACGACCGGCTGACGATCACCCGCCGCCTGGTGCTGCCGGACCCGCCGGAATGCCAACTGCGCCGGTCCGATCTGACCGCAACGGCGTCGGCGTCCCAACACAACTCCTAACCGGGCCCAACAATCTCGGATCGGACGGTTGAGACCCGCGGCTCAATCCCGACCGTGCTCCGGCGGGTCGTAAATCCTGACGACGGAGGCGGATGTTGCGTTCAGTTCACCTTCGGTTTGGCTTGGAGTTACCGTATGGCCGTGCGAAACCGGGATCGTGCGCCGATGCCAGCCGCGGACCTGCAGCAGGCTCACTACTTCCACGAGCTGCTTGCTCATAAGCGGGCCGAGTTAGACGAGCAGCTCGATGACATCCAGGTGGAGTTGTTCAGGTTGGATCGCATGGGTGACGTGCGCGGGGTTCGAAGCAAGCGGCGGATCATCAAAGCGCTTGAGAGCGAAGCGCGCTCGATAGATCGGATGCGGAAAGCGCTGAGCCTTCGGCTGGGGCTCGGTTCTTAAGCTTGACCCACTTCGACATTTCCGTACACCCCTTCCAGGGGTGAGCGCCTGGACCTCCCTCGAAGCGAGTTGAAATACGCTCTGAACTGCGACGCCCCCATAGCCCAATTGGCAGAGGCAGCGGACTTAAAATCCGTCCAGTCTGGGTTCGAGTCCCAGTGGGGGCACTGGTTTCTAGCTGGTCAAGGCACTAATCGGATTGCCGGTCTGCCTCGCGGGCGCGTCTATCGCGGCGTCGGCGCGGCGCGTGGCGGGCTGACGGCCGATGGCCGAGCGCGCTAGCTACTTCGACCTGAAGAACGATGTGTCGGAGCAATGGTGATGGTGGGTGGGGCGGTCAGGTGCTGCTTTTGAGTTCGGCTGTCGGTTTCATGATGCGAGGGCGCCGATTTTGACCAGGTTGTGGGCGAAGACGCCGTGTCCGCACCAGGTTCGGGCTCCGCCGATGCCGGTCAGTTCGGTGCGGTTCCAGCCGTAGCTTCTCTTGAGGTGGTTGATCCGTCCTTCGGATCCGGTGCGCCATTTGACCTTGTCGCGGAAGGCTCGTCGGTGTTCGAACTCGCGGCGCGCGGCGCTGGGCTTACTGGCTCGCGGGATCGCGACGCTGCGCACGCCGAGCCGGTGCAGGTCCTGTTCGACAGACGCCTGGCCGTAGCCGCGGTCGGCGGTGACCGCGCGCGGCAGGTGCCCGGTGCGGGTAGTGATCCGTTCGATCGCCGGGACCAGCTGCGGGGCGTCTGGCGGGTTGCCCATCTCAACGGTGTGGTCGAGGATGACCCCGTCGGCGTTGTCGACGATCTGGGCTTTGTGGCCGAACTCGACCGGCTTGCCCAGACGTCCTTTGCGGATCGGGCGGGCATCGACATCGTGCAGGCTGACCAGCCGGTGCGCCGTTTCGGGCATCACTCCGGCCAGGCGGCTACGGGTCTGCGCGACAACGCGTTCGGTGCGTCCCACACGGGTATTCAGGTCGTTGATCGCCCGGCGCAGCCGGCCCTTGCGCTGCCCCGTGGCCGCACGCAGCACACCGGTAGCGCTACGGATCACCGCGGCGGCCTCGCGCATCGCCGCTTCGGCGATCCCGGCTAATTCCCCAGTGATCCGCCGCACCGCGGCCTGGGCCTGATCCCGGTGCTGCGCACCGCGCAGCCGCAACTTGGCCGCGATCGAGCGGGCCCGTCGACCCGCCGAGCGCCGCCGATCCCGCGCCCGCGTGCGGGTGGCGCCACCGGCGCCTTTGATCCGCGCCACGGTGCGCGCCATCGTGCCGATCGCCTTGGCCAACAGACCCGAATCGGTCGGATAGGCCACCGCAGCCTGCACCACCGTGGTGTCGGCGCGGACCTTATCGGTGCGCAGCAGCTTGGCCGCGGCCGCCTTGGCCAAAAGCGCCTCATTGAGCCCGGCGACCGCGTCGTCCCCGCACCGGGTGGTGATCTTCATCAACGTCATCGGATGCGGCACCCGGGTACCCAACGGGATCCGGCAAAACCGCTGCCAGGAGATCGAATCGGCCACCTCCCGACACAGCGACTCATAACCCAGCCGGTACCGGAACTTCAAAAACATCAACCGCAGGTAAGTCTCCACCGGGATCGACGGGCGGCCGATCCGAGCATCGAAATGCGCGGCGAACGGCGCGAAGAACACCGAATCGTCCAGCAATGCATCCACCCGACCCAACTCGACCGGCAACACCAACAACTCCGGCGGCAGTATTGAATCCCACAATGTCGGCTGGTCGTTTACAGTTCTGAGCACGATGGCCTCGATCCCTTCTAGCTGGCTGTAGGTCGTGTCAAGTTGATGGGGTAGGCGTGCGGGGTCGACATCCGGGGCTCGGGTGGTTGTCGTGGGTTGGGTATTGGCTGGCGGTGTTCGGGCTTTTCGGGGTGCCGCGGCGCCCACGCTGACTTATGCGACCTCGCGGGTCATCTGGCGTCGTTCGGGCTGCCATAGAGGCGAAGGGCCGGGTGCCAAGCTAGAACCGGCGTAACCCTGTCGGGTCCGCCATAGCCCAAACGGCATCTGATCCGGCCCTTCGTTCCCTTCCAGCCTGGCACCGCCGACCGGAGTTGTGAAGGGGGTGGTGGTTGCCTTTCGGTGGGTGGATCACATGGTGGGTGGTTTTCCTCGGTGTGTCATGGTGCGCCGGTGCTCGTCGCTGTCCACGTGGTTCGTCCTCGCTGCGCTGCGGGCGCTGCACGTGGACAGCTCCTGCGTCCCCGGCGCCGAGGACCAGGACCGAGGAAAGCCACCAGCCGGGGGTGCTCGGCTCCAGCGGGACCGCTCATAGCTGGCGTGGTCACGGACCAGCGCGAGGCGATGCGGGTGGCGCGGTGGGCCAGTGCGCAAGCGATGATCCCGCCGTGTTTGCCGCGTGCTTTCAGCCCGACGGCATAGGCTTTGGCGGCCGGCTCGCTCAGCCACAGCCCGATACCGAGATCGATCAGCGCCCGCCGCAGCGCCACACTGCCCTCGCGGGTGATGGTTCCGTCGCGGCGTTTGCCGGCGGATTCGTATTGCATCGGCGAGAGCCCGGCGCCCCGGTAGATCTGGCGCGGACCCGGCCACCGGCGCGGATCACCCAGCGCGGCAGCATAAATTGGCGACGCGGACCACGCCCCAGCCGGGCACCGAAGTCAACGTGGCGAATGGGCTGCGCGGAAGCAGCCCGGCCAGCTCGGCTTCAGCCGCCCCGATCTGGGTGTTCAGACTGGCCAGCAGCGCCACATCAGCAGCTAGCACCCGCCGGGCCACCGCCGCCTCGGCGGTGGGCAGTGCGTCTCGCGCGGCGGCGATGAGACGCTGGGCCAACGGCCGGCGCAGCTGGACATCGCGGGCGGCGGCAAAGCGGATCAATCGGCTTTCCCCCAACCCGGTGAGCCGGACCGGGTCGGCGAATTCGATGGCGATCAGCCGACCGATCTTGGTGCCCAACACATCCGGCAGCGCTCTAGTCAACCCGGGAAAGGCGCGGTCGAGCTGACCCAACAGCTGATTCTTCGTCGCCGTGCGCACCGCGACCCGCCGCGTGCGGTGCCCCGCCCACGCCGCGATCTCACCCAGGATCGTCGGCGTGGCGCCCACCGGGTGTCCCTTTCCGGCCAACACCAGCTCGGTGATCGCCTCCAGATCGATCGCATCGGTCTTCACCCGGCGCCGACCCGCAACCCGCCGCTGCTCGGCCACCTGAGCCGGGTTGAGCTCCACCACCTCCCACCCGGGTGGCCACCCATAGTCCAGCACCGGCCGGTGATAATGCCCCGCCGCTTCCACGCCGACCTTGACCTGCGCCGACGGCACAACCACCGCCCACACCCGATCGACAACCCCAGACAGTCCCGAACGAGTCATCCCAAACCCGACCGGACCCAACAAACGACGACGCGCCCCATCCGTCACCGACAACACCGCCGAGCACTTGCCGACATCAACGGCAACGACGATCGTGGACAACGTGACTGGCGCACCATGATGCACAGACACCACAACACCTCCGGGGGCCTGCCAGGAGAACCCGCGCGCGCCAACGCTCGGATCCTCGAAGGGAATCTCTGACAATCCCTTCCTGACACCCCCGGAGGCGTTTGTGAAGGAGTTACCTCAACTCATATCAGCCCAAGGGGTTGAGGCCATCCTCCCGTCCAAACACCCCCAGCTCAGCGACCGCCACGCTCCGACTTTTTCAGGTCGAAGTAGCTAACATGCGGGGAACTGCTATCAAGAGAACCACTTGGTTGAGGTAACGTTTCGAGAGGGGTCTCGATAGCCGACCGCGAGGGCTCTCGCGTTTCAGGTGTGATGCGACCTTCGACGTGGGGCAGAGGAGCGGGGATGGTGAATATCGGTCTATTTGGTTATCTCACGATACTTGCGGCTGTGCTGGAATTAGTGTTCGTCGCTTGTGTGTTTGCGTTCATAAGTCGGTTAGAGGCTCGAACACCCGCTCGGTTAGGCGAAAAAGTGGGCGCTCACAAAGCGGTTTTGGCTAAATTGCGCAAACGCGAATCGATGTCGCAGGATGAGGTAGATTATGCGACGGAACTTATTTCTGATTCTCGATCGATACTCGCGTACTCGATACCCGCCGCCCTCTTCACAATGGGATGCTTTTATGTGGTCGGTTGTCTTCAACAGCTACATGGCGCCGCGCCCTCCTTTCGAACGTATATCGGGGTGATCCCCATATTGACGTCCACAAACCTAACCATTCAGCTGCTCAGGGTCGCACGGTTAAAAGGGCGTCTGCAGAAAGTCTCTTTGACGGTGCCCGAGTCATCTGATGTGCTCACCACAGCTTGTAGGACCTGACGGGAGGCATCCGCAGTCGATCTTGGCCAGCTGCGCGTTGTGGTCAACGCGATTCGGAGGTGACCGCTGGGTCTCCGTCTTCCCACAGGAGCAGTTGGCGGACCGCTTGGCGTGATCCGTAGGGCTGAAGCATCTGACTGGCGGGGCGGGGGCGCACCCTTTGCGGCCACCAGAACCAGCGCCCGAGTAGCGCTGCGATGGACGGCGTCATGAACGAACGCACGATCAGCGTGTCGAACAGCAGACCGAGAGCGATCGTGGTCCCGATCTGACCGAGAATCCGCAAATCGGCGAACACGAAGGAGGCCATGGTGGCCGCGAACACCAGACCGGCGGCGGTCACCACCGCGCCGGAGCCGGCGATCGCGCGGATGATGCCCGTGTTCAAGCCTGCGCCGATCTCCTCTTTGAAACGCGAGATCAGCAACAAGTTGTAGTCCGACCCCACTGCCAACAGCAAGATGATCGCCAGCGCCAGGACGATCCAGAACAAGTGGATACCAAGAATGTCCTGCCAAATCAGCACGGACAGCCCGAAAGAGGCGCCCAACGACAGCGCCACCGTGCCCACAATGACGAACGCGGCCACCAGACTTCGGGTGATGAACATCATGATGAGCAAAATCAAGCTCAGCGCGGCGATTCCGGCGATCATGAGGTCGTATTTGGCGCCGTCTTGGATGTCCTTGTAGGTCGCGGCGGTGCCGGCTAGGTAGATGTTAGCCCCGGCTAGGGGCGTGCCTTTGAGAGCTTCCTCGGCGGAGTTCTTGATCGCGTCGATATGTGAGATGCCTTGCGGGGTGGCGGGATCGCCGTCATGGGTGATGATCATGCGCGCGGCCTTGCCGTCCGGGGACAGAAACAGTTTCAGGCCCCGCTGGAATTCGGAGTTGGTAAAGACCTCTGGGGGCAGGTAGAAGGAGTCGTCGTTTTTGGCGGCGTCGAAGGCTTGCCCCATGGCAGTCGCGTTTTGCAGCGCAGCCGCGGTCTGATCGTTGATCCCCGACGTGGTCGCGTAGTTCGTCAGAATCAGGTCCCGATTGGTTTGCTGGCTGGCGACCTGGGGTGGTAGGAGCGCCAGCAGTTTCGGCTGGAGCGCATTCAATTTGTCCAAACTTGTCGTGATCTTTCCAAACTGGTCGCTCAGCGCGTCGATACCGTCGAGCGCGTCGAAGACGGATCGCAGCGCCGCGCAGATCGGAATGTCGAAACAGTGCGGCTCCCAATAGAAGTAATTGCGCAGCGGCCTGAAGAAGTCGTCGAAATTGGCGATCTCATCGCGCAGGGCGGTGACCGTGGCGACGGTGGCGTGAAACGCCTCGGTCTGTTCGTTGGTCGCGGCCGCAGACTGCTGTTGCAGGGCATATTGCTGCTGCAAAATGGCGATCGTTTTACTGATCTCATCGGCCTGCTTCAACAAGTCAGCGCCGCGGTCTTGCTGGTATTTCAGGTTCTCGATCTGGCCGGTGCTTTGCGCACTGATCTGAAACGGTATCGAGCTGTGGTCCAGCGGGGTTCCCAGGGGCCTGGTAATGGACTGCACCTGTGCGATACCGGGGGTGTGGAAGATCGCCTTGGCCACCCGCTCCAGGATGAGCATGTCGGCCGAATCACGCAGATCGTGGTCGGCCTCGATCATCAGCAATTCGGGATTGAGTCGGGCCTGGGAGAAGTGGCGCTCGGCCGCCGCGTAGCCGATATTGGCTGGGGCACTGGCAGGCATGTAGGGGCGGGCGTCGTAACTCGTCTTGTATCCCGGCAGGGCGAGCAGACCGATGAGGGCCACCGCGATCGTCACCACCAGGATGGGTCCGGGCCAGCGCACGATGGCCGTGCCGATGCGCCGCCAGCTCCGGGTGCGCATCGCGCGGCTGGGGTCGAACAGACCGAAATGGCGGCCGATGGTCAGCACCGCCGGCGCCAGGGTCAGCGCGGCCACCAGCGCGACGAGGACACCAATTGCAGCGGGAACGCCCAGGCTCTGAAAATACGGGAGCCGGGTAAAGGTCAGACAGAACACCGCGCCTGCAATCGTCAGGCCCGAACCCAAGATAATGTGCGCGGTCCCCCGGTACATCGTATGGAAGGCTGGTACGCGATCCTGCCCGGCGTGGCGCGCTTCGTGGTAACGGCCGAGAATAAAGATCGCGTAGTCTGTTCCGGCGGCGATGACCAGTAACGTCAGCAGATTAGTCGAGTAGGTCGACAGCCCGATGAGCCCGGCGTTCGCCAGAACGGCGACGACTCCGCGGGACGCGGTCAACTCAATCATCACCGTGAAAATCACGAGAATCACCGTGGTGACACGACGGTAGAGGGAAAACAGCATTATTGCGATCACCGCGATGGTGATCAGGGTGACCTTCAGGGTGCCTTTGCGGCCCACCTCGAACTGATCGGTGACCAGCGGCGCGGCGCCGGTGACATAGGCCTTCACGCCCGGCGGTGGCGGCGTGTGCTCCACGATCTCGCGCACAGAATCGACGGACTGATTGGATAACGTCTCGCCCTGGTTACCGGCAAGGTACACCTGCACCAACGCCGCCTTGCCGTCGGCGCTCTGCGAGCCGGCCGCCGTCAGCGGATCCCCCCAGAAATCCTGAATGTGCTCGACATGCTTCGTGTCCTGGGAGAGCTTTCGAATCAAGCCGTCGTAGTAGTGGTGCGCGTCGGCACCGAGCGGCTGATCGCCCTCCAGGACGATCATCGCCGCGCTGTCGGAATCGAACTCGTGAAACACCTTGCCGATGCGTTTACTGGCCTGCAGCGACGGCGCATCCTGGGGGCTCAGCGACACGTTATGCGCTTGGGCAACGGTCTCCAATTGCGGCACGAAAACATTCGTGACCACCGCCAGGGCCAGCCAGGACCACACGATCGGCGCCGAAAACCGCCGGATCATGTCCGGTAACGAAGGTCGCGGGATGTGACGGTTGCTCATCCGGACTTATCCAAGCAGAAGGTGTAGGCGTTCACCGTCTTCACCGATCTCTCGTCTTTGACCGCACCGTCGATGATGATGCGGCAGCCGATGGAATCGCTACAGCCCTGGGCCACAATGTTGGCGAACACCGCGGGCTCGGTCGTCGTGACGTCTTATGACCACGGCAGGACCGTGTCATCAACGCGCTGCGGCTGAGCATTGACATCCAGGTAGTTGATCGACGCCACGTTGCCCGGCGGCCCGAACCTCAAGGACCACATGCTTAGGGCTAAATGGAGCCGTCTCATTCGAAAACCCACCAGCAGTCGACGTCGTGTTGTGCGAGCCGAAGATGCCGTGCAGCCGATACACGCAAAACCCCGCGACCGCGACCACCACCACAACTACCAGCAGCATCCACCCCCGCTTGAGCAGGCGGCCAATCGAAATATGGCTCACCCGCAAGCCTTTCGCAAACCAAAAAATGGTCCGTCTAGAGAGGTCTGTCTCTGCTGCGCTTCGAGCGGGAACCGACCGCAACACCGGGAACCGTACGGTACAGGACTGGACGGGACAAGAGGTATCGGATGGGTGGTCGGTCCGTTCGTGTTAATAGCGCCACGAGCTGGAGCACCGACGACCAAAAATGGCTGTGAGACCGCGAAGAGGCGAAGGTCCAGCGTTGTTCCACGCGGGGTGAGTGTGAGGCCCCGTTTGGGTTACCGTTTATTCACCGCTAATGAGTGGGAAATGACCGGAATGGCTGCTGTCTGACCAGTGACGCTTGGAGGCGAAACTTCTTGGCGTACAAGGAAAGACGGGAATCTGCACGTTCGGTCCAGAGATGGCTGTTCGTAATCCGTTGGTCGCGGGTTCGAGTCCCGCCCGCCAGCCCCACAAAATAAAGCCCCACAAGATAAAGTCGCACCTAGAAGGCGATTTTTGCTTGTGGGCAACGGGGGTTGCCGCCGTTTTCGGCCAGCGTGACAGCGGTACGGCTTGCGCGCGGCCGGCCAGCAGCCGTAACCCATCGGCCTGGTAGTTCTCCGCGAAGGCCAACACGCGCGTCGCTTGGGCCGGTTGTCGGCGGCAAGCCGTATTCTGGGCGGCTGAGTTTTCCTGCTCAGCGTTGTGGAACTGGAGCAGTGATGGACTATTACCGCGAAGTACTAACAGATGACCCCTTTCGTCGCAGCGAGAGGGAGCGCGAAGGTGACAGCGCCGACGAGAACGACACGGGTGATCTATTCGGCCTGCGGCGGCGTCCGCGACATCTTCGCGTCCTCATAGACATGGACTCGCTCGGCGAACCGACAAGCGCGGAAGACATAGAGACAAAACAAGTCCTACACGCGCTCTTAACTAAGTACGAGCCTGTCGACACGCTGCTTATCGACATGTCAAAGATCAACGACCCCAATGATGCTGAGAAAACCCCTAACGTGGTACATCTCCGCGACTACACCGCTCAGAAAGGCTGGGCTTCGTATCCAGGTCCGCAGTACGGCTACCGAATCTACTTCGGTGGCAAGGGTAAAACGCGAATGATCAGTGGCAACATCTCGCCGCAGCCACAGCTGTTTCAGAACCTGTTTGGCTTTGCCGGGGAAGGCGGACCGCACCTGGCGGAAGTCACGGCGGAAGAGATACAGCGGCATGTCATTCTGACGCAGACCGGTCGCAAAGTGGCCGATATGGTCATCAGCGAATCTGCGGTAGCACGTCGTACGATGTACCGGCCAACCATGACGCGAACGTCTTCTCTAGGGACAGGGCAATAGCCGTGATTGCGCACTATCTGCGCACGCAACAGATTTACATCCTTGACCCCGTAGTGAATCTGCAGAGCAACCGCAAGACGTTCTATCACTCAGCGGTGTACGCGCTGGCGCCGGGTATCTCGTACTGGGAAGCCAAGGCAGACTATGTAATTGAGCGTCACTACATGACCGATTGTCACGAGATGATTGGCCGGCTGATTAGGGCGCTTAAGGCCTGACCTGCGGTTCCATCTCGGAGCACTTCAGACCATTGACTCCTACGACGACGTAGCCGATTGTGTCGATCGGATTCTGTGGTCGTAATGCGGTGCCGTCGATGTGATTGCGCGGTCACTACATCACGCGCTGCAATTGCCAGGCGAGGCGAGGCACGCAAAGTTGCACAGCGCCGACTGGTATAGCAGGAAGTTCCGACCCACATACGCCGACGCTGCTGGCATCTTTGAAGTGGATCGCACACAGGCTGCGCTCGCTACGGTTTTCAGCTTACGCAACACAATTCATTACCACGCGCTCAGTGCAGCTGGAGCGTTAAACGAGCCAGCGCCGTACGTGGGCAAGGACCGCGGACGTGTGCGCCTGCTCATCCCAAGTGACGTCTACAACCAGATTGACGCTGACGAACGGTTCCGATGGGGATTTGAAGAGGCTGCTACCGGGTTCGGTAGGAATGCCACCGCAGACCTTGCAACGGTCGCGGCAGCGGCAGTGGACGCAGCGCTCTCGTTTCTGGATCAGCTCAGCTGGATGATCGCGTTTGAGGGCATCCACGATAAGGCCGAGGTGTTGAAGCTGGATGTGTTCACTATGCTGAAAGACGGGCGTGAGACGGCAGCGATGATTCGGCGAATGTTCGGCTTTCACACAGCCGCGTCAGAAGCCACTGTCTCGCCGTACCAAGAGCAGTGACGCCACTGTGGCCGCAGCGGTGCTGACTGGGTCAGCCGACGCGTAGGCGCCAACGGCGTGGTGTGCGTGTCCTGGCAGCAGGTCTGCGCCGGCGCCCGCTGCGACATCCACGTCGACGGCGATCTGCTGCGCTTTTGGATCAACGACAACCTCGTCGAGACTGCCGCGCGCACCAGCCACGGCGAGGTAAGAAACAAACGGAGCACTTCGCACCCGCGAACAGGCCCAACCCATAACCCAAAGCGTCAAGGATGAACCAAAACAGAGACGTCAACCATCAACCGACACTCAACAACCCGACCCAACCCCACCAAAGAATCGACAGGATTCGCCTACCCAGACTGAACGGTTTGACGACAGTATTGACAACCGTGACGACAGTTACTCCGTCAACATCGACATCTACAGCCTGAAATTCCCTCTATCTCGCCTGGACAAGGTGCCTGCTCGCTCCTGGCAGTGTGTGGCTTCGGATGTCACCGCGCCTACACGCGATCGGAGACGTCGTAGTCTCTCCCGGCGGGTGCACATCCTGATCGATTCCGTGGCCCGCTGCTTACTGGGTCGTCTGATAGATCTGGTCGGCGGCGACTGGGGCGACGCCGATTTCGGCCGCGACCGCGTCGATCCCTTGCTGCGCGATGGTGAGGTCCACCTGGCCGTCGGGGGTGAAGTACGGGCCGATGTAGCGCTCGTAGTACTGCTGGGCTTCATCACGTGTGAGCCGGTTGAGGAACGCGGCGATGTAGTCGACGGCCAAGTCGGGCTGTTCGGCGATCGCGCGCAGCGCGCGTTGGTTGGCCCGCACCAGCGCCTGCAGCGCGGGGCTGTCCAGTGGGATGTGAACAGGGTCCACCGCGATGCCCACGGTGGGGACCTGGACGTGCTCACCGACCCAGGCCAGTACGTGAAACCCTTCTTCTTCGGCTACCTGTTCGGGGGAGAGCGTGGTGCCGACACAGGCGGCGTCGATCGAGCCGTCGCGAAGGCGTCGCAGGTCCATCTGGTAATCACCCGGAAGCCGCGCCACACATTCCAGGTCGCGGTCGGGGTCTAGGCCGTGCTCGCGTAGGACGATGCGGGTGAACCAACCGGGGGCGGTTTGAGCGGGGTGAACCGCCACGCGGCGCCCGCGAAGATCCGCCATGGATGCCACGTCGGCGTTGCCGACAAACCAGAACAGCGGACGATGGGTGTTGACGCTGAGCACTTTCCAGCCGATGCCGCCGGTCAGCCGCTGCAACAGGGCCCGGCCCAGACCGATCGACGCGCCGCGGCGCAGACGCTCCGGGTCCCAGCCAACCCCGTTGCGGATGGCGACGTGGACACCCTCATCCTCGTAATAGCCCTCCTGGTCGGCAACTTGGGCGACCAGTTCCTCGTGGACACCACGTTCGACATAGGCCAGATCGATTGTCTGCACGGCCAAACCCCTTCCCAATCTGATGACTTCCGTAGCGGCGGAACCTGATGTCAATCCATCCCAAGGCCGCCGTTGACCGGCCCGACTGGAACGGGCTAGAAGAGGCCTCGGCGGGCGCCAACGTCTAAGGCCAGTGTTGCGCCATGCAGCGCGTCGGCCTCGGGGGCCAGCAATTGAGTTACCGCCCAGCTGACCTGGTTGGGCGTGGTCAGCCGACCCAGCGGTGACTGGGATCGGTATTCCTCGAGGACGGTCTCGACGCTGACGCCGCGCGCCTGGGCTGCCGCGCCGGCGAACTGACGGAGACGCTCGGTGTCCAAGGCACCCGGAGCGATCATGTGCACAGTCACCCCCTTTGGCCCGTAGGCGTCGGCGAGCTGGCGAATGAGGTTGGCCAAAGCAGCGTTGGTGATACCGGCCCCGCAGGTTTGCGGCGTGGGTTCGGAACCGAAAACGCCGCCGATGGCGACGATCCGGGACCCCTCGATAAACCGGTCCTCCACAGCGCGGATGAGACGCAGCAGTCCGCCGAGCTTCAACGACACCGACCGGCCAAGGGCATCTGGGTCGATCGTGGCCAGCGGTCCGGCCGGCGGTACGGCCGCTGCCTGGACCACCATCCGGACGGGCCCGGACACTGCGGCGGCGATCGCCTCACCTGACGAGTCATCACCGATGTCAGCGCGGCATGCGGTGATCCCGTCGTCGGTTGCGCTCAACTGCTCGAGGCGGTCACGGTCGCGTGCCACGGCGACCACGGGCACCCCGGCTTCGCGCAACCGCACGACGATGGCAGCGCCGACCTCGCCGGTCGCTCCGACGACAACGGCTTGCGCGCTCGGGCTCACTGGTGGGCCTCGGCGCGGCACGCCAGTATCTCGGCATAGACCCGGGCGCTGGCCGTCAACAATTGCTGCACCTGCTCGCCGGTGTACTGCACATCAGCCAGATGGTAGGTGACAATCGGCACGGTCGTGAAGCCTCCTTGGCGGCGCATCGCCTGTGGGTTTGCGGCGCCGAATGCTCTCATCGGACCCGACGCCGTGACACGCGGATCACGGCAATCGGACACGGGCCGGGCCGCCGTGGGGCTTCGTTCCGGCATCCCGGACAGCAGCGGAAGGCCGTTGTCCGCCGCGCTACTGTCACGTGGAAAACAGGCTGTGCGCGGTGAACCTTGCTGAACACATTGACGTCGATAGAACCATCTCGCGCGTCCGGCAAGTCGTGGCTCACCCTGTCACGTCGGTGTCACAACTAGGGAGAGACGGCCGGGATTGCGCTGAGACACGGCGGGAACGTTTGCGCTGGTAGGCAGCCGTGCGGACCAGTTGTGACACTTTCAGGAACGCGACCGCAGGGACTTAAAATCCGCCGATGTTAGTTGGAGTCTCGACCGAGGGCAGAGCTGGTTCCCGGCATTTGAAGCTCATCGCTTATTCATCGTTAACGACCAAGAATCAGTGGGATGTGGCCAGTCCTGACGAGACTCTCGAGTTCCTCAATTACGTTGTAGCCCAGGCAAAGTCGCGCATCACTGGGAATCATTGGGATCCACGGTTCGGTAATCCGTTGGTCGCGGGTTCGAGTCCCGGCCGCCCCACCTTGAAAGGCCTGGTTAGCCGCTATTTGTGGCGGTTAAGTCCGCCCCGTAGGGCCGTTGATCGCGGCGTCGTCGCGGCGCGTGGCGGGGTGACGGCGGCGAGCCGTGGCGTTAGCTAACCTGTGCGCACCGCGCGGGACCCCGATTGAGAGATCGTGGGACCTCACCGGAAACGAATGTGGGGTTGTTTCGCCCGCGCACTCGCATGCTCAGGAGTCGTCGCGGCGAGCGGTCGTCGTTCTCGCCCCGCGGGAACATGGCCATCGAGGCGATAAACAACAGGCCGCCAACTATGCAAAACGACTACTTCGCTAGCTGGTTTTCGACTTGAGCCCATGCCAGGTGGGTGGTAACCGCCGTTACGATCATGCCCCCGCCCCAGGCGCGCCGCTGTGCTCGAGAACGTCCGAGATGGCGGTGGCGTGTGCGCCGCGCTCCCTGATAAAAAGCGCGGCGGAGACGACCATCCGCTCGCGTGGACTTCGCATTCGCCGCTCCCCAGAATGGGCGATTCTGCGGCTTCTCGAAGGGCCGGGAGCTAGGGCGTGTCTGACAAAGATTCGGGGGTTTGTGGTTGAGCCTGCTTATATGTCTCGTTTCCAGTTGTTGTCAGATGCGCAGTGGTCGTTGATCGAGAATTTGTTGCCGTCGCGGACGGGCAAGCGCGGAAGACCTTTTCGTGACGCCCGGCAGGTGATCGAGGGGATCGTGTACCGGTATCGGTGCGGGATCGCCTGGCGAGATGTGCCCAAGGTGTTCGGGCCGTGGCAAACGATGTGGACCTGGCATCGGCGGATGAGCGCTGATGGCAGCTGGGATCGGGTGCTGGCGCGGCTGCTGGCCGCTGCCGATGGCACCGGCGCGATCGACTGGGCGATCTCGGTGGACTCCACGATCGCGCGCGCCCACCAGCACGCCACCAACATCACCCGCCACACAGGGGGCTGGGTCGAATTACACGAATCTGCTGCTCGAGCCGCCTGATCACGGTGTGGGCCGCTCCCGCGGCGGGTTGAGCACCAAGATCCATCACCTCGTCGACGGGGCCGGGCGACCGCTGGTCGTGCTGCTCAGCGCCGGGCAGGCCAATGACGCACCGATCTTCTCGCATTTGATGGCTCACCTGCGCGTCGACCGCCATGGCGGTGGCCGGCCTCGCACTCGCCCGGGCCGCGTGCGCGCCGATAAGGCCTACTCCTCGCGCGCGATCCGCGCCCAGCTACGCCGCCGCGGCATCAGCGCAGTCATTGCCGAACCCTCCGACCAAGCAGCACACCGGAAACGACGCGGTTCCCACGGCGGACGACCACCACGATTCGACGCCCAGGACTACCGCAACCGCAACGTCATCGAGCGCGGCTTTAACGCGATCAAACAATGGCGCGGACTCGCCACCCGCTACGACAAACTCGCCATCGTCTACCGCGGCGCCATCGTCCTACACGCCATCATCACCTGGACCGCGCATTTATCAGACACGCCCTAGCTCTGCCAGTCGTTGGAGCCGTCGTTCTTGGTGTAGGTGCCGGTGGAGTTCTTCACGATGATGGGATCGCCGGCGCCGAAGTTGTCGAAGAACCACCTTGCGTTGGTGGGGCTGATGTTGATGCAGCCGTGACTGACGTCGCGCTTACCCTGGTCATCCACAGACCATGGAGCGCTGTGTATGAAGTTGCCGCTGTTGTCGAACCGGACGGCTAGGTCGACCGTCACCTTGTACCCGTACGTCGAGTTGACCGGGACCCCGTAGGTCGAGGAATCCATCACCACCGAGGGCATCTTCTCTTGAACGTAGTAGGTGCCGTTTGCGGTTTGGTGGCCGCCGGCTGCCATACCCATCGACATCGGGATGGTCTTCTCCACGGTCCCGTTGCGGGTGACGGTCAGTTGGTGCGTGGCGTCGTCGGCCGTGGCCACCAGCGTGTCTCCCGTATGGAAGCTGGACACCGTGCCGCCCGCATCGACGGTCACCGCGGTGTGGGCGGGCCAGAAGCTCAGCGGGCGCCAGCGCAGCTGCGTGGGGGTCATCCAGTAGAACTTGCCGGGAACCGGCGGGACCGAAGAGACGTGGACGGCGCTTTCGGTTGCGCCGGCGTCATCGACCCGCCCGGGGAAGTTGATGATGATCGGCTGGGCCACACCCACCGTCGAGCCGTTGGCAGGGACGAACCTCGGCGGCCCGAATGGCGCCGTGCCGGTGAACGGTGTCGGGTCCTGCCCCGCAGCGGGCCCCGCGACAACTGGTACCGCCAGCGGGTCAGGGGCAGGCGGCAGCCCAGGGGCGGGCGGCAACCCCGGGGCGGGCGGCGCCGGGACCGGCAGCGGTGGTGGCGCCGCCAATGGCGGCGGCGCAGGCGGGTCCGCGGGTGGCGCGACAACCCCGGGATCGCCGGGAGCCGGATCCGGATCGGCCAGCGCGGGACCCGCACTCAGCACCAGCACCCAGCCCAATATCGAAGCCACTCCGGCTGCCTTCAGAGCGGCGAAGAGGCTTCCCCTCGTCCAGCCCGACATATACATCCCTCCAGTCACTTTCTGGAAACAGTGTCGCATAACGCCCAGGCCAGCTATCTCTTCCGCCGCCTGGCCCCTCGCCAAGCCCTAACATCTCCGTGTACGCGGCGTGTACGCGACCGGCGGCGATTTGTAGCCGCACCGGAGCCGTACCGCGACCGTACTGGCAACATCGAAAATCGCTGTCCCGCAAGCGATTGAAGTTTTCAGCTACCCGTTTCCGCTGGTCACATTAACCCGCACTGTCGTTCTTAAAATCCGCCCAGTCTGGGTTCGAGTCCCAGTGGGGGCACGGCGTTTGTGCTGGTTAGGGGTGGCTTGAGCCTGACTGCCGGTCGCGGAAGGCCCGTTCGTGTACGCGACGTGTACGCGGGCGGGCGACACGTGTGCGCGCTAGCTAACTGTTGCGGCGAATCCCGGCGCTCCGTCGCGTCGCGAGCTTTACGATGCGGGCGCTAGCCGGGCTGGCCCGATGCGACGGAGCGGACCGCGTTGCGGTAAAGAGACGGCCGGGTGCCGGGTCTCGTCACCGACCGGGGAAGATTCTTACCGCGCCGCAAGTTCATATGGTCTGAGCATTCGTCGGAATCAGGAACGAGGCACCACCGATGTCCGGGAATTTGCCCGATATCGCCCTAGAGCTGCGTTCGTTGGTGACGTCTGGTGGCACGCTCGAACTCTCGCTGCACGACGTTCCAGTTCCCGCCCCCGGCGCCAATGAGGTGCTGGTGCGTGTCGAAGCCTCGCCGATCAACCCGTCCGACTTGGGCCTTCTCATCGCCAACGCGGACATGACTACCGCGACGGTATCGGGTACGCCTGAGCGTCCCATCGTCACCGCCTCGCTCGGAGAGGCGGCCCTAGGAGCGCTTTCGGCGCGACTCGACAAATCGCTTCCGGTGGGTAATGAGGGCGCAGGCACCGTGGTGGCCGCAGGGTCATCCCCAGCAGCCCAGACCCTCATCGGAAGAAGGGTGGCGATCGCGGGCGGCGCGATGTACTCGCAATACCGAGCGGTCGACGCTTCCGCATGTTTGGTCCTGCCCGAGGGGGCCACAGCACGGGATGGGGCATCGTCCTTCGTCAATCCGATGACGGCACTCGGAATGACGGAAACCATGCGCCGCGAAGGACATTCCGGCCTCGTGCACACCGCCGCGGCGTCGAACCTCGGCCAAATGCTGGTCAAGCTCTGTCAGACAGACGGGATACCGCTGGTCAATATCGTCCGCAAGCCCGATCAAGAGAAGCTGCTGAGGTCGCTCGGCGCATCCTATGTCTGCAACTCGGCGTCGCCGTCGTTCTCCACAGATCTCGTCGAGGCTCTCAAGGCGACATCCGCGACGCTCGCTTTCGACGCCACGGGTGGTGGAACGCTGGCAAGCCAGATCCTCAATGGCATGGAGGAGGCGGCCAACTCGACCGCGTCGGAATACTCACGCTACGGGTCGAACGTCCACAAGCAGGTGTACATCTACGGCGCACTCGACACCAGTCCCACGGTGCTTACCAGGAACTTCGGCATGGCTTGGGGCGTCGGCGGGTGGCTGCTGACCCAATTTCTCCAGGGCGCCGGGGCCGAGACCTTTGGTCGGCTGCGCGCTCGGGTGGCAGCGGAGCTCACCACGACGTTCGCGAGTAGCTACACCCGGGAGGTTTCACTCGCCGGCATGCTCAATCCCGATGCGTTCAACGAATACGTCAAGCGAGCGACCGGAGAGAAGTTCCTTGTGACTCCGCACGCCCAGTCTTAATGAATATGCTTTTGTCGCAGTCGATTCCGCGACACGGGAATAATCGGTGAGCGCGCGTTGTCCGGTGATACGAAAACCGACAGACAGGGGTATTGCGATGAAGTTCGGTATCTCCACGTTCGTCAACGACGACACCATCGACCCGGTATCACTGGCGCGTGCGATTGAAGAGCGCGGATTCGAGTCGTTGGTGATCGCGGAACACACCCACATCCCCGCCAGCCGCGAAACACCATATCCGCTCGGTGGCGAGCTGCCGCAGATCTACTACCGCACTCTCGACCCGTTCGTCACGCTGGCCGCGGCCGCAGCCGTGACATCGACGATCGAGCTATTCACCGGCATTGCGTTGCTCATTCAGCGTGACCCGATCATCACGGCCAAGGAAGCCGCGAGCATCGACCTGATTTCGGGTGGCCGGTTCGTGTTCGGCGTCGGCGCCGGCTGGAATATCGAGGAATTACGCGACCACGGCACCGACCCAAAGACACGCGGCGCGCTGCTGGACGAACGCATCGAGGCCATCAAGGCGCTCTGGACCGAGGAACCCGCCGAGTACCACGGAAAGTACGTGGACTTCGGCCCGTCGTACAGCCGGCCCAAGCCGGCACGGCAACCTCATCCACCTATCTTCATCGGCGGCGACTCTGATGCCACGGTGAAGCGTGTGGTCCGGCATGACGCTGGCTGGATATCCAACCCGCTCCCGGTGAAGCAGCTAACCCAACGCATAGACCAGCTCCGCAGCGCCGCTGGCCATGACGTCCAGCTGGCGATGTTCGGCACGCCCAACAAGGTCGACTATTGGCGCGCCGCCGAAGACTTGGGTTTTGGCCGGCTGGCGCTGCTTTTGCCCACCCGACCGCGGGACGAGTCGCTGCGCCTACTCGACGAATACGCCAGCCTGGTGGCTCAGTATCGCGACTAGGTGGTCGTATCGCTGTCCGGTAGCTAACTTGCGCGCACCGCTACTCGGCCTGGGGAATCGCCCTCGGGAAATGCGGAACGACGCCTGCCATGACTTCCTCCTGAGGTAAACCGATTGGTGTACTTACTGGTGTGACACTAGCACGCGGTTCGCCAATCAGTACACTGATCGGTTTACCTTTAGTATGACGTCGCTCACGGAGAAGGAGGCGACGCGTCGCGGAGGTCGTGGCGCGCGCACGCGCATCTTGAATGCAGCGTCAGAGCTGTTCTACTTCGAGGGGATCAACGCCACGGGCGTTGGACGAATCGCGAGCAAGGCGTCGGTATCCAAACGCACGCTTTACCAATACTTTGCGAGCAAAACCGCGTTGGTGGAGGAGTATCTGCGCCAGCTCCGCCAAGAAGCCGGTGAGGCTAAGCGAACGCCGGCGGAGAAGCCGGACACGCACCACGTGCGCAGCTGCTTGCCCTATTCGATATCGCGGATGGCGGCGACGCACGGATGCGGGGATGTCCGTTTCACAACGCGGCGGTCGAGGCGGCGGGGGTCATGCCGGCGGTCGAGCACATCGTCCACCTGCACAAGCGCGACTACCTGGATGGGCTCATCCACCTGGCCCGACAGGCGGGTGCGGCGGACCCGGAGATGCTGGGCAACCAGGTCGCGGTGCTCCATGAGGGTGCATCTGCACTGTTGACCTCGCTCAACGATCCGGCGCCCTGGGCGCGTGCCCGAGCGGCGGCGGAGGCCCTCATTTCGATGTGGTTGCCGCTGCCAGAACCGCGTCGTTGACCGCGGTCGGCGTGATTGCGACGACGGTTTTCTGGGCGCGACTGACGATATCTAGCAGGTAGCGACGTTTAGGACGCCTCGATGTCAGTGCGTGATCAACTGCCTTGGTGACCTTCTTGGGATCGGCAGCAAGTTTTTGCAGACGTCCCATCAACTTCCGGCTCCCAGCGAGGTGCGACGCATACAGTCGGCGATGCTCGTCACTGAGTTGTTTGGTCATACGGTCGTAGTCGTCGAGCGCGTCAGCCCACATGTCGGTACGGATCGGCCCTGGCTCGATGAGTGACACGGGAATGCGCCACGGACGCAACTCGATACGGAGTGCATCGGCCAGGGACTCGATTGCATACTTCGATGCGTTGTAGGCGCCGGTGCCCGGTGTTGTGAACAATCCACTGACCGACGACATGAATACCACCCGCCCCCGGGCGTTACGGATCTTCGGCAGCACCGCCTGCGTCACTGCGATCTGCGAGATGACGTTGATGTCGAGTTGTTGTGTCAGATCATCGAGAGATAGACCCTCGACTGGCCCGTTGACGATGATGCCGGCGTTGTTGACGACGCCGTTCAGCTCAGCGGGAAGCTGATCGGGAAGTGCTGCGATCGCGGATCGGTCGGTGATGTCGAGCGCGATCGCGTGAACATTGGGCAAGCGGTCGAGGCTGTTGAGGGCGGCGTCGGATCGAGCGGTGGCGTAGACGTTCCAGCCTCGCCGGCTCATGTGCTCGGTGATCGCCAGACCGATTCCTCTGCCTGCGCCGGTAACCAGTACGGAAGGCATCTGTTCAAACCGCCTTCGCAGAAAGGCGCCGCTGCCATGCGAGCAGGATCGGCACTCCGATGGTCTCGAGGGCGATCGCCCCCACAGTGATGGGGTGCGGGCGCCCGCGTTGTTGCCATGACCTCAGCCGCGCGAGGCCGCCAATGGCGATGGTTGTAGCCGCGAAAGACAAGGCCGGAGAACGCTCGATATGTCGGAGTTGAGACCAGATGACAGGCCCGACCGCGAATTTGAACACGTTGGCGTAGCGGAGAGAACTGTCCACGGTCGGAGTCACGTCGGGTGAGCCGCCCGGCACCCCCTGCGGGCCTCGAACGATCTCTCCGGCTGCGCTCGCCACGGGTATGGCCGCGAGCACGGCTAGTGTCCATTGCAATCTTCGCCGGCTGCCGCTACTTTGCTGACTCACGCTCACTCCTTGTATACCGATCGGTGTACTTTCTTCCGGCCGACGCTACACGCCTTTGCAGACGATGTAAACCCATCGGTATCCTTGGGCTATGACCACCCAGCGTGAGGCACCGTCCACCAACGGCCGCGGCGGCCGCGGCGCACGACAGCGCATCCTCAATACGGCCACCGACCTGTTCTACCGCGAGGGCATCAACGCCACCGGTGTCGAGCGGCTCGCCAGCGAAGCGTCGGTGTCCAAACGGACCCTTTATCAACATTTTCCGAGTAAAGCCGCCGTCGTCGAGGAGTATCTGCGTTGCATTCAGCAGGGCGTCGGTGACCCCATTCGTCCCGGCCCGGACGCCGCCGACCGCACACCCCGCGAGCGGATACTTGCCCTGTTCGAGACCCCTTCACCGGACGGGCAGATGCGCGGCTGTCCGTTCCACAATGCCGCCGTCGAGGCGTCCGAGGTCATGCCCGAAATTCAAGACATTGTCCATGAACACAAGCGCGCCTACATCAAGGGTCTGATCAAGCTGGCCCGGCAGGCCGGAGCGGCCAACCCCACACTGCTGGGCAATCAACTCGGCCTTCTCTACGAAGGTGCTGCCGCGTTGTCGACCTCGCTCGATGACCCCGCTCCCTGGACACACGCGCGTAAGGCGGCGACGACGCTGCTCGACCATGCGGTGGGCTAATCAGCTGGGCGGTGCTGGGCGATGAGTTCGTTGAGGTGACGGGAGACCTGCGTCAGCGGCTTGGTGGACTGCGCGGCGCGGGAAAGTATGACCGCCCCTTCGAGAGCGGCGACGGCTGTCGTCGACAATGACTGGGCTGCAGCGCGATTGATGCCGTCTTCACGGAGCCTGTCGGCTAGCAGCTGACCCCACTCGGCGAACACATCGGCGGCGGTGCTGGCGGCCTCGGGGGCCTCAGTCCGGCTGAATGCAGCCGCCACGATGGGGCAGCCACCTTCGAAGTCCGTGCTGATCAGGATCTCGCTCCATACACGTGTGAACGCGCCGATCGGATCCCGTTGCTCGATACAGTCACGCAACGTAGTTGACAGCTCGTCTCCCGCAGCACGCGTGGCCGCGGCGACCAATTCGGCCTTGCCGCCGGGAAAGTTCAGATAGATCGATCGTCGCGTGACGCCGCTGGTGGACAAGATCTCCGCAATGCCAGTGCCGGCGACTCCGTGTCGTTGCATCAGTGTGGCCGTGGCTGACGTGAGTCGTTCCCGTACTCGCATGACTTGCACTATACCATTCGGTGTACTATGGTGCCGGTTAGTCAGTAGACTGATCGGTATACCGAGTAGGTCTCTGGCCATCTTCACCAAAGAAAAGAGATGACTGTGTCCTCCTTGACAACAGACGATTTCGCTTGGCTACCGGCGACCGAACAACGTGCGGCACTAGACGCCGGGCAGTTGTCCAGTGCCGAACTGGTCGAGCTGTATCTGTCGCGAATCAGCGCGCACAACCCATCGCTGAACGCGATCGTCACCGTCGACGCGGACGCCGCGCGACGGGCAGCAATCGAGGCTGATGCGGCACGCTTGCGTGGCGATGACCTCGGACCGCTGCACGGCCTGCCGATCACGGTGAAGGACAGCTACGAGACGGCCGGTATGCGCACGGTCTGCGGTCGAGCCGACCTGGCCGACTATGTGCCAACGCAGGACGCTGAGGCCGTCGCCCGTCTGCGCCGCTCGGGGGCCATCATCGTCGGCAAGACGAACATGCCGACCGGCAATGCCGACGTGCAGGCCAGCAATCCGGTGTTCGGCCGGACGAACAACCCGTGGGACCGTTCGCGCACATCCGGCGGCTCGGCCGGTGGTGGCGCCGCCGCTACCGCTGCCGGGCTGACAAGCTTCGACTACGGGTCCGAAATCGGTGGCTCCACCAGGATTCCGGCTCACTTCTGTGGCCTTTACGGCCACAAGTCGACATGGCAGTCGGTGCCGCTGGTCGGCCACATCCCGGGCGGGCCTGGGGACCCTGGACGTTGGGGAGAAGCCGATATGGCCTGTGCTGGCGTGCAGGTGCGTGGTGCCCGCGACATCATCCCCGCGCTGGAAGCCACCGTCGGCCCGCTGAACCCCGACGGTGGGTTCTCCTACACCCTCGCCCCGCCGCGGGCCAAGGCACTCAAGGACTTTCGGGTCGCGGTGTGGGCCGACGATCCGGACTGCCCCGTCGACAAAGACGTGCGCCGGGCCATCGACGACGCAGTCGCTGCGCTGCGGGACGCGGGCGCACGGATCGATGAGCACCCCGCGAGCATCCCGGTGGACTTGGCTACCTCACACGAGCTCTTTCTGAGTCTGGTGATGGGGGCGTTCTCGGTCGACCGATCCACGATCAGTGTGCGCTCCGGTGCCGCCCTTGCCCTGCGCTCGATCATGGATCCTCGTGGCGACGGTGCCGCCGCATTGCGGGGAACGATCCAGAGCCACCGCGCGTGGTTGTTCCGCGATGCGGCTCGCCGTGAGATCGCGCAGCGCTGGGCTGGGTTCTTCAAAGAGTTCGATGTGCTACTGCTGCCCGTCACACCCACCGCTGCACCCCTTCACCACAACAAGAACCATGATCGCTTTGGCCGCACCATCGACGTCGACGGTGTCGCGCGCTCCTATTGGGACCAAACCAAATGGAGCGCGTTGGCCAACATCGCCGGAGCGCCGGCCACGACGATGCCCATCACCACCAATGCTGAAGGACTGCCCATCGGCATCCAGGCGATGGGGCCGCCCGGGGGAGACCGCACCACCGTGGAATTCGCCGCCTTGCTCACAGAGGCTCTTGGCGGCTACCGCATCCCGCCGCAGCACCGCACACCCGTAGCGAGCATCGTCTGATGCGCCGCAACCTGTCGGGTCGCAAGCTGGTAATCACCGGAGCCGCAAGGGGAATCGGGGAGAAGGTGGCACGTCTTGCCGCCGCCCGCGGTGCTCATGTGGCCCTAATCGGCCTCGAGCCCGATCGGTTGCATGCCCTCGCCGACGATCTCGGGCCCACCGCGTCATGGTGGGAAGCCGATGTGCGCGACGGCATTGCCTTGCGGTCGGCAATTGACAATTGCGCAAGGACCATGGGCGGCATCGACATCGTCGTCGCGAACGCGGGCGTTGCCGCCTACGGCACGGTGCGGCAGGCCGATGAGGCGTCGTTCGAGCGAGTCCTGGACATCAACCTGAACGGCGTCTTCCGCACGCTCAAGTACGCGACACCTCACTTGCAGCGCAGTCGGGGCCACGCCATGGTGGTGGCATCCGCGATATCCTTCACGCCGCTTGCCGGCCTCGCCTCCTACGCCGCAAGCAAGGCAGGCGTGGAGATGCTCGCCCTCGCCTACCGCCAAGAGGTGGCGCACCTCGGCATCACCGTCGGCCTCGTCCATCCCTCGTGGATCGACACCGACCTCGTCCGAGGCGCCGAGGCGGACCTGCCCTCATTCCAGGAACTGCGCGGGCGGCTGCCGTATCCGGGCAATGTCACCACGAGCGTCGACCGGGCCGCCGCCGCGATCGTGCGCGGACTGGTGCGCCGACGCAGCCGCGTATACGTGCCGCGCGCTGTCGTCGTAGCCAACTGGGCCAAGGCCGCCCTGAACTCGCCAGCTGCATGGCCGTGGATGAGGCGCTTCGCAGCCGAGGTGACACCGGCGCTCGAGCGCGAGGTAGCGGGATTGGGAAGACATGACCAACTCGTGCCGGGCTCCGAAAACCACTCGGCCACAAAATCATTGACCACCGCGGTAGCGATCGAAAGGGGACAGACATGAGGGCATTCGTCGTCACGCAGTACGGCAAGGACGGCATCCGGGCCGCCGAAGTACCCGTGCCGAAGGTCGGCAACGATGACGTTCTGGTCGAGGTGAGTGCGGCCAGCATCAACCCGTTGGACAAGATGGTCCGCAACGGCGAGTTCAAGCAACTCTTGAAGTACAAGCCCCCCTTCGTGATCGGCCACGACGTGGCCGGAGTGGTGACCCAGGTTGGCCCGGGCGTCCGCGACTTCAAGGTCGGCGACGAGGTCTACACCCGCCCTCGCGACCTGCGCATCGGCACCTTCGCCGAGTACATCGCCATCGACCAGAGCGATGTCGCCCCCAAACCGGCCTCACTAACTCTGCACGAGGCCGCCGCCGTCCCTTTGGTCGCGTTGGCCGCCTGGCAGATCCTGGTCGAGACGGCTCAGGTCAAGCCCGGGCAGAAGGTCCTCGTCCACGCCGGCGCAGGAGGACTGGGCTCCACCGTGATCCAGCTCGCCAAGCACCTCGGAGCGCATGTTGCGACCACCGCCAGCGGTGCCACCGAGGACCTCGTCCGCGATCTCGGAGCCGACGTCGTCGTCGACTACACCAAGCAGGACTTCTCCAAGACCCTGTCCGGTTACGACCTCGTGCTGGACTCGCTCGGCGGCGAGAACCTCATGAAATCGCTCAGCGTGCTCAAGCCCGGCGGCTTAGCGATCGGCGTTGCGGGCCCGCCCGACGCCGGATTCGCCAAACAGGTCGGCGCCCCCAAGCCCTTCGAGCTCGTGATGTCGTTCCTGAGCCGCAAGGTCCGCAGGGCCGCCAGGAAGCTCGGCGTGCGCTACTCGTTCTTCTTCATGCGCGCCAGTGGCGCACAGCTCGGGGAACTCGGGGCCCTCTACGACGCGGGCCACCTCCGCCCGCTCATCGACTCAACCTTCTCCTTCGACCAGACCCTCGAAGCGCTCGCCTACGTCGAGAGCGGCAAGGTCAAGGCCGGGAAGGTCGTCATCACCCTCGACTGAAGTTCGCCGCCAACCGGCAGGCATGACACCAACCAACGAAAGCAAGGAGCCATGACACACCGAGACAGCAGCCACCTCGAGATCGAGGACCGCGGAGCCACCTTGATCGTGCGGGTCGACGGCGGCCCTCACAGCTTGTTCGGCGTCGACACCGCCAACGAGCTCGACGAGTTGGTGGGCCGCGTCGACCGTGATCCAAACGTCCACGCCGTCGTGTTCACCGGCGCGCGCGCTGGCCGATTCGTCAGCCATGCCGATGTGCGGTGGCTCCAGACAGAGGGTGCCGCGGTCCCGGACCTGAACCGACGCGGCGCATCTGCCGTTCTCCGCCTGGCCAGAGGCGTAGGCCGCGCCCGCATACCCGAGTCGGTTCTGCGCAGGACCCCGCTTCGGGGAGCCGCCCAGCTCGATCGCCTGCACGCGACGTTCCTGCGCATGAACGCCAGCGGCGTCATCTTCGTTGCCGCCCTCAACGGTTCGGCTCTGGGTCTGGGCGCGGAATTCGCTTGGGCGTGCGATCTGCGCGTCATGGCCGATGGGGAGTTCTTCATCGGCCAGCCAGAGGTCCTCCTCGGAATCATGCCGGGCGGCGGGGGCAGCCAGCGACTGACCCGGCTCATCGGCACCCACAAATCACTGCTGGCCATTCTCGAGGGCAAGCCGTTCACGCCCGCACAGGCACTGGCCAACGGGGCCGTCGACGACGTCGTGGCGCCTGACGAGGTCGTCATGCGGGCGACCGAACTTGCCGACTACTTCGGGAAGCGGACCAAAGGGTCAGTCGAAGCCATCAAGAGGTCGGTGTACTTCGGCGGCTCGATGTCGCTGTCTGAGGGCCTACACGTCGAGCGCACCGAGTTTCTGCAGACCGATCAGTCCGAAACCGGGCAGGAGCTGATGCTCCAGTACCTGTCGGATACGGACTCCACCGGCGAGCTGCCCCTGTACCGCCCGGACACGTACGCACAAGGGCTCGCATCGGGCCGTGTGCCTGCGGCCAGCTCGACCAACGGGGCGGTGAGCCGGTAATGAGCACTGGCCAGCCGTACACCCGCCACGACGTCTCGTTCGCCTCTGGCGAGGACACCTGTGCCGCGTGGCTTTACCTGCCCGCAGGAGTCATCTCGCCGCCCGTGGTCATCCTTGGGCACGGCCTCGGCGCGACACGCGAGATGCGCTTGGACGCCTTCGCCGAACGGTTCGCGCAGGCCGGTGTAGCTGCGTTGGCCTTCACCTACCGCCACTTCGGTGATAGCGGCGGCCAGCCTCGGCAGCTCCTGTCGATCAAGCGACAGCTCGCCGACTGGGATGCCGCCATCGCATGGGTGAAGAATCGCCGCGACGTCGACGGCACACGAATTGCAGTCTGGGGAAGCTCCTTTGGTGGCGGCCACTCCATCGCAGTCGCCTCGCGCCATCCTGAACTGACAGCGGCGGTGGCTCAATGCCCATTCACCGACGGCCTAGCCTCGGCGCTCGCGCTGGGCCCCACTGAATCTCTAAAGGTGTTGCCGTCAGTCGCACGAGATTTCGCTTCCATTGTCTTTCGCAGGTCACCCGCGATGATCCCCCTCGCCGGCCCTCCCGGTTCACTGGCGCTGATGAACGCCCCGGACGCCCTTCCCGGCTACGAAGCGCTGCTGCCACCCGACACGACCTTCCGCAACGAGGTAGCGGCGCGGGTTGCTCCGAGCATCGCTACCTACCGGCCCGGACGTGCGGCTAAGAAGATCAAGTTCCCAATCCTGTTCTGCGTCAGCAACACCGACAGCGTCACACCACCCGCCCAAACTCTGCGTTACGCAGGCACCGCACCCCGGGGCCAGATCAATCGCTACGAAGCCGGCCATTTCGACTTCTACCTTGGGGAGCCTTTCGAGGCACTGGTGCGGGACCAGGTCGAGTTTCTGACGCGGCATTTGTCGCCGGACAAGACTCCGCTGCGGGGAACCCACACGAAAGGAACATCCGTATGACCTCCCTGCGTGACCCGCTGCCGCTGCCCTGCGGCCAGGTGCTGCCCAATCGGTCATGAAGGCCGCGTTGAGCGAGGGGCTCGGCGACAAGGTGATATTGCCGTCGATGCGGTCGCGTTTACTCAAGGCATGAGGTGTGAATTCCTGGTCACTCATCAATGAATTGAATTGCAGTAGAAGTGAACTCGTGGTGGTACTGAAAGATCGCGCCGTGCCCGGAGTTGGGATAAATGGTTAGTTGCGAGCCGGTGATCCGTTGGTGCATGTCTTCGGAGAGTGCGGCGGGGACCATGCGGTCGTTGTCGCCGTTGGCGATGAGTGTCGGCTGGGTGATCAGTGACAGGTCGGCGGGTGTGGAGCGCCCCCAGCGTTTGATCGCTTTGAGTTGGGTTCGGAAGGCCCTCACGGTGATCTTCGCGTCCCTATCCTCGGTGCGTTCGTCGAGGCGTTCGACGAACGCGCGGGCGGCGCGTTGGCCGATGCCGTCGCGGTTGAAGAACAGGAACTCCTTGGGGTCCTTTCGGGTGAGGGTGGCACGCAGCGTGTCGTAATAGGTTGTCCCGGCGACTTTGTCGATGCCTGTTCCGCCTGCGGGTCCGGTTCCGGTGAGGATCAGCTTGCGGACGAGTTCAGGATGTTTGAGCACCAGCGCTTGGGCGATCATCCCGCCGAGGGAGAAGGAGAGGATGTCGACGGTGTTGAAACCGAGTGCGGTGATGAAGGTATAGGCGTCGTCGGCCATCGACTCGACGGTGTCGGGGACGGTGCCGGTGGAGGCTCCTACGCCGCGGTTGTCGAAGGCGATGACGTGGTGTTGTTGAGCGATCGGATCGATGATCCGGGGATCCCAGTTGTCCAGCGTGGCGGCGAGGTGGACGAGGAAGATGACGGGAATTCCGCCCTTGGGTCCGAGTTCGCGGTAGGCGTAGGTAACACCCCCGGCGGTGACGGTGCATGAGGGTGCTTGCCTGTAGGACGTGATCGCGCCGTCGTGCTGACTCGGCTGTGCGTTCATGACGTTCACTTCACGGTGTCGAAAGCTGGTTCCTCGGCGAGGAATTGCAGCGCGTCGGATAGGAAGGTGCGGTGGTGTTGGAACACTCCGCCGTGTCCCGAGTTGGGATAGATCTTCAGTCGGCCGTTCGGCAGTCGACGTGCCATGTCGGCTGAGTGGCTGCTGTCGACCATGAGGTCGTGGTCGCCGTTGGCCACGAAGACGGGCTGGGTGATGAGTGAGAGGTCGTCAGGTTGGCTTTGTCCGGCGTGTCGGATGGCTTTGAGCTGAGCGATGCGGGCCTGCATCGAGATTTTCTTGTTACGGTTTTGGGTGCGCTCCTTGAGGCGGTTGAGATAATCCGACGCGGCGCGTTTGCCCTCGGCGGTGCGGGGAAAGAACAGGAAATTTCTAGGATCGCTGAACGTGAGTGCCGCTTTGAGGTAGGCGATCCCGACGATGGTTGCCATTTTGTCGATGCCGCCGCCGCCGCGTGGACCGGTGCCGGCGAGGATCATGCGCCGCACAAGGTCTGGTGCCTGGAGGGCGATCATCTGCGCGACGCCGCCGCCGAGCGAAAAGCCGAATAGATCAACGTGTTTGAGTCCCAAGGCGCGGATGAAGGTGATCGCGTCGGTGCCCATCTGCTCGACCGTGGGTGGCACCGAGGAGCCTGTCGCGCCGACACCGCGATTGTCGAAGGCGATCACGCGGTGGTGCGCGGCGATGCCGTCCATGATCCGCGGGTCCCAGTCGTCGAGGACTGCGGTCAGGTGGTGGAGAAACACCACCGGAACCTCTGACCCCGTGCCGAGTTCGCGGTAGGCGAACTCGACGCCGCCGACGTCGATCTTGCGAGTCGGAGTGTCTTTCCAGGTAGTCA
The DNA here is from genome assembly GCA_963811535.1 of uncultured Actinomycetota bacterium. GTDB lineage: Bacteria > Actinomycetota > Actinomycetes > Mycobacteriales > Mycobacteriaceae > Mycobacterium. The sequence goes on along the minus strand of CAWERF010000006.1, from coordinate 1,456,484 downwards.
TTTCTTGCCTTTCGATTCGATAGTCTGTCCTCGCGGGGCTCTGGGCGGTTTGGTTGTCATGGTGCGGTGTGGGATCGCGCGTCGAGTTGGGACAAGGCGGCCAGGGTCCGCCGGTCTCGGGTCAGGCGCGCGTCCAGCGCGGGGGCGAGGAGTCCCCGCAGCGCAGAAATTGGTTTCCAACGGGACGGCTCCATGACGCGCGGCGAACGATGAGCGAGGCCGTTGACGAGTGCTGTTGCGGCAGTTTCGGGTTGGAGGCGTTTGAGGAGCGGCCGCGGCAAACCTGCGAGCAGTTCGTCGACGATGGGGTCGCCGTCGACGCCCTGCTTAATCATGTTGGTCTCGATGAGTGAGAAGTAGGCGATCGTGGTTGAGACGCCGCGCGCGGCGAGTTCCACACGCAGTCCGCGGCCGAGTTGCTCGACGGCTGCTTTGCTCATGGCGTAGGGAATGGTGCCCATGCCATTGAGAAACGCGAACACCGAACTGATGAGTACGAATTGGCCGCGGTGAGCGACGACTTGATCCATGGCGGCCTGAACGGTATTGACGATGCCGGTGACGTTGACCGCGAGCAGGGACTCGATCGACGCTGTCGGTGTGTTGCGCAATGTGGCAGCGCGAGAAAGGATGCCCGCGTTGGCGATCGCCACGTCGACGCGCCCGAAGCGGTCGACGACATCGGAGACGGCGACGTCGAGAGCGTCGCGAGAACGCACGTCGGCGATCACGCCCATGGCCGAATGTGACGACATGCGCGCGGCGATCTGTGGCGTCCGGGGGTCGACGTCCACGATGGCGACTTTCGCGCCACGGCCGATGAGTTCACGGGCGGTGGCACTGCCGATTCCACCGGTGCCGCCGGTGATGAGCACGACCTTCCCGCGCAGGTCGTAGGACGGACGCGTCATCGGATGCCCCGCTTGGGGCGGAATGAGGTTGTGCCGTTGCGGCGGAGCATGGCCACCGTCGTAGCCAGCCGCCCTCGGTCGAGATCAGGCTCGCGTCCGGCACCCAGTCGGTGCAGTTGATCGGTGTTCCAGCTGATGTTGAGGACGCCGTCGAGTGCCTTGACGTCGACAAACCTGCCGAGGACGCGGCGCATCCCGTAGTGCAGTTCGCGCGTCGGCAGCACGTCCATGCGTTCTGACAGGATGGCGGCCGCGGCGTCGGGGGTTGTCACCGTCGGACGAGCGAGCCCGACCACGTCGCAGTCACCGGAGCGCAGCGCGTCTGCGATGGCGCCGCGTGACCGGAATCCGCCCGTGACCGCCAGCGGCACGTCGCCAGCCAGTTGCCGCACCGTGCGGGCGTAATCGAGGAAGTAGGCCTCGCGGGCGCGGGTACTGGCCGCTGCGGAGCCCGACATGGCCGGCGACTCATAGTTTCCGCCGCTGATCTCGATCATGTCTAGGCCTTCGGCGGCCAGGGCAGCGATCACGTCGCGTGACTCGTCCTCGCTGAATCCACCGCGTTGGAAGTCCGCCGAGTTGAGTTTCACGCTCACTGCGAAGCCAGGAGATACCCGGGCGCGGATGCGGCGGACGATTTCGAGGAGGAACCGCATCCGTCGCTGTGGGTCGCCGCCCCAGTCGTCGTCGCGTAGGCTGGTCAGCGGCGAGAGGAACTGTGTCACGAGGTAGCCGTGCGCACCGTGCACCTGGACGCCGTCGAATCCGGCCGTCTCGCAGACCGCGGCCGCCGTCACGAATCGTTCGATGATGTCCTCAATCTCGGCTGAGGTCAGCTCACGCGGTGTCGGCGAGCCGGGAAGACTCATCGGCACCGCACTCGGCGCCACCGGAATGTGGCCCAGAGCCAGCGGGTTGGACTGGCGTCCTGGGTGGTTGAGCTGGACCCAGATCGGGACGCCGGCATCATGAGAGGACTTGGCCCACCGAGTGAGTGCGTCTAGGTCGCGGTCGTCCTCGATCACCACGTTGTCGGGTTCGCCCAACTGGGTGCGATCGACCATCACGTTGCCGGTGACCAGCAACCCGTACCCGCCCCGACTCCACCTGCGGTAGAGCCGCTCCAGCCGGGCGCCGGGCGAGTTCCCCGAATCGGCCAGTGCTTCGCTCATCGCGGCCTTCATGAGGCGGTTGGGGAGCACCAGTCCGGAGGGCAGTGGCAGTGGGTCGTGCAGAGAAGTCATTGGGATGGTCTTTCTGGCGGTAGATGCTATTGGCGTATAATCGTAATATTATGACTATAAGTTAATCGGATATGATCCGCAAGGACCACTTTCATAGACGGAGGGCGCGAGCCGTGGCCAGGTACGACGCAGAGCACAAAGCCGGAACGCGGCGGCGGATCATCGAATCCGCCGGCCGACGTTTCAAGCAGAACGGCATCGACGGTTCAGGTGTCGCCACGCTCATGACTGACGCGGGGCTGACAAACGGCGCGTTTTACGCACACTTCGAGTCCAAAGACGATCTCGTCGCCAACGTGGTCGCCGATCAACTAGCCACGCAGCGGGCCGTCCTGGCCTCGCTACCGGAGGGCCGGGCGGCACTGGAGGAATTCGTACGCGACTACCTCGCGCCGCATCATCGCGATAATCCGAGCACGGGCTGTCCCAACGCTGCGCTGCTCGATGAGATCGGCCGCTGCGGCGACTCCGTCCGCGATTCCTACACCGAGGGAATGCAATCCATCGTCGACGTGATCGCAACGCACTTGTCTCCACACGACCCATCCGCCGCAAGCACAACGGCGCTCGGGCTCTTCACGATCCTCGTCGCCACCCTGCAACTCGCGCGCGCCGTCTCCGATCGGGAACTCTCCGACGACTTACTGGAATCAGGCATTCGCAATGCACAGATCCTGCTGGACTGTGGGGAGGTCGATGGTCATTGTTGACGCCGTCAACACCTTTCGCGTATCCGAAGGTAGTATCGCGTCGTTTGGCGTAGTCAGAATGAGCGTTTCCGGAGTTCGGCTCTTGCGGCGGCTCAAGACTCGCCACCTCACTTCTCACCGTGGTGTCCGGAGTGCCCGTGGCGAACGGCTTCATGTACGCGGCGTGTACGCGACCGGGGGCGTTCTGAGGTCGTACCTGAGCCTTGCCGGAACCGTACTGGCAACGTCGAAAATCGCTGTCCCACAGGCGATATGAGTTGTTTCGGCTACCTGTTTATGCTGGTAGCAGAAACCCGCGTTTCCGTTCTTAAAATCAGCCCAGTGTGGTTCGAGTTGGACTGAGGTCACACGGTTTCGCGCCTCTCGGGCCTGCGGCCAGATGCGTTTACCGGTCCCCAGGCCGTAGTCGCGGCAGTGACCAGCGTGCAGCTGTCCGACGCGGCGCTTCGACCTGCAGGTGCGTCGCCAGTCCTCGCGGTCGGAATCCGGGCGAAGGGCTCGCGGGGCGTCGCCTCGACCGTGGTCGGCTGGACTCAACTGTGAGAGCGACATCTCCGCTGCTGTCGCGGCGGCGGTTGATCTGGTGCGACCGATATACGTTCGAAAGGTGGCACAGCGTTTGCTCAGCAATCGTCGAGCTGGCGCATTAGGCTTAGCAGAGTTAGCGGTCCCCTTATTTGGTACGACTGCGAACTGGGGTGTTAACTCACGGGGAGGGGAATGCGCGAGCGACAGGCGGCGTCTTCGGATGCTACGTCCCGCAATTTGGTTGACGGCTCGGTTCATGGTCCAGCGTTTCAAGTCGGCAATGTGCACGGCGGCATGCATGTTCATGAATCGCGGCCGACGTTGGTCACCCCTCGGCAAGCTACCTGCAGAGAATCCACATTTCGCAGGTCGAACGTCCGACTTGGCGAAGCTCGACACTCTATTACACGAAGCACGAAGCGGCATCGGTGAAATATCTGTGGCCAGGCCTCGACTAACCCAACCCCTGAAACGCCCTGGAAATCCTGGAGGCTCCTGACCTTGGAAACGAGGATGGAGTCATGCCGAAGGAACAGTCGCCGGAGAAGTCGACCGGCCGTAGGTACAGCCCGGAGGAGAAGGCGGCTGCGGTGCGGATGGTGCGCACGTTGCGCGCGGAGTTGGGGACTGAGCACGGGACGGTGGGACGGGTCGCTCGCCAACTCGGCTATGGCGTCGAGTCGGTGCGGTCGTGGGTGCGCCAGGCCGACATCGACGACGGGTATGCGCCCGGTGTCAGCACGGCTGAGTCTCGGCGGATCAAGGATCTAGAGCAGGAGAACCGGGAACTCAAGCGCGCCAACGAGATTCTGAAGCGAGCGGCCAGTTTCTTCGGGGCGGAGCTCGACCGCCAACACAAGAAGTAGTCACCTTCATCGACGACTGCGGCGACGAGTTCGGGGTCGAGCCCATCTGCACCGTCCTGCGAACAGCAGGGGTGCAGATGGCCCCGAGCACCTATTACGCGGCCAAAGTCCGGGCGCCCTCGGCGCGGGCCTGCCGCGACGCGGTGGTGGGGCCGGCGTTGCGCCAGCTCTGGGAAGACAACTACCGCGTCTACGGCGTCCGTAAGCTGTGGAAGGCCGCCCGCCGTGCCGGTCACGACATCGGGCGTGATCAGGTCGCCCGGCACATGCGGGCCGCCGGCATCAGCGGAGTCCGCCGCGGCAAACGGGTGCGCACCACCAAGCCGGATCCCGGCGCGGGGCGGCATCCGGATCTGGTGGGCCGCAGATTCACCGCAGGGTCGCCGAATCAGCTGTGGGTGACCGATCTGACGTTCGTGCCGACCTGGGCCGGGGTGGCCTACGTGTGTTTCATCACCGACGCCTACAGTCGGATGATTGTGGGCTGGCGGGTCGCCTCGCACATGCGCACCACCATGGTGCTCGACGCGATCGAGATGGCCCGATGGTCGCGGGGGAACACGTTGCCAGGCTTGACATGTCACTCCGACGCCGGGTCGCAATTCACATCGATTAGATACGGCGAACGGCTCGCCGAGATCGGCGCGGTGCCCTCCATCGGCTCCATCGGTGACAGTTTCGACAACGCCCTAGCCGAAACCGTCAACGGCTACTACAAGGCCGAGCTGATCTACGGACCGACCCGCACCGGGCCGTGGAAGACCATCGAGGACGTCGAGCTGGCCACCCTGGGCTGGGTGCACTGGCACAACACCAACCGCCTACACGGCTACCTCGGCGACATACCACCCGCAGAGTTCGAAGCAGCCCTCTACGCTACAAAACGGACCGACCAACCCCTGGTCGAAATCCAATAACCTGAGCCTCCATCAGAACCAGGGCGTTTCAAGGCGTTGGCAAGACCACGCTGGCCATCAGCTGGGCGCAACAGTGCGGCAGCGCGTTTTCCTGACGGACAGCTCTACATCGACCTGCGTGGCTTCGACACGCCACCACTCTGCGGTAACCGCGGGTAGAAGGATAGCGACGCAAGGTTTCAGGTTCTGGAGTTGCCGTCATAGGTCGGATTTTGATGTCGACGGGCGCATAGCGGCGGAGATGGGGCCGACGCGGCACGCGGCCTCGGCCGAGACAATCACTCGTCGATGTACCGAGGCGGGGTAGGGTCCGCCGCGGTCCCCTCGAGCTAACCTCGACGTTTCATGTTTTTGCGGGCGACGCGGGTCTGTAATGCACGGAAGTGCCTGTCCTGCTTGAGAACTTGGGCTTGTCGACGGTCCAGGTTCTGCGAGGGAAAGGCACTCCGTAGGTGAAGCGTAGCTCGGTTCCTGTTGTGGTTGTTGATCCGGCCCTCAAGTTGTTGGTGTCGTCCTCGGGTGGGCTGCTGTTGACGCATACGATGCGATGTTCGGGACTCGATAGGGCGCTGTCGACGGCGCTGGCCCCTGGCGGGTGGGGCGGGCGGTTCATGACCCCGGCAAAGGTGCTGCTGGATTTGGCGATCGCGGTCGCACTCGGTGGTGACTGCGCTGCAGACATCGCGGTGGTGCGTGCCCAACCTGCCCTGTTCAGCGAGGTCATCGATCCCGATCCAGGACAGCCGCTGCCCGCCATTGCTGACGATCCGGCCGCCGCGCAGCGCCGGGCCCGGGCCGACCGCCAACGGCTCACCTCCGACTTCGATTGGCACACCGTGGTCGAGGAGACCGCGCAGGTGTACCTCTCGGCCAAGCGCCGCGAGCGCCACCCGCTGCCGCGGTTGCCGATCGTCGAGCACGCGCTGCCGGAGCGGTAGCCGCTATCGGTGGCGTCGGTCTGTCAAGGGTTATCGAGGCCGATGGTGTCCGCGCAGTACCGCCAAAGGGACTGGCGGTCACGGTCGCTTTCCCGGGTGAACGGCAGGTAGTGCTCGGGACGGGGCCGCCGGTCGTGGAAAAACCGGCCGGTTGGCGGTGCCGGTGTGGTCGCGGCGAGCCACACCGCGGTATCGGCGCCTTCTTCGGGTAAGCGCAGCAGCGGGCCGGTGAGCATGCGAAAGACCGGCAACGCGTCGGCCACCCCCGATGTGTCGGCCCACCCGGGGTGCATGCAATACACCGAGATGTGCTGCGCCGCCCAGCGTTCGGCGAGGATCGGAGTCAGGGCTACCTGCATCCGTTTCGTGCGCGCATAGGCGATGGCGCCGCGGTATCGGCCATTGCGGTATTCGGGGTCGGCGGCGGGCAGCGCCTGGGTGTACATCCCACCCGAGGACATGAAAATCACCCGCGGATCGGGTGAGTTGGCGAGCACCGGCAGCAGGAGCTCGGTCAACAGCACCGGACCCAAAACGTGGGTGGCAAGGGTGATTTCGTGCCCCTCGCCGGTCTCTGTGCGGGTGGCCGGCAAAACCCCGGCATTGTGCACGAGCACGTCCAACCGGGACAGCCGGCCGGCTAAGTCAGCCGCGAAGGCACGAACAGCGGCGAGATCGGACACGTCGCAGACCTCGACCCGCACATCGGCGTCTGGCAGCGCGGCGCTGATTTCATCCCGTGCCCGCATGCCGCGCTCCTTGTCGCGGACGGTCAGCAGAACCGTCGCGCCCAGCCGTGTCAGGCGTGCGGCGATCGCCTGGCCGATGCCGCGGTTCGCGCCCGTGACCAGCGCCGTGCGGCCGCGCAGTGCGTCTGGTGCCGGGTCGATGTCCGCCCATCCGGGTTTCCGCAGCCGATAGCCCACGCGGGTATAGCCCGGGACGACCGCGCGATCCAGCACCGTGTCGAGAAGCGATCTGCCGCCGTTGCGCACACCCATGCCAACCACTGTGCCTGATCGCATGCCGGCGGTTTCGCCGGTAGCGTCGAGCGATGGGTTTGGTGTATTCAAGCGTGGTCGACGCGCCGCGCGACGAGGTGTTCGCCTGGCACAGCCGGCCCGGTGCGTTCCTGCGGCTCTCGCCGCCGTGGCAGCCGATGCGGGTAATCACCGAAGCTGACTCGCTGCAGAACGGGCGGGCGGAGCTCGCGCTGCCCGGGGGGCTTCGCTGGGTGGCCGAGCACCAGGCGGACGGCTACGATCCGCCGCGGCGTTTCGTCGACACGATCGGCGCAGCCGGACTGGCTTCGCTGCCGGCGCGGATTGCGTTGCGCTGGCGGCATATCCACGAATTCGAAGATGTCGGTGACGACCGCACCCGGGTGATCGACCGGGTTGAAACACCGGTGCCCGCGCTGGCATTGCGCCCGATGTTCGCCTATCGGCACCGCCAGTTGGCCGATGACATCGCCGCGCACAAGCAGGCAGCCGAGCACGGGCTGCGGGCGGCAACGGTGGCGGTCACGGGATCTTCGGGCCTCGTCGGGTCGGCTTTGAGCGCATTTCTTAGCACGGGCGGACATCGGGTCATCCGGCTGGTGCGTCATGCCGCGACTGACGCGAACGAGCGGCAGTGGAACCCGGCCGATCCCGATCCGGATCTGCTCGCCGGGGTCGACGCGGTGGTCAACTTGGCGGGCGCCTCGATCGCGGGCCGGTTCACCGACGCGCACCGACGCGCGATCCGCGACAGTCGAATCGGTCCCACCCGCCGGTTAGCCGAACTCGTCGCGCGGATGCCCGATGGGCCGAGCTTGCTGATCTCCGCCTCTGCGATCGGCTACTACGGCTACGACCGCGGCGACGAGATTCTGACCGAGGACAGCGATCGCGGTGAGGGGTTTCTCGCCGACGTGGTGGCCGAGTGGGAGGAGGCGACAGCGCCGGCGGGGCGGGCCGGGGTGCGTGTCGTGCTGGTGCGCACCGGCATCGTGCAATCTCCTCGCGGCGGGACTCTTCGCCTACTGCGACCGCTGTTCAGCGCCGGCCTCGGCGGCCGGATCGGCGATGGGAGGCAGTGGCTGTCCTGGATCGGGATCGATGACCTCGTCGACACTTACTATCGCGGGCTGTGGGACACCGCCCTGTCCGGGCCGGTGAATGCGGTTGCCCCAGAACCGGTTCGCAACGTCGACTACACCCGCACGCTCGCGCATGTCCTGCGCCGACCAGCGGTGTTGCCGGTCCCTCCGTTGGGTCCGCGGCTACTGCTCGGCGACCAGGGCGCCCGCGAACTCGCGTGCGCCAGTCAACGCGTGATTCCCGCCAAGCTGCAACAGGCCGGTCACCGATTCCGCCATCCCGACCTCGACCAGGCCCTGCGTCACCTACTCGGCCGCGCAGAAACATAGCGGACCTAGGGAGCGCATGCACGAGGGGTTACCACTGAGCTCACGGCGGGCCATGAAGCGCATGAAGAGCATGTATTTCGCCGTCGTGGTGCTGACGGTCGGCACCCACTTCGCGTACCTGGTTTACCTGCCCAGTGGTGGATTTCTGGCGCTGCGCTGGCCGCGCACCATCCTTCTCCATGTGCCGACCGTTGTTTGGGGCATCGGCGTCGTGGGGCTGCATTTCCCATGCCCGCTGACTTCGTTGGAACAGTGGGCACGTACTCGAGCGGAGATGGACCCGTTACCGGCGGGAGGGTTCATCGACCGCTACGGTGCCGGTGTGCTCTATCCGTCTGACGGCACAGGCGTCGCGCAGACGATTGCCTTCCTCGCGGCCACTGTCTCGTGGATCGTGTTCGTGTTCAAACGCAAACGCCAGATGGCATCACAACGACGCACTTAGCGTATGGCGGTGCCATTTTGATCTTTCGGCTACTAGGCGACGTTCTCGGTTGCCTGCCCCAGCAACTGTTGCTCGATGAGGTCGGCTCCTCGGGTGACGCCGCCGGTCGCGGTGAAACCGGCCGCCACCCGTCGTGCGCCCTCCGTCAACGTCATCGCCGTGCGCACTTTTGCCAGTAGCCTTGCGGCAGTGAGCTTCTCCGCTGGCAGCCGAGTGCCGCAGCGGGCCACCTGCACCCGTCGGGCGACTTCAGCCTGATCGCGAGCGAACGGCACGACACAGACCGGTACACCGCGGTCGAGAGCTTTGACGGTGGTGCCCATCCCGCCGTGGGTGATAGCGCAGACGGCGCGCTCAAGGGCCACGCCGTGCGGGGCGAATTGGCACACGGTCGCATTGGCCGGCCGCGGCAGATCGGGAGGCACTCCGGCCGGGAACGTCGCTACGACATGGACAGGTTCGTCGGCCAGCGCCTCCAGCGCGGTCCGCCCCAGGATGCTGTCGGCCTGCTTAATCGAGGACGTGCTGACCAATACGATCGGCTGGTCGATGGCAACCAGCCATTCTGGCGCCGTCGCGGGTGTGGGTTCGAACACGCAGGCGCCGATGAGATGCACCGCGTCGCCCCATCCGGGATGCGGATACTCGAACGGCTCACCCCCGACCGCCAGCAGCAGCGGCGCCCGCCGGAAGAACGCGTCGACAGATCTGACCCGGGGCACACCCAGTTCGGCTCGAATGGCATTGATGCGCGGGAGCATGCGGCGGTCGAAGAGATGTGTCACAAACGGGCGCATCGACGCGTCGCGGATGTCGCCGAGCAGACCGGGCAGCGGCCGCAGGCCGGGACCGAACGGCGGCACGCCGCGAGACCGCAGGTAGGGGGTAAATGGTGAAAACACCAGCCACGGAATATCGCCGGCATCGGCCATCGACATTGCGCCCCAGCAGTTCGCATCGACGATGAGCACATCGGGTTCCACGCGATCGATCGCTGCGTTCAGGTCGTCGACTTCGAACACTGCTCGCCGACAAAGCACGTCGATTGACATCTTCAGCACGCCTAATGCGTTGCACGCTAGCCAATCCTGCCCGGCGATGGCCTCAATCCGCGGGTCCACCGGCTCGGCGAGAAAGCCGACCTTTCGCATGCTGGTAACCTCGGCGGCCATCGTGCGCAAGTGAACCTGGTGACCGCGCCCGGCCAACTCGCGCAGCAGCGCACCGATCGGAAACAGATGGCCCAGCGACGGCGACCCGTAAGCCAGGATTACTGCCACGTCTCGATTCTCGCGGTTAGGGGATTGATGTCACACCGATCCGGCGCAAGGCTGGCAAGTTGGCTGCGCCGCGGCCGTGCAGGCAGATGCGCAGCTCTTCGATAAAGCAATGCAACCAATCGAGCGCGGCGGCAGCGGATTCGATCGCCCCGGCGAGCAGTGGCCGGGCGACCGCCACCACGTTCGCGCCCAACGCGATCACCTCGGCCGCATCCATGCAGGTGCGGATGCCACCGGAAGCGACCAGCGGATGTCCGGCAGCGCCGCACGCACCTCCACGATCGCTTGTGCGGTCGGTATAGGCCAGTCAGCCAGGTCCGGGTAGCGCAGCTCGCCGTAGCGACCAGCTGCTCCACGCGCGACCACGATGTCCCTCCTCCTCCCGCGACGTCGATGGCGGCCACTGGCAGCTCACCTGGCAGCCGCATCAATTCGGCTACCGCACGGGCGCCGATGCCGTGGCCGACCTCTTTCAACAGAGTCGGACAGCGGAGTTCCCCCGCTACGTCACGCAGCCGGGCAAGAGAGCCGGAGAAGTCAGTGTCACCGTTGTGTTGTATTGCCTTCTGCAGCGGATTCGTATGCACCGCAAGGTCATCCGCTCCAACCCGGTCGAGCGCCTTGGCGATGTCGGGGACGGCGGCCTTGCTCAGCTGTGAGCCCAATATTGCCGAACAACAAAATATCCGGTGCCGCGTCGCGGACGGCGAAGCTGGCCGCGGCCTGCTCGCCGAGCGTGCTGTCCAACATGATGCGCTGCGAGCCGACCATCATCCCGATGTCCGGCCGTTGAGCGGCTGCGGCAGGTTCCGATTGATGACACCCGACAGTTCGGCGCCGCCGGTCATCGCGCCGACCAGCACCGGGGCCCGCAGGCGTTTGCCGAGAAAATTGATGGACAGGTCGACATCCTCAAGGCGGGTTTGCGTCAGCGCGTTGTAGGGCAGCCGGTAACGTTCCAGCCCGGTCGTCACGTGGTAGCCGACTGCATCGGTAAGGCAAACGTCGATGTGGCGGCGTTTGCGGGCTGTCATTCAGCCGTCCACCGTCATACGCGACTCCGGCGGCGGTTGAGCAGCCAAATGTGTGTGGACAGGGCGGCGGCGAAGGTACACCAGATCGGGTAGAGGGTCAGCGGCACCGCGCCCGCCCCCCGGACGGCGATTGCCCGGCGGGTCAAGTCCGCGCTGCTCGCGGCCAGTGCGACGGCAACCGCCGCCGATGCTGCGAAAAGGCGCCGGTTGAAGAATAGCCACGACCAGCCGCCATTCAGGACGAGGTTGAGGCCAAGGGCCGCCTGATAGGCGCGCAGCTTCCGAGCGTCTCCGCTGTCGTGAAGCCTATCGATCGTCGATGCCGAAACCACCGCGATGTCGGCGTAGAGAATCGGCCATACCACAGGAAACACTATCTCCGGTGGTTGGTAGCGCGGCTTACGCAGCCGCGCATACCAACTCGACTGGACTGCTGGTCTACTCGCCAGGCTGCCCACCGCCGCCGCGGCAGCGACTGACGTGCCGGTGGCGATCAACGTAGAAATCCGCACATCAATCCTCTCCTCACGGGTTGGGCTTGACCGGCACGACAACCTCGTTTCGCCGCAACATCGGAATGGTCCACGGTGGATCGTAGAACCACGCGGCCGGTGGACCGGTCGGCTCAAAGCCTTTGTCACGCAAGAACGGCAGCGCGCGCATCAATTCAGCGGTCTGCGATGCGATCGCCCGCCGACTGCGGCTGCCCGTGAAGCGACGCACCGCAATCGTCTCGGTCGGGATGGTGACCAGCTTGATCGCGTCATCGTCGGGCTCGGGAAGCGATTCCATGGTCTTGTCGGCAGGCATGAAAAACCGGATCACCCATTCGCCGTCGGCGCCGGCCCGCTGTGACACCGGTGCCGTCATCGCGATCGTCTGGCCACGCACGCTGCCCGGCTGTTGCGCGACCGGAGCCGTCATCGCGATCTTCGCGGCGGCGTGGTTCGCCCCGAAAATGTATCGGGCCAGGCGGCGGAAACCTACGTTGCGCGCCGCCTCCTCGCTGGCCGCCACAGCCGTCTCGGCGGCGATTCGGGGGCCGTAGCGTCGGATCTCCACGCCAGCGATCTGCTGCTCGACGGTGTAGCGCGGCTCCTCGGTCCCATGGCGTACTCCCACCGCAGAACCGCCCAGTTCGACCAGCCGGACAACCACCGAGACGACCGATCCCAGCATTGGTTACCTCCTCACGAACTGTCGATTGTTCTGTGCTGCCCAGGCTACGGCTAGGGCACTTCGTCGGTCGTTCTGGCTGTACGACTGTGTGCTTTGAGCTCGCCCTGAAAGCGTCGCATGGCGTCAAATCAGGGCGATGAATACCCGGTGCGCCGCGATCAGGTTTGAGTCAGACAGGTAAGCCATCGCGGCATGCCAGTGCGTGGCCAACGGGGCGAAGAACGCCCCGGCAACCTCGCGGCCGTGACCGGCGTAGCGCAGGATGACCTTGCGGCGATCCGCTTGGGTCGGACTCACGCCGGAGGTGACCGGACTCGATCATGCGCTCAACCGGGTAGGTAATCGCGGCGACGGTGGTCTGCGTTCCCACAGTCTTGAGCAGCATCGACTGTCGCGACAATCTTTCACATCCTCGGGGCGCTTTCGTTGAACAGCTGTCACAAAGAGGTACGCGTCGTGGTCTGGGGACGGCCGTGGCACTGACCTGTCCGATCCGGAGACGGTCGTCGTCTCCTGGAGATCGTCGAACGAAGATGCTCATGTTGAAGAACATGCGCGTGACATCCCGCATCGCGTCGACGACGTCGGCAGGACTGGTGAGCTCACCCACGACGACCTCGCCCCCGAGTTCGCGAAGGTGCGCAAGCAGCCCGACGGCAGCACGCACGACGGCCACACCGATGCTTACGAACAGATGGTCACGACGGCCGAGCAGATCGCCTGGACGCATTGAATTCTCCGACGGCATCGTGCGCGATTCCGGTGACGCGTTGCTGGAGTTTATGGAGTTCGCGATCCAGTGGCGAACTGCCAATCGCCTTGCCACGACCGCGTTCGCCGGCACGCCGGCGGGGGAGAACGCGCCGCAGGCACCCAGAAAAGTTCCCGCCAGGAAGGCCGCGAGGAAGACCCCGGCAAAGAAGGCCGCCCACCGACCCTGAACTCGGCAGAACTCACCGAGGACAGGTACGCGGTGCTGGGGTCCGCCGACGGTCTCGACCCCGGAGCAGCGGTAGGCACCATGGCACCCAACCGAACGGCTGTCGGCGCCGAATGCATGACATGGCACAGGCCGTCGCCGGGACAGCCGTGCGAGGGAGGCCGATCGTGCTGCACCGGATCACCCTGCCGATCATCGCCGCTCCGCGTCGAGTCCTCGCCGTCACCGCGCTCCTGATGCTCGTCGCCGGGGTGTTCGCCGTGCCGGTGACCAAGAGTCTGTCGGCCGGCGGGTTTCAGAACCCTTCCGCGGAGCCCTCACGGGCGGCGCAGCTGCTGACCGACAAGTTCGGGCAGTCGGGCATGCAGCTGATCTTCATGGTCACTGCGCCCGACGGAGTGAACGGACCGGCCGCCCGCGCGGCAGGGATGGACATCACCGGATATCTCACCAACGCGCCGCATGTGACGGGCGTGGTCTCAGCGTGGACGGCACCGCCGCCGGCCGCGGGCAGCCTCATCAGCGTCGACGCCAACTCGGGGCTCGTGGTGGCGGGGGTGTCCGGGGGGGAGAAAGAGGCGCCCCAGCGCGCCCAGGCACTCGCCGACGCGGTCATGGAATCAGCGTCGCGGGAACATCGCGACGTGACCGTGTCGGCCGGCGGGTCGGCAATGGTGTTCGCCCAGATCACTACCCAGACCGCGCGCGATGTGTTGGTGATGGAGATGATCGCGGTTCCCATCATCTTCGCGGTGCTGGTGTGGGTCTTCGGCGGTCTGCTGGCCGCGGCGCTGCCGGTGATGGTGGGCGGGTTGGCGATCGTCGGTTCGCTGGCGATGCTGCGGTTGCTCGCCCTCGCCACCGACGTGTCGATCTTCGCGCTGAACCTGTCGACTGCCCTGGGCCTGGCGCTGGCCATCGACTACACGTTGTTGATCGTCAGCCGGTACCGCGATGAGATCGCCGGAGGCGCGCAACGCGACGAGGCGCTGACCACAACGATGGTCACCGCAGGGCGCACCGTGTTGTTCTCAGCGACGACGGTGGCGCTGTCGCTGGCCGCGATGGTGCTCTTCCCGATGCACTTCCTGAAGTCGTTCGCCTATCCCGGCATCGCGACGGTGACGTTGTGCGCGGTGGCCGCGCTGGTCGTCACGCCGGCGGCGATCATGGTGCTCGGCTCCCGCCTGGACTCGTTCGACGTGCGCCGCGGTATCCGGCGGCTGCGTGGCCGTGACGAACCGCCGCCCACGCCGGTGCGGCAGCTCTTCTGGTACCGATGGACGATCTCGGTAATGCGCCGTGCTGTGCCCATCGGTCTGGCGGGCTCCGCGGTTCTGGTGGTGGCAGGCCTGCCTTTCCTGGGCATCACCTGGGGGTTCCCCGACGATCGCGTGCTCCCGGGGACGGCGTCGGCCCATCAGGTCGGTGACCGGCTGCGGGACGACTTCCGCGACGACTCCGCGAGCGCGGTGACCATCGTGATCCCCGATGCGACGGGCCTGACCGAACCCGATTTCGAGCAGTATGCCGCGCGGTTGTCCACGGTCGTCGACGTCGGGGTGGTCAGCGCGCCCACCGGCACCTTCACCGACGGGACGAGGATCGGTCCGGCTGCGGCCGCGGCGGGGATCTCCGCCGGCAGCGCGTATCTGACCATGACCAGCAGCGCCCCGTTGTTCTCGCCGGCTTCCGAGGCCCAACTCGACCGGCTGCACGAGGTTCCCACCCCGGGGGGGCGTGCCGTCGAGTTCGCCGGCATGGCCCAGGTCAACCGCGACAGCGTCGCAGCGATCACCTCGCGCGTGCCGTTGGTCCTCGCGATCATCGCCGTCGTCACATTCGCGCTGCTGTTCCTGCTGACAGGCAGCCTCGTCCTCCCGATCAAGGCGCTTCTGCTCAACATTCTGTCGCTGACCGCGGCTTTTGGCGCGCTGGTGTGGATCTTTCAGGACGGCCATCTGCGCGCATTCGGCACCACACCCACCGGCACACTGGTCGCCACCATGCCCGTCCTGTTGTTCTGCATCGCGTTCGGGTTGTCGATGGACTACGAGGTCTTCCTGATCGCCCGCATCCGCGAGTACTGGTTGGCAAGCCAACGCACCCACGCCGACATCGATGAAAGCGTTGCCCTCGGACTGGCCCGCACCGGGCGGGTCATCACGGCCGCCGCATTGGTGATGTCGATCTCCTTCGCTGCGCTGATCGCCGCGCAGGTGTCGTTCATGCGGATGTTCGGAGTCGGCCTGACGCTGGCGATTCTGGTGGACGCGACGCTGGTCCGGCTGATCCTGGTGCCGGCCTTCATGCGAATTCTCGGACGGTGGAACTGGTGGGCGCCCGCGCCTCTGGCGCGGCTGCACCGACACATCCGTGTCAGCAAAAGCGCTCCTCGTCATAGAAAAACCAGGTCAAGGGCCTAAGGTAATTTCCTTGACCGTCAACCCAACCAAAAGCCGTCTCGGCTACGAATGCCCTAGGCACGCCCAGTCCGCAATGGAGCGGGCTCGGTGTAGCCGCCCGAACGGCCGGACCGAGTGTGAATGGGGAACGCTGAGTTGCGGTACATGCGAGATCAACTTCTGCGGGATGTCTGCTCCGTCCAGTTCGCGGGGGTGCGACGTTGAGCGGAGGTGACGGCGGAACGCGGGCGCTCATTTCGTCACACCGGCGCATCCACGGATACCGTGGCCGTACCGGCAACGGTATTCCGGTTCACTGGCGCGACGAGGTCCGCACCGCCGTGCGGGCACACCTCAACGAGTTCGTGGCCCGACAGTGCCGAACCGACCTGGGCGCGGCCAAGGTCGACGTCGCCGGCGACATCCTGACGGGGTTTGTCGACGGCGGGAAGTACGTGCGGTCGACGTTCATGTACCTGGGCTGGTTGTGTGGTGCGGGGGAAGATGATTCGGCGCTACGCGCATCGGCCAGCCTCGAACTCTTCCATGCGTTCGCCCTGATGCAGGACGATGTGATGGATGAATCGGCGCTGCGCCGGGGCCGCCCCGCCGCGCACGTGATGTTCAGCCGCTGGCATCGTGACCGCGCGCTCACCGGTGCCTCGGACCGATTCGGCGAGTCGGCGGCCATCCTGCTCGGCGATCTCTGCCTTGTATGGGCAGCCAAGATGATGCGTCAGAGTGGCATCGGTGCCGACGCGCTGGCGCGAGCGTGGCCCCGATACGACGACATGCGCATCGAGTTGGCGATCGGTCAGTTCGCCGACCTGGTCAATGATTCGTGCGCCTTCCCGACGCTCGAGGATGTGCTCGACGTGCTGAGGCGAAAGTCGGGCAACTACACCGTGCGTCGACCACTGGAGATCGGTGGGGCGATGTCCGGGTGCGCGCCGCAGGTCATCGACGCGCTCGGCGGTTACGGTGCCGCCATCGGCGAGGCCTTCCAACTGCGCGACGACCTGCTCGGTGTGTTCGGGTCGCCGACCCTGACCGGCAAATCGGTGGGCACCGACCTGGTGGCCCAGAAGGCGACCAGCGTCGTCGTCGCCGCCCATCAGCTGGCCAACACCACGCTGCGGCGGCAACTCACCGAGCTGATGAGCACCTCGGGGCTGAGCCCGGCCGACACAGAACGCTGGCGAACGCTGATCACCCTCAGCGGCGCCTTGCAGTGGATCGAGCAGCTCATCGACGAGCGCCTGAACCGCGCGCTGGGTTGTCTCGACTCTGTCGAGATTCCCGAAACGACCCGGGCGGCACTGAAAGACATGGCCGTTATCTGCACTGAAAGGGCTGCCTGATGCGTACCGTCGAGGGAAGAACCGATCGAGTCGTCGTCGTCGGCGCGGGGCTGTCGGGTTTGTCCGCAGCGTTGTATCTGGCCGGGCGGGGACGCAACGTCACCGTCGTCGAGCGCGGCACGGTGCCCGGGGGACGAGTAGGGCGGGCCGACATCTCGGGTTACCGCCTCGACACGGGTCCGACGGTGTTGACGATGCCCGACATCATCGACGATGCCTTGGCCGCGGTCGGAGATTCACTGACCGACCGCGTCGACCTGCTGCCGGTGCACCCGGCCTACCGTGCGATGTTCGCCGACGGCAACACACTGCAGGTGCACACCGAGGCAGACGCGATGTTCGCCGAGATCGAAAGGTTCTCCGGGCGCCGCGAAGCCGATGCCTACCTGCGCCTGCGGTCATGGCTGACCGAGCTGTACCACACCGAGTTCGACGGGTTCATCGCCGCCAACTACGACTCGCCGCTGTCCCTGGTGACTCCGCAACTGGCCCGGTTGGTCGCGCTGGGAGCGTTCAGGCGCTGGGAGAAGGTGATGGACCGATTCCTGCAGGACGAGCGGCTGCTCAGGGTGTTCACCTTCCAGGCCCTCTACGCGGGTTCCGCCGCAGAGCGCGCTGGCGGTGTATGCGGTGATCGCGTACATGGACACCATCGCGGGGGTCTACTTTCCGCGCGGCGGGATGCGCGCAGTTCCCGATGCGATGGCCGCCGCCGCAGCTGACGCCGGGGTCGAATTCATATATGACTCAACGGTTTCCGAACTCGAATGGAACGGATCGCGGGCCACGGCGGTCCATACGACGGCCGGTCACCGCGTCGCCGCCGACGCCGTCGTGCTCACGACCGAGCTTCCAGACACCTACCGGCTGTTGGGCCGCACACCGCGGAGATTGCTGAAATTGCGCCCGGCGCCGTCAGCGGTGGTCGCCCATGTCGGCTGCCGTGCAGTCGGCGACGCCCCGACGCACCCCACCGCGGATCCGATCGGCCATCACACGATCGTGTTCGGGGAAGCGTGGCGACAGACATTCGGCGACATCATCGACCGGGGCCGTGTCATGAGGGATCCCTCCCTGCTGGTGACCCGGCCCACCACCGGGGACCCCAGTCTGGCGCCACCCGGTCGTGATCTCCTCTACATCCTGGCGCCTGCGCCGAATACCGAAGTGGGACAGGTGGATTGGGACGCCACCTCATCCGCCTACGTCGACGAGATGCTCGGTGCGGTCACCGCCCGACTGCCCCAGCTCGGCGAAGACCTCGAGATACTGAAGGTGGTGACACCGGCCGACTGGGGTCGGCAGGGCATGGCCGCGGGAACGCCGTTCGCGCTCGCGCACACCCTCGGCCAAACCGGACCCTTCCGGCCGTCCAACACCGTCCGCTGCGTCGACAACGTCGTGCTGGCCGGTTCCTCGACTGTGCCGGGCGTCGGCGTTCCCACGGCGATCTTGTCCGGGCGGTTGGCGGCCGACCGGATCACCGGAGTGTCGACCCGTCAGCCGGATCGCGAGGTGTACCACCGATGATCGGATCCGAGCTCGACGCCGCCGGGGTGCGGGATCCCTCACTGCGCGAGGCGTTCCGGCAGTGCCGCGAGATCAACGCCCGTGACGGCAAGACCTTCTTTCTGGCCACCCGGTTGCTGGCACCAAGTCAACGGCCTGCGGTCCATGCGCTGTACGGGTTCGCGCGGCGCGCCGACGACATCCTGGACGACTTCGATGCCCGCGGCACCGAGTTGCGCGCCGAGCAGCTTCAGACACTGTCCACGCAGTTGTTCAATTCCCTGGCGGAGAATCAGCCCTGCGATGACCCCACCCTGACGGCGGTCGTACACACCGCACGCAAGTACGACATCAAGTGGGATCTCTTCGATGACTTCCTGGCGTCGATGCGGATGGACCTCACGGTCACCGACTACCCGGATCGGGCGGCGTTGGATCGCTACATGTACGGGTCTGCCGAAGTGATCGGACTGCAGCTGCTGCCGATCCTCGGGACGGTCGGCGCGCGCGAGGACGCGGCACCGTACGCGGCCGCGCTCGGAAAAGCGTTTCAGCTCACCAACTTCATCAGGGATGTCGACGAGGACCTGAGCCGCGGCCGGGTCTATCTGCCCGCCGACGAGCTGGCGGCGCACGGTGTCGACCGGGAGCTGCTGAGTTGGTGTCAGATCAATCGGCGCACCGACCCCCGGGTGCGGCGCGCACTGATGGCTCAGCATGCCGCGGCGCGTCAGGTGTACACCGAGGCCCGTCCGGGTATCGAGATGCTGGCCCCGGCGTCGCGTCCCTGCGTCGCAGTGGCGTGGACGCTGTACTCGGAGATCCTCAAGCGCATCGAGGAAGACGACTTCCAGATCTTCGGCCGGCGGGCCACAGTAGGGAAGGGCCGGCGACTCGCCGTCGCCGGGGGCGGCCTCGGGCGGTCATGGAGCGCGCGACTGCGACACAGGAGTAGGTGAGGGTGGACAGCTGGCAGTACATGATCGTCTTGGGCGCATGCCTGCTGATCACAGCTCCGCTCGAGCTGTTCGGCCGCGGTGTGTATCGGCAACCGAGGCGGCTGTTCGGCGCTGTTGTTCCGGTGGCGGTGGTGTTCCTCATCTGGGACGCCATCGCGGTTGCCGCCGACGTCTGGTGGTACAACCCGCGCTACATCCTGGGTCTGATCGCGCCGGGTGATCTCCCGTTGGAGGAGATTCTGTTGTTCGTGGTGATACCGCTGTGCGGGTTGCTGACCTACTCGGCGGTAGATGCCATCCTCGCCAAGGTCAGCCGTCGGCGCCCGGAGGCCAGGGTTCGATGAGTGGTCTGGGCTACACGCTTCCCGCGGTCCTTGCGGTGATCGCGGTGTGTGCGCTGGAGATGCGGGTGCTGCCCACCGGGCTGTTCCGCCGGCCCGCGTACTGGATCTCCATGGCCATTGTGCTGGGCTTCCAGATCCCGGTCGACGGCTGTTTGACCAAACTCAGTGCGCCCATTGTCCTCTACGACGAGCAGCACACCACCGGAGTTCGGTTTCCGTTCGACATACCGATCGAGGATTTCCTGTTCGGCTTCGCGTTGGTGACCGCAGTGTTGTTGCTCTGGGAGCGGCGCCGGCCGCAGGTCGAGACGGCAGATCAGCAATGAGTCAGACAGATCGGATGCGCCAGACGCTGCCGGCTGCTGCGGGCCGCACTGATGCCGGCTCACTTGCCCGGGCGCCCCGCGTGCTCGTCGTCGGCGCAGGCATCGCCGGTCTCGCCGCCGCGACCGGGCTCAGCGAGCGCGGCGTGAGCGTTGATGTCGTCGAAGCAACGGACTACCTCGGCGGCCGCGTCGGCGGATGGTCCGACACCCTCAGCGACGGCTCGGCCGTCGCGATGAACCGGGGCTTCCACGCGTTCTTCCGCCAGTACTACAACCTGAGAGCGCTGCTGCGCCGCGCTGATCCGCACCTGTTGGCGCTGAGCCCGGTCGATGACTATCCGTTGATCGACGGGTTCGGACGCACCGATACCTTCCGCGGGTTGCCGCGCACCCCATTGCTGAACGCACTGGCCTTCGCGTTGCGCAGTCCGACATTCCGGCTGCGCGATCTGGTTCGGCTCAACGCCAGAGCCGCCGCGCCGTTGGCCAAGGTATCGGTGCCCAACACCTACGGTGAACTCGACGACATAGATGCCGGCACGTTCCTTCAGGACATCAACTTTCCCGATGCGGCAAGGCATCTGGCCTTCGAGGTGTTCGCCCGCAGTTTCTTCGCCCAGCCCGAGAACCTGTCGGCAGCCGAGCTGGTGACGATGTTCCACATCTACTTCCTCGGGTCGAGCGAAGGCCTGCTGTTCGACGTCGCGAATGCGAACTTCGATGCCGCACTGTGGAATCCGCTGCAGAAGTATCTGGAATCCCGAAGTGTGCGTTTTCATACCGGGCTGGCAGTCGATGGCCTGACCATGGCCTCCGATCTGCGGGTGACATGCGGAACCGATGCCGGCTTCACCGCCGATGCGGTCGTTCTGGCTACCGATGTCGCCGGATTGCGCCGCATCGTTGCAGGATCGCCCGGTCTCGGTGACGACGACTGGCGCCACCGGGTCGGCGAGCTGCACACGGCGCCACCCTTCATCGTGCTGCGTCTGTGGCTGGACCGTCCGGTACGTGCCGATCGCGCCCCCTTCATGGGCACGGGTGGTCGTCCACCGTTGGACAATGTCAGCGTCTTGGAGCGCTACGAACGCGAAGCAGCACAGTGGGCCGCCCGAACCGGCGGATCGGTGATAGAACTGCACGCCTACTCGGTGACCGACCCGGACGCCTCGGTGCGCGATGCCCTGGTGGCACGGATGCACGAGCTCTACCCCGAAACCGCCGGCGCGTCGATCGTCGACGAACGACTGTTGCGCCGCGAGGACTGCCCGCGGTTCGCGCCAGGAGATTTCGCCCGGCGACCCGGGGTGCAGACACCGGAATCACGATTGGTGTTGGCGGGGGATGGAATTCGTATCGACCTGCCCGTGGCGTTGATGGAGCGCGCCGCGACGAGCGGATGGGTTGCGGCCAACCATCTCCTGGGCCACTTCGGTCTGGCCGGACACGCCGTGCACACTGTTCCGAATCGCGGTCGATCGGCGCTGCTGCGTCGGCTGGCGGCGCGCGGAGGAAACCAAGTTCGATGAGCAAGCTGTCCGATCTGCGTCACAGAGCGATCAAAGCGTGGCCTTTCCAGACACTTCCGACGCTCGACTGGTCGGCGCAAGGGCCCATGTACCGCGAAGCCGATCCGGGGGGTGATTCGGGCGGCGGTCGCGCGTGCGCAGTGCCGCCCGAGCGGCAACTGGTTCGCGTTCGCAGCGACTCGCAGATCGCGACCAAGGCCTGGGGCACCAACTGTGTGTGTGGGGGGGGGGGGGGGGGGGGGGGGGGATCGTGGCCTGGCGCGGAGCCGATGGAGCGCTACGGGTGGCGCCTCGCGCGTGTCCGCATCTCGGGGCGGACCTGGCCACTGCCGCGGTCGAATGCGGAACGCTGGTGTGCCCGTGGCACGGTCTGCGGCTCTCGGACCAGAGTCGAGGTGCATGGCAACCGGTTTCCGGCCCACGACGACGGTGTGTTGTGCTGGGTTCGCCTCGACGCCGTCGGCAAAGAGGAGCCCACCGACGCTCCGATCATCCCGGGCCGCCCGCCGAGTCCGCGACTGGCCGCGGTGACCCGACTCGAAGGTGTCTGTGAGCCTTGCGATGTCGTCGCCAACAGGCTGGATCCGTGGCACGGTGCATGGTTTCACCCGTACTCCTTCACTCGCCTGGAGGTGCTCAGTTCACCGGCCGCGGACGAAGACCTTCCCGATGAGCTCGACCGCTTCGTCGTAGCCGTCACGTTCCGAATGGGCAGGCTGGGTGTGCCGGTGATAGCCGAGTTCACCACGCCCGATCCGCGCACAGTCGTGGTGCAGATCATCGACGGCGAAGGACAGGGCAGCGTCGTGGAAACGCACGTCACGCCGCCGGGTATCGGGCCGGACGGCGTGCCGCGCACGGCAGTTGTATAGGCCGTGATCGGGTACTCGGATCGGCGCCACTTCGGGAAGGCGCTGTTCGTCGGCCCAGCGATCAGACCTCTGATCGGGATCGCGGCGAAACGGCTGGGGCGTGACGACCTCGCCCACGCCGAGCGTCTGTTCGAGCTGAGGTCCTAATCACGCCGCCCGACGCCGGCGCTATCGAGCAGCGGGACCTGCTCGATAGCCCAGGGGCTGATAGCCCACGGAATTTGCACGGCAGCACGCAGCTGATCCCACGCCACCCATGCGGTGTCCATGATCTCGGCCGGGTCGGCGGTCACGGCGCCGATCGCGCGGGCGCAGAAAACCGGGCAGACCTCGTTCTCCGCGACACCGTCGGCATCGATCGCGTGGTAGCGAAATTCGGGCAGCACACAGTGCAATTCCACGATGTCGACCCCCAGCTCCTCGCGTGCCCTGCGCGCGACCGCGTCATCCATCGACTCGTCGGGCGCCGGGTGCCCGCAGAACGAGTTGGTCCATATGCCGGGGAATGCCCGTTTGTTCAGGGCCCGCCGGGTCAGCAGCACCCGGCCCGCGTCGTCGAAGAGGTAGCAGGAGAATGCCAGATGCAGCGGCGTGGAGCCGTGGTGTACCTCCGACTTGGGTGCCGCAGCAATGCTGCGGCCCTCATCGTTGAGAAGGACAACCAGCTCCTGGGTCTTGACGGAGTTCATGGACATCACCGCAATATCGCTCGTACGGACAGGAAGGCATCTCATTCAATGCCAAAGACCGTTTCGCTAATGCACTGATAGGCTGCCCTCGTGCGCGCCGCGATTTACACCCGTATCAGCAATGACCCCAAGAAGATCGGCGATGACGGCCCCGACGGCCGGGTGGGGCGAGGGGGCGACGGTCTGGGGGTGCAGCGCCAGGAGGAGGACTGCAGGGCACTGGCCGCCCAGCTCGGCTGGGACGTCATCCAGGTGTATGTCGACAACGACCTCAGCGCCTACAGCGGTAAACGGCGACCCGACTTCGAGGCCATGCTGGATGCGATGAAAAACGGCCAGTTCGATGCGCTGATCTGCTGGCACACCGACCGGCTGTACCGGTCGATGAAAGACCTGGAGCGTCTCATCGATATCGCGGAGGTGGCGCGCGTGCCGATCAAGACGGTGCAGGGTGGGGACCTGGATTTGTCCACCAGCGCCGGGAAGATGGTGGCGCGGATCTTGGGGTCGGTGGCCCGCCAGGAATCCGACCACATGAGCGAGCGTCGCATTCGCGCTAACCGCCAGAAAGCCGAGGCCGGCAAGTGGCAGACCGCCAACCGTCCGTTCGGCTACACCATGACCGGCGAGCCGCTGGAGCCCGAAGCGACCGCGCTGCGCACCGCGGTCGCCGATGTGCTGGCGGGCAAGAGCATCAACCAGGTCGCGCGGGAATGGAACGGCGCCGGGCTCAAAGGCACCCGCGGCACCTCATGGACCTCCCCGCGCGTGCGACGGCTGCTGATCAATCCGCGCTACGCGGCGCTCAAGGTGCACCGGGGCAGGGTCATCGGGCCCGGTGACTGGGAGGCGCTGATCGACGAGGACACCCATCGGGGCCTGGTCGCGTTCCTGTCCGACCCGTCGCGGATCACGAATGTCTCATTCGAGAAGAAACACATGGGCACCGGTGTCTACCGCTGCGGTGTGTGCGACGGACCGATGCGCGCCTCACAACCCGGAGGCAGACATGCCGGTGGCCGGCGCTACGAGTGCAGAGACAAACAGTGCGTCGTCCGTGTCGGCCAACCGCTTGATGAGTATGTCGAGATGCTGGTGTTGAAGAAACTCGGTGAGAGCAACATCCGTGCCCGACTCGGCGACAATGAGATCGACGTCAGTGAGCTGCATGCGCAGCGGGCGGCGCTGCAAGCCCGCCTCGATGAGCTCGCCGCGATGTTCGCTCAGGGGGTGATCGACGGCAGCCAACTACGCCGGGGCACTATCGAGTTGCGCACACAACTCGCCGGTGTCGACTCGGTCCTGGCCGAGGCTGCGCGCACCAGTCCCGTCGTCGGACTTCTCGATGCCGGCGACAGACTTGTCGAGTGCTGGCGGGCGCTCAGCCCGGACATGAAAGGCAAAGTGGTGCAAGAACTCATGACAGTGCGCGTGATGCCAGCGCCGCGCGGCCCGAGGTTTGACCCCGAGTATGTTCAGATCGAGCCGAAGCCATGACGAGTGCCTACACCACGATCGAGATCTATTGCGATGACCCGTCGCACCCTGGAACACGTTGGGTCGTTGACCGATTCGCGAACATGGGGCCGGGTGACTGGGTGTGTGTGTCGGAGCTGCCCGGAACCGAGCCGATATGGCGCCCGAGGGACGCCCGTACGCTTCTCGACACGGCGACAAATGCTGACCTGAGCGTCCCTTTTTCGCCGCCGGTGACGGTGCGCGTCCGCTACAAGTTTCAATGCCGCAAATGTCTGCGCCGGCGTGGGCGTGAATCCACAACGCTGGCAAGGGAACAACAGCTGGCAAAGATCTTCGACACGCTCATCGCTAACGGTAAAGAATCGATCAGCCTGGCGGAACTTTCTGCTAGACTACGTCGCAGCGCAGGCTCTTAGAGGGGTCGGGCGCCACGATTAGCCTCCCAGCGCGGGCATTTCTCTGGGAGGTTTTTTTATGCCCGCGCCATCATCGGCGGTCGCCCATCACCGGGCCCGCGTCGGTGCGATCACTCGTGCCGTGCGCGCCGGCGAACGCTCTGCTACCGATCTCGCCGCCGCCAAACGTGATCTTGCCGCCGAACGGCTGACCGAACACGTCGCCAAAGTGCTAGGCAGCTGGCCGCCTCTTACCGAGCAGCAACTCGACCGCATCGCCGCGATACTGCGCGCCGGATCACCAACGGGTGGTGATGCAGCATGAGTACCGAGAGCACCGCGGAGCAAGCCAGGTATCAGATCATGCCGCCGTTATCGGATGAAGAGTACGGCGCCCTCGAGAAGTCGATCGCCGAAAACGGCGTTCTGACACCGATCGTCGTCGACGAAGATGACAACGTCATCGACGGGCATCACCGCGCGAAGATCGCCAAGAAGCTCGGGCTGTCCTACGAGCGCAAGGTGGTGCGCGGGTTAACCGACGGCCAGAAGATCCAAATGGCGTTGACGCTGAATATAGATCGACGCCATCTGACGCGTAAGCACCGGCGCGAGCTGGTGGCCAAGTCGATACGGGCGACTCCCGAGCTGTCTGACCGAGAGCATGCCCGCCGTACCGGTGTCAGCGACAAGACCGCCGGTGCCGTCCGGAAAGACCTGGAGGCTAATGCGGAAATTCCGCATAACAGCGAGCGCAGGGAGGCGTCCGGTCGCGTCGCTCGCGGAACAAAGTTGAAGGCTGACAGGAACATTGAGCCTCAGTCGGCGTCCAGCACCAATGACAAGAGCAAGGGCAGAGCCGCTACCGACTGCGAGGCGAAGCCGGGTCCGGCGGCCAACATCGCCGACGAACTGGACGACATCACCTCACAACTCCAGCATGTACGCGAGCAGATCTTCCAGCTCGGCCAGCGCGTCATGTCTCTGTCGATGCGAGGGGACTACGCGCGTGACATTGAGCGTGAACTGATCTTCGAAGCTGTTGAACTAATTGAAGCCGTTCGGAGTTTTGGAGAGCAGCACTCAGACGACGTTGCCGCCGAAATCGTCAAGGCGCTAACACACGCCAGCTCAACTCTCAACAAATCTGTGCAGCACCGCCTGGAACGACGAACCGAGGCGGCCGAGACATCTGCAATGGGCTGACCTAAGCCCGTCGACCTCATGACCGCGGCAACACTTCCTCATTTTTCGCGTCAACACCCCGGCCCACACGCCCGAGCCCCGTGGCCATTGGGATTTAATCGCACGTGTTCTCAGCCGCGGAAAACCGGTGTCCGACCGTCGACGAAGGGTACGGATAACGCGTGCCCGCCTGCGCCCTCCGGGGTGATCGATCAGCGCAAGGACGGCAAGGTGTGGAAATGCCCACTGTGGGGACCGCGGTGAATGACGCTGACAGCGCTGCGGCGGCCGTAGTGCATCCGGTGGCGCGCCACTGGGTGGCGTGAGGGCGCAGCAGATGCCACGTCAGCTCCGCGGCGCTGACCGGGAACAACCAGATCGCCGCGGTCAGCGAGCTGAGCGGTAGGCCGTCGTGGGCGCGGCGCCGGTGAGCTGAGCGAACACGGCTGCCAGCGCGTGGAACGTCGACGGGTAATACAAACAGTCTGCGTGGGTCTCGAGATTTGCGCAGCTCACCCATGTGCGTCGGCGAGGCCTGTCCGGTGTTGACCTGTCCGGTGTCGAGAATGAAACGAATGGTGTTGGCGTGCCACACCGAGTCGTGCTCGGGATCGACTGCCAGTCCGGCAGCCCGCCCAGCGCGGCGTACCCGATCAATAGTGCTCCGACGAGGACCCCGGCCCCCACCGACAGTGCCGGCCACGCGGGAGGCGGCCCCACCTTCGGCGGCGCGGTCACGGTAGCGGCCAACCACCACCCGCAAGATCCTCGCGACGGTCAGGACAACCGCGAGAGCCAACAGCGCTGTTGCAGCGTTCCCCGGGATTCCGACCGCGCCGAACGGAATGATCGTCAACCCGACGATTCCATAGGTCAGCGCCGGCCGACGGCGATCGAGATCGGCCACGGTAGTGCGGCGTGCGACGAGTGCTTCGGGAGCCACCAGCAACAGCAGCGCTGGCAATACTCCCAACGTCAGGGTCACTTTGCCGCGACGGCTGGCCGGGTGCCCTGGCCCGTCGCCGCAGGATGCGGTCGGGCACCACCGATGAGCGACGTGTCGGTGAGTGTGACTGGAGGATGCCTATTAGCCGCAGGTGTTTGCCTCATCTCTTGTCATGGGCTCACATCGGGTAGTTGGGCAACGCGAAGTCGTCGCGCACGCTTCGGGTGAGGAGCAGGTCGGCGAGTGGACGGAGATTCATCGTCCTCATCACCAGGTCGCGAAACCAGATGCCCATCCGCGTCTGTGTCGCGAAGACGGGGAGAAACTTCTGCGCGGTTGCCTGTTTGTGTTCGACCAATGGGCGCAATCGCGCCTCGTAGGCGTCGAAGGCCCTCCGGTAATCCCCACGGGCGCACACGAGCTCGCCTGCCAGCACGTAGGCCTCGGTCATCGCCAGCCCGGTGCCCTCGCCCGCCATCAGCGACACACACGCGGCCGCGTCGCCGACGAGCGCCGTTCGGCCCCGCGACCAGCGATCCAGGCGGATCTGGCTGACGACATCGAAGTACAGATCATCGACACCGTCGAGCGCGGCCAGGATTTTCGGGCATTCCCAGCCCGTGTCACCGAACTCGCGGAGCAGCAGCGCCTTGCGCGCGGCGAGTTCGCCAGGGTCACACGCTTGGTCAGAGTGGAACACGAATAGAAACATGGTGCGATCCCCCCGCAGCGAAAATCGCCCGACCGATCGGCCCGGCTGGCTGTAGGTCACGTAGGCCAGTTCATCGCGGGGTCGATAGCCCTCGACGACGCACGCCGCGACCAGGCAGCCCAAATAGTGCTCGACGTCTGCCTCGGGCCCGAACGTCAGCCGGCGCACATTAGAGTGCAATCCGTCGGCACCGATCACGAGGTCAAAGTCGCGGGTCGTGGCCTGCGCGAAGCTCACACACACGCCCTCGGGGTGTTCGTTGATCGCGGTAATGGAGTCGCCGAAGATAGTTTCGACGTCGTCGGCGATCGTGGCGTAGATGGCGGCGGCCAGATCGCCGCGCGGCAGGCTGGTCAATTTGCCGCCCGCTGCGCGTCGGAACGCGTCGCCGCCAAGGCGGGCCCGGACCCGGCCGTCGGCCCCCTCGGAGCAGATCGACTGCACCTGGTAGCCGGCGTCTTGGATGGCGGCCTCAATTCCCATGAGTTGCGCGACGCGGTAGCCCACCCCCCAGAAATCGATGACATAGCCGCCGGTGCGCAACCTCGAAGACTTCTCGATCAACACCGGCTCATGGCCGCAGCGCCACAGCCAGTAAGCCAGCGCGGGCCCGGCGACGCCGGCACCGTTGATCGCAATCTTCACCGAATCCTCCGTCCTGCGGGTCGAAGACATATCGACGGCCAGCAGATAGCCTCTAAGAACAACTATTGCATACCGCAATGGTTTCTCTGGCTCGACGGCTCTAATAGGCGGTTGTTTCCGCGACGATCCGTTGAGGCGGAGATCAGCATCAAGGGGTAACGGTGACCATTGACAAACGGTTCGGACGCGACTTTCGCGAGGCTGGGCCGGGGAATGCCCCCGTCGGTCACGACGCCCTGCCGTGGGCGTCGTGACAGCTCAGCTCATGATGCGGCCTGAAGCGTGATTTCGGAGATGTCGGAACGGCTCTTGCCATCGATTGTGCCGAGCGTGGAGATCCACACCAGCACAGTCGACGTTGCTATCCGGGTGTGCACCGGAATGCTGTTGTGGCCATGCTGTATCGGAGTGGGAGGGGTGAGCTGTGTAGTGTCGGCTAGCTTGGCCGGTCTGGTGGTGGGCGCGGAGCGGATTTGCACGACCGTGCCGGTGCTGTCGACGTCGACGGTGACCGCGGTGAGGACGGTCGGATGGGGCAGTTCCAGCACCAGCCCCACGCCGTCTTTGAAGCCAGGGAAGGGTGCAGCATCGAAGTAGGTGTCGGTGGACCAGGCGGTGGCGGGATCGCCGTCGATGGCCAGCCCCGCCGACTGCGGATTATCCGCGCCGCCGCCGGGGGAAAACACCGTTGCCCTTACTGGTTTTATTGTTGCCGAGTGGCTGGCCGGGGCGGCCAGTGCCGGTGACACCGTCGGATGTATGCCCAGCTTGTCCTCCGTTGTTAGCGATACCCCGGCGGTCCCGTCGCCGACGAAGTGGCTTAGCGCGGACGCCACCAACAGCATCACGGCGACGACCGCCGCGCAGAGGGCGATGCCTACCAACCGGCGATTGCGCAGCAACCTATCGACCTGACCTGTTCGCGGCCGGGCGCGCCATGCTCCCGCTGTCAACGGGGGCAGCCGGACCGAGGCGGACCGCTGAGCACGCGAGTCCGGTTCGATAGTGGCGCTCTCGGCGGCCAGCTGCAGCATCCTCGAAAGTGTTGTGGCGCTTCGAATTCCGCCGTGTGCCTGCAGCGAGCCCGCGGCTGCGGCGGCGATCTCGAAAGGTATGTCCGGGTCGATGGTGCTCAGTTCCTTTGGCCGGGCTTGGGTTTCGAGCTCCGCGGGCGCCAATCCGCTGCCTGTGCCAGTTTCTCGCAACGGCCATCGTTTGGAGAGCAACGCGTAGAGTACCGCGCCGCAGCCGCGCACGTCGTCTTCGGGGGTGGCGTCGGGCAAGGTTGCCGGGAATGCCAAAGTCACGTCCCCGTCGACACTGACGCGTATTCGGTCCGGATGGTCGATCGACAGTGCGAGACCGGCTCGATGCGCAGCCACGGCCGCGTCGGCCAGGGACTGCATCGCGCGTGCGGCACCGGTTGGCGACGGTGCGGTGTCGGCGACCTCGCGCAGGGAGCCGCCACGGACCCATTCTGACGCGACCACCGCGCTGGGGCCGGTCCGGGTCACCTGCAGTATCCGCGCGATCCCGGGTGTATCGAGTCGGCTGAGACGGAGGGTGCGCGCCAGCACCTCGCGGAGGTATTCCCCTGAGGAGCCGAATTGGGGGCCGACGAGGGTCAGCGCGACCTGCCTGCCTAGTGCAGTATCGGTGGCCTGCCAGAATTGCAGACCCTCCGGACCGCCGTGGAAGAGCAGTAGGCGGTACCTGCCGGCGGCGACGTATTCGCCCGGCGACGCGACGTCCCTGACGAAAAAGCGGCCTTCACTCTTTCCATCGACTTCATCATCGCCGAAGTCATCCGTCCCCCGCGGGGTCTTGCCTCTGTTGTCGACTGGAGAACAGATATGCGTACAAGCCTCCACGTGGTCCGTGTCAGATCGGACCATCGGGGTGGGTTCTTGTGGGCCAGTACGTGTGGTTCGGTCGGGCACAGCCATCGCGTCAACCTCGGCTATGCAACCAGGCTAGGTTCGCGCGCCTCCGAAAGTTGGCGTCTGCAGGAATACTAGTCACAGCACTTGAGCGATCCAACTTCAGAGGAGTCGCTGCCGAACGAGCTGACGCGGCTATCGACAACCGCGATGCGACCAGCGGCGAATCTGAGGTCGAATCCCCCGACTCAGCGACCTCCACGGCGGTGGCAGCGGGGCGTTCCGCGCGCCACCGCCACCCTGACGTCATCGCCCACCTAGCCTAAAACGATTAACGATTCGGAAACCCAGGCCCTTTATAGCTGCAGCCAACTATAGCAGTATGCAATAGTTGTAGTAGAGGTGGTCGTCGACGTTCAGTCGCCTGCAGAGGTGCACAGCCGCCTCAGATCGCGGGTGCGGGCCGCGTGTAGTGTCGCCGGCCACCAGCCGGTGGATTCAGGGACCAGGGAAAGGATTGAAGTCATTAAGATCGTCAGAAGCATTAGACCGCCAGCGGGCATAACTCGGTCGCTGTTCCGCCTACCGATTTCGGTATACAGGTTGGGGTTGGGATGGCTATTCGGGCGGCGACTTCTACTGCTGAATCACATTGGGCGGGTGACGGGTAAGCCACGTCAGACGATCCTCGAAGTTGTCGAGCATGACGCCACTAACGGCAGTTATGTCGTCGCGTCGGGGTGGGGGCCCGATGCCGCCTGGTACCGCAACATCCTTGAGGACCCTGATGTCACTATTCAGATCGGTAGGCGCACGATCCCGGTGACGGCTGTGCCGCTCTCGGAGAATGAGGGAGCCGAGATTTTCTCCCATTATGCCTCCCGTCACCGGCGGCTTGCGACGTACATGCTGCCGCGCGTGCTTGGCATGTCGGTCGACGGTTCGGACGCCGACTTTCGCGAGGTGGGGCGCCGAATGCCCTTCGTTCGGTTCGCAGGCCGGTGACTGACGTCCGCCGTATCGTGAGCGTTGTCTCACCATCATGTCCGCGCCGGCGGCACGGGAGAATCGTAATTCCTTCGCCACTCCGGATTCGCTGGCTGCACAGACGGGATTTGTTGCAGTCTCCCAGATTCCGGCATCGGTAACCCGCGGTGTCGAACACATTCGGCACTCGGCGGAAACTATTTGGCGGCGTTGCGACCAGCCGGCGCTGCTGCGGTGGCTTGTGTCCGGGACACCGTTTCGGGAGCCAATCCCGGCAACGCATCCGCGGCTATTTCGGGCGTGCCCAACCGTCCGGCCAGCCAGGGCAACGAGGTGGCGAAAGCCTGAGCCGCGAATGGCCAGTCGTGTCTGCCTGGTTGTGTGACTACAGCGCATCTGATACCCCACGTGCTGGCGATGGTGCACAGAGAGTTGGCGGCGAAGTCTTGTCCCTCGGGATTGGTGGCCGCGTCATGGGTTTCGACGGCGACTGCACCGGTGCCGGCCGCAGTAACGGAGCGGTGCACGGACGCAGGACTGCCTGGGATGTCGAACCATCCGTACACCCCTCGGTAGCGGCCAGCGGGCTGTGTTGGATGAGAACATACCGCTCCTCGGTTTGTCGTTCTGGACACTCGCCGACTCCATCCGGGCCGCCAGGCGGTGCGCAACCGCCGACTGACCGCCTCTCGCGCTCGGTCGTGCACGTCGTTCCGGGGCGTTGCACGACCGAACGGGAAGACCGGCGCAATGGCCTTGCCTGCATTTCGGTTCCAGTGACATCCGTAACGTGTTTGGCGTAGACCAATCACCATGGGCGATGCAGATAAGCCTTCGCCGACCAAGGAGCATCAATGATTCCGGAGTCGCAAAACCCTGATCGTGACTTCCCGCAGATGGCGGCGCAACGAGGTCGTATCGAGCCGGCGCCGCGCCGAGTCCGCGGCTATTTCGACGAAGCGCTCGTGTTCGATACGACCCGGGCCCGCTACGTCTGGGAGGTCCCGTACTACCCGCAGTACTACATCCCGGCCACTGATGTGCGGACGGAGTATCTGCGCGATGAAGGCCACCCGCAGAAGGTGCAGCTGGGCGCGTCCCGACTGCACGCACTGACGACCGGCCGGCGCACCGAGAAGTCCGCGGCGCGCGTGTTCGACGCGGGCGACGGCTTGGTCGCGGGCACCGTGCGGTTCGAATGGGACGCACTTGACTGGTTCGAAGAAGACGAACCGATCATCGGCCATCCACGCAACCCATACGTCCGTGTCGATGCGTTGCGCTCCCACCGCCACATCAGAGTGGAGCTCGACGGCGTCCTGCTGGCCGAAACACACAGTCCTGTCCTGCTTTTCGAGACGGGCCTACCGACGCGCTACTACATCGACCGTACCGACGTCGCGTCTGCCCGTCTTGAGCCGAGCGGTACCCAGTCCATATGCCCCTACAAAGGGATCACGTCGAGGTACTGGTCCGTCCGGGTGGGGTCCGATGTCCATCCGGATCTGGCCTGGACCTACGATTTCCCAACCCGTGCGCTCGCGCCGATCGCGGGCCTCGTCGCGTTCTACAACGAAAAGCTCGACATCTTCGTTGACGGGGAGAAGTCGTCACGGCCGCGAACGCACTTCACATAACCCGTGCGGCCAGCTGCCAATGAGGCGTTGACGACTCGTCTCCGGTACACCTATCGCCGGCTTCATCCGAATCATCGTGCCCCACAAGGCGAGGACGTGACTCAGCGGAGTTCTCAGTGAGCTGTCGGCGGGATGTCGTCGCTCGTGCGAACCGTTCACTCGCCGGGAATCCGGGCAGTGGAGGACAGCGTTAGACCCAGCGACACGAAGGTGCATGGGGAGACACCGGCTGGTCAGATACGCGATGGTACGGCCCACCGCCTGGCGTTGTGAGGTATCGCCATATAGGTGATCGCTGCCGGTGCTCACATTGGCGGCTAAGCCGGAGAGTGCGAAGATGTTGAGCGGGTTGGCCACTGCGAAGCCGCGACGAAAAAGACGACTGCGCCGAGATCTCGGTGACGGTAGACTCGCGGCTCTCCTTAGCCGAGGCTGGCCGCGACGTTGATTCCCAATGCTTTGCCTTGGTGGGTGGTGCGCTTGGCTGTCGAGGAAATGATGATCCGGGGTAGTGACATCGGGAACGGCGGCAGCACCACCGCCGGCGTAGACGTCCGGCATGTCGGAAACCTGCAAGTCCTGTCGGACCTCCAGACGGCCGTGCTCGGTGGGCAAGCCCAGCGTGGCGATAAGTGCGCTGTCGACAACTCCCGCCATCCACGCGAGGGTGTAGGTCTCGATCTAGGATCCGTCGGTGAGGTTGACTAAGGTCAATTCCGACCTTCGAGACAGTGACGCCCCACGGATACCGACCCCGCGGCGTTTGAGAACTATTTCTGCTTTGGCCGCGGGCTTGGCACCGATTTCGGGCATCATCTGCCCCGAGCGTTCGATTAGTATCAAGTGCACTTCACCGCGGGGCTACCCGGAACCCGCGCCCGGCCCGCCGGCAGGGTAGGAGTGAGTGAGTGGGCCGATGAAGAAAACCGCATCGGGTGTGCTGCCGCCTGGTCCTCCCTTTCCCCGGTGGCTCCAAGCCGTGCTGATGCTGACGCGGGGGCCGCGTTTCGTGGCCGCGTGTGAGCGCCGTTACGGCAGCGTGTTCACGCTGCGAATCACGTCGCTGGGCACGCTGGTGTATCTGGCCGATCCTGCCGACATCAAGACGGTGTTTGCGGGGGACCCGAGGATTTTCCATGCCGGCGACGCGAACTCGATGTTGAGCGGGCTGCTCGGCGACAGCTCGGTGCTGATAGTTGATGAAGACGTGCATCGGGACCTTCGCCGACTGATGCTGGCGCCATTCCATCGCGACGCCGTGGCGCGCCAAGCGGCGGTGATGGCCGAGATTGCGGCGGCGAACATCGCTGAGTGGCCGGTGAATACCGAGTTTGCGGTGGCACCCAAAATGTCGCAAATCACGCTCGACGTGATCTTGCGAACGGTTATCGGGGCCAGCGATCCCGCGCGGTTGGCCGCGCTGCGAGAGGTCATGCCGCGGCTGCTCAACCTCGGCCCGTGGGCGTCGCTGGCCGTTGCTAACCCGAAATTGCAGCGCCACCGTCTGTGGCGCGGACTGCGTCGGCGCCTCGAGGACGCAGATCGGCTGCTGTATGCCGAGATCGCCGAACGTCGCGCCGATCCCGAACTGGCCGAGCGCAGCGACGTCCTGGCCATGTTGGTTACGGCCGGCGAGGCCGAAGGACGCACTTTGACCGACGGCGAATTGCGCGACCAGCTCATGACGTTGCTCGTCGCCGGGCACGACACGACCGCGACCGGTCTCTCGTGGGCGTTGGAGCGGCTGACCCGCCATCCGGCAGTGTTGATGAAGGCGGTGCGCGCGGCCGAGGCCAGCGCGGCGGGCGACCCAGCTGGCGACGAGTATCTCGACGCGGTCGCGAAGGAGACGCTGCGGATTCGACCGGTGGTGTTCGACGTGGGTCGGGTCCTGACCGAGCCGGTCGAGTTGGCGGGCCACCGGTTGCCTATCGGAGTGATGGTCGTCCCGGGGATCGGGCTGGTGCATGGGAGCGCTGAGCAGTACCCGGATCCGGAGCGGTTCGAGCCGGACCGGATGCTCGGCGCTGCGCTGAGCCCGACCACGTGGCTGCCGTTCGGCGGGGGCAACCGCCGCTGCCTGGGTGCAACGTTCGCCATCGTCGAAATGCACGTCGTGCTGCGCGAGGTGCTGCGGCGGGTCGAGTTCAGCACAACCACTGCGGCTGACGAAAGGCAGAAGCTGAAGCACGTCATCCTCGTGCCGCATCGCGGCGCGCGCATCCTGGTGCGATCGTCGGGCCTCCGCCGGGTCCGTCCTGCCGGCGGTGCCAGCGGTCAAGCAGTGCTGGGAGCTCAGTGAGGAGAAAGTCGTAGAACTCGCGGATCCATGAGGCGCCGCCGCGCGAGGCTGTTCCGCGCGGTTCCCTCGATCCCCGCATTGGCTGCGTTTGCATGGCCGCGATGGTGGCGTTCTGGCCAGTGAACGGGTCGCCCATGCATGGTCGCGCGAGCGGTAGTGGTCGCGAGATCAGAGTCCGGATCTCCCGGAGATCGCGCCGGAGCTAGCTTGCAGCCGGTCGGACAGCTCGCCCATCGTCACGGTGGGATGCTCGGTGAACAGCAGGGCGGCCAGCACAGGGGAGGTAATGCGTTGCATCCCGTGAGTGGCCAGGACGAGAGGAAGCGCTCGGCCGTGTTCTGCTGGTCGGCCTCTCGAGCCGTCTCCAACTCTCTGAGTCTTCAAAAAGCTCTGAAAGCATGGCGATCTCGTCCGCGGTCGCCGCCCGACCGAGCGCGGTGAGTGCGCCCACCGGACCAATCGGGCCACGCGAATCATTGAGGTAGCTCAGCTTCCCCGCGGGATGTCTGGAGTTTCGATGACGTGTTTCAAATGGCGCAGCTCAGTCCTGGTGGGCATCTGGTTTCGCGACCTGGTGATGAGGACGATGAATCTCCGTCCACTCGCCGACCTGCTCCTCACCCGAAGCGTGCGCGACGACTTCGCGTTGCCCAACTACCCGATGTGAGCCCATGACAAGGCGTTGGGTGACCGTTCTCAGGGGTCATTCAGCCCTATGTCGGCTAACAGCAATGATTGCACTATGCAATAGTTGCGTTAGCCTCGTTTGGGTGAGGAAAGAGGAGAGTTTGAGTGACGGTCGCTGGCCAGCGGATGACTCGCTAGACGCGATCACTGATGCACTGCTGGTCGTATCGCGGGTGCTGGTCGCCGTTTCCGCCCGCTCCATCGCAGATGTCGATGACACACTGACCATCCCGCAGTTCCGCACGCTGGTCGTCATTTCCAACGTGGGTCCTGTGAACGTGAAGACACTGGCGCGGCTGCTCGGGCTGCAGAATTCGGCGACAATCCGAATCGTGGACCAGCTCGTGACGGCAGGTTTGGTTGTGCTCACAGATGATTCGCAGTCTCGTCGCCACCACGTGGTGGAGGTGTCCTCGTCCGGGCGCCGGGTGGTCAACAAGGTCTCGGCGGGGCGTCGGGACGCAATCGCTGACATTGTGGCGATGATGCCGATACACCATCGCTGTAACCTCGTCTGGGCTCTCACAGCATTTGCGGAGGCCAGTGACCAACTGGCGTTCGATGTAGACGACTTGTTGTGAACTTCGCCTGTTCCTCATGTGCTGGGACGCCGACCGGAGTCCTGCTGCGGGTCAACACCATTCGTGACGAGAGTGTGGCTATGGGACACTTCGTACGATGTGATGATCGAGCGGTCCGGCCCTTCTTCAGGGGGTTCACGTGCGGCTCGCAAATGACGGGATTGATTTCAGCCCCGCTGGCAACCACTGCGGCATCGCCCGACCCTCGGTGCTGAAGCTGCTTTGCCCGCGCCCCACCGTGAACACCTTGACCGCTCATCAGGACAAGTTGCTACTTTTTTTGCCCGCTCCCGCGCCACTGATTTTTGATCTGCCGCGAGCGATCGCCTGGGATTGGGGCTATGCTTGGCCGGTGACCCGGGCAACACCGATTTGCTCAACGACGTGGTCTTCAATATCGGTCATTCCCCGAAGGTTTTGATGCTCGACAGGCAAGCCTCCGGAACAATGATTAAAAGGCGTTGAATCATTCCGCGCCGTCCGTAACGTCAAGCGGATGGATGAGCCCCGGTTGAGGTGACCGCTGCTAACATTCCGCGCATGCAAGCCTGGCTCAGCGGGTGGATCAACCGCTCAGGCTACCTTCGCAAATGGCTGGTCCTGGCGGTAGCGATCGGGTTGGTTGCTGGCATCGGAGCGGTAGTTTTCTACCTCGCCCTCGACTATGCCGGTCGGTTTCTGCTGGGTTACCTTGCCGGATACGACATTCCGAAGCCCATCGGTGACGGGGGTGATCCCGGTTCCCCGGGATTCGTATACCCGTGGGCGATTCCATTGGTAGCTTGCGGTGGCGCATTAGCGTCGGCGCTTATTGTCGCGAGGTTCGCCCCCGAGGCCGAAGGGCACCGACAGTGCCATCGAGGCAGTGCACACCAACCCACGGGCCATTCGTGGCCGCGCGATCGTCGTCAAGACGGTAGCGAGCGCGCTGACCATTGGCTCCGGGGGCTCCGGTGGCCGTGAGGGCCCTGCTGCGCAGATGTCCGCGGGATTCGGCTCCCTCTTGACCCGCTGGCTCAATCTGCCCGACGAAGACGGTCGCAGGGCAGTTTCGCTGGGCATCGGCTCGGGGATAGGCGCAATCTTCGGGGCGCCGCTCGGGGGCGCGGTGCTCGCGGCGTCGATTGTCTACCGGCAGGACTTCGACTATAAGGCGCTGGTACCGGGATTCATCTCGTCTGCTACCGCCTTTGCCGTTCTCGGTTCTATCCTCGGCTTCGACCCGCTGTTCGGCTTCGTCGCCACGGATTTCCATTTCCACCATCCGCTGCAATTGATCTGGTTCGTCGTGATCGGCGTCATCGCGGCCGGCGTCGGCTACCTTTACGCCAAAACGTTCTATGGCACAGTTGCACTCACCGCCTGGCTGCCAGGCCGAAAGGTGCTCAAGCCCGCGCTAGGCGGTCTGGCCGTCGGCCTGATTGCGCTGGTCATTCCTCAGGTACTGGCTAGCGGCTACGGCTGGGCGCAAAAGGCGACCACGGCCGACACCTTGATGTCTATGCCGCTGTGGTTCGTGTTGATCCTGCCCCTGGCCAAGATCGTCGCCACGTCGTTGTCCATCGGCACCGGCGGCTCGGGCGGGATCTTCGGGCCGGGCATCGTGATCGGCGCGTTCACGGGAGCTGCGATCTGGCGGCTCGGGCACGACCTGGGCCTGCCCGACGTGGCGAGCAACCCTAGCGTGTTCGTCGTTGTCGCGATGATGGCCTGCTTCGGCAGCGTCGCGAATGCGCCCCTCGCGGTGATGATCATGGTTGCTGAAATGACAGGTTCCTTCTCCGTGGTGCCCTGTGCCATCGTTGCGGTCGCCGTGGCCTACCTGTTGATCTCCCGCTGCGGTGTGACCATCTACCGGGCGCAGCGACTCAACCGTGAGGCCGCCGAGACCGAGCGGCAGCGCAACACTTGGGCTGACTAATCCGTCGTAGTCGGTCGCTCGTCATCACGTGTTTCGCTACGACGTGGCCCGAACGCTGGCCAGCGCTTCCGGAGCTAGACCAGGCAAAGTTAGCTTCGGCACTCCCCGTGTGCCCAACCGTCCGGCCAGGAAGGGCAACGAGGTGGCGAAAGCCTGAGCCGCGAATGGCCAGTCGTGTCTGCCTGGTTGTGTGACTACAGCGCATCTGATACCCCATGTGCTGGCGATGGTGCACAGAGAGTTGGCGGCGAAGTCTTGGCCCTCGGGATTGGTGGCCGCGTCATGGGATTCGACGGCGACTGCACCGATTCCTGCCGCTGTTGTGAGGCGGCGTTGTGCTTGCGGTGTTCCGGGGATGTCGAACCAGCCATAGACCGTCTTGTAGCGGCCATGTTTGGTGATGACGGTGGTCGGCTCGTACGCGGCGTAGGCGCTGCCGTTGCCGCCGAACAATAGGTCGATGGTCTGCTCCTTGGTTCCGCTATTGGGTCCAGCATCTCCGGCGATGTCGACGAAGGCGGTGAACAGGTCTGGATGCATGACGGTTAGATCGACCGCGCAGGTGCCGCCCATCGACCAACCCACGATCCCCCAATTGACCCGGTTCGCGCTGACCCGGAAGTTCGAAATCATATATGGAATAACGTCTTTGACGAGGTGATCTTCGGCGTTGCCTCGGCTGCCGTTGACGCATTCGGTGTCATTGTTGAACCCTCCGGTGGCGTCGACGAACACCAGCACCGGTGCGTTGCCGCCGTGGGCGGCCGCGAAATCGTCGATGGTGTGGATAGCGTGGCCGGCGCGCAGCCAGTCCGCGGATGTATTGAGTGCGGCGCCGATCATCATCACTGTTGGCAACCGGGGTGCAGGGTTCGTTGCGAACCATGCGGGTGGCAGGTAGACCAGCTCCTGTCGGTGGTGAAAATTCGACCCGTTATCGGGGATGCTCACCGGCACAACTACGCCCTTTTCCGGCCGTGTGCCCGCCAGCTGCATTGCGGTCACTGTCATCCGGTCGGTTTGGTCTGGGAGCGGGCTGGCGGTGAGCTGGTTCCACGCGGTGTGCACGGTGGGGAAGTAGCCGACCCATAAATTGACTGCGAGTGCGGCACTGAGCACACACATGGGCACCGCCAGTACCGACACTGCTCGCCGCCACCATTGCGCACCGCGCCAGCCCAGGATCAGCACCCCAACCGCCAGCCCGGTGGCGGCGATCCAGATCCACAACACGGGCGGGGCCGGGTCGCCGGCCACGCCGAGCGAGTCGATGTACGAGTGTGCCCAGACTGCGAGCGCTGCACCGCCGACCAACATCGCTGGTATCCAGACCAGGCGCCAGCGCGTTGACCGCCATCCGATCGCACACACCAAAGCCGATGCGGCAACCAGTTGCGCTGCTGCCGGCAGCCAGCCGTGGATCAGCGTCAGGTGCGAGATGTAATGCCGCACGGATCGGATTGGCCTACAGATCGACGTCGAGGTGGGCCGCGGGTTCTCCACCGGCTGCAGTGAACGCAGTCAGGGCTCGCACCAGTCCCTGTCGTTCGCGCGGCGGAATTTTCTCGACGATCTCCGAGATTTGGCGGCGGCGATTCGCAGTGACCTGGCGCACGATCTTGCGGCCACGAGTCGTCAGGGCGGCCACGAGCTCGCGGCGTGAAGTCGGGTGTGGTTTGCGATCGATCAGCCCCGCGCTGACCAGTCGGTCGACCATTCTGCCGGTGGTCGACGGCTGGACGTCAAGCAGACCGGCCAGTGTGGCCAGATTGACCGGTCCCCGGTTCGACAAAATCACCAAGGTTCGAAACTGGGGGATCGTGATGGTGTCGTCGACGAGGGCGATGGAGCGGGCAGAGATCGCCACGAGTAGTCGCGACGCGGTTAGCAATGCGTCGGTGACGTCATCAAGCGATTCATCGGCGTCCGTCGCTTTGGCGGCGGGCATCTAGCTCCCTCCCGAAAACGTTCACTGCGGCCGGTGGCCATCACGGCAGACGATGGCGGATTGCAATTATTGCATAACGCGAGTGTCGCGATGAGCCTTCAGGCGGTCTCGTCGTCTATACCCACAGGATCGCAGCTAGTACAACTATTGCATACTGCTATCGTGTCTGGAGGCCATGATGTCCCCTCGGCCCGGCGGATTCCGTTGCCCCGCGGTCGAGCTTGGACGACGTGGTTTCGCGAACGGCCATCTGCGCTTGTCCCGATAGCAATCGTGGTCGGTGTGTTGACCGGACTGGGGAGCTGATTCTTCGCAACTTCGCCGCGGAATCCTTTGGGGCCGTGGTGCTCTCCAGCGTTGCCGCCGCGGTGGTCGGTCGTGCGATGTTGGGCGATCACCCGTTCCTGTCGTTGCCGGTGTTCTCCGTTCGCAGTCCTTTCGAATATGTCCTGTACATCGTTCTCGGCCTCGTCGTCGGAGTCGTTGGAGTGGCGTTCTCAAAGGTGCTCTATCTGGTGGAAGATGCGTGCGATTGGTTATGGCGCGGGCCGGAATGGGCGCGTCCCGCGGTGGGGGGCATCGCTTTGGGGGCGTTGCTGATTGCGCTACCGCAGATGTACGGCGTCGGGTATCCCGTGCTGCAGAATGCGGTTGAGGGCCGCTACGTGATCGGGATGCTGCTGCTGTTGATGGTCGGCAAGATGTTCGCGACGAGCTTGACCATCGGCATCGGCGGGTCGGGCGGCGTCTTTGCGCCGACCCTGTTCATCGGCGCGATGGCGGGGTCGGCGTTCGGCCTTATCGCCCACGGCGTGTTCCCGTCGGTTGTCGGGAACGCGGGCGCTTACGGACTGATCGGCATGGGCGCGGCTCTCGGCGGTGCTACCGGTGCGCCGATCACGGCCGTGATCATCTTGTTCGAGCTCACAGGTGAGTATTCGATCATTCTTCCACTGATGACCGCGGTGGTCATGGCCGCGGGAATAGCGCATCTGCTGTCCAAAGAAACCATCTATACCGCCAAACTGTGGCGCCGCGGCATCGAGATCACGGGTCCGCCGGCGACGGCGCCACGTTTCACCGCGGCCGAAGTGGCACTGCCGCCCCCAGATCCGCTGTTCGACAGCACCCCGCTGAACGCTGCGGCCACCGCGCTCACGGCGGAACCGCTGGGCATCGTGCCCGTCATCAACGACGACGGACAGTACTGCGGCTGCGTCACCGCCGAAGACGTGGCCGAGGCGCTCGACGGCGAGAGCCCACCGGAAACCGTTGCGACTATTGTGCATCCGGCGCCTACCGTCGGCATCGACGACGACCCGCCAAAGATTCTTTCTGCTTTGGCCGGCCACGGTGGTACCGGACTACCGGTCGTGAACCGGGAGAAGACCGCACTCGTCGGCTGGATCACCTACGAAACCGTGCTGGCACGGATGCACCCCGACGGTCGCGCTCCGCCGAAACGCTAGTCAGTCCGATGATTTGCACCTAACCATCGCGGCCGTAATCGGGCTTCACGTTACGAAGACGTGCCCGGGCAGCAAATGTCTCGTCGAAGCGGATTCCGCGGCAGCCCGTGACGGTTCGCTCCGACACATCGGGGACGGGGAGCTGGGGGGCTTTCGCGACACGAGATCGGATCGACTCAGATGCTCTAGGCGCTTTGTCGAGCTCTGTCGATCTGTTTCTGCAGGAAGCGTCCGGCCGGGACCCTGGCAAGGACGATGATGGCGAGTTCGTCGCGTATCCGTTGGTGTGCGGGTGGCGTGGTGCGGGCGCTCTTGAGATCTTGGTAGCCTGCCGCGGCCCACATTCCCGCGATGGCGGTGTCGGTGAGGCCGGCACGGGTGCGTCTGTGGTCGATGACCGCGAGGCCGAGTGCGGTGAGTGCATGGACGGTATCGACCCACACGCCCATCGCGAGGATTTCGGGGCTGGGCTTGTATCCGGATAGGGCGGCCTGGATGAGGTGGCGGGCGCCGAGGATGCGGGCGACAGTGCGGCTTTTGGCGTCGACCCGCAGGCCGTGGACGCTGCGGAGGACTTGTTCGGGGACGGCTAGCAGGGCGGCGCCCCATGCGCCACGGAGAACTTCGATGCAGCGGTAGCGTCTTGTTGGTTGATCCGGTCGGCGCTCATTGGGGCGAGTTGTCATGGGCCGTACTCCTTTTCCGGTTATACCGGTTGGCGGTATCGCTCAGCGCGCGGCGCGAGGGTCACGCCATGACCGGGTTGCGACACATTGGCGTGCAGCTCCCCGCCGGCCGGGTTGGGGATGCCGTCGAACAGATGCGCGTCGAGGCGGGTGTGGTCGATGAAGTATTCGATGTGGCGGAGGTGCGGGATTGCCGCGGCGATGGGCACGTGCAGTGCAGGCGAGCAGTGCGCGGAGACATCGAGGTTGTGCGCGGCGGCGATGGATGCGGCCGCCAGCCAGCCCGTGTATCCGCCGCAGCGGGTGGCGTCGAGTTGCAGGCAGTCCACCACCGGGGCCAGTCGCCGAGCGTCGTAGCGGTCGGCGATGTATTCGCCGGCGGCGACATCGCAGCGCACGGTGTGGCGCAGGATGTTGAGGCCGTCGGTGTCGTCGCTGCTGACCGGTTCTTCAAACCATGTGGCCCCGAGGTGGTCGAGGGCGGCGCCGACGCGGCGGGCCTGCGCGCGGGTGTAGGCGCCGTTGGCGTCGACCATGAGTTCCACGCCGTCGCCCGCTAGTTCGCGCAACTTGTGGACTCGGGTGAGGTCTCGGTCAATGTTGTTGCCCCAGTCCTGGCCGATTTTGATCTTCATGGCGGTGCATCCGGCGGTGCACCATGCATTGACTTGTTCGGCGAGTTGGTCATCGTCGAGGTTGGTGAAGCCGCCGGAGCCGTAGATGGGCACCGCCGTGCGGCAGCGACCGAGCAAGGTGGTCAGCGGCAGGCCGCGCAGGTGGGCTTTGAGGTCCCACAGCGCGATGTCGACCGCGCTAAGAGCCTGGGCGACCAGACCGCGGGTGCCGTAGTTGCGGCAGGCGCGGTGCATGGCTTCCCATGCGCCGGTGATGTCTGCGGGGTCGCGGCCGGTCACGACATCGGCCAAATCGTGGGCGACAACGGTGGCGGCCGCTGCAGAGCTGTAGGTCCAGCCCAGGCCGGTGGCTTCGCCGGCGTGGACATGGACGACCACCGCGGTGGTGGCGGTCCACCGCAGGGTGCCGTCGGCCTCGGGGTGAGGCGTGGGCACGGTGTAAGTGCCGACGTCGACGCGGTCGATGGTGTGGGAAGTCATTGCGGGGCAACCATGTTGGTGAATATCAGGATCGGGCGGCGTGGCGGGCCATGAGGTCGGCGGCGCGTGCGGCCAGCGCCATGATCGTCAGGGCCGGGTTGGCGGCGCCCTGGGTGGGCATTACGCTGCCGTCGACGACGTAGAGCCGGTCCACACCGAAGACCCGGTGCTCGGCGTCGATCACCCCGTCCTCCGGGCTGGTCGCCATGCGGGCGCCGCCGACCAGGTGGGCATAGCGTTCGATGGTGATGACCTCCTCGGCGCCGGCGGCGCGCAGCAGCTCGGACATGACGTCGCTGGCGGCGGTGATGAGTTGTTTGTCGTTGTCGCATTGGGTGTAGGCGAAGTGAGCGACCGCCAGGCCGTGGCGGTCGGTTTCGTCGGCCAGGGTGACCCGGTTGTCGGGTTGGGGCAGCAGTTCACACAGTGCGCCCAGGGTGGCCCAGTGGACGTAGTCGCGCATGTACTCGCGCAGGGTTTGGCCCCAGTGTCCCTGTGCGGCAACGTGTTCGGCCCAGGTGATGGGTAGCGGGCTGACGGTCTGGATGGAAAAGCCGCGCCGGTAGGGTTTTGTGGGGTCGGTTTCATAGAACTGTTCGCTGCTGACTTCCGGCGGTGGTGCCTTGTACATGCGGATCTCGTCGTCGAATCGTCCGGCGACTTGTGGGGCGCCTTGCACCATCAGGTGCCGCCCGAGGTGGTCGTGGTCGTTGCCCAGTCCGTCGGGGTAGCGGCGGCTGGCCGACAGCCGCAGCAGCCGGGGCGTTTCGATGGAGTAGCCGGCTACGACCACGGCGTGGGCGCGTTGGCGATGCAGCGCGCCGGCGTACAGGTATTCGACGCCGGTGGCCCGGCCAGTGTCGTCGTCGACGAGGATGCGGCTGACGTGGCAGTCGGGACGGATTTCGG
Organism: uncultured Actinomycetota bacterium; assembly: GCA_963811535.1. Classification (GTDB taxonomy): domain Bacteria; phylum Actinomycetota; class Actinomycetes; order Mycobacteriales; family Mycobacteriaceae; genus Mycobacterium. The sequence goes on along the minus strand of CAWERF010000006.1, from coordinate 1,411,601 downwards.
CGCCGTGTGCCAGGGCGTCGGGGATATGAGTGATCAGCGGGCTGGCTTTGGCGTTGACTTTGCAGCCCTGGATGCAGAAGCCGCGGTAGATACAGTGCGGGCGGTTGCCGAAGCGCCCGTTGGGGATCGCCACCGGGCCGACGCGCATGTCGATGCCCAGGGCGCGCCCGCCGCGCAGGGCGATCAGGCCGTTGCCGCTGACCGGATGGGCGCTATGCGGGTAGCGGTGCGGGTCGCCCCACGGCCAATCCTGGCCTGCCACAGGCAGTTCGGCTTCGATCTGTTCGTAGTAGGGGCGCAGGTCGGCGTAATCGATGGGCCAGTCGGCCCCGACCCCGTCGCTGCTGAGGGTGTGAAAGTCGGAGGGATGAAACCGCGGCGTGTAGCCGGCGTAGTGCACCATTGAGCCGCCAACTCCGCGGCCGGAGTTGTTGGACCCCAGCGGAACCGGATCCGCGCCACCGATCTGGCGGGGTTCGGTCCAGTACAGGCCGTGGGAGCCGCGTTCGTCGCTGACCCAGTCGGTGTCGGGGTCCCAGAACGGCCCGGCGTCCAGCAGCACCACGCTGAAGCCGGCGCGGGATAGCCGCTGGCCCAGCGTGGCGCCGCCGGCGCCGGCGCCGACGATGACGACGTCGACCTCGTCGTCGGGGCGGTAGCGGCGCATGTCGGCGCGCAGCCGGTGGTTGGTGCGGGCCCCGTTGTTGGGCAGCAGCCAGGCCGACGCGTTGCGCTTCCGGACTGCGCGCGTGTCACGCATGGGAATGCCGTTCGGGCAGGTCGTCGTCGGCGCGGCGGGCGCGCTCCACGCGCGCGGCGAAGGGGACCGGGTCGAGGTCGTGGTGCTCGGCGACCTCGTAGCTTTCGCGGGCGTTGACGCCGGGGTTGAGGTAGCCGCGGGGATAGGCCGGCCCGGAGAACCCGATCTCGTTCCACGCCCAGGGGTGGGAGTAAAACGCAGTGCTGGCATACCGCGTCCACAAACTCCACACGTGGCCAGCTGACCAGGCGTGCCACTCCTGGCCGCCGTCGGCGAGGTGCTGGACGTCTTGGAGCAGCCGGGCCTGCCGCGGTGCGGTGAGCTCGGCGTAGCCGGCGCCGCAGCGTCCGCGGGCGTCGCTGTCCAGCCCGGCCAGGGTGTCGCGCCAGGCCTGCCCGTCTTCGGGCATGTCGTCGTAATGCCATCCGTCGGTCTCGCCGGTGGCCAGCCGTGCGTCGATCAGCGCCAGCACCGGCACTTTGGGGTCGCTGTCTTGGGCCAGCAGCAGATCGAGCAGGGGAGCGGCTACCGCGACTTCCGCAGGGGTGAAGAACGACAGCATCTTGGGCAGCGCCAACCGGGCAAGAACGACACCGGCGGTCACCTGGTCCCACTGGTCGGCTTGGGCCAGCACGTCGAAACCCGGGAACCGGCCCCGGTTTTGGGGGGTGATCCCGTGCCGGTCGGGCGGGCGAAACGGCATCAGCTCGCCCCGTCACCGGGCAGAGGGAGGTCTTCGCGGCGCAGCAGCGCGGCCAGCAGCCCCATTCCTCCGACCAGCGACGCGAGCAGTGGCGCGAACGCGGGCGGCCCGGATTCCAGGTTGTATTTCGTCAGCCCGCCGGGCCGCTGGCGGATGCCCCGCAGGTGCAGATAGGCGCCCTGCAGGCCGTTGGCGACGATCAGTGCGCTGGCCGCTGGCAGCACGGTGCGTGCTGCGCGGCGGGAGAAGAACCCCGCCAGGCCGGCCGGTACCGCGGTGGGCACGACGACGATCGGCCAGTACATCATCTTGTTGCCGAAGCTGGCGCCGTCGTGGGACAGGTAGATCTCGGCGGTGGTGACGGCGGCGCCGGCCGCGGTCAGCGCCGAGAGGGTGCGTTCGAAGCGGCCGGTGCGGATCGCGTGTAGCGCGGCGCGCACGGGGTTCATGAGCGGTCCTTCTTCTCGCCGGGAAGATATTGCTGCACTTTCTGTTTCACGCCCTGCTTGATGAAGCCTCTGGCGTCCTCGTCGCCGGCCAGGACCGCGTGCGCGAGTGATTTCGCCTGGTCGTAGGTGGCGTGCGGCGGGATCGGCGGGACGTCGGGGTCGCAACGCACGTCCAGCACGGTGGGCCGGTCGGCTCCAAGGGCGCGGTCCCACGCGTCACCGAGCGCGCCGGGCTGGTCGATGTTCTCGCCGTGCAGACCGAGGCTGCGGGCGAAGCCGGCGAAGTCGACGTCGGGAAGCGATTGGGACGCTTCGAATTTGGGAGAGTTCTCCATCGCTCGCATTTCCCAGGTCACCTGGTTGAGGTCGTTGTTGTGCAGGACGGCGATGATCAACCGCGGGTCGGACCATTGCCGCCAGTACTTGCTGATGGTGATCAGTTCGTTGATGCCGTTCATTTGCATGGCGCCGTCGCCGACGAAGGCGATCGCGGGCCGCTCGGGGTGTGCCCATTTCGCGCCGATGACATACGGCACGCCGGGACCCATCGTGGCCAGTGTGCCCGACAGCGAACCGCGCACTCCTGCATGGAATTTCAGGTGGCGGGCATACCAGTTGGCGGCCGAGCCGGAATCGGCGGCGATGATCGCGTTGTCGGGCAGCCGCTGGGAGAATTCCCAGAAGATCCGCATCGGGTTGAGCGGGTCGGCGTCGGTCATCGCGGTGCGCTGCACGGTGGTCCACCAACTCGCCACCTGCTTTTCGATCTCTTGGCGCCAGGACCGGTCCGGCTTGCGTTCAAGCAACGGAATCAGTGCTTGCAGAGTGCTTTTGGCGTCGCCGACGAGGTTGATCTCGTAGGGATAGCGCATGCCGATCCACTTGCCGGAGCGGTCGATCTGCACCGCGCGGGCCTGGTCGAGGTCCGGCAAAAACTGGGTGTAGGGGAAGTTGGACCCAACGGTGAGCAGTGTGTCGCAGTCGCGCATGAGATGCCAGCTGGCGGTGGTGCCCAGCAGCCCGATCGAGCCGGTCACCCACGGCAGGTCATCAGGCAGCACGTCCTTGCCCAGCAGCGCCTTGGCGGCGCCGGCACCCAGCAGGTCGGCGACCTCGGTCAGCTCGGCGGCGCAGCCGCGCGCGCCCTGGCCGACCAGCATCGCCACCTTGTGGCCGGCGTTGAGCAGATCGGCGGCCTGGCGGACCGCGGCGTCGTCAGGCACGACGCGCGCCGCGGACAGTCCCAGGCTGGAGGGCACCTGTTTGAACGCGTGACCCGGCGGCTCGTACTTCAGCTCGAACACGTCGGAGGGCACGATGATGGCCGTGGGCGCGCCCTCGCTGAGCGCCACACGGATCGCCCGGTCGATCAGGTTCGGCAGCTGTTGGGGCACCGTGCACATCTGCACGTAGTCGCTGCAGACGTCCTTGTACAGGCTGAGCAGGTCGATCTCCTGCTGGTAGGACCCACCCATAGCGGAGCGTTCGGTCTGCCCGACGATGGCCACCACCGGAACGTGATCGAGTTTGGCGTCATACAGGCCGTTGAGCAGGTGCACTGCCCCGGGCCCGCTGGTGGCCACGCACACCCCAACCTGGCCGGAGAACTTGGCGAAGCCCACGGCCTCGAACGCGGCCATCTCCTCGTGGCGGGCCTGCACGAACTGCGGGCGGTTCTCGGCGCGTTGCCACGCCGCCAGCAGCCCGTTGATGCCGTCCCCGGGATATCCGAAGACTTGCTGAACACCCCAGTCGCGCAGCCGGGCGAGCAGGACGTCGCCGACGGTGTCTGCCATGTCTTTTCCTCCAATGGTTCTGGCGTTGGTTCGGCGTCTCGCGGATCAACGCCGCGGACGATTCAGTGGCGGTGGCGCGTCCACGCGGCACCACCGGCGGTTAGTGCCGCACCGGCAGCGGCGGCGATCGACAGCGACCGCATATGCCGGGCCAGCCACAGCTGCGGGGAGCGGCTCAGCGCCCGGGCGTCAAAGGCGCCGTGGGCGCCATGGTCGGCGCCGTCGGTGTCGTCCAGCGGTTCCCACAGGTTGCTGGGACGGTCACGAGCGACACGCTGGCCGGTCTGCTGCGAGGCATAGCCGGTCTTGGCCAGATAGCGATCCAGCACGGCCGGCATCGTGCGCTGTCCCAAGATGGTGGCGGCGGTGCTGGCGCCCACCCAGTACTGCTTGCGGTGGGGGTGGTCGGCGGCATGCACGATGGCGCGAGCGGCGACTTCGGGTTGATAGATCGGCGGCACGGGCTGGGGATGGCGCGGCAGCCGCGACAGCACCCAGGAGAACTGCGGGGTGTTCAGCGCCGGCATCTGCACCACGGTGATGTGGATATTGCTCCGCTCATGCATCAGCTCGGTACGCACCGACTCGGTGAATCCGTTGATGGCGTGTTTGGCGCCGCAATACGCCGATTGCAACGGGATGGCCCGCGCCCCCAGCGCAGAGCCGACCTGCACGATCGTTCCGGCGTCCCGGGAGCGCATCCGGGCCAGCGCGGCCATGGTGCCGTGCACGAAACCCAGGTAGCTGACATCAGTGACCCGGCGGAACTCCTCGGCGGTGATCTCGGTGAACGGTGCGAACACCGACGTGAACGCGACGTTGACCCAGATGTCGATCGGCCCGAATGCCTGCTCGGCTTTCGTGGCGGCGGCGTCGACCTGGTTGTAGTCAGCGACATCGGTGGGGATGCACACCGCCTGGCCGCCGGCTGCCTCGACGTCGTCGGCGGCGCCGGCAAGGCCGGCCTCGCCGCGGGCCAGCAGCGCGATGCGGTCACCGCGCGCCGCGAACGCCCGCGCGGCGGCGCGCCCGATGCCCGCGCTGGCTCCGGTGATCACCACAGTGCGTGGCGAGAAGGCGGTCATGACGGTTCCTTCCTGTGCTCGTCCACCGACGCGGGGACGACGCCGAGCGAGTGATCGGCGCGGCGCGGTGGGTGTGCCAGTCGTAGTGAGGTTTCGATGAGCAGGGCGTGCACGAAGGCCTGCGGGATGTTGCCCCGCAACTGGCGTTGCACGACGTCGTATTCCTCCCCGAACAGGCCCGGCGGGCCGCAGGCGGCGCGGTTACGTTCGAAATACCGCATGGCCGTGGCGATGTCGCCCTGTTGGTGGTGCGCGAGCGCGGTCCAGAATCCGCACAGCAGGAACGCCCCTTCGGCTTCGGCCAGCGGGCGCCCGTCATGGCGGAAGCGGTAGATGAAGCCGTCTTGTTCGAGCTCATCGGTCACGGCCTGGAGCGTGGCGATGCTGCGCGGGTCCTCGGAGGGCAGCGCGCCGCGGATCGCGGGGACGAGTAAGGCGGCGTCGACCCCCGGGTCGTCGGGGGAACGCTGCCAATGCCCGCTGGGGTGCAGACAGTCGGTGGCGTCGGACAGGATGGTGTCGGCCAACGCGTCAAATTCGGCCGCATCGCGGGCGGGGGCCTGCGCGGCCATCGCACGTAGGCCGGCCACGCAGGTTAGTCGCGAGTGGGTCCAGCGCCGGGGGTCGAGCTCCCAAACGCCGGCGTCCGGTTGCTGCCAGCGCTCCGCGATGGCGGAAACTGCGGCGGTCACGGCGCGGTAGGCCTGGCTGTCGACGTGGTCGTGCCGGGCCGCCGCGGCGAACAGCAGCAGCGCTTCGCCGAAGACGTCGAGCTGAAACTGGGCGTGGGCATGGTTGCCGAGGACGTCGGTGCCGCCGGGATATCCGGGCAGCCGTAGTGAACGTTCGTCGGGCACCGCGCGACCGTCAAGGGTGTAGACGGGCTTGAGGTCGGACCCATCGGCAAGGAGCCGCTCGGCGACGAAGCTGACGGCGTCGTCGAGCAACCCGTGCGGCCCGTCGAGAGCTACGGCCTGACCCGCGTAGCACTGGTCGCGAACCCACGCGTAGCGGTAGTCGTAGTTGCGGCTTTGCTCGGCGCGCTCGGGCAGACTCATCGTCGCCGCGGCGACCATGCCCCCGCCGGAGTTGGTCAGCCCGCGCAGCACGGCGTAGGAATGGCGGGCATCACGGACCGCGATGCTTGTGCTCAGCGCGGGGACATTTGCCGCCCAATTGTTTTCGGTGCTCACCCACAGGGCCTCGGCGTCGGGAAGCGGCGCTGCGGATGGGCTGTCGGACAGTTCGACGACGACATCGTGGCAGGCTCCCTCGGGCACCTTGAGGTCGGCTTGCAGCGAGGTGACACCGTTTGCGTCGGGGGTCGCGGTGGCGTGCGAGGCGCCATGCAGTGACACCCGCAGATCGCTGCAGTAGGCGTGCCAGCAGCCGCGGCCGTCTCGGGCCAGATGTTTCATGCCGCGGCGGCCGAATCCTGCGGCCGGCGCGAAGAACAGCCCAACGCAGGCGTCGCCGCGCACCGCGATCACTCGGCGCATCAGCACCACCCGGTGAGGATCACCGGGGTAGGCCAGCGCTTCGCGGCATTCGATGATGCCGTCGGTGGTCACCCATCGGGATCGCCAGATCAGGCTGCCGTCCTCGTAGTACCCACCCCAGACGAAACGGCATCGTGGCGTGATGGCGAAGATCCCCTGGCCGCCGATCAGGGCCGCGAACACCGCCTCGCTGTCCCAGCGGGGTGCACACATCCAGCTGATGTCGCCGCGCGGGCCGATCAACGCGCCGCGCTGCCCGTCGGCCAGCAGCGCATACTCCCGCAACACGTGCGGATCACCGATACCAGCGGTCATGGCACATCCGACCCGGTCGCGGTGTCCGAGGATCCGTTGTGGTGTCGGTTGTTCCGCCGCGGTAACCATTCGGGGCCTTGGATCTGGTCAGGGAGCAACCACATACCGAGGCCGAGGTTGTAGCAGAACAACACGGCCCACATCAGGATGGCCGGCGCGGTGAACCCGAGCGGACCCGGATCGTGATGCGCTGCGGCCACAGCGCAAATCACCATCAACGCCACCGCGGCAGCGCTCACACCGGCGCTGAACAGCTTCGCCGCCCGACGATGGATCATCGCCGCTGCCGCGGCCGCTCCGATGGCCAGCATGACCGCGCTCAGCGCCGCGGTGAGCGGCACACCCACGACCCGGAATCCGCCGCCTGGTGTCACGGCGACGCCGATCAGCCCCGCCACGCCGATGCTGGCCGCGGCTGCCGCTTCCGCGGCCAGCAGCCAGCGCGCCTGGCGCCAATGCGGCGGGTTGAGGCTGACCCGGCGCAAGCCCGACGTCGCGCCAGGCACCGGCCCCCTCGTATCTCGCGCCACCGTTACTTCCCGCCTTCCACACGTCTGATCGCGACGCTCCATACGAAGCGGATGTCTTCGTGCTATCGGCGGTATATCCAGAATGGATGACGTGTAAACCAGATATCTACGGAGGCGCATAACGTGCCTGGTGGATGTATGCTGGTGGCCCATGACTGCCAAGCCGGCCGGAGCACCAGGCGCCGTTGACGACGCGATGCCCCCCCACAGCTACCCCGCCGAACTAGAGCGCGCGACGCGCGGTCTCTTTGCGTTGAACGTCGTGGTGCTCGAGGAGGTCGAGAAGCGCATCGGGCTCGCGCCGCTGCGCGCGCTGCAATCGCTGCAGCGCCTTGGCCCCAGCTTGGTCACCGAATTGGGGGAGGATCTCGACCTGGTCCCGTCCAGCGCCAGCCGTCTCAGTGACCGGCTCGCCGACGCCGGGTTCATCACCCGCCGCGTCGCGCCCCACAATCGGCGTGCGACCCTCCTGGAACTGACCCAGGCGGGACGCGCCATCCTCAACGACCTCGTCCGCCAACGTGTCGAGCTGTTCGGCCGCGTCGCCGGCCAGATGACCCAGCACGAGCGCGACCAGCTGTTACAGGGTGCAGCGGCGTTCACCGCCGCCTACAACCGGTTGGACCCACATCCCGCGACGACGACTGACAGCCGGTAGGGCATAACGGGCTGGTGCAGGACGGCAATTCGTTACGTGACGCGTGCACTTTCAGGTGCCCGTCCTTCGGCGCTGCCTCGCCAGTTTCTGCTGAAGGGCCTGGTGCTGGTACGCACCCCAGATGTCGCGGGGTTACTTACACGGTTCGGTGATCTGTTTGGAGCGTCAGTCGTTGCCGCGCGGCGGCGGCTCTACCTCGACGCCGCCCGATGCGTGTTCCGGTCCGGCGTCCGGGTGTTCGGCGGGGACTCGGTCGCGGAATCGGCTGGCCTCACTGGGACCGTCGGGGCCGGTGCGCCGCTCGGGGCTGTGGTACGGCCCAGGCTTCGGCCGGGGCTTCCCGCCTGGGAACGCTAACCGGAAGATGCTGCGGTGCACCGTAAACCACTGTTTGGAGAACCGCCCGGAGTTGTAGGGCAACGCATAGCGCTCGCAGATGTCTTTGACCTTCGGTGCGATCTCGGAGTACCGGCTGCTGGGCATGTCGGGATACAGATGGTGCTCCACTTGGTAACCCAGGTTGCCGCTGACGACGTGGAACAGTGGGCTGCCCTCGATGTTGGCTGCGCCGATCAGCTGGCGGACGTACCACCCGCCGCGGGTCTCGTTCTCCACCTCTTCTTCACTGAATGTGTATGTCTGGTCGGGGAAGTGTCCGCAAAAGATGATCGCGTGTGCCCACACGTTGCGGATCAGGTTGGCCAGCGCGTCGGCCGCCAGGGTACGCAGGAAGGTGCTTTCAACACCGGGCATGAACCGGTCGAGCAAGGTCGCCGTGGCGCCGATTCGGCCCTTGCTCGATATCTTGCGAAGTCGCTTGGCCACGCGCGACTCTGCCGGCTGGTCGATCCGGCCACGAAGGGCCAGCTGGGCGAGTGCGAAGGCACCGGCGCTGATCGCCGGCCAGCCGACGTAGTCCTTGATGATCTGCAGGCGCGCCTTACCGGCGATCCCTCGAAAGTCCTCCTTGAGGTCCGCCATCGTCTTCTGGCCTCTCCACAGCGCCTCCACGTCGGTATCGTGCAGGGCCACGCCCCATTCGAACAGGAGCGTAAGCAGCAGGTTGTAGAGCGGTTGACCGAGATTGGCGGGGCGCCATTTCTGGTTGGGGTCGATCCGCATGATCTCGTAGCCGAGATCCTTGTCCTTGCCGCGGATGTTGGTATAGGTGTGGTGGATGTAGTTGTGCGAGTGCTTCCACGCCTGCGCCGTCGAGGCGGTGTCCCAGTCCCAGACGGAGGAATGGATGTCGGGATCATTCATCCAATCCCATTGACCATGAAGGATATTATGGCCGAGTTCCATGTTCTCCAGGATCTTGGCCATTCCCAAACAGGCCGTGCCGAGTACCCACGCGGTTCGTGACCGCGAGGCCAGCAGCAGCACTCGTCCGACCACGACGATCTGGCGCTGTACTGAAATCACCGTCTTGATGTAATGGCGGTCGCGGTCGCCGAGTTCAGCGAAAACCTCGTCGTGGATCGCGTCGAATTCTTTGGCGAGCTTTTCCAGTTCCTGCTCGCTCAGACGGGCGAGCGGGCTTTCGACAGCAGTGGTCACGGTGACTCCTTCACAATCACAGTTCGAACTCCACGTCACCTTCAGCAGCGTGGATACAGATCCTCACGTCCTGACCGATCGGCTCGGTGACATCCCCCGAACGCAGGTCGCGCACCTTGCCAGACTTCAACGTCCCAACACAGGTGTGGCAGATTCCGATTCGGCAGCCGTACGCAAGGTTCAGACCGGCCTGCTCGCCGGCTTCCAAAATGGGTGTGCCGCCATCGCATTCGACAGCGGTCTCGCTTTCGAGGAAGGTAACCTCACCGCCTTCGCCCTCGCCGGCGTTACCGCCGATCTTCGGCTGGAACCGCTCGTAGTGCAGCCGATCCGGGTCGCCGTTGTCCTCCCAGTGCTGGATCATCGCATCGAGCAGTTCGCCCGGGCCCGAACAGAATGCTTCGCGTTCGCGCCAGTCCGGACACAACTCGTCCAAGTCGTGCGGTGAGAGTCGGCCACGTTCGGCGGTGAGCCGCAGATCCAGCCGCATATGTTCGTGGCGGCGGTCGAGGTCTTCGAGCACTGACAGGAACATCACCTGCTCGCGGGTGCGGGCGGAATGAAACACCACCACGTCGCCCAGCTTCCCGCGGTGATCAAGGCTGCGCAGCATGCTCATGATCGGCGTGATGCCGCTGCCGGCGCTGATGAACAGCATTTTGGCGGGCAACGGCTCGGGCAAGGTGAAGACACCCTCTATTTCGCCGAGGCGCACCACCTCTCCGGGCTGTATTTTCTGCACCAGGTACGGCGACACCACGCCGCTGTCCACCTTCTTGGGCGTGACGCTGATCAGCCCGTCCTCCGGCTGCGGATCCGAAGTCAGCGAATACGCGCGCCAGTGGTACCGGCCGTCGATGACCAAGCCAAGCCGTACATACTGGCCCGGCTTGTGGCCCTGCCACTCATACCCTGGCCGAATCAGTACGCTGGCCGCTTCCGAGCCCTGCGGCTCGACCCGCTCGACCTTTCCGCGCAACTCTTTGGTCGTCCACAGCGGGTTGACCATCTCGAGATAATCGTCGGGGCGCAACGGACTGAACAGATGGCGCACCGCTCGCAGAAATAACCGGCGGCCGCGTGGGACGGGGGGTTCGGCACCGCGTTCGGCCATACTCCCTCTCCCTCCGGGCTGACCGGGCGAAACGCTTGGACTTGGCGGGCCCAAAACCTATTTGCCAGTAGGTAACCGGCTTTGCCCGGGTTGAAACCTGTTTACGTGGTAGGTCTAGACGTGTGTCACGACGCAGGTCTCGCCGGTCGAACCCGGTGCCCGCCGACGTCATTCAGGCGACGTTGCGCTCGGCTGAGCGACTCGGGAGAGATGTTGCCGACGTGCCGATTGTCATGATCGCGCATGCGCTCGGGGTGTCGCGCAGCACGCTGTTGCGCCAGCTCGGTGGTTCGCGCAGGGCGTTGGACGACGCGGTGCGCGACTTCGGTGTGGATCCGGGAGGACGCCCTCCGGTGAGGCTGCGGGCAGTGGAGGCGGCGGCCGAACTGATCAGTGCCGGCGGCATCGCCTCGGCGACATTGGAGGCGGTCGCCGCCCAGGCCGAATGCTCGGTGCACAGCCTCTATGCCGTCTTCGGTGGACGCGGCGGCCTGTTGCAAGTGGTCTATGACCGCTACATCCCTCCGTTGGAAATCGAAGGCGTTGTCGCCGGTTCGTCGTCAGCTGAGCTGACTCAGACGGTGCGGGCGATCTATCGCTCACTGGCGGACCTCTATCTCCGCGAGCCGCGCGTGCTCTCGGCCGTGCTCGCCGAGACCATGGCCCGTCCGGCCGGATCTGGCGCCAGCGTTCTCGTCGAACACGGCGCTCTGCGCATGATCGCCGTTCTGAGCAGGTGGCTGGACGGCGAAGTCGCCGCCGGCCGGATCCGCGAGATCCCTCGATCCTTACTCCTTCAACAGCTGATCAGCCCCATTTCGGTGCATTCGATCATGCGGCCCGGGCTCATCAACGTGCCGCAGCTCGCCCTGCCGGATCTGGCGGAAAGCTGTGACGTTTTCGCCGATGCATTCGTGCGTGCGGTCGCCCTGCAACAGCCACCACACCACACTTGATCGGCTCGAACGGGAGAGCACGGGCTCCGGCATGAACGCGATGCGTCTGGGTAGTTGAGGGGACGCCGAATCGGGGGCTAAGCCGACCGACGTGCAAAGCAGCAAAATTTGCTGCACCCACAATCTCGTCCCACCGCGATCCCAGCAGCCAGGACTTAACGCTGGTTTCCCGCAAACCTCCGCAAGTCAACCGATAACCTGCGGAAGTTGGTCGGTCCATCATGAGAGTTTTTGCGCAACAACGAAACCCGGGCTGGCCCAAGCTGTCTACCAGCACGAACGCGGATTAGCTGCAGCCGGCCGCAAATGGCGGGAATGGACTGTAAATCCGTCGGCGTACGCCGCCAAAACCTCCGACGGCGATGAACAATCCGGCAGGCGAAGCGACTCGCTGTCGCCGTTCTCGTCGATCTCACCCCCCAGCACCCACCGCCGTGGTGAGGCTACAACCCCGCGTCGCGGTGACCACCAACGTTAGCTACGGCGGCAAATCTCACCCCAGCGTCAACCCAGCAGCTAGGGGTTTACGCAACCCCACCGCAAACCTGCGGAAGTCACACGATGGTCTGCGGTGGTGCGGCGTCCGAGGTCGAGATACGTTGTCGCACAGAATGAATCGTGGCTAGCGGAAGCTCTCTACCAGTGAGAATGCGAGTTAGCTGAAATCGGCCGCAAACCCGGTCTGGAGGACTTAAAATCCGCCCAGTGTCGGTTCGAGCCTGACTCGGGGCAGCCTAGGACGACCCGAGGGCCGGTTAACCCGATTGACCGGGCCATCCCGCTCCGGGTGCCGGGGCGGGTGCGCTGTAAATGGTCCCGTCCCAAGCGGTTTGATCCATGAAGTGTTCCGCGCCGGGCCAGTGAGCGGCGACCACGAACAAGGTCGAGCGGTCATCGCCGCCCAGCATGCAGGCGAACGCACCGCGGTCGAGGTGCACCCGATTCAGGACCTCGCCCCCCTCGCCGACGCGTACGCAGCACCGGTCGCCGACGTCGGCGTACCAGGCCGCTGCGTCGGCGTCGAGGCAGATTCCGTCGGGTGAGTGGCGGCCGACATCTGCCCACAGACGCCGGTTCGCCAGGGAGCCGTCGACGCCGATGTCGAACGCGGTGAGCCGGTGCCGGTAGGACTCGGCGACGACCAGGGTGGAGTTGTCGGCCGTCACCGCCATCCCGTTCGGGAACGACAGATCCTCGGCGACCACCCGCGCGTCACCGTCCGGGGTGACCAGGGCGATAAACCCGGGGGCGGGCTCACCGTCGGGGGGCCCGGCGGCGAAGTCGAAGTTGACGTTGTTGACGTAGACGTTGCCCCGGCCGTCGGCGACGAGGTCGTTGCTGCCGTAGCGCGACAATCCCGACAAGTCGGCATATCGGGTCAGCGCTGTCCCGGCGGACGCCGCCAGGATAGCCTGCTCGGGTCCCGACGCGAGCAGCAACGTCGAGTCGGGGAGAAAGTCGAAACATAATGGCAGCGAGCGGTGTTCGATTTCAACCCTGCTGGTATGCGGGCCGCTGAGGGTGCGGATGGCTCCAGCGGTCCAGTCAGCGAACCACAGGCGGCCGTCGTGCCACCTCGGTGATTCCAACTGACCCAGCCCGTTGACCAACACGTCCATGGCGATCACCTCGATTCTCGCGCATTGCGGAGCCGACCCGGGTGCATGGTCGTGGGCCGCCGGCCCTCTGGCGTCTTGGCCTCACACGGATGCAGACCTGCCGGCGGACGCGGACTCATCTCGACCAAGGTTTGGCCACCCACGCCGACGATGCGGAAGACGTACTTGGGTAAGACCCCCAACGCCTGAAACGACAACCTGCCGCTCGTCGACGCGGTTCTCCACAAGGTGCTCCACACCCTGGTAGACCGGAGGCCGGAGGTTCACGGTGAGCGGCGAAGAGGACGACCAAGAGGACCGGCCGACGCGGGCACGACCATGCTTTAGCCGCACGCAGGCGCCCACTGGCATCTACAACGGCGAACTGGCGATCATTGTCTACGATCTGAGGCCACTTCCGCCCTGGCCGAAACATTGGATGCAGGCGCTGGCCAACCACTTCCGTCGTCAACTCAGTCCGGCACCAAAGATCGACATCGCCGTGGTCGACGACTGTATTCGTTTCTCGGTTTTCGTATCAAAGGAAGTGTCCGCCGAGGATCTGTGCAAACTGGACGATGCTATCTACAACGCAGTCCGTGGTGCTGGTCGCGCGATCGAAGCTGAGCAAACGGCGCTTGACCAGAAACTTGACCAGGTACGCAAGCGCCGCATGGATGCGTGGGACGAATCGTACTTCCGCTAACGGGGCCTCTCGGCGGCCCTGTCGTTGCGCCGCCAAAGCTATGGTGCCGCCCATAACCCGCTGCAAGACCGTTATCCGGAACACTGAGTGTTGTCCCACATGCGGCGCTCAAAGGCATGGACCGTCTGGGTGCACAATCGCTACGTTCATTCCAGCGCAAGGTGACACCGCTTAGCCTCAGACGCCGCGGGCTGTCCAGGTGAAGCTGCGCATCTCGGGCAACTCAGTGCCGAGCCGATCCGCCACTACCCGTCCGATGCGGTCCGCGTCGGCGACGGTGGTCGCCGACGCAACCCAGCCCTCAACCTCCACGCGCAGCGTTCGTCCGGTCCATCGGGCACGAGCGTGCGCGTGCAGCACACCTTCGGTTTGGGCGGCGGTGGCCTCCGCGGTGGTGATGACGGCGGGGTCGACGCCGTCGAGTAACCGGTGTGCGATCTCGCTGCTCACCTCCCAGCCGACGTGACAGATGAACCCGGTGACGAGCAGACCCGCGACGGCGTCAGCCCCCGGCCAACCGACCGCCACACCGATAAGCCCCAGCATCGCCCCCGCCGAGGACAGCGCGTCGAGCCAGGAGTGTTTGGCGTCGGCGATCAGGGTGGCCGATTGGATCTTGCGACCGATGACCAGTTTGTATCGGGCCACCAGCTGGTTGCCGAGGATCCCCACCGCGGCAGCACCGATGCCCCAGCCAAGATGCTGGGTGGTGCCGTGGTGGATCAGCTTGTTGACACTCTCCGCGCCTGCGAATGCGGCGCTGGCCCAGATGACCAGAGCGACACCGATCCCGGCGAGGTCTTCGGCCCGCTCGTAGCCGTAGGGATAACGCTCGGTCGCGGTTTTGCGGGAGGCCCGGAACCCGACGAACACCAACAGGCTGGTGGACACATCGGAGAGGTTGTGCAAGGCGTCACCGAGCAACGCCACCGATCCCGACACCAGCGCGATGGCCAACTCAATAAGGCCCGTGACCGCCAACCCTGCGGCGCTGACCGCAACGGCGCGATTGGCTCTATGCCGCTCGCCGCGATCATCCACGGTTGCCGCGAGCGGGAAACTCGCCGCCGGATCGCGTACCCCTGTGGTTATATGCATGCCTCTTAGCCTGCCAGTACGAAACAAACCTTGCTTCAACCCGCACGTAGTGAAGGGTGCATAACCAATACGGTCACGCCATTGATCGATTCGTCGCCGCCGACGGGCTGGATTGGTCTGTTCGCCGATCACGGACGAGGTAGGCGATCGCGGTAGTGCTGGCATACACCTCGCCGGCGATCGGTCATCTGTTCCCATTCTGCGCGCTGCTGGGCGAGCTCGCCGCACGCGGGCACGAGATCCACGTTCGCACCCTGGAGTAAGGAGTCGAGCGCTGCCGCCGGGTGGGGTTTGCCGCCCAGCGTGTCGATCCCCGGATCGAGGCCCTGCAGAGCGAGGACTGGACCGCGTAGCTAACATCTCCGTGTACGCGGCGTGTACGCGACCGGCGGCGATTTGTAGCCGCACCGGAGCCGTACCGCGACCGTACTGGCAACATCGAAAATCGCTGTCCCGCAAGCGATTTGAAGTTTTCAGCTACCCGTTTCCGCTGGTCACATTAACCCGCACTGTCGTTCTTAAAATCCGCCCAGTGTCGGTTCGAGTCCGACTGGGGGCAGCCTGACGCCTGAATCCCGATAGGACGGCCATCCCGTGTCGCCCGAGTTACTCGCGACTGAAGACGGGCTGCCGCTTCTCCATGAACGCCATGATGCCCTCGACCTGGTCGGGACTACCGAGCGTCGCATGAAAAGCGGCGCGTTCGTCGCGGAATGACACCTCCAGCGTCTTGTCATCGCTTCTCACCAGACACCGAAGCATCAACGCCACGGCCAGCCGCGGCATCGCCGCTAGTTCGTCCGCGAGGTCAATTGCCTTCTGCTTCAGCTCGGCGTTGGGCCAGACCTCGGTCACAAGCCCGAGGCGCAACGCCTCGGGGCCAGACACAGTCTTGGCGCGAAGGATCAGATCGACTGCTCGATCGCGGCCGATGCGCCGCGCCAACCGCGCGCTCCCGCCCCAGGCCGGGACGGTGCCAAGGTGCAGTTCCGGCAGACCGATACGCGCGCCCTCCAGCGCAGCGACACGGAAGTGGCAGGCGAGCGGGAGCTCCAGTCCGCCTCCCAGACAGTTACCGAAGAGGGTCGCGATCCACGGTTTGTCCATGTTCTCGATTGCCGCCAGCACCCGCAGACGCTGGTCGAGAATCACGTCGATTCGTCCGGGATCGCTCAATGCGCCGGCGAGTTCCTTGAGGTCCATGCCCACTGAGAAGTTCCTGTCCCCGGCGGCAGTGATGACGACGGCGCGAATCGCCGCGTCGGAGGCAATCGTGGCGACGAGCGACTCGAGCGCGTCCATGAACGCGAGGGTCATCCGGTTGTGCGGAGCGTCATCGATGGTGACGATCGCGACCGCGCCGCGGGGCTCGTACGCAAGGCACTTGTCACTCATTCCGGACAACGTAGCGGAGGTTGCCCCGCGCCCGCGATGCCACGTTAATCCTTTGCGTCGGGCGCCTTTCCCGCCGATGAGGCCCCGGGGGCGCCGAAGCTGATGACTTCGCCGCGATTGATCGATACCCAGTCGCGAGCCTCCACGTAAGGGCGGAAGGTCTCGGCGATCAGCCGCTCGTCGTCACGGGTCTTCGGCCGCTGGAGCTCGTAGAGGTGAGGGAACTCCGTCCAGGCGACGACGGCGTCCCAGAGCCGACGGGCCGCCTCCCCGGTGGGCGGATCGATGAGGACCGGCCCGAAGAGGCACTGCCCGTCGGGAAAGAACATCGTCGGCACCCCGTAGCCGCTGGCGTCGACCACCCGCTGATGCTCGGCCATCACCTCGTCGCTGGTGGTGGGATCGGCTATCGCCTGGTCGACGAGCCCCGGGTCGAAGCCCAGTTCCTCGAGGAGGTGCTGGGCGACGGCCTTCTCGTGCGGCTTGTGTCCGTCGACGTGCAGAGCCCGGCCGGCCCGGCCGTACCATGCGTCGAGGTCGGCCATCGAGTTCCGGCGCAGCAGGGCCCCGATGCGCATCATCGACCAGCCGTAGGACCACTCCCGCTCCCACGGGTGCTTCTTGCCCTCCTGGCGGTTGATCTCCTCGAGGCTGAAGAAGCGCCAGTTCACCGTGAGCCCGGTCAGGTCGCGCACCTCGCGGATCCACAGCGACGTCTGGTACGCGTAGGGGCACATGACGTCGAAGTGGAAGTCGACGGACTCGGGGCGACTCGTCACATCGTGAACCTGAGGTTGCGGGCGGCCCGCTCGCCGAGCTGAGCGTCGCCGTTCCACTCGATCGCGCCGGAGTCGATCGCGACCTGGGGATCGATGCGTCCGCAGGCGAGCTGGATGAACGTCGTCGAGTCGGTCATGATCTCGACGTCGGGGCTCTCTAGGCGGTCGACCTGCTTGGCTCGGCCGTCGACACGGACGTCGAGCTCGCGAACGATCGGTCCCGTGAGTTGGAAGGCGATGCTCTTCCCGTCGGGCAGGCCCACCTTCTTGCCGACGATGTAGCCCAGCGAACTCTCCACCTCGCCCAGCGCGATCTCAGCGGCGACGCCCGTGTCGTCGGTCACCCGGGCGAGCGGGGTCGTGATGTCACGCTCGTGGACCCAGAAATCGAAGACCCGGATTGCCAGGAATCGCCCGTAGGTGCCGGGGCCCGTCGGCATCCACGAGGGGAGCTCGAGATCCCCGCTCGAGAGCGAGGCCAGATCCTGCCGCCGGCGGTCGTAGGTCGCGCGGACCCGTTCGACGAAGGCCGCGCTGTCCAGACCGGCGGTCTCGCGCAGGAAGTCTCCGGCCCGCTCGAACGGCGGCGGCGTCCGAGCGTCCTCAGGCAGCCAGCCGGCCATGACCGCTTCCATGCTCGTGACGTGGTTGACCACGTCACGGACCTTCCAGTCCGGGCAGAGGGATTGCACCTGCCACTCGGCGTCGCCCAGGTCGGCGCACAGGGCTTCCATCGAGGAGTAGCACCCCTCGAGAGCGACACGGATCTCGCCGAGGCTCCTCATCGCCCACCCGCCGCCATCGCGACGACGGGTTGGTCGTTTGCCCCGCGTTCCGCCACGGGCGCCTCACTTTCCTGTCGGCAGAAAATCGCTCACGCCAAGATCGTTCCGGTTCATCGGCGCCGTGTCCGCGCGGGGATCGATCTCCCTTATGCTAGCCACCGGATCTTCCGCGTGCCGCGTAATTGAAACACCAGGTCAACCGGTCCGGAGCGAGCGCAAGGTGTCGTTCGATTACCGTTTGTTCACCGCGAATGATCTGGCATCGACCAGAATTGCCGGGTTGGCACCGGAGGTTCGAGACTATCAATCTGGTTGTTGGACAACGTGATTCGGCAATAACTGGTGCCGGCGGGTCATACGGTTCGGGAATCCCTAGGTCCCAAGTTCGATTCCTGCCCGGGGCACAACCAGAGGGTGTTTTGTTGCGAATAGCCGGCTCCCCATTGAGCGAATCCGTTTGCCGGCATTGCATAGGTCAGTGCAGTCACCGGTACTGTTCGCGGAGTACCCGCTTGAGAATCTTGCCCGACGGGTTGCGCGGAATTGCCTCGGCGAAGATCACCTTTTTGGGCACCTTGTAGCGCGCCAGCCTTGTGCCACAGAACTCGACGATTTGTTGCTCGCTGACCTTGCTCTGGTCGCCAACGACGATGGCGCACGCGATCTCGCCCCACTTCTCGTCGGACAAGCCGATGACCGCCACCTCGCTGACGCCGGGGATGCCGATCACGACGCTCTCGATCTCAGCCGGGTAGATGTTCTCACCGCCGGAGATAATCATGTCCTTCATGCGATCCTTGATGAAGAGATAACCTTCATCGTCAATCTCGCCGATATCGCCGGTACGGAACCAGCCGTTATCGAAGGCGCCGCGCGTGGCATCTGGGCGGTTCCAGTATTCCTTGAGTAGGAAGTCGGACTTGATCACGACCTCGCCTTCCCCGCGTTCGTTGATCACGCCATCATCACTGCGCACTCGAACGTCTGCGAACATGCAGGCGCGTCCGGCCGAGCCGACCTTGCGCAAGGCGTCTTCGCCGAGCAGCAAGGTGCCGCCACCGCACGATTCGGTGAGCGAATAGCCCTGCACGACCTGCATGTTCTTGGTGGCATACATCTTGATCAGGGCCTCGGGCAGGGGCGAGCCGCCGGTGAGGAAGTAGCGGAAGCCAGGCGCGTTGAGTTCGGCGAACTGGGGCACTTGACGCATGAAGTTCAGGACCGCCGGCACGGCACCACCGATGGAAACCCGTTCATCGACGATCAGCGACCACGCCTTCAGCGGATCGAACTGCGGCATCGAGATCAGGCTGACGCCGCGCATGGCGCAAAAGATGACCGTCGTTAGTGCCGCCACGTGGAACATCGGCAGGGGTAGTAGCACGCGGTCCTGGTAGCGCACATCGGCCGTCAGTGACCATGAACTCGCCGCCGAGTGCACCGAGTCGTGGGTATGCACCACCCCTTTTGGATGTCCGGTGGTGCCGGACGTGTACATGATGAACAGGTTGTCCGATCCACCGCACTCGAAGGCTCGTTCGTTGGCATCTGCGGCCTCAAGGCGTTGGGCAAGAGAACCGCCGCCGCCCGTTGCCGGCACCCAATCGATGACGGTGCAGGAGTAGTTGGTATCTGCCTTGATGGCTTCAGCGACCGCCGCAAACACGTCAGCGTAGATCAACACCTTGCTGCCACTGTCGGACAGAATGAATGCCAGTTCAGGCGCCGCAAGGCGTGTGTTGAGGGGCACGGCCACGGCCCCGATTTTGGCCGCGCCGTAGAACAGGCAGCAGAACTCGACACAATTGGGCATCAATAACGCCACGCGGTCACCCTTGCCCACCCCGAGTGAAGTCAGCACGCTGGCGCACTGGTTGGCCAGCGCATTCATCCGTGTGTAGTCCATACGCACGTTGGCGGATGGCTCGACATAGGCCTCGAGCTGCGGAGAAACGACTGCGCGTTGTTTGAGCATGGCGCCGATGTTTTTCATGGGGTTCTCCGTGTTCGGTGTTGCTTGGTTGACGTTCCGATCACGTTGGCTGGTGCGGGCGACGTGCGGTTGTGGGTGCCGTTTCGCCAGCGTCGGCTTGCAACCGGTGGAAGGCCCGTTCAATCAGTTGGGCCAGGCGGAAGGGGTCGTCCACGGCTTCCGGCGCTGCGCCGACGGCGAGGCCTATGTCCTTGTTCACGCTCGCGAAAGTAATGTTGAGTCCAGCGCCCGGCGGCAGGATCGGCAGGCCAAGGAACGCGACCAGCGGTGCACCGGCCAAATACAGTTGTCCGGTCGGCCCCTTCATGTTCGATATCACCAGATTGGCGCTCGGCACCATTCCGAACCAGGGCAGAGTGTCCGACATGGTCTGGCTGGCAAACAGCAAGAGCGCATAGGCCTGGCGCGACGTCGTTTGCATGCCGCGCCCTTTGTCCTTTGCATTCGTTGTCGCGCGGTTAATCTGTCTCAGGCGCTCGCCAAGGCTCGCTTCGGGCGCACCCATTGCGATTAATTCAGCGCTCACCTGGTTACCCCCTCCGCCGCCCGATTCGTCGCGCAGCGACATGGGCATAAAGGCCACCAAAGGTCGGTCGGTGGGAGCCCGGTGTTCGCGGAGGTAGTGATGGAGGGCATCGTCGATGATGGTCATGACGACATCGTTGACGGAGGTGTCGGTCGCCTTGGCCACGGACTGTACGTCGGCGAGCGGCAATTCTATGTTTGCGTAGGCACGCGCCGCCGACTTCGCGGTGTTATTGAAGAGGGTATGCCGCGCGGTGAAAGGCAGGGACGCCATTCGCGGCTTCAGGTTCAGTGATTGCACGCCAAGATCAAGTACGTCACTACCCACGCCGATAACATCTCCCGGCAGCTTGGTCAATCCCTTCAGCATGCTTTGCAGTCGCTGTATTTGCGAAACGCTTGGGCGCGAACGGCGTGGCTTGTCGCCGCTCTCAAGAGCCATCCAGGGACCGGCCAGCGTCTTGTTGCGTGGTGAATCGCTCAGGAAGTTGCGCATCACGCGCAGCCCGCCTTCACCGTCGATTAGCGAGTGGTGCACTTTGATCATGACAGCTAGACGGCCATTCTCGATACCGTCGATGATGTAGCACTCCCAGAGCGGGTGGCCCCGGTCGAGCAGGGCGGCGTTGAGAAAGGAAACCGTCTCGTAAAACTGCTGCATGGAACCCGGCGCCGGCAAATCAATGTGCCGGATGTGATTCCGCATGTCCGGCTCGACGGTTTCCCACGCCGCGATATCTTTGCCCAGCCATTTGAGCTTGTAATTGAAGGGCTTGACCGCCTGGCTGTGCCGATAGGCTTCGAACAGGCGAGGCCCGAAAGAAGACTGCTGTCCCTTCGGTTTTTGGAAAATCGTCATGGCAGCCATGTGAAATGGCCGGTTGGCTCTCTCCAGCAGCAAGAATGACAGGTCCGTCGGGTTTATCCGGGTCATCGAGCAGCCTCCTTTGCGTTGGTAACTGCTACCAGGGCATTCAGTTCATCGACGAAGTAGTTGAACAGCCTCCAGCCGTCTTTGAGCACCTCGCGGTCAATCAGCATGCAGATGTTGGCTTGCCCGCAATAGCTCCACATAGTGATGTTGAGTCCGGTGCCGTCGGCGATCTGGCCGGTGGAGAACCAGTTGGCGAGCTTCCAGTGGTCGAGGTACAGCGCCTCCTTTGGCCCGGGCACATTGGAAAGCACCACGTTGCCAAAGAGACCAAAGCTTCCTCCCCTGCGGTGTATCGCCTTGCGGATGATCGGGATGCCCCAGGGCGGGAGAACCTGCATTACCGAACTGATGTCAGCGCCAACCTGCTTGACCTCCTCGATGTGCTCCTTCATCTCCACGTTGGCCTCGTGGCTAGCCTGAAGTCGCTTGAGCGGATCGGCGATGTCACTACGCAACCAGCAGAAGTCCTGAGTCGCGAAGTTGCCCCAACCTTCCATACCTGCAGGCCTTTCGCCGGCGAATGGGGTTGCGCCGATCAGCGGGTGGGCGTCCGGGTCGTAGTTCAGATCAATTAGCAGGCGTCGTACCGCACCCGCCACGCAGTTGGTAAATGCATCGTTGATGGTGACATTGAGCGCCTTGCTCACGGTGACAAAGCGCTCGAGCGGGATGCTGTCACAGACAAAGGTGCGTCCGGCGCTGAGGGTGACGTTGATCGGTGTTTGCCGCATCTGTCCGGCCGACGGGTGTGGCGGCAAGCCGGCTAACTTGTGCTTGCGGTCCAGCATGAATTTGTGCCACAGCCCCATGGCCACCTTGGGCATATTGCCGATCGTGACCTCGGGCCAGTCGCGCAAGGCCCAGCCCAGTCGGGTCAGCCACGAGGGCAGAGGTGGCGGGTCATAGGCGGGGGGATCGCCTGCCTTGATGCCCGGCTGTGGCTGATAGAACCGCTGCATCAGCCATGAAGCACCAACGCCGTCGACGTAGGCATGGTGCACCAGCATGACGCACGCGACTTTGCCGTCTGCGAGTCCCTCGACTACCCACGTCATCCACAACGGCCTATTGCGGTCGAGTTGATAGGAATAGATTGCCGCCATGAACTCGCACAAGCTTTTGTGGTTTGCGGGCGGCGGGCAGGCAACGCGGCGAATATGGTAGTGCAGATCGAAGTCGGGATCTTCGACCCAGTAGGGGTGATTCAGACCGAGCGGCGAGTCGAGGTACTTCCACCGCAGTATCGGCACCAAATGTATCCGGCGTGCCGACTCGGCATAAAACTTCTCGAAAGACCAGCCCTCCGGATCGGTGGACGGATCGATGATCGCAACCTTGAACGTGTGCATATAGCATTTCGACGTCTCCATGCCCAGCATGAATGCGTCGACACCGTTTAGTCGTTTCATAACTGCCTCATGGCTACGTGTGAAGTGGAGTAACTTAGCGAGCCTAAATCCATGGCTTCCTTTGACCCTCGCGAATTGGTCGAGGCCGACCATGTCGGACTGTTTCCGTTTAGCCGCGGCTGACGATCCTGGTGAGGTTGCGGGCCAGTGGTTGCGCCAGCCGCGGGGAGAGCCGGTGCAGGAGATAGGGCGCCAGCACATGGGTTCGCGGTGAGACGACGATCGGTCGCGGCCGGGCGATCGCGTCGAGCACCGCCGCCGCGACGATGTCGGGCGACGCGCCGTGCTTGGCGTAGAAGGCGACGATCTTGTCCTGGTCGGCGCCGAGGTGGCCGCGCATGATCCCCTCGCGCACGATCGGGGTGTTGATGATGCCCGGGCACAACGCGACCACGCGGATCCCGCGGGATCGCAGCTCAGCGTCGAGCGACTCGCTCATCCCGACGACGCCGAACTTCGAGGCGCAGTACGGCGCCATCCTGGCGATGGGGATGAGCCCAGCCTCGGAGGCGGTGTTGACGATCGTGGCCGGGTGGCCCTGTTCGAGCATCCGCGGCACGAACGCCTGCATCCCGTAGGCGACGCCGAGCAGGTTCACGCCGATCACGCGCTGCCAGTCCTCGACTGTGGTGTTCTCGATGTCGCCGCCGTGGCCGATGCCGGCGTTGTTGTGCAGGATGTTGACGCGGCCGTCATCATCGAAGACCGCCTTGGCCAGCGCCTCGACCTCCTCGGGCCGACTCACGTCGACCGCGTGATCGGTTGCGCCGCTGCCGATCTCTCGTGCCACAGCGGCGGCGGCCTGGGCGTTGAGATCGGCGATGTGGACCTTGGCGCCGTGCCGTGCGAGCAGCCGCGCGGTCGCACGGCCGATGCCCGAGCCAGCACCGGTGATGACGGCGGTCTTGCCGGTCAGGTCGATGTCTTTAGCCATGGCGACGCTCCTAGACAGTGGCCGGCTTCGCCGGTCCGAAGTAGACCTCGAAGAACCGGGCCGTCATCTCGACGGGCAGGGCGAGGTTGGCGTCGTGGTCGGTGCGCAGGCAGACCAGGCTGGGACCGTCGTGCTCGCGCGAGCGCCGCAGCGCGCCGTCGAGGTCCTCGATGCGCTCCACGTATTCGCCGTGGCAGCCCAGCCCCTGGGCGACGACGTCCCAGCGGATCTCGCCCTGCGCGGTCCCGAAGGTCGTGCCGTACAGCTGGCGCTCGTTGAGCTCCTCCATCGTCCACGAACCCTCGGCGCACACGATCACGGTGATATCGATGCCCTCCCGCGCGGCGGTCTGCAGCTCCATGATGTTGAAGCCCGCCGCCCCGTCGCCCGTGACGCAGACAACCTCGCGGTCGGGCGCGCCGAGCTTGGCGCCGATCGCCGAGGGAATCCCGGTGCCGAGCATGCCGAGTTCGAGGATCGAGTGATACGACCGCGGCCGCGTCGGCGGCAGCAGGTTGTAGGCCCACAGCGACGTGTTGCCGCCATCGACGGTGTACACCGCCTCCGGACCGAACGCCGCGCCGATCGCACCAATCGCGTGCGCCGGATGTATTCCCGGGCCCTGCCACTCGAGGATGGGCGCGGCCATCTGCGTCCGCACCTGCTCGTCGAGTTCGCGGTAGCGCGCCAGATCCGTGCCGTCGCGGGTGCCGAGGTCAGTTGCGCGCAGCCGCGCGGCGATGCCTTCGAGCGCGGCCCGTGCGTCGGCGAGGATGCCTCGGTGCAGCGGGCGCGTGACGCCGAAGTTGCGCGGGTCGATGTCGATCTGGATCAGCCGCTTACCCTCCGGATCGCCCCAGTAGGCGTCGTAGGGGACGTCGAGATTGCCCATCCGCGATCCGGCGACGAGCAACACGTCGGCCTCCCTGCGCGCCAGGTCGCCCGCAGGGCCGAACCCGAAGACATAGTTCGGATGATCGGACGGGACGCTGGCGCGCCCGGCCATCGAGCTGATCGCCGCGCAGCCCAGCAGCTCGGCGATCTCGAGCAGGCGATCCCGTGCGCCGGCGCGATCAACGCCGCTGCCCGCGATCAGCACCGGGCGCTCGGCAGCGGCAAGAAGCGCGGCGGCCTCGTCGAGCTGGCGGTCCGACGGCTGCGGCGCACCGGCGCGGTACGCAGCGGGCGGCCACACGGGCGCCGTCTGCGGGTCGCCGGTCTCATACAGGATCGGTGCCGGCAGCTCGACGTGCACCGGACCCGGTCGGCCGTTGTGCATCTCGCGAAACGCCAGCCGCAGCACCTCAGGAATCCGCGCCCACTCGAAGACTGGGCCGCCCCATTTGACCGCCGGCCGGAAAAGGTCGAGCTGGTCCTGGCCCTGGAACGTCGAGGGCGGCGATGGGTAGACAATTCCGAGCCGGTGCTGAGAAGTGATCGCCAGCACCGGAACGCCCTCGTGCAGCGCCGTGATGACCCCTGGCAGCAAGTTCGCCGAGCCGGGGCCGGGATTGCCGAGTGCGGCGGCAACCTTGCCCGTTGTCTTGTACAGACCCTCTGCCATGTGCACGCCGGCCGCCTCATGGCGCACCGGCACCATCCGGATGCCGTGGGCATCCAATTGGGCCAGCAGCGGATCGATCTCCGGGCACGGAAGGCCGAAGAGGAACTCGATCCCCTCCGCCTGAAGCGCGCGGGCGAACAGCTCCCCGCCGGTGATCTCGGTCATCTCCAACCTCCAGTTCAGGTCTGCTTAGGCTGTCCTCTCAGGGCTGCCGGACCGATCCGACGCACGCCATCGATCTCCGTTACCGATCGTGGGCCAGTCCAGCCGTAGAAGCCGCGTCATCACCGCGATGGTGTGGCCGAACGTTGAATGCTTTCCATCCACCGACCGCGCGAGATACGTTGTCGAACCTGTCGTTCCGCATCGTTCTGAGCCTTACCCTCTGGATCGGATCACCCCGCACCCTTCCGGGAGTAGGGGCCGAGGTCCCCGGCCGACGGGTCCTTCGTCGTCGTTTCTGAACCCGCCGCTGCCGGCGGAGTAGGCGCGGCAACTTATCGTCTCGGCGCAGCCACAAGCACCGTGCTGTGGGGCGATCACGAAACGATTAGGGTGATTCATTTCGACGCCGGCAAGCTGCCACCGGCCACCGCGTTCTGGTCGGTGAGGATGTATGCCGCCGAGGGCCTACAAGGTCGCCAACGAGATAAACCGCCAAGCGATCAGCGATCGGGACTCACTCGCGTTCAATGCCGACGGCTTGCTTGACCTCTGACTCCAGCACACGAACCCCGGTCCCGACCACCGCCCCCGATCACAAAGGTCGGCTACCCAACGGGCGCTTCGGGGCCATCCTCGCGTACGGGGCGTTCGGCCAGTTCCTCTTGGCGGCCGAACAGATACGGATACACGGCTCCGGCCACTGCCGCGCCGACGAGCGGCGCGAGCCAGAACACCCACAGTTGCGCGGGAGCGCCGTCGCCGTTGAAGAACGCCACAGCGGTGGAGCGTGCCGGATTGACCGACGTGTTGGAGATCGGGATCGACACGAGGTGAATCAGCGTGAGCGTCAACCCGATCGCCAGGCCCGCGAACCCCTTCGGGGCGCGGTCTTCGGTGGCCCCGAGGATGACAAACAGGAATATCGCGGTCAGCAGGGCCTCGGCGACGATCACGGCCCACAGCGCGTAGCCGCCGGGGGAGTGCACGCCGTATCCATTCGCCGCCATGTTGCCGGTGGGATCGAATCCCGTTCCGCTGCCACGGGGATTGAATCCTCCCTGGCGGCCGGTGGCGATGAAGTAGATCACGAGGCCCGCCAACAGGCCGCCGACAACCTGCACGATCCAGTACGGCAGCACCGCCTTCCACTCGACCCGCTTGGCGATGGCCGCGCCGAGGGTGACGGCGGGATTGAAGTGACCACCCGACAGCGTGCCGAACGCGTAAACCCCGGTGAGCACAGTCAAGCCGAATGCCAGCGCGACCCCGAGGAATCCGATGCCGACCGGGACGCCCTCCGAAACGAACTTTGCGGTGAACACGGCGCTGCCGCAGCCGCCCAGCACGAGCCAGAATGTCCCGAAGAATTCAGCCGCCAAGCGGTGAGGCATTTTTGGAGCAGTCATCATCGACCTTTCTCCGACTCCGTTTGTGCTTGGAAGGGTGACACAACTTCATGCCCTGCAGGGATAGCCTTTGCCTAATCGTTGTCAATCGGTGTCCGAAACCATCAAATGCCGCAACTAAAGTGATCAAACGACGGATCCGTTGATCAAGGACACTCCGACTGCCGCAGGTATCGGCAGTCAGCGGGCCCGTATATCGCGTTGTGCCACAGGCCACCCCACCACGCCGGCACCACCGACACCGAACGGGCCTATGTATTCGGATAAATTGCGGGCAGGACTCTTTCGGCGGGACGATGTTCAGATGGCTGGTCACACCGCGTTTTGCCGATGACCAGCGGTGCGGAATACGGTTCGAGTCCGACCGGGGGCACTTCATGTTGGCTGATCCACGTCACTACGGGGGCCGCCGCCGGCGGCGTGGATGGTCGCGCACGACAGTGGTCGGCTGATTTTTGTTCACCGACGATTTTTTCGGTTCACCATCGATTTCCCCTTGGTTAACGTATGTGCCGTGCGAAACCGAGGTCGTGCACCGATGTCCACCGCTGACCGCCAACAGGCCCAATACTTCGACGAGCTGCTTGGCTGTCTGCAGGGCGAGCTGGACGAGCAGATAGAAGGTCTGTACGCGCAGGTGCTGACGCTGGACCGGATCGGCGATGACGCCGGGGTTAGCCGTACCCGACGGACCATCCGAGTACTCGAGACTGAACTCCGCACGATCGAGCGTATGCGGGAAGGCTTGAGATTTCGGCTAGAGATCGTGGGCGTCGGGGCCTGACGCTGCCGTCAACGCATCAAAAGCGGTGCTCTGCAGGCAGTTTCATGCCGCTCAGCTATCTATTGCCCGCCCACTGACACCCCGCGACGTCCTGGGGCACGAGCAAAGCGACGCCGATGGCCGCGGCTCGTTCTGCGGAATCGACGGCGGTGCTGGTCGGGCGGCTGCGCGACGGATCGATCAGTTTCGCTGGCCGACAGTCAATCGCCGGCTGGGGCGTATTGGAAACAAGCGGGCGGTAACGCTCATTAATCACGGGCAACAGATTCGCTCGCCAGCGTTTAGCCGCAACCACCTTTCGGCGGGCACGGGTGCGAACCGGAGCTAAACCGCGGCGAGGTAATCCGAGGAGTAGAAATCAGCCGGAGGGCCCTCGATGAACACCCACGCACCGGTTGTGCCCGAAAGAACCGGCTGCTGGAGGGTGACATTCCCATTGCCGCCGGCGTCGGTGTCGATCGTGCCCGCGGCAACGCCCGGGCTACCGGGCCTGCAGCTGTTGGTCGGCGGGGGAGTCTCGATCAGCCTGACGAAATAGCGGATGCCGGGCACCGCCCCTTTCAGCTGCACCTCCGCGGTCACATTTGACCCCGCCGAGCTGATGATGGAAACAGCTGAACCGGTGCCCAACGACGGCACGTAAGGGACGTCGCTGAAATCGCACCTTCTGAGCTTCTGACTCATCGCCACGACGGTCGCCCGCTCCATCGTGACCCCGGTGGGACCATCCGCCGCCGCGATTCCAGAGCCGGCGGCCAGCATCGCCGCTGCGGCCACGGGTGCCGCGACGTGTTTGAGCTGACTCATCGTCACTCATCCCCTCTATGTCGATTCCACTCCGACTTGCACCACGAAAAGCTCACGTAGCTGTAGGGAAAGCTTGCCAGTTCGGCGCGGCTTGTCCATCCACTTTGGCTGGAACGGCCGGCGATCCCACCCCGGCGGGCGAAGCGGATCGCATCCCGAATCGACTCTGGCAGGTTGAAGGTGCAAATATTTGCGGCATGGACCGCCTGTCGCAGATCGCGGAGAACCGCGCCCGCCGTCGTGAAGTCAGCGCCGAGGCCAGCGTCTTAGACGATCAGCTCAGCGAGCTGGTACGTGCCGCGTTCGCGGACGGCCACACCGGGCCACAGATCGCTGAGGTCGCGCGGTTGTCCAAGCCGCGGGTCTACCAGATCAGAGACGGTCGACGCTGAGGCACTGCCCTTCAGTCCTGGCCGTACTCGCCGCGACGCTCTATGCCGCCTCGAGTGGCGCGCCGTCGTGCCTGCCATTGTCACTGGCTGCCTCGGCGTCGATGATCGCGTTGATCGCGCCCCACCGGCCTTCGACCCGGCTGATCACCCGGTTCAGTTGCGACTCCTCTGCCGCGATCGCCAGTACCCGCTCGGAGGGGAAGCCATGCAATATCCGGGCGAGGTCGGTGGCGCAACGACCGGTCACCGCCACCCGGCAGCCGGCTCCAAGCAGATCCCGCGCGATGCGGCAACCGGTATCGGTGCCCGCGTGCACCACCAAGAACGTCGCCCCCTCGCTAACCGATCCCATCATCATCGCCACCTCAAATCCTCGTGCTAACAGTCACTTTCATCCAACGGCGACAAGCTGGGTGCCTGATGAGTACACCGTGTGACGTTGGCATGCGTTCACTTCGCGGGTGCCGTGAGGTCGTAGTAGGTGACGCCGTCGATCGTCGTCGAGGTGAACTTCTGCTTCACCCACGCCGCGATCTTGTCGCCTTCGGTGTCGGGCCGCCCATGCTGTGCGGCATCGGGATTGCCGCCACCGCTCGGCATCCCCGGCCCGCGGCCCTCGATGTAGTAGTGGATGCGCCCGTCGGCGACGTACTGCTGGAACTGCGCCAGCGTCGGTGACGGGTCGCCGCCCATGAAACCGCCGACCGGCATCACGGCATCGCCCGTCGCGAGTTGGTAGCCCGCCGCGTCGTTGGCGCCGTTTGTGGCGGCCACCCACGTGTAGGCACCCGCATCCTGCGACAGCATCTGGACGATTCGCCCGCTGGGCTTCTCGCCCATTCCCGGCGGTCCGCCGGCCGGCCTACCGCCGGCCCCCGGTCCGCCCGGCGGCGTCCCCGGGAAGCGGCCGGCGCCCTGCACGGACGGGCCGGCGGTCACGATGCCGCCGTTGTGCGGGGTGCTGACGGTCTGGATCGAATAGGCGACCGGCCCGGCCAAGGCCGCGGCAGCGGCCACGGCCGCCGTCCACCACGCGACGCGGCCCCCGAAGCGGTTGACCCGCAGCACAACTGCGGTGCCCAGTGCCAGCGCGGCCAACAGGCCACCCACCAGCACCGCCCAGCGCAGCGGCGGCACGAATGCGGGGGACCTGCCGAGCAGTACCCATGACCACACCGCGGTCAGCGCGACCGTGCCGGCCAGTGTCAGGCCGACCCAGCGCGATGTCCGCCGCGCCCACAACTGCGTCACGCCGATGCCGATCAGCGCGGCGACCGCCGGCGCCAGCGCCACGGTGTAGTAGTCGTGGAACATGCCGGACATGAAGCTGAGCACGACACCCGCACCGACAAGCCAGCCGCCCCACACCAGATACTGCGCGCGGCGCTCGTCGGTGCGAGAAGCACGCCCACACAGCACAATTCCGGCGATCAAGCAGATCAGTGCGGCCGGCAGCAGCCACGAGATCTGGCCGCCCGCCTCGCCGCTGAACAACCGCGTCAGGCCCGCATGTGAGCCGAATGAGAAGCCGTGGCCGGGCCCACCAGGACCGCCGGGGGCCCCAGCACCGCCGGGAGCAGGCGGAGGTCCGCCGTGGAAGTTGCCCGTGTGCCCGCCGAGCAGCCGCGACATGCCGTTGTAGCCGAACGTCAGGTTCAAAAAGCTGTTGTCGGTGGACCCACCGATGTACGGCCGATCCGCCGCCGGGGTCAGCGACACCAGCAGGACCCACCAGCCCGCGCTGGCGATCATCGCGAGCAGTCCAGCGCCAAGCGCAAGGATGCGTACCCGGAGCCGGACCGGGCCGGCGATCAGATACGTCAGCGCCAGGCCCGGCACAACCAGCATCACCTGCAACTGCTTGGTCAGAAAGCCGAAGCCGATCAGGGCGCCGCACAACACGAGCCAGCGCGTCCGACCGTCGGTCACCGCCCGCAGCAATGCCCAGGCGGCGGCGATCATCACGAACACCAGCAGCGCGTCGGGGTTGTTGTACCGGAACATCAGCGTCGCCACCGGGGTGATCGCCAGGACTGCGCCCGCGATCAGCCCGGCGGTGGGACCGAAGTGGCGCTTGACGATCACATAGAGCAGCGCCACCGACGCGAGGCCCAGCAGCACCTGCGGCAGCAGGATGGACCAGGTGTTGACTCCGAAGATCCGCGCGCTGATCTCCATCGGCCACAGCGACGCCGGCGGCTTGTCGACGGTGATCGAGTTGCCCGCATCCGACGAGCCGAACAGGAGCGCCTTCCAGCTCTTCGTGCCTGCCTGCACGGCGGCCGCGTAGAACGCGTTGGCCCATCCCATGCGGCTCAACCCGATTGACCAGAACAGGGCTGTGACGGCCAGCAGCGCCGCCAGTGCCGGCCGTGCCCACCGCGGGTCCGACGGCGCAGTGGGCTCACCACGAGGACGATCGCTCTCCGGGGCGTCGGGTACGGTCAACGCGGGCGCGCTCATGGAAGCTCCTTGGTGGTCAGCGAATACGGGTCTGGGTCAGCGATCGCGATGGGGGTGGAACACCCATCCCCGCAGCAGGATGAATCGCACGACGGTGGCGGCGAGGTTCGCCGCGACGAGCACAGCCAGTTCGACGGCGTGGGAGGGATTGCCGACCGCGTGCAGCGCGGCGAGCGAACCGCTGGTGATCGCAAGTGCGATGCCGAACACGATCAGCCCCTCGAAGTGGTGACGGCTGGCACGGCCGCGGCCCCGCACCCCGAACGTGAATCGCCGGTTCGCCGCCGTGTTGGCGACGGCGGTGACCAGCAGTGCGAGCAGGTTCGCCGCCTGGGCGCCCATGACGCCGTGCAGGACGGTGAACAGCAGCAGATACGCGATGGTGCTCGCAGCGCCGATCGCGCAGAAGCGGACAGCCTGTCGGAGCAGCGACGCGGGGGCAGCGGCCCTGGCCGATCCCAGCTGCGCGGCGATGTCGGCGACCGGAATCGCACCGGTGGCAAAGCCTTTCACCAACCGCGCGACCCCTTTCAGGTCGGCTGTGGCCGTGGCGACGATGTCGACGCGGCTGTCGGGGTCGTCGATCCAGTCGACGGGAACCTCGTGGATGCGCAGCCCGGACCGTTCGGCCAGCACCAGCAGTTCGGTGTCGAAAAACCACCCGGTGTCGATCACATGCGGCAACAGTTCGCGTGCGACGTCGGCGCGGATCGCCTTGAACCCGCACTGAGCGTCGGAAAACTTCGCCGCCAGAGTTGATTTCAGGATCAGGTTGTAGCAGCGGGAGATCACTTCGCGCTTGGCACCGCGCACCACCCGCGAGCCGCGGCTTAGCCGGCTGCCGATCGCGACGTCGGAGTGCCCGGAGATCAGCGGGGCGGTCAGCGGGGCAAGGGCGGCCAGATCGGTGGACAGGTCGACGTCCATGTAGGCCAACACCGGCGCGTCCGACATCGACCAGACGAAGTGCAGCGCGCGGCCGCGGCCCTTCTGCTCCAGCCGAACGACCCGCACCTCATCGAGTTCCTCGGCCAACTCGGCCGCGATCCGGGGAGTGTCGTCGGTGCTGGCGTTGTCGGCGATCGTAATTCGCGTCCCGAGACCGAAGTGCTCCCGCAGATAGCGGTGCAGGCGACGGACGGACGGCGCTAGCGCCGTCTCCTCGTTGTACACGGGCACGACCACGTCGAGTACCGGCACACCCGTGTCACGGGCGAGAACCACCGCGTTGGGGCGGGAATCAAAGGTGCGCCGATCGGCGGGGCGCCAATCGTCAAGGGCAGTGGGAAGTTCCATCACGCTGTCCGTCATGGCTCCCATCGTCAGTGGCGACGGTGGGAGCGCCGTTGGCACAAGCTATGCGCCTGCTGTGAATCCTGGGTCGGCTGATACCAGGCCGTTATGGGAGAGCCCTGGCAGCCGCACTCGGAACTCCGTCCGTCCCGGCACGCTGTTCACGTCGATGGTGCCGCGATGCGCCCTGACCACCGCTTGGACGATCGCCAGGCCCAAGCCTGTGCTGCCGTCGCGCCGCGATCGGGAGGAGTCGCCGCGGACGAACCGCCCGAAGATCTCGGGCTGATGCTCCGCCGGGATGCCCGGGCCGTTGTCGACGACGGCCAGCGTCGCGCCACCGGCGCCGTCGGCCGCCAACGACACCGTCACCGACGTGCCTGCCGGGGTATGGGCCCGGCAGTTGGCCAGCAGGTTGGCCAGCACCTGGTGCAGGCGCGGGGCGTCGCCGGTGACGACGACGGGTTCGTCGGGCAGATCCAGTGACCACTCGTGGTCGGGCCCGGCGATGTGTGCATCGCTGACCGCGTCGACGACCATGCTCGACAGGTCCACCGATTCCTCGTCGAGCGGTCGGCCCGCATCCAGCCGCGCCAGCAGCAGCATGTCCTCGACCAGGTGCGTCATCCGCTGTGCCTCGGACTCGACGCGGCTCATCGCATGCGCGACGTCCTGGGGCATCTCGTCCCGTTTGCGTTGCGCCAGCTCGGTGTAGCCCTGGATCGCGGCCAGCGGTGTGCGCAACTCGTGGCTGGCGTCGGCCACGAACTGCCGGACCCGCATCTCGCTGGCATGGCGCGCCGACAGCGCGGCCGCGACGTGGTCCACCATCCGGTTCAGGGCGGTCCCGACCTGGCCGACCTCGGTGTGCGCGCCGGCCTCATCAACCTCGACGATCGGCGTCGGAAGGTTGACCTCGCCCCGTTCGAGCTCGAGATCGGACACCTCCCGCGCCGCGGCGGCGACCTTCGACAGGGGTGCCAGCTGCCGGCGGATGATCAGGATGCCGGCGATGCCCGCCATGATCAACGCCAACGCGGCAACGATCGTGAACATGATCAACGTCGACACCAACGTCTTGCCGACACCGGACACCGGCAGGCCGGTCACGATGGTCTCGCCGCTGCGGGTCCGCAGCGCGACGAGCCGGTATTTGCCAACGCCGTTGAGGTTGACCGCAACGGGATGCCGGCCCGGCCGCAGCGCGGCCAACTGCGGATACGTCGGGGCAGGCAGCAGGGTTCGCGAACCGTTGCTGCTGACGACGGCGGCGGTGACGACATGGCCGTCTGACACCACCGCTCCCAGCGTTCCGACGGCCTGGCCGGGCGCGTTGAGGAATTCGGGCCCGGGACCGCGGCGGTGCATCGGGGGCGGCATCCCCGGTCGCGGCCCCGGCGGGCCGATGTCGTTGATCACGGCCGAGCGGTGAGCCGCCTCCATCACTTGCAGATCGAGCTGGTGTAACAGGAAGCTCCGCAGGGCCAGCTGCGTGCCGGCGCCGATGCCGATGCACACGAAGGCCAACAACGCGATCAACGTGGCAAGCAAGCGGGTGCGCAGCGACCAACTGCGCGGCGACCGCAGGCGATGGAGCAAAGCCGGTTTGGTCGATGGCCTCGGCTGCTCAGCGCGGCGGCTTGAGGACATAGCCGGCTCCGCGCAGCGTGTGGATCATCGGCTCACGGCCACTGTCGATCTTCTTGCGCAAGTAGGACACGTACAGCTCGACGATGTTGGACCGCCCGCCGAAGTCGTAGCTCCAGACCCGATCCAGGATCTGCGCCTTGCTCAGCACCCGCTTCGGGTTGCGCATCAAGAAACGCAACAACTCGAACTCCGTCGCAGTCAACGAAATCGGTTCGCCGCCGCGGGTCACGTCGTGGCTGTCCTCGTCGAGAACGAGGTCGCCGACCACCAGCTGCGAGCCGGCGGCATCGATCGTGGCGCCGGTCCGCCGCAGCAGTGCGCGCAGCCGCAGCACGACCTCTTCCAGGCTGAACGGCTTGGTCACGTAGTCGTCGCCACCCGCGGTCAGGCCGGCGATGCGATCCTCGATCGCGTCCTTCGCGGTCAGCAGCAACAGCGGCAGCCCGGGAATCTGCTCGCGCAGCTTCCGCAGCACCTCGAGGCCGCTCATGTCGGGCAGCATCACGTCGAGCACGACGACGTCGGGCCGGTGTTCACGCGCCAGCGCGATCGCGGTGGCGCCGTCCCCGGCGGTCGAGATCTCCCAGCCCTCGTAGCGCAACGCCATCGACACCATCTCGGCGAGTACCTGCTCGTCGTCGACGACGAGGACGTGGATCGGGTTGCCGTCGGCGCGACGCATCACTACCCGGCCCGAGTCAGCTTCGGTGGCCACGATTCTTAAGTATGGCGGCACCGACTAAGGCATCGCTGTGCGACGTCTATGTGCCGGCTGTGAACAGCAGGTCGTGATCGCTCACAGGTTTGGCCTTCCGGACCCGCGGGAACCCACATCTTGCGGGGACGGAAACGGTTCCTCGCGTCACGGACGAGTTCGCGTGCACACGTTTGGTGCGCCGCGTCCGGAAAGCAAGAACGTCAGCCGATCAGGAGGAATTCATGGCGGAGAAAAGCGGGCCGAGGGAAGGCCTGGAGGGCATCGTCGAGGGCGTCAAGGGAAAGGCGAAGGAAGCCGTCGGCACGGCGACCGGCCGCGACGATCTCGCCAAAGAGGGCGAGGCCCAGCAGGACAAAGCTCAGGCCCAGCGCGACGCCGCGAAGAAGGAAGCCGAAGCCGAATCGGCGCGCGGTGGCGCGAAGGCCGCCGAAAAGCGGCAGGAGGCCAACCAGTAGCGGTAGGCGACGGGCCCGGTCCACCACGGTGGGCCGGGCCCGCTCTTGTGTCAGACGAACGGGGTGCGCAACACGTAGCGGCTGGTGGGGACCGTGTCAATGTTGACATTCGCGCCGAACGCCGACGTG
This sequence comes from uncultured Actinomycetota bacterium, assembly GCA_963811535.1. Classification (GTDB taxonomy): domain Bacteria; phylum Actinomycetota; class Actinomycetes; order Mycobacteriales; family Mycobacteriaceae; genus Mycobacterium. Next base: position 1,376,194 of record CAWERF010000006.1, on the reverse strand, counting down.
CTGGCCACCATCCGGTTCATCCGGTCCTGCAGGTCGGCATCGTCTGCCGCGCCGAAGAACGCCTGCAGGTCTGTGATCGCCTCGGCCGGGAACAGCTCCTCGACGATGCCGTGGATCGCCGGCGCGTCCGGCGTCAGCGGCCGTACCACCACGTTCTGGGTGTAACCGAACGTGGATTGTGTCTCGATCGCCACCGGGGTGTGATCGATCTGCCATCGCCGCCGCCAGCTGGCCTCGTCCATGTCAGCCGGCCTGCGCAGCAGCGCTACGTTGGCCAAACCCGTTGTGCGCTGGCCTGATTCAGTCGCGGGTGGGACCAGCGGCACGGACTCGGTCACCAGATACGCGGCAGCGCTTTCGCATTGCTTCCCGAGCAACGCGATGGCCTCGCCGACCTGCTCGCCGTATGACTGCTGGGCCCACAGGCTCACCACCGCCACCACGGGGGGGTCCATTGTCGTGAGCGTCATCAGCGAACCCCGCACCGCGTCGTCGCGTACGTTGACCGCCAGGCCGGGCACGCCCAGCGCGAGGATCTTGTCGGCCACCGGCCCGCGCAGCGCGCAACACCAGGCGTCATCCCGTTCGGCATCGCGAAGCAGCACGATCACTTTCTCCACGCGATCAACGTAGCCGTCGGCGCGGTTCCCCCACTACCGCCATTGGTAGCGGGTCTTGGGCCGGCCCGCCTTGCCGTAGTCGGTGCCTTATCACGGTCCCGTCAACGCCGACTGGAACAAGTTCACCCCACCTGGACGTGGAGCTCCCAAGACTCTAGGTGGGAGAGAGGTTTCAGTCACCTGTTGACCTACGTGAAGCGCAACGGCCACGCGCAACCCCAGACGCGCGACTCAGTCGACGGCTACCCGATAGGTAAGTGGGTGTCTATGCAACGCTCCGCTTACCGCGAAGCCAAACTTCCGCCGCAACGCCAAGCCCGCCTCAAAAATGCGCATCCCACCTGGACGTGGGACGCGAGCGTCAAACGTGGACGCCAGCGAACGCCGCGGAAATAAGGCGACATGCAGAACAATCATCGTCAAGAGGTTCGCTTGGGAGGGCGATCTGTGGCGCGAGCAGAGGGATGGTTACTGATGGCCTCGACGATCGCCTCGATCTCGGGAAATTCCACGCGGAGCGGTGCGTACCCACCCCAGTGGTACGCCCGCGCGATGTAAAACGCCCAGCCGCGCAGCAAATCCACGCCCGCCCATTCGGGGATCACTTCGTCGCGTTCGAACGCCTCTCGCAGCGGTCGCAGCACCTCCAACAACAGACTCGAGTCGCTGGCTAAACGTTTGTAGGCGTCGTACCTATGCGCCCACTCCAACAACTTGAAATCGTATTCGCTGTTCATCGGTTCCTAAGGGCCGGGGCTAGCGTTTCTTTGATCCCGGCAGTAGGACGCCTCCGACAGTTCCGGTAACAGTTCCGACGAGGCCCATTGCGGCGACGACCAGCGGCACCCAGAGCGGCGTTTCGTTCATCAAGTCCTAGCCTGGCACGTTGGCACGGCTGGCAGGCACAAGGGGAAAACCCACTGGGGCCCGCCCGTGTTTGTGGCTCTGCGAGACACTCAGGGGCGTGGTCTGATCGCCGCGCTGGGATTACTTCCTTTGCCGACGCAGCGAAAAAAATCTAACAGCGCGGTGGTTTAGTCGGGCTTGCTCAGCGCCCGGTCCGCGCTGCGCAAGACGCTGCGGTGGAACTTATATTGCGTCGTGACAAGTTGATCGGCCAATTCCAGGGCAGCGTCGACGATGGTCTCGCGCAACGAGTGGCGCTCCGACTCCTCACGAATTGCCTCCCGACGCTGACGTATCGCCTCATCGACGGTCCTAACGAACTTGCGCACCGCATCGCTCGCGGCCTGCTGTCCGGTTTTGGCCGATTCGAGCACCTCGTCCGACAGACGTGTCTCTCGGGGCTCCTCAGTCTTCTTCTCTGCCATGATCACGCTCTCCTTGTACCCTCAAAGGCCACCAAAGGCCGTGTTTCGTGCGATTGCAGTCTTTGGCTTCCCTGCTGGCGCGAGCTAGTGGTCAAGGGTCCTGCGGTGGGGAGTCCTTCGCCCCTAGTTCCCATGACCAATGAGGTCAAAGACTTACGAACGAGGGCCCTTCACCCGCCTGAAGGAGAAGGAGAGAGGTCATCATGTCAGGCACCGTTGCTCGCGTCAGCGAGATCAGCGCCAAGTCCGACACCAGTTTCGAAGACGCCGCGAAGGCTGGCCTTGCTCGGGCCAACGAGACGCTGCGTGGTGTCAAGTCGGCCTGGATCAAGGAGCAGTCGGTGGATGTGGAAAACGGGAAGATTGTTGCCTACCGCGTCAACATGCTGGTCACGTTCGTCCTCGACTAACGGGGGTCCTTGCGGACCCGATCGAACCAGGATGAGGGGGAGATAAATGGACTGGCCCACGGCGGCAGTGATCATCGTCATCGTCATCGCGATCATGGTTGTGCTCACGACATGGTTAGGCCTGCGATACAAGAAGTAAGACCGGGCGTGATCGATCCTACGCTGTCGCCCATGACGTCCGCGGCGAAGCGAGTGCCGATGCGTAGGGCACGGCAAGCACCGGGCCGTTCACGTATGCCACACTTTGCCGGTGCCTGTCTTGCACATCGAACATGAGATCGCCGACCTCGGCACGTGGCTGCGGGACTTCGCCAGCCGTGCGCCCGCGCGGGGGCAGGCTGGCATCACCGAGGTACACGTCCTTCAAGCCGAGGACGATCCGCTGCACATCGTGGAACTTCTCTTCTTCGACACAGCCGACGCCGCACACAATTACCGGACGTTCCTGCGCGAGCAGGTGTGGTCATCGTCGTCGCCGGGGCTGGCTGGCAATCCGAGCGCGATCGTCCTTGAAGAGCTGGAAACTGCTGAGGATGCCGCCGCTGCGGTGTTGCGGTCGACGGCCGCCGCCGAGCGATCCGCTCGTGCTCTTGAAGAAAAGAATCGGATCGTTGCCAAGCTAACCAGGGCCATTGAGCGGGCGCCGTGGCGCATCGAATACCGATCCGGATCCACGTACGAACTATGGAATGACAGCGCCACCCCGAAGTTCTACGTGCGGATTACGGGCGAGGGTGTGCTACGCCCGAGGACCGTGCCGCGGATTGACGGCCACAGCTCGACGAGCTTCCACGGGCTCGACGCCATGGATGTCGGTACCCAGGTCGACATTACCTGGCACCGACGAGAAGACCAGTCGGACAGGCCTCGTCGCTGGACCGGGAATAAGCTGCCTAAGCCATGAACCCACCGGGTTGGCTGGGTCGGTGGAAACGGTGGCTGCGATGTTCCAACGCCCGCACCACCCGATCGCGATCATCCCACGGCATCCCGTCGGCGCCGGCCAGGGCGTTGCGGGCACGGTTACGGATGAATAATCGGCGGCCACCCACGGGTTAAAAGGTTCTTCGATGGTCTGATTTCAGCTCCGTCACATGACGTTTCACCAGCTCCGCGGCGACCGGCTGGCCCGCCGCCTGGGCGGTGTTGAACACGTCGATGGCGATCAGCTCGGCGGCATCGTTTTGTCGCACAGGGGTTCTGAATCACGCAGAGGTGCAACAACTGGACCTCTGGCGTTCATCTCCCGAATCAGTTTCTCCACGCTCTCCTGGTGGTTTTCGTATGATCCCAGTTCCCGCGACGGTCCCAGCGGATGTTGTATTGCGTACCATAAACTTCCAAGACGACTATTCATTTTTCCTGTTTCTTGTAGGTATTCATCATAGCCCAATTAGGTCCACTGACCTGCGATTATCTGTCAGCAAATCGGCAGCGCCGCACAGACTCTGCACCGTGGGCCACTTCGCGGGCTCGGCAACGGGCGCCTACTGCCCGGAGTTGGGGCCGTCTTCGCACGGCTCATAGAAAATCGGGACATTCGGCGCTAACGCACGCGGGCCGGCCTCACGCAACCGGGCCTTGACGAAAGTCAAGACTGCATGGGATTTCGCTAAATGGGAGCCGACTGTTATCCGAAGTACCGCAGCCACTTAGACGAGTCTTACGCCAGCTCTGGGCAGGCTCACGTGCCCGCGCTCCCGGCGCTGTTACCGGCGACATTTGAGTTGTTGAAAGACTGCTGACCGCCCGGGTTGTCCCACGGTGTCGACTTGAAGCCAGCGTCCCTCATCTCCTGCTTGGCTTCCTCCATGTAGTCGTGGACCTGCTTCTTGAGGTTGCCCAGGAAGCTGAGTGTCTGCTCCTGGGCAGTCGACTGCGTGTACGGCTCGCGGCCGATCTCGTTGCGGAAGACGTTGATGAAGTTATCGAGCTGGTCGCCAGCCGTTTGAGGGTGACGGGCGTCGCGAATGGTTCTGTCGTCGCCTTCAACACCGCGAGCATGGCCGCGTTCAGCTGGGTTGCGGCGTCGAGCACGTTATTCGGAGCGACCAGCCGTAACTTGTTTAACGGCACGGCAATTCGCTTGCTCTGTTCGGCCACCTTAGCTGCATGGCTGATCTCGCAAATCGCGTGTAGAGCGCGACGTACACGCCAGCGAACATGGCCCGAGCCGCGGCAAGGTGTCGCCGATGTCGCGCAGCAGCTGGACTGGATCCCATTCCAACGGAATCTTCGCCTCGGCGATGTTGGGGGCGGCGAAAGTGTCGGTTCTCAAGTTTGACTGCATTTTCTCTCTGCACTTGTGCAGTGAAACTTGAGACACGTCAGCGTTAGATGCGCTGGCGGTTGATAAGTCAGGCGAGCAGACCAAGTAATCGTCGCTCAACAACGTCGGCGTGGTGCCACTGGAAGATCGTCCACGGGGTTGCGGTCGCGAGACAATCAGGACTTACTTGCGCCCAGTCGCGCTGACGCTCTGCGACTTCATCGATTCGTAGCTGTCGAGGACCGCTGTGACAGCGTATGTAAGACGATCAGAGCGACCTGACACGAGCGGAGAAACGTGACCGGATACGTACGCATCAAATCAATCTTCGCCGCGAGATTGTCAGACAGATTTGGGATCGCGGCGTGGCGCGCGGCGAGCTTGTCGAGGGTGTCGACCCGTATGTGGTGCTGGACTTGATTTTCGGCGCACGACATGCCTTCGTTGATCCGCAGCATCAAACTCGTTTGCCGTTTGCCCGACTGGAGCCGTGTGAAGGATATTTCGTTGCATGGCGTGGCGGAACATGCTGCCCAGAAGGGCAATCCGCATGGCGCATGGTTGAAAACAATGAACTAAATCGTGACCTGGCTCACGTCCTTCACGAGCATCGTTTCAGACCACATCGCTTTCGGCTCGGAGGATATTTCTGATGACCACCACAATCGACCGGCCACCCACCGACGGTGTTGCGCCGCCGAAGCGTCGGCGCGACCACACCCACTGGCTCTACCTCGCCGTCATCGCCGCCGTGATCGGCGGTGTTGCGCTGGGACTGCTCGCCCCGGCGGCCGGAAAAGAGGTCGGGGTGCTCGGCACGATGTTCGTCGGCCTGATCAAGATGATGATCGCGCCGGTGATCTTCTGCACGATCGTGCTCGGCATCGGTTCCGTGCCGAAGGCCGCCACCGTGGGCAAGGTCGGCGGCCTTTCGTTCGTCTACTTCCTCGCTGCGTCGACGGTCGCGCTGGGCGTCGGCCTGGTCGTCGGCAACCTGCTGAGCCCCGGCACCGGCCTGCACCTATCGGCCGCAACGGCCGCACGGGCGCGGAATTCGCCGAGCAGGCCCACAAGTCGGGCGGGCTCGTCGAGTTCATCCAGGGCATCATTCCGACATCGTTCGCCTCGGCGTTGACCTCGGGCAACGTGCTGCAGGCGCTGTTTGTCGCCCTTCTGGTCGGCTTCGCGTTGCAGGCCATGGGCAGCGCGGGCGAGCCGATTCTGCGCGGGATCGGGCACCTGCAGAAGCTGGTCTTCAAGGTGCTCGCGATGGTGCTGTGGCTGGCGCCGATCGGCGCGTTCGGCGCGATCGCAAATGTCGTGGGACAGACCGGTTGGAGCGCGGTGACGAACCTGCTGACGCTGATGGTGGGCTTCTACCTGACCTGCGTGCTGTTTGTCTTCGGCGTGCTCGGTGTGCTGTTACGCACGGTGTCGGGTGTGTCGATCTTCCGCCTGGTGCGCTATCTGGCTCGCGAGTACCTGCTTATCTTCTCGACGTCCTCCTCGGAGTCCGCGTTGCCGCGGCTGATCGCCAAGATGGAGCACCTGGGCGTCGAGCGAAGCACGGTCGGTGTGGTCGTGCCGACGGGCTACTCCTTCAACCTGGATGGCACCGCGATTTACCTGACGATGGCGTCGCTGTTCGTCGCCGACGCGATGGGGCATCCGCTATCGCTTGCCCAACAGCTTTCGCTGCTGGTGTTCATGATCATCGCGTCGAAGGGAGCGGCCGGCGTCAGCGGCGCGGGCCTTGCCACGCTGGCGGGTGGCCTGCAGAGCCACCGTCCCGACCTGCTCGACGGGGTGGGGCTGATCGTCGGCGTCGACCGGTTCATGTCCGAGGCGCGGGCGGTGACGAACTTCTCGGGCAATGCGGTGGCGACCATCCTGGTGGGCTCGTGGACCAAGACCCTCGACCGTGAGCGGGTAGACGCGGTGTTGCGCGGTGACGACCCGTTCGACGAGCTGACCATGGTCGACGACGACCACGCCGGTCCGGCCGAGGTGCCGACAGCAGCACCGCGGACGGTCGCCGCCTGAACACAAGCAACCCTGTGCCCCCGGGTCTCGTGCCCGGGGCGCAGTTGCGTATATGCACTCAGCAAATTTTCCGGTGCCCAGGCGTGCGGGCCGGCAGATCGGCCTGCGGGGGTGTGCATGCAGGTCACGCGGTCGGATGGGTACGTGGCATGGAGTTTGCTGGCATGAAAATGTGATTTACGACGCACTTTTCCGGCCAATGCTAAGAGTTTGTTATCTGCCCGCGGTTGACCGATGGCCTTGGTGCTGTTGCCAAAAGACCCTTTTTGCACGTAAACCCAACCATGATGCTTGCTGTACCGGCATAACGATTTCGCAACATTAACGTTTCTGAGAAGGGTCTGAGGGTTGAACGGGGCGCCGCGACGAGCAAGCGGGAAGGTTGTCTGGCGCACTGTTTTTTGTGGCTACACTCGATCGAAGATCTGGGCCAGTTGGCGCAGTTAGGCGCTCAACCAACAGCCGGTGGCTGTCCTGCCGGCGGAGGTATCTATGAACGTGGCAAATGGCGTGACGGGCACGGGTGCTCTCCCGTCGACACCAAGCGATGTGCTGCTTGACGCCGGCGCGAACGCCGAGTTCGCCGAGCTGGGCAACCTCGCCGTGAGCCGTGGCCCGATCGGTGACGTCGCTGTTCACCCCGACGGCCGCACACTCGTGGTGACCAACTACGGCGACAACACTGTCGCGGTCATCGACGCTGACAGGCTGGCTGTCCGAGCGATCGGCATGCTCGGCGGTGCGCCGGTGGCCACGGCTGCCGCGGCCGGTCGCGTGTACGTCGCTACGACGTCGGCGAGCTATGACTCGGTTTCGGTGATTGACGTCGACACCCAGACGATCGTGGGCAACTATCCCCTGGACCTCAGCATCACCGCTCTTGCGGTGTCGGGAGACGGTAGGCGCGTGGTCGTCGGCCGGGCCGGACCCGACGTCAGCGACATTGCGATCGTCGACACTCTCAGCGGCGCCGTCAGTGCTGTCGAGCTTGCCCTCGCGCCGGGCGTCGTCGTGGACGCGTTGCGGGTCAGTCCGGACGGGGAGCGCCTCTACGCGGCGGTGTCGGATGCGTACGGCAGCGATCTGTGTGTGATCGACCTCCCGGCGGCCCGTGTCGTAGGTGTCCTGCCGATAGGGTCGCCCATCCGGGATATCGCCGTGAGCGCCGACGGCAGCACCGCGTTCGTTCTTGTCTGCCACCCGCGGCACGGCGCGTGGTTGGGAGTGGTCGACACGCGTACCGTCCGGATCGCGACGACCGTCGAGGTCGGCGGGTTCCCCACGCAGGTGACGCTCAGCCCCGACGGCACCCGTGCGTATGTCATCGACCGCGACGACATGCTCGTGATCTGCACCGTCGCCGAAGAGATCGTCGGAACGGTCAAGGTCGGCGCGTTGCCGTCGTGCGTCGCGGCCAGTCCGGACGGTGGTCGCCTTTACATTGCCGACTACGCGGGCGCGGTGACCATGGTCGGCGTCGCGCCGGCCAAGACCGTGCCCCTGTTCCAGGCGATGGCGATGGAGTTGCGCACCACGCCCGATGTTCGCGAACTCGAGCCTGCCGTCTGAGGCAGCTAGCGGCGACTAATAGCGGATCAGCCCGCGCAGGTTCAGCCCGTTCAGCATGTCGCTGTAGCCGCTGTTGATGTCCTCGAGCGCGTATTCGCGGGTGACCAGCTCGTCGAGCTTGAGCTGGCCGCTCTCGTAGAGCGACCACAGCTGGGGGATGTCGCTGCGCGGGTTGGACGACCCGAACAGCGACCCGCGCAGTTGCTTTTCGTAAAAAAGCATGTCGAACAGCGACATCGCCGCCGTCACGTCGGTCGGGTGCGGGACAGCGGTCAGCACGACCCGTCCGCGCTTGCCGACCAGGCTCAGTGCCTGCGCGACGTAGGCGCCTTCGCCGATGTCGGTGGTGATCACGCAGACGTTGGCCATCTCGCCGCGCGTGAGGTCATTGACCATCGGCCACGCTTCGTCGATCGTTGCGGCGACGTGCGTCGCGCCGAATTCTCGCGACCGGTCGCGCTTGAACTCGACGGGATCTATGGCGACGATCGTTCGCGCGCCGGCGATGCGGGCGCCCTGCACGGCATTGATGCCGACGCCGCCGACGCCCATCACGACGACGGTGTCGCCGGCGCGCGTCTCGCCGGTGCGCACCGCGCTGCCGTATCCGGTGGTCACGCCACAGCCCAGCAGCGCCACTTTGTCCAGCGCCACGCCCTCGTCGAGCTTGATCACAGAGGCCGTCGGCGCGACCGTGTACTCGGAAAACGTGCCCAAAGCGGCCAATTGACAGATGTTCTGGCCGCGGGCGTGGAATCGGAACGTGCCGTCAAGCTGGCCACCCGTCTGCATCACCGCTCCGGCCTCACAGAGGTTGCTCATGCCGCGGGAACAGGGCCGGCATCGTCCGCACGCCGGGAGGAAGGTGAAGACCACCGGGTCGTCCTCGGCAACGTCCTTGACGCCGGGTCCGACATCGACAACGATCCCAGCGCCCTCATGCCCTCCGACCATCGGGAGCGGAAGCGGCAGGTCGCCGACGAGATGATGGTCCGAATGGCACAGCCCGCTGGCGGTGAGTTTGACCAGCACCTCGGACTCCCTGGGGCCGTCGAGATCGACCTCCTCGACCTCCCACTTTTGGTTCAGCGCCCACAGGATTGCGGCCTTGGTTTTCATTGCGCCTCCTGATTCCCTGGCGGCGATTATTGCGGTCGGATACCAGGCGGCGGGCCAAGATGGAGGAAGCAGGTAGTCGCGAAGCGAGGTGGTGTGCCGATGGAAAGCACTATGCAGGACTTCCCGTTGACCGTGATGGGGATACTGCGGCACGGCGCCCAGTGGCATGCGGACCGCAGGGTCGTCACCGCCACCGGCGCCGGCTACCGTGAGATTTCCTACCGTGAACTGGGCGAACGGGTGGCCCAGCTGGCCCACGGGCTGCGCGGGATCGGCATCAGCGGCGACGAGCGGGTCGCCACGTTCATGTGGAACAACCAGGAGCACCTTCAGGCCTACTTCGCGATCCCGTGCATGGGCGCGGTGCTGCACACGCTGAACATCCGGTTGGCGGCCGAGCAGCTGGCCTTCATCGCGGAGCAGGCGCAGGACCGAGTGGTCATCGCCGACCTGTCGCTGGCGCCGCTGCTGGGCGCGGTGCTGCCGAAGATGTCGACCGTGCACACCGTGGTCGCGGTGGGGCAGGGCGACCTCGGTCCGCTGACCGCCTCCGGAAAGACCGTGGTGCGCTACGACGACCTGCTCGGCGGGCAGCCCGCCACGTTCGACTGGCCCGTCCTCGACGAGCGGTCAGCCGCGGCGATGTGTTACACCAGCGGCACCACCGGTAACCCGAAGGGCGTCGTCTACAGTCATCGCTCGACGTATCTGCATTCGATGGCGGTGTGCAGTTCCAACGGGCTGACCGTGATCGACGGCGACCGGATCCTGCCGATCGTCCCGATGTTTCACGCCAACGCCTGGGGGCTGCCTTACGCGGCGATGATGGCTGGTGCAGACCTGCTGATGCCCGACCGTTTCCTGCAGGCCGACAGGCTGATCGAGATGATCGAAACCTACCGGGCCACGATCGCCGGTGCGGTGCCGACCATCTGGAACGATGTGCTGCAGTGCCTGGCCGCCAACCCGGGTGCCGACATCTCGTCGCTGCGCGTGGTGCCGTGCGGCGGGTCGGCGGTGCCGCTGGCGATGATGAAGGAGTTTGACGAGAAGTTCGGTGTGCCGATCCGCCAGGCGTGGGGGATGACCGAGACGTCGCCGATGGCCGCGGTGGCGTGGCCGCCGCAGGACGTCGGCGACGGAGAGGAGCATTGGGCATTGCGCAACACCGCGGGCCGGCCGATCTGTGGTGTGGAGGCCCGCATCGTCGACGACGACGGGAGTGTGCTGCCCAACGACGGAAAGTCGGTGGGCGAGTTGGAGGTTCGCGGGCCGTGGATTACCGCGTCCTACTACGCCGAAGGCGACCCGTCGAAGTTCCAGGACGGCTGGCTGCGAACCGGCGATGTCGGCCGCATCGACCCCCACGGGTTCATCACGCTGACCGACCGCGCCAAGGACGTGATCAAGTCGGGCGGGGAATGGATCTCGTCGGTCGAGCTGGAGCACCACATCATGGAGCACCCGGCTGTGCTGGAGGCAGCCGTGGTGGCCGTGCCCGACGAGCGCTGGCAGGAGCGGCCGCTGGCCGCGGTCGTCGTCAAGAAAGATGCCGACGTCACGCCGCAGGAGTTGCGTGAGCACCTGAGCGACAGAGTCGTTCGCTGGTGGCTGCCCGAACGCTGGACGTTCATCGACGAGGTCCCGCGGACCAGCGTCGGCAAGTTCGACAAGAAGCTGATCCGCTCTCGGTACGCCGAGGACGCATTCGACGTCCTCGAGTGCCACGACTGACGGGGGCACAGCCGTGTACAGCACGATGCAGGATTTCCCGCTGACGATCACGTCCCTTCTGCGGTACGGGACGGGAATTCACGCCGACCGGCTGGTGATCACCGCCACCGACGACGGCTTCCGCGAGGTCAGCTATGGCGAGTTCGGTGAGCGGGTGGCACAACTCGCCAACGGCCTGTGCTGCCTCGGCGTCAGGCCGGGTGACCGCGTGGCCACGTTTATGTGGAACAACCAGGAACACCTCGAGGCGTATTTCGCGATCCCGTGCATGGGCGCGGTGCTGCACACGCTCAACATCCGGCTCTCCGACGAGCAGATCGAGTTCGTCGCCTACGACGCCGAGGACCAGGTCGTGATCGTCGACATGTCACTGGCCGAGCAGTTGGCCGCCGTGCTGCCGCGGATGGAGACCGTGCACACGGTCGTCGCGGTGGGGGATGGCTCGGGGCCCGACGCGCTCGGATTGCTCAGCCGCGCCGGCAAGGACGTGATCCGCTACGACGATCTGATCGGCCGCGAACTGACCGAGTACCCGTGGCCTGACATCGACGAAAAGTCGGCTGCCGCAATGTGTTACACCAGTGGCACCACGGGCCACCCGAAGGGCGTCGTGTACGGCCACCGGTCGACGTATCTGCACAGTACGGCCGTGTGCAGCACGAACGGCATGACGCTCGCCGAAGGCGACCGTGCGCTCCCGGTCGTGCCGATGTTTCATGCCAACGCCTGGGGCATCCCGCACGCGGCGCTGTTGGCCGGCGCGGATCTGCTGCTGCCCGACCGCCACGCGCACGCGCCGCGGCTGGTCGACATGATCGAGGCCCGTAAGCCGACCTTAGCGGCGGCGGTGCCGACGATCTGGAACGATGTGCTGCACTGCCTGGAGGCCGACCCGAGCCGCGACATCTCGTCATTGCGGCTGATCGTCTGCGGGGGCTCGGCGGTCCCGGAATCGTTGATGCGCGCGTACGAGGACAAGTTCGGCGTGACGTTGATGCAGCTGTGGGGAATGACCGAGACCTCGCCGGTGGCGTCGTTGGCGCGGCCGCCCAAAGGCACACCGCCCGAGGAGGGTTGGCAGCTGCGGGCCACGGCCGGCCGGGCGATGTTCGGCGTCGAGATGCGCATCGTCGACGACGACGGCAACACGTTGCCCAACGATGGCGAGTCGGTCGGCGAATTGGAAGTCCGCGGCCCGTGGGTCACCGGTGCCTACTACCGCGACCGCGATGCGGAGAAGTTCGCGAGCGGATGGCTGCGCACCGGCGATGTCGGCAAGATGGACCGCCTCGGCTACGTGACGCTGACCGACCGCGCCAAGGATGTGATTAAGTCCGGCGGCGAATGGATCTCGTCGGTCGAGCTGGAGAACCACATCATGGGTCACCCCGCGGTTCTCGAGGCGGCGGTTGTCGGCGTGCCCGACGAGCGGTGGCAGGAGCGGCCGCTGGCCGCGGTGGTGTTGAGGGAGGACGCCGAGGTCTCCGCGGCAGAGCTGCGGAACTATCTGCGCGACAAGGTGGTTCGCTGGTGGTTGCCCGAGCGGTGGACGTTCATCGACCAGGTGCCCCGCACCAGCGTCGGCAAGTTCGACAAGAAGGTGATCCGCGCTCGGTACGCCGACAACGCCTACGACGTCGTGGAATGCCGCGACTGACTTCCTCACCTGAGCTACTGGCCGTGCAGTATCGGCCGCAGCGTGTCGAGCACCGCGGGATCCTCGATGGTCGACGGCACCGGCTCGTCCGTGCCGTGGGCGATGCCTCGCATGGTCTTGCGCAGGATCTTGCCCGAGCGCGTTTTCGGCAGTGCCGGAACGACGTCGACGAGCTTGAAGCAGGCCACCGCGCCGATCTCTACTCGTACGGCCGCCACCAACTCCCCGGCGAGTCCGTCGGCCGATGCGCCGGCCTGGAGCACGACAAACCCACGCGGCACCTGGCCCCTGATCTCGTCGGCGACGCCGATCACCGCGCACTCCGCGACGGCCGGGTGTGCGGCGAGCACCGCCTCGATAGCGCCGGTCGACAATCGGTGCCCGGCAATGTTGATCACGTCGTCGATGCGACCCATCACGAACAGATAGCCGTCCTCGTCGACATAGCCGCCGTCGCCGGTGAGGTAGTAGCCGGGATGCTCGGACAGATATGAGGCCTCGTAGCGGTCGTCGTCACCCCACAGCGTCGGCAGCGTTCCCGGCGGGAGGGGCAGCCTGATGCAGATCGCGCCCTCCTCGCCCGGCTCGCAACCGTAGCCGTCGGGACGCAGGACGCGCACGTCGTAGCCGGGCATCGGCACGGTCGGCGACCCGGGCTTGATCGGCAACGGCTCGAGTCCCATCGGGTTGGCGGCGATGGCCCACCCGGTTTCGGTCTGCCACCAGTGGTCGACCACCGGGATGCCGAGCCGCTCCGACGCCCACGCGTAGGTGTCGGGATCCAGTCGCTCCCCGGCCTGGAACAGGTATTCCAGCCGCGACAGGTCGTACCTGCTCAGGTAGTCGCCGTCGGGGTCCTCTTTCCTGATCGCGCGAATCGCGGTGGGCGCCGTGAACAGCGCCTTGACGCGGTACTCGGACGCCACCCGCCAGTATGCGCCCGGATCCGGCGTGCCGACCGGTTTGCCTTCGTACAGAACCGTTGTCGCGCCGGCCAGCAGGGGCCCGTAGACGATGTAGGAGTGGCCGACCACCCAACCGACGTCGGAGGCCGCCCAGAACACGTCGCCCGCCGCGATGTCATAGATGTTGCGCATGCTCCACAGCAGCGCTACGGCGTGCCCGCCGTTGTCGCGGACGATGCCTTTGGGTCGACCGGTTGTCCCGGAGGTGTACAGCACATATAGCGGGTCGGTCGCGGCGACCGGAACCGGGTCGACAGGGCTGGCGGCGTCCATCAGACGCTGCCAGTCCACGTCGCGTTCGGGGTTCAGCCGGCAGCGCAGCCGGTCGCGTTGGACGATGACGCAGCTGCGCGGCGGATTCGTGCAGGCGTGCAGGGCGGCGTCGAGCATCGGCTTGTATTCGACGACGCGGGACGGCTCGATGCCGCACGACGCCGAGACGAGAACCGACGGGCGGGCGTCGTCGATGCGTGCCGCGAGTTCGTGTGCGGGGAAGCCGCCGAACACCACCGAATGCACCGCCCCCAGCCGCGCGCACGCCAGCATCGCGATGACGGCTTCGGGGATCATCGGCATGTAGATCACCACCCGGTCGCCCTTGTCCACCCCGAGGTCGCGCAATGCCCCGGCGAACTTCGCGGTCGCCTCGCGCAGCTCGGCGTAGCTGTAGGTGCGATGGGTGCCGGTGACGGGTGAGTCGTAGATCAGCGCCGGTTGATCGCCGCGTCCGGCCGCGACGTGGCGGTCCAGCGCGTTCGCGCACGTGTTCAGTTCGCCGTCGGGAAACCACCGGTAGAACGGCGGATTGGCGTCGTCGAGCACGTGGTGCGGCTCCCGGGTCCACGACACCGCCCGCGCGGCTTCTGCCCAGAACGCGTCCGGGTTGTCGATGCTGGCTCCGAACAGTTCCCGGTAACCGGCCACAACCGCACCGTAGCGCGGGGGCAAGCCGTTGCCCGCGCCTTTCTCTATAGTCCGGTGCATGGCATCGACCTCTGCACCGACCGATCCGCCGCCCATCGCCGGGGTGCGCCGGTCCTTCGTCGTAGCGCGCGGCGTGCGGTTTCATGTCACCGAGTCCGGCCCGGAGGATGGACGCCCGGTCGTCGCGTTACACGGCTGGCCGCAACACCACTGGGTATATCGAGATCTTCTGGCCGACCCGCCGCCCGGCCTGCGGATCATCGCGCCCGACCTCCCCGGCTACGGCTGGTCGGGGCCCGCGCCGCATCGGTGGGCGAAGGAAGACGTCGCCAGCGACATCCTGGCCCTCCTCGATGCACTCGGGCTCGACCGCGTCCTGCTCGTCGGGCACGACTGGGGCGGCTACGTCGGGCACCTGTTGGTGCTGCGGGCCCCCGAGCGAGTCGACGGTTACCTCGCGTTGAACATCGCGCACCCCTGGCCGTCTCCCCGCGCTTTGGCGCCTCACCTGTGGCGCTTTCTGACCTATCAGCCGCCGCTCGCCGCGTTCGGTGTGCCGCTGCAGCGGCACACCAGGTTCATCGAGTGGCTGATCTTCCGCATTGGGGCGACCCGCGACGCGCTTGATCCGGCCACGGCGCGGGTCTACGCCGACCGGTTCCGTGACCCGGTGTGCGCGCGGGCAGGCCGGGACACCTACCGCACGTTCTGGTTGCGCGAGATACCCGCCGGAACCCGGCATCCCGAAACACGGCGCGCAACAGTGCCGATTCGCGCGCTGTTCGGCATCCGCGACTTCGCCATTCATCAATCGCTGGCATCAGCCGAAACCGCGAACGCCGACGACTACACTTTCGAGAAGGTCGACTGCGGGCACTTCATCATCGACGAGCGGCCCGATCTCGTGCGCGCGCGGCTCGTCGAACTCGCCGACGAAACTCACTCCTGGAAGCGGTAACCCATGCCGGCTTCGGTCAGCAGATGTTTCGGGTTCGACGGGTCGTCCTCGAGCTTGCGGCGTAACTGCGCGAGATAGACCCGCAGGTAGTGGGTTTCCTTCGCGTACGCGGGACCCCACACCTCCTTGAGTAGCTCCTCGCGGCCGACGAGCTTGCCGCGGTTGCGCACCAGCATCTCCAGCATGCCCCACTCGGTCGGGGTGAGGTGCACCTCCGTGCCGTTCCTGCTGACCTTCTTGGCCGCGAGATCGACTGTGAAAGAATCGGTTTCGACGACGGGCTCATCAGAGTCGGCCGCGGCCGCGCCGCGGCGCACCGCGGCGCGCAGGCGCGCGAGGAACTCGTCCATCCCGAACGGCTTCGTCACGTAGTCGTCGGCGCCGCTGTCGAGGGCTTCCACCTTCTCGCCGGAGTCGGTGCGCGCCGACAGCACGATCACCGGCGCCGTCAGCCAGCCCCGCAGCCCGGCCAGCACCTCGATGCCGGACATGTCGGGCAGCCCGAGATCCAGCACGACGACGTCGGGGCGCTGCTCGGCGGCGGCCCGCAATGCGCCGGCTCCCGTTGCGGCCGTGGTGACTTCGTAGCCGCGGACGGACAGGTTGATCCGCAACGCGCGCAGGATCTGCGGTTCGTCGTCGATCACCAAAACCCTTGTCATGGCCGGCGATCTTCCGCCGCCGCCAGGTCGATTTCGATGGTCAGCCCGCCACCGGGGGTGTCGGTGGCCTGGATGGTGCCGCCCATCGCTTCGACGAAGCCCCGTGCCACCGACAGCCCCAGGCCCACGCCGCTGGTGTTGTCGCGGTCGCCCAGCCGCTGGAACGGTTCGAACAGCTGCTCTTCGGTGCCCCGCGGTATGCCGGGTCCCTCATCGACGATGTTGATGATCACCCGGTCGCCGACTTGCCCGGCGTTCACCCGGACCACGCTGTCGGGGGCGTACCGCAGCGCGTTGTCGATCAGGTTGGCGAGCACCCGTTCGAGTAAGCCGGCGTCGGCCATCGCGACCGCGTCGTTCGCCTCCACCTTGACCCGGTCGATACCGCCGCGGCCATAGCCGGTGGCGCCCTTGCTGATGCTGACCAGCGCCCGCTGCACCGTTTCCTCGAGGTACACGCGGCGCAGCTCGGGACGCACGACGCCGGCGGCCAGCCGCGACGAGTCGAGCAGGTTGCCGACCAGCGCGGTCAGCTGGTCGATCGACTCCTCGATGGTGGCCAGCAGCTCGGCGGTGTCTTCGGCGGAGAACCCGACGTCCTCGCTGCGCAGGCTCGATACCGCCGCCTTGGCCGCCGCCAGGGGGGTGCGAAGGTCGTGGCTGACCGCCGACAGGAGCGATCGGCGCAGCGTGTCGGCCTGTTCGATCGCCTCGGCGCGGCTGGCTTCCTCGGCGAGCTCCCGCTGTTTGACCAGGCCCGCCGCCTGCTTTGCGACGGCCGTGAGCACCCTGCGGTCTCGGGCGGCCAGCTTCTTGCCGGCCATCAGCATCCAGAACTCGTCGTCACCCACTTCAATCGCGGCGTCTGCCGTGTCGACCGTCAGGCAGGGATCGTTTCCTACGCACGCGACGAGCTCGGACCTGCCATCGCGTTCCCGCAGCAGGCTCACGGCGCGCTGCGAATACGTTTCTCGCACCCGCTCGAGCAGTGTCTCCAGGTCGGCGCCCCGCAGCACGGATCCGGCGAACAGGGAAAGGAGCTCGGCCTCCTGCGACGCACTCCTGGCCTCGCGGGTTCGGTTGGCCGCACGGTCGACCAGCGCGGCGACGGCCACCGCGACGGCCAGCAGCACGAATTCGGTGACGGCCGAGTCGGGCTCGGCGATCGTGAACGTGTAGCGCGGCTCGGTCAGGAAGTAGTTCAACAGCAGGCCCGACAGCAGCGCCGACAACGCGGCGGGGGCCACCCCGCCCAGCAGCGCAACGACCAGGACGCCGATGACGAACAGCGCGCTCTCTCCGCCGATGCCCATGAACGGGTCGAGGAAAGCCACGGTGACCGCACATATCGCCGACGGAACAACGACCGCGGCCAGCCAGGACAGCAGATGGTGGTGACGGGACGACATCTGCGACCACGAGTACGCCCGCCTGGCCTCCTCGTGGGTGACCATGTGCACGTCGATCTTGCCGGAATGCTGAACGACCGCGGGGCCGATGCCCTCGTCGAACATCCGCGCCCACTTCGACCGCCGGGAGGTACCGACCACCAGTTGCGTCGCGTTCATCTCGCGTGCGAAGTCCAGCAGCGCCGTCGGCACGTCGTCGCCGACGACGGTGTGCAGCGTCGCACCGAGGCTGGCGGCGAGTTCGCGGACCTTGCCCATCTGCGGCGCGGACACACCGGACAACCCGTCGCCGCGGACCACGTGGACGACCATCAGCTCCGCACTGGATTTCGACGCGATTCGGAACGCGCGCCGCACCAGCGTCTCGGACTCCGGGCCGCCGGTGACGGCCACGACCACGCGCTCCCGTGCCTCCCACGTGTCGGTGATCTTGTTCTCGGCACGGTATTTCTCCAGGGCCGCGTCGACCTGGTCGGCCAGCCACAGCAGCGCGAGCTCGCGCAGCGCGGTCAGGTTGCCCCGCCGGAAATAGTTGGACAGCGCGGCGTCGACCCGCTCGGCCGCGTACACGTTGCCGTGAGCAAGCCTGCGCCGCAACGCTTCCGGGGTGATGTCGACAAGCTCGATCTGGGAAGCCGAGCGCACGACCTCGTCGGGGATCGTCTCCTTCTGCTCGATGCCGGTGATCTGCGCGACGACGTCGTTCAGGCTTTCCAGGTGCTGGACGTTGACGGTCGAGATGACCGTGATGCCGGCATCGAGCAGTTCCTCGACGTCCTGCCAGCGCTTGGGGTTCTTGCTGCCCGGTGTGTTGGTGTGGGCGAGCTCGTCGACCAGCACCACCTGGGGATTGCGGGCGAGCACCGCGGGCACGTCGAGTTCCGGGAAGCGGCTGCCGCGGTATTCGATGTAGCGCGGTGGAACCACTTCGATGCCGTCGATCAGGTCCGCGGTCTTCTTGCGTCCGTGGGTCTCCACCACGGCAGCCACCAGGTCGGTGCCACGTTCGAGGCGGCGATGAGCTTCACCGAGCATCGCGTAGGTCTTGCCCACACCGGGTGCCGCGCCGAGGTAGATGCGCAACTCGCCACGCTTCGGCTTGACGCTGGATGCAGTACGCGTCTGCGGCTCGTCGGTACTCGTCACACGCTCATCATCCCCCGGTCGAATCAGCTCTTCACGGGATATTTCCGGTCGAGTTCGAGGTTGACCTGCAAGACGTTGACCCGCGGCTCACCGAAGAAGCCCAGCGTGCGGCCGGCCTGGTTGTCCAGAACCACCGCTCGCACCTGATCAGCACTGATGTGCCGCGCCTTGGCGACCCGGTTCACCTGGAGATCGGCGTAGGCGACCGAGATGTCCGGATCCAGACCACTGCCGCTTGCGGTGACCGCGTCGGCGGGGACCACGGGATTCGCCGGGCCCGCCCCGCGTATCGGCACGATCTGGCCGATCGAGTAGTCGTCGCCGTACTTCGCGCACTCGACGCGCACACCCTCGTACGTCGCCAGGAACGGCTGTTTCGTCGTGGAGCACGGCTGGTTGACGCTGACCACTTTGGTCGGGTGGACGACGTTGCCCCGGGCATCACGCAGCCCGATCACCGACAGCACGGCGCCGACGCCGTCGCCGGTGCAGAACGGGCGGGACCCGTCGACGCCCTCGAGTTGGCCGATGGCAGCGCTTCGTGTGCAGACCTGCGTCAGCAGGCTGGGTTTGAATCCGGCGTCGGACGCCGACTTGCCCGCAGCGAGTTGGGCCGGGTCGGCCGGGGTGTCGACGACGCTTTCCGGGCCCAGGTTGCTGGCCCCCGACGCGGTCGGGTCGTAGCCGTTGGTGCCGGCGGCCGACGGGCGGCTCTGGAAGTACTGCGGCAGCGGGTTGCCGTCCTTGTCGGTGAACAGCTGACCGATCAGCTTGCTGCCGACCGGCTTGCCGTCGACCGTCACGATCGATCCTTCGGCCTTGCTGTGCAGGCCGGGGATCTGCGCCACCAGCCAGATGAACAACGGGTAGGCGATGCCGGTGATCACGGTCAGTATGAGCAGCAGCCGGAAGGCGGCCCAGTGTTGGCGGATGAAATCGGAGAGTTTCATGTCAGGACATCCCCGGGATGAATTGGATGACGAGGTCGATCAGCTTGATGCCGATGAACGGGGCGATGATGCCGCCGACGCCGTAGACGTAGAGGTTGCGGCTCAACAGCTTCGAGGCACTGCTGGGCGTGTATCGCACACCGCGCAGCGCCAGCGGGATCAGCATCACGATGATGATCGCGTTAAAGATCACGGCCGACAGGATCGCCGACTGCGGGCTGTGCAGCCGCATCACGTTCAGCAGATCCAGGCCGGGGAACATGGCGACGAACATCGCCGGGATGATCGCGAAGTACTTCGCGATGTCGTTGGCGATCGAGAACGTGGTCAACGCGCCGCGGGTGATGAGCAACTGCTTGCCGATCTCGACGATCTCGATCAGCTTGGTCGGGTCGGAGTCGAGGTCGACCATGTTGCCGGCTTCCTTGGCCGCCGACGTGCCGGTGTTCATCGCCACCCCGACGTCGGCCTGGGCGAGCGCGGGTGCGTCGTTGGTGCCGTCGCCGGTCATCGCGACCAGCTTGCCGCCCTCCTGCTCGCGGTTGATCAGCGCCAGTTTGTCCTCGGGGGTGGCCTCGGCGAGGAAGTCGTCGACACCGGCCTCGTCGGCGATGGCCTTTGCGGTCAACGGGTTGTCGCCGGTGATCATCACGGTGCGAATTCCCATCCGGCGCATTTCGTCGAAGCGTTCACGCATGCCCTGCTTGACGACGTCCTTCAGGTGGATGACGCCGAGCACCTCCGCTTTTCCGTCGAGCACCTGGCCGACCACCAGCGGGGTGCCGCCGCCGGCGGAGATGCCGTCGACGATGCTGCCGAGGTCGCTGGGCACAACACCGCCCTGGCCACGCACCCATTCGGCGACCGAGCTGGCCGCGCCCTTGCGCAGCTTGTGGCCGTTCTCCAGGTCGACACCGGACATCCTCGTGGCGGCCGAGAAGGCCACCCATTGCGCGCCGAACAACTCGCCGGGCGTCCGGGCGCGCAGGCCGAAGTTCTGTTTGGCGAACACGACAACCGAACGGCCTTCGGGTGTTTCGTCGGCCAGGCTGGACAGCTGCGCGGCGTCGGCGAGCTGTTCGGAGGACACGCCCGGCAGCGGCACGAAGTCCGAGGCCTGCCGGTTGCCGAGCGTGATGGTGCCGGTCTTGTCGAGCAGCAGCGTGTTCACGTCGCCGGCCGCCTCCACGGCGCGTCCGGACATGGCCAGCACGTTGCGCTGCACGAGCCTGTCCATGCCGGCGATGCCGATCGCCGACAGCAGCGCGCCGATCGTGGTCGGGATCAGGCAGACCAGTAGCGCCACCAATACGATTGCGGTCACGCCGCCGGAGTTCATGGCCTGCGTGTCGGGTACTCCGGGGTTGTTGGCCTTGGAGTAGATCGCCAGGGGCTGCAACGTGGCCACCGCGAACACGAAGATGATCGTCAGCGCCGCCAGCAGAATGTTCAGCGCGATCTCATTCGGCGTCTTCTGCCGGTTGGCGCCCTCGACGAGGGCGATCATCCGGTCGATGAAGCTCTCGCCCGGCTTCTGGGTGATCTTGACGACGATGCGGTCCGACAGCACGGTGGTGCCGCCGGTCACCGCGGAGCGGTCGCCGCCGGACTCCCGGATGACCGGTGCCGACTCGCCGGTGATGGCCGATTCGTCCACTGACGCAATGCCTTCGATGACATCGCCGTCGCCGGGGATTGCCTGCCCGGCTTCGACCACCACGATGTCGCCCTGGCGCAGCAGCGGTGCCGCGACCTCTTCCTCCACGCCGGGAACACCCGGCTCCCAGCCCTGCAGGCGCCGGGCCATCGTCTGGCTCTTCGCCTTGCGCAGCGCATCGGCCTGTGCCTTGCCCCGGCCTTCGGCGACCGCCTCGGCCATGTTGGCGAAATAGACCGTCAGCCACAGCCAGAACACGGTCAGCCACGCGAACCATGTCGAGTGAATGATCGCGAGGACGGTACTCCACGCGGCGCCGATCTCGACGATGAACATGACCGGGTTGCGCCACAGGGTGGTTGGGTCGAGCTTGCGCAACGCGCCCGGTGTCGACTTCAGCAGCATCTTCGGGTCGAGCAGGCCGCCCTGAACACGCTTGGCGGCGATGGATGTCCGCTGTGGCGTCTCAGCGGAATCGATTGTGGGAGCAGACATTAATGGATTCCTTCAGCGAGAGGACCTAGCGCGAGCATGGGCAGGAACGTCAGCGCGACGAGGATCACGGTGACCGCGGCC
This sequence comes from uncultured Actinomycetota bacterium, assembly GCA_963811535.1. Classification (GTDB taxonomy): domain Bacteria; phylum Actinomycetota; class Actinomycetes; order Mycobacteriales; family Mycobacteriaceae; genus Mycobacterium. Next base: position 1,354,195 of record CAWERF010000006.1, on the reverse strand, counting down.
ACCATGCCGACGAACTGCGGTCGATGCGTGGGCAGCGTGCCCAGCGAGTGCGGTGTGCTGCCCTGCTTGGCCAGCGAGCCGGCCAGTGCCAGCACCAGAACCATCGGCAGGAACCTGCCGAACGCCATGGCCAGGCCAAGTGCCGTGTTGTACCACACCGTGTTGGAACTGAGTCCGGCGAACGCCGACCCGTTGTTGTTGGTTGCCGACGTGAACGCGTACAACACCTCGGATAGTCCGTGCGGACCGGTATTGAGCATCGCGGCCCGTTCACCGGGCAATGCCATCGCGATCGCGGTGCCGATCAGCACGATCACGGGCATCACCAGGAAATAGCTTGCTGCCAGCTTGATCTCACGTGGGTTGATCTTCTTGCCCAGATACTCCGGTGTGCGGCCGACCATCAGGCCGGCGACGAACACGGTGATCACCGCAAGGATCAGCATGCCGTACAGCCCCGAGCCGGTGCCACCCGGCGCGACCTCGCCGAGTTGCATGTTGAACAGCGCAATCATGCCGCCGAGGCTCGTGTAGGAGTCGTGGAACGAGTCCACGGCACCGGTCGAGGTGAGCGTTGTCGAGTCGGCGAACACCGCCGAGTTGGCGATGCCGAAGCGCTGCTCAACTGCCTCCATGGCCGCGCCGACCGAGGTAGGCACGGTGCCGTGGTGTTGCAGCTGGAACCACATCATGAACGTGACACTGATCAGGTACAGCGTCGCCATGATCGAAGCGATCGCGGATCCCTGCTTCTTGCTGCCGACCATCCGGCCGAACGTGCGGGGCAGCGAGAAACTGATCAGCAGCAGCAGGAAGATCTCCAGCCAGTTGGTCCAGGACGTGGGGTTCTCGAACGGGTGGGACGAGTTGGCGTTGTAGAACCCGCCGCCGTTGGTGCCGAATTCCTTGATGACCTCCTGGCTGGCCACCGGGCCGCCGGTGATGGTCTGCTGGGCGCCGCCGAGTGTGGTGACCACCTGATCGTGAAGGTGGAAGTTCTGAATCGCGCCGCCGGCGATCAGCACGATTGCGCCGATGATCGCGACGGGCAGCAGAATCCGGTACACACCGCGGACCAGGTCGACCCAGAAGTTGCCCAGCTCACCGGTGTGCCGGCGGGCGAAGCCGCGCACCACCGCGATCGCAACGGCCATGCCCACCGCGGCCGACGCGAAGTTTTGCACCGCCAGACCGGCCATCTGCACCAAATGGCCCATGGTCGACTCACCCGAGTAGTTCTGCCAGTTGGTGTTGGTGATGAAGCTGATCGCGGTGTTCCACGCCAGCGGCGCGGTCATCGGTGTCCCCGGATTGTGCAGGTGCAGCGGCAGCTTGCCCTGGACAAGTTCGAACACGAACAGGAAGAGGATGCTGACGGCGGAGAACGCCAGCATGCTGCGTGCGTACGCGCCCCAGGTTTGCTCCGCATCGGGGTTGGCGCCCATCAGCCGATAGGTCACCTTTTCCGCGCGGGAGTGCTTCTCCGAGCTGTAGACCCGGTACATATAGTCGCCGAACGGCACGTGTACCGCCGCAAGCGCCAGTACGAGTACCACTAGGAAGATGATCCCCGCCGATGTAGCAGTCACTAGAACCTCTCCGGAAAGAGCAGGGCGGCAATAAGAAACAGCGCGAGCAGGATGGACAGCGCGAGGCCGACCACGTTTTCGTAGCTCACAGCCGCTCGACCAGCTTCTGCGCCAGGCCGAACAGCGCGAAGATCGCCACCGTCAGCACGATGTACACCAAGACGGACATCTGGTCTCCGTTCAGTATGGAATCCGTACGGGCCGCTCACCCAAGTCATACGGGGCAGCATCCGCTGGGCCCTCGGCGGCGAGGGCCAAACCGAAGCTAGACCCGGCTGGCTGCGACACGACCTGGCGTTGACGCTTTCTTAACGCGTTTGTGGGGCTCCTTTACAGCTTCCTCCTGCCTCGCTGCGGCCGCCCAACTTCGCGTCAAGATTTCGCCAACGGAGGTCGGTTTGGTGTAGGGATTTCGTAACCGGGCGTTGCGCACAAGTTTCGTCGGCCTAGCGTGACCCGGTTACCGACGGCTCGACGGGGAGTTACTTCTATCGACGATCCAACCCGCTGGGGGACAGCGGCCTACCTGCAGATCATCGCGGTCCTCGCGGTGGTCGCGATACTTTCGGTACCGCTCGGTAACTACATGGCCCGGGTGTACTCCGATACCCGCAACTGGCGCGTCGAACGACTGATCTACCGGCTGGTCGGCGCGCAGCCCGACGATGGCCAACGCTGGCCGCGATACCTCACGTCGCTGCTGGCCTTCTCCGCGGTCAGCGTCTTGTTCCTCTACGCGCTGTTGTTGATCCAGGACCACCTTCCGCAGCCGTGGGGTCATCCGGGCATGACCCCGGCGCTGGCGTTCAACACCGCGATCTCCTTCGCGACCAACACGAGTTGGCAGAACTATCCCGGCGAATCGACACTCGGCCACTTGGGATTGATCGCGGGCCTCGGCGTGCAGGCGTTCGCCAGCGCCGCGGTCGGAATGTCCGTGGCCGTCGCGCTGATTCGTGGCCTCGCGCAGACTCAGGTCGAGGAGATCGGCAATTTCTGGGTCGATGTCGTTCGCAGCGTTGTACGCATCCTGGTGCCGCTGTCGGTGCTGGTGACCCTGGTACTGCTGCTGTTTGGCGTGGTCAACAACTTCAACGGTGCGCACGACGTGACGACCCTGTCCGGGGGTGGCCAGACGATTCTCGGCGGCCCGGTCGCCTCCTGGGAGTCGATCAAGCTGATGTCCGGCGACGGGGGCGGTGCGTTCAATGCCAACAGCGCGCATCCGTTCGAGAACCCGACACCGTTGAGCAACTTCGTGGAAATGGTTGCGATGCTGATCATTCCGGTGGCCTTGCTGCGGACCTTCGGGGTCATGGTGCGTGAGAAGAAGCAGGGGTGGGCTCTGTTCGCAGCTGCCGGAGTCCTTTTCGTGATCGGGACAGTCCTGCTCACCGTCGCCGAGTTTGCGGTGCACGGCACCGCGGTCCACGCCGCCGGCGCTGGCACCGAAGGCACCGAGACCCGGTTCGGTATTCCGGGCAGCGCGCTGTTCGGGCAGGCGGCAACGGGGAGTGGCGACGGTGCGGCGAACTCGTCCTACGACAGCTTTGCCAGCCTCGGTGGGGGGGTGCTGATGGCCAACATCATGTTGGGCGAAGTGAGTCCCGGCGGACCCGGCAGCGGCTTGTACGCGCTCGTGGTGATGGTCCTTCTCGCGGTGTTCCTCGGCGGGCTGATGGTGGGCACCACGCCGGAGTACCTGAAGAAGCGTCTGCAGGCCCGCCAGATCAAGCTGGTGAGCCTCTACATTCTGGTGTTCCCGGTGACGATCCTGATCGGCTGCGCGGTCGCCATCGCGTTGTCCGGCGGGCGCGCGGCGATGCTCAACACGGGCTCGCACGGATTGTCGGAGGTGCTGTACGCGTTCACCAGCACCGCGGGCAACAACGGCAGCGCCTTTGCCGGCTTAAGCGGCAACACAACGTGGTACAACATCGCGCTGGCGCTCGCGATGGCAGCGGGTCGATATCTCCCGATCATCCTTGTGCTCGCGCTGGCGGGAAGTTTCGCGGCCCAGCGCACCGGAGTGGTCACCGCGGGCACCCTTCGCACGAACCGGCTCAACTTCGTCGGTCTCGTCGTCGGTGTCACCGTGCTGATGGTCGGCCTCGAGTACCTTCCCGCGCTGGCCGTCGGTCCACTGGCCGACGGTTTGGCCTGATCGTCAAAGGGTCATCAAGGTTTTCCGGGGCGTTGTAAAGGAAACGCAAGGAAAGGGTCCCGGCGGTCCCGGCCGGCGTAATCAGGACCCATGACGCTCTTCCACGCGTTACACCCACGGACATCGATGGATCGCGTTCTGCGCTGCTGCGCCCGGTGGCAGAAGTCGTTTCCCGAGGCCGAGATCGTTTATCCCGTAAGGGTGTTGCGAACGCCCGGCGCGGCCCAATGGCTGCGCGGACATGGGCTCGGGCTGGGTGCGCGTGGCGACGACGACCTCGTGCGCATCATCGCGGCGGGTGTCGCGCCCCGCCGCGTCGTGTTGCACTGCGACGACCTACCGGCCCGCACCGTGTGGCACGCCGTCGGCCTGGGCATCGGACAGTACATCGCCGGATCACTCGAACAGATCGAGACGTTGTCGGCGTGCGCCGAACGGCCGCAGTGCGTCGTCCTGGACGTCACGGATGAGCCCGACGACGACACGGTGGAAGCGATGCTCGACCAGCCGGGTCTGGAGGTTTCGGGACTTCACAGCGACCTCAACCACATCGACACGGTCGATGAAATGATCGCCGTGATGGCCCAGCTTCGCTACCAGCGCGGCCTGCTGCTGACTCGCCTGTCCGTCGCGGTGACCGGCACCGACGACCGCCCGATCGAGGCGATCGCCAGCCAGCTCGAGGACACCGTCGAGGGCGGTTGCGCACGGTTCCGGTATCCGCGTCCGGTGGTGCAAGTGTGCCCGGATTGGCTGGCGTTGACACGCGAGATGTGATTGCCGGCGCCATCTGAAAATATGCTCTGAGCTGCAAAGATATTGTCAGATCACAATAACCGCCTGGAGTCGTCAACGCCACAGCGGGCAGAGATGGCGTTCGCGGAGGCGTCTGGTCCATGATGTTTGACGACCTGACTATCTCCACCACAGGACGCGGATGACACAGACATCGGTGGTGCCTCCGCAGGCACCAGAACGCCGGATCCGGCTGGCCCATCACCTGCTTGAGCTCGGGGACGGGCACGAGGTTGGTGTGTCGGTCGGCGGTGCGGGCGTGCCGCTGGTGTTCATGCACGGCCTCGCGCTGAGCCGGCGGGCGTATTTGCGGATGCTCAGCCGGGTGGCCGGCCTCGGGTTTCTGGTGATCGCGATCGACGCGGCCGGGCACGGCGACACCCGCGCCCTGCCGCGTAGCGCGGCCGACCTTGCCGATCGTGTGAGCCTGACCGTGCGGACAACCGACGCGCTCGGCGTCCGGCAGGCCATCTTCGTCGGCCACTCGATGGGTGGCCGGATGGCGATCCAGCTCGCCGCGGTCGCGCCCGAGCGCGTGCTGGCGGCGGTGCTTCTGGACGCCGCGGCCGGCGCCAGCTTCGACGGCACGGTTCCGGGGCTGCTGGGCTCGCCCCGCAAGGCGCTGCGCGCGATCGTCGGCGCTGCGTACGACACCCACAAGGACCCGTCGCGGCTGGAAGCCGCCGAGCGCGGCAGCTATCTGCGCATGCTCGCAAGCATCGCGGGCCGCAACGCGCGGCACCCGGGCGCGGTGGCCGCAGCCGTCCGCGCGATCGTCGAGTCCGGCGACTACACGCCAATGCTGCGCGTGATGCGCGATCAGCAGATCCCCACGATGGTTTTGCACGGCGAGAAGGACCTGATCGTGCCGTTCGACTGTGCGGTCGACATGGCCGACGACGCCGACGCCACGCTGTACAAGGTGCCCGATGCGTACCACTCGTGGATGATCGCCAACCCGCGGCAGGGCGCCGGCGCACTGCGCCAGCTCCTGCGCGGTGAACTGGGCGAGGTGCTGCGTAACACCGCAGACGCGATCGGGATCCGCAGCGTCGACGACGTCGCGGCGTGGGAGCGCGCGCTGCTGGAGCCCGACGCATTCGTCCTCGGGCTCAACGATGGTGTCGTTGACGAGGTCGGTGTGGAAGAGCCCGAGCACGTCGAGCTCGAGTTGGTGCGTCAGGCGCAGCGTCCGCAGCACACCAAACGGATGCCGTGGCATCGCCGGACCTATCGACGTTTCAGCGCAAGGAATTCCGAACGCGGACGAGCGATGGTCCGGTGGGTGCGTCCGGACACCCGCGCGGTGTGATGAGCCTGGCCTTGGTGTTAGCCGGTGGCGGTGTCGCCGGAATCGCCTGGGAGACGGGCTTTCTGCTTGGCGTCCAAGACGAATCTGAAGAAACGGCGCGCCGCTTGCTGACAGCCGACGTGCTCCTCGGAACCTCGGCCGGGTCAGCCGTCGGCGCGCAGATCGGCAGCGGCGTCGGCTTGGCGGACCTGTATGCCCGGCAGCTGTCGGAGACCACCGACGAGATACCGCCGCGCATCGACATCGAGGAACTGATGACGGTGTTTGAAGAGGCAGCCGCGGACACGGGTGCTTCGGTCACGCAACGGCTCAAGGAGGTCGGCGAACGGGCGGTGTCCGTGGCGACCGTCGCTCCGGAACTGCGCAGGGCCGTGATCGAGAAGCGGTTGCCGTCGCGCGAATGGCCCGTCCGGCCGCTGAAGATGACCGCGATCGACGTGAAGACCGGAGAACGCGTGATATTCGACCGGGACAGCGGAGTGGGACTGGTGGACGCGGTGGCGGCCAGTTGCGCCGTGCCCGCGGTGTGGCCACCCGTCACGATCGGCGAGCGGCAATTCATGGACGGTGGGATCGGCAGCAGCGCGAACGTCGACGTCGTGGCGGACTACGAGACCGTGGTGATGCTGGCGCCGACGGCCGAGCCGGGGTTGTTGCCGTTCGGCGGCAGCCTTGTCGATGAGCTTGCATCCCATCGCGCCGGACCCGCCATCGGGATCTTCGCCGACGATGCGTCGATCGCCGCGTTTGGCCGTAACCCGCTCGACCCCGGTTGTCGGGCGCCTTCGGCGATCGCAGGGCGGGCGCAGGGCCGACGCGAAGCGGCCGTGTTGACGGCTTTTCTCGCGGCGCACCGATAGCCGCACCGATGTCACCGCAGGTCGCGGCGGCGGAACGTGAACAGCCCAACCGCAATTGCCACCGCGTCGATCGCGAGCAGCCAAAGCACCGGCGCAGGGCGGAGCGATTCGCCCGGGATGTGTTGGGTGTGCGTGAACGGGACGATATCGAGCACCCAGTGGCCGAAGCCGGCGATGGAGCCCAGAAGGTAGAGGGCGATGAATGCGACCAGCACGGCCCACGCCACCGGAGTGAATCGCGGTAGCAGACCGAACAAGGCAACCGTGACCCCGGCGAGCAGCCAGACAGCGGGGAGTTGGATTGCGGCCAAAGCGATTACGGTGGCCAGCTTTGCGGCAACATCGCCCGCGGCGGCGCCGTAGACCAGCCCGGCGAGGGCTCCCGCCGACAACAGTGCTACGGCCGAGCCCGCGATCGCGAAGACGAGATGGCTGGCAACCCATCGCGTGCGCCCGACCGCCGCGCCGAGGATGGTCTCTGCATGTTGCGCGGTCTCCTCCTGGTGCAGCCGTAGCGTCACGGAGATGGCGAGTGCCGCCGCCGCGACGGCCAGCAGGCTGAACGCGATGGTGAGGAACGAGTTTTCCAGCGCTGCCGACCCCCCGAGGCGGTTGATGATCTCCCGCAGCTTTGCGTTGCTGCCGAACTGATCTCCGATGCCATGCACGACGCTGCCGGCCAGCAGGCCGTAGAGGCACAAGCCGACGGTCCATGCGAGCAGCAGACCCCGCTGGAGGTGCCACGCCAAACCGAACGGACCCGACAGCGTCGGCGGCGCGGTGGCCGCACCCTCTCGGTCGCCGATCAACCCGGCACCGACGTCGCGTCCGCGCAGCAGCACGTAGGCCGCGACGGTCAACGCGGCGGTGGCCGCCAGGTGCAGTAGCAGAACCCACCAGCGGTCGCCGGCGTACGGGCGCACCTGCAGGGACCATCCCAGGGGCGAAAGCCACGACAGGCCGCCGGAGCCCGCGTCACCGACGGCACGCAACGCGAACGACGTACCGAGCACCGCGAACGCGATCCCTCGGGCGGTCCGTGCACTGATAGTGAGCTGGGCGGCGACCGCCGCGACCGCGGTGAAGACCAGGCCAGAGCAGGCCACAGCCAGACCGAAAGCCAGTGATCCTGATGGCTCCACATCGGTGCTGAGCAACCCGGCGGTGCCGATGAGCCCGGTGGCGACGGATGCCCCGAATGTCATCAGCAGCGCGGCGGTCAGACCGGCGTAGCGTCCGACGACCGTCGAATCCACCAGCTCGGACCGCCCGGACTCTTCTTCCGCCCGGGTATGACGGATGACGGTCAGGATCACGGCGACCGCGATGAGCGTGTGGAACGCGCCGGCTTTCCATATGCCGACCGCGCCGAGGCTGTCGTTGTAAACGTTGCCGTACAAGGCGCGTTGGGCCGCGCTGGCCATGATCGACGCGGCGAACGACGCTCGCTCGGCGGCGGTCGGGGCGACCTTCTGCACGCTGTCGACATAGACCGGCCCCAACGGCAGGGACAGCAACAGAACCCACAGCGGCAGCACGATCCGGTCTCGGCGCAGGTAGAGCCGCAGAAGTTGCAGCGTGCCGGTGAACGGGCCGCCCACCGGGGCTTCGTGGCGATGTCGCGGCCGGGCGAGGGTTGCGGTGCTCATGCCGACACCTTGCCCGCACCGCTGACCCGACGGTCCGAGTCGTCAAGCCTGTAGTGGCGCAGGAAAATCTCTTCGAGCGAGGGAGGTTGGCTCACCAGTGAGCGAATGCCGACGTTCGAAAGCGCCCGGATGAAATCGTTGAGGGCGTCGGGGTCGACCTGAGCGCGCAGGGTGTTGTCCACGATGGCGACATCCTCGACTCCACTGATCTGGCTGAGATCGCCTGGATCGCCGAGTAATTCGGCTTTGATCGACACCCGGCTGAGGTGTCGCATCGACTCCAGGGTGCCGCTCTCGACCGTCTTTCCCGCGCGGATGATGGTGACCCGGTCACACAGCGCTTCCACCTCGGAAAGGATGTGGCTGGAGACGAATGCCGTCACACCCCGGTCGCGGGCTTCGGTGACGCAATTGCGAAACACGTGCTCCATCAGCGGATCCAGCCCCGCGCTGGGCTCATCGAGCAGCAGGAGTCGGGCGTTCGAGGAGAAGGCCGAGATCAACGACACCTTCTGGCGATTGCCCGTCGAGTAGGTGCGGGCTTTTTTCTTCGGATCGAGTTCGAAGCGTTTGATCAGCGCGTCGCGGCGCGCTGAGTCGAGGCCGCCGCGCATACGGGCGAGCAGGTCAATGATCTCGCCACCGGTCAGGTTCGGCCATAGTGTCACATCGCCTGGTACATAGGCTATTTCGCGGTGCAGCGCAACGGCGTCTCGCCATGCGTCGCGGCCGAACACCGTCGCGCTGCCGGATGTCGGGCGCAGGACACCGAGAAGAATCCGGATTGTGGTCGACTTCCCGGCGCCGTTGGGCCCGAGAAAGCCGTGGATCTCTCCCTCGCCGACCTGCAGGTCGAGGCCGTCGAGAGCCCGGACACGACCGAATTGCTTGTGCAGATCCCTGACGTCGATGACATTGGACATTCGACCCCCTCTTGGTCTGTCGACCGTCATCCTTCTCCGACGGCCTGCGGCCCGGAAGAGCAGGAAGGCCTTCTGCGACGTAGACGATGCGCCCTGCGACAGGGAATTATTGTTCAATGGTGATCACTTCAGAGGCGAACGGCTTGAACCCGGCCCTGGTTACTGCTCCCGGCCTCGCTGCGCACGCGGAGCGCCGATCCCGCAGAAACCCGTTTCCGCCGATCGCCGAGTACGCGTTTTTGTCGGACTGCGAGACCACCTGCCTGGTTTCCGCCAGCGGCTCCGTCGAATGGATGTGCTTGCCACGGCCGGACTCTCCGAGCGTGTTCGGCTCGATCCTCGACCGCTCCGCCGGGCACTTCCGCCTCAGCCCCTATGGGGTGTCGGTGCCCGCCGCGCGCCGCTATCTGCCCGGCAGCCTCATTCTGGAAACCACCTGGCAGACGCACACCGGCTGGCTCATGGTGCGCGATGCGCTGGTGATGGGTCCCTGGCATGACATCGAGCGCCGGTCTCACACCCACCGCCGCACGCCGATGGACTGGGACGCCGAACACATCCTGCTGCGCACCGTGCGCTGTGTCAGCGGCACGGTGGAGTTGTTGATGAGCTGCGCGCCGTCGTTCGACTATCACCGCATCGGCGCAACCTGGGAGTACACCGGCAACGCCTACGGCGAGGCGATCGCCCACCCACGAGAAAGTCCCGACGAGCATCCCAGGCTGCGGCTGGCGTCGAACCTGAACATCGGGCTGGAGGGCCACGAGGCGCGGGCGCGGAGCCGGCTGACCGAGGGCGACAACGTGTTTGTCGCGCTGAGCTGGTCCAAACACCCGGCACCGCAGACCTACGACGAGGCCGCCGACAAGCTGTGGCAGACCAGCGAAATGTGGCGGCAGTGGATCAACATCGGGAACTTCCCGGATCACCCGTGGCGGTCCTTTTTGCAGCGCAGCGCGGTCGCCCTCAAGGGGCTGACGTACTCGCCGACCGGCGCGCTGCTGTCCGCAAGCACGACGTCGTTGCCGCAAACTCCCTCCGGCGAACGCAACTGGGACTATCGCTACTCATGGGTGCGTGACTCGATGTTCGCGATGTGGGGCCTGCACACGTTGGGCCTGGATCGCGAGGCCGACGACTTCTTCATCTTCACGGCCGGCGTGTGCGGCATCACCGGGGAGTACTCCCCGCTGCGGCCGATGTACGGCGTGGGCGGAGAGCCCATCCTCGCCGAAGAGGAGCTGAACCACCTGTCCGGCTACGACGGGGCGCGTCCGGTGCGGATCGGCAACGGCGGGTACCGCCAGAGCCAGCACCATACCTGGGGGAACCTGCTGGATTCGGTCTACCTGCGGGCCAGGTTCCACGGGCATATCCCCGAGGCGCTGTGGCCCGCGCTGCAACGGCGGGTGGACGAGGTGATCGCCAACTGGCGCGAAGCCGACCACGGCATCTGGGAAGTGCGCGGCGAACCCCAGCACTTCACCTCGTCGAAGATCATGTGCTGGGTTGCGCTGGACCGCGGGGCGAAGCTGGCAGACATGTTGGGCCAGAAGAGCCATGCCCAGCAGTGGCGCGCGGTCGCCGAGGAGATCAAGGCCGATGTGCTGGACAACGGGGTCGACTCCGGCGGCGTGTTCACCCAGCGCTACGGCTCGGACGCGCTGGACGCGTCCCTGGTGCTCGCCGTGCTGACCCGGTTCCTACCGCCCGACGACCCACGTGTGCGCAACACGGTGCTGGCCATCGCCGACAGGCTCACCGAGGAGGGCCTGGTGCTGCGCTACCGCGTCGACCAAACCGACGACGGGTTGTCCGGCCAACCGGGACCCAGCATCGGCTGGTCGTTTCTGTTGGCGTCCGCGCTCGCGGAAATCGGGGAGGTCACTCGCGCCAAACGCCTCTGCGAGGGGTTGCTCTCGTATGTCGGGGCGCTGAACCTCTACGCCGAGCAGATCGAGCCGCGCACCGGCCGCCAACTGGGCAATTTCCCTCACGCGTTCAGCCACCTCGCACTCATCAACGCACTCGTGCACGTGATCCGTGCCGACACCGAGGTTGACAACAGCGGCATGTTCATCCCTGCCCACGCGGCGATGTAGGCGCGGCGGCACACTTACGTCTCGGCGCCCGCATCCGCAGAGTTGTCGGACTCATATGAGTCCAAAGCCCGCGCTGTCAACTCTCGTCCCGCGTTGATCACGTCGGCGGCTCGGTGAAAGTCCAAGGAGCGGCTGGTTGTTCGGGGAACTTCGATCATGACGTCCGGCGGATGCTCGGCGAGATGATGCCGCGCCAACGCGGCCTGCATCACATCGATGGCGCGGTTCATCACCTCGAAGCTGCCGAGCTTCGGGACCATCGCAGACGCGGTGGCACCATCCTCGTCCTCTTCCTCCGCGACCGACAATTCGTCTTCTGCGGCAAGCTCCGCTGATGTGCCAAAGCGTTCCAGCAACGCAGACGTGCTGCGCAGCAAGCGATTCAGCCACTCCACGCCTGCGCGCGGTTCGGCATCCTCCTTGTCGCGACGAGCGTCCGGGTCCTCGCCGTTGAGGCTGACCGCGATCGTGAGATCGGCGTTGGCCCCCGCCAGCGGTGACACAGGTAGCGGGTCGAGGATGCCTCCGTCGGCCAGCACGCGACCGTAGAGGACGTGTGGCGCGATCACTCCCGGTATCGCGATCGACGCGCGGATCGCCGCATCGAGCGGCCCGCGCTGCAGCCACAACGACTTGCCGGCGATCAGGTCCGTCGTGACCGCGGTGTAGGGAATCGGCAAGTTCTCGATCGTCGCGTCGCCGAGCAGGTCGCGAACCACGTCGAGGATCTTCTCGGCCCGAAAGACGCCCGCGCCCCGCCAGGCAGGATCAAGCAGCCGCAACACCGCGCTCTGGCTCAGGGTCTTGGCCCAGTCAGCGAACTCGTCGAGCGCACCGGCCGCATGCAGGCCACCCACCAGCGCACCCATCGACGAACCGGCGACTCCGACGATGTCGTAGCCGCGGTCACCCAGTTCGTTGATCACCCCGATGTGGGCGTAGCCACGAGCCCCGCCACTGCCCAACGCCAGGGCGACGCGCTTGCCGGCCAGATGGCCATTTTGCGCCCGCAGCGCAACGGCCCCTGCTTAGTCGCAGCCGCCGTCGGCCGCGGCCTGCGCCGCGACGATGACGCCGGACTGGCGTTCGGGCGGCAGCTTCGCCCACGGTATGTGCCAGGTCCCGTTCTCACCGGTCGGGGATTTCTGCACCATGGCCAGGTAGGGCTCGATGAGCGTGTGCGGATCGCCGTGCTGCCCCGACATCCACACCCGCGCCCAGTGGCAGGCCTCGTAGTACTCGTCTTCGGTGTCGCCGGCGGGCGCGCTGAGCGATGTCGTCACTCCGCCGGGGGACAGGCCGATTTGAATGGGACCGCCCTGCCCGGCGGCCTCCGACGTGCTGGTCGAGGGCTTCGGCGTGGACGGGCCGGCCTGCTTGCCTGACGAGCAACCCGCCAGCACAAGAGCCGATGCGGCGATCGCGGACACCATGACAGGACCCGGGCTGCAGCGCACACCGTTACTCTATGCAACAATGTTTGGCGTGATGGACCCCATCGGCTTGAAGAGGTGTTGTCGGGCGTAGCCGCCCCCGCCCCTGTTCCGTCCATCCATCGAGGCACCAACCCATGCGTTCTGCGAACCTTGTTCTGCGTCCGTCTGCCCTTCCCACCGTCTCTGCGCCCACCAGGCTGCGGCTGCCCGACTTGCTGCGAATCACCGACGAAAGCGCCGACGACGTGCTCAACGGCCGATACGACCACCTCCTGCCCGCGGGCGGAGTCCCCACCGACAAGCGCTGGTTCACCAGATTGGACAGCGACGACGAGCTCGACGTCTGGTTGATCAGCTGGGTCAACGGCCACCCCACCGAATTGCACGACCATGGCGGTTCCCTTGGCGCGCTCACCCTGCTCAGCGGGGGGCTGCACGAGTTTCGTTGGGACGGTGCCGGTTTGCGTCGCCGTCGGCTCGACGCAGGCGATCAGGCCGCGTTCCCGCTGGGGTGGGTGCACGACGTCACGCGGGCGCCGACGACGGGTCCGGCGGCGCCTGCCCTGAGCGTGCACGCCTATTCGCCCCCGCTGACCGCGATGTCCTATTACGAGGTCACCCAGCGCAGCACACTGCGGCGTGTGCGCACGAAGCTGACCGACACGCCGGAGGGACAGTAATGGGCAGCCGGATCGACAAGCTGCTGGACGCCGCCCGTACCCGGCTGGTGCGAATGCACGCGCGCGACGTGCCCGCCGCGATCCGGCGTGGGGCGATCCTGGTCGACATCCGGCCGCAGGCGCAGCGCGCCCGCGAAGGACCAGTGCCCACGGCGCTGGTGATCGAGCGCAATGTGCTCGAATGGCGCTGCGACCCGACCAGCGACGCCCGGATCCCGCAGGCGGTGGACGACGACGTCGAGTGGGTGGTGCTCTGCTCGCAGGGCTATACGTCGAGCCTGGCCGCTGCCGCGCTGCAGGACCTGGGGCTGCACCGGGCGACCGACGTCGTCGGCGGCTACTGGGCCCTCAGGGAGACCGGGGCGCTCGCGGAGCTCGACTAGCCCTTCACTCGTCCGAGTGCATCATCGGCCGAAGCCGCTCGGTCTTGTCCGGCGTCCAGCCGGGCGGCGCAAGCACGGCGGCCCATCCGTTGACGACGTCCTTGACGTAGCGATGGCCGTGCCCGTCGGGCACGTCGATCGCGACGGCCATGTCGGCCGACACCTGCAGGAACGTAACGATCGGGATCCACTCCATGTCCCCGGACACGTCATAGCCCCGTGGCTCGCGTAGCCAATCCGGCTTCTGGAACAGCAGGTCGGGGTTCCACCAGGCGATCGGGTCAGAGGCGTGCTGTAGGTACACGACGCGCGGATTTCCCCACGGCGCGTCGGGGCGGCCCACGTTGTCCGGGCGGGCGACGAACCGGATGTTGTCTCCCTGCTGATAGATCGGCAGCCACTCCGGCGAGCCCTTGTCACGGTTGAGGGTGACGTCCTCCCACATCGTATTGTTGAACGTCGGGCCGCTGAACAACGCGCCGTCGGTACGCGCCTCGATGTTGTTCGGCGACAGGAACGGCGCCTCACCACCGAACGACCCGAGGCTTTCGCCGAACACGACGAGCTTGGGTCGCTGGCCTTCGGGCAGCGCCCGCACCCGCCTGTCCACCGCCTCGAACAACGCCTGCCCGGCCTGACGTGCGTTTTCCTTGTCCACCAGGAAGGACAGCCAACTGGGCAGGAACGAGTACTGCATGCTGACGATCGCGGTGTCGCCGTTGAACATGTACTCGAGCGCGTCGGCCTCGGCCTCATTGATCCAGCCGGTTCCGGTCGTGGTGGCGACCGCCACCACTTTGCGCTTGAGCCCGCCGGTGCGCTCGAGTTCGCCCGCGGCCAGGTCGGCGGTGGCCCTGATTCCGTTGGCGGAGTTCAGGCCCGCGTAGGCCCGGATCGGCTCGACTGCGGGCGCGCCGCTGAATGCCGACAGCTGCTCGGTGGTCGGCCCACCCCCGACGAAGATGCGGCCCTGGTGACCGAGCGAGGCCCACGACACCAACGAGCCGGGCCCGCCCGAGCGCAGCGGCGACGGCGGCGCCGGGTTGTTCGGGTTCTCTTCGTTGTTGACCGATTCGAACGTGTTGTTCAGGGTGTGCATCGCGAACCGCACCACCACGCCGTTGAGGATCGCGATACCCAGACCCACCACCAGCAGCACCGCCACAATTGCCGAAACTCGCGGCGGTGCAACACGATTGAGCTGGTGGACGAGAAACCTGATCAACTTGCCGATGAGTTGACCTATCTCGACGAGCACGAACAGCACCACAATGGCCAGCACGGCGGCCAGCGGGTAGTCATGCCACTTGAGCCGCGGCACACCCATCAGGTCGCGCACGTGGTTCTGCCAGACGTGGAACCAGATGATCATCGCGATGGTGCCCAGCACACCGGCGGCGATCAGGATGTACCACGCGATCCGCGGTGCTTCAGGACTGCTGTCCTTGGACCGCATGAAACGGACGAGCCAGACCGCGAAGACGCCGAGCGCGTATCCGATCGCACCGGCTGCCCCGCTGACCAGACCCTGAAACAGCGGCCCGCGGGGCAGAAGCGACGGCGTCATCGACAGCCACAGCAACACCAGCCCGACCGCGGTGCCGGTGAACGTGTAGTGGCGGATCCACCAGTCGGGTTTCGGGGGCTGCTCGAGACCCGGCTTGGGCTCC
Organism: uncultured Actinomycetota bacterium; assembly: GCA_963811535.1. GTDB lineage: Bacteria > Actinomycetota > Actinomycetes > Mycobacteriales > Mycobacteriaceae > Mycobacterium. The sequence continues at coordinate 1,338,632 of CAWERF010000006.1, read as the reverse complement.
GGTTGCGGCTCGGGAACCGATGGCTCAGTCGCGGTTGCCGATTCGCTCACCAGTGCACTTTAACGGTGTGTGAAGTCCGGCGGGCGCTTCTCGATGAATGCGGCCATGCCTTCGGTTTGGTCGGCTGTGGCGAATGCGGAGTGGAACAGCCGGCGCTCGTAGAGCAGGCCCTCGGCGAGCGTGGTCTCGAACGCCCGGTTGACGGCCTCCTTGGCCATTCGGGTGGCCGACAGCGACATTTCCGAGATCGTGGTGGCGACGGCCTTGGCCTCGCGCAGCAGCTCGTCGGCGGGCACCACGCGTGACACCAGGCCGCTGCGCTCGGCTTCGTCGGCATCCATGTTCCGCCCCGTCAGGATCAGGTCCATCGCCTTGGCCTTGCCGATCGCCCGGGTCAGCCGCTGCGACCCGCCCATCCCCGGGAGCACGCCGAGTTTGATCTCGGGCTGGCCGAATTTCGCCGTGTCGGCGGCGATCAACAGGTCACACATCATGGCCAGCTCGCAGCCGCCGCCGAGTGCGTATCCGGCCACCGCGGCGATGGTGGGGGTGCGCACCGCCGCGAGGCGGCCCCACGCGGCGAAGTAGTCGCCGCCGAACACGTCGGCGAACGACAGGTCGGCCATCTCCTTGATGTCCGCACCGGCGGCGAATGCCTTTTCCGACCCCGTGATGACGATCGCGCCGATTCCCGGGTCGGCGTCGAATTCGGCTGCCGCCGTCGTCACCTCGGTCATCACCTGCCCGTTGAGCGCGTTGAGCGCCTTCGGCCGGTTCAGCGTGATCGTGGCGACACGCCCGTCGCGCTCGACAAGGATGGTCTCTCGGCTCGTCTCATGGCTCATCGGCATTCCGTTCCTAGAAGGTGAGATCGTCGTTGACCGGGGCGAAGAACGCCTCGACGTCGTCGGCGCTGACGGCCGCCAGCGACGCCGGCGACCATTTCGGATTGCGGTCTTTGTCCACCACTTGCGCCCGGATGCCCTCGACCAGATCGTGGGTGCGCAGCGTCGAGCACGACACCCGATACTCCTGACGGAGAACGTCTTCCAGGCTGTCGAGTTTCGCGGCGCGGCGCACCGCTTCCAGCGCGACCGACAGCGACGTCGGCGATCGGGAGGCGATGAGGTTGGCCGCGTCGTTGGCCGGGCCCGCGTCGTGTCCACGCAGCGCGGCCACGATGTCTGCGACGGTGTCGCCGTCGTAGCACTCGTCGATCCAAGCCCGTTGCGCGACAAGCCCGCTGAACGGCGCCGCGACGGCGTAGTTATCCAGAGCGGCGTCGACGCCGTCCTCGGCGAATGCCTCGGTGAGGTCGGCCAGCGCTTCGTGCGGGACGTAGTGGTCGGCGAAACCCATCGCGATCGCATCCGAACCCGAGAACGGCGCGCCGGTGAGCCCGGCATGCAGACCGAGAAGGCCCGGCGCACGGGAAAGCAGGTAGGTGCCACCGACGTCGGGGACGAAACCGATACCGACTTCCGGCATCGCGATCCTTGACGTGTCGGTGACGACGCGGATGTTCGCATGGGCGCCGACCCCGACACCGCCGCCCATCACGATGCCGTCCATCACCGCCACGTACGGCTTGGGGTAGCGGCCGATATAGCCGTCGAGCAGATACTCGTCGCGCCAGAACCGCCTCGCCTCGACCCCGTCGGCGCGTGCGCTGTGATAGATCGCGACCACGTCGCCGCCGGCGCACAGGCCCCGCTCGCCGGCGCCGGACAGCACCACGGCGCGGACGTCGTCGTCGTGCTCCCAGTCGATCAGCACCTGGTGCAGGGTGGTGACCATCGAATGTGTCAGCGAGTTGATCGCCTGTGGACGGTTCAGGGTCGCAAAACCGACGCCACGGTCGACGCGCGCAAGGATCTCATCTGTGTCAGCCGCCACGCCTGAGCAATCTAGATCGTGACGCGCGGGGACGCGCCCGCGGGTAAGGTTCGCGGAAAAGCGTGGCCTCCGGGAACCAGATTCGGCCCGTCGTTCGTTAGTAGGGTTGTTCTCGGATTTTGACTAGAGGAGAGGATCCGACGGTGCGGGAGACCAGCAACCCGGTATTTCGTTCGCTGCCTAAGCAGCAGGGGGGATACGCGCAGTTCGGCACCGGTTACGCCGGAGCCCCCACGCAGGCCAACCCCTACCTTGACCAGTACCCCGACCAGCGGCAGACGGGTGTCTCGCGTCCGCTGACGATCGACGACGTCGTCACCAAGACCGGCATCACGCTGGCCGTGCTGTCGATCGTCGCGGTCGTCTCGTACTTCCTGGTCTCGGCCAACCACGCCCTGGCCATGCCGTTCACGCTGGTCGGCGCGCTCGGCGGCCTCGCCTTGGTGTTGGTGGCGACGTTCGGCCGCAAGCAGGACAGCCCGGCGATCGTGCTCAGCTACGCCGCCCTCGAGGGCCTGTTCCTCGGCGCCATCTCGTTCCTGCTCACCAACATCGCGGTGTCGACCACCAACGCCGGCGTGCTGATCGCGCAGGCGGTTCTCGGCACGATCGGCGTGTTCGTGGGCATGCTGATCGTCTACAAGACGGGCGCGATCCGGGTAACGCCGAAGTTCACCAGGATGGTCGTCGCCGGCTTGTTCGGTGTGCTGGTGTTGATGCTCGGCAACTTCGTGCTGGCGTTGTTCGGCGTCGGCGGCGGCGAGGGCATGGGCCTGCGCAGCGGCGGCCCGATCGCGATCATCTTTTCGCTGGTCTGCATCGGCCTGGCGGCGTTCAGCTTCCTGATCGACTTCGACGCCGCCGATCAGATGATCCGCGCGGGCGCGCCGGAGAAGGCCGCGTGGGGCATCGCGCTGGGTCTGACGGTCACCCTCGTGTGGCTGTACATCGAGATCCTGCGGCTGCTCAGTTACTTCCAGCGGAGCTAGCTTGCTCGCGACCAGAAAGCCCGGCGCACGCCGGGCTTTCTGCTTTGTGCCGGTCGGCTCCGCGCCGCGGGCTCAGGGCGTCACGACAGGCGCTCGATGATCATCGCCATGCCCTGGCCGCCCCCGACGCACATGGTCTCCAGGCCGAACGTCTTGTCGTAGGTGGTCAGGTTGTTCAGCAGGGTGGCGGTGATCCGCGCGCCCGTCATCCCGAACGGGTGACCCAACGCGATGGCCCCTCCGGACACGTTGAGCTTGTCCTCGTCGATGCCCAGCTCCCGCGCCGAGCCCAGCACCTGCACCGCGAACGCCTCGTTGATTTCGATCAGGTCGATGTCGTTGATCGACATGCCGGCGTTTGCCAGCGCCCTGCGGGTGGCCTCGATCGGACCAAGGCCCATGATCTCCGGCGACAAGCCCGTCACACCGGTGGCGACGATGCGGGCCAACGGCTTCAGACCCAGCTCCTTGGCTTTGGCGTCGCTGGCGATCACCACGGCGGCGGCGCCGTCGTTGAGCGGGCATGCGTTGCCGGCGGTGACCGTGCCGTTGGGACGGAACACCGGTTTGAGCTGGCTGACTTTCTCGTAGGTGGTGCCCGGTCGCGGGCCGTCGTCGGTGCCCACGGTCGTGCCGTCGGGCAGTGTCACCGGCACGATCTCGCGCTCGAAGAACCCGTTCGCGATCGCCTGCTCGGCGCGGTTCTGGCTGCGCACACCCCAGTGATCCTGGTCTTCGCGGCTGATGCCGGTGAGCAACGCCACGTTCTCCGCGGTCTGACCCATCGCGATGTAGACATCGGGCAGCTCGCCGTCCTCGCGCGGGTCGTGCCAATCGTCGGCGCCCGCGGCGGCCTGCGTCGAGCGATCCTCCGCGTTGGCGAACACCGGGTTGTGGGTATCGGGCCACGAGTCGGCGCTGCCCTTGACGAACCGCGACACGGTCTCCACGCCCGCCGAGACGAACGCGCTTCCCTCGCCGGCCTTGATCGCGTGGAACGCCATCCGGGTGGTCTGCAACGACGACGAGCAGTACCGGTTCACCGTGGTGCCCGGCAGGAAGTCGTAGCCCAGTTCGACGGCGACCGCGCGGCCGATGTTGAACCCGGCCTCACCCGCAGGTGAACCGCAGCCCATGATCAGGTCGTCGATGTCGTGCGGATCCAGCGCCGGCACCTTGTCCAGCGCGGCCCGGACCATCTGTGCCGCGAGGTCATCCGGGCGCATGTCGACCAGCGAACCTTTCATGGCGCGGCCGATCGGCGAACGGGCGGTCGAAACGATGACGGCTTCTCCCATGGCGGCTCCTTCGTCGTAGGACTAGACCAAGAACCTAGCCCGGTCACCCCGCGGGCACGACGATGGGTGCTGGAACGCCGGTGCGCCGCCGCCACAGGCGGGTGAACCTGCGCAGCCGCCCGCGCAGCGTCCTCGCCTCGGCGGCGCTGGACACCCACGGCAGCTGGGGCACCGGCCCGCCGGTCCATTCGCCCAGCGCGTTGCACAGCGCCGGGAAGAGCTGTCTGGCGGCCAACGCGTACCCGGCCGCCGACGGGTGGTACTTGTCCTCGGAAAACAGCAGCTCAGGGGCGTGGAGGAACTCGGGCGCCAGCAGGTCGGCAAGGGGCACGGGCGCACCGCCGGCCGCGCGTACCGCGGCGGCCTGCGCGCGTGCCAGCCGCAGCCCCCGGCTCCGCGTAACCCATCGCAGCGGCTGCGGAATCGCGGTGATCACCCCGAAGTCGGGGCAGGTTCCGACGACGACGACCGCGCCGCTGGCGCGTAGCCGGCGCACCGCGGCACCCAGCCGTCGCGACGAGGGCCTGATGCCGTTGAGCGCCGTGATGTCATTCGCGCCGATCATGATGACCGCGGCGTCCGGTGGCGCCCCCGCGACGAACATCGCGTCCACCTGACCGGATAGTCCCTTCGAGGTTGCACCGACGATCGCCTTGGTGCTCAACCGGATTCGCTTACCGGTCTCCTCGGCCAGCCCACGTGCCAACAACACGCCGGGCACCTCGTCTGCGGTCGGGCAGCCGAACCCCGTCGCGGTGGAGTCTCCGAAGATCATCAGATGCAGGTCGAACGGCGTGCCGCGATACCAGCGTTCGACCGGCCCACCACCGGGGTTGTAGACCCCGTCGGCCCTCGGCGGGGCATCGCGGATCTTCGGGATGATGCTGCGCGCCCGGTCGGCTTGCCCGTTCAGGAGATTGCGCGCGCCAACATAGGCGCTACCCCAGGACGCGACGGCCCCCAGGGCCGCCAACACGATCGTCGACCGACGCGGCGCGGGTATGCCCACGACTCGATTTTAGGCGTGGCGACGTCGGAAAACGCGTAGCGGTCACAGTCGAATATCGCTTCCGGTATCAAAACACGGTCGTTGATTGTTGAACTGCTTATAGATGTCAAGCTAAGTTACCGGGGATTGACGCAGCGATCGGCGTTCTACCCGGCCCTACAACGGCGTAGGAGTGTGACATGACCGCACCAAGTAAGGTCTCGGGTTCGCCCCGGCCGCGGATACGCGCAGGTAGCGTACTAAAAACACGTAAATACCCAGTTAGCGACGGGGCCCCGGTCGAGGTCATCGAAGACGGTCCGAGCATCGCTGGTCGGCTTGCCTGGCTGGGCGCCCGGTTAACGATCCGGCCTACGCTGGCAATCGGCAGCCGGTTCGCACATTTGCCCTGGCCATGGGGTCTTGTCGACTTTGCGTCGCGGGCGCTGATGCCCATCCCGGGCACCGTCCGCGCGACGATCGGGCTGCCGCATTGCACCGCGCAGCTGGTGCGCGCCAAGGGGGTGCTGCCCGCCGACGGGACCCATCGGGTTGTGCTGTACATGCACGGCGGCGCGTTTCTGAGCTGTGGCGCCAATTCGCATGGCCGGTTGACGACGCTGATCTCCCAGTACGCCGACGCGCCGGTGTTGGTGCTCAACTACCGGATGATCCCGAAGCACTCGGTTTCAGATGCCGTCGAGGATTGTTATGACGGCTGGCGCTGGCTTCGCGGCCAGGGCTACGGGCCCGAGCAGATTGTGCTGGCCGGGGATTCGGCCGGCGGTTATCTGGCGCTGGCGCTGGCCGAACGGCTGCTGGCCGAGGGGCACGGGCCGGCGGCGCTGGTGTCGATGTCGCCGCTGATGCAGCTGCAGATGGCGCCCAAGCTGTCACACGCGAACAGCCGAACCGATGCGATGTTCCCGCCCAAGGCTTTTGAGGCCCTGGTCAAGTTGATCGAGAAGGCCGCGGCCCGACACCCGGTCGACGGGAAGCCCGAAGAGGTGTTCGAGCCGCTCGACCACGTTGAGCCGGGCCTGCCGCGCACACTGATCCACGTGTCGGGCGCGGAGGTGCTCCTCTACGACGCGCGCCTGGCCGCGCGGCGGCTGGCCGCCGCGGGCGTGCCCGCCGAGGTTCGGATCTGGCCCGGGCAGATGCACGTCTTCCAGATGTGCGCGCCCGCTGTGCCGGAGGCCACCCGGTCGCTGCGCCAAATCGGGGAGTACATCCGGGAAGCGACGGGATGACGCTTCGCGGTGAACGAGTACGGGCTGTTCCTGTCGCGCACCAGCGGTGAGGGCGTGGCGGCGGAGGGCCGCGTGAGGATTCGTTAGCGCCGGATGTGCGCGCCTGAGAGCATAGGGCAATGCGGATCGCCCGTCACATCAGTGAGCTCATCGGCAACACACCTCTGGTTCAGCTGAATTCGGTTGTGCCGCCTGGTGCGGGAACGGTCTTGGCCAAGATCGAATACCTCAACCCGGGCGGCAGCGCGAAGGACCGCATCGCGGTCAAGATGATCGACGCCGCGGAGGCGAGCGGCGAACTGCGTCCCGGCGGCACGATCGTCGAACCCACGTCCGGCAACACCGGCGTCGGGTTGGCGCTTGTGGCGCAGCAGCGCGGCTACCGGTGCGTGTTCGTCTGCCCCGACAAGGTCAGCGAGGACAAGCGGAACGTGTTGCGCGCGTACGGTGCCGAGGTCGTGGTCTGCCCGACCGCCGTGCCGCCCGACCATCCCGACAGCTACTACAGCGTTTCCGACCGCCTGGTCTCCGAGATCGACGGTGCGTGGAAGCCGGATCAATACTCGAATCCGAACAACCCCGCCAGCCATTACGAGACGACGGGGCCGGAAGTCTGGGCCGACACCGACGGCAAGGTCACGCATTTCGTCGCCGGCGTCGGCACCGGCGGCACGATCAGCGGCGCCGGGCGCTACCTCAGGGAGGTTTCCGACGGCAGACCGCAGGGCAGGGTGCGCATCGTCGGCGCCGACCCGGAGGGCTCGGTCTATTCCGGCGGCAGCGGACGCCCCTACCTGGTCGAAGGAGTGGGCGAGGACTTCTGGCCGCCGGCCTACGACCCGAGCGTGCCCGACGAGATCATCGCGGTGTCCGACGCGGATTCGTTCGACATGACCAGGCGGCTCGCCCGCGAAGAAGGACTGCTGGTCGGTGGCTCCTGCGGAATGGCGGTCGTCGCGGCGCTGAAGGCGGCCGAAGAGGCCGGGCCCGACTCCGTGGTCGTCGTGCTGCTGCCCGACGGTGGGCGCGGATACCTCTCGAAGATCTTCAACGACGCATGGATGTCGTCGTACGGATTCCTGCGCAGCAGGCTGGACGGGTCGGTGGCCGAGCCGACGGTCGGCGACGTGCTGCGGCGCAAGTCCGGCGCGCTGCCTGACCTCGTGCACACGCACCCGTCGGAAACGATCCGCGATGCGATCGGCATCCTGCGGGAGTACGGCGTCTCGCAGATGCCGGTGGTCGGCGCGGAGCCGCCGGTGATGGCCGGTGAAGTCGCGGGCAGCGTGTCCGAGCGCGAACTGCTGTCGGCGGTGTTCGAGGGACGTGCGAAGCTCGCCGACGCGGTCGCCCAGCACATGAGCCCGCCGCTGCCGATGATCGGCGTCGGTGAATTGCTCAGCGCCGCAGCAAAAGCGCTACGGGAGTGCGACGCGGTCATGGTGGTCGACGGAGGCAAGCCGGTGGGCGTGATCACGCGCCAGGACCTGCTCGGGTTCCTCTCGGAGGGCTCGCCACTGCGGTGACGCCTACGATTCCGGCCATCCACAGGCGGGTCTCAGATAGCATGAGCGCACTGTGTTCCTGCGCAGTGCGCAGCTAGGAGGCGCCGATGACCGAACCACCTCCCGGTCCGGGCCCCGGCGACTATCCGCCGGCCCCGCCGCCGGGAAGCGGGGGATATCCACCGCCGGGCGGCTATCCGCCGCCGATGGCGTTAGGTGGTGTCGGCAATCTGCCGAAAGAGGCGTACACCCCGTGGATCTCGCGGATGGGCGCTTGGATCATCGACTACATCCCGGTATTGGTGATTTACGGCATTGGTTGGGCCATCCTGGTTAGCACACGGGAAACAGCCTGTGTCGCAGACACTTCCGGATACGGCCTGGGTGAGTACTGTGCGACCGGCTCGTCCACCGCCGGAGTTGCGGCGCTGTGGATCTCGGTGGGTCTGGCACTGGCATTTGTCATCTGGAACTACGGATACCGTCAGGGGACGACCGGCTCGAGCATCGGCAAGACCGTGTTGAGTTTCAAGGTCGTCAGCGAAAAGACCGGCCAGCCAATAGGTTTCGGTATGTCGATCATCCGCCAGATCGCGCACATCGTGGACGGCATAATCTGCTGCATCGGCTACCTGTTCCCGCTGTGGGACGTCAAACGCCAGACCATCGCCGACAAAATCACCTCGACCGTCTGCGTGCCCATCTGAACAACGACCGACCCCCGGCCGGCGTAGAGCTGAACAGTTCTGTCGATAGCTCTGCCGTTGGCGAATTCCGCGGGTATGGTAATGGCCGCTCGATGTCAGCCAAGTGTTGTGCCGTCGCCATTCTCCGAGCGGAAGGTGCCATGACCGAACAGCCGCCGCCTGCAGGCGAGAACCCGCCGCCACCACCACCTCCTCCCCCGGGCGGCTACCCCCCACCGCCACCGCCGGGTGGCTATCCGCCTCCTCCGCAAGGCGGCGGCTATCCACCCCCACCGCCACCGCCGGGTGGCTATCCGCCTCCTCCGCAAGCCGGCGGCTATCCGCCGCCCCGTGCCGGCGGTTACCCACCTCCGCCGCCGGGGGTGGGTTATCCCCAGGGCTATCCGGCCATGACGCAGGGCGTCGGGAGCCTGCCCACCCAGGCCTATACGTCGTGGATCCGCCGCGTCGGCGCCGCGATCGTCGATTCCATCCCGGCGCTGATCGTCGCCGGTATCGCGGCCATCGTTGCGGTCGCCACCGGTCAGAATTCCTGCGTCACCGACAGTACCGGCTACAGTGTGTCGTGCTCGTCGTCAACGTCAGGTGTCGGGGTTGCCGTCGAGTTCGTGGCGTGGCTGCTGATACTGGCCTATGTGATCTGGAACTTCGGCTACCGCCAGGGTACGACCGGTTCGAGCATCGGCAAATCGGTGCTGAAGTTCAAGGTGGTCAGCGAAAAGACCTGCCAGCCCATAGGTTTCGGGTTGTCGATCGTGCGGCAGATCGCACACTTGCTTGATGGCATCTGCTACATCGGCTACCTGTGGCCGCTGTGGGACCCCAAGCGGCAGACGTTCGCCGACAAAATCATGACGACGGTATGCCTGCCCACCGAAAGTGCGGCGCTCCGAACGGTTACCTGAACGCGGAGACCCCGGTCAGCGCCTCGCCGATCACCAGCTGGTGCACCTCCGAGGTGCCCTCGTAGGTCAGCACCGACTCCAGGTTGTTGGCGTGCCGGATCAGCGGGTATTCGAGCGTGATACCGTTGGCGCCCAATAGCGTTCGGCATTGACGTGCGATCGCGAGCGCCTCGCGAACGTTGTTGAGCTTGCCGATGCTCACCTGGTCCGGCCGGATCTGCCCGGTGTCCTTGAGCCGGCCGAGGTGGACAGCCAGCAGCTGAGCCTTGGCCAACTCGACGGCCATGTCGGCGAGCTTGGCCTGCGTCAGTTGGTATCCGGAGAGCGGCTTGTCGAAGACCTGACGTGTGCCCACATAATCGAGCGTCGTCTCCAGACAGTCGCGGGCAGCGCCGACCGCTCCGAACACAATGCCGAACCTCGCCTCCGACAGGCAGCTGAGCGGGGCCGACAGCCCATGAGCCTCGGGAAGTTTCGCGTCGGCGGGTAGCCGCACGTCGTCGAACGTCAGCTCCGATGTGATCGACGCCCGCAGCGATAGCTTGTGCGCCATGTTTCGCGCCGTGAAGCCCGGCGTGGCGGTGGGCACGATGAAGCCCGTGATGCCGTCGTCGGTGCGGGCCCACACGATTGCGATATCGGCGACCGTGCCGTTGGTGATCCACATCTTCGACCCGTTCAGGATCCAGTCGCTGCCGTCGCGGCGGGCGCTGGTGCGCATGCCGCCGGGATTGGAGCCGAAGTCGGGTTCGGTGAGGCCGAAGCATCCGATCACGTCACCGGTGGCCATCCCCGGCAGCCACTGCTTGCGCTGCTCCTCGCTGCCGTGCCGATGGATCGCGAACATCGCCAGCGAGCCTTGCACCGACACCAGGCTGCGCAGCCCGCTGTCGACGGCCTCGAGTTCCTGGCACACCAGGCCGTAGGCGGTAGCGGTCGAGCCGCCGCAGCCGTAGCCCGTCAGATGCATGCCGAGCAGCCCGAGCTTGCCGAAGTCCGCCGCCAACTCGCGCGCGGGCACCTCGCCGGCCTCGAACCATTCCGCGATCTGCGGGCGCAGCCGCTGCTCGCCGAAGCGGCGCACGGTGTTGCGCAGTTCGATGTCCTCGGGCGCCAGCATTGCGTCGATATCGAGGAGGTCGTCGATGTTCACGACCTTGTCGGTGGCAAAAGACATGCTCCCTGTCTACACCGGTGCGGCCCCGGCTCGGGCGTCGATAGGCTGACAGCGATGAGCGAGCAGCGCACGCGCGGCCTGGCCACCAGGGCCATTCACGCCGGCTACCGACCCGATCCGGCCACCGGCGCGGTCAACGTCCCGGTCTATGCGTCGTCGACGTTCGCGCAGGACGGTGTCGGCGGGCTGCGCTCCGGCTACGAGTACGCCCGCACCGGCAACCCGACCCGCAGCGCGCTGGAGGCGTCACTGGCCGCCGTGGAGGAGGCGAGGTTCGGCCGCGCCTTCAGTTCGGGGATGGCGGCCACCGACACTGCCCTGCGCGCCGTGCTGCGGCCCGGCGATCACGTGGTCATCCCGAACGACGCCTACGGCGGCACCTTCCGCCTGATCGACGAGGTGTTCTCGCTGTGGGGTGTGACGTACACCGCCGTTCCGCAATCGGACCTCGGCGCGGTACGCGGTGCGATCACCGACGCGACGAAACTGATCTGGGTGGAGACGCCGACGAACCCGCTCTTGTTGATCGCCGACATCGCCGCGATCGCCGACCTGGCCGGCCGGCGATCGATAAAGGTGTTGGTGGACAACACGTTTGCCTCGCCTGCGTTGCAGCAGCCGCTGACCCTGGGCGCCGACATCGTGCTGCATTCGACGACCAAGTACATCGGCGGCCACTCCGATGTGGTCGGCGGCGCGCTGTTGACCACCGACGAGGAACTCGATGCGGCGTTCGGGTCCCTGCAGAACGGGGCCGGCGCGGTGCCGGGCCCGTTCGACGCGTACCTGACGATGCGCGGGCTCAAGACCTTGGTGCTGCGGATGCAGCGGCACAGCGAAAACGCCGCCCGCGTGGCCGAATTCCTCGTGCTCCATCCCGCGGTGGCCGGGGTGCTTTATCCGGGGCTGCCCGATCACCCCGGTCACGAAGTCGCCGCCAAACAGATGAGCGGCTTCGGCGGCATGGTGTCGGTGCGGCTGCGAGGGGGGCGGCAGGCAGCCCTCGACTTCTGTTCTCGGACACAGGTCTTCATTCTGGCCGAGTCACTGGGCGGGGTGGAGTCGTTGATCGAGCATCCCGGCGCGATGACCCACGCGTCGACGGCCGGCTCACTGCTGCAAGTTCCCGACGACCTCGTCCGGCTCTCGGTGGGCATCGAGGACGTCGCCGACCTGATCACCGATCTGGAGCAGGCGCTGGACGGCTTGTGAGCAGCCGCCTCAGGCCAACGCCGGCCGGACGACCGACGTCGTCACCGCCAGGTTGACCTCGGGCAGCCGCGCCGGCGACTCGTCCACCCAAGCGCCACCCGCGATCTCGCCGGCACGGGCATGAACCCAGTGCCAGCCGCGGTCGTTGAGGCTCAGCAGCGCGCCGAGCCCGTCCACGGCGTGCAGCAGCGAGATGATCGCGGCCGTGGACGGAGTGGGGCAACGCAGGTCGAACAACGCCGACAGCATCTCGGCCCGTGCCTGGTTCACCCGGGTGCGATCGTTCAACGGCCAGGCCAGCGTCCGATTGAACAGCTTGCCGCGCAACCGGACCGGCCTGATCTGGCCCGTGCGCTCGAGCTGACGCAGCAGCGTCGGTTCGATCCCTCGGCGCAGCTTGGCGATCGCGGCTTCAGCAGTGAGCGGGCGGCGCTTCAACAGGCGCAGCGCAGGATCGAGCACCGGGTCCGCCGGATCAGGGCCGGTGAGCACGAGCAGCCGGCCGGCCCGCACCGGCTCACCGTCCATCGCGGGGCGGATGCGGCAGGTCAGGGCAAGGTCGAGCAGCACGGCGGCGCTCAACACCCGCTCACGGCGGGCGCGGTCCAGTGCCGGTTTTCCGGTTGCGTTGTCGAGCAGCAGCAGAAGCAGGTTCTCGGTGATCTGCGCCATCAACACAGTCTCCGACGACACCCGCCGATGTGCCCTAGGAGTGGTAGGGCTCGGCGCTGACGAGCGTCACCTTGACGCTGTTGCCGTTCGGCACCGTGTATGTGCGGGTCTCGCCGACCTTCGCGTCGATGAGCGCGCCACCCAGCGGCGAGTTCGGCGAGTACACCTCGAGCTTGCCGTCGCTGACGCCCTCCCCGCGGGTGCCGATCAAAAACGTCTCGGTGTCGGACTCGTCGCCGTTGTAGTACACCTTCACCACCGAGCCGGGCAGCGCGACACCCGACTGTTTCGGGGCCTCGCCCACCTTGGCGTTGTTCAGCAGCTCCTGCAGCGCGCGGATGCGGGCCTCCTGCTGACCTTGTTCCTCGCGGGCGGCGTGATAGCCGCCGTTCTCGCGCAGGTCCCCCTCTTCGCGCCGGTCGTTGATCTCGGCGGCGATGACCGGGCGGTTGGCGACCAGCTGGTCAAGTTCAGCCTTGAGACGGTCGTATGCCTCCTGGGTAAGCCAGGTCACCTGGGTGCTCGTCATCTCGTGCTCCTCTATCGTTCTCTCGCGATCGCTCGCGAGGGCAGTCTCGTGTCACGCTGCCGGGAGCAGGCGGTCGCACCGCGTGTATTGCCGTTTCGCGGCCGATGAATCAAGCGCTAAATCAGCAATACACGGTCCCAGCAGGAACCGTGTACCGAACGATAATACCACCGCGGGGTAAGCCGTTTTTCACGCATTGGCAGCCCGGTGTTTGCCTGGTTCGACACCACGGCCGACGCGGTCACTGTGCGACCAGGTACGTGGGCACGTCGAGGCCGCAGCCGTAGACATCGCCGATCACCGGCGGCCTGCTGGCCTTCACGACGGTCGTGACCTGCACGGACGTCTGCGTCGACGGTGGCACGAGCACTTCGCGCCGCCCCGTCTCCGCGCCGTCCTTCGACCGGGCGCGCAGAATGCATACCGCGGGCCGGGACGGATCCTTGCGGGTGACGGTGATCGTCACCGACACGGTCTCGTCATCGACGACGCGGTAGCTGCTCATGGTTCCTTCGACATCGCCGGTGCCGAGCCGCTCGTAACCGGCGACAGCGATCCCGACGCCGACGGCGAGAACCAGCAGCGTCAGGCCGATGATGATCCAGCGCCGGGCCCGACGCGACAACCGCTGGCGCCCGTAACGCGCGGGCGGACGCTCGGTCATGTCGTTTCGGGTGCCCGTCGGTCGGCGAGAAGTACTAGGACTGGAACTATAGGGCTTGAGCGGACGACGACCCGAACAGGCACTAGGGACCAGGTAGAGCACAAGTGAGCGAACTTCGGTTGATGGCGGTGCATGCCCACCCGGACGACGAGTCCAGCAAGGGCGCCGCCACGATGGCCCGCTACGCCGCGGAGGGCCATCGGGTGCTCGTCGTCACGCTGACGGGCGGCGAGCGGGGCAGCATCCTCAACCCCGCGATGGACCTGCCGGAGGTGCAGGAGCGGATGCCCGAGATCCGCCGCGACGAGATGGCCAAGGCCGCCGAGATCCTCGGCGTCGAACACCGCTGGCTCGGCTTCGTCGACTCCGGGCTGCCGGAGGGCGATCCGCCGCCGCCGCCACCCGAGGGCTCGTTCGCGGCGGTGCCGTTGGAGGAACCGACCGAAGCCCTGGTCCGCGTGATCCGCGAATTCCGCCCTCACGTGATGACCACCTACGACGAGAACGGCGGCTATCCCCATCCGGATCACATTCGCTGCCACCAGGTTTCGGTCGCCGCGTTCGAAGCCGCGGCAGACCACGACGAATGGCTCGACGGCGGGCGGCCGTGGGCCGTGCAGAAGCTGTATTACAACCACGGCTTCCTGAGGCAGCGGATGCAGCTGCTGCAGGACGAGTTCGCCACGCACGGCAAGCACGGGCCGTTCGAGAAGTGGCTCAAGCACTGGGATCCCGGCCACGACGTGTTCGCCCAGCGGGTGACCACACGGATCCACTGCGCCGAGTATTTCGGCCGGCGCGATGACGCGTTGCGGGCGCACGCCACGCAGATCGACCCCAACGGCGACTTCTTCGCGGCTCCGATCGAGTGGCAGCAGCGGCTGTGGCCCACCGAGGAATTCGAACTGGCCCGCTCCCGGGTGCCGGCCAGCATGCCGGAAACCGACCTGTTCGCCGCGGTCGAGGTCGATCCGTGAGCACCCGGATTGTCCAGTGGCTGGCCGATGGGCCGCCGCGCAACACCGGCCCGGATTTCGGCAAGGCCAGTCCGTTCGGCCTGCTGATCATCGTGCTGCTGCTGATCTGCACCGGCTTTTTGGTGTGGTCGATGAATCGGCACCTGAAGAAGCTGCCGGAGCGCTTCGACCGCACCAACCCCGAGCCGGACCAGGCCGCCGACGACGGAACCGGCGGCATCGAAGACGCGACCAGCGCCGATACCGGCAACGAGGATGGGAGTGGGCCCCATGAGCCCGGCGGCTAACACGCTGGCCTCGGCCACCAGCCCCTACCTGCGCCAGCACGCCGACAACCCGGTGCACTGGCAGCAGTGGACGCCGGAGGCGCTGGCCGAGGCGGCGTCGCGCGACGTGCCGATCCTGCTGTCCGTCGGCTACGCGGCCTGTCACTGGTGCCATGTGATGGCGCACGAATCGTTCGAGGACGACGAGGTCGCGGCCGTGATGAACGCGGACTTCGTCTGCGTGAAGGTCGACCGCGAGGAGCGTCCCGACCTCGACGCGGTCTACATGAACGCCACCGTCGCGCTGACCGGGCAGGGCGGTTGGCCGATGACGTGTTTCCTCACCCCCGACGGCAGGCCGTTCTTCTGCGGCACCTACTACCCCAAGCCGACGTTCCTCGAGCTGATGGCCGCGGTCGACAACACCTGGCGGACGCGGCGCGACGAGGTCGAGCGGGCCGGCGACCACATCGCCTCGGAACTGCGCAGGCTGTCGGCGGGCCTGCCCGGCGGCGGACCGCCGGTGGCCCGACAGCTGTGCGACGAGGCCGTGATCGCGGTGCTCGCAGACGAGGACGGGCACCGCGGCGGGTTCGGCGGCGCGCCGAAGTTCCCGCCGTCGGCTCTGCTGGAGGCGCTGCTGCGCAACCACGAACGCACGGGCCAGGTTGCGCCGCTGGCCGCGGTGCAGCGCACTGGCGCCGCGATGGCCCGCGGCGGAATCTACGACCAACTGGCAGGCGGTTTCGCCCGCTACAGCGTCGACGCGGCGTGGGTGGTGCCGCACTTCGAGAAGATGCTCTACGACAACGCGCTGCTGCTGCGGGCCTACGCGCACTGGGCGCGGCGAACGGGCGACCCGCTGGCCACCCGGATCGCCGGAGAAACCGCCGGCTTCATGATCCACGAGCTGGTCACCGACGAGGGCATGTTCGCGTCGTCGCTGGACGCCGACGCCGACGGCCGCGAGGGGTCGACGTATGTCTGGACGCCGGCGCAACTCCGCGAGGTGCTCTCTGCCGACGACGGGCATTGGGCCACAGAGATTTTCGGCGTCACCGACGACGGAACGTTCGAGCACGGCAGCTCGGTGCTGCGGCTGCCGAACGACCCCGACGATGCCGGAAGATTCGGCAGGGTCCGCACCGCGCTGTTGGCCGCGCGGATGGCGCGCGTCCAGCCTGGCCGCGACGACAAGGTCGTCACGGCGTGGAACGGGCTGGCGATCACGGCGTTGGTGGAGGCGGGCGTGGCGTTGCGGCGTCCCGACCTCGTCGACGCCGCCCGGCGATGCGCGTCGGCGTTGTTGTCGCGCCACCTGGTCCACGGGCGGCTCCGCCGCGCCAGCCTGAGCGGTGCGGTCGGTGACAGCCCCGGCATCCTCGAGGACTACGGCGCGCTGGCCACCGGGCTTCTCACGCTGCACCAGGCCGACGGTGACGCGTGGTGGCTGACGGCGGCGACGGGTCTGCTCGACACCACGCTCGAGCAGTTCGCCGATCCGGGGCAGCCGGGCCGCTGGTTCGACACCGCCGCCGACGCCGAGCGGCTGATGCTGCGTCCGGCCGACCCGCTGGACGGCGCGACACCGTCGGGCGCGTCCCTGATCACCGAGGCGCTGCTCGCCGCGGCCCACCTTGCGCCCGACGCGGACCGCTACCGGCGGGCGGCCGACGAAGCCCTGGCCGCACACACGCCGCTGCTGGCGCGGGTTCCGAGATCGGCGTCGCACTGGCTTGCTGTCGCCGAGTCCGCGGTGCGCGGGCCGATCCAGATCGCCGTGGCGTGCGATCCCGAGCATTCCGAGCTGCTGACGCAGGCCCGCAACCTGGCGCCCGGGGGAGCGATCGTCGTCGGCGGGACCGTCGACTCGTCGGAATTGCTCGCCGGGCGCGACCGCGTCGGCGGGTCCGACGCGGCGTACGTGTGCCGCGGGCGGGTGTGCGATCTGCCGGTCACCACGGCGGGCGAACTTCAGGCGGCCCTCGCGCAGCGCGGGTAGGGTTCCCGCCATGCCGAGCGCCGACGACTACGCCAAGACCGTTAACCGCTACCTGGAGCTGTTGGCAACGGGGGGAAGCGCCGACGAGATAACCGCGCTGTACACCGAGGACGCCACCATTGAGGACCCGGTCGGGTCCGAACTACGCCGTGGCCGCGCGGCAGTCCATGAGTTCTACGCCGCGATCGAAAACGTCGACAAGGAAACCGAATTGGTGGCGCTGAGGGTCGCCGGTAATGAAGCCGCGTTCCTGTGGGGGCTGACGATCGACGCCGGGGAAAGCCGCTCACGTATCGAGCCGATCAGTGTGATGAGATTCAACGACGACGCGAAGATCACGTCGATGCGGGCCCTCTGGTCTCCCGCCGACATGAAAATGCTCTAGAACACCGCGAACCACATCGCGATGTAGTGGCAGATCGCGGCCACCGCGGTACAGGCGTGGAAAAACTCGTGGTGGCCGAACGTCGTGGGCCACGGATCCGGCCACTTGAGCCCGTAGAGCACACCGCCGATGCTGTACAGCGCGCCGCCGACGGCCAGCAGCACCATCGCCGCGACACCCGTGCTGTGCGTGATCGGTGCCGCGAACCACGCCGCTACCCAGCCCAGCAGAAGATAAAGCGGTACCCCCACCCACCGCGGCGCCGACGGCCACAGCATCTTGAGCGCAACCCCGGCGATCGCTCCGCCCCACACGATCCAGAGCAGCACCATGCCGCTGTGGCGCGGCAGCGCCAGCAACGCGAACGGCGTGTAGCTGCCCGCGATGAAGACGAAGATCATCGAGTGGTCGACGCGCTTCATCCATTTCTGCGCGGTCTCCGACTTCCAGCGGATGCGGTGGTAGGCGCCGCTGACCGCGAACATCGCGACGATCGTCGTCGTGTAGACGAACGTGGCCAGCCCGGCCCGCGTCGACTGGACCGCCCACGAAACGGAGATGAGCGCCGCGCCGGCGATGAATGCCACCGCGGCGGCATACACGTGGATCCAGCCGCGGGCCCGTGGTTTACCGAGGAATTGCGCGACGCCGTCGGCGACCGCCTCGGGGAAGTCCTCCGCGTGTGCGGCCGTCACGGGCGACCGGTCGAACTCGGCGGTGCCGGCGGTCATCTAGCCTCCATTGCCCGCATCGGGTTGCTGGGGTGCCACAGTAGTCTGGGTTTTCGTGGAGATCATTTCGCCGCGCCTCAAAGAGCCGGTGTACCGGCTCTACGAGATGCGTCTGCGCCAGGGGCTGGCCAAGTCAAAATCCGAGCTACCGCGCCACATCGCGGTGCTGTGCGACGGCAACCGGCGCTGGGCACGTGAGCTTGGTTACTCCGACGTGAGCTACGGCTACCGCGTGGGCGCGGCGAAGATCGCCGAGATGCTGCGCTGGTGCGCGGACGCCGGCATCGAGATGGCCACGGTGTACCTGCTGTCCACGGAGAACCTGCAGCGAGAGCCCGATGAGCTGAACGCCCTGATCGAGATCATCACCGACGTGGTCGAGGAGATCTGTGCGCCGGCCAACCGCTGGAGCGTGCAGACGGTCGGCGATCTGGAGCTGATCGGCGAGGAGCCGGCCCGTCGGCTGCGCGACGCCGTCAGATCCACTAGAGGGAACGGCACCTTCCACGTCAATGTAGCGGTGGCCTACGGCGGCCGACAGGAGATTGCCGACGCGGTCCGCGCGCTGCTGAGCAAGGAACTCGTCAACGGCGCGACCCCCGAGCAGATGATCGATGCGGTCACCGTCGACGCGATCTCCGAGAACCTCTACACGTCCGGCCAACCCGACCCCGATCTGGTGATCCGCACCTCCGGCGAGCAGCGGCTGTCCGGCTTTTTGCTGTGGCAGAGCGCCTATTCGGAGATGTGGTTCACGGAGGCCTACTGGCCCGCCTTCCGCCGGGTCGACTTCCTGCGCGCACTGCGCGATTACAGCGCGCGGCACCGCCGTTACGGCCGCTGAGAGCCGTGCCACACTTGAACCATGGCTGCGCTGTCAGCGGTGGTCTTCACACTGAGCTGGTGGCTGGGGCTGTACCTGCTGGCACGTGACCCTCGCAAACCGGTTTTGGTGCTGGCCGCCGCCGGCCTGACCAGCTTCGCGATCGTGGTCGCGCTCGATGCGGTGCGGGTCACCAGCACAACGCACGCCGACATCCTCAGCCGCGTCGAGATCTATCTCGTGGCGGTGCCCGCGATCGCATGGTTCGCGGTGCTCGTCGAGCTGTCGCGGCCGGGTGACAGCGGGCGCAGCCGGGCAGGGGAGGCGCTGCTCGTCGCGTTGGTCGCGGCCGCGGCGTTCGCCGGTGCCATCATGGCGGGCAGCGTCGACGGGCCGCTGCGCGCCGGGCACTGGGTGATGTTCGCGGTGATTTCGTTGTCCACGTTGGGCGCGATGGTGGCCGCGGTGATTCGCCCGTCGCAGCCCGTCTCGGTGGCCGGCGTCGTGATCGTCGCGACGCTGTTCTTCGCGCTCGGCAACGCGATCCTGGTCATCCCGCTCGGCCTGGTGCCCAGTTGGCTGGCGCTGGCGTCCACGGGGTTTGATGTCGCGCTGCTGGGAATCGCGGTCGCGCTGTGGGATTCGTTCGATGAGGGCCACGCGCTGCGGGCCGACATGCTGCGGTCCTTCGCCGCGACGGTGGTGGTCGCCGCGCTGTTCGGCGGGCAGGCGCTGATCGGGCTGGCCCTGGTCGCGCGCAACGCCAACGCGAAGACCGCCCTGACCGTGCTGTTGTTCACCACATTGGCGGTCGCGGTCGCGATCCATGTGTTCTCCGACCCGCTGGCCGGACTGCTCGACCGGCTGGCGTTCTGGAAATCCCCGACGCTGCGCGCCGACCGTGCCACGCTGCGCAGCACCGAGGCGGCGCTGCCGCTGCGGTCGGCGGGCCCGCTCGCCGACATCGGCGACGACGACTTCACCCGCCTCACCCGCCGCGCGCTCGGCCACTACGGCGATTTGTCCAAGCTCGTCGCCAGCCCGCTGACCGCGCTGCCCGTGATCGCCCACCGGCTGGCCGCCCGCGGGGCGCCCGATCAGCCGCTGGAGCGGGCCAACGAACTCAAGGCGCTGCTGGCCGACAGCATCGCCCGGCTGAAACCGCGCGACGGCGACTTCGGCACCACCGACGAGTGGCGCTACTACAACGCGCTGTACTTCCCCTACGTCGTCGGCGTGCGGGCCTACGCGCAGAACGCCACGGCCGCAGGCCTCGATCCGGTCGCCCGGCAGGCGTGGCAGTGGTTCGTCACCGAGGTGCCGCAGCGTTCGCTGCACAACTGGCAGAACGCCGCCGCCCGGGTGATCGCGGCCGATCTGCGCGGACGGGTGCCCGTCGCGCAGGTCTAACCCTGCCCAGTTGGCAGTGTTTGGCAGTGCGCGGCGTCGATCTGGCAGTCTCCGCGCAGCAGCATCAAGGGTGTTCGACCGCCAACCTCGTCAAGGAGCACCCAGATGACCGCTCTGACCACCCGCCCGCTGTCCTCCTCGACCGACGCGCTGCTGCGGTTCGCTTTGCGGGCCGACGCGACGATCACCGGCTTGGCCGGCCTCATCGGCGCGGCGTTCGCCAACCCGCTGTCGACGCTGACCGGGCTGTCGCCGACCACCGAGTACTTCATCGGCGCGGCGTTCGTCGCCTACGGCCTGGCGGTGTTCTACCTGGCTGCGCTGCCGTCGCTGCGCGCGGTCGGCATCGCCATTAGCATCGCCAACGTCGGGTGCACGATCGCAACGCTGCTCATCGT
Organism: uncultured Actinomycetota bacterium; assembly: GCA_963811535.1. Taxonomy (GTDB): domain Bacteria; phylum Actinomycetota; class Actinomycetes; order Mycobacteriales; family Mycobacteriaceae; genus Mycobacterium. The sequence continues at coordinate 1,317,845 of CAWERF010000006.1, read as the reverse complement.
GCTCGCCGATGCCGCGCCGCTGACCGAGGCCGGCATGGCCGTCACGCTCGCCACGGGCACCTACACCGCGTTCTTCGCCTACCTGCAATACCTCGGAGTGCGCCGTCTGCGGGCGTGACTCCCACATAGCCGGTGCGGGCGCCGTTCATCGGGCGGAGCCCGCGCTGGCCTGTGCGGGACCGGCTATAGCTTTCGCAGCCGCAGCCGGTTGATCGAGTGGTCGGCGTCCTTGCGCAACACCAGCGTCGCCCGCGGCCGGGTCGGCAGGATGTTCTCGATCAGATTGGGCCGGTTGATCGACCGCCAGATCTCGCGGGCGGCGGCGACGGCCTGGTGATCGTTCAGCGCGGCGTAGTGGTGGAAGTGCGACGCGGGGTCGGCGAATGCCGTCGAGCGCAGGCCCAGAAACCGCGAGACGTACCACTGCTCGATGTCCTCGATCCGCGCGTCGACGTAGATCGAGAAATCGAACAGGTCCGACACCATCAGCGTCGGACCGGTCTGCAGCACGTTCAGCCCCTCCAGGATCAGGATGTCGGGGTGCCGCACGATCTTCTTCTCGGCCGGCACGATGTCGTACAGCAGATGCGAGTACACCGGCGCGCACACCGCCTCGGCGCCCGACTTGACCGCGGTGACGAAGCGTAGCAGCGCGCGGCGGTCGTAGCTCTCCGGAAAGCCCTTGCGGTGCATGAGGTTTCGTTTGCTCAGCTCCGTGTTGGAGTAGAGGAACCCGTCCGTGGTGACCAGGTCGACTCGCGGGTGGTGCTCCCAGCGCGCCAGCAGCGCCTGCAGCACACGAGCGGTGGTCGACTTGCCGACGGCGACGCTGCCCGCCACCCCGATCACGAAAGGCACCGGCCGCTCGGGCGGATGCTGTTCGCCGAGGAACTCGGCGGTGGCGGCGAATAGCCGCTGCCGCGCGGCGACCTGAAGGTGGATCAACCGGGCGAGCGGCAGGTACACCTCGGCAACCTCGACCAGGTCGATCTGCTCGCCAAGGCCCCGCAGCCCGATCAGCTCTTCTTCGGTCAGTGCCAGCGGGGTCGATTTGCGCAACGCCCGCCACTGTTCCCGGTCGAATTCGACATACGGGCTGGGCTCGCTCAGCCGCGGCATGGGGTCAGTCTTGCAGGGAGTTGGCGAATGTGAGCGGTGGGGGCGGGTCCGGCTACGGTGATCGGCGTGGAGCCCGCCGCCCTGACCCGCGAATACCTGCTGCTCGGGTTGCGGTTCGACAAGGTGGAATCCGGCTACGTCGACTCCTACACCGGCGATCCGGCGCTGCGCAGGCAGGTCGACAACGAGCCCACACCCAACCCCGTCGAACTGGTCGGCCACGCCGAGCGGCTGTTGGCTGAGCTGCCCGTCGGCAACGGCTTCGACAAGGCGCGCGCGGATTTCATCGCGGCGCATCTGCGGGCCCTGGCATGCGCCGGGCGAAAATTCGCAGGCGAGCCGGTGAGCTTCGTCGACGAGGTCCACGACTACGTCGACGTGCGCATCGGCAAGGGCGACCCAGAGCGGTACCGGCAGGCGCATGCCCGCCTCGACGAGGCCCTCGCCGGCTCGGGCTCGCTGGCCGGCCGGATGCAGGCCCACCGAACCGCCGACGAGATCCCACCCCAGCGGCTCGGCGAGTGCATCGAGGCGTTCTCCAGCGCGCTGCGCGACCGGGTCCGCGCCGACTACCCGCTGCCCGAGGGCGAGACCATCCGCTACGACATCGTCACGGACAAGCCGTGGTCCGGCTTCAACTACTACGAGGGCGGCTACCGGTCGACGGTCGCGGTCAACGCCGACCTCAAACAGCAGATGTCGAACGTGCCGCGGCTCGTCGCGCACGAGTCCTATCCGGGTCACCACAGCGAGCACTGCCGCAAGGAGGCGGGCCTGGTCGAGCGGGAGGGTCAGGCCGAGCAGACGATCTTTCTGGTCAACACCCCGCAGTGCCTGATGGCCGAGGGGCTCGCCGACCTGCCGCTGTACGCGGCGATCGGCGCGCGCTGGGGGCTGGGCCGCCGAGATCTACGCCGACCTCGGGCTGCGGTTCGAGGGCGAACGGGCCGAGGCGATCGGCGAGGCATCCGCGGCGCTGGCCGACGTTCGCCAGGACGCGGCGCTGATGCTGCACGACGAGCACCGGGACGCCGACCGGGTCGCGGCCTACCTGTCGCGCTGGCTGCTCGTGGACGATGCCCGCGCCAGGCAGATGCTGCGGTTCCTGTCGTCGCCGCTGTGGCGGGCTTACACCAGTACCTATGTCGAGGGATACCGCCTGCTCCGGGGCTGGCTCGACAGCCGCCCGCCGGGCATGACCCTCGCCGAGCGGTTCCGGCGCCTGCTCGACGAGCCGCTGATCCCGTCGACGTTGGGTGACTGATCCCGCTGGTCGCGTCAGCCGCACAGATCACCTGGAGGCGGCGTCGGCGGCACGGGGATTGTCGCTCAGAGGTGGGCAATTTCAACACCGACCGGTCGAGGGTCGGCTCCGGTCGACCCTAGACTGGCGGACGTGACCGCAGCACCACGCACCGACGCGACCGCGACAACCTACGCCGACACCGCCAGCACGGCCTACCAGGCGGCGCTACAGATCATCGAGTCCGTCGAACCCCGGATTGCCGCAGCCACGCGCAAAGAGCTTGCCGATCAACGGGATTCGCTGAAGCTGATCGCCAGCGAGAACTACGCCTCGCCCGCGGTGCTGCTGACCATGGGCACGTGGCTCTCGGACAAGTACGCCGAGGGCACGATCGGGCATCGCTTCTACGCCGGGTGCCAGAACGTCGACACCGTGGAGGCCGCGGCCGCCGAGCACGCCGAGCAGCTGTTCAGCTCGCCGCACGCCTATGTGCAACCGCACTCCGGCATCGACGCGAACCTCGTCGCCTACTGGGCCATCCTGGCCACCCGCATCGAGGCGCCCGGTCTCGCCGAGGCCGGCGTCAAGCACGTCAACGACCTGTCCGAGGAGGGCTGGGAACGGCTGCGCGGCAGGCTGGGCAACCAGCGGCTGCTCGGCATGTCGCTGGACGCCGGCGGCCACCTGACCCACGGTTTCCGCCCCAACATCTCCGGCAAGATGTTCCACCAGCGCAGCTACGGCACCGACCCGGCGACGGGGCTGCTGGACTACGACGCCGTCGCCGCCGCCGCGCGCGAGTTCAGGCCGCTGATCCTGGTCGCCGGCTATTCGGCCTACCCGCGGCGGATCAACTTCGCGACGATGCGCGAGATCGCCGATGAGGTGGGCGCGACGCTGATGGTCGACATGGCGCACTTCGCCGGCCTGGTGGCCGGCAAGGTGTTCACCGGCGATGAGGACCCGGTGCCGCACGCCCATGTCACCACCACGACGACGCACAAGTCGCTGCGCGGGCCGCGCGGCGGGCTGGTGCTCGCCACCCCCGAGTACGCGGACGCCGTCGACAAGGGCTGCCCGATGGTGCTCGGTGGGCCTCTGTCTCACGTCATGGCCGCCAAGGCGGTGGCGCTGGCGGAGGCCCGTCAACCCTCGTTCCGGACCTACGCCCAGCGGGTCGCCGCCAACGCCAATGCCTTCGCCGACGGGCTGCTGCGGCGCGGCGCGCGGCTGGTCACCGGCGGCACCGACAACCACATCGTGCTGCTGGACGTGACGTCGTTCGGCCTGACCGGGCGGCAGGCCGAGTCGGCGCTGCTGGATTCCGGGGTCGTCACCAACCGGAACTCGATCCCCGCCGACCCGAACGGCGCCTGGTACACCAGCGGCATCCGGTTCGGGACCCCCGCGCTGACCACCCGAGGCTTCGGTGAAGCCGAATTCGACCGCGTGGCGGAGCTCGTGGTGGACGTGCTGACCAACACCGAACCCGCTTCGGGGTCCGCCGGCCCCTCGAAGGCGAAGTACACGCTGGCCGACGGGACCGCCGAGCGCGTGCACTCCGCGGCCGGCGAGCTGCTCGCGGCCAACCCGCTCTACCCGGGGCTGACGCTCTAGAGCGGCTCGACACCGGCGCGCCCGATTTTACGAAACCCTTAGACTTGGGTTACTGTAACTGCATGGCACAGAAACCCGTTTTGACGCCGCTGATGGCCGAGCTGCAACCGGTCGTCAAGGAGAACTGGGACCGGCATCTGGCCACCGCCGAATTCTGGTGCGCGCACGACTTCGTGCCCTTCGACCAGGGCGAGAACTTCAAGATGCTCGGCGGGCGCGACTGGGACCCCTCGCAGGCGACGCTGCCCAACCAGATCACCGACGCGCTGGAAGTCTTCCTGATCACGAAGGACAACCTGTCCGCCCACCACCGTGAGTTCGTCGAGCACTTCATCCTCGAGGAACCGTGGGGCAACTGGATCGGGCGCTGGACCGCCGAGGAGAACCTGCACGCGATCGTGATCCGGGAATACCTCGTCGTGACCCGCGGCGTCGATCCGTCGGCCAACGAGACGGTCCGCGTCCAGCACGTGATGAAGGGCTACCGCGGCGACCAGCTCAGCAAGATCGAGACGCTGGTATTCATGGCGTTGCGCGAGCGCACCCACGCCGTGTTCTGCCGTCGGCTGGCCGACCAGATCGAGGACCCGACCCTGCGAACGATGGTCAACACGATCGCCAACGACGAGGAACGCCACGAGGAATACTTCGCGAACCTGGTGCGCGCGTGCCTGCAAATCGAGCCGGAGGAAACCGTCGCCGCGGTCGCGTCGCGGGCCGCCCAGATGCATGTCGTCGGCGCCGACATCGACGCCTACCAGGACAAGGTGGCCAACATCGCCACGGCCGGCATCTTCGACGAGAACCTGCTGCGGCAGTGCGTTTCCGACTCGATCACCTCGCTGGGTCTGGCGGACCGCGACGAGACGAGCGGGTTCGTCGTTCGCTGAGTAGCGGCGCGCCAGACGGCACCGGCGGCGCGAGCGGAGTAGCGTCGGTTGTCGATGGCTAGCGACATGCTCTGCTATCCGGGCGGTACCGATCGTTGCGACTGGAACGGGACCGGCCCCGGTCCTGGTACCGCAGTGACCGTCGAGACGCCTCCGCGGGGCCGCGCGGGCCCAAGGAGCGATACGTGACCGATTCGCCCGTTCGGACCTATGTGCTCGATACCTCGGTCCTGCTGTCCGATCCGTGGGCCGCCACCCGCTTTGCCGAGCACGAGGTAGTGGTGCCGCTGGTCGTGATCAGCGAACTGGAGGCCAAGCGCCATCACCACGAACTGGGTTGGTTCGCCCGTCAGGCGCTGCGCATGTTCGACGATCTGCGGTTGGAGCACGGGCGACTGGATCAGCGGATTCCGGTTGGGACACAAGGCGGAACGCTGCATGTCGAGCTCAACCACAGCGACCCGGCGGTGCTGCCCGCGGGTTTCCGTACCGACACCAACGACTCCCGGATTTTGACGTGCGCGGCCAATCTCGCCGCCGAGGGAAAACGAGTCACGTTGGTGAGCAAGGACATTCCGCTGCGGGTCAAGGCTGGCGCGGTGGGACTGGCCGCCGACGAGTATCACGCCCAGGACGTCATCACGTCGGGCTGGACCGGGATGGCTGAGCTCGACACGTCGGCCGACGACATCGACGCGCTGTACGCCGAAGGCGTGATCGACCTGGCGGCGGCGCGGGATCTGCCGTGCCACACCGGCGTGCGGCTGCTGGGCGGTAACTCCCACGCACTGGGCCGGGTCAACCCCGACAAGCTTGTGCAGTTGGTGCGCGGCGACCGCGAGGTGTTCGGGCTGCGCGGCCGATCCGCCGAGCAGCGGGTCGCACTGGATCTTTTGCTCGACGAGTCGGTGGGCATCGTGTCGCTGGGCGGCAAGGCCGGCACCGGCAAGTCGGCGCTCGCGCTGTGCGCGGGGCTGGAGGCCGTGCTGGAGCGGCGCACTCAGCGCAAGGTCGTCGTGTTCCGGCCGCTGTATGCGGTCGGCGGCCAAGACCTCGGCTATCTGCCCGGCAGTGAGAGCGAAAAGATGGGGCCGTGGGCACAGGCCGTCTTCGACACGCTCGAAGGCCTCGCCAGCCCGGCGGTGCTGGAGGAGGTGCTGTCGCGCGGCATGCTCGAGGTGCTGCCGCTGACCCACATCCGCGGCCGTTCCCTGCACGACTCGTTCGTGATCGTCGACGAGGCCCAGTCACTGGAGCGCAACGTGCTGCTGACCGTGCTGTCGCGGCTCGGGACCGGATCGCGGGTAGTGCTGACCCACGACGTGGCGCAGCGTGACAACCTGCGGGTCGGCCGCCACGACGGCGTCGCGGCGGTGATCGAGAAGCTCAAGGGCCACCCGCTGTTCGCCCACATCACGCTGGTCCGCAGCGAACGTTCGCCGGTCGCGGCGCTGGTCACCGAGATGCTCGAGGAGATCAGCCCGGGCGCGCTGCCTTGATTTGGGGCCCCGGCCGGTAAGCTGCCCGCGTGCCGAAACGACCCGACAACCAGCGCTGGCGGTACTGGCGGACCGTCGCAGGCGTGGTTGCCGCGGCGGCGGTACTGCTGATCGGCGGCCTGACCGGGCATGTCCGCTTGGCCAGCGCCGACGAGGTCGACTGCGCTCAGGTCAAGTGCGTGGCCCTGACGTTCGACGACGGGCCGAGCCCGTACACCGACCGGTTGCTGCAGATCCTCAGGGACAACGACGCCAAGGCGACGTTCTTCATGATCGGCAACAAGGTCGCCGCGAACCCGGCCGGCGCCAAGCGGGTCTTCGACGCCGGCATGGAGATCGGCAACCACACCTGGGAACACCCGAACATGACCACGATCCCGCCGGCGGACATCCCCGGTCAGCTGTCCAAGGCCAACGACGCGATCACCGCGGCGACGGGTCATACACCGGTGCTCTTCCGCACCGCCGGCGGCCTGATCAACGACAACGTGCTTGCGGCGGCCAAGCAGCAGGGCCTGGCCGACATCAATTGGGACGTCATCCCATTCGACTGGATGAACGACTCCAACACCGCTGCGACGAGATACATGCTGATGGCGCAGATCAAGCCGAAATCAGTGGTGTTGTTCCACGACACCTACTCCAGCACAGTAGATTTGGTATACCAGTTCATTCCGGTGCTCAAGGCCAACGGCTATCACATGGTGACCGTCACGCAGATGCTGGGGTCACGTGCGCCCGGCAGTACCTACGGCAGTCGCGAAAACGGGCCGCCCGCCAACGACATCGCCGACATCCCGGCCGCCGAGATCCCGACGCTGGCCAACACCCCGTCGCCCAAGCCGATGCCGAACTTCCCGATCACCGACATAGCGGGCGCCAACTCGGGCGGCGTGAACAACGGCGCTTAGGGCCTTTCGTCCACTTTGGCCATCGCCAGCACGTCGAGCCGCTTGTCCAGCTCTTCGAGCGACAGCTTGTCGCCGATCAAGCCGCGGTCGATGACGGTCTGGCGGATGGTCTTCCGCTCCTTGAGCGCCTCCTTGGCCACCGCGGCTGCCTCTTCGTAGCCGATGATCGAGTTCAGCGGCGTCACGATCGACGGCGACGACTCGGCCAGCTCCCGCAGGCGATCCTCGTGCGCCACCAGCCCGTCGACGCATCGCTCGGCGAGCAGCCGTGACACATTGGTCAGCAGCTTGAACGATTCGAGGATGTTGCGCGCCATCATCGGGATGTAGACGTTGAGCTCGAACGCGCCGTTCCCACCGCCCCACGCGATGGCGGCGTCGTTGCCGATCACCTGCGCGGCCACTTGCGTAACCGCCTCGGGGATAACCGGATTCACCTTGCCCGGCATGATCGAGCTGCCCGGCTGCAGATCCGGCAGCTGGATCTCGGCAAGCCCGGTCAAGGGGCCCGAGCCCATCCAGCGGATGTCGTTGGCGATCTTCGTCAGCGACACCGCGATCGTGCGCAGCGCGCCGGACGCCTCGACCAGCCCGTCACGGGCCGCTTGAGCCTCGAAATGGTTTACGGCGGGCCGCAATTCGGCGAGGCCGGTCTGCTCCTTCAGAACCTCGACGACCTTCTCGCCGAACCCGTCGGGGGCGTTGAGCCCGGTGCCGACCGCGGTGCCGCCGATCGCCAGCTCGCCCAACCTCGGCAGTGTGGCCCGCACCCGCTCGATGCCGGCCTCGATCTGTCGGGCGTAGCCGGAGAACTCCTGCCCCAGCGTCACCGGCACCGCGTCCATCAGGTGGGTACGGCCCGACTTCACGACGGTCCGCCACTGCCGGGCCTTGGCGTCCAGCGAGTCACGCAACACCTCTAGCGCCGGAATCAGATGGCGCACCGCCGCTTCCGTCGCAGCGATGTGGGTGGCCGTGGGGAATGTGTCGTTCGACGACTGCGACCGGTTCACGTCGTCATTCGGATGCACCGAGACGCCTTGGTCGGCCGCGATGCTCGCAATCACCTCGTTGGCGTTCATGTTGGAGCTGGTGCCCGACCCCGTCTGGAACACGTCGATCGGGAACTGATCGTCGTGTCGGCCGTCTGCGATCTCGGCCGCCGCCGCGATGATCGCGTCCGCCTCCTCCGCGCCGAGCAGCCCCAGGTCCTTGTTCACCTGTGCGCACGCGCCCTTCAGCAGGCCCAGCGCCCGGATCTGGGTGCGCTCCAGCCCGCGGCCCGAGATCGGGAAGTTCTCGACCGCACGCTGGGTTTGCGCCCGCCAGAGCGCATCCTTGGGCACCCGGACCTCGCCCATGGTGTCGTGCTCGCTGCGGTACCCGGTGTCACCAGCGCTATCGACGCTCATTTAGTTATCCCTCGTTCGTTGATTCACGGCAGCGGGCGCGCGGCCGAACTGTCGCCGGTGAAGTCGATGGCGGAGTACTCGTTGAGCTTCGACAGCCGGTGATAGGCCTCGATCATCCGGACCGTGCCGGACTTCGACCGCATCACGATCGACTGCGTGGTGCAGCCGCCGCCGTAGTACCGCACGCCCTTGAGCAGGTCGCCGTCGGTGACACCGGTGGCGCAGAAGAACACGTTCTCGCCCGACACCAGGTCCTCGGTGGTCAGGACCTGGTCCAGGTCGTACCCGGCGTCGAGGGCCTTCTGCCGCTCGGCGTCGTCCTTCGGGGCGAGCTGCGCCTGGATCGCGCCGCCCATGCATCGGATCGCGGCGGCGGCGATGATGCCCTCTGGGGTGCCGCCGATGCCGGCGAGCATGTCGGTGCCGGAGTTCGGCCGGCACGCCGAGATCGCGCCCGCGACGTCGCCGTCGGTGATGAGACGAATCCGGGCGCCTGCCGTGCGGACGTCCTCGATCAGCCGGGCGTGCCGCGGCCGGTCCAGGATGCACACCGTGATGTCCGACGGCGACGCGTGCTTCAGCTTGGCCACCCGGCGGATGTTCTCGCCGATCGGAGCGGTGATCTCGAGTGCCTCCACCACTTCGGGACCGACCGCGATCTTGTTCATGTAGAACACCGCCGACGGGTCGAACATCGAACCGCGCTCGGCCACCGCGAGCACCGAGATCGCGTTCGGCAGCCCCTTGCTCATCAGCGTCGTGCCGTCGATCGGGTCGACCGCGAAGTCACAGTCCGGGCCGTCGCCGTTGCCGACCTCCTCGCCGTTGTAAAGCATTGGCGCGTTGTCTTTTTCACCCTCACCGATGACGACGACCCCGCGCATCGACACGGAATTGACCAGTTCGCGCATCGCGTCCACCGCCGCGCCGTCGCCGCTTTCCTTGTCGCCGCGGCCCACCCAGCGGCCCGCGGCCATCGCACCCGCCTCGGTGACGCGGACGAGTTCCAACGCGAGGTTGCGGTCGGGGGCCTCTCCTCGGCGAGTTTCAGGCATACCGGGATTCTCCCAGAAGCGGAGGCGTCGTCTAGAGCTGGGATACTGGCGGCGTGAGCAGTGCGCCCCATCCGGCCCCCAAGCCGGCAAAGTCCCGGGTGTTCCAGGACGGCCGCGACATGTTCTGGTCGATGGCCCCGCTGGTGGTGGCCTGCATCGTCCTGGCAGGGCTGGCCGGCATGTGCTCGTTTCAGCCGTTGGGACCCAGTCCCGGCAAAGTCCCGACCTTCGACGCGGCCGCCGCGTTGCGCGACGACGCCGCCGATGTCGGCTTTCCGGTGCGTCTTCCCCGGCTGCCCGCCGGCTGGCAGCCAAATTCGGGCGGCCGCGGGCGCATCGACGACGCCGGCACCGCGACCGTCGGATATCTGGCGCCCAGCGGCATGTATCTGAGCCTGACGCAGAGCAACGCGGACGAGCCGCACCTGGTGGCGTCCATCCACAACGACATGTACCCGACCGGCGCCCAGGACGTGAACGGCGTCCACTGGGTGGTCTACCAGGGCGGGGACAAGACCGAACCGGTGTGGACCACCCGGCTCGACGGCCCGGCCGGCGCCACCCAAATCGCGATAACCGGTGCCGGTAGCCAGGCCGACTTCCGTACGCTGGCGGCGGCCACGCAATCGCAGCCACCCCTTCCCGCGCGATAGGAGACCCATGGACGCAGCACCCGAAGCCGACCTGACCGGTTGGACGGCGTCGCCCTTCACCGGCGCGGGCATCACTCACGACGTGTACCGCAAGGGCGAGGGACCGGGCGTCGTGCTGATTCCCGAGATACCGGGCATCCATCCGGGCGTTCTGGCCCTGGGGAATTGCCTGGTGGACAACGGCTTCAGCGTCGCATCGCCGTCGTTGTTCGGTGAACCGGGCAGGCCGGTCAGCGCCAGTTACCTGGTGCCGACCATGGCGCGGGCATGTGTGGCGCGGGAGTTCATGGCGTTCGCGACGAACGCGCAACGACCGGTGGCCGAGTACCTGCGGGCGCTGGCCCGCGACCTGAACGAGAAGACGCCCGGCCGCGGCGTCGGGGTGATCGGCATGTGCTTCACCGGCGGGTTCGCGCTGGCCACCGCGGTCGACGACAGCGTGCTGGCGCCGGTGATGAGCCAGCCGTCGCTGCCGCTGCCGATCACCCCTGCCGCGCGGCGTGACCCGGGGCTCTCCGAGCAGGAGCTGCAGGTCGTCATCGACCGCACCCGCAGCGACGGGCTCTGCGCGATGGGGTTGCGCTTCACCCGCGACCCCGCGGTGCCGGCCGACCGGTTCGCGACACTGCGGCAGCGCCTTGGCGACGCGTTCGAGGTGATCGAGATCGACTCGTCGCCCGGCAACGAGCACGGCTTCAGCCGGATGGCGCACTCGGTCCTCACCCTGGAGGTCCGCGAGACGGACGGCCACCCGGCCTACGAGGCCCGCAACCGGGTGGTCGAGTTCCTCAAGGAGCGGTTGGCTGCTGGCTAGCGCTCGGCGTCTTCTTACCGCGACGCCACCGCCTGCGTGGTTCGGTGTCGTCGTTATTGGCCCCGTCGGCCTCATATAGCGGGACGCCTTTGTACACGGCCAAATAGACGCTGATGGTCGTCACGATGACGATCATCAGGACGGGCCCGATGACGATGCCCCCGAAGCCGAACATAGCGATGCCCGAGAACACGGCGAGCAGCATCAGCGCCGGGTCGAGTCGCGCCTCCTTGGGAACGAGTATCGGGCGCAGGAAATTGTCGATGTTGGTCACCCCCACGATGTGAAAGAGAACGACGAAAATGCCGCCAGCGATGTTGCCGAAGAACGCCATGCCGATGCCGAATGGAATTGTCACCACGCCGCTGCCGAGCGGAATGATCGACAGCGCCGTCAAGATGATCGCGAAGATGAAGAAGCCTTGGTGAAAACCGCCTATGTAGATTGATGCCGCCCCGGCCACGCCTTGGCATAATGCAATGACGAACTGGCCTTTCACCGTGCCCCGCACCATCGCGCCCATCTTCGCCAAATACAAGTCCGTGACCCCTTCGCCCAGCGGGTTCAGCTGCCGAATCAACGTGAGCACCTTTGCGCTGTTCAGCAGCAGCGAGATGAACACGTATAAGAAGATGATCGACGCGGTGACCGCGCCGACGACGCTGCCTGCGCCACTCTGCAGGAAGTGGAGAAGCCATTCGCCGACATGCTGCGACGCGGTTGCCATCCATTTCCGCAGGGACTCAATCGTGACCGTGATGTGCAGGAACGGCACCCGCGCCAGCAACTCGTTGATGACGCGCAGCGTCTTCTCACCAAAAGACGTAAGGTCCGTTGCCGCAACCCAATTGGAGACGCTCTTGATCATATGGGCGATCTGGACCACCCCCAGCACTACCACCAAACTGATCGGGACGACGACCGATGCGAGGGCTGATAAGAGGGTGAGCGTGGCAGACACGCCTCTGCTGAAACGTTTGGTGAACCGATTGAAGAGCGGCGTGAACAGATAAGCGCCGACGGCGGCCACCACGATGAGAATGAAGTAGCCCCGCAGGAAGTATGCCGCGAACAAAATGCCTACGACAGTGAAGACGGCGAGGGCGCGCTTCTGGGTGATCGTGAATTCGCTGTTCATGGCGGACGAGCCTTCTGCCGCATCACCGGATAGTGGGCACGCCGCCACGTTCGCGGCCTCGGTCGTGTGGGTGCTCGTTCTGAACATTATCCAGATCGCTGCATGGCCCGCTGGCGCGCGACGAAGCGAATTGCCATGCGCTGCATCAGGCCGGGCGCGAGGCGGGAGAACAACCATGCCGCCCGCGCCTGCCGCGGCACGACGAGCAGCGCCTTGTTGTGTTCGATCGCGTGCAGCGTGGCGTGGGCGAGCCGGTCGGGGTCGTATGGGGTGCGGACGCCCTGCCCCTTGAGGTAGTAGTCACGTCCGACGAACCCGCCCACGGCGCCCTTGTCGAGGATCGGGGTTTCGACCGCCGCGGGGCATACCGCGAGCACGCCGACGCTGCGCCCGGCGGCTTCAGACCGCAGCGCCAGCGACAGTCCGACGACGGCGTGCTTGGTCGTCACGTAGCTGGTGATCTGCCCGGCCGCCGTCAGGCCGGCCATCGATGCGGTGTTGATGATGTGCCCGTGGCCCTGCCGCACCATCACCGGGTATGCCGCGACGACGCCGTGAACCACGCCGCGGATGTTGACGTCGATGATTGCGTTCCACTGCTGCAGCGTCAGGAGTTCCGTGTCGCCGCCCCAGGCGATGCCGGCGTTGTTGAACATCAGGTCGAGGCGTCCGGTGCGCTCGACCACCTCGTCCACCGCGGCCTGGACCGCGGCCGCGTCGGTGACATCGAGCCACGCCGATCCAGCGGCGCCCGGCCCGGTCAGCGCCCGAGCGGTCCGCTGCGCAGCGTCGCCGTCGATGTCGGTGCAAACAACATCGGCGCCCGCCTCGACCAGTGCTCGGCACAACGCGGCGCCGATGCCCGAACCTGCGCCGGTGACAATCGCTTGCTTGCCGCTGAAGTGGCCGGTCATCGCACCACCGCGGTGCCGACAACGCCGAAGGCGCCGGTGACCAGGACGGCATCGGTAGCGGGCACGCAGTCCTCCTTATGTCGCCGAACGCTAGACCCTCACCGGCTCTTTGGCGTGGGCGGCCTTCACCTTGTCGAACAACTCCACGTAATACGGCAGGCAGTGGCGCATAGCCTTGTCGGTGGTGTATAGCGGTTCGTAGCCGAGCTCGCGCCGGGCCTTGGCCACCGAGAAGTAGTTGTCCAGATACAGCCGCTCGACGGCGAGCGGTTCCAGTGGCGGTTGCGCCAGCCCGAACCTGAAGTGCAGCCGCTGCCAGACCGTCATCACCGCGTGGATCAGCCGACCGGAAATGCGCAGCCGTGGCCAGTGCTCGCCGCACGCCTCCACCACGGGCAGGGCGAACTCGAACATGTTGACCGGGTCGTCGTCGTTGATGAAGTACGCCTCCACCACGGGCAGGGCGAACTCGAACATGTTGACCGGGTCGTCGTCGTTGATGAAGTACGCCTGGCCGGGTGCGGTGCCGCCCCCGACGAGATGCTCGGCGGCCAGGACGAAACCGCGCACCAGGTTGTGCACGTACGAATTGTCAAGGCGCGCATGCCGACTGCCGATCAGCACCTTCACCTGGCCGCTGACCACACGCTCGAACACCTTGCGGAACATGGTCTGGTCTCCCGGGCCCCAGATGCCGCTCGGGCGGATGGCACACGTGAGCAGGCCGCCGACGCCGTTCTGAGACAGCACGAACTTCTCGGCCGCCACCTTGGTCTCGGTGTACAGGTCGGCGAATCTGTCTGTGTAGGGGAGTGTTTCATCGCCGCCGGAGATCGCCTTGCCGCCGATGACCACGCTGTTGCTCGACGTGTACACGAACCGCCTCACGCCGGCCTTCTGCGCGGCGTGCACCAGGTTCTCCGTGCCGCCGACGTTGACGTCGAAGCCGCGGCGGCGGTACTCGTCGGTCACCGACCGGCCGCCCATCAGCTCGATCAGGGCGGCGGTGTGAAAGATCGTGTCGACACCGTCGACCGCCGCGGCGACGGACTCGCGATCGCAGATGTCGCCGACGACGGTTTCCAGCCGAGGGTGGTCGGCCAGCGGGGACGGCACGCGGTCGAACGAGCGAACCCAGTGCCCGCGATCCAGCAGCTCGGCGACCAGGTTGCAGCCGACGAAGCCCGAGCCGCCGGTAACCATGACTCGGCCGAGGTCAGTCGTCAGTGCTGCGTCAGCCATGCCGGCGAGCATAACTGAAACCTGTTACAGTTTCGAGCGATCTTTGCCGACGAAAGTACCTGGTCAGTCCCTGGCCGCGTCGTTGCGGGCCAGTGCATCCGCCACGCGCTTGCGGGCTCCGGCTAACTGCTCTTCGCATCGTCGTGCCAGTTCTTCGCCTCTTTCCCACAGTTTCAGCGACGAGTCCAGATCCAGGCCGCCCTGCTCAAGGATCTGCACGACCTCGACCAATGCGTCCCGTGCTTCCTCGTACCCCATCTCACTAATGGGTCTCAGATTAGGCCCTTCTTTGGCATCGCTCATGAGACGCCGTCCCCCGAACTGACCGCGCCGATAGCCCCGTCCGACACGCGGATCCGCAGGCGTGTTCCGGCAGGTGCGTCATGAACCGAACGCAGCACCGTCGGCGCCGCGGAGTCACCCGCCGCCTGCACGACGGCATAGCCGCGCGCCAGCGTCGCGGCCGGCCCGAGCGTGGCCAGCCGCGCCGACAAGTGACCGATGCGGTCGCGTTCCGCGTCGACCAGGCGGGTGATGTCGCGGCGCGCCGCTGCGCGGGCGCGGTGAACCTCCTCGCCGCGTGCGGTCAGTGACTGCAGCGGGGCGGCCAGCACCGGGCGGCCGCGCAGCTGGTGGATCAGCCGCTCCTCGCGGGACACCCAGTCGCGCAGGGCCCGGGCGCCCCGGCGGCGCAGTTCGTCGAGCAGCGCCTGCTCGACCACGGTGTCCGGCACGATCCGCTTCGCGGCGTCGGTGGGGGTGGCCGCGCGCAGGTCGGCGACCAGGTCACACAGCGGGTTGTCGGGTTCGTGGCCGACCGCGCTGACCACCGGCGTGGCGCAGGCGGCGATTGCCCGGCACAGCGTTTCGTCGGAGAACGGCAGCAGGTCCTCGACACTGCCTCCGCCACGGGCGATCACGATCACGTCGACTTCGCGGAGGCCGTCGAGTTCGGTCAGCGCGTCGACGATCTGCGCTACGGCGTTGGGTCCCTGCACGGCGGTGTTGCGGACCGCGAACCGCACCGCCGGCCAGCGCGCGGACGCCACCGTGGTGACGTCACGCTCGGCGGCGCTGGCCCGTCCGGTGATCAAGCCGACCATCTTGGGCAGGAACGGGACCGGCCGCTTCAGCCGCGGATCGAAAAGCCCCTCTGCGTCGAGGAGACGGCGCAGCCGCTCGATGCGGGCCAGCAGCTCGCCGATCCCAACTGCGCGAATCTCGCTGACCCGCAACGAGAATGTGCCCCGCCCGGTGTAGAACATCGGCTTGCCGCACACCACCACCTGGGTGCCTTCGGTCAACCGGACCGGTGCGTTGTGTACCAGGTCCCGTGGGCAGGTGATCGTCAGCGACATGTCGGCGGCCGGGTCGCGCAGCACCATGAACACCGTCTTGGCGTCCGGCCGCGCATTGAGCTGCGTCAGCTGGCCTTCCACCCAGACGACGCCGAGGCGGTCGATCCACTTCGCGATGCGGGTCGCGACGGCCCGCACCGGCCATGGGTTTTCCGCGGAGTTCGGCGGCGCAGGGGCGGTCACTTCGCGGTCGCGCGGGTGATCCTGTTGGCCAGCAAGGTCTGGAACGGTGCGCGCGCCTTGGTGGCGACTTCGTAGGCCAGCAGCGCGTCGAGGTCTGCAATGCGCAGCGACTGCAGCCTCGCCCGGAGCTGGGCCAGCGTGAGCGCGTCGTAATCCAGTTCGACGACCACCTCCGGTGTGTCGACGGCCGCGTGTTCGGTCTTCTTCGGAGGTTTCCTGGCGGGCTTCTTCGGAGGCGTCGCCGTTACCGGGGGATCGTCGACCTGCGAGTTGCCTGAATACAGTGCGAAGCGGCCCTCCGTCAGCCGTTGACGGTCGCTCTCGCTGGTCGGGGCAGGCGGCATCTCGTCGGCCAGGTCCTCGTCGAATGTCGCCCACTCCGGCTGCTCATCCTTCGGCGGGAACAGTGCGTCGAGGGTCTCGTCGCCCTTGATCACCAGGTCAGCGACATTCTGGTGGAACCGCATGAGCAGATGGGCGGCCTGGCTGGCCAGCGTCATCGGGTACATCAGCAGCGTCTGCGGCAGCTTGCGGGTTTCCTCGACGAACATCGCCGCCGCGCCGACAAGCAGCCGGACCCCGTACGGTGCGTTAGCCATGGCTCCCAGCCTGCCCTAACGGCTGCGCATGTCAAAGCGCGGGCCGCGCGCTGGTCGGTCCATGTCCGCGGACCGTACCCTGGACATATGCCGCCGACCATCAACATGGGGATTCCCGGCGCCTCGGGCTCGGTTGCGGACCGGGGGACCGGTAAGCGCGTGCTGCTGGCGCAACCGCGGGGCTACTGCGCCGGCGTGGACCGGGCCGTCGAAACCGTCGAACGTGCGTTGGAGAAGCACGGGGCGCCGGTGTACGTCCGCCACGAGATCGTGCACAACCGGCACGTCGTCGACACGCTGGCCAAGGCCGGCGCCGTGTTCGTCGACGAGACCGACGAGGTGCCTGAGGGCGCGATCGTGGTGTTCTCCGCTCACGGCGTCGCGCCGACCGTCCACGAGTCGGCGGCCGAGCGCAGCCTTCAGGTGATCGACGCCACCTGCCCGCTGGTCACCAAGGTGCACAACGAGGCCAAGCGGTTCGCCCGCGACGACTACGACATCCTGTTGATCGGCCATGAGGGACACGAGGAGGTGGTCGGCACCGCCGGCGAGGCGCCCGACCATGTCCAACTGGTTGACGGTCCCGATGCGGTGGACGACGTGACCGTGCGCGATGAGGACAAGGTCGTCTGGCTGTCGCAGACCACGCTGTCGGTCGACGAGACGATGGAAACGGTGCAACGGCTGCGCGAGCGCTTCCCGAAGCTGCAGGACCCGCCCAGCGACGACATCTGCTACGCCACCCAGAACCGCCAGGTCGCGGTGAAGGCGATGGCCCCCGAGTGCGAGCTCGTCATTGTGGTGGGGTCACGCAACTCGTCGAACTCGGTGCGGCTCGTCGAGGTGGCACTGGGCGCCGGTGCGCACGCCGCGCACCTGGTGGACTACGCCGACGACATCGACCCGGCATGGCTTGGCGGCGTCACCACGGTCGGCGTCACCTCCGGAGCGTCCGTGCCCGAGGTACTGGTGCGCGGTGTGCTCCAGCGGCTGGCCGAATACGGCTTCGCGATGGTGCAGCCGGTCACCACTGCGAACGAAACCCTGGTGTTCGCGCTGCCGCGCGAGATCCGCCCGGCACGGGATTAGATGTCGTACTCCCACGTGTCGGCCTCCCAGGACCGCGACCGCGGCCGGGAGGGCGAATCCGGACGGCCGTTGTCCGCCGTACCGGTGCCGCGGTAGCGGACCCGCGATATCGGGTGGTGGGTGCCGTTGCTCCCGTTCGTGCCGGGTTGGCGCCGCTGCGGAGACTCGTAGGCCTCGAACGGGTCGTAGGCCTCGTGGCGGCTGCGACGTTCGTGCTGCGCGCGCCGCTCATACGGCTCGCGCCGCTCGTACGGCTCGCGCCGCTCGTACGGCTCGCGCCGCTCGTACGGATCGCCGGGGGTGCGCGCCGCAGGCGCGCGGCGCCTGCGCGGTTCGGGCGGCGGTTCCTGTCGTGACGTCCGTGGGCGGCGGGGACGGTCGCGCACCGGCTCTGTGAGATCCGTCACATCAGCCAGCGGGGGACGGGTGTGCCGCGAGCGGGGCGCGCCGCGGACGGCGGTCTTCGTGGCTCGGGTGCTCCTGGCGGACTTCGCGGGCGCCCGCTTCGCAGGGGTCGACGTCCGGTCGATCGCATGCCGGCGCTTGCCGGTGTCCTCGTCGTCGTCGGACGACAACGCGAAGAGGCTCGACACTTTCGCGGTGAGCGCGCTCAACAGCCCGGCCTCGGATTCGGCGCTGACATCCGCATTCACGGCACTGCCCGACTTGTGGCCTGCGTACGCGCGGGCCAACCCGATCAGCAGCACGGCGGCGGAGGTGAACAGCATCAACGGGAACCGCTCGATCAGCGGATAGCCGCAGTTGATCAGGATGTCCTTCAGCCCACCGATTTCGGCGCCGTGGAACAGGAAATACCCCCCGGGCACGCTGATGAACAGCAGCACCGGCGGCTGCACGACCGCGGTGAACAAGCCGGCCTGCCGCACCGCCAGCACGGCAGCGACGCAGCCGATCGCATAGAGGGCGGCGAAGACGTTGGTCAGCTCTTTGGTGCCGGCGCCGGCGTCGAACGCGAACCCGACGGCGGTCGCTGTGACCGCGATCAGCACCGCACCCCACCACGGAACACCGGGAACGTTAGGGTGCACGGAGCGATGGCCGGCGCTTACTACCGACCGGGCCCGCTCTCCAGACACAGATAGACCGTACCGGTTCTACCTCGGTGTCGGCTGCCAGCGCGGCCCGGCGCGCATGTTGCGTTCCCCTAAACTTTGAAGCCTGTGAGCCTGAACCTCGGAATCGTGGGACTGCCCAATGTCGGCAAGTCGACGCTTTTCAACGCGTTGACCCGCAACGACGTGTTGGCGGCGAACTACCCGTTCGCCACGATCGAGCCCAATGAGGGCGTGGTTCCGCTGCCCGACCCGCGGCTGGCCAAGCTCGCCGAAATGTTCCATTCCGAGCGGATCGTGCCCGCGCCGGTGACTTTCGTCGACATCGCGGGCATCGTCCGGGGTGCTTCGGAGGGCGCGGGTCTGGGTAACAAGTTCCTGGCCAACATCCGCGAGTCCGACGCGATCTGTCAGGTGGTGCGGGTCTTCTCCGACGACGACGTGGCACACGTCGGTGGCGAGGTCGACCCGAAGTCCGACATCGAGATCGTGGACACCGAGCTGATCCTCGCCGACCTGCAGACACTTGAGCGCGCAGTGCCGCGTCTGGAAAAGGAGGCTCGCAACAACAGGGAGCGCAAGCCGGTTCTGGAGGCCGCCCAGGCGGCACAGCAGGTGCTGAACGACGGCACCACGCTGTACGCGGCCGGCACGCGAGTGGGTTCGGCGCTGCTGCGTGAATTGAACCTGCTGACGGCCAAACCGTTCTTGTACGTGTTCAACGCCGACGAGACCGTGCTGACCGACGAGGCGAAGGTGGCCGAACTGCGAGACCTCGTGGCGCCCGCCGACGCGGTATTCCTCGACGCGAAGATCGAAGCGGAGCTGCTGGAGCTCGACGACGAGTCGTCAGCAGAGCTGCTCGAGTCGATCGGCCAGAGCGAGCGGGGACTGGATGCGCTGGCCCGGGCGGGATTTCACACGCTCAAGCTGCAGACGTTCCTGACCGCCGGCCCGAAAGAGGCTCGCGCGTGGACAATTCACCAGGGCGACACCGCGCCGAAGGCGGCCGGAGTGATTCACTCCGACTTCGAGAAGGGCTTCATCAAGGCCGAGATCGTGTCCTACGACGACTTGATCGCCGCGGGGTCGTTGGCTGCGGCTCGCGCCGCCGGCAAAGTGCGCATGGAGGGCAAGGACTACGTGATGGCCGACGGCGACGTCGTCGAATTCCGGTTCAACGTATAAGCCATCTCAATTAATTGTCTTGCTCTGCACTGACTTTCCAGGGCAATGTAGCCCAGGCCATCATCTACACGAAACGTGATGAGCGCCACAGATTTTGGCTCTCCGCGCATCTGTTGTTAATGTTCCGGCGCATGTTTGCCTTCGCAACCCTGATGGCGCTGATCCATCAGGTCTCCGGGACGCCGTACGTCACGGGCGGCGATTCCCCCGCCGGAACGGACTGTTCGGGCCTGGCCTCGTGGGTATCGAACATGGCCACCGGCAGGCCGGTGTACGGCGACAGGTTCAATACGGGAAACGAGGAATCTGCCCTGTTGGCGCGAGGTTTCCAGTATGGGACCGCCCCCCACGCCCTGGTGATCGCGTGGAACGGTCGCCACACGGCGGTCACGTTGCCGGACGGAACTCCGGTTTCCAGCGGTGAAGGCGGCGGCGTGAGAGTCGGTGGTGGAGGCGCCTATCAGGCGCAGTTCACTCATCACATGTTTCTGCCGATCGCACCGGAGAATGCAGGAGACGATCCAGATCCCGCGAATGGTCCGGTTTTGGTCGACGGGGTGGATTCGCAACCGCCTGCACCTGGGCCCGATCCGGCGCCAGCCGGTGACGGCGGCGATATGGCTATATAGCACAAGCGTTTTTCAGTCACGCCGCGAGCGGCTAACCCGCGCTGGCGGCGTGCCGGGCGGCGATGTAGCCGAAAACCAGTCCCTGGGCGATGGTGGCACCCGCGCCCGGATACGTGGTGCCGAACGCGTTTCCCGCGGTGTTGCCGATCGCGTACAGGCCGTCGATCGCGCTGCCGTCTTCACGGCGCACACGCGCGTGGCCGTCGGCGCGCAGCCCGCCACAGCTGCCGAGATCACTGAGCACCATCTTCACCGCGTAGAACGGTCCCTTCGTCAACGGCCGCAGGTTGGGGTTGGGGGTGACGGTTGGATCGCCGTAGTAGCGGTCATAGGCGCTGCGGCCGCGGTGGAAGTCCGGGTCGTCGCCGGCGCGGGCAGTGTCATTGAATCGCGACACGGTCGCCAGGAGCTGCGGCTCCGGTACACCGATCATCTCTGCGAGCTCGGCGAGGCTCGCCGAACGGTGCGCAATGCCCGCCCGATACCAGGATGCTGGGATCGGCATGCGCGGAAACAGGTCTGCGCCAAAGACATAACTGTTGCGGTACTGCTGATCGAAGACGATCCACATGGATTCCACCGGGGTGCCGGAGCGTTCTCGCGCAAGCAGGTGCTGCCCGAACGACATGTAGTCGGCGGCCTCATTCGTGAAGCGGTTGCCGGTCTGGTCGACGATCAGCGAGCCGGGAAGCGATCGTTCCGCCAGCATCACCATCGGCTCGGCGCCGGGTAGCGGAGCAACGGCGGGGAACCACCATGCCTGGTCCATCAGATCGATTCCCGCACCGGCGTCTTGCGCAATGCGGATGGCATCGCCGGTGTTGGTGTCGGCACCCAAGCTCATGTGCTCGCCGAGGGACTCGGACTGAAACTTCCAGCGCATGTCCATGCTGTGGTCGAAGCCGCCGGCCGCCAACACGACACCGCGCCGCGCGGTCACGGTGATCTCACGCCCGTGATGGCCCACGACTGCGCCGGTCACCCGGCCGCCGTCGGTGGTGAGGCGCAGCAGCGGGGTGTGGGTCCAGATCGGGATGCCGGCGCGCAGCACACCGGCGAACATCCCGGCGGCGAGCGCCTGTCCGCCGGTCACGTAGCGCCGACCCACCAGCAGACCGCCAAACCCCTGGCCGGCACGCTTGAGGATCAGGGGCATCGCTTTGGCCGGGACCCGCGCCATCAGGTTCATCCACCGATAGTCGGCCCCGGTCACCGGCATCGGAATCGTGGCCTTCATCGTGCTCCGACGAAGCCGGGAACGGTGTGCGCCCAGGATGCTGGAGTCCAACGGCCGGCATTCGCAGGTCCGCCCCGCCGGACTCCCTCCGGGTTCCTCGGGGTGGTAGTCCGCATAGTCCTTGGCCCACAGGAACCGCATTCCGGTGGTGCGGCGGAGCATGTCAACGGTTGCGGATCCGTGCTGAAGGAATCCGTCGGCCCGCTCGGCCGGGGCGGTTCCGGCGACCACTGACTCGAGGTAGGTGCGGGCACGCTCCGTCGTGTCGCCGGCGCCGAACTCGGCGAGGATCGGGCTGGCCGGCAGCCACAGCGCGCCGCCCGATCGTGCCGTGGAGCCACCGACATAGGACGACTTCTCCACGATCAGCACCCGCAGGCCTC
This sequence comes from uncultured Actinomycetota bacterium, assembly GCA_963811535.1. Classification (GTDB taxonomy): domain Bacteria; phylum Actinomycetota; class Actinomycetes; order Mycobacteriales; family Mycobacteriaceae; genus Mycobacterium. The sequence goes on along the minus strand of CAWERF010000006.1, from coordinate 1,295,596 downwards.
GCTCGTTGGCGGCCAGTGCGGCTGCCATGCCGGTGCCCGAGCCGACGACGAGCAGATCGACTGTGGTGTCGCAGACCTTCAGGCCGGCGGGGATCGTGGCTTCCTGCGCAGTCGTCACGGTCACCACGCTATGTCGCGGGGCCGGTGCGCTGGGCTCTTTTTCCCTCCCGGTGCGATACCGGCCGCCGTCGCCGCTGAAACGGGGTACAACGGACGCAACCGAACTGTGCCCATGACCAAGGACGGTCCGAAGATGACGACAGTGCAGTCGGACGCCGACGAGGTACGCCAGATTGAAGCCGAGAAGGCCCCCACCAGGTTTGCCCGCGGCTGGCACTGCCTGGGACTGACCAAGGTGTTCGGCGACGGGAAGCCACACGGCATTTCCGCCTTCGGGAAGAAGCTGGTTGTATTCCGCGGCGCGGACGGCAAGATCAATGTCCTCGACGGCTACTGCCGCCACATGGGTGGTGACCTGACCCAAGGTGAGGTGAAGGGCAACGAGATCGCGTGCCCGTTCCATGACTGGCGGTGGGGCGGCGACGGCCGATGCAAGAACGTTCCCTACAGCCGCCGGGTACCCAAGCTGGCCCGCACCGCGACGTGGGTCACCCTGGAGCAGGACGGAATGTTGTTCGTGTTCAACGACCCCGAGCGCAAGCCACCCCCGTCGGAGGTGGCGATTCCGCGAATCGAGGGCGCGACCAGTGACGAGTGGACCGACTGGCATTGGTACACCACCGTGGTCCACAGCAACTGCCGCGAAATCATCGACAACGTCGTCGACATGGCGCACTTCTTCTACATCCACGGCTCACTACCCACACACTTCAAGAACATCTTCGAGGGTCATATCGCGACGCAGTACATGAACGGTGGCAGTCGGCCCGATATCGGCGATCCCGAGGGGTCGGAGTTGCTCGGGACCACATCGGTCGCGTCCTATTTCGGGCCCTCCTTCATGATCGACGACCTCATCTATCACTATGAGGAAGGCGACCAGTACACGATCCTGATCAACTGCCATTACCCGATCGATGCGAATTCCTTTGTGCTGCAGTACGGCATCATCGTGAAGAAATCCGAATCGTTGGATGGCGAGCAGGCGATGCAGACCGCCATCGCGCTCGGCGACTATGTCAAACTCGGCTTCGAGCAGGATGTCAAGATCTGGAAGAACAAGGCCCGAATCGACAACCCGCTGCTGTGCGAAGAGGACGGCCCGGTCTATCAGCTGCGGCGGTGGTACGAGCAGTTCTACGTCGACGTCACCGAGGTGCAGCCGGATATGGTCGACCGTTTCGAGTACGAGGTGGACACCACCCGGCCGCGGGAGGCGTGGATGAAAGAGGTCGAGGACAACCTCGCGGCCAGGTCCGCCGCCACGGGAACACCGGGATGACCGTCCGCACAGACAGCCGACTCACCGATGCGCCGATGCTGCCGGTGACGTGCCGGCGCTGCGGTGCAGAGGTTTTGGCGCGCAAGAGCAGCTGGCAGCAGACCAGTGTGCAGTGGAATGCCGCCGCGGTGGCGCGGTGTCCGCAGCGGCGCGACGCGCAGCTGCTCGCGGCCCATGGCGGGCGCGGTGTGTTTCTCGCGTGCTCGGAACTGCGTGATTCCATCACCGATGCCGCGCGTCGCGGCGCGTTACCGGTGCGGGACGAGACCTGACATTGGTGCCGCGCCGGTTTCAGGCGTGGGTACCGCCGTCGACCCGTATCTCGGTGCCGGTGATGAAGGCGCCGTCGTCGGAAGCCACCATGGCGATCACCGACGCGACCGTGGCCGGGTCACCGAGCACACCGCCCTCCGCGCCCCGCAGAATCGGGATCTGCTTGGCCCACAGGCCGCTGTCGTAGCCCTCCGGCATCTTGTCGAGCGTGCTCAACGACAGTGCTGTGGACACCCCGCCTGGTTGGATATTGACCGCGCGCACACCGCGTTTGGCGTACTCGAGGGCGATCGAATGGGTGAATGCCAGGATTGCGCCCTTGCTGGCGGCGTAGGCCGCCATGTATGGGTGGGCGAACGTCGCTGCGGTGGAGGTGAAGTTCACGACGACGCCGCGCCCCGACTCGCACAGAGCCGGCAGTGCCTGCCGTGTCATCAGGAAGGTTCCGGTGAGGTTGACCGCGAGCGTGTCGTTCCAGTCGGCCAGCGTGTGCTCATGGGTGTGTGCGCAACGCTGGATGGCCGCCGCGTTGACGAGCACTTCCAGCCCACCGAGATCGTCGACGGCCCGGTCGACCGCGGCGGTCACCGCCTCTTCGGACGACACGTCTACGACCGCTATCGTGAGGCGTTTGGCGGTGCCGGCGTCCTCGGCGGCGGCGGCGGTCGCGGCCAGACCGTCAACCGAAACGTCAAACGCGACAACCGTGCCGCCCTCGTCCAGGAGCCGCGCCACAGTGGCTTGCCCTATCCCCGAGCCGGCGCCGGTGATGATGATCCTTCGACCGTCGAATCGATCCATGGCTCAATGCCTTTCCTCGGTCCCTCAGCTGTTAGCCGCGCAACGGCCGGCGCGGCGACCGTAGAAGCTACCGTCGCCGAGCGAGATGCCGCTGGCGTAGCCCCAGGCGGCCAGGCCCGACGTGGCGCGGCCCGCAGCGAACAGCCCCGGGATGGGGTCACCGTTCACGTGAAGCACCTCGGCGTCCAAGGTGGTCAGCAGGCCGCCCAACGTGAATCCGCCGGTGCTGGCCCGCAAGTCGATCGCGCCGACCGGCGAACCCAGCGGAGCCAGCCATTCCCGCTTCTTGTGCAGCACGGGATCCTCGCCGCGCACGGCGGCCTCGTTGTAGGCATCGACCGTGGCCTGCAGCACCCCATCGGGCAAGCCGATCTCCTGCTCGAGTTCGGCGACGCTCTCGCACACCCAGTTCGCCGGACGTCTGAGGAAGGGTGTCGCCGAGGTGGCGGCCATCGCCTGATCCTGGGCGTCGCTGTCGATGATCAGGAATGCGGTGTCGTCCTGCTGATAGAGGACGAGTTGCCCGACCCGTCCCGGGTAGGTGTCCTCGGCGACGAAGCGTTGGCCCCGGCCATTGACCAGGATTCCGCGCACCAGCTGCTGCGGATCGACCATGATTGCCACCTCGGTGGCGTCCATGTGCGCCAGATCCGCGCCCAGCGCCTGCGCCATCCGGATCGCCCGCCCGTCGTGCTGCTCGATGGACGCGGCGGGCCGCCCGGCGATGCGCGGCGCGTATTGGGCGACCATCGCGTCGTTGTAGGAGAAGCTGCCCGATGCCAGCACGACGCCGCGGCGCGCCCGGATCGCCACGGTCTTGCCGTACCGGCGGGCGGCCAAACCGCTGACACGGCCGTCGGACTCGACGATCAGCGACTGCACCGCGGCGTCGTAGACCGACCGCACACCCAGCGACGCCGCGGTGTCCACCAGCGGCTTCATCAGCATGTAGCCGCCGCCCTTCTCCCCGGGCCGCTTGTCGGTCATCTGCGGGACGTGGCCGCGCGGCGCCGGGGAGGCAATCGTGTTGAACGGGAAGGCGTTTTCCCCGCCGGTGAACATCAGGCCTTCGTCGCCGGGTGGCTCCCAACCGGGCTCACCCCAGAAGACCGGCTTGAACGGGACGCCGCAGCGCACCAGCCAGTCGAAGTGTTCGACGCTGCCCGCGCAGTAGTCGGCGATGCGGCGCTCGTCGGCGCCGGGCCCCATCGCCGTGCACAGGAATGTCGCCATGTTGTCGACGGAATCGTCGAAGCCGCAGGCACGTTGCAGGCCCGTCCCGCCGCCGAGGTAGATGAAACCGCCCGCTAACGCAGCGGCCCCGCCCCAGCCGCCGGTGCGCTCCACAACCAGGACATCGCACCCCGCGCCCGCCGCTTCCACCGCCGCGGCGGCGCCGGCGATACCGTAGCCGGCGATGACCACGTCTGCCTCGTCGTCCCAGGTGCCGATCTCGGCGGCCGGGGTAGGGCCGACGTCGGCGCTGATGGCGGCCACGCCTACATCTCCGCCAGCGGTTCGCTGCGGGGCCAGTCCTGGCCCCAGCAGCTGTCGGCAGTGATTTCCTCTGCGGTGTAGTACTTTTCGTCCACGTCGGTGGTCTCGACCTTGATGTAGCCCAGACTCTTGGTGTCAGTCACAGTCGAATTCGTCTCCTGTTGCGCTGATTAGATCATTGCCCGCAACGGGCCGACGGGATCGATACCCAACGAGCTGAGCGCGGACGCGTGGAACACGGTGCTGGGCACGTGAATCGCGTGTGCGAGTCCCGCGTGTGCGTCGCGCCAGTACCGCTGCAGCGGTTTGTCCATGCGCAGCGCGTTTCCGCCCGATCGCGAGAAGATCTGATCGACGGCCATCACCGCACGCCATGCCGCCCGCACCTGGGTGCGGCGCCCGGCGGCCCGATCGGCGAACGACACCTCTTTGCCGGAGTCCACGATCTCTGAGATCCGGTCCACGTTGGCCAGCAGCTCCTGGCGCGCGGCATTGATGTCGGCGGCGGCTTCCCCGACCGCGTACAGCACGTAGGGATCGTCTTTGATCGCCGTGCCGGCCGCGCCGACGCGGTCACGTTGGTAGTCGAGATGCGCCGCCAGCGCTCCTTCGGAGATACCGACCACGGCCGCGGTGATGCCAAGCGGAAACATGGTGGACCACGGCATCTGGTAGAGGCTCTGGGTCAGACCCGAGTTTCGCTGCGCCGTGCCGTCCATGACTTCGTCGGCCTTCATCACGCGGTACTCGGGCACGAACACGTCGCGCACGATGATGTCCTTCGAACCTGTTCCCCTCAGCCCCACGACATTCCAGGAGTCCTCCACGATCTCGTAGTCCTTGCGGGGCAGGATCATGTGCAGCATGCTCGGCGGCATCACCGGCTTGCCGTCCGCGTCGCCCAGCATGGCACCCAGGAAGATCCAGTCACAATGGTCGGTGCCCGAGCTGAACTGCCACCGGCCGTTGAACATGTAGCCGTCGTCGACGGGCTTGGCGACCCCGGTCGGCGCATACGGCGAAGCCATCCAGGTGTCGGTGTCGGCGCCCCATACTTCGTCGGCGACCCTCGGGTCGGCAAAGGCGAGCTGCCATGGGTGTACGCCGACCACCCCACAGATCCACCCCGACGCCGGGTCCAAGGACGCGGTGGCCATCACCGTCTCGGCGAATTCGCGGGGATGGGCCTCAAACCCGTTGTATTTCTCGGGCTGCAGCAGCCTGATCGCGCCCACCGCCTTCAGCGCCTTGGCGGTCTCGTCGGGCAGGCGCCCAAGCTGCTCTGCCTCGGTGGCCTGCTCGCGCAGCTGGTCGGCGATGGCCATCACCTTGTCGAGTACCCGGTCGGTCATGCCCTTGTCCTTCTCTGTCGGCGCAATGTCATCATGTCTCGCCATCCCGATCAGCGGAACTGTTCTGCAATTTGACCGCCTCCACCAATGGGATCAGGGGCGGTGCCGACACCGCGCACTACACCGCCGGCAGGCACCCCGCTGTCGGGTTCGCCCGCACGCTCGCAAACGAGCTCGGCCCCAGGATGATTCGCGTCAACACCGGTCATCCGGGCCCGGTCAACACCGCGATGATTCTTAACGCAAAGCGTCTTCGCCAAACTACGGCCCGACCTCGAGAACCCCACCGACGCCGCCGGTGGCCCGGCCCGACGCCGGATTGACCCAGAACGCGTGGTGACCCCATGAGAATCCGGGCTGTTTGGGCCATCGGCGGCGTGTTGCGTCGATAGGGTCGATGGATCGTCGCGGTCGCACGGTCAAGGGAGACGCGGATGCAACAGCTCACGGGGTTGGACGCGGCGTTTCTGACGCTCGATTCACCGACGGCTTACGGGCACGTCGGCAGTGTGTGCATCCTCGATCCGGCGCAAAGCGGCGAGGCGCTGAACCTCGATCGGCTGACCGAGCTGGTGCAGTCCCGGCTGCATCTGGTCCCGCCATTTCGCCGCCGCCTCGCCGAGGTGCCGTTCGGGCTCGATCAGCCCTACTGGATCGAGGACCCGGATTTCGACATCGAGTTCCACATCCGTGAGCTGGCGTTGCCCGCGCCCGGGGACGATCGACAGCTGGCCGTCCAGGCCGCGCGCCTGCACGCGCGGCCGCTCGACCGCAGGCGCCCGTTGTGGGAGCTCTACCTGATCCATGGCCTGCAGGGTGGCCGCTACGCCATCTACACCAAGGTGCACCACGCCGCGATCGACGGGGTGTCCGGCAACGACCTGCTCGCCGCCCTGCTGGATGTGTCGCCCCAGCCCGAGCCCGTCGCCGAGCCGGCGCCGTGGCGCCCGGAAGCCGAGCCCGGCGCGCTGCAGCTGCTGGCCCGCAGCGCGGTTTCGCTGGCGCGCCACCCGGCGCGGGCGGCCCGGCTTTCCACGCAGGTGGTGCGATCGCTGCCGGCCATCGTGTCCAGTCCCGCCCGGCCGTGGCTGCCGTTGGTCGACCGGGTCCTGTTGCGCCGTAACCGCAATGTCGTCCTCTCCGCGCCGCCCCTGCTGGCGCCGGCGACACCGTTCAACCGCAACATCGGCCCACACCGCCGCTGGGCGTTCGGCAGCCTGCCGCTGTCGGACGTGAAGGCGGTCAAGAACGCCGCGGGCGTCACGGTCAACGACGTCGTGATGGCGTTGTGCGCGGGCGCGCTGCGCGCGTGGCTGCAGGACCATGACGCGCTGCCGGCAGGCCCCCTGCTCGCCGCGGTCCCTGTCTCGATCCGCACCGAAGAGCAGAAGGGCACCCAGGGCAACCGGGTGTCCAGCGTGATCGCGCCCCTGCCAACACATCTGGCAGAACCGGCGCAGCGGCTAGGCGCCGCGCACGAGGCGATGCGCGCGGCCAAGGAGCAGCACAACGCGATGCCCGCGGAACTGCTGACCGACATCGCGCAGTTCTCGATGCCGGCGCTGGCCAACCGGGCCAGCCGGCTCGCCAGCCGGTTGCGGCTGGCCGAACGCATCCCGCCGTTCAACCTGATCATCTCCAACGTGCCGGGTCCCACCGTCGATCTGTACATGTGCGGGGCGCGGCTGGATGCCGTTTACCCGCTCTCGGCGCTCGCGGACGGTCAGGGGCTGAACATCACCGTGCTGGGATCCAGCGGCAAGCTGAATTTCGGCATCCTCGCCGATCGCGATCTCGTGCCGGACGTCGAACGGCTGATGGCCGGCCTGGCCGACGAGCTGGCCGTGCTGCAGAAGAGTCAGGAGGTCCCCTGATGTCTCCCGCGCGCCCGGATGGCGCACCCCGGATCGGCCTGTTTGTCACCGACCCGGCCCGGGCGGTGGCCGAGTTCGGGTTGATGCTGGCCGCGCTGCCGCTGCAAGGGGCCCTGCCCGTCGGCGACGGGCACCCGGTGCTGGTGCTGCCCGGCTTGATGGCCGCCGATGACTCAACGTGGCCGCTGCGGCGCATCCTGCGCGGCCTGGGCTACCGGGTGCACGGCTGGCGGCTCGGGCGCAACATCGGTCCGACGGAAGCGGCGGTGACCGGGATGGGGGACCGCCTGGATGCTTTGCACACGCGGTACCGCACCGCGGTGAGCGTGATCGGCTGGAGCCTGGGCGGCATCTACGCTCGTGGCCTCGCCCGGGCCAGACCGGCTGCGGTGCGCCAGGTGATCACGCTCGGTAGCCCGTTTCGCCTGGCCAATGAGCGCCAGTCGCGCGCCAGCCGCGTCTTCAACCGCTACACCCACCTGCATGTCGCGCGGCCCCCGCTGCCGCTCGAGCACGCCGTCGCCGCACTGCCGGTGCCGGCCACCTCGATCTACTCCCGGCTTGACGGGATCGTCGCCTGGCAGGCCTGCCTGAACCCGCCGTCGCCACGATCCGAAAACATCGCGGTCGTGGGCAGCCACTTCGGTTACGGCCACAACCCGGCGGTCGTGTGGGCCATCGCCGACCGCCTGGCCCAACCGCCGGGCTCGTGGGCGCCGTTTGAGCCACCACGCGCCCTTCGGACGTTGTTCCCACCGGCGGACATGCCGCACATCCGCGATGTCCCGCTGAGACGCCGCGGCGGCGTCTGATCTATTGCGCGTACTTGCGCAGCAGGAAGGCGAGCACCGTGCTCTCGAACGCCTGCTTCTGCTCGATCATCGCCCAGTGCCCGCAGTTGGGAAACACGTGCAACTCCGCGTTGGGGATCGCGCGCATCGGGATCAGCGCCATGTCCAGCGGGCTGACCCTGTCGTCGCGGCCCCACGTCAACAGCGTCGGTGCCGTCACCCGGTGCATGACCGCCCACGGTGGCGGACGGTCGGACCCGTGCGATGCGTTTGTCAATTGCCCCAAAGCCGCCCTGCCGTACATGCGGCGGGCGCTGTCCAAGGTTTGCGGCTCAGTCGCGAGCTGCCAGCGCTCCTCGATCAGTTCCTCGGTCACCAGCGCCGGGTCATACACCATGGAATGCAGCCAGGCGACAAGCCGCTGCCGCGTCGGGTTCTCGGTGAACTCCTGCAGCAGCCGGATGCCCTCGCTGGGACCCGGGCTGAAGATGTTGGTGCCGATCCCACCGATGGTGACGAGCCGTCCCACCCTCTCCGGATGGTGGATCGCGAAGTTGACGCCGACGCCGCCGCCCATCGAGTTGCCGATGATGTCGAGCCTGTCGAGGCCCAACGCATCGGTGAACGACACGACGGCACCCTGCGCGCTGAGCATCGGGTGCCCGCCGAAATCGTCGCTCACCCCGAAACCGGGGAATTCGAGAACCAGACACCGGAAGTGTTCGGCGAAGGTGCCGAGGATCCCGCGGAAGTTTCGCCAGCCGGTTACCCCCGGGCCAGAGCCGTGCAGGAACAACAACGGCGCGCCGTGACCCGCGTCGTGGTAGCGCAGAACGCCTGCCTCGGTCTGGATTTCGCGTAGCGTGCCGTCGTAGCTGATGTCCGCTGCTGAGGTCATTCAGAACTCCGTTTGTCGTCGGCCGATGGCGCCTCGAGCCTCCCACGGCGACTGCGCCGTTCGGTCGGCTTGTTCCAGTCACTAGCACGCTTCTGCCGAAGTCGCCCACCGGCGGCCCCGACCGTCGAGTATGAACTGACAGGAGGCTCAACCTGCCTGGCAACATATGCGCTGGTAGAAGCGGTTTCAAGGCCGAATAGGTGGACTACTGAGCACGCCGTGAGCACGAATTGAGCACGTTTTCCAGCCGATCCGCTACCGCGTCAAGGTCGGTGTCGAACAGATCGGCATACACATCCAGCGTCATCGCCGCCGACGCGTGCCCCAGCATCCGCTGCACCACCTTGGGGTTAGCGCCGGCCGCACCGAAGAGCAGTAAGCGGTCACCGCGGTTGTGATGGCGACCGTTCTACTCATGGATTGCTTCGTCGCCGCGTTGTCACGACGCCGGTACTGGGATCAGCCAGTGATCGACGCCGCCGTGGTCCGAGCACGTCCCGCGATATCGACAGCAGTCGGCCCGCCACCCACGCGGGATGACGGGCCGACGTTAGGGGCCGCGCTGGGCTGACCCGGGCATCGCTGCCGGGCAGCAACTTCTCACCTACATCACGCCGAAGAACCGGTCGAGGTTGTTATCGAACCGGGTCCCCTCGCCGACACCAAACACACGCTGGATGCCGTCGAAGAAGTTATCAACCCGTTGACCCCTTTGATTGACGACGATGTGGGGGTGCGGATTGGGATGTTTCGGGGCAGCCTGGGCCGTCCCCGAACCGAGGCCCAAACCTACCCCGCTCACCGCTGCCGCCATCACGGCCAAACCCGCAAATTTCTTGACCTTCGAGAAGCGAGTAGTCATGGTCACTCCCTTGTTGCTCTCGCATTGTTCGGTGGTCGGCCTACGCTGTAGACGAGTTGCGACCCTCACGAGGTTCAAAGCAACGTCTCAGGAAATATTTAGCTTGGCTACGGTAGTGACCGGTCGAGACAGCTAACTCATCGGCTCAATTGACTGTTCGGTCCACCGCCGCCCGGGGTTGCACCGCCCAGGGTGCCCGGCCCGCAACTACCTTCCGCGGGTCGGGCACCTTCCTATGTGCTGGGCGCGCCCGCCCCGTTCCCACTCAACGGATCCGACAGCCTCTATCGCATAGGCCGATCGGCCGATCGATCGTTGGGTCGATCGGCGGACATCGAAGTCCGTTGGTCAGAGGGTCGATCGGTGGATGTGGTCGGCGATGAGGTGCGGGAGCCTCAAGTCTCTCGGTGTGCAACGGGGCACGCCGATCATGACATCCATTGAGGCTAGGAGAAACACATGCCAGCAATAACTCGCGCCGCCATTGCGGCGACGTTGCGCCCACTCGGGTTAGCCACCGCCTCTCTCGCGGTATTGATCGGGATCGGATATCCGGCGACCGCGCACGCCGACGCTCGGCAAGACAAGCAATTCTGGCAATACGCGGCGCCGAGCAACATGTTCGGCGGGGCCTTCAACAACGACCCGGCCGGCCTATCGAACGCCCAGGCCCTCGCGCACACGGTCTGTAACGATGTCAACGACACCGGCGACGGCGGCCGCCAATGGTTATCAAAAGTGCGCAATGATGTGAGCCCGCCCGCACCTTTTCCTTCGCAGAAGACCGCCCAATACTTCACGTGCGCCGCAATTCTCTCCTACTGCCCGGACGTTAGCTTTGTTGTCCGGGGGGACTGGCCCACCCAGGCCTCGGACCTGTAGCGGCTAGGGGGCGTGGTCGCGGTCACTTCACCGTCCTGCGCGTCATCAACCGCATCGGCGCTGGCTGGGGAGATCGCGACGCTCGCTGCGAACTCGCGCCGGCCCGTCAAGCAGACTGCACCCGTCACTGAGCGTTGGCCCGTACGTCACGGCGCCACACTCGCAGCGCCACGTCAGATGCTGCCCGCACGAACACGCGATGGTTCTTTTGGCTTGTTCAGTTTTCGAAATGTCTGAACGTGAGCTGGGAAGTAGGTGGAAGGTATCTTATGTGATGTGTTGTGATGTAAAAGTGCAGCTCAGACACGGTTTAGCCCGCTGACCGGCACCACTAAAAACAGGTATGAACTGACAGGAGGTGTAGCGATGCAGATCAGTGTCTTCGGTGCGATCGACAACGGTTCGGTGGACGCCAGCGTCGAGCAGATAGCCCAGTACCGGGACGAAGGTTTCGCCCGGGTGTGGCTGCCACAAATGCCTTACGACCCCGATCTGCTGACCGTCCTCGCCGTGGTCCTGCGTGAGGTCGACGGCATCGAGGCGGCCTCGGGAGTGGTGCCGATTCAGGTCCAGCATCCGATGTTGCTGGCCCAGCGCGCGCTCACCCTCAGCCTCATCTCCGGCGGTCGGTTCACGCTCGGCATCGGCTTGACGCATCGAACCGTCACCGAAGGAATGTGGGGCATCCCCTACGACAAGCCGGTGCGTCGCCTCAACCAGTACCTCGACGGGCTACTGCCGCTGCTTGCCGGTCAACCCGCCGACGCGGCGGGAGAGATGGTGACGACCAGGGGCGCGCTTGTCATCCGCAACGCGCCGAATCCCGCCGTCTACATCGCCGCTCTCGGCCCCCCAGATGTTGCGGGTGGCCGGCCGGCGCTCGGCGGGCACGATGACGTGGATGACCGGGCCGAAGACACTCGCCGATCACATCGGCCCGACGCTCCGGGCGGCGGCCAAGGAAGCCGGCCGGCCCGAGGACGCGGTGCGAGTGGCCGCGGCCCTTCCCGTTGCCGTGACCGATGACGTCGAGGCCGCACGCGCCCAGGCCGCCGAGCAGTTCGCCATGTACGGCTATCTGCCGTCCTATCGCGCCATGCTCGACCGGGAAGGCTATGTCGGTCCGGTAGATGCCGTGCTCATCGGCGATGAAGCCACCGTCTCCGAGCGCATCCACGAGCTGCGTGCCGCAGGCGTTGACGAATTCGTCGGCAGTCCGTTCGACGCGTCGGCAGAGAACCGCGCACGCACCCGCGCGCTGCTGCGACGGTGCGACGACGCGTCCCGGCACTAGCCGGCGTTCCTGCGTTTCCCGCTGCCGCCGCAGCCGTGAACGATAGCGTTGCGGTGGCAGCCGAAGGGGAGCGTCATGATCTTCATCGTCGTGAAGTTTGAGACCAAGCCGGGGTGGAGCGAACGCTGGCCGGAGTTGGTCAGGCCGTTCACCGAAGCCACCAGGGCGGAGCAGGGCAATCTCTGGTTCGAGTGGTCACGCAGTCTCGAGGACCCGGCCGTGTACGTCCTCGTCGAGGCGTTCCGCGACGGGGATGCCGGTGCCGCGCACGTGAACAGCGAGCATTTCAAGGCAGCCCAACGCGATCTGCCCCAAGCGCTGGCGTCGACACCCAACGTCATCAGCGAGACCATCGACGCGACCGGCTGGTCGAAGCTGGCCGAAATCTCCGTGGATTAGCCTGCCTCGACCGCGATTTCGGCACCGAGCACATACCCCTCCGCCAGCGGTAGCGTGTCGCCGCTCCAAAAGGAGCCGGGGTCGAACCAATTCGATTGCTTGTGGGTGGACAGCAGGCCCATCTCCTCGTAGGTGATCGCAACGGTCTCCGCGCAGTACGCGGTCTCCAGCCCGGCCTCTCGCTCGTGCGCCTTCCTACGGTCGCTGAATTCGCGAACAACGTCGTCCATCAACGGAATTCCCTTGGTGATGTCGCGCGGGGTGGGCATCCGGCCGCGAAGCCAGCGGCCCGTCAGCCGCACCGTGCTCGGGAAGGGCGTCCCGTCCATTTGCGCGATCACCCGCAGCATCCGGTCTTCCTGCTCGCGGGTGGCGTACGGCGTCAACTGGCGCAGCCAGCACCGCTGGCCGTAGTGGTGTATCCACTGCTCGATCGCCTCACGCGCGTCGTTGAGTTGCACCCCCCGGTGTTCGGTGCCGGTCCACATATCCGTGAGCTTGTTGCCGAGCTCGGCGTGCCACAGCAGCGGCGGCAGGTCGTCGACCGCCACCGTCATCCCGACGTGGTTGACCGGGCTGTTGGTCATCGACTGGATCGCGCGGTCCGGCCTGGACCGGCCGCGGAACAGCCAGATGTCCCCGGTTCGGGTCTCATCGAGTGCCTTGTCGAGTGACACGGTGCTTTCGGCCACTCTGGCAGCCTAGGCTGGCGACGGTGCGCAGCATGTGGAAGTGGATAGGCCTCGCCGGCCTGGTCGGCGTCGCGGCGGGCGGTGTGCTGGTGGCCCGCGACCAGAGACGGCGCAACTCGTACACGCCCGACGACATCCGCGCCCGTCTGCATCAGCGACTGGACGAGTCCGGCGACACGGCCGCGGGATCGTGACCGCCAAGGCGCCGTACTACGAGAGCCGGTACATCCGGGCCAACCATCCGGGCCGCCCGGAGGCGCTGTGGCTGCGTGAAACGCTGCTGCTGCCGCAGACCGGCAGCGCCAGCGCCGACGTCTGGGTGATGCTCTTCGACCCGGCCGGGGCGGGCAACAGGGCGCTCAAAGTGCCGCACCCCGTCGACAACGCCGACTTCCGCGCGGACCCCTGGTGCGCACGAATCGGCTCGACGACCCTCGACGACCATTGCGCGCGCGGCGAGTTGACCGCCCAAAACCGCACCGCCTCATGGGATTTTCGGATGAGTTACCGATCCCACGAACCGGTCAGGCTGCTGACCGAGCGCGGGTACGCAGCCCGGCTTCCGTCCGCGAAGACGTTGGTCCGTTCGCCGCTCGCCCGGTTCGACGGGCATCTCAAGATCGACGACAGCGGCATCGCCGTCGACGGATGGACCGGCAGCGTGAACCACAACTGGGGCCGCCGACACACGCCGGCGTACGCGTTCGGGCAGGTGTGCGGCTTCGACAACGAGCCCGAGTCGACGCTGGAGATCGTCACCGCGCGGGCCGGGGTGGGGCCGGTGTCACTGCCGCCCGTCACCTTGTTGGTGCTGCGCCACGGTGGCCGCGATTTCGCGGTGCGCTCGGTGCTCGCCGCGCGACACACGTCGGCTCGCTATAGCCCCTTCGCTTGGTCGTTCACGGCACGCGTCGACGGACTGACCCTCGACGGCGAGATGACCGCCGAGCCCGGCCATGTCATCGGCCTGACGTACACCGACACCAACGGAACGTCGAAGTACTGCTACAACTCCGCGATCGCGACCTGCAAGCTGCGGTTGTCGGGGCCCGCCCTCGGGGCGACCGAACTCAGTGCATCGCAACGGGCCATGTTCGAGATCCTCACCGACACGCGCCGCGACGACGTCCCGCTGCTCGCCTGACGCGCTCACGGCGTGACGGAGCCGCCGTCGGCCAGCAGGACCTGTCCGGTGATGTAGCTGCCCGCGTCCGACGTCAGCAACAGTGCGGGAGCGACCATTTCGTCCGGCTCGGCGAGCCGGCCCAGCAGCGTCGAGTTGGCCATTGCCTCGATGAACTCCGGCGTGTTCTTGCGGACCATGTCGGTGTCCACCGGGCCGGGGCACAGCGCGTTCACCCGAATCCCCTGGGGCGCGAACGCCGCCGCCATTGACCGGGTCAGCGACATCAGCGCCGACTTGCCCGCCGCATATATCGACACGAACGGTGCGAACATGAACGCCGCCGTCGACACCACGTTCAGCACCGCTGCGTGATCGCTCGCTTTTAGCTGCGGCAAGGCCGCCTGCACCAGGAACAGTGGTCCGGTCACGTTGACCGACAGCGATTTCTCCCACGCCTCGGGCGTGATTTCGCCGAGCGGCTGGGCCAGCGCGGTGGCCGCGTTGTTGACGACGATGTCGATGCCGCCGAACCGCGAGACCGTTTGCGCGACCAACTGCTTGGGCTGGTCGACGTCGCCGGCATGGGCGGCGATCGCGGCGACACGGCCGGGCGCCTCGGCCTCGAGAACGCGCTCGACCTCCGCGCATCGATCGGGTGACCTGCCGGTGACGACGACATTCGCGCCGGCAGCGAGATGTCCTCTGGCTAACGAGAATCCGATGCCGCGGGTGCCGCCGGTGATGATCGCGGTGCGGCCTGACAAGTCGAACAACAGACGCAGCTGCTCAGCGTTCATCGGCGTCCCGCCCGGTGGCCCAGTATGGCGGGCGGCCCTCCGAACGCGCGGCCACCGCTTCGGCGAAATCACCGCCGGAGCCGGCAAGGACCTGCGTGCGGTTCTCCAATGCGATTGCGGCACTCACGTTGGCCGCGTCCTGGTTGGCCCGCACCACCTGCTTGGTCATTTCCAGCGCAAACGGGCTGTGCGACAACATCACCGACGCGATCTCCTCGGCGCGCGACAGCAAGTCCGCGTCGGGGACGACCTCTGCGACGAAGCCGATGCGCTCGGCCTCGTCGGCCCCGAAGCGGCGGGCGGTGTAGATCAGCTCGGCCGCCCGCGCCCCGCCGATAAGCTTCGGCAGCGTGTAACTGATGCCGATGTCGCAGCCGGACACCCCGAGCCGGATGAACTGTGTGCAGAAGCTTGCGCCGGCACCGGCGATACGCAGATCGGACGCCGCGGCGAGCGCGAACCCGCCGCCGACTGCCGGACCGTTGACCGCTGCGATCACCGGTTGCGGCAGCGAGATGATCTTCGGCACCAGGGATGCGATGAATTCCTGGGTCCGCAGGTTTGACGCGGCGCCGCTGCGGTCGCGCGCGGTCGGTGCGACCGCCGGCTCGCTCAGGTCCAGGCCGGAGCAGAAGCCGCGACCCGCACCGGTGAGGATCAGCACCCGGCAACGCGAGTCGCCGGCGAGCTCGTCGAGGGTGGCGTGCAGGGCCGACACCATTGCGGTGCTGAGGGCATTGAGCCGGGCGGGATTGTTCAGCGTGATGACGGCCAGGCGTGACGCCGGCCGTTCGAGCAGGACGGGAGTAGGCACAGCAGTAATGTAGGGCGGCGCGCGCGTAGTCGGGATCTTCCGCACCTGGACGGGGCGCCTCAGCGCTGCGTCGGCATTCCGGAGCTGGCGTGGGCTCAGTTCATGTTCCACGGATCGCCGTAGGTGGTGACGCTGTCGCCTGCTTTGGAGATCAGTCGGGCGAACGGGCGCAGCAGCACACCGCCGGCCGCGCCGGTGACTGTGCCGTGCGCGTTGGACACCGCGACCGCGCCGTTCGGGCCGGTGACATCCACCGAGAAGGTGGCGACCTCCTGGATGCCGGGGCCGTTACCTAGGTCGGCGCTGATCGACACGCCCGGGAACAGCGGCGGGGAGGTCACCACCAGGGCCGGGTTGGCCGAGATCGACGTCTGGTCCAGGTTGATGTTGGGGGTGGTGTAGGAGAAGTTCACGCCCACGCCCAGCGACCACGGGAAGCCGATCTGATAGCCCAGCTCCAGGGTGCCGGCGAAATTGGCGGCGTTGGGGCCGGTGACGTGGTAGACGGCCTTGCCCGAGTGGAACCACTCACGGGTCAAACGGTTGCGGTCCAGCGGATAGACACCGTTGAGGAAGGTGTCCCACTGCTCGATATCCAGCGTGTCGCCGCCACCGGCAACCACGGTCAGCTGGTTATCCATCCCCGCATGCGAGATGCCATGGCCGAAGCCGACGAACAAAGCACTGGATGCTGCGATGAGCGCGACGAATACACGGGCGATGGATCGCATTTTCCCCCTAGCTCTTCCGGCGCAGAAGGAAACCCCACACCCGGCCCTTAGGCTGCGCTCGCTTGGACTAGAGGAACATAACAGCAGTGCCACCCGTCGGCAACGAACGGAGGGGCAAACAAGGCGAAGGCCGGTACCCGCTAGGGAGTTAGGCACCGGCCTTGCCGCATCCCCCCTGTCAACGACGAGACGCGAGCTCACTCTAGCGAGCGATACGTGCTGTTGGACCCGTGTTCACGACATGCTGCTGCGGGTGAACGACGATGACACCCACGGCGGTGCCCCCCAGCTGTCACGCGATGCGTCCCAACGCGTTTACCGTCCAGCTAATTTCGGTTGCGGCCGTCGGCACCGCCGGTTCCTCAGCGGTTCACGAACTGCACGACCGCTTCGCTGAACGCGTCGTTGTCATCGCCGGCCGCGGTATGGCCGGCATCCGAGAGTTCGACGAACTCGGCGTGGGGCACCTTCTCGAGAAAATCCTTCACACCCTCGATGCTGACCACATCGGACAGCTCGCCGCGGATCAGCAGGATCGGGATCTTCAGGTTGATCGCAGCCTGCTCGAGGTCCTCGACGAAGTCGAACGGATCGTGTTCGTCGGGCATGCGCAGAAACGCCGGATCCCAGTGCCAATACCAGCGGCCGTCACGCAGCCGCAGGTTCTTCTTCAGCCCCTCCGGGTTCCGCCGGCCTTTCCGGTGCGGCAAGTACTCCGCGATCGCGTCGGCGGCTTCGTCGAGAGATTCGAACCCGTGCACGTGGTTGAACATGAAGTCGCGGATTCGTGTGCCTCCAGTCCTCTCGAACCGCGGCACCACGTCGACGAGCACCAGCCTGGTCACCTTGTCCGGGCCCGCCGCCTCGGCGACCAGGATCCCGGTCAGGCCGCCCAAGCTGGCACCGATCAGCACCACCGGACGGTCAATCGCGTCGAGCACGTTCCTCACGTCGCCGCACAGCGCCTCCAACGAATAGTCGGCCCCCGGCGCGCGCTCACTGTCCCCGTGCCCTCGGCTGTCCAGCGCAATGACATGAAAGCCCTGGTCGGCGAGGGTTTGACCGGTGTTCTTCCACGAGAATCGGTTCTGGCCGCCGCCGTGCAGCATCAGGATCGTCGGCCGCTCAGCCGCGGTGGCGGTGCCCCGATTCCACTCCTCGGCTACGAGCGCGAGGTCATCGACCCCGCTGAACTCGACGGTCCTTGATGCGCTGCTCAACCTGACAATCCTTCCGGCCGATCCCCGCCACACGTTAACTCACGTGAGATCGGTATTTTCACCTGCGGTCAGCGTCCTACAATCAGCGCTCGTGCCGCCCCGCATCCGCGTCGCCGCCGACGAACGCGCCAACATCATCGACGCCGCGTATGCGTGCCTGGCGTCGCCGCATCCCGGGCCGGTGTCGGTGGCCGCGATCCTCGAAGCCGCCGGCATGTCCACCCGGGCGTTCTACCGGCACTTTCAGTCGAAGGACGAGCTGTTCCTGGCCATGCTGAGGCGAGACGCCGACGCGGTGGCCCACCGGCTGCGCCGCATTGCCGACGAGACCGCAGGCGGCCCGACGGCCCAGCTGACCGCATGGATCAGCTACATCCTGAGCCTGGCCTACGACCCGCGCCGACGGGCCCATGTCATCGTTCTGGACTCCGACGAGGTGCGGGTGGCCAAGGGTTACCGCGAGGCGAGCGAGGAACTGCGAGCCCACCGCGAAGAGATCCTGGCCGACATCCTTCGTCGGGGCCGAAGCGACGGGTCCTTCCCGCTGGCCAAGCCGGAGGTCGACGCCGCCGCCATCCACGCCGTCGTCGACCGGGCGTTCGCCGCGCCGCTGCTCGGCCTCGGACCCGATCACCAAGAACTGGTCGGCTACGTCGTCGACTTCGCCCTCCGCGCGCTGGGGTCGACACGCGTCCAGTGATGAGTTTCGGCGGTCGCGCCGGTCTGCATTCCCAAGCAGTCGTCGAGAGGAGCAAGGATGCCGTCCATCACGCCGTCGCTGTGGTTCGACAACGACCTCGAGGAGGCCGCGCGTTTCTACACCTCGATCTTCCCGAACTCGTCGATCGAGAACATGAACCGCTACAGCGAGGCCGGGTTCCGAACACCCGGGGAGGCGGTGTCGGGCACGTTCGTCCTCGACGGCACGCGGTTCATCGGGATCAACGGCGGGCCCCAGTTTCTGTTTCACGGAGGCGGTGTCGTTCATGGTCAGCTGCAAGGACCAGGACGACGTCGACTACTACTGGGATCGCCTCGTCGAGGGCGGTCAGGAGTCACAGTGCGGCTGGCTGAAGGACAGGTACGGCCTGAGTTGGCAGATCGTGCCTGATCGGCTGTTCGAGTTGCGCAACGATCCCGACCCGGCCCGCGCGGTGGCCGCCACGAAGGCGATGCTGGGAATGCGCAAGATCGTGATCGCCGAACTGGAGGCCGCCG
This sequence comes from uncultured Actinomycetota bacterium, assembly GCA_963811535.1. Lineage (GTDB taxonomy): Bacteria > Actinomycetota > Actinomycetes > Mycobacteriales > Mycobacteriaceae > Mycobacterium. Next base: position 1,276,673 of record CAWERF010000006.1, on the reverse strand, counting down.
CCGACGCTGCATGAGCCCGCGGCCGGCACCCGCCCCGATAGGCTGCGGGCATGGGCGAGCCCGGGTGGGTCGAGGTCGAAGCGCCGACGGTGACGCTGCGCGGGCTGTGCTGGGAGCCGCCGGGCGCGGTTGCGGACGCGCCGGTTGCGTTGTGCCTGCACGGATTTCCCGACACTGCCCACGGCTGGCGCTTGCTGGCGCCCACGCTCGCGGCCGCGGGCTGGCGGGTCGTTGCGCCATTCATGCGCGGGTACGCCCCGTCGACGATTCCGTCAGACGGCAGCTACCACGTCGGTGCGCAGATCGACGACGCGATGCGGGTGCTCGAAGCGGTCGGGCCCACGGGTCGCGCCGTGGTGATCGGTCACGACTGGGGAGCGATCGCGGCCGCAGGGCTGGCCGCGATGCCCGCCAGCCCTTTCCGCAGGGCGGTCGTGATGTCGGTGCCCCCGGCTCGCGCGCTCTGGCCGCGCCGCGGACACGGCTTACGACGGTCGTTGCTCGCCTTGCTGCCCGCCCAGGCGCTCCGCAGCTGGTACATCATGTACTTCCAATTGCCCTGGCTGCCAGAGCAATCCACGTCATGGATCCTGCCGCTGCTGTGGCGCCGATGGTCGCCCGGCTTCGACGCGAGCGAGGACCTGCGCCACGTGGACGCCGCGATCGGGTCACCGCAGAGCTGGCGTGCGGCGCTGGGTACCTACCGTGCGACTGTGCGGCCCGATAAGCCACCGCCGCAGTACGCGGAGCTCGAGCGGAGTTGGCAGCGGCCGCTGCGGCTGCCGACGCTGTATCTGCACGGTGCCGAAGACGGCTGCATGGGCGTGAAGCTCGCCGAACGAGCGCGGACGGCGTTGCCGCCCGATGGGCAGATGCACATCGTCGACCATGCCGGGCACTTTTTGCAGCTCGAGCAACCGGACGTCGTCGCGAGCCACATCCTCGACTTCATCGGCCGCGCCGACTAATCGCGTTTCATGCCAGGGTGGTTCCGGGTGAGCAGCGGCAGCACCAAGTCGGCCGGCGCGACCCGGAAGAACGCCCCCGCGACCCGGTTGACCCGACCGGGGACGACGACGCCCTTGCCGGCGGCCAGACCGTCGATTCCGGCCAGCGCGACCTCGTCCGCCGACTTCCACATCACCCGGGGCAACGAGGCTTCCGCTTCCTCCTTGGTGAACCCGGCCGCCTCGCCGAACCCGGTATCAACCGGTCCCGGGCACAGTGCGGTCGCGGTGATGCCGGTGCCGCGCAGCTCGCCGCGCAGGCTTTCGGTGTAGGACAACACGAATGCCTTGGCCGCGCCGTAAGCCGCTTGTCCCGGAAGGGGGCCGAACCCGGCCAGCGACGCCACATTCAGGACCGCGCCGCGATGCCGGTCGACCATTCCCGGCAGGAACCTGCTGCACAGGTCGACCACGGCGGCCACATCGACCTCGACCAGGTTGAGTTCTTGCTCTGGAACCGATTTCGCGACGGGACCGAGCGTCGACAGCCCGGCGTTGTTGATCAGGATGTCCGGAATCAGGCCGAGCGCCGCGACGCGGTCCGGCAATGCGGCGCGATCGGCTCGCTGGGACAGGTCGGCGGGGAGCGGGTGGGCTCGCGTTCCCAACTGTCCGGCCAGCGCGGCGAGGCGGTCGGCGCTGCGGGCCACCAGTACGAGCTGATGGCCGCGCCGGGCGAGTTCCCGCGCCATCGACTCGCCGATGCCTGACGATGCGCCGGTGACGACGGCCGCGCGGTCGTCACCTGGTGCTGGAAGGGCCACACGGTGACAGTACCGGGCCATGCCACGATGTTTCCGGTGAAGGCGCGGCTGACCTCCGTCGACGCACAGGCCTACTGGATGTCGGCGAAGATTCCGAACGACCAGTTCCTGCTGTACGCGTTCGCCGGCCCGGCGGTCGACACGGACGTCGACATGGACGTCGACATGGACAGGGCCATCGCCGAGGTGCTGGCCCGGGCGCGGTCCTGCCCCGACCTGCGGGTGCGGGTCGAAGACCGGTCAGCGTTGACGTACCCGGTGTGGGTCCGTTGTGACGTGGACACCTCGCAGGTGCTGGTGCGCATTGCGGAGCTCAGCTGGCAGGGCTGCCTGGACACGGCGGCCCGGCTGGCGGATGACCAATTGGATCTTCGGCGTTCGGCGTGGCGCCTGCATGTGTTCGCGCCGGTGACCGGGGTGCCGGGCTGCGCGGAGACTGCGACGGTGGCGGTGCTGCAGATCGGCCATGCACTCGCCGACGGCGTCCGGTCGTCGGCGCTTGCGGGTGTGTTGTTCGGGCGTCGCGCAGCGGTTCCCGCGCCTGCTCTTCTCGGCAGGGGCGGCTTCATCCGCCGTGCCGTCGACGCATCGCGCGCGTGCCGGCAACTGGAGCGAGACACCCTCGCGGGGCTGGTCCCGCAGCCAGGGCAGCCCAGACCGGTGCGCAGCATCAACAACCGACCAGGTGACGTGCGGGTGGCGCGAACCGTGACACGGCACCGCTCCCAGCTGCCGGGGCCGACCGTCACGGTGGGGGTTCTGGCCGCGATCTCGGCGGCGCTGTCGGGGTATCTGCGCGAACGCGGGGAGGACGCCTCGACGCTGGGTGCAGAAGTGCCGATGGCGAAACCCGGTGTGCGGCTGGCCAACAACCACTTCGGCAACGTCGGCGTCGGGCTTTACCCCGACGTTGCGGCCACCGATCCGCGGGCGCGGCTGATCGCGGCCGAGCTGGCCGGGCGGCGGCGTCGCGGCGGGCATCCGGCGTTTTACGCGGGCGATCTCGCCCTGGCCGCGGTGCCGGCTCCGCTGTTACGTTGGGGCGTAAGACAATTCGATGCCGATGTCCGATCGGCGACGGTCACCGGCAACACGGTGGTGTCCAGTGTCAACCGTGGTCCGGCCGACCTGCGCTTCGGCGGGCACCCGGTGATCATGACCGCCGGCTACCCGGCGCTGTCCCCGATGATGGGCCTCACGCACGGCGCACACGGCATCGGCGACACGATCGCGGTCAGCGTCCACGCGGCGGAATCGGCGATGGCCGACGTCGACGACTACGTCGACCGGCTCGACGCCGCGCTCCGAAACGCTCAAAGGTGACGGGCGAACGTGAACCGGCCCGGGCCGCTGAGATCGGCGAGCGCGGCTTTGCGCCCGGCCATCGCCATCAGCAGCGCTTCGCCGCTGCCGTGCACGTCCGGACCTCTGCCGTGCGACCAGTCGAGATCGGTGGCCACCAGCCGCACTCCGCGGGCGTACCACGCGCCCCGTATCAGCGGCGTGTAGCGGGCGAAGTCCAGCACGGCCCGAAGACGATCCGGCGGGACGGTGCGGTCAATCCCCAGCGACCGCCGAATGTCCTGCTGATGGATCGTGCCGTCCACCAACGCGATCATTCCGCCGAAACCGGCTGTCAGGCCACGAGGTTCGAGGCGTGCGCGCACCGCATCGAGCAGCTCGGCGGGCGAAGAGTCCGCGTAGTCGGCCACCCCCAGCGCGTTGATCCTGTCGATGGAAAGCCTGCCGGCGACGAAACGCCGCGCCAGCTGAAGACGGTTTAGGTCGTCGTAGCTGATCATGTGCGCCACCACGTCACGCACGCGCCAACGCTCGCACAGTGTCGGCATGTCCCACTGGGCCGGTGACAGCTCGGTGAGCAGGGCGGCAAGATCCTCGCGCTCCTGCCGAGCCATCTGCATCGGGGTCATCGCGGCTATCTTGTCAGCCGCTGCGATACCTGGCCAGTGTCGTCGCGTCGACGCGTACCGTGAACGACGGCACAGGAATCAGGGCTGGCGAGGGGAGGCCCGATGGCGTGGCAGAGGTTGTCCGGGGCGGACGCGATATCGCTGAGCACCGAGACGCCGACGACTCCCGCGCACTACGTCGTGCTGATCGTGATGGAGCCGTCCAATGCGGTCAGCCATCATCGGCTGCATGAACTGGCGGGAACCTCACTGCCACAACTGGCCCATTTCCGCAGCCGCCTGTTTCCCAAGCCGCTCGGACTGGGTCAACCGGTGTGGGCCGAGATTCCCAACTTCGACCCGTCGCGGCACCTGTACAAGATTGCCGTGCCGCCACCCGGGGGCACAGGCGAATTCGCCGACATCATCGCGAAACTCGCCACCCGTCGGCTCGTCAGACACAAGCCGCTGTGGCAGGCCTGGAGCATCGAGGGGCTCGCCGGGGGCCGATGGGCGCTGGCGCTCAAGATCTCGCAGGCGATGGTCGGCGGCGTCGGCGGGCTGGCCTCGATCCTGGCCAGGTTGGTGACCATCGGCCCCGACGACGACCCCACCGGCTATCTGCCGGCCGAGCCCAGCCTCGGCGAGCCGCCGTCGCTGGTCGAACTTGTCACTGACACCGCAGCGGAATTGACCGGAAACCCGTTCACCGGCGCCCGCATCGTCGGCGAAGCCGTGCCTGCCGTGCTGCGTTCGGTGGTGAACCGGCTGCGCGGCGGCGACGGCATCGCGGTGCCGCGCACGGTGTTCAACGAGCCGCTGACCCAGCGGCGCGAGGTGGCATTCGCCGAGTTGCGGCAGGCCGACATCAACGCGGTCGCGGACGCGTTCAACGTCAGCGCGGACGACGTCTTCCTGGCCGCCTGCGCGCTGTCGCTTCGCACCTGGCTGCAACGTCATTCCCGGGTCCCGGAGCATCCCCTCGTGATGCATGTCCTCTTGTCGCCCGTCCCCGCACGGGTCCGCCTTCCCGTTCAGCACGACGACCCCGTCAAGGTACTCAGCGACTGCCACGCCGACCGCAATCACGAAAACCGTTCTCAAATTCCGTCACTCGCGGAGCTGGTCCCCCCCAACCTGTTGCAGACCGGCATGCAGGTGTACACCCGCCTGGGGCTTTCGCGGCGGTTTCCGCCCGTAGCGCACGGGGTTGCAGCGACGATCAACGGACCCCCGGTGCCGGTCTACTGCGCGGGTGCGCGCGTCGCGGCCATCCACGCGGTACCGCCGCTGGCCGAAGGATCCGGGCTGAGCATCTCGCAGGTGTTGCACGACCAAGCCGCAGGAGTCACCGTCTGCGCCTGCCCCGACCGCGTGACCGGCATCGAACAGATCGCCGACGGCATCGTCTACGGCGTCACGCAGCTGCGCGCGAAGCGTAAGACCAGGAACCGCCGCCGGCGCTGACGGCGGTCTTACGCTTCGAGCCATGAAGGTTCGAGTGGACAACTCCAAGTGCATGGGGCACGCACAGTGCTACGCGGTCGACCCCGACGTGTTCCCGATCGACGACGCCGGATACTCGGTGCTCGAGGCGCATGAGGTCACGCTCCAGGACGAGGCCGTCACGCGTGCGGGCGTCGAGGCCTGCCCGGAGCAGGCACTGATTCTGTATGGGGACGGCTGATCTCATCTGCCCAACCCCCACCCGGGCGACTAGAACGCGTTCTAGATTCTCTCGCATGGGATTCCTGAAGCCCGACCTGCCCGTCCTCGACATGGCCGAATGGAGCAAGGGCACGCGCAGCGAGAAGATCCGCCCGATGGCCCGGCACTGGGCCGAGGTGGGTTTCGGAACGCCCGTCGCGTTGCACCTGTTCTACGTGTTCAAGATCCTGCTGTACATCCTCGGCGGATGGCTGTTCGCGCTGGCCACCAACGGCATCGACGGTTTCACCAACGTCGCGTCCTGGTGGTCCGAGCCGATCGTGTTCGAGAAGGTCGTGCTCTACACGATGCTGTTCGAGGTCGTCGGGCTCGGCTGCGGGTTCGGCCCGCTGAACAACCGCTTCTTCCCGCCGATGGGCTCGATCCTGTACTGGTTGCGGCCCGGCACGATCCGGCTGCCACCCTGGCCCCGACGAGTCCCGCTCACCAAGGGCACCGCCCGCACGCTCCTCGACGCGGTGCTGTACGCCGCGCTGCTCGCGGTGCTGCTGTGGGCGTTGTTCTCGGACGGCACCGGCCCGATACCGGCGCTGCACACGACCGTCGGCGTGCTGCCGAAGTGGCAGATCCTGGTAATACTTCCGATGCTCGGCGTACTGGCCCTGCGCGACAAGGTGATCTTCCTGGCCGCCCGCGGCGAGGTCTACGCCACGCTCGCGGTCACGTTCCTGTTCACCGGCGTCGACCTGATCGTCGCGGCCAAGGTGGTGTTCGTCGTGATCTGGATGGGCGCGGCCACGTCGAAGCTCAACAAACACTTCCCGTTCGTGGTGTCGACGATGATGTCCAACAGCCCGGTGTTCCGGCCGCGGTTCATCAAGCGGATGTTCTTCGAGAAGTTCCCCGACGATCTGCGGCCAGGGCGGCTGTCGCGGATCTTCGCCCACGGCGGCACCGTGGTCGAGATGTGCGTGCCTCTCGTGCTGTTCTTCTCACGTGGTGGCTGGCTCACTGCGGTGGCCGCGTTCGTGATGGTGTGCTTCCATCTGGTGATCCTGACCGCCATCCCGATGGGGGTGCCGCTCGAGTGGAACGTGTTCATGATCTTCGGCATTCTCAGCCTGTTCGTCGCGCATGCGAACCTCGGGCGCAGCGATCTCAATAACCCTGTGCCCGTAGCCATTCTGTTCGCGGTCATCGCGGGCATTGTGATCCTCGGCAACCTGTTCCCGCGCAAGATCTCGTTCCTGCCCGGCATGCGGTACTACGCCGGCAACTGGGACACCACGCTGTGGTGCGTCAAGCCGTCGGCCGAGGAGAAGATCAACAACGGCATCGTCGCGATAGCGAGCATGCCGCAGGCGCAAATGGAGCGGTATTACGGCAGCAAGGAAGCGGCACAGATCCCGATCTACCTCGGCTATGCGTTCCGTGCGTTCAACACTCACGGGAAGGCGCTGTTCACCCTCGCCCATCGGGCCATGGCGGGGGAGCGCGAGGACGACTACACGATCACCGACGGCGAGCGGATCTGCAGCACGGCCATCGGCTGGAACTTCGGCGACGGGCACATGCACAACGAGCAGCTGATCGAGGCCATGCAGCAGCGCTGCCGCTTCGAGCCGGGGGAGGTGCGGGTGGTGCTGCTCGATGCCCAACCGATTCACCGGCAGACCCAGCAATACCGCCTGGTCGACGCGGCAACGGGAGAATTCGAGCGGGGTTATGTGCGGGTGGCGGACATGGTCACCCGCCAGCCGTGGGATGACGACGTTCCGGTGCAGGTATCCGGCTCCGGCCAGGTGACCAGCCGATGACCCGACTGCGCTGCGGCGCCCACGTGTGGCCGGTCAGGAACTGCCACCAACCCAGCACCGCGCCGGTGTGCAGCAGCGGGATGAAGCTGAACGGTTCGCACACCGCGGCGAGGAGCGCGTAGCCGACCCGGGTGGTGTCGCGACGACCCGTCCAGCGCCGGTACAGGTGAATGGTCCACAGATACGCCAGCTGGTCCAGCGCGAGTTTGGCCACCACGATGGCGCCGACGGGCACCAGCACCGTGACGTTCCCGGTGACCGCCAGCACGATCACCAACACGAACGCGGTCAGGCCATAAATCGGCTGCACGGTGTCGACGGCCTTCACCGGCAGCATCGCCAGTCCGAGCCGGCCATAGCGGGGATTGCCGACCATGTCGCGGTTCCAGTACTGCGTCTGCAGGAAGCCGCCGAACCAGCGACGGCGCTGACGCAAGAAGCCCGTGACCGTGCCCGGCGCATCCGTCTGCGCGACGGCACGGCCGACGACTTCGACCCGCCAGCCGAGCCCGTCGTCACGGCTGCGGCGGTGCAGCCGATGGATCAGCTCGTAGTCCTCGACCAGGCAATCGGGGTCGAAACCACCCACCGACAGCACGGCCTCGCGGCGGAACCCGGCGAACGCACCGGAGATCAGCAGCAGGCTGTTGACGCGCATCCAGGCATAGCGGGACACGAAGTTGCGCATGTATTCGTAGGTTTGGAACCACCGCAGCACGCGATTGCGCAGAGTCGACCCACACGCCGGGGTCAGCACTCCTCCCGCCACGACGAGCCCGGGGTCGTCCGCGAACGCCCGCCTGATCTCGGCTATCGCGTCACTCGCGGGAAGTGTGTCGGCGTCCATCGTGATCACCACGTCGGCGTCGATCGCCGGCAGGGCTGCGTTGAGCGCAACGGCCTTGCCGCCATGAGCAAGTCGCAGTAAGCGCAGCGCAGGGTAGTGGCGGGCCGGCTCGCTGAGTCCACCGATCGCGGGCGTGGACACCCCGAACTGTGCGGCGAGCACCGCGGCCGTGTCGTCGTCGGATCCGTCGTCGGCGACGACGATCGCGTCGGCCGGTTCAGCCTGCGCCATCAGCGCGCGCAGCGTGGCCGGCAGCACGGCGGCTTCGTTGTAGGCCGCGATCAGCACGCCCAGCGTGGGACCGTTGGGTGCCGAGGACGTCGGCTGGGTAGCCAGCATCGGCAACGTCTGCCACAGCACGAACAGCAGCACCAGCGTGTCGTAGCCGATGTAGGCGATGCCGATGGACCAGAACCCCGCACCCACCCGGAAGAAGACCTGGGCGAACAACGCGACCCACAGCGCGATCACCCCAAAGTGAATCAGCCACCCCGCGACGGCCGTGCCGCGCGGCGAAAGTCGTGGTGAGTTGGCCGCGAACGCGCCCTCCAGAGTGGTGGTCACGTCTTCCCCAGCCTGTCAGAGCACAGCGGTTGACCGTGCTGTTTTGACTCTGATACGGAGGTGGCTGCGTGACGGTTCACGCCGATGAAGTGGACCGGCGCTGACCCCGGCCATCCATGGGCGACGGCCGGGGTCGACAATCATGGTGAAAATTGACTTTTCGTAAAGGAGAAACGTCCATGGCTGAAGCGGTAATCGTCGAGGCGGTGCGATCGCCGGTCGGCAAGCGCAACGGTGGCCTGTCCGGGGTGCACCCCGGTGATTTGACGGCGCAGGTGCTCAACGCGCTGGTCGAGCGCGCCGGCGTCGATCCGGAGATCGTCGAGGACGTGATCTGGGGGTGCGTTATGCAGGCCGGGGAGCAGGCCCTCGACATCGCCCGGACATCGCTGCTGGCGGCGGGTTGGCCAGAATCCGTGACCGGTGTGACCGTCGACCGCCAGTGCGGGTCCAGCCAGCAGTCGATTCACTTCGCCGCGGCGGGACTGGCGGCCGGGCACTACGACGTCGTGGTCGCCGGCGGGGTGGAGTCGATGTCGCGGGTGCCGATGGGCGCGTCGCTCTCCGGTGGCGGCAACCCGTACCCGAAGGCGTTCATGGAGCGCTACGGCGTGCATCCCAACCAGGGCCTGGGCGCGGAGATGATCGCCGAGCAGTGGGGCCTGGACCGCACGACGCTGGATGAGTTCTCGCTCGACTCGCATGAAAAAGCCGCGGCGGCACAGGATTCCGGCGCATTCGACGACCAGATCGTCGCGATCAAGGACCAGGACGGCAACCCGGTGCTCAACGACGAGGGCATTCGCCGCGGCACCCCGATGGAGAAGATGGCCCAGCTGAAGCCGGCGTTCAAGGACGACGGCGTGATTCACGCCGGCAACTCATCGCAGATCTCCGACGGCTCCGCCGCGCTGCTGATGATGATCGACGAGAAGGCGAAGTCGCTGGGGCTCAAGCCGATTGCGAAGATCCACACCGCCGTGCTTGCCGGTGCCGACCCGGTGATCATGCTGACCGCGCCCATCCCGGCCACACACAAGGCGCTGCAGCGCTCGGGCTTGGGGATCGACGACATCGGCGTGTTCGAGGTGAACGAGGCGTTCGCCCCGGTGCCGCTGGCGTGGCTGCGCGAGGTCGGTGCCGACGAGAAAAACCTGAACCCCAACGGCGGTGCGATCGCGCTGGGTCACCCGCTGGGCGGGTCTGGGGCGCGCATCATGACGACGATGGTGCATCACATGCGGGACAAGGGGATTCGCTACGGCCTGCAGACGATGTGCGAGGGCGGCGGCCAGGCCAACGCCACCATCGTCGAGTTGCTGTGACGGCTGCCGAAGCCGAGCCGGCCGCGCTGGTCGACCAGCGCGGCAACGTGCTGGTGATCACCCTCAACCGGCCTGACGCCCGCAACGCCGTCAACAGCGCGGTCAGCACCGCCGTGGGCGACGCGCTCGAGCGCGCACAGCAAGACCCGGACGTGTGGGCGGTGGTGGTCACCGGCACCGGGGAGAAGTCGTTCTGCGCCGGGGCCGACCTGAAGGCGATCGCGCGGCGGGAGAACCTCTACCATCCGGAGCACGGCGAGTGGGGCTTCGCCGGTTATGTCCACCACTTCATCGACAAGCCGACCATCGCGGCGGTCAACGGGGCGGCGCTGGGCGGCGGCACCGAGATCGCGATGGCCAGCGACCTGGTGGTGGCCAACGAAAGCGCGGTGTTCGGGCTGCCCGAGGTCAAACGCGGGCTGATTGCCGCCGCCGGGGGTGTCTTCCGCATCGTCGACGCACTGCCACGCAAGCTGGCCTTTGAGCTGTTGTTCACCGGCGACCCGATCACCGCGGCGGAAGCGCTGAAGTGGGGAATGATCAACCAGGTCGTTCCCGACGGCACCGCGCTCGAGGCCGCGCTGGTTCTGGCCGAGCGGATCAGCGTCAACGCGCCGCTTTCGGTGCAGGCGAGCAAGCGCATCGCCTGCGGCGTAGACGACGGCCTGATCACCGACGAGGAACCGAAATGGGCTCGCATGAGCCGCGAATTCGGCTCGCTGCGCAGATCCGAGGACGCCAAGGAGGGCCCGTTGGCGTTCGCTGAGAAAAGGCCGCCGGTCTGGAAAGCGAGATAGGCCGCGCAACCGGCCGATCACCGTCTGTTTAGATGTCGCTCATGCCTGAGCCGCTGATCATCGCCATTCGCGGGCGCACGCCGCAGATCCACCAGGAAGCGTGGGTCGCTCCCAACGCGTCGATCGTCGGTGGTGTGACGCTCGGTGCGCGGTCCAGCGTGTGGTATTCGGCCACCTTGCGCGCCGAGGCCGAGCCGATCGAGATCGGCACCGGCAGCAACATCCAGGACGGCGTCGTCATCCACGTCGATCGTGAATATCCGGTCAGCATCGGCACCGGGGTCAGCATCGGGCACAACGCGGTGCTGCACGGCTGCACTGTCGAGGACAACGTGCTGATCGGCATGGGCGCGCTGATCCTCAACGGCGTGGTCATCGGTGCAGGTTCGCTGATCGGTGCCGGTTCACTCATTCCGCAGGGCACGGTGGTGCCGCCGCGGTCACTGGTGACGGGGACACCCGGGCGGGTACGTCGCGAACTCAGCGATGCCGAGCTGGCCGGCAATCGGCACAATGCGGAGGTCTACCAGCGCCTCACCGAATTCCACCGCGCCGCAACGAGTTAGACCTCGTCCCGAAACGTCAGCCAGACCTCACTGGTCAGGTGGACGCCGACCGGCCGGTCCATCGCTTCGAGGATGGCCTCGATCTCCTCGCGGTCCAGCCCGACCGGAGGGATCCGTTCGCCGGAGTCGTCCCGCGCGTCATAGGTGAACACCAGCGGGGTAGTCGGACTCAGCCAGTATGAGACCGTGGCCTCGTGCCCGTCGTCGCGCGGGAAGGTACCCGTCAAGAAGAATCCACCGGCGTGGGCGAACCGCCGGTGCACCGCGACTTGCAGGTGGGCCAAGAACTCGTTGGTGAAGGTCAGCGGCAGGTCCTGCTCGCCACAGCGCAGCGTGGCCAATGTCGTTTCTCCTCTGGTCGGCGTTGACTCCCCAAGCGAAGCCCTAAGCCTATGAAGGGCGAGGCCTTTCCGGTGGCATTCGGTGATCAGTACGGTGGACGCTGTGCAGATCCTGGTCACCGGTGCCAGCGGGTATGTGGGATCGCGGCTCGTCACGGCGCTGCTCGCCGACGGCCACACAGTCGTAGCGGCTACCCGAAACCCCCGTCGTCTCAAGCGTTTCGGTTGGTACCACGACGTCACCCCGATCGTGTTGGACGCGGCAGACCCGGCCGCGACGAGTGCGGCCGTGGCCGAAGCCGGCCCGATCGACGTGGTCTATTACCTGGTGCACGGCATCGGCCAGCCGGGCTTCCGCGATGCCGACAGCAAGGCCGCGGCCAACGTCGCGGAGGCGGCCAAGGCCGCGGGTGTGCGACGCATCGTGTACCTGGGCGGCTTCGTCCCCGACGACGACGACCTGTCCGAGCACCTGACCAGCCGGGCCGAGGTCGCCGAATCGCTCACCGTTGACGGTGGACCGGAGGTGGTGTGGCTCGGTGCCGCGATGATCATCGGAGCCGGGTCGACGTCGTTCGAGATGCTCCGCTATGTCGGCGACCGGTTCATGGTGTTCCCGTTGCTGCCGTGGGCCGAAAACCCCATCGACCCGATCTCCATCCGCGACGTGTTGTACTACCTCGTCGCCGCCGCCGACCCGCACCGCGTGCCGGCCGGCGCCTACGACATCCGTGGCCCGCAGACCACGACCTACGGTGAACTCCTGCACGCCTACGCGCGGGCAACGGGCACCCGGCGGGCCCGCGTGACCGTCCGCGGCGTCGACACCGGCGTGGTGTCCCGGGTGACGGCGCTCGCGCTGCCCGTTCCGGGCGGCCTGGCCGCCGACCTGGTGGCCTCGCTGGACCACCCGATGGTGGCCTCCGCGCACCTGCTGCGAGACACGGTCCCCGACCCGCCCGGCGGCCTGACGCTCATCGAAAACGCCATCGCGGCGTCGCTGTCGGGCGGCGGCCCCCGCCCTGTCAACGCCCGTGCCGATCCGCACCACCTCGCCGACAGCGACCCGGAATGGGCCGGCGGTGATCGGCTGCGCATCCGGCGACTCGCTCGCGCGGTGACCCCCGCGATCGCCCGGCCGGCCCTAGGCTTGGTCAACGCGGTGCCCGGGCCGGTCGCCGGCGCGCTGCGGACCGGCCTCGACATTCTCGCCGATCTGACGGTGAAGGAGAGTCCCGCATGACCGAACCCGGTACCAGCCGGCGGCCGAGCTTCCTTCGCGAGATGCGGGAAATCGCCACCAGCGTCGCGGTGCCGTACCACGAACCTCCCTCGGTGGTGCGCAGGCGACGGATCGTCGTCGTGGTCTTCCTGGTGCTCGGCGCCGTGGTGCTTGGCTACTCGTTCAGCAGGCCGCCGGGCACCGCGTCCTTTTATTGGCTGACGGTGTTGCTCGCGGCCACTTGGTTCATCGGCGCGTTTCTCGCCAGGCCGATCCATCTGGGCAGGATCCGCTTTCGCGGCCGGAACCAGCGCCCGGTGATCACCGGCACGGGGATCGGCCTGCTGCTCGGCGGCGTGTTCGTGGTCGGCGGTCTGATCGCCCGCGACATCGGTCCGGTTGCGGACCTGATCCGCCGAGTGCTGGAGTATGAACACCGCGGCAGTCTGTCGGCGGTGCTGATCATCATGCTGATCAACGCGGCCGCCGAGGAATGTTTCTTTCGCGGGGCGGTGTACTCGGCGCTTCGCCGGTACCACCCGATCCTCATCTCGACGGTCCTCTACGTCGCGGTGACGGCCGCCAGTGGCAACCCGATGCTGGCCTTCGCGGCGATCATCGTCGGGACCGTATGCGCGCTGGAACGCCGCGCAACGGGCGGCGTGCTGGCACCCCTGCTCACCCACATGGTCTGGAGCGTGGTCATGGCGCTCGCGCTTCCGCCGATCTTCGGCCTCTAGCGCGACGCGTGTCCTAATTCGTGGGACACATGGCGTAGACGACACGGCGCCGCCGGCGAACACTGGGAACGTGGCGCGCAAGATCGTCCTACTCGGATTTCCGGGCATTCAGACCCTGGACCTGGTGGGCCCGTTCGAGGTCTTCGCCGGCGCGTCGGTGCTGGTCGGCGACGGATACGACGTCGTGCTCGCAGCACGCGGTGGTGAGCCCGTCACCACCTATGCCGGACTGACACTCTGCGCGCAGCCGCTGCCGAACCCGCGCGAACCCGTCGACACCGTCGTGCTGCCCGGGGGTGGTGGCGTCGACGCGGCGCGGGCCGATGCCGAAATCATGAACTGGATCAAGGCAATTGCGCCAACGGCCCGCCGCGTCGTCAGCGTGTGCACCGGCGCGTTTTTGGCCGCGGAGGCCGGGCTGCTCGACGGCTGCCCCGCCACCACCCACTGGGCGTTCGCCAATCGGCTTGCCCGCGAATTCCCCGCCGTCGCGGTGGATCCGGATCCGATCTTCGTGCGTTCGTCGGAATCGGTGTGGACCGCTGCCGGTGTCACCGCCGGCATCGATCTGGCTCTGTCGCTCGTCGAAGACGATCACGGCACCGAGGTCGCGCAGACGGTCGCGCGGTGGCTGGTGCTGTACCTGCGCCGCCCCGGCGGGCAGAGCCAGTTCGCGGCCCCGGTGTGGATGCCGCGGGCCCGGCGGGCGCCGATCCGCGAGGTGCAGGAGTCGATCGAGACCGAGCCGGGCGGTGGGCACAGCGTCGGCGAACTGGCCCGTCGTGCCGCGATGAGTCCGCGCCATTTCACCCGTGTCTTCACCGACGAGGTCGGCGAGGCGCCGGGCGCCTACGTCGAACGCATCCGCACCGAAGCCGCCCGTCGACAGCTTGAAGAGACCGACGACACCGTGTCCGCGATCGCCACGCGATGCGGCTTCGGCACCGCAGAAAGCATGCGCCGCAACTTCATCCGCCGGCTTGGCGTTTCACCCGACCACTACCGCAAGACCTTTGCCCACACCAGAGGAGGACGGCAATGACACAAATCGCGATCGTGACCTATCCGGGCTTCACGGCGCTGGACATGATCGGGCCCTATGAAGTGTTGCGGAACCTGCCCGGTGCCCAGGTGCGGTTCGTGTGGCACGAGCCCGGCCCGATCACCGCGGACTCGGGTGTCCTGATCATCGGCGCCACCCATTCGTTCGACGAAACCCCCTCGCCCGACGTGATTCTCATCCCCGGTGGCATGACGACGATGGAGCATGCCCGCGACGAGAAACTGCTGGACTGGGTGCGCCGGGCACACCAGACGGCGACCTGGACGGCGTCGGTGTGTTCGGGCTCGGTGATTCTGGCCGCTGCCGGTCTGCTGACGGGCAAGCGCGCGACCTCGCACTGGCTGGCGCTGAGCGCGTTGAAAGCGTTGGGCGCAACGGCAGTCAACGACGAACGTGTCGTGCACGAGGGCGACATCGTGACCAGCGCTGGTGTGTCGGCCGGCATTGACCTGGCGCTGTGGCTGGCCGGTCAGATCGCCGGCGAGGGCCGCGCGAAGACGATCCAGCTCGCAATCGAATACGACCCGCAACCGCCGTTCGACTCGGGCCACATGTCCAAGGCATCGGCGGCGACCAAGGCCGCGGCCACGGCGCTGCTTTCGAGGGAAGCGTTCAAACCGGCGCAGGTGAAAGCCATGACGATGCTGGTCTGGGAACAGGCGTTGCGGTCGGCCCGGTCGCGGCGTGCAAAGCGCCATCCAAAGGCGCTGGCGGGCAGCGACGCGTGAGGCCTATCGGTCGGTGAACTCGGCCTTCCGGCGCTGCCGAAACGCGAGCGTGCCCTCGATGAAGTCGTGTCCCTTCAGCAGGTCCAGCTGGCCGGCGCGCTCGCGCTCGAGAGCCGACTCGAGCGAAGTCAACGTTGCCGCGTTGATCGCGTCCTTGGTCTTACGCAGCGCCACCGCGGGACCGTTGAGCAGTGTCGCGATGGCCTTGCCGACCTCGGCGTCGAAACTCTCCTCCGGATAGACCGCCGTCGCCAGCCCCCATTCCAGCGCCTCGGCGGCCGAGATGCGTTCGGCCAGAAGGGCCATACGCATGGCACGGATTCGGCCCACGGCCGCGGCCACCAACGCCGACGCGCCACCGTCGGGCATCAACCCGATCTTCGTGAACGCCAGCAGGAAATATGCCTTCTCCGAAGCCAATACGACGTCGGATGCCAGGGCCAGCGAGGCGGCGACCCCGGCCGCAGGCCCGTGTACCACTGCGACGACCGGCCGCGGCAGCGAGACGATCGACCGCACAGTGCGATTGGCCTGATCCAGGACTCCGGTCAGGCTGCCCTTTGCCTTTTTCGCCTGGTCGTCAGCGCCGATCCCCGCACCCGAGCTGAAGGCCCGTCCGGCGCCGCCGAGTCGCACGACCTTCACCCGCGGGTCGGTCGCGGCGCGCTCCATCGCGTCGGCGATGCCGGCCAGCATCACCTCGGTGAGTGAGTTCAGAGTCTCCGGCCGGTTCATCGTGAGCGACAGCACGCCGTCGGCCAGCGTGACGGAAAGACCATCGACGCTCGCGTAGGCCCCGGTGGCGGGGTGAGTGCTGGAATCGATCGTCGTCATGGGCTCCACCCTAAGTCCCGCGTGCCGAGCCCCCGACCGACCACCCGCCGCCCCGGCTGAGACGATGCGGTATGCAGAGTCGTCAGATACCCACCCGGGTGCTCGAACGCACCTCGGTATAGTCTCCGACCAACCGTTTGGTCGGCCAGTCCGGGCCGGCCGGAAAGGAACCGATCGATGGAGATCAAAGACGCCGTCGCCGTGGTAACCGGCGGTGCTTCCGGGCTTGGGTTGGCCACTGCGAAGGCACTGCTGAACGAGGGCGCCCAGGTGGTGATCCTCGACCTGCCGACCTCCAAGGGCGAAGGGGTTGCCAAGGAACTCGGCGACCGAGTGCGGTTCGCGCCCGCCGACGTCACCGATCCCGCCGCGGTCTCGGCCGCGCTCGACGTCGCCGAATCGCTGGGTCCGCTGCGCATTGTCGTCAACTGCGCCGGCACCGGGTCCGCGATCAGGGTGCTGAGCCGCAACGGCGTCTTCCCGCTCGATGACTTCATCCGGGTGGTCAACGTCAACCTGATCGGCACCTTCAACGTGCTGCGGTTGGGCGCCGAGAGGATCGCCAACACCGACCTGGTCGGCGAGGAGCGCGGCGTGATCATCAACACCGCGTCGGTGGCGGCATTCGACGGCCAGATCGGCCAGGCCGCGTACTCGGCGTCCAAGGGCGGCGTGGTGGGCATGACGCTGCCGATCGCCCGCGACCTGGCCAGCAAGAACATCCGCGTGGTCACCATCGCGCCGGGCCTGTTCGACACGCCGTTGTTGGCGCTGCTGCCCGACGAGGCCAAGCAGTCGCTCGGCGCACAAGTTCCGCATCCGGCCCGGCTCGGCAAGCCCGAGGAGTACGGGGCGCTCGCTGCGCACATCGTCGAGAACCCGATGCTCAACGGCGAGGTCATCCGCCTCGACGGCGCGATCCGCATGGCCCCGCGGTAACTGCCGTGCTCACAACGAAATTCACCGAGGCTTTCGGTGTGGATCACCCGATTGTTTCACCGCCGCTGAACCACCAGCACCAGCAGGATGAAAGCCGCTAGCACGCCCGTGCAGACGGCAAACGAAAACCAGATCGGCGGTCGAACTCCGGTGTTCCTCACGCCCGTTCAGGCGCCGCAGTAGGAGCGGTCGGTGGCGGTGCTGTTGCAGAACCCAAAGCCGGTGTCCCCGCCCGCCACGGTCAACTGGAGTCCCTGACCGCCGCCGACGAGGGTGATGCTGACCGGCCCGCCTACCGGGTTTTTCGAATTCGAGGCGGCAGTGATAGCACCGGTGGCCGTGTCATCCGAGACCGCGCTCAGCGTGAAGTCCACGGTGCCATCGTTATAGGTTTCGCGGCCGTGACCGTTGGGCTGAATCACCAGCCCCTCCCCGTGGGCGTGCCACGTCCCGACGAACGGGGCCAAACCTGCTACGTCGGCGTGCGTCGGCGCGGTGAACGCCAGAGTGATGGCCGCTGTCGCGGCCACCACTCCGATCAGTAAATTTCTCATTTCTCCCTTTTTAGAACGGTTGGATGGTGCCGGTCGGCCTGAGCACCATGCCGTGCCCGGTGTTATCCCACCGGATCTTGAGACCAGCACCGGTGAACGTGAGCCCCCAGCCACCGGCCAGGTCGTAGCTCTGGCCGGCGACCAGGTGGGTGTCTGTCGCATTCCAGGGCGGCACCCACCTGGGCCGTAGAGCACGAAGTCCCAGGCGCACTGCCGCAACGATCCAGTGAACGCGCGTCCCCTACATGGCACGCTCGAACCATGGCATTCACCATCTACGTGACCGCTCCGATCGAAACAGGCAGCCAGGCGCCGTATGACAACTTCGAAACCTACGACTTCGACGATCACGCCCGATACGAAATCCTTCCCAGCGGTGTCCTCCTCGTCGACAAGCTCGGAGACGGAACCTGCTGGGTTCTTAGCCCAGGTCGCTGGCAGTGGGTGAGGGCCGCCAAACACCCGCCTGGCGAAGTCGGCAAAACAGACGGCCAACTTGGCGCGGATTTCTGATCTCGTAGACACGGTTACCCGTCGAGCGGCACCAGCACACCGGCCCGCCCGGCTGAACTAGCCGAGCCGCTTTGGGGCTCGATCGCGGTGACGTCGTTCACGCATGGGGAATGTGCTGCACAGGTACACCTCGGTGCGCCAGGCGGTCAAGGCGCAAAGCCTCGGTGTCGACGGCATCAGCATCGACGGCTTCGAATGCGCCGGCCACCCCGGCGAGGACGACATCCCGGGCCTGGTGTTGATCCCGGCCGCGGCCGAAAAGATCGACATCCCGATGATCGCCTCGGGTGGGTTCGCCGACGAGCGCGGCACCGAGTTGATCTTCCGTCCGTTGCGCGACACCGCGCGGGTGGCCAGCAACACCGTGTCGCGCGAGGTCGTCGAGATCCTCAACGGCGGCGGTCAATTCGACGCCGTCAAGGAACTGCTCTCCGGCGTGCGGGGCCGCAAGGTCTTCGACGACGGTGACCTCGACGCCGGGATCTGGTCGGTCAGCACCGCGATGGGCCTCATCAACGACATCCCCACCGTCGAACAACTGGTGTCGCGCATCGTCAACGAGGCCGAAGAACTGATTTCGGGACGGTTGGAAGAAATGATTCAGCCGGCGGCGGAGGAGAAAGTCTCCGCGTAAGAGGCGCCGCCGGCCCGGGTGGGGCGGGCGGATCTCGTCAGACCGCGGGGGCCAGCGGGTGCCAGTCGTCGATCTGCTCCGAGGTGTCACCCTCTACCAGGAAGTCGCCGTGGTAGAGCGCCTCGAAGTCGACCTTGATGACGTCGGCACTGGTGTCATCGATCCACATGCCTCTGAGGTTATGGATCACCTTTAAGAGGACTTTGAGTCACGTTTCGGAAAACGGTGGCAATTCTTACCGCCGGGTAGGGTGCCTATTTCTCGGCCGGTCTCCCGACGTGCATCGGGTTGGCGCCGTCGAACCCGATCGAGGTCAGTATCGCCACGGCAATTGCGATCACGAGCACGGCAAACGAAACCCATGCCGGCCACCGCGGGCGGTCTAACGGCCGCTGGTGGGCCGAAATCGCCTCGGCGCCGGCAAACAACAATAGCGCGGACGACAACGCTAATCGGGCGAGTGAACCAACTGCCCCTCGCCTTTTGTAACTTACCACTGGTAAGTTACCGGTGATACGGAGCTGCTCGGCACGTCCCCGGAAGGATCGGTTGTGTTGCAGGGAATGGCTCGACTCGCCATCGCCGCCCCGCGGCGCATCATCGCCGTTGCACTGCTGGTGATGGTCGGCACCGCGATCTTCGGCATTCCCGTCACCAAGAGCCTGTCGGCCGGCGGTATGCAAGACCCCAACTCCGAGTCGTCACAGGCGGCGAAGCTCCTGTCGGAGAAGTTCGGTCAGGGTGACATGGACATGCTGATCACCGTCACGGCGAACGACGGAGTGCAGGGCGCCGCCGCGCAGACGGTCGGGACCGACATCGTGCGGCGGCTGAAGACCTCTCCGTATGTCGGGCAGGTGACGTCGCCCTGGACCGTTCCGCCGTCGGCCGCCGCGTCGCTGGTCAGCAAGGACGGCAAGACGGGGCTGATCGTCGCGGGGATCACCGGCGGCGAGACCGACGCGCAGAAACACGCGAAGTCGCTGGCGTCGGCACTCGTGCATGACCGCGACGGCGTGACGGTCCGCGCCGGCGGCATCGCCACCGTGTATTGGCAGATCAACGCCCAGACGGAGAAAGACCTGCTGTTCATGGAATCGCTGGCGATTCCGCTGAGCTTCCTGGTGCTCGTGTGGGTCTTCGGCGGCCTGCTCGCCGCGGCGCTCCCGATGGCCGTCGGCGGCTTCGCGATCCTCGGGTCCATGGCGGTGTTGCACGCCGTGTCGTTGGTCACCCATGTGTCGATCTTCGCGCTGAACCTCACCGTCGCGATGGGCCTCGCGCTGGCCATCGACTACACGTTGCTGATCCTCAGCCGATACCGCGACGAGATCGCAGACGGGGCCGACCGCGACGTGGCGTTGATCCGCACGATGGCCACCGCGGGCCGTACCGTGCTGTTCTCGGCGATGACGGTCGCGCTGTCGATGGTCACGATGGTGCTGTTCCCGCAGTACTTCTTGAAGTCGTTCGCCTACGCCGGGGTGGCCGTGGTCGGATTCGCGGCAACCGCGGCCGTGGTGGTCACCCCCGCGGCGATCAAGCTGCTCGGTGAGCGGCTGGACACGATGGACGTCCGGCGGCTGCTGCGCCGTGTGCTCCGACGTGCAGAGCCGCAGCCGAAGCCGGTCGAGCAGTCGTTCTGGTATCGCTCGACCAAGCTCGTTATGCGCCGTGCTGTGCCGCTGGGCGCTGCGATCATCGCGCTGCTGCTCTTGCTCGGCTCACCGTTCCTCGGCGTGAAGTGGGGCTTCCCCGACGATCGGGTGCTGCCGAAGTCGGCGTCGGCGCACCAGGTTGGCGATCAGCTGCGCAACGATTTCGCCGTCGACTCGGCGACCAACGTGACGGTGGCGATCCCCGATGCGAATGGGGTGACGCCCGGCGACCTCGGCAGGTACGCCGCCGCGCTGTCGCGGGTGCCGGATGTGTCATCGGTGTCGTCGCCGGGCGGCACGTTCGTCGGCGGTGCGCCTGTCGGGCCGCCCACCGCACCAACAGGACTCCAGGACGGCAGCGCGTTTCTGACCGTAGGCAGCACGGCACCGTTGTTCTCCGACGCGTCGGCGACTCAACTCAGCCGGCTGCACGCCGTCGCGACCCCGGGCGGTAAACCTGTGCAACTGGCCGGCGTCGCGCAAATCAACCACGACAGCGTGCATGCCATCACCACCCGGCTGCCGCTCGTACTCGGCATGATCGCCTGCATCACGATCGTGCTGCTGTTCATGCTGACCGGCAGCGTGGTGTTGCCGCTGAAGGCCGTGCTGCTTAACGTCCTGTCGCTGACGGCCGCGTTCGGCGCGCTGGTGTGGGTGTTCCAGGACGGGCATCTGGGCGCGCTGGGCTCGTCGGCGACGGGCACGCTCGAGGTGAATCTGCCTGTGTTGCTGTTCTGCATCGCGTTCGGGCTGTCGATGGACTACGAGGTGTTCCTGGTCTCGCGGATCCGCGAGTACTGGCTCGAATCGGGCCGGACGCGGGCGGACAACGACGAGAGTGTCGCGCTTGGCGTGGCCCACACCGGCCGGGTGATCACCGCAGCGGCACTGCTGATGTCGATCTCGTTCGCGGCATTGATGGCCTCACAGGTGTCGTTCATGCGGATGTTCGGCCTCGGGCTGACGGTGGCGGTGCTGGTCGACGCTACGCTGGTGCGGATGTTGCTTGTGCCCGCGTTCATGCACGTGCTCGGCCGCGCGACTTGGTGGGCACCGAAACCGCCGGCCCGCCTGCATGATCGGTTCCCGATCACGGAGTCCGCCGGCAGGCACGAGGCAGGTGAGCCGACGAACACACGACGGCGTGCCCCCCTGGAATCGATGAGTCAGCCGGCAGGCATGCGCAGTGAAGGAAGGACAACGTGACGGCAAGTCCGGTGGATATTCCACGTCGTCGGCGCGCACCGCGCGGAGCGGGCGATCAGCTGCGTGACGAGATCCTCGATGCGGCAACGGTGTTGCTGTTGCAAACCGGTCACGCCAAAGCGGTCTCGATTCGTTCGGTGGCACGGCGGGTTGGGGTCACCCCACCGTCGATCTATTTGCACTTCGCCGACAAGGACGCGTTGATGGACGCGGTGTGTGCGCGCTACTTCGAGAGCCTGGACGAGGAGATGCAACGCGCCGCGGTTGGCTGTACCACCACGCTGGATGTCTTGCGAGCGCAGGGATTGGCGTATGTGCGGTTCGCGCTGCAGACACCCGAGCTGTATCGGATCGCGACGATGGGGGAGGGCCGACCGGGCAGTGACGTGGATGTCACGCTGGCCAGTTCGGCGTTCGTGCACATGTGCGCCGGGGTCCAGGCAATGATGGACGAGGGCATCTACGCGCAGGGGGATGCCACGCGGGTTGCGCTCGAGTTGTGGAGCGCAGCGCATGGTGTGGCGGCGCTGCTGATCGCAAAGCCGTATCTGCCGTGGGGCGATGTCGAGGACTTCACCGACCGGGTGCTGCGTGCGGTGTGCTGCGGCCAAATCGTCAGCGGGATCATCGGATACGACACCAGCCCGCAAGACGCCATCGTTCGGCTGATGGACCTCAAAGGAAAGCCCACCGATGGTTGAGGAATGCGGTTGAGGAATGCATGCACAACCCGTTCTTCGCGGCACCGCGATCCGGCCGGGGAACTAGCCGATTAGTTCGTCCAGCCGGTCGAGCAAGCCGGGCAACGCCCGCGCCGCGGTGTCGCGCACGGTGACGGTCGCACTTCCCGACAATGGCGTGCTGTCGGGGTTGACCTCGATGACCGGGATGCCCTGGGCCAGCGCCGCCGAGGGCAGTCCGGCCGCCGGATAGACGATCCCCGAGGTGCCGACCACGATCAGCACGTCGGCGCCGGCCACCGCCTCAACCGCCTGCTGCCACGGCTCGTCGGGCAGCGGCTCGCCGAACCACACCACGCCGGGCCGGATCGTTCCACCGCATGCGCACAGTGGCGGGTCCAGCGTCTCCACCGGCTCTGGCATGTCGGCCAGATCCCCGTGGTACGCCGTACCACAACGGGAACAACGGAATTCGAACAAGCTGCCGTGCAAATGGGCCACCCGCTGGCTGCCGGCGCGCTCGTGCAGATTGTCGATGTTCTGCGTGACGACGCTGACGTCTGCGCGCCGCTGCCAGTCCGCGACCGCCAGGTGGCCGGGGTTGGGTTCGACCGACCTGACGAGGTGATGGCGCCACATGTACCAGGCCCACACCGCGTCCGGTTGTCTGCGCCACGCCCGCGGGCTGGCCAACTGTTCGGGGTCGAACGTCTCCCACAGCCCGGTCTGGGCATCGCGGAACGTCTCGACGCCGCTCTCGGCGGACATCCCGGCTCCGCTGAGCACCGTTACACGCACGCTTTCAACCTAGTCTCCCGGTGCGCGGGGGGCCTCTGGGCGTGATACTGGGCACGTGTCCGAGTTCGGGGGCTGGGTCCGGGTGGACCCTCATGCGGCGCAGCCGCTGTTCGATCAGTTGAGAACTCAAATCATCGGCGGCGTCCGCAGCGGGCGGCTGACGGCGGGAGCGCGGTTGCCGACGGTCCGCGAGCTGGCTGCCCGGCTGGGCCTGGCGGTGAACACCGTGGCCCGCGCGTATCGCGAGCTGGAGGCGGCCGGGATCCTCGAGACCCGCGGGCGTTTCGGCACTTTCGTGGCCAGGCAGGATCCCGCCGACGTCGCGATGGCAGCGGCCGCCCGTGCCTACGCCGACACCGCCAGAGGCCTCGGCATCGATCAGGCCGAGGCGCTGCGGTACGTGAAGGAAGCGTTCGGCTAACCGAACTCCAGCAGCGTCAGTGCCGGGCGTACCCCGTCGAATACCGGCAACCGCTGCATGCTCCACAGCAGGACATTGAACAGCGGCCCCCGGCCCGGGGGCAGCGGCATGTCGTGCACCGCCCGGATCCCGGGCACGCTGTCCACGAGGGCGGCGAGCTCGCCGACCGGCATGGTGAACGGCATCGGCGGCGAGCGGTACCGCAGGGAGGTCCGCATGCCGCGGCGGAGCAGCGCAGCGAACCATGGCGGGGGCAGGTCGAACATCATCTGACCGCCGGGGAAGCGGGCGGCGCATTCGCTGATCAGGCGCAGCGCCTCGTCCCGCCGCAGATACATCAGCACCCCCTCGGCGGTGGCTTGGGCGACGGTCCCTCGGGCCGTACGGGTGCTCATCGCGCGGCGGCTGCCGTCGACGATTTGCTGGAACAGGAACGGCATAGGGTCCGACCAGGTGCGTTTCGGCCATGTCGTACCCGACGCAGATCGGAACGGTGCCATGCTGGGCGGGCGGTGGCGTTCGCCCCGGATGGCACCCGGGTGGCTACCGCCAGCGACGACGGGTCGGCGCGGGTGTTCGACGCGGCCAGCGGCTGCGAGCTGGCGCGATTCAACCATGACCGTTGACGCCACGGTGCTCTCAGTGGTCTAAATCGCCGACGTGCTCGCGCGGCTGCTCATAACCCGAATCGCGACGGGTCGCGCGTGACGTCCACCGTCGAGTGGTAAGAGTGGGCGGTCATCTGCCCGGGCCTCACCGAAATTGATGACGTTACCGCTGGACGGGGCTAGTGTGATCACACTCACATCAACGATATTGGAGTCTTGTCCGATGGACCCGCTGGACCCGTTGGACGCGGCGATGGTGACCGCGGACCCGATGAGCCAGCCGCTTCACGTGGCCGCTGTGCTACTTCTGTCGCCCCCCGACAATGCGGGTCCGGGCTATGTCGGCGAGCTGTATCGGCGGGCGCTGGCCGCAGCGGACTCGATCGACCCGCGGCTTCGCCGATATCCCCATCGCGGTGTGGACACCGGCGGCATCTGGGTCTGGCGTGATGTTGACAGCCTCGACATCAGCCAACATTGCCGGCGCACGACACTGCCGGCCGGCGCCGGCCGGGACGAGTTCTGGCGGCTGGTCGGTGAGCTGCACGCCGAGCGCCTCGACCGGTCCCGCCCGATGTGGATGTCTTATCTGATCGACGGTCTCGACGATGGCCGCTTTGCCTTCTACGTCAAGGTGCATCACGCGGTCATGGACGGTGTGGCCGGTTTCCAGGTGATCGCCGACGCGCTGAGCGCCGATCCGACACGCCGGTCCATGCCGCCGTTCTACGCGGCCCGGCACGACGAGGCCACCGCGGGAGCAGCGTCGGCTGGCGGGCGGTTACCCAATCCGTTCACCATGCTGCGGTCGCTGCTGGGTGCGGCCACGTCGAGCGCCGCGCTGGTCGAGAAAGTTGTCACCGGCGAGGTATCCAATCTGGTCGCCAGCTTGACCACCGACACGACCATGCCGCCGATGGGCGCTCCCTACACCCGGTTCAACGGCCGACTCGGCCCCGAGCGCGCCGTCGCGGCCGCCAGGTTGTCGAAGAACCGTATCCGCGCGGTGCAAGACAAGGCCGCGGTGACCGGCAACGACGTGGTCGTCGCGGTGATCGCCGGGGTGTTGCGCGGCTGGCTGCGCGACCACGGGGAACTGCCCGAACAGTCGCTGGCGGCCGCCTGCCCGATCACGGTGCGCGGCCACGAGCATGGGACCGACGACGGGCACGGCAATATGTTTGGTGTCTGGTTGTGCCCGCTGGGCACCGACCTGAAGGACCCAGCCGAACGGTTGGATCTGATCCACCGGTCGATGTCGGAAGGAAAGCAGCAGGTGGCCAGCCGCGGGTCGGGGGCATCTATCTTGCTGCTCGTGCCGAGCGTCATACCGATGATGTTGTTGCCGTTGCTGCCGTTTGCGCCGAAGGTGCGCACCGGATACAACATTTCGATCTCCAATGTTCCGGGCCCGCGAACCGAAATGTATTGGAACGGCGCCCATGTCGAGGAGATCTATCCGGTGTCGCTGGTCTTCGACGGCATGGCACTCAACGTGACGGTGTGCTCGTACGCCGACCGGATGAGTTTCGGTTTTCTGGCGGGCCGCGACGTGATGCCCGACATCGAGGCGGTGATACCCCTGACCGAGCGATGCCTGGCCGAACTCGAAGCGGCAGTGGGAGTAGTGGGCTGATCTAGGTCGGCACGGTCCCGCTGAGCGTCTCGGTACGAAATGGTAGACCCAAATCGGCGGTACGCCAAGAGATTACGGCGCATCGGTGCAGGTCAGACAAAGATCGTGCTGACAAATTCAAATCCTGTCAGCCCGACCGTTGAATTGCCTGGTCAGGGGCCATTTTTGAGGGTCGGTCAGCAGGCCCGGTCACTAGCCGGTCCCTATCGCCTGGCATTCGCTGCGTGCCGTCCTGATCGCCCGGCATTCACTGGCGCAGGCAGTGCCCTGTTTGGAGAGAATTGGAATCGTATCCACCAAGGTCAGTAGTCGTGTGCGTCGACGGCTCGAAGAAGGCAAAGTACGCGCTGTACTGTCGGCTGCCTATGAGGCGGGGAGGCGTCGTCGATCCACGTGGACAACGCGCAGTGGGATGTCCTGGAATGCGGCTTCGGCAATCGCAGCGTTTCGTTCGCTGATACCGAAAGCCATCGCCGTGGCGCAGGAAAGTGCAACGATAAGTGGCTGACCCTCGGCCGCCGATGGGCGGCACGGGGCGGTCATTGAACATCACGAACGCCGGGAAGACGCGGATGACTATTGATGGCGACGACACATCCACGACCACCGCAGCAGCGAATGTGGCTTCGATGTTTCTCGACCGCGTCCAGGAGTCAGCGGATAAGGAGGCCTTCCGCTACCTTGTTGCCGGCGACTGGGTTTCGGAGACCTGGCGCCAGACCGCGGACCGCGTCGAGGCGCTGGCGGCCGGTCTGCTGGCGTTGGGGATCGAAACCGAGCAGCGGGTCGGTATCGCGTCGGGCACGCGATACGAGTGGATCCTGGCCGATCTGGCGGTCATGTGTGCCGGGGCCGCCAGCACCACCGTGTATCCCACCACCAACGCCGGCGACACCGCCTACATCCTGGCCGACTCGGAATGCCGAGTCGTGTTCGCCGAGGACGCCGGGCAGCTGGCGAGGCTGACCGAACGCCGCGCCGAGCTGCCCGACCTCACCAGGGTGGTGCTGTTCGACGGCCCCGGCGACGGTGACTGGGTGATCACCCTGGCCGGCCTGGCCGAGCTGGGGCGGAAGTATCTGCGCGAGGATGAGTCCGGTGTGCGGACCCGGGCGGAGGCGATCACCCCCCAGCAGTTGGCCACGTTGATCTACACCTCCGGAACCACCGGTCGGCCCAAAGGGGTGCGGTTGGCGCATTCGGCCTGGGCGTATGAGGGGACGGCGGTAGCCGGGCTGAATATCCTCGGCGAGGACGATCTGCAGTTGCTGTGGTTGCCGATGGCCCACGCGTTCGGCAAAGTCCTGATCACGGCCCAGCTGGCGTGCGGGTTCGCCACGGCGATCGACGGGCGCGTCGACAAGATCGTCGACAACCTGGCGGTGGTCAAACCGACGTTCATGGGCGCCGCGCCCCGCATCTTTGAAAAGGCGCACGCCCGCATCGTTACCACCCAGCAAGCCCGGGGCGGCCTTCGGGCCCGGCTGTTCGCGGCGGCATTCTCAGTGGGGCTTGAGGTGGACCGCCGACGCCGGGCCGGGCGCGCCGTTCCGCTGCCGATGTCGCTGCTTTACGGGCTGTTCGACCGCCTGGTGTTCAGCAAGGTGCGTGAGGCGTTCGGCGGCCGCATCCGGTTCTTTATCTCCGGCGCGGCACCGTTGAACCGCGAGATCGGCGAGTGGTTCCACGCCGCGGGCCTGCTCATCCTGGAAGGCTACGGCCTGACCGAGACCGCGGCCGGGGCGTGCATCAACCGGCCCGATCACTACAAGTTGGGCACCGTGGGCCTGCCCTTCGACGGCACGTCGATACGCATCAACGACGACGACGGGGAAATCCAGATCCGCGGCGCCTGTGTGATGGACGGCTACCACAACCTGCCCGACCAAACGGCGGAGACGTTCACCGACGACGGCTGGCTGCGTACCGGCGACGTGGGCACAATCGACGCCGACGGGTTCCTCACCGTCACCGGCCGGATCAAGGAGATCTTCAAGACCTCCGGCGGCAAATACATCGCCCCGCCGGCGATCGAGTCGAAGTTCCTGGCGATGTGTCCCTATGCCAGCCAGTTCCTGGTGTTCGGGGAGGCCCGCAACTTCTGCGTGGCGTTGATCGCCCTGGACGCCGACCTGGTGTCGGGGTGGGCAGCCGAGAAGGGGCTCAACGGCGCGACCTACAAGGAGCTGGTCAACGCGTCGGCGGTGCGGGAGATGATCGATGAGCACATCGCCAAGCTCAACGCCGAACTGAACCGGTGGGAAACCATCAAAAAGTGGGCGCTGCTCGACCACGATCTGTCCATCGAGCGCGGTGAGCTGACACCGTCGCTGAAGGTGAAACGCTCGGCGGTGGCCGAACAGAACAAGCACCTCCTCGACGCCTTCTATTCGTGAGCCATGCCCAAACCATTGAACACGCCTTTGTCACTGCGGAGTGGGAGCGTTTACGCGTGCGCATGCGGCGCCATTCGCTACCCGCGGACAACGAACGGTTCTGCGAACCTGCACTGTGCAGAGTGCGGGCACCGACGGCGTTGCAGGTATCACTGATCGGCGCGGGTTTCTGCACTGGGATCCGGGCTCCCTGCGGAGCGGAACGTGGCACGAAGCCGCGGGAGTCTGGTGCAAGGAGTGGTAGTTGCGGGATGGACCTTACAGGTCACTTGGTTCACCTGCCTGGCTGAGATCCCGCGACTACCGGTTAGCGCCGACAGTCAACCGTCCAGGCCCCAATGGTTTTCGTGATGGCCTGCTAGAGGCATTAGTCCCTAGTCAGATGCCGTTATCCCGCACGATGCACTTTCGGACCGCATCAAGGTGACCTACGCCCTTGTGGGTTGGCGCACGCCGGTGAGACGCTGCCCAGATGAGCGCAACCCAAAGGGTGCTGGTGGCGGCGAGCGAGATCTGTCGGAGGCCGACTAGGTTGTGCGCACCAATGTTTGTTGCCCGGTTAGCGAGCGGGTCGCAATGAGCGGCTTGACCGCCGTCGGCGCCGAGGAACTCGCCTCGCTGGATGTCTTCGCCGGTATCCCCGCCGAGGATCTGGTGACACTGGCCGCCAATCTGGAGCCGCTGCACGCGGCCCCGCGCGAGGTGTTGATGCGGCAGGGCGAGCATGCGCTGTCGTTTGTGATCATCGCATCCGGCCGAGTCGAGATCAGGCACGTCGGCCCGGATGGCGTGGTCGCCGTCGTGGAGCTGCCAGCGGGACTGATCGTCGGCGAAATCGCCTTGCTACGAGACGCGCCCAGAACCGCGACCGTGATCGCCAAAGATGACGCGCGCGGCTACATCGGATACCAGAGCGCCTTTGAGTGCATGCTCGCGATACCGGATATCGCCGAGCGGCTGGTGCGCACCGCGCGTCAGCGGTTAGCCGCATTCATCACGCCAATCCCAGTCCGGGCCAAAGACGGCACTGAGCTGTTCTTGCGCCCCGTCCTGCCCGGCGACGCCGAGCGCATCGGCGAGGGCAGGGTGCAGGTCTCGCCGGAAACGCTGTACAGACGTTTCCTGTCGGCGCGCGTTCCCACCGAGGCGCTACTGGCCTATCTGTGTGAGGTCGACTACATCGACCACTTCGTGTGGGTCGTGACCGACGGTATCGACGGGCCCGTGGTGGCCGACGCTCGCTTCGTCCGCGATGAACACGACCCCGCCTCGGCCGAGATCGCGCTCACCGTCGCCGACGCCTATCAGGGCCGCGGCATCGGGACGCTGTTGCTCGGCGCGCTTGCGATCGCGGCGCGAGTCGATGGCATCGAGCGGTTCCACGCCATGGTGCTCTCCGACAACGCGGCCATGCGCGCGTTGGGCGATAGGTTCCAAGTCCGGTGGGAGTGCGAGGAACCCGGGGTGGTCACCACCACGATGGAGGTCCCCGCCCTCGATGACCTGCCCATCAAGCTCGACGCGTTCCGTCAGATCCATTACGTGGCCCGTCAGGTCATCCACGCATTCGACTGAGGTGACGAACGCCATCAGCTGCTCACGTCACTACAGGTCGTCCAGATTTACACTCAAATTTCGGTGGCGTGGTGGGTCACGCCGACGGATTTACAGATCTTTCGAAAGTGGGTGCTGCCGCTTGTAAGTCGCGATCAGGTTCGGCTTTTTTCGAGGCACCGCTGGATCGCCTGGTCGAAGATCTGGATGAAGTGGGACCAGTCGGGGATGTGGACGCGGGTTTCCGGGGGTTCCGCGCAGCACCGGTGCGCAGGACCACGACTGACTAATCGGCCCTTATGCCCGCGACCCTGCGATGGGCGGATCGCGTTGCAGGCGACGCCAGACACCACGTGACTACGACGAATACCTAACCAGCTCGGCCCTCCGGGCGATAGCTCCACCGCATCGGTGCCGATGTGGTCCTCGACAAAGCGCCAAGGCGGGGACGGATACACTCTCAGCCTTTAAGCCCCGGTGCAGTCCAGTGAAACCTGGCCCGTGTCGGCCATCCAACTGTAGCCGCCTTCTTCGGTGGCCAGGCAACGTAGTGTCGTGCCGCACTAGCCCGGCAACCTAAGAGGGGCATCGTTTTACCCGATGGTGTTCGACAGGGTGTCGATGGGGGACTAACGGCGTCTCGGCCCAGGACTAATGCCTCTGAGAACGCCGTTGCGCGGTCAATAGCATCGGACCGAGTCAGTCGTGCCCTCATGCAAGCCGGGAACCAAAATGGGAGAACTCCAGGCAGCCGCGTCGGTCGTCGTCGGCGTCGACGGGTCTCTAGCAGCCATCCGCGCCGCCTTATGGGCCGTCGACGAAGCCGTCAGCCGCGACATCCCCCTGCGTCTCGTCTGCGCCGTCGATCCCCGTGGGACCTCTCGCACTGAGCCGAACGCCGCCGCCCGCAGACTTGCCTTTGCGGAAAACGCAATTCGCTGCGCGTTCATGGCCGTGGAGTCAACCGAAAAACCGGTCAAAATGGAGGCCGAAATCGCCCAGGTGCAACCGGCCACCGCGCTGGTCGGGGCTTCGGGGTCGGCGGCGATGGTGTGCGTCGGCTCCGTCGGGTTCAAACGCTTCGAGCACGGGCACCTAGGTTCTACGGCTACGGCGTTAGCCCACGCTGGGCTCTGCCCAGTGGCCATCATCCGCGAAAATGACCGCCCAGCCGCTCAGCGCGTCGGCTCGATCGTCGTCGAAGCGGACGACTCACCCCACCATGCTGTTTCGCTGAAGATCGCGATGGACGAGGCGCGTCTGCGTAACGCGCCGTTGTGGGCAGTCAGCTGCTGGCGCTCTGGGTTCAATGACAACGACGATGCTGAGGCATTCCCCGACCGTAACCGCCGGGCACAACTGTGTCGGCGTTTGGCGCGTGAGAAGCGGCGCTACCCAGAACTTGAAATCCAGTCGGTCGCCGTGCCCGGCAGCATCGCCGACTATCTCGCCAGCAACACCCGGTGTATTCAACTGGTCGTTACCAGCGCTCGTGGCCGCAGCTGCGCAGCGCAGGGCATCGGGCCAACCGGCAACGCCGCACTACGGCACACCGGCTGCTCGGTCCTCGTCGCCAACCACCATGGCTGGTGCGGCAATGCCCGCTGATGGATCACGCATCGCATCGCCAAACACCATTCTTCTTGCAGATTCACGTCCGGAGACCGGACTGATCGATGGTGCCGGTTCGCGTGATGACAGTCCTCCACGGGTGAAAGGCGCTGTCCCGAGGGCGGTTAGCGTGGCATCGGCTCGGGCAGAATCGTTGGTTCCTAGCGTGCGGCTGGCAGCCGGCGAACATCAAGTCCGGCAACCGGGGAGCTTTCGATGAGTGTTGGTTTCGCTACTGGCGATCTTCGTTCCCCCACCCCTCGCCGGCCACTGACCCACCACAGCCGTCGACCATCGC
This sequence comes from uncultured Actinomycetota bacterium, assembly GCA_963811535.1. Lineage (GTDB taxonomy): Bacteria > Actinomycetota > Actinomycetes > Mycobacteriales > Mycobacteriaceae > Mycobacterium. The sequence continues at coordinate 1,244,971 of CAWERF010000006.1, read as the reverse complement.
CTTCATAGCGAAAGGCTTGTCCGGCAAGATCATTGGAGGTTTGACATGAGCGAGCACATCCGGCTGGGAAAGGTGTCGGGGTTTCCGGTGAGTGTCCACTGGAGTGTGCTGGTGATCTTGTGGTTGTTCACCTGGAGCCTGGCTTCCACTCTGCCCCACGCGGCGCCGGGCCATGCGGCGGCGGCCTACTGGCTGGCCGGGGTGATTGGTGCGGTGGTGCTGCTCGCGTCGCTGCTGGCCCACGAACTGACGCATGCGGTCGTGGCGCGGCGCGCGGGCATCAAGGTGTCGGGGGTGACGTTGTGGATGCTCGGGGGCATCGCGAGCCTCGTTAGCGAAGCCAAGACACCGAAAACAGAATTCCGGGTCGCGGTGTCGGGTCCGGTGACCAGCCTGGCCCTGGCAGGGGTCTTTGCCGGCGTGGCCGCCGGCCTACACGCGCTCGGGGTCGCGCCGATCGTGGTCGGTGTCGCGTGGTGGCTGTCCGGCATCAACCTATTGCTGGGGCTGTTCAACCTGTTGCCGGGCGCGCCGCTGGACGGCGGCCGGGTCCTGCGCGCCTACCTGTGGCGCCGCCACGGCGATCCGATAGCCGCCTCGGTTGGTGCGGCCCGCGCCGGGCGCATCCTCGGGTTCACCCTGATCGGACTGGGCCTGCTGGAATTCGTGGCAGGGGCGCTGGTCGGCGGCGTGTGGACGGCGTTCATCGGCTGGTTCCTGCTCACCGCCGCCCGCACCGAGGAGACCCAGGTACTGACCCGGCAGTCCCTCGCGGGTGTGCGCGTCGCCGACGCGATGACCGCCCACCCGCACACAGCTCCGGGCGGGATCAGCGTGGAGGACTTCGTCCACCGCTACCTGCTGGGCGACCGTCACTCGGCCTATCCGGTCGAGGGCCCTGACGGGTCGATCACGGGACTGATCACCCTGACGCAACTACGCGCGGTCGCACCCAACGCCCGAGCCACCACTTTGGTGCGTGACGCCGCCATCCCACTGCACCAAGTGCCCACCGCGGCACCGCACGAGCCGCTCACCGCGCTGCTGGAGCGGCTGACACCGCATGCCGGCAACCGTGCGCTCGTCGTCGACGCCGGTCACGTCGTGGGGATCATCACCGCAACCGACATCACCAGACTGATCGACGTGCGCGGCCTTGACCTACCCCGGTCAGCCGTCGGTCACCCCCACTGACTCACAACGCCGACCCCCATCACCACGATCAGGCACCCAACCAACGGACCCCCTCCCCTTTGGTCCATTTGACTCGCTTGGACCCGAGTTGAGCCTGGTGGTGCCGACACAGCGGTGCCCCGCGGCCCTAAACGCTCGCGACGTAGCGTTCGCGGATTTCCATGCCGGACAACAATACTGGCTGACGGCACTATCATGTCTGCCGCACAAAAGCGCTCTTTCCCGCGCGCGCTTCCCGCGTTGATCTGCTCATCGTCGCTGATCAACCCCGGCCGCCGCAACGCCGGCGTCGCGCAGGGCTTGCGGAGCGTTCATCGCCGCCCTGGCCACGCCGCACTTATCACGTATCTCATGCGCAGCACAGATAACTGCTGATGAATTCGGTCCGCATGATGGAAACCTCTCCATACTCGCAGCTACGGCTTGTTGCGCGTAGCGAGGCTAATCGCCCCGTACACAAGCCCTTTCCGGGCGGTCGCACGACGCATGCCGAAAAGCTGCCTGCAGGCAGGCATCCCCGCCGTGCCCGATGAGCGTTAGCCTCTGTCGGTGAACTACAGATCCGCGGTGAGGAGTTTTTGCGCAGGTACTGAAGGTTCCCACGGCTCAGCGACGTGGATCGGTGCGACACGCGCCCACCCACTACAGGTGCCCATCAGCAACGGACGGTGGGAGCCGCCGGTTCTTCAGACACCCCGTTGACGACGGTGTGGCCGGCTTGTCCCAAGGCCGACGCAGCGGCGGCCTCTCCGGCCTGCTGCTGCTCGACGCGGCGCTTGATTCCCAGCAATATTCCACGCGTCAGCAGAGCGGTCAAAGGCCCGGCGAGTTCTGTGCCCAGCACCTCGCCCGGGTGCTGCAAGCGTGACCGGGTTCGGACAAGCAGCCTGCAGCGATCCTCCCCGTGCGGCACCACATGGAAAGACCACACCGCGTCCCACGGCAGGTTAGGTGGACGAAGCACGATGCATCGTTGGGACACGATCTCGGCCACCGGTAATGCCACCCCGTCGCGCAGCCCCATCCAGCCTTGCGGCACCAGGCGCACGATGTCCCCGACCGCCAATTGCTGCCATTCAGGATGAATACGGTCGGCGGTGTGGAAGTGCAGGCCGATGCGGTTCTCCAGCGCCTCATAGCTGTAGAGACCGCCCCGGTCCTGACCCAGCTGTACCAGCCACGGCCAGACAGCTGGCGGCGGCGCGTCGATCCAGACCGCCGCGGTCATCTGGACGGCGGGACCGCCGACCAGCTCGTCGCCCGGCAGCCGCATCCGGCACTCCTCTTTCGTTGCGCCCCAGTTCCGGTAGTACCGACGCGCGACGTACAGCGCAGCGAGCAGTGCAGCGATCCGCGCAACCTTTCTCGACATGGCGCTAGTGTTTCGCGACGCTGCCCGATTGCCCTAGGGTCCGTGGTCCTCGGCCGCACCGCCGATAGCCCCTGGCAGCCACGCCAGTCGGACGGGGCGGCAGACGAACGAACCCAGGAATACGAGACCTCCGCCCCCAGCACGACCCAATCGGAGAGGATCGCCTCGAGCGGGCAAAACGCGCCACCTAGGCTAGCAGTGTCGATGACGGCGGGCTGGCAGCTGCCGGTGTCTTCAAGCGGATCCCCGTCGTCGGGCAGCGGGCTGCAGTAAGCCACCGGCCTTGTCGGTGCCAGCCGGTCTTGTGCCGTCGAAGCCGCCAACGGTACAGCTCGTCGACTCCCCACACGGTAAGGGGCATGGGTGTGAGGATGAGCAACATCCATCCGTGAGGGCCGCGGTGCCAAAGATGTATTGCAGCGCAGGCACGTAGAGTATCGCGCCGGCGAATATCAGTTCAAATACAATGCCGCCCAACAAGAGCCGATTGGTCATCACGCCGTCAGTCCCGCGCGTGACGCTTCTAATCCCACCGCTCGAGCGACGCCCGCAAATCATGCAGCCCCAGCGCGGCCAGGGGTGTGCCCAGCGAAAGGCACACCAGCAGTAACGGGCTCATGGGGTTCTCCCGTAGCCGGTGCCGTTGGTGCGGCCGCCCTGATCGTCGAAGATGTTCTCGAGTTCGCGGTCCCACCGGGCGTCGCGCACGCGGTCCGGGCGCCAACGCGTCGCCGTGACAAGCCTCGCCCCCACCACGATCGCTCCCGCGACGATCGACACCGCGACGCTGACGGCGTCGAACTGGGCCCGCGACAGCGGTGTGGGCGCGGGCAAGAGGTTGCCGGTGTCGTCGACCCAAATCTGTTCGGGGCCAGCGGTTCGTGCCGGCTCGCTCCTGAGTACGAAACTCCCACGGCCGCCAGCTTGGCCGGCTGCGTCAGTGCCCCGCCGACCGTCCGCGGCCCGCGGGGTCTCGGCCGCAACCGCTGCCACGGGATGCCGTGCCCGCGCCTGCTCGGCATACATCTGGCGGTGGGCTTCATACACCGTAGTGGCCACAACCGCGGCGACCGGTACGGCGAGCAGCGCCACCACCAGAGCGAACATCACTGCCAGCGCCAGTCGGCATCGGCGGATGCGCTCCGGACGAGCCCCCGATGTGTCCAGGAAGCTTTCCACAGTGCCACGCACCGCCTCCCCGATGCAGCCCTCGCGCGACGGCGACCACGCCTCGATCCGCAGATCCGCGGTGTGTGGCACACTGCGATGCCCCGACGTGTTATCCGCCATGGCCTGTCGCGCTGCTCTAGCGGTTGAGAGCCGCAGGGCTTAAGTGGTTGACGAACCAGTCCCGGGCCAGCACCGCAACCTTGTCCAGCGTGCCGGGTTCTTCGAAAAGGTGGGTGGCGCCGGGAACCACGGTGAGCTCGCACGGGCCGGGCATCGCGGCCTGCGCGCGTCGATTCATTTCGAGGACCATCTCGTCGCGCCCGCCCACGATCAGCAGGGTGGGCGCGTGAACTTTGGTCAGCGACTCGCCGGCCAGATCGGGCCGACCGCCGCGTGAGACGACCGCTCTTACCGTCACCGCGGGATCGGCGGCGGCGCGCAGGGCCGCACCCGCGCCCGTGCTGGCGCCGAAGTAGCCGACCGGAAGCGAGACGGTGTCGGGTTGGGCCGCCAGCCAGCCGGTGACGTCGACCAGGCGGCGTGCCAGCAGCTCGATGTCGAAGACGTTGGCGCGGTTGCGTTCCTCGGCCGGTGTGAGCAGGTCAAACAGCAACGTGGCCAGTCCGGAAGCGTTCAGCACGTCGGCCACGTAGATGTTGCGCGGGCTGAACCTGCTGCTTCCGCTGCCGTGCGCGAAGACGACCACCCCCGTCGGGTGCTCGGGGATCGTGAGATGCCCGGCCACCGACACCGCTCCGGCGGGCACCCGCACTTCCTCATCGCGGAGCGGCGGGTCGGCGGCGCTGGCGCTGGCGACGACCTCCCGGAAACCGTCTCGGGCGCGATCGAGCAGTGCGATCACCTCGTCGTCGGGGGTCTGCGCGAAGTTGCGGTAGCCCTGCCCGACGCCGAAAAACAATGCCGGCGTCTGCAAGCACACCACCTCGTCGGCGTAGTCGGCGAAGCTCTCAGCGATGTCGGCGGCGCCGATCGGAACCGCCAGCACGACCCTGCTCGCGCCCTGGGCGCGGGCCACCTGGCAGGCCGCCTTGGCGGTCGCCCCGGTGGCGACGCCGTCGTCGACGATCACCGCGACCCGCCCGGCCAGTGAGATGCGGTCACGCCCGCGGCGGAAGCGTTCCGCGCGGCGCTGCAGCTCGGCGCGCTGCCCGTCTTCGACCGCGGCCATGTCCTTTTCGCTGAGGTGCGCGTCACGCACAACCGAGTCGTTGATCACCCGCACCCCGCCCTCACCGATGGCGCCGAAGGCCAATTCGGGTTGAAACGGCACCCCCAGCTTGCGCACCATAAGAACATCGAGCGGCGCGGACAGCGCCTTGGCGACCTCGAAAGCTACCGGAACTCCGCCTCGCGGCAGACCAAGCACGACGACGTCCTGGCCACGGAAAGATTCCAGACGCTGGGCCAATCGGCGTCCAGCATCGACACGATCGCCGAATTGCTTCATCCCAAAAGTGTGTCGGGATATGTTGACGCGGCGAAGGGTCGTATGGGCACTCTTGTCGGGGACTAATACCCCCTGACGGGTCACAGCCGGAGTTCTAGCGTTGTTGAGTGGCGCCCACGAATCCTGCTGGCTCGGCTCGAAGGCGCCGAAGGGTGATCGCGGACCAGGACGACTAGATAGGGAAGGGCTGTGGCGTTTTCCGCGTGGTAGCGGCTGCTGATAACCGGCCGCACAGGAACAACATGGTGCGGCACAAACCTGGGTTGCCAACCCGAACCCGACGTTGACGTCACGGACCGCCGCCGACCTGGCGAAGCCGATTACGCCCAGTCAAAGATCGGCGGCCCCGGTCTCATCCGCGTTCGAGTCGAGAGCCTCACCGAGCGTGATCCACCCGACGCCCGACTACCCCACCGCCCCCACCTGTCGGCGACCGGAAAGCTTGCCGCGGGAAGATACTTGCGGCCGGTCCACATGAGCGCCGAGCATCAGTGCGAACCCGCACACCGGCCGGCCCACTTTCCCTGGGGCCGAAGACAACGCCAGATCATCCGGCACAAGTCGTCATCACCCTCGGCGACCGGCCAGGTCGAGGAGCCCGCGCACAAAACCGACCCGCGCCTGGCCGGGCGTCCTCGCGTCGCGCAGCTCCTTGGCTCGCACCGCCGCACATTCGGATCACCGGCCGATCAGCCATCCGCATGCGTTCGAACGAATCACCCGAGGTGGTTGCGGCGGTCGAGTTCTACAGGCGTAAAGGGTGGCTGGACAAGCCCGCGCGTTTCTTCACGGCACCACCCCCCAGTGTGCCTCGGCCCGCGCAGGTTCCCGCAACGGGCTGTCGGCGGGGAACCGGCCGACCACGTCGACGAGTGCGGTACGGGCGGGTTGTCCGCGTAGCTCGAAATCGTCAAGGGCGGGGCGCAATTCGAACGGGGTCGCGCCCTGGCGCCGGGCCACTTCGAGCGCGTCGGCGATGTCGGCGTGGCGTGCGTCGGGGTCGGTGTGGGTGTGCGCGCGAAGGCGATGCAATGCAGCGTCGAAGTGCATTCCGGTGTCGTTGGCCAGCTGCAGCGCGCTGTCGCGGCGGGCTCGGGCCTGCTCGGGTTGGCCGGCGGCGGTCAACAGACGCCGGAGGACGCTGTCGTAGAAGGTTCGGTAGAGGTTCAGCTCGACCGTGCGCAAGGTGTCGAGGAGCGTGGTCATGGTCGCGATGTGAGGCGACAAGCCGCCCGGCGGCGGCGGGCAGGGACGAGCCGTCCCACTCAACGCGGATCGGCCCGCCCGAGCCCGCACAAACGGTCGAACAGTACGTCGTATTCCATCCCGAGTTGTTCTCCAGCTGAATTCGCGTGCGAGGCCGACTACTCCTCATCGTCGATGATGTGAACGGCGGCCTCCTCGGCGCAGGCTGCGCCTCCGTCGATACCGACGTCATCAGCCAACAAGTCCGCGTCTACGTCTTCGCCAAACCCCTGGTCCGGTGCGACAAGTCGACCTGCCCGCACGCGTCCCACCTCATTTCGCTGCGGAAATTCGGTCTCCCGCTCGGCTTCGTCGGAGCGTTGCTGCTCGCCCTTGTCGAACGGGTCATACAGCCGCGTTGCCGGATCCGGCTCTTCCTCGGCAAGCAGCTGGTCCAAGCTTTCCGGCGTCGAGCCCAAGGAGCCACGTCCGTACGGCCGCTCGGGCGGCGAATATCCCTCGTCGAGTACGTCGTCGACGCCACGGTCGATGAGGGTGTCCTCTGGCTGAAGTTGGTCGTCCTCATCCACGCTGTATTGGCCTGCCGACGCTTCCATCGCGCCATCCGGAGTACTCATGACTCAACAATGTCACTGCACCAGGGAGCGCCGTAGTGGAAGTGAGAGATCGCACCCTTAGCGAAGCAAGCGCGGGCCGCGATCGCGGTCGAGCCCAGTTCGTGGGAACTGACTACGCCGTGGGCGAAACCGGCAGTGCCCCCCGTGCACAAGCACACGCTGGTGCAGGATTCCGATCGTCGACGCGTCGGCCAGGGCCTGGGCGACCAACAGATCGGGCCCCGAGATCTTGCGCGACGTGAGGAGAACGTATCGGCTGGCGAGGTGTTGCTGCTCAGCGAATCTTCTCAGGGATCGAGTCCAGTGCATGAAGTACATGTACCGCGAGCTCGCCCGCGGCGGCGTCGTCAAGCGAGGAGTACGTCCTCAGAGTCTCCTGGACGACTTTTAGGCGCTTTTCATAAGGCGAGCGGAATGTTGATCCAGATTTCACGGTTTCTTTCCTATTCAGTCGAGTGTGTTCGCTCAAAGGAAAGGCGCTCGACGTTGCCAACTTTACCCCCGTGGATGGGCTGCCGGCGCTGATCGTCTTCGCCCAACTCAGGCTCATCGCGCACGAAACGAATCCTGCCCAACCACGTTCTGCTTCAGGGCGAATCCGACGCTGCGCTGCGCCACGATATGCCAACGACAGCTCCGCCACACGCATTTCGGTGCCGCCGCGCTCATTGAGGCTGCCGACGAACTCGACCGACTCCACCTGGATCAAGGAGCCGGGGTTATGGCAAGGACCTTTGGCACTTGTGGGGGTGATGCCCGCAGCCGCATGGTGAGAACAAGCAGCCGAGATTGCCCGGGTATCACCGCGTCGAGTCGGCTGTCGGCTGAGAGTGGCAACGCGATCTTGCGGTGGTGGTGCAGAACAGCACCTTACCGGATTGACCGCGGATTTCATCTTTGAGGAGAAGACATGAACGTCGTCGCCGTCGTCATTGCGGTGATCATCGTGGCGCTGATTGTGGTGGCGCTGTCGATTCGAGTCGTCACCCAGTATGAGAAGGGTGTGTGGTTTCGGCTCGGGCGGGTCATCGGTGTCAGGGAACCCGGCCTGAGGTTCATCATCCCGGTCGTCGACCGGTTGTGGAAGGTGTCGCTGCGCATCGTCACGATGCCGATCCAGTCGCAGGGGATCATCACCCGCGACAATGTCAGTGTCGACATTGCCGCTGTCGCGTATTTCCGGGTCGTGGATGCGGTGAAGTCGGTGGTGGCCATCGAGAATGTGTACGCCGCGATCGGTCAGATCGCCCAAACCACGCTGCGCGAGGTCGTCGGCCAGCACACCCTCGATGAGGCGTTGGCGGAGACCAAGGTCATCAACGCCAACATCCGGGAGATCCTGGATGTGACGACCCTGGAGTGGGGTGTCGAGGTGACTTTGGTCGAGCTCAAGGACATCCAGCTGCCCGACAGCATGAAACGGGCGATGGCCCGCCAAGCCGAGGCCGAGCGGGAGAAGCGCGCGAAGATCATTGCCGCCGAAGGTGAATCGATGGCCGCTGCTGCACTCGGTGATGCCTCGGACACCATGATGGCCCACCCCCTGGCGCTGCAGCTGCGCAATCTGCAGACCCTGGTCGAGTTGGGGGTGGACAAGAACACCACGGTGGTGTTCCCGGCGCCGCTGATGAGCGCGATCGGTGATGTCGGAAGCTTCTTCGCCCGCGAGACCGCCGCTGCGTCGACCATGCTGGAGCCGCCGATCGTGGCCCCATCAGCCAACGGAGAGACCACGCCCGGCGTAAGCGCCAAAAAGCCGGCTGTTTGATAGCAGATGTCCCCTAACGTCGTGGAACTCAACAATTCCGTCCGCCCACGACGAGCACCGGTGATCCGCGACGACCATTGACGTTAACCTCGGCAAGGATGGCACCCTCGCCTACGTCACCAACGAAAGCGGCAACTCGGTGTCGGTGATCGACACCGACCCCACCAGCGCCACCCAACGCGGAGAAGCCGACGTCAACCGAGCTACCCGGTGACCTATTGCCCTTATCGTTCGGTCAACCCTGTTGGACCATTGCGCGTAGCGGGCCGGAACCGATCGTCATGCCAACTGCACCCCACGGCCCACCGAGAAACGAGGACGCGGTGGACGCCGGAACAGACGTCAGCACGATTGGGCCGATGCAGTTGATCGCGGTCGGGTTCGCACCTGGAGTGGGTTTCGTCGGCACCATCATCCAGGAGATCGACAGGCTGCAAGGACATGGCGTGCTTCGCCTGGTCGATTTGGTTGTGCTGACGATGGACGATGATGGATCACTCACGCGCGTGGAGATCGCGGACGAGGACTTCGGCGACCTGCTGATCGCCGACGCCCAACTCGACCCCGCCGATGTGTTCGCCATGTTCGAGGGCCGTGGTGTCCATGTGCTCCAGAGCGAACGAGCCCAGGCTCTGGCGCAGTCGCTCGTCCCAGGTTCGGGCCTCGCCCTGATCCTTGTGGAGCATCGGTGGGCCAGGTCGCTGTTCGATTCGATCGCGGATCTGGGCGGCGTCGTGTTCAGCGAGGGCTTCATCGGAGAACGGGCCGAGGAGCTTGTCAGCGTGCAACTCGCTGCCTTGGAGGACACCGCCCGGGTGATTGACGCAGCGTACGCCGCGCAAACCGAGGCGGAGCGGGTGTCTGCGGCGGCGATCGATGCCGCCCACCAGAAGGCAGACGAGGCCGCGGTGGCCGCCTCCGTCACGGCGGTCGAGCTGGAAGTCCTGCGCTACTTGCCGACCAAGATGACCTTCGCGCTGGTGGCCGACAAGCTGGGGATCTCTCGCTGCGCCGCCAAAGAACGCGCCGAGCGTGCATACAAGAAGCTGGGTGTGCACAATCGCGCCGATGCGGTCGCCCGTGCTCGCGAACTCGGATTGATCAGACACGTGGCCTGAAGGCCGCATCGTTCTCAATCTTGCATTGGCGGGACGGACTCTCCCCCGCCATCCGCCAGCCGTCTCTCGAACTGAATAGTCCGGTCCGATCACCGCCGGGGCGCGCTGGACGGACGGTGTCAAAGCTTGTCGGCTATCTCAGCGAGCTCGCTGACAAGTACGGGGTCAGCGCCCGTCAGACGGAGTGTCGAGCATGTGGGCAAGCATGCGGAGCGCGTGAGCGGTGTCCCGACCCTCTGGCACCCCGGCGAACGTCTCGGCCACACTCCGCAGAACTGCGGCCACCTCACGCCGCTTCGGCGGGTCCAGAGCCGCCAGGTCGTCGAGCAGGGCCGCAGGAGTCTTCTTGTTGTCGGCCATGACTTCTCATTGGTGTCGATGCGGGGCTGATCTAGGGTCTCAACTTCCACTTCAATTCGCGACACGCTGACCTTCGCAGCTGTCTCAGGCGAGTTGTTTGGCGCGTAGTCTTCGTTCGGATCCTCGACCTGTTGTCCGGCTGTCGAAGGAGAGTTGTAGTTCCTCAGTGCCTCAGGCGGATTCGGGTGTGGCCGGGGGCCCAGGTTCACCCGGCCCCATGTCGAGGCGGAACGGCGGGTACCCTCGCGCATTAGCGAGGCGTAGGCGCGCACCCAGATAGCCCACCGCGTCAATCGACGTGTTTCGCGTACCAGTCCGCCTGCAACGCAAGCAGCGGCAGTACACCCAGTTGGGGCATCTGCGGGTCCAGTTCGCGGTAACGCTGGTAAACGTTGACCACCACGCGTTCGGCGTCCAACCACGTGGCGTACTCGTCGAGGTCGATGGTGTCGGCGGCCTCTTGGAAGGACAGGCCTTTACGGTAGGCGGCTTCGGCTTGGTCGGCGACGTGGACGAGATATCGGCGCACCGCTCGGATCCCGTCCGCATCGGTGATCGGGCCGTGGCCGGGGACCACCGTCGGCGCGCCGAGAGCGATCATGGTGTCGCAGGCCGCCACCCAGTTGCTGATTGGTCCGGCCCACACGATCGGAGTGCAGCCGATGAACAGCAGGTCGCCCGCGAAGAGGACACCCGCGTCGGGCACATGCACGACCGAGTCGGCGGCGGTGTGGGCGGGTCCCAGGTTCAGCAGGTGCACCCGCCTGCCGCCAACCTCGATCTCCATATGGTGGTCGAACGTCTGGTCGGCATTGCGCAGCGTGATCCCGCTGAAGTCGAAGTGCCCGAATCGGTCTCGCGCATACGGGGCGCCGACCGGCCCGAGATCCGCGACCTGTGCCATCGCCAGCATTTCCGGGGCCATCCCGTGGGCGATTTCCTCAGCCGTGCCGGTGGCGGCGATGATACGAACAGACGCGTCGAGCAACTGGTTGCCGTGCGTGTGGTCGCCATTGGAATGCGTGATCAGCGCGTCAGTGATCGGGGCACCGTCGGTGATCGGCTGCATCGCCGCGAGCATCTCGCGGGTAAGGGGCAAGTCGAACAGCGTGTCGACGAGCAGTGACGCACCGTCTCCGGCGACCAAACCAGCGTTGCTCCAGCCATATCCGCCGTCGGGCAGCGTCCACGCCCACACCCGGTCGGCGACCCGGTGCAGTCCCCGCGTGTAGGGAATCCGGGCCGGCGCCCGGTTCACCCTGGGCGCGACCGGCTTGGCGTCGGGATTGGGCCGTGGGGTCAACGGGTGCGGCGCCGGGGTGGCGCACACCCGCTGTCGGGTTTCACCCAAGCCCTCGACCCGAAGCGTGACCACGTCGCCATCGTGTAGCCATCCGTGGAACGACTCCGGTGCGGTCACGCTGAGATGTTCGACGAGTGTGCAGGTGGGCACGGTGCCCGAGCCGATGACATCCCCGGGATTCAGCCGCACCCCGCGCGACGCGTAGGAGACGACCTCGGCGAAGCTCCAGTCCATCGCTGCCGTCGAACCGGAGCCAATCACCGTGTCGTTGACCAACGCGGTGACGTCCAGACTGAGCCGTCCGTTGCGGCGGTAGGGCTCCAGCTCGTCGGATGTCACCAGATACGGGCCGAGCGTGATGCCGCTGTCCTTCCCCTTGGCCTGCCCGATACCCAGTTGGCTTTCCAGGTTCTGCAAGTCCCGCGCCGACCAGTCGTTGAAGATCGTGTAACCGATTATCACCGCCTCGGCGTCATCGACAGACAGGTCCTTGCCACCGACGCCGATCACCGCCGCGATCTCCAGTTCGAAGTCCTGCCAGGCACATCCGGGCGCAGTGGGCGCGTCGTCAAAGGGGCCGAGGACCGTCGATGGACAGGCGAAATAGAACGCTGGAATGCGGTACCAGGTGTCTTTGAGCACCCGTCCCCCGCCCATTGCCCGCTGGCAGTTGCGCATGTGATCCAGGAAGCAGAGGCTGTCGCGGATCGTCGGCGGCCGCGGGATCGGTGCCCTCAACCTCACCTGATCTAGGCCCACCACCTCAACGGGCCTGCGCATCGCGGCTTCGCCGGCTGCGCGCAGCCCGTCGCTTCCGGTGGCGATCAGGTCGACCAGGCTCACGCCCACGGCCAGGGTATGAATCGCGTCCCCGGACACCACTCCGACCCGGTCACCGCCATCGGCCTGGTAGGTCACCCATCGCATGCTGATGTCCTCCCGGTCGCGCGATTTCTATGCCGGTCACCATAGAGACACCAGCTTCGTGAGTTGTCTAAAACCGGACCCCGCGGTAGCCGTCATTGTCTACCGTTCGCACCCGCCCGAAATACTGCGGGTCCTTGTCCCTGAGCTCGCATCCTGGACACCAGGCCGCACCGTCGGCACTACCCGGGCGCGACCGTGATCCGCAGTATGACCCGCGGTTTCTGCCGCCGCGCGGCGATGCGCTCGATGAGCATCGTCACGTGGTATTCGAGGCCGTACTTGCGGCGGATAACCTCCCGCAGCCGCTGGGTGGCGATCGGGTCGGTGATCACTTCGGCGGTACCCTCGACCGGCTTGTCGCCCGCGCGGACCTTCCCCATCCGGCTGCTCGGTGAGAGCGCGACGTGCGGATTGTTGCGCACCCGCTTGACTTTCCAGCTCTCCTCGGGCGTGAGCACAATGAGCCCGTCGCCGTCCTGCGCCACCCAGACAGGCGTTGCCACGCCGTCGCCGTTCCTCTTGAACGTGGTGAGCGAAATGAATGGCTGCGCGCCGAGCGCGGTCACCAGTTCATTCGGCATGGCGGCTCCATCTTTCCTCGGCTTGGAACACGTGCGTGGCTAGCGTAGATGTTGGTCGGCGGTTGTTACTCACGACCAGTCCGCACGACAACTTGACCGCGAGCTGCGGCGGGAGCCTGTTACGGTCTCAGCGCGGGCGCGATGGGCAACCGCCGCGATCGATCCCATCCAAACCCGGCGCAGTCCTACCGACCGCATGGACGAGCCCTGGGTGTGCGGCAGTGCAAGTCGACAGTTCACATGCTGCTGAAGGGCTCGCTGCGGTGGCCTGGGGTCTGCGCGGCGATCATCGCCTCGCGCACCCGTCCCGCGCCGGCCAACCGGGCTAGTGCGCCGACGAGTACTGGCGCGAGGCCACCGAACGCTGCGCTAAGACGCACGCCGCCTGCGGCGACCGTGGTCTCGGCGCGGTTGCGCTCGATCGCCCTGGCCACCCCCCGAGCGACGTCCTCGGGGGAACTCGTCCCGGTGCCCCGCGGCAGGGCGACTCCCGACCTGGCGAACATCCCCGCATCGCGAACCGGGCCAGGGAAGATCGTGGACACCCCAACGCCCGTGCCGTGCATCTCCTGGCGCAACGCAAACCCGAGCCCGCGTAGCCCCCACTTGGTGGCCGCGTGTACACCGGCCCGTTGCCAGGCGTTGCGACCAGTCCAGCCACCGAGGAGATCAAAACGATCTGACCCTCGCCTCGCTTGATCATCGGCGCCAACGCCGCGCGCGACCACCCGCGCGTGGCAGGTGCTGGAGGCCAGCCACCCGCCGACGTACTACTTGCCCCGTGGCGGGCCGGCCGATCCAACACGACCACTCGGCGCACCGTGACATCGGGGTAGCGTTCCTGCCACCCGGCCAGACGCTCAGCCAGCGTTTCTTGTGCCGCCGATGCAGCCAGCGAGCGGTCCACGCCGGGGAACGGCCAATCAGCGTCGGTCCACGCGTGCAGGGCCACCAGCTCGCAGCGGAACCATCGACAACCCCCATCCCGAAGAGCCGTTCATCGGCATGGCCGACACATGGACAAGGGTGAGCGTTTCGTTGCGCATCACCGCCTCACGTGCGGCCCACCGCACCGCCACCTTCGAACACGCCGACCCGTCGACACCGGCCAGGATTCCCCGATGTGCTGAGGGATTCAGCATTTTCGCCTTCTCTCTGACACCGTCTCAACCGGACTGAGCATCGGGCAGCCGCGGCTGTGCTCGCGACGAGCGCTGGTGACCAGGTTGCAGGCGACGGCGAAGCTCGACCGGTGCATACGTGAAGGGGAAGTTACGGGGCAGCCACTTTACGACCTTTGGGAGGTGACAACGCCCGTCACAGTTGGCTTCCGTCGCCGAGGGCGATGACCGCGTCGAGGCCTTCACGGATGCACGCCACGAGCGCGCCCAGGTCCGGGACCGCTGCCGCATCGACGGCGATCCCGAACAATGCCTTGTGGTGATAACCCACCAGCGTGATGTTGGCGGCGGTGCCGATCGGGGGCCCGAAGGGAATGATGCTGAGCACCTTCGCGCCGGCGAGGTAGAACGCCAAATCGCCGGCGTTGACGTCGCTGACCACGAAGTCGTCGTGTTTCAACATCAACCCGAAGACCAGATTCACTGCCGGACCGAAGGCGTTTATCACCGTGCCGAGCGCGGTGGCCAGCGGGAGTTTCGCATCCTCCTTCAAGCCCTTGATCAGACGGTGGTAGGTCGCCATTGCGGCGCCCGGGTCATCGGCACCGATCGGGATCGCCGTTCGCAAACCGCTCACACGGTTGCCGAACCGCGGGTCGCCCGGCTTGCGGATATCAACGGGGATGGTGGTCCGCAGTCGGTCGACGGGTTTGCCGTGCCGTTGATGGTATAAAGCGAATCCGTGGGCGACAGCGGTGACGAATGCGTCGTTGATGGTGCAGCCCTGTGCTTTGGCCGCTTTCCGCAATCCTTCGAGGTCGGCCTCGAGTGCCGCGAAGCGCAGCCACCCTCGGCGCTCGGTCATCAGGGGCGAGAGGGTCTTCAAGTTCGGCGCCGCGATCCGGGCCACCGCCCACACATCCTTTGCGACGGTGGTCGCGGTATCGCGCGGGCGCCGCACCACGTTAGGCAACATACGCGCCGTCGAGCCCGCGGACCGGGCGAGGAACCCGAGGATTCGGTGTCCGGTGTAGCTGGCGGCTTCGGCGGCCAGCCCGAGCCAGGATTGACTCTCCGGCTCGGGGATGGCCGGCATCGGGCCAAGATTACGGGGCTTTCGGGTGAGGTCGCCGAGCAGCCCGAAGACCGCGATAAGGCCCATAGCGTCGCTCATCACATGGTTCACCGTGAGGATTAACGCCGCCTGCCCGCCCGTGAGGCCCTCGACCACGGTGATGGTCCACAGCGGGCGCTCCCGGTCGAGTCCGGACATCGTCGACTGGCGCGCGAACTCCAGCACGCCGTCCAACGATCCATCACCCGGCGCACCGATCCAGCGGACGTGATAGGAGAGATCGAAGTTCGGGTCGAGCAGCCAACGGGGAGTCGCCAGGCGCAACGGCGCCTGCACCAGCCGGTGCCGAAATGACGGCAGGGTACGGCTGCCACGTTCGAGGCGCTCCAGGAGGACCTCCTGGTCGGGTGCCCGGTCAAGGATCAACACCGCCGTGATCGTCTGCCGAAGCAACGGATCCTTTTCGACCCCCCACAGCATGGCGTCCAGATCGCCGGCGTGATGGGGCTTGTGCGAGGCGTGATTGTCGATGGTTGCCATCGTTCCTCGGTTGTCTTTCGTAGTTTCTGCGGGCCGTTTCGTCTTGTGCGCCCACGGCGGATCGGGTATGCCGGCCGGTGTGACCAGAGCACTTTGGAGTGTGCGTCGCACCGGCTGTCGCGCGGCAGACTTTCCAGAAATTCTGCGGTACGAATTGGTCTTCGGCGGAGATGCTTGGACAGGCCGCGCCGCGCTAACCTGCCGGACCAGTTTGCAGAGCCGCTCGCGGTGCGTGGCGACATCCCCGTGGCGGTCTTGTCATCGACTGCGAGGTTTGCGATTACGATGCCGACGAAGCCTCCAGCTCCCCGGGACGGGCCGCGACTGGAGTGTGAACGACGTCGGCCACTTCATCTTCGGTTCGCCACATTCGCCGACGACAGCTGGTCGTCAGTCCCGGGGCGCAGCCTCGCATGGCCGACCGACAAGTCGCAGTCGGGTGGAACGGACGAAGAACCCCAGCCGTTCACGGATGGCGGTAATCAGCCGCCATAGTGGTCGTGGAGTTTGGTCAACGTGGCTTCGATGCCGGCAGCATTGCGTTTGGCGAAACCCGTTCGCTCGTAATACTTCAGCCGGTCCTTCAGGAGTCCGGTGTCGCGGTAGTCGAACGTCTCGGTGACGCGTGTGACCGTCGGCGTGATTGCGGCGAACTCCCATCGCCAGTGGTGCCCGACGGGGTGACGCCATTCGATGAGTTCGTTGGGTTTCATCGCGGCGATGGTGGTGGTGATGCGATAGGGCGCCCCGAACATCCTCATCTTCGTGGTGAACCGCGCACCCGGGACCAGCCGCCGCGGGGCCCGGATGTTTCTGCCGACGGCCGAGTGTTCTCGTCGAACGCCAGTGCCCGCACCGCGACGTCCTGCCGGCTGGGGATGCCGAACTTGCTGAAGTCGTAGTCGATGGAGTCCATCAGCCTGATCGCCATCGGATCGTCGATGATGGCGTCGGCGCGCCGGGCTTCGTTCGCCCGGGACCTCAGGGTCAGCAGCGCCGTTTCGGAAACTCCGCGCAAGGTCGTCGCATCGGTTCGCGTCATACGGACACCACTATCGCAATACCTTGTTGAGCGTCCGCAGGTTGCGGGTGGTGGTCGACGACTTGTACCGCTTCTTGCCCATGGTTTTCCCCATCGTGCTGTCCAGCGTCTTCGACCGGGGCACCTGCCAGTAGATCACCCCGTCGCCCCGCGCGATCCGCTCACCGGGACCCGGGTCCGTGGCGAGCTCGGCCAGTTCGTCGAGGATCGCGCCGTCGGACACCAACGTGACGTAGGAGTGGTGGTCGGGCACTTCTGGCTCGAACGGATAGTTGTCGACGATGGCCCGCACCGTCGGCAGGTCGTAGGCGAGCACCCAGGCGTCATAGCCGAACGTATCACGTAGCGCCGCTTCGGCTTTCGAACGCACTGACGCCACGCTCGCGCGGCTGTCCAGCAGTACGTTGCCGCTTGCCAAGATCGTGCGCACCTCGGTGAAGCCCGCCGCCTGCAGCGCCGTGGCCACCTCTGCCATCTTCAGGTTCACACCGCCGACGTTGACGCCGCGCAGAAACGCGGCATAGCGGGGCATCAGCCGAACTCCATCGTCATCGGTTCGATCCTAGAGAGGTCGATTCCACGTAGGCTCGTACCCATGGCGCCGCAATCATTCGACGACAAGCTGTTGGCTGTGGTCAGCGGGCACAACCTGGGAGTGCTCGCGACGATCAAACGCGGCGGCCGCCCGCAGTTGTCGAACGTGTCGTATTACTACGACCCGCGAGGCGTGGCGATCGAGGTGTCGATCACCGAGCCGCGGGCCAAGACGCGCAACCTGCGCCGGGATCCGCGGGCGTCGATCCTGGTGAGTTCCGACGACGGCTGGACCTACGCGGTCGCCGAGGGCAACGCCGAGATGAGCCCGCCCGCGATGCACACCCACGACGACACCGTCGAGGCACTGATTCAGCTCTACCGCCACATCGCGGGCGAACATCCCGACTGGGACGAGTACCGGCGGGCGATGGTGACCGACCGCAGGGTGCTGATGCGGATGCCGATCACCCACGTTTATGGCATGCCGCCGGGGGTGCGCTGAGGCTACGCTGCGGTCATGGCCGAGTCACAGCAGGCGGACGACAACACCAAGCGAAAGTTCCGCGAAGCGCTGGAACGCAAGAAGGCGCGGTCGTCGGGCGCCTCGGACCACAAGGACGGCGGCGCCAAGCAACCGCGGACGCACGGCCCCGCCGAGCAACGCCGGGAGTTCCGCCGCAAGAGCGGCTAGTCACCGGGTCCAGCAATACGCTAGGCTTTCCACATGCTTTTGCCAGGTTGTGAGGACTTGGTTAGGTTATCCGACTGGCCGGAGGGGATTCCGAGGCAATCGAACTCGGGTGATTAGTGTCAGGGTCGATGAGTAGCCGAGCGAAACGGGCGATCACAGCGGGGGCGGTCCTGGCCGTCGCGTTGGCCGGTTGCAGCTCACACAGCCGGCCGATCACGTCGATCACGGTGTTCGCGTCGTCATCGCTGATCAAGAGCTTCAGCGATATCGGCAAGCAGTTCAAGGCCGATAACCCCGGCACGTCGGTGGAGTTCATCTTCGCCAGTTCCTCGGATCTGGCCGCTCAGCTGACTCAGGGCGCCGACGCCGACGTCTTCGCTGCGGGTTACCTGCCCAACATGGCCACCGTCACCCGTGCCGGTCTGGTGGCCGGAGACCCGGTCAACTTCGCGTCGAACAAGCTGGCGATTGCGGTGGCTCCGGGCAATCCCCAGAAGATCACATCGTTCTCGGACCTGACCCGACCGGGGCTGCGGGTGGCGGTGTGCGCACGTCCGGGCGTCTGCGCGTCGGAAGTACAGCGCCTCGAGGACAAGACGGGGATACAGCTTCACCCGACAGCCGAGGACGCCACCACAACCGACATCGTCAAGAACGTGACGGACGGGCAAGTCGATGCCGGAATCGTCTACACCACCGACGCGTTGGACGCCGGCGACAACATCTCGTGGTTCAACTTCCCCGAGTCCGCCGACAGCGCGAACACGTATTCGATCGCGCTGATGAGGGACTCCGACCAGACCCAATTGGCGACGAAGTTCATCAAGTTGGTCACCGGAGACACGGGCCGCAAGATCCTCGGCAACGACGGCTTCGCCGAACCGTGACCAAGCCGTTTCTCGGTTCATAGCCCACGCATAGCCGGCGCCCACGCGCCGCTCACCGACTCCCCGCATGCTCGTTCGCATGACGGAGATGACGCTACAGCGCGACGCCGATCTCGTTGCGTCGCAACGGTTCGCTTTTGAGGTTCGTCCGAACGCAGCCGCGGTGGCGCGGGTGCTCGGTGTGCCGGTACTCGACGTCGTCGTGCCGGTGTACAACGAGGAGGCCGACCTGGCCGACTCGGTTCGCCGCCTGCATCGGTATCTGCGTGATCATCTTCCGTACTCGGCGCGCATCACGATCGCCGACAACGCGAGCGTCGACGACACCCCGCGCATCGCCGCGGAGTTGGCCGCGGAACTCTCAGACGTTCGGGTGGTCCGGCTGGAGCAGAAGGGCCGCGGCCGCGCCCTCAAGGCAGTGTGGTCGACCAGCGACGCGCCGGTCCTGGCGTACATGGACGTTGACCTGTCCACCGATCTCGCGGCGCTGGGGCCGCTGATCGCGCCGCTGATCTCCGGGCACTCCGATCTGGCGATCGGCACCCGGTTGAATCGGTCGTCGCGGCTGGTGCGCGGACCCAAGCGAGAGTTCATTTCCCGTTGCTACAACCTCATTCTCTCCTCGACGCTGGGCGCGAAATTCTCCGACGCCCAATGCGGATTCAAGGCGATCCGCGCCGAGGTCGCTCGGCAGTTGCTGCCCCGCGTCGAGGACACCGCATGGTTCTTCGACACCGAGTTGCTGGTGCTCGCCGAGCGTGCGGGCCTCCGCATTCACGAAGTCCCGGTGGATTGGGTCGATGACCCCGACAGCCGGGTCGACATCGTTGCAACCGCGACCGCGGACCTCAAAGGCGTCGCCCGGATGCTCAGAGGCTTTGCGAACGGCGCGATTTCGGTGGCAGACCTCCGCCCGGACGTGGCGTACCCCACGACCCGGCGGTCGCTGTTCGGCCAAGCCGTCCGGTTCGGCGTCATCGGGGTCGCCAGCACCGTCGCCTACCTCTTGCTGTTCTTGTTGTTGCACGACCCGCTGGGCGCACAGACCGCAAACCTGATGGCTCTATTGGTCACCGCGATCGCCAACACGGCCGCCAACCGGCGATTCACGTTCGGGATGTGGGGCCGCGCCGGCGTCGCGCGGCATCAGTTCCAGGGGCTCGCGGTGTTTCTGGTCGCACTGGGGATCACCAGCGGGGCGCTGGACGCGCTGCACAGCCTGGTGGCCGATCCCTCCCGCACCGTCGAGCTGGCGGTGCTCGTCATGGCGAATGTCGCCGCGACGGTCCTGCGGTTCGTGCTGCTGCGCGGCTGGGTGTTTCACGCCCGGCAGCCGGGCGACGCTCAGCGCGACGAAGCCGGGCGCCGTCGGGTCGTAGCGCGGCCCGCGAACTGCGATGAGCCGCTTGCGCGAAGAGCATCACGAAAGGCCATGTCAAGAAATCTCGCGCCGCGCGGCGCGCCTCTCCTCGACCAAAACCGCGGCCAGGCATATCGCCGCCAGCGCGCAGACCGCGAGTGCGAACGCAATGCCCGCGGTTCGAAGGCCCCACGCCTCGGCGGCCAGGCCTTCGCCGACGACCGGCAGTGAGATCGCGACGTAGGCGATCACGAAATACGTGGAGCTGACCTCGGCGCGGCGGTCGGCCGGCGTCCGGTCGGCGACGGCGGCCAAGCCGCGGCTGAAGCTGACGCCCTGACCGACACCGGCGACGACGGCCCCGACGATCAGCAGCAGCAGGCTCGAAAAGTGAAGGGACGCCGCGATGATCACCATCCCGACGACCAGTACCGCGCAACCGAGCGCGACGGCACGTTGCGCCTCGATACGGCCGGCCACTACCTGAGCGGCCGCTGACGCGGCGAAGATCGAGGAGGCCATCGCGCCTGCGACGGCGTGGTTGCCGATCCCGATCACATCCGCGATGAACGACGGTGTCACGGCCGTGAACAGGCCGGTGACGGCGAATCCCGCGAACGCGGCGGTGGAGGCGGTGATGAAGACGGTCCGCACCTCGGCGGGCACCGATAGCCGCTGAAACCCGATGCGGCCACTGCGTTCCGACGTCTCCGGCGCGATCAGTACGCCCGCGATGGCCAGCACCGTCAGCCCGATGTGCACGATAAACGACAACCGCAGCGGTTTCGGCGCGTACTGCACGAGCAGGCCGGCAATCAGTGGCCCGAGGCCGAGCCCGCCGATGTTGGCGATCGTCGCGACCGCGGCCGCCCGCTCGTGCCAGGCCGGTGACGCCGCCTCGATGACCGCGGCGGTGGCGGTGCCGGTGTACACGCCCGCCGACAGCCCGGACAGCGCCCGGCCGATCAGCAGCGGGCCCACCGTGTTGGCGGCGAGGAACACCACCGCGCTGGCCAATGCGAACACCGCGCCCACGAGCAACATCGGGCGTCGGCCCACCGCGTCGGACCAACGGCCCGCCACCAGCAGCGCGGCCAGCACGCCGCCCGCGTAGGTGGCAAACACCACGGTCGTGGTCAGCACCGAGAAGTGCATCTTCGCCGAATACAGGGCGTACATCGGCGTCGGTAGCGTGGTGCCGATCATGATTGCGGTGAATGCGTAAGCCAGCAGCGGGAAGGCGACCCCCGACCGCCAGCTATTCATCACAGTTCATCGTATCGACGGGCCCGTAGGGGGCAGTTCTGGACTGACGCGGTGGCAAAACTGCAGCTTGTCCAAGATCCTGCGGCCGACGCGCTGCTGGACAACAACCCACTTGCCCTGCCGATCGGCATGCTGCTCGACCACCCCCTAGGCATGGCAACCGGGATTCTTGAGCGGATCGTTCCCGGTGCCCCGCAAGGACTGTCATCCCCGTCGTAGCCCACGGGTGTCGACATGATGGTGTTCGCCTCGTTTGGCGGTGGTGTTAGGCGGCGCGTAGTCGCTTCGCGCTCACCGACGGGGGCGCCCGGTGGTGTCGAACCGGGAGCGGGTGGCCGCGACGTAGTCCTCCACGGTGATGGGCTTGACTCCGCCGATCACCTCGACGAGGTTGTTAACCCCGGCGAAGACGCCGTCGCGGTAGTCCTGTGCCACGTTGCTGATGTGCTGCACGAAATGCGCCGAGGCGCGCCCGGCGGTCAGGTCGGCGGCAAATGTAGGGATGTCGATGGGCTCGTAGCGCACCGGGATGCCCAGGGTCGCTCGGACTTTCGCGGCGATGCCGTGCCAGTTGAGTTCTTCGGCGCCGAACAGCGGGTAGATCTGGCGGTCGTGCGGATCGGGGTTCTGCAGGATGGCCGCGATGACATGGGCTTGATCGGCGGCGTCAATGGGGGCGTGTCGGGCATCGGCGAAGGGCAGCCGATAGAGCCCTTCGCCGTTGTCGCGGATCCAGAACATGTTCAGCAAGAACGTGAAGAAGGTGGGCCGCAGATGCGTGGTGACGAGCGCGCTGCGGTCCAGCAGCCGCTCGGCGAGCCAATGGTGGCGCGCGGCGTTGCTCTTGGCTTCCCGACGCGCCGAGATCTGCGACATGTTGACCACCGCGTGCACGCCGGCCTCGCTGGCTGCCTGCACGAAGTTCGCGGTGGCCTCCACCAAACCGGGGGCGACGGGGTAGTTGAAGTAGGCCGCACTCACCCCTGCCGTCGCCGCGCTGACCGCGGGAAAGTCCAGCAGGTCGCCCTGCACGACTTCGGCGCCCAGTTCACCTAGCCGGGCCGCGCGGTCATCAAGGGTGTGCACGAGCGCGCGGACGCGGAGACCACGTTCGCGCAGCAATCTGACCGTGTGCGCGCCGGTGTTGCCGGTGGCGCCGGTGATCAGGAACAACTCGTTGGTGTCGGTCATGGGTGTCGCCTTTCGCGCGGATGCACCTGCGCTGACCCCATACCAACTACACGCATTGTTAGCCCACCGCATGCCTCTTGCCGGACAGGACCTACAAGCAAAGCACCCCCGGCGGTAAACCGGGGATGCTCCGTGCAGGGGTTCTAGTGATAGCGACGGCGACAGTCGGCTCGGGTGGGCTTTTTCACCGCTGCGCAGTCCTAGACTGGCCGAGTGCCGAACCTGCGACTAGCCGGTGATCCGGCAGCTGATGCCCTGCTGGACGAGAATCCTCTCGCTGTTCTCATAGGTGCACTGCTCGACCAGCAGGTGCCGATGGAGACGGCGTTCGCCGGACCGAAGAAGATCGCCGACCGGATCGGCGGCATCGATGCGCATGCGATCGCCGACTACGACCCCGACAAATTCGCCGCGATGTGTGCGGAACGCCCTGCGATACACCGGTTTCCGGGTTCGATGGCCAAGCGCATCCAGACGTTGGCACGCGAGATCGTCGACCGCTACGACGGCGACGCCGCGGCCCTGTGGACCGCGGGCAAACCCGACGGGGCGGAGGTGCTGCGACGGCTCGAATCGCTGCCCGGCTTCGGCGAACAAAAGGCCCGCATCTTCCTGGCGTTGTTGGGTAAGCAGTACGGCGTGACGCCGAAGGGCTGGCGCGAGGCGGCGGGCGCGTACGGCAAGGCGGGCACGCACATGTCCGTGGCCGACATCGTCGACCCTGGTTCACTCGAGAAGGTGCGGTCCTACAAAAAGCAGATGAAAGCGAAAGCAAAGGCGGCGAAATGAAGACACACCTGAATTGCCCGTGCGGTGAGGCGATCGTCGGCAAGGACGAGGACGACCTGGTCGAGAAGGCGCAGACTCACCTCGCCGAAGCGCACCCCGGCCGCGAGTACGACCGGGACGCCATCCTCTTCATGGCCTACTGACCCAGCCAAGCCTCGCCGAAACTGTATTCCGCGTGGTGCTTACTCGGGGGCACTTTTCAGCGCGGAATACAGTTTCGGCGCAGTGTGACTAGGGCACCACCGTCGAGCCGATGGTCGGCATGAACGTGCACTGCTTGTCGACCGTCGTGACCTGACCGAAGATCGTCGAGATGATGCTGCCTGAGCCGGTGTCGGCGATGGCGACCAGCGTGGTCGGGCCGTTCGGGTTGATCTCCGGGTTCGGCTTCAGCGTCGCGCTGCCCGACTTGCCGCTGGTCAGGTTGATCCAGGTGACGTTCAGCGGCAGCTTCTGCTCCGGAGCGGGCGCAGACGTGCCGACGGCGGTGAACACATAGGCCGTCTGGCCCTTGGCCGGGCCCGGCTTCGGGATCGGCGCGGGCCCGGCGACCGAGATCGCCGTCGCGAGCGAGTTGCCGCCGTCCTTGAGACAGCCGTTGCCGATCGACGGATACATGAACTCCTGCGTGGGCGGACTGTCGGGGCCGAAGCCCGGCGCCGGTGCGGCCGCGGGCGCCGGGCCAGGCCCAGGGGCAGGGTCTGGCGCCGGCGCGGGCGCGGGAGCTGGGTCGGGCGCGGCGCTTGGCGCCGGTGCGGGTGCGGCCGCGGGTGCCGGCGCCGCAGCGGCAGGGGGCGCCGCTTCAGGCGCCGGCCCGACGGCATGAGCGGGGTCGATCCCGAGCGGCAGATGCGCATCGGTCCCCGGGATGGCGCCGGGGGCCGGCACATGGTCCACCGGCGCGGGGGCGCCGGTTCCGGGCAGGCTCACTCCGGCGGGCAGCAGCTGGCTCAGGCTGCCCGGCGCGGACGCGGCCGGCTGGACGAATTGGCTGACCGACGACGCCACCTGCTTGGAAGCATCGGGTGCCGCGGAGTTGCCGGCGAACGCGGAAGCGGCGGCCATCAACAGCGACGCAGCGCTCGTCGGGTTCGCGGCGGCTTGCTGAACCGCGGGCCCGAGCTGCTGCATCGCGGCCATCGCGGGCGCCTGGATGGCGTCGATCGGCTGTGGCGGCGGGGCCGGGTCCGCCCAGCCCATACCCGCCGTGGCGAGCGCTCCCGATGACGCCAACGCCACCGCGGCCATCCCGGCGAATAGCTTTCTGGTCCGTGACACGAGCGGCTCCCTGTCCTCTGTCGTGCGCACGTGTTTTGCACGCACGCGCCCGAACGTATCGCGTTACTGAAGTGACTCAAGTGACACGTGGGGCATTTATGCAACCGTTACGGACACGACGGGCTTCGGTGATCGCGGGCTAGAGTCGAGCGCGTAGACACCACCCAACGCGACCGGCTCGCGGTGATCGCGCCGCTGGTGCTGGCGCTCAGCATCGCCGCACGCCTGGCCTGGACGTACCTGGTGCCGAACGGTGCCAACTTCGTCGACCTGCACGTTTATGTCGGGGGAGCGGCGACCATCGGGACGCCGCACGCGCTGTACGACTATGTCTACGCCGAGAAAACCCCCGACTTCCCGCTGCCGTTCACCTACCCGCCGTTCGCCGCGGTCGTCTTCTATCCGCTGCATCTGTTGCCGTTCGGCCTGGTCGCGTTCGCGTGGCAGCTCGGCATCATCGCCGCGTTGTACGCCGTGGTGCGGGTGAGCCAGCTGCTATTGGGGCGAGGCAGTCCGCGCGAGGCCATGCTGTGGACCGCCGTCGGCATCTGGATCGAGCCGCTGCGCAGCACGTTCGACTACGGCCAGATCAACGTGATCCTGGTGCTGGCCGTGCTGTGTGCGGTCTACAGCAACCGGTGGTGGTTGTCCGGGTTGCTGGTCGGACTCGCGGCCGGCATCAAGCTCACCCCCGCGGTCACCGGGCTGTACTTCCTCGGCGCGCGCCGGTGGGGGGCCGTGGTGTTCTCGGCGGTGGTGTTCGTCGCGACGGTCGCGTTGTCGGTGCTCGTGATCGGCGACCAGGCGCGGTACTACTTCACGCACCTTCTCGGCGACGCCAGCCGGGTCGGCCCGATCGGGACGTCGTTCAACCAGTCATGGCGGGGCGGGATCTCACGGATTGTCGGACACGACGCCGGCTACGGGCCGCTCGTGTTGGCCGCCATCGCGGTGACCGCCGTGTTGGCGCTGTTGGCGTGGCGCGCAGTGGGGACCGACGACCGGCTCGGCGGACTCGTCGTCGTGCAGTTGTTCGGGCTGCTGCTGTCGCCGATCTCGTGGACCCATCACTGGGTGTGGCTGCTGCCGTTGATGATCTGGCTCATCCACGGGCCGCTGCGAGAGCGGCCCGGCGCGCGCATCCTCGGCTGGGGCTGGCTGGCGTTGACGTTGATCGGGCCGCCGTGGCTGCTGAGCTTCGCGCAGCCCACGATCTGGGTGATCAGCCGCCCGTGGTATCTGGCGTGGGCGGGGCTGATCTACATCGTCGCGACGCTGGTGACGTTGGCCTGGATCGCGACTACTGGCCGACAACCTCGTTTATCTCGCGAGCCATTGCCAAGTCGTTCTGCGTGATACCACCGGCGGAGTGTGTGACCAGCTTGAAAATCACTGTGCGCCAGCGGATGTCAATATCAGGATGGTGATCCGCGGCTTCGGCGCGTTCGGCCACGCGGCGCACGGCCTCGATCCCGTCCAGAAACGTCGGAAACTTCACGGAGCGGCGCAACGCGCCATCTTTGCGTTCCCAGCCATCGAGCTCCGGCAGCGCGGCGTCCACTTGTTCATCGGTAAGCACGGCCATGAGACCAAACGTACCTAGCTTTCCAGCGCCTTCGCACAACCGGCGAGGACCGCGAGGAAGCTCGACCGGAGCAGCCGGGAGGTGACCGCCTCCATCACCTTGCCACCCGCGCGAACCGGATGGGTGTAGGTGGTCACCCAGTCGACGTGGGTGCCGTCGCCCGACGGGGTAAACGTCAGCGTGCCGCCCTCGTGGTCGAAGACCGGAAAGGAGCGGACGATCCGGTAGGAGTAGCTCTTCGGTGCGTCGTAGGCCGTGCACTCCTCGCGGAACCGCATGCCGACCCCGGTCACTTCCCGCATCGCGCCAACCCCTGGCTCCGACGAGCCCTTCGCAAAGCCGGCCCGAAGCGCCAGGGGAGCAGCGGTCAGGTTGGCCGGATCGGCCAGCCAGTCGAAGACCCGTTCCGGCGGCGCGGCGATCGTGCGCTCCACGTGCAGCGTGACCATGAAACCTCCCGGCTCAATAGGGTTGTTCGCAAGTGTCAGCATGTGACCAGTCATCGCAGTTAGACTGACATTCTGCAGATCGGCTGACGGTCACGAACACCTTTCAAATTTACCGGGTTGCTGTACCGGTTGCTGTACGGCAATCCAGCCGAAACACCAACCTACCGACAGGAACCCATCATGACCACCGTCAGTGGCGGGCCGATCTGTCGCTCATCGCGAGGCGGCTGGTCGTTACGTAGCGTGACTACTTAGACGGATGCCGGGACCGGTTCTCGGAGTTGGTCGATCTCGGCGCTGACGCGTCGCTCGATGAGCAGCGGAACGAAGTCCCGGATCGGGCTCTTCTCGAATCGCGCCTGAGCGTCCCGGATCGCGTCGGAAATTTGATGGGGCGGGACGTCCGCGTACTTGCTGGTAAGGCGCTGCGCCACGTCGGCGATCAGCAGCTGCTCGCTCATCTTCTCAGCCACCTGCACAGCTTGCGCGCACCAAGATCAACGGTCAACCACTTCTCTAACGTCTCTCCCGACGTGGAATCGGTCAGGGTGGGAGGATGCCGAGACGCCCCACGATGCTGAGGTGACGCAGGCGCGGATGATGTTCGGATTGTTGCAAGCCGAGATCACGGATATCTCCGACGAACTGGAAGCGGCCGAGAAGCGTGCACAACGTCAACCACAGGAACGCGGCCACGATAGCCGCGCGAAGCGAATCGTCGTTTTGAGGCGGCGGCTGTATGAAGCGCACCGGCTGATCGAGGGTCTACGTCGCAGATTCCCCGACACCTGCGATCGACCACGAGCGCGCAGGTTAGGACGGGCGTGAGGGAAACCGCTTGAACGTGGTGCCGGTGCCGCGGGGGCCATCTGGGAGTTTGCCAAGATCTGACCCGCCCCCGGGTTGCCCGGTCGGAGGGTGAAGTGGTCTAGCGGCGGTTTGCTGTGGGAATTGCTTCGTCACGTCGGCGAAGGTTTCCCAGCCGCGCCGTACCGAGCCGTAGAAGTGGGGTTTGACATCCCCGCCAGAAGGGGTAGGTGATTATACGAAGGGGTCATGAGGTCGGTCTTGATCCGCGTGCCAACGCGTTGCCGCTCATTTGGGGAGCGGAGACGGGCCGAAAGGAGACCACGAATGAATGTCAAGAAAATCGCGGGGGCAGCCACCATCGCCGGTGCACTGGGCGCTGCCGCACTCGGACTCGGCACAGCTACGGCGCAGGCCGACGATTGGGTGCCGTGGGTGCCATGGGTGCCGCACGCGGACAATTGGGTTGATGGGAACCCGTTGCCGCCCGGACAGGTCAAGAAATTGTGTCCCTGGCACTCGCCGCCGGGTCACTGGGTTGGGGGTCCACACGGGATACCGTGTACCTAAGGTCATTTGGATTGACGTCACCTTGGCGGCAGCGGTGTCGGTCATCGCAGGATTCCTTCACCCGAGCGTCGAGCGGCCGCGGGCAGGGGACCAGTGGCAGGGCTCCGGCCTGGTGTTCACCACCGAGCTCGGCGGACCGGCCACTTGACCTCCCGCCTCGCGGTTGCGTCTCTCCCGGCGTGGACACCACAGCCCTACCTCGACCGTATACCGTCGCAAGCCATGCCGATCCAGATCGTCGTCGCCGGGGCGCTGATCGCCGGCGGCGAGCTGCTGGTGGCGCAGCGTGACCGGCCGCCCGAGCTGGCGGGCCGATGGGAGTTGCCCGGCGGGAAGGTCGCGCCCGGCGAAACCGAGCGCGACGCGCTGGCCCGCGAACTCGTCGAGGAACTCGGCATCGCCGTCGCGGTGGGCGAGCGGATCGGCAATGACGTCGCGCTCAGCGAGACGACGACGCTGCGGGCCTATCTCGTCACACAAACCGATAGCGGAACCGTCTGTGCGCACGATCACCGGGAACTGCGCTGGGTGTCGATCGACGAGCTGGATCGCCTCGACTGGGTGCCCGCCGACCGTGGCTGGCTGCCGGAACTCACCCGCGCGCTGACTCGGTTGTCGGCGACCGCCGCCGGCCTACGCGAAGAGTCTGGCCGCCCGCGGCCGACCATTACCCCGACGGGCATGGATCAATCGCCGGAATAGCCCTTTTCGACGTCGTCGTCACCCATCCAGTGGACGAACCGCTGGAGTGGATACATTGCATCGTGCGGGCTGCCGAGAGCATGTGCGTTCGCAGTTCCCAAGCGGCACAGTCGCTGAGCCCCGGCGCTCGCGAGTCTGTCACGCAGTTGGGCCTTGCGCTCGAACGGATAGACGCCGATGGTCTGTGTAGCAACGTTCATGTAGCGGACGGCGTCGTCGAGCGAGGGAACCATGACGACGTTCGATGTCTTGTTGGACGGGTGGAACTCGACCGGCCGGTCCGACAAAATCACCAACCCGCGGCCGTCGAAGCCGCCCCAGACCTTGAGATCGCCCATTTGCCTCCTTGACCTGTACCTCATCCCGCACTTCCGACGGAAGCGGAGCGGCCACAGCCGAAGCGAAGTCGCGGTCCACGCCCAGCCGCCCGACGAGCTTGGCGCAGAACGCCTCGATCTGCTCCCGGTCGCCTTCAACGAAGACGTAGCGGCTGGCCAGGCAGGCCTCCTGGTTGAACACTGTGGTGTCGGCGGCGAGTCTGTCGGCCACCTCGGCCATGGTGTGCTCTGATGCGAATGCCTCGCGCCCGATCGCAGTCAGTGCGGCGGGAAGGTCATCGTCGTTGAGGTGCGGACTCGAGTCCCGCTCGACAGAGCGGCTGAACGCCCAAGGGATGACGTCGAGGAACACCGCGCGTTTGTCCGGATATCGCGCATACAGCGTTCGCTTGGTGATGCCGGCGGTCTGCGCGATCGTCTCCATGGTCGCGCCGTCGTAGCCGTACTCCAAGAAGGCCGAGACGGCCGCTTCACGCAACTGTTGATGAAGTTGCGTCGATTCGGCCCGCGTTGGTCGTCCCCGCCGCGCCTTCACCACATCGCAAAGTGTACGTTCACGCGTACTTGGCGCGACGCCGGCAGCGGTCAATCAGGATCGCCGCCAACCGTTTCGGTTCGCTGATCATCGCGTCGTGGCACGTGTCGAGGCAGATGATGGTGTCGACGCCGCCGAGTGCCGTCATACAGTTGTGCTGCTGTCGCGCCGACAGCGCCCGATCCCGCAGTGTCATGACCCACGTCCTGGGCACGTCCTCGGGCATGTCGCTGCGGTCGACCGGCTCGACAATGACATTCACGGACTCCATGTACAGGCGCGACAATGCGAACCTGCGTTGCTCGCGCGTCATGCCGTTGCAGAACGCGAACCGCGCCGCGGCGACGAACATCGGGAACGACTTGCTCACCACAGCGGCCGACCGTGCCAAGGGCGCCAGCGGCCCGCGCAGTGCCCCCCGCCACTGAGAAGCCCTGCGGCGGAACGAATGCCGCCAACATGATCATCTCGCGCACCCGCCCAGCGCCGAGCTTGGCCACGACACCCGGGACGGTCAATCCACCCAACGAATGTCCAACGACCACAACGTCACCGAGTGCAGCGTCCTCCACGTCGGCTACCACGGAATCCACGAAATCGGCGAGGGTGACGGCCGCGAGGTCGGCCGGCTTGCCGCAACGACCGGGCAGGTCGACCGCGAGGACACGCAGTTCCGGCTCCTGACGGGCCAATTCGGCAATGGTGAGATCCCAGCAGTCGCCGGCGTGCGCGCCGCCGTGGACGAGGACGAGATCGGGCAGTGCCATTGCGGGCGGCGCCTCCTTGTCCAGTGATCAGTCGCGCGGCAGGATCCCGCCGAGGAAGAGATTGACGGCGTGCTGCAGGTGGCGCTCCTCTTCCTCTTCGCTGCGGAAGATACCGAAATCCGCCAGCCGCGCGGGCAGAAGTTCGATCATCGCAAGAAAGTGCCCCGCCGCCACCTCGAGATCCTCGACCCGGACGTTTCCTGCCTCCTGGTGGTACCGAAGCAGGTCCATGACCTCTCGTTGCCTCGCCGACCAGGTCATCGTCTGTGCGCTGAGCGCGAATTCGGGAAACCGCGCCGATTCGTTCCTCGCTATCTGTGTCAACCGCAGGGTGTCGGGGTCCAACGCCCGGGCGAGCGCGCCGCGCCCGATTGCGCTGAGCGCGGCGCGAAGGTCCTCGTCGTCCCGGTCCTGGCTCAACCCGCGCTCGGTCCTGCGGGCCAGTGCCCACGGGATGACGTCGAGGAACACAGCGCGCTTGTCCGGGTAGCGGGCGTAGAGCGTTCGCCTCGTGATGCCGGCCGCCCTCGCGATCGCGTCCATGGTGGTGCCGTCGTAGCCGTATTTCAGGAACGTCTCGACGCCCGCTTTTCGCAACGTGTGATGCAGCTGCGCGGCCTCGGCCTGCGTCGGTCGTCCTCGCCGGCCAACCACCATGTCAACGCCTTCCGCCTAAGCTTGACAAAAAATATACAGTAATGTGTAGTTACGGGGTGGAGGCCCATACCACGACGCAGTCGTTCATCGACGGCGAGTCGGTCGCATCCCCGCAGGTTTACGACAACATCGACCCGTCGACCGGTCGACCCCTCGGCGCGGTTGCGCGCGGTGGCGCAGATGAGATAGATCGCGCCGTCAACGCGGCGGGCGGTGCCTTCGGGATGTGGCGAACAACGAGCCCTGCCGAGCGGGCGGCGCTGTTGACAAGGATCGCCGATCTCATCGAGCGCGATCGCGAACGCCTGGCTGTGATCGAGAGCGAAGACACCGGCAAGCCACTGACCCAGGCCCGCACCGACGCGCTCGTGGCGGCGCGGTACTTCCGTTTCTACGGCCACGCAATCGACACGTACTACGGCCAGACCATCCCGCTCTCGGCGGATCTACACGTGTACACCCGGCGCGAGCCGTTCGGTGTCACCGGGCACATCATCGCCTGGAATTACCCTATGCAGCTGCTGGCCCGTGCGGTCGCTGCGGCAATCGCCGCCGGCAATTGCGCTGTGGCCAAACCTGCCGACGAAACGCCCAGGACTGCGGTGGCTTTCGCGGAGTTAGCCCTCGAAGCCGGCCTATCACCAGGCGTGTTCAACGTGGTGACCGGCATCGGCGCTGAGGCAGGCGCTGCGCTGTCGGCGCACCCCGGCGTCGACCACATCGGATTCGTCGGCTCGACCCGGATCGGTTCGGTGGTCGCGCACGCCGCCGCTGAGGCGGTAGCCCCCCGCAACCCTCGAATTGGGCGGCAAATCGCCTCAGATCGTCTTCCCCGACGCCGACCTACCGCGCGCCGCCGAGTTCATCACCAAGGCGATTGTGCAGAACGCAGGCCAGGCATGCTCGGCCGGCTCGCGGCTGCTGGTGCACGATTCGATTCATGACACGCTGGTTGACTTGGTCTGCCGGCGATTCCAGCTCGTCACGATCGGGCCCGGCGTCGAGGACCACGATCTTGGGCCCCTCATCTCCCGCAAGCAGCAGGACCGGGTGCGGTCGATGATTTCCGGCAACACCAAGGGTGAAATCATCTACGGCGGCGATGTTCCCGACGAACCGGCTTTGGCCGACGGCGCCTACTTCTCGTCCACCGTGATCGACGACGTGGATCCGGCTTCGCAAGTCGCCCAGGAAGAGATCTTCGGCCCTGTGCTGACGGTCAATTCATTCCGTGACGAGGGCGAGGCGATCACTTTGGCCAACGGGACGCAGTACGGGTTGCTGGGGGCGGTCTGGACCAGTGACATCTCACGCGCGCATCGACTCGCAGCCGAAATACACGCCGGACAGGTCTATGTGAATACCTACGGCGCAGGCGGGGGAGTGGAGCTGCCGTTCGGCGGCTTCAAGCAATCCGGATACGGACGTGAAAAGGGATACGAGGCGCTGGACACCTTTACCGCCACCAAAACCGTGGTCGTGCATCTGTCAAGCGCGCAGTGAAGGGATTTCGATGGTTGAGACGGTTGCGCTGACCCCTGCATTGGGTGTGGAAATCACCGGCGTCGGTGGCGTCGAGAACCTGCTCGACGACGCGTCCTCGCAACCAACCCTTCACCGCGCGACAATCGCCGGCGACGAGGCCTGGTCATGACAAACGCATACGACAAGGGATTCGAAGTACGCTCTGCCGTGCTCGGCGAAGCGTATGTCAACAACGCGATGAGGGACGCGGACGACTTCACCAAGCCGTTCCAGGATCTTGTCACTGAATACTGTTGGGGCGCAGTGTGGGGACGTGAGGAGCTGTCCTGGAAAACCCGGAGCATGCTCACCCTGGCCATCGTCTCGGTCCTCAACCGGCCACGCGAATTGCGGACACACATCAGGGCCGCGCTGACCAACGGCGTTACGCGAGACGAGATCCGCGAGATATTCATGCAGGTCGCCGTCTACGCCGGTGTACCGGCCGCCGTCGACAGCTTCCGCGTCGCCCGCGAAACGTTCGCGGAGTTGGACCAGAGCTAGGGTCGGCCTAGGGACGGGCACAGTGGAAATCGGGTTTATCGGTCTGGGAAACATGGGGTTTCCGATGGCGCGTCGGCTAGTAGAGGCCGATCATCGACTCGTTGCTTTCGATACCCGCAAAGAGGCCCTCGACCGGATTGTCTCCGTTGGAGCGCAGGCCGCGTCGTCGCCGAAAGACGTTGCCGATCGGGTCGAGACGGTTATGGCGAGCCTGCCCTCGCTGCAGGCGTGCCTCGATGTCGCCACCGGCCGCGGCGGCGTGATCGACGGGTCATGGGTCACGCGTTTCGTCGATTTCTCAACAGTGGGAAGCCACGTGGCGGCGCAGATCCACGGTCTTCTCGCCAAGAACAACATCTCTGCGATCGACAGCCCGGTCAGTGGGGGAGTCGGCGGCGCCGACAAGGGGACGCTCGCGGTGATGGTGTCGGGTCCCCGAACCGAATTCGAGGTGTTGAAGCCGGCGCTGCAGACGCTCGGCAGGCCGTTCTATGTCGGGGAGAAGCCCGGCTCAGCGCAGACGATGAAGCTTGTCAACAACATGCTGTCGGCCACCGGACTGATCGCGACATGCGAGGCGGTCGTCATGGGCGTGAAGTCCGGCTTGGACCCCGCGGTGATGATCGACGTTCTCAACGCGGGTTCAGGCGAGACCAACGCCAGCCGCGACAAGTTCCCGCGGTCCATTCTTCCGCGCACCTTCGATTTCGGCTTTGCCACCGGGCTGATGGTCAAGGATGTCCGGCTCTACCTGCAGGAGGCGAAAGCCCTCGGGGTGTCGATGGAAGCCGCCGAAGCGGTAGGGCGGCTGTGGGAGGTGGTGATTCGTGAGCTTGGTCCCGACTCGGACTTCACCGCGGCGATCAAACCGATCGAGCGAGCCGCCGGCGTCGTCGTGGGGCGGGACACCGTCAGTGGTGCACGGTGATCGCGGAGTGCGGACCGGCGATCTGGGAGGTGCCGGCGTGAGCCATTACCGGCAATCCGACGGCGGCACCGACGAACACGGCGACGGCTGCGACGGTTACCGCGACGCGTTCGGCGAGATGGTAATCAGCGAGACGCATGGTTGTTCCCCTTGAGAAGGCTGCTCGTTCGGCCAGGCCTGGCGGTTAGGCACTCCCCTACATTGGCCCACCGTCGTGTCGATGTCTGTCCTACGACCGGGTAGTCCACCGGATGAAACCCACATCCCCCAATCGGCGGACCGGCGGCTCTGCCGGACACGTTTCACCACCTGATTTCGAACGTCCGGGGTTCGTCGCCCCGCAATACGGTGAGCCGCAGGCAGTCATCGGCGGGCAGCTCGGCGAGAAGCTCGGCCAACGCCACCGCGCTCAGCGCCGGTCGGCCGTTCATCTCGACGATGAGGTCACCGCGCGCTAAGCCCGCGCGATCGGCGGGGCCGTCGGGGTCGACCGTTCCGACCAGCAGACCGGGCGTGTCCGACAGGCCTACCACCTGCCGGCGGCGCCGCGCCACGACCGCCGATTCAAGGCTCAGCCCAAGGCTTGTGGCGACGGGACGCCGCTGCGCCTCGAGGGAGGCCAGCAGGTGGCGGAGCAGATCGGCGAGGGTGCGGCGCTGGTCCTCGGACAGAGCGGACAGCAGCCGATCCTCGTTGGCGAGGTGCTCCGGGGCGATGACGTCGAACAGTCGTTGCCCCTCTTCGGTGAGCCGGATGAGGCTGCCCCGGCGATCATCGGGGTCCGGCTCGCGTGTCACGGTGCCGGCCTTGACCAGCCGGTCCAGTCGCAGGCTGACCGTGCCCGAGGTCAGCCCGAGCGCTTCCATCAGCCGGGCCTGCGGCATGCGGTAGGGCGCGCCGGAGCGGCGCAGGTTCACCAGCACCTGGAAGTCGGCGGCGGTGAGGTCGTGTTCGGCGAACACCTCCGCCAGGTGGCGTTCCAGCCGGGTACGGACCCGGGCGAGCCGGGTGATCACCCCCACCGGGGTGAAGTCCAGGTCGGGTCGCTCGCGGGCCCAGTCGCTGAGCAGGTGGTCGACGCTGTCCCAGGCCGACGGCGATGCCGGGACTCCATAGATACCGCGCTTCCCCGTCGACGGGCCGTCGTTCACGCATCAAAGGCTATCGCCCCAAGCCCTTGCATAAATGCTTGAATTCAAGCATTGTTAGGAAGCGCAACGCACCTGTGGGAGGTCGCGAGGGCCGACCGGCCGACGATCGGCGCGATGCCGGCTGTCAGGAGGAACAAACTCGTGAAGATTGCGATTATCGGGGCAGGTTCGGTCGGCAGCACGTTGGGCGCGGCGTGGCAGCAGCGTGGCCACGACGTCAGCTTCGGTGTGCCACAACCCAATGCCGCCAAGTAACGCGTCGCTGAGCGCGCCGGTCACCACCAACCGCGAGGCCGTCAAGGGCGCCGACGTGGTGGTGCTGTGCACGCCGTGGCAACCAACGCGGCAGGCCATCGTGGATTGCGGCGACTTGGCCGGCAAGGTGCTGGTGGACTGCACCAACCCGCTGACTCCCGACGTCACCTCGCTCGAGGTCGGCCATACCACCTCGGGCGCCGAGCAGGTCGCCGGCTGGGCGTCGGGCGCGCGAGTCTGTAAGGCGATGAACCAGATTGGCGCGCCGATGATGGATGCGCCGCCGCTGCCGCAAGCGCCGGTCATGTTCGTCTGCGGTGACGACGCCGCGGCGAAAAACATCACCGGCGGGCTGGTCGCGGAGCTGGGTTTCGAGGTCGTCGACGCCGGCGATCTGACGCTGGCCCGACTGCTCGAGCCTTATGCGCTGATCTGGATCCACCTGGCGTTGCGACGCGGTTTCGGTACCGGTTTCGGGTTCGGGTTGCTGCGGGTGGCGTGACCGTTTTACCGCAAACCGGGCAGGTCAAACGGGCGCCATTAATAAGGTGTCCAAGTGGCGACGAGCAGCCCAGGTCTCGACCGCGTACGCCAGCACCATCAGTTGCGCTCGTTTCGGATCGCATCGGTGCTTCGGATCGGTGTCGTGGCGCTCATGCTCGGTGCCATGCTCGTCAGCACGGCCCGCTCCGAGTGGCCGAACCAAAGTGCTCTGCTCGCGGTGTACGCGGTCGCTGCGCTATTTGCCTTGATATTGGCCTTTTCGCGGGCCGGCAGGGCCCTGGCGGGCCAGTGGTTGCAGCTCGTCTTCACGATCATCGATGTGGTGATGTTGACGGGCTTTCAATTGCTGTCGACGGGTGGGTACATTCCCCTGCTGGTGATGGCATTGCTGCCGATCTTGGTGGGCCTGGAGGTGTCGTGGCGACGGGCCGCCGTAGTGCTGATGATCACCGTCGTGGCGTTCGCGTTCGCCGTGCTTCAAGACCCGGTGATGGCAGACCAGCTGGGCTGGCCGCAGACATGGTTCCTGTTCGCGATGTACGGATTCCTATGTGCCACGGCCTTTGTGGCGGTGTATGTCGAGCAGCGGCATGCCAACTCGATTGCCGGTCTCAGCGCGTTGCGTGAGGAGTTGCTGGCCGACACGATGACCGCGTCGGAAGCCGCGCAGCGTCGAATCTCGGAGTCCATTCACGACGGGCCGCTTCAGGACGTGCTGCTGGTGCGGCAAGAGCTGCTCGAGCTGGCCGGCACAGGGCCCGGCGAAGAGCTTGACCGTGCGTTGGCGATACTGCAGAACACCTCCAAACGCCTTCGTGAAGCGACTTTCGAGCTGCATCCGGCCGTTCTCGACCAGGTCGGTTTGGGCGCGGCGGTTGAACAAATCGCCTCGTTCACTGCAGATCGATCGGGCATCCAGATCACGACCGACGTCGATTACCCGACACGAAGCCCGGCCGACCCGATCGTGTTCGGAGTGGTTCGGGAGTTGCTGTCCAACATCGTTCGTCATTCGCACGCCAGTCAGGCATCAGTCAAACTCGGAATCGCAGATCATAGGTGTTGGCTCGACGTGGCTGATGACGGTGTCGGAATGACGAGTGAGACCGCGGCACGCCGGCTCGGAGAGGGGCACATCGGGCTGGCTTCGCATCGGGCGCGGGTCGAAGCCGCGGGTGGACGATTCACTTGGGTCGATGAGCCTGTCGGAACGCACATCCGGGTTGAGCTGCCGTTGCAGCGCTGAACAGGAACACCGACGGCGTCGGATCAACCACACCTGCGCACGGTGTCTATGACGCCGACCCCGCCAGAACGGGTGCGTCCATGGCGCCCAGATTCCTGCGGAGCGCGCCACGAAGTCCTCGGCCCGACCCGGGCCGGCCTGCCGAAAGACGTTGCTGCACAAGCCAGATCGGCTCGCGAGCCAGCAAGACGTGGCAGCACGCGTCGGCCAAGCTCTGGGCGCTGTCGATCACTGGCTTGCCGACCAGCTCGGTGTCGTCAAAGATCTCGGACAGATGCACGGACCCGAGCACCACCGCGTCCACCTCGTCGCTCAGGTCAACCAACACCGGAAGAAGCGCCGACGCCGAGGACACCGGGCGAGGGGACCCGATCGATGCGTTGATGACCTCATCGATGACTTCTTGGCCGCGTGCCGTCGGCGTGACGACCTCGATGCCGGCGGCCCCAAGCTCAACCTCGTATGCCCGCGACGACACCGTGGCGGTGCTCGCGAGCAGACCGACACGGCGCGCGCCGAACTGCTGGACCCGCTGGCACGTTGCCCCAACGATGCTGATGGGTGCCGAACCGTCCACTGCGAAAAGGCAATTCAGCGTGTTGGAGGCAATAGCGATGAAGTCGGCGCCGCCGGCTCGAAGGGAACCACAGGCCTCGTTCAGCATTTGCCCGAATACCCGTTCCTCGCTGAGCCCGAATGACCCGGTCACCAGCGCATGCCCGAATTTCGGGTCAGCCGGAACGCTGTGCAGCAACATGTCGGGATTCGCGCCGGAACGCGTCCGATAGCTCTCACACAGTAATGCGTGAAACCGGACGATCGACCGGGGGCCCAGGCCACCGACAACCCCGAGCCGTCGATCCGGGCGGGCCCAATAGTCTTCACCACTGGTCATTTCAGTCACCTCGATACGCTTGGCCGCAATGGTGTTTCGGTTTGCGGGCATCACACGACTATGGCGAACCGGTTCCGCTGGTGCGTCGGGCGAACAGCCGGTAATCGGGACGAATCCGATGTCCCCCAATTGGGGGATACTGAGGCGACGTCTGTGGGAAGCTAAGACCATGACCGGCGCGGCGGCGACGGAGAAAGTGCACGTTGTGGTGGCCGATGACCACCCGCTGTACCGCGAGGGTGTCGTGCGCGCGCTGAACGCTAGCGGGTCAGTGCAGGTGGTCGCCGAAGCCGAAGACGGCGCCACCGCATTCGAATTGATCAAGACGCACCGACCCGAGGTCGCGTTGCTCGACTTCCGGATGCCGGGCATGGACGGCGCTGAGGTAGCCGCGGCGATAAAGCGTGACGAGCTGCCGACCCGGGTGTTGTTGTTGTCGGCGCATGATGAGTCGGCGATCGTTTATCAAGCCTTGCAAGAGGGCGCGGCGGGATTCCTGCCGAAGGAGTCCACGCGGTCCGAGATCATCAACGCGGTGCTGGATTGCGCGAAGGGCCGCGACGTGGTGTCGCCGAGCGTGGCGGCGAGCCTGGCTGGAGAGATCCGCCGCCGGGCCGAGCCTGCGGGGCCCGTGCTGACCGGGCGTGAACGTGAGGTGCTGGATCGCATCGCGCAGGGTCAAACCATTCCCACCATCGCCAAGGAGCTCTATCTGGCACCGTCGACGGTGAAGACCCACGTCCAGCGGCTGTACGAAAAGCTCGGCGTCGGCGATCGCGCGGCCGCCGTCGCCGAGGCGATGCGGCGCAAGCTGCTGCAATAGCGGCCCATCATGGAGTTGCGTCAATTATCCCGCCTAACACGAAACCGCCACAACTACCGGTCGCGGTAGTCGGGGTCGGCGAGATACAGACGCTGGGTCAGGTATCTGTTGTCGGCTTCCAGGTGAGCGATGCGGTGCTCTAGGTCGAGGATGAGCGCGACTGCGTCGCGGTTGATGCCCTGGCCGAGCAGCTCGGCGGCGCGGCGGTGCCGCGGTGCGTCGGCAT
This sequence comes from uncultured Actinomycetota bacterium, assembly GCA_963811535.1. GTDB lineage: Bacteria > Actinomycetota > Actinomycetes > Mycobacteriales > Mycobacteriaceae > Mycobacterium. The sequence goes on along the minus strand of CAWERF010000006.1, from coordinate 1,205,644 downwards.
CCGGCGGCCCGCGGTCGGCGTCGGGCGCGGGCGGCTGCGGCGCCGCGCGGAGCTCACCCCGACCGCCTCGCCCGGTTGTCGCCGACCGGTCGGTGGGCTTCCCGGAGTGGCTGTCGGGCAGGCGCCCGCTGCGCAGCAGGAGCGCGGTGAGCAGCATCCCGGCCAGGAAGAGCCCGCAGCTGACCCTGAACGCGACGGTATAGCCGTGGATGGCCGCGGCGGCCCGCAAGTCGGGGACCGGCTGGTTGGCGGTCAGGTAGCGCGTCAGCGCCGAGGCGAAGATCGTCGAGAGCGCGGCGGTGCCGACGGCGCCGCCGATCTGCTGACTGGTGTTGACCATCGCGGAGGCGACGCCGGCGTCGGCGTGAGCCACCCCGGCGGTGGCGGTCACCACCGCCGGCGAGAAGGCCAGGCCCATGCCGAGGCCGACGAGGATCATCGGCCCGACCACGTCGGCGCGGTAGGTCGACTCGACGCTCAGCTGCGTCAACCAGAACATCCCGGCGGCGCCGAGCAACATTCCGGCGGGAATCAGTGGCCGCGGCCCGACACGTGGCAGAAGCCGGGTGGTGGACGCGCCGGCGGCTATCCCGATGCCGGCCGCCAGCGGCAGAAACGCCACACCGGTCTTCATCGGGCTGTAGCCGAGGTTCTGCTGCAGGTAATAGGTGAGGAACAGGAACGCGCCGAACAGGCTGCAGAACGCGACCGCGATCGCCAGATACGACCCGGCGCGGTTGCGGTCGCGAATGATGCGCAGCGGCAGCAACGGCGCGCTCACCCGTGCCTCGATCACCGCGAACCCGATCAGCAGCACCGCGCTGGCGACGAACATGGCGATCGTCAAATGCGCGCTCCAGCCATGTGTTTCGGCGTTGGACAGCGCGTAGACCAGACAGAACAGTCCCCCGGAGGCACTGACGACGCCGGGCCAATCCAACCCGACCCGGTCGTGGCGGTCGTCCCTCGCGGCGACGAACGCCAGCGCCCCGGCCGCCGCGGGAATCGCGAAGCCGAGATTGACGTATAGACACCACCGCCAGGACAACCACTCGGTGAGAGCGCCCCCGAGCAACAAGCCCACAACGGCGCCGCCGGCCGCGATCGCGGAGTAGACAGCGAACGCCTTACCGCGTTGCCTGGCGTCGGTGAAAGTGACATTGAGGGTGGATAACGCGGCGGGGGCCAGCACGGCGGCGAACACCCCTTGCAAGGCGCGCGCGGCGACCAGCATCGCGAACCCGGTCGCCGCACCACCGGCCGCGGAGGCGGCCGCGAAACCCAGCAGCCCGATCAAAAGGGTGCGACGCCGCCCGACGACGTCGGACAGTCGCCCGCCGAGCAGCAACAGGCTGCCGAAGGCAAGTGAGTAGGCGGTGATGATCCATTGCCTGCTGTCGGTGCCGAATCCCAAATCGGTCTGCGCCGACGGCAGCGCGATGTTGACGATCGTGGTGTCGAGCACCACCATCAGCTGCGCGATCCCGATGACCGCCAGCACCGGCCAGCGGTGCTGTCCGCGGGTGGACGACCGCGCCTCGCCGTGTCGCGTGGGGGCGTTTTCACGCACGCGATCCCGGCTGACGATCTTGGGCGGCGGCGAGTCATCGCGCGCGGCGTGGCGGCGGATGGCTCTCAGCTCGCCGGTGTCTGTCGGGCGCCGCGCCGAAGAGCGGCCGTCGTTCGGCCACGGGACGGAGTAGCTGACACGGCTGCCTCGGCGCGGCTCACCGTGGGGCATCGCAACGATCCGCTGCCTCAGGGTCTCGCCGGGCATCCGGTGTGTCATCAAGATCTTTCGGTCGCACGAGTCGCCGCAGCGTAGCGTACTAAACCGCAGCAATCGGTTAGCCGTGAAGCCGTTAGCCGGCTTGGCACTGATCCCCCCGTCTCCCCGCACACGGGCCGCTGGCGAGACCGAGCTTGGCATAACGGCGTTGCAGCCGCAGCCCGAGCGCCGTGATCACCGCTGGGTGGAGCACCGTCGCGGTGGGGCAGCCGCCGGCAGGACTGCCTAAGGTTTGCTGACGTGACCGTGGCCGGTGGTCAAGCGGCTGTCAGCCAGCACAGCGCGGCGGCGGTCATGGCCTGCACACCGGTGGCGAGCGTGGGTTCGAGCACGGGCGCGAACTGCGGGGAGTGGTTGGCCGGAGGCATACGGCCCTTGCTGATTGCGTCGGCGAACACGTCGGGATCGACACCGCCCCAGAACCAGAAGACCGTCGGCGCGCCGATCGCCTCGCCGAAAGCCCCGACATCCTCGCTGGCCGACAGGGGCGGCAGCGGCATCAACCGCTCAGCGCCGAACTGGCGTTGCAGTGCGGCGACGGTCGTGGCCGTGGCGGCAGGATCGCTGATCAGGACCGGCGCGTGCAGGTTCCAGTCGAGTTCTGGTTCCCTGACGGCGTTGCTCGCCGCCGCCTCGGCGCGCACGATGCGTTCGATTGCGGCCTGGACCTGCTCGCGGACGGCGGGGGAGTAGGTGCGCATGTTGATGCCCAATTCGGCGGTCTCGGGGATGATGTTGTCCTTGGTGCCGGCTTGAAGGCGCCCGACGCTGACGACCGCGCGTTCGTTCGACGGGACTTCCCGCGCGACGACGCCTTGCAGCCGCAGCACGATGGCGGCGGCCATCACCACCGGGTCGATGGTGTCTTCGGGGCGCGAGCCGTGGCCGCCCCGCCCGAACAGCTTGACCTGAACCGAATCGGCGCCCGCCATCATCGGACCCTGACCATGGCCGATCGTCCCCGCCGGCAGCGGCCCGACGTGCTGGCCCAAGACGATGATCGGTCGGGGGAACCGCTCGAAGAGCCCGTCATCGATCATCGCCCGGGCGCCGCACGCGAGCTCCTCGGCGGGCTGGAACACGGCGACGATAGTGCCCGACCATTCCCCGCGGGCCCGTGACAGCATCTCGAGCGCACCGACCAGGCAGGCGGTGTGCATGTCGTGCCCGCAGGCATGCGCGACCGGCTGCGTGTTGCCGAACGGGTCGACGGCCTCCTTGGTGCTGGCATAGGGCAGGCCGGTGTCCTCGGCCACCGGAAGAGCGTCCATATCCGCGCGCAGCATCACCACTGGACCGGCGCCGTTGCGAAGGACCGCCACCACGCCGGTTCCGCCCACGCCCGTGCTGAGCTCACAACCCGTCGGTGCGAGCGCCGCGACCACCCGCGCAGCGGTTTGATGCTCGTGCAACGACAGCTCCGGATCACGGTGCAGCTGCCGGTAGAGTTCGGCCAAACGGGCCGCCAGCTCTGGGTCCAGTGGTGGCACATTCACACTCGGTCAGCTCCCGTGAGACGCCCCCCTCAACATCGTTGCATCTTTCCGACGAGATTTTCACCGCTGTCCGTGCCGCCGGCACGATGTCGCCCATGGGCCAAGGACAAACCCTCAGCTGGTCTTTGCCGCGTCACCGTGGGCGAGAACCCACAGTTTCGGGGCGTACATTCGGAATCCGATTCAGCCGCAAGGCTTTTTTGGGCAAGCAGCCGCACGGAGAGGGTCGACATGACACGGACGGACAACGACACCTGGGATCTCGCGACCAGCGTCGGAGCCACCGCAACCGGGGTTGCGGTGGGGCGAGCTTTGGCCAGCCGAGGAGCCGACCCCTTGATCGACGATCCCTTCGCCGAGCCGCTGGTTCGCGCAGTCGGGGTGGACTTCTTCACCCGGATGGCCGGCGGTGAACTCGATCCCGTGGAGGTTGATGGCGGCGCCGAGTTCGGTATGCATCGGATGACCGAAATGATGGCCGTGCGCACCAAGTTCTTCGACGAGTTCTTCATGGACGCAACGAGAGCGGGGATCCGTCAGGCGGTCATCCTCGCGTCGGGGCTGGATGCGCGTGCCTATCGGTTGCCCTGGCCGTCGGGTACGACGGTGTACGAGATCGACCAACCGGACGTGATCGAGTTCAAGACCCGAATGCTGGCCGACATGGGCGCCGCGCCAACCGCTGATCGCCGGGCGGTCGCGATCGATCTTCGCCACGACTGGCCTGCGGCCCTGCGGCAGACGGGTTTCGACCCTGCGCAGCCCACCGCGTGGAGCGCCGAAGGACTGCTCGCATTTCTGCCGCCGGATGCGCAGGATCGGCTGCTCGACAACATCACCGCGCTGAGCTCCTCGGGGAGCCGGTTCGCGTCGGAGAACATCTCGGGCAGCAGCGGCGCGGTCAGCATGATGCGAGACCGCATGCACGAAGCCATCGACCGCTGGCGTGAGCACGGCTTCGACATCGAGATGACCGACCTGTGGTACGAAGGCGACCGCAACGATGTCGGGGAGTACCTGGCCGCGCACGGCTGGAAAACCGCTGCGACGAACGTAGCGGACTTGTTCGCCGCCAACGGTCTTTCCCGGCCTCCACGGGACGACGACGCTGCCGCCGAGACGGTTGATTCCTTTACCTACGTCACTGCCACCCGAAAATAGGGGCACAGGCCGGCAGCGCTATTGGCCGGGCTATTGGCCGGCTTGTTGCTCGTCCATCTGGGCCTGCTGCTCGTCCTCGAGGGCTTGTTGCTCGGCCTGCTCGTTCTGCTCTTCGGCCTCTTGCTCGGACTGCTCCATTTGTTGTTCCGCCTGCTGCTGCGCCAGCTGCGCCTGCTGCTCGTTCTGCTCGTCCTGCTCCTGCTGCTCTTCCTCGTCCTGCTCTTCTTCTTGTTGCTGCGCCCAGTCGTCGTCATCCGTCGAATCGTCTGTCGCATCGTCAGTCGTGTCGTCCGTGCTGTCGTCCATTAACGTCACACCCACGCCCGCAACAGTTTTCACGGTCGGGGTGTGGCCTGCATCCACACCGAAGACAACCAGGACGATCAGACCCACCGCGGCCACCACCGCGGGCAATAGCTGTGCGGCGCTGTTCCAGCGCGCCATGTGCGTTGCCACCTACACCACCCCCCGGCGTCGGCATTTGCCACGAGCGTAGGACCGCTGGCTGAGCGAGGGCCCAGGTTTAGGTCCGAGGCTGCTGTGAACAGGGTCGACGCAGAGATAGGCGCCGAGGTTTCCCTCGCCGGGATCGCCTTCTCGCCTGACCGGTGTTTTGCCCACGACACCAGCGCGTCGTCGGGCGTACGGTGTCGAGTATGACTAACGAAATTGGCAGACCGGATTTCGACGAGTTGTATCGCGATGAGCGGATTACGTTGACGCCGTGGGACATCGGCGGGCCCCAGCCGGTGGTGCAGCAGCTGGTGACCTACGGTGCGGTGCGGGGTGAGGTACTCGACCCGGGAACCGGCCCGGGCCATCACGCGATCTATTACGCGTCGAGGGGCTACTCGGCTACCGGGATCGACAGTTCGCCCGCGGCGATCGACCGCGCCCGGCGCAACGCCGAGCGCGCCGGGGTGACGGTGAACTTCCAGCTGGCGGATGCGACGAAACTCGACGGACTCCAGAACCGCTTCGACACGGTCGTTGACTGCGCGTTCTACCACGTGTTCTCCGGCGACGAGGAGACACAGCGTCGCTACGCGCAAGCCCTGCACCGAGCGACCAAACCGGGGGCGCGACTGTTCATGTTCGAGTTCGGACAGCACAACGTCAATGGGCTCGAATGGGAAGGCTTGCCTCGGGACAACTTCGAGCGGGTGCTGCCGGCCGCGGGATGGCGCCTCGATGACCTCGGGCCCACTACGTATCAAGGCAACTTCAACCCCGAATTCTTCTCCCACATGTCCCAGCTGGCCGACCGGCAGGACCTTGCCGAGCAGATGAAGCCGGTGCAAGAGCGGCTGGCGGTCATCGGACCGCTTTTGAAAGACCACCGAGTGCATTTGCCGTTCTGGGCCGTGGCCGCAACGCGTCTGGATTGACCAAAGGCATCCGGCGCCGGGTACGCGTCGGCCGCCGACACGGTCACACCTTCGGCTTCTCGCTCCGTTGGCTGTGGTTGGCGGGACGCATGGTGATCGCTGCGATGCGGGCTACCAACTGACGCGGGGCCAGCCGCGGGGCGTTCGTCAGCAGCCGGTTCCCGGCGCCGGTGACCGTGGTGCTGGCCCGGCGGTCCAGCGCGCGAAGTGCGGTGTCTACCACGCGCTCCGGGGATATGCGCCTGCCGACTTGCGCGTCGTCGCCGGCGACGTCGAAGAAAGCGGTGTCGGTGGATCCAGGGCAGATCGCGGTCACGCGCACGCCTGTACCGCGGGTTTCGGCCCACAGCGCCTCGGTGAAAGAGAGGACGAACGCTTTTGTCGCGCCGTAGACCGCCATGTAGGGAACCGGCTGAAACGCCGCCGTCGACGCGACGTTGATGATTGCGCCGCGGTCGCGCTCCAACATCCCGGGCAGACACAGCCGCGTGAGGTCGACCAGCGCGGCGACATTGACGCGGATCATGTCGGCGAGCACGCCGCCATCGGCCTGGTGTAGGAGCGCGAACAGCCCGAAGCCGGCGTTGTTGACCAGGATGTCGATCGACAGGTCGCGCGCGCGCAGCTCGGCGGCCAGGTCACTGGCCGCCGATGGCTCGGCCAGATCCGCGACCGCGACGTCGGCGCCCACGCCGAACGAAGCGCGCAATTCTTCCGCGAGCGCGGTGAGCTTGTCTTCTGAGCGGGCGACCAGAACGAGATCGGCGCCGCGCCTGGCCAGTTCGCGGGCGAATGCCGCCCCGATTCCGGATGAGGCGCCCGTCACCAGCGCCCGTTGGCCGTTATAGTCCATGGCTGTCACCCTTCCTGATAGGTCGATGGAAGACAGAATAAAACCGACCGAGCGGTATGTCTAGACGTACCGCGCGGTCGGTTTGTGCTAGCCTTGCCTTGTGTCATCCGCCCCGGTCACACCGAAGGGTGCCGCGACGCGCGCGTTTCTGCTCCAGACCGCCGCGGAGGTGTTCGCGCAACGCGGGTATGCCGAGGCGACGATGGCCGAGCTCATCGCACGAAGCGGACTGACCAAGGGAGCGTTCTACTTTCATTTCTCGTCCAAAGAGCAGCTTGCGTTGGCGGTCATCGAGGAGAAGCAGCGTCAGTGGATTGATTCGGTGCAGGCGGCGATCAGCTCCGAAACCCGCCCTTTCGACCAGCTGCGAGCCGTGGCCTTTGCGCTCGTGCGAGTCCACCGCGATGACCCCAGTGCCTTCAGCGTTTCCCGGCTGACCCGCGATCTTTCCCGCGTCGCCGGTGTCACCGAGGTAGTCCGCGATCACATGCGCGTGTGGGTGGGCATGCTGGCCGCCCTCATCGGCCAGGCGCAGGCCGACGGGGACCTTCCCCGCTCCATCGATGCCAACGACCTGGCCGCGTTGCTGGTCGCCGCCACGGACGGGCTCAAAGACCTCGGCGGGCTGATCGACCCCCCGAGTCGGGGGCGCCGTGCCTTCGAGCGCCGGATGCAGGCTCTTGTCACACTGGTCGACGCCCTGAGCGCAGGCGATTCCGGCTAGGCAGTTAACGCAGTCTTACGGGCGGTGCAGTGCCCGAACGACAAGCGCTCTCACGGTTTCGGCCCGGTCGATGACGCGATAAAAAAGAGCGGGCCCTTCAAAGGGCGACGATGTCCGTCATTGACCGAAGGCGAGGTCGGCTTATGAAGTCCCTGTCCCGGCTGGAGCAGTGGTGGGCGGAATAAGCCTCATCGGCATGATCACCGCGACGGTGGCGACATGGATAGTACAGCGTGTCGCCGAGGAGGACACGGCGCAGCAGGCGGCGACCACTGCGCAGATCGACGAGCTAGGCTCCCAGATCGTCCGGCTGGCTAATATGATTGCGGCCCAGTCGAGTACAGAGCCGAATGCCGGTGTCGACAAGGTAGTGGGGCAGTCACCGTAACCGACAAGAAAATCTTCAGCCCGCCTTCAGTTTTCGGCACGTCCGTGCCACTACCATGAACCGCGTTGAGAGCAGGCCTCTTAACTTCCACGCAGGTGAAGACGAGGAGGAAACGTGTCGAAGTTGCGTTGGCGAGCCGCCACCTTACTGGCTGCCGTCGGCTTGTCGTTCGGTGGGGCACTCGTGGTTCCGGCCGTCGCGTCGGCCGATCCGTGGCAGCCGTACTCCGGACCACGTCATCCGGTCCGTCACTACATCGGTGACATCGAACACCCGGTCTGGGCCATCACGCACCCGGTGCGCTCCCTGATTCCGTAAAGACCCGGCCGACAGCATTCTGCCCCGTTCTCCGGCTCAGCCGTGGATCGGGGCAGAAGCCGTTGTGTGGCAATGACAGCGGCGCCCGCCGATAAATGGGGTGACACGTGCAGCCGCCGCGGGGCAAGATCTGACGATGACCGAGCGCCGCGCCCGCGACTTCGCACAAGTGGACGTTTTCTCGACGACTCCCTACCTCGGAAATCCACTCGCGGTCGTCCTCGACGGTGACGGCATACCCGACGACGATATGGTGCGCTTCGCGCGCTGGACCAACCTCTCTGAGACGACGTTCGTGCTTCCCGTCACCGCCCCGGAAGCCGACTATCGCCTGCGTATCTTCACCCCTGGCGATGAATTGCCGTTCGCCGGCCATCCGACGCTGGGTTCCGCCCACGCCTGGCTTGAGCGCGGCGGCACACCCAAGGCGGGCGATCGCGTCGTCCAGGAATGCGCGGCAGGACTGATCGACGTGCGCATCACCCCGACGTCCCTGTCGTTCGCCGCGCCGCCCACGGTGCGTTCCGGCCCCCTTGACGAGGCGCTCCTGGACAAGATCGTGACGGCATTGGCCATCACCCGCGACGGCGTTGTCGCCCATCAGTGGGTTGACAACGGTCCCGGATGGGCCGCGGTGCAACTCTCGACCGCCGACGAAGTCCTCGCTCTCGAACCGGACTTCTCCAACCTGCCGGACGCGATGCTCGGCGTGATCGGGGCCCATGCGCCGGGCGCCGAGTGTGCATTCGAGGTGCGAGTCTTCGGGCCTCGCGTCGGGGTGTCCGAGGATCCGGTCACCGGAAGCTTCAACGCGAGCGTCGCCCAATGGCTCATCGGCACCGGCGAAGCCCCGACGGCCTATACGGTTTCGCAGGGCTCCCGCCTTGGCCGAAGGGGCGTGGTGTTCATCGACGCCGACGACGCCGGCACCGTGTGGGTGGGCGGTACCAGCACGACCTGCATCCGGGGCAGCGTCACTTTGTGAAATCGTTCACTTGAAGCAAACCGGCTCCCACACAGCGCTTTTCACTGCTGTCAGCTAGGGGAAACCTACGCGGGCTACGTTGGGCAACGCCCGGGCAGCACGATGCTGCTAACACAGCTCTCACGAAGGGGGAAATGCGATGGTGAACTTCGTAAGCGGCCCGATTGTGGCCGTCGTGACTTCTCTGACGGCTGGAAGCCGCCAGCTTCTTCTCACGCCGCTTGGGTGTGAAGGGCCAGTCCAGCCCGCAGGATGTTGCGTGCGGCATGTTCGTCTGCTGGCGCGCTGTGACCGCCGTGTTGGCAGTCGAATTCCGCTTGGGTGACGCGGTTTTCCGGTGCTGCGTGTCCACAGTTCTCGCAGCCGTCGGAGGTGTGCCGGGGGTCGACCTCGATCCAGGTGCGCCCAGCGTCTTCCGCTTTGGCGCGCAGAATCGAGATGAATTGACCCCAGCTGGCGTCACTGTTACTTCTGTTGAGCCCGGACTTGGCGCGGGCGCCGTTGGGCAGGTACTGCCCGGGGTTATCGGGGTCGGGCACCGGTTTGGCCCGGCGTAGCATGTTGGCGATCTGGAGATCCTCCACCACCAGAAGGTCGTAGCGGCCCACGAGCGTGCTGGCCCGTTGGTGGTGAAAGTCCTTGCGCTGGTTGGCGATCTTGCGATGCCTTGCTGCGACCGTCTCGCGCCGGCGGATGCGGTTTTTGGATCGGCGCTTGGCGCGGGCCAGCCGCTGTTGCGCCGCGGCCAGCCGGTCCGCCGCGGCACGGCCCCAGCGGGGATTGTCCACACCGGTCCCGTCGCTGAGGGTGGCGTAGCGGACAATGCCGACGTCGATGCCGGCCTGCCGGCCGGTCGCCGGCAGCGCATTGGCCGGAACCTCGTCACAGGAGAGCACCAGCATCGAGCGCCGGCCCTGGCGTTTGATCTGGATCGTCTTCACCCCGCCCTGGACTTTGCGGTGCACGTGGACTCTGACCTGTCCGATGCCTTGCAGATACACGCGCCCCTGCGCGGGCAGCCAGCGGGCGCCGTCACCGTCCTTGGGCCACTCCACACTGTCGAAGCGGGCTTTGCCCTTGAACCGCGGATATCCCGGCGTCTGACCGGCCTTCACCCGTCGGAAAAACCCGGCGAACGCCTTGTTCAATCGCCGCAGCGTGGCCTGCTGAGATGAAAACGACCACACCGCCACATCCGGGCGTACCGCCCGAATGCCGGTCAGCTGGCCCGACTGATCCCCGTAGTGGACACGGGTCTTGCTGTGCGACCAGGCATCCCGGCGCTCCTGCAACGCCGCGTTGTAGAGCTCGCGGTGCGACTCCACACACGCAGCCAACGCCACATGTTGGCGTGCCGTCGGGCGCAGCCGAAATACGTACGCACGCCTCATGACGCCATCACCGCATCCCACTGGTGCCCGATGTAGCGTCGCACCGTTGACTCCGAGACGTATCCGACCGATGCCGCGAAATACGACGGCGACCACAACACTTCGCGCGGTTACGCAAATGCGCGAACTCGCAGCGCAGCACCCGCGCTGTGCGGCCCTTAAACGCGCGCGCCACCAGCGCGGGCGCGTCGGTCGGCCCGACCCGCACGAACAAGTGCACGTGATCCGGCATCACTTCCTTGACCACGATCTGCCAGCCGTGCTCGTCGGCGATCTGCGCCAGCAGCTCGCCCAGCCGCCGGGCCACTCGCCCACCCAGAATCCGGCGCCGATATTTCGGGCACCACACCACATGCAGGCCCAGCGACGACACCCCTCCCGGGGCGCGACGAAACCGGCGCTCCGACATACCGCCCACGCTACGAAACGGGACCGACAAGCCGTGCGATCCCACGCTGTTCGCCTGCCCCGATTCCCCCAACGGCTAAAGCCGCCGGCCCCCTCGGGGCGCACCGATGGGAACCGCCGAGGGCGTCATCGTCAAGGCCAAAGAACTGATTGACGCGGCTCTCGGCCGCGGAGACGTCCTCGAGGAGGAGGAGGCCGCCGAGGACGAGGCTGACGCGGATACCGCCCGGATCGTGGTGCCGGCCGCCGATGCACGTAACGGTCAGGTTCCGACAGAGGGCTGACAGGGTCGTCAAAGCGGCGTCATAGGTGCCGGTTCTAGCCTTTTGCCTGAGGGGTTGGCGGGGGGAGTCAGCATGAGGACGCAGCGACTAGTTGCCGGGGCCGCCCTTGCGGGTGGCCTCACGGTGAACCTTCTGGTGCTGGGCACCGGCGTAGCGAGTGCCACTGGATTATCTCCCATGGCTCCGAGCGATCCCGGCCCGTCTCCGGGAGGCGGCAGCGAACCCGGCCCGTCGTTCTCGGAGCCTATGCTTCCGAGCGACACCGGACCCTCGTCCCCGTCGATTGACATGCCCAGCGGTCCAAGCGGATTGCCCGAGCTGGGCGGCGGTGGGCCCGGCGGCGGGTCCTTGCCCAACTCGGCTCCAGAAGTCCCGACCGGACCGCCGGATCTCGACTCGGGTAAGCCGGCCGGGCCTCCGCCGGAGCAGGGCGGCGGGGGCCCCGGTGGGCCGCTGAATCTGGGCGGGCGCCCACCCGACAGCCCGCCCGGCGGCGCCCCGCCCAGCCAACTTCCGGGTCCACCCGGCGGCCATCCGCCAAGCCAACTTCCGGGTCCACCGGGTGGCCCTCCGGACCAGGACGGTGACCATCGTCCGCCGTGGCATCGGCCGCCCGTTCCGTCCCCGCCGTGGCAGCCGCCGTGGTGGTGGTGGCAGGTGCCTGACGACTCGTGGGACTCCTTGCCGACGTGCCAGGGGGTGCTGCTGCCGTCGAACGCTCCGGCTCCGCCGCCGTTCCAGTACCAGGGCCAGACCGTCAACCCGCTGTACGAGCCGACCGCGCAACAGTGGGGTTTCTGGTTCCAGGGCAAGTGGATCCCACTATTCGAGTCCGGTTGTTAGCTACCGCGATGGCGCTGCCCTCGATCTCATAGCGCCTCGCATGATGCGCCGCAACGTCATTGCCGAAACAGATGGCGGAACGGCGACTAGGTCTCGATGACCGGGCTTGTAGGTGTTCGGCCGCTCAGGCAAATAGTGGCCGCCAAATGCTGCAGCATGGCAAGAAAGGTGATTGCCCATGCCGCCAACGCGACCCAGCTTTCGAGATAGCCGATCTTTTCGACGATCGGCAGATGATCGGCCTGTCCGAGGTAGTAGCTACCCACCCCGTACATGCCGAGCGGGAACACCACACTCCACAGGGCTGGTTCGTAGCGCAGCGGGACGCGACGGACCGCGTGTCTCCAAATGCCGGCGGCGACCAGTGGCGGGATCAGCCAGCTGCCGAAGGACCAGAAGAAGACCGAGGTTCCGGCGATCAGACCACGCGTCACGACGACCACGGGTGCGTCGGCCATCTGGACAATGCGTGCCCCGGCGAGCACGGTAATCGCGGTGGCGCCCATGGCGACCCAGTACGGTGGGGTGAGATCTTGCGGTCGTAGAGCAGCATGCGGGTGGCCACGAAGATACCGGCGGCGGCATAAAGGAACACACCGACCGACCAGGAGAACACCGCGAGCAGCGCCAGTTCCCGACGGCCCGAGTCAACCATGGGCTGCAGCGCGGCGGCGAGCACCGCCACGGACTGACTGGCAACCACCCAGATGAACCACGTGCCGTTGGCGCCCTCCAGCACTGGCCAGTGCGGGTGGCCGAGGACTGCGGTCCAGGGCACGACGTAGCCCAGGACGAGCCAGGCAGTCCAGCCCAGTGCGAGTAACACGAATGCGGCCAGGTGATGGGCGTCGATGGCCAGCCGCGTGCCGAGCACATCGGTCGCTGCGACGAACGTGAACAGCCCGAACCCCCGGAGCGGGTCGGCGAGGTCACCGGCAAATTCTTTGCGAAAAAAGATGATTCGAGCGGCGCTCAGCGCGATCAGAACAATGTAGGCGATGCCGGTCAGCCACAGCAGCACAACCGAGAGGGCATACGCGTGGTGGAAGTGCATCGCGGTCGAGACGATGCCGGTCGCCATGACGAGCGAGAAGTAGCCGGGATTGAGGGTTCGTACGGCTTCGCGAATACCGGTGGGTTGCTGCGCGGGCCGCCCGCTGTCAGTACGGGACACCGATTTTGCGCCACTTGCGCCCGCCGGTGCCCGGCTCGGCGGGCCGCGCGGCGATGCGGCTGCGGATGACGATGTAGGGCCGCCACAGGTACCACACGGGATAGCTCCAGGCGTGAACGAGTCGGCTGAACGGCCAGACCGCGAAGATTGCCCACGCCGCGGCGGCGTGCAGCTGATACATGATGGGTGCTCGCTCGATCGCCGCCACGTTCGGGTTGCCGACGAACAGGCTGCGGAACCACACCGAGACGGTGTCGCGGTACTCGTGGCCCGCACCGAACGCCTGCACCCCGAGCGTGAGATAAATACCGAGCAGGACGATGATGCCGAGCAGGATCAGCGCCACGTAGTCCACGACACTGGTGGTGGCGCGCACCCGCGGCACCATGGTGCGGCGAAACACCAGCAGACCGGCGCCGATCAGCACACCGATCGCGGCGACCGACCCGGCGATGCCGGAAAACAGCTCGTAAACGTGGTGCGGGATGCCGATCCATTCGGTGAACGCGCGGGGGATGAGAATGCCCAGCACATGCCCCGCGATCGCGGCAAAGGTGGCGTAGTGAAACAGCGGGGAACCCCACTTGAGCAGCCGCCGCTCCTGCAGCTGGGTGGAGCGGCTGGTCCAGCCGAACTGGTCATAGCGCCACCGCCACACGTGGCCCACGACGAAGACGACCAGCGCGGCGTAGGGCAGGATCACCCACCACACCATGTCCCACCCGCTCATGTGGGCATCCGTTCCGGGCGGTGTCCGGCGAGGTATCCGGGCGGGGCGAACGGCTCCACCCCGACATCCTCGCGAGGAGGGCCCGCGTCCCATGCCGCACCCACCTGCTCGAGCTCACGCTTGCCGAGCCCCGGCAGTGTGGCGATCACCGCGCTGACCACATCGGCATACGGCGACTCAGCTTTGCGCAGGCCGCGGTGCAGCAGCTCGAGGTCGCCACGGTGCCCGCACAGCAGCCGGTGGCCACGCGGGCACAACGCCGCGAAGTCGAGCACCATCGGCAGATAATCGGGCAACTCGTCGTCGGACGGGATGAAGCCGGCGTCGCGGTAGGCCGCCTTGAAAGCGACCATCGCCATACCGCGCTTGCGGGTGTCGCCATAGCGGTAATAGGTCAGGTAGAGCGCGCAGCGGCGACGCAAGTCGAATGTGTGCACGTAATGCTGTGCCACCTGCGTCGGCGGCGTGGCGCGCAGCCACTCCAGGAAGCGGCCGAAGCAATTCCGCGCGGCCTTGGGGTCGGTGCTGGCCGCGAACGCGGCGAGCTCATCGAGCCCGTCGAACAGCGCCGTGGTCGGGTACTGAAGGAGAACCGACGCCAGTTTGGCCGTCTGCGCGTTCACGGGGTACCCGCCTGCGGGAATAGCCCCGGCGCGGGGTCGGTGCCGTTCCAGCCGAGCAGGTTGAAGCGGGTGCTGCCGTGGTCGGCTTTGAATGTCTGTGCGTCGGTGGGCGAGCCGCTGGGACGGTAGGACGCGATGCCGTGCGGTCCGCTGCCGGGCGGGCCGTGCCCGCCCATACCCGGGCCGCCGTCGGTGTCGAGGCTGCAGAACAGTTGCTCGTGCTGGCCCATCAAACGCCCGGCCTCCTCGGCGTGGGCGGGTGGGATGACGTAGCGCTCTTCGTATTTGGCGATGGCGAGCAGCCGGTAGAGATCGTCAAGGTCCTCGCCGGTGGCATCGACGGATGCGGGGAGGTTCTCGTCGAGGTCGAGCCCGAGCTGGTGCGCACGCTGGATCGTGCGAATGGCGACGAGCTTTCGCAACACCCTTCGCACGACGGCACAGTCACCGGCGGTGAACAGGTTGGCCAGATACTCGATCGGGATGCGTAGCGAGTCGATGGTGGCGAACACATTGTCGGGGTTATTCGCGTCGTAGCCTTGCGCGTTGACGACGTCGGCCACCGGCGAGAGCGGTGGGATGTACCAGACCATCGGCAAGGTGCGGTACTCCGGATGCAATGGCAGCGCGACCTTGTGCCGCACGGCCAGCTCGTAGACAGGCGAGCGCTGCGCGGCCTGCAGCCAGTCATGCGGGATGCCCTGCCGGCCCGCCGCGGCCTGCACGTCGGGATCGTGTGGGTCGAGGAACACGCTCAGCTGCGCCTCGTAGAGGTCGACCACGTCGCGGGTCGCGGCCGCGTCGAGCACTCGATCGGCGTCGTAGAGGAACAAACCGAGGTAACGCAGCCGCCCGACGCAGGTCTCCGAGCAGATGGTGGGTTGTCCCGCCTCGGTGCGGGGGAAGCAGAACGTGCACTTCTCCGCCTTTCCGGTGCGGTGGTTGAAATAGACCTTCTTGTATGGGCAGCCCGAAACACAGAACCGCCAGCCGCGGCAGCGGTCCTGGTCGACTAGCACGATGCCGTCCTCCTCGCGCTTGTACATCGCTCCTGACGGGCAGGAGGCGACGCAGGACGGGTTGAGGCAGTGCTCGCAGATGCGGGGTAGATAAAACATGAACACCTGCTCGAACTGCATCTTCACGCGTTCCTCGAGCCCGGACAGGTTCGGGTCACCAATCGCGATCTCTGGCGCACCGGCCAGGTCGTCGTCGAAGTTGCTGCCCCACTTGACCGTCATGTCGCGGCCGGTGAGCGCGGAAATCGAATGCGCGGACGGGTTTTCGGTGCCCAGCGGCGCGTCGATAACGGTCTGGTAGTCATAGGTCCACGGGTCGCCGTAGTCGTCGATGCTCGGCAGATCAGGGTTGTAGAAGATCGACAGCAGCTTGCGCAGCCGCCCGCCGGCCTTGAGCTGCAGCCGGCCCTTGCGGTCCAGCGTCCAGCCGCCGCGCCACTGCTGCTGGTCCTCGTAGCGTTTCGGATAGCCGATGCCGGGCTTGGTCTCGACGTTGTTGAAGTAGACGTACTCGGTTCCGGGGCGGTTGGTCCATACCTGCTTGCAGGTGACGGTGCAGGTGTGGCAGCCGATGCACTTGTCGAGGTTCATCACCATCGCCAGATTGGCCATCACCCTCATGCCGCACCCGCCATCCCGGTCCTGTCTGTCATCAGTACTGCACCTGCTGGGAGCGGCGGCGGATGACGGTGATCTCGTCGCGCTGGTTGCCGGTTGGGCCGTAGTAGTTGAACGCGTAGGACAACTGCGCGTAGCCGCCGATCATGTGCGTCGGCTTGATCACCAGCCTGGTCAGCGAGTTGTCGCCGCCGCCATGCCACCCAGATACCTCCGAGCGCGGTGTCATCAGGTGCCGGTCTTTGGCGTGATACATGAACACCGTGCCTTCCGGCATCCGGTGGCTGAGCACGGCCCGGCAGGCCACGACGCCGTTGCGGTTGTAGGCCTCGATCCAGTCGTTGTCGGCCACACCGATCTTGGCCGCGTCGAGCGGGCTCATCCAGATCACCGGCCCGCCCCGGAACAGGCGCAGCATGTGCAGGTTGTCCTGGTATTCGGAGTGGATCGACCACTTCGAATGCGGCGTGAGGTAGCGCACCGTGATCTCCGGGCGGCCGGCCTCGCGCAGGCCCTGCTCACCGAAGTGGCGGGCGTAGTCCAGCGGAGGACGGTAGGTGGGCAGCCACTCGCCGTACTCGGCGATCCAGTCATGGTCGAGGAAGAAATGCATCCGTCCGGTCAGGGTGTGCCATGGCTTCTTACGTTCGACGTTGACCACGAACGGCGAGTAGCGCCGGCCCCCGGTCTCGCTGCCCGACCACTCCGCTGAGGTGATCACCGAACGGGGCTGGGTCTGCGTGTCGACGAAGGTGATCTGGTCACCTGCGCGCTCGGCGGCCAAGTCGGCCAGTTCGAGCCCGGTGCGTTCCTCCATCGCCTGCCAACTCTGCACGGCGACTGCCCCGTTGGTCGTGCCCGACAGCGCCAGGATCGCCTCGGCCATGTCGACATCGCGCGCCAGCGAGGGCCGGCCCTCGGCGACGCCGCCGCGGACCGTTCCGTTGCGGTGGGCGAGGAAGTCGACTGCCGCGGTGGGTTTCCACGCGATGCTCTTGACCGCCGTGCCCATGGTCTCGACCAGCGGGCCCAGCGCGGCCATCTTCGCCGCCACCTGGGTGTAGTCGCGCTCGATCGTCACCAGACGCGGCATGCTGACCCCCGGCGCCGCCTCGCACTCGCCGCGCCGCCAATCCCGCACCACCCCGCCGGGCTGGGCCAGCTCGTCGGCGGTGTCGTGCATCAGCGGCGCGGCGATGACATCGGTGCGGGCCCCCAGGTGCCGCTCGGCCAGACGGGAGAACTCGCGCGCGATCGTCGTGAACGCGTCAAAGTCGGTGCGTGTCTGCCAGGGCGGGGCGATGGCCGGGTTGAACGAGTGCACGAACGGGTGCATGTCGGTGGTGGAGATGTCGAACTTCTCATACCAGGTGGCCGCCGGAAGCACGATGTCGGAGTACGTGCAGGTGCTGGTCATCCGGAAGTCGATTGTGGTGATCAGGTCGAGCTTGGCGCGCGGCGCCTCATCGCGCCATCGGACCTCTGCCGGCCGCAACCGCTGTGGTGTCTCTTCGGCGCGCACGGCATCGCCGACCCCCAGCAGATGGCGCATGAAATACTCCATGCCCTTGCCCGACGAACCGAGCAAATTCGCCCGCCACACCGTCATCACCCGCGGAAAGTTCGCCGGATCATCGGGATCCTCGCCGGCGAAACGCAGTCGGCCCGCCGCCAACTCGTCCACGACGAAGTCGCCGAGCCCCTTGCCGGCCGCGGTGGCGGAATCGGCCAGGTCCAAGGGATTCCGGTTGAAGGTCGGATACGACGGCGTCCAGCCCAGACGCGATGCCTGGGCCAGCGCGTCCGCCGGCGCTTTGTTTCTGAACAGGCCCCGGCCGAGCGGGCTGGCCAGCTCGTCGGCGCCGAAGTTCTCATAGCGCCACTGGTCGGTGTGCAGGTAGAAAAACGAGGTGCCGGTCATGTGCCGGGTCGGCCGTTGCCAGTCCAGGGCGAACGCGACTTGCTGGAACCCGGTCAGTGGACGCACCTTTTCCTGACCGACGTAGTGGGCCCAGCCGCCGCCGTTGACCCCTTGGCAGCCGCACAGCATCGTGAGCGTGAAGAAGGTGCGGTAAATCTGATCCGAGTGAAACCAGTGGTTGGTGCCGGCGCCCATGGCGATCATCGACCGGCCGCCTGACAGCTCGGCGCTGCGGGCGAATTCGCGCGCGACCCGCGCGGCGGCCGTCGATGGTACCGAGGTGATGGTCTGCTGCCAGGCGGGCGTGCATGGCTGCGTGGCATCGTCGTAGCCCGTCGGCCACTCGCCCGGCAACCCGTCCCGATGCACCCCATAGTGGGCCATCAGCAGGTCGAACACGGTTGTCACCACACGATCGCCCAGCCGCATCACCGGGACGCCGCGGTGGGTCACAGCGCCGCCCTCGGTCTCGCCGACGTCGAAGCGCGGAAGGTCGACCGGAACCGCTTCAGCGCGCCTGCCATGCATACTCAGCAGCGGATCGACGCCGCCGAGCTCCAGATTCCACTTGCCCTTGCCGGCTTCGGTGAAATGGTCGGCCAGGGTGCCGTTGGGGACGAACGGTTCCCCGGTCGCCGAGTCCAGCATCACCGTCCGGTGAGCAGCACCCTCGCCGTCGTGGCCCAGGTCGGCTGCGACCAGGAAGCGGTCCGGGACATAGGCGTCCTCACGCTCGCGCAGCGTCACGAGGAAGGGCAGGTCGGTATAGGTCTTGACGTACCGCTGAAAGTACGCGACCTGCCGGTCGCGGAAGAATTCGGTGAGAATCACATGACCCATCGCCATCGCCAGCGCGCCGTCGGTTCCCGGCGCACACGCCAGCCAGTCGTCGGCGAATTTGGTGTGATCAGAGAAGTCCGGGCTGACCACAACGACCTTCTGACCGCGGTAGCGCGCCTCGGTCATGAAGTGCGCATCGGGGGTGCGGGTGATCGGCAGGTTCGTTCCCCAGATGACGAGGTAGGCGGCGTTCCACCAGTCGCCCGACTCGGGCACGTCGGTCTGATCGCCGAAGACCTGCGGCGAGGCGATCGGCATGTCGGCATACCAGTCATAAAAGGACAGGATCGTCGCGCCGATCATCGACAAGAACCGCGTCCCCGCCGAATAGGACACCTGCGACATCGCCGGGATCGGCGAGAACCCCACCACCCGATCCGGCCCGTAGGCCTTGATCGTGTGAACGTGTGCGGCCGCGATCAGTTCGCTGACCTCATCCCAGGTCGAGCGCACGAACCCGCCTTTGCCCCGCACGTGCTTGTAGCGTGCGGCGCGTGCGGGATCGGCGGTGATCTCGGCCCACGCATCCACCGGATCGCCCAGCCGCTCACGCGCCTCCCGCCAGATCTCCAACAGCGGCCCTCGCACATACGGGTAGCGCACCCGCGCCGGCGAGTAGGTGTACCACGAAAAAGAGGCTCCCCGCGGGCAGCCCCGCGGCTCGTATTCGGGGCTGTCCGGGCCCACCGACGGGTAGTCGGTCTGCTGCGTCTCCCAGGTGATGATGCCGTCCTTGACGAAGACCTTCCACGAGCACGAGCCGGTGCAGTTCACCCCGTGGGTCGAGCGCACCTCCTTGTCGTGTCGCCACCGCTCGCGGTAGAACTCCTCGGCCCCGCGGCCGCCGCGGCGACGCATCGCACGATAGTCCGGCGTCGGCGTGCCAGGGGTGAAAAACTGCGCCCCGCGCAGCAGCGACTCAACGGACTTTCCGCCGGGCAGCAGCGGGGCCAGCGAGCCGGCCGATGCAGTACCGGCGGCTTCGCTGTCGACACTGTCTTCGCTGCCCGACCGGCGAGAACCGGTGTTTTCCCATCCCACAGGCCGTGGTCCTCTCGCCAACCGCATTACGCCGATCCAGGCGGGCCAGCAGCGACTCCGACGCATCAGCTGACGGATGTCGAGTGTCCAGGACCTCCAGGACCGGTGGATGCGGTTTCGGTTTGTGTGCACAAGCCGTTCATCTCCGTATACCACTGGATGACGCCATGTTTCTACGAAACGGCCATGTGAAAATTGGGACTTTTGGCCCTGCTCTCAACGCCGGCGCCGAAAGATAGTGATACCACGAGTTACATTTACCTTCGGAGGTCGATAGCAGTGGAGCAACTGACAACTCTCGACGCGGGTTTCCTCCACGCGGAAGATTCCGACCGGCATGTGAGTCTGGCGATCGGCGGGTTGGCGATCGTCGAGGGACCCGCCCCTGACCACGACTCGGTGATGTCGACGTTCGCCCAGCGGATAGGCGCCTGCGCGCGGTTCGCGCAGCGGCTGCGGGTGCGCGGTTCGATCTGGGCGCACCGGAATGGGTCGATCACCCCGGGTTCGACTTGGCTCATCACGTACGGCGCATCGCGGTGCCACCGCCCGGCGACGACACCGCACTGTCTCGGGTCGTTGCCGATGTGATGGCGATGCGTTTGGATCGGGATCGACCGCTGTGGGAGATCTGGATCATCGAAGGGCTCACCGACAACCGGTGGGCGATGTTGACCAAGATTCACCATTGCATGTCCGACGGTGTCGCGCGACCCACATGCTTGCCGGTTTGTGCGACGACGGGATCAGCGACAGCTTCGCCGGCCACATCCGCGCGGCCAAAGAGTCCAAACCCGCCGGGCCGCCGCAGGACGGGGGCTTGAGTATCAATCCGCTGAAGCTGGTGAGTGGGCTGTGGAACAGCTCAACCAGCATCGCGGCCGGAGCTGTCCGTGTGGCGCAGGGTGCCGCCGAGCTTGCCGTCGGCCTGGCGCGCCCTGCCCCGTCGTCAACATTGAATGGGCCGGTGAGCAGTCTGCGCCGCTACAGCACCGCGCGCGTTTCGCTGCGCGACATCACACAGGTGTGCCGCAGATTCAACGTCACCATCAATGATGTTGCTGGCGGCGATCACGGAGAGTTACCGCGAGATGCTGATCCGGCGCGGCGAGCAGCCGCTGCCGGATTCGCTGCGCATCCTTGTGCCGGTGTCGACGCGCTCCAGCGATGCGCTGCACGTGACCGACAACCGGGTTTCGGTGATGCTTCCGTACCTGCCGGTCGAGGAGGAGAACGCGCTGCGGCGACTGCGCAAGGTCAATGCGCGGTTGGACCGCACGAAGTCGCACGGGCAGCGTGAAGCCGGAAGCGTTTTCGTGTCGGCCGCCAACCGCGTCCCGTTCCCGGTGACCGCGTGGGCGGTGCGCCTGTTGACCCGGCTACCGCAGCGCGGGGTGGTGACCTTGGCGACGAATGTGCCGGGCCCGCGTGAGCGCCTGCACATCATGGGCCACGAGGTGCTCAGTGTGTTTCCGATTCCGCCGATCGCGATGAATCTGCGCACCGGTGTCGCCATGCTCAGCTACGCCGACGACCTGTTGTTCGGCATCCTCGCCGACTACGAAACGGTGCCTGACATCGACGCTCTGGCGCGCGGCATCGAAATTGCGGTGGCACGCCTGGCGGCGAGCAGCAAACAGCGGCGCGCAACAACTGATCGCCGCGGGCTGTCACTGGTCGAAACCGCTTGAGGCGCGGATCCGATCGCATATTTGAGCGACGACGTACCGCACCTGGATGTCGGGCAGATGCCTGGCCAGGTGGGGATGATCCAGCTACCGGTCAGCCTCGGCGTGGCGGCCGGCGAGCAGGTGACGCGGCGACTGCACGATGACTGTGAGCCGGTGGCGCGCTTGTGGTATCGACGCGCGTCAGCGGTCGGTGACTTCGAGGGTGTGCAGGGCCACGGTGGAGTGGGCGAATGCGCCGCCGGCGCGCATCTCAGCGGCGACCCAGATGGCTTCCATGATCTCCTCGTTGGTGGCGCCCTTGCGGTGGGCGAGCTTGGTATGCCCGGTGATGCAATAGGGGCATTGGGTGACGTGTGCCACGGCCACCGCGATCAGCTGTTTGGTCTGCTCCGGCAGGGCACCGGCGGCAAACACCTGCTTGCTGAATTCGTCGAAGGCGCGGTGGATTTTGGGCGCGAGGTGGCGTCGGTGTTCGCCGATCTCCGGGTGGCGGGCGGGTAGACCATGTCGGTCATGCGATGGTTCTCCTTGCTACGGCTGTCTGCGGTGGGTAGATCACCGACGCTGGACAGGCGCGGGCTATTTGGCGACGGTGAGTAGTACGACGCTGTCCTCGAGCGCTTCCAGACTGTGGCGGGCCGGCGGGATGACGATCAGGTCGCCGGCCCGCCCCTCCCAGTTGTCGTGGTCTGCGTGCAGGCGCACCCGACCGCGCAGCACATACAGGGTGGCTTCGCCGGGATTGTCGTGTTCGTTCAACGACGTTCGGGCGGTGAGGGCGACCAGCGTGTGGCGCAGCACTTGTTCGTGCCCGCCGTAGACGGTGGTGGCGCTGCGGCCCGACGAGCTGGTTGTGGCCCGTTCGAGGTGTTCGCGGGCCAGGGCATCGAGTGAGAATTTTCGCATGTCATCTCGTTTCGTTGTTCAGTTGATGACGCCAATGCGGCGCCGCGCCAAGCGAACGCGGGCGGCGCGGCGGCTCACAGTCAAGGTGAGTGCGCGCCCCACTTCTGCCCCCTTGGCGGGCTGAGTCTCCCAGGCGATGATGGCGCTCTGCATGCAGACCCTCCAAGTGCAGGATCGCGGGCGTTGTGCGTAGGGGTGTGGCTGTCAATTTCACAACGCCCGCGCTACTATTTTACACAAAACGGGATTGTAAAAACTAGCGAGAGGTGTGGACGTGGCCGAGCAGGAGCTTGATGTACGTGGGCTGCCCAAGCCCGACAAGCATCCGGCGATCTTCGCCGACTACGAGCATCTGCCGGTTGGGGCGGCGTTCGTGCTGGTGAACAACTATGACCCGAAACATCTGCGGGAGGAGTTCGAGGCCGACTACGCCGATAGTTACGGCTGGGAGCACCTGGAGTCCAGCCCGCGGGTGTGGCGGATCCGGATCTGCAAACTCGCGGCGACCGCGCTGCCGCGGATCCTGGCCAGCACCATGGCCGATCCGGTCGAACCCGACCCGGCCGGGGTGGTGTGGAGGCTTCAGCCACGTGATCGCGACCTAGATGCCAATATCATCGCGCTGCCGCCCGGTGGTGGGATCGACACCCACACCGGCCCAGAGCTCGATGTGTTGATCCAAGTGCTGGCCGGCAGCGGCCGGCTCGGCACCGAACGAGGCAGCATCGACCTCGAGACCGGCGACCTGGTGTGGCTGCCGCGCCGATCACGGCGCCGGGTCCGCGCCGGCGCGCACGGGTTGCGCTACCTCACCGTGCACCGGCGCCGCCAAGCTCTGGTCCTCGACGCACCACCGCGGCGGGTGGCGCGATGAGCGATCAGCACAGTCATGCGTTCTCGATGCGCCGACCGCCGGCCGTACTGCCGTTGGCGGCCCGCAGTGCCGATACCGTGGCAGGCCATTGGCTGTTGGCGCGGCTGGGCAAACGCGTCCTGCGGCCAGGCGGCGCTCAGCTCACCGCTGCGGTGTTGGCTCGCGCCGAGCTGAGCGGTGCCGATGTGGTCGAGCTGGCGCCGGGTCTGGGTCGCACCGCCGCCGAGATCATCGCGCACCGGCCCCGCTCCTACGTCGGAATCGAGTGTGACCGCGAGGCCGCCCGGGCGGTCGGCGCGATTGTCGGCGGATACGGACGCGTCCAGGTCGCCGACGCAGCCAGCACCGGGTTACCTCCCGCCGGTGTCGATGTGGTGATCGGTGAGGCGATGCTGAGCATGCAGGCCGACACGACCAAGCATGCGATCATCGCCGAAGCGGTGCGGCTGCTGCGCCCTGGTGGCCGCTACGCCATCCACGAACTGGCCCTGACTCCCGACACCGTGCCCGAGGCCACCAAGACCGCCATCCGGCAGGCGTTGGCCCGCTCAATCCGGGTGAACGCCCGTCCCTTGATGGTGGCCGAATGGCAACAGCTGCTCACCGGCCATGGTCTGCTCATCGACCACGTCCAGACCGCGCCGATGGCGCTGCTGCAGCCCCGGCGGCTGATCGCTGACGAAGGATTCGCCGGGGCGCTGCGTTTCGCCACGAACCTGCTCACCCACCCCGACGCCCGGCGTCGCGTGCTGGGCATGCGCCGCACCTTCCGCCGCCACCGCCGCCACCTGGCCGCCGTCGCGGTCATCGCCCACAAACCCGACCCGGCCACCGGACCGGACGACCAACACGGCGGTTGCCGCGACGATGATGGGAGGATCTCGTGAGCACCGAAGCCGCGGTGCGCGCAGGACTGAGGGCGCGCCGGCCGTTTCCGGCCCGGCTGGGCCCGAAGGGCAACCTGATCTACAAGCTGGTCATCACCACCGATCACAAGACGATCGGCATCATGTACATCGTCACCTGCTTCGGGTTCTTCTTCACCGGCGGGCTGATGGCGCTGCTTATGCGCGCCAAACTCGCCCAGCCGGGGCTGCGGTTTTTGTCCAATGAGCAGTACAACCAGCTATTCACCATGCACGGCACCATCATGCTGCTGTTTTATGCCACCCCGATCGTGTTCGGGTTCGCCAACATCGTGCTGCCCCTGCAGATCGGCGCCCCCGACGTCGCCTTCCCCCGGCTGAACGCGTTGTCGTTCTGGCTGTTTTTGCTCGGTGGGCTGATCACCATCTCCGGTTTCATTGCCCCCGGCGGTGCCGCCGACTTCGGCTGGACCGCCTACACCCCGCTCAGCGACGCCATCCACAGCCCCGGCGCCGGAGGCGACCTGTGGATCATGGGCCTGATCGTGGCCGGTCTCGGCACAATTCTGGGCGGGGTCAACATGATCACCACGGTGGTGTGCATGCGCTGCCCGGGCATGACGATGTTTCGGATGCCGATCTTCACCTGGAACATCCTGGTCACTAGTTGGATGGTGCTGGTGGCCTTCCCGCTGCTGACGGCCGCCCTGTTCGGGCTGGCCGCCGACCGCCACCTCGGTGCCCACGTCTATGACGCGGCCAATGGCGGGCCGATCCTGTACCAGCACCTGTTCTGGTTCTTCGGGCACCCCGAGGTCTACATCGTCGCGATACCGTTCTTCGGCATCATCACCGAGGTCATCCCGGTGTTTTCCCGCAAGCCGATGTTCGGCTACTCGACCATGGTCTACGCCACCATCAGCATCGCGGCGCTGTCGGTGGCGGTGTGGGCACACCATATGTTCGCCACCGGCGCGGTGCTGCTGCCGTTTTTCAGCTTTACGAGCTATCTGATCGCGATACCCACCGGCATGAAGTTTTTCAACTGGATCGGCACCATGTGGAAGGGCCAGTTGACGTTTGAGACGCCGATGCTGTTCGCGGTGGGCTTTGTGGTGACGTTCCTGCTGGGCGGCATGTCGGGGGTCATGCTGGCCAGCCCGCCGATCGACTTCCACGTCACCGACACCTACTTCGTGGTGGCGCATTTCCACTACGTGCTGTTCGGCACCATCGTGTTCTCCACCTTCGCCGGGGTGTATTTCTGGTTCCCGAAGATGACCGGGCGCCTACTCGATGAGCGGCTGGGCAAGCTGCACTTCTGGCTCACGCTGATCGGCTTTCACACCACGTTTTTGGTGCAGCACTGGCTCGGCAACATGGGCATGCCCCGGCGCTACGCCGACTACTTGCCCACCGACGGCTTCACCACCCTGAATGTCGTGTCCACCATCGGGGCGTTCATCCTGGGCGCATCGATGCTGCCGTTCGTGTGGAACGTGTTTAAGAGCTGGCGTTACGGCGAGCCGGTGGTGGTCGACGACCCGTGGGGGTACGGCAACTCGCTGGAGTGGGCCACCAGCTGCCCGCCACCGCGGCACAACTTCACCGAACTGCCCCGCATCCGCTCCGAACGCCCCGCGTTCGAACTGCACTACCCGTGGATGAGAGAACGCATGCGCGACGAATCCCACCTCGGCCGCCACCGCATGGTCTCCACGGTCACCGAGAGCACAACCTTGAATCGTTAACACGGGCTGGCACAGCCCATTACACCCACACCAGGAGCAACCCCATGGATATCGCCACTAACGGCCAAACACCCCAGCCCGCGATCAGCGCCCACGTCGCCTCGTGCGTGATCCGGGTGTCTCACCTCGACCGGTCGCTGAAGTTCTACAGCGACGTCTTCTCGTGCCGGGTGGCCATCCGCCAGGCCGACACGGCACTGCTGTTGACGCCCAACGGCTTTCAGCTCTATCTGCACGCAAGAGAATCGTTCCGCCACCGCGGTGCGGGCGGCCTCGGCACGCAATATCTGATGTGGGCCACCGAGAGCGAGTCCGATCTGCAGCGGATAACCCAGCGCCTGCAGGCCTACGACACCGCCGCGTATTCCCACACCGAAAACGGCGTGACCTTCCTCGAGGGATGCGACCCCGACGGAGGACGGGTGATCGTCGCCCACCCCAGCCCCCACCAGCTTCCTCGCACGGTGATCGCCGAACGACTCCGCGGCTAAACCGACATGTCCGAATGCAGGACTGCTTTGATCAGCCGGGCCGTCAGGCATCGGCGCCGAGTGCGGGCGCGCAGCACCCGACAAGCGAATTGGGATCCAATTCGATCCCCACCCCTAGTTTTTACAACTCGTGATTGTGTAAACTGTGGTATGACGTACGTGATTGGTAAGGCATGTGTGGATGTGGTGGATCGGGCCTGTGTGGAGGAGTGCCCGGTGGACTGCATCTACGAGGGCGGCAGGGCGCTGTATATCCACCCCGACGAGTGCGTGGACTGCGGTGCCTGCGAGCCGGTATGCCCGGTGGAGGCGATCTATTACGAGGACGATCTGCCCGTCGAGCAGCAGCAGCATCTGGGCGACAACGCCGCGTTCTTCGACGAAACCCTGCCCGGGCAGGATCACCCCCTCGGCTCGCCGGGCGGCGCCGCCAAAGGCGGCCCACTGGGGGTGGACACCCCGCTGGTGGCCGGCATGCCCCCGCAGGAGCAATGATGGCCGGCCGACGCAAGGACGTGTTAGCAGCGCTGCGGGCGGCGGCCACCCCGCTGAGCATCAGCGAGATCGCTGAACAGTTGTCGATACACCCCAATACCGCGCGCTTTCACCTGGAGGCGCTGGTGAAGACCGGGCAGGTCGAAAGCGTCGAGGCCGATCGCAGCAAACCCGGCCGCCCACCGTTGATGTTTCGGGCGGCTCCGGGCATGGATCCGGTCGGCCCCCGCGACTATCGGACACTCGCCGGCATCCTCGCCGACGCGATCGCTGATCAGCCCGATCCGGCGCGTCGTGCCACCGCGGCCGGGCGTACCTGGGCTAAACATCTCACCGAAGCCCGTCATACCCCGGATCAGAAGCAGGCCATCGATCAGCTCACCGAGATGCTCACCGATCTGGGGTTCGCCCCCGAGAAGCGCTCAGGCGCAACGGATGTCGACGAGATCGGGCTGCGGAACTGCCCATTTCTCGAACTAGCCCACACCCGACGCGACGTGGTGTGCCCCGTGCATTTGGGGCTGATGCAGGGCGCCCTGGCGGCCTGGGACGCGCCAGTGACCGTGGATGCGCTGACCCCGTTCGCCCAACCGGATCTGTGTGTGGCACACCTGGCGCCGATCGGGCGGCCCTCATGAGCGCTGCGCATGGCATCGCTGTGGCCGTCATGTTCGTGTGGCTGGGGATGGTGATTGCCATCTCATTCATCGAGGCGCCGCTGAAATTCCGCGCCCCCGCGGTGTCGCTGCAGGTCGGGCTCGGCATCGGCCGGCTGGTATTCCGCGCGCTCAACACCGTTGAGACAGTCCTGGCGGTGATCCTGCTAATCACCATTGACGTCAACCCGCCAACGCCGATCAGCGGTATCGCCGTGGGTGTCGCCGTTGCGACGCTGGCCGTTCAACTGCTCGCAGTGCGGCCCCTGTTGAGTCGCCGCTCCACGGCGAGCTCGCCACGCCTAGCGGGTCCGCCGCCTCCTCCGGCGGCCCGTCGGGGCGCTCACGCGCCCACTACGGCTATGTCGCGCTGGAGACCGTGAAAGTCGCGGCACTTGTCGTCGGCGGCGCCGCCTTGCTGGCCACGTGACCCAACCCGACCCGAGAAGAGGAAGTGACATGATCTCGCTTACCACCCTCACCGACGAGCAGCTTGCCCGGGCGCGCTACTCCCACCGCGGGCGCGCTGCCTACACCATCCACGGCGGCCACGACCACGTACTGCGACAAAAAATCGTGGCGCTATCCCAAGGACATCGATCCCTCGAAGACTGCGGCCCCGGGGAGGCAATGCTTCAGGTGCTGCGTGGGCATGTCGTGCTGAGCACCGGCCGCGACACTTGCAATGGCACCGCGGGCGAGTTCTTCACGATCCCACCCGGGCAGCACAGCCTCGAGGCACTGGAGGATTCGGCCGTCCTGCTCACCGTGTTCACCGACCACCAGCCCATATCCTCGTCGGCCGGTGTGTCAGATGGGCACAGGTTCAGCCATGTCCGATGACCCAGGCCGCCCATCAGCGGTGCAGCCCGAGGCCCACGCTGAGCTGACCGAGCAGGAACTCAACAGTCTCGCCTGGAGATTCCTTGGATCTGAGTTCACCACAGCGATCTACGCCGACTGGCCGATCGACCGCTGTGTCGACGCCTACCTGGCACACCACGGGATGATCCATGTCGTCAACAACGGCGACGCCTATGACGCGGTCCTACAACACGTTCTGGCCAACATTGGTCCCGCACTACGCAATGGGCTACTCGCTCACCCATAGCGCGGCCGCTGGTCGCCGGGCACGCCGACCCCACCGAGGGAGTGGGTATCAATCCCGTCGAAGCCGTGACTTCAACAACAAGAGCCAAGGAGGTTTGTCATGCCGATCGCACAACGCACCGCCGACACCGTATGGGGAGGTGCACTCGCCACCGGTCGCGGCGACGTACACGCCTCAAGCGGAGCCTGGAGCATGCTGCCGGTCACCTGGGCTTCCCGCACCGAGCGCGCCGACGGACGAACTAGCCCCGAAGAACTCGCCGCCGCCGCGCACGCCTCATGCTTTTCCATGGCGTTGGCTCTACGCCTCGGTGAACACCACACCGAACCTCAGCGATTGCACATATCCGCCACGGTCACCCTCGACGAGGTCGACGGGCTTCCCACCATCGTGTCCTCGGCGCTGCAGATCCGGGGCCAAGTCACGGGAGTAGACGCCGCCGAGTTCCAACAAATCGTCGACGAGGCCGCCGCGTTATGCCCGGTTTCACGCCTGTTCGCCGGCGCGAACATCAGCATTCACGCCGAACTCCAATCGCCATCACCAACATGACCCGAACACCTCGCCCCGCGGCACAAGTGAGCCTCGGCCGAACTGGAGCCGAATCCGAGCCATCCGTTGAATCGCGACGCGCTGTCTCCGCTGTTGTAGACGGCATGCCGACAGGAGATCTTTCCAGCCGCGCCGACGTGGAAGCGTTGCTACAACGCTTCTATGGCCGGGCACTTACCGACGACATCCTCGCCGAGCCGTTCGCAGAAGTCCGGGTGCGTGGCCTGCACACGCATCTTCCGGTCATGTGCGACTTCTGGGAAACCGTGTTATTCCGGGCAGGGCTCTACCGCGGCAATGCGCTGCGCGTTCACCGACACGTCCACTGTCGGACTCCGCTGTCCACACAGCATTTCGTCCGCTGGCTGACCCTGTGGAACACCACGATGGACCAGATGTATCACGGGCCCATCGCCGAGCATGCGAAGGTCCAAGCCGCCAGGATCGCCTCCGCAATGCACCGCCGGCTCACCGGCCACCACGCCACAGAACTCAACGCACTAGCCGCCACCGGAGCTGTTGCCACGACTTCGCGATCACCGACGTCGAACCTCCAAGAACCGGATCGAACCGAAAGGAAATGTCATGGCCAAAGACAACGTCAAGGTGCGCCGAATCTATGACGAACCGACACCCGCCGACGGCACCCGAGTGCTCGTCGATCGGATCTGGCCGCGCGGCATGACCAAGGCGCGAGCCCACCTTGACCAATGGCGCAAGGAGATCGCGCCCTCCACCGAACTACGCAAGTGGTACCACCACGATCCGGCGCGATTCGAAGAGTTCACCCGCCGCTATCACGAAGAGCTCACCGAGACCCGGCATATGGCCGCACTCAGGGAGCTGCGCGACCTGGCCAAGCACGGCACGCTGACCCTCCTCACCGCCACAACCGAGGTCAACCGCAGCGAAGCCGCAGTGCTGGCCGATCTCGTGCGCGAGCGCTCATCCAGCCACCGAACTGCACGGGCATGACGAACCACTTCGGAGTATCTGTGCAACGCGTTGCAGGGCTGCCGGCGAACGCGTACAACAGGGCCCGGCCACCAGACCCACGAGGCCTCCCCGCCACCAACCGAACCAGTGAGCACGCACGAGGCAATACACGATGAACGGCAGCCACAATGCGGTGGTAGTCGGTATCGACGGCAGTCCGGTTGGGATCAACGCCGCCAAATGGGCCGTCGCTGAAGCGATCGCTCGAGGCACCACCCTCCGCCTCGTTCACGTCGTCAACCCCAAAGATTCGCCCAACGCATTTAGGGAAGAGCGCGGTCCGGAAGCGCTGCGCCTGGCCGAGTGCGCGGCCCGGCGACACCGGCACACCAGTCAACGTTGAAACCGCGATCCTGCGGGGGGCAACCAGATCGGGTGTTGATAAATGAATCACGGCGCGCTGCGATGCTCTGTGTCGGCCCCAGAGGATATGGACTCAACGCCCCGCTTGGTTCGACGACGACCGCGCTGGCCGAAAACGCGCACTGCCCGGAGGCGATCATCAGACCAAAAACCGCCGCGCCCCGGCCGGATGCCGGTGTGATCGCAGTGGTGCTCCATGACGAACCCGACAATGACGCGGGTGGTGCACCAAGCGACGCAGGACGGGCGACTGCGCAGAGCGACAGTGCTGCAAATCGATCGTCGACTCAATAGCTGGGTGCGCCGCTACCCCGATGTTCATGTCGAGACGGTTGCGGCCGGCACTGTCGCCTCGCAACGAGGGACAGACCATCACCGGATGATCCAGTTGGCGGTCGTCGGCCGCGGCGACGGCAAACGGATTGCTGGGCTGATTGCTCCGAACTGTCATCCCATCGTCGGCTATCCGAACTGCTCGGTACTCGTTGTCCGCGATTGAGCTCTGAGAATGACCGTCAGATGGTTGTGCAGGCGATCGAGTTGTCGCTGGGCGTCGCGCTGCGCATCTTCCGCCTGCTGATCGGACCGGGTGGTGTGCGTGTAGAACAAGGGAACGTCGGTGCGAGACCCAGTCGCACATCCCAGCGTCCGTCGGGATGACCGGGGAGCAGATCTATCAAATGTACCGGCTGTTGGCATTGGCCAAATACGAAGAGCGGTACGTGATTCCGACAGTGTCCGGGCTCCAGGGCGCTCAGCCGGACGAGCCGGACTGCTCGCTGTCATTTGACGGCGGGCCAGGCATGTACGAGTCCGGCCCGTTCGGGGAGGCCAGCGGAGGACCAGTGCCGGTTGCGGTGGAGGTGTTCCACGCCCTTCGGCAGCGTCAGACCGACGAGGGGATGGCAGCCAATGCCAGCCACCCGTCGAGGGTGAACCTGCTCAATTGGGACGGCCGGGGCGTGCCGGATGACATGTTTCCGCGGCGGGCGCAACGATGAGGTTGCTCGGCCGCGCCCGGGAGCCACTGCACGACCGTGCGGTGTGGCAATGCGCCTCGCTGCTGTTGGCTTATCCCGCCGAAAAGCATCAACACACTGTCGGCGAACTATTGCACTGCCTTAAAAGTCCGGCAGCCGAACGGCTTTCGCTCACAGCGGACGCGCTGCGTTCGCGTAGTTCGATGCAGGCTGCCGCGGAATACGTCGACACGTTCGACCTGCGTCGCCGCTGCACGATGTACCTCACCTACTGGACCGCGGGGGACACCCGCCAGCGCGGGCGCGAGATGTTGGCGTTCGCTACCGCGTATCGGGACGCCGGCGTGCAACCGCCGGACGGCGAATCACCGGACTTTCTGCCGGTCGTGCTCGAGTTCGCGGCGATCGTCGACCCGATCGCGGGACGGCGGCTGCTCACAGACCACCGTGTGCCGATCGATGTGCTGTCCCGGGCCCTTCACGACCGTGGTTCGCCTTACCGGCACGCCGTTGCGGCGGTGCTGTCGACGCTGTCGGCCGCCACCGATTCACAGGCGCGACACGCGCTGCGGCTCGCGCAGGCGGGTCCGCCTAAGGAAGCCGTTGGGCTGCAACCTTTCACATTGACCGTGCCGCCCCGGCGTATGGAAGGCGGGTGAGGTGTTCACTGAGATCTTCTGGGACGTCGTGCCGTACGTGACCCTAGCGATCGTCATCGTCGGCACCTGGTGGCGCTACCGGTACGACAAGTTCGGCTGGACCACGCGGTCGTCGCAGCTTTACGAGGCGCGATTGCTGCGCATCGCCAGCCCGATGTTTCACTTCGGCATCCTCGTTGTCATTGCGGGGCACATCATCGGTCTACTGATTCCGGAGTCCTGGACTGATGCTGTCGGGGTGAGCGAGCACGCGTACCACGTGATGGCCGGGCTCCTCGGTGCGATCGCCGGTTTCACGACCTTGGTGGGCATCACGTTGTTGATCTACCGTCGAGTTACCCACGGGCCCGTCTACCTGGCGACGACGATCAACGACAAAGTGATGTATGCCGTGTTGGTGGCCGCGATCGCGGCCGGGTTGTACGCCACCGCGCTCGGCTCCGCGGTTTTCGGTCACGGCTACGACTACCGTCAATCAGTGTCCGTGTGGTTCCGCTCGATCTGGGTGCTGCAGCCACGGGGAGATCTGACGGCCATGGTGCCGCTGTATTACCAGGTGCACGTGCTGATCGCGTTGGCGTTGTTCATGCTGTGGCCGTTCACCCGTCTGGTGCACGTCTTCAGCGCGCCGATCGGGTACCTGTTCAGGCCCTACATCGTGTACCGCAGCCGCGACGTCGAGAACGAGAAGGAACTGGTGGGGCCCCATCCTCGCCAACGCGGGTGGTGAGGGGTGCGCCCGGGCATATCGTGACAGGCGTGGGTCTGCCCGACGACGTGTACGAGCGTCTGCTGATGCTGCGTACCAACTTACGTCGCTTCGATCGCTGGAGCGCGGAGCAGGCCCACTCGGCGGGGCTGACGCCCATGCAGCATCAGTTGCTGCTGGCGATCCGCGGCCACGCAGACCGCCGCGGCCCCACGATCGGCGAAATCGCCGACTATCTGTTGCTAAAGCACCACAGCGCAGGCGAATTGGTGCATCGGACAGATGCTGCGGGTTTGGTCCGCCGGGTTCGGGACAGCGAGGATCGGCGGGTGGTTCGGATACAACTCACCGATGCCGGAACGGCGCGCCTGGAGTCACTCACGGGCATGCATCTCGAAGAGTTGGAACGACTTTCCCTTCAGTTGCCCGAATCCTAGGGAATGCTTTGCCGGTATTCCACGTGCACGTCGCGCACGTTCCTCGGGTGGTGGGCGGCGTGCAACGGATGCATGAGCACCGGATGGCGGCAGTGCATGCAGGAAGGCTGCGGCCGTTTCGTGGCCGAGAACGTCAGGTGGCCGCATTGGGCGCACCGGACGAAGTAGAAGCCGCCCAACAGGCCGATCACCCCGATGTAGATCGCCGCCGAGGCCGCCAGGGCCAACACGACGATCAGGACGACGGTAAGCACTTCGAACACGCTCATATCCAGATAATACATCGTAGTACGATACTTCCGGCGTGGTCTTCGTCACGGGTCCGCGTCGTTTTCGCGATCGGCCGGTGGCACTGTCACAATCTGCGGCGTGGCCGGAGCGCAGCGACCCGAGATTCGACGCCGGAACGTCGCGATCGTCGCCCATGTCGACCACGGCAAGACGACGCTGGTCGATGCGATGCTGCGGCAATCCGGGGCGCTGCATGAACGCGGCGAGGCCGTCGACCGCGTGCTGGACACCGGGGACCTCGAGCGCGAGAAGGGCATCACGATCCTGGCGAAGAACACCGCCGTGCACCGTCACCACCCGGACGGCAGCGTCACGGTGATCAACGTGATCGACACGCCGGGGCATGCCGACTTCGGCGGCGAGGTTGAGCGCGGCCTGTCGATGGTCGACGGCGTGCTGCTGCTGGTCGACGCGTCAGAGGGACCCCTGCCGCAGACCCGCTTCGTGCTGCGCAAGGCGCTGGCCGCGCACCTGCCGGTGATCCTCGTCGTCAACAAGACCGACCGCCCCGACGCCCGGATCGCCGAGGTGGTCGAGGCCAGCCACGACCTGCTGCTCGACGTCGCGTCCGACCTCGACGACGAGGCCGCGGCGGCCGCCGAGCATTCGCTGAGCCTGCCCACTCTCTACGCGTCCGGCCGTGCAGGCGTGGCGAGCACCGCTGCGCCGGCCGACGGGCAGGTGCCCGACGGCGACAACCTCGATCCGCTGTTCGACGTGCTGTTGGAGCACGTGCCGCCACCCAGCGGCGACCCGGACGCACCGCTGCAGGCGCTGGTCACCAACCTCGACGCGTCGACGTTCCTCGGCCGGCTGGCCTTGGTGCGGATCTACAACGGCAGGCTGCGCAAGGGCCAGACGGTCGCGTGGCTGCGAGAGGTTGACGGTGAGGGCGTCGTCACGTCGGCGAAGATCACCGAGCTGCTGGCCACCGAGGGCGTCGAGCGCAGCCCGACGGACGAGGCAGAGGCCGGCGACATCGTCGCGGTCGCGGGCCTGCCCGACATCATGATCGGCGACACGCTGGCCGATCCATCGAATCCCGTTGCGCTGTCGCGGATCATGGTTGATGAGCCGGCGATTTCGGTGACGATCGGCACCAACACGTCGCCGCTGGCCGGTCGGGTGAGCGGTCACAAGCTCACGGCGCGGTTGGTGCGGGCGCGGCTGGACACGGAGCTGGTGGGCAACGTGTCGATCCGCGTGGTCGACATCGCCAGGCCCGACGCGTGGGAGGTGCAGGGCCGCGGCGAGCTCGCCCTGGCGGTGCTGGTGGAGCAGATGCGACGGGAAGGTTTCGAATTGACCGTCGGCAAGCCACAAGTGGTGACCAAGACGATCGACGGCAAGCCGCACGAGCCGTTCGAGGCGTTGACGATCGACGCTCCCGAAGAGTTCGTCGGCGCGATCACGCAATTGATGGCGGCGCGCAAGGGCCGCATGACCGAAATGACGAACCACGCAGCAGGCTGGGTCCGGATGGACTTCGTCGTACCCAGCCGCGGGTTAATCGGTTGGCGAACAGAGTTTTTGACCGAGACCCGCGGCACGGGGATCGCCCATGCGGTGTTCGACGGATACCGGCCGTGGTCGGGGGAGATCCGGTCGCGGCACAGCGGGTCGCTGGTGTCCGACCGGGTCGGCACCATCACGCCGTACGCGTTGCTCCAGCTGGCCGAGCGCGGCACGTTCTTCGTCGAGCCGGGCCAGGACACGTACGAGGGTATGGTCGTCGGGATCAATCCGCGGGCAGAGGACATCGACGTCAACGTCACACGCGAGAAGAAGCTGACGAACGTGCGGTCATCGACCGCGGACGTGATCGAGACGCTGGCCAAGCCGATCGACCTCGACCTGGAGCGCGCGATGGAGTTCTGTGCGCCCGACGAGTGCGTCGAGGTCACGCCGGAGATCGTGCGGGTCCGCAAGGTCGAGTTGGACGCCACCGCGAGGGCACGCAACCGGGCGCGGGCCAAGGCGGCGAATCGTGATTAGCAGGCGCGACGCGGGGTGGTCGATACCCTGATGGGCGTGCCAGGTCGATCCCTCCGCGCTGTGGCCGCCCTCAGCGCGCTGGCAACGGTCGCCTCGGCCTGCACTGTGAGCCCGCCACCGGCGCCGCAGAGCACCGACACATCGCAGAGCTCGACACCACCGCCGCCACGGGCGGAACAGGTCATCATGGGCATTGACTCGATCGGCGCGGGGTTCAACCCACATCTGCGGTCGGATCAGTCGCCGGTGAATGCGGCGATCGGTGCCCTGGTTTTGCCGAGCGCGTTCCGCCCGGTGCCGGACCCGACGTCGCCGACCGGTTCGCGGTGGGAGATGGACTCGACGCTTCTCACGTCGGCGGAAGTGACCAGCCAGAACCCGTTCACCCTCACCTACAAGATCCGGCCCGAGGCGTCCTGGACCGACAACGCGCCGATCGCCGCCGACGACTTCTGGTACCTGTGGCGGCAAATGGTCAGCCAGCCGGGCGTGGTGGATCCGGCGGGCTTCGACCTCATCACCGGCGTGCAGTCGCTCGATGGCGGCAAGACCGCCGTCGTGACGTTCTCGCAGCAGTACCCGGCGTGGCGGGAGCTGTTCACCGACATCCTGCCCGCGCACATCGTGAAGGATGTCCCGGGCGGGTTCGGCTCGGGTCTGGTGCGGGCGCTGCCGGTTACCGGCGGCCAGTTCCGGGTGGAGAGCATCGACCCGCAGCGCGACGAGATCCTGTTGGCGCGAAACGACCGGTTCTGGGGGCCGCCTGCCCAGCCCGACCAGATCCTGTTCCGCCGGGCGGGTGCGCCTGCCGCGCTGGCCGATTCGATCCGCAACGGCGACACGCAGGTGGCGCAGGTGCACGGCGGGCAGGCGGCGTTCGCGCAGCTGAGCGCGATTCCGGATGTGCGGACTTCCCGGATTATGACGCCGCGGACCCTGCAGGTGACGCTGCGGGCGCAGGAACCCAAGCTGGCCGACGTGCGGGTGCGGAAGGCGATCTTCGGGTTGCTCGACGTGGACCTGCTGGCCGCGGTCGGGGCGGGCAGTGACAACACCGTGACGCTGGCGCAGGCGCAGGTGCGCTCGCCGTCGGATCCGGGTTACGTGCCGACCGCGCCGCCGGCGATGCCCAAGGACGCGGCGCTGTCGCTGTTGACGCAGGCGGGATACGAGATCGCGAGCGACGCTGCAACCACCCCGGCACCCGCGCCGCCTACCGCGGCATCGCCGACGCCGGCCCCCGAGCTGACCCGGGGCCGGATCAGTAAGGACGGGACGACGCTGTCGCTCGTGCTCGGCGTGGCGGCGAACGATCCGACCGCGGCGGCGGTGGCGAACACGGCGGCGGATCAGCTGCGCAGTGTCGGGATCGAAGCGACAGTGTCGGCGCTGGACCCGACTGTGCTGTACGGGGATGCGCTGACCAACAACCGGGTGGACGCCGTGGTGGGATGGCATCGCGCTGGCGGGGACCTCGCGACGGAGTTGGCGTCGCGCTACGGGTGCCCGGCATTGGAGGCGACGGCCGTGTCGACGAGCCCGACCGCCGCGACGTCAAGCGCCAAGCCGTCAACCACCACCCCGCCGCCGAACGCCTCCGTGTCGACGACCGCGACGGCGACGAGCCCGCCGGCGCCGGCGCCGGGCGCATTGGTTCAGGCGCCGAGCAACATCACCGGCATCTGCGACCGCAGCATTCAACCGCGGATCGACGCCGGGCTGGACGGATCGGTGGACATCTCCGACGTGATCAACGCGGTCGAACCGAAGCTGTGGGACATGGCGACGGTGCTGCCGATCCTGCAGGACACGACGATCGTCGCGGTGGGGCCGAGTGTGCAGAACGTCAACACGACGGGCGCGGTGCCGGTGGGCATCGTCGGCGACGCCGGCAAGTGGGTGAAGACCCCGCAGTGACGAATCGGCCCCCTCCGCGGGGAGGGGGCCGATTGCTTAGCGCGGTTACGGCCGGGTCGCTACCTTCAGCGACTCCGGAAGGTTGTCACTTGCTGGCCTTCTTGCTCGGGAGCCCACCACCGATCTTGGAGAGCGTGTTCGCGAGCCCGCCGCCGGACTTGGTGCCGTTTCCAAACGCGGTGCCGGGCGCCATCTTGTTGCCATTACCCGTTGTGTTCAGCGGGGTGAGGAGCTTGGCGACCGGCGCGACCGGCCCGGAGCCGACCGTAGGAGCAGTAGGCGTCGCCTTGGCAGCTGCCGGGGCGGGTGCCGTGACCGTCTGTGGGGGCGTCAGGGTGACCATCTTGGGTGCCGCGCTGGGCTTCACATTCGCCGCGGCCAGGACCATTGGGGCGGGCGCACCGAGTGCCTGAAGTCACGACGCGTGGAACCCAAAAGTTCAGCGAAATACGAAATGTGGAAACCAAAAATTCAATGCCAGTATCGGGCACCGTTATTTGCGCAGCTAAGAGGCGGTTTTTGAGCCGAAGGTCGGGGCGCTGGCATCGTCGGTGATACCAGCTGCTGGATAAAGACGCCGCAGTGACGTGAATCGGCCCCCTCCGAAATGGAGGGGGCCGATCGCTTTCGGGCAACTACCGCCGCATCGCTATCTTGGGCGACGGTCCGAGGTTCTCACTTGGCGTGCTTGGGTAGGTGGCCGGAGCCTCCCGTGAGCCCAGCACCGATCTTCGAAAGTGTGGAACCGACTTCGTTGCCAGTTGCCTTAACGGCGGTTGCGAGCCCGCCGCCAGCCGTGGCGCCACCCAGCATGCCGGGTGCCACGTTGTTGCCGTCACCCGTCGTGTTCAGCGGCTTGAGGAGCTTGACCGGCCCGGACTTGACGGGAGGAGGCGTAATCGCCGTGGTGGCTGCCGGAGTGGGTGCCGTGACCGGCGAAGCGGTCGTCAGGGTGACCGTTTTGGCCGCCAAGTTGGGTGACGCGTTCGGGGCCGCCGCCGGGTGCACCGCTCCCAGTGCCAACGCAGTCGCCGGGGGCACACCCGTGAGCGACGCCCCGATCGCTTGGGCGAGGCTCAACAGCTCGAAAATGGTCCCGAACGACGAGGGAGTGAGAAGTCCTTGACCGCCCAAATCCGGCGTTCCGTTGAGGGCCGCGCCGACGAGAAGGATGGGGAAGTTGATCAGGTCGCTGGCGAACGTCACGAAGTCACCGGTGGTCACGTCGTCGAACAGCGATTGGGCGGTAGTCGCAATCTGGTTTACAACCGAGAAAATGGGCTCCAGCACACCAATGCCGAGCAGAAGAACACTGCTCGATAGGACGCTGACCGCGTTCGCAAGATTCTGCGTCGTCTGGGTAGCGATTGTACCCAGCGGCTCCGTTAAGTCGAGTATGGGACCCAACACCAAACTGAACGGGATTTCGAAGAGGAGCGACTGTACCGCGTCGAAGATGTCCCCGGACGCGAGATCCGCGAGCACGCCTTGGAGGCTTGCGGGTAGTCCACCCAAATTGTTCACCAAGGCTGTGACGGCGTTTTGGACCCCGGTACCGAGGAGTCCCACGTTGGCGATCTGGTTGGTGATGATCTGCGTTAGGATCGGCAGAGGATCGGCGGCGACGATCGAACCTAGCCCGCCCACGTTGACGAAGGTCGTTTGGAGGACGTCTACCAACGTGGTGATGGGATTCACGAATTGGGTAAGCTCAACGGGCGCACGCAGTGTGGGGATATGGACCTCAGGTAGCGGTGCTGCCACCGGTGCGACGGCGATGACGCTGGCCCCCACCAGGGCGACACCGGCTGTGGCGTACGGGCGAACTGCTGCGTGCATGACAACCCCTTCGAGGCATTGTGAAGTTGGACACATGAGAACCTACCCGCCCGTAAAAATTTGTGAAGCCCAAGCAGCAAACTTAGAGAATCTAGTGTTCGGATGTGAATTCCCTGAGTGATAGCTTAAAGTTGCTGGTAGGGCTCCCGTCTTCAACGATAGCAGGCCCACAGCGAACAAGCTGTTCGGTTAATTAATTGCCCTAGGCAACTATATGCCGCGGAACACGGTTTCAATCTCAGATTGCCCCCGTGTCTACGTTAGCGTCGCAACGCCGTAAGTTCCGTGTTAACCCCGCGCGGACGCCTTTGCCGACAAGCCGTACATGAACTCAGCCCGCGCGCAGCTTGCCAACGGCGGCAACGTTCGATCTTGAAGCGGCAAGCTCCGTGCTGTGCATGCGCGGGCATTGCCACGATTTGCTGAATTTATGGCGCAATACGTCGTGAACGAGCCACCGCCCGCCTTGGCCACCCCAGCGTTCGGCGGTGCGGATGCCTTACTAACGAATCGGCCCCTCCCATCTTGGGCCGATTCGTCTGCGGCGCGTGGACGCGGCTTGCAGCTAACGTCCAAACGACGTCACTTCTTCTTAACGCCTGTGGCGACCAACACCGACCGCGGCAAGCTTGTTAGCGGTGCCGCTGTTGCTGGAGGCAACTTTACTGACGCTGCTGCTTCCGGCGTTGCTGAGACTGCTGCCCGTGGTTATGGTCGCGGCGACATGCGGTTGGGTTCGTGGAATCAGCGTGGTTACGACCTGCTTGGTTGTCGATTGAACCGACGCAACGGCGTTAGCGGACGAAGTCGCAACTGTCGCGGTCGCGGGAGCCGACACGGTGTTCAGGGCCGAAATCGACATGGTCGTCGCAGTCCCCGTCACGCTCGGTGGCAGGGGGATCTGAAGCTGTGCCAGGACCGCTGATTGAAAGTCGGCGAACGCCGTTGCGAGCGGTACGCCGCCGAGCACCTCCGTCACGAGGACGAAGGTCTGTTGCGCCGTGAACACTGCGTTTTCTAGCGCCCTGATCGTGCCAAAGAACACCGGCCTGAACACGGCGCCGGCCGCATTGAGAAATCCCACGGCCACCGGAGCGATGCCCACACCGATAGCGTCGAGGAGGCCCGTGCCCATCGCCAACTGCGCAATGAAGGCGGCGGGACTTGCCACGAGCCCATTCAAGATGTCCGACGTGGCCGTGAGTACGCCGATGGTAAGGAATTGGACGTTCTGGATCTGGTTGACGAGCACTTGCCCCAGGAGCGCGCCGGGCCCGGCAACAATTTGGTCGAGCTGGACCTGAGCATGAACGGTTTCGACCTGGGGCGGCGGCGTCGCCGCGGGCGCGACAAGGATGCCGGCCGCGAGGAGTGCGGCGCCTGCGGTGGCATACGGACGAACGGCTAACTGCATTACGGCCCCTTTTCCACACAATGTGAGATTGGACCCATCGGAACTTACTCTTCCGTCAGGAATCTCGGAACGCATGCAGCAAACTTGTAAGTTCCCTATCACTTACTGGGGTATGGACCCACCCACGGGCGGAGTTGCTTCTCAACACTGACATCTTGACGAGGCGAGCCTTTCGGCAAAGAAGGTGTCCAAAAAAATTGATTCGACGAAGTGAGCATGCCAACGTGGATACCGTTGCACCCTCAATTAGCTCGCGACTTCGCGATAGCCCGACCACCGCGTCAATACCCAGCGACTCTCGGGCCAGCTCCTTTGCCGACAAGCCGCCCAAGAATTCGGTCAGCCTACGCAGCGTGCACAGGCGGCAGTGGTCTGCCTTGCTGCGGCAAGCGCTCGGCCATGCATAGGAAAGCATAGTCAGGATTTGCGGACCTTTGGCACAACACCGACGAGCCTTGATAGGCGAGCAAGCTACCGACGCGGCATGGAAGTGGATGAGGTCGCCGGACCTTGAATCGGCCCCCTCCCGCCCGGTGAGAGGGGGCCTTTCCGCCTTTGCCGGCGAGTTTGTTGATGGTGTCACCGAACTGCTTGATACCGCTCTGGACGGCGCCGTTGGACCCTTGGCCAGCCTGAGAAGAAGTGCCGGTGCTGCCCGGGGTGACTTTGTTGCCCGCGGTCAGGTCGGTCTGTCCGTTGACCTTTCCGCTGGCTTGCTGGCCGGCCTGGCTCGCAGCACTTAATTGTTCAATCGCCTCACGGCATTACCTTAATTAATTAGCCGTGCTCGACACAGACGCAGATCAAGATCACGTTCGTCGGGGCGGTGGGCTTGCTCGATCGCCGGCGCACAGTTGCGTAATTGGTCCTACGGTTTCAGTGCTTGATCGCACGGCTCGCGCTAGCGGCAACGTCGCGTCCAGCCCGGCGTCGGCGATCGGACGATTCGCCAATGCCTGCTCCGCCGATTTTGCGAGCGGCGAAAGGCGTGAGCGGAATCCTCTGTGTCGCAGGCTTGTTGGCCGGCGAGGTCGGGCTCCGCAGGGTGCCGTTGTGCCTCATATAAGTAGTTGGCAGCCCCCCGGCGGTAGTCTGACCACCGATGTCAGCCCCCGAGACGCCGCGCCTGCTGTTCGTGCATGCGCATCCCGACGACGAATGCCTCACCACCGGCGGCACGATCGCGCACTATGCCGCGAAAGGTGCGGACGTC
This sequence comes from uncultured Actinomycetota bacterium, assembly GCA_963811535.1. Classification (GTDB taxonomy): domain Bacteria; phylum Actinomycetota; class Actinomycetes; order Mycobacteriales; family Mycobacteriaceae; genus Mycobacterium. Next base: position 1,163,444 of record CAWERF010000006.1, on the reverse strand, counting down.
CACGTCGTCACCTGCACCCTCGGTGAAGAGGGCGAGGTCATCGACGAGCGCTACAAGCTCCTGGCCGTCGATCACGCCGATCAGCTCGGCGGCTACCGCATCCACGAACTCACTAGGGCGCTCAATGCCCTCGGGCTGAATGAACCGATCTTCCTGGGCGGCCCGGGCCGCTGGCGCGACTCCGGCATGGACGGCTCGCCACCACGGCACCACACCCGATTCATCGATGCCGGCCAGGCCGCGCTCGACGAGATGGTGCGCCTCATCGACCAACTGCGCCCACACGTCGTCGTCACCTACGACCACAAGGGCGGCTACGGCCACCCCGACCACATCCACGCCCACGACGTCACATGCGCGGCCGTCGGCGCCAGCGACTGGAAAGTGCACAAGCTCTACTGGAGCGTCATATCCACCACCGCGATGCGCACCGGCCTCGATGGGCTCACCGACGTACCCGAGGGCTGGGACAGACCCAATCTCGACATTCCGTTCGGTTATACCGATGACGAGATCGACGCGGTCATCGACGTCGCGGACCACCTGGACGCGAAAGCCGGGGCGTTGACCGCCCACGCCACCCAGGTCGTCGTCGCACCCGACCGCCGCTGCTGCGCGTTGTCCAACAACTGGGCGCTGCCGATCCTGGCGAAGGAGCACTACATCCTCGCGGCGGGCGACGCCGGCCCCCGTGATGAGCGCGGCTGGGAAACGGACCTCCTCGCGGGGCTGAACCTTGGCTCACCAACCGGCGGCGCGTAGGCTCCGGGAACGTCGGCGACGCGAGGAGGGGACTGCCATGGAAAACACGGACATGGATCCGCAACTTCAATACTGGCAAGACCGAGCCGACAGCTTTCAATGGGTGCTCGGCTCGCCCGTCGGCGTGCTCGACAGCATCCCGACCTGAGCGGAATCTCCGAAAGCATTCAAAACCACAGCGGCACAACGAGCCCCGGGTTTCGTGCTGCTGTCCTGGCGCTGCTGGCAATTGACGGCGTGATCTCGGCGGTTCTCGGCGCGCTTTTTCTGCAAAGCCGGCTGGGCTCAACGCCCTTTCCGATCAGCGCATTGATCAGCGGGCTCGTCAACGCCGCCCTGGTGTGGGCCGGCCAGCAAGTCACGTCGTCGCCGCGTGTTGCGGCGCTTCCGCTGTGGACGTGGCTGCTGACGGTCGCCGTTCTGACCTTCGGCGGTCCGGGTGGCGCCATCATTTTCGGCGGCCCCGGCATCGACGGCATCAGTGCGCTGGTGTTGTTGGTGGTCGGCGCGTTGCCCCCCGCAGTGGTCTTGTGGCGGCGACGCGGCAGCGCGTAAGAGTTTGCGGCACAAGGCCTTAAGTTCCAGTAACGCAGGAAAATGCATTGCGTGTCCGCGGCAGCTGACGTTGGTACCGCGGGGTGTCGCCGCCCCACCCAACAGGCGGATCAGGCTGCGGGTGGTCAGACGCCGCTGACTACTACTTCTTCTTCGGGGTCTTCGGGCCGGCTTTGCCAATCGAGGCTTGCACGTCAGCCCTGAGCCGCCGACGCGGGATTGGTAACCCGGCTGTAACGTCACCGACGTCTTTCACGAGGTAACGGCCCGTTCTGCCGGGGAGTAGAGGCCCGTCTAAGACAACGCCAGACAAGCACGAGCGCACGCAGAACGTTGATGCCGCTCCTCCCGCACACCCGGCCAATCCACGTTCGCGGTGCAAAGTCGACGGCCGCAGGAGGGTTGTGCAGTGATCGCTACTTCTTCCCAGGGGTGGCGCCGGCTTTGCGTATCGGTGAGCTGACCGTGTCGCTAGCCTTCTTCACGCTGCTGGAGGCTGCCTTGACGCCGCCGCTGACGCCATTGACGACCGCTCCGGGCCCACCGCCCGCGGCGTCGTTCGGGACGTCGGTGGCCGGCGTGACAACAGCTCCTCGCACGTCGCCCTGGGCGCTGACCCCGCCCTTGGTCACGGTCACTGCCTTTGGCAGCGGTTTCGCGCCAGTCGCAGGCTGTGTCGCCGCGGGGGCGGCGGACGTGGTGTGTCCCGCGATGCCCTTCTCGATCTGCTGCACCGCATCCTTCAACGTGACGGGTGCCGACACCTTTTGCAACGCAGGGGCCAGGGCCCCGAGTCGCGTAGCTGGCTTAGCCGCGAACGGGAAAGGTGGCAGCGGCGGAATCGGCGGGAGAGGTGGCAACCAGAAGGCGAGTTGGTCGTTTGCGAAGAAGATGAACGAGTTGATGGTGTCGACGCCGACATTGATCAAGCCCTGACCGAAGGTGATGCTCCCGTCGAGCCAGTCAGCGATGTTGAAGGTGATGCTGCGGACTATGCGTTCTACCAAGTTGTAGAAGATAGTGATCTGCGGCGCGAGCCAGCCGACGTAAGGAATCCAGCCGACCGCATATGCGGCGAGGTCGAACCCGTAGGCCACCCATGGCTCCACCGCGTTGTAGACGTTCTTGATCGTGCTGCCGATGGAACCGGGCGCGGGAAATATGAGCGTAGGCGGCGGCGGGGGTGCCTTGCCCAAGCTCGGCGGGATCACGACTCGTTCGATCAAGTCGATCGCATCGGTGACCGGGTTGAACGCCAGCGCCGTCGGCGACGTTGGCGCCGTCGTTTGAACCGCTGCAGTCAATTGAATCGCCGGCGCACGAGGTGGGGGCGGTTGCACGGACTGTGCGATGGCTATCGCGCTAGCACTGATTACGGCGATTCCGGCTACGAGGATCGGACGGGCGGAAGTTTTCATGACAACCCCTGAAGCTGGCCTTCTCGTGCAGAAACTACGCCGACGTCAAGGCCTATTTGGACGAATGACGCTATTCCTTGAGGACGGTTGTGATCGCCGTTTTGCGGTGGCGGGGGAGCGCACGCCGGCGGCCACTCGGCGGCTAATGTTGCAGGCATGCCGGGCACCGATGTTTCACATAGTGAGACACCACGGATGATCCTCGATTGGAGTGGGGTTACACCGAGGTGGCCTTGACCGCCGGTGACGATGGGACCGTGTTGCCCACGCCCGCCGTCCCACCGAAGCCAAACGCCTCTGCACGGCGGCGAGTGCTGCGGCGCGCCCGAGACGGGGTCGCGCTGAACATCGATGAAGCCGCCGTTGCGATGACGGCACGCGGCGATGACCTCGTCGATCTGTGCGCCAGTGCCGCACGCGTCCGTGACGCCGGGCTCCAGTCGTCGGGCCGCCGCGGCGCAGCCGGGCGGCTGCCGATCAGCTACTCACGCAAAGTCTTCATCCCGGTCACCCATCTGTGCCGCGACCAGTGCCACTACTGCACCTTCGTCACCGTTCCGGGCAAGCTGCGTGCGCAGGGTCTCGGCATGTACATGGAACCCGACGAGATTCTCGACGTGGCCCGCAGCGGCGCCGAGCTCGGCTGCAAGGAAGCGCTGTTCACCCTCGGCGACCGCCCCGAGACCCGCTGGCCGCAGGCACGGCAATGGCTCGACGAACGCGGCTACGACTCGACCCTCGACTATGTCCGCGCGATGGCCATCCGCGTGCTGGAGGAGACCGGCCTGCTGCCGCACCTGAACCCCGGCGTGATGAGCTGGTCGGAGATGTCGCGCCTGAAGCCGGTCGCGCCGTCGATGGGCATGATGTTGGAGACGACGTCACGGCGGCTGTTTTTGACCAAGGGCATGGCGCACTATGGCAGCCCCGACAAGGATCCGACGGTGCGGCTGCGCACGCTGACCGATGCCGGCCGGCTGTCGATCCCGTTCACCACCGGCCTGCTGGTCGGGATCGGTGAGACGCTGACCGAGCGCGCCGAGACACTGCATGCAATTCGTAAGGTGCACAAGGAGTTCGGGCACGTTCAGGAAGTGATCGTGCAGAACTTCCGGGCCAAGGATCACACCGCGATGCGTGCGGTGCCCGACGCGGGCATCGACGACTTCGTCGCAACGGTCGCCGTCGCCCGGCTCGTGCTCGGGCCGAAGATGCGCGTTCAGGCGCCGCCGAATCTGGTGTCGCCCGAAGAATGCCTGGCGCTGATCGGCGCCGGTGTCGACGACTGGGGTGGCGTGTCGCCGTTGACGCCAGACCACGTCAACCCCGAACGTCCGTGGCCCGCGCTCGACGAACTCGCCGACGTCACGGCCGAGGCCGGCTACGACCTGGTGCAGCGGCTGACCGCGCAGCCGCCGTATGTGCTCGGCGGCGCGGCGTGGATCGACCCCCGCGTTCGCGGTCACGTCGCCGCGTTGGCCGATCCCGTCACCGGTCTGGCCCGCGATGTCGACCCCGTCGGACGGACGTGGCAGGAACCCGACGAGGCATACGAGTCGACAGGCCGTGTCGATCTGAACTCTGCGATCGACACGGAAGGCCGGCTGAGCGCGGCCCGAAGCGATCTCGGCAGCGCGTTCGGTGACTGGGAGTCGGTGCGCGAGAAGGTGCATGAGCTGGCCGCCCGCGCACCCGAACGCGTCGACGCCGACGTGCTGGCCGCGCTGCGGTCGGCCGAGCGTGATCCCGCCGGCTGCACCGACGACGATTACCTCGCCCTGGCGACCGCCGACGGCCCGGCGCTGGATGCCGTTGCGGCGCTGGCCAACTCGATACGACGCGACACGGTAGGCGACGACGTCACATTCGTCGTCAACCGCAACATCAACTTCACCAACATCTGCTACACCGGCTGCCGGTTCTGCGCGTTCGCCCAACGCAAGGGCGACGCCGACGCGTACACGCTGTCGTACGAGGAGGTGGGCGACCGCGCCTGGGAGGCGCACGTCGACGGCGCCACCGAAGTCTGCATGCAGGGCGGGATCGACCCTGAGCTGCCGGTGACCGGTTACGCCGATCTGGTGCGGGCGGTCAAGAGCCGGGTCCCGTCCATGCACGTTCACGCGTTCTCTCCGATGGAAGTCGTCAACGGCGCGGCGAAAAGCGGTGACAGCATTCGGGATTGGCTGATCGGGCTGCGAGAGGCCGGATTGGACACCATTCCCGGCACCGCCGCCGAGATCCTCGATGACGAAGTCCGGTGGGTGCTGACCAAGGGCAAGCTGCCGACGTCGGCGTGGATCGAGGTCGTCACCACCGCGCACGAGGTAGGCCTGCGGTCCAGCTCGACGATGATGTACGGCCACGTCGACGTGCCGAAGCACTGGATCGGACACCTGCGGATCCTGCGGGAGATCCAGGACCAGACAGGCGGATTCACCGAGTTCGTGCCGCTGCCGTTCGTGCATCAGAGCTCGCCGCTGTATCTGGCCGGCGCCGCGCGGCCCGGGCCGAGCCACCGCGACAACCGCGCGGTGCATGCCCTGGCCCGGATAATGCTGCACGGTGCGATCTCCAACATCCAGACCAGCTGGGTCAAGCTTGGCGTCGAGCGCACGCAGATCATGCTCAACGGCGGCGCCAACGATCTCGGCGGCACGCTGATGGAGGAGACGATCTCACGGATGGCCGGCTCGGAATACGGCTCGGCCAAGACAGTGGCCGAGCTGGTCGAGATCGCGGCGGGCATCGGCCGCCCGGCCCGTCAGCGCACGACCACGTACCTGCCGCTGGCGGCCTGACTTCCGGCACGGCGACGCGGTTTACTTGAGGGCCCGCGGCGCCCGACAAAGGAGCTGTCATGGCTGTCTCTCACTGGCACAAGCTCTACACGGCCGACATCGCCGCGCCGCCGGCCGTGTTGTTCGGGCTTCTGGCCGACATGCCGAATTACGGGCGCTGGTTACCCGGCTCCGGCCAGTACGGCGGCACCACAGACGTCGAGCCTTATCCCGTTCAACTCGGCAGCCGCTACCACGACGGGAAACCCGGCGAACCCGGGAAGGACTGGTGGGGCGAAGTGACCGGATTTCGGCCGCCCGGATCGCTGGATTTTCACCACACCATCACCGTGCGCCAGTTGCGGGCAACAGTTGACGTGCACATCCACTATTCGATCGAAGTCGTCGGAGCGGCGACGCGAGTGACCCGCTGGCTGGTCTTGGACGTCGACGTGCCGCGGCTCGGACGTCCGGCCCGCCGACTGATCATCAACGCTTTCGACAAAGAGAATGTGCGGACCATGGCTGCGCTGGCGCAATACGTCGAGGCGCACGTCGGCGAATGACCTACAGCCGGGCCGCCGGCTTCCTGCCCTGCTTGATCGCGTTTGGCGTCCAACTCGACGGCCAACGCCGCTCCGCCGATGATTGCGTGCATACCGGTGCGGGGGTTGAACATGCGGTATATGCAACGGCTAGTATCAGTTACTACGAGTAGGCAAGTTAGGGCACACTGGCGAGCAACGATGGGCAGCGACGTCGGATACTGTCAGCAACTTCGCAGAGCCACAACGGAACAGCAGCGATACGAACGCAGAGATCGAGGAGACCTTGAGGAGAACCCTGTGACGTACACGATCGCCGAACCCTGCGTCGACGTGAAAGACAAGGCATGCATCGAGGAATGCCCCGTCGACTGCATCTATGAGGGTGAACGCATGCTGTACATCCACCCCGACGAGTGCGTCGACTGCGGCGCCTGCGAGCCGGTCTGCCCGGTCGAGGCCATCTACTACGAGGACGACGTGCCGGAGCAGTGGAGCCAGTACACACAGATCAACGCCGACTTCTTCGAGGAACTGGGTTCGCCGGGCGGTGCCTCGAAGGTCGGGATGACCTCGAACGATCCGGCCGTCGTCAAGAACCTGCCGCCTCAGGGTGAAACAGCCTGAGCTGGCCGACGGCGTAGCCCTGACCCGCCGGCCCATCTCGGCGGCGCTGCCGGTGTTCCCGTGGGACACGCTGGCCGACGCGTCGGCGGTCGCCCGCGCCCATCCGGACGGCATCGTGGACCTGTCGGTCGGCACCCCGGTCGATCCGGTCGCGCCGGTGGTCCGCGATGCACTGGCCGCCGCCAGCGCATCGTCCGGGTACCCGACCACCGCGGGCACGCCGGCGCTGCGGGACGCGGCCGTCGCCGCGCTGGCCCGCCGCTACCGGGTGGCGGGTGTGTCGACTGACGCCGTGTTGCCGGTGATCGGCACGAAGGAGCTGATCGCGTGGTTGCCGACGCTGCTCGGCCTCGGGCCCGACGATGTCGTCGTCGTGCCCGAGCTGGCGTACCCGACCTACGAAGTCGGCGCGCGGCTGGCCGGTGCGCAGGTGCTGCTCGCGGATTCTCTGACCCAGCTGGGACCGCGACGGCCCGCGCTGATCTACCTGAACTCGCCGAGCAACCCGACGGGGCGGGTGCTGGGCGTCGACCATCTGCGCAAGGTCGTCGGCTGGGCGCGCGAGCGCGGTGCCCTGGTGGCGTCCGACGAGTGCTACATCGGCCTGGGCTTCGACGTCGAGCCGGTGTCGCTGCTCGACCCGGCGGTCTGCGACGGCGACCACACCGGCCTGCTCGCCATCCACTCGCTGTCGAAGAGCTCGTCGATGGCCGGCTACCGGGCCGGCTTCGTCGCCGGTGACTCCGCTGTCGTCGCCGAGCTGCTCGCGGTGCGTAGGCACGCGGGCATGATGGTGCCGACGCCCGTGCAGTCGGCGATGGTCGCCGCCCTGCGCGACGACCCGCACGAGCGCGAGCAGCGCGACCGTTACGCCCGTCGCCGCGACACCCTGCTGCCCGCGGTCCGCAGCGCCGGCCTGACCGTGGACCATTCCGAGGCCGGGCTCTACCTGTGGGCCACCCGCGCAGAACGCTGCCGCGACACCGTCGCGTGGTTCGCGCAGCGCGGCATCCTGGTCGCACCCGGCGAGTTCTACGGTCCACGGGGCGGCCGCCATGTGCGGATCGCGCTCACCGCGACCGACGAGCGGATCGCCGCCGCGGTGTCGCGTCTGACGGCTTAGCCCGCGTCGCGGTCAGCGACATCGCCCGCAGCCCCAGCGCGAGCACGAGCCGGTCGTCGGGGTCGGCCAGCGAGGTGCCGAGCAGCTTTTCGATTCGCCGCACCCGGTAGCGGACGGTGTTCGGGTGCACGTGCAGCCACTGCCCGGCCGCGCCGACGTCGCCGAAGCAGTCGAGGTATGCCTGCAGCGTGGTGACGAGCGAGCCGTCGTGGCCGGCGTCGTAGTCGCGCAGCGCCAGCACGCGCGGGTCGACCAAGCCGTCCTGCCCGGCCACCAGCGCGACGATCTCGTCGAGCAGCACGGTGGTGCGGGCCTCGTCCAGCGAGGTGATCTGGCGAATTGCGCCGGGGTGACGGTCGGCGCTGTCGAACACCCGGTCCACCTCGGCGCGGGCCGGCGCGACGGCGGCGAGCCCGGCGACCGGCGCGGCGATGACGGCCTGCAACGCCACCCCCAGCTCGCGGCGCAGGGAGGCGGCGGTGCCGCGGACCCACGACGTCATCGACGACGCCGCACCGGTCTGCGGGAACAGCACGTACACGCGGTCGCCCCGGGACGTCACTTGTGTGTCGGGTCGAAACGCGCTGGCGCTCAACGCGATGGCGCCCGCCGGCACGACCCCGTCGGTGCACCGCAGGCCGACCAGGGCGGCGCGTCCGTCGGCGACGATCCCGAGTTCGCGCGCGATCGCCGCGGCATCCACCGCTTCACCGCCGTAGCCGAGCAGCTCCTGAACCCTCAGCGCGTGTGTCGACGGCGTCGCGGCAAGGCGGGACATGATGCCCGCGGCCAGCACCGCCGCGCCCCGCAGCACCTCTTCGACGTCGTCGGCCAGCGGCCGCGAGCCTTGCTGGAGCCAGATCGTGCCGATGAACGTGCTGCGGTGCTGATCGTCGTTGCGATGGATGCCGACGGCCAGCCGCGGTCGTAGTGCCAACTCGGGCCGCTCAGCAACCCGCACCACGTCGGTGCCCGCCCGCAGCGCGTCGAAGATTCCCCACTTGGCGATCCACTCCAGATGTTCGGGCGGCCCCGCCCGGCCCAGGATCGACAGCCTCCGCAGCTCATCGGCCTCGTCGTTGGACGCCGAGTACGCCAGCACGTGTGACTGGGCGTCCTCGATGCTGATCATCCCGTGGGTGCGCTCCGCGATCGACTGGGCGAGGCCGAAAAGGTCGGTCCCGGAGTCGAATTCCGGATCCGTACGGTCGCCGTGGTGTTCGAAGACGTGGTTGGCCAGGCGGTAGAGCCGCTCCCAGCGCGCGCGTGGCTCGACGGCCACCACGGCGGCCCCGGCGGACACCGCCCGCTCGATCAGGGCTTGCGTCGGCTCCTTGACGAACACGGCGGCCGGAACCCGGGCCACGACCTGCCGGTCGATCCAGCGAACGGCATCGTCGTCGGATACGCCGAGCAGGAAGAACACGTCCGCGTTGCCGGCGCCCATCGCCAGGCCCAGCCGCACATCATCGGCGTCGACCAGGGCCACCGAGGCCACCGGCATGTCGAGACCGCGCGGCGCCTCGACCAGCGTCACCATCGTGCGGTCCAGCGCCAACAGCAGCTGGCCCAGCCCGACACGGGCGGTCTCCATGCTGTCGGATTCTACTGGTTGTGGCTCGACTCTTTGTCCGATGGGCCAACGGTTTGGCGATGCTTGTCGACGATCCTTACCCCATGGACGCGATCACCGATGTACCGACGCCGGCGAACGAGCCGGTCCACGATTACGCACCCGCCAGCCCGGAACGCAGGCGCCTCGTCGCCGCACTGGACTCGCTGGCCGCCGCGCCGATCGATCTCCCCCACGTCATCGGTGGGCAACACCGAATGGGTGCCGGCGAACGCATCGACGTCGTTGAGCCGCACCGTCATTCGGCACGCCTCGGCACGCTGACCAACGCGACGCATGCGGACGCGATCGCGGCGATGCAGGCCGCGCTGGCCGCCAAGGCCGGCTGGGCGGCGACGCCGTTCGACCAGCGGGCCGCCGTGTTCCTGCGGGCCGCCGACCTGCTGTCCGGCCCCTGGCGGGAGAAGCTCGCCGGGGCGACCATGCTCGGTCAGTCGAAGACGGCCTACCAGGCCGAGATCGACGCGCCGTGCGAGCTCGTCGACTTCTGGCGGTTCAACGTCGCGTTCGCCCGCCAAATCCTTGCCGAGCAGCCGGTCAGCTCCCGTGGCGTGTGGAACCGCATGGACTATCGTCCGCTGGAGGGCTTCGTCTATGCGATCACGCCGTTCAACTTCACGGCGATCGCCGGCAATCTGCCCACCGCGCCGGCGTTGATGGGCAACACCGTCGTGTGGAAGCCGTCGCCGACGCAGACCCTGTCCGCGTACCTGACCATGCAGCTGCTCCAGGAGGCGGGGCTGCCGCCCGGCGTGATCAACCTGCTGGCCGGGGACGGGTTCGCGGTCTCCGACGTGCTGTTGCGTGACCCACGGCTGGCCGGCATCCACTTCACCGGGTCGACGACGACGTTCCAGCATCTGTGGCGGGAAGTCGGCGCGAACGTCGAGCGGTATGCGACCTATCCCCGGCTGGTCGGGGAGACCGGCGGCAAGGACTTCGTGCTTGCGCACGCGTCGGCGCAGCCCGACGTACTGCGAACGGCGTTGATCCGCGGCGCATTCGACTATCAGGGCCAGAAGTGCTCGGCGGCGTCGCGGGCGTTCGTCCCGCGGTCGGTCTGGCAGAAGATGGGCGTCGACTTGCTCGACGCCACCGCGACACTGCGGTATGGCGACGTGACCGACCTGTCGAACTTCGGTGGCGCGCTGATCGACAAGCGGGCGTTCGACAAGAACGTCGCGGCGATCGAGCGCGCGAAGGGTGCGGCCGGCATGACGATCGCGGTCGGCGGCGAATACGACGACAGCGAAGGCTATTTCGTCCGGCCGACCGTGCTGCTGTCCGACGACCCCGGCGACGAGGCCTTCTCGAAGGAGTACTTCGGCCCGATCCTCGCGGTGTACGTCTATCCGGACGACGACTGGGACGAGATCCTGGGCGTGGTCGACAGCGGCGCGAACTACGCGCTGACGGGTGCCGTGATCGCCGACGACCGCGCGGCCGTGCTCGAGGCGTCGGAGCGGCTCCGGTTCGCGGCGGGCAACTTCTACGTCAACGACAAGCCGACCGGCGCGGTCGTCGGACAGCAGCCGTTCGGCGGGTCACGCGCGTCGGGCACCAACGACAAGGCCGGTTCGTCGCTGAACCTGCTGCGCTGGACGTCGGCCCGTTCGATCAAGGAGACCTTCGTCCCGCCCACCGACCACAACTACCCGCACATGGAGGTGCAGTGATGGCTCAGCTTTTCAGCAGGGTGGCGCGTCCGGCGATTCTGGCGGCCAGCCGGTCCGACGGCTTGCGCCGTACCGCCGAGCGCCTGCCCGTCACCCGTCACGTCGTGCACCGTTTCGTGCCTGGAGAGACCGTCGATGATGCGCTGAGCAGCGTTGCAGCGCTGCGTGATTCGAATCGATTGGTGTCGATCGACTACCTCGGTGAGGACGTCACCGACGTCGACACCGCCAACGCGACGGTGGACGCGTACCTGGGCCTGCTGGACGCGTTGGGCCGCCGCTCGGACGCGTCGCCGGTAGCCGTGCGTCCGCTGGAGGTGTCGCTGAAGCTGTCGGCGCTGGGCCGGGCGCTTCCGCGCGACGGGGAGAAGATCGCGCTGGAGAACGCGCACGCGATATGTGCGGCCGCCCGTCGCGCCGGGGTGTGGGTGACCGTCGACGCGGAAGACCACACCACGACGGACTCGACGCTGGGCATCGTGCGTGAGTTGCGCGCCGACTTCGACTGGCTCGGCACGGTGCTGCAGGCATACCTGCGACGCACCCACGGCGACTGTGCGGAGTTCGCCGCGTCAGGCGCGCGAATCCGGTTGTGCAAGGGCGCCTATGACGAACCCGCGTCGGTGGCCTACCGCCACCCCGACGACGTCACCGACAGCTACCTGCGCTGCCTGGAGGTGCTGATGGCCGGCTCCGGGTATCCGATGGTGGCGTCGCACGACCCGGTCGTCATCGAGGCCGCGGGCGACATGGCGCGCGAAACATTGCGGCCAGTCAACGAGTTCGAGTATCAAATGCTGTACGGCATCCGCGACCCGGAGCAGCGTCGGCTGGCCGGCGCGGGCAATGCGGTACGCGTGTACGTGCCCTTCGGCACGCAGTGGTACGGATACTTCGTGCGGCGGCTGGCGGAGCGTCCGGCCAACCTCACGTTCTTCCTGCGGGCACTGGCCGGGCGCGGTCATTGACGCCGAACCGTCGGATCGGGCTCGTTTGCGCTCATGCCGACTCTGCAACGTCGTCGAGCGCGCGCTTTAGGGCGCGCAGGCCATCGTGCAGCAGTAGCTTCACCCCGGGCTCGCTGATCTTCAGGTCCGCAGCGATTCTTCCGATCGTGTGCCGCTGATAGTAGGCGCGGTAGATCACCGTGCGATGCTCGGCGGACAATTTCAGCATGGCATCGATGATCAGCACTCTCTTCGTAATTGGCCGGTAGGCCATTCCTCGACCGTTACCGGTGTCCCCGCACGCCCGGGCCGCCGATACCGAAGATGCCGTTGCCCTCCCAATAGGGATATTGCGGACCGAATTGCACGGGCGGGGAGTCGTTGATCGAGGTGTCACCGCATACCGTGGCGGCACCGTCCACGGTCGTGCAATCTGCTGGAATCACCTCGGGGGCAGCCAAGGCCGTTGGTGCGGTCCCGATCAGTAGTCCGGCCGCGACTAACAAAGAAGGGGCGGTGTAGCGTAGCTTTGCTCGCATTGGAGACGTTCCTTGGTCATGTGCACCTGTTGCGCTGTTTGCTATTTCAGCCTCGCAGCCCAGCGAACAGTTGTCGTCACTGCTGCCATCCATTTGCGCACCCCCGTTAACCGGAATACCGCATGCCCGGCAGCCCGCAGGTGACCGGTGAGCGTTCGTAGCACCCGCACGTGGCTCACCCGCAACGTGCGGGTGCTGTCGCTGGTGTCGCTGCTGCAGGACGCGGCCAGCGAGCTGTTGTATCCGCTGCTGCCGATTTACCTGACAAGCGTCCTCGGCGCGCCGCCGGCGGTCGTCGGCGCGGTCGAAGGTGCCGCGCAGGGCGCCGCCGCGGTGACCAACCTCGCATCCGGCCCGCTGGGGGACCGGTTCGCCCGTCGCCCGCTCATCGCAACCGGATACGGGATGGCGGCGTTGGGTAAGTTGATCGTCGCGGCGGCCGGCGCCTGGCCGGGTGTGCTGGTCGGACGGGTCGTGGACCGGCTGGGTAAGGGCCTGCGCGGCGCGCCGCGGGACGCGTTGCTCGTCGACGGAATCGAGACGGCCGACCGCGGGCGGGTGTTCGGCTTCCACCGCATGATGGACACGCTCGGCGCGGTCGTCGGCCCGCTTCTTGGCCTGGCGGGGTACGAGTTGTTCGACCACCGCATCGCTCCGGTGCTGTACCTGGCCGTCATCCCCGCTGTGCTGAGCGTGCTGCTCATCGCATGGGTCCGTGAACGGCCACGGGAGACGTTGCCCGCGGACCGGCCGTCGCCGCTCGCCGGGGTGCGGCGGCTGCCGGGGCGCTACTGGCGCGTGGTCGTGTTTCTGGTCGCGTTCAGCGCCGCGAACTTCCCCGACGCGCTGCTTCTGTTGCGGCTCAACGAAATCGGCTTCACGGTGGTAGGGGTCATCTTGGCCTACGTCGGCTACAACGCGGCCTATGCGCTGGCGAGCTTCCCCGCCGGGGTGCTGGCCGACCGCGTCGGCCGGCCGGTCGTGTACGGGTTCGGGCTGGTGTTCTTCGCGATCGGCTACCTCGGCCTGGGCATCACCACGGATGCGACGACCGCGTGGCTGCTGATCGTCGTCTACGGGCTGTTCACCGCGTGCTATGACGGCGTTGGGAAGGCGTGGATCTCAACTCTTGTCGGTGGACAGCTGCAGTCCAGCGCCCAGGGCGTTTTCCAGGGGCTCAGCGGCTTCGCGGTGCTGTTCGCCGGTCTTTGGGCCGGGTTGCTCTGGGGCGCCGACGGGCGGTTGCCGCTGCTGCTCTCGGGCGTGGTCGGCGCTGTTTTCGCCGTTGCGCTCCTGGTGGTCGCGGTCCGTCACCGCCGCGGCAGTGAAACGAATTGACCGGAACTTTGTTGGGCGCAAGCCCCGGACCTTGGTCGGGGGTGAGCCCATCTTGTTCGTCGCCGGGCACAACGCGGCGCTTACAGGGGCGTGTTGGGCCGTCGGTGTACTGGTTGATGATCGACGGCGGTGCGCCTGCGCAGGAGACGGCGAAGGACGACGGCGACCAGAGGGGTCCGCGCATGCGGGCGCGGACACAGCGGCCGGTGAACTCGCGGCGCACCGGGTGGGCGGTGCGGCCGTTGCGCCGCTGCATCAGGGTGGAGATCGCCGGCGTTGGCGGGTAGGCGACGAGCAGGTGTGCGTGGTCGGCTTCGCCGTTGAATTCAGCCATCTCGACGTCGCACTGGGCGCAGGCACTGCGCATGGTCTGCTCGCATAAGGTGAGCATCGAGCCCGTGAACACCGGCCGCCGGTATTGGGTCAGCAACACCAGATGCGCGTGCAGCATGGACACGCTGTGGCGGGCGCGGCGATAGGTCCGGGGTGTCAGTGGTCGGCCTTACGGTTGTGGTGTGCAGGTACGTTATCGGTATCGCATCGAACCGACACCGGCTCAGCGGCGGATGCTCGGGCGGGTGTTCGGGTGTTGCCGGGTGGTGTTCAACGACGCGCTGCGGGTCCGCGACGAGGCCTATCGCGCCGGGGCGAAGCTCTCCGACACCGAGATTCAGCGCCGGGTGATCACCCAGGCGAAGACCACGGCTGAGCGGGCGTGGTTGGGCGAGGTTGCGAGTGTGGCGTTGGTGCAGTCGGTCAACGATTCCCGTCGTGCGTGGCGGAACTTCTTCGATTCCCACACCGGCAGGCGGCGGGGTCGCCGTGTTGGTCGGCCCCGGATGAAGTCGAGGAAGGATCATCGGCAGTCGTTTCGGCTCACCCGCAACGGATTCAGCGTCCGGCCGAATGGTCGGTTGGTTGTGGCGAAGGTGGGCGAAGTGCGGGTGCGCTGGTCGCGCGATCTGCCCAGCGAGCCGTCGAGCGTCACGGTCATCCGCGAACCCGACGGGCACTACTACGCCAGTTTTGTCGTCGACGTAGCGCCGGCCCCGCTCCCGCCCATCGAGCGGGAGTCCGGCGTGGATGTGGGGATCACCCGGTTGGCGACGATCGCCGCCACCGACGGGGCGCGCACCGACATTGCCAACCCGAAGCACTTGGGCCGCAAGCTCAGGAAACTGCGGCGGTTGGAGCGCGAGAAGTCCCGCCGGCAGAAAGGATCGAACAACCGGGACAAGGCGCGGCAAAAGGTCGCGATCGCGCACAACGGGGTGGCACGCACCCGGCGGGATTATCACCACAAGCGGGCTTTGGCGTTGGTTCGCGAGAACCAAGTGATCCACGTCGAGGACCTCAACATCGCGGCCATGGTCCGAAATCGCCGCCTCGCGCGGGCCATCAGCGATGCGGGATGGGGCCAGTTCGTGGGGATCATCGCCGAGAAAGCCGACCGCTACGGGCGCACCGTGCAGTGGGTGTCGCGCTGGCTGGCCTCCAGCAAGACCTGCTCGGCGTGCCAACACCAACTCGACGAACTACCGCTGCACATTCGCCAGTGGACGTGCCCCGTGCCGGGCGGTCCACGACCGCGACCACAACGCCGCCAAGGTCATTCTCGCCGCCGGGCGGGCGGAGAGGTTAAACGCCTCCCACGAAAGTGGGCGGGACCGCGAAAGCGGTTCCGGTGGAGTCCCTGTAAGACCGCAACCCGTCGCGGCGGTGGACAATGAAGCAGGAAGCACCCCAACAGCGGCGTAAGCCGCCACGGGAATCCCCGGACCTTCACTCCGAGGAGCACGTCAAATGACGGGTCGAGCCGTCCTGGTTACCCCACTCTCGGGGCCGCTGGCCAGATTCGGACGGCCGGGGGCGAGGGCCCTAGGGCTCTGGGCCGACCGTTGCGGGCTGAGCCTGGAGCTCATCGACGCCCACCCCTCCGCTGCTTCCGCGATGTCGGCCGCCGAGGCTGCCCGGCCCGACGTGGTGTTCGGACCCTACGGTTCAGGGCCGGCCGTCGCGGCCGCCGCTGCGGCCACGGGCACCGTCTTCAATCACGGAGGCGCGACCGCACGCCTGGCCAGGCCGAGGTATCCGCACATCGTCAACGTGCCTTCTCCCGCTTTTTCGTATCTTGCCGCGGTGCTCGAGAGACTCGTTGCCGAAGGTCTTCCCGTGGGGTCGGAGATCGTGCTCCTGCACGTCGACACCGGATTCGGCCGCGAGGTGGCCGAAGGGGCGGCGGCGGCCGCTCGGCGCCTGGGTCTCTTGCTGGCCTCCATCACTTTTCAACCGGGTCGTGTGCGGGATGTGTGGGAGCGGGTCCCGGGTGCCGACGTGCTGCTGTCGTCCGGTTCGTTCGAGGACGATGTCGCCGTCGCGCGACTCGCGGGACAACACCGTTGGCGCGCTGTGGGACTCGTTGCAGCGGGAGTCCAGGAGCTGCGTCACGCCATCGGGGAGCAGGTTGAGGGGCTGTATGGGCCGTGCCAGTGGTTGGCCGACGGCGGAGACGAACCCGCGGACGGACCCGGCGGCGATTGGTTCGCGCGCCGTTACCGCGACGCGACCGGTGCGAACCCGCCCTACCCGGCCGCGGCGGCGTTCGCCGCCGGGGTCATCTGGCAGCGCTGCGTGGATGAGGCCGGCACCGTTGATCCCGCGTCGGTGCTGGAGGTTTCACAACGACTCGACACCACGACGTTGTTCGGTCGGTTTCGTGTCGACCGGCCCACCGGTGTGCAAACTGGCCATCGGATCCGTGTCGTCAAGTGGCAAGGCGGACAGCGGGTTTCGGTTGACGCCGCATCGTCTTGGTGACGTCACCGATCGCCGAGCAGGAACTGCGCGAACGCCGCGATCGATTGCGCGTCGGTGATCTCGCCGCTGCGGATCATCGCCTCGACCTGTTCCCTGGAGAACCACTCGCTGCGCATGTCCTGCTCCTCATGCTCGCGGTCGGGGTCCCCTTCGATGATGTCCGTGGCGAGAAACACCCATCCGCGTTGGCTGCTCATTCCCGGCGCCACGTCGAGCTGACCCAGCCGCACGAACGATCCGGCACGAAGACCCGTTTCCTCGCGCAGTTCTCGCGCCGCGAGCGCCTCCGGTTCCATCTGGGCCTGGTTCGGCGCAGTGCCCTGCGGAAACTCCCAGCGGCGCAGCCCAAGCGGGTAGCGATACTGCTCGACCAGGCGGAACCTGTCGTGGTCGTAGGGGATGACCAACGCGTAGGCCGGCTTGTCGACCACGCTGTAGATGCCGTGGCTGCCGTCGGGCCTGCGGATGTCGTCCTCGCGCACGGTCATCCAGGGATTGCGATAAACTTCCCTGCTCGCGATGCGTTCGATCTTCACAGGGCCAAGTATTGCCACCCGCTCGCGAGGTAGCCTCGCTGGCGTGCTTCTGGCCTCGCTGAACCCCACCGCGGGCTCCGACCTGGCCGACGCTGTCCGGATCGGCGAGGTGTCGCTGAGCCGCGGCGACCTGGTCGGCGCGGCGACGTCGGTGGCTGAGCGGGTGGGCGGTGCGCAGCAGGTGGCCGTGCTGGCCACCCCGACCGCGGCGACCGTGCTGGCGATCACCGGCTGCCTGATCGCCGGTGTGCCCGTGGTCCCGGTGCCCGCCGACGTCGGACAGGCCGAACGCAGGCA
Source organism: uncultured Actinomycetota bacterium (assembly GCA_963811535.1). GTDB lineage: Bacteria > Actinomycetota > Actinomycetes > Mycobacteriales > Mycobacteriaceae > Mycobacterium. Next base: position 1,145,851 of record CAWERF010000006.1, on the reverse strand, counting down.
CATCCTGACCGACTCGGGCGCTCAGACCTGGCTGGGTGAGATGCCGGATGAGGCCGAGGGGCTGCCCCACATCCCGGTGCGGCTGCACGCCCGCTCATGGCACCGCTACCCGGAGCCCTCGCCCGACGCGATCGCGCTCGTGATGTACACGTCCGGCACCACCGGCCCGCCCAAAGGCGTGCTGCTGAGCCGCCGCGCGATCGCCGCCGACCTCGACGCGCTGGCCGATGCGTGGCGGTGGACCCCCGACGACACGCTGGTGCACGGGCTGCCGCTGTTCCATGTGCATGGGCTGGTGCTCGGCCTGCTCGGCTCGTTGCGGATCGGCAACCGGTTCGTCCACACCGGTCGACCGACGCCGGCCGGTTATGCGGCGGCGCAGGGGACGCTGTACTTCGGCGTGCCGACGGTGTGGTCCCGCGTCGTCGCCGACCCTGACATCGCCGAGGCGCTGCGCCCCGCGCGCCTGCTGGTGTCCGGCAGCGCGCCGCTGCCGGTTCCTGTTTTCGATGACCTCGCCCGGCTCACCGGGCACCGGCCGGTCGAGCGCTACGGCAGCACCGAGTCGCTGATCACGCTCAGCACCCGCGCCGACGGAGATCGCCGCGCGGGCTGGGTCGGCCTGCCGCTGGCCGGCGTGACGACGCGCCTCGTTGACGACGACGGCGGCGAGGCGGCCCACGACGGGGAAACTGTTGCGCGCCTCGAGGTTCGAGCGCCGACGCTGTTTAACGGATATCTGGGCCGGCCCGATGCGACCGCGGCAGCGTTCAGCGAAGACGGCTGGTACCGCACCGGTGACGTCGCGGCGATCGACGCCGACGGGATGCACCGGATCGTCGGTCGCGAGTCCACCGACCTGATCAAGTCGGGTGGCTACCGCGTCGGCGCAGGAGAAGTGGAGACCGCGCTGCTCGGCCATCCGGGTGTGTCGGAGGCCGCCGTCGTCGGCCTGGCCGACGACGACCTCGGCCAGCGCATCGTCGCGTACGTGGTCGGCGATGCCTCGCCGGAGGCACTCATCGAGTATGTGGCGCAACAGCTTTCGGTGCACAAGCGGCCGCGTGAGGTGCGGATCGTCGACGCGCTGCCGCGGAACGCGATGGGCAAGGTACTCAAGAAGGAGCTGACCGGATGGGGTTGAGGTTCGACGAGATATGCATCGACGCCGCCGACCCCACCGCGCTGGGCACGTGGTGGTCGGAGGCGTTGGGCTGGCCACACGACGTCGACGAAGACGGCGACGTTGTGCTGCACACCCCGCCCGGCTCGGGACCAGACTGGCTGTTCCTGCGCGTCGACGACAAGCGAATCGTCAAGAACCGCATCCACTTCGACTTCGTGCCCGACGACCAGCAGGCCGAGGTCCAGCGGTTGCTGCGGATCGGCGCGCGGCACGTCGACGTCGGCCAGGGCGAACAAAGCTGGGTGGTGCTGGCCGACCCCGAAGGCAACGAGTTCTGCGTGCTCGCCGCCGACTGAGCGGCCGCAGCTTAGTTGGCGTGCAGTATGGCGTTGAGCGTGATGCCGGTGCCGTCGCGCGCGACCACTTCCACGCCACCGGTCAGCGAGTTGCGCCGGAACAGCATGTTGTCGCCGCCGGACAGCTCGCGCGCCTTGACCGTTGTGCCGTCGGGCATCTGCACCTTCGTGCCTGCGGTCACGTACAGCCCGGCTTCGATCACGCAGTCGTCGCCCAGCGAAATGCCCAGCCCCGAGTTGGCGCCGAGCAGGCAGCGCTCGCCGATCGAGATCACCTGCTTGCCGCCGCCGGACAGCGTGCCCATCGTCGACGCGCCGCCGCCGATGTCGGAGCCGTCGCCGACCACCACGCCCGAGGAGATGCGGCCCTCGATCATCGACGTGCCCAATGTGCCTGCATTGAAGTTCACGAAGCCCTCGTGCATGACGGTTGTGCCGGCCGCCAGATGCGCACCGAGGCGCACGCGGTCCGCGTCGGCGATCCGCACGCCGGTCGGCAGCACGTAGTCGACCATCCGCGGAAACTTGTCGACGCCGTAGACCGCCACCGGCCCGCGCCGCCGCAGCCGTGCACGCACCGCCTCGAACCCCTCGACCCGGCACGGCCCGTGGTTGGTCCAGACCACATTGGCCAGCACGCCGAACAGCCCGTCGAGATTGGCGCCGTGCGGCCGGATCAGCCGGTGCGAGAGCAGGTGCAGCCGCAAGTACGCGTCGTAGGCGTCGGCGGGCCGCTCGTCGAGCGCCGCGATCACGGTCCGCACCGGCACCGCCTCGACACCCCGGTCTTCGTCGGGCCCTGCCAGCGCGGCGAGTTCCTCGGGCACCTCCGCGGTGGACAGCCGCACCGTTCCCGCCGGTCCGTCGCCGCCGAGTTCCGGTTCGGGGAACCAGGTGTCGAGCACGGTTCCGTCGGCGGCGATGGTCGCCAGGCCGATGCCCTCTGCGGAAGTCATGGTGTTACACGCTAGTGGACTAACGTTGACGGGCATGTTGGACCTGCACGGCGACCCCATCGAGCTGACCGCGGCGCTGGTCGACATCCGGAGCGAGTCCGGTCGCGAGCACCTGATCGCCGAGGAGGTCGAGGCAGCGCTGCGTTGTCAGACCGAGGGCTTCGAGATCGTCCGCAACGGCAACGCCGTGCTGGCCCGCACGCAACTCGGCCGGCCATCGCGGGTGGTGCTGGCCGGGCACCTCGACACCGTGCCGGTCGCCGACAACGTGCCCAGCCGCCGGGATGGAGACGAACTCCGTGGCTGCGGCGCCGTGGACATGAAGTCCGGCGTCGCGGTGTTCATGCACCTGGCCGCCACCGTCGCCGCGCCGGTGCACGACCTGACGCTGGTGTTCTACGACTGCGAGGAAATCGAAGCCGCCGCAAACGGTTTGGGCCGCATCGAGCGGGAGCTGCCGGATTGGCTGCAGGCCGACCTTGCAATCCTCGGCGAACCGTCGGGCGGCTACATCGAGGCCGGCTGTCAAGGGACCATCCGCTTGGTCGTCAGCACCACGGGCACCCGCGCCCACTCCGCGCGATCCTGGATGGGCGACAACGCGATTCACAAACTCGGCGCGGTTCTCGACAGGCTCTCGAGCTACCGGGCGCGGACCGTCGACATCGATGGCTGCACCTACCGGGAAGGCTTTTCTGCGGTGGGTATCGACGGCGGCATCGCGGGCAACGTCATCCCGGACGCCGCGTCGGTGACGGTCAACTTCCGCTTCGCGCCCGACCGCAGCGTCGCGCAGGCGGTGGACCACGTCCGCGAGATGCTCGACGGCCTCGACGTGAACATCGAGCTGACCGACTCCGCCGAGGGAGCGTTGCCCGGGCTGACCGAGCCCGCCGCGGCCGCGCTCGTCGAGGCCGCCGGGGGACAGGTGCGGGCGAAATACGGCTGGACGGATGTGTCGCGGTTCGCGGCGCGGGGCATTCCTGCGGTGAACTACGGCCCGGGCGACCCGAACCTGGCCCACCGCGCCGACGAGCGGGTGCCGGTCGGTCAGATCACCGCGGCGGTGGACGTGTTGCGCGGTTACCTGGGCGGCCGGCACTAGTGTCGTGAGTCATTAATTTCGGCTCAGGTTGTTAGACTGGGTTGTGCCTGTTCCGCGTGCTGCTGAGATCGCGTTGACCGATGAGGAACGTGCCGAGTTGGAGGGGTGGGCGCGGCGCCGGAGCAGTGCGGCCGGGCTGGCGATGCGATCGCGAATTGTGTTGGCGGCCGCCGACGGTGAGTCGAATTCGGAGATGGCGCGTCGACTGGGTGTGTCGCGGTCGATGGTGAAGCGGTGGCGCAATCGATTCGCCCAGGCGCGCTGCGATGGTCTGCTTGATGAGCCGCGCCCGGGCCGGCCCCGAGTGGTCGGCGATGAGCGGATCGAGGCGTTGATCACCGCGACGCTGGAGACCGCGCCGCCGGATGCCACGCATTGGTCGACGCGGTCGATGGCCCGCCATTTGGGGATGTCGCAGTCGACGGTGTCGCGGGTGTGGCGGGCGTTCGGATTGGCCCCGCACAAACAGGATTCGTGGAAATTGTCCAAAGATCCGCTGTTTGTTGCCAAGGTCCGCGACGTGGTCGGCTTGTACCTGAACCCACCGGAGCGGGCGCTGGTGCTGTGCGTGGACGAAAAGACCCAGATCCAGGCGCTCAACCGCACCGCACCGGTGTTTCCGATGCTGCCCGGCACGCCGGCGCGGGCCAGCCACGACTACGTGCGCCACGGCACCTCAAGGCTGTACGCCGCACTCGATGTCACCACCGGCAAGGTGATCGGTGCCCTGCACTCGCGGCATCGGGCCACCGAATTTTTGGCCTTCCTGAAAACCATTGACGCCGCAGTGCCCGCCGACTTGGACGTTCACCTGGTGTTGGACAACGCCTCCACCCACAAAACCCCGGCGATCAAGCGCTGGCTCACCGCCCATCCGCGGTTTGTGCTGCATTTCACCCCGACCAGCTCGTCGTGGCTCAACCTGGTCGAGCGCTGGTTTTCCGAACTGACCACCAAAAAGCTGCGCCGCGGCACCCACACCTCGGTGCGCCAACTCAACGCCGACATCCGCGCCTGGATCGACACCTGGAACGACAACCCCCGCCCCTACGTGTGGACCAAGACCGCCGACCAAATCCTGACCAGCGTCGGCAACTACTGCACCCGAATTAATGACTCACGACACTAGGCGATATGGATCATCGAGCAAAATCCCACTGCCCGAAATCGGTCGCGAGGACCTCGTCCACATCCACGTGTATGCCGCCCAGGAGGGGACCCGGGCTCGACGGGGTGTTGACCACAGCCTGATAAAGCACCGCGGTGGGCTCGCGCTCACCATCAGACCACGCACTCGTCTGCCATGCCCACCGGTGCCCAACAGTGGTGGAGCGCCCGATTACGCCGTCTTTGATCGCCCAACCACACGCCCGGGAATGCCCATAGATGCCGGTGCGGTCCACGGCCAGTACCGAGTTAATTCCTCGAAACCATTCGACGGCAACGCTATTCCAGGTGTTGACGTCGATATTCTCATCGACACTGAAGAAGATTGGCGCCGAATCCCCACCCCCGGCTGCAGCGTGCAGCTGCAGAGCTGTCTGAGCGTCTGCCACGCCCCCGTCGTACCCGCGGGTGTAATCCGACGGCGTAGGCCAACCGGGCTTGCCGTACTGGTAGTTGCTGACGATGTGAAGACCCGCGGCGCGTAGCGCATCCGCATACTCGCGGGTAAGGGGCTTCGCCTCGAAGTTCGCGCCGGGTCGCGACTCGGACACATAGCCCACCACCCCGTCATAGCCTGCCGATTTAATCTCATCCGGCGGGATAATCCGCTCTGCGAAGTCGGTCAGCCTGGTGTTGGCGGCCGATGCCTTCTGACCGTCGAGTGTCGCAGCCAGCGTACCTAGGCCCAGTAGAACCGGTGCGGCAAGACCATATTGGAGGACTTCGCGTCTTGGAACAGATCGCTGTCCGCTGCGTCCCGACGGCGCAGGCGAATCGCGCACCGCGCGATGCTAACAAATCGGGCCACACCCGTTCCTCGTCACGGGTGCGGGGTCATCTCACCCGCTCGGCCGCAGCGGCGGCGTCGGCCGCCGCGGGATGTAGCCCGACGGCGTGCAGGTCCCCGGCCACCTCCGTCAGCGCGTCGCTGTTGGCTTCCGACAGCGCGCGGGCGTGGGCCAGCGCCAACCGGCCGACCACGCAGTCCACCTCACTGGCCAGTCGCTCCAACCTGTACACGGCTTGGATGTCGCCGAGCCGGACCGCGTCGTGCAGCGATCGCAGCGCCACCGCCGACTGTCCGCCCCGCTCGGCGGCCTGCACGGCCTCGCGGGCCGCATCGATCGCGCCCGGCACGTCGTCGCGCGCGGCCCTGGTCCATGCCCTGGCAAGCGAGAGTTCCGGCGCGAACAGCGCCGACTTCAACCCGTGCCGCGGTTCGGCGTTGCTGAGCACCTTGGCCGCGCCGATCCGGTCGCCCTGCTGGCCCAGCGCCGCGGCCAGCAGCATCAGCGACAGGGGGGCCCACGAGTATCCCGTGGGCGCCAGTGCGTCGGCCGCCCGGCGCAGCAGCGTCACCGCGGCATCGAAGTCGCCCTGTGCGATCGCCACGTGTGCGACCAGCACCTCGCCGATTGCCCGGCCCGGCTGCTGCAGTTCGGCGAAGTCGGTGTACTTCTGGGCCAGCGACCGGGCGTCGTCGAGCCGGCCCGCCATCACCAGGGCGGTCGTCCGGCCGAAGCCGCTGGTGAAGCGCAGCAGCCCCGGATGTTCAGCGGCCAGGGCCCGCGCGGCGAGCGCGTCGACGTCGTCGAACCGGCCGATCCGCGCTGAGCTCAGCGCGGCGGTCGACGCCGCCCACCCCACGGCCTGGTCGTCGGCCGACGGCGATGCCAGCACCTCGTCGGCCATCCGCAGCGCCCGATGCGGGGTGCCCGCATTCATCGCGAACGTGGCGGCCAGGGCGTCCAGGGTGGCGCGGGCAGCCGGCGCCGCCACCCGGTGGCGGGTGGCCTGCAGGAATGCGGCGGCCTGCGTCGGCTCCCCGAGCATCCAGAACTGGTTGGCCGCCCGTGGCAGCGCCCATGTCATCAGCTCACCGTCGGACAGCTCGGCGGGGTCGACGGGCGTGAGCACCTCGTCGGCCTCGCGGCCGCGGCCCTGCCACGCGAGCGCAGTGGCCAGCGCCAGCCGCGCGGGCAGGCCACCGGAGCGGTCAAGCGCGGCGCGTGCCAGCCGCTCGCCCAGGTCCATGTCCCCGAGCCGCAGCGCCTCGACCGCCGCCACCATCACATCGGCGACGGGTTGCGGCGTGTCGCTGCCAAGCGCCAGGGCCGCCAGCCGCAGCCGAGCGATCACGTCGCCGGGTGGCCGCGCCGCCAGCCGGTCGACCAGCACCGTGCGCAGCCGGCGCGTATCGGCGGCGGGTAGTGTCGCCCGCACGGTGTCGGCGTAGAGCGGGTGCGCCGGGTAGACGATGCGATCATCGCCGGCCTGCTCCGCGCGAACCGCACCGGCAGCGGCCGCCGCCTCGACCGCCTCCTCGCCGGCCAGCGCGACGAGGACGCTGCGCATCAGCGGATCCTGCACGGCCAGGTAACCCAGCACCGCCTGGACCGGCCCGGGCAGCGCCGCGACGTAATCGGCGGCGGCGGTGAGCGGGTCGCCGTCGCGTCGGGCGACGTCGATCCGGGTCAGCAGATCGTCGGTCCACAGCGCCGAAATAGCTTCCGGCACGGGCTGTTCGGCGTCGACCGTGACGATCAACCGGGCGCCCCGGTTCACCGCGAGCTGATACACCAGCGTGGCGGAGAGCTTGTCCAGCAGATGGGCGTCGTCGACGACGATGAGCAGCTCACCACCGTCGGGCCGCCGCAACGACGTACGGGCGGCTCGCAAAAGGTCCGTCGTCTTGCCGGCGTCGGCGACATCGATCAGATGCGCCAACGCGCCGAACGGCACCATCCGCGCCGACGCGGTCCCCACCACCCGCGCGATCCGCGCCGACGGGTTTTCGCCGGCGAAGCGTCCGGCGGCGGTGTCGGCCAACTGCGTTTTGCCGACGCCCACCGGCCCGACCAGCACGGCCCCGGCGCGCTCGTCGTCGCCCAGCGCGGCGGTGAGCCGTTCGGCTGACCGTTCGTCGGGCGGGGTGACCCAATGGGCTGGCACTCGCCGGATCATAGGGCGCTACGTTGGCGACTGTGTCCGGTACCCGACGGGAATGGGCGGTGTGCGTGTATTGCGCGTCCGGCCCGGCTCATCCAGATCTCCTCGCGCTGGCGGCGAAAGTGGGCGAATCGATCGCCGACCGCGGCTGGACGCTGGTCTCCGGCGGCGGCAACGTCTCGGCGATGGGCGCACTGGCCGTCGGCGCCCGCGCGCACAACGGGCATACCGTCGGCGTGATCCCCAAGGCGCTGGTGCACCGCGAAATGGCCGACGTCGACGCGGGCGAGCTGATCGTCACCGACACGATGCGTGAGCGCAAACAGGTGATGGAGGAGCGCTCCGACGCGTTCCTGGCGCTGCCCGGCGGGATCGGAACGCTGGAGGAGCTGTTCGAAGCGTGGACGGCCGGCTACCTCGGCATGCACGACAAGCCGGTGGTCATGCTCGACCCGCACGGCCACTACGACGGTTTGCTGGAATGGCTGGTCAGTCTCCTCGACAGCGGCTACGTCAACCCGCTGGCGCTGACCCGGCTCGTCGTCGCGCGGCGCCTGGACGAAGCACTGGACGCTTGTGCCCCCAACGAGTAACTCCGGTCACGAACGGGGCTAGGCTGTGCGCCAGTTTGCGCCACGATGTGAGGGGGAAACCGATCGCATGGCTGAGAGGACCGACGAGAACCAGGCCGCCGGGAACGAGGACCCCGGCGACGATCGCGCCGAGGCGAAGAAGGCCGGCGTCGGCTTGGCCGACATCGCGGCGCGGCTCCCGGGTCTGTTGATGGACACCCCCGCGATCCTGCGCGGGGCGCTGACGGGATTCCTCGCGCTGCCGTCAGCCAAGACCTCGATCGGCAAGGTCTTCCAGGATCGGGCCGCCCACTACGGCGACCGGCCGTTCATCAAGTTCGAGGAGGACACGGTCAGCTACCGGGAGGCGAACGAGACCGCCAATCGGTACGCCGCAGTGCTGGCGGCCCGCGGCGTCGGTCGCGGTGATGTCGCCGGCATCATGCTGAAGAACTCGCCGCGTGCGGTGCTGCTGATGCTCGCCGTCGTCAAGCTCGGCGCGATCGCCGGGATGCTGAACTACAACCAGCGCGGCAACATGCTCGAGCACAGCGTCGGCCTGCTCAACGCCAAGGTGCTGATCGGCGCGCAAGACTTGCTCGAGGAGGTTGAGGAGTCCGGCGCCCATGTGGCCGACGCACTCAGCGTCGACGAACTCGACCGGCTCGCCGCCGACGCCCCGACCGACAACCCGCCGGTGACCTCATCGGTGCTCGCGAAGGACAAGGCGTTCTACATCTTCACCTCAGGCACCACCGGCATGCCGAAAGCCAGCGTGATGACCCACTACCGATGGCTGCGTGCGCTCGCCGGGTTCGGCGCCCTGGGCATGCGGCTGAAGAGCAGCGACACGTTGTACTGCTGCCTGCCGCTCTACCACAACAACGCGCTGACCGTCGCGGTGTCGTCGGTGCTCAGCGTCGGCGCGACACTGGCGCTGGGCAAGTCGTTCTCGGCGTCGCGGTTCTGGGACGAGGTGATCAAGCACGACGCCACCGCGTTCATCTACATCGGCGAGATCTGCGCGTACCTGCTGAACCAGCCCGAGAAGCCGACAGACTGCAAGCACAAGGTGCGGGTGATCGCGGGCAACGGCTTGCGGCCCTCCATGTGGGACGAATTCACGACGCGGTTCTGCATCAAGCGGGTCTGCGAGTTCTACGCGGCCAGTGAAGGCAACACCGCATTCGTCAACGTGCTCAACATGCCCAAGACCGCGGGCATCTGCCCGACGCCGGTGGCATTCGTCGAGTACGACCCCGAGACCGGTGACCCGTTGCGCGACAACAACGGCCGGGTGCGCAAGGCGCGCGATGGCAAGCCCGGCCTGCTGCTGAGCAAGGTCAGCAATTTTCAGCCGTTCGACGGCTACACCGACCAGGAGGCCACCGAGAAGAAGCTGGTGCGCGACGCGTTCCGCAAGGGCGACGTCTGGTTCAACACCGGCGACCTGATGCAGCCCCAGGGGTTCGGCCACGCGGCGTTCACCGACCGGCTCGGCGACACCTTCCGCTGGAAGGGCGAGAACGTCGCCACCACTCAGGTGGAGGCGGCCGTGTCCAAGGACCCGAACATCGAGGAGTGCACGGTCTACGGGGTCGAGGTCCGAGGCGCCGGCGGCCGGGCCGGAATGGCGGCCGTCAAGCTGAAGGACGGCGCCGAGTTCGACGGCAAGTCGCTGGCCAAGACCGCCTACGAGCACTTGCCCGGCTACGCGGTGCCGCTGTTCGTCCGCGTCGCCAAGGAACTGGAGCACACCTCGACGTTCAAGAGCAAGAAAGTCGATCTGCGCGAGCAGGGCTACGGGCCGGACCTCGACGACCCGATCTACGTGCTCAACGGCCGCGACGAGGGCTACGTCGAGTACTACGACGAGTACCCCGAAGAGGTAGCGGACGGGAAGCGTCCAAAGAGCTGAAACAGCGACCTGGCACCCTTGTGAGGTGCAGTCGACACTTTGCGGAAAGCCGGTGGCCGACGACCGCGCGTTGATCATGGCGATCGTCAACCGCACGCCGGACTCGTTCTACGACCGCGGCGCCACGTTCAGCGACGACGCGGCCAAGGCCGCCGTCCACCAGGCGATCGCAGACGGTGCCGACGTCATCGACGTCGGCGGCGTGAAGGCCGGCCCCGGCCAAGCCGTCGACAGCGACGAGGAGATCGCCCGGGTCGTGCCGTTCATCGAGTGGATCCGCGGCGCCTACCCCGACCGGCTGATCAGCGTCGACACCTGGCGGGTCGCGGTGGCCAAGCAGGCCTGCGCGGCCGGCGCGGAGCTGATCAACGACACCTGGGGCGGCGCCGAACCCGGGCTGCCGGACGTCGCCGCGGAGTTCGGCGCGGGCCTGGTCTGCTCGCACACCGGCGGAGCGTCGCCGCGCACCCGCCCGTTTCGGGTCAGCTACGGAACCAGCACCCGCGGGGTCGTCGGCGACGTCATCGCGGAGGTGACCGCGGCGGCCGAGCGCGCTGTCGCGGCCGGGGTGTCGCGGGACGCGATTCTGATCGATCCCACCCATGACTTCGGCAAAAACACCTTCCACGGGCTCGCTTTGTTGCACCACGTAAAAGATCTTGTTAACACCGGATGGCCCGTGCTCATGGCGCTGAGCAACAAGGACTTCGTCGGGGAGACTCTGGGTGTGGGTTTGACCGAGCGCCTGGAAGGCACCCTCGCCGCGACGGCCCTTGCGGCCGCGGCCGGTGTGCGGATGTTCCGGGTCCACGAGGTCGGACACACTCGACGCGTCCTCGACATGGTGGCGGCGATCGAGGGTGTTCGTCCGCCGACGCGCACGGTGAGGGGGCTGGCATGACCGCTGCACCAGAGCTGACCGCCGAGGACCTCGCCGGCGACAAGTGGATGGCCGACCGCAGCTTCAGCCGGCCGTCCTGGACCGTTGCCGAACTCGAGGCCGCCAAGGCTCCACGCACGATCTCGGTCGTGCTGCCGGCGCTGAACGAGCAGGAAACGGTCGCGTCGGTGGTCGACAGCATCTCGCCGATGCTCGGCCGGCTGGTCGATGAGCTGATCGTGCTGGACTCCGGCTCCACCGACGAGACCGAGATCCGCGCCATCGCCGCCGGGGCCCGAGTGGTCAGCCGCGAGCAGGCGCTGCCGGAACTGCCGCCGCAACCCGGCAAGGGTGAGGTGCTGTGGCGGTCGCTGGCGGCCACCAGCGGCGACGTCATCGTGTTCATCGACTCCGACTTGATCGACCCCGATCCGATGTTCGTGCCGCGGCTGGTCGGCCCGCTGCTGACGGTCGACGGCGTGCATCTGGTCAAGGGCTTCTACCGGCGGCCGCTCAAGGTCAGCGGCAGCGAGGACGCCAACGGCGGCGGGCGGGTCACCCAGCTTGTGGCGCGGCCCCTGCTGGCGGCGCTGCGGCCGGGGCTCAGCGGCATCCTTCAGCCGCTGGGCGGCGAATACGCCGCGACCCGTGAGCTGTTGATGTCGATGCCGTTCGCGCCCGGCTACGGCGTGGAGATCGGCCTGCTCGTCGACACCTACGACCGGCTCGGATTGGATGCGATCGCACAGGTCAACCTGGGTGTGAGGGCGCACCGCAACCGGCCGCTGACCGAGCTCGGCGGGATGAGCCGCCAGGTGATCGCCACACTGCTGTCGCGCTGCGGCGTCGACGACTCCGGGATCGGCCTGACCCAGTTCTTCGCCGACGGCGACGGCTACACCCCGCGGTTGTCGCCCGTGTCGCTGGCCGACCGGCCGCCGATGAACACGCTGCGGCCCCGCTAGTCGTCCGACGGTCGGCCGCGCGCACTGTCGGACGCATCGGGCAGTATCGGTGACGTGACGATGGTGCTGCTGTATCTGCTGGTGCTCATTTTGGTCGCCGCGGTCCTGTTCGTGGTCGCCAGCGCCCTGTTCGGCCGCGGCGAACCGCTTCCACCGCTGCCGCGGGCCACCACCGCCACCGTTCTGCCGGCCTCGGGCGTCACTCGGGCCGACATCGACGCGGTGAAGTTCACCCAGACGCTGCGCGGCTACAAGACCGGCGAGGTGGACTGGGCGCTCGAGCGGCTGGGCCAGGAGATCGAGTTGCTGCGCGGGCAACTGTCGGCGGTGCGGGCGCTGCAATCGACCCCCGAATCCACTACCGAGGAATCAAAGAGCGCCCATGGGGGCGAGGCGTGACCGCCGAAGACGACGACGGGCGCGTCCGCTGCGGCTGGGCGGTCGGTGAGCTGTTCCGCGACTATCACGACTTCGAATGGGGCAGGCCGTTGCACGGCCGCAATTCGCTGTTCGAGCGAATGTCGTTGGAGGCCTTCCAAAGTGGCTTGTCATGGTTGATCATCCTGCGCAAGCGGGAAGACTTCCGCCGTGCGTTCGACAACTTCGACGTCGACGTGGTCGCCGACTACACCGAAACCGACGTCGCCCGCCTGATGGCCGACGCCGGGATCGTGCGCAACCGCAGCAAGATCGACGCGACGATCGCCAACGCCCGCTCGGCAGCCGCGCTCGACGTCGACTTGAGCGATCTGCTCTGGTCGTTCGCGCCCCCGCCCGGTAGGCCGCGGCCGGCCCACCCGTCACAGGTGCCGGCGACCAGTCCCGAATCGGTCGCGATGGCCAAGGAGTTGAAGCGGCGCGGTTTTCGGTTTGTCGGGCCCACCAGCGCTTACGCGCTGATGCAGGCCACCGGCATGGTCGACGACCATCTGCAGTCCTGTTGGGTGCCGGCGACCAACGCGGCATAACAGGGTCTTCGCACACCGACGGTTGCGGATAGGGAACAATAGGGGAGTGAGTTTGCAGTTCTCTGCCGGGTGTGGCATCGGGCGGGCACCCTCGGCACTTGCGGCCTCTACCAAGGCGGCCCGGTCTCGACCTGGAGGGAGCACTCGATGGCGGCGATGAAGCCCCGGACCGGAGACGGTCCTCTGGAAGCAACCAAGGAGGGGCGCGGCATCGTGATGCGAGTACCGCTGGAGGGCGGCGGCCGCCTCGTCGTCGAACTGACTCCCGAAGAGGCATCGGCCCTCGGCGACGAACTCAAGAGCGTCACCGGTTAGGTCCCCACGAGGACACCTTGCGGTAGATGTCCAGCGTCTGCTGGGCGATGTGCGACCACGAAAACTCGTCGATGCAGCGCTGTCGGCCGGCACGGCCGAACCGCGCGGCCCTGTCCGGGTCGGCGACGAGCGCGTTGACGGCCTCGGCCAGCCGAGCCTCGAAGCCTGCCGGATCGGCAGGGTCGTAATGCACCAGTAGTCCGGTTTCGCCGTCCGCCACCACCTCGGGGATGCCCCCGACATCTGAAGCGACCACCGCCGTCGAGCATGCCATTGCTTCCAAATTCACGATTCCCAGCGGCTCGTACACCGACGGGCACACGAAAACCGTGGCCGCTGAGAGTATTTCGCGGATCGTACCGATCGGGAGCATTTCCCGGACCCAGAACACCCCACTGCGGGAGTGCGACAGCTCCTGCACCGCGGCGGTGACCTCGGCCGCGATCTCGGGGGTGTCCGGCGCGCCCGCGCACAGCACCAGCTGCGCGTCGGGCGAGAACTGATGGGCCGCCGCAACCAGATGAGCGACGCCCTTCTGCCGGGTGATCCGCCCGACGAACGCGACGATCGGCGCAGCGGGGTCCACGCCGAGTTCGGCCAGCACCGACTCGCCGGGGTTCGGCTCCGCGGGGTGCCACACGTCGGTGTCGATGCCGTTGCGGACGACGTGCACCCGGCTGGGATCCAGCGCGGGATAGGTCTTCAGCACGTCCTCGCGCATGCCCGAGCTGACGGCGATCACCGCGTCGGCGGCCTCGATCGCGGTGCGCTCCACCCACGACGAGATCCGGTAGCCGCCGCCCAGTTGCTCGGCCTTCCACGGCCGCAGTGGCTCGAGCGAATGGGCGGTCAGCACGTGGGGTATGTCGTACAACAGCGCGGCCAGGTGCCCGGCGAGGCCGGTGTACCACGTGTGCGAGTGCACGACGGTGGCGGCCGACGCCGCGTTGGCCATCACGAGATCAGCCGACAATGTCGCAAGCGCGGGGTTGGCGCCCTTGAGCTGGGGGTCGGGCTGGTGCACGTACGCGCCGTGGCGGGGAGCACCCATGCAGTGCATGTCGACCTCGCACAGATGACGCAGCTGCGCGACGAGCTCCGTTACATGGACGCCGGCACCCCCGTAAACCTCAGGTGGGTACTCGCGCGTCATCATCGCTACCCGCATAAACCCCGACCGTAGTGCCGGCGACGAGCCGATGCACCCTCCTCGGCCGCGGTCGCGTTTAGGGCGCCCGGAATCACGGGAACGCTAGCCGCATATCACCGTGACCGATAGGTTGAGACCATGAGGGAAGCGCCACATGTGCTGGGAATTGTCCTGGCCGGCGGCGAGGGCAAGCGGCTCTATCCCTTGACCGCGGACCGGGCAAAGCCGGCCGTTCCCTTCGGGGGCGCGTACCGACTCATCGACTTCGTTTTATCCAATCTCGTCAACGCCCGCTACCTGCGGATCTGCGTTCTGACCCAGTACAAATCGCATTCTCTGGACCGGCACATCTCGCAGAACTGGCGGCTGTCCGGACTGGCCGGCGAATACATCACGCCGGTGCCCGCGCAGCAGCGGCTGGGCCCGCGCTGGTACACCGGAAGCGCCGACGCGATCTATCAGTCGATGAACCTGATCTATGACGAGGATCCGGATTACATCGTCGTCTTCGGCGCCGACCACGTGTACCGGATGGATCCCGAGCAGATGCTGAAGTTTCACATCGAAAGCGGCGCCGGTGCGACTGTCGCCGGCATCCGCGTGCCGCGTGCGGAGGCGACCGCGTTCGGCTGCATCGACTCCGACGAGTCCGGCCGGATCCGCGGTTTCGTGGAGAAGCCAACCGACCCGCCGGGCATCCCCGACGACCCCGAGCACACGTTCGTGTCGATGGGCAACTACATCTTCGCGACCAAAGTGCTCATCGACTCGATCCGCGCGGACGCCGACGACGACAACTCCGACCACGACATGGGCGGCGACATCATTCCGCGCCTCGTCGCCGACGGCCGCGCCTCCGTCTACGACTTCAACGACAACGAGGTGCCCGGCGCCACCGACCGTGACCGCGGCTACTGGCGCGATGTCGGCACGCTCGACGCGTTCTACGACGCGCACATGGATTTGGTATCGGTGCACCCGATCTTCAACCTGTACAACAAACGCTGGCCGATCCGTGGCGGCACCGAGAATCTGGCGCCGGCGAAGTTCGTCAACGGCGGCTCTGCCCAGGAGTCCGTTGTCGGCGCGGGCAGCATCGTGTCGGCCGCGTCGGTGCGCAACTCGGTGCTCTCGTCGAATGTCGTCGTCGACGATGGCGCGATCGTCGAGGGCAGCGTGCTGCTGCCGGGCGTGCGGGTGGGACGCGGCGCGGTGGTGCGCCACGCGATCCTCGACAAGAACGTGGTGGTCGGCCCCGGCGAGATGGTCGGCGTCGATTTGGAAAAGGACCGCGAACGATTCGCGGTCAGCGCTGGGGGCGTCGTTGCGGTCGGCAAGGGAATCTGGGTTTAACTCACCGGCTTTCGTCTGCGCCGGCGCAGGACTCTGATCATCGCCCAAACCAGCAGCGCCACAACGACAAGCACCAACACGGGCACGACGATCGCGAGCGCGACCAGCGTCACGCTGACGATGTCCTCGATCGTGCTCAGCACAGGCGCCGCGACGCCCGCGGACGCGACGTTCGCGACCGGCCGCACCGCGGTCTTGCCGAGATGCACGACGAGCGCGACGATCGCCCCGATCACGACCGGCACCCATGAGCCGGAGCGGGCGAACGCCCCCGGATCGGTGACCGCGGCGGTCTGAGCGGCCGTGCCGGAACCGAACACAATGCCGCCGGCCGTCGGCCGGACGAAGGTCTGCACCACATCGTTGATGCTGTCGAGCGCCGGAATCTTGTCGGCCACCACTTCTACCGCGAGCAGCACCGCGACGATCGTTAGCACCCAGCCGTTCTCGAGCCACGCCCAACCATGCGGCAGCGTCACCACGTCGGTGAACCGGGCCAGCAGGCCGAGGATGAGCATCGGGATGTAGGCGTTGAGACCCGCCGCGCTGGCCAGACCAAAGCCCGTCAGTAAGTGCTCCATCACGGGATCACCGGCACCAGCAGGTGCGCGTCGTGATTCGGACCCCAGTGCAGGGTCACACGACCGTGCCCCGAGTTCGCGTAGGCGGCCGGGAATTGGCCGAACAACGGATTTCGCGGCGCCAGCCAGCGCCCCGCCACCACCAGGCGCAGTTGGTCACCGGCGCGGAAAAGCGTCGCCGATGGCCCCATCGCGACGTCGACAGCGACGATTTCGCCGGGACGCAGCGGCTTCGGATCTGCACACGTGGGCACCGGCTCCCACGGTTGTGACAGCTCCGGATCCAGTGTTCGCAGGGACACCCGCTGCCAGCCGGTGGTGACCCGGTCGCGACCGTAGCCGTAGGACCCTTCGAACGGGACAAATCTTCCGTCGCACCACTTTTCGACGCCGACGAACAAATTCGCATCCTCGCAACCGTACAGGTCCAGCCACAGCCGCGCGGCCATCGGGCCGGTCAGCTCGACGTCGTCGCGCACCATCCACGTGAATGCCGCTGCCCGGGAACGTGTTCTGAACGAGGCAGAGCCGGGCATCTGCGGCGCTTTGGTGGACAACACGCCGGCTCCGGCGAGATACAAGCGCTGCCAGCGGGTGCGTGCAAGCGGCCACTCGGCTTCCTCACGCACTGCGGTAACGGTGTCGCGGTCCTCGCGGACTTCCAGACGAACACTGCGGGTTTGGTCGAGGGCACCGTCGAGCGCACCGCGGATGAACGCCAGCTGCTCGGCGCGTGCCGGCTCGGAGTAGAACGTCGCCCACTTGCCGCCGCGGTGCGTGTACAGCCGGGCATGGGCGGAATTCGAGTGGGTGAACGCCCGAATCGATCCGCGGCTGTGCAGGTTGTGGTCGGAGAAACTCCCGCAGACCAGCATCGGCACCCGGATCGCCGACAGATCCGGCACGACTGAGCGCCAGAACTCGTCGCGCAGCGGATGGACGTCCTGCATGCGCCGCACGTCGTAGGCGACCCGGGCGGTGCGACGCAGCATCGTCGACCAGACCCGCAGGAAGCCCTTTTCCCGGACACCGCCGGGATACGCGAGGTCCTGATATGCGTCGGTGAAACCCTCCCACGGGCAGATGGCCCGCAGCGCCGGCGGCCGCTCTGCCGCCCCCTCGTATTGGCTGATGGCGAGGTAGGAGACCCCGAGCATCGCGACCCGGCCGTCGCTCCACGGCTGGCTGCCGGCCCATTGCACGATGTCGTAGACGTCCTCGCTTTCCTGCTGCGAAAACAGCTTTCCGGTGCCCTCGGAGTGTCCGCAGCCCCGCAGGTCGGCGTCGACGACCGCGAAGCCCTGTGCCACCCACCACGCCGGGTCCGGCGCCTCCCAACCGGTGAGTGCCGAAAACGTGACCGGTGCCGGCTGGCGCAGCATGTGGTACTGCATCGGGTAGGTCCACCGGTTGCCGCGCCGGGCGGGCAGGTTGTCCTTGCCGTAGGGATGAGCGCACACGATGACCGGCCGCGGTGTCGCCCCGGGCGGTCGGAACACGTTGACCCGCAACACCGTTTCGTCACGGGTGTGCACCTCGGCGTCGCGGTCGACGACGATGTCGCCGGGCGGTTCGGTGACGGTGACCGGTGGCTTCGCGAATCCGCGCAGGTGGGCGAGCGCGTAGCCGAGCCGGCCGGGACGGCGCCACGGCCGGTCGAGCGTCGGGGCCGACAGTCGGGCCACGGGAAATACCCTAGAGCGCGGTCACCACACGTACGGCACCAATCGATAGTGCACTTTCTGTGTGTACTCGCGATAGCCGTCGAGCTCCTGCGTGAGCATCTTCTCCTCGTCGAGGATGCGCGACGTGATCCCGATCAGGCCGGGGATCAGGATGACCAGGCCCCACCACGACCCGAGGGCAAGTGGGGTGCCGGTCATCATGATCAGCACCCCCACATACATCGGATGTCGCACCAGCCCGTACAGCCCGGTGGAGACGACTTTCTGGCCTGCCTCCACCGTGATGGTCGCGGCCGCATAGCTGTTGGCGATGATGACAAACTGCGAGATTCCGAGTCCCAGTGCGACCAGCGCATCGCCGATCAACGATATGGCGGTCGGCACCGGCGACCACCCGAAGCGATGGTCGAACGCGCTGAACACCATCACGATCGGCAACAACAGGAATGCGCCGACGATGATGATTTTCTGCACCGGTCTGGTCTCCGCCACCGGGCCGGCATGCATTCGGCGCTCGAGAGCGGCCCGGTCCTTGCCGAGCAGGTAGACGCTGCCGACCATGGTCACGACCGTGAAGACGGCGATGAACACCCATCCCCGCCAGTAGCCCAGCGTTCCCGCGGGCAGGAACAACAGCAGCGCAAACGCGATGAGCCCGAGAACGGCACTCGCAGCCATCTGCAGACCCGTCTTCATGTTCTCCCTCCTCTACAGCGCGTCGCGGGTGCGGTAGATGACGCCGGCGATACCGGTCAGCCCCGCCGCGACGACGACCATCACCACCAGCGCCGTGACGGGCACGTGCGCCGGCACCGTGGTGCGACCCACCGGCGACGCGTCGATCAGCCACCGTGGAAGCCGCAGCAGGGCACCCAGATACAGCGAGATGATGACGTATGTCACCGCAAGCCAGCCGATCCATGGCCGCCGCAGCGCGACCGCGAGCGCGGCCACGCCGGCGATCACCGCCATCGCGGGCACATACGCGATCCCTGCGGCGGTGAGCCGCAGCACGGTCGACGGCTGACCCAGCGTGATGCCCGCGCCCAGGCCGTTGCCCAGCGCAGCGCAAAGCATCAGCACCACCGACGCCAGCACCGCAGCGCCGACCGCGGACAGCAGCCACCGCCATCGCGACACCGACCCCGCGAGCACCGGCTCCGCCAGGCCCGCCTCCTCGTCGCGGCTGAGCCGCACGACCGCCGCCACCACAAAGGCCGTCGCCGCGGCCGCCAGGAACTGCGTCAGCGTGGTGTAGATGCCGTCGAGGCCCTGAACCGACAGCACGCGAGCCAGCAGCGGGTTGCTCTTCGCCGCGTCCTGAAGGGACTCGGTCATCGAGCCGAAGGCCAGCCCGGACAGGAACAACCCGACCGACCAACCGGTGACCTGGCCGCGCTGCAATGCCATGTGCAGCGCGAACACTCCGCTGATCGGCTTGGCGTCGGGATGCTCGCCCGCCGAGCGCAGATTTCCGCTGTCGTACTGGCGACGGCTCTCCAGCAGGATGGACAGCGCCATCAGCGCCACCGTCAGCAGCACCAGCAGCGCGAATGGCCACCAGCGCACGTCGACGAACGCCCGCATCTGCTGGCCCCACGCGATCGGCGACAACCAGCTCATCGCGCTACCCGAATTGTTGATCACGTCGCCGATGCCGCGCACGAGGGCCGCGGCGGCCAGCACTGCCATCGCGGCGCCGGTCGCGGTGCGGGCCTGCCGCCACAGCTGGGCGGTCACGGCTGCGACCGCACCGAACACCATCGCGACGCCGGTGATGCCAAGACACAGTGCCGCACAGTCGATGACCGAAAAGCCAGTGGCGGCCAGCGCCAGCGTCATCGTGATCGCCAGTACCGCATTGACGATCCCGACGAGTCCAAGAGCGGCGAATGTGCGCGCGTAGCGGCCGACAACCGATGACATCACGAGTTCGGCCGCGCCGCTCTCCTCCTCGGCGCGGGTATGCCCGATCACGGTGAGTATCGACATGATCGACGTCGCGATGATCATCGTGAGCATCAGCTCGTTCGCCACCATCACGCCGAGCGCCGTCTCGTTGCCGCCGAACATGGGTCCGCCCAGCATCGTTCCCGCGGGCGTCTTCAGCAGGTTGACACGCGCCAAGCGCTGGGCTTCCTCGGGATAGGCCCGCTTCATCGTGTTGGGTGCGTAGACCATCATCACCGTCAGCACCCAGATCCAGATGGCCAGCCGGACGCGATCGCGGCGCGCGGCAAGCGCGAGGAGGCGGCCGAGCCCGGTCAGGGGAAGGTTCGACGCGCGTCGGTGATGGGCGACGACAGCCGTGGTCATCGGGTTGCCTCCTGATACTCGCGCAGGAACATGTCTTCCAATGACGCAGGGAAGACCGACAGTTCGTCGATACCGAGAGCGGTGAGCCGGTCCATCGCGCGGTCCAGGTCGGTGCGGTCCACCGAGAACGTAGCGGTACCGTCCCGGTTGCTGAAGTCGTGCACGAAGGTGGCGTCACTGAGACCGTCCGTGCCGGCGCGCGTGCGCACCTTGACGGTGGTGCGCATCAGATGGCGCAGTTCCTCCAGCGGGCCCGACAGCACCGTGCGTCCGGAGCGGATGATCGTCACGCTGTCGCAAAGCTTCTCGACCTCGGCGAGGATGTGGCTGGATAGCAAGACCGCCGCCCCGCGCTCGGCGACCTCGTTGACGCATTGCTGAAACGCCTTCTCCATCAACGGGTCCAGGCCGGACGTCGGCTCGTCGAGGATGTACAGCTCGGCGTCGCAGCTGAACGCCGCCACCAGCGCGACCTTCTGCCGGTTGCCTTTCGAGTAGGTGCGGGCCTTCTTGTGCGGGTCCAGCTCGAAGCGATCGATCAGCTCGTCGCGGCGGCGCTCGTCGACTCCGCCGCGCAGCCCGGCCAGGAAGTCGATCGCCTGGCCCCCGGTGAGGTTCGGCCACAGCGTCACATCACCGGGCACGTACGCGATCCGCCGGTGCAGCGCCACGGCGTCCCGCCATGGATCGCCGCCAAGCAGCTCGACGGTGCCGCCCTCGGCGCGCAGCAGGCCGAGCAGCACCCGGATGGTCGTGGACTTGCCCGCCCCGTTGGGACCGAGGAAGCCGCTGATGTCGCCACGCGCAACGGCGAGATCAAGCCCGTCCAACGCCACGGTACGGCCGAAAGTCTTTCGAAGACCATGGATTTCGACAGCCGGGTTGTCAATCCGCCGCTGGGACGTCGTCGTCATCTGGATCTCCTTTGTGCTGGGCGTCGTGCTGGGCCTCGAATTTGGCCATGAACGCGTCGTACATCGACGTGTCGGCCATCAGCCCGTGGGTGTAGACCTCGAGTGCCGGCAGGATCATGTCCTCGCCGTAGTCGCGCAGCACCGCGGCGAGGTCGTTCGGGTTGTCGTGCATCTGCAGGTACAGCAGGAAGCCGCCGCCGTTGTTCATCGCGAGGAACTTCGCGCGCGCCTTCGGGTCACGGCTGGGCTTGATGGTTCCGGCGCGGACCGCGTCCTCCAGGTAGCCCTCGGCGTTGTCGATCATCCGCTGCAGTAGGGCCTTGCCCAGGTCGCCGCTCGACTGCAGGCTTCGCATCAGGTACGCCATCACCGGCGCGTACATCTCGATCTCGGCGAGCTGCCCGAACCACGTCGCCGGGGACATCGACTGCAGCGCTTCGGTCTTGGAGTCGCGGATCAGCTCGAGGACGTCGTCGTCACACGCCTTGCGGAGTCCGTCCTTCGACCCGAAGTGGTGGATCACCAGCGCGGCGCTGACCCCGGCCGCGTCGGCGATCGCCCGCAGCCCGATCCCGAACCCGTGCTGACCGAACTGCTCGATCGCCGCATCGCGGATCCGGGCCGCTGCCGTCAGGTCAGCTGAACGCATGTTCAATACACTAAACGAGCGTTCAGTCCCCGATCAACAGAACGCGCCGTCAGGGACCCGTCAAGATTCGGCGCGTATTGGCCCGCGTATTGGCCTCAGTCGCGCGCGGCGGCCAGGATGCCGTCGCCGAGCGGGACCAGCACCGGGGTCAGCCGCTCGTCCTCGGCGATCAGCCGGGCGGCCTCGCGGACCGCGGCCACCTCGGCGTCGCGCGCGGCCGGATCCCCGGCCCGGCCGCCCAGCGCGGCCCGGTGCACCACGATCGCGCCGCCCGGGCGCAGCAGCCGGATGCCTTCGACCACGAATTCCGGCTGGTCGACCGGGTCGGCGTCGAGAAAGACCAGGTCATACGATTCATCGGCGAGCCGGGGCAGCACCTCCTGAGCCCGCCCGCTGATCAGCCGGGTGCGCGACGGTGCGATGCCGGCCTCGGTGAACGCCTGCTTGGCGAGCAGCTGGTGCTCGGGCTCGACGTCGATCGTGGTCAGCACGCCGCCCTCCCGCATGCCGGCCAGCAGCCAGAGGCCACTCACACCCGCGCCGGTGCCGACCTCAGCGACCGACTTGCCGCCGGACAACCGGGCCAGCAGGCTCAGCAGCGCGCCGACCGCCGGGCTCACAGCACCAGCGCCGGCATCGACAGCGCGCTCGCGCGCGGCGGCGACGATCTGGTCTTCGGAGATCGAGCCCTCGGCGTGCGCGACCATCGCTTCGGCGGACAACAGCGGTTCGCAGGAGGTGGTCATTCCCGCAGCGTAAAGCCAAAGTGCTGCCGAACCGGGCAGGCGCGCCCGAACCGGGTCGGGCCGCGCCGCGAGGCCGCGACACGCCCGCCGAGAAACTCCTCTGCCGGACGCATCGGCCCTGTGTGCGCCGTCGGTGGCGCGGTTTCTCAGGGAAAGCTCAGTTTGCTCATATGACCGCCACACCGCGGTGGGGAACGGTAGTCCAATGGCATGCGGAGCGTCCTGGCGGTCCGGGAATAACCCTGACGAATTTCATGTTGGTCAGGATGGTGACGTGCCATTGATCGATCTCCGGGAGGACCCCACGGCCAGCACCCTGACGACCGGGCCCACCAGCATGTCGCACGTCGAGCGGTACAGCGACACCGACTGGGCACAACAGAGCGACGAGCTGCAGGGCACGGCGGTATTCGACGCGACGGGCGACAAGAGTGCGATGCCGTCGTGGGATGAACTCGTCCGTCAGCACGCCGACCGGGTGTACCGGCTGGCTTACCGGCTTTCCGGCAACCAGCACGACGCCGAGGACCTGACCCAGGAAACCTTCATCAGGGTGTTCCGTTCGGTGCAGAATTACCAGCCCGGCACCTTCGAAGGCTGGCTGCACCGCATCACGACGAACCTGTTCCTGGACATGGTGCGCCGCCGTGGCCGGATCCGCATGGAGGCGCTGCCCGAGGATTACGACCGCTTGCCCGCCGACGAGCCGAACCCCGAGCAGATCTATCACGACTCGCGGCTCGGCCCCGACCTGCAGGCAGCGCTGGATTCGCTGCCGCCCGAGTTTCGCGCCGCCGTCGTCCTGTGCGACATCGAAGGTCTGTCCTACGAAGAGATCGGCGCCACGCTCGGCGTGAAGCTGGGTACCGTGCGCAGCCGGATCCACCGTGGCAGGCAGGCCCTGCGTGACTACCTCGCCGCCCACGGCGAAACGGCGGATCTGGCCGCGAACTCGGCCTGACCGGGCTCCTCGACACAACTCAGGCGCGTTTCCCGGGGTGTAGGTCACAGCCTCGCGCGCTACATTCGAGGTGGCGCGCAACCCAGCGGATCGAAGGAGGCGCAGGATCATGGTGGATCGGGGCCACGTGTTCCGCCGCGCATTCTCCTGGCTGCCCTCCCAGTTCGCCTCGCAGAGCGATGCTCCCGTGGGTCCCCGCCAATTCGGCTCCACCGAACATCTATCGACCGAGGCCATCGCCGCGTTTGTCGACGGCGAGCTGCGCATGAACGCGCACCTGCGCGCCGCCCACCATCTGTCGCTGTGCCCGGAGTGCGCCGCGGAGGTGGAGGCACAGGGCCAGGCTCGCGCGGCGCTGCGCGAATCGTGCCCCATCCACGTGCCCAGTTCACTGCTGGGCATGCTGGCGCAGATTCCCCATTCCACCGTGGACACCGACAGCGACACATCTGCGGCTGCCACGTCGCGCAACGACGTGGACGAGTTAGCTGATCGCGTCACCCGGTCCCGTCGCAAGCGCCGGTAGGGTGGTTACAACGTCCATCGGGGATGCGGCCGTGACCATTACCTTCGACCATAGCCCGCGTCTTCCGAACGCCCGGAAGAGGATGACTTGACCAACCAGGACAATTCCGAGGGCACGCAGCGCCTGGTGCCGCGGCCGATTTCCCGCCCTCCCGTCGACCCGGCTTCGCGTCAGGCGTTCGGCCGTCCCGAGGGCTTCAACGGCTCATTCCTCGGCGAGGAGAAAATCCGCGACCAGGGCGAGTTCACGCCGCGCGACGCGCCCCCGGATCCGGTGCTGGCCGAGGCTTTCGGCCGCCCACACCCGAGCGTCGATTCGCTGCAGCGCCATCCCGCCGACGCCGGCGCACTCGACGGCGCGCGTGACGGCGAGGGCGACAACGGGGCCGACGATCCCTGGCGCGACCCGGGCGCGGCGGCCGCGCTCGGCGGCCCGGCGGTGGCACCGCCTGCACCCGGCGCGGCCGGCGCGGACACGGGCAAGCTCGGGGTGCGCGACGTGTTGTTCGGCGGCAAGGTGTCCTACGTCGCCTTGGCCATCCTGGCGATCATCGCGCTGGTGATCGGCTTTGCCGGCGGCTGGGTGGGCCGCAAGACGGCCGAGGTCGTCGAGGCGTTCACCACGTCGAAGGTCACGCTGTCGACCACCGGCGGCCAACCGCCCGAGGGCCGCTTCGCCAAAGTCGCGGCGTCGGTGGCCGATTCGGTGGTGACGGTCCAGGCGACCAGCGACCAGGAGGGCTCGCAGGGCTCCGGCGTGGTCGTGGACGGCCGCGGCTACATCCTCACCAACAACCACGTGATCTCCGACGCGGCCAACAACCCGAGCCAGTACAAGACCACCGTCGTCTTCAACGACGGCAAGGAGGTCCCGGCCAACCTCGTCGGCCGCGACCCGAAGACCGACCTCGCCGTGCTGAAGGTCGACAACGTCGACAACCTGACCGTGGCGCAATTCGGCGACTCCGACAAAGTGCGCGTCGGTGACGAGGTGATTGCCGCCGGCGCGCCACTGGGCCTGCGCAGCACGGTCACACACGGCATCATCAGCGCGCTGCACCGCCCGGTGCCGCTGTCGGGTGAGGGGTCCGACACCGACACGGTGATCGACGCGATCCAGACGGACGCGTCGATCAACCACGGCAACTCCGGCGGCCCGCTGATCGACGTGGACTCCCACGTGATCGGTATCAACACCGCCGGAAAATCGTTGTCCGACAGCGCAAGCGGGCTCGGCTTCGCGATCCCGGTGAACGAGGCGAAACACACCGTCGATGCGCTGATCAAGGACGGCAAGATTTCGCACCCCACGCTGGGTGTTACCGCGCGTTCGGTCAGCAACTCGTTGGCCTCGGGAGCGCAGATCGCCAACGTGAAGGCCGGCGGCCCGGCGGAGAAGGGCGGCATCCTCGAGAACGACGTGGTCGTGAAGGTGGGCAACCGCACGGTGGCCGATGGCGACGAGTTCGTCGTCGCGGTCCGTCAGCTCACCATCGGGCAACCCGCTCCGATCGAAGTGGTGCGCGACGGCCGGCACGTCACGCTGACAGTCACCCCGACCCCGGACACATAGATGTTCAACATCGGCTGGGGCGAGATGCTGGTGCTGGTGGTCATCGGCCTGGTGGTTCTCGGCCCCGAGCGCCTGCCCGGCGCGATTCGGTGGACGGCTAACGCGCTGCGCCAGGCCCGTGAGTACATCAGCGGCGCGACCAGCAACCTGCGCGAGGAGCTGGGGCCCGAATTCGACGACTTGCGCGAGCCCCTCAGCGAGTTGCAGAAGCTGCGGGGCCTGACGCCGCGCCAGGCACTGACCAAGCATCTGCTCGACGGGGACGACTCGGTGTTCCGGGCGTTCGACCGGCCCGTCGACCTGCCGCCCGACACGCCGTCGACGGCGACGCCGCCGGAGGTGCCGCCGCAACCCGAACAGGCCCAGCAGCCGCCGCAATCAGCAAGCGGCACAACGCCCTTCGACTCCGACGCGACCTAGAAAGCTCAGCGCCGCGCGGTGTCGATGCCCAGCGACATGCCGGCCAAACCGCGGCGACGAGCCGACAACGTGTCGGCGATGCTGCGCAATTCCTTGCCCGCAGCCGAGTCCGGCGCGCTGAGCACCATCGGCACCCCGGAATCGCCGGCGGTGACCAGCGCGGGGTCCAGTGGAACCTGACCCAGCAGCGGCACCTCGGCGCCGACCGCCAGCGACAGCCGCTCGGCGACCTGGCGTCCGCCGCCCTCGCCGAACACCCGCATCGTGGAACCGTCCGGCATCAGCAGCCCCGACATGTTCTCGACGACGCCGACCAGGCGTTGGCGGGTCTGCAGCGCGATCGCGCCCGCACGCTCGGCCACCTCGGCGGCGGCCAGCTGCGGGGTGGTGACCACGAGGATCTCCGCGTTCGGGATCAGCTGGGCCACCGAGATCGCCACGTCGCCGGTGCCCGGCGGCAGGTCGAGCAGGAGCACGTCGAGGTCGCCCCAGTACACGTCGGCGAGGAACTGCTGCAGCGCCCGGTGCAGCATCGGGCCGCGCCACACCACCGGGGTGTTGCCCTGGGTGAACTGGGCGATCGAGATCACCTTCACCTCGTGGGCGATCGGCGGCAGGATCATCGACTCGACCTGTGTGGGCCGGTCGGTGGTCCCCATCATCCGGGGGATGGAGTGGCCGTAGATGTCGGCGTCGAGCAGGCCGACGGACAGCCCGCGCGCGGCCATCGCGGCGGCCAGGTTCACGGTGACGCTCGACTTGCCGACCCCACCCTTCCCGGATGCGATCGCGTACACCCGCGTCAGCGAGCCCGGCTGCGCGAACGGGATGACCGGTTCACGCGCGTCGCCGCGCAGCATCTTGCGCAACTCGGTGCGCTGCTCGTCGCTCATCACGTCGAGGCTGACCCTCACCTGGCCGGTACCCGGAACGTCGATGATGGCTTGGGTGACGCGGTCGGCGATCTCGGTCTTCTTCGGGCAGGCGGAGGTGGTCAGGTAGATCTCGACGTGCACGCCGCGGCCGGGCTCGATCGTGACGTTCTTGACCATGCCGAGCTCGGTGATCGGCCGGCGTAGCTCGGGGTCGATCACCCCGGCCAGCGCGGCGCGCACGGCAGCGACGAGTTCGTTCTGGTGTTCGGTCATCACGGTCGAGTCTACGGCTCGCCCCGAATGGCGCCGGAGCCGCAGCGGCGGCGTTAGTTGGCCGGTCCGGGCAGCGGCCCCGGCGCCGGCGGTGCGAACGGGTTGGGCGGCGGCGGTGCGAATGGGTTCGGCGGTGCGGGTGGCGCAAACGGATTCGCGGGTGGCGCGAACGGATTCGGGGGTGGCGCGAACGGATTCGGGGGTGGCGCGAACGGATTCGGGGGTGGCGCGAACGGGTTGACCGGCGGCGCGAACGGGTTCGGCGGCGCACCGGGGGGCGGGCCGGGCAGCGCCCCGGGCATTTGACCAACCGGCTGCGACGACGGCGCAGGTGCCGGGCCAGGCAGGGGACCAGTGCCCTGCGGGACGAACCCCGCAGGCGATGGCAGCGGGTTCTGCCCGAAGCACACCATCACGCAAGTCGGCGGCTGCGCCGGGTTTTGCGCGGCCAGCATCGCCGGGTCGACCAACGGGTTGTTCAGTTGGCTGGCCGCATCGGTCGGGCCGAACGTGATCAGCGGTACCTGCGCGAGCGGATCCGTCGGCGAGAGGCCCAGCACGTTGACCGGCAGGCCGGGGCCGAGACCCTCGGGGCTGCCGTCCAGGTGCACATCGCCGACCGGCGGGACCGGGCCGGTGATCGGCGGCAGGTCGACCGGAACGACGCCGGTCGCGTAGGCCGCCGCCCAGCCGAGCACGTTCTGCGCATACGGCATCGAGTTGTTGTAGCGCAGGATCGCCGCGAGCACCTGCGACTGGTCGCGCAGGTTGAGCCCGCCGCTGCACAGGTAGCGGGCCGCGGCCAGCGAAGCGTCGAAGATGTTCTGCACGTCGGCCTTGCCGTCGCCGTCACCGTCGGAGGCGAACCGCGCCCACGTCCCCGGCAGGAACTGCATCGGGCCCATCGCGCGGGCATAGGTGACCCGGCCGTTGGACGCCATGTTCTGCACGATCACCTCGTTGCCTGGCAGCGAACCGTCCAGCGCCGGTCCGTAGATCGGGTACACCGCCGTGCCGCGCGCGTCGGTGGCGCCGCCGTTGGCGTGCATCGATTCGATCCGGCCGATACCGGCCAACAGGTTCCAGCTCACGCCGCATGCGGGGTCGGCCAGCGCCATCATCCGCTCGGCGTTGCGGTATGCCGATAACGCGATCGCCGGAATCCGCAGGGACCCGACCGAGTTGACCACCGCGAGCGGCGGCGGCGGCGCGATGATGCTGGCCTCCGCGATGTGGAAGCTCGCCGGGGGACGGGTGACGGAGACGACGGTCGGCCCGGTCTGGTCGTGGGGGTGGGGATTGGGCGCCACCGCGGCCAGCGGCACGACACCGGTCCGCTGGACGGCGGGTCCTACCGTCGCCGGACCGGGGGAAGCCGCGACCGCGGCGCCGAGCACGATCGGCGCCAGGACGATCAGACCTGACTTGGGTGTCCGGGCGACTCGGGTAACCCGGCAACGCACCCAGTCATAGGCGGTACGCGCCTCTCCCCCTATTCGCACTCACACCGTCCTGAAGTCGGCCGACCGTGAACTAAGTCACCATACATAGTTGGCCACAAAATGGATGCACATTGGTCACCGCGGGTATCAGGGAACCCGCTTTGCCCTGCGCTCGTCCATGTCCGCTGTGTTGTTCTCCTGCTTCGGCGCGTGTGTCGACGGCCGCATCTCCTCCATCACAGCGCGCAATTCGTCCAGCTCACGGCGCAGATAATCGCGGGTGGCGACCTCCCCGATCGCAAGCCGCAGCGCCGCCAGCTCCCTGGCCAGGTACTCGGTGTCGGCCTTTGTTTGCTCGGCGCGGCGGCGGTCCTCTTCCAATGCGACGCGGTCGCGGTTCTCCTGGCGGTTCTGCGCCAGCAGGATCAGGGGCGCGGCGTACGCGGCCTGGGTGGAGAACGCGAGGTTGAGCAGGATGAAGGGATACGGGTCCCACCGCCAGTGGAACGCGCCGATGTTCAGCGCGATCCACACCACCACGATTGATCGTCTGCCACATCAGGTAGCGGCCGGTGCCCAGGAACCGGGCGATCGACTCGCTGAACCGCCCGACCGCGTCCGCGTCGAGGTTGGGCGTCAACCGGCGGCGCGACGTGCGCGGGGTGTCGAGACGCTGCCGCGCCGACAGTTCGCTCATGTCACCCCTTCCGCGCCGGACAGCTCTGGTTCGTCCATGTGCACGCGCCAGTCGTCGGGCAGCAGGTGGTCGAGCACGTCGTCGACGGTGACCGCGCCCAGCAGGTGGTTTTCCTCGTCGACGACCGGACCGCAGACCAGATTGTAGGCAGCGAAGTAGCGCGTCACCGCCGCAAGCGACGTGTCCGGCGTCAGGCTCGGCAGGTCGGTGTCGGCGAGGCCGCTGACCAACGCGGCGGGCGGCTCGCGCAGCAGCCGCTGCAGGTGCACGCAGCCGAGGTAGCGGCCCGTCGGCGTGGCCGTGGGCGGTCGCACCACGAACGCCAGCGACGCCAACGCCGGTGTCAGGTCACGGTCGCGCGCCCGCGCCAGCGCCTCCGCGACCGTCGTGTCGGGCGCCAGCACCACCGGCTCGGAGGTCATCAGGCCGCCCGCGGTGTCGGGGGAGTGGCTCAGCAGCCGTCGCACCGGCTCGGAGTCCTCCGGGTCCATCCGGCGCAGCAGCATTTCGGCGTCCATCGGGTTCAGCGCGCCGAGCAGGTCGGCCGCGTCGTCGGGGTCCATCGCCTCGAGGACGTCTGCGGCCCGTTCGGTCTCCAGCTGCGCAAGCAGCCCGACCTGCTCGTCCTCCGGCAGCTCCTGCAGCACATCGGCCAGGCGTTCGTCGTCGAGCGCGCCGATCACCTCGTTGCGCCGCTTGGCCGGCAGCTCACGGATCGCCTCGGCCACCTCGATCGGACGCTGTCCTTCGAACTGGTGCAGCAGCTGGGCCACGCCCTGACCCGGCAGCGCCAGACCCGACGGGGTCAGCCCCTGCACGCGTTGCCAGTCGACGATGTAGACGTTGTTGCGGCGCAGGCGCCGCGGCTGCGCACGGCAATTCTCGTCACCATCCACTCCCGGGTCCTGGTCTGCTCGATGCCGAGATCGACCACCACGACGTCGGTTCCGGCCAGTTGCGGCAGCTCGGGATCGTCGACACGGACGTGGGTCTCGACCACCTGACCCAGCACCAGCACCTCGCCGGGCCGCTGCGCGAACCGTCGCAGCGACACGTTGGCGGTGTTCAGCGTCACCGCGTTCGGCTCGATCGCCGTCACGCGAGTGATCGGCACGAAAATCCTTCGCCGAGTAAGCAATTCGACGACGAGGCCGAGCACCCGCGGTTGTTGACGCACGATGCTGATGCTGACCACGACGTCGCGGACGCGGCCGATCGATTCACCGTCGCGGCCCAGCACGAGCATGCCCGCCAGCCGTGCCGCGTAGACCCTGTTGACCGCCACCATGCAAGAAAGGGTAGGAGTGTAGCCGTGGAGAATGCCTATCGACCCCGCCGAACGTGTCTTTCGGTGCCGGGCAGCAGCCAGAAGATGATCGATAAGGCAAAGGGGCTGCCCGCCGACGAGGTGTTCCTCGACCTCGAGGACGCCGTCGCGCCGGATGCCAAGGCGCAGGCCCGCACCCGGGTGGCGATCGCGCTGTCCGAGCCGGGATGGGCCGGACAGCTGCGCGGTGTCCGGGTCAACGACTGGACCACGCCGTGGACCTATGCCGATGTCATCGAGGTGGTGTCAACGGCCGGCGACCAGCTGGACATCATCGTGCTGCCCAAGGTGACCGATGTGTCGCACATCCACGCACTTGATTTGCTGCTCAGCCAGCTGGAAACCGTGCACGGGCTGCCGGCGGGCCGAATCGGCATCGAGGCGCAGATCGAAAACGCCCACGGGCTGACCAACGTCGACGCGATCGCCGCCGGGCCTCGGGTACAGGCCTTGGTGCTGGGCCCGGCCGACCTGATGGCCAGCCTGAACACGCGCACATTGGTGGTCGGTGAACAGCCCGAGGGGTATGACGTCGGCGACGCCTACCACCACGTGCTGATGACGATCCTGATCGCCGCCCGCACGCACGGGATCGCGGCGATCGACGGTCCCTACCTGAAGGTCCGCGACATCGACGCGTTTCGTCGGGTGGCCGGCCGCTCGGCGGCGTTGGGCTACGACGGCAAGTGGGTGCTGCACCCGGATCAGATCGCCGCTGGCAACGAGATCTTCAGCCCGCGCCAACAGGAGTACGACCACGCCGAGCTGATTCTCGAGGCCTACGAGTGGCACACCTCGAAGGCCGGCGGGGCCCGCGGCGCGGTGATGCTCGGTGACGAGATGATCGACGAAGCCAGCCGCAAGATGGCGCTGGTGATCGCGGCGAAGGGCCGCGCCGCGGGAATGCAGCGCGAGGGGGAGAAGTTCGAGGCGCCGGGCTGACGCTCAGGAAATCGTCTGCGAGTTCATCGCGAGGACTAGCCCGAGCAGCCACAAGAACACGATCACCAGCCAAACGGCCACGACGACGCCGCCAATAATGGTGCCCGCCAACGCTATTCCGTAGCCGTCTTGTCCCGTGCGCCGAGTTTCCCGCATCGCGATGACGCCGAGGACGATACCGGCGATCGACGGCAGCCCGCAGAACAACAGGCCCACCAGCGACGCGACCAACGAGCCGATCGCCTTCCCGTTGGTGCCGTACGGTTTGGTCGTCCGGTACGGGTCGTACGGGTCGACGGAGTAGCCGGGGTAGGGCGGCGGATAGCCGGTCGGGTAGCCGGGGTATGCGGGCGGATAGACCGGCGGAGGCATCGGTGGATAGGACGCCGGATAGTCGACCGGAGCGTACGGATCCGCCGGTGGCGAGGACTGCTCCAGCGAGGGGTATTCGGTTCCGCCGAACGGTTGTTCGGGCTGGTTGGTCATCGCTCAGCTCAATGCGAGAACCAATAGATATTCCAGATCAGGCTGATGATCAACGACACTGCGCCCACCGCGATGCCGGCCACCGCGAGCCCGTAGCCGGCCTGGCGGGTGCGCTTGATCTGGTTCATCGCGATGATCCCGAGCACGATCCCGATGATGGATCCGATACCGCAGAACACACCGATCACCGAGGCGACCAGCGACCCGATCGCCATGGGGTTGGTGCCGGCCTGCGACGCCCCGTCTCCGCCCGGATAGTCGCCGTAGCCGGATGAGTACGACGCAGGCGGGGGGGAGTAGCCGCCGGGCGGGGCGCCGTACTGCGGCTGCGAAGGGTACGACGGCGCGCCGTAGCCCGACGGGTCGTGGTAGCTCGACGGCCCGTAACCGCTGGGCGCGGCGCCCGTGGACGGATAACCCTGCGGCGGTGGGTAGCCGCCGGGCGGCGGCGAGCCGGGCGGGGGATAACCGGATGCGGGAGGCGCGCCCGGCGGTGTCGCGCCGGGCGGCGGCTCGTGGGCCGGCGCTCCGTGCGACTGCTCGATCGGTGGCGCCTCGTAGCCGCCCGGCGAGGACGCGTCGCTGGTCTCAGGCTGCGGTTTGTCGCCTTGGTCGCCCGGATTTGTCATGCTGATCAACCTAGCTTATGAGTTCGTCGTACGTAGCGTGGATGTTGGCGGTCCATGGACAGGGGCACGATCGCCCGAACAGGCGCGTTGATGAGGAAAGCGGCGTAAACGTCGAGCCACGGCGTGAGGAGAGTGAGTATCGATGACCAGCCCATTCCCGTCAGGACAGACTCCCGGCGGCAGGCCGGGCTCACCAACGCGCGGCGGTCGCGGACCGTCGCTGCCCACCCCTCCCAAGGGGTGGCCGATCGGCTCGTATCCGACCTACGCCGAGGCCCAGCGTGCCGTGGACTACCTCTCCGACCAACAGTTTCCGGTCGAGCAGGTGACCATCGTCGGCGTCGACCTGATGCAGGTCGAGCGGGTGACCGGCCGTCTCAGTTGGCCAAAGGTGATCGGCGGCGGCATCCTCACCGGCGCGTGGCTGGGCATCTTCATCGGCCTGGTTTTGGGCTTCTTTGCCCCCAATCCGTGGGCCGCGCTGCTCACCGGTGTGGTCGCGGGCATCGTGTTCGGCCTGATCAGCTCCGCTGTTCCGTATGCGATGGCGCGCGGCACAAGAGATTTCAGCTCGACGATGCAGCTCGTCGCAGGGCGGTATGACGTGCTCTGCGACCCGCAGAACGCCGAGAAGGCGCGGGATCTGCTGGCGCGCTTGACGTTATAGCGGCTGCGCGTGTTGCCCTGGCAGTCGACGACCCGCGCCGCCGCAGGTCACGATTGCGACGCACGCGCCGGATAGTGTTGCAAATCACGCGCGTGTCGCTCTACGGTTTGCGCGCGGGAGGTTCCCGTCGTGAGTGCACACGGGAGGCGTTCGTGGCTGACTGCTCGGGGATCCGGCGGCTCGGCGTGGTGGTGTTGGCGGCCCTGACAGCGGTTGTGTCGGCATGCACGTCGAGCAGCGGCGGAACGGTCATCACCCTCTACACGCCGGCCAGCGAGTCGGCGACGTTCACGGTGCTGGCCAAGCGTTGCACCGCCCAGGCCGGCGGCCGGTACACCGTCGTCCAGAACAGCCTTCCCAAAGGCGCCGACGACCAGCGACTGCAACTTGCCCGGCGCCTGACCGGAAACGACCACACGCTGGACCTGATGGCGATCGACGTGGTCTGGACCGCCGAGTTCGGCGATGCCGGCTGGGCGCTCCCGCTGTCCGACGACCCGTCCGGGCAGGCTGAAGCCGATGCGACCGCCGATACCTTGCCCGGGCCGCTGGCGACTGCGATGTGGAACGGCAAGCTGTACGCGGCACCGGTCACCACCAACACCCAATTGCTTTGGTACCGGCCGGATTTGGTGGCCGACCCGCCGACCGACTGGACCGGCATGATCGCGGAGGCGACAAGGCTGCACGCAGAGGGCAAGCCGAGCTGGATTGCGGTGCAGGGCAAGCAGTACGAGGGACTGGTGGTGTGGTTCAACACGCTGCTGGTCAGCGGCGGCGGTCACGTGCTGTCCGATGACGGCAACAAGGTCACGCTCACCGACACCCCGGAGCACCGCGCCGCCACCGTCAAGGCGCTGCAGATCATCCACGACGTGGCCACGGCACCCGGTGCCGACCCGTCGATCACGCAGACCGATGAGTCCACGGCCAGGCTGGCACTCGAACAGGGCAAGGCGGCGCTCGAGGTGAACTGGCCGTTCGTGTTTCCCTCGATCCTGGAGAACGCGGTCAAAGGTGGGGTGGGTTTCCTGCCGCTGAACCGCAGGCCGGATCTCACCAGCGCGATCGACGATGTCGGCACCTTCTCGCCCAACGACACCCAATTCGCCAGCGCCTACGAGGCCAGCAAGGCGGTGTTCGGGTACGCGCCGTATCCCGAAGTCCTGCCGGGCCAGCCCGCCCGGGTGACGATCGGGGGGCTCAACCTGGCGGTCGCCGAGACCACACGGCACCGGGCCGCGGCCTTCGAGGTGATCCGTTGCCTGCGCAATCGGGACAACGAGCTGTACTACTCCACCGTCGGTGGCCTGCCGTCGGTCCGAGGGTCCCTGTATGACGACCCGCAGTTCCAGTTGAAGTACCCGATGTACGACATCATCCGACGCCAGCTCACCAACGCTGCCGTGCGGCCGGCCACACCCGTCTACCAGTCGGTGTCGATGCGGATCTCGACGACGCTGTCGCCCATCACCGCGATCGACCCGGAAAAGACGGCCGACAAGCTGGCCGATCAGGTGCAAAGGGCCATCGACGGGAAAGGGCTGATCCCGTGACAGTGACCGCCGCCGAGCCCACCACTACGCAGAAGCCCGCGGCAAAACCCCGCCCCACGGCCGACCAGAGGTCGCAGCGTCGGCTGGCCTACCTACTGATCACGCCGGCAGTGCTGCTGATGCTGGCGGTGGCCGCCTATCCCATCGGCTACGCGGTGTGGCTGAGCCTGCAGAAGGTCAGCCTGGCGACACCCGGCGACACCTCGTTCGTCGGCCTGGCCAACTACCAGACCGTCCTGACCGACGGGTACTGGTGGACGGCGTTCACGGTGACGCTGGCGATCACGGTGATCTCGGTAGCCATCGAGCTGGTGCTCGGCCTGGCGCTGGCGCTGGTGATGCAACGGACGATCTTCGGCAAAGGCGTGGTGCGCACGGCGGTGCTGATCCCGTACGGCATCGTCACCGTGGCCGCGTCGTACAGCTGGTACTACGCGTGGACGCCGGGCACCGGATACCTGGCCAACTTGCTGCCCGAAGGCTCGGCGCCGCTCACCCACCGGATCCCGTCGCTGGGCATCATCATCCTGGCGGAGGTGTGGAAAACCACGCCGTTCATGGCGTTGCTGCTACTGGCCGGCCTGGCACTGGTGCCCGAGGAGCTGATGCGGGCCGCCCAGGTTGACGGCGCGGGCGCATGGAAACGACTGGTCAAGATCACATTGCCCCTGATCAAACCGGCGATCTTGGTGGCGCTGCTGTTCCGTACGCTCGACGCGTTCCGGATCTTCGACAACATCTACATCCTCACCGGCGGCGCCAACAAGACCGGTTCGGTCTCGATCCTGGGTTACGACAACCTGTTCAAGGGGTTCAACCTCGGCCTCGGCTCGGCGATCAGTGTGCTGATCTTCCTGTGTGTCGCGGTGATCGCGTTCATCTTCATCAAGGGCTTCGGGACATCGGCCCCCGGCGCCAGTGACGGGAACCGGTGAGATGGCCGAACGGGTGAGCGTCGGCCGCAAGGCATGGTGGGTGATCGTCGACATCCTGGTGCTCGTCTACGCCTTGTTCCCGGTGCTGTGGATCCTGAGCCTGTCGCTGAAGCCGACGTCGAACGTCAAGGACGGCAAGCTGATTCCGTCGTCGGTCACGTTCGACAACTACCGCGGCATCTTCCGCGGCGACCTCTTCGGTCCCGCGCTGCGGAACTCGGTCGGCATCGGCGTGATCACCACGGTGATCGCAGTCGTGATCGGCGGCATGGCGGCCTATGCGATTGCGCGACTGGAGTTTCCGGGCAAGCGACTGTTGATCGGCGTCGCGCTGCTGATCGCGATGTTCCCGCAGATCTCGCTGGTCTCACCGCTGTTCGACATTTCGCGCGCGCTCGGCCTGTTCAACACGTGGCCGGGTCTGATCATCCCGTACATCACGTTCGCGCTTCCGCTAGCCATCTACACGCTGTCGGCGTTCTTCCGCGAGATCCCGTGGGACCTCGAGAAAGCAGCCAAGATCGATGGTGCGACACCGTTCCAGGCGTTCCGCAAAGTGATCGCTCCTCTGGCCGCACCCGGCATCGTCACGGCTTCGATCCTGGTGTTCATTTTCGCTTGGAACGACCTGCTGCTGGCGATTTCGTTGACCGCCACGACCCGGTCCATCACCGCACCGGTGGCGATCGCCAACTTCCCGGGCAGTTCGCAGTTCGAGGAGCCGACCGGATCCATCGCGGCCGGCGCAATGGTCATTACGGTTCCGATCATCGTTTTTGTTCTAATCTTCCAACGACGGATCGTCGCGGGTCTGACCTCCGGAGCAGTGAAGGGATAGTCGATGGCCGAGATTGTGTTGGAGAGGGTGACCAAGAGTTACCCCGACGGCGCGACGGCCGTGAAGGACCTATCTGTCACGATCGCCGACGGCGAGTTCATCATCCTGGTCGGCCCATCCGGGTGTGGCAAGTCCACCACGCTGAACATGATCGCCGGCCTGGAGGAGATCAGCTCGGGGGAGCTTCGGATTGGCGGCGAGCGGATGAACGACAAGTCGCCCAAGGACCGCGATATCGCAATGGTGTTCCAGTCGTATGCGCTCTACCCGCACATGACGGTGCGCCAGAACATCGCGTTTCCGCTGACGCTGGCCAAGATGAAGAAGGCTGCGATCAACGAGAAGGTCGAGGACACCGCGAAAATCCTTGACCTGACCGAGCTTTTGGACCGCAAGCCTTCGCAGCTCTCCGGTGGCCAACGGCAGCGGGTCGCGATGGGCCGGGCAATCGTGCGCAATCCTAAGGCGTTTCTGATGGACGAACCGCTGTCCAACCTGGACGCCAAGCTGCGCGTGCAGATGCGCACCGAGATCGCGCGGCTGCAGCAACGGCTCGGCACCACCACCGTCTACGTGACCCACGATCAGACCGAGGCGATGACGCTCGGTGACCGGGTGGTGGTGATGCGGGCCGGCGTGGCGCAGCAGATCGGCACCCCACAGGAGCTGTACGAGAAACCCGTCAACCTGTTCGTCGCGGGATTCATCGGATCGCCGGCGATGAACTTCTTCCCGGCATCGCTCACCGATGTCGGCGTCAGCCTGCCGTTCGGCGACATCACGCTGACGCAACAGGTCCACGACGTCCTCACCCAGCACCCGACGCCGACGAACGTGATCGTGGGTGTGCGTCCGGAGCATCTCGAGGATGCGTCGCTCATCGATGGATATCAGCGGTTGCGGGCCCTGGTGTTCGAGGTCAAGGCCGACATGGTCGAGTCGCTGGGCGCCGAGAAGTACGTGTACTTCACCGCGCAGGGTGCCGGGGCGCAGTCCGAGCAGCTGGCCGAGCTGGCCGCGGACTCCGGCATCGGCGAAAATGAGTTCGTCGCAAGGGTTTCCGCCGATTCCAAGGTCACGAAAGGCCAGCCGCTTGAGTTGGCTTTCGACACCACCAAGATCGCGATCTTCGACGCCGACACGGGCGCGAACCTGACCATTCCAGCGATGAGCGACTCGCGCGAAGAGCAGACCACGGCGATGAGCGACTCGCGCGAAGAGCAGACCACGGCGGCGGGCAACGCACCCGAAGAGGGGACCAGACAGCTCCGGTGACCGATGTCCTGGCCGCGGCGCGTGCGCATCTGCGCGCACACTTCGCGGGCCTGGGGGTCGTCGCCGAGCCCGACTCGGCCAGTGTGACATTCCTCGGCGTCGAGCCGATCGAAGTGCTGCGGTTCGGACCGGACCGGCACGGCGTCGTGCACTACGTGTCGCTCGGTGCGTCGCGGCATCCGATGGGCGATCCGACCGTTGTCGCCGCCGATCCGGTGCACGGCCCACCGGCCGAAGTGGTGGTCAGCCTGCGGCCCGCGGCCACCACCACCGGCCTGGCGCGCAGTGTGGCGGTGCTGGCCGCCGCACCGGCCGTCGAGGGACTGATTTTGACGCCCGACGCGCTTGTCGATCTCGGTGAGAGGCTGTGGGCAGGGGGTCGGTTCAGCGCATTCGTGTTGGGACACAGCGATATTGATGAGCTGCCCGCCGACCCGCCGCGCGAACCGGTGGTGTTCGTCAACGCCACGCCGATCACCGCGACGGAGGCGGCGTGGGTGCGGCTCAAGGGTGCCGAGGCAATGCGGAGCGCCTGGGAGCAGGACGGTGTCGACGTGCTGGACCCAGCCCGGCCGGCCGGCTCCGCCGGCGGCTAGAGCCAGTGGTTTCGCCGGAACGTGAGGTAAAGGAACAGGCAGATGATCGCCATCCCGCCCAGCACCACCGGATAGCTCCACATCCAGCGCAGCTCGGGCATGTGGTCGAAGTTCATCCCGTAGATGCCGGCGATCATCGTCGGCACCGCGGCGATCGCGACCCACGCCGAGATCTTGCGCATGTCGACGTTCTGCTGCATGCCGACCTTGCCGAGCGCGGCCTGCACCAGCGAGCTCAGCAAGTCGTCGTAGCTGGTGATCCGGTCCGACGCTTGGATGTTGTGGTCGAGCACGTCGCGCATGTAGCGCCGCACCTCTATCGAGATCAGGTCGTTGTGCTCGGTGCCGAGGCGCTGCAGGGCAAGCGTGAGCGGAGCGACCGCACGCCGTAACTCGACGACTTCGCGTTTGAGCAGATAGATGCATTCGATGTTGGTCTGCATCCGCGGGGAGAAGACGTCTTCTTCCATCGCGTCGATGTCGGTCTCGATCAGATCGGTGACGTCGAGATAGCTGTCGACCACGTGGTCGGCGATCGCATGCATGATCGCGTAGGGGCCCAGCTTCATGATCGCGGGCGAGGCGTCCATGCGCTTGCGGACGTCGGCAAGCCCGCCATGCTCCCCATGGCGGATCGTTACCACGAAATCCGGCCCGACGAAGATCATGATCTCGCCGGTCTCGACGATCTCGCGGGCCTTGGCGACGGATTCGTGCTCCACGTAGTTGACGGTCTTGAGCACCAGGAACAGCGTCTTGTCGTAGCGTTCCAGCTTCGGCCGCTGATGCGCATGCACCGCATCCTCGACGGCCAGCTCGTGCAGCCCGAACACGTCGGCGACCGCCTGCATCTGGTGGTGGTCGGGTTCGTGCAGGCCGATCCAGACGAAGGCTTCGGCGC
The DNA here is from genome assembly GCA_963811535.1 of uncultured Actinomycetota bacterium. Taxonomy (GTDB): domain Bacteria; phylum Actinomycetota; class Actinomycetes; order Mycobacteriales; family Mycobacteriaceae; genus Mycobacterium. Next base: position 1,106,262 of record CAWERF010000006.1, on the reverse strand, counting down.
CGGCCCGCTCCAGTTCGCGCACCTTCGCCAGCGCGCCGGCATGGGTGTACTTGCCGGGCAACCGTTGGCCGTCGACGTAGACGCCGCAGTCGACCATGGCCCGCGCAACAGGGATGTGAATGGACTTCGCGTCGGGGTCGACGTACTTGGCTCGCACGACGGGTCGAAGTGATGGAGGCAACGCGCGAAACGATGGCATCGCATCAATCTCCCGTCGCTCCGCAGGTCTGATCGAGCGTCGCTCAATGCTACGCGAACGAACATTTCCAGATGTGCTCGTGAGTCAGACCGGAGGTTTCGGGCCGGCGTGGGTGCGCTAGTTTCGACCCCGAACCTTCTCGCCCCAAGGAGCAACCGACGTGAGCACAACTCCCCTCAAGGTGGCCGTGACGGGCGCCGCCGGCCAGATCGGCTATAGCCTGCTGTTCCATCTGGCGAGCGGCTCCCTGCTCGGCCCCGACCGCCCGATCGAGCTGCGTCTGCTCGAGATCGAGCCCGCCCTGAAGGCGCTCGAGGGTGTGGTGATGGAGCTCGACGACTGCGCGTTCCCGCTATTGGCCGGCGTCGAGATCGGCGCGGATCCGACCAAGATCTTCAACGGCGTGAACCTGGCCCTGCTCGTCGGTGCCCGCCCGCGGGGCCCGGGCATGGAGCGCAGCGACCTGCTCGAGGCGAACGGCGCGATCTTCACCGCTCAGGGCAAGGCCCTGGGCGAGGTCGCCGCGGACGACGTCCGCGTCGGGGTGACCGGCAACCCGGCCAACACCAACGCGCTGATCGCGATGACCAACGCGCCCGACATCCCACGCGAGCGGTTCTCCGCGCTGACCCGCCTGGACCACAACCGGGCGATCTCGCAGCTGGCCCGCAAGACTGGCGCCGCGGTCACCGACATCAAGAAGATGACGATTTGGGGCAACCACTCGGCCACCCAGTACCCCGACGTGTTCCACGCCGAGGTGGGCGGCAAGAACGCGGCCGAGGTCGTCAACGACCAGGCCTGGATCGAGAACGACTTCATCCCGACCGTCGCCAAGCGCGGCGCGGCGATCATCGACGCGCGCGGTGCCTCGTCGGCGGCCTCGGCGGCGTCGGCGACCACCGACGCCGCCCGGGACTGGCTGCTCGGCACGCCGGAGGGCGACTGGGTCTCGATGGCGGTCGTCTCCGACGGCAGCTATGGCGTGCCGGAGGGGCTGATCTCGTCGTTCCCGGTGACCACCAAGGGCGGTAACTGGACGGTCGTGCAGGGCCTTCAGATCGACGACTTCTCCCGCGGCCGGATTGACAAATCGACCGCTGAGCTGGCCGACGAGCGAAACGCGGTCACCGATCTCGGCCTGATCTGAGCCCAGCCCCATCGGGGGATTCACCGATTGTGCACAGTACCCTGAGGCCGTGTCCGAAATCGTGCAGCAAGCGGTGAATAGTCACCCAGCGAAAAGCCCGCAGGTTGTCGTCGCAGACGACGAGATCTTCGAGGCGCACGTAGCCGGCAAGCTCTCCGTCGAGCTGAAGGCCCCGCTGGACACCCAGCGCGCCCTGTCGATTGCCTACACCCCCGGCGTGGCCCAGGTCAGTCGGGCGATCGCCGCCGATCACACCCTGGCCGCCCGCTACACCTGGGCGAACCGGCTGGTGGCCGTGGTCAGCGACGGCAGCGCGGTGCTCGGCCTCGGTGACATCGGCGCGGCGGCGTCGTTGCCGGTGATGGAGGGCAAGAGCGCGCTGTTCAAGGCATTCGGCGGCCTGGACTCGATCCCGATCGTGTTGGATACCAAGAACCCCGACGAGATCGTCGAAACCCTGGTGCGACTGCGGCCGACATTCGGCGCCGTGAGCCTCGAGGACATTGCCGCGCCGCGCTGCTTCGAGATCGAGCGCCGCGTCATCGACGCGTTGGACTGCCCGGTGATGCACGACGACCAGCACGGCACCGCCATGGTCGTCCTCGCGGCGCTGCTGGGCGCCTCGAGGTTACTCGACCGCGACATGACCTCCCTACGGGTGGTGATCTCCGGTGCCGGAGCGGCGGGCGTCGCGTGCGCGAATCTCCTTCTTGCAATGGGGATTTCAGACATCACCGTGCTCGACTCGCGCGGGATTCTGCACACCGGCCGCGACGATATGAACACCGTCAAGGCCGAACTCGCGATCCGCACCAATCCCGCCGGGCGCACCGGCGGCATGGTGGAGGCCCTCGACGGGGCCGACGTGTTCATCGGGGTGTCGGCGGGCCTCGTTCCAGAGGAGCTCATCGCCACGATGGCGCCCGGCGGGATCGTGTTCGCGCTGTCGAACCCGGAGCCGGAGATCCATCCCGACGTGGCCGCCAAGTACGCGGCAGTGGTGGCCACCGGCCGCAGCGACTTCCCGAATCAGATCAACAACGTGCTCGCCTTCCCCGGGGTGTTTCGCGGCGCGCTGGACGCGGGGGCCCGGAAAATCACCGAAAAAATGATGGTTGCCGCGGCCGAGGCGATCTTCTCGGTGGTCGGCGACGATCTGGCCCCGGACCGGATCGTGCCGAGCCCGCTGGATCCGCGTGTCGGGCCCGCAGTCGCCGCCGCGGTGGCGGCGGCGTCCCAGACAGCGGGGTGAGGCGAGGTCGGCTGAGCCCCAAACTGGTCCTCGCGGTCGTCGCGGCGCTGGTGGCCGCCGCTTGCAGCGGCCGGCATCCTGCGCGCGAGCTGGTGGTGGGCTCGAAGCCCGATACGGGGTCGGCGGTGCTGGCCCAGTTGTACGCCGGCGCATTGCGGTCCTACGGCGCGCCCGCCCGTGTCGAGTCGGCACCTGATCCGCTGACCAAGATGGACACCGGCGAATACGACGTCGTGCCCGGCTTCACCGGCCGGCTGCTGCAGAACTTCGCGCCCGGCGCCACGGCGGTGTCCGACGAGCAGGTCTACCGCGCGATGGTGGCCGCGCTGCCCGAAGGCGTCGCCGCCGGCGACTTCACGCCCTCCGCGCAGGACACACCCACCGTGGCGGTGACCGAAGCCACTGCGGCGGCATGGGGCGGTCGCGAACTGACGGCACTGGTGCGCCACTGCCCGCAGCTGATCCTCGGCAAGGTGGCCGGCGCGGGCCTGCCCGCCCAGGTCGGGGGCTGCGTGCTGCCCCAGGCCCGTGAGTTTCCTGACGACGCAGCGCTTTTCGACTCGCTACGCACCGGCCAGATCAACGCGGCGTGGACCACCACCGCCGATCCCGATGTGCCCCCCGACGTGGTGGTGCTGGCCGACCGGCAGCCGCCCCTGGTGCGCGCCGAGAACGTCGTGCCGCTGTATCGCCGCAACGAGCTCAACGAACCCGAGGTACTGGCGCTGGACGAGGTGGCGGGTGAATTCGACACCGCCGCGCTGGCCGACATGAGGCGTCAGGTCGCGGGCGGCGCCGGTCCACGACAGGTCGCCGAGGCCTGGCTCGCGGCTCACCCGCTGGGTCGCTAGCCCCGACTAGTGCGGGGCGGGCATCGCCCGCGCGGTGACGGCCGCGAACAACCGTTGATACCCCGATCCGGTGACACGAACGATCAGGTCAAGCACCTTCGCATCGGCACCGACCAGCACCCGCGCCTTGTTCTTGCGTACCCCGTCGAGGATGATGCGCGCGGCCTTCTGCGGCGACGTGTTGGCCAGCCTCTTGTCGAATGTTTCCGCCAACCGGTCCTTGTCCAAGCCCTCGACGGACGTCATGTTGCGCACGATCGCGGTCTTGATGCCGCCGGGGTGCACCGTGGTCACCTTCACCGGGTGACCCGCCAGGATCATCTCCTGGCGCAGCGCTTCGGTGAACCCGCGCACGGCGAACTTCGCCGAGTTGTAGGCGGCCTGACCTGGCACGGAGAACAACCCGAAGACGCTGGAGATGTTGATGACGTGACCGTCGCCCGACGCGATCAGGTGCGGAAGGAACGCCTTGGTCCCGTTGACGACGCCCCAGAAGTCGACGTCCATCACCCGCTCGATGTCCTTGAACTGGCTGACCTCGACGTCACCGGCGAACGTGATGCCGGCGTTGTTGTAGATCTGGTTGACGGTCCCGAAGTGCTCGTGGACCGTGTCGGCGTACGCGATGAAGGCCTCACGCTCGGTGACGTCGAGCCGGTCGGTCCTGACCGGGGCGCCGATGGCGTCGACCCGCTCGGCGGTGGTGGCGAGCCCCTCGGTGTCGACGTCGCTGATCGCCAGCTTGGCACCCGACCGGGCGAGCTCTACGGCCAGCGCCTGGCCGATACCGGAGCCCGCCCCGGTAACGACGGCGACTTTCCCGGCGAAGCCTTCCATGGCTCTCCTCTATCCGCGCGCGTGCGTGTCGTGCTCGCCGACACGCGATATCGGTGACACTTTACGCACGCTCGCGCCAAGGACTCTGGTCGCGGGCGGCGCCGCCGGCGGTACTGTTGCCGACGTGACCGGCCACCCGCCGAAGCTGTACATCTTCCCGCACGCCGGCGGATCGGCGCAGTACTACGTTCCGTTCGCCAAGGCGTTCTCCAGCGACGTAAAGCGCATCGCGGTTCAATATCCGGGGCGGCGGGGCACCCACGACGTTGCGTCTTTCACCAGCATTTCAGACCTCGCCGATGGGGTACTGCAGATGCTGTCGCCCCTGGATCAATCCGGTGGAAAGATCGCGCTGTTCGGCCACAGCATGGGCGCGCTGGTGGCATTCGAGGTCGCGCGGCGGTTGGACGCGGCGGGTAGCCCCGTTTCGGCGCTGTTCGTGTCCGCTTGTGCGGCGCCCGGCCGCATCGGATACGACCACATCCAGGAGTCAGATCGGGGTCTGCTCAGTGCTGTGAGCGAGATGACCGGCGCGAACCCGGAGTTCCTCGAGAACGAGGAATTCGCGGCGAAGATCCTGCCGACGCTGCGGGGGCTCAAGGCCATCGCGAACTACGACTGTCCGCCCGGGGCGACCGTGTCGTGCCCTATCTTCGCCTTTCTGGGCGACGACGACGAAGTCGCGACCTATCAAAAGGTGCTGCCGTGGTCGCAGCGCACGACGTCGGAGTTCACCACCCGCGTGTTCAGCGGTCATCACTTTTATCTCAACGACCACTTGCCGGAGTTGGTCAGCGAAATCGAGGACAAGATCTCGTCGTATTGCCGAAGCTGACTGTCCGTCGTTCGGTCATTGTGGGTTGGGGATCAGCGCCGCCAAGTCCGGCGACTCGGAAGCTTCCAGCGGCAGGCTGCTCGATCGCATGCGCCTTTCCACCGTTGTTCTTCAGGCGTTGCGCAAGCTCCTGCGCCGGGCCGATCTGGCGATCGGCGATCCAGACCTCGGCGCCGTCATGGACAAGCCTGCTCGACAGCGCCGCACCGATGCCCGAAGCGCCACCGGTGACGAACGCGATCTTCCCCCATGTTTGGACGCCATTGCGGAAGGATTCCCATCCGACGTCAAGCCACCCCTCGGCCGAATCAGAAGCGGTAGCGCAGTACAACGGTGCCGATCATGCGCGACACCGCCCTGCTCCGTGCCGCCAGGCGGGATGCCAGGCGCCAGGTCCGCGGAAGCTCGATCACCTCGGGTGCTCGCGTCAGGAACATTTCCTCGGTCAGTTTCAGGCCATCGACCCAGCACTCGGGTTGGCGAGGATCGTTGAAACCCGAATTGACCACACCGCCCGCGATGGCGGCCATTGCGCGCGAATGCTTGAGCAGCCAGATGGTGTACTTGGTGTAGGCGTTGAATGCCAGTTCCCCGCTGGGAAAGTGGCTGATCAGTCGATTCAGCAGCGTCACGAAGTCGTGGTTGGTGAGGAAGGCGCCGAGGCCGTCGGCGACGATGACGGCCGGCCGGTCTGTGGGGATGTCGTGCAGCCAATCCGGCTCGGTGAGGTCGGCGCCGATGTTGGACACGTTGGCCGGCTTTGGCAAAAACTGTGGGCGAAGCGCCACGACCTCTGGAAAGTCGATGTCGTACCACCCGATGGTCGGTGGCGCCTGTACCCGGAACATCCTGCCGTCCAGTCCGGCTCCCAGCTCCAGCACGACCGCATCCGGGTGGCGAATGACGAACCCGCGAACGACCTCGTCAAGTCTCTTGGCCCGCACGGCGATCTCGAAGACCTTGGTCCTCGGATCCACCTTGTTGGTGCTGATTGTCGGAAACTTCGAAAGGTCGTAGCCGATTCTTGTGATGATCTCGTCGGCCATCGTGTCGCCGAGGAAGGGGCGCGGCAGGCGGCTGTCAAGCGCCCTGCCACCCAGCGTCAGGAACAGGCTCTCCTGTGCCGGCGTGAACGCCGGAAGCCTGATGCTCACGGTGTCTGATTGTCTGGTGCAGTCCCGCGCGCGCGTGCCACCGGCTTCGTAGCCGTCAATAAGTGCGTCGGCGCCCACGGACCTCCCCACCACATTCGCCAACCCAGGTTGCGGCGTCGTACCTGCCAACCGAGTTCACGAAGCAACTCCGCGTGTCGGCGGGTGGCCCACAGGTCCGCGATCGCGAGTTTCCCGCCCGGGCGCAGCACACGAGCGGCTTCCCGGATGGCCCGCGCCCTGCCCTCGGGACTGGGGATGTTGTGGATGACCAGGCTGCTAACGATCACGTCGACGCTGTCGTTGTCTAACGGCAGGTCGGTGATGTCGGCGGTGCGCACCTCGACTCGGTCCGCGACGTTTTCGGCCGCCGCGTTCGCCAGCGTCTGCTGGGCCGAGTTGCCGGTCTGGTCCGCACGCCACAGATCCACGCCGATCGCCCGCCCCGCCGGCAGCGCCTTCGCCGCCGTCAGCAGCACCGCCCCGCGCCCACAGCCCATGTCGAGCAGCGTCTCGTCGCCGCGAAGGCCCAACCCGTCGAGGATACGGGCCCACACCTCGAACTTTCCCCGGCGGGTGGTGTGGATGTAGAGGGCAACCTGGGTGACCAACGAGGCGTCGACCGCGGCCACCAGCGCTGCCGTCCGGCGCTTGCCTCGGGCCAGGCACACGGCCGCACCCGCGGCCAATGCCGCCCCGATGCCTGCGAGAGTCGCCGCCTGAGCGCGCGCGGACACCGTGTGAAACGACCCGTCGACCCCGTAATCGCCGCTGTGCCGGCGCAGCGTCTCGACGGTGCTCAGCTGAACGCCTCGTCGAGAATTTCCTGCTGCTCCACGGCATGCACCTTCGACGAGCCTGACGACGGCGCCGACATCGCCCGCCGAGAGATCCGCTTGATGTTGGCCAGCGGATCAGGCAGCACCTCAGGCAGCACCAGGCCCAGTGTCGGCCACGCCCCCTGGTTGGCCGGTTCCTCCTGCACCCAGCAGTACTCCCGCACATTCGGGTAGCGATCCAGCGTTTCCTTGAGCCGCCGCCGCGGCAGCGGAGCCAGCTGCTCGAGCCGCACGATCGCGACGTCGTCCCGGTTGTCCTTTGCCTTGCGCGCAACCAGTTCGTAGTACAGCTTGCCGCTGGTCAGCAGGATGCGCCCGACCTTGCTGCGGTCGCCGTCGCCTTCCTCGTAGGTCGGCTCCTCGAGCACCGACCGGAACTTGCGCTCGGTGAAGTCGCCGATGTCGCTCACCGCCGCCTTGTTGCGCAGCATCGACTTCGGCGTGAACACGATCAGCGGACGCCGGATGCCGTCGAGGCCGTGCCTGCGCAGCAGGTGGAAGTAGTTGGCCGGGGTGGACGGCATCGCGATCGTCATCGAGCCCTCCGCCCACACCTGCAGGAATCGCTCGATGCGCGCCGAGGTGTGGTCGGGCCCCTGCCCCTCGTGGCCGTGCGGAAGCAGCAGCACCACATCGGACAACTGGCCCCACTTCGCCTCGCCGGACGAGATGAACTCGTCGACGATCGACTGTGCGCCGTTCACGAAGTCGCCGAACTGGGCCTCCCACAATACGAACGCGTCCGGGTTGCCCACCGAGTAGCCGTATTCGAATCCGACGCAGGCGAACTCCGACAGCGGGGAGTCGTAGACCATGAACTTGCCGCCGGTCGGGGTGCCGTCCTCGTTGACGGTCAGCCGCTGCAGCGGGGTGTACGCCGCGCCGGTCTTGCGGTCGATGACCACCGAGTGACGTTGGCTGAAGGTGCCGCGCCGGGTGTCCTGACCGGTCAGCCGCACCGTCTTGCCTTCGGCCACAAGCGATCCGAGCGCCAGCAACTCGGCGAACGCCCAGTCGATCTTGCCGTGGTAGGCCATCTCGCGGCGCTTCTCCAGCACCGGCTTGACTCGCGGATGCACGTTGAAGCCCGTGGGCACGTCGACGAACGCGTCGCCGATGCGGGTCAGCATCGCCTTCTCGACGGCGGTCGACAGCCGCGCGGGGATCATCTGGTCCGACTCCACCGACTCGCTGGGTTCGACCTCGTGTTTCTCGAGCTCACGGACCTCGTTGAACACCTGCTCGAGCTGGCCCTGGTAGTCGCGCAGGGCGTCTTCGGCCTCTTTGATCGAGATGTCGCCGCGGCCGATCAGCGCTTCGGTGTAGGTCTTGCGGACTCCGCGCTTGGTGTCGATCACGTCGTACATCGCGGGCTGGGTCATCGACGGGTCGTCGCCCTCGTTGTGACCGCGACGGCGGTAGCACAGCATGTCGATGACGACGTCCTTCTTGAACCTCTGCCGGAAGTCGACGGCCAGCCGTGACACCCATACACAGGCCTCCGGGTCGTCGCCGTTGACGTGGAAGATCGGCGCGCCGATCATCTTCGCGACGTCGGTGCAGTACTCCGACGACTTCGCATCGCTCGGCGACGTCGTGAACCCGATCTGGTTGTTCACGACGATGTGGATGGTGCCGCCGGTGCGGTAGCCGCGCAGCAGCGCCAGGTTCAGCGTCTCGGCCACCACGCCCTGCCCGGCGAACGAGGCGTCGCCGTGCAGCATCAGCGGCATCACGGTGAATCCGTCGTCGCCGTCGTCCTTGCCGAGGATGTCCTGCTTCGCGCGCACCTGCCCTTCCAGCACCGGGTCGACGGCCTCGAGGTGCGACGGGTTGGCCGTCAGCGACACCTGAATGTCGTTGTCGCCGAACATCTGGATGTACTCGCCGGTGGAACCCAGGTGATATTTCACGTCGCCGGAACCGTGCGCCTGCGACGGGTTCAGGTTGCCCTCGAACTCGCTGAAGATCTGCGAGTAGGGCTTGCCGACGATGTTGGCCAGCACGTTGAGCCTGCCGCGGTGCGGCATGCCGATGACCACCTCGTCGAGGCTGTGCTCGGCCGCCTGGTCGATCACCGCGTCCATGATCGGGATGAAGGTCTCGGCTCCCTCCAGCGAAAATCGCTTCTGCCCAACGTATTTGGTCTGCAGGAAGGTTTCGAACGCTTCGGCCGCGTTGAGTTTGCTCAGGATGTACTTCTGCTGCGCCACCGTCGGCTTGTCGTGCTTGACCTCGATGCGCTCCTGCAGCCACTTCTGCTGCTCCGGCTCGAGGATGTGGGTGTACTCCACACCGATGTGGCGGCAGTACGCATCGCGCAGCAGGCCCAGCACGTCGCGCAGCTTTTTGTACTGTGCGCCGGCGAAGCCGTCGACCTTGAACACCCGGTCCAGGTCCCACAGCGTCAGCCCGTGCGTCAGCACGTCGAGGTCGGGGTGGCTGCGGAACCGGGTCTTGTCCAGTCGCAGCGGGTCGATGTCGGCCATCATGTGGCCGCGGTTGCGGTAGGCCGCGATCAGCTCGATGACGCGGGCGTTCTTGTCGACGATCGGGTCGGGGTTGTCGGTGCGCCAGCGGACCGGCTCGTACGGGATGCCGAGCTCGTGGAAGATCTCGTCCCAGAACTCGTCGGAGAGCAGCAGCTCGTGGACGGTGCGCAGGAAGTCGCCCGACTCTGCGCCCTGGATGATGCGGTGGTCGTAGGTCGACGTCAGCGTGACCAGCTTGCCGACGCCCAGTTCGGCGATGCGCTGCTCGCTGGCGCCCTGGAACTCGGCCGGGTACTCCATCGCGCCGACACCGATGATCGCGCCCTGGCCGCGCATCAGCCGGGGCACCGAGTGCACGGTGCCGATGGTTCCGGGGTTGGTCAGCGAGACCGTCACCCCGGCGAAGTCCTCGGCGGTCAGCTTGCCGTCGCGGGCCCGCCGCACGATGTCCTCGTAGGCGGCGATGAACTGGCCGAACCGCATGGTCTCGGCGTTCTTGATGCCGGCAACGACCAGCTGCCGACTTCCGTCCTTGCCCTGCAGGTCGATCGCCAGGCCGAGATTGGTATGCGCTGGTGTGATGACGTTCGGCTTACCGTCCACCTCGGCGTAGTGCCGGTTCATGGTCGGGAACTTCTTGATGGCCTGCACGATCGCGAACCCGAGCACGTGGGTGAACGAGATCTTGCCGCCACGGGTGCGCTTGAGGTGGTTGTTGATGACGATGCGGTTGTCGATCATCAACTTGGCCGGTACCGCGCGCACGCTGGTCGCGGTCGGTACCTCCAGCGAAGCCGACATGTTCTTGACGACGGCCGCCGCGGCGCCGCGCAACACCTGCAACTGGTCGTCGGGTTGCGTCGCGATGGCCGGCGTCGGTGGCTTCGCGGCTGCGGTGGCCGGCGCCTCGGCCGGAGCCTTTGCCGGCTCAGGCTCTTCTGTCTTGGGCTTCTCGGCGGTGTTGCCGGCGCCGTCACCCGAGGGTGCCGGTGCGGCGGGCCGTTCGGCGGTCCTCTCCGCCGACGGCGCGGGGCCCGGCTGGCCGTTGCCGGGCGGTTCCGGCGAGTAATCAACGAGGAACTCGTGCCAACTCGGATCGACCGACGAGGGGTCATCCCGGAACTTCCGGTACATCTCCTCGACAAGCCACTCGTTCTGCCCGAATGGGGAAGGTGAACTGCTCACAGCAGTTGCTCGCCTCGATTCATCTGTCCGGCAAGCGTCGTTGCGGCGCTCGCCCACCTTGTCAATCACAGGACGGTCCCTGCTGTTTCCGCCGCCTAAAAGGCTAACGCGTTGGTGATCCAGCGACCACGAGAGCAGGGTTTCTCGACCCCGTCATTTCTAACAGTACGTCCGTTATGTGAACGTGGTAGCCGGCGACTTTAATCCGCGATACGACTTTAATCCGCGATCCGGGCCGACGGCAGCACGTGCAGCGACACGGGCCACCGGTTCGGCGGCGGGCCGAACGCGTTGCGGGCGTTGGCGATGATTTTCTTGCCCATCATCCGGTTACCGCCTCCGCCGACGACCGCGCCAATGCCCATCGGCAGCATCTTGCCGAGCATCATCGTGCCGCGACGCAGTGCATACCGCCGCACGAAGTACTTCAGGAGCCGGTTGTTGAGCTGCGACACCGCGGGCAGCGGAAGCGAGACCGCCGACTCGCTGAGCCAGGCACCACGGGTGCGGCCCGGGCCCATGAGGTCGGCGATCGCGCGCTTGCTGTCCTCCCCGACCAGCACGGCGAGCACCAGCGCCCGGCGCCGTTCGCGATGCTGAGCGGGAATGCCGTGCACCTCGGCAACCGCGAGCACGAACACCGCGGTGGCTTCGAGGAACACGACGGTCTCCCCGGCGACCGCTGACAGCGCGGCAAGCGTGCCGATGCCCGGCAGCGCCGCAGCGGAGCCGACCGCCGCCCCGCTCGCCATGACCGCGGCCAGATAGCGCTTCTCGAGCCTGGTGATGATCTCGGCCGGAGACGCGTCGGGGTGGACGCGGCGAAGCCGCCGCACGTAGGCCTCGACCGCAGGGGCCTGCACCCGGGCGCTGCGCTCCAGGATCTGCGACAACGCACGCGCGGCCGCGCTCGGGTTATCGTCGACGGTGGCCGGCAGCGGCGGTCGGCTCGATCCCCTGCGTGCGGCGTTCATGGTGCACCTTCCTGCCGACGAGCAGTGCTGTTCTTCTTCGCGCAAGCGCTCATCAGCGCTGTTTCTTCGCGCGAGCGCTCATCAGCGCCCTCCAGGCTAACCCGGTCTTCACCGATTGCCCCTGGCTGAAACATTGCCGGCGCCTCCGGCGCCGTCCTCGAGTTGTCCTTGTTGAAGCCAGTTTGTAGCGTCGCACCCGATTACTCCGCCCGGAGTAGTCGACGACGGAATAGGGAAACGGATCTCTGGATGGCCTACCAGGTGACATCGCTGGGCATCTCCGTGCTGGCTCTGCTGCGCGAACATCCGATGCACGGCTACGAGATGTTCCAGACCCTGGCCACCCGGTACGGCGACCGCATCCTGAACGTCCGGCCCGGCTCGCTGTACCACGTGGTGTACCGGCTGGCCGACGAGAAACTGATCCGCCAGACCGGCACCGGCCGCCATGGCAACCGGCCAGAACGCACCACATACGAACTCACCGACGCCGGCGTCGACGCACTCACCGCTCGGGTTCGGGAGCTGGTGGCCCACCCCGTCAACGAGTTCGACAAGTTCGCTGTCGCACTCGCCGAGATCCATCACCTCGACCCGATGACCGCGGTGGAATCGCTGCGGCACCGGATTTCGGTGCTGGAAACCAGTGCCGACGAGTTGCGGGCGCTGGGGACGGCGCGCACCGGCCAGCCCCGACACCGCGAGGTACTGGATTACCTGCTCGCGACCACCACCGCGCAGATCGACTGGCTGCGCCGGTGCGTCGCGACGATGCGGGCTGGCGCAGACGAGGTGCCGACATGAGGTCGGCGATCGCCGCGGAACGCGACGAGCTGACCCGGCCGTGGCGGGCGCTCTGGGCGATGATGGTCGGCTTCTTCATGATCCTGGTCGACTCGACGATCGTCGCGGTCGCCAACCCGCGGATCATGGCGAAGCTCAACACCGACTACGACGCCGTGATCTGGGTGACCAGCGCGTATCTGCTGGCGTACGCGGTCCCGCTGTTGCTCGCCGGCCGCCTCGGCGACCGGTTCGGCCCGAAGAACCTCTACCTGGTAGGCCTGGCGATCTTCACCGGGTCTTCGCTGTGGTGCGGCCTGGCCGGCTCGATCGACATGCTGATCGCGGCCCGCGTGGTCCAGGGCCTGGGCGCGGCGCTGCTCACCCCGCAGACGCTGTCGACGATCACCCGCATCTTCCCGGCCGAACGACGGGGCGTGGCGATGAGCGTGTGGGGCGCCACCGCGGGCGTCGCCACGCTGGTCGGCCCGCTGGCCGGCGGCGTGCTGGTCGACCGGCTCGGTTGGCAGTGGATCTTCTTTGTCAACGTGCCTGTCGGCGTCCTCGGCCTGGCACTGGCCGTGTGGCTGATCCCGGTGCTGCCCACCCAGCGCCACCGCTTCGACGTGCTCGGCGTGCTGCTGTCGGGGGCCGGGATGTTCCTGCTGGTTTTCGGGCTGCAGGAGGGCCAGTCGCACGACTGGGCGCCGTGGATCTGGGCGACGATCGCCGGAGGCGTCGGCTTCATGGGGGTCTTCGCGTACTGGCAGTTGCTCAACCGGCACGAGCCGCTGATCCCGCTGCGGATCTTCCGCGACCGCGACTTCAGCCTGTCCAACCTCGGCATCGCGGTGATGGGCTTCGTGGCGGTGGGGATGGTGCTGCCGCTGATGTTCTATCTGCAGGGGGTGTGCGGGTTATCGCCGACCCGATCGGCCTTGCTGACCGCGCCGATGGCGATCGCGACGGGCATGCTGGCCCCGATCGTCGGCAAGATCGTCGACCGTGCTCATCCGGTGCCCGTGATCGGCTTCGGGTTCGCCGTGCTGTCGACCGCGCTGACGTGGTTGTCGATCGAGATGACGCCGACCACGCCGATATGGCGGTTGGTTCTGCCGATGGCGGCGATGGGTGTCGGGATGGCGTTCATCTGGGCACCATTGGCGGCCACCGCGACCCGTGATCTTCCGCCCGAGCTGGCCGGGGCGGGTTCCGGTGTGTACAACGCGATCCGCCAGGTCGGCTCCGTGCTGGGCAGCGCCGGCATGGCCGCGTTCATGACGGCACGGATCAGCGCCGAGATGCCGGCGATGCCGGCCGGCGCGCCATCCGGAGAAGGCGCGGTGACGCGGCTGCCCGGGTTCCTGCACGAGCCGTTCTCCGCGGCGATGTCGCAATCGATGTTGCTGCCGGCGTTCGTGTCGCTGTTCGGTGTCGTCGCCGCACTGTTCCTGGTCGGGTTCCGCGCGCAGGAGTCCGCACCCCGGTCGGGGCTGTCACCCGACGCCATGAGTGCCGACGACGCTGAGCGCACCGACGTGATCCCCGCGCTCGACATCGACTTCGACGCCGGCTACGACGAATACGGGGCGTACTTCGAGGACGACGACGACTACTTCGAGTACACGATCCGGCGGCCTGAGCCCGAGCCTGCCCGTGAGCGCGCGCCGGTCGAACCCCTCACCGACGACAGTGACACCGAGCCGATGGAGATCCGGGCGGACCCGACCCGCGGAGAGCCAGTGGATCTATGGCAGCGAGACCGGGTGGAAACCCTGCACCGCGACCCGCTGAACAGCTGGCACCGGCCCGCGAGGCAACCAATAGAATTTGCACACAACGGTTTTCACGTTGACCACGAATATCGGTTCCAAGACATCTACGACCGGATCCGCCGCGAAAGCGAGCTCGGACCCGGCGGCAGCCGTCACCGGCGGGAGCCTGATCGTCATCGGCCGGACTCCGACCCTCAGCCGTATGGACGGCACGCGATGCCGACGCACGACTAGGGCGTGTCTCCCTAACGTGACCGCGGTTGTGGGTGAGCGTTATCGGTGTGACTCGTGATGCGGTGTTGACCGATGGGCAGTGGAGTGTGATTGAGCCGTTGTTGCGGTGTTCGGATGGGGTGCGGGGGCGCCCGTTTCGGGATCACCGTCAGGTGATCGAGGGGATCGTCTACCGGTACCGCTGCGGGATCGCGTGGCGGGATCTGCCTGCGGATTTCGGTCCCTGGCAGACAGTGTGGAAGCGGCATCGCCGGTTCGCCGGCGATGGCACCTGGGACGCCATCTTGACCAGGTTGTTGACCCTGGCTGACGCTGAAGGCGTTATCGATTGGTCGGTGGCTGTGGATTCGACGATCTGCCGGGTGCATCAGCACGGCGCGAGCCTGGCGCGCGACACAGGGGGCACTGTCGAATTACACGAATTTGCTCGATGAACCCGCCGACCATGGTGTGGGCCGCTCCCGCGGTGGGTTGAGCACCAAGATCCACCAACTGTGCGGCGGCCACGGTCTGCCGCTGGTGGTGCTGATCGGCCCTGGTCATGCGCATGATTCGCCGGTGTTCACCGTGTTGATGGATCAGCTGCGGGTGCCACGGCTGGGCGGGGGCCGGCCCCGTACCCGGCCTGTTGCGGTGCTGGGTGATAAGGCCTACTGCGCGGGCGAACCGGACCCATCTGCGGTCCCGGGGCATCGAGGCGGTCATCGCTGAACCGTCCGACCAGATCGGTCATCGCAAGCGTCGTGGCCGCCAAGGCGGCCGCCCGATCACACTCGACGCCCAGAAATACAAGCGCCGCAACGTGATCGAACGATCCTTCAACATCATCAAGAATTGGCGCGGCCTAGCAACCCGCTACGACAAGCTCGCCATCACTTACCGCGCCGCCGCACTCCTCGCAGCAATCTGCACGTGGCTACGACATTTAAGAGACACGCCCTAGTCGAACATCACCGCCGCGTTGAGGTAGCCCGTCGGGTCGAACGCGGCCTTGACCGCACGCATCGCTGCGATATCGGCGGGTTCACGCGACATTCCGATGTACGCGCGCTTTCGGCTGCCGACGCCGTGCTCGGAGCTGACGTTGCCGCCCAGCCCGGCGATCAGGTCCATCATCGCCGTGTACAGCACGCGTTCGCGGTCGCCGTCGAGCGCGCAGCGCAGCACGTTCAGGTGCAGGTTGCCTTCGCCGATGTGACCGAACAGCAGCGGGATCGCGTCGGGCGCGTGCTGGGCGATCAGCTGCGCGGAGCGCCGGGCGAACTCGTCGACGGCGGGTAGCGGCAGCGACACGTCGAACTTCAGCGGCGGCCCATAGGCGCCGAGGATCTCGGTGATCCCCTCGCGCAGCCGCCACAGCCGCTGCTGGGCCGCCGCATCCACCCCGACAGCAGGTTCGCCGCACAGCTCGGCGGTGTCCAGCGCGTCGGCGAGGCGTTCGGTGAGGTCGTGATTCCCGGCCAGCTCGACCAGCAGCAGCCACCGGCCGTCGACCGGCGTGGCGACATGGAGCCGCTCGGCGGCGATCGCGGCACCGGTGGCATCGATCATCTCCAGCGCCGCGATGCCGTCGAGGTCGCGGAACGACTGGCCCGCAGCCACCAGCGCGGGTAGTCCGGCGAATCCGCACACCGCGGTGATCCGCTGTGACGGCGTGGGATGCAGCCGCAGGTCCAGTTCGGTGATCACGCCGAGCGTGCCCTCGGCCCCGACGAACAGCGAGGCCAGGTCGTAGCCGGTGTTGTCGCAGCGCACCCGGCTGTGCCTGCGCACCAGCGTCCCGTCCGGCAGGGCGACCTCCAGCCCCAGCACCTGTTCGCCCATCTTGCCGTAGCGCACGGTGCGCAGCCCGCCCGCGTTGGTAGACGCCATGCCGCCCACCGTGGCCGTGTCGCGGGCCGCTAGGTCGACGCCGAACAACAGGCCGGCCGTCGCTGCGGCGCGCTGCAGCGCACCCAGTGTCCCGCCGGCGCCGACGGCCACCCGCCGTTCGCCGGCATCGACCTCGCCGATGCCGGTGAGCCGCTCGGTGGACAGCAGGACGTCGTCGTGCTCGGGCACCGTGCCTGCGACGAGCGACGTGCGGCCGCCTTGGATCGTGACGTGCACGCCGGCGTCGCGGCAGGCCGCGAGCACCGCCCCCACCTCCTCGGCCGAGCCGGGCCGCACCAGCACCGCGGCGTGACCGCGATAGCGGCCGGTGTGGTCGACGCTGCGGCCGGCCAGCACATCGGGATCTGTCACAACGTGCCCGCGACCGACGATGCCGCGCAACCGATCCGCGGTGGTCATCGCGCCGGTGTATCACACGACGACAGCGACAGGAACGCGCCCAGGTCGATCAGGCCGTGCGGGGTTGACGGCAGATAGTCGGTCAGCGTCGGGGAGCGGACGATCACCGCGAGATACATCGCCCGGCTGATCGCGACGTTGAGCCGATTGCGGTGCAGCAGAAACGAGATTCCGCGGGGCACATCGTCGATTGCGGAAGCGGCCATCGACACGAACACCACAGGAGCTTGTGCGCCCTGAATCCTGTCCACGGTGCCGACCCGCACGTCGTCGAGGCCGGCATCGCGCAGGTGCTGGCGCAGCCGCAAAACCTGTGCGTTGTACGCGGCGACGACCAGAACGTCGGCGCCCGTCAACGGCCGCGTGGTGTCGCCGTCCGTCCATCGGGCGCCGATCAGCCGGCGGATCTCCTCGACGATGCGTTGGGCCTCCTCGCTGCTGGCGGTGTCGTTGCCGGTGTGCTCGACGCACAGCGTGCGCAGGCCGGCGGCATGTCCTTCGAGGCGTCGTGTCGCGGTCACCGGGTCCGGTTGCAGTCGGCTGTCGTATGACAGCGCCGAAACCGCTTGGCACACTGCGGGATGCATGCGGCGGGTCTGTGCGAGGAAGTAGCCGAATTCGTCGGGCAGCACGTCGCGTCCGTCGACCAGCCAGCCCAGCGCGGAGGTGTCCACCGGCTCGGGGTGGGTGCCCGTGCTCACTTCGGCCAGTTGTTGCGGATCGCCCAGCAGCAGCAGATTACCGGCGGCTTGCGCGACGGCGATGGTGTTGGCGAGCGAGAACTGGCCGGCTTCGTCGATGACGACCAGGTCCAGGCTGTCCGGTACCACCCGGTTGTCGTTGGAGAAATCCCATGCGGTGCCGCCGATGACGCAGCCGGCGTTCGCATCGATGAACGCCGCGTACTGGCCCTCCTTGATGACCTGCCACGTGGGCGCGGGATCGTGCGGCGTCTTCTTCGCAACCACCGAAGGGTCGACGCCGGCGCCCACCACTTGTTTCAGAACGTTCTCAACGACGGCGTGTGATTGCGCGACAACCCCTATCCGCCAACCATGTTGGGTCACCAGCCGGGCGATGACGTGTGCGGCGGTGTAGGTCTTGCCAGTGCCGGGCGGGCCGTGCACGGCGATGTAGGACCGGTCGAGGTCCAGCAGCGCCGCGGTGATCGACTCGATGTCGGAATCGGCGCGGGGGAGCGGAGCGCGCGACACCGTGTGCGGGGGTTGGCGGCACAGGATGTCCACCGCGGCGCATCGCGGCAGCCGCGGCGGCGTTTCCCGTAGTGTGACAGCCGCTTCGGCTGCGAGGCCGTCGACGGCACGCTGCTGGCTGTCGGTCTTCAGCGGAAAGCCCGGGGTGACAGCCATCGGCAGCTGATCGAACGGTCCCGCCTCGGGCTGCATCTCCTCGATCAGGACCTGCACTGGCACACCGCCCACTTCCCGGGTGACCTCGCACAGCGTGGCGGTCCCCGCCGCCCGCCGATCCGGGTGGGCATCGTCCATGCCGGGGGGCGCGGGCCGGTCATAGAGCACACAGACACCCTTGCCCGTGACCAGCGCGCCGTTGAGCAGGGCGCCGGCCAACTGCACGCGCCTGCGCGGCTTTCGCTTCCCGGGCGGCAGATGCCAGTCGGCGATGACCTCGGCCGCCTCGACGCGGAACACCCCCGATGTGTCGTCCCACTCGTCGACCGGATTGACCAATCGGTCGAAGTGGGCCCACCAGTGCGGCTTTCGCTCCCGGACGTAATAGCCGCGGGCGGCGTTGATGAGCGCCGTCGCGGTCTGCGCCGGGTTACGGGAACCGCCCACCGCGGGCTCGCCGGCGAAGGCGGTGAGCGTCTGGGCGACGTCGTCGTCGGGCGGCACCGGTTCGCCCGGAGGCGCGGGCCGAGTCAGGTGGGTGGTGCCGCCCTCAAAGGCGAGCAGCAGCAGCCGGTTCCGCAGCAGCTGCGTCGACTTGCAGTCGTAATGGTTATAGTCCTCGATTTCCTTGAGCACTCCGGCCGCCTCGTCGGCGTGGCCGGCGTCTGCTAGCGCGGTATAGCGCGCGTACTGGGTGATCGAGTCCGCGGCCGTGGTGACGTCGCCGGAGCGGCGATCGTCGCCCATGTAGAGGCGTTCCAGTGACTTCAGACTGTACGATTCCGCGCCGACCCGAATGCTCTTGCGTACCACCGGCAATAGGTCGACCAGTACATCGTCGCGAAGCAGCTTGTCCACCTCGTCCTCGCCGACTCCATAGCGAGCGGCGA
The DNA here is from genome assembly GCA_963811535.1 of uncultured Actinomycetota bacterium. Taxonomy (GTDB): domain Bacteria; phylum Actinomycetota; class Actinomycetes; order Mycobacteriales; family Mycobacteriaceae; genus Mycobacterium. The sequence goes on along the minus strand of CAWERF010000006.1, from coordinate 1,087,153 downwards.
GGTGCAGCAGCGCCGTCTTCTCGTAGGCGCCGTAATGGTAGATGTGCATGTTCGGGTAGCGGCTGCGGCGCTTGCGCACCAACGTCAAGAAGTCCATCAGGGCCTTGTGTTCGCCGTGCCGGTCATGCGCCCAGAGCGTGCGGACGGCGCCACCGCTCTCCAGCACGCCGAGCAGGTACTCCAGCCCCCAGGTGACGCCGTCGTCGGTCCACAGTGGGTCACCCTCGAAGTCGAAGAACAGGTCGCCCGGATCGGGTTGGGGCAGTGCGCCGAGTGGCTCGGCGTCGAACACCTCGAGCTGGGGCTCGCCGGACTCCCTCTCTGCTACCTGCAGCCGCGCCTGCGCGGTCAGCGTGGCCAACGTGCTGTCAGCCATCCCGTCGACGGTCCCGGTGTGGGCCGCGAGCTCGGCGACCGTGCCGATGCCCGCCTCGATCAGCGTGGCGCGTTGGCTCAGCCGCATGTTGGCGACCAGCACCAGGTCGTCGTTTTCGCGCACATGCGGCTCGCATGCCGGGCACCGCAGGCACGCGCTCACCTGGTGGTCGTCCCAGTTCACGGGCGCACCGCCGGCCAGGTGGCGATCCAACAGAGCCTCCAGCGCGGCCCGCCGCTGCCGGTAGACACCGATCAGATCATCTACCGGGTAGTCGACGATCGTTCCGTCGCCCAGGATCAGCCCGGCCCTGGGTGCCACGGCAACGCCCATGGCCCGTAGTGCGTCGGCGTATCCCGCGATCTGCAGCAGCGCCTCGATCTTGGTGCGGCGGGCCAGCTTGCTGTCGAGAACGCGGTACGCGCGCGGCGCTGAGTCGTCGTCCCGGACCACGAAGTCGGCGAAACCCACGAATCGGCCGTCCAACAGTGCGGCCTGGTGGATGACCGACGGTTCGCGGCGGAACGCCTCGGCAGTGGCGCGGGCCGCCGCGCGGAACGCTTCCAGCGTGTACGCCGGTCGGCCGATGCGCACCACACCGTCGCCGTGGTGCTCGACAAACCTTTCGAGCGTGCGGTGTTCGTGCGCATCCCCGAGCTTGGCCGTGCGCCTCAGGAGTTCGTCGTCGTCGGCCTCTACCGCGGGTCCCCAGCCCAGCTTGGCATCAAACGCGCGCAGCAGCGCGTACTCGCAGCGGGCGGCCGCTGCGAGGTCGGATGCGCTGTAGATGACTTGGCCGTCGGCGACGAACACGCTGCCACTGTAGGGGAGCGCACCGACGTCTCCGAGGATTCACCTGTCGCGGTCACGGGCGCACGTCCGGGCGCCAAAGAACAGCCCGAAGATCCCGGCGGCGACGAATGGGATGGACGCAAGCGTGGCGATCGCGGCACTTTTGGCCCCCACCTGGGACGTGCTGGTGAGCCCCGCGACGATGTCGGCGCTGTCGCTGAACAAGCCGATGGCCGCCCACCGCCGGAACTGCTTCTCCCCGGTGCCGGCCAGCGCGGCACAGGCACCCGACCCGATGGCGACGTCGCGGATCCCGATGGTGCGCATGAGAAGCGTTTCCGTTCCGGATCGAGGCGCAAAGAACCGGCCGGGCGCCGCGATCATGGCCAGACCCACACCGACACGGGCCGCCGCGACTACGACGAGAGTGGGGGTCGAAGCCCGTGAGAAGTCCCGCATCGCCCTCCCGCCTCAGCCGGTGTTCGCGACCAGTTCGACGCCGTTGCCGTTCCAGCGGAACCGCACGATGCTGTCCAGCCCGGACACGCCATTGGAGTACCTGAGCGCGACCGTGTCGCCGGTGCTGGCCGACGCGTCGATTCCGTTGAAGCCGAAGGTGTCCGGCACACCGGTCGGGATGAACTTGCCCTGGTGGAACATGATTGCCCTGGTGTTCGGGTTCCCGGCATTGGTGTTGGCCTTCACGATGACAACCGACAGCTGCGCGCATTCGTTGTAGTTGCCGGCCAGCGGCTCCGGGCTCCAGCCCTGCCCGCTGCGCGGGTCGGGCGGCAGGCTGGAAGCAGCCTTCGTGATCTCCGGCGCGCCGAGGTTGACGGCGCAAGGATCGGCCGCCGCCGAAACGGTGGTGCTGGGCGGTGGTGGCGGCGTGCTCGTCGGCGGCGGGGGCGGTGGCGGAGCCGGCGTCGTGGTCGTGATGACGGTCCTCGGCAGCGGTGTTTTGGCGACGGTGGAATCACCCGAACCACACCCTGTCAGAGCCGCGGTCAACGCGACGGTGACCGCCCCCACGGCGGCGGGAATGACGATCCTGCCCCACACAAAAGCGCACCGTACCGTCAGTTGTCGCGACTTCCGGGAAGGCAGGGCCGATGCCGCCCGCGCATTAGACTTCAGATCCGATGGCTTCCCTGGAACCGGACGCGACGGTGCCCGCGCTCACGTTCGCCGACCTGCAGATTCACCCTTCGGTGCTGCGGGCGATCGACGACGTCGGCTACGAGTCGCCGTCGGCGATCCAGGCTGCGACGATCCCGGCGATGATGGCCGGATCCGACGTTGTCGGCCTCGCCCAAACCGGAACCGGCAAAACGGCGGCGTTCGCGATCCCGATCCTGTCCAAGATCGACACCAAGAGCCCGACCACCCAGGCGCTAGTGCTCGCGCCAACGCGCGAGCTGGCGCTGCAGGTGGCAGAGGCGATCGGTCGCTACGGCGCACACTTGCCACGCCTCAACGTGCTGCCGATCTACGGCGGCCAGTCTTACAGCGTCCAGCTTTCCGGCCTGCGGCGCGGCGCCCAGGTCGTGGTCGGCACGCCCGGACGGGTGATCGACCACCTGGAACGCGGCACGCTCGACCTGTCGCACATCGACTACCTGGTGCTCGACGAGGCCGACGAGATGCTCGCGATGGGCTTCGCCGAGGACGTCGAACGCATCCTCGCGGACACGCCGGAGTACAAGCAGGTGGCACTGTTCTCGGCGACGATGCCCGCGGCCATCCGGGCGATCACGTCGAAGTACCTGCATGACCCCGTTGAGGTCATGATCGAAGCGAAAACCACGACCGCAGAGAACATTTCCCAGCGCTACATCGAGGTGGCCGGGCCGCGCAAGATGGACGCGCTGACCCGCGTGCTCGAGGTCGAGCCGTTCGACGCGATGATCGTGTTCGTTCGCACCAAGCAGGCCACCGAGGAAGTAGCGGAAAGGCTAAGGGCCCGGGGCTTTTCCGCGGCAGCGATCAGCGGCGACGTCGCGCAGGCTCAGCGCGAGAAGACGATCGCGGCGCTGAAGGACGGCGGCGTCGACATCTTGGTCGCGACGGACGTCGCGGCGCGGGGTCTTGACGTCGAGCGAATCTCGCATGTGCTGAACTACGACATCCCGCACGACACGGAGTCGTACGTGCACCGCATCGGCCGCACCGGCCGCGCGGGGCGGTCGGGGGCCGCGTTGCTGTTCGTCTCGCCGCGGGAACGCCACCTGCTCAAGGCGATCGAGAAGGCGACCCGTCAGAAGCTCACCGAGGCCGAACTGCCCACCGTCGAGGACGTCAACGCCCAGCGCGTGGCCAAGTTCCGCGATTCGATCACCGACTCGCTCAATGCGCCCGGCACCGAACTTTTCCGCGGCCTGGTCCAGGACTACGAGCGTGAGCACGACGTCCCGATGGCCGACATCGCCGCGGCGTTGGCCGCACAGTCGCGTGACGGCGAGGAGTTCCTGATGTCACCCGAGCCGCCTCCCGAACGGCGGCGCAGGGAGGACCGACCTCAGCGGCCGAAGCACCGCCCGGGCGATGGAATGGCGACCTATCGCATCTCGGTCGGCAAGCGGCACAAGATCGGGCCGGGCGCGATCGTCGGTGCGATCGCGAACGAAGGGGGCCTGCACCGCAGCGACTTCGGGCACATCACGATTCGGCCGGACTTCTCGCTCGTCGAGCTGCCGGCCAAGCTGCCCCCTAGAACACTCAAAGCCCTCGAGCGGACGCGCATCTCAGGCGTGCTGATCAATCTGCAGCCTGACCGGCCGCCCGCAAAGACCAAGCGGAAGTCGTCGTGACCCTGTCGGAGGGAGTGGCGGCGCAGGGCGGCCTGGAATCGGTTTCCAAGGCCGAGCGGGTTGCCTCGCTCACCGGAATACGCGCGGTCGCGGCGATCTTGGTGGTCGCGACGCACGCCGCCTACACCACCGGCAAGTACACCCACGGCTACGTCGGGCTGGTGTACTCGCGCATGGAGATCGGGGTGTCGATCTTCTTCGTGCTGTCGGGCTTCCTGCTTTTCAGCCCGTGGGTCAAAGCCGTTGCGACCGACGGTCCGCCGCCGTGGGTGGCGCGCTACGCCTGGCACCGGGTCCGGCGCATCCTGCCGGCATACACGGTGACGGTGCTCGCCGCATTCCTGGTGTACGAGTTCCGAACCGCGGGGCCGAATCCCGGCCACACGTGGATGGGGTTGTTCCGCAACCTGACGCTGACCCAGATCTACACCGACCACTACTACTACTCCTACCTTCATCAGGGCCTGACCCAGATGTGGAGCCTGGCCGTCGAAGTCGCGTTCTACGTGGCACTGCCCCCGATGACGTACCTGCTTTTGGTGTTGTTGTGCCGACGGCGCTGGCGCCCGCGGCTGCTGCTCGCCGGCCTTGCCGGGCTGGCCGCGGTGACGCCGGCGTGGCTGGTGCTGGTGCACGTCACCGACTGGCTGCCCGACGGCGCGCGGTTGTGGCTGCCGACCTATCTGGCATGGTTCATCGGCGGAATGATGCTCGCGGTGCTGCAGGCGATGCGGGTGCGCTGGTACGCGGCCGCATGTCTGCCGCTGGCCGTGGTTTGCTACTTCATCGTGTCCACGCCTATCGCCGGCGAACCCACCACGTCGCCGGCCAAGCTGTGGGAAGCGTTGGCCAAGGCGGCGTTCTACGCGGTGATCGCGACGGTCGTTGTGGGCCCGCTGGCGCTGGGTAACCGCGGCTGGTATTCCCGCCTGCTGGCCACCAGGCCGATGGTTTTTGTGGGTGAGATCTCCTACGAGATCTTCCTGGTCCACCTCATCGTGATGGAGATCGTGATGGTCGAGGTGGTGCGCTACCCGATCTACACCGGGTTGATGACGGTGTTGTTCGTTGTGACGCTGGCGATGACGATCCCGCTGGCCTGGGTGCTGCACCGGTTCACGCGCGTGCGGTCGTAACGCCGTGCGACCACCCTGCTATCACGATCAGCCCGCCGGCGGTGACGAGCACACCGTTGCGCCGCCACGCGCCAATGGTCATCACCGCATCGCCCACCAGCCGAACCGCCTGGGCGCCCGGAGGCATGTGGTTGAGCACATATCGACCTCGGCGGGTTGACCGGAGCCGGGACGTGTCGGTGCGCAGCAGCACCGCCGATGCGACGACCGGAATCAGGAAATGAACCACCATGCCCGCAACGCGATGGCCCCGCCAGATCATCGGAAGCGAGACAATGGACGCCCCGATGTCAGCGGCGAGTTTCGCCCAGTGCACCTGATGCAGCAGAACGTCTTCGCTATTCGGCACCGCGAGCGAAATCCGCTGAGAGCCTCTGACCCACGACGATCGGCACGACGAACTCCTCGACCATCGCGCGTTCGTCGGCCTCGTCTTCGCCGGGGAAGACCAGCAGTGACGTCATCACCCGCACCAGCCACCGGGCGCGACGTTCGACTACCGCGGGCTCGTCGGGGGCGAGCGACGTCAAGAACGCCGCGGTCAGGGCCTTCACCACGTCGTCGTGATCGGCGATCACCGCACCGAGCGGCGGCTGGCTCGTGACGAACCACGACGAGAGGGCAGGGCTCATTCGAACCAGTCGCAGCGCCACGATCACGCCCTCGACCAGCCGGTCCCCGGGGTCCTGCACGCCGGCGATCTCCTCGATGATCGTTTGGTGCAGCCGATAGGTCTCCCGGTGCATGAACGCGGTGTGCAGGGCCTCCCGGTTCTCGAAGTAGCGATACAGCGTCGCCCTTGAACATCCGGCGGCCTTGGCGATCTCGTGCATCCCGACCCCGGCCACATCCCGCTGAGCGAACAACTCGGCCGCCGCGTCCAGGATCCGGTCTGCGGCCACCTCGCTGCGGCGCGCCGCCAGCCAATCGCCGGACATCAGCGGCCCACCCGGAACGGCACCGACAGCGGTCGTCTGACGTAGCTGCCGTCGGCCCACACGATGCCGGATTCGTCCACGTCGAAATCCGGGCACCGGGCCAGCAGTTCGGTCAGCGTGACCCGCGACTGCATGCGCGCCGCGGCCGCGCCGAGACAGTGGTGGGCGCCATGGCTGAACGTCAGGATGTTGCGGGGCCGCCGGGCCACGTCGAGCTCACCGGCATCCGGGCCGTACTGTCGCTCGTCGCGGTTCGCCGACCCGTAGAGCAGCAACACCCTGCGCCCGGCCGGGATCGTGGCACTGCGGATCGTCACATCGCGGGTGAGTGTGCGGGCCAGGCCCTGCACCGGCGAGGTCAGCCGCAAAAGCTCGTCGACCGCGCCGGGAATCAGCTCGGGGTGCTCGGCCAGCAGCGCGCGCTGGTCGGGTCGCCGGTGCAGCAGCTGCACGGAACTGCCGAGCATGCCGGTGGTGGTGTCGTTGCCGCCGGTGACCATCGTGAACGTGAACGCCAGCACCGACAGCGTGCCCGCGATGTCGCCGTCGGCGCCGACCCCCGCCGCCACGAGGTGCGACACCGTGTCGTCGCCCGGCTCGCGGCGGCGGCGCTCGATCAGCTCCGTGAAATAGCCCATCATCGACGTCACTGCGTCGCCGACCGAGCCCATCGCGCTGCCGATTCCGCCGCCTGTGGTGTTCGCCGCGACGATGGCCTCGGTCCAGCCGTCGAACTGCGCGCGATCCTGCTCCGGCACGCCCAGGTAGTGGGCGACGACCATCGACGGCAGCGGTTTGAACAGCTCGGCCACGATGTCGCCGCCGCCGGAGGCGAGCAGCCGCTCGAGGCGCTCGACGACGAATGCGCGCACCGCCGGCTCGACCGCCTCCACCTGGCGCGGCGTGAAGCCCCGCACAACCAGTTTGCGGAACTCGGTGTGTACCGGCGGGTCCTGCATCACCATCGGCGGGTTATCCTGCAGCCCAATGATTTCCAGTTCGCCGTAGTTGACGGTCAGTCCCTGGGCTGAGGAGAAGGTCTCGTGGTCTCGCGCGGCCTGCCAGACATCGGCGTGCCGCGACAACACCCAGTAGTCGTGCGCGGGGTTCGCCCGCGGAATCACGTGGTGCACCGGATCGTGGTCGCGCAACGCCGCGTACATCGGCCAGGGGTCGGCCCAGGTGCCGGCGTTGGCGAGCTCGAACGTGACGGGTGAGCGGTGAGACAAAGTGACCGTCATGTCTTATGGATACGACAGGTCATGTGCACGTGTCAATGGTCGCGTGAAATCGTCACTAAATCGCGGCGCCGGGGTTGAGGATCCCGGCGGGATCCAGAGCATCCTTTATCCGTCGGTTGAGGGCCATCGCGTCCGGCCCGATTTGGCCCGCCAGCCAGGGCCGCTTCAGCCTGCCGACGCCGTGCTCGCCGGTGATTGTGCCGCCGAGACCCACGGCCAGATCCATGATCTCCCCGAAAGCCACGTCGGCGCGCTGCTTCATTGCCTCATCGCCCGGGTCGTAGACGATCAGCGGGTGGGTGTTGCCGTCGCCGGCGTGCGCGATCACCGAGATCATCACGTCGCGCTCCGCGGCGATGTCTGCGACTCCCGTGACGAGCTCACCCAGCCGCGGCAGCGGCACGCCGACGTCTTCGAGCAGCAGGGTGCCCTTGGCCTCCACCGCCGGGATCGCGTACCTGCGGGCGGCGACGAACGCCTCGCCCTCGTCGGGATCGTCGGTCGAAAAGACTTCTGTCGCACCATTTTCCGCGAATACGGCCGCGATCACTTCCGCATCCTCCGCGGCGGACCGGCCGCGCTCGTCCGACCCGGCGATCACCAGGGCGGCGGCGTCGCGGTCCAGACCCATGCGCAGCTTGTCCTCGACGGCGTTGACCGCGACCGAGTCCATGAACTCGAGCATCGACGGACGCATTCTGCTCGACACGCCGAGCACCGCGTTGACCGCGGACTCGACGGAGGCAAAGGTCGCGACGACCGTGCTCGACCGATGCTGCTTCGGCAGCAGCCGCAGCGTGATCTCGGTGATGACGCCGAGCGTGCCCTCACTGCCGACGAACAGCTTGGTCAGGCTCAGCCCCGCGACATCCTTCAACCGCGGGCCGCCGAGCCGAACCGCGGTGCCGTCGGACAGCACCACCTGCATGCCGAGGACGTAGTCGGTGGTGACGCCGTATTTGACGCAGCACAGGCCGCCGGCGTTGGTGGCGACGTTGCCGCCGATGCTGCAGATCTCGAACGACGACGGATCCGGCGGATACCACAGGTCGTGCTCGGCCGCTGCGGCCTTGACCTCGGCGTTGAACAGCCCGGGCTGGCACACCGCGGTCCGGGTCACCGGGTCGACGGTGATGTCGCGCATCCGCTCGGTGGAGAGCACGATGCTGTCGTCCAGCGCTGTCGCGCCACCGGACAGCCCGCTGCCGGCGCCGCGCGGCACCACCGCGATGCGGTGGCGGCTCGCCCAGCGCAACGCCGTCTGGACGTCCTCGGTGCGACGCGGCCGCACCACTGCCATGGGCTTGCCGGCCGACGGATCGAGTGCACGGTCTTGGCGGTACTTGTCGGTCTTCGCGGGATCGGTGACGACCATTCCCTCGGGCAGCTCTTCGATCAGGCTCGCCAGTACATCCGCGCTCACAAACTCAATGCTACGAGCCGGCCGATGAGCGATGACAGTGTTGGATGCCGTTATGGCAGATCACGTAATTGTGCTTCTCATCGTCCTCGCCGTCTTGCTGGCGGCGATCTACCAGCTCTTGTGCGCGTCGCTAGCAGCGAACATCGCGGGCGCCAAGAACTACGCCTATTTTCTTTTTGGCCCTGCTGATGCTCGGCCCGTTTGAATATCGCTGTCGCGCTCATTGCGCCGCCAGATCAAGCATCCGCGATATCGAGGGACTAAGCCGCCAAGCCGGCTGTCTCACGTCGGGCAGATACCGGAGCTGAACAGCAGGACCGGCCACAACATCGCCGAGTCCATGAATGCCAAAAACTCGGAGCCCGCGGGCAGTTGGTTCAGCAGGTGGCTTTGTATCTGCTGCGCGTAGGCGGGGTGCAAAGCCGACCACGCCAAGCCAATGGCGATGTAGGGAATGGCCAGCCATAGCCCGATCTCGATGAGCGCCGCGACGGTTATCTTGTAGCTAAGCACCCGGCGGAGCAAGGTGAGCACCCTCAACACCCCCAAAGAGGTCAGCGTCGCGCGGCGTTACCGCATCACGTACAAACTGGCCGGCGACGCGTAGGCTTTCGCGCGCTTCGGGAATGAATTGAGGGTAAATCCAGTTGCGACCTGACCGGAACTGCCGTCTGCGTGGCCTTGATCCACGCCGGGATTCAACGCGGCTGGCCTGCACTCACGGAATCGGGGAGACCGTGTGGCTCGAGGTCCGCACCGCGGCGGCGACGGATGGTCCTGGCGGCCTGGAATATCAGGGACGGCCGCAGCAGCCGAGACGGCGGGTCGATCATTCCGGTGACCCTGACGAACTGGCTGGCCACAGCCGGATCGGTCTCAGCGGCGGTGAGCACCCAGTTCAAGTATGCGTTGCTGATTCGCATTGACGGCGAGCGCTTTCCCTCGACTTCGGGCAGGGACAGATCGGACCCGACGGCGGTCTGCCACGCCACGCGAAGGTGCTTGGCGGTGGAGCGGTAGAACCGGCGCGGGAGATCGCGGTCGCCGCGGCGCAGGCAGTCGCGCAGCGCGACCGCGTCCAGGGCCGCCACCGTCATGCCCTGTCCGTAGACCGGGTTGAAGCTACATATCGCGTCGCCGAACACGAGAAGACCCGTCGGGGTGCTTTGCATCTTGTCGTAGCGGCGCCACCGGTTGGAGGGAAGTCGGTAATGTGCGACCTCCCCGATCGGTACGGCCGCCCGCACCGCCGCCACCGCCTCGGGTGGTGCGAATTCGTCAGCGAAGGAGATCATTTCGTCGCGATCGATTGGTGGCTCGTGTCCCAGCATCGAACCAAGGGTGAGTATCCAGCTGTCGTTCTCGCAGCGGATCAGGGCGAAAGTCGTTGGGCGGCCCGGCTCGGGGAAGATGGCGAAGAAGCCCTCCGGGAGGCTGGCAGGCGGTATTCGGAGCATTTGACTTGCGTAAGCGAGCCGCACCACCACCTCGTCTTCGCGCGGGCGCCCGTAGCCGAGCTGCTCGAGGAAGGCGGGTGTTCGCGAGCCGCGTCCGGTCGCGTCGACGACCAGGTCGGCCTCCATGGTTGTTTCGGCACCGCCGTCGCGGCTCACCAACCGAACCCCCGTGACGCGGTCACACTGTGTGGTCGACGTGGGCCCGACGACGTCGTGTCCGTCGAGAATCGTTATGTTCGTGACGGATTGGACTCGCCGCCGCACATTCCATTCGAGGAACGGCCGGCTCGGATAGTACATCGACAGCGGGTCCGGCAGTCGCCCGGAGCGGGGGAACCGGTGTCCCCCGGCTTCCAGGCAGACCTTCGAGAGGTCCCCGTCGCTCCACGCCGGGACGCCGCCCGCGACGAGCTCATCGAGAAAGCCCGGGAACAGCTCATCCAAGACCTGCGAACAACGCGAGAGCAGCGCATGGGCCTGCCGACCCTGGGGAACGCCGCGCCTGTTCACGGGTTCGTCGACGAGCACGTCCCGTTCGACAACCGTCACCGTTCGATAGAAGTCGGCCAGCACCCTGGCGGCGAGCAGCCCGCCCATGCTTGCGCCGAGAACAACCGCACGCTCGCCAAGTACCCGCATCCACCACTCCCAACGATGTGAACGACCAGCTAAAAGCAGGATTCCGTCGTGCGGCGCAGCCGACTAGAGTAGCCGACTACTCGATTTCGGCCGACGGCTGCGGCTCAGACGGGCGATCCAGCTCGTGCAGAGACGGCAGGATCAGCGACGCCAACCCGATCGTGATCATCGGTATGGCCAGAGCGAGGAACGTGGTCTGAAGCCCGAACACGTCGGCCAGCGGACCGGCCAGCATGAACCCGAGCGGACCCGCGGCATACGCCAGCGACGTCATCACACCGACCACCCGGCCCCGAAGCTGGGCCGGCGACTTCGTCTGCATCACGTAGTTGTAGATCGGCTGGATCGGCCCGTAGACGAGCCCGACGAGCGCGCACAGCAGCAGGATCACCGCCAGCGGCGGCAGTAGCGAGATCAGCGCGGTGCAAATGCCGAGCGTCAGCGTCGCGATCAGCACGATCGCCCGCCTGGTCAGGTGCCGCACCAGCACGGGATAGGCCAGCGCGCCGACCAGCCCGCCGATGCTCAGTGCCATCAACACCCAGCCCAGTTCCGCCGGCTGGTTGTGGTCGGCGAAGTACTTCGGGAACAGCACGCTTTCCATCGGCAGGTATAGCCCGGTCATCGCCAGGTCGATCAGCGCCAGCGTGCGCAGCACCTTGAGGTTCCAGACGAACCGCAGGCCGTCGACCATCCCGGCCCACACTCCCTCGGGCCGCTCCTCGACGGTCGGCGGCCCGGCCCCCTCCAGCCGGAGCACGGCGACTGCCAGGATCGACAGCCCGAAGAACGCGGCCGTGACCCACATCGTGTTGATCCCACCGATGGTGGCGATCAGCAGGCCGGCCAGGCCGGGACCGACGATGTATGCGACGTTGAACACGGCCTCGTAGAGCCCGTTGGTGCGGTCGAGCGTCCATCCGGCCCGCGCCGCGGCTTCCGGCAGCATCGACTCGCGGGCGGTGATCCCGGCCGGGTCGAACACCGCGCCCAGCGCCGCGAGCGTCGCGAGCACCGCGACGTTCACGCTGTGCTGACCCAGCGTCAGGGCCAGCACCGGAACAGTGGCGACGGTAGCCCCCGACAGCACATCGGACAGAATCGAAATGCGCCTGCGGCCAAGAAAATCCACCGCCGTGCCGGCGATCAGCGTGGAAACCAGCAGCGGAAGCGAAGCCGCGCCTGCGACGATCGACGCCTCCAGCGCGCTGCCGTTGCGCTGCAACACCAGCCACGGAAACGCGACGATCGAGATGCCGTTTCCGGCCGACGCGGCGAGCGCCGCGAATAGCAGGAGGTAGACGGGGCGGCGCGACGGCATGGACATGGGAACGAGGCGAATCTAGCAGCGGGCATGCCCGGTCGGCGACCGAGTTTTTCGACCGTGCACAGTGGATCGGTGCGTCTGCCTCATCCACGCACTGGCATCCAGTTCGACTCGCCGGTGCCGCCCGGTGCCGGTTGGCCGGGCGACCCGGCGACCCCGAACACCGCCGTCGCCGCGACGCCCGCTCAGGTCGCGGCGGAGGCGTCGAACGTGAAAACGCTGCGGCAACTGGACGCATTGGTGTCGGTATGCCGCGCGTGCCCGCGACTGGTCGAGTGGCGGGAACAGGTGGCCGCGCAGAAGCGAAAGTCGTTCGCCGACCAGCCGTACTGGGGCCGGCCGATTCCGGGCTGGGGCGCGGCCAAGGCAAAGCTGCTGATCCTGGGCCTCGCGCCGGCGGCGCATGGCGGTAACCGCACCGGACGTGTGTTCACCGGCGACCGCTCCGGCGACGTGCTGTACGCGGCGCTGTACCGCGCCGGGCTGGCCAGTTCGCCGGACAGCGTCGACGCCGCAGACGGTACGACGCTGATCCATACCAGGATGGTGGCCGCGGTGCGGTGCGCACCGCCGGGCAATGCGCCGACACCCGCGGAGAGGCAGGCCTGCGCGCCGTGGCTGGACGCCGAATGGGGGCTGATCGGACCGTATGTCCGCGTGATCGTCGCCCTTGGGGGATTCGCCTGGCGGGCGGCGCTCAACGTCGTCGGGGACGTCGAATCGCCGCTGCCGAAGTTCGGCCACGGGGCCAGCGCCTCACTGCGCACAGAGCGCAGCGACGTGGTGCTGCTGGGGTGCTATCACCCCAGCCAGCAGAACACGTTCACCGGCAGGCTGACGCCATCGATGCTGGACGACATCTTTTCGAAGGCCAAGAGAGAAGCGGGAATTGATCCTCCAGGACTATCTCGATGACCGCACACGTTGACCATCGCATGCGGCTTTCAGTTTTGGATCTCGTTCCGGTGCGGACCGACCAGTCGACGTCGAATGCCCTGGCCGCCACGCTGCGGCTGGCGCAGACCGCCGACCGGCTCGGCTACACCCGCTACTGGGTTGCCGAGCACCACAACATGCCGTCCATCGCGGCCACCAGCCCGCCGGTCCTGATCGCCTACCTGGCTTCGCAAACGTCACAGCTGCGGCTGGGTTCGGGCGGCGTGATGTTGCCCAACCACGCGCCGCTGGCGGTAGCCGAACAATTCGCACTGCTCGAGGCCGCCTTTCCCGGGCGGATTGACCTCGGCATCGGCCGGGCGCCGGGTTCCGACCCGGTGACGTCGGTGATGCTGCGGGGATTCAAAGGGCGGGACGCCTTGATCAATGACGAAGACATCGCGAACTTCCCCGAGTATCTGGACGACGTGCGCGCGCTGATGAGCGCACACGGCGCGCGGGTTGCGATCCCGCGCGAGCGCTACGTCCTCAAGGCCACCCCCGCAGCGACCAGCGAGCCCAGGCTGTGGCTGCTCGGCTCGTCGATGTATTCGGCACACCTGGCGGCCGCCAAGGGCCTGCCGTACGTGTTCGCGCACCACTTCTCGGGGCGGGGGACCGAGGAGGCGTTGGCGACGTATCGCCGCGAGTTCGTGCCGAGCGACCTGACGCCGGAGCCGGTGACGCTTTTGACCGTCAACGCCGCGGTCGCGCCGACCCGGGACGAGGCGGAGGCGCTGCTGTTGCCGAATCTGCAGATGATGGCCCGGCTGCGCACCGGGCAGCCACTGGGTCCGCTTGGCCTGGTGGAGGACGCCGAGGCGGCCCACGCCAGCCCCCAGCAGCAGGCCATCATCGACGCCGGCTTGCGGCGCGCTGTGGTCGGCGCCCCTGCCGAGGCGGCCGATCAGGTTCGGGCGCTGGCCGAGACGTTCGGCGTCGACGAGGTGATGATTCATCCCGTCGCCTCCGCGAGGCGCGGCACCGATCCGGCCACCGCGCCCGGACGGGAGGCGACCCTGGAACTGCTCGCCAAGGAGCTGTTCTAGATCACCGCTTCGGCGTCAGCACCACCACCGGGATCGGGCGTGAAGTCTTCTTCTGGTACTCGATGTAACGATTGCTGTTGTTCTTGTTGACGATCTGCCACATCCGGTCGTAATCCGGGTCGCCGGGCTGTACCGGTCGGGCTATGACGCCGAATCGCTTTGGGCCGACATTGATTTCGACGTCAGGCTTGGCCTTCAGGTTGTGATACCAACCGGGCGCCTTCGGGTCGCCGCCCTTGGACGCGACGATCAGGTAGTCGTCGCCGTCGCGGGCATAGGTCAGCGAGGTTGTGCGCTGCTTTCCGGTCTTCGCGCCGACCGTGTGCAGTAGCAGGCTGGGAATGCCCAGTGTTCGGTGACCGATCCAGCCGTTGGTGTTCCGATAAACCGCGTCATGCACCCGCAGCACAGGCGGGAGCAGTTTCTCCTCCAGGAAGCTCATGGATGCAAGTCTTATCCCGCGGTGTCGATCTTGGCCAGCGCCTCCCGCAGAATCCGCCCGGTGGTTTCCCGGTCGGGGTCGCGCCGCAGCAGCATGCCCTTGGCGAACGACAGCTTGTCGCCGCTGCGCCGCGGCAGGACGTGCAGGTGAATGTGCAATACCGACTGGAACGCGGCGCGGCCGTCGTTGATGACGACGTTGTTGCCGTCGGCGTGCAGTTCCGACTCCCGTGCCGCACGGGCGATCCGCTGGCCGATCCCGACCAACTCGGCCAGCGTGTCCGGCGGTGTGTCGGTCAGGTCGACGGTGTGCTGCCTGGGCAGTACCAGCGTGTGCCCGCGGGTGAATGGTCGGATGTCGAGGATCGCGAGATAGCGGTCGTCTTCGTAAATCCGTATCGCCGGGGCTTTACCCGCCACGATGTCGCAGAACACACATGACATGTGCCCACCGTAACGGGCCGGCCGCCGCGGGCTAGACGTTCTCCTTGCCCCACTCGGCCAGGCGATGCTCGCGGTCCTGCGGGCTGACGTCTTCGACGCGGGTCATCACCGTCCACCGCTGCCCGAACGGATCCAGGATCGACGCGAACCTGTCGCCCGTGACGAAGGTCTGCGCCGGCTCGCGAATCGTTGCGCCGGCATGTTCGGCGCGCGCGACGATACCGTCTGGGCCGTCCATCCGATCCACAGGCGTGGCGCCGAACACGTTCACGTAGAAGTCGATCGCCGCCGCGGCGCCGTCGATGCACAGGAACGGCGCCGTCGATGCACAGGAACGGGGTCAGGCTGGTGTAGCCCTCCGGAATGGGTTTGACGCTCATGCCTGCGGAGTTTCGTAGGCTTGGTCCGAGGGCGCTTGTAAAAATGCGACAGAAGAACGCGACACCGGTGCGCGGCCTGGTCGGCGGCGCGCGCGCGGGCGCGGTGTTCAGTCTCGACCGGCGGGGGCCGTCACGTGCGGCGGCCCGGTACGTCGACCACTACTGGATTCTGCAGTGGGATCTGCGGGGCCGGGAGCCGTTCGAATCCACCGTGATCACGTTCGAGACGGTGCATCTGACCCACGAGTGGGGGACCGAGCCCAAACGGCACGGGCATACCCTGCCGGCGGTGCTGGTGCACGGTGTCGTCGAGCGGGTGTTCCGGGCCACGATCACCGGCACAGGCACGGTCGTCGGCGCGCGTTTCCATCCCGGCGGGTTCACCGCTCGATTCGGCGGTGATGCCGGCTCGCTGACCGGGCGGGTGGAGCGTGCGGAAAACCTGATGCCCGATCCGCCACAAGACGTCGACGGCTCGATTGCGGCGCTGGAGTCGGCCATAACCGCCGAAGCGCCGATCGACGAAACGTACCGCCGGCTCCGGCCGCTGGTGGAGCGGATGAGGGACGACGACCGGCTGCAGCGGGTCGAGCAGGTCGTGCGGCTCTCGCCATGGAGTGCCCGTACCACGCAGCGCGTCTTTCGCCGCTACGTCGGCGTGCCGGTGAAATGGGTGCTGTGCCGCTATCGGCTGCAGCAGGCGGCACTGGAGATCGAGAGCAACCCCGACGTTGACTTCGCCGATCTTGCGGTGCGGCTCGGCTGGTACGACCAGTCGCATTTCATCAACGACTTCCGGGCAATGCTCGGCTGCACACCAGGTGAGTACGGGGCGCGGACGCTTGCCGACTAGCTTCCCGCCCTTCGTCGACGAGAACACCCGGGTCCTTGTGCTCGGCTCGATGCCGGGCGAGGTGTCGCTGCGCGCTGGCCAGTACTACGCCCATCCGCGAAATGCGTTCTGGCGCATCGCTGGTGAGCTGCTCGGCTTTGATCCCGGTCCTGACTACGAGAACCGACTAGCCGGCCTGCGCGGCGGCGGCGTCGGGTTGTGGGATGTGTTGCACAGCTGTGAGCGCAACGGCAGCATGGATTCGGCGATTGCCCGAGACACTATGACCGCCAACGACTTTGACGCTCTATTTGCGGCCTATCCGCGGATCTCACGGGTTTTCTTCAACGGCGCCAAGGCAGAGCAGGTGTTCCATCGGCTGGTGGTTGCCCCGCCCGATGATGTCGTGTTGCGCCGGTTGCCGTCGACGAGCCCGGCGAACGCCTCCATACCGTTCGAGGCGAAGCTGCGGGCGTGGCGGGCGATCGTGGAGGTAGGTTGACGCAGTGGCCGCTGACGTCGATATCGAGGCATCGGGGCTGCTGGACGGCCTCGAGGGTGATGCGCGTGCCGAACGCGCCGAACTGATCGCGTGGTTGCTGGAGCGTGGCTACGCCGTGGAGCAGATCCGCGGCGCTTTCGCACCGATGCTGCTACCGGGGCGTCGCGTGATGGGCGACGACGGGACCTTTGTGTCCGCACGCGAGATCGCCGAGAGCCATGGAATCGACCTCGACCTGCTGCAGCGTGTGCAGCGGGCCGTCGGCTTGCCGCGGATTGACGATCCGGACGCGCCCGTGCTCATGCGGGCCGACGGCGAGGCGGCGGCACGAGTACAACAGTTCATCGGGGTGGGTTTGGACGCCGAGCAGTTGGTCGGTGTAGTGCGGGTGCTGGCCGAAGGCCTCGCGCGCGCGGCGGAGACGATGCGTTGGACTGCGCTGGCCGCGGTCTCGCACCCAGGCGCGACGGAGTTGGAGATCGCCAAGGGGTCCGAGGCGTTGGTGAGCCGGGTTGCGCCGCTGCTGGGCCCGATGATCCAGGACATGCTGTTCATGCAGCTGCGCCATTCGATGGAAACCGAAGCAGTCAACGCGTCGGAGCGGGCCGCAGGCAGTGCGTTGCCCGGTGCGCGCCAGGTGACGATCGCGTTCGCCGACATGGTGGGCTTCACGCGACTGGGCGAGGCGGTGCCGCCCGAGGACCTGGAACGCCTCGCCAGAGGCCTTGCCGATCTCGCGCACGACCTGGCTGTCCCCCCGGTGCGGTTGATCAAAACGATCGGCGACGCGGTGATGCTCGCGTCGCCGGAGCCCGCGCCGTTGTTGGATGCATTGCTCGACTTGGTGGCCGCCGCGGACAAAGAGGACTTGCCGCAGTTGCGGGTGGGAGTGGCCACGGGA
This sequence comes from uncultured Actinomycetota bacterium, assembly GCA_963811535.1. Taxonomy (GTDB): domain Bacteria; phylum Actinomycetota; class Actinomycetes; order Mycobacteriales; family Mycobacteriaceae; genus Mycobacterium. The sequence continues at coordinate 1,069,529 of CAWERF010000006.1, read as the reverse complement.
GGGGCGGTCAGCCGCGCAGGGGACTGGTTCGGCAGCCCGGTCAACGTGGCAAGCCGGGTGACGAGCGTGGCTCGGCCGGGTTCGGTTTTGGCGGCCGAGTCGACACGCGATTTGATCGGTGACGTAGACGAGTTCTCGTGGTCGTTCGCTGGGGCGCGCCATCTCAAAGGCGTGAAGGGTGAAACGAGGCTGTTCCGCGCTCGGCGAGCAATCGACGAATGAATCCGGTTGTGGATCAATGCTGATCTGTGGATAGTTCGCTGCGGCGGTGGGTTTGGCGGCGCGGTGTGTCGGGGGCGGGCGTAAGCATTCACGTCGTGGAGCTTTGGGGAGAACATTCGCCGGATTCGCTAGCCGTAATCAAAACTTGTCAAAGACTTGATCAAGCTGCTAGCGCGCGCTTGCACACCCGCCGGTTATGGCACCCCTAACATCGTCAAACGACAACGACGATCTAGTCACTTCAAAGGGTGATGGAAGCGATGCGGGCTGCAATTCGGTCTGTTCTTGTGGTGATAGGGATCGCCGTGACAGCGGTCGGCGGGCCAGCTGGCGTGCGTCTGGCGGCGACGAGCCTGCCAAATGGCTTCGCCATCGCATCGGTTCTACCCACGCGGGGCGAGGTAGTGGGTGTCGCGCACCCCGTAGTGGTGACGTTCAGCAGGCCCGTCGCCGACCGGCACGCGGCCGAGCGCGCCCTAGAAGTGAAATCGGCGCCCGCGATGACCGGCAAGTTTGAGTGGCTCGACAACAACGTTGTGCAGTGGGTTCCCGACCGATTCTGGCCGGCGCACAGCACAGTGGCACTTTCGGTGGGCGGCCTGCCGACGGACTTCGAAACAGGTGCAGTCCTCCTCGGGGTTGCCGATATCGCAAATCACACGTTCACCGTGAGCATCGACGGAGTTCAGGCGGCAACGCCGCCTCGACTACCAGCACCGCATCACCGACCTCACTGGGGAGAAGAAGGAGTGCTGCCGGCATCGATGGGTAAGCCGCGTTTCCCGACGCCTGTCGGTTCCTACGCCGTCATGTCCAGGGACCGCTCGGTGATTATGGATTCGAGCACCGTCGGGATCCCCATCAACGATCCCGAGGGGTACCGGCTCACGGTGGATTACGCCGTCCGTATCAGCAGCCATGGCCTTTACGTGCATTCAGCTCCGTGGGCGGTCCCATCAATGGGGGTTGAGAATGTCAGCCACGGCTGCATCAGCCTAAGTCCCGCCGACGCAGAGTGGTACTACGACAATGTCCACATTGGTGACCCGGTAATCGTGCAGGAAGGGGTTCCGGCAGAAGAGAAATCGGCTGGTGCTGACCTTGTGCACATGGTCAGCGATTCCCGAGCTGGCTGAAAAGGCCGATATGGCGTAATCCCTGCTCAGGGGTTACAACAAGGGGGAAGAGGCCCCGTAGCCGCAGTCAACGTCGCACCAGCCACAGGCACCGGCGACGGAGGCGTCGGTACCGGCGGCGGACCGGGCAGAATTACCGGAAAAGCCGTAAGCGCCGGCCCCGGATTAGTTGGCACACCTTTACCCGCCCCCGCCTGCTGCAGCAGAGGCGGGCCAGCCGGCGCCACCGGAGCGCCAGCCGGCACACCCGCCGGCACCGGAGCACCAGCCGGCACAACAGGCGCCACCGGGGCGCCAGCCGGCACCCCCGCCGGCACCGGAGCACCAGCCGGCACAACAGGCGGACCAGGCAGGACCGCCGGTATTGGTGGCGCTGCATTGGCTACTGGCGCTCCGAGCCCCGCCATCTGTTCCGTGCACGTGGGGCCGCCCGTTGGGAGCGGGGCGGCTGCCGCGCCCGGGCTGAACGCCAAAGCGGCCCCGCACAGCCCAGCACTGGCAGCTACCGTGATGCCGAATAGATCCAAGATCTTCAACGCAAACTTCCTTGTATTCGGGATCAGAGGGGTCTTTCCACAATCGAAGGGTGCGGCGGAACTGTATCGCTGTCCCGAAAACTTTCCTAGATGGGCGACTGAATTAGTTGCGGAACCGATACGGAGCATGAGCCCCGCCGTAACCGCGTCTTTTCCAAACGATGACCTACGGGATGGTTTTAACAACTTTCGCCGCGAGGCTCACACGAGCGTTTCGAACCAAACACGATCCACGACAAAGCTACCGATTGCCGACCACTGGTCAAAGATCAGTCGCCGTCGACACACACACCAGGCGCCTCGATGACGGGATGTCTCAAATTGTAGGGAAAACCCTGATTTCTCCGCCGCGTTTGCGGCCATAGCATCGCGACAGTAGTCAAACCCGCGGAGTATCAGTTCTTCGGCGTGGGCACCGGCTCGCGGGCTAACCGCTCGGCGGTGACCGCTTAGGACTGGTCGCGGCTAACTGCACCGATTGAAATCGACGGGTCGGAGCGCCGCGCGCTTGGTTGAGAATTCTTGACGTAGTGGGGCCGAAGGCCTAGCCGCAGGATGCGGTCGAGGAACCGGTCGGATATGACGCGGGCCAGCCGTACGAGGATCGCAGCGTCACGCCCGATGGCGTAGCGCGTGCGGGGTCGAGACGCGGTCGCCGCCGTTGCGATCACCTTCGCGGCGTGTTCGGCCGCAACGCCGGTCTTAATGTGCGATCGAGCTTGTGCTGAGATCGCCGCGGTGAGATCGCGATAACGTTGGAGTTGGGCGGGGGTCATGCTGGCGTTCAGTCGATCGGCGGTGGCAAAGCCGCGCTCCGCCATCTCGGTCTGGACCGCCCCGGGTTCGATGACGACGACCTTGACCCCGAGCGCGGTGACTTCACGGCGCAGCGCATCACTGACGGCCTCGAGGGCGAACTTCGAACCCGCGTATGCACCATAGGTCGACATCGCCACCTTGCCGCCGACGGAACTGATGTTCACGACGGTGCCCGTGCTGCGCAACAGAGCCGGCAACAGTGCTTGGGTCATCGCGATGTGACCGAACAGATTGACCTCGAACAGGCGGCGCCACTCGGCCATCGGCAGGGTTTCGACCGGCGCATTGATCGCGATGCCGGCGTTGTTGATCAGCGCGCGGACGGGCCGGCGCAGCGGGTCGCGAGCGACGCGGTCGGCGATGGCGACCACATCCGATTCAACGGTGATGTCGAGGATGTGCGGCTCGATCCCGTCGGTCCGCAAAGACTCGGCGTCGACGTCACGGCGGACACCGGCCAACACGTGAAAGCCCCTTAGGGCGAGTTCCCGTGCAGTGGCTGCGCCTATGCCCGTCGAGGCGCCGGTCACGACGACCAACTCTTGCCGGTGGGGATTCGAGGCGTGCATGACCATCTCCAAATTTAAGTTGACAACGTCATCTGAAAACTATCAGTTGAGTTGACGATGTCAACTTATTGCGGGTGTGGCTTATGCTCCTGCCGATGGCGAGGCGATCGGAGACTGCCGCGGCGACCCGGCGGTCGCTGCTCGACGCCGCCGGGGCGTTGCTCGACATCGGCGGAGTCGACGCGGTGACGCTGCGCGAAGTGGGTGCCCGCGCTGGTGTGTCGCGCTCGGCGGCGTATCGCCACTTCGCGGATAAGGAAGCCCTGCTCACCGTCCTGGCGACCAATGCGTTGAGCGAACTGGGTGACGCGCTCGAAATTCTGGCCGCCAGCGACGACCCCCCCGAGCAGTCCCTGCGTTCCGCGCTGGTTTCGCTGGTCACCATCGGCCGCACCCGGCCTCACCTGTATCGCCTCATGTTCACCACCCCAGCGGGTGACCCGACTGCGGCGGTCCGGGCGGCCGGGCGCACGTGGGACCTGTTCCTCGACATCGTGGGCCGCATTGTTGGTCCGCAACGGGCGCGACATTACGGCGCACTACTGCTGACCAGCGTCCACGGCATCACGAGCTTGGAGTCGAGTGGCCACCTCGTCTGGGACAAGTGGCAAACCACCGCCGAGCAACTCATCGACACCGTCATCAGCCTGCTGCCGGCCGCGCCTGCGTGAGATGAGGTCAACCCTCCCGGCGGCTATGACACCCGCGCGTTGAGATGCTTGAGGGCCGCCTCGGCACACCGGCTACCCTGGTCGCATGGGTCCAAGCAGCGACAAACCCGCAGATCAGACCCAGTTTCACCACGCCCAACCCTATCCGGGCCATCACCCAAATCCCTTACAAACCAACACAATCTAAAACACAAAAACCACTGTGGCACATACGAATTGCACGATCACACACATCGGCACCCATCCCGCACCCGACTACCAACCACGCCAAATCGCCTATGCCACAACACAATAGGACGCACGAAATCGCTTGCGGCCACAACCAGACCAACGGCAAAATCCGCCCTTTCCCGAAGCCCAACGCGGCGGTCAGCTGCGTGGGAGGTTCATGCTGAAGGGGTGTTTCGGTTGACCCCGGTCGCACTATGTTGGGTATTTCTCCATTCTCGTGTGGGGTATTCTTCGTAATACCCATCTGCCGGTGTGGGTATTTCTTCGGCGGAGAGGGTGAGCTGATGGACGTCCCCTTTGTGCCATCCACGTCCACGCTGGCGCTCCTCAATCAGCCACAGCCACCCAAACTCTCGGGCGCGCCGGAGGGCGCCGGCCACGGTGTTGACATGCACATGCAGATGGCTGGCGACGGTCTGCTGCCGGACGGAGAACGTGTCGGTGCCGCCCTTCACGTACTGCAGGGCGCAGTAGGTCAGGATGAGCCGTGCGGTCTCGGTCAGGCGCTTGTCCTCCATCACGCGGGCCATCCAGGCGAACTTGCCTACTTGGAGGGCGTGGCTCCTAGTACCGTCGGCCATATCAGCCCCCTATCGGCTGGTCTGTCCCCCGGCCCGTTCACGCGGGTGCGGGGACGTTCTTTGCTTCTTCAAGTATACGCCAGTCCGGTGGGTCCGCCAGCGCAGCTAGCAAACTCATCCGTGCTTGCTCAGCAACGCCGGAACGAAGGGAACCGCCCGGCGTCGCCATCCGGCTGACCGATGAAAGCGCCGGAAGTAGGCGTCGGGGACCGGGTGGCGACTTTGGACTGGGAGATCAAACCCGGCCCCTGACACGTCTGCAGGAGTGGTGGTGGCCGCCGGACGGGAACCTTCGGGAAGGATTGCACTCACGACGGCGGCCCTGCGGGGAGACGAGTCATGACGCCCCGCTTCCCACCACTCCGCTCCGGCGAGAGAGAAGGAAGAAGCTCCGCCGGAAGTTGTTGGGCGCGGCGCGCACCCGAGAGCTGTGACCCCGTTTGAAATGCGCCAAGGCGAAAGTGCCGCGCCCACGTTCATGTCACCGTCCTAACGACATTCGTCCTGACCGACCTGTCGGCGGCGACGATCGCGGCCAGACGGTGGTGGCCGTCGACCAGCTCGCCGTCGACGAACCTGATCGACGTGTCGTCCGGGCGCCATTCGCCGGCCAGGATCGCGGCGGCGAAATCGGCGACCCGCTCCGGATTCCGCGGGCCATTCTGGGTGTTGCGCGCCAGCCAGCGGCGGGCGGTGCGCGGGCTGATGATGACGGACACGAGATCGGTCATGTCAGTACCGTCCTCGGCGTCTGGCCGGGCGCTGGTGTCAACCTTCGCCCAAAACCTTTGTTCCGCAGCCCGATTCACTGCTACCTCCATTTCCTCGTTGTGGGCGTCAGCCAGACTGACGTACTCGATACACCACGGCGCACCGGTAGCGGGCACAACGGTGCAGCGGTGGTGCGCAACGGTGCGCGGCTGCACGCGCTGGATGCTCCGGTGGCCGACTGGACCGCAGCGGCCGACGAGCTGATCGGCGCCGGGGTGACGCGCATCGAGCGCGACCGGGTGGCCGCGGTGCTCGCCGAGCTAGATGACGGCACGGCGCCGTCCACGGTGGCGCGGAGGGTCGGGGTGGGTTACTCGACGGTGGCGCGGATCGCTGGAACGACGAAACGCCTCCACTGATCGATGCGATCGACGAGATCGAGCGGTGGACGGGTACGTTCACCCGGAAGGCCGTGGAGGAGGTGTCGATGCCAATACGACCCGAGTGGGTCCGCGACGAACTGGACCGCCACTGGCAGCCCTGGGGCCATGTCGGATACCAACGCACACTGCCCGACGGCCGAAAGGTGGTGCTCAACACGTGGCAGAACGGCGCCAGCACCGAAGGCGGCTGGACACTGACCATCAACTTCGAGACCACGAAATACGACACGCTCACCGAGGCGCTGGGCGCCGTTGAGCAGATGACCTTGGAGCGCCGCGGGGGGCTCTGAACCTAGCGACAAGCGATCGGCCCGTCATCCTGCTTGGGTGGCGGGCCGACTGCTGTCGGGGTAAGGATGGGCTGTGAGTTCCGGCCAGTCGGCCCTGTCGGGAGCGGCCAGCGGGCAGGGTTTCACGGGGTCGAATCGAACGAAGGGGCGGTCGAATGACCAACACCGGAATAGAACACATGGGTGCTGTTCTTGAGCTGCGGTGCCCGAACCGACACATAGTTGGCCATCTTCTGGCGAACCGGGCCTCCGGTGTCATCGACTACATGCCCGAGGGGCACCGGAGCCATCCGTGGACTCGCCACGTAGAAGGCGGCCTTTTTAGCCTGCCGGTGTGCCCGCGCGGCTGCGAGTGCGAGGTTGGTGAGTCGGCCGAAAGGCTCGCGACGAAGATGAACGAACTAGCTAACGACAATTCCGCGGATGAGGACTCTTACCAACTCACTTTCATAGGTCCGGCAACGCCAAGCTAGTGCTGGTCATCAAGGCCCCCTCCTCGGCCTCGTAGGCCATCCCACGCAAGAGTCGGCCCGTCATCCGCCTGGGTGGCGGGCCGATTGCTTGGTCCGGCTAGTCAGCGGCGGTCGAGTGTGCGGCGCGAGTATCGGCGGCTGACGCCGAGCTGGCACATAGCGCGCGGGCCGTGGTGTTTCACGGTACGGTGTACGCGCCTTTTGCCGCCGCGCCGGGGAGCCGCGACGGAGCGGAGTCTTCAACCCCGGAGATGTTGTGATGCGCGAATACCAGGTCGAGCTCGAACGCGATCGGCGATGGTGGATGGTTCACATCCCCGAACTCGACGGACTCACCCAAGCACACCGACTCCGTGCAGCCGAGCTGATGGCCCGCGAATGGATAGCCGTATCCACCCGCACACCCATCGCCGATATCGCCGTGCGCGTCGCCAGGCTCACCACCGCAGGTTCCGTTCCGAAAGAAGATGTAGAGATCCTTCGGGGACTTCTGCGGTGCCTGTGTCGATGATGCGCCAGCAGCGTGCTCGGCCTTAGGCGTCGACGGCTTAGCGCGGGCCCGCGATGAGCCGGCGGATCGTCTCGGCCCGGCTGAGCCCGCGGATCTGGGGCCTTCCGGCGAAACGAGGGTGAGCGCCGGCCGCCGCGCCTGAGCCAAGAAGTTCGGAAAGACCCCGAAGGTTCTTGAGAGTTCACCGGGTGAGGGGTTGACTTTCCAGGGGGCCGCCGGGTGGCCTCGCCGCCCGAGGGTTCCCCTTGCCGCCGAACCCGGTGCGGCAAGGAACCGTTGTCATCAAATCCTCCAGGAGTGGCGCGATGAGAATGAGCAAGATCGGGGCGAAAACGATCGCCGGTGTTATCGGGTTTGCCGCCGTCGGAGTCGGGGCGGGCTTGGGGCTTGCCCATGCGACACCGGCGGTAACGGTGGGACCGGTGCCACAAGCGCCCACGACAGCGACGACAACACCGACGACAGGGCCACCACCGGCAACGACGCGATCACCGACGACAACAACGCCGACAAGTCATTACTGATAGCCCGACGGGCTGGCGCGGGTGCGCTAGTCGTCAGCGGTGGGCTTCAACGAAGGCGTCCTCGATGCGTCCTCATCCGGAACCCCAGACCCTAAAGGAAGCCGCGGCGCGCGTGCGTCGTCACTATTAAGGCGCGGCAGATCGCGTTGACTCGGCCTGCTGGCCGCGATGAGCTCAGCGACGGCAGCTGGATCGAAGTGAGCGGTGCGGGGTTCAGCCGCGCTCGATCGTCCGGCGAGAGTACCGGCGCGTCTGGCCGAGCTGGCGCTTGACCGCCACAGGATCGATCCTCCGTCTTCCGCCCTGGCGCATAGCACTCAGGTAAGCCAGGTCTACGCCGCCGCCGGCTTCTCCCGGCCACCGCCCGTCACCGCGAGCTACCCGCCCGACGAGGGGCTGATGTAGGGGTCGTCAGGCTCGTCGGTGGAGAAGTCGGTGCCATACGGCACGAGAGGATCGGCTCCGCTCTGGGCCGGCGCCCCCTGCGATTGCGAAGGCGAAGGGGCCGCATGAGGGCCGGGATCGGCGCTGGAATCGGCGCTGGCCACTGGCGCAAAGATGAGCGCCCCACCAATCGCGGCGGCGGCAAACCACGGTGCGATGTGCTTGATCGTTCTCATGGTTTCCAGGGTTGGGCCGCGGACTACCGGTTTCATCACCGCTGCCATCCATTCCCAACCTGCCGCTAGCTTCGCTTGGTCAGGGCGGTGTTCACGGGCAGATCAAGTTTGAGGTTCACGCCGCGGCGAGTCCGTCGTTGGTGAATTGGTCCAGTCGGCGGTCCAGTTGTCGCCATGCCAGGGCCAGCTGGCTGCGTTCGGCGAGATCCGTTGGTAGCCGAGGGTCGAGCGTAGCCAGGCCAGGGGCCAGGACGCGACCGTAGACCTTGGTGAACAGGACGGCCACGCGGCGGCCGAGCGGGGTGAGTTGGTAACGGTGGTGGCCCGGCAGCCTGGCGATGAGCCCCTTACGTTTGAGGCGGCGCAGGTCGTAGGTGGCCTGCCGACTGGTGTATGGGAGTCCCAGGAGCGTGCCGACCGCGTGGACCAGGGCCGGGTTGTCGAACCCGGCGAGCAGGTGGGTGAATCCGACGGTGGCGGCCATGACTGCCATCACCGGTGGCTCCCCGAACGGGAGCGCGGGGGCGTGTTGGCCATCGTTGGTGGACGGCCGGGTCATCTGCGTGAAGGTGGCCACATCGGGAGCAGGCCGGGCATCGGCTAGCCGCGCTGATCGATCAAGGTGCGTATCGCCGCCGCGAGCAGTCGCCATGAATACTCGAAAACAACCAGATTCGTTCTGTTGCTAAGCCAACCCCCGTCAACGCAACGTCGACCGCGTCGGTGTTGAAGTAGCTCCCGTCCGGTGCTCGACCGCCACGGGTGCTCCGCTCCGCTGCCAGTGGCCCCGCGTCACGTGACGGGACCCGTCCACGGATGGAAGTCCGAGTCGACCTCGCCAAACGTCCGGCTCGTGATACCGAAACGCTTGAACCGTATGTACGTGAGGTAGTGCCAACTGTCCATCTTGTTCACCGCGCGGATGTACGTGGCGGCCCGACGTTTGGCCTGTTCGACAGCGATGTTGAATCGCTGTTCGTTGGCCTCTAGGAGCTGCTCGCGTTCCTGCTGCGAGATTCCGTGACCCGGCAACAGGCGGGGCACGTGGAACCGATTCGCGATGTCTACCAGGATGTCCAGCAATTGGCCAATGTGGTTGGCGTTCGGCGATTTCAAGCCGTCGCGTTTGGACAGTATTCGCAACTTCTCGGCGGTCGTGCGAAGGAACTCCTCGGTCAAGTAGTCGGGTACGGCGCGTTGGTATTCATCGCAGGCTTTGACTACAGGGTCCAGTATTTCGCGCAGACGTTGCCGTAAGCCGCGTTGGCGACCGCCAACTGCGATAGCCATCGGGACGACGACGGCGATCACGGCGACGGGAAGGCCCACGATGGTTGACCACGAGGCGGCGTCCCCCACATGCACTTACGGAGTGTTGCACGAGCTTGAGGGAAACTAGCGGAACCGAACCTGGCGTCTATCCGACATGGAGGCCCCCCAAGGAGTGAGGAAAGCCGGGGCACCACTGGCCCCGGCCCGGTCGGTTCCCTGCGTTAGTCGTCCTCCTCCAGGATCGTGTCTGTCCGCTCCCGGAGGTCAGGGTGCGGGCTCGGGATATACCCGCCGTTCGGGTGCTCCAGGAGCATCCCAGATATTCCGGCGCTGCGTGATTACCGCGCGGGGTGCCAGACAAATGTGAACGTCCTACGGCAGAAAGGAAGGTTCGTACGGCGCTGCCCACGTTAAGTGCCACCGCGAAGCAGGGCTGCCGCGCCGCGGCCATTAAGGCATCACGTGAGACAAGATCTGATCGACCTCGTTTCTCTAGATTCGGGATCGGGTGGCGGGTGATGCAGAGGCGGCGGGCGTACCCGATGAGGCAGCGGGCGTACCCGATGAGCATCCCGGCCACGGGGTAGGTGTAGCGGTTAGCCGTTAATCACTGCGAATTCATGGCCCGAACCGTACCCATCACACTGGATCAGGCCGGATGATTGAAACGTGACTGAAACACCTGAACAACGCACCGAGCCGGGGTCGGGGTCGGGCGGTCGCACCGAGCCGGGGTCGGGCGGGCACTACGGTCCCAGCCCGGTCAACCAGGTCTTGGCGTGGGTCGGAATTGTCGCCGGGGTCGTATTCATCATTGCGGTGATCTTCTTCTCCGGCTTCTTCTTCGGCAGGCACGCCTGGGGCTGGGGCTACGACGGCCGTTATCACGGCCAGCCCGGAACTAGGGTTTCCTCAACCTCCGGGTCTGCTGATCCGGCGCAGGGGCCAGCCCCGTCGGAGTTTGGTTGTTGGGAAGACGGGACTTGGGATCCCGACTGCTGGAGACCCGGGCCCTGGGGACCGGGCCCGGGACCGCGGTGGTGGCGGAGATGATGGACCCCGGATGGGGGCCGGGCATGATGGGCCCCGGGGCGCTACGAACAAACATGGCTGGTAACTAACTCTCGGTATTCTGCGAAAAAACTGCGAAAAACCTTGAACGATGCCATGTTTGGACCTCGATTGCTCGGGGCGAATGGTTCGATAGCTACTTTCAGAAGCGTAGACTGACCAATGTCACACGCTCGAACGCGTCCTGGCGATCGCGGTACTGCCGTGCCGACGGCGCATTTGCGGAGCCAAGGCACTTCGGACAACGTCGTCCAACAGATTGACGGAGTGTGCAGATGGCGACCCTTCAAACACCACCACCACGACTGCTCTTGGCCGGTGGATTCGCGGTCATGATCGCCATCATTCCGTCGGTCGCCGCCGTCGCTGGGCTGGTTCTTTATCCTGCCGCCAAGACCATCGCTGACCCCGCCGATCACTGCACGTCAAACCAGAGCGACGGGTCCTACTCCCTGGACTGCTTGCCAAGTGCAGGACTCGGTGGCTGGATGAATCGCCCTGGGAAATGCGGAGGCTCCTGACCTTGGAAACGAGGATGGAGTCATGCCGAAGGAACAGTCGCCAGGGAAGCCGACCACTCGTAGGTAGCCCGGAGGAGAAGGCCGCCGCGGTGCGGATGGTCCGCACGTTGCGCGTCGAGTTGGGAGCCGAGCACGGGACGGTGCAGCGGGTCGCCCGTCAGCTCGGGTATGGCATCGAATCGGTGCGCTCCTGGGTGCGCCAGGCCGACATCGATGACGGATATACGCCAGGAGTATCGACCTCGGAGTCTCAGCGGATGAAAGACCTTGAGCAGGAGAATCGAGAACTCAAGCGTGCCAACGAGATCCTGAAGCGAGCGGCCAGTTTCTTCGGGGCGGAGCTCGACCGCCAACACAAGAAGTAGTCGCCTTCATCGACGTTAACCGCGACGAGTTCGGGGTCGAGCCCATCTGCACTGTCCTGCGATCAGCAGGCGTGCAGGTGGCCCCGAGCACCTACTACGCGAGCAAGGCGCGTCCGCCCTCTGTGCGAGCTTGCCGCGACGTCGTCTTGGGGCCGGCGCTGCGGCAGATCTGGGAAGACAACTATCGCGTCTACGGCGCCCGCAAGCTGTGGAAAGCAGCCCGCCGTGCTGGCCACGACGTCGGACGTGATCAGGTCGCCCGGCATATGCGGGCCGCCGGCATCGCCGGAACTCGCCGCGGCAAACGGGTCCGCACCACCAAGACCGACCCCGCCGCGGCGCGTCATCCCGATCTGGTGGGCCGGGATTTCACCGCGACCGCGCCCAATGAGCTGTGGGTCACCGATCTGACATTCGTGCCCACCTGGGCCGGTGTGGCCTACGTCTGCTTCATCACCGACGCGTTCAGCCGGATGATCGTCGGCTGGCGCGTCGCTGGCCATATGCGCACCACGATGGTGCTCGACGCGATCGAGATGGCCCGCTGGTCACGCGGAAAGACGTTGGCGGGACTGCGATGTCACTCCGATGCCGGATCTCAGTTCACGTCCATCCGCTGGGGCGAACGCCTCGCCGAGATCGGTGCGGTTCCCTCGATCGGCACCGTCGGAGACAGCTTCGACAACGCCCTGGCCGAAACCGTGAACGGCTACTACAAGTCCGAACTCATCTACGGACCCGCCCGAACAGGACCCTGGAAAACCGTCGAAGACGTCGAACTCGCCACCCTGAGCTGGGTCCACTGGCACAACACCAGCCGCCTCCACGGCTACCTCAACGACATACCGCCCGCAGAGTTCGAAGCCACGTTCTACGCTACGAAACGGACCGACCAACCCCTGGTCGAAATCCAATAGCCCGAGCCTCCATCGGAACCAGGGCGATTCACCTCGCCAACCCGCAGCACTGATCCGGCACACATCACCACGCGCCTCAGTCAAACTGGGGCCGTGAGCAACGCATCACCAACGATGAATCGTCCTAACGCGCCACAAGTGGAGAAGGTGGCCGCTGAGATCCTCCACGGCTGCCTAATTGACGACGGCTCTCTCTTAACGCCCGATAGGGCGATTTGGACGCGCGAGAACCTCGCTGAGCTACACGCCAGCTACGTCTCGGCGCCGGACTTCTCGGCGAAGTCCTTCTCCGAAAAACTGACGCTCCAGCTCGCAGACTCGTCCCCCGCCGCACGCCAGCTTTTCGCCGAGCTCTACATCTTGAACATTCTGCCGGTCGTTAACTTCCTTCCGGCGACCAAGATCGCGTCTATTCAGCAGGTGCTCGCACCGCTTCAGCCGCCGGTCCCCCTCACGCCGGATGTGATCGATGCCTTCGCAGGAGGAGTCTTCAACGGCGGTCTTGCGTGGAACAACCGCCGCTGGGCGCAGCTGTCCTTCCTGGTCGAGTTCTCCGAATATTTCAAACGCCAGGATGCGACCGTCCGTGCCGAGGCCGCCACTAACAACAATCTGCTCCGAGATCTGGTGATGAATTCGCCCGGTCACCGCGAGCCCGCGCAGCGGCAGGCGCTGGTGTATCTGTTCCAGCCGCGTTATTACCTGCCGATCGTCAGCGGCCAACACCGTCGTCTCCTGCGCGACGGATTATCCGAGTATCTACCCGACAGTCCTGGCGATGACATCGACGCCGACCTGCGCACGATCATCGACGCCATCGAAGCGGACGCCGGCGGACCCGTCGACGTCTATGACGACACCTGGCGGCCCCGTTGGCTGGAGAAACCGGTGGTGTCGCCGCCGCCACCGGCCGCGCCTCCGATCGCGAAGCCCGGTGATGCATCGGAGGCCCGCCCGTACTCGGTGGCCGACATCGTCGCTGATGGGTGCTTCCACTCCGCCCAACGTCTGCAGAAGATCCTTGACCATTGGCAGGACAACCAAAACGTCGTCCTACAGGGCGCACCCGGAACGGGGAAGACCTGGCTGGCGAAACGACTGGCGCAAGCCCTGATTGGTTCCCACGCCCCCGACGCGATCCGCTCCGTGCAGTTCCACCCGAACACCTCCTACGAGGACTTCGTCCGCGGCTGGCGGCCCACATCGGGGGGCCACCTCGTGCTGACGGACGGCGCACTACTGCAGCACGCCGAGCGTGCCCGGGCATCGGCGGACATCCCGCACGTGCTGATCATCGAGGAAATCAACCGCGGCAACCCGGCGCAAGCCTTCGGGGAGATGCTCACCCTGATCGAGAAGAGCAAGCACAACCCTGCCGACGCGCTGACCCTGAGCTACCCGCGGTTCGACGGCGAACAGTACTACCTACCCGACAACCTCTACCTGCTCGGCACCATGAACATCGCCGACCGCTCGCTGGCACTGGTCGACTTCGCTTTGCGGCGCCGGTTCAGCTTCGAGACCCTCGAACCCGCACTCACCGACGCCTGGGTAGCGCATCTGACCGCCAAGCTGCCCAACGACCCTGATCTGGTCGCCACGATCCGCGCCCGCATCCTCGAACTGAACCAGACCATTGCCGAGGACCCAATGCTCGGCACCCATTTCGCCATCGGCCACAGCTTCGTCACCCCTACCGACGCCCAGTCCGACGGCACTGCCTGGTTCGTCGGTGTCATCGACACCCAGATCGCGCCGCAGCTGTCCGAGTACTGGTTCGACGACCGCGCCAAGGCCGACGCTGCCATCGCCGCGCTGAAATCCTAATGAATCGCAGCCGCCCATGATCATCCTCGGCCAGGGCGCCACCCACATCCCGGTACGCAGTCTGTGGTTGCTGCTGATCTACGCCTCGGATCTGTTGGCCCAGCTGCGCTCTGAGGAGCGCGAAGCGATTTTGGCCGGCGAGCGGGACAACGACCTCATCGACGCCATCGCCGAAGTCCTCGTCGTGGAAGTCGAACGCCGGCTGCGCCGGGAACTGACCGTCCAGTACCGACCGCGACGGGCCGACCTCACCCGAGTCCGTGGCCGCATCGACCATCTGCGTACAACGACGCGTCGCCTGTCCGACCAAGGCCGAATCGCTTGCCGGTTTGACGAACTCAGCGTCGATTCAGCCCGCAACCGCTTCATCGCCCACACTCTGCTCTTCGCCGCAACGGCGATCATCAGAACAGAGCTGGCGCAGCGTTGCCGGGCCGCCGCATTCCGCATGCACCGCCTCGGGGTCAGCGCCAGCACACCGTCGAGAGCCGAACTGTCAATCGACCGTCTCGGTCATCACGACGTCGCCGACCGGCGCATGCTCGATGCCGCACATCTCCTGCGCGACATGGCGGTTCCTGCCCATGAGGCCGGGCCGGTCGACTTACCGGCGCTGCGCGATGATGTCGGCGCACATCGCAAGCTGTTCGAGGCCGCTGTCCGCGGCTTCTTCCGTTACACCTTGAGCAGCCTTGGGTGGGACGTGCAGGCGCGGATTCTGCGATGGACACCACCGAAGCACTCCGAACCACGGTTCCTGCCGGTCATGAAGACCGACGTCACACTCGACCATCCGGCCACAGGAAGGCGTGTCATCGTCGAAACGAAGTTCACCGATGCGTTGGTCGACCGCGACGGCAAGACCACCATCGCGACCGAATACCTTTACCAGCTCTACGCCTATCTCGCGTCGCAGACGGGCCGCGGTGACGACACGCTCGACGCCGCCGAAGGCGTGCTCCTGTTCGTCAAGACCGAGGACCGCGACGTGTTCGACGGCGAAGTCATCATTCAGGGACACCACATCCGCTTTCTGTCAGTCGATCTGGCCGGATCACCGGCCGACATCCGAGCGCGCTTGATGCAATGCATCGAGGACTAGGGCGGTAGCCATGTTGAGGTGAGCTATGTCGGCCTCCCGCCTGCGACGACCGACACGTCCTGCAAGGCTGCGTAAATGCGTAAAAGTGAACCGTTGTCGATCCGCCAGGTCCACGTTCTGCAGTGGATCAGCGAGGGCTCCAGGGAAAGCGTGTGGCGGATTTCACATACAAGACAACCGCATACGCCTTGGCTGCACGGGGGATCCCCCACCGGTCGACTTGATCGCAGAACGGTGGCGAGGCGGCCACCACCGCGATCTGTTCATCGAGGCGATCGCGGGCTGCGGCGGCGGTCAGCACCGCGTCGAAGTGGTGATCAAACGCCGCGGAAAGATGGGCGTTGGTGAAGCGTTGGCGGCGCAGCCACAGCTCGTCTGTTCCGGTCCAAGGACTGCGGTTGTGCGATAGAAAAGTGACCTACGGCCGTGGTGGCGTGACGAACGCCTCCTGACCGGTGAGCGGCTGGTTTATAACGTCGCCGGTGAACCCTGCGATCGCAGTTGAGGCGTGGACCGGATCTGCACACAGAGCTCAGAAAGAAGGCGAATGTGTCTGATCTATCACCGCACAACGGAATCCTGGTCGGCGCCGATGGTTCACCGTGCTCCAAGACTGCGGTGCAGTGGGCCGCGCGCGACGCTGCGATGCGGAACGTGCCCCTCACGATTGTCGTTGTTTTCCGGCCGGTCGATGGATGGTCGGGAATGGCGCTCTCGATGGCGCCGTTCCCGGAAGACATCGGCCAAATGCAGGAAGCCGAAGGCCGCCGAATCATCGAGGACGCCATCGAAATCGTCAACGCAACCACCCGAGACAGTGGTCGCCTTCAGGTAAACAGCGAAGTGTTGTGGTCCCCGCTGGTTCCTACTCTCGTAGACCTGACCAAAGAGGCGCAGATGATTGTGGTGGGCTGCCGCGGTCGGGGAGCGCTGTCCCGGAGCCTGCTCGGCTCGGTCAGCACCGCGCTGGTTCATCACGCGCATTGCCCCGTTGCCGTGATCCACGACGATGCGCCGCGACCTCCCCGTTTCGCGCACGCACCCGTGCTCGTCGGCCTTGACGGCGTGTCGGCGTCGGAGTTGGCCACCGCTATTGCTTTCGATGAAGCGTCATGGCGCGGGGTCGATCTGGTCGCTCTGCACACCTTGAGTGACGCCGATTGGCCCGACTTGCCCGACAGCAAATGGTCTGCCGTCAAGGCCGCGGCCGACGAGGCGTTGGCCGAGCGCCTGGCCGGTTGGCAAGAACGCTATCCGCACGTCACCGTGCGTCGGGTCGTTGAATATGCCTATCCAGCCCGCCACCTGCTGCGGGAAGCCGAATCGGCACAACTGGTCGTGGTCGGCAACCGCGGCAGAGGGGGCTTCGCCGGGATGCTGCTCGGCTCGGTGAGCACCGCGGTCGTGCACGGCGCCCATACACCAGTGATCGTCGCGCGTCAGCGCTGATCCTCAGCTCACCTGTTGACGGCGAGGCGCCCCCCAACTGGCGAGGACCATTGACAGAATACGTTGCAGCGCTGGCGGTTCCGATGCGCCGCCGTGGCGCCCTAACACAATGTCATCTCTAGAAGGCGTCGATGATCGCTTTGTTCCGCTCCGCGACCACTGACCGTTTCACCTTCAACGACGGGGTGAGCTCACCGCGCTCAACCGACAGGTCGTGATCAAGCAGCGTCCACTTCTTGATGGTTTCCCACCTGTTGAGTTCGGCGTTGAGCTTCATCAACGTACCCGTCGATGAGGTCGAGCACTTCCGGCGATTTCAACAAATCCGGCTCACTGTCGAGCGGGATAGGGCTGCCTGCGCGCCCAGCACCTCGGCTAGGGCCGCCTCGATGTCGCGGTCCGACAGGCCCCGCACCCAACCCGAGATCACCAAGGCTTCGAGGGCGTTGGTGCGGGTCACCCCGTCACCGAACAGGCGGGAGCAGAACCGCTCGTGGGTGTCCCGTAGCCTTGGGGCGCTGCAGCTCGACCGGGCCCATCGTCGTCTTCACCGTCGACGGCGGTTGGTAGCCATTGCGATACCCGGTCGGGCCGTCCTCGTCCCGCCGCTCGTGGCGCGCCCGGCACAAGAACGACTCCACCTCGGCCTCCACGGCGGTCTCAAACAGCAGGCGCACGGACAGACGCCCGACATCCTCCAGGATCTCGGTCAGGGGTCGCTCAGTAGCGGCGAACAGCTGGTCAATCTCAGCGCGCACACGGTCGATCGGCGATAGTCGCTTGGTCACGGGTGTAGATCCTCCTTCGTAGCTTTGGCAGGTTTCGAAGGAACCTACGCCCGTGACCATTTACACCAGCGGATGGACGCCACCTACCGCGGGCTGCTCGGCCCGAGGGAGACTCGTGCCAGATCGATTACACGGTCAAGCAGTCGTTGGGCGTAAGCACCGACCTGGAGTTCATCGAACCCACACGTCCGGTGTGGAAGGCGCTGTTCAGCGATCCAAAGTTCGACATCGGCTCTATCACAGTTAGCGGTCCCACAACCTCCGTCGGAGCCAAGTCTGGAACGTCGGTCTTGTTCATCCTTACCTGCGACCGGCAGGCTGCGTCGCAGATCGATTGGGACAAGGTTGACGGCAAGGGCATCCGAACCCTCTGTACGTACGCTCCGCAGGTCACCGGCCTTTAGACCCGCTCTCAGCATCGAGGTCAGCGACGAATCGATGCGCCGAGGGGCGAAGGCAGCCATCCTACGAGCGCAGGCGGCAGGCCGGGGAAGATGCGACCATCCCCGGACCGCCGCGGTGAGGGAACGGGCGTCAGCTACTTACGCCCGGGCACCTGACCGACACCATGCCATCGGGCACCGACAAACCGTCTAGGTCGGCCACGGTTGGGGTGTGCGTCAGATTTGTAGGTGGCGGTTGTTGATCTTGATTTAGGCGTGGTCAGGCGGTGGCGGTCTGGTTGTGCGGACGTGTCCAGATGTGCTGCCAGCGGTAACTCGTGTGACCGGGGCGTCGCGCACGACGGTGACAGCCGCGGTGGCGGAACTGGCGGCCGGGGGAGGCGAGGATTCGGCGACAGGGCGGGTGCGCTGGCTGCGGGAGCGGGGTCCCGACAACTGCAGGGCGGCCCACTTGGCAAGGTGCGGGCGCTCTATCTTGGAGTTGTGGCGCGGATCCACCGGCAGCCTGCGCTTGAAGAGGATGGCATGGATCTTGTTCGCCATTTCGGAATCTGCAGCCCGCGCGAGCAGTTCCTGGTGCAAGCCGGCGAGCTCGTTCTTGCCGACGTCGGGCTCGACCTCGACGCAGAGGACGGGCAGCTCGCCCGCCGGTGCGGGCACTCCCACCAGTCCACTTCGCCTCACCTTGGGGTGAGCGTCGAAGAGCGGCTCGACTTGCAGCGGGAATACGTTCCCGCTATCTGCCTTCACCCGCTGCGACACCCGACCGCAGACCCAGAGCTTGCCCTGCGCGTCGAGGTAGCCGGCATCCCCAAAGCGGTGCCAGTCCCCTTGTGGGTCGGGCACCTTGTTCTTGCGCGTGCTCTCGGGGTCGAGGTAGTACCCGGGGCTCACGTGCTTGCCCCGCACCAGGATTTCGCCGACTTGCCCCTTGGGCAGCTCCGACGTTTCCCCGATGGAGTCGATGGGACCGTCCACGATGTCGATGATCTTCAATGCGACGCCCGGCAGGGCGTAACCCACACAGATGCCGGCACCCTGCTCGGTCATGTTCCA
The DNA here is from genome assembly GCA_963811535.1 of uncultured Actinomycetota bacterium. Classification (GTDB taxonomy): domain Bacteria; phylum Actinomycetota; class Actinomycetes; order Mycobacteriales; family Mycobacteriaceae; genus Mycobacterium. The sequence continues at coordinate 1,050,420 of CAWERF010000006.1, read as the reverse complement.
CAAGCCTTGAAGGTGCTCGCGACTGCCCATCTCGGTCGACGGCATGGCCTCGGTGGCTCCGTAGTTCGCCGCTAACTCTCCGTCGGGAGCCATGACCGCGCTCAGCATTCTTTCGACCGGACCAAAGATCGGCGCCCCGGCCCCGATGACTCGTTTCAGAGAGGGCATCGTCAGGTTGCGCGCAAGCGCTTCCCGGGCCAGGTTCTCGATCAGGATCGGCGCGGCGAAAAACGACCCGACCTTGCAGTCGTTGATGACCTGGATCATGGCGGCCGAATTCACCTTGGCCGGGCCTTGCCGGGCGAAGTCGATGGGCGGCACCACCATTGTGCCGCCGGCACTGATGGGGATGAAGAGGAACGCGGGGAAGACGGCCATATCCACGGGGACCTCGTTGTCCGGATCCCAGCGCCAGCTATGGTGCGCGTTGCGGAACACCTGACAGAAGTTGCGATGCGGGTTAGAGCGAGGGTTTCGCCGGCCCGGTGCTGCCGGTGGTGTAGAGAATGGTGCAGGGATCGTCCGGCCCGACTTTTGGCGGCTCCGGCTCGGCGGGCGCTTGTTTTCGCAGCGACCTGATCGATCGCGCGCCGGGGAAGGGTGGAAACCCGGTGACAGTGCGGGCTCCCGGCAAGAGTGGGCATCCCGTAAGAACAAGCTTCCGGAGGGCGCGAGGACCCCATCCGAATGTGATCCTTCCGATGTGCGCGAGCGCGATGCCTAGGAACGCCTCCGGCTTCACGCGTCTCAGCCGCTCCGCCATGTTGAGATAGCCGACCGAGGGGTCGATCCAGATGGAGAAGGCGCCCACCCGCGTGAGGGCCACGCCCATGACGCAGGCCTCGTAGCTGGGAGGCGACATGAAGACGATGCGGGTCATCTCAGCAATGCCCATCTCGCGCAGCCCCACGGCGACCGACTCGGGCGGCACCCCGCTCGATGAGCTCAATGGCATCGACGCCGTTTAATGTCTGCACTAGCTAACGCCATAAATCCGCTCTCACATAGTCCCAGGCGGACCGCTTCCGGCACTCAGCTGCCGAATCGAGCAGACGCTTACGCCGGTGGCTTCCACGACTCCATCGACTCTAATTTCACAGTGTGTACCGACCGGATTGGCCGGCGCGTACTTGTAAACCGCCACCATGTAGGCCCACTGAGTCGGGTCGTCCATAGTCGTCTCACGCGTCCAGACCTCACCGGGTGACAAAAACAAATTGGGATCGACGCCACGGCCGACCGGTTCATTAGCTATGTAACTGACACTGAAGCCGTTCGGGGCCGGGTTATCCACCCACAGGCTGTAGGTGACGGTGTGTGCCTCGGCGTTCGCGGCAGGGGCCGCAATTAGTCCCGCGGCGGTTATGGCGGTGGCACCGATTGTCTTGACGTGCCTCATTATGCGATTTCCTCTTTATTCTTTATGGTGCTGGTGCTGGTGCTGGTGCTGGTGCTGGTGCTGGTGCTGGTGCTGGTGCTGGTGTGGGTGGTGGTGTCAGGTCGCCGAGAACGGCTTCGGCGATGGGTAGGACGACAATTGGAGCGACAGCATTAAACCAGTCTTCGGCGGCTTTTTCGCCGGGGATGGGCTGCGTGAACACCAACTGCGGTTCCACCCCTGATTGTGCTAACGAATCTATGACGGCGGCGATGTTATGGGATTGCTCAGGCGGGCCGACGGGGGAAATGCTGGTGGCTCCGGTAACGGGGTCGGTGGTGACAAAGGGGAGTGCGTAGTTGAGGCCGGGGGCGTTGGGTAGGCCGTTGACTACTGGTATTTCGCGTTGTAGGAGGGTGGCAAATTCGCCCTGGATGAAGTAGTGCTGGACTTGTCCGTCGGCGGCTTGAGCGAAGGTTGCTTGGGGGTCCATTCCGAGACTTTGCAGGTAGCCGGGCGATAGCCCTTGGGCTTCGAAGGTGATGGCGGTGGTGCCGTTGTTGAGGGCCCCGGCGGCGGCTTCTCCACCGCCCATGGAATGTCCGGTGGCGGCGACGTTTCCGGCGCCGAAGTTGTTGAGCAGGCCGCTCATGACCTGGACAGCCATCTGGTATTGGGGTGGGTTGCCGCCGACTTCCTCAACAACCACCGCAGCGTCATCGAACTGGTTTTCGGCCCCGGCGAACCCACCCACATAGTGCCCAGCGCCGTCGGTGAGCACGCCGACGTGCACACCGGAGGCCATGTTGTCCGGGTTGATCCCGGTGAGCTGCTCCACCTGCGCCGAACTGAGCTGCGACCAGCCTGCGGGCAGAGGCTGGGCCGGATCGTAAACGCGTTGCACCAGCTGCGCCATGGTCAACGCATTGTTGGCGTTCGGCCTTGTGGGGTCGGGGGTGTTGGTGATTTGCCCCGACCATGAATCCGGTGGTGGTGGCTTCGGTAGTCCTTGGCTGGCGGTCTGGGTGGCGCCTTGCTGTCCGGCTTGTTGGGTGACCTGGCTCACAGCTTGGTCCGGGGCCGGGTATCCGGAGTTGGCGTCGCTTTGATAATCCGGCAACTGATTGGGCATGCCCGGCGGCTGAAAACCGGAGGTATCCGGACCGTAGGAGCCTTGCTGTCCGGCTTGTTGGGTGACCTGGCTGACAGCTTGGTCCGGGGCCGGGTATCCGGAGTTGGCGTCGCTTTGATAATCCGGCAACTGATTGGGCATGCCCGGCGGCTGAAAACTGGAGGTATCCGGACCGTAGGAGCCTTGCTGTCCGGCTTGTTGGGTGACCTGGCTGACAGCTTGGTCCGGGGCCGGGTATCCGGAGTTGGCGTCGCTTTGATAATCCGGCAACTGATTGGGCATGCCCGGCGGCTGAAAGCCGGAGGTATCCGGACCGTAGGAGCCTTGCCCGTTGCCGCCGCCTCCGCAGCGATCACCACACGGGTCAGCCGCCGCCACCGCCATCCCGAGAGACGATGTACCCGTGCGGGGTAGATAGGAGGATAAGGTGGCCAGGCCGAATGCGGTGGCCGAGAACAACGCGATCGCTAACACCCCGGCCTCGGCAGTGACGGTGATCGGGGCCAGGGCGCGCCGTAGCAGTGTGATCCCGTTACCCAACACTGCGAACGCCCGCCAACAACAGCAGCACCCACCCGACCGACCCGGTCACCCCGCCACCGGGGGTCAGCACGTGCAAACCCCACACCCCCGCCACTACCAGCACCGCCCCAGTGACACCGGCAGCAACACCGGCCAGCTGCGGTCCTGTGCCCGTGACTGCGGACACCGTTTCGGTGAGCGGCTCGCCGCCATCGCGGCCAGCGTTCGTGGCGGTGTTACTCACGCCCTACCCCTCTTCCCCCAAGACAACGTTTTCCCCGAAGACAACGTTGCCAGCAGTATTGCGGTCACACCAGTTTTTGGCACCTGTTGAGCTTCTCTGACAGCCGTCAAATACCTATGCGTTGCCAATTCGCACTGCGCAAACTTTCGGTGGTCAGCGCTCACAAGCTGTGCCTCCGCTCCCTGTCTGAGCCGTCCCGGCAAGTCCGGAGACTGTGATGTGCCCCGGGTTTCCTGGAGGCGTCTTGCTGGGTTTCAGGCCACGGGTTGGGTGGATGGGTGAAGCACTTCGAACTCTATCGGAGTGCGCATCCCCAGGGCCGAATGACGGCGCTGACGGTTGTGGAAGATCTCCAGGTAGTCGAAGATCGCGTTGGCCAGTTCGATCCGGGTCTTCCACCGTTTTCGGTTTAGTAACTCGGTTTGCATTCTGCCCCAGAAGGATTTGATGACGGCGTTGTCGTAGCAGTCACCGATGGAGCCCATCGATGGCACCAACCCGGACCGCCTTGCGCGGTCAGTGAAAGCCCACGATGTGAATTGCACGCCGTGGTCGGAATGCACAATTACCCCGGGCTGGGGATGGCGGTTGGCGATCGCCATCCCCAGCGCGTTCGTCACGAGCGCTGCGGTCTGGGTGGAGTCGATCGACCACCCGACCACGCGACGGGAGAACGTGTCCAGCACGACCGCGCAGTACACCTTGCCCTCGTAGGTGCGGTGTTCGGTGATGTCGGTGACCCACAACCGATTCGGCGCTCCACGGGTGAACATGCGCTCCACGAGATCGACCGCCGTGGGCGTCTCGTGCCGGGGCCTGGGCCGGCGCGTGCCAGGCAATCCCTTGATCGCTGCGCGGGCCATCAACATCTCCACCTGGCCGTGCCCCACCGCCAAACCGAGGCCGAGAGTCAACTCGGTGTGGACACGCCGCGCGCCGTAGGTGCCCCGAGACGCGGAATGCACGGCACGGATCTGTTCGGTCAGCCAGGCATGCCGAATCGCGCGCTGCGACGGTGGCCGTGATCGCCACTCGTAGTATCCCGACTCGGCCACCGACAGCAGCCGACAGGCCAGTTGCACGGGTAGTCCTTCGGCGGCCATGGTGGCTATGGCCGCGTATCGCCTTTTGGGTCGTGCGGCTCCCGTAGCAGCTCACGGGCCCTTTTCAGGATCGCCACCTCGTTTTCCAGCTCCCGGATGCGCTTCTTGGCCGCGCTCAATTCAGCCTGCTCTGCGCGGCTCAGGCCCGGTTGCTGACCGGTGTCGATCAGCTCCTGCTTGCGCCACATGTAGATCGTCTGGTCGCTGATTCCCAGATCAGCAGCGACCTGGGCAACGGGACGGCCAGCAGCTACTAGATCGAGAACCTTGCGGCGGAACTCCTCGGGATAACGCTTGGGCACGGACACGGCTCCTTCGACGGATGTCGTGACCAAAAGTCAAACAAACCGGCGAACTTCTACGCGGACGCAGCATGAGCACCTTGTCGTTCCCGGTGACCACGAACGTGGTGGAGAACGTCAACACCGCGTTCCCGCAGACCGCCGCGACCGTCACGTTCACCCCGTGCCCGGGCGTTGCCGTCACTGTGGTCGACGGTGCCGCGCAGGTGCCCGTCATTGTCGACGAGTGGGTGTACCCGTGAACTTGGCCTTGGCCGCGGCACCGAGGGTCTGGCGCGTTGTACGGAGCGGGCCCGCTCCGGCGCGTCGTCGCGGCCAACCAACTTCCGGCGAAGGTTCGTGGAGGTTCCCCAGCCGGATACGGGGTGGGGTGCGTCCGACTCATGCGCACCCCACCCCAACCCAAACTTCCGGCGTCTGGCGCGCACCAACACCTACCACCACCCCGAACAACTCCTCACGCCAGACGACGACGAAGACGCGGCCTGAGCTGGCATCCTTGTGACATGTCGGGCAGAGAAATCGACCGGGTTCGCACACGCAGCGCGGTGGCAGTAATCAGGCAGCATCCGTTGATGGTGCTTTTCGCGATATCGCCGGCCCTTGTCGTGGCGGGGCTTGTCTGGTGGCTCGCCGGCGCCGGCTGGGCGATTCTGCTGCTCATCGCGCTGGCTGTCAGCGGCACCGTGCTTGTGGTGCGGAAGCGGTAACGACACCACACCAGTTCGCTGTCGGAGAAAGCCGTCTCACCTGCGGTGTAACAGTGTAATGATGTAAGCATGAGATCACATCATGTACATGGCCGACGTTTCGGCCGTCCCGGCGGATGGCAGCAAGCCCAACAGCCCGACGCCGGTGACGCTCCCGACTGGTTCGCCGGGCGGCTGCCCGACGGCTGGTTCACCGGCGATCCACAGGTCGTGGTCGATCGCGACGAAATCACCGTGATCGGCCGCCTTCCCGAACCGGAGGGTGCAGAAGGAGAAGGGGCGGACGCCCGCAGCGCAGGCCGCGCCGCACGGTTCCGGGAAGAGACCCGGCCCGAGCGGATGCGGATTGCCGACGAGGCCCAGGCCCGCTATGGCCGCACCGTGTCCTGGGGCGTCGAGGTTGGCGGCGAACGGGTCATGTTCACCAACGTCGCGGTGCCCGTGATGACTCGTCTGCGGCAACCGGAACGGCACGTGCTCGACACGTTGGTCGACGCCGGCGTCGCCCGGTCACGGTCCGACGCGCTCGCCTGGTCGGTGAAGCTTGTCGGTGAGCACACCGAGGAATGGCTCGCCAAGCTGCGCGACGCGATGTCCGAGGTCGACAACTTGCGTGCCGAGGGTCCGCAACTGTAACGCAGCTGCTATGCCTGTCGGGTGGCCCCCGAACGCGAAACCGACCTGGTATTCGTCGACACCGAGTGCACCGGTCTACGTCCGGACGACCAAATCTGGGAGTTCGCAGGACTGCGGCGATTCTCCGACGGCTCGTCGTCATGGTTGCACATGCTCGTTGAGCACGATGAAATGCGCGCTGCCACAGGGCTTCCCGAGCCGTTCCGGTCGCAGTACCTCTTGCGAAGGGGGTCGCCGGAAGAGCGCTGGCCCCGCAAGCGGGCCGCGATAGCGATCGCGGAGTTCCTCGGCGGCGACACGGTGATGGTCGGCGCAGTGCCGACGTTCGACTCGCTGCACCTGACCAGGCTGCTGCATCACTACGGAATATTGGCGCCCCACCTCTATGCCGTAATCGACGTCGAGGCACTGGCTGCCGGATTTCTCACCCGCGCCGGTCGAGGGGTGCGGGTACCCCTGAACGGCGAACAGCTCAGCCGCGAGCTGGGTGTCGACCCGAACCGGTACGAACGACACACCGCAGTGGGCGACGTGAAATGGGTGCGCGCCCTCTACGACCGCATCATGGGTACCTAGACCCGGGTCATCTCGTAATACGCGCCGCGCCGCGCCATCAGCTCCACGTGGCTGCCGTGCTCGACGATCCGCCCGGACTCAATCACCAGGATCACGTCAGCATCGCGGATCGTCGAAAGCCGATGGGCGATGATGAAACTTGTCCGGTCCCGGCGCAATTCGCGCATTGCATGCTGAATCAGCACTTCGGTGCGGGTATCCACCGAACTGGTGGCTTCGTCGAGGATCAGCAGTTGCGGACGTGCCAGGAATGCACGCGCGATCGTGATCAGCTGCTTCTCGCCGGCGCTGATGTTGCCGCCGTCGTCGCTGACCCGGGTGTCGTAGCCATCGGGCAGGGTGTGCACGAACCGGTCCACGTAGGCGCTCTTGGCGGCCGCGACGATCTCGTCGCTCGTGGCCGCCGGCCGGCCGTATCCGATGTTCTCGGCGATCGTTCCGCCGAACAGCCAGGTGTCCTGCAACACCATTCCGATGCGCGACCGCAGGGCGTGCCTGCTGACTGTCGAGATGTCCACCCCGTCGATGAGAATTCGCCCGGAGTCGACCTCGTAGAACCGCATCAACAGGTTCACCAGCGTCGTCTTGCCGGCGCCGGTCGGGCCCACGATGGCCACTGTGCTGCCCGGCTCGGCTACCAGCGACAAGTCCTCGATCACGGGCGTGCCGGGACGATAGCTGAAGTCGACGTGCTGGAACTCCACCCGACCGCTTGGGCCCTGCCCGTTGGGCGACGGCAGGACAACGGGCGCGTCGGGTGTCTGCTCCGGCGCGTCCAGCAGATCGAAAACCCGTTCGGCACTTGCCATCCCGGACTGAAGCGTGTTGTACATCGCCGAGACCTGGGTGAGCGGCTGGTTGAACTGGCGGACATACTGGGTGAACGCCTGGATGCTGCCCAGCGTGATCTGGCCGGTCGCCACCTGAAGGCCACCCACCACCGCGACGGCCACATAGCTGAGGTTGCCGATGAACGTCGTGGCCGGCGACACCAGACCGGACAGGAACTGGGCGCCGAAGCTCGCACGGTACACGTCGGCATTGAAATCGCCGAACTGCTCCTCCGCCCGCGCGCGGTGCCCGAACGTCTTGACCAACGTGAAGCCGCTGTAGGTCTCCTCGATGTGGGCGTTGAGCCGACCGGTGTTGGTCCACTGCGCGACGAACAGCCGCTGCGAGCGCCGCGCGATCGTGCGGGTCACCAACAGCGACAGCGGCACCGTCAACAGCGTGATCACCGCCAGCAGCGGCGACATCGTCAGCATCATCACCAGCACGGCCAGCACGGACAGCATCGACGTGAGCAGCTGGCTGATCGTCATCGACAGCGACGTCTGGACGTTGTCGATGTCGTTGGTCACCCGGCTGAGCAGCTCACCGCGTTGCCGGGAATCGAAGTACGACAAGGGCATCCGGTGCACCTTGTCCTCGACGTCGGATCGCAGCCCCATCATCGTGCGCTGCACAGTGATGTTCAACAGCCTGAACTGCACCCAAACCATCAGTGCACCAAGTAGATACATACCCAGCGCCAGCAGTAGCGTCCGGCCCACCGCCCCGAAGTCAACGCCGACGCCCGGCCTGAGGTTCATGCCGGACAGCAGGTCGGCGAACGTGTTGTCACCGCGGGCTCGGGCGGCGGCGACCGCCTGCTCCTTGGTGATCCCCGGGGGGAGTTGCCGTCCGATCACGCCGTTGAACAAAAGATCCGTGGCGTGCCCGAGGACCCGGGGTCCGATCACGTTGAGCGCGACGCCCGCGATGCCGAGGCTGATCACCGCGGCCGTCAGCCGGCGCTGTGGTGTGAGGCGTTTGATCAAGCGGACCGCCGTGCCCAGGAAGTCCCGTGACCTCTCGGTCGGGGCCTGCACCACGCCGCGGATCGGCCGCAGCCCGGACGTCATCGCGAGCTCCTCGCGGCGACCACCGCCTGGGAGTCGACGAACTCGGCGTAGGTCGGGCAATCGGCGAGCAGCGATTCGTGGGTGCCGACCCCCACCACGCGTCCGTCGTCGATCACGATCACCTGGTCGGCTTCGGCTATCGTCGAGATGCGTTGGGAGACAATGAGGACCGTTGCGTCCGCCGACACCTCATGCAACGCCGCCCGCACCCGCGCGTCGGTGTGCACGTCGAGGGCCGAGAACGCGTCGTCGAACAGGTACACCTTGGGGCGGCGAATCACGGCGCGCGCGATTGCCAGCCGCTGCCGCTGTCCGCCCGAGAAATTGATCCCGCCCTGCGAGACCGGCATCTCCAGCCCGTCGGCATGCGCGCTGACGAACCCGTCCGCCGCCGCGACGCGCAGCGCCTCCCACATCTCGGCGTCGGTCGCGTCGGCGTTGCCGTAGCGAAGGTTCTCGGCGACCGTGCCGGAGAACAGGTACCCGCGCTGCGGCACCAGCCCGATTGCGGACCACAGCTGCTCGAGTTCGTAGTCCCGCACGTCGACGCCGTCGACGGTCACCAAGCCGTCGGTGACGTCGTAGAGCCGGCAGATCAACGACACCAGCGTGGACTTGCCCGAGCCGGTGGAGCCGACGATCGCGGTGGTGGTGCCGGGCCGCGCGCTGACCGAAACCTCCTGCAGGACGGGTCGGTCCGCGCCCGGGTAGCAGAACGTGGCGCCGTCGAGTTGGACCATGCCGTTGACGGCTTCCGGACGCGTCGGTCGTTCGGGACTGGCGATCGCGGCGTCGGTCGACAGCACCTCGGTGATCCGCTCGGCACACACCGACGCGCGCGGCAGCATGATCAAGATGAACGTCGCCATCAGAACGGCCATCAGGATCTGCATGAAGTAGGACAGGAAAGCGATGAGCGACCCCACCTGCATCTGGCCTGCTTCGATGCGCAGCCCGCCGAACCAGATCAGCGCGACGCTGGACACGTTGATCACCAGCGTCGTGGCCGGCAGCATCAACGCCTGCCAACGCCCGGCCTCGAGCGCGGTGCCCGACAGCGCGCGGTTGGCCTCCGCAAAGCGCGTGCGTTCGAACGGCTCCCGCGCGAACGCCCGGATCACGCGGATGCCCGACAGCTGTTCGCGCATCACCCGGTTGATGCCGTCGATCAGCCACTGCATGCGGCGGAAGATCGGCAGCAGGTGCGACACGATCCAGTAGTTCGCCAGTGCCAGCGCCGGAACGCTGATCACCAGCAGCCACGACAGTCCGGCGTCCTGGTGTATCGCCATGAAGATGCCGCCGATGCTCATGATCGGCGCCGTGATCAGTATCGTGCAGGTCATCTGCACCAGGACCTGGATCTGCTGGACGTCGTTGGTGGTGCGCGTCAAAAGCGACGGCGCGCCGAACCGTGCGGTCTCCGAAGCCGAGAAGCCGGTCACGTGGTGGAAGATCGCCGACCGCAGGTCGCGCCCGAAGCCCATGCCGGTGCGTGACCCGAAGTAGACCGCCCCGACCGAGCACAGCACTTGCAGCCCGCTGACCGCGAGCATCGTGGTCCCAAGCCCCATGATCGTGCCGGTGTCCCCCTTGGCCACCCCGTCGTCGATGATCGCGGCGTTGACGGTGGGCAGGTAGAGCGACGCCAGGGTGCTGATCAGCTGCAGCAGCATGACAACCGTGATCAGCCGTCGGTACGGCCGCGCGTACTGTCGCAGCAGTCTCAGCAACATCTCCGTACTGTCGCACACCTCCCTGATGGCTGTGTGCCCGCATCGCCGCGAAGTGAGACTTAAAAGCGCTGGTCAACCGCCATACACGTGGAAACCGCCGGGCTGCCGCTATCCTGCATGTCGTGACGAGCGGCGGGAAACGGATCCAGTGACACGTAGGCTGCCCGCGATGGTCCTCGGGGCCGCGCTAACGATCTTCATCGTCGCCGGCTGTTCCAGCGGATCGTCGGGGTCCAGCAATCCATCGTCGTCGACGGCGCCGTCCGCGCAGAATGCCACCCACGGCCCGTTCTTCCCCGAATGCGGTGGCATCAGCGATCAAACCGTCACCCAGCTGACCCGGGTGAACGGCCTTGTCAACACCGCGCGCAACTCGATCGGCTGCCAGTGGCTGGCCGGCGGCGGCATCCTCGGTCCGCACTTCTCCTTCACCTGGTACCGCGGCAGCCCGATCGGGCGCGAACGCAAGACAGAGGAACTGTCGCGGGCCAGCGTCGACGACCTCAACATCGACGGCCACAACGGCTTCGTCGCGGTCGGCACCGACCCAACGCTGGGCAACAGCCTGTGCGAAGTAGGCATCCAATTCCAGGACGACTTCATCGAATGGTCGATCAGTTTCAGCCAGCAGCCGTTCCCAGACCCCTGCGATGTGGCCAAGGAGCTCACCCGTCAATCGGTAGCGGCGGCCAAATGATCACCAACAAGGTTGTGACAGCACTGGCCGCCGCGCTGACGGTCGTCGCGGTCGTGGGCGGTTGCTCGCGCGCGGTGAGCGGCACAGCGGTCAGGGCCGGCTCGGAGACACCCCGTAACAACAACTCCGAACAGCAGTACCCGAACCTGCTGAAGGAATGTGACGTGCTGACCTCCGACGTGCTCGCGAAGACGGTGGGCGCCGACCCGCTGGACATTCAGAGCACTTTCGTCGGCGCGGTCTGCCGCTGGCAGGCGGCCAACCCGGCCGGGCTGATCGATATCACCCGGTTCTGGTTCGAGCAGGGCAGCCTCGACAACGAGCGCAAGGTCGCCGAGGGGCTGAAGTACCAGATCGAGAGCCGCGCCGTCGCAGGCGTCCAGTCGATCGTGATGCGGCCCAACGACCCCAATGGTGCGTGCGGGGTGGCCAGCGCGGCGGGCGGCGTGGTCGGCTGGTGGGTGAACCCGCAGGCGCCGGGGATCGATGCGTGCGGGATGGCGATCAAGCTGATGGAGCTGACGCTCGCGACGAACTCGTAGTCGCTCAGCGGGGCACGTGGAAGCCGACCAGCGCCGCACCGCCCAGCTCGAGCCGATGCCACGGGTCCCCGGTTCGCAACACCGCGATGGCCGACGTCGGGAACTTCGTCGAAATCTGTTGGGACGCTGTTTGGTTGCTGTCTTCGGCGCTCGCAAGGCCGAGCGACACCTGCCCCATCGCGGGCTCGTGGCCGATGACCAGCAGGGTGCCGACGTCGTCGTCGACCCCGTTGATCACGTCGATCACCGTGCCGGGCATCGCATCGTAGAGGAGCTCGGAGAAGCTGACCGGCGCGTCCACCCCGGTGTGAGACAGCGTTTGCTGAGTGCGGGTCGCCGTCGAGCAGAGCACCGCATCGATCTGCGGCGCGTACGAGCGCAACCAGTCGCCCGCTAGTCCAGCCTCCCGGATGCCGCGCGGCGCCAGCGGTCGATCGTGGTCGGCGACCCCCGCGGGGTAGGCCGACTTGGCGTGCCGCATCAGCAGCAGGGTCCTGCGCATCACCGCATTCCGCTCTTCGCGCAAGCGCTCATCGCTCCACGCTAAGGCATGCCGATTCGCCTCCCGTGAGTTGTCGTCGCCCGGTCCTACACTCGCGTTGCCTCGAGAACCGACATGTCGACGGAAGGAGCCGAGATGCGATTTCTGCACAGCGCTGACTGGCAGCTCGGCATGACGCGGCATTTCCTCAACGGTGAGGCACAGCCACGTTATTCGGCCGCGCGCCGGGACGCGGTCGCCGCGATCGGTGCGGTCGCGGCCGAAACCGGCGCCGAATTCGTGGTGGTCGCAGGTGACGTGTTCGAACACAACCAACTGGATCCGCGGGTCATCAGCCAGTCGCTGGAGGCGATGCGCGCCATCGGTGTGCCGGTCTACCTGCTGCCCGGCAACCACGACCCGCTCGACGCGTCGTCGGTGTACACCAGCCCGCTGTTTCTGGCCGAATGCCCGGAAAACGTCGTCGTGCTTGATCGCGCCGGCGTGCACGACGTACGGCCCGGCCTGCAGGTCGTGGCCGCGCCGTGGCGGTCGAAGCGCCCGACCACGGACCTGGCCGCCGAGGTGCTGGCCGGGCTGCCGGCTGACGGGGTCACGCGCATTCTGGTCGCCCATGGCGGCGTCGACATCCTCGAACCCGACCGCGACAAGCCGTGGCTGATCCGGCTCTCCGCCCTCGAGGATGCGCTGTCGCGCGGCGCTGTGCATTATGTCGCGTTGGGGGACAAGCATTCTCGGATGTCGATCGGAACCAGCGGCCGGGTCTGGTATTCCGGATCGCCGGAGGTCACCAACTTCGAGGACATCGAGCCTGACCCCGGTCATGTCCTGGTGGTCGACATCGACGAGGCCGGCGACGTGCACCCTGTGCGCGTCGCCGGCCGCCGCATCGGTCGGTGGCGGTTCGTGACGTTGCGGCGCGCAGTGGACAGCGGCCGCGACGTGGCCGACCTCGACATCAACCTCGACCTGCTGCCCGACAAGGACCGCACGGTCGTGCGGCACGGCCTGACCGGTTCGCTGACGGTGACCGACCGGGCGGCGCTGGACGCCTGCCTGGACAAGTACGCGCGGCTGTTCGCGTCGCTGCAGCCCTGGGACCGCAATACCGACCTCGCGGTGATCCCGGCCGACGGCGAGTTCGATGACTTGGGCATCGGCGGTTTCGCGGCGGCTGCGGTCGACGAGCTGGTGGCCGCCGCACGCTCGACGGACGGCGAGCTGGCCGACGACGCGCAGGCGGCCCTGGCGCTGCTGCTGCGACTCGCCGCGCGTCCCGGGAGCGCCGCGTGAAGCTGCATCGACTGGTCCTGACCAACTACCGCGGTGTCACCCACCGCGAGATCGTGTTCCCCGACCGTGGTGTGGTCGTGGTCAGCGGCGCCAACGAGATCGGCAAGTCGTCGATGATCGAGGCGCTCGACCTGTTGCTCGAAGCCAGGGACCGCTCGACGAAAAAGGAAGTCAAGCAGGTCAAGCCGACGCACGCCGACGTCGGCGCGGAGGTGACCGCGGAGATCAGCACGGGTCCGTACAGGTTCGTTTACCGCAAGCGGTTCCACAAGAAATGCGAGACCGAGCTCAGCCTGCTCGAACCGGTCCGCGAACAACTCACCGGCGACGAGGCCCACGAACGGGTCTGCGCAATGTTGGCCGAGACCGTCGACACCGAGCTGTGGCGAGCACAGCGAGTCCTGCAGGCGAACTCCACCGAAGCGGTGGACCTGTCCGGGTGTGATGCGCTGTCGCGCGCGCTGGACGTCGCCGCCGGGCAGGCCGCCGCGTTGTCGGGTGCCGAACCCCTGCTGATCGAGCGCATCGACGCCGAGTGCGCACGGTATTTCACGGCCACCGGCCGGCCCACCGGTGAATGGTCGGCGGTCACCGCGCGCCTCTCAGCTGCCGACGACCAGGTGGCCCGCTGCGCAGCCGCCGTGGCCGAGGTCGACGACGGTGTGCGTGCGCACGCCGAGCTGGCGGAGCGGCGCGGCGAGGTGCGGGAATCACGCACCGTCGCCGACCAGCGGCTGGCCGCGGCACAGGCGGCGTCCGACGCCGTCGCCGGGCTGGCCGCACAGCACAAGCAGGCCGAGTTGGTCGCCGCAGCCGCGCAGGCCGCCCATGCCGCGAGCGCCGCGGCGCACGACCAGCGATGTCGGCTGCGAGCGGACGTCGAGGGCAGGGCAGCGGCGATCGCCCAACTTGACGCCGCCGTTCGCGAGGCTGCCGAGGAGGAAGCCACGGCGCGCGAGGTCGATGAGGCCGCCGGAGTTGTGGTCGAGCAGTCGCAGGCCGAGGTGCAGAACGCACAGGCCCGTGTCGATGCGGCACGGTTGGCCCTCGATCAGCTGTCCGACCGCGACGAGGCGGTCCGGCTAGCGTCGCGGCTGGCCAAAATCGACGCCGCGCAGGGCGACCTCGACCGCGTCGAAACCGCACTGCGCGCGATCGTGCTGACCGACTCGGCGATGTCGGACATCGAAAAGGTTGCCGCGGCGGTCGAACGCGCTGCGGGTCTGGTCGAGCTCACGTCGGCGCGCATCGAGCTCACCGCGGCCGCGAACATCGAGCTGCGCATCGACGGACAAACCGTGCCGCTCGCGGCGGGGGAGTCGTTCACCTCGCGCGCTACGGCGCCCACCGACGTCGAGCTGCCGGGCGTGCTGGCGGCGCGGATCATCCCCGGCGCCCCCGCGTCCGATAACCAGACCAAACTCGCTGTGGCACAAGAGGCGTTGTCCGATGCACTGGCTGCCGCACAGGTTGCGGACGTCGACGCCGCGAGGAAGCTCAACCAGCAGCGACGTGAGCTGATCGGCACCCGAGACCGGCTGACCGCGACGTTGGCCGGCCTCTGCGGTGACGAGCCGGTGGATGCATCACGGTCGCGGTTGGCCGTTTTGCGTGAGCGCGGACGCGATTGCGAGCCGAGCCCGCAGCTGGACACCGCGTCGGCGCGAGCAGAACTCGACGCCGCCCTTGCCGCACACCGCCGGGCGGCTGCGGAGGTCGAGACCCACCGTAAGGTGGCGGCAGCCGCCGGTGCCAAGTTGGCCGAAAAGTCAACGAACGCAGTGGTTTTGCGGGAAAAGCGCGCCGCCATCCGGGCTGAGTATGATGCCGCAGCCGAGCGACTGGCAACCGAACGCGCGACCCGCACCGACGACGAGATCGCCGTGCAAGCCGAGGCCGACGCTGAAGCGACGCGGCAGGCGGTGGAGCGCGCTGCCGGGCTGGCGGCCGAGCTGGAGCAGGCGGCGCCGGCCCGCGTCGCCACCGAGTTGGACGACGCCAAACGCGACGCCGAGGGCCTGGTCGTGCTCAACCGCCAGATCGACGACGAACTGCGCGATGTGACGACGCGACTTCGCGTGTACGGCACCGAAGGCCGCAAGGGCCGTCTCGACGCCGCCGAGGCCGAACGTGAGCAGGCCGTAAGCGAGTACACCCGCGTCCGTCGCCGCGCCCGCGCCGCCCAGACGCTGCGTTCGGTGATGGCAAGGCACCGTGACAACACCCGGCTGCGATACGTCGAGCCGTTCCGCGCGAAGGTGGAGAGGCTCGGCCGACTCGTCTTCGGCGAGAGTTTCGAAGTGCAGGTCGACACCGACCTCAGAATCTGCAGTCGCACGCTTTCCGGCCGGACGGTGCCCTACGAGTCGCTGTCGGGAGGTGCGCGGGAGCAGCTTGCGATCGTGGCCCGGCTGGCCGGTGCCGCACTGGTCGCCAAGGAAGATGCCGTGCCGGTGATCATGGACGACGCGCTCGGGTTCACCGATGCCGACCGGCTGGCCAAGATGGGGGCGGTGTTCGATGCGGTCGGTGGCAACGGGCAGGTCATCGTGCTCACGTGCAGCCCGGCCCGCTACGACAGCATCGACGACGCGCACCACATCGAGTTGCTGGGTTAGGGCACCAGTCGGAATCGCCGGTCCGAACTGACCACGAACACTGCCGGTGGCTCCTAAACTGCGCCGCGTGGACATCGACACCGATTACATCGTCGTCGGCACCGGTTCTGCGGGGTCCGTTCTGGCCAACAGGCTGAGCGCGGATCCGGCAGTCCGGGTCACGGTGCTCGAGGCCGGTCAGAGGGACAAGGACAAGTTCGTCCACATCCCGGCCGCGTTCTCCAAGTTGTTCCGCAGTCAGTTGGACTGGGACTACCTGACCGAGCCGCAGAAGGAACTCAACGGCCGCGAGATCTATTGGCCGCGCGGGAAAATGCTCGGCGGATCATCGTCGATGAACGCGATGATGTGGGTGCGCGGCTTCGCCGCCGACTACGACGAATGGGGCCGGCTGGCCGGCGAGCAGTGGTCGTATCCCGCGGTGGCGAAGTACTTCGACCGGATCGAAGCCGGGCCGCTGATGATCTCGCCGCAGCGCAGCCCTCGCAGTTCCACTGCCGCATGGCTGATCGCTGTGCAGCAATCGGGCTATCGGCTCGAGCAACCCAATACCGATGCGCCAGAGGGCTTTTGCGAAACACAGGTCACGCAGCGCCGCGGCGCGCGGTGGAGCTGTGCCGACGCCTATCTCAAGCCCGCGTTGCGCAGGTCGAACCTGATGCTGCTCGCCGAAGCGACCGCCCTGCGGATTGTGTTCGACGGCACCCGCGCGGTCGGGGTGGAGTTCGACAAGGACGGTGCGCGCCGGGTCGTGCGGGCCCGCCGCGAGATCGTGGTGTGCTCGGGTGCGGTCAACAGCCCGCAATTGCTGATGCTGTCGGGCATCGGAGACCGCGACCAGCTGACCGAGCACGGTGTCGGCGTGGTGCATCACTCACCCGAGGTCGGGCAGAACCTGATGGATCACCTCGTCTGCCCGCTGGGCTTCGACGTCAAACACGGCAGCCTCTTCGCCGCCGAAAAGCCGCTGCAGCTGGGCAATTACCTGGTGCGCCGGCGGGGCATGCTGACCTCCAACGTCGGTGAGGCCTACGGGTTCGTCCGCAGCCGCCCCGATCTCGACCTGCCCGACCTCGAATTGATCTTTGCGCCCGCACCGTTCTTCGACGAAGGGCTCGGCGACCCGGGCGGTCACGGAGTGGTGACGGGTCCGATCCTGCTCAAGCCGTACAGCCGCGGCACGATCACACTGCGCTCAGCCGATCCGACCGCCAAGCCGATCATTGACCCTCGGTATCTGACCGACCCCGACGGGCTGGACCGCGCCGCGATGATGGCCGGCCTGCGGATCACCGCGGCGATCACGCAAGCGCCGGCGCTCAAGGATGTCCTCGGCACCGTCGCCCGGCCGCGGGGCGCCCACGACACCGGAGAAGAGACCCTCGAAGAAGCACTCAACACGTGCTCGCACACCTTGTATCACCCGGTGGCCACCTGCCGGATGGGCACCGACGAATCAAGTGTGGTCGACCCGCAGCTGTGCGTCCGTGGTGTCGAGGGGTTGCGGGTGGCCGACGCGTCGGTGATGCCGGCGATCATCCGCGGGCACACGCACGCGCCGAGCGTCCTGATCGGGGAGAAGGCCGCCGACCTGATCCGCTCCTGAGGTGCCTCAGGCCGCGAGCGCCAGCACTTCGTCGAAACCGGCGACGAGGCATTCGTGGAACACCTCGTAGTCGGGAATGGCCCCGGTGTCGACGTCGATGCCGAGCGCGCAGGTATCGATATAGGTGAGCAGCGTGACGTTGACCGCCGATCCGATCGTCGGCCCGAACGCGTATTGGATTCGCACCGCGGCGCCGCCGAGGTAAACCGGCACCGGCACGCCCGGGACGTCGCTTGCGAGGAAGTCGACGTGCCGCAGGATCGATCCGATGTACCAGCGCGGCACCAGATTCAGCGCACCGGCGATCAATTGCGTGTAAGGCAGCGACTTTTCGTCGCGCATCCGCCTGGTGCGCTCGTGGATCTGCCTGATCCGCTCTGCCGGATCGGCGAGGCCCACCGGCACATCGAACCGCATCAGCGTGATGCGGTTACCGCCTATTTCGTCGCTTTCGGTCCGCAAGCTGATCGGCATTGTCAGGTGCAGATCTCCGACACGCACATCATGCTTGTCGTGGTACAGCCGCAGCCCACCGGCTACGCCGGCGACGAAGGCATCGTTCAGCGCGCCGCCGCAACGATGGGCCGCCTCCCGCAATTGCGGCATCGGAACCTCGTGCACGCCGAGTTTGCGAATCAGGTTGCGGTCTTTCATCAGCGGTGAGCCGGGCCGGTTGACCGGCCGGATCGTGCGATAGACCGACGCTGCGGTAGCGGTTGCCGAGTTGACGGTCTGGATCGGTCGCCGAATCCCGTTGAGCACCAGGCCCGGAGCGGACCTCGCCACCGCCCCCAGCGTCTTGCTGAGCAGGCCGGTCTCGTAGCGCAGTGTGTCCCGGTAACCGCTGAGCAACGGTGGCCGGTGGACCTCCGGTTCGGCCGGCAGCGTCGCGTGCTCGTGCGGCAGCTCGGAAAGGTCGAACAGGATCATCGCGATTTGCACACCGCCGACGCCGTCGGTGAGGGCGTGGTGAAACTTGCACAACACAGCGGCGCCGCCATCCTGGAGGCCGTCGATCAGTGTGGCCTTCCACAGCGGGCGCGCCCGGTCGAAGCCCTCCATCTCGGCCACCCGGGCCATCTCCAGGACCGTGTCGAGCGTGCCGGGCTGGGGCGCCGTTACCCGGCGCAGGTGGAAGTCGAGGTCGAAGTCGGGGTCGTACTCCCACCGCGGCGGAGCGGGTGGCGGTGATTCGACCACCCGCTGGCGGAACATCGGCAACGTGCGGCTGACCAGATCGAACCTCTCGCAGACCTCGTCCCACTCTGGCGACTTCTCCAGCATCAGTACGGTGACGACCGTCGATCGCAGCCGCGGATCGCTTTCCATTGCCCAGGTGAACGCGTCGCTTGCGCGCATGAAATCAGTCATGGTGTCTCCTGGTCACAACGTATGGCCGTCGAACCGCCGCGTCACCGGTGTCGGCGAGAGTGAGGACCTTGTCCCCTCAACCTCAGGCCAACCGGCACTCAGGGGGGCGAATCCGCAGCCTTGGCGAGTCGATCGTCAAGCGTCGAGTGAAAGTGGCCGATCGCGCTCTCTTGCCGACCGAACTCGACGAAATCATTGGCACCTGCGTGCAGACCGCGCTGTACGCCGACAGACATGGCGTTGTCCTCGATGGCACCGCGACCGACCAGCTCACGTCCATCAGCCCTGTTCGACCGGTCGGCTGTCGCAGAGCCGCCGTCCATCGCATAGGTGATGAGAGTCGAGTGTTCCAGATCGATCGGGTCGATCACGACCATGATGACCCGATCCGGGAACGTCGCCAGCATCACATTCGGGAACAGGTGATAAACGAACGTGACGCGATGACCGATTCTCCATGTCGACTCGGGCCGGTCGCGGAGGTACTCGATGTTGCGGTACGGGAACGTGATCCGGCTATTCGGCCCGAAGGATTCCACGACGTTGAGGTTGTCGTACTGCAGCGGGTAGAACGTGTCCCGGTGCGTCGAACGGATGTGGTAGCCCTCGAGGAACTGCTCGACGAGCACCTTCCAGTTGATCGTCAGGACGACGGAATTCACATCGACGAGTCGCGTGGCCGGCATCAGCTTGTCGCGCCAGGCAGTCCCGTCGGTCAGGGCTGCAGCCGCGGCGTCCGCATAGCCGGCCGGCCTCGGTTCAAGGGGTTCGATGACGACCACGCCGTCGACCTCGCGGCTGGCCACCTCCACGAGCCCCCGTGACGGAGCGTCAAGATCCGGGAAGCCGTCGGCGTGGGGAACATGCGCCAACGACCCGTCCAGGCGATAAGTCCAGCCATGGTAGGGGCACACCAGTGCATGCGAGCAGCCCGGTCCCTCGACCAGTGCCATCCCGCGATGGCGACATGCGTTGCGGAACACCCGAACACGGCCTGCGCTGTCCCGCACCGCGAACAGCGGCACGCCGAAGCCGGCGCGTTCGACATGGTCACCCGGGTTGGGAATCGCCGCCGACGGGACGAACACGCTGGGCGCCGAACGGAGGACCCGAAGCTCGTCGGCGAATCGTTCGGGATCGAGGTAGTTCTGAACCGGTTCGCGCCACGACTCGCCCTCGTCGGTGGTTCCCGCGTCGATGTGCGCAAGGATGCGGCGAACGATCTCGACATCATCCGCAAGCGGGGCCTCAACGGTAGCGCCCATTGTCAAAGCATCACGTATCGCTTGCCACATGTCAATATATTTGTGATATGAGCACGTCGTCTCGAGCCGGGGTCAGCGACCTGATTGGCGACCGTCCGCTCACCGCGCGGTCGGTGCTGGCCTCCGCGCTGCTGGGCGCCGACGAGCCCCGTCTTCCCGTTGCGGTTCTGGTCGCTGCGGCTTCGCTATTCGGAATCAGTGCCGGCGCCGCGCGCACCTGCCTGTGGCGGATGGTCTCCGACGGGGAGCTGACGACCGACGACGGTATGTACGCGCTTGCCGGCCACCTGCTCGAACGACGCCACCGCGTGGACGATGCCGCCCGGGCCGGCGACGCCACCGTGCGTCGGTGGGACGGAACGTGGGAGCTCGCGGTCGTGTCGCTCGACCGACGTCCCCCCGCTGACCGGCTTGAGCTGCGGAAAGCGGCCCGGGCGCTGCATCTTGCCGAGATCAGGGAGGGCGTGTGGATCCGGCCGGACAACCTGGACCCCGCTCGGCTCCCGGCGTCGCGTGCCGTGCTCGACCAGCAGTGCGTTCACTTCCACGGCGCCGCTTCCGATGTCGCCGCCGGAACCGTCAGGTCGCTGTTCGAACTGGACCAGTGGGCGCGAGACGCCAAAAGGCTGACGACCGCCATGGAGCGCGAGCTTGACTCCGCCCCAGGCGAAGGCGACGACATGACCGCCACGTTGACTTACCAATTCGCGCTTTCCATCAGCGTCGTCCGTCATCTCCAACTCGACCCGTTGCTCCCCGCCACGCTGCTGCCCCAGGGTTGGCCCGCCAGCGAACTGCGCGCGACGTACCGCCGTTTCGACAAGGCTTTCAAGCGACGAATGAACCGCGCGACGTTGCTGTGAATCCGGCGCCGCCACCGACGCCACCAGCGGGCAGAATGGGCGTTGATGACCATGAACGCCAAGCGCAGGCGCGCGCACGAGAAACTGGCCGCGCTGCCCGGCGTGCGGCCCGTGCGACGGCCGGTCTCTCCCGGCAGCGATAGCGAATTCGACCTCTACTACGTGCGCACCGGCAGGAAGTCGGCGCATCCGCTGGTGGTGATTCCCGGCGGTCCCGGCGCCGCCTCGGTGGCCCTGTACCGCGGATTTCGTCGCCGCGCCGCGACGGTGGGCCTGGATGTGATCATGATCGAGCACCGCGGCGTGGGCATGTCGCGCCACGACGACGCCGGCGCCGACCTGCCGCCCGAAGCCCTGACGATCGACCAGGTGGTCGACGACGTCGTCGCGGTGCTCGACGACGCGCAGGTCGAGCGGGCCACGTTGTACGGCACCTCCTATGGCACCTACGTCGCCGCCGGTGTCGGCGTGCGCCACCCCAACCGCCTGCACGCAATGGTTCTCGACTCGCCCTTGCTGTCCAACCAGGACATCGAGGACGTGCGCGGGGCGATCCGCGGCGTGCTCTGGGAAGGCGACCGGCCGGAAACCGCAGGCTTGGCCCCCAAGGTGCGCCAACTCGTGGACGACGGGGTGCTGACACCGTCCGCCGGCCAGATCGCCGCTGTCGTCTACGGACTCGGCGGCGCGGAGCTGCTGAACCGGCAGCTCGATCTGTTGCTGCATGGCCGCCGCTGGCTGTGGACCGCCCTGAGAGGCTTCGCCCGGATGCTCTTCGAGCGCAAGGCGCCCTATCGGAACGAGGCCGACCTGGTGGGCCGCATCGGGTTCCGCGAGCTGAACTACGGCGGCGTTCCCGACGGCAAGCCGTTGGATCCCGCGGTCGCGTTTCGCGAATTAGCTTCTGAATCTGTGGATTTCGAAGCCGAACCTTATGACCTGGTGTCGGAGATGCCGAAATTCACCTGGCCCACCGTGGTGGTATCCGGCGCCCGAGATCTGACCACCCCGCCGTCGGTGGCGGAGCGAATCGCGGCGCTGATCCCCGACGCGGTGCTGGTCAGGTTGCCGACCGCCGGGCACAGCGCCCTCGACAGCCGCGAGCGGGTGGCGCTCACGATCGCGCAGGCGGTCCGCGATGGGCAGACTGAGCAATTGATCTCGCGGGCTGCGCAGCTCGACGCGCTGCCCAGTGCCCCCGGAGTCCGGGTGCTCGTCGGCGCGCTCAGGGCGGCGGCCGCGGTTGAGGCGGCGTTGCCCGCGGTGGTGCCGCGGGCGCTGCAGCGGGTGACTACTTCATGAATCCGATTGTGCTGTAGTTCAAGTCGGCCATCCCCGCGGCGCCGAAGTTCGCCAGGTTGCTGCGTACCGCGACATTGCCGGGAGCCTGGAACAGTGGCAGGGAGAAGCCCTCTTGCCAGATCATCACGTCGACTTCGTTGGCAAGTGCCCGTGCCGTCCCCGGATCGAGCGCGGACAGCGTCTGTTCGATCTTTGCGTCGATATCCGGGCTGCCGATCTTGCCGAAGTTGCTGTCGCCGTTGGACGCGTAGATCTGCGGGAGGCCCGACAACGGGAAGGCATCGCCGGACCAGCCGAACTGCGCCATGTCGAAATCACCGACGTTGATGTATTGCGTGAAGAACCCGGTGCCCGGTTTGGCGTCGAGCACCAGCTTGACGCCGATCTCGGCCAAGTTGTTCTGCGCGATCTGGGCGATCTGCCGCGTCGACTGCGCCTCGTAGAAAACGTCGCGGACAACGAGTTGCTTACCGTCTTTTTCCCGGACGTTGCCGTTGAGCTTCCAGCCCAGGGCGTCGAGATCTTTGCGGGCCTGATCGGGGTTGAACGCCGCTGAGGCGCTGTTGTTTTGATAACCCTCTTGCCCGGCGACATAGATGTGATTGTTCAGCGGGGTGGGATTGTCGGCCAGCCCTCGCTGCGTCACGTTGGCGATCATCTGGCGGTCGATGCCTTTGCAGATCGCCATTCGCAACGCCTTGTCGGCCAGGATCGATCCCGATGCGCCGTTGAAGGTGAAGTGATACCAGGTCGGCGACGCGGCGCGGCGGATCGCGATGTCGGGCGAGCGCTTGGCTATCGTCATCTCGTCGAGCGACGCGATTCCGGTCGCGTCGATCGCATTGTTCTGCAAGGCCGGGATCCTCGCGGCGTCGTCAAGCACCATGAACGTGATCGAGTCCAGCTTGGGCGGCTCACCCCACCACTTCGGGTTGCGGCTCAACACAACTCGCTGGGCCGTCTTGTCGAGGCCGGTCACGATGAACGGTCCGGCCGATGGGCCGGGACCGGTGAGCTGTCCCTTGTTGAACGCGTCCGGGGTGGCGGTCATACTGCGCGGCTCCAACGAGCCGTTCCCGGCGAACATGCCCTTCCACTCGGCATAGGGTTTGGCGAACGTGATCACGGCCTGCCGGTCGTCGACGCCGCTCGTCACGGATCCCACCCGGTCGTATCCGGCTGTGCTCGCGGTTGCGAAGTCCTTGTCCTTGCCGCTGTCGGCGTAAACCTGGGAGGCGATGTCTTCCCACGTGATCGGGGTGCCGTCGCTCCACACCGCCTTCGGGTTGATGGTGTAGGTGACTTTCTGCGGGTTGGTGCTGGTCAGTTCGACATTGGTGAAGTAGTCGGTGTTGACGGTCAGCGACCCGTTCGCGGCGATGTTGAATGCGCGGGGCAGCGTCGGTCTGACGATCGCGGCCACGTCGACCGAATTGCCATCGATGTTCAGCGGATTGAAGTTCGACGGGAACTCGGTCAGTGCGAGCCGCAGGTTGCCGCCGTCCCGCAGCTTCGACGGATCCTGCGGGTTGATGTCGTTGGTGGTGCCGACCTGCGCGGCGCCGCCGGCCGACGGCGTCCCGCGGTTGGCCGAGCAGCCCACGGCCGCGACCGCGACGACCAGCATGGCCAGAGCGATTCGACGGATCATCGCACCGATGCTAGCCACGGCTGGGTTCTGGCTGGGGTACCGCGGCCAGCAGCCGTCGCGTGTACTCATTCTGAGGGTTGGTGAACACCTGATCCCCGTCACCCTGCTCGACGATCGAGCCCTTGTACATCACCGCCACCCGATGCGCGAGGTGCTTGACCACTGACAGGTCGTGGGAGACGAACAAGTAGGACAACCCGAACCGCTGCTGTAGGTCGAGCAGCAGGTTGATGATGCCGGCCTGGATGGACACGTCGAGCGCCGACACAGGCTCGTCGAGGGCGAGGATCTTCGGCTGCAACGCCAGCGCCCGAGCAATGCCGATACGCTGCTTCTGCCCGCCGGAGAACTCTCCGGGATACCGGCTGGCGTCGCCGCGTTGCAGTCCGACGATGTCGAGCAGCTCGGCCACCCGCTCTTGGGTCCGGTTCTTGTCGAACCCGTTGGCGGTCAACGGCTCGGCCAGCACCTCGAACACCGGCAGCCGAGGGTCGAGCGAGGCCACCGGATCCTGAAACACCACTTGCAGATCGCCGCGCAAAGTGCGCCTGGCGCGCGAATCCAGCGCCGCGACATCGGCGCCGAGCACCTCGATCGACCCCGACTGCGGTTGGGTCAGGTCCAGGATCTGGTGCAGCGTCGTGGATTTTCCCGACCCCGACTCGCCGACGATTCCCAGCGTGCGGCCCTGCTGCAGCTCGAAGCTGACGCCATCGACCGCGCGCACCTCGCCCACCTGCCTTCGGAACACCACACCTTTGGTGAGTCGGTAGGTCTTGACCAGATCGCTCACCCGCAGCACCACCGGCGGTTCGGCGGTGGCCTTATCGGCGGAGGGTAGCTTCGTGGATACGCCGTAGATCTCCGCTGCGCTGCGCCCGGCGACCTCGTCGGTGCGGATGCACGCGGCGAGGTGCGTGGGCCCCACCTCGATCAGGTCGGGCTCGGCGGCGCGGCACGCATCGATCGCCAACGGGCAGCGCGGCGCGAACGGGCACTCGTCCGGCGGCAGCGCGGCCAGCGACGGCGGCGCGCCGGGGATCGGCACCAGCCTCGAACCCTGCGGGGCGTCCAACCGGGGCACCGACCCGAGCAGGCCTGCGGTGTAGGGCATCCGCCGGTCGCGGTAGAGCTCGTCGACGCCGCCCACCTCGACTGGGCGGCCCGCGTACATCACGATCGCGCGGTCGGCGAACTCGGCCACCACGCCGAGGTCGTGGGTGATGATCACGACGCCCGCGCCGGTGACGTCGCGGGCGGTCTTGAGGACGTCGAGGATCTGCGCCTGCACGGTGACGTCGAGCGCGGTCGTCGGCTCGTCGCAGATCAGCAGGTCCGGGTCATTGGCGATCGCGATCGCGATGACCACGCGCTGGCGCTCGCCGCCGGACAGCTCGTGCGGAAAGGAGCGCGCCCGTCGCTCCGGCTGTGCGATGCCGACCAGGTCGAGCAGCTCAGCAGCACGCTGCCGTGCTGCCCGCCGGGTGACGCCACGCTGATGAACCTCGATCGCCTCGGCGATCTGGTCGCCGACCGTGTAAACCGGCGTCAACGCCGACATCGGATCCTGGAACACGGTGCCGATCAGCCGTCCGCGGATCCGCGACATCTGGGTGTCGGGTACGCCGCGCAGCTGGTCGCCGTGCAGCCGAACCGACCCGGAGACCTGCGCGTACTCGGGCAGCAGGCCCACGATGGCCATCGCGCCCGCGGACTTGCCAGACCCGGATTCGCCGACGATCGCGACCACTTCACCGGGGTCGACGTGGTAGCTCATGCCCCGCACCGCGGCGACCGGGTCGGCGTCGGTGGGGAACGTGACATGCAAGTCCGTCACCTCGAGTAGCGGGCTCACCTGCGCAGCCTTCCGCTGCCGGGATCAAGTGCGTCGCGCAACCCGTCGCCGACGAGGTTGGCGCACAGCACGATCACCACCAGGATGCCGGCCGGGAACAGGAACACCCACGGGAATGTCGTCGCCGAGTTGGTGCCGTCGGCGATCAGGGTGCCCAGAGACACGTCGGGCGGCTGCACGCCGAAACCCAGGAAGCTCAAGCCGGTTTCGGCCAGGATCGCGACCCCAACGTTGAGCGCGGTGTCGATGATCAGGATGGACGCGACGTTCGGCACGATGTGGCGGACGATGATCCGCCGGCTCGGCACGCCCATATACCTTGCAGCCTGGACGAATTCGCGGTCCCGCAGGCTCATCGTCATGCCGCGGACGATCCGCGAGCTGATCATCCAGCTGAACCCGGCGAGCAGCACGATCAGCCAAAAGATGCTTCCGGACTGCTTGGTGCGCGGGGTGACTATCGCGATCAGGATGAAGCTGGGCACCACGAGCAGCAGGTCCACGACGCGCATCAGCATCTGATCGCGCCAACCGCCGAAATAGCCCGCGACGGATCCGACGGTGGCGGCGATCGCGGTGGAGATGAACGCCACGCACACACCGATCAGCATCGACTTCTGCATGCCGTGCAGGGTCTGCGCGAAGATGTCCTGCCCGAGCGAATTCGTGCCGAACCAGTGGTCGACCGTCGGTGGCTGCAGCAGCGCGTTGTAATCCAGATTGGTGTAGCTGTAGGGCAGGAAGGGAGGCAGCGCGTAGCAACCGACGAACAGCACGACGAGCAGGATCAGCGCGACGACCGCCGGCTTGTTCCGCAGGAATCTTCGCAGCACCAGGTTGCGCCGCGACGCGAACCTCGCTGTGTCCAAGCCGGATTGGACGTTCGTGCTGCTGGCCTTGCCGGTGGCGGTATCGGTCATCACCCACGCACCCTCGGATCAAGCGCCGCGTAGATCACGTCGGAGAGCAGTCCCGCGAGCAGGATTGTCGCTCCGGAGAACACCGTGATCGCGGCGATGATGTTGGTGTCTTGCGTCGAGATCCCTTGCACCACCCACTCACCCATGCCGTGCCAGCCGAAGATCTTCTCGGTGAACACCGCGCCGGTGACCAGGCCGCTGACGCCGTACGCGAACAGCGTGGCCATCGGGATCAGCGCCGTGCGCAGGCCGTGCTTGAACAGCGCGCGACGGCGGGTGAGCCCCTTGGCCCGTGCCGTGCGGATGAAGTCCTGGCTGAGCACGTCGAGCATCGCGTTGCGCTGATAGCGGCTGAACCCGGCGATCGATGCCAGGGCCAACGTGAACGTCGGCAACACCAGGTGCTGGAGCCGGTCGACGAAGTGGTTCCACCAGCCACCCGTCACCCACGGCGACGTCTCGCCGGTGTACTGGAAGATCTGCACGCCGAAGACCGTGTTCACCTGTAACGCGGCCATGATCAGCAGGTTCGCGATCACGAATGTCGGGATGGAAAGCACCAGCAGCGAAAGCACGGTGATCACGCGGTCCGACAACCGGTACTGGCGGATCGCGCCCCACGCCCCGACCACGACACCGATGACGGTGCCCAGCACCGAACCGAGGACCAGCAGCCGCAGGCTGACCCCGATGCGCCGCCACAGTTCCGCCGACACCGGCTGGCCGGCGATCGTGGTGCCGAAATCGCCGCGGATCGCGCCCGACACCCATTTGCCGTAGCGGACGGGTATCGGCTTGTCGAGGTCGAGCTCGGCGGCCTTCGCGTCGATCACGGCCTGCGGGGGGCGGGGGCTGCGGTGCAGCAGGCTGTCGAGTGGATGGAAGGTCAGCGACGTCAGGCCGAACGTCAAAAACGAAGCCAAGGCCAGCAGCACGATGTAGTTGAGCAACCGACGCGCCAGAAATCGCGTCATCCGCGCCCGCCGTGCGTGTGCTGCATGGGCACAGGGTAGGTCGAGCGGGCCGGGCAGACGAACCTCGTGTGTGATCCGAGGGGCTGTTGTGATTTCTGTGGCGCCTCGGCCCTCGGCGTGCCGTCGCGGGTAGCCCGCTCACCGGCCTCGGCACGTCCAGAATCGGGGTGATCGGGAAGGGCCTTTTGGCGGTGCGCCGTTGATAGCATCGCCGTGCCCGAGTCTGTGCCGACGCGCGAGGAGGTCCCATTGACCGCGACCGACGAATTCCTGGCCAACAACGAGCGCTACGCGAGCACCTTCAAGGGCCCGCTGCCAATGCCGCCCAGCAAGCATGTGGCGGTCGTGGCGTGTATGGACGCCCGGCTCGACGTGTACCGGCTACTCGGCCTCGGCGAAGGTGAGGCGCACGTGATCCGCAACGCCGGCGGTGTCATCACGGACGACGAGATCCGTTCCCTGGCGATCTCGCAGCGGCTGCTCGGCACCAACGAGGTCATCCTGATCCATCACACCGACTGCGGCATGTTGACCTTCACCGACGACGAGTTCAAACAGTCGATTCAGGAGGAGACCGGCATCAAGCCGGGATGGGCGGCGGAGTCCTTCTCGGACCTGGCCGAGGACGTGCGGCAGTCGCTGCGACGGATCGAGGCCAGCCCGTTCGTGACCAAGCATGAGTCGTTGCGCGGGTTCATCTTCGACGTCGCGACGGGCAAGCTCAACGAAGTGACGCTGAACTAGCCGATCTTATAGGTCGCGATGGCCTTCGCGACCAGTTCGCCGTCCGGCCGTACCACCTCGGCCTCACAGTTGACCAACGACCTGCCCCTGCGCAACACCCGCCCCTTGCCGATCAGGTCGGTCGCGCGGGCCGGTGCCAGGAAGTCCAGCGCCATCGACACCGTGACACCGCGCGGGGAATCCGGGGCGGGTGCTCCCGACCAGGCCGCCGCCATGACGGTGAGGTCGGCGAGCGTGGCGATCGCGCCGCCGTGGACCAGGTCGCCGATCGTCACGTTCGATGGATCCCACGGCAACCGCAGCCGAACCTCGTCGGGCTCAAGGGAGTCGGCGACAATCCCGAGCTTGCTGACGAACGGGGACTGCGGAAGAAACGTGGCGATGACGTCACGCCCGTCTTTCGGCGCTTCTGTGGGAGTCGACATGGGTGAAAGTATGTCGCGGCGATCAGCCGCCGGCACCGTACGGACGGGTAATGATCTCCAGGAAGTGGCCGGCGGGATCGCGGAAATACACGCCGCGGCCGCCGTCGTTGTGGTTGATTTCGCCGGGGCGGCTGGCCCGTGGGTCGGCCCAGTGCTCGAGGCTCCGCCCCTTGATCCGCCCGTAAATCGCGTCGAAGTCGTCCTCGGAAACCAGGAACGCGTAGTGCTGCGGGCGGATGTCGTCTCCGGTGTCGGCGAAGTCCAGCGAGGCGCCGTGTTTGAGGGGCACCACCAGGAAGTGGCCGAACGGCGTCGCGGCCGGCAGGCCGAAGAGGTCGGTGAAGAAAGCCGCCGACTCCTGTTTGTCCTTGGCGGCAACGATGGTGTGGTTGAACGCGATGGTCATGTGATCTCAGTCAACCACCTTCATTGCGGGCACGCCAATGCCTCAGGATGAAGGAGTGCCGGACGACGAAGTCCTTGCGGGACCGCGCATTTTGCTGCGCATCCCCCGAACCGACGATGCCGGCGCGCCTCGTCCGGCAGTGGTGGGGCCAAGGTCTGATGTCGGAGGCCGTGCGGGTCATCCTTGACTCGCTGGCACGAGATCCGGCCTGCCGTTCGATAAAGCGATGAGATAAAGCGATGAGATAAGGAGTGACGATGCCGAGTCCCTTCCAGCTGTCCGACCTTTCAGTACCGGTCATTGCCGCCCCGATGGCCGGCGGGCCGTCCACCCCGGAGCTGGCCGCGGCCGCGACGAACGCGGGCGGTCTCGGGTTCGTCGCCGCCGGGTACCTCTCCGCGGACACCTTCGCCGAGCGGGTGGTGGCGGCACGCAAGCTCACCTCCGGCCCGCTGGGCGTCAATCTTTTTGTGCCGCAACCGAGCGTGGGCACGCCGTCCGAGATCCGGAGCTACGCGGCCGCATTGGCGGGAGAGGCCGAGCGCTATGGCGTGGCGCTCGGGGAACCGAGGTATGACGAGGACGCCTGGCCGGCGAAGGTGGATGTGGTGCTCGATCTGCGGCCGCAGGTGGCGTCGTTCACGTTCGGCCTGCCGCACGAGGACGAATGTGACCGCTTGCGCCGCGCCGGCATCGCCACCGTTGCCACGGTGACGACGGTGTCCGAAGCCCAGATGGCCGCGGCCCGCGGCGTCGATGCGCTGGCGGTGCAGGGCCCGGAGGCAGGCGGCCATCGCGGTACGTACGACCCGGCCACACCGCCCGCTACCGAGCCGCTGGCGGAATTGCTGTCAGCGGTGCTCGCGGCGGTTGACCTGCCGGTCGTCGCGGCCGGTGGGCTGATGACCGCGGCGGACGTCGACGCGGTGCTGCGCGCCGGTGCGGTCGCCGCGCAACTGGGGACCGCCTTCCTGCTTTCCGACGAGGCGGGCAGCACGCCTGTTCACCGGGCCGCGTTGCAGGATCCGCAGTTCACCGAAACCGTTGTCACACGCGCGTTTTCGGGACGGTACGCCCGCGGCCTGCGCAACAGGTTCGTCGACGAGCATGAAGCCGAGGCGCCGTTGGGCTACCCGCAGGTCCACTACCTGACCAGCCCGCTGCGGGCTGCGTCGGTCCGCGCCGGCGACCCGCATGCCACCAACGTCTGGGCGGGCACGGGATTCCGGAAAGCCAGGGCCGGTACGGTCGCGGCGATCATGGAAGGACTGTCGTGCAGGTAGGGATGACGATGCCGGTGATGGAGCCGGACCTGGACGGCGCGACCCTCGAGGTGTGGGCGCGGGTGATCGACGACGGGCCTTTCGCCTCTTTGTGTTTCGGCGAGCGCATTGCTTTCGACAACCCGGAGACGTTGACACTGCTGGGCGCACTGGGGGCGTGGACAGACCGGGTCCGGCTGGTCACCACCGTCGTCGTCGCCCAGTTGCACGACCCCGTCATGCTCGCGAAGGCGCTCGCGACCGGCGACATGCTCAGCGGTGGGCGCCTCACGGTGGGGCTGGGCGTGGGAGGTCGCCACGAGGACTATCACGCGGTCGGCGCCGACCCCGCCACCCAGACGATGCGGAATCTGGCCGAACGGGTCGCGGTGATGAAGCGGGTGTGGGCGGGGGAGAAGGTGACCGAATCGATCTGTCCCGTCGGGCCGATGCCCCTGCAACCGGCCGGCCCGGAGCTGCTCGTCGGCACCATGGGGCCAAAAACTATTCGTAGCGCCGCGATTTGGGCCGATGGTCTGGCCGGCACCACGCTGGACCTCGACGTCGACAAGGTGGCCGAGCTGTTCGAGGTGGCGCGGACGTCGTGGGCGCAGGCCGGGAAGCCCGCACCGCGTCTGACGACGTCGTTCTGGTTCGCGCTGGGCTCCGACGCGACCGCCCGCGAACAGATACACCGACACCTGCTGCGCTACATGAACTGGATCCCGCCGAAGTACGTGGACGCGATGGCGCCCACGACCGGCTTTGCGGGCACCGAAGACGAGCTGCTAGCCGTGCTGGGTAAGTTCGCCGACATCGGCGCCGACGAGGTCCAGCTGATCCCGACCAGCTCGGACCTCGATCAGCTTCGGCGGGTCGCCGACGCGGTCTCCCGATGAAATAGCTCTGAAACAGAGGTATCTTGGGTTCGTGGCGACCCGCACCGACCTGATCACCGAGCTGTTCAGCGTCGTCGGCCGGTTCCGGCGCCAGCTGCGACGGACCGGTCGCGGCTTCGACACGGCCGGCTTGACCGAGGCGCAGGCTGAACTGCTGCGTTTGGTCGGGCGGCGGCCGGGTATCTCGGTGCGGGAGGCCGCCAACGAGCTGGGGCTCGTCCCGAACACCGCGTCGACGCTGGTGTCGAGGCTGACGACTGACGGCCTGCTGATTCGGGCCGTCGACGAGGCCGACCGCAGGGTCGGCCGGCTCAGGCTCACCGACTCGGCGCAGCGCCTGGCCGATGCGTCCCGTGCCGAACGGCGAGCAGCGCTGGCCGAGGTGCTGGCCGAGCTCGACGCCGACCAGGTCGACACGCTCGCGGGGGGATTGGAGGTCATGTCCGCAATGACTCGCATGCTGCATGAGAGACAGCCATGAGTATGCCGCACAAACTGGCCGTCGACTGCCGACATCTGAGCCACCGCTACGGGGATTTCACCGCCGTGGACGACCTGTCGCTGGAAGTCCGCTCCGGAGAGACGATGGGCCTGCTCGGACCCAACGGGGCGGGCAAGACCACGGTGGTCCGCGTGCTGACCACGCTGAGTCCCGTTCAGCACGGCGAGGTTCGGGTGTTCGGTCTGGATTCGCGCAGGCACACAATGGACATCCGGTACAACATCGGCTATGTGCCGCAACAGCTTTCGATAGAGCCCGCGTTGACGGGCAGGCAGAACGTGCAGTGGTTCGCGCGGCTGTACGATGTGCCGCGCGCCGAGCGCGCCGATCGAGTGGACGGCGCCCTGGACGCGATGCAACTGCTCGACGTCGCCGACCGGCTGGCGAGCACGTACTCCGGCGGCATGGTCCGGCGCCTCGAGTTGGCGCAGGCTCTCGTCAACCGGCCGTCGCTGCTGATCCTCGACGAACCGACCGTCGGGCTGGACCCGATCGCACGGGACGGGGTGTGGGGGCAGGTGCGCCACCTGCAGGCCGAGTTCGGGATGACTGTGCTGCTCACCACGCACTACATGGAAGAGGCCGACGCGCTGTGCGACCGGGTTGCGTTGATGCACCGCGGCAAGCTGCGGGCGGTCGGCACTCCTGCCGAGCTGAAACGCGCGGTGTCGCCGAACGCGACGCTGGAGGACGTGTTCCGCCATTACGCGGGATCCGATCTCGGCGAGGACACCTCGCGACGAGGGCTGCGCGAGACCCGTTCCGCCAGAAGGGTGGCGCGCCGTGTCAGTTGAGCCGGTTGTTCGCGTCGACGTCGTCCGGGCACCGCGCGGCTGGCGGAAGCTCCGCGGAACGCTGCTGCGGGTAGGCACCTTCTCGCTCGTCGAGTTGCAGAAGCTGCAGCACGACCGCACCGAGTTGGTCACCCGCATGGTGCAGCCGGCGTTGTGGTTGTTGATCTTCGGGCAGACGTTCAGCCGGCTGCGTGTCATCAACACGGGTTCGGTCCCGTACCTGGCGTTCCTGGCGCCCGGCATCATCGCGCAGTCGGCGTTGTTCATCTCGATTTTCTACGGGATCCAGATCATCTGGGATCGCGACGCAGGCATCCTCGCCAAGTTGATGGTGACGCCGGCGCCGGCGTCGGCGCTGATCACCGGCAAGGCCTTCGCGGCGGGGGTCCGTTCGGTCGCACAGGTCGTCGGGGTGCTCGTGCTCGCATACCTGATGGGCGTGCACATGACCGTGAACCCGCTCAGAATCCTCGGCGCGATGGGTGTTGTGGTGCTGGGCGCGGCGTTCTTCTCGTGCCTGTCGATGACGCTGGCGGGACTGGTGCGCAACCGCGACCGGCTGATGGGCATCGGCCAGGCCATCACGATGCCGTTGTTCTTCGCGTCGAATGCGCTGTACCCGGTCGATGTGATGCCCGAGTGGCTGCGCTGGCTCAGCAAGGTGAATCCGCTCAGTTACGAGGTCAACGCGCTGCGCACGCTCTTGGTCGGTATCCCGTCCAACGCGGCAGTGGATATCGGCGTTCTCGTGGTTGCGGCCGTCCTCGGCATCACGGCAGCCTCGGCGCTCTTGCGGCGCCTTGTTCGGTAACAGCCGACACCCTGTTGACAGACCCTGACAGGAACTGACGCAAACCCCACTCTAGCTGCTGAGACGATCCTCAACGCCGAGGCGATCAAGGCGCGCCGCCGGTTGTTCATGACGGCCACCCCGCGTTACTTCACTGGGCTCCGCTATCGGAAGGCGTTAGAGGTCTTCTCATATGTGCTCTCTTTCGAGACAAGCTCGGCTAAAGGTCAGCTGCACATTGTGGGCCTTGGCGCGCGAACTGGTTAGCGGTCAGCTCCCGCGGGCGGGATGGTCGATGAGTGTAAGCATTTGGGTCCAGGCGGTCAGTTCGCAGGCCAGTTGCACGATGGCGCACCAGATCCGGTTCTGGTCGAATCCGTGCAGCGGAAGGTTGGTCAGGCCGGTCTCTTTGGCGGCCCGGATACGGTCCTCGCAGCGGGCGCGGCGGCGGTGCCGTAATTCCAGGTCAGCGAGTTGTTCGCGGCGGGTGTTGGTCACGAACGCGGTCAGCCGCAGCCCGTCGTGGTCGGTGAACCGCAGCTGGGCGCCGGGGTGGGGGCGTTCCTTGCGCACGATGACCCTCATGCCCGGCGGCCAGGTGCACGCTGGTCAGGTGGGGCGCGATCGAAGTCGGCGCGTGCGGCGATGTTCCAATATCTCCGTGACCGGGGACAACGACGATAGGTTTCGTTCGTGGTTGTCTCGCTGTTGGTGGCGTTAAATGCCCAGCGAACGCTGAACGTCCGTCAGGGTTTGTCCCGAAGCCCGCAAACCCTGCAACTCGTCTGCGGACAGCGGCACCTCCAGTATCGGCCCGGCGCCGGCCGCGGAGACCACCGTCGGCAGCGACAACGCGACGCCGGTGATGCCATAGGCGCCTTGCTGCACCGTCGACACCGGTAACACCCGGTGTTGGTCGCCAAGAATGGCTTCGATGATTCGAGCGGTCGACAGGCCGATTGCCAAGTTGGTCGCGCCCTTGCCAGCGATGATTTCGTCGGCGGCGCTGACCACGCTCGCCGAAATTACATCGCGGGTTGGCTCATCGAACACCAGCGTGCCGGCGGAGTGGAAGCGGTCGGCCGGGACACCACCGATAGAAACCGTTGACCACAACGGTATTTCGGAGTCGCCGTGTTCCCCCACGATAATGCCATGCACATTGCCGACCGCTAGGCCTGCCCGCTGAGCGATCAGATAGCGGAACCTGCTTGAGTCCAATATCGTTCCGGAACCGAAGACCCGCCCCGGTGCGGCTTGGATCACACTGGCCGCGGCATAGGTCACCACGTCGACCGGGTTGGCGACGAAGACGATGATCGCGTTGGGCGACTGCTCGAGAAGTCGAGGTGTCAACGCTTGGGCCATCGCGACGTTCGTGGCTGCCAGCTCCAGCCGACTCTGACCGGGATGCTGCTTGGCGCCCGCACTGACGATGACGATGGCCGAGTTAGCGGTTACCGCGATGTCGTCGGATCCGCTGACCAGGCAGTGCGGAACGAACTGGCTGCCGTGGTTGAGGTCGAGCACTTCGGCGCGCACTTTCTTGGCGTTGATGTCGTAGAGCGCCAGCGCACCGGCAGAGCCACGGATAAGGCACGCATACGCGATGGCGGTGCCGACGCTGCCGATGCCGACCACCGAGACTTTGGCCGACCGGCTGGCTCGGCCGCCGGCTGGTACAACGGGCTCGCTCACCTCACCATCATGGTCTCAGCGGCCCCGTACTGCGGTGCTCGTCGAGGCGGCCGACAAGATCGCGATGTAGAGCGATTGTCTCGCAGTGGTGATTCCCAACAGTTCGCCGAGCCGTAGCAGGTGGCTTTCGCCCAGGGCCGACGGGACTTACGGCCCTGCCCTTGTTGTGACAGACCTGGGCAGCATTGGAACCACTGCAGAGCACGGGAGCGCGCGGTGAAGCCGAAAATCGACCTAGATCACCCGAGGGGTCCTCGCCGCAGCGGCCCG
This sequence comes from uncultured Actinomycetota bacterium, assembly GCA_963811535.1. Lineage (GTDB taxonomy): Bacteria > Actinomycetota > Actinomycetes > Mycobacteriales > Mycobacteriaceae > Mycobacterium. The sequence continues at coordinate 1,014,928 of CAWERF010000006.1, read as the reverse complement.
CGGAATCTGGGCGTGGCCGAGGGCGGTCATGCGTTCTGGCCTGCCTGGGAATCCGATCAGCTCTCATCACAACGGTCTTTCGTCCAGGACATGGCGTCGCTGGATGAGCCATACCGACCCGACTGGTGACAATCGATGACGGTGCTGCACGAGAGTCACCCAACCTGACCCCAATGGGCAGACGCCCGACCTCGGTAACGGTCGCCAAGCTGGCGTGGTGCTGTCTATTGGCCGGGGTAGTGGCGGCGGCATTGATGTTCCCGTTCGCAGGCGGCATCGGGCTGTTGTCCAACCGCGCCTCCGAAGTGGTCTCCAACGGCTCCGCGCAGCTTCTCGCGGGTGACGTCCCGCGGGTCTCGACGATGGTCGACGCCGCCGGAAACCCGATCGCCTGGCTGTATTCCCAGCGGCGGTTCGAGGTGCCCACCGATAAGATCGCCGACACCATGAAGCTGGCCATTGTGTCGATCGAGGACAAGCGGTTCTCCGATCACAACGGCGTGGACTGGCCGGGCACACTGACCGGCCTGTCCGGCTACCTCTCCGGCAGCCTCGACACCCGCGGCGGTTCGACCATCGAGCAGCAGTACGTCAAGAACTATCAGTTGCTGGTGACCGCGCAGACCGACGCCGAGAGGCGGGCCGCCGTGGAGACCACACCGGCGCGCAAGCTGCGCGAGATCCGGATGGCGCTGACGCTCGACAAGACCTTCTCCAAGGCGGAGATCCTCACCCGCTACCTCAACCTGGTGTCGTTCGGCAACGGCGCGTTCGGTGTTCAGGACGCCGCGCAGACCTACTTCGGCGTCGACGCCTCGCGGCTGAACTGGCAGCAGGCCGCGCTACTGGCGGGCATGCTCAAGTCGACGAGTGCGCTCGACCCGTACACCAACCCCCAAGGGACACTGCAGCGGCGAAACGTGGTGCTCGACACCATGATCGAGAATCTCCCTCAACACGCCGGCGAGCTGCGCGCCGCCAAGGCCCAGCCACTGGGCGTGCTGCCCCACCCCAACGAGCTGCCTGGTGGCTGCATCGCCGCCCGCGATCGCGGTTTCTTTTGTGACTATGTGCTCGACTACCTCGCGCGGGCCGACATCAGCAAGGAGCAGGTTGCACGCGGCGGTTATTTGATCCGCACGACGTTGGACCCGAAGGTGCAGGCTTCGGTCAAGCAGGCGATCGACAAGATCGCCAGCCCGACGCTCGACGGTATCGCCAGCGTGATGAGCGTGATCAAGCCCGGCAAGGACACCCATCGTGTGATGGCGATGGCCAGCAACCGCACGTACGGCCTCAACAGCGACGCAGGCGAGACGGTGCGGCCGCAACCGTTCTCGCTCGTCGGTGACGGGGCCGGATCGATCTACAAGATCTTCACCACCGCGGCAGCGCTGGACATGGGCATGGGCATCAATGCCACGCTTGAGGCGCCCGGCTTCTTCCAGGCCAAGGGCTTGGGCAGCAGCGACACCCCGGGCTGTCCCAAGGAGACCTGGTGCGTGCGCAACGACGGCAGCTACCGCGGTTCGATGAACGTCACCGATGCGCTGGCCACCTCGCCGAACACCGCGTTCGCGCGGCTGATCCAGCTCGTCGGGGTGCCGCGCGCGGTCGACATGGCGGTCCGGCTGGGTATGCGTTCGTATGCGACGCCGGGAACCGCGCGCTCCTATGATCCACAGAGTAATGAAAGCCTTGCTGACTTCATCAAGCGATACAACATGGGCTCGTTCACCCTGGGCCCGTTCCAGCTAAACGCGTTAGAGCTGTCCAACGTCGCGGCGACGCTGGCGTCCGGCGGCGTGTGGTGCCCGCCCAGCCCGATCGACAAGGTCTTCGACCGCCACGGCAACGAGGTCCCGCTCAACACAGAAAAGTGCGACCAGGTGGTGCCCGAGGGGCTGGCCAACACGTTCGCAAACGCGATGAGCAAGGACACGGTGAGCGGCACCGCGGCGGGCGCCGCGGCCTCGGTGGGCTGGAATCTGCCGATGTCGGGTAAAACCGGCACCAGCGAGGCGCATCGCTCGGCGGGGTTTGTCGGCTTCACCGACAACTACGCCGCGGCGAACTACATCTTCGACGACTCCAACGTCCCCACTGGTATCTGTTCATTCCCGCTGCGCAAGTGCGGCGACGGTGACCTATACGGCGGCAGCGAGCCCGCACGCACCTGGTTCGAGGCGATGAAGCCGATCGCCACCGATTTCGGCGACGTGCACCTGCCGCCGACCGATCCGCGCTACGTCGACGGCGGTCCCAATTCACGTGTGCCAAGTGTGTCCGGTCTGAAATTCGACGAGGCACGTCAGCGGCTCAAAGACACCGGTTTCCAGGTGGCAGACCAGCCGACATCGGTGAACAGCTCCGAGCCTTATGGCGCCGTGGTCGGGACCACGCCGAGCGGTCAAACCATCCCGGGGTCGATCGTCACGATTAACACCAGCAACGGGATCGCGCCACCACCGCCGCCAGCTCCCGTGGAGAGCGGGCCGATTGATGGGTCGGATCGCGGCCCGGTTGGCGGGTCAAGCGGCCCAGGCCCTCCCCCACAGGCGGAATTTGGACAACCGTCGGAGCTGCCGCCGATCACCCTGCCAGTGCTCGGACCGCCGCCGGTGGCCGAACCACCCGGCTAGTCGTCGGCTGACGAGCCAGAAACGGCGCTGTCTGTTGGCGGGCGCGCAGCCCGCTCCGAACGGTCGGACATCGACGCGGACATCAGCAAGGCGCTTGGTGGACCACTTTCGTTCCTGGCAACCGTTAACTAATTAATTAATTAACGCCAATGCAAGCACGAACGGCTCCGCCCTAGCCATGCTCGCCCTCGGCGGCTACCGCCCCGCCCTGCCTGGGCGAACCAGACACCCACGGATCAGTTAGTAGGGCCGATTTTTTGGGAGATTTCGGCTGCGCTGAAAAACGATTCGTGTGGGTCAACAGCATCACATCGAAGGTGTCGTCATGACCAGATCGTCAGCAGATAAATGCTTCAGTCCCTGCTCGAGGTCGGGTACGTGATCTCGATGGGTGATCAGTGCGCGGGTGTCGTTGGCGGATGCATGGGGATTGCGGTTCGAGGATGCTGCTGCGGCCGACGGACGGGGGAGAGCCGGGTCCATGGCGTCGTGCCGGGGAGCAGGCCATCGAGGCTGGGTCGGCCGCTCCGGTACGTGCCAGCAGCGCCCAATGCCCAGGGCCACGGCCGGCTCGTAGTGTGCGTCCCGGGGTGAACGCGTCGTTGTACATGCGGAGCGTCAGCGGGTGATGCCGGTGTGCCCGAGGCTGTATCGTCCGGGCTGCGGCCACACCGCGAGCCCGTGCGGGCCGCCGCCGACCGGGATCTTCTTGATCAGGTGGCCGTCGGCGGTGGAGAACACGTAGACGACGTTGTTGTAGCGTCCGGACAGCCACAGCTGCGTCCCGTCGGCGGTCAGGTTGCCCATGTCGGGGCTGCCGCTGCCAGGGATGCGCCATGTCGTGACCGGGGCGCCGGTGTAGGCGTCGAGCACGCTGACACTGCCCTCGCCGCGGTTGGTCACGAACAGCAATTTGCAGTCACGCGAGAGGTACAGGCCGTGCGCGCATAAGCCGGTCGGGACGAACCGCTCGACCCTTGTCGCCGCAGCGTCGAGCACCCACACCCCGTTCCCGTCGCAGTCGGCGACGTAGTACGCCGAGGCGTCGGGTGCGAGCTTGATGTCCTGCGGGCCCATGTGGGTGTCCCGGCGCGGCATGTCCACGGTGCGCAACAGCTTGTGGGTGGCGACGTCGATGACCGCGACCCGGCCGGCGAACTCGCAGGTGAACACCGCGGTGAGGCCGTCGGCGGAGAAGTCGCCGTGGTTGATGCCCGCACACGCCGGGGTGGGGGTGGTGTCGTGCTGCTGCCAGGTGTGCGGGTCGTACCAGACCAGCTCGTTACGGGCCTCGGCGACCGAGATCGCGTAGCGGCCGTCGGGGGTGAAGTACATGTTGTACGGGTCGATCACCGAAAACGTGGTGCCGGGCGTGCCGGTCGCCGGGTCGAACGGGGTCAGGTGGTTGCCGGTGTCGTCGCCCGCGTACAGCGTGCGCATGTCCCACGACGGCGCCACGTGCTGCAGCTGCCCGCCGAGGTGATACTTGCCGACGACCGCGAAGGTGTGCTGGTCGATCACCCACACGTCACCGGTGTAGTTGTGCGGCACGTACACCAGCGCCGGGTCCCCGGCCACGGCCGGGGACAGCATGTTTGGGCCTGCGTCGGCGTAGATGTTGTGCGGGTTGGGGACCGGCGGCATCCCCGGCAGCCCGGCGGGTTTGGGCGGCACCGGGGCCGGCGGCCCGATGGGTACGGCCGGCGCCGGGGCCGGCGGCCCGGCGGGTATGGTCGGTCCCGGGGCCAAGAAGTGCCTGGCGATCAGGGTGCCGGCGACGAACAACATTGCCGCCGCGATCACCACCCACCAGCGGCGGTTCGTCCACCGCACCGTTGCCTTCCTCGTCGCGTTCACCCGATGTTGCGTGTAGCGGCGGTGAAGACCGGAGCTAGACGCTTCTGCGCGGCATGCTGTGGCGCAGGCACAAGTCTCGGTGTTTTGTCAGCGCACGCGACCTCCTTCGGCGTCCAGTTCACACCCGGGGCCGTTCGGTACACCAGGGGCGAAGGTCATCACTGGCAGCCGGCCAGCCCGGCCGCTCCGAGAGATCGGGCTGGATAAAGGGCCGGATGAGTGCTGGTGCTACGGCCTCGATCTGGCTGGCGATTCGGCCTCGATGCTGGTGCGCCTCATCGCGGGCAACACGATAAGGCCGTCGAGTTCTTTGCGCGCGGTCATAGCCGTGCCCGCGTTCCTGCGGTGTCGCCGCGCAGTCCGACGCCAGGCGCAGCAGACTTCAGGCGTGCGCAAGCCGCTGCTGTCCTGCGGCGAGAAATCGCTGCGGGGTCTGCGGATGGCTTCGGCGTCAGCCACGTCGAAAGCGGTCACATAATCCTGGACCGCGTCGCGGTATCCCAGCCGTGCGTCCCGACCCCCGAGGAGATCTTCGACCTTGACCAGCCGCAGCATGTCGGCGTTGCAGCTTGGTCTTATGGAAACCCATCGTGAGTGGGTCTCTCATATCGGTCATCATCAGGAAGTCGAGAAGCTTGGCCACATCGATCTCGTATCGCTCTCGCCGGTGAGCCGAGCCATTCCAATGGCTGATCGAGGCTTCACATTCGGCGGCGATGATGGATTTTGGCTTTGAGCCCGTTAATTGCGGCACGAGGACTGTAATTGTCGGAGGGACAAGGCCCCGGGAACTCGGCTCCGGGACGGACCCGGAGCCGCATAGTTAGAAGTTATAGTTCCTCGGTGTCTCAGGCGGATTCGGGTGCGGCCGGGGGCTCAGGTTCACCCGGCCCCATGTCGAGGCGGAACGGCGGGTACTCGTCGCGCATCAGCGAGGAGTAGGCGAGTACCCGGATGGCCCACCGGTTGATGCCCATCACGAAGTCATACAGGCCCTTCGGGTAGCGCGCGGTGAACAGCAGGGCCACCACCGCGATCAGCAGCAAGACGCTCATCAGCGGCACCAATATGTAGCCGCCGCCCCCGTTGACATCGCCGCTGCCCATGAACTGCAGACCGCCGTAGAAGAAGGCCGCGAGTATCAGGTAGTGCGGGATGGCCAGCAGCCACCACTTGATCAGCACCAGGCCCCGGTGCAGATGCTCGGGGTAGTCGACCTCCAGGTCGGCCGGATACTCGGAGTTCGTCTGCAGGCTGAACGGCGGGTACTTGTCGGTCCCAGCGGGGAGAGCGCGTAGAAGATGACCCGCCAGCGCCAGCGCAGGACACCGACATTGAAGTCGAACAGCCCGCGTGGGTACTTGCCAATGAACAGGATCGCGAAGAACGCGATCACCGTGACCACCACGTACGCGATGTGTAAGAAGAACAGGACGATGTAGTGCGGGATGGCGAGGATCCACTTGACCAGCCACTGCCAGCGTGACAGCGCGGGGTCGAGGTCACCTCGGACCCGAACTGGGTAAAGGGGGGCTTCCGGTTGCATGATCAACGCTCCTTTCGGGCGCTTCGGCTCGATCAACGAGCCGCGAATCCCTCGATTGTTTCGCATCAACCGAGCTACCCGGTGACCTATTGCCCTTATCGTTCGGTCAATCCCTGTTGGACGATTACGCGGCGTGCTGGAACCCGGTTCGACGCGGATCGCGCCGGTGGTGAACCGCACCGACCTGGTGGCGTGGTCCGCCGGGACGCCCGGGAGAAGGAGAGAACATGAGTGTCTACCGCGTGACCGAGGTCATCGGCACGAGTACCGAGTCGTGGGAGCATGCTGCTCGCAGCGCGGTCGAGACCGCCGCGGCGAAAGTCCGCGACACGCGCGTCGCCGAAGTGACCCGCCAAGACGTCACCATCGAAAACGGCCAGGTTACCGGCTACCGGGTTCGGCTGGCGATCTCGTTCAAGTACGAATCCGATCGCTGAGCCAGCGGCAAGCGCCCCGGACGCGATTCCGACACTTCGCATTTCCAGGAGGGGGTGGGATCATCGCCGCGTCACGGCCGGGCTCGCCTGACTGACAACAACCCTCTCGGGGGTTGGCGTAGAGGTTTGACCGGAACGGGCGTCAAGCGGGGCCCGGTCACATTGCGGCCCGATTTTCAGGAAGTCGCTGGCAGCCAGCATCACCGCGGTCGCAGAGACGTTCTGTTCGCACTGGTCGCTGCGCTCGTCGCGGCGTAGCAGGTTTGATTCGATGCTTTTTGGGCAGTCGAGCGATCGGCAGACACGCGGCGCATGCCGTGATTGCCTCCGACAACAGCTTCTATCCGCTGGACTTGACCGGGAGGAGGTCGTCCGTGACGATCCGGCCAAGGCCTGACAGACCTGGTCCGGGGCAGGAGTCAGTGTGGGATTACCCCCGCCCGCCGCGGCTGGAGACCTTCGAGGGCTCGATCACCGTGGAGCTGGGCGGCAATACCGTCGCCTCGACCACCCCCGCATGGCGGGTGCTGCAGACCACCACCCCGGCAGCACCAGGTAAGCAGGCCCGCCAGAGCGTCCGCCCGACAACCCTGGCGGGCCTCACCCAACGTCATTCGCGGGTGCAACGTTGCGGTGCGCACCGCGCAATTGATATTCGACTCGTGAAAGAGCAGCCTTGGTCATGAGCAACGACCCGAGGTATTCGCCCCCTTCGCGGGGGCCCGGGCATCAGTGGGGCTTGTACCAGCGCTACCCGGGTCCGGTTGCACCCGGCCCACCTGTGCAGCCCTACGACTGGCGATACCGCCCCCAGCAGTACCGTCACCCACCCGTCCCCCACCGCTACGCAAGCCCCACACCCCCGCAGACGGCGCCGAATCCTCAGTCCCCCAAGCCTTCTCGTGCCGGGCTTTTAGTCGCCGGGGCGCTGGTGGTGGCGGTGGTCTCCGCGGTCATCGGTGGCGCCACCGCGTTGGCGGTCCATCCGCTGCGCTCCGGCGTCAGCGCCCTCGCCACCGGGCCCGGCGCTGCCAGCCAGCCGCCGGCCAGCCTGCCGGCCGGAAACGTCGAGCAGGTTGCCGCCAAGGTGGTGCCCAGTGTGGTGAAGCTCGAGACCAACATCGGATCCCAATCCGAAGAGGGTTCCGGCATCATCCTCAGCTCCGACGGGCTGATCCTGACCAACAACCATGTGGTGGCGGTACCCGACGGTGTCAACACCGGCCCGGGCGCGGTGAACACCGTGATGACCTTCGCCGACGGGCGCACCGCGCCGTTCAGCGTCGTCGGCGCCGACCCGACCAGCGACATCGCCGTGGTTCGGGTGCAAGGCATTTCTGGGCTGACCCCGATCACGCTCGGCTCGTCGGCCAACCTTCGGGTCGGCCAGAACGTGGTGGCGGTGGGATCGCCGCTGGGTATGGCAGGAACGGTCACCGCCGGCATCATCAGCGCGCTGGACCGTCCGGTGTCAAGCGTGGGTGACTCAACCAACCAAAATCCGGTGCTCGACGCCATTCAAACCGACGCCGCGATCAATCCCGGCAACTCCGGCGGCGCGCTGGTGGACATGAGCGGCGCGCTCATCGGGGTGAGCGCGGCGATGGCGGCGGTGGGCGGCGACTCCCCCGGCGGGCCGGGCGGTTCGATCGGGCTGGGTTTCGCTATCCCCGTTGATCAGGCCAAACGCACCGCCGATCAGCTCATCGCCACCGGCAAGGCATCGCACGCCACCCTGGGCGTGCAGGTCAAAAGCGACGCCACTACCCACGGTGCCAAGATCGTCGCGGTAACAGCCGGCGGGCCAGCCGCGGCGGCCGGCCTGCCCACCGGCGCGGTGGTCACCAAGGCCGACGACCGCATCATCGACAGCGCCGACGCACTCGTCGCGAAGGTGCGATCCAAAGCACCCGGCGACAAGATCACCCTCACCTACACCGACCCGTCCGGGGCGAAAAAGACCGCCCAGGTCACCCTGGGCAGCGCGCAACAGTGATCAGCGCGCAACAGTGATCAGATGGTCGAAAGCAGGTCCGGGCACCCGCGCATGCTGACCGTCGCCTACAACGATGGCGCTCGTCGCCTCATGACCGCAGACAGCGAACTGCAGGTATTGCGTTGGGATGCCGGGATCTTTCGGCCGATCGGTGGGCTGGTCGGCGGCCGACATCGCCCACATCCTGCGGATGGACACCTCGACGGTGTACCGCGCACTACAGCAGCAACCGGCAACAAATGGTTCTGAGTGAGCGCGAATCGAGTCGAGTGGGTAGCGCCCCGTGGCGTGGTGTAATCGGCCTGATTAGCTTGAGGCTCTGTGTGTTTGACCACTGTGCCGTGAGGGCCGGGTTCGACGCCGTTTTACCCACCTCGACCGCGCGCCGCCGCTGCGGACCGGTGGTAGCCAGTTAGCGCCGGACTTGCGGACGCTTCTTGGCGTGTGACGTCATCTCGGTGAGGACTGATGGGCTTACCCCGTGTGGAGATTCTTCGGCGGCCGCCAACAGAATGCCGACTGATTCGACGATGCCGGTAGCGATGTCCTTGACCGCGGGCACGTTGTCGGGGCAGACGCACACGCTGAGATCCATCACGTCGCCGTGGGAGATCAGCGTGATGTTCAACCCGGCGCCTTCTATCAGCGGCGCCGCGGTGTGCATGCCGACGACCTTGGCTCCAGCGCAATACAGCGGCATCCGCGGCCCGGGAAGATTCGAGACGATGCCATGCGAGATCGGTGCGAGCCGATGCGACAAGCCCAGCCCGGTGTAGAGCTGCATGCCGGCGTGGACGACATTCGGCGGGATCAGCGAAGCGATGGTCGGCAAATCGGCCGTAGGACCAGTCTTTTCAGCATTGCTCCTGCGGGCCGTCTTCAGCCGTTCAGTGGCTGCATGTAGGTCGGTGAGGACCTGGACGGGATCGTCGAGCTGCACCGGGAAGCGGATACGCCCAAAAGTGAACGGGTTGGCGACGGTGGTGGAATCGGCGTCTCGCAGCGATAGCGGTATCTGCATCAACAGCGGACAGTCGGGCACGGCGTCATGGCGTTGCAGCCAGGCGCGCAGCGACAGTGTGCAGGCGGCCAGGAAAACGTTATTGATACTGCCCCCAAACGCGTGCCTGACCGTCTTCATCTGGGCCAGCGGGATCGAGGCGAAGGCCACCGCACGCCGCTGAGTCAGCGGCGCGTTGAACACGGTGCGCGGCACCGGCCCGCGCATCGACGACACCGGGTGCGGCAGCTGGTCGGGCCCGCCCGTGCCGCGCAGCCGGCGGACCGCGGCCCGCAGCACACCAGGCACGGCCCCGGCGATCAGCCAAACGCCGGTGACTTGGTTCTCCAGGAGCTCCTGCATCGTGTCGGTAACGAGCTCGCCGATGGAGGGCTGTTTGCCCAGGCTCGGCTCGGCCGGCAGATCGCTGGTCGGGTCGTCCTGCGGACCAATAGTCAGTAGCCGCGGCCAAACGGAGGCCACCCCGGCGACGCCACCGCTTATTGCCGGCGCCATCTTCACCCGCCTGAACCCGGTTGCGCGCGATGGTGATCGTGCCGACGTCGAAGTCGGCATCCCCCCACCTAAGCCCGGCGATCTCGCCGCGGCGGAGGCCGGACAAGGCGAGATACCACAGATGCCCGTTCCGCTCCTTGTCGGCGGCGCGAAGGACCAGGCGAATCTCGTCGGGCGTGTAGGTCTGCATCTCCCGGCGGGGGCGCGGGACCTTCTTCATCGATGCGGCGACGTTGTGCGCCAAGTCCCAGTTCGCTGCGTCCCAAAAGTTGACTCAAAGAAGCAGTCTTATATTGATTTGTTCCGAGAGTCATGAGACACCCGCCGTATCGCGTTGGTGTTCTCGTCGTGCTTGCTCGGCATCGTGCCTCCCCTCAAATCCGAGCACGCACGGAACGTGGATGGTTCATTCGAGACTCAGAAAACGAGGTGACCGGACACGCTGCCGCGGGCCCGCTACGTCCAGAATTCGTTCAGGGGTTGGGCGTATTTGTCATTGTCGGTGAGTGGGGGAAGTCCGAGGGCGTCTTCGATGGTGCGCTGCAGGCTGTAGTGGTTGTAGTAGTCGTCGGCAACGAATACGCCCCCGCGCATCCCGGCGGCCACAGCCCCCGGTGACGGGATGACGATCAAAAGGACGTTGTTGCCTTGGTTGCCATTGCCCAGCGACAGGTTGTTGTAGTCCTCGTCCCAAGTGATGAAGATGGCGCTTTTCTGCGTGGGGTCCTGCCAGACGGGCGAGTTCAAGATGATGGGCAGCGTCTGCTGGAGGAACTGGTCGCCCGCCGCGACGTTGTACTGATGATTCCCGAGCTGGCTCAGAACAAACTCGACGGCGCCGAAGCCAGTGATGGGGCCTTCCATGTTGTTGGCTTCGTCGGCGGCGATCCACGCGAAGTTCGGGGTGGTGGCGGCCTGTTCGAGATCCGGGCCTAGCTGCGACAGATTGAACAGGTGCGCCTGGACGCGGGCGGGGTTGGAATAGATGTCACTGAAGGCAAGGAATGGTAATTGGTCGGTGGGTTGGGAGAAGCCGCCCCCACCCTGCTCGTAGCCGGCCCATGTCTTTCCCGCCGCCTCGATTTCGTCGGCTAGGTTGGGCTCGTTGAAGCAGTTCGCGGGGCAGTTGTAGTCGATGCCGAAGTCTGATCCGCCCAGGATCGGAGTGTAGTTCGGGTCGCTGGGGTGGGTCAGCGCGAAGTAGTTCGATGCGGATCCGTAGGTGTTGATCAGGCTGTTGATGTAGGGCGCGTTGGGGCTGCCGACAATGTCAGTCACGCCATGGTTCTCCATGTAGATGATGAACACGTGATCGAGGCTGCCGACCGTCGACGCCGGTGGTGTGGGTGGCGGCGGGGCGGGAAGGTTGGCGCCGACAGTGAAAGAGACGTTGTCGGCGAACGCGTCGTTGTAGTTTCCGGGTAGCGGGTCGAGGTCCGTCAAGGTCACGACCACCTGCGCGCTGCGGGTGCCCACCGGTATCGTCCCTGAGGTGTCGGTTGGTATCAGCACGGTCTGAAACCCCCGATCGAATGGGTTGATCGGCCCGATCGTGCCGGTGCCCAGCGTTTGCTGGTTGGCGCCCAGGAAGGTGACGGTGACCGAGGCCGCGGACGGGTCCAGTAGGGAGCCGCCGAGGTCTGCGCTCAGCGTGTAGGGCACTGTGCCGGTGTCGATCTGGGCCGCGGCGCCGCTGAGGTTGACGGTTTGGGTGAGTGTGGAAGTGCCCACCGGTCCACCGCCGAAGAACTGCGCGCCGCCGCCCGTAGGCTCGCTGTTCACGCTCGGAAATCCGAAAAACGCCGGCAGAGTTGGCCCCGGCGTTGAGAACGGCGACGGCAGCGTGCGCAGGGTGCCGTATTCGATCACGGTCGGTGTGCCGGTCACCGTCCAGCCCGGCACGGTCACCGAACTGTATCCCGACAGTGACGGGTCGCCGAAGTCGGCGCCCGCGTTGACCAGCAAATTCGGGCTCTGAACGGAATTTGCCGTTGTGGGGCCCACGGTCGCTGATGGGTCCGGCACGGTTGCCGTGGTCGAAACCGGTTGCGCCGACGGGGACATCGTCCCGGCCAAGGTGGCCTCGATTTCGCGGCGAATCAGCGCAAGCACACCGGTCAGCGTCTCCGGCGGCACCGCGGGCACCGGGCTGTTGGTGGCGTTGGGGTTCAGCCCGATGGCGGCCAACAGCCCCGACAGCACCCGCGTGACCGGGTTCACCGGCGCAGGGGCGGGCGCGGGGGGCCGGGTGGTCAGCTGGGTCGTGTCGGCCAGCGGCACCCCCGAGACATTCACCCCTTGGCCGGCAGCCGATGTCGAGGCGTTCGTGACGGCGGTGGTCGGGGCATGAGCGGTGGCCGCGATGGCGGCGGTGGCGTCGGTCACGGTCCGCTGCACACCAGTGGAGACGTCGCTGGTGATCTGCGCCAGGCTGCTCCGCGCGGCCGAGGCCGCGGTCGGTGCGCTGATGTTCATCTGCACCATGGGCGCAGCGGAACGCTGCGCACGCACCGGTGGCGAGGTGTCCTGGCGTGCGTTGGTGGCCGGCAGCTCGACCGGTGCGCTCTCCGACGAGAGAGTGGCAGGCTGCTGACCGAACACATCTGGGGCAGGCTTGGAATCGGGTTTGGTTGCGGGCGTGGCTGACTGGCCTGAGTTGGTCAGGCCGCCGCTGCTGCGCACGATCACCCGGGGAAGATGCAGACCGGGCTGATTCAGCTTCGGCGAGGCGGGGTTGGTGGCGGGGGGGTCGGCCACGGTCTGGCCCGACGCGCCGGCGGTGGCATCGGTGCCGGCGGCGCCGGTGGCCGACCCGGGATTATGGCCGTTGCCGGAAGTGGTTGTCCCGCTTCCGGTCTGGTCGGCCCAGGCGGTGCCCCCGAACCCGGCCACCGCGGCGCCCACCCCCAGCGCCACCGCCAATGCTCCGACGCGACCGATGTGCCTGGCATAACCCATGGTGGTTTCCCTTCGCTCACCCGCGCCACATCAACGGGGCGGTGGTGATCAATAAAGGCGTTGCAGGGTGGTCCGCAGCCCCACGGCGCACGACAGTGCACGGAGGTATCCGCAATTGCGGGCGACCGGGCGCTCGGCACCAACAATGAGCCGGTGGAGGCGAGTCGGGCCATCACAAACCCTGAGCTGAGAGCCGCAGAGCGACCAGGGAGGTCGCGGGACGACTGCAAGCTTGGAACAGCCGGTAGGCGATCGCCAGCGAGCCGTCCCCTCCGACGGTCACCAGCGCGTCGATGTTCCGAGCCCTGAACAGCTGCACCAGCTCCGCCGTGCGGTCGACCTCAACGTAGGTGCCGTCCGGCTGCCGGACGGGGTACGCCGTGGGGTTGCCACGGTTGGTCGTGCCGATGGTGGTGCCGCCTTCGTGAAGGATGCCGCGCACGGAATCTGGGGTCAGCGCGACCACGCCGCCCTCGGGGTAGCGCTCGGGGTACATCAGCCCGTTGAAGCCGTCGCGGATGCCGACGACCTCCCAATCCTGGTTGTGCCCGGCGAGTGTCACCGCCCAGATGACGGCGTTGAGGCCAGGCGCGTCACCGCCCCCGGTGGACACGGCGATGCGCTTGATTGGACGACTGGTGTCGGCCACGCCGCCGAGCGTACGTCAGACCCGGCATCCGGAACCGCCCGTTCTCCATGCGGTCAGCGCGAGCAGGTCGTCTCGCAGCCCGGCGGCTTCTGCGGCGGCTGGGTAACCAGCCGGGTCGTCGGGCCGTTCAAAGGAAGACATGACATCCCTATGGGCGCATGGACAGCACCGCCGGGCCGCGGAAGCGACGCGGCTTAACTCACCGCTCGATCGGGGTGCCGCTGTCTTGTCCAGCGGGCCGGGGCTCGCAGATGACGAGCGGGATTTCTCGCTCGGTGTTGCGCTGATAGTCGCCATAGCGCCTGGAGGCAGCGACGACCGCCGGCCAGAGCTTGGCCCTCTCCTCAGGACTTGCCGTCCGGGCGCGCATCGGCAGCGTGCGGTCGTCAATGGTCAGCTCGACATCGGGATTGACCACGAGATTCTTGTACCAGTCCGGGTGATCGCCGTAGCCGCCCTTGGACGCCACCAGCACAACTCGTCGCTCGTCGTGCACCGGCGTGGAGAGCAGCGTCGAGTGGACCTTGCCGGATTTGCGGCCCGTGGTGTACAGCTCGACGGGCTTCATCCCGAAGATCGTGCGCGGAAACCGGCCGCCGGTGAGCTTGAGCAGGCTGCGATGGCCGTTCTCGAGCGTCCAGTTGCCGACCGCGATAAGGGGATCGGGGATGCGCATCTGATCAGTATCGCAACCCTGTCCCGCGTTTCGTGCCCGCCCACAGCCGGCCACCCGCGCCGCTCGGTATACCCCTCTGGCGGGACACGGATCAACGGCGCGCGCCGCGGATAGCATGGTCGGCGTGCCTGAGGCGACCGATCGAGACGGGCAGTACCACGTGCTGCCCGACGACACGCTCTACCGGATCCTCGACAACGCACGCTTCGCCCCCAGCGGGGGCAACAGGCAAAGAACCCACATCACTGTGGTGCGTGATGGCCAAACGCGGCAGCGACTCGCCGAACTCGGCGTCCCCGGCGCCCGCCGATACATCGCCCAGCCGACGGCCGGCGAACACCCCTGGAACACGATCCATCCCCCGGTGTGGCTCCCGAAACCATCGACAACACCGACCCGCCGGACATCTTCATTGCCCCGTTCATCCAAGCCACAGTCGTGCTGGTCGTCTCGGTTGACCTCGAAGTGGTGGCGGCCCTCGACCAAAACCTCGACCGCATCGGCCTGGTCAGCGGGGCGTCGGTCTACCCCCTGGGTTGGAACATACTTCTGGCCGCCCGCAACGAAGGCTGCGGCGGCAACCTCACGTCCATGGCCATCCCCCAGGAGGCGCAGGTGCAACAGCTGCTCGGCCTGCCCGACACCCATGCCCTGGCCGCGCTGGTACCGCTCAGAAAGCCAACCCGCCAACTGACCAAACTACGGCGGCAACCGTCGAAGAAACCGTCACCCACGAACACTTCGACGGTGCACCCTTCACCCGCCCAACACACCACCGATGACACCGCGTCAACACACCGCAACCGCTCACCGGATGTCGCGGGCAACCAACCGCCCCGCCAGACAAGCCCGACGCCGACCACTTAAGACAGTCGAAATAACCGCAGGCCAGCAGCGGGCTGGTCGCTCACGAAAGGACCTGAACGTTGCCCAATGCAATCGTTTTCGACCAGCCGGGACCGCCGGACGTGCTCAAGTGGCGCGCAGTGAACCCACTCCGGCCCAAGTCGCACGAAGTCGTCATCGCGGTAGAAGCCGCCGGGGTGAACAACGCCGACATCATGCAGCGCCGCGGCGCCTATCCCGTCCCTCCCGACGCGCCCGAAATCCTGGGCCTGGAATGCGCCGGCCAGATCACGTCGATCGGCGATGACGTCACCGATTGGTCGATCGGCGACCGGGTCTGCGCACTGCTAGCCGGCGGCGGCTACGCCGACGAGGTCACGGTGGCGGCCTCCCAGCTGCTGCCACTCCCCACCGCGCTCAGCGTCACCGAGGCGTCCGTCCTGCCCGAAGCCGCCTGCACCGTCTACTTCAACCTCGCCATGATCGCCGGACTCCGCGCCGGCCAAACCGTCCTGATCCACGGCGCCAGCGGCGGCATCGGCACGTTCGCCATCCAATGGGCCACCGCCATCGGAGCAACAGTCATCACCACCGCTGGCAGCGACGCCAAGACCCAAATCGGCCAGAGCCTCGGCGCAACGACGGCAATCAACTACCGCACCGACGACTTCGTCGCCGCCACCCTGGCAGCCACCGACGGCCGCGGCGTCGATGCCATCCTCGATGTGGTCGGCGCCGATTACCTCGACCGCAACCTGAACTGCCTGACAACCGACGGCCACTTGGTCATCATCGGCGGCAACCTCAGCCCTACCCCGTTGAACCTCGGCCAGTTGATATTCAAAGGGGCCAGCGTCACCGCGACAATGCTGCGACCGCGTTCCATCCAGCAGAAAGCTGACATCATCACCGGTGTCCGCCGTGATGTCCTACCGCTGGTAGAGGCCGGCGCGCTCAAACCAGTCGTCGACAGCGTCGTACCGATGAGTGATGCCGCGCAAGCCCACACCCTGCTGGAATCGGGATCAACAGTCGGCAACGTCGTGCTCGACAACCGGAGCAGCTCATGAATCCGGCGAGGAAAAGGTCACCGATATATTGCACCTTGGTCCAGTGAAAGCCGAGCAGCTTGTCGGTGTGTTCGTCGAACGCGAGGAACAGCCCGCCCGGGTCGAACCACGGCTCGCTGCGGCGCTCAGCGATGTTGGCGGGCGTCCAGCCGTTCTGTTCGGGGGGCCAGGCAAACGCGGCATTGTTTACCCGCAGCAGTTCGACGGCGTCGTCGTCCGGGCCGGTGTAGGTGGTGATCCGTACGCCCGCGGGGATCGGCACGGGTGGCAGGTCGGTCAGCGGGCGTCGCATCTGCAGCAGCTCACGCACCGCGGTTAGGCCCAGCTTCGCGGCCACCGCCCGGGCAGGCTCCCGGTTGCCGTGCGCCCAGACGCGGGCCTTGCTGCCACCCTCGGCCAGTGCGTCGCGCGCCAATGCCGAGCCGATATCGCCAGCGCGCGGGCTGGCCATCCGGTGCACACTCCCCGGTGACCTGACGGGTTGCCGAGCGCGCGGCGTCTTAGATCGCCGTCAGCGCCAACTGACGACATCTGATGCCCGGGTGATTCGCGCTTACGCCAAGAAAGGCCACTCGGTAGACCACCTCGACGACATCAGGAAGCTCGATCTCGGGGCCATCGACAAGGTGGCCTCATTCGCCCGGCTGCACTACACCTACTCACTCTCGGCGGCAGCCGAGGGCGAAACCGGGCACATATCGATGATGCCCGCATCAACCTGCAGCCCTGATTGCAGGGCGGCCTGCTGGACTGCATCGCAATCGAGACGAGCCACCAGCCACCGGGCCGTGAAATTATCCGCCTATTCGGGCACTACGGCCTGCCAGCAAAGGTAAAAGTGCCCTGGCGATCACCTGGCGTCTGAGCGGACGCTTACAACTCACGGTTCGGATAATTGCACGCCCAGCGGGTGGTTGGCGATTGGAGTAAGACCATGACCCAGGCCATGGTGACCTGCCCGAATGGTCACCAAAATCTCGCGAATCAGCATTTCTGTGGAGAGTGCGGGGCTTCGCTGGCAGCAACCGCTGGCGTGATGTATCCGCCAAACGCTTTGCCCACGGCCCAGGTATCCACCGCGCCCCCCGATTACGTCCCATCGCCGTATAGAGGGCCTATCGCTGCGTCGCCACAGCGACAGGTGCCCCAACGACGTCGGAGCAGAGTGGTTGTAGCGGTTCTGGGGGTAGTCGTGGCTGTGGCAGCGGCTGTAGCCATAGCAGTCGGTCTCACCAAAGGGGGCGGGGATTCCGGCGGATCGGCGGGGCCTTCAACCGCTTCGATGCCGCCTTCTACGTTGGATAATTGGGAGGCAGCGGTATGCAGACCCGGCACGCTATCACCCGGCACAGAATCGACCCTCGGCGGACGTCTGCTGCCTAACGCAGATGGAAGCATGCACTGCTTTTCGCGCAACAACACCACGATCATGATCGGCCAGTACCCGGCAGCGGCAAATTTCGCCTTGCAGAGCGACGTGGCCATGTTCAAGGGAGCTCATTACGCCACCCTTCCCGACACCGGTGGAATCTGTGTCTTCGTTGCGCCTCTGCCTGGCGCAGCCTCCGCTACCGCACTAGAACCACTGACGCAGTTCGGTTTTCAGATCAACAGCGTCCCCTCGTCGGGCTAGTGACTACCGATTATGGTGCGCCGCCTTGCCCCCTACATGCTGATGAGCTTCGGATAGGAGGAGAGCCGCCCGGTCCTCTGCCCGCTTCCGCCGAGTTTGTCGGGATACGGGGGGCCGGGTCCGGGAGGGTGCTGAGGCACCCACCGCGCAGGTGTTCCTTCATCGGTCTCCTTGGCCACCGCGGGGGCTCTGGAGGTCAGAACCGGAGCGCCTCAGCACCCTCACCCCAGGACCGCGTCGGCAGCAGCACGGGCGTCCTCCCACAACTGCCGGATCTGGTCACTCAGATCAACAGCGGGATCGTCCTCCCACTGCTGCGCGATCTTCATGGCCGCTTCAGCGGTCGGCACATGGGCGTACCGACCACCCGTAATGACCGAAGCGCAGTACTTGCCTGGTGTCTCCGGGATCACCACATACTCGCGGCGATTACCGTTCGGGAACACTTCAGCTCCCCTGGCCACCGGACCGTCCTTGCCTTCAGTCCATTTCAGCTTCATCTCGGTCTCCTTTTCCGGGGCCACCTGGTGCGGCCCACACCCCAATCCTACTCAGGGCATCTTTACCGGCTACGAGAAAATACCTGATCAGAGGCCAAAAACGGGTTAGCTGTGCTGGTGGTGAAGACGCAAAAAAAGTGCTTGACACGGTGGGACAGGGGGATTCACCCGCGGCACGTGGCCAGCTACCCGCTGTCCGTTTCTGTTCGCACCCACCCGGGACTGCTATCTCGGGGGGTTCTCGGGCGGTTTTCTGGGTCTAATTGCACGTATATCGCACGGGTCGGCACCCCGTGGTGGGTTCATAGCCTCTGAGCTGGGACAACGCGGGGGGCCCCGCTGGTTCGGTAACAGCGCTCGCACAGGCAGCGATGATGGTGTATGCAATGTGAGACACCGTTGAGCACGAGCGAAGGGGCACGCGTGGCCACATTCCGACTTCCCGCGCGGCGGCTTGTCCTCGCCGGCGCATGCTCGATGGCCCTGGCAGCCGCCCCGGCGGCCGCATTGCTGGCCGGTCACAGCCCCTCGCCGCGCAGCGTCGCGGACAATTGCGGGGGCATCAACTGGAACGTCATGTCCCAGGGGGCTCCGATCTCATCCAGTTGCGGCGTCGGACCGGGGCCGGTCACATCCGGCGCACCCAGCCAGCAAATCCTCACCGACTGCAGCGGCATTCCGGGATGCCTCTCGAACGCGCTGTACGGCCCCGGCAACGTCCAGGTGCCCAGGCCCAACACCACGGTCCAGCAGAGCCAGTAGTCAAACGGCTGCCTTGACGCGGACGCGCCGGCGACGCGTCAGCTGAGCCGCTGTCCTGTGGCAGGGTCGCGCCCGCACGTGCACGTGGCAATGACGGCGGTCCCCCAATCGGAGGATGCCCGGTTCACCCGATGTCGGGTCCGGTCAGCCGACAGACACCTCTCTCCTAGTCCGGCACATTAGGTATATCGCCGGAACAAACCGGCACGGCGACCGAAATGCCAATGGAGACAGGAGAACTGAAATGACGGCCAACACACCGACATGGTTCCGTCGGGTTGCCGCCGGTGCCGTCCTGGCCGCGGCTCCCGCGCTGATCGCGCTGGGCACCGCCACCGCCAGCCATGCCCAGTCCGGCTCTTCGTCCCACTCGACCCCCCCGTCGTACGCGCCGACGGCGATGGGACCGAGCAACGGTCTGTACCCGCACAGCCAGCCGTGGGCGCAGTCGTCGTACCACGACCGGCACGCCGCGCAGGTGCAGTCGTGGTATCGCTGAGCTCTTCCCCGCCCCGATCGGCTCCGCGTCGCGCGTGAACCGGTCGCGATTTCGGCGATACCCCCATGATGGTTCCCGGGGCTTGAGCGAAGCGCCGATCTTGATAGCATCGAATCGTTGGTGTCAGTTGCCGTGTGCAACAGCTCGCGCGCCATCCTACCAGCGGTGATCCCGCGTTTGGCCGAGCGCGCGTCGGGGAACTCTCTGAGTCGATCTCGGAGCTAGCGGTGACATCGGCCGAGGGCTCGGAATGACATGAGGCGGTGTGAAATGAACGTCCAGCGATCGGATCTAGCCCGCCAGGCCCGTCGAATGCCCCAGCGCGTGGGCCCAGGCCAGATCGCTCGTTTGCTCGGTGCCGGGGTGGTGGCAATGTCGGCGCTGCTGAGCCCGGCAATCGGCATTCCTTCCGCATCGGCTGCTCCATGCCCTGACGTCGAGGTGGTGTTCGCACGAGGCACGTTCGAGCCACCTGGTGTCGGCGCGACCGGACAGGCGTTCGTTGATTCGCTGCGCCCGCAGGTCGGCGGGAAATCGGTCGACGTATATCCGGTGAATTACCCTGCCTCCCTGGATTTCCAGACCGCAGCCGACGGTGTTATCGACGCGAGCAATAAGGTCCGCGACATGGCCACGACCTGTCCGAACACGAAGATGGTGCTTGGCGGCTACTCCCAGGGGGCGGCCGTGATCGCTTACATCACCTCGGACGTAATACCGGCCGGCTTCACCCCGCCAGCCGGCATCACCGGCCCAATGCCGCCCGAGGTGGCGAACCACGTCGCCGCGGTGGCCCTCTTCGGAAAGCCATCGAACGGGTTCTTGAACAGGATCGACGAGAACGCACCGCCGATCACAATCGGCCACCTCTATTCGTCCAAGACCATCGACCTGTGCATCCCCGACGACCCGGTCTGCTCGCCAGACGGCAGCGACGACGGCGCGCACGTTCTCTATGCGGTCAACGACATGGCCGGCCAGGCCGCCGACTTCGCGGTGCATCGCCTCTCGTCAAACGTCTCGTCAAACGTCGTGGCACCCAGCTAAGGTGCCGGGGAACAGTGCGCCGATGCGCGCTCCCTATCGCGGCCGATACACGAGCCGGACCCGGCTCTCCTGCAGGCGAATAGCCTCGACCAAGGCGAATCGGTGTTCGCCTGTCACCTTTCCGAACAGCGGCAGGCCACCGCCCCATGAGCACGGGGTGGACGGTCATTCGCAGTTCGTCGAGCAGCCCGTTGTCGATAGCCGCGCTGACGGTGCTGGGGCCACCGACCAGGTAAATGACGCCGTTGCCGGTGTTGCGCAGCCCCCGGAGCGCGTCGAGATCGGCTACCGGCTTCGCCACCGGCCAGTCCAGCTCGGAAACGGTGTGGCTGAGCACGTAATGCGGTGTGCTGTTGGCGAATTCTGCGTAGCGAATCTCATCAGCCGTCGGCCGGACTCCCGTCAGTTCGAGCGGCTGCGTCGGGTCGGCCGCAATGGTGCGCCAGTACTTCTCGTAGTCGGGGTACATGACCCGTCCGAGGACACATGCGTCGGCCCGATCGAACAGCTCCCAGTCGAAGACATCCGGTCCGGTGCCGATGAAGTCGGTGCGTCCGTTGGCGCGCTCGGTGAGCCCGTCCAGGCTGACCTGCATGGTCGTGATGATCTTTCGCATGCCGGTATCGACCGCCGCCGGCGGTCGAAGTCATCGCCGATTCGCGGTTAGTCCTCGTCGAGATAGTTCGCCAGGTTCTCCAGCGATGACTGCAGGCCCGTGGTGTGGTCATGCTCGCTGATCCCGGGGGGCACGTTCTCGCAGACGATCCCGATCTCGGTGCCGTCGTCGACCGCCCGCAGGATCCACGACATCGTCATGGCGCCGGCAAGCTGCGGATCATCTGACTTGAAAACGACTCGCTGGACCATTCGTTCGTCAGGTGTCAGCAAGACGAATTCGCCTTCAACCACATCGCGGTTCGCGGCCGTCTTCCCGGCAGCGTCGGCTTGGTCGTAGGTGAGCGTCATCTCAAACCGGCCCCCGGGCCGCGGGTCGTGGACGTGAATCTGACCGGTCATCCCCTGCGGCGGTAACCATTGGACCAACGCAACCGGGTCAACCAGGGCCCGGTAGACCGTAGCCGGTGCAGCGTCCACGCGGCGTGTAGCGCTGTCAGTTCGACCCTTCACCACCGTCATCCTGGTCCCCTCGCTCGGGCAGCGTGCCGACGGGGCTATCCCGGCCTGTTCCCGGTATGTCAGCATTGAGCGCAGGTAGGGGTCGGGGTGACGCGACCGGGTGGAGTACAGATGCACGTCATCAAACAGATCCAAGCTACGTGGGCGCACCGGCTGGTTGTCGATGTGAGCCCACGCCAGATTGCTCGTTTCCTTGCTGGCGCGACGGTGATCACCTGGGCGATGCTGGTAGGCGTACCGGTCCCGCCCGCGTCCGCCCAGCCGTGCCCCGACGCCGAAGTGGTGTTCGCCCGGGGCACGGGCGAGCCACCTGGTGTTGGCGGGGTAGGACAGGCATTTGTCGACGCGCTGCGCTCCCAAGTCGGTGGCAGGTCGGTCGGGGTGTACCCGGTCAACTACGCTGCCAGCAGCGATTTTGGCAGCGGCATTCAGTTCGCCAACACCGTGGTCGACGGAATTAGGGACGCCGGCGCTCATGTCGAGTCGATGGCGGCGAACTGCCCGAAGACCAGGATGGTGCTCGGCGGATACTCCCAGGGCGCGGTCGTGGCAGGTTTCGTCACCTCGGCTTCCATACCGCCGGAGGTACCCGCCGATTTCGTATCGTTCTTACCGTCGCCGATGCCGCCGGAGGTGGCTAACCACGTCGCCGCAGTCACCCTCTTTGGAAAACCATCGGATCAGTTCATGCGCGACGCCGGCGCGCCGCCGGTCAGAATCGGCCCGCTGTATGCGCCCAAGACCATCGACTTGTGCGCTCCCGACGACACGATCTGCAACGGTGGCCCCCCTGGCGCGCCTCCTATCGCGCACGCTCTGTATCCGGTGAACGGGATGGTCAACCAGGCCGCAACTTTCGCGGCAAGTCGGCTCTAGCCACGTGTGCGGCTGGACTCTGCAACCCGCCGCTCAGAGCAAACCGAGCAGCTCCGGTCGGTGATGTACTTGACGATCACCGGCGCGGAGACATGTGGGATGTCCTTTTCCGGCCCGATCTTGTTGTCCTGCACCGCCGCCCGGAAGTGATCCGCGGGCGCCAGCGATCCGTTGATCGGGTGTTCGGGCCGCTGGTAGTTGTGCAGTAGCGGCAGCAGAGACGCTTGACGCTGCTTGTCGGGCAGGCCGCGCAGTGTCGTCTCGAACCGCGCCAACCAGGCCGCGTATTCGGGCACCCGGGCGATCTGGTAGCCGGCCTCGACCAGCCAGTCGACGTAGGTGTCCATGCTGATGCCGTCGTCGTACGGGTTCATCACGTGGTAGGTCTCGAAGCCCGCGACCACGTTGACGCCAAGAGTCGAGATGGCATCGGCGATGAATTCCACGGGCAGCCCGTCGAAGTGCGCGCGTTGCCGGTTGCCGTTGGCGTCCAATTCGTAGAACGAGTACGGCGCGATCCCGGTGGCCACCAGCGACAGCATCATCCGGGTGAACATGTCCGGCACGTTGAGCTGTCCGGCGTAGGTGGTGTCGGCCATGATCATGTCGCAGCGGAACACCGACACCGGCAGACCGCACAGGTCGTGTGCGTCGCGCAGTAGCACCTCGCCGGCCCACTTGCTGTTGCCGTAGCCGTTGGCATAGTTGTCGCCGATCTTGCGGGTCGGGCTCATCTGCCGGATGTCGGTCTCTTCGACGAAGCTGCCCGGCTCGACGCCGTCACCGACACCGATCGTCGAGACGTAGACGAATGGCTTGATCCGCGTCGTCAGGGCGATGCGGATCAGCTCCGCGGTACCAACGACGTTCGGCCCGAACAGCTGGCTGTACGGCAGGACGTGGTTGACCAGCGCGGCGGGGTCGATGATCAGGTCGACGGTGTCGGCCAACCGTTGCCAGGTGGCATCGTCGAGTCCGAGGTTCGCCTCACCCTTGTCGCCGGCGAGCACTTCGAGATGATCGGTCGCCAGCGACCGGTAGTGCTCGAGCAGTTTCGGATCACCGCTGTCGAACGTCGCGTCGATACGCTGCCGGGCAGAGACGTCGTCCTTGGCGCGAACCAGGCAGATCACCTTGCCGTCGACCAGATCCATCCGTTCCAGCCACTGCAGCGCCAGATAGCGCCCGAGGAAACCGGTCGCCCCGGTCAACAGGACGGTACGGACTTCCTGGCTCGCCTCGGGCAGCGACGGTGCGGCCGTCATCGTGGCTTCGTCGAGGAACTTGTCCAACGTCAGATCGCGGGCATGCACCTCGGTCGCATCGCGACCGTGCACGGCGTCGTAGGTCGGCCGCTTTGTCCCGCCGGCACGCTGGGCGTCGATGTAGGCCGCGATCGAGGCGAGGTCGCTGGCCGGGCTGACGATCACGCCCACCGGCACGTCGACGTCGAAGATCTCGCGCAGCAGATTGGCAAAGGTCAACGCCGACAGCGAATCCCCACCCAGGTCGGTGAACGCCGCGTCGGGAGCCACGTCGGCCGAAGCGGCACCGAGCAGCGCACCGGCGGCCCGGCTGACGGTCTCCACCGCCGGTCGGTCCGCGCCGCTGTTGCGAAGCGCACGCAGCACCTCGGCCTGACCGTCGGCCAGGTCGGCGTAGAGCTGCTCGAGCGCCGGGCCGTAGTGCTCCTTGAGCTTCGGCCGGGCCAGTTTGCGGATGCCGGTCAGCAGACCGTTCTCCAGCGTGAAAGGCGTTGTCTCGACGATGAAGTCGCGCGGGATCTCATACGACTGCAGGCCGGCTTCCCGCGCGACGCTCTGCAACGCGTCGCGCAGCAGCGGCTTGACCGCGGCGACGTCGCCGCCGACACTGTCGAGTGCGTCGTCGGTCGGGACGATCACCGCGAGCAGAAACGACCGGGCGCTGTTGCCGTACACGAAGATCTGACGCACCGACGGGTGGCCGCCGTAGGCTGCCTCCAACGTGGAGACGGTGACGAACTCGCCCTGCGAGAGCTTCAGCACGTTGTTGCGGCGGTCCACGTAGGCCAACTGATCGGGGCCGATCTCGGCCATCACGTCGCCGGTGTGGTACCAGCCTTCGGCATCGAACAGTTCGGCGGTGACCTCGGGTCGCTTGTAGTAGCCGGGGATCAGATCCGGTGTCTTGACGAATAATTCGCCGCGCGGATGGGGCCGGTCGGTGGCGAAGTAGCCGAGGTCGGGAACGTCGACCAGCTTGTAGTCGATCACCGGCGGGCGCTGGATCCGCCCGTCGATAAGGACGATGCCGTCCTCGGTCGAGCCGTAACCCTCGGTCAAGTGGATGTCGA
Source organism: uncultured Actinomycetota bacterium (assembly GCA_963811535.1). Classification (GTDB taxonomy): domain Bacteria; phylum Actinomycetota; class Actinomycetes; order Mycobacteriales; family Mycobacteriaceae; genus Mycobacterium. Next base: position 989,946 of record CAWERF010000006.1, on the reverse strand, counting down.
GGAACTCCTCCACCCAGGACCGCAGTTCGAGTGAGATGGGTGCAGAGCCCGTCATCGCCGAGAACTGGCGTCCGCCAATGAGTTTCTCGCGCTGCTCCGCCATGACCTGCAGTTCTACGGTTTCCCGGTCGCCGTCGGTCCAGCGGTGATCGACCTCGCTCTGCACCTCCTGGAACAGCATCTCCCAGATGCGCGGCACGAGATCGAGCTTTGTCGGGCGGACCAGCGCAAGATCCTCGAGCAGAGTCGAGAGGTCGCTGCGGGCGGCGAAGTACGCCGTTCCGCCCACGCCCAGGGTGGAGTAGAGGATCACTCGACCCATCACGTGGCTGATCGGCATGAAGCTCAACGTGATCGCCGGCAGCTTGCCGTCGGTGTCCCAGTCGAGCCTGAACCAGCCCCGCCAGCAGTTGGCCATCAGGCGGTCGGTGTACATCGCGCCCTTCGGGGTCCCCGTTGAGCCGGAGGTATAGATCAGCAGGCGTAGCGCGTCGCTGTCACTGCGTTCGACTTCGGGCCCGTCGGTGTGCGCAGGGGCCTGGCTGACGACGTCGTCGAGCGTCTCGACCGTGACGTGCCGGTCCGCCAGCCGGGCCGCGGCAGACTCCAGCGCCTCGCGGTGGTCATCGACCTGCGGGTGGTAGTCGAACACCACCAGGCGCTTGGGCGTGTACGCGGTGAGCGCGAGTTCGACCGCGTCCGCGAGGTGGTCGACGCTGGAGAGGATCGCGACCGGTTCCGTCTCGACGAGGATCGGGTGCAGTTGTTGCACCGGCGCACTGGTCTGCAGCGGAACAGCGACGGCTCCGGCCAGCGACAGTGCCATGTCGACGATCGCGTAGTCCGCACTGGTGAAGCCGAGAGTTGCCACGCGGTCGCCGGGCTGGACGGGGTTGCCGGCCAGTGCGTCGGCGAGCGCCCGGACGCGCGTCCAGGTCTCCCGGTAGGTCAGGGTGTCGAAACGGGGCTGCAATTCGGCAACGGTGCGTCCGTCTGCGTCGGTGACGAATTCGACGGCGCGCTGACCGAGAGCGGGCCGGTCGGCATAGCCGCTCATCACGGTGCGGATCACGTCGGTGAGTGCGACGCCCGGGCCGTCGAGTATGGCGGTGATCGCTGGATCAGGCTGGGCGGCAACGAGTTGCGCGTCGCTTGAGGTCAACTTCTCGAATCGTCTTTGTCGCCGTGCTTCGCGAGCATTGGCAGAAGTTGACATACCGAGATCTCCTTCAACAAACAAGAATTAAGTTCCTAACAGGCCAACGGCCCTTCCACATAGAACTACCTTAGAAAGACTAAATATTCCTGAACGCTTGCTGTGGATGCCTGGCCGAGGGTGTGAAAATGCTCACGTGAGCGGGTGAATCCCAGACCGCCGCCCGATACCGGCCACCCGGTAGTGGCATTTCCGGCGCGAAAACGGCTTTCGGAGGGGCTCGCCCGAGTTATTTTTGCTGCACCGTTCGCGCTGAGGAGGTCAGCGTGGCACTTCGCGGACGCCTGCTGTGGGGCGGCGTAGTCGTCGCCGGCGTTGGCGCGGCGTTGCTCTGCGGCGGAGGTGTCGCCGTCGCCGACACGGGTGCGAAGGCGCACGGCGGCAGCCCCGCCTCGTCGGGTTCGTCGAACACAACCGGAACATCCGTGGCCTCCACGCACGGCAAATCGGCGTCCAGCACTCCTGCCAGGCCCTCGGCGCTCGTCGGACTGCCGGCGCCCAGTTCAGTGACCACCCTCGATAGCTTCGCCGCCATACTCGGCAAAGGATCCGATTGTCCGCCGACGGTCGGTGCGGTACAGCTGAGGGTCGTGACGGCGCCGTCGCACCCGGTTTCGCCGGTGATCGTCTTCGTACCGACGATGAAGCCGCGCGTTGCGGCGGGCTGGAATTCGACCGGGTTCGGTGGCCGATCGCCGATCGCGGCCATCGTTGACCGGGCGGCGGGCGTTGGTGGCGGCGCGCCGCAGGCGGTCGCCGCACCGACGCCCGCCATGGTGGGGCCGAGCCCTGCGCCGGTCCCGAACGTGGTCGCCACCGCGCCGCACCGTCCGAACGCGGTGGCGAGGGTGCTCGCCATGCAGTCGTTGCTGGGGTCGTCGCTGCGGCCGAAGACGGCCGCAGCGCTTTCGAACGTGCATTCGGCGTTCGACACGGCGGCGAGGGCAACCGTCGCCGGCCTGCTCGCCGACCCGGCGAAGTCATTGATTCCGGCGCAGACTCAGGTGCCCGGCGTCGTGGAGGGTCACTCGACGCTGACGATCCCGTGCGGTACGGGCATAGTGGTTCGCGCGGATTGGTATTTCGCGACAGGTCCCAGCCCACCGAATGGGCTCATCTGGCTACAGCACGGCTGGCTCGCCAGCAGCGGGGACTACGACATCCTCGCAGCGACCCTGGCGCAGCAGACCAACAGCATTGTCGTCGTCCCCAATATCTCGTCGAACTCCTTTGCCTGCATGGGGTGCTGGCTCGGTGGCGATGCCATGGCGCGCGGGATCGCCAACCTGTTCGTCGGCGATCGTGCCGCGCTGACTGCCAGCGCCGGCGCGGCGGCGGGACACCCAGTGACATTGCCGCAGGAGTTCGTGCTCGCCGGGCACTCGGCCGGCGGTGGCCTCGTGGTGGACGCGGCGGGCTGCATGGTAGACAACGGTGCGGTAACGGATCTTGCGGGAATCGTCCTGTTCGACGCCGATCCGTTCGGGGACATGACCCCGGCGCTGGCCAAGCTGAGCGGCGTGAACTATCGCCCGGTCTACCAGATCGCCGCACATCCCTATTTCTGGAACACATTTGGCAACGGGACGTATCAGTTGCTGCAGGCGCGTCCCGGCCAGTTCGATGGCGTGATGCTGCTCCACGGCTCGCACGTCGATAGTGTGCAGAGCTCCGACCCAATCATTGACCTGGCAGCTCAACTGGTCGCCGGCATCTCCTGGCCGCAGAACCGCCAGGCCGTTCGGACCCTGGCCGTCGGCTGGATAAACGACATGTACGCCGGGCACCCCGAACAGGGCATCTACGGCCCGCCTGGGCAGAGGATAACGATCGGCGACGCCACCGCCGTCGTCCTTCCCGCGCCATCTACCCCCATCACGCCGGTCATCGACCAGCTCCGAGAAATCTTCGACTTCATCGAGGGCGGGGCGCCGACCGCCGCGACGGCGGCATGAGAATGGCGGTGTCACGCACAAAACCACCGCTGAAGGCTGGCTTGCCAACGAGCGGGCATTCATCGAACGCACAGCGATGAGCGGCGAACCGTGGACCTCGCCAAAACAACGCGCCGCCCGATACCGGGCCAGCCGGTATCGCACCTGCCGTCCGGATCGGCGAAAATCCAAAGCAGAACTCCAGCTGCGCAAAAGGAGCAAAAGGAGATGCCCAATGACTGACAGCGACACCGCGACCACCTACGTAATCGCGCCGGAGGACATCGTCTGGCACAAGACCGACCTTGGAAAGGAGTTCTGGCTCAGCGACAACGTGGTCGACACCGACTACACGTCGGCTTTCAACGCCCAACTAACCAAGTTCGGCCCCGGTGGCGGATCCCCGCCGCATCACCACACGTACAACCACGCGTTCTACTTGCTGAGCGGAACCAGTCGTGTGCAGATCGCCGATCAGACCTGGCACGTCAAGCCGGGCACTTTCGTCAAGGTCCCCGCATACAAGCAGCACAGCGTCACCAACGACGGCACCGAAGACCTCATCTTCCTCGTCATCTACGACCCACCGCTCAACGACGACGGCACGCCGTAGGCGGCCTGGAATAACTTCGCGGCATCGAGGGCGTGACGTTGTGCTCGGTGCTGTAGCTACCGGCTCGCTCGGGCCGGCCGGCTTTGCAGCCTTCGCCTCTGCCGCTGGCGCGGCGGCTCACGGCTTGTCATCGCGCTCAGGCTCAGCCCGGTTTCGCGCCGCTGATTCATTGGTGCCCAGGGGATCCCTGACAGTCCCTTGCTCCGCCTCCTCCAGACTGGGACATGAGTGTCTGTCACGACATGAAAACCGTGCCTGACCCCAGCCAATCGCCCCCCTGGTGGGTCGTCGAAATCCCGCCCTGGACGCCGCCACCCGGCTGCCCCCCTGGGCCACGATCTTCAGCGGCCCAGCGCAGTGCGGCGGCCTATAACTAGGCGTTGACGGCTCGCCGGTTCGATCCGTCAGCGGCCCGAGCCGAGGTCCGCAAGCTGACGGCGGGGTATCGAAAGCAGGTCAAGCGGGTGCGCCGACGCAGGGCAACGGCCGCAGGGTTCGGAAGCGCTGACATCGCCGCGAAACCGTTACGGATTCGAGGCCGGCGAAACTGTAACGGAATCCACATCGACGCCGATCGGCCGACTTTTCGGGCCGTCACGGAGGACCGCCAGCGCGTCGCGTTAGCTCGCACCGCTAGCTCGACTGACGGTGAAGCGGCAAAATAACCACCTTGGCGCGGGCGACCCGCATCATCGTTTATCGACGGGATGAGCGACGCGATCCAAATCAGCCGGATCAAACTTCAGCAGTTTCGGGCCGACGCGGCTTTCTCCAGCCCGGCCCCTTCCACAATCAAGGCTTGTCGTCGAGGTCGACTACGCAACGGCCCACCGAGAGGGTTAACACAAGCGGTGAAAGCCCGAATTTCGGCCACTTACGTTTTCCCTTACCTCAGCGTAAATTCAGCGTATCCACATCTTTCTTTAAGGGGGTTGTTATGCACACAGCGCTCCGCCCGTACGCCACGGCGGGTGTCGCCCTGGTAGGGGCCAGCGTCATAGCCATCAGTCCGATTGCACCGCCACTGCCGGATATCCACATCGCGGCGCCGCACGTCTCGGCGTCGGTCGAGCTCACCCAGTTCGTGAATCCCATCACGACGTGGGTCGATGTCATCACGAACACCTTTGCTAACGTCGCGGGGCTCGGGCAAGAGATCCTTGCCAACCCCGCGCCGATCCTGCAGGTGGTCATCGGCAACCAGATCGGCTACGCGCAGCAACTCGTGGGGACGGCCCAAACCGTTGCCACGGACCTCGCGAACGCACTGTCGATACTGCCGAGCACCCTGCAAACCGCGTTCACCCAACTATCCAGCGGCGACATTTTTAACGCGATCCAGACCGTGTGGCTATATGCGGTTAATACGCTAGAGTCCATCGGTTTGGCTCTGGTCTTTGGTGTCTTCCCAATAACTTCCTCGATCGGGACCAATTTCGATGCTGTGATCACCATCCTCCCGCTTGTGCTTGGCTTGGCCGCCGAAGCTCCGCTCCGTGCACTGAATAGCCTCGTGGGGCAGTTCGCAGCCACCACCGAAGGCATCTTCACCGCGGCGGGCAGTGGGGACTTTGTGACGGCACTCAGCGACATCGTCAATGCCCCCGCCCTCCTCACGGGCGCCTTCCTTAACGGATTCCAAGGGACCTTCGGAGCCTTTCTGCCCGGACAGGGATTGCTCACTAATCCCAACTCCGCGATCAACCCGAATGACTTCGGGACTATTCAGGACTTGCTGACCTATCGTGCGGCCCTCGCGGGTTCCATCACGCCGTTCACCCCGACGGATCCGCCCGCCCAGTCCTCCACGTTGGCGGCCCCAAACGTGGCGCCCAACTTGGCGGCCAACACGGCGACGGTGAACACCAAACAGACCCAGGCCCCCGCACCGATGACTACCGCTCCCGCCGTTGGCTCCGGGCCGACAACGGGCGTTACTAACGGCAACAAGGTGGCGGCTGGGAATGGCACCAAAGCAACAGGCAATCAACTCAGCTCCACGCTCTCGAAGATCACCGCTGGACTGACGAAGGGCACCAGCCCTACCGCCAAGACCGGCACCCACAACTGACAACCTCCGACAGGCGCTCAACGTAGCGATCCGCCGCAGTTGCCCGAAACCATCGGCCCCTTCCTGCCGGAGGGGGCCGATGCATGTCCTGGCCGCCGGTGGGGTGGTGACGACGGTCGTGGCTGCGTCCGCTGAATTCTGTTATCACCTCACCTTCGCTGTAGCAAGGTCCCAAGCCCACGAGCGGGCGCGCTGATGAACGCGGCTCAGAAACGCAATGCCGAAATCGCTGTGTGCCAAGGGGGATCGCCGTTCCAGAGCGGGCCGACGCTGCGCCGCGCGTGGGCGTCGCTGGGAAGGGCATCCGCTGGCCGGTGACACGATCCATCACTCGGATGCCGGATCCCAAGGTATTCTTCAATGCCTGTGCTGGACTCTCCACACCATGACGTGCATAAGCAGACCGAAACCAGTCGACAACCCACGCACACCCCTTCCTAACAGACCGCTGCTGCGCCACCAGTTTCAGGCACCGCCGGGGATGATTGGCAGCAGCAAGGGGTGGGTGTGTCTGGTCCGGTGTGGATTGTGGTTGTGCCATCGAAGATGTCGGGCGGCCGGTCCTCTGGGTCGGTGTGAAGGAACGGGCCGGATCCGAGAAAGACGGGCGGCCCGGCGGTCGGCGCTTGACGGGCAAAGTCGACCCTCCCGATCGTCAATGCGAGGCGAAGCGCTGCGGGCAGGACGATGCAGGTGGGCCAGATCTCGATCTGTAGAGCGTAAATCTCGCCGGGCTGCAGCGGCTGTACTTCGTCGTGCGTGTGGTAGGGCCGGTACGGCGCGGATCTGGCGACGGTCAACGCTAGACCCGCGTCTTGTCAGCGCGCGCTGACACAAGATCGGGCCTAAGAGTCGGGGCCGGAATTTCCCATAGCAGCGATGTGTTCTGCCCACGCGACGATCGAAAATGGGGGCGGGTATAGGCCAAGCTGGCGAAGTTGCTCCGCAGTGCACCTGTAGGAACCGGGTTCGACATTGAGGGTCTTGGCAAGCTTCTCGGATACACCTTTGGACAGGGCGGGCGGCACGGTGGCGTAGCCCTTGTGGTCGTAGATGCGGGAACCGTACCTGGCCCAGCGGGCATACTGGGACATGACTTCGCGCGCTTCCTCAGGCGTCATAGCGGGGTTTTTCTCCACGACATCTGTGACGGTTCCCCCGTGCGACATAAGGAACCGTGTGCCGTGTTGCAGCTGTTTGATCTCTCGGTCCCACATGATTGGGTCAGCGAGTTCGACCCTGTAGACAGAACTGTTGCCGTCGTTGACGCCGAGCGCGAATGCCCGAGCTACCTCAAGGTTGGTCGTTGCGTAGGTGTGTTCCTGCCCGTCACGCGGGTCTGTCATGTGGGTAGTCGGGTCTCCGGGTGAGAGGCCCTGTACGTCGGCCCGGTAGTACACCGGTTCGTCATCGCCCATGACTGCGACCGTAATCGGAGCACCGTCAGCCGTCGCCCTCGGCTCAGTGATTAGAGCGGATCACGCCGAGCGGGACCGGCGGGGCAGGCCCGATAGGCCACATGTACGAAACGCGAGTAGGCTGGAAGTCCGGGGTGGATGCGCGACTGATTTGATGCGCGCCGCTGGGCTCCGTTGGTTTCCCCTTCGTCTACATGGCAGGCGCCCGGATTGGTCGAGAGTCTTCGTGCTGGACGAGCACGACAGATTAAAAAATTTGGAGTTATTTGCAGTGAGAGTTGTTGTACAGCAGCATATTCAAGCCGTTCACGCGGGGACGGCGTACGGGCCGGGCGAGGTCGCCGACCTCCCGCAACACATCGCGTATCAGTGGCTCGGAAGCGGTTGGGCCGTGAAAGAGGCGGAACTGACTAGCGGTTGGTGAGCGTCGAGACCGTTTTGCGCGGATAATCGGTGAATGAAGCGTCAAGTGGCGCAGCTTCTGGCCGTGGTGATTGTCGTCGTTGTGCTGGCGCATGTGTTCGAGTGGATCGTCATCGCGGCGGTAGTGGCCGGGTTGTTGTGTGCGGTGTGGGCGTTCGCGGCGCGGTCAAACCGGACGCGCTTCGAGGTTTAGTCGGCTAGGGACAACGTCATCGCCGCACGCATCTCCTAATCGTCAGGGCTATCGGACCCGCGCTGGCCCGTCGAGCAGACTGCACCCATCGCCTAGCGCCCGCCCGTAGGTGACGGCGCCGCACTCGCAGCGCCACGTCAAATGCCGCCCACATGAGCAGGCGATGCTGCCCATCAGGAACCGTCCCGGCTGTAACGGGTGACCAAGGCTGGCATGGGCTTCTCCGGTAGTTCAGGCGAACTGGGGCGCGATGACGTTGGTCAGGTAGTCGATAGCGGGCTGTATCGGGTAGGTGTAGTGGTCGGCGTTGCCCTGGGCGCCGAGGAATTCAAAGCCGTTGACGATTTCCTCCACAGTGCCAATCGGCACCCCCAGGTCCGCGGCGACGGCGGCCACGTCCAGCACGGTGGCCTGTTGGACGACGTTGTAGATGGACGTGCCCACTTTCCCTGGTGCCGCTTCTGCGGTCCACGGATTAGTCCCCACGGGACAGTTGGCGTATAACTCTGTTGCGCCATCGTCGCTGGTGGTGGTGTTGACGAAATCCAGCCACCAACTTGGGGTCTGCGCCGATGACAGGCAGTCGGGGCCTGAAATGCCGCCGGTCACAACGCCGTCAATCTCGCCCGGCATGGGCCAGCCGGCCCACGCGTTCCCGTTCGCGATTCCCGGGGACCTGCAGGGATTTCCGAAGGTGATGCCACCTATGACCCGGTTCTGCAGGTTATTCGGAATGATGAAATCGCGCAACCAGTGACTGGCGCAGATCCCGCCTTGGCTGTAACCGAAGGGAAACAGCAGGTTGTTCGGCCAGACCTGCGTCGCGAGACGGACGCCTTCGTTGTAGCCGTCATCGACGCTCGGGCCCATCGGAAAGGTTGCGGCCGGGTAATTTCCCACAGGCTGGAAATAGAAGATGTCCGGAAAGGCTTGCGCCACAACGGTTGCCACCGATGCGGGTTGGGGCGGTGTGGTGTTCCACATGTCTGAGCCGGTTCCCTGCCAGCACAGCAGTATTATCGGCAGGTCACCCGAAAAGCTAGGGGTGCCGCTGTAAGTGCCGTCCAGGCGGCCAGCGATGTCAACCCAGGTGTTCGCCACTACGCGCCCGCGGCTTTCGTCGGCAGCCCCAAATGCGCCTTGAACAGTTCGATGATCATGTCGGGAACGGTCCACAGGCCGCCCTGCGGGTCTTGGTAGACGATGGTCAGGTCTTCGGCGAGCACAGTGGCCTGATCGATTGTTGACGGGCTGTTCCACGGCTTCGCGGCCGGCGAGTTGGTGCGCGGCACGCTACGGTCCTGGCTGTCGGTGACAGTCCGGTACAAGGTGACTGGGCGCCACGGCGGAACTTGCTCGCCATCGAACTCAACGGTGGGGGTACCCGCTGCGATATCTGGACCGTCCAGCTTGTTTGCGATGCTGTCTGCGGTATCGGACATTTACTCTCTCCTCGGTTAGCGGCCGCGGCGGATCCATTCCAACGGTTTCAACGACCCGCGATGACGGCACGCGTAGTTCACTACCTGATTTTGGGCTGCAAGGAAACCACCGGATCGGGCACCTTCGGGCGGTTCAACTACTTCGAGCAGCAGTCGGCCCCCCACCCAAACGGATGACGGGCCAAGTCGGACTGCCGCAAAGGATGGCCACGAGGTGGCAACGGCAGCTGCGCACGCGCGCCGGCCGGTCGACCGGGCTGCACCCCTCGGCCAGCGCCGGGCCGTATGTGACTGCGCCGCACTCAACAGCGCCACGTCAGGTGCCGTCCGCACGTACGTCGCGGGTAACGCGCGGTGCCCACTCACATGCACGACAACGTCCGGCCGCTTACCGGACGCGCGCTGGCCCGTCGAGCAGGCTGCAACGCTCGCCGAGCGCCGGGCCAGCCCTGCCATGATCCGTTCGCGCGGCAGTGCCAACCTGTGCGAATTCAGACGAGATAGTAGGTAACGAACAGTTCGTACGGTCCCGGCGGCAGACTCTCCGCGTAGCACAGGATTCTCAGCTGTTCGCCGATGATAGGGGCGGAGACATAGCCGTTGATATACGACGTGACGCCATCCCAGGGAATGACGGCGTTGCTGTAGGGAAATTGGCCGCCCCCACCGAGTTGCATGCCAAAGACATGAAAGAATTGCACATTCAGTTTCGCAGCCGCTGTCACCGGTGTCGTTGCGTAATTGGAAACGAACACGTGCACCCATAGGCGAATTTCGTTCCAGTCTCCAACGTCGATCGTCTGATCGAAGACCTCGTGGAGCGGCGGAGAAAACGTTGGTGCATTGTCGTTTCGCAGCAACTCGACGTACTTTCGGACCACCTCGACTTTCGTCGGCGCAGCCATCGGCTTTCCTCCTTGTTTATTGATGTGTTGCTCATCGCCGGTCCACGCCGGACCGGTCGTGCCGGATGATCTCACGACGGTCCGAAATTGCCGACCAGATACTCCTCTAACACTTTGTCCGGCCACGGTACGAGCCGATCTGTCTGGTTGCGCAAGAGTGTGGTCCGCTGAGCGGACCGGGAAGCGCAGGAGTAGAACAGTCTTACTCGGACTTTGACATGTCGCTGGAAGGCCACCGTGCTGCCGGGTGGGCGGCGGGCGGTGATGGACACAGCCTGCTCACCTGAATTCGGCTAGAAAGTCACCTTTGCCGTAATAAACTGCCAAGCAGAGGAACCGGGCGCGCTGATGGACGCGGCTAAGAAACGTAAGTGCCGAAATTGTTGTGTGCCAAAGGCTTTCACCCTGGTGAGGCTGCTAGCGCACCCGCGCTGGTCCATCGAGCAGACTGCACCCCTCGGCCAGCGCCGGCCCGTACGTGACAGCTCGCACTCACAGCACCACGTCAGGTGACGGCCGCATGAGCAGGCGATAGACCCGACCAGGACTCGGCCGTGGCACGGAGGAGTTTCTAAAGCACTTCCTAGCAGAGGTTCTCGACAGAATTCCGGCCGACGAACGGGAACGATTCGCGGGCGTCACGGCCACCACGGCCGGGGGATTCGCCGTAAACGCGGCTTGCATGCCACCAATAGGCATCGTCACGCTCCGCCAACACGGGACTTGGCGGACTTGGTAGTCAGCCCCCGGCCGTTGCAGTCGTTTAATCATCCGCCCGGTTCAAGAGTTGAAACGAGAGTAGTTGACTACTCGTCTTGCGGTGGACACCACCTAGGAGTGCCCTGAACAAGGGAGTCTTGGGGCTGGGGGTTGGGCGCTTGTCGGCAATGCGAGCGTCGGGCCGTGGTTCTGATGGTGCGAGGAGGCTCTCGGGGTTGACGAATCCGTCGTGGATGATGACGTGGCCGGCGGGGATGTTAGGCCAGCGCCCAGCTGGTGCCGTTATGGGTGAGTCCGAGCGTGCTGAGCCGGCGCAGGTTGAGCGCTGCGGCCCGGTGGTGCAGCCAGTGGTCGTTTTTGGCCACGCCGCGGTAGCGGAGTCTGCGGTTGCCGCGCACCAGCCAGGCGATGGTGCGTTCGACCATCGGCCGGTGTTGTCGGTATTCGTTCTGCCAGTCCGGGTTTCGCGCGGCCGATCGGGCGGCTCGTTGCAGCGCGTCATGGGGACGGATCGTCAGGGTCTTACCGTCGGCGCCGGTGGTGCAGCGCTCACGCAGCGGGCAGCCGCGACAGGCGGTTTTGAACACTGCCCGGCCCGTAGGGGTGATGGTGCGGGTCACACCGGCAGGGCAGGTCACAGTGCGGTTGATGTGGTCGATGACGAAGTCGTCGACGGTGAACCCGCCCGGCACCGCCGGGCGAGTCGGTGCGGGTTTGACCAGATCGACATGGCCGCGTTCGGCCAGTTCGGCGCGGAATTCCCCTGAACCGTAAGCAGAATCGGCCAGCACCCGCACCGGCTGGTTCTCGGTGTCAAGCAGCTGTAGGCCGACTCGTGCTTCGCTGACCGGCTGCCCGTCGGCGCCCAGACCGCCGGCCTTGCTCAGGGCGCAGCAGGTGATGATCCCGGTGTCCGGCTCGATCGCCAGGTGGGCCTTGAACCCGTCCTGGCGACGGTGCACCGACTTGTGCGCGTGCCTGGTATCGGGATCGACGGTGGAGATCACCCGGTCCGGGGGCACCCGCTGCGCGATGCGCCACCGCCCATCGGTGCCATCAGAACCCTCAACGGGTTCCACATCCTGGCCCGCGACCAAAGCCAGCAGCGCCACCGCCTCGGCGGCCTTGGCGCCGAGATCCTGCTCGGGCAGATGACCCAACAGCCGGTGCGCGTCGGTGACCAGCGCGTCGACCAGCCGCTCGCGCGCCTCCCGGTCATCCCAGGCGATCGCGGGCTTACCCGGGTCGTCGTAGTCATGCGCGCTGCACTGCGCCGCGACCACCCCGGCCGCGCCCGGGACTTCGCGGCGGACCCGGCGAATCGCGCCGATCAACTGGGTCACCGTGTCCTGAGTGGCCACCGCATCATCAAGCACCGTCGAGTCCAACGCCCGCCGAGTCTTGCCCACCAGCGCCCCGGTCTGTGCCACCACCGCCCGCACCGCCTCGAAGATCCGGTTCGGCCGATCCGAGGCCGCCAGCCGCCGACGCCAGTACGTCAACGTCGTCGCATGAAATGCCCCCGCGGTGACCGCCAGCCCGCACGCCGCCTTCCACCGCAGGTCGTAGGTCACCGCATCGACGGTCTCGCTGTCCGACAATCCGTGCAACGCCTGCAACGTGATCACCGCAGCCATCACATCGGCCGGCACACTCGGGCGGCCCCGATCCGTCGGGAACAAATCCGTGAACATCTCATCCGGGAACAGCTCCCGCCGATGCGCAGCCAAGAATGCGAACACGCTGCCCGCCTTCATCAATGACCCGCTACCGACTCAGCATCCAGTAATTCCCGCTGACTCTCCGATCGACCCTGCACACCAAGATCATCCCGAACAACAACGACCAACAGGTCGACCGCCACGCGGCATTATTCAGGGCACTCCTAGGGTGATCACTTAGACACACGTTCGGCCCGCCACCCAGTAGAAGCTGCGGTCGCCGACGCGCGGCACGCCGCACAAGCCGAGGTCGCCGAAGCGCGGCAAACCCGCGGACGCTGAGGTCGCGCGCGCACGCGCCGACGCCGACAACGCCCACCGTCACGCACAAGCCGCCCTAGCGCGGGCCGCATCAACGCAACTGTTGACCATTCCCGTCCCGCCACCGGAGGTGCGCCCCCACACCCGGCGTATCGAAAATGCCCTCACCGCGCTGCATCAGATCGACTACGTGCTCGAAGTCGGCATGGCCGAGGACATCGAGCTACACACCCCACTCGACATCGGGCTCATGCGCAACCTCGCGTGGACGGTCCAAGAGCAAGCCAAGGACCTCTCCCACGAATTGAGCAACCTGCCCACGCGGTACAACACCCAGACGCAGGTGCAGGCCGCCGCCGGCTACGCCAACGCCGCCGCCGACGCATATCGCGCGTTTCTGCAGCGCATCGACACCACCACCGCGCGGCTGCGAACCCGCGACCGAAACCAAGACGCCGAAATCATTGAGCTAGTCACCACAATGCTCGCCGACCCGCGGGTCCAACACCTGCGCAACCCGCACCCACCCTCGACATAGCCAACCGCCCCGGAAACCAACCGACCCGACGAGACCACGCCCCGATAACCACCCCGATCAAAAATGCGCTCGCACTGGATCGGAACCAGCGCGGCTGCGGCGTCGCCGAAAACAGTCGTTGAACTGCGGCGTCGGCCTAGCCTTGAGAGCATGGCGATCATCCTTACCGGGGTGGAGGCTCACCATGGTTGACGTAAACCCGCATGCCTATAACAGCGCCTGGCAGTTCCGGGCGGACACTTGGTGCCGGCTCGAAGAGGCGAGCTTGCGGCTGTCGCACGCCGCGGCGCAGGGGCGTGATACCGCGCCGTTTGTCGAGACGGTGGAGGGTCTGCTCGCTCAGCTGCGGCCATTCGAACGCTACTGGGCATTTCCCGGTATCCAGGTGTTCGCGCAGATGCAACGTCAGTTCGCCACCCGCGGTTATGACACGTTCGGCCGGACGGTCGCCAAAATCAATCGTGCGTTGGTCACCGAGTCCTACCGCGCCGGCGCGGCGGCATAATAGCGCCGTTCGACCGCCTCATCGCCGCCGTTGGTGCCCCGTCTGTGATCGGAATTGCCGTAGCGAGCACGTGGTTGCCGTCTGGGGCCCGCGAACCCTGTCGCGCTGTTCACTGGTGCCCCTACCGACGATGCGTGGCGGGCACGCCGACGACATCTCGTCGCTGATGCCCGGCGGGTCGCACTCGAACGGTCTATGGCACGTCAAGATCTAGCTCAGCGGTTCAGGCGAGCCGATGAGGAGCCACTGGCCCAATAGTGGTTTGTCAGCAGGATCGATGTGTTGCTCGGCCTAGGCTGGCTGGCGCCGTTACCCCTCGACAAGTGGCCGCAGGGCCGGGTCGACTCGCTCGAGCGCGTCGTTCAGGCGAACCCAAACACCGGCACCATAGCGCGGCGCGAGCCCTAAAGGGGCGACGTCCTGCACCCCGAAACTGCGGTCGTTGTCGGCTGCGCCCAGCGTCAAAGGACCCGGTAGAGGGTTGGCCAGAAATTCGGAAACAGGTTGCGCGCGCCGGTCACCGATCATCAAGTCTCGGCGGCTCATCTGTCGCGCCAAACTGATCGCCCGCATCCGCAGCGATCCGTTCCTTCCGATGACCCTTCGGCAGACGTGAAGCTGGCAGCCTGACCGGACCGCCCGTCAACGCATGGAACCACTCGCCGACGCCGAGCAGGCTATCTGACGTGCAAGAACAGTTCCCCGACGAGCCGGAGATGCTTCGCACCAACAGCAGCCGGCCCGTACCATCATCAAGGAGGTGCCATGACGACCGTCACAGAACTTCTCAGCAACCCCGAATCGGTCGGGGTCTGGAACCTGGTCCCCGAACGGTCGCGAGTCACGTTCAGGAACAAGACGATGTGGGGCGCGATGAAGGTTCAAGGCGCCTTCACGGAGTTCAGCGGCGACGGCCAGATCACTGACACCGGAAGGGTATTCGGCCGAGTCAACATCAAGGCCGCGTCGCTGAATACCAAGCTGCGCAAGCGCGACGAGGATCTACTTGGCCCCACCTTCTTGGACGCTGAGAAATACCCCGACATCGGCGTGCTCGCTACCAGCACCGAACCGAAAGGAGGTGACACGGTCGACGTGCGGGCCTCGCTCACCGTCAAGGGACGCACCGCACCGATGCCGGTGCGTGCCAACGTACAGGTGCTCGACGACGGCGCCGTCCGGGTCACCACGCAGACCACCGTCAACCGCAAGGACTGGGGTGTGACAGGGAATATGCTAGGCATGGTCGGCGAGAAGACCGCCCTGTGGGCCGACCTAGTGTTCAGGCGCGCCGCAAGCTAACCACAGCATCTGCTCAGTGCCCGAACAAAGGCGCCCGTTGAGGATCCGGGTCTACGGTGACGACGTCGAAGTAGGGCAGCAAGTCAAGCGAGCACCGGGCAAATCGAAGTGATCGTGCGTCAAGCCGTTGTCCGCGCCCCGATCCGGCTCGCGGATGCGCCCCAGGTCGAGCGCCACCTCGACGCGTTTTCGTGGCCAAATACCCTCGTCCGCGTCCGATAGCTTGTCCAGCAGAGCAGTTCGGCTAGGACTCATCGTTTGTTCGTAGCTGTTCGGTCAGGCGTGATGCGTCGGCCAACGCCGGGCGCCGTTATCATCGATCAAGATCGGCCACGTTTTCGCGGCGACAACGCGCAGCGCAGCCTGACATGACACCCATTGCTCGGGCGGCGCGAACGTAAGCCTATCGGTGCGGCGGCGTATCGCCTCGGCGAGCGCCCGCTGATGATCGTTGACGCACTCGCTGCGGCTGAACGCGATTGAGGCCAAGGGAACTCGTTGGTTGGGATCGGGGAGCCTGCCGATGGTCGCATCCAGCCGCTGACAGCCACACCACCCGAAATCACAACATTGCCGTCCTGCTCCTCTGTTCTTGTTGTTGTGGTGGTGGTGCAGTCATTGGTGTTTTACCCGGACGGCTGTTGGATGCCGAGCCGATTCGTGTGTGTTGTCTGCGACAGATTGATTTGCTAATCCCGATATTCGGCCCTCACAACTGTTGTCGCACGGCACTTCGCGGAAATCTTGCTCGCCGCCCCGGCGGTCGATATGGGTTGTCGCGGTCCGCTAGCGTTGAAAGAGGTCCCGTTGAGCCCATTGCCAGCGCGTCGACGAGTGCCGTACCGCGATGTTCACGGCGCTACCGGGCTACACACATGCGCGACGCGGAAACCTTTGGGCACCAGCGGGAGTGCGCGAGGGTTGCGATCAACCAGAAGAAAACCGGCGCGTGTGACCAATCCCACAACGTGTTGGAGTCCATCGGCGGGGCGCGGGGAGTCCAACGACTCTACCGCGCGTCGCGGTGCGCACGTAGGTTTCTCTCGACGGCACTAGACAGCCGGACCGCCGAATAGCCGTAGGGAGTAAGAGTTCATGATGACAGCGGGCGACGTCGCCGATACCAAGCGCATCGATGACGGCGAGCAGACCCTGCCGAAACGGGCCGCGCCGAAGCGCCTCGACGCGACGTCGGCCGCCATGGGCACGATTGATTACGGCGTTATCCATTGGTTCAACAATGAATTCGGTTTCGGGTTCATCACACCCGACAGCGACGGTGTGGATGTGTTCGTTCATATCTCGCAGATCCTCGGCGACGGAACGCCGGAGATAGGCCAACGGGTGAGTTATCGTCTCGCCGGCACACCCCGCAGACCTGAGGCGAAGACCGTGCACCGGCTGTGACGATGCGGGCGCTGGACCAGTAACAACCTTCCGTCATGATAGGCGCCCTATCCCGGCCCGGCGCGAAACGCCGCGGTCAACAGGCGCGTTGGCGCGGCGCGCGGCTAACCGGCGGCCGCCGCAGGCGCGTATCCCATGGTGGCTTTGGTCTCCAGGTACTCGTGGAAGCCAAACTCGCTCCATTCGCGACCGTTACCGCTTTTCTTGTAGCCGCCAAAGGGCGCACCCAGGTCGAAGGCGTGGTTGATGGCCACCGAGCCCGCCCGGATCCGTCGGGCCACGGCACGGGCCGCGTCGAGGTCGGCCGCCGAGACATAGCCGGCCAGACCGTATCCGGTGTCGTTGGCAATCTCGACCGCTTCATCGATGTCGTCGTAGCCGAGAATGCACAGCACCGGCCCGAAGATTTCTTCACGGGCAATGGTCATGTCGTTGGACACGCCGGCAAAGACGGTGGGCTTGACGTAGTAGCCCGTGTCCAATCCGTCGGGGCGGCCGGCGCCACCGGCGACCACAGTGGCGCCCTCCTCGATGCCGTTGTGGATCAGGCGCTGGACCTTGTCGAACTGTGCGTTCGACGCCACCGGTCCGATCGCGGTCTTGTCGTTGGCGTCGCCCACCTTGACGCCCCCGGCCACAGTGCGTGCGATCGCGATCGCCTCATCCATGCGGGAGTTCGGCACGAGCATGCGCGACGGCGCGTTACAGCTTTGACCGGAGTTGACCATCATGGTGACCACTCCGGCGCCGACGCTCTTGGCGAAGTGCGCATCGTCAAGGACGATGTTGGGACTCTTGCCGCCGAGCTCCTGGGTCACCCGCTTCACCGTCGCGGCCGCGTTCTTGGCGACGTCGACGCCCGCTCGAGTCGAACCGGTGAAGGAGACCATGTCGATGTCGGGGTGGCTCGCCAGCGCGGCGCCGACGGTCGGGCCGTCGCCGTTGACGAGGTTGTACACACCGGCAGGCACGCCGGCGGCGTCCATGATCTCGGTGAAGATGTAGCCCGAGTACGGCGCCACTTCGGAAGGCTTAAGGACCATGGTGCAGCCGGTCGCCAGGGCCGGGTAGACCTTGCAGGCGATCTGATTGATCGGCCAGTTCCACGGCGTGATCAGACCGCACACGCCGATCGGCTCCTTGACCACGAGTGTGGCGCCCTGCTGCTCCTCGAACCTGAAACTCTTCAGCACGTCAATCGCGAGCAACAGATGGTTGAGGCCGAGGCCGACCTGCGGGCCGGCCGCGAGCGACGCCGGCGCGCCCATCTCCTCGCTCACTGCTTCGGCGAGGTCGCCGGCACGCTTCTGGTATTGCGTAAGGATCGCTTGAAGCAGGTCCAGCCGCTGCTCACGAGTGCTCAGCGACCAGGTGGCGAAGGCCCGCCGGGCCGCCTTTACTGCCGAGTCGACGTCGGCCGCCGAAGCCACCGAGATCCTGCCGCAAACCTGCTCGGTCCTCGGGTCGTCGACATCCAGGGTCTTGCCCTCGATCGGATCGACCCACCGGCCGTCGATGTAGAACTTCAGGTATTCGCGCATCACGTCACCTCCGCTTACTGCGTGCCTTCTGCATACCACGTTCCGAACTCGCCGTAGTTCGGCATCTCCTTCGAATTCGCCTTCGGGTCGATACCGACGTGGACGACCGCGGTCGCGCCGCTGGCATCTGCCCGCTCGATCGCCGGACCGATGTCCTCTTCACGTTCACGCTCTTCGCACTCACCGTGGCAGCCGGCCTCAGCTGCTCGCCCGCCTGCGGCAGTGGGCGTCTCGGCACTGCCTGTTTGCGCCTACCTAGTTCAGTCGGCTGTGTCGTCACCATGCGCGCGGGAAGCCTTCCAATCGGGACCATCAGTCAGGCCCGGCTTCTCTCCGGCGCTTTCACGCTTCGCGGTTGTGGCGGTCTCGCAAATAATCGCTCTTGGTGTAGGACTGACCCAACACCCGTCTGCGCTCGGCTTCCTCGATCGCGCGCTTGCGGTCGGCCTCAGGCTCGTGCACCAGCTCGCGGTACAGCTCGTTGTCGACGGCATACACACCAGGCACAGGCTCCCGCAGGTGTCGACGAAAAACGTCAACGCTCGGCGGTGTCGGGGAGCAACACAACGGACTCGGGCAACAACGTCGTCGAATCCGGCGCCTTGTTCGGCGCCAACTTCGCGGTCGTGGGTGACGGCAGCATGGGCTCGGGCAACAACACCGGCGGTGGCATCAACATCGCCGTCGAACCGCCGGGCGCAACCAGTGTCGGTAACTGCGCATCCGCCCTGTGCGTCAACCTCTTTGGTGTGAACCTGTAGGAGCGTAGCGCAGCAACGTCGCCGAACCGTCGCCGTGACTAGAGCGCACAAGCAAAGTCTGCATTGGCGTGCAGCACGATGACTAAGGCGCAACGAGATTCGCTCCTAAGTTCACTCAGGATCGCCGCACTGGTCGGACCAGTAGGCCAGCTTGTCGCGGCGATTCACCGCACGCAGTCTTCGTTCGGCTGCTTCCCGCATCTTGGTCGTGGTGACGATGAGCAGTTCGTCGCCGACCGTGATGCGGGTCTCGGGCTGGGGAACATAAGCGCGCACACGGCGGTGGTGGTGCGCACCAGATGAGCGATCTGCCAGCGGTCGCGCACGCCGGCCCAGTCGGCGGGCGGGGCCAGTATCTGGCGCCACACCAGCCGCCTGCAGCAAACACAGGCACGCGGCACCACCGTTTGCTCGCGATCCTCAGCGACGGTCGCGCCGACCGCGACGACACCGCACCGGCCGCTCGGGAACGACTTGCTGCAGTGGTGATTCCGCAGCTCAGCTGACTCATAGGGTTCGCTCGAAAACGAGGTGTTTACGTGCACAGGGAAGTGGTAAAACCGGATGCATGATGGCGAAACTGAAATTCATGGCTCCGCTGTTCATGGCGGGTATGGCTGCGACGGCGATCGCCGCGGCGCCGTACGCGGTGGCGGACGCCTATGCGGTGGCGGCAGGAAGTTCGATCACTCAATTTGCCCCCGAGGATCCAGGCGGTAACGGCTGCGCCAATGGCGTCTGCGGTTCGGGTGGCCCGGGCGGCGGCGGCGGCTGCACCGCCGATGGAACGTGCGGTTCCGGTGGCCCCGGCGGCGGCGCCGGCTGCACCGCCGCAGGAGCGTGCGGTTCCGGTGGCCCGTGGGGCGGCGGCGGCTGCGCGCCCGGCGTCGGCTGTTTCCAGTGGGGGCAGTAACAACTCGTTCGCGAGATATAACGCAAAAGCCCCGACACGCCCTAGGCGTGCGGGGCCTTTGCGTCTTGCGGGACCTATGAGACTTCGGTCGCGGAACCGCCTGCGGCGATGTTCTTCTCGCATGCGCTACCGCCGAAGTTGTACGCGCGCCCGTGTCGCCCCGGCTGGCGGACGCCTGTGCCGTGGTCAGCGGTCACCTGCGCGACACGCCGGGTCAGGCCGTCAGCGAATTTGGGAAAGTGACAGAGGGTGACAGAGGGTGACAGAGAGGGTGACAGCGAATACGAGGGGATAGGGTGCGCGGAGGGTGCGGGCGGCCTGGCAAGGCCCCAAAAATGGCTCTGACCTGCGCGAACTCGAGTGCCCCCGACAGGATTCGAACCTGCGGCCTTCTGCTCCGGAGGCAGACGCTCTATCCCCTGAGCTACGGGGGCGCACGCTTGTGACGCTGCGCCGATGGGCTCCGACAGACTAACGCATCGTCATGACTGCCGAGCAGTCGGAAACGGATTCGGGCTGGCTAGGCGCCAGACCATAGGATGGACCCTCGTGACCCCCGCCGACCTGGCCGAGCTGCTCAAGAACACCGCCACCGCGGTGCTGACCGAGCACGGCCTCGACACCGCCGCGCTGCCCGCGACGGTCACCGTCGAGCGCCCCCGCAACCCCGATCACGGTGACTATGCCACCAACCTGGCGTTGCAGCTCGGCAAGAAGGTCGGCGTCAACCCCCGCGGGCTCGCGGGCTGGCTGGCGGATGCGCTGAACGACGTCAACGGAATCGCGGAGGCCACCGTCGCCGGGCCCGGATTCGTCAACCTGCGGCTGGTCGCCTCCGCCCAGGGCGTCATCGTCGATAACGTCATCGATGCCGGCCATCGCTACGGCCACTCCGACGCGCTCGCCGGACAGAAGATCAACCTCGAGTTCGTCTCGGCCAATCCGACCGGGCCGATTCACATCGGGGGCACCCGCTGGGCCGCGGTCGGGGACGCGCTGGGCCGGCTGCTGTCCACTCAGGGCGCTGAGGTGGTACGCGAGTACTACTTCAACGACCACGGCGCGCAGATCGACCGCTTCACCCGGTCGCTGATCGCCGCGGCGCAAGGCGAACCCACGCCCGAGGACGGCTACGCCGGCAGCTACATCGGCGACATCGCGGCACAGGTGCTCGAGAAGGCGCCCGACGCGCTGAGCCAGCCGGAGCCGCAGCGCAGTGAGACCTTCCGGTCGATCGGCGTCGAGCTGATGTTCGACCACATCAAGCAGTCGCTGCACGACTTCGGCACCGACTTCGACGTGTACACGCACGAAGAGTCGATGCACAGCAGTGGCCGTGTCAACGAGGCGATCGCCAGGCTGCGCGAAACGGGCAACATCTACGAGAAGGACGGCGCAACCTGGTTGCGCACCAGTGCCTTTGGCGACGACAAGGACCGAGTCGTCATCAAGAGTGACGGCCAGCCCGCCTATATCGCCGCCGACGTCGCGTACTACCTCGACAAGCGCCGGCGCGGCTTCGACCTGTGCATCTACATGCTCGGCGCCGACCACCACGGATATATCGCGCGGCTCGAGGCCGTCGCCGCCGCCCTCGGCGACGACCCTGACACAGTCGAGGTGCTCATCGGGCAGTTGGTCAACCTGGTCCGCGACGGCCAGCCCGTCCGGATGAGCAAGCGCGCCGGCACGGTGATCACCCTCGACGACCTGGTCGAGGCGATCGGCGTCGACGCCGCCCGCTACTCGCTGATCCGGTCCTCGGTGGACACGCCGATCGACATCGACCTCGCGCTGTGGTCGTCGGCGTCCAACGAAAACCCGGTCTACTACGTGCAATACGCGCACGCGCGGCTGTCGGCGCTGGCACGCAGCGCGGCCGAACTCGGATTGATCCCCGACACCAGCCACCTCGAGTTGCTCACCCACGAGCGCGAGGGCGCCCTGATCCGCAACCTCGGCGAATTCCCGCGGGTGCTGAAAAGCGCTGCTGCGCTGCGGGAGCCGCACCGGATCAGCCGCTACCTCGAGGACCTCGCCGGCGACTACCATCGGTTCTACGACTCATGCCGGGTGCTGCCCCAAGGCGATGAGCAGCCCAACGAACTGCACACCGCGCGGCTTGCGTTGTGCCAGGCCACCCGGCAGGTCATCGAAAACGGTCTGGGCATCCTCGGCGTCACTGCCCCGGAGCGGATGTGAACGTCCATCCGGCCGGTCCCCGGCACGCCGAAGAAGTCCACCACGCGTCCGCGCTACCGCGGCCCGCGACGCCGCGCGACCTGTTGCGGTTGGCGCCCAACGTCTGGCCGCGCAATGCAGTTCGCGGCGACGACGGCGTCGCCAGCATCGGCGGTGTTCCGATGACCACGCTCGCTAGCGACTACGGCACCCCGCTTTTCGTCGTCGACGAGGAAGACTTCCGCTCGCGCTGCCGGGAGATGGCCTCGGCGTTCGGTGGCGGACAGAACGTCCACTACGCGGCGAAGGCGTTTCTGTGCACCGAGGTCGCGCGCTGGATCGACGAAGAAGGACTGTCGCTCGACGTGTGCTCCGGCGGCGAGCTGGCCGTCGCGCTGCATGCGAAGTTCCCCCCCGACCGGATCGCGTTGCATGGCAACAACAAATCCGTCGCGGAGCTGACCGCCGCGGTCAAGGCGGGCATCGGGCACGTCGTGCTGGACTCGATGACCGAGATCGAGCGGCTCGACAAGATCGCCGGGGAACTCGGGGTCGTGCAGGATGTCCTGGTTCGCGTCACGGTCGGCGTCGAGGCCCACACCCACGAGTTCATCTCCACCGCACACGAGGACCAGAAATTCGGGTTGTCATTGGTCGGTGGCCAGGCCATGGCCGCGGTGCGGCGGGTTTTCGCGACCGATAACCTGCGGTTGGTCGGGCTGCACAGCCACATCGGCTCACAGATCTTCGACGTTGCGGGGTTCGAACTCGCCGCTCACCGCATCATCGGGTTGCTGCACGACATCGTTGCGGAGTTCGGTGTGGGCAAGACGTCGCAGATCGCCAGCGTGGACCTCGGCGGCGGCCTGGGCATCTCGTATCTGCCAGAGGACGATCCACCCCCCGTTGCGGATCTGGCCACCAAGCTCGGCGTGATTGTTCGCAACGAGTCCGCGCTCGCCGGGCTGCCCGCGCCGCGCCTGATCGTCGAACCCGGGCGCGCGATAGCCGGGCCCGGCACCGTGACCCTTTACCAGGTCGGGACCGTCAAGGACGTCGCGGTCGCGGCGACCGCCCACCGGCGTTACGTCAGCGTCGACGGCGGTATGAGTGACAACATCCGCACCGCCCTGTACGGCGCCGAATACGACGTTCGGCTGGTGTCGCGCGCGAGCGACGCGGCGCCGACGCTCGCAAGGATCGTCGGAAAGCATTGCGAGAGCGGCGATATCGTCGTGCGTGACGCCTGGGTGAGCGACGACGTCGTGCCCGGTGACTTGCTTGCGGTCGCCGCAACGGGCGCCTACTGCTATTCGATGTCGAGCCGCTACAACCTGATCGGCCGCCCTGCTGTGGTGGCCGTGCGCGACGGCCAAGCTCGCCTGGTCCTGCGCCGGGAGACAGTGGACGACCTGTTGAGTTTGGAGGTGACGAGCGCATGACCGGTGACGAAAAGGCAGTCGGTGTAGCCGTATTGGGCCTGGGCAATGTCGGCAGCGAGGTGGTGCGAATCATCGAGGACAGCGCCGCCGACCTGGCCGCGCGCATCGGCGCGCCGCTCGAGCTGCGCGGTATCGGGGTGCGGCGGATGGCCGCCGATCGCGGCGTGCCGGTCGAACTGCTCACCGACGACGTCGACGCGCTGGTGTCGCGCGACGACGTCGACATCGTCGTCGAGCTGATGGGCCCGGTGGAGCCGGCGCACAAGGCCATCCTGGGCGCGCTCGAAATGGGCAAGTCCGTGGTGACGGCCAACAAAGCGCTGCTCGCGCAGTCCACCGGCGAGCTGGCACAGGCGGCCGAGCGTGCACACGTCGACCTCTACTTCGAAGCCGCTGTCGCAGGCGCGATCCCGGTGATCCGGCCCCTGACACAGTCGCTGGCGGGCGACACCGTGCTGCGGGTGGCGGGGATCGTCAACGGGACGACCAACTACATCCTCTCTGAGATGGACTCGACCGGCGCGGACTACGCGACAGCGTTGGCCGACGCGAGCGCGCTCGGCTACGCCGAGGCCGATCCGACCGCCGACGTCGAGGGGTACGACGCCGCGGCCAAGGCGGCGATCCTGGCGTCCATCGCGTTTCACACCCGGGTTAGCGCCGACGACGTCTACCGCGAGGGCATTACGAAGGTCACGCCCGCCGACTTCGAGTCGGCGCGTGCGCTCGGCCGCACCATCAAGCTGCTGTCGATCTGTGAGCGCATCACCACCGACGATGGGCAGCAACGGGTTTCGGCAAGGGTCTATCCGGCGCTGGTGCCGCTCACCCACCCGCTGGCCACCGTGAACGGCGCGTTCAACGCCGTGGTCGTCGAGGCGGAGGCGGCGGGCCGGCTGATGTTCTACGGGCAGGGTGCGGGTGGCACACCGACCGCGTCCGCGGTGATGGGCGACGTGGTGATGGCGGCCCGCAACCGGGTGCAGGGCGGCCGCGGTCCGCGTGAATCCAAGTACGCCCAGCTGCCTGTCTCGCCGATCGGATTCATCCCGACCCGCTACTACGTCAGCATGAACGTCGCAGACCGCCCCGGCGTCTTGGCCACCGTCGCAGCCGAATTCGCCAAACGTGAGGTGAGCATCGCCGAGGTGAGGCAGGAGGGCGTCGTCGATGACGGCGGCCAACGGATCGGTGCCCGCGTCGTCGTCGTCACCCACACCGCCACCGACGCGGCGCTGTCGGACACCGTCGCCGCGCTTGCCGACCTCGACGTCGTGCAGAGCGTGACCAGCGTGCTGCGACTGGAAGGCAACGGGGAATGAGCCCGACCGGAACTGGGGGCACCACCCGCTTGCGGGGGACGGTGCACCACCCGTGGCCCGGAATCATCGCCGCCTACCGGGACCGGTTGTCGATCGGCGACGACTGGACGCCGGTCACCCTGCTGGAGGGCGGGACGCCGCTGATCCACGCGACGAAGCTTTCCGAATTGAGCGGGTGCACGGTGCACCTCAAGGTCGAGGGCCTCAACCCCACCGGGTCATTCAAAGATCGCGGCATGACGATGGCGGTCACCGACGCGCTCGCCCGCGGTCAGCAGGCCGTCTTGTGTGCGTCGACCGGCAACACGTCGGCCTCGGCTGCCGCGTACGCCGCCCGCGGGAACATCACCTGCGCCGTGCTGGTGCCGCAGGGCAAGATCGCGATGGGCAAGCTCGCGCAGGCCGTGATGCACGGTGCAAAGATCATTCAGGTCGACGGCAACTTCGACGACTGCCTCGAACTCGCCCGCAAGACCACCGCCGACTTCCCCACCGTCGCGCTGGTGAATTCCGTCAATCCGGTCCGCATCGAGGGGCAGAAGACCGCGGCGTTCGAGATCATTGACGCGCTGGGCAACGCTCCCGACGTGCATGCGCTGCCGGTAGGCAACGCCGGCAACATCACGGCGTACTGGAGGGGTTATAGGGAGTACCACCGCGATGGACTGTCTGACCGTCTGCCGCGAATGCTGGGCACCCAGGCCGCGGGAGCGGCGCCCCTCGTGTTCGGCCAGCCGGTCAAGGAGCCGGAGACCATCGCCACAGCGATCCGGATTGGTTCACCGGCGTCGTGGGGTCTGGCCGTCGAGGCCCAGCAGCAGTCCAACGGCCGGTTCCTTGCCGCAACCGATGAAGAGATCCTCGCCGCCTACCACCTGGTCGCCCGGAGCGAGGGCGTGTTCGTGGAACCCGCTTCGGCGGCCAGCATCGCCGGGTTGCTCAAGTCGGTCGAGGACGGCTGGGTGTCGCGCGGTTCAACCGTCGTGTGCACCGTCACCGGTAACGGACTGAAAGATCCAGACACCGCGCTCAAGGACATGCCGACGGTGTCGCCCGTGCCGGTCGACCCGGTTGCCGTGGTGGCCAAGCTTGGTCTGGTCTGAAGCGAAACGGATTGCCGGTGACTGCGACTCTTCCCGCTGGGCTGACGGCCAGCGCTGTGGTGCCCGCGTCAACTGCGAACCTCGGTCCTGGCTTCGACAGTCTCGGGCTGGCACTCAGCCTCTACGACGAGATCATCGTCACCACAATCGAATCCGGTGTGCAGGTTGAAGTCGAAGGGGAGGGCGCCGGGCAAGTCCCGCTCGGCCGCGAACACCTGGTGGTGCGAGCGGTGGAGCACGGTCTGGCCGCCGCGGGGGCCAGCGCCCCCGGGCTGGTGGTGCGGTGCCGCAACGACATTCCGCACTCGCGGGGCCTGGGATCGTCTGCCGCCGCCGTCGTCGGAGGTCTGGCTGCGGCCAACGGGCTTCTGGTACAAGCGGGTTCGAAGCCGCTGACCATCGCTCAGCTCATCCAGATCTCGTCGGAGTACGAAGGCCACCCGGATAACGCGTCCGCCGCGGTGCTCGGCGGCGCGGTGGTGTCCTGGACGGAGCACCCCGATGATCACGCAACTGATCACGCAACGTACTCGGCCGTGCCCCTTCGGCTGCATCCAGATATCCGCGTTTTCGCAGCGATACCCCAAGAGCGGTCCCTGACGGCCGCAACCCGCGTGCTGCTGCCCGGGCACGTCAGCCACGAGGACGCGCGGTTCAATGTGAGCCGTGCGGCTCTGCTGGTGGTCGCATTGACCGAACGGCCTGACCTGCTGCTGGCGGCGACCGAGGACAGGTTGCATCAGCCGCAGCGGGCCGCAGCGATGCCCGCCTCGGCGGAATACCTGCGCTTGTTGCGGCGTTTATATGTTGCGGCAGCTCTGTCGGGGGCTGGACCGGCTGTGATCGCGTTCACAACGCTGTCCGACTTACCGGCTGAAGCACTCGAGTTTGCTGCCGCCAAAGAGTTCGTCGTTCGCGAGATGAGAGTCGGTCCGGGTGTCCGCTGGACCTCAGGCGTCGTGGCACAGCACTGAACCAGATGCGCTACGCGCGGTTGAATCAGATGCCGTGTGCGCGGCTGCGTTCAATGCGCCTCCGCGTAACGCCAACCGGCCGTTTCTTGCTTCCGGCACAGAAGGGGGTTATCCTCGGTGCCGTCCAGCAATCGCAGCATCTGCCCCTGCGCCGACACTAGGACGACCACCAAATCTTCTCGGGGATGACGGTTCGCGGTAGCACCGCGAGCCTCTGCGATCACCGTTGCGAACCCAGCGGTGGGACCTTGGCATTCAGCGGATTGGGCTGAATGCAACGAACCCCTCGCATGACCGCGTCAGCGGGGGAGAGAAAGGACATCCGTGACTGATACGGACCTCATAGCGGCTGGTAGTGGCGCCGGCGATACGGATCTGCCCGCCACCGTGCCAGCAGATATCCAAACTTCCGAACCAGCCCCATCCGCTTCGAACGCTCCCACGGCTAATGCCGATGGCGGGCTCGGGGCGATGGTGTTGCCGGAACTGCGCGCGCTCGCCAACGAGGTAGGCGTCAAAGGCGCGTCCGGAATGCGTAAGAACGAACTGATCGCCGCAATCCGCGAGCGGCGCGGCGAGCCAAACGCCAAGGCGCACAACGGCGAAAGTGGCCCGGCCGCTGCCGACGGCGCCGAAGCTGACACCAAGACCGCCGAGGCGCCGGCCGATGGCGGCTCAGCGCCCTCCGAGGCGGCCACCGGCACCGAGGCGGCCACCGGCACCGAACAGCAGCGGCGTGACCGCCGCGCAGCCGCCCGCGAGCCCGGCGCTCCAGGACGGGAGAGCTCGCAGAAGCCGAAGGCCGATGACACGTCGACCGTCAAGTCCGACCGGGACACCAAGCAGGGCGGCGACCAGCAGGGTGGCCAGCAGAACCGCGACGACGACGGCGAAGGCCGGCAGGGCCGGCGCGGGCGTCGCTTCCGGGACCGCAGGCGCCGCGGCGACCGGCCCGGCGGTGACGGCAACGGCGAGCCGGAGCTGCGCGAGGACGACGTCGTCCAGCCGGTTGCGGGCATCCTCGACGTGCTGGACAACTACGCGTTCGTCCGCACCTCGGGCTACCTGGCCGGGCCCAACGACGTGTATGTGTCGATGAACATGGTCCGCAAGAACGGCCTGCGCCGCGGCGACGCCATCACCGGCGCGGTCCGCGTGCCCAAGGACGGCGAGCAGCCCAACCAGCGGCAGAAGTTCAACCCGCTGGTGCGCCTGGACTCCGTCAACGGCGGCCCGGTCGACGACGCCAAGAAGCGGCCGGACTTCAGCAAGCTGACGCCGCTCTACCCGAACCAGCGGCTGCGGCTCGAGACGGCGACCGAGCGCCTGACAACTCGGGTCATCGACCTGATCATGCCGATCGGTAAGGGTCAGCGCGCGCTGATCGTGTCGCCTCCGAAGGCCGGTAAGACCACGATCCTCAAGGACATCGCCAACGCGGTGACCCGGAACAACCCGGAATGCCACCTGATGGTCGTGCTGGTCGACGAACGGCCCGAGGAAGTGACCGACATGCAGCGTTCGGTCAAGGGCGAGGTCATAGCCTCGACGTTCGACCGGCCGCCCTCAGACCACACGTCGGTCGCCGAGCTGGCCATCGAGCGGGCCAAGCGCCTGGTGGAGCAGGGCAAGGACGTCGTTGTGCTGCTCGACTCGATCACCCGGCTGGGACGCGCGTACAACAACGCGTCGCCGGCGTCGGGCCGGATCCTGTCCGGTGGCGTCGACTCGACCGCGCTCTACCCGCCGAAACGGTTCCTCGGCGCCGCCCGCAACATCGAAGAGGGCGGCTCGCTGACCGTCGTCGCGACCGCGATGGTGGAGACGGGCTCGACCGGCGACACCGTGATCTTCGAAGAGTTCAAGGGCACCGGCAACGCCGAGCTCAAGCTCGATCGCAAGATCGCCGAGCGCCGGGTCTTCCCGGCCGTCGATGTCAACCCGTCGGGCACGCGTAAAGACGAGCTCCTGCTGTCGCCCGACGAGTTCGCGATCGTGCACAAGCTGCGCCGCGTGCTCTCCGGCCTGGATTCACACCAGGCCATCGACCTGCTGATGTCGCAGCTGCGCAAGACCAAGAGCAACTACGAGTTCCTGGTCCAGGTCTCCAAGACGGCGCCGGGAGCGCTGGACGAGGACTTCGCCTGATATTTGCGGGGCCTGATATTTGCGGGGCCTGAGCCACCCGATGACGGCAACGGCCGCCTTGCCCCTCGGCAAGGCGGCCGTTTCGTCGGTTAGCCCGTTAGAGCGGGATCCACACCCCGCCGAGGTAGAAGCCCCACTGGTTGTAACCGGCATCCCAAACCGGTTGCTCGTTGTAGCCCCAGTAGTTGATCGGCGGCGGAGGCGGACCCCAGGGCGCCGGGAGTGGTCCGTTCCACGCCACCGGCGGCGGCGGGCCCCAGCCCCACGGCGGAACGCCCTCTCCCCACGGCGCGTTGTGCCATCGGCCGTGCCAGTCGTCGATGGGGGCGTACCCCCACCCGGGCCCGGGATGCCACGGCCCGGGGCCCGGCACCCATGGGTCGGCCGACGCCACGCCGGCGCCGAGTCCGATGGCCGCTAATGCCAGCCCGCCGCTAACAGCGGCGCCGGCAGCAAGTCGTTTGAGTTTCATCGTTGCTCCTAGTTACTCCCATTCTGCGACAACGACTTTGGGGACTTTGAGTCTCCTCGGCTAAATCTGCCGTGGATGGACGGCCGCCTGGCCGGTGCTAGGCGGCCGTCCTGTCGGATGACTCGTTACAGCGGGATCCAGATTCCGAAGAACCAGAAGCCCCACTGGTTGAAGCCCGGATCCCATACCGGGTTCTCGTTGTAGCCCCAGTAGTTGATGGGCCCGCCATTCCAGAACCCGCCCGGGGGCGGAAGCGGCCCACCCCAAGCGGGCGGTGGCGGTGCCCCCCAGCCCCACGGCGCGGGTCCATCACCCCACGGCGCATCACGCCAGCCCCGGAACGCTCCAGGAGGCGGCGGCCCGCCGTGCCAATCACCGGGTCCGTGCCAGTCGCCAGGTCCGCCCGGCCCACCCGGGTGCCAGTCACCAGGTCCACCCGGCTCACCCGGGTGCCAGTCGCCCGGCGGCCTGTCTGGCCCGCCGGGGTTGAATCCGCGCGGTCCGCCAGGGTCTCCCTGCCAGCCACCGGGCGGTCCACCGGGTCCGTGGGGATCTCCGCGGAAGTCCTGCGGTGCCGGCCCGCGGGGGTCGGCCGCCTGCGGCGGAGGACCTCCGTGCGGGGCTGCTCCGGGACCCGGTCCACCGGGTCCAGGTCCTCCGCAGCCCTGCGGCGGACAACCGCCGCCACCAGGCGCTGCATATGCGACTCCTGAACCAACCCCCATGAGGGCCAAGCCCACGCCGCCCGCGAGAGAAACTCCCGCGACGGCTTTCTTCAGGTTCATCGTGTACTCCTTGTCCGGAGGCATTTGACTCCGATTTACCCCGACGCACTGACGCTAGATAGCTTGTCTATGATTGAGCTATGTGCGGGCTTTGTATGTCCTGGGCGGGCTAATCCCCTTGTCAGACAGGTTTTTTGGCGTTCCAGACAATTAGATACAAAAACGGCCGCCCTGCGTGTGCAGGGCGGCCGTCCACGGTGTTTGCTAGCCGATTCCGATCAGCGGGATCCAGATACCGAACAGCCAGATTCCCCAGGCGTTGAAGCCCGGATCCCGCACCGGCGCAACGTTGTACCCCGAGTAATTGATGGGTGGCGGCGGCCCCCACGGCGGGGGAAGTGGTCCGCGCCACTGTGCCGCCGGCGATGCGATGCGGGCCGTGTTCCCGGCCGGAATAGGTCGCACCGCGTCGGCGTTTGGGCAGGTGGCGGTTGACCTGGCATAATCGTCCGCCAGACACCTTGGTTCCGGTTCACGCCTCATCCCCAGGTCATGGACGGCGATCCGGCGGCCAACGATTGAAGAGGAAACCAATGAAATCGGGTATTCACCCTGACTACGTCGAGACCACCGTGCATTGCGGCTGTGGCAACACGTTCACGACCCGCAGCACCAAGAAGACCGGACAGATCGTCGTCGAGGTCTGCTCGCAGTGCCACCCCTTCTACACCGGCAAGCAGAAGATCCTCGACAGCGGCGGCCGCGTGGCCCGCTTCGAGAAGCGCTACGGAAAGCGCAAGGCTGCGTCGGCGGACAAGGCCGGGGCCGACAAGTAGCTGCTTTTCCGACGCCCGATCTGTCGCTGCGCCCATCGCCAGCCGCAGGCCGGGCGTCGGTTTGCGTTCGGCAACCCTGATATCCGGGTAGGAGGTGACACAGATGGCGCGGGGCATCAGCACCGAAACCGGCGCGCCCGTAATCGACGCGCTGGTGAACGAGCATGCCGACCTTGAGCGGCAACTCGCCGACCCCGACCTGCACGCCGACCCGGCAAGGGCACGCAGGGTGGGCAGGCGCTTTGCGCAGGTGGCGCCGATCGTGGCCACCTACCGCAAACTGGAGGCCGCCCGCGGTGACCTCGAGACCGCGCGTGAACTTGCCGTCGACGACGAATCCTTCGCCGAGGAGGTCGAAGAGCTGCAGGCGCACGTCGCCGAACTGGACACCCAACTGACGGACATGCTCGCGCCGCGGGACCAGCACGATGCGGACGACGTCGTGCTCGAGGTCAAGTCCGGCGAGGGTGGCGAGGAGTCCGCACTGTTCGCCGCCGACCTTGCGCGGATGTACATCCGCTACGCCGAGCGGCACGGCTGGACCGTCACTGTGCTTGACGAAACCACCTCCGACCTCGGTGGTTACAAGGAAGCCACGCTGTCGATCGCCGGCAAGGGCGATTCGGCCGACGGGGTGTGGTCGCGGCTGAAGTTCGAAGGCGGCGTGCACCGCGTCCAGCGGGTCCCCGTCACCGAGTCCCAGGGCCGAGTGCACACGTCCGCGGCCGGCGTGCTGGTCTATCCCGAGCCCGAGGAGGTCGGCCAGGTGCAGATCGACGAGTCGGATCTGCGCGTCGACGTGTACCGGTCGTCGGGCAAAGGTGGCCAGGGTGTCAACACCACCGACTCCGCCGTCCGCATCACGCACCTGCCCACCGGAATCGTCGTCACCTGCCAGAACGAACGTTCGCAGCTGCAGAACAAGATCAGGGCGATGCAGGTGCTTTCGGCCCGGCTGCAGGCGATCGCAGAGGAGCAGGCGCTGGCGGAGGCGTCGGCCGACCGTGCCAGCCAGATCCGCACCGTCGACCGCAGCGAGCGGATCCGCACCTACAACTTCCCGGAGAACCGGATCACCGATCATCGGATCGGATTCAAGGCCCACAACCTCGATCAGGTACTCGACGGCGACCTCGATCCGCTCTTCGATGCACTGGCCGCCGCCGACAAGCAGTCCCGGCTGCAGAGCGCATGATGCGCACCGGGTCGATTCCAGGGCCCGTTCGACCCGCCATGGTGCTGCGGCGCGCTGTCGCCGAAGCGGCCGCCACATTGGCCGGTGCCGGCGTGGCGTCACCGCGCGGGGACGCCGAGGAACTCGCCGCGTACGTCGTCGGCACCACCCGTGGTCGACTGTCGCTGATCGACGAGCTCAGCGACGACTTTCCCGACCGTTTCGCCGAGTTGGTCACCGCGCGGGCCCGCCGAATCCCGTTGCAACACCTCATCGGTACCGCGGCATTCGGACCGGTCACACTGCACGTCGGGCCGGGTGTCTTCGTTCCCCGCCCCGAGACCGAGGCGCTGCTCGAGTGGGCGATGCGCCAACGGCTGGGGTCACGGCCCGTGATCGTCGATCTGTGCACCGGCTCCGGCGCGCTGGCCGTCGCGCTGGCCCGGCACCTGCCCGCCGCGCGGGTGGTCGCCGCCGACAATTCCACCGATGCCTTGCGATACGCGCTGCGCAACAGCGCGGGAACCGGGGTCGACGTGCGTGAAGGGGACGTGACCGACCCGAGCTTGTTCGCCGATCTCGACGGCAGCGTCGACCTCGTCGTCGCCAACCCGCCTTACCTGCTCGACGGCGCCGACGTCGAACCCGAAGTGGCAGAGCATGATCCGCCGGCGGCCCAGTTCGGCGGCCCGGACGGCATGGCCGTCATCAAGCCGATCGTCGCGCTGGCCACCCGGTGGCTGAAACCCGGCGCACTGCTCGCCGTCGAGCACGACGAAACCACGTCGGAGGCCGCGAAAGCGTTGCTGGAACCCGGATTCGACGAGATCGTCGGCCACAGCGACCTCGCCGGCCGACCGCGGTTCGTCACCGCCAGGCGGAAGACGGCCCGATGAGCCCGATCTTCGACTGCTCGGACCCCCAACAGCGCAAGACCGGCATCGCCTCGGCGATCAGTGCGGTGAAGGACGGCCGGCTGGTCGTGCTGCCGACCGACACCGTGTACGGCATCGGCGCGGACGCCTTCGACGCGTCGGCGGTGGCCGCGCTGCTGGCGGC
This sequence comes from uncultured Actinomycetota bacterium, assembly GCA_963811535.1. Lineage (GTDB taxonomy): Bacteria > Actinomycetota > Actinomycetes > Mycobacteriales > Mycobacteriaceae > Mycobacterium. The sequence continues at coordinate 956,626 of CAWERF010000006.1, read as the reverse complement.
CAAGGGTCGCGGCCGCGACATGCCGGTGCCGGTGCTGGTCGGTTCCTGGCACACCATCGACGGCCTGGCGTTGTCGGTGTCGCACGCGGCCCGCGAGCTGGTGCGCGCGTTCTGGCCCGGAGCGCTGAGCCTTGTTGTGCGCCAAGCGCCGTCGTTGCAATGGGATCTGGGCGACGCGCTGGGCACCGTGATGTTGCGGATGCCGTTGCATCCGGTGGCGATCGAAGTGCTGCGCGAGGTCGGGCCGATGGCGGTGTCGAGCGCCAACATCTCCGGTCAGCCTCCCGCGGTCACCGCCGGGGACGCCCACCGGCAGCTCGGCCACCTGGTCGATGTCTATCTGGATGCCGGCCCGTCGCAGCGGCAGGCGGCGTCGACCATCGTGGACCTGACCGGTGAGGTGCCGCGCATCCTTCGCCTCGGGCCGGTCGGCGCAGCTGAAGTCGCCGCGGTGCTCGGCGTCGACGCGGCCACGCTGGGGGATTGATCTCAGCTTGGTGCAGTACGGTTCACCGGTGATCTCCGCGGCTCACAATTTTCTGGCGCTGTCAGATCGTGGGGCCGGTGTGCCGCTGCGCGAATTGGCATTGGTCGGCCTGACCGCGGCGATCATCACGTACTTCTGCACCGGCTGGGTCCGGGTGCTCGCCACCCGGCTGGGGGCGGTCGCGCATCCACGCGAGCGCGACGTCCACCTGGCGCCCACGCCCCGCATGGGCGGATTGGCGATGTACATCGGCGTGCTCGCGGCCGTGCTGCTGGCGTCGCAACTACCCGCGCTCACCCGCGGCTTCGTCTACTCCTTCGGTATGCCGGCGGTGTTGGTCGCAGGCGGCCTGATCATGGGCATCGGTCTGATCGACGACCGGTGGGGCCTGGACGCGCTGACCAAGTTCGCCGGACAGATCACAGCGGCCAGCGTGTTGGTCACGATGGGTGTGGCCTGGAGCGTGCTGTACATCCCCATTGGCGGGGTCGGCACCATCGTGCTGGATCAGGTGTCGTCCATCCTGCTGACGCTGGCGCTGACCGTGGCGATCGTCAACGCGATGAACTTCGTCGACGGGCTCGACGGGCTCGCGGCCGGACTCGGCCTGATCACCGCGTCGGCGATCTGCATCTTCTCCATTGGTTTGCTGCGCGACCACGGGGGCGATGTGCTGTTCTACCCGCCGGCCATCATTTCGGTGGTGCTGGCCGGGGCATGCCTCGGGTTCCTGCCGCACAACTTCCATCGCGCCCGCATCTTCATGGGCGATTCCGGCTCGATGTTGATCGGGCTGATGCTGGCCGCGGCATCCACCACCGCAGCGGGGCCGATCTCGCAGAACGCCTACGGCGCACGCGATGTGTTCGCTCTGCTGTCGCCGTTCCTGTTGGTCGTCGCGGTCATGTTCGTGCCGATGCTGGACCTGTTGCTGGCGATCGTGCGGCGCACGCGTGCGGGCCGAAGCGCCTTCAGCCCAGACAAGATGCATCTGCATCATCGGCTGTTGGAGATCGGCCACTCGCACCGCCGCGTGGTGCTACTGATCTACCTGTGGGTGGCCATCGTCGCGTTCGGCACCGCCAGCACGATTTTCTTCGACCCCCGCTATGCCGGCGGGGTCATGTTGGCGGCCATCGTGGTGGCGATCGTGGTGACCGTAATCCCGCTGCTGCGGCGTCGCGAAGAGATGTACGACGAGAAGTAGTAGGTACCGGATTAGGGCCACCTACCATGTGGTACGGTGCTGGTAGAACCCGAAAGAAGCACCACGGGTTGCCGGCCCCCCGGTTCGTCGGAGTCGCATCCGACGAGACGATTTACGACCGACATTAGGAGTCGCTCCTTGGGTGATTTCAGCGCGCCGATCGCCCTCCGATACGCTCGGCGGGCCGCCCACCGATCAATCAGGCATCTCCCAGCAACGCGAGATTGAGGTATCGAAGTGACGACGCCAGCGCAGGACGCGCCGTTGGTGTTTCCCTCTGTTGCCTTCAGACCGATCCGGCTGCTCGTCATCTGCCTCGCCCTGACCGCCGCAGCGGTCGGCGCCGCCGCATTCATGGGCCACGTGATGGTCGGTGTGTTCTTCGGAGTGGGGTTGATTCTCGGTTTGCTCAACGCGGTGCTCGTGCAGCGTTCCGTCGAAGCGATTACGGCCCACGAACACCCATTGAAGAGGAAGATGGCGCTGAACTCGGCGACCAGGCTGTTGATCATCACGGTGATCGGGTTGACGATTGCATTCGTCTTCCGGCCCGCCGGGTTGGGCGTGGTCTTCGGCCTGGCGCTGTTCCAGGTGCTGCTGGTGCTGACGACGGCGCTGCCGGTGTGGAAGAAGTTACGTACCGGGGCGGGGGCGGCGCCCAGCGCAGATGCGAGCGGGGAGGGAACCGAAGGGACGGCGACAGACCGTGAGTGAGAAGATCCTCGCCGACGCAGCGATCGAGGTCGGCCAGCACGACACCGTCGAGTGGTTCGGCATGACCGTCAACATCGACACGGTGCTGGCCACGGCGATCGCCGCGGTCATTGTGATCGCGCTGGCCTTCTTCCTGCGCGCCAAGGTCACGTCATCGGGTGTGCCCAACGGGGTTCAGCTGTTCTGGGAAGCGATCACCGTTCAGATGCGCAACCAGATCGAGACCGCGATCGGCATGCGGATCGCCCCGTTCGTGCTTCCGCTGGCGGTGACGCTGTTCGTGTTCATCCTGATCGCGAACTGGCTGTCCGTCCTGCCAGTGCAATACACCGACAAGTCGGGTCACACACATGAACTGCTCAAGCCGCCGGCCTCAGACATCAACTTCGTGCTGGCGCTGGCCCTGTTCGTGTTCGTCTCCTACCACGCGGCCGGCATCTGGCGCCGCGGCATCATCGGCTACCCGCTGAAACTGCTCAGGGGCCATGTCGCATTCCTCGCGCCGATCAACCTCGTCGAGGAGATCGCCAAGCCGATCTCGTTGTCGCTCCGACTTTTCGGCAACATGTTCGCCGGCGGCATCCTGGTCGCGCTGATCGCGCTGTTCCCGCCGTACATCATGTGGGCGCCCAACGCGATCTGGAAGAGCTTCGACCTGTTCGTCGGCGCGATCCAGGCATTCATCTTCGCCCTGCTGACGATCTTGTACTTCAGCCAGTCGATGGAGCTCGATGAGAACCATGACTAGCAACCGGGACTTGCCACAAACCCTGGTAGGACGGCCTGCCAGTTATCAAGGAGGATAGGAATGAATCCCACTATCGCTGCCGGCGCGCTCATCGGCGGTGGACTGATCATGGCCGGCGGCGCTATCGGCGCCGGCATTGGTGACGGTATCGCCGGTAATGCGCTGATCTCCGGGATCGCCCGGCAGCCCGAGGCGCAAGGCCGGTTGTTCACTCCGTTCTTCATCACCGTCGGTCTGGTCGAGGCCGCGTACTTCATCAACCTGGCGTTCATGGCCCTGTTCGTGTTCGCCACCCCGGTCAAGTAGGTAGTTCACGGCCATGGGTCACCTCAGCGCATCGGTCCTGGCGTCCAGCCAGGCCGCGGGGGAAGGCGGGACAAACAACTTCCTCGTCCCCAACGGCACCTTCTTCGTCGTGCTGATCATCTTCTTGATCGTGCTCGGCGTGATCGGCACCTTCGTGGTGCCGCCCATCACGAGGGTGCTGCGGGAGCGCGACGCCATGGTCCGCACGACCGCGGAGGACAACCGCAAGTCCTCACAGCAGTTCGCCGCCGCCGAGTCCGATTACCAGAGGGCGATGGCCCAGGCGCGCAAGGGGGCTACGGGCATCCGCGAGCAGGCCCGGGCCGAGGGACGCAAGGTCATCGAGCAGGCGCGCGGCCGGGCCTCGGGGGAGGCGGAGGCAGCGCTGCAGCGCGCGGCGGAGGAGCTCAAGCAGCAAGGCGACGCGATCGCCGTCGAGTTGCGGTCCTCCGTGGAGTCGCTCGCGGCGGCGCTGGCCACCCGCGTGCTGGGAACCGACGTCAGCCCCAGGACATCCCGCGAAGCGACGACGACTGTCTCGGGGCGGTAGCGAGATGGCGACATTCATCGGACAGCTCATCGGCTTCGCCGTCATCGCCTGGCTGGTGTGGCGCTACGTAGTCCCGCCGGTGCGGCGACTGATGACCGCGCAGCAAGAGGCGGTCCGCAAGCAGCTCGAGGAGAGCGCCGAGGCGAAAGAGCAGCTCGCCAAGGCCGAAAAGGCACACGGAAAAGCGCTCGAGGAGGCCAAGGCGGAGGCCAAGGACGTCGTCGAAGAGGCTCGGGTTGACTCGGAACGCATCATCGAGCAGCTGCGCACCCAAGCCGACGCCGAAGTTGAGCGGGTCAAAATTCAAGGGCAACAGCAGATTCAGCTGCTGCGCGCCCAACTCGTCCGCCAACTTCGTCAAGACCTCGGCACCGAATCCGTAGGCCGTGCCAATGAATTGGTGCGCGACCACGTCTCCGATGCCGATAGGCGCTCTGCGACGGTCGACCGTTTCCTCGACGAGCTGGACGCGATGGCGCCCTCGGAGGCCGTTTTGACGGACCCGGTCACCGCGAAAATGCGCTCGGCCAGCCGGGAGTCGCTCGACGCGACGGTTGAACGCTTCGACCAGGTGGTTGCCGACCTGGATGCCGACGCGCTGTCCGAGCTCGCCGATGAACTCGCGTCTGTCGTCAGACTTCTTGCCCGAGAACCAATCCTGACCAGGCACCTCGCCGACCCGTCCGATGATCACGCACCCAAGCTCCGAATGGTGGAACGGCTGTTCGGCGGCAAGCTCGCCGCCCCGGCGCTCGAGGTGCTGAAAGTCGCGGCGTGCGGGCGCTGGTCCGCGGACTCGGATCTGATCGACGGTCTGGAGCACGTTGCGCGGCTGGCGCTGCTTGCGCGTGCTGACCGCGAGAACCAGATCGACGAGGTAGAAGAACAACTGTTCCGGTTCGGGCGAATCCTGGATTCCCAGCCTCGGCTCGGCACGCTGCTCGGCGACTTCACGACCCCGGTTGAGGGTCGGGTCGATCTGCTGAAGAACGTGCTGAGTCATGCCGAGGGCGTAAATCCGATCACCGCCGCGCTGCTGACGCAGACCATCGGATTGCTGCGCGGTGGACGCGCAGACGATGCGGTCAGGGCGCTGGCCGCGTTGGTTGTCGCTCGTCGGGGTGAGGTGGTCGCGCACGTCGAGGCGGCGGCGCCGCTCAGCGACTCACAGCGCACCCGCCTGAGCGAGGTGTTGAGCCGCATCTACAACCATCCCGTTTCGACTCAGCTGCAGATCAATCCGGAGGCGCTGGGCGGATTGTCGATCTCGGTCGGCGACGAGGTCGTCGACGGCACGCTGGCCTCGCGGCTGGCAGCGGCCAAGACCCGGCTACCGGATTAAGACCAAACATCAAGAGACAGACCGACATCGGAAGCAGGAAGACGAGAAGGCCATGGCAGAGTTGACAATCTCCGCTGATGACATTCAGGGCGCGATCGAGGACTACGTCGCGAGCTTCGAAAGTGACACCGCCCGCGAGGAGGTCGGCACAGTCATCGATGCGGGTGACGGCATCGCCCATGTCGAGGGCCTGCCCTCGGTCATGACGCAGGAGCTGCTCGAGTTTCATGGTGGAGTGCTCGGCGTCGCACTCAACCTCGACGAACACAACATCGGCGCCGTGATCCTGGGCGACTTCGAGCAGATCGCAGAGGCCCAGCAGGTCAAGCGGACCGGCGAGGTGCTGTCGGTGCCCATCGGGGACGCTTTCCTGGGTCGCGTTGTCAACCCGCTCGGCCAGCCGATCGACGGCCGCGGCGACATCGAATCGGAGGGGCGCCGCGCGCTGGAGATCCAGGCGCCGTCGGTGGTCCAGCGACAGGGCGTCAAGGAGCCCCTGCAGACCGGTATCAAGGCCATCGATTCGCAGACCCCGATCGGTCGTGGCCAGCGTCAGCTGATCATCGGCGACCGCAAGACGGGCAAGACGTCGATCTGTGTGGACACCATTCTCAATCAACGGCAGAACTGGGAGTCCGGCGATCCCAAGCAACAGGTCCGCTGCGTCTACGTGGCGATCGGCCAGAAGGGCACCACGATCGCCAGCGTGCACAACACCCTCGAAGAGGGCGGCGCCATGGACTACACCACCATCGTCGCCGCACCGGCATCCGACTCGGCCGGCTTCAAATGGCTAGCGCCGTATACCGGTTCGGCGATCGGCCAGCACTGGATGTACGACGGCAAGCACGTATTGATCGTGTTCGACGACCTGAGCAAGCAGGCCGAGGCCTATCGCGCGATCTCGCTGCTGCTGCGCCGCCCGCCGGGGCGCGAGGCATACCCGGGCGACGTGTTCTATCTGCACTCGCGGCTGCTGGAGCGCTGCGCGAAGCTGTCCGACGAGATGGGCGGCGGCTCCATGACCGGCCTGCCGATCATCGAGACCAAGGCCAACGACATCTCGGCCTACATTCCGACCAACGTCATCTCGATCACCGACGGCCAGTGCTTCCTCGAGAGCGACCTGTTCAACCAGGGCGTCCGCCCAGCCATCAACGTCGGCGTCTCGGTGTCGCGCGTCGGTGGCGCAGCGCAGATCAAGGCCATGAAAGAGGTGGCCGGATCACTGCGGCTGGATCTGTCGCAATACCGTGAGCTGGAGTCGTTCGCCGCGTTCGCGTCCGACCTGGATGCCGCCACCAAGGCGCAGCTCGAGCGCGGCGCGCGGCTGGTGGAGCTGCTCAAGCAGCCGCAGCACCACCCGATGCCGGTCGAAGAGCAGGTGGTGGCGATCTTCCTCGGCACCAGGGGTTTCCTCGACTCGGTCCCGGTGGAGGATGTCAGCCGGTTCGAAGCCGAGTTCCTCGATCACGTGCGTGCGTCGGACTCCGGCATTCTCAAGGAGATCCGGGAGTCGAAGCAGCTCACCGACGAAACTTCCGACAAGCTCACCGAAGCGATCAACCATTTCAAGAAGGGCTTCGCTGCGTCCGGCGGCGGCTCGGTCGTTCCCGACGAACACGTCGGGGCCATGGCCGCCGAGGCCGAAAAGAAGGAGTCGGTGCGGGTGCGCAAGCCGGCACCGCCGGAGAAGAAGAAGTAGGTCAGGACACCGATGGCTGCCACACTCCGCGAGCTGCGCGGGCGGATCCGCTCCGCCGGGTCGATCAAGAAGATCACCAAGGCCCAGGAGATGATCGCCACGTCGCGGATCGCCAAGGCTCAGGCCCGGGTCGAAGCGGCCCGGCCGTACGCCGAAGAGATCACCAAGATGTTGACGGACCTCGCTGACGAGTCCGCCCTGGACCATCCGTTGCTCGTCGAACGCGATAATCCGCGGCGCGCCGGGGTTCTGGTGATCGCGTCGGACCGTGGCCTGTGCGGTGCCTACAACTCCAACGTGCTGCGGCGAGCCGAAGAACTGTTCTCGCTGCTGCGGGAAGAGGGCAAGACGCCCGTTGTCTTTGTGGTGGGACGAAAAGCGCTGAACTATTTCCGCTTCCGTAACTGGGACATCACCGACTCGTGGACGGGGTTCTCGGAGCGGCCGAGTTATGAGAACGCTCAGGAGATCGCCTCGACGCTGGTGGACGCGTTCAACGCCGGCGCCGACGAGCAGGGGGACAACCCGGGCCCCGACCGGGTCCTCGGTGTCGACGAGCTGCACATCGTGTTCACCGAGTTTCGCTCGATGATGTCGACGCCTGCCGAGGCGCGGCGCATCGCGCCCATGGTCGTCGAATACCACGAAGAAGACAACGCGCCGCGCACGCTGTTCTCGTTCGAACCCGACGCCGAAACATTGTTCGCGTCCCTGCTGCCGCGCTACGTGACGACCCGGATCTTTTCCGCGCTGCTGGAGGCCGCCGCCTCCGAATCGGCGTCGCGACGGCGTGCGATGAAGTCGGCGAGCGACAACGCCGACGACCTCATCCGCGACCTCACTCTTCAGGCCAACCGCGAACGGCAGGCCCAGATCACCCAGGAAATCAGCGAAATCGTAGGCGGCGCAAATGCGTTGGCCGAAGCTCACCGCTAAGCCCTTAGAAAGCGAACGACATGACTGCTACTGCTGAACGCGAAACAACCAAGAAAAACAAAGACACCAACGGCCGGGTCGTACGGGTCACCGGCCCCGTGGTCGACGTCGAGTTCCCGCGTGGTGCCGTGCCGGAGCTTTTCAACGCCCTGCGCGCCGAGATCACGTTCGAGGAGCTCGCCAAGACCTTGACCCTGGAGGTCGAGCAGCACCTGGGTGACAACCTGGTGCGCTGCATCTCGCTGCAGCCCACCGACGGGCTGGTGCGGGGCGTGGAGGTCATCGACACCGGGAGCTCGATCTCGGTTCCCGTCGGTGACGGAACCAAAGGACATGTGTGGAACGCCCTCGGCGACTGCCTGGACGAGAAGGGCTACGGGTCTGACCTTCAGCGCTGGCCGATTCACCGTAAGCCGCCGCCGTTCGACGAGCTGGAACCCCGCACCGAAATGCTTGAGACGGGGCTCAAGGTCATCGACCTGCTGACCCCTTACGTGCGCGGCGGCAAGATCGCCCTGTTCGGCGGCGCCGGCGTGGGCAAGACGGTGCTGATCCAGGAGATGATCAACCGCATCGCCCGCAACTTCGGCGGCACATCGGTGTTCGGCGGTGTGGGCGAGCGCACCCGTGAGGGCAACGACCTGTGGGTCGAGCTCGGCGAAGCCAACGTGCTCAAGGACACCGCGCTGGTGTTCGGGCAGATGGACGAGCCGCCGGGCACCCGTATGCGGGTGGGGCTGTCGGCGCTGACCATGGCCGAGTTCTTCCGTGACGAGCAAGGTCAGGACGTGTTGCTGTTCATCGACAACATCTTCCGGTTCACCCAGGCCGGCTCGGAGGTGTCGACGCTGCTGGGCCGTATGCCGTCCGCGGTGGGATACCAGCCGACGCTGGCCGACGAGATGGGCCAGCTGCAGGAGCGGATCACCTCGACGCGCGGCCGATCCATCACGTCGATGCAGGCCGTGTATGTGCCCGCCGACGACTACACCGACCCGGCCCCGGCGACGACGTTCGCGCACCTCGACGCGACCACCGAACTCAGCCGAACGGTGTTCTCGAAGGGCATCTTCCCCGCCGTCGATCCGCTTGCGTCCAGCTCCACGATCCTCGACCCGAGCATCGTGGGAGAGGAGCACTACCGCGTGGCGCAGGAGGTCATTCGAATCCTGCAGCGCTACAAGGATCTTCAGGACATCATCGCGATTCTGGGTATCGACGAGCTGTCCGAGGAAGACAAGCAGCTGGTCAACCGTGCCCGCCGAATCGAGCGTTTCCTTTCGCAGAACATGATGGCGGCCGAGCAGTTCACCGGTCAGCCCGGTTCGACGGTTCCGCTGAAGGAAACCATCGACGCGTTCGACAGGCTGACCAAGGGTGAGTTCGACCACCTGCCCGAGCAGGCGTTCTTCCTGATCGGCGGTCTGGAGGACTTGGAGCGCAAGGCCGAGAGCCTCGGCGTCAAGATCGACAAATCCAAGGACGACGGCGCGTCCGCCGCCAAGAGCGACGAAGGCGACAACGGCTCCGGCGACGACGAATCCAGAGACGAAAGCTAGCCGCCGATGACCCGAAAGGTGTTGTGACGTGGCCGATATGGACGTCGACATCGTCGCCGTCGAGCGCAAGATCTGGTCCGGCAAGGGGACATTCGTGTTCACCCGCACGACGGCCGGCGAGATCGGCATCCTGCCGCGGCACATCCCGCTCGTGGCGCAGTTGGTCGACGACGCGATGGTGCGTGTGGAGCGCGAAGGCGAAGACGACCTGCGGATCGCCGTGGACGGCGGATTCATGTCGGTGACCGATCAGGGCGTGATCATCCTGGCGGAGTCAGCTGCATTCGAATCGGAGATCGACGCCGACAGCGCCAGGCGGGATTCGGAGTCCGACGATCCTCGTACCGCTGCCAGGGGCCGGGCCAGGCTGCGTGCGTTGGGCGAAATCGACTAGGAGGGCCCGCCGGCGATGAGCGCGCCGATGATGATCATGGCCGTGCTCGTCGCCGTCCTGCTGCTTGCCGTGTTGGCACTCAGCTACCGGCTCTGGAAGCTCCGTCATGGCGGTACAGCGGCCATTCTGCGCGACATTCCCGCCGTCGGCGGTCACGGTTGGCGGCACGGTGTGGTCCGCTACAAGGGTGGCGAAGCGGACTTTTATCGGCTCTCCAGCCCCCGGTTGTGGCCGGATCGCAGGCTCAGCCGCCGCGGGCTGGAGATCGTCTCGCGGCGAGCACCCCGCGGCGACGAGTTCGACATCATGACCGCCGAGATCGTCGTCCTCGAACTGCGCGACACCGGGCCGGATCGACGACGCGGCTATGAAATGGCGCTCGACCGCGGCGCGTTGACCGCGTTCCTGTCGTGGCTCGAGTCGCGGCCGTCACCGCGTGCTCGCAGGCGCATGGCTTAGGGATTAGCCTTCAGCCGTCGCGCCGCCACCGGGCTTCCACAGGACGTCGCCGTCGGGGTTGGCGACCCGGGACAGGATGAAAAGCAAGTCCGACAACCGGTTGAGGTACTTCGCGGGCAGCGCGCAGACGGTGTCTGGATGCGCCTGAATGGCTGCCCAGGCTGACCGCTCTGCGCGTCGCGCCACAGTACGGGCCACGTGTAGCAGTGATGACAGAGCAGAACCACCCGGCAGTACAAAGGAATTAAGTGCTCCGAGTCCGGCGTTGTAAGTGTCGCACCACTTTTCGAGCCGGTCGATGTAGTCCTGCGTGATACGCAGCGGCGGATGTTCCGGATTCGCCACGACCGGCGTGGATAAATCGGCGCCGGCGTCGAACAGATCGTTCTGGATCTGACGAAGGACGGCCATCATCTTTGGATCGGGTTCGCCCAGGGCGACCGCCGCGCCGATGGCGGCATTCGTTTCGTCACAGTCCGCGTACGCCGTCAAGCGGGGATCGTTCTTGGATACCCGCGAGAAATCGCTCAATCCGGTGGTCCCGTCGTCACCGGTACGGGTGTATATGCGGGTCAGATGTACTGCCATGGTCAAACCGTACCGGCCAGACTGACATTGGGAACCGCGCTGTTTACACTAACCGGCGTGAGCGAGCGCTTTGTGGTGACCGGCGGCAACCGGTTGTCGGGGGAGGTCGCTGTTGGTGGTGCTAAGAACAGCGTGCTCAAGCTGATGGCGGCGGCGCTGCTTGCCGAGGGCACCAGCACCATCACGAACTGCCCCGACATCCTCGACGTTCCGCTGATGGCCGAGGTCTTGCGCGGCCTGGGCGCCAACGTCGAACTCCACGACGGAACCGTGCGTGTGACGTCACCCGATGAGCCCAAATACGACGCGGACTTCGCCGCGGTTCGGCAGTTCCGGGCGTCGGTGTGCGTGCTGGGACCGTTGGTCGGGCGCTGCAAGCGCGCCCGTGTGGCGCTGCCGGGTGGCGACGCGATCGGCTCGCGGCCCCTCGACATGCATCAGGCGGGACTCCGGCAGCTGGGCGCCAAGTGCAACATCGAACACGGGTGCGTGGTCGCCGAGGCAGATCACCTGCGGGGCGCGGAGATTCAGCTCGAATTTCCGTCCGTCGGCGCCACCGAGAACATCCTGATGGCAGCGGTCCTCGCTGACGGCGTGACGACGATTCACAACGCCGCCCGCGAACCGGACGTCGTCGACCTGTGCACGATGCTCAGCCAGATGGGGGCCGAGATCGAGGGCGCCGGCTCACCGACGATGACCATCACTGGTGTAGATCGGCTCTACCCGACCGAACACCGCGTGATCGGCGATCGCATCGTCGCCGCGACGTGGGGAATCGCCGCAGCGATGACCCGCGGCGACATCTCGGTCACGGGTGTGGACCCCGCGCATCTTCAGCTGGTGTTGCACAAACTGCACGACGCTGGCGCCACGGTCACCCAGCATGACAACGGCTTCCGGGTGGTGCAGTACGAGCGTCCGAAGGCGATCAACGTCGCAACGTTGCCGTTCCCCGGCTTCCCGACCGACCTGCAGCCGATGGCGATCGGGCTGGCGTGTATTGCCGACGGCACGTCGATGGTGACCGAGAACGTGTTCGAAGCGCGGTTCCGGTTCGTGGAGGAGATGATCCGGCTGGGCGCCGATGCGCGGACCGACGGCCACCACGCCGTCGTCCGCGGCCTGCCCCAGCTGTCGAGCGCGCCGGTCTGGGCGTCGGACATCCGGGCCGGCGCCGGGCTGGTGCTGGCCGGCCTGGTGGCCGACGGCGACACGGAGGTGCACGACGTCTTCCACATCGACCGGGGCTATCCGCTATTCGTCGAGAATCTGACCAGTTTGGGCGCCGAGATCGAGCGCGTCGGCAGCGAGTAGACTCGCAATAACAGGCCGTGCCGCGCGGTTAGCTCTCGCCGCGCGAGCGGTTTGACGCACCCTGTCAGGCGGAGTATAGTGGCAGGGTTGCCCGCAGACCGGGTGTGTTGTTTGAGAACTCAATAGTGTGTTTGGTGGTTTTTGTTTGTTGTTGTTTTTTGCCATGCTTTGGCTTCCCCGGGTTGGGGTGTGGTGTTTTTGCCAGTTTTGTTTTCTTCGGATGGTTTTTGTTTGGAGAGTTTGATCCTGGCTCAGGACGAACGCTGGCGGCGTGCTTAACACATGCAAGTCGAACGGTAAGCGCATCTTCGGGTGTGTACGAGTGGCGAACGGGTGAGTAACACGTGGGTGATCTGCCCTGCACTTTGGGATAAGCCTGGGAAACTGGGTCTAATACCGGATAGGACCGCATGCTGCATGGTGTGTGGTGGAAAGCTTTTGCGGTGTGGGATGGGCCCGCGGCCTATCAGCTTGTTGGTGGGGTTTTGGCCTACCAAGGCGACGACGGGTAGCCGGCCTGAGAGGGTGTCCGGCCACACTGGGACTGAGATACGGCCCAGACTCCTACGGGAGGCAGCAGTGGGGAATATTGCACAATGGGCGCAAGCCTGATGCAGCGACGCCGCGTGGGGGATGACGGCCTTCGGGTTGTAAACCTCTTTCAGTGGGGACGAAGCCGTGAGGTGACGGTACCTACAGAAGAAGCACCGGCCAACTACGTGCCAGCAGCCGCGGTAATACGTAGGGTGCGAGCGTTGTCCGGAATTACTGGGCGTAAAGAGCTCGTAGGTGGTTTGTCGCGTTGTTCGTGAAAACCAGGGGCTTAACCTCTGGCGTGCGGGCGATACGGGCAGACTGGAGTACTGCAGGGGAGACTGGAATTCCTGGTGTAGCGGTGGAATGCGCAGATATCAGGAGGAACACCGGTGGCGAAGGCGGGTCTCTGGGCAGTAACTGACGCTGAGGAGCGAAAGCGTGGGGAGCGAACAGGATTAGATACCCTGGTAGTCCACGCCGTAAACGGTGGGTACTAGGTGTGGGTTTCCTTCCTTGGGATCCGTGCCGTAGCTAACGCATTAAGTACCCCGCCTGGGGAGTACGGCCGCAAGGCTAAAACTCAAAGGAATTGACGGGGGCCCGCACAAGCGGCGGAGCATGTGGATTAATTCGATGCAACGCGAAGAACCTTACCTGGGTTTGACATGCACAGGACGCTCGTAGAGATACGGGTTCCCTTGTGGCCTGTGTGCAGGTGGTGCATGGCTGTCGTCAGCTCGTGTCGTGAGATGTTGGGTTAAGTCCCGCAACGAGCGCAACCCTTGTCTCATGTTGCCAGCGCGTGATGGCGGGGACTCGTGAGAGACTGCCGGGGTCAACTCGGAGGAAGGTGGGGATGACGTCAAGTCATCATGCCCCTTATGTCCAGGGCTTCACACATGCTACAATGGCCGGTACAAAGGGCTGCGATGCCGTGAGGTTAAGCGAATCCTTGTAAAGCCGGTCTCAGTTCGGATCGGGGTCTGCAACTCGACCCCGTGAAGTCGGAGTCGCTAGTAATCGCAGATCAGCAACGCTGCGGTGAATACGTTCCCGGGCCTTGTACACACCGCCCGTCACGTCATGAAAGTCGGTAACACCCGAAGCCAGTGGCCTAACCCTGTGGGAGGGAGCTGTCGAAGGTGGGATCGGCGATTGGGACGAAGTCGTAACAAGGTAGCCGTACCGGAAGGTGCGGCTGGATCACCTCCTTTCTAAGGAGCACCATGGTTTTTTCCCCCGCGCCCCGCATCGGGTGGGGAGTTCGCGGCGGGATAGGTGAAGCGGTCGGCGCTGTAGTGGCGTGGGCCGGGTGCGCAACAAACGTTGATCGGGCGGGGTTTCGGTCTGAATTACTGCCGGGCACACTGTTGGGTCCTGAGGCAACACGCTTGTTGGGTGTGTTGTCGCCCTGCTTTGGTGGTGGGGTGTGGTGTTTGAGTTGTGGATAGTGGTTGCGAGCATCTGAAATCGCTGCGCACCCCCGGGTGGGGGTGTGTGGTTGGTTTTGTGTGATTTTGTTGTGTGTAAGTGTGTTAGGGCGCATGGTGGATGCCTTGGCATCGGGAGCCGATGAAGGACGTGGGAGGCTGCGATATGCCTCGGGGAGTTGTCAACCGAGCGTTGATCCGAGGATGTCCGAATGGGGTAACCCAGCACGAGTGATGTCGTGTTACCCGTCGGTGAATGTATAGCCGGCGGGGGGGAACGCGGGGAAGTGAAACATCTCAGTACCCGTAGGAGAAGAAAACAATTGTGATTCCGTTAGTAGTGGCGAGCGAACGCGGAGGATGGCTAAACCGCGCGCATGTGATACCCGGCGGGGGTTGTGTGTGTGGTGTTGTGGGGTGTGTGGTTCCTGGTCCGCCGGCCGGGGCAGCAGTCAGAAAATGGTGTGTTAGTCGAAGTGGCCTGGGATGGTCTGTCGTAGAGGGTGAGAGTCCCGTAGGCGAAAACGCGTCATCTGTTGTCACATGTCCCCGAGTAGCAGCGGGCTCGTGGAATCTGCTGTGAATCTGCCGGGACCACCCGGTAAGCCTGAATACGTCCCGATGACCGATAGCGGATTAGTACCGTGAGGGAATGGTGAAAAGTACCCCGGGAGGGGAGTGAAAGAGTACCTGAAACCGTGTGCCTACAATCCGTCAGAGCCCCCGGGTGGGGTGATGGCGTGCCTTTTGAAGAATGAGCCTGCGAGTCACCGGCATGTCGCGAGGTTAACCCGGGTGGGGTAGCCGTAGCGAAAGCGAGTCTGAATAGGGCGTATCCGCGCGTGAAGCGTGGTGTAGTGGTGTGTTGTGGACCCGAAGCGGAGTGATCTACCCATGGCCAGGGTGAAGCGCGGGTAAGACCGCGTGGAGGCCCGAACCCACTTAGGTTGAAGACTGAGGGGATGAGTTGTGGGTAGGGGTGAAAGGCCAATCAAACTCCGTGATAGCTGGTTCTCCCCGAAATGCATTTAGGTGCAGCGTTGCGTGGTTCTTACCGGAGGTAGAGCTACTGGATGGCCGATGGGCCCTACTAGGTTACTGACGTCAGCCAAACTCCGAATGCCGGTAAGGTATAGCGTGGCAGTGAGACGGCGGGGGATAAGCTCCGTGCGTCGAAAGGGAAACAGCCCAGATCGCCGGCTAAGGCCCCTAAGCGTGTGCTAAGTGGGAAAGGATGTGCAGTCGCGAAGACAACCAGGAGGTTGGCTTAGAAGCAGCCACCCTTGAAAGAGTGCGTAATAGCTCACTGGTCAAGTGATTGTGCGCCGATAATGTAGCGGGGCTCAAGCACACCGCCGAAGCCGCGGCAGCCGGGCGTTTGTCTGGCTGGGTAGGGGAGCGTCCCTCGTCTTGTGAAGCAGCGGAGTGATCGTGCTGTGGAGGGTGGGGGAGTGCGAATGCAGGCATGAGTAGCGATAAGGCAAGTGAGAACCTTGCCCGCCGAAAGACCAAGGGTTCCTGGGCCAGGCCAGTCCGCCCAGGGTGAGTCGGGACCTAAGGCGAGGCCGACAGGCGTAGTCGATGGACAACGGGTTGATATTCCCGTACCCGTGTGCGCCCGCCCATACCGAATCAGCGGTACTAACCGCCCAAACGGTCACTGACCGGTCACTTTCGGGTGTCCGGGGGTGATCTGCTGCGTGGGATCTTCGTTTGGTAGTAGGTAAGCGATGGGGTGACGCAGGAAGGTAGCCGTACCAGTCAGTGGTAATACTGGGGCAAGCCGGTAGGGAGAGCGATAGGTAAATCCGTCGCTCGTGTTCCCGAGAGGTGATGCATAGCCGGATGAGGTGAATTCGGTGAGCCTGTGCTGCCAAGAAAAGCCTCTAGCGAGGACGTGCACGGCCCGTACCCCAAACCGACACAGGTGGTCAGGTAGAGAATACCCAGGCGTACGAGAGAACTATGGTTAAGGAACTCGGCAAAATGCCCCCGTAACTTCGGGAGAAGGGGGACCCCCACACCGTGTAAGCCCTTCGCGGCCCAAGCGGGAGGGGGTGGCACAAACCAGTGAGAAGCGACTGTTTACTAAAAACACAGGTCCGTGCGAAGTCGCAAGACGAGGTATACGGACTGACGCCTGCCCGGTGCTGGAAGGTTAAGAGGACCCGTTAACCCCTCGGGGTGAAGCGGAGAATTTAAGCCCCAGTAAACGGCGGTGGTAACTATAACCATCCTAAGGTAGCGAAATTCCTTGTCGGGTAAGTTCCGACCTGCACGAATGGCGTAACGACTTCTCAGCTGTCTCAACCATAGACTCGGCGAAATTGCATTACGAGTAAAGATGCTCGTTACGCGCGGCAGGACGAAAAGACCCCGGGACCTTCACTACAACTTGGTATTGGAGTTCGATACGGTTTGTGTAGGATAGGTGGGAGACGAAGAAGCCCCAACGCCAGTTGGGGTGGAGTCATTGTTGAAATACCACTCTGACCGTATTGGGCCTCTAACCTCGAACCCTGAACCGGGTTCAGGGACAGTGCCTGGCGGGTAGTTTAACTGGGGCGGTTGCCTCCTAAAATGTAACGGAGGCGCCCAAAGGTTCCCTCAACCTGGACGGCAATCAGGTGACGAGTGCAAGTGCACAAGGGAGCTTGACTGCAAGACGAACATGTCAAGCAGGGACGAAAGTCGGGACTAGTGATCCGGCACCCCCGAGTGGAAGGGGTGTCGCTCAACGGATAAAAGGTACCCCGGGGATAACAGGCTGATCTTCCCCAAGAGTCCATATCGACGGGATGGTTTGGCACCTCGATGTCGGCTCGTCGCATCCTGGGGCTGGAGCAGGTCCCAAGGGTTGGGCTGTTCGCCCATTAAAGCGGCACGCGAGCTGGGTTTAGAACGTCGTGAGACAGTTCGGTCTCTATCCGCCGCGCGCGTCAGAAGCCTGAGGAAACCTGTCCCTAGTACGAGAGGACCGGGACGGACGAACCTCTGGTCCACCAGTTGTCCCACCAGGGGCACCGCTGGATAGCCACGTTCGGACAGGATAACCGCTGAAAGCATCTAAGCGGGAAACCCCCTCCAAGACCAGGCTTCTCACCCATCAAGTGGGATAAGGCCCCCCGCAGACCACGGGATCAATAGACCAGACCTACACCCGCAGCAATGCGCTCAGGGAACTGGCACTAACCGGCCGAAAACTTACACACACGCCCGCAACCACACCACACCACCACAACACCGCACCCCGCCACCAAACACCAACACCACAAAGTTACGGCGGCCATAGCGGCAGGGAAACGCCCGGACCCATCCCGAACCCGGAAGCTAAGCCAGCCAGCGCCGATGATACTACCCACCACGGGTGGAAAAGTAGGACACCGCCGAACACAATTTAAAGTCCTGTGCCCCCCAATTTCGGTTGGGGGGCACAGGCATTTTTGCGTGCTATTCGTGAGTTCAGTCGAACAGTGTCGCGACGGTTCTGCTCTTTTCCAAATCGAGCAAAAGACGTTTGCGGTCGAGCCCACCGCCGTAGCCCGTAAGGCTCCCGCTGGCGCCGATTACGCGATGGCACGGCACGATGATGCCGATCGGATTGTGTCCATTGGCCAGCCCGACGGCGCGGAACGCAGTGGGGGCACCGACCTGCTCCGCGATGTCGCGGTACGACCTCGTCTCGCCGTACGGAATCGTCTGCAGTGCGGCCCACACGCGGCGCTGGAACCCCGTGCCTGCCAGCTCGAGGTCGAGGTCGAAGCTCGTCCGCTCGCCGGCGAAGTACGCCGCCAGTTGCTCGACGGCTTCGCCGAACGCGTCGTCGTCAGGCTCCCAGTCCGCGCGGCTCGGTTCATGGGTCTGGTCGACCATTCGCAGGTTCGTCAACGTGTCCCCGTGGCCGGCCAGCGTCAGGGGTCCGACCGGGCTGTCGACCGATCGGAAATGGATCGTCGTCATGGTTTCTCCTTTGGGGGCCAATGATTTACGGGATGATCAAGTGAGGTCCACAAGTATTGGGTGGCGTACGACCGCCACGGTCGCCACCGTGTGCTGTGCTCGACCAAGCTGCGGGTCTCGGTTGGCAGGCCAAGCCGTTCGGCCGCCTGGCGCACACCGCCGTCTGCCGCGGGGAAGGCATCCGGATCGCCGAGTGCGCGCATCGCGACGACTTCGGCGGTCCACGAACCGATCCCGGGCAGCGCCAGGAGCTGGCGTCGCGCCCGCGCCCAATCGCAACCGACGTCGAGAACCACGTCGCCGTTCCTCAGCGCATCGATCAGGGCGACTATGGTGCGTCGGCGCGATTGAGGAAACCCGAGGCGGGTGGGGTCGATGTCGGCAAGCTCCTCCACCGACGGGAAGGTTCGCGTCAGATCCCCGGCCGGGTCGGTGACCGGCCGTCCGTATGCCTCGACGATCCGCGCGGTGTGGGTTCGCGCCGCCTTCATGGACACCTGCTGGCCGATGACGGCCCGCAACGCGAGTTCCGGTTCGTCGACGGTGCGTGGTATCCGCTGGCCCGGCGACTTACGCACCAGGACAGCAAGATTGGCGTCTGCGCCGAGCGCGTCGTCGACGGCCTCCGGATCTGCATCCAGGTCAAGCAGTCGGCGGCACCGCGCGATGGCGGTGGACAGATCACGGAAGTCGTCGAGCTGCAACTGGCATCGCACGTGATCGGGTGCGGGGGTCAGGCTGACGATGCCGGTACCCCACGGAAGCCGCAGCGTACGTCGGTAGGCGCCGTCGCGAACCTCCTCACAACCCGGCACGGCGCCGGCCGCCAAGTGGCCGAAAACGCCCTCGTAGCCGAACGGTGTGCGGGTGGGCAGCCGTAGTGACAGAGCACCGGTTGAAGCCGGCGCGTGCCGGTCCCGGCGACTGACCGCCCGCCTGCGCAGCTCGGTCGGCGTGCTGTCGCACACCTCGCGCACGGTGTCGTTGAACTGCCGGATGCTCGAGAAGCCCGCCGCGAACGCGACGTCGCTGAACGGTAGGTCGGTGGTTTCGATCAGCACGCGCGCGGTCTGCGTGCGCTGTGCCCGCGCCAATGCGAGCGGGTTGGCCCCGACCTCGGCTTGCAAGAGTCGTTCCAGTTGGCGCGGGGTGTAGCCGAGCCGGGCTGCCAGTCCGTTGACGCCGTCCCGATCGACGGTGCCGTCGGTGATCAGCCGCATGGCCCGCGCCACCACGTCGCCCCGCACGTTCCACTCCGGCGAACCCGGCGAGGCGTCCGGGCGGCAGCGCTTGCAGGGCCGAAATCCGGCCCGCTGCGCCGCGGCGGCGGTGGGGTAGAAGCGGACGTTGCGCGCATAGGGTGGCCGTGCCGGGCAGCTGGGCCGGCAATAGATCTTCGTGGTCAAGACCGCGGTGACGAACCAGCCGTCGAAGCGGGCGTCCTTGGACTGCATCGCCCGGAAGCAGCGGTGGAAGTCTTCGTGCATGGCTCCACGATTACACCCACCCACCGACATGACTGGCGGAAATCCGACAAGGCACTGGTCAAGGCTTCAAAACCGTTCTGACCAGCCACTTCAGCCGCCGCGTAATCAGCGGCCAGATCGGTCTTCCGGTCGATGGTGTCGGCGATCAACTCCAACTCCGCGCGATCCTGGGCCGTCCACACCAGGCTCCGACCAGCATGTTCGGACGCGGACGCCAACTCGGCATCCAGTTCCCGCAGCACGCGGCGAGCCTCGGCCGACCGCGGTGCGTGAAAGTCGTTGCCGCCGAGCCGCGCAACTCCGGGGCTGGTTGCCTCTTCAAAACGCCGGTCAACTGGCGCTTATCTGTTGGGCCGACGAGGCCGATCTGACGTTGGACGAGGTCGAGGAGCGGTTGCTCGGCTGAATCCCGGTCAGCGGATGTCGGCGGCCTGTGGTCGAGCTACCGGTCGACCGGCTTTGCGAGGCGGGTCGGCTCGTCGCGCCCGCGTAAGACCACCCCGTCGTCCAATTCCCAATGGGCGCGTTCGCTTTCGGATGCGGCCTCGGTGGCGGCCGCGGACGCCAGCACGCGTTCGGGTACTGATTTGGCCAGTTCGCTGAGCCGGGCCGCCTCATTCACCGGATCCCCGATCACGGTGTACTCGAAGCGTTCCGCCGCGCCGACATTGCCCGCCACCACCTTGCCCGCCGCGACACCCAGGCCCGCGGGGCACTCCGGTAGCTCGTCGCGAAGTCGTCGCGCGATCGCTCGCGCGGCAGCCAACGCCTCATCCTCCGGCCGATCCAGGCGAACCGGTGCACCGAACACCGCAAGCGTCGCGTCGCCCTCGAACTTGTTGACCAGGCCCCGGTGTCGATCGACCTCCTCGATGATCACGCCGAAGAACCGGTTGAGCAACTCGACGACCTCCATCGGCGGCCGGCTGGCCACCAGCTTTGTGGAGCCGATGACGTCGACGAACAGCACGGCAACGTGGCGCTCTTCGCCGCCCAATTCGATCGTCTGTTGCTCGGCGGCCGCGGCGACCTCGCGTCCGACGTGGCGGCCGAACAGATCGCGCACCCGCTCCCGCTCCCGTAGCCCGCCCACCATCGAGTTGAAGCCGCGTTGCAGCTCGCCCAACTCGGTGCCGTCGAACACCACCACGTTGCAGTCGAGGTCGCCGTCTTCCACCCGCTTGAGCGCGGCGCGCACGACCCGCACCGGCGTTGCGGTGATCCACGAAACAATCCACATCAGGATGAAACCGAACACGAGCGACAGAAAGCCCAAAATCAGTACGGCGAAAGCGAATTGGGCGAGCGTCATGTTTCGCAGCGACAGCGCGAACACCGCGGCGAGCACGATGCCCAACATCGGGACGCCCGAGCCGAGCATCCACACCGTCATGATCCGGCCCATGATGCCCGGGGCGAACCGGTGCGGCGGCCGCCCCGCCTCCAGCGCCTGCGCCGCCACCGGCCGCAACGCGAACTCGGTGAACAGATAGCAACTGGTGGCAACGACGATGCCGCTGAAGCCGACCGCGAACAGGTAGCGCGGGATGAACGCGCGGTTCACCAGCCCGTAGAGCGTCGTGAGCAGCACGGTGCCGATTCCCCACAGGATGAGCTGCACCACGGTCAGGCGCCACGGCGCCAGAAACGTGTTGCGCTGGTCCTTCGCCGTCGGGGGTTGCCCTGCGATCGCCCACCGCAGCGCGTCCACGCCCCTGCGCGTCACCCAGATGATCCCGACGATCAGCGCGGCCACGATGTAGGCCGGAACGACGCCGAACGTCAGCCATGCGGGCGCGTCGCTGAACACGCTCGGAACCGGAAACGCGACGGTGACCAGCAAGATGGCGACGCCGACGCCCAGCAGGTTCGCGGGAATGATGAACGCCGTCAGGATCACCTGGATGCGTACGCGCCGACGGGCCTGGCTTTCCGACGCCCGCCCGAGCAACAACGAGCCGAAATCGGGCGTTTCCGCCAGCCGGCCGCTTTGCCGGGTGACCCTCTCGAGCACTCCGCCCAGCCGCTGCGCGATCGACCTGCTGGCAACCATGGTGGCGTCAGCCTAACGGCCGCTTCGGCCATCGCCTTACAGTGGACGAGTGCGCCTCGTGATCGCCCAGTGCACCGTCGACTATCTGGGGCGACTCACCGCGCATCTGGCGTCGTCGCGCCGGCTGCTGCTGATCAAGGCCGACGGATCGGTCAGCGTGCACGCCGACGACCGGGCCTACAAGCCGCTCAACTGGATGAGCCCACCCTGCCGGCTCACCGAGCAGACCGACGGACCGCTGCCGGTGTGGGTGGTGGAGAACAAAACCGGCGAACAACTGCGGATCACGATCGAAAGCATCGAGCACGACAGCAGTCACGAGCTCGGCACCGACCCCGGGTTGGTGAAGGACGGTGTCGAGGCGCACCTGCAGGAACTGCTCGCCGAGCACATCGAATTGCTGGGCAGCGGTTACACATTGGTGCGGCGAGAGTACATGACGCCGATCGGTCCCGTCGATCTTTTGTGCCGCGACGAGCAGGGCCGGTCCGTCGCGGTGGAGATCAAGCGCCGCGGTGAGATCGACGGTGTCGAACAGCTGACCCGCTATCTCGAGCTGCTCAACCGCGACAGCCTGCTGGCGCCGGTCAGCGGTGTCTTCGCCGCACAGCAGATCAGGCCGCAGGCCCGCACGCTGGCGGTGGATCGTGGGATCCGTTGCATCACTTTGGATTACGATGACATGCGCGGGATGGACAGCGACGAGTACCGGCTGTTCTGACCGATTCTCGCCTAGACTGGTCAGGTGGCACGGCGAGGTAGATCATCGCGACGGCATACACTGCCGCCGCTTCCTCTCGCGCGCCGTATCGAGAGGGGGCCGGACGGATACGACTATGAGGTACGCGCGATCGCGGGGGCGCAGGCCAACAAGACCTACCGGTGCCCTGGGTGCGATCACGAAATCCGTTCCGGGACAGCCCATATAGTCGTGTGGCCGGCAGACATCGGCGAGCGGGGGACCGACGACCGCCGACACTGGCACACGTCGTGTTGGACCCACCGGGCCACCCGCAGCCCGACGCGGAAGTGGTCCTAGCCGATCAGTATTCCGAGCCCGGCTCGACCAGCTCGATCAGCACGCCGCCGGCGTCCTTCGGATGGATGAAGTTGATCCGGGAATCCGCGGTGCCGCGGCGGGGCTTGTCGTACACCAGCCGCACGCCCTGGGCCTCGAGTCGCTCGGACAACTCCTCGAGGTTGCTGACGCGGTAGGCGAACTGCTGAATGCCGGGGCCGCGCTTGTCCAGGAACTTCGCGATCACCGACGAGTCGTCGATCGGCGCCATCAGCTGCACCTGGGCGCTGCCCATCGGCGCGGCACGCACCGACAGCATGGCCTCCCGGATTCCCTGGTCCTCGTTGATTTCCTCGTGCACCACGATCATGCCGAGGTGGTCGTGGTACCACGCGATCGCGGCGTCGAGATCTGCCACGGCAATGCCGATGTGGTCGATCGCTGTTACCAACGCGCTGGCGAGGACGGGCCGGGCATCAACCTGCTCGGTGGTCATAACGTCAAGGTAACCTAACGACAAAGATTCCGCTTCCCCGGCCGGTGCCCGCGACCGCCGAACGCAGCCCTGGAGGTACTCATGACGACGTCGGTCATCGTTGCTGGAGCCCGCACGCCGATCGGCAAGCTGATGGGTTCGCTGAAGGATTTCTCGGGCAGCGATCTTGGCGCGATCGCGATCGCCGGCGCCCTGGAAAAGGCGAACGTGCCGGCGTCGATGGTCGACTACGTGATCATGGGCCAGGTGCTCACCGCCGGTGCCGGGCAGATGCCGGCGCGCCAGGCGGCGGTGGCCGCCGGGATCGGCTGGGACGTGCCCTCGCTGACCATCAACAAAATGTGCCTGTCCGGTATCGACGCGATCGCCCTCGCCGATCAGCTGATCCGCGCCGGCGAATTCGAGGTGGTCGTCGCCGGCGGCCAGGAGTCCATGACCAAGGCGCCGCACCTGCTGATGGACAGCCGGGCCGGCTACAAGTACGGCGACGTCACGGTCCTCGACCACATGGCCTATGACGGCCTGCACGACGTATTCACCGACCAGCCGATGGGCGCTCTCACCGAGCAGCGCAACGCCATCGACCAATTCACCCGGGCCGAGCAGGACGAGTTCGCCGCGGGCTCTCATCAGAAGGCGGCCGCCGCGTGGAAGGACGGTGTCTTCGCCGACGAGGTGGTGCCGGTGAAGATCCCGCAGCGCAAAGGCGATCCGATCGAGTTGACCGAGGACGAGGGCATCCGCGCCAACACCCCCGCCGAGTCACTGGCCGGGCTCAAGCCGGCGTTCCGGCCCGACGGCACCATCACCGCCGGCTCGTCGTCGCAGATCTCTGACGGCGCGGCCGCCGTCGTGGTGATGAGCCGGGAAAAGGCCGAGCAGCTCGGGCTGGATTGGCTGGTCGAGATCGGCGCCCACGGGGTGGTGGCCGGGCCGGACTCCACGCTGCAATCCCAGCCGGCGAACGCGATCAAGAAGGCGGTCGCGCGTGAAGGCATCTCGGTGGACCAACTCGACGTTGTGGAGATCAACGAGGCGTTTGCCGCGGTTGCGCTGGCGTCGACCCGGGAGCTCGGCATCGACCCCGAGATCGTCAATGTCAACGGCGGAGCGATCGCCGTCGGGCATCCGATCGGGATGTCCGGTGCACGGATCACGTTGCACGCCGCCCTCGAGCTGGCCCGCCGCGGATCCGGGTACGGGGTTGCCGCGTTGTGCGGGGCCGGCGGCCAGGGCGATGCGCTGATCCTGCGGGCACGGGGCTAGACCAGTCGGCTACGACGGAATGTAGTAGCTGGCGACCCGCTACCTGGGCGATTGCTGGCGTTGCCGGCGACCACTCGTGCGACCGTGCAGTGTGATCTTCGTCATATCGGCCGATCCGAAGCTTGCGACCGGCTGCCGCGGCGCCGACAACGACGTGACAAACTTGTTGGCGTGACTCGTCCGCGTCCGTCCATCCCGCCCGCCATGGCGGGCGCCGTCGATCTGTCCGCGCTCAAACAGCGTGCGTCCCAGCAGAACGAGGACAGTAGTGGGGCCGCCGGCATGACGGCCGGCGTCGAGATCACCGAGGCGAATTTCGAAGCCGAGGTGTTGGCCCGGTCCAACGAGGTGCCGGTCGTCGTGTTGTTGTGGTCGCCGCGCAGTGACGCGTCGGCGCAACTGGCTGAGATCCTCGGGGGTCTGGCCGCCGCCGACGCCGACAAGTGGTCGTTGGCCAGCGTGAACGTCGATGCCGCGCCCAGGGTGGCCCAGATCTTCGGTGTGCAGGCCGTTCCGACGGTCGTGGCTATCGCTGGAGGGCAGCCGATTTCAAGTTTCCAGGGTGTGCAGCCCCCCGAGCAGCTGCGTCGCTGGATCGACTCGCTGCTGTCCGCGACGGCCGGCAAGCTGGGCGACGCGCCGGATTCGAGTGAGCCCGAACAGGTCGACCCCGGATTGGCCAAGGCCCGCGAACTGCTGGACTCGGGAAACTTCGACGCCGCGCTGGGGGCCTATCAGGCCATCCTCGACGCCGACCCGAACCACCCCGAAGCGAAAGGGGCGGTGCGCCAGATCTCGTTCCTGAACCGCGCCACCACGCAGCGGCCCGACGCCGCCAGGGTCGCCGACGCGGCGCCCGACGACATCGACGCCGCGTTTGCCGCAGCCGATGTCGACATCCTGCACCAGCAGATCGACGCCGCGTTCGACCGATTGATCAAGCTCGTCCAGCGCACCTCCGGCGACGACCGGACCAGGGTGCGCACTCGGCTGATCGAGCTATTCGACCTGTTCGACCCCGCAGATCCGGCCGTCAGCAACGGCCGGCGCAAGCTGGCCAACGCGCTGTACTGATTCCGCGCCGGCTACTGCGGCTCGAGCCACAACGCCGACAGGGGCGGCAGCACCATCACCGCCGACGCCGGTCGGCCGTGCCAGGGCTCATCGTCGGCCTCCACCGCGCCGTAATTGCCGACACCGGTGCCGTTGTAGTCGGTCGCGTCGGTGTTCAGCACCTCGCGCCAGCGTCCCGCCCGCGGCAGGCCCAGCCGGTAACGCGTGTGTTCGGAGCCGGAGAAGTTGAAGACGCAGGCCAGCATCGACCCGTCGCTACCGAACCGCAGGAAGCTCAGGACGTTGTTCGCGGAGTCATTGGCGTCGATCCACGAATAGCCTTCGTGGCTGGTGTCCTGGCTCCACAGCGCCGGCCTGCTGCGGTAGATCTGGTTGATGTCGCGCACCATCCGCGCAATGCCGTTGGAGAAACCGTTCTCGCCAAGCTGGTACCAGTCCACGCCGCGCTCTTCCGACCACTCGTCGCGCTGGCCGAATTCCTGGCCCATGAACAGCAGTTGCTTGCCCGGATGGGCCCACTGGTATGCCAGCAGGCCGCGCACGCCCGCCGCCTTCATGTGGTCGTTGCCCGGCATCCGGCCCCACAGCGTGCCCTTGCCGTGCACGACCTCGTCGTGACTGATCGGCAGCACGTAGTTCTCGCTGAACGCGTACAGCATCGAGAAGGTCATCTCGTGGTGGTGGTAGCTGCGGTGCACCGGGTCGCGCTCGATGTAGTCAAGCGTGTCGTTCATCCACCCCATGTTCCATTTCATCGAAAAGCCAAGTCCGCCAAGGTTTGTCGGCCGAGTGACGCCAGGCCACGACGTCGACTCCTCGGCAACGGTGACGATGCCCGGCGCCACTTTGTGCACCGTGGCGTTCATCTCCTGCACGAACTGCACGGCCTCGAGGTTCTCGCGTCCGCCGTAGATGTTCGGCGTCCAGCCGCCTTCGGGCCGTGAGTAGTCCAGGTAAAGCATCGAGGCCACGGCGTCGACCCGCAGGCCGTCGACGTGGAACTCCTCGAGCCAGTACAGGGCGTTGGCGACCAGGAAGTTGCGAACCTCGGGCCGGCCGAAGTCGAACACGTAGGTGCCCCAGTCGAGTTGCTCGCCGCGCCGCGGGTCGGAGTGCTCGTACAGCGGCGTCCCGTCGAACCGGCCCAACGCCCATGCGTCCTTTGGGAAATGGGCGGGCACCCAGTCGACGATCACCCCGATGCCGGCCTGATGCAGCGCGTCGACCAGTGTCCGGAAGTCGTCGGGTGTGCCCAGCCGAGACGTCGGCGCATAGTAGGACGTGACCTGGTAACCCCAGGAGCCGCCGAAGGGGTGCTCCGCGACCGGCAACAACTCGACGTGCGTAAACCCCTGCGAAACCACGTATTCGGTGAGCTCACCGGCGAGCTGGCGATAGTTGAGCCCGGGCCGCCACGACGGCAGGTGCACCTCGTAGGTGCTCATCGGTTCGAACACCGGGTTCTTCCGCGCACGCTGGGTCATCCAGTCATCGTCGCGCCACTCGTATGCGCTGGCCGTCACCCGCGACGCCGTCTGCGGCGGCACCTCTGTGGCGAAGGCGAACGGGTCGGCGCGGTCGGTGACCACGCCGTCGGCGCCGTGCACCCGGAATTTGTAGAGACCGCCGACGCCGAAACCGGGCCAGAACAGCTCCCACACCCCCGTCGACCCGAGCACGCGCAGCTGCGCCTCGTTGCCGTCCCAATGATTGAACTCACCAATCAGGCTGACGCCCTTGGCGTTGGGTGCCCAGACCGCGAAGGACACCCCGTGCACCTCGCCGTCGGGTGTCGTGAACGAGCGCGGGTGGGCGCCCATGATCTCCCACAACCGCTCGTGGCGGCCCTCGGCGAACAGGTGCAGGTCGACTTCACCGAGCGTGGGCAGGAACCGGTAGGCGTCGGCGACCGTGTGGACGTCGAGCCCGCCGCCGGCACCGTGGTAGCTGATCTCCAGTCGGTAGTCCACGAGGCCGGTGAACGGCAGCGCGACCGCGAACAGCCCGGACTCGATGTGCTGCATTCCAAACCGGTCCGGGCCGACGAGCGCAACCATTGCTACGGCGTGCGGGCGGTAGGCGCGAATCACGGTGACCTCGCCGTATTCGTGCGCTCCGAGCACAGCGTGAGGGTCGTGGTGCTCGCCGGCGAGCAGCCGGTCCACGTCGGATCGATCGGGCGCCAGATAGCGGCTCGTGCGCTGCTGCGATTGCGTCATTCCCGTCACTCCCTGCGCAATAGGTTCAGTCGTGCTTCGTCAGGTATGCGTGGCAGGTTCACGATGTGCGCGACGGCCTTGGCCGGGTCGAGACGCACGTAGTTGGCCTGCCCCCACTGGTATTCCTCGCCGGTGATCTCGTCGCGGACCCAGAAGCGGTCGTACCAATCCATACCCAGCATCGGCAGGTCCAACCACAGCGTCGCCTCTTCTGCAGCAAAGGGGTTCAGAGTCACCACGACCAGCACCGCGTCGCCGGTGGCCGGATCGAACTTGCTGTACGCCAACAGGGCGTCGTTGTCGATGTGGTGGAAACGGATCGTTCGCAGCTCACGCAGCGCGGGATGCAGCCGCCGGATCTCGTTGAGCTGCGTAATGAACGGCTCCAGAGACGCGCCGCGCTCGCGGGCGCCTTCGAAATCGCGCGGCCGCAACTCGTACTTCTCCGAATCCAGGTACTCCTCGCTGCCCTCGCGCACCGGACGGTGCTCAAACAGCTCATACCCGGAGTACATCCCCCATGCGGGACTCATCGTCGACGCCAGCACCGCACGGATCGCGAACATGCCGGGGCCACCCCGCTGCAGGCTTTCGTGCAGGATGTCGGGCGTGTTGACGAAAAGGTTGGGCCGCGCGTAATCGGCGTGCTCGGCGATCTGCTGCCCGAACTCGGTGAGCTCCCACTTCGAGGTACGCCACGTGAAATACGTGTACGACTGGGTGAAGCCGAGCTTGGCCAATCCGTACAGCCGAGCCGGCCGCGTGAACGCCTCCGACAAGAACAGCACATCGGGGTCGATGGTCTTGACCTGCTCGATCAGCCACGCCCAGAAGTCCGGCGGTTTGGTGTGCGGATTGTCGACCCGGAAAATCTTGACGCCGTGGTCCATCCAGTGTCGGATGACGCGCAACACCGCCTCGTACAGACCCGGCGGGTCGTTGTCGAAGTTCAGCGGGTAGATGTCCTGGTACTTCTTCGGCGGGTTCTCCGCGTATGCGATCGTGCTGTCCGGTAGTTCGGTGAACCACTTGCGGTGCTCTTTGGCCCAGGGATGGTCGGGTGCGCACTGCAGCGCCAGGTCAAGCGCCACCTCCATGCCGAGGTCGCGGGCTGCGCTGACGAACTCGTCGAAGTCGTCGAGGGTGCCCAGCTTCGGGTGGATCGCGTCGTGGCCGCCCGCGGCGCTGCCTATCGCCCACGGTGATCCGACGTCGCCGGGTGCGGCGGTGACGGAGTTGTTGCGGCCCTTGCGGTGCACCTTGCCGATCGGGTGAATCGGCGGTAGGTACACCACGTCGAAGCCCATATCGGCGATCCGGGGCAACTCCTTGGCGGCGGTCTTGAACGTGCCGTGGACCGGCTTGCCCTTCTTGTTGCGGCCGCCGGTGGAGCGTGGAAACAGCTCGTACCAGGCGCCGAAACGGGCCAGCGGGCGGTCGACCCACACTCCGTACGTCTCCCCGCGGGTGATCAGGTCGCGCAGCGGAAACTGGGCGAGCAGGTCGTCGACCTCCAACGTCGTCGCGACGCCGACCCGCTCGAGAGGGTCTCCGCCGGCGTGCAGCGCGGCCGCCGCTTCGCGTAGCGGGTCGCGCAGCTTGCGCGGCACACCGGTGGCTGCCCGTTCGAACAATCGGGCGCCGATCTGCAGGTCGTTGGACAACTCGGCTTCACCCTGCCCGGCACCGAGCTTCGCGGTGACGTTGTGGCGCCAGGTGCTGATGGGGTCACCCCAGCCGTCGACCCGGAAGGTCCACAGGCCGACGCTGTCCGGGGTGAACTGCCCGTGGAACACGTCGGGGGTGCGGCCCAACGTCAACGGCGTCGCGATCGGCTTGATACGCGGCAACCCGGCCGGCGCGGCGCCCGGCACGGGCGCGGTCACCGGGCGGACGGTGCCGGCGTCGCCCAGGTGCGGATAGGACCGTCCCATGTATCGCACGACCAGTGTGGCGGCGACGGCGTCGTGGCCTTCCCGCCACACCGTGGCCCGCACGGGGACGATCTCACCGACCACGGCCTTGGCCGGATAGGCACCGCCGGACACAACGGGCTGCACGTCGTCGATCTCGATGCGTCCGGGCACCCAATCACTCCTTCGAAGGCGCTACTTTCCGCTCCTCCTCACGCGCTTTCCACCGTAGTGTCCGGGCTAAACGCCGGGGGCCCGATGCCGGCATTGCGGGACCACTGCGCCGACGCGAAATGTCTCCTAAGGTAGAGCCGCGTGAAGGCTCTGCGTCGTTTCACGGTTCGCGCTCACCTGCCCGATCGCCTCGCCGCGCTCGAACAGCTGTCGGTCAACCTTCGATGGTCGTGGGACAACCCGACACAGGATCTGTTCGCCACGATCGATCCCATATTGTGGGAGCGCTCGGGGCAGGATCCGGTCGCACTGCTGGGAGCGGTGAGCCCGCAGCGACTCGATGAGCTGGCCGTCGACGAGCAGTTCCTGGACCGGCTGGACCACGTCGCCGACGATCTTGGCGACTACCTGTCGCGCCCGCTGTGGTATCAAGACCAGCTACGGGCCGGCGCCGCGCTGCCGACCGGTATCGCCTACTTCTCGATGGAATTCGGCGTCTCGGAAGTGCTGCCGAACTATTCAGGAGGCCTGGGCATCCTGGCCGGCGACCATCTCAAGGCGGCATCCGATCTCGGCGTGCCGCTGATCGGTGTCGGCTTGTATTACCGGTCCGGATACTTCCGCCAGTCGCTGACCGCGGACGGCTGGCAGAACGAGACGTATCCGTCGATCGACCCGCAGGGGCTGCCGCTGCGGCTGCTGACCGACTCCTTCGGCAATCCCGTCCTGGTGGCGCTGACGCTACCGGGCGCCCAGGAATTGCGGGCCCGAGTCTGGGTCGCTCAGGTAGGCCGAATCCCGTTGTTGCTACTGGATTCCGACGTTCCCGAAAACGATCACGATCTGCGCGGCGTCACCGACCGCCTCTATGGCGGCGACCAGGATCACCGGATCAAGCAAGAGATTCTGGCCGGTGTCGGCGGCGTGCGCGCGATCCGGGCGTTCACGGCGGCCGAAGGCCTTGCGGCGCCGGAGGTTTTCCACATGAACGAGGGTCACGCCGGCTTCCTCGGGCTCGAGCGCATCCGCGAACTGATCACCGATGAGCAACTCGATTTCGACACCGCCCTCATCGTGGTGCGCGCCGGCACGGTATTCACCACGCACACCCCGGTGCCTGCCGGCATCGACCGGTTCCCGGTCAGCATGGTGCGGCACTACTTCGGCGGCGAGGACGTGGGGGAGGACCGGGCCGGGGACGACTCGGCTTCCAACGAGTCGCGTAAACCCGACCCGGGCGCCACCGGAACCGCCGATTCTTCGGAGCTGCTGCCCGGCGTTCCGTTGGATCGGATCGTCGCGCTCGGCGCCGAGGACGATCCGTCGAAATTCAACATGGCGCACATGGGCCTTCGGCTTGCGCAACGGGCCAACGGTGTTTCCCTGTTGCACGGGCGCGTGAGCCGGGCAATGTTCAACGAGCTTTGGCCCGGATTCGACGCTGACGAGGTGCCGATCGGGTCGATCACCAACGGCGTGCACGGGCCCACGTGGGCGGCACCGCACTGGATGGAGCTCGGGCGGGAGCTGGTGGGGTCCGACTCTTTCAGCGAGCCTGCGGTCTGGGAGCGGCTGCAGCAGGTGGATCCCGCACACATGTGGTGGATCCGGTCTCATCTGCGCGAGCAGCTGGTGTACGACGTACGTCGCCGACTGCGAAGCTCATGGCAGGAGCGCGGAGCGTCGGAGGCTGAACTAGGTTGGATTGAAACGGCTTTCGATCCCGACGCGCTGACGATAGGGTTCGCCCGTCGGGTGCCGACGTATAAGCGCCTGACGCTGATGCTGCGCGACCCCGACCGGCTCGAACGCCTGCTGCTGGACGAGGACGGGCCGATTCAGATGATCGTCGCGGGCAAGTCGCATCCCGCCGACGACGGTGGCAAGGCGTTGATCCAGCAGGTCGTGCGGTTCGCCGACCGCCCCGACGTACGCCACCGGATCGCATTTCTTCCCGACTACGACATGTCGATGGCACGGCTGCTGTACTGGGGCTGTGACGTCTGGCTGAACAACCCGCTGCGGCCGCTGGAGGCATGCGGGACGTCGGGAATGAAGAGCGCGCTCAACGGCGGGCTCAACCTGTCCATTCGCGACGGTTGGTGGGACGAGTGGTGCGACGGCGAAAACGGTTGGGAGATACCGACCGCCGACGGTGTCGCCGACGAGGGCCGTCGTGACGACTTGGAAGCCAACGCGCTGTACAACCTGCTCGAACACGTGGTGGCGCCGAAGTTTTACGAGCGCGACGAGTCCGGGCTGCCGCGCCGGTGGGTGGAGATGGTCAGCCACACGCTGCAGACACTGGGCCCGAAGGTGTTGGCATCGCGGATGGTTCGTGACTACACCAACGAGTACTACGCGCCGGCGGCTCAGTCGCTGCGCCAGGCCGTGCAACCGGTCAACGGCAAGGCCTACGCCAACGCGCGCGCACTGGCCGCATACCGCCAGCGGGTCGGCGACGCCTGGCCGAAGCTGCAGATCACCGAGGTGGACAGCACGGGTCTGCCTGACACGCCGCTGCTGGGCTCGGAGCTGACGCTCACGGCCAGCGTCCGGCTGGCCGGCCTGCGACCCGACGAAGTGACCGTGCAGGCCGTGGTCGGGCGCGTCGACGCCAGCGACGCGCTGCTGGACCCCGTGTGTGTGCCGATGGTGCACACCGGCACCGCCGACAACGGCGACGAGGTGTTCTCGACGACGACCCCGCTGCCGGTGGCCGGCTGGGTCGGCTACACCGTTCGGGTGTTGCCGCATCACCCGCTGCTGGCCGGCGACAACGAGCTCGGCCTGGTAGCGCTCGCCAGCCAGCCGCAAGAGGCGTCTTCGAGTTAAGCGCCACAACCGTCACGGGTACCGCTTGAAGCAGCGGTCCTCGTCGCCCAACACGCCCGTGCGGAACGCGTCGATGCGGGAGAAGCCCGACGGCACCGATTCGCCGTTCACGTCGCCCGCGACCAGGCCATTGGTCAGGATCCCCGAGACCGCCTCGTCGAGGTCACCGGCGGTCAGCGCGATCGTGTTGCCGTCCGAAACGGTCACCGGCTCCGACATCTTCGTGGTCGCCACACCGGTCAGGCAGGCGGTGCGCAACGCCGCCTCGGCGTTGTCCAGCGCGACACCGCCCTTCTCGTGCTCGAGCGCGAGCATGAACCGGGACGTCAATGCCGAGTAGGCGGTGTTGTCGCCGAATGTCAGCCCGGTGTTGTTGTCTTTGTCGCTGGGCGTTCCCATCTTCGTCAGCTGCGGCAAGTCGACGTAGATGGTGTTGTCGGCCGGGCAGTAGGACGCCGGGTCGCTTCCTCGCGCATCGGGGCACGACGGGCTGCCGAAACTGAGCCGGGGCGGGCTGGCCGGTGCGAACAGGCTGTCCAAGGCCTCGACGACCGCCTTCACCGACTCCTCGCTGACCGGCCACTCGCCGCTCTGTTCCTGCTGTAGCGCCACCGGCAGATCGCCGCGGCGCTGCGCGATCTCCTTCTCGTCGATCGCCGCGCACGCGCTGTCGCCGTCGGTGAATCCGAACTGGAACGCCGAGATCCGCTCGAACGCCGAGCCGTGCTCGTCGGCGCCCATTTCCGGGTCATCCTCGGTCAACACCGGATCACGAAACGAAATCATCGCCGCCAGAAGGTTGTTCAAACCTTCGCCGGTGCTCAGCGTGAACCGCTTCGAGTTGCCTGCGGCGACCCAGCGCACGTACACGCCGGCGAAGCAGTCGGCCTGCTGCTCGGACACCAACGCCGGCGTGCTCTTGTCGGTCAGCCTGGCCTGGCGCTGGATCGAGTGGCCGTACTCATGGGCGAGCACCATCGGAATGGCCATGTCGCCGAAGTTGTTTCGCAGCTGCGGCAGCAGCTCGCCGCGGTCCCATCCGATGGTGTTGTTGAGGGGACAGAACGCGGCGTTGACCACGCCGACGGTGTCGTCGTCACAGAACTTCGAGTTGATACCGTCGGAATCCCAGGAAATGAGCTCATCGACGGGCGTGAACTTGCCGTGCAGCGGGTCGCCGTACGCCCCTTCCCAGAACTCCTCGATGTCGCTGACCGACAGGGCGGCCAACTCGTCCTCCTTGCCACCGTTGCCGCCCGCAACGTCGCGCGTCGGCGTCGGGGCGTCGGACCGGGCGCCGGACGGCCCATCCGTGGCGGGCATCCCCGCCACGTGAAACGGGTCCTCGAACACCGAGACCGGTTTGCCGGGCAGGAGATTCGTGCAACCGGTCGCGAGCAGCACGACGCTTGCCGCAACCGCGGTGGCGCCGGTGAATCGGCTCATCGGGCTAAGGATAAATGCCAGGCCATCGGGCAATGCTATTTCGGCGAAAGGGCCGTCAGGCGGTCCAGGGCGTCGCAGACGGTTTGCCGGTCGGTGGTCATCCAGAACGGGGGCAGGGAATCCCGCAGGTAGCCCCCGTAGCGGGCGGTGGCCATCCGCGAGTCGAGCACGGCCACCACGCCCCGATCGTCGACCCGGCGCAGCAGCCGGCCCGCGCCCTGGGCGAGCAGCAGCGCGGCATGGCTGGCGGCAACGGCCATGAAGCCGTTGCCGCCGCGGGCCGCGACGGCGCGCTGCCGCGCGGTCAGCAGCGGATCGTCCGGCCGCGGAAACGGAATGCGGTCGATGATCACCAACGACAACGACGGGCCCGGCACGTCGACGCCCTGCCACAACGACAGCGTGCCGAACAACGACGTCTCCAATTCGGCGGCGAACCGCTCGATCAGCGTGCCGGTCGCGTCGTCGCCCTGGCAGAGCACCGGGGTGTCCAGCCGTTCCCGCATCGCCTCCGCTGCGGTCTTCGCGGCCCGCATCGATGAGAACAAGCCCAGCGTGCGGCCACGGGCGGCGGCGATCAGCGCGGCGATCTCGGCGAGCTGCTCGGCGGAACCCGTGCCGTCCCGGCCGGGCGGCGGCAGATGGCGCGCGACGTAGAGAATCCCCGACTTGGCATGGGAGAACGGTGATCCCACGTCGATGCCGCGCCATTGCGGGGAGTCGTCGTCCTGCCCGCCGGCCAAACCCCACGCCGACGCCATCGCATCGAACGAGCCGCCGAGTGCGAGCGTTGCCGACGTGAGCACCGTCGTGGCGCGGTCGAACAGCCGACGGCGCAGCAGGCCCGCCACCGACAGCGGCGCGACCCGTAGCACGGGCCTGACCGATCCCCGGTTGTCCTCGTGGTCGAGCCACACCACGTCGGTGCGCTCGGTGATGCCGACGCCGAACGACTCCAGGATCCGTGAGCAGGTGTCGGCGATGTCCTCGAGGCCGGCGATCGCCTCGGCGCGCGCGGCCGCGGCCTTGGCGTCACCCGGGGCGGTGTTGATCGCCCGGCGGCCGGCCGCGGCGGCGTCACGCAGTGCGGCGAGGTAGGTCGTCATCGCATCGTCGAGGTGATCGATGCGACCCGGTGCGGCATCGTGAATCGCCGACGAGAACGTCGCGACCGCGGCCTCGAGACGCTGGCTCAGTTCGGGTTCGACGAGGCGGCTCACCCGCCGCTGCGCCAGCCCGAGGGGAGCGGGCGACAGCTCCTGGGTGGCCACCGCGGTCACCCGCTCGACGAGCTCGTGCGCCTCGTCGACGACGAGCAGATCGTGCTCCGGCAGCACCGTCGCGTCGGCGAGCGCATCGATGGCCAGCAGCGCGTGGTTGGTGACCACCACGTCGGCCCGGCCGGCCAGCGCGCGGGCCTTCTCCGCGAAACACTGTGTGCCGAAAGGACAACGGGCCACCCCGAGGCACTCACGGGCCGACACGCTCACCTGAGACCAGGACCGGTCCGCCACACCCGGAACCAGCTCGTCGCGGTCGCCGGTTTCGGTGCTCGATGACCACAGGGTGAGTCGCTGCACGTCGCGACCCAACGCGGACACCGGCGAAAACAGCGCTTCGGAAGGCTGGTCACTCTCCGGGTCGTTGGCTGCGCCGTTGTGGATCTTGTTCAGGCACAGGTAATTTCCGCGTCCCTTGAGAATCGCGAACCGCGGCCGCCGCGGTAGGGAGCCTGCGAGCGAGTCGGCGAGCTTCGGAAGGTCCCTGTCGATGAGCTGTCGCTGGAGTGCGATCGTGGCCGTGGACACCACCACCGGGGTGTCGGCCTCGACGGCGCGGGCGATCGCCGGCACCAGGTAGGCCAGCGACTTGCCGGTGCCGGTGCCGGCCTGCACGGCCAGATGCTCTCCGGTGTCGAACGCGTGCGCCACCGCCTCGGCCATCTCGATCTGACCCTTGCGTTCGCTGCCGCCCAGCGCGTCGACGGCGGTCGCGAGCAGCCCGGTTACCGCGGTGGCTGGCGTGGCCCCTCCTTGGTCGGGTTGCCCGGTGGCAACATCCTGGTCGGGATGGCCGGTTCGCCACGCGACAGCTTCAGGGCCTCCCACGGCAGTGTTTTCAGCGCCGAGGCGACCCGCGCCCTGGCCGTGTCCAGGTCGTCGTCGACCACCGGGACACCACCACTGGCCAACGGCACCGTCACGATCCGGCTTTCTTCGGAGACCGCCGGCGGCGCCCCGGCGGGATACACCACTTCCTCCACGATCATGCCCGTCGGCTGCGCCAGCCGCATCGCCTGCTTGCGGCCGCCGTGGGATTCCTTTCGGACACTGCGCTTTTCCACCGGCATACCGTCGACCTCGACGAGCTTGTACACCATGCCGGCGGTCGGAGCGCCCGACCCGGTCACCACCGCCGTGCCGACCCCGTAGCTGTCCA
The DNA here is from genome assembly GCA_963811535.1 of uncultured Actinomycetota bacterium. Lineage (GTDB taxonomy): Bacteria > Actinomycetota > Actinomycetes > Mycobacteriales > Mycobacteriaceae > Mycobacterium. The sequence goes on along the minus strand of CAWERF010000006.1, from coordinate 919,967 downwards.
CCGGTTCGGCGCGCAATGCGGCGATCGCGAACTCATCGAGGTCCCCGGACACGACGATCCTGGTGTGCGCGGCGCCCAGTTTGTCGAGTTGGCGACGCACCTGGCGGGCCATGACACCGAGGTCACCGGAATCGATGCGGACAGCGCCGAGGCCCGTTCCGGCCATCGCCACGGCGTTCTCCACGCCCTTGGTGGTGTCGTAGGTGTCCACCAGCAGCGTGGTGTTGACGCCGAGCGCTTCGATCTGCGCCCGGAATGCGGCCGGTTCGTCGGGCCCGTCGGGCGTGGAGTGCAGCAGCGTGAACGCGTGCGCGCTGGTGCCCAGCGCCGGCACACCGTAGCGGCGCTGCGCCTCCAGGTTGGACGAGCCGGCGAAGCCGGCGATATAGGCGGCCCGCGCGGCGGCGACCGCGGCGTTCTCGTGTGTTCTGCGCGAGCCCATTTCGATGAGTGGACGTCCTTCGGCGGCATACACCATGCGCGTCGCCGCGGACGCTATCGCGGTGTCATGGTTGAGAATCGAGAGCGCCAGCGTCTCGAGCACCACGCACTCGCCGAAGGTGCCGTGCACCGAAAGCACCGGCGAGCCCGGGAAGTACAACTCGCCCTCCGGGTAGCCGTCGACGTCGCCGCGAAACCGGTACCCGGCCAGGTAGTCGACGGTCTGGCGATCCAGAAAGCCGCGCAGCGACGCCAGCGCAACCTCGTCAAACCTGAACCCCGACAACGCTTCCAAGAAGCGGCCCGTGCCCGCGACCACGCCGTAGCGGCGGCCTTCGGGTAGGCGGCGGGCGAACACCTCGAACGTGGTCTGCCGATCGGCGCTACCGTCGCGCAGCGCAGCCGAGAGCATGGTCAGCTCGTACTTGTCGGTCAGCAGCGCGGTCGGCGCTGCTTGTGCGCTCACACAGGTAACGGTATCGGGGCGGCGGCGATCTGTGTCGGGGCTCGTCGGTATCCTTGGCACATGGTTACGCCAGCGCGGGCCCGCCCGGGAACCCGCGAGGAGCGCGAGATCGCTCCGGTCGAGTCCGCAGATACGCCGTGGGTCACGATCGTGTGGGACGACCCGGTGAACCTGATGACGTACGTGACCTACGTCTTCCAGAAGCTGTTCGGCTACACCGAGCCGCACGCCACGAAGCTGATGTTGCAGGTGCACAACGAGGGCAAAGCCGTCGTATCGGCGGGCAGTCGGGAGTCGATGGAGGTCGACGTGTCCAAGCTGCACGCGGCGGGCCTGTGGGCCACGCTGCAGCAAGATCGCTGACTGGGTTCGGGGACGACGCAACGGTGCGCAAATGGAAGCGGGTCGAGACCGCGAACGGCCCACACTTCCGCGCGGCGCTGGCGTCCCACGAAGCGTCGCTGTTGGAGAACCTGGTGGCCTCGCTGCTTTCAATGCTCGACGACCGCGAATCGTCTGCACCGTCAGACGAACTGGAGGCGATCACCGGTATCAAGACCGGTAACTCCCGGCGCCCGGACGACGCCACGATGTCCCGGCTGCTGCCGGATTTCTATCGTTCCGAACGCAGCCACCCGGCCGGGTCGGCCACCGCCGAAAGCCTGAACGCGGCGCTGCGCAGCCTGCACGAGCCGGCCATCATCGGCGCCAAGCGCGAGGCGGCTCAACGGCTGCTGGACACGATCCCGCAGGGCGGCGGCCGGTTCGAATTGACCAAGGACGACGCGAACGCGTGGATCGCCGCGGTGAACGACGTGCGGCTCGCCCTGGGCACCATGCTCGGCATCAGCCCGGACGGACCGGAGCGGCTGCCCGACGACCATCCGCTGGCGGGGCATCTCGACGTGTACCAATGGCTGACCGTGATGCAGGAGTATCTGGTGATCGCGCTGATGGGGAAGCGCTGAACCGGTGAGCACGGCGAGCTCCAACAAGACCGGTTCGATCACCGATGTCGCCGGCATCCTTGTCGGCCACTATCACCGGCTGTGCGCGGACGCCACGCGCGAGTCCGGCTGGGCCACCGGCAGCACCGTCGTGCTGACGCCTCCCGGCACGGTCGGCTCGGTCGACGTCCGCGGCGGCGCGCCGGGCACCCGCGAGACCGATCTGCTCGATCCGTCCAACACCGTCCGGCTTGTCGACGCGGTCTTGCTGACCGGCGGCAGCGCGTACGGGCTGGCCGCTGCCGACGGCGTGATGAGGTGGCTGGAGGAACATCAGCGCGGCGTGCGGTTCGACGACGGCGAGGGCGACAAAGTCGTGCCGATCGTTCCCGCGGCGGTCATATTCGACCTGACCGTCGGCGACTGGTCACTGCGACCCGATGCCGAATTCGGTTACGCCGCAGCTGAATCCGCGGGAACCGACGTTGGGCTCGGGTCCATCGGCGCCGGAGCCGGGGCGCACGCCGGAGTGCTCAAGGGCGGCATCGGAACCGCGTCGACCGTGTTGTCCTCGGGTGTGACGGTCGGCGCACTGGTGGTGAACAACTGCGTCGGCGACGTCGTGGACCCGGCCACGGGCCTGCCCTGGGCGAGCTACCTGTCCCAACAGCTCGGGCTGGTGCCCCCGCCACCGGCACAGGTCGCCGCCTACGGCGCGCTCGTCGCCGAACGAGATCGCTTCGCGGCCGCGTTCAACAGCACGATCGGGGTCGTGGCCACCGACGCCGCGCTGAGCATGTCGGCGTGCCGCCGTGTCGCGATCGCCGCGCATGACGGCCTGGCCCGTGCGATCCGTCCGTCGCACACCCCGATGGACGGCGACGCCGTTTTCGCCCTGGCCACCGGGGCGGTGGAGGTACCGCCCAGCGGCGGCCTGCCCGTGTCGATGTCGGCTGAGGCCGAGCTCACCGCCGCCGTCGGGACGGCCGCGGCGGAGTGCCTGGCCCAGGCGATCGTGGTCGCGGTGCTGGCGGCCAGTGCGGTCGCCGGAATACCCACCTATCGTGACGTGTTGCCCGGGGCGTTCGCGTGAAAGGAGTATGAGCCGGTGCTGGTGATACGCGCCGACCTGGTCGAGGCCATGGTGGCCCACGCCCGCGCCGACCATCCGGACGAGGCCTGCGGGGTGATCGCGGGCCGGGAAGGCTCCGACCGCCCCGAGCGACACATAGCGATGATCAATGCCGAGCGCTCGCCGACGTTCTACCGCTTCGACTCCGGCGAGCAGCTTCGCGTCTGGCGCGAGATGGACGACAACGACGAGGTACCGGTCATCATCTATCACTCGCACACGGCTACCGAGGCCTATCCCAGCCGCACCGACGTCTCGTACGCGGCCGAGCCCGACGCGCACTATGTGCTGGTGTCCACCCGAGATCCGGACACCCACGAGTTGCGCAGTTACCGGATCGTCGACGGCGTGGTGACCGAGGAGCCGGTGACCGTCGTCGACCACTACGACAGCTTCAGCGAAGGAGCACACCGATGAGCATCAGCGTGTCGATACCGACCATCCTGCGCACGCACACCGGTGGCGAGAAGCGCGTCACCGCAAGCGGGGCCACGTTGCAAGCGGTGATCTCGGACCTGGAGTCCAACTACTCCGGCATCTCCGAGCGCCTGATCGATAATGGCAAGCTGCACCGCTTCGTCAACATCTATGTCAACGACGAGGACGTGCGGTTCTCCGGCGGGCTGAACACCGAGATCTCCGACGGCGATACGGTCACGATCCTGCCGGCCGTCGCGGGCGGTTAGAGATTGACCCGATACGACTCGCTTCTGCAGGCCCTCGGGGACACCCCGCTGGTCGGCCTGCAGCGGCTGTCGCCGCGCTGGGATGACGAACCCCATGTGCGGCTGTGGGCGAAGCTCGAGGACCGCAACCCGACCGGCTCGATCAAGGACCGGCCCGCGCTGCGGATGATCGAGGACGCCGAGCGCGACGGCGTGCTCGAGCCCGGCGACACAATTCTGGAGCCCACCAGCGGCAACACCGGCATCTCGTTGGCGATGGCCGCCCTGCTCAAGGGCTACACGATGATCTGCGTCATGCCCGAGAACACGTCGATCGAGCGGCGCCAGCTGCTGGAGCTCTACGGCGCCCGGATCATTTTCTCGCCGGCCGAGGGCGGATCCAACACCGCGGTGGCTCACGCGAAGGAGCTGGCGGCCAAGAACCCGTCGTGGGTGATGCTCTACCAGTACGGCAACCCGTCGAACACCGAGGCCCATTACGCCGGCACGGGCCCGGAGCTGCTGGCCGACCTGCCGGAGATCACCCATTTCGTCGCCGGCCTGGGCACCACCGGAACGCTGATGGGCACCGGACGGTTCCTGCGCGAGCACGTGCCCGACATTCAGATCGTCGCCGCCGAACCCCGCTACGGCGAGGGCGTGTACGCGCTGCGCAACATCGACGAGGGCTTCGTCCCGGAGCTCTACGACCCCGACGTGCTGACCACCCGCTATTCCGTGGGGTCGTTCGACGCGATCCGCCGCACCCGGGAACTGGTGCAGACCGAGGGCATCTTCGCAGGTATCTCGACGGGAGCCGTCCTGCACGCGGCGCTCGGCATGGCCGCCAAGGCGGTGACGGCCGGCGAGCGCGCCGACATCGCGTTCGTGGTGGCCGATGCCGGCTGGAAGTATCTGTCGACCGGTGCATACGCCGGTAGCCTGGATGAGGCCGAGGAGGCTTTGGAAGGGCAATTATGGGCGTGACCGGACCGGTCGGATATCCGGCGACACCTGCACGGCGGCCGAAGAGGCGGCCGGTGTGGGCGACGGGCGGCCTGACGATCCTGAGCTTTGTCGCGCTGCTCTACCTGATCGAGCTGATCGACGTGCTGAACGGCCACCACCTCGACACCAACGGCATCCGGCCCCTCGAGACGGACGGCCTGTGGGGCATCGTCTTCGCGCCGTTGCTGCACGCGAACTGGCAGCACCTGATCGCCAATACCGTCCCGGCGCTCGTGCTGGGATTCCTGGTGACCCTGGCGGGGCTCTCGCGGTTCGTCTTCGCGACCGCGATCATCTGGATCGTCGGGGGGTTGGGCACCTGGCTCATCGGGAACATCGGGGCACCGCCCGGTGTCGAGACCAACCACATCGGGGCATCGGGCCTGATCTTCGGCTGGCTGACGTTCCTGCTCGTGTTCGGGATTTTCACCCGCACGGTCTGGGAGATCGTCGTGGGGCTGCTTGTGCTGTTTGTCTACGGCGGCATTCTGCTCGGTGTGCTGCCCGGCACGTTCGGCGTGTCCTGGCAGGGCCATCTGTGCGGCGCGATCGCCGGCGTGCTCGCCGCGTACTGGCTGTCCTCGCCCGAACGCAAGGTCCGCGAGCGGCGCCGTAGCAAGGCCACGCCCCCATCGCTGACCCCGTGACGTCCCCATTGGCGCCCGTCGGAGTGTTCGACTCCGGCGTCGGCGGCTTGACCGTCGCGCGGGCCATCATCGATCAGTTGCCCGACGAGGACATCATCTACGTCGGCGACACCGCGAACGGTCCGTACGGTCCGCTGAGCATTCCCCAGATCCGCGGCCACGCGCTGGCCATCGGGGACGACCTCGTGGCCCGCGGCGTCAAGGCACTGGTGATCGCCTGCAACTCCGCTTCGTCGGCTTGCCTGCGCGACGCGCGCGAGCGCTACGCCCCGGTGCCCGTCGTGGAGGTGATCCTGCCCGCGGTGCGCCGCGCGGTGGCCGCCACCCACAACGGCCGCATCGGGGTCATCGGCACCGAGGCGACGATCGCGTCGGGCGCCTACCAGGACGCGTTCGCGGCGGCCCGCGACACCGTCGTCACCGGGGTCGCGTGCCCGCGGTTCGTCGACTTCGTGGAGCGGGGTGTCACCAGTGGACGCCAGGTGCTCGGCCTGGCCGAGGGATACCTCGAGCCGTTGCAACGCGCCGGGGTGGACACGTTGGTGCTGGGCTGCACCCACTACCCGCTGCTGTCCGGGCTGATCCAGCTGGCGATGGGCGACGCGGTCACGCTGGTGTCCAGCGCCGAGGAGACCGCCAAAGACTTGCTCAGGGTGCTGACCGAGCTGGATCTGCTGCGCCCACACGATGCACCCCCGGCCACCCGGCTGTTCGAGGCGACCGGCGATCCGGAGGCGTTCACCCGGTTGGCTGCCCGCTTCCTCGGGCCGGCGCTCGACGGCGTGCGACCTGTCCGCCGTCACGTTGGCGTCCAATCATGAGACTCGTCGCGTATTGCGACGATGTCTTCGTCAACAGCACATCCGGCGTGGCAAGCTAGTGACTGTGCGAATCACCGTGCTCGGCTGCTCAGGCAGCGTCACAGGGCCCGATTCGCCAGCGTCCGGCTATCTGCTGACCGCGCCGGGCGCTTCGCCGCTGGTCATCGACTTCGGCAATGGAGTGCTGGGGTCGTTGCAGCGGCATGCCGACCCTGGCTCGGTCCATGTGTTGCTGAGCCATCTGCACGCCGACCATTGCATCGACCTGCCCGCGCTGTTCGTGTGGCGCCGGTACCACCCCAATGCGCCGGTGGGCAAGGCACTGATGTACGGGCCGACCGACACCTGGCTGCGGCTCGCCCAGGCCTCGTCCCCGTTCGGGGGAGAGCTCGACGACTTCAGCGACATCTTCGAGGTGCGGCACTGGGCCGACGGTCACGAGGTCGAGTTCGGATCTCTGACCGTGCTGCCCCGGTCGGTGTGTCACCCGACCGAGGCCTACGGGATGCGGATCACCGACCCGAACGGTGCGGTGCTGGCCTATAGCGGTGACACGGGCCTGTGTGATCAGGTCGTCGAACTCGCGCGCGGCGCGGACGTGTTCCTGTGCGAAGCGTCCTGGACGCATGCGCCGGGCCAGCGTCCGGAGTACCTGCACCTGTCCGGGACGGAAGCCGGTCAGATCGCCAAGCAAGCCGGCGTGGGCGAGCTGCTGCTGACCCACATCCCGCCGTGGACGTCCCGCGAGGACGTCATCACCGAGGCCAAGGCGGAGTTCGACGGGCCGGTGCGCGCGGTGGTGTGCCAGGAGATCATCGACGTCAACCACTAGGGTTGATCGAGTGTCGAGTCGAGAAGACGGCCGCCTCGACGACGAGTTGCGGCCGGTGACGATAACCCGCGGATTCACGTCGCATCCCGCGGGTTCGGTGCTGGTGGAGTTCGGTCAGACCCGGGTCATGTGCACCGCGAGCGTGACCGAGGGCGTCCCGCGCTGGCGCAAGGGAAGCGGCGAAGGATGGCTCACCGCCGAATACGCGATGCTGCCGGCCGCCACCCATGAGCGTTCGGACCGCGAATCCGTGAAGGGCCGCGTCGGCGGCCGCACGCAGGAGATCAGCCGGCTGATCGGGCGGTCGCTGCGGGCGTGCATCGACTTGGCCGCGCTGGGGGAGAACACGATCGCGATCGACTGCGACGTGCTGCAGGCCGACGGCGGCACTCGTACCGCGGCGATCACCGGCGCCTATGTGGCCCTCGCCGACGCCGTGACGTATCTGTCGGCGGCCGGCAAGTTGTCGGACCCACGACCGCTGTCGTGTGCGATCGCGGCGGTCAGCGTCGGCGTCGTCGATGGGCGGGTGCGCGTCGACCTGCCGTACGCGGAGGACGCGCGTGCCGAGGTCGACATGAACGTGGTCGCCACCGACACCGGAACGCTGGTCGAAATCCAGGGCACGGGTGAGGGCGCGACGTTCCCCCGCTCGACATTGGACAAGATGCTCGATGCGGCGCTCGCCGCGACCGAAAAGCTGTTCGCGGTGCAGCGCGAAGCACTTGAGAAGCCCTATCCCGGTGTGCTGCCCGAGGGGCCGGCGCCGAAGAAGGCCTTCGGTAGTTGACCAGCCTGCTGGTGGCCAGCCGCAACCGCAAGAAGTTGGCGGAGATGCAGCGGGTTCTCGACGCCGCCGGGCTGTCCGGGATTTCGCTGGTCTCACTCGACGACGTAAGGCCGTTCGAGGAGGCGCCCGAGACGGGCGCGACCTTCGAGGACAACGCGCTGGCCAAGGCCCGCGACGCGTTCGCCGCGACCGGGCTGGCGTCTGTCGCCGATGACTCGGGTCTGCAGGTTGATGCGCTGAACGGGATGCCGGGTGTGTTGTCCGCGCGCTGGGCGGGGAAACACGGCGACGACTCCGCCAACAACGCGTTGCTGCTGGCTCAGCTGCGCGATGTGCCGGAAGAACGCCGGAGAGCCGCCTTCGTGTCGGCCTGCGCGCTGGTGACGGCCGACGCCGAGACCGTCGTGCGCGGTGAGTGGCCCGGTTCGATTGCCGGTGCGCCACGCGGCGACAGCGGATTCGGGTATGACCCGGTGTTCGTTCCCGACGGCATGGACCGCACGGCGGCGCAGCTGAGCCCGGCGGAGAAGGACGCGCTGTCCCATCGCGGGCGGGCTCTCGCGCGGTTGGTGCCGGCATTGCAGCCGCTGGCAAAGTGCCCGTAGATTAACTATCTCGCTACGATGCCCGCGTGGGTCGTCACACCGTCAAGGCGGTCCGTAAATCGCAGTCGGCGCGTGCGGGCATGGCGCGTACATCGAGGTCCGGAATTCTCATAGCCGTCCTGGCCGCGGCCGGCATCAGCGTCTCGCTGATGCAGACAGTGGTCGTCCCGCTGATTCCCGAGCTGCCGGTTCTGTTACACACAAGTCCGTCCAATGCGTCATGGGCCATCACGGTGACGTTGCTGACGGCGGCCGTCGCAACGCCGGTCTGCGGCCGGCTCGGCGACATGTACGGCCCCAAGCCGATCCTGATCGTCTGTGCCGCGCTTCTCACCGCCGGTTCGGTGACCGCCGCGCTGACGAGTTCGCTGATCCCGCTGATCGTGGGCCGGGGCTTGCAAGGATTCGGTCTGCCCGTCATCCCGTTGGGCATCAGCGTGCTGCGGGCGTCGGTCCGCGCGGAAAGAGTCGGCACCGCAATGGGATTGATGAGCGCGTCGCTCGGCGTGGGCGGTGCGCTGGGTATGCCGCTGTCGGCTCTGATCGCCGACCACTACGACTGGCATGCGCTGTTCTGGTTCGCCGCCTGTCTTGGCGGCGCGTCGTTGCTTCTGTTCGCAGCGTTGGTGCCGAGGATCCCGGCCGGCTCGACGGATCGCTTCGATCCGCTCGGCGCAGTCGGCCTCGCCGCCGGTCTGGTGACGCTGCTTCTCCCGATATCGAAGGGCGCGCACTGGGGCTGGACCAGCACGACGACGCTCGGGTTGTTCGGGGCATCGGTGGTGATCTTCGCGTTCTTCGGGCTGTGGCAATTCCGGGTCGCGTCGCCGATCGTCGACCTGCGGACCACGCTTCGGCGACCGGTTCTGACCACGAACCTGGCGTCGATCGCGGTGGGTTTCGCCCTCTTCGCGATGACGCTCATCGGGCCGCAAATTCTCGAACTGCCGACGCAGACCGGATACGGCTTGGGGCAGACGATGCTTCGCGCCGGACTCTGGATGGCACCGGGCGGTCTTGCGATGATGGTGGCCGCGCCCATCGCGGCAGCGATCGCCAACAAGCGAGGGCCGAAATTCACGCTGGTCGTCGGCAGCGTAATCGTCGCGTGCGGCTACCTGGCGGGGCATCAGCTGTTGAGCAGTCCGGTCCAGATCCTGGCCTTCAGCGTGGCGGTCAGTGTCGGTGTCGGCTTCGCCTTCGCGTCGCTGCCTGCACTGATCAATGCCGCGGTTCCCGTCTCCGAAACCGCCGCGGCCAACGGCATCAACGCGCTTGCGAGGTCGCTGGGCACGTCAACGTCCAGCGCCGTCATCGCAGCCGTCATGGCCGGAATGACCACCTCGTTTTTCGGGCACGAACTTCCGTCGCTGCGTGCTTTCCAAACCGCGTTGCTGGTCGCGGCCGGGGCGGCTGCGCTGGCCGCGGCGCTTGCCCTGCTGATACCGAACCCGGCCAAAAACAAGCGCGAATCACGCCCGCCGGCGCCGGTCGCCGCGCCGATCGAGCCGCAAGACTGGGCTGTCACCGAAGAGACGGAGGAGTACCTGAGGCAACTCGAGTTCGCGCTCACGATGCTGGGACGACACTCCGCGCTGGGGCCGTACTCGGACACCATCCCGCAACATCGTGCGGAATGGCGGGACCGCACCGCTTATCTGCTGATGAGCCGCATCGAGGACGTCGGCGCAATGGCGGTCGCCGAGTTGGCGCTCACCTTCCGCCTTGACGCGCCGACGGTCAATCGACAGACGGCCGCGATGGTTCGCAATGACCTGTTGACCCGGATTGACGATCCCATGCGCGCCCGGATGTTCCACCTGACGCCCTCCGGCCGCGAACGACTCTACCGGCACCGGGCGCACCGCATCGATGGCCTGCGTAAGGTTCTCCAAACCTGGGACGGCCATGACATCGCGGCGCTCACCGCTTATCTGGGCCGGCTCGTCACGAACATCGACGAGGTCCGCGCGAGCGAAAGCCCAGCGTCCGCGGCGCGGTCTGCGATCACAGACCGAAGCGTGCCTTGACGTCCTTGGTGCGGAAGTGCTCGACGATGATGCCGAGCAACGGGATCGTGCCGGCCAGCAGCGTGCCGATCGTGGTCAGGATCGGCCAGCGCACCTTCACCGCCAGATTCATGGTGGCCAGCAAGTAGACGAAGTACACCCAGCCGTGCACGGTGGCGACCCATCCGATTTTGACGTCGAAAACGTAGTGCGCAACGATTTCACCGCACAGCAAGATCAGCCAGACGCCCGTCGTCCACGCCATCACCCGATAGGCCAGCAATGCGGTTCGGATCTTGCTCGTGTCCGCGGCGGGCTGCGTGTGGCTCGTGTCCGAGCTCATGCGGTGGTCCTGTCGTTGTTCGTGGGTTGGTCATGTTTGGCGAGTTCTGCGAGGTACGCGTTGTACTCGCGTAGCGCAGGGTCTTCGGGTTCAGTTTCGGCGGCCTCGGGGCGCGCGGGCAGCAGGCCGGCCGGAATCTCGGTGACGGCGCCCGGCTTGTCGGCCGGCGGCGGCTCTTCTTCGTAGCGGACGAATTTGCGGTACGCGTAGACAACGAATGCGGCGAACAGCGGCCACTGCAGCGCATAACCCAGGTTTTGGCCGGTGCCCGTTGCCGACTCGTAGCGTTGCCACTGCCACCACCCCAGCGCCAGGCAAGCGAGCGCGGCGAAGATCACGAGCGCGATCAGCGCTGGCCGCCGATGAGCGCTCGCGCGAAGAGCGTCCTGGCTCCGACGCCGCGTAGTGGACACCTAACGACGGTACCGCGCTACCCTTGGTTCGCTCACGCGCGAGTGGCGGAACTGGTAGACGCGCTGGATTTAGGTTCCAGTGTCTTTGGACGTGGGGGTTCGAGTCCCCCCTTGCGCACCGCCGTTGTTTATGCAAGTCAGACGGCATTTCTGCCCATCGGGCAGACAGCCGGTTCAGCCATTGAGAGCCGGCGAATCGCCCAAATCGTCACAGATTGTCACGAGCGGCTCGAAAGTGTGCGCGAAGCATCGCCCCCCGTCACACGCCGCATTGGGCCAGTGCTGAGCAGACGCTGTGGCTGGCAAACGCCACCAGGTCCGATGTGTGTTGCTAAGCGACGGAAGCGAATAGGGCCTAGGAAGCTGCATAAGTGGTTCGGGCGGCGAGTTGACCGTTCGGGTATGGCCGCTGGTGGTGGTTTAGCTTGTGCGCCACGTCGATTGGCCGTGTTGAGCTGGCTTTTAGGCCAGTGCCCAGCCCGCGCCGTCATAGGCCAAGCCCAGCTTGACCAGCCTGCGCAGGTTGAGCGCGGCGGCTCGGTGGCACAATGTCTGCGCGCCATCGCAGCCAATGACCAACGTCCCCTCACTCTGCACACCGAAGCCCGACAGACCGACCCTGAACTGCTGCCCGACAGCATCAATGAGCTACTAGACCGTGACGACCAACGTCGAGCCACCCGCGGTGAAGCCTGGCGCCACCACAGCGCCGCTGCGCGCAACTTCCACGCCGCCTGCGAACGCATGACCGCCGCGGCAGAACATACGGCCGATCGCAGCCGCGGCATCGATTTCGACGGGGTAGAACTGTAAGGCCTGGTCTCGAAACTTGATGTGGAACACCGTGGATGGCAACGGCTTGTCGTGGATGCGTGACCGCGAAGGATTGGTGAGGCGGGCTAACGATACGCCCGACGTGAAAGGAACTCAAGGTCATGGCATTTGTGCTGCCTCGGGACGATTCGTTCAATAAGCCGGTGCTGCGATCAAAGCCGTTGGGGAACAGCCTTGATGGGCCTCGCTGTGTCTGCCTTGTGGTGGTTTCTTCACTTGTCGTGTTCTCTCACAGCAAACGGAGGCCGGTCTGGTGCGGTGGTGTGGATGACTTGACCGCCGGTTGATCGGTCCGGCCAGCAAGATTGCTGCACGAGATTTACTGTGTGGCAATACGATAATCATGGCCACTTTGCCTCGGGTTCGGAGTGCCGGGATCCAATTCCGCCCGGCCGCCACGCTTGCGGTGCTGTTCACGGTGTCGGCGATCGTGCTCTCCGCTCCACAACCCATATTCGCCGCGCTCTCTGGGCTGTCCGCTACCGCCTACCTTGTGCTACGGCACGCAGCGAGTTCGGCCGGGGTCAGTGCTACCCAGCCGACAATTGTTGGGGCAATCGCCCTTACGTTCGCGGGGTTGATCGCGACATTGATCCCACTGCATTTGCCGTGGTTGCCGCTGTTGGCCCCCGTCACAGTATTGACAAGCTACGTCATCGTCACGCAGCCGTTCTTGCGCGATCAGAAGCGGTCGGCTCGCTGATCCTGTGTAGGTTCTCACCGCTGATGGCATCTGGCGCATGCGATGACTTGTGGCTTTCCAATTCGTCTCACGGCCATGGCGGCCGGGTTTGTCTCACGAACCGCTTCATTTCCTATGACATCGGGCGCATGCACGAAGCAGAGCGGATCTGGACCTGCCTGATAAACGGCGATATGAGAAGCCGAACCGCTGCGTCGATTTTTCCGTTATTCCGACACTCTTACAAGCGTGCGAGCGTAGGTTGCCGATTAGGGCGATCAGCAAACCGGGCTTCCGGGCAACTCATGGTCACGTCGGTGCATCAGCACTCCCGCCTTCGCGTCAACGGCCACCTGCGTCTGCCGCACCCTACCTGTGAGAGCGACCCGGCGGCCGCTACAGCGAGGCCGGGGTTAAGGAGAGTGATGCCCAATACATGCCAGCACCGTCCATTGCCAAGGAAGCCATACCGCTACGTTGCCACCGCGCTGCTGGCGACGGTGCTCCTGTTCATCGGATCGGCGGCAGCCTGGGCCGAGGAGCCGATCGTCATAGACTTGGTGCGGCACGGGGAGGTGGGCGGGCCCACGGTGAACACGGCTGGTGGCTCGGTGATTCCCGGACCTGCGCTCACTGAGACTGGCCAGGAAGAGGCGCAAGCCGTCGCGCAGGCAATCCAGCCGGAGTATGGGAACAGCATCGCCGGGATTTACGCGGGGCAGCAGATCAGGATGCCTGAGACCGCAGCGCCGTTGGCCGAGGCGCTGGGGATGCACGTGCAGATATTGTCCGGGCTCAACGAGATCGGTGGCGGCATTTACGAGGGCTACCCGCTCGACAGCCCTGCTGGCATCCTCTACGAACTGGCCCTGGCTGCGTGGGTGCTCGGATTAGACTTCGTGCCGATGCCGGGCTCTACGGACCTTAACGGGGTGGTGTTCGAGGAAATCTTTAACAGCGCCGTTCAAACGATCTATGACAACACCGTGAACGCGGACGGGTCGACCACTGACGTAGCATTTTCCGGCGAAGCGGCGATCGTTACCTGGACGCTGATGAATGTCAACAACCCCGATTTATCAATGTTCGTACCCCTCTTCATCAATCAGTTGCTCGGCACGGGCCAGCTGCTGCCCTACACGGGCCAAGTCGTGGTCGAAGGCGATCCCGGGGATTGGACGCTGGTCAGCTTCAACGGGGCACCCGTGCCGCAGAATCCGGGATTGCCGACCGAACTGTTCGTCGACGTGCGTGACTTGATCACGGCGCCTCAAACGGCGGCTTACAACATTTTGCAGGCGGTCCTCACCGGCGATCCGACGACGATCGTGAACGCGATTCAGGCCGGTGTCAGCGAAGTCGGCACGGCGATGGCCCAATTCCCAGTCTCGGTGATTGATGACATCGTCAACGCCTTGGGTGGCGGCACCTCGAGCGACTTGTCGACCGACCTGACCAACCTGCTGTCCACGGCAGCCACCGATGTGGCCGGACTACTGCCACAGTCGTTGCCACCTACGCTGAGGCAGCTTCGGCTGGACTGGGGTCACAGCGCCGCGAGGGCATCGGCGACCATCGCGCCCAACTCGCCTGGACACGGCCCTGAGCAGCCACCCGCCGACACTAAAAATTCCGGTCGAACCGTGCATGCGGTTCTCTCGCAAGCTGCAAACGGAACGCCTGCATCACCGCGCGAGGCCCCGACGCAACCAACCTCCGCAGCCAGGCTCAAGTCGATGAACGCGGGGATGATCCACGAAATGCGCGACGCATACGGCGCAACGCGATCGCCAACAGCGCCCTTGAAGGCTGGCAACACGCCGAAAGCGCTCAGCCAGCGAGACCGACGGACCTAGCCACACTAATTAGCGTATCTAGGGGTCGTTTTGTCCGCACGCACTGATGAGCCCGCTCATCAGTGCAGCAGGGAATTGCCTACACCGCTGTTGCTGCTCATCTCATGTACACGATCCAGGCATCCAAGCCGGCGCCTCTCACGCTTGCTGCACAAATGCACTCGTGGTGCAGCGAAACGTGAGATCCTCCCTGCTATTCACCCCACCGGAAAACCGCTGGTACTTGGCGCCCCCGGCAGGAACGACCGGTCTCACCGAAGGTAATTTCCTGCTCTTTGCGATCGCATGTCGGTGGATCAATGACTTGGAATATGTCTACGGCGAAGGCGGCGGCGAAGACGAATTATTCTGGGCGATGCAGGGATTCGATCGCGGCGCCGATCGTGTGCAACTCGCTGCGATGACTGAGCCGGCATTCCGCGACTGGAATTTCGGGCTCGGCGAAGGCCAACCCGCGATTTCTCACCTCGAACCTTCAGTCGACTACCGATCGGGTCGGTGGGAGCAATTCCAGGCCGATCAGCCCTACGACCTCGTGTGCCTCACACGATCCCCGCTTTACGCACCGGCCACCGCAGACCCGCTGTACGAGGCGATCGCCACCACCTTCATCGAGCCGATCCAGCTTTAGGCCAGAGTCGACGACGCCCTGGCGGGCGGCTCCATGGCAATCTCCATAAGGAATCGGCAGACGAAAGTGGACCCTGCGGACGTGCGAAGGTCCTCCGCGGCGATGGGGGTGGTTTGGCTGACCGAGGTCATCAGCCTCGGCCGCCCCATCGAACGGCTGCGGCGCCGGCGAAGTCACCGGCGTGCGCGAAGGCCGCCATCATCACGACGTCACCGGCCTTGAGTTGGCCGTTGGTGATCGCGCGATCCAGGTTGATCGGGATGCCGGCGCCGAACAGGTTGCCGCATTCGTCGAAGGTGTCGCGGTGACGCTCCTTGGGCAGCTCCAACGCCTCGCGCCAGTTGCGCAGAAAGACGCGGTTGGGCTGGTTGGTCACCAGTAGGTCCAGGTCCTTTGACGCGATGCCGACGCGGTGACACACCGCGAGCGCCACCTCTGGCACCTGCCGGTTGCCGCGGGCGAGCACCTTGGTGATTTTGGACTCGGTGAAGCCGATGTGGGACTCGCCCGTTCCGGGCTGCCACCACTTGCGCGGCCCGTCGGTGGTGATGGTCATCTCGCCGGCGTACTGGCCGTAGGTGCGGCATTCGACATCCAGGATCGGGGACCGCTCCGACACCTCGACCAGGCCCACCGCCGCACCGTCACCGGGCACCGCGGCTTGGGCCTTGCGCCGCACCCCGGGCTGGTCGAAGACCTGCCCGGCGGCGTTTTGGGCGATCGCGATCAACGCGGTCCGGCCCTGACCCGAAGCCAGCAGCTGACGGGCCACGTTGAGCCCCAACACAAACGCCGCGCAGCCGCCGTTGTGCAGATCGAGCACCCAATTCGGCTTCATGCCAAGGCGGTGCGCCATGCCCGCGCCGCCGCCGTAGAACGGCATATCCGGCATCTGGGTATGGGTGATCAACACATCGACGTTTGCGATGGTGTCGGGGCCGTGCCGCTCGATGAGACCCTTGGCGGCGCGTTCGATCATGTCGATCGCCGTCTCGTCCTCGGCGATGTGATGGCGGAACTTCGGTGCCCGAAACATCAGGTTGTCGCGCAGTTCGTCGGAGCTCGCGTAATTCGCGTAGTACTCCAGCCCGATCGGCTCGCCGGGCAGGTAGGTGGAGACGTCGATCAGGCTGACGTTGGGTGTGCTCATCGGGCGGCTCATCTCATCCAGGCCGGGGTGACCGGCAGGCCGTTACGGTGGCGGTATTCGGCGATGGCCTTGAGGTTTTGCATCTCCAGGGCATGGCCTGCGCCGAACATCTCCCAAAAATCCCCCACCCATACCGGACGCTGCGGCGGGGCCGCCTCCGGATAGGGGTTGTGGTCATAAAACGGGTGATGGCAGTTGGTCCACAACACCACCGAGCCCGGCTTGTCCAGCACGGCCTGCGCGTCGATCACGCGCATCAGATAGATCATCCATAAGTGCTTGCCCTGATCCCACGCGCAGTGATAGTCCACCGTGCGCGCCTCGGCGTTGGCGATCGTGCGGGTGTAGATCTTGGTCTCCGACCCCAGCCGGTCTGACGCCAGCCACAAACCCGGCTCATCGGTGGGCTCAAACCCACGCAGGCTGTAGGTCCACTCCTCCAGGCTGCGGGTGTCGGCCATGTAGTCGAACAACTCATCGGGCGGGCAGTCGACGTAATCATTGACCGTGCAGTACTGGCCGAACACCTGATCATGCGGATACACCGACCGCATCATCTCCATGATGATCGGCGTCGCCGCCTCGCGCGGTGACGTCTCAATGCGGATCACCCCGTCGATCGGCTCGGTGCTGCCGGTATGGCTGGCGATGTCCTCAAGCGCGGGTAGCGACATCAGAATGGGTCTCCTTCGTAATCGGATATTGCTTCGCGGCGACGGCTTTCGAAGCGGCGCTGCCGAGGAAGTTCGCGAACGGCGGGATTTCGTCGGGTGAGCAGTCGACGCTGACCACCGACGGGCCCTCGACGTCGATCGCGGCCCTCAAAGCCTCTGGCAGATCGCTGATATCGTCCACGTCGGTCGACGCCAGGCCGGGGAACATGGTGGCCAGGCCGGCGCCAAGGCGGCTGGGGCCGAACCGGTTGTAGCTGTAGAGGTCGTCGTAGAACAACTGCTCACGCGTCACGCACATCGCGTGGGCGTGGTTGTCGAACAGCACGAACGTCACCGGCAGCCGGTAGTGCACCGCGGTGTGGATCTCCATGCCGTGCATGTAGAAAGCGCCGTCTCCGGCAATCACCACCGTGCGCCGGCGCCTGGCGAACGCCATGCCCAGACCGGCACCGAAGCTGTAGCCCATGCCGCCCATGCCCAGCGCCACCACGAACCGGCCGTCACGCCGCACCGGTAGATGATGGATCGCCGCGGCGCCGGTATTCCCGGCGTCGACCACGATGTCCACGCCGTCGGGCAGCGCGCAATCCAGCGCCACCATCGCCTCCCGGTAACGCACACCGGGCCCGTCGCACGCCGGCGGTGTGAGCTCGGCACGCGGCACCATGTCCGGCACCCGCATGCCGGTGGGCCTGCCGCTGCCCGACAGCTCCAACGTCAGCACAGTCAGCGAGCCGCGCAGATTCTCGGTGTGGACGTGCGTACACGGAAGATAGGGCGCGGCCGATCCGATCGACACCACCCGCACGTTCGCGAGTGCGTCATCCAGGCCGGTGCGCGAGGTGACCGACAGCCGCGTTCCCACCACCAGACACAGCGCGCTGCCGCGGATCGCGTCGGCCACTCCCGGGTGGCCCATCACACCGGTCACCCCCAATGCCGACGACCGTCCCAAACCCGGAGTTCCGGCAACGTCTTTCGCGTCGGGCACCGTGGCAATACGTGCCCGCAACACGGCGCGCAGCTCCTCCAGCTCCGCGCGCGCGTCGTCGCGGGCGACCTGCTCACCGGCGATGATCGTCACCGGACCGGTCACCCGACGCAACGCCTGCGCCACCGGATACGGATTGCCGACCTGCCCCCGAAGGTGATCGACCCCCCCGGCGGCGTGGCCGTTGACCACGCCCGACCCGTTGTGAACGACCGAACCGTCGTGAACGACTGCGCCGTTGTGAAGGACCGGGCCGTCATGAACGACGGAGCCATTCATCGCGACGGAGCCCTGCTGAACGTTCTTGGGCAGCAGCAAGACCGCCGGCCCGCCGGTGCGGGCCGCCGCGATGGCTTCCGGCAGCGCCGAAATGATGTCCTCGGGCGTCACTACCCGCCGGCAATAGACCGACACCGCGGAGAACAACGCCTCGGCGTTCAGCGAGCCGTTGCTCCCACTGGTGTCCTGAAAGCTGCCGCGGCCATCGAGGGTGGTCGGCGCCTGTCCGACCAGCGCCAGCACCGGCACCCGGCTGGCCAACGACTCCCCCAGTCCCGGAACCAGATTCAGGCAGCCGCCGCCGGACGTCGCCGCGACGACACCCAGCCCGGCGCCGCCGCGGCTGTAGCCGTCGGCCATCGTGGCCGCCGAGAACTCGTGCTTGGCAAGTACCGCGGTGATATCGCTGCGAAAATGCGCTGCGTCGTACAGGTCCTCGATGTTGGCGCCATCCACCCCGAAGACGTACTCCACCCCGATAGCGGCCAGATGCTCGACGATGCGATCGACCACCCGGTACTGCCGAGCCATTTGATCACCTAACTTCCGCCCCTACTAGTGATACGACTCGTGAGTAACTTCGGTTCGCCGGGTGCGCTGTGTCACAGGCTGCGTTGGAGCAGCACACCCTTGTCGTCGGCGGAAACGATTTGTACCGCGGCGATTTGGTCGATCGGCATCGACGTGCTGCCGCCGGGGTTTGCGGTGACGCCGGTGAGCGCGACCCAGGTGGCCAGTTGGTCGCTGGCTGCCGTCGCGACCGATCACCACCATCGCCAGCTTGTCGCCAGCGGCGTCGTCGTCGTCACGGCCGGCGCTCTCGGGCCAGACTCCGTAGGTGCACGTCATGTCGATGCGAGTGCCCCACCCGTGGCTGGTGAGGCTCACACTGGAGGTCAACCCGTTCGGCGTCACGCGGGTCATCGGCAGCGACGTCGACTGGGCCGAAGCCGGTGGCGTGGGGGTCGGCAGTGCGGGGTTGGACCGCAGGGCGACGAAGACACCAACCACCAGGACCGCGGCCGCGGCGGCGGCCACCGTCCACGTCATTAGCCGAGACCGGCGCCGCCGTTGGCTCACCTTCGCCAGCAGCGACGTCAGCATCTGAGGCCGCAGCGGCGGGGTCACGGTCGAGGCGTGGCCGCCCTCGTCGATAGCCGCGACATCGTCACGGCTGAGCTGAGACAGCAACGCCGGCATCCCGCTGAGTTCCGCCACCGCTTCGCGGCACGACTTGCAGGAGGTCAAGTGCGCTTCGTACTCGCGCCGCTCTGCGCCGGACAACGAGCCCAGCACATAGGCCGCGTCCCACAGCGCGTACTCGTCGCTGACGCCTACTAGCGACAGCGCACGCGGTGTCCGGGATGGCGTCATCGTGTGACTCCCAGTTCCTGCAGAGTGAGCCGCAGCGCTTGCACGGCGTAGTGCAGCCTCGATTTCACTGTGCCTTCGGGAATCTGGAGATCGTCGGCGATCTGCGCGGTCGTCCACCCCTGGTAGTAGGAGCGCCGAATCACGGCCCGGTGCTCGGCGGACAGCTGTGCCAGCGCGTCGCCGAGCAGCATCTGATCCAGCGCGGCGTCGACCTCGTCGGGGCTGGCGCGCTCGGGGACACCGGAGTCGTCCAGCGGGCTTACTTCGTTGCGGAAGCGTGAACTGCGGCGTTCGTCGATGATCATGTTGCGGGCGACCCTGAACAGCCAGGGCCTGGCCGATCGCTCGCTGTCGTCGGTCACCTCGGGGTGCTGCCATGCGCGCAGCAGCGTTTCCTGCACCACATCCTCGGCGCGGGCATGATCACCGGTCAGCCGCATGGCGTAGCGCCACAACGGGGCGGCGTGCTCGTCGTAGAGCACCCGCATCACGGCGGCCTGCGGCTGTTCCATCACCAACCTCCTGCTAATGACACGAAGTCGACGACTGTTTAGTTCACCCGCGGCGCTGGGAAAACGGCTGGTCAGTGCGGGCTTATGGGCCGGTCAAGATGCGCGGCCGAACCCGACGCGCGGATCATTGAGTCCCTGCCGGGGCTCGGGCCCGGCCTGGGCGCTGAATTCCTCGTCGACACCGGCGGCAATCTGGCATCCTTCGCCTGGCTAGGTCGCGGCGGTCTCGATGGCCCGTGGCCGACGGCGCGCAGATCGTTGGTTTATACCAGGCGATGGCGGCGGCGCCCGCGCGTGCGAAATCGCCGGGCCTGGGATTCGGGTTGATGAGTTGGCTCGGTGCTTATAGGGGTTCGCCGTCCTGCTTCCCCCACCCGGGCTGCCGTTCTCCAGAATGTCGCTAGCGCGGTGCAGGTCATCGAGCATGCCTATCAGTTCACCAAGCATCTTCACTGACTGCCGATCCCTGGACAACATCCAAACCGTCGACGCGTGAAGCGCATTCGAGAACGTCGGCCCGTTCAGTGAGGCGACGAGCAAGCTTGAGGGGTCGGCGCGATGCCCCGCGCATTCTGCGCCAGCTATGCGACGGTTCTGGAACTAAGCCAGCTCAAGAAGTTCAGCGGCTCGATAGAATCCAACGAGCCTTTGCTCACTCCCGATCCGACGCTGCCGACGAAGCGATCCATCCCGGGCGTCCCTTGTCCAGCCTGTCCGAGGGTGTCATCGAGGACAGCGTGGTGTGGGTGTATGGATAGCAGCCCGGATTCGGCAGGCATTCCGAGTTACTACACTGTCCGACCCCCTGGGGAGGTGACCCGTTGCATGACGCAACCGACGCAGCCCTAGGCGGCTGCGGCTTTGCACACGGAGGGTATCCACATTGACCTTGTTTGCTGGAACCTGTTATCGTACAACATATTCACCTGGTGACCGTTTGATGAACAATGCTGGTACACCGCACGATTCGATGTACAAGGATGGTGGGGTATAGCCGCTGCCGTCGGGCACAATCAGTGTTGCCGGGGGGTTTGAGCCCGGGTGTGGCTGCGCCGCCTGATGGCCGGTGTGCGCGCACCGGCTGTGGTCGGGCCTTGGTCTACTCCTTGCCTGGGTCCGGCCACACCTAACGTGTCCCGGGGCGCCTAGGCGGCAACCTGCGAACCACCGTCGCAGCGACCTACGACGTCCCGCTGGGCGGCTTCTTCGTGCGGCCAGAGCCGCAGTAGCAGCAGCCGCCGATAAGCGGCGAACGACAGCGTGAACGGGTCGCACCACGGGGGTATGGCGCCGAGTAGATGCAGGCCGATCAGCAGGACAATCGACGCGGTGGCAACCGGCTGAGCCTTGAAGTACCGGCGGGTCGCTTCGGACAGCTGCTCGTCATCGATGGCGATCAGGTCGTAAGCGGCCACGCCAGCGGCCAGTGCCAGCCACGCTCCGTCTGACTTACGCATCAGTGCACCTCATTTATGTCCCAAAACACGACGGACAGGGCCGCAAAGTTCAGGTACCCGCCAGGGGTATGGATAGCAACCCAGTCAATGTCGCGGGTGTTTGCGACCGTTCGCCACGCCATCATGTGGTGGGCCAACAGGTGGTCCGTCCCTCGAGGAATAGCCGAACAAGTGTCGGTGCTGGCAGGGATTCCTGACTGGCAAACCGGGGGGGCACAGCGTCGCGACGACGCGCGATGCGCCTGGCATCCCGGCGCTTGACGGTGTCGGTCTGACCAACCGTTTTCCTTCGGTGCGCGTGAACTAAACATGCTTCTACCTCGTGTTTTCGGCGGGAGGTCGGAATGGACGGTGCAGCAACCCAAGGTTGCCGACGACAGCGACTGGGCGGCGCGGGCCTGGCTATTCTCCGTTGCCCGCACCACGATCGTTCAAGAGCGCAGCACCCAACGACGCCATTTCGGTCACCCCGTGCGCTGTCGCTGGTCGGCGTCAGCGACGAGTACGCGCTGTGGGACGCGGCCTACGTGCTGGGTTCGTTGTCCAGCCCCGATCGTCGCGAATTCGAGGCACACCTGAGCACCTGCCCCTCATGCCGGGACTCCGTCACTGAGCTCAGCGGCATGCCGGCGCTGCTGGCACAGCTGACCCCCGACTACGTCGCCGCGATAGACAAACAAGCATCGGACACGCCACCCGCGCTGAGCCCGCTGCTGTTGACCTCGCTGCTGACCAAGGTCAGCCGGTGGCGGCGCCGTTCACGTCTGCTGACCTGGGCGGTGGCCGCCGCTGCGGCCGCGGTCCTGGCGCTCGGTGTGCTGGGCGCGGTCCAATCCCATCCGGGCGCAGCGATCGCGGCGCCGCCGCTGGCCGACGCAGCCGCACTTACGATGACGCCGGCCGCCACGTCCACAACGCTGGCTTGCACCGTGTCGATCCCACGGCTGGGGCACCCGCATCGAGATGACGTGCAGCCATGCGAAGGCGTTGGAGAACTCCGACCGTGATGGGAACGAACCCGGCGACAAGCTGGCGATGGTGGTGATCGGTCACGACGGCAGCCACACCCGACTGGCCACCTGGGTCGCGCTTACCGGCGTCACCGCAAACCCCGGCGGCAGCACGTCGATGCCGATCGACCATATCGCCGCGGTACAAATCGTTTCCCCCGATGACGGGGGTGTGCTGCTCCAACGCAGCCTGTGACACAGCGCACCCGGCGAACCGAAGTTACTCACGAGTCGTATCACTAGTAGGGGAGGAAGTTAGGTGATCAAAATGGCTGGGCAGTACCAGGCGGTCGACCACACCGTCGAGCATCTCGCGGCAACCGGTGTCGACTACCCGATCAACTTTGACCGGGCGGTGTCCGGGGGTCAACTGATGACGTCGGTCAGCTATGCCATCCCCATGACTGCGGAAATCCTGGCGACGTTGCCCGATGCGGTCGATCCGATGGCGTTGTCGCTGAATGAGAACCCGTTCGGGCCGCTGCCGGCGGTGCGGTCGGCGCTGATCGAGTCGATCGACGCGGCCAACCGCTATCCGGAGTTCCTGCCCGAGCAGCTGCGTAGCCTGATCGCCGGCCGGATCGGGGTGCGCGACGAGCAGGTCGTGCTGGGCGCGGGTATCACGGGCGTGGTGATGCAGGTGCTGCACGCGGTGACCACCCCCGGTGATCGGATCGTGCTGGCGTCGCCGACGTTTGACGGCTATCCGATCTTCGCGCAGATGGCCCGGCTGATCTCGGTGACGGTTCCACTGGACAAACACGGCCACCACGACCTCGACGCTATGGCCGACGCCGCGTGCAACGCCAAGGTGGTGGTGCTGTGCCGGCCCCACAATCCGACCGGCACCCTGGAGTGCGCCGCCGACGTGGAGCGGTTTCTGCGGCGGGTGCCGAGCGACACCGTGGTGCTGCTGGACGAGGCCTATATCGAGTTCGTCGCCCCTGAGCACCGCATCGACGCGCCCGCGTTGATCCAGCGCTTCCCGAACCTGGTGGTGTTGCGGACCTTCTCCAAGGCGTATGGCCTGGCCGGTCTGCGGATCGGATACGGTTTCGGGGCGCCGGACCTCGCCAAGACACTGTGGACGATGCAGCTGCCCTTCGGGATGGGTATCACCACCGCGGTCGCGGTCGCCGCCTCTTATGATGCGGAAGCCCAACTACGGCAACGTGTCCGGCAAATCACCAGCGAGCGCCGCTATCTGCAACGCCGGATACGGGCAATGGGCCTCTACGCTACTGACGGGCACGCCAACTTCATCTACCTGCCCGAGCAGGGCCGGGCCTGGCGACAGGCATTCGACAACGCCGGGCTGCACGTCCGCCACTACCCCGACGGCGGGATGCGGATCACCGTCGGTCACCACGCGTCCACCCAGGCGGTGCTGGCCGCGATGACTCATCGGTAATCCCTCGGCCTCACCCGGCAAGCCCAGCAGCTGAGCGGAGGCGCCGCGGCCACTTGCCGCAAACGCCGCATCGCGCGTGTGGTGGTCGCTGGTTTGCGCGCCGACCACTACGGGTGTACGACACCGGATCCGGGCGTGGTCGCGTGGCCAGCCGGGTCCGTATTCGCAGCCCGCGCAACTGCTAAACCGGTGCCGTCAGCTCGCCGACGCGGCCCAGCCGCCAGGCGCCCTCGCCGAGCAACTCCAGATGGCGTTCGTGATGCTGTTCGACCGTGCTGCGATGGCTGACGCTGACCACGATGCAGTCCGGCAACTCGGTGCCTAGCAGCCGGTAGAGCGCGAACTCCAGGCCCTCATCGAGGGCCGAGGTGGCTTCGTCGAGGAACACGGCTTTCGGTTTGATGAGCAAGATCCGGGCGAACGCGACCCGCTGCTGCTCGCCCGGCGAGAGCACCTTGGCCCAATCCTGGACCTCGTCGAGACGAATGCCGAGGTGGGCCAGGGCAACCTTGGCGAGGACTTGCTGCAGCACAACGTCCGGGATATCGCCCGGGGCTGCCGGATAGGCCACCACGCCGCGCAGGTCGCCCAGCGGCACATAGGGCATCTGCGATAAAAACATCGTCTCGTCGCCGTCCGTGGGATGCGACAGTGTGCCCGACGCGTAGGGCCACAATTGGGCCAGGCTGCGGAGCAGCGTGGTCTTGCCGCTGCCCGAGATTCCGGTGATCACCATCGATTCGCCCGGCTCCAGCCGCGCATCCAGCGGGTCGATGAGCTGTACGCCGGCGGGTGTCCGAACCTCGACGTTGGTGAGTTCAACCGAACCGTCACGGCTGGCCTCGGTCGTCAACTCCGGTAGCTCGCGGGCTTTCTCGTTGGCGTCGATCAAACCGTTGAGCCGCAGAATCGCCGCGCGGTAACTGGCGAAGTGGTCATAGGCGTTGCGGAAGAATGACAGCGAATCGTGGATGTAGCCGAACGCGCTCGACGACTGCATCACGCCGCCCAGTGTGATGGCGTTGGCAAACAGCCGCGGCGCCTGGACGATGAACGGCAACGGGCTAATCGCCTGGCTCATGACCACGTTCCAGCCCAGCAAGCCGATCGTGCGGCGCACGTAGCGACGGTAGTTGGCGATGATGGCGGAGAACCTGGTGCCCAGCTGGACTGCTTCGGCCCGTTCGCCACGGTAGAAGCCGACCGCTTCGCCCCCGTCCCGCAGCCGCACCAAGGCGTAGCGGAACGCCGCGTTCAACCGCTCGTTGGCGAAACTGAGCCAGATCAGCGGCCGCCCGATCCAGAACGCGACCACGGTGGCCACCAGCACATAGACAATGACGATCCAGAACAGCGCCCGGGGGAGGCTGATCCCGAACAGGGTGAGAGTGCCCGAGAGTCGCCACAGGATCGCCGCGAACGAGATGACCGAGACGACCGAGCTGACCGCGCCGAACACCAGGGTGCTGGACGTGCCGTAGGACGGCAGGTTGGGACCACTGCCGACGCCGGTGGTGAAGACGTCGATGTCCTGTTGTATGCGTTGGTCCGGGTTGTCGATTGTCTCGTCGATGAACCGGCCGCGGTAGTAGGCCCGCCCGTGCAGCCAGTCGCCGGTCAGTCGGTCGGTCAGCCATACCCGCCAGCGGATGATGAAGCGCTGCATCAGATACAGGTCCAGCAGCACCCGCACGACCTGCACCGTGGCGATGGTGCAGAACGTCCAGACGGCCAGCCACAAACCGTGGACGCCGGAGTCGCGGACCGGGGTGTTGGCGGCGGCGGCGCCCTGAAACGCAACTTGCAGGGCCGAATACAGGTCGTTGCTAAAGTAGCTGAGCAGCACATTGATCCGGACCGACATCACCACCGACAGCATCAGCACCGCGAACGGGCCCCAGACCGGGATGCTGTGGGGGCCCTTGAAGTAATCGCCGCTGATGCGCCAGAACTGCCGCCCCCACATCGTGTAGCGCGCAATCAGCACGGCGATCATGATCAGCCACACGAGACTGATCGCCCACGCCTGCAAAATCCACAGCAGCGACCGGACGAGCTCATGGCCCCAGTCAAGTGACGGCTTATAGGTTTCCACGGACATTTCTCCTGTTCCGCGGCGTGCCGAGGACGCCCAGTACTAACCCTGCGGCGAAGCTAGCGCGGCGTAGGGCATTCAGCCCATTTCTCAGGGATTAGGTTCGCCGTGACGGGCATCCGTGACGGGCATGCGTGACGCACGGTCCGACGCCGGCGTGGCGTGTATGGCTCACCGTTGACCCGTGACCTTCTCCGGGGTGATGCGCGCGATCAGTCGGGCGGCGTCGTTCACTGATGCAGGGTTGAACGTCCGGTAGTCCTGACCGGTGTATTTGCGGGATAACTCGTCGGGCAGCTCTCTGGCGGGATCGGGCGTCAAACTGACATTGCCGCGGATCTCGGCGTACAGGTAGGGGTTTTCTGGCGCGCTGATGATGAGGGTGACCCGCGGGTCCCTGGCCATGTTTTTGCCTTGCTGTCGATTCACGGTGGAGTTTCATCCAAGCCCCGGCGGGCGACGATCAGGCCTTCGTCAGCGCGTCAGGCCAGTTCAGCTAGCGGAGTGCGAACATCGGCATCGGCTACAATCATGCCCCTTTTGACACCCTCGTCTCCGGCCAGACCTACCACATCCAGGGCTGGGCGATAGCGGCGAGCGGCGACGGCATCACCTTGACCAACGATGACACCGGCCACGGCATGACCGTCGGCAGCGATCAAAGCGTCAAGCCGTTCTGATTCACAGAAGAGAAGAAGAAGGTTGAACCGAGCATGCGGCCGGCATTGAGAAGTGATGCATAATGGTAATTATCCATCGTTAGGAGTGAAATCCATTGCCGTGGTGAGCATTTGCAGGCGTGCCGGGGAGGGCATCATGTGCTTTCCTTCCTCAATCGAAACGACGGTTGTCGCAACGTCTCACCGCCGAACCGCCACTGACACCAGCAGGATGAAAGCCGCCAGCACGCCCGTGCAGACGACGAACACAAACCAGACCGGCGGCCGATCCTCGTTCATCAGAACGGGCTGACCTTGCCGCCGGTGCTGACGAGCATGCCGTGGCCGGTCACATCCCACGGCTGGGTAGCCACCGGCGGCGGTGGGTTACGTGGATCGATGATCGCCGCCGGGGCGTTCCTGGCTGCGGCCACCGCGGTGGGGGACGCGCTCACGCTGGGCCGACCGGTCGGTGTGGTCGCCGGTCCTGGAGGACATCTCCGGGCCCGTGGTTGATGACCTCGATACCGCCGAATGACTTCGAACCGCGGTGGATATACGGCGCGTCCAGTCGCGGCTCAGTGGGCGGCTCGGATTTCGGGAGCTTCTTGCCGACCGCGAGGCCGCCGCCCGGTGCGGGCGGGGGTGTCAGGTCACCTGCTGTCTGCCATGCGGTCCCGCTCAGATTGACCGCGCAGCCTGCGTTAGGCAGCCGATTGGCGAGCTCTTGGCGCTTCTCGGTGCTGGCGTCGTTCCTGGTGTTCGGTGAGGCCCGCAACTTCTGCGTCGCGCTGATCACCCTGGATGCCGACGTGATGACCACGTGGGCCACCGAGGAGGGAATCGACGGTGCGTCCTACGCCGAACTGGTGAAATCCCCGGAGGTGCAACGGCTGATCGACGAGCACATCGCCAAACTCAACGCGGGGCTCAATCGGTGGGAGACCATCAGAAAGTGGGCGCTGCTCGATCGCGACCTCTCCATCCAGACGGGTGAATTGACGCCGTCGTTGAAGGTGAAGCGTATACCGTGGTTGCCGAGCGATATAGGGAGATGCTTGATGCGTTCTATGCCTGAGGCCTTCGCACCCGACGGCGACGAGTTCCCCGATGCCGCCGCCGCGATGGCGCCGGGTCACCTCCTGCGCCTGGGGGAGTGGCGCACGGTCGGTGAGTACGCCGCCGCCCGATTGTCCAACAACGCGATGTCACGGTGGCCGCGCGGGGACGGGCACCCAGTGCTGGTGATCCCGGGGTTTCTCGCCGGTGGGCTGTCAACACAACTGCTGCGTGATGTCCTGCGCCAGTGGGGATATCGGGCATACGACTGGGGGATGGGCACCAACCTCGGATACCGGCCCCGCATGACTGACCACCTGCCGGCGCGTGTTCACCAACTGCGCGCACGCAACGGCGGTCAACGGGTCAGCATCATCGGCTGGAGCGCCGGAGGCATCTACGCGCGCGAGCTGGCCCGGGGTTGCCCCGATGACGTGCGCGGCGTCATCACCCTGGGCGCCCCGTTCCGCGGCAACCACCAAGCCAGCCACGCATGGCGGCTGTGGAACCTGCTGAACCGCACCCGGGATGCGACCCGACAGGTCTCCGACGCGGCCCGGATCGCCCGCGAGCAGCCGCTGGCCGCGCCCACCACCTGCATCTACAGCAAGTCCGACGGCATCGTCGCGTGGCAGTGCTGCACCAGCCTGCCCGCACCGCTGACCGAGAACATCGAGGTGCACAGCAGCCACCTCGGATACGGCCACAACCTGGAGACCCTCTACGTCATCGCCGACCGGCTAGCCCAACCCGAAGGCCGCTGGCGCCCGATGCATCATCCGAGAACTGATTCACAGGACCTCAAAGACGCGGCGGCGAGTCGGTAGCCCGCCGTGGTTATCAGCGCGGCTCAGCGTGACAACATAGCCGCGCCGGCGCCGACTGCCGGACAGGCGTCTACCCTTCGGATGACGCTGTGCAGCTGGCGGCCCGCACGCCAGATCAACAGTAATCACTGCGACGCGTCTTCCGGCGACAAGATGCGTCTGATACCCGCTGTACGCTCCGGCCTCGCAGACGAACCCGGCTGGCCTGACGCTGGCGATCGGCGCGTCGTGTTTCTGCTCGATGCCTCAAGCGCCCTCGAGCAGCACCTCCTGAACAGCTGGCTCCACCGCAGGCGCCCGAAGACCGCGCCTGCTGGCGACTGCGACGTGATCTGCCTACCCCCCTCGCGGCGACGACGTCGTCGTCAGGGTGTCGATCCGCGCCTCCAGGCCACGCTGGCTGCCGGCGACGATCCCTTGCTCGTACCGTTGCGTGTGGCTTGGCTTCCGTCCTTGAGAGGGGGCACGCGCGCCGTCCGGCTCTCCGATCTCCTCACCTTCGGCGATCCTCGTGATCCCGGCCTTCTGCGCCAGACATGGGTGCTCCGCCGGCACCCAGACCGGTGCCGCATCCTGGTTGCCGAAGCCGCCGCTGTCTCCGAGCTGCGTCAGCGTTGGCGCGAGGCGGGAGCCACGGACGCACATCTCGTTGCCGGTCTTCCGGAGTTCGTCTGCCGGCAGGCAACGCTTGCTCTTGAGCGGGCCGAGCGGCGCCTGCGCGGCACACGATACAAGGTTCCGCGCTTCGTGCGCGAAGAGATCCTCGCGCGCCCCGACTTTCGCGACGATCTCGCGGCGCTCGCCCACCAGCTCGGGCGCCCCGAGGCAGAGGTAGTCAAGCAAGCCTCTCGCTACCTGCGAGAGATTGCAGCGACCCACAGCACGTTGTTGATCGATCTCGTCGCCCACCTCAATCGCCGGTTCTACACCCGAGGCTACGGAGAGGCGCTCCACTACGACCGGGAGGAACTGAGCCGCGTCTACTCCCTCGCGCAGCGTTACCCAGTCGTGTTTTTGCCCACGCACAAGTCGTACCTCGACCACATGGTGCTTCAGCACGCCCTGCACGAGAACGGGCTGCCACCGAACCACACCGCGGGCGGCGCCAACCTGAACATTCCAATGTTGGGTTCTCTCTTCCGCCGAAGCGGCGTCTTTTTCATTCGCCGCACCTTCCGCGACAACCCCGTCTACAAGCACGTCCTGCGCAGCTACGTCGACTATCTGGTCGAGAAGCGCTTCTCCCTCGAGTGGTACATCGAGGGGACGCGCTCCCGATCCGGAAAACTGCTGCCTCCGCGCCTCGGATTGCTGACCTATGTCGTCGACGCCTACGAGCGGGGTCGAAGCGAGGACGTGTTCCTGCTCCCCGTTTCGATCGCTTACGATCAGATCCAGGGCATCCACTCCTACGTCGCAGAGCAAAGGGGTGGCGCCAAGCCGAAGGAGGGCATGGGCCTCTTCTTCCGACTCCTCCGTGGCCGTGGTCTTCATCAGCAGTTCGGAAACGTGCATCTCCGATTCGGCGAACCGCTCTCGCTGCGCCGTCAGCTTGGAGCGTCGGGGGCTCTCGAGCAGCGAAGCCCCGACGACCACAACCACGCCGTCGAGGCGCTCGCTCTCGAGGTCGCGGTGCGCATCAATCGCGTGACCCCCATCACGCCGACTTCCCTCGTCACGCTCGCCCTCCTGGGGGAGGAGCGTCGGCCTCCGACACTCGTGGAGATCTGCCGTGCTGTGAACGAGCTCCTCGACAACGTGCAAGAGCGAAAGTTGCCGACCACGCGGGAGTGCGACCATTTGAGGACGGAGGAAGCCGTCGGGAGGACCCTCGAGGCGCTGGGCGCGAATCGGGTGGTCTCGCGCCGCAACGAAGCTCGCGGAGTTGTTTACCTCGTCGCTCCGGAGCAGGAACTCACGGCAGCCTACTATCGGAATACCATCATCCACTTCTTCGTGAACGGTGCCATTGCGGAGCTCGCGCTTGTGCGCGCAGGCGAATCGCACGGAGGGGATGTAATCGCGGCGCTATGGGACGAAGCGTTACGCCTGCGGGATCTCCTCAAGTTTGAATTCTTCTTTACAGAACCGGACAGCTTCCGGTACGAGCTTCGCGCGGAGCTAGTCCTCCACGATCCCGCTTGGGAGAAGCAGCTCACCGAGGGCGCGAAGGCGGCCGAATCGCTTCTCCGGCGCATCCGACCTTACCTCGCCCCCCGCGTCCTGCGTCCCTTTTTGGAAAGCTATCTCGTCGTGAGCGAGGCCCTCGGACGTCTGGAGCCGGGCGCCTCGTTCGACGAGCGGCGTTTCCTGGACGTTTGCCTGAGCCTGGGCCAGGAGTACCAGCTCGAGCGCCGTATTCGGAGCGGAGCTTCCGTCTCGACGTTGCTCTTCCGGACAGCGCTCCTCTTGGCCGAAGAGCGTGGCCTCCTGGGCCCGGATACGACCGACCTCGTCCGCCCGCGAGCCGCCTTCGCCGATGAGGTGAAGCAGACTCTCCAGCGCCTCGATGCCATCGAAGGGCTGGACATCGTCCGCCGCGCAGGTCTTGCCAGCGGCAGCGAGCGCACCTGCAAATGAGGCCCAACGTCGCCGTGATCGGCGCTGGCTCCTGGGGAACGACGCTCGCCTCGATGTGTTCCCGGCATGGACCGACCGCGATCTGGGCCCGTGAGGACGAGGTGGTCGAGGACATCAACGAGCGCCATGCCAACAACCTCTATCTGAGCGGCTTTAGGCTACCCGCCGCACTACGCGCGACGCGGTCATTGCAGGAAGCGGTAGGCAGATGCGAGGTCGTCGTGATGGCCGTGCCGTCGCCCTACTTTCGGGCGGTACTGGGGCAGGCAGCACCGTACGTGCAGCGCGGCGTACCCATCGTGAGCGTTGCGAAGGGCTTCGAGCCTTCGACCCTTCTGCGGATGACGGAAGTGATTGCCGAAGTCATCCCCGAAAGCACCCGAGCGGTCCTGTCCGGACCGAACCTGGCGCGGGAGATCATGGCCGGCTACGCGGCGGGCGCAGTCGTCGCTTGCACCGATGCCGACGTCGCGAAGCGCCTTCAGGGAGTGTTCAACAGGGGCCTATACCGCGTGTACATCACCCACGACATCGTCGGCGTCGAAGCAGCGGGTGCACTGAAGAACGTCATCGCAATCGCAGCCGGCATGGCAGACGGCGTGGGGGTGGGCGACAACACCCGCGCTCTCGTGATCAGCCGGGGCCTCGCGGAGCTCACGCGACTTGGAGTCGCCATGGGAGGACAGCCGCGCACCTTCGCGGGGCTCGCGGGTCTCGGAGACCTTCTTGCCACCTGCATCAGCCAGCTAAGCCGGAATCGTTACGTGGGAGAGCAGCTTGGTAAGGGCCGCAAGCTCGACGAGATCGTGGCTGAGATGCACACGGTCGCCGAAGGGGTGCACACCTGCAGGGTGATCCTCGAGCTGGCGGAGCGATATGGCGTACCCATGCCGATCTGCCGGGAGATCTACCGCGTCGTCCACGAGGGCTCGAGCGCACTCGAGGTGTACCGGGGCCTTGTCCGGCATCCACCCGGCGTCGAGTGACAGTGCTGTTGAACGGCTCACGGAGGTTTCTTTGGCGAACAGTCTCGCTTTAGGACGCGGCGCGCGGCCGAAGCGATCGGATGGCGAATAACCTGTTGCCCGGACCCCGTGAACTGGTCCACGGCGAGCGAGAGTCGTTCGTACCAGCCCGCGCCCAGGCCCAGGACGAGTCGTCCGTTGCTGATGTGGTCGACGGTGCGGGCCATGTCGGCCAGCAGATCGGGGTTGCGGTAGCCGATTCCGGTGACCAGCAGCCCGATCTGAGCTCGGTTGGTGATTTCACCCCATGACGCCAGGGCGGTCCAGCCCTCAAAATGGTTGACCTCGGGCTGGTTTGGGGCCAAGGCTGGGCCAGTGTTGGTGGCCTTCTCGAATACGGGCCAGTGGAAATGGTCGTATCCAAAGATCATGTCGGCCCCCATATTTTCGGCCTGGATGACCGCGGCACGCCAGGTGCGGTAGTCCGGTGTGCCGCCGGGCTGGATTTGCACGCCAACGCGGATGAACTGAGTCATTAGTCCAGGCCCATGCTGCCGAATCGGTTGTGGTGGGTGAACTCACCCACCACGCGGCGCACTCTCAAGTAGGACCCTGATGGGCCTGATGTGACGGGATGACCCAGACGGACCGCAAAGGCGATTTCCATGCAGTCGGGAGCGGCGAGGAGGTCTTTGACCGCTTCTTCGACGGGAGACCCGCTGAAAAGGCCCCGCTCAGAAACGATATGACCTGAAAGCCAAGGCCCAGCGACTGCGCCACCAGCCACATGTTCTCCAGCACACAACCCAGGCTCATCATGAACCGTTCCGGGTTTGATGCAGGCTTCATGGTTGAGGCGCCGCCGGCTGGGACGCCTGGATGTGAGCACTTGTGCGCGAAGCCCAAGAGCATCATCGGGCCCAGTAAGGGCAGGGTCATATCAGAAAGCCATTCCCCCGCTTGACCTTTCGACTCGGTACTGAACTGCGTTGAGACGCGCTCGTCAACGGTCACACCTATGATTCTTGGCTAGGCATGGCGTGCTCGCCTGCCGGGTTGTGGCGGTTCGAGTCGTCGATCGATGGCCAGGCGGACCAGCTCCACGACATCGGGGTCGGCCACAACGTAGACCTGGCGTTTCCCGGCACGCTGGGCCCGGACTATACCGGCCAGCTTGAGCTTGCTCAGATGATGGCTCACCGTCGCGACAGTTTGACCCGTCGCGTCGGCAAGGGTGCCGACATCGCGGTCGCCGGCGGCGAGCAACCACAGAATGTGCAGGCGCACGGCCGCCGACAGCAGGGCGAACATCGACGCGGTATCTTGCAGCGGCCGCGGCGGCAATGAGTCGCCGGATACGGCCGGATCGGTCGTTGACATGGACCGTCCTCCCGTTGACATCTGCCAGGCTGACTCATCTCTGATACTTGTGCAAGCGTGTGGCTGTTCGATGTGTTTCGCGTGTACTGGTGTCCGGTGTTGTTGGTGCGCGACAACCCAGCGCCCCGGTTGGAGGTGTCAGCGTGGCGAAGGGAACCGCTGCTTGCCTCACGTCGCGGCGGCTTCTGATTTTCGCCGACCGCACTCGGCTAAGCGCTCAGCGACGGCGCCACCACTGAACCACGAACGCGACCACCACAATCAGGCACAAGGCCACGATGATTGTGCTGCCGGTGAGCGCCGCGGTGTGACTGTAAACGGGCAGATGCATCCTACGAGCCGAGCCAGCGACATCGGGGTCGGCCCGACCAGCCATTTGCCGATACACCGGCGCACATCACGTTCGTGTCGATTCACCCACGCGGACATCGGCAATCATTCCGAGATGACTTCTCTCGCACGCAAGCCAGGCCCGGTGCCGGGCCGCTGGTGCGTGTTGGTAGGCTTCGCGTGGCTCTTGCCGGCAAGTCGGTCCGCCGCTGTTTGTTCGAAGGCGCCGCGCCCTTCTTCGGTGCGGCTTTGGGTGCCAACGCACCGAACAGAATGGCATACCCACGAAGACACCAATACCAGCGAGCTACATAGCTTTTGGGCGGTCAGCGCAACGTGGGGTCGAGATCCAGATGGCCAACGGTCCACGCCGATACTTGGCTGAGCAGAACTCTCGTGTGCCCCAACGATATTGCCAGCTGGCCTGGCACGGCATAACTGGCATCTCGAAGGTGCAGATAGCGCAGTAACCTGCTGCTGGGCGCTGTCGAATCATGACTCTCGAAGGTCTCGCGCTCCCGCTCCCGCTCCCACCTGGTGAGCGCGGGGATCGGACTTGCTGCGGGATCAAACAATTCTGACAGTCCGTGGCTGCCGTGCAGTTCTTCTGCGGTTCTCGCGAAGAATTCCCGCCCGCTTTCGACCGTTCCGCCGATCACTCCGCCCGACACGACCAGCGTCAGCAAGATCGCCCCGCCCTCATCGATCGCCAGACAGGCGAGGTCTTGCAACGCCGGATCGGGTGCGCGATACCAGTCGCTGGTGTAGTCGAGGTCGGCGGGTATCCGCGGATAGTTGTCTGCCATGTGGTCCTTCTTTCCGTCGCTTGTTTCGGCTGGGTGCGATGGTGCTGGCTGCCTTGGCGCTGGCCGCGCTGCTGATCAACCGCCGGCTACCGACCTCAGCAGCAGCCGCCGACTCGGGCGTGCTGCGCCGCGAACGGCAGTTCGATGCGTGTCGCTGCGGGGCGGGGCAGACATGCCGCCCACCGGTCGCCGTTGTGCGACGTTCACGAGCCCGCGCCCAAAGTTGTTGGGGCGCTCTCCGACTGACGGGGGTGGATGCCCGACGCGGTGTCGGCGGTGATTTGGTCGCTGATGCTGTCGTAGTCGTAGAGTTCGCCGTAGCGGCCCCAGCCGATGGCGATTTCGAGTTGGCGGCGGGCGTCGTCGGCGGAGAACCCGCGGCGTAGCAGGTCGAGGAAGAACCCGGCGCGAAGATTGCCGTCGCTGCTGCCGGCCAACGCTTTACAGATGGTACGCACCAGCGGTGCACGGTGACGTGTCTGGGTGGCGAAGATCTGCTTGCTGTGTTGGATGTCGGCGGTGAAGAACTGTGCTCCGATGTCGGTGAGGGTCAGTTCGCCGTCTCCGACGGCGACGAAGTCGAGCATGGCGGCCGCGTCGACGAGCGGAAGGAGGTCATCGATGGAGAAGCTCAGCTCGTACGCAAGGGCGGCGAGCCCGATCCGCCCGCCGTGGGCGTAGACGATCTCGACGAGGCCTGCGATTCCGCCGACCGTGGCGTCGGGCAGCGGTCGGGCAAGGGGGGTGTCGGCGGCGGGCTCCGAGACCACTTCAGCGGTCTCCCGACCGGTGAGCAGGCCGTAGAGCTTATCGACGAGCGCCTCAAACGCCGGAGTTCGCCGGTCTCGGGGCCGCTCGATGTCGATGTGGACTTCGGCGAGGATCCGCCCCGGGTTGGCGCCGAGCACCACGACGCGGTCGGCGAGCAGGACGGCTTCCTCGATGTTGTGGGTAACGATGCAGATTGCTTTGGTGGGGAATTTGTCGGTGGCCCACAGGTTCACCAGTTCGGTCCGCAGGTTCTCCGCGGTCAAAACGTCGAGCGCGGAGAACGGTTCGTCCATTAACAGCAAATCGGGTTGGAGGACCAGCGCGCGGGCGAACCCGACGCGTTGCCGCATGCCGCCCGAGAGTTCTTTCGGGTAAGCGGATTCGAAGCCGTCCAGGCCGATCATGTCGATCGCATCGAGGGCGCCTTCGCGTCGTTGCCTGGGCGCGACGCCACGGGCGGCAAGTCCAAGTTCAACGTTGTCCTGAACGGTAAGCCACGGCATCAGCGCGAAGGATTGGAACACGAGCGCTGTCCCTGGGTTGGCGCCGTTCAACTCGGTGCCGCGGTAGCACACCGTGCCGCTGCTCGGTGCGATCAAGCCGGCGATGATCCGGAGCAAGGTGGATTTCCCCGATCCGGATCGGCCCAGTAGCGCGACGATTTCACCGGCCCGCAGTTGCAGATCGATGGAGTCCAGCACGCGCAGTTCATCGCCCGCGGCGCCGGGAAAGCTCTTGCTGACGGCATCGACATCGATGAGAACATCCGGGTCGGGTCGCGTCGAGGAAGGTGTCGTCATAAGGGGTGCTCCTAATGGTCGTGTCCGGGTCAGAGAGAGTAGCGGCGCTCGGCAAGTGCATACAGGCGCCGCCAGAACAACCGGTTGAGTCCGACGACGTAGAGGCTCATGACGAGAACGCCGATCAGGATGCGCGGTTTGTCGCCGGCACCGGTCGCTTCGGCGATGTAGGCGCCAAGCCCGGTGGCCACCAGGGTGGTTGAGCCGTAGCTGACGACCTCGGCGACGATCGAGGCGTTCCATGCCCCGCCCGCTGCGGTGATGCCGCCGGTGACATAGCTTGGGAAGATCGCGGGCAGAATCAGCCTGCGCCACCACAGCGCGCGGGGCAGCTGTAGATTCGCCGCCGCTTCGCGCAGATCGTTGGGAACCGAGCTTGCTCCGGCAATAACGTTGAACAGGATGTACCACTGCGCGCCAAGGCTCATCAGAACGATGCCGCCCCAGTTCAGGCTGATACCGGTCGCCACCAGTACGGCGGTCGCGATCGGGAACAAGAAGTTCGCCGGGAAGCTGGCCAGCACCTGGACGACGGGTTGCGCCAGCCGAGATACCTTGGGATTCAATCCGATCCAGACGCCGATCGGCACCCAGATCAGCGTCGCGGCGACAACGAGCACGATGACGCGGCCGAAGGTGATTAGCCCCAGGCCCAGCGCGTGGGCGACCTCGCCGAAGCCGGCGGTCGCATTGATGTAAGTGCCGAGCCGGAATACGCCGTAGCCCACTGCCACCAGGACCACGATGGCGAAGACGATGTCGCCGGCCCGGCGACGCGCCGGCGAACTCCGCAATGGGTATTCGGCCAGCCCGGTGATCGCCATCACCCGATCCATCGGTGCCACCATCCAACCGAATAGGGTGCCCATCAGCGGCGGGACGTGCGAGCGGCGCAGCAGGTTCAACACCAGGCTGCGTGGCGCTTCGGCGCCTTCGGACTCACCCGAAATCGCTCCGCCCAGGCGGTCAGCGGTCGCCAGAACAGCACGTTGACGCCGACAACCATGATCACCATGACCCCGATGGCGATGAATACTTTGCCCAGATCGCTGTCCGCGGTGGCGGTTGCCACATATGAGCCGATACCGGGTAAGGCGTAGTGATGGTTGTTGACACTGAGCGCCTCCGACGCGACAAGAAAGAACCAGCCGCCGCCGAAGCTCATCATTCCGTTCCAGACCAGCGGAATCATGCCGCTTGGCACATCGACCCGCCAGAATCGTTGCCAGCGTGAGAGTCTCAGGTTCCGTGCCGCCTCATCGAGGTCGCGGGGCTGGCTGGACAGGCTGTAGTAGAAGGCGAATGTCATATTCCAGGCCTGCGAGGTGAAGATCGCGAAGATGGACGCGCATTCCAGGCCGAGTTCCGACCCCGGGAACAAGGCGATGAAGCCAGTAATTGTCACCGACAAGAAGCCCAGGATCGGCACCGACTGAAGAATGTCGAGGATCGGCAGCATCACCTTCTGCGCACGCCGCAGCCGCGCCGCTGCCGTGGCGTAGATGAACGTGAACACCAGCGACACAACGAGTGCGGTGAACATCCGAAACAGCGACCGGCCCGCGTAATACGGCAGCCGCGCTGGATCGGTCGATATTCTCGACGGCGCCGTGGTCTCATTGAATGGGACGTTGATCCCTGACGAGACTCGCACGATCACCCACAACAGCACAGCCGCGCCGAGGAACACCACAATGTCCACCACCCGGCTGGGGGGACGGTCGAGCGCAGCGCGCCGCGAGGAATAAGGGCGCAACACGGTCATGTGCGCACCTCGACGGGCCTCGCAAGGCCGATGTCGACGCGAGACGTCGATACCAGCCGAAAGCCATTGCCGCTCAACGCTGCCGACATATCCGACACCTGAGCCTTACGACGCGACGACCCGATTCGAATCTGCCGCAGGTCGAACAAGGTTGTGGTCATGCTCCAACCTCACGCCCCAAGTCCTCGGGGTGGTCGCCACAAGCCAGACACATCACACGGTCAACCGGTACACCCGCCGATCAACCCGTGCAGACTACGATGAAAGCAACGCGCGACGGGCCGGATCCGCGAGGGCAGCCCAATCCCGTGCGTCGATACTGTCGCCCGGCACGTGCCGCTCACCTCGCTTCCATCAATGAACCTATGGCGCAGGACCCCTGCGCCCTGACCATTAGAAGCCCACCCCCAACCAAAAGTCAATCAGTTGCGCAAGTATTAATCTGATGTGAACCCACACCCTCGTTCAGCAGGAACCGACCACGGCGTGGCGCCGCACAAGCCCATCGCAGCTACCGAATTGCAGCACACTGCGGCAAATGTTGGTCACAACCGCACAACGACTTCCGACCCCGATCGGTCCATTCAGCCAGAGGCAGTCGGTGGTTGCGCAACTCCTCGCGGCCGTTGGGCGCCATTCCAGCGGCGCCTATCGTAAGCCACATCGCCTGCCGACAGGTCGATGTGGTGCTGGCGGGCTGCGGCTTCGGCTCGCTTCATGCAATTGTGTGCAAAGCTGTAATTGCCTCCCACACAAGAGCATTGGGCTGCGATGTTGAGTGCTGCGACGAGCTGTTCACCGTCGTCGAGGTAGTAGGCGATCTGCAAAAACCAAAGCCTGAAAAGATCACCGCGACGATAAATGTGACACTGGCGACGATGCCCACCCGGGCCGGGATCCGACAAGATTCACCACCGGGACGCGACCGCCGCCAGGACCAGAAACGCGTTGGCGCACAATGAAAACAGGCAGTAAGCCACTCCACCGTTGCCGCGCGAGCTTTGTCTGGGCGCGAAGCGCTAACCGAAGTGCACGCCCTGAGCCAGCGGCAGGTCGGTGGAGTAGTTGACGGTGTTGGTGGCGCGCCGCATATAGGCCTTCCAAGCATCCGACCCGGCCTCGCGGCCGCCGCCGGTGTGCTTCTCGCCGCCGAATGCCCCGCCGATCTCGGCGCCTGATGTGCCGATGTTGACGTTGGCGACGCCGCAGTCGGACCCGTCGGCCGCAAGGAAGCGCTCCGCCTCGCGCATGTCGAGGGTGAAGATCGACGACGAAAGTCCTTGCGGAACCGCGTTGTTCAGCGTAATCGCGTCCTCCAGGTCGTCGTAGGTGAGCACGTAGAGGATCGGCGCGAAGGTCTCACGGTGCACGAGCAGCGTCTGGGCTGGCATCCGCACCACGGCAGGCCGGACGTAGTACGAGTTCGGGCCCAAGTCCACGCGCTCGCCGCCGAACACCTCGCCGCCGTCGGCGTGGGCCTGCTCGAGCGCGCGCACCATTTCCCGGTAGGCGGTCTCGGTGATCAGCGGCCCGACCAGCGTTCCCTCGCCCGACGGATCTCCGATCGGCAACTGCCGGTAGGCCAACACGATTCGCTCCACTAGCGCATCGGCCACCGACCGGTGAACGATCAACCGCCGCAGCGTGGTGCAGCG
Organism: uncultured Actinomycetota bacterium; assembly: GCA_963811535.1. GTDB lineage: Bacteria > Actinomycetota > Actinomycetes > Mycobacteriales > Mycobacteriaceae > Mycobacterium. The sequence goes on along the minus strand of CAWERF010000006.1, from coordinate 880,295 downwards.
CTGGCCGGCGGTGCCCGCCGCGGCGAACACGATGGCCCGCAGCGCGAGGTCCAGATCGGCCGACGGGGTGACGATCGCGGCGTTGTTGCCGCCGAGTTCCAGCAGCACCCGGCCGAACCGCTGCGCGACCCGCGGACCGACCTCACGACCCATCCGCACTGACCCGGTGGCGCTCAGCAGCGCGACCCGCGGGTCGTCGGCCAGCCGTTCACCGATCTCTCGGCCGCCCAAAATGAGCTGGCTCACCGCCCGCGGCGCGCCGACGTCGTCGGCGGCCCGCCCGATCAGCGCCCGGCATGCGAGCGCGGTCAGCGGCGTCAGCTCGGACGGTTTCCAGACCACCGTGTCGCCGCATACCAGCCCGATGGCGGCGTTCCACGACCACACCGCGACCGGGAAATTGAACGCCGTGATGATCCCGACAACCCCGAGCGGATGCCAGTTCTCCATCAGCCGATGCCCCGGCCGCTCCGATGCGATCGTGCGCCCGTAGAGCTGGCGCGACAACCCGACCGCGAACTGGCAGATGTCGATCATCTCCTGCACCTCGCCCAGCGCCTCGGACGTGATCTTCCCGGCCTCGATGGTCACCAGCTCGGCCAGGTCGGCCTTGTGCTCGACGAGCAGCTCACCCAGCCGGGCCACCAGCGCGCCGCGCACCGGCGCCGGGGCGGTCAGCCAGGTGGTGAACGCGTCGGCGGCCTCGTCGATGGCCTGGTCGGTCTGCTCGGCGGTGGTCTGCGCGACGGTGAACAACACGTCTCCGGTGATCGGGGTGCCGGCGGGCAGGCCGTGTTCGCCCGCCCGGCACAGTTCGGTGCGCGACCCGACGGCCTGCAGCGCGTCGCGGACCCGCTGGCGCAGCTCGTCGGCGGTGGGCAGCGTGGTCTTTTCAGCGGTTGTCATGTCGTGCCTTCTCGTAGAGCGCGTACGGGTCATGGATGTGGTGCCCGATGGCCCCGGCCATCCAGTCCATGTCGTAGCCGGTGTCGGCGGGGCCATTCCAGCCTTGCGTGCCGGAGTCGAGGTTGGACCGGAAGATGCCCGCGGCCGACCGTGGCAGAAAGTCCTCGTAGACGATCGGCTGGGCCGGGTCGTCATTGCGGTAGCAGGCCAGCTGTTGGGCTGCCAGCTGGGCGTCGCTACGCGGAAAGTATTGCGGCCACACCGATTCCGCCGCGTCCTGCCAGCGTATGCCGGTGGCGGCGACCTTGTCGGCGGCAGTCATCGCGGCGTCATAGCGCTCGCGGCCCTTCGCTGTTAGTGCGACGCCGCGGGCCTCAACCTCACCGAACCGAACCCGCAACGTGCCGTCGGACACCGTGCCGTCGCGCGCGCGGAAGCGGCGGGGCTCGGCGAGCGCGCGAAACGACGTCTGCCGCAACAGCACGTCCGGCCCGTCCCAGCGCGGCGGTCCCTGGATGGCGTCGATCATTGTGATCCCCCGCTGCGTCATCCGCCGGTACAGCTCGTCGATATCCAGCACGCGCGGGGTGAGGTGGTTGATGTGGGTGGAGCGCACGGCGGCGATGTCCGCGGCCACCGCCGAGACCCGGGACAGCTCGTCATACCAGGCCTTATCGATCGGTTCCCGCGACAGCTCGAACGCCCCTGCCGCCGCGGCGACGAACTGCTCTGCGGTATCCGCGAGTGCGCCGCCGTCCGCTGCGATGCGGCGCGCCTGCGCAATCAGCGCGGGGTCGAACAGGTCGCGCGAGGCCAGGAACCGATCGACCCGACGGCGCAACTCGGTAGGGAAGAAGCGGGGGTCGGCGCTGGCAAGCATCGACGTGAACACCCGAAACGGGTTGTGAGCCAGCTCTTCCGCCTCGATCGGCCGGAACGCCGTCGACACCACCGGCACCGGGGATGCGGCGTCGCGCAGGTCGTAGAAGCCGACCGGATACATGGCGAAGGCCGCGAACAGTTCGGCGACGTCGGCCAGCTCGCGCGGGGTGCCCACTCGGATCGCGCCGTGGCGCTCGGTGGTCACCCGCTCCGGTGAGCCTAGTCGCTCGGCGAGAGGGTGGCTGGCGACGTAATCGCGGTTCACTTCCGCGCTGACCTGTACCAGCGTGGTGTAGGCGGGCACCTCCGCGCCGTACATCCGCGACAACGCCGCCGCGAATCGCGCGCGTAAGTCCCATATTTCGATGCGCTTCATCGCGCACCGCCGCTGGGATAGTCTCCGGCCATGGCCGACGGTGAGCCGCTCGACGACATCGATCGCACCCTGGTCCGCGAACTTGTCGCCGATGGGCGCGCGACGTTGGCCCACCTGGCCGCCATGGCCGGCCTGTCGGTGTCGGCGGTCCAGTCGCGGGTACGGCGCCTGGAATCGCGCGGCATCGTGACGGGGTACACAGTGCGCATCGACCACGAGGCGCTCGGGCACGTGCTGTCGGCGTTCGTGGCGATCACCCCTCTCGATCCCTCACAACCCGATGATGCGCCGGGCCGCCTCAAACACATCGGGGCCATCGAGTCGTGTCACTCGGTCGCGGGCGAGGAGAGCTACATCCTGTTGGTGCGGGTGGCGTCCCCGCGCGCCCTCGAAGGCTTGCTGCAACAAATCCGCACTGCGGCGAATGTCCGGACCCGCAGCACGGTCATCTTACAAACATTTTACGAGGGGCGCCACTTTATTCCGTAGTAGTTACGGCGTTCAACCATCTTTACAGAAATTTATCGGTTAGCATGTCAATATGACCGCTATCCTGACGGCCGCTGAGCATAACCAGCAGATCACTCCCGCCGAAGTACATACCGTGCTGGGCGGCAGCATGCTGGCCGACGGCCTCGACTTCGTCCTCGACCTCGACCGCTCGTCCGGGTCGTATCTGGTCGACGCGCGCACCGGTGAGCGCTACCTCGACATGTTCACGTTCTTCGGATCGTCAGCGCTCGGCATGAACCATCCGGCCCTGGCTGGGGACGACGCGTTTCGCGCCGAGCTGGCGCGCGCAGCGCTGAACAAGCCCAGCAACTCCGACATCTACAGCGTGCCGATGGCCGAGTTCGTCGACACGTTCACCCGCGCGCTGGGCGACCCGTCGCTGCCGCACCTGTTCTTCATCGACGGCGGCGCACTTGCCGTCGAAAACGCGCTGAAGATTGCTTTCGACTGGAAGAGCCGCCACAACGAGGCGCACGGGGTCGACCCGGCGCTGGGCACCCGGGTACTGCACCTGCACGGGGCGTTCCACGGCCGAAGCGGCTACACGCTGTCGCTCACCAACACCGACCCGGTCAAGGTGGCCCGGTTCCCGAAATTCGAATGGCCCCGCATCGACGCGCCCTATCTTCGCCCAGATGCGGACATGGACGGGCTGGAGGACGAATCGCTGCGCCAGGCCCACGCGGCGTTCGAGGCGCACCCGCACGACATCGCCTGCTTCATCGCCGAACCCATTCAGGGCGAGGGCGGCGACCGCCACTTCCGGCCGCGGTTCTTCGCCGCGATGCGCGAGCTGTGCGATGAATTCGACGCCCTGCTGATCTTCGACGAGGTGCAGACCGGGTGCGGGCTGACCGGGACGGCGTGGGCCTATCGGCAACTCGGTGTCGCGCCGGACATCGTCGCATTCGGCAAGAAGACGCAGGTGTGCGGCGTGATGGCGGGCCGCCGCGTCGACGAGGTGGCCGAGAACGTGTTCACGGTCAGCTTGCGGCTTAACTCCACTTGGGGCGGCAACCTGACTGACATGGTCCGGTCGCGGCGGGTGCTCGAGGTGATCGAGTCCGACGGCCTCATCGAGCGGGCAGCGGTACACGGCCGCTATCTGCATGCCCGCCTCAACGACCTGGCCCGCGATTTCCCGGGTCTGGTGCTCGACCCGCGCGGGCGGGGCCTGATGTGTGCGTTCAGCCTGCCCACCCCTCGGCAGCGCGACGAGCTGATCCGTCGGCTGTGGCAGCGCCGTGTCATCATGCTGGCCAGCGGGATCGACAGCGTCCGGTTCCGGCCGGCGCTGACGGTGTCTATCGCCGAGATCGACGCCGCCGTGGCGCTGGTGCGCGACGCGCTGAAAGGCGGCTGACCGCGCAACACACCGAGTCGGCGCGCCATCTCCGAATTCAACTGACGATCGGCGGCCAGCACAATTCGCGATCGCATCGCCAACGCCGCTGCTCTGAGCTGGAACTGTCGACCCGACCCGGCAGCCCCGGTCGGGGAGATCGCTAGCCGTGCACGTCGTCACGGCGTGGATGCCTATGATCGGCCCGTGCGCGGATCCAAGATCCTGATCACCGGTCCGACCGGCCAGGTCGCCACTCCCATTGCCCGGGCCCTGGCGGCCGACAACGAGGTGTGGGGCATCGCCCGGTTCACCGACGCCGTGGCCCGTGACGGCCTGGAGAAGGCGGGGATTCGGTGCGAGACGGTCAACCTGGCCGGCGGTGACTTCACCGGGCTGCCGTCCGACTTCGACTACGTCCTCAACTTGGCGGTGGCCAAGAGTAGCGACTGGGACACCGACCTCGGGGCCAACGCGGAGTCGGTGGGACTGCTGATGGCCCACTGCCGCGGCGCCAAGGCCTTCCTGCAGTGCTCCTCGACGGCGGTCTATGACCCCCCGGACGACGAGCCCCGGACCGAGCGCGCCGCCCTGGGCGACAACCACAAGTTTTTGTTCCCGACCTATTCGATCTCCAAGATCGCCGCGGAGGCCGTCGCCCGGTCGATGGCGCGCGTGCTGGGCGTGCCCACCACCATCGCCCGCCTCAACCTGCCATACGGCGACAACGGCGGGTGGCCGTACTACCACATGGAGATGATGCTGGCCGGCATGCCGATCCCGGTCCCGCCCGGCGGACCGGCCCGTTACAACCCGATCCACCAGGACGACATCATCGCGACCATCCCGAGGCTGCTCGAGGTGGCGTCGGTCCCGGCGACCACGGTGAACTGGGCCGGCGACCAGACCATCAGCCTGCAGGGGTGGTGCGCCTACCTCGGCTCGCTGATCGGCCGGGAGCCGGTGTTCGAGGAGAGCGAGCAGGCGCTGCGCGGGGTGCCCACCGACGTGACCCGGATGCGCGAGCTGATCGGGGGCACAACGGTCGACTGGCACGACGGGCTGCGCCGGATGGCGGCCAAGTTCCACCCGGAGCTGGTCGGCTCGTGAACGTCGACTTCTCGGCCGAGCGGGTCGCGTTCGCCAACGAGGTCGAGCCGGGTCACAGGCCGGCTGCGCTCCGTAACTCGGCATAAGAGCTCTCGATCGCATCGGCCAGCCGCACAACGTCGGGCAGCGTCTGAGGGTCGGTGCAAAGCCCGATCCCCATGTTCCCGGCGCACGAGATGGCCGAGATGCGAAGCGCGTGGTGGGCGGCCGGCTCCGCGGACGAGAACAGCTGCTCCACCGTTCGTCCGGCGACGCTGACCGGAGCGGACGGGCCGGGGACGTTCGAGATCGAGAGGCTGAACTCGCGCGCGCTCCCGGCGAGTCGCTCAGCGGCGCTGCCGATGTGCTTCATGCGCCCGAGAGCGTGAAAGAGTTCGTAGAGCTCCTCCGGGTCGCCGAAGCGCTTGCGCTGGCTGGTCTCGGCGCTGATCAGGTCGAGTCTCGCGAACGGGTCGGCCTCGCCGAGCGGCAGATCGACGTTCATGAACGAGTCGCGGTTGCCGAGATCGCTTGCACCCTCGTCGCGGTGGTGGAGGCTGACCGGAACCTGGGCGCGCAGGCGTGGTGTCGCCGATCCGCTACGGTCAAGCCATTCGCGCAAGCCGCCGGCGACGATCGCGAGCAGTACGTCGTTGACCGTCGCGCGGGCGGGACGGGAGGCGCCGATTGCCTTTATCTGCGCCAGTGGGGCGACCGTGAAGGCCAACTCGCGCGACGCACCGATCGGGCGGTCGAACGGCGAGTGCGCCCCGCGGTGTCCGAGCTCGCGAACTACCGCGCCGTGCATCCGCCACGCCTCGGCAAGGCCCTTCGGCTGCGCCGGTGTGGAGCGAAGGCCCGGCCGGGCCGGCGGATCAACGTGTCGATCCCAGAGCACGGCGTCCAGGAAGCGGACCCCGGCGATCCCGTCGGCCATCGCGTGATGGATTCGGACCGCAATCGCTTCGCGGCCGTCGGCGAGCGGGCCGATCACGTCAAACGTCCACAGTGGGCGCCGGTGATCAAGGTGCTCGGACATCAGCTCGCTGACAGCCCGCCACAGGTCGGCCCGCGAAACGCATTCGGGCTTCGTCTGGCGCCGGACATGCTCGCAGATGTCGAATTCGGTTGCCGCGACCCAGCGCGGCTGCGACCCAGAGGTGTCGACGCGCTGAGTCGCGCGCGGCTCGCTCGTAAGTCGTTGCGCAACCGCGCTCCGCAGCGCGTCGATGTCCAGCGGACCCGTGCCCGGCTCCAGGACGTTCAGCTTGAGCGTGTGGCCGGTGATCGTCGCCGATTCGAGCCCGAGCAGGTTCGCGTCGTCACCGCCGAGCCGATCGGGATCGTCGCGGTCCATCCAGCGAGTGTATGAGGTCTCGGCCGCTGCTACGGCTGCGCGCGCTGCTGGCACGCGCACACGGCGATGACACCGAGTACCGGGAGTGCGCGAAAAGCCGTCGCGCCATGGCTAATTCGCTCGGTTTCGAAGGACACATAACGCTGGCCGAGGCGATGTCATGACGATCCGGTAGCAGGTCATGTCGGCCAGCGTGATCGAACGGGCTCGGGCATCCAGGCCGGCCAGGACGGCGCCCCGATGATCGCACCGCCGCTGAATTGGGCGACGATGCGCGGGCCTTGCCGCCCGCTGTTGTCGTAGACGGTCGCACCGTCGCAGAGGGAGATCGCGTCGGCGACGATCGCCCACAAGCGGCGGTATCTCTCCCGGATCTTGGTCTCCGGCACGTCGTGGCCGCCGGCGGCCACCCGGTGCTTGACGCGCTCGACGGCGAGGTTCTCCGGGACAACCAGGACGTGCAGGACGACGGTGTAGTCAGCGGTGTGAGCGGCGCGGATCAGGTCGAGCTTCGACGGGTGCGAAAACACCGTCTCGGCGATGAACGAGCGGCCCAGCTCGATGAGCTTGCACCGGGTGTGGGCGGCGACCCGTGCGGCGTCGTACGCGTGCGAGGCCGGGTCGTCTGGCCACCGCTGCTTCGCGATCTCGTCGGCGTTGACGAAAACGCTGCCGGTCAGCAGCGGCGCCAGGGTGAAGGCGACGAAGGTCGACTTGCCGGCGCCGTTCGGCCCGACGACCAGATCGAGTCGGTTCATCGCGCAACCGCGGCGCCGACGTTGTCCGGGGTCAGCCGGTGGCCGCCGGCACGACCGAGGTCCCGTCCGGTCGGTGCTCCACGATCTCTCCCGCCTCATTCAGCGCCACCGTGGTCACGCCGCGCTCGGCGAGCAAGTCACCGTAGTTGGTGCGCGCCAGGCTTTCCTCGATCGCGGCGGAGATCTCGGCGTTGAAGACCACACCCTCCTCGACGGTCAGTTCGCTCGTGGCGAGCTGACCGTCGAGCGCGGCTTCGACGCGGCGTCGAGAAGCCGTGTGCTGGCTCGACACCGCCCGTCCGACGCGCGCCCAATGGTCGAGCTGCTGCTTGGCCGAACGGCTCTGGCGGGCACCCTCCGCCGCCGCGCTATCCACCAGGTCGGCGGCGAAGCGCGTGACGCGATCAACGACCTCGGACATGGCTTCCTCCACCCGTAGCGATCTGTTACAGAGTGTAGCATATTGCTACAACACACGACAGCACAAGGCGTCACATGCGCGGCGGCTCCGCGAAGAACTTCAGGATCGCGGCGTTCACCACGTCCGGGCGTTCGATGAAGCCGAGATGACCGGTGTCGGGTATCTCCAGGTAACGCCCCCTCGGCAATACATCGGCGACCTCACGGCCGAGATGAGGGGGAAGAATGACGTCGTCGGCGAACCCGATCACCAGCACCGGCGTGGTGATGCTGCGGTACGCGGGCAACCGGTTGCCGTCAGGCGCCACGTCGGCCTGGCAGCGTAGGCCCGGTGTGGCCTTCACCGGCCACATCTGAAACATCTCGATCCATTCCGTCGCCGACCGGTCGTCGTTCAGCGTTGTCGGTGAAAAGTTCTCCAACAGACGGACTTTCGCCTCATAGTCCGGTGGCAGCTGGACGCCGCGGTCGGTGAGTTCCCGGTCCGCTTTCCGGAAGAACTCGCGCGTGCGGTCGTGGCGTCCGCGGGTGGCCATCAGCACGGCGTGGCTGACAAGCTCGGGCCGCGAAACCATCAGTTCCTGGGCGAGGTACGAGCCCATCGATACCGCGACTATCCGCACCGGTCCGACGGCGAGCTCCTCGATCAGCGCCGCCGTGTCGGCGACCATGGTTTGCGTCGTAAATCCATTGGCGTTCTCGGTGGCGCCGATTCCCCGGTTGTCGAACGTGATGACGCGGTAGCCCGCGGCCACGAAGTCCGGCACCTGATACGGGTGCCACGTGCGTCCCGCGCCGCCACGACCGGCGATGAACAGCACGGGCTTGCCGGCGCCGCGGACCTCATGAGCCAGGTTGATCACCCGACCGACGGTACAAGGTCGCCGAACCGCAGGCGTCCGGGGTTCGGCGGCTTAACCTCCCGCAGACGGGATCTGATCCACCAGCACCGCGCCGTCGGCCTGTTCCCCCAGTGTCTGAAGGGCAATCTCGTCACCCGCTACGGTGAGTCGAACGACTTGCGCCAGCTGCTGCACGGCATCGCATTGGAGATAGTGATCCGCGGTTGGCATGATCCAGTAACGGTTTCGGCCGGGCTTGTCCTTGAGGAACGCTTGCCACACGAAGTTGGCGACCCGAACGGGGGATACGTTGTCGTGCAAGCCCCAAACCAGGGTGGTGTTGATGTCGTTCTTGGAAAGCGCCTCGAGCCAATTGGATTCGTCCGCGGCGCGCTCATTGAGGTACTGATTGATATCCGGCAGCACCTCGATGCCGTTGTTGTAGGCGAAGCACTTCGCCAAGGCCGCGATCTCAGGGTCTGCGGGCGCTCGCCGCGGCATGAAGACGCTCGCTCCCAAGGCGGCCGCAAACATGTCCGGCGTTATCGCGCGCACCGTGTCTCGTGCCGTCGCGGGATCGAGAAGCGCCTTTTGGAACGAAGTGAGGTTGGCCAGCCGGAGATAGATGTTGGCATTGGTCAAGATGACTTCGGCGGGCGCGGTTGCCTCACCTTCCGTACCGGACATGGTGAGCGCGATCATGCCGACGCTGGTGCCACGATCATGGGTCAGCATCGTGTATCGCTTCAGATCCCACACGTCTGTGATCGCGTGGACCAGAAGGCGTGCATCGTCGTAAAGCGAATAAACATAGGGCGCGGGCGGCTTATCGGAGAATCCGGCGCCCGGGAAGTCCAACAGGTAGATGTCGAACTCGGCGCCGAGCTCGCGCGTCAACGCGGAATAGTCGATGCTCGACGTCGGGAAGCCGTGCACACAAACCAGCGCCGGCGCCCCCGATGTGCCACAGCGGCGGCTGAAGACCCTGACTTCCTTGCCATCGTTGGCAGCGGTTGATGACCGCCAGCGAATTTCTGTTCCGCCGCTTTGCCATTCATCGAAGATGTCCAATCCGCCAGCCTCCCAGGTATCGCGATCGGGGAATCCGCACAGCCTCGGACAAGCGGGTCCGCGCCGTTATGGTAGCGCCGGCGCCGTGCGCACCCGCCAAGGCAAAGCGCACGCAAGTCCTAACGGAATTTTAACGCCCGCTACTATATGATAGTAACTATCATTATACAGTGACTGTTACTTCGGTGAAGGGAGGGTGCTGTGAAAAACGTCCCTGTGCTCATTGTTGGGGCCGGTGCCGCCGGCCTGTCCACGTCGGCTGTGCTTGCGAAACACGGCATTCGGTCGCTCGTGGTCGAGAAACGGCGCGAGGTGTTCATCTACCCGAAAGCGCGCAATCTGAGCTTCCGCAGTTTGGAGATCCTGCGCGGCGTGGGCGTGGGTGATGAGGTGCACGCCGTTGCCGAGGGCGTGTCGGACATGATCGTCAAGCCGACGCTGAACAGCGCCGAACAAAAAGAAGCGCTCGACGTCGAGGCGATCTTCTCCGGTCTGGCCGAACTCAGCCCTGAACCGCCTGTGCAGTACTGCCCCCAGAGCAGGTTGGAACCGATCCTGCTCTCCTACACCCGCCGGTACGGCAACGAGGCGCGCTACGCGACGGAGCTGTGCTCGGTGGAGCAGGACGACATTGGTGTCGCCGCGGTCCTCCGTGACGTGGACTCCGGAGAGCGCGAAGAGGTGCGCGCCGATTATCTGGTCGCCGCTGACGGTGTCCACGGCCGGATCCGGGAGCTGCTTGGCGTGTCGAGCTCCGGCCACGGTGAGTTACCGATCTTCGTCGTCTTCATCTATTTCCGGGCGCCCTGGCGCACGTTCGTTCCCACCCTCGGCGAGGGGGATGCCGTCCAGGTCAAAAACGATGACGTGGACGGGATATTCATATCCGTGACGGGTGACCTGGGTTTGTTCATCACCACCTACCTGCCCGGGAAGGGAGAAACCGCAACACAATTCACGCCGGACCGTTGCCGCGAGCTGATCCTGAAGGCCGTCGGCGAGCAGATCGACATGCAGATTTCCGACGTCGCGCCGTGGCAGCCTCACGAGCAGGTGGCCGACCAATTCCAATGTGGGCGAGTCTTTCTCGTGGGAGATGCCGCGCACGCCATGCCGCCGCTCAAGGCCGGGGGAGCCAACGCCGCCATCCAGAGCGCCCATAACCTGGCCTGGAAGCTTGCCGCCGTCCTCCACGGGGCCGCCGGCGCGGGGCTGCTGGCCACCTACCACGCCGAGCGGCATCCCATCGGGCGCTTCAGCGCTCGGCAATCCTTGACCGGACCGACGCTTGCCTTGCTGCGCTTGGACGACACGGCACCACGATTGCCGGCGGAGGAGGAGGCGCCCATGTTCAACCTGCTCGTCGGATACCAATACCGCTCAGCTGCAGTCCTCGCCGACGATCCGGGCCCAACGGACCCGGACGCGGCGCTGCTCGTCGACGAGTTGCGCGGACAACCCGGTACGCGCGTCCCGCACGCCTGGGTGCAGTGGGGAGGACGACGCGTCTCGACCCTCGACCTATGCGGCTCCGGGTTCACCCTGCTCACCGGGGACGGCGGGGGACCGTGGCATGACGGCGCGGCCAACGCCGCTGCCGCACTGGGCATCCCGATCAACTGCTACCGCATCGGGGCGGACGCCGAGGTGGTCGACATCGACGGCCGATGGGCCGCCACCACACAACTCGGGCCCCATGGCGCCCTGCTGGTCCGCCCCGACGACTTCGTCGGGTGGCGGGCCCGGACGATCCCGCCAGACCCCGCCGACCAACTCGCGCGAGCCGTTGCGGCCATCCTCAGCCGAAGGCCGTGCTAGACGCGTGTCGTCTCGATGGCCGCGCTCCTGTCGGTCTGTGACTCGACGCGGTCGCCGTGCGTGGTGGCGGTGAGCATGAAGAGCGTGTGGCCGTCGGCGCCGCCCACCTCGCACGCGATCGCGTGCCGGCCAGGTGTGTCGACGGTTGCCGTCACCTGGCCACCCGCGACCACGCGCACGAATCGGTCCGACACCGGACCCGCGACCCAGACACCGTCGTTGGCGTCGATACCGATGCCGTCGGGGTGATCCGGGAGCTCGGCCCATACCCGCCGGTTGCCGAGCGAGCCGTCGTCGGCCAGGTCGAATCCGGTGATGCGCTTTCCCCAACTCTCCGCCACCAGCAGGGTCGACTGGTCGGCGGTGATCACCATCCCGTTGGCCATCCGGAGATCGTCGGCCACCTCGTGTGCCGCGCCGTCGGGATCGACGCGCAGGAGCGCGGCGGGCGCCGGCGCGGCGCCGCCACGCAAGTCGTAGCCGAACTGCCCGACGAATGCATGCCCGCGGCGGTCGACGCACATGTCGTTGATGTCGTACGGCGCGAGCGAGCTGAGGTCGGCGTGCACCGCGAGATCCGAACCGTCGAAGCGCATCACGCAGCGACGCGTCATCGACGAGATCAGCAACGAGCCGTCGGGCAGCCAGCCCAGCCCCGATGGTTGCTCCACCTTCACCACCGTCGCGACGTCGCCATCCGCGGTGACACGCAGGACGGCGTCGCCGTGCATGTCGGAGACATAGAGCGCGCCGCCGTGCCAGCGCGGGCCCTCCAGAAACGAGCGCCCCGTCACCAGAGCAGTGATTTCGGTCATCGGCGGCATCCTAGGGGCGTGTCGATCTTTGCGCGGCGGTATCCCTCGCCGCGAGATGACCGTCGGTACGCTGCTGTGCCCGGTATATCGATCCGAGGGCTGCCAACCCCTTCGCGATCGTGGCTTCGGTGTTTGCGCCGTAGCCGAGTACCAACGCCGGTGGCGCGGAATCCGGTATGGACCAGTGCCAGTTGGCTCCTTCGATGAAAAGCCCTCGCTCGCGGGCGGTTTCTACCAGACGGTGTTCGTCACACCAACTCGGCAGCTGAACGTACATGTGCAGCCCGGCCGCAACGCCCCCCGGCAGCGCGCCGGGAAGCGCGGTGGCGACTGCGTGCAGGGTTGCGGTGCGTCGGCGCCGATAGACCGGACGCACCCGTCGGAGATGGCGGGTAAACCCACCCGACTCGATAAACCGTGCAAGGGTGTGCTGTTCGAAAACGGTGCTGCCCATGTCGTCGAGAAGCTTCTGCTGGGCAACGTCGTCGACCAACCGGCGCGGCAGGACGATCCAACCGAGTCGCAACGCCGGCGAGAGGGTCTTGCTGACGGTGCCGGTGTAGGCCACCCGCTCCGGGGCGAGCCCCTGCAGGGCCCCGATCGGCGCGCGGTCGTACCGAAACTCCGCGTCGTAGTCGTCTTCGATGATCAGCCCATCGTTGTCGTGCGCCCATGCGATCAGTGCCGCACGGCGAGGCGCGCTCAGAACAGCGCCGGTGGGATAGGAGTGAGACGGCGCCGCGAGCAGCGCGCCCACGTTGTGTTGCGCGAGTCTGGATACTTGCAGTCCGTCGCGGTCCACCGGGATCGGCACCACCCGTAGACCGGCGGCGGATATGCACTGGCGGTGCAGCCCGAAGCCGGGTTCTTCCACCGCGATCGCCCGGATACCCCGAGACCGTAACGCTCGGCACAGCAGCACGATCGACTGGCTGACACCCCCGCAGATGAGGGTTCGGTCGGGCGTAGCCACCACGCCGCGGACCCGACCGAGGTAGTCGGCCAGAGCATCGCGCAACGCCGGCACGCCAAGCGGCCCGGGGTAGGCCAGCGTCGCGTTGGGGACGTCGTTAAGCGCTGCACGATAGTGGCGCAGCCACTCCGCGCGGGGGAACAGCGCTGGGTCGGGCAGTCCGCCGAAGAAGCCGATCGTCCGGTGGGGTGCTGCGGGCGGTTCCGTTCTGCGCTCCGGCGCAGCGACTGGCAGCACACAGGTGCCCGATCCTTGGCGGGCGCGTAGGTATCCGTCCCCGGCGAGTTGTTCGTACACGTCGACGACGACGCTGCGCGCGATGCCCAGATCGTGGGCCAGCAGCCGTGACGGAGGAAGCACCGTTCCTGCCGACAGGCGCCCGTCCTGGATCGCCAGGCGCAACTGCTGCTGCAGCTGCTCGCGTAAACCGCGGCGTTCGGATCGATCCAGGCTCAGCAGGATATCCGCCGGAAAACCCGGGTCCCGCGGATTGGTCTGTTCACAAACAATCGCATTGGACCGTGACACAAACCAATTCTAACGCCCACGATGGGTCCGTGATAGCGGCGAAAAGTGCTAGGGAAGTCCTGTCGGTGCCGGTGCTCACGCCATGGATGCCGGGTCCGCGTGCAGCGGACGAGGTGCCCGTCGTGGTCAGCGTCACCGAGTACGCGTCCCGCCATCGACTCGACCTTCCGACGGTCGCGGCGAAGGGCTTGCGGATGCGGACCGGCTGGTACGCCATGCCGGGCGCGGTCGGCCTGTGGCTGTGGGCGCTGCCGGCAGCCTTGCGTTCCGGCTCGATATCGGTGTGGGACAGCGAAGAAAGCCTGGAGCGTTTCATCAACCTGCCTCATCACGTCGACATCATGCGACGCTATGGCCCGCGGGGGACGGTTCGTTCGGGCACCTGGACGATGGAGCGCTTCGAGCCCGCTACCGTTCTCGAGCGCGCCCGCAACTGGATTGGCGGACGGGTGCCATGCGACCACTGATGGTGTACGCGCTCGGGCGCATTCTCTTTGGTGTGGCGGCATTGGTTGCGCCGGCGCCGGCCGGCCGGGCGCTGGCCGGTGAGGGTGGCGCCGCGTCCGACGCCAAGGCGTTCCTGCGCGGAATGGGTGGCCGTGAAATTGGGCTCGGACTCGGCCTTCTTGCCGCGCTTCGCACCGGCGAGCGGGTGCGGCCATGGCTCATCGCCGGCGTGCTGGCGGATAGCGGCGACATTGCCGGCGTCGCGGGCGCCTGGCCGTACATGCCGCCGGCGAAACGTTGGCTCGGGTTGGCAATGGCCGGTGCCGCAGCATTTTTCGGCACCACGCTGTTAGCCCTGCGTCACCCGTAAACACCGGCCTACCCGGCGAGCAGCAGCAGCGAATCGGTCAGGTCGTCGGCGAACCGCCGGTTGATCGGCCCGCTATCGGTCAGGAGGCGATACCACAGCGCGCCGTAGAACATTTCGACGAGAAAGTCGATGTTAACGCCCGCCGCCAGCTGCCCGCGCGAGCGTGCGCGCTCGAGTAGTTGTCGCATCACCGCGCGGCGCTGAGCGAGGAAGCCTTCCCGGAACGCCTCGGCGAACGACTCATCGCGTTGGGCCTCCGCCATCAGTGCGGTGAGCAGCCGTGCGACCTTATCCCGCGCGCCGAGCACGCTACGCCGAACGAAGAGGCGCAGGTCGTACTCGAGGTCGCCGGTTTGCGTGAGGGGAGCGATGCGTGACGCCCCTTCGTTGAGCGCCTCGAGCACGATGAGCGCCGGGGACGACCACCACCGGTAGATGGTTTGTTTGCTCACGCCGGCACGCCTGGCGATGCCCTCCATCGTGACCGCGCCGTACCCCTGCTCGTCGATCAGGTCGGTGGTGGCACCGAGAATTGCGCGCCGTGCCGCCTCGCTGCGCGGACGCCCGGGCGCACGTACGGTCATAGCCCTATATTACAGGACGCGCCGTATGGTAATGTTACGAGAGGTGGCGTCCACTATTGGTTGGACCGGCGATATCGAGACTGTCCTCGCGGGAGATCACGTGGCGATGCTCGCCTATGTGACGCCAGCCGATGGAGTGGTGCTCACGCCGGTGACGAACTTCGGAATCCATGACCGCGACCGTGGGATCGTGACGTTCAACACGTCGGTGGGCGCGTGGCGCAAGATCGCTCGCATTCGACGAAATCCTAACGTGGCGCTGGCATTTCATACCCGCGCGCACGCAACCCACGATCGTCGCGAGTTCGTGCTCGTCCAGGGCTCGGCCACGGTCGGGCCGATTGTCGAGGACTTCCCGTCCACGGTGCTCGAGCACTGGGAGCGCGTCGAGCCCTGGAGTACGTTGGGTCCGGCGTGGAAGTGGTGGATGCGGGTCTACGCGCGTCGCGTCGAAATCAGGGTCGCCGTCGAGCGGATCGTGGTGTGGCCCAACCTCACCTGCACAGGCGAGTTCACCGTGCACGGCGCGCCCCTGCCGGACCCGGCGCCGATCCCGCAGACCCCGCCCGCGAAGGGAACCCGCCCCCGCGTGGGGTTGACGCTCACCGCGTGGGCGGCGCGCCGACTGCCCGCCGTACTGCTCGGCTGGGTGGACAGCGACGCACGCCCGTTCGTTGTCCCGGTGGGCGTCGTCAGCAGCGGCCCGCGCGGTCTCACCCTTCGGACACCATCGGGCGTGGTGCCGCCGGGATCCCGCCGCGCCGGACTGACGGCACACTGGTTCTCCCGCGGAGTAGCCGGCCAATGCCAGGCAGTACACACCGGCTGGCTCGAGGTCACCGACGAGGTGACCTACGCTCCGCACACCCGGGCGTCGTATTTCATGCCGCCGTCACGGCTGGTGTACCGGCTGGCCACCGGCGGGTTCACCCGGCTCCGTGAACAGCAGGCTGGCGTGGCACGCGCATAGCCGTCCATCAGCCGCGGTGTGCATATGCGGGACCGGTCGGCAGAAGATGCTTGGTGACCAGCTTGTGCCAGCGGCGCTGGCGGTAGCGGTAGATCGCGCGCGCCGCCGCGGCCACCAGCGTGGTCAGCGCGCCGGCGTCGATGTCGACGGTGTCGCTGTAGCGACAGCGTGCCGACGAGAGGGCTTCCACATGCAGCGTGTGATTCCACGCGCGCAGCAACCCGCCGTGTTCCTGGGTACGTATCGAGCGGGTGTCCTCGTCGATGTCGACCACATGAATGGTGTGGCGCGAGAACGGGATCACGTGAAACAGCCACAGCCACGCCGTACCGATCTCACCGGCCCGCATGGGTTCGGTGCGCCCGACCAGCGCGGGGATGCCGATCAGCCCGCGGCAGACGTAATTGAACGACGCGGGATGGCGCATCGCCGCCCAGACCCGGTCGGCGTCGGTGGGTAACTCGCTCGCGATGTGCACGGTCTTCACTGGTCTTCACCTTTCGCGTGGCGCCGGATCAGACCATAATTATGAGTAATTGCTCACATTATTGGTACTCGCATTCAGGAGCGCATCCGATGGTGCCGGCGCAACGACAACTGCAGCCCCGCAAGCAGCCGCGCCAGCGACGCTCCGAACACACCCGCCGGCGCATCCTTGACGCGGCTGCTCACGTTTTCGCCGAGCACGGCTACGCCGCCGGCACCACCAATCGGATCGCCGAGCGGGCAGAGATGTCCATCGGCTCGGTGTATCAATACTTTCCGAACAAGGACGCGATCCTGGTGGAGCTGATGACCGCCCACACCCGGGCCGGCATCGACGCCACGCAGCGCCACCTGGCCGCCGGACTGCCGGACTCCCTTCAGGACAGCCTGCGGCTGTTCGTCCGGGCCACCATCGACAACCATCGCGACGCACCGCAGCTGCACCGCGTCTTGTTCGAAGAGGCACCCCGGCCGCCCGAGCTCCTGACGATGCTGCACGCATCCGAGGCGAACATCGTCACGCTCACCGAGGCCCTTCTGGCCGAGCATCCCGAAGTTCACCTGGCCGACACCCGCACCGCCGCACGGCTTGTCGTCGCCGCCATCGAGTCGCTCACCCACCGCCTCATCGCATCGCCGACACCGATCGACCCGGTCGCGTTCGAAAACGAACTCGTCGCGATGCTCACCAGATACCTCACCGGCTGACCAAAATTCAAGAGCGGCAATACTGGAGGGCGTCGGCTAAGGAGCAAAACGCATGCGCGCAGTTGTCATCACCCGCCACGGCGACCCGTCGGTGCTGCAAGTGCAGGAGCGGCCCGTCCCCCCACCGCCCGCGCCGGGGCGGATGCAGATCGCGGTGCGCGCGGCGGGCGTCAACTTCGCCGACCATCTCGCCCGGGTCGGGCTGTACCCGGATGCGCCGAAACCGCCGTGTGTCGTCGGCTACGAGGTGGCCGGGACGGTCGCGGCCGTCGGCGACGGCGTCGATCCCGGACGGATCGGCCAGCGGGTCATGGCCGGAACCCGATTCGGCGGCTATGCGGAGATCGTCGATGTCAATGCGGCCGACGTCGTTGCGCTACCGGACACGCTGAGCTTCGAAGAGGGCGCCGCGATCCCGGTCAACTACGCGACCGCCTGGGCCGCGTTGCACGGCTACGGGTCGCTGCGCACCGGCGAGCGCGTGCTCGTACACGCGGCGGCCGGCGGCGTGGGTATCGCGGCCGTCCAACTGGCCAAGGCCGCCGGGGCGGAGGTTCACGGCACGGCCTCACCGGGTAAGCACGCGCGGCTCACCGAGCTGGGTGCCGACCGAGCCATCGACTACCGCCGCAAGGGGTGGTGGAAGGGCCTGCCTCCGTACGACCTGGTGCTCGACGCGATCGGCGGCGCATCGCTTCGGCGGTCCTACAAGCTGCTGCGTCAAGGCGGCCGGCTCGTCGGCTATGGCATCTCGGCCATCCAGCAAGGCGAACGGCGCTCGCTGCGGACCGCGCTCCCGCAGCTCCTGCCGATGCTGCGTGGGTTCAACCTGCTCACGCAGCTCAACGAGTCCAAGTCGGTCATCGGGCTGAACATGCTGGGGTTGTGGGACGACCGAGGCACGCTCGAGCCCTGGATCGGGCCGATCTCTGCGGCAATCGCCGACGGCGTCGTCAAGCCGGTCGTCCACGCCGCGGTTCCGTTCACCGACGCCGCGCAGGCCCACCGGATCCTTGCCGCCCGGGAGAACGTCGGCAAGGTGGTCTTGGTGCCCTGAGAACTAGGCTTGGGCAATGCCCGAAGTAACCGCGCGCAGTCGGCTGAGGTCGTGGGCGTACGCCCTGCGCACCACCAACCCGCCGCCCGACGGACCGATCGACACCGTCACCCGCTGGATCGTGGTGGTCCGGGCGGCGGTGCTGCCGATGACCCTGGTGTCGGGGCTGGTCGCGGCGCTGTTGGCGGTCGGCAAGCCCGGCCTGGACTGGCGATGGCTGGTGCTCGCGATCGTCGGGATCACCCTGGCGCACGTCGTGAACAACTTGATGAACGACCTGTTCGACACGCAGACCGGCACCGACACCGAGACCTACCCACGGGCGCTGTATGCGCCGCACCCGGTGCTGTCCGGCCTGGTGAGTCGCCGGACACTGGTGGTGGCGATCCTGGCGGTCAACCTCATCGACCTGGCGATCCTCGTCGTGCTCGCGCTGGCTCGTGGTTGGCCGGTGGTGGCGTTCGCGCTCGCCGGCTTCGTGCTGAGCGTCGCCTACACGGCGCCGCCGCTGCGGCTGAAGAAACGCGGCCTGGGCGAACCCGACGTGTTCGTGGTCTGGGGCCCACTGATGGTGTGTGGCACCTACTACTCCGCGGTCGGCTCGGTGGGGTGGGACGTGGTGCTGGCGTCGCTGCCATACGGACTGCTGTGCACCACGGTGCTGATGGGCAAACACATCGACAAGATCCCCTACGATCAGCCGCTTGGCATCCGCACGCTGCCGGTGATTATCGGCGAATCCCGTTCCCGCGCGGTGACTTTGGCGATGATGGTCGGATTCTACGTCCTGGTCGCCGTGGCGGTGCTGGTCGGGGCGATGCCCTGGCCCGCGCTGCTGGTGGTGCTGGCGCTGCCGCAGCTGGTGAAGATCTGGCCGTCATTCCGCCGCCCACCGCCCGATCACCCGCCGCCCGGATTTCCGGTGTGGCCGCTGTGGTATGCCGCGCTGGCCTTTCTGCACGTGCGCCGAGCCGGCGCATTGCTGGTCGTGGGGCTTGCGGTCGGCGCCGTGCTGCGCGCCATCTGACGCCTGCGGCTGGCTCGCGAAATTACCCGAGACGGTCGGACTCGGCGCGGCAGCCGGACGCGCGGCAAGCCCACCCCCCGAACGGGCTCGCCGCGCGTCTGGCCTCCAACCCGGACCCCACTCAGGCGTGCTGGTTGCTCGCACCCCAGAGCGAGGCCGTCAGACTGCGCCTGTTAGTGCGGCCACCACGGCTGCCACGGGCCGCCATGGTCGTGGTCCCAGTCGCCTCCAGGCCCGCGGTCCCAGTCAGGGTGCCAGTCGCGGCCGTGCCAGTCGCCGTCGATATCGCGGTGGAAGTCGTCGTGGCACACATTCCACTCCCAGTTGTCACCCCAGCCGGGATCCCAGAAGTCGCCCGGGCACCAGTGATACATCGGCGCCGGAATGGGCTCCGCCTGGGCGGTGCCGGTAGCGAGCCCGAAGCCGGTAAGGCCCACCCCGCCCGAGACGAGCATTGCCGTTGCTATACGTACCATTTTCCTGTTCATACGCGGTGTGTCGCGCGGGCCGACGCGGATCGTTACTTTCTGCTGGCCAGGGCAAGGATCCGTTGACTCTGCCCGCAAGCTGCAGATTCGCTGTGAAACCCCGACGATTCATCGGATGCCTTACCGGCCAAGGGTTTATCGCGATTAACGCAGATTGCGAGATCCACAGACAGATCGACGAAAGCGTAAAAATCCTGCATTAACACAGGTTTTGAACGGTTCCACGGTACCGCCGAGTTCCCCGACCTCGTCGTCGAGCTCGTCAGCTCGTGAACGCGTTGACGCCCATCACGAGCGCCTCGGTGCCGCCGAACAGATAACCGACCTCGACCGCCTCGGTGATCCCGGCTTCCGAGGCGCCTGCGGCGCGAGCGTCGTCGGCGAGCGCCCTGACACCGGCCGGGTGCGCGGCGACCGCGTCGGTGATCATGGCCATGAGCAGCTTGTACTTGGCCGGAATGGCGCCGTCTTTCAGGATGTGCTCGCGCATCGCCACGTACGAGTCGACGAATTGCGGGTCGCGATGCTCGAGCGCTCCGAGCCATGGGCGCAGAGGGGGGCCGTCCTCCATGTCCCTACTACCAGGGCCGAGACTACGATCGAACTGTGATTACGGCGTCAGCGGCTGGTTGATCGTCTGACCCGGCAACAGCGGGCCGGTGCTGACCCCCACACCGCCCTTCTGGGCCGGCCCCACCGCCACCGGCGGGGCACCTCCGCTGAACGCTCCGCCTTGGCTTTGTGCTGTGCCCGGCGCCACGTTCAGGCACGTCCCGTCGTTGCGGGAGCCGAAAAACGCGAGGCAGTCAGCCTCGGCCCGCCCCGTACCGCCAATAGCGCCGGTAAGAAACGGCCACACGGCAGCGACCACCAGCACGCCGACACGTAACAGCCATCGTCCTCGTGTGTTCACGGTGGGCACCTTACGCGGTCCGGCCGTCGCCGTCGTCGCAAGTGTTTCACGCAAGGCGACCTCACGCGGTCGAGCCGTCGTCGGCTCAGGTCTGAGTGGTTCGGCCAATTCCGCCCTGGTTCTCCGTGCGATTCATCCCAGCACCACCACAGTCGCCCCGCGGCCGGGCACGTGGGGTGATGGTGCGCCGTCGCAGCGGCTCGGGTCGCTCGTGGGTGGGCCACGCCTTGCGGCTTCCCCGCCTAGCTTGCGGCCAGTGATCGACACACGGCGTCATCGGCAAGCGGCCTGCCGCCTGGCGAAAGTCAGAGGACGAAACCTGTCCGCTATCGCTCATAGCCTCGTGGTATGACAGCGACAACTAACGACACTGACGTATTGCGTCCATTCCGGCTCGATGTCCCCCAGGAGGAGCTCGACGATCTCGCGCGCCGCCTTGACCACATCCGCTGGCCAGACGAGGCGCCGGAAGTCGGCTGGTCTCATGGGATCCCGGTTGGATACGTATGTGAACTTGCCGAATACTGGCGTTCGGATTTTGACTGGCGCACGCCCAGGAAGCGAGGATCAATGAATTCCCACAGTTTCGCACCGTGATCGACGGTCACTACGTGCATTTCATCCACATCCGCTCCGCCGAGCCCAGGGCGCTTCCGCTCCTGCTTACCCATGGCTGGCCTGGCTCGATCGTGGAATTCTTTGACGTCGTCGGACCGCTTACCGATCCGCGCGCTCATGGCGGCGATGCCGCCGATGCGTTCCATGTTGTCATTCCGACCGTTCCGGGCTTTGGCATCTCGGGTCCCGCGGTCGGATGGTCGGTCCCACGGGCGGCCGCCGCGTGGGCGCAGCTGATGCGGCGCCTCGGCTACGACCGCTACATGGCGCACGGCGGCGACTACGGCAGCGCCATCTCGCGTGAGCTGGGCATCATCGACCAAGAGCATGTCATCGGGCTACACCTGACCCAGATATTGTCCGCATCAGTGACCGAGGACGCGGCCAACCTCGATGATCCGGCTGAGAAACGCGTCGTCGACCAGCAGCGCCGTTACCAATATGAGTTGGGCGCCTACGGAATTCTGCAGTCAACCCGGCCGCAGACCCTGGCCTACGCGCTGACCGACTCACCGGTCGGCCAGCTCGCTTGGATCGTCGAGCGGTTCAAGGACTGGACCGACTCCATCGATGCGCCGGAGAACGCCGTCGATCGCGATCTCATGCTCACCAATGTGATGATCTACTGGCTTTTTCGGACCGCCGGTTCGTCGGCGCGCTACTACAAGGAGGGCGCCGCGCAGTGGGGCATGCCCGACGCGCCCTCGACCGTGCCCACCGCTGTCGCCGTAATGCCCTTCGACATCGGGTCGCCGGTACGGCGGATCGCCGAACAAACCAACCGCATCATTCAGTGGACCGAGCTGCCGCGTGGCGGGCACTTCGCCGCGATGGAAGAGCCCGACCTCATCGTCGACGACTTACGTGCGGCCGCACGACACTTCAGGTAAGGATGTGCCGCGGAGCACTGCCGGGCAAGCCCAGCCGGCGGTTCGCGTGGGCGTCCGGACGGCAGTCACCACCACAGCGGTGGCTCGAGCGGTGGAAGGAGCGATGGTCGAGGGCGTTGAGCTGATCGCCGCGGTCGGATCACCCGCTGCGCGAGCGGGGCGGACATGGAATGAAAAACGATGTGCGCATGCAATATTCGGCGAATCCCGGCCGGCCTTTCATGTACTTCTCGGTCAGCCGCGCGCCGGTGAGGCGGACCAGAAAGTAGCTCATCAGCGCCGGCGACAACACGGTCGCCAACGAGATCCATCCGGCGATGGAGGTCAGCCACAGGCCCCACCACACGCAGGCATCGCCGAAATAGTTCGGGTGCCGCGTCCATGCCCACAGGCCGCGGTCCAGGATGACGCCCGCATGGGCGGGATCGGCCTTGAACACGCGCAATTGGTGATCGCCCACGGCCTCGAAGGCCAGGCCGAGCGCCCAAACCGCCACGCCGAGGATCGTCACCGGCGCCAACACCATCGGCGTCGGCCCCATCGTGGCCGACAGCTGCAGCGGCAGCGCGACGAACCAGGTCGCCGCGGCCTGCACGACGAAGATCCGGCGGATCACGGTCCCGGCCGAGAAATCGCCCCTGAGCAGGTCACGGTAGCGCGGGTCTTCACCCTTGCCCCGCGACCTGCGGTATATGTACCACGCCAACCGCAACCCCCACACCGCGGTGAGGGCCAGCAGCAGCCACCGGCGAAATGAGTCGCCGTTGCCCAGCGCGGCGGCCACCGCGGCTACGGCGATGAAGCCGGCACCCCAGGCGATGTCGACGATGTTGTAGCGTCCGACACGCCGGGCGATGCCGAACGTCACGCCGTGCACGACAACGACGACCAACAACGAAACACCCGTCACCGCAAGGAAATTCATCGGTAGCCCCGGGTGGGGGCGAAGGTCCACTGGTAGACGTCGAGACAACCGGCGCGCAAGCCGGCTTCCCAGAAGGCCAGATACTGATTCCGCGTCCGCTGGAACGCCTGGTGGAAGCCCATGGACCCCACGGTATCCGGTGCCTGGCAGAATCAGGGAATGCCGGAGGAGCCGAATGGCAAGGCCGGTACTGCCGGACGCTGTTAGTTATCGGCGATTCAAAGCAGGAAAGAAAATAATCACCACCACCGACCCCGAGTCGAGCAACTCGTCGAGGGGCGGGGTGCTGGCGGCGTCGTCGCGTCCGCTGTACCCGCTGCGGTTGCGCGCGGCGGGAGGGGTGGTGGTCGACGTTTCCGGCGGTGCTCCTGATTCCGTGCCTGAACGTTGCGATGTTGGCAAACGCAGCGAAAGATCCAACGGTTGACAGACTTGGACTTAGTCGCCGCTAGACTCAGAGGCTGTGCCGCCGGCTTGGTGTAAATAGACGGACGGAGGGGCTGACCAGATGAGCGATGAAACCGCCTACTACCGGGCTGATGTGCAGGGCCTTAATCCGGGAGACGCCGCTACCCGCACGCTTGATCCGCTCGATGAGCGGGAATACACGTACGCGACAACCCGGCTTGACATAGCGCGCGCGATCGCCGCAAGACACGCTGATTTCTGCGTTTACCGTGTCACACTCGACGAGCCCATCGAAGCAGACCCCGACGCTGCCGAGGACCACCTTGGTGAATTGTTCGTCAGGTCTCCGTGGGGCGCGGTCGTGCATGTCGTGGATGAGAAAGAAAGCTAGCTACCTGACCACCTGCACCCAGCGCAGGGTGAGTAGTAGTTCATCGGTGGGCGGGTGCTGCGTTCGTATGCGAGCGGAGATTCCGCGCAGCCACAGTCGAGATGTGCACGGGGTTTCCCGTTGCGGAGAATTGGCAAATCGGTGCCCGCACCGGCGCAGCGGGCAAGGCGCACTTGGTGGTTGGGCAATAACAGCCGTCGCGACCATCTCGACGCCGAGTTCCTCGCAGTCGTGCAGGCGGTACCAGCTCTTTCTCTGCACAGCTCGATCATGCGATGAGTCGTCGACCGCGTCGATGTCGTCGAGCACAATGCGGCACACAGGTCGGTGTCTGAGCGGACACGTCGTGGCGTGCGTGGCGCAACACTCGTGCTAGTTGAAGTCCGAACTCCGACGGCAGCTTTCGATTTCATCAACACGGACGCGGCACTGCGAATTGCGCTGGCCACGGCAAAGGCGCACACGACGGGGCCCTCGGTCATCCGCGCGCTGGTGGGGTCGCGGTCCCTGCCCGCGGGTCTCTAGCTGGCTAGCCTGGGCCCTGTGAACGGCGCCCATTGATTTCGACGCCTCATGCCTTCGGCCGTCGGTCCTCTGCAGGGCTTGGCAGCTGCGCAGCCGTTAGTGTTTGAACATGGATATCTCCTGTGCGTTTGCAACTTCGTCGGACAGTCCGGCCCACGTGGAGTTAGCCGAAACACTGCGCTACAAGCGTGCGTGGCTCTACGACTCTCCGGCGCTCTACCCGGACGTATGGATGGTTCTCAGCCGGTGTGCGGAGCGCACGTCGCGCATCGGCCTCGGGCCGGGCGTGCTTGTTCCCAGCCTGCGGCATCCGATGGTCAACGCCGCCGCGATCGCCGAGCTGGTGGGCCAAGCGCCTGGGCGGGTCGTGGTGGCAATCGGCTCAGGTTTTACCGGCCGGCTGGCTCTGGGCGAGCGGCCGATGCCGTGGCGGCAGGTCGCCGACTACGTACGCTGCTTGAGGGCACTTCTCGCCGGCGAAACCGGGGAGTGGGAGGGGGCGAAGGTCCGTATGCTGCATCTGCCCGGCTTCGGGGCGCAGCGACCGATTGGTGTGCCGATACTGATCGGCGCCGACGGCCCAAAGGGGCTGGCTGTTGCGGCCGAGCTCGGCGACGGCGTTTTCTCCGCCGCCCTACCGCAGCCCGATGCCGCGAAAGTGGCCGACTGGCGGGCGCTGCTGTGCTTCGGCACGGCGCTCGACGAGGGCGAGGACCTGACATCGCCGCGCGCCATCGACGCCGCGGCGCCTGCTGCGGTGGTGCTTTATCACGCCATGTATGAGCGCGGCGGCGCTGCCGCGGTCGACGCACTGCCGGGCGGGCAAAGCTGGCGCGAGGCGATCGAGGCCTACCCCGAGCATGAGCGGCATCTCGCGATCCATGCAGGGCATCTCGTGAAGGCCAATCCACGTGATGAGCCGCACGTTGCCGACCTGATCCCGTTTGCCAGCTCGATGGCGTTGACCGGCACTGCTGAGCAAATAACGGAGAAGATCGCCGGACTCGCCGCGCTGGGAGTCACCGAGGTCGTCTACCAGCCGGCGGGATCCGACATCGAGCGCGAACTCCAAGCATTCGCGTCCGCCGCCGGCCTCGAGGGCTGATCAGGCTTTCGCACTTCCAGGTTGAACCGGCGCGCTGCAGCGGCTCTGCAACACCGACTGATCTTCGACGAGGCAGTTCGGTCGGTGTGATCTCGAAGACTTCGCGCACGGTGTCGTTGAACTGCCGGATGTTGGAGAACCCGGCGGCGAACGCGACGTCGCCGAACGGCAGGTCCGTCGTCTCGATCAACACTCGCGCTGTCTGTGCGCGCTGAGCCCGCGCCAGGGCTAGCGGGCCCGCGCCGGCCTCGGTCTGCAGGACCCGCTCCGGCTGACGCACGGTGTAGCCGACGCGGCCGGCCAGGCCGGTGACGCCGTCCCTGTCGATGGTGCCGTCGGCGATGAGTCGCACCTTCAGCCTGGATGGATGGCAGTGCAATCGAGTGCCTCCCCGACGATGGGGATGTGACACGATGGGGATTTATCTCGGAAGGACCGACTGATGGACGCGCACCTCAGTAGTCATCATCGCGACACGATCGCGAAAATTTTCAGTCATCCGGCCAGCGGCAATATCGAGTGGCGTCAAGTTCTGTCACTGCTGGAGAACCTCGGAACCGCGACAGAGGAGCGCAACGGCAAATTTAAAGTCGCTTTGGGCCCCGAAACCGAAGTGCTCGAGCGCCCGCGTGGGAAAGACATCAACGAGCAGTTGATTGTCGACTTGCGACGGATCCTCAGGCAGGCAGGGTTCGCGCGGGACGGTGGAGCGTCGACACCGGACGAGCGCGACCGCGACCATGGCGATGCACAGTGGGGCGCACCTACCTAATCCCATTGACTGTCACCTCCCCTCTCTCAACGACGGTGCGTCGAACGCCAGGTCGTCACCAACGAGCACCGCATCGTGCTGACTGATCCGCAGCAAGGTCATGGGCACTCAGCAGACGCTCGACGCCACCGTCGCGCCGTGTGACCGACTGTCCGCACGGATTTCGTTGTCGTGGTCGTCGAGGACGCTGAGCGCGAGGTCGACGAGTCGGCTGAGTTCGTCGATGTTGTGGTGGTCGCCGGCTTGCATCCAGGTTTCGATCGAAGTGAACATTGCGGCGCTGATCCATTGAGCGCGCCAGGGCGATGATGAGCGCGGCATCGCCGTGAGCTGGATTGCGTTGTTGGACATGGCGTTCAATTTCGTCAGCCAGCCCGGCTTGGAGTCGGTGCAGTTGGGTGCGGACGTATTCGTCGTCGAGTTCGCGTTCACGCATGTCCGCGACACCACGTCGCCGCGCATATTCCATTGCGGTGAGCCGGGCGACGCGTCGGTTCGGCAGCGCTTACAGGCGCGGAATCCGGCGCGCTGGGCGGCGGCCGCGGCCGGGTAGAAGCGGACATTGCAGGCGAACGGCGGTCGCACCGGACAGCTCGGCCGACAGTAGATCCCGGTCGTCAGCACCGCGGTGACGAACCAGCCGTCGAACCGAGCGTCCTTCGATTGGACGGCCCGGTAACAACGGTCGAAGTCGGTATGCCGATTCGACAATTACACGAGCCCACCGCCATAACTGGCGGAAAAACGACATCGTCGTCAACCCGACCCCATGCTGGCTAAGATCCAAGCCGTGGCCGAACTGGTGCAGCGGTGGCCTGGCGACAAATCTCCGACAGCAGCGCGGTTTTTCCGATCCCGGTCACCCGAGATCAGCACCACGCCGCTTGCACCGTGGACGCGCGTACGACGGACGACGCCGATCGCCGTCGCCAGCGCCTCGTCGCGGCCGCGCAGCGGCCCGTAGGGCTTCATCACCGCATCTTTCGTCGCCAAGCGCACACCGAGGATAACCCCGGCCGGCGGGACTGGCGCCTCACCGCCGGCCCCGGCCGTGCATGACGAGGCCTCGGCCGACAACCGGCTCCGTGTCGCGGGCGTCGATGTCCTGGCCGCATTCCGAGCACACGACGCGGACGCTGACGCGATGACCGCACGGCTTGTGCAACAGGTCCACCGGCGGCGCGGGAAGCCCTGTCCACTGGTTGCCCCACTGCATCAACGCGACGTACACGGGGAACAGCGCGCGCCCTTTGGCGGTGAGCCGGTACTCGTTGAGGTCGCGTGCGGTGTGCTCGGCGTAGGGTCGACGCTCCAGAATGCCGTGGTCGACGAGCCAGTTCAGGCGCTCGGTGAGCACGTTGCGGGCCAGTCCGATACCCCGCTGGAAGTCCTCGAACCGTCGGGCCCCGTTGAACGCCTGACGCAGAATCACCCACACCCAGCGCTCGCCGACGATGGCGGCGGAGCGGGCGATCGCGCAGTTCTCATCGAGCAGTTCGGCGTGCTTCACGCCTCACAGAATAGCGGCCAAACCAGTTGCTTTTCAAAACTTGGTCAGGATGCCGTCAGCCCGCCGTCGACGACGAGCGTGGTGCCGGTGATGTAGCTTGCTGCCGGGCTGGCCAGAAACACGAGCGCAGCCGCGAGCTCGTCCGGGTCTCCTGGGCGCCCGGCGGGGCAGCGGCCCATCTGGCTGTCGATGTACCCGTCGGGGAACTGGTCGGTCATTTCCGACGGGAAGAAGCCCGGGGCGAGCGCGTTGACCCGGATGCCTTTGCGGCCGGTCCACTGCACCGCCAGGTCGCGGGTAAGTCCGACCACCGCCGCCTTGCTGGCCGAGTAGGCCGCTTGCGGCAGGCCGCCGCTGGTCAGCGCGATGACACTGGCGAGGTTGATGATCGCGCTGCCGGGCTTCATGATCCGGCCGCAGGCCTGGGCCATCCAGTAGGAGCCGTTGACGTTGATGTCGATCACCTCGCGGAACTGCTCGGGTGTCTCGCGCGTGGCCGGCACGGCGGTGCCCTTGCCGGCGTTGTTGACCAGCACGTCGACGCGACCGAACTCCGCCATCGCGGCGTCGACCACCGCTCGTGCCTCGTCGGGTTGCGCCACGTCCGCAGTCACGGTGAGCGCGCGCCGGCCGCGCTCCTCGATCAAGCCGCGGGTTTTGTCGAGGCGGTCTGCGCGGCGCGCCGCGAGGACGAGGTCGGCGCCCGCCTCGGCCAGTGCCTTGCCGAACGCGACACCGAGCCCGGAGGAGGCCCCCGTCACGATCGCTACCCTCCCGTCGAGGCGGAAGCGGTCAAGCACCGTGTTCGTCGACATCTGATTGTCCTCTCTTCGTAAGCCTGCTTAACACCCGAATTGTAGTTGCAAACCAATACTTACTGGGCCCGCTTTCGAGCCAATCGCAATTCGACACCGGGTGATCACCGACCCGGCTTCGTCGCCGGAAATTAGACCTGGTTGGCGCCGCCGTCGGCGGTAACGGTGGAGCCGGTGGTGAAGCTGGACAGATCGCTCGCCAAAAACAAGGCGCTGTTGGCGATCTCGACCGGCTCGCCGAATCGGCCCAACGGGATACCGGCGATCCTGCCGGCTCGGAATTGGTCGATCGACACCCCGGGATCTGTTTGGCCGGCCAGGTTGTGGCTGCCCGGGGTTGCGGTGGAGCCCGCGATGATCACGTTGACGCGGATGCGGCGGTC
This sequence comes from uncultured Actinomycetota bacterium, assembly GCA_963811535.1. GTDB lineage: Bacteria > Actinomycetota > Actinomycetes > Mycobacteriales > Mycobacteriaceae > Mycobacterium. The sequence continues at coordinate 851,213 of CAWERF010000006.1, read as the reverse complement.
CTTGAGTTCGTTGGCCCACGTGCGCGCGAAAGATCTCACCGTGGCCTTGGTGGCCGCGTACACGCCGAGACCAGCGTGGCCCCGATCGGCGGTGGTGGACCCGGTCAGGATGATTGAGGCGCCTTCGTTGAGCAGCGGCAACGCCTTCTGCACTGTGTACACCACGCCTTTGACGTTGGTGCTCAGCAGCGAATCCAGTTCGTCGGCGGTGAGCTCGTCGATGGTGGCAACCGAGGTGACACCAGCGTTGGCCATGAGAACATCGATTCCGCCGCCGGCTTCGGCGATTGCGGCATATAGCCGGTCCAGGTCCGCCGGTACGCGCACGTCCCCCCGCACTCCCTTGGCCCGATCACCCAGCTGTGCGGCAGCCACGTCGAGTTCGGCTTGTCGACGGCCGGTGATGAACACCTGCGCGCCCTCCTCGACGAACCGCTTGGCGGTGGCCAAGCCGATCCCAGACGAGCCGCCGGTGATCACCGCTGTCTTGCCGGTCAGTAATCCCATCAGAGTCCTTTCCCCGAGCTCATCCGGGTGCCCGCGCCTGGCGCTCTGCGCTTATGGCAGCAGTGCCTGCAGTGCCTCGACGAAGACAAGGTATTCGCGGCGATCTACGGTCAGCGGATTCACCAGCAGTGTGGTCACCCCGGCGTCGGCGTAGGTGGCGAGGCGTTCCTTGACGAAACCGCGCGGGCCGACCAGCGACATGTTCCGCACCAACTCGTCCGGCACCGCCTCGACGGCCTCGGCCTTCCTGCCTGCGAGATACAGGTCCTGGATGCGGTTGGCCGCCTCACCGAAGCCGTAGCGAGTGGCAAGGGCGTGGTAGAAGTTTCGGCCGCGTGCGCCCATGCCGCCGATATACAGCGCCAGTGTCGGTTTCGTCCACGCCAGCCGGTCCTCGACGTCGTCTCCGATGGCCAGACTCGCCGAAGCCATAACGTCGAGGGGACCCAGCGCCGGGTCGCGCTTGGCCAACCCGGCGCGAAGGGCCTCACCCCAAACCGCTTGGGCCCGCTCGGGGTAGACGAAACCGGGTTGCCAGCCCTCGGCGATCTCGGCGGTGAGTTCCACGTTTTTGGGTCCCAGCGCGGCGATTGTGATCGGAATGCGTTCCCGGACTGGATGATTGATCAGCTGCAGCGGCTTGCCCAGCCCGGTGCCCCGCTCCGGCGGCAGCGGGATCGTGTAGTACCTGCCGTCATATCGCACACGTTCGCGCCGCCACACCTGTCGGCAGATGTCGACGACTTCGCGGGTCCGGCCCAGCGGGGCGTCGAACGGGACGCCGTGGAAGCCCTCGATCACCTGCGGCCCAGACGTGCCGACGCCAAGCCGGAATCGTCCGTCGGACACGTAATCCAGCCCCGCGGCCGTCATCGCCAACAGCGGCGGGGTCCGCGAATAGATGGGAAACACGCCCGAAGCCAGTTCGATGGTCGACGTCTTGGCGGCCAGGTAGCCGAGTTGGCTCACCGCGTCGTAGGAGTACGCCTCGGCCACCAGCGCAATGTCGACGCCGACCTTCTCCAGCTCGACGACGTGGTCGACGGCTTCGTGGAAGCCGCCAGAGTAGTCCAAAGAGATACCTAGTCGCATCGTCACGCTGTCCATCGTTCCCCGGCTCACCGGCCAACGAAAGAGGCTTGCCCGGCACCTGACTTCAGGAAGCTCTGGATGCCGCCTCGGGCGTCCTCGGTGTCGAAGAGACTCATTGCCGCGTCGGTCAGTAGCGTGTCGGCGCCCGAGATCCCTCCTGCTGTGAACGCGCGGGCGCGCTCCTTGACCACCGAGAATGCGCGAGTCGGCCCGGAGGCGAGGTGGCGGGCGAATTCGTCGGCGGCGCTCTGCAACTCGCTGGCGGCTACGACGCGGTCGATCACGCCCCATGCCGCGAAATCCGCCGCGGAGTGTAGCTCGCCGCCCAGCGCCACCACCCGCGCTCCCCCAAGCCCGGCGCGCGCCGCGATACGTTCGATGCCGCCGGCCAGCGGACGATGCCCAGCCGCGTCTCGGGCAGACCGAGCGTGGTGTCCTCGCCGGCCCAGATCAGATCGCAGAACAATGCGAGCTCGAAACCGCCCGCCATGCAGGTTCCGCAAGCCATGTGCAGCCTCGACCTCGCCGAACGCGGTCAGTAGGTCAGCGATCAGCTCCTGGCCGATCAGGTTCAGCGGAGGGCTGTCCAGCGTCACCGTCCCCAGGGCCCAGGAGATGCCGCCATCCAACCCCGCATTGGCGCCCGACACCGGAAAACGGCCTAGCGGTTCGGTCGGCGCACGATCAACACAGATGACTATTAGTTCATCCAAAAACGGATATGACACGCCACCGCGCCGATCGGCCGCCATCGTGGTGCGGCGCGACCTACCGGCCCGCGGCGCCAGCCTGTTGGTCATATGCGCCTGAATATGCCTAGTAACGCCCCATTTTCGTCCACCGGCAGCCCCGGGGCCGTGCGGCGCCGCCACTGATCGCAACGCATGGCTAGGGACGGCCCAACCATTGACAGCGTGACGCATATCATTATCTAATAGTCACTGCTCCACCGGCCAAAAAGCGATCTGCCGCTCGCAGCGGGTGGTCCACGGGCAGTCCGACAGGCCCGGGCCGGGCGCCCGCGACTTCGAGGAGTACAGCGTGAACAAAGATGATCTGATCCTGGTCAGCGTCGATGATCACATCGCCGAACCGGCAGACATGTTCGACGCCCATGTGCCGGCGAAGTACAAGGAGCGCGCACCGCGGGTGGTGCTGGAACCCGACGGTGTCCAGCAGTGGTATTACGGCGACGTTCGCGGCCGCAACATGGGGCTCAACGCCGTGGCCGGCAAGCCTCGGGAGATGTACAACGTGGACGCCTGCCGCTACGACGAGATGCGGCCGGGGTGCTTCAACGTCGACGAGCGGATCCGGGATATGAACGCCGGGGGTCAGCTGGCCGGGCTGAATTTCCCCAATTTCACCGGCTTTTCGGGCCAGGTTCTCAACCAGGGACCTGACCGTGCGGTCAACCTGGTCATGATCAAGGCCTACAACGATTGGCATGTCGACGAGTGGTGCGGCGCCTACCCGGGGCGGTTCATCCCCTGCGGCATCCTGCCGCTGTTCGATGTGAACGAAGCCGCCGCGGAGATCAAACGGCTGGCCGGCAAGGGCTGTCACGCGATGACGTTCTCGGAGAACCCCGAAGCACTGAACATGCCCAGCATCCACACCCGGTACTGGTATCCCGTGTTCGAAGCGGCGTGCGAGCACCAGACGGTGTTGTGCATGCACGTGGGCTCGGCGTCGAGATCGCCGATGGTGTCGACGGATGCACCGCCCAGCGTGCTGATGACGGGTTCATCGATGATGAGCATGTTCACGTTCCTCGAGCTGGTGTGGGCCGAGTTCTATCAGGATTTCCCCGAGATCAAGTTCTCGCTGACCGAGGGCGACGTGGGATGGATTCCCTACTTCCTCTGGCGCGCCGAGCACGTGTACAACCGTCACTCGGGATGGACGAACGCCAAGTTCCCCGACGGGTACAGCGGCCCCATCGACGTGTTCAAGCGGCACATCTTGACCTGTTTCATCAGCGACAAGGTCGGTGTCAAGAACATGGAGTGGTTCAACGAGGACATGTTGTGCTGGGAGTCGGATTTCCCGCACTCCGACAGCAATTGGCCGTTCGCCCCTGAGGACGTCATCGCGACCATGGGACATCTCGACGACGCGGTGATCAACAAGATCACCCATGAAAACGCGATGGCGGCGTACTCGTTCGATCCGTTCAAGCACATCCCCAAAGACCACGCGCGCGCCGGGCATCTGCGATCCCAGGCCACCGATGTGGACGTGGTCACCCACGTGGGCCGCAAGGCCAGTCAGCGAGACCGCGACACCTGGACGCGGATGACCACCTTCGCGCTGCAGGCGCAGGCGTCGGGATCGGCGACGGTGGAGGCTGCCGGGATCGCCGATCGCGCAACGACCCTCGGCAGCTGAGCAGAGACGGACGCGTGAATTCCGGCGATAGCAGCCAGGTTCCGTTCGCCGGCTGGCGGGTGCTGGAACTGTCGAGCGGTATCGCGGTGTCCTACTGCGGCAAGATGTTCGCCGACGCCGGTGCTGAGGTCGTCAAAATCGAGCCCCCGCAAGGAGATCCGATCCGGCGCTGGTCCGCCGACGGCGGGGCGGGCGACAGCGGTGCGCTGTTCGGATACCTTGCCGCCGGCAAGAAATCGGTGGTCGGCGGCGACCAGCCCGAGATGGCCGCGTTGTTCGCGGGCGCCGACCTCGTGCTGACCGATCTGACCGACGGTTGGACGCTCGAAGAGATCAGCGCACGGGTCGGCGGGTCATCGGCGGTCATCCTCGCGGTGACGCCGTTCGGCATGACGGGCCCCTACGTCGACGCCGGGATCGCCGCCAACGAGTTCATCCTGCAAGCGCTGTGCGGCTCGATCTACAGCCGCGGATGGCCCGGCGCCGAGCCGCTGCAGGCCGGCGGCCGCGTCGGGGAGTGGCTCGCCGGGACGTTCGCCGCGGTGGTGGCCGCCGCCGCGGTGCGTCACGCGCGCAACGGCGGTGGCGGAGCGGTCATCGACGTGTCCATCTACGAGTCGATGGTCATCGCGATGGGCAGCCTGTCGGCGATGTCGGCCAGTGTGCTCGGCAAGGATTCCCTGCTGACCGAACGCAGTCTGGAACTGCCCTCGATCGTGCCGACGGCCGACGGCATGGTCGGGTTCTGCACCATCACCGCCCAGCAGTTCCAAGACTTCCTCGTGATGATCGATCGGCCCGACCTGCTCGGTGACGAGGACCTGGCATCGATGGCCGGACGGATCCGGCGGCGCGACGAGTTTCTGGCGATGGTCCACGCATGGACGGCAACCAGGACCACCGAGGAGATCCTCGATCTGGCCGTGGCCCTGCGGATCCCGGTCGCGCCGATCGGCACACCGGCAACCGTCTTGGAGGTCGACCACTTCGTTGAGCGCGGTGTGTTCGTCGAATCCGAACCCGGAGTGACCCAGCCGCGGGTTCCGTACCGCAGCGAGGCGATCGCCACCTGCCGGCCGGGCTCACCACCCACGCTCGGCGCCGACGACGGCCGCGCGCACTGGCCCAGGCGCGCGCACCAGCCGCAGCGGTGCGGTTCGGATGCCCTGCCCCTGTCGGGGGTGCGGGTAGCCGACTTCACCGCGTTCTGGGCCGGCCCGGTCGCCACCCAGCTGCTCGCCGCGCTGGGCGCCGACGTCGTGAAGATCGAAGGCGTCCGCCGCCCCGACGGCATGCGCTTCGCCGGGGTCCGCCCGCCCACGTGGGAGCAGTGGTGGGAGTGGGGCACGGTCTTTTTGTCCAGCAACACAAACAAGCGCGGCGTGAGCATCGAACTGAGCGTCCCGCAGGGACGGCAACTTGCGCTCGAACTCGTCGCCAACAGCGATCTCGTCGTCGAGAACTTCTCGCCGCGGGTGATGGCCAACTTCAACCTCGAATGGGACGCGATCAAAGCCGCCAATCCGCGGGCGATCATGGTGCGGATGCCCGCCTTCGGGCTGGACGGGCCGTGGCGCGATCGGGTCGGTTTCGCCCAGACCATGGAGCAGGCCACCGGAATGGCCTGGATGACCGGGCACGCCGACGGACCGCCGTTGATACCGCGGGGAGTGTGCGACCCGGTCGCCGGACTGCACGCGGCATTCGCCGCCGTCGCGGCGTTGGTGGTGCGTGACCGCGTCGGTACGGGCCTGCAGGTCGAGGCGGCCATGGTGGAGTCGGCGTTGAACATCGCCGCTGAAATGGTCCTGGAGTATTCACGAAACGGCGTCGAGCTGCACCGCGACGGCAACCGCGGCCCGGGCGCGGGCCCGCAGGGCGTGTACCGCTGTCAAGGAGACGATGACTGGGTCGCCGCGGCGGTTCTCGACGACGACGCGTGGCCGAGGCTGGCCCAGCTGATCGGCCGGCCGGAACTCGGGCGGGACCCGGCGTTGCGCGAGCACACCGCACGTCGCCGGTGCGCCGACGAGATCGACAAGCTGATCGGCGATTGGACGGCGCAGCGCACCGTCGAGGATGCGGTGCGTGCGCTGAGGGGCTGCGGTGTGGCCGCCGCACCGGTGACAGAGCCATCGGCGTTGCTTGACGATGAGCAGTTGCTCGCCCGGGGATTCTGGGAGTGGGTCGATCACCCCGTCGCCGGGCGGTTCCTTTGCACGGGAATGCCTTTCACGTTCATCGGACTGCCACGCCGCTGGGTCCGCACTCCGGCGCCGTTGTACGGCCAGCACACCGTTGAGGTGTTGACGACGGCGTTGGGACTGGCCGAAAGCGATCTGGTCGAGTTGCAGAAGGCCGGGGCGATCAGTTCCCGACCGGCGGGATTATGAGCGCCGGGCGTGGGGGAGTGTGACATGGCCGTCACCCTGTGTTTGCCGCCGAGGGACGGTGAGCTGTGTGCGCCGGTTCGGTTCCTGCTACGGACGGACTCGGTGGTGATGGAGCTGACGGCCCGGCACCGGATCACCGGAGTTGAGTGGGACGCCGGCGAACAGGCGCTGGCGATGATGGTCGAGATCACCGACCCCGAAACGGCGCGCCCGGTCGACGTCCGCATTGACGTTGTCGCGCCCGGCGCACAGCGTTCCGACCCCCGCACCCGGAAGGTCGGCAGCATCGTGCGCGACGGACGGACCTTTCATGTGCTGGGCACCTACCTCGGAGTGGTCGCCGACGAAAACTGAAGGCCGCCAGCAGATCAGATCGGAGACGTATTGAGCACGCAGAAGCGCACCGCCGCCATCGTCGGTGTGTACAACACCCGACAGGGTCGTCACCTCGACGGCGAGACGTCCAGAAGCCTTGCCGTTGAGGCGGTTCGCGGCGCCCTCGCCGATGCGGGCCTGGGCCTGCAGGATGTGGACGGGGTCAGCGCAGGCCTGTTGTCGACGTCACTGATCTATGACATGCGCCTCGGTCCGGCGTGGCAGGGAGTCAGTTTCGGGTTGAGTATGCTCACCGAGGCCGCCGCGGCGATCGAGTACGGGATGGCAGAGGTGGTGGCGTTGGTCGCCGCCCAGGCCGGCGAGTACCGCGATCACGAAGCCACCGCGCCGTGGACACGGCCGGAGAACGAGTTCGTGGCGCCGTGGGGCATGTTCACCGCCGCCGAGTTCGCGTTGATCGCACGCAGGCACATGCACGTCTACGGCACCACCCGCGAGCAGCTGTCGATCGTGGCGGCGACGATCCGAAACAACGGCGCCCGCAACCCCGAAGCCGTGTACTACCAGCGGGGGCCGTTCGGTCCGGACGACATCACGGCATCGCGCTTGATCGCCGACCCGTTCCACCTGCTGGACTGCGCGACAACATCCGAGGGTGGATGTGCGTTGGTAGTGGCCAATGTCGAGAAGTTCGACGCCGCGCGCGCGCCGATCTATCTGCTGGGCAGCGGCGCCGACTTCTACGGTCCGTCCTACCAGCACCCGCCGGCCTGGGACCTTATCGGCCGTTCGGCGACCGATCCCAACGGTGTCGTCGGGCGGCGGGCTGCCGACCTGGCCTTCACCCACGCAGGTTTGCAACGGTCCGACGTGGACGTGCTGGAGCTCTACGATCCGTTCTCGTTCGAGATCATCCGGCAATTGGAGGCTTTCCGGTTCTGCCCGGATGGTGAGGGCGGCCCGTTCGTCGCCGATGGGCATATCGGCATCGACGGCACTCACCCCGTCACGACCGATGGCGGCACCATGTCATTCAGCCACGCCGGCTCGAACCCGCAAATGATGCAGCGGGCAATCCGCGCGGTCGAGCAGCTGCGCGGTGACGCCGGGCCGCTGCAGGTTCCCGATGCCCATGTTGCGTTGTGCAGCAACGGGGGAGCGGGCGCGCTGTTTACGACCGTGCTGGTACTGGGAGATGAGCCGCGATGACATCTGACCACATCCTTGCACCGCAGTCTGGACAACTCCCTCATGCCACCAGCGCGACCAGTGCGCCGTTCTGGCGGGGCTGCGCGGAGGGAGTGCTGAGGTATCAGCGCTGTCAGGCCTGCGACGAGGCGAACTTCCCGCCGTCCGAGCATTGCCGTAACTGCTTGTCGGACAAGCTGAGCTGGGCCGTCAGCGAGGGGGAGGGCGAGATCTACAGCTGGACGGTCGTCCATCGGCCGGTCACGCCGGAGTTCCAGGCGCCCTACGCGCCCGCCATAGTGACGCTGCGGGAGGGCTATCAGATGCTCACCAACGTCGTTGGGGTGCACATCGACGACTTGAAGGTCGGCATGCCGGTCCGAGTCGAGTTCCACGCGGTCGACGGCGATTTCACACTGCCCTACTTCACCGCGGCGAAAGCGTGACTCGGCGGCCGCCATGCCTCCCGTCAGCGATCTCCCCACCACCGCCTACCTGGTTCTCGGCGTGCTGGCCGCCAACGACGAACAACTCACCGCCGGTGAGATCAAACTCCGCGCTGAGTTTTCGGTGGGCTACTTCTATTGGTCACCTTCGGTGAGCCACGTTCGACGCGAACTCAACCGGCTGTTGGCTCGTCAGATGGTGGCGGAAACGACAGCGCAGTCGGGCAAACGCACGATCACCCTCTATGAGACGACACCGGCAGGGCTGGAGGGACTCCGTCGGTGGGTGCAGCATCTTCCGAGCCAAGATCAGGTGGTCATCAAACACCCCGTCATCCTGCGGACCTGGCTGGCTCGCGGTGAGGAACCCGAACGGGTCATTGAGGCGCTCGACCGTCACCTCGAAGCCACCCGGGCGCGCCTCGATGAAGCGCTCTGGTCACGGCAGCGATCACGCGACGTCGGCATCACCGACGACCCAGATCAGCGCTTCTCCCTGGCGGTCCTCGACTATTCGATCCGCGGCCTGTACTGGGAGATATCGAACATCGAACAACTTCGCGACGAGATCGCAAGCGGCACAGCACAGGACCCAGTCGACCGTGTGAAACGCCCGAAGGGCCAGATGCGCCGTCGCCGCCATTGAGTATCGGCGCCGCTGATCAGGCGATCCCGTCATTCAGTGCTGACAACCCCAGGTCGACCAGGCGAGACAACTCGTCGTTGTTGAGGTTTCCGCTCGCGAGCCAAGCTTCCAGGGCGGTGAACATCACGGCGCTTATGCATTGTGCAGCAACCGAAACAAGAAACGCATCATCCCCGGTCGCGGCTGCCCGGGCAGTGGTGTGCTGCTCGATCTCGCGTGCGAGGTCGGCCTGCAAACTCCTGATGTGCGCCTGCACCAGCTGCCGTTCCAGTTGCTTGCTGCGCAATTGGGCGATCTGTTGCAGCACATCGTCATACGGGAATGACTCCACGGCGATGCGGGCAGAGGTGGCGATCGACTCGGCGGGCGGTCGAACTGATAGCGCCGTGCGGAACCAGTCCAACCGTGCGTCGTAATCGGCGAACAGGATGCGGTGCTTGGAGGGGTAGTGACGGTAGAACGTGCGCTCGGTGACTCCGGCGTCGGCGGCGATCTCGGCCACCGTGGTCGCCTCGACGCCCTGCCGCAGGAAGCGCGCAAGGGCGGCATGGCGGAGCGCCTCACGGGTCCGCTCCGTCTTGGACGATGGCGGTGAGCTGGCCATTCGTCGAGTCTAATCAGAAGAAACGGCTATATGTCACCCTTGACACTGAAATGTCACATCTGACATCGTGGTCGGCGGGCGCGAGCGAGGAGAGCTTCGATGACCGACTTCGACGTCGTGGTGATCGGTGCAGGGCACAACGGGTTGACGGCGGCCGGCGAGCTCGCAAAAGGCGGAGCGCGAGTACTGGTGTTGGAACGCGCCCATTTCGTCGGCGGCATGGCGGCGACGCGGGAACTGTTCCCGGGCTTCAAGCACAGCGTCGGGGCATGGGCACTGATCGCGTTCAGGCCCGAGCTGATCGATCGACTCGAGTTGCCGCAGTTCGGTTTTGAGTTGATCGACCCGTGGTCATCGGCATGCACCTTCGGCTATGAGGGCACGGTGCCGTTCGTGATGTACAACAGTCTCGAGCGCCAGGCCAAGCACGTCTTCGAGGATCACGGCGAACAAACCGCGACGGCGGTCGCGCAGTTGTTCATGCATCTCCATAGATTCGCGCCGTACTTTTCCGAATCGGCCTACGGTGACGCCCCCAACATCCACGAGGTGATCGCCGCGCAGCCCGATGCCGAATCGCGGCGCGACTTCGCCCAGATGTGGTTCGGCAGCACGATGGACACCGTGCGCCGGTTCCTGGAGCCGGATATGGCGCCCTGCCTACAGGGATCGCTGGCAACGATGTCGATCGACGGTTGCTATGCCGGGCCGTGGACTCCCGGCACCGGCGCGTCAACGCTGTTCCACTACTTACTCAACGGGCTGGACACCCCGAAATTCATGATGCCCCGGGGTGGAATCGGCGCGCTGAGCGCTGGGCTGCAACGGCGTGCCGAACACTACGGCGCCGAAATCAACATCAAGACCGAGGTTCGGTCGCTTCTGGTCGATGAGGGCAAGGTCACCGGGGTGCGGCTGAAGAACGGTTCAGAGATCTCCGCCCGCGCGGTGTTGTCGACGCTGGACGCGAACAAGACATTCCTCGGCCTGCTCGGCGAAGAACACCTGCCCGGTGACTTCGTGCGCAAGGTGCGCGAGGTGCGTTACAACGAGGGGTACATTCAGGCGCATCTGACCCTGGGCGGCGAGCCCAACTGGGTGGATTGGCTACAGCCGTTCGCGCACGACAACGGATCGACTTGTCCCACCATGGCATTCACACCGTCAGCGGAGTACGTCGGCGACGCGTGGGAACAGTACCGGCGAGGTCAACTTCCCGAGCGCCCGCCGGCCTATCTCTATCTGCCGAGCATGGTCGATCCGACCCTGGCGCCCGAAGGCAAGCACACCGCAACGATTTTCGCACCGTACTTCCCGACCGACCTCACGCCGGACACCCACCGGTCGTTGAAGGAGCAGTACGCCGACAACTGCATTGCCGTGTTCGAGCAGCACGCACCCGGATTCACCGACCTCATCAATGACCGCGTGGTGTTGGCGAACCGCTACTTCCACAGCACTTTTGGCGCCACCGAGGGCGATTACGCACAGGGGCTGCTCGACGCAGGGCAGATGTGGTCGGACAGGCTGCCCGGGCAATCAACCTACGGCACCCCGCTCGAGGGCCTCATTATCGGCGGCTCGGCGGCCCATCCCGGCCCGGGGGTGACCTGTCTGCCCGGACTGAACAGCGCCAAAGTGGTGCTGCACCATCTGGAGACCCTCGTCCCGGTGAGATAGTCACTGCCGGGCATCGGCCCTTGCCGCAGTCACATCTTCGGGGTGTCACTCGACTGCTTTGTTGATGAGAGAAACGCAATGTCGGCGCGCGAGATTGGTTCGGCGCAAGCGCCGCAGGTCAGAATCGGTCTGAGCGGGCGGTGGCATTTCTCGTGGGTGAGGCGCACCGGAGGCCGGCCGGCGGAGACCCAGCGGTCGCCCCATGCCAGCATCGACAGCGGCACCGGGTAGAGATCCAGACCCTTGTCGGTCAGCCGATATTCGTGGCGGGCGGGTCGCTGCCGGTAGGCGGTCCTGGTGAGGATGCCAAGGTCGATAAGACGCCGCAGGCGCTGGGTGAGGATATTCGTGGCGATGCTCAAGTGCTGCTGGAACTCATCGAATCGTGTTGATCCGTAAAATGATTCGCGTATCAGCAGCGCGCTCCAGCGGTCACCCGTGACCTGCAGCGTCGCTGCCACCGAACTCGGGCATACGCGCTGCAATAGCTCCAGATCCGGTGTCCGCTGACGTCGCAGTGGCAGCTCGGCCATCGAGAGGGGCCGTCGGTCAAAGGTCACGTCGCGGGCGTGCACCAACCCGCGGCACTCCCCACAGCGCAGTTCGCCGTGGATCCGATCAGCACACCCGCGGTGGGATGCTCGCACCGACGCCTCGCCATCGTCGTTGCACCACCGCTCGCCCCAGGCCATCGCGGTCATGATGCAGGCGAGGAAGTCGTCGCCCATTTCGGTGAGTCGGTACTCCTGCTCGTGGCGCTCCATCAGCCCGTTCGCGCAGAGGCGGGTCAGCCGTGCGCTCAGCGTCGACCGCGCGATGCCCAGCCGACGCTGGAATCCGTCGAACCGGCTGATGCCATGAACGGTCGCCTCGCTCAACACCATCCATGACCAGGCGTCGCCAATGGCCTCTACCGCGCCGAATACCGAGCAGTCCCCCACTGCCGGCCCGGAGATTGCGCGCATACCGGCAAGGATATCCGCTGTTACTTGCATAACGAGACCACCATTGGCTAAAGTCTCGTTACGCAAGTGACTGGCCTCCGGCGGAGGGAGCGACGATGCCCGACTACCAGAACCTGCTGTTTGACCGATCAGGCCCGATCACGACGATCACGCTGAACCGGCCGCACAAGCACAACGCCCTCGATCGGGCGCTCTCCGATGAACTGAACCGAGCCGTTCGGCAGGTTCGCGATGACCGCGACTGCCGCATCCTGGTCCTGCGCGGTGCCGGCGACACGTTCTGTGCCGGCGATGACATCGCCGAGTTCAACACCTGGGGACCCGAGGACGGCTACTGGCAGGTGCGGCTCTACCAGGAGACCGTGCAGATCATCGAGGACTTGACCCCGATCACGGTCGCCGCAGTCGACGGGGTCTGCACTGGCGGTGGGCTGGAACTGACGCTGGTGTGCGATTTCGTCATCGCCACCGACCGGTCCCGGTGGGGCATGCCCGAGATCGACTGGGACATCACCCCGGGCTGGGGCGGCACGTCGCGGCTGCCGCGAATCGCCGGGCGACGTAAGGCCAAGGAGTGGAACCTGATTGGTGCGTTGTTCGACGCTGCGACCGCCGAGCGCTACGACCTCGTCAACCGGGTCGTCGCGCCCGACGATCTCACTGCCGAGGTGGAGGCGTTGTGCCAGGTGATGCTGAGGAAGCACCCGCTCACGGTGCGGCGCACCAAGTTCATCATGAACAAGGGCGCCGACCTGCACATCTCAGGCGCGCTGGCGTTCGAAGTCCCGATCACGCCGTTGGCGGGCACGACGGGCATCGCCGACTTCACCGACCGGGACGCGCGTGCACGGCGGCGCGAATTGTCGAGGAACTTCTGGCAAGACCGAGGAGTCAAGCAGTCCCCAGCCGCGAGATGAGGGTAGGCGCGTCGCCGCCGCGACCGCCAGCTTTTTCACCGCGTTTTCGGCGTCCCCATGGTCAGTGCTGTTGCGCCGCAGCGCTCTTCATAGCACCAAGCCCAACACAAGCCTGCACCGAACCCGGGGTGCCCGTGATCGAGGACCATACATTTGGCGGCTCGGGTGATCGAAGATGTGCCCTGTCGAACCGGCCTGGGGCTCAAGGTGGCCAGGCCGCGCTGCTGGAACCGCCGGTGAGTTCGCTGGCGGCTCAGGTAACTCCAGCAGCCATGGAACTCGACGGCGTCGTGGATACGATCACCGCGATCAGTTCGACGGTGGATGCCGGTCAGGATTCCGCCGCGAATGGTCAGGCCATTGGTACCGGGACGCGGAGTCCGTCGCGGTGACCGGTCTCGATTACCGCGTCGACTGTTCGGACTTCCGGCTCTGGCATTTCCGGCACATCGCGACGCTCGCTGATGCCGAAGCGCTGATGCAGCAGCGCCAGCGGTGCCGGGGCCCACCAATTCACCCGGCCAAGCACGCGCATGAAGGCCGGCATCAACAGCATCCGAACCAGCGTGGCGTCGATCAAGACCGCCAACGGGACTCCGACGCCGAACATCCTGGTGACCGAGACGTTCGCGGCGCTCAGCGAGGCGAAGGTAACCGCCATCAGCAGCGCCGCTGCCGTCACGACGCGACCGGTGCGGGCCACGCCCAAAGCGACGCTTTCGTCGTTGTCGGCCCGGGTCTTCCCCGATGCCAGCCAGAACTCACGGATCCGCGAGATCAAGAACACCTCGTAGTCCATTGACAGCCCGAATGCGAGGCAGAACAACACCACTGGGACAGTTGCCACCACCGTGCCGGTGGCCGTGGTGCCTAACCCGCCGAGGTGGCCGTCCTGGAAGATCCAGACCAGCGCACCGAATGTGGCGGTCAACGACATCACGTTGAGCAGCAGCGCCTTCAGCGGCAGGACGACGCTGCCGGTGAGCAAGAACAGCAGCAGAAAGGTGATCGCGGCGACGACCGCCAGCACCAGCGGCAGCCGGGAGTTCACCGCCGCTGCGCTGTCGCGGTCGATTTGCGCCAAACCCGTCAGCTGGACATCTCGGCCGCCGGGAGTTGGGACGGCATGCAGCCGATCCAGCTGAGCTTCCGATGCCTGCGAGTGCATCGGCGCGGTGGAGCTGACCGTCAAGAACGTCCTGCCGTCTTTCACACCCGTTGCGGCTGAGGGAGGCCCAGCTGGTCTGCCGCCGACAAACGTGCCGCCGGGTGATGAGACCGAAGACACATCCGCTACCAGCGACAGCTGCGCGGCGTAGCCGGCCAACTCAGCCGTGGTGACCCCGGCCATGTCAGGAAGCACCACGACCACATCCGTCAGGGAGTTGAACGCAAAACCGGTGCGCAGCTCGTCACCGACCTGACGCGCCGAAGCGGAGCCCGGCAGCACCCGGTCGTCTTGGTAGCCCCATTTGATACCAAGGAACGGCGCACCCAGGACAAGCAGCAGCGCGATGATCGCCAACCCGACCGGAATCGCCCGGCGCATAGCGGCTTTCGTCCAGCGGTACCAGAACGTCTCCTGGACCGGGCGTCGTACCGGCTCGGCCCGGCCCAACACACGGCGCGCGAAACGCCGCACATCCAGCGAGTCAAGCCGCTCGCCGAGCAGCACGATCGCCGCGGGCGTCACGACCAGCGACGCGGCCGCGGTGAAGGCGACCACCGCGACGCCCGCAATGGCGAACGAGGTCAGAAAGTACATCGGGAACAACGCCATCGCCGCCATCGACAGTGCGACGGTAATCGCCGAGAACAGCACCGTCCGCCCCGTGGTGACCATCGTGCGGACCAGTGCCTCGTCACGTCCTGCGCCGCCGGCGACCTCGTCACGGAACCGGCTGACGATCAGCAGGGTGTAGTCGATTGCTAACGCGAGTCCCAGTGCGAGGATCAGGTTCAGCGCGAACACCGACACCTCGGTGGCGAACGTGATCGCGCGCATCACCGCCATCGAGCCGAGGATCGCGAACACGCCGACCGCCAACGGCAGCGCCGCCGCCAGCACTCCGCCGAAAACCCATACCAGCACAACGAAACTCAGCGGAAGCGAGATGGCTTCCATCGCCAGCAAGTCTTTTTTGGTTTGGTCGATGATCTGCACCGAGCCCATCACCTCGCCGCCCGCCCTGACCGTGACGCCGTCGAAATCGTGCAGCCGATCGGTTAGCGCCTTTGCGTGCAGTTGTGCGCCGCTCTCACCACCGGTGATGCCCGCGACGATCAGCCCGGTCCTGCCGTCGTTGCTGATCAACGCACGCGCAGCCTGCGGTGGCGCCGTCCACGCCGATGTCACCTCGGTCACGAACGGCAGGCTCGTCAACTGCGCAACGATCGCGGCGCCCGCGGCGCCCGCGGCCCGGCTGTGCACACCCTCATCCGAGCTGACCGCAATGATCATCCGCATGTCGCCTTGGCCGAACTTCTCCGACAGCAGCCGCGATGCGCGCCACGACTGCGACGTCGGATCCTGGAAACCGCCGGAGGTCAGGCTCTTGGCGACTGGGACACCGACGATCGCGGCGCCCACCATGACCAGCAACGCGACGGCGACGATCCGCCGCGGCGCGGCGAGGGCCAGTCTCGCGATCGCCTGCAGCACAGCCGGTCCTTGCCGACTGGGCAAGGCACCCAAGGACGATTCCGTTGGGCTACTCCGTCGGCGCACGACCTGGCCGTTCATCCCCGCCGTCTTTGAGCGCTGGTAGCTGGCATGAACGCAACCTAGGGGCGGCAGGCTGGTCGTGACATGAGTGGTCGACTACCTGTATTCGGCGTGGGGAGCCAGAAATACTCAGCGGAGTGCGCACCCAGTGACGCAACGACCGTTCACGGCGACAGCGTTGTGGTACTCGAAGCTGTTGCTCCGCACCGTCAATTGGATCTCGGGAGCAGGTGGTAGCTACCTCCCCTTACAGGCTTCCTCCATCAAGTTGCCACGCTTAATATGAAAAGGCACTGTCAACTGAATGTCGCTACCATAATCTTGGATGAACGGGTGGGAGTTCCACATCGATGGCGTCCACCTCACCACCAAGGGCGGCGTGGTGTTGGTGGACGCGGTTCAGGAGTTTCTGGACCAGGCATCGTCATGATTCGTCGCTCCGAGGAGCGTGCGCACATTCCCGGCGTGCGCCGTGTTGACCCACCCAGTGGGCTGGTTGAAGAAGAGCGACGGTCAAGGAGCCCCAAACACGGCGCGCTCAGCTCAGCCGTTAATCACGACCGCCGGAACTCCCGCGCCGCTTAGCGCTACCGGTTTCGGGTATTACCCGACCGGGCGTTCATCGTCGGGCCGCAGTAGTTCGACCGAAGTCGAATCGTTCCGCGCCGATACTCAAGAGCGCGGCTCCGTTTTCCGCGGCCCTACGGGAAGGACAAAAGGATGACACGCAAGGTCGACGTGGACCGGTTCCCCGAGTTCGAGCCGTTCGCCGAAGCCGTGGCCCGGCGTCGGCCGGACACCGGAACCTGGTGCGAGGCCTGGACGGTGCGCGACATCGTGATTCACCAGGCCGGCAACGCCGAGGAGTTGGCCAGGGTGCTCGGTGGGCACCTAGTGGGTGAGCCCGTGGAGACGCACACCTTCGAGGAACGCGAACCACCGTTCCGGGCACTGAACGACGCGGACCTGTGGTCGGCGTTTGTCGACCGGATGGGGCGCCTCAGCCAGGTGGCCGACGCTGCCGAGGCCCTGCCCGCCGACACCGACGTCGCCTGGACCGGACGCACGATGAAGGTGCCGTGGTTCGCCGAGCACATGCGCGAGGAACTCGTCTTGCACGGCTGGGACATCACCGGTGACGATGGCGCGTCCACCGCGCGGCTGGGCCAGCGGTGGATGACCGATCACAGCGTGTTCGCCGTTGGGGTGCCCCTGCTGCGGCGCGGCGCCAAGCAACTGGGTCTGGGCGCCGGGGACCGGATCGAGGCCCGCCTGCGGGTCCCCGACAGCGGCGATGTCGCGGTGACGGCCGACGCCGAGAAGACCACCATCGGTCTCGTGCCCGCCGAGGGTCCGGCGACGCTGGAAACCGACGCGGCGGCGCGGGTCTTGTTGCTGTGGGGGCGCCGCCCGGCCGATCCGTCGCGTCTGTGCAGCCAGGTCGGGCCACAAACACTCGGCCGTGTCCGCATGCTGCTGAGCGGATACTGAACCCGCGCCTCAGGAGTTGCGCAGTTTGGCGATCAGCTTGTCCTTGGTGAGCGCCGAGTAACCCGACAAACCGAGTTCCTTGGCCCGCTTCTTCAGCCGGGGCACCGTCCAGTCGTCAAACGAACCCGAACGGCCACCCTTCCTGCCTACCGAGGACTTGCCGCGCGCGGCGGCGGCGTTGGCGATTCTGGCCGACTTCTGTTGGGAATTGCCTTCCTTGCGGAGCTTCTCGTACATCTTTTCGTTCTTGATTGACGGATTAGGCATCTGGCCATACCTCCGGATCAGGTTGGGTCAACAAGAATTCCCGCGACATCGGGATCCGAAACCGGCACGCTGCCCGTCAATCGGCGAAACCGGTGATTGACTTTGACGAAAATTGGGTAGCTCTTCGGCACACGGAGCGGTACAGACCAGGCCGCGGCGGGGGACGTGCCCAGTACTCACGCGGCTATCGGTCAGCCGCACGGGCTGCGCGGAGGGGCCTATGGCAGTCACCGCTCCGGCGGTCGCGCTGACCTCAGCCGCTGCCGTTCTCCTCGTCGGGTGCAGCACCGACACGGGCGCCGGGAATGGTGCGGCCGCGCGTCCGGTGCCTACCCACTCCGTGGCCAACGCGGCCAGCGCCTCGCCGCCGGCCACCGCGGACCCGCAGGGCCCCAATCCCACCGGTCGTGTCGGGGCGGGCCACACCCCGCCACCACCGGACACCGAGGGCAACCCCGCCTGCCCGGACTTCGACTCGTGGGGGGCATCCGGCGGCCACACTGGGATCGTTGTCGCGTATTGGGCGCATGGTGCGGATTACGTCACGGTCTTGGTCCGCACCAACGAGGGCCCGGATGTCGCGCGGTCCGTCGATGTCGAACCCGGAGAGGCGTTGCAGCTCTTCAATTTTCCCGACACCGAATCCGCGGCGGTGAACGAAGTCCTCATCATTACGAACGACAAACGCTGCTATGCCACCCGCGATCCGGCGATGCGTGGGCGCTGAGCCTGCGGTCGACGTGCCGGTTCAGTGGGCTTTGTGAGCGCGGCGGTGGTGGTCGTGATGTCGTGGTTC
The DNA here is from genome assembly GCA_963811535.1 of uncultured Actinomycetota bacterium. GTDB lineage: Bacteria > Actinomycetota > Actinomycetes > Mycobacteriales > Mycobacteriaceae > Mycobacterium. The sequence goes on along the minus strand of CAWERF010000006.1, from coordinate 832,769 downwards.
TGGCGGGTGGTTGCTGTCGTGTTCATGGCATTGATCGTTCATCGACCGCTGCCACGCCAGTAGGGGTCGCAATGTTGTGGCGTCACAATTCAGCGTTGTGGCTGGCCGCGCACCGGCCGGCGTTCGGGCACATCCGAGGGCTGCGGCCCGAGGCCGAACAGGTACGCGACTGAATTGTCGTCGTCGGGATTTCGGACGGTCAAGGTGCTCACGGCATCGTGTAGCCGCCGCTCACCGAAATCAGCTGGCCGGTGACTTGTCGGGCGGCGCGCGGCGACGAGAACCACAGCACCGCTCGGCCGATGTCCTCGGCCGTCGTCAAACGCCGCAGCGGGGTGTCCTTGAGCATGTACTCGATCTGCTTCTGGTTGAACACCGCATCCTGGCCCACCGCCCACAGGCTCGACGCCCCGACAGCGTCTGGCCCGTCGGGAATGACAAGGCCGGGACACACCACGTTCGAACGGATGCCGTGCCGCCCGTGTTCGCGCGCGGTGGTGCGGGCCAGGGCGACGACGGCCGCCTTTGACGCGCCGTAGACCCCCTGCCGGATCTGCCCGAACGCCGCATCGCTGGCGATGAACACGATCGCTCCGCCGCCGGCCTCCTTCATCGGCCCGATCGTGGCCTGGGTGGCGGCGATCGCGCTGAACAGGTTGATCTCGATCGTGCGTTGCCACTTATCGCGATCGGTGTCGGTGGCGACGAACCCCGGCACGCTCCATCCCGCGTTGTTCACCAGCACGTCGATGCCGCCCCAACTCTCGATCGCGCGGCCGACCGCGATCTCCGCGCCGCCGGGTGTGGTCAGGTCGGCGATCGCCAGTTCGGCGGCGGCGGCGCCCTTCTCCAGCGCCTCGGCGCGGACCTTCTCTGCCTGCGGTTGATCGATGTCGCTGATCACCACCCGCGCGCCTTCAGCGGCGAACTCGTGCACGATGCCGCGTCCGATGTTTGACGCTCCACCGGTCACGACCACGCGTGCGCCGGCCAACCCCAGGTCCATGCTGCTCCCTTGCTTGTGGCTGCTGCACGGATAGTTTAATGTAAATTAGAAATTATGTCGAAGAGTTGGAGTACCTGATGGAGTCGGCCGAGGGTGCCGGGCAGAGGCCGATGTGACCCCGGTGCTGCGATCGGTATCGGACGGCGTCGGGTGGATTACCCTGAACCGCCCCGACCGGATGAATGCGATCAACGTCGGCCTGGCGCGCGAGCTTGAACGCGCGATTCTGGAACTGGGCAACGACCCGGCCGTCGACGCGGTTCTGATCCGGGGTTCCGGCGGAAATTTCTGTGCCGGTGGAGATTTCACCGAGGTCGAACGATTGCGATCCGCGGGGCCGACCGAGTTGCGCACATTGTTCGACGCGTTCCGGCGCTCGTGCGACGCGATCGGCGCCGTTGAGGTGCCGGTCGTCGCGGCCGTCGAGGGTGTCGCGATGGCGGGCGGTTTCGAGCTGATGCAGGCCGCCGACATCGTGCTGGTCAGCGACAACGCCAGAATCGCCGACAACCACGTGAACTTCGCCATGATCCCCGGCGGCGGCGGCTCCCAGCGGCTGCCCCGGCTGGTGGGACGGCAGATCGCCCTGGGCCTGTTGCTCAGCGGCGACCGGCTGTCCGGCGCCGACGCCCTGCGCTACGGATTGGCATACCGCAGCTTTGCGCACGCCGACTTCGACAACGGCGTGCGGCATTTCATCGCCGAGCTTGCCGCGCGGCAGCGATCGGCAGTGACCGCGATCAAACGGTTGGTGTACGCCGCGGGGAACGGAGCGTTGGCCGACGGGCTGGATCAGGAGACCGATTCGGTGGTCGCGCACATCACTCACCACGGCACCGCGACGTTCGGCCAGATAGGAGCGCGCTGATGACTACCGTTGACGCCTCCACACCGGTGGTCCTCGACGTTGACGACCACGGCATCGCCCGGCTGCGGCTGAACCGACCCGAAGCGTCCAACGGGATGAATGTCGAGCTCCTGAAGGCGTTGCACGACGCGATCCTGCGCTGCCACGCCGATCCCCGCGCACGGGTGATGCTGCTGACCGGCGAGGGCAGGAACTTCTGCGCCGGCGGGGATGTCCGCACATTCGAGTCCAAGGGCGCCGGCCTGCCGGATTACCTGCGGGAGGCCACGGCGTGGCTGCAGCTGGCGACCGCCGCGCTGATCCAGTTGCGGGTCCCGGTGGTGACCGCGGTCCAAGGTTTCGCCGCCGGCGGCGGCGGACTGGGCTTGGTGTGCGCGTCCGACATCGTGGTGGCCGCGGAGTCGGCGAAATTCTTCTCCGGCGCGGTGCGGGTCGGCATGGCGCCCGACGGCGGCTCGTCGGTGACGTTGACCCAGCTTGTCGGGCTGCGCCAGGCGCTGCGGATTCTGCTGACCAACCCGACGCTGACCGCCGCCGACGCCCGCGACCTCGGTCTGGTGACCGAGGTCGTCGCCGATGACGAATTGTCCCGCAGGGCAACAGAAATTGCGGCGACGCTGGCGGCGCAGCCCACTCAGGCATTGTCGGCGACGAAGCGGCTGGTATGGAACGGCGTGGGCGCGTCGGTCGAACAGCGGCTGGCCGAGGAGGCGCGCACGGTATCCGAACTGTCCGGCACCGCCGATGCCCTCGAGGGGCTGCGCGCCGTGATCGAACGCCGCACACCGAGGTTCACCGGGCGATGACCTCGGCAACCACCACGTCGGTCGTCGTCGAGGACGCCGCCGCCGTCCGTACCGTCACGCTAAACCGGCCGGCCAAACGCAATGCCATCGATATCGATCTGCGCCTCGCACTGGCCGATGCGATCGAGGCTGCCGACGCCGATGAGCGGATCCGCGCCATCGTTATCACGGGTGCCGGCCTGGCGTTCTGCTCGGGCGGCGACATCTCCACCATGGAGCGGATGCCCGCGGAGCGGGCCATCGAGCGACTCCGCCTGGCGCAGCGGGTGATCCGCGCAATCTGGACCACGCCCAAACGCGTGTTGGCCGCGGTCGAGGGGGCGGCGTTCGGTGCGGGCGCGGCATTGGCCGCCGCGTGCGACCGGGTGATCGCCGGGCGCGACGCCCGGTTCGCCATGACGTTCACCAATGTCGGGCTCGCCGGCGACATGGGCGTCTTCGTGTCGCTGCCAAGGAGGGTGGGGTTCGCGCGGGCACGCCAGATGCTGATCCTTCCGACCACGATCTCGGCGCCCGAGGCGTTGGCGATCGGGCTGGTCGACGCCGTGGTCGAGCCCGGTGATGCGCTGGCCGCCGCGCAGCGGGACGCCCGCCGGCTGGCTGACGGCCCCGCCGAGGCGTTGGGGGTCATCAAGGCGATGCTGGGACAAGCCGCCACCGTCAACCCGTTCGACGCGCTGGACCGCGAGATGAGCCGTCAGGCCGAGCTTTTCGATACCGACGACTTCGCCGAGGGCGTCGCCGCGTTCCGTGAACAACGCCGCCCGGTGTTCGGCGTCGGGAAGGGAGCAGCTCCGTGACGTCTTTTACCACTACCGGCAGCCGCTACGACCGGCTGATCAGGCGTGACAAGGTGCACGGCTCGCTGTACACCGACCCGGCCATTTTCGCTGAAGAGCTGGCCAAGATTTGGTATCGGAGCTGGGTATTCGTCGGCCACGAAAGCGAAGTGGCGCAGCCCGGTGACTATGTCCGCAAGCAACTCGGCTTGCAGGACGTGATCATGACCCGTGACCGCGACGGCGAGCTTCACCTGCTGTTGAACCGCTGTGCCCACCGGGGCAATCAGGTGTGCAGCGACGCGAAGGGCAACTCGTCGACGTTCCGCTGCCCCTATCACGGCTGGACGTTCCGCAACGACGGCGCACTCGTCGGGTTCCCGTTCTTCAAGGGATACGGTCAACGCACACTCGACCTGGCGATGGGCCGCGTGCCGCGGGTGGACTCCTATCACGGATTCGTGTTCGGCAGCTTCGCCAGCCACGGCCCGTCACTGGTCGAGCACCTCGGCGGGGCGGCCGGGGAGATCGACCGTCTGGTCAGGTTGTCGCCGGAGGGGCGGGTCGAGCTCACGGCCGGCTGGCTGCAACACCAGACCCGGGCCAACTGGAAGCTGCTGGCGGAGAACGAGACCGACGGCTATCACCCGCAGTTCGTGCACGGCTCGATCTTCGGCGTGACGGGAAGCCCGATCGGGGCGCTGTACAGCGACTCGTCCACCGCCGTCACCCGCGATCTCGGCAGCGGGCACAGCGAAAACGATTTGCGTCCGGAGTTCCGCAAATTCTCCGAACCGATGCGCTGGTTCGGCACCACCGAGTCGCGGGTGCCCGGTTATGTCACGGCGATGCGCGCGAAATACGGTGCGGCCGCGGAGCAGATCCTCATCGAGGGCGGCCCGCACGTGATGATCTTCCCGAATCTGTTCATCGCCGAGATTCAGGTGTTCAACATTCAGCCCGTCGCGGTCGGCGAGTGCATCCAGTACTCCACCGCGGTTCAGTTGGCCGGTGCGCCGGACCTCAACAGGCGCATGATCTCGCAGTGCGTCGGCTCTGTCGGGCCCGCGGGCATGCTGCTGGCCGACGACACCGAGATGTATGAACGCAACCAGCGCGGCATTGAGGCGCTCGCCCCGGAGTGGTTGGACGTGCGCCGAGGGCTGAACCGCGAACGTGTCGACGAGAACGGGTTCACGATCGGCGCGGCGACCGATGAGACCGGCATGCGCGGATTCTGGTCGCATTACAAGTCGCTGATGGGTACGTCATGACCAGCGCGCTCGACAGCGGTGCCGCGTTGGGCCCGGTGCCGGACGGGTTCGACCGTGCCGACGTCGAACAGTTCTTGTACCGGGAGGCCCGCTACGCCGACGAGAGCGACTTCGACGCGTGGGAGGCGCTGTGGACCGACGACGCCCTGTACTGGGTGCCCGCCGGCGGCGCGGACGTCGACCCGGACCGGCACATGTCGATCATCTACGACAACCGGGCACGCATCGCCACCCGCCTCAAGCAACTGCGCACCGGCAAACGGTACGCGCAGGCGCCGCCGTCCCACCTGCGCAGGATGCTGTCCAACATTGAATTCCTCGGCGGCCGCGCCAATCCCGACGGCGGTGCCGACCTCGAGGTCGCCGCCAACTTCCTGGTGGTGGAATCACGGGCCCGTGGCACCCATCTGTGGGGCGGACGCACCACCTACCGGCTGCGCCGCCGGACCGAGGGCTTGGCGCTGGCCTACAAGAAGGTCGTGCTGGTCGACAACGACCGGCCCATCCCCACGTTGGGCTTCCTGATCTGAGGTCGTCATGAGCATCGAGTTTGGTGGCGGCGGCCCGGTCGACGTGCCGGGTGTCGGACCGGTCGTCGGAAGCGAATTTGCCCAGGTGTCGGTCACGTTCGACGTCGAGGGCAACTCGCCGCGGCTACGCCTGGAGGACTTGCGGACCGGCCGGGCACGGTTCCTCGACGCGCTGGAGCTGGAGACGCTGATCTGGCTGCCGCAGGAGCATCTCAGCGCGCTGCTGGATCCATCGGCCGGCCGCTGGCAAGGGGAGGCCTGAGGCGCGGGTGCAGACAATCGCGTTGACGCCGACGTAAACGCGCCCGCCGCGGCCGCCGGCGAATGGCCTTCAACCGGGTTGCCGGCAACCGATGACGTTCGGCGGGTCAGCCGACCGGTCCCGGCGCGAGGGTGATGACCGCGCTGTATTGCTGTCCGTAAGGATCAACCCAGGTCACCGGCACACCGTTGCCGGGGTGTTGTTGGTCGAGCAGATCCGTCAGCGCTGTATCGGATCCCACCGATTCACCGGCGAAGCCGGCGATCAGGTCACCGGGCGCGATGCCGGCTCGTTGGGCAGGAGAACCGCGCAGCACCTGGGCGACCGCGACGCCGCCTTGGCGCTGCGTTTTCACGCCGACGCCCAGCATCGCGCTGGGCCCGACGTGAACCGAACCCGACGACGTCCCCGACTGAATCTGGGAGGCGATGGAAAGTGCGGCACCGATCGGGATTGCGAACCCGTCCCCGCCGCCGCGTGACAGCCGATAGTTACCGGATGCCGCCGTGTCGATCCCGATCACCTGCCCGCTGCTGTTGACCAGCGGTCCGCCGGAGTCGCCGGGAACAACATTCGCCGACACCTCGATCAGCGCCGTGAGCTGCTCCGGTGCTGCCAGGTCATCGGCGGCGGTGATGGTCTGGTTGAGCCCCGTCACCGTACCCGGCGACCGGCTCAGTCCCTGCCCCCGGGCGTTGCCGACGGCCGTGACGTCATCGCCCACCGCGACCCGTGTCGCGTCGCCCAACGGCGCGGTCGGCAGGCCGCTGGCGCCTTGCAGCTGCACCAGCGCGATGTCGTGTTTGCGGTCGTAGCCGAGCACCGTCGCCGGATAGGACGCGCCGCTGGCGGTGCTCGTGGCCGTGATTTTTGTTGCGCCCTCGACGACATGGTTATTGGTCAGCACCACACCGTCGGGGCTGAGCACGATGCCCGTGCCGGCTCCGACCGCGCCCTGGTAGCTGATGTCGGTGTTGATCAGCACCAGTCCGGCGGCCACGTCCGCCGCCGTGTCGGCAGCGTTGACGGCTGGCATCCGACCGAGCAGGGCCGCGCCGTAGCCGGTCAGGTGAAAAGGGTTCGACCGGAGCGCGTGTGCCGGCACCAGCAGGGCGACAACGGCCGCGACCACGGTGACCGGCCACCACCATCTTCGTGTGGACATCTGCCGCCTTTCAAGACTTGTCGATCCATTCACATAACCACTCCATGATTCGTTTGCTACCTAAGAAGAAGCTGGGTGGCGGCTGTGGACTTTTGGCAGGCGGCCACCGCCGGGGCTTGGATGTTTGCCGGGCACCGGGCCTGCTGCTGGCCGACCAACCACATGCTGCGCTCGCGAGACGAGCTTGTGCGGGTCGTCGACTACGTGATGGAGCGCGGGCTGTGAGCGAGCACGTCTTGGTCGACACCGCCGAACTGGACGCAGCCCCTACCCGGCGAGCCCACCCGGCCGCAGTTAGCCCGGTTGAGTCGAGCTTGTTGGCGCCGCGTCGATGCCCGGCACGGGTCCGACGATCTCTTTGATCCTGGTCACCAGCGCCTCGGGTGTTGACAGCTGGTAATCCTGGCCGTTGATGCGCACCGTGGGAGTGTGGTCGACGTTGGTCGCGTCGGCCATGCCCGCCACCATCGCGGTATAGGTGTTGTTGTTGATGCAATCGGCGGCGTCACCGGCGCCGGCCTGGCGTGCGGTGTCGATCAGCGCGGCGTTGTCGGGAAAGCTGGCTGCGGTCTCGGGCGGCTGGTGGGCGTACAGCGCGGCATGGAAGCGGCGGAACGCGTCGATGGACTGGTCGGCCACACAGTAGGCGGCGGCGCCCGCGCGCGACGAGTAGTCCCGGCCCGGTCGGTCGAGGATGGCGACCATGTAGTAATCGGCCGCGACCGCGCCGACGTCGATGAGCTTGTCGACCGTCGCGCCGAAGGTGTGCTCGAATCTGCGGCAGTACGGGCACAACGAGTCTTCATACAGCGACAACACCACTGTGGGCTGGCCGGTGGCGGGGTCGGTGATCAGATCGCTTGATGTCACCCGGATTGCCTTGGCGTCAACAGCGCTCGCCGTCGGGTCTGGGGACAGGTTCAGCTCAGCCGCCACGGCCAGCACCACCACCACTGCGCTCGCAGCGGCTCGGGTCAGCCAGTGCACACGCTTGGTGTGAACCACGCAACCCAGCCTATCGCCGCGGTCGCAACGGAGGGCACAACGCCGGCCGACGTCGGCCACGCGCGTTGTGAACGAATTTGTCAACGAAACGCGGCGCGCTAGCCGAGAACGCATGAACCCGCGAAAGGCTTGGCCGACCGATTCATCGCGACCTGCGGGTCGGAGACGCCCGAACCGTTGCGAGATGGCGACCGGTTAGCTCATAACCCAGAGGTCGCAGGCTTGAATCCTCTCCCCGCCCCGGATGGCTGTTATGCCCGACCGGAAGGTTTTGGGAATATTGGCATGCACATCATCTAGGGCTTCGGGTTGCGAGAACTGACTGATATGGGGGCCGTGGGCGAGCCGCTGACGTGGGTTACCTATGCCGGCGCCGTCAACACCGGGTAGTAGAACGCCTGATCTTGGCGAAGAGGTTGTCCGACCACGGCGGACGAATTGCGGAAGAAGCCTACCGATTTCTTCCACTTCCAACATATAACGCATTGGGGGGCTTGCGGCAAGACCCCTGTCATGCCCCAAAATCGCTGGCCGACGCCAAAAACTGCGGGAATTGGGGGCATGTGTCAACTCGAGGATTCCAAGACGAATTGCGGTCCGAGCAGAGCTACGTGGCCGGGCTTTACGCGCGTCTCGACGCCGAGCGCGCGAAAGTGAAGGGTAGGTACAACGCGACGTTGCGCGACAACGGCGGGACACTTGTTGAGCGAGATGTCAAAGTGCGTGCGCTGGCCAAACAAATGAAGCGGTTGGACGTGGCGGACAGCGGGCTGTGTTTCGGTCGGTTGGACAGCGTTTCGGGTGAGCATTCGTACATCGGCCGGATCGGCATTTTCGACCGGGAGAATGAGTACGAGCCGCTATTGCTCGATTGGCGGGCGCCCGCCGCGCGCGCGTTCTATGTCGCCACCGCCGCGACCCCGGAGAATATGCGGCGGCGCCGCCAATTCCACACGCGCGGGCGTGATGTGGTCGATTTCACCGACGAGGTCCTCGGCCGTCCCGGTGGTGGCGAGCGAGGGGATGCCGCACTGCTGGCCGCGGTCAACGCGCCGCGCGGTGAAGGGATGCGCGACATCGTCGCAACGATCCAGACCGAACAAGATCAGATCATCCGACTGGATCACCCAGGAGTGCTGGTGATCGAGGGGGGTCCGGGCACTGGGAAGACCGTGGTGGCGCTGCACCGCGTCGCGTACCTGCTCTACACCCAGCGCAAGCGGATGGAACGCCACGGTGTCCTCGTGGTCGGGCCAAATCCGGTGTTCCTGAACCACATCGGCCGCGTTCTGCCGTCATTGGGCGAATCCGAGGTGGTGTTCATGACCGTCGGCGACCTGCTGCCCGGTTTGCACGTGACTGCGCAGGGCAGTCCGCAAGCCGCGCGGCTCAAGGGCTCCCTGAAGATTCTGGACGTGCTCGCGGCCGCAATCGCCGATCGACAGCGGCTGCCGGAGGATCCGCTGCCGATCGAACTGTCGGACGTCACGGTGCGGATCGACGCCGAAACCGCGCAGTGGGCCATCCAGGAAGCGCGCGCAAGTGGGCTGCCGCACAACGAGGCCCGCGCTGTGTTCAGTGAGATCGTCACGTACGTCCTGACCGAAAGGGCGATCGGGCGAATCGGCCGGGGCTGGCTGTCCGGGGACGACCGCGAAGCATGGGAGCAGCTGCGGGCGGACCTGATCGACGAACTCGCGGACAACGACCAGTTCACCGCCGCGCTCGACGAACTCTGGCCGATACTCACTCCGCAAACACTGTTGGCGCAGCTGTACACGTCGCCTGACCGACTGCGAGCCGCGGGCGCCGACCAGGCGCTCTTCCGGGCAGATGGCGACGCCTGGACGGTGTCGGACGTGCCACTGCTCGACGAACTGGTCGATCTGCTGGGCCGCGACAAGCCGGTCGACAATGCCGCCGAGCGGGAATCCAGGGCCGAGGCCGAGTACGCCGCCGGCGTGCTCGACATCATGATCAGCCGCGAAGACCTGATGGACGACGAGGACCATCTGCTCGCGCAGGATATGCTCTACGCCGAGGACCTGGCGGATCGTTTCCTCGAGCGCGACATCCGCGAACTCGTCGAACGTGCTGCCGCGGACCGGGATTGGACCTACCGGCACGTCGTGGTCGACGAGGCCCAGGAACTGTCCGAAATGGACTGGCGCGTGCTGATGCGCCGCTGCCCGGGCCGATCCTTCACGGTGGTCGGCGATCTCGCCCAACGCCGGTCGGTGGCCGGAGCGACATCGTGGGACACGATGCTTGAGCCGTACGTGCCCGGCCGCTGGGTTTACCGGTCGCTGTCGGTGAACTACCGCACCCCGGCGGAGATCATGACCGTCGCCGCCGCGCTGCTCGCCGAGTTAGCGCCGGACGTCAAGCCACCGGAGTCGGTCCGCGCGTGCGGAGTACAACCATGGTCCCGGCGGGTCACTGAGGACGAACTGCCTTCTGCAATCGAAGAATTCGTCCGGGACGAGGCCGGCCGCGAGGGCACCAGCGTCGTCATCGGGCCGCCGAGTGTTCCGGGCGCGGTGCTGGCGTCGGAGACGAAGGGCCTGGAGTTCGACGCCGTCCTGGTGGTGGAGCCGGATCGGATCCTCGCCGACGGCCCACGCGGCGCGGCCGAGCTCTACGTCGCCCTCACCCGCGCCACCCAACGCCTCGGCGTCCTGCACCAGGGCCCGTTGCCGCAGGCCCTGGCCGGACTCGCCCAAACCGGGACGCCAGCGGGGAGTCAGTCGTGACGATCAGCCTGACGCCCCCGACGAACTTCCGGTGGCACCCACTTAGGCGTCGAACATCGCGAAGAGGGTGTTGAGGCCTTCCGCCGGGAGCGGGTGCGTGAAGATCGCGTCCGCCATGGCGGTGTAAGTGAGCTTGCCCAGCATGGCGACCTGGATCATGGCCGTCTCGGGCCCGGTGACGGCTTGACTCCAGAACAGATTTTAAATTAGATTCGAAATGATCCCGGTGACGACGCGATGATCAGCGGAGGAATCTACGTGCTCGACAGACTCGATCCATCCCACGTCGCCCCGGCGGTCGGCTACCCGCCGTCGGAGGAGAATCGAGACATCGATTCGGTGTTCGTCAGCGGTGGGTATTGGTGAGCGACATGTCCAATGCCAAGCTGGGCACCAACCCGGTCTGATCCGATGACCGGCGACGACGCGAAAATTTCCGCTGCACAACAGCTTTACCGCGCGCTGGCCGCGGGCGACCACGATGTGTTGGCGTCGCTGCTGCATCCCGATTTCGTCGGACACGTTACCGAGGGGCTGCCGCTGGACATGGGTGGCGAGCATCTGGGGCCCGAGAACATGCGGCGCCATGTGTGGTGGACGATCGCTCGCCACTACAAGGCGCAGGTGCAGGCCGAGGAGTTCCACTTCCTCGACGACGGCCGCCTCTTCGTCGCCGGCCGCTACCGGGGCGAAGGCCGCGAGTCCGGTAGGCGGCTCGACGCCGCGTTCGTTCACGTGATTGGCTTCTCCGCCGACGGCCGCGTCACGTCACTGGACCAACTGACCGACAGTGCGGTGTGGATCGACGCGCTCGCCGGCGCCGCGGCGCTGGACACGATTGACTTTCGCGTCGCCGATGGCGTCGCGACGATCTGCCTGAACCGGCCGCAGGCACGCAACGCCATCGATCCGCGAATGGCGCAGGAGACGCTGGTCGTCGCGAGGCGGATCGCCGCGGACCGCTCCATCCGTGCGGTCCTGATCTGCGGCAACGGACCGGCCCTGACCGTCGGCGGCGATATCAATCACTTCCGGCAGGGCCCGTCGGAGCGGTTCGGTGACCTGCTCGTTGACATGACCGCAGCGTTTCACGAAGCCTTTCGGATCCTCAGCCGCGTCGACGCCCCGATCGTGACGGCCGCTCACGGGGCCATCGCCGGCGGCGGCCTTGGATACGTGTACGCCGCCGACCTCGTCCTGGCCGCCGAAGGCACCAGATTCGTGACCGCCTTTGCCGCCCTTGGCGTTTCCGGCGACGGCGGTGGCACATGGTATCTGCCTCGGCTGATCGGCCCGCGCCGCGCCGCGCTGGCCTATCTGCGTAACCGGCCCATCGAAGCCGAAGAGGCGCTCGAGTGGGGGCTGATCAACGAGATCGTGCCCGCCGAACAGTTACGCGAACGGGCGACAGCGTTGGCGAGAGAGCTTGCGCACGGCCCCACCCGCGCGTTCGCGAAAATGCGGGCCTTGCTGCGTGACTCGTGGAACAACGACCTGGCGACCCAGCTGGTGGCGGAGTCCGAGGCGATGAAGCTCACCGGCGAAACCGCCGACGCCGTCGGCGCGATCGCAAGTTTCGCTGACAAGCGCACGGCCCGCTTCACCGGAAGGTAGAACATGGCTGGACTCATCGCCGAATCCGACGAACACAAGGCGATCCGCGACAGCGTGGCCGGCATCGCGGCACGCTACGGGCCCCGGTATTTCCTGGATCGCGGCCGCGCCGGTGGGGGCATCGAAGAACTCTGGAAGGATCTCGGCGCCGCCGGATTGCTGGGCCTGCACCTGCCCGAAGAGTACGGCGGCGGCGGGGGTGGGATGGCCGAGGCGGTTGTAGTGGTCGAGGAGCTCGCCGCGCATGGGATGCCCCTGCTCATCTGGGTCATTTCGCCGGCGATCTGCGGGAACATCCTGTCGCACCACGCATCCGGGGAGGTGAAACGGCGGTGGCTGCCGGCGATCGCCGACGGTACGAGAAAAATGGCGTTCGCCATCACCGAACCGGACGCCGGATCCAACAGCCACAACCTCAAGACGACCGCCCGCCGCACCGATACCGGCTGGACCATAACCGGCGCCAAGTACTACATTTCGGCGGTCGACCAGTGCGACGCGGTGTTGGTGGTCACCAAGGATGCCGAGCATTCCACATCGGCGAACAGCGCGCTATCACTGTTCGTGGTGCCCACCGACGCCCCCGGCCTGACCTACCAGCAGATCGACACCTCGATCGTGTCACCCGACAAGCAGTTCACCGTCTTTCTCGACGGGGTCGAGGTCGGGCAGGAGGCGCTGGTCGGCGTCGCCGGCGAGGGTCTGCGCCAGGTGTTCGACGGGCTGAACCCCGAACGCATCCTGGTCGGCGCCCTGTGCGGCGGCCTCGGACGGTACGCGATCGAAAAGGCATCCGCGTACGCCAAGAAGCGCCAGGTCTGGTCGACCCCGATCGGAGCCCACCAAGGCATCGCCCATCCGCTCGCCGAGGCCCACATCGCGGTTGAACTCAGCCGGCTCGCGACCGCACGCAGCGCAGAACTCTTCGACGCGGGCGAACCCGTCGGCGAGGCCGCCAACATCGCCAAGTTCGCGGCCTCCGAGGCGGCGTTGAAAGCGCTCGACCAGGCCATCCAAACCCACGGCGGCAACGGCCTGTCCCACGAGTACGGGCTGTCGGAGCTGTGGTTTGTCACCCGCCTGATGCGGACCGCGCCGGTCAGCCGCGAGATGGTCCTCAACTTCATCGCCCAGTCGTCGCTGGGGCTGCCCCGCTCCTATTAGCGAGGAGATCGCCATGACCACCACGCAATTCGACGCCATCGTGATCGGCGCGGGCGCCGGTGGCCTGTTCACCGCGGCCCGGTTGGCGCATCTCGGCTACCGGACCCTGGTGATCGAACGGCTGACCAAGCTCGGCGGCCGGGCGTCCACCGATGACATCGACGGGTTCAAGGTCAACACCGGCGCCATCGTGATCGAGGTCGCCGGGATCACCCAGCAGACGTGCGAAGAGGTCGGCGCGCCGTTCGACATCCGGGAACCGAAGCCGCCGATCCTGTACCGCATCGGCGGCAAGGATGTCGACGTCACCGGCGGCGGCTGGGGCTTCCTGTTGAGCAAGCTCACCCGCCAGGGCGCGAAACTGGTGAAGGGAATCGGCGCGGCGCGCAGCGATTCGGGTCTGCCGGACGAGGAGATCTCGACCGCCGATTGGGTCGGTAAGTACACGAAAAACGAGGCGGTGCATGGCATCTTCCGCAACATGTGTGCCTCGATCTTCGCGGTCGGCTCCGAGGACCTGCCTGCGCGGGTGTTTTTGACCTACTTCACCCGCAAGAGCGCGTTCAAACGCTTCGGTTTTCATCCGGAAGGGACGATCGGGCTGTGGCGCGGCCTGGTCGGGGTCGTCGAGGCCCATGGCGGTCAGGTGTGGCTTTCCACGGCCGTCACCAGGATCGTCTCCGACGGCAACACCGTGAGCGGAGTCGAGGTCCTCCACGACGGCGAAAAGCTCGCCGTCGCAACACCGGTCGTGGTGAGCGATGTGGGACCCGCCGCGACGGTCGCACTGCTTGGCCCGGAAAACGTCCCCGCCGACTATCAGGACCTTGTCAAGAAGGGAGACCGGCCCACCGCGATGATCTCGGTGAATTTCGCGAGTCGGGAGCGGCTGGTCGATGTGCCGGGCATGCTCAGCTTCGCCGAGTCGCGCCGGCTGGCCTACATCGCCAACTTCACCGACATGTGCCCCGAGATGGCCCCGCCTGGGTGGAACCTCTACGTCGGCACGTCGGTGCCCAAGCCGTCGATGGGCGACTTCGACGAGGCCGCGGAGACGGAATTTCTGCTGCAGGACCTGCGCGACAACGTTCCCGAATTCGACCATCGTGCACGCGTATTGAGCATCGCGATCAGCCGCGACGATTGGCCGCCGCAGCGGGCGGTCGCCGGGTTCGACCTGCCGCACGACACCCCACTGGCCGGGCTGTGGAACGTCGGCGACGCGGTTAAGGAGTACGCCAATGGAGGCACGACCGCGTGCGCCGAGACCGCGAAGCTGGTGGTCGACAAGATTGTCGCCGCGCACCGGCCGGCGGCGCTGCCTTAGCCGGGCTCGGCAAGCGCGCGGCGGGCGAACGATTGAGCGTTGGCGACCACGGCATCCACCGAGCCGCGGCGCGGATCCCACCATTCCACCGCCCAATTCAGCGCGCCGAGGACGAGCATCTGGGCGATATAGAGGTCGAGGTCGGCGCGAAGCTCACCGGAGCGGGCCAAATCGTTGACCAGCCTGCGCCAGATCTCGCCGTAGCGTTCCTCCTCCTGGATCTGACGTTTGCGGATGTTCGGCGGCACCTGACCGGCGTTGCGGATGGAAGCGGTAGTGTAGTCGGAGATTTCGAGTGTGTGGCGCAGATGGGCCTCCACCGCGGCCACCAGGCGATCCATCGGGGAGGCGTCGGCGGGAAGCGCGTCAAGGACGGCGGCCACGTGTCGTCGCATGTCGGCGATGCCGACCCACATGACTTCCTCGATGAGGTCGTCGCGGGACGGGTAGTAGTAATAGATCGCCGGCGTTTGCAGCTCGGCCCGCTCGGCGACATCGGTCAGCCGGAGGCCCGCATACCCTTTGGCGCTCAGCACATGCGCCGTGGCGTCCAGGATGCGCACCCTGGTTTGCGCGGACTTCGAATCGGTGCTCACATCGCGGCCGCCCACGGGCACGGTCACGGGGAAACCGCTCGTCGTCGGTCTAGCCATCCGCTGATCATATCGGGTCGGCTACCGACGATCGCCATTTTTTATGGCTGATTCAACGCGGCTCCAGACCGAGGCGCTCGGGGGGATCGACGGTTCTTTCGGCTCTGCGACCCGAGCGCTCGACAGTCATTAGCGCTACACCGGGTGGAACCGACCCTTGTTCGGACCGCGGTGTCTCCGCTATTCTTTTTAGTCGAGTTTAGAAATTGTCGAGCACGCTGGCCGTCGAGGGTGCGAAGGAGAACGATGGGGTTCCAGGATTCGGCCGAGGTGACCAAATACATCGGCGGCATCTTCGAGACCGCGTTCGCGGATCCAGAGATCGGACCCAAGTTGGTCGATACCGCGCTCGTTGTGGCGTTCGACTTCACCGACCCTGAGGCCGTCGTCGTCATTGACATGGCCAACCAAGCCGTGCGGGAGGGCCTTCGAGGTGGGCCGGCGCCGACGGCCACGATGGCGATGGCGGCCGACACCGGCAATGCCTACTGGCAGGGCAAGGTCAACCTGCCGTTGGCGATGGCCAAGAAAAAAATCAGGGTCGACGGCAACGTGGCTGGCCTGCTCAAGCTGGCTCCGCTGGGCAAGAAGCTGTACCCGGTGTATATCGAGCGGCTGAAGAACGACGGCCGCGACGACCTGATCGTCTAGGCGTCGATGTATCCGCCAAAGCTGGCCAAACGAGTCCTGAAGATGAAGGCACCCGCATGACCATCGAAGCCCCGCATCCGATCCGTCCCGCCTTCGACCCGGTCAGCGTCTCGCCGCTGACCTTCTGGGAGCTCACCGCCGAGGAACGCGAACCCTATTTCAAGATCCTGCGCGACGAGCGCCCGGTCAGCTGGCACCCACCGATCGAGGGCTCGATGATGCCGCCACCGGTCGACGGCGTGTGGGCGGTGGCTCGCAATGCGGACATCGTGTACGTCAGCAAACATCCCGAGCTGTTCTGCTCCGGGCAAGGGGTCATCATCGAGCCCATCCCCGAAGACTTTCTCGATGCGGCGCAATCGTTCCTCGCGATGGACGGCGCCAAACACTCAAGCCTGCGCCGGCTGATCAGTTCCGTGTTCACCCCACGGCAGGTAGCCAAGATCGCCGACCAGATCGGGAACCAGGCCAAGTCGATCGTCGACGACCTCGTCAAGACGAAGGAGGGCGACTTCGTCGAGCAGGTGTCCAAGCGGCTGCCGATGTGGACCATCTACGAAATGATGGGACTGCCCGCAGAAAAGCGCGACGGGACCACCCGTCACGCCGACGGCATGGTGTCCTGGGCGGATCCGGAGGTGGCCGCCGGCCGCGAACCCGCCGAGGTGCTGAACGACTCGCTGGTCGGTCTTCTTGCCGCCGGTCTCGAACTGGCCGAGCAGCGCCGTGCGCATCCTCAGAACGATCTGATGTCGCTCCTGGTGCAGGCCGAAGTCGACGGTCGTCGGCTCACCGATGACGAACTCGGCGCGTTCTTCGTGCTGCTGTCGGTGGCCGGCAACGACACCACCCGCAACACCACGGCGATCACCGCGACGGCATTGCAGGAGTATCCCGACCAGCGGGCGTTGCTGGAGAAGGACTTCGACGGGCACATCAAGCCGGCCATCGAGGAGTTCGTGCGCTGGGCCACGCCGGTGATGACCTTCCGCCGCACTGCCACGCAGGACACGGCGCTGCGTGACATCGAGATCACGAAGGGCGACTGGGTGGTGATGATGTATTCGTCGGGTAACCGCGACGAGCGGGTGTTCACCGATCCGAACCGCTTCGACATCACGCGAAACCCCAACCCCCACGTCGCGTTCGGCGGCGGTGGCCCGCACTTCTGCATGGGCGCGTTCATGGCCAAGATGCAGCTGGAAGCGATCTTCCGCGAACTGATCTTCCGCGCGCCGACCCTGCGCGTCGGCGAACCGAACTATCTGGTGAGCAACTTCATGCGCTCGGTGAAATCCCTGCCCTACACCCTCGACTAGGAGAGACATGTCTGACTTCGCCGGGGAGCGCTTCGTCGTCACCGGAGCCGCCTCCGGAATCGGGCAGGCGACCGCCGAGAAGCTTCTCGCCGCCGGTGCCGATGTTGTTTCATTGGACCGCAACCCGCCGACAGCAGCGGTGGGCCGGCACATCGAGGTCGATCTGGCCAGCCCCCGCAGCATCGGCGCCGCGCTCGAACAGCTCGACGGCGAGTTCGACGGCTTGCTGAACGTCGCCGGCATTCCCGGCACCGCGCCGGGCGACCTGGTGCTCGCGGTGAACAGCCTGGCGGTGCGGCACCTGACCGAGGCGTTCTTCGAGCGACTCCGGCCGGGCGGCTCGGTGGTCATCGTCTCCTCCACCGCGGGCTTCGGGTGGCCCCAACGCTTGGAGGCCATCCGCGAGCTGCTCGCGACGGACACCTTCGAGGAGGGAGCGGCGTGGTTCAAGGCCCACCCGCAGCAGGGCAATGCCTACAACTTCTCCAAGGAAGTCACCACCGTGTACACGATGATGATGGGCCTGGCCATGGCGCAGATGGGTTTTCGCATCAACGCGGTGTTGCCCGGTCCGGTCGAGACACCAATCCTGGTCGACTTCGAGGCGTCGATGGGCAAGGACACCCTCGACGGGGTCAAGGAATTGCTCGGCCGCCACGCCCGACCCGACGACATCGCCGACGCGATCCTGTTTCTTGCCTCCGACGCGGCCCGCTGGATCAACGGCCACCCGCTCGTCGTCGACGGCGGGATCACCGGTGCGGTGCTGAGCGGGCTCGTCCCCGCCCCGGAAATCTAGGGGCTTCATGAAGGTCATCGTCGACCGGACGAAGTGTTCCGGGATCGGGCTGTGCGAGGTGACGGCGCCGACGGTCTACGAAGTCGGTGCCGACGGCCAATCGCATGTCCTCAAGGAGGTGCCCTCGGCCGATGAGATGGCAGCCGTCGAGGAGGCGGTCGCCAATTGTCCGACCGGCGCGCTGTCGGTAGAGAAGTAGCAGCCGGCGCCGCACGGCCCTGCTCAGCGTCGCGTCGCCGCTCGCTGCGTGCGGCGTTTCGCCGGCCTGGGCGCGCCGTCGAGGGGACCTAATCCATGGCGTACCAACGACTTCGCGTTCTCCGCCACCGCTTCGATCGATCCCCGACGGGGATCCCACCATTCGGCCGTCCAGTTGAGCGCTCCGAGCACAAGGAGCTGGGCCATCCGCGGGTCAAGATCGTCGCGCAGCTGTCCCTGCGCGGCGGCGGTGTCGACTAGTCGTCGCCAGATGCGACCGTAACGCTCGTTTTCCTGGAGCTGCCGGGCACGGAGTCGCTCCGGAATCTGTCCGGAGTTGCGGATCGATGCGGTGGTGTAATCCGACAATTCGAGCTCGTGGCGCAGGTGCGCTTCCACGGCGGCCATGATGCGATCCATCGGGGAGGTTTCCGGCGGCAGCGCGTCGAGGACCTGCTGAAGGTGTCTGGTCATGTCGGCGATGCCGCAGTACATCACCTCTTCGATGAGATCGTCGCGGGACGGGAAGTAGTAGTAAATCGCGGGTGCCTGAATCCCGGCGTATTCGCCGACATCGGAAAGCCGTGTTCCGGCATAGCCTTTGATGCTCAACACGTGCGCGGCGGCGTCCAGGATCCGGGCCCGCGTGCGCGCGGACTTGGAGTCGCCGTTCTCCGGCTGCGCACCGGCCGTGCCGGCCGATTTTCTAGGCATCGTTCAATTATATTGCCGCCTGGGCGGTGGGCGACTTAACGAGTGGCCGGGCAGCGCAACGTCCCCGCGAGCACTGGCCAGATGTTTTCTTTCGTCTACGGGGGACGGCCGCCGCATTCGGGTTAAGGTTCGGGCAACTCGATCGCTAGGGGTTCTCGATGGCCAAGCTCAGGTTCGGATATTTCATCGCACCGTTCCACCGCGCGGGCACCAACCCGACCCTCGCATTGCAGCGCGACCTGGACTTCGTCGAACACCTCGACGCCCTCGGCTTCGACGAAGTGTGGATCGGCGAGCATCACTCCGCGGGCAGCGAGATCATCAGCTCGCCGGAAATCTTCATCGGCGCCGCCGCGCAAAGGGCCAAGCGGATCCGGCTCGGCACCGGGGTCATCTCGCTCGCGTACCACAATCCGCTGTGGGTCGCCGACCGCCTGATGCTGCTCGATCACCTCACCCACGGTCGGGTGATCGGGGGGGTAGGACCGGGCTCGCTACCCACCGATTCCGCGATGATCGGGCTGAACCCCACCGACACGCGCGAGCTGCTCGAAACCAATCTCGACATCGTCGTGCGACTGTTGGCCGGCGAAACCGTGACCGCCAAAACCGCGACGCACGAACTGTTCGACGCGAAGCTGCAACTCGCCCCGTACACCGACGGCGGGATCCCGCTGGCGGTGGCCGCGGTCGCCTCGCCGACGGGTGCCCGGCTGGCCGGCAAGCACGGCATCGGCCTGCTTTCCATCGGCGCGACGCTGACGATCGAAGGCTTCGACGCGCTTGCCTACCACTGGGGCATCGTCGAAGAGCGCGCGGCTGCCTTCGGCACTCAGGTCGACCGCAAGAACTGGAGCCTGGTCGGGCCGTTCCATATCGCCGAGACCGACGAACAGGCCCGTGCCGACGTGAAATTCGGGCTCGAGCCCTGGTTCCGCTACTTCCAACGGGTTGCCGCGTTCCCGCAGATGACCATGCCGGGAGAGCAGCTCGACGAGATGATCGACATCATCAACGACAACGGAGCCGGTGTCATCGGTTCGCCGGAGCGGGCGCGGGCCCAGGTGCAGCGGCTGTGCGATAAGTCCGGCGGATTCGGCGCCATGTTGCAGATGGCGCACGAGTGGGCGAACCCCGCCGCGACCAAACGCTCGGCGGAACTGTTCGCCGCCGAGGTCATGCCCCACTTCCAGGGTCAGGCGCAACCGACACTCGACGCCGCCGCCAGGGCCAGCGACGTGCGGGAAGACCTCGCGCAGACGCAGCTGCAGGCCATCGACCACATGACCAAGAAATACCAGGACGAAGTTGGCCCGAAGTAGCCTGGTCGGACGCGACCGGGTGCTGATCACCGCCGCAGAGCTGGCCAGCCTTGTCCAGGCCGGCGATCCGGTGACGATCCTCGATGTGCGTTGGCGGCTCGACGAGCCCGATGGGCGTGCGGCATACCTGCAGGGCCATATCCCGGGCGCGGTGTATGTGTCACTGGAGGAGGAACTCAGCGATCACACGATCGTCGGGCGGGGACGTCACCCGCTGCCGTCGGGGCGCATCGTCGAGGCCGCCGCACGCCGGTGGGGCATCCGATCCGACGTGCCGGTCGTGGCCTATGACGACTGGAATCGAGCCGGTTCGGCGTGGGCGTGGTGGGTGCTGACCGCGGCTGGGCTCGCGAACGTACGCATTCTGGACGGCGGCCTGTCCGCGTGGCGGTCTGCCGGCGGTGTCGTCGAGACCGGCCCCGTCACCCCGCAGCCCGGGAATGTCACTGTGCTGCACGGTGATCTGTATGCGGGCGGGCGCCCTACGTTGACGGCGAAGCAAGCCGGCGCAGCGGGCGTGACGCTGGTCGATGCACGCGCACCTGAGCGCTTTCGCGGCGACGTCGAGCCCGTGGATCCGGTTGCCGGGCACATCCCCGGCGCCAGGAATGTTCCAAGCACCGCGGTCCTGGCCGGTGACGGCACGTTTCTCGCCGACGATGCGCTCACCGAACTGATGTCCGACCGCGGCGGCCGCTTCGGTGTCTACTGCGGCTCCGGCGTCAGCGCGACCGTCACACTCGCGGCGCTCGCCGCCGTGGGCCGCGAGGCAGCGCTGTTTCCGGGGTCATGGTCGGAGTGGAGTTCGGATCCGACCCGCGCCGTCGCCCGTGGTCCCGAGTAGCTACGGGAACAAACGTCACCACAGCACCACGAGCGACGCCGTCGCCAGCGCCAGAAACCCCATGGGGAACGTGATGTTGTAGAACACCCGGGCCCGCAGGTGCACGCCGACGGCTCCGAGGAAAAACGCGACGAGGCCGATGGCCGCGGCGATGCCAATTGGCCGAAAACCGAGCAGTCCGATCAAAAGCCCCACCGCGCCTGCCGCCTTCAGTCCACCCAGCACCGGCAGCCATGCCGTCGAGACGCCCACCTCTTCGGAGTTGTTGAGGACGAATTTCGCCGATGCAAAATCCGCGAACGTAGCGGCGGCAGTGGCCAGGATGGTGACGATGAGGACCACGGCGGAGACCGTGTCGATCGGTTGTAGGCTCATCGCTGTCCACCTCCTTTGGGTTGGTTGAACTGATTGGGTTGGTCACACTCTTGACGTCTGCCGTGGACGAAACGTGACCCATGAACGCCGAGAAATCTCTGGCGGAGCAGTTCGAGGCCGACCGGCCACACTTGCGCGCCGTCGCCGATAACGTTTCGCACATGAGCGATCCGCCCTCCACACCCACGGGTGCGCATTACACCCTGCCCAACGATTGGGAGCGCGCCGAGCACCGACTCGCGCTGCTGGGCCGGGCCTACGACCCGACCAGCATCGCGCTGGCCCGTGACCTTGGCGTCGGTCCCGGCTGGCGTTGCCTGGAGGCCGGCGCCGGCGGCGGATCGTTTGCCCGGTGGCTGTGTGCCGCCACCGCCCCGGACGGCCGAGTGCTCGCGGTCGATGCCGACCCTCGCCACCTCACCGACCTGCCACAGCTCGGCGGCGAGGTCGCCCAGCTGGACCTCGTCACCGACGACCTTCCCGAGCGCGCCTTCGACTTCGTCCACACCCGGGTGGTGTTGCTGCACATCGCCCAGCGCGACGTGGTGCTGGAAAAACTGGCCGGCGCCGTCGCGCCCAGTGGCCTGCTGGTCCTTGAGGAGGACGACGCGCTCGGGGCGCCCGAGCAGATGACCGGCGCGTACGGGCAGGTCTGGCAGTGCTTTCGGCGCGGCTCCGAGGCGGCGGGCCTCAATGCCACCTGGGCCCGCACGCTTCCGGCGCGGCTGCAGGCACTTGGCTTTCACGACGTCACCGCCAACGCCGAAATACCGTTCTTCGCAGGAAGATCGACCCTTGCCCAGTTCTGGAACCTCACCTGGGTGCAGGCCCACGATCAGCTGCTGGCCCACGGTGCCACGGCGGAGCTGATCGATGCGGCGCGCGCCGAACTAAACGACCGGCGGCGCTGGTTTCGCGGTCCCGGCACGGTCCGCGTTTGGGGACGAGCGGCGGCGGAGCGGAACTCTAGGCCCGGTGCGCCGACAGCAGCCAGGCCGGTATCGACTTGCGGCCGTTACCCCCGTCCCGAATATCGGCACCGGCGAAGTCCTGGAAGCCTGCGAAGCCCTCGGCGATGTTGGCGTGGATGCGCGCCGGCCGGATCTCGTCGATTGTCCAGTACTTGCCCACCACGTCGCGCAACTCGTCTGCGGTGACGGGGTTGATCGGGCCCACGGGGACCGTGGTCCTGTCGAACACCAGCACGAAGTACGACGCTCCGGGTGCGGCTGCGCGCGCGATCGATTGCTGATAGCCCTCACGCAGTTCCACCGGCATCGAGTGGAACAGGGTGCTGTCGACGATGGTCCCGAAACGCCCGTCGAAGCCGGTGAACGCGCTGATATCGGCGACCTCGAAGCTCGCGTTGTTCAACCCGCGCTTGGCCGCCTCGTCGCGGGCGAGCTTGACGGCGGTCGGCGACTGGTCCAGGCCAACCGTCGTGAAGCCCCGCTCGGCGAGGTAGAGCGACACCGCCGCCTCACCGCAGCCTGCGTCGAGGACGGCGCCGTGGAACTTGCCGGCCTCGATGAGCGCGGTGATCTCGGGCTGCGGTTCGCCGATGCTCCACGGCGGCCGGTTACCCAGCCCCATCTCGGCGCTTTCGCCGCGGTAGGCGGATTCGAATATCACATCAGAGGGAGGAGTAGTCATACCTCCGTGTATATCAATCGGGTTGATATAGGTCAATATGATTGATATGCGAAGTCCGCAGGACCAGCCGCTCGGCTACCTTCTGCACCGGGTTGCCGCCGCGCTGCGCACCGGGGTGCGCGAGGCCGAACGGCATGTCCTCGCCAAGCTCAGCGAGCAGGATCGGCGCGACTTCCGTCGGCTACTCGCCACCCTGGCCGAGTGCGTTAGGTGATGACCGGCGTGGGCGTCGGGACCTCGACCACACCGAAGTTCGTCAACCAGGCGGTCTGGTAGTCGCTCCACACCGGTGTCACCCGGCCGCGGCTGGTGCATTGCGGCTCGTAGTGAACGCATCGCTCGGCCGAGGCGACGTGTGCGGCGTCATCGGTCACCGTGACCGACAGCAGCATCTCGATGGCCTTGTTCGCGTCGACCGTCAACAGGAGGCTCTTCCCGGTGATCTGGTAGTGCGCTACCGAGCCGCCACCCAGATCCACTTGGCCGCTCGTGCCACCGAGCCCGGTGCCGTCGAGTTGCCACTTGGCCTGCTGCCCTGACCCGAAACCGCTTGTAATGGCGTCAAATCGGCCCTGGGGAGGCATCGGCCGCACCACGGTGCCGACGAACGTGCCGATGCGTTGGTCGATGAGTGGCAACGCCCGAATCGCCTCCGCGACGGGATCGACGCCCTTGGCCGACGGTGTCGGCACGACCGCACGCACCGCGTCTCGGAATCCGGCACACGGATCCGGTTGCGCGGTAGCCGTTGTCGCGGTCGTGGCGATGCCCGTCGCGACGCCAACCGGAATGCTGCGCAGCGCCGGTGACGGGACGAACACCGCCGATCCCGGCTTGGCGACCTCTCCGAAAGTGCCGAGTACGCTTGGCGGGCAGGTGAAGCCACCCACGATCTGTACTGCGGCGAGCGCTTTCTCCCAGGTGATGTAGCGAAACCGGATGTAGTCGAATGTCACCTCGACGGCCTGGACCGCGGCCCACCTGCCTTCGTTGGTGCGCACGCCGTAGATGCGCAGTGTTTCCTTGAACGGGTTGCCGCTGAATAGACCGAATGGGTCGATGGTGGCCAGGTCATCAAGGGGAATCGGGTTGGGCGCGTCGTAGGAGTAGCCGTAGATGGCTGAGCGGTAAAGGGCGTCGAAATCGCGCAGACCGGTCCGGGCCCAGCGGGCGCCGCACACGGCCTGCACGGTGCGGTTGAGCGGGCCGCCGAGCACCGTGAGGTCGCCGCTGGGCATGTCGCGGACGCCGACCTGACCGTTGTCGAGGTCGAACGCCGCACCGTTCGGCACGACCACCGTGCCGGCGGCACGCACGATGGCGGTGTCAATGGGATGTACCTGACACCCGATCGCCACGTCGTCGATGTGCGCATCGCTGAAGATCAGGTTGAAGCCGACCGCGGGGATATCGATCGGGACGAAGAGCTTGTTGAGCTCGGTGGCGATGTTTGCGGCGACGCTGTTGATCGTGCCTTCGATCACCTGTTCGGCGATGTACATGATGAGGGGTACCAGCACCGCGCCGACGATCGCCCCGATGACGGTGGGCAGCAGCCCGCCGAGCAGCGCTCCGATCACCGCGCCCGCGATCCAGCAGTACCACGGGATGTCGACGTCGACATTGGGATTGTCCACACTGACGTCCACGCCGAGCTGGCCGTTGGTGACGCCGATGCTGATCTTCGCTCCGACCGTGCCGGTGGCCGAATAACAGAAGCCGGACTTGGTGATCTTGACCTGAACATGCAGCGTATCGTCGTCTTCCGCGGTGATCGACAGGCCGGTCAAATCGACCTCGTTGTTCTCGTCGATGCGGACCGTCCGGGTGAGGGTGCAGTTCGTGAACGCGCCGCCAAGGTTCAGTGCCTTGTTGATCATCGGGCTGATGACCCGGCAGATCCAGCCCATCGACGCGACGATGCCCCCGTTGCCGCCCGGTGAGATGAAGCTCTGGGTGAATGCCGCCTTGTCGCCGGGGCTGCCCCCGCCGAACGTGACCAGGAACGCGGAGGCATCCTTGTCGGCCGGTGACGTGTCGTCGACGATGTGCACGTCGGCGTTTTTCATCACGATGTTGTCAGTGGTCGCGTAGTCGACCGGGAACGGCACCAGCGGGATCAATTGGACGTTCTGCCGCAGGAATTTGGCGAACGCGTTGTTCAGACCCGGGATCGAAACCCCCACGACGGCAATCTCGGTCAACCACAGCTTCTGCCCGAGGTTGATGCGCACCAGGTCGATGCCACCCGTGCTGGTGTCCACGTCCACACTGGCGACGATGCGCAGCGAGCCGAGTGCGCCCCCGTCGCCGAGCAGCACCCGGATGTCGACGACGTCGGTGGCACCGGCCGGGAGGCCGCCGGGTTGGTCGAACGACACCGTCACCGAGAACGGGGTGGCCGGGTCGAGTGGGATGCCGAGGCCGCCCAGTATGGTGCCCAGCAGAAAGCCGCCGGTGTCGAACACGACGCTGAGCAGCTCCTGATAGGCCTGTTCGGCGAATTCGATGACGAGGTCGTAGCCGTGGGTCTGCTGACCGGACATCGCTCAGCCCGCCTTCGGCGCGCCGGTGAAGTGGATGTTCACATTGGCCGTCACGACTTGGCCGTTCGGCAGCCGGAAGGACCGTGGCCGTTGCAGGTCGGGGGCGTCGCCGGTCACCGATGCCGACTTGAGGCGTTGTTTGATGATCGGCGGCACCTCGATCTTCAGTGCTGCCAACGTGGCCAGCGGGTCGGCGGCGAACTGGGCGGCCGCATCCGGTTTCGCCAGTGCGGCAAGGAGTTTGCGCTCTGACTTCTGCAACTGCTCGAACTCGGCGCGCAGACGTGGACCCAACCGAGCGGTCACCTCGCCGAGCCCGCTGCCCGGGGGGCGGTTCGCTTGGGACGGATTTTTTGACGCCATGTCGTGCCTCCCGCCTGGTGGTTTAGGCCGTTTACTGCGGATAGAGCCGAATGGATTATCACAGAAATCTGTCGTCAATTGCCCAGTTACTGCACAGGAAATAATTCCGGGGAAAAGCCTTCTCGACTTCCACCGCCAAGAGCGGGCGAGAAATGTCTGGACAGCTTCACCGCGGGAAAGGATGATGTTCTCCGTTTTTGTAAGCCACCCGGCACGGCTGGAGACGGAGAGGCTCGGCAGGTGGGATACAGCGGACTGGCCGGCAAGGTCGCGGTTATCGCGGGCGGTGGCACCGGTATCGGCGCAGCGACGGCCAGGCGGCTGGGGGCCGAGGGGTGCTCGGTCGTGGTCGGTGACGTCGACCTCGACGGGGCGCAGGGGACGGTCGATGAAATTCGGGGCGCCGGCGACATCGCGCACGCGGTCGCATTCGACCTCGCCGAGCCGGAGTCGATCTCTGATCTCATCGACACCGCAGCCGGTAGCTTCGGCGGCGTCGACGTGATGTTCAACGTGGGCGCCGACATGCGCACCCTGCGCGGCGACACCGACGTGGTCGACATCGATCTCGAGATCTGGGATCGCACAATGACAGTCAATCTGCGCGGCTACGTCGTCCTCATGAAGCACGCGATCCCGCAGATGCTCGCGCGGGGTGGGGGAGCGATCATCAACATGTCATCGGCCGCTGCCTTTCAAGGCGAACCAGCCCGGCCGGCGTACGCCACCGCCAAGGCCGGCATCGGTGCTCTCACAAGGCATGTCGCATCACGATGGGGCAAACAAAACATCCGATGCAACGCTGTGGCACCCGGATTCACCGCCACCGAAGCAATCCGCTCAGCCCCGCAGTGGCCCGACCTCGAGGCCGCCGCACTGAAACGGATCCGGAGCCCCCGCGTCGGCGAACCCGACGACATCGCATCCATGGTTGCCTTCCTGATGTCCGACGAAGGCGCGTGGATCAACGGTCAGGTAATCAACATCGACGGCGGCACCATTCTTCGATGACGTTCACCCCGCCACAATCTGATGTTCGCGAACACAGAACAGCGACGAGTTGGGCAGGTCGATAAATCTCCGCTCGTCTTCCAGCAACGCCCGACCGGCCGCCCGGCCTTCTGCGGTGCTGGCACCCGCCACGAGCTCTTCGACGCTGTCCCAATAGACTTCGGCAACGCCGTCATACGGTGGCACCCGGCAACCACGGGCATCCACCGCCGGATCGATGCGTGGATCGATGAACGTATGTCCCTGCGTGTAGCGGCGAATCCGCAACGTGGCCGCGTGGCGACGCACAAGCGGCCCGTGGTTTTCCAGCCAGTACTGGTAGAACTCGTCCGGCGACAGCGTCGGCACACGCCGCAGGCAGAAAACGATCTTTATCACGGCCGTTCCTCCTGCGTCGGCGGGGCCGTCAGCCGTGTTGTCGGCCGTAGGTGTACTGGCCGTCCAGGACGAAGCTGTCGGGGTCAGTGCCGCTGATCGGCGTGGTTTGAGGCGACACACCGGGAGGGCAGCCGGGGTATCCGCATGCGTCCGGTGAGGTGTGCAGTACACCTCCCTCGGACTGCAGCTCATAGTGCCCGTCGATCATGACGGGATCACAGTTGGGATAGATGGCTCGGTATCGGTATGTGCCATCGGGCGAGAACGCAACCTCCGCCGACCCGGTCCCGCACTCACCCGTGTCGCCGAACGCGCCGGCCGCCGGACCCGACCAAGCCCCCACCAGGGTCTGCTGGCTGACGGCGCCCGCGATGGCAGCACCGGCGAGGCCGATCGCTGATGCACAGGCCGCGGCGGCGGCGACGACGGTCGCGCGGGCGACAACGCTGACCTCCCGACCGAACATCGACGCGATCCTTTCCGTCGTAGACCTACGCAGGCTGGTCCCAACATAGGGTTTATCCCGCGGCGTTGTTGGATTGTCAGGAAATTCTTGCGCCGACGGCTTTCGACTCGGCAGCGGGCTGCCTTAGCCATTCACTGGTGATAGCCCGCCAAACCCTGTCATCAGAATGCGGCGGCTACGTCATACACGCGTTGTAGATCAGCGCGGTTGGTCTGCAACGGCAGCAGCGCCAGGTCGGTCGCCCCGGCGTCGATCACGGTCTTCAGCCGGCGGGTCACCGTTTCTGCCGTCCCGATCACGGCGAGCTCAACCGCCGAGGACACACCCTCGCGCGCGAATGCCTTCTGGTAGGAGGGGATCGAGTCATACAGGGCAAGACTGTCGGCGGCGGCCGCACGGGCGGCATCGACGTCGTCGGTGACCGCCACGCTGACCATCGCGATGATGCGCGGGCGTGGCCGCCCGGCGTCGGCGGCCGCCCGCGCAATCATCGGTGCAATGAATCCTTCGATCGTGTGCGGGCCGGCGTTGGCCGGCAGGGTGCCGTCGGCCAACTCGCCGGTGACCTGTAGCGCGCGCGGTCCCATTGCAGCGACGTAGAGCGGGAAGGGTGTCGCTCCGGCCAGCGCGACCGGCAGCAACGACGGATCGACAGCGGTGATCTGCGAGCCGTGAAAGTCCACCGTGCGGTCATCGCGAATGGCCCGCAATACCGTCAGGTACTCGCGCAATCGCTGCACCGTGTTGCTCGCCGATAGGCCGAAGGCCAGTTGTTCGGCGAACGGCACCCCGAGGCCCAGCCCGAGACTGAAGTTGCCGTGGGTGGCGGCCTGCGCGGTCTGCGCCGCCGCGGCGACGATGAGCGGATGGCGCGGGTTGATCGGCACCACCGATGTCCCCACCGCCACGCCCGGGACGGCCGCACCGATCAGCGCGGCCAACGTGATCGCGTCATAGTCGAACTGCTGTCCCAGCCACAACTGCCGCACACCGGCGTGATAGGCGGCGCACGCCTTTTCGAGGGCATCGTCGACCAGGTTGACGGCGCCGCGGTCCGGCGTCATCAGCACTCCTGCAGGCATTCGGGGCGTTCCTTTCTCATTGGCGGTATCGGTCCGGGCTCATGCGGCGGGCGTGGCGAAGTAGTGGCCCTGCTCGAGATCGGCGAGCAGCCCGGTGTGGGTCGGCTGCCAGCCCGGCCGCTTTTGGGTCAGGGTGCGCGACGCCGGGACGTCCAGCGAGAAGAAGGCCCCGAGCCAGCCGAAATGGTCGACGGCCTTCTCGACGGGGACGGCGGTAACGGGCATTGTGAGGTGGCGGCCAATGACATCGGCGATGTCGCGGACCGGGACGCCTTCCTCGTCGACCCCGTGCAGGATTGCGCCGGCCGGCGCCTCCTCGAGGGCCAACCGGAACAGCCGGGCGGCATCAAAGCGGTGCACGGCCGGCCAGCGGTTGGACCCGTCGCCGGGGTAGGCCGAGACGCCTTTCTCGCGGGCGGTGCCGATCAGGCGTGGCACGAAACCGTGATCACCCTCGCCGTGCACCGTCGGCGGCAGGCGTACGACCGAGACCCGCACGCCGCGGTTGGTGAACGCCAGCGCCGCCTCTTCGGAGGCCCGGGGCAACCCGGGTGCAGAGGCGTCCTCTTCCGTCAGGACTCGGCCCGGCGCATGACCGGCAATCCCGGACGTGACGGCCAAGGGCCGGTCGGATCCCGCCAGCGCCTCGCCGAACGTCTCGATCGCACGCCGGTCCACCTGACCCGCGCCGGCGAAGTCGGAGAAGTCGTGGTTGAACGCCAGGTGGATGACCCCGTCGGACGCCGCGGCACCGGCGCGCAGGCTGTCGAGGTCCTCGAGATCGCCTCGATGCACCGTCGCTCCGGCCGCCGCGACGGCCTCGGCCGAGGCATCCGAACGCGCCAAGCCAACCACCTGGTGGCCGGCGTCGATGAGCTCGGCGACAACCGCCGAGCCGATGAACCCGGACGCGCCGGTGACGAATACTCGCATGGGAACCTCCCGTTGATGTCAGTTGCTGTCATCAACGCAACGCTGATGACAGCCGCTGTCATTCCCATAGGATCGGCAGATGGGTCGCTGGCAGCCCAACGCGCGTGGTCGCCTGGAGCAGGCGGCCCTTGAGCTCTACACCGAGCGCGGGTTCGAGCAGACGACGGTGGCCGAGATCGCCGAGCGGGCGGGCCTGACGGAGCGGACGTTTTTCCGGTACTTCGCCGATAAACGCGAGGTGTTGTTCTGGGGCCAGGCTGCGCTGCTGGAGATGTTGGTGAACCACGTCGCCGGGGCGCCCGATTCGGCAGCGCCGATCGACGCGGTCGGCGCGGCGCTGCAGGCCGCCGGCGAGCTGTTCGAGGGGCGACGCGAACAGGCGCGACGCCGCCAGACCGTCATCGCCGCCAACGCGGGCCTTCAGGAACGCGAGCTGATCAAGCTCGCATCACTGGCCTCGGCGATGGCCGACGTGCTGCGCCGCCGCGGTGTTGCGGACCCGGCCGCCAGACTCACCGCCGAGGCGGGTGTCGCGGTCTTCAAGGTCGCGTTCGAGCGATGGATCAACAACACCAACGACCCCGACCTGTCAGATTTCATCCGCGAGTCGCTCGACGAGCTCAAAGCCCTGACCGCGGGTCAGCTAATCTGAGTGCTCACCGCTTGGTCAAATCCGCATGAGCAATACCCATATCGGGGCGCACCCGATCATCCCTCGGTTGATCCGCGTCTTCGCGGTGCCCATCCTGCTCGGTTGGTTGGGGCTGACCGTCATGGTGAACGTGGTCGTCCCTCCGCTCGAAACCGTCGGACAACAGCACTCAGTGTCGTTGAGCCCCAACGTGGCTCCATCGATGCAGGCGATGAAGCGAATCGGGAAGGATTTCAAGGAGTTCGACTCCGACAGCTCTGCGATGATCGTCCTCGAGGGCGACACACCGCTGGGTGCCGACGCCCATCGCTTTTACGACGCGATGGTCAAGAAGCTCGAAGCCGACTCCAAGCATGTCGAGCACGTCCAGGACTTCTGGGGCGATCCGCTGACGGCCGCGGGTGCGCAAAGCGCCGACGGCAAAGCCACTTACGTTCAAGTGTATTTGGCCGGCAATATGGGCGAAAGCCTGGCCAACGAGTCGGTAGGAGCCGTGCGCAATATCGTGGCAAGTTCGCCGCCACCGCCCGGCGTCACGGTCTATGTGACCGGGGGCTCGGCAATGATGGCCGACCAGCACCACGCCGGCGACAAGAGCCTCAAGCTCGTCACTGTCATCACCATTGCCGTCATCTTGACGATGTTGCTGCTCGTCTACCGGTCGGTCGTCACGGTGGCTCTCGTCTTGGTCATGGTGATGATCGAGTTGGCCGCATCCCGTGGCATCGTGGCCTTCTTGAGTTACTACGAGCTGATCGGGCTCTCGACGTTCGCGGTGAATCTGCTCACCATGCTCGCCATCGCCGCGGGAACCGACTACGCGATATTCCTGATCGGCCGCTACCACGAGGCGCGCAACGCAGGGGAGGACCGCGAAACCGCCTTCTACACCATGTATCGCGGCACGGCCCACGTCATCCTGGGCTCGGGTCTGACCATCGCCGGTGCCACCTTCTGTTTGCACTTCTGCCGGCTGCCCTATTTTCAGACGCTGGGAATTCCGCTGGCCGTCGGCATGCTCGTCGCGGTCTTCGCTGCGTTGACGATGGCGCCGGCCCTGCTCGTCGTGGGCTCTCGGTTCGGGCTGTTTGAACCCAAGCGCAAGACCAAAACACGTAGCTGGCGGCGGGTGGGCACCGTCGTTGTGCGCTGGCCCGTTCCCATCCTCGGGGCGTCCATGGCGCTGGCTCTCGTTGGGCTGCTCGCGCTGCCGGGTTATAAGCCCAGTTACAACGACCGCAATTTTCTGCCGCCCGGCATCCCGGCCAACGAGGGGTTTGCGGCCGCGGACCGGCATTTCCCGTCAGCGCGGATGAATCCCGAAATGCTACTGATCGAGACCGATCACGATGTCCGCAACTCCGCGGACATGTTGGTCATCGACCGGATCGCCAAGAGCGTCTTCCACACCCCGGGCATCGGGCGGGTACAGGCCATCACCAGGCCGCTGGGCACGCCGATCGAGCACACATCAATTCCGTTCATGCTGAGCATGGCGGGCACCCCCCTGCAAATGAACATGTCCTACATGCAGGACCGCATGAAAGACATGCTGGTGATGGCCGACCAGACCCAAGGCATGATCGACACCTTGGAAAGGATGCTGAGTCTGCTCCGGGAGCTCAACGGCGTCACTCACGACATGGTCGCTCAAACAAAAACGATGGTCGCTGACACAAACGACCTGCGTGACCGTATCGCGAATTTCGATGATTTTTTCCGGCCGCTTCGCAATTACCTGTACTGGGAACCACATTGCTTCGACATTCCGATCTGCTGGTCGCTGCGCTCGATCTTCGACAGCCTCGACGGCATCGACACCCTCAGCGATGACATCGCCAGACTTCTTCCAGATTTGGACCAGCTCGACGCGCTCATGCCGCAGATGGTGGCGATGATGACCCCGATGCTGGCGATCATGAAGTCGATGCGGACCAACATGCTGACGATGCACAGCACGTTTGGCGGCCTGCAGGATCAGATGCAGGCGATGCAGCAGGATTCGAGGGCCATGGGCTCGGCATTCGATGACGCGAAGAACGACGATTCTTTCTATCTACCTCCGGAGGTGTTCGACAACGCCGATTTCAAGCGTGGTTTGAAGATGTTCGTGTCACCAGACGGCAAGGCGGTGCGTTTCATCATCTCCCACGAGGGTGATCCAGAGACAGCGGAAGGCATTTCGCACATCGACGCCATCAAGAATGCGGCGTTCGAAGCGATCAAGGGCACACCGCTGGAGGGAGCGAGAATCTACATGGCCGGCACCGCATCGATGTTCAAGGACATGCGCGAGGGCTCCAACTACGACCTGCTCATCGCCGGCGTGGCCGCCCTTTGCCTGATCTTCATCATCATGCTGATGCTCACCCGAGCTGTCGTCGCTGCGCTCGTGATCGTCGGGACGGTGCTGCTCTCGCTCGGCGCGTCGTTTGGGCTCTCGGTGCTCGTCTGGCAGTTCATCCTCGGCATGCCGCTGCACTGGATGATTCTGGCGATGTCGGTCATCATCTTGCTGGCCGTCGGGTCCGACTACAACCTGCTGCTGGTATCCCGGTTCAAAGAGGAGATCCACGCCGGGATCAACACCGGCATCATCAGGTCGATGGCCGGCACCGGCGCGGTGGTCACCTCGGCAGGCCTCGTATTCGCTTTCACCATGATGTCGATGGCGCTCAACGATCTGGTCGTTGTGGGCCAGGTCGGCACAACCATCGGCCTTGGGCTGCTGTTCGACACCCTGGTCGTGCGATCGTTCATGACACCGTCGATCGCGGCGCTGATGGGCCGATGGTTCTGGTGGCCCCAGGTTGTCCACAACCGCCCGGCGAGAAGTCAAGCGACGACGATTCCACAGCGCCTGACATCGGTCTGAGTCTCAGATCGCCGCTTTTCACCGCGCACCCGGGACCGCATTTGTGCCTGGGCGCCCCTTGGCCCGCGCCGAGGGATTTATCGCGCTGGAGCGACTCCTACCACGGATCACCGACCTCTCCCCGCCGCCTGGCAAACCGCCGCAGCAACATCCCAACCCGATGCGGCGAGGCTTCCTACGGCTGGACCTGAGTTTCGGTGGCGTATCCGCTTCGACGGTGCCTGAACCGCTTTGCTAGCGGATCAAGACGGATGACAGTGCGTCACGGACCCGGTCGGGCAGGCTGCCGCCGTGGCGCAACCAATCGTCAAGCGCGACCCGGACCGACGCCATAGCAAGCGCGCCGATGAGCCGGGGCCGGGGGTCGTCGGGCTTCGGGTTGGCCAACCGGGGCGCGACCAGCCCGGCGATGGCTTCCTCATAGCGCACATAGATGTGCAGTGTCCATGCGTTGAGTGCCGGCGAGGATCGCGTCAGTGTTGCCAGTTCCCTTATTTGGTCGGCGATCTCGGGGAAGCCGCGCGCCAGATCCGCGAACGCGGCCACCACGACGTCTTGTGCCGCCAGTTCGGACGGCTGATTGGCGATGGCGGTGGTGATGAGGTCGAGCCAGCGGCGGGTCATGCCGTCGGCGACCGCGTCTTCCTTGGAGTGGAAGTAGCGGAAGAACGTGGCGCGGCCTATTTCGGCTTCTTCGGCGATCTGATCAACGGTCGTCTTGGCCAGACCCTGTTCGGCGACGAGGGTGGCCGCCGATTCGGCGATGCGGTCCCGGGTGGCTCTGCGTTTGCGGACGCTAAGCGCCACGTCGTGAGACATCGTCTCACTATAGGTCCTGCAGGTAGCGCGGTGACGCGTCGCCGTCGGTTGTCACCAAGCCAGCTTTTCTCGAACTGTCAGCAGATGGTGAGACGATGTTTATGATGAGACTATGTCTCATCACGTGGTGACGGGCTACTTCTCGGTAATCGCCGACTGATCGAAAGGATGGGCTGATGCAAGACGACTCGGCGCCGAAAGCTTTGGAAGGCTGGCGCTTTGTCCAGCAAGTGCTCGGCGATATGACAGAGGCGGTGAAAAGTGATGCCGAGAACGAGCGTGAACTGCTCGAAGGACTGCGGGTGATCGCGCGGGTCTCGGCGTTGTGTGCGGAGTTGTCGGTCGACGTCGACCCCGACCTGCCCTGGTTCTTTGACATGTGCACTCCGGCCCGGTGGATCGGAGGCCCGAATCCGGACGGGAGGTACTACCTGGCCATGATTCGGGGGGACCGCGCCTACCGCGTGACCGGAACACGGGGGATGACGGCGTATCTAGGGCTGCAGGTCCTCGCGGGAATCGGGATGACCCCGCGACGCATGGGCGCCTACGTAAGCGATCACGACCTGAAACTGGACGCGGGATCGTTCGCCCTGGTGTTGTCGAGCACCGAACCCTCACCGGAGGACCTCGACGGCGCCCAGTGGATACCAATACCCGCGGACTCCTCATCGATCGTGGTGCGCGAGTACATCGGTGACATTTCCGCCGAGGAACCGGCCACGCTGAACATCGAACCCATCGGGCCCGCGCCTGAGCCGCGATCGGTGTCAGACGTTGGGTTGGCCGAACAGTTCACCTCGATGGCCTGGACCATCGTCAAGCTGTCGACACTGCATCGCACGATCAAACCCGAGCTGTTGACCGCGCCCAACACCCTGCTCACCGCGAAGGCAGCCGAGCTGGGCGCGGCCGACACCACTCCGGACAACCTCTACATGATCGGCACGTTCGCGCTTTCGCTAGACGAATCCTTGGTGCTGGAGTTTGAGCCGCCCGACACCCGATACTGGAACGTCACGCTGGAGAACATTTGGCACGAATGCCTCGAGCCGCGCCGGCGCCACAGCTCGGTCACCAACAAGGCGATCAACCCGGACCCCGACGGATTGGTTCGTATCGCGATCGGCGCCAACGAATCTGGCTACGGTCACTGGCTCGACACCGGTGGGCGCCGCCGGGGCTTTGTCATCGTGCGCTGGCTCGACAACCCCGACCCCCCGAAGGTCACCGCCACCGTTCGCCGCGGCGCGGTGCCCCCATGAGCGTCGCCGATCGCCTTGACCCGCGGCGGCTGATCGATGAAGCGTGCCAGCTTGCCGGCAGCGACGACTTCGGCGACGATGACACCTGGCGTGACGGGCTTGAGCGGCTCACCGACGGTCTCGTCAACGAAGCGCGGCTGTCCGATCTCGGCGTGGAGATCGCGGCCGCGGATGTGGTGATGCCGCTGAAAAATCGCCTGCAGATGACCCAGTGGGGTAGAACCCACCCGGAGATAGCCCAGCAGAAGATCCGGCGGCCCATCGTGATCGTCGGTCAACCACGTACCGGCACCACGATCCTCTATGACCTGCTTGCCCAGGACCCACAACTGCGTCCGCCCCTGACCTGGGAGGTGGATCGGCCGTTCCCGGTGCCCAACCCGGCCACCTACCACAGCGATCCGCGGATCGCAGCAACCCAGGCCAGCATCGACCTCGCCGAACAGATCATGCCCGGTTTTCAGGCCTTCCACCCGATGGGGGCCCTCGTCGGCCAGGAGTGTGTGCGCATCACCGCCGGCCAGTTTTGCAGCATGATCTTCTCGGTCCAGTACCGCCTGCCCAGCTACTACAAGTGGTTGCTGTATGAGGCGGATCACCGCCGCGCCTACCGCTACCACCGAACCTTCCTTCAGCACCTGCAATCCGGTGTCGGGGGGCAATGGTTGCTCAAGTCACCCGCACACCTGTGGCAGCTCGACGTGCTGGTGCAGGAGTATCCCGACGCCCTGATCGTCGAGACGCACCGCGACCCGCTCAACGTGATCTCGTCGGTCAGTGCACTCACCCGTCACCTGCGCCGAATGGCATCAAACGAGACCGGCGTTGCCGAGGCCGCGTCGCAATCACGCGAGGAGATCGTCGTCGGCCTCGACCGGGAAATGAAGATCCGCGAAAGCGGCGTGCTACGCCCGGGCCAGGTGGTCGATGTCCGGTTCGCCGATTTCATCCACGACCCGTTCGCGACAATCAGAACGCTCTACGACAGGCTCGACCGTGAGCTGCCCGCAGCCACCGAGCAGAAGATGCGTGACTATCTGGCCGCGCACCCCGGTGACGGCGGCGCCAGCCGCTACACATGGGCCGACACCGGACTGGACGCCGCCGCCGTGCGCGAACAAGTGGCCGCCTACCAGCAACGCTACGACATCCCCACCGAGGCCCTCAAATGAGGCATCGGACTACGACCACCGTCTCGACCGTTGGTTGACACTTCCTTGGCGGCCGACCGCACCATACTGCGTCACGCGAAGGCCACCAATGGTGCCGCGGGTCGAACTAAGCTCCTCGCCTATGACGACCCCGTCGAACCTGTGGGGCGACGAATGGGGAAGCTCGCCGCACGGTATGCACGTGCCGGGTCAGGCGCTCAGCCGCAGGCAGGCGCGACGAATGAGCCGGCGCTTCGCCGGCGTCGGCGTTCCAATCCCGGCGACGCGCCTCCGGGAAATTGTGGCGGGTGCGCCCGTCGCCGATGACGAACTGGCGGACGTCAATTTCGCGCTCACCGCAAGTGAGATAAAGCGCGCGGAGCGCCATGCCAAATTCGAGCGCAGCCATCGCCGCGGCATACGGTGGCTGATAGCTGCGGGCCTGGTTCTGGTAGTACTGAACGCGCTGCTGTGTATGGCCTACCTCTTGTTCACCCTGGCCCAACACGCGTCGCCGTTCTGAGCGACATTCACGCGTCGATGAAAGGGGCACGCCATGGCGAACTCCGGCGGGCTGTTGCTCAATCCGAACGCCTATGACCCACTGCGGTTCGACCCCGAGACGCGCCGTCAACTGACGGCCGTGATCGACTGGTTCGAGGGGCGCGGCAAGGCGAGGCTGCTCCAGGACGATCTCGACGCGGCGTGGGTGTCGGACTTCCTGGATTTCATTAAGCGGGAGCGCATCTTCGCGACCTTCCTCACGCCATCGGAATATGCCAACGGTGACCCGAACAAGCGTTGGGACACCGCGCGCAACGCCGCGCTGAGTGAGATCTTCGGGTTCTACGGGCTGGCGTATTGGTATGCCGAGCAGGTAACGATCCTCGGCCTCGGGCCGATCTGGCAAAGCGACAACATCAAAGCCAAAGAGCGCGCGGCCGAGCAACTCGAGGCGGGCGGTGTGATGGCGTTCGGGCTGTCCGAACGCGAGCATGGCGCCGACATCTACAACACCGACATGCTGCTGACGCCCGTAGAAAAGAAGGCCGACGAGGAGGGCATCGTCTTTCGCGCGTCGGGGGAGAAGTACTACATCGGCAACGGCAACGTGGCAGCCATGGTGTCGGTGTTCTCGCGCCGCGCCGACGTCGACGGCGCCGACGGTTACGTCTGGTTCGTCGCCGATAGCAGTCACGCGAACTACGAGCTGATCGACAATGTCGTGCACGGCCAGATGTATGTGAGCAACTTCCGGCTCAACGATTACCCGTTGCACGAGGAGGACATCCTGTGTACCGGACCTGACGCGTTCTCGGCCGCACTCAACGCCGTCAATGTCGGCAAGTTCAACCTGTGCAGCGGCTCGATCGGGATGTGCGAGCATGCCTTCTACGAGGCGATCACGCACGCCAACAATCGCATCCTGTACGGCAACCCGGTCACCGACTTCCCGCACGTGCGTGCGAGTTTCGTCGACGCCTACGCCCGGTTGATCGCGATGAAGTTGTTCAGCGACCGCGCGATCGACTACTTCCGCAGCGCCAGCCTCGGCGACCGCCGGTACCTGCTGTTCAATCCCGTGACCAAATCCAAGGTCACTTCCGAGGGTGAGACGGTTGTCACCCTGCTGTGGGATATCCTCGCCGCCAAAGGCTTCGAGAAGAACACCTACTTCTGCGAGGTCGCGCGGCTGATCGGTGCCTTGCCGCGGTTGGAGGGCACCGTGCACGTCAACGTCGCGCAGATCCTGAAATTCATGCCGAACTACCTGTTCAACCCCGCCGCCTACCCCGAGATCGGCACCCGCAGCGACCCGGCGGACGACGTGTTCTTCTGGGCGCAGGGTCCCGCTCGTGGTGCGTCCAAGGTGCAGTTCGCAGACTGGACGCCCGTCTACGAGAAATCCCTGGACGTTCCGAATGTCGCCCGATTCTATGAGCAAGCCCGGGCGCTGAAGGAGCTGCTGACCACGGCCGCGCCGGACGCCGAGCAAGGGCGCGACCTCGACTTGCTCCTCGTCGTCGGGCACCTCTTCACCCTCGTCGTGTACGGGCAGCTGATCCTCGAGCAAGCCAATCTGATCGGCTTGGATCGTGACCTGCTGGACCAGATCTTCGACATCCAAGTTCGCGACTTCTCCGCACATGCCATCGCGTTGCACGGCAAGGCGAGTTCTACTTCGGCACAACAGGAGTGGGCTCTGTCGGCGGTACGTAAACCGGTCACGGATGCACACCGCTTCGACCGGGTCTGGGAGCAGGTGAAGGCTTACGACGGCGCCTACGAGATGCGTCCGTAGCCGCACGCTACCCAATCCGGCAGGTTGCACAACTGAGCGCCACCCCCATCAGCGAGGCCTTGACCGTGACGTGGCTCACAGTAATATGACCAGTGGTCATCGACGCGAGGAGGACTCCATGCCGACGGTGACGTGGGCTCGCGTCGATCAGGTCCGTCGGGGCGCCGTGGTGGAAGCCGCGGAGGCCGAGTTCAGAGCGCACGGCTTCTCACGAGGAAGCCTGAACGTCATCGCTCGGCGCGCGGGAGTTGCCAAGGGAAGCCTCTTCCAATACTTCGCCGACAAGCGCGACCTCTACGCGTTCATCGCCGACGTCGCCAGCCAGCGCGTGCGTTCCTACATGGAGGCCCGCATCCGGGAGCTCGACGCGAGCAGACCGTTCTTCGAGTTCCTCACGGACCTTCTCGACGACTGGGTCGCCTACTTCGCCGATCATCCACGCGAACGTTCGCTTCATGCCGCGGCGAGTTTCGAGGTCGACACCGATACCCGCATCAGCGTGCGGACCGTCATTCATCGCCACTATTTGGAAGTCTTGCGCCCGCTCGTGCGCGACGCGCACGCACGTGGCGACCTTCGCCCGGATTCGGATACCGACGCGTTGTTGTCGCTGCTGCTGATGATCTTTCCGCACCTGGCGCTCGCGCCATACGTGCGCGGTATGGATCCGATCCTCGGACTTGACGAGCCCACACCGGAGCAGCCGGCACTGGCCGTGCGCCGGCTCGTCGCGGTCTTGGCGGCCGCGTTTTCCTCGTTGCCGCACTCCGCTCCCACAACAGAGCCCCGAATTGATCTGAGGAGGTCAACACGATGACACGCACACATATGGGATCGCTCGTTGCGGGCGGTCTCAACTGGGACAGCCTGCCGTTAAAGCTGTTCGCCGGGGGCAATGCGAAGTTCTGGAATCCGGCCGATATCGACTTCTCCCGCGACCGGGAGGATTGGGAGTCGCTGACAGACGGCGAACGTGACATCGCCACCCGGTTGTGCGCCGAGTTCATTGCCGGCGAGGAAGCGGTCACCGAGGACATCCAGCCGTTCATGGCCGCGATGCGGGCCGAAGGGCGGCTCGGCGACGAGATGTATCTGACGCAGTTCGCGTTCGAGGAAGCCAAACACACGCAGGTGTTTCGCTTGTGGCTGGACGCCGTCGGGGTCACCCACGATCTGCGCGGTTACTTCGACGGACTGCCTGCGTACCGGAAGATGTTCTACGAGGAGCTCCCGGAATCGCTCAACGCTCTTTCGACTGATCCGTCACCGGCTGCCCAGATTCGGGCGTCGGTGACGTATAACCACATCGTCGAGGGCATGATGGCCCTGACGGGATACTATGCCTGGCACAAGATTTGCGTTGAGCGCGGAATTCTTCCCGGCATGCAAGAACTCGTCCAGCGCATCGGTGACGACGAGCGGCGCCATATGGCATGGGGCACCTTCACCTGTCGGCGCCACGTCGCCGCCGACGATGCCAATTGGACGGCATTCGAAGGGCGCATGAACGAGCTCATCCCGCTGGCATTGACCAACACCAACGAGTTCTTTGCCCCGTACGGCGACAACGTCCCCTTCGACCTGACCATGGACGAGTTCATGCAGTACGCCACCGACAAGGGGATGCGACGGTTCGGGACGATCAGCAGCGCCCGCGGCCGCCCGGTCGGCGACATCGACCTGGACTACTCGCCCGTGCAGCTGGAGGACACGTTCGCCGACGAGGACGAGCGGGCTCTGGCAGCAGCCTCGGCATAACAGGCTGACCGTCGCCAGCCCGTCAGCCCGGTCAGCGCGTCAGCCGCCGGCGTTCGCCGCGGCCGCCAACGACTGGCAGGTGGGCGGCCCTTCCGGCAGGCCGGCCAGTCGGTGAAGGATCCCGCCGACGACCGCGATCCGTAACGTGCTCACTTGGCGTTCGTTCGGCTCGCCGACGTGTTCGGCGGTACCGTCGAGGATCAGCTGATACTCGCCGTCGTCATCGGGGTTCCATACCAGGGACAGGCCAGGATGGTCGATCACGTTGGATCGAGTGCGGGATCCGACGTCTGCGACGAGCCGGTCGCCGTCGATCCCGATCATCGCCGTCACGATGTGCGGACGCAGCGAGTCCGTCACGGTGACCAGCGTCGCCCGCGTTCCGAACTCGGCGATCAACCGCCGGACATCGTCGAACTCGACCTCGTGGGCCACAAACGCATCGTACGTCGGCGCCTGCCCTCGCCTCGAGACCGAACGTGGGCCGATTGCCCCTAGGTCAGCGCCGACGCGACAACAGCCGCCGCTTCGGCGATGAGTGCGTCGCTCGGCTCGGCGCCATATCCGCCGGCGCGATCGGACATGATCGCGACGATCTGTGGTGCGCCGCTGGGCGGCCACAGGATTGCGATGTCGTTGGCTCGTCCGTAGTCACCGGATCCGGTTTTGTCGGCCACTTTCCACTCGGCGGGATATCCGGCTCGGATCCGCTTGGCGCCGGTCGTGGTGCGTTCCAGCCAATCGGTGAGCATGGCACGCTTGTCGGCGGTCAATGCATCGCCAAGGACAAGCTGCTGATAGACACCGCCGACGGCCCGAGGCGTTGTGGTGTCTCGCTCATCCCCGGGGGCATCGCGATTGAGCTCCGGTTCTTCCTGGTCCAGACGGCTGACGGTGTCGCCCAGAGTGCGCAGGTATGCGGTGAATTCGGCCGGGCCGCCGATGTCATCGAGTAAGAGATTGGCGGCAGTGCCGTCGCTGTAGCGCACAGCCGCATCGCACAGCTCACCAATGGTCATGCCGGTCTGGACGTGCTGCTGGGTCACCGGCGATGTCGACCGAATCGCGTCACTGGTGTAGGTGACCACGGTCTGCAGGTGCGTGAGCGGATTGCGCTGCAGCACCGCCGCGACGAGCGGCGCCTTGAACGTGGAACAGAACGCGAATCGTTCATCGGCGCGGTGGGCGATCGTTGCACCGCTCCCGGTTGCGCGTGCATACACCCCGAGCCTGGCGTCGTACTTGTGCTCGAGCTGCGCGAATCGGCCAGCCACATTCGGTGCTGGTGTCGAAGTCGTCGATGCGGATCGATCACCGGCGTCATGGCGCGCGCATCCGGCCAGGGGCAGCAGCACGGCCGCTGCCAGCAGCAGCTGCCGTCGGCTGAAACCGTTGACGCGCCCCGAAAACCGGTCGCCGGTGTCCTGCCGCATGGCGCAGTATGACACGGCCGGCACAGACCGAGTCGGCAGCGGTATCTGTTGCAGCGCAGATGGGATCAACCCTTGTGCGACAAGCAAATTGACTCAGAACCTAGCTTCCCCCCGCCATCACCGAGCGGCTTTCTACCCGCTCACCGATTCCAGTGCGAAAGCCTCGACTCCAAGAATGTCATTATTGATGACATCGTTCTGTACCGAACCGCGCCCCAAGAAAATACCTGAATAATGCCGACCGCGAATTGCGTTGCCAAAAATGATGTTGCCGGGTGATCCGACAAAATCCAGATCCACGGCAGGTGCGTCAGCCGGGGCGGCGCCAAGTTCGATGCCAAAGAAATGAAACTTTGCATTTTCGCCGAGGTTGTTGTCGATTATGGCGTTCTCGCCAACGATGTTGAATAGTCCGGTGCGTACGATTTTGACGCCACCACCGAAGTTTCCATTGACATAATTGCCGAAAATCTCGTTATACAGTCCGTTATCTATCGAGATCCCCGGCAGCTTGGCCATCGATGTGCCATCGGGAGCCCGCCCGGCGCTGAGCACGGAGTCCAGCGCCAGATCGGCATCTTGCTGCCCCCAGCGCCTGCCATTGCCGGCCACCAGATTGCCGGCGAACACATTCGCGGTGGCGCCGTTATCGAAGCAGATGCCCTCTTTTGAATTGCCTTCTATCCGGTTTTCGAGAAATATATTGGCAACCGCACCGTCGTTATAGATGCCCGAAGACAGGCCATCGCGCATCGTGTTGTTCATGATCACATTCTGATCAGGATTTTGCAGGCGCTCGACGAGCGGGTTCGTGACGA
The DNA here is from genome assembly GCA_963811535.1 of uncultured Actinomycetota bacterium. Classification (GTDB taxonomy): domain Bacteria; phylum Actinomycetota; class Actinomycetes; order Mycobacteriales; family Mycobacteriaceae; genus Mycobacterium. Next base: position 789,836 of record CAWERF010000006.1, on the reverse strand, counting down.
CCCAATAATGGTCGGGCAGAAAGAACGTATCTGGATTAGCCGCGATGTCGCCGCCCCGCCCGGTCAGTAGGATGCCGGCATTCCAGTTTGAATGACCCAGCAGGTGATCGATCGTATTGCCCTCGAGCAGCGCTGCCCTGACCGGACCATGGAGCATGATGCCGGCGCGTTGGAGCTGATGCAGATGATTGGCATGGATGTCCAGGTTCGACGACGGGCCTGTCGCCACAATGCCGTTTTCCGTCAGGCCACCGACATCGTTGCCTTCGATGGCGACCTTTGTTGCACCATCGACCAGAAACCCATTCGTGCCGCCGTTGATCGTTGCGTTGATCACCGCGACGTTGCGGGCATGGACAAGCTGGATCAGCCATACCGGAGGTTTCGCGCCGACCTCGATCGCCGTGCCGGCGAAGTCGACGATCACGTTCTGCCCGGTGATGGTCAACGCCGTGTCGGCTTGCAGCGTTCGGCTTTTCACCGTGACGCGGACCGGGCCGGCCACCGCGATCAGCGCGCTGAGCTGCGAGAGTTGTGTGCCTGTGAAGTTCAGTCTCCGCAGCGGCTGTCGCAACAAGGTTGGCAGAATCCCGCGATCCGCGGTGACTGTGTCCGCCGCGTTTGCCCAGGCTGCATCCGCCGTGCCGCTCTTGATGTTCAGCAGTTGCGCGCGCCGGAAGACCTGCGTGCCGTGGGTGATCTGGGCGGCCGGATCACCGCCGCCGTCATGTGGCGGCGGCAAGGCGAAGTCTGGCCGCAAGTTGAAGGCGTCCAGCGCCGCCGGCGGATCCGTCGCAGGCGCGGCAAGGGCGCCGCTGGGCGGTGCGCCGGCCAGCTGCCCGGTACTGCTGGTGGGGCTTTCTACGCCGGGGAGCATTTCCGTCGACGTTGACGACGCCGGCGACGAGCACCAGGCGACCACGGCGACCGCGAAGACGGCGGGCAACCCAACGACCTTATTCATCTGTCCCGTTCCTTGTGTCCGTTGGGCGGCATGCAGGGAATAATCATCCTACGGCGTTGTGCACGTCACCTTCAGCAGACACGACCGATCCGGCGAAGCCCGGCGTCCAGATCAACGATTGCGCGGTGCGCGCCCCATGAGGTCGGGATCGGCAGCGCCGCCGGTGTTTACGGCGCTCGGCGTGCGCGCACTCGGCGTGGGTAGGTTTGGGTAACTCTGAAGGCGGCGACGAGCAACAGGATGGGAATGACCCAGATGGTCCAGTTGCCGATCGAGGGGACTTTGGCCGCGATGAACCCACCAACCGCGATCGCCGCGAACACCATGCCCCACATCAATGTCAGCACCCGGTTGATGTGTTTGAACATCGGGTGATTCCACACGTCGGGCGACGTCGACTCACGCGCGTATTGCTCGGTGAACGGCACGAAGAGCAGGGAGCCCAGGACCACGACGGCCAGCACACCGCTGGACAGGGTGGTGGAGTAGTTGTCCATCCAGTCTTGATCCCGGGCGCCGAACCCCATCCCTGCGATGGTCAGCCCGGCGAAGAAAACGATCGTCACGATGTCGAGCAGCTTGACTCTGGGTGTTTGTCGGGATGTCGCGAGGATTATCGCCGTCAAAGCGGCGGCCAGGGCGCCGTAGAGCCAGGTGCTGGGACTCTGGGCGATAACCCAGTAGATGACCCATGGGGCGAATGCGGCAATCGGGCTGTGCACCAGCCGGTCGCCGAGACCCGGCCGGGGTGCGGCGGCATTGACCTGCGAACCAAACATCTCAGACCTCCTTGGCGGTGGATCGAATTGCTGGAAACGGCTTTCACGAAAACTTCTGTCGGGCAACGAATCCGATACCCGGCCGACTCGCGATGGATGGGATCAGTGCGCGCGTCCCGGGGGCGCGGTGCCGCACAGTGCGACCAGGGCAACATGCCCCTGCGGCGCATCCGGTGCGTATCCGGCGCGCAGCCATTGCACCGCGGTGAGCAGCCTCCCCCGGACGGCACCGGCAATACGGCTGTTCTGGTGGTCAGTCGTCAGCATCGCTGGTGAAGTAGTCATATTGGCAACGTATGCGCATCTGCTCGCCGGCTGAATACGCCGATCAGACGTGTCAGCGGTGGAAACGTTTGTCCCCCGATTGGGGGAGGCACCTCGTACCGTAGAGTGCATGACGGCGTTGCCCGAGTTTCGCGCGGTGCGGAAGACCCTGGGTCGCGGCCTGTTCGGCATGGTTGCCGGGCCAGAGGGGCCGGCCAACCGAGCGCGCATCCACCGCACACCGGGTCCACGCTGGTTCGGCGAGGATCGCCCGATTCGGCGGGTGCACGCCGATGCCGCTATGTTCGTCGGCGGCCTGCGGGCGCTGCTGCTGCAGTCATTGCATCCGCTGGCGATGGCCGGAGTCGCGGAGCACTCCGACTATCGGGGTGACCCGTGGGGGCGACTTCAGCGCACCAGCACATTTTTGGCGGTGACGACGTATGGCTCGGCCGTCGATGCGCAGCGCGCGGTCGATCGCGTCCGCGCAATTCACGAGCGGGTGCGCGGAATCGCGCGTGATGGCAGGCCGTATCACGCCGCCGATCCGCATCTTCTGGAATGGGTGCATATCGCCGAGGTGGACAGCTTTCTCGTCGCGTATCAGCGTTACGGATCTGCCCCGCTCGACCAGAGCGGTCGCGACGGATATGTGGCCGACGCCGCCCGCGTTGCCCGCGCACTGGGCGTCGTCGACCCGCCCCGCAGCGAACGGGAACTCGCGGAACGGATCGAGGCCTACCGGCCCGAGTTGCGTGGCACTCCCGCTGCCCGCGAGGCCGCCCGGTTTCTGCTCGTGGACCCGCCGCTGCCGCTGGTCGCCAGGGCACCCTACGGGGTGCTCGCCGCCACGGCGGTCGCGCTGTTGCCGGCGTGGGCCCGGTTGCCGTTGTGGTTGCCGTACTTTCCGCCGATCGAGGCCACCGCGATCCCGCTCGCAGGGCGCGTGCTGGTCGGCGGGATTCGGTGGGCGATGACCGCCGACCGATAGCGGGCGTGTGTAGCGTATCCCGTCGACCAGTCCAGGAGGAGCCCGTGACAACGGACGTGGTGATACTCGGCGGAGGTCTGGCCGGCGTCGCCTGCGCGCGAGTTCTTGGCCAGGAAGGTGTGTCGGTCACACTCGTCGACCGCAACGACTACAACCAGTTTCAGCCGTTGCTGTACCAGGTCGCAACCTCGCAACTGCCCGCCGAGGACATCGCGCGGCCGCTGAGCGCGATCGTCGCCGACCTGCCCACGGTCGACGTCGTCGTCGCAGACGTCGAGTCCGCGAGGCTGTCCGATCGCACCCTTGTCCTACGCGACGGACGGACGCTGTCCGCCGATCACCTGGTGATCGCCGCCGGCGCCCGGCCGAATTTCTTCGGGATACCGGGAGCCGGCGAGCACTCGTTCCCGCTGTATTCGGTGGCCGACGCCGAGCGGCTACGGCTCCACGCTCGGCGGCTGTTCGAAAACCCTGACGAGGAAGGCGCACTCGACATGGTCATCGTGGGCGCCGGGCCGACCGGCGTCGAAACGGCCGGCGCGCTCGCCGAGCTCAGGGATGCCCTGCGGGCGACAGGACATCTGCCCGACAAGGGATTGCTACACATCGTCGACAGGGGCCCCGCCCTGCTCGCACCGTTCTCGGACAAGGCCCATGCGTACGCCGAGCGCAAGCTGACCGATCACAACGTCGTGCTGCACCTCGGCCGGGGTGTGAGCGGGGTGCACGACCAGGGGGTGGACCTCGACGACGGGACCTCCATCCCGGCGCGAACGGTGATCTGGGCCGGTGGGGAGTCCGCCGCCTCGATCGCCAACGACGCCGGGCCGGCCACCGGCAGAGGCGGCCGCATCGATGTCCGCCCCGACCTGACGGTCGAGGGGTATCCCGGCGTGTACGCCGTCGGCGATGTCGCCAACGTGCCCGCCGGCGTCGATGCAACCGCGACGGCGCTGCCCCAGTTGGGCTCGGTCGCGCAGCAGTCGGGTGCCTGGGCGGCACGCAATATCCTGCTCGAACGACGGCAGCAAGACCGAAAGCCCTTCCGTTACAAGGACAAGGGCATCATGGCGATGATCGGCCGCAACGCCGCCATCGCCGAGGTCGGCAAGCACCGCCATATGGTCGAGGGTCCGTGCGCGTTCGCCGCGTGGTTGGGCGTGCACGCGATGCTGCTGAGCGGCGTGCATGCCAGGGTCGACGCCTTCCTGACGTGGGCCTGGGATTATTTCGATCGCGACCACTCGGCGATGTTGGAGATCTACTCGGCGCCGCGGCGGATCGTCTGGGCGCACGAGGACAGCGACCGGCCACACATCTCGCTCGATCGGCAACCCTGAACCAGCGCCGATCACGGGGTTGCGGGTTGGAAGTCGATCCGGTCCACCGACTCGCCGCGGCCCACGAGGACGGTCGTCACCATCTCCGGCGGGAACAGGCCGTGCTCGATCACCCCGGGCGTTGACGCGAGCCTGGCGGCCAGGGTGGCCGGATCGCCCACCGGCCCGGTGTAATCGGCGATCACGCCGCCGTCCGGGCTGAGCGGCACGTCGCGCAAACAGACCGGGGCGATCCGGCGCATCGTGGCGCGCAGGCCGTATGAGAGCAGCTCCAGGGGGATCGGGCTGTGCAGGGCATCGACGGGCTTGGACGAGTCGGCGATGACGACGAACCGGTCCGCGGCCGCGGCGACGATCTTCTCGCGGGTGTGGGCGGCGCCGCCGCCTTTCACCAGCCAGCCGTCCGGGGAGATCTGGTCCGCACCATCGATGGTGATATCGAAACGATCGATCGTCGCGAAGTCCTCGATCCGCAGGCCCAGCTCCTGCGCGGCATGCTCGGTGCGCGGCGAGGTGGCGACGCACAGAATGTCGAGCGATCGGCTGGCCAGGGCCGGCAGCAGAAACGCCACGGTCGACCCGGTGCCGAGCCCGACGGTCATGCCGTGTTCGACCAGACCCGCTGCCACCTCCGCGGCGATCTGTTTCTCTCGCTCGATGCTCATGACTCTCCGCTTCTTCGGTCACCGCGTGGCCGTGATGTATCCAGAGCGCATCACGCTGTCGACTCGTAGGTCCAGATCGGGAACGGTTCTTCCATATCGGGCCTGCAACTCAGGATTCGTGCTCACGTTATCGATGGTCCAGCCGTGCGCGGTCAACCACTCTGCGGGGCTGGTCTTGTCGTCGCTGTCGTAGGTGAGCGCGGCGAAGTCGACGTCACCGGAGATGTTGACTCCTGGATGGGTGGCTTCGAGAGCCGAAAGCTCTTCTGGGTCGTGACGCGAGCCAAGGGCGCCCACCGCGAGTTGGCTGTCATGAGCCGACAGTTGATCGATACGCGCGAACAGGGCGTCTTGCGCTGCGCTCGGCAAGTACGGCAGCAGTCCCTCCACTGACCACGCGGTGGGTTGTTCCCGATTGAATCCGGCTGCGATCAACGCTGTGGACCAGTCATCACGCAAATCCGTCGCGACTTCTTTGCGGTGGGACGCGGGCTCGGCGCCCTGCTCGGCGAGCACACCGGCCTTGAACTCCAGGACCTTCGGCTTGTCCACTTCGAAGACCGTTGTTCCGGTCGGCCACGCAAGCCGATATGCCCGGGAGTCCAATCCGGCGGCGAGGATCACAGCCTGCCGGACGCCATCGTCCGCCGCGGAGCGGAAGAATTCGTCGAAAAACCTTGTCTGCACGCCGTACAGCCGTGGGAAAGTCGTGGCGTCCTCGGATGTCGGTGGACTGGCCAGCAAGCCGGTCAGATACGGGTCCGCGGAGGCCGCGATGAAATACTTCGCGTACTCGTCTCGCACCACTGGTCTCGGGCTCACAGCGTGTATCGCGCGCCACGCGGCCACGACCAGGGCGGTGTAACCCACGCTGGTGACGATGTCCCACTGGTCGTCTTCGGAGCGAACCCATCTTCTCGGCTCCGGTGTTGTCATCGTGAATCTGCGGCCACGTCCGAGTCAGAGCGCGTGCACGGGTACGTTTGACCAGCCGCACACGTTGGTCATGTGCACGCGGCGCAATCCCGCGCGGTCGACTTCGTAACGCGGAATCAGCTCCGCCAGCGCCTCGAGCGCGATCCGGCCCTCCATCCGGGCCAGCGCAGCGCCGAGACAGCTGTGGATGCCATAGCCGAAACCGATGTTGTAGCCGAACTTGCGTTCCCGGTCGATGTCGAAACGATCCGGTTCGGGGAATACCCGTTCATCACGATTGGCCGATCCGTTGATCAGGATGACGGCACTGCCGGCCGGGATCGTGGTGCCGTGCAGCGTCACGTCGCGCAAGGTGTATCGGACGTTGTACTGCGACGGGCCTTCATACCGAAGCAACTCCTCGAATGCCGCGGGGATCTTGCCGCGGTCATCGCGCAATCTCTGCCACTGGTCAGGGTTTTCGGCGAAGACCACCACGGCGTTGCCGATCAGCTTGGTGACCGTCTCAGCCCCCGCACCGCCGAGCAGCGTCGCGAACCCCACGATCTCGAGATCATCGAGCCGCCTGACCGCACCGTCCTCGACGACCTCGGCCTGGACCAGGCGGCTGATCATGTCGTCTTGCGGGTGCGCGCGGCGCTTTTGGATCAGATCGAAGTAGTAGGCACCGGACTGCATCATCGCGTCGATACCTTCTTGCGAAGGACCCATCGACCCCTGCTCGCGTTCGAGGCCCTTGTCCAGCCAGATCCGCAGCTGTTGCCTGTCCTCGGCGGGAACGCCGAGCATCGTGGTGATGATCTCGACCGGGAACAGGGCCGAGAAATCCGCGACCGCGTCGAATGACGATGGATCGAGAGTTTTCACGACGTCGTCGATGGTTTGTTGGATCATCGGCTCGAGGGACGCCATCGCGCGTGGCGTGAAGACCCGGTTCACCAGCTTCCGCAGGAGCTCGTGCTCGGGCGGATCCATCATGATGATGAGCCGCGTGGTAGGCATCTTCAGCTCGTCGGCCTTGACCATGTCCAGGCTCGGACCCTTGGCCGACGAATAGGTTTCGTGATCCCGGTACGCCGGTGCGACGTCTTCATAGCGAGTCAACGCCCAGAAGCCGTACCTCGCGTTGTGGTACACCGGCGCTTCGTCGCGCATCCTGCGGTAGGTCTCGTAAGGAGAGTTGAAGAAATCCTCCGAGTAGGGGTCAAATTCGACGGGGCCGCGCGACACGGCCGGGCTCGCCACACTCACAGACGGTTCCCTTCTGTTTGTCCTTCCTGATTCTGTGCCCTTCGATGCTCCCCTGGTGGGGGTTTCCGCGTTGGCGCCGGTCACGGCGACGCGGGCCGGTTTGTCCATTCCCGGTCGGTTCGGCTCGACGAGCGGAACCATCCGCCCGCCGCGCCGGTGCCGCCGTCGGTCGGGATCGTGTGGCCGGTGACGAACCCCGACAGGTCCGAGGCGAGAAAAAGGATCACCCGGGCCTGGTCCTCGGGCAGCCCCATCCGTCCGACCGGAACCCATTGCGGCCAGTGCGTCTGCTCCTCGGCGGACAGCCATTGCGAGTAGGGCACCTGTAGCGATTCGGTGACGTCGGGACCGATCGCGTTGACCCGCACACCGTCGCGACCGACCTGGACCGCGAGGCTACGGGTGAAGTGAATGACGGCGGCTTTGAAGGCCGCATACACCGGATCTTCCGGGTAGCCGCGCAACCCTTCGACGGAAGAGACGTTGACTATCGCGCCGGCGTGCTTGTCGACCATCGCCGGAAGGAACGCGTGGGTGACCAGCAAGACGTGGTGCAGGTTCACCCGGTAGAGCTCGTCCCATAGTTGGGGGTCGGTGTCGACGAAGCGGCCCGGATGGCGCAGCCAGTGGCCCACGTTGTTCACCAGCACATCCACCCGGCCGTAGCCATCCAGCACCGACCGGGCGAGCCTGGCGACCTGGTCCGGTTCGCGCACATCGGTGACGATTGCCCGCGCCGACAAACCGGCTGCGGTGATTTCGCCGGCGGTCTGCTCGGCGCGATCGCCGTCTATGTCGGCGATGATCACCTGCGCGCCGTGTTGCGCGAACAGCCTCGCGGTCGCCGCGCCGATACCGCCACCGCCGCCGCTCACCACCGCAATGCGGTCGGCAAGCAGCGACCCGGCGTGCCCGTCCTGGTCCATGGTCACATCTTGGGCCACAGCGCGGCTGCAGTGTCTTTCCAGGTGACCGTCGCGGCGTGCCCAGCGCGAAATTGAGTCGCGCTGGCGAATCTCAGCCCGCCTTGCGTGCCAGTTGCTTGAACTTGCCCCACAACGGCTTCGAGCTCGATGGCTCGCCCTCCGAGGCGATGATTGCCCGTACGGTGCGTCGACAGCGGCCGCAGGCTGTGCCCGCGCCGCAGGCGGTCGCCACTTGCTTTGACGTCGCGGCGCCGTTGGCAACCGCGTCACGCACCGTTTCGGACGTTACGCCCATGCACAGGCAGACATACATCGGCTCGAACCATGCTCCTCTGCGGCGGGTCACTGGTAGTAGGTAAGGCTACCTTAACCGCCGGTGGTGGTAAAGTGCACGGCCTTACTGGAAGTCTTACGATAATGCTTCCTGGCTTGCGCGTATGTCCTACAGTGGCCCGTGATAACCGCACGACGGCCGGTAGAAATCCTCACCTGGAGGCATGTTGTCCGAAACTGGCGCCGAGCGCGTCGCATTGGTGATTGGCGGCGCATCCGGCATCGGGTGGGCGATCGCGAGGGGGCTGGCCGGGCAGGGCTGCCGCGTCACGATTGCCGACCGCAACGCCGAGGGAGGCGCCACGCGTGCGGGCGAGCTGGGCGAGCCGCATACCGGGGCCGGCGTCGATGTGACCGACGAGCACACCGTCGCAGCGCTTTTCGAGCGGGTCGGATCGTTGGACGTTGTCGTCAACAGCGCCGGATTCAGTAATTTCGGCCGCATCATCGAGATGCCCGTCGAGGACTTCCGGTCCGTGGTGGATGTGTGCCTCAACGGCGCCTTCATCGTCGCGAAGTACGCGGGCCGGCAGCTCCGTGACGGCGGCTCACTGGTGTCGGTGACGTCGTTGAACGCGCGGCTGGCCGCAGCGGGGATGAGTGCGTACTGCGCGGCAAAGGCCGGGTTGGCGATGCTGACCCAGGTCGCCGCACTGGAATTCGCGCCGCGCCGCATTCGGGTCAACGCGGTCTCACCCGGGTTTGTGCACACTCCGTTGACCGACGCGGTGGCACTGATGCCCGCCGTACTCGACGACTACCTGGAGAACACCCCACTGGGCCGCGCCGGCACGCCCGAAGATGTCGCCGACGCGGTGCTGTTCCTGTGCTCCGATAAGGCGTCATGGCTGACGGGCGAGGTGCTCGACCTCAACGGTGGCGCTCACCTGAAGCGCTATCCCGACATCCTTGGTCACATCGACAGAATGGCGTCGACGTGACCCGCCAGGAAACCGCGATGAGCGACAACGTGCCGATTCCCCGCCACCCAACCGACGTCACGGCTGCCTGGCTGTCGGCGGTACTCAGTGGAAGAGGAGAACCGGTCGAGATCGGCGATGTCGACGTCGTCGCTATCGGCACCGGTCAGACCGGTGCCACGTACCGGATCGCAGCAACGTACGCGTCGGGCCGCGCGAATCTGCCCGAGACGTTCGTGATCAAGCTGCCGGCACAGGATGACACCGTTCGCGACAGAGTGACTCTCGGCTATCGAAGCGAGGTCGCGTTCTATGCCAGGGTGGCGCAGCACACAGCGGTGCCGACCCCCGAGTGCTTCTACTGCGACATCACCGAGGACGGCGGGGGTTTCGCGCTGTTGCTTGCCGACATGGCGCCGGCGATGCAGGGAGACCAGGTCGCCGGCTGCACTGCGCAGGAGGCACGCCTGGCGGTAAGGGCCCTTGCGGGACTGCACGGACCGAGTTGGTGCGATCCGGGCTGGCTCGACCTGGCCGAGGTGGCGATGCCGAAGCCAGGTGACGAGCCGGCCGCCAAAGGGCTCGGTGACGTCGCCCGGATGAGCGCGGAGATCACATTGGACAAGCTCGGGGCCCAGGTCAGCGCGGCTGATGGCGAGACCCTCACGGCAGCAATGAGTTTGGTGACACCGTGGCTGCTCGCCGAAGGCGCGTATTCCCTGATGCACGGCGATTATCGCCTCGACAACATGCTGTTCGACCCCGACAGCAGGGGGGTCACGATAGTCGACTGGCAGACGATGGGAATCGGGTTGCCCGCGCGGGACTTGTCTTATTTCGCCGCAACCAGCCTGGTTCCCGAAACGCGAGCCCCCATCGAAGAACAGCTGGTCGACGACTACCACCGGGAATTGTTGACCTATGGCGTCGCGGATTACGACCGCGACACGTGCTGGCGGGACTACCGGCTCGGAATGTTGCAGGCGCCGTTGATCGCCAGCTTGGGTTTCGCGTTCGCAGCGTCGACCGAACGCGGCGACGAGATGGTTGCGGTCATGCTGCAACGCGGGTGTCGGGCGATCCGCGAGCTCCAGAGTTTGGAACTCGTGCCGAGCAATGACTGAATCGGCGATGCCCGCACGGCGTCGTCACAGCCGGCGCTGCGCCTCCTTGATCAGCCCACCACCGACGATCAGGCGCTGAATTTCGCTGGTGCCCTCGTAGAGTCGCAGCAGGCGGACGTCGCGGTAGATGCGTTCCACCGGCACCCCGTGCATGTAACCGCTGCCGCCGTGTATCTGTACCGCGAGGTCGGCAACCTGGCCCGCCATCTCGGTGCAGAAGAGTTTTGCCGCCGAAGGGGCGATCCGTCGGTCCTCGTCGGTGACCCACTTTCGGGCGGTGTCACGGACGAGAGCGCGGCCGGCCAGTACGCCGGTCTGCTGGTCGGCGATCATTGCCTGCACCAATTGGAAGTTCCCGATCGGCGTGCCGCCCTGCGTCGCGGTCGCGGCGTACGCAACGGACTCGTCGAGTGCCCGTTGAGCCGTTCCCACGGCCAGCGCGGCGATGTGCACGCGTCCGCGTGCCAGCGAGATCATCGCCGCCCGATAACCGATGTCTTCGCTGCCGCCGATCAGGGCGCTGTTGGGCAGGCGAACCTCAGCGAAGCTCACATCGGCCGTCCAGGCACCCTCCTGGCCCATCTTCGCGTCTTTCGCGCCCACCTCGACGCCGGGGGTGTTGGCGGGCACCAGGAAAACCGCGATGCCGGCGCCTTTGTCGTCGGCCGGCCGGGTGCGCGCGAAGACCACGAACAGATCCGCTACCGGCGCGTTGGTGATGAAGCGCTTTTGTCCGGAGATGACCCAGTCGGCATTTTCCTGTGAGTCATCGCGAATCGCCTTGGTGCGCAACCCTGATGGGTTGGATCCCGCACCCGGCTCGGTCAACGCGAAGGAGGCGACGACGTCGCCGGACGCCATCGCCTCCAGCCAGCGGGCCTTTTGCTCGTCGGTCCCGAAACCGACCAGGACTTGGCCGGCGATGCCGTTGTTGGTGCCGAACATCGACCGCAGCGCGAGCGATGTATAGCCCAGCTCCATGGCCAGCTCGACGTCCTGCGCGAGGTTCAGACCGAGCCCGCCCCACTCCTGCGGAATGGCATACCCGAACAGCCCCATTTTCTTGGCCTGGTCGCGCAGGTCGTCCGGGACTTTGTCCTCAGCCAGGATTTCCTGCTCGCGCGGGACAACAGCGGTGCGCACGAAATGGCGTGTCTGCGCGAGGATGTCCTGGAAATCCTGGTCGCTGACAACGGGTTCTGTGGTCACGGATCGACGCTCCTTCTCAGCAACGCGAGGCCGCGGCAGGGGCCGTCAACCGCAAGATCATATATGAAATACGATGTGCGATTATGTCCGGGTCGTGAGTGACGGCAACGACTCGACGAGATGTGAGGACGGTTGACGGGTGTCCATGCTGAGCGGTCAAACGGCGGTCGTGACAGGCGGTGCACAGGGCCTGGGTTTTGCCATCGCGGAGCGCTTCGTCGCCGAAGGCGCCCGGGTCGTGCTCGGCGACCTGGACTCCGAAGCCACCGAGGCCGCGGTGAAGCGACTTTCAGGAGGCCGCGGAGGTGGGGGGGTCGCGGCGGCTGTTCGGTGCGACGTCACCAAGGCAGCCGAAGTGGAGGCCTTGGTCGCCTCCGCGGTCAAGCAGTTCGGCGGCCTGGACATCATGGTCAACAACGCGGGGATCACCCGCGATGCGACGATGCGGAAGATGACCGAGGACCAGTTCGACCAGGTCATCGCGGTGCATTTGAAGGGAACGTGGAACGGCACGCGCTCGGCCGCTGCGATCATGCGGGAGAACAAGCGCGGCGCGATCGTGAACATGTCTTCACTGTCGGGCAAGATCGGCCTGGCCGGGCAGACGAACTATTCGGCGGCGAAGGCCGGCATCGTCGGCATGACCAAGGCCGCCGCCAAGGAGCTCGCTCACCTCGGCGTACGCGTCAACGCGATTGCCCCGGGACTGATCCGATCCGCGATGACCGAAGCCATGCCGCAACACATCTGGGACCAGAAGGTCGCCGAGGTTCCGATGGGCCGGGCGGGCGAGCCGAGCGAGGTCGCAAACGTGGCCTTGTTCCTGGCAAGTGACCTGTCCTCCTACATGACCGGCACCGTCCTGGAGGTCACCGGCGGGCGGTTCATGTGAACACCCACGATGAGGAAGACAATGCCCGAAGCCGTTATCTGTGAGCCCGTCCGCACGCCGATCGGCCGCTATGGCGGCATGTTCAGGCCGCTGACGGCCGTCGACCTCGGCGTCACCGCGCTGCGCGGGCTGCTCGACCGGACCGGGATCGCGCCCGAGTCGGTGGCCGACGTCATCCTCGGGCACTGCTATCCCTCCAGTGAGGCGCCCGCAATCGGGCGCGTGGTCGCGCTGGACGCCGGTCTGGCCGTGACCGTTGCCGGCATGCAGGTCGACCGCCGGTGCGGATCCGGTCTGCAGGCGGTGATCCAGGCCTGCCTGCAGGTCGGTAACGGCGACAACGACCTTGTCGTTGCCGGCGGCGCGGAAAGCATGAGCAACGTGTCGTTCTACTCCACCGACATGCGCTGGGGCGGCGCTCGCGGCGGGATCAAGGTGCACGACGGGCTGGCGCGGGGTCGCACGACCGCCGGGGGTCGGCATCACCCGGTTCCGGGCGGGATGCTCGAGACCGCGGAGAACCTGCGGCGGCAATACGGCATCTCTCGCGAGGAGCAGGACGAACTCGCGGTCGTGTCCCACCAGCGGGCGGTGGCCGCACAAAAGGACGGCGTCTTCGCCGAGGAGATCATCCCGGTGGCCGTGCGACACCGGCACGGCGACGAGTTGATCGACACCGACGAGCATCCACGCGCCGACACATCGGTGGAATCGCTCTCCAAGCTCAAGCCCGTGCTGCTGGCGGAGGATCCGGAGGCGACGGTCACCGCGGGCAATGCCAGCGGGCAGAACGACGCTGCCTCGATGTGTGTTGTCACCACGCCGGAAAAGGCCGCTGAATTGGGGCTCACTCCGTTGGTGCGGTTGGTGTCGTGGGGTGTCGCAGGGGTGGCGCCGAACATCATGGGCATCGGTCCGGTCCCCGCGACCGAAGCCGCGCTCGCCAAGGCGGGGCTGCGCATGAGCGACATCGATGTCATCGAACTGAATGAAGCCTTTGCCGCACAGGCGCTTGCGGTCATGCGCGAGTGGGGATTCACCGCGGCCGATCGTGAGCGAACGAACGTGCACGGTTCGGGAATCTCGCTAGGTCATCCGGTCGGCGCCACCGGAGGACGGATGCTGGCCACGCTCGCGCGGGAACTGAACCGACGGAACGGGCGGTACGGGTTGGAGACGATGTGCATCGGCGGCGGCCAAGGCCTTGCCGCCGTCTTCGAGCGGGTCGCGCCGACGTGAACGATCCCGAGCAGGCGGTGGCGTTGCCGCTGACCGGAACCACCATCGTCGAGGTGTCCAGCTTCGTCGCCGCTCCGTTGTCCGGCATGACCCTGGCTCAACTTGGAGCCGAGGTGATTCGTGTCGACCCGATCGGGGGCGCGTCCGACTTCCGCCGCTGGCCGCTCGCCGCGAGCGGAACGTCCATCTACTGGACCGGACTGAACAAGGGAAAGCGTTCGGCCACCGTCGATTTGCGCTCGCCGGACGGGCAGCGGCTGGTCCAGCGGCTCATCGTGGAAACCGACGGCATCATCGTGACCAATGCCGCGGGTCTGCCCTGGCTGGCGTACGAGCAGCTGTGCCAGATGCGCTCTGATGTCATTCATGTGCAACTGCTCGGCCGCGGTGACGGGTCCACCGGCGTGGATTACACGGTCAACGCAGCGATCGGCTATCCGCTCGTCACGGGCCCTTTAGAGCACGCCGGCCCGGTGAACCACGTCCTTCCGGCCTGGGATGTGTGCGCCGGCCTGTATGCCGCGCTGGGGGTGACCGCCGCGATACGTCGCCGCGATCAACTCGGGACGGGTGCCCGCATCAGCCTCGCGCTGGAGGACGTCGCGTTGGCGATCGCGGGGAATCTGGGCTTGTTGACCGAGCCCCAGGTGAACGGCACAGAACGCGAACGCCTCGGCAACGCGATTTATGGCCAGTATGGCCAGGATTTCACCAGCAGCGACGGCGTCCGGTTCATGGTGGTCACATTGACGGGACGTCATTTTCGCGACCTGGTCGAGGTGTCGGGCACCGGCCCCGCGGTATCCGCGCTCGCCGAGGCGCTCGGTGCGAACTTCAACGAGGAAGGCGAGCGATACCGCCACCGCGACGTGTTGACCGGTCTGTTCGCCGCCTGGTTCGCCGACAACACGGCCGACGAGATCACCGGCGCGCTGTCCGGTACCACTGTATTGTTCGAGCGCTACCGAACGTTCGCCGAAGTGGCAGGCGACGAGCGAGTGACCAAGAACCCGTTGTTCTCTCGGCTCAGCCAACCCGGCCTCGGCGAATACCTGGCGCCCGGATTGCCGGCCGAGCTCGACGGAGTCCATCCGGCCGGTGCACCCGCGCCGGCCCTGGGCCAGGACACTGCCGACCTGCTGGCAGGGAGGCTGGGACTGAGTTCCGATGAGATCGCGCGGTTGGTTTCGGCGGGCACGATCGGCTGAATTGCGCAGAGGGAGAACACCGATGACCAGACTGGCCCAGACGCTCGGCCTCACCGAGTTTCAGACCGAAATCATTGCCACAGTGCGTCAATTCGTCGACAAGGAAGTCATTCCCAACGCGCCGGAACTGGAGCGCACCGACACCTACCCGCAGGACATCGTCGACCAGATGCGCGAGATGGGTCTGTTCGGTCTGATGATCCCCGAGGAGTATGGGGGACTGGGTGAGTCGCTGCTGACCTATGCATTGTGCGTCGAAGAGTTGGCACGCGGCTGGATGAGCATCTCCGGGGTGATCAACACCCATTTCATCGTGGCCTACATGCTGCGTCAGCACGGAACCGAGAGGCAGAAACGGCATTTCCTGCCGCGGATGGCGACCGGAGAGGCCCGTGGCGCCTTTTCGATGTCCGAACCGGAGTTGGGTTCCGACGTTGCCGCGATCCGAACCCGGGCCAAGCGCAATCCCGACGGGAATTACACGATCGACGGCCAGAAGATGTGGTTGACCAACGGTGGCAGCTCAACATTGATTGCCGTGCTGGTGCGAACCGACGAAGGAGCCGACAAGCCGCACCGCAACCTGACCGCGTTCCTGATCGAAAAGCCAACCGGTTTCGGTGAGGTCGCGCCCGGTCTGGTCATTCCCGGCAAGATCGAGAAACTCGGCTACAAGGGCATCGACACGACCGAACTCGTCTTCGACGGCTATCCGGCCGCCGCCGACGACATCCTCGGCGGCACGCCCGGGCAAGGGTTCTTCCAGATGATGGACGGCATCGAAGTCGGGCGGGTGAACGTGTCGGCTCGTGCGTGCGGCGTGGGCATCCGTGCGTTCGAACTCGCTGTCCGGTACGCGCAGCAGCGCAGCACGTTCGGCAAGCCCATCGCCGAGCATCAGGCCATCGCGTTCCAGCTTGCGGAGATGGCGACGAAGGTCGAGGCGGCGCACCTGATGATGGTGAACGCCGCGCGTCTGAAGGATTCGGGGGAGCGCAACGATCTGGCGGCCGGTATGGCCAAGTACTTGGCCAGCGAGTTCTGCAGCGAGGTGACCCAGCAGAGCTTCCGCATCCACGGTGGGTACGGCTATTCCAAGGAGTACGAGATCGAACGGCTCATGCGCGACGCCCCGTTCCTGCTCATCGGCGAGGGAACCAGCGAAATACAGAAGCAGATCATCAGCAAGCGATTGCTGGCCGAGTACCAGATCTGACGGGTTGCACACATGCTGGACGATCGGCTGAAAATGGAGCGGAAGGCGACGGCCGTTCCGGATTTCGCCTCGCGGCCACAGCTTTCCGACGATGTGGCGCGCTACGTCCGGCAGCGGATCTTCGAGGGCACCTACGGCGCAGGGGAGTACGTTCGGCTCGAACAAGTCGCGGCGGAGTTGGGCATCAGCGTCACGCCGGTCCGTGAGGCGCTGCTGCAGCTGCGGGCCGAGGGCCTGCTCACCCAGCAGCCGCGCCGCGGGTTCATGGTCTTGCCGGTCACCGGGCGAGACATCGCCGACGTATCCGGCGTGCAGGCCCACATCGGCGGCGAACTCGCCGCCCGCGCCGCGAGCAGAATCACCGACCAGCAGTTGGGTGATCTGAAGGCGATCCAAGCCCAGCTGGAGGACGCATACGCCCGCGACGACCACGAGGTTGCGGTGCGGCTCAACCACGAATTCCACCGCGCGATCAATGTCGCAGCCGACTCACCGAAGCTGTCGCAGATGATGTCGCAGATCACGCGCTACGCTCCGGAATCCGTCTTCCCCACTGTCGCAGGCTGGCCGGCCCAATCCATCAAAGACCATCGGCGGGTCCTGACCGCGCTCGGGCAACGTGACGCGGAACGCGCGCGCACCGCGATGTCGGAGCACTTCATCGCCGGCGTGGTGCCGCTGATCGGTCACCTGACCGAACACGGAGTGGTGGACCAAGCGACAAGCCCCCGGCGTCGGCCCCGCTGACGATCGCTCGTACAGTATTGTCTACAGTAGCAACATTCGGACGGCGCGCCGCAACCCTGAGGAGTTGGCGATGGGCACGCGGATCATGGACGAAGCGGCGAAGGTGCTTGCGGACCCGATCGCGTACACCGATGAGGCGGGACTGCATGCCGCATTGACCCATCTGCGCGCCGACGCTCCGGTGTCCTGGGTCGAAGTGCCGAACTACCGGCCATTCTGGGCGATCACCAAGCACGCCGACATCATGGAAATCGAGCGCGCCAACACGGTTTTCACCAACTCGCCGCGTCCGGTGCTGATAACCGCCGAGAGCGATGACCTGCAGGCCGCTGCGGGGGTGAGCACGCTCATCCACATGGATGACCCGCAGCACCGTGTGGTGCGGGCGATCGGCGCGGACTGGTTCCGGCCGAAGGCCATGCGGGCGCTCAAGACGCGCGTCGACGAACTGGCACGCATCTACGTCGACAAGATGATGGCCGCGGGCACCGACTGCGACTTCGTTCAGGAAGTGGCCGTCAACTATCCGCTGTATGTGATCCTGTCGCTGCTCGGGCTGCCCGAGTCGGACTTCCCCCGCATGCTCCGGCTGACGCAGGAGCTCTTCGGGAGTGACGACGACGAATTCAAGCGCGGCAGCACGAGCCAGGAACAGGTGGCTGCCCTGTTTGACATGTTCGAGTACTTCAACGCCGTGACGGCCTCGCGCCGCGAACACCCGACCGACGATCTCGCGTCGGCGATCGCCAACGCCCGCGTGGACGGCGAACCGCTCTCCGACGTGGACACCGTCTCGTACTACGTGATCATCGCGACGGCTGGGCACGACACCACCAGCGCGACGATTTCCGGCGGCTTACTGGCTTTGATGCAACATCCGGATCAGCGGATGCGGTTACGCGGCGATCCCTCCTTGAGGCCGCTTGCCACCGAGGAGATGATTCGCTGGGTTACGCCGGTCAAGGCGTTCATGCGCACCGCGACCGAGGACACGACGATTCGCGGCGTACCGATCGCCGCAGGCGAATCCCTGCTCCTGTCGTATGTTTCGGGTAACCGCGACGAGGATGTCTTCGAGGCCCCATTCCGATTCGACGTGGGCCGCGACCCGAACAGGCACGTCGCGTTCGGACACGGGGTGCACTTCTGCCTCGGCGCCGCACTCGCCCGCATGGAGGTCAACAGCTTCTTCACCGAGTTGCTGCCGCGCCTGAAGTCGGCTGATCTCACCGGGACGCCGCAGTACGTGGCGACGACGTTCGTCGGCGGACTCAAGCACCTGCCGATCCGCTACTCGCTGAAATGAGATTCACCGCGCGTCGGCCAACATCTCACGCAGGCGCGCGACATCGACCTTGCCGGTCGATGTCCGGGGGATGGCATCGTCGGAATCCACCAGCAGCCAAACCGTGGGCACCTTGAACGAGCTGAGCACCGCACGTGCGCAACCGCGCAACTCTTCAGCGGTGGTCGCCGCGGTGTCGCACACCACCGCCGCACCGACCTGATCGCCCTGCGCATCGGTGACATTCGTGACGAAAGCCTTCTCGACGCCGGCGATCGCCCGCAGGGCCCGTTCGACCTCGCTCGGGTACACACTCGCGCCGCGGACCTTGAACATGTCGTCGGATCGCCCGTGGTAGAACAAGAATCCGTCGTCGTCGAAGCGACCGAGATCGCCGGTCGGGTAGAAGCCGTCGGCGGTGAAGACGTCCTCGCGACCGCGCCGACAGATACCGCGCAGCGTGTGCGATCCCCGCAGCTGGATCTCTCCGACCGCGCCGGGAGCCAGCGGCTCTCCTGTGGAGGGATCGACGATGCGAACCTCCATTCCGGCGAACGGCTTACCGCAACTGCCCCACGCCGATCGCGGCATGTCGATGTCGGCGCGGTAGCCGCAGTAGGGGCCGAACGATTCCGTCATGCCGAACAAGTTGGCCCGAGCCCCGGGTTGAGCCCGAAACGCCGGCGGCAGCAGGGCTTCCAGGCTGCCCGGCCGCAGCGCGGACAGATCGGCTCGGACTGTCTGCGACTGGCGCGATAGCGCTTCGGCCTGGTCCGGCCATCCCCGAAACAACGTGACCCGCTCGCGTTCCAGCAGCCGCAACGTCGCCTCCGGCTGTGGCGCGGATTCGCTCACCAGGGTCGCGCCGGCTACCAACGCGGTCATCAATCCACCGCTGAATCCGCCCGTCCAGAAGAACGGCATCGGCAGATACAGACGGCTGTCGGCATTCACGCAGCGATCGGCAAGGCCGGATAGCACCGCGCCGATCGCACCGCCATGGGAGTGCAGGATCCCCTTGGGCGGGCCGCTGCTGCCGGAGGTGAACATGATGACCAGTGTGTCGCTGGGCGTGACCGATTCGGCCATCGCATCGACGACCCCACCCGCCCGTTCGCGGCTGCCCATTGTCGGCACCCGGTCAGCGGTCCACACCCGCCGCAGCGCGGGAAGCTCGGGGTGGTACCCGATTCCGGTGCCCAGGTCTGGCGCCGGCAGTTCGGATCGCAGTTCATCGAGATAGCGGTGCCCCCAGAAGTCCTCCACCGTGACGAGGAACGCAACGGACGCGACCCGCAGTTGGGCGACGAGTTCCCGTGCTCGCAGCAGGGTGCTCAACGGGACCAGCACGGCGCCGATCCGCATCAGCGCCAGCGCGACCTGGGCCCACCCGACGCCGTTGGGCATGATCAAGCCGACCCGTGTTCCCTTCCCGACACCGGCTTCGATGAAGGCGGCGGCCAGCCCGCGTGTGGTGGCGTCGAGTCGGCCGTAGGTGATCCGGTCGGCGGGATCGATCAGCATCAGCTTGTCCGGGTCATCCGCGGCGCGGTGCCGCAAGAGTCGATGGATCGTGCCGGGCATGCCGGCGTCGTCAGGCATCGAACACCTTCACCAGCCGGGGCAGATCGACTTTTCCGCTCGACAACAGCGGAATCTCGTTGCGCCGCAATGCCGCCAACCGCGTCGGGATCTTGTACGACGACAATTCGGGCTTCAGCAGGTGACGAAGGGACGCCTCGTCGAAGTCGGCATCGTCGTCGAGGGCGATTACCGCCGCGATCACTTGCCCGCGTTCGTCGTCGGGAATCCCCACCACGTGAGCGACCATTCCGGTGACCTTCGCGATCGCCTTCTCCACTTCCGCCGCCGAGACGTTGGCCCCGGCGGTCTTGATCATCGAACCGCGCCTACCGATGAAGTAGAAGAACCCGTCCCGATCGACGCGGACCAGATCGCCGGTGTGAAACCACCCGTCGGGGTCGAAGCATTCCTCACGGCTGCGCCGGTGGTAGCGCTGCATGACGTACGGGCCGCGGATACACAACTCGCCGACATCGCCGTCCGCGACAGCCTGCCCGGTGTCGGGGGCAATGATCTTGGTTTCGAAGCCGGGCGCCGATGTGCCGAACGACCCACGGCGGCTTTCCGGCTGGTCCGTTTCGTCGCCGCTGATCAGAAGCACGCCGCCGGCCTCGGTCATGCCGAGCATGTTGTGCCGCAACTCGGGATCGGCGGGTCGGGCATCGGCGGCCATGATCGGGTAGAGGTTCCCCCGGCGCATCGACGACACGTCACGCCGCCCAAAGCTCGGGTCGCGAGCCAGATGGGCGATCCTGGCCGCAAACCCGTTGGTGATGTGCGGCCGTTCCGCCTCGATGAGGTCGAGCACCGCGCCGGCGTCACTCGCGTTGGAGCACACCAGGGTTGCGCCCGCGACCAACGTGGCCAGCAGGCCGAACGCGAACCCCCCGATCCAGAAGAACGGCGAATTGCACAACAGCTTGTCCGCGGCGGTGAGGCCCCGTATCGCGTTGAGGTTCTTCTGGTGCGCCAGCAGAGCACCGTGGGTGTGCAGCACTCCCTTGGGACTGCTGGTCGAACCCGAGGTGTAGACGATGGCCATCGGATCCGAGCCGTCGACATCGCCTTCGAGGGCGGCAAGCATCGCGTCGTCGACAGTGTCACCGGGCGCGGCGTCGGCGGCCCGGCCGAACAGGACATGACGCAGTTGCGGTGCGACATTGCTGAATACGAGGCCGCCGTCGTCGCTGTCGTCGATGATTTCGGCCAGCCGCTGCCGATAGTTGTGCGATCTGTACGACTGGGCGGCCAGCAGGATTGCCACGTCGCTGTCGGCGAGTTGCTCGGCGATCTCTGGTGCGGTCGAGAACGTGGAGAAGGGTACGACGACGGCTCCTATCCGCGCGGCGGCCAGCATGCCGACCACGAACGCGGCTCCGTTGGGGTACAGCAGGCCGACATGAGTTCCCTTGCCCGCGCCGAGGCGGATGAGGTCTCGGGCCAGCCCGGCCGAGCAGCGCTCGGCGTCGGCGTAACTGATGCGTTCGTCGTCACACACAAGCAGCGGGTGATCGCCCCGAGCGCGGGACTGCTCACGCAGGACCCGGGCGACGGTCAGCGTGTCATCGGTCATGCTCGCCCGGCGTGGCACTGACCGCATCGGTGAAGTGGCGCCGGATTGCGCTCAAATCCGGCTTGCCCGCTGGTGTTCTGGGAATGGCGTGCACGATGGTGATCTCGGTGGGGACCTCATAGCGTGCCAACCGCGTCCGCAGGTATTCCAGAAGTCCGGCGACGTCGGTCGTTTCGGTGTCCCGCAACTCCACCATCGCGACGGGTGTCTCCCCGAGGCGGTCGTCGGCTCGCCCGACGACCGCCGCGCCCTGCACCGCGGGATGGCTTTCCAATGCGGTGCGCACATCGTCGGTCAGGACCTTGAAGCCGCCGCGGATGATCGCCTGATCCGCTCGTCCGAGGATCCACAGGAAGCCGTCCTCGTCGATGCGGGCCATGTCCGTGGTCCTGATCCAGTCGGCGGCAGGTCCACGCTGGCCGGGTTTGACCTCCAGCAGGCCGGGCTGGTCGGGACCGAGCGTGGTCCCGGCTTCATCGACCACCCGCAGTTGCGAGTCGGGGTCGGCGCGCCCGACGCTGCCCCGCTTAGTTCTCCAATAGCGTTGATGATCTGCCAATGTCCAACCGGCCACGCCACCGCCGAATTCTGTTGCGGCATAAGATGTCAGAACGGGAATGCCGTACTTCGCCGTGAACGCGTCGGCGTCATCGGCGGACAGCGGTGCGGTGCCCGACGTGACCGCGCGGATGCTCGCCAGGTCCTCACGTGGAAGGTCCGAGTGCAGCACCATCCGCAACGCCGCCGGCACCAGAGACACCGCGCGGGGCCGATACTTGCGCACCGCCTCGGCCCACTTGTCCAGTTCGAACCTTTCAAGTAACACAAAGGATCTCGCCTCGGTGAGACACTGCAGCACACGAAAGACCCCACCGATGTGCACGAGCGGTGCGTTGACAATCGCGACGCCCTGCCGCAGTTCTGTCGGAGTCGCTGCCCGCTCCGGGTTCGGCCCCATCACGCTGCGGGCGAGCATGTCGTAGCTGAGGTCGATTCGCTTGGGCGGACCGGTCGTTCCGCTGGTCAGCATCCGGACCGCGACGCCCGGCCGTCGCGTGTCGCTGTGCTCGATCCGCTCACCGGCGGCGGTCGACTGCGGTGGCGAATCGAGGCTCGAAATCGACACCACGGTGGTGTCGGGGGCCGGCGTGACGAGTTTCTCCACATCGTTGGGCTCGCCGATGATCATCGGCAGCTGCAGCGCCTCGATGTCGGCCGTGGTGCGCTCGTCGCCGCGCCACGGGTTGATGACGACAACGCATCCCCCGCTGAGCAGCACTCCGAGAAACGCCGCGACGTGGGTGGGCCGGTTGCGCAGCAGCATTCCGACCTGGGTCCCTTCGCCACCGTCGTCGACGAGCGCACCGATACGGCCGGCCATGGCGGCCAGTTGGCCCCACGAGATCCAGTGGCCGTCGAACTCCAGCGCCCGCGCATCGGGCTGTAGGCGCAGGACGTGGGCGATCCGCCGACCGAGCGGGTGATTCGCCATCAGCGGATCTTCGGTTCGATCGCGGTGCCGCCGGGGTCGTCACTGGTGTGGGCGCCCAGTTCCGCCCGCCCAATCGGATTGCCGAGCCGCGTGTAGATCAGTCCCTGCTCCATCGCCGCTCGGTACGGTTTGTCCAACGACTCCCATATTGCTTTCACGGTCCCTTGCGTCGCGGACGGTGGGTAGGAGGCAATCGTCTTCGCGATCTGGTGTGCGCGCGCCCAAAGTTGTTCGCCACCGACGATCTCCGACACCAGGCCGATCCGCAACGCCGTCTGCGCGCTGACGCGTTCGTTGTTGCCCATCAACGCTATCCGCAGCGTTTCACCCAGACCGATGCGGCGCATCAGTCCGATCGGCTCCAGCGCACAGACCAGGCCCGCGGAGACGTGGGAGTCGAAAAACGTCGCGTCGGTTGAGCAGATGACGACGTCCGACTCGTTGAGGAAATAGAACGCGCCCGCGGTACAGATGCCGTGGACTGCGCACACCACCGGCTTCCACATCTTCTGCCACTTCGGGCTGAGTGCTTCACCGGGATCTTCGTGATTCCACACGTTGGGTGGCTGACCGTAGGGCGTCTTGACGTCCAGGCCGGCGCTGAAAGCCCGCTCGCCCGCGGCCCGCAGCACCACCGCATTGACGGAGTCGTCCAGCTTGACGATGCGCCAGGCCTTGGCCATCTCCTCGCACATCGTCCGGTTGAACGCGTTGAGCCGATCGGGCCGATTCAACGTGATGGTGGCGACGCGGTCGGTCGCGTCGACCTCCAGCAAAATCGTTTCGAACGCGTCCGGCGGCGTGATTGTCATCGGCACTGCCAGTTAGGGGCGCGCTTTTCGACGAACGCCAGTGGCCCCTCGAGCGAATCCTCGGTGTGAAGGTTGCGTTCGCGGAAGGATTCGGCCAGCATCTCGGCTTCGTGAAGCGGTAGGTCGAGGCCCTTGAGAATGGCAAGTCTGGTGCCTCGCACGGCCAATGGCGCGTTGGAGTTGACGATCCCGGCGATTTCGTGGGCCCGGTCCAAAAGGCGGTCGTGTTCCACGATCTCGCTGATCATTCCGAGCTCCAGCGCCCGCTGGGCGCTCATCCGCTCATGCTTGCCCATCAACGCCAGCCGCAGTGCGACCGAGCGCGGCACGACGCGCGCCAGGCGCACGACTTCACGCCCGGCGACCAGTCCGATGCTGACGTGGGGGTCGAAGAAGGTCGCCTTCTCGGATGCGATGACGATGTCTCCGGTGGTGACCCAATCCAGTCCGGCGCCACAGCACAAACCGTTGATCGCGGCCACGACGGGTTTCGCCATCGTGCGAAACGGTGGTGTGCCCTCCTGGGGTGCTTCCCACTGTTCGTAGGTCGACAGATAAGGACGTTCGTTGATGACCTTGCCGTCGCCCGGGATCGCCTTGACATCCGCGCCGGTGCAGAACGCCCGTCCCGTGCCGGTGACGATCAGCAGCCACACCGTGTCGTCGCTCTCCGCTTCGGCGTACGCGGCCCGCAGTTCTGTGATCATGTGTGGGCTGAGCGCGTTGAGGGCATCGGGGCGGTTCAGTGTGATGGTCGCCGTGTGCCCGTCAACTTCGTATTTGATGGTGTCGAACGACTTAACAGGCATGAGCGTTTCCTTCGTCGGTCATCGGCCGCGGAACTCCGGCTTGCGCCGGTCGCGAAACGCGGCCAAGCCCTCTTTGAAATCTGCTGTCCGACAGGATAGTTCCAAGTTGAACAGTTCCTGTGTCATGGCCTGGCCCAGCGTCGCGTGTTGAGCATGCGCAATGGCCTGCTTGGTCAGCCCAATCGCCACTGTGGGGCCCGACGCCAGCCGGGCCAGCAGGTCTTCGGTGGCGTTGTCGAGATCTGCTTCATCGACGCAGCGATGGATGAGACCCCATTCCGCCGCATCGGTACCACTCACTTTGTCGCCCAGGAGCAGCATCCGTTTTGCGCGCGCCAGACCCACGAGTCGTGGCAGCAGCCAGGTGGCCCCGGAATCCGGACTGAAGCCGCGAGTCAGGAAGGGCTCCCAGAACACGGCGTCGCTGCCGGCCACGGTGAAGTCGGCGGCCAGCGCGAGGTTGCACCCTAGGCCCACCGCCCAGCCGCGGACGCTGCACACGACCGGCAGCGCAATGCTGGAGACGAGTTCTATCACCCGATGAGCGGTGTGTGGAATGCGACGGACGAGGTCGCCGGTGCGGGGCCGTGCTGCCCCGCCGCTGTTCGTCGCCACCCAGTCGGCTCCGGCGCAGAAGTCGTCTGCCGCTCCACGGATGTGGACCGCGCGAAGAGTCTCGTCGGTCGCGGCATCGGTCAGGGCGCTGGTAAGAGTGTCGATCATCGCGTGGCTCAACGAATTGCGTCTGGCCGGCCGATCGAGGACCAGCCTCAGCACTGCCTCGGTCCGATGGACCGTGACCGAGCCTTCAGCCGCGGACGACTCGACGTCTTCGCTCACCGTTGAATCGTGTCCTCTCCACCTATACGGTGACCCATACAGTAGGCAATTCGATTGCTATCGTGTACAACCTAGCAAGGAAAGGCTGCTGACGGAACGAGTCGCACCGGACGAGGACCGAAGAGGGACGTATGGCGGAGAGCCCAGAACCGTCCATGACCGCCGACGAGGTAGCCGGCGAGGCCGGTCCGCGGTTCGGCGAGCAACCGCTCGCGCAGACTATCGCCGCGGCCGCCGCAATTCGTCGGCTCTGCGGGCTATTGCTCTCGCTGGAGCATGACAACCCGACGGTGGACGCGATGCTCGCCCGGTTCGCCGAGTGGGAGCGCGAGCTGGGCGCCCTGGCATCACCCGACGCCGCACCCAGGGTCGGGCCGGCGGCGCAAGACACGCAGCGCCTGTATCTTTCGCATGCTTTTGACATCGGCGCGTTCAATCCGTGCTTTCCGGAATACCGCTTCGACCACCTCGGCCCCGATACCGCCTCCGGCACGGTCAGCTTCCCGTTGGTGTTCGAGGGCCCGCCGGGGTTGGTGCACGGAGGGTTCCTCGGGGTGTTCTTCGATTGCATCACTCAGCATCAGAACTGTGCCGCCGAACTCTCCGGCAAGACACGCTCACTCAACGTGACTTTCAGGCGCCCGACGCCCATCCTGACCGAGCTGCGCTTCGACATCGTTCGATCACAGACCGACCGAGGAGTCCGGTCGACGGCGCGGCTGATTTTCGACGACGAGGTGCTGTGCACCGGCGAACTGACGACGCTGGCGTTGCCGCCCGACAAGCTGGCCGGTTACCGATACGCCAGGCGGCGACGCCAGGACGAAAGCTCGAAAAGGAGTTCCGGATGACCACAACCTCGGGCCCTCACGACGATCGGGTTCTCTTCGAAGTGGATTCCGATCACAGGATCGCCACGATCACGCTGAACAACCCCACGCAGCGCAATTCCTACGACGCCGCCATGCGCGACAGCCTGGCCCGCTGCCTTGATCGTGTTGCCGAAGACGACGATCTCACCGTGCTGCTGCTGCGCGGCGCGCAGGGGGTGTTCAGTACCGGCGCCGACATGAACAACGCCTATGGCTGGTATGGCGTACGTCCCGCAGCGGGTGCGGAGGGAGAAGGCGAGAAACGACCCGCCAATCCCCGCCCCAGCCAGCGACGGCGTCTCGCCGTGGACCGCAGATCGTTCGGCTTCTACCACGACTTCATGGGATTTCCCAAGGTGACGGTTGGGGAGATCAGCGGCTTTGCACTCGGCGGCGGATTTGAGCTGGCGCTGATGACCGACATCTCAGTCGTCGCGCGCAACACCAAGATCGGCATGCCCGCGACGCGTTTTCTCGGGCCGGCGCTCGGCAGTCTGCACATGTTCTTCCACCGCCTCGGCCCGGTCCTCGCCAGGCGCCTGCTGCTCACCGGCGATGTCATCGAGGCGGGCGAGGTCGAGCACCTCGGCATCTTCACCGAAACGTGCGAACCGGGAGCGGTCACACCGCGGGCGCGGTACTGGGCCGAGAAAGCGGCGAAGATGCCGGCCGACGGGGTCGTGATCGCTAAGGAGGCGTTCCGTCTCGTCGAGCAGAGCCAGGCGTACCAGGGCGAAGAAGTCGCCAGCTACATGTTCCACGCATTCGGCACCAACTTGCAGTTCGCGCCGGGGGAATTCAACTTCGTCAAAACGCGCGCCGAGCACGGGACCAAGGAGGCATTCCGGCTGCGCGATGAGCACTTCCACGTGCCGGAACCCGAGTCGCCATAGCCCGGCTAGGGCGCGCGCTACGGGGTTGTCTTACATACTGTAGTACGCTTGATCTATGGCTGACACGATCACCTTCCGACCCGATGAGGACGCATCACGGGCGCTTGCGGTGTTGACCCGAGACGGGACGCCAGTGTCTACGGCTGTTCGGGCAGCCCTCATCGAGGCCGCGCGCCGAAAGGCCGCCGCAGCGATTCGCGCGGAGGCGAAGGACCTCGCGGCGGACGAAGCAGACCGCGCCGAGGCGATGCAGGTGCTTCGTGACATGGAGACGCTGCGTGCGTGGTGAGGTCTTTCGGTTACACACCGCGCGGAGGAGCCGCGGTCATGAGCAGTCCGGCTCGCGGTACGCCGTCGTGGTCCAATCCGATCACCTGCCGCTATCGACATGGCTGGTAGCACCGACGTCCACGTCAGCGCGGGCTGCAAGCTTTCGGCCCGAGGTAGGCATTGGTGGCCGCATCACGCGGGTGCTCGCCGAACAGACCGCCGCAGTCGACCCGAGCCGACTCGGTAAGAGCGTGGGTTACCTCAGTCTCGACGACATGCGCCGCATTGACGCCGCGCTGCGAGTTGTCTTGGATCTCTAGCCGCGTCGCCATCGCGCCACGTACAAACCCGTTGGGACACAAGGGGTGTCCTTGGACAATCAATCTGTCGCACCGCGAAGGTCTGACGCGAAGATTTCCTGGGTGTCCGTGATCAACTGGCGTGGGTCAGGGTGACTTGGTAGCCCATGGCCTGGAGTTGGTTGATGGCCCGCTTTTTGGCTCGGTCGGGGTGGAGTCGGTTGAAGTAGTCGGCGCCGGGGTCGTTGTAGAGGCAGCCGTTAGTTGCCATGTGCCAGATGGCGATCAGCATTGAGTGCTGGATGGCGACATTGGCTTTTTGTGGTCCGCGCCGGGCGGCGATCCGGCGATAGCGGGCACCGAGGTAGGTGTGTGGATTTTGGGCGCATGCCATGGCGGCCGCGCCGAGCGCACCCTGTAGGTACGGGTTGCCCGGGCGTGTGCGGCTGGACTTGACTTTGCCGGCGGATTCGTTGTTGCCCGGGGTGGTTCCGGCCCAGGAGGCGAGCTGAGCTGCCGTGGGGAAGCGGGCCATGTCGGCGCCGGTTTCGGCGATGATGACGTCGGCGGTGAGGGCACTGATGCCCGGGATGGTGCAGATCAGGTCGCGAAACCCGTGAAAGGGCGCGATCGTCGCCTCGATCCGGGTGGTGATGTCATCGATGGCTGCGGTGTGCCGGTCGATCAGGTCCAGGTGGACCCGGGCCAAGAAGGCGTGATGGTCGGTGAACCGACCGGTCAGCGCCTCGGTCAACGCCGGGATCTTTACCCGCAGTCGGCGTTTGGCCAGCTCGGCCAGCGCGGCGGGGTCGCGGTTGCCGGCGATCAACGACTCCAGCATGGCGCGCCCCGACACACCGAGAATGTCGGAGGCAACCGCCGACAGCTTGATCCCGGCGTCTTCGAGCAGCTTCTCCAGCCGCTGTACCTCGCGCGAGCGTTCCCGAGTGATCGCCGTGCGCGCCCGAGTCAGATCACGAAGCTGCCGGATCGGCTCGGGTGGTACGAACGAGCCGCGCACCAGACCGTGCGCGCCAAGTTGGGCCAGCCAGGTCGCGTCGGAGACATCGGTCTTGCGGCCGGGCAGGTTCTTCACGTGCCGCGCATTAACAAGCAGCACATCAAATCCCGCATCCTCCAACAGGTAGTAGAACGGCTTCCAATAATCGCTAGTGGCCTCCATCACCGCACACGTGATCCGCTCGTCGATCAGATGCTCACGCAGCGCCAGGATCTGGCTCGTCATCGAGCCCCAGGTCGTAACCGTCTCAACCGTTTTGCGCCGCCCAGCACCGGCGACCCGGACGCACACCTTGGCGTCCCTTTTCGAGATATCCAGTCCCGCACAGCGGGCATGCACGACTTCCACGGTCCCTCACTCCCTTCGCACGCACACCTACGGTGTCCGTCGTGGGAAGGGCAGGGAAATTCAAAAATCTGACGCTCGGGCTCGATGGCACCAATCCACGGTTCCCGTGGAAGCCCTCCGTCACCATGCTGACCTACAGGCTCACCGGCACCACAGAGCAGATCGGGATCACCACGACGAACCCGACCAGTTTCCGCCTCAGCCAGCACGGTCAACAAGAGCAACCAGCACCCAATCTTCGCGCACCACGGTGCGCCCCGCAGACGGCGCCAGGCTGTTGACCTGCGATGCCACAGATATATCCAACACTCGTTGAGGTTGGTCAAGATACGCGACCACACGCCACGTCCGCAGCGGCGCCCTTCGAGGGTTGACGCCGATTACTGGCAACACCTGCCGGTGCCGTTCGAACCGCCTCGATGAACTCCACTCGGGGTCTCTGCCCGGGACAACTTGTCGTCGAAACGATGCCAAAGACTCGATCTCGGCGCAGTATGAAGACAATGAGCGAGTTCATGCAGAATACCGACGCTTTCCTGTGGGCGATGGAAACCGATCCCGTTTTGCGGTCGACCATTGTCACGATCTCCCTGCTGGACAGCACCCCGGATTGGGGCGAATTGGTTGAACGGCTCGACGGGCTCAGCCGACGGCTGCCGATCTTCCGCCAGCGGGTAGTGTCGTCGCCTGGGCCGGCCCCGCCCCGCTGGGAGGACTGCCCGGAATTCGATCTCGGCTTCCACATCCGTCGGGTGACCGCGCCGCAGCCGGGGACTGTCGACGCGGTACTGGAGATGGGCCGGCTGGCCGCGATGTCGGACTTCGACCGGGCCAAACCGCTGTGGGTGATCACGCTGATCGACGGACTTGCGGACGGCGGCACCGCACTGATGACCAAGATGCACCACTCCCTGGCCGACGGCATCGGCGGCGTCCAGATCGCGATGACGCTATTTGATGTCACCGCCCAGCGGCGCGGTGCACTGCCTGCCCCGCCCCCACCACGTATGCCTTCGCCGCTGGACGGACTGCGCGACACACTCCGCTACGACGCCGGGCTGCTCGCCAATGCGGCAACGGCTTCGGTTATGGGCGCTCCCGGCGTGGTGCGAAGCGCCATACGGCGGCCGGTGCAGACAGCCACCTCCGCGGCGGCGGTCGCGTCGTCGATCTACCGCACCATGCGGCCGATCACCAAGTCCGGCTCGTCGCTCATGAAAGACCGCACGATGGTCCGTCGCCTCGGGATCCATGAGGTGTCGAGGCTGCGGCTGCGCGACGCCGGCCACGCAGGCGGGGGTTCGCTGAACGATGCGTTCCTCGCGGGCGTGACCGGCGCGCTGCGCCGCTACCACGAAAAGCACAGCGTCGCGGTCGGGGATTTTCATGTGGGGATGCCGATCAGTCTCCGCACCGGAGGCGACGCGATTGGCGGAAACCGGGTCACGATGATGCGGTTCGACGTGCCGGTCGGCCTCGCCGACCCGGCGCGACGAATCGAAGAGATCCATCACCGGGCCACGAGGCAACGCGACGAGCGCTCGCTGCCCTACACGCAGCTGATCACCGGTGCGTTGAACCTGTTCCCACGCTGGTACATTGGAGCGGTGTTGCGCCGCGTCGATTTCGTGGCCAGCGACGTGCCCGGCATCCCGATCCCTGTGCGTCTCGGTGGAGCCCCGCTGCGGATGGCGTACGGTTTCGGCCCGACGATCGGTTCTGCGGTGAATGTCACGCTGCTCACCTACGCCGACACGTGTGCGCTGGGAATTAACGTCGATGCGGGCGCGATTCCGGACTTCGACGTGTTCCACGACTGCATCGTCGACGGGTTCGACGAGGTGCTGGCGCTCGCCGCCTAGGCTGAAGTTGCGACAGCCGAGTGTTGGTTTGAAAGCCGTTGGGGTACACCCGCCGATGCCGTGCAACCCCCGGCTCCCACGAAACTGATCAAACTGAAGAAATGCGCCGTCGTGATCCGAACCGCCGGGCGTCATCGATTCGCCCCTCGAGACGTAGGTTGGATCAGGTGAACAGGGCTGCCCCAGAAACGTTCCTTCCCAACCTGGAAGCGTATGAGAAGATCTACCGCGGCCAGCCGGTGTTCGAGGGTGCGCCCGCGTCGGCCGGTATCCCCTGGGAAATCGGCCAGGCTCAACCTCGGCTTAAAGAACTGGAAGCACTCGGCGCGGTTTCCGGAGACGTGCTCGACATCGGCTGTGGACTCGGAGACAACGCGATCTTCCTGGCGTCGCGTGGACACCGCGTGACCGGGCTGGACGGCTCGCCGACGGCGATCGAGGGTGCCCGGGTCCGCGCAGCCCAAGCGGGGGTGTCGGTTCGCTTCGACGTCGCCGACGCGACCAAACTTGCCGGTTATGACGCGGCCTTCGACACCATCATCGACAGCGCGCTCTACCACTGTCTCAACGAGGACGGCCAGCTCGCCTATGCGACCGCGCTGCACCGCGCGGCCCGCCCCGGCGCACGGTGGTTCCTGTACTGCTTCTCAGCCGGGAACGTCAACGGCGTCATCGCCACGATGCCCGGGATCACGCAGGAAAACCTGCGCGGCACTCTCGGGCGCGCCCGGTGGCGTATCGACTTCCTCGGCCCCACCACCTATCTCGGCAACATCTCCGGTTTCACCGGCAGCTTCGGGAAGCTGCCACCGGAACTTTTGGCGCAAATGCCACCGGAACCGGCCGAACAGCTGCGCCGCATGGGCGAGCGGATGGCCACGATCGTCCCGCTCATCGACGGCGACAAGGTGCACCTGCCGTTCACCGTGGTACACGCCACCCGCCTGGACTGAACTCACACGCCGAACCCGGCGCCGCGAGCGAAAGTTCAGACAGGTGCTGCGGTGAACGACCACCCTGAGGGGCTCCAGCCGTCTGCGGCGGCAGACCTTAGCTGGTCCGATCGCGGGCGCGGGAGGCGGCACCCTCGGCGGGGTTCGACGCGCGAACCATTCGATGCCCGAGCGGTAGTCGGTGAAGCCCGCGCCCGAGGCCAGGCTGTTGCCCTCGGCCTGGTGGGACCCACTGCCCCCGGGAGGTGACATCGCCTGTCCTACAAGTAATTACCGACACCCGCGGAGATTTCTCACACCATGTCGGCCGCCCAACTGAGCACACATCGCCAACATCGCGCCCACCGAGACGAAGCCTGCAGCGCACGGGCAGATCCGTCGCGGGAGCGACGCCGCCACAGGAGGAGAGGAGGCGCCGTAGCTGATTCTCTGATGAAAACGGCGGAGTTTACCGGTAACCCGCCGTAATACGACGATGCACTCCCGGCCTGGCGCGTCACTGGCGTAGGGGACCGGCGTGGACGTCGTCGCTTTGGCGCCGGCATGGGCTCGGGCACTGCCAAGTGCTAGGCACTGCAACACGACTGCCCTAATCAGCGCGCGCCTTCACGAATGAATGGTTCCTGAACTCCGCGTGGTTCGGCGGCCTGGCGGGCCTTCTATACGGTGAAGCCGTGTAGGCTTGGAACTGTATCGAGGTAATGAGGCCACCTGGTTCGGTTGCTGTGCTCGATACCCTCAGCGTCCGGCAGTGCTGGGCAATCAGGAGCGTCATTGTGGCGCCGACCGCCTCTCGAGCAATCCAAGCCAGGCAGGCTATGGCCAAACCCCAATTGTAGGAGTTATCGACCGTGCTGGACGAATGTGGGTCAAGGGTGAGCCACCTCGAACACCGGCGCTGTTGGGCCGGGAAACGGCACAGCAGTTAGAAACAGGTCGAGCGCTCTTCGTTTTCAGCGAACGCACTCGACAGAATAGGAACGAAGCCATGGCTCCCGGAATGAATCGCCCTGGAAATCCTGGAGGCTCCTGACCTTGGAAACGAGGATGGAGTAATGCCGAAGGAACAGTCGCCAGGGAAGCCGACGACGCGTAGGTACAGCCCGGAGGAGAAGGCCGCTGCGGTGCGGATGGTGCGCACCTTGCGTGCCGAGTTGGGCACCGAGCATGGGACGGTGTACCGGGTTGCCCGCCAACTCGGCTACGGCGTGGAATCGGTGCGCTCCTGGGTGCGCCAGGCCGACGTCGACGACGGTTACGCGCCCGGGGTGTCGACCGCGGAGTCGCAGCGGGTCAGGGAACTTGAGCAGGATATCCGAGAACTGAAGCGTGCCAACGAAATTCTGAAGCGAGCGGCCAGTTTCTTCGGGGCGGAGCTCGACCGCCAACACAAGAAGTAGTCGCCTTCATCGACGTTAACCGCGACGAGTTCGGGGTCGAGCCCATCTGCACTGTCCTGCGATCAGCAGGCGTGCAGGTGGCCCCGAGCACCTACTACGCGAGCAAGGCGCGTCCGCCCTCTGTGCGAGCTTGCCGCGACGTCGTCTTGGGGCCGGCGCTGCGGCAGATCTGGGAAGACAACTATCGCGTCTACGGCGCCCGCAAGCTGTGGAAAGCAGCCCGCCGTGCTGGCCACGACGTCGGACGTGATCAGGTCGCCCGGCATATGCGGGCCGCCGGCATCGCCGGAACTCGCCGCGGCAAACGGGTCCGCACCACCAAGACCGACCCCGCCGCGGCGCGTCATCCCGATCTGGTGGGCCGGGATTTCACCGCGACCGCGCCCAATGAGCTGTGGGTCACCGATCTGACATTCGTGCCCACCTGGGCCGGTGTGGCCTACGTCTGCTTCATCACCGACGCGTTCAGCCGGATGATCGTCGGCTGGCGCGTCGCTGGCCATATGCGCACCACGATGGTGCTCGACGCGATCGAGATGGCCCGCTGGTCACGCGGAAAGACGTTGGCGGGACTGCGATGTCACTCCGATGCCGGATCTCAGTTCACGTCCATCCGCTGGGGCGAACGCCTCGCCGAGATCGGTGCGGTTCCCTCGATCGGCACCGTCGGAGACAGCTTCGACAACGCCCTGGCCGAAACCGTGAACGGCTACTACAAGTCCGAACTCATCTACGGACCCGCCCGAACAGGACCCTGGAAAACCGTCGAAGACGTCGAACTCGCCACCCTGAGCTGGGTCCACTGGCACAACACCAGCCGCCTCCACGGCTACCTCAACGACATACCGCCCGCAGAGTTCGAAGCCACGTTCTACGCTACGAAACGGACCGACCAACCCCTGGTCGAAATCCAATAGCCCGAGCCTCCATCGGAACCAGGGCGATTCAATCCGACGAGGTCGATGTCCTGAGCAACAACGATTGGCAGCTGTTGTTGTGTCAGATCACACGGGCTGCAACTGTCGTGTTGTCTGCTGGGGCTGTGTACCGGGCCAAGGCCGAGTTCCCGCATACGCCGTCACGGCTCGACGTGGTCGAGAAGTGTTTTCGCCAGGGTGATGGTCGCGCGGCTGGTGTATTGGGGTGCGGCACTCTGAGATGGGCGTATCACGTTGTGTTACAGCGTAATAACGGTCATCCAGACCTGATGTCGTTCGTGGTGGTCGTCATCGGTATCTCCATTCAATAGGTTTAAACGGGTTCTGGGACATAGTGTTTCGTTGACTATGCCGCGGCGCAGGCGTACGGTGGACGGTGTGAGCGATTCATCTGGCACCGAGATCAACACGGAACTGGTGACCCCCGACATGATCGTCGAAGGCGATGTGATCTTGTATAGCGCCGCCGACTCGATGACTGTGGAGGACTGTCTCGACGGCGAGATCGTAGTGCGCGGCTTCGACACTGATGGCGACGTCTTCTCTAAGAGGATCCCGGCCCGTCACTTCTTTGGTGGTGGCGGCAAGCTCCGGGTCAGCCGTGGCATGGACGATTTCGTAACCCGGGTGATTCCCGGCTCGAGTGAGTAACCGCCCCTGCGGCGCTGCGCGTGGGTGGGAGCCCGTTTGCTGGGGTTCCTCCCCCCCTGCGCCAACGGCGCGGACTGCGACTAAGACCTGGGGTCGATGTGCGCGTGTTGCCGATGGTGGTGCGTCAATTCGCCAGCGTAGCCGCGAGGAAAGCCGTTGCCTGCGCCCAAGAGACACGATCGAGAAAGGCGTCACAAGCGGCGCCCGGCACGCCCTGCCCATCCATGTCAAGTTCCAGGATCAGTACCGCAGCATCACAGGCATTCGACAAATGACCTGGACTGGGTGTGCGGCTTCCCTCACCGCACGGACACCCCCGCCCAGAGCGGAGAGGTTTCCCACGCCTGTGGCTGAATACCGTTGCGGTGCTGCACCGTTCATGGATAATTGATTATCCATCAGTAACGTTGGCATATTCGTTATCACGTTGTGCAACAACACAACTCGCGTCCTCGGTCCGGCCCAACTACTACACCACCCCTGGGGTGTCTGTTCTCAATGGAGTTGGCACTTTTCGCGGTTGGTCTCGAGTGGCTGTCCAAAAGACTTTATGACGGGCGCACGTTACTGTCGAGATTGTGCGACCGTGCGCACTAAGCTGACCGCACGATGGGCATCATGCACGCGATTGGCCCCGCACGCCTGCGCGCACCGCGGGTGTTTGCGCGCGCAAGGGACAAAGCCCCGGCGCGTCAACGGGGCGCAACGTTCATCAGCTGGACCGCCATCGCGATGATGACGGTTGGCGCGGTCGGCTACCTCGGCTCCGCGCCGGCCCTGTCGGTGTTCGGACTGGCCTCAGTGTTTTTGTATGTGCTGCCGGCGATCGTTTTCTTGTTGCCCGCGTCGCTGGTCTCCGCCGAGCTGGCCTCGGGGTGGCAGGGCGGCGTCTACAACTGGGTGCGCGAGGGCATCTCCGCGCCGATGGGGCTGCTCGCAGTGTGGTGCCAGTTCGCGCAGACCATTTTCTACTACCCGGCCCTGCTGGCCTACGTGGCCGGCACGCTCGCCTACGTGATCAACCCGAGCCTTGCCAACAACGGCGTCTACACCGCGGTGATCATCGTCGTGCTGTTCTGGGGCAGCGTGCTGGTGTCCTCTCGCGGGCCCGGACTGGTCGCCAAGCTCGCCTCGAGCGGCACCCTGATCGGAACCCTGATTCCTGGGGCGCTGCTTGTCGTTCTCGGCATGATCTATCTGCTGCAGGGCAACCATTCGGCGGCGCCGATGGACGTTCACCACGTCCTGCCGGCATGGAACGGGCTGGCCGGCATCGTGCTGATCGTCAACAGTTTCTTCACCTACGCCGGTGTCGAGGTCAACGCCGTGCACGTCGACGAGCTGCGCGACCCGGGCCGAGAGTTCCCGAAGGCGATGTTCGTCGCCTCGGTAGTCGTCCTCGCCATCTTCGTCTTCCCTACGCTGGCGATCTCATGGGTAATCCCCACGCAGACGATCAGCCTCACGGCCGGGGTGATGCAGGCGTTCGATGCCCTGCTCGAGCACCTCCATCTCGGGTTCGCGCTGCCGGTGGTCGCGGTCGCGCTGGCGATTGGGGCCCTCGGCGGAATGATCGCCTGGCTTGACGGCCCGTCCGAGGGGCTGCTCAAGATCGGACGCGAACAGGGCTACCTTCCCCCGTACTTCCAGAAGGTGAACGATGAGGGCATCCAGCTGCACATCCTCATCGCACAAGGCGTCGTGATCACTGTCATCGGCTTCCTCTATGCGGTGATCCCGACTGTCAACGGCGCGTACTGGATATTCGCCGCGATGGCCACCCAGGTCTATCTGATCATGTACGGGCTGATGTTCATTGCCGCAATCAGACTGCGGCACACGCAACCCGACCATCCCCGTGGGTACCGGACGCCCGCGCTGGGCCTGCAGTGCGCACTCGGAGCGGCGTCATCGGTGGCCGCGTTCCTGATCGGCTTCGTGCCACCATCACAGTTCGGCCACGCGAGCCCCCTGCTATACGGGCTGCTGATCCTGGCCGGGATTCTCGCGCTCGGGGTGCTCCCACCTCTGCTGCTCGAGTGGCGCCGCAAGCCGGACTGGAAGGCGTCGGGGTCAGCGGGAACGCCGGGGTAAGCCTGGCCGGCACCGGCCTCCAGCTGCATCTGCACTCGATCTCATGACGGCCGCGCCTCGACGAGCCCAAGACTGCTGAAGCAGCCGAAGCCGCGGCAGCGGTTGTCAACGGCGGCATCCGACCACACGAATACGGCAGGATCGAATATGGCGGGTTACCGGTAGACTACGTCGTATTCGTTATTGGGCCGCGCTGCAACGTATTTCATCGCACGAGCCGGTGCCGATAATCTGGCGCGGTCAGATGTGGACCAGGACTCCAGCGGGACCAGGACTCCAGCGGGTGAGCCCGGCGACGATGACGTCCCAGGAGCGGTGTAAAAGTGGCCTGACGTAGGGTCCTGCTCCTTGCGTTGGTGATCGTATGCGATAGCCGAAGACAGGAAAGGTATTGCGGCGGATTAGTCAGTGGTTCAACGACCCGGTTTTGTAGAGATTGCCGATCTTGCCGGAGCTGCTGCGCCAATCGCCGGGCCACGAATTCACTCAACCGTGGGGGCCGTTTGGCCATCGGTCAGCATGCGGAGTGCGAAAAGCGCGTAGGTCGCCGCGACGTCGTCGATGCGGTAGCCGAGGTCGTCGTTCCACCACTCGGCGACCCGCGTGCCGATCGCACCGATGGCTGCGGCTGCCAGCCAAGGGTCGGCGATCGTGAACACCCCGAGTTCGCTGCCACGCCTGATGACGTCGAGCATCATCTGACCAGACTGGTCACGCACCGCCTCCACTTGCGTTCGGTTGTCGGGTTGCAGCGCGGCGAGTTCACGGTTGCACACGCGGCTTAGCAGCGGATAGGTGCCGTGCACGCGTACATGCGCCGCAACGAGACGCTCGGCTTGGTCCCGCGGATCGGAGCCCGATTCCAGCAGTGCTCGCTGGAGGTGGTCGCGATGCTCCAGATGCCCCAGCAGCGACAGTTCGAACAGAAGCTGTTGTTTGGACTGCAGGTGCGCGTAGACGGAACTGGCCTTAATACCGACGCCCGCGGCGATATCGCGCACCGACACGCCGTGGTACCCGAGTTCGGCGAACTGCACCAGCGCCACTTCCAGCAATCGGCGGCGGGTGCCGTCGGCGGTAACACGATCCGGTAATAGCGCCGACACGGTTTTCGCCGACGTGATCTGGGGCACCACACTCACCTTTCGTCGCCACCCCCTTGGCGCCGTACCCGAATACCCAAAGAGGGATCAACCGCCATCGTAACGAACGTCCGTTCGCCACATCGATTCGGGCGGCCGAACTGCGCAAGCAGCGGTGAGCTCAATAATATCCGCCGTCTTGACCGAGTAGGCCACTGTTGCTAGCGTCCACATGGCGAACTAACGATCGTTAGGAACCGTCCCGACCTGCTGCAGACTATCGGTAAGAGGCGACGCGATGAGGCACACCGTTGGACGCACCGCTGCGGCCGCGTTGGCACTAGTGGCGGCGAGAGTGATTTCCCCTGCGGCAGTGGCCGGCCCGGTGCGCCGTTTCGGGGGACTGGTCACCGTCCTGTTGTTGATCGGTTTACCCATATTCGGTGTGGGGACGGCGGCGGCGGACGGCGGCGGGGACGAACCGCAGTACGCGGATTTCTACACTCCGCCGGATCCTTTGCCGCCGGGTCAACCGGGTGATCTGATCCGCACGGAGCCGTCGCGGCTGGTGCTGGAGCCGTCCGGCCAGTTGGGCGCCATCCTCGCGACCGGTACCCGGATCATGTACCGCAGCACCGATGCGCGGGGCAACTTGATCGCTGTCACCGGCACCTACTTCGAGCCCGACAACCCCTGGCCGGGCAACGGGCCGCGCCCGCTGCTCAGCTACGCGGCGGGCGTGTATGGCCAGGGCAATCAGTGCGCCCCGTCGCGGATGTTCAACCAGGGCATCCACTATTCCGGTGGGTGGGACCTCTGGTTCAACTACGAGGAGCTGTTCGTCGCCACGCTGGTCGCCCGTGGGTTCGCCATCGTGATGACCGACTACGAGGGCCTGGGCACACCGCCGATGCACACCTATGTGAACCGCCTCGCCGAGGGCCAGGCCGTTCTGGATGCCGCCCGCGCGGCCATGCGCCTCCCGGGAACATCCCTGGATCCACACGGGCCGGTGGCGTTCTGGGGATACTCCCAAGGCGGCGGGGCGACGGCCTCAGCCGCCGAATTGGCCCCGTCCTACGCACCCGAGCTGCACGTGGTCGGCACCTATGCCGGCGCGCCGCCGGCCAACCTCAAGGAAATCATGCCCTACCTCGACGGCAGCGTCCTGGTCGGTGTCATGGGTTACCTGCTCAACGGCCTCATCGGCGCCTATCCCGAGGCCGCCGATGCGATCCGCTCCAAGCTCACTCCGCGCGGCGCGGCCATGCTCGATTCGACGTCGCGCCAGTGCGTCGGACAAACCCAACTCGATTTCGCCTTCCGGCATCTGCAGCCCTACTTCAACAAAGACCTCAACCAACTGGCCAACGAGGAACCGTTCAGCACCCTGCTCGATCTGCAGCGCATCGGACGCTACAAACCCAACGCGCCGGTGCTCATCGACAGCAACCGCTACGACCCGGTGGTGCCGTGGACCGCGGCCAATCAGCTCGGCCGCGACTGGTGCGCCCTGGGCGCCGACGTCGAATTCCGCACCAACGAAGAGCCGCCATTCCTCAACAAAACCGGCACCAACCACATATTGACGGCGCTTGTCGATGGTGAGCCGGCCATGCAATGGATCGCCGCCCGCTTCAACGGGCTGCCCACCACACCCAACTGCGGCGAATTCTGAGCAGATTATCCATGAAACGCTGACCGTGAGAGGGTGCGCGAGCTGGCGGTGGAGATGATTGAAACGTCTTGCCGGGGCGCGGATCCCGATGAACCGACCGGCTATCAACCGCAATTGATCTCAGTCGCAGGGCTGGTCAGAGGCCGGCGCCAACGAACGTGCACCCGGACGCGACCCGGTGGGCTTGCGCGGACGCCCTACAGCCCAACCGATTTCACGTGGATTCAGGCGGCAGGCCCAACCTTGGTTGTGACGGCGCTTTCGTCACAGTGATGAAATGGCACGATGAAGTTGTCCCCCACTCTCGTAACCCGATCATCATCCGACAGTGTCTCGGCGTCGATGGCACGACCAATCAGCAGATCGACAGGATGTGTCGCGACAGGGGACCGCGCTGTCAGCGTCCGAACTGGCCCCAACGTGGCGACACAGGCGCTTTGATGATCCGCGGCTCGGTACGGGCCGGGTGTGCTGCTGATCCAGCGACGCGCCGAACGACGTTGCGTCGGAACCAGTCGTCCGGCAGTACTGTGCGGGCATGCCATCGAACGGTCCAGCACCAACACGCGCCTCGCGCGCAGGCGGCACCTTCCTGGACGCCATTGTCGACGCGCGACTCCGTAACTCGCGGCGGCTATTACGCGCGGTAGCGCCGACCCTCCGATTGATTCTTCCCGTCCCCGACGACGAAGTACCCGTACGCGTTCATGGGCTGGTTGCGCTGCTGATCGCGGCCCTGCCCTGGGTCATACTCAGCATCTGGACGCCGTCTGGGGCGGGCGACGTGGCGCTTATCGTATTCACCCTCCTTGTTGGAACTACCTATTTCGCGTACGCCCTGGCTTCGGTGTGGACCCATCGACAAAGCCCGAGGACTCAGAGGCAACCAGGAGTTGTCCTTACACAGGTGCTTTCGGCCACGTCATACGTTGAGGGGTGGTTTGCGCTCCTGTACTACTTTCTCTCGGCAGATTCGCCAATACAAGCATTCGACCCAGGGCTCAGTAGAATCGACGCCGCATACTTCAGCGTCGGCACCGCCACCACCACCGGCATAGCCGATATACATCCGGTCAGCGGATTCACGCGCCTGCTCGTCTCTGTGCAGATGATTCTCAGCCTGT
Source organism: uncultured Actinomycetota bacterium (assembly GCA_963811535.1). Taxonomy (GTDB): domain Bacteria; phylum Actinomycetota; class Actinomycetes; order Mycobacteriales; family Mycobacteriaceae; genus Mycobacterium. The sequence goes on along the minus strand of CAWERF010000006.1, from coordinate 748,952 downwards.
TTCTGATTGTGACCGCTAGCGCCATCGCTATCCAACGCCTTTTTGCGCCCCCAGTTTCAGCGGGCGACGTCGAGCGATGCCGACAAGTCGATCGAATGCTGGCGGCGCCCTCGTTTGACACTGGGCCTGTCGGGTCGCTAGTCGATCACGCCACCGCGGTCCAAGCTCGGGTCGGCGAAGTGGGGCCCGGCGGGGAGAGCCAGGCCGATCTGCAGGCATCCCCGCCGGTAGCGGTAGCGGCTGGCTTGCGCACGCGTTGATTCCCGGATGGCGACGCCGCTGGGGTCATCGTCAATTGCGCAGGATTTGTGGCGCCCTTCAGGTCTCCGTCCCGGCGGCCGGGCCGGCCGCTGCGCTACTGGACCGCGGGTAGCGGCACAATGGCTGCGCCGACTTCGCCCGCGCGCTCGCGAGGCCAGGGCACAAGGACGCGCGCGCGGCCATTGCGTCTTCTCCCCGCGCCGTCTTCCGCATGCGTCACTAGCTGTCGTACTCGTCGTGGGCACAACAATATCGAGCGGCATGCGAACAGAATGAGTTTCTTTACAGCAGTGCGTCATCCAGGGCCTCGGCTGTCGCCGTAGCCACTTCACCTCGCAGATTCGAGATCGGTGGATTGCCTCGCGGATGGATTGCGTTCGCGAGCAGAATTACGTAGGTATCTGAGCCTGGGTCCAGCCAAAGCGTGGTTCCGGTAAAGCCTGTGTGGCCAAAGCTACCGATGGGAAAGATCATACCTCGCGGCTTGGAATAGGCCGTATCGATATCCCAGCCAAAGCCGCGCAGGTTTTGTTCCTTGATCGCCGGATAGTTCGGAGCGAGCAGCGGATCTGCTGTGTTTGGTGTCTTTGCGATGGCTTCTCGGGCGGCATGGTTCGCTGCTTCGAGTTGTTGCGCGGTATGTCCGGGCTGCTCAGGAGTCGTCATCAACTCCAGAGTCGCTTGCTTCAGCGGAAACTTGCTCGGGCGGTCCGCAAGCCGATCAAGCAGGGCCTGCGCATAGATGCTGACATCGTGCGCCGTCGAGAACACACCGGCATGCCCGGCCACTCCACCCATGCGGCGCGTCGTCGGGTCATGCACAACGCCCCGAAGCAGGTAATCATAATCGGGATTCTTGCTCGGATCGGTTTTGCTTTCGTCGTCACGTGCTGTGGGTGCGATGCGCGACAAAAGACTGGTGCTCCATGTACCTGCAGGACAAGCGACCAGCACGCGCCCTTTTGGCGCGGGCGCCCATGCAATCGCAGCTCCTCTCATCTGGTGTGGACCACATGCTTTGGCTGGGGGAAGATAGTCGGTGTCTTCCATGCCAAGCGGCGCAAATACGTTTTGCTGAACGTAAACGTCTTCTGCCTCGCCGGTGACTTTCTCGATCAGCGCGCCAAGCAGAATGAAGTTGATGTCGGAGTAGCGGAACACCTCACCGGGACCCGACTGCAACGGCGTGGTGAGCGCACGATGAATGCCTTCTGTTTTATCGGCTCCGTCCAGTCCCCACGGATCTTTGAGGCTTACGTCTCCCGGTTCGCCTGAAGTGTGCGTAAGCAACATGCGAACCGTCACCTTTGCACGCTGTGGATCGTTCGCCGTGTTGAAGTCAGGCAAATACTTCTGCACGGGATCGTCGAACTGAACCGTGCCTTGTTCGTAAAGCTGCATGACGGCAGTCGCCGTTGCGAGGCCCTTCGTCAACGACGCCATGTCGAAGATCGTGTCCTCGGTCATCGGCTCTGCAGGTGCAGGCGATCCATCTAGCCCCGGTTCGCCTGCAAGCTTGCGCGAGCCATAAGCCTGGTGGAAGACGATCTTGCCACCGTGCCCGATCACAACCACGGCACCTGGCAGCCTATGTGCCGCAATCGCATCGTTCATCAGCTTGGAGACTGTTGCGAAGTCAGGTGCGGGAGCCGCATCTGGCGCCTGCGTTGCCTGCGCGCTGTCGCTGACTGCTGTGTGCGCCGCATAGCCACGCGAGGAAGCCGCAGCGAGTGTAAGCAAGACAGTTCCAACAACAATGGCCTTTCGCACAGATGCCTTACCGACCATAACGCTGGTAAGCGAGCCAACGATAAACGTGGCTGCGGCCCGGATAAGAACGAACCATGTGTCGCGTATGGATGCTTGCTTGGCGTCTTCCTGCTTGGCACGCTTACGCGCTACGCGACACAATGGGGAGCCGCAGTTGGCATGGTCTGCGGCTTCGCGCTCAATCTCTGGCTTTGGCAAGGAGAGTTCCCTGTGCATCTCGGTCCCATCACCATTGCACACATCGCGTTCACCGATGCGATCGACAAGCCGACTTCCACCACTCTCCCTGGCGCCGCCGCCGACGGACATCCGGCCGCGCGGAAGTATCAGGTTCGTCACTGGAGCCAGCGGTCACGTCTCAGTGTCGCGGGCTCGTTGGGCCGTCAGGAACAACAATCGAAATTTGCCGATCTGCACCTCGTCGCCGTTCGCCAGCACAGCCGAGTCCACGGGTTCACGGTTGACGTAAGTGCCGTTGAGGCTGCCGACGTCGACAACGTGGAATTCGCCGCTTACGCACCGGAACTGGGCGTGCCGGCGACTAACGGTGACGTCGTCGAGGAAGATGTCACTATTCGGGTGACGACCGGCCATCGTGATGGCCTGGTCCAGCAAGAACCGCGCCCCGGCGTTCGGCCCGCGCTTCACCACCAGCAATGCCGAGCCCGGCGGCGGGCCCTCCACACCAAAAAGCTGGGCCTCGGCACCGGCGGTGGCCGCAGCGTCTTGCTCATTGCTGAAGTCGGCACGAAACGCGGAGGTCCTCTCCGCGGTGACTTCCTCAGGTCTTTGGTCATTGTTGTTATCGGTCACTCGCTGACTCCTTCTCGGCTGCTCTTCCCGCGTCAACCTCGGTCAGTCCATTTTTCGACAGATACGTCGACCGAAATGCAGGAGGGGTCGGTCAGCCTATCTGCTGCACCGCAGGTAGCGAGCCCGCCACTCTGCGACAGATCGATTGGCTGAGGACAACTTGCCCCGCCGCCCCCCGGCCCAGGCCGTGTCACCCGCGTTTGCCCCGCACCCACTGGAGAGTGCCAAAGTTGTTGGTCCGCACGCTGGTGAAGCCGTGGTCTTCGAGAATGTCGCCGATTTCGTCTTCACCGAACAGATGGGCCCCGATGTTGGGCAGCATCCGCCAAAACCGGGCGCCCCACCCGGCGGTGGGAACCATCACGGCCAGCCGTCCGCCCGCTCGCAGCACCCGCGCCATCTCCGCCAGCGCCGCCGCTGGATCCGGCACCAGCTGCAGCACGGCGATCGAGACCACCGCATCAACCGTCTCGTCGCGCAGCGGCAGCCGTTGCGCATCCGCCCGCAGGAAACCGATCTGTGGTCCCGCTTCGACGCGCACCGCGCGGGCCAGCATCGCCTCGGAGATGTCGAGGCCCAGAGCCAGCCCGTCCGGGCCCGCGGCGCGCGCCAGCGACGCGGTCACGGTACCGGGGCCGCAGCCGACGTCCAGCGCGACCCCGCCGGCCGGGATATTCAACCACTCCGTGGGCTGTTGAAAGGCGCTGAACAGCCTGCGCACCAGCGCTTGCATGTTGTCGTAGACCATAGACCCGACCGGCGAGGCGAACAGCGCCTCAACCGCAGGGGTCCCTGTCGGCAACCCGGCGCCCAGCAGATCGAGATAGCCGTTGCTGACATCCGGTTTGACTGGTGGATCGGCGAGCAGCTCCAGCGCCCTGCGCACCGCGGGAGGCAACGTGGCGTTCAGATCGGTCATGCGCAATCCTTTGAGCAAAGTTCCAAACCGTACGGGCAATTACCCAGTCGCGCAACTGAAGACAACGGTTTCGGTTCGCAAGCCTACGCCTGGCCTTCAGGCGGCTCGACACCCCAAAATACCGGCGCATCGGCATGCGTCCATGGCGCCGTTTACTGCGCCGCTGCGCGACGCAGCGGTGGTCCTCGTGGCGTGCGTGGATCCGCGCTTGATCGATGGTCCGCCGGAATCCAGGCGAGTCGTCAGTGACGGCTTCCCACACACCACCATCGTCGGCTACGAACCCTTCGGTTACGACGACGAGCGCCCGGCGACGAACCTGGAGTCGTGCGGCCGGCGGCGACAATCATCGTGCCGGCGCGGCATTTGCGCCACATTTGCGGCGCAAGATTCTCACTCGAGATGCACCAATTGACCGGGGTCAGGTCTCACTTTCGGTGGAGCTTCTATTGGCCTGTCGAAAGTTCTATGATCTGAAGATTCGAGAAGCAGACTATGCGGTCTGTTGAGGAGGTTGGTTCATGTCAAGTTCCGAAAATCCTCGCCAGGTAACCGAATGGCGAACCGCTTCCAAATTCTATCGACGGCCTCCGGGTCTGGGATGGCTGGCTTGCCTGGTGGCGATTCCGTTGCTGCTGGGCGCGCTCGGGCACGGCGTGTGGAACAAATCCAAAACAGAGGTCAGCGCCCCGAGCGCCAACCCACCGTCGGTGAGTGTGGCCGAACCCAGCGTCTCGTTGACTGGCCCGAATGTCGCCGCGCCCGCGTTATCGTTTGCGCCGCTGTCGATTATCCGCAACGGAAACAGTGTCACCCTCAGCGGTGATCTGCCCGATGACGCCACCAAAGCGTCGTTGCTCGGCGCGTTGACAGGCGCGTGGGGCCCGGGCGTTAATGTGGTCGACAACCTCAACGTCAAGCCGGGCGTCAGCGTCCCCGATTTCTCCGGGCTTGGCGGGGTGTTGAAGGCGGCCGCAAACATTCCCGACTTCAATTACAAGTTGGACGGAGACACCCTTACCCTGACCGGGACGGTCGGCTCCGACGGTGAAAAGGCCGCCGTCGAGACTGCGGCGAGGGCGGCATGGCCAAACCTGAAGATCAACAACCAGATTGTGGTCAAGCCAGCCACCGGATGTGCGAATCTGCCCGCCGATATGTCGGCTCTGCTGAGCACACCGATCACCTTCGACACCGATGGCTACACGTTGAGCGCCGGCAGCCAACAGGTTTTGAGTCAAATTGCGGCCAAGCTGAAGGCATGTCCGGATGCGAGGGTGACGGTTGACGGTTACACCGACGACACGGGCAATGACGCGATCAACGCGCCGTTGAGCGAAAACCGGGCCAAGTCCGCCGCCGACTATTTGGTGTCGCAGGGTGTTGCGGGTGACCACGTGACCACAAAGGGACTTGGTGCGTCGGCTCCGGTGGCGAGTAACGACACACCGGACGGGCGGGCCCAGAACCGCCGCGTTGTGATCGTCCTCGGTTAAGGAGAGCTCGATATGGATTTCGTCGTCCAATGGTTGTGGTATCTGCTCGCTTTCGTTGTGGGTTCGGTGGTCGCGTGGCTGATCACCGTTGTCTCGATCAAGCTCAGGAACAGGGAAGAGGCTCTCGCGGCCCTGCCCGGCTCGCGTGAGATAGGAGCACGATGATGCATAACGTGAATTGGTGGCTGATGGCCATCTCGTTTGTGCTGGGCCTGCTGCTGACTTTCGCGTTCATGATTCGCCGGGTCAAGCGCGAGGTGCCGATCACCGCGGGGTATCGAGGTGGTGGTGAGCCGTCCGCGAAATTTGCCGGCGCTGCCGCGGGCGAGCAGCCCTACGGTGCCGGGTCGGCACGGGTTGCTGCCGGTGGCGGTGGCCCGTCGGGGTGGCGGATCAAGGGTCACGAGGGTTCGATGCTGTACCACACGCCGGACAGCCCCAACTACAACCAGGTCGTCCACGACGTCTGGTTCAAGGACGAGGACTCCGCGCGGCGTGCCGGATTCACGCACTGGGGCAAGGGCGGCAAGCTGGCGGCCGGCGCGGCTGCGGCAGCGGCGGGTGGCGTGGCCGCGGCGAAGTTGGCCGGCCGGAAGGGGGACGGGCACGAGGAGCCCTACGGTGCCGGGTCGGCACGGGTTGCTGCCGGTGGCGGTGGCCCGTCGGGGTGGCGGATCAAGGGCAACGAGGATTCGATGCTGTACCACACTCCGGACAGCCCCAACTACGAGCAAACCATCGCCGAACTCTGGTTCAAGGACGAGGAATCCGCGCAGCGTGCGGGATTCACGCACTGGGGCAAGGCCGGTCCGTACGGTGCGGGTTCGGCCAAGGCCGGCACCGGTGGCAGTGGCCCGCCCGGGTGGACGATCAAGGGCAACGAGCAATCGATGCTGTACCACACGCCGGACAGCCCCAACTACAAGCAAACGATTGCCGAACTCTGGTTCAAGGACGAGGAATCCGCGCAGCGTGCCGGATTCACGCACTGGGGCAAGGGGGAACACCACTAAGAGATGACCCGTAATTGGTCATGCAGCGCCGAATAGTTTGGGGTGCTGTTCTTTTCGACTGGTTCCGCGACGTCCTGGGGTGCCTGGTCTGTTCGGAGGTGGGCCGAGTGCTGCTTGCTCAGCAGAGGCCGCCAGATGGTGGCTGCCGGCCCTGGCCGATCCGGCTGGGTGTCAGCGGCTCGTCGCGGCCCGTTCGATGTCAAGGAGCTGCTCTCCGCGGCGTTCTTCGTCATAGGCCTTGCGCCCACCGCGCAGGCCGAAGAGACGTTTGGACACCAAGAGGTAGATCACTGCGGCGACGTTGATCGCAAAGGTCACCGCGCGGGTGGGGGTAATCCCTTTCGTCAGATCGTGGACCTCTAGCGGGAGGAAGATCGCGGTGGCCACGACCGCGAAGTACTCGCCCCATCGCTGCAACAGCCACAGCCCCAGGCCCTCGACGAGTTCGAGGAGGGCGTAGGCGGCCAAGATGACCACCAGCAAGGTCAGGGTGGACGGCTTAGTGGCCAGCGCTTTCTCCAATTCGTGCACCGCGGTCATCTGGTCGACCTTGAATCCGGTGGCGCGCAGCAATGGCATGTCCCGATCGACGGCGGCCTGGATAGATCCCTGCGCGCCGCGAAACTTCCAAACCGCCCAGGCCGCGAGCCCGATCAGCACGGCACGCACCCAACGTTCCACGGCGAGGGCACGCACGATGATGGCCTGACGTAGCGCCTTGCCCCGCAGGACCATTGGGGCGTCGTCGGCCGGCCCGTGGCCTTCCGGGGAACCGAGCGTGAACTCACCGCAGCGCAGGCACCGCCAGACTTCGCCCAGCCCCGTCTTTCCGCTGAGCCGCTCAGCAAGTGCCGGGTCATCAGGGGCGTAGGTGACGTGTCCTCGCCGCGCGCAGGTACGCAGTTCCCACCCGTCGACACCGGCATGTTGTGGCATATCGGGCGCGCTCCCTTCGGTGATGCGGTTCAGTCGCCGTTTTGATGGGCGACCACACCTGACTTTGGCAGCAAACTCGCTGATTCTGGGGTATATCGCCGCGGTGGCTGCCCCAGGTATCGTCGGCGCGGTTTCGCGATCACGGTAGACGCGTGACCATGTGAAGCACCTATGACCCCGCAACTGCGACGTTTAGACTCTCGCGGCCGCCGCCGTATCGCGAAACGTGACGAACTGGGCACTCGCTATCGCGCCGGTCTGGCCGCGGGCGGCGAAGACTGCGACTGGATCGCAGGCTTGGACAACAGCTGGGGAGCCGGCGCGGCTTGTCGATTCATCCGCGCGACCGTAGCTCACCTACTCACTAGCCAGCGCGACAATCCTCGGCGGTGGCTACCGCGGAATCGCCACCATCCCCGCACCCCGGCGAGATAGCACCGGCCCGCATGATCGGCGACCACCGCTCCCGGACTCAGCGCCGTATCAGAGCCCGCGTCGATGAGATCCGGCGGCCAAAATCAGATGCGGCCGTTCGGGAACATCGTCTTGACCGCCTGCGTGATGGTGGCACGCGCGGTGTCGTCGTCGGTGGACTGCAGCGACTCGATAACCATCACATAACGGCGCTGCGGGCCGATTATGCCGGTCGACAAATGCATCCAGGCAGTGCCGACACAGCACATCCAGCCCTGCTTGACCGCGACCTGTTCGGCGTAGAGACCGTCCGGTATGCCGAACCGCTGTGAATAGCCGTCGACGGCCCGCGGGGTGGACCGCGACAGGTCGTTGACGATGGCGTCGGCCTGATCCGGCGGCAGCCCGCCCGACCCGTCGAGGAGCATGGCGTAATACCGGACCAGGTCGGCGGTGGTCGTGTGGGTGTTCCACCACCGTCCGTCATGCGGCGGGAGCGTCGCGGTGAGTCCGTAACGCGCAGCTACCCGCGTGATGATGTCGTCATCGCCGCCGCGGGTCCAGAATTCGTCCCCGGCATTGTCGTCCGAGGACGCAAGCATGGCATCCAGCTCCGCGCGGTCGACGGGTGACAGCTGGATTTGCCCTTGGGATTGCCGAAACAGCAGATCATCGGCTATGAACAGTTTCGCCACCGACGCGGTTGCGATCGTGGCGTTGCTTCCGTTCGACACATTCTGGTCGGTGACGCGGTCCAGCACCTGCACCGAGATGTTCGCGCCATTTGCGGCCGCGTCGGCGGTGGCCTCTTTGATGTGCTCGTCTAGCCGATTGAGGGCGGCGTTCGGCGCCGCGTCGGGCACCGCACGATTGGCCGCCGGGGCAGGCAGGACCAGCGCCAGCCAAGCACGAAGGACGGCACCGGGATCACCGTGCCCGTCGCCCTCGCCGGCGGCGATCAGCACCGCACACACCACGACGGCGGTGACGGCGACGAGCACCGGTCGCGGGCGACGACGGGGCATCCGCGGAATCGCGGTGACGACCATGCGGGACCCACCGCGGTGCCGCCCGCGAGTTGAACCGCCTAACCTGCTCGTCATCGTTATCCCATGTTAGGCGGTCCTTCCCTTCCCGGCGGCGGCGATTTCACTGGGCGTTGCCGATCTGGCAGAGCTCAGAGCCGGCACGGGCCGCACGCTTTCGGCCAGAGGTCGAGATCGGTGGAGGCTTCACGCGAGTGCTGGCCGAACAGACCGCAGCGGTCGACCCTGGCCGACTTCGTCGTGATGCCCTCCGACGTCGATGCGACCATCACCGAGTCCTACCGCTTTTCGATCAACCTGCTCGCGTGGTCGAGAATGCACTCGAGGCCGTACTCGAAATTGTGTTCGTCGGCCACGGCAATACGGTGACCCTTCGCACTCAATTTCGCGATCAGCGGGGTGGTCTTGGGATCAATCGCCGAGGGCTCGTCGATCTCGTGACCACCGTTCTCCGACGCCCGAGTTTTCTCGGACAGGCGCTCGAGCACCACTGAACCGCGCACGTGCACAGACACCGCGGAATACGTGTCGAATGCGTCCGCGGGTGACAGACCCGCTTCGACAAGGCTGGCGATCGCCTTCTCCATCTCCCCGATTCCCAGCCGCCGCGCCTTATCGCTCAGGGCGCCCCGAATGAGAATCAAATCGCACAGGATCGGGCTGCTCAGAAAGGTTTTGCGCATCATGCGAGCGTGATTTCGCAGCGACGCTCGCCAGTCGCTGGCCTCGACGTACGGCGTCTCGAAGACGTACTTCCTCAGTGCACGATCGGTCATCGCGTTGAGGAGGTCGTCCTTCTTGCGGAAGTACCAGTAGATGCTTGTCACGCCCACGCCCAGGTGCTTGCCCAGCAACGGCATGCTCAAGTTGTCGATGGAGACCTCATCGGCGAGTTCGAATGCGCCGTCGATGATGTCGTCCGGATTAATGGACCCGCGTTCGCGTCGCTGACGCTTTTCGGCGGTTGCCTGTTTAGCCACGTTGGGCCACCTCCGTCACAATTGGTGGTGCACTACGCCGACCGCAATCCACGCTGGAGCTCAGCGGTATTAAATTTACCGCCGGTCTGAGCCGTTGAACTGCACCTGCGCAGGACCGAGAGTGTCGTCGGCCAACCTCATCACCTGTCAACCTTACCGGTAAGCATACCGTTTGGGCGCTCAGCAAACGCCGTCGCGACTTCGCAGCCCCCTTCCGGGTCGCAGTTCGGCCGCGTCGCCCTTCAGTTACCGTAACAGCTATAGTAAGCTTTCTGATAAATTGTCGGCGACCCGCGATAGGCGATGCGTGTGCCGACGATGTTCTGCCACTGTCAACCCGATCAAGTAAGGAGAGGCCGTGCCGTTCGAGGGTGATGTTGTGCTGGTGACCGGTGGCGCCGGAGGCCTCGGTGCTGCCACCGTCCGCGGGTTGCACGGCGCCGGGGCCGCCGTGGTGATCGCCGATGTGGCGGATGACAAGGGCGCCGCGTTGGCGGACGAGCTCGGCACCAGGCCACCTATGTCCACACCGACGTCTTGAACGACGACGCGGTCCAAGCGGCGCTGGCCAAGGCCGATGAGCTCGGGCACCCTGCGGTATGCCGTGATCGCTCACGTCGGCATCGGGGTTGCCGAAAGAATCATCAAGCGTGACGGCATTCCGTTCCCGAAGCGGCTCGGCCGGCCGGACGAGTATGCCCGCCTCGCGCAGCATCTGCTCGAAAACACCTACATCAACGGCGAAGTCGTCCGCATGGACGGTGCCCAGCGATTCCAGCCGCGCTGACGACGAAATCACCGCAGCGACATGGATCTGGGCTTCAAGGATGCCAACGCCGTCGTGGTGGGCGGCAACCGTGGGATGGGTCTGGCGACCGCACGCTGCTTCGCGGAGGATGGTGCGCGAGTGGCGATCGTCGGCCGTTCACGGCAGGTTCTCGATCAGGGCGCCGAAGACTTGAGCCGTCGCGGCAGCCCCGACGCCATCGGACTGGTCGCCGACATCCGCGATGTCGGACAGGTCGATGCAGTGTTCGCCGAGCTGGGTGCGCGGTGGAACGGCGAACTCAATGTGCTCATCAATGCCGTCGGGCCGAGCGCGGTGGGCAGCTTCGAAGACCTGACCGACGACCAGTGGCGAGAAGCCGTGGACGACGGCGTGATTGGAATGGTGCACTGCGTCCGCGCGGCACTTCCACTGCTTCGGAAGGCCCAGTGGGCGCGGATCGTCAACTTCTCCGCGCACTCGACGCAGCGGCAAAGCACGATATTGCCCGCCTACACCGCCGCGAAGGCGATGGTGAACAGCATCTCCAAGAACTTGTCCCTGCTGTTGGCAAAGGATGAGATTCTGGTCAACGTGATATCCCTGGGCAGCATCGCGTCGGAGTCCCTGGTCGGCTGGGCGTCGTCGGTGGGCGTCGACGGCAGTGACCCGTACGCGCTGATGGACGCCATCGCCGAGCACTTCGGACACCCGGCCCAGCTGCCGCGAGCCGGTTTGCCAGACGAAATCGGCCCCGTCGTAGCCTTTTTGGCGTCGCGACGCAATTCCTACATGACCGGCGCCAATGTCAACGTCGACGGTGGCAGCGACTTCACCTGACCGTAACCCCACTCTGCAAAGGAGCGAACCATGCCTGAGGCGAGCGAGGCGCGCGCGTGGGCCCGCACCGCTCTGAGGGGGATCGGCGACTCGCTGTACACACCGTTCTGTGGAGTCGACGGGGATGAGATCGACTGGGACGCATACCGCACGCTCGTGCGCCACTGCGTCGGCGATCTGCGACACCCGATGCTCTGGGTGACAAGCGGTGTCGCGGAGTTCTGGTCTCTGACGATCGCCGAGCGGAAGCGCTTGCTCGAGGTCGCGATCGAAGAGGCGCGGGCCATCGATCGCGGCGTTGTCATTCAGTCTTGCACGGCAGCGCTTTCGGCCAAGGACTGCCTCGAACTGACACGGCACGCCCAGGACTCGGGGGCCGATATCGTCTACATCCAAACCCCGATGATGGAACTGCACGCCGGTGCGGGCGTTCTGAGGTTCTTTCGCTACATCAGCGACCGGACCGATATCGCGCTGGGGATGTTCAATTCGCCGTCGTCGGGCTACGTCCTCAGCGCCGCCGAGAGTGCACGCGTCGTCGAGGAGATCCCGGCGGTGTGCGCGACGAAGGAGGGCGCGTTTCGGCCGGCGAACAGCCGCCTGCTGCACGAGTTGGCGCCCGAACTGGTGATCTGGGAATGCGACACGACGGTATACCGCGCAGGGTGGCTGCGTGCCGGGATCGTCGGGCCGGGCCAACTAGGCACGACGGGGTATCTCTACGAGACGCCGCACCGACGAATCCTCAGCCAGTACTGGGACCTGATCTTCAACGACAAGCTGGTCGAGGCCATGGACTACGCCGTCGAGTCGGGGTTGGATCAGTTCGGGGTCGAAATGCGGTCGTGGTTCACCTGCTATCCCGGCCGGCCGGACTACTTCACCCATTGGGGTGCCGCGTTCAAGCACGCGGCGTCGGTGCTTGGCCTGCCCGTGGGTGACTATCCCGGTTCGCGACCTCCCCAGGCCGAGCTTCCGTCCGAGGCAAAAAACCAGATACGCGCCGCCTATGAGCGCTTCGGGCTCATCGACCACTGAGCGAGCGCAACGCCGATGCCGACGCATTGCCGCTGCTGGAATAGGGTATCGGGGTGACAGACAGTGATCGCCGCGGGTGAGCCGGCAGCTTGCGGAACACACTACCGATAGGTATACAGTATGTATACACAGTGGCCCGTGGGAGCCGTTCACCGCACCCGAGGAGGTGCCGCACAACATGTACGGCTGTGGCGCCGTAGTTGACGGGTCGGACCGGTGAGCGGCGCCGAGGAGGGGTTCGGCGGCGGCCGTCCGCCGCAGGAAGCCGTCCTGTACGAGTGCAGGCCGACCGGCGTCGCCGTTATCACGCTGAACCGGCCCGAGCGGTTGAACGCGTGGGGCGGCGATCTTGCCGCCGGCTTCTACTCGTGCATCGATCGCGCCGAAGACGATCCGGCGGTTCGGGTGATCGTGCTGACCGGCCGCGGCAAGGCGTTCTGCGCCGGCGCCCATCTGGGTTCCATGGCGACTATCGGTGAGTCGTTTCGGAACACGGATCAACGTGAGATGACGCAGTTGGTCGGCGAACGTCACCCGCATTTCGTGACCACCCTGCGCAAGCCCGTCATCGCGGCCATCAATGGCGCGTGTGTCGGCATCGGCCTCACGCAGGCACTGATGTGCGACGTCCGATTCGCCGCCGAGGGTGCCAAGTTCGCAACGTCGTTCGCGCGGCGCGGACTGATCGCCGAGTACGGCATTTCCTGGATCCTTCCGCGGCTGGTGGGCTGGGGCGTTGCCCTCGACTTGTTGCTCAGCGGGCGTACTTTCTATGCCGACGAAGCGGCGGAGTTGGGACTCGTCAAGGACGTCGTGGCACCCGAACTGCTGATGAAACGGGCCATCGATTACGCCGAGGATATCGCCCAACATTGCTCGCCCGCCTCACTGGCCGTGATCAAACGGCAGGCCTACGGTGACGCAAACTCCGGCGTCGTTGACACCAGTGCGCGAGCCGAGACGCTGATGCACGAGTCGCTGCTGCGGCCGGATGTCATCGAAGGGATCATGAGCTTCTTCGAGAAGAGATCACCGAGTTTTCCGGCGCTTGGCCCACGAGCAGACACAAGCGCTACAACAATTTCCGGTACCGGAAAGGATGATCATGAGCGATCTTGATTACCAGGCCATCGACGTCGACAACCACTACTACGAGCCGCTGGATGCCTTCACCCGGTACCTGGACAAGAAGTTCCGCCGGCGCGGCGTGCAGATGGTCAGCGACGGGAGGCACACCCAGGCGATCATCGGGGACCGGGTCAACCGGTTCATCCCGAACCCCACGTTCGACCCGATCATCGTGCCGGGCTGCTTGGACCTGCTGTTCCGTGGCGAGATACCCGACGGTGTCGACCCGGCGTCCCTGATGAAGGTTGAAGAACTCGAGCTGCGGCCGGAGTACCAGAACAGGGACGCCCGAGTGGCGGTGCTCGATGGGCAGGACATCGAAACGATCTTCATATTCCCGACTTTCGGCTGCGGTGTCGAAGAGGCGCTCAAGAACGACATCGGCGCCACGATGGCGTCGCTGCACGCCTTCAACCTGTGGCTCGATGACGACTGGGGCTTCGACCGGCCGGATCACCGAGTCATTGCAGCGCCGATGATTTCACTCGCCGATCCCCAGAAAGCCGTCGAGGAAGTCGAATTCGTTCTTGAGCGGGGCGCACAGCTCGTCCACGTGCGGCCCGCGCCGGTGCCGGGGGTGCCCAAGCCCCGGTCGCTGGGGCATCGCGATCACGATCCGGTCTGGGCCCGCCTGGCCGAGGCGAATGTGCCGGTGGCATTCCACCTGGGCGACAGCGGATATCTGAGGATCGCCGGGATGTGGGGTGGCAAGGACACATTCGAGGCCTTCTCCGCTCCCGATCCGCTGGACAAGGTCGTTGTCGACGACCGCGCGATTCACGACACCATCGCGTCTCTGATCGTCCACGGCGTGTTCGACCGCCATCCCAAGCTGCGGGTGGCCAGCATCGAGAACGGTTCGGAGTGGGTCCATCGGCTGGTCAAGCGATTGAAGAAGGTAGCGAACCAGCAGCCGCGGTGGTTCCCCAACGACCCGGTCGACGCGTTGCGCGAGCACGTGTGGGTGTCGCCCTACTACGAGGAAGACTTGTCGCTGTTGGCGGACAAGATCGGCGCAGACCGCATCCTGTTCGGGTCCGACTGGCCGCACGGGGAAGGCCTCGAGTCGCCTCTGGCGTTCACCGATGAGCTGACCGGATTCAGCGTCGCCGACGTTCGCAAGATCATGCGGGACAACGCATTGGAGTTGCTCGGGCTGACGGTCGCATCGGCGGGCCGATGACCGAATGGACATTGGGAGCGGTGCTCGACGCCATCGCCGAAGTGATCCCCGACCGACTCATGACCGTGTGCGGGGATCGGCGAAGCACGTTCGCCGAGTCGGCGGACAGGACCAGTCGACTCGCAAACTTCCTCATCGACAGGGGTTTTGGCGCGCATCGTGAGCGGGAGACGCTCAACCGGTGGGAGTGTGGCCAGGACCGTGTCGCCCTCATCATGCACAACGATCTCTACCCCGACATGGTGATCGGATGCCTCAAGGCGCGCGCAGTCCCGGTCAACATCAATCACTACTACACGCCACGCGAAATCCGCGAGCTCCTCGACTATGTGCAACCGCGGGGCATCATCTATCACCGCTCGCTGGGTGCGCGGTTCGCCGACGTGCTACCTCCCGACAGCGCCGAGTTGCTGGTGTCGATCGAGGACGCCAGCAAGGCCGCGGAACTCCCCGGCGCAGTGTCTCTGGACGACGCATTGGCGCTGGGGGATACCGACCATGATGTGCCGGGTTCGCCAGACGACCTGATCATGATGTGCACCGGCGGCACGACCGGGCGCCCGAAAGGTGTGCTGTGGCGACAGAGCGACATGTACGTGACGTCGATGCTCGGCGAGGACCATGCTTCCAGCGCAGAGATCCATGCGAAGGTGCGCCAAACCGCGCCGTCCTGGTACGCCGTTTCACCGCTCATGCATGCGGCGGGCATGTGGACCGCGTTTGCGGCGGCAATGAACGGCACGCCGGTGGTTCTGTACGACACCGGGACGAAGTTCGACCCGCCGACGGTGTGGGAAATCGCCGAACGCGAAAAAGTCGGGATGATGACGATGGTGGGCGACGCCTACGCCGGGCCACTCGTCGAAGAATTGCAGCGGCATTCCTACGACTTGTCTTCGTTGTACTCCATCGGCACCGGGGGAGCCGCGACGAATCCGAAATACCAGCGCGCGCTGCTGGAGTTACTGCCGCAGATCACGCTCATCAACGGCTACGGCTCGTCGGAGACCGGGAACATGGGTTTCGGAAACAGTCAGCGCGGAAACTATCGTGACACCTTCGAATTCAGGACCGGCGGGGCGGTCGTATCCGCCGATCGCACACGTTTCCTGCGACCGGGCGAGCAGGAGGTCGGCTGGGTGGTCAGGACCGGTCGAATTCCGCTCGGATACTTCAACGATCCCGAAGCCACTCGCGACACCTTCCCCGAGATTGACGGCCAGCGTGTGGTGATATCCGGAGACCGGGCAACGGTCGAGGAAGACGGTTCGCTTCGGTTGTTCGGCCGCGATTCCCTCGTCGTGAACACCGGCGGTGAGAAAGTCTTCGTAGAAGAGGTCGAGGAGGTTCTGCGGGCTCACCCCGGCGTCGCCGATGCGCTGGCGGTCGGGCGGCCGAGCGAGCGATGGGGCGAAGAAATCGTCGCTCTCGTTGTGTTACGCGACGGTGTCGATGTCGCTCCGGAGCTGCTGTACACGCACTGCACCGCGCAGCTGGCACGTTTCAAGGCGCCGAAGGAGTTCATCTTCGTCGAGCAGGTCCGTCGGCTCGGCAACGGCAAGGCGGACTATCGCTGGGCCAAGTCCGCTGCGGCACAGCAAGCGCCCGCCCACGACCTGACCGTCGTCGACGTCGAAGGATGAAATGACCCGTAAAGCGATCGACTGTCTGGTCAACGTGCACTTCGGCGAATCCGAACGTCAGCCGACGTGGATGCTGAAGGTCAGGGACGACTATTTCAAGGGCCCGCAGTCGATGTTCGAGCCGGCCGACATGTCTGAGCTGCTCGACGAGATGGACGAGCAGGGGGTGCAGAAAGCGGTCTTGATGGATTCCCTCGCGAAGCCGTCGACGACCGCCCGGAAATTCGTTGAAGCCAGGCCCGATCGCTTCGCCTTGGCGATGGGCGGTGTCAACCTGCTGCGTCCGATGCCCTCGCTGCGGGAATTGGTCGCAATCGTCAGGGATCTTCCGGTCGTCTATGCCGTTGTCGGACCCAGCTTTTGGGGCGACGGCCAGTATCCGCCCAGCGACGCCGTCTACTATCCGCTGTACACCAAATGCGCGGAACTCGACCTGCCGCTGTGCATCAACACCGGGCTGCCGGGTCCGCCAATCCCCGGCGAGGTCCAGCATCCCATCCACCTGGACCGGGTGTGCGTGCGATTCCCGGAGCTGCGGCTCTGCATGATCCACGGCGCCGATCCGTGGTGGGATGTCGCGATCCGGCTGATGCTCAAATACAACAACCTCCGGCTGATGACCTCGGCCTGGTCGCCCAGGCGTCTGCCCGAAAGTGTGTTGCATTACATGTGTAGTCGCGGGCAGAACAAAGTGATATACGCGTCGGACTGGCCGGTGTTGCGCATGCGCCGCGTTGTGCCGGAGGCCGCGGCGCTCGATCTGCCCCCGGAAGTGCTGGACAACTACCTCTACAACAACGCGCAGGAGTTCTTCTTCGGAGCACGGGCGGCCGATGCGGAACACAAGCAGGAGCGGTGAATGGATCGTTACGAATTGCGCAGGCAGGACTACGGCCCGTCGAAAGATCAGGTGGATCTGCAAGCCGCCGCCACCGCCTACCTTCTGCGCGCCAGCGTTGCACACATCGCCGAGATTGTTGCCGCGCGGGCGTAGAACGGGAGCGAACCAATGGACTTCTCCAAAGTGGAACTGTCCGATGAGGATCACGCATTTCTCGACGACGCACGGGCCTTCCTCAAAACCCATATGACCGAAGATGTCAGGCGTCGCGATCGCGAAACCGGTGACAACTTCGACGAAGCCCTACACCTGGCCATGGGCGCGGACGGCTGGTTGGCCGGCGAGATGAAACCCGAATCCGACGGCGGTTTCAACCGAGTGCGTCGACGCCTCTGGCACCTCGAGAAACGACGGGCTCTCGTGCCGTGGGTCACGTGGGGGACGACGATGATGGTGGCGCGCTCGGTTGAGAAGTTCGGGTCTTCCGAACTCCGGCAAGAGGTCTTGCCCGGCGTGCTCACGGGACACGTGAGACTCTGCCTCGGCTACACCGAGCCCGAAGGCGGATCCGACATCGCCACATGCAAGACGCGCGCGATTCGCGACGGCCAAGGTTGGGTGATCAACGGATCCAAGATGTTCACCACCGGCGCGCACAACTGCCAATACGTCTTCCTCATCACCAACACCGACCCCGAGGCGCCGAAGCACAAGAGCTTGACGATGTTTCTGGTGCCACTGAACTCGCCGGGCATCGAGATACAGGGCATCCGCACCGTGGACGGCGATCGCACGAACATCGTCTACTACAGCGATGTCCGAGTCGACGACAAGTACCGCCTGGGCCCGGTGAACGCGGGCTGGACGGTGCTGCGCGAACCGCTCAATGTCGAGCACGGCGTGATCGACGGCGACGCGGACGGACTGCAGGACGTGTCGATCATGGCTCATCAAGGTGGGTTCATGGTCGACGCAGTCGACAACGCGGCCGCATTGGTGGCCAAAGAAGATCGAAACGGCCGCCGGGCAATCGACGACCATTCGGTGGCTTATCGACTGGGGCGCGGTATCGCTCGGATGGAGGCCGCGCTGAGCACCCCCCACATGTGGGGCCGCGTCGCGATTGCGCAAACAATGCGCGACATCTCCCCGGATTTGATGGACATCCTCGGCGCCGCGTCGGCGCTTCCGATCGAAGCCCCCGGAGCCATCGATGACGGCGGTGCCCAGTACGTTTTTCGCTTCGCACCGTTGGTCGGCATCTACGGTGGCACCCTGGAGGTCTTCCGCAACATGATCGCCCAGTACGACCTCGGCCTCGGGCGCCCGAACTACTCGCCGCCGGCGCCGGCCAAGCCCTAGGGCGGCCGACGCGCAAACGTTCTACGGCAGTGGCGCTCTCGTCGCGTCAACCAAAGCGCTTGCGTGCTCGAGTATGCATTCGAGGATGAAGTTGAAGTTGATGTCGTCCGCCACAGCGATGCGATGACCCTTGTTCGCTACCTCCGCGATCAGAGGCATCGTCTCGGCTTCGATCACTCTGCCCATCTCACCCCGTCGTGGCCGGACTCCTGGCATCTTCTCCTGCAGACGTTCGAGAACCACTGAGCCACGGGTATGTACGGCGATCGCCGAGTACGTGTCGAAGGCTTGCTCTGCTGAAAGCCCCGCCCTCACAAGCGCGGCGACAGGTTTTTCCATCTTCGTGATGGCACCGTGTGCTGCCTGCTGTCCGTAGGTCCCCCGGATGAGGATGAGGTCGCAGAGCATCGGATCGTCGAGGAACTTCTGTCGCATCGTGTGCGCGTGGTTACGCAGCGAATCGCGCCAGTTTCCCGCGTCGATCGAAGGTTCGGAGAAGTCGTACTGGTCGATCGCTCGCTCGGTCATCGCGTCAAGTAGGTCGTCCTTCTTGCGGAAATACCAGTAGATACTGGTCACTCCGACATCGAGATGCTTTGCCAGCAGCGGCATGCTCAGGTTGTCAACGCAAACCTCCGCCGCCACGTGGAACGCGCCGTTGAGGATCTCGTCCACAGTGATGGATCCGCGCTCACGCCGTCGGCGCCTGTCCGCGGCCGCGACCTTCGCCACCCTGGCCACCTCCCCGGGCGGTCATCCTGCCGGATGCATTACAGTTTTGTATATAGTACACATTACCGCATGTGACATTTGCATTCTTCCTACAACGGGCCCACGCAGCCCAGCGGAGGCGTGCGATGTCAGTCGACGGCGTCGAACGTCACCGGAAGCGCTGTCGGAGAGCGGAAGGGCTGGCCGTGGATGTGCGGGTCGCCCTCGGTGCGAAGTTCGATGTTGGTCAACCGATTGACAATGCACTCGAGGGCCACGCGGGATTCCAGCCGTGCCAAGTGCAGACCCAGGCACGTGTGTTCCCCCGCGGCAAACGAGATGTGCGGCATCGGTTTCCGGAAGATGTCGAACTCCTCCGAGCGCTCCCAGCGGCGCTCGTCGCGATTGGCGGATCCAATGCAGACGTCGACCAAACAGTGCGCGGGAATCCCGACGCCCTCGAGCTCGGTGTCCTCGGTGGTATACCGTTGCACGGTCGTCAGAGGCGTCTCATACCGGAGATTCTCTTCGATCGCCTTGGGGATCAGGTCGCGATCGGCCCGTACCGCCGCGAACTGGTCGGGGTGGGTCAGGAGCATGTACAACAGGTTTCCGGACGCCCGGTACGTGGTTTCCAACCCGGCGGGCAGCAGCAGCCGCAGAAACGAGTAGATGGCTTCGTCGCTGAGCTTCTCGCCGTCTATTTCCGCGGTGACCAGGTCGCCGATGATGTCCTCGGTCGGCTTGGATTTGCGCTGTTCGATCTGCTCGAGGAAGTACTCCTTCAACGCCGCAGACGCCTCGAAAGCGCGTTTGTAGTCGACGTGGTAGCTGATGAGCTGAATCGCCCTCTTGCGGAACGTGGGCAGGTCTTCCTCCGCCAGACCCAGCAGCTTGGAAATGACGAGGGTGGGGAATTCGAAGGTGAACTTGCGGACAAGGTCTGTTTCGCCGGCGCCGATGAATTCGTCGATCAGTGCGTTGCACACCGGACGGACGATTGCCGGCTCCCAACGGGCCAACGACTTGGACTTGAAGGCCGCGGAAACCAAATTCCGGTGGTCGCGGTGCTGTTTGCCTTCCATCGCCAGGATGGTTTTGCCCATGAACAGACCGATCGAGTTGTCGTAGCCGCTCGAGCTGAAGACGTGTCCGTCGCGGAACGCGTTGTTCACCGCATCGAACGACAGCGCTGCGTAGATGTCCCTGGGTCGCATGGATTCCGGAAGTTTGGAGTAGTCCATCACCGGCCCGTGGAAAACGCCGCCCTGTCGGCGCTTCTCGGCGAAGAACGGGTACGGGTCTCGGCTCCACTCGGCGGAGCGGTCGACTGCCAGCACGTCTTGGGCTTCGGTTTCCACTGCTGATCTCCGGCCTTCTGTCGTCTGGTCAGGGGTTCTGCCGTAGGGCGCCTACTGTAAAGATTACAGTATATAATCCAGCACGTCCCGGGCATCCCCGGACGAGAATGGGTTTGCCGACCACAGGAGTCGCTGACATGAACGACGTGGCCATCATCGGTGTGGGCCTTCACCCGTTCGGCCGGTTCGACAAGTCCGCGATGCAGATGGGCGCCGACGCGATCCAGGCCGCGCTGGCCGATGCCGGGATCGAGTGGAGCGGCATCCAGTTCGGCGTGGGCGGCAGCTGGACGGTGGCCAACCCGGACGCGATCGTCAGCCTCGTCGGGTTGACCGGGATTCCGTTCACCGACGTGTTCAATGCCTGCGCCACCGCGGCCAGCGCCACGCAAGTATGCGCGGATTCCATTCGGTTGGGCAGGTACGACGTCGGGATCGCCGTCGGAATGGACAAGCACCCCCGCGGCGCGTTCACCGAGGACCCTGCCCTGGTCGGGATGCCCAGCTGGTATGCCGAGAACGGGCAGTACCTCACCACCAAGTTCTTCGGTATGAAGGCCAACCGCTACCTCCACGACCACGGCATCTCGGCGCAGACGTTGGCCAAGGTCGCCGCGAAGAACTTCCGCAACGGGGCGCTGAACCCGAATGCGTTTCGGCGCAAGCCGATCTCCGAGGAACAGATCCTCAATTCGCCGGTGCTGAACTACCCGCTGACCCGGTACATGTTCTGCGCGCCCGACGAAGGGGCCGCCGCGGTGATCATGTGCCGCGCCGACATCGCGCACCGCTACACCTCCAAGCCGGTGTATCTGCGGGCGGTTGAGATCCGGACCCGCCGCTACGGCGCCTACGAGGTGAACACCACCTTCGCCCCGGTCGACGAGGACGTGTCGCCGACGGTGTACGCGTCGCGCGCGGCGTTCGAGGCGGCCGGGGTGGCGCCCGAGGATGTCGATGTGATTCAGCTGCAGGACACCGACGCCGGCGCCGAGGTGATTCACATGGCCGAGGCCGGGTTTTGCGCCGACGGCGAGCAGGAGAGACTGCTGGCCGACGGGGACACCGAGATCGGCGGGTCGATGCCGATCAACACCGACGGTGGGCTGATCGCCAACGGTGAGCCGATCGGCGCCTCGGGGCTGCGCCAGATCCATGAGCTGGTGCGCCAGTTGCGCGGCGAGGCCGGCGACCGCCAGGTCGGCGGGACGCCACGGGTCGGCTTCGCGCAGCTCTACGGCGCGCCGGGCACCGCGGCCGCGACCATTTTGACCACCTGACCGACGCGCTAGGTGTCGGAGTCGGCGGGTGGGTGTTTGATTCCCACCGCGTGACGAAGCTGTGCCAGGAACTGGTCGGCGTCATCGCTGCCCACGATGTAGTGCGAAACCGCGACTCGAATCGCGGTGGCCGCCGCCACCGCGCCGTTGGGACCGGGAAGCAGCCGCTGGAGTCGCTCGCGCATGGTCGGGATCACGTCGGACAGCTGCCCGATGACGTGACCGGGCTCGATGTCCACCATCCGGTATCCCGAGTACGAGTGCTGATAGTCGACGATGAACCGCAAGGCGGCGTCGAGCTTGTCCTTGCCGCGCAGGCCTGCCGTCGCCTTTGCCATCCCGCGGTCGAACATGTGCCTCTCCCACAGGGCGAACGCGTCGACTAACTCTTCCTTTGACGCGAACCACCGGTAGAGGGTCGGCCGCGAAACCCCGGCCTGCGCGGCGACCTCCGAGAGGCTCAGCTTGGTCATTCCCTTGCGACTGAGCACCTCCGCGGTGGCGGCAAGTAACCGCTGACGAGTGGAGGTGTCGTCGGCGGCATGATCCTCGTCTCGCTGGGCCGGCGCGGGCTGCTGCATGCCTCTAGCTTTACAGTTTATGGACGAGGTGTCACGCTCATTCGGTGTCCGATCCGGGTCTATGCCATCGCCGTGGTCTGCCGGATCACCAAATGGTAGTGGCGATGCCGTGTCAGCCGATAGAAATGCGGTCATGGCCGGACCGCTAGAAGGCGTGAAAGTTGTCGAGCTCGGCGTCTGGGTCGCAGGCCCGGCCGCCGGCGGCATCCTTGCCGATTGGGGCGCCGACGTGATCAAGATCGAGCCGCCAACCGGTGATCCGGGGCGTCTGTTCGGCCGGATGCTGGGAACCGATCCCGGACCGAACCCGCCGTTCGAGATGGACAACCGCTCCAAGCGCAGCGTCGTTCTCGATCTCACCAGCGAGGAAGACCGCTCCACCGCGTTCGAATTGGTCAGTGGCGCAGACGTTTTCGTGACGAACATCCGTCCGGGGGCGTTGCGGCGTGGCGGGCTGGACTTCGAGTCGGTGGCCGCCCGCAACGGCCGCCTCGTCTACGGCCTGATCACCGGGTACGGCGAGAGCGGACCCGATGCCGACCGCGCGGCCTACGACGTTGCGGCGTTCTGGTCCCGCGCCGGTCTGGCTCATCTGCTGACCCGTCCCGGCGACACCCCTCCGTTTCAGCGCGGCGGAATGGGCGACCACCTGGCCGGCATGACACTTGCGGCGGCGGTATGCGCGGCGCTGCTCGCGCGTGAACGAACCGGAACCGGTCAGCTGGTGGCCACCTCCCTCTATCGGCAGGGCGCGTACACCGTGAGTTTCGACCTGAACACCTTTCTGCTGACGGGCAGTCCCATCGCGATCGGACAACGCGAAACGATGGGGAACCCCTGCATGAACAACTACACCGCGGGCGACGGACGGCGTTTCTGGATTGTGGGACTGGAAGCCGGTCGCCATTGGCCGGCGCTGTGCCGGGCGGTGGGACGGCCGGATTGGCTGACCGATCCCCGCTTCTCCAACCCGCGAACGCGTGCCGCCAACGCCGCAAAGCTCATCGGCCTGTTGGACGAGATCTTCGCCACGAAGTCGCTTGACGAATGGGCGCAAGTCTTTTCGAGCGAACCAGATTTCTTCTGGTCGCCGATAAACACGCTCGAGGATGTGGTGTCCGACGATCAATTCCACGCAGCGGGTGGCGTCGTTTACGTACCGGACGGGGAGTCGAGCGTGCCGATGGTCGCGACACCGGCCGACTTCCACGGCACGCCATGGGCACCGCGGTCCACCGCACCCAAACTCGGCGAGCACACCGCGGAGGTGCTCGCCGAACTCAGGTCGCGTCAGCAGCGCTGAGGTCGAGCCCCACCGCGTGGCGAAGCTGCGCGAGAAACTGGTCGTCGTCGTCGCTACGCACCAGGTAGTGCGAGACAGCCACGCGGACGGCCGTCGCCGCGGCTTCTGCGCCATTGGGTCCGTCAAGGAGCCGTTCGAGGCGCTGCCGCATGATCGGGATCACGTGCGCCAGCCGCCCGATCACATGCGCGGGCTCGACGTCGACCATGCGCAGTCCCGGATACGACTGCTGGTATTCGACGATGAACTTACACGCGGCGTCGACTCTGTCCCGCCCGCGCAGACCTGCCGATGCCTTGGCTACCCCGCTCTCGTACATCTGCCTCTCCCACAGCCCGAAGCAGTCAAGCAACTCCTCCTTGGAGGCGAACCAGCGGTAGAGCGTCGGGCGCGCGCTCCCGCCGGCGTTCGGAGCTTCGGTCCGCTACGGCCCAGCCTCGGTTACGACACTGCCGCCCTCGAATCGAGGGTCAGTGTGTTCGCGATGATCGAAACCGCGCAGGGCCTTTCGGCACTCGACGAGATCTGTGCGGTCCCTGGTCTATCCGGCCTTTATGTCGGGCCTGCCGATCTTGCGATCTCGATGGGCCGCGGCGTCGCACATGCGTGGACCGACCCCACCCTGCATGACGCGATGACACGAATTCAGGCCGCCGCCTCGGCGGCCGGCTTGGTCAGCGGCATCCATGCCGGCGACGGAAAGGCCGGAAACGCCATGGCCCGGTTGGGTTTCCGGATGATCACCCTGGCGTCGGAGTCGCAGGCATTGCGTCGCGGGGCCGCGCAGCACCTGCAGGAGGCCACCGAACAGGGCAATCGTGACGCCGCCGACGGTGATGCCGCGAGGGGGTACCCCTGAACACAACGGCGTTGAACCACCTGCCGACTGCCGACGAGCTCGCGCTGTTGCGCCGGTCTGCGCGCGAGGCGCTCAGTTCGATCTACAACTCTTCACCCGACGCGAACTGGCCCGAGTCGTGGACAGCCAACTGGGACACGCTGGCCGAGCAGGGCTTGTGGTCGACGCTCGAACCGCCCGACGGATCGTTGGCTGCGGCGGCCGTGGTGGCCGAGGAACTTGGGCGTGCACTCTATCCCGGCCCCTCCTGCGATGCCGTTGCGGCCACCTATGTGCTGGACCGCCTCGGCGACGCCCGGGCATTGCGGGCCGTCGCCGACGGCAGCCCGGCTGCGGTGTTCGCCACCGAAGACGATCTCCTGGTGCGCGTGCCGCCCGAAACGCTGCTGATCATCTCCGCCGCCGAGGATGAGTTGCTGGCGGCACCGGCCGCCGAGGTAGAAAGCTGCGTCGTCGGCGGGCTCGACGTCAGCCGCCGAATTGCGCAACTGCGGCTGCGCAGCCGGCGGGTGACCGTGCTGTCATCGCCCGACCGTGATCTGGCCGAGTACGGCCGTGCGGCGCGCCGTCTGCTGTATTGCGCCGATACCCTCGGCTGCGTCGACCACGTTCTCGAGCGAACAACCGACTACGCAAGGCAACGAATGACATTCGGATCACCCATCGGCAAGTACCAGGCCGTCGCGCACCGCCTTGTCGATCACGCGATCACCGCGCGGCAAATGCGGGTTGTGCTCTCCGCCGCCGTGGCGGCGTTTGACGACCGCGCCCCCGATCTGCGGCTTCAGGTGGCGACGACCGAAACATTCTTCTGGGGCCGCGGCGGTGACATCATCAGCGATTGCATTCAGCTCGTCGGCGCTATCGGGTTCACGTGGGAGTTCGGGCACCACTTCTACCTGCGGCGTGCGATGCAGAACGCTTCGCTCGGCGGGGGTAGCGGACGGCCGCACCAACGTCTGGCGCAGGAGTCGGCGTGGTAGCGGATTCCACGGCTGTCTGCGACTTCCGCCGGCACGTCCGAGACTTCATCGTTCGCAAGGCGCCGTCGGGGCACACCTATGACGGCATCTGCGTGCCCCCCGACGCTGAAACCGAACGGGCGGTGCGCAATTGGTACGCCGACCTGTTCGGCGCCGGCATGATGGGCGGGTCCTGGCCGGTCGAATACGGGGGCCGCGAGGACCACACCCCCTACCAGGACGCCGTGGTGATGGAAGAGATCGTGCGCGCTGGGGCACCTCGGCCGATTGACCAGGTGCTGCTGGCGGCGCATCTGATCATCGAATTCGGGTCGGATGAGCAGTGTTCCCGCTATTTGCCGCGCATCCGCTCGGCATCCGACATCTGGTGCCAGCTGTTCAGCGAGCCAGGGGTCGGCAGCGACCTTGCGAGGCTCACCACGAAGGCGGTTGCGTCGGCGGACGGCAGCTTCCGCGTCGAGGGCCAGAAAGTCTGGACCACCGACGCGCAATGGGCCCAGATGGGCGTGCTGCTGGCGCGCACCGATCCCATCGCTCGCCCGCACGCCGGGCTTACCGTGTTCGTGGTCGACATGACAAGCCCCGGCATCGATATCCGTCCGATCCGGGAGATGACGGGCTCGGCTGAATTTTGTGAGGTGTATCTCGACGGTGTGGTCGTGCCCGCGGCCAACGTCCTGGGTGCGGTGAATCACGGGTGGACAGTGGTCAATTCAGGGTTGGCTTCGGAGCGGGCGTACGTCGGGGCCAACGCGGTGATGCTTGAGCTGTTGTTCGACGATCTCATCGAGCTGGCCCGCAAGGTCGACTATCCCGACGGCGCCGCCATCAACGACCCGGTGGTGCGAGATGCGCTCGCGGACTTCAGCGCCCGCGTCTCTGCCGTACAGCGAATCGCTCGGGATGCGGTCGACCGGGTCGCGGACGCGGCCGACGAGCCGGCTGACGGCTTGATCGCCAAGCTGGCGTACACCGAGTTGAACGTGGCGATGTGCTCCTACGCCATGAACCTCGCGGCCGCCAGGCGGCCGCGGCCTGAGGCTAGCGGCGTGTTCACCCGATGGCGGCAGGCCTTCCTCTGGTCACGCGCGCTGACGATCTCGGGCGGCTCCTCGGAGATCGTCCGCAATGTGCTTGCGTCACAACTGCTCGGGTTGCCGAGGTCCTGGTAATGGGGGAGAGGGCGATGAACGACTACTTGACCGATCGGGCCGCGATCGCCGACCTGCTCGCCACGTACGCCCTCACGCTCGATGCCGACGACATCGACGGCTGTCTGTCGCTGTTCACCGAGGACGCCGAATTCCTGGTGTTCGGCAAGACGTTGGCCGGCCACGACCCGATCCGCACAATGCTCACCCGCGCCCCACGAGGAATGCACCTGACCGGCGCCACGCGCATTGATCTGGATGGCCACTCCGCCGCGGTGCGCTCACAGGTGCTGTTCGTCGACTCGTCCACACATCAGATGCGACCGGCGCTCTACGACGACGACCTGGTCAAGGCGGACGGGCGATGGCGATTCCAGCGCCGCCGATGCCATTTCATCACAGCCGGCGGCCTTCAGGACAGCCCACAGGAGCACGCAAAGTGACGTCAACAGATCGTGTCGCGCTGGTGACCGGCGCGGCTCGCGGGCAGGGCGCCGCAATCGTCAAACGGCTGCGGGCGGACGGATTCCGGGTCGCCGCCTGCGATCTGCTGGCCGACGAGTTGCGCGCCTTTGTCGAGACGCTCGACACCGGTGTCATCGCGATCCCGCTGGAGGTCACGTCCGCAGACCAGTGGGAGTCCGCGGTCGGTGCGGTAGTCGATCGGTTCGGGTCGTTGACCACGCTGGTGAACAACGCCGGTGTCCTGCATCGGGCCTCGCTCACCGAGGAGACGCCCGACGGCTTCGAACGCGCCTGGCGCGTGAACTGCCTCGGCCCCTTCCTCGGCATCCGGGCCGCGCTCACCGAGCTTCGCGGGGTGGACGGCGCCTCGATCGTCAACACCTGCAGCACCGGCGCCATCCGGCCCTTTCCCAACCATGCCGCGTACGGCTCGTCGAAGTGGGCGCTGCGCGGGCTCACCCAGATCGCGGCCTCAGAACTCGCCTCCTACGGCATCAGGGTCAACGCGGTGTTCCCGGGACCGATCGAGACGGCGATGCTTGACGAAGCGACCCAGACACGTCTCGCCGCCGGATCGATGTTCGGTCGGATCGGTAAGCCGGCCGAAGTGGCCGACGCGGTGTCGTTCCTGGTCTCGGATTACGCGTCCTTCGTCACAGGTTCCGAACTCGTCGTGGACGGAGGACAATGCCTGCGAATCGGGTGAACCGAAACCTCTTGTCGGTGGCAGTCATCGGCGCCGGCCCCGGCGGCCTGGCGCTGGGAATCTTCCTGCGCAAGGCGGGCTTTCGCGACTTCACGATATTCGATCGCGAGGACGGTGTCGGCGGGACATGGCGGATCAACACCTACCCCGGTCTGGCTTGCGACGTGAAGTCCCACCTGTATTCGTACTCGTTCGACTTGAACGCGCATTGGTCGCGCCTGTGGTCAGCGCAGCCGGAGATTCTGGCTTACTTCGAGCGATGTGCGCGGCGCTACAATCTCGAACCAAACCTGAGGCTGAACACCGAAATACGCTCTGCGGAGTGGGATCCCGCCCACTTGGCATGGTGGCTGACGACTTCGACCGGCGACCGGCACAGCTTCGACATCGTCGTGTCGGCGGTGGGCCTGTTCACCCGGCCGGTGATGCCGCATCTCGTCGAAGAAGAGCCGTTCACCGGACTCGTCATGCATTCATCGCGGTGGGACGATTCCGTCCGCCTCGAAGATTCGCGGGTGGCCGTGCTGGGAACCGGGTCAACCGCCTCGCAGCTGTTGCCCGAATTGGCGAAGGTGGCGAAGAAGGTCTATTCGGTGCAGCGGTCACCGACGTGGATCCTGCCGAAGCCGGACCGTCCGTACACCGATCGGGAGCGCTGGATCTTCGCTCACGTTCCATTCGCGAAGAAGCTGTACCGAACACGGCTGTGGCTACGCAGCGAGGCGAATATCTCGGTGATCGAGAACGGCAGCGACAAGACGGAGGAGTTCAAGGCGCTGGCCGTGAAGATGCTTGAATCCACCGTCAGCGACGAGGAATTGCGTCGCAAGCTGACGCCGAACCATCCGATGGGATGCAAACGACTGGTCTTCTCATCTGACTTCATACCGGCGTTGACGGAGCCCCAGGTGGAGGTCGTGTCCAGCCCGGCGCGATCGCTGCGCGCCCGCTCGCTGGTGACCGAAGACGGCAGCGAGCTGGACGTGGATGTCGTGGTGTGCGCCACCGGCTATGCCGCGACGGATTATCTCGGCCAGCTCGACGTCGTCGGGGAGGGCGGGACATCGCTGCGCGAGACCTGGGGCGACGGCGCGTATGCCTACTTGGGCATGGCCGTGCCGGGCCTCCCGAACCTCTTCATGCTGTACGGACCCAACACCAACGTCGGCTCCAACAGCGTCATCTTCATGCTCGAAGCACAAGCCCGCTACATCGTCCGGGCGTTGCGCTACCTGCGGCGCAGACGCAAGTCCTACGTCGCAGTGCGGCCGGAGACCATGACGCGTTTCACCGCCAAGATCGACCAGTGGATGGAGGGCACCGTGTGGATCACTCGCTGCAGCAATTACTTCCGCGCCGCCAACGGGCGTGTCGTCACGCAATGGTCGCGGAGTGCGCGCGCATTCTGGGGTATGACGCGCAGGTTCAGAGCCGCTGACTTCGCGTTCGATCCGCCGTCCAGCCGGCCCGCCGTCGAGGCTCAGGCGCACTGCGCGGCGAGTCGGTAACCCGGATGAATTCGGCGACTGGCTTCGATACCGCGCACCGGCTCGACCCTGCGCTGCGCCACTTGGCGTCAGCGCGGACCGACTTGTCGCTGGATGTGATCGGTCCGGCTCGTGAATCGTTTGAACCAGCGCCGCCGCGAGAGTGCGCAAGCCCTCGAGATCGCCGACGTGGACGTCGCCGACGACGTGGTTCGGGTCGGGTTGTCGCGGTCAATCCCGGTGCGGATTTTCCGCTGCGGCATGCCGCTCGCGCCCGCGGTGATCTACTGCGACGCCGGAGCTTTCGTCCTGGGAAATCTGGACACCGATCACCGCCAGTGTGTGGAGTTCGCCAGGCGCGGCGGCTGCACAGTCGTCTCCGTCGACTACCGCTTGGCGCCGGAAGAGCCGTATCCGGCCGCGTTTGACGACGCGATGGCCGTGCTGAGATGGGCGGCCGACAACGCAGCGACGCTGGGCATCGACCCGGGCCGATTAGCCGTTGCGGGCAGCAGCGCCGGTGCGGCGCTTGCGGCGGGGCTTGCACAGCGCGCCGCCGACGGGGCGGCACCGTCGGTGGTGTTCCAGTTGCTACACCAACCCGTACTCGACGATCGGCCCATGCCGTCCAAGGACGAGTTCGTGACGACTCCGGGATTCGACGGGCCGGCCGCAAAGCTGATGTGGCGCCACTACCTCGGGGGAGAACCCGCGTCGGCCGACGCGGTGCCGGCCCGCCGCGGCGAGCTGACCGGTGTTGCAAGCACGTTGATCACCTGCTCGGAGCTCGATCCGCTGCGCGACGAGGCCGTCGACTACGCGCTGCGACTGATGTGGGCGGGTGTCGGCACGGAATTGCACGTCTTTCCCGGCACCTGTCACGGATTCGACTCCCTGATGCCGGATTGGGAGATAAGCCAAGAGCCGTTCGCGATCCAAGGAGCCGCGTTACGGCGGGCACTTCACCGCTGGGGACCCGTCAGGACGGCGTCACCAACTTCAGTCTGGTCCGCGTCAGGTGGTTCGACTCTATCCGCCAGCGTCCGTCTTGCTTGGAATAGGTCTCGTGATAGTGACCGGCACCGTAGAGGGCCCAGCCGTCGGGTGACTCGACGACGTCCTCCATCGCCCAGATGCCGGTCGCGGTCGTCTCCGAGGTGAGCTCGATTTCCGGGCTGTGCACATGGTGGACCGTCACGCATTTGTCGACCGCAGATCTCACGGACGGAACGAACACGTCGACGCCCTCCCAGACCGGTCCGGGCTGGCCGTCGGCGCCCCCGGCGGAGACCGCGTTGTCCACGACGGCGACGACGTCTTCGGTGAACACCTCGCGCCAGCCCTCCCAGTCCTTTGTGTCCAGCAGGCGACAATACCGAGCCTTCAGCTGCTTGATCGCTTCCAGATCGTCGGCGGTAGAAGACATTCAACGTTCCAATTCTCGTGCGATCGCCGCGTGGAAGGCGTCGATGTTCGCGGGGTTGACGATCCGGAAGAAGGCGTCTGGCAGCGGGGCGTGTTTGTAGGCTTCGATCGTCATGGTTCGGGTGAACAGCGTGATGTCTTCGCCCGGCCGCGTGAAGTGGTACTGGATCGTCATTCGGCCCTCGAGGCCGCCGTTGCCATCGCGGTCATGGCCCAGGCGGCCCACGGAGTTGAAGACCCATATTGTCGGGCGCATGGCGATGGCGAGATGCCACGTGAAGATCCGGTCGCCATCGGGACCGGACTCTTCCCATCTGTCTCCGACCGTCAACGGCAGTTCGTCTGGCAGGTTGCCGACGTGGGCGCTGCCGGGGTAGGTCTTCGTCCAGTTCGCCGGGTTGGTCACGAAGTCATAGATCGTCTCGGGTGGCTGGGTGAACGCCGTCTCCGAACTTGTGGTCACGATGCCCAACTGAGTCGCCTCTCCGTTGCGATGATGCGAAGGCGCCGGCGCCGCGGCACCGACCGACGGCTGGACGCTCATTCAAGCTTTACAGATCATGGCAAAAGTGTCACGCACTTTTTCGGGGGTGCGCCAGCCGGCCTGACCGGTCTGGAAAAGGCGGCCGCGCGAGCGTACACGTAGGTGATGGTGCAGCGCGGCCATCAGCCACCCGGACAGAGAGGCACACGTGACCCGTAACGACACGCCGGACCAGCGCGCGCGGGATCTGCTGACGCAGCTGACCGTCACCGAGAAGGCCTTGCAGGTCTCGTCCGTGATGCCGATGTCCGTCATCGACAGCGCTGGCGCGGTTTCTTCGGGGTTTCGAGCATTGATCTCCGGAGGGATCGGACACGTCGCGGGTATCGGCATGTTCGGGCACAAGTCGCCGGCCGACCAGGCCAGGGTGATCAATGCGGTGCAGCGGTATCTGGTCACCGAGACGCGGCTTTCTATCCCGGCGATTTTCCACAACGAGGCACTCAACGGCGTTGTCGCACCGGGGTTCACCGCGTTTCCGACCCCGATCGGGCTGGCCGCGTCGTGGGAGCCCGACGGAGTCCGCGAGATGGCCGATTTGATCCGCCGCCAGATGTGCAGCGTCGGGCTGCGGCAGGCGCTCTCCCCTGTGTTCGACGTGGCCCGCGACGCCAGATGGGGCCGGGTGCACGAAACATATGGGGAGGAACCGTGTTTGGTCAGCGCGATGGCGGTCGCGTTCACCCTCGGGCTGCAAGGTGCCGATCTGCGCGAGGGCGTGATGGCCACGGCGAAGCACTTTCTCGGCTACGGCGTGACCGAGGCCGGCCAGAACATGGCCGCCACGATGGTTGGCGACCGGGAACTGTACGAGGTGTACGCGCGGTCGTTCGAGGCGGCGATACGTAAGGCCGGGTTGGCTTCGGTGATGAACTCCTACTCGGAGTACAACGGTGTCCCGATCGGGATGTCGCGCGAGCTGCTCACCGACCTGCTGCGCGACCGGCTGGGCTTTGACGGCACGGCGGTGTCCGACTACATGACGATCGCCAACCTGCGGGATCGCCAGCTCGTGGCATCCAGCGCCGAGCAGGCCGGCGCACTGGCGCTGCAAGCCGGGCTGGATGTCGAGTTGCCAAGCGAGTTCGGCTACGGCCACACCTTGGCTGCCGCGGTCGAAGCCGGCCGCGTGCCGGCGGATTGGCTCGACCGCTCCGCCGTGCGGGTGCTGCGCGACAAGTTCGCCCTCGGGTTATTCGACAATCCGTACGTCCGCGAGGACCCGGTCGCGATCTCGACGGTGGCGCAGGAGGGCGACGAGCTGTCGCGGCGGCTGGCGGCACGGTCGGTCACGCTGCTCAACAACACCGGAGCGGTGCTGCCGCTGTCCATGCAGGTGAAGGCCGTTGCAGTCATCGGTCCGCACGCCGACGGCGTACTGGTCGGATTCCCGGCCTACACGTATCCCGGTGCGGGGCAGCTCATGCGGGGAATCGCCGCGGCACTCGGCGGTGCTGGCGAAGGCACCGGCGCGATGGCGGGACTGGGCGCGTTGGCCCCATCCGAGGGCGCCGATGTGGCGGCGGCCACCGCCGCGCTCGCCGTCGAGATGGCACCCGTCTTGACCGGAGAGCTCGACGACTACGTGCGCGCGCACTATGGCGCGATTTCGCTGGCCGACGCGGTGCGGGCAATCGTTCCGGACGCGGCCGTCGTGAGCGCCGCCGGCTGCGGTGTCACGCCCGCCGAGCCGATGGACATCCCGGCGGCGGTGGCCACCGCCGCCGGCGCCGACGTCGTCATCCTCGCGCTCGGCGGACGTGGCGGATGGTTCGGCGTCAACATCACCGAGGGGGAGGGCAGCGACACCGCCGACATCGACCTGCCCGCACCACAGGTCGAACTGGTGCGTGCCATCGCCGAGCTGGGTAAGCCGACGGTCGGTGTGGTGGCGATGGGCCGCCCGTACGGCTTGTCGAGTGTCGCGGATTTGGTACCGGCCTGGATCACCGGCTACTACGGCGGCCCGCATCACGCCGCCGTCCTGGCCGATGCGCTGTTCGGCGTCACCAATCCGGGCGGCAAGCTGCCGTACACGCTGCCGCGGCACTCCGGCCAGGTGCCGATCTATTCGGGGCAGAAGAACGGAAGCGGTTACCGCAGAACGGAAACCGACATCCACAAGGGCTACACCGATATGCCGGCCACGCCCCTCTTTGCGTTCGGGCACGGCCTGAGCTACACCACCTTCGACTACTCCGCACTGCGCCTCGAGAACGCCGTGACGACCGACGGTGAAGCTCAGTTCACGGTCGACATCACCAACACGGGCCGGCGCCCGGGCTCGGAGATCGTGCAGTTGTACGTGAGCCAGACGGCCGTTGGGGTGACCCGGCCGGCCCAGGAGCTGGTCGGCTTCACCAGAGTCAACCTCGCGCCGCGAGAGACGGCGACCGTCCACTTCACGCTGATTGTCGCCCAGCTCGCCTATCTGGGCCGCGGAGGTGACCTTGTCGTCGAGCCGGGTACGCGCACCGCGATGGTCGGCGCCTCCTCGGCCGACATACGCGCCCGGGTGAGCTTCCAGATCGATGGCGCGGCAGTGACATTGGCGCACCGCAGCCAGTTCTTGGCCTCAGCCGAGGTCTACGCCAACCGACAGTAGTCGGCTTGGCATCACCGGTAGGCGGTGACGCGGGCGATCAACGCGACCTCGCCGTCCGCGCCGATCGCCTGCGCCTCGCCGATGCCGCTGCGGCGACCAACCCGCAAAGCTTTTCCCACATAACGTGATTCGGGGCCGCTGAAGAACTGTCGCAAATAGTTGATCCGCAGCGACACGGTGTTCAGCGGATCGTCGGCGCGGTTGGCGTTGAGTGCGGCTGACGCTGCCAGTTCCAGACCCGCGGCCGCCACCCCGCCGTGCACGATGCCCATGCTGTTGTTCAGGGTCGCGTCCGGGCACTGAAATAGCACCGGTGTGTTGTCCTCGTCGTAGCCCACCCGCAACGCCATGATTTCGCCCAGCCGCGTTGGCCGCACACCGTCCGCTGGCTGATTCGGTGGTTCGGGGAACTCGCCGGGACGACGGATGTGGATCGAGCGAACTGTCCCGGTCCCGACGACGACGTCACGATGGGTGAGTTCGCACAAGCCCAGTGAGGTGTGGCTTTTCGGCCCGAAGGGTCGCGCGCTTCCCACGACCGGAACATCGGGGGCCTGCCGGATGGTCGACAGCGCGTCGGGACTCAGCTCCAGCGATAACTCAGCCGACACTGTCCATTCGTCAGTTGCCCGGCGATAGTGATTGACCAAACCGGCCACGAAGTCCACCAGCAACGCCAACGGTGCGACGGTCGCCGCGCCGGTGATCGGATTGACGAAACCTGCCATCGGCATCGAACCGACGAACGGATCAGGACCGTCCACCAGCGTCGCGATGCCGAAACGGCCCAGGGGAGTGTTGGGTGGATGCAACATCGCAGTCAACTCTCCAACCGTCACCCACCCGCCCGCCTAACCGGCAGCGGCCGTCGGATCCGACCAGCGTGCGGATTGCGGCAGTTCGGCGACGACATCGGCGCGGGTGGCATCGAAGCTCAGGTATCCCTTGATCGGCAGGCTCTCGGGTGGCGGGTCCTGGTAGCTCCAGGCCACATCCTCGACGACGGTGTCGCCGATGACCGCTGCCCAGTACGTCGCGACACCCTTGTAGTTGCAGTAGCTCCAGGTGTCGGTCCGTCGCAACAAATCGGTGCGGACATGCGCAGGGTCGACGTAGAGCCGAGGTTGCAGTGCGGTCTCGAAAACGATCACCGTGTCAGCGGTGTCCACCAGCGTTGTACCGGCCACGCTGACGCGCAGGCCGCGCTTCGTAGGACGGCAGTCGACGCGGTGATACGGGTTGGGCGGGTAATGGACGAGCGTGCGGCCCTCCTCGAGCCACGTGTCAACCGAATCCCATGCCACCGCCACGTAACCCGGTGCCTCAGGCACGGGTTCGCTGGGCAGCTCTCCGACCTCGTCGAGGGGAAATGCGTAGCTAAGCGGATGACCTCGCCGGTGCACCATCAGCGTCCGCTCGGTGTCGATCACCGTCTGTCCGTGACGAAAAGCCTGAACGCGTCGCGGGTGTGGCTCGACATACACCACATCGGCGGGTAGCGGGGGAGAGAACCACCCGGCGGGATCCTGACTGAGCGGACCGCGCCCGGCTACCAGGCTCATTGCGGCACTCCTAGGTTAGCGGCGTTCGACGGACGACAAATCCCAGATCCAAGCTTTACAGATTGAAGTAAAAATGTCACGCTGTGTGGGTCGGGTCACGCATCCCCGCCGGGCGTCGCCCGGATCGGCGAGATTGTGGGCCGACCGTGCCCGGTTCTCATCGAGATGTGCCGAAGGACGACGCGATGACGATGTCGAAGCTGGTGTTCGACCCGTTTTCTGAGGACTACTACAACAATCCCTATGACATCTACCGGCGCATGCGAGACGAGACACCCGTCTACCACAGCGAGCACTACGACTTTTACGCGTTGAGTCGCCACGCCGATGTCGCTGCGGCGTTCAAGGATTTCGAGACCTACTCTTCCGCCCAGGGCGTCACGTTGGAGGAGATCCAGTCCTGGGACATCAAACACGACCAGTCCATCATCTGGATGGACCCACCGGCTCACCGGCGAATGCGCAGCCTGGTGAACAAGGTGTTCACCCCTCGGGCGATCAAGGCGCAAGAAGCCGTGGTCCGCGACAAGATCAATCACCACCTCTCGCGGGCTGACCCGCGGGAGTTCGATGTGGTGGCCGATTTCTCGGCGCTGTTTCCGGTGGAGGTCATCACCACGATGCTCGGCGTGCCCGAAGAGCATGGCCAGGACGTGCGGCTCTGGCTGGACGTCTCACTGGAGCGTCCACCCGGCACGATGTCCATGAGCAAGGCCGGTGCCGACGCGATGATGCAAACCGGCCTGTTGTACTACAACCTCATCCAGCAGCGCCGCGCCGAGCCGCGGGACGACATGATCAGCGCCCTGATTGCCGCGCAGGTCGAGCGCGACGACGGCAGCCGAATCCGCCTCGACGATGTTGAGATCGCCGGTTTTTGCACGCTATTGGGTGGTGCCGGAGCCGAGACGGTCACCAAATTGGTCGGCAGCGCGGCGGTGCTGTTTTCGCAGCACCGCGACCAGTGGGAGGAGCTACGCGCCGACCGCAGCAAGGTGCCGGCCGCCGTCGAAGAGGTACTGCGGTACGAAGGGCCCGTCCAATACGACTGCCGCTACAGCGTCAAACCCGTTCATCTGCATGGGACGACGATTCCGGCGCACAAGGCGGTGATGCTGCTCGGGGCGTCGGCGAACCGTGACGAACGCGCCTTCACCGACGCCGATACCTTCGACATCAACCGCGACCGCAGCGGGGCGCAGAATCTCGGCTTCGGCTACGGCATTCACAGCTGTCTGGGTGCCGCACTGGCCCGGATGGAAAGCGCCATCGCGCTGGAGTATCTGCTCGACTTCATGCCCGAGTACGACGTGGATTACGAGAATTTGCGGCGGGTCTCGATGACGAGCGTCGCCGGTTACGCCAACGTCCCGGTACGGGTGCGGCGATGAGAGGTCAAAGGAACGAAATATCATGAGGGCTCAAGCATTCCATGTGGATGACGAGGGTGGGCAGGACCGACTCAGGGCCGCTCACCCAAAAACGTCCGCCAGCGGCCTGACCCGTTACCGGCTCGACGTGATCGCTTCCAGCGTCGGCGATGTGATCGGATCGGCGGGCGGCTGGCTGTTCGACCGGTCGATGGCCGGCTGGGACGTGAACGTCCTCGTTACCGGCACGTGCGATGTGCGCCCGCTTCAGATCTTGGGCGCCGCACCGCTGCCCTTCGACTCGGTATTCGAATCAATCAAGAAGGGACCGTGGAGCCAGACGCTGGCGGCCGCGGTTGACGTGTTCACAAGCGACGCGCGTGTCCGCGAAATCGTCGCCGCCGCCCTGGATCGCGGAGCCGAAGTAACACTCTGGGGCGATGCGTGGCCGGCCGAGCTCGACCATCGTGTGGACAACGTGGCGCACCGACTGAGCGCAGCGGCACGGGCTTTCAAGGCTCATGCACTCGAGGCGGCGGCGCTCACGTCGGACGCCCTCAGCCCGACCGAAAACTACCGCAGCCGCGCCCGATGGCACTCGCCCAGCGAATCAGACCTGATGCCCGTCTGTTACCAATTGGATTGAACCACAAAGCGTCTCACGTATCGCCGACGGCCTGTTCACGGGCCCACCGGTAGTCGGCTTTGCCCGACGGGCTGCGCTCGATCACCGGACGGAACACCACAGCCTTCGGAAGCTTGTAACGGGCAATGGACTGTGCGGCGTGCTGGATCAATTCCCGCGCGTCGGCACGTGCGCCGTCGGCGAGGGCGACGACGGCGACGACTTCCTGACCCCAGCGCTCGCTGGGCCGGCCTGCGACCACCACGTCGACGACCGCCGGATGAGACGAGATCGCCGTCTCGACCTCCTCGGCGAAGATCTTCTCGCCGCCGGAATTGATCGTCACCGAGTCGCGGCCGAGCAGCTCGATGGCGCCGTTTTCGAGATGGCGCGCACGGTCGCCGGGCACTGCGTAGCGCACACCCTCGACGACGGGGAACGTCGCCGCCGTCTTCGCGGCGTCACCCTTGTAGCCCAGTGGCACATAGCCTCGTTGGGCAAGCCATCCGATGTCCTCATGACCCGGTCCGAGCACTGCGCTGACGTCGTCTGCGACGACGCAAGTATCCGGTCCTGGGTTGAAGGTGCCGGTCGACACCGCTCCCGTCATCGAGAGGTGAGTCAGCTGCGCTCCCGACTCAGAGGAGCCCACGCCGTCGACCACGACGAGTCCCGGGACGGCCTTGATCAACCGATCCTTGATATGCGGGGTCAGCAGGGCCCCGCCATTGGCCACCACCCCCAACGACGACACGTCTGCGTTCCCCTTCTCGATCGCCGCGAGGAGGGGCCGCGCAATCGCGTCGCCCACGACGGTGACGACCGATACCTTCTCACGCTCGATCGTGCGGACAACCTCGTCGGCGTCCACGCGGTCGACAATCGACGAGAAAACCAGTGACTGCCCCGTGGTGATCGCGGTCATCACGCCCCATTGGGCGGCGCCGTGGATCAGCGGCGGCACAACCATGATCTTGGTCCCCGGATTCTGCGCTGCCCGGGCCGCGATCTCGTCGTAGGACCGAACAACCTGGCCACTGTAGAGGTCTCGCCCTCCGAACGACGTCATGAAGATGTCGTGCTGGCGCCACAGCACACCTTTCGGCATGCCGGTCGTGCCGCCGGTGTAGAGGACGTAGAGGTCGTCGGGCGATGGTTGGACGGGCGGCGGCTGCGGCGAACCGGATGCGATCACGGTCTCGTAGTCGACGGCGCCGTCAAGCAGGTCGTTCCCCGAGCCGTCGGCAATCTGGATGAGGACGCGCAACTCGGGTAGGTGTGGCAGCACCTCCGCAACTCGCGGCGCGAAGGTGGCGTGGTAGATCAGCGCGGTCGCACCGGCGTCGGCGAGCAGATATTGCAGCTCGTTCTTGACGTACCGAAAGTTGACGTTGAACGGCGCAACCCGCGCCCTGAACGCGCCGAGCAGCGCTTCGACGAATTCGTTCCCGTTGTAGGCGTAGAGGCCGACCAGATCCTGGCCTACCTCGTGTCCGTCGAGTGACGAGCGCTCGGTCTGGCATCCCAGTCCGCGCGAGTTCAGGTAGGAGGCGAGCCGGTTGGAGCGCTCGACGATCTGCCGGTACGTATAGCGCCGCTCACCCGCAGTGATCAGCTCCCGATCGGGGATCGCGGCCGCGACGGCGTCCGCGACCGCCGCGACGGTGAATTGTGGTGTTGCTGCGCTTGCTCTGGTCGCGCTGTCGGACACCATGCCTCCTGTTTACGACTGCTTCCACGCGCGCAGCAGATCGTCG
This sequence comes from uncultured Actinomycetota bacterium, assembly GCA_963811535.1. Taxonomy (GTDB): domain Bacteria; phylum Actinomycetota; class Actinomycetes; order Mycobacteriales; family Mycobacteriaceae; genus Mycobacterium. The sequence continues at coordinate 709,728 of CAWERF010000006.1, read as the reverse complement.
GTTGTGGTGATGGTCGCGAGCAGCGACAACGAGTTGTCGATGACGGCCTTTCCGTATTCTGCGGGAAAGCCCGCGACGGCGTCGCACGGCAGGATCACGCGGTAGGCGGCGTTGACAGCGTCCATGACGAGGTTGGGGATCGCGATGTTGAGCGACACGCCAACGGCGACGATGGTCGATACGTCGAGATTCCGCAGGATCGCGTCGAGATCGGTGCCGCCCATCGGCCCGACGCCGTGCCACCGGCGCAGGACGAGGTCAGTTGGTTCGGGCCCGAGCTCGGGGAGCAGCGCAGCGCCTTCGCTTCCGGGGTTGATGTCGACATCACTGCGACCGACGGCGAAGATCCGCGCGTTGTGGTTGGCGCCGAGGCCGTCGGGCCGACGCTGCACAAGGCAGTGGACAATCTTCACACCGGCGGCCCGAGCGGCAGGCAGCAGCCGGCAGATGTTGGGCAATGCTTCGCGGCGTGCCTCTTTGGCAAGTACTGCGAGCCCGGCGTTTGGGCCCATGACCGCGCCTTGGCACTCCTGGGTGACGATCGCGGTGTGCTCGGGCGCCACGAGCGCAGCGAGTTCGGCCGTCATGCCGACGTCACGACGTTCTCACCGGGCGGGACATCATAGAACTGCGATGCCCAGCGGCGCAGTGCCATATACGGTTTCGCGTCCACCTTGGAAAGCGCCGGACGCTCGACGTACTTCTGATACCGCCAGATGTCCACGTCCTCCCAGACGGTGCCCAGAAACTGCTTCTCCACCTGTTCGCGTACTTCGTCGGGCGGGACGTCAGATGAATCACCTGGGAGCCGCGGCCACCAGATTGAATAGAACATGTTCGACAGCTCGTGGTCGACGGGCGTACAGGCAAAGATCAGGCGATGGTTTGACGAACCTTCGAACGCGCTGATCGCGAATCCGAGTCCGGAGAAATGGCTGTGAATCCGCAACGCCATCTTGTCGGGGTCCTCGCTGCGCGCGTCGGGCCAACCGGTGAGAAATCGCCACTCTTCGTCTACGGCCTGCCAATCCAGGCACACCGGCGTCACGCTCGCGCCGTGAACATACCGGAAGTGGGCGCTGTCGGGCCCGTTCTCGGCGACGATCTGCGGATGCACGGGTTCATTCTCGGCGCGCCGCGAAAACTCCGGATACGGCCGGTAGTAGCCCGCGGGGTCGGTTTGCAATTGCGGGAACTTGTGGAACAGGTCCGGCAGCTCCCATTGCGGTTCCTTGCCGTTTGGCTGATGCCAGACGAAAACGCAGTCATACTGCTCGCGCACCGGGTACACCCTCAATCGCAGCGCGCGGTTGGGCCGGTCGGGCTGATAGGGGATGTAGCGGTTGGTGCCGTCGGGTCCCCAGCGCCACCCGTGGAACGGGCACTCGACGCATTCGCCCACCACCTTGCCGCCCTGGCCGATGTGCGCACCGAGGTGCTTGCAGTGGGCCTCCAGCACGTGCAGTTCACCGGACTCGTCACGATAGGCGACCAGGTCCGCACCGAAGTATCGCAGCGGCCGCACCTGTCCGGCGGGAAACTCGGGCGACCAGCCGATCATGAACCACCCGGTGACCTTCCAGGTGAATGGCACCTTCACGGACCAGCCTCCTCGGTGGCGGAAATAGATACTAAGTAGGTTACAGTATAGATTTCCGCTCAAAATTCTCGCATTCGGCCGCGGCGCCCACTGTAGTTACTGTAATAGTTACAGTAGCAAGATATGCTCAGCCCCGACCAAGGGATCCGGAGGAGTCGTGAGCCCAGCGGCGCGCCGAACAAAGCTGGTGATCGGCGCGAGTGTTCCATGAGCGAACGGACTCGCACCGCCAGAGAAGTCGTGCAGCTCTACAACTTCGCTGTCTGGAACGAACGCAACGTCGAGTTGGCAGACGAGCTTTTAGCCGACAGCGTCATTCGCCACGACGTCGGCGAGGTGGTCACCCTCACCCGACAGCAAGCCCGGCAGCGAGTGGAGGACATCTGGGCGATGTTCGACAAGTTGCACTTCGACCTGAATGTCGTCATTGCCGGCGATGACGGCGAGCACGTCGCTATCGTCTACCAATCCACGATGACCACAAAAGGTGGCCACGACACCGCGATCGGCAGCATCGAGGTCTTCCGAGTTGTCGACGGACGAATCACCGAGGTGTACAACTGCGGCTACAAGCAAGGGTATTGGAAATGACGGCGACTGATCGCACGCTGGGCGAGCTGGGCTATTACTTGCTGGCCGGGGCCGGCGGTGAGGGCCCGGCGACATTGATGAACGAGGCCCGCCGGGGTGAGGAGATGGGATTCGGTACGGCGTTCGTCTCGGAACGCTGGAACGTCAAAGAGGCCTCGTCGCTCGTCGGCGCGGCCTGCGCGGTCACTGAGCGGATTCAGATCGCAACCGCCGCAACGAATCACAACACCCGGCATCCACTCATCACAGCCTCTTGGGCTACCACAATGCATCGATTGTCGGGCGGCCGATTCACCTTGGGCATCGGACGCGGCGTCGCGGCGATGTACTCCGCATTCGGCATAGCGGCCGTAACGACCGCGCAGATGGAGGACTTCGCCCGGGTGATGCGCCGGCTGTGGCACGGCGAGGTGATCTTCAACCATGACGGACCGATGGGCAAGTACCCGGTCCTTTTCCTTGATCCCGATTTCCACGAAGACATCCGATTGGGCCTCGTCGCCTTCGGTCCCAACACACTGGCGCTGGGCGGCCGGGCCTTCGACGATGTCATCTTGCACACCTACTTCACACCACAAACGCTGCAGCGGTGCGTCGCAACGGTGAAGGACGCCGCGCAGCAGGCTGGTCGCGATCCCGACAGTGTGCGGGTGTGGTCGTGCTTCGCCACCGTCGGCGACCACCTGCCCGAAGAGCTGCGCCTCAAGAAGACCGTCGCCAGACTCGCCACCTATCTGCAGGGTTACGGCGACTTGATGGTGCGGACCAACGACTGGGATCCAGCTGTGCTGGAACGGTTTCGAACCGATTCGGTCGTGACGTCGATCCCCGGAGGAATTGATCATAAGGCCACGCCACATCAGGTCGAGCACATCGCGTCGTTGATTCCCGACGAGTGGCTGGAACCGGCCGCGACCGGGTCGTCCCAGCAGTGCGTGGACCGCGTCCGCAAGGAGTTCGACTACGGTGCCGACGCGGTGATCATGCACGGCGCGACGCCCGACGAGCTGGAGCCGATCGTCAAGGTGTACCGCGAGAGCGACAAAGGCTCGCGGACGTGAACGATACGTTCGATGCGCTGGTCATCGGCGCCGGGTTCTCGGGCCTGTATGTGTTGCACAGGCTGCGGCAACTCGGGGTTCGTGCCCGGGTGCTGGAGATGGCCGAAAACGTCGGCGGCACATGGCTGTTCAACCGCTACCCAGGAGCGCGGTGCGACATCGAGAGCATCGAGTACTCCTACAGCTTCTCCAAAGAGATCGAGCAGGAGTGGGTGTGGACGGAATCGATGCCGGCCCAGCCCGAGATCGAGGCTTACCTCAACTTTGTCGCCGATCGGCTCGACCTCAGGCGCGACATCCGGTTCAACACGAAGGTCGTGGCGATGAGCTTCGACGAGAAAGCCGCCGTGTGGGTCCTCCAGACACAGGCGGGGGAGTGCTTCGCCGCTCCGTTCGTCGTCGCGGCGTCCGGCATCCTTTCGGTGCCGCTCGAACCCGACATTCCCGGGATGGCCACCTTCGCGGGAACGTCACTGTTTACCAGCCGCTGGCCGAAGGGGGGCTTCAACCTCACCGGAAAGCTCGTCGGCGTCATCGGCACCGGCTCGACCGGTGTCCAGCTGATACCGGTCGTGGCCGACAGCGCCGGACATCTCTGCGTGTTCCAGCGCTCGGCTGCCTACACACTGCCGTGGCCGGTCCGGTCATTCGAACCCGGCGAGCTGGATGAGATGAAGGCGCGGTACGACGAAATCCGCGCCGCACAGCGGCAGCACCCGGTCGGCGCCGCTCGGCTCAGCGCCTTCTCACTGCTACTCGAGATGCTGACAAGGCCGCCGTTGAAATCGGCCTCGCGCGAGGAGCAACTGCGCGCCATCGACGAGAACGGCGTCATGGGCGCCCTCAACTGGGGCGACGTCTTCTTCGATATCGAGGCCAACCGGATGGCCGCGAAGTTGTACGGCGAAGCAGTGGCCCGCATCGTGAAGGACCCCGAAACGGCCGCGGCCCTGGTGCCGAGCCATCCATTCGGTTGCAAGCGCCCGATCATCGACCAGGGTTATTACGAGACGTTCAACCGCGAAAACGTCACGCTGGTCGACCTGCGCACGGGTCCGATCCGGGCGATGACACCGACAGGCATCCAGACCGAGCAGGGATTCTACGAGCTCGACGTGATCATCTACGCCACCGGCTTCGACGCCATGACCGGAGCGCTGAGCCAGATCGACGTGCGAGGTCGCGACGGTGTGCTCTTGCGGGAGGTGTGGGCTGACGAAGGGCCGGTCTCCTACCTCGGGTTGGCGGTCGCGGGGTTCCCCAACCTGTTCATCGTCCAGGCGCCCGGAAGCCCGTCTGCGGCTACGAATTTCATCGCGGCGATGGAGCAGCATGTCGAGTGGATCGGTGACTGTATCGCCTATCTTCGTGCCCACGGATGCCGCACGATCGAGGCGTTGCCTGCGGCGCAGCGGGAATGGATCGAACACACGACCTCGCTCGTCGCGCCGACTGTGCTGGTGCACCCGACGTGCAATTCCTGGTACAACGGCGCCAACGTTCCGGGCAAGAAGCGAATGTACATGGCCTACACTGCCGGGATCCCGGAATATCGTCGCCGGTGCGACGAGATCGCAGCCGGCGGGTACACCGGCTTCAAGCTCACGTAGGTGCCATGAACGCAGCAGACCGCTCGCTACCGATCATCCGCGAATTCGGCCTGGTGTTGCCGCGCGCGGTAAACGCGCTCCGGGCGTCCGGCGGCTGGTCGCCGGCGTCCCCTCCTGGCATGCGCCAGCTGGGCGAGGTCATGCTCGATGAGCTCGTGCTGACGAGCATGACCCTGATGGGCGGTCGTGTCGCGGATTTTCAGAGGCCGCGCGACACCTACGAGTCGGCTGCCGAAGAGTTGTCGGCGCTGGGCTTTGCGGCGCATGCCGCGCCGGAACCACTGCGGGTTCGAAATGTCCGCCGGCAGCGGATCGGGCGGCTTGCCTACGAGACACTGACATTCGACCACGATCCGCTGCTGCCGGGCTCGTTGGAAGCCGAGGGTCTCGGCGGTCCGGCCACCGCGGGGGTCAAGCTGTGCCGACACACGGACGACCGCCGGCCATGGCTGGTGTGGGTGCACGGAGCGGGTCAGGGCGGCCCGCTGGACCTGCTGCTGTCCCGGGCCCACCGCATCCACCACGAACTGGGCTACAACATCGCCTTTCCGATCCAGCCCGGCCACGGTTTCCGCAGCGCCGCGTGGCCGTCGTATCCGGACACCGAGCCGCTGGCCAATGTCGCCGGCATGATGCGGGGCATCTCGGAGGTCCGTGCGGTCGTGCGTTGGCTGCGGCCGCAGGCGACGGACATCGTGATATCGGGTGTGTCCCTTGGCAGTCCGGTCGCTGCGCTGGTGTCGCAACTCGAGATGGTCGACGCCGTGGCGGTCTATACGCCGATCCTCGGGCTGAACGCGATGATCGCCCGGCACATTCATCGCCAAGGGGCGTTGGGTAACCGCGCCGGCAGCCTGATGTGCTCGGATCCGGTGATCGCACTGTCCTCGGTGGTCGACCCGCTGACCGTCGAACCGTCAGCCCCTGCTGATCGCCGCCTGATCGTCGGAGCGCGGAACGATCGGATGGCCATGCCCGAACCGGCGGTGGAGCTTCATCAGCGGTGGGGCGGGCAACTCTACTGGTACGACGGCAGCCATGTGGGGCACGTCTTTTCCCGGCGTGTGCACGCCATCACCGAGCAGTTCCTTCTCGGACGGCGTTGAGCTACGGCGTGATGCCAATGCGGCACACCGGCTCCGCGGTGGCCTGCCTGCTGTAAATGCCCCGCTGCAGCGAGACCAGGAGCGCGTTCCGTGTCTCCCGCGGATCGATCAGCTCGTCGAATCCCAGGTGTTGTGCCGACCGATACGACGCCTCGAGTTCCATCTTTCGCAGTTTGGCCTCAAAGTCCTCGGCTGCGTGCGACGCCCGGCTCAGCGCCGCAGCGCTCATGGCACCCATCGTCGCGCCCGGGTAGGCGAACGTGGCTACCTGGTCGTCAAACCCCAACAGGGACATGACCATTGAGCCGAATCCGTAGGCTTTGCGCAGCGTCACATGCAATTTCAATGTCGTGGCCGCCGTCTGGGCGGCGAACATGCGCGCCCCGCTGCGAAGCACGCCGCTGTGCTCGGACTGGCTGCCGGGCAGCATGCCGGGATTGTCGGCGAGGAAAACGATCGGCAGATGGAAGGAATCGGCCACCGAGATGAAGTGCGCGGCCTTATCGGCGGCGTCGGCATCGATGGAACCCGCCAACACCTTCGGCTGGTTGGCCACCACCGCAACCGGATGGCCGCCGAGGTGTGCCAGGGCGCAGATGATCGCCCGCCCGAATGTGGGCTGGACTTCGAACCAGTCCGGCCGGTCGAAGACCACGTCGAGCACCGCGCGCATGTCGTAGCCGCGCCGATTGTCGCGAGAGACGATGTTGAGCAGTTCGGGGGTCGCTCGCGGTGCGGTGGTCTCGTCCGCGGGTAGCGAGGACGGGTACGACCACGCGCTCGGCGGGAAGTAGGACAGATACCGGCGAATGTCGTCGAGCACGGCGTCGTCGTCCTCCGCGACGTTGTGCACGACCCCGCTGGGAACGGCGACATCCGGGCCGCCGAGATCCTCCTTCGAAATCTCCTCTCCTGTCGACTCTTTCACGACCGGCGGCCCCGCCGTGAAGATGGCGCCCTGGCGGCTCATGATCCTGAAGTCACAGACGGGGGCCACCAGGGCACCGTGCCCTGCCGAGGGCCCCAGCACCGCCGCGACGGTCGGGACCCGGCCGGAGCAGCGCGCCTGGGCGAGCAGGTCGGTGGGTGTTCGCCCGTAATGCCCGCCGGTCGGCCGGAAGCCGGCGCCTTCGAGCAGCATCACGAGCGGGACCTTGTTGCGCACCGCCAACTCGGCGATGCGGTATCGCTTGGAGTTGCTGCCCGGCGCGATCGTGCCCGCCAGCGTGGTGAAATCCTCCGCACCCACCATCACGGGTGAGCCGTTGATGCAGCCCGAGCCGGCGACGATTGCGTCAGCCGCGACCTCGCCGCCGACAAGCGTGCCGAGTTCGCGGAACGTGCCGGGGTCGAGGAGTCGCTCGACCCGTGCCCTGGCGTCGAGCTTGCCCTTGTCGCGATGCTTGGCAACCCGCTCCGGGCCGCCCATGGCCAACGCGTGCTGACGACGGCGCTCGAGGTCCTCGAGCGTCTCCTGCCAGTCCTGGCCATTCGTCATGCGCCCTGTCCTCCTCTGCGAAAGACGATCGCCTGCGCCGTGCTCGCATTGACCATACTGAATCGCTTACTGTAGCGTCGCCGGGCATGGCTGGCGGCCGTGGATGCGCTATCGCGACGATAGTCCGCCGGTCACGCCCCGCTGGCCCGATCCGCCGCGTCGATCTACCGGTGCCCGGGTTCGGGGCATGAACGCGACGCCCGCGCCGAGCCTCAAGATCGACTGCGGGATTCCCAGCCAGCTCGCGCGCGTGCCCCGAGTGGCGAGCGCGCTCGAGCGGCAGGGCTATGACGGATGCTGGACGGGCGAGATCAACCACGATGCGTTTCTGCCGATGTTGCTGGCTGCCGAACACACCTCGCGCATCCAGCTCGGGACGAGCATCGCCGTGGCGTTCGCCCGCAACCCGATGACTCTCGCCAACCTGGGTTGGGACCTGCAGACGTACTCGCGGGGCCGGTTCATCCTCGGCGTCGGATCACAGCTCCAGGCCCACATCGAAAAGCGGTTCAGCATGCCGTGGAGCGATCCGGTGCGCCGGATGCGGGAGTTCATCCTGGCACTGCGGGCGATCTGGTCGTGCTGGCGCGACGGCACGAAATTGCGCTTCGAGGGCGAGTTCTACACCCACAAGCTCATGACGCCGATGTTCGTGCCCGAGCCGCAACCCTACGGTTTCCCGAAGGTCTTCATCGCGGCCGTGGGTGAGGCGATGACCGAAATGTGCGGCGAGGCCGCCGACGGCGTGCTCGCCCACGCGTTCACCACCAAGCGGTACCTGGATGAGGTGACGACACCCGCGCTGCTTCGCGGAATCCGGCGAGCGGGTCGTAACCGCGGCGATTTTCAGGTTGCCTGCCCGGTTTTCGTGGTAACGGGTCAGAACGAGGCAGAATGGGAGGCCGCCGCCACCGCCACCCGCAGGCAGATCGCGTTCTACGGCTCGACGCCCGCTTACCGCAAAGTGCTTGAGCTGCATGGCTGGGGCGACTTGCAAACCGAGCTGCACCGGTTATCCCTTCAGGGCGATTGGGATGCGATGGGCAACCTCGTCGACGACGACGTGCTCGACGCGTTCGCGGTTGTCGCACCGGTGGAGAAGCTGGCCGCCAAGCTTTCCAGTCGCTGCGACGGTGTCATCGACCGCGTCATGCCGGGCTTCCCGAAGGCCCTGTCCGAAGCGACCGTTGCGGCGGTAATGAATGAGTTGCGTGAGGAGACTCCATGACGAGCACGCCACGGCCGCCCGAGGGCGACTGGCTGGGAACCCCGTACCTCTCGTTTCGGCGAGAGGGCCCGATCGCGATCTGCACACTGGATCGTCCCGAGGCGCGCAACGCGATGACACCGGCGATGTACTTCGGGATCCGCTATGCCGTCGGGCGGGTCAACGAAGACGACGACCTTGCCGGGTTGTTGATCACCGGCACTGGAGACGTTTTCGCCCCCGGCGGTGATATGGGCGGCGGCGGCGCCGACAACTGGATCACGTTCTCCTCGGCGCTCTCGATGGACATCACACCCTTCGATACGCTGCGCACTTCCGCGAAGCCCGTCGTGTCAGCGGTCAACGGTCTGTGTCAAGGGGGAGGCCTGCAGATCGCATTGTGCAGCGACATGGCGGTTGTCAGTGACCGCGCGACATTCCGTGTCCCCGAACTGTTTCGCGGCATCGCCGACACGTACTACAGCCAGATGCTCGCGCGCCTCGTCGGGCCGGTGCGAACCCGCGATCTGATGTTCACCGGCCGTGTCCTTACCGCCGAGGAGGCGCTGGACTGGGGCATGGTCGCGCGCGTCGTCCCGCATGATGAACTCTTGGGCAGCGCCCGCGAGGTGCTCGCGCAGTGTTGCCGCACAGCGCCCGGCGCGCGTGCCGTGATCAAGTCCAGCCTGGACTCCTATCTCGGCTTGTACGACCGAATCGGCATGTTCACCAGCATCGGCGGGCACGAGGCCGTTGAGGGGTTCCGCGCCTTCAAAGAGAGACGCTCGCCGGGGTGGGTGCACCCGGATCTGCGGGCCGACGGCCGCCTCTAGCGTCTCAGTGCCCGTTCGCGATACCAGTCGATGAGTGACGGATCGTCGATCGAGCGGGGGTCGATGGCGACGTCGGTGCGGCCGGCCATGATGCCCGTGACGGGAACCTCGAGTTTCTTCCCCGTGCGGGTGTGCGGTATCCCCGGCGCTTCGATGATCTCGTCCGGCACGTGCCTCGGCGACAGCTTGGTACGAATCTGCTGACGGATCGTGTCCGCGAGGGCATCGTCGAAATGCTTACCCGGCGCCATGGTGACGAACAGCGGCATCCAGTAACCGCCGTCGGCGCCGTCGATGCCGACGATGAACGCCTCGGCGACTTCGTCGATCGCCTCGACCACTTCGTAGATGTCAGCCGACCCCATCCGGATGCCGTGCCGGTTCAGGGTGGCGTCGCTGCGGCCGTGAATGATCAGCGAGCCGCGCTCGGTGACGGTGACCCAGTCACCGTGGCGCCACACGCCGGGCGCCGGACCGTCGGCCCATTCATGGGCGAAATACGCATTGCGGTATTTGGAGCCGTCGTCGTCGTTCCAGAACTCGATCGGCATCGACGGCATCGGCGCGGTGATGACCATCTCGCCTACCCGACCGACCAGCGGGCGGCGATCAGGTGACCAACTCTGCAGCGCCACACCGAGATAGCGGGTGGCCAGTTCGCCGGGAACGACCGGCACCCCCGGCGTTCCCCCGGCGAATGCGGTGACGACGTCGGTGCCGCCGCTGATCGAGGACACTGAAATATCCGCGCCCACTGCTGATTTCACCCATTCGAAGAGATCGGCGGTCAGGGGCGAGCCGGTGCTGCCCACCGTTTTGAGGTGTCGCAGGTCATGCGAGGAGCCGGGCTTCAGTCCGGCCTTGCGCGATGCCAGCAGATGGCCCGGGCTGGTGCCGAAGTAGCTGACCTTCTCGTCGGCCAGTAGTTGCCAAAGCCGGGCGGCGTCGGGGCTCAGCGGATGACCGCTGTAGCACATCACCGTCGAGCCGCACAGCAGCCCGGACAGGCGGAAGTTCCACATCATCCAGCTCAACGCGGTCTGCCAGAAGAAGATGTCCCCCACGCCCAATCCGCCGTGCAGGTTCACCGCCTTGAGGTGCTCGAGCACCACGCCGCCGTGACCGTGCACGATGCCTTTGGGCCGTCCGGTGGTGCCGGAACTGAACAGCACCCACAGCGGATGGTCGAACGCCACGGCGGCCACGTCAGGATTCCTCGGCTTTGCAATCAGGTCGGCATAGCGCCGGGCACCGGCCGGTGCGTCATCGGATCCGTCGATCAGGATCAACGCGGGCTCACCCGGCAGGCGCCGCCGCAATTCGGTGGTGTCGGCGCTTTTGTCGAACCAGCGCCCGTTGTATCGGTAGCCGTCGGCGCTGAACAGCACCTTCGGGTTCAGTTGGCTCAGCCGCGCAGCCGCGCCTTCCGGCGCGTAGTCCTGCCCGCATGCCGACCAGATGGCGCCGACGGTCGCGGTGGCCAGGAACGCGACCATCGCCTCGGCGACATCCGGAAGGTACGCCGCAACCGTGTCGCGGGGCCCCACGCCGAGCCGACGCAGTGCGGCCGCGATGGCCCCGATCTGACCGGGCAGGTCTTTCCAACTGATTTCGGTCCGCGCGCCGTCCTCGTGGATCCCGATGATCGCCGGCGACGTCAGGTTCCGGGCCTGGCGCAAAACCTGATCGACGTAGTTGAGTTCCACGCCCGGAAACCACACCGCCCCGGGCATCGAAGCGTCCGCGAGCACGCCGGCATCGCCGTCGGCGGGCGCGGTACCGTTGCGGCCGCGCAGGTCGAAGAAGTCCCAGACCGCCCGCCAGAACCGTGCCGGATGGTCGACCGACCACTGCCACAGGTCCGCGTAGTCACCGTCCGGTGCGCCGTATCGCCGGGCCGCGGTGGCGGCCAGACGGCGCCAGGAGGTGTCATCTCGGCGGCTCATCGCCGCCATTTCTGATGATGCGCTCGGCGCGGCGCAGCACGGGCATGTCGACCATCATGCCGTCCAACTCGAACACTCCGCGTTGATTCTGCGCAGCGGCCAACACGTTTCGCGCCCACGCCAGCTGTTCCGCCGTTGGCGCGTAGCCGTCGCGAATGACCGGGATCTGTGCGGGATGAATAGCCACTTTCGCGTCGAAGCCGACCGCGACGCCGTCGTCGACTTCTGCGCGTAGTCCGTCCAAGTCTTTGATGTCGAGGTACACCGAATCCAGGGCCAGGCGGTGGTACGCCTTCGCCGACAGCAATGACGCTGACCGCACGTGCTGGGCCACGTCGCGCAGGGTCCCGTCGCGGCGCCGATTGGCGGTGCCGCCGAGCGCGGCGAATAGGTCTTCGGAGCCCCACATCACGGCGATGGCGTTGTCCTGGCGTGCGCATTCGCCGACATTGACGGCCCCGAGCGGCGTCTCGATCAGCACGATCACGTCCCGGGGCGCCAAATCGCTGATCTGCTGCGCCGATTCGGATTTCGGCAACATCACCGTCGTGTAGGCGGTGCGCGCCAGCAGCTCGAGGTCGGCCCGGTGGTCGGCGGTGCCTGCGGCGTTCACGCGCACGACGGTTTTCGTCGGGTCAAGCGGTGTCGCCAGCAATGCTGCCCGGGCGGCTTCTTTGTCGGCGCTCGCGACGCCGTCTTCGAGGTCCAGTATCACCACATCGGCAACGGCGGCGGCCTTCGCGAACCGTTCGGGACGATCGGCGGGACAGAACAGCCACGCGGGTCCGGCCGGTTTCAGGCTCATCCGCGGGCCGCCTCGTCAGGCTTCGTGCGCACCAGCGTCTTGCGGGTGGCGGTCGCGACGACGTCGCCGTGCTGGTTGCGGCCGGTGTGCGCAAACGTCACGATGCCCTCGCCCGGACGGCTGCGCGATAGGCGCTTGTCGGTGACGACCGTTTCCGCGTAGAGGGTGTCACCGTGGAACAGCGGGTGGCCGAACGCGATGTCGGCGAAACCGAGGTTCGCCACGATCGTGCCCTGAGTGAGCTGGGCAACCGACAGGCCGACGAGCGTGGACAACGTGAACATCGAGTTGACCAGCCGCTGGTGATACGGCGGCTGCCCTTCGGAGAACGCCGCGTCGAGGTGCAGCGCCTGCGTGTTCATCGTCAACGTCGTGAACAGCACATTGTCGGCTTCGGTGATCGTGCGTCCCGGGCGGTGCAGGTATCGCACGCCGGTTTCGAACTCCTCGAACCACAGCCCGCGCTGAACCACGGTCCGCTCATCGGCGGGATTCTCGGTCACGTTCGTTCCGCCTTCTGCCTCAGCCGATGAACAGGTCCAGTATGGGCTGTGCCCCACCGCCGTAGCGGGACAGGTCGTAGCCGCCGGCCTCGGTGAGCACATCCTCATCGATATAGCAGTTGCCGGTGGTCCGCCGCGCGGGCCGGGACAAGATCTCCGCCGCTGCGTCGCCCATGATTTCCGGGCTGCGGGACGCGGACAGCAAGTTCTCGCCGTCGGCCGGGTTCGCCACCGCGGAGGTGGCGATGTAGGTCTGCGGCCACAGGCAGTTGAACGCGATGCCGTCATCCGCGAACTCGGCCGCCCAGCCAAGGGACTGAACCGGTCCATGGCGACGTCGGCGGCGCGGTGCACGTCGTCCTCGTTGCGCACGTCGCCCACCACCGCTGCCGCGGTGCCACCCGCGGCTTCGATGTCCGCCGCGGCGGTGTGAACCGTTCCCGGCAGCCGCGGGTGCGGTGTGTCCGTCTTGGCCAGCAAGACCACGTTGGCACCCTGCCTGGCGGCGGCGATCGCGATGGCCAGCCCGATGCCGTGGCTGGCTCCGGAGATGACCATGGTCCGGTCGTTGAGCGTGCTGAGGTGCTCGAGCCCCATGATTTTTGCGTCCCTCCTCGCTCGTATTCGCAACAGATGGTATTGGCATTCTCTTTTTTTGCAAGTACGTTATTCACTGATGGATAACGCAAGCCACACACCGTCCGGCATCCCCCTGGAGCCGGTCTACGGCCCGGAGGATCGGAGCGGCGAGCCGCCCGCCCCCGGAAGCTTTCCGTTCACCCGCGGAAACTTCGCCGGCGGTTATCGGGGCAAGCTGTGGACGTTCCGCCAGTACTCGGGGTTCGGCACCGCCGAGGAATCCAACAAGCGCTACCGCTACCTGCTGGAACAGGGTGGAACCGGGTTGTCGGTCGCGCTCGATCTACCCACCCAGTGCGGCTTCGACTCCGACGACCCCGATGTGGGTGAGGAGGTCGGCCGGGTCGGCGTGGCGGTGGACACCCTGGCCGACGCTCAGATCCTGTTCGACGGCATCCCCTTGGACCAGATCAGCACCAGCTTCACCATCAACGGGACCGCGGCGATCCTGCTGGCCTTCTATGTGGCGGCCGCCGAGCGCAAGGGCGTCCCGCGCGCCAAGCTCACCGGGACCATCCAGAACGACATCCTCAAGGAATACGCGTCGAGGGGCACGTGGATCTGGCCGCCGGAACCGTCGCTGCGGCTGATCGCCGACACGATCGAGTTCTGCGCGGCGGAGGTGCCCAAGTTCAACGCGATCTCGGTGGCCGGTGCCCACTTCCGCGACGCGGGCGCCAACGCGGTACAGGAGATGGCGTTCACCCTCGCCGATGGCGTCACCTATTGCGACACGGTGGTTGAGCGGGGCCGGTTGACCATCGACGAGTTCGCCCCGCAGATCTCCTTCTTCTTCTACACACACGGCGACTTCTTCGAGGAGATCGCCAAATACCGCGCGGGTCGGCGTCGCTGGGCGACCATTGTGCGGGAGCGCTACGGCGCGACGACGGACAAGGCCTCGATGTTCCGTTTTGGCTGCGTCTCCGGCGGCGCGTCGCTCTACGCCCCTCAGGCGCAGAACAACCTCGTCCGGATCGCGTATGAGGCGCTGGCGTCTGTCCTCGGCGGCGTGCAGTCGATGTTCACGGCGGCCTGGGACGAGCCGTTCGCGCTGCCCAGCGAGGAGTCGACCACGCTGGCATTGCGCACGCAGCAGATCCTGGCCTACGAAACGGGTGTCGCGCGCGTGGCGGACCCCCTGGGCGGCTCGTACTTCGTCGAGGCGCTGACCGACGCGACCGAGGCCAAGATCATCGAGATCATGGCGGACTTGGAGAAGCACGGCGGGATGGTCAGGGCGATCGAGGACGGCTACCTGCAGGGCCTGATCGCCGACGAGGCCTACAGGATTCACCAGGAGATCGAGGACGGCACCCGGCCGGTCGTCGGTGTGAACACGTTCGTCACGCCGGAGCCGCCACCGGAGATTTCGACCTACGAACTGGACGCCGAGGGCCGCGATCTTCAGCTCAAGCGGCTGGCCAAAGTCAAAGCGGAGCGCGACGGGTCAGCCGTGCATACCAGTCTCGCCGCCCTTTCACGGGCCGCCGAAGGCAGCGACAACCTGATGCATTCGCTGATCCGGTGCGCCAACAGCTACTGCACCGTCGGCGAGATGGTCAGCGCTCTCAAGGCGGTCTGGGGCGAGTTCTGCCAGCCGGTGGTGTTCTAGATGGCAGCCCGAATTCTGGTGGCCAAGCCCGGCCTCGACGGCCATGACCGCGGCGCGAAGATCGTCGCCCGGACCCTGCGCGACGCGGGCTTCGAAGTGATTTACACCGGCATCCGTCAGCGCATCGAAGACATCGTTTCGATAGCCCTGCAGGAAGACGTCGCGGTGGTGGGCCTGAGCATCCTGTCCGGCGCGCACGTCGCTTTGACGACACGGGTCGTGGAGGCGCTGGCCGAAGCCGACGCCGGGGACATCGCCGTGGTGGTGGGCGGCACGATACCGCAGGCCGACGTGCCGAAGTTGGTGTCGGCGGGTGCCGCCGCGGTGTTTCCCACCGGCACACCGCTCGACGTTCTCGTGCGCGAAATCCGCGTGCTGACATCGCAACCCGTGGAGGAACCGTGCGCGTCGGAGTGATGATCGGGCCCGAGCGGCGCGATACCGCCCGTAAGGCCGAAGGAATGCTCGCCGACATCGAGTGGGCGGAGTCCGCCGGCATGGACACCGCCTGGATCCCGCAGATTCCGAGCGATTTCGACGCGATTGTGACGGTGGCCCTGATGGGCACCCGGACCACGCGCATCGAGCTGGGCACTGCGGTCATACCGCTGCAGGCGCAGCATCCGATTGCGTTGGCGCGCCAAGCGTTATCGGCCCACGCGGCCACCGGCGGCAGGCTTGCGCTCGGCGTCGGCCCGTCGCACCACTGGATCGTGCGCGACATGCTCGGCCTTCCCTACCAGCGGCCCGCCGCGTACACGCGCGACTACCTCGAGGTCCTCGACGCCGCGCTGAAAGGGCCCGGGCCCATCGACGTGGAGAACGAGACGTTCACCGTGCACAATCCGCTCGACCTCGGCCCGGTCGCGCCGCTGCCGGTGCTGATCGCGGCCCTCGGCCCCGTGATGTGCAGGATCGCCGGCGAACACGCCGACGGCACCGTGCTGTGGATGGCCGACGAACGCGCGATCGCCGATCACATCGCGCCCCGAATCACCAAGGCGGCCGACAATGCGGGCCGACCGGCCCCGCGCATCGTGGCGGGTATCCCCGTGTGTCTGTGCGCGCCCGCAGAAGTCGACGCGGCGCGCGCACGCGCGAACCGGATTCTCGGCGAGGCCGAGTTCTCACCGAATTACCAGCGGCTGCTTGACCAGGGCGATGCCAAGGATGTCGGCGACATCTGTGCGGCCGGCGACGAGGAGGCAATCCTGGCCCGGTTCCGCCGGTTCGCCGATGCCGGCGTGACCGATTTGTCGGTGCGGCTGTTGCCGATCGGCGATAACCGTGACGAGCTGATCGCATCCAAGCGTCGTACCCGGGAAGTGATTTCTCAGCTCGCCGCGGAAGTGCGATGAGCCAAGGCCCCCTGGCCGGCATCAGGATCATCGAAGTCGGCACCATGCTGGCCGGCCCTTACGCGACGATGATGCTTGCCGACCTCGGCGCAGAGGTCGTCAAGGTCGAGCCGCCGGGGGGTGAGATCTCGCGGCAGGTCGGCCCGAGCTACTTCGCCAGCCTCAATCGCGGCAAGCGCAGCGTGTGCCTGGACCTGAATTCCGAGACCGGCCAACAACGGCTGGGGGAGCTGGTCGCGCAGTCGCACGCCCTGCTGGTCAACATGAAACCCTCGGTCATTCACCGGCTGGGGCTCACGTACGAGGCGCTGCGCCGGTGGAACGAGAAGATCGTCTGCGTCGCGATGACCGGTTTCGGGTTGGACGGCGGTGACGATCCCGCCTTCGACTACGTGATCCAGGCGGCCACCGGTATCGCGGCGCTCACCGGGGATCCTGACGGGCCGCCGATCCTGCCGGGCTATTCCTCGGCCGACAACTCCACCGGACTGGCCGCCGCTCTTGGCCTGCTGGCTCAGATCATCTCCGGCCGCGGTGGTCAGGTCGACGTGTCGTTGCGCGACGTCATGCTGTCGCAGCTCAACTACCGCGCGGCCGCCTACCTCAACGACGGCATCGAGCCGCGCCGACTGCCCTTTGGTGCTCACTCGTATTATGTTCCCGCACAGCTTTTTTCGACGGCGGACGGCTATCTCGCGCTGTTCATCACGCACGACGGGTTCTGGAAATCCTTCGCCGCGGAGGCGAACATCGACGGCTTCGCGACGATGGCCGAGCGTACTGCCCGCCGCGAAGAGGTGCTTGCCGTCGTCACGGCGGCGTTGACCGCCGATACGGCCACGGGCTGGGAATCGCGGTTACGCCCGCTCGGAATCCCGGCGGCCGCGGTGCGAACGCTTCCCGAGGCGCTGGCCGCCACACCGGAAGTGTTGGTGAAAGCGGGAGATTTCCGTCTCGTCGGCAGCCCGATACGCATCGCCGGGTACGAACCCGACTACCGACCGCCGCCCCGGCTTGGCGAGCAGGCGACGTGACGTCTCAGTCCTCGTAGTGCACGGTGACGCACTCGCTGTCGGGAATCGCCTGACACGTCAGCACGTATCCGTCGGCGACCTCGTCCTCGGTCAGTGCGTCGTTGACACGCATCGTCGCGTGTCCGTCGGTCAGTCTCGCCATGCAGGTGCCGCAGTTGCCGGCCTCGCAGCTGAACGGCGGCGTGAGCCCTGCGCGCCGCGCGCTTTCCAGAAGGGTCTCGTTGGGCACGCGCGGAACCGACACCTTCTTGCGGTCCAACCGGATCGTCACCGTCCCGCCCGATGCGGGTTCGGCTGGTTCGGGGGCGGCCGGCGCGGGCGCAGGGGCCTGGGGCACCGCGTCGAAGTTCTCGACGAACACTCGCCCCGGCCCCGGCAGCGCGGACTTCACGACCGTCATGAAGCCTTCCGGGCCGCACACGTAGCAATCCGCGCCGGCGTCGGCGCCGACGAACTCGACGACGCTCGCCGGGTCGAGCAGGCCACGCTCGGCGTCGATGTGGCGAACGATTTCCAGCCGACCCGGGTAGCGGTCGGCCAATTCGGTCATCGTCGCGTCGAAGATCACCGACGCTCGGTCGCGGTCCGCGCACAGCAGTCGCACCGGCCGGTCGGTGGTGGCAAGAGCGCTCTTGGTCAGCGACAGGATCGGGGTGACGCCGCTGCCGCCGGCGAACCCCAACAGCGGCGCGGAGGTGGAGTCGAGGCAGAACGTGCCCGCGGCCCTGGTGATCGTTACCTCGTCGCCTTCCCCCAGGTAGTCGAGCATCCAGTTGGAGACCTTGCCCCCGGGCACCCGCTTGACGGTGGTGGCCAGCTCGGTGTCGGTTTCGGGCGCACTCGACATCGAGTACGAGCGATAGAGCTCCTCGCTGTCCACGTTCACCCGGAACGTGCAGTACTGGCCGGCCCGGTACGGGAAGGGCTGCTCGTCGGGGGCCAGCACGAACGTGCGGGCGTCGGCGGTCTCCTTGTTGATCCGGGCCACCGTGGCCCGGTGGAACACGTGGCTGATCACCATTGCCCCTCCTTTGGTATGCTGATTCTATCAAATGGAGAATGATGTTCTCAATCGACGGTAGGACCCTCCAGATGTCATCTCGCGACGTGGCGGACGTGGCGGGCCCGGCCGTTCTTCGGCCGTCGAGGCCGCAGACCGTCAGCGCCGATCGCGCCGTCCTTGCGTTCGCGGAACGTCAATACAGCCGCTCGCAGCTCGATGCGTTGGCGACAGGGCTCGCCGCGACGCTGCACGAGCGGGGAGTTTCCGATGGGCAGCGAGTCGCGCTGATGTCGTCGAACCGTCCGGAGTTCGTCGCGGCGGTACTCGCGATCTGGCAACTGGGCGCGGCGGTCGTCCTGCTGAGCCCGGCGTGGAAGCGCAGCGAAGTGGACCATGCGCTCTCGATCACGAATCCAGTCGACGCGGTCGGCGACCATGCGGTGCTGGCCCAGTGCATGCCGATGCTGCACCTGGACGAGCCCGTCACCATGGGGCAGGTGGCGTTCGGCGGGCCCGTTCCGGAATCGGACGCGCTTTTGGTCTTCAGCTCCGGCACCACCGGCATGCCGAAAGCGGTTCGGCACACCCATGCGTCGTTCGGTGCCGCGATTCAACACTGGCGCAGCGCGCTGCAGATGACGTCGGGCGACCGGATTCAGATCGTCACCCCGCCATCGCACATCCTCGGGTTGCTCAACATCATGACCGCGCTGGACACCGGCGCCTGGCTCCGGTTGCATGCTCGCTTCGACGCCGACCAGATGCTCCATCACATCGAAGCCGACCGCATCACGATCGAGATGGCCGTCGCGCCAATCGCGTTGGCGTTGGCCTCGCACCCGCGGCTGGAGGCCTTCGACCTGTCGTCACTGCGGTACATCATGTGGTGCGCCACGCCGGTGACCACGACTGTCGCCGAGACCGTGATCCGTCGCACCGGGGTGGGTTTCCTGACCGCGTACGGAACCACCGAGCTGCCTGTCATCGCGTGCAATCCGCTCGAGGGAACGCGGCTGGACACGGTGGGACGTCCGGTGCCGGGCGTGGCGGTGCGGGTGGTGTCGCTTCAGACCGGCGAGCCGGTCGGTTCGGAGGAGATCGGCGAGATCCAGGCACGGTCGGATACCTTGATGGCCGGATACCTGCCCAGCGACGCAACGGCAAATGCGTTGTCCGACGGCTGGTACCGCACTGGCGACGTCGGCCGTCTCGACCGCGAAGGGTGGTTGCGCATCACCGACCGGTCCAAAGAGATGATCAAGGTGCGCGGGTTCCAGGTCGCGCCCGCCGAAATCGAGGCCGTGCTGCACGGGCATCCGGCCGTGCGGGACTGCGCGGTGTTCGGTGTTCCCGACACCGCCAGTGGTGAAGCCGTCGTCGCGGCGGTCGCGGTCACCGCCCCGGTGGGCGCCGACGAACTCACCGCGCTGGTCGCCGACCGGCTTGCCTCGTACAAGCGGCCGAGCCGGGTGGTGTTCGTCGACGAGATTCCGCGGCTGCCGTCCGGGAAGGTGCTGCGCCGAGTGCTGAAGGAGCGCTATGGATGTCCGTCTGACAGCTGAGCAGCGGCAACTGCGCGATGCGGCCGCGAAACTGGCCGACGACCTCGGGCCGGGCTCGGTCCACGACCTTTCCGACGACAACCGGATTTCCCGGTTGGAGAAGGCGATCGAGGTGACGGGCTGGCGAGCCCTGCGATCCGACGGCGCTTCAGGCGTCGAAGTGGCCGCCGTCGCAGAGGAATTCGGACGAGGGCTGGTCGATGTCCCGTTCCTGGGTCCTGTCCTCGCCGATGATCTGGCCCGCCACGTCGGCGCCGATGCGCGGGGGTGCACGATCGGCGTGGGCGGCGTGGCAACCGATGCGCGCGGATGTAACCGGGCCCTCGTGCTCGATGAGGGTCGGATCCTTGCCGGCGCGATCGGCGAACCCGTCGCAGGCGCCGACCTGACCCGGGCCAACGCCGAGATACTCGACCCACTCGAGCCGCTCGGCGAACTCGGGCCCGAAAGCGCCGAGCGATGGCGGGCGCTGGCGCTGGTCATCACCACCGCCGATCTGGTCGGAACAGCCCGCGGCGCACACGCTTTGGCATGTGACTACGCTAAGATTCGCCAGCAGTACGGCAAGACGATCGGCTCCTATCAGGCGGTCGGCCACCTGCTGGCCGAGGCTCTGGCCCTGATCGAGGGGTCGGTGAGCGTGTCGCGCCACGCGGCCTGGGCGCTCGACGAGCTCTCACCCGCCGAGGCGGTGGACGCCACGCGGATCGCGAAGATCTACTGCGCCCGCGCCGCGAGGACGGTCTGCGAAGCCGCGATCCAAGTGCACGGCGGAATCGGCAACACGTGGGAATGCCTGGCGCACGTGTTCTTGCGCCGGGCCTTGACATCCACCGAACTGTGGCCCGTGAGTTTGAGGGAGATCAACGTTGGACTTTCGTGATTCGCCGGAAGAGGCAGCGTTCCGGGAGCGGCTTCGGACCTGGCTCGTCGACCGGGCGGGGGCGTTCGCCGCGTCGGGCGACGACTACTGGGCCCGCCAGGAAGAGTGGCATCAAGCCCTGTATCAGGCAGGGTTCTTCGGGTTGTCGTGGCCGCGCGAGTACAGCGGCCACGACCTGCCACCGGTCTACGACGTCATCCTCGACGAGGAACTGGCGCGCGCCGGCGCACCGCCGCGGCCCAGCCTGGGCTATCTGGTGGTGGGGCTGGGCCGGCACGGCAGCAAGGAGCTGCAGCAGCGGTTCCTTCCGGGCATGATCAACGGCACCGAGCGCTGGTGCCAGGGCTTCAGCGAACCCGATGCGGGATCGGATCTCGCGTCGCTCAAAACCACCGCAACGCGCCATGGCGACAACTTTGTGATCGACGGGCACAAGATCTGGACCAGCTACTCAGACGTCGCCGACTGGTGTCTGCTGCTGGCCCGCACGGACGCGGATGCGCCTCGCCACCGCGGCATTTCGGCGTTCATCATCTCGATGAAGCAGCCGGGCGTCGAGCAGCGGCCGCTGCGCATGATCAACGGCGTGACCAACGAATTCGGCCAGGTGTTCTTCGAAGGCGCGACGGTGCCCGCCGAGCACATGGTGGGCGCGCCGGGGGAGGGCTGGGCGCTGGCGATGACGGTCGTCGGCCACGAACGCGAACCCTCCACGCTCGGCTTTTCGGCCCGGTACGGAAAGCTGGTGCGGCAGCTGGCTTCTCGCGTCGACGGCGATGTGCCCGAAGAGCTGGCGTGGGCCGCGGTCCAAAGCGAGATGCTCCGGCTGCACGTGCGGCGCCGGCTGTCCGAGCAGCTCGACGGCGTCTCGCACGGACCGGAGGGTTCCTTGGACAAGCTGCTGATGACGTGGGTGGAACAGTCGGTCGGCCACGCCGCGGTGGCCGTCGCCGGCACCCGCGACCCCGAACTGCTCAGCGCCTATCTGTACAGCCGCGCCCAGAGCGTGATGGGCGGGACATCACAGATTCAGAAGAATATCATCGCGTCGCGAATTCTCAGATTGGGAGACCGATGAGCGCTTGCGCGAAGAGCAAAAGGAACCGATGAGCGCTTGCGCGAAGAGCAAAAGGAACCGATGAGCGCTTGCGCGAAGAGCAAAAGGAACTGAAATGTACGACATGCCAAACGAAATCGACGTCAAGGCCGACGGCGATCTGCGGATCATCACGCTGAACCGGCCCGATTCGCTGAACTCGGTCGACGACGCGCTGCACTCCGGGCTGGCATGGCTGTGGCCGCGCCTGAGCGAGGACCGCGGCGCGCGCGCGGCCGTGCTGACCGGCGCTGGGCGCGCGTTCTCGGCCGGCGGCGATTTCGCCTACCTCGACGAGCTGGCCCGAGACCCGGAACTGCGCGCCAAGACGATCCTGCATGGCCGCGAGATCGTTCTCGGCATGGCGCGCTGCCGGATTCCGGTGGTCGCGGCGGTCAACGGCCCGGCGGTCGGGCTGGGCTGCAGCCTGGTCGCGCTGAGCGACATCGTCTACATGGCCGAGACGGCCTACCTCGCCGACCCGCACGTGCAGGTCGGGCTCGTCGCCGCGGACGGCGGCCCGCTGACCTGGCCGCTGCACACCAGCCTGCTGTGGGCCAAGGAATACGCGCTGACCGGCGCACGGATCTCGGCCGAGAAGGCGGTCGACATGGGACTGGCCAACCACGTCGTCGCCGATCCGCTGGCCGAGGCGCTGGCATGCGCGAAGCGGATCATGGAGCTGCCGCGGCAAGCCGTCGAGAGCACCAAGCGGCTGCTGAACATCCACCTCGAGCAGGCCGTGCACGCCACACTCGACTACGCCAACACCGCAGAGGACCAGTCGTTCCAAACCGAGGACTTCCGCACCATCGTCGCCCGCCTCAACGCGCCGAAATAGCATGTCGGCGTTAGCGAGCCAGCAGCGACTCCGAGCGCTGCACGGTTCCGGTGATCCCGCCGCCGTCCTGGCGGGCGAGCAGCACGGCGGCATCGGCCATCGCCTCGGGGGGTTCCACCATCTCGGGTGGAATCTCGACCCCGCCACCGCCGGCCAACCAGCCCTCGGTCAGCACGACGCGGGACGGGCTGAGGCAGTTCACCGCGATGTTGTCGGGTTTGAGCTCGGACGCCAGCCCCAGGTAGAGGCGTTCAACGGCGGCCTTGGACACCCAGTAGGCGTTGGCGCCCTTGTCGATCATCCCGACCCCGGTCGTCGTCACCGCAACCAGTGAGCCGCCGCCCCGTTCCCGCACATGCGGGATCACCGCCTTGGTGACGAGGAAGACGCCGGTCAGGTTGACGTTCAGGCACAATTGCCATCGCTTCAACGGCGTCGATTCGATCGGACCCAGCCACAGCACACCGGCGTTGGCGATCAAGATGTCGATCCCGCCGAACTCGTCGAGCGTGGCTGCGACCGCGCTTTGCACCGACTCCTCGTCGGCGACGTTGCAGGGCACCGGTAGCGCCCTGCCGCCGGCTGCGACGATCCGGTCGGCAACCGAATGGATCGTGCCCGGCATTCGGCCTTCGTGCTCCGAGCGCGCGGCGACCGCGACCGCCGCCCCTTCGCGTGCGAGCGCGGCGGCCACGGTCGCGCCTATCCCGCGGCTGGCCCCCGCCACGAAGGCCACCTTGCCCGCGAGCGCGCCGGTCATTTGGGAGGGAAGCGCAATGCTCCGTCGAGGCGGATGACTTCGCCGTTCAGGTAATCGTTTTCGATGATGCTCGCCACCATTGTCGCGTACTCGGCGGGCTGGCCCATCCGCTTCGGATATGGGATCTGCGGTCCCCAGTGCGCCTCGAGCTGCTCGGCCGGCATCGGGTACGCCGGCGTCAGGAACATGCCCGGGGCGATGGTGACGACGCGGATGCCGAGAGGGGAGAGGTCGCGAGCCGCGACCAGGGTCATGCCGATGACGCCGCCCTTCGCGGCCGAGTACGGGATCTGGCCGATCTGGCCCTCGTAGCCCGCGATCGACGCGGTGTTGACGATGACGCCGCGCGCGCCGCCGACGGGTTCCTGCCGCGCAATGGCCGCAGCCGCCAGTCGCATCACATTGAACACGGCGGTCAGGTAGAAGTTGATGGTCGTCTTGAAGCCCTCGAGGTCAAGCGGTGAGCCGTCCTTGCCGACGAGGCGGCCGCCGCTGGCCGGGCCGCCGTGCGTGTCGACCGAGATCCGCAGCGGCCCTAAGGCTTCCGCCTCGGCAATCGCGGCGTTGAGGTCATCGGTGCTGGTGGCATCGGTCCGGACGTAACGGACACCCAACTCCTTCTCCAGCGCCTCGCCCTTCTCATCGGCGAGGTCGGCGACGACCACCTTTGCTCCCGAGCCGTGCAAGCGACGCACGGTCGCCTCACCCAAGCCGCCCGCACCGCCGACGACTAGCGCGGAGCTGTCGGTGATCTGCATATGGTTCCCCTTCTTGCAACGCGTACTCTCGGACTGAGAGAATAGCATTCTCACACTGAACGAAATATTGGGGAGAAGACCTATGCCCGACGCCGTCATCGTGTCCGCGCTGCGTACACCCATCGGCACTGCCTTCAAAGGAACGCTGCGTGACACCGACGCATATCAGCTGGCCGAGCACGTGGTCGGCGAGGCCGTCGCCGGACTCGACTCGCTCCCCGTCGATGACGTGATCCTGGGCGAGGGGCTTTACGGCGGCGGTGTGGTGGCCCGGCACGCTGCGTTGACGGCGGGCCTGACGACGGTGCCGGGGCTGGCTTGCAACCGGCACTGCGCCGCCGGCCTCGCCGCGGTGCAGGGCGCAGCCGCGAGCGTGCGTGCGGGGATGGACCAGCTCGTCATTGCTGGAGGCGTGAACTCCGCGTCGACCTCGCCGAGGCCGCGCAAGCTGGTGGACGGCGAGTGGGCCGACTGGTTTCCGCCGACCCATCCCGACCGGCCTGACGCGCCGAATCTGGATATGTCGATCACCGTCGGCTGGAACGCGGCCGTCAAGGCCGGGGTCAGCCGCGAGGAGATGGACGCATGGGCGTTGGGGTCACACCGCAAGGCGGTGCAGGCCATCGACGAGGGGCGATTCAAGGAGGAGGTCGTTCCGATCGAGACTCCCCACGGGCTCTTCGCGGTCGATGAGCATCCGCGCCGCGACACCAGCATGGAGAAGCTCGCCGCGCTCAAGCCGCTGCACCCGGAGATCGAAGGCTTCTCGATCACCGCGGGCAATGCCAGCGGCGCCAACGACGGCGCCGCCGCGCTCGTGGTGGCGAGCGACGCGTTGGGTCTGCCGGCACTGGCCACCGTCAAGGCGTGGGCATCGGTTGGCGTCGATCCCGCGATCACCGGGTTGGCGCCGGTCGAGGCGATCCCGAAAGCCCTCAAGCGCGCAGGCATCTCGCTCGCCGATGTCGACGTGTTCGAGATCAACGAGGCGTTCGCGTCGATGTGCGTGGCCACGATCAAAATGCTGGATATCGATCCGGACCGGGTGAACGTGAGCGGAAGCGGATGTTCACTCGGCCATCCGGTGGCAGCCACCGGCGCACGCATGCTCGTCACCCTCGTGCACGAACTGCGTCGGCGTGGCGGTGGCATCGGTGTGGCGGCGATGTGCGCCGGCGGCGGCATGGGTTCGGCCACGGTCATCGAGGTTCCGGCTCCTTGAGTAGCCCTTTGAGCCTTCTCGATGCGTGATATCGAAGAGCTCATCGCATCGGCGCGAGACGGATCCACCCGGGCCGCCGGCCGGCTGCTCAGCCTTGTCGAGAGCGCTCGGCGCGACGAGGTGTTGGCGGCCCTGGGTCAATCCACCGCATGGGTGCTCGGGATAACCGGACCGCCAGGAGCGGGTAAGTCGACGACGATCGCGGCGCTCGTCGGCGCGTATCGCGAGCGGAACCTTCGCGTGGCGGTGCTGGCGGTCGACCCCTCGTCGCCGTACAGCGGGGGCGCGATCCTGGGCGACCGGATCCGAATGGCCGCCCACATCAACGATCCTGGTGTGCTCATCCGCTCGGTGGCGGCACGCGGCCATCTCGGGGGTCTGGCCGCCGCCGTGCCGGCGGCCATCCGGGTGCTTGCCGAACTCGGCTACGACGTAGTGATTTTGGAAACGGTAGGGGTGGGGCAGTCGGAGATCGAGGTCGCCGCTCTGGCGGACCCGACGGTGGTGATCCTCAATCCCGGTGCAGGCGATGCCGTCCAGGCGGCCAAGGCCGGACTGCTCGAAGTCGCCGACATCGTGGTGGTCAACAAGGCCGATCGGGAGGGTACCGATCAGACCGTTCGCGACCTGCGCGCGGAAACCGGCGCACCCATCCTCACCCTGATCGCCGCGCGAGGCGAGGGAGTGGCAGAGTTGGTGGACGCCATCGACGCCCACTACCGCGCCGACACCCCCGCGCGCCGAATCGCTCGCGCGCGCGCCCAGATCGTGTCGCTCGCCCAAAGCCGGTTGCGTTCCCATCCCGACTTGGAGCAACTCGCCGCATCCGTCGCCGACGGCCGCTCTGACGCCTACACCGCGGCCGAGTTGCTGTTCGGCAGCGGTGGGCCGCCCGAATTCGCCGACACCGCAGCGGCAGCCGCCGGGGACCTAGCCGGGGAAGTAGAACGGACCATAGATCCCTAACGGACCCGGGTACGGCGCGGGAATTCCGGCGTTGATCTCGGCGTCGCCAGGCTTTTGGCATTTGGTTGCGCTGGCCGAGGAGGTGCACGACTGGTTGTCTTGCGGACCCGGCGCTGGCGCCGCCGTGAGGACCGTGGTCGTCACCGTCACCGGGGCCGGCTGGGCCGGTATCGGGGCCGGCATCCGATCGGCGGTAGCCATCGGTGGGGCGAGACCCGCGCCAACCGCTATTGCCGCAGCTCCCGCCCCTAATGCAACGTGCTTGAACGTAATTCGCATGGCGGCACCCCTTCGATGTGATTTTCCGATATGTCTTTGTTCCACAACTTGCGATCAGCAGTCATGACGCGGTGTCAGCGGTTGCCACCGCCCAACGTGCCACCGTAGGGCCCGCCGGTGAGGCCGCCCTGGTTGGCCCACATAGACATGACGTTGGCACGCGAAAGCGAGGCGTTGACTTCGGCATTGCCGGGTCGCTCGCACTTGGTTGTCGACGTCGTCAAGTTGGTGCAGAACTCGCCGACGTCGGCCGCAGCCGGCGCTGCAACGCCGATGCCCAGCGCGACAGTGGCCGCCGCAAACATTGGTATGACACGGTTCAGTTTAATTCGCATGGTCGAGTTCCTTCGATGGTGCCGACTGTTGCTACACGGAATTGCGCCCCAGCGCAATATATTTCGACGCCTTGGCCGGGGTGCTTCCCGGGCAGGGCTGGATCACTCAGGCGACTCGATGTGGCTTCCCTCAACTCCTCCATGGTGTGTCACCATCCGTGTCGTGAGGTTAGCCATGCATAAGGTGGCCAAAGTAGGGCAACTATAGGGCGCCACCTGGTCGGGTGTAAACACTTCGAGAACCGTATAACTGACGGGTAATCGCTTTCACAGGCAAAGGTCAGCGATCGCGGAGGGCCGCACTGTCGAGAATGGGATTTCCACTTTTGTGCAACGCTATTGTACGATTCCGCTAGCGGATTATCCTGTCACTACCACGGAGGATCGCTTCATGCAGAAGGCGCTCGCGCCCGACATCTCGACATGGCCGGACGAGAACCCGCAGCTGATCGGCAGCCGGTGCGGCACCTGCAGCGCCACAACGTTTCCCAGTCAGGATCGCTGCCCGAAGTGCAGCGGTGCCGACATGTCCGAGCTGCTCTTGCCGCGGCGCGGGACGGTGGTGGCGTGGACGACACAGGGGTTTCTTCCCGGCCCGCCGTACGCCGGACGCGAGACCGCCAAGTCGTTCACCCCGTTTGGCGTCGGCCTGGTTCAGCTCGACGATGTCATTCGCGTCGAGGGCAGGCTGACCGAGAACGATCCGGCCAAGCTTCAGTTCGGCATGGAGGTCGAGCTGACCATGGTGCCCTTCACGACCGACGACGAGGGCAACGAGATCGTGACGTTCGCCTTCCGGCCGGTATGACGGAGAGAGGAAGTCAGCAGATGAACGACGTCGCCATCATCGGCGTGGGTTTGCACCCATTCGGCCGGTTCGACAAGTCCGCGATGGAGATGGGCGCCGACGCGATCCAGGCCGCACTGGCCGATGCCGGGATCGATTGGAAGGACATCCAGTTTGGCGTGGGCGGCAGCTATGAGGTGTCCAATCCCGATGCCGTCACACGGCTTGTCGGGTTGACCGGGATTCCGTTCACCGACGTGTTCAACGCCTGCGCCACCGCGGCCAGCGCCGTCAAGGCCTGCGCCGACACCATTCGGCTGGGCGACTATGACATCGGGATCGCCGTCGGAATGGACAAGCACCCCCGCGGCGCGTTCACCGACGATCCCGCCAAGCTCGCGCTCCCGCAGTGGTACGCCCAGAACGGGCAGTTCATCACGACCAAGTTCTTCGGCATGAAGGCCAACCGCTACCTCCACGACCACGGCATCTCGGCGCAGACGTTGGCCAAGGTCGCCGCGAAGAACTTCCGCAACGGGGCGCTGAACCCGAATGCGTTTCGGCGCAAGCCGATCTCCGAGGAAGAAATCCTCAATTCGCCGGTGCTGAACTACCCGCTGACGCAGTACATGTTCTGCGCGCCCGACGAAGGGGCCGCCGCGGTGATCATGTGCCGCGCCGACATCGCGCACCGCTACACCTCCAAGCCGGTGTATCTGCGGGCGGCGGAGATCCGCACCCGCCGCTACGGCGCCTACGAGGTCCACGCGACCTCTGCTCCAGTGGACGAGGACGTGTCGCCGACGGTGTACGCGTCGCGCGCGGCGTTCGAGGCGGCCGGGGTGGCGCCCGAGGATGTCGATGTGATCCAGTTGCAGGACACCGACGCCGGCGCCGAGGTGATTCACATGGCCGAGGCCGGGTTTTGCGCCGACGGCGAGCAGGAGAAGCTGCTGGCCGACGGGGACACCGAGATCGGCGGTGCGATGCCGATCAACACCGACGGTGGGCTGATCGCCAACGGTGAGCCGATCGGCGCCTCGGGGCTGCGCCAGATCCATGAGCTGGTGCGCCAGTTGCGCGGCGAGGCCGGCGACCGCCAGGTCGGCGGGACGCCACGGGTCGGCTTCGCCCAGGTGTACGGCGCGCCGGGCACCGCCGCCGCGACCATCCTGACCACCTGACCGCCGGCGTTGCCCCGCGTTGGTGTATCGCGGCCGTTGCTGTGAGTTCAACCGAACACGCTTTCCGGCGGGTGAACCGGGGTAACCATTAGTCGCCCCGAGTTACTGTATGAATTGCGTCCGCAGGGGGAGTGATGGTCGATGTTGATCGTCGTGCTTGTTCTGGCCGTCGTCGGCCTGGTGGTGCTCGCAGTGGCCATCCTGACCAGCAACACAATCCTTGCCCTGGTGGTCATCGGGCTGGCAGTCGTTGGCTTGTTGTTGTTGGCGAGCGATTGGTTCAGGGACCGGCGCCGTCTAGAGGTCGAGTCGACTGACGAAGGTGACGTCGAGGCCGAAGAGCATCATGAGCCGCTCGAACCTGAAGCCACCCGAGATAAGCCGACGCTCGAGCCGGACCTGTTTGAACCGGACGTCTCGTACGAAGACGCTGAAGAAGCCGAGCACCACGGTGGCGGGCACGACAGCGACAAGGAGTGACGCCCGACATCGTCACGGCTGCCTCTACTGGCTCACCGATTTCCCGGTGGCGGCGGCGTGGCCGGCGCGAAAGCCGAAAACCATTGCCGGACCGAGGGTCCCGCCGGCTCCCCCGTAGGCACGCCCGGTGACGCCGCCCATCGCGTTGCCCACCGCGTAGAGGCCGCGGATGGGTTTGCCGCTGACGTGCAGGACACGGGCGTCGCGGTCGGTTCGTGGTCCGCCCTTGGTGCCCATCGCGCCGACCGAAACGGGTACGGCGTGATATGGAGCGGTGTCGATGGGGCCAAGCGTCTTGCCGGCGAGCGTGGTGGCGCGTTCGTCGCCCCAGTAGCCGTCGTATGCGCTTGAGCCGCGGCCGAATTCAGGGTCAGATCCGGCTTCGGCGTTTCGGTTCCACGCCTCGATCGTCCGGGCCAGTCCGTCCGGGTCGATGCCGGTCTTCGTGCCCAGCTCGCGCAGGTCCGCGGACGGGGAGAACCAATCCGGAACCGCGTCGCCGGGGGCCACGCCCAGAAAGCCGTAACGCTTGAGATGCAGTGCGTCGAACACAATCCACGCCGGATCGTTGACGTATCCGCCCCGGGGATCGAGGTAATGGAACGCGCCGGCCATCGAGTTGTATTCGCCCGCCTCGTTGACGAACCGCCTGCCCGCCCGGTTGACGATGATGCTCCTCGGGCGGGTGCGCTCGAGCCGTACGCTGCGGCTTCGGGGCTTCCCGTCGATAGTGTCGTCCGGAATCCTGACGATCGGAACCCACCACGCCTCACCCATGTTCGCGAGATCGGCGCCGTGGGCCATCGCCATGCGCAACCCGTCGCCGGTGTTGTTGGGTGGCGACACCGCGCCGTGCATCGGGCCGCGCAGAAAGGCCCCGACCAATGACGGGTCCCATTCGAAGCCGCCGGTGGCAAGGATGACCCCGCGGCGCGCCCGGACGATGAACTCACCTCCGTGCTGCGCGATGCGCACGCCGGCGATTTGCCCGGAATCGGCGATGAGTTCAACCGCGCGAGCGTTCGCCTGGGGCTCCACGCCGGCGTCGAGCAGCCCCTTCAGCAGCCCGGCGACGAGCGCCGTACCGGCGACGCAGATCTGTCCGGAGGCATCTTCGACCGACGCGTGAATGCGGGCCCGCGTCTCCGCATCGATGCCGACGTTGCTGAAATCGGCGGGGAACGACGTGATCCGGTCGCCCCACTCGCCAAGCCGGGCAAGGTCGAAGGGAGCCGCGTTGAGCGACCGGCCGCCCGACGGGCGTCCGCCGGGCAACTCCGGTTTGTAGTCCGGGAACCCCTCGGCGATCTCGAACCGGATATCGCTGTGCGCCTCAACGAAATCGAGCATCACACCTCCGGTGCGGACGAACGTCTCGACCAGGTCCTCCGCCATCGAACCGAACGACTGCGCCCGCAGGTAACTCATCGCGTCGGCGACCGTCAGTTCCTCCTCGGGCATCCGCCGATGCGCCGGGATCCAGACGATGCCGCCCGAAACCGCGCTTGTGCCACCGACAGTGGCGGCCTTCTCGTAAACCTCGACCGACGCACCGCCGACCGCCGCCGTCAGCGCCGCCGTGAGACCTGCTGCGCCGCTGCCCAATACGACGACATCGGTCTCGTGGTTCCAGGAAGGCTCCCAAGACGGCACTGGTTCCATCCCCTTCTTGTGGTCGGCTGGGCGGTGTCCTCAGCTGAGAATCGCGGATAGCTTCTCGGCGGCCCTGATGACTGCGTCCTTGCCACGCATCACGACGTCGTCGCGGTGCGAAATGAGGTTGATGCAGGTCGGCGGCGACGGCCGCCGGCGCCGTACGGGGACGGCAAGCCCGTAGGTGTTCGGCTCGATCTCGCCGTGCGTGATCACCCAACCGTGCTTCCGTGTTTCCTCGACCAGATCCCGTTCTCCGGGACGCGGCGGCATGCTCGCCAGCAGAGCGACGCCTGCCGCTCCGCGATTCAGCGGGTACCGGCTGCCTTCATGGAAGGACAGTTGGTAGGAGACGTGGGTCGGCACGATCACCGCGACAGCCACCTGCTGGTCGCCCTCAGCGATGAGCAGGGAGACGGTGGTGCCGAGCTCGTCGGCGAGGCCGCGCAGCGTCGGCAGGCTCAACTGGCGGACGTTGTTGTCGAACGACGCGCCAAGGACCGCGAGGGCGGCCGCCGACCGGTAGCGGCCGTCTTCACCCTTCGTGATGAACCGGAACTGGGCCAACGTGCTGAGCAGGCGGTATGCGATCGTGCGGTGCACCCCGACGTGCTGGGCGGCCTCCTGCACGGTGATGCCCATGGGGGACGCGGCCACCGCCTGCAACACGGTGAGACCCCTGGCCAGTGTTTGGGAACCGGGCCCGCCGCGGCCGTCGCGCTTCTCCGCCGCGGCTGACCGCGATGACGGCCGAGTCATCGGATCACCAGCCAAGCGGGTCCCTTGACAGCGACCATCAGGAGAGTGATGCTCTAGAGATAGTGCACATTGGTGTGCGATTTTAGCACACTCAGTTTGCGCCTAGCGAGAACCAAATTTCCGCAGAAACGAGCGAGGTGGCGAGTGTCGGAGTACGAGAGCATCTGGAGCGACCTCCAGGGCGTCCCGTTCTCGCAGGGATATCTCGACGCCGGCGGGGTCCGGACCCGTTACCTGCGTGCCGGTGACCGCCGAAGCCCGGTTCTGTTGCTCCTGCACGGGTCGGGCGGTCACGCGGAGGCCTACGTCCGCAATGTGGAAGCACACGCGGAGCACTTCTGGACGTGGTCGATCGACATGCTCGGTCACGGCTACACGGAAAAGCCGGGGCATCCGCT
Organism: uncultured Actinomycetota bacterium; assembly: GCA_963811535.1. Taxonomy (GTDB): domain Bacteria; phylum Actinomycetota; class Actinomycetes; order Mycobacteriales; family Mycobacteriaceae; genus Mycobacterium. Next base: position 677,356 of record CAWERF010000006.1, on the reverse strand, counting down.
CGAAGTTCGCCATTACGTGCAGCACCTCATCGCGGTCCTCGACGCGATCGGCGCCGAGCGTGCCAGCATCAGCGGCGAGTCACTCGGCGGCTGGGTCGCCGCCCGCGCCGCGGTGGACCACCCGGACCGGATCGATCGGCTTGTGCTGAACACGGCCGGTGGCTCGCAGGCCGATCCCGAAGTGATGCGGCGCATCATCACGCTGTCGATGGCCGCCGCGGAGAACCCGACGTGGGAGACCGTGCAGGCGCGCATCAAGTGGCTGATGGCCGACAAGTCCAAGGACTACGACGATCTCGTCGCGAGCCGGCAACGCGTGTACCGCCAACCGGGTTTCGTGGCGGCGATGCGCGACATCATGGCGCTCCAAGACCCCGAAATCCGCGCGCGCAACCTTCTCGGTCCGGCCGAATACGGGGCCATCACCGCGCCGACCCTGGTGCTGTGGACAAGCGACGATCCCACCGCGGACGTCGCCGAGGGCCGGCGGATCGCATCGATGATCCCCGGCGCGCGCTTCGAGGTGATGGCCGGATGCGGCCACTGGCCTCAGTACGAGGACGCGAAGACGTTCAACCGCCTGCACATCGATTTCCTGCTGGGACGCTGACGGTGGCCGCAGAGATAGATGTCGTGATCGTCGGGGCCGGCCCGGTGGGGTTGACGCTCGCGAACATCCTTGGGCTGCAAGGCGTCCACACGCTCGTTGTCGAGGAACGCGACACACTGATCGACTACCCCCGCGGCGTCGGGCTCGACGACGAGGCCTTACGCACGTTTCAGTCGATCGGCCTGGTCGACCACATCCTGCCGCACACGGTTCCCAATCAGATCTTGCGGTTCTTCGACGCGAAACGTCGCCTGCTGGCCGAGATGGCACCCCCCGACGCCCGTTTCGGTTGGCCCAAGCGCAACGGATTCGTCCAGCCCATGGTCGACGCCGAATTGCTCCGCGGTCTCGACAGGTTCGACCATGTCGAGGTGATGTGGGGCCGGCGGATGGCGAGCTGCTTCCAAACCGCGAGCGGTGTGACCGTCGAACTCGCCGGTGACGCAACGTCGTCGACCGTTCAGGCGCGCTACGTGGTGGGGTGCGACGGCGGGCGCAGCGCGACCCGCCAGGTGATGGGCGTGTCCTTCGATGGCACCACCTCGTCGACGCGTTGGCTCGTGATCGACATCGCGAACGATCCGCTGGGCCACCCCAACAGCGAGGTCGGCGCCGACCCGGCGCGTCCGTATGCTTCGATCTCCATCGCTCACGGAATCCGGCGCTTCGAGTTCATGATTCACGCGGACGAATCGGACGAGCTAGCCGAAGACCCGGAGTTCATCAGGCGCATGCTCGGTCGGCTGGTGCCCCATCCCGAACGTGTGGATGTGATCCGCCACCGTCTGTACACCCACCATTCGCGGATCGCCGGGGCGTTTCGTTGCGGCCGCCTGATGCTGGCCGGTGACGCGGCGCACCTGATGCCGGTGTGGCAGGGACAGGGATACAACAGCGGGATCCGCGATGCGGCCAACCTCGGCTGGAAGCTGGCCGCGGTGGTGAACGGTCAGGCCGACGATGCGCTGCTGGACACCTACGATGTCGAGCGGCGCAAGCACGCCCGGGCGATGATCGATTTGTCAACCATGGTCGGACGGGTGATCTCGCCGACGAATCCACGCGTTGCGGCGGTGCGGGATCGTGTGATTCGCGCCGCATCGGTGGTGCCGTCCCTGAAGCGCTACGTACTGGAGATGCGGTTCAAGCCGATGCCGCGGTACGAACAGGGCGCCGTCTTCCACGCGGAGCCTGACTCGGACACCTCGCCGGTGGGCACGCTGTTCGTCCAGCCCCGCGTCGACACCCGCGACCGTTCCGACGTGCTGCTCGACGACGTGCTGGGTGCCGGGTTTGCCGTTCTGTGCTGGAACAACAACCCACGCGCGTTGCTCGGGGCCGATGCATTCGAGCGCTGGAAAGTGTTGGGAGCGCGGTTTGTTGCCGCCCGGCCGCTGACCCAGCTGCACTGGACGGGCCACGATGACCCCGATGTCGTGATCGTCGGTGATCGCTGCGGTGCGCTCAAGTCATGGTTCGACGCGCACACCGAGTCGGTGTTGTTCCTGCGCCCGGATCGTTGCATCGCGGGCGCCTGCATAGCTCAGCGCGCGCCGGAGTTGAGCGCGTCGCTGTTCGAGGTCCTCTGTCTGACTCAGGGAGGAGGCCCAGGTATTCATGAAGGCGACTCTGGCTCTGTGCTGTATGTCCCACAGCCCGCTACTGAACCTTCCCGGACCGTCGCAGGGTCTCCTTGACGACATCAACGTCGCGCTGACCGACGCCCGAGAGTTCGTGCGCGAGTACGACCCCGAGCTCGTGGTCATCTTTTCCCCCGACCACTACAACGGCTTCTTCTACCGGCTGATGCCGCCGTTCTGTATCGGCACCGCCGCCCGGGGCGTCGGCGATTTCGGCACTCAGGCCGGGCCGCTCAACGTGCCGCAGGACATCGCCACCGACTGCGCGACGGCTGTGCTGGACGCGGGCGTGGACGTCGCGATTTCGGCGAGCATGGAGGTGGATCACGGAACGGTTCAGCCGCTGCAGACACTCTTCGGTGACGCCGCGGCCCGTCCGGTCATCCCGATCTTCATCAATTCGGTTGCCACACCGCTGGGTCCGCTGAAGCGAGCCAGGGCGCTGGGTGCCGCGGTCGGCCGCTTCGTCGCGGGACTGGACAAGCGGGTGTTGCTCGTGGGATCCGGCGGGCTGTCCCATGACCCACCCGTACCCACGTTGGCGACCGCGCCACCAGGCGCCCACGAGCGCATCGTGCACGGGCGGCCGATGACATCCGAGCAGCGGCAGGCTCGGCAGCTTGCCGTGATGGAGGCAGCCCAGAACTTCGCGCACGGCCAGAGCCGAATGGCGCCCCTCAACCCCGAATGGGATCGTCGGCTTCTCGAGATTTTCGATCGCGGCGAGCTCGCCGAGGTCGACGGCTGGTCGAACGAGTGGATCGCCCAGCAGGCCGGCAACTCGGCGCATGAGATCCGCACCTGGATAGCGGCGTTCGCGGCACTTGCCACCAAGGGGCCGTACCGGACCCTCGTGCGCTATTACCGGGCCGTCCCCGAGCTGATCGCGGGTTTCGCGGTCAGAACCGCGGTAGGTGAAGGTCAACGATGAGTGACTCGTTCGACCATGTCGTCGACGTGCTCGTGATCGGTTCGGGCGGCGGCGGCATGACCGCTGCGCTGGCCGCGAACGCATCTGGATTGGACACCCTCGTCGTCGAAAAGGGGTCCCACTTCGGCGGCTCCACCGCCCTTTCGGGCGGGGGAATCTGGGTGCCGGGCGCACCGGCTCAGCGACGCGAAGGCTACATCGCTTCTCCCGATGGCGTTTTCGAATACCTGCGCCAGATCACGAACGGCCTCGTCAGCGATGGGCGGCTGCGGCAGTACGTCGACACCGCACCCGTGATGATGGAGTTCCTGGAGAAGACCAGCCCATGGCTCGAGTTCGTCTGGAAGCCGGGCTACGCCGACTACTACCCGGAGCTGCCGGGCGGCTCGGAGCGCGGCAGCACCATCAACGTGCCGGCCATCGACCTCCGCAAACTGGGCGATGAGGAGCGCAACCTGCTCCAACCGCTGGCGCTGGCGCCGAAGGGAATCTGGCTGGGCCCCAAAGATCTTCGGCTCTTCTACCAGGTTCGGCAGTCATGGCGGGGGAAAGCCGTTCTGGTGAAGTTGATTTGGCGGATGTTTCGCGCGAGGGCGTTCGGTGATCGGATGGCCGCCATCGGCCAGTCGTTGGTGGCCCGGCTTCGGCTGGCGATGAAGGAGCGGGCAATCCCGCTGTGGGTGAACTCGCCGATGGTTGAGTTGACCACCGATGTCGACGGCGTGGTCACCGGCGCGGTCATCGAACGCGGCGGCACGACACAACGGATCGGTGCGCGCGGCGGGGTCATCCTGGCAACCGGTGGCTTCGACCACGACATGGACTGGCGCCGCCAGTCCTTGCCGGTCCTGGAAAAGGACTGGAGCTTCGGTAACCCGTTGGCCATGGGCGACGGGATTCGCGCCGGACAAAAGGTCGGCGGCTCCACGGATCTGCTCGATGAGGCGTGGTGGTTCCCGGCCATCCAATGGCCTGACGGGCGCCTGCAGTTCATGCTCAACGAACGCATGATGCCGTCCCAGTTCGTTGTCAACGGCGAGGGCAAGCGATTCGTCAATGAAGCGGCGCCGTACATGGACTTCGCGCACGCGATGATCAAGGGCCAGAAGTCAGGCGTTGGCCATATCCCGTGCTGGCTGATCACCGACATCCGATCGTTTCACCGCTATGTGGTCGCCGGGCATCTGCCGATCCCGAAGGTGCCGTTCGCGCCGGTCCCCACAGGCTGGAAGGTGCCTACCGCCTGGCTGGACTCGGGCGTCGTCAAACAGGCGGGTAGCTGGGTCGAACTCGCCGGACAGATCGGGGTGCCGCCCGATGCGCTGCGGCGCACCGCCGAGCGGTTCGACGAGCTGGCACGCAAAGGCCATGACGACGACTTCAACCGCGGCGACAGCGCCTACGACAACTACTACGGCGACCCCACCCTGCCCAACCCCAACCTGTATCCGATCGGAAAGCCCCCGTACTACGCGTTCCAGATCATCCTCGGGGACCTCGGCACGTCGGGCGGGCTGCGCACCGACGAGCACGCGCGGGTCCTGCGCGCCGACGACAGTGTGGTCGAAGGCCTTTACGCAGTAGGGAACACGTCCGCGGCGGTCATGGGCCGCAGTTATGCCGGCGCCGGCGCCACGATCGGGCCGGCGATGACGTTCGGTTACGTCGCGGCCAAGCACATCGCAAGCGGGGTCGCAACCGGCGACACCGGCGGCAATCTCGATCGGTCGACGCTCGATTCACATCGGAGGTAACAATGAAAATCTCGCTCTTCTACGAATTCCCCTTGCCGCGTCCGTGGCAGCCGGATGAAGAGCGCGTCCTTTTTCAGGATGGCCTTGACGAGGTCGAGCTCGCCGACAAGGCGGGCTTCTCGACGGTGTGGCTCACCGAGCACCACTTCCTCGAGGAATACTGTCACTCGACGGCTCCCGAGATCTTCCTCGCCGCAGCGAGTCAGCGCACCGAGAACATCCGGTTGGGCTTCGGCATCATGCACCTGCCGCCCCCGGTCAATCATCCCGCCCGGGTCGCCGAGCGCATCGCTACCCTGGATCTGATCTCAAACGGCCGCGTCGAGTTCGGCACCGGCGAATCATCCTCGGTCGGTGAACTCGGCGGGTTCGGCATCGACCCCGCCGACAAGCGCACCATGTGGGAAGAGGCGCTCGAAGTCTCGATCCGCTGCATGATCGAGGAACCGTTCTCCGGATTCAAGGGCGAGCACATCGAGATGCCGCCGCGAAACGTCATCCCCAAGCCGATGCAGAAGCCGCATCCGCCGGTGTGGGTCGCCTGCACGCGGCCGGCTTCGGTACAGATGGCCGCGCAACGAGGTCTCGGCGCCTTGAGTTTTGCCTACACCGGACCCGGGCCGCTCACGGAGCGAGTCAACGGGTATTACAAGGAGTTCGAGGAGAACGGCGCCCCCGTCACGCCACAGGTGAACCCGAACATCCTCGCTATCGGCGGCGACCTGTCGATGATGGTGGCCCCCACCGACGAGCAAGCCATCGAACGGCTCGGACTGGGCGGTGGATTCTTCGCGTTCGGCATCATGCACTACTACATGACCGGAATGCACACGCCGGGACGGACCGGCGTGTGGAAGCGGCATCTCGAAGAGATCGAGAAAGATCCGAGCATCGTCTACGGCCCTGGCCGAGGTCCGATCGGCAGCCCGGCCACGGTGCGTGAGTTTCTGCGCGGCTATGAAGAAAGCGGCGTCGACGAACTGATCCTGTTGCTCACCCCGCGCAGCCACGAAGCGACGATGGAATCCATCGAGTTGATGGGCACGGAGGTCCTACCCGAGTTCATCGAGCGCAACGAGAAGGCGGTCGCTGAGAAGGCGAAGCGGCTGGAGCCGGTCATCGAGAAGGTCGAGGCCCGCAGGCCGGCGTCGAAGGCCCCCGCGTTCGACGAGACCTACGCGTTCGGTGGTCTGCCCACGGGTCGCGAAAATTACACCGCGAATGAGGTGTCCTTGGCGATGGAGGAGATGAACGCCGGTATCGAGAAGGCGGCCCAGAAACTCAAATCAGGAGAAGGGTGGACGAGCAGAAACCCGGCCGCCGACCAGAACTAGACCATGGGACAGATCGACGACCTCTGGCGCTACGACGGCCGCCGCGCGGTGGTCACCGGCTGCTCCTCGGGCATCGGTGCCGACCTCGCGCGGCAGCTCACCGAGCTCGGCGCCGAGGTCGTCGGGCTGGATCGACGGCGTCCATCGATGCAGCTCAAGGAGTTTCACGAAGTCGACCTCGCCGATCCGGAATCGATTGACCGGGTCGTGTCGTCGATCGGCGGTCATGTCGATTCGCTGTTCAACGTCGCCGGTGTCTCGTCGGGAATCGGCGACCCGCTGCTGGTCGTCACGATCAACTTTCTGGGTACGCGCCACCTCACCGAGGCACTCATGCCGACGATGCCTGCCGGGTCGTCCATCGTCAGTGTGTCCTCGCTGGCAGCCGCCGGTTACCTCGAGCACAAGGACGAGACTGCCGGCCTGTTGAACACCCGGACGTTCGGCGAGGGCATCGACTGGTGTCATCGCCATCCCGATGCGCTCTCCGACGGTGGCTACCGGCTGTCGAAGGAAGCGATCATCCTGTACTGCATCAAGAATGCGGTACCCATGGGTGCCCGTGGCATTCGGATCAACTGCACGGCGCCCGGTGTGACGCAGACGCCGATTCTCGACCAGTTGCGGTCGGCGTACGGCCAGGACTACCTCGACACCATCCCGAAACCGCTGGGGCGGGTGTCGCAAGCCGCCGAGCAGGCTGCGGTCTTGGTCTTCCTGAACAGCCAAGCCGCGGGCTACATCACGGGCCAGGTGCTCTGGGTCGACGGCGGAAACGTCGCGAGCCGCATCGCCGCCACATTGGAAGGATCTTAAATAATGGCCAGCCTGAATGACTTTCGCCGTGTCGCCGACGATGTCCGCAACTGGGGGCGGTGGGGTGACGACGACGAGTTGGGCACTCTGAACTTCATCACGGCCGAGAAGGTTCTCCAAGCGGCGGGCCTCGTCAAGCACGGCAAGGTGTTTCCGCTTGGTGTCGACTTCGGCTCGTCGGGACCGCAGGGCGCGTTCCATTTCCGGCAGAACCCGCTGCACGTGATGACGGTGGACGGGGGCGATGCCAGCACATTGCTCGAGTACGGCCCCAAGTGGTTGCAGAACCCGGCAGCCGCCGAGCTGAGCGGGTTCTTCGACAACGGCCCGATGCGTTTCAACGACGACATCATCATCATGCCGCTGCAGGCGGCCACGCAGTGGGACGCGCTGTCCCACGTCTATTACGAGGACAGGCTCTACAACGGTTTTCCCGCGAACTCGGTGACCAGCCTCGGCGCGGTCCATTGTGGCATCGACAAGGTGGACGGCAAGGGCATCACGTCGCGCGGTGTGCTGCTCGACATCGTCGGCCTGCGCGGCGTGGAGACCTTCTGCCAGCTCGGCGATCCGATCACACCGGAGGAATTGGACCAGGCGGCCCGGGCGCAGGGCGTGACGGTCGGCCGGGGTGACATCGTGCTGGTCCGCACCGGTTGGTGGGCAAGGTTTCTCGAAAACGGCGATGGCGGCGAGCCCGGCGCCGGCCTGGACTGGCGATGCGCGTCGTGGCTGCACGACCACGAGGTAGCGGCCGTGGCCGCGGACAACCTCATGGTCGAGAACCCGGTATCGGGGGTCGAAGGTGCGTTCCTGCCGATGCACATGCTGTGCCTTCGGGACATGGGCATGATGCTGGGCGAGTACTGGGATCTCACCGCGCTGGCCTCCGACTGCGCCGCCGACGGTGTGTACGAATTCCAGCTCATCGCGCCGCCGCTGAGGGTGACCGGCGCGGTGGGCTCTCCGGTCAATCCGATCGCGATCAAGTAGACATGACACCGATGACCCCCCGCACCCAAACCCCTGACGGCGCAACACCCCTCGTCGTCGGCCTGGGCGGCACCCTGCGGGCCAATTCGTCCACAGAGCGCGCGCTCCGACACTGCCTTGCGGCGGTCGAGCGCCACGGCGGACGCACTCAGTTGTACTGCGGCAAGGACATCGATCTGCCGATGTACAGCCCGCACGAGCTTGCCCGAACGCCTAAGGCGGTCGAGCTGGTCAACGCGCTGCGGGGCGCCGACGCCGTCATCGTCGGTTCGCCGGGCTACCACGGCGGGGTGTCGGGTCTGGTGAAGAACGCCCTCGATTACATCGAGGACCTTCGCGACGAACCGCGGGTCTACCTCGACAACACACCCTGGGGATGCATCACCTGCGCGTACGGGTGGCAGGCGGCGGTCGGCACGCTCAGCCAACTCCGTTGGCATCGGCCACGCGTTACGCGCATGGCCCACGCCACTCGGTGTGGCGATCAACTCAGCAGAGCAGATCGCCGACGAGACCGGTGAGCTCACCGACGTCACGATCAAGAACCAAATCGAGCTGCTGGCGACCCAGGTGCTTACCTTCGCACGCGCGTCCGGTGGGGCAGCGTGAGTTCAGCGCAGGTGCGTGTCGAAGAACGCGAGGATGCGCCGCCATGCGTCCTCGGCCTCCGGCTCTGAATAGGCCACTCCGGCAATGCGTTCGACACCGCGCAGCACCTGCGGCGTGCCCCACTTGTTCATGAAGCTGTGGCCGACGGCCGGGTATTCCTTGACGTCACGCGGAACGCGACCGTCGGCCAGCACCGCGTCGAGTTTTTCCGCCGCGTTCGGCAACCAGCGGTCCTTCTTGCCGTAACTCGCCACGACAGGGCACGAACGGCTCAGTGCGTCGATGTTCTTGGGCCATATGCCGTAATTGGGTGCCGTCGCGTCGAACATGGCCTGAGGCGCCAACAGCAGGCAGAACCCGCCTCCCATGCAGAACCCGATCGAGCCGACCTTGCCGGTGCAGCGTGGGTCAGCCGCGAGATGCTCACGTGCCGCGATCAGGTCATCCACCGCGTCGCCGCTTCCGTCGGAGAGCGATCTCAGCGTCCGGACAACGCATCGCATGCGGTTGCCGCGCCGGTACAGCGCCGGGGCGATCGCGAGGTAACCGTTGGCCGCGAAGCGGTCGGTGATCCGTCGCAGATCTGCGGTGAGGCCGAGCGCATCGTGGACCACGACCACGCCCGGCCACGGGCCGGCGCCGTCGGGAACCGCAAGATATGCGGGCAGGGGCCCGGCCGGGCAGTCGTAGCTGATATGTGGCATTAACCGAGCCCGCCAGTACGCAGAGCCGCAATCACCCCGCCGTCGACGAGTAGGTCGATACCGGTCAAAAATGACGCTGACGGCCCGAGCAGGAACTCCGCCGCCGCGGCGATGTCGTCGGGCGTGCCGATTCGTCCGGTGCCCGAAGCCTTGACCATCTCCTGCATGAACTGCCCTGAACTGCCCGCCAATTCGCGTCTGCCCATCGCAGTCGAAATCACGCCGGGGCTGATCGAGTTGATGCGCGCACCGCGACCGCCCCAGATCGTGGCCGCTGCGGCGACGCGAATCAAGTTCGCGCGCTTGGCGAACGGATAGGCGAGTTGGCTGCTGGTGATCCGTTCGAGCGAGCAGGCGTCGAGGTCGAGAAGCTCGTCGGCCGGTGTCGTGGCCAGTTGCTGCTCGACATCGGGCTCAAATGAGGGATACATGTGTGCCGCCATGCTCGCGATGACGACGCCGGACCCGCCGCGCTCGATGACACGTCCGAATTCCTCCAGCGTGAAGGCGACACCGACCAGGTCGACTGCCAGGATCTGCTGCACCGACCCCTGTTCCGGCGAAAGTCCAGCTGTGTGAACGACATTGGTGACGCGGCCGGACGCCGTGGCGAGCCGCGCCAGTTCGGCGACGGCGTTGTGCGATGTGACGTCGACGTTGCTCGTCACAACGTGGTGACCTTCACGGACCAGCTCTTCGGCGGCCGCGTCGAGGGCCTTCTGGTCGATGTCGGTCAGCACCACCGTGCGACCGCCACCGAGGCGACGCGCGATGGCCCGCCCCATTCCTCCGGTGCCGATGACGACCAGGACCTCGTTGACGGACATAACACTCCTTGGTGCGACGGATGAAGACCTGCTCAGCGTAAGTGACATACTCCATATACGAGAATGGCATTATCAGTGGTCGTCCAGGCAGCCGAGGAGCAATCAGTGGAGATACGCCGCAGAGCCGCGACGGTCGACGGCCTGATCACCAGCTACCTCGAGGCCGGGCAGGGTGACCCGGTGGTGCTGCTGCACGGCGGCGAATTCGGCGCGAGCGCAGAGCTGGGCTGGGAGCGCAACATCGGCGCGCTGGCCGGGCATCATCGGGTGTTGGCACCCGACCTGCTGGGTTTCGGTGAATCGGCGAAAGTCATCGACTTCAACGACGGCCGCGGCATGCGCATTCGGCACGTGGCCCGCTTCTGTGAGCTCACGGGCGTCGAGTCCGCCCATTTCGTCGGCAACTCGATGGGCGCCATCATGCTGCTCACGGACGCAACCTCGGCCAAGCCCGTCTTGCCCGTGCGCAGCATGGTGACCATCTGCGGGGGCGGAGACATCCTGCGCAATCAATACATGGAAGCGCTGTACGAGTACGACGCGACCCTCCCGGGAATGCGCCGGATCGTCGAGGCGCTCTTCCATGACCCGTGCTACCCCGCCGACGATGACTACGTGCAGCGGCGTTACGACTCCAGCCTCGCCCCCGGGGCGTGGGAGGCGGTGGCGGCGGCCCGCTTCCGCCGACCCGGGCTGGCGCCGCCGCCGACCCCGCCCAGCCAGCGGGCGTATGAGCGCATTGAAGTTCCGACGCTGGTGGTTGAGGGCGGCGGCGACAAGCTGCTGCCCGCCGGCTGGGCCGGACAGATCGCCGCGCAGATCCGCGGTGCTCGTTCGGTGGTTGTCGAACGAGCCGGTCACTGCCCGCAGATCGAGCGCGCCGAGGCCGTCAACACGCTGCTCGTCGAATTCCTCCGCACCGTGGCTGAGCACTGAAAGGTATCGAGAACATGGTCAACGAACTGTCCGGTAAGGTCGCCGTGATCACCGGTGGTGCCTCGGGTATCGGGCGCGGCACCGTCGAGAAATTCCTGGCCGAGGGCGCCAAGGTGGTGATCGCCGACATCGACGGTGAGCGCGGCGACGCGTTGGCCGCCGGCCTCGGCGACCACGCGTGCTTTCAGCAGACCGACGTCTCCGAACCAGACCAGGTCGGCGCGCTTGTTTCCCTGGCTGTGCAGCGGTTCGGTGGGCTGGACATCATGGTCAACAACGCGGGCGTCTCGGGCACGATGCACCGCAGTTTCCTCGACGACGACCTCGCCGACTTCCAGCGGATCATGGCGGTCAACGTCCTCGGTGTGATGCTCGGGACCCGCGACGCCGCGCGCCTGATGGCCGTCAACGGCGGCGGGTCGATCATCAACCTGACCTCCATCGGCGGGATACAGGCCGGCGGCGGCGTCATGACGTATCGTGCGTCGAAGGCGGCGGTCATCCAATTCACCAAATCCGCGGCAATTGAGCTGGCGCAGTATGACATTCGCGTCAACTGCATCGCGCCTGGCAACATACCCACGCCACTGCTGGCCTCATCCGCGCAGAACATGACCGCGGAGGCCCTGGAGCGGTTCACCGAGGCGATACGCGAAACGATGCGCGCCGACCGTCCGCTGCAGCGCGAGGGCACGCCCGACGACATCGCGCAAGCCGCTCTCTATTTCGCCGGCGACCGGTCCCGCTACGTCACCGGGACGGTATTGCCGGTGGATGGTGGGACCGTCGCCGGCAAGCCGATCAAGCGCCGAACCACCTCATCAGCCGACGCCACCAGATCGAATTAAATCAGTCGCTTGACTTAATCCCAAGGGGGGTGTTCACTAGTGTCCCGAGACCTGAGCTGCACAGAAGGAGCCACTTGACCACAGCCAGCAGGACGCTGCGTGCCGAGCGGAAGGGCACGACGCAGGAAGCGATCCTGACTGCGGCGGAGAGGTTGTTCGCCGAGCACGGCGTGTACGCGGTGTCCAACCGACAGGTCAGCGAGGCGGCGGGCCAGGGCAACAACGCCGCCGTGGGCTACCACTTCGGCACCAAGACCGATCTGGTGCGGGCGATCGAGCGCAAACACGCCGCACCGATCGAGCGGCTGCGCGAACAGATGGTCGCCGAGGCGGGGGATTCCACCGAATTGCGCGACTGGGTCGCTTGCCTGGTCTGCCCGCTGACCGAGCATCTGACCGAACTCGGCAATCCCAGCTGGTACGCGCGCTTCGCCGCACAGGCGATGGCCGACCCGGCGTACCACAAGGTCGTCACGAAGGACGCGCTGGCGTCACCGTCACTGGTGCAGGTGATCGACGGGATCAACCGGTGTCTTCCCGACCTGCCCAAGAAGGTGCACGTCGAGCGCAACATCATGGCCCGCAATCTTCTGATGTACACGTGCGCCGACCGCGAGCGCGCGCTCGCCGAGGGCGGGACCGTTCCCCGATCCAGTTGGCGCGCAGCCACATCCGGTTTGATCGACGCAATCGTCGGGCTGTGGCTCGCGCCGGTGACACCGCACGCATGAGAGGGACGTTGATGAGAGTAATCGTCGATCAGGACACGTGCGTCTCGTCCGGGCAGTGCGTGCTGCATGCCGGCGAGGTGTTCGACCAGCGCGATGAGGACGGCGTCGTGGTCCTGCTCAACGAGAACCCACCGGAAGAGCTGGCCGACGCGGTCCGCAAGGCCGCCGCGGCCTGCCCCGCACTGGCCATCCACATCGAGGAATGAGACACACGGTCATGTCTGACACGTTGACGGGCAGCGCAACCGAGACCGCAGCCGGGATCCCCGACTATCCGATGGCCCGGGCAGCCGGTTGCCCGTTCGCGCCGCCGCCGGATGTTCTCGCGTTGGCCGAAACGAAACCGCTGAGCAGGGTGCGGATTTGGGACGGCAGCACGCCCTGGCTCATGACGGGGTATGCCGAAGTGCGGGCGCTGTTCTCCGACTCCCGCGTCAGCGTTGATGACAGGCTGCCCGGGTTTCCGCACTGGAACGAGGGCATGCTGGCGACGGTGCACAGGCGCCCGCGGTCGGTGTTCACCAGCGATGCCGAGGAGCACACGCGGTTCCGGCGGATGCTGTCCAAGCCGTTCACCTTCAAGCGGGTCGAAGGCCTGCGCCCGGCAATTCAGCAGATCACCGACGAGCACATCGACGCGATGCTGGCCGGCCCGCAGCCCGCCGACGTCGTCACGGCGCTCGCGCTGCCCGTCCCGTCCCTGGTGATCAGCCAACTGCTGGGCGTGCCGTACGAGGATGCCGAATTCTTCCAGCACCACGCCAACATCGGGCTGGGCCGCTACGCGACCGCCGACGACACCGGCAAGGGCGCGGCCAGCCTCTCGAAGTATCTGGCCCGGCTGGTCGAGGCGAAAATGGCCGAACCCGCCGAGGACGCGGTGTCCGACCTGGCGGAACGGGTCAAAGCAGGCGAGATCGACGTCCGCGAAGCCGCCCAGCTGGGCACCGGCCTGCTGATCGCCGGGCACGAGACCACCGCGAACATGATCGGCCTCGGCACACTCGCCCTCCTGCAAAATCCCGACCAGCTGGCCCTGCTGCGCGACACCGAAGACCCGAAGGTCGTCGCGAACGCGGTGGAAGAACTGCTGCGCTACCTCAGCATCATCCAAAACGGCCAGCGCCGGATCGCGCTCGAGGACATCGAGTTCGCGGGCGAGGTCATCCGCGCCGGCGAGGGCATCATCATCGACCTCGCGCCCGCGAACTGGGACCCGAAAGTCTTCGACGTACCCGACCGTGTCGACCTACAGCGGGACGGCGCCGGTCAGAACGTCGCGTTCGGTTACGGCAGGCATCAATGCGTCGGCCAGCAGCTCGCGCGCGCCGAACTGCAGATCGTGTTCACCACGTTGTTGCGCCGCATCCCGACGCTGCGGCTCGCTGTCCCGATCGAGGAGATCCCGTTCAAACACGACCGACTCGCGTACGGCGTCTACGAACTGCCCGTCACCTGGTAAGGAAGGTCAACGATGTCCAGTCAAAGCGGCACAATTCTCTACCCGCCCGGAGGCTTTGGCGCGCCCAAGGATCGCCACGGCCACGCCGGGGTCGACGTCGGTCTGCCCGCGGGTACCGAGATCTTCTCCGCCGACAATCACATCTCCCTGGCGGACGACATCTTCTACGAGCGCTTCCCCGACGACCTGAAGGACAAGGCCCCGCGGATCTGGTACGAGGACGGCGCCTATCAACTCGGCCGCAAGGGGCAGTCTTTCCTGCCGGGCGATTTCAGCGCCGTGCTGATGCAGTACGACGATCTGGCGGGCGCGGCGAGCAGGAACATCGACGCACGCATCCGTGAGTTGCACGAGGACGGCGTCGACAGGGAGCTCGCCTTTCCCAACGCGGTCCTCGCACTGTTTCACTACCCCGACAAGGCAGTTCGCGAACTGGCGTTCCGTGTGTACAACGAGTACATGGCCGAGCTGCAGGAGCGCAGCATTGGCCACTTCTACGGCGCCGGGCTGATCAACTGGTGGGATCCGCAGGGCACCCGGCGGACGCTCTCGGAGCTGAAGTCGCTGGGGCTCAAGACGTTCCTGTTGCCGCTGAACCCGGGCAAGGACGACGAAGGCAACGTGATCGACTACTCGAGCACCGCGATGAGCCCGGTCTGGGACGAGATCGAAGAGGCCGGCCTGCCGGTGACGCACCACATCGGAGAAACCCCGCCGAAAACCCCGTGCGAGGTCAACAGCGTCGTCGTCGGCATGATGATCAACGTGGACTCGTTCCGGGAGATGTTCTCCAAGTACATCTTCGGCGGCATTCTGGACCGCCACCCGAGGCTGCGGGTTGGCTGGTTCGAGGGCGGCATCGCGTGGGTTCCGTCGGCGCTGCAGGACGCCGAACACCTGCTGGCGTCGTATCAGCACATGTTCAATCGGCCCCTGGACCATGACATCCCCTACTACTGGGATAACCACATGAGCGCGTCGTTCATGGTCGATCCGCTGGGTCTGCAGTTGATCGATCAGATCGGTGTGAACAAGGTGATGTGGTCGTCCGACTATCCGCACAACGAGAGCACCTTCGGGTATTCGGAGAAGTCGCTCGCGGCGGTGGCCGGTGCGGTGGGCCCGGTTGCCGCCACCCGCATCGTCAGCGGCAACATCAGGGAGTTCCTGGGCCTTTAGCATGACAACCAATCTGGCGGCGGACATGTCCGCGATCGAGATACCGGCCGAACCCGACCGCAACCGTCTGCGCCGCAAAACCGGTGCGCGGCTGCGGTCGGCGATGGCCGAACGTGATGTAGGCGCGTTGATCTTGCTGGGTAACAACGCCGTTGCGTACGCGACGGGTACCAGCTGGCCGCTCGGCGATGCCGGTCTGTCGCACGTCGAACGCCCGGTCGCGGTGGTGCTCGTCGGTGACGAGTGGCCGCACCTATTTCTGCCGTTCCGCGAGGGCGCCGCAGAGGAATCGGAGCTGCCCGTTGATCACGTGCACGGGCCGGTGTATCTGGAGTTCGACGAAGGCGTGCAGAACTTCGGGCGCCTCCTCGCCGACCTCGTCCCGCGGGGGACGACGGTGGCTGTCGACGAGCTCACCGGCGCCATGCGGCGCCGGCAGGACGGGCTCTTCCCCGGCGCTGCACCCGGCGATGCCGCCGTGATCGTCAGCGCCGCCAAGGCGGTCAAGACGATCGACGAAATCGCCTGTATCCGAAGGGCTGCCAAAATCACCGACGAGGCGATGGTCGACGTCCAGGCCGCCCTCGCCCCCGGGATCAGGCAGATCGACCTGTCGGCCGAGTTCGTGCGTCGGGCCTTCGAGTTGGGCGCGGTGGCCAGCATGCTCGAACCGATCTGGCAGGTGATGCCGCACTCGAAGGCCGAGGGTGTCTGGACCACGCACGGTGACCTGGCGCTGCCGCTGCTCACCACCGAGCGCGAGCTCGCGGTGGGGGACGTCCTGTGGACCGACGTCAGCATCACCTACGGCGGATACTGTTCGGACTTCGGCCGGACTTGGATTGTCGGAGCCGATCCGACACCGCGCCAGCAGGCGCAGTTCCATCAATGGCGGGACATCGTGACCGCGGTCCTGGACGTCACCCGCGCCGGCGCCACGGCGGCCGATCTGGGCAGGGCCGCGATCAAGGCCAACGGCGGCAGCCGGCCATGGCTTCCGCATTTTTACCTGGGACACGGCATCGGTGTGAATGCCGCCGAAATGCCGATGATAGGAACCGATCTCGGTGACGAGTTCGACGAGAACTACGTCCTGCAGCCCGGCATGGTGCTCGTCCTGGAGCCGGTGGTGTGGGAGGACGGCACCGGCGGCTACCGCAGCGAGGAGATCGTGGTGATCACCGAGGAGGGCTGGATCAAATTGACCGACTACCCCTATACGCCCTATGGCGACTGAGGTCCTGTCCGACGATCGCGCGCTTCGCACCGGGCGGCGGGAGCGCGCGCTGGCGCAGATGGCAGCCCACGACCTCGACGTGCTCGTCCTGGGCCGGCAGGCCAACGTCCGCTACGTCACCGGCGCTCCGCAACTGTGGGTCGCCGGAACCCGGCCATTCGCCCCGAGCTGCGTCCTGCTGCGCGAAACCGGAGCCATTCACCTGCTCAGCACCTGGGATGAGGGCGTACCCGACGACATCCCGCACGAGAACCTGTACGGGATCGCGTGGAACCCGATGAACACGATCGCGAACTTGCAGAAGATCGACGGCGCGGCAGGCGCGCGGCGGGTGGGCACCGACGCGCTGTCCCCGGCGGTCGCCCAGCTGCTGCCGATGGCGTTCCCCAACGCCGAACTGGTCGACGGCGAGCTCGCGATGCGGGCCGCCAGACGGATCAAGACACCGGAAGAGGTTGCCGCACTGCGCGAGTCGATCCGGGTGGCCGAGGCCGGCCTGGCAGCCGCGGTGGCGGGGCTGCGCCCCGGCGCGACCGAGCAGACACTGACCGGGGTGCTGCTCGAAGCGATGACCGCCGGTGGTGTGAGCACGCCGGCCACCCAGGACGCGGTATGGGTGACCTCCAAAGACCATCCGTGGCGCCGGGTGCGGCCAGATGCGCATGTGCGGACCGGCGACCTGGTGGCGTTCGCTTCGGGTGTGTTGGCCCACGGCTACATCGGCGAGGTCGGGCGGACCTGGCCGGCCGGTGACGCCGAAAGCCCTGCCGCTCAAAAATTGTTCGAACGCGCTGACGCGCTGTGGAACGGGCTGGCCGCGGCATGCCGGCCAGGGGCACGCGGCAGCGATCTGCTGGCCGCCTACGAAGCCGCCGGCGAGCCGCTGCCGCCGCTGCCGGTGGCGCACGGCCTGGGCCTCGGTTTCGACCCGCCTGTCGTTTCCCCGTACCTGCCGCACACCGCGTTCGAAGAGCGACTCGAGCCGGGGATGGTGCTGGCCGTCACCAGCTATGTCTGGGAAAACGGCGTCGGCGCCGTCCTGTTACGGGAAGCGGTGCTGATCACCGCCGACGGCCCCGAGGTGCTGACCTCCAGTCCGTCACGCAACAGCCGCGCCGGCATCGGGATCGGCTGAAGGAGCTCCAATGTCAGACACTCCCTCGCCCGAGGAAATCATCCTCTACGAGAAGGACCCGAAAACCAAGATCGCGACGATCACGTTCAACCGGCCGGAGCACCTGAACGCCCCCACCTCGGCGGCCCGGCTGCGCTACGCGGATCTGCTGCGCGGTGCGACCGTGGACAACGACGTCAAGGTTGTGGTGATCCGCGGGGTCGGGGACGATTTCGGCAGCGGCGCCGATCTTCCGGAGTTCATGGCGGGCGATGACTCGCCCGCTCGGCGGCTCGCGGAACTGCGGCTGGAGGACTCGGGCGTCGAGTATCCCCCCAAAGGCTCCTTCCGGCACGGCGCGACGATGAGCGCGTGGTTCGCGAACTCGCAGGCAGGGAACCGATCGCTGCAGGAGCTCAAGAAGATCAGCATCGTGGAGGCGAAGGGCTACTGCTACGGCTGGCACTTCTATCAGGCCGCCGATGCCGACCTGGTGATCTCATCCGACGACGCGCTTTTCGGCCACCCATCCTTCCGGTACTACGGCTGGGGCCCGCGGATGTGGACGTGGGTTCAGACGATGGGATTGCGGAAGTTTCAGGAGATGGTCTTCACCGGAAGGCCGTTCACCGCCGACGAGATGTTCCAGTGCAACTTCTTGAACAAGGTGGTCCCGCGCGATCAGCTCGAGGCCGAGGTCGGCAAATACGCGTTGGCGTGCGCGCGTAACCGTCCCGTCGACACCGTCTTCATGCAGAAGGTCTTCTTCGAGGTGGTCAAGCAGCACCAGGGCGAATACCTGGGCAGCCTGCTGTCCGCGTTCTTCGAGTCGATGGGAAGCGGCGTGACCCCCGACGGCGAGGACCTGATGCTCGACGACGCCATCGACAGCGGGCTCTCCGGTGCGGTCAAGGACAACGACAGCAGGTTCCCGCCCGACTTCCGGTTGAGTAAATCCAGTCGCAGGAAGAACGACTGACCCGTGAGCCCCCAGCCGCCGCTGCACGGCTACGTCGTCGTCGATCTGTCGACGGGAATCGCAGGCGGCTACTGCACGAAGCTGCTTGCCGACGGCGGCGCCGAAGTGATCAAAGTCGAACCGCCGGCGGGCGATCCGCTGCGCTTCTGGTCCGCATCGGGCGCCGCGATCGGACCCCACGCTGATGGCGCGTTGTTCAGCTTCCTGGCTTCGTCCAAGCGCAGCGTCACCGCCGATCCCGACGACGCCGGTGACGTCGAATTCGTCGACGGCCTGCTGGCCGCCGCCGACGCGGTGATTTGGTCGCACGGCTCGCAAGTCGCTGAACATTCGTCTTTCTCACCCGCACAGATCCACCGGGACCATCCGCACCTGACGGTCACGTCGATCACGCCGTTCGGTCTCGACGGACCATGGGGGGACCGGCCCGCGACCGAGTTCACCCTGCAGGCGTGGTCGGGCGGGATCATGGGGATCGGCCGCGGCTCGCAGGATCGGGCACCCGTTTCCGTCGGGGGACAGGTGGGTGACTGGCTTACCGGAGCGTATGCCGCTGCGGCCACGCTGATTTCGCGGACCAGGTCGCTTGACGACGGGGTGGGCGAAGTTGTCGATCTGTCGATGCTCGAGAGCCAGATCGTCGGGCTCACCTACTATCCGGTGACCTACTTCGAGATGCTGGGCCGGCCGTGGCGCACCGAGCGCAGGCGCACCGTGCCGGGGATCGCCGAGGCCAAAGACGGTCTGGTCGGTCTGGGCTGCGGCACCGCCCAGCAGTGGTTCGACTTGTGCGCGATGGTCGGCCGCCCGGAGTGGATCGACGAAGACTCACCGCTGTCGATCACGGAGCAGGCCAACGCGCGCGCCCCTGAAATCTACGACTGGATCAGGGACCATACCGTCGACGAAATCCGCGAGCTGGCATCGGCGTTCCGGATACCCAACGCCCCGGTCGGCAACGGCGCGAACGTTGCGGAGATGGACCACTTCCAAACGCGCGGCTCGTTCATCACCGATCCCGGTCCCGGCTTCCGCCGGCCCGATCATCCCTACCGCTTGACACCGGCGCGGCTTCGCAGTCCGCAGCCGGCGCCACGCCTCGGTGAGCACACCGACCGTTACCGCGCGGCACGACGGGCGCCGCGTTCGGCCGGGAACGCCGCCGGATCGCCGGATCGGTTGCCGTTCAGCGGGCTTCGAATATTGGACATGACGACATTCTGGGCAGGCCCGTCGTGCACGCATGTCCTGGCCATGCTCGGCGCTGAGATCATCCACCTGGAGTCGACGTCTCGGCCGGACGGGACGCGGCTGATAGCCGGCGTGCCGGTCACCGAGGACCAGTGGTGGGAGAAGTCGCCGATCTTTTCCGCGCTGAACGGAAACAAGAAGAGCCTGACTGTGGACTTTCAGACCGAGCGCGGACGAGAAATACTCGACCGGCTGATCAGCACCTGCGATGTGGTCGTCGAGAACTACACGCCCCGGGTGATGGACCAGATCGGATTGGACTTCGCGGCAGTGCAAGCGTTGCGACCCGACGCGATCATGATGCGAATGCCCGGCTTCGGCGTGGACGGGCCGTGGCGCGACAATCCCGCGTTCGCATATGTGATCGAAGACGTGTCTGGCCTGAGCTGGCTGACTGGATATCCGGACGAAACCCCTTACGAGCCCTACTCAGTCGGTGATCCGAACGCGGGCATACACGCAGTGAATGCCCTGCTGCTGGCGTTGGAGCACCGGCGGCGCACCGGTACGGGCGTCCTGGTGGAGGCGGCGATGGTCGACGCCGCATTGAATGTCGCTGCCGAGCAGGTGATCGAGTACTCGGCCTATGGGGCGCTTCTGCAGCGCGCCGGAAACCGTGGACCCGCGGCGGCACCTCAAAACCTGTACCAGACCAACGACATTGACGAATTCGGCCGGGCCGACTGCTGGGTCGCGGTGGCCGTGGCCACCGATGAGCAGTGGCTGGGTCTGCGGACGGCGATCGGTGAGCCCGACTGGGCTACGGCCCCGGAGCTGTCGACGGTCAGCGGCCGACGGGAGCACCACGACCTCATCGACAAGCACCTGTCGGCGTGGTGTCGCCCGCGCAGCGGCGATGACATCGTCGAGTGCCTCTGGACTGCCGGCGTTCCGGTGGGCAAGGTGATGCAGCCGCACCGCCAATCGGAGCTGCCGCAGTTGGCCTTCCGCCGGTTTTTCGAGGACGTCGACCATCCCGTGAATCCCACGACGCCGCACTCCACCTTGCCGATGAGGTTCTCACGCGGACCACAGCGGTTCCACGAGCGGCATGCCCCGTTGCTCGGCGAGCACAATCGGGAGCTGCTGGCCGAGCTGGGTTTGACAGGGTCCGAAATCGATCAGTTGGAAGCAGACGGCGTCATCGGCCGGGCGCCGCGTTCCTGACCCCAGCCGCTATGGCAGCACGGTGTGCATCAACATCACGTTGTATGCGGACCACAGCGACAGATTGAAGTACAGGTCTTTACCTGTCGACCAGGGATGGAGGTACGGCGCGTAGATGCCGCCCGGCATCTGCGTCGACGCCACGAGCAGTTGCTCTGGACCCCACGGTCCTTGCGGAGCCGGCGCAGTCCGTGCCACGACGTCGCCGGAATCCTTGCCGTAAAGCACCAGGTATTTCTTGAGATAAGTGTTGTATTGGGCCGACATTTCGCCCACCGGGCCCGGGATCACCGGCGTGGCGGCCGACGGATCGTTTGCGACCCAGGTTCCCCCGTTCCAGTATTCGTACTTGGTGAGGTCCGGCAGAACGCCCTGGGGAACTCGCGCCACATACGCCGGACCGCTGCGTCCGGACGGGGTCCCGAACGAGTAGACGTAACCGTCGCCAGGCCGAAGAAACGCCCCCTGCTGGAAATTCTCATTGCCCGGAACGTACGGCACACCCGCCATGCTGTCCGCCGCGGGCGTGCGGACGGTCCCGGGGTAGATGTACCAGTTCTGGCCATTGTCGGGGGACATCGCGATTGCCGAGAAGTTCGTCGTCCATTGGCCAGGGCTGCCCCAATCCTTGACGGACATGAAGTTCACCAATTGGGTCCTCCCGACGGACATGCCGGCGGTCGGAATGATTGCCACCTCCGTTGGCACCCGGATGAGCTTGTTGATGATCTGTTTGGAAACGCCCGGTTGCCGTTCCGGTGAGCCGGAATGTACGTCGAAGACCGAGCCGTTCGACACGTCGATTCCGTGGGACAACGAACGGTCTTGGCTGCGGAACAGCGTGTTATAGCGGTGTTGGCCGGGCACCCCGCAATAGCCGAACGTGTCGCCGAAGGCGATGAGCACCTGATCGCTGACGGGATCGCCGTTGTCCCACATGATCCCGAGATCGGCCCCGTTCATGCCGAAACGCTGCAGGGTGCTGTTTGGGCTGTTCGGTCCGTTCACCCAGCCGACGAGCGATGTCCCAGGCGCCGCGGCGGGCGCCGGCGCCGGCGGCTGAACTGTGGCCGCGTTCGGGACCGGCGGAGTAGCGTTCGGGGGCGGTTGGTTGTCCGTGCCGGGAGGATTGGGCGCAGGTACTACCGCCGCTTGGTTGCGCAGCGGCGCAGAGTTACGGGAAAACGGGTTCAGCAAAGAAGATATCAGCGGACCCAGCTTGGGTAGCGGCGCGCGCTCATTCGCACCGGGAGGCTTACGCCCTATCGGTAGCAAGGACTCAGGCGGCGCCTCGGCGTCCGGAGCCGCAGCAGTTTCGGGTGCGGGGGCATCACTGCACAGATCGGCGGCCGCTGGTGGCGCGACGGCGATCGCCACGACGAGTCCGACAGCGGCGGCCGACGCCACCGACACCGATACGATCCGAGGAATCGCCGACATCTCCCACCTTTCCACGGGCACGACGTCGCATTGACGTCCGCAGTTCGCAGATGTGACGATAGTGAATTGTGTGACCGGTGTGATCAGTGATTTGCTGATAGATATGCATCCGTGACTGTGTCGCAACCCGTGGGTTTCGGCTTCATTGGCGGCGCCGACGGCAGTGACGGCCACATACGGCGACTTACACCAGTCGGACGGGCATTCATCGGATGAAAATGTGTTGTTCATGGACACGACAACTATTCACGAAAAAGCGTCGACAGCCTGCAGCGAAAGTTATGCAGCAAACAGGCGTCAGCACATGTGAAGGTGTCGGGATCGGGCGATGCGCACTACCCGGGTTGGCTGCGCGACCGCCACCGTTCTGTTGTTGTGGCACCCGCCTGCGGCGACCGCGTCTCCTCCATTAGCGCCGGTCGACACAATCAGCCCGGGGATTGGCCTGGCTGACTACGACGCTGGGCTGGCGGGCGGGAACAGGTGCACTGCGGGCTTTGTGGTCCGCACCAGCAGCGGTCAGCCGGCGCTGCTTACTGCCGGCCACTGCGATGAGGGTGGCTCTGTGGACGTTAACTTGTCCGGGTCTTACACCATGATCGGCACTTTCACCACCAGCATCCACCAGGGCGACGCTGCAGGAGATGCCGACATCGGACTCGTGTCGCTCATGCCGGGACTTCCGCTGAACCCGTCGGTCGCCGGCGCAGAGCCTGTAAAGGGCGTCACAGACCAGCTCAAGAAGGGCGAGATGCTCTGCAAGTTCGGCGTGGCGACCGACCGCCAGTGCGGACCCGTCACCAACATGACGGCGAGCAAGGTTACGTTCGCGGCAGCAACGCAATGCGGCGACTCAGGCGCCCCGGTGTACGCCATCAACCCCGATGGCAGCGGCGTGACGGCCGTGGGAATCACCACCGGGGCAACAATGGGTGATGGTTCGGCACCGCCGTCATGCGCCTCGCCCGACACGTTCTCGGTGGCCGAACTGATCCAGCCGTGGAATGCGCAAATGGGCGGTCACCGTGCTGAGGTCGTGACGCCACCACCGTCATGCCGGCGCGACCTAGGCCGACGAGGTCAGTGCTGCCAGCGCCGCGTCGTAGTTGGGCTCGGAGGCGATTTCGGGCACCAGTTCCGAGTACGCGACATTGCCGTCCGCGCCGATCACCACCACGGCCCGCGCCAGCAGCCCGGCCATCGGGCCGTCAGCGATGGTGATGCCGTAGTCCTCGCCGAAGCTGTCACGGAACGCCGATGCCGTCACGTCGGCTGCAGGCTGCCGGCGGTGTCCTCGGTGTGCTGTAGCCGTTGCTGCACAGCTTTACTCTGTTGCGGAGTAGCGCGCTTCCATCGGTTGCCCAAACATCGCTCCGGACGATGAGACAAAAACAAATCGGCCGTGGCGTTGTTTCTTCATCACCCGGTATGCGCCCTGGCTGACATAGCACCCGCCGTGAGGTGAACGCCCAACATGTGAGTCCAATCAGCCTCGGTGAGCTCGTCGAAGGCGATGGTGACGAAGATACCGGCGTTACCTCACGATTCGACTCCGAGCGTGCAACGCTGTCGTTCTCATGCGTACGAGTGTGGGAGATGGGGTGCGAGTGTGGGGCTAGGCACGTGGACCCGCTGCCTACTGACACCGGCAACGACGGCACCAGCTACTTCCAGACGCCCACGCGTCGGCGACCAGGTTCCCGCGGTCTGCGAGCGCTGCGATGAAAGATCGGGGCGCACTCTCTGAAGGGCCATCCTGTCCTTGCCGACTAGGGAGTGCGATACCCGTCGCGAGTCAGGATACGGATGGGGTCGGTGCCATCCCACTCGGCGCATGTCTGCGAAATCTCGGAGAGGTTGGCCTGAAAACTGGCCTTCTCCTCGACGACTTCGGTGAAAAACCCGAAGTCGTCGATGGTGTCGAAGAAGGCGACCCGTTGGCCGGGGATGGTGACTTCACACGCCAGTTCGTAACCCGTTCCCAGGTAGTGCGACGTCTTTCCGTCGTAGTCGCGCGTCAGTGTAGATATCTGGTGAAAGCCCGACTTGGTGGAGTCGCAGAGATCGCGCAGATCACGGAAAACGCTTGGCCCATCCGTGTAATCCCGAATCAGCTCGATTTGCACGGGTCCGGCTTGGGCCACCCCGATGTGGACGTCAACACGGGCGTCGCGGCCACGGTAGCGGCACGGATTCTGGACCCGAGGCATGATGTGAAACGGTCCGACGCCGAAGACCCGCACCCAGTGTGTAGCCGCCTCGAGTAGGTCATCGACGACGAAGCCGAGCTGGAACATCCGGAAGTCACCTTCGGGCCACGCCTGCTGGAATAGCCGGTGGGGGAATGGATCAAGCGTTGGCACGGACGAGTACCTCCTGCGTTGTGCTGGCCACCAAGTGCCCGTCGATGTCGTGGATTTCCCCGCGCACCAGTCCGCGATCACCTGCGATGGCCAGTAACTGCTGGGTGTGCACATGCCAGCGGTCGAAGCGGACCGGACGGTGTAGCCACAACGCGTGGTCGAGGCTGAATCCCGCGAACGACGCAACGGAGACGCGTTCGGGATGTGACCGAAACGCCATGTCGAGTAGCAGATAGTCACTGGCGTAAGCCAGCAGTGCGCTGTGCAGCAGCGGATCGTCGCCGACGTCGCGCGGCAGCCGCATCCAGTGCGAGCGGGGACCGCTGCCCGCGGATCCGCCCAGGAAATACGTCGGTTCGCCGATCCGTATCTCCAGCGGAGGTGGTCGGTCGATCCAGGTCCGTGCTCTCGGCAGCAGTTCGGGCGGCGCCTTCTTCGCCCAGTCCTGAAGTCGTGGCAGCTCGTCGGGTCGCGGCACCGTCGGCGGAGGATCAGCGAATGCCGGTTCGGTTGGGTTGTCGTGGAAGGACACCATTGCGATCAGCAACGGCCGTCCATCCTGCATGACGGTCACGCGTCGGGCCGCCACGGAGCGGCCGTCGCGCACGCGATCCACCGCCACCTCGATAGGTTGCTCGGAGCTACCGGCTTGTACGAAGTAGGCATGCATTGAGTGCGGTGGTTTGTCATCCACGGTGAGGCATCCGGCCTCTAGGGCCTGTGCGAGCATCTGGCCGCCGAAGATGCGCCCGAAACGGTCAGGCTCACTGTGCGCGCGAAACCGGTCCTCTCCCAGTGGTTCCAACTCGAGGGCGAGCAGCAATCCATCGAGCGCCTTGAGGATCCCGCCCTCGAGCGCATCGTCGGTGTTTCGGGACACACTCACCAGATGCGCCGGAGTTGTGCGCCTTCGCGGCGCGTATGAAGCTGTTCCTTGCGCTGCTCGGGCGTGACGGCGGGAGTGTCGACCGGCAGATGGTCGCGGATGTCGGTGAACGGCACCTTCTTGATGGTCGGGTCCGGGTAGTCGGTCGCGTGGTTCCACCGCATCTGGATGATGCCCCATGGATAGTCGCCTTTATCAAGCCAATTCGGCACTCCCGGGTCGAGCCGCGAAATCACCGCGCGGAACTTCCCGTCGCTGTCGACGCGGGCCTGAGCGTCGTTGAGGCTGGACTGGCGGTTGACCCAGTCGACAGTGCAGAAGCGGTCATCGCCCACGAGCGCTTGCCAGTATCGACACTTCTGCGGCAACTCGGTTTCGATGATCAGCGCCTCCGTGTCGTCGATCTCGTGGATGCCGTCGTAGTAGGCCTGCTCTGGCAGCCCGCCCATCTCGTCGATCTTGCCCGACCGCAGAAGCGTGTTGACGCCGTGGTGCTCGCGGTAATACCGGATGAGGCGCATGTCGAACTCGATCACGCCCTCGATCCACGCAGCCAGATCGGAGAAACGTCGCGCGATCTCCTCGGGCGTCATGTCGGTGCCATCCTCGTCAAGCCGCTCGATGGCCACGCTCGCATCGATTTCCTTGTTCCAGTCACATGAACATCGACGCATCAGGATTCGCGCGGTTCGCTCATGCAGCTCCCACCAGTCGCCGCTGTGGCCTGCGGGTCGTTCCGCAGACAGGACGACGCTGAAGTAGCCATCGTCGCGAAGGCTCAATTCGTCGAGATGGTTGGTGAATGCGTACGGGGCCTTGCCGTCCACGGCTTTCGGGTTGAGCATGTCGAAGGCTTGCTGGGTGAGTTCGACGAACCGAGTGGTGCCCCGGTATCCGGAGATCCGGTACACGCCTCGAGGATCGATCTCGACGGTCGAGTAAACGTAGTCCGGACTGGGACCGCCTTGATTGAATGCATAGTTCCACAGCGGCATGAACACGGGTCGGCGGATGTCGGTGTAGACACGGCAGAGATAGCCGCTCGCCAGCATGGACAGTGCCAGCTTGTTCATGTCCTGGACTTCGGCTTCGGTGGCGCCGTTGGGGCGCCACTTGTTGATCAAGTTTTCGCCTACGTTCTCGAGTGCCTTCATCTGGTCGGCCCAACTTGGCAGGGCGGTCATTATGGTGTCCTTTTCGTGTTGTACCGGTTCACGATTCGACTGTGACATCGAAGCGCTCGATGTAGAAGTCGTAGTCTTTGCGAATCTGTGCTGCGTCGAGACCAAACTGTTCCGCCGTGTAGCGGTGCATGCCGTGTGCGCCGGGTTGGTTGCGTTGTTGCCACTCGGTGAGTGACTGCACGACGGCTTCGTGCAGTGGGAGTTCCAGGAACTCGTACACGCGGCGCAGTGTGCCGAACGGATCGGCCACCAGCTCCCGGTGATGGACGTCGATGAAGCGCTCTTCGCCGAGTCTGTCCCTCGCGGCGATGGTGTTCTGCATGCCGTCACGTAGGTGCTCGAAGACTTCGCGGCCCAGCCTGCGCAAGTCGCGCTCGCCGTGTGGCGGCGGGAAGAACAAGTTGACCGTGCTGACGTAGGACGGCACGACTTTTGCGGGATCGCGATGGGTCATAACGAACCGAACATCAGGATACGCGGCGACGATCGCTTCGAGGTGGAACATGTGGTGCGGCGCCTTGAACAACCATAAATTCGGGGGACGTTGTGACTGAAGGAGTTTCACGACTCGGCGGTGGTACTGGTACGTGGGCACGAGGTCGGCTTGGCGCCACCACGCGTGATAGCCGTAGACGGGCAGCGTGTATCCCTGGCCGTGGAACGCCATCCCGAGCAACTCCGTGTCCTCCGTGGTTGCGTCGAGGTCGTAGAGGTGTAAGGCCTTGGCTTGGGGCGGCAGTTGCTCGTTGAACTTCGCCGCCGCCATCCTTCGCGGATCGTCGGCGTCGGTCTCAATGGTGGGTGGCGGACACGGCGTGGTCTGTTCCCATCCACGCAGGCAACGGAATTGCGGATCAAGAGACATCATGTTGGCCAGCGCCGTGGTGCCGGTGCGGGGTAGCCCGTTGATGTCGACAGGTCCTGATACCGGTAGCTCGTCAATCTCGGGATGGGCGCGGTACCAGGCCTCGACCTCTAGCCGGTTGACCAGCCGCCGCAGGAAATCGTCGATGACGCGGGAGTCGGTGGCCGGATCTAGGTCGCCATCGCGCTCGAGACTGGCCAGCAGAATGTTGAGACCGTCGCGAAAATCACCGGGGCCGAAATCTGTGAGGCCGCTTTCCCGCGTTGCTGTCGCCATCAGCTCACCGCCGGTGGGGTAGCGGCGCGTTCTAGCCGACATCAGCGTTCCGGACGAGGTCAGGGTAGAGCTGTTCGGCGACGTGCCGAATGCCTTCGCGCCAATGGACGCGACACGGGCCGGTGATCGCGGCGCGCCTGGTGTGGTCGCCAACCGAGCCAATGGAGGCACCGGGGACCTCGTCGACGACCACCTTCGCCTCGACGCCGAACAGCTCACCCAGGTATGCCGACCATTGCTGAACGCTGACGGGCTCATCGCCGCCCCAGTTGACGATCGTGGCCGGCACGCTCGCCACGCCGAGCAGCGGCTCAAGCTGTGCGCTGATGTCCTCGTCGTGAATGGGACTGTAGGGCATCGGATCCCAGCGAGTGTATACGGGTTCGCCCGCGGTGATCGCGTGCATGTGCCAGACCGGCATCCCGCCACGCTCGCCGTATGCGGCGCACATGCGGGCGATGGTCGTCGGCAGGCCGAACGAGCGTGCGCAATACCGGGTGACGGCCTCTTGGGCGATCTTGGAGATGGAATACGGCGCCTGCTGCGGCACCATGGCATCGCCGGGTGGATCGTCCTCACGGAACGCATGCCAAGGGTCGGGGTGCGGTTTGTAGATGGTCACGGTCGACATGACCAGTGCCGCTTTGGCTTTGCGGCAGTGCTCCAGTATCAATCCGGTGCCCTCGGCGTTGACGGTCAGCGAGCGCTCGTAATCAGCCGCACTGAAATCCGCCGCGATGTGCAGGAGGTAGGTGAAATCGGTTGGCAGGTCGCCGAACTGTCCGGTCGCGATGTCTGCAGTGCGCGTGGTCACGCCGATCGATTCAACCTTTTCGCGCGTGCTCGGGTCGCTGAACCGCGCGATACCCCACACTTCGTTGTGGCCGACCAACGATTCCACGATCCCGAACGCGATCCGTCCCGCGGGTCCGGTGATCAAGATCTTCTCGTCGCTGAGCATGGTCGGCCTCCCATTACGTACCGGCAAGCTTCTCAATGATCGGTGCAAGAGAGGACGGCTTTGCCCTTAGTGGACAGGTGAAATAGCTGAAGCCACGGTGTGCGTTTTCCGATCCCGACGCACCGCAGTGTGCGTACGCTCCCACCATGGAGCTACGCGGGAAGCGAGTGCTGATCACCGGGGCGTCACGAGGCATCGGGGAGTCCCTCGCCCATGCCTTCGCTGGGGCTGGGGCCACGGTCGCGCTGGTCGCCCGGAGCAAAGATGCCGTTGAGACCCTCGCGGCCGAGCTTGGGGGCACCGCCCACCCCGCCGATCTGTCGGACCGGACGCAGGTCGCCACCCTGGTCAATCAGGTCGAGGACGAAGCTGGGCCGATCGACGTCCTGGTGAACAACGCCGGCGTCGGAACCCCCGCCGACTTCGCCAACGCGCCCAGCGAGCACCTGCGCCACATGACAGAGGTCAATTACCTGGCGCCGGCCGAGCTGTGCCGTCAGGCCATTCCCCGGATGCTGGGACGCGGCGGCGGCCACATCGTCAACGTTTCGTCGATGGCCGACTGCGCCGTCTTCCCCGGCCTCGTCGCCTACTCGGCATCGAAAGCGGCGCTTTCTCAGTTGACCGCGGGGCTGCGCGCCGACCTCCGCGGGTTGTCGATCGGCACCACCCTCGTGGAGCTCGGGCCGATCCCTACCGACATGCTCGCCGAAGTTGAAAGCTACCAGCCGACCGCCGAGTCCTTCCGGCGCACCTACCGGATGCGGCTCACGGTCGACGTACCCCGCGAGAAGGTGGCCGACGAGGTCGTCGATGCCGTACGGAAGGGCCGGAGGCACGTGCGGATCCCTAAGCGTGCCGCCATCTTCCCGATGTTGTCCGAAGCGCCGCGGCGCACGGTCGAAGTGATGCTCACCGGCGTCCCCCACCAAGTGAAGTAGCCAGTTGACAGCCGGGAGCTGATGCGGCGCCGAAAACGCACGCGGATAGCCGCCAACGACAAACCTGTCCCTGTCTGGGGGTGTTGGCGGGCCGACTGCTTGAGTGCTACTTCAGGCAGCTGCCCGCGTCGATCGGCAGCGTGACACCGGTGATATACCGGGACTCGTCGGACGCCAGGAACAGCACCGCGTTGCTGATGTCCTCCGGTTCCACCCAACCGATCGGCAGCACGTGCATCATCGCCGCGACGGGGGCGAAGTCCTCGGGGCCGGGATTCTCCAGATCGGGGCGGAACAACTTCATCGTCCCCTCGTTCATGAACAACGGAGTGTTCACATTCGTGGGATGCAACGAGTTGACGCGTATCTTGTGTTGGCCCAGTTCGACCGCGAAGGTCCGCATCAGACCCACGACACCGTGTTTGGCCGCCACGTAGTGGCCCGTGTGGGGGTATGCCTTCAGCCCACCCACCGAACTGGTCAGGATGATGGAACCCCCGCGGCCACCCGCCAGCAGGTGCGGCACCCCGGCTTTCACGGTCTTCCACACGCCGCCCAGGTTGATGTCGATCATGTCCGTCCAGTCGCGTTCGCTGGTTTTGTCAAGCGTTGCACCACCATTGCCGATGCCTGCATTGGCCACGATGATGTCCAACCTGCCGAGCTCCTCGACACCGCTGTCGACGGCGGCCTTCATCGCGTCGTAGTCACGCACGTCGACTTCGGCGGTGACGATGCGGCGGTCATGGCCCTTCACCAGATCCGCGGTCTCGGCCAGGTCCTCCGGTGTGGCCGGCGCAACCTGCACACCCTCGATCGGCTTGCAGACGTCGATCGCGATGATGTCGGCGCCCTCCTGCGCCAGGCGTACCGCGTGGCTGCGGCCCTGACCGCGCGCCGCACCGGTGATGAACGCGACCTTGCCTTCGACTCGCCCTGTCATGGATACCTCAATTCTTCGGTGGTGGAATGGGATTCAGTGGATAAGCGCCGGCATCGACTCCCAGCCCCGCACAGTCGAGGTGGGGGAGAGCTCGGCGTTGGTGAGATCGACCTGCCACTCGGGGAATCGGTTCAAGATCTCGTCGAGAGCGATGCGTCCTTCGAGCCGCGCGAGTGCGTTGCCCAGGCAGTAGTGGGTTCCCACGCCGAAACCAAGATGCTGACGCGGCTCGCGGTGGATGTCGAAGATGTCGCCGTCCGGGGGGAAGCGGCGGTGATCTCGGTTGGCCGCGCCGATCAACATCATCATGACGGTGCCCTCGGGCACCGTCTGGCCGTAATACGCGACGTCATGGGTGACGTATCTGGCCAGATGCGGAGCCGGCGGCTCGTAGCGGACCAGTTCTTCGACGGCGGCGGACAACAGCGACCTGTCTTGGACCAGTTCCCGCCGCTGCCGGGGGTGATCGGCCAGCACCTTGCCGGCCCATCCGATCAGCCGCGTGGTGGTTTCGCTGCCTGCCGTGGCAACCACGGTCAGATACAAGAGCAGTTCGTCGCGCGTCAAGCGCCGACGGGTTCCGCTCTCATCCTCGAACTCGGCGTTGATCAGCTCGGTCATCAGGTCATCGGACGGATGTTGGGTGCGCCAATCGATGTACTCGCCGAAGACCTCGCCGGTGGCGATGGGCCCGCCCGCGTTGTCGGTCATCGGGCGCC
This sequence comes from uncultured Actinomycetota bacterium, assembly GCA_963811535.1. Lineage (GTDB taxonomy): Bacteria > Actinomycetota > Actinomycetes > Mycobacteriales > Mycobacteriaceae > Mycobacterium. The sequence continues at coordinate 645,656 of CAWERF010000006.1, read as the reverse complement.
CGCGCTCGGTGCGCAGGGTCGCGTCGCCGTGGTCGACGACGTGCTTCTGTTCGTCCTCGGGGATCCCGAGCAGCATGCCGATCACTCGCATCGGCATCAGGGCACCCAGGTCCCCGACGAAATCGAACCGGCCCGTGCCGACCAGGGGATCGAGGCAGCGCGCCGTGAATTCCCGGATTCGGGGCTCGAGCGCGCTGATCTTGCGCGGGGTGAACAACCTGGCCAACAGGTTGCGGTGAATGTTGTGGATCGGCGGATCCTCGAAGATCAGGGTGCCGGGCGGGATCGGCATCCCGGACTTGATGATCTCCACGATTGCGCCCCGCGCGGAGCTGAAGGTGTCGTGGTCAACGATGGCCGCGTTGAGGTCGTCGAAGCGGCTGAGCGCGTAGAAGTCGTGCTGTTCGTTGTAGTACAGGGGCGCTTCCTCGCGCAGCCGCCGGAACATCGGATAGGGATCGGCATTGAGTCCGACGTTGTACGGGTCGTAGTACAGGTCGCTGGTGGCACTCACTGTCACAGGGGTAGGGCCTCTCGCCATACTCGCAATGTTGGGCACTCGCTCAGCACTCTGTCACCAGCGACGCGAGGGTGTCAATCTTCCGCTCCGTTTCCGCTGATCAGCGATTTCTGAAAAGGAGAACGCGATTCTCACGGGTGCTGTTCAGCCCACCGCGCTGATGACCTGAGGAAGGTCAACCGTGGATTGAATGCCCGGAGACGCGTCGCATACGTACGAGACCGCATTGACAGCACGATTTGCCGTGTATGCCGGCGACACCTCCGCCATCCGCTCCAGCGGCACGGGCATCCGCAGATCGATCTCCAGCGGCGCGTCACCCTCGACCGACATGTGCCAGCCGGTGGCCAGCACGTCCCACGCAGGCTCGAGATCGGTGGTGCAATACCAGGTGGCGCGAAACCGTAGCAGGGGCTGCCCGTCGCGGATGCCGGAAACCGTAATCCGTTGGGCGGCAACGGCTCCCGCTTCAAGTGTGCCGGCAGCGATGTCAGTTGTATGTGCGGCGGTTGCCAGTTCTCCGCCGGCCTCAACCGAGTCGAGCGGCAGCCCGACCGCGTCCGCGACCAACTGGAGCGACGGACCGAAACTGGATTGCAGGTAGGCCGCCCAGTACTCCTCGAAAGGTCGGAGCGCGCGCCCGAAACCCATCAGATCGAACAGCAGCTCCGGCGAATTTCGTCGCGAGAGATCCGCATACTCGTCGATGGTCAGGCTGTCGAGGCGCCGCTGAATCGACGACATGACCAGCGGCACCGCCTCGGTGATGAAACCCGGGCTGCTGCCGGTGCTGTGTATGGAGACGCCGCCGGCCCGGCATGCGGACTCAACCTTGTCCCGCACGCCGGGATCCATCGTCGACGGGTGATGGAACAAGCCGCAGGTGGTGACGACATTGATGCCCGAGGCCAACAGCCGACACAACTCATCGAGGTCGGGAAAGCTCGGCATGTACAGCACACAGTCCGGTTTCAGTCCCACGACATCCTCCAGGCTGCCGGTTGCCCTCACCCCGGTGGAGCTCAGCCCGCACAGCTCGCCGGCGTCGTGACCCACCTTGTCCTCCGCGTGCACGTAGACGCCGGCCAGCGTCAGGTGCGGATGCTCGATGATCGCCCGCAGCGCGCGGGCACCTATCGTGCCGGTGGCCCACTGCACGACTCCGTACGTCTTCGCTGGGTTCGCCGACTCAGCGGGCCGGGGTGTCGAATGTGGTTGCATCTACAGCCTTTACAGGTCGGGGCGATGGGGCGTGCGGCTTACTGTGCGAACCGAAGAAGGGCTTCCTGCGCGTACGACGCCACCAATGAGCCGTCCGCGGTCAGCACATCGCCCCGGCCGAAGCAACGTCCGTGCGCCAAAAGGGGGCTGTGCTGGCGCAGCAGCAGCCACTGATCCGTGCGGAACGGCCGGTGAAACCAGAGCGTGTGAGAAGTGACCGCGGAGGTAAACGCCGTGCCGTTGCCGCGCTCGTTGAGGCCCTCCATCGGGCGCAGTGCGGTACCGATCAGCGTCAGGTCGGTCGCGTACGCGGCAAGCGCAGGCGCCAGTCCGGGGGCAACAGCCGGGGTCCGCATCCAGAATTCGAATTGCGGAGGGCCGGTCTTGGTGTTCTCCAGGCCGACCAATGCGCAGGTTTCCCAGGGGATCATGTCGAGTGCGACACGGCAGTCGGGGCCGGGAACCGCCGGAACGTCGGCGACGTCCTGGTGCTCGGGGCCGTCCTCGACGGCATTCATGCAGACCGACGTGGTAGCCAAAATGCCGCGGCTCTGCCGGCCGGTGATTGTCAGGGTGGCAAACGATCGACCGTGGTGATGGCACGTTGCCTGGTAGCGGACCGATTCGTCGGCCCGGCCTTCCCTGGCGAAGACCGCATGCAGCGATTTGACGGTCTTGTCCGGGCAGACCATGGTGGCGGCGCGGAGGAATTGGCCGAGGAGCTGTCCGCCGAACAGCCGGTGGTAGTCCAACTGTTGATTGCGACCCTCGAAAATGGTCACATCGGTGTCGTCTGACGAGACGCCGACGAGATCCAGGCACCCGAGCAAGTCGGTCCAGAGATCGGGCATTCGATCAGAGTGAGGAATGTTCTTTAGGTATGAGAATCAAATTCTCCCGGTGCGCTATGCCTTCGCGAAACCGTGTGCGCAGAAGTCCCACACTTCGTCCGATGTGATGGGATGGGTGGTTCCCTCCTCAGACTCGCCGCTCGATTGAGCCACGAACATGACGGTCTGCATCGTCATCGCCGCGATTCGCCGCGGATTGATGTCTTGGCGCAATTCCCCTGCGGCACTTGCCTCTTCCATCAACTCGGTCAGCAGAGCCAGCAGTGGTGCGTGGGCGATCTTGACCTCGGACGGGTGCGAGACCAACAGTCGCGGGGCGAAGTCGGTGAACAGCGGCCGTTCTGCGTTCGGGTCGGGCCGCGAGGTCTCGAATAGCAGCTTGACCGCGACTTTCAGCCGCTCAAGCGGATCGGAATGACCGTCCGTCGCGGCGCGAATCTGGTCGGCCGACCGGCTCAGCGCATCCTCGAAGAGGGCGAGCAGAAGTTCGTGTTTGCCGTCGAATTGAAGATAGAAGCTCCGCAGTGACTGCCGGGACCGGTCGACGACCTCTTGGACGGTGAAGTCGGTGCTCCCTTTTTCGATGATGATCGCTTGGGCAGCGTCAAGGAAACGCTGAACACGTTGTGCAGCCCGCAGTTTCGCAGTCTTGATTGATCGTTCGACCGCGCGCTGCTTCCAGGCGGGCTCTTCGCTCGGACTGGTCACTGGCCGCTCGAGCCGTGAAGAGAAAGCATAACTGAACTGTACCGGAGGACGCCGTCCGACCGCGGTCGCAGGCCGCTGTGTGGACGTCGTGTCCGAGATTGTAACTTCCGCACGATGAGAATACTATTCTCTTGAACTCGTCTAAGGAAGCATTACGCGAAAGGTCGACCGGCCGAATTTCGCGGTTTGTCCGGCCTCGCACGAGCGCTCATCGGTGCTGATCTCGTCAGGAGTACTGTGCAGCTCACTTTTGATGCCGACGTCGAGGCGTTTCGGTCCGAGTTCGTAGCCTTCCTGGACGCGCATCTGCCCACCGAGGCGCACGCCGTCGAGCGGTCCCGTTCGTCATCCCACGTCCCCGAATGGGCACGTCAGTGGCAGCGGATGCTGTTCGACCACGGGTGGCTGCTGCCGGGCAACCCGCCGGAGTTCGGCGGCCGCAACGCCAGCCTCTTCCAGCAATACGTCCACCAGCAGGAGCTGTCGCGGCGCCGGATTTATCTCAGCTTCAACCCCCAGGGCGTCGGCATCATCGCCGCGTCGCTGATCTCGTTCGGCACGCCGGACCAGCAACGACGATGGGCTGTGCCGATACTGCGTGCCGAGATCACGGCGTCGCTGGGTATGAGCGAGCCCGGCGCAGGCTCGGACCTCGCGTCGCTGCGCACGCAGGCCACGCGACACGGCGACCACTTCGTGGTCAACGGGCAGAAGGTATGGACCTCGGGCGCTCACGACGCCGATGTGCTGCTCACGTTCGTGCGCACCGACCCCGGCGCACCGAAACACGAGGGCATCAGCGTCTTGATGATTCCCACCGAGTCACCAGGGGTGGTGAGCCGGCCGTTCGCGTCGATGTCGGACCGCGACGACGTGGACTTCAACGAGGTGTTCTTCACCGATGTGCGGGTGCCCGTAGACAATCTCGTCGGTCCGCTCAATGAAGGCTGGCGGGTGGCCAACGGTTCGCTGGGCCACGAACGCACGATGCTGTGGCTCAGCTACGCCGACCGGCTTCACGACCTTCTCGAGGACTTCCGCCCCGGCAACGTACTCGACCGGGACCGCTACGCCACGTTGGCGATGGATACCCAGGCGCTGCGACTCCTCGGTTCGGCCGCGCTGGCGCGGGCCGCGCGCGGCGACGAGGACGTGCCCGGCCTGTCGGTGCTCAAACTGCTCGGATCGGAAGCCGTGCAGGGCGCGTCCGAAGGCGCCCTCGCCGCGGCCGGTCTCGACGGCCTGACTCACCCCGCGATGACCGCGCCGTATGTGCCGCTGAACCTCGATCTCTATGCGGGGAGCTGGTTCGATCGCTACACCCGCAGCTTCGCGGGCACCATCGCCGGCGGTACGAGCGAAATTCAGCGCAACATCATCGCTCAGCGACTTCTCGGCCTACCCCGGAACTAGGGGACCGGACAATGCACATCGACTACAAGGTCGCCGACCGGATCGCATTGAGCGTCGGTGGGTACCCGGTACTGGTGAACCTGGACGACACGAAGGCAACGATCGATTTGGGGGCCGCCGATGTCCATTCCGCACAATTGGATTCGCAGCTGGCCGCGGCGCCATGACCTGCTGCACCGCGGAAACCTGCCGGTCCGTCGGGTGGTGGTGATGTGGTGCGCGGCGGGTGGAAACGACTCGTCACAGAGACACCAGCCGAGGGGCTGATCCCTCCTCACGGATCGCGGCGCCGGCCTGCCTGATCAGCTCTCGCGAACTGCCGAGAAGACCGTCGAGCACAAGGGTGCGGCGGACATGCCGGTGCAGATCGTGTTCGGCCGTGAAGCCGATGCCGCCGAGCACCTGCTGGCAATGGCGAGCCGCCGTGAGCGCGGCCTGGCCGGCCGCCGCCTTGGCCAGCACGCAGCCGAGGTCATCGGTGGCGGCCCCCAAAGTGGCTTCGGCGCCTTCAATCGCCACGAGTGTCTCGGCGAGGCGGTGACGAATCGCCTGGAACGAAGCCACCTTTCGGCCGAATTGAACTCGGTCCAATGCGTGCTGGCGGGCCAGTGCCAGCATGGCCCGGGCGGTGCCGACCAGCCACCAGCCTGTCGCCCGACGGCCTGCGCCCAGCGGGAGCGGGTTTCCGGCTGCCACGCGGTGCAGGGGAAGTTCGGGGTCAAGCACGTCGGTTGCCTGATCGGTGCGCTCCCAGACCACCCAGGCGCCGCCGGCGAATGGCATTGGCACCGTTTCGCCGAGTGGGCGGCCGGCCGCGTGCAGTAACACATCATTGATCACCGGGGCGTGCGCGCCGGTTTCGCCGAGCAGGCGGAACACCAACGGGATTGTGATGTCCGGCATTTCGTGGAGCATTTCGCGCCAGCCGAGATCTCCCAGTGCAGCGTCCAGTTCGGCGCCGGATGCCGCGAGCATCGTCTTGCGCATAGCCTCGGCCAGCAAGTCCAGTGATTCAGTATCCAGTCCGAAATCCACGCTCACTCCGTCCCCAGGTCGAGCAGCCTGCGCGCGATGATGTTGCGCTGGATCTCCGCGGTGCCGCCGTAGATCGTTGCCGCACGCGAATAGAGGTACTCTGTGCGCCAAGGGGATTCGTCGAGTTCGACCGCCCCGGGCAGCAGATCGCGGGCAGTGTCGTAAAGCCGCTGCTCGGCGGTGGCCAGCAACACCTTGTCGATCGAGGTCTCCGGCCCCAGCCGGGCTCCGTCGGCCAGTCGGTGTTGCGTCGCTCGCGAGCGGCAGCGCAGGGTGTGCAGCGCGAGGTAGGCGGCTCCGAGCTCGGAATCGTCCGGGTCCTCCGCCTCGGCGATGAGTCGATCGAATCTTGTGTAGAGATAAGCGATCCGCTGCCAGAAGCACGTCGAGCGCTCGTAGGGCAGCAGATCCATCGCCAATCGCCAGCCGTCACCCGGCTTGCCGAGCATCCGGTCGCCGGGGATGACGACGTCGTCGAAGTACACCTCGCAGAACTCGTCCACACCGTGCATCGTGCGCAGCGGCCGAACGGTGACGCCGGGTGTGTCCAGGTCGAGGAAGAAGGCCGTGATTCCGTTGTGGCCGGCGCTGGTACGGGTGAGCAGCACGCACCGCGCGGAGTACTGCGCGTAGCTGGTCCACACCTTCTGTCCGTTGACGATCCAGTCATCGCCCCGGCGGGTGGCGCGCGTGGTCAGTGATGCCAGGTCGCTGCCGGATCCCGGCTCGGAAAAGCCCTGACACCATTGCTCGCGACCGCTCAGAAGCTTGGGCACCATTTCCGCGGCGAGTTCCGGTGACGCGTAATCGATCATCGTCGGCGCGAGTACCTCGACCATTGAGTAGGGGCCGGGCTCGGCGAGGCCGCGACCAACGACCTCCTCGCCCACGATGGCGCGAAATATGGCCGGCCCACCCAATCCGCCGACTTCAACCGGCCAGCCGTAACGCATCCAACCGGCGTCGTAAAGTGCGCGGTGAACGCGGGCCAGCTGGTCTATGTGGCCTTTGAGCGAATGGTCCGGCTCGGGGGCGAGGTCGTTCTCATCGAGCCACGCGCGAAGCCCCGACCGGAACTCCGAAACATCCATGCTCGCATTCATGCACTCGGACGGCCGATCGCATGCGGTCGGCCGGAATCGTGTGTGCCGCTGCGGCGAATGAACGTCATGGCCCGCTTTCTCAGCCGCCAACCTTTTTCGGTCCGGACATAGGTGTCGCGGTAGTAGCCGATGCGCATGTCATGGGTGGCGTGGTCGATGAAGCACAGCGGCTGCGTACCCGTCGCGGTGTCGCCGTCGAGGTCGATCAACGCGGTTCCGGTGAGGAACAAGCCCTTTGGGGCTGCGGCCACCAATTCCGGGAATTTGTCGAGCTTGTAGGTGTCGCCGAAGGCGCTGTAGGTGCCGTCGGGCGTGAAAACCTCGAGCAGGCCGTCGATGTCCTGTTGGGTGATGGTCACCGCGTACCGGGCCAGCAGCTGCTGGATCTCCACAATGTCGTCAGTTCTTGTTGGCATAAACCTTACCGCCCTTCATCACAAAGCTGACGTTCTGGGTAACGGTGATGTCCTGCAACGGGTCCCCCGGCACGGCGATGATATCGGCGAGCTGTCCCTCGGCCAGCCTGCCGCGATCAGTGACGTCGATCAGCTCGGCGGCCGTGATCGTCGCGGCCTTCAGCACCGCCGCAGGCGGCATTCCCCACTCGACCAAAGTCACGAGTTCGTCGGCGTTCTTGCCGTGCGGGATGGCGGGGGCGTCGGTGCCGACCGCAATCTTCACTCCGGCGTCGTAGGCGGCCTTGAGCGAGGTGCGCGCTTTCGGGAACATCTCGGCCGCCTTGGCCTGCAGTTCCGGCGGCGCCTTGGACATGTCCATCGCCTCGGCCAGCCTCCTGGTGGTCACCAGGAACGTGCCGTGCTCGACCAGCATCGCGATCGCCTCGTCATCCACCAGGAACCCATGCTCGATGCAGTCGATGCCGGCGGCGACGGCGTGTTTGACCGCGTCGGCGCCGTGGGTGTGCGCGGCGACGCGCAGCCCGCGACGGTGCGCCTCGTCGACGATCGCGCGCAGCTCCTCATCCGAATAGTGTTGCGCGCCGGGTTCACCGGTCAGCGACATGACCCCGCCCGAACAACACACCTTGATCAGCTGTGCGCCGTGCTTGATCTGGTAGCGCACGGCCCTGCGGATCTCATCGACACCGTTGGCGATGCCTTCCTCGACCGTCAGCTGCAGCACACCCGGCATGAACGCGGCGAACATCGTCGGATCGAGGTGCCCGCCGGTCGGAGTGATCGCGTGCCCGGCGGGCACGATCCGGGGCCCCTCGATCCAGCCGGCGTCGATCGCCTTGGCCAGTGCCACATCCAGCAGGTAGCCGCCGGTCTTGACGAACAGACCCAGGTTGCGCACGGTGGTGAAGCCGGCACGTAACGTGCGGCGGGCGTTGCCGACCGCGCGCAGCACACGGGTCGGCGGATCGTCCTGGACCTGGGACAGCGCGGGTGTCTCGCCGCGCCCGCCCATCAGGAGGTTGACCTCCATGTCCATCAACCCCGGCAGCAGGATCGACTCGCCGAGATCGATCACCTGACCTTGTGTGGCACCGCCAACGCCGGTGATGCGGTCATCCTCAATCCGCAGGATGCCCGGCCGGACGATCTCGCCCGCGTCGACGTCAAGTAGCCCGGCCGCCCGCAGCGTCGGCACGCCTAAACCACCGGCTCCCGAACGAGGTTGAGGTATGCCGCTCCGCTGTCGGGAACCCGAGGCTGCTTCCACACCTCCACCGGGAACGACACCATCACCAGCGACTGCATCAGGTGCATGAGCGCGCGGGCATCGTCGGGCAGATCGTCCAAACCGAACGTGTCCAAGTAGGCGATGGCGTCCTCCAGGCGGGGGAACGCGGTGTCGTACAGGTCTTGCATCTCGGTCATCGACGACGCCAGCCGCTTGGCGTAGCGCTCCGGCTCGGTGGCCAGGATCCAGTCGGAAAACCGCTCCAGGTCGGAGAATTCAGACGGCAGCGCCATTACGGGCCTCCTTCGCGCCGTTGTTTCGGTATTCGTCCACGTACTCTCCGGCCACCTTGTGCAGCGCGCGAAGAAGGATTTCCTGATCGCACAGCGGGAAGTCCCGCACCACCTGGGTGCCGATCATGGTCTGGGTGGCTTCCAGGGTGTTGGAGTCCTGCAGCGCGTACTCCTTGAACGTCACCGCGGCCAACTCCTGAGCCAGCCGCTCGCGGGAGTTCCTCGGCGGCACGAAATACAGCGTGCCCTCGAAGATGTGCTTGTCCACCCCGGTCGGCCAGTAGTGGTACGTCAGGTACCAGCCGGGCGCCCAGATCAGCAGCATCCAGTTCGGGAAGAAGTGGAACGAGTCAACGCCCCACTGCTTGGCCTTGGCCGGGTTGACCCCCGGCGGCAGCGGTTCGAGGCCTTCAACGTCAGGCCGGTCCCACGGTCCGAACAAGCCGCTGCGCAGCACGCGTTCGATCGGCTTGACCTGGTTGAGGTCCTTCGGCGGCGCCATCCCGCCCCAGGCCGAGACCATCCCGTGCGGGTGCTGCAGCTCGTAGTGCAGCGCCTCGAAGCCGTAGCCCAGCAGCTTGTCGGCCTCCTCCTTGACCGCCTGCTTCTGGTGCAGCACGGGCGCGTGGTAGAACTCGGCGAACGCGTCGATGAACAGCTTCCAGTTGCTGCCGACTTCGGCCTTGTAGTAGTAGACCTCGGTCATCTCGTGGAACGGGTAGCCCTCCAGGCCCTTTGCGAACGGACCGAGGTATTCGGCCAACGGCTGCGCGTTGGGGTCGAGGTTGACGAAGATGAACCCCTCCCACACCTCGCAGCGCACGGGCTTGAGCCCGAACTGGCTCTTGTCGAGGTCGAAGAACTCGCCTTCCTGCTGAACGAATGTGAGGTCACCGTCGAGGTTGTAACGCCAGGCGTGGTACTTGCAGGTGAACTGCCGGCAGGTGCCCGAGGTCTCCTCGTGTGGGTAGTCATTCCACACCAGCTTGTTTCCGCGGTGCCGGCACATGTTGTGGAAGGCCTTGATCGACCCGTCCTTGGTCTTGACCACGACCACCGAGAAGCCCGGGCCGGCCGACGGCAGCTCCTTGGTGAAATAGCTGCCGGTACGGGGCAGCCGCTCCACCCGCCCCACGTTGAGCCAGGTTCGCTGGAAGATCGCCTTCTGTTCCGCCTCGTAGAAGGCCGGGTCGATGGAATCGCTGTAGTCGACCGGGGCCGTGCCGAGCTCGGGGTAGTTCTCCGTCCAGCTTCCCGCGGCCGGCTTGGTGAAGTGCGGCATCTGTTTACCTTTCGTGTTCCGGCTCTACGCCAAAAGTGTTGAAGGCCATGGCCAGCAGGCCATAGCAGCCGATCGTGAAAATGAGGTCCATGCGCTGCCGCTCGTCGAGCCGCTCAGAAAGTGTTGCCCAGGTGGCATCCGACAGCTGCGACTTCTCGTCGAGTTCGTCGACCGCGTTGACCACGGCGCGATCGAATTCGTCGGCAGGCTCGCCGCGCCGGACGGTGGCTATCTCGTCGTCGGTCAACCCCGCGCGGCCGGCAAGTTCGACGTGGTGGACCCATTCGTATTGACAGCCCCGACGATGGGCCACGCGCAGGATGGCCAACTCGCGCACCCGGGCAGGCAACGTCGAGCCGTACAGCAGGTAGCCGTTGAAACGCAGGAAGGCGCGTGCCAGCTTCGGATGCCGGACGAGGGTGGCGAGCGCGTTTCCCGCACCTGCCGGGTTGCGGCGCTCGGCAGGCAGGGTTTGGGCGAGCGCGTGCTCGACGGCGTCGTCCCACTGTTCCGCAGGTAGCGGGCCCAGCCGCATCGGGCCTCCTCAGTCCTCGGCTCTTCGCGCAACCGCTCATCGCAATGGCGAGAATCAGGTTCTCATTTCTGACTAATAGGTTTCCATGTTTTGATCGGTTGGTCAACGCCGGCGCATGAAGCGGGGGCGTCCGCGGGCGTGCGAACCGCGCTAACCGGGGGGTTCGTGACGAGGTCAGGGGCGCAGGGACTAAGCTACAGATGTTGATTCTCGCATCCTGAGAAGATAGTTTTCTATCAGAGAGAACATCGCCGGGACGCATGCCGGCGCGATCGCGGCAATCATGTACCCGGGATCGCCGATGACGCCCACGTCGATGGAAAGGACACGGCCTTGAACAAAGAAGACATGATCCTGATCAGCGTCGACGACCACATCGTCGAGCCACCCGACATGTTCAAGAACCACCTGCCGGCGAAGTACATCGATGAGGCGCCGCGGTTGGTGCACAACCCCGACGGCTCGGATACCTGGCAGTTCCGCGACATCGTGATCCCCAACGTTGCGCTCAACGCCGTGGCGGGTCGGCCGAAGGAGGAATACGGCCTGGAACCGCAGGGCCTCGACGAGATCCGGCCCGGCTGCTACCAGGTCGACGAGCGGATCAAGGACATGAACGCCGGCGGCATCATGGGCTCGATCTGCTTCCCCTCGTTCCCCGGCTTCGCCGGCCGGTTGTTCGCCACCGATGATCCGGAGTTCTCGCTGGCGTTGCTACAGGCCTACAACGACTGGCACATCGACGAGTGGTGCGGGGCGTATCCCGCGCGGTTCATTCCGATGGCCTTGCCGGTGATCTGGGACGCCGAAGCATGCGCCGCTGAGGTGCGGCGGGTGTCGAAGAAGGGCGTGCACGCTCTGACGTTCACCGAGAATCCCGCCGCGATGGGGTATCCGAGTTTCCATGACGATTACTGGAATCCGCTGTGGCAGGCCCTGTGTGACACCAACACGGTGATGAACGTGCACATCGGATCGTCGGGCCGGTTGGCGATCACCGCGCCCGACGCGCCGATGGATGTGATGATCACACTGCAGCCGATGAACATCGTGCAGGCCGCCGCGGATCTGTTGTGGTCCAAGCCGATCAAGCGGTACCCGGATCTGAAGGTCGCGCTGTCCGAGGGCGGCACCGGGTGGATTCCGTACTTCTTGGAGCGTGCGGACCGCACCTTCGAGATGCATTCGACGTGGACCGGCCAGGACTTCGGCGGCAAGCTGCCCTCCGAGGTGTTCCGGGAGCACTTTTTGACCTGCTTCATCAGTGACCACGTCGGTGTCCAGTTACGCAACGACATTGGCATCGACAACATCTGCTGGGAGGCCGACTACCCGCACAGCGACTCGATGTGGCCGGGCGCGCCCGAGCAGCTGCACGAGGTACTCACCGAGCACAACGTGCCCGACGATGAGGTCAACAAGATAACCCACGAGAACGCCATGCGCTGGTACTCGTTCGACCCGTTCAGCCACATTCCCAAGGAACAGGCCACCGTCGGCGCGCTGCGCAAGGCAGCCGAAGGACATGACGTTTCCATCCAGGCGCTCAGCCATCGCGAGAAGTCCGGTGCTACCTTCGCCGAGTTCGCGGCGAATGCCAAGCAGCTCACGGGTAATCAGGACTGAGTCGCCAGGGCGACTTGGGGGCTGACCGTCCGGAATAGAGTCGAGAGTGCGCCGGTGCGGAAGGGACCGCTCACGCACCGGCGCACTGGTTTGTGCGTGAAGTGACCAGAGCATGTAAAGGAGATGTGGTTGTGCCGGGCGGGATGAGTTTCGAGCTGACCGACGATCAGGAACTGATCCGCAAGTCGGTCGCCGAGCTTGCGCAGAAGTTCGACGACCACTACTGGATGGAGAAGGACCAGGCGCACGAATTCCCGCAGGAGTTCTACGACGCGATCGCCAAGGGCGGCTGGCTCGGTATGACGATCCCGGAGGAGTACGGCGGCCACGGTCTGGGCATCACCGAGGCCACCCTGCTCCTCGAGGAAGTCGCCCGGTCCGGTGGCGCGATGAACGCCGCCAGTGCCATCCACCTCTCGATCTTCGGCATGCAGCCGGTGGTGAAGCACGGCTCGGACGAACTCAAGGCACGCACGCTGCCCCGCATCGTCAACGGCGACCTGCACGTCTGCTTCGGTGTCACCGAGCCCGGCGCCGGCCTGGACACCTCGCGCATCACCACGTTCGCCAAACGCGACGGCGACCACTACCGGATAACCGGCCGCAAGGTTTGGATTTCCAAGGCGCAGGAGTCCGAGAAGATCCTCCTGCTGACCCGGACCACGCCGTATGACGAGGTCACCAAGAAAACCGACGGCATGACGCTGTTCCTTACCGATCTCGATCCCGAGCACGTCGACATCCGGCCGATCAACAAGATGGGACGAAACGCGGTCAGCTCCAATGAGGTGTTCATCGACGACCTGCGGGTCCCGGTGTCCGATCGAGTCGGCCAGGAAGGCAGGGGATTCCACTACATCCTCGATGGCCTCAACCCGGAACGGATGCTCATCGCCGCCGAGGCGCTGGGCATCGGCAGGGTTGCGCTGGAGAAAGCGGTCAAGTACGGCAACGAGCGGTATGTGTTCAACCGGCCGATCGGCATGAACCAGGGCCTGCAGTTCCCGCTGGCCGATTCGCTGGCCCGCCTCGACGCGGCCGAGCTGGTGCTGCGCAAAGCGACGTGGCTCTATGACAACGGAAAGCCTTGCGGGCGCGAGGCCAATACCGCGAAATACCTTTGCGCCGACGCGGGTTTCGCCGCCGCCGACCGTGCGCTGCAGACACACGGCGGGATGGGCTACGCCGAGGAGTACAACGTGTCGCGGTACTTCCGCGAGGCGCGACTGATGAAGATCGCCCCGATCAGCCAGGAGATGATCCTCAACTACCTCGGATCGCATGTCCTGGGCTTGCCGAGGAGTTACTAGGTGAACAACGGGTACTTCGATCTCACCGGACGCTCGGCTTTGGTGACCGGCGCCGCGGGCGGCATCGGCTCCGCGGTCGCGCAGGCGCTGGCGGACGCTGGCGCGGCTGTGCTCGTCACCGACATCGACAAGGACGCAGCGGCGGCTGTCGCCGAACGCATTTCGGCCTCCGGCGGCCGGGCCGAGTCCGCCGCCCTCGACGTGTCGGACCGCGACTCCGCCGATGTGGCAGCAGCGCAAGCCGCCGGACTGGCTGACGGCGCACTGCACATCTTGATCAACAACGCGGGCGTGACGCAGCCGGCGATGTTTCCCAAACTGACGCAGGAGTCGTTCCGGCTACTGTTCGACATCCACGTGATGGGCGCGTTCAACTGCACCCAGGCGGCACTGCCGCACATTCCGACCGACGGCACCGGCCGGATCGTCAACGTGACCTCGGCGGCCGGGCTGACTGGAACCCTCGGCCAGGTCAACTACTCGGCCGCCAAGGCCGGCATCATCGGCTTCACGAAGTCGTTGGCGCGCGAACTGGCCACCAAGAACATCATGGTCAACGCGCTGGCGCCGCTGGCTGCGACGCCGATGACGGAAACCATTCGCACGAACGAGAAATTCGCGGCCAACATGATGAACCGCATCCCGATGAAGCGCTGGGCCGAGCCGTCGGAGATTGCGGGTGCGTTCGTGTTCATGGCGTCCAACGCGGCGTCCTACATCACCGGGCAGGTACTGCCGGTGGACGGCGGCATGGTGATGTGATGCCCGCATCCGAAGGGCCGCTGTCTGGCGTCACCGTCGTGACGTTGGAGCAGGCCGTGTCGGCGCCGATGTGCACCCGCACGCTCGCCGACTTCGGCGCGCGCGTCATCAAGGTGGAGAACCCGGACGGTGGCGACTTCGCACGCCACTACGACGACGTCGTCAACGGGCTTGCGGCGCACTTCGTTTGGGTCAACCGCGGCAAGGAGTCCGTGACGCTCGACCTGAAATCCCCCGCCGGCATCGACGTCCTGCACCGGCTGCTTGACCGCGCCGACGTGCTGGTGTCGAATCTCGCACCGGGTTCCACCGCCCGGCTCGGGGTTTCGCCGGCCGACATGGCGATACGACACCCGGACGTCATCGCGGTCGAGATCGACGGCTACGGGCCCGGCGGCCCACTGTCCCACAAGCGCGCCTATGACCTTCTGATCCAAGCGGAATCGGGCACCTGCGCCGTCACCGGCCACGCCGGTGCACCCGCCAAACCCGGCCCTCCCGTTGCTGACGTGACCACCGGGCTGCAGTCGGCATTGTCGATCATGGCGCTGCTGTATTCCCGTGACACCGGCGGGACCACGGGCGGCAACAGCGTCGCCGTCAGCCTGTTCGACACCATGACCGACGTGATGGGCTACCAGCTCACCTACACCCACCATTCCGGGATCGACCAGCAGCCGCTAGGTATGAGCTCGCCGGCTGTTGCGCCATACGGTGCGTACCTGACCGCCGACGGGCAGACGGTGGTGCTGGGCACCACCAACGATCGCGAATG
Source organism: uncultured Actinomycetota bacterium (assembly GCA_963811535.1). Classification (GTDB taxonomy): domain Bacteria; phylum Actinomycetota; class Actinomycetes; order Mycobacteriales; family Mycobacteriaceae; genus Mycobacterium. Next base: position 630,575 of record CAWERF010000006.1, on the reverse strand, counting down.
GCAGCGACTCGCCCGAGACATCTTGCAGCGCAACGACTTGGCCGACGACGAGCGGTTCCGGACGAACTCAGGACGGGTAGCCCACCGCAAGCTACTTGACGAGGCGATCGGATCGTGGTGTGCACAGCACGATCTGGCACATGTCCAGAAGACCGCCGACGCCGCCGGCATCGGCAACGCCCGTTACAACACGCCGAGCGAAGTGCTGGTGCATCCCCAGCTGTCTGCGCGAGACCGGTGGCGCCAGATCGACACGCCGAACGGCCCGATCCCGGCGCTGCTGCCGCCGCCGGTCATCTCGGGGTACGCCCCCCCGATGGGCGCCGTTCCCGGCCTGGGGCAGCACACCGACTCGGTGCTCGCCGAACTGGGCTTCGGCGATGACGAGATCGCCGGGCTGCGTGAGCAGGGCACGATAGGGCATGCGTACAGCTCCCGCTGACGGCCATACAGAACTGGAGAGACTCAATGCGTGAAACCGTAATCGTCGAGGCGGTCCGCACCGCTGTGGGCAAGCGCAACGGTGGACTGTCCGGGATGCACGCCGCCGACTTGTCCGCCGTCGTCCTGAACGAACTGCTGGAGCGGACCGGCATCGAGCCCAACGTCGTTGACGACGTGGTGTGGGGGTGCGTCTCCCAAGTCGGGGACCAGTCCAGCAATATCGGCCGCTATTCGGTTCTCGCCGCGGGATGGCCCGAGAGCATCCCGGCGACGACGATCAACCGGGCGTGCGGATCGAGCCAGCAGGCGCTGGACTTCGCCGTGCAGGGGGTGATGTCCGGACAGCAGGACGTCGTTGTCGCGGGCGGTGTCGAAGTCATGAGCCGGGTACCACTGGGCGCTGCGAGAGCCACCGGCATGCCGTACGGTCCCAAAGTCCTCGAGCGCTATCGAGATTTCTCGTTCAACCAGGGCATCTCGGCGGAGCTGATCGCGCAGAAGTGGGGTTTCTCTCGCACCCGCCTCGACGAGTATTCCGCGACATCGCACGAGCGCGCCGCCGCGGCACAGGACGCGGGCGCCTTCGATGCGCAGATCGTTCCGGTGTTCACCGACGACGGAGCGGTGGTGACGGCCGACGAGGGCGTGCGGCGCGGGACCACTGTCGAAAAACTGGCCGGGCTCAAGCCCGCCTTCACCGATGACGGCGTGATTCACGCGGGCAATTCGTCGCAGATCTCCGACGGTGCCGCCGCGCTGTTGGTGATGACCGCCGAAAACGCGGTCCAGCTGGGGTTGACGCCGATCGTTCGGTACCGCGCCAGCTCGGTCACCGGGGCGGACCCGGTACTCATGCTCACCGGTCCGATACCGGCGACCGAGAAGGTTCTTCACAAGGCCGGTGTCAGCCTGGAGGAGGTCGGCGTCTTCGAGGTGAACGAGGCGTTCGCGCCGGTGCCGCTGGCCTGGCTCGCCGACACCGGTGCCGACGAAAAGAAGCTCAATCCGCTCGGTGGTGCGATCGCGCTCGGTCATCCGCTCGGTGCTTCGGGGGCGGTTCTGATGACCCGCATGATTCATCACATGCGGGACAACGGGATTCGTTACGGGCTGCAAACCATGTGCGAGGGCGGCGGCACGGCCAACGCCACGTTGGTCGAGCTGATCTCGTAGCGGACCCGCCGAAAGGAGGCGCAGTGCGCCGGGATCTGTTCACCGAGGACCACGAGGCGTTTCGCGGGCTGGCGCACGACTTCGTCGAAAAGGAGGTTGTTCCGCATTATCCCGAGTGGGAGAAGGGCGGACGCATGCCCCGCGAGGTCTTCAAGCAGATGGGGGCGCTCGGCATGCTGGGGATGGCCATCCCCGAGGAGTACGGCGGCGCGGGCGTACCCGACTATCGCTACAACGTCGTGCTGCAGGAGGAGGCGGCGCGGGCGCTGGTCACGCTGTCGACCGTGCGCACCCAGCTCGAGGTGATCCTGCAGTACTTCCTGCACTATGCGAATGCCGAACAGCGCGACCGCTGGTTTCCCGGGCTGGCGGCCGGCACGTTGCTGACCGCGATCGCGATGACCGAACCCGGCACCGGCTCGGATCTGGCCGGGATGCGCACCGCCGCCGTGCGGGACGGCGACAACTACGTGGTCAACGGGGCGAAGACCTTCATCACCGGAGGCATGCAGGCCGACCTGGTGATCGTCGTCGCCCGGACTTCCACTGATGCGGAGAACCGCCGAAAGGGACTCTCGCTGCTCGTCGTCGAGGACGGTATGCCCGGGTTCACGCGGGGCCGCGAGCTCGAGAAGATGGGCTGCAAGGTGCAAGACACCGCGGAGCTGTCCTTCACCGACGTGCGCGTGCCGGCGGCGAACCTGCTGGGGGAGGAGGGCGAAGCGTTCGGCTACCTCGGCCACAACCTGCCCCAGGAGCGGCTGACCGTTGCGGTCGGGTCCGTCGCCCAAGCACGCTCGGCGCTGACGGCGACGATCGACTACGTCAAGAACCGCAAGGCGTTCGGCACGCCGGTCGCGTCGTTCCAGAACACCAAATTCGAGCTCGCCGCCGTATCGGCGGAGATCGAGGCCGCCCAGGCGATGCTGGACCGTGCCGTACGCGACCATGTCGACGGTGAGCTCTCGGGGGCCGACGCCGCACGGGTCAAGCTGTTCTGCACCGAGATGCAGGCCCGGGTCGTGGACGGATGCCTGCAGCTTTTCGGCGGTTACGGCTACATGATGGAGTATCCGATCGCCCGGCTGTACACGGATGCCCGGGTGGCCCGGATCTATGCCGGCACCAGCGAGGTGATGAAGGTGATCATCGCCAAGTCTCTCGGCTTGTGACACCTGTCGAGAATTTATTCCGCTGAGACCCTTGTCACAGCGTGCCAACCAACTTACTGTGTGTTCACTAGGTTGGTTTAACGAAGGAGTTCGGTGTCGGGTTCGCCGTCCGTGCCACGGCCGTACGCCACGCTTCTCGCCAAGGGCGAAGATCGCAGGCAGCGCATTCTCGCCGTGGCCGAGCGAATGCTAGCGCGCACTGGTTGGCGCAACACCTCACTTGCCCAAATAGCCAAAGACGCCGGAGTGACCCCGGCCGGGCTGCTGCATCACTTCGAGTCCAAGGAACAGCTTCTCAACGCGGTTCTCGACGCACGTGACGCCGACGACGACGCGCATGCGGACACCTCCGGCGACCTGGTCACCGAGATCAGGCGGGTGGCCGAGAGGTTCGAGCGGGCACCCGAACTGGTGGGCACGTTCACGGTGCTGCTGGTGGAAAACATCCTGCCCGACGCTCCACTGCACGACCGTCTCCTCACGAGGTATCGCGATGCGGTGGACATCGTGACCGAACTCATCCGGCGTGGTCAGCACGCCGGCGAATACCGCGCGGACTTGGACGCGGCCGCCAAGGCCGTGGAGATCATCGCCCTTGTAACCGGAATGGAGACCACATGGTTGCTCGATCCATCGATACAGCTGACCGAGGTGTTCAAGGGGTACGCCGAGTCCCTCGCTCGCGACCTGGAGCCACCGAGCAGGACATGAGGTACCGGCTCGACGTGGTCGCGCCGAGCGTCACGGAGGCGGTCATGTTCGCCGGCGGTTGGCTGTTCGACCGGGTGATGGCCGGGTGGGATGTCACGGTTCTCGTCCCGGACCACTCCGACGATCGGCCGCTGCAGATCCTCGGAGTCGAGACGCTCGACCTCGAATATGCGCTGGCATCGTGGGGACGTCGTCCCCGACCGCAGAGCCTGGCGGTCGCGACCGATCTCTTCGACCGTGACTCGCGGGTGCGCCTCGGCGTACTGAAGGCGCTCGACCGCGGCGTCACCGAAGTGACGCTGTGGGGAAAGAAGTGGCCGGCGGAGCTGAACAAGAGCATCGACTCGGTGCAGCACCGGCTGAGCGCAGCCGCGCGGGCGTTCAAGACGCAGGCCCTGGCCGCGGCGGCCGTGCGTGATGTGGCGGTCGAACCCACTGAGACATTCCGCAGCGGGTTGATGACACGTTCATCGGTGACTGCGGATCTGACCCCCGCGAGTTAGTCCTAGCACGCCACGTCGATCAGCACCTTTCCAATCGCCTGACCGTCGGCGACTTGGCGTAGTGCGCCTGCGGTTTCGGCCAGCGGGAACGTGGCGCCGATGTGCGGCACGACACGGCCCGTGGCGAAAAGCTCCCGCAATTCGTCCTCGTTGCGCTGAAGTTCTGTCGGTGCGACGTCCTGGAATTGAAAGCCGAGAAGCTGCACCCCCTTGACGAGCACCAGGTTGAGCGGGATGCGCGGGATCACGCCCGAGGCGTAGCCGACCGTGACGAAGCGGCCGCCTCGACGCAGCGCTCGCAACGCCGGCTCGGATAAGTCACCGCCGACCGGGTCGATGACGGCGTCGGCTCCGTCGGGAAGCGTCTCGCGAAGCGCGGCCCGCAGATCGCCCGAACGATGGTTGACGAGGCGACGTGCGCCGTAAGAATGTGCTACGGCGAGCTTTTCGTCTGATGAGGCAACCGCGGTGACCGAGATGCCCAGCTGGGCGCCCACCTGCACGGCGGCGAGGCCGACCCCGCCGCCGGCGCCGAGAACGACCAGTTCGTCGCCCGCCTGCACTCGCGCCACCGAGCGCAGAGTGTGGTACGCCGTGCGATACGCGACGCCGAAGGCGGCAGCGGTGCGTGTGTCGATGCCGGCCGGTACGCGGGTCAGGCCTGCGGCCCCAACCACCACCTCCTCGGCGAAGGCACCGTACAGGCCGCTACCGGTGACGCGGTCACCGACGCTGAAATCGCCGGCCGGCTGGTCGATTTGGTCGATGACGCCCGCGAACTCACTGCCGGGGACAAACGGCGGGGGCACGCTGATCTGATACTTGTTGGCGATCAGCAGCACATCGGGATAGTTCACGGCTGCCGCGTCGACACGGACCCGGACCTGGCCCGCGGCCGGTGTCGGCGACGGGCGTTCTTCGACGCGGACGACTTCCGGGGGCCCGTACGACGGGCAGACGACGGCGCGCACGTCGTCTCAGGACCGGTAGTCGGTGGATTCGGCCAGCTCGGCTGCCGACGCCATCAGCTCGGGGACGATCGGGCCGAACGCCAACAGCTTCTCGTCATCACCGGCGCGCTGGAATCCCCGCTCGAGAACGATCGCCAGCTTCCATTTCGCGAGGATCAGGTAGTAGTCGAGGTCGTCGACCTGCCGACCCGAAACCTCGGCATAGTGGTCTACCAGTTGCGAGCGGGACGGCATCCCTTGCAGGTCAACGTAGCTCGCCGTGGCCGCCACCGGTGCATTGGTGTCCTCCGGCCAGCCCTGGATCATCCAGCCGAGGTCGAGCTTGGGGTCGCCGACAGTGCCCATCTCCCAGTCGACGATCGCGGCGAGTCGCGCGGGCGCGCCGTCGTGGTACATCACGTTGGCGAACTGGTAGTCGCCGTGCATCAGGCCGGGGATGAAATCAATCGGACGATGGGTGCACAGCCACTTCGTGGCGGTTTCCATGCCTTCCAGCTCCCGCCCCTTGATCCTGTCGAAAAAGCCTGTCCAGCGGTCGACTTGGCGTTCATGGAATCCGTCGGGGCGGCCCAGGTCCTCGAGGCCCTTGGCCCTCCAGTCCACCTTCGACAACAATGCGATGCCTTCAGCCAGCTGATAGGCGAGCCCGGGGCGCGCGTGAAAGTCGGTGTCGAACGGCGCCGGCCAGCCCTTTCTGCCCATCGGTGACCAGCCGTCGACAAACCCCATCAGGTAGAAGGTGCGACCGAGCACCGAGGGGTCCGAGCACACGGCCACCGCCGGGGTATGCGGCACATCGGTGCCGTCGAGCGCCTCGATGATCCGCCATTCGCGCAGGATCCCCTTGTCCCGGTCCGGCGGGGCGGCGGGCGGCGGAATCCGGATCACGCAGCGTTTTTCACCCCGGCGTATCTCGTAGATCTCGTTCTGGCTGCCACCGGACAGGAACCGGACGTCGATCGGTTCGCCCCGGCCGGGCAGGCCGGCAACGTCCATCCAGTCGGCCAGTCGAGCGGCGTCGATCACAGGTTCCCCACTTCGTGGTCGAGGTATTCGGCGAACTTCGCCCTGGCGGCCTCTTGCTTTCTCGGGATCCATTCACTTGGCCACACGTCATCGCTGGGCTTGTAATCCCGCAGGACCTGCCGGGCGACGGTGGTCTTGTGTACCTCCGTCGGGCCGTCGGCGAGTCCCAGTGCCGCTGCACCGTGGATCATCCCCATGAACGGCATCTCGTTGGTGACGCCGAGCGCGCCGTGCACTTGCATTGCCCGCCAAGCGATATCGTGCAGCACAGTGGGCAGCACGACCTTGACCGCGGCGATGTCCTTGCGGACCTTCTTGTAGTCGTTGTACTTGTCGATCTCCCACGCGGTGTAGAGCACGAACAACCGGAATTGGGCCAGTTGCGCATACGAGTCGGCGATGTAGCCCTGGACGAACTGCTTATCCGACAGGCGGCTTCCGGCGGTCTCCCGGCTCAGCGCGCGTTCGCACATCATGTCCAGCGCCTTGCGGGACAGGCCGATGGTGCGCATCGCGTGGTGGATACGGCCGCCGCCGAGGCGCGTCTGCGCGATCACGAAGGCCTGCCCTTCGCCACCGAGCAGCGCCTCGTCGGGCACCCGGACGTTGTCGTAGTGGATGAGCGCGTGCGAGCCCTCGTTGAGATGCTCGCCTGCCAGGCCGACGTTACGGACAATGTCGACACCCGGGGTGTCGGTGGGCACGAGGAACATCGACATCCCCTGGTAGGGACTCACATCGGGGTTCGTCACCACCATCACGATCAGGAATGAGGCGGTTTTGGCGTTGGAGGAGAAGTACTTCCAGCCGTTGATCACCCAGTCGTCGCCGTCGCGCACCGCCCGCGTCTGGAATCGCGTTGGATCGGCGCCGCCCTGCGGTTCGGTCATCGAGTAGCTGGAGAACATCTCGCCGTCGAGCAACGGCCGCAGGTAGCGTTCCTTCTGATCGGGTGTGCCGAAGTGGGCGATGATCTCGGCGTTGCCGGTATCGGGCGCCTGGCAGCCGAACACGATCGGCGCCCATTGCGACCGCCCGAGGATCTCGTTGAGCAGCGCGAGTTTGAGCTGTCCGTAACCTTGACCGCCGAGTTCGGGGCCGAGGTGTGTGGCCCACAACCCCTTGCGCCGGACCTCCTCCTTGAGCGGGTTGATCGCCTTGCGCTTGGTCTCGTTCAGTGGAACGTACTGCTCGTGCGGCCAGGCCAAGTCGAGCGGCTCGACCTCGTCTCGCACGAACGCATCAGCCCAGTCCAGCAACTGCTGGTACTGCGGGTCGGTTTCGAAATCCCATGCCATGCGGCCTCCTTCAGGCGAAAATGACGTTGTCGTGGTCTACGTCGGCGTACGTGACCGCCCGCATCCGGCGATGACGGCCGCGATGTCGTCCCCCACCACCTCGGCGAACGAGCGGTCCCCGAACGAACCGGCCGCCCAGTGGCGGGCCCCCTCGCTGACGAGCGTCCCGGCCAGGTAAGCCAGGTGCTCTATGTCGATGTGGGCGGCCAACTTGCCGTCTTGCCGCGCTTTTTCGAAGAGCTCGGTGAACATCCCCGTGTCCGGGTCGGCCGGTTCGTCACCCGCGAGTATCCGGTGTTCATGGCGATATCCCTCGAGGATCGTTTCGATGATCAGCTCGGGCGGGTTGCGCGCCATCGACCGCTCCAGGCTCGTCAAAGCCGCGGCGATGACCGATGCCACGTCGTACTGCTTGCCCAGCAGCGCTCGCGTGGTCCGTTGCGCTGACCGCGTTGACAGCACACCGACCTCGAAAAGCACGTCTTCCTTGCGGGGAAAGTAGAAGTAGAACAACGCCTTGGAGACGCCCGCCGCCGTGCAGATGTCGGCAACCGTCGTGTTCGCATACCCCTTCGTGCGCCACAGCGCCATCGCCGCTTGGACGAGCATGCGCTTGGTCTCGCGCGATCGGGCCTGCTGATAAGACGCTCGACGCTGACTGCGGTCAACAGTCGCCGCCCCATCGTTGTTCGGCATAGCTGCACTATAGCAGTGAAACTCGGAAGAGGAAGAAGTTGACCAATGTCTAAATTATCGCTACTGTCGGCCGATGTCGCCATTCCCGGGGCCGGTCCGCCAGATCGGCTATGTCGTCAAAGACTTCGACCGATCGGTGGCGTCCTGGCTCGCGGCGGGCGTCGGGCCCTGGTACGTCATGCGAGGGCTCACCCAACGGGTGCTCTACCGCGGCCAGCCGTGCCGGGTGACGCTGTCACTCGGCCTGGCCAACTCGGGCGATATGCAAGTGGAAGTGATCTCACAGGAGGATGCCGCGCCCTCGATCTACCGCGAGTTCCTGGCCTCCGGGCGGGAGGGCTTTCACCAACTCGCTTGGTGGGTTACCGATTTCGACTCCGCAGTGCGCAACGCCGAGGCCGCCGGTTGGCCGGTCGTGTGGTCGGGAGGCCAAGCGGGGGTCCGCTACGCCTATGTCGAACCGTCGGGAGGGCCGGCGACGATCTACGAGATCATGGAACTCACCGACATGGTGTCGGGCTTCAACAACGCAATCCGGGATGCCGCCGACGGCTGGGACGGCACCGACCCGATCCGCACCGTCGGATGACGCGGCCACTGCAGGGTCGACGGGTTCTCGTCCACGCCTGGACCCGGTCCATCGCGAAGGCCTGGGCGGCCGACAACATCACGGCCAACGCGCTCGCCCCCGCGATGGAAACGCCAGGCGCCAACCGGCTGCGCGAATTTCTCGGACCCGACGGCGCGAAATTCGTCGATCAACAGCTGAAGGCGACGATTCCGCTGGGCGGCGCACTCGGCGACCCGGCCCGCGATCTGGGACCCGTGCTGGTATTCCTCGCCGGCGAGGGATCGCGATTCATCACCGGCCAGCTCCTCGCGATCGACGGCGGCCTGGTGATGCTCGGCGCCTGACGGGCCGACGTTGACGGCGAAGAGCCGGTGTGGAAATGTAATGTTCAATTTGGAGAGTATCATTCTCGCTAGCAGAGACCGTCGATCGGAGCAGGCGCATGGCGGACGACCTCACCGGTATGGATTTCTTTCGGGACGACCGGCTGGTCGGCGATCCATACCCGTATTTCGAGGCGCTTCGCTCAAGGTGCCCCGTCACCCGCGAAGACCACCACGGCGTGACGATGGTGACGGGCTGGGAGGAGGCCGTTGCGATCTACAACGACGCCGACACGTTCTCCTCCTGCATCTCGGTGACCGGTCCGTTCCCCGGCTTCCCGGTTCCCCTTCAGGGCGACGACGTCACGGAGCTCATCGAAAAGCACCGCGACGAGCTCCCGTTCAGCGACCAGCTGCCGACCCTGGACCCGCCCACGCACACCAACCACCGAGCGTTGCTGATGCGGTTGATCACCCCAAAGCGCCTCAAGGAGAACGAGGACGCGATGTGGAGGCTCGCCGACGAGGTCCTGGACACCTTCCTCGCACCGGGACAGGGCGAGTTCGTCAAAGGGTTTGCCAGCCCGTTCACGCTGCTGGTCATCGCGGACCTGCTCGGCGTGCCGGAGGAGGACCGGAACGACTTCGTCGACAACATCGGCCACCATGCCGGTGGCGGGGTGGGCAGCACCGGTGGGTCGTTGGCGCACAGCCCGCTGGAATTCCTCTACGGACAGTTCGCGTCCTACATCGAGGACCGCCGCCGTGTTCCGCGGGATGACGTGCTGACCGGCCTGGCCTCTGCCACCTTCCCCGACGGCTCGATACCCGACGTCGGCGACGTCGCCCGCGTGGCGACCAACGTCTTTTCGGCCGGCCAGGAAACCACCGTGCGCCTGCTGGGTACCGCCCTCAAGGTGCTCGCCGAGCGCCCGGACATCCAGCAGCTGGTGCGCGAGGACCGCACCCGGATCCCGAACTTCATCGAAGAGGCGTTGCGGATCGACAGCCCGGTCAAGGGGGACTTCCGGTTGTCGCGCGTCCCCACCACGGTCGGCGACACCGACCTCTCCGCGGGCACCACGGTGATGGTGCTCAACGGCGCTGCGAACCGCGACCCGCGTCGGTTCGAGGACCCCGACACCTTCGACCCCGCGCGCAAGAACGCCCGCCAGCACCTGTCCTTCGGCCGTGGCATCCACACCTGCCCCGGCGCACCGCTGGCCCGGGCCGAGACGAGGGTGGGCATCGAGCGCCTCCTGGACCGGACCGCCGCCATCACGATCTCGGAGGACAAGCACGGCCCCGCCGATGACCGTCGTTACCGCTACATTCCGACGTACATCCTGCGCGGCCTTAGCGAATTGCACCTGGAATTCACACCCGCGGACAAGAGCTGATGAAGGTCAGCGTCGACGACCAGCGTTGTCGTGGGCACGGTGTGTGCACCACACTCTGTCCCGAAATGTTCACCTTGACCGAAGACGGATACGCCGTCGCGGAAAATTCCGATGTCCCAGCAGAATTGGCGGCAGCCGCTTCCGAGGCCATCGAAAGTTGCCCCGAGCAGGCTATCAGCGAGAGCTGACGACTCATCTCACCTGAAACGAAGACTCAATGCCCAAGGGATACGTCATCCTCACCGAGGCCATCCGGGATCCTGAGGGTATGGCCGCCTACGCGAAGGCCGCCGGGGCGGCAATGACGAACGGCGTCACGATCCTGTCGGTCGATCAGAAGCCCCAGGTGCTGGAGGGCGGCTGGCCCGGCGACCAAACCGTCGTGCTGGAGTTCGAGTCGGTGGACGCGGCCCGGGCCTGGTACGAGTCCGAGGAGTACCAGAAGGCCGCGAAACTGCGTCGGGCCGCGGCCGATTGCAACGCGGTGATCGTCACCGGGCTCCAGTAAGAGCCCGCTCGACGGGGCATCAGTAGGGGTTCAGTGGCCCGATCGGCTTGGTTGTCGTGGCGTGCACGAGCAACTCGGCCAGTTCTCGCGGGCGACTGATGAACGGGGAGTGCGACGTGTCGATCGTCAGTTGCTCGACGCCGAGCCGTCTCGCCACGGTGTCCGCGAGCCAGCGAGGCATCGACCGGTCCTGCAGGCAGAGGATGAAGCTGCGGGGAAGGTCCGCCGCCCAGAATCGTGGAATCGATACCGGCATAATCGTCGTGTCGCCAAACCGTTCCGGGCCGAGTTGCTCGTAGGCCCAGCGCGCGGTGGGCTCGTCGCAGTCGTGATAGAAGTACTGCCACGCGCCGTCGAAGTCCGCGAACGTCATCGCGCCGTCCTCGCTGAAATGCAGGTACCCCAACATCTCCCCGACGTCCGCCTCGAACTCGCCGTCCTCGGCGTCACGCATCGCCATCGCCTCCGGATAACTGCGTCCTTCGCGCGGCAGTGCGGCCGCCAGAAAGACGATGTGGCTCACCAGATCCGTCGCGGCGTCGGCCGCCAGTGTCGCGTCGAATCCGCCGCCCGAGTGACCGACAAGGACATCGCCAGGGCGCAGCACCGAGACGATCGCCTCACGGCGGTTGGCCAGCGTTGACTCCTCGTCTGCCCGAGCGCCGTGGCCGGGGAGGTCGATGGCAACCCCTTCGTGGCCGAGGCGTTCAAGCTCGGGAATCGTCCGGCTCCAGCACCACGCAGCGTGAAAGCCGCCGTGCACGAAGACAAATCGCATGCCGCGGTGTGAATCCGGCTACTCGCGGATCGAGATGGCCTGCCGGGGGCATTGGCGCACCGCGTCGCGGATCTGGGCTTCGTTCTTCGGCGTTACTTCCGGCGCCAGGATGTGCAGTTCGTCATTCTCATCGAGGTCGAAGACCTCCGGGATGATCCCCATGCACACCCCGTTGCTTTCGCACAGGCCGAAATCGACTTCGACCCTCATCGCAACACCCGCACCGGAACGTTGGCCCAGCCGGCGACATTCTGCATGTTGACGCGTTTGCAGCCGTCCCAGTTCACCTCGTAGCGCGGCATCAGATCGAGCAGCTTCTCCAGCGCGACGGTGCTTTCCATGCGGGCCAGTGCCGCACCCAGGCAGCTGTGAATGCCGTAGCCGAACCCGAGGTTCTGGGCCTCGGTGCGGTCACGGTCGACGTCGAACTTGTCGGGGTCGGTGAACGCATCGGGATCGCGGTTGGCCGAGCCGCCGATCAGGAAGACGGGGCTACCGGCCGGGATCGTAACGCCGTGCAGGTGAACCTCTTTGAGTGAGTAGCGCACGTTGTACTGTGACGGCGCCTCGTAACGCAACACCTCCTCCACCGCAGCCCCCACCTTACTGCGATCGTCGAGCAGCTTTTGCCACTGATCGGGGTTGCGTGCGAACAACACCGCCGCACTGCCGACCAGCTTGGTGACGGTCTCAGCGCCAGCGCCGCCGAGAAGGGTTGCAAAGCCGGCGATCTCGATATCGTCGAGGCGTGTCATTCCGCCGTCGTCGCGTTCGACCTCGGCGGCGATCAGCTTGGTGATCATGTCGTCTTGCGGTTGGGCGCGCCGTTCCTGGATGAGGTTGTAGTACAGCATCCCCGTTTGCACCGAGGCTTCCCAACCGGCTTCGTCGATGTCGAGTTGCCCGGGCTCACGGTGCAGGGTGGCATCGATCCAGTGCCGCACCTGCTGGCGGTGTTCGTCGGGAACCCCGAGCATCCGGGTGATCACTTCGACGGGAAACGGCGCCGAGAAGTCCTGAACAACGTCGAACTGGTCGGGGTCGAGAGCGGAAAAGAACTGATCGATCACGTCGTTGACCGTCGACTTCAGCGCGCCGATCGCGCGCGGGGTGAACACCTTGTTGACCAGGCTGCGCATCTGGCGGTGCTCCGGCGGATCCATGAAGATGATGGATCGCTGCTCGTCTGTTACTCCACGCCTGATCATCGACAGGTCACAGCCGTAAGCCGACGAGTAGGTCTCGAAGTCTTTGAACGCGGCAGCGACGTCTTCGTGGCGGGTGAGCGCGTAGAAGTCGTGCTGCTCGTTGTAATAGACCGGCGTCTCCTCCCGCATTCGCCGGTACGTTTCGTAGGGACCATTGAAGAAGTCCTCCGAGAACGGGTCGAAAACCAGCTTCGCCGTGGTCATTGCATCCTCCTGAGCTGTGAGGTGAAACCGGACCGATTCCCAGGCCACGTTGTGCGGATTCGCGTCATCTCAGCCATCCAGTCCCGCGCTGACGACGTCATCCAGGACGCCCAGATCGCTGCCGAGTTCGGCAATGGTCTTTCTGATCACGGCGACGTCTTTGCCGATGAATTCACCCACGGCACCGGTGAACGACGTAACCGATTTGGCGGCGGCGACGTTGCCCAGCGCGCGACTGGCGGCGCTGCCGTGCGGCAGTGCCTCGAGAACGGTCGACTCTTCTACGCCGAGCCGCTCTGCGAGGCGGACGGCTTCGGCGACCAGCCCGATCTGGGCGGCGAAAAGCGCGTTGTTGATCAGCTTTACCCGTTGTCCGGCGCCGGTCGGCCCGACGTGAAGTATCGGGTCGCCGTAGTGGGCGAGAACCGGGCTCGCTCGGGCCACCGCGTCGTCGGAGCCGCCGACGAACAACGTCACATTGCCCGCTGCCACGTCGTGCGGCCCGCCGCTGACCGGCGCGTCGATGACATGGATCGCAGGTGCGGCGGCGGCGATCGTCTCGACGGTACGCGGACTCCCGGTGGTGTGGACCACCAGCACCGATTGTTCGGGCATTGCGGCGAGCAGCTCACCCTTCAGGCAGATCTCGTTGACCTGTTCGTCGGTGAAGACGCACACGACAACCACGTCGGCCGCCTCGGCCACCTCGCCCACGGTGGTAACGGGGTTGGCGCCAAGCTCCTTGACCGCCGCGCATCTGTCGTCCGATCGGCCCAGCGCGCGAACACGATGTCCGGCCTCCGCGAGCCGGGCGACCATGGGGCCTCCCATGCGGCCTGTTCCGATGAAGCCGACGCGCGTCACCGTGGATGGTCCATCAACTTCAGGGCGGCGTCGGCGGCGTCCAGCACCGCGCCCGGCGATGCTTGCGCCTTTTCGGCGAGGCCGGCCACCAGCCGGACATCCTTTTGGAGAAGTTCCGCGGCGACAGCGGCGAGCGTCTCCAGACTGCCGCCGAACCGGCCGATGCTGTTCAGCGCGAAGCTGTTTGCCGAGCCGCGGGACATCACGTCGGTGAGACTCTCTGCGGACACACCCAGCGCTTCCCCCAGCGCCAGCGCGGTTTTGGCGGTCGCCAAGTTGGCGGTGAAGAGCAGATTGTTGAGCAGCTTGGTGATTTGTCCCGTCCCGACACCGCCGAGGTGGACAATCGGATCGGCATAGGTCTCGAATACCGGACGGCAGCGTTCGACGACGTCCGGCTCGCCTCCGACCATCACGAGCAGGCGCCGTTCAGCCACCGCGGGGGCGCCGCCGCTCACCGGCGCATCGATGACGGAAATACCCTGGGCTTCGGCGGTTTTCGCAATACCGCGGCAGGTATCGGGATGAACCGTGCTGTGGACGGCGACCACGCCGCCCTCCGTCATCCCGGCAAGTACTCCCGTCTCCCCGCCGAGGACTTCCTCGACGTCGGCGTCGCCGACCACGCAGATGCAGACCAGGTCACTGGCCGCGCCGAGTTCGGCCGGTGACCCTGCGACCTTGGCGGCGGTGTCGGCGAAGGGCTCGAGCGAGGTGGTCCGGCGCGCCCACAACGTGGTGTCGTAGCCGCCATCGATGATCTGCCGGGCCATCGGCCCTCCCTGGCTGCCCAGCCCGATGAATCCGACCCGCATCAGCAGGCCTCCGATTCCATGTCGTCGCACTCGGTAACCCGGCCCGTGTCACCGCTTTCGCGCGCAACGACACATTCCTCCACGAAAGACAGGACACCGAGGTGATACGCGGCCGCGGTGAGACCCAGGCTGAGGTTGTGTCCACTGTTGCGCTGCTCGTTGACGACCACGCGCGGCGACGCGGTGAACATCGCGGCGACGTCGGCCAAACCGGCGTGACCGCATTCCCAGAAAGGCTCGTGATCGGCGAGACTGAACCGGACAGGAACGCGCACTCGCGCGGCGAGGGCGGGAAAGTCGCGTTTCGGCCAATTCCCGACGACCGACTCCTCGTACGGCGGCGATCCCGCCGGGCTTCCTACGCCACCGATGACCTCGGCCGGATACAGATGCGTTGCCTGCCAGAGCAGTTCACCCACCCCGCGGCGGATGTCGCGCAGTTCCGGCCGCTTGAGGACGTCGCGCGCGGCAGGCTGGTGTCGTCGGCCGGTGCCCGCGACCTCGAGGCCCAGCAGGTGTAAACCACGCTCGTGGACCGCCATTCGAAGCGCGAGTTCGCTGCCGAGCGAGTGCGCCAGCAGAAACAACCCCGCCTCGCCAGGACCGGATCCCAGCATCCGGTCCACCGCCGCGTAGGCCAACTCGACCCGTCGTTTGGGGTCGGCCATCTGGTCGGCATGCGGGGCGGAGCTGCCGAATCCAGGGCGGTCCAGCGCGACCACGGTGAACCCGAGCGATGCGCCAATCCGCAACAGCGACAGCCGCGGTCGGCCGGGGCAGTCGAAATACTCCGATGTCGTCGCGCCACCGTGAAGCGCGACGACGACCGCGCGGGGTCCGGCTGCCTCGGCGACCAGCGCGGACATCGGGACGCCGTCGACATCCGCGACGCGGCGGATGACGGCATCTGCGGCGGTCACGTGTCGGCCCGCAACAGGATCACGCCGCTCGGGGTCAGGCCGCCACTGCTGACAACGCCGACACGGGCATCGGCGACCTGACGCTCCCCGGCCTCGCCACGCAACTGGGTGACTGCCTCGTGCACCAATCCCATGCCGTGCGTGCGGCCGTGCGACAGCTGACCGCCGTGGGTGTTCAGTGGCAGCACACCGTCTCGCGCGATGTTCTTCCCGCCGTCGAGGAAGTCCTTGGCCTCCCCGATTCCGCAGAAGCCCAGTGCCTCGATCCAGGACAGGCAATTGATCGTGAACCCGTCGTACAACTCCGCGACGTCAACGTCGTCCGGCCGCAGCGAGGTTCGCGTCCACAGGTGCGCCGCCTGCCCGAGCGCCTGTGGTTCATGTGTCAGCGTGCTCTGGTCCCAGTCGAGCCGCTCCAGGATCTGGGTTCCGACCGCCTCGACCAACACCGGTGGCTTGGCCAGGTCTCGCGCGGCGTCGACATGGGAGACGATCACCGCCACCGCTCCGTCACAGGGCACGTCGCAGTCGTAGAGCCCGAATGGCGTTGTGATCATTCGCGCGTCGAGGTAGTCCGCCATCGTCATCGGTTTGCGATAGATGGCTGTCGGGTTGAGCGCTGCGTTGGCCCGCTGATTCAGCGCGATCCACCCGAGCGTTTCCCTCGTCGTCCCGTAGCGGTGAAAGTGGCGCTGCGCATTCTGCGCGAGCGTATGGGCCGCGGAGACCGCACCGAAGGGGAAGAACCAACTGTCGGAGCGGTTCAGCGGGGCGATCTCGCCCCGCTTCATCAGCTCGTTGTAGGTGGCCTCCCACAGCGTGCGGAAACACAGCACATGCCGGGCAAGCCCGGTGGCGACCGCGAGCATCGCGGCGATTACCGATCCGCCCGGCCCGAACGTCTCGATGCCGCCGTTGTGCCACGTCGGCCGGATGCCGAGCGCAGATTCGAGCGCCGTCACCCCGCCTTCGCCAAACGGGCCGACATTGCCCCCGCCCGGGTAGGTGGACAGGCCGTCGATGTCGTCGATGGTCAGGCCGGCATCGGCGATTGCCGCCTCACATGCCTGCAGCGTCAGCGAAAGGGGCGGCACCATCAAGCGTCGGCCGAGGTCCGACATGCCGATTCCGGTGAGGGCGGCCTTGTCCTCGAACTTCTCCCGGGTGAGCATCGGTCGGACGTGCTCCCCGAAGCGTTCCGGCGCGATCTCGTCGGTCGGCAGGGGAGCGGGCTGCTGGCCCGGATCCGACGCAGGGCGGAACAGCGGCAGCCAGACGTCCCCGAGCTTCTCGAAGACGACTTCGGTCAACTGGCCGATTTCAAGCTCGTCAGGATCGCATTCGACGATGTTGGTGGTCAGCCGAACGCGCGGATCCTCGACGATCGCCACCTGGGCCACCACATAGGGCGCCTCCAGGCCGGGGAGGCTGAACCGGTGATTGACCGTGAACGAGCTCAGCGTCGCCTTTCCGGAGACGGCGCGCACGCCCATCTCCCGCGAGCGGCAGTACCGGCAGACCGGCTGAGGTGGGTGGATCAGTGCGCTGCAGTTCGTGCATTCCTGCAATCGCAGCCTGCCGTCGGCGCCTGAGGTGAAGAAGAACTCGTTTGCACTGGTGATAAGCGGCAGCGGACGGCCGGGTGCGTCTGACACGTTTACGTCCTGCGGGTGAGTGGCGTGATAGCGGCCTCCGGCACGACATCGCATTGAGCGGTGATGAGAATCACGTTACCAGTTTCCGGTATCAGGAATCTACCAGAGGCCGGCGCCGGTGATCAGCGGATAAAACCCCACTCGGCTTCGTTCTCCTCGGTTTTGAGTTCGGGGATGGACGAAACGTCCGTACTGCTCGCCGGTTCTTCAGCATGCGGCGGTTCGTCGCCGCCGATCTCGCGGATCGCGTGCACCGGGCAATCCATCAGCGCCCGCATGACGGCGTCACGGTCCTCCTTGGGTACCGAATCTCCGCCGCTCAGCGAGGCGTATCCCCAGTCGTCGAGTGAGAAGTACTCCGGCGCATGCTTGGCGCAGATTCCGAATCCGTCGCAGACGGTGCGATCGAGCTTGATTCTCACGCAGCCACCACCGCCTCCACTTCGTAGGGCCGGATCGCGCTGAACGCGTCGTCGCGGCACACGGCGCAATTGTTTTCCAGATGTCGGGTCACAAACTGCGGAAACTGAACCAGCAGGCTGGCTGCGACATTGGTTGCGCCGTCGAGGGTTGCGCACGCGCCGCGTCCGCGCAGCATGACCGACCATCGCTCCAGCCGGGCCAAATCCTCCTCTGTCGCGACACCGTCCCGCAGCGCCTCGGCAACGGCAGCCATGGCGGCGGTGCCGTTGAAACACGAGCCGCACTGTGCGGCGTTCTCGCGGCCGAAGTAGCTCAACACCGACGCCGCGACGGCGACCGGGCAGTCGCGGGTGAGAACGGATATGGCACCACAGCCCAGTGCGCTGCCGAGGCGGCGCAGCGTCTTGTGATCGAGCGTGGCATCAACAACGTCACGGTTGAGCAGACCCGAGAAATACCCGCCCATCAGCACACCGCGGACCTCGCCCACCGGCACACCGTGCATCGCGAGCAGATCTCGCAAAGCCAACCCGTGCGGGAGTTCATAGAGCCCCGGCGACCGGCCTGCGCCGGTGACCGTCATGAGAAATGTCCCTGGCGACATCGCTGTCCCCTCGGAGCGGAACGCCGCCGAACCATGTCGCTGCAGGTACGGCAGATTGGCCAGGGTCTCGACATTGCTCACCAGGGTGGGACGTCCGGCGACCCCTTGCTCGAACGGGCGAGGTGGCTTATCGGTCGGCTTGGCGGGGCCGCCGTTGATCGCACGTACCGCGGCGGTCTCCTCGCCGGCGACGTATCCGGGGTCAACGGTGTGCAGGTCGATCGTGAATCCGTCGAGGGCCCCGCCTTCCAGTTCTGCCAGTGCCGCGTCGACCGAACGCGCAGCCTCGATGTCGGAGACGTACACGTACGCGCGATCAGCGCCCACGATGCTGGCCGCTAGGCGCAGCCCGTCGAGCACCAGATGGGGCCGGTGCCGTACCAGCCACCGATCTTTGACAGACGCCGGCTCGCCCTCCTCACCGTTTGCGACGACGACCGGGTCGCGACCCGGGTGCCCGGCGTCACGCACGGTGCGCAATTTCACCGCGAGCGGAAACGCTGCGCCGCCGCGCCCCAGCAATCCACTCAGTTCGACTTGGTTGAGCAGTTCGTCCGGCTCGGTGAGGCTGCGATAGCCACCGGCCCAGACGTACTTGTCGTAGTCCTCGGTGCCCGACGACTGGCCCAGCAGACGGGGAGCAACGCCGGGCCAGGGGGCGACGGTGAGATCCATTCTCGGGGTGGCCGTTGTGTCCATGACTCTATATTCCTGCCTCTGGTTAGGCTTTCGCATATGAGAACGGCGGTGGTGCGGGTGGATGTTGACCCGTCGGGCGACCTCAGTCCGGTGCGGTTAGCTGACGGCATGACGGCCCTCCGCGAACTGGCCGACGAGGCCGGCGTCGGCGTGGTCGACAACAACCTGGCGGCAATGCCGGCCGGGCGCCGGCACGTCGAATTGCTCATCGTCGGCAGCGATCCCGACGCGGTCAAAGCGACCGGAGTCAGCCTGTGTGCCAAGGCTTTCTGCACCGCCCCCGCGGCCGGCGTGGTGACCTACCTCAGTAGGGGAACTGACGACGACGCCCAGGGAGTCCTGGACCGATTCGGCCTGTCCGGCGACATCAGGCGTCAACCGGGCGGCGAAGGTTTCGACGTGGTGTACGTCACGCTGCGCAAGACCGACCTGGAGCGCATACCCGAGAGCCGCATCCACACGGCCCTCGAAGCCTCGCTCAACTGCGAGGTCCGCATTCTGACCAGGTGAGTCCAAAAGCGTTGCACGCGTGGACATCAGCGGCTCAGGAATGCGAGAATCGCGGGCGCTGCCTGCACCCAGGTGTCGAACATGTTGAAGCGCTTCACCTTGCCCTGCGCACGCTTCTCGGAAGCGCGCTCCCAGGCGTCCTCCGGCCACGGCGGATCGATCAGCTCGGATCCCTTGATCAGGCAGCTCACCTCGAGTGAGGTCCGCTTGGGGTGGTCCCAGTCGTTTTCGCCGCCACGGATGATCAGCGTTGGCACGTTGATGTTGTCGAACATCCCGTCGTCGACCCCGGGAATCGTCTGGCCCGGTTTGGACACAAACGCGTTCAGCCAGCGCAGCATCACCTTGAGGAACTCGTCGGCGTCGAGATCGAGGATCCGCTGCTTGTTGGCGGGGTTCTGCTCGATGCGTTCCTGCCACTCGCGTACCGTCAGCAGTCCCTCGATCCCAAGGCCGCGCACCGCAAGGATGCTCGGCACGACGTAAAACGAGCCCAGGACGAACGTGCCGTACACGCCGCCGACGATGTTCCACACGGCCAACTTGGTCACCAGTTCGGGGTAGAGCATCGTCGTCAGCATCGAATCCCGTGCCCCGCCGGAGCCCCCGGCGATGATGCACGGCCCGATGTCGAGCGCGGTGATCAGGCCGTGCAGGGTTTCGGCGCGCATGTGCGACTCGGACTGCCCGTAGAACTGGACATCGGACGCCCCGCAGTTGGGCCGGTCCCACAGCAGCACCCGGTACCCGCCCTTGACCAGCGCCTGGGCCAACGGCCGCAGCCCGGGAATGTCCTTGCTGAACCGACCGCCCGGCGTGAGAACGATGAAATCGCCTGCGTCACCGAGAATTTCGTAGACAACCTTGCCGCCGTTGATCTCGACGGTGCGCTCGCCTCGCCGGGCGGGGACCTTCGCACCTGAATTTGGGGGCATCATTCTCTCCTGCGTCAGGCCTGCACCAAGACGTCGTTGCCGACGACCCGGACGGGATAGGTGCGGATGCTCCATTCCGGTTTGACCGCGGTGGTCCCGGTCGCGAGCTCGAAACCCCACTGATGCCAAGGGCAGTGGAGGAACTCGAGATCGCGAATCATGGCCGCGTCACCCGGGACACTTTCGTCCACGATGGTGCGACCGCGGAGGCGTCCCGAGCACAGCGGGCCACCCTCGTGCGGACAGTAGTTCGCGATCGCGTAGAAGGTGCCGTTCACGTTGAACACACCCACACCGTGCCGCCCGATCGGCACCAATTTGCGTGTGCCGGGCGGAATCTCGTCAACTGTGGCGACGACGTGCTCACGCCCCTGCGCCAGCCGGGGCGGCTTGACTTCTGACAACTCAGAACACCCGGACTTGGCCCTCGAGGACCGGAACCGTCTCTGGAAGGTGGTACGTGGCAATGCCGTTGCGGAACATGACGTTCTCACGGGCATGTTCGGGCAGATGCTTGACCAGCCAGCGAGGGTCGTCGAACGTCCAGTGCGGGTAGTCCGATGAGAACAGCAGGATCTTGTCGCACTCCATCCACTCCAGTGCCCGGCTCAGCTCGGTCTTGTCCTCCGGGTAGTCGAGTGGCTGTGTCGTGAATTTGATGTGGTCCTTGACGTACTCGGAGGGCTTCCGCTTGATGTCGACCCGAGACTTGCGCGCCTCGTAGATGGCATCCATCCGCCACATCAGCGGCAGGATCCATGTGAAGGCGTGCTCGACGAACACGATGCGCAGGGTCGGGAACCGGTCGAAGACCCCGTCGAAGATCAGGCTCATCACCTGGTTCGCGGCCAGCAGCGAGTACGTCACCATGAAGTCGTGGTTGTAGCTGGGGAAGCCCACCGGCGGCATCGGCAGCATCTCGTATGAGCTGCGGGACAGGTGACAACTCACCGTGATGTCGTGCCTGGTGGCCGCGGCCCAGATCGGGTCGTACTTCGGGTCGCCCCATGATGGTCGCGGCTCGGCCTTGATCAGGACCTGCGCCATGTAGGGATGGCCCGCCCACCGCTCGATCTCGCGGGCGGCCCCGTCCGGGTCCTCGATCGCGGCGCAGATCGACCCGCGCCAGCGTTGGTGCCAATTGTTGCGGCTGTCCAGCCAGTGCTTGTCCTGCCAGTCGTTGAGCGCCATCGAGAATGCCTGGTGCGCGTCCGCAATGCGAGGGGTCCGCCCGCCGGGCTCCAGGATCGCGATGTCGGAGCCGGCCGCCATGATCAGCTGCCGAAACGCCATGTCTGGGTCGCTGCCGGGAAACTCCCCGTCCGGTGGGAACGAGTCGACGCGCATCGCCATGGCGTGGGCGTAATCCGGGGCGTCGTAGTAGATGAGCTCCCCGACCTTGTGGTCGAGGAAGAACGTGCTCCGCCACGGCTCCGGGATGTACTGGGCCAGCTCACCTCGCTTGGGCATCGGGTGCACGTCGGAGTCGACGCACCGCACAGCGATGTGCTCGGCGGCCGCAACCCGTTCTCCGGTGTATGTCAGCGTCATCGTGGCCTCCTTGGTTCTATCTCTACTGTGCGGCCACAGCGGCCGGAATGTCTATGCCGTAGAGCTCCGCGGCGTTGCGCCAGCACAATTTGTCGCGCTGCTCGGGTGTCAGCGCACTGGGCAGCGTCTTCAGATCGCCGCAATGCCAATGCGGATAGCTGGAGCCGAACATCACCATGTCGTCCTTGCCGGTGAAGCCGAACCATTCGCCGGCGAACTCGGTGTCGCCCGGACCATCCAGACTGCCCTGCACGAAGTACACGTGTCCCGGCAGGTAAGCGCTGGGAATTTTCGGCGCCCACGGCGTCTGCTCGAGGTGCGGTCGGCCGAACGTGTCCATCCGCCAGATGAACGGGGTGAGCAGGTCGGCGGCGCCATCCGCCCAGACGATCTTCAGGTTCGGAGTCCGTTCGAAAACGCCCTCAGCAATCATGTTCATCAAGTGGTACAGGTAGTTCAGCGCCATGAATCCGAGGTATTGCTCGTACGTCCGGGTATGCCCGGACGGTGTCGGAGGGAACGCGATGCCTTCGCCTGATTCGATGTGCGCTGCGATTGGCAGGCCGGCCGCTGCTGCGGCATCCCACAGCGGCCAGAACTGAGGCTTGCCGTATAACTCCCGCGACTGCAACGGGATGCCGATCTGCACGACGCGTGGGTGGTTCTTGTACTTGTCGATCTCGCGAAGCGCGCCGGCGATGTCGTCCGGGCAGACCCGGATCGTGCCGCGGAACCGGTCACCGAACTCGTCGTTGTCCAACCAGCGCGACACCATCATCTCGTTGTGCGCCGCGGCGAGCGCAGTACCCAGATGCCGGTCCGGCATCATTCCCCGCGTCATCGGGTGCAGAATCGCGACATCGACGCCGCGCTCCGAGAACAGATGCTCGGCCACCATCCGGGGGTCGGAACCGGGATGGGTGCGGTCGGGCCCAGTGGTGCCCTTCGCGTACTCGCCTCCGGGTGTGCCGTACCAGTCCATCTCATAGTCCGGGAATCCGCGGCTCTTGTAGGGCTCACGCAGGAAGCTACGCAGATCCTGGTTCGACGGGAAGAAGATGTGCACGCTCGCGTCGATGACGGGCGTGCGCTGTCCGTCCTTGTCTTCAATCACGGACGCCGTCCTCGCCGACTCCTAGCGCGCCTAATGATTTTTTTCGCACATTCCTGTGACACACTTCCAGTGTAAAGCTTAGTTCTTCTGTTGCAAGAATAGAGTTCTCCGCCGATTTGTCCGGACTACTGGCGATCCGGCGCCAGCCCATTCGGTGGCGCCGACGTCCTCGCTGGTAGGCCATCGGTCAGACACCGAGATCGTTACTTCCAACGATGAGAATGATATTCTCATCGCGAAACGTGATTGCCGCGAGGAGGTCGAGGGATGCTCTTGGAGTTCGACGCTGATCAGCGGCTGTGGCAGGACACGGTTCGCGATGTGGTGGCCAAGCAGTGCCCGCCCGCGCTGGTCCGCAGCGTGGCCGACGACGGCGTCGACCCGACCCCGTTGTGGAAGGTCTACGTAGACCTCGGCTGGACGGAGCTGAACGACGAAGCCAGTGCGGTCGAGTTGGCGATCGTGCTGGAAGAACTCGGCCGCGCGACCGATCCGACACCGTTCTTGGCGACGATGACACAGTTCGCCCCGTTGGCGGTGGACCGCTTCGACCCACACGAGCCGGGCACCGCCGTGCTGGGCGGTGTGACGGCCCGCCGCGACGCCGACGGGTGGGTGCTGGACGGCACGGCCCGCCATGTTCTCGACGGCGACCGTGCCGAGCGACTCGCAGTGGTGACCGACGCCGCGGTATTCATCGTCGGCGCCGGCGAGGCGGCCGCACGGCGAAGCGCGGTGTTCGACCCCGTGTTGCATGTCGCCGACGTGTCGTTCGCCGGCGTCCGGGTGCCCGATACCGCCCGCGTGAAGGTCGATGCCGAGCGTGCCCGTCACGTCGCGCTGACCGGCATGGCGATGACGACGGTCGGGGCCTGCCAACGCATCCTCGACCTGGTCCTCGACCATGTCCGCAACCGCCACCAGTTCGGCGTACCCATCGGGTCTTTCCAGGCGATCCAGCACAAGGCGGCCGACATGCACGTGGCGATCGAACGTGCCCGTGCACTGTCGTATTTCGCTGCGCTGACGATCGCGGCAGACGACCGGCGGCGGCGGGTCGCGGCCGCCATGGCCAAGGCGGCGGCCGGGGAGTGCCAGTCCCTGGTGTTCCGCCACGGTCTGCAGTCGTTCGGCGCGATGGGATTCACCTGGGAGAACGACCTTCAATTCGCCCTCAAGCGGGCCAAAGCCGGTGAGCTGATGCTCGGCGGAGCCGCTGAGCACCGGGCGATGATCGCAGAGGAGTACCGTGCAGCTGACTTTTGATGCGGACGTCGAGGAGTTCCGCGCCGAGTTCGTCGCCTTTCTCGAGGAGCATCTGCCCGGTGCCGCCGCCGAAGCTCTGGAGCGGCCCCGGTCGGTTTCCCACATGCCGCAATGGGCCCGCCGTTGGCAGCGGTTGCTGTTCGACAATGGCTGGCTGCTGCCCACCCAGCCGCCGGAGTTCGGCGGCCGCAACGCCACGGTCCTGCAGCAGTACGTGTACCTCGAGGAGCTGTGTCGCCGACGGATCTATCACAGCTTCAACCCGCAGGGTGTGAACATCGTTGCGGCGTCACTGCTTTCGTTCGGCAGCGACGAGCAGAAGCAACGGTGGGCGGTGCCGATCCTGCGCGCGGAGATCACCGCATCGTTGGGCATGAGCGAGCCGAGTGCGGGCTCCGATCTCGCGTCGCTGCGCACCAGGGCTGTCCGCGACGGCGACCACTTCGTGGTCAACGGTCAGAAGGTCTGGACGTCGGGTGCCCACCATGCCGACGTGTTGCTGGCCTTCGTGCGCACCGATCCCGACGCTCCAAAACACAAGGGAATCAGCGTGTTACTGATTCCCACCGACACGCCGGGCGTCGCACGTCGGCCGTTCCCGTCCATCTGCGGCCAGGATGACCTGGATTTCAACGAGGTGTTCTTCACCGACGCCCGGGTTCCCGCCGAAAACCTGGTCGGCCCGCTCAACCAGGGTTGGCGGGTGGCCAACGGATCCCTCGGGCACGAACGCACGATGATGTGGCTCGGCTTCGCCGATCGACTTGACAACGTCATCGCCGATTTTCGTCCGACCGGCGCGCTCGACCGCGACCACTACGCCACGACGATCATGGACTACCAGGCACTGCGCCTGCTCGGCTCGGCGGTCCTGGCCCGCGCGGCGCGTGGCGAAGAGGACGTGGCGGCGCTGTCGGTGCTCAAGCTGCTCGGTTCGGAAGCCGAGCTGCGCGCGACGGAGCGGGCGCTGACAGCCGCCGGGCCGGACGGCCTGATCCACCCGGCGATGACGGGGCCGTACGCGCCGATGAACCTCGATCACTACTTTGCGAGCGGGTTCGAGCGCTATGCACGCAGCTTCTCCGGCACCATCGCCGGGGGGACATCCGAGATCCAGCGCAACATCATCGCGCAGCAGGTGCTCGGGCTGCCACGGCGCTAAGGCACCAGCCCGCGGCGGGCTAGTCGATGACCGCCGACTCCTTGCGCTCGGTGATCGGCCGCGCGAGTTCCTGCTCGTAGCAGATCCGCTGCAGCTTCTCGAGTGTTTCGTCAAGCCCGGCTCCAATCTTCGGTCCGGGAGCGAACGTCGCGGGCAGATGCCGCATGCCCTGGATGACGCCGATGCTGTCGTAGTGCACCGTGCCCTCGGGATCGCAACGGTAATCCGGCATCCGGTCCAGCACGGCGGTGAGCATCGCCTTGAACACGGTGCGGGCCACATTGGAGCCGACGCAGCGGTGCATGCCGATGCCAAAACTGAAGTGCCGGTTGCCCTTCCGGTCCAGAATGACCTTGTTCGGCTCCGGGAACACCCACGGATCGCGGTTGGCCATCGCCCACGAGATCCACAGCCGCTCGCCCTCTTTGAACAGCGTGCCCTCGACCTCGACGTCATCGGAGAAGGTGCGTCCATCGCCCGGTGCGGGGGTGAAGTACCGAAGGAACTCCTCGGTGGCGGCGTTCAACAGCGTGTCGCGCTCGCGGCTGAGCAGTTCACGCTGATCCGGGTGCTCGGCCAACCACTCGAGCGAATGCGCGGTGAGCGCGGTGGTGGTGTCGAACCCACCGCCGATGATCAGGCCGAGGTTGCCCAGGATCTCCAGGTCCGGTGCCGGCTCGCCGTCGATGCGCATCTGAAGGAGGGCATTGACGAGCCCGGGCCGCGGATTCTCTTTGATCTCGATCATGTTGTTGACCATGTCGAGGCCCATCTGTCGGTGCATCGCCAACACGCGCTCGATGTCCGGCGAGTTGTCCGGCGTGTACACGGCGGCGTGGACGGGCTCGCTGTAAATGGCCCACTTTCTCAGCGGGATGCCCATCATCGCCAACGTGAGTACCGCCGGAACGATATTGGCCAAGTCCTCGACGAAGTCGATCTGGCCGCTTGCGATCTTGTCGTCGAGACACGCGCGCGTCACGTCGTCGATGAACGGCTCCCACCGCTTGACGGCGGCAGGGGACAGATACGGGTTGAGCACGTTGCGGTAGATACGGTGCTCCGGTTCGTCCATCTCCAGGATGCCGCCGCGCA
This sequence comes from uncultured Actinomycetota bacterium, assembly GCA_963811535.1. Lineage (GTDB taxonomy): Bacteria > Actinomycetota > Actinomycetes > Mycobacteriales > Mycobacteriaceae > Mycobacterium. The sequence goes on along the minus strand of CAWERF010000006.1, from coordinate 603,976 downwards.
CGCCGTTGACCCGCTTCGCGTACGGGATCGAGATGCCCTTGTACGGCGTCTCGCCGGTGAGGTCGTGATGATTGGACACCGCGGGGCAGCGCGCTAGTTCGAATACCTCACGGCTGCCCGCCGCGACCCAGTGCCCGTCGTAGGTTTCCGTCCACGCCGCAGGGCATTTCGAGTGCATCTCCTCGGTGATCTTCTCGAACTGCAGCCGATACTCCGGAGTGTGGCGATCGAAGTAATACCTGTTCTTCTTGCGATCGCTGTCGGCAACGGTGTCGTCGACGCTCACGGCGTTGTCTCCCTTGGTCTGTCGATGCGGACGTCAGTCCTCGATGAAGATGGCCTGTTCTGGGCACGACTGCGCGGCCTCACGGACGACGTCCTCCTGATCGGGCGGAACCACTTCAGAGACCGGCGAGGAGCTGCCGTCGATGTCGCTGAGCTCAAAGGAATCCGGAGCGATCATCGAGCACAGCGTGTGGCCTTGGCACCGCTGCGAATCGACCCTTACCTTCACGATGTCTCCTCAGATGCGGTAGTCGTACCACTTGAGATAGCCACCGGCGTCGACCCGCACCTGCAGGCCGGTGACATATCTGGCCTCGTCGGAGGCCAGCCACAGGACCGCGTTGCTGATGTCCTCGGGCTCGATGAACGGGATCTTCATCGCCTGCTGGACGCCGAACACCGGTTCCGCGTCGGCGCGGGTCGGATGCTCGAGGTCGGGACGGAACGCCCGGTACATCGGCTCGCTCTGCAGCATCGGGGTGTTGCAGTTCGTCGGGTGCACGACGTTCGCGCGAATGCCCAGCGGCGCCAGCTCGGCCGCCAGGACATGGACATACTCTGCGATCTGGCGCTTGGAGTACAGGTATGCGATGCCACCCGGGTCGGCGCCCGGGTTGTCGTTCTTGGCGACGTCCATCAATGCGGCGGTCGATGCCGTCGCGATGATCGACGCGCCTTCACCGAGGTGCGGCAAAGCCACCTGAATCGCGTTGATGGTGCCGATCAGGTTGGTGTTCCACACGTCGCACCAGGCCTGCAGCGGCGGATTGCCCGACATGCCCGCGACACCGGCCTGCGCGACGACGATGTCGAGTTTGCCGAATTCGGCGATGCCGCTCTCCAGCGCGGCGCGCAGTTCGGCGGCCTCGCGCACGTCCGCCTGCGCCGTCAGGACGCCTTGGCCGGTCTTCTCGATCAGCCGGGCCGTCTCGTCGAGGTCTTCGGGGCTCGCCAGCGGGTACCGAATCGACTCGATCTGCTGGCACAGGTCCACCGCGATGATGTCGGCGCCTTCCTCCGCCAGCCGAACGGCGTGACTGCGACCCTGGCCCCGCGCCGCACCCGTGACGAATGCGACCTTGCCCTCAACGCGTCCCACAGTTTCCCTATTCCTTATGTGTTCTCGGCCTACGTGTTTCGGCCGCCGTTGACGCCCAAGATCTGGCCGGTGATATAGCCGGCCTCCTCAGAGATCAGGAACGCGCACGCGGCGGCGATGTCCTCGGGCCTGCCCATGCGACGCACCGGGGTCTTCTCGATGTTCTGCTGGACGTCCCCGAGGTATCCGCGCGCCTCTGCGGTGCGCAGCATCGGAGTGTCGATGAAGCCCGGAGGCACCGCGTTGACCGTGATGCCGCTCGGCCCGTATTCGAGCGCCAACGTCTTGGTGAGGCCGTTGACGGCGGACTTGGCCGCGACATAGTGCGCCATGTACGCCGTGCCCGAATGCGTGCTGGAGGAGGAGATGTTGACGATGCGGCCCCAGCCCGCCTCGATCATGTCGGGGAGCACCGCCTGGATGCAGTGGAAGACGCCGTTGAGGTTGACGTCGATCACGCGTTGCCAGGCGTCGAACGTGATGTCCAGGAAACGCTTGAAGCCATCCAGTCCGGCGGCGTTCACCAGCACCGTGACCGGGCCGAGTTGCGCGCGGATGGCCGCGAGGGCGTTATCTACTTGGGCCCGGTCGGTCACGTCGGCGGCATGGGCGAGCTCGTCGTCCTCGGGCGGCTTGAGATCGATCGTGGCAACGTGATAGCCGTCCGCACGCAGCCGCTCCGCGACCGCGCGGCCAATTCCCGAGCCACCCCCGGTGACGACGGCGTTCTTCACCACAGCGTCTCAGCCACTGGTAAGAATCTCCCTTCCGATTTTGAGAACCTTACTCTCACAGGGAAGCCTCCCGCAACTCGCTGACGAGACACTATTCAGGAGTTTGTCTCGCAGGTCAGGCAATGTTTCTGCCGGTCACGCGGATTTGCCTAACTTTCTTGAGTTCTCGGAACACGAATGTAAGATTCGCCGCAGATGAGAATCAAATTATCCATTTCGTCGAGGAGGCTGGATGCCGCCACAGGACACGGTGACGACCACCACGGGCCAGCCGAACCCGCAGGATCCAAGCGCCGCGTCTGGGCAAGCGGCTAATCGTCGGCTTCTGATCGACGGTCGCCTCGTCACCACCGACCGGACATTCCCATCGGTCAACCCGGCCACGGGAGCCGTTGTGGGCCACGCCCCCGACGCCGGAGTGGCTGAGGCCGAAGCGGCGGTCGCAGCCGCCCGCCGCGCCTTCGACACCACTGACTGGTCGACGAATGTTCAGCTACGGGTGCTCTGCCTCGAGCAGTTCCACCAGGCGCTGATCGACCATCGCGACGAATTGGCCGATCTCACCATCGCCGAGGTTGGGGCGACTCGCGCCCTGCTACAGGGCCCTCAGCTCGACCAACCGATCGAGATCGTCCGGTATTACGCCAACCTGCTCAAGGCTTATCCGCTCACCGAAGACCTCGGCAACATCGAGAGCCGGGGTATGCAGCATCACCGCTGGGTGGAAAAAGAGCCCGCGGGCGTGGTGGCCGCGATCATCGCGTACAACTACCCCAACCAGCTCGCGCTGGCCAAGCTGGGTCCCGCGCTGGCCGCCGGTTGCACCGTGGTTCTCAAGGGCGCGCCCGACACGCCGCTGGTCACGCTCGCCCTGGGGGAGCTGATCGCCAATCACACCGACATCCCGGCCGGTGTGGTCAACGTGCTCAGCTCGTCGGACCCCGCGGTCGGCGCCGCGCTCACGACGAGTCCGGATGTGGACATGGTCACCTTCACCGGATCGACGGCGACCGGTCGCCGGATCATGGCCGCGGCGAGCGAGACTCTCAAGCGCGTGTTCCTCGAGCTCGGCGGCAAGTCGGCGGTGATCATGTGCGACGACGCCGACTTCGCCAACGCCGCGATGTTCGCCGCGTTCAGCATGGTCAGCCACGCCGGGCAGGGCTGCGCGCTCACCTCCCGGCTACTGGTGCCCAGGAAGCACCACGACGAGATCGTCGAACTGGTCAAGAACAACTTCGCTTTGGTGCGCTACGGCGATCCGGCCGACCCGCAGACCTACATGGGACCGCTGATCAGCGAGACGCAGCGCGACAAGGTCGACGGGATGGTGCAGCGGGCCGTCGCGGCCGGCGCGACCCTGGTCACCGGCGGACAGAAGGCCGATCCCGGCTACTTCTATACGCCGACGCTGCTCGCCGATGTCGATCCCGACAGCGAGATCGCCCAGGATGAGGTGTTCGGACCGGTCCTCGTCGTCATCGACTACGACGACGACGAGGACGCGGTGCGCATCGCCAACAACTCGATCTATGGCCTGTCCGGCGCCGTGTTCGGCAGCCAGGACCGGGCGATCGGGTTGGCCCGGAGGATCCGGACCGGAACCTTCTCCATCAACGGCGGCAACTACTTCAGCCCCGACAGCCCGTTCGGCGGCTACAAACAATCCGGCATCGGCAGGGAGATGGGAACCTCCGGGTTCGAGGAGTTCCTCGAGACCAAGACTTTCGCAACGGTGGTCGATGAGCCGCTTGCGCGAAGAGCACAAGGCACCGATGAGCCGCTTGCGCGAAGAGCACAAGGCACCGATGAGCCGCTTGCGCGAAGAACACAAGGCACCGATGAGCCGCTTGCGCGAAGAGCACAAGGCACCGATGAGCCGCTTGCGCGAAGAGCACAAGGCACCGATGAGCCGCTTGCGCGAAGAGCAGAAGATCGCGGATGAGGCCGCTGGAGGGAATCCGGGTCCTCGAAGTCGCGATGTACGGGTTCGTCCCGTCGGGCGGGGCGGTGCTCGCCGAGTGGGGCGCGGACGTGATCAAGGTGGAGCACGCGGTGACCGGCGATCCGCAACGCGGGCTTCGGCAGACCGGCATGCTGCGCGTCGAAGGTGACCCCAATCCCAACATCGAGCACGCCAATCGCGGCAAGCGCAGCATCGGTCTGGACATGTCGGTGCCGCAAGGCCGCGAAGTGCTCTACGAGTTGGCGCGCAGGTCGGACGTGTTTCTGACCAGCTTCCTGCCGGGCCATCGCCAGAAGTTCGGCATCGACGTCGCCGACATCCGCGCAGTCAACCCGAAAATCGTCTACGCCCGCGGCAGCGCGCTCGGTCCGCGGGGCGCGGAGGCGGTCAAGGGCGGCTACGACATGACCGCCTTCTGGTGCCGGGCCGGAACCGCCGCCACGATCACCCCGCCCGGCACCGAGGGGATGATCGGCCCGCCCGGGCCGGCATACGGCGACACGATTTCGGGCACCAACCTCGCCGGTGGTATCGCCGCGGCGCTGCTGGCGCGTGAGCGCACCGGCGAGCCGTCGATCGTGGACGTCTCCCTGCTGGGCAGCGGTCTGTGGGCGCTGGGGCACACCGTTGCGCTGACCAAGCACCTCGGCCAACTACTGGAAGCCCCCGCCCCCGGCGTGCACGGTTCACCCGTCAATCCACTGGTGGGCCTGTACGCGACGTCCGACGGTCGCTACATCTCGTTCGTGATGATGCAGCCCACCAAGTTCTGGGCCGACGTCTGCAGGCACATGGACCTGACGGAGCTGGCCGACGATCCGCGCTTCACGAGCGTCGAGCAGATCGCCGCGAACACGTCGGAGGCTGTGGAGATTCTCAGCAAGGCGATGGCCACGCGGACGCTCGCCGAGTGGAGCGAGCGGTTCTCGACGCTTGCCGGTCCGTGGGCACCCGTCCAGGACACCCTGCAGGCCGCAGACGACGCCCAAATCCGTGCGAATGAGTATGTGGTCACCGCAGGCGAACTGGAACTGGTCGCCAATCCGGTGCAGTTCGACGTCGCCGCACCCCAGACAGGACCCGCCCCCGGGTTCGCGGAGCAGACCGACGAGATACTGACCGAACTCGGCCTGGACTGGGACCGCATCATCGAGCTCAAGACGGCCGGCGCCGTCACCTAGGCCGCGGGGAAACGTCGATGCCGTCCGTAGTTTCCGTCGGAACCTACCTGCCATGCTGGGGCACCCAGCATCACCGGGTCGCCGGCGACGACGAAGACGCGATCACCCTGGCCGTCGAGGCGGGTCGCGCCGCCCTCGACCGCAGCGCCGCGGTCGAGCGGGTCGTCCTCGTCAGCCGCGACCTGCCGTTGCTGGAAAGCAGCAACGCCGCGGTACTGCTGGCCGGTCTGAGCCTGGATCCCGAACTCGAAGTCGACGAACGCCTCGGCGGTGCGCCGGCGGCGCTGGACGCGCTCAGCTCGGCACGGCCACGCACCCTGATCATCGGCGTCGACCTCAACCCCGCGGGGGCGGCGGCGGTTCTGACCGCGGAGCACGGATTGTGGGTGCGCACCGCGGCCCGCGTCAGCCGAAGCCTGCCGGTTCGCACTCGAAGCGCCGTCGGCGTAGTCCATGACTACGGCGATCCCCGGCTGCTTCACGAAAGGGGCCTCGTTGCCTCACTGTCGGCCGCCTGGCTCGACACGCCCGCCGCGTTGGCGGGAGTGGACCACAGCGCAGCCGCCGAGTTGTGCATCGGCGATCCGCCGCCGCTGCCGACGGCCGGAGCAAGCTCCGGCTTGTTCGCCCTGGCCGCGATGGCCGAGTCTGCAACGACGGGGCCGTTGGTGGCGGTGGAGCAGGCCAGCCTGTCCGGACTCACCGTGGTGAGTGGTCGCGCGCGGGTGCACCGGCACGAGCCCGTCGCACGGGCGATGCCGCACGGCACGGTCCTCTCGGGTGCCGACATCCCGATCTCGCTGGCCGCCTACGAGCGCGCATTCGAGGCCAAGGTTCGCTGGGAGGCGGGCAGGTTCGGCGACAGCGACGAACTCGACTTCCCGCCCCGGTACCGCGTCGGTGCCGACGGCAAACTGAGCACAGACTATGAACTGGTACCGCTTCCGCGTACGGGCACCGTCTACACCGAGGCGACCGTTCACATTCCGGTGCCGGGCCTGAAGACTCCTTATTCCCTGGTGATCGTCGAGCTCGACGGCGTGGGCGTTCGCGCGCTGGTGAAAGTGACCGGAGCCGAGGCCGGAACCGTCCGCATCGGCGACCGCGGTCGCCTGGCGCTGCGTCGGGTCGCGGTCAGGTCCGGTGTCCCCGATTACGCTTACGCGTTTGCACCCGAAAGGGAGGCAGCGTGAGCCATAATCGCGTGACCCGTGGAGTCGGCGTGGGATTCACCCAGGCCCCTGTAGTAGCCGATGTCGACGTCAGCAAAGCGAGAGAGGTCGCGTCATGAGAGAGGTTGCCATTGTTGGCGCCGGCATGACGGGTTTCGCCGAGCACTTCGCCCTCGGCATCAAAGACTTGCTGCCGATGGCGTTCGCCGAATGCGCGGCCAGCGTCGACAAGGGGTTGGCCAAGACCGACATTCAGGCGGCCTGGTTCGGCTCGATGGGCACCACCGACGGGTTCCCGTCCGGGATCCTCGCCGACACACTGGGATTGCCCGAGCTGCCGGTGACCCGCATCGAAAATTTGTGCGCGACCGGGAACGACACCGTGCGCAACGCGCTGTTCGGCGTCGCATCCGGCGCATTCGACGTCGCCCTGGTGATGGGCGCCGACAAGCTTCGCGAGACCTCCACCAAGGACATGTTGTGGGAGTGGGAAGCCATGACCCGCGACATGGCGTGGGATTACCCGCTGGGGTTGGTAGCGCCCGCGGGCTTCGCACTGCACGTCGCGCGGTACCTCCACGAGTCACCGGCCACTAAGGAGCACATGGCGATGGTGGCGGTGAAGAACCACCATCACGGCGTGAACAATCCGAAGGCGCGGCTGCGTTTCGAGATCACCATCGAGGAGGCCCTGGCCGCGCCCATGGTGGTCACACCGTTCTCCGTCTACGACTGCGCGCCGCAAAGCGACGGCGCCGCAGCGCTTTTGCTCGTCGCTGAAGACGTCGTCGATCGCTTCACCGACCGGCCGGTCTGGATCCGCGGTGTCGGGTTGGGGCTGGATTCGGTTATGCACCAGCATAAGTCGGACATGACGACGTTCCCCGCCAGCGTCCGTGCTGCGAAGCAGGCGTTCACGATGGCGGGGTTGACGCCGTCGGACGTGGACGTCGCCGAAGTCCACGATTTCTTCACCGGCATCGAGTTGATGAGCTACGAGGACCTCGGCTTCGCCGAGCGATTCGGGGCCTACAAGCTGGTCGAGGCTGAGGTCACCAGCATCGGCGGTTCGTTGCCGGTGAACCCCAGCGGGGGCCTGAAATCGAAGGGCCACCCACCGGGCGCGACCGGAGTCGCCCAGTGCGTGGAGCTTTTCCACCAGCTGCGCGGCGATGCGGTCAACCAGGTCGACGGCGCGCGAATTGCGCTGGCCCACAACATCGGCGGTCCGACCGCGGTATCGGCCGTCACGATACTGGAAGGACCGGCTGGTCATGGCAACTAGGACCAGAGGGCCGGACCGCTGGTCTCCGGGTATCTCGGTCGGAAACCTCTCCGGGCCGATGCAGGCCGTGGGCGGACTGTTCGCCATGTCGGCGGATGCCATCAAGTTCGTGTTCCGCCGGCCGTTCCAGTGGCGGGAATTCCTCGAGCAGGCCTGGTTTGTGGCCCGCGTGTCGCTGGCACCCACACTCCTGGTGGCGATCCCGTTCACGGTCCTTGTCAGCTTTACGCTCAACATCTTGCTTCGTGAACTCGGCGCAGCCGATTTGAGCGGCGCCGGTGCGGCATTCGGCGCCGTGACCCAGGTCGGGCCGCTGGTGACGGTGTTGATCGTGGCCGGCGCCGGCGCCACCGCGATGTGCGCCGATCTGGGCTCGCGCACGATTCGCGAGGAGATCGACGCGATGGAGGTGCTGGGCATCAATCCGGTGCAGCGGTTGGTGACGCCGCGGATGCTGGCGTCCGGGCTGGTGGCACTGCTGCTGAACAGCCTGGTGTGCATCATCGGGATTCTGGGCGGCTACACGTTCTCGGTGTTCGTCCAGGACGTCAACCCCGGCGCGTTCGCCGCCGGCATCACATTGCTGACCGGTGTTCCCGAGGTGATCATCTCGTGCGTCAAGGCAGCACTGTTCGGCTTGATCGCCGGGCTGGTCGCCTGTTATCGCGGGCTGACGATCAGCGGTGGCGGCGCGAAGGCGGTGGGCAACGCGGTCAACGAAACCGTGGTGTATGCATTCATGTCACTGTTCGTCGTCAACGTGGTGGTGACCGCGATCGGCATCCGGATGACGGCCAAGTGACAGGGGGCATGCTGTGACGCTAAGGGCCACCTACCCGCGGTTTTTTCGCCAGATCGACCGACCCGTCGGAACCCTGGGACGGATCGGCGATCACACCCTGTTCTACGGAAAGGCGCTTGCCGGCACACCTTTCGCGACGACCCACTACCGGCGCGAGATCATCCGCTTGATCGCCGAGATCAGCATGGGGGCGGGCGCCCTGGCGATGATCGGTGGAACCGTGGTGATCGTCGGGTTTTTGACCTTGGCCGCGGGCGGCACGCTGGCGGTGCAGGGTTACAGCTCACTGGGCAACATCGGCATCGAGGCACTGACCGGGTTCTTGGCGGCGTTCATCAACGTCCGTATCTCGGCACCCGTGGTCGCCGGAATCGGTTTGGCCGCCACGTTCGGTGCCGGTGTGACCGCACAACTGGGCGCCATGCGGATCAACGAGGAAATCGACGCGCTGGAATCCATGGCGATCCGGCCCATTTCGTATCTGGTCAGCACCCGGCTCGTCGCGGGCATGATCGCGATCACGCCGTTGTACTCCATCGCGGTCATCTTGTCGTTCGTGGCCAGTCAATTCACCACCGTGGTGCTGTTCGGCCAATCCGGCGGTCTGTACAACCACTACTTCAACACCTTCCTGAACCCGATCGACCTGTTGTGGTCGTTTTTGCAGGCCGTCTTGATGGCCCTGACAATCTTGCTGATACACACGTACTTCGGCTATTTCGCCACCGGTGGGCCGTCCGGTGTGGGTGTGGCCGTGGGTAACGCGGTGCGTACCTCGCTGATCGTCGTGGTATCGGTGACCCTGCTGGTTTCCCTATCCATCTACGGCGCCAACGGCAACTTCAACCTGTCGGGGTAGGGGGGGACAACGGTGACGGGAAGTCGACGCAGTGGTGTTCCGGCCGGGGCGCGCCGGGGCACCCCGGGCTACGTCCGCCCGCTGCTGGGTTTGGGCACGATCGCGTTGATCCTGGCGATCATCGCGATTGCCGCGACCCTGTTCCGGGGTGGTTTCACCGCAACGGTGCCGGTGACAGTGCTGTCGCCACGAGCCGGGCTGGTGATGAACCCGGACGCGAAAGTGAAGATGCGCGGCGTGCAGGTCGGCAAGGTCGCCTCGATCCAGTCGCTGCCCGACGGTCAGGCCGCCCTTCACCTTGCGATGGATCCGTCTCAGCTGCGTTACATTCCCGCCAACGTGCTCGTCGACATCGCATCGACAACTGTGTTCGGCGCCAAATTCGTTCAGCTGGTCCCGCCCGCGGAGCCGGTGGCCAAGACGATGTATGCCGGACAGGTCGTCGACGCGGAGCGGGTGACGGTCGAGATCAACACGGTCTTCGAGGAACTCACCTCGGTGCTGGCGCAGATCGAGCCGGCAAAACTCAACGAGACCCTGGGCGCGCTGGCCTCGGCGCTCAACGGCCGCGGCCACAAGATCGGTCAGATGCTGTCGGACCTGGATTCGTTTCTGGCCACGATCGACCCGAGCCTTCCGGCCCTGAGCCATAGCATCGAGGTCGGCCCGCAGGTGTTCGGCGCCTACGCGGACGCGGCGCCGGACTTGATCAAGACCGCCGACAACGCGACAAGGATCAGCCAGACCTTTGTCGACGAGCAGCAAAACCTTGACGCATTGCTGGTCAGCTCGATCGGGTTGGCCGACATCGGAAACGATGTCGTGGGCGGCAACCGGCAGGCGCTGACCGATGTGCTGCATCTGCTGGTGCCGACGACCGATTTGACCAATCAGTACAACCAGGCGCTGTATTGCGGGCTGGCCGGAACCTTGCCGTTGGCCTACGGCTCAGCGCTGACGTTGCCGCTGCCGGGGATCGTGGTGGAGTCCAGTTTCACGCTGGGCATGGACCGTTATCGCTACCCGACGGACTTGCCCAAGGTGGGGGCAACGGGCGGCCCGCAGTGCACCGACCTTCCGCGGGTGCCGTTCGAGGCCCGTCCGCCCTACGTCGTCGCCGACATCGGCACCGACCCGGGGAAATACGGAAACCAGGGAATCCTGCTGAACTCCGATGCCCTCAAGCAGTGGCTGTTCGGGCCGATCGCCGGGCCACCACGCAACAGCGCGCAGATCGGGATGCCCGGATGAGGGGCGGCTGGCGCGCGACGCTGGTCAAATTCGGGATCTTCGCGATCGTGATGGCGGTGCTGACCGCGTTCCTGTTCTTCATCTTCGGCCAGTACCGCACCGGTTCCACCAACGGATATTCGGCCGTGTTCGCCGACGCGTCGCGGCTCAAGGGTGGCGATACGGTGCGGGTGGCCGGTATCCGGGTAGGCACGGTCAACAGCGTCTCGCTGCGCCCCGACAAGACGGTGCTGGTGAAGTTCGACGCCGACCGCGACATCGTGCTCACCACCGGGACCAAGGCGGCGGTGCGCTACCTCAACCTGGTCGGCGACCGCTATCTGGAGCTGCTCGACGGCCCTGGCTCGACCAGGATTCTGCCGCCCGGGTCTCAGATCCCGATCGACCGCAGCGCGCCAGCGTTGGATCTCGACCTGCTGCTGGGCGGCCTCAAACCGGTGATCCAGGGGCTGAACCCGCAAGACGTCAACGCGCTTTCGGCGTCGCTGATCCAGGTCTTTCAGGGCCAGGGCCCGACCCTGGAATCCCTGTTTGCGAGAACGTCGTCGTTCAGCAACGCCTTGGCCGACAACAACCAAACGGTTCAGCAGTTGATCGACAACCTCAACACGGTGGTAAGGACACTGTCGGAAAACGGGAACAAGTTCTCCGGTGCGGTGGACCGGCTGCAGCGGCTGGTCAGCGGCCTGGCACAGGACCGTGATCCGATCGGCGACGCAATCACCTCCCTCGACAACGGCACCGCGTCGCTGACCGATCTGCTGACCGCGGCGCGCCCGCCGCTGGCCGGCACGATCGACCAGCTGAATCGCTTGGCCCCGAACCTCGATAACCAAAAGGATCGACTCGACACCGCACTAAAGAAGGCGCCGGAGAACTACCGCAAGCTGGTCCGGACCGGCGCCTATGGCAGCTTTTTCAACTACTACATCTGCGGACTGAGTTTGCGGTTCACCGACCTGCAGGGACGCACAGTCGTGTTCCCGTGGATCAAGCAAGAAGGCGGGAGGTGCGCGGAGTCCTGATGCTGAAGTACCGCGGATCCCAACTCATCAGGGCCGGCATCATCGGCGCCGTCCTGATCGTGCTCGTTATCGCGATCGGCCTTCAGCCCCAGCGGCTGGCGTCGATGGCGACGGCCATCAGGCACCAGGCGTTGTTCAACGAGGCCGGTGGCCTCGCGGCGGGCAACGCCGTGACGGTGTCGGGCATCAAGGTGGGCACCGTGTCGGATGTTGCACTCCAGCACGGCGATGCGTTGGTGACGTTCACCGTTCCGGGCAGCATCCAGCTCGGCGAGGACACCACCGCTCACATTCGCACCGGGACCCTGCTGGGTGAGCGGGTGCTGACGTTGGAGTCGGCAGGTCCCGGCGTGCTGCGCTCCTCCGACGTCATCCCGAAATCGCGCACCTCCTCGCCGTACTCGCTGACCGAGGCGGTCAGCGATCTCACCAGCTACGCCGCCGACACCGACACCCAGACGCTGAACCAGTCGCTGGACACGCTGTCGTCGACGATCGATCAGACTGCACCGCAACTGCGGTCGACCTTCGACGGGCTGACCCGGTTGTCGCAGTCGCTCAACAGCCGCAACAAGACGCTGGGCGAACTTCTCAAGAGCACCGGCAATGTCGCGGGGATCCTGTCCGAGCGCAGCCAGCAGGTCAACACGCTGATCCTGGACGCCAACGATCTTCTGGACGTACTGGTGGCTCGGCGCCAGGCGATCGTTGACCTGCTCGCCAACACGTCGGCAGTGTCCAAGCAGCTGTCCGGCCTGGTGCATGACGACGAGAAGGACCTCGGGCCGGTGCTGGACAGGCTCAACTCGGTGACCGCGATGCTGGAGAAGAACCGCGACAACATCGCCAAAGCGCTGCCCGGTTTGGCGAAATACGAGATCACCGCGGCTGAACTCACCGCCAACGGGCCGTACTACAACGCGTATGTCGCCAATCTGCTCCAGCTTCAAATTCTGCAGCCGTTCCTCGACTACGTGTTCGGGTTCCGAAGGGGCGTGAATATCGGGCAACCGCCGGATAACGCCGGGCCACGCGCGGAGATCCCGTTCCCCTACAACGGGATCCCGCAGCCTTACGAGCGGTGGGGCCAATGATGAGCCGGAACCGACTTCTCGCGGGATTGGCGGTCGTCCTCGCAGGGCTGATCCTCGCGGCCGCGTTCTTCGTGGTCCGGGAAACCTACTTGAAGCCCAAGACGATCACCGCCTACTTCACCACCGCCACCGCGGTCTACCCGGGCGACCAGGTGCGCGTCTCCGGCGTCAAAGTCGGCAGCATCAAATCCATCCAGCCGCAGGGCACCCAGGTGAAGATGGTCATGAACGTCGACCGGGACCTGCCCATCCCGGCCGATGCGAAGGCGGTGATCGTCGCGCAGAACCTCATCGCGGCGCGCTACGTCGAGCTGGCACCGGCGTACCGGACCAGCGGGCCCACGATGCCCGACAATGCGGTGATCCCGATCGACCGGACCGCGGTGCCAGTCGAGTGGGACGAGGTCAAGACCCAATTGATGCGCCTGGCAACGGATTTGGGACCCAGCAGCCAGGTCTCCACCACCTCCATAGGACGGTTCATCGACAGTGCGGCCAACGCGCTGAACGGCAACGGCGACAAGCTGCGCCAGACGCTGGCCCAACTGTCCGGGGTCGGGCGAATCCTGGCCGACGGCAGCGGAAACATCGTCGACATCATCAAGGGCCTGCAAACCTTCGTCACCGCGCTGCGCGACAGCAATACCCAGATCGAGCAATTCCAAGACCGGCTCGCGACGCTGACCAGCGTGCTCGACGACAGCCGGTCCGACCTGGACGCCGCGCTGACCAACCTGTCGGTTGCGGTGGGCGACGTCCAGCGGTTCATCCACGAAACGCGCGACAAGACCAGCGAACAGGTTCTGCGGTTGGCCGACGTCACCCAAAACCTCGCCGATCACAAAAAGGACCTCGAACAGCTTTTGCACGTCGCGCCGAACGGGATCGCCAACGGCTACGCCGATTACAACCCCAACACCGACTCTATTATCGGATCGTTTGTGCTCAACAATTTCTCCAGTCCGCTGGCGGCCATCTGCACGATGATCGGCGCCATCGAGAACGCCACCGCGCCCGAAACCGCCAAGCTGTGTTACCAGTACCTCGGCCCCGCAGCGCGCCTGCTGAACTTCAACTACGATCCGCTTCCGACCACCCCGTACCTGATGCCCGCCCGGACCAACGTCGTCTATACCGACCAGAGCCTGACGCCCGGGGGCGCCGGCGCGCCGCCGGGGCCACCACCCGAGCAGCCGTCCCCGGTGTCGGCGTACACCGGGCTCAACGGCGATGTGCCGCCTCCCCTCGGGTATGCAAATGTGGGCCTGCCTCCCATGCCCCCCGGCATGTATTCACCGCTGCCCGCAGCACCATCGCCGGCGTTGTGGCCGGGCTCCCCGATGCCGGGACCGCCGGTCGTCGGACCACAGGCGCCGCAAAATCTGCCGGACCTGCTGATGCCGGCGCAGCCACCGCCGCCTGCACCGGCCCCGCCGCCGCCCAGCGAAGGGACACCACCATCATGACCGGGCGAAAGCGGGTACGCGGCCTGGTGGCGATCGGCAGCTGCGCGATGCTCACCGCCACCGGATGCGCGTTCTCGGGCTTGAACTCGCTGCCGTTGCCCGGTGCGGTGGGACGCGGGCCGAGCGCCAACATCTACCACGTCGAGATCGCCAATGTGGGCACACTGGAGTCGAATTCGCCGGTGATGATCAACGACGTCGTGGTCGGCAGCGTCGGCAAGATGACGGTGCAGGGCTGGCACGCCGACGTGGAGATCTCGGTCAAGCCCGGTACCGTCGTGCCCGCCAATGCGGTTGCGTCCGTCGGGCAGACCAGCCTGCTGGGGTCGATGCATGTGGAACTGAACCCGCCGCCCGGCCAGCCGCCAACGGGACGGCTCGAACCCGGCGCCACCATCGCGCTGAACCGCTCGTCGACGTACCCGTCGACCGAGCGGACACTGTCGTCGCTGGCAGCCGTCGTCAACGGCGGGGGACTGGGGCAGATCGGCGACATCATCCACAACACCAACGCCGCCCTGTCCGGACACGAAACCCAGATCCGCGATCTGCTCACCCGGCTGAACGACTTCGTCGGCACACTGGACCAACAGCGCGACAACCTCATCGGGTCCATTCAGGAACTGAACCGACTCGCCGACACGTTAGCCGGGCAACGCGACGTGATCACCCAGGCGCTGAACAAGATACCGCCGGCACTGGACGTGCTGATCCGCGAGCGCCCGAACATCACCACCGCGCTGGAGAAGCTCGGGGTGTTCAGCGACACCGCCACCCGGCTCGTCAACGACTCCAAGGACGACCTGGTGAAAAACCTGCAAAACCTCGAGCCGACGTTCCGCGCGCTGGCCGACATCGGGCCCGGCCTCGACGACGCCCTGGCGTACGCGACGGTGTTCCCCTACGGCCAGCAGCTCATCGACCGGGGCCTCAAGGGCGACTACTTCAACCTGTTCGCCATACTCGATCTCACGGTCACCAAGTTGCGGCGAACGCTTTTCCTAGGCACCCGCTGGGGTGTGGACGGCGCTGAGATGGTACCGGCGCCGGGGGACCCCGGCTACGACGCGTATTACCGGAATAACCCCGGCAATGCCCTGGTCGCCGTCCCGCCACAGGGAAGCGGGCCGCCACCGGTGATGGGCAACGGCGGGCTGCCGGTGCCGCCCTGGGCTGTGCCACCTCCGCCGCAACCTCCTGGTCTGCCACCCCCGCCGTGGGGTCAGCCGCTACCGCCGCCAACCTGGGATCAGCTAGGGGTGGCGGTGCCACCGCCGCCGTCCGCGGGGCCGCCGCCGGCACCGCCGTCCGCGGGGCCGCCGCCGGCACCGCCGGCCGGGGGACCGTATCCGGCCGAGACCCAGTCGGCGCCGGTGGATTTCGCGCCGATGGATCAGGGCGGACGCTGATGCTGACACGGTTTGTCCGAATCCAGTTGACGATCTTCACGATTGCGTCGATCGTCGGGGTGCTGGTGATGGTGTTCGTCTACATGCAGGTCCCCACCCTGTTGGGCATCGGGCACATCACCGTCATGCTGGAGCTACCGACCACCGGTGGGCTGTACCGGTTTTCCAACGTCACCTACCGCGGTGTGCAGATCGGCAAGGTCACCGGGGTGGCGCTGACCGATACCGGCGCGAAGGCGACGATGTCCCTGAACACCTCGCCGAAGATCCCGGCCGACCTGCAGGCTGACGTGCGCAGCATCTCGGCGGTCGGCGAGCAGTACGTGGACCTGCGCCCGCGCACCACGTCGGGTCCCTACCTGCGCGACGGCTCGGTGATCCCGATGCGCGACACCACGATCCCGCAGGACGTCGGGCCCCTGCTCGACCAGACCAGCGCGCTGATCAGCAGCATCCCCAAAGACAAGCTGCACCAATTGCTCGACGAGTCGTTCCAGGGCCTCAACGGGTCCGGGTATGACCTGGGGTCGTTGTTCGACTCCTCTGCCACGGTGTCCCACGACATCAACGGCGTCGCCGACCGCGCCGCAACGCTGTTCAACGACACCGCGCCGCTGCTGGATACGCAGGCCGACACCACCGACGCAATCAGAACATGGGCGCGCAGCCTCGCCGGCGTCACGGGCCAAGTAGTGATCAACGACCCGCAAGTGCGGACATTGCTGCACACCGGAACCGGTGCCGCCCAAGAGGCCTCCCGCCTGCTCGGCCAGGTCAAACCCACGCTGCCGGTGTTGCTGGCCAACCTCGTCACGATCGGACAGGTCGCCGTCACATACCGCCCGGCATTGGAGCAGCTGCTGGTGCTGTTGCCGCCGTTCGTCGCCGCCACTCAGTCATTCAACGGCGCCAACAACTACACCGGCCAAGCGCAGGGCGACTTTCTTATCACGGTGGCCGACCCGCCGGTGTGCACGGTCGGGTTCCTGCCGCCCAACCAATGGCGGTCACCGGCCGACGAAACCGAGGCCGATACCCCCGACGGGCTGTACTGCAAACTGCCGCAGGATTCGCCGATCGGTGTCCGGGGTGCCCGCAACTACCCCTGCCTGGGTCACCCGGGCAAGCGCGCGCCGACGGTCGACATCTGTGACAGCGACAAACCGTATCAGCCGATTGCGATGCGCCAACATGCGCTCGGTCCGTACCCGCTGGACCCGAACCTGCTCGCACAGGGCGTGCCCCCCGACGACCGCGTCACCTACGGCGACCATGAATACGCCCCGGTAGCAGGAACGCCGCAGGGACCGCCGCCCGGTCCGCAAGCCCCCCCGCCACCGGCCGCACCGCTGGCGCCGGCCAGCGCCGAAAGCCCGGAGACCGGACCGCCGCAAGGACCGCCGCCGGGACCGCCGGCGTCGGACGTTCCGGCGCCGCCCACCGACACGGGTGGCGCGCCCGCCGCGGCGCCCAGTGCGTTCAGTAGCAGCGGTTCCGCGCCCGGTCCGTCGGTGGCCGTCGCGAACTACGACCCGAGCACCGGGAAGTACGTGGCACCCGACGGCCATCTCTATCAAGAGTCGGATCTGGTCAATCCGAAAGCGCCCAAGAACTGGAAAGACCTGATCTTGACGCCGCAGACGTGAGGAGCGAACGATGCTGCGAGTTCCCGCGATAGTGGGCGCCACACTGGTGGCGGCCGCGACCGTCGTCAGTGTCGCCACCTCGTCCCCGGCCGGCGCGGTCGTCTGTGACCCGCCCCCGAACGGAACCTACACCGCCTTTTCGGACGGGCAGTGGGCCCAGACGAACGACTCCTATCACGACGAGGCGACCGTGACGGCCACCTGGACCGTCACCACCACGTGCACGGATTACCTTGACTGCACCGGCCGGGTCACCAGCAGCCAAGGGTGGAGCGCAGATACGAAATGTTCGGACGGGCAGTGGATTGTCCACCGCCAACTGGACAACTGGCAACCGTGCTGGGATGGCACCGCGGCGCCCGGACTACAGAGGTACGTATTCTCCCCGGATATCGCTGCTCCAGGCAACTTCGTGGGCTGGGACAAGACCACGGGGAACAGCGGCGCCTGCGGCAGGAATCAGTGGCTGACCGTTAACATGCCGTTCAAGCTGACCCCAATCGGGTGAGCGCGTCAGCCCATGAACTCAACCTTCGACATCTTGGGCTGCCCGCCGTCCCTGTCGAGGGTGATCGTCATGCGCCATGTCGCCGGCCGGTCCACCGGGTCTTGCGCGTTGTGCCGTTGGGTTGTCGCCGCCACGAGCACGACCGCCGAATCGCGGCTCATCGACTCGACCGCAACGGCGTTCACCGTCACCTTCGTGACGACCGTGCCGTCCTTGATGGCCTTGACCAGCTGTTTAGCGCTGTCTTGGTACTGCCCCTTGAGCGGAGCCGTCGAGTCGTCGATCATGCGTTGCACGTCTTGCTCGGCGGTGTTGTAGTTGATCGACATCAGGTTGACGGCGCCTTGGCGCGCCGCCGCCGTGTATTCCTTCGCCCGCTGGCGGTCCTGCACGGCCAGGCGGTGGTGCCACCACATGAAACCGCTGGCCCCGAACAGCGCGCAGATCAGGACGATCGCCGCGCCGACCGCGACCGCCCTCCACGGCGGGAGGCGGAGCCATCTCGGGCGCCGCAGCCGCCGTCGGGGCGTCGGCGGCGTCGCCGCCTCCTCGGCTTGCTTGCGCAGCCGCGCCGCGCGGGCCCGGGCCGCCTCGGCACGGGCCTCGGCCTGTGCGGCCTCCGCCTCGGCGTCTTCTATCGACGGCTCTCCGGCTCGCGGCACTGTACCAACTCTCTTCTCCGAAATAGAGAATTTCCTTCTCGCCTGTGCCAGAGTAACGGAGTGCGATTCGCGATCGCAGCCGCCGCCGCCGCGTTGTTGACCGCTGGCGTACTGGCCGCACCCGCACCGCCCGCCGCCGCCGGGCCGACCGTGTGCGACTACCCCAGTTGCACACCGGGGATCGTCCCGGGCGTCGTCCTGGGCGCGGGGTGCGACAGCACCACCTACTACGTGTTCGGGGTCACCGACTGGGGGCGGCTGGTGTTCTGCGGCTCGCCCCGGCGATACGACCCTCGATGGTTCCGGTCCCCGCCGATGGCCGGGATCAAGGACGAGAACTCCAACTGCGCGGGCTACGAGACCTATGTCGCGCAGTCGCCGGACGGTCTCTTCCTCACTTGCCTGGGGACCAACGGCCAGACCCTATGGGTTCGCGGGGACACATAAAGTCACCCGTTCGGAGTGAACTTGATGTGCAGGTCGGTGAGCCCCCGCAGGATGAAGGTCGGCTCGTAGGTGTAGTGCCGGTCGTCGGCAGGCCCGTGCCTGTCCTCGTCGATCGTGATGTCGGCCATCCGGTCCAAAATCCGCTCCAGCGAAACCCGGCCCTCGACCCGCGCGAGCGGCGCGCCGGGACATGAGTGGATGCCCCGACTGAACGCGATGTGCTCGCGGACGTTGCGGCGGTCGAGTGAGAACTCGTGCGGATTCTCGAACCGGCGCGGATCGCGGTTGACCGCACCGGGACTCACCATCACCGTGGTGCCGGCGCGGGCGTCGACATCGCCGACCTTCGTTGTCTTGCGCGCCAGCCGGAACACGCTCTTGACCGGGCTCTCGATGCGCAGGCATTCCTCGATGAACGTCGGGATGCGGCTACGGTCGTCGCGCAGCGCTTGCTGCAGATCGGGCCGATCGCCGAGCACCCGCAGCGCCGCGCTCAGCAGCTTGGCGGTCGTCTCCTGCCCGGCGCCGAACAAGAACGTCGCCGTGCG
The DNA here is from genome assembly GCA_963811535.1 of uncultured Actinomycetota bacterium. Lineage (GTDB taxonomy): Bacteria > Actinomycetota > Actinomycetes > Mycobacteriales > Mycobacteriaceae > Mycobacterium. Next base: position 584,537 of record CAWERF010000006.1, on the reverse strand, counting down.
CACGACCTCGAACACCTCCGGGGTCGACCCATCCGGGTACTTCGCGGTGGCCAGCGCGGTCAGCACGTCGTCGCGCGGTTGGCGCCGGCGGTCCTCGATGTAGCAGCTGAACTTCTCGTCGGCCCACTCCAGCGGGTTGGTCGCGATCGGCTCGTGGTCGAGCGCCCCGATCCGGGTGCCGGGTCGCGCGGCCCCGAATGCCTCGCGGAATTCGTCGTGGTCGTCCTCGGGAACGCCGAGCAGGTCGGCGACCACCAGCAGCGAGAACGGCCTCGCGTATGCGGCCAGGAACTCGCATTGTCCGTCGGCGATGAACTCGTCGATGTGGCGATCGGCCAGCCGCCACATGAAGTCCTCGTTCTCCTTGAGCCGTTTCGGTGTCAACAGCCGGGAAAGAAGCGACCGCGCCCGGGTGTGGTTGGGGGGATCCATGGTCACCATGTGCTCGTACATCGGGATCTCGGTGCGGTGCTCTTCGATTTGCGCACAGATGTCGTCGCCCTCGGGCACGAACGGCATCGGCGTGAACGGGCCGGCGACGGCGACGCAGGACGAGAACGACTCGGTGTCCTTGTACACCGCGTTCGCCTCGTCCCAGCCGGTGACGGCCACCACCCCTTGGTGCGGCTCCACCACGACAGGACTCTTGCTGCGCAGGTAATCGAAGTACGGATAAGGGTCGGAAACGAGCGACTGATCGGTGAAGTAGTCGACCGAGTCGTAGTTGCTCATGTTTTGCTTGCCTCCGGAGATGAGGTCGAATCGCGAGTCAAAATGCTGTGCACCTGCTTAGCATGGTGGTAGGTCATGGTCAAGGACGCCCCGTCGGCCGAGGCTACGATCGGCGAGTCGGGGCGAGAGTTCGGAGTGATGGCATGGCATCGGCGCGGAGAATCGGGGCGCCCGACGCGAAGAATCGCGGCGTGCTGCTCGATGCCGCCGAGCGGCTGATGCTCGAAGAGGGCTATGCCGCAGTGACCTCCCGCCGAGTGGCGCAGAAGGCAGGTCTCAAACCCCAACTGGTGCACTACTACTTCCGCACGATGGACGACCTGTTCATGGCGGTGTTCCGGCGCCGAGCCGAACTGGGACTCAAATACCAGTCCGAGATCCTGAAGTCGCCGCAACCGCTTTGGGCGCTCTGGAAATTTCATACCGAGTCGCCCGACACCGCGCTGACAATGGAGTTCACCGCGCTGGCCAACCACCGCAAGGACCTCCGCGCGGAGATCGCCTACTACGCGGAGCGATTCCGCGACGAGCAGAGCAAGGCGGTGGCGGGCGCGCTTCAACGCTACGGACTGGGCCCCGACGAGTTGCCGCCTGTTGTCGCCATCGTGCTCACCATGGGCGTTTCGCAGCTACTGGTATTAGAAAAAGCCCTCGGGATGTCCGGCGGCCACGCCGAAACCGTCAACATCGTCGAGCGCTATCTACGTCAGCTGGAGGGCGAGCCGGCCGTCTCACCAGGTACGTAGCGAGCAGAGCACGCCCTTGGGGCCGTCCTTGGTCGCGACGACTACTCCGTCCACCGTGAGCTGACAGTGAAAATTCGGTGTGCCCGGCTCGGTGCCGGTGCTGGCCGTGACCAACGCCCACTGGTAGGGGTCCGCCAACATCAGGTTGTACGACCACGGCTTGCCGGGGCCGATATCGGCCTCCACGTTCGGCACGAACTGATACGGGTTGTGGCTGTAATCAGCGAAATTCGGCGGCTCCTGGCCCAGGTAGTAGATGTCCGCGTAGATCGGGTTGTCCGCCGTGACGGTGTAGCTGACGCTGTGGAGGACGTCGTCCGCGTGTGACGGAGCGCCCGCCAGCATCGCGCCTGCTATCGCCAGCGGCACCGCCGAGCCGACGCGCGTGAGGGCGCTCTTGGTAATGGTCATGTGGTCCGCCTCATCACTTTTTCCGCGGCTTGCCAATGTGCGTCCGCCACCCACAATCTTGCAAAAGCCGCGACCGCTTCGTCAGCGGAAACTCCACTTATGACGCGCTTGATTTCGCCCGCCGGGCGGTTCGCGAGCGACCGGGCGATCGACTGCCATCCGTCGTCGAACGATGACCGGGGAAACACCCGATCCACCAAGCCGATGCGTTCGGCTTCGGCGGCGCCGAGCACCATTCCGGAGCCCGCCAGCAGCAGCGCCTTGCCCCTTCCGACAAGCGCGGCGAGTCGCTCGGCGCCGCCCCAGGCCGGCATGATCTCCAGGGCCACCTGATTGAAGGCGATCTTGACGTCGTCGGCGGCCACCCGGATGTCGGCGGCCACCGCCACCTCGGCACCGCCGCCGAACGCGTGTCCGTTCAACGCTGCCACGACCGGAGCGGGAAAATCCGCCAGCCGGTCGCAGATCGATCGCATCCGCCACGCCATGGCAGACGCTTCTTCGGTGGTCCTGATCGCGCTGAGCTCCTTGAGGTCGCCACCCGAGACGAACGCGCGCTCGCCCGCGCCCTTGATGATCAGAGCCCGGGCGCCTTCCGCCGCGTCGAGCGCCTTCTCCAGCTGCGCCATGGTGTCCAGCCCGATGGCGTTGCGGGCGCGCGGGCGGTCAATGGTCAACACCGCCACGCCCTGGTCGAGCTCCAGGTCAACCATGAAGCGTTCTCCGGTTTGGTATTGGCATTCTCGTACGCGGAGAATAGCATCACCGATGCCATGACACGTCCCAGTCTTTCCTTGCGGCCCATTCCCGTTCAGCTGGTCAAGCGCTACCGGGAAAAAGGCTGGTGGACTCAAGACACCATCGGCGAACTGCTGGCCCGCGGTCTTGCGACCGCTCCGGACACGTCGTTTCGGGTGCACTCGACGGCGCGACCGTGGTCGGGGACGTTCCGCGATGTCGATCGGGTGGCGCGCAGGCTCGCGGCGGGATTGCGGGCCCGCGGCGTCGGACCGGGTGACGTGGTGGCGTTCCAGCTGCCGAACTGGATGGAAGCCGCCGCCACCTTCTGGGCCTCGGCGTTCCTGGGGGCGGTGATCGTGCCGATCGTTCACTTTTACGGCCGCAAGGAGGTTGGCCACATCATGGCGACCGCGCGGCCCCGCGTGTTCGTCACCACCGAACGATTCGGGCGCATGTCCTATCAGCAGGACCTCTGCGCCGACGTGCCCATCGTCGGCCTGGTCGGTCGAGATTTCGACGACCTGCTCGCCGCGGAGCCGATGTCGGGCACCATCGCCACCGACCCGAGCAAGCCGGCGTTGATCGCGTTCACCTCGGGCACCACCAGCGATCCCAAGGGTGTCATCCACAGTCATCAAACGCTGTGCTGCGAGTCCCGGCAGCTTCTCGCCGGATACCCGCCGAATCGCGGCAGGCAGCTGACCGCGGCCCCGGTGGGACACTTCATCGGCATGCTGGGCGCCTTTCTGATCCCGGTGCTGCAGGGCGCGTCCATCGATCTCTGCGACAACTGGGAACCGACAGCGGTGCTGGCACTGATGAAAACCGATGGGCTGGCCGTTGGCGGTGGTCCGCCGTACTTCTTCACCAGCCTGCTCGACCATCCGGACTGCACCGACGAGCACCGGCGTCACCTCAAGACCGCGGGCCTCGGCGGGTCGACGGTACCGGCCGCGGTCACCCGAAGGCTCGACGATCTCGGCGTTCATGTGTTCCGGTCCTACGGCAGCACCGAACACCCGTCGATCACCGCGACGCCGCACGACGGGCCCGCGGAAAAGCGGCTCTTCACCGACGGGATTCCCCGGCCCGGCGTCGAGATCCGGCTGGCCGACGACGGCGAAATCTTCAGCCGCGGCCCGGATCTGTGCCTCGGATACACCGACGAGGCCCTGACGGAGCGCGCGTTCGACGACGAAGGCTGGTATCGCACGGGCGACGTCGGGGTGATCGACGACGACGGCTATCTCACGATCACCGACCGTAAAGCCGACATCATCATCCGCGGCGGCGAGAACATCAGCGCACTCGAAGTCGAGGAGGTGCTGTTGGGGATGCCTGCCGTCGCGGAGGCAGTCGTGGTGGCCGCCGCCGACGCTCGGCTCGGGGAGCACGCCGCGGCCGTGTTGCGCATCAGAGCCGGCCACACGATGCCGACGCCGGAGGAGATCCGGAACCACTTCGAGCGGATGGGTGTGGCCAGGCAGAAATGGCCGGAGGAGTCCTACGAAGTCGACGACTATCCGCGAACCGCGAGCGGCAAGGTGCAAAAGCAGCTGGTACGTGAGGACCTGGGGGAGGACATTGCAATATGCCGTGATGGAGAATATCGTTCTCATAAATAGCAAACGGAGGATCTCATGCCAACACGAGAGTTGCCGTATCCGCTGTTCGATGCGGACAACCACCTGTACGAGACGCAGGACTCGCTGACCCAGTTCCTGCCCAAGGCGTATAAGGACGTGATCCAGTACGTGCAGGTAAACGGCAGGACGAAGATCGCGATCCGCGGGCACATCAGCGACTACATCCCCAACCCCACGTTCGAGGTGGTCGCCCGCCCGGGAGCGATGGAGGAGTACTTCAAGAACGGCAACCCCGAGGGCAAGAGCCGCCGCGAGATCTTCGGCGAGCCGATGCGGGCGATCCCGGCGTTCCGCGAACCGGGGCCGCGCCTGGAGATGATGAACGAGTTGGGGGTTGACCGCTCGTTGATGTTCCCGACGCTGGCGAGCCTCGTCGAGGAGCGCATGCGCGACGATCCGGCGCTGATCCAAGTTGTCGTCCATGCGCTGAATCAATGGCTGGATGAGGTGTGGGGTTTCAACTATCAAGGCCGCATCTTCACTGTCCCGGTGGTGAGCCTGCCGATTGTCGAGAAGGCGATCGAGGAGCTGGACTGGGTGGTGGCACGCGGTGCGCGGGCGGTTCTGGTGCGGCCCGCTCCGGTGCCCGGGTACCGCGGCCCGCGGTCGTTCGCGTTACCCGAGTTCGATCCGTTCTGGCAGCGCGTGATCGAGCACGACGTGCTCGTCGCGATGCACTCGTCGGACAGTGGCTATGCCCGGTACACCGCGGAATGGGACGGCGGCGACCGGGAGATGCTGCCGTTCCAGACCAACGCGTTCGCGATGCTCAACGAGTGGCGCCCGGTCCAGGATGCGGTGGCGTCGTGGGTGATTCACGGCGCTTTGTTCCGGTTCCCGGAATTGAAGGTGGCGGTGATCGAGAACGGCTCCAAGTGGCTGGCGCCGCTGCTGGATCAGCTGGCAGACGTCTCCAAGAAGACGCCGGAGAGCTTCCCGGGGGATCCGGTGGAGGAGATCAAGAAACGGATCCACGTCAGCCCGTTCTACGAAGACGGCGTCAGTGATCTGATCGACCTGATCGGGGTGGACCGGGTGCTGTTCGGCTCGGACTACCCGCACCCCGAAGGCCTGGCGCAGCCCACCCACTTCGCCGACGCACTCGGACACCTCAGCGAAAGTGACCAGGCGAAGGTGATGGGCGGCAACCTGTCTCGGTTAGTGACGGTGTGAGGCGCTCGGCGACGATGCGGGCGAAGCCTGAGGTGGGGGTACCTCCCGCTTGCGGGGGCGCGCCGGGCAATCAAGGTTGGCGGACCATCCCGGAGATGGTCCGCAGCGCCGGCGACCGCTTCGGTGATGCCGAGGCGGTCGTCGACGGCCCGCGGCGGCTTACCTTCACCGAGTTGACCGATCGGGTCCGCCGTGCCGCGGGTGCCTTCGCGGCAGTGGGAATCGAGAAGGGTGACCGGGTCGCGATCTGGGCGCCCAACTCGGCCGACTGGATCATCGCCGCATTCGGTCTGGTGACCGCCGCAGGCGTGCTGGTTCCGGTCAACACCCGCTTCCAGACGGCGGAGGCCGCCGACATCATCCGGCGCAGCGGGGCGAAGGCCGTGCTCGTCGAAAACGGTTTTTTGGGACGGGAATTCAGCGTCCCGGCTGGAATCCCGGCGATCGACATCAAGTCCGACTTCCTCAACAGCGGCACACCGTTTGAGCGCGAGGTGGCTGGCACCGACATCGCCGACATCATCTACACGTCCGGCACTACCGGCCGGCCCAAAGGCGCGATGATGGATCACCGCCAGACGCTGCGGATGTACGAGGAATGGGCCGAGCTGGCCGATCTGCGCGAGGGCGACCGTTATCTGATCGTCAACCCGTTCTTCCACACCTTCGGCTACAAGGCAGGCTGCATCGCCTCTCTGCTCCGCGGTGCAACGATCCTCCCAGTCCCCGTCTTCGATGTCGATCGCGTCGTGGAACTGATTGCCCGCGAACGTGTCACGATGCTTCCGGGGCCGCCGACGCTGTATCATTCGCTGCTCACGGTCAGCGACAAGAGCAAGCTGTCGTCTTTGCGGGCGGGCGTCACGGGAGCTGCAGACATTCCCGTTGAGCTCGTTTGCCGGGTGCACGAGGAACTGCCGTTCCAGACGCTGATGACGGGGTACGGTCTCACCGAGGCCGGCAACGTCACGCTGTCCCGACCGGGGGATTCCTTCGAGGACGTCGCTACCACCGCCGGGCTCCCGTGCGACGGCGTCGAGGTGCGCATCGCCCACGACAGCGAGGTGTTGGTGCGTGGCTACAGCGTCATGAAGGGATATCTCGACGATCCGGTCGCCACCGCCGAGGCGATCGACGAGCAGGGCTGGCTGCACACCGGAGACCTGGGAAATTTTGACGATGCGGGCCGCCTGCGGATCGTCGGACGCAAGAAGGACATGTTCATCGTGGGCGGCTTCAACGCCTACCCGGCCGAGATCGAGGGTTTCCTGCTGGAGCATCCCGCGGTGGCGCAGGCCGCGGTGATCGGGGTGCGCGACGACCGGCTCGGGCAGGTGGGCAAGGCCTTCGTGGTGCCGAAAGCTGCGGTCACCGCCGACGAGCTGCTCGACTGGAGCCGAAATCGGATGGCCGGCTTCAAAGTTCCGCGATTTGTCGAGTTCCTCGACGCGCTGCCGCTCAACGCCACCGGCAAGGTGATGAAGGACCGGCTGAGTTAGGCGCTAGGCGATCTGGCCGCCGATGATCGTCGCGGTCACCATGCCGGATTCAAGCGTGGCGAGAACCTCCCGCGGTGGTGCGCCGAGCATGCACAGGTCGCCCGGCTGGCCCGGCTCCACCGTCCGTGACTCCGCGGGCCGGTCTGGCCGGCCAAGAAACATCGTCAAGGCGGCAACCGGCGGGACGCGTTCGGCTGCGCTGAGGATGGCTCCGCTGGTGGTCGTCCGGTGCACGGCGGCACGCATCGCCGCCCACGGATCGCCGTGGCCGAAAGGCATATCGGTGGATAGCGCCACTTTGATTTCGTGGCGGAGCAGAGACCGCAAGCGCCACAGCTGGTGTCGTGTGGACGAGGGGACTTCCGACAGATACGCATCGCCGCGCTCGGCGACGAAGTTCGGTTGAGTCACCACCGTGACACCCAAACCGGCGAGGTCGTCGAGCGTGTCGTCGGGAACCACCGCGGCATGTTCGACCCGGTCGAGCGGATGGGCCTCGGCGGATTGCAGCGCCGCGATGGTGATGACGAGCTGAGTGTCGGTCACGCAGTGCACCGCCACGCCACGGTCACGCGAATGGCATTGGCGTGCCGTGCGTTCCAGTTGTCCGAGGTCGAGCGCGTCGTCGTCGAGGATGATTTTCACCGGCCCGACCGTGATGCCGGGCACGTCCCCGACGTCGAGGTCGGCCATGCAGTGCAGCCGCTGCCGCAGTTCACCGGATCGGCAAGCCGCCGCCAGGGATTCGACGTCGCTCAAGCCCTGGCCGGGGGTGGCGTCGGTGACGCCGGTGACACCGAACCCGACCAGCCGCTGCGATACCCGGCGCAGCGACGGTTCGCGGCGCAGTGGTGTGTGCACCCACTGTCCGTCCGACCGGAACAACCGGCCGTCGCGATGATCGGCCATGTCGATCACCGCCAAGCCGGTGGAGTTGAGAATCCACAGCGCCCCACTGCGGTGTTGCACCCGAACGGGTGCCGCAGGCGAGAGCGCGTCCAGCACGACCCGATCGAGCGGGCCGGCGACGGACTCGTGGTAGCCGATCGCGCGGATCCAGCCGTCGCTGTCCGGTTCGGCGCTCGCCAGGGCACGGGCGAATTCGTCGCGACAGTGCACGTATGGTGGCCCGACGTGCACGGACTCCAAAGCCGCGGCGGCCGAGCGCAGATGCACGTGATGGTCGTGCAAGCCGGGGATGACGGTGCCGTACCCGGCGTCGACAACGTCCTCGCCCCGCCGTGCGGGCAGGTTGCCGGCCACCTGTGTGATGAACCCACCTACCCTGATGTCCACGACTTCGCCGTCGAGCAGCGTCGCGCGCTGAATCAGCATCGGGCGCCCAGCCTTTCGGCGACGATGTGCGACACGACCGCATTGTCGGCTCCCAGGTCCGGCCCGGCGGTCCCGGGTGGCGGGGGACGCGGCGGCAGCGCGGCGCAGCGAGACCGCGGCGCGCACGTCGGCAGCACGGCGTAGGTGGCCGCCACCGCGGCCATCGAAAATTCGATCAGCTCACCACCGCCGCGCGACAGCGAATCCGTCACCGCCGCCGCCGCTTCCAGGCCGGTCAGAGGATCGGCGATCGCGTCTGCGCAGAAGACCGGGTCGTCGGCTGTTCCGCCGACCAGCCCACCCGACACCGCGGCGTCGTCGCCGAACGCGACCAGGTTCGCGTGCGGCGGGTCGGCGCCGTGGCCGGTGATGCGCAGCCATACGCGCCCCGGCCTGAAAGCGTCGCGATCGGGCCCGAGGCCGCGGCGGGCCAGCGCCGCGGGCCGTGAGCCCTCGATCACCACATCGGCGACGGCCAGCAGGTCGCGAAGGGCGGCGATATCGTGTTCGAAATCCACTACGTACGAGAGTTTTTCCGCGTTCACCCAGTCGAAGAACGGCTTCGGGCCGAGCCGGGTGCCGTCAGGGCGGCGTCTGCTTTCCACCTTGATGACAACGGCGCCGGCCTGCGCGAGCAATCGCCCGCACAGCGGGCCCGCCCACATCGAGCTGAGGTCGGCGACGATCGCGCCCGATACCGCCCGCGGTGCCGACCGGATCCCGGCGGCCCGAACGAGCGGCGGCGCGGCACCCGTCTCACCCAGGCTCGCCGCCGGGATGTCGAGCAGCCGGGCCCGCTCGGTCACCGCGACCGCGGATCGCTGGGCGGCCCAATCGGCCATAGCGGACCACGGGTCGTCGGGCAGTGTGTCGATTTCGACCAACGCGGGAATCGCGTCGACGTCGTCCGCGCGCGACAACGTGACCGCACACCACCCGTGGGCGGTGGCGAGCAGCCGCGACGCCCTTCCCGCGGAAACGCGTCCGCCGCGGGTCACGCCCAGAAGCGCGGCCCGACCGCTCAGCATCGTCTGCAGGTCGATGGTGATTCCGGTGGCGGCCCGGAGCCGGTCGGCAACGGATTGGGCGCGGCTCAGGATGCCGGCGCGGCCGAAGTCGGGCGGCCCGTCGGGCCGACCGGTCAACCAGGCCAGCCCGCTATCACCCCAGCTCGACGCGGCCGTGCTCACAACCCGACTTCGTCGACCAGGCCCCAGCGCAGCGCGGTTGCGGCGTCGATGCTTCGTCCCGACAGCACCAGGTACGCCGTGCGCCATCGGCCGATGCGGCGGGTGATGCTGACGGTGCCGCCCGCACCGGGAAGGAGACCGAGGCTCAACTCCGGTAGACCCAGCACGGCGTGCGGATCGGCGCACACCCAACCGCAGTACGCGGCCATCTCCAGGCCGCTGCCGAGCACCTGGCCGTGTACCTCTGCGCGGCAGCGTCGGCCGAGCCGCCGCGTCAACTCGTCGATCGCCAACGCCGGGCTGTACCGCGTCCTGGCCAGATGTGCGGACGGCGGGTCGGCGAACGTACCGAACTCGGCCAGGTCCCCACCACTGCAGAAGGACGGACCGTTTCCGCTCAACACCACCTCATCGACCGACGGATCCAGCAGCGCGACGGTGAGAGTTTCCAGCAGCGCGGCACGCATCTCGGTGCTGAACGCGTTGTGGCGCTGCGGCCGGTTGAACCGGATGCGCAGGGTTCCACCGTCGCGGTCTGATTCCACCGGAGCCGCGCTGCTGACCATCGTCGCCGGCCCCCGCCCGACCAGCCAACGCGCAAATTCGGGCCCGGACTGCAGCGTTGAGTACGCCAGTGATTCGGTCATCACGCCGTTCAGGGTGGGGGCGGCCGGATCGACCGACCGCAGCACGTCGTCGCAGACGGTGCCCGCCTGTGGCCAGCACCGAAGTCGTTGCTCCAAATCGACGAGGGCGGCGGCGACGGATTCGACCGTAACGACGCGGCGATCGTCGGCGTGGGCCTCGGTGAGCGTGAATGTGGCGTGCTGCAGCCAGTGTTCGGCCCGTGGTGCCGCCAGATCCGAACCGACAGCGATGACGACGCCGGCGACCGATCCGATGTCGGTGTCATCGTCCGGCGGATCGGTCAGGCTGACGACACGCATCGTTGGGGACAGGCCGCCCGCCGTCGGGCTACACGGAAACGTCATTTCCGCACGTCAACCCGCATTTCCACGAATGAACTCCGCGGTGACCTGGTAGCCCCATACTCGAAGATGATAACGTCATTCTCGTAACCCAAGAGCCTCAGCAGAGGGAGTCGTATGCCGTCCGGAGACACGACGCTCGCCGGCGTTGAGCACGGACGGCAAGGATTCGCGGCGCAGCCCCGCGCGAGGTATAGGCTGCGTCGGTATCTCTGCAGCGCTCGAGGTGGTGGTCACGTTGGATCCGTCCGGCAACGGATGTTCAGGCTCTGATGGCTGACAACAAGACTAACGGGACCTCCCGGTTGAACAGTACGGCGACCGACGACGGCGAGAAACGACCGCCCGCCGGCAGCGCGGCTGCGGATGCGGCGGCGGAGGCGCTTGCCATGGCGGAGGAAGCCGAGGCGGAAGCGGCCGAGGCAGAGGCGCTCGCCGCCGCGGCTCGCGCCCGCGCACGGGCCATCCGGCTGCGCAGGCAAGCCCGGTCCGGCGCGTCTGAGGCGTCGGCCGAAAGCGACGAGGCACAACCCGACGGCGCCGAGGTCGAAACGGCGGCGGCGACACCGACCGAGGTGCCGCGCCCGACCCACGGGCAGGCGCCCGAGACCGCCGAGGGCGACGAGGCCGAGACCGGCGAAGGTACCGACGTCGAACCGCCCGTCGACGAAGCGCCGCGGCCGCCGCGCCGCTGGCTCCGTCGTGGGGTATGGGCCAAGGTGGCTCTCGGCCTCACCTTCCTGCTGATCTGTGTCCTGTTGGCGGCGAGCGGTGCGATGATGTGGCAGCACCGCCAAGCGGCGGCGGCGCGTCAGCGCTCCGCGGAGTTCGCGGCGGCGGCCCGCCAAGGTGTCGTGACATTGATGTCGTTGGATTTCAACCACGCCAAAAATGACGTGCAGCGCGTGATCGACAATACGACCGGCCAGTTCCACGACGATTTCCAAAGCCGCGCCGATGATTTCACCAAGGTGATGCAGGAGTCCAAAGTCGTCACCACGTCATCCGCGACCGCGACGGCCGTCCAGTCGATGTCCGGCAACTCGGCGGTGGTACTCGTCAGTGCGACATCACAGGTCAGCAATGCCACTGGCGCCCAGAACGAACCGCGCGTGTGGCGCCTGATGGTGACGGTTCAAAAGGATGGTGGGCAGATCAAGATGTCGAGAGTGGAGTTCGTGCCGTGACCACAGAGCAGGACGTGGACGACGCCGAAGAGGTGACTGCCGACCACTCCCAAGGCGAGATCGCAGAGGCGGACACCGAGAAGCCAGCCGGCTTCGTCGGCCGTGTGCTTCGTCGGTGCAAATCCAGATGGGTGCCGCTGGTGGCGGCCGTGCTGCTCGTCGGCGCGGCGGCATTGAGTGCGGGACTGTATTTCTACCAGTACCTGCCAGACCAGCAGACCAATTCTGACGCCGCGCACAGCGCGATTCGCGCCGCGTCGGACGGGACGGTGGCGCTCTTGTCCTACTCCCCGGACAGCCTGGACCGCGACTTCTCGGCCGCCAAGCAGCATCTGACCGGGGACTTCTTGTCGTATTACAACCAGTTCACTCAGCAGATCGTGACGCCGGCGGCCAAGCAGAAGGGTGTGAAGACATCGGCGGACGTGATTCAGTCCGCGGTGTCCGAACTGCATCCCGACAGCGCGGTGGTGCTGCTCTTCATCAACCAGACCACCACCAGCACGGACAGGCCGGACCCGGCGCTGTCGGCGAGCAGCGTCCAGGTGACCTTGACCAAAGTCAACGGGGCCTGGCTCATATCGAAGTTCGACCCGGTGTAGGCCGCTATCGCAGCATGAGTATTTCGCTACTCCTCGAGATGGCGGTCTCGGGCAATCCGGACCGCGTGGCGTTGGTGTCCGACGACACGCGACTGACCGTCGCCGCGCTGAACACGCTGGCCGACGGCGGCGCCGGCGTTCTCGCCGCGTCGGGTGCCCGCACTGTCGCCTATGTCGGTACCGGCGGCGTGATGTTGCCGCTGTTGATCTTCTCTTCGGCGCGTGCCGCGTTGCCATTCTCGCCGCTGAACTATCGATTGAGCAGCGATGCGCTCCGCGAGTTGATCGAGCGGCTCCAGCAGCCGCTGGTGGTGTGCGACAGCGAGTATCGCGATATCGCTCAGGCCACCGGGGCGAAGGTCATCGAGTCGGAGGCTTTCGTCGAGAACGCACGCGTCGCTGAGCCGGTGTCGCTTTTCCCGGATCCCGACGACGTCGCGATATTGCTCTTTACCTCGGGCACCACGTCGCGACCCAAAGCGGTCGAGCTCTCGCACAGCAACCTCACCAGCTATGTCACCGGGACTGTCGAATTCGACTCGGCGGCCCCCGATGACGCCGTCCTGATCTGTGTGCCTCCGTACCACATCGCCGGCGTGGGCGCGGCGCTGTCCAACATCTACGCGGGCCGAAAGATGGTGTACCTGCGCAACTTCGACCCCAAGGACTGGATTCGCCTGGTGAACGAAGAGTCGGTCACCAACGCAACAGTGGTGCCGACGATGCTGAACCGGATCGTCAGCGAGCTCGAGACCGATCCGACGTCGATCCCGACACTGCGCAGCCTGGCGTACGGCGGATCGAAAGTAGCCCTGCCGCTTGTGCGCAAGGCACTGGAGCTGCTCCCGGACGTCGGCTTCGTGAATGCCTATGGATTGACCGAGACCAGCTCGACGATCGCGGTGCTCACACCCGAGGACCATCGGACTGCGCAACGGGCGACCGACGAGACGATCAGGAAGCGGCTCGGCTCGGTGGGACAACCCGTGCCGGGCATCGAGGTCCAGATCCGCGGTGCGGACGGCTCGGTGGTCGGGCCCGGTGAAACCGGCGAACTATTCGTCAGGGGTGCGCAGGTGTCCGGCACATACGCCGAGATCGGTTCTGTGCTCGACGAGTACGGCTGGTTTCCGACGAAAGACAGCGCGATGCGCGACCACGGCGGGTATCTGTTCATCACCGGACGTTCTGACGACACGATCATCAGGGGCGGCGAAAACGTCGCGCCCGCCGAAGTGGAGGACGTCCTCGTCGAGCATCCTTCGGTTCGAGAGGTCGCGGTCGTCGGCGTGGAGGATCCCGAATGGGGACAGATCATCACCGCCGTCGTGGTGCCCGAGGACGGGACGGCCCCGGATCCCGAGGAACTCCGCGACCACGTCCGCAAGGCCCTGCGGGGTTCACGCACACCCGACTGGGTCGTGTTCCGCGAGCAGCTGCCAGTCACGCCAACGGGCAAGGTTCTCCGGCGTGAGCTGGTCAACGACCTCACCGGTGAGCGAGCCAATCGATAGGACCATGTTCGCGACCCGGTTCCGTTACGACACGAAGGGGCAATGATGATCAAGACGGGCACCCGCCTGCGCAGCCAGGTTTGTGACACGCAGGTCATCGTCGTGAGGGCCTCGGAGCGCCTCGATGACCTGCGCGCCGGCGGCGTCCCGATGCTGCCGCTCGACGCCGAAAATCCCGGCAGCGCAACGCTTGATCCGGACTTCTCCGATGGCAACGTGATGGGCAAGCGTTACGTGGACGAATCCGGCGCCGAAGTTCTGGTGACCAAGGCCGGTGCGGGCACGCTGAGCGTGGGTGATGTTCCGTTGACGCTGAAGGAAGCCAAGCCGCTGCCAGCCAGTGATTAGCGCCGATGACCGATATCCAAACCCAAACGCTCATACTCGCTTCGGATTACCGCGTGCCCGATCCGGGACGCGTGTGGCCCCTGCTGCAACGTCGAAGAGCGGAGCTCGCCGACATCGGCGCCCACCACGTTCTTGTGTACGCGTCGACGTGGGACCACGGTCGTGTACTGGTGACGATCGGTATCCGCAACCCTGAGCCGGTTGTCGACCTGCTGCGGTCACGGGTGTGGTTCGACTGGTTTGACGCGGTCGGCGTGACCGACATTCCCGGCGTATTCGCCGGTGAAATGGTGGAGAAGCTGGAGCTGGGCACGTCGTCGCAGGACGCACCCCCGGGCGTCGTGGTGGCCGCGATGACGTCGGTCCACGACGTGTCCACCGTGATCGAGCAGGTTCACCGCGCGGCCGACAGATTCAGGGCCGCGGGTATCCGAAAGATCTGGTTCTATCGGGCTTTCGACGATCCACGCGAGGTGCTGATTCTCCAGGAGATCGACAGCGAAGACGACGCGCGGCGCTGGATTGACAACCCCGATGAGGTTGCCGAATGGATGGTCGGCGCGGGCGCGGGCCCCTATCCGCCGCTTTTCGTCGGCGAGTTCTTGCACATGATGCGCATCGAAGAGAACCTGTAGAACGGAACACGTCGATGTATGTGTGTCTGTGCAAGGGGATTACCAGTCAAGCCGTGGCAGACGCGGTCGCCGACGGCGCATCGACCACGAAGAAGGTCGCGAAGGCATGCGGCGCGGGTTCGGATTGTGGTCGCTGCCGGCGTACGGTTCAAGCCATCATCAAAGCCACGGAGGCCCAGGCTCGAGATCTCGCACCGCAAACGTCGGTCGGACGTGTGAGGAGGTTGTTCCAATGACAATGCACGGCTACGCGGTCGACACCGGCCTGCTGATCCTGCGGCTCTGCCTGGGAATCACCCTGGCCGCGCACGGATTCAACAAGTTCTTCGCCGGCGGCCGAATACCGGGCACCGCGCGATGGTTTGAAAGCATCGGCATGAAACCGGGTGGATTGCACGCCCGGATCGCGGCGACTGTCGAGGTTGCCGCCGGCCTCGGGCTGGCAGCCGGCCTGCTGACGCCGATCCCCGCCGCCGGCTTCGTCGCGCTGATGCTGGTTGCGGCGTGGACGGTCCACCGTCCCAACGGGTTTTTCATCGTCAAGGAAGGCTGGGAATACAACATGGTGCTCGCGGTCGGGGCGGTCGCGGTCGCCACCATCGGGGCGGGCCGCTTCAGCCTCGACTGGGTGTTGTTCGGGCGCAACTGGTGTGACGGCTGGGCGGGCCTGGTGCTGTCGGTGGCGCTGGGACTCGTCGGTGGCATCGGTCAGCTGCTGATCTTCTTCCGTCCGCCCGTCCAGACCGGTTAGCAGCAAGGAGGAACATGCAGGGAGATCCCGACGTTCTCAAGCTTCTCAATGAGCAGCTGACCAGTGAGCTCACCGCCATCAACCAGTACTTCCTGCATTCCAAGATGCAGACGTATTGGGGGTTCACCGAGGTAGCGGCCCACACCCGGGCCGAGGCCTTTGACGAGATGAAACACGCCGAAGCCATTACCGATCGCATTCTTCTCCTCGACGGCCTGCCCAACTACCAGCGGCTGTTTTCCCTGCGGGTCGGTCAGACACTGCGCGAGCAGTTCGAAAGCGACCTGGCCATCGAAATGGAAGTCGCCGCGCGACTGAAGCCCGGAATCATCATGTGTCGTGAGAAGCAGGACTCGACGAGCGCGATCCTGCTCGAGGGGATCATGGCCGATGAAGAGACGCACATCGACTACCTGCAAACGCAATTGGAACTGATGGACAAGCTGGGCGAAGAGTTGTACCTCGCGCAGTGCGTTTCACGCCCGCCCAAGTCCGGCTAACCGACCGCCTCGCCGACGATCGCGATCAGCCGCCCGAGGGTCTCGAGCTGGTCGGCGTGCTCGCCCTCCAGCTTGGCCAGCAGCGTGGTTATCCCCGCGTCGCGATACCGGCGCACCCGATCCGCGATCATGTCGGCGGTGCCCACCAAGTTCGTCAGACGACCCAAGTCGATCGGCACCGCCGCGCGCGCCTCGGCGCGCCTGCCGGCCTGCCACAGCTCCGCCACCGCGCTGACTTCTTCCCCGTAGCCCAGGCGTGTGAACGCGTCGTTGTAGAAGTTGCGGCCCGAGGCTCCCATTCCACCGATCGTGAACGCGTATCCGTCCGCGTGGCGGCGCGCCGCGGCGCCGGCCGATGCCTGGTCCTGGTGGATCTCGACGGCAACGGGCGCGACCAGATCCAGGTCATCGAGCGTCCGGCCGGCGCGCCGGGCGCCCTCGCGCAGTGCACCGAGAAACACCTCCGCCGCCTCCGGGATGAACGCGTTGCCGAGCCAACCGTCGGCGATCTCACCTGTCAACCGAAGGTTTTGCGGTCCCATCGCGGCCACGTACACCGGCACCGGGGCTGGGCGCACCAGCGGACGAAGCGCGGCGCCGCTGCTGTCGGGCAGCGGCAGCGGGTAGATCTCGCCGGCATGGTCAAGGCGCTCACCGCGGCTGACGATCCGGATGATCTCGATGGTTTCGCGGGTGGTCTGCACCGGCTTTCGGAACCTCACGCCGTGCCAGCCCTCCATGACCCGCGGCCCCGACGTGCCGACACCCAGCATGAACCTGCCGCCCGACAGGTCCTGCAGGCTCAGCGCCGATGTCGCGAGCAGCGCCGGGCTCCGCGAACCGAGCTGCACCACAAAAGTGCCCAGCCCGATCGACGACGTCGCCGCGGCCACGTACGCCAGGCCCGTCAGCGCGTCGTAACCCCACACCTCGGGCACCCACAACGACGCGACGCCGATGCGCTCGACGGCCACTGCAAAGTCGGCCGCGCCAGGGGAGTGCGGATCTATCAGCGTGCCAACCTTCATCGTCGGGCCTCGCTTCCACGTCTCACACATTCAAGGCATGCCGGTACGTTTGTCGGCAACGACCGAGAAAGGTACCGGCGGTGCGTTATCGCGATCAGCCCACGATAGAAGTGACCCAGCGGGTCCGCTGCGATGTCGCCACCGCCTGGGAGCTGGTCACCGATATCGGTCTGCCTGCACGCTGCTCGTCGGAACTGCAGACAGTGGAGTGGCTGGATGACGCGGACAGCGTGAAGGTCGGTGCGCGTTTCCGTGGGCGCAGTAGCCACGAAGCCCTCGGCGACTGGGAGACCGTGTGCGAGATCGTCGAGGTCGAAGACCAACGCCGGTGGGTGTGGAACGTCGTCGGGCCCCGAGGCGTCAGCGCGACGTGGGCGTTCGAGGTCGAACCGGCCAGCGACGGCGTACTGATCCGGCAGTGGGCCCGGATGGGCCCGGAACCGTCGGGTTTGAGCGTGGCGATCGCCGCCACGCCCGAGAAGGAAGGCCGGATCGTCGCCCGGCGGCTCTCGGAGTGGCAAGACAATATGCGAGCCAACTTGGAGTGGATCCGGTCGCGGACCGAGGATTGATGGAGGCAAGCCATGACAGCGTCGAGGCCGACGAAACGTGCCGACCTGGTTCTCTCCGGCGGCGGCGTGAAAGGCATCGGACTGGTCGGCGCCGTTGTCGCGCTGATGGACGGGGGCTATCAGGCGCAGCGGGTGTCCGGCACCTCGGCGGGTTCGATCGTCGGGGCGATTCTCGCGGCCGCGTCCATCGGCGACCAGATGACCAGCGACGAGGTCAAGGACCTGGCGCTGGGCCTGGATTACCGCAAGTTCGCCGACCCCGGGCTACTTGAATCCGTTCCTGTCGTCGGGCCGTCGTGGGCATTGCTGCGCGGCACGGGCATCTACCGGGGAGACTACGCGCGCGACTGGGTCCGCAGTCAGCTGAAACAGCTGGGAGTCAACACTTTTGGTGACCTCGCCATCGACGATGATCGGCTGCCCGAGGAGCAACGCTATAAGCTCGTGGTCACCGTCGCCGACGTGACGACCGGCCAACTGGTGCGGCTGCCCTGGGACTATCGGAGGGTGTACGGGTTGGATCCCGACGAGCAGCCCGTCGCCGACGCGGTCCGTGCGTCGATGTCGATCCCGTTCCTCTATCGCCCGATCGAGCTGACCAGCGCCGCGGATCTCACCTCGACGCTGGTGGACGGCGGGCTGCTGTCCAACTTCCCGATCGACTCCCTGGATCGGACCGACGGAAAGATGCCGCGGTGGCCGACTTTCGGCGTCACGGTGCTGCCCAACCTGCCGCAAGGCAATGACAAGGTGATTCCCGCGCTGGCCCCGCTGCACCTGCTGGGCCCGCCCAGCCTGCTCGAGGAAGTGATCACCACCGTGCTGGTCGGACGTGACCAGGCTTACCTCAACCTGCCGTGGGTCAGCGCACGCACGATTCGCGTGGATTCGACCGCGGTCGGTTTCCTCGATTTCGACATCTCGAAGATCCAGACCCAGGCGCTCTACGAGAAAGGCTATGCGGCCGCGCAAGAATTCCTGTCCACCTGGGACTGGAGCACGTACCGCAAGCGCTTCCGCTAACTGCCCGAATGACTCAGGCCGGCAACGAGATTGACGGCGATGGCCAGAATGACCGCGCCGAGCATGTACGACACCATTGCCTGGCGCAACGCGGTGGCGCGGATCGGCGGAATCTTCAGGTCGGTGTCGGAAACCTGATACGTCATGCCGATCGTGAACGCCACGTACGCGAAATCGACATATGTGGGTGCCTCGTGTTGGTGAAAATCGATCCCGCCGGCCGGAGCCAGGTAATACAGGCGGGCATAACGGACCGTGAACAGCGTATGCACGGCAAACCACGCCGCCGCCACACTGCCCACGCCGATCACCGCCGACGCGATCGCTTCGGCGCCCTTGCCTGACCCCGCGATCAACAGGTATGCGACTCCGCCGAGGCTCGCGATGCTCGCCGACAGCACGATGACGTGCGTCATCCTCTGCGTCGGGTCCTCCCGCGTGGCATGCGTTGCCGTCGCCTGCGGGTCCATCCGGCGGATCACGGCCCATGTCCAGACCAGCCACACCGCCGCGGTTGCGATCCATCCCACCGCGGGCGCGTACTGCCACCCGGCAAGCTCACCCACGACGACCGCGGCCACGACACCGACGGGCACGGCGATGGCCATCCGGGCCGCGACCGGGCCCTCGCGGCCCAGTAACCCGGGCGTGCCCACCCGCTGAGTTAACATCGAGCCCAGCTATCGGGGCGCTCGCCACGCCGAACCGAAGCCCGTCGGCGTGCCGCCGTTCCAGCCGAGATCAAGCCTTGAATCGGAAGCTTAAAGACGCTAGCGTTCGGCGGCGTCGATCCATTTCCAAAGTTGGAGTCATGACTATGGCTGAACCCATGCCCGACGACGGCGAAGCACCGGTAATCGTCAGCGTGGCCGATGCGGCGATGCACATGTACACCGCCGCGATCGAGTCATTGCCCGGCTCCGACGACCCGGAGTTCCAGCAGCGAGCGGGGGTGATTCTTGCCGGCCTGCGCAAACTGCAGACGGGGTTGACGGAGGCCGGCCGCCGCGGCAGGGCGGCACCGTCGGTGGTCGTCGCGTTGAGCGGGGTCCGCACCTGCTACGACGATCTGATGGAACGGGTCGCCGCGGCCCCGGGGTCCACGCCCGGGCAGCAGCTGTACGTCGCGCGCCGGCGCGCGAAGCTGTCGGCCAACGAAACCGCCAACGGTGCGGGGCTTGACGCCCGCCTCCTCGACGCGGTCGAGGCCGGCGAAACCCCGACCGAGGAAGAGGCCGCCAGGATCAAGACCCTGGTCGCGGCGCTCAGCGGCTGAGTCGTTCGGCCCGGCGGCGCTGGCGACTACGCCATCGCCGCGCTGAGTTCGCTGCGCGTCCGGATCCCGAGCTTCTGGTAGACGTGGCGAAGGTGGTACTCCACCGTCTTGGGGCTCAAGAACAGCGCCGCGGCAGTCTCTTTCGTCGTCTTGCCGGAAGCCAACATCCGGGCGATCCGGATCTCCTGCGACGTGAGCTGCCCGAGGTAGCCCTTGCCGCCGCGGCTGACGTGCTCCCCGGTCGCGTTCAGCTCGCTGGCGGCCAGGTCCGACCAGGGGCGGGCGCCCAGCCGTTCGAAGGCCGCCAGGGCCGCCCGCAGCTGCGGCCTGGCCACCACCCTGGTCCGGCCGCGACGCAGAGCGGCGCCGAAGGCGAGCCGCGTGCGCGCCTCCTCGAACAGGTCGAGCGTGTCGGCGTGGATCTCCAGCGCCCGCTCGAACAAGGCGGTTCGCTCGCTCGGGTCGTCGGACGTCAGCGCCGCGGCCCGATACGCGCGCGCCAGCGCCCAGGGCTGCGCCTTGTCCCGGGCGCGGTGCATGTATTCAGCCGCGGCCTCGACGGCGGCGGCCAGGTCACCCTTTCGCATATGCAACTCGGTGATTTCGGGACCCGGCGAGACGTCAACGTCGAGGAACCCGACGTCGGCCAACGTGGTCTGCAAGTCGTGATAGTGGCGCAGCGCGTCATTGGCGTCGCCCAGCGCCGAGCCCAGGTCGCCCAGCGCGAACCGGGCCCACACCCTGGCGAGCACGATGTCGTGACGCCCGGCCAGGGCCAGTGCCTCGGCGGCGTTGGTGCGGCACTCCTCCGCGCGACCCATGCGGGCCTGCAACCATGCCAGTCCCGCCAGCGAGCAGGCAAGGTCGGTGCTCTGGCCGGTTTCCCTTGCCAGCGTGATGCTTTCGTCGTATCCGTCCGCCGCGGACGCCCACCGGTCGGTGGTCGCGTCGTCCCGCGCCGTGTAGTTCAGCAAATTTGGGAGCGCCCCGAGTGCCGTCCGCGTGCGCTGCTCGGTCACGACGCGCTCGATCACGTCGCGACCAGCGGCCGCCTCGCGCAGGAACAGGGTGGCCAACACCTCCCAATCGGGCCGGCCTGCGTCGTGGAGCTCGGGCTCTTCCGTCAACCGCTGCAGCCCGGTGCGGATCCAGCCCATGCCGACCTCGCCGGCCAGCACCAGCGCGACCCCGATCGCCACGTGACCCCGCACCACCGCGGCCGGGGTCCGGCAAGCCGCGATCTGGCGTTTGAGTTCCTCGGCGACCGCAAGTCCCGCGGCCGTGTCGCACAGGTAGAAACACGTCAGCCCCACGTCGGCGAGCCGGAGCACGGCGGCGTCGGCGTTGAACGGCTGGATCCGTTCGACAGATCGCCTCAACAACTCGCGCGCGTCGCGCAGCGAGCCGGTACGCAGTGCGATGTGGCCTCGCAGGCCGTCGATTTCACCCGACGTGACCGGGTCGCTGACCAAGGCCGCGGCCCGCCGCAACAGGGCGTCGGCGCGCTGTATCTGGCCGGCGAGCCATGCCGATTCGCCGGCCCGAAGTAACCGCTCGCCGCGCAACGGATGTTTGGACGTCAGCTCGGAGCTGCGCTCCATCGCGGCAGCCGCCACGCTGTAGGCCGCCCGTGCACCGGCCTCGCCCGCCACGTCGGACAGCAGGTCAGCCACTTCGTCGTCCGGGCCGACAGACGCCTCGCTCAGGTGCCACGCACGTCGCTCGACGGACGTTTGCGGGAGTGCGGCGGCGACCGCCCGGTGCGCCTCGCGCCGCAGCGTCGGCTCGGCTGCCGCGTAGATCGCCGACCGCACCAGCGGATGGCGAAACACCGCGCGACCGCCCCGCAACTCGACCAGCCCAACCGCCTCGGCCTCGGCCAGTCCCGCCACCCCGCCGCCGAGACGCGCCGCGGCCTGTGACGTCACCGCGAGGTCGCCATCGGCGACGGCGGCGATCAGCAGCGCTCGCTGCGCGTCGTCGCCGAGGGCGGAGATCCGGCGTGTGAAGGCTTGCGCCACCGCATCGGGCACCGGTAGCGGCAGGTCAGGCGGCATGCCGGCGATCCGGTCCAGGTCAGCCGACAGCTCCAGCAGGCCCAGCGGGTTGCCTGCGGTCGCGTGATACAAGCGTGCGACGGACTCCGCGTTGGGCTGCCGCTCGATCGTGCCGGAGATCAGGGCCGCGGCCGCCCCCAGGTCGAGCCCGTGCAGATCCAGTGTCGGCAACGCCGCGCCGTTCAGCAGCGTGTCGCGCTCCGGCCGCAGCGCGATCAGCACCGCGATCGGGTCGGCCACCAGGCGGCGCGCGACGAACAACAGTGTTTCGGCGGACGGCCGGTCCAGCAGGTGGGCGTCGTCGACGAGCACGAGCAGCGGGCGGTCCTCTGCGCACCGGGACAGCAGGCTCAGCGCCGCGGCGCCCACCGCGAACCGTTCCGGTGCCGGTCCGCGTCTGCGCAGTAGTGCGACCTCCAGCGCGTCGCGCTGAGGTCCGGGCAGGTGCTCGGCCAGGTCCAGCACCGGCAACAGCAACTGGTGCAGACCCGAGAAGCTCAACCCGGATTCGTGCTCGCTGCCGATGGCGCGCAGCGCGCGCATCTCGCCCGCATTCGCTTGGGCGTCGTCGAGCAGCGCCGTCTTGCCGATGCCGGCCTCGCCGCGCAGCACGAGCAGACCGCTTTGACGCACCCGTGCGCCCGCCATCAGCGTGGCGATGCGGTGCCGCTCAGGGTCGCGGCCGACCAGCATCTGCCGATCGTACGGAGAAAAAACTAGGGGGGTCACCGGATTCGCACGGGGCCACCCGGATGCGACGGTGGTCGCGAGTGACACGGTCGAGAGAAAGGACACCGCGATGACCGACACTGATGTGACCGGCCCGCCGGTCGCTACCGCACCCACTGCCCCTGCGGTCGATCCGGACAAGCTGATGGCCTTCGTGTTTCGCGCCGTCGAGGAGGCCGGCGCAGCCCTGAGCACCGCTCTGGTGGTGATGGGCGATCGCCTGGGCTATTACCGCAGCCTGGCCGAGCACGGCCCCTCGACACCGGCGGAACTCGCCGAACGGACCGACACCGACGAGCACTACGCGCGGGAATGGCTCAACGCGCAGGCCGCCGGGTCGTTCGTCGCCTACGACGTCGCGACGTCCAGATACCATCTGCCACCCGAGCAGGCCGTCGCCCTCACCGACGAGAACCACCCCGCATTCGTCGGCGGCCTGTTCCAGATCGCGCACGGAACCGCTTGCGACGCAGCGAGAATCATCGAGGTCGCGCGCACCGGCGACGGAGTCGGCTGGGGCGATCACAACACCGACGTCCACATCGGCTGTGAGCGGTTCTTCCGCCCGAGCTATCAGGCCAACCTGCTCAGCGAGTGGCTTCCTGCGTTGGACGGTGTGGTGGACCAGCTCGACGCGGGTGCCGCCGTCGCCGATGTCGGCTGCGGGCACGGAGTCTCCACCATCTTGATGGCACAAGCGTTTCCCCGCTCCAGCTTCCGCGGCGCCGACGTTCACCCCGACTCGATCACCACGGCGCGGGAGCGCGCCGCCGCAGCCGCCGAGCACACGCAGATCACCTTCGAGGCCGCCGGCGCCGACGCGTTCACCGGGGGACCGTATGACCTGGTGACGATGTTCGACTGCCTCCACGACATGGGCGACCCGGTGGGCGCCGCCCGGCACGTCCGCGAGGTGATCGCCGACGACGGCACCTGGATGATCGTCGAACCGGCGGCCGGCGACCATGTCGAGGACAACCTCAACCCGATCGGCCGCGCGTACTACGGCTTCTCGACGCTGCTGTGCACACCGTCGTCCCTGTCGCAGCCGGTCGGGCTGGCGTTGGGTACCCAGGCGGGGCCGGCGCGGATCCGCGACGTCGTGTCCGCGGCGGGCTTCACCCGGTTCCGGCTGGCCGCGGGGACCCCGTTCAACAATGTGTTCGAGGTCCGGCCCTAAAACTCGCCGAGACGCGAGACGATAGGGAGATGGAAAGCGAGCAGCGCCGGGCTCGCGCACCGGATGAGTCCGGCGAGGTGATCCGTGACGGGGTCGCAGTGCACTACGACGTGTACGGCAGCGCCGGTCACGAGGCCGCCACCACGGTGCTGCTGCTTCCGACCTGGTCGATTGTCGACTCGCGAATCTGGAAGGCGCAGATTCCGTTTCTGGCCCGCCACTACCGGGTGGTCACGTTCGACGGACGCGGCTCCGGCAAATCCGGCCGGCCCCGCGGCCCGGCCGCGTACGCCGACACCGAGTTCGCCGCCGACGCCGTGGCGGTACTGGACGCCACCGGGACGGAGCGCGCCGTGCTGGTGGGGTTGTCGTGCGGCGCCACGTGGGCGGTTCATGTGGCCGCCGACCACGCCGCGCGGGTGCAGGGGCTCTTCGCGATCGCGCCCGCGTGCGGACTGGCCGTCGCGCGGCCGGACCGCGAACGGCAGGCATGGCTACGGACCTACGACGCGCCGCGGGGCTGGCAGAAGTACAGCCGCGACAACTGGCTGGGCGGCGACCTCGCCGACTTCCGCCAATTCTTCTTCACGGAAATGTATTCCGAGCCGCACTCGACCAAACAGATCGAGGACGCGCTGATCTGGTCGGCGGGCACCGATGCGCAAACACTGGTGGACACCACCGCCGCACGGCTGGGCGTCGACGGCGCTCCGGCCGAATCACTCGACGACATCGCCGCCAGAATCCGGTGCCCGGTTCACGTCGTGCACGGTACCGGAGATCGGTTGCGGCACAGCCGTATTGGGGAACGGCTCGCTGAGCTCACCGGCGGATCGCTGACCCTGATCGATGGCGGCGGCCACGGTCCGATGGCGCGGGATCCGGTGCAGCTCAACATCATGATCCGTGACTTCGTCGAATCGGTGACATCGGCGCCGCCGCGGCGCGCGCGGTGGCGCCGCGCGATGCGTCGCCGGCGACGGGCGCTGTACCTGTCCTCGCCGATCGGTCTCGGGCACGCCCGGCGGGATGTCGCAATCGCCAAAGAACTGCGCAACATCCGCCCCGACATCGACCTCGACTGGCTGGCACAGAGCCCGGTCACCCGGGTGTTGGAGGCCGAGGGCGAACGCGTGCACCCCGCATCGCGCCATCTCCTCGGGGAGACCGCCCACATCGAGGCCGAGGCCGGTGAACACGATCTGCACGCGTTCGAGGCGATTCGACGGATGGACGAGATCCTCGTCGCGAACTTCATGCTGTTCAACGAGATCATCGACGCTGACCGGCCAGACCTCGTCATCGCCGACGAAGCCTGGGAGGTGGACTATTTCCTTCACGAGAACCCCGAATTGAAGCGATTCGGGTTCGCCTGGCTCACCGACTTCGTCGGGTGGCTTCCGATGCCGGACGGCGGCTCGCGAGAGGCGGCGCTGACCGCCGACTACAACGCCGAGATGATCGAGCACCGGGCGCGCTATCCGGGACTGCGTGACCGCTCGATATTCGTCGGCAACCCTGACGACGTGGTGGCCGCTCGATTCGGCCCCGGCCTGCCGCTGATCCGCGAATGGACCCAGCAGAACTTCGAATTCACCGGCTATGTCTGCGCAACTGCGCCGCCGTCGGGACCGCGGCGGGCACTGCTGCGGCGACGGCTCGGGCTGCGAGCCGACCAACGGTTGTGCGTGGTGACCGTCGGCGGCACGGCCGTCGGCGATCCGCTGCTGCACCGGGTGCTGGAAGCGGTGCCGGTCGCCCGGCGCATGATGCCGTCCCTGCACTTCCTGATCGCCACCGGCCCGCGGATCGATCCCGCCTCGATGCCGAAGCGCGGCGGCGTCCGGGTGCGTGGCTACGTGCCCGACCTCGCCGACTACCTTGCCGCGTGCGACGTGGCAGTCGTCCAGGGCGGCCTGAGCACGTGCATGGAGCTGACAACGGCAGGCACGCCGTTCATCTACATTCCGCTCGAGCACCATTTCGAACAGAACTTCCACGTCCGACACCGGCTCGATCGCTACCGGGCCGGTCACCCCATCACCTACGCGCAGGCCTGCGACCCGGACCTACTCGCCAAGACGATCGTCGAAGAGGCCACCACACCAACGGACTACCGGCCGGTCGAGACGGACGGTGCCCGACGGGCGGCGGCGATGCTGGCCGAGCTGATCTGAGAGGATGGCCGCCGTGAGTGAGGGTGAGCCGCGGCCGCCGCACGCCGCCGCGCCGCCCCATCGGCTTCGCCGGATGTCCGGGCGCGACCCCCACGAGCGTCATCGCGTGGCGACGCCGCTGGAGTTGCTGTTCGACCTGACCTTCGTCATCGCGTTCGGCGTAACCGCGTCGGCGTTCGCACACGAGTTGTCGGTGAACCACGTAGGTGCGGGCCTGGCCGGCTTCGCCTTCTCGACGTTCGCGGTCTGCTGGGCCTGGGTCAACTTCAGCTGGTTCGCGTCGGCCTACGACACCGACGACTGGATGTACCGGCTGACCACGATGTTGCAGATGGTCGGCGTCATCATCCTGGCGCTCGGTATCCCGCCGGTGTTCACGTCGATCGAGGAAGGCCGGCACGTCGACAACCGGGTGATGGTGGCCGGATACGTCGTGATGCGGATCGCGATGATTGCGCAGTGGTTGCGCGCGGCCAAGCAGGATCCGCGGCGCCGCGCCGCGTGCCTCACGTATGCGGGCACCATCACGGTCGCGCAGATCGGCTGGGTCGGACTGATTTTCGCGAACCCCTCCGTGCCGGTGATGTTCCTGTTGGTTGCGGTGCTGATCCTCGTCGAGTTGGCAGGCCCGCAGCTGGCCGAGACCAAAAACGGCGGCACGCCGTGGCATGCCCACCACATCGCCGAACGCTACGGGCTGTTGACGATCATCGCGCTGGGCGAGGGTGTGGTCGGGACCGTCGCGTCGTTGACCGCGGTTGTGCGCCAGCAGGGCTGGACCCTCGGCGCGGTTCTGGTGGCGGTCGCCGGAACCGGCCTGACCTTCGGCATGTGGTGGGTCTACTACGTCATCCCCGCCTCCGATCTGCTGCACGTACACCGAGAACGGTCGTTCATATTCGGCTACCTGCACATCCCCTTGTACGGCTCGATCGTGGCCACCGGCGCCGGACTGCACGCCGCCGCCTACTACATCGAGCACCAATCGTCGCTCGGGTCGGTCGCGACGGTTCTGGCCGTCGCCGTCCCGGTCGCCACCTACATCGGCATGGTCTACGTGCTGTACATGGTGTTGGTGCACACCTGGGATGCGTTCCATGTTCTGCTCGTCACGATCACCGCGATCGTGCTGATCGCGGCGGTCGCGTTGGCCGCGGCGGGGCTACCGATGGCGGTGTGTCTGGTGATCGTGATGCTCGCGCCGCTCGTCACCGTGATGGGTTTCGAGGCGGTGGGCCATCGGCACGCCGCGGAGGCGATCGCCCGTCGCCTGGCCGCGTAGGGCCTACGGTGGCGGCTAGCTGGCCTGGTTGCTCCGCCGGATGTCGAGCAGGCAGGCAATCCTCGACTGGTGGGTCTGTTGGATGCAGACCCGAAGCAGCGTCTCGGTTTCGGCCGCAGGCCACGGGTCGCAGGTTGGCGCCCTAGGTGCTTGCTGACAGCTAAGCTCAGGTGCTGTCGCCCCAGTCCTGTTCCAGCGCGTCACGCAGCGACGTTACACGCCGTCGCCCGATGCGGTGCGCCAGTTCGTCTTCCAGGTCGGCAAGCAGCGCCATTGCCTCCCGACGGCGGGTGAAACCTTCCGGTGTCAGCAGGACGAGTTTCGACCGTCCTGAACGAGGGTTCGGCCCAACCTCCAAGAGCCCGAGGGCGACGAGGTGGTGAACCATCTGGTGGATCGCCGGGGTACTCACACCCATCAACCGAGCGAGGTCGGCCATCGGCATGCCGTCCGGATCAAGCTGGCTCAGCAGCGTCGCGTTTGCGGGGCTCACTCCGCCTGTGCCGTCTTCAAGGCCCGCTGTCACGGCCGTGCGGAACCAGTGGTGTGCTCGCCACAGCAGTCTGGCGAGCGGCTCGGAGGCTGACTTGTCTTCGCTGGACACCGTGCTACGCTAGCATCCCAACCATTAAGCTACTTAATGGTCTATTCGTTAGGTTACTTAATAGTTTGCGGCGCCCGAAACGGCACCCGCCGATCCGCAGGCCGGAATCACCGGCGTGCAATCCGCAACGGAAGGACAATCCCGTGAAGCTGATCGCCTTGGAAGAAGGGTTCTGGTACGACAGGCTGTCGACTGACGGCTCTCCGCTGGGCCACATTCCGGTGAAGCCCGAAGTGCTCGCCGACTGGCGGCGGAGGCTGCCCGACTTCACCGAGTACCGGCTCCCGGAAATGGACAAGCACGGCATCGACATGCAGGTGCTGTCGCTGACCGCTCCCGGCGTCCAGATGCAGCCGGACGCGCAGACCGCGGTGGCCGACGCCCGCGCGGCCAACGACTTCCTCGCCATCGTCATCAGCGAGCATCCGGGCCAGTTCCAGGGCCTGGCCGCCGTCCCCCTGCAGGACCCGCGCCAGGCCGCCGCCGAGCTGCGCCGAGCCGTGGAGGAACTCGGCCTGTGCGGCGCTCTCGTCAACGACCACACGCTGGGCCACTACCTGGACGAGCCGCAGTACGAACCATTCTGGGAGACCCTGCAGGACCTCGGGGTCGCGCTCTACATCCACCCGAACCCCGTGCCGTCCAACGAATGGAAAGTCCTGCAGGGATACCCGGGGCTAGAGCATGGAACGTGGAGCTGGAACCATAGAACGGGCGGGCATGCGCTGCGGCTGATCTTCGGCGGCGTCTTCGACAAGTTCCCCGGTGCCCGGATCATCCTGGGGCACATGGGCGAGTTCTTGCCCGCCCAGCTGTTCCGCATCGACCTCCGCTACCGCGACCTCGACCCCAAGCTGCAAAAGCAGCTGAAGAAACTGCCCTCGGAGTACTTCGGGACGAACATCGCGATCACCACGTCCGGCGTGTTCTCGCACCAGGCGCTGACCGACGCGATCCAGACGATCGGCATCGACAACGTGATGTTCTCCATCGACTACCCGTTCGAGTCAACCGAGCAAGCGGCCGAGTTCATCCGCACCGCGCCACTCGCCCCCGCCGACAAGGCACGAGTGGCGCACACGAACGCCGAACGCATCCTGCGGCTCAACCCATAGCCCAGGTCGGGACCTTGAAGTGCCCTTGGCCTCTGGACTGGGATGCTCGGCGAGGAGACGATCACGACAGCCAGACCCCACGTCGTCCAGGAGAACATCGTGATCGAGAAGCTGAACGACTTTCCCGACAACGTCGCCGCATAGGTGTGCCACGGGCATCTGACGAAGGCCGATTACGCAGCGGTGATACCCCGCATCCAAGACAAGCTTGCTCGGCACAAGAAGCTGCGGGCCTACACCGAGCTCGCGCCCGATTTCGCCGGGATCGATCCCGGCGCCAGGTGGGACCATACGAAGTTCGGCTTCGGGCACCTCTTCGACTTTGAACGCGGCGCATTCGTCAGTGACATGACCTGGATGAACCGGGCGGTGCAAGTCTTCGCTTTTTTCATACCTGGGCAGTGGCGTGTGTTCCCGACCGCTGAAGCCAGCAAGGCGCGCAAATGGATTGTTGAAAACCAGCAGTA
This sequence comes from uncultured Actinomycetota bacterium, assembly GCA_963811535.1. Taxonomy (GTDB): domain Bacteria; phylum Actinomycetota; class Actinomycetes; order Mycobacteriales; family Mycobacteriaceae; genus Mycobacterium. The sequence continues at coordinate 555,028 of CAWERF010000006.1, read as the reverse complement.
GGTGCGATAGCGCTATCCAGGAGAGTGCATGCGCTGCCAAAGGGTCTTAAGGACGCGCGGCGCTAGTCCCCGGAACTTCGGCGCCAGACTCCGGACCGAGTTATGGGTCAGTGTTGGCGCCGTTTCAATTGCTGGCCACGCTGCGCGCACGCAGCGCCTGAATGGCCAGATATATCGCGACCCAGCCGGCGAACGGCACTGCGGCGGCTCGACGGAAATCATGCGGAGGCGGGTTGAACGCCATGAGGGCTCCACCGACCGCCCAGATCACGCCGAGTGCGCCCTGCAGCAGCCGATACGTCACCGGCCGCCGGCCGAGCCGTTGCATCGGTTTTCGGCGGATAGAACTACGCCGTCCACGCCGAGGTGATGGATCACGTCGATAGCAATCCGGCGCGTCCTGCCATCAGGGTGACACGTGCAGACTGTGCGATCAGAACGTCGTCGATGGGGTCGCCCGTGGTGACCATGCGATAGAAGAGCGGTGCTCGGAACGTGGTCAGCAAGGCATTGGCATCGGTGTTTGCTGGAAGCTCACCGCGATCGATCGCTCGGGTGACGAGGGGTACCGCACGGATGGCCTGTTGGTCGAAGTAGCGTCGGGTTGCTTCGCCAAGCTGAGCCGATCGGAGCCCAGCCGTAAGGACGACCGCAGCAATCTGGCGCCCGACGCCGCCGTTCAGTTGGTCGGCCAATTCCCTACCGAGCGCGGGCAGGTCCGTTTCGATGCTGCCGGTGTCCGGGCCCGGGATGGCGTCGTGTGACCACGTCGTGAGCGCATCTACCAGGAGGTCGTCGAGCGTCGGCCACCGTCGATAGATGGTGGTCTTATTAACGCCGGCGCGGGAGGCCACCGCCTCCACGCTCAGCGCTGCGTACCCGCTGTCGATCAGCTCACTAAAGGCGGCAGCAAGTATCGCCTCACGGACCCGCGCGCTACGACCGCCGGTCCGTACACCCTGAACAACCTGCCGATTCCCCACTAATCGCCTCCAATAGTTGCTTTATACACGATTATGTGTCACCCTCAGACTATAGCAACTACTGGTTGCGTTAACTAGTGAGGAGTGGCCATGCGATTCATCTTCGACACCGACGAGGCGTTCTCGTATGAGACGTTGCGTGCGGTCTCATACACCCCCTACGGTGGGGCCGATATCGGCGAGGTCATCACCACCGCGGCGCGGATCCCACCCGGCGACTGGGAGTCGTGGTATCGGGAGTGGCGGGCCCTGGCAGACCGCATCGCCACCATCGCCGATAAATGCGCCGCTGACGGGCACGCCGCCAGTGCCAGCAGCGCCTACCTGCGCGCCTCCAATTACTACCGGACTGCTGAGTTCTTTCTTCGAGACGATCCATCCAACGATCCGCGCGTGGCGGACACCTCCGCACGCGCGATCGACACGTTTCGAGCCGCGCCGGAAATCCAGGCACGGTGGGCCCGTGTCGGTATTCCCTACGAGGGAATCCAGCTGGAGGGCTATTACCTCAACGTCAGCGGGGATGATCGCGGGCCCACGTTGCTGGCGCACGGGGGTTATGACTCGACGGTCGAAGAGTTGTTTTTTACCGTGGGGGAGCCCGCGCGGCGCCGTGGGTGGAACTGCCTGATCTTCGAAGGCCCCGGGCAGGGGTCGGCGTTACGGGTTAACAAACTGCCCTTCCGGTACGACTGGGAGGCCGTGGTCACCCCCGTGGTGGACTTCGCGCTCAACCTTCGCGGGGTCGACCCGGATCGCATCGCGCTACTTGGGATGAGCATGGGCGGCTACCTAGCTCCTCGCGCGGCGGCCTTCGAACACCGGATCTCGGCGTGTATCGCCTACGACGGGGTGTTCAACTTTGCGGCGGCTCTAAAAGGTCCGCTACCACCAGAGCTTGATTCGGAACAACAGATCGCAGCGATGGACAATTTGATTGCACATCGCGCGGAGGCGCCGACTTCGCAGCGGTGGGGTGTGTCGAACGCCCTGTGGGTGTTCAAACGCGCCACAGCCCAAGAGTTGCTCGACGAGATCAGCAAGTACGACCTCACCCAGGTTGCGGATCAGATCACCTGTCCGACACTGGTCTGCGAGGCGCAAAACGACCACTTCTTCGCCGGGCAGCCGCGCATGCTCTACGAGGCCCTGCACTGCCCGAAAACCCTTCTGAGTTTTACTGCCGCCGAGGGCGCCGGAGAGCACTGCCATGTGGGAGCGCTGACGCTATTTCATCAGCGAATGTTCGACTGGCTCGACGACACCCTCGGGTCTTGAGGACGGGTGCCGCGCGTTGCCTCACTCACATCACCGAATAGTCAGTTTGACCAAACCCATCAAGGAAGTTGTGCCATGACAGGATTTCCCTACCCAGAGCTCGACGCCGAGAAGGAGGCGGAATACCAGGTATTCCCCATCAACTTGACGCGAATGCTGCTCCACACGCAGGGGCTCACCGTGCCGTATCTGAAATACGCGTGGAGTTTCCGAAACGCGAAGATCCCGCCACTGGTGCGCGAGCGCGTGATCGTCAGGGTCGGTGCGATCACCGGTTGCGACTATGAACTGCTCCAGCACAAAACCGAAGCGCTGCGTACCGGAACAAGCCAGGAGCTGCTGGCGGATTTGGTCAATCCGGAGCATCAGGAGTTCGACGATCCGTCGCTGACAGCGCTGGTCACCTATGTCGACTCGCTCGTCACGAATATCGGAGCCCGACCAGACGCCCTCGACGCGGTGCGGAAGTACTTCTCCGACAACGAAGTCGCCGAGATCACCTTGCTGGCGGGCACCTACGTTCTATGCGCCACATTCCTCAAATCGCTGCAGGTGCCGCTCGATGACGGCGCCGTCGATTGGGCCGCGGCGGACGCCAACCTGCAGGGGGTGCGACTGTGATGACAGATGATCTGGCAGTTGTGGAGGACTACATCCAGCGATGCTCCAACTGGGGCAGGTGGGGTCGCGATGACCAGCTCGGGACGGTCAACCTCATCACCCCCGAAAAGGTCCGCGAAGCGGCAGCGCTGGTGAAGGTCGGCAAGACCATCTCGCTGACCATGTCCTACGACACGCACGGGCCCCAGAACGGTTATCTCGGCAGAACGAATCCCCATCTGTATCAACTCGCGTCGGGACCGGGCTACCTCGCCGGCGAGCAATACTCCTTGGAAACACACACCCTGACCGAGTTGAGAAAAACCTCCGGGCAGCCCACCCTCGGCTACTACGACGATGTCCTGTCGATGCCCACACAATCGGGCACGCAGTGGGACGCACTATGCCACTTTTTCTGGCGGGGCCAGATGTACAACGGGCATCCGGCCGGCGACGCCGGAACAGCGGGTAGTCGCTCCAACGGTGTGCAGAACTACACCGGCAAGATCGTCACCCGCGGTGTGTTCGTCGACCTCGCCACACACCGAGGCGTCGACACACTCGACCCTGGTTACGCCATCACCACCGACGACCTCGATGAGTATCTCGCAGCGAAACACCTGGAAATCCGCCCCGGCGACGCGCTACTCGTCCGCACCGGGTTCATGGGGGTGCGGCGCGAGAACTGGGGAGACTACGCCGGTGGCCCGTCGCCGGGGCTCTCCTTGCACACCGCTTCGTGGATCCGCGAGAAGGACATCGCCGCCATCGCCACCGACACCTGGGGAATAGAAGTGCTGCCCAACGAGATTGACTGTTTTCAGCCACTGCACGTGGTCTGTCTCGTCCACACCGGGTTGGCCTTCGGCGAGATGTTCGACCTCGACGCGCTCTCCGAGGACAGCAAGGCCGATGGGATCTACGAGTTCATGTTTTCGGCCTCACCCCTGCCCGTCACCGGCGCATCGGGGGGTCCGGTCTCGGCGCTAGCGATCAAGTGATGACCGGGGACCACCTGCTTGAACCCCGGCCGCGCCGGGCCATCAGTCCCCCGGCTGAGTACTCTCTGGCGTGCAGGCACACCCACACCTCGGTGGCCTGCGACATCAACTGAATCCGAGACTAAACAACCCGACTCTAAGTCCGGGTGGACTCAGTATTGGGGACTCGCCAGCCGGCTCGGTGTCCGCCACGGAGCCGACGACACCGTCAGCGTGACCACGTGCCAAGACCACATTCGTGCGCATCGAAAGAGAACGCGTCTTCGCCAATTGCAGTGCTCGGCAACATCCGCGCTTGGCAAGCAAACAGTGGTGGTTCTGTCGGGGTCCTCTCTTATCCTGAAATAGCTCACGAGCGGACGGCTGTTGGGGTACCTGGCCCGCCGTCCCGGCAACCGCGCCTCCACTGCACGGTGCCCCAGGGGAAGAGCCGGCACGTGACGCGTGCAAGTGGTGGACGGCCGAGGGCGGCGTTGCCAGGAATGGTGAAAAAATGACCCAGCGAAAGCTAAGCGCTAGCGACGCGGCGCTACGCGAGCGTATTACCGAGTTGTCTGTGCATGTTCCTTGCGGGGGGTTGCGGGGTCCGTCGGCCAGCGGCACGCTGCCGACGGCGTCGGCCCACGCCTGCGGTCTGCAAGCGACCGCGCCTTTGCTCATGAGGGATCTGGTATGTGTCGGCGCTAGCGCGTGTCTGTCTTGGACAGCCGGTGCCGCTCGACGGGGCGTCCGGTGATGACCTTCGCGGTGATGGCGGCCAGTTTGAGCATGCCCAGGTATGTCGACGGGTTGAACATGGTCGGCCACACCGTGCGGGCCCGGTGCTCACTGAGCGGCCGCCCGGCGAACCGCTCGCGCAGCCAGCGCAGCGTCATCGGGGCGGACAGCGGGTGCAGCAGCAGGTGACCGCAGAACCGGTCGCGGTGATAGGTGACCGCCGCACCGCCGCCCACGTAGGTCTTCACCAGCGCATCGACGTCGTTCACGCTGATGATCCTGTCGTGCACCGCCTGCACCACCAGTATCGGCGGGACCGGCGTCGACTTGCCCAACCTGGTGGCATCGAAGATATGGCGCACCTCCGGCAGGTCCCACAGCTCGTCGGCGGACATGTCGACATGGGAGCCGATGTCGATGTGGCGCAGCCGCCATACGGCCGAGGCTGTGGTCATCGTCCGCAGCTGGTCGAGCAATGCTTTGCCCTGCTCAGTGGCATGCTCGTCGACGACCCGTTGTGCGCCGGGGAAGATGTCTGTCAGCGCCGCGATCATCAGGGCCGCAAGGCCGGCGAAGAAGGTGCCGTTGAGCCGGCGTGCGACGCTGCCGGGGTCGCCCACGGGAGAGCCGAGCACCGCGCCGGCGATGTTGAGCTCCGGGGCGTAGCGGGCGCTCAGTTCTGCGGCCCACCCCGAGGCCAAGCCGCCACCGGAGTATCCCCACAGCCCCAGCGGAGCCGACGGTGACAATCCCAGCCGCCGGCAGTTCAATGCGGCGCGCACACCGTCGAGAATCCGGTATCCGGGTTCAAGAGGCGCCCCCCACATGCCATGGCAGCCTTCATGGTCGGGCACCGACACCGCCCAGCCCTCGGCCAGTGCGGCCGCGACGAGCAGGAACTCCGACTGCACGAAAGCACCGATCGGCCGGGCACCGTGGCGCAGTGCATAGGAAGGGAAGCAGCGGGAGGACACCGCGTCGATCGCGCACTGATACGACAGCACCGGGCACACCAGTTCCGGATCGCGATGCTCGGGGACCAGCACGGTCGTCACGGCGACCTCGGGATCGCCGTGCAGGTCGGTGCTGCGGTAGAGCAGTTGGGTGGCCGTGAAACCCTGGGGAACCATGCCGAGAAAGCCCAACGCCACTGCCCGTGAGCGCAGCACGGTACCGGGCTGCGCCTGCTGATAGCCCGCTGGCGGCCGGTAGAACGGGTCCCTGTCCGGTGGCAGCAGAGGATCGCCACGGCGCACCTCCTCATGCGGGGCGCCGGCTGTCCATTCCGTTGCGGTCGAATCGCCGTTCATCGTTGACAATCTCCCCTGGCCGGTTAGTCGAACGGTGTGCCGCACCTTCGGCACATTCGCGAAAACTGCGCCAAGCGCGAAGCCTGGACTGCTGCCGAAGTATACGGTACCGCCGGTACCGAGACCAGCCGCTAGCTCGGGAGGGGTCGTGGCTGCTGACACGCTGTCGTGTGTGCGACATTGACTGGCGACAATCGCCAGGACTTTCGTTTCGCTGGACCACGTTAGGCGGGGGCGAGTTTGAGGCGTGTGTCGCTGTTACGGGGACGGGTCAGAAACTCGATCAACGATTTCAAGCGCGGGTGTGAGGGGGGCTGCCAGACCTGGCGTTGATCGGCGGGCCATGCGTAGATGGGTGCTCCATCTTGGATTAAGTCCAGCAGAAGGGGCTCGTCTAGAGCGCGTGCGGAGGAAGCGTACACAGCGTCGACGCGCGCGCCGATCACACCGTAGTCCAGCATCCGACCCAACCGGTTCTCGCTTTCGACGAGTTCCTCGACCGCCTTCTCCTTGATCGGATACCCTTCGGGCAGGACGTCTTTCATCGCAAGGAAGGCCTGTGGACTCCTCAACCGGGGGTGACCGATCAGCCGTCCGAAGAATGACAGTCGACCGAGTGCGAGGTCACCGTCACGCACCAAAGTGTGGGCGTATAACACCCGCACCAATACGACGTTCATGAAGAATCGCTCGGCAGGCGCCTCGAATGCGGCGAGCGCCCGGTGGGCGAGGTAGCCGGCGACGACACTGGCGTTGTGAGCGAGATACCACGACTGCGCTGAGGGTGCGTTGAAGAAGCGCACCCAGCGCGCGACGCTGGGGCGCGACGGTTCTCCGTCGCCGCGCTGTACGAGTAGCTTGCCTTCGACAGTGTCGCGGAGGAGATCCTCGTTAACAGCGCGCCACCAAGGGCTGCCGGGGATATCGTCCCCCGGTGCGTTGAGGACACCCCTTGCCTGCTGCCAACGCATGAACGCGACCACGGCCCGCCGGTAGGGCCGATACCGATGTGCGCCGCGGCGCAACATGTAGGCGTCGGCTGCAAGCCGGATCCGACCAGCGGGATCGTCACGCACCTCGGTAACCAGTCGTGTTGCGAGGTCTATGGCGGCCTCGTAGCCATTGTTGGTGTTCATTGCTGCGCGGCGGGCGATCGAGGGATACCGGCGTGCTTTTCGTCGCCTCGGTGCTGTTCGATGGCGTCACGCCGGCGGCGTGCGCAGCTACGGACAGGGACAGCGTGGGAGATGACACCGATGCCCCCGCCAAGGATGGGCCAGACCGGCCAGAAGTACCAGGCGCCCACGGCGACCGCGAGCGCCAGCCAGATGCCGATCATCAGCAGTGACGCCGCCAGGTAAGCGGTCAGATGAATCTGTACGCCGCGGCGCGCAGCCGCGACCCTGGCTGCGCGGCGGTGGGGGTCGCCCCGGGCGATCCGCTCGACAGGAAGGTCAGTGAGCAGCTGATTCAATCCCCCGGCGGTCCGGGCCTCTAGAGCCTGGTTGAGCCGGGTCTCATATTCGGGTATCGACAGATATCCTTGAGTGAACGCTTGACCGAGGCGGGTGATGACCGTCTCCCGCTCACGGTCGCCGACCCGGACGCGGGGATCGCCAGTGGCGGGGTCGTGCGCTCGTTGCGCCGGTAACGCTGTGACTGTGGTATTCATGGTTTGCTCCTCGATGATGGATTACCGCTGTGGTGGGTCAGCTGACGATCGGCTCGGCGAGTGCTTCCTGGATCCCGTGGGCGGCAAAGATTTTCAGCGATTCGGCGACGAGCTGCGAGTCTTCGTTGGCATCGATGTCAACGACCTTTCCCCAGCGCATCCGCACGATGTGCACACCGCGGTTCTCATACGGTGCGCCGTCGGGCAGGGTCTGCGTGCCAACCCAGCGAATGATGACCGTCGTGTGGTGTGGCCAGCCCTTTACCCAGACATCACGCACGGTCAGCTTCAACGTGGGGCCCAGACGGCCCAGCCGCTCAAACCAGCGGCCCAGTGCGTCGCGGTCGTGACGCTCACCGCCGAGTGCGTGATGTCCGCCGAAGCGGTGATGGATGTCGGCGGCGCAGTCCTTGAGAATGGCGCCGTAGTCATGCTCGTTGACGCGCTCGAAGTTTTTGGTCGCGATCCGCTTGACGATCGTGTGGTACATCGTGGAGTCCCTTCCCGTCGGTGTTTGACACTGTCAAACATGTCCACCCAGCATGTCAGAGCTGTTTGACACTGTCAAGCACTGCGGGTAAGAATGTGTGCATGGCACCTGCCGCCCGCCCTCAGGTACGCGAGGATCTGCTGGCCGCCGCGCGCGCAGAACTCGTCGAGCACGGTCGCGCCGCGATCAGCCTGCGAGCCGTCGCCCGACGCGCCGGCCTCTCGCACGCCTCACCCAAATACCACTTCGGGGACCGGTCCGGGTTGCTCACCGCGATCGCCACAGAGGGGTTTCACGCGCTGGCGCGTCACCTGTCCCAAGTGCACGAATCAGACGCTCAGCAGCAACTTGCGGCCCTGGGGCGCGCCTACATTGACTTCGGCCTGTCTCATCCGGCGCTTTTTGAACTGATGTTTGCACCCAGCGAATTGCACGACACCGACCCGGAACTCATTGCGGCACAACAGCAGGCCATCGGCGCGTTGACCACCGCGGTGAGCCGGCTGGCCGGAATCGACGCGACGCCATCAGGCACCCCAAAGCTGGCGCTGATCAGCTGGGCGCTCGTCCACGGCCTAGTGGTACTTGCCCGTGACGGTGCTCTGCAGGCAGCGGCCACGCCGCAAGCCACCAACGCCGCCGAACTCGCCCACACCCTCACCGACCTGTTCACACAGTACGTCGGTGACGACCTCGCCGGTGCGAAGACCAACCGTGCCACGGAAACTATTGCGCAGTAACCACTCACGCAAGCGCAGTGGCAGCCCCTTATCCACTGTCGCCAAAAGCGCCAGTCCCGAAGTTTTTGACAGCTGGCCATCGGCATCGGTGTTTGACCCACCGTCGGTGGTCATCACCATTCGATCACTGCTTGGAAGAACGCGGTGGTGTAAGGACGCCGGGCTGGTGATCGTGCACGGACGGCTCGAAGACGGACGGCCTTCGGAGAGCACCGACACCGGCTTAGTCGCCAGCACCCGGACCGGACGGACCCGGTTGTCATTCCATCTCTACAACGCGATGGAAGACGTCGAATTGGTCCTCGCCGCGATCCGGTGATCGACCGCGGTCGGGACCATCAGGACCGAGCACCGGGCACGGTGAACAACACCGGCCCCCACCGGGCCGACAAGCTCGGCGGCTGTGCCGCCGTCGGTTGCGGTGACCGCAAGCGCAACGGGTTCGCCGCCATGGGCCAGGAAGTCGGAGAACCCGTCACGGGCGACGACGACGTGCACCGTTACGCCGGGGTAGCGGGTGCGCCACAGGTCCATGCGACGGTCGAGTTCGTCGTAGGGCATGCCGCCGAGTTCTGCACTCCAGACTCCGACCGCCAGAACCGGAGCATCACGCAGGCTCGCCTCCCGCATCGCGAGTTCGACCATTGCGTCACTGTCGCTGGAATTCTCGACGGCGACAGCGATCGGCGCGCGCTGCCACCGCGTGGTCTTGTCGTGGCGGCGGATGATGGCCACGGGGCAGTGCGCCCTCTCGGCGAGAGTGGCGGCGGTCGAACCGAGCAGTGTCCACGCGACGCGGCCGATGCCGACGGATCCGACGCAGATCATGACCGCGGCTTTGGACTCCTCGGCCAACCCCTCGTCGACTGATCCGTAAGTGATCGAGGTCTCGATGCCCACCGGCCTGGCTGTCGTCTCAACCGCGCGGGTGGCCGCCCGCAGCGCGGTTTCGGCGTACTGCAGTTTGATGGTCATATCGCTGTACCTCTCGTCGATGACATGGACGAGACGCAGCGGAATGTGGCGGTCAGCGGCCTCCTCGACGGCCCACCGAGCCGCTTCGATCGCGGCTTGCGAACCATCGATCCCGACCACGACAGACGAGCGTGATTGCGGTGGAATCACCGTTGCCTCCATAGCGCCGATGGCGGCTCGGCACAGCCGCCGCTGTTCACGCTATTGTTGCGCGCCGATGGAAACAGGAGCCGTTGGCCAACCGGAAAAGGGTCTTTCGGCCCTAACACAGCTCGTCAGAGTCCCCGATGTGCGAGGCGATCCGCCAGACGCCGGAGGAATTCGGCCACCTCGGCCGGATCAGTGAGCGTGAAGTGGGCCGCGGTCGGGCGATCGCCGTCCTCGTCGTGCCGGACGACGATCCCGACGCCGTTGGATCGGATCGCGCCGAAGGCGTCTTCGTCAGTCAGGTCATCGCCGATGTAGATCGGCAGAACGTCGCCAGACTCATATACGCGATCGCATAGCCAGTGCAGCGCGGTGCCCTTGTCCCAGTCGATGTTTGGCCGCAGTTCAACCACCTTGCGGCCGTTGGTGACCCGCAGACCACGCCGTTGTCCGTGTCGGTGCGCGGCGGCGACCACCTCCGCGACGCGCTCGGGTGCGACAGTGCGGTAATGGATTGCGACCGCAAACCGCTTGTGTTCCACCCGCGCACCGGGGATGTGTTCGAGGTCATCGCGCAATTCGGCGGCCGCCGCCGCCAAGATCGGTACCGATGAGGCTCCCGCGTCGTTCTGGTGATGGCTACCGTCCGGTCCGATGAGTTCGAACCCGTGGCTGCCGGCATACCAGATACCGGGGAGGCCGACGCGACCGCGGATGTCTGCCAGATCCCGGCCGCTCAGTATCGCGATCGGGCACTGCGCGGCGAGGCGCTCTAGTGCTTCCGCGGCTCCGTCGGCGAGTGTTGCGGTGTCCGGATCCGCGACGATCTCTGACAGCGTGCCGTCGTAGTCGAGGCAGACCAACAGCGGGCGGCTCGCGGCGCCGTCGATCAGCCGACCGAAAGACTCCAATGCGTTCGGCAGCTCCGACATGCGTCTGTCACCGGTGCGGGCCGGCTGTTCCATAACCAAGCTCCTCCCTCGCTACGGCAACGGCGCCGACCATCGCAGCCGCGTGCCACCGTCCGGCATGCGTTCGACGCTGAAGGAGCCGCCGACTTCCTGGGCCCGCTTGCGCAGGTTGGTCAGGCCGCTGCCGGTGACTTCGGCGGGGATTCCCCTGCCGTTGTCGATCACCTCGATGGCCAGATCGTCTTCGACCTTCACGCTAACGGTGAGTGTCGTTGCGCCCGCGTGCCTGACCGCGTTGCTGACCGCCTCCCGCACAACGGCTTCGGCGTGATCGGCCAGCCCCGCGTCGATGACCGACAGCGGCCCGACGAACTGCACCGAGGTGCGTAGCGCCGAACCGGCGAATTGCGCGACGGCCTCGTCGAGGCGCTGACGAAGCCGTGTCACGCCCGACGACGCGCCGTGCAGATCGAAGATGGCGGTACGGATCTCCTGGATCACCGCCTGCAGGTCGTCCACGCTGTCGGACAACCGGTGCTGCACCTCGGCTGACCGGGCTCGCGGGATTGTTCCCTGCAGTGCGAGGCCCACCGCGAACAGCCGCTGGATCACGTGGTCGTGGAGGTCGCGGGCGATCCGATCGCGGTCTGTCAGGACATCGAGCTCCCGCATCCGGCGTTGCGTCGTGGCGAGCTGCCAGGCCATCGCGGCCTGATCGGCGAAACCGGCCATCATGTCGAGTTGCTCGTCGCCGAACGGGTGCGCACCCTTCTGCCGCAGTGCGACCACGACGCCTGCGACCGTGTCGGTGGTGCGCAGCGGCAGCACGAGCGCCGGCCCTGGATTGCTCAGCGCGGCCACGTCCAGATCGATGTCGTCGAGCCGCAGGGGAGTCCGTTCCACGAATGCCGCTCCGATGGGCGTCCCGACGACGGGGATCGACTGCGCCGCCTTCGTCACTCCGGTGGCACCGGCCGCTTCGACGATCAACAGCTCGGACACCTCCGACACCGGCGCCTCGCTGTCGACCGGCACCGCGACCAGCGCCACGTCGGCACCTGTGAGCTTCAAGGCCTCAGCGGCGATCAGCTGGAACACGGTTGCGGGGTCGGTACCGGACAGCAGCTCGGTGCCGATGTCGCGGGTCGCCTCGATCCACGACTGTCGGGCGCGCGACTCCTCGTACAGCCGGGCGTTGTCGATCGCGATGCCCGCCGCCGCGGCCAGCGCCTGGACCAGCACCTCGTCGTCCTCGCTGAATGGCTGGCCGGTGACCTTCTCGGTCAGGTACAGGTTTCCGTAGACCTCGTCACGGATCCGTACCGGCACACCGAGGAAGGTCCGCATCGGCGGGTGGTTGGGAGGAAAGCCGACCGAGGCGGGGTGGTTGTCGATGTTGTCCAGCCGGATCGGCTTGGGGTCATCGATCAGGACTCCGAGCACGCCGCGGCCTTCCGGCAGTGGTCCTATTCGCTGGCGGGTCTCTTCGTCGATCCCTTCGTAGATGAACTCCACCAGCTCGTGCTCTTCCCCCCGCACGCCCAGCGCGCCGTACTGCGCGTCGACGAGTTCGATCGCGGTGTGGACGATGGTGCGAAGGGTGCGGTCCAGATCGAGGCCCGACGTGACGACCAGCATCGCCTCGACGAGGCCGTCGAGTCGGTCACGTCCCCGGACGATCTGCTCAACGCGGTCCTGAACCTCGGTCAGCAACTCGCGAAGGCGCAGCTGAGACAACGTGTCGCGAAGCGGACTCTGTCCGCCTTCCACGTTCTTACCGTCCACGCGCCTATGTTGGCATTGGGCCCGCGAACGGGTCCAGCGGTTCTAGGAATAGTTGGGCGGACCCGCGGGCTTATCGAGTTTCGACACGAAAACTGCCGCTTGGGTTCGCCGTTCCATTCCGAGCTTGGCCAGGAGCCGCGAGACATAGTTCTTCACGGTCTTCTCGGCAAGGAACATGCGTGCGGCGATCTGCTTGTTGGTCAGTCCCTCGCCGAGCAGCGCGAGCAGTGAACGTTCCTGCTCCGTCAGGCCGGACAGCGGGTCGGACTGCTCGGCGGCACCGCGAAGCTTCGCCATCAACGCCGCGGCGGCCCGGTTGTCGAGCAGCGATTTGCCGGCGCCCACATCCTTGATCGCCTGGGCCAATTCCATGCCCTTGATGTCTTTGACCACATAGCCGCTGGCGCCGGCCAGGATCGCGTCGAGCATTGCTTCGTCGGAGGTGAACGACGTGAGCATCAGGCATCGCAGCCCCGGCAGCCGGGAAAGCAGGTCGCGGCACAATTCGATGCCGTTGCCGTCGGGCAGCCGGACGTCGAGCACCGCCACGTCGGGGTTCAAGGCAGGAATCTTGGTCATCGCCTCGGCGACCGACGCGGCCTCGCCGATTACGTCAAGCTCGGGGTCGGCTCCGAGGAGGTCGACCAGCCCGCGGCGGACCACTTCGTGGTCGTCGACCAAGAAGACTTTCACCATCGGCAGCCCTCCGAACCGGCCGTCTGAATCGCGGTCATTTGACAGAGCCCGACAGCCACCGACAACGGTGCGTCGGACCCGGGCATGATCGCTCCCAGAGGCTGCTGACTCAGACTCGACGCTAACCAGGGGGGCCCGCCCGGTCAGGGGACTTTAGTCCCTCAATTAACGGACGTTGGTCGCCGTCGCGACCTCAACGGGATTCTCGACCAGGTCGAAGGGCGTGTATCAGTGCAGCGTGGTCACGGGCTCGTCGGTGACCGCTTCAATGTCGGACGCGGTGGCCGCGAACAGTTGATTGGACAGGTTCGACAGGGCCCGCGCGACCGCGAGTTCGTCCCCTATGTCCGCGATGTTGCGGTCGGCCGGGTTGAGCCGGGCGATTCCGACACCCACCAGATCCCGGCCCCGCCAATGGACCCGAGCCTTGGCCCGGGTGCGACGCGGGCGCTCGTCGATCGACACATCGACAGTCAAGTGCTTGATGTCGTTGATGGCGTCGTGATTACCCACTCTTCCTCCGATGTCATCGTGCGGTGTGCGCGTATACCCGCTCAGCCGCGGAACTCCAGCACCTCGTTCACGGGCCGGCGTGGCGTCGCCGGCGCAAGATCTTCGACGGCAGGGGTACTACCGACCCTGATCAGCGACTGGGGCAGACCGTCCTGACCGGTCAGCCCGCGGATGATGTCGCGGCTGGCGGCGATCTCGGTCATGTGCGTCAGCGTGCAGGTCGCCAACCCGACCATTGTGCATTCGAGCAGCACCGCGGACAGCACCTCACCGCACCGCAGCACCTCGTCGCGGGTGTCGTCGCAGGTCGACAACGCCAGGATCTTCGACTGGTCCGAGCCGTACGCCGCACGTCGTTGCGTGTGCCCGGTCGTGGGGAAGGCGCGCGCAACGTCGACGCGGCCGGCCTCGGCGTCCGATAGCAGTGACGCCGGCGGTATACCCTGGTCGAGCTCGAAAGGAGATGTCCACCAGTGCAACTCGGCTTGGTAGGACGAGTCGTAGCGACGCAGTTCTTCGGTCAGCCGAGAGGCCTTGGCCAATTGGGGCCGCGCGGTGTCGGGTAAGACGTCAAGCATCGGGTCACCGTCGTCGAAGATGCCGCGGAGCAGTTGCTCGAAAGAATCCCAGTCGGTGGGCGCGGCGAACGGCAACCGATCGGTGCGGCGCCGCAGGATCGCGTCGGCGCGCCTGCGGTGCGCTTCGGTGACGAACTCCATCCGGCTGAAGTCAAGGGTCGCAAGGTGATCCGGATCGTTGGGGTTGGGGAACCGGTCGGTCGCGGTGTCCCAGCCCGAGGCGGCCATTGCCACCCGAAGGTGATCAAGCACGGCGCCGCAACTGAGCATGACTTCACGGCCGGAGCTGTCGGCGCCATGGCCGATACGGCCACGGTCGGCGAACAGCTGCAGCACCGGCCCCTCGGCGACCCACCGCCACGGCTGGCTGTTGTGCAGCGACGGGGCGCGGCAGGCCAGCATCACCGCGTTCCGAATCAGCGCGGAGTCCGGGATCGTCCGTGTCATGTCAACCACCCGCGAGTTGTTGGCATCGACGCTAGACATTCCGCGCCGGCGCGCCAGGGGCGTTGGTCCTTGGGACCGTGGGACTTTGCGCCCCGGATGTGCGGGCCGACGAGGCTGCTGAACGGTGCGCCGTGCAGCCGGACCTGTTCGATCAGTTCCGCGACCGTCGGCTTGTCGTCGGGATGCTTGTGCGAGAGCACCCGTTCGGTCGTGGGCTCGACGGTTTCCGGCTCGTAGCCGTGCATGCGGGCGACCTCATCGGACCACTCCCAGCGGTTTTCCCGCGTCAGAAAGCTGAAGCTGCCGACGTGCGGCCAGTCCGCCGTCGGGTGGCTGCCCCGCACCTGCCGGGTCACGCCGCGATTTGACCCAACCCGACGGTGTTGAGCTGGAATTATCCGGCGTGCAGTGCATCGGCCAGTGCCGCGATGTGGGAGGTGCTGACGTCGTAGCCGGGGAAATACACACAGACCCGCTCGGCGACGTCGCTGAACCGGTTCAGGATCTCTCGTCCGCATTCCTCTGGTGTGCCGCGGACGGCCAGGACCGTGACCATGGCGTCGTCGATCAGGTCGGTCATGGCCTTCACATCCATCCGCTTGGACAGCGCGTTGAGCTCCGGCTGAAGGTCGCCCCGCCCTTCGACATCGAGCACCGGCGCGTACGCGGGCGTTGATCCGTAGAACGCCAACAGCTGCCGCACCCCGGTGGTGGCGGCTGCCAGCTCGTCGTCCGTACCGCCCATCGCGGCGATCACCTGCGGGAAGATGTCGAAGTCGGCTCGGCTGCGGCCGGCCCTTTCCAGTCCCGCGTCAACGGCGGGCAGTGTTCGTTCCCGGAAGTGCCGCACCGAGTGAAACGGCATCACGAGCAGCCCGTCGGCCACCTCGGCCGCCGTGCGGGTCATCACCGGGCCGAGCGCGCCGAGGTAGATCGGCGGCATGCCGAACGGGTTCGGCCCGGGGTTGAAGGCGGGCGGCATCAGGGTGTGCTTGGTGAACTCGCCGCGGAACTCCAGCCGGTGTTGGTGCTGCCAGGCGTCGAAGATCGCGCGCACGGCCAGCACGGTTTCGCGCATGCGCGCCGCCGGGCGGCTCCACGCGCTGCCGTAGCGGCTCTCGACATGCGGCCGGATCTGCGATCCCAACCCGAGCCGGAACTTGCCGCCGGACAGCAGCTGCAGGTCGTAGGCCGCGTGGGCCAGATGTAGCGGGCTGCGGGGCAGCGCGATCGCCACATTGGTCATCAGCTCGACGTCGGTCGCCGCCGCGGCGGCCGCCAGCGGCAGGAAGACGTCGTGTTGACCCTCGAACGTGAAAAGCCCGTCGATGCCTGCCCCGGCGAGTTCGCTCGCCCGCTCAGCCGACCGATCGGGCCGGGCGTCGAGCTGGATATGTAGGAACATCGCCGTCCTATACCTGTTGCGCCGCAGCCGATGTCATCGACACGAGTTGACCGGTTCTCATCATGGGACACTATCGGACCGCTGAGCAGTCGCAGATTCGCGCAGCTGCGGCACCGACCGTGCGAGCACGATGACCAACGACGCGCCGCGCCTGCAGCGAAAATTGATGCTCTTGTTGCCAATGGCGTTGAAGTGAAATATGAGGTTCCTGTCGTACCCTGTGGCTCGTGCCCGTTTCCCGACGCGAACTGTTGAAGTTCGCGGCCGTCGCGCCGGCTGTCCTGGGCATGGGAGGCGCGCTTGGGAGCGTCACGTCAACGCTCTTCGCGCCGCCGGCGTCGGCGGCTCCGCTCGGCGTCCTGCTGGACTATGCGGCGGGGGTGATCGACGCCGACGCCCTCAAGGCAGCCGGCGCGGCCGGGGCCATCCGGTATGTCTCCGACCCCCGTCCGGGTGGTGAGTGGATGAAGGGCAAGCCGATCCAGTTGGCCGAGGCACGCGATCTCTATCAGAACGGGCTGAAGATCGTCTCGTGCTACCAGTACGGCAAGCAGAACACCGCCGACTGGCTCGGCGGCCAGCCCGCCGGCATCCAGCACGCCCGGCGGGGCTGGCAGCTGCACGTCGCGGCGGGCGGGTCCTACGGCGCCCCGGTCTACGCCTCGATCGACGACGACCCGACCCCCGACCAGTACAAACGCCAGGTGTCGCCATACCTGCGGGGCTGGGAGCAGGTGCTGGGACACCAACGAGTCGGGGTGTACGCCAACTCCAAGACGATCGACTGGGCGCTGCAGGACGGCCTGGGCTCCTACTTCTGGCAGCACAACTGGGGCTCGCCGCCGGGCTTCACGCACCCCGCGGCCCATCTGCACCAGGTCGAGATCGACAAGCGCAGTGTCGGTGGCGTCGGGGTGGACGTGAACCAGATCCTCAAGCCCCAATTCGGACAGTGGGACTGAGCCCGAAGCGGCAAAAAGTTACCGTCCAGTAAGATGATCCAGCAAACTATTCTGCGCGGTTTCAGTGAACAATTGTCGACTGGGGCACCGAGCAAGTGCTTGGCCGAGCCCGGCGGCGTGTGGCTTACGACCAAAAATTTTTACATAACGATTCGATAACAATCATGCTGTGATCTGCGCCGTTGTAGCTACTCAACCGTAACCACCCACATGCAGGACGTTTGTCCCGGAGCCCCGACGGGGCGGTCGGAGTGGGCGTTACCTCACGGACGGTTACCCGTCCGTAGAACTAGCCAGTAACCATGTCGGGCACTCAAAACGACCAGTTCCTTATGCGACTCTTATTGCAGCCGATGGCATTACCACCGCCACGGACGACGCCGGCGGCACACCGTGCGGTCGAGACGACTGGGATTCGACGGGGAATCGCGACGCCTTCGCAGCGCAGCGCAGCGCAGGTCAGCACGCGAGATACGAGATGCGAAACGCGAGAAGAAGCAGGAGAAACGTGACGATCTACGAATACGACAGGGTGTCGGCAGGCCGCGACGGGGATTCCCCGGAGCCGTCGCATGGCCCTCACGCCCTGGTCGATCGTCTGAATGCCGGCGAGCCGTACGCGGTCGCCTTCGGTGGCCAAGGCAGCGCCTGGCTGGAAACGCTGGAAGAGCTGGTGTCCTCCGCGGGCATCGAAGCCGAGATCGCCACGCTGGCCGGTGAGGCCGATCTACTGCTCGCGCCGGTGGCGCGGGATCTGGTCGTCGTTCGGCCCATCGGCTTCGAGCCGCTGCGCTGGATGCGCGCGCTGGCCGCTGAGGAGTCGGTGCCCGGCGCCAAGCAGCTGACCTCGGCGGCCACGTCGGTGCCCGGCGTCCTGCTGACTCAGATCGCCGCCATCCGTGCGCTGCGCTGCCAGGGCATGGACTTGGTCGGCACCCCGCCGGTGGCCGTTGCCGGGCATTCGCAGGGCGTGCTGGCCGTCGAGGCGCTCAAGGCCGCGGGTGCCAAGGATGTGGAGCTGCTGGCCATGGCCCAGCTCATCGGCGCCGCTGCGACGCTGGTGGCGCGGCGGCGGGGTATCGCGGCGCTCGGCGAGCGCCCGCCCATGGTGGCGGTGACCAACGCCGATCCGCAACGGATCGCCGACCTGCTCGATGAGTTCGCGCAGGATGTCCGCACCGTGTTGCCGCCTGTGCTGTCCATTCGCAACGGCCGCCGTTCGGTCGTCATCACCGGCACTCCTGAGCAGCTGGCGCGTTTCGAGCTGTACTGCCGACAAATCGCCGACGCCGAGGCCGCCGACCGTAAGAACAAGGTGCGCGGCGGTGCGGCGTTCTCGCCGGTGTTCGATCCGGTGCAGGTGGAGGTTGGTTTCCACAGCCATCGGTTGTCCGGGGGCGTGGAGATGGTCGGCGCGTGGGCCGACAAGGTCGGCCTCGATGTCGCGCTCGCGCACGAGATGACCGAGGCGATCCTGGTGCGCCAGGTCGACTGGGTCGACGAGATCATCGATCTGCACGAGGCCGGCGCCCGCTGGATCCTCGACCTGGGGCCCGGTGACATCCTCACCCGGCTCACCGCGCCGGTCATCCGTGGTCTCGGTGTGGGCATCGTTCCGGCCGCCACCCGCGGTGGCCAGCGCAACCTGTTTACCGTCGGCGCGGTTCCCGAGGTTGCCCGGCCGTGGTCGACCTACGCGCCGAAGGTGGTCAGCCTGCCCGACGGCTCGGTGAAGCTGTCGACCAAGTTCACCCGGCTCACCGGCCGTTCGCCGATCCTGCTGGCGGGGATGACGCCGACCACGGTCGACGCCAAGATCGTCGCCGCCGCGGCCAACGCCGGCCACTGGGCCGAACTGGCCGGTGGTGGCCAGGTCACCGAGCAGGTCTTCAACGATCGGATCGCCGAACTCACCGGGTTGCTCGAGCCGGGCCGCGCCGTCCAGTTCAATGCGCTGTTCCTCGATCCCTATTTGTGGAAGCTGCAGGTCGGCGCCAAGCGGCTGGTGCAGAAGGCGCGCCAGTCGGGCGCGCCGATCGACGGCGTCGTGGTCAGCGCCGGCATCCCCGACCTCGAGGAGGCCGTCGAGCTGATCGAGGAGCTGAACGGCATCGGCATCAGCCATGTGGTGTTCAAGCCCGGCACTGTCGAGCAGATCCGTTCGGTCATCCGCATCGCGGCCGAAGTGCCCACCAAGCCGGTGATCGCGCACATCGAGGGCGGCCGCGCCGGCGGCCACCATTCCTGGGAGGACCTCGACGATCTTCTGCTGGCCACGTACTCCGAACTGCGTTCGCGCGCCAACATCACCGTCTGCGTCGGTGGCGGCATCGGGACCCCCGAGCGCGCGGCCGAGTTTCTGTCGGGCCGCTGGGCGGAGCGCTTCGGCTACCCGCTCATGCCGGTGGACGGCATCCTCGTCGGCACCGGCGCGATGGCCACGAAGGAGTCGACCACGTCGCCGTCGGTCAAGCGGATGCTGGTTGAGACCACGGGCACCGACCGGTGGATCAGTGCCGGAAAAGCCCAGGGCGGCATGGCTTCCAGCCGCAGCCAGCTCGGCGCCGACATCCACGAGATCGACAACACCGCGTCGCGCTGCGGGCGGCTCCTCGACGAGGTTGCCGGTGACGCCGAGGCCGTCGCTGCCCGCCGCGACGAGCTGATCACCGCGATGGCCAACACCGCCAAGCCGTACTTCGGCGACATCGGTGAATTGACCTACCTGCGGTGGCTGGATCGCTATGTCGAGTTGACCATCGGCGAGGGCGACAGCACCGCCGACACCGCGTCGAAGCACAGCCCTTGGCTGGCCGACACGTGGCGCGACCGCTTCGCCGAGATGCTGAAGCGCGCGGAGGCCCGGCTGCATCCCAAGGACTTCGGCCCGATCGAGACACTGTTCGCGGACGAGGAGCTGTTGGAGCGGCCCGCCGACGCGATCGCCGCGCTGCTGGCCCGCTACCCCGACGCCGAGACCGTCCAGCTGCACCCGGCCGATGTGCCGTTCTTTGTCCAGCTGTGCAAGACGCTCGGCAAGCCGGTCAATTTCGTGCCGGTGATCGACAAGGACGTCCGCCGCTGGTGGCGCAGCGACTCGCTGTGGCAGGCCCACGACGCCCGCTATGACGCCGACCAGGTGTGCATCATCCCGGGTACCGCCTCGGTCGCCGGCATCACCCGTGTCGACGAGCCGGTCGGCGAGTTGCTGGACCGCTTCGAGCAGGCCGCCGTCGACGAGGTGCTGGCCTCGGGCGCCGAGCCGGTGCCCGTCGCCGCGCGGCGCCGGGGCCGCACCGACGTCACCGGTCCGCTGGCCGTGCTGCTCGACGCGCCGGACGTGCTGTGGGCCGGGCGCACCGCGACCAACCCGGTTCACCGGATCGCCGATCCGCCGGAGTGGCAGGTCCACGAAAACCGTCCGGCGGGCTGGGGGCACCTCCCGCGTGCGGGGGAAAGCGAAGCGACCGGGGGATGTACCAGCGCCACACACCCATCCACCGGCGCCCGAATCGAGGTCGCCGGCGACGAGGCGATCGTGCTGAGCGTGCCGTTGTCGGGCACCTGGATCGACATCCCGTTCACACTGAACGACACGATTCGCGACGGTGGCGCGCCCGTCGTGTCCACCGATGACGCCGCCACCGCGATGCGTGCGGTGCTGGCGATCGCCGCGGGCGTCGACGGTCCGGAGTCGTTGCCCCCCGTGCACGACGGCACCGCGAAGGTCAGCGTCATCTGGAACCCGGAAGAGGTCGCCGACCACACCGGCGTCACCGCCACCTTGGGTGCGCCGCTTGCGCCCGGCCTGTCCGTGGTGCCCGACGCGTTTGTCGGCCGCTGCTGGCCGGCCGTGTTCGCCGCGATCGGCGACGCGGTCACCGACACCGGCTTCCCG
Organism: uncultured Actinomycetota bacterium; assembly: GCA_963811535.1. Lineage (GTDB taxonomy): Bacteria > Actinomycetota > Actinomycetes > Mycobacteriales > Mycobacteriaceae > Mycobacterium. The sequence goes on along the minus strand of CAWERF010000006.1, from coordinate 533,920 downwards.
GTCGTCGAGGGCCTTCTGAGCCTAGTGCACCTCGACCACGCCGCGCACGTGCGCCAGCCGCTGCCCACCATGACGGCCGAATTATTGGTCACCGCAACGGCTTCGGAAGCAACGGATACCGAGGTCGGCCGCGTCGTCCCGGTTTCGGTGACGGTCGCCGACGCCGACGGTGCCGTGCTCGCCACGCTCGAGGAGCGTTTCGCGATCCGTGGACGCACCGGCGCGGCGGAGCTGACCGATCCGATGCGCGCCGGGGGAGCGGTGTCGGACAACACCACCGACACACCGCGGCGTCGTCGTCGTGACGTCACCATCACCGCGCCGATCGACATGCGGCCGTTCGCGGTGGTCTCCGGTGACCACAACCCGATCCACACCGACCGGGCCGCCGCGCTGCTCGCCGGCCTGAAATCACCCATCGTGCACGGGATGTGGCTGTCGGCCGCCGCCCAGCACGTCGTCACCGCCACCGACGGAGAGGCCCGTCCGCCGGCCCGGCTGCTCGGCTGGACCGCCCGCTTCCTCGGTATGGTCGAGCCGGGCGACGAGGTGGACATCCGCGTCGACCGCGTCGGAATCGACCAGGGCGCTGAGGTTTTGGACGTCTCCGCCCGCATCGGTTCTGAGCTGGTGATGTCGGCGACGGCGCGGCTGGCCGCACCCAAGACCGTGTACGCGTTCCCGGGCCAGGGCATTCAGCACAAGGGCATGGGCATGGAGGTGCGTGCCCGCTCAAAGGCCGCCCGCAAGGTGTGGGATTCCGCGGACAAGTTCACCCGGGACACGCTGGGCTTCTCGGTGCTGCACGTGGTTCGCGACAACCCGACCAGCCTGATCGCGTCCGGCGTGCGCTACCAGCACCCCGAGGGCGTGCTCTACCTGACGCAGTTCACCCAGGTCGCGATGGCCACCGTCGCCGCCGCCCAGGTCGCCGAGATGCGCGAGCAGGGCGCGTTCGTCGAGGGCGCCATGGCGTGCGGCCACTCCGTGGGTGAGTACACCGCGCTGGCCTGCGTCAGCGGGGTCTACGAACTGGGAGCCCTGCTGGAGGTGGTGTTCCACCGCGGCTCGAAGATGCACGACATCGTGCCGCGCGACGAGCGGGGCCGCTCGAATTACCGGCTGGCCGCGATCCGGCCGTCGCAGATCGACCTGGCCGACGCCGACGTTCCGGCGTTCATCGACGAGATCTCCAAACGCACAGGCGAATTCCTGCAGATCGTGAACTACAACCTGCGCGGCGCGCAGTACGCGATCGCGGGCACGGTTCGCGGGCTGGAGGCGCTGGAGGCCGAGGTGGAGCGCCGGCGCGAGATCACCGGCGGTCGTCGCTCGTTCATCCTCGTGCCCGGCATCGACGTGCCGTTCCACTCGAGTGTGCTGCGGGTCGGGGTCGCCGACTTCCGTCGCTCGCTTGAGCGCGTGATGCCTCGTGACAAGGATCCTGAGCTGATCATCGGGCGCTACATCCCGAACCTGGTGCCGCGGCCGTTCTCGCTGGATCGCGAATTCATCCAGGAGATCCGGGATCTGGTCCCGGCCGAGCCGCTGGACGAGATCCTGGCCGACTACCACACCTGGCGCAACGAGAAGCCGCGCGAGCTGTGCCGCAAGGTCGTCATCGAGCTGCTCGCCTGGCAGTTCGCCAGCCCGGTGCGCTGGATCGAAACGCAGGACCTGCTGTTCATCGAGGAGGCCGCCGGAGGCCTGGGCGTGGAGCGGTTCGTCGAGATCGGTGTGAAGTCCGCGCCCACCGTCGCGGGGTTGGCCACCAACACGCTCAACCTGCCCGACTACGCCCACAGCACAGTGGAAGTGCTCAACTCCGAGCGCGACGCCTCGGTGCTCTTCGCGACCGACACCGATCCGGAGCCGGAACCCGAGGACGAAGCGCCGGCTCCCGATGGCCAGGCCGCGCCGGCCGAGGCTGCGCCCGCTGCACCTGCTCCCGCGGCGCCCGCCGCACCGTCGGGCGGCCCGCGTCCCGACGACCTCGGCTACGACGCCTCCGACGCCACGATGGCGCTCATCGCGCTGTCGGCGAAGATGCGCATCGACCAGATCGAGCCGCTGGATTCGATCGAATCCATCACCGACGGTGCGTCGTCGCGACGCAACCAGCTGCTGGTGGATCTGGGTTCCGAACTCAACCTCGGTGCCATCGACGGCGCGGCCGAAGCCGATCTGGTCGGGCTGAAGGGACAAGTCACCAAGCTGGCCCGGACCTACAAGCCCTATGGCCCAGTGCTTTCCGACGCGGTCAACGATCAGTTGCGCACCGTGCTCGGCCCGTGCGGCAAGCGGCCCGGGTACATCGCCGAGCGGGTCAAGAAGACCTGGGAACTCGGTGAAGGCTGGGTCAAGCACGTGACGGTCGAGGTCGCGCTGGGCACCCGTGAAGGCTCCAGTGTGCGCGGCGGCGACCTTGGCGGTCTGCACGACGGTGCGCTTGCCGACGCGGCGGCCGTAGACAAGGTCATCGACGCGGCTGTCGCGGCGGTGGGTGCCCGTCAGAGTGTGGCGGTCTCCCTCCCGGCTGCGGCAGGCGCCGGCGGTGGTGTGGTCGACTCGGCCGCACTCAGTGAGTTCGCCGAGCAGGTCACCGGGCCCAACGGCGTGCTGGCCTCGGCGGCCCGCATGGTGCTGAATCAACTCGGCCTGGACAACGCGGTCAATGCGCCGCAAGCGGCAACCGACGCGGAGCTGATCGACCTCGTTACCGCCGAACTCGGTTCGGACTGGCCGCGTCTGGTGGCGCCGGTGTTCGACGCCAAGAAAGCGGTGGTGTTCGACGACCGCTGGGCCAGCGCCCGCGAGGACCTGGTGCGGATCTGGCTGGCCGACGACGACGAGGTCGACGCCGAATGGCCGCGGCTTTCCGAGCGGTTCGAGGGTGCCGGCCACGTCGTCGCCACACAGGCGGGCTGGTGGCAGGGCAAGGCACTGGCGGCCGGGCGCAACATCCACGCGTCGTTGTTCGGCCGGATCGCCGCGGGTGCGGAGAACCCGGGCAAGGGCCGCTACAGCGACGAGATCGCAGTGGTGACCGGGGCGTCGAAGGGATCGATCGCCGCGTCGGTGGTGGCCCAGCTGCTGCAGGGCGGTGCGACCGTCATCGCCACCACGTCGAAGCTCGACGACAACCGGCTGGCGTTCTATCGCACCCTGTACCGCGACAGCGCCCGTTTCGGCGCGACGCTGTGGGTCGTGCCTGCCAACATGGCCTCCTACTCAGACATCGACGCGCTCGTGGAGTGGGTCGCCAGCGAGCAGACCGAAAGCCTCGGGCCGCAGTCCATTCACGTCAAGGACGCGCAGAACCCGACGCTGCTGTTCCCGTTCGCGGCTCCGCGCGTCGCCGGCGACCTGTCCGAGGCCGGCTCGCGGTCCGAGATGGAGATGAAGGTCTTGCTGTGGGCCGTGCAGCGGCTCATCGGCGGGCTGTCGGCGATCGGCGCCGACCACGACATCGCGTCTCGGCTGCACGTCGTGCTCCCCGGCTCGCCGAACCGCGGCATGTTCGGCGGCGACGGCGCGTACGGCGAAGCCAAGTCCGCGCTGGATGCGGTGGCGTCGCGGTGGAAGGCCGAATCGTCCTGGGCGCAGCGGGTCTCGTTGGCCCACGCGCTGATCGGCTGGACGCGCGGCACCGGACTGATGGGCCACAACGACGCGATCGTCAGCGCCGTCGAAGAGGCGGGCGTCATCACCTACTCGACGGAGCAGATGGCGTCCTTGCTGCTGGACCTGTGCGACGTTGAGTCCAAGGTGGCCGCGGCACGCGAGCCGATGCAGGTCGACCTGACCGGCGGGCTTGGCGACGTCGAACTCGACATGGCCGAGCTGGCCGCCAAGGCCCGCGAAGCGTCCGACTCCGAGCTCCAGGCCGACCCCGACGTCGACGATGCGGCCACGATCGCCGCGCTGCCGTCGCCGCCGCGCGGGTTCACGTCGGCACCCCCGCCGCCGTGGGAGGACCTCGACGTCGACCCCGCAGATCTGGTCGTGATCGTCGGCGGTGCGGAACTGGGCCCGTACGGCTCGTCGCGGACCCGCCACGAGATGGAGGTCGACAACGAGCTCTCCGCCGCCGGTGTGTTGGAGCTGGCCTGGACCACCGGGCTGATCGAGTGGGAGGACGACCCGCAGCCGGGCTGGTATGACACCGAGACCGGTGAGCTGATCGACGAGTCGGAGCTGGTCGAGCGCTACCACGACGAGGTGGTGCGGCGCTGTGGCATTCGGGAGTTCGTCGACGACGGCGCGATCGACCCCGATCACACATCACCGCTGTTGGTGTCGGTGTTCCTCGACAGGGACTTCAGCTTCGTGGTGTCGTCGGAGGCCGACGCGCGGGCGTTCGTCCGGTTCGATCCCGAGCACACGGTCGCCACGCCCCTACCGGACAGCACCGATTGGCAGGTGACCCGCAAGGCCGGCACCGAGATCCGTGTGCCGCGCAAGACGAAGCTGTCGCGGACCGTCGGGGCGCAGATCCCAACCGGTTTCGACCCGACCGTCTGGGGCATTAGCGCCGACATGGCCACCTCGATCGACCGGGTGGCGCTGTGGAACATCGTCGCGACCGTCGACGCGTTCCTGTCCGCGGGGTTCAGCCCCGCCGAGTTGATGCGCTGGGTCCACCCCAGCCTGGTGGCCAGCACCCAGGGCACCGGCATGGGCGGCATGACGTCGATGCAGACCATGTACCACGGCAACTTGCTGGGCCGGAACAAGCCCAACGACATCCTGCAGGAAGTGCTGCCGAACGTCGTTGCGGCGCACGTTGTTCAGTCGTACATCGGCAGCTACGGCGCGATGATCCACCCGGTCGGCGCGTGCGCCACCGCTGCGGTGTCGGTGGAGGAGGGCGTCGACAAGATCCGGCTGGGCAAGGCCGAGCTGGTGGTGGCCGGCGGCTTCGACGACCTGACGCTGGAGGCGATCATCGGGTTCGGTGACATGGCGGCCACCGCCGACACCGAGATGATGCGCGCCAAGGGCATCAGCGACTCGAAGTTCTCGCGTGCCAACGATCGTCGGCGACTGGGCTTCGTCGAATCGCAGGGCGGCGGCACCATTCTGCTGGCCCGCGGCGACCTGGCCGTGAAGATGGGGCTGCCGGTACTTGCGGTGGTCGCCTACGCGCAGAGCTTCGCCGACGGCGTGCACACGTCGATACCGGCACCGGGCATCGGCGCGCTGGGGGCCGGCCGGGGCGGCAGGGACTCGGTCCTGGCCCGCTCGCTGGCCAGGCTTGGGGTGGGCGCCGACGACATCGCGGTGATCTCCAAGCACGACACCTCGACGCTGGCCAACGACCCGAACGAGACCGAATTGCACGAGCGGCTCGCGGACTCGATGGGCCGCTCCGACGGCGCACCGCTGTTCGTGGTGTCGCAGAAGAGCCTGACCGGCCACGCAAAGGGTGGCGCCGCGGTGTTCCAGATAATGGGGTTGTGCCAGATCCTGCGCGACGGCGTGATCCCGCCGAACCGCAGCCTGGACTGCGTCGACGACGAGATGGCCTCGTCGGCCCACTTCGTGTGGCCGCGCGAGACCCTGCGGCTCGGCGAAAAGTTCCCGCTGAAGGCAGGCCTGGTGACCAGCCTCGGCTTCGGGCACGTGTCGGGGCTGATCGCGCTGGTGCACCCGCAGGCGTTCCTGGCCACCTTGGATGAGCTGCAGCGGCAGGCGTACAAACAACGCGCCGCGGGCCGGGTGCTGGCCGGCCAGCGCAGGCTCGCATCGGCGATTGCAGGTGGGCGACTGCTCTACGAGCGGCCCGCCGACCGCCGGTTCGACCACGACGGGTCAGAGAAGCGGCAGGAAGCCGAAATGCTGCTCGACCCGGCGTCGCGGCTCGGCGAAGACGGCCTCTACGCGCGGTAGCGTTCGGTGACATGGCGATAGTCGGGCTGGGGATCGACCTGGTCTCCATCCCCGAGTTCGCCGAGCAGGTCGATCGGCCGGGCACGGTATTCGCGGAGACATTCACGCCGGGTGAGCGCCGCGATGCCGCCGACAAAAGCTCCTCGGCGGCCAGGCATTTGGCCGCACGGTGGGCCGCCAAGGAGGCCGTGATCAAGGCCTGGTCGGGGTCGCGGTTCGCCCAACGGCCGGTGCTGCCGGAAGGCATTCACCGCGACATCGAAGTCGTCACCGACATGTGGGGCAGGCCGCGGGTCCGGCTCACCGGGGCGATCGCCGAACACCTCGCAGACGTGACGATCCACGTGTCGCTGACCCACGAGGGCGATACGGCGGCGGCGGTCGCGGTGCTCGAGAGCCCCTAGCCGGGCACCCCCCGCCGCGAAAGTACGACGAGTAGCGAACACGCGGAACACAGTTTCGGCGCATAGCCTCGTGCCCATGACCGATCTCGTCGAACGCGTGCGTGAGGTGCTGCCGTCGGTGCGGCGCGATCTGGAAGACCTGGTGCGGATCGAGTCGGTGTGGGCCGACCCCGGTCGGCGCAGCGAGGTGCAGCGCAGCGCGCAGGCGACGGCCGCACTGCTGTCGGCGGCCGGGTTCGATGACATACAGATCGTCGCCGAAGGCGGCGCGCCGGCCGTGATCGCGCGCCATTCCGCGCCGCCCGGTGCGCCGACCGTGCTGCTGTACGCCCACCACGACGTGCAGCCCGAGGGCGACCACAGCCAGTGGGCGTCGCCGCCGTTCGAGCCGACCGAGCGCAACGGCAGGCTGTATGGTCGCGGCGCCGCCGACGACAAGGCCGGTATTGCAACGCATTTGGCGGCGTTTCGCGCGCACGGCGGCCAGCCGCCGGTCGGGGTGACGGTGTTCGTCGAGGGCGAGGAGGAGTCGGGCTCGCCGTCACTGAGCCGGCTGCTGGCCGCCCACCGCGACACACTGGCAGCCGACGTGATCGTCATCGCGGACTCCGACAACTGGAGCACCGACGTACCCGCCCTGACTGTGTCGCTGCGCGGGCTGGCCGACTGCGTGGTGGAGGTCGCGACCCTCGACCACGGCCTGCACTCGGGCATGTGGGGTGGCGTGGTTCCCGATGCGCTCAGCGTGCTGGTGCGCCTGCTTGCCAGCCTGCACGACGACGACGGCAACGTCGCGGTCGAGGGCCTGCATGAGGCGACCGCCGCCGATGTCGACCGCACACCCGAGTGGGTCCGCGCCGAGTCGGGCATGCTCGACGGTGTGCGTGAGATTGGCAGTGGCACAGTCGCGCAACGTCTTTGGGCTAAGCCGGCGATCACGGTCATCGGCATCGACACCACGCCGGTCGCGTCGTCGTCGAACACGCTGATACCAGGCGCGCGCGCGAAGGTCAGCTTGCGGATCGCGCCGGGCGGCGACGCGAAGACCCACCTCGACGCGTTGTCCCGACACCTCGAACAGCACGCGCCGTGGGGGGCGCACGTCACGGTCACGCCGGGCGACGTCGGGCAGCCCTATGCGATCGACGCCACGGGTCCCGTCTACGAAGCCGCCCGCACGGCCTTCCGCCAGGCCTGGGGCAACGACCCCGTGGACATGGGTATCGGCGGGTCCATCCCGTTCATCGCCGCGTTCGTCGAGGCGTTTCCCGATGCGAAGATTCTGGTGACCGGTGTGGAAGATCCTGCGGCGCAAGCACACAGCGTTGATGAGAGCCTGCACCTGGGGGTGTTGGAGCGCGCGGCGACGGCCGAGGCGCTGCTGCTCGCCAACCTCGGGTCACACTGACAGGTCGCGGCGCAGTTTGTCGACGTGCCCGGTGGCCTTGACGTTGTACTGTGCGACCGCGATCTTGCCGTTCTCATCGACGACGAACGTGGAGCGAATGACGCCCTGCACGATCTTGCCGTACATCTTCTTCTCACCGAAGGCGCCCCACGCCGTCAGCACCTTGCGGTCCGGGTCGGACAGCAGCGGGAAGGTCAGATGCTGGGCATCGCGGAACTTCGCCAGCTTCGCCGGGGTGTCCGGGGAGATGCCGACGATGTCGAGGCCCGCGTCATTGAGATCGGCCAGATTGTCCCGGAAATCGCAGGCTTCCTTCGTGCAGCCCGGGGTGGAGGCCGCCGGGTAGAAGTACACGATCAGTTTGCGGCCTCGGTAGTCGGCGAGTGACACCTTGTTGCCGTCGGCGTCGGGCAGGCTGAATGATGGCGCTTTGTCGCCGACCTCGAGTCGCGCGGAGGTGGTCATCCGTCGAATCCTCTTTCTTCGTCTACCGCCGCGTGGGTTGGTGCGCAGGCTGATCTAGGGTAGTTCGGCAAGGCAGCAACCCTGAAGACGCGGAGGACACCGTGGCGGACCGAGACCCCGAGGCCATCAAGCAGGAGATCGACGCGGCCCGCGACCAACTGGCTGCCACCGTGGACCTGCTCAGCGAGCGCGCCAATCCCCGCAGAATCATCGCTGACATCAAGGCCGGGCTCATCAATTTCGTCAGGAAGCCGGCGGTGACGTTTGCGCTGATCGGCGTCGGCGCGGTGAGCGTGGTGCTGGTGATACGACGGATCCGCAATCGCTGACGTGCGGCGTCAGCGCTTACTTGAGCGCCGCGTTGCGCGGCGCCACCAGTCCGACAACCCCCAGCCGTGGCTGGAAAGCGTGGCCTGCCGGCCGAGCCGATTGCAGGTGTATATGCGCGGGGCCGTCGGTAGGTCGACAAGGCCCGTCGCCAGGTGGGGGCGGACAGTCGACATGCTGGCTAAGCACCTCGATTCGTGTCGTGAGCAGCCGGTCCACCGTTGTGGAGAGCTACAGCTAACGAAATCTTAGCAGAACGAAAGGTAAATTCAAGCCGGACCAGCGGATCATCTCGCAGAGCCGGTGAACTGGTTACCGTGACCTAAGTTGGGTCACATCGGCAGGCCGACTGGCGCGAGGCGTATGAGCAACGGAATCGACGTCTGGAACGCGCATGTCGGCCTGGCATCACCGTGTTGCTCGTGCGACGCCTTGGAAGACTCGGAGCCGTCCGTCGGCGAGGGCCAGGGTGAGGTTCTTGGCCTTCTCCGCAAAATCGCTGACGAAGGCATGCAGTCCGAGCGGGTTGGGAGGCATGGTCAGCAGAGTCTGCATCGTCGCGGTCGCTTGCTCGGTGAGATCGTTCCAGTGGTCGAACGTGAACCGTGAGGACTCCACGACAGCGCGCAGCCCGTCGGAAGTGGCCGGGTGGCTGAGTTCGGGTTGATCAGCCCACGGGAGGGGATAGCCGAGCGGGCCACGATCACCAAAGGTGATGTCCCACATAGCGAGCCGGCCCCCGCCGACAAGGACCCGGCGTGCCTCCCGGTAAAGGCTGGTCTTGTCGGCCACGTTCATCTGAACATGCTGGCTGAAAACGACCTGGAAGGTCGCGTCGGGGAAGGGCAGGGCGGTGACGTCTGCCTGACGAACGGAAATCCGTTCGTCCAGCCCGACGAGTCGATTGAGCCAACGCGCCGTTTCGCAGTATTCCTCGGTCAGGTCGACGGCGGTAACCCTGCACCGACATCGGTCGGCTACGAACCGGGCGGTACCGCCGATTCCGCTGCCCGCGTCGAGCACCTTGTCCTCAGGTGTGATCTTCAACAGGTCCACCAGTTGGCTTGTGGCATAACGGCCCATCGTGTGGAAGTCCTCGAGCAGCCCCAGGTCCGCCGGTTGAAGCTGGTCGAGGTCCATCCCGGCGGCAATGAGGGCCCGTTCGATGTTGCGCCGAGATACGCCTGTCGAGTACTGGGCATCGATGGTGGTGTTATTCATGTCTGCCTCCTATGCCAATGCCCGATGGGTGTCGATTGCCGCGAGCCGGACCGCCAGCTGGCCCGGGTGGTGCGGTGTGCTCGTCGCGCCAAACTGCCGACTGGCCGGAAAACCGGGGATGCGCGGGCCGGGGATGCTGCTGGCGTCGGTCGAACCTGTCCAGGCGGTGCATCGGCACCAGTCCAATCAACGCGAACTCCCAGATTCGGCGGATGAGATTGCCGGCGGTACGTCGGGAATCCGGCCCAGCGGTGTAGCGGCGTGCGATTGTCAGAAAGTCTTCGGGTTCGACACCAGCGACATCACGGACATGAGTGGTCGGGCCGCCCACCTCCCAGGTTCCCAGGGCGTGCTCGGGGAGGTAGTTGCGCAAACTGGATTCGAAGAACAAGTCGGCGCCGAGTCGCTTGGCGTTCACGCGTACGGCTCGCATGAACATCGACGGGGGTACATCGACGTGGCGCACCCGCCGGCCCAACGCCTCACCCACCGCTTCGGCGATGTCCGCCCCGGACAACATCGTCGGCCCGGTGGGGCGGTAGGCCCGACCATCATGACGGTGGGGGGCAAGCAGTGCACCCACCGCGACTCGCGCGATGTCTTCGTTGGACGGGGGCGCATTGCGGCCCGCCCCGGTTGGCGTCGGTAACACTCCCAGCTGGGCAGCGATCGGGACCAGCTGGAGATAGTTGTCGGCGAAGTACCCCGGATCGACCGCGACGTGCGCGGTGTCGGGCAGCAACTGGAACAATTTGTCCGTCAACCAGGCCTGCCGGGTCGCCAGAGACGGATGCCCGGGGCTCGCCAACCACTGGCCCAGGGCCACCACCGCTTCCACACCTGACCGCCGCGCAGCCACCGCGAACGCGACCGCGCTGTCGATTGCGTGTGGGTGGTACGGCGGGTTGAAGTACAGCCGGTCGACCCCATCCAAGGCGGCCTGGACCTGCTGGATGTCAAAAATGTCGGCGACGACGACCTCAGCGCCCATGGCGTGTAGGCGGGCGCTGCGCGCATCGTCGCGATGCACCAAGGCCCTGGTCGTGACGCCCTTCTCCAACAGTTGGGCGGCAACTGCGCCGCCGATCCTGCCCGTGGCGCCCGTTACCAGCACGCGAGTGTCTGCCATCGGACTCTCCTTTCCAGAGTCGGACACGTTGAACCAGCGATGTTTTCGATGACCTCGACCACCTCGGCTGCGCTCAGAACGGTTCCGCGATTGCTAAACACAGCGTATGTTTCGAGACATCGTGTTCAATTGAAGTGACGCGGCGGAAATTCCGTCAACAACCAATGGAGGCGAGATGTCCGGTACCGAACACGGTCGACAAGTTGTCCGGAAATCAACCGGTTCCAGGGCGGCGTCGCCGGATCGGCGGGTCAGGCGTACCCGCAAGCTGCTGCACGACGCGTTCATCGCGCTTGTCATCGAGCAGGGCTACGAAAAGACCACGATCCAGGACATCCTCGATCGGGCTGACGTCGGCCGGTCAACGTTCTACGTCCACTACCGGGACAAAGAAGCCCTGCTGACGGCGAGCTTCGACGGGATCCGCGATCAGCTTGAGGGCGAACTCGCCGACATCACGGCCGACGGTCCGATCGACGTCGCGCTGCCCGCGGCACTGCTTTTCGAGCATGCCTACCGAAACCAGCGCGTGTACCGCGCCCTTTGTGGACGGCAGGGCGGGGCGCTGGTCCAGCGCTATCTGCGTCGGATGATCGGCGATCTGCTGCGAAAGCGTCTGCGGCCACAATTCACGCGGGCCGGTATCGACGTGCCCCCCGACGTTGCGGCCGAGTTCTACACGTCCGCCGCGTTGGGCTTGCTGGTGTGGTGGATCGACCACGACTTCCGCGGTGACCATGCCTGGCTGACCCGGCTCTACCGAAACCTCGCCGCACCCGACCGCTTCGCACCAAACTGACAACCAGGACACCGCCGCGGTCAGAATGCCTCTGGATCCCGCTGTATTTCGACCGGCACCGGATGACGATACAGGTGTGAAGCATTCTCCCAGCTGATCTTTCGGATCACGTCCTGCGGCAGTCCGCCGATTTGTTCGTGGATCGTTTGTTGGGTGTGCGGCCAGGTCGAGTCACAATGCGGATAGTCGGCTTCCAACATGATGTTGTCCACACCAATTCGGTCACGCTGCACGAACGACGACTTGTCCTCCACCGCGCAGAACCAGAAGTTTCGCGTGAAAACCTGTGCGGGAGTTAAACTCTCACCCAGTGTCTGCCAGGTGCCATACATCGCGTGATAGCTGAGCATATGGTCGAGGCGATCCAGCAACCCCGCAACCCAGCCGATTCCGCCTTCCGACAAACAGATCTTGAGATCAGGGAACCTGCTGGGCAGGCCGGAGTACAACCAGTCGACCGCCGCCGAAATGGCATAGGCGAAGAACAGCACACCCTGCACATCCGGGGGCGCGTCCTCGGTGGTGGCCGGCGAGGAACCCGAGGATCCGATGTGGAGATTCACGACGGTGCCGGTCTCGGCGCACGCTGCCATCATCGGATCCCAGTGGCCTGAGTGAATACTCGGAAACCCGAGCATCGCGGGGTTTTCGCTGAACGTGACGGCGTGAAATCCACGCTCGGCGTTCTCATAGATCATCTTTGCGCCGAGCTCGGGGTCCAGCAGCCACGGCAACTGGCAGGGAATGATCCGTTCGGGATATGAGCCCGCCCAAACCTCGAGGTGCCAGTCGTTCCACGCCCGGACTGAGGCCAACGCCAGGTCGCGGTCCTTGGTCATCTGCTGCAGCCGCTGGCCGGCGAAACCCGGCAGGAAAGAGGGGAAGTTGAGCGATGCGTATACGCCGTTGACGTCCATGTCTTTGACGCGTTCATGGATATCCCATGCGCCCCTGCGCATTTCAGCGAATCGGACCGGCTCGAAGCCATACTCTGACACCGGCCGGCCGACCACGGCGTTGAACCCGACATTGGGCAAATCCTGACCGTCATAGACCCACGTCTGTCCGCCGTCCTCGGTGTCCACCACCTTTGGCGCGCGGTCAGCGAACCTTTGCGGAAGACGTCCGGTGAAGGTATCCGGGGGTTCGACGATGTGATCGTCTACCGAGATCACGGTGTAGCGGCGTTTCGCGCGTTGCGGCTCGGGCAGAAACGTGACCGAACGATCCTCGCCGGTCTTGGCGGTGGTGAAGTTCAGGTTGGCGGCCAGCTCGTCGATCGATTTCATTCCTCGGCAATCTCCTTAGCGTGCCCGATGATTGATGCGCTCAGCTGAGCACACCGGGATCGGCCTTGATGGTCATCCGCGCTGCCCCCGCCCAGTACACGTCGGCGGCCCGTTCGATAAGCGATGCTTGCATGCCCGCCATGTCCGACCAGCTCATCTTCGCCGGCTCCCGGGCCGTGAGCATGACGTCGTAGGCCAGCTTGCATACCCGTTCGATCGATGCCGCTCGGTAGACGGCTTCGGCCAGGTTGCGTCCGGCCGCGATGACGCCGTGGTTGGCCAGAATCGTCAGGTTGGCACGCCCGATGTGTGCCGCGAGATCCGCTGCACGGGAAGAGCTGTCGATTTCACCGTCGTAGGTGACGACCAGGCACAGGTCATCGAGGAACAGCGAACCGGTCTGATGCACCAGCTCGGGCAGCCTGCCCAGCGCGGCTAGCACACATACGTAATACGGGTGGTTGTGAATGACTACCCGGGCGTCATCGCGGACACGGTGCAGTTCGGTGTGGATGTGTATCGCGGGCGTGACGTCCCACCGGCCGCGGACCACCCGCGCATCCACGTCCACCACGCAGATGTCCGATGCGGTGAGTTCCTGCCACCACAGTCCCCACGGATTGACCAACATGTCCGTTTGTCCGTCGGGCTGCCAGGTGATGTGTCCGGCCATGTTCTCTGCGAACCCGATGGCGGCCAGGTGGCGAAACGCCACGGCGAGCGCCTGCTCGTTGGACAGCTCGACGCCGATCGGGGGCACCACCGATGGCGCCCACACCTCCAATCCGCCTGGCCGCGCGTTAGGAGCGTTCATGATTGGCCTCCATCCTGGCTCGAATATCTTCGCGGAGATCGCCTTTGGCAATCTTTCCGCCGGACGAGCGGGGTAGTTCGTCGACCACGATGAGTCGTTCGGGCAGGAGCTCCTTGGAAACTCCCAGTGCCAACAGATGCTTGACGAGCCCGGCTAGGCCGATGCGCTGCGAACCGGCGAGCTCGGTGTAGAGGCAGACCTTCTCACCGAACACCGGATCGGGCATGGCGACGGCTGCCGCTACCGCGATCGCGGGATGGGTCATGACGGCGTCCTCGACCTGCGATGCGCTGATGTTCTTGCCGCCGCGCAGGATGAAATCGGATGTTCGGCCGGTCACGCTCAGATAGCCATCCGCATCGATCTCGCAGATATCGCCCATGCGCATCCACCCGTCGCGGGTGAAGAGCTTGTCGTGGTCGGTACCGCCGAGGTAGCCGAGGCTGGTCGCCGGACCTCGGCATGCGGGCTGACCCCGCCCCGTTTCGGTGACGTCCTCGTCCCCGTCGAAGAGTCGGACCGACATCTCCGGGACGATCTTGCCGCCCGTGCGGAGCCGACGGTGCAGCGAGTCATCCACCGTGGTCCCGCTGAGCAGCCCGGTTTCATTCGAGCCGTAGAACTGCAGAATCTTCGCGCCACTGAGTTCCTCGAACTCGGCCCCCGGCCGATACGGCAGCGCCTCGCCGCCCGCGAAAACGATGCGCAACGAGCTCAGGTCGTAATCCCGGCAAGCGGGGTCGGCCATCAGCATCGTCAATTGCGTGCTGACACAACACAGCACGCTGACCTTGTGCCGGGCTATCGCCTCACACGCCGCCCTGGCAGTGAAACGCTCCAGGATCACCGCCGTGGCACCCAGGTAGATCGGGGTCGTGTGGCTGGTCCACATTCCAAAGCCGAAGGGCGTGGGGATGACGGGCAGGAATATGTCGTCAGACGTCAGTAGGCCGTTGGCGACGGCCTGCTGGTGGAAGTAGTACCAACGATTTTGCGTGTGCACGACGCACTTGGGCAGCCCCGTGGTCCCGGAGGTGGAGTTGATCAGGAAGACATCGTCGGGGCCGAGCCCCGACTCGACCGTCAAGGCCCTGGGCTCCACGTGGATGTTCAGGGACAACGCGCCGCCATCGTGACCCAAGACCAATAACGAAACCGCGAATTCAGCGGCCATCGCCGCTGCGGTCTGCCTCGCGGCATCGCTGCGCCGCCGGTCGCTGATCAGAATCCGCGGCTGCGAACTTCGCAGTATCTGGGCGACTTCACGGGTGCCGGCACGCGCGCCGATGCCGACGACGACAGCGCCACAGCGTTCGACCGCGACGAACAGCACGTGGATGGCCGCGGAGTCGCCGTGCCACACCGCAACCCGATCACCGGGAGCGACGCCGGCGCCAGCCAGCTGCTCCGCCAGGGCGGTGGCCGCATGGTCGAACCCACGCCAGTTCAGCGACGTGCCCGGATGGTCGACGTAGGCGGCGCGGCCGGGCGATTGCCCGGCGTTACGGCGTACCGCGTCCGACAGCGTCGAGTCGGACCACCAGCCCGCGGCGCGATACCGTGCCGAGTCCTCGGCGGTGAATGCCGGCGATTCCACCGTGTTCAGGCCACCGGCTCCCATAACCAAATGATATGAAAACAACCTCTGGTCCTGTCAACGTGCCGTGTCACGACCGCGTACGCGTGCGCACCATCGCGGGATCCACGACGCCGGACGACCCCGGGTAATGCTGGGCGTTGACCAGATGTGTCGCGGCCAGGTCACGCGCACGCTGGGGATCGCCGACGTCGATGGCGTCGATCACCTGGCGGTGATCCTCCAGAACCGCACGGCGCTCGACGACCGGAATACTTCCGTGGTCGGTAACCCGCCGCGACCAACTCTGTTCATGCGACGACCACAACGTCTCGAGCGCGCCGGCCAGGATGATCATCGTCTCGTTGCCGCAGTACTGAACCAGCGCTTCGTGGTAGCGACGACTGGCTGAGGTAACCCGCACCAGGTCCTCGACCGAGTCCACGGCCTCGTCATGGAGCCGCCGAAGTACAGGCACGACAGCGCTTTTGCGGTCACGCCGCTGCGCACACAACGCCGCGCACGCCGGCTCCACCTGCAGTAGGGCGGTACCGACGTCGGACAGGCTTACCTCGTGAGCGCCCAATACCAGGCCCATCGTGTAGGCGACGTTTGCCGCACTGGGCCGGTGCACCACCGCACCCCCGAGCTTTCCCCGACGGACGCTGAGCAAGCCCTCGGCTTCCAGGATCCGCATGGCTTCCCGCAGAGAGGGCTTGCTGATCGGAAACTCGACCAGCAGTTCGTCCTCCTTGGGCAGAACGCTGCCGTCGGCCAAGTCCCCGCTGAGGATCCGCCTGCGCAACTCGTCGGCAACCTGTTCGGCAAGGCGGCGAAACCGGACGTTGGGCTCTACCACGGGTCGAGTGTGCCAGATTGCACCGCCGTGCTCGGCCGGCGCGACCGGGTTCGATTCCAAATGATTTGTCTGAGCTGATAGCGATTGCGTCCGGTTCTGGAGTCGCCTGAAACGTGGGTGACGCCTGGCGCGCGGCGGCCCCGAAACGGAGAATCGGGCCGTTACCCGACTCGATTCGTCTCGCAAAACACCGCATGACCTACCTGCGGCGTCGCTCGGCAGATGATTATTAAGTCAGTCTCTACCTGCAGTTATAGGCGACCTCCGGTGACTTGCGGTTGACCTCCGGAGGGTTTCAGTTATCTGTAACCGGCCCGAGCGTGGAGGTTTTGTCGAGCTTCGGAGTGTTTGCTAGCTCGATGCCGCTGTTTCACCGCGTGCGCGGCTTGCGCTGGCCGCGCTGTCAGCCGACGACGCTGCCGAACGGTTGGTGCAGGACTGGTCGGCGCTGCTGCGTCACCAGACGTTCTATAAGGCGGTGTTCCGGCCTGCGGTGCTGCGGGCGAACCGCCTTGGTGGTGACCGCCGGTGCTGCCGCCCGGCTTGAAGTTCCACGCGCTGCGGGGCCTCCGGTGACGCGCCTCAACCACGACAGCACGGACCGCCTGGCGCCAACATGAAAGCAAAAACGCCGAGATCAGCCGGGAAATCGGACAATGGTGCCGGGCATCAGTTGAACGACTCGACCACGGCATTCCACTTCGATTCCGGCAGCGTCGCGTGGATCCACGCTGATGATCACGCCCTTTCCGCTGACCCGCAGATGCAGGTGCAGACCGCGGTAGTGGATCGGTAATGCCAGCACGCCAAGTGTTTCCGGCCAGTGCGGGGAGAGGATGATGCGGTTGGACCGGGTCTCCAGCCCGGTGAAGCATCGTTGCATGAGATCGACGCCGCCGGCCATGGCCGCCAGGTGAATGCCTTCGGACGTGGTGCCGCCCTGGATGTCGGAGACGTCGGATGTGAGCGTCTGTTGGAAGAACTCCATTGCACGATCGCGGTTGGCCCGGGCGAGCACCCAGGTATGCACCACACCACTGAGCGTCGACCCGTGCGACGTGCGGGCCAGGTAGTAGTCAACCATTTTTGGGACCTGGTCGGGCATGAAGCGGTAGCCGAGCCGGTCGAGTAGCTCACGCAACTCGGTTGCCGACATCAGGTAGAGCAGCATGAGGGCGTCGGCCTGCTTGGAAGCCTTGTAGCGGTTCACGTCGTCGTTCTCCGCCTCGAGGATGCGGTCGAGGCGTTGGATGTTGCCGTACTGCCGGCGGTAGCGGTCCCAGTCCAGTTCCTCCAACTCGCCGTATCCCTCGAACTGGCTGATGACGCCGTCGTGGACGGGGACGTACATCCGTCGACTTACCTCATCCCAATGCGCCAGTTCGTCACTATGCAGACCGAGCGTTTCCCGCAAGTCCAGTCGGTTCGGCAGCGGTAGCAGGTTCAGTGCGTCGACGGCCCGCATGATCACCCAGACCGCCATCACGTTTGTGTACGCGTTGTTGTCGATGCCGTCGTAAGGCGCGTCGGGGTAGCCCGAGTGGAATTCATCGGGCCCGATGACGCCTCGGATGCTATAGCGATTGCGTTCTTGATCGTAGGTGGCCCTACTCACCCAAAAGCGTGCGATCTCGGCCAGCATCTCCGCACCATAGTCGATCAGGTAGGCGAGATCCCCGGTCACCTGGTAGAAGTTCCACGCGCTATAGGCGACGGCGATGCCGATGTGGTGCGCACGAGCGCTTGAGTCGGGGTTCCACCGGCCGCTGCGCGGATTGAGGTGCAGCCGTTGGCTTTCCTCGCGTCCATCGCTGCCGGATTGCCACGGGAACATCGCACCGGAGTAGCCGGCCGCCCTGGCGGCGTGACGTGCCTCCGGCAGGCGCCGGTAGCGGTATCCCAGCAGCGACCGGGTGATCATGGGCAGCCGCAAGTTGAGTACGGGGAAGATGAACAGCTCGTCCCAGAAGATGTGGCCGCGGTATGCCTCACCGTGCAATCCGCGAGCCGGCACGCCGACATCGAGGTCGGAACTGTTAGGTGAAACCGTCTGCAGCAGATGCAGGAGATGCAGTCGGAGGATGCGCAATTCGTCTGTGAAGCCATCGAACTCGATGGACAAGCGCTCCCACAGATGTACCCAGTCCTTCAGATGCCCGTCGCACAACTCGGCGAACCGGCCGAGTCGGCTCAACCAGCGCTCGGCATCGACAGCAGGTTCGGACGTCGCGACATCGCGGCCGGTGAAGAGGGTCACGATCTTCTCTACCGTCAACGCCTCACCGACTAACAGCTCGACGGCGATATCGTGACCGATTTCTGCTGCCTCGTCGACAAGGCGATACGTAGCCGGGACGGGAGCCCCGTCGCGCCACACGGTGCTCCGCGCCGCCATGGCAATGGGAAGGCGCGATTGGGTCGTCTCGACTGTCAGCAGCACAGAGTTGTCAGAGATCTCCCGCTTTTGCACTGACCCAAGATGCTCGTTGGCCAAGTCCCGGTAGCGCTCGACGAGCGAGTTCGTGACGTTGCCATCCACGGTCGAGCGAATCTCGATTCGCCCTGACCAGTCCTCGGCGACGATCGTCGTCGCAAGAGCACCGACGTGGGGCATGTGCATCGCGACGAATCGTTGTTGTGTCAGCGAACTGGTGCGGCCGGCGTCGTCACAGAAACGGACCTCCCTCGTCAGTACCGCGCTGCGAAGATCGAGGGTCTGCCGGTAGGACAGCACCCTGACCGCGTCGATGTCGAACCAGCTGCCGCCGTCGATCCGGAAGGTCAGGGCAAGCCAGTTGGGCAGGTTCACCAAGCTCTCGTTGTCGATAGCGGTACCCGATACGTCGTCGACGAGACGGTTGTAAACTCCCGCGGCATAGGTACCCGGGTAGTGCACCTGGCCGGCCTTCGATTCCGGCGCCGCGCCGCGGGTGGCGAAGTAGCCATTTCCGACCGTGCACAACGACTCACGAAGCTTCTCGTTCTGCGGGTCGTATCCCTCAAAGGTCAAATCCCAAGCCTCGGTAGCCACCTGGTGCTTGTAGGCAAGCCACCGCGACCCCCGCTGGAGGAAGTCCCGCACCTGATCGGGACTCTGCAGAGTGAAATGGGCGGCCGTCTTGCGGTCGCCATCCTCGTCGTGCCGCACAACAATCCCAATGCCGTCGAACTGAACGGCGTCAAACGCGTCTTCGTCGGTGAGGTCGTCGCCGATGTAGATCGGCAGCAGGGAACCCGCAGCGTCGATGCGATCACGAATCCAGGCCAGGGTAGTCCCTTTGTCCCAGTCGATGTCAGGACGCAGCTCGACGAGCAGGCGCCCGTTCGTCACCCTTAGGCCATCTCGCTGTCCAAGCTTATGTGTGGTAGCGACGATCTCAGCGACGTGCTCCGGTGCGACCTCGCGGTAATGAACCGCGACGGCGAAGCGCTTGTGCTCCACTCGTACTCCCGGAACCTGCGCCAGGCTGTCGCGCAACTCGGCGGCCGCTCGCTCGAGGAGAGGCACAACGGCGGCGGCCGCTTCATTCTGGTGATATATGCCGTCCGGTCCCGTCAGCTCAAACCCGTGGCTGCCGGCGTACCAGAGCCCGGGTGTGCCTACCCGGGTGCGGATATCAGCGAGGTCGCGACCGCTCAGGACTGCCACGGGACACACCGCGGCCACAAGTTCCAGCGCCTCGGCCGCTCCGTCGACGAGCGTGGCCGCGCCGGGATCGGACACGATGGGGGACAACGTTCCGTCGTAGTCGAGGAACAACACCGACTCTCGGGCGCTTGTGATGCCGATCAACTGACCATAGGACTCCAGCGCATTCGGGATTTCCGACATGCGCTTGTCACCCGTGCGAACCGTGATGTCGGCCAAGTCGGCGAGCACGATGTCGGCACCGCACCGTAATAGTTCGTCGGTGCGTCCGGTCCGGTCGACACCGATGACGAGTGCGAATCCGCCGTCGCGACCCGCGGTCACACCCGCATCGGCGTCCTCGACGAGGACGGAGCGTTGCGGACGCACACCGAGTCGGCGCGTGGCCTCCAGAAGGACCGAGGTGTCGCCGTTGCCCGCAAGCCCGAGCCCGCCGGTGACGGTGCCGTCGATGCAGACATCGAACAGGTCATCAACCCCGACGGTTTTCAAGATTTGTTGCCAGTGACTGTTCGATGAGCAGGCCGCCGTTGCGACGTTGACGCCCTGCAACTTTCGCGCCAGCGCGACCGTCGGCTCCAACAACGATACGCACACCGCGGCGTCGGTGCAGGCCGTGTCGGTAAGCACACCGTCGAGGTCGAAGATCACCGCGTCGTGGTAGCGCGGGTCGATGATGACCGGCAGCTTCATGGCAAGGCTCCCTGCTCAAACCGCTGTGACGGCTCCGGGGCGATGGAACGCATTGTTCATTGAGACGGTGCGAACTGTGGCTCCACTTCCAGGATCTGACGGGTGGTCTTCAGCACCGTGTCGGGATTGAGGCTCATCGAGTCGATGCCCACCCGGACCAAGAACTCGGCCATGTCGGGGTAATCCGACGGCGCCTGCCCACACAGCCCGGAGTGGATTCCGTTGCGGCGGCAGCCCTCAACCGCCAAGCGAATCATCTCTTTCACGCCCTCGTCGCGTTCGTCGTAGTCAAAGGCCACGATCTCGCTGTCACGATCGACGCCCAGAGTGAGCTGAGTGAGGTCGTTGGAGCCGATGGAGAAGCCGTCGAAGCGCTTGGCGAACTCGTCGATGAGGAGCACGTTGTTGGGGATCTCGCACATCGCATACACCTGGAGCCCGTTGTCGCCCCGCTTCAGACCGAGGTCGGCCATCGTCTGGAGAACCAGGTCCGCCTCGGCCACTCGGCGCACGAACGGGATCATCAGCACCACGTTCGTCAGGCCCATCTGCTCGCGTACGCGTCGCATCGCGCGGCACTCCAGCGCGAAGCCCTCGGCATAGGCCGGATGCGCATAGCGCGAGGCGCCGCGAAAGCCCAGCATCGGGTTGCTCTCGGACGGCTCGAAGCCCCGTCCGCCGAGCAGGCTGGCGTACTCGTTGGTCTTGAAGTCCGACATCCGCACCACCACCGGCTTGGGCCAGAAGGCGGCGGCGATCGTGCCGATTCCTTCGGAGAGGCGCTCAACAAAGAAGGCACTTCCGTCGACGTAGCCCCGCGTCAGCCGGTCGATCGTGCGGCTAGCCTCGGGGTCGTCGACCTTCTCCGGGTGCAGCAGGGCCAGCGGATGCACCCGGATGTACTCGTTGATGATGAACTCCATCCGAGCCAGTCCCACCCCATCATTCGGCAGAAACGACGTCTTGAAGGCCAGATCGGGGTTCCCCAGGTTGATCATGACCTGGGTCCGCGGCCGCGCCAGGTCGGCCACCTCGGTCCGGTCGACATGGAAGGCCACCTCGCCCCGATACACCCGCCCCGAATCACCCTCGGCGCACGACACCGTCACGACCGCGCCATCGGGCACGCACGTGGTCGCGTCGCCTGCGCCAACCACAGCGGGGATACCGAGTTCGCGGGCGATGATCGCCGCGTGGCAGGTGCGGCCGCCGCGGTTGGTGACGATCGCCGCGGCGGTCTTCATGACCGGCTCCCAGTCGGGCGTGGTGGTGTCGGCAACCAGCACCTGGCCGGGGCGGAACTCCGACAGGTGGGTGAGGTTCTCGATCCGTTTCACCGCGCCGGAGGCGATCTTCTCGCCGACCGACCGCCCCTCGGTGAGTATCTCGGCTCGGCCCTCGAGCACGTAGCGCTCCAGTGCCGTGGCGCTGTGCTGGGAGGCCACCGTCTCCGGGCGGGCCTGCACGATGTAGAGCTGTCCGTCGACACCGTCCTTGGCCCATTCCATGTCCATCGGCCGCCCGTAGTGCTGCTCGATCGTGCACGCGTAGCCGGCCAGCTCCAAGACGTCCTCGTCGCTGAGACAGAAACGTGCCCGGTCGGCCTTTGGCGTGGGGATGTTGCGAGTCGTGTCCTTCGTCTCACCCTCGACGAAGATCATCTTCACCGCCTTATCGCCGATAAGGCGGCGCAACACCGCGCGGTGGCCGGCGAGAAAGGTGGGCTTGTGGACGTAGAACTCGTCGGGGTCGACGGCGCCCTGAACCACGTTCTCGCCAAGGCCATAGGCGCCCGTGATGAACACGACGTCGCGAAAGCCCGACTCGGTGTCCAGGGAGAACATCACACCCGACGCGGCGAGGTCGGAGCGCACCATCTTCATCACGCCGATCGACAGCGAAACCTTGAAGTGATCGAACCCCTGGTCGATGCGGTAATGGATGGCGCGATCGGTGAACAGGCTGGCAAAACAACGCCGGCACGCGTCGAGGAGACTCTCTGCGCCCTTGATATTGAGAAACGTATCCTGCTGCCCGGCGAAGCTGGCCGTCGGCAGGTCCTCGGCGGTCGCCGAACTCCGCACGGCGAGACTCACATCCTCGCCATACTCCAGCTGAAGCTTGCGATATGCATCCAGAATCTCGGCGGCCAGATCGTTGGGCAGCCCGGCGCCGTAAACGATCTCACGGGCGCGCTTGCCCTTACGCACCAGCGCGGCGACGTCGGCGGGGTCGAGCCCATCGAGCTCGGCATGCAGACGGTCCCACGCGCCGGCCTTGTCCAACATGTAACGATAGGCCTCGGCGGTGGTGGCGAACCCGTCCGGGACGCGGACGCCCTGCCCGGACAGCTTCTGGAACATCTCGCCGAGTGAGGCATTCTTTCCACCCACCAGCGGCACGTCCTCGATGCCGAACTCCTCAAAAAAGCGGACGTACTTGCACGTACTCATAACCTGTCCTCTCGTAGCGCGTCAAGCAGTCGGCAGAATCGAGCCCGACCCACACGTCATGCAGGGTCGAAATCGCCCGGTGTCGTTGCCCACACCGCCCGTGCGCGTCCTGCAGGCTGCGCAAGAAACGCTCGGTGCGCTCGGTGCGCTCGGTTTGTGCGGTTCGTCGCCAAGCGGCCCAAGCGACTCCAGCGCGCTTTCGGCTCCTCCGGGCACGCCGACTGAGGACGCATGAAGACCATTCCGCTGGCCGCATGTACTGCCGCACAGAACGCCTCGAATGCCAACCTCCCACAGCGGCACGCCACGGAGCCAGGGCCGAAGGTCACTCGAATGGGTAACAGTCCAATGGGAGGTGTGTCGCGTCTTCATTTGGGCTGTCGGCCTGAGGAATCGGCATTTGAAGAACTACTCCATCGCCGCGCCTGACGCGTCTCGGCCGACTCTGCGATGGTCTACCACTCGAAGTGCCGAAGGACCACGGCCTAACTGCCCTTCAGAGCCGTGACCTGTGCCCGGTTGATGCGGTAGTTCGACTGTTACGGGGACGGCCGTTGCGGTCGCAGACTCGTGTCATAGGGCACGATGACGACCAACGAGTCCGTGGAGCGTGCCCGGACTAATGCGCGGGTAACGTCGCCGATGCTTGAAATCGCTCGCACCGCCTCCGCGGAAGTAGCGACAACGAGACCGGGGATCAGGCCGGCGGCTCACAGTCTGATCGGGCGAAAAGCCATAGAACCAAAAAGTCTTCTCGTACCAGGCACGGGGTCAACGGCCGGCTTCAGGCGCTGACTGCGGTACTGGGCGAATACAAGACCGAGTTTGACCATGAACGAAAGGACCAAGATCATGAAGGCACTGGTTTACCACGGGTCAGGCAAGCCGGCCTGGGAAGAGGTGCCCGATGCGGTCATCCACGAACCCACCGATGCGGTGAGCGGATCGGTATCACGCCGACATGCGGGCTGGCCGGTGCGACACCCGAATGGGCACGCACGGCGGTCGAATTGACGCAAAAGGTCGCCGACGCATTCGCAGACGACCCGGACGCGATCGAGCGGCTGTCGAGCTCATTGATCAGCTTCCTTGCGCCACCAGACAACGGTTTCAGCCGCACCATCTCTCGGTGGATTGAGACCATGTATCGGAATGCAGGTAGCCCGGATCGTTGGGAAGGAACCCTTGCCAGTCCGTGATCCCTGCGATGCCGTCGGTGCTCGCCGTCGTGGTGGTGCATGTCTCCAGCCCGAGTTCGCTCGACAGCCTCTGCAGAGTCACGCTCAGCGCCGAAAACCGCTCGTCGTCGGCTAGAACCGGCAGCGGATTGTGGCGTACCCGCAGCCTCAGCCGCTCCCAGTCTGCGGCGACGGCGGCATACTGGTACACCGCCACGACTTCCACCGGTCGACCCGGCACGGTGAACATTCGGATTAAGCGACACGTTCATCAATAGCCGACATGGTCCTATCGCCTTCTAGGCAGAAATCATCCTGAATAACCTGTCAGGCGATATCCCTCGGCGATTGGCTACCAAACTTTCTCAGGCCATCTGGAGGTCGCCAAAGTGCGGCGTGGCGCTCTGCGCCGACGCTGGCGGCCGCGCCGCGATTCGTTCTGGTCGGCGGTATCGCCTTACTCCCAGGCCCACCCATCGTCACGAACAACGGCGACTTCAGAACCCTCCGAGCCGCCGCTGCCGGGGGCGCTCTTGCCGGCACCGGCCGGTGCCGGCCGCTTCGTCATCCGAGCCACCCACGAGCGTGGGGTTGGCGCGCCGTCCAGTCGGAGCTTGTCGACGGCGTCTTGGTGTTTGCTGTGACGAACGTCTCCCCGCAGCGTGGAGACCTTGTGGAGACCTTTTCGCCGTTTCGGGTCGCTCGTCCGCCTCTCAGCAAACGCAGTCCGAACGCCGAGACACCGCTTGACCTGCGGTAATGCTCTGGTGCGCCGTCAGGGTTTCGAACCCCGGACCCGCTGATTAAGAGTCAGCCTAGACCCGTCTGCGGCGGTGTATCGCCGTCCATCCAGTGCGCACGCTGGGGCGAGAATGTCGGCCCTGACCTGCGGTGTCGGTCTGCGGAAGTCCATTGCAGTCCGAGGCGGTCTGTCGGTGAGTTATGGATGAGTTGTGACATCGTCGTGACACCGAGCCTTATGCGCACGGATCCTGCGCGTCCAATTCAGCAGTTAAGCGACCCTGGATCCAGGCGATCACACCGCCGGGGTGATGTTCCTCGATCGCCTCTTTGAGCAACCCGCTCATTTCGAGTAGGACTGGTATGAGACGGCCCCGGTCGGCGCCGAGCTCGGCAAGCACCTGATTGGTGGCCGGGGTGCTCACGCTCGACAGGGCCAAACGCAACGCGGTGATTCGCGCACCGTCGTCAGTCATCACGGAATGTGGCGGGCTCCGCGGTGCCGTCGCTGTGGACGCACACCCCGATCACGACGGGGTCGCACAGGTCGGGCCGCGTCAGCCAGTCCGGGGCACCGTCGAATGGGCTGCGGCCGGCGCTGCGGGACAGCTGGGCCCAGTCGGCGGCGACATGGCCGGCCGGGACGATGACGGGCTCGCCGACACCGAGGCGCTGGATGAACATCGCGGCGGCGCGGACGGCGGCCGCTTCCTTCAAGTCGTTGAAGTCCGGTTCGTCGAGTAGCCGGGGGTCGACCTTGCAATGCCGCTCGCAGTCCTGGCGCAAGACGTCGGAGTAGTAGTCCGCCGGGAATCCGACGGTGGCGAACCCGCCGGCACCCTGTTCAACCCGCATCGGTCTTTGACCACCTGACCCGGGCTGCGGCGGCCGCCTTCTGGGATCGCCGGCTCATCGGCGCCGCCGGCCTGCTGACATCGCGGAACTGCCGCAACAGCCTCACCTGGACGATCTCAAGTTGGCGCATCTCGGCCGATAGTTTCACGCGCGTTTTCGCGTCTTCGGCCTGCGCGTAGTCGGCGGCCAGATCCTCGGCGCGCCCCACCACGTCGACGATCAGGTCACGAAGAGCCAGTTCGGGACCGTCCCACACCAACGTCTGCCCCGACGCTTGCGCGACCGAATCACGGTCACGGTCCAGGTCGGCCAGGATCCGCGCGGCCCTCTCACACGGCGGCTTCATGACATCCATCGTAGATACGGCGGCCCGAATTGCACGATTTTGTCCTTGCGTCTAGAAATAGTTGCAGTGGCGGCCGGCTTCCGGATGGTCGGCCCAGGGCTTCCCCCAACCCCGGGTGGGTGGGTCAGCGATGGTTAGGTAACCACGGCTGCGGGAACGGTGACCATGGTGTGATCACACGATCCAAATGGCCCGCGGCACTGCTGGCGTTGTTGGTCGCGCCGGCGTGGATGCCGGCTTTTCTGGTGTGTGCGAACGGTTAGCGGCGTGAACCGCGGTGATGTGCCGATGGCACGGACGGCACACGGCGGTCAGGTTTTCGAGCTGGTCGCTTCCGCCGTCGGCCACTTCGATGATGTGGTGTATCTCCTCGGCGATGCCGGTGCAGCGTGGCCCTCTGATCTGGCAGCGGCCTTCGTCGCGTGCGAACACCAGCGGCCGGATGCGTTGGTTGAATCCGCGTGTGCCCGTCCTACGCGACGAGGCGCTGCGTGCACCACCACCCCACGATGCCTTCGCATGATCGGGGCAGTACCGCGCGTCATTGCGTATGAGGGCGCTGCAACCAATCTCGTTGCAAATCTTGGGGGCCCTGCCGGTCACTGGAGGTCACTCCTAGCATTGATTGGCCTATCGCCTTCATCGTAGGCCAACCCTGAGGGACACAGATCTCTGGCGGCAAGCTGTTCGAGCACTCGAATCTGGTGATAGCGGCATCAAGTTGGCCGACTGTCAGCGGTCGCGTGTCGTGCGGCAGCATCCACCTAAAGGGAATGCGCCGCTCCTTCTTTCGTGCCAATTTCATGCCCCTGTCTACACACATGGATGGCAATCGTGCATGACCGCGGCCGCAGATCCCGTGAGAAAACCGCTAACTGTGCGACGTCAAGGGACCGGACGGGCGGTTACCGCGAGTCGACCGAGGCGTGGGCGGACCTGCTGCGCGATGCCCGCCGCCGTGGCATGCGCGCGCCGGTGCTGGCGATCGGCGACGGGGCGCTCGGGTTCTGGGGCGCACTGGGCGAGGTGTTCCCCGACACCCGCCACCAGCGGTGCTGGTTCCACAAGATAGCGAATGTGCTTGCCGCGCTGCCGAAATCCGCGCAACCAGGCGCGAAGAAGGCGCTCGCCGAGATCTGGAACGCCGAGGACAAGGCCCACGCCCTCACCGCGGTCAAGGCGTTCGAGAACGACTACCGGGCCAAGTTCGCCAAAGCGGTCGCCAAGATCACCGACGACCCGGATGCGCTACTGGCCTTCTACGACTATCCCGCCGAGCATTGGATCCATTTGCGCACAACCAATCCATCGAATCCACGTTCGCGACCGTGCGCAACCGCAGCAAGATCACCAAGGGTCCAGGGTCGCGAGCGGCCGGACTGGCCATGGCGTTCAAGCTGATCGAAGCCGCCCAATCACGCTGGCGTGCCGTCAACGCACCCCACCTCGTGGCCCTGGTACATGCCGGCGCCCAATTCGAGAACGGCAAGCTCATCGAACGCCCCGACAACACGACCGAAGACGAGGCCGCTTAATACTGCGACGGCACCTATGTGAGCGGGTGTCCTCGTCGTCGGTAGTGGCTGAGGCGGGGCCTGATGCTGTCGGCGGCGACGCTAGAGGCCGACCAGGCCCATACGTGCTCAGACGGATTACCATGTCAGAGAACGAAGCCCGCCATCTCGGCCCTCGCTATACTCCGGCGACATGGCCAATCCGCTCTTCGACGCCATCGAGCGAAAACAGCTCGCCGACCTGTTCGATGAACTCGGTCCCGACGCACCGACCCTCCTCGACCCGTGGACGACGCGCGATCTCGCTTCGCACCTTGTGCTCCGCGAGCACGACTACCTCGCGGCACCAGGGCTCGTCCTCCCCGGTGCGTGGGGCCGCTTCGCCGAACGACGAAGAACAGCACTCGCGCGTAAGGACTTCTCCTGGCTCGTTGCAACGATCCGATCGGGACCGCCACGAGGTTTCTTCCGCATCAGTTGGGTGCGGCGCTTCCCCAACCTCAACGAGTTTTTTGTCCACCACGAGGATGTGCGCAGAGCCAACGGTCGTGGTCCTCGGACGAACTCGCCCGCGATGGATGCGGCTCTATGGCGCAACGTCAGTCGCGCGCCATGGTTCCTCGCTCGGCGACTACGCGGCGCAGGGCTTGAGCTTGAGTGGGCTGGAACGGCCAATACCGTAAGAGCCCGGCGAGGGGAACCCACGGTTCGCATCGCTGGACTTCCGGGCGAGCTGCTGCTCTATCTCTTCGGTCGTCAGCGCGCGGCACAAGTCGAAGTCAGCGGGCCCGCCGACGCCGTCAAAGCCGTCCGGCGTGCGCGGTTCGGCATGTAAGGGAGGTTCCGGCTCCCCATCCTGGTTTAAAGGATCTTGATCCACAGGTCCTGACAATTGCTCTTTTCATTTTCCGACAGATGAATTGACCGAGTCCAGGCCTGGTCGGGTCAATCTACCTGTCGCATCGCAGGTACAGGGTGCTTCTCTGCGACAGCTACATTGACGGAGGACATCCTTCGTCGTCGTCGATGCCCTCTCAGCGGCGCACAGGAGGGTAGCAGGTAAGCCCGCGACCAAACGCACAGTGCTGGCGACGAGCGCAGAGCGAACGCCTCGGCTCGTGTCGTGGAGCCATGGCGCTATTCAGCGCGTCGGATCTCTTCCACCTAATTTGCGCCGGCGCGGTGTGCTGTAACGGCGTTGACGTTTCGGCCCACATCGACGGCTCGGCCGTGGCCGCTTCCCACCCTTGAGCTGGCATGCCCCGCCGGAAGCTCTAATCACGTCAGTGTGACGAAACAAGGCGGGACGTAGCCTGATGATGAGTCTCAACATGCTCATCGAAGGGCCCGGTGGTTTCGACTACATGGGCGCGGGCTGCCGCTGGCTGGATGGCTGAGGCCGGCTTCAAGGACAGCTACGTCCAGGCCTTGGCCGGCGGCGAATCGATGGTGGTCGGAATCAAGTAGCCTCCCAGGGCGCGTACATGACCGCTGTCCACGCCACAAACCACAACGACTGCGTGGCGCGTCCTTCCCCACCATCCGTGACGTGCCAGACCCGAACGAATCCGACGGAATATGCAGGGTTACCAGTAAAGTCCACATGCCCTAATCACGCTGTGCCACAACCGCTTTCGGCAGTCCGAGTCGGACCAACGATGCCGCCGGAATTGCCGAATGCCTTCGACGTGGCGCAGGTTCTCATTCAACGATCGGTCCTTATTCCATACTGTACCGGATAATTGCCTTCGACCTCGCACTTCACAGGCATATCGTGTAAAGACTATGAGCCCTCTGACTCCAATGCTGGCCAGCCGGATCGCGGGCTATGCGTCGTTCATATCCGTGGCTTCATTTCTCGCCCTCTTGGTTGTTTTGTACTCCCTTGAGCCAGAATTCAATCCGCCGCACTTGATCAGCCAATATGAACTCGGCCGCTTTGGTTATTTAATGGCGCTTGCCTTTTGCGGATTAGGCGTAGGATCGGTTCTGCTTGCACGTGCGTTGTGGTCTGACGCGCACACAAAGAGTGGGCGCGTCGGAACATGGTGGCTGGTGCTTATCGGCGTGGCGTATATCGGTGCGGGCATCTTTGCTCCCGATCCCGCATCTGTCATCGATAGCCGCTTACACGGCTTATCAGGGTTCACTGTAATCGTCAGCTCGCCGATCGTGTTCACATTGCTCACGAGGAGCTTGATGCACAATCAACGATGGAGCGGTGCGCGGCATCTTCTGAAATGGGCGACGATCGCAGCATGGCTTGGTGTAGTCTTGTTTTACAGCTCCATCATTATTTTTTATGGCTTCGCCGATGGATCCCACACGGTCGTGGTGGGCTGGACGAACAGATTCATGATCGCGACGTATTGCGCGTGGCTTATAGCAGTAGCTTCGGAGACGATCAAACTCAATGAACATGCGGCGTGATGCGTGTCGGCGAGTCGGCCGTGACGGGCATTCGGTGGCGGTAGCCTGGGATTTCGTCGATAACCCATCAAATGACGCCCGGCCGATTTCCCGCGCAGACAGGCGAAAAGTGGTAGGGGCCGCAATTGCGGCTAAGCACCGTGGGAAAGATCCGCGACAAAGAGCTCGACCCGGCTTTCCGCAACCGACTACTCGATGCGTTCCGGGACTGGCGCTAACCGCGCGCAGGTGACTACCGCGTCACCTGGTCATTGCCCGTCCGCCAGTCAAGTGGTTGTACAGCAACACATTCGGCGCTTCAGCCGAGCCACGCTTGCATGGCCTGATCTCCAGCTGCTGTTCAGCCGGCTGAAGTGCAGTGTTATCCGGAGTCAGGCCCGAACCGAAACGCCGGGCCGTGGGGACTTCTTGCGAGGCCGGTTAGCCGAGCACGAAATATCGCAGCCAGAGATAAGGGGCGGCCACGGCAGTGGTCAGCGCGGTGATGACCGCGCCTTTGCGGGTGAATTCCCAGAAGCTAATGGGGTGGCCTTCCCTTGCGGCAATGCTGAGCATCACGACGTTCGCGCTGGCGCCGACGGCGGTCAGGTTGCCGCCGAACCCGGTGCCGATCGCCAGCGCCCACCACAGTGCCTGGGCGTGTGTCTGGTCGGGAACCGTCGCGGCCAGATCGGCCACCACGGGACTCATCGTGGCCACGTAGGGAACGTTGTTGATGATTCCGGACAGCACCACCGAGACAACGAGGATCAGCATTGTTGCCCCTGGTGCGCTGCCTCCGGTGGCGTGCGCTGCCAGACGAGCCAGGCCGCCGATCACCCCCGTGTGCACCAGGGCTCCGACCAGGATGAACAGTCCCGCAAAGAACAGCAGTGTTTCCCATTCGACGTTGGCGAGGTAGTCCCTGCGTTCGACAGCCGAGATGACAATCAGTACGCCGGCACCAAGCAGCGCCACGACTGAGGGTTCGATGTGGATGACGGAATGACCGATGAAGCCGCTGAAGACCAGGGTCAGCACGAGCCCGCATTTAGCCAGCAGGCGCCGATCTCGGATTGCCTCCCTTTGGTTGAGGGACATCACCTCGGCTACTCGATCCGGGTCGACGGTGAACGATCCGCGAAACAGCAGCGGCAGTGCGAGGGCGAAGATGCCCATTTCGACGACCGCGATGGGGGCCATGTGGAGGAGAAAGTCGTTGAATGACAAGCCGGCTCGGCTGCCGATGACGATGTTTGGGGGGTCACCGATGAGGGTTGCGGCGCCGCCGATGTTGGAGGCGAGCACCTCGGCGATCAAGAAGGGTACGGGGCTAATGGCGAGACGTTCGCACACCAACAACGTGACCGGCGCGATGAGCAGCAAAGTTGTCACGTTATCCAGCAGCGCGGACGTGACCGCGGTGATCAGCACCAGCAAAATCATCACCCGCAGCGCAGAGCCGCCGGCTCGCTGAGCCGCCCATATCGCTGTGTACTCGAACACGCCCGTCTGGCGCAGCACCCCGACGATCACCATCATCCCCAGCAACAGGAAGATGACGTCCCAATCGATTCCGGTACCGCGGGAATAGAACACGTCATGGGAGCCGACGACTCCGAGCGCCAACACCACCGCTGCGCCGCCAAGCGCCGCTTTGACGTTAGGGATTCGCTCGGTCGCTATCAGAACATAGGCGACGACGAAGACCGTCACCGCGATTATCGCCACCGGCTACTCCCCCCATGCGCCGCAGTCAGTGCGGCGCCAGAGCCACCTCCAACAGTCGCGAGGCGGTGATGACGCCGACGAGATCCTTGCCTGCCACGACAGCGACGAGCGGGCTGCGGTTGCGGGCCATCACCGCGGCCACTTCCACCAGGGTGTCGTCGGACTTCACCACCGGCATGTCTTGCGATAATTTCGGCAACACCGCCGCAACCGACTTGCCGCCGAGCTTGTCCGCGATGCGGTCGGCCATCGATTCGCTCAAAACCCCGGCCAGCGACGGATCGTCCTGCACGTAAGCGGGCACGAGCAACCGAACCACTTGCGACGCCGGAAGGATCATGATCGGTGAGCCCTCGCGATTCGTGATCACCAGCCCGGGGAGTCGACGAGCGGCCATCAGGCGTACCGCATCCAGCGCATCCGAATCCGCCGTGACGACCGGAAACTGCTCGGCGATCTGGTGAGCAAGCACACCTGCACAGTACGTCGCCAGCGCCGGCGAGCCAGCCAATCATGCGGTGTCCGGGGTCCGCGGTGTCAGGTCAATGCCGGCTCGCCTTGTGGGCACTGCCCTGGCCGCAACACCGGACAGCGACACGCTGACCATAAGTACGACACCGAACGCACGGAAAAGCGCCATCTCGACTCCTACGACTGTCGTTCGAGTCCTCACCCACGGTGCGACTGCCGACCAGACTTCCCGGCGCTCCACCCGTAAAGATGCCGTAAAGGACCGCGGCGGGCAACCGAATACCGTGTCCCGGGGCGCCCCAACGATGCTGCCTGCACTGAGGCCATGTCGTGGGCGGACAAACCGTCGGCTGTCGTGGGTCTGCTGTTTGCGTAGCCAATGGGTGGTTCGGGAACCTTACGCTGCTCGAGCACGACGACTGGCCCGGTGGTCTGAGCCGCTATGCGTCGGGAAAGCGCACTGCCGCCGAGGGTTGCAGCCCGGCCTGGCCCCTATCCTCGAAACTTACGCCCGGGCACAACCAGATGAAGGGCGTGCATTGCCCAACCGCCCGTATCGGCCTTCGACCGGTCGGCCAGGGAAAACGTGTTTGGCCGCCGAGCGGTGCCGGGACGCGTACAGAGCCAGTGCCGATGTGGAGCCCGCATGCCAGGGCGCGGGCCGTGACGGCGTGCGCTGCGGAGAACTTGGCCGACCGGATTCCGGTGAAGACGGCAGAGTCGTCTGCAGTCGTGCAAGACGCAGGATCCCGCCCGGCGTGAACTCTGTGCCAGCTGCAGCAAAAGGACCCGGGTCGCCTACCGCGTCGACGGAAAGCCACTGTGCCAAACCTGCGGACCGCGACGGTACACCCTGTACCGCGTGCGGCCGCAAGAATGTGCCGGCACACGCGTTCACCGATCAAGGCCCGGCCCGGCGACGGCCGAACCCGGCCGAAAGTCCGACCCGCGGGTGCGGAAAGCGCGATGTGGCGCAGGTGCCTTTCGCCGACAAATCCACCCGTCACACCGTGGCGACCCGTGCAGATTTTCCAGCGGCCCCGTGGCGCCTCATGCAAATCCTTGCCGGGTCAGCATGCTAACGGCGGCTGGATCTGGACCCCTTTGACACAGTAGGGCGGTTGTCGAATCTTCCGGCCATGGCCACGGCCCGTCGGCGAAGCGCGCCACGGCCATCGCAGCACCGGCCGCGAACCCGATGGGGCCCTGCGACGCCCGTGGACACGGCTTGGTAAGGGAGTTGTAAAGGTGGCTCGGCAGGGCGTTACGAAAGCGTTAATCATCGCGACCGGCGTGCTACTGCGGTCTAGCTTGTTGTTGGTTCTCGGCGCCGAGGGCCCAGCGGATGCGGATGCTTGCCTCGAGGGAAATCGTCGCGCGACCCGCCTGGATTCAAGTGAACGGAGACAAGATGGCTGTCTTGGTGTACATCGTGCTGACGGTGGCGATCTTCGGCCTGCTCGGCCTGACGCAGAAGCTGGTCGAGCGGCTGTGAACTACGAGAACTTGGTCGGCGTGGTGCTGTCCGCCCTGGTCGCACTTTATCTCTTTGCCGCCCTTCTCTTTCCGGAGAGGTTCTAGTGAGTACTACAACGGCGGGGATCATCTTCCTCACGGTGCTTGTGCTGGCGCTGGTGCT
The DNA here is from genome assembly GCA_963811535.1 of uncultured Actinomycetota bacterium. GTDB lineage: Bacteria > Actinomycetota > Actinomycetes > Mycobacteriales > Mycobacteriaceae > Mycobacterium. The sequence continues at coordinate 500,058 of CAWERF010000006.1, read as the reverse complement.
GGTGCATGTGCCGTTCGGCGACTACATGTACCGGGTGTACACCTCCGAAAAGGACTCGCGGGCCGAGCGGGTGATCTACCGGCTGATCGGCGCGGATCCGAAGTCCGAGCAAACATGGGGTGCGTACGCCCGAAGCCTTTTGGCGTTCTCGTCGGTCAGCATCTTGTTCTTGTTCGTTTTCCAGCTGGTCCAGGACAAGTTGCCGCTGCATCTGCACAATCCGGCGACGCCGATGACTCCGGCGCTGGCGTGGAACACCGCGGTCAGCTTCGTCACCAACACCAACTGGCAGAACTACTCGGGTGAATCGACCATGGGCCATCTGGTGCAGATGGCCGGTCTGGCGGTGCAAAACTTCGCGTCGGCGGCGGTGGGCATGGCCGTCGCGATCGCGCTGGTGCGGGGGTTCGCCCGCCGGCATACCGGTAACCTAGGCAATTTCTGGATGGACTTGGTCCGCGGCACGATCCGGATCCTGTTGCCGGTTGCGGTGATCGGGGCGATCGTGCTGATCGCCGGCGGCGCGATCCAGAATTTCCACCTGCACGACCAGGTCGTCACCACGCTGGGCGGCGCGCAGCAGACAATCACCGGCGGGCCGGTCGCCAGCCAGGAGGTCATCAAGGAGTTCGGCACCAACGGTGGCGGCTTCTACAACGCGAACTCCTCGCACCCGTTCGAGAACCCGACCAGCTGGACCAACTGGCTGGAAATCTTCCTGCTGCTGATGATCGGCTTCTCGCTGCCGCGCACGTTCGGGCGCATGGTGGGCAGCAACAAGCAGGGTTACGCGATCGCGGCGATCATGGCGATCCTGTATTTGATCAGCGTGTCGTTCATGATGTGGGTCCAACTGCAGCACCACGGCACGGTGCCGACCTCGATCGGCGCGGCGATGGAGGGTGTCGAGCAGCGGTTCGGCATCGCCAACTCGGCTGTATTCGCCGACTCGACAACGCTGACCTCGACCGGTGCGGTCGACTCGTTCCACGACTCCTACACCAGCCTGGGCGGCATGATCACGCTGTTCAACATGCAGCTCGGTGAGGTGGCGCCCGGCGGCACCGGCTCCGGCCTGTACGGCATGCTGATCCTCGCGGTGATCACGGTTTTCATCGCCGGGCTGATGGTCGGACGCACACCGGAGTACCTGGGCAAGAAGATCAACCCGCGCGAGATCAAGCTGGCGGCGAGCTACTTCCTGGTTATGCCGGTGATCGTGCTGATCGGTACCGCGGTCGCGATGGCGCTGCCCGGCGAACGCGCCGCGATGCTCAATATGGGACCGCACGGGCTGTCCGAGGTGTTGTACGCGTTCACCTCCGCCACCAACAACAACGGCTCGGCGTTCGCCGGAATCAGTGCTAACACGGTGTGGTACAACACCGCGCTGGGCCTGGCCATGGCGTTCGGCAGATTCCTTCCGATGATTCTGGTGTTGGCATTGGCCGGCTCGCTGGCCAAGCAGGGCAGAACACCGGAATCGATTGGTACATTGCCGACCCACCGGCCTCAGTTCGTCGGAATGGTGGCCGCGGTCACGGTCATCCTCGTCGCACTGACTTTCCTGCCCATGCTCGCGCTCGGTCCTCTTGCTGAAGGAATCCATTAATGGCTGCTCCCACCATCGATTCCGCTGTGAATCCGCAGCGTCCGACTCTCGCCCCTAAGCGTGTCCAGGGTGGGCTGCTCGACCCGAAGATGCTGCTGAAGGCAACCCCCGACGCGTTGCGCAAACTCAATCCGGCCACCCTCTGGCGCAACCCGGTCATGTTCATCGTCGAGATCGGTGCGGCCTGGAGCACCGTGCTGGCGATCATCAACCCAACGTGGTTCGCGTGGCTGACGGTGTTCTGGCTGTGGCTGACGGTGGTTTTCGCCAACATGGCCGAGGCGGTTGCCGAGGGCCGCGGCAAGGCCCAGGCCGACGCGCTGCGCAAGGCCAAGACACAGGCGATGGCCCGTCGCCTCAAGGGATGGGAGCCAGGGGTTGCCGGCGTGGAAGAAGAAGTCGCGGCGCCGCTGCTGCAACAGGGCGACATCGTGGTTGTCGAAGCCGGCCAGGTCATCCCGGGCGACGGTGACGTCGTCGACGGCATTGCGTCGGTCGACGAATCGGCCATCACCGGCGAGTCGGCACCCGTGATCCGGGAGTCCGGCGGCGACCGCTCCGCGGTGACCGGCGGCACCACCGTGCTGTCGGACCGCATCGTCGTGAAGATCACCCAGAAGCCGGGAGAAAGCTTCATCGACCGGATGATCGCCCTCGTCGAGGGCGCCAGCCGGCAGAAGACGCCCAACGAGATCGCCTTGAATATCCTGCTCGCTGCGCTGACCATCATCTTCGTGTTCGCGGTGGCCACGCTGCAGCCGTTGGCCATCTACTCCAAGGCCAACAACCCCGGGGTGCCCGACACCGTGGCTCTCAACACCAGCGGCGTGACCGGAATCGTCTTGGTGGCGCTGCTGGTGTGCCTGATCCCGACCACGATCGGCGCGCTGCTGTCGGCGATCGGGATCGCCGGGATGGACCGGCTGGTGCAGCGCAACGTGCTGGCCATGTCCGGCCGCGCCGTGGAGGCGGCTGGCGACGTGAACACGCTGCTGCTCGACAAGACCGGCACGATCACACTGGGCAACCGGCAGGCCTCCGACTTCGTGCCACTGCCCGGCGTATCGGCTGGGCAGCTGGCCGACGCCGCGCAGCTGTCCAGCCTCGCCGACGAAACACCCGAAGGCCGTTCGGTAGTCGTTTACGCCAAGCAGAACTTCGGCCTGCGCGCCAGGACGCCGGGCGAGCTGTTCGGCGCGCACTGGGTGCCCTTCTCGGCCGCCACCCGAATGTCCGGGGTCGACCTCGAAACCGGCCACAAGTTGCGCAAGGGCGCCGCCAGCGCGGTTGCCGAATGGGTGCGAACCCAGGACGGCACGGTTCCCTCCGAGCTGGGCGGTCTCGTCGACGGCATCTCCGCGGCCGGCGGCACACCGCTGGTGGTCGGGCAGGTCCTCGACGGAAAGGCATCGGTGCTCGGTGTCATCTACCTCAAGGACGTCGTCAAGCAGGGCATGCGCGAACGGTTCGACGAGATGCGGCGCATGGGAATCCGCACGGTGATGATCACCGGCGACAACCCGTTGACCGCCACGGCCATCGCCGACGAGGCCGGTGTCGACGACTTCCTCGCCGAGGCCACCCCCGAGGACAAGCTGGCGCTGATCAAACGCGAACAGGAAGGCGGCAAGCTCGTCGCGATGACCGGCGACGGCACCAACGACGCCCCCGCCCTGGCGCAGGCCGACGTCGGCGTGGCGATGAACACCGGCACCTCGGCGGCCAAAGAGGCCGGCAACATGGTCGACCTCGACTCCGACCCGACCAAGCTCATCGAAATCGTCGAGATCGGCAAGCAGCTGCTGATCACCCGCGGCGCGCTCACCACGTTCTCGATCGCCAACGACATCGCAAAGTACTTCGCGATCATCCCGGCGATGTTCGTGGCCATGTTCCCCGGCCTCGACCTGATCAACGTGATGCGGCTGCACAGCCCGCAGTCGGCGATCCTGTCGGCGGTGATCTTCAACGCGATCATCATCGTGATGTTGATCCCGCTGGCGCTGCGCGGGGTGCGCTACACCCCGAGCGCTGCCTCAAAACTGTTGAGCCGCAACCTGTATATCTACGGGATCGGCGGCATCATCGCTCCGTTCGTCGGGATCAAGCTGATCGATCTCGTCATCCAATTCATCCCAGGGATGTCCTGACATGAGATTTTCCAATTTCGTCCGCCAGCACTGGGCGGCGTTCCGCGCGCTGCTCGTGCTGACCGTCATCACCGGTTTCGCCTACCCACTCGTGATCTGGGCGGTCGCACAGATTCCGGGACTGCACGACAAGGCCGAAGGGTCGATGGTCACCGTCAACGGCAAGCCGGTCGGCAGCAAGCTGATCGGCCAGCTGTTCACCGACAACAACGGCAACCCGCTGCCGCAGTACTTCCAGAGCCGCCCGTCGGCGGCCGGAACCGGGTACGACCCGACATCGAGTGGTGCCAGCAACCTGGGCCCGGAAAACATCGTCGACACCCCGGCCGACCCGGCGTTGCTGGCGCAGGGTAAAAAACCGGCCGATGCCGGCTTCAAGGCCAGCCTGCTTACGACTGTGTGCACCAACAGTCAGTCCGTCGGGCAGCTCGAAGGTGTGGACGGATCCCGCCCGTTCTGCACCGGGGACGGCGTCGGCGCGGTGCTGTCGGCGATCGGGCCACGGGACGCCCGGGGCAACGTCATCCATCCGACCAGGGTGGTCAGCGTCAACCAACCGTGTGCAACGACGAAAGAGCCGTTCCTGGCCACCTACGAGGGCGTGCGCGTCGAATGCGCCAAGTTCGGCGAAGATTACTCGATCGGCCAGATCGTGCCGATCCGCGGTGCGGCCCCGGCCAATCCCGTCGTCCCGGCCGACGCGGTCACCGCCAGCGGCAGTGGTTTGGATCCCGACATTTCGCTGGCCTACGCCGATCTGCAGGTGAACCGGATCGCCAAGGCGCGACACATCACCGCGGATCAGGTGCGGGCGGTGGTCCGCGACAACCAGGACGGCCGCACCCTGGGCTTCATGGGTCAGGCCAGGGTCAACGTGCTGCAGCTCAACATCGAACTGGACCAGAAGTACCCGATGAAGAGCTGATCCGAGGGTAGATGATGTGACCGGCACCACAGGCTCAGTCGCACGCCGAGGAGCTGGCGGCCCCAACGCGGTGAAGCGCGGGGAGCTGCGCATCTATCTCGGCGCGGCGCCCGGTGTGGGCAAGACCTACGCGATGCAAGGCGAGGCTCATCGCCGGCTGGAGCGCGGCACCGATGTGGTCGCGGCGGTGGTGGAGGCGCACGGTCGGGAGAAAACCGCGGAGCTGCTCGAGGGCATCCCGCCGCTCGGAATCAGCAAGGGCATTACCGGGTATCGCCGTGCTGGCGTCGACCGGATCAAGGTGGACGTCGGCGATGCGGTCGCGATGGCCGATGCCGGCCTGCTCGAGCGGGTGCTGGCGAACCTGATCGACAAAGCGCCGCGGTACGCACCCGACAGCGTGGTCCGCGTCTACGCGGGGGGGGTCGGCGATCTGATCCTGATCAACGTCGCCGACGAAGGACCGGGCATTCCGCGCGGCACCGAGGAGCAGATCTTGAACCGTTCGAGCACCTGGGCGATCCCGACACCAGGGGCGTTGGACTGGGCATGTCGGTGGCACGAGGATTCGTCGAGGCCATGGGCGGCACCATAGCGGCGACCGACATCCCCGGCGGCGCACTGACCGTCCAGGTGGACCTTGCTGCGCCCAAAGCCGGTTCCCGGCGATGACAAAGGTGTTGGTGATCGACGACGAACCGCAGATCCGCCGGGCGTTGCGGATCAACCTGTCGGCGCGGGGCTACAAGGTGACCACAGCTGCCACCGGAGCCGGTGGGTTACGCGCGGCGGCCAAGCAGCACCCGGACGTGGTGATTCTCGATATCGGCCTACCCGACATGTCCGGGATCGAAGTGCTGACCGGCCTGCGGGGCTGGATGACCGCGCCAGTGATCGTGCTCTCCGCGCGGAACGAGGTCAGCGACACGGTCGAGGCACTCGACGCCGGTGCCGACGACTACTTGACCAAACCCTTTGCGATGGAAGAGTTCCTGGCCCGGCTGCGCGCAGCGGTGCGGCGCGGTGCGGCGGCCGCCGAGATCGGCGAACCCGTCATCGAAACCGCCGCGTTCACAGTCGACCTGTGGGCGAAAAGAGTGACCAAGAACGGCACCGAGGTGCACCTGACCCCCACCGAATGGTGCATACTCGAGATACTGGTCCGCAGCCGCGGCAGACTCGTCGGCCGCGAAGAGCTGCTCACAGAAACTCGTGGTCGGATCGATCCGGCCCAAACCAACTACCTGCGAGTCTATCTGGCTAATCTGCGGCGCAAGCTCGAAGACGATCCCTCCCACCCCAATCACCTGCTGACTGAAGCCGGCATGGGCTACCGCTTCCAGCAGTGACCGACGTCAGGTCAGGACACGCGTGCGTTTTGCAAGCCGGTTTGATTCGTCAACTCAGGATGCGCTAGTTGCTAGCCGCAGTGGGTCGATCTATCCTCCAAGTGGCGTTGGCCTTGCGGAGGCTGTTGAGCCGTAGCCAGCCCGTCGGCACTGGGACGGTGAGTACGTTTGTTGGCCCTCAAGGACAATGTCGCGGGCCACCCCTAGAAGACGACGATGCGAATGACCAAGAGGCCAAAGGGATTGATCCGACCGCGGCGTCCCCGGACAGCGCCACTCGGTCGGCGACCCAGCGATCGCTGCGGACGTCGCGCATCGGCCAGCGATACGCGGCGCCGATTGCGCCGTCGTGATCGGTGATCCGCGCGAGCAACCGCCGCAACGAGGGCCCGACATCGCCGGCGTTGACGGCGTCAGCGGGGCCGCCCGCCGCGCACATCACTGCGCCCGGCGCGGGGTAGGCGCCGAAAAAGCAGCCCGCACCCCAGCACTCGCGCACCACGTCTGAGATGAACGGTTCCGGCGTCGTCCACCACGTCCATAAGACCCAGCCGGAGTCGAAGCCGCCCGTTGTCCCGAACACACGTTCGCGGGTGGCTGATCCGATCCCGTCGCAGGCGACCACGATGTCGAATCGCTCCGGTGCACCGCGGGAATAGGTGACCTCAGTCGCTTCACCCTTCGACACCAGCGACCGGACCGTCACCCCGCGTCGAAGGTCGGTGTCGGCGCAGCCGGCCTCCAGGATGTGCAACAGCTCGGCCCGATCGATCATCAGCATGGGACCCACAGCCGCGATTCATAGCGCTTCACTTCCAACGACTGCTCCACGAGCTGGTCGTAGAGGCCAAGGCCGTGCAAGACGCAGACAGTTCACCGGCAGCCGCCGCCGTCATCACCGAGCAGCTGTCCCCCGTCGTCACGGGCCGTGATGCCGTCGACATCGTCGGCGCCTGGCAGGCGATGCATCGCAGCTGCCGCAACTTCGGAACCCGCGGGCTGGTCATGCAGGCCCTCAGCGCCGTCGACATCGCCCTGTGGGACCTCAAGGCCCAGCAGCGCGACGAGCCGATGTCCACGCTGCTGGGCCAGGCCCGCTCCAGGGCGCCGATCTACGGCTCGGGCGGCTTCACCACGCTCGACGAAGGCCAGCTCGGCGAGCAGGTCGCCACCTGGCGCGCCGCCGGGTGCACCGCGATGAAGATCAAGATCGGACAGGACTGGGGCTCCAACATCACCCGCGATCTCCAACGGGTCTGCCAGCTGCGCGAACTCGCCGGAGACGACGTGGCGCTGATGGTCGACGCCAACGGGGCCTACTCGGTTGGGCAGGCCCGCCGCGTCGGCGCGGCACTCGACGACCTCGGGGTCGTCTGGTTCGAAGAACCCGTCAGCAGCGACGACACCGAAGGCCTGCGCGTCGTCAAAAAGGCCGTGCGCTGCGACGTCGCGGCCGGGGAGTACGTGTCCGACCTCTACGACGCGCGGCATCTCTCGCCTGTGGTGGATTGCCTGCAGCTCGACGCGACCCGCTGCGGGGGCTACACCGGCTCGCTGGCCGCCTCAGCGATTGCCGCCTCCCACAACCTGCAGGTGTCGGCTCACTGCGCCCCGGCACTGCACGCCCCGGTGGCCGCCGCCATCACCAATCTGCGCCACATCGAATACTTCATCGACCACACCCGACTGGAACCCAAGCTGTTCGACGGGCTACCCCCGGCGGCCAACGGAGTACTCACCCCCAACACCACCCGGGCCGGCCACGGAATAACCCTCGCGGCCACCGCCGCCCAATACCGCCGGTGAACACCGCACCGCAGCGCTCCCGGGCCGACCGCCGACAGGTAAACGTCATGACCGGCGCCACGATCCGCCAGCAACTCCAACGAACACTCATCTGATGGAGGCGTCCATGTCCTACCTCATCGGCCACTGCTCTGCACTGGGCTGGACCGCGCTCAAGGCGCTCCTGCTGTTTGCAGTCGCCGTGATCGGGCTGCGGCTATCGCAACGGCGCATACTGGCCGAACTCAACGTGTTCGACCTCGCCGTCATCGTGGCAGTCGGCGCCATCATCGGCCGCACTGCGACCTCCTCGACCACGTCCTTCGCCACCGGCGCCGTCGCCCTGGCCACGCTGCTCGTCGCGCACCGCGTCGTCGCCGAACTGCACCGCCGCCGATGGTTCGCCGGACTGCTCGACCGGCGCCCGCTGATCCTGCTGGCCCACGGACGCTTGCAACCGCAGGCACTGCGATCAGCCGGATTGACCCCCAGCGACGTGTACCGACTGCTTCGCCAAGCCGGGCATGGCGACCTAGACACACTGGAATACGCCCTGTACGAGGAAAACGGCCACCTCACAGTCGTGCGAGCCGACCAGCTGCAGGGCCAGGCGGTGCAAACCGGACTCACCGAAGCAGGCCTAGGCGAAACCCATTAACTGCCGGGTAGCCCGCAACGGACGAATGCCACAAGCGATGTGACAACTTCGCCTCCTCGTCATGAGGTAAGTCCATTGCTCGGGGCGCCCGCACGCGCCCCGAACCAACACATCACCGGGCGGCGCAGAATAGCGACCGGACTCTGCCACCAGTGTCGCCTCGTTCCCAATCAACGCTTGTCGGTGCGCAGCGACCTCCTTCACACATGACCGATGACAGCGGGCCTTTCGCTCTGGTCCTCCTGGGTTTTCACCGGGTCGAGGATCCGGTAGGCGAGCCGTTTCACGCGGTCACTCAGCAGCGCCCACACCAGGGCGTACCCCCAGACGAACGCCGCCCATCCCCAGCCCAGCGGTGTCATGAACAGCCCGTACACCGCGATCAGCGTCGCGATGGCCTGGGTGCCGAGGACAGCGATCAACAAGATGCGGGCGGGACGGATGGACCAGAACGGGCCACGGGTGCGGGTCAGGAAGATCGTCAGATGCCCGGCGACCGACAGCAGGAGATACATCATCGTCTGCAGCCGCGGATGGCCGAGGTCGAAGACGCGGTCACCCAAATAAAACAAGCCGAACGCGGCGATCGGGCCCACCACCCCCAGCACGGTGGCGATCCCGAGCACCAGCCGCATATTCCACGCTTCGGGTTTGTTGGCGTAGTGGACGTTGTCGTAGGCGATGGACAGGATGGCGCCGTCGTTGAGCAGCGCCAGCATCACGATCATGATGGCGGTGACCGGGTAGAAGTTGAAGACGAGGATCGCCAGGGTCACGAACAACAGCACCCGCAGGGTCTCGGTGATGCGGTACATCGCGTAGCTGTTCATCCGCTGGAAGATCTTGCGGCTCTCCTTGATCGCGTCGATGATCACCGACAAGCCCGGGGTCAGGAGCACGATGTCGGCGGCCGCGCGGGCGGCGTCGGTGGCCCCGGATACGGCGATGCCGCAGTCCGCCCTTTTCAAGGCCGGGGCGTCGTTGACCCCGTCGCCGGTCATCCCGACGATGTGGCCGCGCTTCTGCAAGACCTCAACGATGTGGAACTTGTGCTCGGGGAATACCTGGGCGAAACCGTCGGCCGTCTCGATGGACTCGGCCACCGCCGCCGACTCGCTCTTCTTCACCTCACCCAAGCCGGTGGCGTCGAGAATGTTCGTGCCCAGCCCGACCTTGGCGGCGGTTTCCTTGGCGATGGCCAGCGCGTCGCCGGTCACCATTTTGACGCTCACGCCCATCTGGCGGGCCGCCGCGATGGTGGACACCGCGTCTGCGCGGGGCGGGTCGAACAGCGGCAGCACACCGACGAACTGCCAGTGACCGTCCCCGTCGGCGCGGGCCACGCCCAAAGACCGGAAGCCTCGGGCGGCGAAATCGTCGACCGCCGTGTCGGTGGCGGGTTTGATCTCCGCGGCGTTGGCGGCCAGCGCCAGGATGACCTGCGGGGCGCCCTTGGTGACCGTGAAGGTGGTTCCGTCGGGGCCGGTGACGGTGGCCTCGGTGCGTTTGTGCACCGGGTCGAAGGGTTGAAAGTGGGTCACCTGATAGTTGGTCAGGGCGTGGCTGTCAGCAAGGCCACCGAGCACCGCGAGGTCGATGGGGTCGTCATTGTCCGCGCGGGAGGCCAGCGCGCCGTCGAGGACGACCGTCGCGGGGGTGACGGTGTCGATGGCGAACGGGGTGCCCAACGTCAGCGAATTCTGGGTCAGGGTGCCCGTCTTGTCCGCGCACAGCACATCCACCCCGGCGAGTTCCTCGATAGCGACCAGCCGGCTCACGATGGCCTGCTTCTTGGCCAGCAGACGCGAACCGACGGCCATCGTCACCGACAACACGGTCGGCATCGCCACCGGGATCGCTGCCACGGTCAAGACCAGGGCGAACTGCAGGGTGGTCAGGATCGCGTTACCGCGCAGCAGGGAGGCGACGACGATGACCGTGACCAGCGCAACGGCCAGGATGATCAGGTAGTTGCCGATCTTGAGCACGGCGCGCTGGAAATGGCTGACGGTGTGCGCATCGGCCACCAGCTCAGCGGTCTTACCGAAGTAGGTGTGGGTGCCGGTCGCATAGACCAGGGCGCCGATCTCACCTTGCCGGATGATGGACCCGGAGAACACGGCCTCACCCGCTGCACGGGTGGCCGGCAGCGACTCCCCGGTCAGCGCGGACTGATCGACCTCGACCTCGTCGCCGTCGAGCAGCCGGGCGTCGGCGGGCACAATATCACCCAGGCGCAGCCGGATGACGTCACCGGGCACCAGCTCCCGCGCCGGTGAGGTGACCCATGCGCCGTCACGGGTGACGCGGGCCTTGATCGCCAGCTTCGCCTTCAGGGCGTCGATCGCGTTGCCGGCCTGCCGTTCGGAGGTATATCCGACCACACCGTTGGCCACCAGCAGCACCAGGATGATGAAGAAATCCGGCCAGTGCCTGAGCGCGCCGGACAAGACGACGGCGATCTCGATCATCCACGGGATCGGGCCCCAGAAGTAGCCGAGGAACTTCAGCACCGGGTTGGTCTTGTGCTCGGCGATCTCGTTGGCCCCGTACTGTTCCAACCGTGCCGTCGCCTCAGCCTGACTCAGCCCCTCCGGCGACGTGCCGAGTTGTTTCTCAACCTCGGGCATGGGCGCCGACTTCAGATCGAGCTGCCCCGCCGGGGCGACGGACCCAGACTGCGGGGCGTCAGTGGCCATGATGGGTGTCCGCCTTCGGGGTCCAGTGCCGAGTGTCACTTGTCGCAGGCGGGAATGGACTCATCGATCGCCAGCTGCCTTGATGGCCGGGAAACGGCGGTTGCGGTCGGGTCATCGTGGGGGTTTCCAGGTCCAATTGCGGATTTCGGGGAGGTCCTGGCCGTGGGTGTTGATGTAAAGGGTGTGTCCGACGAGTTTATTGGCCATGGTCTGTTTGAGGTAGTCGCTGGCGGCACCCAGCTGCGGGAGCCGGTCGATGACACTGACGAGGTGAAAGCGGTCCAGCCGGTTCTGCACCCGCACGTCGAAGGCGGTGGTGATGGTTCCTTCTTCGTTGTAGCCGCGCACGTGCATGTTGCGGTTGGTGCGCCGGTGGGTGAGTCGGTGGATCAGGGTCGGGTAGCCGCGGAAGGCGAAGACGATGTGTTTGTCGGTGGTGAACAGGGCGTCGTAGTCGCCGTCGTCGAGTCCGTGCGGGTGCTCGCTGGCCGACTGCAACCTCATCAGGTCCACCACGTTGACCACGCGGATCTTCAACTCGGGCAGGTGTTCCCGCAGGATCGACACCGCTGCCAGCGCTTCCAGTGTGGGGCTGTCCACCCAGCAACGCTGACGTTGTCGCGGGTGATGATGCCCTGGGACTGAATCGGCATCGTGACGATGCGCAGCGAGACTCTGGTCAGGCGATCGACGAGCGGAATGATCCAGGTCAGCCCAGGTCCTCTGGCCTCTGTGACCCGACCCAGCCGAAACAGCACACCGTTCTCGTACCGCGTGATGATGCGAACGGACAGGGAAAGGACGAACACGACGACAACGACTACCGGACCGCGACCGCGATACTGATCACGCCGTCACCCCCGTCTCGACCGCAGGCGCGTCGGCCGAGGACAGGGTCCACCGGCGCTCGCCCGCTGACGTTCCGCCGTCGGTGACCCACCGCTGCTGGGCTTCCTGCAGAGACCTGTCAACCGTTCCGTTCGGTTGCGCCATCGCCAGCAAATCCGCGACGGCGGATTCGTTGGACGGCTGCGCTGCAGTCGCCAAGATGACGTGGGCGTGGTCGGGATCGGTATCCGGCGGGACCACTAGTAAAACGACCCGGCTGCCGTTGACTCCGATGACGTACAGGGTCCCAGTACGATGAAAATCGTAGCCGTCCAGCCGAATTGAGCGCCCGTGAAATGGCAGTCGAGTGGGTTGCGACACCCACCCGCTCACGTCGTAGACGACACGCTCGATGGGCCCCAGTCGCGCCGAGAGCACGGTCAGCAGCCCGGGAAGCTCGGCGCTGAGGTCGGCAGTGCGGGGCCACCACCCTCCATCGACATGACCCCTCGGTCGTGGGCTCGCTTCTTGCCGCTCGGGTTTGAATCTGAGCCGGGGGATCCGGCCGGAGACGGTGTCGTTGCGGGTGCTATCAGAACCGGTACCCACGACGTTTCGCGTCATGACAACGCTCCTGCCTAGGCCGCGAAACGACCCGGTTGATTCCTACCGGCTACGACGTGACATGGATGATCACATATGCAGTGCCGCCGACACCCCCCACGCTACTCCGGGGCCTCCGCCCCGAGCCGTCCGAGAACAGTGTTCGACCCAACAATCCGGCCAGACCTCGAAACCCTACTGGGCGAACTGAACTGCCGGTATCTCCGGAGACTAAACCCACCTGCCTGGGCAGCACACCGGAAGCTGCTCTAGCTGGCCGTAGGTCGTGTCAAGTCATGGTCCGTGTGTTGGGCATTGTCGCCGGCGGGGTTCTGGCGTTGGGGTCTTGACCGGGATGGGGTGTGCCGTGTGCTGTCGGGGGGTGCCGGGCGCCCACGCTGATGTATGCGACCTCACCGTCGGTGGGTCATCTGGCGTCGTTCGGGCTGCTGTGAGGGCGAAGGGCCAGGTGCCAAGCTAGCTTCGGCGTAACCCGTGTGGGTCCGCCATAGCCTGTAAGCCAGAACATCGTGATGGGTGTACGGGGACAACCCGAGGAGAACGGAGGCTGAATTGACCGCAGCCACGACGGGCCCGGTTTCGGATATCTGATTGGCGTCGTCCATGTTCCGGACAGCCAGCTATTAAGAAACCGACTTCCGCGCCACAAGTGTTGGGTCGGTGACAGCCTCGGTCGGACAGACCGGTTTTCGTGATCTCTGTCCCAAAGATATTGACAAATTTAGCTTTTCCTTGATATGTAGTTTTAATAATTTGGGACCACCCGGGCTTAAAAGATAAAAGATAGAGGGGTGTGGGGGTGGGGGTGGGTGTATACAACTGGGGGTGTACATCTAGACCGGAACCCCTTCGGATATCCCGGCTAAGCGCAGAACCCGCTCCCACATATCCCGCCCATCTTCCGGTTGGTATCTATCCGGCCACCGCACAATCTCGGCGTCCACCGGAACCGTATGCCCGTCAAGCACTTCCCGGGACGCTTCCTCCATTGCCGCGCGCGCAGTAGCCACGGCGGCGTCGATCCCATCAATCGGCGCCTCTATCAGGATCGCGTCATGAATCGGCCCGCACACCGAAACACCACGCTCGGTCGCTAAACAGCATGCGAGCCTTGTCATTTCGGCACCGGCGGCCTGCATCGGCCAGTTTTTGATGGTCGTCACACCGGATTGATCCATGAACTGGCGCCACCCGAACACGGTGTGCAGCCAGTGGCCCGCACGCGCTTCCCGCACCACCTCCGACGACCACTCGTGATAACGGGAGAACGTGCGCTTGAGCCGCTTGTGGATCATCTCCGCCTCCATCAACGGGATGTTCGCCTTCAGTGCGAACAACTCCGTGCCCATCCCGTAGTTGCAGCCCAACAACAAAACTTTGCACACGGCCCGGATCTCGGGGTGGGACTGTTTGGTGGCGCCGGCCGGTGCGAGACCGGCCATGATCGCAAACGCCATATACGGGTCCGGTGCGGCCAGCATCGCCAGTAGCTCGGAGTCCCCGGATAACACCCCGGCGATGTGATATTCCTGGTTGCGGTAGTCGAGATAGGCGACGGCCTTCCCCGGCGGCGGTTTGAGGAAGTGCCGCGCCCACTTGGATAGGCCGAACAGGTATTGGTTCGCCGACGGTGTATTACGACCAGTCTTGGAACCGAACATGCGACAAGGGGTGCGGTTGCGCCCGTCCGCCCCGATCTGCAGCTGCTCCAGGTCCATCTCGGCAAGCTGGTTACGTAACTCCCGGAACGGGGCAAGCTGCGGATACGTGAAGGTCATGTCTTTCACGGTTTCCTTGTTCACCTTCGGAAGCCCTGAAGCGGTTCGGGGCCAACGGATCCCGAGTTCATCCATGCGTTCCAGGAAAAGCGCGTTGTTGAAATGGCCACCGGGATACACACCGAACACGTCCAGCTCGGTGATGATCGCCGCCTTGATGGCGCTCCAGTTGACCAACACCCGGTCCAGAAGGTCGTTGTCCACGCTGATCGCGGTGTGCTCCATACGGGCCGCTGCCGTGCTGTAACGACCCCGGTGGACGGCCTGCGCCAACCCCTTGGGGTCGGACCGCAGCGGTTTCCCGCAGCAGTCGCTGTGCAGCAGGCGTTCGGCCAGCCTAAACAACGGCCGCACATCCGTGTCGCAGTAATCCAGGATCCGTTGCCGGTCCGACAACTTCGGCCACGGGCCGCCGCGCAGAATGAAATCACGCTCATCGTCCTTCATGTCGGCGGTGACCCCAGTATGAATGTGGAAGTGCTCCAAGGCTTTCAGCAGACCCTTGTTGCCTTTCTTCTTGATGTCCCGCGGGGTGCCGCAGATGTGGCGGCGGTACTCGATGAAGCAGTCGAACACCGACTCCGGCAGCGGCCAGCCCAACGCCAGGAATGTCAACCATTCCGCCGTCGCGGTGTAGGCGATGAACAGGTTCTCCGGGCCGACCGAGAACGGTGGCTCGGGGCCGAACTCGTCTTCGAACAGCGTGACCATGCGGCCGCTGTACAACTCTCGTGCCACCAAACACACCGGATGCTGAATCGACCCTTCCGGTTGGGGATCCGCCGGGAAGGTGTAGGCACTAGACGGACGGAAATTGAACTCTGTATCCAGCGCCCACACCTCCCGGTACGGGAGATCCAACATGTCAATCGAAGCCAAGCAGTCGCTTGGCTACCACGTGGTCCAGCGAGTCGATGACCCGGTCCCTGAACGCCAAACCGAGCACGTCCTCAAGCGACTGGTCCTTCCATTTCGGCTCACCCCATTCCTTCGAACGGGGTGCGATGTGCCGCGTGTACTCATCGTGCACATGGTCGACTTCCAGTGAGAGCCAGTCGGTTTGGGCTTTATCCATCGCCAGCATCACCGAGTCGGTCCAGCTGTTACTACTAGCGCACAACACCCTCGCCCACAGGAACTGCAGTTTGTCGTGGTAGGTGATCCCCACAGCCACCCGGACCGGTTTGATAAAGCGCTCCAACTCCGGGCGGACAGCATCGGTCGCGACATACAACGGGTTGCGGTCGCTGTTGTTCGAGGCGTTCTTCGCCACCAACAGATCGAGAACATCGGTGTATTCCTCACCGGGCCGGACCCGTACCCAGATGTTGGGTTCCGGTTTATCCCAGATCGGCACCCGTGACGGATCCGAATACACCCCCTTTAGCACGTCGCTCTTGGAACGCAGAGCGGTCAGCTTCAGCGGGTTGTACAGCACCTCCCCGGGAGGTCTGGTCGACTTGTCTTCGTTGTTGTCGTCCGGCTCTTCAGGCGGGACGGCGTGGATCTTTGGGGTAGCCATTGTTAGGCTCTCCTATCTGATATGAGGTGGGGCCGTCCTCCGTCCTAAGGGAGGCGGCCCCAGGGTTTAACTGCTCAGATCGAAGTCACTGCGACTGCTGACCACCTCCTCCCCGCCGCGGGCAGTCTTGCTGCAGTAGAAACACCGGCACGCGGATGGATGGGGTGACGGTGGCGGGAGGTAATCACCAAAGATCGTGTAGGAGGGCACCACCACCACGTGCGCTCTAAGCCCGCCCGCCCGCCGGTTATGATCGAAGCGGCCCGGTTGCCTGGGCTGATCTGTGGTGGATCGTTCGGTGGTGACGGCCCTCGGGGTGGTGCCCGGGGGCGTCCATCTCCCCGGCGGCCCCCCCGTCGTCGAATGCGCGGTCATCAGCTATCACCGCCAACCGAGTAAGGCAGCGCCATCATCATGTCCAGCCGCTCGCGCTGGTACTCGTTCATTTCCGGTGCATCGGGCTGGCTGACCCACTGCTGAATCGCGCGCATCGCGGTGGCCGCTCCGAACCTGCGCATCATCGCAGCGGACGGATCATCGGTGCCCGGGTCGGCCAGGATCTCCTGCGCCTTGATGTATTGCGGATCGTCGCGGTAGTCGCGTGCCGTGCGCTTTCCCGGCTTGCCGTTGCGGTGCGGAAGATCACGGCCAGCCGGGACACGGCGGTCGGGTGCGGGTAAGAGCGAGTAACCGTGGCCCATCAGGACACCCCGATCGGCGGCTGGAGCAGTCCGGCGATCCGGTCGAGCTGCTCGCGGGTCAACGGCGGCGACTTGGCCAGCTCTTTCGACACGTAGTGGGCGAGTCGCTCGGCACGCAGGTTGAGCTTGGCTTCGGCCAGGTCAGGGTCGTCGGGTCGGCGCTCGCCGTTTTTGACGCAGCGGGACAAGCCGGCGATACGGGCGCGTTCATGTGTCCAGGACACGGGGAAAGCCTCCAGTGCAGGGTGGAACAAACACCCTCTTCTGGGAGGCTGAAATTGATCGCTAGGTGCCCTCGTCACCCACCCCGGGGTGGGCCGGATTAGTGGACGACTCTCCGATCACTGGCCACTATAGCAACTAAGACGGCTAAGTGTGATGCTCGGCTGTCCCGCGGCCGCAAGCCAATCGAGAATCGGATACAACCTTTCACCTCGAATCGCTAACGGCGCCACCCGAACTGGTGGCCGCTCGGCGGGCGGCTCCGGGTTGCACAGCTCGCAGTTCAACCAATACCGGAACCTGACGTCGTCACGATCGAGAATGGCGGGATCGGCGGCGATCTCCTCATCGGTGAGCCGCCGGTTCCCGATGAGCACAACACGCGCGTCGGGGTGCACCTTACGAATCTTGGTGCCCTGCCCAGTTGGTGACCAGGTTTTCCAATCGCGGTAGAAAGTCCATCTCGGCGGATCGTGTCCTGGATCGATGATGAAACTTATTACATCCCAACGTTTTCCAAGATGGGATTCGTGGTCACAATAGACATCGACACTGGGTGGTCCGGCCCTTAGATAATCCCCCCTACCACCACGAAGACCGCGGCGGTGCTCCAGGATGGCGGCGAGCTGCTGGGCATCCATCCTCTCTCCGTTTCAGATTTCGATTTCCCGCTGGGGCGGGTCGGGGAATCCCCGCCGGGGCGGGAACGCGATATGGACGACAACCTCGCGGGGGTATTCCTCGGGGCTGCCGTCGCCGAGCAGGAACGGGTTGTGCTCCCAGTGCCGCTCCGCTGTCTCTTGGGGTTCGACGCGCACCCGGGTCACGACCTCGCGGCCGTCGCTGTAGGTGTTGTCCGCCTGGTCCCAGGTGTGATCGTCGGTGTTCCAGTCCCGCACTGCGGACGTTGTGCCGCGATACAGGCCCCAGTAGATGTCGACCAGGGTCTCCTGCAGGCGCATCGACTCGTCAGGATCGAGCTCACCGGTGCCGCCAAGCTCGGCCAGGCGGTACTGCATGTTCGCGATCAGTTTGCTGACACGTGCGAAAGCGTATTTCGCCTCGTCGGCCACCTCGTCGGCGTCCGGGTTGACGCGTGGAAAGAAGATGTCACCCATGCTGTTTCCTTCCTGTTGTGCTGCAATGCTGTTCGCGGCGCCCTTACCTCGGCGGCGTGCCGAGGAAGTCTCATGTCCGGCGCCCGCCGATCGTGAAGGCGCGGCCGCGGGCGCGGGCAAACCGCGGTTTTCGGCGGCGACCACATGGTGGCGGCGCCCACACACGCTGCAGACCACAGTGACGATTCGGGACCCGTCGGCACGGGTTCGGCGGCCGCGGATCTGCGCTACCTTCATTCGTCGCCACCCGTCTGCCGC
This sequence comes from uncultured Actinomycetota bacterium, assembly GCA_963811535.1. Taxonomy (GTDB): domain Bacteria; phylum Actinomycetota; class Actinomycetes; order Mycobacteriales; family Mycobacteriaceae; genus Mycobacterium. The sequence goes on along the minus strand of CAWERF010000006.1, from coordinate 481,829 downwards.
AGCTGCGCCCGCAGTAGCTCGCGGACCCGGTCAGCCAGATCGGCGTCGTCGATGTCGTCGTCGACGAGCCGCTTGGCCGCCCGGCGCCACGACTCGGTCGGGTGGTCGACGAACCTGTCGCGCACATCGGATTCGTCGACGTCGGCCAGGTCCGGGTTCTCGTCGCGCAGCAGGCGCACCACCGCACCGATGTCGACGAGCTCGGCGAGAACTTCGTCGACGAGCCCGGTGAGGGTGTCGTCGCGCACCGTCTGCACATGCTCGGTCAGCACGTCTTCGGGCGGCAGGAGTTTCTCGGTGGCGCCGTGAGCCCGCAGACCGTCCTCGATGAACTCGGCGAGCTCGTCGGCGCTGAACGCGTTGAGCTCGCACCGTTTGCATGCGTAGTGCTCCTTGGGGCCGGGTATCCGCTCGCCGGTGAACCACTCCTCCGCGACCTCGTCGAGCACCAGGTCGGCCGGCAGTGCCTTCTTGCGGGTGAACGGCTCGGTCTCCAGCCCGCGCTCGACAGCCTGCGGCACCGTCAAACCAAGGTCGATCACGTCGACGCTGTGATCTGGCATCCGCTGTGTCGCTTCCCCGAGCGTGCGGGCGATGTTGTACCCGTCGATATCGGCGTCGTGCAGCACAAACAACTTCATGTCGCGGATCTCCGAACGCGCTAACAGATCCCGGCACGCGACGGGTGAATATCCGTTTCCGAAGATGATCGCCATGTCGTAACGTTGCCCAAGCTCATACGGCGCGAGTTGTGCCGCCAGGCCGGTCTTCTCGATGTACAACACTTTGTCGAACTGCCACGACGGCGGGATATATGCCTCGACTTCACGGGTGCCCAGCGGAGTCACCACGCCGTCGTGCGGGTGGTGCATGGCGCCACGCGGCTCGTAGTACACGCCGGGCAGCGGCGCGACGGAGCGCTGGTATTCGGGCAAGAGAGTCTGTGTGAAATAGGTGCTGCGGAGTTCAGCGTCAGTGAGTTCCTGGATCAGCGGCCGGACTTTGTAGAACAGGGTGCGGGCGGCGACGTCGCGGCCAGCGGCCTCCTTGGCTTCCGCCATGACCCGGAACACCGCGTCCTTGACGCTCATCTGTGGTTCGGCGCGGTTGGCCTCGTCACGGGCAAGCTGGACGGCGCGGTTAGCCCGGCGGGCATCTTTTCGGCGCTGCTCGGCTTCGCGGCGCAGTGTTTTGGTGGCGCCGTCGAGCGCCTTGGATGCGGCGGCCGCGACCTCGGGCGGGACGACCAACGCCACTTTGCCCTTATCGACGAACTGCGCGGCAGCGCAAATGACATGCACCACGGCAGCGCGGTTGCCGGCCCCGGAATCGTCTGGTTCGTTGTCCGCCGACTCTTCACCGTCCGCGTCGGCGGCCGCGAGGAAGGATGCCGCGCCATCGGTGTAGACCTCATAATCGCTGCTGTGCAGCTTCGCGCGGGCCAGCGGGTCACCGAACGACGGTCCGTGATTGACAGCGAAGTGGATGCGGCCCGGCTTGACGGTGTCGGCGACCGCGACCTCGATCACCCACGGGATGCCGTCGACGGTGATGCTGGTGCTCTTGGGCCAAAACCGGCGCACACCGTATTCGGCGTCCAACATCGCGCGGTAGTAGTCGGCGCCGACCTGGCCGAGCCGGCTGGCCGGTGTGGGTTTGGCGTGCTGCCGCATCGCGGCGTGCAGCGCAGCGATCACATCGTCACGGGCGTGCAGCTGCGACACGTACGCGATGCCGGGCGTGACGGTGCGGATCTTCTGCTGTTTGGCGCTGCCCGACAGCCCGTCGAATTCGGAGATGAACGCCCCGAGCGGCTTGTCATCGCCAGCGTGGATATGGCTGTATACGAGCGCCGCGAACGCGGGCGAGTCGTACCAGTGCGGTGATGACGGGGATGACGGGGTCCACTTCGACCACTTCGACCACGACTCGGCGGACGCTTTGTAAATTTTCGGCTCGGCGTCCGCGTCGCCGTAACCGTTGCTCAGACACCGTGATGGTGGCGTGCGGATTTACAAGAGCCGCGCCGAACGCCCAGCGTGACGCGTCGATGTCGAGGTTGGCGGGCAGCGGCACGGTCACCGATGTGCCGTCGCGGCCGGGTCTGCGGTGCTGGTCTTTCTTGTGGTCGACGACTACGTGGCCGCCGGGGTCGACGCTGACCCGCAGGCTATGGGTGAACCACCGGGACTCGATGATCACCGGCTGGTCGACGTCGAGCGCGGCCGGGATGCCAAGCAGTGTCTTGAGCGCGTTGCCTTGGGCTCCGCGTGACGGGCCGCGGTAGCGAGCTTTGTCGCTGACCAGCACGTCGAAGTTGCAGATGTTGGCGACGGTGGCCGCGCCGATGCCGGCGCCGTTGTCGGTGACTGTGACGTACGTGATGTCGCCGTCGGTGCGGGTGCTGATCTCGATGACCGGCGCGTTGCCGGCGGACTCGGCGGCGTCGAGAGCGTTGTCGATGAGTTCCTTGATTACAACTGACCCGAATGCTTCGGCGGGTTGTCCGGTCTGCGCCTGTAACGCACGCAGCTCGGTGAACTCCGCGGCCCTCGGGGTCACGAAGACGGTGCGTTGCACGGGCTGAGCGGCCATGGTGTGGTGGGTGTGGCTCCGGTTCGGATCTGGTAGTGGTGGTGGATCCCGGTCGGGTTCCGGGCCGGGCTCAAACGATGGGGGGCTCGAGCTCGACCCGCAGCCCCGCCGGGCTCAGTCCTCGCCTTCGAGTTGTTCGAGAAATTCGGCCAGCGCGGCCGCGGGCACCAGCCGGCGACGACCTATCCGCACCGAGCGGAGTTTGCGGGACTTGACGAGCGCGAAAGCTGTTGAGCGGCCGACGTGCAGCTCGGCCGCGACTTCCTTCATGTCCAGCAAGCGCCGCATCACCTGCTGGTTGTGTGTCCTGACTTGGTCTTCTGTCGCCATCGCGATCCTCTTTTCGTTCTCCGCCGAGATTCGGATGATTCTCGTCGATGTACGCACCAAGCTACCGCAGCCTTCGACGATCGCCAAGGGAAGAGGCATACTCTTCCCATGCCGAAGAAGCAGCCTGACCAGCCGTGGGAAGTTCAGCTAGTCCGCGACACCGGCGCGGCGATGAGAAGGGCACGCGGGACCAAGTCAGCGCGTGAGCTGTCCGATGAGACCGCCGAGCTGGGCCGTCGGATATCGCCGACCGTCATCGCCAAGTTGGACAGTGGCCACCGCGGCGCCGTACTCAACGTGACCGAGCTGTTGGTGCTCGCGGCCGCGCTGGACATCCCGCCGATCCTGCTGCTGTTCGACGGCTACCCCAACGGCGAGGTTGAGTACCTGCCGGGTCGGGTCGCGACGAGCCAGGCCGCCGTCGAGTGGTTCAGCGGCGAGGCCGCGATCCCCGGCGCCGAGGGTCTGCCCAACACCGGCGTGAGCCTGGTCGCGGCCGTGCGCCAACTGCGGGAGTCTTTGAACCGGTTAACCGACGTGGTGGCACAGGTGGAAGATGACGCTATCCCGCAGGACGCCTGGGCTTCACTTCGCGAATCGCTGAACGCCCAGATCGTCACGGCGGCCGGCCAGATAACCGAGCTTCGTCGCAACCTGGAAGGAGAAACCCGATGATCCGCACGCAGTTGCCGCCGCAGATCCGCAAGGTCGACGTGCTCGACCGCAAGACGGGGAAAACCGTTGTGCGCTACCAGCTTACGGTGGACGCCGGGGTGAATCCGCAGACCGGTAAGCGCCAGCAGATTCGCCGCCGGTACGGCACCGAGAAGCAGGCGCGTGACGCGCTGGCCGAGATCACACAGCAGGCGTCAATCGGTGCCTTCGTGCCACGCAAGGCCGTGACAGTGGACGAGTTGTGCGCCGACTGGTTGGCCTCGTTACACAACGCGCGCGCGACGACGGTGAGCGGCTACGCCTACGTGCTGGCCCCGTTGCGCGAGCAGCACGGGAACCTGGCCGCGCAGAAACTCACCCGGCCAGATCTGGACCGGCTGCTGATGGAGCTGCGCGACGGTGGCACCAGGACGGCGAAAGGACATGTGCGCCGGGCATGGTCGGCCCGCTCGCTCAACGCGGCGATTGATGCCTGGCGGCTCGTGCTGGCCTACGGGTGTGAGCGTCGGGAGCTGGCACACAACGCCGCCGCCGGGATGCGCAAGGTTGCGCGCGTCCGCCGCGAGATGGACACCTACACACCCGACGAGATCCGCCGGGTGTTGCGCACCGCCGACACCGACCGCAACGGGCATCTCTGGTATCTGGCGCTGTCTGGTCTGCGCCGCGGTGAGATCGCTGGGTTGCGGTGGGCCGACGTGGACTTCGACGCAGGCACGCTCACCATTGCACGCAGCCGGGTTGAGGTGGGCACCACGTCAGTCGTGGTGGAGAACGAGCCGAAGACGGAGTCGTCGCGGCGCACGCTGCCGTGCGACAACGGCCTGCTGGCCGTGCTTCGGCGGGCCTCGGCCCGGCACGCGCAGGAGAAGCTGGCGCTGGGTGTGGGCCACGCCGACAGTGGCTACGTCGCGTGCACCGAGGCCGGGCAGCCGTACACGCCGGGGGCGTTGACGCACATGTGGCACGACCTGGTGGCGTGCGCGGGTGTGCGGCGGATCCGGCTGCACGACGCCCGGCACTCGTGCGGGACGGCTCTACATTTGCGGGGGGTGCCGATGGCCGTGATCGCAAAGTGGCTGGGCCACGCCGACGCCTCGATCACCGCGAAGATCTACGCGCACAGCCAGGACGATGCCCTGAAAGCTGCCGGCCAGACTTTGGGCTCAGTTGTCACGAGCCGAGACTAGTTTCCGACGACTTGTGACATCCTCGTGACACTGAGGCCGTTTTCGGGGTGAGCCGAATCGGGGCGGATGAGGCGAAAACACCGCCTGACCTGCTCTATAGTGTGGTGCGCCGTCAGGGTTTCGAACCCCGGACCCGCTGATTAAGAGTCAGCTGCTCTACCAACTGAGCTAACGGCGCGTCGACCCGCGACAATAACAGTCTATCGATCGGTAACAAAAGCTGACCCCGCCCGCAATGAGCCGGTTGGCGAGGGTGCGGTGGCGCGCCCCGGGTCGGCGTTGCCCCTAGACTGTTGCCGATCTACGCCAGCGATAGTGGCCCCGGTTGCGAGGTGGAGCAAAAGCATGTGGCAGGTCAGTTCGGTGACCCGTCCGCGTCGGCCTTCGTCCTGGTTGGCGGTGATTGCCCTGGTCCCGGCCCTGGTCTTGGGCCTCGGCGGATGCAACAGCAATTCCGCTCCTCCGCCCGCGAAGGTGATCATGGACAAGGGCACCCCGTACGCCGACCTGCTGGTGCCGAAGCTGCAGGCGTCGGTGACCAACGGCGCCGTCGGCGTTGCAGTCGACCAGCCGGTCACGGTCAGCGCCGGCGACGGGGTGCTGGGGGCGGTCACCATGGTGAACGCCGACGGGAAGTCGGTTGCGGGCCGGCTCAGCCCCGACGGCCTGACATGGTCTACCACTGAGCCACTGGGCTACAACAAGCAGTACAAGCTGACGGCGGAAGCCCTTGGGCTCAGCGGTATCACGCGCAAGAGCATGACGTTTCAGACCCACTCGCCGGAGAACTTGACCATGGCGTACGTTCTGCCGAACGACGGCGAAGTCGTCGGTGTGGGTCAGCCGGTGGCGATCCGGTTCGACGAGAACATCCCGAACCGGCTCGCGGCGCAGCGGGCGATCAAGATCACAACCAATCCGCCGGTGGAGGGTGCGTTCTACTGGCTCAACAACCGCGAAGTGCGTTGGCGGCCTGAGCATTTCTGGAAGTCCGGCACCACCGTCGATGTGGCGGTCGACATCTACGGGGCCGACCTCGGCGACGGGGTATTCGGCCAGGACAACATCGTCAGGCACTTCACGATCGGGGACGAGGTGATCGCCACCGCCGACGACAACACCAAGTCAGTCACGGTGCGGGTCAACGGTCGGGTCGTCAAGACGATGCCGACCTCGATGGGCAAGAACAGCACGCCCACCAACAACGGCACTTACATCGTGGGTGAGCGCTACACGCACATCATCATGGATTCCTCGACGTACGGCGTTCCGGTTAACTCGCCCAGCGGATATCGCACCGACGTGGACTGGGCCACCCAGATCTCCTACAGCGGCATCTTCATTCACGCCGCGCCGTGGTCGGTGGGTGCGCAGGGCTACACCAATACCAGTCACGGCTGCCTGAACGTCAACACCGCCAACGCGGTCTGGTTCTACAACAACAGCAAGCGCGGCGACGTCGTCCAAATAGTCAACACGCTCGGCTCCACGCTGCCGGGCACCGACGGCCTGGGTGACTGGAACATCCCGTGGGAGCAGTGGCGCGCCGGCAACGCCAACGCGTGATACTGCTGATCGAAGGGCACGAGGCCTGGCGCCGATGGGCGCGGTGTACCGGTGCGCGGCGCGCCAACCGCTGGTCGCGAATGCGGCGGCCACCCCGGCGTCGGCGGCGGCCGGGCGTCGCCGCCGGCGGTCAACAGCCGCGAGCAGCACTTCCAGGCGCATGGTCGGTCCCTGCGCATACCCACCCGGAACGGTCGCGACTCCTCACTTCCCTCATGCCCGTAACCGTTGCTTAACCGCAAGTATTTGCGTTGGAGCAACGGCTCGGCACCGCCCGGCCATCACCGTGACGCCAGCCGAGTGTGGCGGCGCACCCGGGCCGCCGGCGACACGTCCAGCCGCGTCCCCCGCGGCGCGCCGGCAGGAGGCCGCTGGGTGAGACCTGTTGACCGGACTGGGGCTTCCTCGATGCGGGTAAACAAGTTACTGTCGAGTAACACCTGCTCGGGAGAGGTCCGCGATGAGCATTGCCGCAGAGGTCAGCGAGCGCCACGCTCGGCAGGTCGCCGAGCAGGCACGGGAGTCGCAGTGGCGCCAGCCCAGTTTCGGAAAAGAACTGTTCCTGGGCCGATTGCGGTTGGACCTGGTCCATCCGCACCCCCGCGGCGTGGTGGAGGCCGCGGAGCGCGGTGAGGCGTTCCTGGCCACGCTCCGCGAGTTCTGCGAGTCGCAGATCGATGGCGCGGTCATCGAGCGTGACGGGCAGATCCCGGACAAGGTCGTCCGCGGCTTGAAAGAACTCGGCGCGTTTGGCATGAAGATCGGAACCGAGTACGGCGGCATCGGCCTGTCACAGGTGTACTACAACAAAGCGCTCATGCTGGTCGGCTCGGTGCATCCTTCGCTGGGCGCATTGCTTTCCGCACACCAGTCGATCGGGGTGCCGCAGCCGATATCGATGTTCGGAACCCAGGAGCAGAAGCAAACGTGGCTGCCCCGCTGTACCCGCGAGATCAGCGCGTTTCTGCTCACCGAGCCGGACGTGGGCAGCGACCCGGCCCGGCTGCACGCCACCGCCACCCCAGACGGCGATGACTATGCACTGAACGGGGTCAAGCTGTGGACCACCAACGGCGTGATCGCCGACCTGCTGGTGATCATGGCCCAAGTACCCAAGAGCGAGGGACACCGGGGTGGGATCACCGCGTTCGTGGTGGAGGCGGATGCTCCGGGCATCGTGGTGGAGAACCGCAACGCGTTCATGGGGTTGCGCGGCATCGAAAACGGCCTCACCCGGCTGACCAACGTGCGGGTACCGGCCGCGAACCGGATCGGCCGCGAAGGCGACGGGCTGAAGATTGCGCTGTCCACGCTGAATGTGGGGCGGCTGTCGCTGCCGGCGGTGTGTACCGGCTTGGCGAAATGGTGCCTGAAGATCGCCCGGGAGTGGTCTCGGGAACGGGTGCAGTGGGGCCGGCCGATCGGTGAGCACGACGCCGTGGCAGGCAAGGTGGCGTTCATCGCGGCCACCGCCTACGGCTTGGAGGCGATGCTCGAGCTGGCTAGTGAGCTGGCCGACGCGGGCCGGCACGACATTCGGATCGAGGCGGCGCTGGCCAAGCTCTACGGCTCCGAAATGGGGTGGCTGATCGCCGATGAGCTGGTGCAGATTCGCGGCGGGCGCGGCTTTGAGACCGCCGAGTCGCTGGCCGCCCGTGGCGAGCGCGGGGTGCCCGCCGAACAGGTGCTGCGCGACTCGCGTATCAACCGGATCTTCGAAGGGTCCACCGAGATCATGCATCTACTGCTCGCCCGCGAGGCGGTGGATGCGCACCTGACGGTGGCCGGCGACATCATCGACCCGGACGCCGACCTGCGGCACAAGGCACGAGCGGCCGCGAAGGCCGGCGGGTTCTACGCCCGCTGGCTGCCCACCTTGGTAACAGGCAAAGGCCAGCTGCCCACGTCGTTCAGCGAATTCGGAACGCTCGCCGAACATCTGCGCTATGTCGAGCGCGCCAGCCGCCGACTCGCCCGCAGCACCTTCTACGCGATGTCACGGTGGCAGGGCAAGCTGGAGCACAAGCAGCGATTCCTGGGCAGGATCGTCGACATCGGCGCGGAGCTGTTCGCGATGACCGCGGCCTGCGTCCGGGCACAGCGTGACCGGGCCGACGGCACGGCGGTCGAGCTCGCCGACGCGTTCTGCCGCCAGGCCCGGGTTCGCAGCGAGCGCCTGTTCGACCAGCTGTGGCACAACTGCGACGACTCCGACCGGAAGCTGGCGCGTGGCGTGCTCGCCGATCGCTACACGTGGCTGGAGGAAGGAGTCCTCGACCCGTCGATCGAGGGTCCGTGGATCGCTCAGGAGGGCGGCGAAGCGAAGGACGACGTACACCGCGTGATCCGCTGATCAAGACTGGCGGTCATCAGGCCTGAGTGTGCGGTTTCCGGTCACGGGCATCCTGTCTCCACGCTCGCGCGGCCGGCCGGGGTTTGCTCATGCGCAACGGGGGTATAGGTAGCCCGGCCTGAGATCATAGCGCGCGCCCGAGACGAGAGTGAGACACCTGATGAAATGCCAAGCTAGAACGGCGATCGCGCTGTTCGGTGGTGCTGCGATGGCACATTCAGCGCGGCGACATCCGTGTTCCCGAAATCGGTGTCACCGGACCGGATGAAGTCGAACTTCGACATTTTCGACTTCAGCCTCAACGAGGACAACATGCGTGCGATCACCGGTTTGGATCGCGGCGAGCCGGGCCGTACCGGCCCCAACCCCGACGAGTTCGACTACATCCCCGACTGAGTTTGTCCGCCCGGCGGGTGCGTCCCAGGCTGTTCGGGAATCGGAATTGCGTGACCGGAACAGCTTGTGCTGCTTGACGTCTGACCGTGAGCAAAGCTGCGTGCCCGATCGGCAAGGCGTCCGGCAGAGAGCGGGCAATGAATGTACCCGCCCCGCGGGTGGCGTGACTCTCCGCATCGGCGACGGGGGACTAAAGCGTCATCGTCGCCGGTGGGTCACCAACACGAGGCTCGACGCGGCGGCTCAATCCGTTGCAGAGCGGGCCAATCCGACCACTACCGCAGGCGAAACGCCTCCTTCACCTGTTCACCGCCGGTCCGAACCCGGGCCCGAAATTGGTCGGCCCGGCCCTCGTCGCGCAGTCGCAGATTGCCCGTGGCCGCGCCGAAGCTTTCCTTCACCCGGCCGATCTGCCGCTCGATCCTGGCTCTGAATCTCTTGGTCGCGCTCATACATCGAGGATTTCCGTGAGGGGACGGCGGTAAACATGCCGCGCCGGGCCGGCGGGTGGCGAAACGGTTATTGACGTTTCGGCAGAAGCGGCTTGGGTATCCACTCCGAGGAACGAGGAGGTATGGCGAAATGCCTGTTTGGGGATGGTTTTTCCTGGCCGCAGCGATCCTGTTGATCGTGACGATCGCGGTTGTGGTCACCGGCTCGGCGACGAGTCACAGGAGAACGCAACGGCTGAAAAAACGATTCGGTCCCGAGTATGAGCGGACCGTACGTGACGCCGGCGGACAACGCGCCGCGGAGGACGAACTCGTCTCGCGCGAGCGCAAGCGAGGCAAGCTCGACATCGTCCCATTGTCGCTCGAGGCAGGAGAGAAGTTCGCCGACCGCTGGCGGACCGTGCAGACCGCGTTTGTCGACAACCCGTCGGGGGCCGTGGGTGATGCCGACCGACTCGTGACCGAGGTCATGCGGGCGCGGGGCTACCCAATCGACGACTTCGACCAGCGGGCCGCCGACATCTCTGTCGACCATCCGACGGTCGTCGAGAATTACCGAGCGGCGCACCGCATCTGCGTTTCGCAACGGGACGGGGAAATCGGCACGGAGCAGCAGCGGCAGGCGCTGGTCCATTACCGGGCGCTCTTCGCGAAGTTGCTTGACACGGACAAAGACAAGGACACGTCACAGGAGGCGCGCGCATGACAAGCCAGAATGAGCAAACCAAAGCCATGGACTCGAGCGATGAGGTTGCCTCGATCACGATGAGCGACTCGCCGACCGCGGGGGCCGAGGGGAGCGAGGCCCCCGCAGCGCAGGGTGATTCGCAACTCGAGGCGAGCGAGCCGCCGGCAACGCCGGCCGACTCGGCCAGCGCGAAGACCCAGCCGCCCGCCGAGGAGTCGCTTCTCAACGAGGAGGACCTTTCGGGACTGCGTTTGCGTTGGAACGATGTTCAGGCAGGCTTCGTCGACGATCCTCGAGAGTGCGTCCAGAAAGCCGACGCTCTCGTGTCGGCTATCGTCGACCGACTAACGACCGGATTCTCAGAGGTGCGCTCGCGCCTCGAGGCGCAGTGGGCGCGCGGCGAAGAGGCCTCCACCGAAGACCTGCGTCTCGCGCTGAAGCGCTACCGCGAGTTCTTCCAGCGGCTGCTCGCGGTCTGAGGAGAACAGGCTGCGGCGGGCTCGACCAGGAAGGTGGTCCTTTTCGCAGGACTTGTCGCACCAGTTGACTGGGAGGAAGAAGAGCTTCTCCCGTGCGGGACAGGCGAGCGATCGGATCTGGGCTGCGCCCAAGGGAGCAAGACGGTCTAAATTGATTTCGCCGCAAGAGTTCTCGGCGTCCAGCGATATCAGCGAATGGGTTCCCGGTCTGGATCCGTGGTGAGTTGCTCGGCAACGCGCCTCAGGTGGTGCGAGACCGCGGCCAAGCACCGAGACCGCGGCCAAGCACTACCGCAATCCGGTTGCTCACCGGCACACCTGAAAAGGACAACGGGCCCGTCGTCGACCGCGCGGTGAGAGCGCCCGCTGCAACGGGATGCGGCTGGCCCGCGGCGCATTGGTTTTGTGTTCTGGTTTAACCGAAACGGTGAGGGCGCGCCTTAGTCGGCGTGTGGGATCAGTTCCAGGTGGCGACGCGGCCCTTGTTTGAGCATCGTCATGGCCGCCTCGACCGTGATAGCCAGCGGCAGCCCGCCGCCGGGATCGCAGACGCGAAGCAGGCGCATCACCTCGCGGCTGGGCACCGCCACGCAATTGACGCCGCGGCGCGAGCAACTCACGTTCACTTTGTGCAGAGCGGAAAAGCCCTGCGTACCAAAGAACTCCACCCGGGACAGATCCAGAATCAGCTGCGGGCGGACCACCGATTTGCGCTCGGCGTAGTCGGCGAGATCACGGGCACTGCAGGCGTCGATCTCACCTTCGACGGCCACGAGCACCGTGGCGGGGCGCAGTTCGCGGGCGCTGAAGCGGGCGCGGTAACTTCGTTCGGGTTCGCCGATGGCCAACCCAGCCGGGCTGGCCGCAGCGCGGGTCCTAACAGCGGACATAGTGAACTCCAATACACGATTTGTACTGTGGCTCACGTCAATAGCTACAGGACCAACGGTCCAAGCCTTCGTATCGGGAGTTCCGCCCCCATACGTCTTTGACGTCTCCAGGCGGCTGTGAACTCAACCTGATTGAACCCTACCCCGGTGCCGGCAGCGGGACAATCCCACTAAGAGACATTTAATACACGCGGTGCGCAAACCGCCTTCCAGCGGAGGGAAAGCGGGAATGCTGCCGGATTTCCCCCGGCTCCGAGCGCGGTGATGAGTCGCGCGCAGGATCGAGTATGCCGCCGCCATCTCGAGCCGTCGCTCGGGAATCGCCCGGTACCGCTTCATCAGCATTGGTCTGCTCGTGGTGCTCGGCAAAGTGGCGGCACCGGGTGTTTTTCTGGTCGCGGCCGGAGAAGGGGCGATCGCACCGACGGCGATCCTTGGATTGGTGACCGCGGGGTGCTTGATCGACGGGTTCAGCCTTGTCACGGTCAGCGCCCGACGCCAAGGCGGTCTGTTGTCGGCCGATCCGACTTCCGACCAGCGACGCCAGTACCGGATGCAATACCGTCAGCGGCACCACGGTCACCATGCGTGGCAGCCCTGAGCTGCGTGCCAGGAGACTTTTCGCCAGCGAGTGACGAACGGCCCAAAGCGTCCGTGCAGAAGGTCAGAGGGTGACAGCAAAACACTCCCTGACCTGCGGGGTGAGTGACGGGGCTCGAACCCGCGACTTCCAGGTCACAACCTGGCAGCGAAAAGGGCATGTTTGCGCTGCTCATAGCCTATTTACTGTCGGCCCATCGCTGACCCACAAGTGGACATAAACGCCGGTGAACAGGCACTATGCGACACCTTAGCGTTGCGCTAAGGTTGCAAGCATGGCACCGAGAAGGAAAACCAGGAAGAATACTGGGAGGCGATCGTGGGGCACGCTCCGCACCATGCGCAACGGTCGCGTCCAGGCCTCTTACATCGCCGACGACGGTCACCGCTACTACGCGGCGCACACCTACGACACCCGCGTGGACGCCGAGGGCTGGCTGTCCAATGAACGCAAGCTCATCGAGCTAGGCGGGTGGTCCCCGCCGGAGAGTCGAGCCGCAGCGAAGGCGGTAGCGGGCATCACGGTCGGGGAGTACGCCGAGAAGTGGCTTACCCAACGCGACCTCACGCCCAAGACGGCCGCTCTCTACCGCGACCTACTCGACAGGCGCATCCTGCCCGACCTCGGTGACGAGATACTACGGGCGGTCAGCCCCGCGATGGTCCGTGCATGGTGGGTCGGCATGGGGAAGAAAACACCGACCAGGAACACGCACGCCTACCAGTTGTTTAGGGCGATCTTCAACACTGCCCGCGAGGACAAGCTGGTGACGGAGAACCCGTGCCAGATCAAGACGGCAGGGAAGCCACCTAAGCCGCGTGATGTTCAGGCGGTCACCCCTGCCGAGTTGCAGAAGGTGGCGGAAGCCGCACCGGAGACCTACCGGGCGGCAGTGCCCCTAGCGGCGTGGTGTGGTTTGCGTTTCGGGGAGTTGATCGAACTTCGCCGGAAAGATGTGCATGTGAGCGGTGATCGCGTGGTGCTCAAGATCCGGCGGGCTGCAACGTATATCGACAACAAGGTTGTGACGGGGCCACCCAAGACAGACGCCGGAATCCGTGACGTGACGGTCCCGCCCCACGTTGCCGAGATGCTGCGCGCTCACATGGCGGCGCATACGGGCAAGAGCCCTGATGCGTTCGTGTTCACGACGACGCGCGGTCTGCGGCTGTCTAAGACGGCATTCACTAAGAGCGTTAAGCACGGGTTCGCCAGCGTGGGCAAGCCCGACATGCGGGTCCATGACCTACGTCACGTCGGGGCGACACTCGCCGCCCAGGCCGGTGCGACCACTAAGGAACTGATGCGGCGGATCGGACACACCACGCCCGCTATGGCGATGCGGTATCAGATTGCCGCAGCGGAGCGCGACGCGGCGATTGCCGACAAGCTCTCGGAGTTGGCGATGACCTAAGCCCACTAACAAAACGAACGGCCCTCGGACAACCGGGGGCCGTTTCATGTCTCTGCCGGGTGTGACGAATCGCTAGGCCGACACGCTTGCCTCAGGGCGGCGTGTTGTCGGGCCGGTAAGTCACCATAGGTCGGGAGGAGCAGAGCGTATGGCATGGGAGTGGGTTAGTCCCGTTGCGACAGCGAGCGCCGGGGTGGTCGCAGGCGGCATCGGCGTCTACTTCACCTGGCTGACCGGCAAGGGAGGCCGTGAGCACGCCGAAGCGATCGCCCGAGACCAGTTGTCGCATGAGCGATTACTCGCGGAGGAAGCCCGGAAACAGCAGAGGTTGGAAAGCGCGTACGTATCGCTCCTGGGCATGGCGGAGCGGTCGGGGCAATGGGCACAGATGGCATTCCCGATAGTGGGTACGACGCCACGTGAAGTTGCACTGCCGTCGCTGGTGGAGCAGGCGAACACAAGGGCACTTGTCCGGGCGTTCGGGTCGGCCGAGGTGCTGAAACGGCTGGAGACCTGGATTACCGTCGTCCAGCAGATGACTAACACTGCCGAGCTAATCGAACAGGAGGATATGGGTAGGCAAGTTGTCCAGGAAGGGGAGCGTGCCCCGAGGGCGCGTTTCGCCCTGGACTTGCGACCCCAAGAGCGCGAGACACGCGAAGCCATCGCCAATCAGGTGGCAGTCGAACTCGGACATCGCACCGACCCGGAACCGGATCAAAGCCCCCCGGAAGCGATGGAAGAGGTTTAACGAGACGTTAGTCTAAGCCCCTTCAGGAATAGCATTCCTGTCCTCGTAGTCGGACGTGGAGCGCCAAACGGCATCGGGGTGGATAAAAGGGACCGGGGCGCAATTCTGGTGCTTAGAAATGAGGAAGGGCCGGGAGGCCAGAGCCAGCGGCGACGGACTCTGACCTCCCGCCCGTGATGTGTCGCTGTGGGGCGACGTTCACCACGCCCACCTATGAACGCGGTGAAGCTTAGAGGCCTGGGGCGCGGGAGAAAGGGAAGCACGCCCCAGGCCAATTAGCACGGCTGCGGAGGCCCTAGAAGAGAACCGTGCAAATTGCCGCGCTGAATATCCCGGAGTAGGTGGATAGCGCTGCGGCTGACCGTGAGAGACGAAGTTGAACGGAAGACCCTCATGGGGTTAGGAAGCTCAGACCGGTGGCACTCAACACCGCCCATGCAAAACGGCACACTTAAAGGAATCAACCGGCCTGAGCTTTGTGTCCCGATCAGGTTCGACCCTGACCGGGACTGCCAACATCACGCCCCTGATAAAACGCTAGTCGGCTGCCGCATCGGGGAAGGACATCCCTTATGCGGCGGGTGCCCGCTCGGGCTACGGCTTGAGGGCGTTCTACCGCTAAGGCAAGACGTTCCTCAAAGACGTACCGGGCGATGTTCTGGACAAAGTCGGTGCCACTGAAGCCTTGGTGCATAAGAATGCCCTCGCGGATAAGTGCGTTACCGAACGTCGTCGTGTCGATGAGCAATCCAGAGGAATTACTCATGGCCGTCGTGATAAGCACGGGGACCCCCCAGAGGGTGTTTACCGGTTCCCTTAGCGGATCGCCAATTGCGTATGCGTTCGTAGTGGTTTTGATTCGGCGAATCGCGCTAAATGTGGTCGGCGAAAAAATGGCGAGCGTCGGGGTTGCCAGGGCATTCCCGACCCTCATCTGATTAATGGCCGCTTCGATGGAGTCGATAGCCGTGTAGTTACTCGGGTCACTGGAGCAGTTGTGTGTCAGGATGCCCGAGACGTTGAAGAATCCCAACATCTGGCCACCGCTACCGGTGCCGTTGAGCAACTGAGAGTTTTCCTCGTCAGTCATCAACTTAAAGGCCTGGGTTTGGATGTAGCTTTGCCACTGAGGCCAATCAGCTAACGTCTCGTAAGAAATTCCCGTGTGCATCGCCAGTTTCACGGCGGAAACGACAGACGATGTAACTGCGGGAATGTACTCCGGCTTAGTGGCACCTTCCGCGACTGGAGCAGGTCCACCAGAGTCACCGGCAAAGTTGTGGACGATAAACTCATACGAGGGTGCGGTGATGCTGATCGACGGCAGGTGGTCGAGAATGCGCCACTCGTGAATCTGCCCGATGACGGCAGGATTAAGCTGAGCCGGGAGCAATGAGTCCACGGAAGAGAAGCCCTTGGTCTCAGCCCGAACGGTCATCGGCGTGCGGTCCTGATAGGCTTTGAACATGGCCTTCATCGAGGTCTCGCTGAAGGCCAGTGGGCTTAGTTCTTTGCCGGTCATTCTCTTGGTGGTGACGGTGGGTTGATTCCCAAGGTCACCGCCGTACATCTCCACAGCTTTATACGCCGCGTTATTGACGGCCTTGTTTTGGTACTCTTTTTGGACAATGGCCATCACTTCCGCTTCTGTGCGGGCGTTAGCCAATGCCTTGATGAAGGCAGTATTTGCCATTGTGTAGTTATTCCTTAGGTAGTAGTGGCCTTACGGGCTGGACTACCGTGCGGCCCATACGACGCGGGTCCACGTCTTACAGATGTAAGACCTGAAGCGGCGCGATGTAGCGGGACGGCTGCCGTACCGCGCGGGTCCAGGTGGCCGAAATCGGCCAGTAGGAGCGGCAGCGGTCGTGCGGGTGGCGTCTGTCTGCGGCGGGTCACCGGGTTACCTCGGCGGGTCCAAAGGAGCGGCTTCAGTAAGCGGGTGAGCGGCGGGAGACGTTAGCCGGTGCTGCTGGTGTCCAGCAGCGGAAGTCTGTTAGGTGTCGCCTGTCGGGCGCGGGTTGCTTGCTAGTTTTATTGTCTTTTTATGGTGTTTGTGTCGCCCCTCCCGCCCGGCTCCACTGTGTCGCCCCTCCCGCCCGGTTCCACGCCTGATCGGACCCGATGAAGTCGCCGTTAGGCCAGTAGCTGTCGCAGTGCTGCTCGTGGCAGCAGACGGCTCCCACTCCCTCATTCACGATCCAGCTGCCCCCGAGTAAACATTGGGCTTCAACCGTCCCTAGGTCGGCCTGGGCGCCCGGTGCGGTCGCGATCATCGCGCCGATCGCGAGGGCGCTGGCGAAAAGGCTGGCAGGCACAAGTCTGAAAAATCGTGCAGGGCGATGTGCCGGGCTGGGGGGTTGCATGGGTCCTCCTGGGCGGGTGTCAGTGGCCTTGATGCCGCTCCCCGCAGCGGATGACAGGCCGCTGTCGATGTGCTGGATGGTGCCTGCCTGCAATCATCCACCCAGTTGCCTGGCACGTTCAACATTCAAAAAATTGAACAAGCGGCGTAGCGGGAGCGGCGTTGGGCGGGTGAGGGTCGAATCGGACCTTAAATCTGCTACTTAAGTCTGGCTTGCTCGTACAGGCGCGATGCCTTACGCAGCCTGTCGAGCCGTTCCGGCGACGGTCGCCGACCATAATTCAGCGCCGCGTATGTCAGCTCTCCTGGGTCTCCACAAGTTTGGCGGTAGAATAGATCAGATCGGGATCAATAGCGGGGTCACCGGCAAGGTAGTCGAAAACGAGGGCCGCGAGACGGTGCTCGTCAGGGGTGGTCATTGTCTGTTGATCGGTCATATTCGTGTCTCCTGTTTCTGACGGTCGGGAATATCCCGCCATTTAGTCATTTCGTGATTCCTTTCGGCACCCCGGCGAGATGGTCGTAGCGGGATTGAAGATCAGCCAGCGCTTTGTCCCGCGCGGGATCGGTGCGGCCGTTCAGCATGTCAACGTATTTGCCTTCGGTAAAAACACGGAGGAGGGACGAGAGGCGACTCATTTCGTCCTCGCCGGATCGTTTGCACCCGTCACTGCACCAGCGTGTCGGTCTACCGCCGTTAGGGTTCTTTACGAGCAACTGCGCGCATTTAGGGCACGCGCTGGGCATGTACTTCATTAGGTTTTGTTTCTCCTAGTTTGCTGGGCTGACCTGCGTGGATGGGGTTTCGGCCGGATTGGGGCGCTGGCGTAACTCCACCGGCCCATTGTTCGCTCGACTAGCGGTGCCCCTCCGGAAAGTGCTGGAAAATGGCTACCACCCTGCCGCTGATCCTTCCGCGTTGACCAGCGACGACTCGCCAACCAGCAAAGGTGCATGACGGTTGACGACCGAGATGGTCGGGATGAGCCAGGGAGGAGGATCGGGCGCAGGGTCAGTTAGCTGGGGAGCGGCGGATCGTCGGCTACGTGTTGCTGGGAGATGGGCGACACCGCGGCGGGATTCCTGTACCCATTCGCCGCTGTGGTGACCAAGCGCTCTACCTGCTCGGCGTTCAGACATAGGACGATCTGCACACCGCCACCGGGCTGAGGGACCACGGTGACTGCCTGGCCCTCCGCGATGGTCGTGGGGTTCATGGGTTCCTTCTAGGGCTGGTCAATGGGTTCTGGCCGATCGGCCATAAGTGCATTCGGCTGCGGGCCGCTGTCAAATAGCCTGGCACGAAACGCTGATGGTTCAATTCCCGGTGTGAAACACTTCGGGGATGACAGACAGCGCCCATTCCAATCAGCATGATGTTCCTCGGACTTTGGTTTCCCGCCTTTGGACAGCGACGCTGCTGTCCGGAGTGGTGACCGCCATCCTGGGCGTTCTCGTCCTGGTGTGGCCGGAAAAATCGCTCATCGTCGCCTCCGCCCTGTTCGGCGCCTACCTGCTCATCAGCGGGATCGCGCAGGTGATCTTCGCGTTCACCCTGCATGTCTCGGCGGGCGCCCGGTTCCTGCTGTTCCTCAGCGGGGCGGCATCGGTGGTCCTGGCCGTGCTGGCCTTCCGCCACTTCGGCCAGGGGTTCGCAATTCTCTTGCTGGCCATCTGGATCGCGGTCGGGTTCATCTTCCGCGGCGTCGCCACGACGGCAATGGGGTTCAGTGATTCCGGCCTTCCCGGACGAGGGTGGGCGATCTTCTTCGGTGTCATCACTATCCTCGCGGGCATCGTCGTCCTGGCGTGGCCGTTCGATTCGATCGCGATATTGACTCTGGTCGTCGGCATCTGGCTCGTCGTCATCGGTCTGTTCGAGATCGTGGAGGCGTTCATGATCCGCAAAGACGTCAACACCCTCAAGGACACCGCCCGGACGATCGAATCACGTCTGCGCTCAGAGGCCAGCTGACCTGCCGCGGTTCAAGGCGTCCGCGACCGTCGGCACGAACAGGTACACGCTGTCCTATCAGTTGGGACCGTTTACCCAAGAGTGGGCATCTACCCCACCCGCTGCCGTAGCGCATGCTGTAGAGCTACACAGGGCCGGGAATGACATCGCGGCGCACTGTTCCTGCGTGCCCTTAGGTCTTCTACGGCTAGGTCTTCTGGTGTCCTTGGACCAGAGCGACGGCCCCGTCTCTGGGGAATGCCACCGTCGGAGCCTTCCCCTCGGTGGGGATAATCGTGGGTTGCTTGAACAATGCTGTCCTCTTTCGGTTCTACGGGTGATACTCGGCGACGGCGCGGGAACGCGTCTTCCTCCTGGCTGACTTCGCACCACATGTGTCCAATGACGCGCGGGCCATCACACTGGCTTGTTACGGCAACTGCTAGGACAGTTCACTGTCGGTGAAATCCTGTTTCGAATCCGACGCCACCGGACTACAATCCAGAAGCCAGCGCCGAGGGCGCGAACACATTCCATGCCTTGATAAATCCCACTTCACTGACCCGCTGCGTCCCCGGCGCTGAATCGAAACAGTCAGCGCGCTAAGGACATCGAAATGAGCACGAAACCCGCCCACACCGCGGCGCTGGTGATTGTCGCCGCCATCGCAGCCGCGTTGGGCATCGCCGTCGCCACAGCCACCCCGACTGGCGCCGAACCGCACCAGATCCCCGTCTACACCAGCCACCAGACGCTTAACGGCTACCGCGCTATCACCGACCCCAACAAGATCTTCCCCGGCCAGGTCATCAACATTCCAAAGGTGGCCAAGACCTATGTGGTCCGGCGGGGGGACACCCTTTTCGGTATCGCCAAGAAGTTCGGGATCAGCCTCGCGGCGCTGGAGGCAGCGAACCACGTCGGCCGGCATCACGCCGGCTGACACCGCGCCGGCTGGCACCGCGCCGGCTGGCATCACGCCGGCCTTAGTAAGTTGGTCACGTGACCCAGTAGCGAGTCCACTGATTACCGCAACGGGCTGCCGGGCGTTCTTCGATCAGGTTCTCCTTTTTTGCCCGGAGGAGATGGGTGGCCGGGGACCGCAGTGATGTTGCGGTCCTGCTTCTCTTGGCTAAACCTCGACGCTAACGAGATATCCCAACCGTGTTAACTCACTCGCTAACTTGCGAGCGTTAAACGCTGTTACCGTCCATTGCCTAAACCTCGGGTTATAACTCCTAGCATAGAGGGGGATGGATTTAAGCATTCCTACTACCCTTTTGTCATACTGCAGGAGGCGAATGGTGTGGCAGTTGTGAGGGTATTGCGGAAGGCTTCCGCCTGGCGTGATTCTAACCATTCTCCTCCCCTGCATAGACGTGGAGAACATCGGCCAGGCGGCGGCATTGAGAAGGTGTTAGACACCATTCAATAAGCACGCCCTTAGTGGTCTCCAGCGTCACCTTCGCTAGGGGCCTGCCCGTTTTCCGATTCACTCCCCGCTCAAGATTGGCGGAGTCAACGGCTATTTTCTGTCGTGCTCTCATACGGCTTTTTTCTTTCCTAACCTTTGTGATCCTTTAGGTAGCCATAGCCCGACGCTAGGGCAAGGGTAAATGATGAATCGTATTTAGTTGCCCGTGGAAGTTGCTTTAGCGCTCCGGTGCCTCTAGTTCTACATGCAGGTGGAATTTCCGACTTCATCCAGCGCTTTGTTTTTCTCTCCCTGCGGCGCTCTACGTATTCGTCATCCATGACTACTAGCAGATTGTTGGCTGCACACGTCCAGTCGTCTCCGTCTAGGTGGATGACCGTCATCTCGCACCAGTCCCTAGAAGGCTTGTCCAGGAATTCTTGAGCTACAATCTCGTCTAGCAGGCGCAGGGAATCCCAGTAGGCCGGGAGGCCGGGATTAGCACCGGGCACAGGACCGTTGTAATCCGCGCCAACATCAATCGTCGGCAGGCCTGCAATGTCACGGGTGACCGGAATTATCCGCTGGTACTTCCTGGCCGTGCCATCAGCGCTTATCTGTAAGCCGGTAGCACCTCTGACAGCGCGACGTGGAAACCGTCTAGGCACCCCCGCAGTTCCCTTTCCCTACCTTCAGTATATCAAGCGCACCCTCTCCAGCGCATATTAGGTGCATATCCGCTGGTAGGACGCTTGCAAAAACTCTTGTTGTCTCCACTTCTCTGGCTTCTCCTGTGTTTCTCCAATAAAAAAGCCACACCCCCTCCGGGCCGTGGCTCAAGTTGCCTATGAACGCGCGTCACCGCGTTGTTTGTCTACCTCCAGTTTAGTTCCCGGTACGGCCAGCACAACCGATGGAAACAGATTAAATTGCACAGGATGCGTACCCCGTTCGCCCGGTCGATACCTAACCTGCTGCTTTCGGTTAGTTAAGGGTTAAGGGGCTTAGCTTAGGGTTAAGGCTTGCTCTACTAGCTCATTGATGCGGGTGCCTATTCCCAGCAGCGCGGCACGCATCCTTACGGCGTTGGCCTCGGCCTTATCGGGGTCTAACTTGTCGGGCTTGACAAAGGCAAGGCTAGAGACAATCGACTCCGCCATGTGGGTAACGCGGTCTAATACCGCGTCGTGCTCGTCGTCCTTAAGCAATGGCTTAGGCTTAGGTGGCTGTTTAGGCTCCTCGTCGTCGTCCTCGGGTTCGTCGTCGTCGGGTTGGCCTTCCTCGTCTTCCCTGCGCTGCCATTCCTCGTCTATGCGGTTCTTGGCCGCTTCATCGTTTATGCGTTGCCTGATCGCCGCCACGGTCGGATGGCTCACACCCGTGGCGCGTGATACCTCACGGTTCGATGCGTTCGGGTGCTCGGCAAGGTAGTCGCTTACGAGGCGTTCCTTCTCGGCGCGGGTGGAAACTTTCTCACCGTGAGAATCTTTCCGCTTCTGCTCATGCCGGTATCCGCTCGCGGGCGACATCCCCGCGTCTTCTGCGGCTTCCCTAATCGTCCGGCCACTGTCGCGCGCGATGTTATACAGTTCCTCTTTACGGTCGCCGGTTAGCGTGTAACCGCGTTTCTCGGCTAGTCCGTTTAGGTCCTCCACTACGCTTTGCGTATCGCCATCCTCCGCAGATTCACGAGCGGCTTTATCGGCAGTATCGTGAACCTTGTCGAAAGCCTCTTCGTATTCGTCGCGGGTGGTATCACGCATCGGTCACCGCCGTGCCGTCATCTAGCCCCAGCCGGTCACGCAGCCGGTCAGACATGGGAGGACGCCAGTCATCGCTCTTGCGGTTGTACTGGCCGGGCTTGAAATCAGCGGGGGTGAGCTTGCGTCCCAGCCGCGTTTCTAGCCTCGATTTTGCGTGAGGCCTGTTCGGGGTCGATGAAGCCGGTGTTGGCTGGCTGTGAGGCCTGATTGTTGCAGGTGGGTGCGACGGGTCGGCCGGTGTCGCTCGGTGGGCGGGCGTTTCCAGGGCCGGTGGGGTTCCTCGGGTCGGGTGGACATGGAATCGGGTGGTCAGGGGAAGGCTTCTCGCAGCTGGAGCCATGCTTGGGAGATGGCGGTGGCCCATCTCCAGGTGGCGTCGATCCGTAACCGGATTTGGCGGGCGCCGCGGGTGATGCGGGCGGCGACGTGCAAGACCCGGTAGCGGAACGTGTCGATCTCACAGGTGGCCAGATCGGGGTGCTCGGTCAAGCCGATCAGTTTGGTCCACGCCACCAGATCTGTTGCCGCCAAAATGATTTCCAGCCATGCCGCGTTCGCGTCGGAGCGGTGACAAGGCAGGTTACGCAGCCCGGTGGCCTTGGCCTCACGGATGCGGTCCTCGATCCGGGCGTGTTGGCGGTGCCGCAGTTCGAGGCCGCCGAGCTGGCCTGGGACCACACCGTGGCCGGTGTCGGTGAGGAACGCGGTGACCCGCAGCCCGTCGGAGTCGGTGAACCGCAGCTGCGCGCCAGGGTGCGGGCGTTCCTTACGCAGGATCAACCGGGTCCCGTCCGGCCAGCTGCTCATGTCGACCAGCGAGGTGGCCTCGGCGACCCAGGCGCCGTCACGCAGGCCGGCGCCGGAATCGATCGCCGGGCACCAGCCGTCGGTGGTGTTCAGGATGTCCACCGCGTCGCGGACCCGGGCGTCGACGGCGTAGCCCAAGGAGAACCCCACCCCCGCGGCCCGGCACGCGTCGGCGAAGGCGTGGGTGGCGCCGGCGGAATCGCAGCGCACCAAAATCTGTGGCCCGCCGGGATCGTCGGGATTCGGCCGGTACGCCTGCGGCAGCGAGTCCAAAGCCCACCCCAGGACCGTGACGTGGTCGGCGGCAGTATTACTGCCGGCATTGCCGGGTCGCAGCAGCCCGGCCAGTGCTTCACCCCCGGCGATCTCGGGGCGGTCCAAAAACACCAGCAGCGGATGATGACCCCAGGTCTTCTTCCAGGTCGCGGCCGCGTCCTGCTTGTTATCGGAATGGTCGATGGTGATGGTGGCATCGACATCCAGGTGCAACCACTGCCCCTCGGCCGGCGCTGCACCCGCGGCCCACGCCGCCGCCCGAGCGTGCGCGCGGGCAGCCCGGACACCGGGCAGATGGGCGGCATCGACCCGCGCATCGACCAGCCGCCACATCGTGGTCGTCGACGCGGCCGGGCCGAAGACATGCTCGCGATCACCGCACCGTTGCCCGACACCGTCGATGCAGTCCGCGCCGTCAGCGACCGCGGCGGCCAAATCGGCGAACACCGCACCCGGCTCGTAGATCCATGGGCCCCGGTAGGTATCCGCCAATGCGGCTGTGACCTGCGCTGAGAGCCCGGTCAGCGTCGCCACCTCCCGCAGCATCCCCACCCCGGCATGCGACACCACACCATGGCCGTCCGCGGACACTTTCACCCGCGAAACCGCTGCGATACCCTTCACCTGCGAAGTGCCTTCCCGCCAGCATTATGGAACCCTTGAGAAGTCCCATTATGCGTTGCAGGACAGGCACTTTCGCTTATCTACACGCCCCCACTAGGCAATTTCGCGAAGAATCCAGGCTAGGCAGCCAATGCACAACATCCCCTCAACCCCGTATGTCCTCCACAGCTCATCGTGGACGTAGTAGTCCTCGCCCAGCTCGAAAGTGTCTACGTCGCAAGAGAAGCACCGCCAAGCCCCTACGAGGTCGATGGCTTCCATCACTAGCCGGGCTAGCTCCGCCCTGGTGTAGTAGTCCGGTCCGGGGAATCCCTCGTTGAACGTGTCATGGCACCACACCAGCTTGTCTAGAAGTTCATCGAAGGTGTACATACCGGGGCGGGCGCTCATGCCGCACCACCCATCGGGCGTGCGAGCTTAAGCACCGAGTCGCGGTCAAGCCGGATAAGCCTCGGCCCGACGCGGTAGGCCACAAGTCGGCCTTGTGCGATCCACCGCCGAACCGTCTTCACGTCCACGCCGTGAAACTCGGCCGCCTGCTTGATAGTCGGCCTGGGCGGTAGGTCCTTATGGTCATCCATGCCCCAAACGTATGTCGGGCGTCGGACGGTAGAGCTACGAAAGCCGCTGCGCCCGTGGGTGACCCGACGAAAACCGCTGGTTGGCGAAGTGGACGGGATTACCCGGCAGCGCCAGGCGAAGGCGTTCTTGCAGGTTGGGGGACAAATGAACAGGTTGACGCCCTCGGCGCGCAGGTCGCGCAGGTCGCGCAGGTCCAAGTCGTTGCAGGCCGGGTTTTCTCGGCAAGGTTGCAGTAAGGGTGCAAGGGTCCTCGGAGAAGGTAAAAGGGCAGGGGAGTAAAAACACTCCCTGACCTGCGGGGTGAGTGACGGGGCTCGAACCCGCGACTTCCAGGATCACAACCTGGTGCTCTACCAGCTGAACTACACTCACCATCGCCGCTGGCGCCGGGCGGCAGCGGCGACGTCGATACTAACCGCTCGTTGCCTCCCCGGCCGAATCCATTTCCCCGGAAGCGTCGGACGGCCCACCGATTTCGCTGGCGATCGCCTCGATTTCGCAGGTCGACGGCCCGGGCGGCATCACGAACGCGGTGCGCCGGTAGTAGTGCAGTTCGCGGATCGATTCGTGGATGTCGGCCAGCGCCCGGTGGGCCAGACCTTTTTCCGGCTGTCCGTAGTAGATCCGCGGGTACCAGCGCCGACACAGTTCCTTGATCGAGCTGACGTCCACCATCCGATAGTGCAGGTAGTCGTCGAGGGCCGGCATGTCCCGGGCGATGAACCCGCGGTCGGTGGCGATCGAATTACCTGCCAGCGGCGCGGTTTTGGCGTGCGGCACGTTGGCGCGGATGTAAGCGAGCACCATTTCCTCGGCGTGGGTGATGTCGATGGTCGACGCCCTGACCTCGTCGATCAGCCCGGACCGCGTGTGCATCTCCTTGACGACGGGGATCATCTGCGCCAGCGAGTCGTCGTCGGCGTGGATCACGACGTCGATTCCGTCGCCGAGGATGTTCAGGTCACCGTCGGTGACCAGCGCCGCGATCTCGATGAGCCGGTCCTTGCCCAGGTCGAGGCCGGTCATCTCGCAGTCGATCCACACCAATTCTTCGCGCACAGCGCTCCACAGTAAGCCCAGCGTGGTGGAGATCACCCCAGCGCCCGCTCTTCGCAGTAGTGTCAGGGGTGATGAGCACAGAATCGACAGCCTCTCCGGCCCAGCAGATCGCCGCCGGCTACGCCGTCGAGGGGCAGGCCCTCGAGCTCGGAAGCGTGGTCGTCAACGGCACCGCCGACCCCACCGCACAGGTTCGCATCCCGCTGTCCACGGTGAACAGGCACGGCCTGGTTGCCGGGGCCACCGGCACCGGCAAGACCAAATCCCTGCAGGTGATCGCCGAGCAGCTGTCGGCTGCCGGTGTGCCGGTGATGATGGCCGACGTCAAGGGCGACGTGTCCGGCCTGGCACGGCCGGGGGTGCCGAGCGACAAGATCGCCGCCCGCGCCAAGGAGACCGGCGACGACTGGACGCCGACCGCGTTCCCGGTGGAGTTCCTGTCGCTGGGCACCACCGGCATAGGGGTGCCGGTGCGGGCCACGATGTCCAGCTTCGGGCCGATTCTGCTGTCAAAGGTGTTGGGCCTCAACGCCACCCAGGAATCAACTCTTGGCCTGATATTTCACTGGGCCGATCAGAAGGGCCTCGCGCTGCTCGACCTGAAGGACCTGCGATCGGTCATCGCGTACCTGACCAGCGACGAGGGCAAGCCCGAGCTGAAGACGCTCGGCGCGGTGTCTCCGACCACCGCCGGCGTCATCCTGCGGGCACTGGTCAACCTGGAGGCCGAGGGGGCTGACACGTTCTTCGGCGAGCCGGAGTTGAAGCCGCAGGACCTGATGCGCGTCGACGCGACGGGCCGCGGCGTCATCACGCTGCTCGAACTGGGCAGTCAGGCCGCCCGCCCGGTGATGTTCTCGACGTTTCTGATGTGGGTGCTGGCGGACCTTTTCACGTTCCTGCCCGAGATCGGCGACGTCGATAAGCCCAAGCTGGTGTTTTTCTTCGACGAGGCGCATCTGCTGTTCACCGATGCGTCCAAGGCGTTCCTGGACCAGGTCGAGCAGACCGTCAAGCTGATCCGGTCCAAGGGTGTCGGCGTGTTCTTCTGCACCCAGTTGCCCACCGACGTGCCCAACAACGTGCTGTCGCAGCTGGGTGCACGGATCCAGCATGCGCTCCGTGCGTTCACTCCCGATGACCAGCAGGCGCTGACCAGGACGGTCCGCACCTACCCGAAAACCGATGTCTACGACCTTACGTCCGCCCTGACGTCGCTGGGCATCGGCGAAGCCATAGTCACCGTGCTGTCGGAGAAGGGCGCGCCGACACCGGTGGCGTGGACAGAGATGCGCTCGCCGCGATCGCTGATGGACACCATCGGCCCGGACGCGATCGCCGCCGCCGCCAAGGCCAGCCCGCTGCAGGCCCAGTACGGCCAGACCATCGACCGCGAATCGGCGTACGAAATCCTGAACAAGACGCTCGCGCCCCCGGAGCAGCCGGCGCCAGCGCCGGGGGCCCCCGCCGAGGTGCCGCCGATGCCCGCCCCGGCCCAACCCCAGGGTCCAGGAATGTTCGAAAAGATGGTGGAAAGCCCGGCGTTCAAGAGCGCGATGCGCTCGGCCGGCACCGTCCTCGGCCGCGAGATCACCCGCAGCATCTTCGGCACGGGCCGCAGGCGCTAACCCCGGCCGCGAGGGACTAGGGCGTGTCTCTTAAATGTCGTAGCCACGTGCAGATTGCTGCGAGGAGTGCGGCGGCGCGGTAAGTGATGGCGAGCTTGTCGTAGCGGGTTGCTAGGCCGCGCCAATTCTTGATGATGTTGAAGGATCGTTCGATCACGTTGCGGTGCTTGTATTTCTGGGCGTCGAGTGTGATCGGGCGGCCGCCTTGGCGGCCACGACGCTTGCGATGACCGATCTGGTCGGACGGTTCAGCGATGACCGCCTCGATGCCCCGGGACCGCAGATGGGTCCGGTTCGCCCGCGCAGTAGGCCCTATCACCCAGCACCGCAACAGGCCGGGTAGGGGGCCGGCCCCCGCCCAGCCGTGGCACCCGCAGCTGATCCATCAACACGGTGAACACCGGCGAATCATGCGCATGACCAGGGCCGATCAGCACCACCAGCGGCAGACCGTGGCCGCCGCACAGTTGGTGGATCTTGGTGCTCAACCCACCGCGGGAGCGGCCCACACCATGGTCGGCGGGTTCATCGAGCAAATTCGTGTAATTCGACAGTGCCCCCTGTGTCGCGCGCCAGGCTCGCGCCGCGCTGATGCACCCGGCAGATCGTCGAATCCACAGCCACCGACCAATCGATAACGCCTTCAGCGTCAGCCAGGGTCAACAACCTGGTCAAGATGGCGTCCCAGGTGCCATCGCCGGCGAACCGGCGATGCCGCTTCCACACTGTCTGCCAGGGACCGAAATCCGCAGGCAGATCCCGCCACGCGATCCCGCAGCGGTACCGGTAGACGATCCCCTCGATCACCTGACGGTGATCCCGAAACGGGCGCCCCCGCACCCCATCCGAACACCGCAACAACGGCTCAATCACACTCCACTGCCCATCGGTCAACACCGCATCACGAGTCACACCGATAACGCTCACCCACAACCGCGGTCACGTTAGGGAGACACGCCCTAGTCGCCGCCGAGGTGTTTGTAGAAGCTGCCGACGATCGGGGCGACGATCGCCCGGGGTGCGTACTGGCTGGCCACCGACATGGCCTTCGACGTGATTCCCGGCACGATGCGCATCTTGTTGTGCTCCAACGCGTCCAGCGAAACCTTCGCGGTGTGCTCGGTCGAGATCCACAAAAACTCCGGCACCAGCCTGTCGACAAGCGACGCGTCCGCCGCGTCGGGCGAACTGGTGCGCACCGGCCCGGGTGCCAACAGCGTCACGTGAACACCACTGCCCTTCAGCTCGCCGCGCAGCGACTCGCTGAACGTGTTCACGAACGCCTTGCTGGCCGCGTATGTCGCGTTGTTCGGGATCGGCGAATTACCCGCCGCCGATCCCGAGATCAGGATTCCGCCGGCCCTGCGCTCCACCATGCCCGGCAGCACGGCGAGCGCAAGATCGTGCACACCAAGGACATTCAGCGCAACCTGCGCCTTCTCGGCGGCCGGATCGAGGTTTGCCACCGGCCCGAACGTCGCGGTGCCGGCGTTGGCGCACAGGATCGAGATGTTGCGTGACGCGAGTTCGTCGGCCAGCTTCGCGCGCTCGGCCGGGTCGACGAGGTCAACCGGCCGCACCTCGACGGTCACCCCGTAGCGCTCGGTCAGCCGCGCGGCCAGGTCGTTCAGCACCCCTTCGCGCCGCGCGGTGACGATCAGGCTGTGTCCGCGGGCGGCGAGCTCGGTCGCCAGCGCCTGGCCGATGTTTTGTGAGGCTCCGGTGACGACAGCGCGGGCGTCGGGACTTGGTGCGGGTACTGGCATGCGGCAATGGTAGACATGGCGATCATGAACCGCCCCGCGTCGGGGTCGCCAACCGACACGCGCTCGCGGGTCCTGGCATGGGCGCTCTGGGACTTCGGCGCGACGGCGACCAACGCGATCGTCGTCGTTTTCGTCTTCTCGGTCTATCTGACCGCCACGGTCGGCTCCGGTGAGCCCGGCGGGACTACGCCGGCCAGCTGGCTCGGTCGGGGGATGACCGTCGCGGGCATCACAGTCGCGGTGCTCGCGCCCGCGACCGGGGTGTGGGTGGACGCACCACGGCGTCGCCGCCGGGTGCTGGCCGCGCTGACCGCGGCGGCGGTGCTGCTGACCGCGTCGATGAGCCTGGTCCGCGCCCAGCCGAGCTACCTGTGGCTGGGATTGGTGCTTCTGGCATCGACCGCCGCATGCATGGACTTGGCCAGCGTCCCGTACAACGCGATGATGCGGCAGCTGACGACACCCCAGACTGCCGGCCGAGTCTCCGGACTCGGTTTGGCGGCCGGCTATGTCGGCAGCGTGCTGCTGCTGCTGATCGCCTATCTCGGCTTCGTCTCCGGGCACGGGCCTACCCGCGGCGTGCTGCACATCCCGTCGGCCGACGGACAGAACGTGCGGGCCGCGATGCTGTTGACCGCGGCCTGGTTCCTGCTGTTCGGGTTGCCGCTGCTGATCGCAGCGCCCTCGCACGGAGACGAGCTGGATACACCGTCGATCGGCATCCTGGGGGCCTACCGCAAACTGTGGGTGGAAATCGCGGGGGAGTGGCACCGTGACCGCAACGTCGTCTACTTCTTGCTGGCCAGCGCGGTGTTTCGGGATGGGCTCACCGGGGTGATGGCCTTCGGCGCGGTCCTCGGCGTGAACGTGTACGGCATCTCTCAGGCCGACGTGCTGCTGTTCGGCATCATTGCGTGCGTGGTCGCCGCGGTCGGGGCCGTCCTGGGTGGTCTGCTCGACGACCGCGTCGGTTCCAAGCCTGTGATCGTCGGATCCCTGGCCGCGATGATCGCGGTGGGGCTCACGCTGATGTCGCTGTCGGGGACACTCGCGTTCTGGGTGTGCGGACTCGCGCTGTGCTGGTTCGTGGGCCCGACCCTGTCCGCGTCGCGCAGCTTGCTGCTGAGGATGACCGCCGACGGCAAGGAAGGGGTGGCGTTCGGGCTCTACACCACAACAGGGCGGGCGGTGTCGTTCCTCGCGCCGTGGCTCTTCTTCACGTTCATCGACTTATTCGGAACGGACCGGGCGGGGCTGGGTGGGGTGCTTGTGGTGCTGACCGCGGGGCTCGTCGGCATGCTTCTGGTCCGCGCGCCCCGCCGCTAGCCCGACCCGCTGCAGATCGTCAGCCCGGTTCCGGTCTGCGAACGCACCTGCACGCCGCCGATGGTGACCGTGCACGTGATGTCGCGGCCGACATTGATCACGGTCACGCTTGCCGATTGACCGGCCGGCTTGGGCAGGCTGACTTCCTTGCGCCACGGCAGCACCACGTTGAACTCCGTCTGCATCACACTGCCGGTGTCGACGTAGGTGATGTTGATCGCGCGGCCGGTCCCGGTGACCTCATAGACGACGGGCTCGGTAGCGCCCGGCTCGGTGGACTCCGAGGGGCTCGGCAATGTCGGCAGCGGTATCGGCAGCGGGAACATCGGGGTGGGCGCCGTGGTCGTCGGCGGGGCGGTCGCGGTGCTCGGCTCTGGCATCGCAGGGATAGGTGCGACGACGGTCTGCCTCGACGAGGACGTGTTGGTGATGATCAGCGCGGCCACCAGCCCGACAACGACGAGCACGACCAGCCCGGCGCCGATCCACAGCCAGCGCGGCGTCTTGGGTGGCTCGGGCGGTGGTTCGGCAGGCGGCATGCCAGGCGGAATCTGCCCATAGGTCTGCGTCCAGTAGGGCGGCACCGGCTCGGTCTGGGGCGGCCCGGACGGTGGCGGGGGAGCGCCGTAGGTCGGGTTATAAGGAACGTTGCCGGCGTATGCCGGGTCCGAGTAGGCCGGATACGGATTGCCGTACGGGTCGGTCGGGTCGTAGGGCGAGCCGGAGCGCGGCGAATCCGTCATAACCACCTCATGGCTGCGAGGGTACCTGCGCCCGCGCAGCCAGTTCAGGCTCTCGCGACTGTCCGCTCCGGCCAGGGCAGTCAATGCGCAGGTAGTTGGCTGGATCTGCGGCGCTCCGGCGCGGGCGGAGGTGTTGGAAATGTGGCTGCTCAGCGTGCAGAGTTAGTCGCATGGCACAGCAGGTGCGCGCCAACTACGGCGCGTCGCTGTCCCCGGACGCCACGGCGTTCGCGCACATCGTCGACGACGGTGGCTACCCACGGGCGGTCCAGCGCTTTCTGCGCGGCTGGCGGGCCAGCTCATCGCGCGATGTGGTGCTGCCCGTGGAAGGCCCGGTCACGCGGGTCATCCACTCCGCCGACGGCCACTGGCTCGCCTGCGAGGTGGCGCCCGAAGGCAGCACCCGCACCCAGATCTGGGTGGTGACAACCGATCCCGACGACCGGATGGCGTGGCGTATCGACCGCGAGGACTCGGGCACCGCGGAACTCGTCGGCTGGGACGGCACGCAGGTATCGGCGATTCTGACCGGCGAGGACGGCATCGGGTCGTCATGCCTGATCGATCCGCCCAGCGGGAATCGAGTTGTGCTCGATCGCCGCTCGAGCGGCCGGCTGATCGACTCGTGGGCGGGCGCATCGCTCGTGCGGGTCGGGCCGCGCGGCTACCGCGAGCTGATCATGCTGCACGGGCTGACCGAGATCGCATTGCTACCCGCGGATCCCGGGTCGACCACCGACGCCGGCATCATCCTCGACGACCACCATCCGCGCCGGATCCGCCACGGCCTCACCGGCGAAGAGACCAGGCTGTACCACCCGCACAAGAACTACGATGTGAACAGCAAGAAGGGTTATGTGCGAGCGCTGATCCGCAGCGACAACGGATGCGATTACGCCCGGTTGCTGGAGGTCACCGCCACCGTCGACGGTGTCACGTATCAGGTGGTGGCCGAACGGCCCGACTGCGAGCTCGACGAGTTCATTGTCAGCGACGACCTGTCGACCGTGGCGCTGCTGTGGAATGTTGCGGGCCGCAGTGAGTTACAGATTCTTGAATTCACCGATTACACACTGCTTGAACCGATTCCGCTCCCGGGCATGGTGGCCACCGAGTTGAGCATCAGCGCGGGCGGCTCGATGGTTGCGGTGACCGTCGAGAGCCCGTCGATGCCCCGAACGGTGGAACTGGTCGATCCGCGATCGCGCGAGTGGGAACGGATCGACCGCGATCCCAGCCGCGGACCCGTCGTCAAGGGGTCTTCACCCGGGGCGACGTGGGAAACGATCACTGCGCGCGACGGTTTTGTGTTCACCGGCTGGCTGCACCGGCCGCCCGCCGGAATCCCTTCCGCCGGAGCGCTGATCTTCCTGCATGGCGGCCCCGAGGGTCAGTCCCGGCCGGGCTACAGCGAGATCTTTCCCGAGTTGCTCAACGCCGGGATCACGGTGTTCACCCCGAATGTCCGTGGCTCAGGCGGCTTGGGCAGAACGTTCATGCACGCCGACGACGGGGAGAAGCGGTTCGCCGCGATCGATGACGTCGCGGACGGCGTGCGTTTTCTCGTGGACAGCGGGCTGGCCGATCCCGCTCGCATCGCATGCGCGGGATGGTCCTACGGCGGCTATCTCACGTTGGCCGCGCTGACATTTCATCCGAGTTTGTTCGCCGCGGGCATCAGCGTGTGCGGGATGGGCGACCTGACCACCTTCTACCGCAACACCGAACCGTGGATCGCGGACGCGGCCTACCCGAAGTATGGCCACCCGGTCGGAGACCGGGAATTGCTCGAAGAGCTGTCCCCGCTGCGACGCGTCGAAGCGCTGACCGCCCCGTTGCTCGTGGTGCACGGCGCCAACGACACCAACGTCCCAGTCAGCGAATCGGAACAAATCGTCGACGCACTGCAAAGACTCGGTCGCAATGTGCGCTACCTGCTGTTCGACGACGACGGCCATGACATCGCCAAGCGGGAGAACCGATCCAAGCTGGTGGTCGCAATCAGTGAATGGCTTGGTTCGGCCTTTGCCGCGACGCGAGCAGCATCCTGATCTGATCGTTTGCATTCGCAACTATTTCGAAGCCACGTCGGAGGCGGCACGTTTGGAATATCGTCGTTAGGGTAAATGATCTGACAGCGAAAGCAGAGGGAGGCCGACGATGGGACGAGGCGGAGGAGTTATCGGCGTGATCGTGGTGATCTGGCTGCTGATCGGGGTGGTGGCAGCTTGGCAGCGGGATTACTTCAAAACCGGTGCTACAAACTGTGCTTCGGCCGGATCGATAGCACTCACTGTCGTAGCAGGGCCGTTGAACTATGCGGGTGTGAACCCGAAGGTGAACAGCTGCAACCTTCCAAAGCCCAGTAGCAGTGGGCTCTTGAACAATTGGCAAGAATCAGCCTAACGATGGGAGCGCCATGATTATCCTCGGAATAATACTTTTGCTCATCGGACTGTTCATTCAAAGTTCGGTCAGCAGCCTGTTGACGACAATCGGGATCATCCTGATCGTCATCGGTGTGGTTCTTTGGCTTCTCGGGCGTGTCGGGCGTCCGGTCGCCGGTCGCCGGTACTGGTACTGACGATTGGAGTGCTGCCATGATTGTGCTCGGAGTGATTCTGCTCATTCTCGGTTTCGTCCTGAACATCTCAATCCTGTGGACGATCGGGATCATCCTGCTGATAATCGGTGCCGTGCTGTGGATTCTGGGCGCGGTCGGGCGTCCGGTCGCCGGTCGCCGGTACTGGTACTAGCGGCTCTTGGTGCGGTGGTCGCCCGCCAGGGCGGCCACCGTCATCTGTCTCAAGATCGCGCGTGAATGCGTTGCGCCGGCCGTCTTGGACCCATTCGGGCGGACGCTGTGCGGGGTCGAGTTGAGTAGGCCGAACGCCGCATGCGCCATCAACCGCGCATCGGCCTCCTCGAGGCCGTGGCCGCGCTGCCGCAACACATCGACCCAGATCTCGACATACTGACGCTGCGCCTTGCGCACCTGTCGTTTCGCGGTCGCCGGCAGCTGGGCGAGGTCGCGGTCCTGAATGCGGATCAGGTCGGGCTCACCCAAAGCGAAGTCCAGATGAAAGTCGATCAACCCGTCGAGGGCGGCACCGCCGTCCGGTGCCCTTGACACGACCGATCGCGCGCCGGCCAGCAGGCGCGTGCTGATGCCTACCAGCAGCTCGACCAGCATCGCCTCCTTGTTCGGGAAATGTCGGTAGATCGCCGGGCCGCTGACACCGGCGGCCGCGCCGATGTCCTCGAGCCGCACGGCCAGGTAGCCGCGTTCGGCGATCAGCCGCTCGGCGGCGGTGATCAGCGCTGACCGGCGATCCGACTTCAACCGGCCGCGTCGCGTCTGCTCTTGCTCGATGGACATTTCAGTTAATCGTAACTAACATCGACTGAGTTAGTCATCATTAACTTCACTTGGACGGCCACGTGACGCCTCAGGCATCCAACCGCGAGCAGCATCTCGCGCTCGTCGCCGAGCTGCGCGCGAAGCTCGCTGCCGCGGCACTCGGCGGTCCGCCGCGGGCCCGCGAGCGCCATGTCAGCCGCGGCAAGCTGCTGCCTCGGGAGCGGGTCGACGGGCTTCTCGACCCGGGCAGCCCCTTCTTGGAGTTGTCGCCGCTGGCCGCGGACGGCATGTACGACCACGAATCCCCCGGCGCGGGCATCATCACCGGCATCGGCCGGGTCTCCGGTCGAGAGTGCGTCATCGTCGCCAACGACGCCACCGTCAAAGGCGGAACGTATTACCCGGTCACAGTGAAAAAGCATTTGCGCGCACAGGAGGTGGCCGGGCAGAACCGGCTGCCGTGCATCTATCTGGTGGACTCCGGCGGGGCGTTCCTGCCGCGCCAGGACGAGGTGTTTCCCGACCGTGAGCATTTCGGCCGCATCTTCTACAACCAGGCCACCCTCAGCGCGGCGGGCATCCCACAGATCGCGGCGGTGCTCGGGTCCTGCACCGCGGGGGGTGCCTATGTGCCTGCGATGAGCGACGAGGCCGTGATCGTGCGCAATCAGGGCACGATCTTCCTCGGTGGCCCGCCGCTGGTGAAGGCCGCTACCGGCGAGGTGGTCACCGCTGAGGAGCTCGGTGGCGGTGACCTCCATTCGAAAACGTCCGGCGTCACCGACCATCTGGCACACGACGATCGCGACGCGCTGCGCACCGTGCGCCGGATCGTGTCCACGCTTGGTCCGCACGAGCGCTGTATATGGGACGTCGCGCCGACGGTGCAGGCGACCGCCGATCAGACCGAGCTCTACGACGTGGTCCCCATCGACGCGCGTGTGCCCTACGACGTTCACGAGGTGGTCACCCGGATCGTCGACGGGGGTGAATTCGCGGAATTCAAGGCTGATTACGGTTCGACACTGGTGACTGGCTTCGCCCGCATCCACGGTCACCCGGTAGGTGTGATAGCCAACAACGGCGTGCTGTTCTCCGAATCGGCGTTGAAGGGTGCCCATTTCATCGAGCTGTGCGACAAGCGGATGGTGCCGCTGCTGTTCTTGCAGAACATCTCCGGCTTCATGGTCGGCCGTGACTACGAGGCGGGCGGCATCGCCAAGCACGGCGCCAAGATGGTGACCGCCGTCGCGTGCGCGCGGGTGCCCAAGTTGACGGTGGTGATCGGCGGCTCCTACGGCGCGGGAAACTATTCGATGTGTGGACGGGCGTACTCGCCGCGGTTCTTGTGGATGTGGCCCAACGCGCGCATTTCGGTGATGGGCGGCGAACAGGCGGCGTCGGTCTTGGCGACGGTGCGGGCCGACGCGCTGGAAGCCGCCGGAACCCCGTGGTCGGCGCAGGAGCAGGAAGCGTTCAAGGCGCCCATCCGGGAACAGTATGAGTATCAGGGAAACCCCTACTACTCCACCGCCAGGCTGTGGGACGACGGCGTGATCGATCCCGCCGACACCAGAACTATTCTGGGGCTTGCACTTTCGGCTGTCGGCCACGCCCCGGTGGAATCCGTCTCCTACGGCGTGTTCAGGATGTGACCGTGGCGAGCTTCGACACCGTGCTGGTGGCCAACCGCGGCGAGATCGCGGTGCGGGTGATCCGCACACTGCGCGCGATGGGAATCCGGTCCGTGGCGATCTACAGCGACGCCGACGCCGACGCGCGCCACGTCGCCGAGGCCGATGTGGCGGTGGCAATCGGGCCGGCGCCGGCGCGACAGAGCTACCTGAACATCGACGCGGTCGTCGCGGCGGCCAGGCGCACCGGTGCGCAGGCGGTCCATCCCGGCTACGGATTTCTCTCCGAGAACGCCGACTTCGCCGCTGCGCTGGATGCGGCCGGCATCGTGTTCATCGGGCCCTCCGCGGCGGCGATCAAAACGATGGGCGACAAGATCGCCGGCAAGTCCACCGTCGACGCGTTCGGGGTCCCGGTGGTCCCCGGCATAGCCCGCCCGGGGCTGTCCGACGCCGAGCTGATCGCCGCGGCTCCCGAGGTCGGGTACCCGGTGCTGGTCAAGCCGTCCGCCGGTGGTGGCGGCAAGGGCATGCGGGTCGTCGAACACGACGACGAGTTGGCCGCCGCGCTGGCCGGTGCGCGGCGCGAGGCGGCGGCCGCGTTTGGCGACGACACCCTGTTCCTCGAGCGGTACGTGCAGCGGCCGCGACACATCGAAGTGCAGGTGCTCGCCGACAGCTACGGCACGGTGGTTCATTTCGGTGAGCGGGAATGCAGCCTGCAGCGCCGACACCAGAAGGTGATCGAGGAGGCGCCGTCGCCGCTGCTTGACGAAAAGACCCGGGCCCGGATCGGCGCCGCCGCCTGCGATACCGCCCGCAGTGTCGACTACACCGGCGCCGGCACCGTCGAGTTCATCGTGCCGGCCGACCGGCCCGACGAGTTCTTCTTCATGGAGATGAACACCCGGCTTCAGGTCGAGCACCCGGTGACCGAGATGGTCACGGGCACCGATCTCGTCGAGTGGCAGGTCCGGATCGCGGCGGGCGAAAAGCTGCCGGTCACGCAGGACGACATCACGCTGTCGGGCCATGCGATCGAGGCCCGTGTCTACGCCGAGGACCCGGGTCGCGGGTTCCTGCCCACCGGCGGAAAGGTGCTCGACATCGTCGAGCCGGCCGGGCCCGGCGTCCGGATCGACTCCGGGCTGAGCGCCGGTTACGTCGTGGGTAGCGACTACGACCCGATGCTGGCCAAGGTCATCGCCCACGCCGGCGACCGAACCGCGGCGCTGCGCTCACTCGACCGCGCCCTGGCCGGCACCGCGGTGCTGGGTGTGGTGACGAACGTGGACTTCGCACGCTTCCTGCTGGCGGATCCGGACGTGGTGGCCGGGCGCCTCGACACCGGCCTGCTGGAGCGGCGGATGGCAGACTTCGTGCCGGCCGCACCCACCGACGATCGGCTGATCGCCGCCGCGGCCTACCGGTGGCTGCGGGCCTGGGCCGGATCAACCGACGACTTGTGGACCAAACCGTCCGGCTGGCGGGTGGGGGAGCAGGCGCCGACCGTGATCCGGCTCAGCGCCGGCGAGCGCACCGACCACGTTCGGATCGCCGGGCACCCCGATGCCGCGACGGTCACGGTCGAGGACAGCGAAACCCGTTCGCTCTCTGCCACTCTGGTTGGCCCGAAGCTGGCCGTGACGCTGGATGGGCTGCGTAGGAAGTACACCGTGGCGGCCGAAGACGGGCAGATCTGGCTCGCCGGCGACAACGGCACCGTTGCGGTCTTCCGGGTGCAGGAGGCGCCGGTGCGGCCCGACGACGAGCACACCGGCGACGCGGAGTTGACCAGCCCGATGCCCGGCACGATCGTCGCGGTCGGCGTCGAAGATGGGGCGCCGGTGCGTGCGGGCACCGTGGTCGTCGCGGTCGAGGCGATGAAGATGGAGCATGCGCTGACCGCCCCGATCGACGGGGTGGCCGAGCTGCTCGTCGACGTCGGCGACCAGGTCAAAGTGGGCCAGCCGCTGGCCCGGATCACCGTCACTGACAAGGAAGAAACCCCATGACCGACTTTCTGGCGACCGGCACACTGCCGGACCACTACGAGCAGCTGGCCAAGACCGTGCGGGACTTCGCGCAGAGCGTCGTCGCGCCGGTGAGCGCCAAACACGACGCCGAGCACTCGTTCCCGTACGAGGTGGTGTCGGGTATGGCCGACATGGGCCTGTTCGGCCTGCCGTTCCCGGAGGAGTACGGCGGCATGGGCGGCGACTACTTCGCGCTGTGCCTGGCGCTGGAAGAGCTGGGCAAGGTCGACCAGAGCGTCGCCATCACGCTCGAGGCTGGGGTGTCGCTGGGCGCGATGCCGGTCTACCGCTTCGGCAACGACGCGCAGAAACAGGACTGGCTGCCGCTCCTGGCCAGCGGTAAGGCGCTGGGCGCGTTCGGGCTGACCGAACCCGGCGGCGGCACCGACGCCGGCGCAACCAGGACCACCGCGCGGCTCGACGACGGCCACTGGGTGATCAACGGCAGCAAGCAGTTCATCACCAACTCCGGTACCGACATCACCAGGCTCGTCACCGTCACCGCGGTCACCGGAACCAACGGCCACCGCAAGGAGATCTCGTCGATCCTGGTGCCGGTGCCCACGCCGGGCTTCACCGCCGAACCCGCGTACAGCAAGGTCGGCTGGAACGCGTCGGACACGCACCCGCTCACCTTCGACGACGTCCGGGTGCCGCACGAGAACCTGCTCGGCGAACTGGGCCGCGGGTACGCGAACTTCCTGCGCATCCTCGACGAAGGCCGGATCGCGATCGCCGCGCTGTCCGTCGGCGCCGCGCAGGGTTGCGTCGAGGAAAGTGTCAAGTACGCCAAGGAGCGGGAGGCCTTCGGGCAACCGATCGGACGCAACCAGGCCGTTGCGTTCAAGATCGCGCGCATGGAGGCCCGTGCGCACACCGCCCGCACCGCCTACTACGACGCGGCCGCGCTGATGCTGTCCGGCAAGCCGTTCAAGAAGCAGGCGGCGATCGCCAAGATGGTCTCCAGCGAGGCGGCGATGGACAACGCCCGCGACGCCACCCAGATCTTCGGCGGCTACGGCTTCATGAACGAGTTTCCCGTGGCCAGGCACTACCGCGACAGCAAGATCCTGGAGATCGGCGAGGGCACCACCGAGGTGCAGTTGATGCTGATCGCCCGCGAGGCCGGTTTGTAACGATTAGGTTGCTATCCGACCACTGCAGGTGAGCGCGTCGCGCCGTCCGCGACACGGCTGCCCCGCGCGGTGTGCGCAACGCGGATTACGTGGTAGCGAGCGCATAATGGGGGTAGCGCCAGTGCTACGGCGGGCCGGGCGAAATCGCGCCGTCCGAGCCCTGTGAGGGCGCGCGAACGGGTTTGCTGAAACCCGCCGGGCAGTGACGCTGGCCGAACGGTCGAAGACCTAGGAGGCGGCGTGCCGACCAGCCCGATGATCGTCGATCCCGAACCGGTCACGTTGATCGGACGGGACGGGTTGCCGACTGCCGAGGATCGGTACCGCCGCGACCTTCCCCCCGAGACCCTCTGCTGGCTCTACGAGATGATGGTTGTCACCCGCGACCTGGACGCGGAGTTCGTCAACCTGCAGCGGCAAGGCGAATTAGCGCTGTTCGCCTCGTGCCGTGGCCAGGAGGCCGCCCAGATCGGCGCCGCGGCCGCGCTGCGCAAGACGGACTGGCTGTTCCCGCAATACCGCGAGCTGGGCGTGCTGCTGCTGCGCGGGATACCGCTGCGTCAGCTCGCGGCGACATGGCGGGGCAGCTGGCACGGCGGGCTCGGGTTCGCCGCGAAGCGGTGCGCGCCGATCGCGATCCCGATCGGTACCCACGGTCTGCACGCGGTCGGGGCTGCGATGGCCGCGCAGCGGCTGGGCGAGGATTCCGTCACGGTGGCGTTCATCGGCGACGGGGCCACCAGCACGGGTGACGTGCACGAAGCGCTGAATTTCGCGTCCGTCTACCGTGCGCCGTGCGTGTTCTTCGTGCAGAACAACCAGTGGGCGATCTCGGTGCCCGTCAGCAGGCAGTTGGCGGCGCCCTCCATCGCCCACCGCGCTGTCGGCTACGGGTTACCCGGTGTGCGTGTCGACGGCAACGATCCGCTGGCGTGCTATGTGCTGATGGCCGAAGCGGCTGCGCGGGCCCGTGCCGGCGGCGGCCCGACGTTGATCGAGGCCGTCACATACCGGCTGGGCGCGCACACCACCTCCGACGACCCGACCCGCTATCGCTCAGCCGACGAGCTGGACCGCTGGACGGCGCTGGACCCGATTCCGCGCTACGCCGCGTATCTGCGGCACCTCGACCTGTTGACCGAGCGCTTCGAGCATCGGGTGGCCGCGCATTCGGCGCGGGTGTGCACCGAGCTGCGCGAGGTGGTGTTCGCCGCCGCCGACCCCGACGTCACCGAGCTGTTCGACACCACTTATGCCGAGATCACACCGAGGCTGGCCGCGCAACGCCACGAGTTGCGGGCCGAGCTGGCGAAGGAGGCGTGATGACGCAGATCGTCGAACGGCCCGCTGGTACACCCGAACCGACAGGCCCGATGCTGACCGCGGTGCCGATGACGGCAAACCTCACCATGGTGCAGGCCATCAACCGTGCCCTGCACGACGCGATGGCGGCCGACGACCGGGTGCTGGTCTTCGGGGAAGATGTGGCGCGGCTGGGCGGGGTGTTCCGGGTGACGGAGGGATTGGCCGAGACATTTGGAGAACAACGCTGCTTTGATACCCCGCTGGCCGAATCGGCGATCGTCGGGATCGCGGTCGGGCTGGCGTTGCGCGGCTTCCTGCCGGTGCCAGAGATCCAGTTCGACGGCTTCTCGTATCCGGCGTTCGACCAGATCGCCAGTCACCTGGCCAAGTACCGGATGCGCAGCCACGGTGAGATTGACATGCCCGTCACGGTGCGGATCCCGTCGTTCGGAGGGATCGGCGCCGTCGAACACCATTCCGAGTCCACCGAGGCGTACTGGCTGCACACTGCGGGGCTGAAAGTCGTTGTGCCGTCTACGCCTTCGGATGCGTACTGGCTGCTGCGGTACGCGATCGACAGCCCCGATCCCGTCATTTGCCTGGAGCCCAAGCGTCGGTATTGGATGCGAGAGACCGTCGACACCGCGACCCCCGCTCCACCGATCGGGCGTGCGGCAATTCGTCGAACCGGCTCCGACGTCACGGTGCTGACGTACGGCGGTCTGGTCGGCACCGCGTTGCACGCCGCCGATCTGGGCGCCGACACCCGGGGATTCGACGTCGAGGTCGTCGACCTGCGCTCGCTGAACCCTCTGGACTTCGACACCGTCGCCGACTCCGTCCGCAAGACCGGGCACGCGGTCGTGATGCATGAAGGGCCGCGGACTCTCGGGTTCGGCGCCGAGTTGGCCGCCCGCATCCAGGAGGAGCTGTTCTACGACCTCGAGGCTCCGGTGTTGCGCGCAACCGGTTTTGACACCCCCTATCCGCCGGCGCGGGTGGAGAAGCTGTGGCTGCCTGGTCCGGATCGGCTGCTCGACTGCATAGCGAAGTCCCTGGAGCGACCATGACCGACGACCGCGTCAAGGACTTCCTGGTGCCCGATCTGGGCGAAGGCCTCGCCGACGCGACAGTGGTGACCTGGAACGTCGCGGTGGGTGACGACGTGGAGCGCAATCAGCCGCTGTGTTGCCTGGAAACCGCGAAGGCGCAGGTCGAGATCCCAAGTCCGTACGCGGGTCGCGTCGTCGAACGGCGTGGGGCGCAAGGCGACACACTCGCGGTCGGGTCGTTGCTTGTGCGCATCGACACTGCGCCGGATGCGGCCACCGGCACGCACGCCCGCGCGCCGGTGCTGGTCGGCTACGGCGCCGACGAAGCCTTCGACACCAGCAGGCGATCCACCCGACCGCGGGCCGCGCCGGCCGTCCGCAAGCTGGCGGCGGACCTGCATGTCGACCTCGAGGGCTTGCGGCCGGCCTCCGGCGGCGACGGCATCATCACCCGCGAAGACGTGTTGGCCGCCGCCGGTGGCGGCGACGTGGCCCCCGTGCACGGGGTGCGCGCTCGGATGGCCGAGCGAATGACGTTGGCGCGTCGCAACATTCCCGACGCTCACGCCAGCGTGCAGGTCGACGGCAGCGGCCTGTTGCGGTTGCGGGATCGGTTTTCAGCGGTCGGCCAGGATGCGGGCCCGTTCGTGCTGACGTTGCGGCTGCTGGTCATCGCGTTGACCCACCATCCGGCGTTGAACGCGACGTGGGTGGACTCGCCGCAGGGTCCGCAGGTTCAGACGCACGGGGCCATCAATCTGGGTTTCGCGGTCGCCACCGACCGCGGCCTCCTGGTGCCGGTGATCTCCGGTGCCCGGGAGATGACGACACGTCAACTGGCACAGCGGGTCGCCGAGCTGATCGACGGCGCGCGGAGGGGAACTCTCACCCCGGTCGAGTTGCAGGGATCGACGTTCACCGTGTCGAATTTCGGGGCGCTGGGACTCGACGATGGCGTGCCGGTGATCAACTATCCCGAGGCGGCGATCCTGGGGATGGGGGCGCTCAAGGAACGGGCCGTCGTCGTGGACGGCGCCGTGATCGCAAGACCTACCATGACCCTGACCTGTGTGTTCGACCATCGCGTTGCCGACGGCGCGCAGGTGGCCGAATTCCTCGGTGAGCTACGCCGACTGGTCGAGGAGCCGGAGACGGCGCTGCTCGACCTGTGAGCTAACGGCGCCGTGCCGCCGCCAGCCGTTCCTTGAACGCCGGTGATCGAATGGATTCGGCCTGCGGGCCGAGTTCGGCGCGGACCGCGAACGCATGCTGGTCGCTGTCGATCGCACCTGGGCTGACGGTCGCGCGCATCGTGGCCTTTGTCGCGATCACCACGTCGCGGGGAGCCGCAGCCGGACCGGCCGCCAGCTCGAGCGCGGCCGCGACCGGGTCCTCGGCAACGGCCAGTGCCACCCCATGCCGGACCGCGGCCTGCGCGTCGAAGCGCATGCCGAACAGCAGCGCCGCCCGCGCCACCTGTGGGCCGACGGCGCGCTGCAGCATCCACGTCATGCCGCCGCCGGGGTGGATACCCAGTTTCTGGAATCGGGCGTCGAACAGCGCGTTCGGCCCCGCGATGCGCACATCGCATGCCAGCGCCAGGTTCAGCCCCGCCCCGACCGCCGGCCCGTTGACCGCGGCGACGGTGGGCAGTGTGCAGTCGGCGACGGCCAGAAAGCCGTCATACAGCCGGGGAAGCTCACCCTCGGCCGCGTTGCCCAGCGCGCTGAGGTCGGCGCCTGCGCAGAACGCGGAGCCCGCCCCGGTGATGACCACGGCATTGGCCTGCGGGTCGGTGTCGGCGCGGTGGACCGCCGCACGCAGGTCGGCGCTGATCTCATCGGTCACGGCGTTGCGCCGGTCGGGATCGTTGACCGTGATCAGCGCGACGTGGTCGACCACCTCGTACAACACGCTGTCAGCTGCGGGCTGTTGCATCGGTCAACCCTACTTCGACTGGGACTGCAATCGACTGGCTCTCACGACATTTCAGATCGCAGTCATCTCTTACGCGTAGTGCGGCAGCCACTGGATGTCGAGGATGGCCTGCACGACGCTGTCGTGTGTCTTCGCGGCCACACCGTCCGCGACGGCGGCGTGATACACGGCCTCGGCGACCGCCGCCGAGACGGCGCGTAGGTTCTCGACATCCGGCAGTAACGACGCACCCGTGGTCGTTGGATTAGCTTGCCGTGCAACGGATTTAGCGGCCGCGTCAAGCATGTTCTTCGTGACGCGCGCAGCGCCGGCGACGATGACGCCCAGCCCGATGCCGGGGAACACCAGCGCGTTGTTGGCCTGTCCGATGGTGTAGGTGATGCCGTTGTATTGGACGGGAGCGACCGGGCTGCCCGTGGCGACCAGTGCCCTGCCGCCCGACCATGCCAGCACGTCGGCAGGCATGGCTTCCATGCGTGAGGTCGGGTTTGACAGCGGCAGAATCAGCGGCCGTTCGGTGGATGCCGCCATCGCTTCGATCACGTCGCGGGTGAACGCTCCGTACACCGTTGAGGAGCCGAGCAGGATGGTTGGTGAGGCCATCTTGATGGCATCAACTAGGCCGGTCCGCTCCCCGGCGGCCACACCGAGCCGGTCGCGGTTCTTGGCGTAGGGCACCTGGAAGTCGCGCAGGTCGTCCATGTCATCGAACAGCAGCCCGGGCTTGTCGATGGGCCAGATCTGGGCGTTGGCCTGCTCGACGCTGGCCCCGTCGGCCACCATCGCGTCGCGGATCTGATCGGCGATCCCGATACCCGCTGTTCCCGCGCCGAACACGACGACCTTCTGATCGCGCATCGGGATGCCGGTGACCCTCAATCCGCCGTAGACGGCTGCCATGACGACCGCGCCGGTGCCCTGCACGTCGTCGTTGAACACGCAGTAATCCGGCGCGTACGTGGCCAGGATCGCCCGCGCGTTGGCGGGTCCGAAGTCCTCGAAGTGCAACATCGCCTGCGGGAACAGCCGGTGGGCGGTTTCGATGTACTGCCGGATGAACTCGTCGTATTCTGCGCCGCGGCGGCGGGCGTGGCGGTTGCCCAAATAGAACGGATCCTGAAGCAGCTGTTCATTGTCCGTGCCGACGTCCAGCGACACCGCGATGGTGCGGCACGGGTTGATACCGCCCCCGGCGGTGTAGAGCGCCAGCTTGCCGACGGCGATCTCGATACCGCCCACGCCCCAGTCACCGATGCCCAGGATCGCCTCGGCGTCGGTGCACACGATCAGATCGACGTCATCGGGATGCAGCCCAAACGTCTCGAAGGCGTCGG
The DNA here is from genome assembly GCA_963811535.1 of uncultured Actinomycetota bacterium. Lineage (GTDB taxonomy): Bacteria > Actinomycetota > Actinomycetes > Mycobacteriales > Mycobacteriaceae > Mycobacterium. The sequence continues at coordinate 437,346 of CAWERF010000006.1, read as the reverse complement.
CGATTTCGTCTGGGTGATCGATCGACAGATACAGTCCCCGCTGGCCACGGTATTCATCGGAGAAGCGCTGGATCGCCTCCCCGACCGTCGGCGTGTACACCACCGGCATCAGGTCGGCCAGATGCTCAGAGAGCACCTTGAAATACAGCACTTCGTGGCGGTAATGCAGCTGCTCGAGAAGCAGGTAGCGGCCCAGATTCGTTGCCATGCTCTGCAACTGAAGCCACACCCGTTCGGCCTGCAGATCCAGGCTGAGCACCGCGGATGGGAGCCGGCCGGTCAGCCCGAGCTGTCGCCGCTGTTCACGGGTGAAGCCAACCCCGCGATTCGTGCTCGGTGTGGTCAGTACGCCCGGAATCTGCGGCGCGCATTCGTCGAGCATGAGTGCCCCTTTCCGCGGAATGCGACCCGAAGGCGGCGGTGCCGGTTGTCTGCTAGCAGCTTATGAGCTTCGCCTCCGCGATGAGCCGCTTGCGCGAAGAGCACAAGGCACCGTTGGGCGCGGTTCACCAGTGGCTACCCGCGGGGCACGCCGCCAGACCACCGTGCTGTGCGTTGCGGTCCCGTTCGTTGTCGTCGCGGTCGCCGACAACGTCAGCTGATCGCCCTCGAGGACTGCGTGGCGCAGCTGCGGCCGGGCGAACAGTTCCGGCAGGGCCGAAATCGTCACGTCGTGCCGTATCGTCGCCGACGCTTCGTCGAGGTGGAACCGGCCACCATAGGCCACGTAGGTGCCGGGATCGGGTGACTGCTCGGCCCCCTCACGCGTGTCCGGGCCGGTTCGGCGCGTCAACTGGGCCGACATGAATCCGTCGTCGGTGTACATGATCAGCCCGCACGGCTGCTGTCCTAGTGGGTAGCTGACCTCTCCGGTTTCGATGTCGCGAGCGGTGAAAGACACCAGCTCCCAGCCGCCGAGGATCTCGCTGCGCCGCAGGGTCGCTGGACCATCATGACCGGCGGCCGCCATCATCCCTCCAGAGTCTTTCCCTCCTGTTGCTGGCGCATCGCCTGGGTGATCGCATCGAGGAATGCGTTTCCGCTGGGCAGTTCCTTACGCTCCTCGTCGCTCAGTTCGTAGAACGTCCACAGGCCCCACGCAACCGGCCGAATGTACAGCGTCACTCGCTGCAGGTGATTGCCGAAGACTGCAGGTACTGCGACAACGCCACCTATCGCGGCCTCTTGTAGTAGTTGCTGCCGAAGCCGCTCGACGTTCGCTGAATCCGCGAGTTGATACACCGTCGACTCGTTCGTGCGATGCGTCGGACCTTGCAGCGCCAGGAACCACGCCATGGTTGCTTCCCCTCTGGTTAGTAGTGGCAGCGTCAGCGTAGAGGATCGATCGACGCGGACCTCTTTGCTTTCCCGCCGATTCGATGAAGCCGGTGGCGTCGCCCGGGTAGACGCGGAGCCGCGTGGGACATCGACGGGTTAGATTCATCGACGTCGCCGAAATCGTCGGCCGCGTCGGGCGAAGGAGCTGGCATGGCATTACGGGTGATTCAGTGGGCCACCGGATCAGTCGGGAAGGCAGCGATCGACTGCATCCTCAAGCATCCGGAGCTTGAGTTGGCGGGCTGTTGGGTTCACTCAAAGGACAAGCACGGCAAGGACGTTGGCGAGATCATCGGCACCTCGCAGCTGGGCGTGACCGCGACCTCGAGCGTCGATGACATTCTCACAGCCGAGGCCGACGCGGTCGTCTACGCGCCGCTGATGCCGAACCCGGACGAGGTGGCCGCGCTCCTGCGTTCGGGCAAGAACGTGGTGACGCCGGTGGGCTGGTTCTATCCGTCGGACAAGGAAGCCGCGCCGCTGGCCGCGGCGTGCGCGGACGGCAATGTCAGCCTCCACGGCACAGGAATCAACCCGGGTGGGGTCACCGAGACCTTCCCGTTGATGTTGTCGGCCATGTCGTCAGGGGTGACGTTCGTCCGCGCCGAGGAGTATTCCGACATCCGCACGTACGGGGCCGCCGACGTCGTGCGATGGATCATGTGCTTCGGCGGCACACCGGAGGAGGCTGAAAAAGGCCCGATGCTCAAACTCCTGACCGGCGGCTTCAACCAGTCGATGGCCATGGTGTTGGACGCCCTGGGGCTGACGGACCGGGCCGAGGTCAAGACCCTCCACGGCGTCGCGGTGGCCACCGAACCCATCGACTCGCCGATCGGAGTGATCGAGCGCGGGAAAGTGGCCGGTCAGCGGTTCCACCGGGAGGCGTACGTCGACGGCGAGGTCGTCGTCCGCATCGGCGTGCACTGGCTGATGGGTGAGGCGCACCTGGACCCGCCGTGGACGTTCGGCCGACACGGCGAGCGCTTCGAGATCGAGGTCAAGGGCGATCCGGACACGTTCGCGACGATCAAGGGCTGGCAGCCGGAAACCGTGCAGGAAGGGCTTGTCAGCAACCCCGGAATCGTTGCGACAGCAGCCCACTGCGTCAACTCGGTGCCGTACGTGTGTGCCGCCCCGCCGGGAATCGTCACCTCGGTGGAATTGCCGCTGATCGCCGGGCGCGCGCATCCGCGACTGCTGGGCACCGGCTAGCCGTCTGCCGCCGACGCGACCGCCTTCACCGCGTCGTCGATCGGTGTGTCGCCGTTGATCACTTCCAGCGTGCGGCGGCCCGTGCGCGGCTCGTCGAGCAGCGCGACGAGTACGGCAGCCACGTCATCGCGACTCACATCGCCGCGCCCGGTGTGCTCCGCGAGCGTCACCCGACCGCTGCCGGGATCGTCGGTGAGGCGGCCCGGCCGCAGGATCGTCCAGTCCAAACCGTCCCGCGACCCCACGTAGCCGTCCGCGGCGGTTTTGGCGCGGAGGTATGCGGCGAAAACCGGGTCGGTGCCGGGGGGTGGCTCTCGATCGGCGCCCATCGACGAGATGACCAGGAAACGACGCACGCCCGCCGCCTCCGCCGCGTCGGCGAAAAGGACCGCGGCCGCGCGGTCGACCGTGTCTTTGCGCGGGATGCCGCTGCCCGGACCCGCTCCGGCCGCGAACACCGCCGCGTCAGCGGACGTGAGGTACCGCGCGACGTCGGTGACTTGGGCCGGCTCCAGGTCACAAACGACCGGTTCGGCGCCTGCGGCCCGAATGTCGTCGGCCTGCTCCGGCTTACGGATGATGCCGGCCACCTCGTCGCCGCGCCGCGAAAGCAACCGTTCGAGCCGCAATGCGATCTGACCGTGCCCCCCGGCGATGACAACCCGCATGCGGCCCACCGTACGCCGGGCCATTCACACCCGGCTCTGACGGATTTCGTCGAGCAATTTCGGCCGACGGCGCGATGAACTCGATAGTCTGATCATTTGTGAACCCTCGGCACACGCGGATGATGATACGAATCTCGGCCGTCGTGGTCAGCGCCGGTGTGCTGGCCGCGTGCGGAGGAGGAGGCAACCAATCGTCGTCCTCGTTCGTTCGGACCAGCACGGGTTCGGCGTCGTCGACAACGGAGATGCCGTCGACGTCGGCGCCCGCCGTGGCGGCCGGCAGCGAGATCGTTATTTCGAACTACGCATACACGGTGCCCGCGTCGGTGAGACCCGGTCAGCAGATCACCATTGTCAACAAGGACGACGCCAGCCACACCGTCACGGCCGACGAGAACAACTTGTTCGACGTCCGAATCTCCGGCGGCGGGGGCGTCGAGACGATCACAGCCCCGATGACACCGGGCACCTACCCGTTCCACTGCAAATACCACGACAACATGCACGGAACCCTGACCGTCCAGTAGTTTCACGCTAGGCGGGTCGGCTGGGGAACTGTTTTGCATTGTGGCACAACAGGTTAGCGTCGAGCCGCGCTCAGGCTCCTGCGATGCAGAGCACCTCGTCGAGGGTCGCGGTACGCAGCCCGGCACCGGCCGCCCGGTCAGTCCCACCACATCACCGAAATTGATCCCCACCTGGAACACCTCTGGCTCCGGTGCGAAGAACAGCCAGGCGCACGGTGCCGGGAGCAGCAACAATCGCTGAACGTCCGGAAACCGAGCCACTCCGGCGCGTTCATTTCGGCATTGCCTCTTGGTTGAATTTCTGTCGAAAGGGAGTTCGGACGTGTAGAAGGGATCTCGTGAACGACCCGCGCCTCAGATCGGTCGATCCGACGCAGTTACGCGAATCCATGGCCCGCCGGTTGTTTCGCCGATCGGCTGTCACGGGTCAGATCACGCTCCCCGCCGTTCCAAGCATGATCGACGAGTACGTGACGATGTGTGCCAACGTCTTTGCAGACGTGGGCAGGAGGTTCACCGCGGAAGAACTCGCCCACGCCAGGACCCTGCTCGAGGGTCAGCTGGCAGAGGCCTACGCGGCCTCACCGCGTTCGACCATCGTTATCTCGTTCGACGCTCCTGTCGCGACGATCCTGAACTACCACATCAAACCCGAATGGTGGACGGTCGAGTCCGCCTACGAGAAATGGATCGGCACCCGCGAGCCACCACTGTTCGGTAGCGAGCCGGATGCTCGCGTATTGGCGCTGGCGAACGAAGCGGTGGATCCGGGGTCCCATCGGGTGCTCGATATCGGCGCAGGAACTGGGCGCAACGCCCTGGGCTTGGCACGACGCGGCCATCCGGTTGACGTGGTCGAGTTGACCCCGAAGTTCGCCGACATGATCCGCTCCGACGCAGGGCAGGAATCACTCAGCGTGCGGGTCATCCAACGTGACGTCTTCGCGACCATGGATGATCTCCGACGGGACTACCAGCTGATTCTGCTCTCCGAGGTGGTGTCCGATTTCCGGACGACGCAGCAGCTGCGCTCCATTTTCGGACTCGCCACCCATTGCCTGGCCCTTGGTGGACGCTTGGTGTTCAACGCCTTCGTGGCGCAGCACGACTACATACCCGACGATGCCGCGCGTGAACTGGGGCAGCAGTGTTACACGAGCATCTTCACTCGGCAGGAGATATCAGCTGCCGCGGCCGGATTACCCCTCGAACTTGTCGCCGACGACTCGGTATACGAGTACGAGAAGGCACATCTGCCGGAGGGTGCTTGGCCGCCCACGAGCTGGTACGCCGAGTGGGTTAGCGGCCTCGACGTGTTCGATGTCGAGCGGGAGAAATGCCCGATAGAGATGCGCTGGCTCGTGTACCAGAAGGCGGTGTCGTCGACAGGCGGCGCAGGTTGACCGCGGAGGGCATGTCTGAACGCTTCACCGCCGATCGCGAAATCGCGATGAATTGATGGTTTGACATCGGGATCATGCGGGTAAACGTTGTCGACACAGTGGCGGCATGTTATGACATTTACAGAAGCCCTGGTGAGGTTCATTCACTGGCTGCGTGAGGGCTACCCGACGTGGGCGCCGCGATACGGCCACGTCCCGTTGATCGCGCTGTGCGGTCGCGACGTCGCTCCCGAGGACCCGCCCACCTGAAAGTACCTCCCGCGCAGGACGTCCTGCCCTTCTGCCCCTTAACCGGTTGAGGTGATAACCGCGCCAGTGGCTTGAAAGATGACGCGGCGCCCGATTTCGACTGCATGGTCGGCGAAGCGCTCGTAGAACCGGCCAAGCAGCGTGACATCGACTGCGGATGCGACACCGTGGTTCCATTGCCGGTCCATCAGCACGGTGAATAGATGACGATGCAGATCGTCCATGGCATCGTCATCGTCGTCAAGTTGTGCTGCCCGATGGGGATCGCCGGAGAGCACAACGTCTTTGGCGTCATTGCCGAGATCGACAGCGATGCGGCCCATCTCGGCGAAATAGCCGTTGACCTCTTCGGGCAGGGCGTAAGACGGGTGTCGTCGGCGCGCGATTTTGGCGACATGCAACGCCAGCGCCCCCATCCGCTCGACGTCGGCGACGTTCTTTAGCGCGCTGACCGCCGCGCGTAGGTCCCCGGCCACCGGTGCCTGCACGGCTAGCAGCTTGAACGTCGCTTCCTGCATTTGTGCGGTGCGGATCACGATGTTGTCGTGATCGCTGATCACATCTTCGGCCAGCACGAGATCGGCCTGCAGAAGTGCCTCGGTGGCGCGCTGCGTTGCACGGCCCACCAGTTGGCAGGTCTCCGCGATGCTGGCCGTCAGGGCGTCAAGCTGCCGATGGAAAACTGTCCGCATATTCCCACCCTAAAAGGGGCAAGGCCGCAGCGACTGGAATGGGCCCGACCGTCTGAAGCGGCGACTGCGGGCTAGCGGCGGCATCTCACACGGCGACCCGCGCAGAGGTAAACGGGTTATTACCCGGTTGCCACGGGACGGTAATTAGTCCGGTCACGTGGTGGGCGAGGGTTGGTCGATGAACTTGCGAGGCATTGCGCAGGCATCCGAGGCGACTGCGCCGCCGTCAGTCGATCGTCGTCGACGGTTTTCACGATGACTGTGCCCGCCTGGCGCGACCGGCCGCCGGAGGGTCCGGTCATCAAGCGGATATCGGGCTACGCACCCGCCCGAGACATCGCGGCGGGTCACGTGCGGTTGACGGTCGCGTCGGCGCGCCCGACAAGCGCGGCCGACATGGCTCAGGCGCGACTGTTCGACGAAATACTGCAAGGTGAAATCGCCGAACTGAAGGAACTTGTCGCCGGCATCGAGGCGCGCTGGTCAGATCCGCACGAACAGCCGTGCCGTGAAGAACTGCAGCAGGTGTACGCCCGCATCGCTGAGGTGCGCCAACTGCTCGACGCGCTCAGGGGCCGCTTCCCCGCGGGGTGACCGTGATTCGTTCAGTTACGCCGGTGCTTTAGCGAGTCGAGCAGCCGGGTTGCCTCATCAAGCTGGGCCCGCAGCCGCATCAGGCGTTCGGGCACTTCGGCTGTCGGGCAACGGCGCCGCCGCCGGTCCCACCGCTTCTCGGCGGCATCGACGCGCGCACGCAAATCCCTGATTTCCGATTCCAGCACGGCGGCCAGCAATGACACCTGGGTGACTTCAGAAGATCTCATCGGCTCAGCCCGGTGATCCGCACACCCGCGCACAAACGTCGAGACTGGCGGCCGTGGTGCCCATGCACATATAAATATCCGACGGCGTTCGATCTGACCGGCGAATGTGCAAGTGTTCACCGACTACGAACCCGCTCTTCGGGTACGAATTGAGCGCATTTGCAGGCGGGCCGTTCCGACGACGTACTCGATACAAAGCGCTGGGTGGATCGAGGCGGTAATCGCGGGCGAACGGGGATCACCCGCTGACTCGGGCGGCCCGTTGTAAAGAACCAAACCTGCCCCGACGCGCAGCCGGCTCAGTGTCATGATGCAACGGTGCAGAACCGCGCCCGGAGCTGGATCGCGGCCCGACGGAGTGACCCGGTGCCCGTGCTACTCACCGCGGGCGGGTGCCTGGTCAGCGCGGCAGCGCTGATGTTTGGCGCCTACTTCGACTGGCGCGGCGTCGTCTCCAATGTCACGGCCGATTTGATCCTTGTGGGGCCGGCGCTGTTTCTGTCGAACATCATCGTGAAGCGGATCCAGGATGCACGGGCTCGTGCGCGCGTTGCGCCGCTGCTTCATGTCATTGCCCAGCTGCTGCATTGGGCGGTGGCCACCGCGAAGCAGGCTCTCGACATGCTCGACGTCGAAGCCCAACTTGACATGCCCTTAGAAGGCGAGGAGCACATCACGCTGGCCCATGCCGAATCGGCTCTTGCCGACGCCGTGACGCGGTTCGACGCAGCAACCCGGGGCCGACGATTACCTGAGACGTTGGTGATTAGCCAGCCCTTGACGTTCCCCCGATTCGGGGCGATCAGGAGGCTTGTTCAGCAGGCCGATCAGAGTTATCCAATGCCGTGGTCGATCGCCGCGGCCAACATTGCCGAAGACTGGGCCGAGCGTTGCGGCGTTGACTTCATATATTCGCGTGCGGAGGGGGCATCCATACACCGTCGTCACGTCGGGCTATCACAGATCGAAGAGCAATCCAAGGGCGCCGCCGCCACAACACGGCTTGGCGCCGAAAGTTACCTGCAGGCCGTCCACGGCTGCCTGCACAGCGCGCACCGGCTCGCCCACCGGCTGGCGGACGAAGCACCCGCGGGGTTGCCGCACGAAGCGCCAGTCGACAACATCGACGCGAGGCCAACCGTTGCTGATTGAGTCGCCCAGGTGGTTCCGGCGGGCCGCGGGATGGCGCCCGCGCCGCCGCTCTTCGCCAAGGAACGCATCGTGATTCGCGCCGGGAAATGGGCTGTGGCGGTGCCGATCTTCTGGCCGGCTCTCACCACACGCGCGCGCCGATCAGAGTATGTCGTTGTAACACAACACGTTCAAGGGATCGGCGAATGTCCAGACGTTGATCCGCCGACTCTGCGAACATTCGAACCGCACGAATATTTACCTCCCCTTTCGGCTGCGGAAAACTAAGCTCGCCTGCGTGTAATAGCGTGGCCAACCACTGCCGTGAAGGAAGTGTCATGAAGCTAGGGCAGTGCTATCTGATATCCGCGTTGGTGACAACCCCGGCCGTTTTTGGACTGATTGCGGCGCCGCCCGCCGCGGCCGACTGTTCATACAGCGGCGGGGCTACCGTTTGTGCCCAAGGGGACGTTCGGGGCGGGGGCGGCTCCGGACCTTCGGTGTCGGGGCCCTTCTACCCGTATCCCTGCGAGGATGACTGGCTTTGCAATGACGGCGTAGACGTCGTCTTCGGGCCGATTTGGCCCGGCGGGCCCGGTGGGCCCGGTGGGCCGGGTGGACCCGGTGGACCGGGCGGGCCCGGCCGCCCCGGCGGTATCGGTCCGCGCTGACGAAAATTTGCGTTAAGCGGTTTGCACAATGATTGATTCGGTCTTTAGTGGAATCGGTTCGCGGCGTTAGGCTTTCCGGCTCTCCGGCTCGACAAGCTCGGCGAAACCGATTCTGAAACGATCTGTGCCCGCTACGCCGGCAGCGTGATCGGGGGGAACGCGCTCACTGGCCCCCGCCGCCCTGGGTCAACGGACCCTGGGCCGGCACCCCGCACCGATCACGGAAGTCGACCATCGGCTGACGGATACCCTGCAGGTCGGCTTGAACCTGCGGGTTGGTGTTGAGGTAGTTCTGCACGTCGTCCTTGATCTCGCTCCTGGGCTGGCCCTTGAGGCCGGTGAAGAACGCGTTCACATCAGGATGGCTGAACAGGTACGACGACGTGGCTGCGGAAACCCCGGAGGAGACACCGGCCAAATCGGCAGCGGTGCAATTGGGTGGTGGCGGCGGTGGATCCGCCGCTGCCGTCGCGGCGGCACCGATGAGCATTGCACCGGCAATCGCGCCTGTACCAATCCCGCCGGCTACCGCGCGCCGTGCGGTCCGGGCTGAGAGCAACATGGCTGACTCCTTATTGAGGTAATTAAGCGGCCGAGACCCGGGTCAGTGTCGGCGATTGAAAGCTAAGCAGAACAAAGGGAATCTTTTTGCGTTTCCGTGCGATACAGCGCCAGCGGCGATCCCGCGACCCCCAAGAATATGGTCGGTTTGGCCGTGTCCGGCCTTCCATGCGCGTAGCGTGATGCGAAGCATGGATTCAACCCCAGGGGGCTGCCATGAACAATTCGGCGAAGAAAGTCCTCACCGCGGGGGTCACCCTGATCAGCGCCGGGGCAATCGCGATCGCACCCTCTGTGCCGCCGCCCATTGCCCGGCCGCCGGCGGTTCAACTCAGCGCCGCAGTCCAACCGCTGTCGCAGCCGACCGACCCGATCGAGACTGTCATCGATGTGCTGGAACGGATCGTGATACCGCCGAGCCTGGGTGCCCCGGTCCCGACTCCGCCGACCGTCACGATTCCCACGCCCACGTCCATCGGCGGCACCATCAAGAACGTCTACAACGCAATCGAGCCGTGGGTCCGCTACGGGTTCGACCTCGCCGCGTACGCGGTCGGGTGGATTCCGTATGTGGGCTGGTTGGCGCCGCAGATCACCATCTTCTACAACTTCGGAGAACGCATCGCCCGCACCATCACCTTCAACATCGCCGATTGGCTCGACGGGAGCATCACCTTCGGTCAGGGCTTGATCAATGTCGGGGTTGACACCTTCAATTCGTTCGTCCAGTTGGGAATTGACCAATTGAACTTCTGGCTGCCGTCGTTGCCGCCGTTGCCGCCGTTTCCCTTCGCGGTGAAGCAGACACCGCTGACGGCTGTCCAAGCGAAGACACCAGCCCTGCAGCCGACCACTTCGGCGACCAATCATCCCCAAGGCGTAGCGGATCCAATTCGTTTCCCCATTCGAAACTCCCTGCTGCCGGTCGGATCCGCGACCACCGCCGCCACCACGACAGCCGCGCCGCGTGCGGCCAACCCCGTCGGTGCCGCGGCCCGCGAATCCGGGTCAGGCGCAGCGTCGGTCGTCGGGAACATCAAATCTGTTGCTCAGTCGGTTCTTTCGACGTCTCGGATTGGCGGCCCCGGCCCGAGCATCGGGTCGTTGGGCACTGCCAAAGGCCCGCAGCCCGAGGGAAAGCGCTTCGACGGCAAGGCCAACACGACGGGAAACGCGCACTCAAACGGTAAAAAGTAGTCGGGACACCCGTGGCCCGCGAGGCCGGACTATGTCCCCCGGTCGACTGCGTCGAAAACCTCCAGGGAGTGCTTGAACGGTTCGGACGTGATACCCCGCTGAGTCCCAAAGGGATGGTCGAGCGTGAAGATAATGCACAGCAGCAGGCCAAGCAGGATTGCGATCGTGCTGGAGAGCACAGCGTGGGCGAGTGTGTGCCCGAGGCGCAGGAAACCCGTGAGCGCAACGATGACAACGCCGCCGAATATCAGTCCTGCCCACAACAGCGGAGGTATTCGCGGCTTGGTGTCGAGGATGCGTGTGTTGCGGTCCGACGCCAGGACGGTCAGCTCGCTGAGAAACGCCCCATGGATCGGGCTTGACGCGACGTTGGGCGGCTGACTACCGAGGATGCGGTACATCCCGGTGATCGCGGCTCGTGCGCTGTCGCTGGCGCCGCCGGCATCTTGCTTAGCCCATTCGGGACCCGCCACCGCCGTCGTGTACTGCCGCAGCAGCTGCTGCAGCTGCGTCTGCTCTGGTTGTGGCATGGCGACGGTCTGCCGATACATCGTCGTCAGGGTGGACGCCTCGTTAGCGACGTTGATCGCGGCGGAGGAGAACTGCTGCCAGGCGACGACCACGGTGAAGCCGAGCAGCGCGCCGTAAACGAGCCCGACAACGGTTAAGAACGGCGACAGCGTCGAATTGTGCTCTTTGCCGACGTCCTGCAGGGCGCGATTGCCAAGCCACAGGCAGCCCACCGCGAGCAGTACCGCCACAGCGATGATCAAAGCCAGAAGTAGCCAAGGACTCACTGACCCGCCCATCGATCTCCTTGCCAGGTATCGCGCCGGCGCTCGGGGGCCGGCGGTCCCCGCCGGTTGGTCTGGCGCTAAGTCGTCAGCGTATTCGCGACTGGGTCAGCGCAGTGCCTAATTCAGGTGGGGCCGCGAGGCGCCGCCGCATCTCGACCCCGACCCATCCTCGGGCCGGGCGGCGACGGGTCATCTTGCGTCCAGAAAGGCCGTTTATACTGGCTAAGTATCATGCCTGGCTGACGTGGGGGAAGGACACCGCTTTGGCGCGCATAGACGACGACACCTGGGACTTGGCGACCAGCGTGGGCGCGACGGCGACGATGGTCGCCGCGGCCCGGGCGATCGCCACCAAGGCCGATCGGCCCGTGATCGAGGACCAGTTTGCCGAACCGCTGGTTCGCGCGGTGGGCGTTGACTTTCTCATCCGGTGGGCCAGCGGTGAGCTGGCTGCCGCCGAGGTCGACGACCCCGAATCCGGGTGGCGGCTCGAGCACATGCCCGACGCGATGGCCGCCCGGACCCGTTATTTCGACTCGTTGTTCCTCGAGGCGGCGCAGGCGGGCATCCGTCAGGCGGTGATCCTGGCGTCCGGCCTGGACGCGCGGGCGTATCGGCTGGCATGGCCGACCGACATGACGGTGTTCGAGGTCGACCAGCCGCAGGTCATCGAGTTCAAGACCACGACCCTGGCCGGTCTGGGCGCCGCGCCGTCGGCGGATCTGCGCACGGTGCCCGTCGATCTGCGCCAGGATTGGCCGGCCGCGTTGCGTGCCGCGGGCTTCGACAGCGCGCGGCCCACCGCCTGGATCGCCGAGGGCCTGTTGGGTTATCTGCCACCCGACGCCCAGGACCGCTTGCTGGACAACATCACCGCGCTCAGCGCCGCCGGCAGCCGACTGGGCATCGAGGCCGTCCCGGACATGTCGCAGGTGGACATCGACGAGGCCCGGGAGCAGATGCGCAAGGCCACCGACAAGTGGCGTGAGCACGGCTTCGAGTTGGACTTCGCCGAATTGAGCTACCAGGGCGAGCGCGCCGACGTCGCCCCCTACCTGACGAACCTGGGCTGGCGGTCGGTCGGTACGCCGATGAGTCGGTTGTTGGCCGACAACGGGCTGCGGCCGATATCGCAGGCCAGCGACGCGGTGACGGTCGCCGACACCATGTACTACACGTCGGTTCTGGGCACGCAGTGACGCCCCCACGACGCCGCGGCCTCAACGACGCGGTCACCCGGTTCTGGGGTTTCGCTGCCCCCGGCTACGACATTCACGTCCTGCAGCGCTGGGTCTATCGCCCGGCACAGGACGAGATGATCGCGCAGCTGGGCGCCCGCGGATCTCGCCGGGTCGCCGATATCGCCTGCGGCACAGGCATTCTCGCCGACCGCATCGAGCGCGAGTTGCATCCCGACGCGGTCTACGGGATCGATATGTCCGACGGCATGCTCGGTCAGGCCCGGGCCCGCTCGTCGCGGGTGCAGTGGCTGAAGGCCCCCGCCGAGCACCTGCCTTTCGACGACGGCGCCCTCGACGCGGTGGTGACGACCTCGGCGTTTCATTTCTTCGACCAACCCGCGGCGCTGCGGGAGTTTCACCGCGTGCTGGCTCCGGGTGGGTTCGCGGCGGTCGCGACGATCAGCCCGCGGCAGCCCGCCGCATTGCCCCGGCTGCCCGCCCCCTGGCCTGCTCCCGCGCACCATCCGCCGCCGGCGGAGATGCGGGCGTTGTTCGAGGGCGCCGGATTCACCGTCGCCGACCAACATCGTGTACGACGGCCCGCCTGGACACGAATTGTGTCCGACCTGATCACTGTCGGGACCAAGTCCCAGCCCATCGCCGTAGACGGTGGGCGCTAATCCTGGAGGGTGGCCGCTTCCTTCTCGCCACTACCCATGGCCGCGGCACTGGCCTGGATGACCAGCTGCACGGCTTCGTTGCGGGTAACAGAACCCAACATCTTGGCCGCGAAGCGCATGTGCTCCCCAACGATGAGGGTTGGCCCGTTGGCGAGATTGTCGAAGGCTTCGGTGACCACGTCGTCGACCGGGACCGCACCGGGTGGCACCTCGTCCTCGGAGGCGATCTGGCCCCGGCTGTACTCGAGCCGGCGCAACGCCGGGGTGTCCGTCTTGCCGAGGATGAGGCCGAGCACGTCAATTCCCTTGTCGTGCAGTTCGACCCACAGGCCTTCGGCGAAAAGCATGTCGAACGCCTTGGTGGCGCCGTAGGCGACCATGTTCGGGCCGCCGGCGAAGGCGGCGCCCGAGCTGAAGATCGCGATGCCGCCCCTGCCGCGTTGCACCATCACCGGGGCGAAGTGGTGGCACAGGCGCAGCAGCACCAGGCAGTTGCGTTGCACGAGTGCCTCGGCAGCCTCCACGGGGCTGGAGAGGAAGGGCTCATAGTTGGGATCCGCGCCCGCGCAATAGACCAACATCCCGATCTGAACGTCCTTGGTGGCGTGGATGATCTTCGCCGAGGCCCCTGGCGCGGCGAGATCGATGGCCAGCGTTCGGGTTTCGACGTCTGTATGCGCGGTGATGTGTGCGGCCACCTCATCGAGGACGTTTTGGCGGCGGGCCAGCAGGACGACGTTGACATCGCGCCGCGCGAGCTGCTCGGCGAACGCCGCGCCGACGCCGTCGGATGCGCCGACGACCAGCGCCCATGGTCCGTACTTCGTTGCGAACTCCATGCTCTTCCTTCCTCAGGCGCCCAGGGTCGTCAGCCGCACCGGCGTGAACGTGCGCCGGTTGATACGCCACCCGTGATCGGTGCGCACGATCCGGTCGTCGTAGAACCCCACGGCGTTCACCCCCGACCCGTCGTCGGCGACGATGATCAGCGCGTCCACATACGTGCGCGCCTCGGCGTAATCCCCGTCGACGCCTATCACCTGGTTGGTCAGCCGGTGCATCGTGTGCCGCGCCGTTGCATGCGCCTGCTGCATGAACTCAGCGACCGCTTCGGCACCCATCCACTTCCCGACCTCGCCGTAGTCGACCTCGGCGTCGTCGGTGAAGATCGTTCGAAACAGCGACCATTCGCGCCGGTCGATCGCGGTGGCGTACCGCACGATCAGGTCCGTGATGTCTTGGCGGTCTTCGCCTGTGGTCATCTCTTGCTCCCGATTGCCCTCACATTGGCCAACTGTCCGACCGCGGTGCATACGTAACGGGGGCTGCGCGGGGCAGCGAACGTCGTCCGGTGGTGGACATCGCGTCGAGAATCAGGGCGACATAGCGCCGCCACCCACCGCTCGTCGGGTCCATCGTCGGAAGCACGCTGTACAGCATCGCGACGATTCGGGGCAGATCGTCTGCGACGAGGTCGGCACGGACGAGGCCGGCCTGCTGCGCGCGGCGGGTCAGCTCATTCAGCGCCTCGTACAGCGGGGTGGACACATCGTGAGTTAGCGATCCGGCCTTCCACGCCGCGGTCAGAACGTTGTGCTCGCGAGCGCCCAGCGATATCGCGGCCTCGATCAGCTCGGTGAGGCCACGCAAAGGGTCTGCGTTCCGACGTGTCCGCTCGATCACCGGCGAAAGATCCTCGGCAATGCTCTGATCCAGTGCGGCCCTGACGAGATCCCCCTTGTTCGGAAATCTCCGGTAGAGCGTTCGTTCACCCACACCCGCGCGGCGCGCGATGGTCCCAAGTTGCGCATCGGGCCCAGCCTCGGCGTAGACCTCCCGGGCGGCGCGCAGTATGCGTTCGGTGTTGCGCGCCGCGTCTGCGCGCAATCGCCGGTCGGCAACCGTCGTCACCACGACAGAGTAGCAACTGACAGTTGACTGCCACTATCGGTGGACTTTACGCTCGGGGCGAATTGGCAGCCGACTGTCGATTACAGACTCTTCACGCATCTTGGGGAGCGGCGATGACGACGACCTCCGCCTTCGGCGACGGTGCTGATCTCCCTGTCATTCCCGTGCCGCGCGCCGCGCGCTGCCCATTGGAGCCCCCGGCCGAGTTCGCGCAGTGGCGCAAGTCGCACGGGCTGCAGCGGGCAATGTGGAAAGGCCAGCCGACCTGGCTGCTCAGCCGCTACCAGGACATCAGGGCGGCCTTGGTCGATCCGCGCCTCAGCGCGGATACCATCCCGGACAACCTGAAGGCGGCGACGAACGCGGACGACACGGCACCGGTGATCTTCCCGCGGATCGACGATCCGGAACACAATCGGCTGCGCCGCATGATGACCAGAGATTTCACGGTACGGCGGGCCGAGGCGATGCGGCCGCAGATCCAGGGGCTGGTCGACGGCTTCCTCGACGAGATGATCGGCAACGGGCCGCCGGCCGATCTTGTCCGCGACTTCGCGCTGCCGGTGCCCTCGCTGGTGATCTCGCTGCTGCTCGGGGTGCCGTATGACGACCACGAGTTCTTTCAGCACCACAGCACGATCGGACTCGACTCGAGGTCATCCGACGAGGAAAAGGCGACGGCGATCGGGACGATGTTCCACTACATATTCGAGCTGGTGGCGCGCAAGGAGCGCGAGCCGGGCGACGACTTGATCAGCCGCCTGCTCACCGATTACGTTGCCACCGGCCAACTCAGCCGCGAGACCGCGGCCATGAATGCCGTGATCCTGCTCCAGGCCGGTCACGAAACCACCGCCAGCATGATCGCCCTGGGAACGGTGGCACTGCTGCAGCATCCCGACGTTCTGGCACGGCTGCGCCGGACCGACGACCCAGCCCTGGTAGCGAATATCGTCGAGGAGCTGATGCGCTACCTCACCATCGTGCACAGCCAGGTCGACCGGGTGGCGCTTGAAGACCTCACCATCGGCGGCCAGCTGATCCGGGCCGGCGACGCCGTGCTCATGAACCTGCCCGCCGGGAACTGGGACACCGCCTTCGTCGACAACCCCGACAGCTTGGACATCGACCGCTACACCCGCGGACACCTCGCCTTCGGCTATGGCGTACATCAATGCATCGGACAAAACCTCGCCCGCGTCGAGCTGCAGGTCGCACTCGCCACGCTGGCGCGCCGATTGCCCGGTCTGCGGTTGGCGGTCCCGCCGGAGCAGCTGAGATTCCAGGACGAGCAGGAAATCTACGGCGTTGACGAACTGCCCGTTACCTGGTGACTGGGTCCCTCAGAGAGATTCGGTGAGACCAACCAACGACTTACATTTCGATGAGCAGGACGTCGGCTCGCACGGCTTTCGCAAAACCGCGGCGAGCGTCAGTAATAGTCCTCCCAGGTGATCGAGCAGCCCGCGGGGCATTCCCAGGTGGCCGTTTGGCTCCAGTCGTCATCGTCGTTGTCCCAGTCCCACGACCACCCGATGCCGGTCGGCGGCGACGCAAGGACCGGTGGAGACGCGGGCACCGCCGGGTCTGTACCGGCGACACCGATGGTGACGGTGAAGGCTGACAACCCCGCGGATACCGCCGCAGCGGCAAAGCTCGTTACATTCATGGCGATACCTCGTCACTTCGCGAGCAGCCGTACGGTGTCGATTGCGTTCATAGAAGTAGAATCTCACCTTCAAGGCCGTCCGCCGGGGTGAAATCGATGGCGCGATGCCGAGCTCGTAACTCGCACGGAACCCGATACGCGGCATGACGGCGGACATGAACCCACGAGCGGCACCGAACGCACCTGATATCGGGCGGCGATCAGACGGCCTTGGTGACGCCGACCCACGACAACACCACGTCGGACTGATCGGTCTGCGAGTCAGCGTTGCATAGGAGCGGTTGAACGACTGACCGACGCAACCATCGATCTTGATATGGCAGTGGGAACACCATCACCCACGGCTCGTTGCCCTTGAACTCTTTCTTGTCCGCAGCGACGGCCCCCGGCCACCACAGGAATCCCCGAGGCGATCGGAAGGACCCCCCATTGCGCCTCAATCGGCGGGGTCAAGGCAAGGCCACGGTCCGCTCACCGGACCGGAATGCGGCCGTAATCAGACCGCCGAGCAAACTGCTCCAAAGTGGATACGACGCCATCCAAACTCCGTGGCGATCAGCCGGACCGTAAATCTTCTCCAGGTGGCGTCGGTCTACCTCCTCATGTCGTGGCCTATCCGGTGTAGCCAAGGCGGAACAGTGGCAGTGTGGTGCCGTCGGTGCGTTCAGCGGTGATGTATTCGAACGCCTCGTGGTGGCGGACGTGGAGGTGAACCAGTTGGGCCGGCGCTCGTTGACTCTGGCTTATAACCGTTGCCGGAGCGAGGTCCGGTACAGTCTCAACACCTCCGAGGAAAGGCAATTCGACGGGTGAGCAGTAGTATCATCCGCCTCGTTTTGGCCCTCACACTGGCGGTATGCGCTTGTTCGCCGCCCTTACGGACGCCGCAGCCTCTCTCACCGGCCCCGGGACAACGACCAATGGCATCGCAGGCGGTATTCGACGACTTCGAAGGACCTGCTGGGTCGCCCCCAAACAAAGCGATATGGGACTACGACATCGGTCCCTACCAGGACGACGGACTTCAGACCTACACCGACTCGTCGGACAACATCCGGCTGGATGGACAGGGCCATCTTGTTATCCAGGCGTTGAAAACACCTTCGGGATACACGTCCGCTCGACTGGTCACCCGCGGAAAGCTAACCATGCTCTACGGAAAGATGACCGCACGCATCAAATTCCCTTCAGGACAGGGCATCTGGCCGGCGTTTTGGATGCTCGGGTCGAACATGGATAAAGTCGGATGGCCCCGGTGCGGTGAGATTGATCTGATGGAGTTAGTCAATACCGGCAGCACGTATCACGTGACATTGCATGGACCGCAGGGCAACTCCGACTACTTTGGCGGCACTAAGGTAAGCGACCAAGTAGTCGGAACACGCGGTCCGATCGCTGATCTCACAAACGACTTCCACAACTACTGGCTGAACTGGCAGCAGAACAACATCACCATCGGCGTTGATGACACCACCCTCGGAGCCTTCACGCCATCGTCGTTGCCTCCGGGGGCGCAATGGGTATTCAACCGTCCGATGTATGCCCTGCTCAATATCGCCGTAGGTGGGTCCTGGCCAGGTCCCCCTGACGCATCGACACCCTTTCCGGCAACCATGCTTGTTGATTGGTTCCGCTACGCGCCCAATGGGTAGCTTCGTCATGTACGAGCCGGCGCTGGCCGAGGGGTGCAGTCTGCTCGACGGGCGGGCGCGCGTCCGTTAAGGCGACGTGGACATGCCTCGATCGCGACCACCGAGAGAGATACACCGCTGTGGACGACGACGAGATCCGCGCGGCGATGGTTGCCGCGGTCGGCGAGTGACGAGGGAGATACGGCGCGATCCCGGCTCGACGACGTCGGCATATCTTGTATAGGCATGGCAGCCTGGCGGTATGCATGTCATTAGTGGGGTACGCGACCCAGCAGTGAACTTTCCGCTAGCCGCGACAGCCGATGATCGCGACGAGCGACAGCAGGCCAACCGCGCGGTCGTGGTTAGCGCCGTCGGATTGGCGATCACCGGGCTGATGGAGCTGGCCATCGCGCTGGTGTCGGGATCGGTGGCGCTGCTCGGCGACGCCCTCCACAACGTGTCGGATGTATCCACCAGCTTGCTGGTGTCGAGCACGTCGCCGCCAGCGGCCGAGAAATAGCCTCTGACGTGCGCCCCCGGCACGACTCGAACGTGCGACCTAGGGATTAGAAGGGCGTCTTAGGTGTCCTGACCTGCGCTTATGGTTATTTTGTGTCGTTATGGGCTTTTGACGAAAAGAGATGGATAAGGCTTTGGGGCACAAGGGGTTTAGCTGTTTATAGCTATGTGTCCGTCATGGGTGGTGGTGGGTGCCCTGCGGACTGTGTGCGGACTGGCGAGCGACCGATACGGCCCGGACGAGGCGAGCAGCCGACGCCGTCAGTCCTTCGTGACGGCGATACAGTCGACCTCGACGTCGAAGGGGCCAGTCCACTCCGGCACGCAGAAGAAGATGCGGGCAGGCGGGTTCTTCGGGAAAAAGCGCTTGTAGACCTCGTTGAAAGCCTTGAAGCGGTCGGCCGAGATGCACATCACGTTGCACTTCAGCACATGGTCGAGGTCCGAGCCGGCGGCCTCGAGCGCCTTCTTCACCTGGGTGAGGATGAGCTCGACCTGGTGTTCGAACGGCGCGTTCGCGAGGATTTCCCCGGTGTCGGGGTCGAAAGGCGGCATGCCCGAGACGAACACCATGTTGCCGGCCCGGGTGCAGGTCGACACCGGCGCGCCCCACTTCTCGAAATTGCTGTCGATGGGTTCGACCCGGATGATTTCCCGTTCCATGCGTTCGCTCCTGGTCCGTTTGGCGTCAGTCTAAGGCCCCAACCCCCAACCCGCAGGCGCGGGCCGGGCATCGAATTCATTCCCCAAAGGCATTGGCCGCGCGGCGGCCAGGGCTGGAAAGCCGGGGTAATGGGCGCTGTGGTCCCCCTCGTGATTGTCGTAGCCGGGTTTGGTCACCACGCCGCGCGGCACCACGAAGCTCGAGATCCGGCGCTAGGGCTGCTCGTGCCAGCCGATGTTGAAGGCCGACAGCTTGGGGAAGAACTGCAGCTCGCTGACTGCGGATTCTTCTCCTTCTCTTCCTGTCGTGGATGCTGGTCACCGCACGCAGGTGCCACGACGCCCTCCAGCATCTTCCTGACCTAGGGCATTTTAGTGTGGGCGGCCGGCGTTGTTTTTGGCGAGAATGTCGCGGAGGTCGTCAGGTAACGGATCCGCGGCGGTCAGGATTTGTCTACCGGCCTTGATACGGACGGTGCGGTAGCGCCGGGCGGTGCGCACGAATTTCTTGATGCTCCAGCCGGTTTGGTGTTCGATCCGGTGGCTGACCGGCAGCGCGGCGAACACAATGCTCAGGTGAGCATCGATCGACTCACGTTTGTGGTGGTAGATCGGGCGGGTCTGTAGGTCGTGTTTGGCCACCAATCCTGTCAAGACATCATGGCTTGAAGCCAGTTCACACGAGATCTTGTCCGGATGTTTGGCAAACAAACGAGTCCACCTCCGACGTTGACAGCTTTCCATATCGTAGTAGTTTGACAAGGCATGTTGTTGGTTACGCGTGGTGCTTTGCGTAAGCCCCTGAAGCGGTCGGGCAGCGAGCCCGCGCCCTTCGATCTCTTCACCTGAAGAGACAGCCCAAACATGATCGCTATGCGCCCCCGCACGCCAGCCACTGGCAGCCTCAGCAAACGACGGCAGCTTGACAGCGTCAGCGTCCATTGTCACCACTTCGGTGTACACGTCCAAGACTGCGCCGAAAGCACCACTGTGTCCGTGCATCGCATCGAATCGGACTCATCACTCGACGGCATGCTAGGTGTCGACCGGCGCGCGCAATCGCTCGAGATTGCCGACAGATGCCCTGTGCACTGCGCAGTCCGCTCCAACGTGAGCATCCATACCGCTGCCGAAGTGCGAGGCGAAGTTTCGAGGACGGCAGGTATCCATGCCTGAGACAACAGAATTCGACGTTGCCATCATCGGGGGTTGGGGTGGTGCGCACGCTGCGGCCTATCTTGCGGCCGAAGGGCTCAAGGTGGCGTTGGTCGAGGATCGCCTCATTGGCGGCGAATGCCACTACTGGGCATGCAACCCGACGAAAACACTGCTTCGTCCGATTGAGGTGCTCGCCCTGGCGAAAGCCGTTCCGGGTGTGCGCGAGATGGTGAAAAGCGATCAGCCAGACATCGCTGCGGTTTTCGCTAGGCGGGACGAAATCATCGACCATCTCTCCGATGACGCGGCCGTGGCCCGATTGAAGCAGGCCGGGATCGAGGTAATCCATGCTCGCGGGCGGCTATCGGGGGAACGGCAGGTCACGGTGGTGCACGCCGATGGCCATGAGGACTCGCTCAGTGTCAGGCATGCGGTCGTTCTTGTGACCGGCACCCGTCCCGCCATTCCCGACATATCGGGGCTGGCCGACGTGCAGCCGTGGACCAATCGTGATCTATCGGTCATGACGCACGTGCCGCCACGCGCGCTGGTCGTCGGTGGCGGTGCCGTCGGCGTGGAATTCGCGACCATCCTGGCTGGCTTAGGCTCCGACGTCACACTATTGGTGCGCGGAAGCGCCCTATTGCGGAACTCTGAACCCATCGCCGCCGAAATGGTCGCTGAATCTCTGCGCCGCAAGGGTGTAAAGATTCATTTCGGGGCTCAGTTGTCGGCGGCATCACGCCCCGTCGCCGGCGGAGCCGTTACAGCCACATTCGGCGATCAGCGCATAGAAGTCGACGAAATCGTGGTTGCCGCTGGACGGTTGGTCAACACCGGCGGCCTCGGCTTGGAGACAGTAGGGCTGCGTGACGGGGATTTCGTGGAGGTCGACAACCATCTGCAGGCGGTCGGAGTCGACGGCGCCTGGTTGTACGCAATGGGTGATACGACCGGGCGCGCAATGCTGTCCCATATCTCTCAGTACCACGCCGTGATCGTTGCCGACGTGATCGCTGCCCGTGCCCGGGGCCGCCAGCTCGGCAACGACGAGTTGATCGCCCGTGACGCGGGCAACCTTGCTCAGGTGATATTCACCGACCCTCAGGTGGTCGAAGTGGGGCGCACGGAAAGCCAGGCCCGTGCGGACGGCTTCGCGGTTACTACGCGCACCGCCCGATTCCCGGAGGCGAATCACACTCTCGTCATACAACGCGATGGCTTCGACGCTTGGGCGAAACTTGTAATCGACGCCGATACGGACACACTGCTGGGCGCAACCTTCGTTGGGCCACAGTTCGCCGAAATAGTCCAGGCGGCCACCCTCGCCGTTGTCGCCAAGGTACCGGTGGATGTGCTTCGCCATGTCGTGGCGCCGCATCCGTCGGTCAATCAGATATGGAACCCATTGCTCGCTCGGGAAAGGTGACCAGCCGGCGGCGTTTCGGCCGTCACGGGGTCATCGAGCCTTCATCGTCGCGGTGAAGCCTCAAGCGATCAAGACACCACACGATCTGCACCGCGCGGGTTGCGGTGGGGTGCGCAGTAGCCGGTCGTGCGATCCGGCGTTGCGCCGTGACGCCGGCTGCCCGACGTCATCGCCGCGAAACTCAACCATCGCCCGCGTCGAGTACTCAGCTGGGCAGCCCCAGCCGAAGCGTTCGGCACGACCGAGCCGAAACCGCTGCAGCTGGCGCCTGCGTAGCCGGTACAGTTCTCGGCTGCGATCATGACTGCATGGCCGCCGGTGGACTGCCCGAGCTCGACGTCGCGCGCGTACAACGCTGGTGCGCCGACCAGGTCCCAGAGCACGCTCGTGGCGAAATCCGCATCGAATGCGACCTCGCCCCAAGACATCTGACCATCTGCGAATGCCGACCGCCCTGGCGCGAGGACTTCGGCCCCGACTGGACCCGATTCCCGATCGCCCGCCTGCACCACACCAAAACCACCGGGCTATGGACGCTCTACTGGCGCGACCGGAACCTGAAATACCACCGTTACGAACCTGTCGACCCCAGCCCCCAAGTCCAAGACCTGCTCGACTACCTCGACGACCGAGCCGACTCCATCTTCTGGGGATAACAACCGGCTAACCTGATCCAACTGATGCGCTGACCAGCTGAGCGCAATCAAGTTCATCATTGTTCACCGTCGAACCGAAGTTGCCACGCATCAGGTGTACTGTCCGCTCCATCAGCTTCAAGAAGAGGAGCCGACATTTCCACGACGGATCACGACTGGACCAAGCCAGCGGCGCTAGCGATTCCCGAAGAGGGTTACTTCCAACTGGAGCGGGGGCGGTACGGACCGGTTTTTCCGCGCACTCCGGCGTGCTACGGCTTCTCGATCATCGCCAAGGTCAAGGAGGGTCGCGAGGACGCGATCCGCGAACACGGCAAGGTCATCGAAGCAGCGATCGCCGAAACGGCAGAGTTCCTTGCTCCACTACGACTGCACTACCTTCGCTGGTTGCTCTTCGATGTCGGCGATGGCTTGACCTTTCAGTACCAGGGCATCTTCGACACCGACTTCGACAAGTACACCGAGGATGCCGTGAAGTTGTTCAGCCAAAGCGGCATTACGACGGTGTTCACCAATCTCGAAGGCTTCCCGGAGGATTGGAAGGAGAACCCGGACTCATTCGTGAAGTTCGTGCGCGATCACCACTACCCCAGCTTCTTGGAGTACGGCGAGTACCCGTACGTGACGGCCGATGAGGTCAAGAAGGCGCTCAGGCTTAAGGCAGCCTTCTCGACCATGCTCGACCAGATGCAGTAACCGCGCACAGAACCCGGCAGCGAATGAATGCGTGAGCTTTCGGGTAACCTCGTCTCGAAAGGTCTATTTCGAGACTACAAAATACCAGCCGATCGCGATGGAGATCCCCCCGCAGAGCATCTAGAAATTCCACGCGAGGCTGATCACACCAAGCGCCACCGAGGCGTAAGCGGCGAAGGCGGCCATGATGCCATCCTCGCCTGCGCCTGCACCCAGGCGTCGTCCTCCAGTCCCCTGCACGAGCCGCCGCCACTCGTCAAACCTCATCCCGGGCAGGAGTCGGTCTGGGATTAACCCCCGCCCGCTGGGCTACGACGTTCCCTACCCGCCGTAACCGGACGAACGTCGACGAGCGCGTCCGACGGCTGTCAGACGACGAGATGCAGGAGATGCACCGGGTCCTCGACCGCAACCGAGCCAGCGCCTGGTATCGACGACGACGCGTCATTGTCATCGAGCGGCGGTCGGAACAGTGGGTGGGTGAGGTTAGAGAACGGTTCTGGGATCTGCGGGGGTTTCCAGCGGTGCGTGAAGCCGCCCCTCATCGGTCTCATAGGTGAGGAAGCCGCGTTCGCCTTCCTCGCGGACGGGAGGCAGCCCAAGGTTGAACAACGTCTCATTAGGGCTGTCATACCAAGTGCCGAGCTTGAGGATCTGGCGGGTTTCCTCGGGTGTGGCGATCGGGCGACCGAGCTCTTGGGCGATGTGCACCATTTTGTTGATCATCTGGATGGTCGTGTATCGCTCGCCCCGCACTGGTCCCCACAGATTCTCCTCGATGCCGAGCCGAATGTGCTGGCCCAGCACGATGCACATGGTGGAGATGGGGTAGACCAGCCGGAACATGGATTGATAGGTGAACACCGATCCATGCGGTACGCGACGGACGAGCTCCATCAAATCGAACGGATTGGATCCGCACGTGCCGCCGCCGACCATGCTGAAAAACCCGTTCATTGGGCCCATGTAAAGCCCTTCGCGGATCAGCCGTTCCACGATCTCGAGTGAGTGAACATGCCCCAACGCGAAATATGCATTAATGCCGTTCTTGCGCAATCGTCTCAGGTGTTCGATGTAGAACTCCGGTGTCGCGTCGGCCACCATCTGGGCGTACTGCCACATGACGCGGGGGTCTTCCATGTGGGTGCCCTCGACATCATCGGCGGTGAGCAATGAGGTGATGTCAAACAGCGACGAGCCGATCGCCACTGTCACCTGATCGGGTTTCGGGTCGATCTCGGCCAGCATGTGCCGGGTGTCATAGCTTTGCCATTTGGCGACGTCGTCGCCCTCGGGACGGAACGAGATCGAGCCGCCGAGTTGCAACACCATGTCGGGCACCGCTTCGCGCAGCCGCCCGATCTGATCTGCGTATTGGTTGAAGTCTTTCGAGATCTTGCCGGTCTCGGGGTCGCGGACATGGATGTGCAGGATTCGGGCACCCGCCTCGAAGCAGTCGATGGCCTTTTGCACTTGTTCATCCCAGGTCACTGGGATGTCCTCGGGGAAGTCGGACGGGATCAACGACGGCCCGTACGGCGCGGCGGTGATGATCAGGGGTGGCTGGTTCTCCGGGAGCAGTGATCGATCGGTGAAATACATTGTGACTCCTCAGTTTTCCCTCAAGGCTGTGTTCAGAAAGCCCACTGTCGGCGGTACACCGCGCCGCTGATTTTCAGGCTACGCTGGCCCCGATCCGCCGCAAGATGAACAGTCGGCATCTGCGGCGTGCAGGGAGGGGCTAGGCGCTGAGTCCGAGGGCGCCCGCGCCTGGCCCCGATCCGCCGCAAGATGAACAGTCGGCATCTGCGGCGTGCAGGGAGGGGCTAGGCGCTGAGTCCGAGGGCGCCCGCGTCGGCCCGATTGGGGACTACATTCAAACTGCGCAGGGTGGCCGGTGGCTGTAGTGGCGCTACGCACGCCCACTATGCCCGAACGGGTTCGGCTCTCCGACAGTCATGGCGGGCGCATTTGCGGAAGGACACGCACGGATGAGCAGCACCTCTTCAACTCCGACCGTCGAAGCGCTGCGGGAACGCGGTGTCTGGGGCCCGGCGATGGACAACTTCGGCCAATGGGAACCCGACTGGACCGAGCGATGCGCCCGCATGACCAACAACCCGTGGACCACCGGCGTGCTGCCGGTGAAGTGGATCGAACTTATCTGCATTGCGCTGAACGCCGCCTGCACTCACCGCAACGATGCTGGCGTTCGCCGTCACATCCGCGCTGCGTTGCACGCAGGCGCGACTGCGGAGGAAATCCGCGACACGCTTAAAGGGGTTAGCGTTCTGGGCATCCACGCGGTGGCGGTGAGCCTGCCCATCCTGTTCGAGGAAGCAGACCAGGCCGGGGTGCACCCGGCAGCCCGCCCGGAGGGGAAGGTGGAGACTCCGGTCATCGACCGTGTGAAAGCCGCGGGCCTTTTCAACCCGGCCTGGGACGCCATCTATGAAGTCGACCCGCAGTGGCTCGAGCAGTTCATCGCCATGGGCGCTGACCTCTACCGCGGTGTGCTACCGGCGAAATTGGTGGAACTGATCGCCATCGCCGCCGACGCGTCCTGCACCCACCTCTACTCCCCAGGCATCCGCCGCCACATTCAAGGTGCGCTGGCACAAGGCGCGACCATCGAAGAGATCATGGAAGTGCTCAAACTTTGCGGGGCGCAGGGTGTCGACGCCTGCGAACTCGGCGCGCCCATCCTGTACGAGGAACTGACGAACTATCAGGACAAGAAGCTGTGAGCCGATCCCATTTTCTGGGGATGACAACCGGTTACGCTCGACCAGTGATGCGCTGACCGGTTGAGCTCAAGACCACATCTGCGACACGCATTGAGTCCTTGCACGGCCGGTGATTCCGCACGTCGCGATGTCTCAGAAGGTGGTCTCACAACCACCTGTCTCGTGTTCCGCCATTGATTAGTTCTGAGACGACGCTCCTAGCTGGACCTATACGGTGGGGGCCTGCGCTCGAACCCGCGAACAACGGATTATGAGTCCCTATTCGGTGCGCGCACGACCAGGAGAAACGGTAAGCCGAGACGGCCCATATTCCCTGCAGGACACCAGATTTGGCCGTTGCCAGTACGGTTGCGGTACGCCTCCGGTACGGGCTCAATTCGCCCCCGGTCGCCGGGGTGACGCCGGGGTGAGATGGGCTTATGGGTGTTAGCTAACCGGCGGCGGGAGATGTCGCCGTAGCTCCAAGGCCAGTTCGACGGCGAGCCGTCGCTCGCCGAGCACATAACCGAGCAGCTCGGTCGCGCGTGCGATCCGCTTGAGGACTGTATTGCGGTGGGTATACAGCCGGGCTGCAGCGCGTGGTGCGTTGTCGGCCTCCTCAAGGTAGACGCGCAGCGTTTCTCTCAGTCGGGCTGCGGCGGGGCTGTCCTCGGCAAGCGGGCCGAGAGTTGACGCGATGAACTCGCTCGCCGCGCGCGGATCGTGTGCCGCGAGCGCCGTGACCTCTAGTTCCCGATAGGAGCCGAAACGACCGCTTGCCGGGTTGCCCAGCAGCAGCCGATGCACGGTCAGCGCGGCCTCGTGGGTAGCGCGAAACCCTTCGATGCCCCGGCGAGTCGGACCGACGGCGGCGCGTACATCTTCGGGTGATCGCGCCACCGCCGAGCGAAGATCCTCGATGGCCGGTTCGCCGGGCGTGCCGATCCACGCCCACAGCGTCGTCGTTCCCGCCGGAAGGGTCAGCGGCCGTTGGGATCCCGCGGCCTGGGCGAGCAGCACCGCAGCCGACTCGAGCGCGCCATGGGGCGCGACGGCCGACTCCGCCCACACCACGACCGCGGTATGCCGGCGGTCCAGCTCGTAGCCGAGTCTGCGGCTCGCGGCGGTTGGATCGATCGGGGCGCCGTCGAGGATCAATCGGATGGTCTCGGTGCGACGCGCCAGCGCACCGCCGATGACCTCTTCGCGTTCGCGCTGAGCCTCCGCCAACACGCGACCGAGTGTCTGGTCGATAAAGCGGAACGCGAGCGACAGCGACAGCTCGGTGACACCGATCAGCTCGGGCCCCGGCTCGACGATCTCATATGCGCAGGCCAGCCAGCGCTCAAGTCCAACCTGCTGGCCGCGCCGATAACCCTCATAGATTCTGTCCAGGTCGATGCCCCGGCGCACGACGGTACGAGCCGCGTCCAGCGCCTCGGGTGGGACCGCTTCCGATAGCGGGGATTGCGCCTGGCGCGCCACCGCCAGGAATCGCTGCCAGTTGCCGCGGTTGGTCGCGGTGAGCTCGGCCGCGATCGCGGCGTCGGCGCCGAACTCTGGGACGACCTCGATCACCGCGGCGTCCATCGCCGCGACGGTGTCCTCGACCTCCAGGGCCAATCGATCCGCGATAGCGGCGATCAATTCATACGTTCTCGCTGTCGGCGCAACCGCCGTCATGGGTTCAGTGTGCCACCGCACACCACTACCCGGTCGCCTATCAGCTAACCGAGCAATGCGTCCGAAGGGTGGACGGTGGCGAGGTCATGAAGCTCACGAAGACCGGCCCGCAGGGCGCTGAGGATGGGCCACGGGTCGTCGACCTGCTCGCGGTCGACGACGATGCCGAATCCCAGGGAACCCTCGTAGCTGAATACCGTGATGTTCAGGCCGATCCCGTCCTTAACCCCGGAGATCGGGAACTGCGCCCGCTGCCGTGCTCCGGCGAGGTACACCGGCGTCGAAGGACCGGGGACGTTGGAGATCATCAGGTTGACCGGCTGGTAGATACCCGGGAGTCCGGTCGCCTGAGACATTGCTCGCGCTGCGTGGGAGAACAGGGCGGGCGGAATGAGCTCGTTGACGTCCCGCATGAGTGATGCCGGCAATGCGCGGTGCCGTTCCTTGGCAGTGATCATCGTCTCGCTGACCCGGCGCAGCCGCTGCCCAGGGTTGGCCACGTTCGTGGGCAGCTCGACGATCATGGCCGAGACCTGGTTGCCGAAGGTCCCCGTCTGCTCGCGGGTCCGTACCGACACCGGGATGACGCCCAGCAGGGGTTGGGTCGGTAGCTCACCCCGCTCGTCGAGCCAGGAGCGCAGCCCGGCGGCGCACAGAGCCACGACAACGTCGTTGACCGTGCAGCCGAATGTCTTCTTGATCGTCTTGACGTCGTCAAAGGGCAGCGACCCGAACGCGACTCGACGATGCGCCGATACCCCGGTTTGAAAGGGGGTCTTGGGCGCGACAACGTCGATGCTCGGTGCGACGGCCACGTCATCCCCGTACGGCACGAGTCGCTTGATCCGTCGGCTGCCCCGGGCGATCACCTTCACCCCGGGCAGGTGGCGGATCGTGGGTACGTCGTCGAGGTGAGGCAACGTGGTCGGCATCGCGCGCAACACCCGGATCGGGTGGCGCAACATACCCACCACACCGCGGCCCAGCATCTCCATATCTGATGGGAAGCGCTCAGCGGGTACGCCGGGTGTCGGCCCAAGCTTACGTCCGGCGGGGTCGTCGTCGAGCAGGACGCGCATGACCTCGGCGCCCGAGACCCCATCCACCGTGGCGTGATGCATCTTCGTCAACACCGCCACCGCGCCGTCGTGCAGCCCGTGGATCACGTACATCTCCCACAGCGGGCGCGCCCGGTCCAGGTGGCTGGCGATAAGGTGGGCCACCTGCTCGGCCAGCTGGCGCTGGTCGCCCGGCGAGGGAAGCGCGACGTCGCGGACGTGGTAGTCGACGTCAACGGTGCCTTCGTCAACCCAGTACGGATGGTCGAGGCCGAACGGCACGCCGGCCAGTCGCCACCGCAACGGGGGCAGCAGGTGCATGCGCTCGGTCACCAGCTCGCGAATCAGCGCCGCATCGAGCGGTTGGCCCGATGCGGTGACGGCGTCATACACGCCGATTGCGCTCACGTGGCCCTGGGTGCGGTCGTTTTCGGCGGCCAGGAACAAGGCATCGAGTGCCGTCAGTTGTCGCATTTGTTAACCGATCTACTTGATCGACACCACGGCGTCGGGTGTCAGGTCCTTGAGGATTGCGGCCAGCGTGGCACAGCCCGGTCACAGAGATGGTGTGCTGCCGCACACTACTTGGCGCTGGAAGTGTGGGCTCGGCGATTCCGTCCGGTACGCCCAAGCCGTAGGTTTCTGCGTCAGAAGAAACACCTTCGGACTAGGACCAGTATGGACGAGATCAGCTTTGGTAGCGGCTGCGACCGTTGCGCCGCTTGGCATTTCGATGCGAATGGCGATGCGTTCGCCACGGTTCGGGGGGTGCCGTGCGTGGTGATGGCACCGGGATTCGCGGGCACTCGGGACACCAGCGCCTTGATCGACTACGCGCGCGGCTTCGCCGCCGCCGGATTAGACGTGGTGTTGTTCGACTACCGCGGGTTCGGCGGGTCGGGCGGGTCGCCCCGCCAGCTGGTGTCGGCCTCGCGCCAGCGCCGGGATTACCACGCCGCGATCGCTGCGGCCCGCCGGCTGCCCGGTGTCGACCCCGAACGCATTGTGCTGTGGGGTATTTCGTACTCCGGCGGCCACGTTGTTCGCGTCGCCGCTGAGGACGGGCGCGTCGCGGCGGTGATCGCGTTGACGCCTGCGATGGACGGCATCACCGTGCTGGCGCAACTGGCCCGCAACACCGGGCTGGCTCAGCTGCTCCGCGCGGCCAGCCATGGTCTGCGCGACACCCTTCGTGCATTGACGCGGCGCCGACCCCACATTGTTCCGATGGTCGGTGAGCCCGGCTCTAGTGCGATCATCGCGGGGCCCGGTGCAGAGCAGGCCTACCGCGAGATCGCGGGTCCGAGCTGGCGTAACGAGGTGTGCGCGCGCACCGCGCTTGAGGTGGCGTTCAACCGGCCGGTCAGGTTCGCCTCACGTATTTGCTGCCCACTTCTTGTGCAGGCCGGGATACACGACAGCATCACCCCATCGGCTAGTGCCCGACGGGGTGTCGCGAATGCCGGTGTGCGGGGGGAACTTCGGGAGTACCCCGTCGACCACGTGGACGTGTATGCCGGCCGCGTGCAGCAACCCGTGCTGGCAGATCAGCTCGATTTCCTGCGCCACCACCTCTCGCCCACCGCGTCCGATCGGGTCGCGGTACCCACCACCGAATGGAGTCACGAATGAACATCAAGGACTTGACCGGCCGCGTCGTGCTGGTCACCGGCGCCGGCAGCGGCATGGGCCGCGCGACGGCCCTGTTGTCGGCGCGCCGCGGCGCGCGACTGGCCATCTGCGACCTGAACGAAGCGGGCCTAAAGGAAACCGCCGAGGCCGCCAAAGAGCTTGGGGTCGAGGTGCTCGCGCAGACGGTCGACGTCACCGACGCCGAGGCGATGGGTGAATTCGCCGACGCTGTGCACGCCCGATTCGACACGGTGGATCTGCTGATCAACAACGCCGGCATCGGGGTGTTGGCCGGATTCCTCGACACCGCACCCGAAGACTGGGACCGCCAACTCGCCGTGAACCTAATGGGAGTGGTGCAAGGCTGCGAGCGATTCATCCCCCGCATGATCGAACGCGGCACCGGAGGACAGGTCATCAACGTCGCATCCTCGGCCGGCTACGCCGCCATCCCGGCGATGTTCGCTTACTCGGCCACCAAGTTCGCCGTATTCGGTTTCTCCGAAGCCCTGCGCATCGAGATGCGCCGACACAAGATCGGTGTGACCACCATCTGCCCCGGGTTGATCAATACCGCAATCACCCGCACCAGCATCGTGCGCGGAGACCACGCCGACGAGCGCGCCGTGCGGGTCGCGCGCCTGTACGACCGTCGCGGCTACACCCCTGAACGAGCCGCGGTCAATATCCTGCGCGCGGCGGGCCGCAACCGCGCGGTCGCCCCGGTCACGACCGAAGCCCACCTGATGTACGCGCTGACCCGCGTCGCGCCGCCGGTGGCGCGCTGGTTTGCCGCCCGCACATCTGCCGTCCTCGCCAAATAGACCACCCCGTAGCGCTCCAAACGCCATCAAGGAGGCAACCATGAAACAACGCACTATCCGCATGATCGAAACCAACGGCATCAGGCTTAAGGTGATCGTGGAAGGCAGCGGCCCGTTACTGCTTCTGCTGCACGGCTTTCCGCAATGCGCGTACTTGTGGCGGCACCAGATCGACGAATTGGTCGCCGCCGGCTATCAGGTAGCTGTCCCCGATCAACGAGGCTACGGCGGCAGCGACAAACCGGCAGAAGTTGAGGCCTACGATCTGCTGCAGCTGTCCGCTGATGCGGTCGGTATCGCCGATGCACTGGGCCACGAGACGTTCACGCTCGTCACCCACGACTGGGGCGCGATCGTCGGCTGGCACGTCGCGTTGCTGTACCCGCAACGGGTAAACGCGGTGTTCGCACTGAGCGTGCCACCCACCATCGGGACGCCCGTCGGCGCCCTGACGCGCCAAGAGAATTTCGGCGACAACTTCGTCTACACCGTCTACTTCCAGCAGCCCGGTGTCGCCGAGGCCGAACTGGACGCCGACGTGCGCAAGTCGCTTCGCATGTTGTACTACTCCGTCAGCGGTGACGCACCGGCGTTCGGGTTCATGCGTCCCAAACCGGCCAGCTCCAAGATGCTCGACGGCTTGGTCGACCCTGATCCAATCCCGAGCTGGCTCACCGAAGAAGATCTCGACCAGTACTGCGAGGACTACCGCGACGGGTTCCGCGGTCCGATCAACTGGTATCGCAGCATCGACCGCGGCATCGGGCTCACCCGCCGTCTGCAGCAGACCAAGATCACGCAGCCGTCCCACTTCATGATCGGCAGCCTGGATCCCATGAACGTGCTTCTCGCGGTTCCCCTTGCCAACTTGGAGCAGAACGCACCCAACTTGCGAGGCAACGTCGTACTCGAAGGTGCCGGCCATTGGCTTCCCATCGAGCGGCCAAAGGAAGTCAACGCCGCGCTGCTCGACTTCCTCGTCGGGCTCAAGAGCGCTCCGCAGTCCGCGGGCACCATCAAGGGATGACACCGACATGTCCTCAACAACTGACGGCTTCGCGCCGCCGCTCAATCAGATTGCCTTCTCGGTGGTCGATTTGCGACTCACCGAACGGTGGTTTCGCGAAGGCTTCGGCCTGCTACCGGCCGGCGGCAGTCGCGCATTGATGCGCGGCCCGCTGGCGGCCAATGTCCAGGGCCTCCCCCGCGCGGCCTCGACCTGCTGGTGGCTGCTGGGCCGAAACTCCTGGTTTCAGCTCGAACTGTTCCAATTCGAGCGCCCGATGGCCAAACTGATGCCAGCCGATTTCCGGCCCTGCGACGTCGGCTACACCCGCATCGGCATGTGGGTGGAAGACTTCGACGCCACCTTAAAAAGGCTTGCCGGGCTTGGCAGTCAGCCGCTGACCGCCCCGCTGGGAGATCGGGGTACGCGGCGCGCCTGCGTCCGCAATCCCGAGGGCGTCTACGTCGAAATCATGGAAGACGACCCGCTGCCGCAATTCAGCCGCCGTGGGCGCGTCGATTGTCCGTCGGCGATCCGTTCGGTGACGTTGTCGGTGCCTCAGTTGACCGACGTTGCAGCGCTTTTCGAAGAGGGTATTGGCCTCAAGGCAAGCACCGTGACCCTTCACACGCCCGAGCACGAGGCGTTGTGGGGCCTGGCCGGTGCCGCCACGCAGAGCAGGCTGTTCGATGCGGGCGAGGTCCTGATCGAGGTGGTGCACTACGTCGATCCCGCTGGGAAGCCGCGGCCAGATGGCCATCGCCTGTCAGATCAGGGCATTCTCAACATCGCGTTTGGGGCGCGCCGCAAGGCGGACTTCAACGCCGTTTATCGGCGGGCTGAAGCGTTTGGGGCCAAGCCCAATTCCCGACCCGTTCACCTACCTGGAGCGGGCTCGGTGGTTTACGTCAATGATCCGCACGGCTTCTCGGTCGAGATCCTGCGCACGAAGCCCGGACTGGCCGACCGGATCTTCGGATTCGAGCCACGAGCCACGCACAAGCGACCAGACCCGGATACGCGTCGGATCGAACACCGGGTCACGATCAACGCGCCGGTCGACGACGTCTGGGAAGCAATCACCGATCAAGACAACATGGCCCAGTGGATCGGTTTCGACCCGGTCACGGTGCGCAAGGAGGGCCGGACACAGCGCCACGGCGCAGGTTCCGAACGCCTGATGCAGGGCCCGCGCGGAGTCGGCCAGGTCGTGGAGCAAGTGATAGCCGCAAACCCGCAGCAGAAGCTGCGCTACCGCGTCATCGAGGGGTCACCGCTGACCTGTCATCAAGGCGAGATCACCCTGAACCGGTCCGGCGGTCACACCGAGTTGCACTGGTCCATCCGCTTTCGGCCTAAGGTGCCCGGCACCGGCGCGCTTCTGCAGAAGGTGTTGCAGGCCAGGTTGCGAGCCATGCTCGACGAACACCTCAAGCCATACATCGAAAAATCCACTGCTCCTGGTGTTTTCACGACACCAGACTCGGCGAACACAGAAACGGCTGTCAGATGAAAGCGAATCCACCCGGACCCCACCATGTCGGCGTGTTGATCATCGGGGCCGGATTCTCCGGGCTCGGCGCCGCGATCGCCCTCCAAAAGGACGGGTATACCGACTATTTGGTGGTCGAGCGCGGAAATAATGTCGGCGGCACCTGGCGGGTGAACACCTACCCGGGGGCAGCCTGCGATGTGCCTTCGCACCTGTATTCCTACTCGTTCGCGCCGAACCGTAAGTGGACCCGTTCGTACTCCAAGCAGCCCGAAATCGAGGCATACATCCAGCAGGTTGCCCGAGAGCACCACGTGCTCGACAGACACCGGTTCGGATGCGAGGTTCACGAGGTGCGCTGGAACGCGCAGGAGGTGCGGTGGCACGTGAGCACGTCGGCGGGGACCTTCACGGCGAATTTCGTGGTTTCGGCAGTGGGTCCGCTCACCGAGCCGGCATTGCCGAACATTGACGGTCTCGGGGAGTTCGAGGGGGAGATCTTTCACTCCGCGCGGTGGAATCACGACGTCGACCTGGCCGGCAAGCGCGTCGCCGTCATCGGCACCGGAGCCTCGGCCATCCAGATCATCCCCGAACTGGCTAAAACGGTGGGGCAGCTTCACGTGTATCAGCGCACCGCCCCGTGGGTGCTTCCCCGTTTCGACCGCGACTACACGCCCGCAGAACGCCTAGCCTTCGCGCACGTTCCCGGCTATCAGCGGTTGATACGGAGCGCCATGTACTGCAGCAAGGAGCTCGTCGGTTTCGCCTTGACCTATGCACCCAAAATGCTTGTGCCGGTTCAGAAACTCGCGAAACGCCACATCGACCGGGCGATCGCCGATCCGCAGTTGCGCGCCAAAGTCACCCCTCGCTGGCAGATCGGCTGCAAGCGCATCCTGATGTCGAACACCTACTACCCGACACTGGCACAACCGCATGTCGATGTCGTCAGCGATGGCATCGCCGCGGTGCTGCCGAACGCCATCGTCAGTGCCGATGGCAGCGTTCGTGAGGTCGACGCGATCGTCGTTGCCACCGGCTTTCACGTCACCGACTCACCGACCAACCAGTGCATCATCGGCCGCGGCGGCCACAGCCTCGCCGACACCTGGCAACACGCCGGCGCCCAGGCGTACAAGGGATCGACCGTGCACGGTTTCCCTAACCTGTTCGTGATGACCGGGCCCGGAACAGGGTCGGGTCACACGTCGGCCGTCTTCATGATCGAGTCGCAGCTGAATTATCTGCGAGATCTGATCCGCACCACCGCCACCCAGGAAATCGCGACCGTCGAGGTACCCGAGGATGTGCAACGCGCCTACAACACTGATATCCAGCGGGGTTTGCGAAAGTCGGTGTGGGAGACCGGCGGTTGCTCGAGTTGGTACCGAGACAAGTCCGGCAAGATCACCACTCAGTGGCCAGGCTTCACGTTCCGCTTCCGCCGGCAGACCCGCACCTTCGACCTCAACGCCTACCACGCGGTGTACGCCCGCGACCTGCCCGCCGCCGCCGAGAACTACGCGGCCTCCGCATGACCGCGTCCGGGTCGGCGGGTCAGATATATGCCACGTGGACGCGATCGATTCGGCCGTCAAAGGCGAACGGCGCCTTGTCGTAGTAGTCCAACGACACCGGTGAGCCCAGGCAGACACCGATGTCGAAGCAGTCATTGGCCGTGAACAGCAATGGCGCGCTGACCGGCACCCGCCCCTTCGCGAGGACCTCCTGGCCGACGTGGATGGTCACATCCAGCGGTCCCGCGGGGCGCTGTTCGGCATAGCGCGTTTCTACGATGATCGTGGTGGGGCCGGGCTGCAGCTTGGTGGTCGTGCGGACCTTGGTGCGCGAGATGATGAAACAGTTGTACTCGTAGCACAGGTACCCTTCGTCGAGATAGCAGGTGACCCCGCCGGCAAAGCCGCCGAGGGCATAGAGGACTCCGCTGGCGTGGGGGGGCACGTCGGCGTCGACAGTGACGATGTTGTTCTTGCTCCCCAGCGCGGGCGCGCAGAACTCGGGGATGCGGGTGATTTCGCCGGGGAAATTCCACTCGCGGTACGGCGGTGTGATGCGCAGTTCGGGGTGGAAGATGGGCACCCACAGGCCACCGCCGATCGGCAGCACCGAATTTCGCGCGGCTTCGATGGCGAACAGTTCGCGCATCTGCGCCAGCTTGTCGGGCATCTCGGCGGCCAAGTCGTGGGCTTGAGACCAGTCTTCGTCGAGGTGATACAGCTCCCACCGGTCGTTGTCGGGTGTCCAGTCTTGGATTCCGGGTGGCAATCCCGGCAGCCACGGCACCCGCGGACCGAACGTCGAGGCCATCCAGCCGTCGTGATAGATGCCCCGACTGCCCATCACCTCGAAGTACTGAGTCTTCTTACCCCCGGCCGCCGATCGGTCGGTGAGCGTGCGCGCGAAACTCGCCCCAGCGATTGGAATTTGAGGCACACCGTTGACGATGAGCGGAGGCTCGATGCCCACGATGTCGTAGATGGTCGGCACGACGTCATTGCAGTGCACGAAGTGATCCCGCGGCACAGGGTCGGCCGCGACTTTCTTGGGCCAGCGGATCGCCAGCGGATTGCGGGTGCCGCCCAGATGCGAGGCGACCAGCTTTACACCCTTGTAGGGCGTGCTGCCTGCCCAGCCCCAGCCGGAGTGGTATTGATTGTCGGTCTTCGGTGAGCCCAGCACGTCAAGGCCGCCGAGTTGCTCCAGCGCGTCGATGTGCATCCGCGGGGTGGTCGGAATGCCGTTTTGCGCAAGCAGTTCGGCGATAGTGCCGTCCTGTCCCTCAGCCGAGGATCCGTTGTCACCCCAGATGTAGAAGAACAGTGTGTTCTCGCCGTAGCCGAGCCGATCCAACTCATCGACGATCCGGCCGACCTGTACGTCACAGTGTTCGGCGAACCCGGCAGCCACCTCCATCAGGCGGCGTTGAAACGGCCTCTCGTCCTCGGGGATGTCGTCCCACGCCTTCATCCGCTCGTCACGCGGTGTGAGCTCACAGTCTTGTGGGATCCAGCCCTTCTTCTTGGCGCGCTCGTAGACCCGCTCCCGGTAGGCGTCCCATCCGTCGTCGAACTTCCCGGCGTACCGGTCGGCCCACTCCTTCATGATGTGGTGCGGGCCGTGCAGGCAGCCGCTGGCCCAATACATGAAGAACGGCCTATCGGCCTGCAGTGCCTTGTGGTTGCGCAGCCAGGCGATCGCGTCGTCGGCCAGGTCCTCCGACAGGTGATAGCCCTCCTCAGGGGTCTTCGGCGGCCGCACCACCGTGGTGTTGCGCACCAGATGCGGCTCGTACTGCGAGGCCTCCCCAGCCAAGAACCCGTAGAAATACTCGAAGCCCAACCCGGTGGGCCAGTCCTCGAACGGGCCCGCCGCCGTGGTGTCCTCCGCCGGGGTGTTGTGCCACTTGCCCCACGCGCCGGTGCTGTAGCCATAGTCCTTGAGCACCTCGGCCACCAGCGCGCTGCTGCGCGGGATCTTTCCGGCGTAGCCGTCCCAGTCGTTCGCCAGCTCAGCGATCTGACCATTGCCGATCTCGTGATGATTGCGCCCGGTCAACAGCGACGCCCGCGTCGGCGAACACATCGCGGTCGTATGGAAGCGGTTGTAGCTAACACCTTCCGCGCAGATTCGATCCATCGTCGCGGTGCGAACCTCGCCCCCGAAGGTGGTCGGCAGGCCCGGCCCGGCGTCGTCGATCAAAACGATCACGACATTCGGCGAATCCCCATGCAGCCGAGGCGGAGTGACACGTTGCGCATACGTGGACTCCTGCAACGTTCGCCCCGCGATGCTCGCCGAGGGTGTCGGCGGAAACGGCAACGTCGCCCCGCCTGGCAGCTTCGGGGCCACCACCCCACCCGTTGAATCGGCATCAATGTTTGCGGCGGCACCCGACATGGCTGCTCCTCTGCTCCAAGCGGTGCAAGGCGGTCGCCGAGGCGGCCAACCCAGCTCACGACGCCCCCGAATCTACTCCCCCGGATCGCCGTCGGGCAGCACGTTTGGGCAGGCTGGCAACAGGCTGCCAGCCTTGGAGCACAAAGGCCCACCGACGTCACGAGTCGCGCCAGAATTGTTGTCGCAAAACATAATCAGGCCCGGCCGCTCGAAGTCGTCTACGGCGAAAGTCGGGACCGCATCTCCGCACAGAAACTGGTCGAGCTTCTGCGACCCGCGCCACCCCGGCGACCGGGGGCGAATTACGTCAATACCGGCCCCGTACCGACCCCGTACCGTAGGCGTATGCCGATCGGCGCAAAACACGAGTGCAGAGGGTATTTGGGTTACCTGACGGCCCGCTGACGAGGCGTTTTGCGAACGCCTGAAATAGCCGTCCGAGGAACCCGAAAACCCCACAGCGGCACCACGGCCAGTTCCGCCTAGCATCAACAGGTATGACCGGAGGGCCGCCGCGGAAGTACACCGAATTGGACACCTTGAAGCAGCTCACGGCGCAAGGGTTAATCAGTGCCGCTGCAATTGACAAGATGCTCAGCCGTGTCGAGGAGCAGAGCGCCGGCTCTGCCGAGAGTGATACCAAGTTGGCGATCGCGCATGCCAAAGTCTTGCTGGCACATCTGATCACTGCTCAGACCGCGCACGTTGCCGGGTCCGATGATCCCGACCATTACTCCGACGGCAGGCCGGTCGTCAGCACCATCGACGCAGGTGGTCAGACGTTCAAGCATGTGTGGTACGCGGATCCCGACGATCCGCGGAACCATCCAGCACCCGATCAACCCGCCGTGGCTGAGGTGATGAATTCAACCGGTCAGGTATGGAAGTTGTTTATCGCGGGACCTCACGAACTTGGGGCCATTGAGCTCGGAGACGAAGAAAAGGACCGCCGCTAACCCCAGAGCGGCACCACGTTCGGGCTGTGCTCGGGCGTGGCCTCCATCGCGCCAAGCGCCGCCATCGCGTCGGCGAAGTCGTCGGCGTACAGATGCGCGTAGACCTCGAGCGTCGTGGTGACCTTGGCGTGGCCCATGAACCGCGCGACCTCCAGCGGTGGCCGTGCCGCCGCGATGCACAAGCTCGCGTAGGTGTGGCGGAGAGCGTGGAACTTCAGTTCCGGCGATAACGCGGCCGTCGGCGTCTTTTCGCGTTTTTGCGGTGGCAATTCCACGCCCAGTAGCGGCGGTCAGTTAGCTACCGCGACAAGCCGAGCCCCCTGATTCGCCCATACGCCGGGGTAATGCCGGGGTGAACCGCCCTTCCGGCGTGCCGACGACCGCGTAATAACTCCTCTACCAGGCTTTTTAAGGTGGGGCGGGCGGGACTCGAACCCGCGACCAACGGATTACCAGCCTGTGGGTCGTCGAGACAGTTCCGGTTTGTCCCTGTCTTCTGTTGCGCCACGGGGTGATTGACTCTCAAACGTATCTCGTCGCGCCTGGAAAATTCCGGTCCATTCCGGGTCATTAGCGTCGAATAAACGACAACTGGATTGGCCTACCGTTCGCTCCGGGATCCTGCAGGTTTCGCGTCGACATGTGCAACATTCGTCGCTTGAGGAGGTCTGGTCACGGACGGCTCCGAGGCGTGGCACCGCGGCCTCCGTCCGCCACCTGACCCCAGTAAACAGCGGTAGCGGGCTTTCGCGAGTCGCGAGCCGTCTTCCAGCTTCCAGCAGCCGCACATTACGTTCATAGACGCGCAGGTCGTTCCTCTGCGCGCATTGCGTGTCGTCCCCAGCTGGTGGGCTGGCAGTATCGAGTCATGAGTAGCCCCATGCAGGTCCGCGATATGCGGTGCGAAGTGAGCGGGAGCCTTGTCGAGGACATTTATCGCGAGATTCTCGAACCATCGTTCGGACCGGACGAACTCGACACGTTGGACACTGTTCGTGACGGACTGGCGGAGGGCGGCAGCGGCGAGACCTGGGGATCAGGCACGCAAGTGCGGCCGCAAGGCACTGCTGGGCTTCCGACCGATGACCCGGGTGGGCCGGGCCGTGGAGAAGGGTGAGGCGCAAGGATTCATGAAGGGTGGTCGTCGACGCGGTGACCGACAAGATCCTCGGCGCGGCGATCTTCGGGGTGGGCGGTGACGTGGTGGTCCACGAGATTCTGGATATCATGTGCGCCGGAGCGCGTTACGCCACGCTGGCACGCACCATGCACATCCACCCGACCGTCAGCGAGTTGGTGCCGACGACGCTTCAGGAGATGCAACCCCTGCCTTAGCAGACACGGCCGCACCCGGCGACCAGCTGCCGAGTCACACCCCGTCGGAAAAGGGGTGGGAGACCCAACCAGTGGAGATGGAGATACCAGATGACCAAGCTTCCACCGGGCCCAGAGGGAATTGAGTAACCAATGGACGGCAGAAGTGGACTGAAAGAGACCTCCGCGTGACCGCGCCTGTTGCGTCGAGCACGCTGAGTGTGAACGTTTTTACCGCCCCGGGAAAGGCAATGGTCGGCGAGCGGCCAAGGCCCTTCGGCGAAGCGCTCGCCTTTGACCCGATCACGTCGACGTTAATCTTCGGCGAGTACGACGCGGTGCTGGTAGACGCAATGCTGACGGTGGCTGAGGCCGAAGCCTTCGCGGATTGGATTGCCCTGCACAACCGCAACCTGGAGACCATCTATATAACGCACGCCCACTTCGACCATTTCTACGGTCTGGGCATTCTGCTCGACCGTTTCCCCGGCGCTCGGGCGATCGCAACGCCCAACACGCTCGACGCCGTGCAAAGCTCTTTTACTCTCCCCGTGGAGCGGTTAGCCCGCCGTATGTT
The DNA here is from genome assembly GCA_963811535.1 of uncultured Actinomycetota bacterium. Classification (GTDB taxonomy): domain Bacteria; phylum Actinomycetota; class Actinomycetes; order Mycobacteriales; family Mycobacteriaceae; genus Mycobacterium. Next base: position 396,688 of record CAWERF010000006.1, on the reverse strand, counting down.
TCCTGGGCAAGTGCCCACTAAGTTGGTTGCGCCTGAGCCGTATGAGCACGACACGTTCACTCTCGAAGGCCACGAATTGCGCATCATCGAGCAGGGTCGCACCGATACTTCCGATTCGACCTCTCTCTACGTTCCATCGATCGGCCTGATCGTCGCTGGCGACGTTGTGTACAACCAATGCCGCATGTATGTCGGCGACACCACCCCCGAGAGCCGAAAGAACTGGATCGCGGACCTGGACCGGTTAGCGGCGCTGAACCCGACGATTGTCGTCGCCGGTCACAAGAAGCCTGGCGCGCCCGACTCTCCGTCGGCGATCCAGGACACCAAGCGTTACCTCGAGGACTTCGATCGGGTGCAGAAAACCGCGACGTCCGACGAGGAACTGTTCGATCAGATGACGGCGCTATACCCGGATTGGGTAGCCAATCAGTCGTGGCTGATGTTTGGATTCCCGGGGGCGTAGCTCACATGAACGGCTGCAGCGCATGCTTCCTCATGCATGATGAACACCGCTCATCGGAATTGCGGTTGTCAATGAGCGTTCACATAGAACAAAAGAGCTATGAGGTGGCCCCTGCGACGGTTCACCATCTGATTCCGCCGGAGCGCGCTACACCACATTGGCACGCATCATGCACATCCACCCGACCGTCAGCGAGTCGGTGCCGACGATGCTTCAGGAGATGCAACCCCTGCCTTAGCAGACACGGCCGCACCCGGCGACCAGCTGCCGAGTCACACCCCGCCGTAACAGGGGTGTGAGACCTAACCAGTGGAGATGGAGATACGAGATGACCGAGCTTCCACCGCGCCCAGAGGGAATTGCGTTGGCCCACTTCATCGTCTCGGACGATGTCGAGCGCTCTCGGCGCTTCTACACCGAAGTACTCGGCGGCAGGGTGGCCTTCGACGGAGACGTGACCTACGTCGCGCTATCCAACAGCTGGATCATCATCAATGTCGGCGGAGGCCCGACCGACGACAAGCCGACCGTCACCCTGGAGGCGCCACGCGATCCTGACCGAGTCAGCAGCTTCCTCAATATCCGCGTCAAAGACATCGAGGCCGTGTACGCCGAATGGAGTGCCCGGGGTGCCCAATTCCTGACGCCGCCCAAACAGCACCAGTACGAGATCCGTTGCTACATACGCGATCCCGACGGTCATCTGATCGAAGTGGGGCAAACCACGGACCCGCAGGGGGACTGGTCGCCCGCTCACTGGCCATCGAGTACGGCCGCCGAGAAGTCCGAGTGAATGCCGAGACTGCCAAGCGCAATCCCTTCCATCGACGGTGGCCAGTCCCCGGACCGTTCCCCCGCTCTCAGCGAGACGTTGCTACACCGCTCGGGCCCGCGATGCTTCGAGCCGCAGTTGTTAATGCCATGACGCTAAGGAGGTTTCGGTCATGACCACCGCGATCATCGGCACTGGAGGGATCGGATCGGCCATCGCCCGCCAGCTCGCCTCAGGCGGCGAGACCCTGCGGCTCTCAAGCGCCAACAATGAGTCGGCACGAACGCTGGCTGCAGAGATCGGTCGAGCTGCCGTCGTCGCCGTCGACAACCGCGACGCGTTGCAGGGCGCCGATGCCGTCGTCCTCGCGCTGCGCTTTGCCGGCCTGAAGGGCGTCATAGACGAGATCGCCGAACCGCTAACCGACAAGCTCGTGGTCGTTCCGAGCAACCCGCTCGCCATCGACGCACAAGGTAACCTCTCACGTCTCCTGCCCAAAGGGCAATCCTCTGGCGAGGTTGTCGCCGGGTGGTTGCCGACGGGAGCGCGCTTGGCCATGGCGTTTGGAACCCTGTCGGCCGATCTCTTCGCGTCCTCTAGCAACCGGTCACTTGAGCCGGCGGTCCTCTTCTACGCGACCGGCGACGACCGTGCTGGCGAGGAAGTCGAGCGGTTGATCCGAACAGCCGGCTTCGACCCGGTGAAGGTCGGCGGGATCGAACAGTCGGGTCGACTCGAGGTGGGCGGCGACCTTCACGATCTCGTAGTCGGCCCCGCAGAGGCGCGGTCGTTGATCGGTGGGGCCTGATCGCTTCGCCGCCGTGGCCGGGGGACCTCTTCGGTCGGGCCTTCGCCCAGATGGTCTTGATCTCAGCTTCGCCGTCGCTGCGAAGCGACCCGAGCTCGTAACCTCCGCCGTGCAGGAAGAGGAGCACCCGGTCGGCGTCCGCTCCCGGAGCGGCAAGCCAGCGACCTGGTGACCGCGGCCAGGCCACCCTTCCTCAGCGCAGCCAGCGCGGTTGGCTCCGCGGAGTCCGCGTGGTCCGCGACGGTGGCGCTGACGTTGACGACATGACCGCTGCCTTGCCGGAGCATCTGGCCGACGGCGCGCTGGGTCAGCCAGAAGAATCGGGTGCACTTGCCGTTGGTGTCAGCCGTCGCCGCGGCGACGCGGCAGATCTCGTGTTCGTCGTTCCAGTACGGACCGACCGAGCGCATCCGCAGCTGCCCGCCGAAGGGCAGGTTTGGCGCCCGTTGCGCTCAGATCATTCATCCGGCGTGCGCTGCTCAGTCACCGCGGCGCGCGCTCAGGGCGCCGACCCGCTGGCGATCCAGCGCTGGAAGACGGCGATGTGCTCCGGCGGCCACGCCCCGTCGCAGGGCATCGTGCCGTCGCGGAGGCGCTCAAGGATCGCGTCCTGGTGCGCCTGGACGTCGCTGTGGGACCAGAGGTCGAAGGCTTTGAGCATCGAGTCGCGGTCCTTTTCGCGGAACATAGGATGGACATCACGCTCGAAGCTCGGCCCTGTGGGTGAGTCCGGCTGGCCGGTCATGGGCTTCTCCCGCCGTTGTGACAGTGCGACGCTTCCCTCTTCAGCAACTATATCGGCCAGAGCATTTCCCGGACCACGTGGCGCCGTACTTGATAGCAGTAAAGAAAATCCTCACCGCCCAGCCTGGCCGTCGCCGATCAGCTGTCGTACCACAAGCCTGGCCGGAGCAGCAGCCCGCGCGGCCATATCCATCGCAGCGGCCAACGAGTCGAAGTCGTCCGGGAGCATGTGCGAGTAGACATTGGCGGTTGTCGTCACGTTGTGGTGGCCCAGTAGTTTGGACGTGGTGACGATGGACGCACCGGATTTCAGCGCCAGCGATCCCGCGGTGTGCCGCAACGTTTTTGGGCTGATGCCCGACAAGCCGGCCAAAGCAGCAGCCTTATCGAACCTATGGCGGAAGTAGGAATTACGCATAGGGCCACCGTCAGGTGCGGGGAACAGGTACTCATCGGCCTGGCGGCCCTTGGTCGCGTCGCGCAACGTGTCGGCCAGCCGCTTCGTCAGGATCGGCACCGACCGCGCCTGATGCGTCTTGGTGGTGTCCTCGATCAACCCGTCGCCGGTCACCTGGGCGATTGCTTTCGACACCAGAATCCGGCGACGTGTTAGGTCAACGTCTCCGACGCGGAGAGCGGCACACTCGCCAAACCTCAACCCGCCGTAGGCGAGTGTGAGAACCATCGGACCCATATCACCTGCACCGGCAACGAGGTCTTGAACTTGTCGGTGACTCAGCGCCGTTTCCTCCCGCGCAACCACGCGGGGAAGCTCAACCCCATCGGCGGGGTTGGCCGCTAAGCGTTTGGTGCGAATGGCAAAGGCGAGGACTTGCTTAACCACCCGGTGCGCGTGGATCGCACGCCCAGCCGATAGGGGCGACCGCTTCGCCTTCGTCTTGTCGGTCGTTCTCAGTTGCCGCGCATCGGCGCTAGTCGTCAGCCACGTGACCCACTGTTGAACGTCGGCGTGCGTGATGTCAGCCAGCTTCACGTTCTCCCAGCGGGGGAGCACGGTCATGTCCAGAAGGGACCGGTAGCCGCCGAGGGTGGACGGCTTGAGTCGGGGTCGCTTGGCCACGAACCATTCCTCAGCCAGGGCACCGAATAGTGCGGCTGACTTCCGGGTGTCTACATAGGCTCCGGTGGTCAGGCTGGTGGTGACTTGGGTGATGTGCGCCTGGGCTTGGGCCTTGCGGTCAAACGCCTTGGACCGTTCGATGCCGTCGTGGTCTACCCAACGGGCAAGCCACCGCTTGCCCTGGCCGTGCCGGGCGGTGGTGACAAGTGTCGCCGGGGTGCCGTGTTTGGGGTCTACACACCAACAGCCGGGGCCGGGGCCGGGTTCGTCGGCGCGGTGAGGAACCTGTTCACCACGCCGCGGTGGGCGATGCCAGCGGTCTTCAACACCCGATCGTGAGGCGCGTTTCAGCACCCGTCAAGCATACCTCCTGCGGACTGTGTGCGGACTGGCGCAAGTCAGCAAAGTGATTAAAAGGACTATGTAACCCGTTCACCAGCCACAATATGTGCCCCCGGCACGACTCGAACGTGCGACCTAGGGATTAGAAGGCCCTTGCTCTATCCAGCTGAGCTACGGGGGCAACGCGGGAAGTCTATCCAACGGCGCCTTCCCGAAAGCCCAAGGGAATGCCTCCCGCCGTGCCTGCCCGCGGACTAGCGTGGATTCCGCAGTTGAGTCCGACGGGAGAGCACGAGTGGCGATGATGGGAGGCACGGGTGGTTGATGCGCTCGACGCGGCCGGGTTGCCAGAAGAACTCAACGCGTTGGACATCCTGTTGCACCGCGGCGAGGCGAATCCGCGGACGCGGTCGGGGATCATGGCCCTGGAAATCCTGGACACAACGCCCGACTGGCGCCGGTTCCAGGATGTCTTCGAAAACGCGTCCCGTCGCGTGCTGAGGCTTCGGCAGAAGGTCGTCAGTCCGACGGTGCCGACCGCGGCGCCGCGCTGGGTGGTGGACCCGGACTTCAACTTGAACTTTCACGTACGGCGCGTCCGCGCCCCGGCGCCGGGGACCATGCGCGAGGTGCTCGACCTCGCCGAGGTGATGCTGCAGTCGCCGCTGGACATCTCCCGGCCGCTGTGGACGGCCACGTTGGTGGAGGGGCTGGAAAACGGCCAGGCCGCGACGCTATTGCACATGAGCCACGCGGTCACCGACGGCGTCGGCGCGGTCGAGATGTTCTCCAACATCTATGACATCGAGCGCGATCCGACACCCCGCGATCCGGCGCCGCTGCCGATCCCCCAGGACCTGACGGGCAACGACCTCGCCCGCGCGGGCTTCAATCGCATGCCCGGTGCGATCGCCGGCGGCCTGCGCGACGCGTTGTCCGGTGCCGTGCATGTGGCGGGTCGTGTCGCGCGCGACCCGGTGTCGATGATCGGCGGGGTGATCGAGTACGCCCGGTCCGGCGCGCGGGGCATGTCCCCGGTCGCCGAGCCGTCGCCGTTGTTGCGCCGGCGCAGCCTGGCATCGCGCACCGAGGCGATCGACATCGAGTTCGGGGATCTGCGCGCCGCGGCCAAAGCCGCCGAGGGCTCGATCAACGACGCGTATCTGGCCGGGCTCACAGGGGCACTTCGGCGTTACCACAACGAGCTCGGCGTGCCGATCGAGAAGCTGCGCATGGCGGTACCGGTCAACACCCGCGCCGAGGCCGATCCGGCCGGGGGAAACCGGTTCGCCGGGGTGATGATCGCCGCGCCCCTGGGTATCTCCAACCCCAGGGACCGGATTCACAACATCCACACCCAGATGTTGCGGCGCCGTGAGGAAGCCGCGATCGACTTGGTCGGTGCGATCGCGCCGGTGTTGAGCCTGCTGCCCGCCCCGATTCTGGAGTCGATGGCAGGGGCGATCGTCTCGTCCGATGTCCAGGCCAGCAACGTCCCGGTCTATGCGGGCGACACCTACGTCGCAGGTGCAAAAGTGTTGCGGCAGTATGGGCTTGGACCCTTACCGGGGGTGGCGATGATGGCCGTGCTGATCTCTCGCGGCGGAATGGTCACGGTGACCACCCGCTACGACCGCGCCTCGGTCACCGAGGACGAGCTGTGGGTGAAGTCTCTGATAGCAGGCTTCGACGAGGTGCTCGCCCTGGGCGGGCCGGGTCGGGTGGCTCCCGCGTCGTTGAAGGCGGCATCATGAGCAGCCCCGGCGGCGGCGGCCGCAAAACCGCTCGCCGCAACATGCGACTGCCCGGCTCGGTGGCCGAGGTCGAGGCCAGCCCGCCGGGGCCGGAGATCGGGGCGTTCGTCGACCTCGACGGCACCCTGGTCGCGGGCTTCACCGGCGTGATCATGACCCAGGACAGGTTTCGCCGCCGGGAGATCGGGATCGGCGAGTTCATCGGCGTGGTGCAGGCGGCGCTGAACCATCAGCTCGGCCGCGCCGACTTCGAGCAGCTGATCTACCGGGGTGCCTCGATGATGCGGGGCCGGTCGCTGTCCGACCTCGACGAGATCGGCGAGCGCCTGTTCGTCCAGAAGATCGTGTCCCGCATCTATCCCGAGATGCGCGAACTGGTCCGCGCGCACCAGGCCCGCGGCCACACCGTGGTGCTGAGCTCGTCGGCGCTGACCATCCAGGTCGAACCGGTCGCCCGGTTCCTCGGCATCGAAAACATCCTGTCCAACCGGTTCGAGGTCGACGAGAACGGCGTGCTGACCGGCGGCGTCGAAAAGCCGATCCTGTGGGGACCGGGCAAGGCCAACGCGGTGCAGAAGTTCGCCGCCGAACACGGGATCGACCTGAAGAAGAGCTACTTCTACGCCGATGGCGACGAGGACGTCGCGCTGATGTACTTGGTCGGCAATCCCCGGCCCACCAATCCCGAGGGCAAGCTGGCGTCGGTGGCGGCCAAGCGGGGCTGGCCCGTGCTGCGCTTCACCAGCCGCAGCGGCAGCAACCCGTTGTCTCAACTGCGCACGCTCGCCGGCGTGGCGACACTGGCCCCGATCGCGGCGGGGGCGGTCGGCATCGGGCTGCTGGCGGGCAGCAAGCGCCGCGGGGTCAACTTCTTGACGTCCAACTGGGGTCGGGCGCTGTTGGCCACCACCGGCGTCAACATCAACGTGATCGGCGAGGAGAACCTCACCGCCCAGCGCCCCGCGGTGTTTATCTTCAACCACCGCAACCAGGTCGACGCCATCATCGCCGGGTCGCTGATCCGCGACAACTTCACCTCCGTCGGCAAGAAAGAGTTGGAGAGCGATCCGATCGTCGGCACCATCGGCAGGGTCATGGACGCCGCGTTCATCGACCGGGACGACCCCCGCAAAGCCGTCGAGGGACTGCACAAAGTTGAGGAGCTGGCGCGCAAGGGCCTGTCCATCCTGATTGCCCCCGAAGGCACCCGAATCGACACCATCGAGGTAGGTCCCTTCAAGAAGGGGCCCTTCCGGATCGCGATGGCCGCGGGAATCCCGATCGTGCCGATCGTGCTCCGTAACGCCGAGGTGATCGCCGGGCGCGACTCTGCCACGTTCAACCCCGGCACCGTCGATGTCGTTGTCTATCCGCCGATTTCGGTCGACGACTGGACCGTCGAGAACCTGCCCGAGCGCATCGCCGAGATTCGGCAGCTCTACCTGGACACTCTGAAAGACTGGCCGCGCGGCGAGGTGCCCGAGCTGCACGTGAGTTCCAAGGCGGCGGGGTCGCCGGCCAAGAAGGCGGCAAAGAAGGCCGCACCGAGGAAGGCGGCGGCCAAGAAAGCGACGGCGAAAACCGCTGACACGGCGGGCAACTCGAACTCGACAGCGAGCCCTACGGCCGTCACAAAAGGGCGATCATGAGCGGGCGCGCCGACGACTTCGCGAGCTTTTCAGCGACCGATGACGCGCTGGTGCTGGCATCGGTGTCGTCGCCGGCCGAGCTCGAACTGCTGAACGACTGGGTGCAGCAGCAGCGGCGCGAGCACCCTGACACCAAAGTCGAAGTGCTGCAGCTGCCCGGCGATGATCCGCCACCGGGTGTCGTGGCGCAGCTCGTCGAGGAGCTGGAGGCCGACGAGGACCGGACGGTGGTGCCCGTCCGGGTGTTCTGGGTGCCCGGCGGCCTTCCGACCCGCGTGAAGGTTGTGGGACTGCTGTCGGGTCGCGACACCTACCGCCCCCCGGAGCTTCTTCAACGCCGCATCCTGCGCAAAGACCCGTCGCGGGCCAGGGTGGTCGCCGGAGAACCGGCCAAGGTCTCCGAACTGCGCCAGCAGTGGCAGGACACCACCGTCGGCGATAACCCGCGCGACTTCGCCCGCTTTGTGCTACGCCGGGCGGCCCTGGCCATCGAGCGGGTCGAATTGCGTTTGCTTGGACCCGAATACAAGTCACCTCGGTTGGTCAAGCCCGAGATGCTCGCGTCCGCGCGGTTCCGGTCCGGTCTGGAGAAAATTCCCGGAGCCACGGTCGAAGCCGCCGGGAAAATGCTCGACGAACTCGCCACCGGATGGAGCCGGTTCTCGGTCGACCTCGTCCCCGCGCTGAACCGATTGTTCAGCCGTGGCTTCGATCGCAATATCGACTACGACCGTGAGCAGGTCGAGACCATGCGTCGTGCGCTGGAGGAGCATCCGGCGGTGCTGCTGTTCTCCCACCGGTCCTACATCGACGGCGCTGTCGTGCCGTTGGCGATGCAGGAGAACCATCTGCCCCCCGTCCACATGTTCGGCGGCATTAACTTGGCGTTCCCGCCCTTTGGCGCGCTGATGCGCCGTGCAGGCGTGATCTTCATCCGCCGCAATATCGGCGACAACGCGCTCTACAAGTACGTGCTCAAGGAGTACGTGGGCTACGTCGTCGAGAAGCGGTTCAACCTGACCTGGTCGATCGAGGGCACCCGGTCGCGCACCGGCAAGATGCTGCCGCCGAAGCTGGGACTGCTCACCTACGTCGCAGACGCGTACCTCGACGGACGCAGCGAGGACATCCTGCTGCAGGGGGCGTCGATCAGCTTCGACCAACTGCACGAGGTCGCCGAGTACGCCGACTACGCGCGTGGCGGCGAGAAGACGCCCGAGGGTCTCGGCTGGATGTACAGATTCATCAAGGCCCAGGGCGAGCGCAACTACGGCAAGATCTACGTGCGCTTCCCGGAGGCGGTGTCGATGCGGCAGTATCTCGGGCCGCCGCATGGCGCGATCGCCCAGGACCCGGCGGCCAAGCGGCTGGCGATGCAGAAAATGGCCTTCGAGGTCGCCTGGCGGATCCTGCGCGCCACCCCGGTCAACGCGACCGGTCTGGTGTCGGCACTGCTGCTGGCCACCCGGGGCGTGGCGCTGACGCTTGACCAGCTCCATCACACGCTGCAGGACTCACTGGACTACCTCGATCGCAAACAGACGCCGGTGACCAACAGCACGCTACGGCTGCGCACCAACGACGGCGTGCGGGCGGCGGTGGACGCATTGTCCAACGGCCACCCCGTGACGCGCGTGGACGGTGGCCGGGAACCGGTATGGCTCATCGAACCCCAGCACGAACACGAGGCGGCGTTCTACCGCAACACGGTGGTCGACGCGTTTTTGGAAACGTCGATCGTCGAACTGGCCCTGGCCTACGCCGCGCGCGCGCAGGGCGATCGGTTGGAGGCCTTCTGGGCTCAGGTGATACGGCTGCGGGACCTGCTGAAGTTCGAGTTCTACTTCGCCGATTCGGCCGCGTTCCGTGAGCACGTCGCCGAGGAAATGGCGTGGCACCAAGACTGGGAAGCGCACGTGCAAGCCGGCGGCGACGACATCGACAAGCTGCTACACGCGAAGAAGCCGCTGATGGCTCATGCGATGCTGCGGCCGTTCTTCGAGGCTTACGAGATCGTCGCTGATGTGTTGCGCGACGCGCCCGCCGAGGTCAGCGAAAAGGAACTGACCAAGCTTGCCATGGGCGTGGGCCGCCAGTACGTCGCGCAAGATCGGGTGCACAGCAATGAGTCGGTGTCGGCGTTACTGTTCGCCACCGCCCGACAGGTGGTCGCCGATCAAGGCCTGCTCAAGCCGGCACCGGACCTTGCCGACCGGCGTGCGGCGTTCTTGGCGGAGTTGCGGGCGATCCTGCTCGACATGGACCGGATCGAAGGGGTTTCCCGCGACCAGTTCTACGAGCGCGAGATACAGCTCAGGCGGGAACGGAAGAAGACCGCCTAACCCAGAACAACTAGTCCTGGGCGTGGCGCTCCTGCTCCCAGCGCTCCAGCGACTCCTGTAGGTCGTAGAGCCCGAGGGCGGCCAATGGCACGCCGACCGACAGCACGGCGACCAGAATCGTGCCCATCGCCTTCCCTCCTCTCGTCGTGTCGGGCGTTCCTGCCCGTTCCACACGAACGTATGACGGGGGTACGACATGGTCACGAGTAGTCCACTACCCGTTGACGGCGCGCGTTCTACTCAGCTGGCTACCGTGAATCCATGCCAGGAAGAATCGCCACCGCCGAGGTCGTCGGACGACCCGAACTGCTCGACTTCGTCCGTCCCAGGCACCGCATGGTGCTGACCACATTCCGCCGCGACGGGTCGCCCCAAAGCTCGCCGGTCACCGCCGGCGTCGACGCCGCCGGCCGGATCGTGATCGCCAGCTATCCACAACGGGCCAAGAGCGTCAACATCCGCCGACAGCCGCGTGCCAGCGTCGTGGTGCTCTCGGACGAGTTCAACGGTCCCTACGTGCACGTCGATGGCGACGCCGAGGTCATCGACGTGCCCGACGGCGTCGAACCGCTCGTCGACTACTACCGTGCCGTCGCCGGGGAGCACCCGAACTGGGACGAATACCGGCAGGCGATGATCGACCAACGCACGTGCCTGATCCGGATCACGCCGCGTCGGTGGGGACCCGTGGCCACCGGCGGGTTCCCGCCGTCTTAACGCCATACGCTGGACGCATGACGCGTCGTGTGTGGCCTGTGCTGACCGGCGTGGCGGTCCTGGCAGGCGTCACCGCCGCGGCCATCGGAGCACTGTCGGTGGCCGACGCGCTGACTGCCACCGGGCTGCCGGACCCCGGGCCGGTCACGACGTACGGCCTGCCGTTCGTCCGCGCGGCGGGCGAGATCGCCGCCGTCATCGCCGTCGGATCATTCCTGCTCGCCGCGTTCCTGGTGCCGCCGCAAGACAACGGCGTGCTCGACGCGGCCGGGTACCGGTCGCTGCGGCTCGGCACGGTCGCGTCGGGTGTGTGGGCGGTGTGCGCGGCACTGCTGGTGCCACTCACGCTTTCCGACGTCTCGGGCCGTTCGGTACGCCATCTCCTCAACCCGGCGACCCTGTGGTCGCTCGCCAGCCTCGTCGACACCGCGACCGCGTGGCGCTGGACGGCGTTCATCGCCGCGGCGGTGACGCTGGCCAGCCTGCCCGTGCTGCGCTGGTCATGGACGCCGTTCCTGCTGGCCGGCGCGCTGGTGACGTTGGTGCCGCTCGGCCTCACCGGCCACTCCTCGGCAGGCGGCTCGCACGACCTGGCCACCAACAGCCTGCTGATCCACCTGTCCGCCGGCGCCCTGTGGGCCGGCGGGCTGCTGGCCTTGCTCGCCCACGCGATGCGCCGCGGCGACCACGCGGACCTCTCCGCGCGGCGGTTCTCGGCGATCGCGCTGTGGTGCTTCGTCGCCATGGCCCTCAGCGGCGTGATCAACGCGTTAGTCCGGACCCGTCTGGTCGACCTGATCGACAGTGGTTACGGCCGGCTCGTCATCGCCAAGGCCGTGGCCCTGTGTCTGCTCGGGGTGCTGGGCTGGCGGCAACGCCGTGTCAGCCTCGTCGCGCTGCGCGCGGACCCCGGCGCCCGCGGGCCGCTGATCCGGCTGGCGTCGACCGAGGCGGTGGTCTTCGGGCTGACGTTCGGCATCGCGGTCGGGCTCGGCCGCACCCCGCCGCCCCCGCCGGCGATCCTGAATCCATCGATCCAAGAAGTCGAGATCGGCTATGACTTCGCCGGCCCACCGACGGTGGCGCGTGTGCTGTTCGACTGGCGCTTCGACCTGATCTTCGGCACCGCCGCGATCGTGATGGCTTTGCTGTACCTGGCCGGGGTGCGCCGGCTGCGCCGCCGCGGGGACGCGTGGCCGTCCGGACGGACGGCGGCGTGGCTGTGCGGCTGCGCGCTGCTGCTGTTCGTGACGTCGTCGGGTGTCGGTCGCTATATGCCGGCGATGTTCAGCATGCACATGGTCGCCCACATGGCGCTGTCGATGCTGACGCCGATCATGCTGGTCCTCGGCGGTCCTGTCACGCTGGCATTGCGCGCGCTGCCCGCGGCCGGCCGCGGCGAGCCCCCGGGCCTGCGCGAGTGGATCCTGATCGCGTTGCACAGCAAGCTGTCTCGCTTCCTGACCAATCCGATCGTGGCGACCATCTTGTTCATCGCCGGCTTCTATGCGCTCTACCTCGGCGGCATCTTCAACGCGGTGGCGGGCAATCACATGGCCCACACGCTGATGAACGCGCACTTCCTGATCAGTGGCTACCTGTTCTATTGGGTGGTGATCGGCATCGACCCGACTCCGCGACCCATCCCGCACGTGGCCAAGGTCGGCATGGTGTTCGCGTCGCTGCCGCTGCACGCGTTCTTCGGTGTGGTGATGATGAGCTACGACACCGTGCTGGGCGGAGATTTCTACCGCTCGCTTCACCTGAGCTGGCACACCGACCTGCTCGGCGATCAACACCTCGGCGGCGCAATCGCCTGGGCCGCAGGCGAAGTGCCACTGGCGATCGTGCTGATCGCGTTGCTGATCCAATGGCGACGCAGCGACCAGCGCACCGCCAGGCGGCTGGACCGCGCCGCCGAACGCGACGACGACGCCGACCTCGCCGCCTACAATGCGATGCTGGCCGAGATGGCCCGCCGCGACGCGGGCACCCGACCTAGCTGACAGCGCCCGCGGCCACCGCGGCGAGCCAGCTTCCGTAGCCGCTGATGTCCGTGCCGCCGGCCGCTGCGACGCCGTCGCACCCGAACGCCGTTCGCCATGTGCCGTCCGCGAATTCGACCTTGCCGAGTTGCATCGGCGCCGGCAGCGTCGCCAGGAACGTGCCGAGCGCGGCGGGGGAGAGCAACCATCGATGTCCGGTCAGTGCCGTGCCGGCGACGCCGTCGGCGCATCGCGTGATCGCGGGCTTGGCAGGTGTGGTGTCCAGCACCGTCATCCGGTAGCGCGGCGCGGTGGTCAGCTCGCCGCCGAAGCGGGCGCCGAGGTCGGTGAGCTGGTGCGCCAGCGGGCCGCCGCGCAGATGTGCGCCGAACACCACCAGCTCGACGTGGGAGGCGGCGCTCAGCGGCCAAACATCGTGAACCGCCTGCCCTTCGGCGATGCCAGCCGCCACATCGAGCGCTACCGCGTCGTCGAACGCGCGGCCCAGCACGGTCACTCCGAACTGTGCGTCACCCGCCGTTCCCGCCGGCACCGCGACCCCGCACATGTCGAACAGGTTGCAGAAGTTGGTGTAGGTTCCCAGCCTCGCGTTCACACCGATCGGGTCGGCGGCCACGTCGTCGATTCGGGGGTGCAGCGGCGCAGTGGGAACCAGCAGCGCGTCGGCGCCCTCGATCTCGGCCATCGCGATGCGGCGCAGCCGCTCGACCTCTCGGCGGTCGCGCACGAGCTCGTGGGTGGGGATGTCACGGGCCCCGGTGATGATGGCGCGCACGGTGGGGTCGAACGCGGCGTCCGGATGCGTGTCGATGAATTCGCCCACCGCCGCGTAGCGTTCACTGACCAGCGCGCCGTCGTAGAGCAGCTTCGCCGCGTTGAGGAACGGGCGTATGTCGACCGCGACGATGCGTGCGCCTGCCCGCGACAGTGTTGTCACCGCGGCGTCAAATGCCGAGCGCCAGTTCCGATCGAGTTCGGGCAGTTCCTCAGGCACCGCGACGACGGGTCGCGGAGGCGCCGCCAGCCGGGTGTCTTCGGGCCACCGGCGGTGCGGCGCGGCCGCGGCCATCACCGCCATCGCACGGTTGGCCAGTTCCAGGTCTTCGGCGAAAATCGTTACACAGTCATAGGATTCGCACGCCGGGACGACCCCGTCGGTGCTGATCACACCGACGGTCGGTTTGATGCCGACGATGCCCTGCAACCCCGCGGGCACCCGGCCCGACCCGGCTGTGTCGGTGCCCACCGCGATGTCGGCCTGACCCAGCGCGACGGCCACCGCCGAGCCGGAACTTGAACCGCCGCTGATGAATTCGGGGCGCTGGCGGTCGGGCACGACGCCGTACGGCGAACGTGTGCCGACCAGGCCTGTGGCGAACTGGTCGAGGTTGGTCTTGCCGACGACGACGGCGCCGTCGGCGCGCAGTGCCGCCACGGCCGCGGCGTCGCGTCGCGGCCGGTAGGCGAACTCGGGGCACGCCGCGGTGGTGGGCAGGCCGGCGACGTCGATGTTGTCCTTGACGGCGACCCGGATGCCGGCGAGCGGACCCGGCGGCGCGCCGGCGAGTTCGGCGGCGACGTCGGCTTCGTCGCGGCGGGTGATCCAGACGGTCATGGGCTTCAACCTACGGGCGCTTATCCCCAGCGCGCACTTCATCCACAGCCCACGGGGCGGAGGCGGCCACAACGGCCGATCTGTCGGCGGTCTCGCGGTGAATGGCGGTGTCACCGGTGACAACGCGGTTGCGCGTGCCGCCGAACCAATGAATGAGGAAGGGATCACCATGTTCGAAACACCACTGACCGTCGTCGGCAATATCGTCACCGACCCGATACGGCGCACGGTGGGCGGCCAGGAGCTCATCAAATTCCGGGTCGCCAGCAACTCACGTCGGCGCGGCGCCGACGGAACATGGACGGCAGGCAACTCGTTGTACATCACGGTCAACTGCTGGGGCCGCCTGGTGACGGGCGTCGGGGCGGCGCTGGGCAAGGGCTCACCGGTGATTGTGGTCGGCACTGTCCACACCAGCGAATACGAGGACCGCGACGGCATCCGCCGCTCCACGCCGGAGTTGCGGGCCAACGCCGTGGGACCGGACCTTTCCCGATGCGTCGCGCGCCTCGAGAAGACCGTGTACACGGGGCCCGACACCGCGCAGCGGCCGGTCGCCGACGCAGACGCGGAGCCGGCGGCCGACGAGAGCGGGTTGACCGATGACGGGGAGGACGCCTCCCCTGCGGACCAGTCCGGATTCGGCGACAACGGGCTGACTCTGTCGGCTTAGCGCCAGACGGCCACGCCTACCATGGTCCGCGAGCAGTACGACGGACCAAGAAAGGCATCATGGCTGAGTTCATCTACACGATGAAGAAGGTCCGCAAGGCGCACGGCGACAAAGTCATCCTCGACGATGTCACGCTGAGCTTCTTTCCCGGGGCGAAGATCGGCGTTGTCGGCCCCAACGGGGCGGGTAAGTCGAGCGTCTTGCGGATCATGGCCGGATTGGACAAGCCGAACAACGGCGACGCGTTCCTGGCTACCGGCGCCAGCGTCGGCATCCTGCTGCAGGAGCCGCCGCTGAACGAGGAGAAGACCGTCCGCGGCAACGTTGAGGAGGGCCTCGGCGACATCAAGGCCAAGCTCGACCGGTTCAACGAGGTCGCAGAACTGATGGCCACCGACTACTCCGACGAGCTGATGGCGGAGATGGGCCGGCTCCAGGAGGAGCTCGACCACGCCGATGCGTGGGATGTGGATTCGCAGATCGAGCAGGCGATGGACGCGCTGCGCTGCCCGCCACCCGACGAGCCGGTCACGCACCTGTCCGGCGGCGAGCGGCGCCGGGTGGCGCTGTGCAAGCTGCTGCTGAGCAAGCCCGACCTGCTGCTGCTCGACGAGCCCACCAACCACCTCGACGCCGAGAGCGTGCAGTGGCTCGAGCAGCACCTGGCAAATTACAAGGGCGCGGTGCTGGCCGTTACCCACGACCGCTACTTCCTCGACAACGTCGCCGAGTGGATCCTCGAGCTGGACCGCGGCCGCGCCTATCCGTACGAGGGGAATTACTCCACCTACCTGGAGAAGAAGGCCGAGCGGCTGGCCGTGCAGGGCCGCAAGGACGCCAAGCTTCAGAAACGGCTGCAGGAGGAGCTCGCGTGGGTGCGCTCAGGTGTCAAGGCGCGGCAGGCCAAGAGCAAGGCTCGGCTGCAGCGCTACGAGGAGATGGCCACCGAGGCGGAGAAGACCCGCAAGCTCGACTTCGAAGAGATTCAGATTCCCACCGGTCCGCGGCTGGGCAACCTCGTGGTCGAAGTCGACCACCTCGACAAGGGCTACGAAGGCCGCATGCTGATCAAGGATCTTTCCTTCACGCTGCCCCGTAACGGCATCGTCGGCGTGATCGGGCCCAACGGCGTCGGCAAGACCACGCTCTTCAAGACCATCGTCGGCCTGGAGAAGCCGGACAGCGGCAGCGTCAAGGTCGGGGACACGGTCAAGATCAGCTACGTCGACCAGGAACGCGCCGGCATCGACCCGAACAAGACCGTCTGGCAGGTGGTTTCCGACGGGCTGGACTACATCGAGGTCGGCCAGAACGAGATCCCGTCGCGGGCCTACGTGTCGGCGTTCGGTTTCAAGGGTCCCGACCAGCAGAAGCCGGCCGGTGTGCTCTCCGGCGGCGAACGCAACCGGCTCAACCTCGCGCTGACCCTCAAGCAGGGCGGCAACCTGATCCTGCTGGACGAACCGACCAACGACCTCGACATCGAGACGCTGGGTTCGCTGGAGAACGCGCTGGAGAAGTTCCCCGGCTGCGCGGTGGTGATCTCCCACGATCGCTGGTTCCTGGACCGCACCTGCACGCACATCCTGGCGTGGGAAGGCGATGCCGACAGCGAAGCCAAATGGTTCTGGTTCGAAGGCAACTTCGCCGCTTACGAGGAGAACAAGGTCGATAGGCTCGGTCCTGAGGCCGCTCGTCCGCATCGGGTGACGCACCGCAGGCTGACGCGCGACTAGGGTGGGCGGGGCTGCGTGCCAGTGCCGGCCCGCAGCCCCGAAGCAGGAGCGATCCGCATGACGGTCAAGCCCGAAGCCAACACCCGTGACCGAGCGGGGTGGGACAAGTCCGCCAAAGAATCTCCCGCGGCCGTCGAGGCGATCACCCGGGTCTACGCCGACACCTACCGCGGGCCGCAGGGTGACGCGCCTGAGCCGGAACCCATCACGGGCGATGCAGCGGTCGAGCAGACCAATCCCGAGGAGATGGTCTCGGCTGCGATGCTTGCCGCCCACCGCAAGCTGGGCGCCCGCCGCGAGCCCGAAACCACGAACATCGCCGCCTACCTCGGCGATGACGCAGACGGCTTCGGTCCGGCGCTGCAGTTGGTGACCGACCAGGCGCCGACGCTGATGGAGTCGGTGACCGTGCTGTTGCACCGGCTTGGCGTTGCCTATCTCGCCATCATGAGCCCGGTGTTCCGGGTCCACCGCGGACCGGATGGCGAGCTGATCGATATCACGCCTGCCGCCGACGGCGCCGGCGACGGGATCGACGAGGCGTGGATTCACGTGCAACTGGCGCCGTCGGTTGATCGCAAGGCGGTGGCCGGGGCCGAGCGGCTGCTTCCGAGCGTGCTGGCGGACGCCTGGCAGGTGGCGCGCGACTCCACCGCGATGACCGAGGCGCTGCTCAAGCTCGCCGACGCGCTCGACTCCGACAACTCCGGGCGCTTCCCGGCCGCCGATCGCTACGAGGTCGCCCAGCTGCTGCGGTGGCTCGTGGACGGGCATTTCGTGTTGCTCGGCTACCAGAGGTGCTCGGTAGGCGACGGCGACGCCTGTGTCGACGAAGCGAGCCGGCTCGGCGTGCTCAGGCTGCGCCAGGACGTTTTCCCGCCGCTCACCGAATCCGACGACCTGCTGGTGCTGGCACAGGCGACGATTCCCAGCTACCTGCGCTACGGCGCCTACCCGTACGTGGTTGTCATCCGCGACAACTCCGGCGGGCAAGCCTTCGAGCATCGCCTGGTCGGCATGTTCACCGCCGCGGCGATGAACGCCAACGTGCTGGAGATCCCCGTCATCTCGCGCCGGGTCAACGAGGCGCTGGCCAAGTCCGGACGGGACCAAAGCTCACTGGCCGGCCAGCTGTTGCTCGACGTGATCCAGACGTTCCCCCGCTCGGAGCTGTTCGCGCTCGATGTCGACGAGCTGCTGGCGATGGCGACCGCGGTGATCGACCTGGGCTCGCGGCGCCGCACACTGCTGTTCCTGCGCGCCGACCAGCTCGGCCATTTCGTGTCGGCCTTGGTGTATCTTCCGCGCGACCGTTACACCACGGTGGTGCGGCTGGAGATGCAGGACATCCTGGTCCGCGAGTTCGGCGGCGCGAGCATCGACTACACGGCCCGGGTTAGCGAATCACCGTGGGCAGTGGTGCATTTCACGGTCAGGCTGCCCGACGATACCCGTAACGCCAAGGTCGACACGTCGGAGGACAACCGGCTGCGCGTGCAGGCGTTGCTTACCGAGGCCGCGCGCACGTGGGCCGACCGGCTGATCGGCGCGGTGCAGTCCGGATCGATAGACCAGGAGCAGGCCGAGCACTACGCCGACGCCTTCCCAGAGGTCTACAAGCAGGCCGTCTCGCCGTTCGACGCGATCGCCGACATTGCGATAATCGAAGGGCTGCAAGATGATTCGGTCAAGCTGGTGTTTGCCGAAGGCGACGACCACATCGCCCAGCTCACGTGGTTCCTCGGTGGCCGGTCGGCATCGCTGAGCCAGTTGCTGCCCATGCTGCAGTGCATGGGGGTCATCGTGCTGGAGGAGCGGCCGTTCACCGTCACGCGACCCGACGGGCTGCCGGTGTGGATCTACCAGTTCAAGATCTCGGTGCACCCCACCATCCCTATGGCGTCGGAAGGACCCGAGCGCGACGAGACCTCCGTGCGCTTCTCCGACGCCGTGACCGCGATCTGGTATGGCCAAGCCGAAATCGACCGGTTCAACGAGCTTGTGCTGCGGGCCGACCTGACTTGGCAGCAGGTGGTGATCCTGCGCGCGTACGCAAAGTACCTGCGCCAGGTGGGTTTTCCGTACAGCCAGACGCACATCGAGTCTGTGCTCAATGACAACCCCCACACCGCGAAGTCGTTGGTCGAGTTGTTCGAGGCGCTGTTCGAGCCGGAATCGTCGAGGAGGCAACGCGATAAGCAAGCCGCCGCCGCCGCGGTCGCAAAGGACATCGACGCGCTGGTGAGCCTGGACACCGATCGCGTGCTGCGCGCGTTCGCGTCATTGGTCCAGGCGACGTTGCGTACCAACTACTTCGTGACCAGGGAGGGTTCCGCCCGCGCACAGGGCGTGGCGTCGTTCAAGCTGAACGACGAGTTGATCGACGAAGTGCCTTTACCCAGACCGAAGTTCGAGATCTTCGTCTACTCGCCGCGGGTGGAGGGCGTGCATTTGCGGTTCGGCTGGGTCGCACGCGGGGGCCTGCGCTGGTCGGATCGCCGTGAAGACTTCCGCACCGAGATCCTCGGTCTGGTCAAGGCCCAGGAGGTCAAGAACGCCGTCATCGTCCCGGTCGGCGCCAAAGGTGGCTTCGTCATCAAGAGGCCGCCGCTGCCGACCGGCGACGCGGCCGCCGACCGCGATGCGCAGCGCATCGAGGGCATCGCCTGTTACAGGCGGTTCATCGCCGGGCTGCTCGACGTGACCGACAATGTCGACCGTCGCACCGGCAAGGTCATCGCCCCCGACCGGGTGATCCGGCGCGACGGCGACGACGCGTACCTCGTGGTCGCCGCCGACAAGGGCACCGCGACGTTCTCCGACATCGCCAACGATGTCGCGGAGTCATACGGGTTCTGGCTCGGCGATGCGTTCGCGTCCGGCGGTTCGGTCGGCTATGACCACAAGGCCATGGGCATTACCGCCAAGGGCGCGTGGGAAAGCGTGAAGCGACACTTCCGTGAGATGGGCGTCGACACCCAAACCGAAGACTTCACCGTCATCGGCATCGGTGACATGAGCGGCGACGTGTTCGGCAACGGCATGCTGCTGTCGAAACACATCCGGCTGATCGCCGCGTTCGACCACCGGCACATTTTTCTCGATCCCGACCCCGACGCCGCCCCGTCATGGTCTGAACGTGAGCGGCTGTTCAAGCTGCCGCGGTCCAGCTGGGCCGACTACAACACATCGCTGATCAGCCAGGGCGGCGGCGTGTACAGCCGCGAACAGAAGTCGATCCCGCTGAGTCGCCAGGTGCGTCGCGCCCTGCAGATCGACGACGACCTCACCGACATGACGCCCCCCGAGTTGATTCGGACCGTGTTGTGTGCCCCGGTGGACCTGCTGTTCAACGGCGGGATCGGTACCTACGTCAAGGCGGAGTCCGAGTCCAACGCCGACGTCGGTGACCGCACCAACGATCCCGTGCGGGTCAACGCAAACCAGCTGCGCGCCAAGGTGATCGGTGAAGGCGGCAACCTCGGCATCACGCAACGCGGTCGGATCGAGTTCGACCTGTGCGGCGGCCGGATCAACACCGATGCGCTGGACAACTCCGCGGGCGTCGACTGCTCCGACCACGAGGTCAACATCAAGATCCTGGTCGACTCGCTGGTCACCGCGGGCAAGGTCAAGGCCGACGATCGGACCGCGCTGCTGGAGTCGATGACCGACGAGGTCGGCGAGCTGGTGCTGGCGGACAACACCGAGCAGAACGATCTGATGGGCACCAGCCGCGCCAACGCGGTCAGCCTGCTCAACGTGCACGCACGACAGATCAAAGACCTCGAGACCCGCCGCGGGCTGAACCGCGAACTCGAGGCGCTGCCGTCGGAGAAGGAGATCAGGCGGCGCCACGATCTCGGGCTCGGCCTGACCTCACCGGAGCTGGCGACGTTGATGGCGCACGTCAAGCTCGACCTGAAGGATCAGGTGCTCGCCGGCGAGCTGCCCGAGCAAGACGTGTTCGCGTCGCGGCTGCCGCAATACTTCCCCGCCGAGCTGCGCGACCACTTCACCGCCGAGATCCGCTCGCACCAGCTGCGACGCGAGATCGTCACCACGATGCTGGTCAACAACGTCGTCGACTGCGGCGGTATCACGTTCGCCTACCGGGTCAGCGTGGACGCCGGGGTGACTGCGGTTGACGCGGTGCGGACCTTCGTCGCGACCGACGCGATCTTCGGGATCGGCGACACCTGGCGACGCATTCGGGAGGCCGGCGAACAGGGCGGCATTCCGACGGTGGTGTCGGACCGGATGACGCTGGACCTGCGACGGCTGATCGACCGAGCCGCGCGCTGGCTGCTCAACTACCGCCCGCAGCCGCTGGCGGTCGGCGCCGAGATCAACCGCTTCCGCGCGCAGGTGCGGTCGCTTGCTCCGCGCATCCCGGGGTGGCTGCGCGGCGCGGACCGTGACATCGTCGCGAAGGTGGCCACCGAGTTCGTTTCTCACGGGGCCACTGAGGATTTGGCCGGCACCGTGGCCGCCGCGTTGTACAGCTACAGCCTGCTCGACATCATCGACATCTCCGACATCATCGAACGTGACACCTCGGAGGTCGCCGACACCTATTTCGCGTTGATGGGTCACCTGGGCATCGACGGGCTGCTCACCGCCGTCTCCGAGCTGCCGCGCGACGATCGCTGGCACTCGTTGGCGCGGTTGGCGATTCGCGACGACATCTACGGCTCGCTACGGTCGCTGTGTTTCGATGTGCTGGCTGTGGGAGAACCCGATGAAAGCGGTGAGCAGAAGATCGCCGAGTGGGAGCACACGAACACCTCCCGGGTGGGCCGGGCACGCCGCACGTTGACGGAGATCCATGTGGATGGTGAACGCGATTTGGCGACCCTGTCGGTTGCAGCCCGGCAGATCCGGGCGATGACGCGCACGAGTGGGACGGGTCCGACGGGATAGTGGGCGAGAAGTTCATCACGCCGGTGCCGGTGCGCTGGTCGGACATCGACATGTACCAGCACATCAACCACGCGACCATGGTGACGATCCTGGAAGAGGCGCGGGTGCCGTTCCTGCGCGAGCCGTTCGGCGCCGAGATCACGACGACGGGGCTGCTCATCGCCGAGGTCAAGCTGACCTACAGGGGACAGCTGCGTCTGGTCGATTCGCCTCTGCAGGTGAGTATTTGGGTGAATCGGCTGCGCGCCGTCGACTTCACGCTCGGCTACGAGGTGCGGTCGGTGACGGCCGACCCCGACTCTCGGCCGTCGGTGATCGCCGAGTCGCAGCTGGCCACCGTCCACATCCACGAGCAGCGGCTGCTGCGGTTGACGCCGGCTCAGCGGGATTACCTGCAGCGCTTCTTGCGATGACGGGCGGCCAGGAGCGCGGGCTGTGGCTGGACACCGCGCAGCACGCCGACTTGGCGACGTTCGTCGAGCGGGCGCAGCGGCTTGACGACGCCGCGGTGATTCGGCTGCGTCAGCGCTCCGACGGGTTGCTGGCGGCGTGGACCGCCACGGGCTTCGATGTGCTGGCCAGCCGGGTGGTGCGCGGACGGGTCCGCCCGGCCGACATCTCCGCGGGCGCCGATGAGCTCTTGCGCGGGTTGGCGGCCATGGACGCGTCGGGCCATGTCGATCCCGGCTTCCCGATGGACTCGGCGTGGCGCGGTGCCCTGCCGCCTGAGGCGGGTTTCGTCCACCTCGACGACGTCCCGGCCCGTGCGGTACTCAACCTCGCACAGCGCGGCGTCGAGCTGTCCAAGGAGCATGGGGGACAAGGGCCGCCGGTGTCGCTGCTGGATCAGGAGGTGGTCCGGGTCGAGGGCGCCGAGGGCAGCGCGGGGATCCCGTTGCGGTGCGTGTTCGCGTTGACCGCGATGGGTTTCGTCGCCCCCGAAGCGGCCGACGAGATTGTCCGCGTGCGGGTCCTGCCGGCCTGGCTGCGTATCGACGCCCGGTTCGGATCGGTCTACCGTCGCCGCGGCGATCCGCTGCTGCTGATGTAGCGGCGAGCTTGCCACCAGCCACGCGGCGCTGTCCGGCGGCAGCACACCGTCGCCGACCGGGCCGCTGGACAACAACACCTCACCGTCGGGCAGCGCCATCGGCCCCTCGCCCGCGTTCAGCGCGCAGACCAGCCCGCCGCCGCGCACCCTGAACACCAGCGTGTCGGCCGGGCTGTCCAGCCACGCGATCGACGAACCGGCGAGCTCCGGCCGCTGCGCGCGCAGCTGTAGCGCCCGGCGGAAGAACGCCAGCGTCGAATCGGGGTCGGCTAGCTGGCGCTCGACGGTCAGCGACGCCCACTCCGGCGGGATCGGCAGCCATGTGTGCGGGTTGTCCGCGAACCCGAACGGGGGAGTAGCGCCGTTCCACGGCATCGGCACGCGGCAGCCGTCGCGGCCGCGTTCGGTGTGCCCGGAGCGCTCCCACACCGGGTCGACAAGCACCTCGTCTGGCAGCTCGACGTTGGCCAGGCCGAGTTCCTCGCCGTTGTAGACGAACACCGCGCCGGGCAGCGCCAGCATCATCAACGCCATCGCCCGCGCTCGCGACAGACCCGCAGCCCCGCCGCCGTATCGGGTGACCTCACGGTCCACGTCGTGGTTGGACAACGTCCACGTCGGGGTGGCGCCTTCGATGGCGGCTGCCGCCAGTGAGTTCTCGATCGCGTGCTTGATCTCGGCCGCATCGAACTCGGCCCGCACCAGCCGAAAGTTGAAGCCCAGGTGCAGCTCGTCGGCCCGCAGGTACTTGGCGAACTGCTCGTTGTCGAACACCCACACCTCGCCGATCGCGACCGCCTGCGGATAGTCGTCGAGCACCGAGCGGATTGCGCGGTGAATCTCGTGGACGTTGTCGTGGTTGAACCGCGGATCGTCGTCGTCGAGCTTCAGCATCTCGATGCCGGGGTTCTTCATGTTGGGCAGGCCGGGTGGCTTGGCCATCCCGTGGGCGACGTCGATGCGGAAGCCGTCGATGCCGCGATCCAGCCAGAACCGCAGCGTCTTCTCGAAGTCCTCGAACACTTCCGGGTTCTCCCAGTTGAGGTCCGGCTGCTCGGCGTCGAACAGGTGCAGGTACCACTGACCGGGGCGCCCGTCGCGCTCTGTGACGCGCATCCAGGCCGACCCGCCGAACACCGAAACCCAGTTATTGGGCGGACGGGCGCCGCCTGGGCCGGTGCCGTCGCGGAAGATGTAGCGCGCCCGCTGATCGGTCCCGGGCCCGGCGGCCAGCGCGGCCTGAAACCAGGGATGCTGCGAGCTGGTGTGGTTGGGTACCAGGTCCATCGTCACCTTGATGTTGCGGCCATGAGCCGCGGCGATCAGCCGGTCCAGCGCATCGAGGCCGCCGAACAGAGTGTCCACGTCTCGCGGATCGGCCACGTCGTAGCCGTGATCGGCCATCGGTGAGACAGTGACCGGGTTGAGCCAGATGGCGTCGACCCCGAGTGCGTCGAGGTAGTCGAGGTGGGCGGCGATGCCGTCGAGATCACCGACCCCGTCACCGTCGCTGTCGGCGAACGACCGCGGATACACCTGATAGAAGACCGCGCGCGACCACCACGGCGCCGGGCTGGAATCAGTCACGAGCGCCCATTGTGCCGGACATCAGAACGGCGAGTTGAGCATTGAGTGGGCGGCCATTTCGAGGTAGTCAGTCTGCATTCAGCTACTCTCGACCACATTCGGCACCCGGCGGATCCGAACCCGGCGCATCACGACACGCTTCGTTTTGCCGTAGCCCGCGGTGATCTCCGAATACGCGACCCACGCGACGTGCCGAATTTATTCGCTGACCTGCGCGCTAACGAGTCCGGCCGACGCGGTATCGAAGTATGGTGCTCATCAAAACGACAGGTTGCACGAGGAGGAGACCCCCGTGGAAGAGCTGACCGCCCGCTTCGTGACCTCGGAAGAGCTTCCTCACGTGCCGGAGCCGAGGCCGGGATACGAGATGTGGCCGGAGTGGTACAAGAGGCTCGACCGGCGGCTGCCAGAGGAGCCAAACGAGTTCCTCAACCAGACGGTGAAGGAGTGCGCCCCGTTCGCTGACGCGATGAGCGCGGGCTATGTGATGCGGCTCCCCGCCGCCATTCGGGTCACCCTCGACATCGAGACGGGCGAGATGAACTTCAACTGGCGGGGCGGACCGATGGCTGTTGAGGTCGTCGAGGCGGGACACGCGCCCAGCCAGGTCGAAGGCTCCGGTCTCCACCACCCGTTCAAGTGGATCAATTACTTCGCGCTTCAACTTCCGGAGGGCTGGTCGGCGCTCTACACGCATCCAATCAACCGCCACGATCTGCCATTTCGAACGCTGACCGGCATCGTCGACGATCCCTACCAGTCGCCGGTCAACTTCCCGTTCGAATGGATCGCGACGGATGCCGAGACCTTCATGGACGCCGGGACTCCGATCGCTCAGGTCATCCCGATCCAAAGGGTCTCGTGGCGGGCCGAGGTCGATTACGTGCCTCGGCTCGAAGTGATGGGCGATGCAAACTCCGCGACCTCCCATCTCCAGGGCTATCGGCGCCACTATCGACGCCAGAAGATTTACCGCTAGGGCCAGAAGAGCTACCGTTGGGGGAGGGAGGACTGCCAACAAGATCGCGGGACTTCGGCACGAATTCCTTCCCGTGGATGGCGAAATTGAGCGCGTCAGCTCCTTTTCGGACCGCTGGGCATCGACCGCATGATACGGAAAACACCAGTTGGCGATGCGTTTGCTACCGCGGTGGATGAGAACGTCCCGTAGCAAAATAGGGAATTGCTTGCAACAGCAAATAACCCTTTAATAGCAAAATTATTTCCGGCGTAAAATTGGCTTGACCGGTGTTAACTTCATCACACTTTGCTCAACCGTTGATGAAGGGATATGGCCATGGCCAAGCATCGCAAGGTAAAGAACGCCCGCCACCACGCCAAGCACGCCAAGAAGGTTGCGGCGGGTAATCATTCGGTGAACGGCACGCGCTTGGTTTATGCGTCGTCGATTGCCGCGGGTCTCGGGCTAACCGGCCTCTTGGGTGGCGGCATCGCATCCGCATACGCGGATGTCAACATCACCATCGACCCCACTTTCGATCCCACCGTGAATTTCGATCCCACTTTCAGTCCCAGTCCCACCTTCGACCCCGTCACCAACATCAGAAACGAGTTATTTAGCGGCGGCGACGGCGGCCCCGGTGGTACCGGCGGCACCGCCACCGGCGGTAGCGGCAGCGGCACCGGGGGCGGCGTCACCGGCAGCAGTACCGCCAACGCCACCGGCGGCAATGGCACCGCCACCAGCGGCGATACCACCAGCACCACCACCGGCGGCGACACTACCGCCACTGGCGGCACCACCGACCCCACGGCCACCGCCGGTGACGCCACCGGCGGCGCCGGTGGCGCCGGTGCGTCCGGTGGCGCGGGCGGCTCCGGCACCGGCGGGGCGGCCGGCAACGTCGGCGGCAACGCCACCGGCACCGGCGGCAATTCAACTGGCGGCAACACCACCGGCACCGGCGGCAACGCGACTGCCGGCAACGCCACCGGCGGCAACGCCACCGCCGGCCCCGGCGGCACCGGCGGCAACGCCACCGGCGGCAACCCCGGCGCGGGCGGCAACTCCACCGGCGGCAACGCCACCGCCGGCCCCGGCGGCACCGGCGGCAACGCGACCGGCGGCAACCCCGGCGCGGGCGGCAACGCCACCGCCGGCCCCGGCGGCACCGGCGGCAACGCGACCGGCGGTAACCCCGGCGCGGGCGGCAACGCCACCGGCGGCAACCCCACCTCCCTCATCGGGCTTCTGACCGGCGGCGGCAACGCCAGCGCGGGCTCCGGCGGCACGGGCGGCAACGCCACCGCCGGAACGGTTGGCGGCGGAGGTGACGCCGGCGCGGGTGACGGCGGCACGGGCGGCAACGCCACGGCCGGAACAGTGGGCGGTGGAGGCGCCGCCAGCAGCGGCGACACCACCGCCGGCTCCGGTGGCACCGGCGGCAACGCCACCGCCGGCACGGTCGGCGGGGGCGGCGACGCCAGCAGCGGCGACACGACCGCCGGTTCCGCCACCGCGGGGTCCGGGGTCGACGGCGGCAGCAACGGCAGCATCACCGGCAGCGGCTGCGGCCAGCTTTGCGGTGGCCCAGGCACTGGGGGCACCGGCGGAACCGCCTCCCCCGGCGGCACCGGCGGGGCTGCTACCGGTGGTGGCTCCAGCGTCGGCAACACCACCACCACCAACAGCGCTACCGGCGGTGACACCACCAGCACCACCACCACCGGCAGTGCCACGGGCACCGGCGCTCCCGGCGACGCCGGCAGCGGCGACGTCACCGGCACCGGCGGGGCCGGCACGGGCACCGGCGGCGGCGCCACCGTCAGCCAACCCGGCGGCAACGGCGGCAACGCCCCGACCGTGACCGTGAATGTCCCGAGCATCGTGTCCGTCTTCTCCCCGCCGATTCTGTCGAAGACCGGCATCGGCAACGGCGCCGCGCAGGTGCCCGCCAGCGTCGCGAGCGGCTCACCGGCGCAGCCGAGCCTGCAGGATCGACTCAGGACCGCCGAGCAGAACAGCCAGGCGCGTGTCAACACGGCGATCGGCAACCTGAGCAACATCGGTAAGCACCGGGCCGACTGAACACCACATCGATAGGAAGCTCAGCGTCGAAGAACGGGGCGAGCACACCGAAGTTATGGGTCCGGCCAGCGTGCGTGTCGATATGGCACGCACGCTGGTTCGGGCATCGGCTGAACGCGCGCCAGCTCGACAGCAGCCGCAGGCGCGAGTCGCACAGCCGGCGTCCGGTGGCGCGCCAAGCAGAATTTAGAACACGATGGTCTGGTTGCCGTCTCTGGACGATGCGGTCCTCGCAGTGCCACTGCACAGCCCGCCACAGCGCTACCCGCTCGACGTCGGCACCCAGCCGCGCCACCGGGCAGCCCACCTTGTCGAGAAAATGCGCCGTAAAGACCAGCGGGCCAGCACCACCAAGTCGACGTTTCCGAGCAACAGGTCAAGCTGGCGTCGTTCGGCTTCTTCGCGAATGTCGCTGGGCGCCGGCACATGCAAGAACGGCACACCGAACGGGCGTACCTCATCTGCTGGCTCGGGGTGATTGGCGATGACCATTACCACCGACATGTCCAGTTCGCCGCGTCGGTTGCGAAACAGCAGATCAAGCAGGCAGTGGTCTTCCTTCGACGCCATGATCGCTACCCGTTTGCGCTTGGACGCCTCGGTTAGCCGGAAGTCGATGCCGAGGCCGACCGTGATCGAGGCGCAGAAGGCTGACTAACACGATCAAACGGGGGCGAGCGCCCATTGTGCCGGACATCAGAACGGCGAGTTGACCATCGAGTGGGCGGCCATTTCGAGGTAGGCCAGCAGCTCCTTGCGGTGCTCGTCGTCGAGAGTTTCGGAGTCGATCTCGGCGACCGCGATGTGCATGTTGCGCAGCCACGCGTCACGTTCGAACGGGCCGATGCGGAATGGGGCGTGTCGCATCCGCAGCCGAGGGTGACCGCGCTGCTCGGAGTAGGTGCGTGGGCCGCCCCAGTACTGCTCCAGGAACATCCGCAGCCGTTGCTCGGCGGCGTCGAGCTCGTCTTCGGGATACAGCGGACGCAGTATCTCGTCCTCGCGCACCAACGCGTAAAACCTCGAGACGATGGTCGCGAACGTCTCGGCCCCACCCACGGCGTCGTAGAAAGACTGCTGCTCGACCTGGTCCATCACGCCCATTGTGGTCCATCGGACGTGGTGGTCGCCGCGCGGGCAACCGTCTTTGCCGTCACCCGATGTTCATCAGTTGACCTGCGAACACGAACAGAATTGTCGTGCGCTGTGCCCGGATCCATGGTGAACTGGTCGGCGGAGGACACATGGCACAGCGCAAGAAGAGCCGTGGCCACCGCCATCATGGTGCCCCGGCGGGTCACACCGGCCCCGTGACCGAGCGCGTTCTGCACAGTGTTGGTCCCCCCGGCGTCGACACCCAACCCGCGACCACCGAGAGCGGGTCCATCTGGGGCCGCCGCCGCGTCCTCCTGCTGAACTCCACCTACGAACCGCTGACCGCGCTGACGATGCGCCGCGCGGTCGTGATGCTGCTGTGCGGAAAGGCCGACGTCGTCCACGATGACCCTTCCGGGCCGGTCATCCACTCGGCGACCCGCGCGATCGTGGTGCCGTCAGTGATCCGGCTGCGGTCATACGTGCGGGTGCCCTACCGCGCCCGCGTTCCGTTGACGCGCGCCGCGCTGATGCACCGCGACCGGTTCCGTTGCGGCTACTGCGGCGCGAAGGCCGACACCGTCGATCACGTCGTTCCGCGCAGCCGCGGCGGCGACCACTCGTGGGAGAACTGCGTCGCAAGTTGCTCCACCTGCAATCACCGCAAGGCCGACCGGCTGCTGTCCGAACTGGGCTGGATACTACGGTCCGCCCCGACGCCGCCCAAGGGGCAGCACTGGCGGCTGCTGTCGACGGTCAAGGAACTCGATCCCGCCTGGGCGCGATACCTGGATGAGGGCGCGGCGTAGCGAGTGTCTGCGATACGGTTTGCGGCGTGAGCGTTCTCCAGGTCCACGCCATCTTCGTGGGCATCCCGCTTTTGCTCGTGTTGATACTTGCGGCACTGATCTGGTCGCACAAAGGGCCGCACCCGGCGACCTACAAGATGTCCGAGCCCTGGACCCATGCGCCGATCCTGTGGACGGCCGTCGACGAGCGTGTCGGCGATCCGCGCGGGCACCCGCAGGATCTGACAGTTGGAGGTGGCGCCAGTGGCAAGTGGTGAACTCGCCACCATCCCCGAACCCGAGCTGCCGGTGGGCTTTGTCGTCACCTCCAGCGGACGCGTCTCGGGAGTCACCCAGCCCGCCGACGTGTCGGTGCACTACCCGTTCCCGACGATGGATCTCGTCAGGCTCGACGACGCGCTGGCGTACGGCACCCGGGAGTCCAGAGCCCGGCTGGCGGTCTACCTCGGCGACCTCGGCGACGACACCGCCGCACGTGCCAGGGAAATCCTCGCCGATGTGCCGACTCCCAACGACGCGGTGCTGCTGGCGGTGTCGCCGAATCAGCACGCCATCGAGGTCGTCTACGGCGCGGGGGTGAAAGGCCGCGGCGCCGAATCGGTTGCGCCGCTGGGCGTCGCCGCCGCGGCGTCGGCGTTCAAAGCGGGCAACCTGATGGACGGGCTGATCAGCGCCGTGCGCGTGCTCAGCGCCGGCATCTCCCCTGCGTAGTCATTGGCCGCGGACGGCCATTTCGGCGCGGCGTTACCGGGCGTCGAACGTGCGGGCCCGCAGTGCTCGCTCCACCCCCGCGCGACCCTCGAGCACGAGCCGTCGCAGCGCCGGCGGTACTTCGGATTCCGGCGCGGCGAGGAACTCGTCGGCCGCGGCGATGCCGTCCTCGCTGATGTCCCACGACGGATACAGACCGACCACCACGGTCTGGGCCACCTCGCTGGAGCGTCGCTCCCACACGCCGGGAATCGCCTCGAAGTAGCGCGGCGTGAACGGCTTGAGCAGCTCGGCCTGCCCCGGCGAGACGATGCCCGCGATCATCGCCCGCCCGACGATGTTGGCCAGCGTGTCGTCTTCGATCACCTCGGTCCACGCCTTCTCCTTGACCTCCTCCTGCGGCCGTGCCGCCGACGCGTGGCGCCCGTGCCGCTTGCCCGCGGCGGTCGGGTCGCGCTGCACCTCGGCGTCGATGAACGGGGTCACAGGACCGTCGGAGTCGATCACGCCGGACCTCGCCAGTGCGGTCACGATGCGCCAGCGCAGGTCGGTGTCGACCACGAGCCCGGGCAGACCACGCTTGGCGGGGTCGGTGTCGAGCAGCGCCGACAGCACCTCGATGTGGCGCAGCGTCAGCACCGACGAGCACAGCGCGTTGACGTAGGCGAGCTGGTGATCCGAGCCCGGCTTCCCCGCCCGCGCCAGCTCCAGCAGACGGTCGGCGAACGCCGGCCAGCCGTGCTCGCACGCCCAGCCCGGCTCCGCGTAGGAGCCCAGCGCGGTCTGTGCCTGCATCAACAGCCGCTGCGCGACCCCG
The DNA here is from genome assembly GCA_963811535.1 of uncultured Actinomycetota bacterium. Classification (GTDB taxonomy): domain Bacteria; phylum Actinomycetota; class Actinomycetes; order Mycobacteriales; family Mycobacteriaceae; genus Mycobacterium. The sequence continues at coordinate 365,941 of CAWERF010000006.1, read as the reverse complement.
ACCTCGGTTTCGGCCTGCACGCCGGAGCTCACGAGCGCGATGAAATCGCGGGCGCGCAGCTCGGCGTCGCGAGTCATCTCCCAGGCCGCCGACCACACCAGCGTGCGGGGCAACGGTTCGGCGATGTCGGCGATGCGGCTCAGCGCGGTGGCCAGCGACTCCTCGTCCAGGCGCAGCGAGCAGTACGTCAGGTCGTCGTCGTTGACCAGGATCAGTTTCCCCCGCGAAACACCTTGCAGCGCTGGAACTTCGGTGAGCTCACCATCGATGTCGAGCTCCTCGCGGTGCACGCGCACCAACTTGCCGGACCCGTCGTCGTCGTAGATGCCCACGGCCAGCCGGTGGACCCGTGTCTCGCCCGCGCCGGGTTCGGCGCCGCTCTGCCGGATCGCGAACCGAGTGAGCCGGCCGCCGTCGTCGAGGTCGAAATCGGGCCGCAGCGTGTTCAGCCCGGTGGTCTTCAGCCACTGATTGCCCCAGTCCGACAGGTCACGGCCCGATGCCTTCTCGAGTGCGCTGAGCAAGTCGCCGAACGTGGCGTTGTCGAACGCGTGGGCGCGGAAGTAGTCGCGCAGCCCGGCGAGGAAGTTGTCCAGGCCGACGTATGCCACCAGTTGCTTGAGGACGCTGGCGCCCTTGGCGTAGGTGATGCCGTCGAAGTTGACCTCGACGGCGGCGAGGTCAACGATGTCGGCGGCCACTGGGTGGGTCGACGGGAGTTGGTCCTGCCGGTACGCCCATGACTTCTCGGCGTTGGCGAACGTCGTCCACGCCTCGGTGAACTCGGTGGCCTCGGCCTGGCACAGCACCGACGCGAACGTCGCGAACGACTCGTTGAGCCACAGGTCGTCCCACCACTGCATCGTGACGAGGTCGCCGAACCACATGTGGGCCATCTCGTGCAGCACCGTCTCGGCGCGCCGCTCAAACGACGCCCTGGTGACCTTGCTGCGGAACACGTAGTCCTCCAAAAACGTGACCGCACCGGCGTTTTCCATCGCGCCGGCGTTGAACTCCGGCACGAACAGCTGGTCGTATTTCCCGAACGCGTAGGGCATGCCGAAGTTGCGGTGGTAGAAGCCGAAGCCCTGCTTGGTCTGCGTGAACAGCCGATCGGCGTCCATGAACTCGGCCAACGACGCCCGGCAGAACAGCCGAAGCGGAATCTCGCTGTGGTCGTCGCGGTAGGTGTCGTCCCATCGGGTGTACGGGCCGGCGATCAGCGCGACCAGGTAGGTGCTCATCCTCGGCGTGGTGACGAAGGTGTGTGTCTTCGCGGCGCCGCCGTCGCGGGTCCCGTCGAGGGCGCCGTTGGACACCACCGTCCAATGCGCAGGCGCGGTGACGGTCAGCTCGAAGGTGGCCTTCAGGTCCGGCTGGTCGAAGCAGGCGAACATCCGCTTGGCGTCGGCGGTTTCGAACTGCGAGTACAGGTACACCTCGTCGTCGACCGGGTCGACGAACCGGTGCACGCCCTCGCCGGTGTTCGAATACCGGCAGTCCGCCTCGATCACGACCACGTTGCGCTCGTCGAGGCCGCTCAGCGGGATGCCGGTGGACTCGTCGTAACCCGACACGTCGATCTCGACACCATTGAGGGTCGCGCTGTGAACCGTGTCGGCGGCGATGTCCACAACGGTGTCGGCGCCGGCCAGTGCGTCGAACGTCACCGTCGTCTTCGAGCGGAAAGTCCGCTCCCCGGGCCCGCCGTCACCGTCGGTCAGGTCCAGCTCGATGCGGTAGTTGTCGACGGTCACCAGGGCCGCACGCTCGATGGCCTGGTCGCGGGTTAGGTTCGGAAGTGCCATGCAAACCAACTTATAGGGATCGGGATTACCCGACGCGTCGCCGCAGTTGCCCTGAACGGATGTTCTGACCCCCATAGCCCTGAGAGGACGATCGATGGCTGCGAAGAATGTCGCCGGTTTCTGGTTCGATCCGCTGTGCCCATGGTGCTGGATCACGTCCCGCTGGATCCTCGAGGTGGAGAAGGTCCGCGACATCGAGGTCGATTTCCACGTGATGAGCCTGGCCGTGCTCAATGAGAAGAAGGATCTGCCCGACGAGTACCGCGAGGCGATGAAGAGGGCGTGGGGCCCGGTGCGGGTCGCGATCGCTGCGGAGCAGGCCAAGGGGTCCGAAGTGCTCGCCCCGCTGTACACGGCGATGGGCACGCGCATTCACAACCAGGGCAACAAAGACCTCGACCTCGTCATCGGGGAGTCGCTCGACGAGGTGGGGTTGCCTGCCGAGCTCGCCGAGGCCGCGACCACCGACCGCTACGACGAAGCGCTGCGCAAGAGCCACCACGCCGGGATGGATGCGGTCGGCGATGACGTCGGCACCCCGACCATCCACGTCAACGGTGTGGCGTTCTTCGGCCCGGTGCTGTCACGCGTCCCGCGCGGCGAGGAAGCCGGCAAGCTGTGGGACGCTTCGGTGACGTTCGCGTCGTACCCGCACTTCTGGGAGCTCAAGCGCACGCGCACGGAGCCGCCGCAATTCGACTGACCGCCAGCGGTTGCCGGGTCTGCCCGTTCGGGTAACAGTTCACCCATGACGGTCGCTGCGCCAACCGGCCAATCGGACGGCACGTACCGAGATCGAATCTTGGCCGTGGAACCGGGCGGCAACGAGGCGATCGCCGCCCAGGACCGGCACGGGCGGCCACGCCAGCTCTTCTGGACGTGGACGTCGCCGAACCTGGAGTTCGCGACGATCTTCGTCGGCGTGCTCGCGGTCAGCGCGTACGGCATGAGCTTCTGGCGGGCGAGCGTCGGAATTCTGATCGGCACCGCGCTGGGCGCCGCGGTGCACTGGGTGCTGTCGGCCCGCGGGCCGTTGCACGGCGTTCCGCAGATGGTGCTGGGCCGGCTGGCGTTCGGCTATCGCGGCAACGCCGTGCCGGCGGGGCTGATGTCCATCACCGCGGGCGTGGGCTGGTTTGCGACGAACAGCGTCAGCGGCGCGTTCGCGTTGAGCACGCTGTTTCGCATCGGGCTGCTGCCGTCGCTGGTGATTATCGTGCTGGTCCAGACGATGTTCGCGTTCTTCGGACACAACCTTGTGCAGGCGTGCGAACGGTGGGCCTTCCCCGTTCTGGCGGTGATCTTCGCGATCGCGGCAGTCGTGATCTTGTCGAAGGCCGACTTCGGTGCCCCGCCGCCCGTCGGCGGTGTCGGGGGAGTGGGAGGCTTCCTGCTGACCGTCGGCACCGCGTTCGGCTACGCGGCCGGCTGGACGCCGTACGCGGCCGATTACACGCGCTACCTGCCGTCGACGGTTTCCACCGTCCGCACCGGTTTCTTCGCGGCCGCAGGCTTGTTCCTGTCCTGCGTGGTCTTGGAGGTCGTCGGTGCCGCGTCGGTCACGGCCGGCCCTAGCGGCACCACCAACCCCACCGCGGCGTTCACCAGCCTGCTGCCGTCGACGCTGGCCGAGGCGACGTTGTTGGCCATCGCGATCGGTGCGATCGCGGCGAATTCACTCAATATCTATTCGGGCGCACTGGCTTTCGTGACGATCGGGGTGTGGCTGCCACATCACCTCGCCCGGGCCTTCGTGACGTTGTTCTTCGGTGTCGCAGGGTTTCTGGTGGCGTGGTGGGCGCTGGCCGACGCCGCCGCAAGCTACGAAGCGTTTTTGCTGATCATCGCGTACTGGATCGGGCCGTGGCTCGGCGTGATGTTCGCAGACCAGTATCTGCGGCGGGGGCAGGTTGTCAGCGGCATGCACTACGACCGCTCGTACACCAATTGGCCCGGCCCGGTGTCGTTTTTGATTGGGCTCGTGGCGTCGGTGCTGCTGTTCTCCAATCAGGAGAAGTTCGTTGGCTTCCTGGCCCGGATGTTCCCGCAACTCGGCGACATCACGTTCTTCGTCGGCTTCCTGATCGCCGGCGGCTGCTATCTGGCGTTGGCGCGCTCGAAGGTGCGCGCGGAAGCGGCTGTGGTGGTCGCGGCGTGAGCCTTTTGGGGTCCGGCCCTCTGACACAATGACCGCCATGCGCGTCTATCTCGGCTCTGACCACGCCGGTTTCGAACTCAAGCAGGCTGTCATCGCCCACCTCAAGGACGATGGGAACGAGGCGATCGACTGCGGCGCCTTGACCTACGACCCCGACGACGACTACCCGGCGTTCTGCATCGCCGCCGGGCTGCGAACGGTCGGCGACCCGGGCAGCCTCGGCATCGTGATCGGCGGCTCGGGCAACGGCGAGCAGATCGCGGCCAACAAGGTGCCCGGCGCCCGGTGTGCGCTGGCCTGGAGCGCCGAAACCGCCGCGCTGGCCCGCGAGCACAACGACGCCCAGCTGATGGGAATCGGGGCGCGCATGCACACCATCGACGAGGCGTTGTCCATCATCGACGTGTTCCTGTCCACGCCGTGGTCGAAAGCCGAACGCCACCAACGTCGTATCGACATTCTCAGCGAATACGAACGTACGCATCAGCCGCCGCCGGTGCCGGGCGGGTAAGGGTGCCCGAAGGTCATACCCTGCACCGGCTGGCCCGGCTGCACCAACGGCGATTCGGCCGGCATCCCGTTGCGGTGTCCAGCCCGCAAGGCCGCTTTGCGGACGGTGCGGCCGCGGTGAACGGCCGTGTGCTGCGAAAAGCCACCGCCTGGGGCAAGCACCTTTTCCATGACTACGACGGCGGCCTGATCGTGCACGTGCATCTGGGCCTGTACGGGACGTTCACCGAGTGGCCGGTGCCTCCCGAAATGACACCACCGTTGCCGGTCGGGCAGGTGCGGATGCGGATGGTCGGCGCCGAGTTCGGCACCGATCTGCGCGGCCCGACGGCGTGTGAGGTGATCGACGAGGCGCAGGTCGATGCCGTCATCGCGCGGCTGGGCCCCGACCCGCTGCGCCGCGACGCCGATTGCGCACTGGCGTGGGCGCGAATCAGCAAGTCGCGCAGGCCGATCGGCGCGCTACTGATGGATCAAACTGTGATCGCCGGTGTCGGCAATGTGTACCGAAGCGAGCTGTTGTTCCGCCATCACATCGACCCGCACCGGCCCGGTAGCGACGTGAGCGCCGACGAGTTCGACGCGGCCTGGGCTGACCTGGTGGACCTGATGCGGATCGGTCTGCGCCGCGGCAAGATCCTGGCGGTGCGGCCCGAGCACGACCGCGGTGCGCCGTCGTATGCGCCCGGGCGCCCGCGCACGTACGTCTACCGTCGCGCGGGCGAGCCCTGCCGGGTGTGCGGCACGCCGGTGCTCACCGCCGTGCTCGAAGGCCGAAACGTGTTCTGGTGCCCGACTTGTCAGACGTGACAGCGGCTTCAGAAGCTGCCGAAGTCCCCGCCGCTGCCGAAGTCCCCGCCGCCGAAATCGCCGCCGCCGGAGTCACCCCCGCCGTCGCCGTCACCGTCCCAGCCGCCCGTGTCCTGCGCCTGGCCCGCGTCATACCCGCTGTCGTATCCGCTGTCGAAGCCCTGGCCGTAGCCGTTCTCGAAGCCCGACGCGTCGTAGCCGACCCCGTGCATACCGGAGAACAGCGCATCGAACAACAGCACCGAACCCAGTCCCCACGCCCCGCCGATCAGCGCCGGTTTCCACCACGGTTCGGAGTACCAGCCCGCGGGAACCGGTCGACCCGCGACGCGCCCGCCGGGGAAGTAGTTCGGAGTTCGCTCCGACGGTGCGGGCGAGGCTTCGATGTCGCGACCCTCGACCTGCACCCGCCTGTCCTCGGTCACCGCGCCCGCGGATCGCTGCCCGGCCAGCGACTCCAGTTCCGGCCCCGGATCCATCCCCATGGCCTGCCGGGCCGCGCGCACGTAGTACAGGCCTTCCATCGCGCTTTGCTTCGCCAGCTGCGCTTGCCGCACCGAGGACGCCTGCTCGATCTGCGATGAGGCGGCCGTGAATCGCTCCGATGCGTCGGCGAGGGCCTGTTTCGACGCGTCGTTGTTGCCGGTCAGGTTCAGCACCTGCCCGCCGAGGCGTTCGATCGCGCGGCGGGCGTCGGCCTTGGCGTCCGCCAGCGACGCCGCGGCCCGATTCCCGGAGGCCCGCGACGAGCTGACAACGGCCAGCACGATCGCCGCGACGACCACGAGGATGAGGACCAATAGCACCGCATTCATGGCGTTCAGCGTACCGAGGCCCGGCCGCAGCGGACGGGCCGCGAATCACCGCCCGCCGACGCCCAGCGCGGCGTAGACCTCGTCAGACAGCGCGATGCTGCGTGGGTCGGCGTGACACTTCGTCGCGTCGAAGTAGTTCATCACGTACGAGTAGCCGATCCCGTGCTCCAAGTCGACGAACGCGAAGGACCCGCCCGAGCCGCCGTGGCCGAAGATGTGCGGATTCGGGCCCGCGATCAGGCGCTGGTTGAGCATGTAGCCGAGCCCCCATCCGTGGTCGGCCACCCTGGGGCCCAATACGACGTCGGCGTCGTAGCCACCCTGCGACACCCGGACCTGCTCCATGTGCGCGCGGCTCAGCAGCTTCTCCTGGGCGAGCGCGTTGTAGAACGTCGCCATCCCGAGCGCCGACACGTGGCAGTTCGTCGCCGGGAACTCCGCGGATCGCCACAGGTCGATGCTGTTGGAGCCCAGCTCGTCGTCGGGGACGAAGCCCATCGCGACCGACAGCCCGGCCATCGGGTGCTCGTCGAGGGAGGACGGGTAGCCCGGTGCCTCGCCCGCGGCGAGCACGTCGCGGATGTGCGGCTTGTTGACCATCTCGGCGCAGCGGTGCTGCTCGTGCACCGGTAGGCCCAGGTGAACGTCGATACCAAGCGGTTTGGCGATCTCGCTGCGCAGGAACTGGCCGATCGTGCGGCCAGTGACCCGACGCACTACCTCGCCGAGGATGAAGCCGAACGTCACCATGTGATAGCCCTGCGCGGTGCCCGGCGCCCACCACGGCTCCGCCGCGGCCAGCTGCTCGCAGACGTGATCCCAGTCCAGGACTTGTTCGGGTGCCATCCGCCGGCGCGGTCCGATCACCCCGGAGCGGTGGCTCATGACGGAGGCGATCGTGATCGCCTCCTTGCCCGCCTGCCCGAACTCGGGCCAGTAGGTCGCGACCGGCGCATGCAGGTCGATTTCTCCACGGTCGGCCAGCAGGTGCACGCAAGTGCTTGTCAGCCCCTTGGAACCGGAGAAGATGCTGGCCAGCGTGTCTTCGCGCCAGGCACGGGTACGGGCGCCGTCGGTCCAGCCGCCCCACAGATTGACGACCAACTCGCCCTCGACCCACGCCGCAACGGCGGCGCCGACCTCATCGCGTTCGCCGAAGTTGGCCTCGAAGGCGGTGCGCACCCGCTCGAAGCCGGATGCGCAGACGCCCTCGATGTTTAGTTCCGAGATGCCTCTCAACGTCCCTCCCTGGCGAAGTGACATCCCAACACTGAGCGGGCGACGGGAATCGAACCCGCGTTGCTAGTTTGGAAGACTAGGGCTCTGCCACTGAGCTACGCCCGCACGCACAGCACGAGGGCGACTGTACGGTTCGACCCTGGCCGAAGCCAATCGACGAAATCCAATTGAGGCCATCTTCACGCCAGGCCGTAGTATCGCGTCGGCGCCTGTGCGAGAAAAGGGCAGGCAGACGCGGGGTGTAGCGCAGCTTGGTAGCGCATCCGCTTTGGGAGCGGAAGGCCGCAGGTTCAAATCCTGTCACCCCGACATCGGACAACGACCTACCTGAGGAGTTACGACGTGAAGAGCACCGTCGAGCAACTGAGCCCGACCCGGGTTCGCATCAACGTGGAGGTGCCGTTCACCGAGCTCCAGCCCGATTTCGACCGCGCCTACAAGGAGCTGGCCAAGCAGGTTCGGCTGCCGGGTTTCCGTCCCGGCCACGCGCCCGCAAAGCTGCTGGAGGCCCGCATCGGCCGCGCGGCGATGCTCGACCAGGTCGTCGGCGACGCCGTGCCGGGCCGCTACACGGAGGCGGTGACGAGCTCGGACGTACGCCCGCTGGGCCAGCCCGAGATCGAGGTCACCAATAAGGAGTACGGCGAGGACCTGGTCTTCACCGCGGAAGTGGACGTCCGGCCGGACATCACGCTGCCCGACCTGAGCGCGCTGAAGATCACCGTCGACCCGATCGAGGTCACCGACGAGGAAGTCGACGCCGAACTGCAGAACCTGCGGGCCCGGTTCGGCACGCTGACCGGGGTGGAGCGGCCGGCCCAGAAGGGCGATTTCGTCTCGATCGACCTGAGCGCCAGCGTCGACGGCGAAGAGGTGCCCGAGGCGGCGACCGAAGGCCTGTCGCACGAGGTCGGCTCCGGTCAGTTGATCGAGGGTCTCGACGAAGCCATTGTCGGCCTGTCGGCCGGGGAGAGCCGGGTGTTCACCACCAAGCTCGTCGCAGGCCCGCGTGCCGGGCAGGAGGCCCAGGTGACGGTCACCGTCGGGTCGGTGAAGGAGCGCGAGCTGCCCGAGCTTGACGACGAGTTCGCCCAGCTGGCAAGCGAATTCGACACCATCGACGAGCTCAAGTCGAGCCTCGCCGACCAGGTGCGCCAGGTGAAGCGGGTGCAGCAGGCCGAGCAGATCCGCGACAAGGCATTGGAGACGTTGCTCGATCAGACCCAGGTGCCGCTGCCGGAGGCGATCGTGCAGGCGCAGGTGGACCAGACCGTGCACCAAGCCATTCACGGCCTCGATCACGACGAAGAGAAGTTCGCCGAGGCGCTGGCCGAGCAGGGCAGCAGTCGCGAGGAGTTCGACGCCGGGAACCGCGAGAACGCGGAGCGGTCCATCAAGACGCAGCTGCTGGTGGACGCGATCGCCGACGACCTGAACGTTCAGGTCGCGCAGGAGGACATCACGGAACGGCTGATGCTGCAGTCGCGACAGTACGGCGTCGAGCCGCAGCAGCTGCTGCAGTACCTTCAGGAGAACGATCAACTGGCCACGATGTTCGCCGACGTCCGCCGCGGCAAGGCGCTCGCTGCCGTGGTGCAGGCCGCGACGGTCACCGACATCGAGGGCAATCCGATCGACACCGACGAGTTCTTCGGCTCCCGTCCGGAGGAGGGCGCCGAGACCGCCGCAGCCGGGGCAGCCGCAGTGCAAGAGCCGGAAGAGGCAGCCGCGGCCGATGCAGCAGAGCCCGAACAGCCGGGCGGCGACGAGGCGGAGACCGACCAGAAGGAGTGACGCTGTGAGCGAACGCGCACGCTGTCGGAGTGCGCAACTCGCCCGGTTGGTTAGTGTCGGTGAGTATCAATCGTCCAGAAAGCAGGTATCACTCGTGACTCACATGCGTTTGAGCGCGCCGGGGCTCAACCTTGTCGACTCGGTCTACGAGCGTTTGCTCGCCGAGCGCATCATCTTCCTCGGCTCGCAGGTGGACGACGATGTCGCCAACCGGCTCTGCGCACAGATCCTGTTGTTGGCCGCTGAGGACCCCACCAAGGACATCGCGCTTTACATCAACTCGCCCGGCGGCTCGATCAGCTCCGGCATGGCCATCTACGACACGATGGTGCTCGCGCCCTGCGACGTCGCGACCTACGCGATGGGCATGGCCGCCTCGATGGGTCAGTTCCTGCTGGCGGCGGGGACCAAGGGCAAGCGCTTCGCGCTGCCGCACGCCCGGATCCTCATGCACCAGCCGCTGGGCGGCGTCACGGGCAGCGCGGCTGACATCGCGATCCAGGCCGAACAGTTCGCGGTGATCAAGAAGGAGATGTTCCGGCTCAACGCCGAGTTCACCGGTCAGCCGCTGGAGCGGATCGTCGCCGACTCCGACCGCGACCGCTGGTTCACCGCCGAGGAGGCGCTGGAGTACGGCTTCGTCGACCACATCATCGCCCGCGCCGAGATCAATGGAGTTACCCCGTCATGACACGCCACCCGCTTACCGATCCGGCGCTGCAGCCGCAGGCGCGCTACATCCTGCCGTCATTCATCGAGCACTCGAGCTTCGGGATCAAGGAATCAAACCCGTACAACAAGCTGTTCGAGGAACGCATCATCTTCCTCGGCGTGCAGGTCGACGACGCGTCGGCCAACGACATCATGGCGCAGCTGCTGGTGCTCGAGTCGCTGGATCCCGACCGCGACATCACGATGTACATCAATTCACCCGGCGGCTCGTTCACATCCCTGATGGCGATCTACGACACGATGCAGTACGTGCGCGCGGACATTCAGACCGTGTGCCTTGGCCAGGCGGCGTCCGCCGCAGCGGTGTTGCTCGCTGCCGGCAGCCCCGGCAAGCGGATGGCGCTGCCCAACGCCCGTGTCCTGATCCACCAGCCGGCGCTGGCCGGGGTGATCCAGGGCCAGTTCTCCGACCTTGAGATCCAGGCCGCCGAGATCGAGCGGATGCGCACGTTGATGGAGACGACGCTGGCCCACCACACCGGCAAAGACGCCGCCACGATCCGCAAGGACACCGACCGCGACAAGATCCTGACGGCCGAGGAAGCCAAGGACTACGGCATCATCGACACGGTGCTGGAGTACCGGAAGCTGTCAGCGCAGACAGCATGACTTCCCGCCTAGCCGGGGGGCAGGCTTAGTTGCGAAGCGACCCTCGCGATGTCGGCCGGCCGAACCCGGCAACATCCGCCGATGATGCGCGCGCCCGCGGCTGCCCAGTGCGGGACAAGCTCGGCGGAGAACTCGGACGGCCCCACCCAAGCGCGGGACGCGGCGTCCCATCGCTGACCGCTGTTCGGGTAGACGATCACTGGCTTGCCGGTGACGTTTCGCGCCACGTTGATCGCGGGCAGCACGTCGCCCGGCGCGCAGCAGTTCACGCCGACTGCGACGATCTCCGGAACCCCTGCGGCGATCGCGAACGCGTCCGCGAGTGGTTGGCCGGCGCGGGTGTGTGCGCCGTCAATGGTATAGCTCAGCCACGCCGGCACGCCGAGCTGCCGTACCAAGCTCACCAGCGCCTCGGCCTCGTCGATGTCGGGCACCGTTTCCAGGGCAAGCACATCGGGCTCGGCCTCGGCCAGCACCTTCATCCGCGGCCGGTGCCAGTCCGCCAGTCCGGCAACGCTGAGTCCGTAGCGGCCCCGGTACTCCGACCCGTCGGCGAGGGCGGCGCCATAAGGCCCGACCGACGCGGCCACCCAACGTTTGTCAATGCCGACCTCGGCCCGCGCGGCGCGGGCGAGCTCGACGCTGCGGCGCAGCAGCCGGACAGCGTCGGCACGGCCGATGCCTCGCACGGCGAAGCCCTCGAACGATGCCTGGTAGCTGGCCGTCGTCGCGATCATCGCGCCGGCGTGGAAAAACTCGATGTGAGCTGCCACGATCTCCTGTGGGGCGTCAACGAGCAGCCGTGCAGACCACAGCGCGTCGGACAGATCGTTGCCCCGGGCCTCGAGCTGGGTGGCGAGGCCGCCATCGCTGATCAGCACGGTATTGTCGGGCGCGGCGAACCCCACCAACCCACTGTAGGGCCGGCTGCCGCGGGTGCCTCTCGGTCGAGTAACGGCGGCGACACGCCAAGGACACGGTCGGGCGCTGCGCGCAGCGGCAGGCCAAAGCAAGCGATATGTTCACACTCAGCGCGGCACCCAGCCACGACAGGAAATACCACCGACGCGATTCGCTTCTATCGGTCGCCCACCGACCGAACAAGCGGGTAGCGTCGGGAGTACGTCCGGCACGATCCGACTTAGACGGCTCACACCGACAGCGAAAAGGAAGTAGGACCCGACCACAATGGCGCGCATCGGAGACGGCGGCGACCTGCTGAAATGCTCGTTTTGCGGCAAGAGCCAGAAGCAGGTCAAGAAGCTCATTGCGGGCCCCGGCGTGTACATCTGCGACGAGTGCATCGATCTGTGCAACGAGATCATCGAAGAAGAACTCGCCGACGCCGACGACGTCAAACTCGACGAGCTGCCCAAACCGGCCGAGATCCGTGACTTCCTCGAGAGCTACGTGATCGGTCAGGACACCGCCAAGCGCACGCTCGCCGTTGCCGTCTACAACCACTACAAGCGCATCCAGGCCGGAGAGAAGACCCGCGACGCGCGGGCCGAGCCAGTCGAGCTGGCCAAGTCGAACATCCTGATGCTGGGCCCCACCGGATGCGGCAAGACGTATCTGGCGCAGACCTTGGCCAAGATGCTCAACGTGCCGTTCGCGATCGCCGACGCCACCGCGCTGACCGAGGCCGGCTACGTCGGCGAGGACGTGGAGAACATCCTCCTCAAGCTGATCCAGGCCGCCGACTACGACGTCAAGCGCGCCGAGACCGGGATCATCTACATCGACGAGGTCGACAAGATCGCCCGCAAGAGCGAGAACCCGTCGATCACCCGTGACGTGTCCGGCGAGGGTGTGCAGCAGGCGCTGCTGAAGATCCTCGAGGGCACCCAGGCGTCGGTGCCGCCACAGGGCGGACGCAAGCATCCGCATCAGGAGTTCATCCAGATCGACACCACCAATGTGCTGTTCATCGTGGCCGGTGCGTTCGCCGGGCTGGAGAAGATCGTGGCCGACCGCGCCGGCAAGCGCGGCCTGGGCTTCGGTGCCGAGGTCCGCTCCAAGGCCGAGATCGACACCCAGGACCATTTCGCCGAGGTCATGCCGGAGGACCTGATCAAGTACGGGCTGATCCCCGAGTTCATCGGCCGGCTGCCCGTCATTGCGTCGGTGACGAATCTCGATAAGGAATCGTTGGTGAGGATCCTGTCCGAACCGAAGAACGCGTTGGTCAAGCAGTACACGCGGCTGTTCGACATGGACGGCGTCGAGTTGGAATTCACCGAAGATGCGCTTGAGGCCATCGCCGATCAAGCCATTCACCGCGGCACCGGCGCCCGCGGCCTGCGCGCGATCATGGAGGAAGTCCTGCTTCCGGTGATGTACGACATCCCCAGCCGCGACGACGTCGCCAAGGTGGTCGTCACCAAGGAGACCGTGCAGGACAACGTGCTCCCGACGATCGTGCCGCGGAAGCCCCAGCGCACGGAGCGCCGCGACAAGAGCGCCTAGCCGTTGGGCGCGGGCGCGTTTCGGCGCCTCGAATTGCAGAAACGACGCGCGCGCTGACCCCCGGCAGCCGCCTCCTGCCGGGGATGTTCACATCAAGCACCGACGACCAGCCACAAGACCCCCCAGAGGAGCGTCCGTGGTGTCAGGCGCAAGATTCTGGGCAGCGGATCAAAAACGGGCTCGCATGCGCGAACTCGGCGCGATGATGATCGATGACGTCGAAGGGGCTCTCCGGGTTGAGGGAGGCACGATGGCGGGGCTGACGAAGCCGCGGTGCGGCGTGCGATGAACGCCGCGTCGGCCCGCCGGGTGCTGGGCTGGATGGCCCTCCCCGGGCTGATCGCGGCCAGCATCGTCGTGGCCGCCCCAGCGCAAGCCGATCCCCAATGCCCTGCCACGGTGCCTCCGCCGAGCGTGAACCCCGACTGCTACTTCCTGGGGGTGATGCACGGGAACGGCATGAACGACATCCACGGCGACGCCGCGGCGATTACGAGGGCACACCAGGCGTGCGACGCCATGAGCAGAGACCGGGGGCCGGAACCCATCGTGGACTACGCCATGGCGATGACCCAATTAAGAGGCAATGGGCTCACCGTCAGCCAGGCAACGACATTCGCGAACACTGCCGCCGTGGCCTACTGCCCATGGGTCCACCGTTGACACACGCGCGCCTTCGCAGCTGCCTGGTTCCCTTGCTTGGCTTTCCGCTAGATTTCCGCCGAATCCGCTCTGATATCAGATTTTCCGGCCAATTCACCGACCATGTCGATTCGCCGTCGTTGTTCGGGAATTGGCAGCGTTGGGTCAGGCGGCGCAACGACGATGCCGGCCCGTGCCGGGGCGCTTTGGTCGACAACCAGCTCGGCGAGGTCAAGGTATGTGATGCGTCGGCGCTCATCGCCAATGATCAATGCCGTTGAATCCCGGGCGGTTTCGGCGATCTGGTCTAGGGCATAACCCATTCGCCACGCGGCCGATTCAGCGTTCGCACCCGCGGTGGCGGTGTCCACAGACGCGACTGTGGTCAGGCTCGGGCCCTTCGATGGAAATTGGGCGTTATGCCCTTGTGGTTCCACTCTGCCCGGCGGGGCGCGGTGACCTCCGGGACGAATGGCTGACCGACTGAAAACGAGTGATTATCAAGTCGTCTCAACAAAAATATGTGCGGCGGTGCAGCTGTTGTTGCGCTTCGACACGATCTGTGAGACCAACCAGCCCTGATCCCCTACGAATGGGCTCCGCCGATTCGGTTGCCGCGGTTGCCTTCACCGCAGCGAGCACCCACGTACACGTGTGAAGCCGGGGCATCCTGGTGTCATTTGCACACACGATATTCCGCGCCCTCAGCATCACCGGCAGAAATCCCTGCGGTGTGATGTGATGTGCGCGAACTTCCTGCTAGCAGGAATCACCAAGATTGCAGCTACCAGGGCGTTTCAACGGCTGCTGGCCGTGACGACATCGATCCGCCGGCGGAGCACTGTTAACGACAGCCAAACACGGCCACCCAGCAACAGGAGACAACGATGAAGACGAAGAGGCGTTATCTGACAACACTGTTGGTGGCGACCGCCGCCACCGGTGCGGCGATTAGCCTGGCGCCCGTTGCCGGCGCCGATCCCGGCGCGGCGAGCGAACCACAGGCCACCGGACAGGGCCAGGTCGGGCCCGGCCACACACCGCCCGACCCCGGTTACTGGGACGGCGGCGAGGCCGCTGGCGGCACCGGAGTCGACCCCGGGCCCAACACTGGCAGTGGCCCAAGCATCTGGCGCGGCGGCAACCCCGCTGGCGGCACCGGAGTCGACTCCGGGCCCGACACCGGCAGCGGCCCCAACTTGTGGAGCGGCGGCGAGTCCGCCGGCGCCGTCTAGCCGGCCAGGCCACGCAATTCAGCACATGTGAGCGTTCCTGGGAAATGCGAGGTTTCAGCTGGCCGGGTCGAATGGATGTCAGCGGCGCCGACACCGGTTTGCCGGGTGGCCGATGATGAGGGACAGCCAGACACCGCGGCCGGCGAATAGCAGCAACCGCCGTGAAAAAGAACGATCAAATACCTCGCGCCGTGGTTGGGCGCGAGCGCAACGGGGTTCGCCCCTACCAGGTGTCGTTGTTCTGCCGCCGTGACGAAGTACTCAAGCTGACGAACAGTGTGAAGCGGATTCCTTCGTCACGAGGGGCCCGCCGGGATGCAATCGGTTCGGCGGTTCCCGCGACTCCTCCGACGATGTTGCCAACCTGCCGCGCCGAGGGCAAGACCCAGCGGGACTAGCTGCACGAGCGGCGCGAAACCCGGGTCGTGTAGCACCAGCAGCGCCGCCAGCAGCCCGCCGGTCACCAGCCCGAGCAGCAGCAGAAGGTGATGGTGCAGATAGCGGAATCGATGCCCGGTCGCCAGCTGGCTCACCAGGGTCGCGAGCGTGCCCGAGAGGAAGGTGGTGTTCAGACCGGGCGCGCCGAATCGCTGCATGGTGATGCTCTGGATGCCCAGGGCCGTGGCGCCGAGGCCCAGCAGCACAGCCTTTGCTGTGATGTCCGGTCGGTCCCCAGCGGCCCACCATGTGGCCGCATACAGGACGAACACGCCGGCCTCCACCGCCAGCGCGCGCGTGACCGCGGGCGGCCACTCGGGGTCGTGCGGTTCGGGAGCGCGCGCAATCCGTGCGCCCAAGGCGCAGCCGGCCATGAAGCACAGAAGCGAAACCACGACCCTTCCGGCGCGTTCGCCGTCGCGGTGAGCGAGTGAGATGCCCAGCAGCACAAGGTTGCCCGTCATCGCGCTGGTGAACACGTGCCCCAGGGCCAGGTAGCCGATTGCGTCCGTGGCGCCGCTGCTGGCAGCAAGAACCACGGCCGCGCCGTCGCGCAGTCGATGTGACCGAATCTGCTGGCGCGACGGCGCCTCCGTGATGTCTAGTTTGGTGTCCACGAGAAGATCAACGTCCCTCCAGTCCTCTGGCGTGTGTACCGCCTTTTCACTGCTGTAGCAGCGCGGCGAGTTTGGACCGATCGACTGCGCCTTTGGCGGTGAGCGGCAGCGCGTCGGCGAAGGTGATTCGTTCGGGAATCTCGAACGTGGCGAGCCTCGTTTGGCAGTACGAATTCAATTCGGTCGGGTCGAGGTGACGCCCGCGACGGGCGACGACGATCGCGGAGACTTTCTCGCCGTACACGACGTCGGGAACCCCGAAGACAGCTGCTTGGGCCACGCCCGGATAAGACGTGAGGACGTCTTCGACGTGTTGGGGTGAGATCTTCTCCCCGCCGCGGTTGATCAGGTCCTTGATGCGCCCTTTCACGGTCAGAATCCCGTGGCTGTCGACGGCGCCGAGATCGCCGCTGCGCAGCCAGCCGTCGACAAACGTGCGGGCGCTGTCAGCGGGGTTGGCGAGGTAGCCGCGGACAACGGTGGGCCCGCGCAACCAGATTTCCCCAGTGGCTCCGATTGGGCACGCCGCGCCGCTGGCGTCGACAATGCGCACCGTCAAGCCGGTGGGTGCGCCGACCGTTTCCTGCCGGATGTGCGGGTCGTCGGAGGGGCGCACGCTGGTGGCCTGATGGGTGGCTTCGGTCATCCCGTAGGCGGCCAGCACCGGCGCGTCGAAGGTCGCTTCGATCTGCTGTGCTGTGCTCGGCGCCAAGGGGGCACTGCAGCTACGGATGAAACGCAGCCGGGGCCGGTAGCCGCCGCGACGATCGGCGCCCGCCCGGCTGAGCATTATCTGATGGATGGTCGGCACGGCGGTGTACCAGGTGGCGTCGACGGTGGCGAGGTCGTCCCAGAAGGTGTGCGCGCTGAATCTGCCCCGGGCCGGCAGCAGGACGCAACCACCGGTGGCCAGGGTGGCCAGCAGTGCGGCGATCAGGCCGTGACCGTGAAACAACGGCATCACCGCGACCGTCGCATCCGATCGGCTCAACTGGTAGCCGCCGGCGATGCCCGCGATCGATGCGCCGATGTTGTCGTGGGTCCAGGGCACCATCTTGGGTGTTCCGGTGGTGCCGGAGGTGAACATGATCAACGCGTCGCGGCTGGTCAGCCCGGGCAGCGGGGCGTCGACGGCGCGGGCTGGCTGGTCGGCCACCAGACGCATCGCCGGCGTTGCGCGCGAGGTGCCGGCTGGTGTGGCCTGCAGGAGCCAGTGGGGACAGTCCCCCGTGGCGGCGTCACGGTCGTGCTGGTGTGCATCGGTCAGAGTCGTGCGCGCCCCGATCATCTCCAGGCGGCGCCGTTGCTCGGCGGCAGGCAACGCCGGGTCGAGCGGGGCGATGACAATGTTGGCCCGCGCCGCGGCCAGCAGGGCGACGACGAATTCCATGCTGTTGGTCGCCCGCAGTGCCGCGACGTCGCCGGGCCGCAGTCCGCAGCGTTGCAGTGCTGCGCACTGGTCGACGACCAGGTCGCCCAGATCGGCGTAGCTGATGTGAACGCGCCCGGCACCGATGACCAGCGCGGTTGAATCGGGGGCGGTTTCGGCGACGCCGTCGAGGATGTGACCCAGCCGCCACGCGGTGCAGGTCTGACGACCCTCTGCAGTGCTGCTATAGGACATGACCCCTCCGATCACGTGTGCGGTCCGTCGATGTGTCTGCCATAACCGAGCCGGCCTGTGTAGCCATCGGCGAGTGTCTGCAAGATCTGCGCGAGCCGAAGGCCCGGCTGCCGCGCCGCCTCGATGACCGCCGCAAGGGGCTGGGCCGCAGCGATTCCGCGTCGCTGCCATACAAGTCGGCGATTCGTCGTGCGCGCCGCTCCTCTGGTCTGCTACTCACACCCACAACGTTGCCGATCTCAGGCTCCGTGTAACCGGTCATCCCCGACCACCTTCCGTCTAATTAAGCAACTCATTATCTGTATCTCCTCGGCGACCACATGGAATCCAGCGCGCCGGGGTCAACGTCGGCACGTTTCGGCGAATCCGCGTTACACACGCCCGCTGCGGTCATGCTCGATCTCGCTCTCTGGCTCGGTGGCCGAATGCTGGTTGGTGTCGCGGCGGTGGAGCACTGCGATCAATGCGGTCACCGTGCCGTCGGCTTCGGCGAGCGGGGTGATGGTGAATGCGATTGGCAGCCTGCGACCGTCCCGGTGAATCGCAGGGACGCTGAGGATTTCGCCCGGGAGGTGCCGGCCACGCCGGGTCGCGACCCAATGGTGGAAACCCTGCCAATGTCGTTCACGCAGGCGTTCTGGAATGATGATGTCGAGGCTTTGGCCCTCCGCATGCTCGGCGGGGTGGCCAAAGCGTTGCTCTGCGCCCGGGTTCCAGAACCGGATGACGCCGCCCAGATCCGCGACGATGATCGCGTCGGTATGGCTCGTCACGAGTGTGCTGCCGACAAGCTCGGTGAAGGTTATGGAGGTCATTCGTTTGCTCCGTCGTTCGGGGGTGTACGCGCCCGATTCGGTTGCTAAACAACCTTTTCGGCGTGCATCTTGGTGAGGGCATCGGCGTCGTAGCCGAGTTCGGCAAGGACCTCGTCGGTGTGCTCGCCCAGCAGCGGTGAGGCGGTGATCTCCGGGGTGAAGTCGGAGAACTTGATCGGGCTGCCCACGGTCAGGTAGGTGCCGCGCTCCTTGTGCTGCACCTCCACGACGCTTCCGCTGGCGCGCAGTGCCGGGTCGTAGGCGATCTCTTTCATGCTCAGCACGGGTGCGCAGGGCACGTCGAACTTGCGCAGGATGTCGACGGCCTCGTACTTGGTTTTGTCGGCAAGCCACTTCTCGATCTCGTCAAAGATGTCGAAGATCTTGTCCTCGCGGGCATGCGCGGTGTTGTAGGCGGGGTCGTCGATCCATTCGGGCTTACCGACGGCCTCGCACGTGCGCTGCCAGTTTTGTTCCTGGATGGTGAAGTAGATGTAGGCGTTGGGGTCGGTCTGCCAGTCCTTGCACTTGAGCACCCAGCCGGGCTGACCGCCACCGCCGGCGTTGCCGCCGCGCGGCACCGTGTCGCCGAATGTACCGTTCGGGTATTGCGGGTATTCCTCGAGGTAGCCCACCCGCTCCAGCCGTTCCTGGTCGCGCAGCTTCACCCGGCACAGGTTGAGCACGGCGTCCTGCATGGACACCGACACCTTTTGGCCCACACCGGTCTTCTCCCGGGCCATCAGCGCGGTGAGAATCCCGATCAACAGGTGCATCCCGGTGTTGCTGTCGCCCAGGGCGGCGGCGCTGACCGTGGGCGGGCCGTCCCAGAATCCGGTGGTGGAGGCGGCGCCGCCGGCGCATTGGGCCACGTTCTCATAGACCTTGAGGTCCGACCACGGTGAGTCGTCGTTGAAGCCCTTCACCGAGCCGAAGATCAGCCGGGGGTTGAGTTCGTGGATGTGTTCCCAGGACAGCCCCATGCGATCCATGGCTCCGGGCGCGAAGTTCTCCACGAGCACGTCGGCGTCGCGGATCAGTTTCTCCATCACCTCCAGACCCTGCGGGGTTTTGGTGTTGATCGCCAGCGAGCGTTTGTTGCTGTTGAGCATCGTGAAGTACAGCGCGTCGACGTCGGGGATGTCGCGCAGCTGGTGGCGGGTGACGTCACCGCCGGTGATGCGTTCGACCTTCAGCACGTCGGCGCCGAACCAGGCCATCATCTGGGTGCAGGCCGGGCCGGCCTGCACGCCGGTGAAGTCGATCACTTTGATTCCGGATAGGGGTTGGATGGTCATGACGGATTCCTCTCTTATGGGGTGTGTTTGGTGGGATTGGCGGGCTATTGACTGGTGAGGCCCTTGGGATTGAGGTTGGTCAGATGGCCGCTTTCGGTGCCGGCGGCGGGATCGATCACGCAGTCGATCAGGGCCGGGCCGCCCGTTTCCAGCGCCTCGGCCAGGGCGGCGGTGAGCTCAGGCGGGGTGGTCACGTGGTAGCCGGTGCCGCCGAACGCCTCGATGAGCCGGTCGTGACGGGCTCTGAGCATCAAGGTCGTCGGCGACGGGTCGGCGGAGACGGTGTTGATCCCGTCGCCCTTGTAGACGCCGCCGTTGTTGAAGACGACGACGACGATCGGTAGCCGGTAGCGGCAGCTGGTCTCCAGCTCCATGCCGGAAAACCCGAACGCGCTGTCTCCCTCGATCGCCACCACCGGGGCACCGCTTTCGACGGCGGCGGCGATCGCGTAGCCCATGCCGATGCCCATCACCCCCCACGTGCCGGAGTCGAGGCGGTGACGCGGCCGGTGCATGTCGATGACGTTGCGAGTGAAATCCAGCGCGTTGGCACCCTCGTTGACGAGGTAGGCGTGGGGGTGGGCGCGCAGCACATCGCGGATCGCTCGCAGCGCTCCGTAGAACTGCATCGGGTGCGCATCGGCAGCCAGGCGCGCCGACATCTTCGCTTTGTTCTGTGCCGATCGCGCGGCCAGCTCTTCGCGCCACGGTGTCGGGGCCACGATCGGCTCGCACCGTGCGCGCCGGATCAGCAGCTCCATGACCGAGGCGATGTCTCCGACCAGCGGGGCGACGATGGGCTGGTTGCTGTCCAACTCGGTGGGCTCGATATCGACCTGGATGAACTTGGCGTCGGGGTTCCACTGCGGCGCTTCGCCGTGGCCGAGCAGCCAGTTCAGCCGTGCGCCGACGAGCATCACCACATCGGCACGGCGCAGCGCCAGCGACCGGGCCGCCGCCGCGGACTGCGGGTGATCATCGGGCAGCAGGCCCTTGGCCATCGACATCGGCAAGAACGGCAGCCCGGTGGACTCGATGAATTCTTGGATCTGCTTGTCGGCCTGGGAGTATGCGGCGCCCTTGCCCAACACCACCAGCGGCCGCTGCGCGTCGGCGAGCAGCTTGATCGCCCTTGCGACCGCGCCGGCGGCGGGCAGCTGGCGCGGCGCCGGGTCGACGACCCGCCACAGCGACGCTGCGCCCACCGTGGCATCGATGACCTCGCCGAGCACCGCGGCCGGGATGTCCAGATACACCCCGCCGGGCCGGCCCGATACCGCGGTGCGGATCGCCCGGGCGACTCCCAGCCCGATGTCTTGGGCGCGGTCCACCCGATAGGCGGCCTTGGCGAACGGTTTGGCGGCGGCCAGCTGGTCGAGTTCCTCGTAGTCGCCGCGCTTGAGGTCGACGATGTGCCGCTCGCTAGAGCCTGAAATCTGCACCATCGGAAAGCAATTCGTGGTCGCGTTGGCCAGCGCCACCAGCCCGTTGAGGAAGCCGGGGGCCGAGACCGTCAGGCACACACCGGGTTTCTTGGTCAAAAACCCGGCCGCGGCTGCCGCGTGACCGGCGTCGCTTTCGTGACGAAAGCCGATGAAGCGGATGCCCGAGGACTGCGCGATGCGGGCCAGGTCGGTGACTGGGATGCCAACCAACCCGTAGATGGTCTCGACGTTGTTCAGCTTGAGCGCATCAACGACAAGGTGATATCCGTCGGTCAGCTCGACTTGGGCGCCCGGCGAGCTGTTGTCGACTGTGGTGGCAGTGGTCATGATCGAAAGGTCTCCTCGTGTGGTTGGTGGCGGTGATCTGCCAGGCGGAACGGTTGCTTACCCGCACGTGCCGAGACGTTCGTGGGTCGCCATCGGCGATCGGAAAGCGGTCATAATGTTCTCCTTCTTGGGTTTTGGCGTATCTGCTCGCCGTGGGACCCCGTGCCCATAGTGGACAGTCGAGCCGCTGTGTGCGCCGCACTACCAGTACGGCAACCATCTCTGCCACAATTGCGGTCCTGCGACGAGATATCATCGCCGCTGACGCCCATTCGGCATTGCAGCCGGCACGAGCCCTGCCATACCTGGCAGCTGGAAAAGCCCAGCGAACTGATGTGCAAACCAATCGAAGCCGAAAGAAAAAGACGTCAGTCCAGGATCGCGGTGGTGAAAACGCCGACCACGCTCGCAGCGGAAGCACGGCCCGCGGCCGCAGGAGCCTCTCCTAATTCCGCTGTCCATGAGTCACGATCTGAGTGTTGCTTCGGATGAAACAACGCCCCAGGGCGCGAACCTTGCTCTGGGTCGATGGTGAGCCGGACGCCGCAGCGAAGGCGTGAGTGGGATTACTCCATGCGGGAACGACATCAGCCTGCGCGTGTCGATTGCATGTTTGAGTTACGACCCGTGGCGACCCGACCCCACCGCATCGGACTGCCCGCCTCGACGCGAGAAAACGTGACGGACGGACCGTCAGCCGGCGCTAGACGTTAGCGGGCAGGCCAACACTGCAGGTCGCATCACGCCTCGATGGGTGCCAGCGTTGACGACATTTCTCGTGCTGAACGCAATCCTGGAATGGCACAACGGAATATCCGGCGACCAAGAGAGACATGATGCGAAGCAAGGCCATATACTTCACGACACTATTGTGCGTTCCGGCGGCGGCGGCACTGATCGTCAACGCACCGGTCGCCGCTGTCACCTGCGGAGGGAACGAAATTCCCGCCAACACCGTGCGGACCGCCGCGACCGCAGGCGACAACTACGGGACGTGCACCGAGATTCCGGACATAACGCTTTGGCAGCGCGACGCCTCGACGGCGACACATTAACGGATGGCCAGCTCGCTGGCCTGGTGCACCGCGCATTCGTGTCAAAAGCAGCGGCTGAAACACCAATGCTGTTGTCGACATGCGCTGCCGCGGTGACCATCGCCGCCGCACCTACGGCCGCGGCCGCCGTCTTTCCCACTCGAGTTGATGCTGTGAAAACGCTACGAGGGCCGCTCGCACATGGTGCAGCGCAGACTTCGAGAATTAGTCGGAGAGTGGTCTACTGGCCCGGGCGGTGTTCAGCTGGCCTCGATTGCTTCGCCGGCGGCTAGGCACAGGTCCTCGCGGTAGTGTCCCGACACGACATGCACACCGACGGGCGTTCGGCCGAGCAGTCCGGTGGAAACGGTGAGTGCGGGCAGGCCCAGGTAGGGCAGTCCGAGTTGCGGCATCTGCGCCCGCCACACGCGCGCGAACGCGTCGTCGCCCTGCATATCGAGGTGGTTCTCAAACGGCAGCTCGCCGCTGACCGGCATCACGAGTACGGCGTAGGTCTCAAAGAACATCAGCCATTGGCGCAGCAGCGTCGCGCGCCGGATCAGCAGCCGCGTAAGCGACGACGGGTCGAAAGCCAACGCGGTCTCGCGGAGGTGGGCGAGCACGTTCAGCACACCGGGGTCGCCCTCGCGCTGGGCGCGGGCGAACTTGTCGGCATAGCCGTCGGCGAACACGAGTTTCGTCTGCGCATCGGCAGCCTCGGCCAGAGGCGGGGTGGTGGCAAGCTCTTCCACGTGCCAGCCCGCGGCCTCGAGGCGGGTACCGGCCTCGCGCACCGCCTGCGCGACTTCCGGCTGGGGATCTAGCCCATCGGGGGCGACGCAGATTGCAGCGCGCGTCTCTACCGGCGGCCCTTCCAGCGGCGCGGGTACCCACCATGGGTCGCGGACATCTCGCGCCGCCATCGCACCGAGTGCCAGCCGCAGGTCGGCGATGCTGCGCGCCAACGGGCCCGAAACCGCGCCGATCTGGCCACCGATAGCGCGCTCCGGGAGCGAGGCGTTGAACGCGGGAACACGCCCAAGTGTCGGGCGAAGCCCGTGCACGCCACAGCAATACGCCGGATAACGGATCGAACCGGCAATATCAGTGCCATGGGCGATGGCGCCGATGCCCGCCGTCACCGCGGCCGCGGCACCGCCCGACGAGCCGCCGGGTGTCAGCCGGAAGTCCCGTGGATTTCGAGTTTCACCATAGAGTCGATTCGACGTGAACCACCGCAGGCAGAACGGGGGCACGTTTGTCCGACCGATGATCACCGCACCGGCCTTCACGAGGTTGTCGACCACCGGATTGTTGGTCTTGGCAACGAGGTCACGTTGCAGCGTGACGCCCTCGGTGGTGGCGTAGCCGGCCTGGTCGACATTGTCCTTCACGGTCACGGGCACCCCGGCGAGTGCTCCGACCTCGCCGCCACCCCTTAGCCGGGCGTCGACGGCGTCGGCGGCCGCCAGCGCCTCGGCGGGACGATAATCGACCACTGCATTGATCGCGCCGTTCACGTCGTCCAGCCGATCGAGGGCGGCCTGCATGGCCTCCCGCGCCGAGACGTCGCGCGCGCGAATCAAGCCGGCGAGTTCGGTTGCCGGCAACTGCCACAGCGCTGCCACCTGACCGTCACCTCCACGGCTTCGTTTCGGACGATCCGTTCCGCACTGCAGCCTCGATGTTGTCACCGACCTCTTTGTCGATGTTCTTCCAGTACTCGAACGCTCGCGCCAAGACCTCTTCGGACACCCCGTTACGGAGGTGCCCGGCGACATTCGACACCAGCCGACCACGCTCCGCCTCGTCCATGACCTCCCGCACGAGAACGCCGGCCTGGGCCCAATCATCGTCCTCGGCGCGCAAAGTGTAGGCGGCACGGACCATCTCACCATCGGCATGCCAGAGCCCTTCGGCGGTGCGCAACGGGTCGGCCTTTGGGCCGCCGTAGGAGTTGGGCGCATACACCGGGTCGGTGACGTTCTTGACGCGCATCGCCCCGTCCTTGGAGTAGCTGTGCACGTCGGCTTTAGGTGCGTTGACCGGAATCTGCTTGTGGTTGACCCCCAGCCGCGCCCGATGGGCGTCAGCGTAGGCGAAGGTGCGCGCCAGCAGCATCTTGTCGGGGCTGAACCCCGTGCCGGGCACCTGGTTGCTCGGCGCGAACGCGGCCTGCTCGATCTCGGTGTGGTGATCGGTGAAGTTGCGGTTCAACACCAGCTTGCCCACCTCGATCAACGGGTAATCGGCATGCGGCCACACCTTGGTCAGATCGAACGGGTTGAACCGGTAGGTCTTGGCGTCCTCGAACGGCATGATCTGCATCTTCAATGTCCAGCTCGGGTAGTCGCCCCGTTTGATCGCCTCATGCAGGTCGCGGGTGTGGTAATCCCCGTCAACGCTGACCAGCCGGTCGGCCTCGTGCTGGGCCAGGCACTGGATGCCTTGATCGGAGATGAAGCGGTACTTGACCCAGACGATCTGCCGGTCGGCGTTGATCCAGCTGTAGGTGTGGGAGCCGTAGCCGTTCATGTGCCGCCAGGTGGCCGGGATGCCCCGATCGCCGAACAGCCACGCCACCTGATGGGCCGTCTCCGGTGAGAGGGTCCAGAAGTCCCACTGCATGTCGTTGTCGCGCAGGTTGTTTTCAGCGCGGCGCTTCTGGGAGCGGATGAAGTGCTGAAACTTCATCGCATCGCGAATGAAGAAGACCGGGGTGTTGTTGCCGACGATGTCGAGGTTGCCCTCGGCGGTGTAAAACCGCAGCGAAAACCCGCGGGGGTCACGCCAGGTGTCCGGGCTGCCCCGCTCGCCGGCGACGGTGGAAAACCGGATCAGCGTGTCGGTCTTGGTGCCGGGTTGGAACACCGCCGCGCATGTGTAGGCGCTCACGTCATTGGTGACCTCGAAGTAACCGAACGCGCCGGAGCCTTTGGCGTGTGGCTGACGCTCGGGTATGCGTTCCCGGTTGAAGTTGGCCATCTGCTCGATCAGGTAGTGATCCTGCAGCAGAATCGGCCCGTTGGGGCCAACGCTGAGTGAGTGGTCGTCGCTGGGCACCGGGATTCCGGCGTCCGTTGTGGTCGGCTTCGGGTGATCATTGTTCATGATTGTGATTTCTCCTTACGGGTTGGACGCATCGAATGGAATGGCGGCGCCGTGCGCCGATGTCCGAGCAGTTAAATTGGTCAGGCTTTGCGGTTTTCGGCCTTGAGCATGGCGGCGTACTTTGGTCACTCAGTGATGGACAGTGGCCCACCCGATCGCAAGCCACACGACCGGAACCATGGTCAACATGCCTAAGAAGCTGTCCAACATTGTTGTCTTCCAATCTGCGTGGCGCTGCGATCCTCACGACGTCTCGGCCGGCTATTCGGGCCAGGTGTTGTCGAGGATGGTGTTGACGAAATCGTCGCGCACGAACGATTCGTCGAAGTGGTCGAGTACGTCGGCGTTGACGTTGCCGAACGTGGTGCGGGGCCGGTGCTTGTTGCCGTCGGTGAAGGCCTGCAGGATGCGGCGTTTGAAATCGGGACGCGGGTGTGCGGCGGTCACGGCCTCAAGCGCCTCGGTCGACAGATCCTCGCGGCCGATACCCAAGACGTCGGTCTCGACACCGGCGGTGACGAGCGCGATTTCGGGCTCGAGGAATTCCGGCACACCCGGGGTGGTGTGCAAGGCGATGCCCAGCCAGACCTTCCGCGCGGCCGCTTCGTCGACGCCGCGCTGCAGCAGGAAGTCGCTTGCGGCGTTGGCGCCGTCGACCTCAAAGCGCAGGGTCGAGGTGCGGTAGCCTTCGGTGAGCCCGATGTCGTGGAACATCGCGCCGACGTAGAGCAGCTCCAGATCGGGTTGCAGCCCGCGTCGGCGGCCCTGAAGCGCGCCGAACAGGAACACTCGGCGGGAGTGATGGAACAGCAGATCGTCCTCGGCTTCGCGGATGAAGTCGGTGACTTCGCGCACGAGCGCGGTATCGGGAATGACGATGTCGGCGATGGTGTCGACGGATGCGATAGACATCTGGGCAACTCCTTGGTGGGTGGACTATCTATCACCCAGTCTGGGGTCGCGCCAGGTCTGCAGGGCATGGCGGAACCGCCACGTTTCCCACAAAAAGCGACACAATGGTGCGGTGGTGGCCACCGGTCCGAAGCCCCGCGTGGTGGTGATCGTCGTCTTCGACGACGTGAAGCTGACGGATGCCGCAAGACCCGCAGTAGGTCTTCGCCGTTGGAGCCAAAGCAATTTCAAGAGTCAACTGCTCAACGAGACTTTGCACTAGCGCGACCCGCACTCGAAATTTTCGCGGCGCCACCATCGATTTCGAGCGTCTGATAGCTTTCCGATCGACGTTACCTACCGACCCGCCGTGCGCGGCGCAACCAAGCTCTCTCCGTGGCGCCGAAGTGGACGCCCACGCCGAGAACGTGGACCTCGATTTCACGATGCCCGAGCAGCGATTTCGATCGATCCCGGTTGGCGTCTGTCGTCGATGTGTGCGTTTCTGGGCTGGTCATCGTTTCTCCTTGTGTGGGCTATGGCACCAGCGCGGCGGGAGAGGGGTCGGCTGATGCTGTGACGGCCGAAGCGACATCGTCGTCGCCGTGTCCTTCGGCGATCGCTTGCCGCCAGCGGGTGAGCAGCACTGCGGTGAGCGAGAGCGCGATCCCATGGTCGCGTGCCGCGTCGACGGCCAGGGTGGCGTCTTTCGCGGCGTGCCGGAGCGGAAAGCCGGGAGCGAAGTCACCGGCAAGCATCGCGTTGGCCTTATCGGTCGCATAGCGGGCGGCGAGCGCGCCGCCGTCGACCGCCGACAGGAAGAGATGCGGATCCACGCCGAGCGCGCTGCTCAGAGCAAGCGATTCGGCCATTCCTTCGACGAGAACGGCGAGCCAGTTGTTGAGTACGAGTTTCAGGCGGCTGCCGTTGCCGACGTGTGAGAGCCACAACGTACGCCGACCCAGCGCGCCGAACATCGGCTGCAGCCTCGCGCGGTGTGGCTGAGCGCCGGAAGCCAGGATGACCAGTTGCCGACGCGCGGCCGCCTGGGGGCTCCCCGAGACCGGTGCATCGACGAACGCCACTCCATTCTGGGCGGCTAACTGCGCCAAGCGATCACACCACCCGACGCCGACGGTGCTCATCTGGACCCAGATCGCGCCGGGCGCCAGGGCGTTGAGCGCCCCGTGCGGGCCCGCCATCACCTCCTGCACGATGGCACCGTCGCTGAGCATGGTGATCAGCACGTCGACATCAGCAGCGGCCAGCGCAGGAGAGGCCGCGTACCGGGCGCCCTCAGCGGTCAATGCCTGGGCCTTGGCAGGTGTGCGGTTCCAGACGTACACCTCGAACCCGCTGGTCAGCAGGTTCCGCACGAGCTCGGATCCCATGATTCCGGTGCCGAGCACGCCGACGCGCCGCGGTCCGGCCCCGCTTGTGATGGTGGCGTCGATCATGCCGTTCAGCATCGCCGCCCGCGGTCCCGATGTCGTCGACGCTGGCGCCAATCGACGATTCCGGTCAGCGGTAATTCGCCGCCGACCATCAGTTGCCAATGACCGGTTTGGGCGGAGCCGCCATGCAGGCGGTGCCGTCGGTGGAAGATGGTGGCGCGGGCCATTGGCCAGGCCATGGCCCGGAGGCGTACGGAAGGACACGGCTTGGGGCCCGACACCAGCACCGCCCACGCTGGGCGGCCCGATGACGGCGGCTCCGCGTCTGATTCGTTGCGCGCTGTAGTGGCCGACGACGACACTCTGCTACGGGAGGGCTTGGCCAGCTTGCTGGACCGCTCGGGTTTCACGATCGCCGGTCAGGCCGGCAACGCGGTCGAGCTGCTCGCGCTGGTGCGGGATCAATCGCCGGACGTGGTGGTGGTGGATATCCGGATGCCACCCACCCACACCACCGAGGGCCTCGACGCGGCACGGGTGATCCGCGAAGAGCTGCCCGATACCGCGATCCTCGTGCTGTCGGCTCACGTCGATGTCGAGCACGCGATGGAGTTGTTGGCCAGCGGCCGCGGCGTCGGGTATCTGCTCAAGAGCCGGGTCACCGATGTCGCGGATTTCATCGACACCCTGCAGCGAATCGCCAGGGGCGCCTCTGTGGTGGACCCCGCGCTGGTGCAGGAACTGGTGTCCGGACGCCGCCGCGACGACCCGCTGGCCGTGGTGTCGCCACGCGAACTCGAGGTGCTCGCGTTGATGGCCGAGGGCCGTTCCAATGCCGGCATCGCGCGGCGGCTATGGGTCACCGAGGGCACCGTCGAAAAGCACGTCCGCAGCATCCTCACCAAGCTCAATCTGCCCGAAACCGACGACGACCACCGCCGGGTGCGGGCGGTCATCACGTTTCTCGACTCCCGCTGAGCCAACCCGACCGCAGCTGACCGGTATTCGCGCCTGGAAGCTGCCCGGAAGCGGTGATGGGTGCCAGCGCCGACGACGTCGGCTTTGATCTCGGACACAGTGGGGTTGGGTCGTAGAAGCCAAGACCGCCCCGGGGAGAGTCCGACATGAAAACCACAACGCTCGGCAAGAGCGCACTTGACGTTTCGCGGATCGCGTTCGGGACGTGGCAGCTCGGCGGGGATTGGGGCAGCTTCGACGAGGACGCGGCAATCGCGACGATCCGCCGTGCACTTGACCGGGGCGTCAACTTCTTCGACACCGCCCAGGGCTACGGATTCGGCGCTTCCGAGCGCATCCTCGGTAAGGCGCTGCGCCCCGAGCTCACGGCCGATCGGGATCAGATCGTGATCGCCACCAAAGGCGGGCTGCGCCGTACCGATTCGGGGCTGGTGCGCGATGCGAGCCCCGAGTGGTTGCGACGCGGCGTCGACGCCAGCCTCGCCGCGCTGGGCGTCGACCACATCGACCTCTACCAGGTGCACTGGCCCGACCCCGCGGTTCCGGCCTCCGAAACCGCGGGCGCACTCGCCGATCTCGTCGCCGCGGGCAAGATCCGCCACGTGGGGGTGTCGAATTACGACGCGGCGCAGATGGACGAGTTCTCTGCGACCCTGCCGGTCGAGACCGTGCAACCGCCGTACCACCTGTTCCGGCGCGACATCGAATCGGGCTTGTTGGGGTACTGCCGCGCGCACGACATCGGCGTGCTGGTGTACGGGCCGCTGGCGCACGGTCTGTTGACGGGAACACTCCAGCCCGACACCAGGTTCGCCGACGACGACTGGCGCTCCGGGAGTTCGGTTTTCCGTGGCGACGCGTACCGGCGCAACCTGCGGGTCGTCGGTGAACTGGGCCGCTTCGCGGCGCACCTCGGCATCACGGTCAGCCAATTGGCGATCGCCTGGACCCTTTCTCATCCCGGCGTGCACGTCGCCATCGTCGGCGCACGGCGGGTCGATCACCTCGACGACAGCATCGGCGCGGCCGATGTCTCGTTGACCGACGCCGATCTTGACGACGTTGACGAGATCATGACCTCGGCGACGCCGGTCGCCGGCCCGTCGCCGGAAAGCGTGTAACGGTTACGACAGCATGTGGATTCATGAATTCCTAAGGACGCCTGTGATATTGAGATGATGGGTTCGAAGGGAGCCACGCAATGTCCATCATGAACGCTGAACGGCCGGCGGCGGGCCCCCTCGATCTCGATGCGACGGTTCCGGCGCCGATGACCAATGTGGCCGAGTACGGGTTTGAGGGCCGGTTCGCGGACTGGGCCGACGACGCGCGCTATTTTGAATACTCCCGTGCCGCCAATCCGATTGGCTCGGGGTCGGTGCCGAAGGTGCCGATCGTGCGGTTCAGCCCGCAGCTGTACCTGGATCAGCCCACCGCGGTGGTGCCGCTGGACTTGTCCAGGGAGCTCGGCGTCACGGCCGGCGAGGCCACCAGCGCGGGATTGTTGGCCAACTTCGTGGCCATCCGCGCGCGCGAGCAGATCGACACCGGCGCCAATGCCACGTCGCAGCTGTACTACGTCGTCCACGGGCGTGGTTTCGCCGCCGTCAACGGGGGACTCATTCAATGGGAGAAGGGCGATTTCTTGACCCTGCCCGCGGGCATGCGCTCGACGTTCTATGCCGACGCCGAGGCCGTACTGTACTGGGTGCACGACGAGCCGTTGCTGCGTTACCTGGGGGCCCGGGCGGCCGAGCCGAGGTTTCGGCCAACCAAGTTTCGCCGCGCCGATGCGGTGGCTCAACTGCAGGAAATCGCCTCACGACCGGGTGCCAACGACAAAAGCAGGGTCAGCGTCTTGTTGGCCAACGCCGAACAGCGGCAGACGCTGACCATCACCCACGTGCTGTGGGCCATGTTCGGTGTGCTTCCCGCCGATCAGGAGCAGCGGCCACACCGGCACCAGTCGGTGGCACTGGATTTGATCCTGGATGCCGAGCCCGGCTGTTACACACTGCTTGGTACCCGTATCGACGAACGCGGCGACATCATCGACCCGATCCGGGTGGACTGGGAGGCCGGTGGCGCGTTCGTCACCCCGCCGGGCATGTGGCACGCGCACTTCAACGGGTCCGGCGCGCCCGCGCACCTGATCCCGGTTCAAGACGCCGGTCTTCAGACCTACCTGCGCAGCCTAGATATCCGCTTCACCCAGCGTCGGTAACGGGTGACCGGCGCCCCTGACCGCCGCGACAGTCACCGGCTGGCGGGCAGCCACCCGTTCCCGGGAAGCGTTGGATCAGGGCCAACCTGTGGTCTTACACGTTGCGTTGCAACAGCACATCTCCGTCATCGGAGACAATTTGCACCGCGGCGATTTGGTCCGTCCGCAGCGGCGTGATCCCAACCGGTTGCACGGTAACGCCGGGGGGCGCCATCCACGTTGCGAGCCGGGCATGGCTACCGTCCCGAGCGACTACCACCATTGCCAGCTTGTCGACGTCGTTGTCGTGGTTGTCGGGCTCCTTGGCGTAGGTGCAGGTCATCTCGATGCGGGTGCCCGAGCCCTCACCGATCAGGCTGATCGTTGCCTCGATTGAATTTGGCGCCACCCGGGTCATGGTCAGCGCCGATGCCGATGTCGCAGGCGGCGCCGCTGACGGCACCGGGGCGCCGGGATGGATCCCGGCCAGCACCGCGATGACCACGGCCGCGGCCGCGGCGGCCGCGCCCGACAACCCCCACGTCAACCGCCGCCTGCGCCGGTTTCGCCAGCTGACCTTGGCCAGCAGTGAGTCCAGCAGCTCGGGACGAGGCTGCGGCAATTCGGGCGACGCCTCGTCGAGGACCTTGTCCGGGTCCAGCAGTGCCAGCAGCGCGGGCATGCCGGCCAGTTCAGCGACGGCCTCGCGGCACCGCGCGCAGGTACTCAGATGGGCCTCGTACTGGCGGCGGTCTTCAGCGTCGAGCGAACCCAGTACGTAGGCCGCGTCCCACATCGCAAACGGGTCGGCGTGACCCTGCTGTCCGGCATCCCTCCGGTCGAATTGGGTCACCGTGTTACCCCCATTTCTTGCAGGGTAAGCCGCATCGCCCGCATGGCGTAGTGCAGGCGCGACTTCACAGTACCTTCCGCGATACCGAGATCGTCGGCGATCTGCGCGGTCGTCCATCCCAGGTAGTAGGAACGCCGAACCACGGCGCGGTGGTCGGGGCTCAGCTGTGTCAGCGCCTCGCCGATGAGCATCCGGTCCAGCGTCGCGTTCACCTCGTCGGGGCTGGCCTGCTCGGGGGCAGCCGAGCCGTCCAACGAGCTCACTTCGTTGCGGAACCGTGAGCTGCGGCGTTCGTCGATGATCATGTTGCGGGCGACGGTGAACAGCCAGGCACGTGCCGGCCGCTCGCTGTCGTCGGTCACCTCGGGGTGCTGCCACGCGCGCAGCAGCGTCTCCTGCACGACGTCCTCGGCGCGGGCCTGGTCACCCGTCAGACGCATGGCATAGCGCCACAACGCGCCGGCGTGCTCGTCGTACAGCGTCCGAACCGAGACGGCGTCGGGGTGCTCCACACCAATAACACGAAGTAACCGACCGTTGGGTTCACCGTGGCGCACCGCTGAGCCGCGCCGCCGGCTGCGAAGGCCTGGGAGACTCTGTGACCGCGTGCCCATCGATATAACAGATCTGTTATATCGCGGGATGTCATCGGCCGCCGGCAGGCGATGTTCGGATCCGGGTGGGGAAGCGGTGGCGGCTGCACGCCACCCCTGGTCGCCGGCATGAGTTCGAACGCGTGGCCTTGACTTGACGGCTGCGGATCGGAGAGGTCGGGCGGACTATGGCCTCACCCGGTCGGGACGGGTGTAGATGTTCATCGAGTCACCGCGCAGGAACGCGACGAGCGTCAAGCCGGATTGGCCGGCCAGGTCGACGGCCAATGACGACGGTGCCGACACCGCGGCCAGCACCGGTATCCCGGCCATCACGGCCTTCTGCGTCAGCTCGAACGATGCGCGGCCGCTGACCAGCAGCACCGTGCCCCCGAGCGGGATCTTGTCGTTCTCGAGGGCCCAGCCGATGATCTTGTCCACCGCGTTGTGCCGCCCGATGTCCTCACGCACGGCCAGCATCGTCCCGTCGGCGCTGAACAGCGCCGCGCCGTGCAGCCCTCCGGTGCTGGCGAAAACCTTTTGCGCCGAGCGTAGTTGGCCCGGCATCGCGGTCAACGTCTCGGCGGCCACCGCGGTGGGGTCGTCGCCGGGGCAGTACCGGCTGACAAGGCGCACCGCATCAAGTGAGGCCTTCCCGCACACCCCGCACGACGATGTGGTGTAGAAGTTTCGTGTCACGTCGACGTCGGGCGCCGCAACCCCGGGGGCCAGCGTCGCGTCGAGCACGTTGTAGGTATTCGTGCCGTCGGGTCCGGCTCCCCTGCAGTAGCGCACCGAAACCACGTCGGCGCGGTTCGCGATCACTCCCTCGGTGAGCAGAAACCCCTGCGCCAGTTCGATGTCCGAGCCGGGGGTGCGCATGGTGACCGTGACGGGTGCGCCGTTGACCCGGATCTCCAGCGGTTCCTCGACCGCCAACGTCTCCGGCCTGCTGACGGTGTCACCGGCGGTCACTCTGCGGGCCGGCCGCCGAGCCGTCACCCGCCCCATGCCAACTCCAGCCGGATGACGATCGCCTTGGACACCGGTGTATTGGATTTCGCCGCAACGTGATCCAGCGGCACCAGCGGATTCGTCTCCGGGTAGTAGGCGGCGGCGTTGCCCACTGGCGTCGGGTACGCCACCACCAGGAAATCCTTGGCGCGGCGCTCCTGGGCTTGGCCGCCGGCGTCGCTGAATTCGGAAACCAGGTCGACGCGGTCGCCGTCGTTGAGGCCCAGCGCCTCGATGTCGGCCGGATTGACGAACACCACTCGGCGGCCGCCCTTGACACCGCGATAACGGTCGTCGAGTCCGTAGATCGTGGTGTTGTACTGGTCGTGGCTGCGCACCGTCTGCAAGACCAGACGTCCCGGCGGTACCGGCACCCATTCCAACGGATTGACCGCGAAGTTGGCTTTGCCTGTGCTGGTGGGGAACTCACGGGCATCGCGCGGCGGGTGCGGCAACTGGAAACCGTCGGGCTGGCGGACCTTGGTGTTGTAGTCCTCGCAACCGGGCACCACTGCTGCGATCGCGTCGCGAACGCCGTCGTAGTCGCCCGCGAGCCGCTGCCACGGGACTGAATGGTCGGGACCCAGCAGCGTGCGGGCCAATTCGCAGATGATCGCAACCTCGCCGCGCACCTGGTCGCTGGGCGGCTGAAGGCTACCGCGCGACAGGTGGACCATCGACATCGAGTCCTCCACCGAGACAACCCGTTTGGTGCCGTTGTAGATATCGCGGTCGGTGCGGCCCAGCGTCGGAAGAATCAGCGCTGTCGCGCCGTGCACCAGATGGCTGCGGTTGAGCTTCGTCGACACCTGCACGGTCAGTGCGCAGTTGCGCAACGCCGCCTCGGTGACCGCGGTGTCGGGGGTTGCCGAAACGAAGTTGCCGCCCATGCCCACGAACACCGACGCGCGGCCGTCGCGCATCGCGCGGATCGCGTCGACGGTGTCGTAGCCGTGCTTGCGCGGGCTCACGATGCCGAACCGGCGGTCGAGCGCGACAAGGAATGTTTCGGGCATCTTCTCCCAGATGCCCATTGTCCGGTCGCCCTGCACATTCGAGTGTCCGCGCACGGGGCAGACTCCCGCTCCGGGCTTGCCGATCATGCCGCGCAGCAGTAGCACGTTGGTGATCTCGTTGATCGTCGCGACGGCATGACGGTGCTGGGTGAGGCCCATCGCCCAGCACACGATGGTGCGCTGCGACGCCGTCAACATCGCCGCCACCCGTTCGAGTTGCGCGCGGTCGATTCCGGTGGCGGCAACCACCTCGTGCATGTCGATGGTGCGCGCATGCGCTTCGTAGGCTTTGAAGTTCGCGCAGTGGGCCGCGACGAAGTCGTGGTCGACGACGGTGCCGGGGGCTCGGTCCTCGGCTTCGAACAGCAACCGGCCGAGGCCGGCGAACAGCGCCATGTCGCCGCCGAGCCGGATCTGCACGAACTCGTCGGCGATCGGGATGCCGTCGCCGACCACGCCGTGCACCCGCCGAGGGTCCTTGAACCGGATCAGCCCGGCCTCGGGGAGCGGGTTGACCGCAATGATCTTGGCGCCGTTGGCTTTCGCTTTCTCAAGCACCGACAGCATGCGGGGATGGTTGGTGCCGGGGTTCTGTCCGGCGATGATGATCAGGTCGGCGTGTTCGACATCGTCGATGGTGACCGAGCCCTTCCCGACGCCGATCGATTCGGTCAACGCGGTGCCCGACGATTCGTGGCACATGTTCGAGCAGTCCGGCAGGTTGTTGGTGCCGTAGCTGCGGACCAGCAGCTGATACAGGAACGCGGCCTCGTTGCTGGTGCGCCCCGACGTGTAGAACACCGCCTCGTCCGGGCTGCCCAGCCCACGCAGATGCTCGGCGATCAGCCGATATGCGGCGTCCCACTCGACGGGCCGGTAATGCGTGTCGCCCTCGCGCACCACCATCGGGTGCGTCAGGCGGCCCTGCTGGGACAGCCAGTACTCGGGTTTGGCGGCCAATTCGGCGATCGAGTGCCGCGCGAAGAACTCCGGCGTGACGACCCGTTTGGTGGCCTCCTCGGCCACCGCTTTCGCACCGTTCTCGCAGAACTCGGCGAGCTTGCGGCCGCCGTGTTCCTCCGGCCACGCGCAGCCGGGGCAGTCGAAGCCGTTCCGCTGGTTCAGCCGGGCCCATACCGCCGCGGTGCGGATCGCCCCCATCTGCTCCAGCCCGCGCCGCAGCGCCACCAGCACGGAGCGCACGCCGGCGGCTTCCCGTTTGGGGCCGGTGACCGTCACCGCGTGTTCGTCATAGTCGGCATCGATGTCGCGGGTGACGTCCCGCCTGGTCGCCATGGGTCCAATTTAGGACTCCCGATGAGCGCCCGCGCAAAGAGCGACTCACCCAGCGTCGACGATCTGTACCACACCGGCGGTGACCCCGGCGATGAACAGCCGGCCGGTCTTGGCGTCGACCCCCAGCGTGTACGGGTTCTGCACGGTGGGGATCCGCTGCACCTCGCGCGGCGTCGCCCCGGTCATGTCGTAGCCGACGACCTGGTTGGTGCCCGACGACGCAACCCAGAGTCGGTCGCGCACCGGGTCGTAGGTGACGCCATACGGTTCGCCGGGCTGGGCGACGCTGGCGACTTCGCGGGGCACGGGCAGAGGCGTGAACACACCGATCGCGTCTCCACGCGTGTCGGCGGCGATCATCCGGCCGTGTTTGTCGGCGACCAGGTGCGTAGGTCCGCGACCGGCCGGCGTCGAGCCGACGATCGTCAGCGCGGCGGCGTCGTAAACGGTCAGGTCGTTCTTGCGGACGTCGAGCACGCCCACCGACACGCCGACCGCGGCCGTGCCCGCCGGTTGCACGGTGTCGGTGAAGACCTTCACCACTGTGTCGTCGCGCACGGCCGCGACGGTGCCGCCGAGTTCGTTCGCGACGAAGATCGTGCCGTTCTGGGCCTGCGCGGCGTCGTGCGGCACGGTGCCGGTGACGATCTGCGGCCCCGCGTGGCCGCCGGGAAGGTCGACGCGAATCAGTGCGTTGGCGCTTTCCATCGGGACGAGAACGGGCCCGCCCGGTGCGGCAAGCTCCAGGTGCCGGGCGAACCCGGGCAGCGGGGTCCGGCCGGTGATCGCGCCGGTGTCGGCGTTGAGCAGGACGAGTTCGTTCGGGTTGCGCTTGGCGACGGCGACGGTGCGGGTGACGGCGTCGACGACGACGCCCTCCGGCGAATCGCCGACCGCGACGGTCCGCCCGGGGATCTGGGCCGTCTGCGGCGGCGCTGACTGCGGCTCGGCGGCGGGCGGGAGCTTGCCGGCCGGCGGGCGGGTGCCCTCCGTCGGGACGCCGGGCGGAATGTAGCCGGTCATCGTCGGGATGGGCGGCCGCCTGGACTGTTCGTTGCCGCACCCGGCGGCTACCAGGGCGAGTGCGACGAGCAGCACCACGAGTTGCCTCATCTATCCCATGCTGCCGTTTTTCGCCGAGCGCGACCCCCCGAGGGGTGAGTCAGTTGACGAGTGACAGCGAGTAAGCGCGGCGGAGCTTGCCCGACGGTGTCTTCGGGATCGTCCCCGGGCCGACCACCACGACGGTGCGCGGACGCAGATCGACCTCGGACACCACTTCGTGGGCGACCTGACGTTCGATCCGGCGCACTTCGGCGGGGTCGCGGAACGCGTTGGACTCCACCGCGACAGCGAAGCTCTCCCGCGTTCGGCCGGCGTTGAGGCGCACCGCGACGGCGCAGCCTGGGCGAACACCGTCGACACGGCCGGCGGCGCGCTCGATGTCGGTCGGATAGATGCTCCGGCCCGCCATCACGATCACATCCTTGACGCGGCCGCAGACGACGATGTGGCCGTTTTCGATCAGATAGCCGAGGTCGCCGGTGTCGTACCAGCCGTGCTCGTCCTGAGCCGGA
Organism: uncultured Actinomycetota bacterium; assembly: GCA_963811535.1. Classification (GTDB taxonomy): domain Bacteria; phylum Actinomycetota; class Actinomycetes; order Mycobacteriales; family Mycobacteriaceae; genus Mycobacterium. Next base: position 328,596 of record CAWERF010000006.1, on the reverse strand, counting down.
ACGAACCCGTCCAGCGTCATATAGCCACGGGTCACCGGCTCGCCCCGCAGTTCGATCACACCGACCGCACGGGACGGGAGCAGGTTGCCGTCGTCGTCGATCACCCTGGCCTCCAGCCCGTCCAGCAGCGGGCCAAGGCACGCGAGGCGCGTCGTGTTGCCCCTCGTGGCGGCAACGGCGCGACGCAGTACCGCCAGCAGGTCGGCGTCGACCTCGTCAACCTTCAAGCCCTCGCCGCACTCGGAGAACGAGACGGCCACTGTCGTTTCCGCCATGCCGTACGCCGGAAGGATCGCCTCTGGCCGCAGCCCGAACGGCTTTCCGGCCTCGCAAAAGTCCTCGACGTCGGCCGGTTCGACCGGCTCGGCGCCCGAAAGCGCGAACCGCAGAGTCGACAGGTCGAACTGGCCCGGCTTGGCATGCTTACGGAGCCGCTTGGCGAACAACGAGTAGGCAAAGTTCGGGGCTGCGGTCATCGTGCCCTTGTACTTGTCGATCAGCTTGGCCCACAGCAACGTGTCATTCATGAAATCCATCGGGGTGATTTTGACCAGCTCGGCGCCGAAATACATTGGCACAACTAAGAATCCGGTCATGCCCATGTCGTGGAACAGCGGCAGCCAGCTGATGATGACATCTGTGTCGACGTTGTATTGGGCCGCGACGAACATCGCCTCGGCGTTGGACACCAGGTTCCGGTGTGTGATTTGCACGGCCTTCGGGTATCCGGTGGACCCGGACGTGAGCTGCATCAGGGCCAGGTCATCCTCTGCTGTCTCCACGGGGTCGATCGGGTCGGCATTCATCAGCTCCTCGACCGTCAGCACCTTGATGCCCTTTTCCTTCAGCAGCGGCGCGGCCGCCGTGAAGGGCTCGGAGATGACGACCGCCTCGGCCCGGATCATGTCGATGACCGTCGCGGCCTCCCGTGCCCACGCCAGCAGGTCAGTGCGCGGTGTGGGCTGGTGCAGCATCGTCAGGCTGGCGCCGCGCATCCACAACCCTTGCGCTGTCGGGGCGATTTCGACGGGGGCCCCGGCCAGCACGCCGACCGCGTCGCCCGGGCCCACGCCGGCGGTTGCGAGGCCACCGGACATCCGGCGCGCCATTTCATGGACTTCCCCCCACGTGTGCCGGACGGGTGCGTGCGGCTCGCCGGTCACCATTCCGTTGGTGCTGCTGCGGGCGTTGGCGTACATGGCCGTGGTAAATCGGCTCAATGCACACCGCCTCCCCGCCGGCGCCCCGCCCGGAGCGGGGCCTGGGATTATATTGAACCGCACATCGTGCTGGGTTCGTGACGCGTTTGGCGGCGTGTCTGGTACGCAACCCGCACGGGCGGCGTCCAGGTGGCTACGCGCACATCAGCTACTGCGCGGCGACAACCTCGCCATCATCACGAAATACCCCGAGCGGATCGGTTATCTGCAGGCCCAGCCCGCGGGAGCCCATGGCCCCAGCTCGATCCAGCTGTAGCCGGCCGCCGCGACCTCGTCGAGGAATCGGGCGTCGGGCGTCTGCTGCGGATCTTCCGGGAACCAGACGCCCCACGGGTCCGGTGCGGTACCGACGCGGACCGTCATGATGCCCCGTCGGCGGGACGGAGGTAGAAACGCTGCGCGGCCTTGTGTTGCTCATAGGTCTGCCGTGCCGTGCGGGTCGAATCCAGCTCGGACACCTCGGAAACCGGGACGTCCCACCAGGACTCGCTGCTCGGGGCCGATACCATCGGGTCGGTTTCGACGTGGATCACCGTCGTGACGTCGGTGGTCTTGGCGACCTTGACCGCATCCGTGAATTCCGACGCGGTGGTGACGCGGATGACCTCGGCGCCCAGGCTGGCCGCGTTGGCCGCCAGGTCGACGGGAAGCTTGGCGCCGTCGAGCCGGCCGTCGCCGGTGCGGTACCGGTAGGCGGTGCCGAATCGCTGCGATCCCAACGACTCCGAGAGCGAGCCGATCGACGCGAACCCGTGGTTCTGCACCAGCACCACAATCAGCTTGATGCCCTCCTGCACGGCAGTCACCAGCTCCGTCGCCATCATCAGGTAGGAGCCGTCGCCGACCATCACGAACACGTCGCGGTCCGGGCAGGCCATCTTGGCGCCCAGGCCGCCGGCCACCTCATATCCCATGCAGGAGTAGCCGTATTCGACGTGGTAGCCCTTCGGATCGCGGGCGCGCCACAGCTTGTGGAGGTCGCCGGGCATCGAACCCGCCGCGCAGACGACCACGTCGCGTGGGTCCGACAGCATGTTGGCCAGTCCGATGACCTGGTTCTGGTTGAGCCCGATGTTGTCGTCGTCGATCCGGTAGGCCGCGGCGACGGTGTCGTCCCACTCTTTGGCCAGTCGCGCCACCTCGTGGCGGTACTCCTGGGCCACTGCGTAGTCGGGCAGCGCGGCGTCGAGCGCATCGATCGCCTCGCGGGCGTCGGCGATGATCGACAGCCCGCTGTGCTTGACCGAATCCAGCGCCGCGACATTGATGTTGACGAAGCGCACGTCGGGGTTGGCGAACGCGGTACGGGATGCCGTCGTGAAATCGCTGTAGCGAGTGCCGATCCCGATGACGACGTCGGCCTCGGCGGCGAGCGCGTTGGCCGCAGCGGTGCCCGTCGAGCCGACCGCACCCACCGACTGCGGGTGGTCGTAGGGCAGCGCGCCCTTGCCGGCCTGACTCTGTCCGACCGGGATGCCGGTCCGCTCGCAGTATCGGGCCAGCGTGCCGGCGGCGTCGCTGTAGATCACGCCACCGCCCGCGACGATCAGTGGACGCTTCGCCGAGGCGATGATCGCCGCGGCACGTTCGATTTCCACGCGCTCGGGCGCCGGCCGCCGGATCTGCCAGACCCGTTCGGCAAAAAGTGATTCCGGCCAGTCGAACGCTTCGGCCTGCACGTCCTGCGGCATCGCGATCGTGACGGCGCCGGCTTCGGCCGGATCGGTGAGCACGCGCATCGCACCCAGCAGGGCGGCGGGGAGTTGTTCGGGCCGCCAGACCCGGTCGAAGTAGCGCGACACCGGCCGAAAGGCGTCGTTGACCGTGATGTCGCCGGAGTCGGGGCGTTCGAGTTCCTGCAAGACCGGGGCGCTGACGCGGGTGGCGAACATATCGGCGGGCAGCAGCAGCACCGGTATCCGGTTGATGGTGGCCAGCGCGGCGCCGGTGACCATGTTGCTCGCGCCGGGCCCGATCGACGAGGTGACGGCCCAGGTCTGCAGCCGATCCCTCATCCGCGCGTAGCCGACCGCCGAGTGCACCATCGCCTGCTCATTGCGGCCGAGAACGTAGGGCAGAGTCGCGGGATCCCGCAGCTCTTCTTGCAGCAGTGCCTGACCGAGCCCCGCTACGTTGCCGTGCCCGAAGATGCCGAAGCATCCCGCGAAGAAGCGGTTGCGCTCCCCATCGCGTTCAACGTATTGCGCGGCAAGGAATCTGATGGTGGCCTGCGCGACGGTCAGGCGGACGGTGGCTTGCATGGCCATGGCTAGTCTCTCGACACTTGCAGGGGCAGTCGTGGATCGATGTCCTGTTGTTCCCAGCTGTCGCGCACCCAGTCCTGGTGCGGGTCGAAGCTGATCAACCACGCCCGCTTCGGGCCGGAGCCGGCCATCACGTTGAGGTAGTACATGTGGTGGCCGGGCGCGGCGATGGACGGGCCGTGGTAGCCGTGCGGCACCAGCACGACGTCGCCCGAGCGCACCTCTTCGAGCACCTCGATCGGCCGCTGCGGCGTCCCGTACACCCGGTGGTAGCCGAATCCCGGTGCGCCGCCGGGCCCATCGGCGATTTCGAAGTAGTAGATCTCCTCCAGCTGCGTCTCGGCGTCGGTGTTCTCGTCGTGCTTGTGCGCCGGATATGACGACCAGTTGCCGCCGGGCGTGATCACCTCGCAGGCGATTATCGAGTCGGCCTCGAACACGTCGGCGGTGGCGAAGTTGTGTACTTCGCGACTGCAATTGCCCGCGCCGCGCAACTCGACCGGGACGTCCCCCGCCGCGCCGTACCGGAACGGCAGCCGCCGGCCGGCCCGCGCCCCGCACAGCGCCACGCGGGCACCGCCGGCGCTGCTGACGCGATAACTGCTGTCGCGCCCGACATAACCGAAGTCCGTCGGGCCGTGGAACGCCGATTGCCGTCCCGCCAAGACGAATTCATCATCGCCGCTGGACACGGTCACCGACCCGGACAGCGGAACCACGAGGATTTCATCATCTCCCGACTGACGTTCCACCGACGTGCCGGCGGCGAGTCCGGCCACCCACAGGCTGGATTCGGCCCAGCCGGCCACCTCGGGAGTCACCGACACCGTGTAGGGATGCGTGCCGGTCGATCCGGCCGGCAGATAGAACTTGCTGTTCATCTCGGATTCCTCAGCGCACCAGGGAGACGGCGGTCTGCACCGCGGCGGAAACGTTGTCGTCGGCGGGATAGAGCAAACTGCGTCCGACGACCAGCCCCCGCACCGAGGGCAGCGCCAGTGCCTTGGCCCAACTGGCGAACGTCGCGTCCGGGTCGGTCGGATCGCCGCCCAGCAGCAGCGTCGGCCGGCCGTCACCGCGCACGGTCGGCCGGGTCACACGCGCTGACCAGGCACGTGCCACCGAGGCCGGGTCGTCGGCGCGAATGTCGGTCAGCTCAGCGTAATTCGTTGCGTAGGCCTGCTCAGGCATCGATCGTCTCCGAGCTCGCGGATTCAGCGAGGTTAGCCACCTCGTCGGCGGTCGGCATCGCGGTGGAGCACTCTAGTCGCGACGCCACGATCGCCCCGCCCGCGTTGGCGTAGCGCAGCGTCTTCTCGAGTGGCCAGCCGCTGAGCAATCCATGGCACAGGCTGCCGCCGAATCCGTCGCCGGCGCCGAGGCCGTTGACCACCTCGACCGGAATCGGCGGGACGGTCACTGTCTGGTGGCGCGTGCGTCCGAGCACACCCTTCGGGCCTTGCTTGACGATCGCCAACTCGATGCCCAGATCGAGCAGCGCATCGGCGGCCCGGATGGGATCGGTCTCGCCGACGGCGACCTCGCACTCCTCACGGCTGCCGACCGCGACGGTGACATGCGTCAGCGCCAGGCGGACGTGCTCGCCGGCCTCCTCGGCGGAATCCCAGAACGTCGGCCGCCAGTCCAGGTCGAGCACGGTCAGGGGCCGCCGTTCCCTGGCCGCCCAGGCGGTGAAATGCGCCTTGCGGCTTGGCTCTTCGGACAGTCCCGTGACCGTCGACCAGTACAGGTGCGCGTCGCGGACCGCATCGATGTCGATGTCCTCGGGTCGCACCTGAAGGTCCGGTGCGGTCGGCCTGCGGTAGAAGTACAGCGGAAAGTCGTCCGGCGGGAACATTTCGCAGAACGTCACCGGCGTCGCATGGGCGGTGTCGGTGACCAGGAGCGTGTTGTCGACGCCCAGACGCGCCAGTTCGCGTGACACGAAGCGGCCGAACGGATCATCGCCCACCCCGGAGATCAGCGCGACGCTGTGGCCAAGCCGGGCCGTCGCCACCGAAACATTGGCGGCGGTACCGCCGAGGAATTTGCCGAACGACGTGACGTCTTCGAGGCCGACCCCGACCTGGAGGGGATAGATGTCGACGCCGCTTCGCCCGAAAACGAGGGCGTCCAGAGGCTGGGTGGCAGTCAAATCGGCTCCCCGAGGCTGGAACGGGTGGACTGGCTACGACTGTGCACTGTGTCACTGGGCATGTCAACTATTTGTCCTGACATTCTGACTTTCGATCATACGGATGTTAGAATGCGGCTACTCTCGTCCTGACCCCACACGGAGATTCGGAGCCGACGTGACAGTGGCCGTTGAGCTCGACCGGTCGAGCCCGGTGCCGCTCTATTATCAACTGGCACAGGCCATCGAGGCCGCGATCCGCGACGGTCAGCTGTCGCCTGGCGACCGGTTCGAGAACGAATTGGCGCTGGCAAAGCGGCTCACGCTGTCACGTCCCACCACAAGGCGGGCGATACAAGAGCTTGTCGACAAGGGTCTGCTGGTTCGCAAACGCGGCGTCGGCACGCAGATCGTGCAGAGCCCGGTGCACCGGCGCGTCGAGCTCACCAGCCTGTTCGACGACCTCGCCCGCGCCGGTCAAGAGCCCACCACGCAGTTGCTGGACTACCAGACCGAAAAGCCGAGCGAGGAGATCGCGCGTGAGTTGAACCTGGCCGAGGACCGCGAGGTGGCGGCGATCCGCCGGCTGCGCTGCGCGAACCGCGAACCGCTGGCCGTGATGCTGAACTATCTGCCCATCGAGCTAGCTCCAGAGCCCGAGGAGCTCGAGCGCAGTGGGCTGTACCAGGCGCTGCGCGCCCGCGGAGTGCACATCCGGCTGGCCCGTCAGCGGATCGGCGCGCGCCCTGCCACCCGTGCGGAGGCGCGCCTTCTCGACGAAAAGCCCGGCGCGCCGCTGCTGACCATGAATCGCACAGCGTTCGACGACTCGGGTAGCGCGGTCGAGTACGGGGCACACTGTTACCGGGCCTCGCGCTACTACTTCGACACCACGCTGGTCGACCGCTAGGGCTCCCTGTCGCTCGCGGTGATCACGAGAACGCCGGCCGGAGTGCTTCGTGTCGCTCAACCGCGGCAGGCGCAAACTCGGCTGCACCTACGACGACATCACGCTCGAGCACCTCACCCAGGAGATGGCACGCGGCGACGAGCTCGAGGCGCTCTCGCACGAACTGTGCCGCCGACGCGATCGCGCCGCTTCACAGCGACAGCACGGACAGCCCGTCGCGGTGGTGCACACACGCACGCGTGCCGTCGCGGCTGAGCGTCAGGTCAAACGGATTGCGGCCCACGGGAATCGTGCTGCTGACCGAGGCGGCGGCGGTGTCGATCACAGACACCGAGTCGTCCCGGTTGTTGACGACGAGCGCGCGACTGCCGTCTGCGCTGACCGCGATGCGGCACGGGTGGGTGCCGACCGCGATGGTGCCGGCGACGGTGTCGGACGACGAATCGACGATCGACACCGAGTTCTCCAGGCAATTGACGACGTACGCGCGCAGGCCGTCCGCGCTGACCGCCACGTCCCACGGATAGTGACCCACCACGATGCTCTTCACGGCACTGGTTGCGGTGTCGATGACGGAAACCGAGTCTGCGCCCGACTTCGGCACGTAGGCACGCGCTCCCGCGATCGTGAACACCGGGTCGGGGACATGCCCGCCCAGCCGCAATCTCCCGATCACACGGTGGTAGCTGGCGCTGCCCGGGTCGGTGTCTATGACGCTCATCGACCCGTTATCGGTGAGGCTTGCATAGACGCGCAGTCCGTTAGGGCTGACGGATAGTCGATACGGATAGCCCGGAACCGCTATCGGTGCGACCGTTTTGGTGATGGTATGGACGGCCCACACAACGTCGTCGAAGTGGTTGATGGTGTAGATCCACCTGCCGTTCGGACTCAGCTCCAGCGCGGCCGGTTGCGCGCGAAGGTCGATCTCGTCGATGACGGTGTCGCGAGTGGCGCTGGCCGGAGCGGTGTCGATCACCGAGAGGTAGGCGTCGGTGTCGTGGACGGCATACGCGCGGCCGCCGTCGCGACTCAGAATCACTCCTGTGGACCAAGACCGGCCGATATCGAGCGTCGCCACGACCTTGTTGCGGGAACGGCTTGTCGGCGCGGTGTCGATCACCGACACGGAACCGTCTTGATAGTTCGTGACGTATGCGCAGGTCCCGTCGCGGGTGCGTACCAGCGCCGATGGGTAACTGCCGACGTCCACGGTGACCGTCTGGCCCGATTCCTCGACCACATCGACGCAGTCGTCGTCGCTGCGCACGACGAAGGCTCGACCGGAGTCCGGGTCGGTTGTCACCGCGGATGCCGACCGATCCACGGCGATGCGGCGGATGTTGAGCCGGCCACGAGAATGGTCCGGGCTGTCGATGGGCAGATGAGCAAAGAACCCGTTGCTGACCGCGGCCGAAGATTGGTGGCCGGAACTCTCGCGCGCCGAGAGCACCGAAACGGCGTGAGCGATGAAGTCCGTCACGTACACGTGATCACCGCCGGGTGACACCGCCACGCCGTATGGCGCGCCTAAGGGAAGCGTCGTGACAGCGCCCGTTGCGACTCCGAGGATCGCCACCGCGCCGGCCACCCGCGACTCGTCAAGCGCGGTGACGTAGGCCGAGCGGCCGTCGGGACTGATCGCCACGCCGATCGGATGCGCGCCGACCAGAATGTTCTCGTCGATTGCGCCGCTTGATAGATCGATGATCGAGACCGAGCCGCCCGCGGCGTTGGTGACGAATGCCTGGCTGCCGTCCGGAGTAATGGCCACCTGCGCAGGATGCTTTCCGACGGTGATGTCCGCGGTGACCGACTCGGTCGTGGTGTCGACCACCGACATGGAGTGCGCCTCGTTGTTGACCACGCAGACCCGGCGGCCGTCGGGGGTGACGGCGACGCCGGTCGGACCCGCACCGACGTCGATGGTCGCGATGACCGTGTCGGTCACGGTGTCGAGCACGGTCAGAGTGTCGTCGCCCTGGTTGGTCACGTACACCCGATCACCGTCCGGGCTGACCGCCACCGCGTACGGATCCTCGCCGGCGCCGATCGTCGAGGTGACAGCGCAGGCATCCGTGTCGATGATCGAGACCGAGTTGTTGCCGGCGTTCGCCGCGTAGGCAAGGGAGCCCTCCGGGTTCACCGCGATGCCATACGGGTGCAGGCCAACGGGTATCGCGGTAATCGGGGCACGGGTGTGGACATCGAGCACCGACACCGAGTTGGCGCTGCTGTTCGCCACGTACACACGCTGGCCGTCGGGGCTGACCGCGATCGCGGTCGGTAAGGCACCAACTCCGACGGTGGCGATCAGCGCACGGGTGGCCGCGGGAGACGCGACGGGGGTGGCCAGTCCAACGTCGTAACCGGTGCCGTTGAGGTCATGACCGCCGAGGTCGGTCAGCGTTGCGGTGCGGGCGCGAACACGGCGCAACGCCGCGCGCATCGTCTCGAGCATGCTGGGCGGCATCGCCGTCCGCGCCGGCGGCGCCGTTGCCAATGAAGCGAAGCCAGGCAAACTGGCCCGCAGCACCGGCAAATTCCAGTCCATTCTCATGAGCATAGGTTTGAGGCGATCGTGGGGGCAGGTATTCGCACACCTCTATCTGCTCAACGCGCGTCAGCGCGGTGCCATTCCGCGTTCGCGTTAGGCGGCGTCCAGGCACTCCGTGTTCTCGACAGCGTCGGTGGTGTTGATCGGCAGCGGGGCGCCGTCGATCACATGCGTCACAAACGCACCTGCGTTGGGCGACGCGCAGCGTGAACGAGTACGCATCGGCGGCCATCGAGCCGTCGCCTCCGGCGACGCCATGACCATCCGCACCCCGACGCGCTGCAACCGGCCAAGCGGGTTGCTCCGGCAGGCAGGGCCCACGATGGCGCGTAGTCATGCAGGCACGCGGCAGAACACGGACCGCAAGTAGGCGACGCTCGCGATCACGTCGCGCACCGGCCCCTCGCCAACCGGCTCACCATCGAGGATGGTGTCCTGCTCCACGACCAGCCAGCCGCCGAAGTCATTGTCTCGCAACGTCGAGACGATCTCGGCGATGCCGACGTCGCCCTGTCCCAGCGGGGTGTACATGCCGTGGGCGACCGCTTCGGTGTAGGTGAGCTCACCGGACTGCACCCGGGCGGCCAGCGCCGCGTCCACATCCTTCAGGTGGGCGTGCGCGACCCGGTGCGGCGCCACCCGGGCCAGCTCGACCGGGTCGGTACCGCCGATCAGCAGATGACCGGTGTCCAGGCACAGCCGTATCGACGAGCCGTTGAGCACGCGGTCGACGTCGGCGCGCGTTTGGACCACGGTGCCCACGTGCGGATGCAGCACCGCCAACACTCCGCGTTCGGCGGCGACGTCGGCGAGCCGGTCGAGGTTGGCGAGCAACGTGGTCCACTGGCTGTCGTCCAGCGCCGGCCGGGCATCGTAGCCGTCCGCTCCGGTGGCTGCCGCGAACACCAAAACCCCAGCGCCGCACGCATTCAGCGAATCGAGCGGGCCGGTGACGTCTGTGATGGGATCGTGGACTGCTTCGTGCAGCACGACCGGCGCGAAGGTCCCGACGCAGCTCAAGCCGTGAGAGCCCAGCAACGCCGTCAGCTCGGTCGCATCGGTCGGCAGAAAGCCCTCGGGGCCGAGCTCAGTGGCCCCGAGTCCGGCGTCGCCCATTTCGCCGAGCACGCGGTCGGGGGAGAGCTGGTAGCCCCAGCCGGGCACCTCGCACACCCCCCACGAGATCGGAGCGCCGGCGATCTTCGCCGCGCTCATGCGGGCTTCACTTCCTCGATCGACACCGGCTGGCGACGCTGCAGCGACACGGTCGCCGCCTCGGCGATCCAGGCGACCTCGACAGCGTCGGCGACCGTGCAGGCCGGGGTTGCGCGGCCCATGGTCATGTCGACGAACGCGGCGAGCTCAGCGCGGAACGCGTCGGCGAATCGGTCCATGAAGAACCGGTGCGGCGGCCCAGCGGGAAAGTCATTGCGGGGATCCGTATTCCGCATCGGCGCACCCTGGTCCCAGCCGGCGACCACGGAGTCGTCGCTCCCGTGCACTTCCAGCCGGCAGTCGTAGCCGCGGCCGTTGTAACGGGCGGCCGACGCTACGCCCACCGTGCCGCCGTCAAACGTGATGATCGCCGCGGCGGTGTCGACGTCGCCGATCTCAACGAAGCGCGGGTCGCCCTGCACGCTGCCGGTCGCGTACACCTCGATCGCGCGTTGGCCGGTGACCCAGCACAGCACATCGAAGTCGTGGACCGAGCAGTCACGGAAGATGCCGCCCGACCCGGCCAGGTACTCGAAGGGCGGTGGTGCCGGGTCCATCGTGGTGCTGCGCACCGTGTGCAGCCAGCCCAGCGAGCCGGTGTCGACCGCGGCCTTGGCCGCCGCGAACGCGGCATCGAACCGGCGCTGGTACCCGACCTGCACCGGCACACCGGATTTGGCGATGATCCCCGCGACGCGCGCACTCTCCGCCGCGGTCGACGCGATCGGCTTCTCGCAGAATGTCGGCAGGCCCCGTTCCACGGCGGCCAGCGTCAGCGACGCGTGCGCGGGCGTGCCCGCTGCGATCACCACGCCCTCGACGCCCGAGCGCAGCAGCTCGTCGACGGAGTCGACCGCCTTGGCGCCGTGCTTGGTGGCGACCGCTGCGGCCCGCTCTGCTCGTTCGTCGGTGACGACCAGCCCGTCGACGCCGTCGATGCCGCTGAGGGTGTCGGCGTGAAACGCCCCGATGCGACCCAAGCCGATCACGCCGAAGGTGGTCATGGATTCCTCCGATCCTTCCGGTCGCGCAGTGCGGCCGGGTGCCTGGCGCTGAGTCGGATGGACACGACAGTTAGTCTTGCGGTGACAGTGGTCTCAATCAACGGCAAAAAGCCATCAAAAAGCCCTCAGAATGGAAACGTGATGGCACACCGATACAAGGTCCGGGAGATCGCCCAGCAATCGGGGCTGAGCGAAGCGACCGTGGACCGGGTCCTGAACAAACGCGCCGGCGTGCGCGAGAACACCCGCGCCGAGGTGCTGCAGGCGATCCATGACCTCGACAAACAGCGCACCCAGCTGCGGCTCAATGGGCGGCGTTACCTGATCGACGTGATGATGCAGACCCCTCGGCGGTTCTCGGCCGCCTTCCGCAATGCGATCGAGGCCGAACTGCCCGGGTTCGCGCCCGCGATGCTGCGCGCCCGCTTCCAGCTATGGGAGTCGGGCTCGACCCGTCAGATGGTGGAGCGGTTGGGGGCGATCCGTGGCAGCCACGGCGTCGTGCTGAAGGCGCAGGACGAACCGGAGGTCGCCGAGGCGATCGACGGCCTGGTCGCCTCGGGCGTGCCGGTGGTGACTTATACGACCGACGTGCCGGCGAGTGCCCGCTGCGGCTACGTGGGAATCGACAATCACGCCGCCGGCGTGACCGCCGCGTACCTGATGCAGCAGTGGCTCGGCCCCGCGCCCGCTGATGTGTTGATCACGTTGAGCCGCAACGTTTTCCGTGGCGAGGGCGAACGGGAGGTCGGTTTCCGCTCGGCCATGCGCGTATCGGGCCGCGAGATCATCGACGTTACCGACAGCGACGGCATCGACGCGACGAATGAGGGGCTGGTGCTGCGGGCGCTGGACCGCCACCCGTCGGTCGAAGCGGTGTATTCCGTCGGCGGAGGCAACACCGCGACCCTGGCCGCGTTCGAGCGGCTCGGCCGGCCCTGCCGGGTGTTCATCGCCCACGATCTCGACGCCGACAACCGCCGCCTGCTGCGCGACCGTCGGATCTCCGCCGTGTTGCACAACGATCTGCGCGCCGATGCGCGGCTGGCGATGCGGATGATCCTGCACGCCCGAGGGGTGCTGCCGTCCGAGCCGGTCCGCCCGGCGCCGGTGCAGATCGTCACCCCGTACAACGTGCCCGGCTGAACGGCGCTCGCAGGGGCGCGGCGCGGTGCTAGCGACACGCAGCCGGGTCTTAGAATTCAGCCCTGCGAAAACGTGACGAAAACCACACTTTCGCTGATGGCGATGCGGCCTCGAAGGGTTGACCTCGGTGTTCTTCGCAAATTGAGGGCGTGTCGCTTCGCCTGTTGAGTGAAGGCATCACTAAGAAAGTGCCATAATCGGTACTGGCAGTGACATCAATTTTGTGGATATCGACTCCGGCGACGCCTCGAGCCGGCGGTGGCGCGGGGTAGCACAGTCGAAAGGTGGTTTGTCGTGGGCCCGAACGGCAACGGCGCCAGGTCAGACGGTGATGTCGACGGCGCCTGGGTGCACCGGCGACAGAAACTGGAAAAGGTTGTCATTCGGTTCGCCGGCGACTCCGGCGACGGCATGCAGCTCACCGGTGACCGGTTCACCTCCGAAGCCGCACTGTTCGGCAATGACCTTGCCACCCAACCGAACTACCCCGCCGAGATCCGTGCCCCGCAGGGCACCCTGCCGGGCGTCTCGTCGTTCCAGATCCAGATCGCCGACTACGACATCCTGACCGCGGGTGACCGGCCCGACGTGCTCGTCGCGATGAACCCGGCCGCGCTGAAGGCCAACATCGGCGACCTGCCGCGCGGCGGCGTGGTGATCGCCAATTCCGACGAGTTCACCAAGCGCAACCTGGCCAAGGTCGGCTACGACGGCAACCCGCTCGAAGACGACGAGCTGTCCGACTACTTTGTGCACGCGATCCCGATGACCACGCTGACACTGGGCGCGGTGGAAAGCATCGGCGCGTCCAAGAAGGACGGCCAGCGCGCGAAGAACATGTTCGCGCTCGGACTGCTGTGCTGGATGTATGGTCGCGAGTTCGAGCCGCAAGAGACGTTCATCCGCGAGAAGTTCGTGCGGAAACCCGATGTCGCCGAGGCGAACGTGCTCGCGCTGCGGGCCGGCTGGAACTACGGCGAGACCACCGAGGCGTTCGGCACCACCTTCGAGGTCGCCCCGGCCAAGCTGCCGCCCGGTGAATACCGGCAGATCTCCGGAAACACCGCGCTGGCCTACGGGATCGTCGTTGCCGGGCAACTGGCCGACACGCGGGTCGTGCTCGGCAGCTATCCGATCACCCCGGCGTCGGACATCCTGCACGAGCTGTCCAAGCACAAGAACTTCAATGTCATCACCTTCCAGGCCGAGGATGAGATCGCGGGCATCGGCGCGGCGCTCGGCGCGGCCTATGGCGGCGCGCTGGGCGTGACCAGCACATCCGGCCCGGGCATCTCCCTGAAGTCCGAGGCGCTCGGGCTGGGCGTCATGACGGAGCTGCCGCTGCTGGTGATCGACGTGCAGCGCGGCGGACCCTCGACCGGCCTGCCGACCAAGACCGAACAGGCCGACTTGCTGCAGGCGCTGTACGGCCGCAACGGCGAATCGCCGGTGGCCGTGCTCGCAACGCGGTCGCCGTCGGATTGCTTCGAGGTCGCGATCGAGGCGGTACGGATCGCGTTGACGTACCGCACCCCGGTGATCCTGCTGTCCGACGGTGCCATCGCGAACGGCTCGGAACCGTGGCGCATCCCCGACATCAGCACGTTCGAACCGATCGACCACAACGTCGCCAAGGAAGGCGAGGACTTCCAGCCGTACGCTCGTGATCCCGAGACCCTGGCCCGTCAGTTCGCCATTCCCGGCACCCCGGGCCTGGAGCACCGCATCGGTGGCCTCGAGGCGGCCAACGGTTCGGGCAACATCTCCTACGAGCCGGCCAACCACGACCTGATGGTCCGGCTCCGCAGGGCCAAGATCGACGGCATCCAGGTTCCCGACCTGCAGGTCGACGACCCCGGTGACGACGCCGAGTTGCTCCTGATCGGTTGGGGGAGCAGCTACGGGCCGATCGGCGAAGCGTGCCGGCGGGCGCGCCGCGAGGGCCTCAAGGTCGCTCACGCGCACCTGCGTCACCTCAATCCGTTCCCGGCCAACCTCGGCGATGTGCTGCGCCGGTACCGCACGGTCGTCGCGCCGGAGATGAACCTGGGACAGCTGGCGCTGGTGCTGCGCGGCCAGTACCTCATCGACGTGCAGTCGGTGACCAAGGTGCAAGGCATGGCGTTCCTCGCCGACGAGCTGGAGGGCGTCATCGACGCAGCCGTCGACGGGACGCTGGCCGAAAAGGAAGTTGACAAGACGAAGTTCGCCAGGCTGGCGGTGGCCAGCATCAAGGCGCCTGTAGGAGCTAGTGCATGACTGACGTGATCGGCGTAGATCTGGGCCTGACCGCCAACAGCGGCGTGCCCACGACCGACCAGCCGCAGAAGGCCAAGGATTTCACCAGTGACCAGGAGGTCCGCTGGTGCCCCGGCTGTGGCGACTACGTCATCCTCAACACCATCCGCAATTTCCTGCCGGAGCTGGGCCTTCGGCGGGAGAACATGGTGTTCGTCAGCGGCATCGGATGCTCCAGCCGGTTCCCGTACTACCTTGAGACGTACGGCCTGCACTCGATCCACGGCCGCGCGCCCACCATCGCTACTGGGTTGGCGCTGGCCCGCGAAGACCTGTCCGTCTGGGTCGTGACGGGTGACGGTGATGCGCTGTCGATCGGCGGCAACCACCTGATCCACGCACTGCGACGCAACGTCAACCTGACAATCCTGCTGTTCAACAACCGGATCTATGGGCTCACCAAGGGGCAGTACTCGCCGACGTCCGAGGTCGGCAAGATCACCAAGTCCACGCCGATGGGCTCGCTGGACCACCCGTTCAACCCTGTCTCGCTGGCGCTCGGCGCCGAAGCCACGTTCGTCGGCCGGGCGCTGGATTCCGACCGCAAGGGATTGTCCGAGGTGCTGCGCGCCGCCGCCGAGCATCGCGGCGCGGCGTTCGTCGAAATTCTGCAGGACTGCCCGATCTTCAACGACGGCTCATTCGACATGCTGCGCAAGGAAGGTGCGGAAGAACGGGTGATCACCGCCCACCAGGGCGAGCCGATCACGTTCGGCAACAACGGCGAATTCTGCGTTGTGCGCTCTGGGTTCGGGCTGGAGGTCGCCAAGACGGCCGACGTCGCGGTCAGCGATATCGTCGTCCACGACGCCACCATCGACGACCCGTCCTACTCCTTCACGCTGTCACGGCTGTCCGACCAGAACCTCGACCACACCGTGATGGGCGTCTTCCGTCAGGTCAGCCGGCCGACTTACGACGACGCTGCGCGGGCGCAGGTCCGCAGCGCGGTCGAGTCGGTTCCCCACGATTCCGCGGCGCTGCAGTCACTGCTGCGTGGACGCGATACCTGGACGGTCAACTGACGTGACGGCGCCGCCGCTGGCCGCCGTGGTGTTGGCGGGCGGCGCATCGCGCCGCATGGGCCGGGACAAAGCCACCATGCCGTACCTCGACGGCACGCTGCTCGACTACGTCCTGGCGGTGGTTCGTCAACGCTGCGCGCCGGTCTTCGTGCTAGCCGCGCCAGGACAGCCCTTGCCCGCGGTGAACGCCGATGTGCTGCGTGACGAGGTCCGTGGGGTGGGGCCACTGGTGGCGACCGGCCGCGGGCTGCGCGCCGCGGCCGAGGCGGGGGCGCCGCGGGCATTCGTCTGCGCGGTCGACATGCCGTTTCTGAATCCTGTGCTGATCGATGTGCTGCTCGACTACTCGAAGAACCTGCCCGCCGACGTGGTCCTGCCGTGGGATGGTCGCGACCACTACCTCGCCGCGCTATACCGAACGGCGCTCGTCGAGCGGATCGACGCCCTCGTGGCCGCAGGTGAGCGCAGCATGGCCGCGTTGGTCAACAGCGTCGATGCGCAGCGCATCGTGGTGGCCGACTCGCGACCGCTGACCAACGTCAACTCGCCCGCCGACCTGCAGGCAGCCCGCTGATCCGGCCGCAAAAACATCCCAGCAAATAGCCGACAAACGACAGGTTCTTCGGCCTCTATACATAATTCCTGTGATCTAGCTATTGCTCATTCTAAATATTGTCGATATTGGTGATCTGACAATTTTGTCCTCAATTGAGTGCGCGCCGCAAATGTGAGTTCCCGAATGTCTTCGCGCCGCGACGATTTCAGCGACCCCGGACCATCGCTACCAGTGGCTCGACGCCGAATTAGTGGACTTTCGCACCGTCGTTACTCGAATAGCCGGCCGCGACAAAGGGTCGGGGCCGCGACGGGGCGGCCCAGTGCACAGGGGTCAACTTCGCGCCGCGGAGCGACGAGCCAGGCCATTGGCGGAACACGTTGGCGTACAACATTTTATCTGCGGCATCCTGCCGGAGCCCAGACGATGACGTTGCTCTGCGGTACCGGCCCGCCAAGCCAAATATATTGGTACAGAACATGTTCGGTGAGATACGTTAAATGGCCAGGTGTCACCCGCTGTGGCGAAGCGCAACCCTGTTGTGCGCGCCACGGCAGGGCATCTCACCGGTTCGGGGCCCCGCTGAGCCGTTCCCGTGCGTCCTTTCACGTGGCCCAGCTCACAAAATACCCGTGATTTGGCTCACGCTTTTGGTCCGGCGCTTCTTTCCTGTGCGCAGTGTGAAAGTCAGCTATGACCTGCGCAGACTCTTCTCAGATTCCGTCGTGACCGGCTCGTTATCTTTCCGAGATACGCGGTTTACCGATGTGACTTACCGCGAACGGCTTTGTACGGTCCCCTCGTCTTCGAAATGGAGCAAAACAATTTAAAACCGCGAACCTGCGTGTGAGTGGGGCCGTCGGGGTCAGAGCACTTCCAGCGGCCACCGGGCACAACACCCGGCGAGGCGAATCGTGCCTCCCCTGTCGTGTCTGACCGAGACGGCACGGCCCAGCACAACTCGTTCCGCACGGCATCGCCGCGCGGGCTGGTTGGCGCGCGCTCGGCGAAAGGAACAATGTGATTAACCTCCGCAAGACGGCCACCACGGCCGCGATCACCGGCGGGTTGCTGGCTGCCCCGCTGGCCCTGTTCACCGCCACCGCCCACGCGGACGGCGTGAACTGGGACGCGATCGCGTCGTGTGAGTCGGGAGGCAACTGGTCAACCGACACCGGCAACGGCTACCACGGGGGCCTGCAGTTCACGCTGGGGACCTGGCGCGCCAACGGCGGCTCGGGTTCGCCCGAGGGCGCGTCGCGCGCGGAGCAGATCCGGGTGGCGGAGAACGTCCTGCGGACGCAGGGTCTTGGCGCCTGGCCGGTTTGCGGCAGGCGCGGCTGACCTGCAGTTTTGCGGACGCCCCTTGGTGTCAAGAGCGGTGCCGGGCCTTGTGCCCGGCACCGCTTTTTTCTCTGCAGCCTCAGCGGCCACCCCTATACCACAGATCACGTCTGTAACACGAATCCGACACGCCACGATCACACCATCGACCGCACCTGATACGGCACACCGCCCGTCACTTGCGGCCAATGTCTCGGGGCTTGGCGGAAGGACGGGACGTGTGGGACATCCGAAAGATTCTGTTGTTTTTCGCCATCGCCGGCGCGCTGTTCGCCGGCGCGATGGCCGTCTGGACCGGCACAGCACGCGCTGACACGGTGAACTGGGACGCGATCGCCCAGTGCGAGTCCGGCGGCAACTGGTCGGCCAGCACCGGAAACGGTCACTACGGGGGCCTGCAGTTCAACCAGGCCACCTGGGACGCCAACGGCGGCATCGGATCGCCGGCGAGCGCGAGCCGTGACGAGCAGATCCGGGTGGCCGAGAACGTAATGAGAACCCAGGGCCTTGGCGCCTGGCCGCAATGTGGCGCGGACGGAGGCGTGCCGGGGTGGAGCACGCCGGTGTCGACCGCTTGCCAGGCGCTGCCTGCCGGCGTGTTCGTTGTCGTCGACTTCCAACGGATGTGCACGGCGCTGACCAACCCGGGCAGGACTTTGATGGCGGCGCTGTCTCCCCGGTAGGCCTACTCGGCGACGCTGAACTCGTTGCCCTGGGGGTCGAGCAGCACGCCGGCCTCCGCGACTCTCGCGCCCGCCGCGATCAGTCGCGTGGAGTCGCCGCCGACCGTCCACCTCCAGCGGTTCGGGACCACGCGCCGATCGGCCACGCGGACGAACTTCCAGATCAGGTCTGGCCAGCCCGCAGCCCCGCGTAACCAGCGAGGCGTGCCGTCTGCGCCGTTGTCGATCCGGGCGGACACCCGCGGCGCCCACCATGCGGCCAACTCTTCGGGCCGGTCGCTGTCGGTGCATATCGCGAAGACCCGCGCCGGTGGCGACTGGGGCGACCGGGGCGCCAGGAAGGCGCAGAACTCGTTGCCTTCGACATCGGCGAGCGTGACCCGAACGGGCGGGTATTCCTCGAGGAGCCGGGCGCCGAGCGCCAGCAGCGGCTCCACGGCCGCGACATACACGTCGAGGTGGACACGGTTCTTGACCATCTTGGGCAGCCCTTGGGCATAGAACGTCAGGTCGGGGAAGTCGCCGCGCACCTTCACACTGCCGTCGAGCAGGGTGTGGATCTCACCGCCGAGCGCGCTGCCCCAGAACCTGGCGACCTCGGCGGGGTCGGCCGCCTCCACCAACAGACCCGCCATCGCGATCGCGTTCACGCCGGCTGCACGTCGCGGTCGGTGGGCATCGTGAAGGCCGTCCTCGAGGCGATCGCCGCCAGGTGCCGGGTGACCACAGCCTCGGGGATGAGCGCAGTGGCGCGGGCGCCCGCGGCGGACAGGAACGCGGGCCGCAGGTTGACCACCGTTCCGACCAGCGTGGACTCCCGAATCAGCGGCGCGACCCGCGGGCGCCGGAACGCGGCGAACCGGCTGAACGCGGTCGCCAGGTCGGCACCCTCGCCGACGAACGCGGCGAGAATCGCGGCGTCCTCCAGCGCCTGGCAGCCGCCCTGGCCCAGGTGGGGCCGCATCGCGTGCGCGGCGTCGCCGACCAGGACGACGGGGCCTTGCGCCCACGTGCGCGCGGTATTTCGGTCATACATGTCGTGTCGCTGCACGGCGGCGGGATCGGTGGTCGACAGGACCGTCGGGACAGGTTCGGCCCACGTCGAATACTTGGCGCGCAGGTAGACGAGTTCACCCTCGGCCGCCGTGGCGCCCTCCGGTGCGCGTTCGGTGGCGAACCAGTAGGTGTGGTCCTGGCCCATCGGCACGTGCCCGAATTCGACGGCCGGTCCCATCGTTTCCCCGGCCAGGTCGGGATCGATCGCGCAGGCCGCCACCCCGCGCCACGCCGTGTAGCCGGCGTACCGGTAGCGCAACGACCCGCTGACGTGCCGGGCCACCACCGAGCGCGTGCCGTCGGCACCGACGACAGCATCGGCCTCGTAGACGGAGTCGTCGAAGAGCGCAAGCCGCACGCCGTCGGCGGTGGCGGTCAGCCCGCGCACCGTGCCGTGGCGCACGGTGCCCGGGGCTACGCCACTGGTCAGCACGTCGGTCAGCGTCGCCCTCCGCACAACGACCAACGGCTCACCGAGTGCGCGGACCATGCGATCGGGGTTGGGCTTGCGCAACCACGTTCCGTCGCGCCAGCGCAGCGCGCCGGCGGTCACCCGCCCTCCGGCCTCGCGAACCGCGTCACCCAACCCGATCGCGTCGAGCGCGGCCAGCGCGTTGGGCCAGATGCTGATCCCGGCACCCGACGACGCGTCGACGCGCTCCTCGAAAACCGTGACATCCATGCCGCGGCGCTGCAGCGCGGCCGCCGTCGCCAGACCCGCGATGCCCGCTCCGACCACGACGATGTGCTTGGCCATGGGCTTGACTGTGCTACCAACGTGGCATCGCCGCAACGCCGTTGGGTGGTCCGAGCCCCGAGTAGCGTGAGGCAGCATGGGCGCACCGCAGCGTGAGTTGGACATCGTGCTTTACGGGGCCACCGGCTTCGTCGGCAAGCTCACCGCCGACTACCTTGCGCGGGCGGCGGGAAGGACCCGCGTCGGGCTGGCGGGACGCTCGACCGACCGCCTGGCAGCCGTCCGCGACAGCCTCGGCACCGATGCGCAGGATTGGCCGCTGATCGCCGCCGATGCGTCGCAGCCGTCGTCGTTGGATGCGATGGCGGTCCGGACCCAGGTGGTGGTGACAACGGTCGGTCCGTACAGCAAGTACGGGATACCACTGGTGGCGGCGTGTGCCGCCGCAGGGACCGACTACGCCGACCTGACCGGCGAGGCGCCGTTCGTCCGCGAGAGCATCGACCTGTACCACAAACAAGCTGCCGACACCGGAGCCCGCATTGTGCATTCGTGCGGATTCGATTCCATCCCATCGGATTTGACCGTGTATGCGCTTCATCGCCGCGTCGACGAAGACGGCGCCGGGGAACTGGGCGACACCACGTACGTGCTCCGCATGTCCGGTGGCCTGTCGGGCGGCACGATCGCGTCCGGGGCGGAGATAATGCGCGCCGCCTCCGGTGATCCCGAGGTGCGTCGCGCGCTGGGCGACCCCTACACACTGACCACGGACCGCGCCGCGGAACCCGAGCTTGGCGCGCAACCCGATTTGGCGTTGCGACGCGGACGCGAGATCGCCCCCGAACTGGCCGGCACATGGGTCGGCGGTTTCGTGATGGCCCCGTACAACACCCGACTTGTCCGGCGCAGCAATGCTTTACAGGATTGGGCCTACGGGCGCGGATTCCGTTACTCGGAGGTGATGAGCTTCGGGTCATCCCCGGCCGCGCCGGTGGCCGCGGCGATGGCCACCGGCACTACCGCAGGCCTGTTTGCGGTTGGCAACAAATACTTTCGGCTGCTGCCCCGCAGGTTGGTCGAACGGATTCTGCCGAAGCCGGGCACCGGGCCAAGCGAGGCGTCGCGCGAGCGCGGCTACTACAAGGTCCAGACCTACACCACGACGACCACCGGCGCCCGGTACGTCGCGACCATGGCGCAGCGCGGTGATCCGGGATACCAGGCGACGTCGGTGATGCTCGGCGAAAGCGGCCTGGCGCTGGCGCTGGACCGGGACAAGCTGTCGGACCTGCGGGGTGTGCTGACGCCCGCGGCGGCGATGGGTGACGCGCTGCTGGCCCGACTGCCTTCGGCCGGAGCGCCGCTTTCCACCACCCGGCTGGCTTGAATTTGCCTGCGATCAAACCGGTGTCACCCAAGATCGAATCGACTAAGGTCGAGATCGAATATATTAGGACCAGCAACGAAGGTGGACATCATGGCCGGACTCGACGACCTACTCTCACAGATCCCGATCCAAGACATCGCGAGCAAGCTCGGAGCCGACCCCGGTGAGGTGAGCAGCGCCGTTAAGACACTGGTGCCCGCGCTCGTCGGCAGCCTGCAGCAGAATGCGCAGGATCCCGCCCATGCGGCGAACATTGCAGACGCCGCCGCGCAGCACGCCGCCAGCGGACTGCTTGATGGCGGCGTCAGCGTCGACCAGGTCGACCCAAACGAAGGCGATAAGATTGTCTCCAGGATCTTCGGTGGCAACGACAGCAATAACGTCGCTTCGGCGCTGGCCGGCACCGGCGCGGGCAGTGGCGATCTGATCAAGCGGCTGCTGCCGATGTTGGCGCCGATCGTGTTGGCCTACGTCGGTAAGCAATTCATGCAGCAGCACGCGGGCGCGCAGTCGCAGGGCGCACCGTCGGGCGGGGGCGGGCTCGGCGACGTGTTGGGCAGCCTCCTCGGGGGCGCCGGCTCGGGCGCGGGTGGCGGCAGCAACCCGCTGGGCAGCATCCTGGGCAGTGTCCTCGGTGGCGACAAGGGCAACGCGATCGGCAGCATCCTCGGCGGGCTGCTCGGCGGCCAAAAGTAGCCGAGGCGGGCCCTGCCAGGGGCGTCGTTGGTCGGTGCGACGGCACGATTTCTAGAATTGACGGGTGACCGCCAGTTCGAGTTCCGCCGCAGCTGACGCCCTGCCCAAGTCGTGGGATCCCGGGGTCGTCGAAAGCGAGCTGTACCAGAGCTGGGTCGATGCCGGGTATTTCACCGCAGACCCGAAGAGCAGCAAACCCGGCTACTCGATCGTGCTGCCTCCGCCGAACGTCACCGGCAGCCTGCACATGGGCCACGCGCTCGACCACACGCTGATGGATGCGCTCACCCGCCGCAAGCGGATGCAGGGCTACGAGGTGCTGTGGCTGCCGGGAATGGACCACGCCGGCATCGCCACGCAAACCGTCGTCGAGAAGCAGCTGGCGGTGGACGGCAAGACCAAGGAGGACTTCGGGCGCGAGCTGTTCATCGACAAGGTCTGGGACTGGAAGCACGATTCCGGTGGCACGATCGGCGCGCAGATGCGCCGGCTCGGCGACGGCGTCGACTGGGGCCGCGACCGCTTCACGATGGACGAGGGCCTGTCGCGCGCGGTGCGGACGATCTTCAAGCGGCTCTACGATGCGGGCCTGATCTACCGGGCGGAGCGGTTGGTCAACTGGTCGCCGGTGCTGCAGACCGCGATCTCCGATCTCGAAGTCTCCTACGTTGACGTCGAAGGTGAGCTGGTCGCGTTCCGCTACGGCTCGCTCGACGACGCCGAGCCGCACATCGTGGTGGCCACCACCCGGGTGGAGACGATGCTGGGCGACACCGCGATCGCGGTTCATCCCGGCGACGAGCGCTACCGCGACCTGGTCGGCCAGACGCTGCCGCACCCGTTCCTCGACCGCGAACTCGTGATCGTCGCCGACGCACACGTTGACCCCGAATTCGGCACCGGCGCGGTCAAAGTCACACCCGCACACGACCCCAACGACTTCGAGATCGGCGTCCGGCACGGCTTGCCGATGCCCTCGATCATGGACCCCAGGGGCCGGATCGCCCACACCGGAACCGTATTCGACGGGATGGACCGCTTCGAGGCGCGCGTCAAGGTCCGGGAAGCGCTGGCCGAGCAGGGCCGCATCGTCGAGGAGAAACGGCCGTACATCCACAGCGTCGGCCACTCCGAGCGCAGCGGAGAACCGATCGAACCACGGCTTTCGCTGCAGTGGTGGGTGAAGGTCGACGAGCTTGCGAAGGCCGCCGGGGACGCGGTTCGCAAGGGCGACATCGCGGTCCACCCCGTCGGCCTGGAACCGCGCTGGTTCGCGTGGGTCGACAACATGCACGACTGGTGCATCTCGCGCCAGCTGTGGTGGGGTCACCGGATCCCGATCTGGCACGGGCCGGACGGGCAGATGGTGTGCATCGGACCCGATGAAACCCCGCCGGAGGGCTGGGAGCAGGACCCGGACGTGCTCGACACGTGGTTCTCGTCGGCACTGTGGCCGTTCTCCACGATGGGCTGGCCCGAACATTCCGCGGACCTCGAGAAGTTCTATCCCACCAGCGTTCTCGTGACGGGCTACGACATCATGTTCTTCTGGGTGGCCCGGATGGTGATGTTCGGGATGTTCGTCGCGGACGACGACGCGATCACGGTCTACGGCAAGCGTGGGCCGCAGGTGCCGTTCAAGAATGTGTTCCTGCACGGGCTGATTCGCGACGAGTTCGGCCGCAAGATGAGCAAGTCCCGCGGCAACGGAGTCGACCCGCTCGATTGGGTCGAGATGTTCGGCGCCGACGCGCTGCGGTTCACGCTGGCCCGGGGCGCCAGCCCCGGCGGCGACCTTTCCATCGGCGAGGACCACGTCAGGGCGTCGCGCAACTTCGCGACCAAGCTGTTCAACGCCACCCGGTTCGCCCTGATGAACGGCGCGCGCCCTGCGCCGCTGCCGGACTTCGCCGACCTCACCGACGCGGACAGGTGGATCCTGGGGCGGATGGAAGAGGTTCGCGCCGAGGTGGATTCGGCGTTGGATGCCTACGAGTTCAGCCGAGCCTGCGAGGCGCTCTATCACTTCGCATGGGACGAGTTCTGCGACTGGTACGTCGAATTGTCCAAAGTGCAACTGGGGCGGGGCGTTGCGCACACCACCGCGGTGCTGGCGGCGGTCCTCGACACTCTCCTGCGGCTGCTCCATCCGGTGATGCCGTTCGTCACCGAGGTGCTGTGGAAGGCCCTGACCGGCGGTGAGTCGTTGGTGATCGCGGACTGGCCGGCATCGTCGGGCATCGTGCTGGATCCCGTTGCCGCTCAGCGCATTGCGGACATGCAGAAGCTCGTGACCGAGGTGCGGCGGTTTCGCAGCGACCAGGGGCTGGCCGACCGGCAGAAGGTGCCGGCCCGGCTGTCGGGGATCGACACCGCCGACCTGGAGCCCGAGGTGCCGGCGGTGACGTCGCTGGCCTGGCTCAAACCCCCGGGGGGCGAGTTCAATCCGACGGCGGCGGTGGAGGTGCGGCTGAGCCGCGGCACCGTGGTCGTCGAACTCGACACGTCCGGCAGCGCCGACGTCGAGGCACAGCGGCGACGGCTCGAGAAGGATCTGGCCGCCGCGCAGAAGGAACTCGACGGGACCACCGCGAAACTCGACAACGAGGCGTTCTTGGCCAAGGCTCCGGCCGCGGTGGTCGACAAGATCCGGGCCCGTCGGCAGGTGGCGCGCGAGGAAGTGGACCGGATCACCAGCCGCCTGGCTTCGCTCCGATGAGCCGCCCGCGCGAAGAGCTCGGGGTGTGGTGAACATCTCACCCTTCTCCGAGCCGAGCCCCGACGAGATCGCGTCGCTGCTGCAGGTCGAGCATCTGCTGGACCAACGTTGGCCGGAAACCAAGATCGAGCCGAGCCTGACCAGGATCAGCGCCCTGCTCGAGCTGCTCGGCTCCCCGCAGCGTGCCTATCCGTCGATTCACATCGCCGGCACCAACGGCAAGACGTCGGTTGCGCGGATGATCGACGCGCTGCTGACCGCCCTGAACCGCAGGACCGGCCGGACCACCAGCCCGCACCTGCAGTCGGCGGTCGAGCGCATCGCGATCGACGGCGAGCCGATCAGCCCGGCCCGATATGTGGAGGTGTACCGGGAGATCGAGCCGTTCGTACAGATGGTCGACAAGCAGTCACAGGCCGCGGGCGGCCCCGCGATGAGCAAGTTCGAAGTCGTGACCGGGATGGCGTTCGTGGCGTTCGCGGACGCGCCCGTGGACATCGCGATCGTAGAGGTCGGCCTCGGTGGCCGCTGGGATGCCACCAACGTGGTCAATGCCCCGGTCGCCGTGATCACGCCGATCGCGATCGACCACACCGAGTACCTCGGCGACGACATCGCCGGCATCGCGGCGGAGAAAGCGGGCATCATCACCAAGCAGCCCGACTCGCTCGTCCCGACCGAAACCGTCGCGGTGATCGCGCGTCAGGCACCGGCCGCGATGGATGTGCTGCTGACCCAGAGCGTGCGCGCCGACGCGGCTGTCGCACGGGAGGATTCGGAGTTCGCGGTGCTGAGCCGTCAGGTCGCCGTCGGCGGGCAGGTCCTGCAGCTGCAGGGTCTCGGCGGGGTGTACGACGACATCTTCCTGCCGCTGCACGGCGAGCACCAGGCCCACAACGCCGCGCTCGCGCTCGCAGCGGTCGAGGCGTTTTTCGGCGCGGGCGCTCAGCGCCAACTTGACATCGACGCGGTGCGGGCCGGGTTCGCCGCGGTCGGCAGCCCGGGACGGCTGGAGCGGGTGCGCAGCGCGCCGACCGTGTTCGTGGACGCTGCGCACAATCCCGCGGGGGCGCAGGCGCTGGCCCGGGCGCTGCAGACCGAGTTCGACTTCCGCTACCTGGTGGGGGTGATCGCGGTGATGGCGGACAAGGATGTTGCCGGGATCCTCGCGGCGCTGGAGCCGGTGTTCGATCAGGTGGTGGTCACCCAGAACGGCTCGCCCCGGGCAATGGGCATCGACGAGCTCGTTGACGCGGCGGTCGCGAGGTTCGGCCCCGAGCGTGTGGTCACCGCCGCGGCGCTGCCAGACGCGATCGAAACCGCCACCGCGGTTCTCGAGGACGAGGCCCGCGGGAACTTCGCCGGCGCGGGAATCGTGATCACCGGGTCGGTGGTCACCGCGGGCGCCGCCCGCACCCTGTTCGGCAAGGATCCGCATTGACCGGACCGAGCGAGCCCGCCGCCGTCGAGCCTCCCGACCCGTGGAAGAGCTTCCGCGGCGTGATGGCCGGCACGCTCGTGCTGGAGGCCATCGTGGTGCTGCTGGCGCTGCCCGTCGTCGCCGTTGTCGGCCGCGGTTTCACGCTGGCGACCGGTACTTACCTGATCGGCCTGGCCGTGGTGCTGGTGCTGCTGTCGGCGGTGCAACGCCGGCGGTGGGCGATCTGGGTCAACCTGGCGATGCAGCTGGTGGTGATCGCCGGTGTGTTCGTGCACCCGGCGATCGGGTTCATCGGCGCGATCTTCGCGGCGGTGTGGCTGCTGATCTTCTACCTGCGCGGCGAGGTGCTGCGCCGACAGAAGCGCGGCCTGCTGCCCGGCCAGCAACCGCCGCGGGAGTAGTGGGCGCGGTGGCTTGCCGGTCGTTGGGCGGGCTCATTGGCTCGCGCAGGTACTCTGTGCGCCGTGACGGAGCGGACCCTCGTCTTGATCAAACCCGACGGCGTGCAGCGGCGGTTGGTGGGTGAGATCATCCGCCGGATCGAGACCAAGGGCCTGTCGTTGGCGGCGCTGCAGCTCCGAAATGTCAACGACGACCTGGCCCGCCGTCACTACGCCGAGCACGAGGGCAAGCCGTTCTTCGCGTCACTGTTGGAGTTCATCACCTCGGGTCCGGTGGTCGCCGCGATCGTCGAAGGTCCGCGGGCCGTCGCGGCGTTCCGGCAGATCGCCGGCGGCACCGACCCGGTCGATGCGGCCGTCCCGGGGACCATCCGCGGTGACTACGCGCTTCAGACCCAGAACAACCTCGTGCACGGGTCGGATTCACCGGAGTCGGCCGAACGCGAGATCGCGCTGTGGTTTCCCGCCTGAACGAGGACCGAACAAGGACTGAACAGCGTCTCGGGCCACCACTGACGGTCGTATGGGATACTGACTCTGGGTAACCGGCGCCAGCCGGGGCCGGACGCCCGAATGAAGACTTAGACGAGCGCGACCACCGCGACTCCGCGATGCGGCGCCGACCGTCACAGCCGTCATTCAGCCAGGCACCGAGTGGGTTCACCCGAGCCGCTCGGAGCGAGACCATACAAACTCGGGAGAAATCGACCCGAGTTCATAGCGATAGCCCTCGCGTGGCCGCGTCGACTCGACGCGCCCGGGGGCTTGAGGAGAATACGTGGCCGACGATGAACTATCACACGACCTACCCGAAAGCTCGCAGCACGAAGAGGATCTGCCAGACCGGCTGAGGGTACACACCCTTGCCCGCGTTCTTGGCACCACCAGCAAACGCGTCCTCGACGCACTGAACGACCTGGACGGGCGCGCCGCCAGCGCTCAGTCCACGGTCGACAAGGTCGATGCCGCGCGGGTTCGGGAGGCGCTGGCCTCGTCCGGCAGCGAACCGTCCGCCGCCGACGCCGACGACGCCGAGGAGACCACCGGCGACGAGTCGGTCATCGAGACCTCGGTCGAGGTCGTCGTCCGGCAGGCCGACTACCTGCCGTTGTTCGTCGCGCCGCAACCGACGCAGTCGGACACCGACGAGTCCGACGACGACATCGACGAAGACATCGACGAGGGCGAATCCGACGGAGAACCGTCCGAGCGGCCCGCCAGCCGCCGGCGCAGGCGCGGCCGTCGGGGTCGTGGCCGTGGCCGCGGCGAGCAGAACGGCAACGACGGAGACGACGCCGCGACCGACACCGACTCGGCGGAAGCATCGGACGGCCAGGCCGATGACACCGACGAGGACGACGAGGGTGCCGAAGAGGACAGCGGCACGCCCGATGCGGCCGGCCGCCGCAGGCGCAGGCGCCGGCGGCGCAAGGCCGGCTCAGGTGATGACGCCGACGCGAACGGCGCGCCCGACGACCCGCCCAACACGGTCGTGCACGAGCGCGTGCCGCGCACGCAGGACAAGTCGGGCCAGGACAAGGCCAACGGCGAAATCCAGGGCATCACCGGCTCGACCCGGCTGGAAGCCAAGCGGCAGCGCCGCCGCGACGGCCGAGACGCAGGTCGGCGCCGGCCCCCGATCCTCAGCGAGGCCGAATTCCTGGCCCGCCGTGAAGCGGTCGAACGCGTCATGGTGGTGCGCGACAAGATCCGCACCGAGCCGCCGCACGACGGCGCTCGCTACACACAGATCGCGGTGCTCGAGGACGGCGTGCTCGTCGAGCACTTCGTCACCAGCCCCGCGTCGGCCTCACTGGTCGGCAATATCTACCTCGGCATCGTGCAGAACGTGTTGCCGTCGATGGAGGCCGCGTTCATCGACATCGGCCGGGGCCGCAACGGCGTGCTGTACGCCGGTGAGGTCAACTGGGACGCCGCCGGCCTCGGCGGCGCCAACCGCAAGATCGAGCAGGCGCTCAAGCCCGGCGACTACGTCGTCGTGCAGGTCAGCAAGGATCCGGTCGGGCACAAGGGTGCACGTCTGACCACCCAGGTGTCGCTTGCCGGTCGCTACCTGGTGTACGTCCCGGGCGCATCGTCGACCGGGATCAGCCGCAAGCTTCCCGACAACGAACGGCAACGGCTCAAGGAGATCTTGCGCGACGTCGTGCCGCCGGACGCCGGGGTGATCATCCGGACCGCGTCGGAGGGTGTGAAGGAAGACGACATCCGGGCCGACGTGACGCGGCTGCAGGAGCGCTGGCAGCAGATCGAATCCAAGGCCGCCGAGACCAAGGAGAAGGCGGCGGGCGCAGCAGTCGCGCTGTACGAGGAACCCGACGTCTTGGTCAAGGTCATCCGAGACCTGTTCAACGAAGACTTCTCCGGTCTCATCGTGTCGGGCGACGAGGCTTGGAACACGATCAACAACTACGTGAATAACGTTGCGCCAGACCTGGTTCCGCGACTGAACAAATACGAGCCCGCCTCCCCCGACGGGCCCGACGTTTTCGCGGTGCACCGCATCGACGAGCAGTTGGCCAAGGCGATGGACCGCAAGGTGTGGCTACCGTCGGGCGGCACGCTGGTCATCGACCGCACCGAGGCGATGACGGTTGTCGACGTCAACACCGGCAAGTTCACCGGCTCGGGCGGCAACCTCGAGCAGACGGTCACCAAGAACAATCTCGAGGCCGCCGAGGAGATCGTGCGCCAGCTGCGGCTGCGCGACATCGGCGGCATCGTCGTGATCGACTTCATCGACATGGTGCTGGAGTCCAACCGCGACCTGGTCCTGCGGCGGCTCACCGAGGCACTGGCGCGCGACCGCACCCGCCACCAGGTGTCCGAGGTGACGTCGCTGGGCCTGGTGCAATTGACCCGCAAGCGACTGGGCACCGGCCTGATCGAGGCGTTCTCCACATCGTGCCCGCATTGCGGTGGCCGTGGGATCCTGCTGCACACCGATCCGGTCGAGTCGACACCGACCACCGGCCGCAAGTCGGAATCCCGGCGCAGCAAGCGCTCGCGGAAGGGTCGCGGCGAGGAGCCGGCGATCGCCAAGGTGCCGGCGCACGCGCCGGGCGAGCATCCGATGTTCAAGGCGATGGCGGCCGCTAACGGCCGCCACACCGACGAGGACGAGGACTCCGCCGTTACCGACGAGGACGTCGATGAAGCGGTCGGTGCGGACGCCGACACCACCGAGCAGGCGGTCGTCGATCTGGCGGACGAAGACCTCGAGGACGATGACCTGGACGAGGACGACGAAGACGAAGACCAGGACGAGGACGAACTCGATCTCGATGAGGACGACGAAGAGGACATCGAGGACGACATCGAAGAAATCGACTCCGACGACTCGGAAGACTCCGACGACTACGACTACGACGACGATAACGAGGCCGACGAGGAACCCGAACCCGCCGTGCCTGCGGAACGTGTGGTGGCACCGGCGGCCCATGCCCGCCGGCGTCGCGCCGCCGTGCGTCCGGCCGGGCCGCCGCGCCACGAGAGCTAAGCGCAGCGGCGGTTTGACCCTGTAGGCGCTGGTCACGTAACCTTGAACGGTTGTCGCCAGGCTGAGGCCGGCGACAGCGGGACCGGTTCGCTCCGCCCCGCACCCCAGACCCGCACGCACAACCTTCCGGCTAGCGCGTGTCCGCAGACCGAACGTAGACAGAACCTGAACGACCTGAGCGAAGAGGAAACGATGGCGACGTACGCAATCGTCAAGACCGGTGGCAAGCAGTACAAGGTTGCCGTCGGCGACGTGGTCAAGGTCGAGAAGCTCGACTCGGAGCCCGGGGCGTCCGTGTCGCTGCCGGTTGCGCTCGTCGTCGACGGTGCCGACGTCACCAGCGACCGCGACGCGCTGGCCAAGATCTCCGTCACCGGCGAGGTGCTCGAGCACACCAAGGGGCCGAAGATCCGGATCCACAAGTTCAAGAACAAGACCGGCTACCACAAGCGGCAGGGTCACCGTCAGCAGCTGACCGTGCTGAAGGTCACCGGGATCAGGTAAGCGTAGGAGGCGACAAGACATGGCACACAAGAAGGGCGCTTCCAGCTCGCGTAACGGCCGCGACTCCGCCGCGCAGCGCCTCGGCGTCAAGCGGTTCGGCGGTCAGGTCGTCAAGGCCGGCGAGATCCTGGTCCGCCAGCGCGGCACCCACTTCCACCCCGGCGTCAACGTCGGGCGAGGCGGCGACGACACGCTGTTCGCCAAGGCGTCCGGCGCGGTCCAGTTCGCCGTCCGGCGCGGGCGCAAGACGGTCAGCATCGTTCCCGTCGCGCGCGCGAACGACTGACAGCATCCTCGAGGGGGTGCGATGAGCTATGCCCCGCTTTGTCGACCGCGTCGTCATCCATGCCCGGGCGGGCAACGGCGGTAACGGCTGCGCGTCCGTTCATCGGGAGAAGTTCAAGCCGCTCGGCGGCCCCGACGGCGGCAACGGCGGCCGCGGCGGCAGCGTCGTCCTGGTCGTCGACCCGCAGGTGCACACCCTGCTGGACTTCCACTTCCATCCGCATGTCGTAGCCCCGTCCGGCAAGCAGGGCCAGGGCGGCAACCGCGACGGCGCGAACGGCGACGACCTCGAGGTCAAGGTGCCCGACGGCACCGTCGTCCTCGACGAGAACGGCCGGCTGCTGGCCGACCTCGTCGGTGCGGGCACCAGATTCGAGGCCGCAGCGGGCGGACGGGGAGGGCTCGGCAACGCGGCGCTGGCGTCGCGTGCGCGCAAGGCGCCGGGCTTCGCACTGCTGGGCGAAAAGGGTCAGGCCCGCGACCTGACGCTGGAGTTGAAGACCGTCGCCGATGTCGGGTTGGTCGGCTTCCCGTCAGCCGGCAAGTCTTCACTGGTGTCGGTGCTGTCGGCGGCCAAGCCGAAGATCGCCGAATATCCGTTCACGACGCTGACCCCGAACCTCGGCGTGGTGTCCGCGGGGGAGGCCTCGTTCACAATCGCCGACGTGCCGGGGCTGATACCGGGCGCGTCGCAAGGGCGCGGACTCGGCCTCGAGTTTCTTCGGCACATCGAGCGGTGCGCCGTGCTGGTCCATGTTGTCGACTGCGCGACGATGGAGCCCGGCCGCGATCCGCTCTCCGACATCGATGCGCTGGAAGCCGAGTTGGCTGCGTATAAGCCGACACTGCAAGGTGATTCGACCCTGGGCGATCTGTCGGACCGACCGCGGGCGGTGGTGCTCAACAAAATCGATGTTCCGGAAGCCAAAGAGCTGGCCGACTTCGTCCGCGACGAGATCGCACAGCGGTACGGGTGGCCGGTGTTCGAGGTATCGACCCTGACTCGGGAAGGACTGCGGTCGTTGACCTTTGCGCTGGCTGACATGGTCGAGACGTACCGGGCCGGCCAGCCCGCCCCGGTACCACGACGGCCGGTGATCCGCCCGGTCCCGGTCGACGAAAGCGGCTTCACGGTCGAACCCGACCATGAGCATCCCGGTGCGTTCATCGTTCACGGGACCCGGCCGCAGCGCTGGGTGGGGCAGACGAATTTCGACAACGACGAGGCCGTCGGCTATCTCGGCGATCGGCTGGCACGCCTGGGTGTGGAGGACGAGTTGCTGCGCCTCGGAGCGCGGCCGGGCTGTGCGGTGACGATCGGCGACATGACGTTCGACTGGGAGCCGCAGACCCCTGCGGGTGTCGACGTCGCCCTGTCGGGCCGCGGAACCGACGCCCGGCTGGAGCGCACCGACCGGGTGTCGGCGGCCGAGCGCAAGGCGGCCCGTCGTGAGCGTCGTCATCCGGGGGAGACGCAATGACCTCCCCGCACCGCGAGGCGGTGCGCACCGCCCGCAGCGTCGTCGTCAAGGTCGGCACCACGGCGTTGACCACGCCGTCGGGCATGTTCGACGCCGGCCGGCTGCAAAAGCTGGCCGATGCGATTGAGACGCGGATGAAGGCCGGCTCGGACGTCGTCATCGTGTCCTCCGGGGCGATTGCCGCCGGAATCGAGCCGCTCGGCCTGACCCGTCGCCCCGCCGACCTGGCCACCAAACAAGCCGCCGCCAGCGTCGGACAGGTCGCGCTCGTCAACTCGTGGAGCACGGCGTTCGCCCGCTACCAGCGCACCGTCGGCCAGGTCTTGCTCACCGCCCACGACATCGCAATGCGGGTCCAGCACACCAACGCCCAGCGCACGCTGGACCGGCTTCGCGCCCTGCACGCGGTTGCGATCGTCAACGAGAACGACACGGTGGCTACCAACGAGATCCGGTTCGGCGACAACGACCGACTGTCTGCGTTGGTGGCGCACCTGGTCGGCGCAGACGCGCTGGTGTTGTTGTCCGACATCGACGGGCTCTACGACTCCGACCCCCGAAAGGGCAAAGCGCGCTTCATTGCCGAGGTGGGCGGGCCGCACGACCTCGAAGGCGTGACGGCCGGCCGGGGCAGCCATCTGGGCACGGGCGGCATGGCGTCCAAGGTGTCCGCGGCGACGCTGGCCGCAGATGCCGGGGTTCCGGTGCTCCTAGCCGGCGCGTCGGAAGCGGCGATCGCGCTGACCGGCGCTTCGGTCGGCACCGTGTTCGCCCCGCGCCCGAACCGGATGTCGGCGCGGCGGTTCTGGGTGCGGTACGCAGCGGAGGCGGCGGGCGCATTGACCCTCGACGACGGGGCGGTGCGCGCCGTGCTGCAGCATCGCCGGTCGCTGCTGCCCGCGGGAATCACCGCACTGTCGGGCCGGTTCTTCGGCGGCGATGTCGTCGAGCTCCACGGCCCGGACGCGACGGTAGTGGCCCGCGGGGTGGTCGCCTACGACGCGACCGAGCTTGCGACGATGATGGGCCGTTCGACGTCTGCGCTACCGCAGGAGCTGCGCCGCCCGGCCGTGCACGCCGACGACCTCGTCACCGTCAGGCGCTAGCGGCGGGCCCACTTCGGTAGCCGCCCGCGACCGACGAGTTCACACGAATGCACCTGCGCCAGCTGGATCGCCGCGGGCGTGAACTCCTGGTTGGAGACCACCATGATGGAGGTGCACCCGTGCAGCAGCGATCCCGCGACCACCTGCTGGACCGCTGCCGCGCCCACCCGACGGCCATAACGTTTGCATTGCACGGCCATACGCTCCTTGCCTTTCCGGGCAATCAGGTCGACGCCGAAGTCACCGGTTGCTCGCGTCATCGCGACCCGATAGCCGGCGTCCCTGAGTTTCGCGGCCACGTAATTCTCGAAGTCATCCCCCGTCATCGCGTCGATCTCCCGCAGGCCGGACTTGATGTACTTGGCCTGACGGCGCGCTTCCGCCCGGTAGGGCAGCCCGGCCCATGCGGCGAACATCACCGCGTCCGCGATCAACCCTGCCCACAACATGTTGTGATGTGCCGCAACCAGCGTGAGGACGACGGCGACACACGCCAGCACCGCCCCCAGGCGCCAGAACCAGTATTCCGCGGCGGATTGCCGCATCATTCGCCAAACGCCGATGACACGCCATCGTTTGATGACGGTGGCAATCGAAAACGGTCTGGCATCGACCTCCTGTCGCCGGCGGGGCTGGTGGAAACATTAGAGGTCGGCACCCACAGAAGCCGTCCGCGACAGGCATCGCAGTCCGGAAATCGTTTCGGATTCCGGGGGACCGGAACCGCGATTTGCGAGTAGCGTTAATTGTGCAGCGACTAAGGAAGCTTCCGGGCGACCGGGCTGCTATGGCAACGGTTTTGGAGGGGGAATGGACATCGCTCTTGGTGTCTCGATGACGCCAACGACGGTCCGTATGGCGCTGGTTGACGGCGAAAAGGCCGACGGCGCGACGGTCGAGCACGACACTTTCGACATCGTCTCCTCGGGGGGAGCGGCCGGTTCCAGCGCCACGGATCGCGTCATCGAGGCCATCCTCGGCACGCGCGAAGGTGCGATCGCCGGCGGCCACCGCCTGAGCTTCACCGGCGTGACATGGAGCGACCACGCAGAAGCGGCGGAGCTACGCGAGGCCCTGGCGGCCCGTGGGATCGACGGCGTCACGCTCGTCTCGGAGTTGCAGGCAGCCGGCGCGCTGGCGCAAGCGGCCGGAAGCCTGATCGGATACGACAAGACTGCGCTGTTGCTCGTCGGGCGCGACACCGCGACGCTGTCGGTGGTTGACACGGCCGACGGTTCGATCGTCAAGGTCGACAGCAGGCCGTTGGCCGACGCCGACGCGATGGCCGTGCTCACCGGCATGGTGAGCAGCCTCAACGACCATCCGTCCGAGCCGGACGGCATGTTCGTGGTGGGGTCGGGTCACGACGTCGCCGCTGTGAAGGAGCACGTGAAAGACCTGGTGTCGATCCCGGTCAGTGCTCCGTCAGATGCGGAGATGGCGCTCGCCCGCGGGGCGGCACTGGCGGCGGCCAACGTCTCTGACTTCGATCCGTCGACGACGGCCCTCGCGTATTCGCAGGATCTCGACGCGAAGACTGACGCCACGGCCTACACGGAGGCCGACCTTGTGGCCGCGTTGGCTTCGCCGGGTAATCAATCCGGCCGCAAACCGTTCATGCTCGTCGGCAGCACGATGGCCGCCGTTTTCATCGTGGGCGTGGTGGCGCTCGTCATCTCGCTGGCGGTGAGCATCCGTCCGACCGTCGATACCCGACCCAGCCCGGGCGAGAGCGTCATTCCGCCTAACGCCGCGGCGCCGCCTGCCCCGACGGTGGACATCGCGAAACCCCCGGTGCCGCCGCCTGCCGCGGTGCCGCCTGCCGCGCCGCCGCCCCCGTCGGCACTGCCGCCGATCCCGCCACCGGCGCTTGCCGCGCAGCAGGCACCACCTCCGGTGGTCCATGCGCCGGTTGTCAGGCCGAAACCGGCCCAGGTCGTGGCCCCGGCGGTGGCACCGCCCGCTCCGGCCGCGCCGCCGCCTGCACCCCCTGAGGCGGCGCTCCCGCCGGCACCCGTCCCTGCGGCGGACCCGCCGTCGGACTACCCGCCGTCGGCCTACCCGCCGTCGGCCTACCCGCCGGGGTACGGACAGGCGCCCGCCTATGGGCCTGGTTATGGACCGGCGCCAGCCTATGGGCCGGGGCCTGGTTACGGACCATCACGTGGCTATGGGCCTGGCTACGGGCCTGGCTACGGGCCCTCGGCGCCGGTGATCCCAATCATTCCGGGTGTGTTGGGAATCGGGCCGCGGCCGTCCTACCACGAGCCGTATTACCCGTCCAGCCCGGGTTACGGGCGTGGTGGTTCCGGCCGAGGACCACAGTGGATGTGGCCGTCGGGGTAGTCGCTATCGATCGCTCACGCGGCGGACTCGACCCGAAGGTTGCGGGCGCCCTTCGCATTCTGTAGTCCGGAACAGTTCACGCAGCCGATGCACCCCACGCAGTCGGTGCAGCGCACGCACGCGATGCAGGCCACGCACCTGGTGCACGCGATGCACGCCAGGCACGCCGCGCATTCGCGGACGGCCACACACATCACCGTCAACAGGCTGGCGATTACCCCGACGCTGCCCGCAGTGCCTGCCGAGCCGGCTACCGCGACACTGCCCGCGGTGGCGGCCGAGCCTGCCACTGCGACGCTGCCCGCGGTCGCCACCGACCCGGCTACTGCGACGCTGCCCGCGGCCGCTACCGATCCCGCAACGAAGACGCTGTCCATGCCGGCGATCGAGCCCACGACGGGGCCACCCTCGACGGCAACGTCCGAATCCCACGGAACTGCCATGGGTTCATCATGTCAGCCACGCGATCGCAGCCGAAGGATGCGTTCGGCATTGCCGTGGGCGATCTTCTCGCGGTCGCCCGGGCCCAGGGCTGTCCGCTCGAAGCCCTCGACCGCGTCCTGCGACGACTCGTACGGGTAGTCCACCGAGAACATCACGGCGTCGGCGCCGACCTCCAGGACCGCGCCCGTCAGCGCGGCCGGGGAGAACACGCCGCTGTTGGTGAAGACGACGTTGGTGCCGATGTAGGCCGAGGGCGGGCGCTGCAGCGGACGGTCGGTTGCGATCGTCTGATACCTCGAATCGAATCTGCTGCGCTGATATGGCAGAAACTCGCCCATGTGCCCGAGGATCAGCGTGGCGGCCGGATGCCGGTCGAACACCCCGCCGCACACGATCCGCAGCGCATGGCCCGCGACCTCTGCTCCCCAGCTCCACATCGCGCCGGACATTTCGGGATGACCGTCCAGAACGTGCCATCGATCCGCCGGTGGTGCCCCCGGATGCAGGTACAGCGGCACCCGTAGCGATTCGAGCGCGTCCCAAATCTCGTCGTACTGTAGCTCGTCAAGGTAGTGGCCCTGCAGGTGATCGTTGACCAGTGCCCCGCAGAAGCCGAGTTCGGTCACGCAGCGCTCCAGCTCGCACACCGCTGCCGCCGGATCTTGCAACGGCAGGGCGGCGAAGCCGCGAAACCTGGTCGGATGCTTTGAGATGACTTGCGCAAGGTAGTCGTTAGCGGATTTGGCGCGCTCCCGCGCGCTGGCTTCGGCGACGTCGATCTGCACACCGGGGACGGTCAGCGACAGCACCTGGATGTCGATGCCGGCCGCGTCCATCTCCGGCAGCCGATACTCGGTGAAGTCCGCGAGTCGCTTCTGCCAGCTCTCGGCGTACTCCCTCTTGGCCCGCAACGGCATCTGCTGCATCGGCGTGGAGAGCCCTGGGGCCGAAAACGCCTCTTCGAGGGCGATGTATCTCATCAATAGCCTTCCCCGACGGGGATTTACTTCAATGATGCTCGATTCCGCGTGCTCGATGAGTGCCATATTTTGTGCCATAATGTGTGGCGTGACGACGACAGCTGAAGAATTGATCCGGGCCGCGGTCGACGCTCGCCGCGTTGCTCAGCAGGCGATTGCGGTCGCCGTTCGCCAAGCCCGTGCCGCAGAGTGGTCCTGGGACCGGATTTCCGCTGCTCTGGGAGGGTCGCCGAACGGCGAGACCCTTCGCCGCAAATTCGCCAGGGAGGACTAGGGTCGCCGGGCGCTAGTGTCGTGAGTCATTAATTTCGGCTCAGGTTGTTAGACTGGGTTGTGCCTGTTCCGCGTGCTGCTGAGATCGTGTTGACCGATGAGGAACGTGCCGAGTTGGAGGGGTGGGCGCGGCGCCGGAGCAGTGCGGCCGGGCTGGCGATGCGATCGCGAATTGTGTTGGCGGCCGCCGACGGTGAGTCGAATTCGGAGATGGCGCGTCGACTGGGTGTGTCGCGGTCGATGGTGAAGCGGTGGCGCAATCGATTCGCCCAGGCGCGCTGCGATGGTCTGCTTGATGAGCCGCGCCCGGGCCGGCCCCGAGTGGTCGGCGATGAGCGGATCGAGGCGTTGATCACCGCGACGCTGGAGACCGCGCCGCCGGATGCCACGCATTGGTCGACGCGGTCGATGGCCCGCCATTTGGGGATGTCGCAGTCGACGGTGTCGCGGGTGTGGCGGGCGTTCGGATTGGCCCCGCACAAACAGGATTCGTGGAAATTGTCCAAAGATCCGCTGTTTGTTGCCAAGGTCCGCGACGTGGTCGGCTTGTACCTGAACCCACCGGAGCGGGCGCTGGTGCTGTGCGTGGACGAAAAGACCCAGATCCAGGCGCTCAACCGCACCGCACCGGTGTTTCCGATGCTGCCCGGCACGCCGGCGCGGGCCAGCCACGACTACGTGCGCCACGGCACCTCAAGGCTGTACGCCGCACTCGATGTCACCACCGGCAAGGTGATCGGTGCCCTGCACTCGCGGCATCGGGCCACCGAATTTTTGGCCTTCCTGAAAACCATTGACGCCGCAGTGCCCGCCGACTTGGACGTTCACCTGGTGTTGGACAACGCCTCCACCCACAAAACCCCGGCGATCAAGCGCTGGCTCACCGCCCATCCGCGGTTTGTGCTGCATTTCACCCCGACCAGCTCGTCGTGGCTCAACCTGGTCGAGCGCTGGTTTTCCGAACTGACCACCAAAAAGCTGCGCCGCGGCACCCACACCTCGGTGCGCCAACTCAACGCCGACATCCGCGCCTGGATCGACACCTGGAACGACAACCCCCGCCCCTACGTGTGGACCAAGACCGCCGACCAAATCCTGACCAGCGTCGGCAACTACTGCACCCGAATTAATGACTCACGACACTAGTACCAAACATCCAACTCACGCATCGCCGCGAGCGTTCGCATCCGCTGCCGGTATGCCTTTACGCAGCTGCGCACCACCTGTTCTCGGTCAGCTGCGGTGAAGCCTTTGCCGTGCGCGGCAACGGCCAGACTGGACGCAAGGCGCTTGACATCCCATTCCCAGGGCCCGGGCAGGGGTCTCATCAAAGTCATTGACGTCGAACACCAATTTGCGCTCGGCCGAGGCGAACAGACCGAAGTTGCACAGGTGCGCATCACCGCACAGCTGCGCGTTGAGTCCGGTGTCCGGACCGGCCGCCAAGTCGGACGCGATGATCAACGCCGCGCCGCGGAGAAATGCCAACGGAGACGCGAGCATTCGCCCGTAGCGGATGGGCATCAGCTCCGGGACCCGCGTAATCGCCTGGGACTCGAGCAGAGCGACCGGATCTGAACGGTGTTTGGCGCCAACGAGTTCAGCAAGTGCGGACCTGGGCAGCGCGGAGCGGCGCGACCGACCCATCTCACGTCGCTCGTCTACCGACAACGACGAGCCACCGCCGGTTCCTCGTTTCCCGTCGACGGAAGTCGCGGCAGCCTTGACACGTGAATCCGCCATCACCGTCCCCGTCTTGAACGATGAGTGGTCACCGACCATACGCCGGTTCGGCGGCATGTCGGATACATCCGCACGAAGTCAGGTCGGCGCAACCGATTTCACACGTGACCTGGCCGGCGCCCACAGAAATATTCATGCGCGAGATTACGTCGAGAAACGCGTCCGCCGCACGCCCACCTGAGCCAACCGTTCTCGTCGCGCCGCACTTATCGCCCATCGCGGTGCTTGCCAACCCTCACTAGGCCCTTTGCAACAAACGACTGGCATTTCCTGACACGCTCACACAATCAAGCGGGCCGTCGCTTCCCCGGGCCTCACTGGTGGACCCGGCCCGCGAAGCCTCCCCAGCGCTGGGGCACGCGGTGCGCCCGCCGAATAAGGCCCGAAGGCGGCAACTCTCGGTACAGCCCAACACCCGGCGTGGGCCTTGCCGTGACTCCCGTGGGGAGTTGACGGGTCAAACAGCACCAGCCTGGCGGGACTGGAGATGCGGAATACCAGGAGCCCGCAACAACGGCAACGCTTGGGGAATACCATTTTGGTATGAGGCGCGCCCGGATGCGGGCGGAGGCAGTAGCGGCTGTTGTGGCCGCGCTTTTTGCGGTGGGTCCGGCCGGTGTGGCCAGCGCGGACCTCTGCGGTGGCTTCGGTCCCGGCTACATGGGCGGTAACTGCGGCCCGTACAACAACGGGTCCTCTCAGTCTGACAACAGCAGCTGGCCGCCCGGCATCAATTCCGGCTCGGGCGGCGGAATCACATCCGACACGCCGAGCTGGCCGCCCGGCATCAGTTTCGGCTCGGGTGGCGCAAGCACACCCGCCACGCCGATCGTGCCGGTTTCGTCGGGTCATTAGCCTGGCGACAGAAGAATCAGCGTTGGCGTCCTTCGATGTCCAATCCTGTTGTCTCGCCCGCCAGCCCGATGCGCTGGTCGACCGCTGGCAGCGGCACGGCGCGCCTTCCTGCCCACCACCGCCGACCGCCACTCAACTGGCCGCACCGCCACCGACCAGCGACGGGTTTCCGACGCCGATGGTGATTTCCGGGGACGCGGAAGGGTCGAGCCAGTTCAGCACAGAGCGCATCTCGTCGCGGCCGACGGCCACACATCCCCAGGTGGGATTGCCGTCGGTCACGTGGAGAAAAATCCCAGCCACCCGTCCCGGGATGCGTTGCGGGTTTACCGCGATGTTGACGGCGTAGTCGTAGACGGGGCCGGAGTCGTAGAGGTTTTCTGCGATTGACGAGGGACTGCCGGATCCACGCACGTGGGTGTTGTAAGTAGGTGACCCGGCGTCCTCGTCCCACCAGTCCTGGTCAGTGGCCTGGAAGTAGGGCATCTTGGTGCCGGGATTGGGCTGGCGACCGAAGGCTTGGTCGAACGTGAACGTTCCCACGGGAGTGCGGTGGACACCGTCAGCGGGGGCGCCGACGCCGAGCTCGCCTACCTTGACGGGCGTCGGTCCCAGGACCACCTTCCATTGCTGACCGACCCGCTGGAAGGCGGTGAGGGTTCCTGTTGTCGCGTTTGCGGCGGGCACGCCGACGACGATCCGCTGCGCGGGCTGGCCGGCGGGGGAAGTCGCAGGGTCCGCCGCCGCGGGCACAGCGAGCGGCAGGCTCAGGAGCGCCAACCCAAGTTGCCCCAGTGTCTTGGGCAGTTTCACAGGCACCTCGGGGTTGGGACTGAGCAATCGCATCTGAAAGTGCGTTCATCGTAACCGGATGCTTTAGAAGAATCGGGTCAGCGAAATGCCGTCGCCACAA
Source organism: uncultured Actinomycetota bacterium (assembly GCA_963811535.1). GTDB lineage: Bacteria > Actinomycetota > Actinomycetes > Mycobacteriales > Mycobacteriaceae > Mycobacterium. The sequence continues at coordinate 287,390 of CAWERF010000006.1, read as the reverse complement.
AAGAGTGGGGCGCCATTGAGTGAGCCCTGGATCAATTGGGCCGAGCGCTGGCGAGGACGCCAGATGGCTTCAAGGGCCGTGATCTCGAGTTCGTCCGCGCCATGCTGCTGCGCTTCAGGCTGGCTACCCAGCTGTAGTTCCGGGCCGATGTCAACGGGATTGAGAACGAACGTGAAGGATCAGCCAGTTTTGATCGTCGGCAACCACAGCGTGTACACGCTGATGAAACTCCTCGGCCACGAATCGATGGCGACGTCACAGCGCTACGTGGCCGGCGCCGCACGCGAAACCCGCACGGCCGCAGCACAAGACCGCGCTCTATGCAATCGTTCGAGATCGTCTACAGACCGGTGATGACAAGGAAATCTACGCAGGTGGACACGACGTAACGCCGTCTGCAGAGTATCTGTTTGTCCCTTTACCGCGGCGCTTCGCAAGTCCTCCGGTCATCAGTGATCTAAGCGATGTCACGGTTAATTCGTGTCGTAATCTCGGTCACCCGCCGGACCCCTCCACATCACCGCGTCAGCGACCGCGAAAACGCGGCTCCCGCTTCTCGACGAACGCCAGCGCCGCCTCCCGGTGGTCCTCCGTAAGCCCGGTGTGTAGGTGATGCGTGACCTCGAGGTCCATGCACTCCTCGAGGCTGGCGTGCACCGCCCGGTTGAGGTTCTCCTTCATGTAGCGGTAGGCGATCGACGGACCCTGGGCCAGCCTCCGGGCCCGGTCCATCACCTCCTTCTCGAGGTCGCCGGCCGGGAACACCGCGTTGACCAAACCCAGCTCCTCGGCCTGATCCGCCGTCAGCCGCTCCGAGAAGTAGTACAGCTCCTTGGCCTTGGCCGGGCCGACCAGCCTGGTCAAAAACCAGGTTCCGCCGTAGTCGCCGGCGAAGGCGACGCGGGCGAAGGCGGTGATGAAGATGGCGGTGTCGGCCGCGTACCTGAGATCGCACGCCAAGGCCAGCGCCAGCCCCGCGCCGGCCGCCGGGCCGGGAACCTGGGCGATCGTCGGTTTCGGCATCCGCCACAGCTTCCCGCTGGTCGCCTGCTGGTTCAGCCGCTGGCGGTGGATCGCCACATCGACTGGTACCGACGCCCCGCCTGAAGATCCGCGGTCGGCCATGGCCTTGACGTCGCCTCCGGCCGAGAAGGCGCCGCCCGCTCCGGTCAGCACCACACACCCGACCTCATCGCTGACTTCGACCTCGACCAGAACCCGCCCCAACGCCTGGACCATCTCGTCCGAGAAGGCGTTCCGCCTCGAGGGCCGATTCATGGTGATCACCGCCACGCCTTCGTCCACCTCGGCCAGGAGGTCTTCGGATCCTGTATCGAGGGCCGTCACGGCGCACCCACCACGAAACGCACTCCGCCTATCTCGGCGACCGGCCCGTCACCGTCGGGCAAGCCCTCCAGGCCCGGTGTCAACCAGAGTTCGGTGATGCCTTCGGGCCGGCCGTCCACCGCCGAGACGAACCGCAAGGCTTGGCCGGCCGGGTCCAGCCGGACCACGGCTAGCCCGCCGTCGACCTCCGCGTCGAGCCCAAGAACCCCGGCCCACCGCTGAGCCGCCACGGGCGGTTCTTCCACCTCGACCGTGATGCCGGCGATGCCGCCGGCCGGGTGATCGGGCGCGGTTCCCGTCCATGCTGGTCCCGCCCAGCGCCACGAGCTGGTGGGCGACGCCCAGTCGAGGGACACGATCGCCCCGGGGATGTCCTTGGGGTGCAGGTGGGTGCCGGCGATATCCTCGAGGTCAACCTTCCACACCACGCGAACTCCCAGATCGGCCACCCGCCGGCGGGCCTCCTCGAGCGAGGGCATCTGGAATATGGCCATGTAGCCGCTGTCTGACCCGCGGCGGGCCAGGTAGCGCCCGGCGGTGGTATCGGGCTGCACGGGAGAGACGACTTCCACGAAGGTGTCGCCCACGGGAAACACCGCGTTGATCAGCCCGAACTCGCCGACCCCCGGATCATGGAACGGGTCCGGCCAGCCAAACGTCTCCCGGAGAGCAGTCGCGGTCTTCTCGCAGTCGAGGGCAACCAGCGCCACCTGGCGCAGACGAGGACCGGGCAGTAAATCTGGCATAAACACCCCCATGTGTTGTCCGGAATCGGCCGAAATCCGGGAAGACATGAGAGTAACCGGTTGTGCCGCGGGACCGCCATCGCTGCGCACTAGAGGTTCACTCGCCGTCCGTAGGCGGTGATTCGTCACCGTGACGCAAGGGGCTCACACGCTGCCGCGTGGCCGCACCCACTGGTGGTCGAACGCGAGTACCGTTGCAGCCGTCTCGAAGTCGGCGTCGTAGTGCAAGACGGTGAGGCCATGTGCCGCCGCGAGAGCTGTGGTCAGCAGGTCAGCTACGCCGACAGCGCGGTGCTTGCCCACTCGAGCGAGTGCGTGTTGAGCGGCCAAGGCGGTCTGCCAATCTTCGTCGTTGGTCGGCAGATACTCATACGCCCTTCGGCGGTCTGACCAGAGTTGCTCGTATTCCCCCGGGCTCCGCGCGCTGTACAGCGCCTCGGCGTCGAGCGAGGCCGTGGTCGCGACCCGGCCAGCCTCGATCAGCGGCCCGATGACTTGTGCGACCTCTGGGTGCCGCATCCGCGCGGCCGCACTCGTGTCGACGATGTACTGCGCAATCAGCGCCACACTTCACCGCGATTCTCCGCTGTAGCCATGTCCTCCAGCCCGCCGCCCCGCAGCCACGTAATCTGCCGGGCGCGCGCGGATTTGGCGGCTGCCTGTTGCAGCGCAAGCCGGATGGTGTCCGAAACTCCGGTCGTGTTGAGCTCACGCTGCGCTGCCGCAAGTAAGTCGTCATCGAGCTCAACTAGGCGCTTCGTCACGATGCCTCCCGCATATATACTAGTGCCACAGCCAGTATATACCTCAATGTGCCTCGACCCCGCCGTCCGGCGGTTTCACGTCTTCATGGACTTCTTGCGGCAATCTCACGTTTCTCCGGACAGCAGCAGCCGAACAGGCTCCGCAACTACCCTGTCGCCGTTAGCGAACCTCCTCACTCGGCGCCCCTGCGCACTACGGCTTTGGGTCGTGTCGCAGCGCAGCGGGAATGTCGCAGGGCGGCGGCGCGCAGGGAAGAAGCGTCGTAGTGACGAAATAACAGCGCGCCACGGCCTGGGCCGGGCGTCGTCTGCAGAGCGACGGCTAGGCGGGCTGCACTTCAAACAGCGGAATTACCCGACTGGTTTTCGCCTGATAATCGGCGAGGAAGGGGGCGAGCGCGGTGGCCTTCGCATAGATGTCGGATCGCTCGCCCGGTGGCAGCTCACGGGCGATCACGTCGAAGGATTCCGTACCGACTTCGATGTGGGCCCGCGGGTTGGCCCGCAGGTTGTGCACCCAGCCGGGGTGGACGGGTGCGCCGGCGAAGGCGCCGATGATCACCATCTTGCCGTCGATGCGCAGGTAGCCCAACGGGGTTAGCCGCGGCTGCCCGGACTTCGCACCGGTCGTCGTCAAGAGCAGCAGATCGACGCCCTCGAATTGGCCGCCGACCTTACCGCCGTTCGCGCGGAACTCCTCAGCGATTGCAGCGTTCAACCCCTTCGTCGCCTCGGCATCGGGAATCTCTTGGGTCATGTCTGGTGAACCGTGTGTGGCAGCGCCGCTATTCCGAGACCTGCCGTGCTGCTGGAGGCACATCGTCAAGCCCGTAACGGCCTGACCCCGTTTGGGCTGGCATCGCGCTGGGCTGAGGCGTGGTCGTGACTGGTTTGTCGTCGCTTTCTCGACGCCGTCTCTTTTCCTGCGGTGTCACCGTCTGGGCGCCAAAGGCCCGTTTGAGCACGTCTGCGTACGGGCAATCGGACAGAAGTGGGCGACACGATGCTGGTGCCGACCATCGCAATGCCAGTGTCGGCGTGCAGCGGTGGATAAGCTGCATCGAGGACCGAAATGCACACGCTCCTGGGCAATTACGTCCTGCGGAACAAGTCCACCGGCGACCACACCAAGGAGAACCACTTCGTGGTTGTCAGCGGCATCGACACCAACGCACGTGTAGTGCATCTCAACTTTGGGCTATAACGGTTATCCGGCGACTTGCCAGTCCCACACAGACATGTCACCTGGGGGATAGTTCATGCAGACGTCGGTGGCCTTGGCCACCACGCCCTTGTTGTTGAAGAAGATCTTTGCCCAGTTGCCCCAGTGGGTCGCCACCTGCTCGTAGTAGACGTTTGTCGCGGTGTCCTCGGAGTACTGGCGGCGACCGGCCTGATCAAGCGAGAAGAACCAGTGAATACGGTCCTCGGCCATCTGCTGGATGTCGGCAGGCCGGTTGCTCCGGTCGATCATGTACCGCTCGAAGTACACCGGGCTGGTGTCCCGCGCCGCCGCCAGATACTGCTCGGCGTCGCATGTGGTGATGATCATCCGGTGGGGGATCGGGTAGTCGTCGCTGGCGTCGGCGAGCGCTGGGCTAGCGGTGCTCACATACGCCGCCGTCGCTGCAATCAGCGCAAGACCCGCCTGCGTCGCGCGACTCACCAGTCCAGTCATCGTTCCTGCCTCATCAGTCGGTTGGGTCCGCCGTAGCCGGCTTCAACGCGATTGCCGGTCGGGTACGCCCCTGGATGGGGCGGTGGATCCCCTGAACCCCTATCGACGGTAACTATATAGCGCGGCTATACAGGTCGCAGGTGGGGCATCGTGTTGGCACGAGTGAAGGCGTCCCCCAACGCTCCCAGCGCCACCACGTCGCGTACTGCGCACCGGCCTTCTGCTGCGTATCGAGCAGCTTGCGGCACAACCAAGCACACAGGAGTTGCGGCGAACAACGCCTAGAAAGTTCTGGCCGGAGTTTATTGCTGGAGGCGTTGCGCGGCCGCGGCCTTCATCGCGACGACGGCCTCAACGGCCCGCCTGCGTCGGCCAGAGTTGTCAGCGAGTGCTACCCGTACACCGCGATCGCGTGGGTTATGCACACTCCGGCTACCGACCGTAACTGACTTGTCGGATTCAGCCGCCACCAGTGACCGGGTTTGACGACAGCGTGATGAAGCCGCCGTTGATCCACACGCCCCAGCGTCCACCCCAACCCGAGTTCCACACGACGGGCTGCCCGTCCCAGAACTCGGCGGGCTTCGGCGGCGCCCAGGCCGGCGGCTGTTCGCCCTGGACGGGCGCCGGTGGCGGAGCCGGTTCGGCGCTCGCCGGCGCAGTGCCTAGCCCCAGTATTCCCGCGGCGAGCCCACCCGCGACCACGACGGCAGGCAGAGTGGTGTTGATCAAGGTCATGAGCATGACTCCAGCGTTGAAACTGCATCCGGATACTTAGTATATATAACCACCAGTCGCGACGGTCAAACCCCCCGCCTGGCCAGCTGGACGCCGATGTGAGTTCGGTGCGCAATGATGCCGAACCGCTCGTCAATGCCATGCTCGACAAGATCACGGTGTGAGTGCGACTGTAGCCTGGGCTTGTTCAGCCGGAGCTGCTCACAATCGAATGATCCACTGGTCCAAAGTGTTTCATCACCGTGACGCCAGCACAACCTCCACTGGAAACGGAACGCTATGGCGTCGCCGCGCCAGCCCCCGACCCAACCATCCTCTATCGCCGGCCAGCTTGCTGCTTTTGCCTCGGCATCCAGCGCCAAATGACTACCACGGCAAGGGCGCACACCATCGCTGCAGCCAGTGCAGCGGCGCGGAAGCCTCGACCCAGCGCCGGATCATGCTCGGTGAGGCTGGCCCCGTGCACGGCGACCCCCACTGCGGTGGTGAGGCAACGCCTAGAACCGCTCCAAGCTGACGTGACTCGGTGATCAGACTCGCGGCGAACGCGCGCTGCTGCCCACTGACCGCAAGGAAGGGGCCGATCCCGGCCGGTGTGAACACGGCTGGACGTGCCACGGCAAACATGATCAAGCCGGGCAGCAGGATGAGTACACCGCCAAGAGGGGCCAGTACCCCGAGCGCAACAAGCGCGACAGTGGCCAGTACGAGTCCAGGTAGAACCAGCCATCTTGGCCCCGTGCGATCCGCGACTCGGCCGGCCGGCATCGATAGCAGGGGCGTGCCTATTCCTGCAACAGCGATTACAGCGCCAGCCGCGATGCCGGTGAGGCCAAGCCGATGTTGCAGATACAGGGCGAGGTAGAACATCACGCCCAATACCGCGAACTGGATCGCAAATATCGCAGCAAGGCACGTTGCGAGCATCGGGTGATACAGCAAGCCGACGTCGATGAGCGGATCCGGCACTCGGAGCTGGCGACGCACAAATAACACGAGCACGCAAAGCCCGCCGAGGATTGGGATAACCGTGCCCATGCCCAGTTGTTCGCCACTCACTAATCCGAAGACGAACGCACCCAGCCCGATCAGCAGTAAAGCAATCGACTGCCAGGAAATCGGCCGACGGATCTCTGCCGGCGAGGGCGCAATGGCGGGAAAACCGAGCGCGAGCGACAGCGCCGCCACCGGCAGCGCGGCGATAAATATCCACCGCCAGCTCGCGGCGAGCAGCACACCGGCGATCAACGATCCGAACACGAGGAACGATGTGCCGCCGGCGGCCAGGGCGCCGATCGCCCAGCCCCGTTGGTCTGCGCGCACAGCACGGGTCGTCACCTCCAAGGCGAGAGGTTGGACGATTGCACCGCCGATGCCCTGGAAGAAACGGAAGGCGATTAGCCATGGCAATCCGGGCGCGACGGCGCACAGCATGGAGCCGGCCGCGAAGACCACCAGACCGGCGAGGAATGTTCTGCGCCGACCGACATGGTCAGCGACGCGCCCGGCGACCAACATGAACACCGCCAGCGCCAGCAGATACGCAGTAACCACCCACTGCAGCTCGGAGGCGGGCGCGCCAAACTCACGCCTAATGGCAGGCAACGCCAATATCACCGCCGTCTGCTCGAAGAACACCAGTGCGTTGGCGGAAAGGGTGGAGCCGAGGACCCGGCGCTGCCGAGCGTCCATCCCGCGCCAGCCGGTACGGGCGCCTTCACCTGGTGGCATGTCGGGCATCGTCACGCGCACAGCCGGCGCGCACAAGACACGCCTACACTCTCTGGTCAAGGGCTCTTGTGTCTGCGGTTGTATGGTGGCTGCTGGTGGGTCCGGGAAGTGACTTGTCCGAAGAGTCAGCGTGCGGGGTTTCAGCTGGCCGCGCTGGACAGTAGAGCCGCCCCCGAGTGTCCTCCCGGGCCCGCCCCAAGGCTGGTCGCGTCGCGGAGCAGTTGGCGGTAGACGACGTCGGGGAGGCGCCGTTTCAGGCATCGAGCAGCGCCTTGGCGTCGGCGATCTCCTGTGCGGGGGAGCGACCGGCCGCCTGGCGAATGTACGCGTCGGTTTCCTGCTTGGCGGCCGCCGCGGCTTCTCGCGCCCGCGTCGCCATGCCCCTGCCCCGGGCGATCAGGTACACCAACGCCGTCAGATAGGGGAAAACGATGAGGAATATCACCCAGATCGCCTTGATCCCTCCCGACGTTTTGTGGTCGCGCCAGAACAAGTCGACGATGATGTTGAACAAGATGATCAGGTAGGCGATGAACGCGAAGATCACCACCATGGATCGCAGAAAATGCCAGAACGTATCCGACATTTGGCCGTCCCACATGTGGCAGTTCCTTAACCACTCGGTGACTAGGCACTAATCGGCAGCGCCAGCGTAGCCAGACCGGCGCTGGCGCGAGCGCTTTCGCCCGCCGCGCCCGCATCATCTCGACCCTCGACGTCAGCCGAAAGCAGCATCACCGTCGGCAAAAGCCCGCTCACGCCAAGATCGCTCCAACAATGAGAAACGGGCCGAGAATCATCTGCACTCGGACGGTTCGACCCGGCAGTACGCCGGCGGGCCGCCGGCGACGCCCGCACCGCGTGGTGTGCGTACGTTGTGCGCCCGGTTATCGGGCGAGTTTCGCGGCGAATCGGCGACGCGGGCGTCGACCTACGCCGCGGTTGCCAGCTCGCTCGGGGCCGAGTTCTCCGGCGTTGCATTCGCATCGGGTCCGACGGTCGGCAGCGACAGCTGCACGCTGGTCACATCGATCGTGCCGAAGGACGTGAAGTTCTCGAACGCCGTGGCCGAGGACGTTATCTGCAGGGTCAGCTGGTCCCCTTCGTTGGGCGGCGCGGTGTAGGCGATGTCGTCGAGGGGAACCGTCACGGTGTGTGTCTGCCCGTTGAGGGTCACCGGTATGGGGGTGACGACGTGGCCGAGCACCTGGCCGGTGTTGTCGTCGACGATCTGGGCGTAGACGAAGCGGCTGGTGCCGACCCCCGAATAGGTCATGGTCAGCTCCGGTGCTCCCACGATCTGGGTCTCCGCTGGTACCGAGACGGTCGTGTTCAGCGCATTCTTTGCCTTCGCGCCGTCGCCGAGTGATTGGGGGATCGGCGCCGTGCTCGGCCCGGATCCGCCGACGACGGGCACGATCAACAGCCTGCCGCCGGTGCCCGAGGCGACGATCGGGGTGCCGTTGAAATTCGGGTCAGACGGCAGCAGGTTGGACGAGTAGAACTGCCCGGTCTGGTCGACCCATTGGAATGTCGGGATGGCATCCGCGGGGTCGCTGGGGTCTTGCATGACGTACTGGTCCAGCCACGCCAGCATGTCAGCCAGGATGATCTGGTCCTGGATGGGGCTGGGCGGGTTCTGGCAGGTCCCGTGACCGCCGCAGAACCAGATCTCCTTGACCGGCACGCCGTTGGCGCTGATCACCTGCCCATTGGTGACCGCCTGCTGCAGCGGGAACAACACGTCGACGGTGCCCTGGATCAACAGTGTCGGGGCGGTGATGTTGTTCAGCAGGAAATCCGGACCGCTGGCGGCCAGCAGGGCCTGCTGGCCCGGGGTGAGGATGCCCAGCAGGTCGCCGGTGACGATGCCGCCGTAGAGCTGCGGATTGATCCGGGCACCCGTTTCCACCAAACCGAGGAGGAGCAGGGTGGCGAACGATGTCTTGAAGGCCTGGTTCGGGTACAAGGAGCTGTTCAGCGAGTTCCAGGCGACGATGGGAACGATCGCGTCGATGCGGGGGTCGATTCCGGCAGCCACCAGTTGGATACCGCCGCCGTAGGAGGCGCCCACCATGCCCATCCGCGGATCATTGGGTCCGTCGAGCTGGGTTTCGGGCAGTTGTGCGTCCCAGGTGATGAGGGCGGAGACGTCACGGCCTTCGAAGGCCGGCGAGTCGACTTGTAGCACGCCGCCGGAGGCGAACTCGCCGCGCGGGTCCCAGGTGACCACGTTGTACCCGTCCTGACGGAGCGCCCCCAAATCGGTCGAGTTGGGGTCGGTCAGGCCCGGGCTGGCTAAGCCGGGACCCTCGAAGATCGTGGGCGCCGTCTGGCCGGGCTCCAATCCAGATGCCGGGTAGAAGTTGGTGCTGATCGGCGTGCCGTCGAAGGAGATCACCTTGACGGTGAACGCGGCCGGGACGCCCTCGGTAAGTTCCGGAACCTCGGCACTGTCGAACGGCACGATCACCGCGGCCCCGATGACCGGCGCCAGGGCGGTGCTCAAAACGGGCACTTGGTAAATCTTGACCAGGACCGGCTGGACGAAGGATCCCACCACCGGCAGCGCCTCCAACCTGGCGTCAAAGGGTGTGGTCTCGCTGACCAACTCGCTGAACTGCTCGTCGGTGCCAGTCAGCACGGTTTGGTAGGGCAAATACGTGAAGGTGCCCGCGGCCAGCTCGGGGACGAAGGTGATTTTCCCGCCCTGGTTCGGGTCGGACACGATGGTGTAGGCAAGCGGTAATCCGTTGGCGTCCGTCGCATTGGCGTTGCCGTAGACGATCCCATCGTCGAACGTGAGCGTCGGGGTAACGGTGATCGGGTTTGACGGGTCAAGACTGACGGCGGCACCGGAGAATTCGCGGCGCACCGCCGCCAGCAGCACCCATGAGGTCGGCGGATCCACCGGCCCGGTCGGCGCGTTTCCGGCGAACGGGTTCAACACCTCGCTGACCACCGTCGCCAGAACGGTCGACGCATTCGCGGGCGCCGTCGTGGCGGGGGCCGGCGTTGCCGGCTGCATTGTCACCAGCGACGCGCCAGGCATTAGCGTGTTCGGCGCGGACGTCAGCGTCGAAACCGTCGCCGTGACTTGCGTCGCCGCGACGTGGGGCGACAGCAACGTCGAAACGGACGGCGGCTTCACGACGACCTCATCGGCGGTGACGCTGCCGCTCGGAGCCGGGTTGTCGGTTGCCGTCGGTGACGAAGTGGGTGAGCTCGCCGCGGACTTGGCCGGCGCAAAGGATGGCTCGCCCGTGGCCGGCGCCGAGCTTGGTGACAGAGATATCTTGGGCAGCTTCAGGCCGCCGGCCGCGCCGGTGCTCACCACCACGCCGGGTAGGGCCGACGTCGTAGACCCTGTTGACGCCGAGCCTGACGAACCCGCCCCGGTCGACCGCGCGGGCTTCAATGCGCCCGCAATCTTCGACGCAACCGATCCGCCGCTGTTCGCCGAACCACCCGCGGCCGAACCCGATGACGAGGACGACTGGGAGGACGACCCCGATGATGACGACCCTCCGGAACCGGGTTCGGCCCAGGCCACGCCATACCCAGTGAAGACCGCGGCGCCCACCCCCAGAGCCACCGCTAGTCCGCCAACCCGACCGATACACCGTGCAGCACCCATTGCTTCCTCCTGGGGGCGGTGAGTAGCACCTCAGCGGACTGTATCTCCGTCGAAGATTTGGGCAACTGGGAATTGTCGGCTTCGTCAAAGGAATTGTGGCGTCGATCTGGGTGCCGCCTCCACTGTCACCGGCGGCTAGCCAAGCCGGTGACCTGGTTTGGTCCGTGCCGGCACCGACGCGGCGCCGCCACAACGAGACGGAAAGCGTGGCCGCAGCGGTAGAACAACCACATGAAACTCAACAACGCCGCCCGCGAACTCATCGGACCCGCCACCGACGCCACGCTGGTCACCCTCAACCCCGACGGCAGCCCCCAGGTGACCGTCGTGTGGATGACCCTCGAATCCACGCCGGACGGCGATGAGCTCGTCGCCGCACACCTCACCGAATACCAAAAGACCCGCAACATCCGCCGCGACCCTCGGGTGGCCATCACGATCCTGGCCGCCAGGCACCCGGGCCAACAGACGCCGTACCTCGCGATCACCGGGACCGCTCGGATCGTCGAAGGCGGTGCTCCTGCGCTGCTCAAGAAACTCGCCAAGACGATGCTGGGCTCCGACGAGCACTTCCCACCGCCGAATGCGCCGGAAGGGCTGCTCACCCGCGTCCGCATCGAGAAAGTGGGCGGCCTCGGCCCCTGGGCGTCCTGATCCCGTGTGGTACCGCCATTGGCCGTGCGGCCACCAGCGTCGGTGCGCGCCCCGGTTGCTGTGGGGCCGCGCTTCAGGCTGGCTGCCCAGCTGTAGTTCCGGGCCGATGTCAACGAGATTGAGAACGAACGTGAAGGACCAGCCAGTTAGATCGTCGGCAACCACAGCGCCGGTCTCAAGTTCATTTCATAAATGAAATCCCTATGAAAACGAGCGCGAGAATATGAAACGAAACTTGAGAACCTTTACATTCGCAGACTAAAGCAGGCAGCGCAGAAAGCAGTGCGTTGGCGAAACGCGACAGGTGCAATTGACGAGCACCGTGATGGTCACCTCGGGCCGGTTTGGGTCATCCCGCCGCACTGAGCGTCGCCTCCGACAAGCCCACCGCACGGCCGATAGCAAGTGGGTCGTCAGCCAGCGCTCGCCTGCCCCGCGCGGATTGTTCCATTTACGACCGCGCGCACCGAGCGCTTCAACCGGCACTTACTTCGGGGTGACGGTCTCCTTGAAGACGCCGTTGCCCAGGTTGAGCCAGCTGATGGAACCGTGTTCGAAGTCGCTGATCCAGCCGCCGTTGGCGACGGCCGCTACGCCTACCGGACGTTTTCCCACCAAGACGCCGACGTGCGCCAGCAGACCGCGGCGCAATACCTGATGCTGACGGCCAAACAGTGACCGCGCGCGCCAGTCACAGATAGTTCTCCGCGGCCGGAAATGTGTCGGGTGGCACGGATCAACCTCGGACGGGTTCAAAAGCGCCTTGACGTATCCGAAATAGCCTATTTCGCAACCAGTTAGATGTCTCACCAGTCCAAGAAGGTTGATTCCGGTCGGTGTCAACGGCCGGCGGGTGTCGTACTCGGACACATCGGTGAGCTTCCACGTGACCGCGTCCCCGGCTTGCTGTAGCTGGCCGTGTAGGTGCGTCGAAGCCATGATCACCCCTCGCCGGACAACCTACCGCCGTGCGGAATGCTTCCCGTCAGACGGCCGCCGGTGCACCCAACGTGGTGGTCCGGGAATCTCGACTGTTTCCCCACCTCGACGGTCAACGATGACGTGGGCCTACCTTCTCGTAGCGGGCCGCCGCCGGCCGCAGCCGTGTTGGTCTAAGGGACCCAAGCCAGATAATCCTGAGCTCCGTCGCTGTAGACGACGCTGTTCGGCACTTCGCCCACGACATCGAAGTAGATCTTGCCGCTCGACTCGCCGCCCGGCGGCACCGCCGCGCCACTGAGGCCCTGAGGTGTAAAGACATTGGCGAGGACACGGTAGTTCGCCCCACTCTCAGCGCGGGCGTTGAAAAACGGGATCACGGGAGCCGCCGAACCCCGGACGGCGTCGACGGTCACCGTGGATTCATACAGCTGGCCGCTGACCGGGTACGGGATGGTGTCGGTGCTCGGGGAAAGCCCGGCAACCGTGTAACCGGTTTCCGCGCCGGTGACGATGTCTTTCAGTGTGTCCTGCGTACCAAACCGCTTGATGTTGTTGGCCGCCGACGCCGGGACGACTGCACCGGCGGCAATGCTGACCATGACCGCTGCGGCGCCGAGCGGTGCCGCTAGTTTCTTGATCTTCACCCTCACCCGCCTCCTATGTCGACGCGGTGTCCACCGCGAACGTTACGCCGCCGTATCCGTGTCGAAACGCAAAACAGCGGCTAAGCGTCTGCTCCTTGCGGCAAGGACTTCACATCTGGTTCGCCCCGCTGGGCAACCCACCCCGCATCTAAAGCAAGCCGCGGTTTCGCGTCTTGATGACCACGGCGTTGGCGGCTCGGCCATGCCGACCCTGCCGCCGCCCTGAGCCGTCGAACAGGACTGGCGGATAGGTCAGCGGTGACGACGAAGCAGAAAAAGAAACTGACGTAGGGGACGCCGCGCGGATAAAGCCGGCGCCAAGGCCGATCACCTCGCCGGTCTGCCGGTTCACAACCTTGATGCCGCGCAAGGATTTTCCCACCGTCGCCCCGTCAGGCCGACCAGCAGCCACCCGTACACAAGCGCAAAAACGACGGCGCAGCCCATCAGCAGCGCCACGACGATCCCAGCCAGGCCTCCCGCCGGCCTGGTGCTGGTGCGCGCGCCGAGATCAGCCACGAGATTCGCGCACGCACACAAGACAGCGAACACCGCGAGGCAAATGAGGGCATCGATCAGCCCGGCGACCAGCCGCTGGCCGGCCGCGGCCACCCGAACCTCTCCGAGCCCGGGCACAGCCACATACCTACGGCAGGCTTGCTGTGCGTACCCGCCGCGCACCGATGGTGACCGCGCCTTACTTGGGCCGGCTCACCTGATACGTGCCGTTGTCGTCGACGAAAGTCAGGGTGACTTGCCGCTTGGTGCCGCCGATGGTGACGTCGCAGTTGAAGGTTCCGCCCCTTTTGACGACCGGATCGTGGCCGTTGTTGCATTTGACGTCGGTGACGCTCTTTGCGCCGTAACCGATTGTCGGATCGGTCAGGATGTGTTGCACGCCCGCCTGGGCCTTGTTGACGTCGAGCTGTTTGGTGATGAAAAACCCGGGCGACCCAGAACCCGAGGATTAGCACCGCGGCCACGATGAGCGCCGCAATCCCCGCTCCGATCAGAATCCGCCTGCGGCCCCGGCGAATTGGGCGGCCCGTGTAGGGCTGTAAGTGACCGTATTGCCCCGGGTGGCCGTACTGCGGTGGTTGCTGCCCAGAATCGGTCGGCCGCGAATACTGGCCCGGCGGCGGGCCGTACGGGGCGGGGTGCGGCTGCGCGGGCGGCGGATACGGCCCCGCCGGCCCGGGCTGCGGACCGTACTGGGTGGGCTGTTGACTGAAGTCCGGGGGCCGCGAATATTGTTCAGCCGGTGCGCCGTACCCGCCGGGCTGACCGAGGGTGCCGGTGCGCCTCAGTTTGTGCTGTCTGCTCCTCCGAACCCGGCGGGGGCTGATCGGCTCCGCCGCCTTGCCCGGGTTCCCACGTCCAGGTGGGGTCGGAGCCTTGCGGTCCGCTCAATCGTCACTCCTTGATCGTTGGACGGTCGTCGGGTTCGCCGCCATCACGTCTGACCCTGGTCAAGGTACCTGCGCCAGGATCTAGTTGGCCAACTTCACGCCCTGGTCGGTCATCTGCTGGCCGCAGGCGAGGTTTCGGCGACCACGTTGGCCTTGGCGGCCAGGGCATGCGAGCAGGACCAGCCGCAGGCACCTTCCTCGTAGTCGCGGCCGCGCGCCTTTCGGATGAATTCGTGGATACCCCGTGACCGGGTCTTGACACTTGACAAGCGACAATGGAGTCGATGGACTTCTACTCCGCGTACCGCCACGGGTTCGTTCGCGTCGCCGCGTGCACGCATCACACTGCGCTCGCAGAGCCTGCCGCCAACACCAAATCGGTGCTGCGGCTGGCCCGCGAATGCCACGACGAGAGCGTTGCGTTGGCGATCTTTCCGGAGTTGACGCTGTCGGGTTACTCGATCGAAGACATCCTGATGCAGGACACACTGCTCGACTCGGTGGAGGATGCGCTGAGCGAGGTTGTGGCGTCGTCGGCGGATCTGCTACCGGTGCTGGTTGTCGGTGCGCCGCTGCGTTACCGGCACCGGGTCTACAACACCGCGGTCGTGATTCATCGGGGATCGGTGCTGGGGGTGGTACCGAAGTCGTATCTTCCGACCTACCGCGAGTTCTACGAACGCCGGCAGATGGCGCCGGGCGACGATCTGCGTGGCGTGATTCGGCTCGGTGGCACGGAAGTGCCTATTGGCCCCGATCTGCTGTTCGCGGCGTCGGATGTGCCCGGCTTCGTGCTGCACGTCGAGCTCTGTGAAGACATGTTCGTCCCGATACCGCCGAGCGCGCAGGCGGCACTGGCGGGAGCGACGGTGCTGGTGAACCTGTCCGGCAGCCCGATCACGATCGGTCGTGCTGAGGACCGCCGCCTGCTGGCGCGGTCAGCGTCGCTGCGGTGCGTGGCCGCCTACGTGTACGCCGCTGCGGGCGAAGGTGAATCTACCACGGACCTGGCCTGGGACGGCCAGACGATGATCTGGGAGAACGGGCGCCTGCTCGCCGAAAGCGAGCGATTCCCGAGACGTCCGAGGCGCTCCGTAGCCGATGTCGATCTGGGGCTGCTGCGCTCCGAGCGGTTGCGCATGGGCACGTTCGACGACAACCGCGTTCATCATCGCGAGATCGCCGACTCGTTCCGGCGGACGGAGTTTCGGCTCGATCCGCCCAGCGGCGACATCGGGTTCTGGCGTGACGTCGAGCGGTTTCCGTTCGTTCCGTCGGATCCGTCACGGCTGCAACAGGATTGCTACGAGGGCTATAACATTCAGGTGTCCGGCCTCGAACAACGGCTGCGGGCGCTGGACTACCCCAAAGTGGTCATCGGCGTGTCCGGTGGCCTCGATTCCACTCACGCGCTGATTGTCGCGGCACGCGCGATGGACCGTGAGAACCGTCCGCGCAGCGACATTCTGGCGTTTACACTTCCCGGCTTCGCTACCGGCGAGCGCACGAAGGGCAACGCGATCCGGCTCGCACGTGCCCTTGGCGTCACGTTCGAGGAGATCGACATTCGGCCCGCGGCCAAGGTGATGCTGGAGCAGATCGGGCATCCGTTCGCTCGGGGCGAAGAGGTCTACGACGTCACCTTCGAGAACGTGCAGGCTGGGCTGAGGACCGACTACTTGTTCCGGATCGCCAACCAGCGCGGTGGGATCGTGCTCGGCACCGGCGACCTGTCCGAGCTGGCGCTTGGCTGGTCAACATATGGTGTCGGCGACCAGATGTCGCATTACAACATCAACTCAGGCGTGCCGAAAACGCTGATACAGCACCTCATTCGCTGGGTCATCTCGTCCGGGCAGTTCGACCGGGAAGTCTGCGAGGTGTTGCAGTCGGTGCTGGATACCGAGATCACGCCAGAACTGGTGCCAACCGGTGAAGATGAGGAGATCCAGAGCAGCGAGGCGAAGGTGGGACCGTATTCGCTGCAGGACTTCTCGTTGTTTCATGTCCTGCGGTACGGGTTCACCCCGTCGAAGATCGCTTTCCTTGCCTGGCACGCGTGGCGCGATCCGGAGCGCGGCAAATGGCCTCCGGGCTTCCCAGAGGACGAGCGACCTTCGTACTCGCTCAAAGAGATCCGGCACTGGCTGCAGGTCTTCGTAACGCGGTTCTACTCGTTCAGCCAGTTCAAACGGTCCGCATTGCCGAACGGGCCCAAGGTTTCTGGCGGCGGGTCACTGTCACCTCGGGGAGATTGGCGAGCGCCATCCGACATGTCGGCGCGCACCTGGCTCGACGAAATCGAGCGCGAAATCCCCGAGCGGTAGTGACCAACGTTCGACGCGCCGGTGGCGGCGGCGCGTGTCGGGGCGGGGCGTTAGCATGGGAACATGCGTTCGAACGATGCTGAGGAGTACCTCGTTCGAGCGCCATTTTGCGAAAGGTGCCCTCCAGCGATTTGCGCTCCGGGTGACTTTCCGGCTTTTATGTTTAGTAGCTATGCCTGAGATGGATCGCCGCCGAATGATGTTGATGACGGGGATCGGCGTGCTGGCAGCCGCGATCCCCGTCCCTGAGGCGCGGGCTTACCCGTCGCGACGGGATGCACCGGCGGGTCGGGTGCCGCCGCCCGGCGCGCCGCCCGGTAACGCCGCTCAGGGGACCTACCTTTTCCATGACGAGTTCGACGGCCCGGCGGGCTCAGCCCCCGATCCGTCGAAGTGGACGGTGGCGCGAGCCCGGGAGCCAATGAAGGACCCGACGTTTTGGGAGAGACCCGAGAACGTCGGGCAGTACCGCGACGATCGCCGAAACGTGTTCCTCGACGGCAAGTCCAATCTTGTCATCCGCGCCGCAAAAGACGGCAACACCTACTACGGCGGCAAAATTCAAAGCCCGTGGAGGGGCGGCATCGGCCACACCTGGGAAGCCCGCATAAAACTCAACTGCCTCACTGCCGGTTGCTGGCCCGCCTTCTGGTTGGGCAATGACGATCGCGGCGAAGTCGACGTGCTCGAATGGTACGGAAACGGCACCTGGGCTTCAGGAACCACCGTCCACTCAGAAGCAAACGGCTCCGAATGGGCGACGCACAACGTCGCGTACGACAGCGGGTGGCACACGTGGCGAGTCCAGTGGGATGACGCCGGTATGCGCTTCTGGCAGGACTACGTCGACGGCGCGCAACCATACCTCGACGTCCCAGCCAACTCCATCGCGGATTGGCCGTTCAACGACCCCGGCTACCAGCTGTTTCCCGTCTTGAATCTTGCGGTTGCTGGTTCGGGCGGCGGCGATCCCGGGCCGGGCACCTATCCGGCGGATATGCTCGTCGACTGGATACGCGTCTGGTAGACACGGTGCACTGTGTGTGGCGATGTTCAGCGTCCGCGCCGCCAACCTCCGCAGGATAAGTGCATCACCTAAACAGTCATTCCACCGACCGCGGCTGCTCGGCCCCGGGCTGTGACGTGCCCGGCTATTTATGCGAGGTGCACCACGTCGGCGAATGGTCCGAGACCTATCGCACCGACAGCGGCCGGTTGCGGCGTTCACCCCGGGCCCTGTGCCGAGACGGTGATGGCGATCCAGTCGAGGGCTGGGGCCTGTTCGAGCGCGGCGCGCTCGGACGGCACGGCCCCTCTGGGTTCGCGGATTTGCTTTCCGTAGCGGCCTACGCCTACCATGCCGCCCAACGCGCAGAGGATGAGGGCGACCGTGGCCGCCGTCTTGTCATTCACGCCGGAATCACATCCTCGATCGCCTCGTCGAACGGCGCGCAGTCACCCGCACCGGGAATCAGGGTGGCCAGCGCACCGGCAGCGCACGCCCGCCGCAATGCGTGCGCACGATCATCACGCCAGCCGGCGGCGAGCACACCCGCGAACACGTCGCCCGCGCCGGTCGTGTCGATCGCCCCTACCGCCGGCGCCGGGACCGTGAACTGCCCGTCTGCTCCGCGGTATGCCGCTCCCTGTGCGCCGTGGGTGACCACCAGGTGCTCAACCGGCCACTGCCAGTGCTCCGCCTCCGCTTGATTGACCACGACCACGTTGGCCAGCGCGGCAAGCTCCCCCAGCGCGGGCACATCAGTGGCGGGAGAAGCGTTGACGACGACGATCACACCGGCCGCCCGCGCCGCCCGCGCCGCTGCCACCGCGGTTTCGACCGGGATCTCCAGTTGCAGAAGCAGCACATCGCACTCGGCGACGACGGCACGGGCGACCGCTGAATCCATCGTCAGATGCCCGTTGGCGCCCGGCGCAACAACGATTGCGTTCTCTGCCTGCGCGTCCACGACGATCGCCGCGGATCCGCTTGGCCCAGGCAGCGCCTGCACCCCGTCGACGCCCACGTCGTTGGCGCGAAGGTGGGCCAGCAACTCCTCACCCGCACGGTCGCTGCCGACGGCGCCCACGAACTGGACCTGCCCCCCGGCCCTCGCGGCTGCGACCGCCTGGTTGGCTCCTTTGCCGCCCGGTGCGGTGGCCAGCGACGACGCCAACACCGTCTCGCCTGGCCGCGGTAGCGCCTCGACGGCGAACGTGTAATCCATGTTGACGCTGCCGATCACGCACACCCGCGCCACACCCGTAAGGTTAGCCCCCGTACGCTGGGGTAATGAGTCTGCAAGCACCGTCGCTGCCTGACTTGCGCCAGCAGGTGCACGATGCCGCCCGGCGCGCCCGCGTCGCATCCCGCGCGCTGGCGTCGATGAGCACCGACGACAAGAACCGCGCGCTGCACTCCGCCGCCGACACCGTGCTCCGTGACGCCCACGAGATCCTGGATGCCAGCGCCGAGGACGTGGCCGCCGCGCGAGCGGCCGGCACGTCGCAGGCGATGATCGACCGGCTGGCGCTGACCTCCCAGCGCATCGACGGGGTCGTCGCCGGTTTGCGCCAGGTCGCCGGCCTGCCCGACCCGATCGGTGAGGTGCTGCGCGGGCACACGCTGCCCAACGGCCTGGTGTTGCGCCAGCAGCGCGTCCCCATCGGTGTGGTCGGCATGGTCTATGAGGGCCGGCCGAACGTCACCGTCGACGCGTTCGGGCTGACCCTGAAGTCCGGCAACGCGGTTCTGCTCCGAGGCAGTTCCTCGGCGGCACGGTCGAACGCCGCGTTGGTGGCGGCGCTTCGCGCGGGTCTGGACATCGAGAACATGCCCGTAGACGCGGTCCAGCTACTGCCCAGCCATGATCGCGCCAGCGTCACGCACCTGATCCAGGCCCGCGGGCTGGTCGACATCGTGATCCCGCGCGGGGGAGCAGGCCTGATCGACGCGGTGGTCCGCGACGCCACGGTGCCCACGATCGAGACCGGCGTCGGCAACTGCCACGTCTACGTGCACGAAGCGGCAGACCTCGACGTCGCCGAACGCATCCTGTTGAACTCGAAGACCCGACGGCCCAGCGTCTGCAACGCCGCAGAGACCCTGCTGGTCGACGCGACGATCGCCGAGCTTGCGGTGCCACGGCTGAGCGCAGCGCTCGCGCAGGCCGGTGTGGCAGTGCACGCTGAGCCCGACGAGGACCACCTGCGTCGCGAATACCTTTCGATGGACATCGCCCTGGCGGTGGTGAACGGGCTCGACGCGGCCATCGCGCACATCAACGAGTACGGCACCGGCCACACCGAAGCCATCGTCACCACCAACCTGGCTGCTGCGCAACGGTTCAGCGAGCGAGTCGACGCCGCGGCGGTTATGGTCAATGCTTCCACCGCCTTCACCGACGGCGAGCAGTTCGGATTCGGTGCAGAAATCGGCATCTCCACCCAGAAACTGCATGCCCGTGGCCCGATGGGTCTTCCGGAGTTGACGTCCACCAAGTGGACCGTGTGGGGAGACGGCCACACGCGCCCGGCCTGATGACAGGAGAACGAAGCTCAGTGAATACCCCAGCACGACCGGCGCCGCTGTTCGCCGACATCGACGATGTGGCCCGCCGGCTCGCGGAGACCGGCTATCTGCCCGATACCGCCACTGCGACAGCGGTTTTCCTCGCCGACCGCCTCGGCAAGCCGCTGCTGGTCGAAGGACCGGCAGGCGTCGGCAAGACCGAGCTGGCCCGCGCGGTCGCCCAGGCCACCGGGTCCGGACTGGTGCGGCTGCAGTGCTACGAAGGCGTAGACGAGTCGCGCGCGCTCTACGAGTGGAACCACGCCAAGCAGATCCTGCGAATCCAGGCCGGTTCCGGCGACTGGGAGCACACCAAGACCGACGTGTTCTCCGAGGAGTTCCTGCTCTCGCGCCCGCTGCTGACCGCGATCCGCCGCAGCGAACCCACCGTGCTGCTGGTCGATGAGACCGATAAAGCCGACATCGAAATCGAGGGCCTGCTGCTGGAAGTGCTTTCCGACTTTGCGGTCACGGTGCCGGAACTGGGCACCATCGTCGCAGAACGCGCGCCGTTCGTGGTGCTGACCTCCAACGCCACCCGGGAGTTGTCAGAGGCGCTCAAGCGCCGCTGCCTGTTCCTGCACATCGACTTCCCCGACCCTGATCTCGAGCGCCGGATCCTGTTGTCCCGGGTGCCCGAACTTCCGGAGCACCTGGCTGACGAATTGGTTCGCATCATCGGTGTGCTGCGCGGCATGCAGCTGAAAAAGCTGCCGTCGGTCGCCGAAACCATCGACTGGGGCCGCACCCTGCTGGCTCTGGGCCTTGACACCATCGACGACGCGACGATCGCCAAGACGCTGGGCGTGGTGCTCAAACACCAATCCGACCAGGTCCGCGTGGCAGGGGAGCTGAGGCTCAACTGATGGCCGTCCGCCGGACCCGACCGCCGCAGCCGCTGGCCCCGCACGGAATTCCCGGCCATCTCGTTGGCTTCGTTGAAGCGCTTCGGGCGCAGGGAATTTCGGTCGGACCGTCCGAAACCGTCGACGCCGGCCGGGTGATGACCACATTGGGTCTCGCGGACCGGGAGGTCTTGCGGGAAGGCATCGCGTGCGCGGTGCTGCGCCGCCCCGACCACCGCGACACCTATGACGCGATGTTCGACCTGTGGTTCCCCGCAGCGCTCGGGTCCCGGACGATCGAGTTGACCGACGCCGAGGGCGGCGACGAGCCGCCGACCGACATCGAAGCGCTTCGGGCAATGCTGCTCGGGTTGCTCGGGGACGACGATCAAAACGGCGACCGCGACGAGCGCCTGGAATCGCTTGTGGCCCATATCGTCGAGGCATACGGCCGTTACACCTCGAGCCGCGGCCCGTCGTACTCGTCGTATCAGGCGCTCAAGGCGATGGCCCTGGACCAGTTGGAAGGCAGGCTGCTTGCCGGGCTGTTGGCGCCCTACGGCGACGAACCGACTCCGACGCAAGAGCAGATTGCCAAAGCAATTGCCATACAACGTATCTCGCAACTTCGAAAGATGGTCGAGGCCGAGACGAAGCGGCGCACCGCCGAGCAGCTCGGCCGCGAGCACGTCACGATGTACGGGATCCCGCAGCTGTCGGAGAATGTCGAGTTCCTGCGCGCGTCGGCCGACCAACTGCGTCAGATGCGGCGCGTCGTCGCACCTTTGGCCCGCAGGCTGGCCACCCGGTTGGCGGCGCGCAGGCGCCGCACCCGCGCCGGTGAGATCGATCTACGCAAGACACTGCGCAAGTCGATGAACACGGGTGGCGTGCCGATCGACGTGGTGCTGCGCAAGCCGCGGCCGGCCCGCCCGGAGCTGGTGGTGTTGTGTGACGTGTCTGGCTCGGTCGCCGGCTTCAGCCACTTCACGCTGCTGCTGGTGCACGCGTTGCGTCAGCAGTTCTCCCGGGTTCGGGTGTTCGCGTTCATCGACACCACCGACGAGGTCACCGACCTGTTCGGCCCGGAGGCCGACCTGGCGCTGGCCGTGCAGCGCATTACCCGGGAGGCGGGCGTGTACACCCGCGACGGGCACAGCGACTATGGCAACGCGTTCACCTCGTTCACGGAGAAATACCCGGAGGTGCTGTCACCGCGCAGTTCGCTGCTCGTGCTGGGCGATGGCCGCAACAACTACCGCAACCCGGCTGTCGAGGTGCTGCAGCGGATGGTGAACGAGAGTCGGCACGCTCACTGGCTCAACCCCGAACCGCGACACCTGTGGGGCAGCGGCGACTCCGCTACGCCGCGGTACCAAGACGTGATCACGATGCACGAATGCCGCTCGGCGAATCAGCTCGCGGCGGTGATCGACCAGTTGTTGCCCGTCTGAGCCCGCCCCATCGCTGAAGTAAGGTGGCGAAACATGGCGTCGGCAGGCAAGAAGCGACTGGGCGTGATGGGTGGGACGTTCGATCCCATTCACAACGGCCACCTGGTCGCTGCCAGCGAGGTCGCCGACCTGTTCGAGCTGGATGAAGTCGTGTTCGTTCCGACGGGGCAACCGTGGCAGAAGCAGGGCCGCTACGTCACCGCCGCGGAGGACCGCTACCTGATGACCGTCATCGCGACCGCGAGCAACCCGCGCTTCTCGGTGAGCCGGGTCGACATCGACCGGGGCGGCCCCACCTACACCCGAGACACGCTGCATGATCTGCACGCGCTCAACCCGGAGACCGACCTGTACTTCATCACCGGCGCCGATGCGCTGGAGTCGATCCTGTCCTGGCAGAACGTCGAAGGGCTGTTCTCGATGGCGCGCTTCATCGGGGTGAGCCGGCCCGGCTACAAACTGGACGGTGACCACGTGATCGAGGCGTTCAAGACCCTGCCGCCCGACGCGCTGACGCTGGTCGAGGTGCCGGCGCTGGCCATCTCGTCCACCGACTGCCGCGCGCGCGCCGCCCAGAACCGGCCGATCTGGTACCTGGTGCCCGACGGGGTGGTGCAGTACGCCTCCAAGCGCGCGCTCTACCACGGCTTGGAGACCCCGCCCCGTCGTCCGATGGCCGCGACCGCCAAGGACGAATCCTGATGAGCGCGTCCGACGAGGCCGTCAAGATGGCCACCGTTGTGGCCCGCGCGGCCGCGTCCAAGCTGGCCGACGACGTCGTCGTCATCGATGTGTCGGGGCAGCTCGTGATCACCGACTGCTTCGTCATCGCGTCCGCATCCAATGAGCGGCAGGTGAGCGCGATCGTCGACGAAGTCGAAGAGAAGATGCGGATCGCTGGCTACAAACCCGCCCGGCGCGAAGGCACCCGTGAGGGCCGGTGGGTGCTGCTGGACTACATCGAGATCGTCGTGCACATCCAGCACCAGGACGAACGCGACTACTACGCGCTGGACAGGTTGTGGCGGGACTGCCCGGTCCTGCCGGTTGAGATCGATGAGCCGCTTGCGCGAAGAGCAAAAGGTTTCGATGAGCCGCTTGCGCGAAGAGCAGAAGGTGTCGATGAGCCGCTTGCGCGAAGAGCAACAAATCCGAAGGCAGGGGCATGAGGACCCGGCGGCTGGTGATGCTGCGGCACGGCCAGACCGAGTTCAACGCCGGCAGCCGCATGCAAGGCCAGCTCGACACCCATCTGACGGAATTGGGGCTGGCCCAGGCGGCCGCGGCGGCCGAGGTGCTGGGCAAGCGCCAGCCGCTGCTGATCGTGTCGTCAGATTTGCGCCGCGCCTACGACACGGCGGTCGTGCTGGGCGAGCGGATCGGATCCGAGGTGCGGGTCGACGTGCGGCTGCGTGAGACCCACCTGGGCGATTGGCAGGGGCTGACCCATCAGCAGATCGACGCTGATGCGCCCGGCGCTCGAATGGCCTGGCGTGAAGACGCCAGATGGGCACCGCACGGCGGGGAGAGCCGGGTCGACGTGGCCGCCCGCAGCCTGCCGTTGATCGCCGAACTCGTTTCAGAGCAGGCGGAGTGGGGCCTCGACGAACCCGATCGGCCGGTTGTGCTGGTCGCCCACGGCGGTCTGATCGCCGCCCTGACCGCCAGGCTGCTGGGCCTGCCGGTGGACAACTGGCCCGTGCTGGGCGGCATGGGTAACGCGAGTTGGGTTCAGCTGTCCGGGTATTCAGGCGACGCGGTGGGCAGGGCTGCCGACCTGGAACAGATCCGGTGGCGGTTGGACGTGTGGAACGCATCGGCACAGGTCGCCAACGATGTCCTCTGACGCCCGTCCTGTGCTGTTGATCTTCGCCGACTCGCTGGCCTATTACGGTCCCACCGGTGGACTGGCCGCAAATGATCCAAAGATCTGGCCGAATATCGTTGCTGCAGAGCTAGATTGGGATGTTGAGTTGATCGGGCGGATCGGCTGGACGTGCCGCGACGTGTGGTGGGCCGCCACGCAGGATCCCCGGGCCTGGGCGGCGTTGCCACGGGCCGGCGCAGTCATCTTCGCTACCGGTGGGATGGATTCGTTGCCGTCGCCCCTGCCGACCGCCTTGCGCGAGTTGATCCGCTATGTACGGCCGCCGTGGCTGCGACGCTGGGCGAGGGACGGCTACGGCTGGTTGCAGCCGCGGCTGTCACCGATCGCCCGGCCCGCGCTGCCGCCGCACGTTAGCGTCGAGTATCTCGAACAGACCCGTGGCGCACTGGATTTCAACCGGCCCGGCATTCCGATCGTCGCGTCGCTGCCATCGGTGCACATCGCCGAGACGTACGGGCGGGCACACCACGGCCGCGAAGCCACCGCCGCGGCGATCACCGAATGGGCACAACAGTACAGCGTTCCGCTCGTCGATCTGAAAGCCGCGGTCGCCGAGCACATTTTCTCCGGTCGCGGCAACCCGGACGGCATCCACTGGAACTTCGAAGCGCACCAGGCCGTCGCGGAACTGATGCTCAAGGCGCTCGCCGAAGCCGGCGTGCCTCACGGGAACCGGCGCGGCTAGCGGTCATGGCTGTCGTGGTAGTCACTGACTCGTCGTCACGCCTGGAGACCGTCGATCGCGATGATTGGGGAATCCGGCAGGTTCCCCTGCACATGCTGCTCGACGGCGAGAACCTGCGCGACGGCGTCGATCCGGTTCCCGCCGGAATCTATGGTTGCGGGCGTGCCACCACAGCCGGTGCCACGCCGACGGAGTTGAGCGCCGTTTATCAGCAGGCGATGCGTGACAGCGGCGGTGACGGAGTGGTGGCGGTGCACATCTCGGCTGCGTTGTCATCGACGCTCACCGCCGCCGAGCAGGCTGCGCGCCAGTTCAGCGGCGCTGTGCGGGTGGTGAACTCGAAGTGCGCGGCGATGGGCACCGGGTTCGTCGCACTGGCCGCCGCGCGCGCGGCGGCCGGGGGCGCGAGCCTGGATGCCGTTGAAAAAGAGGGTGTTTCGGCTGTCTGCCGGGTACGTGGGTTCGTCGTCGTGCATCGGCTGGACAATCTGCGGCGCAGCGGCCGGATCGGAACCACCGCGTCGTGGTTGAGCACCGCGCTGGCGATCAAGCCGCTTCTGCGCATCGACGGCGACGGCAGGCTGGTGTTGGCCCAGCGTGTCCGGACCGCCACGAAGGCCCTCAACGCGATGGTTGACCAGGTGGTGGCCGAGGTGGGCGGCCGTTCGGCGGTCCTCGCGGTTCACCACATCGAAAATCCCAGCGCCGCAAACGACGTCGCGCATGAACTCATCGCGCGTCTGCATCCGGCGAAAGCGCCGACGGTGACCGACATGGGGCCGGTGCTCGGGGTTCACGTCGGCGCAGGAGCGGTCGGCGTGTGCCTGGACATCACCCCGAGGGAGGCGGGCCCGCCGGCCGGCCCGTGACCGGCGGCAGATCGGCGAGCGTCACGATTCCCGGGTCGGCCGCGACCACCTTCGGCACCGCGTTGGTCACCGGCATCGCGGTATAGATCATTCCCAGCCCCATGAAGCCGGGCTCCGTCCAGTCCTTCGGTGGCAGGCAGTGGATGACGGTTCGCATGTTGGGCATGCCGAATACCTGGATGACGTGGCCGTGTTCGAGCGGCTTCGGCGGATCGACGTGGTTGCCCATGATCCAGTTGAAGCCGACACTGACGACGTTCTTGTCGCCGACCCAGCCGCGGTGATAGCCGTACACACCCGCGACGGTTCCTTTGGGAATCTGCATGAAGCCGAGATCGGAGTCGTCGGTGGCAGGCGTGAACGTGACGTCGAAGGTCAGTCTGTCCAGCGTCTGCCCCATCGCGTCAGCCATCATGGCGGCGGACTCGGCGAAGACCTCGCTTTCGCGCCGGACGCTCTCGGCCAGCCCGGGCGTGTCCGGTGGCTGCGAAAAGCCCATCGCGGTCTGGGTTTCCGCCGACTCGTACGTCGAGCAGTCCACCGACTCGGTGATCCTGATCTCGTCCACCTGTTCGCAGGAACCACTGAGCACCATGCCGACCAGGTTCGTCATGCCGGGATGGGCGCCGCTGCCGAACATCGTCGAATTGCCCCGCTGGCAAGCCTTTCGGATGCGTTCCAGGTCCTCGGGTGTCTGCTTGCCGCCGGTGATCCATGCCGCGGATGAGCACACGTTGACGCCCGACTCGAGCAGCCGCACCAGTTCGTCGACGCTGGGCCATAGCGGGTTGTAACAGCACGCGTCGGGCTTCAGCGCGATCAGTGCGTCGATGTCGTTGGTGGCCAGCACGCCGGTCGGCTCCGGCGAGCCGCAGAGGTCGGCCGCGTCCACTCCCACCTTCTCGGCACCATGCGCGTAGACCCCGACCAGCTCCATGTCGGGCCGTCCGATGATCGCGTGCAGGGAGCGTCTTCCGATGTTGCCGGTGGTCCATTGGATGACCCGAAAGGGTGTCGTCATGTGTCTTCCTCGCTGCGTCGACGTGAGCCTGTCGAGTATGTCGCGATCCTGCCGTCGGCATCCACACGTTTGTTAGCTGAATTCATCCACCGGTCGGCGTTCGAACCGTCGTGATGGGCATGGGGGAGACGGCCGGGCTGCCTACCGCCGGGCCTGCGCACAGAATTACCTGCCGAGCGGCTGCGGCGCCGCGGCGATGTCGGATGGGCGTGGCACGATCGTCGGGTGAGCGCAGGTGCCCCGGGGCTGCATTTGGTGCTGGGCGACGAAGAGTTGCTCGTCGAACGGGCGATCGCGTCGGTCTTGCAGTCGGCCCGCGAGCAGGCGGGCACCGACGAGGTGCCGGTGAACCGGCTCCGCGCGGGCGAGGTCAGCACCACCGAGCTGGCCGAGCTGCTGAGCCCGACACTGTTCGCCGACGAACGCGTTCTCGTGCTCGAGGCGGCAGCCGAAGCCGGCAAGGAGGCGGTCGCGTTGATCGGCACGGCGGCCGCCGAGCTCCCGCCCGGCACGGTGCTGATCGTGGTGCATTCGGGCGCCGGGCGAGCCAAGGCGTTGGCAGGGCAGCTGCGCGACCTAGGTGCCCGCGTTCACCAGTGCGCCCGCATCACAAAAGCCGCCGAACGGGCCGAGTTCGTCCGGGGAGAGTTCCGTTCGCACCGCGTCAAGGTCGACGACGACGTGGTCGCCGCAGTGCTTGACGCGGTGGGCTCCGATATCCGCGAACTCGCGGCGGTGTGCTCGCAGCTGGTCGCCGACACCGGCGGTCACGTCGACCCTGCGGCCGTGCGGCGCTATCACAGCGGCAGGGCAGAGGTCACCGGGTTCGATATTGCCGACAAAGCCGTGGTCGGCGACGTGGCAGGGTCGGCCGAAGCGCTGCGCTGGGCGATGATGCGCGGCGTCCCCCATGTGCTGCTGGCGGACGCGCTGGCCGAGGCCGTGCACGCGATCGCGCGGATCGGGCCGCTGTCCGGTGACCCGTATCGTTTGGCGGCCGAGCTGGGTATGCCGCCGTGGCGCGTGCAGAAGGCCCAAAAGCAGGCGCGTCGCTGGTCGAAGGATTCGGTGGCCGCCGCGATGCAACTTGTCGCGACGTTGAACGCGGACGTCAAGGGTGCCGCGGCAGATGCCGACTACGTGTTGGAGGCCACGGTGCGGAAGGTCGCGCAGCTGGCGACCTCCTCGCACGGCCCGCGATGAGCCCCCGCGATGAGCGCCCCGCGAACAGCCGAGCGAGTAATCAGAGCCTGTTGAGCGTCAGCGCCAGTGCCGACTTCTTGTTGGCGGCCTGGTTCTTGTGGATCACGCCCTTGCTGGCGGCCTTGTCCAGCTTGCGGCTGGCCTTCAGCATCAGCTCAGCGGCCTTGTCCTTGTCACCGGTCTCGGCGGCCTCACGGAACGCGCGGATGGCCGTGCGCACCGACGACTTCACGGACTGGTTGCGAAGTCGCCTGCGCTCATTGGTGCGATTGCGCTTCTCCTGCGACTTGATGTTGGCCACGCGTTAGTTCCTTCTAATTCTGTCCATGGGGGTTGCTGCGACGATCGCCGAGCGGGCAGCGACTGTTCAGGTTACCAGTCAGCCCTCGAATCTCCCAATGGGGTCGCCCACTGGGCAGTGGGTCAGTTTGAAACGTCGTATCGCCGGTGGCGCCCGGTCCGGCCCGATGTTGGGATCGGTAGCACCGGGGGCGGTGTCGACTTGCTGCAAGGCCGACCACGGCCCCGACAGCAACGAAAGGACCAACCATGAACCGAGGGCTGCGATTTACGCGCATTCCCTGGTCACGCCAACCAGCCGAGGAGAATAATCCCAGGTTTATGAAGCGACTAATCGTGGGCTCGCAACGACTGTGCTGCTGTCGGGCGTTGTCGCGGGGGTGGTGGGGGCGCAGGTACCGCCCAGGCCCAGCCCGGTTTCTCACGGGGCATGGAGTGGTGCCCAGGGCAACGCTGGGAGTGGACTGTTCCGCCTCCTGCAGATTGGGACATGAGCATATGCCACAACGTTAAGGTCGTCGGGCATTACGACGGGTCGTTCACAGTCGTCGAAGACAGTCGTCGAAGACACTATTCCGCCGGAGCCTCCGTCTCCCGGCTTTCCCTGGCCGTAGTGTTGGCGCGCCCGCGCGCCCGGTGAATCAAACTGACCCACTACCGCCCACTGTCCTGCCGAAACGGCCCAGGTGCGGCACCATGTTCCAGTGAGCCTTCGCACCTTGCCGACCGAGAACGGACGAACGTCCCGGACGCATTCAGCCGCGGCGAAGAGGTACGAACGGATCTTCGACGGCTACCGCGACCGGGGACCCTACGCGAAGGCGTTCGACGAGATGTTCGACGGTGAAGGCAACGTCCGCGGACCATACAAGGGCATCTACGCCGAGCTGGCGCCATCGGATGCGTCCGAGTTGGCGGCCCGCGCCGATGCACTCGGCCGGGCGTTCATCGACCAGGGCATCACGTTCTCGCTGTCCGGGCAGGAGCGGCCCTTCCCGCTCGACCTGGTGCCGCGTGTCATCTCCGCCGCGGAGTGGTCGCGGCTTGAGCGCGGCATCACCCAGCGCGTCAAGGCGCTCGAGATGTACCTCGACGACATCTACGGGGAGCAGGAGATTCTTCGCGACGGCGTCGTCCCTCGCCGGCTGGTCACCTCCTGCGAGCACTTCCACCGGGAGGCCGCAGGCATCAACCCGCCCAACGGCGTGCGCATCCACGTGGCCGGCATTGACCTGATCCGCGACGAAGACGGCGTCTTCCGGGTGCTGGAGGACAACCTGCGCTCGCCGTCCGGTGTTTCCTACGTGATGGAGAACCGCCGGACTATGGCGAGGGTTTTCCCGAACCTGTTTGCCACGCATCGAGTCCGGGCGGTCGGCGATTACTCGTCGCATCTGCTGCGCGCGTTGCGCAACTCGGCCGCCACCAACGAAGCCGACCCGACCGTCGTCGTGCTCACCCCGGGGGTCTACAACTCCGCATACTTCGAGCATTCGCTGCTGGCCCGCCAGATGGGCGTCGAGCTCGTCGAGGGCCGTGACCTGTTCTGCCGCGACAACCAGGTCTACATGCGCACCACCGAGGGCCAACGGCAGGTCGACGTCATCTACCGGCGCATCGACGACGACTTCCTCGACCCGATGCAGTTCCGTCCCGACTCGGTGCTCGGTGTGGCGGGCCTGCTCAACGCCGCCCGCGCAGGCAACGTCGTGATCTCCAGCGCCGTTGGTAACGGCGTTGGCGACGACAAGCTCATCTACACCTACGTTCCCACGATCATCGAGTACTACCTCGGCGAGAAACCCCTGCTGGCCAACGTCGACACATTCCGCTGCTGGCTCGACGACGAGCGCGAGCAGGTGCTGGACCGTATCCGCGAGCTGGTCATCAAACCGGTCGAAGGATCGGGCGGCTACGGGATCGTGTTCGGTCCTGACGCGTCCGATCGTGAGCTTTCGGCCATCTCGAAGAAGATCCGCAGCGATCCCCGCGGCTGGATCGCCCAGCCGGTGGTCCAGCTGTCCACCGTGCCCACCCAGATCGACGACAAGCTGGCGCCGCGGCACGTCGACCTGCGCCCGTTCGCGGTCAACGACGGCGACGAGGTCTGGGTGCTGCCCGGCGGCCTGACCCGCGTTGCGCTGCCGGAGGGTTCGCTCGTCGTGAACTCCAGCCAGGGCGGCGGCTCCAAAGACACCTGGGTGCTGGCGTCGCGGGCATCGCTCGCCGACCGGGAATTGGCCGCAGCCGAAGTCGTGCGTTCGCTGCCGAAGGGACCGAAGGCGCCGCCCAGCGAGAAGGGCCCCGAGCAGTCACAGCAGCAACAACAGCAACAGTCTCAACAACAGCAGCAATCCCAACAGCAGCAGCAGGGGGTGAGTGACTTCCGATGAGCGCTCGCGCGAAGAGGAGACACTGATGTTGGCGCGCAACGCCGAAGCGCTGTACTGGATCGGCCGCTATGTCGAGCGCGCCGACGACACCGCCCGCATTCTCGACGTTTCGGTGCACCAGCTGCTCGAAGACTCCAGTGTCGACCCGGACTGGACCTCTCGCGTGCTGCTGCGTGTGTTGGGCATCACACCGCCGGACACGCAGCTCGACGTCTGGTCGCTCACGGATCTGGTCGCCTTCACGCGTGGCCTCGAGGGCGGCTGCTCCATCGTCGACGCGATTTCGGCGGCACGCGAAAATGCAAGGTCCGCACGGGAAGTCACCTCCACCGAGCTGTGGGAGTGCCTCAACACCACCTACAACGCACTCCCCGAACGCGAGCGCGCCGCCAAACGCCTAGGTCCGCATGAGTTTTTCTCGTTCATTGAGGGACGCGCAGCGATGTTCGCCGGCTTAGCCGATTCCACGTTGTCACGCGACGACGGCTACCGGTTCATGGTGCTGGGCCGCGCAATCGAACGCGTCGACATGACCGTGCGGCTGCTGCTTTCGCGGGTCGGCGACAGCGCGTCGTCACCCGCATGGGTGACGGTGTTGCGGTCGGCCGGCGCCCATGACACGTATCTGCGCACCTATCGCGGCGCGCTCGACGCCAGCCGCGTCGTCGAATTCATGCTGCTGGACCGGCTTTTCCCGCGCTCGGTGTTCCACTCGCTGCGGCTGGCCGAGCACAGCATGGAGGAACTCGACCACCGGCCGTACAGCCGCGTCGGCGCGACGGCCGAGGCACAGCGGCTGCTCGGCCGCGCCCGCAGCGAGCTGGAGTTCCTGCGGCCCGGCGTGCTGCTCGAGACGCTCGAGCGTCGGCTGGCCGGCCTGCAGGACACGTGCCGTGAACTCGGGGAGGCGTTGGCGTTGCAGTACTTTCACTCCGCACC
This sequence comes from uncultured Actinomycetota bacterium, assembly GCA_963811535.1. GTDB lineage: Bacteria > Actinomycetota > Actinomycetes > Mycobacteriales > Mycobacteriaceae > Mycobacterium. Next base: position 255,605 of record CAWERF010000006.1, on the reverse strand, counting down.
GTGGGTCGCGTGGGCCGATGCGGGCCGCAACGGGTCGCTGGTTGTCGAGGACGGGGGAACTCACGCGATGAGCGTCTCACGCGACGACAAGACCAGCTGATGTGGCGGCTGCGGGTGGTGCATTCCACCGGGTACGCGTACAAATCACCGGCGACCGCCTCCTACAACGAGGCCCGGTTGACGCCACGATCGGACAATCGGCAGAACGTGATTCTGAGTCGGGTGGAAACGGTCCCGGCCACCCGGTCCTACCGTTACGTCGACTACTGGGGGACCGCGGTGACCGCGTTCGACCTGCACGCCCCCCACACCGAACTCGAGGTCACCGCCTCCTCGGTGGTGGAGACCGACAAACCCGAAGGCCCGACGGAAAAGGTGAGCTGGAAAACACTTCACACCGAAGCGGTGATCGACCGCTTCGACGAAGTGCTCAGCACCACCCACTACACCCCGCGAAGCAAGCGGATCCGCCGGGTGGGCGAACGGATCGCCAAATACAACGAGCCGCACGACGCTGTCATCGCGGCCGCGGAATGGGCGCAAAGCGAACTCGACTACCTGCCGGGCACCACGGGGGTGCACTCGTCTGCGGTGGACGCGCTGCGCGAAGGCAAGGGCGTCTGTCAGGATTTCGCTCACCTGACGTTGGTGTTGTTGCGCAGCATGGGAATTCCAGCACGTTACGTGTCGGGATACCTGCACCCGAACCGCAAGGCGGCCATCGGCCACACGGTCGACGGGCAGAGCCACGCATGGATTCAGGCATGGACGGGCAGCTGGTGGAACTACGACCCCGCCAACGACAAGGAGATCAACGAGCAGTACGTCAGTGTCGGCGTCGGCCGCGACTACGCCGACGTCACCCCGCTCAAGGGCATTTACTCCGGCAGCGGGTCGACTGACCTGGATGTGATCGTCGAGATCACGCGACTCGCCTGATTAGCGCCTTTGGACCCTCGCCGGCGGTTTTCCCGCTTCGTACGTTGGCGGAACGGCGGCGGACAGGACAGGTTGCATCTGGTCCTTCGCCAGGTGATGTCGTGGATGCAACTGCGTCGTTGAGAAGAGGGCGTCGCTCCCCGTATCGCCAAGCCGGCGATTCAGCCCGGGCCCGAAACGCGGCCGATGCTGCTATAGCCGGGGTGAACCCGCGGTGTCAGCCCCGCGTCCGAGGCAATGCGCGCAAGCAGGTCGCGCAGCTCACGACTCTGCTTGTCGCTCAGCGTCGCCGTGACCTCGCGTTCGTGTTCGCGTGCCAGCTCGGACAACTTCCGCATCAGTCGCTTTCCCGATGCGGTCAGGTAGAGGGCGTGTAGGCGGCGGTCATCCGGGTTGCGCCGCCGCTCGACATGGCCGCGGCTCTCCAGGTCGTCGACGAACGCCACAACCCGGCTGGGCAGCAGGTTCAGCTGTTGGCTCAGTGCTTGTTGGCTTCGTCCGGGTGCCGCCGCGATTGCCCTGAGAATGCCCGCCTGTGGCGGGTTGAGGCCAAGGGGTGCGATCCGCTCGGCGAACAACTCCGCGGCGTGGTAGCCGAGCTGCGCGAGCAGGAAGGCGACACCATCGCGGTGATCGCCGGTCGGCGGGGGTGACACCACCAAACCGTACCTGTTGTGAACGGTTTATTCCTAGAACCTTGCAGAAATGGAAGTATGAGGCATATCGTTCGTGACATGAATGATTCAACTCGCGATCGAAATGTGGGGAGGCGTCCGCAGCAGGGCGGTCCGCCGCTGGTTCTGCTGGCGGTCATCGTCGTCGTGTTGTTTTTCGGTGGTCTCGTCGTCGGCACGGCGCTCGCCGGCATGCCGCCTTTCCCGTTCAGTTCCACGTCGACGATCCAGGATTTCTTCCGTTCCCATCCGGTAGCGGTGCAGTCGGCCGCCGTGGGGATATTCGGATCGTCGGTGCCGCTGGCCATTTACGCGGCGACGGCCAGCGCCCGCCTGCGCCAACTCGGGGTGACGGCCCCGGGGGCAACGATCGCGTTGGTGGGCGGCACACTGTCGGCGGGCGCGCTGGGCCTGGCGGGCCTGTTGATCTGGACGCTGTCGCGGCCGGTAGTGACCGCTGACCCGGTGCTGGTTCGGGCGTTGTATTTCCTGGTGTATCTGACGGGCGGTCCGGCGCACGTCATCGGGCTCGGCCTGCTGTTGGCCGGGGTCGCGGTGCCCAGCCTGATCCTCAATGTGCTCCCGAGAGCCGTGGCGTGGGCCGGACTGGTGATCGCCGTGATCGCGGAACTGAGTGCGCTGGTGCTGATCTGGCCGGGACTGTCGGTGCTGCTCCCGATCGGCCGGGTGCCGGCGTTGGTGTGGCTGGTTGTCGCGGGCGCGCTGCTCCCGGTGCGGCGGCGGCGCGATGTGGTGACGACGTGAAGCTCGGCATGGGTTACACCGATGCGTGCACCTCGACGCGGTGCAGATCGGGTCCGAGCTCGATGCGGCCGTCGAACGCCGACGCGGCCTTGGCTCGCCATTCGTCTTCCTGCCCGGGTGCGACCGGCGGAACGCAGTGAGTCAGCACGAAAATGCCTGCGCCGGCGCGGGCGGCCGTCGCGGCGGCCTCCTCGACCGAGGAGTGATAGTCGCAGATGTCGCGAATCCGCTGCTGCGGCAGCGCCTCGACCAAGTCCTTGCGAATCACGGTGTGCACCAACGCGCCTGCGCCGGCCGCAAGCTGGTTGAGGCTGGCGCACGGCACCGTGTCGCCGGCAAGCACGACCGACGCGCCCTCGTACCCGACCCGAACGCGATCGTCGGCGCCACCGGCCGGTGGTCGCTGGGTGCCACCCGGATCTGCACGCCGTCGCGGTTCCAGACCACCCCCTCGGTGTGCTCGCGAACATCCACCGCCGGCGGCTCCGTGAGGTCGGCGTGATGGGCGATCCGATAGCCGATGTCCGGACCGAAGGCCGCCAGCATGTGTTCGACCACCTCGGCGGTGCCCGGCGGCCCGATGATCGGCAACGCAGTCTGCTCGGGCGTGAACGTGGTCACCCACCGGGTGATCAGCAGATCGCCGAGGTCGGCGATGTGGTCGCTGTGCAGGTGCGTCAGCAGCAGCTGTTGGCGCCGACGCCGACCGCGGTGGCCCGCTGCAGGACGCTGCAGCCGCAGTCCACCAGGAATGTCTGCCCGCCGGCACGAACCAGGGTTGACGGCCCGGCCCGCTGCGGATCGGGAATCGGACTACCGGTGCCGAGCAGGGTGACCTCGATCACGTGTCCAGGTATGTCACACGATCGGGTTTCGCCGTGGCCGACTTCGCCCTAACCTAATGTGAACCAGGTCACATGGGTGGAGGAATCAAATGCGGATCGCAGACGTGTTGCGAAACAAAGGCTCGGCGGTGGCGACCATCAGCCCCGATACCACGGTCACCGAATTGCTGGCCGGGCTCGCCGAGCGCAACATCGGCGCGATGGTGGTGGTCGCGCCGGACGGGGTGCAGGGCATCGTGTCGGAGCGCGACGTCGTGCGCAGGCTGAATGAACTCGGCGCCGGCGTGCTGGCGCTGCCGGTCTCGGCGATCATGACCAGCCTGGTCGTCACCTGCGCGCCCGGCGACTCGGTGGATTCGCTGAGCGGGCTGATGACGAACAACCGGGTTCGGCACGTGCCGGTGATCGCCGACGGGGAATTGGCCGGGATCGTCAGCATCGGCGATGTTGTGAAGACCCGCATGGAGGAGATGCAGGCGCAGCAGCAGCAGCTGCAGGCGTACATCACCCAGGGTTGAGCGGGATACGACTACCGTTATGACAATCGACGTGGCGCCGGGCCGCCGCGCCGACGTCCGCGAGTTGGCCCGCGTGCTGGGCCGCGCTTTTCACGACGATCCGGTAATGACGTGGCTGCTGCCCGGCGCAGCTGCGCGCGTCAAGGGGTTGCCGCGCATGTTCGCGACGATGACGCGCCACCATTTCCTCGGCGGGGGTGGCGTGGAGGTGGCCCGCGGCAGCGACACGATCGGTGCCGCGGCGGTGTGGGACCCGCCCGGCCGCTGGAAGCAGTCCCGCCGCGAGGTCCTGATCATGATGCCCGGCTTCATCTGGGCGTTCGGCCGCCGGGTTTCGGGTGGGCAAGAGGTCGCCGAGATGATGAAGCGAGCCCATCCCGAGGAGCCGCACTGGTATCTGGCGGTGATCGGCAGCGACCCGTCCGTGCGCGGCAAAGGCTTCGCCCACGCGCTGATGACCTCGCGGCTCGACCGCGTTGACGCCGAGCACGCACCGGCATACCTGGAGTCCACCAAACAAGACAACGTGCCGTACTACCAGCGGTTTGGCTTCGAGGTCACCGGCGAGATCGTGCTACCAAGGGGCGGCCCGACCATGTGGCCGATGTGGCGGGCGGCCCGGTAAACAGCGCCGATCTGCCTACCTGACGCCGGCTCAGGTTCACCAGATCGCCGAGCACCTGCGTAAGGCTTATTTCGCCGAGCTGGCCGCGAAGAGTGTGGCCGCGAGGCATCGTCGTCGTGGTGGTGCAGCGTGAAGCTCATCAAGCCAGCACCGGAGCTCGGACTGTGCGCCGCTGAATACGGTGCCTTCCCCACCCCGGAAGGGCTGGACAGGCTTAAGCAAGCTAATGGGAATCGATCAGCGTGCCGTTGACGGGATTTGGTCCCTGTCGAGGGAGGCTGATTACCGAGCCGCCGGTCGGTGAGCACTGTAGTGAGCCGGAGTGCATGTCGATTCCTACGGCTAGATTGTGCCCCGGCCGGTTGGTGAGGTCGCCTGTAGCACTGATGGGATGTCGTGCCGGTCGAGCACTGATCCATTAGCTCGTCGCCGGTGTCCTCGGGCTCAAAACAGGTTGATCGATAGCCGTATCGAGGAGGGCAGTGATTGATGATTTTTGTCGGTGATGACTGGGCTGAACAGCATCACGATGTGTATCTGATGGATGAGTCCGGTGAGCGGCTGGGGTCGCGGCGCCTGCCGGAGGGGCTGACCGGTATCCGCCAGCTGCACGAGCTGATCGCGGTGCACGCTGAGGAACCCGATCAGGTGCTGGTCGGCATCGAAACCGATCGTGGACTGTGGGTGGGGGCGCTGACCGCGGCCGGCTATCAGGTGTATGCCATCAATCCATTGGCGGTGGCCCGTTACCGCGACCGCCATCACCTCTCGGGCGCGAAATCCGATGCCTCCGATGCCAAACTGCTGGCCGATCTGGTGCGCACCGACCGGCACAACCATCGCCCCGTCGCCGGCGACAGCGCTGATGCCGAGGCGATCAAGGTGCTCGCCCGCGCCCATCAGAGCCTGGTCTGGACCCGCACGCGCCACACCAACGTCCTACGCAGCGCGCTGCGCGAGTACTACCCCGCCGCGCTGGAAGCCTTCGACGACCTGGCCCACGGCGACGCGCTGGGCGTGCTCGATCGTGCCCCTAGCCCCGTCCAGGGGGCTCGGCTGCCCCTGACCGCGATCCAGTCGGCGCTCAAACGCGGCGGGCGCCAACGCAACATCGCCGCCCGCGCCCGCGAGATCGCCGCCGCGCTGCGCACCGAGCAGCTGGCCGCCCCGGCCCCGGTGACCGCCGCGTTCGCGGCCACCACCCGCGCCACGGTCGGTATCATCGCCGAACTCAACCGCCAGATCGCCGAGCTCGAAACCACGCTGGCCAGCCATTTTGAGACACACCCGGACGCCGGCATCTACCGTTCCCTGCCAGGACTTGGTGTCACACTCGGCGCCCGGGTGCTCGGTGAGTTCGGGGACGACCCGAACAGATACACCGACGCCAAGTCTCGCAGAAACTACGCCGGAACCTCACCACTGACCGTGGCCTCCGGCAAGAAGCGCGCCGTACTGGCCCGCCACGTGCGCAACCACCGCTTGTATGACGCCATCGACCAATGGGCCTTCTGCGCCCTGTCAGCCAGTCCGGGCGCCCGCGCTTTCTACGACCAGCACCGCACCGCCGGCGACACTCACCACCAAGCCCTCCGCGCGCCTTGGGCAACCGTCTGGTCGGCATCTTGCACGGCTGCCTACGCCACCACACGCTCTACAACGAACACACCGCCTGGGCCCACCGCATGCCAGCCGCGGCTTGACACTTCCGAACCTGGGATGTCTAGCCGCGAGTACGGGCAAGCCAGGATCGGCAACTAGGGCGTGTCTGATAAATGCGCGGTCCAGGTGATGATGGCGTGTAGGACGATGGCGCCGCGGTAGACGATGGCGAGTTTGTCGTAGCGGGTGGCGAGTCCGCGCCATTGTTTGATCGCGTTAAAGCCGCGCTCGATGACGTTGCGGTTGCGGTAGTCCTGGGCGTCGAATCGTGGTGGTCGTCCGCCGTGGGAACCGCGTCGTTTCCGGTGTGCTGCTTGGTCGGAGGGTTCGGCAATGACTGCGCTGATGCCGCGGCGGCGTAGCTGGGCGCGGATCGCGCGCGAGGAGTAGGCCTTATCGGCGCGCACGCGGCCCGGGCGAGTGCGAGGCCGGCCACCGCCATGGCGGTCGACGCGCAGGTGAGCCATCAAATGCGAGAAGATCGGTGCGTCATTGGCCTGCCCGGCGCTGAGCAGCACGACCAGCGGTCGCCCGGCCCCGTCGACGAGGTGATGGATCTTGGTGCTCAACCCGCCGCGGGAGCGGCCCACACCGTGATCAGGCGGCTCGAGCAGCAGATTCGTGTAATTCGACCCAGCCCCCTGTGTGGCGGGTGATGTTGGTGGCGTGCTGGTGGGCGCGCGCGATCGTGGAGTCCACCGAGATCGCCCAGTCGATCGCGCCGGTGCCATCGGCAGCGGCCAGCAGCCGCGCCAGCACCCGATCCCAGCTGCCATCAGCGCTCATCCGCCGATGCCAGGTCCACATCGTTTGCCACGGCCCGAACACCTTGGGCACATCTCGCCAGGCGATCCCGCACCGATACCGGTACACGATCCCCTCGATCACCTGCCGGGCGTCACGAAAAGGTCTTCCGCGCTTGCCCGTCCGCGACGGCAACAAATTCTCGATCAACGACCACTGCGCATCTGACAACAACTGGAAACGAGACATATAAGCAGGCTCAACCACAAACCCCCGAATCTTTGTCAGACACGCCCTAACAGACTTCGGTGACCCGGTCGGTCACCCCCCCGGGCATTGGCTAGCCTCAATGATTGTTGCAATTCTGGTAGCCGCCGTAAGCGTTAGCGCAGCCACCGCCGGTGGGAGCCGGCGCCTGAGGGTTTGAGCCACCCGCGGGCTGACCGCCGCCGCTGACGTCACCCTGCCCGCACACTGTTGTCCCGCCGACGGTTTCACAATTGGTCGTATCGGCCCCCGCCAGCGGCGCGAAGCTAATGCCAATGGTGGTCGCGGCACCAGCCAGGACCAGGACGGCGGTGGTCTTCTTCATGTCCTGGTTTCCAATCTTGCGGTGTTCTAGTGGCAATCCTAGTCTTTGCGGGGCTGTCCCCGACAAAATCGGCAGCAAACTAACAGACTTGCGCTGCTTGACACCCGCAGCACCGGCTAACGTCTCCCGCCGACGCCGCCGCTTAATAAAGGCCGCTCCGTTAGGACCCGCCCGAACCCCCGCGAGCTAAGCCGCAGACAGAACGCCAAACAGTGCCGACCAGGCCGCTCCAAGTGATCGAAATCGTTTCAGTAGAACCCGCCAGGAAAGTACGACCGTCCCGCTACATCGCGCCGCTTCACCTGATCGAAACCGATCACGTGGACCTGCGTCGTATGGGCCGCACAGTAGTCCACGCCTTAAGGGCAATCCACTGCCAATTAGAAAGTAAATACAACTCAATATGGGTATTGAAAACTCCGCCCTCATTAAGAAGCTGGCGGAAGCGAAAACGCCCGCCGAGGTCGTCGCTATCGTCGAGCGGGAGTACAAAAATAAAGCCGTCACTAACGATGCTCGCATCAAGGCAGTGCAGATGTACGGCTGCGACGCCGGTACTGCACCCACCGTTACTACTAAGGCAGTGACCGGCGCGCACACGCCGATTAGAAAAGCGACCTCGCTTCTTTTGCTGCTGTGAAGGTTAGTTGGTTCCGTGCCCGGCTGGGTGTTGTGGTCATGGCATCTCCTCCCGAAGGGAGTTAGCCGATCCGAAGATACTTCATGTCACAGCATTAGCGAATGACCTGCTGACCTGCAAAAATAGACAGCGACGGCGCTGTGCTGCCGCACTGGTATCCGTAACTGATTATCCTCCTGGACGCTCACTCACCGCCGACCAAAGCCGCGACCGACGACGACGACTTGATCCCACCACGGCCATTGGTAGCTCTGAACCGTTGCCGGATTTGGTGCGGTGTTGAGCTGGGCGCTGCCGCCTGGGCGCTGACACTGCGTGGTTGACTGGTTGATGTTCGTGCATTCGGGCACCGCCTGTGCAATCGGCATGGACACCGCCGAAAGCGTGGCCACACTGACACCGACTACGAAAACCGTCGCGAGATGGAACTTTGATCTGGACATGGCGATCCTTTCAATACGTCCACGTTACTTCCAGTTGATGTCGATGCTGTCGCGGTCCAGGTAGGTGCCGTCCGGCTGGCGGGGGTGTGGTGGTCATCGTGTTGCACCTCTCTGTTCGGGGAGTTAGCTGACCCGAAGATACTGCACGGCACAGCATTGGCGAATGACCTGCTGACCTGCGAAAATAGACAGCGTCGGCGCTGTGCGACCGCACTGGTATCTGGCGGTCGGCCGCGACCCGTCCGTGCGCGGCAAAGGCTTCGCCCACGCGCTGATGACCTCGCGGCTCGACCGCGTTGACGCCGAGCACGCGGTTCGGCTTCGAGGTCACCGGTGAGATCGTGCTCCCGGGCGGCGGCCCCACGATGTGGCCGATGTGGCGACAGCCTCGCTCGTCAGCTCCAGGAGTACTCGGCCCGCAGCCGGGCCGCGACCTTCTCGAACGTGTCGCGGGCCAGGATCGCGCCCTCGCGGCGGATGCCCTCCTCGGGCACGTCGAGTACCCGGTCGAGGCGCACCCAACAGGCGCTGCCCTCGTAGTCCCAGGTGCCGGAGCCGATGCCGATCCAGTGTGGATCACCCTGGTGCTCCTGGCTCGACAACATCAACCCGAGCAGCGTGCGGCGATCCCGGCCGACCACCAGAACCGGCCGGTCCTTGCCTCGCGACGGGTCGTCCTCGTAGACCACCCACGTCCAGACGATCTCGCCGGGATCGGCACGGCCGTCGAGGTCGGGCGAGTACACCAACTTTCGGGCCCGATGCGCGGTTGGCACGCTGCGGTCGGTCACCGGGCGGCCGGCCGTGATAGCGCCGGCCTGCTCCTGTCCGCCGGCGAGTGCTTCCAGCCCGATCCGGATGCCTTGCTGGATCCCCCGCTGCAATGAGGACGAGTTCTGCAGCTGCCGGATGAGCTTCGGACCCTCGTTGAAGACGAGGTTTTCCACGTTGGCCGACAGGACTTTCCCCAATCGCCGCTGCAACGTCTTCCACTGCGACGCCATGGCAAAAGCATAGGCGAGGCGGTCCGGGCCCGACTTTGTTGCGATTGTGAGCGAAGGGGTCCACCTCGATACCCTGGATGCGAGATCGTTCGCGCTAGACACCCCGTCACCTGGAGATTCCCATCAGCAGCTTCGCCGACCAAACCTTCACCGCGCCGGCGCAGATTCGCAACTTCTGCATCATCGCCCACATCGACCACGGCAAGTCGACGCTGGCCGACCGGATGCTGCAGCTCACCGGCGTGGTCGACGAGCGCTCGATGCGCGCCCAATACCTGGACCGGATGGACATCGAGCGGGAACGGGGGATCACGATCAAGGCGCAGAACGTCCGGCTGCCGTGGACGGTAGAGGGCGAGGCCGGAACGTCCGAATATGTTCTCCACCTCATTGACACCCCCGGGCACGTCGACTTCAGCTACGAGGTGTCGCGGGCGCTGGAGGCGTGCGAGGGCGCGGTGCTGCTGGTCGACGCGGCGCAGGGCATCGAGGCGCAGACGCTGGCCAACCTCTACCTGGCGCTGGAACGCGACCTGGTGATCATCCCGGTGCTCAACAAGATCGACCTGCCCGCCGCCGAACCCGACCGCTACGCTGCCGAGATCGCCCACATCATCGGCTGCGAGCCCGGCGATGTGCTGCGGGTGTCCGGCAAGACCGGCGAGGGCGTCGCCGACCTGCTCGACCACGTCGTTCGCGAGGTGCCACCGCCGCAGGGCGACCCGGACGCCCCCGCCCGGGCGATGATCTTCGACTCGGTCTACGACATCTACCGCGGCGTGGTCACCTACGTTCGTGTCGTCGACGGCAAGATCACGCCGCGCGAACGGATCGCGATGATGTCCACCGGCGCAACCCACGAGCTGCTGGAGGTCGGCATCGTCTCACCGGAGCCGAAACCCTCCGCGGGGCTCGGGGTAGGCGAGGTGGGCTACCTGATCACCGGTGTGAAGGATGTCCGCCAATCGAAGGTCGGTGACACCGTGACGACCGTCCGCCACGGCGCCAAGCAGGCGTTGACCGGCTACCGCGAACCGAAACCGATGGTGTACTCCGGGCTGTATCCGGTGGACGGGTCGGACTACCCGGATCTGCGCGACGCGCTGGACCGGTTGCAGCTCAACGACGCCGCGCTGACCTACGAGCCGGAGAATTCGGTGGCACTGGGGTTCGGCTTCCGCTGCGGCTTTCTCGGGCTGCTGCACATGGAGATCACCCGCGAGCGGCTGGAGCGCGAGTTCGACCTGGACCTGATCTCCACGTCACCGAACGTCGTCTACCGGGTCGTGCTCGACGACGGCACCGAAAAGATCGTGACCAACCCGTCGGACTGGCCGTCGGGGAAGATCGGCACGGTCTACGAACCGATCGTCAAGACCACGATCATCGCGCCAAGCGAATTCATCGGCACGATCATGGAGCTGTGCCAGTCCCGCCGCGGCGAGCTGGGCGGCATGGATTATCTGTCGCCGGAGCGAGTCGAGCTGCGCTACACGATGCCGCTCGGCGAGATCATCTTTGACTTCTTCGACTCGCTGAAATCGCGGACCCGTGGGTACGCGAGCCTCGACTACGAGGACGCGGGCGAGCAGGAGGCCGATTTGGTGAAGGTGGACATCCTGCTGCAGGGCGAACCCGTCGACGCGTTCAGCGCGATCGTGCACAAGGACGCGGCGACCGCCTACGGGCACAAGATGACCGCCAGGCTCAAGGAGCTGATCCCGCGCCAGCAGTTCGAGGTTCCGGTGCAGGCCGCGATCGGCTCGAAAATTATTGCCCGTGAAAACATTCGGGCGTTGCGCAAAGACGTGTTGTCGAAATGCTATGGCGGCGATATCACCCGCAAGCGCAAACTGCTGGAGAAGCAGAAGGAAGGCAAGAAGCGCATGAAGACCATCGGCAGGGTCGACGTGCCGCAGGAGGCCTTCGTGGCGGCGCTGTCCACCGATGCGGCGGGAGATAAGGCCAAGAAGTAGGCAAGAAGTGAGGTATGACGCGGTGCGGCGGTTGGTTGGGGCTGTCGTCGGCGGGGCCGCCGGCCTACTTGTCGCGGGCTGTACCCACATGGTGGGCGGCACCGCGCAACCGGCCGACCGTGCCGACGGCGCCACGCTGGGCGGCGGCCTGGACGCCGTCCTGCTGAGCGCCGGTCTGATCAACACGATCATGGGCACCACCGAAATCACGGTCGCCGACACGTCGCGGGACATGCAGACCACTACCGAAAACGTCTCCCGGCCGGACTGTCTTGGTGCGTTGTACAACGCCGAAGATTCGGTCTATCAGGGCAGCGGCTGGACAGACGTCCGCGATCAGGTGCTTCAGGAACCCGAAGACAACAACGCCCACTGGGTGGAGCAAACCGCCGTCGAATTTCCCGGCAGCGACCGCGCGCAGGCGTTTGTCAATGGCTCCCTGCGCAGCTGGTCGCACTGCTCCGGCAAAGAGCTGACCCTGACGAGTGGCGCCGATGTAAATCGTTGGAAAATAGGCGATCTCATCATCACCGGCCCAACCATCAATCAGACCGCGCTGCAACAGGAGGCGGGCGCATGGGGTTGTCAGCACGCGCTTTCGGCGGTATCGGCGGTCGTCATCGAGGCGACGGCGTGCGGTGACAACATCGCTGACGAGGCGGTGACGATCGTCGAAAAGATGTCGGCCAACGTGTCGTAGCCCGGCGCGTGGCGTAAAAATTCACGCCAACGTTGCCAGCTGTCTGACAACTACCGTTCAGGCGGGCCACAATGTTCACGTGGTGAATGTGTCCGCAGCCGCGCGCCCGGGCGTGATCGGTGCCGTCGTCGCACTGTCGATCGCGTGCGCCGGCTGCGTGCAGACGACGAGCGGTACCGCGGTGCGGGCTGCCGGGAACACCGGCCCGGTGCCGACGAACCTGCCGGAGCTGAACGAGTCGGCGCTGGACCGACTGCTGCTCAACGTCCGTGATGTCAGCTCCATCGTCGAGGGATCGGACCTGCAGGTCACCACGTCGGCCGAGGAGATGAGCGACCACTCCGGCACCGTGGATGACGTCGGATGCCTCGGCACCCTGTACGGGGCCGAGGAGCCGGTGTATGCCAGCAGCGGCTGGACCGCCGTCCGCGACGTTGTCATCCGGGAGCCGGACTCCCACAACCAGCACTGGATCGAACAAACCGCCGTGCTGTTCCCGTCGGCGGACAAGGCCAAAAGCTTCTTCAATTTGTCGCGCGACCAATGGAAGAGCTGTGCGAACACGTCGGTGACGACAACCGACTCCACCTACTCGGCCTACGTCTGGAAGCTGGACAGCGTAGGCGACGCCGGCAACGCGATGATCACTCAGGACTCCGAGCAGCAGAACGCGAGCGGCTGGGCATGCCAACACGCGATGGGCTGGGCGTCGAACCTGGTCTCCGAGGCCTTCGCGTGTGGCTACTCCGTCTCCGACGAGGGCGAGCAACTCGTCACGAAGATCCTGCAGAACGCCGCCGGTCAGTAGGTTTGCTGCGCGCGCCCTACATCGGTGCGTTGGCCGGCACGAACACCCCGGTGCTGTCGGCTTCCTCCTCGGCCCGGATGACGTGAACGACCGCGTTGATCAATGCCAGGTGGGTGAACGCCTGCGGGAAGTTACCCAGGTGGCGGCCGGTGCGGGTCTCGATCTCCTCGGCGTAGAGGTCCAGCGGGCTGGCGAACGAGAGCAGGCGCTCACACAAGTGCCTGGCTCGGCTGATCTCACCGATCTCGACCAGCGCCGACACCAGCCAGAACGAACAGATCGTGAAGGTGCCTTCTTCGCCCGACAGCCCGTCGTCGGTCTCCTCGACCCGGTAGCGCAGCACCAGGCCGTCTTTGGTCAGCTCGTCGGCAATGGCCAGCACCGTGTTGCGCACCCGCGGGTCGTCGGGCGGCAGGAATCGGGTCAGCACCGCGAGCAGCAGTGACGCGTCCAGCGCGTCCGAGCCGTAGCGCTGGGTCAGCACGCCGCGGGAGTCGACGCCGTTGGCGAGCACGTCGGCCTTGATCTCCTCGGCGATCGCCCGCCACTGCTGGGCGTAGCTCTTCTCGCCCTGCAATTCGGCCAGCTTGGCGCCGCGGTCCAGCGCAACCCAGCACATGATCTTCGACGACGTGAAGTGCTGGGGTTCGCCGCGCACCTCCCAGATCCCGCGATCTGGTTCCCGCCAGTGCTTGATCGCCTCCTCGACCTGGTTCTTCAGTACCGGCCACAGCGCCTCGGGGATCTGCTCGCGCGACTTGGCGTGCAGATACACCGAGTCGAGCATCGTGCCCCAGATGTCGTGCTGCTGTTGCTTGTACGCACCGTTGCCGATGCGCACCGGCCGGGCCCCGTCGTAACCCGACAGATGGTGCAGCTCCTCTTCCTCGAGGGTGCGTTCGCCGCCGACCGCGTACATCACCTGCAACGGGTGACGTTCGCCGTTGTTGGCGCCCGACACGTCGGCGATGAACGAGAAGAAGTCGTCGGCCTCGCGGTCCAGGCCCAAGGTGTACAGGCCCCACAGCGCGAACGTCGAGTCACGCACCCATGCGTAGCGGTAATCCCAGTTGCGTTCCCCGCGCGGGGTTTCCGGCAGCGACGTCGTGCTGGCCGCCAGCAGCGCGCCGGTGGGTGAATACGTGAGGCCCTTCAGCGTCAACGCGCTGCGCTGCAAAAACGAGCGCCACGGGTGGTCGGGGAAGTCGCCGATGTTGATCCACTGCCGCCAGCATTCGCTGGTCTTCCACATCTTGTCGGCGGCCTCTTCATACGTTTGCGGGGCGGGGTGCCTGGACCAGCTCAGCGCGACGAACACGTTGTCGCCCTCGGTGAGCCGGGTGCGCGCCCGGGCCTCGCGACCCTCGAGCCCGATCCGCAGATTGGTCGTCAGCTTGAGCTTGGGGTGCTGGTCGGGATCGCGGTTGGCCCGCGCGATCGCCTCCCCGTACGCGGCCGCCGAGTACTCCCAGCTGGCGCTGATCCGGTGATAGTCGAACGACGGCTCGCAGCTCATCACCAACTCGACGGTGCCGCTGACGCACCGCACGGTGCGCAACAGGATGTGCTCGGCGTCCCAGTCCATCGGGGTGCGGCGATGGGTGCGCGACCGCGTCTCGATGTCGTGCCAAGGACCCATTACCAGGGTGTCGCGGACAATGATCCACCCGGTGTGGGTCTGCCAGGTCGTTTCCAGGATCAGGCTGCCCGGCAGATACCGGCGCGCCGCGGGCACCGCCACCCCGTAGGGGCCGAGCCGGAAGTGCCCGGCGGCGCGGTCGAGGATCGCGCCGAACACGCTCGGGGAGTCCGGCCGTGGCGCGCACAGCCATTCGACAGCGCCGTTGGACGAGATCAGGCAGGTGTTCTCACAGTCGGACAAGAACGCGTAGTCGGCGATCGGGGGAAACGGGTTGCGGGTCGACGAGCTCTGGATGTACGGCACCGGGCTGGTGACCGCAAACGGGGGTTCGGTCGCCCGCCGGGCGGACTCCGGGCTCAGGACCATTCGCCCATCATCGACCGCCGGAGCGCTTTCCGTCCACTTAACTGGGGCGTGTTTGATGACGTCCTTCATCGCCGGGCGAACGCGGGTGCGTGCTCGGGCAACAGGCCGATCGCGACCGTGTAGCCGGCGACCGTGCGCAGCGCCGGGATCTTATTCATGATCCGCACCGCCCGCGGTGGCGTCGGCTGTGCGGCGCCCAGCGCGTTGCCGTTCACCGCGGGTGTGATCACCCGTGCGTGGATGGCGCGCTGAATGGACTGGATCAGCACGGTCGGGAACCAGCGTCGGGCCTGCACATGCGCAAGCTGCGACGTCGTCACGTGGCCGGCGCGCAACGGCGCGGCCAACAGGCCCGCGGCCGCGACCGCGTCGGCCACGGCGAGATTGATTCCAACGCCGCCCACCGGCGACATCGCGTGCGCCGCGTCGCCGATCAGCAGCATCCCGTCGGTGTACCAGCGGCGGAGCCGATTGAGTTGCACGTCAAGCAGTCTCACGTCGTCGAACGACGCCAGCGTGTCCACGCGGTCGCCCAGCCAGGGCACCAACACCATCATCTGCCGACGAAGCGCATCGAGGCCCTCGCTGCGCACCGCCGCGTCGGTGCCCTTCGGGATGATGTAGGCGACCTGGTAGTAGTCGCCGCGGTCGATCACCACGCAGCCATGCCCGGACTGGAACACGCCGTTGAGGCCGTGTGGGTCGCCGTCGCGACGGGGCAGCCGGAACCACCACACATCCATCGGCGCCCCGAAGTTCTTCGACTGCAGGCCCATTGTCGACCGCAGCGTCGAGGCGCGGCCGTCACACGCCACGGTCAGCACCGCGCGCATCTCGCGCGCGCCGCCGTCGGCGTCGCGATACCTGACGCCAACCACCCGTCCGCCGTCACGCAGCGGCCCGAGCACCTCGGTGCTGCGTAACAGCGAAAACGTCGGCTCGGCTTCGGCCGCGGTGGCCAGCAGTTCGAGGAGGTCCCACTGTGGAACAAGCGCGATGTGCTTGTGCGGGCCGGGAATTCGGCGCAGATCGATGTCGATCGGCGCGCCCTGAACCTTCATGTGGATCGAATCGATGACGCGGTGCGGAACCTTGGCGAACCCGGCGCCCAGCCCCAGTTCGTCGAGCAGGCGCAGCGTGCTCGCGTGCACGGTATCGCCGCGGAAGTCGCGCAGGAAGTCCGCATGCTTTTCCATCACGGTTACCGGCACCCCGGCGCGCGCCAGAAGCAGACCCAACACCATGCCTGCGGGTCCACCTCCTGCGATCACGCACGTGGTGGACTCCGTAGCGCTCGGCACACCACATTTTGGCACGTTGGCTCTTGCCAAGGGCGACGCATAGTCTGGCCAGATGGCCGGTTTTCTCAGTTGGTGGGACGGCGTGGAGCTGTGGCTCTCGGGCCTGGGCTTCGTGCTGCAGACCATCGTCGTGATGCCGGTCGTTTTGGCGCTGGCCTACGGGATCGCGGTGGCGCTCGACGGGGCATTGGGTCGAGGCATCCGGCTGTTGCGGCGGATGCGCCACGGTGACCCGAACGGATTGTGAGCGGTTTGCCCAAGTCGCGTGTGACGCTGGTTCTGGTGATCCTGGTGCTGCTGGTCATCGTGACCTGGCTGCTTACCCATTAGCGCTTGGCGAGCGTGCTGGTCAGACTCTGTTAGGCTTCGCGCCATGCGAACAGCTACCGGCAACAAGGGCTGCCACATCCTGGCGCTCATTGCCGTGGGCGATTGTGCTGTCGCTGATGTGCACTGTTGCCGTTGATCCGTTCCCGTGCGCGGTTTGGTGTCGGTAGTGGCTGTCATCCACTGACGCGTTGATCGATCGCTTGTCCCGCGATACGGGGTTGAGTCCTGCTGACTATCCCTGAGCAACGAGAGGTCCTCCATGTACACGTTTCGCAAGCCTGGCCGCGGTTGGCGAATTGCTGCCGCCCTCGTGTCGACGGCCGGCGTCGTTGCCGCCTGTGGTGGTGGTTCCAGCGACGTTGCCGGCGGCAGTAGCCAGCAAGGTGCCACCACCGTGACCCTGGTGGCCTACTCCGTCCCCGAGCCGGGCTGGAGCAAGATCATCCCGGCGTTCGCTGCCACCCCGGAGGGCAAAGGCGTTGCGGTGAGGGCTTCCTACGGCGCCTCCGGCGATCAATCGCGCGCCGTCGTCGACGGCAAGCCCGCGGACATCGTCAACTTCTCGCTGGAACCTGACGTCACTCGCCTGGTGAAGGCCGGCAAGGTTTCCAAGGACTGGAACACCGACGCCACCAAGGGGATCCCATTCGATTCGGTGGTGACCCTGGTCGTCCGCAAGGGCAACCCAAAGAACATCAAGGACTGGGACGACCTGCTGCGGCCTGGCATCGAGGTCGTCACCCCCAGCCCGCTGAGCTCGGGGTCGGCCAAATGGAACCTGCTGGCCCCGTACGCCGCGAAGAGCAACGGCGGCCAGGATCAGCAGGCCGGGCTGGACTTCGTCCAGAAACTGGTCACCGAGCACGTCAAGCTTCGCCCGGGGTCGGGGCGCGAAGCGACCGACGTGTTCGTTCAGGGCAGCGGCGACGTGCTGATCAGCTACGAAAACGAGGCGATCAACACCGAGCGGCAGGGCAAGCCCGTCGAACACATCACGCCGCCGCAGACGTTCAAGATCGAGAACCCGGTGGCGGTGGTCAGCACCAGCCAGCACCTGGACAAGGCCACGGCGTTCAAGAACTACCTGTACACCACCGACGCGCAGAAGATCTGGGCGCAGGCCGGGTTCCGGCCCGTCGATCCGGGTGTGGCGGCCGACTTCGCGAACGACTTCCCGGCACCGCAGAAGCTGTGGACCATCAACGACCTCGGGGGATGGGACACGGTCGATCCGCAGTTGTTCGATAAGGACAACGGAAGCATCACCAAGATCTACAAGCAGGCCACCGGATGACAGCTGCCGTAGAACCGAATCCCGAGGCGATCCGGCCCGAGATCGCCGAACCCGAACCGGGGCGCCCATCGGGCGGTGGCCTTCGTGGCCGCCGTGGCGGAACCTCGTTGCGCGTGGGGGTGGCCACACTGTGGCTGTCGGTCATCGTGCTCTTGCCGCTTGCGGCGATCGTCTGGCAGTCCGCCAACGGCGGCTGGTCGGCGTTTGTCGCCGCGGTGACGTCGCCGTCGGCGATCGATTCGTTCCGAGTCACGCTGACGATCTCGGCCGCGGTGACGGTGATCAACATGGCGTGCGGGCTGCTTGTGGCCTGGGTCTTGGTCCGCGACGACTTCCCCGGCAAGCGGCTCGTCGACGCGGTGATCGATCTGCCGTTCGCCCTGCCGACCATCGTGGCCAGCGTGGTGCTGCTCGCGCTATACGGACCCAATAGCCCGGTGGACATCCATCTGCACCACACGCCGTACGGCGTCGGCGCCGCGTTGCTGTTCGTCACGCTGCCGTTCGTGGTGCGGGCCGTGCAGCCGGTGCTGCTTGAAGTCGACCGCGAAGCCGAGCAGGCGGCGGCGTCACTCGGCGCCAACAACCGCACCGTCTTCACCAGGATCATCCTTCCCGCGATCACCCCGGCGTTGCTTTCCGGTGCCGGGCTGGCGTTCTCGCGGGCCATCGGCGAATTCGGTTCGGTGGTGCTGATCGGCGGGGCGGTACCCGGCAAGACCGAGGTGTCGTCGCAGTGGATCCGCGCGTTGATCGAAAACGACGACCGCACGGGCGCGGCCGCGATCTCGATTGTGCTGCTGGCGATCTCGTTCATGGTGTTGTTTATCCTGCGCGCGATCGGTTCGCGCGCCGCCAAGCGGGAGGAGCTGGCCAAGTGACACTGTCGCCGCTGGCGCGCTACTTCGCCCGGTATGCAGCGCTGGCGTACGTGGGAGTGCTCGTGATCGTGCCCGTGGTGCTGATCCTGTGGCGCTCGTTCGCGCCGGGACTCGGTCAATTCTTCGGGAGCATCAGCACCCCTGCGGCCATATCGGCGCTGCAGCTCTCGCTGTTGGTGGTCGCGATCGTGGTGCCGCTCAACGTGCTGTTCGGTGTTCCGACCGCTTTGGTTCTGGCCCGCAACAAGTTCCGCGGCAAGGGCGCGCTTCAGGCTACCATCGATCTGCCGTTCGCGGTGTCACCGGTCATCGTCGGCGTCGCCCTGATCGTGTTGTGGGGCACCGCGGGTGCGTTCGGCTTCGTCCAGAATGATTTCGGCTTCAAGATCATCTTCGGCCTGCCCGGGATCGTGTTGGCCAGCATCTTCGTCACACTGCCGTTCGTGATCAGGGAAGTGGAACCGGTGCTGCATGAGATCGGCAACGATCAGGAGGAGGCGGCGGCGACGCTGGGTTCCACGTGGTGGCAGACGTTCTGGCGGATCACGCTGCCGTCGATCCGCTGGGGTCTGACATACGGCATCGTGCTGACGGTGGCGCGCACGCTGGGCGAGTACGGCGCGGTGATCATGGTGTCGTCCAACTTGCCCGGCACATCCCAGACGCTGACACTGTTGGTGTCGGATCGCTATAGCCGTGAGGATGAATATGGCGCGTATACGGTCTCCACACTTCTGATGACGGTCGCGGTGATCGTCCTCGTCGTTCAGGTGATTCTCGACGTGCGCCGCGGACGCACGAAAGCTTAGGCCGAACAAGGAGTTTGGTATGACCGACGCGATCACACTGCGAGGCGTGAACAAGCGCTACGGCCAATTCGCCGCGCTGGAGGACATCGACTTCACGGTTCCGTCGGGGTCGCTGACCGCGCTTCTCGGGCCGAGCGGATCCGGCAAGTCCACGCTGCTGCGCGCGATCGCGGGCCTCGACGAGCCCGACAGCGGCACGATCACCATCGACGGCCGTGACGTCACGCACGTGCCGCCGCAGCGGCGCGGCATCGGCTTCGTGTTCCAGCACTACGCGGCGTTCAAGCACATGACGGTGCGCGACAACGTCGCGTTCGGGCTGAAGATCCGCAAGCTGCCCAAGGCGGAGATCAACACGAAGGTCGACAACCTGCTGGAGACCGTGGGGCTCAGCGGTTTTCAGACCCGCTATCCCGCCCAGCTGTCAGGCGGCCAGCGTCAGCGCATGGCGTTGGCCCGCGCGCTGGCGGTCGACCCTCACGTGTTGCTGCTCGACGAGCCGTTCGGTGCGCTGGATGCCAAGGTGCGTGAAGACCTGCGGGCCTGGCTGCGGCGCCTTCACGACGAGGTGCACGTGACCACGGTGCTGGTCACCCACGACCAGTCCGAGGCGCTGGACGTATCCGACCGGATCGCGGTGCTCAACAAGGGCCGCATCGAGCAAGTCGGTTCGCCGACGGAGGTGTACGACAGTCCCGCTAACGGGTTTGTGATGTCGTTCCTCGGCGCGGTGTCCTCGCTCAACGGCATCCTGGTGCGCCCCCACGACATCCGCGTGGGTCGCAATCCGGAAATGGCGATCGCGGCCGGTGACGGAACTGCGGAGTCCACCGGTGTGATTCGGGCCACCATCGACCGCATCGTTTACCTCGGGTTCGAGGTCCGCGTCGAGTTGACCAGTGCACCCACCGGAACCCCGTTCACCGCGCAGATCACCCGCGGCGACGCCGAGGCGCTGGGTCTGACCGAAGGCGACACCGTCTATGTGCGCGTCACCCGGGTGCCACCCATCGGCGGCACATCCCAGGTGCCGCAGGCAGACGAGGCGGTGACGGAGCCGGCGCGGTCCTAAGCGGCGGCCAGCCCGGCGATCGTGGCGTCGAACCGGTCCAGCACGGTGGCGGCTACCAGCGGGTGCGCGCCGAGCGGCGGCGCCATCGGTATCCCGTTGTCGCGGCCGTAGCTTTCGACACGGTCGGTCAGGCGTCCCGAGGCCAAAAACCATGGCGCGATCACCAATTGCGCCGCGCCGCGACGGCGGAGGCGCCGCACGGCCTCGTCGAGCGTGGGCCGCGGGCCGGTCGCGAACGCGGTCACCGCACCCGCCCATCGAGTGCCTGTGGTGACCGCCTGCGCTACCGCGCGGGTACGCGCATTGACCGTGTCGCACGACGAGCCGACCGCGACCACGATGACGCCCACGCTCGGCTGGTATCGCGACACACCGAGGCTGCTCACGCGTTTACGCAGCAGCGACAGCAGGCGCGAATCGTCGCCGAGCACGTCGGCCTGGCGCACGCGCCCCGCGGCCGATTCCGCGATCAGCCCGGGGATGTCGACGCGTGCGTGGTAGGCGTCGGCCAACAGCAACGGCGCGACAACGGCTTCCGCGTGGGCGTCGGTTCCCAGCCCGGCCAGCACGTCCCGCAGGTTCGGTTCCGACCGCTCACAGAACCCGACCCGCACGTCGAGCCCCGGGCGCAGCCGGCGGACCTCGTCGGCGACGGCGTGCGCGTTGGCCGGCGAGCGCGGGTCAACGCTGCCGTGTGCGGCGAGCACGAGGGTGCTCACGACGAATGCAACCCGCATTCCGTCTTCGACAGGCCCTGCCACCGGCCGCTGCGCGGGTCTGCGCCCGGCGTCGGCTTCGCGGTGCACGGTGCGCAGCCGATCGACGGATACCCGTCGTGCACAAGCGGATTCACCAACACGCCGTTGGCCTCGATGTAGGTCTGGATGTCCTCGTCCGTCCACGCGGCCAGCGGGCTGATCTTCACCAGCCCGAACGCCTCGTCGAAGCTGATCACCGGTGCGTTGGCGCGTGTCGGCGCCTCCGCCCGGCGCAACCCGGTGATCCAGGCCGAGTAGCCGCTTAGCGCTTTGCCCAAGGGTGCGACCTTTCGCAGCCGGCAGCATTCGTTGGGATCGCGGGCGAACAGGTCCTTGCCCATCAGCTGGTCTTGCTCTTTCACCGTGTGCTCGGGGGTGACGTTGACGACGTTGACGTCGTACACCGCCGCGACCGCGTCACGGGTGCCGATGGTTTCGACGAAGTGATAGCCGGTGTCCAGGAACAGCACATCGACGCCGGGATGAATTTTCGCGGCCAGGTCGATCAGCACCGCGTCCTGCATGTTCGACGCCACAACGTAGCTGGAGCCGAAGTTGTCGTCCGCCCAGCGCAGCAGGTCGAGCGCGTCGGCCCCGTCGAGCTCGGCCGCGCCGCGTGCCGCCAATTCCCGCAGGTCGTTCTCCGTCGTCACGCTCACCGCAAGTCCGCCTCATCCGCTCGTAGGGCCCACGTCGCGAAACGCTCACCGTCGTTTCGTTGTTTCATGAAGTTGCGCACAATCCGCTCGATGTAGTCGCCGAGTTCCGACGACAGGACCTTGTGCTGGCGCAACTTGCGGCCGAAACCGCTGTCCAGCCCGAGGCTGCCGCCCAGATGCACCTGGAAACCCTCGACCGAGCCGCCGTGGCCGTCATCGACCATCTGCCCCTTGAACCCGATGTCGGCGACCTGAATTCGCGCGCACGAGTTCGGGCAGCCGTTGATGTTGACCGTGATCGGCACGTCAAGCTGGGCGTTGATGTCTTCCAGCCGGCTTTCCAGCTCGGGCACCAGCACCTGCGAGCGGTTGCGGGTCTCGGCGAACGACAGCTTGCAGAACTCAATGCCCGTGCAGGCCATGAGGTTTCGGCGCCAGTGCGACGGGGTCGACGGCAGCCCCAACGCATCAAGGCCGGCGACGAGCTCATCGACGTGCTCGTCGGGCACGTCGAGGATGATCAGCTTCTGGTAGGGCGTGAACCGGATCCGGTCGGAGCCCACCTTTTCGGCCAGGTCGGCGACCTTGGTCAGGATCGTGCCCGACACCCGCCCGGCGATCGGCGCGACACCGACGGCGTTCTTGCCGTTCTTCAGCCGCTGCACCCCGACGTGGTCGATCGGGTGAATCACCGGCTGCAGCGCGGGCCCGTCGATGAGTTTGCGGCCCAGATACTCCCGTTCGAGAACTTCGCGGAATTTCTCAATGCCCCAGTCCTTGATCAGGAACTTCAACCTCGCCTTGGAGCGCAACCGCCGGTAGCCGTAGTCCCGGAACACCGACGTGATGCCCTCCCAGACGTCGGGCACCTCCTCGAGCGGCACCCAGGCGCCCAGCCGCTGGCCCAGCATCGGGTTGGTCGACAGGCCGCCGCCGACCCACACGTCCAGGCCCGGACCGTGCTCGGGATGCACCACGCCGATGAACGCGACGTCGTTGACCTCGTGGCACACATCCTGCAGGCCCGAGATCGCGGTCTTGTACTTGCGCGGAAGGTTCGCGAAATCCTTGTTGCCGATGTAGCGGCGCACGATCTCCTCCAGCGCCCAGGTCGGGTCGAGGACCTCGTCGAGCGATTCGCCGGCCAGCGGGGAGCCCAGCACCACGCGCGGGCAGTCGCCGCACGCCTCGGTGGTCTGCAGGCCGACCGCCTCGAGCCGCCGCCAGATCTCCGGGACGTTCTCGACCTCGATCCAGTGCAGCTGGAGGTTCTCGCGGTCGGAGATGTCGGCGGTGTCGCGGGCGAATTCGGTGGAGATCTCACCGAGTGTGCGCAGTGCGGTGCTGGACAGGGCGCCGCCGTCGCAGCGCACCCGCATCATGAAGTACTTGGCCTCCAGCACCTCGATGTTCTCGTCGCCGGTCCAGGTGCCGTCGAAACCCTGCTCGCGCTGGGTGTAGAGCCCCCACCAGCGGAAACGGCCGCGCAGGTCACTCTTGTCGATGCTGTCGAAGCCGCGGTGGGCGTAGCTGCTCTCGATGCGTTCCCGCACGTTGAGCGGGTGATCGTCCTTTTTGTTCTGCTCGTTGGCGTTGAGCGGCTCGCGATATCCGAGCGCCCATTGGCCTTCGCCACGTGGCCGCTTCGGCGGGCGGGGCTGTGTCATCGGGCGGTAATTTCCTCGTCCGGGCCGGCTTTCGGACCGCGCACGACCACCGGGAGCTGATCCGGCGGCGCAGATCCGGCGGCCAGCTGAAAGTACAGGTGGGCAGGTCTACGACATCAAGGCAGACAGCAACAGCTGCAAACGCGCTTGAAGTCGACATGCCGCCGCGCCACCAACGAGACGCGGGTTGGGAGATTACGGGCGGCGGTCACGTTGGCCATTCTGCCACGAGCGCCCCCATATGCCCTAACCGGGCCAAATTTGTGCTTACGCTGAGCAAAAGTGCGCGCGGGCCGTCTGGGAAACTGGCAGATATGACGGTCAGCGCGGCGGCCGCCGGGCTGCCCGACCTGGTCACGGACCCGGATTCCAGGTTCGGCGTATACGTGCACGTGCCGTTCTGCGCGACCCGCTGCGGCTACTGCGACTTCAACACCTACACCCCCGCCGAACTGGGCGGCGCCAACCCCGACGGCTGGCTGGCCGCCCTGCGCGCCGAGCTGACGCTGGCGGCGGCGCATCTGCGGGCCGGCGGGGCGGCTCCAGCACCCGACACGGTGTTCGTCGGCGGCGGTACGCCGTCATTGCTCGGCGGCGAGCGGCTGGCCGCGGTGCTCGACGCCGTGCGCGACGCGTTCGGGCTGGCCGACAGCGCCGAGGTCACCACCGAGGCGAATCCCGAGTCGACGTCGCCCGAACTGTTCGACGCGCTGCTTTCCGCCGGCTACACCCGGGTGTCGCTGGGCATGCAGTCGGTGGCGCCGCGTGTGCTGGCGGTGCTGGACCGAGTGCACTCGCCCGGACGTGCGGTGGCCGCGGCCCGGGAGGCGATGGCCGCCGGCTTCCGACACGTCAACCTCGATGTGATTTATGGCACCCCGGGCGAGAGCGACGACGACCTGCTGCGCTCGGTCGACGCCGCTGTCAGTGCCGGTGTCGACCATGTGTCGGCCTACGCGCTGGTCGTGGAGGAGGGCACCGCGCTGGCCCGCCGCGTGCGCCGCGGCGAGATCGCGGCGCCGGACGACGATGTGCTCGCCCGCCGCTACGAATTGCTCGACGCGCGGCTGTCGGCCGCCGGCTTCCAGTGGTACGAGGTGTCTAACTGGAGCCGACCCGGCGGCGAGTGCCGCCACAACCTCGGGTACTGGGACGGCGGCGAATGGTGGGGTGCCGGACCCGGAGCGCACGGATACGTCGGCGCGACGCGGTGGTGGAACGTCAAGCACCCCAACGCGTATGGGCAGCTGCTGGCCGGGGGGACGCTGCCGGTCGCCGATTTCGAGCAGCTCGACGCGGCCGCAGCACACACCGAGGCCGTGATGCTGCGGCTGCGGCTGCGTCAGGGCCTGCCGTCGGCGGTGCTGACCGCCCCCGAACGCCGGCGTGCCGACGTGTCGATCTCCGACGGCCTGCTCGACCGCGACGCCGACCGGCTCGTGCTGACCGACCGCGGCCGGCTGCTGGCCGACGCGGTGGTGCGCACTGTGCTCGACTAGGGCGTGTCTCCCTAACGTGACCGCGGTTGTGGGTGAGCGTTATCGGTGTGACTCGTGATGCGGTGTTGACCGATGGGCAGTGGAGTGTGATTGAGCCGTTGTTGTCGTGTTCGGATGGGGTGCGGGGGCGCCCGTTTCGGGATCACCGTCAGGTGATCGAGGGGATCGTCTACCGGTACCGCTGCGGGATCGCGTGGCGGGATCTGCCTGCGGATTTCGGTCCCTGGCAGACAGTGTGGAAGCGGCATCGCCGGTTCGCCGGCGATGGCACCTGGGACGCCATCTTGACCAGGTTGTTGACCCTGGCTGACGCTGAAGGCGTTATCGATTGGTCGGTGGCTGTGGATTCGACGATCTGCCGGGTGCATCAGCGCGGCGCGAGCCTGGCGCGCGACACAGGGGGCACTGTCGAATTACACGAATTTGCTCGATGAACCCGCCGACCATGGTGTGGGCCGCTCCCGCGGTGGGTTGAGCACCAAGATCCACCAACTGTGCGACGGCCACGGTCTGCCGCTGGTGGTGCTGATCGGCCCTGGTCATGCGCATGATTGGCCGGTGTTCACCGTGTTGATGGATCAGCTGCGGGTGCCACGGCTGGGCGGGGGCCGGCCCCCTACCCGGCCTGTTGCGGTGCTGGGTGATAGGGCCTACTGCGCGGGCGAACCGGACCCATCTGCGGTCCCGGGGCATCGAGGCGGTCATCGCTGAACCGTCCGACCAGATCGGTCATCGCAAGCGTCGTGGCCGCCAAGGCGGCCGCCCGATCACACTCGACGCCCAGAAATACAAGCGCCGCAACGTGATCGAACGATCCTTCAACATCATCAAGAATTGGCGCGGCCTAGCAACCCGCTACGACAAGCTCGCCATCACTTACCGCGCCGCCGCACTCCTCGCAGCAATCTGCACGTGGCTACGACATTTAAGAGACACGCCCTAGTTACGTCCGGTCGAGCACCGCGGCGAGATCCAGCCGCGCGATGCGCTCCGGGTCGGCCAGCACGTCGATGGCTGTGACGGTTCCGCCGGCCACCACAAAGGCCATGATCGACACCGGCCGGCCGTCCCGCAGGATGACGGCGCCGGCGGCCCCGTTGACCGCGGCGGCCCGCACCTCGTTGTCCAGGCCGGCGTAGCCCCTGGCCAGCTTCGCCACCGCCGAAGCGCCGCGGGTCGACACCGTCCGGCCCGGGCCGAAGTCGCCGCGCAACTCCACGTCGGGGTGCAGCACAGCGACCAGCCGGTCGAAGTCGCCGCGCCGGCCCGCGGCGAAAAACGCGTCCACCACCGGGCGCTGGGCCGACATGTCGCCGTCGGGCGTCGGGTGCGCCGCCTGGATGCGCCGCCGCGCGCGGCTGGCCAGCTGGCGGGTGGCCTCGGGTGACCGCTCGACGATCGGCGCGATCTCGTCGAACGGCAACGCGAACACGTCGTGCAGCACGAACGCGAGCCGCTCAGGGGGCGGCAACGTCTCCAGCACCACGAACAGGGCCAGGCCCACCGAGTCGGCCAGCAGCGCCTGATGCTCGGGGTCGGACTCACCGACCGGGTCGACGATCGGATCGGGCATCTGCGCGACGAGTTCCACGTCCCGCCGGGCGTGCCGGGCCCGCAGCATGTTCAGGCAGATTCGCGCCACGACGGTGGTGAGCCAGGCGCCGAGGTTGTCGACGTCGTCGGCGCCGGCCCGGTTCAGCCGGATCCACGCCTCCTGCACCGCGTCCTCGGCGTCGGTGAGCGTCCCGAGCATGCGGTATGCCACCGCCTTCAGCTGTGGCCGCTCCTGCTCGAACCGTGCCGTCAGTCCGGTCGCGCGCATACCGCGCCCTCGCTGAAGCCGGCCGCCCCGATACCCAGCGCCAGGTTGAACCGGGCCCGCAGGTTTTCCAGCGCGATCGCGTGGGTCAGCTCGACCAGCTGGGCGGAGTCGAGGTGGCGCCGCAGCGCCGCGAACAGCTCATCGCTCACCTCGACCGGGGTTCGGCTCATCGCAGTCGAGTACTCCAGGACCAGCTTGTCGACGTCGGAGAAGCAGGCAGCCTCACGGAAATTCGCCAGCGCAAGCAGCTCCTCGTCGCTCAGGCCCCAGCCCCGGGCGATCTGGGAGCCCAGGTCGATGCAGTATTCGCACCGGGTGGTCGTCGCCGCCTTCAGTTCGGCAAGCGCCCGATGCCGCCGGTCGAGCAGTTCCACACCGGCGACCGCCTGCTCGAGGCGCCCATAACCCTGCAGCAGCTTCGGGATATGTGCATACATCTGCAGCGGCTCGAGCATCGCGGCGGGCGCGCGGCCGGTCATCGCAACGAAACGCCGCCTGGTGAAGAAGTATGCGATCCTTGCGCCGAGCGTCGTGTCGCGGTCGGGCACCGGGTCCAGGCGTGGCATCGAAACCCTCCTGTCGTGGTCTCACACAGTCGTTTTTATGGGATCGACCCGTGCGCGGGCCCGGATGTGACCAGACGGTCTTTTCCCAGGGCGCTACATCGCCTGCGGCCGCAGCGCGTCCATGTCGAAGAGCCGGGCATGCAGCACCACCCGGTTGCGCAGCGCCGCACGCACCGCGCGATGCAACCCGTCCTCGAGATAGACGACGCCCTTCCATTTGACGGCGTGCGGGAAGAGGTCGCCGTAGAACGTCGAATCCTCCGACAGCAGGCGGTCCAACGCCAAGACCGTTGTCGTGGTTACCAACTCGTCGAGCCGGATCTGGCGCGGCGGAATCTGAGACCAGTCGCGATAGGACAGGCCGTGGTCGGGATACGGCTTGCCGTCGCGGACGCCCTTAAAAATCATCTGGGGTAATCATCCGCCCGTCACCATGTCCCAGAAGGCTAGTCGCCGCGGGCCGAAATGCCATACGTCGAACGTGCGAGCGCGCATCGCCGCAGTTGGTCACCGTAAAATGGAATCGACCTGGAGGTGTGTAGATGGGAAATGCCGAGGAGCGTCGCTTTGAGGTGTTGCGCGCCATCGTCGCCGACTTCGTCTCCACCCAGGAACCGATCGGGTCGAAATTATTGGTCGAGCGGCACAACCTCGGTGTGTCCAGCGCCACCGTCCGCAACGACATGGCGGTCCTGGAGGCGGAGGGTTACATCACCCAGCCACACACGAGCTCGGGTCGGGTGCCGACGGAGAAGGGCTACCGAGAGTTCGTCGACCGGCTCGACGACGTCAAGCCGCTGTCGACCGCCGAGCGCCGGGCGATCCAGGGCTTCCTCGAGTCCGGCGTCGACCTCGACGACGTGCTCCGCCGCGCGGTGCGCCTGCTGGCCCAGCTGACCCGGCAGGTCGCCGTCGTCCAGTACCCGACCCTGTCGGCCTCCACGGTGCGACACCTCGAGGTGGTGGCGCTGACACCCGCGCGCCTGCTGCTGGTCGTGATCACCGACTCCGGCCGTGTCGACCAGCGCATCGTCGAGCTCGGCGACGTGATCGACGACCACCAGGTGGCCCAGTTGAGGGATATGCTCAGCCAGGCGTTGGACGGCAAGAGGATGTCTGTGGCGTCGGCGGCCGTGGCCGACCTGGCCGCCCGGATAGATGTGGGCGGCACACTCGGCGATGCGATCGGACGCTCGGCGAGCGTGCTGCTGGAGTCGCTCGTCGAGCACGCCGAAGACCGGCTGCTGCTCGGCGGCACCGCCAACCTGACGCGCAACACGGCCGACTTCGGCGGCTCGCTGCGGTCGATTCTCGAGGCGCTCGAGGAGCAGGTCGTCATACTGCGGCTGCTTGCCGCGCAGCAGGAGGCAGGCAAGGTGACCGTGCGCATCGGCCACGAAACCGAGGCCGAGGAGATGGCCGGGACGTCCGTGGTCACCACCACCTATGGCGCACCGGGCATTATCTATGGCGGGATGGGTGTGTTGGGTCCCACTCGAATGGACTACCCGGGAACTATCGCTAGTGTCGCAGCGGTTGCCATGTATATAGGGGAAGTCTTAGGCCGCAGGTAGGGCGGTAGGGAAAGGTCGGCAGTGGCACGGGATTACTACGGTCTGCTCGGGGTGAGCAGGAACGCGAGCGACGCGGAGATCAAGCGCGCCTACCGGCGGCTGGCCCGCGAGTTGCATCCCGACGTCAACCCCGACGAGGAGGCGCAGGCCCGCTTCAGGGAGATCAGCGCCGCGTATGAGGTGCTCAGCGACCCGGAGAAGCGACGCATCGTCGACCTCGGCGGCGACCCGCTGGAGTCGGCTTCGGCGGGCAACGGGTTCGGCGGTTTCGGCGGCCTTGGCGATGTGTTCGAGGCGTTCTTCGGCGGCGGCACCACCTCGCGCGGCCCGATCGGCCGGGTGCGGCCCGGATCGGACTCGTTGCTGCGCATGCGCATGACCCTCGACGAGTGCGCGACGGGCGTCACCAAGCAGGTCACGGTCGACACGGCGGTGCTGTGTGACAAGTGCCAGGGTCGGGGCGCCAACGGCGACTCCGGGCCGGTGCGCTGCGAAACCTGCGGTGGCCGCGGAGAAGTGCAGAGCGTGCAGCGGTCCCTGCTGGGCCAGGTGATGACGTCGCGGCCGTGCCCCACCTGCCGCGGCGTGGGCGAGGTCATTCTCGACCCGTGCTACCGCTGCGGCGGCGACGGACGGGTGCGCGCCCGCCGCGAGATCAGCGTCAAGATCCCCGCCGGGGTCGGCGACGGGATGCGGGTCCGGCTGGCCGCCCAGGGCGAGGTCGGTCCCGGCGGCGGACCGGCGGGCGACCTGTACGTCGAGGTGCACGAGCAGGCGCACGACGTCTTCGTCCGCGACGGCGACGACCTGCACTGCACGATCGCGGTGCCGATGGTCGACGCCGCGCTGGGCACGAACGTGACCGTCGACGCGATCCTCGACGGGCCCACCGAGATCACCATCCCGGCGGGCACTCAGCCGGGGTCGGTCACCACGCTGCGCGGGCACGGCATGCCGCATTTGCGGTCTGGCACCCGCGGCGACCTGCACGCCCACGTCGAGGTCGTGGTGCCCAGCCGGCTCGACCACCACGACGGCGATCTTTTGCGAGAGCTGAAGAAACGGCGCCGCGGCGACGTCGCGGAGGTGCGGCCGACCAACGCGGCCGCGAGTGGCGGCATCTTCAGCCGGTTGCGCGAGACCTTCACCGGCCGCTAACTCGGCCACATGGTCGTCATGCTGTTCTACGTCGACGCGCTTCCCGAGGTCGGCGCCCTCGCCACCGTGGCCGGCGACGAGGGATTCCACGCGGCGACGGTGCGTCGCATCCGGCCCGGTGAACAGCTGATGCTGGGCGACGGCGCGGGGGAGATGGCCTGGTGCGAAGTCGAAGACACCGCCCGCAGCGGACTGCGGGCCCGCGTGCTGAGGCGCTGGAGCGTGGCTCCGCCCGCGCCGACCGTGACCGTTGTGCAGGCCCTGCCGAAGTCCGAGCGATCGGAGCTGGCGGTCGAATTGGCCACCGAGGCCGGTGCCGATTCCTTCGTCGCCTGGCGGGCATCCCGCTGCGTCACGCGCTGGGACGCGAACCGGGCCGACAAGGGCCTGCGCCGGTGGCGCGCCGTCGCGCGCTCGGCCGCGCGGCAGTCGCGCCGGGCGCACATTCCCGCGGTCACCGGACCGGTGTCCACGCGAGAACTCGCGCGCCGTGTCGCCGATGACGTGGCGGCGGGCGCAACGGTACTGGCCCTGCATGAGTCCGCCACCGAGCGGCTGTCAAAAGACCTGGTCGCGCAGGCTGATTCGATCACCCTGGTGGTCGGCCCGGAAGGCGGCATCGCCGACGACGAGATCGAGGCACTGACCGGCGCCGGAGCCGTCCCCGTTCGGCTCGGCCCGACGATTCTGCGCACCTCCACCGCCGCGGCGGTCGCCCTGGGCGCCCTTGGCGTGCTCACGCCACGGTGGAATTAGTCGACCGCCGAACGCCACGCGCGGTGATGCACGGTGTGACAGTCTCTTTCGATGAGTGGGAGCACATACGATCTCGGCGCCGTTTTCGACGAACACGTCGCCGAGGAATTCGTCGCCAAGGACGTCGCCGCGACCATGGCCACGATGACACCGGAGCCGTTCGTCAATCACGTCCCCACGATGATGGGCGGGGTGGGCGGTGCCGCGGTTGCGGAGTTCTATGACAAGCACTTCATCGGTCACTGGCCGGATGACACGACCATCGCGCCGGTCTGTCGGACGGTCGGCAGCGAGAAAGTCGTCGACGAGATGATCATGAACTTCACTCACGACGTTCCGATGGACACCCTGCTTCCCGGTGTGGCACCCACCGGACGGGCGGTGCGAC
Source organism: uncultured Actinomycetota bacterium (assembly GCA_963811535.1). Lineage (GTDB taxonomy): Bacteria > Actinomycetota > Actinomycetes > Mycobacteriales > Mycobacteriaceae > Mycobacterium. The sequence continues at coordinate 224,128 of CAWERF010000006.1, read as the reverse complement.
TGCCCGTCGTGGTCGTGATGGGCTTCGAGGCCGACAAGGTCGCGTTCGAGCGGATCTACTGGGATCAGGCGTCGTTGCTGGCCCAGGTCGGGCTGCTGGACGCGAGCAGACTGCCGGTGACCGGGGCGATCCAGGCCGAAAAGGTGCTTGACAAGGACATTCCGCCGAATCACCTGCTGCTGCGCTGATGCGTCGGACGCTTGGGGCGTCTCGCCAGCGGCGGTAGAGTGGTGTCAGGTCCAACAAGCCCGCCACCGGCGGAAATCGATAGAAAGCAGGCACTGGGAACCACGTGACGCCCCGCGAAACAACCGCTGCCCCGACATCCACCCCCATCGTACGGAGCAGCATTGATGTTCCGCCCGACCTCATCGTGGGCCTGCTTGGCTCCGCCGACGAGAATCTGCGGGCGCTCGAACGCACTCTGGCCGCGGATCTGCACGCGCGCGGCAACACCGTCACCTTGTCCGGCAGCCCGGCAGACGTCGCACTGGCCGAACGGGTGATCACCGAACTGATCGCGTTGGTCGCCGGCGGACAGGCACTGACGCCCGAAGTCGTCCGGCACAGCATCGCAATGCTGACCGGCAGCAGCAACGAATCGCCGGCCGAGGTGCTGTCGCTGGACATTCTGTCGCGGCGCGGCAAGACGATTCGGCCCAAGACGCTCAACCAGAAGCGTTACGTCGATGCGATTGACGAGAACACGATCGTGTTCGCCATCGGGCCTGCGGGCACCGGCAAGACGTATCTGGCGATGGCGAAGGCGGTCAACGCACTTCAAACCAAACAGGTCACCCGCATCATTCTGACCCGTCCTGCGGTGGAAGCCGGTGAGCGCCTTGGCTTCCTGCCCGGCACGCTGAGCGAGAAGATCGACCCGTATCTTCGCCCGCTCTACGACGCGTTGCACGACATGATGGACGCCGAGTTGATCCCGAAGCTGATGAGCGCCGGCGTGATCGAGGTGGCGCCGCTGGGGTACATGCGTGGCCGCACCCTTAATGACGCGTTCATCATCCTCGACGAGGCACAGAACACCACCGCCGAGCAGATGAAGATGTTTTTGACCCGACTGGGTTTCGGCAGCAAGATCGTCGTCACCGGCGACGTGACCCAGGTTGACCTGCCGGGCGGCGCGACCTCCGGGTTGCGCGCCGCGGCCGACATCCTCGACGGCATCGACGGCATCCAAGTCGCGGAGTTGACCAGTGGCGACGTGGTGCGCCACCGGCTCGTGTCGGAGATCGTCGACGCCTATGCCCGCGCCGAGGAGGCGCCGCTGGCGATGAACCGTGCCCAGCGCCGCGCCGCGGGCAGCCGGGCACACCGGACGCGATGACAGTCGCCGCATGAGCATCGAGGTATCGAACGAGTCCGGCCTCGACGTCTCCGAGGCCGAGCTGATCAGCGTCGCGCGGTTCGTCATCGACAAGATGAACGTGCACCCGGCCGCCGAGCTGTCGATGGTGCTCCTCGACAGTGCGGCGATGGCCGACCTGCACATGCGCTGGATGGACCTGCCCGGCCCGACGGACGTGATGAGCTTCCCGATGGACGAGCTGGAGCCCGGCGGACGCCCCGACGCACCGGAGCCGGGGCCGTCGGTGCTCGGCGACATCGTGCTGTGCCCGGAGTTCGCGGCCGAGCAGGCCGCAGCCGCGGGCCACAGCCTCGGCCATGAGCTGGCCCTGCTGACCATCCACGGCGTGCTTCACCTTGTGGGCTACGACCATGCCGAGCCCGAGGAGGAAAAGGAGATGTTCGCGCTGCAGCGCCAGCTTCTCGAGGAGTGGGTCGCCGACCAGGTGGAGGCCTACCGCAAGGACCGGCAGAGCGAGAAAGACCGGCGACTGCTCGACAAGTCACGGTATTTCGACCAACCGTGAACGGAATCGGTCCGCTCGTAGGCGCGATCGTGTTGATCGGCCTGGGCGGATTGTTCGCGGCAATCGACGCCGCGATTTCGACGGTGTCGCTGGCCCGCGTCGAGGAAATGATCCGCGACGAACGCCCCGGCGCGGTGCGGCTGGCCAAGGTCATCGCCGAGCGTCCGCGCTACATCAACCTGATCGTGCTGCTGCGCATCACCTGCGAGGCGGCCGCGACGGTGATGCTGGTGGCTTACCTGTACGAGGACCTCGGCCTGGAGTGGGGGCTGATCGTCGCCGCGGCGATCATGGTCGTGGTCAGCTTCGTGGCGATCGGCGTCGGACCGCGTACAGTCGGCCGGCAGCACGCGTACACGATCGCGCTGGCGTCCGCTGTTCCGCTGCAGATGATTTCGGTGCTGCTCACGCCGATCAGCCGGCTTCTGGTGTTGATCGGTAACGCGCTGACACCGGGGCGCGGCTTTCGCAACGGGCCGTTCGCCTCTGAGATCGAATTGCGGGAGGTCGTCGACCTGGCCCAGCAGCGCGGTGTGGTGGCCGCCGACGAGCGCAGGATGATCCAGTCCGTCTTCGAGCTTGGCGACACGCCGGCCCGCGAAGTGATGGTGCCGCGCACCGAGATGGTGTGGATCGAGTCGGACAAGTCGGCCGGCCAGGCGACGTCGTTGGCGGTGCGTAGCGGGCACTCCCGCATCCCGGTGATCGGCGAGAACGTCGACGACATCGTCGGCGTGGTATATCTGAAAGACCTTGTGCAGCAGACGTATTACTCCAACAACGGGGGCCGCGACACCAAGGTGGCCGAGGTGATGCGTCCGGCGGTGTTCGTCCCGGACTCCAAGCCGCTGGACGATCTGCTGCGGGAGATGCAGCGCGACCGCAACCACATGGCGTTGCTGGTGGACGAATACGGGGCGACGGCGGGGCTGGTGACGATCGAGGACGTGCTGGAGGAGATCGTCGGCGAGATCGCCGACGAGTACGACACCGACGAGGTCGCGCCGATAGAGGAGCTGGGCGAGAAGAAGTTTCGCGTGTCGGCGCGACTGCCGATCGAGGACCTCGGCGAGCTCTACGATGTGGAGTTCGAAGAGGATCTCGATGTCGACACCGTCGGCGGCCTGGTGGCGTTGGAACTGGGTCGCGTGCCGCTGCCCGGCGCCGAGGTGGTCTCACACGGGCTGCGGTTACGCGCCGAAGGCGGCCACGATCATCGCGGCCGTGTGCGGGTCCCGACCGTGCTCGTCGACCCTGCCGAACCCCGGAAGGAACACGATGGTGACTGACCGGCTCGACGCGGAAGACGCGAAGCTGGTGGTGCTGGCCCGTGGCGCGATGGGCAGAGCCGAAGCATCCAGCGGTGCGGCCGTGCGCGACGCCGACGGCCGCACGTATGCCGGTGCGCCGGTGGCGTTGCCGTCGCTGAGCCTGACGGCGTTGCAGGCCGCCGTGGCCGCGGCGGTGTCCAGCGGCGCGACCGCGCTGGAGGCCGTGGTGCTGCTCGGCGGGTCCGCCGACGACGCCGGCGTGGCTGCGGTGCGGGAACTGTCGCCCCAGGCCGCGATCATCGTCACCGACCGCACCGGAAACGTGCAGTGACCGAATTCCGTTCGGGATTTGTCTCTTTCGTCGGCCGGCCGAATACCGGCAAGTCGACGCTGATGAATGCGTTGGTCGGCGCCAAGGTGGCGATCACCTCGAACCGGCCGCAGACCACCAGGCACACGATCCGGGGCATCGTGCACCGCGACGACTTTCAGCTCATCATCGTGGACACGCCCGGTTTGCACCGGCCGCGCACGCTGCTGGGCCAGCGGCTCAACGATCTCGTGCGCGACACGTACGCCGAGGTCGACGTGATCGGCCTGTGCATCCCGGCCGACGAGGGGATAGGGCCGGGGGACCGGTGGATCTACGAACAGATCCGGGCGATGGCGCCCGACACGACGCTGGTCGTCGTCGTCACCAAGATCGACAAGGTGTCCAAGGGCAAACTCGCTCAACAACTCGCGGCGGTCGCAGAGCTGGTTGGCGGCCCGGACGGCATGACCGCCGCCGACATCGTGCCGGTGTCGGCCACCCGCGGCGACAACATCGACGTGCTGATCGACGTGCTGGTCGACAAGTTGCCGGCGGGCCCGGCGTTCTATCCGGACGGCGAGCTCACCGACGAACCGGAGGAAGTGCTGATGGCCGAGCTGATTCGCGAGGCCGCACTTCAGGGCGTGCGCGACGAGCTACCGCACTCGCTGGCGGTCGTGATCGACGAGGTCAGCCCGCGCGAGGGACGCGACGACCTGATCGACGTGCACGCGATCCTCTACGTCGAGCGGCCCAGCCAGAAGGGCATCGTCATCGGTAAGGGCGGTGCCCGGTTACGTGAGGTCGGCACCGCGGCGCGCACCCAGATCGAGAAGCTGCTCGGCACGAAGGTGTACCTGGATCTGCACGTCAAGATCGCCAAGAACTGGCAGCGCGACCCCAAACAGCTTGGCCGGCTGGGCTTTTAACTCACCCCCGCCGGCGGCTCCTTCAGAATCGGCGTGTTCCACCACACCTCGGGCTGCTTGGTCGCCCAGCCGCTGACGGCCTCCAACTCGGCGGCCAGCGCCACCAGCAGCGGCTCACTGTTGGCCGGTCCCATCAGCTGCACGCCGATCGGAAGGCCGTCGGTGGTGAAGCCGGCCGGCACGTTGATCGAAGGCCAGCCGAGAACGTTCCACGGCCAGCACACCGGGCAGCAGGCGATCATCGTCCGATCGGTACCCAGCGGGCCCAGCTTGTCGAACGTGTGGGCCAGCGGCGGTGGTTGTGCGGTGGTCGGGGCCAAGACCACGTCCACGCTGTCGAAGATCGACCCGACACGGCGCTGGGTGGCGGCCTCGGCGCGCCGCGCCGACCTCAACGCGTTCTCCGACAGCAGCCGGCCCATTCGCATGTTCGCCTTGGTGCGCCGGTCGAGGGTCACGCCGTCGCCCACCCGTTCCGACCAGTCCAGCAGCCCGGAGGTCGAGCGGGCCAGAAAACTCAGCGACAACCGCAGCCCGTAGTTCGGGTCGCCATCCATGATCGTGTGGCCGGCCGACTCCAGTTGATCGGCGACGCGTTCCATTGCGGCGAGGATCTCCGGGTGCAGCCGCGCCCGGAAGGCGGTGAACGGAAACCGCAGCGACATCGCGATTTTCAGCGGTCCCGGAGCGACGCCGACGTGCTCGGACACCCGCACCGGCGGAGGCTTGTGCAGGTCGCCGCTGGCGTTGCCGGACGCCGCGTCGAGCAGCAGCGCGGCGTCGGTGACCGTGCGGGCCAGCACCCCGTTGACGGTGATCCCGTTGAACGCCTCGGGCACCGGCCACGTGGAGATGCGTCCGCGCTGCGGCTTGATCCCGACCAGATGCGTCCACGCCGCCGGGATGCGGATGCTGCCGGCACCGTCGGAGCCGATCGCCGCGGCGACGAGCCCGGCGGCCACCGCTGCCGCGCTTCCGCCCGACGACCCGCCCGGGCTGTGCCTGCGCGACCACGGGTTTCGGGTATGACCGAAGCCGGGGCCGCTGGTGAACGGCCACTGCCCGAACTCACAGGTGTTAGTCTTGCCGACGATCACCGCGCCCGCCGCCCGAAGCCGGCGCACCACCTCGGCGTCGCGCCTGGCGGCCCGGACATGGCCGTCGGTACCGAACGCGGTGGGCACGCCCGCGACGTCGACGTCGTCCTTGACCGCGATCGGCACGCCGAGCAACGGAGCCTCCTCGCCGTTGGCGCGGCGACGATCGGCCTCGGCGGCGTCGGCGAGCGCCTGCTCGGTGAGCACCACCCGGAACGCGTTGAGCGTGGACTGGCTGGCCGTGATCGCATGCAGTGAGCGCCGCACCAGCTCGTCCGAAGTCGCAGTGCCGGCGGCCAGCTGGTAGAGCTGGCCGGCCAGGGTGGGAAACCGCGTCGGAAACGCCGCCATGGATGCGAGGTTAATCGGCCCCGCGTACCGGTTTTATCCGAATGCAGTGCCAAACTGGGTCAATGCGGCTGTACCGGGACCGGGCGGTGGTGCTGCGCCAGCACAAGCTCGGCGAGGCCGACCGGATTGTCACCCTGCTCACCCGCGAGCACGGGCTGGTGCGTGCGGTGGCCAAGGGTGTGCGGCGAACCCGCAGCAAGTTCGGCGCCCGGCTGGAGCCGTTCGCCCATATCGACGTTCAGCTGCATCCCGGCCGCAACCTGGACATCGTCACGCAGGTTGCTGCCATCGACGCGTTCGCCACCGACATCGTCAGCGACTACGGCCGCTACACCTGCGCGTGCGCGGTGCTGGAAACCGCCGAGCGCCTGGCCGGTGAGGAACGGGCCCCGGTTCCGGCGTTGCACCGGCTGACCGTCGCCGCCCTGCGCGCGGTGGCCGACGGTCACCGTCCCCGCGAGCTGGTGCTCGATGCGTATCTGCTGCGGGCGATGGGGATCGCCGGCTGGGCGCCGGCGTTGACGGAGTGCGCCCGCTGTGCGGCCCCGGGCCCGCACCGGGCGTTTCACGTCGGCGCGGGCGGCAGCGTGTGCGTGCACTGCAGGCCCGCCGGATCGTCCACCCCGCCCCAAGGCGTGCTGGAGCTGATGTCGGCGCTGCACGACGGCGACTGGGAGTTCGCGCAGGCCGCACCGCAGTCGCACCGCAGCCAGGCCAGCGGCTTGGTGGCCGCACACCTGCAATGGCACCTCGAACGTCAGCTGCGTACATTGCCGCTGGTGGAACGTGTCCAGCGGCTCGATCGCACAGTCGCCGACCACCGAGCGGGGCTGGTCAGGCAGGATGAAACCCATGGCGAGGAACCGGGTGAACAGCTCGCTGCGGGAAGCTGAACGCAGGGACGGAGCACAGTTCCCGCAGCTGGAACCGCCCCCGGACGATTACCCAACCTTCCCGGACAAGTCGACGTGGCCGGTTGTCTTCCCGGAGTTGCCGCCCGCCCCTGACGGTGGGCCGCGGCGGCCGCCGCAACACGTTTCCAAGGCCGGCGCACCCAAGATTCCTGCCGACCAATTGCCCAATCACGTGGCCATAGTCATGGACGGGAACGGCCGCTGGGCCACTCAGCGGAGTCTGCACCGCACCGAGGGTCACAAGATGGGCGAGGCGGTGCTGATCGATATCACCTGCGGCGCTATCGAATTGGGCATCAAGTCGCTGTCGGTCTACGCGTTCTCCACGGAGAACTGGAAGCGCAGTGCCGAGGAGGTCCGCTTCCTGATGGGCTTCAACCGTGACGTGGTGCGACGGCGCCGCGTGGTGCTCGATCAGATGGGCGTGAACATGCGGTGGGTCGGCTCACGGCCTCGGATGTGGCGCAGCGTGATCAAGGAATTCGAAATCGCCGAGAACATGACGCTCGACAACGACGTGATCACCGTCAACTACTGCGTGAACTACGGCGGTCGCACCGAAATCGCCGAAGCTGCCAGGAAAATCGGGCAAGACGTGGCCGCGGGCAGGTTGGACCCCGACCGAATCAGCGAAGAAACGGTGTCCGATCATCTGCAACGTCCCGACATACCCGACGTCGACCTGTTCATCCGCACCTCAGGCGAGCAGCGCGCGAGCAACTTCCTGCTGTGGCAGTCGGCCTACGCCGAGTACGTGTTCCAGGACAAGCTGTGGCCGGACTACGACCGCCGCGACTTGTGGGACGCGTGCCTGCAATACGCCGACCGCAACCGGAGATTCGGCGGGCACTAGGCGGATGTGGTGGCACCCAATGAGCTGCAGCGGCGCCTGAAGTCGGTGCTCGCGGGCGTGGTCCCGCTGTCCGAAGAGGACGACGGCGCGCTGACGGTCCGGCATGACGGCACGTTGGCTTCGCTGCGCGTGGTGAGCGTTGCGGAAGACCTTGACCTGGTGTCCCTGTCGCAGATCCTGGCGTGGGATATCCCGGTGGACAGGCGAATTCGGACGAAGATCGCCGAATATGCCCGCGACACGATGCTGGGCACGGTCGCACTCGTGGAATCCAAACGCATGGGTGAGGTGCTGCTGCGCTATAACTTCCCGGGCAATGGGCTGACCGACGACGCGCTGCGGACGCTGATCCTGATGGTGCTCGCCATGGGCGCCGACGTGCGCCGCGGGCTGGCCGACTAGGCCCTCCGCTCTGCTCTTCGCCCGAGCGGCTCGTCGCCCGCACAGTCCGCGCAGGTGCCGAAGATCTCGATCGTGTGACTCGCCTCGGAGAAGCCGTGCGTCTTGGCGACTTCGGCGGCCCAGGCCTCGACGTCGCCGCCCTCGATCTCGACGGTGAAGCCGCAGTTGCGACACACCAGGTGGTGGTGGTGGTTGTCCGAACAACGCCGGTAGACCGACTCGCCGGTGTCGGTGCGCAACGTGTCGACCGCACCCGTGGCCGACATCTGTTGCAGCGTCCGGTACACCGTGGTCAGCCCGATCGCCTCCCCGCGGCGGCGAAGCTCGTCGTGAATCTCCTGGGCGGAGCGAAACTCGTCGAGATTGTCCAGCAGCGCGGTGATCGCGGCGCGCTGACGGGTCGAACGGGGTGCTGCCGCGGTCACTTCGGCTCCGCAGCATGGGTGACCGCGGCCGCCACGATGTCGGCCAGATGATGGTCGACGAGGCGGTAGAGCACCTCGCGTCCCGACCGTTCCCCGGCGACGACACCCGCGGCCTTCAGGATCCGCAGGTGCTGGCTGACCAACGGCTGCGGCGCGCCCAGCGTGTCGACGAGCTCGTGCACGCAGCGCGCGGATTCCCGCAGCTGCAGCACGATCGCAATCCGCACCGGTGCGGCGAGCGCACGCAGCAGGTCGCCGGCCGTGTCCAGCACATCCCGCGACGGCAGAGCCTGCGGCTCGGTGCCGTGGCGGTGCGTCACCGGATTGCTGAAAATGGTTTCCATTAGATGCCCCACCATACATGCGTGATTACGCATGTCAACGCATCGCTAGGCTGTAGTCTCGCTTCCCTGCGACCGACAGAACAGGAGCCGAGCCCCCGTGGCGTCCATCATCGACACCGTCGTGAACCTGGCCAAGCGGCGCGGGTTCGTTTTCCCGTCCGGCGAGATCTATGGCGGCACGAAGTCGGCGTGGGACTACGGGCCGTTCGGTGTCGAACTGAAGGAGAACATCAAGCGGCAGTGGTGGCACGCGGTGATCACCGGTCGCGACGACATCGTGGGGATCGACTCGTCGATCATCCTGCCGCGCGAGGTGTGGGTGGCCTCAGGCCACATCGAGGTCTTCCATGATCCGCTGGTCGAGTCGCTGATCACGCACAAGCGTTACCGCGCAGACCATCTCATCGAGGCCTACGAGGCCAAGCACGGCCACCCGCCACCGAACGGGCTGGCCGACGTCCGCGACCCCGACACCGGTGAACCGGGCCAGTGGACCGAGCCGCGCGAGTTCAACATGATGCTGAAGACCTACCTCGGCCCGATCGAGACCGAGGAGGGGCTGCACTATCTGCGGCCGGAGACCGCGCAGGGCATCTTCGTGAACTTCGCCAACGTGGTCACCACGTCGCGCAAGAAGCCGCCGTTCGGCATCGGCCAGATCGGCAAGAGCTTCCGCAACGAGATCACGCCCGGGAACTTCATCTTCCGCACCCGCGAGTTCGAGCAGATGGAGATGGAGTACTTCGTCGAGCCGTCGACCGCGCCGGAGTGGCATCAGTACTGGATCGACACCCGGCTGCAGTGGTACGTCGACCTCGGCATCGACCCCGGCAACCTGCGGCTGTTCGAGCATCCGAAGGACAAGCTGTCGCACTACTCCGACCGGACCGTCGATATCGAGTACAAGTTCGGTTTCCAGGGCAATCCGTGGGGTGAGCTGGAGGGCGTCGCCAACCGCACCGACTTCGACCTGTCGACGCACTCGAAGCACTCCGGGGTGGATCTGTCGTTCTACGACCAGGCCACCGACAACCGCTACGTCCCATACGTGATCGAGCCCGCCGCCGGGCTCACGCGGTCGTTCATGGCCTTCCTGATCGACGCGTACAGCGAGGACGAGGCGCCGAATGCCAAGGGCGGCATGGACAAGCGCAGCGTGCTGCGGCTCGACCCGCGTCTGGCGCCCGTCAAGGCGGCCGTGCTGCCGCTGTCACGGCACGCCGACTTGAGCCCCAAAGCGCGCGATCTGGCCGCCGAGTTGCGGCAACGCTGGAACATCGACTTCGACGACGCCGGCGCGATCGGCCGCCGCTACCGGCGTCAGGACGAGATCGGCACGCCGTTCTGCGTCACCGTCGACTTCGAGACACTGCAGGATCATGCCGTGACGGTGCGCGAGCGGGACGCGATGACGCAGGAGCGAATCGCGATCGACGCGGTGCGCGACTACCTTGCCAAGGGACTCAGCGGCTGCTGAGGTTCACGGTGGTCAGAACCGGCCGCCGCCACCGAACATGCCGCCCCCGCCCGGCGACCCGCCGTAGGTTGTCGAACTCCAGCCGCCACCGCCGAACCCGCCGCCCATACCGCCGCGCAGGATGTCGCCGATGATGATGCCCCCGACCATCGCGCCCATGTTGGAGCCGCCGCCGCCGTACCGACCGGCGTAGGCGCGCTGCCCGGCCTGAACGTCGTTGTTGGCCATCGACTGCGCCTGTGCGGCGAGCATCGATGCGCCGTTGGCGTGCGCGATCGCCTCGGTCAGGTTGGTCGACTTCTTGGCCTCCGCGGCCTCGAGTTGGCGGACCGCCTCGGCCAGCCGGGTGCGCGCCTCGGGGCCGATGCTGCCGCGCCGGGTGTCGATGTAGTCCGACACCGCACGCACCCGCGACTGGGCGGTGAACAACGCCTGGTCGAACGCGCGGCCCAACCGCTCGGCGGCCTCGCGTTCCTCTGCGACGCTGGCCAGCAGCCGGTCCAGGTCGGCGTCGGCTTTGGTCAGCTGTGTGAACGCGCCGAGCGGGTCGGCCGCGCCGGTGCTCTGCGCGGCCGCGACCGCTTTGACGGCAGCGTCGCGCGCCGCGCCCAGTTCGGCGGCGTGTGGGGTGTCGGCCTGCGCAAGCTGCGCCGCCGCCTGGTTGATGCCGTTCTGGATGTCGGCGATCACGGACGGCAGCGTTGCCACCGCCCGCCGGATATCACTGGCGGCGCTATCGACGGCATCCAGCATCGAATCGGCTTGCCCCAATGCCGATTCCGTGGCCCGGATGCAGTCGACCAGTTCAGTCTGCGTCTTGGCGACAGGCCGGGCCACCAGCTCGCGGGCCCGGCTGATCGACTGGTCGGCGAAGGCCAGCCGCTCCTTGGCCGCGGCCACGTTGCGAGCGACCGAAGCCAAAGCCGTGTCGGCGAATTCAGTGTGCAGCGCGGTGAGCTTCTGCTGCGACGGGTCGATCCGTGCGGTGACGTCGACCAGCTGCCGGGTCAGCGCATCCAACCGCTCCGGCGCGTTAACCACCAGGTCCCGAAGTTCGTGGAAGGCGTCGGTCTGCGCCTCAAGTTCCCGGTTGGCGCGGGCGGCGGCGACGATCACGCGGGTCAGCAGATCACGGCGCTGCTCGGGGGTCTCTGGGATTGCGTCATCGAGCTGCTGGCGCACGTTGAACGCCTGGGTGAGGGTCGCCCTGGCGTTGTTGGCCGCCCGGGTGAACGGCTCGGTCTGGTTGTCGCCGAATTCCTCGACGGCCAGCGTCAGCTCGTTTTCGCTGGTGCGAACAGCGTTGTCGACGTCGACCACGATGGACTTCGACAGGTCGTCCAGTGCGTCCAGCGACACCCCCGCCAGGGCCGTCGGGTCGCTCGGATCCACCCGGCGAGCGGCGGCGAGTTCCGCCCGGCGGCGCTTCGTGCGGCGCCAACGGCTCCACAGCACGAGCGCCACCACGCCGACCACGATGATGGCGAGCGCGATCAGCAGCGACGACGACGCCAGGCCGCTGCCCTTGCCGCTCGTCGTCGCGTCGAGGCCGTTGGCCGCGGCCACCGCCGCACCGGTCCAGTCGTTGCTGCGCAGCGCCGGCTCGATCTTGTTGCGCCGCAAGTCGTCCACCTGCTGAGAGGTGATGCCGCCCACCGATGAGGGCACCTCGAACGCGTAGGCGCGGTCCTGCGTGGCGACGGCCAACAGCGCGTCGAAGCTGCCGAAGTCGCTCATACTCATCGTGTTGCGCGCCCAGCTGACTGCGCCCTGCCCCGAGAAGGTGTCGACGTAGACCACCCACAGCCGGATCTTGCGGTTGTTGTAGAGCTTGTCGACGGCCAGCTTCACGTCGGTGTTCTGCGACGACGTCAGCGCGCCGGCCTGGTCGGTGACGTAGCCGGGTAGCCGAAACGGCGGTTGAGCGCCGGCCGCCGGCGCGACGAGGAAGGCGCCGGCAAGCAGCACGGCGAGCAGGCCGACAAGTCTGGCGATGCGCATGATCGTCAATCTAGTGCGATTCGCGGTTAGCCCACCCCGAACCGGGTACCCGAAACTGTCGCTGAATCGCTGCTCCGCCACGAGATGACCGAGCGCCCGCCCGGCTGCATCGCCCCGAACCTGAGTCTGGTCGGGCTGGAGCTGATTCCAAGACAGCTGGCCGACGGGGTGTACGCGCTGATGGCCAACCAGCCCGCCGAAGGACGACAACGGGGCCGTGATCGGCGAAAACTGTGCGCGACCGGTTTCCCGCAGGCGACAAGTCAACGGCCGCAGCCGGCAGTCTGAGCACACCGATCCCAACAGGCTGCAATTGCGAAACATGCTATGCCACAACGCCATTGCCCGAAAAACGCAGTTACGGAAAGCGGACGGACTCGGTCAGATTGGCCCCGCTGAAGTTTGCATTCGTTGAACGTGCGCAGCCGCGAAAGATCTGCAACGCGGAAGTCCTGACCGTCGAATTCTCGATCAGTCCAGACCACTCCTCGAGCCTACGAGTGCTGGCAGACTGTCTGACAATGGCCACGAATCACCACGACACCTATGACGCGCACGACCGCGAGCGGATGGTCGTCGAGGCACCCAAAACCGCCGCGCTGTCCGGCGCCGCCACCGAGCATCGCACCGACTTCTCCCGGGACCGGGCCCGTGTGCTGCACAGTGCCGCGCTGCGGCGGCTGGCCGACAAGACCCAGGTCGTCGGGCCGCGGCAAAGCGAGACGCCACGCACCCGGCTGACCCACTCTCTGGAAGTGGCACAGATCGGGCGCGGCATGGCGGTCGGGCTGGGCTGTGATCCCGACCTGGTCGACATGGCCGGGCTGGCCCACGACATCGGGCACCCGCCGTATGGGCACAACGGCGAAAAGGCGCTCGACGAACTCGCCGCCGAGCACGGCGGGTTCGAGGGCAACGCCCAAAATCTGCGGATCTTGACCCGCCTGGAGCCGAAGGTCGTTGACGCCCAAGGGGTCAGCTTCGGCTTGAATCTGACCCGCGCGGCGCTGGACGCGGTGACGAAGTACCCGTGGCTGCGAGAGCAGGGCCGCCGGAAATTCGGCGCGTACGCCGACGACGCCGCGCTACTGGCCTGGGTGCGCGATGGCGCCCCGGCCGGCCGGCCCTGCCTGGAAGCCCAAGTGATGGACTGGGCCGACGATGTCGCGTACTCGGTGCACGACGTCGAAGACGGGGTCATCTCGGGGCGCATCGACATGCGCGTGCTCGCCGACGACGACGCAGCCGCGACGCTGGGCCGGCTCGGTGAGCGCGAATTCGGGTATGTGGGCGACGACCTCGTCGCGGCGGCGAAACGGCTGTCCCGGCTGCCGGTGGTCGCCGCCGTCGGCAAGTACGACGCGACCCTGGCCGCGTCAGCCGCCCTGAAGCGCCTGACCAGTGAGCTGGTCGGACGGTTCGCGTCGGCCGCGATAGCGGACACCCGCGACGTCGCGGACCCGGGCCCACTGGCTCGCTTCGACACCGACCTGCGGGTGCCCGACCTCGTCCGTGCCGAGGTCGCGCTCCTGAAAATTCTCGCGCTGCAATTCATCATGTCCGACCCCCGCCACCTGCAGTTGCAGGCTCGGCAGCGCGACCGGGTCAAGGCCGTCGCGCACTGGCTGCTGGCCGGCGCTCCGGCGACGCTCGACCCGCTGTTCGCGCCCTCGTTCAACGCCGCGACCGACGACGGGCAGCGGCTGCGGGTCATCGTCGACCAGATCGCATCGTTCACGGAGGGGCGCTTGGAGCGGTTGGAACCCGCCTAGACTGAGCCGATGGCCGGCCGCATTCCCGATCGCGACATCGCGGCCATCCGCGAACGGATCCGCATCGAGGAAGTCGTCGGCGACTATGTCCAGTTGCGCCGTGCCGGAGCCGATTCGCTCAAGGGACTGTGCCCATTCCACGACGAGAAATCGCCGTCGTTCCACGTCCGGCCCAACCACGGACACTTCCACTGCTTCGGCTGCGGCGAAGGCGGCGACGTGTACGCGTTCGTGCAGAAGATCGAGCATGTCAGCTTCGTCGAGGCCGTCGAGCGCCTGGCCGACCGCATCGGCTACACGGTCACCTACAGCGGCGGCACCGCCGTCCAGCGTGACCGCGGCAGCCGCAGCCGCCTGATCGCCGCCAATGCCGCGGCCTACGAGTTCTACGCCGCGGCGCTGAAATCTGACGAGGCCGAGCCCGCCCGCCAGTACTTGATCGAGCGCAACTTCGACGGCGACGCGGCCCGTCACTTCGGCTGCGGGTTCGCTCCGTCGGGCTGGGACACGCTGACAAAGCATCTGCTGCGCAAGGGTTTCGAATACAAGGAGCTGGAGGCGGCCGGGTTGTCGCGGGAGGGGCGCCGCGGCCCGATGGACCGCTTTCACCGCCGGCTGCTGTGGCCGATCCGCGCCAGCAGCGGCGAGGTGATCGGCTTCGGCGCGCGGCGGATCTTCGACGACGACCCGATGGAAGCCAAGTACGTCAACACCCCCGAAACGGTGCTGTACAAGAAGTCGTCCGTGTTGTTCGGCATCGACCTGGCCAAGCGCGACATCGCCAAAGGCCACCAGGCGGTGGTCGTCGAGGGCTACACGGACGTGATGGCGATGCACCTGGCGGGCGTCACCACCGCGGTGGCGTCGTGCGGCACCGCGTTCGGCGACGAGCACCTGGCGATGCTGCGCCGACTCATGATGGACGACAACTGGTATCGCGGCGAGCTGATCTTTGTGTTCGACGGCGACGAGGCCGGTCGCGCCGCCGCGTTCAAGGCCTTCGAAGGCGACCAACAAGTGGCCGGGAAGTCTTTTGTCGCCGTCGCCAGGGACGGCTTGGATCCTTGTGATCTGCGGCTTCAATCCGGCGATGCGGCGCTGCGCGATCTCGTGGCCAGTCGCGAGCCGATGTTCGAGTTCGCGATCCATTCCCTGCTGTCAGACCTCGACCTGGACACCGAGGAGGGTCGGGTGGAAGGTCTGCGACGGGCGGTTCCGGTGATCGCGCGAATCCGGGACGGCATGTTGCGAGACCGATACGCGACAAAGTTGGCCGACAGTTGGATCGGTTGGTCGAACATCCCGGAGGTGGTTGCACGAGTCCGGGGAGCGGCAAGTCACGGCGCAACAGGTGATAACGGACGGCGCCGGGCCCGTCGCGAACAGCCGAAGGACGATGCGCGTTCGATATACCCGGATCCCAGGGATCCAACGCTCTGGCCGCAGCGTGAGGCGCTGAAGTCGGCGTTGCAGTACCCGGCCCTGGCCGGACCGGTGTTCGACGCGCTGACCGTCGAGAGCTTCACCCATCCCGGTTACGCAGCTGTGCGGGCGGCGATCGGGGCGGCCGGGGGCACCGCGAGCGGTGTCACGGGGGTCGAGTGGATCGAAACGGTCCGCAGCAAGACCGGCTCACCCGCCGCTGCGGGCCTTGTCAACGAGCTGGGGGTGGAGGCGATCCGCGTCGACGACGACGACAAGCTGCCCCGCTACATCGGCGGCGTGCTGGCCCGGCTGCAGGAAGTCTGGGTGGGCCGGCAGATCGCCGAGGTGAAGTCGAAGCTGCAGCGGATGTCACCGATCGAGCAGGGCGACGAGTACCACTCGCTGTTCGGCGACCTGGTTGCGATGGAGGCCTACCGACGGAGCCTGCTCGAACAGGCAAGCGGAGACGGGAACGACCTGACCGCGTAAGGTTCCTGCCGTGAACAAGCGAGTACAACGGTCGGTGATCGTCGGCGGCCTGGCGCTCGCCGCGGCCGTCGTGCCGGCGTTCGTCGGCGGGAACGAGCGCGTCGAAGCGAAATGCCTGTCGGCGTTCGGCTCCCTCAACGGCGGCGTCTGCCTCGATCAACCGAGCGGTGGTGGCACATCTGGCGCGGGTGTCCCGTCGGTCGGGATCGGGCCGACCCAGAACGGCGGCCCGGGCATCAGCACCAGCCCGCTGTTCCCGGGCCAGACCATCAACGTCCCGCTGGCCCCGTAGTTCTCCCTACGAGCGCGCCTCCGGCGCCTGGGGCTGCAGCACCGTCGTGTTTCCGTCGATCTCGGTCAGCGTCACCATCGCCGGGTCGGGGGACACGCGGTCCGCGATCTTGCGTCGCCCGGCGTCGATGATCGACTTGGCGGCCGGACTGCCGGTCATGGCCTTGTAGGTGCCGACGATCTGCTCATACCGACGACGGCCGGCCTTCGCGCCCAACACATAGCCCAGGGCAAGCACGACGACATACCGGATCACAGCGGTACCTCCACACGATCGAAGCGGTCTCTCCATCCTGCCTGACGCGCGCGGCGCCGTCGCGGGGCAGGCTGGTCGTGGCGTTCCGCCGATCCCGTACGCTAAAGTCGGCCGTCAGCGCACGGTCCCCTGTAGCTCAATTGGCAGAGCATTCGGCTGTTAACCGACAGGTTGCTGGTTCGAGTCCAGCCGGGGGAGCAGATGTCCTCGCCATCTCGCCCCTCCAGATCAAACAACTCACGCGATCCGGAACCCAAGCGTGTCATCCGCGCGAGCCCGGTCCATAGTTGTCGCGCAGGGCGGAGAGGATCCTCAACTGGTGGTATTGCATCGCTTCCTCCCGGCCGCGTACCGGGCGTCTACCCGGAGGAACCCGCCGCTCCCACGCGCCGCGCTGGGAACGAGGTGGTCGGGGTTGGTCGAGTGCATCAGGACCTTCCGGTATTCGTAGCGGCCGCACCGCTGCCGCGCTCAGTGCCACCCGCCACCAGTCGGCGCATCAGCATCCCGTGACTCGGCCGCGCGCTTCAGGTGGTCCCACCTGTGCGGGTGGTAGTTGCGGTCCAGGGCGGCGTTGAGGCGACGGTGACGCTCGATGTCGGCCTCGTCGGTGGTGGCGGCCCAATACCCAAACTCGTCGGCCAGCTCTCGCAGCAATGCCATGTCGAGCGGCGGTGACGTGCTACCCGACGACGCTGTGCCTTCGGGTGGGCCCGTGGCGGGTCCGCACAGGTTCTTGGCCGCCTCGCGGTCGGAGGGACGGTCGCCGTCGCCGTTCGGCTTGGTGGTGTCGGTCAATGCCCGTCCCTCATTCGGGCCTCCACTGAGGGAGGCGCTCCTGCCCGTACCGGTTGGTGTTGGCCGCTTCGTCATCCGAGCCACCCGCGAGCGTGGGGTTGGCGTGCCGTCCACTCGGAGCTTGGCGACGACATCCCGTGAAGCAGATCAACTGTACGGGGAGGAACAGCCTGCCAGGCGACCTCGCGGACCGCCACGTCGCGATGATCGTCGGCAACGGAACGACGGTCGAGGCGGGGTGTCGATAGGGGTTCTTTGCTATTGCGCCAGCGCCAAAGTGACCTTGTCCTCTGGCCGTGCGCGGGCTTTGGTCGAAGAATCAGGATGACGTAGCCGCGCACGGGTTTTTTTGAGCCCGTTTTGTTGCGTCCTGAGGAGAGGTGTTTCCGATGACCGAGGCCACGTCACCCATCCCGTTCTCCGTCTGGCGGAAGATCGCCATGGCTACCTGGCGTCCCAGGACAGACCCGATGATTTCGGCCACGATTGACATCGAAGCCCCTCAGTTGCTCGAGTACATCGACCAAGTCCGCCATGCCACTGGCCAGCACCTCACCCCGGTGGACCTCGTGGGTCGGGCTGCCGGCAAGGTCGTCGAAGCCCTGCCGGGGCTCAACGGCCGGGTCGTGTTTGGCAGCTTCCTGCCGTCCCCCACCATCGACTGCTTCTTCGTTGTATCGCTTCGGACAGATCCGGTATCTGGAGTCGAGGCAGCCAGGACCGATCTATCGGGCACCGTTGTGCGCCGCGTCAATGAAAAGCCGCCCTGGGTGATCGCCAAGGAGCTGGCCGATCGTGCTGGCCGCATCCGCCATGACAATGACCCACAGTTCAAGCAGATGAAGGCCATGGTCAAGGGGCTGCCGCCGTTGCTGCTCCGCCCGCTGATGGAGGGCATCGGATTCGTCACCGAGAGCCTCCAGTTGGCCCTTCCCTTCCTCGGGCTCGAGGCCCGCCCGTACGGCTCCATACTCGTCAGCAACGTGGGAACCTACGGCCTCGACACGGCCTCTGCCCCGGTGCCGACGTTCTGCCACGTGCCCATCACGATCCTGCTGGGTGCTGTGACCGACAAGGTGTTGGCTCGAGACGGTCAACCCGTCATTCGTCCGGTGCTGCCCCTGACGATCAATCTGGACCACCGGTTCGTCGATGGCTACCAGGCGGCGACGATGGCCCGCATCTTCCGCGAGTACCTGGATGATCCCGCCGCGTTCGACCCGGTGCCGACTCGCATCCCGCCACGCAAGAGGCAGCACGCCTCCGTGCGGTCCAACGGGAAGAGCCCAGCGACCGCGCGGGCAGGAAGGCCGAACTCGTCGAAGGCCTAGGCGTAGAGACCAAGACGGTCCACCGCTACCGGTGGACGGCCGGCGACTCGTCAACGAACTGGCGCACCACCTCAATCTTCGATCTTCGATCCCGACAGCGCAGGGCTCATCGACGTCAAGCCCCCTACGTCCCGCTGCGCCCGGGCTGTGGGATCAAGTACAGCGTCAACTTCTTCGGTGATAACCGGGATGTCGCCTCCGACGTCGGCAGCGGCTGACCGCGGCCAGGACGGGCCCCGGCCTGCGCTCTGCTTCACCTGACTGAAACCGCGCCGACATCCCCGCCGGCACCGCTCACCGGCTAAGGCACTCGTACGGCACGAAGCTCCTCGCTCCGGTGCTCTCGCAGCCATGTCAGTCCGTACGTCAGGCTCGCACCGGCGATACCCCCACCGATGACTGTCAGCCACGACGCCATACCGCCGAACGTACCGGTGCGGGGTGACGTCGCACAGCGGCTTGGCTAGCACGCGCTGATCGACCGGCCAAACGTGCGTTCGGGTCAACATCCGTGGCGGTTGCTGTTTGCAGACTGGAAGATGTCGCCGAAGGGAGTCCACGGTGATCACCCCAGGCCGACGGTTAGCCTCGGTTAGTGGCTCAGGTTAAGCGCGGCCATCACACCGTGCCCAGGTTCTACCTAGACGGTTTCGCAAACGATGACCCAGCTGGGTGTTGTACGGCTCACTGAAACGCCCTGGTTCTGATGGAGGCTCAGGTTATTGGATTTCGACCAGGGGTTGGTCGGTCCGTTTTGTAGCGTAGAGGGCTGCTTCGAACTCTGCGGGTGGTATGTCGCCGAGGTAGCCGTGTAGGCGGTTGGTGTTGTGCCAGTGCACCCAGCCCAGGGTGGCCAGCTCGACGTCCTCGATGGTCTTCCACGGCCCGGTGCGGGTCGGTCCGTAGATCAGCTCGGCCTTGTAGTAGCCGTTGACGGTTTCGGCTAGGGCGTTGTCGAAACTGTCACCGATGGAGCCGATGGAGGGCACCGCGCCGATCTCGGCGAGCCGTTCGCCGTATCTAATCGATGTGAATTGCGACCCGGCGTCGGAGTGACATGTCAAGCCTGGCAACGTATTCCCCCGCGACCATCGGGCCATCTCGATCGCGTCGAGCACCATGGTGGTGCGCATGTGCGAGGCGACCCGCCAGCCCACAATCATCCGACTGTAGGCGTCGGTGATGAAACACACGTAGGCCACCCCGGCCCAGGTCGGCACGAACGTCAGATCGGTCACCCACAGCTGATTCGGCGACCCTGCGGTGAATCTGCGGCCCACCAGATCCGGATGCCGCCCCGCGCCGGGATCCGGCTTGGTGGTGCGCACCCGTTTGCCGCGGCGGACTCCGCTGATGCCGGCGGCCCGCATGTGCCGGGCGACCTGATCACGCCCGATGTCGTGACCGGCACGGCGGGCGGCCTTCCACAGCTTACGGACGCCGTAGACGCGGTAGTTGTCTTCCCAGAGCTGGCGCAACGCCGGCCCCACCACCGCGTCGCGGCAGGCCCGCGCCGAGGGCGCCCGGACTTTGGCCGCGTAATAGGTGCTCGGGGCCATCTGCACCCCTGCTGTTCGCAGGACGGTGCAGATGGGCTCGACCCCGAACTCGTCGCCGCAGTCGTCGATGAAGGTGACTACTTCTTGTGTTGGCGGTCGAGCTCCGCCCCGAAGAAACTGGCCGCTCGCTTCAGAATCTCGTTGGCGCGCTTGAGTTCCCGGTTCTCCTGCTCTAGATCCTTGATCCGCCGAGACTCAGCCGTGCTGACACCGGGCGCATACCCGTCGTCGATGTCGGCCTGGCGCACCCACGACCGCACCGACTCGACGCCATAGCCGAGTTGGCGAGCGACCCGTCCCACCGTCCCGTGCTCAGTCCCCAACTCCGCGCGCAACGTGCGCACCATCCGCACCGCAGCCGCCTTCTCCTCCGGGCTGTACCTACGGCCGGTCGACTTCTCCGGCGACTGTTCCTTCGGCATGACTCCATCCTCGTTTCCAAGGTCAGGAGCCTCCAGGATTTCCAGGGCGTTTCACACCGGCAAGGAAAAAGTTTCGGCAGTCCACTAGAGATGCCTCAGTGATCGAGGACTTCTGCAATATCGACTCCCGCACCGACCCGAACGCGATAGAGAACCTCATCTCGGAGATCGAATGCGGCGCCGCAACGGTTTTCCGGAAAGTGCTCGTGGACCAGGGCTGGCCCCTTGACAGCAATGAGCGCTGTTAGTCGCCGCCCAGGGTTCCCCGCGAGCCTGGGGCATTTTTGATAGTTCGCTGAACAAGTTCGCGTGATGTCTATACGATGCCCAGTTCAAGACTCCACGGTGGTGGCCTGGGATCACTTGGCGAATGCGTTTTGTTTAGGCGGTTCTGAGTGAAGGCACCCGCTTCCCGTGTCTCCATGCCCGGGGTCTGCTCCCATTTACCGTCCGAGAGCACCCGCGCGGTTGCAGGGAGTCAGACCTGTTTGGCAATCGTGTGGACCTCGACGTCGACCTCGCCGTCCACCGTTCGGTCAGGAGTGTCGTCCCAATAGCTCAGTGTGACGGTCGAGCGCTGAGCCGGAACGTCGGTGTGTGGCGAGACATCTTTCACGGGATGCGCTACGCGCCAACCCCGATGATCGACTTCATCGACTGCGACGAACAGAGCGACTTCTTGCGGCAGGAAGAGGTCTGCGGCCTTGACATTGCGCGACAGGATCAACGTTCCTGGAACTACTGGGAGGGTCACCACCGCATCATGACATGGGCCAGGAATGGGCCCCTCTGACGTGTGCCGGGCGGGGGCAGCGCCGCCTTCATTCGGGCCGGATCGTGGTTTCAGTGCTCCACCGACACGCCGTCCCTTCAAGTCGGATCCGTGCTCGTGGCCATGAAAAGGTATCCACTGGTGGCCAGGTTGAGGTCCCTATTAGTGGCCAGATAAGAGTCCCCACCCCGTGTTCGTCGGGTCGATCAGGAACTGCTGGCCCGGGCGGTGATGGTGGAGGCGCCAACCGTGCACCGCCACCACCTGGGTGTTTCATTGGAGTCGTAGTGGTCCCACACCCAATCTCGGGTACGTTGAGATCGATTGGCCTGCGACGATCGCTGGGGGAGGTGGTCATGGAGCCGCCGACACCCCGAACCGTGACCATCCACAGCCACGAGCTCTCCTACCTAGACAGCGGCACGGGCTCGGTGGTGCTGTTCATCCACGGGATTCTCGGTTCGCAACGCCAGTGGACCCACCTCATCGACCGCATGCATGACGACCACCGGGTGATCGTGCCGGACCTCTTCGGGCACGGCGAGTCGGATAAGCCGGCGGGAGACTATTCACTCGGCGCCCACGCGGCAACGCTGCGTGACCTGCTGGACCGCCTCGGCATCGAGCGGGTCACCCTCGTCGGGCACTCCCTTGGCGGGGGCATCGCGATGGAGTTCTACTACCTGTTCCCGGAGCGCGTCGAGCGGATGGTGCTTGTCGCGAGCGGCGGGCTGGGCCGGGAGGTCAACCCGGTCCTGCGATCCGCGACGCTGCCCGGGGCTAAATGGGTCCTGCCCGTCCTCGCGTCGGGGTGGGTGCGTGCGCGCCTCGAGGGCGCCGGGCGGGCCCTGTCCAGGGTGGGCTGGCGGCCCGGCTCGGACATCACCACGATCTGGCAGGGCTTCACCTCGCTCGGGGATGCGGCGACCCGGCGCGCCTTCCTGGCCACGACCCGCGCCGTGATCGACCCCGGGGGCCAGACTGTCAGTGCCCACGACTATTTGCCCGACGCCGCGCCGATCCCGACACTCATCATCTGGGGCTCGCGGGACCGGATGATCCCGGCGTGGCACGCGATCAGGGCGCAGAGGTCGATCCCGGGGTGTCGCGTCGAGCTATTCGAGGGAGCCGGCCACTTCCCGCACCTCGATGAACCGGACCGCTTCGTCGACCTGGTGCGTGACTTCATCGTGACGACTTGAGCCGCTGCGACCTCGAACAGGCCACGGCAGCGGACCTGGCTAGGCCACTCCGAGATTGACGCGTTGTAGTCCATGCCCACCGACCTGATCGCGTCGGCGTATATCCACCTGGCCTTAACCCGGCCTCTTGCGCGGCGATCTCACCGGCGCCGAGCCCGAGCTGGCCCAGGCGGCGCACCGGGTCGACCGCGACGGCGTCGCGGCGGGTAAGCCGCACTTCCCCGTCCTCCAAGGGTGTTCGCAACGCCTCCATAGCCTGGACGCCGATCTCGGCGCATTCATCGAGGAACAGCACGCCGCGATGCGCCCGGCTGACAGCTCCCGGTCGGGCCATCCCGCTGCCGCCACCGACCAGCGCAGCCACGCTCGAGGTGTGATGAGGCGCGACGAACGGTGGCCGGGTGATCAGCGGCGTGGTCGCCGACAGCAGGCCGGCCACCGAGTGGATCGCGGTCACCTCCAGGGACTCCTCCTCCGTCAGAGGTGGCAGCAGTCCCGGAAGTCTTTGCGTCAGCATCGTTTTGCCGACGCCGGGTGGTCCGGTGAGCATCAGGTGGTGTGCGCCGGCGGCGGCTACCTCGACCGCGAACCGCGCCTGCAGTTGCTCCGGCCCGCGCGCTGGCGCAAGCTCATCCGCCGCAGCTGCTGCGACCGACCACCTCGCTGGCCTCGGTCGCCAACCGAGCCTTCCATGTCCAGCCGGGCAGGTTCTGGAGTCGGTGTTCGCGGTCGGGGTCAAGGATGCCTTTGGCGTGGAAGTGGCGTTGCGTGGTGACCCACCCACCGAGCCGGAAGCCATCGGCCATGTGGGACACCGGGACTCGGGCGTCACCCGCGCGTTCGACGTACTCCAGGAGTCGGCTGAAACCCTCCTCCCACCAGTCGGCGCGGCGGTTCCAAGTCCAGCCGGGCAGCTCCTGCAGTCGGCGCTCGCGCGCGGCCTCAAGGACGCCTTTCGAGCGGAAGTGGCGGTGAACGGCGACCCACGCGCCGAGCCGGTAGCCATCGACGGTGTAGGACGCCGGGACGCGGGCGTGACCATTGCGTTCTATTCTCCGGTTCACCGACAGCTGCTGCGCCATCAACCAATCGCGCTGTTGATGCGCTGAGCATCACCCCGCCGGGTGGGGCGACCGACTCCATCCGCTGGGCCATCCCGACCTGTTCACCGATGGTGGTGTAGCCCAACGAGTTTGAGCCGACTTCGCCAGCGATCACCTGACCGGAATTGAGCCCCACACGCAGGGCGACGTCGACGCTGTCATCGGCTCTGACGTCAGCGGCCAGCCGGGCGATTTATTCTTGAATGCCCAGCGCAGCGAGGCAGGCGGACATGATGTCGGAGAAGGTCTTGGTGACCCCGGCAGCGGCTAGGGCGTCGTTCTGCTGATCAAGGGTCTGTGTGATGGTGCTGACGCGTGTGTAGCCGATCCGGGTGCCAGAGGTCGGCTCGGTCGGGTTTGTGTCTCCGCCGCGTCTCACAACCGCTACAACGCTGGAGTTGAGACACTAATTTCTGAGACGAACATTCGAGACACATCGACCTGGGGGAACTGCACGGCTTGCGCTGCCCCACAGCGTGTCTCACTCAGTTCTGTTTCGAGACGAAACCGGACAAGGACTCCCGACCGACCGCCTTTATGGCATCGCCTCGGCCCACGCGATATGCCCCTCGAAGCCGAGCGATGTCGCTATCGCGCGGTAGCGATCCCGATAGTCTCGGTAGCCAGCCTCGTCATCGCGGGCCCTTGCCAACAGTGCGCGCAGCCGCAGCAGAGGGAGTTCGTGCAGTATGAATCCGGGGTCGGTGGGTACGGCTGCCAGTCGGTCGATGGCAGCTTGTGCTTCTTGCAGGTCGCCACTGGCGCCGCGATCAAGCAGCGATTCCACCAGGACCGTAGTGGCAACCCCGCGCAAGAGCATCGAGCCCCTGTCGAACATGTCGTCAATGGCCACTCGGGACAGCTCGATGGCACCTTCGATATCGCCATTTCGGGCCTTCTCTCGTGCTATCTCGGGGTCGACAATCGCGAGCGCGTTCATGGTGAACCCTTCCTTCAAGGCAGCGTCACGGGCCAGGGTGAGGAGGTTGAAGCCCTTCTCCCGATGTGGACCGGCGTGGTGGACCAGGACCAGGCCCCGAGTGAGCTGGGCAAGAGCCAGCGTGAAGTCGTCGCCGGCTTGCTCGGCGATCCGCAGTGCATCGGCGCTCTCGCCCAGGGCGGTCGTGTTAGCAGGCAGCGCGCCGATCGGGATGGCGAGAATGTATTTGTAGAAGATCGCCGCTACGTGGCTTGTCGGGTCGACCGGGGCAGCCATCGTGATCGCCGCGTCGGCATCGGAGCGCCATCCGTTGATGCCCAGGCACAGTCTGATGAAGCCTCGCGTCATGGTCGCCCTTGCCAGTGGCGATCCCGTGAGCAGATTGCCCTTGGTGGGATCGCCGTCAGCCAGGTTGATTACGCGTTCTGCGAAGCGCAGGGCTTCGGTCATCTCGCCGACCTCGAACTTGGCGTAGCTAGCGGCTAAGAGCAGGCCTACCGTCAGTGCGGGATCCCCGATCGCCTCAATCAGCGCAATCAACTCCGAGGCCAGCTGCGACCCCTCGCGAAGACGGTTATGCCCGGCCAGTGCCATGACCAGCCCCGCCATGCCCATCGCGAGTGATGCCTTATCGCCGCCGGCCGCGGACAGCTCTCGCAGTTCCTCGAAACCGGTGTCGGCGACACTGCCACCGGCCAGCCACACGGTGCCGCACAGCAGGGTTCGGGGCGCGATCTGCATCGCCATCCGGTCCGGGTCGTCGGCGGGCAGTCTGTCGGCGACCCGACGGGCGCGCTGCCAGCTGATCCGGGACGCGGCGCGGTCGCGGTTAAACAACCATGTTCCGGCGCGCATGTGCCACTCGAAGGCCGCGCGCAGATCCTCCGCCGCCTCGAGGTGTTCGGCGATCACGGCGGCGTTCTGGTCGGCCGAGCCGCGGTTATTTTCCTCGATAGCCGCCGCCACCAGCTGGTGCAACTGGGCGCGGCCGGCCCTCAGTTGCGATTCATAAGCCACCGTGCGGATGAGCGGATGCCGGAACGCGTATTCGGCGCGCGGGTTGAACCGCAGCTGGTCGATGAGCTCGACCCGCAGCAGTTCGGCGATGGCGGTCGCGGATCCGCTGGTCTTGCCCAAAACGGCGTTCAGCAGATCGGGCCTGAACCGGGCGCCGATGACCGCGCTGGCGTACAAGGCCTGTTTGGCGGGGGCGCCGAGGCGGTCGATGCGGGCGGCGATAGTGGCCTGCAGCGTTGCCGGCACGCTGATGTCGGCGCCGTCATCGCGGCAGATGTAGGCGCCGCGATCGCCATCGAGCACGCCGCGTTCGGCCAGGTCGCGCACGATCTCGTCGGCGAAGAACGGGTTCCCGGCCGCTCTTTCCGCTATTTGAGCGGTCAGCCCGTCGACCGACGGGTGGGTGCCCAGCAGCTCGGCGGTCAACGCCACAGTCTGTGCAGTATTCAACGGCGCCAGGGCGATCGTCTGAGCACGCGGTACCCGCGACAGCGCTCCCCGGTATTCGGGACGGTAGGTGATCAACACCAGCGACCGGGTTTGAGGAACCGCGCCGACGAATTCGATGAGCATGGACTCACTGGCCTCGTCGATCCAGTGCGTGTCCTCGATCACGTACACCGCCGGTGCGTTCCGAGCGAGCGTGGCAACGTTCAACAGGGCGGCTAAGCGGCGCTGGCGGGCATCGGGGGTGATGGCGGGCAGTGCTACCCCGGGGTCGCCGATACCGAGCAGGTCGTCCAGCAGGAGCAAATCTTCGGGATTCGCGTCTGGGATCCGCGAGCGCACCCGCGCCCGGGCTGCATCGGGGGCGTCGTCGCTGATCCCGAACACCGTTCGAAGCAGCCGGGCCGCCACACGGTAGGGCACCTCGCTGGCATGTGACTCGCAGAAGGTGGAGTACACCTGGATACCGCGGGCGTCGGCCAGCTTCGCCGCTTCGTCGACCGTGCGGCTCTTGCCGATGCCGGGTGCTCCGACCACCCCGGCGACGCGGCCCTCGCCGTTAATCGACAGATCCAGCAGCCCAGCGACCGTGTGCATCTCCCGGTCGCGGCCGACCAGGGTTGGCTCGCGTCGCCCAGGCCGCGCGTGTTCGGCCCGGGCCGCCAGCAGGCGACGCGCGGGCACCGCAGCGTCGGCGCCTTTGATGTGCGCCCGTTCGGGCTCGCCCAGCACGGCGGCATGTCCGACCAGCCGCGCGGTGGACTCGCTGAGCATCACCCCGCCTGGCGGAGCGACCGATTCCATCCGCTGCGCCATCCCCACCTGCGCACCAATCGCGGTGTAGCCCAAAGCACCCGAACCGATCTCACCGGCAATCACCTGACCGGAATTGAGACCCACCCGCAGCCGCAGGTCAACACCGTCGCGCGCTTCGACCTCCTCGGCCAGTTTGGCCGTCTCTGCCTGAATGTCCAACGCAGCCAAGCAAGCACGAAAAGCGTGATCCTCCAAGGCAGCTGGCGCGCCGTACACCGCCATGATCCCGTCGCCGGTGAATTTGTCCACCGTGCCGCCGTAGCGCTTCACCACCGCTGCCGAGCGTTCGACTAACTCGCTCATGATCTCGCGCAGCCGCTCCGCGCCCACAGCCGCCGCGATGTCCATTGAGTGGACCACGTCGGCGAAGAGAACCGTGACCTGCTTGTACTCCGCGTGGCTGTCGGCTTCGTCGACTGGTGAGCCACAGCCGTGGCAAAACCGGGCGTTCTCGAGGGGCTCGGTGCCACACGTCCGGCACGCTGCTACGGCCGTCATCCGACCCTCCGCCGATCCCCGCGCCCCAGCGTTTCCCGGGGTCCTATAAAGGATAGGCGGTTGGACACCCCACGAGGGGCCGTTGGCGCTCACGGTGACTCCGACACAGAGTTTTGAGACCCTCGTATCTCTTCTATTTCGAGACGGTGCAATACCGAGTCCACCACGATGCCAATAACCGAAATCGCCGACGGTCGTCGAATCCGAGCGCTCACGCGCCGCCTGGGCTGGCCCTGCGACGACGAATGATGTTGCCGCCGAGGTAGGTGACGTAGAGCGCCCCTAAGACGGGGACAAACCTGCGCGCGCGCGGGGCTATCACCGCAACGCCGAGCAACGTCTCGATAGCGCCGTTGATGTAGACATGACGTCGGATGTTGCGCGTGAACATCTGACGGTTGAGCGACTCGAAGGGCTCAGGCCTCACGATGTGCGCCAACCCGATCGCTGAGATCGCCACACCGAACAAAGCGTGTCGAGAACTGCTGGTCACCAGCGTGGCGATGGATTTGGGTGCTGCGATTTGGCTGGACATAACTCGCGGATGGTCAGGCCGGTGCTAGGCGGATCGGTAGGTGAGTTGGCCCTCTGAGTGAGCTGTGGGTCGACCATATCGTCTCGTTGACTGCTGAGATACGGGAAATTTGGCTCACCAACTCGCGCAGCACCGCCTGCGCTTCCATCCGTGCCAGTGGCGCGCCCAGGCACATATGTGCGCCGTAGCCGAATCCAACGTGCGTGCGGGGGTTGCGGTCGGCGCGGTATTCGTCGGGGTTGTCGAAGGCCAGCGGGTCGCGGTTGGCCGCCCCGAAGGACAGCAGGACCCGTGATCCATTCGGGATGGTGACGTCGCCGACCTGGTAGTCGGCACGGGTGTAGCGGTAGAGATTCTGGATCGGGGTGGTGATCCGTAGCTGCTCCTCGATGGCCATTGGTATGAGGTCGGGGTTGGCGCGGATCAGATCGTACTGTTCGGGGTCATGGGCAAAGGTGTCGAACATCCCGCCCAGCAGGTTGGTGGTCGTCTCGTTGCCAGCGATCAGCAGATGTACTGCGATGAGGAACAGTTGGTGGTCGGTGAGGCTGCCGTCGGTGTTGTGTTCGAGCAGCCGACCCAAGACGGTGCCGGACCCCTTCAGCCCGCCGGTGGAGAACTGCCGCAGGAAGTATCGGCGCAACGCGGCCACAGCTGCCATGGCCTTGGCGGTTCCCACCAGGCCGCTCGGTGTCGGCGCGAAGTCCATGATTCGCACGGCGTCCTTCGACCATCGCCGAAAGTCGCGGACGTCGCATTCGGGAACTCCCAGAATCTGAGCAATCAGCCGTATGGGCATCGGAATCGCCAACTGCTGCACCACATCACAACCGGGGTTGCGCAGCAGGTCGGCAACGAGTTCAACGGCCAGCTTCTCGGTTATTCCCCGCCAGCTGTCCATCGCCCCCTTGCTGAACCCCGGCTGGACCTGCTTGCGCAGCCGCGCATGCTCCTCACCATCGGTGAGCACTGCAAGCGGAGCCGAGAACTTCAGCCGGGTGACCCCTTCGGTGCTGGTTACCTGGTCGGTGTCGCGCAGCGCGCTTCTGACATCTTCCAGGCGACTCAAAATCCAGGTGGCCCGCTTCGGGTTGTAGTGCACCCGGCCACCCCTATGCAACGCCCGGTAAGCGTCGAACGGTTGCGCGGCGGTGACAGGATCCATCGGGTCATAGTCGGTGTTCACCGCACCCGTCCACCCCGCCGTACCCAGCCATCGGGTTCGAGCCGCCGCTTGGAGATTGAGAAGAACCGCGCGGCCTAGGGGCCTGACGACGTAGCTGACGAACTTGGTGGCGGCGCTCATCGTCGAGTGTGCGACTGCAGCGTCGCCCGCGTTTGGTCGCGGCCAGGGGTCATCACGGCCTCGGTATCGCCGTCGCTCAGAGCGAACTCGACGTCGGCTGTCATCAGTTCTGCCAGCGCGTCCCAGTCCCGGGTATCGAGAGCCCGGCAGTATCGGGCCTTGGCTTGGGACAATTCGTAGAACGCGGTGATCTCGGCTTGCTCGGTCATTTCACTGCCAGTTTCAGATGTTCGAGACGCCGCACGAGGAGGCTCGGCAGCCACCGCCCGGTTTCAGCGGCTTCGATCATCGAAGTGCGCTCAAGGAGCTGACCGAGCACAATCTGGGCCTCCAACCGGGCGAGTGCGGCCCCGACGCAGAAGTGCGCGCCCTTACCGAACGTGATGTGGCCCTTGCCCGCAGGTCGATCGAGCCGGAACTCGTCAGGGCTTTCGAAGTGATCGGGGTCGCGGTTGGCTGCCCCCCACATCAGTAAGAGATTCGAATCGGCGAGTAGTTCCACACCGCCGAGGGTGGTGTCGTGGCGTACATGCCGATAGTGGCCGCGAAACGGCGGTTCGTATCGCAGCGCCTCTTCGATGAACGGTCCCAGCAGTTCGGGGTTGTCGCGGACTTCTCGCTGAATCTCGGGGTGGGTGGCCAGTATCCATGTGGCGCTGCCCAGTAGGGAGGCAGTGGACTCGCCTCCTGCACTGAACAGGGTCAGCATCATCCCTAGCGCGGTGATTTGGTCCAGCTCACCACTGGCGCAACGGCTTGCGAGGTCGCCGAGCAGATTGTCTGCCGGGTTGGTTGCTGTTTTTTCGAAGTGCTCCAAGATGTAGCCACCCAACTCCATGGCGGCGACTCCGGCAGCTTGAAGTTGATCCGCTTCGACGATGCCATCGAGCAACGTGGTGGTGGCGTAAACCCAGCGGATCAGCTGGTCGACGTCGTCGTCTGGTACGCCGATCAGCCGAGCGACCACCATCATGGGTAACCGGTTGGCCATCGCGCTCATCCACTCGATCTGCCCGCCATCCACGCTCTCCCGCCACAGTCGGTCAGCTGTGTGGGTGGCGAAGGACTCGATGTCGCGAATGCGTTTGGCCGCCAAATGTGGAACCAGCACCTTGCGGTGCAGAGCGTGTGCGGGATCGTCGGCCACTGCAAGCACATGTGAAGGATCGTCCAGCGGCCCCATGGTGAACGGCGTGACGGTTCCGTCGGCCTGATACACCATGGTGGCGGTGAGGTTGGAGGAGAAGTCCTCGACGCGGTTAATACACTCCACGACAGCGTCCCAGCTGCACACCGCGTAGAACACCGATTGGCCGATTCGGTGCACCGGTGCCTCGCTGCGCATGCGGTCATACAGGGGGTAGGGGTCCTGGATCGGTTCGTCACCGAAGAACTGGATCGGATCGTCGAGGACTGCCATGGGCTCAGGTTGATCGGGTGCGGCGTCCGCCGTCAACGGCGAGCCAAGAAGTTGAAAGGCCCAATCAGCAGGCGTGGCTGGTCCGGGGCGCACGACACCATCGGTGAGCTGGGCACAGCCGTGAGAAAATATGACGTAAATCTCTCACCGTGAGAGAATCGCTTCGGCCTCCATCTCCGGAAGGGAGGTCGCCGATGGCGCAAGATTGGCTGGTTGGGCGGGACCGCCGCGACGAGGCCACCGAACGGATTTATGCCGCAGCCGCCGACCTGATTTCGCGTAACGGCTTCGACACGTTCACGATCGAGGCGTTGGCCAAGAAGGCTCACTGTTCGCCCGCCACTATCTATCGCCACGTCGGCGGAAAGACCGCCATCCGCGATGCCGTCACCGTTCGGTTGTCGGCCCGCGTGGTGGCAGCTGTGCGCGACACCATCAAGGACCTGCACGGCGCGGATCGCGTTGTGACAGCTGTCGTCGTGGGATTGCAGCACATCCGAGCCGAGCCGTTGGGCCATCTGATAATGGGCTCTGCCCGACACGCCGACGACGTCGCATGGCTAATCGCATCGCCAGTGATATCAGCCCTTGCCGAGGAGATGATCGGCGGCTCTCAGCCCGACCCGGCGGCGGCGCAATGGCTCATCCGTGTTGTGCTTTCGTTGTGGTACTGGCCCGTGAATGAGCCCGGCACGGAACTACAGCTGATCGAGCGATTCCTCGGACCCTTGTTCACCGAACGTTGAGGGCAGGGTTCTGAGACAAACTTCTGCGAGTCGCAGTTGTGGTCTTGCGCTCAACCGGTCGGCGCATCACTGGGACGAGCGTAACCGGTTGTTATCCCCAGAAAATGGGATCGGCTCGGCTATCGAGGTAGTCGAGTAGGTCTTGGATTCGGGGGCTGGGGTCGAGTGGTTGGTACCGGTGGTATTTGAGGTTCTGGTCGCGCCAGTACAGGGTCCACAGACCGGTGGTCCTGGTGTAGTGCAGGCGGGCGATCGGGAAGCGGGTCCAGTCGGGTCCGAGATCCTCGCGCCACGGCGGCCGGCATTCGCAAATGGTCAGATGCCTTGGAGCGACATCGCATTCGACGCGGATCTCGCTGCGGATGTGCTGGGGAACCGGGGCTTCTGCGGGTGGATGGGGTTACTCGTCGTCGGCATAGGCCACCAAACCCACAACCCGGACCGGGTGTGGTTGGCCAGCCCGGCGCGCGTGCCCGCGCACGGTTACCTACTGCAGGTAGGTGGGCTGCTGTCCCCACTCGAATCTCTTACGCTCGATCACCGTTGCTCATTTCTTTCCTCTCGCGCGGAAGGGCTTGGGCAGCTTGGGCAGGGTCGGCTTCTGGACCACCAGCTTGGGCAAGCCGTTGGTGGGCTGCAGGAACGGAGCCTTGCTGCCGTTGGTGGTGTCGTTCCGCGAGTACCCGCGGTCCACGATCGGCTTTAGCGTCGTGTTCAGCTTGTTGATCACTGGCTGGGGGACCTTGCCGTTCAGTGGGTCCAGCAGTGGCAATTCCGGGGTCGGCACTACGTAGGTGGTGGTGGTCCCGCCCGCGGCGTCGGTCACCGCGGCGCTGGGCTGCGCGGGCTTGGTCGACAGCGAGCTGGGGCTGTGCACGTACTGTATCCCCGCGATCGCGTTGGCGTCGGCCAGCAGGTTCCAGGGCCGGTCCGGGAAGTCCGCCCAGCCGTCGTACTCCCCGACGATCACGGTCGTGTTGTATGGGCTGTCGGCGTCTGGCCGGGCGACCGTGAAGCCGAACGGGTAGGGCGCGGTGATCCCGGCGGGCACGTAGGACAGGATGCCGTCCGACACCGGGGTCGGTCGGCTGAGGTCGCCCGACACCACGAATGTCAGCTGGCTGGGCGGTGGCGCTCCCTGCGGGTGGGTATCGTAGTAGTGCTGCACCGCATCGGTGGTCAGCGACCCTAGCGACAGGCCCGCCACCACGGCGTTGGTGCCCTGGTTGGCCTCGATGCCCTGGCGGGTTAGGTTTACGCCGATCGCGATCGACTGGTTGCCGGTCGGCGCGTTCGGCCCGAACAGCGGCCCGACCGTGCGCGGGTACGGCACCACCGTCACCGAGCAGCCGCCGCCGCAGGTGTAGAAGTTGGCGTCGATGAACGGGTTCTCCGGCCCATTGACGCTGAACGGGGTGGCCGGGATGAACGGCCAGTACCCGGCGGTTCCGGGCAGCACGTACACGTCGGTGGTAGCCGCGGCGACCGGCGCACCGGCCATCGCGGTGGCGGCCAGCGCAGCGGCGGCCAGGGACTTAATCTTGTGTTTTATCGGGGTTTCTTTCCATGTCGTACATCTTCTCGATCCGACGACCAGGTGCCGTTGTTGGAATACCGCGGTGCCGGTGATTGGCTGATCGGCCATGGGTCGGTGGCGATCAGATGCGTGCCCGGGAGCGCCGCCGCCCATTGCGAAAACGTGGCTAGCCAACTCGGCTAACCTGCGGCGCCGACATCAGCACCTTGCCCTCCGTGCTGGTCGGCGCGGCGCAGCCACACGAACTTGTTCTGTCCGGCGGCGCCTGCGAGGAAGGGCTTCACCAGCAGCGGATAGGCCTTCATCGCCTCCGCCCGGGGGATCACCGTGGGCCTTTCCAGCGCATACTCTTTGCCGTTCCACCTGAGCGTGCATTTCCCGGCGGCCAGGACATTTTCACACCAGTCAACGTGCGGGTATGCCACCGCGAGCACGAAGCCGTCGTTGAGCGGGTATGCACTCAGCGGTGTCACATAGGGCCGGCCGGTGCGCCGACCGACGTGGTGCAAGGCGCTGAGGTTGAAGTACAACATTCCCGGGCGGGTTCCGGCGATCTGACGAAGATAGCGATTCCCCCGCTTGGTGAGCTGCCGTGTCCTGTCGCTGATCCATCTCTTCCGCATCAAAATCCCCCAGCCGAGCAGGAATAGATAGATCGCCACGACAGCGCCGGCCAAGACAACAGGCATTATCAAAAGCCCACGCAGGAAACCAATTGACGGCTTCCGGCGCTGCATCGTCCGACGTGCTGCCAAATCTCCGGGTCCTTTCTGCGAGTGGCTGGTTTCAGCTTTTTCCGTATGCGGCACGACCGTCTAGGGCCGGAGGTCACTGGCACATCCGAAGCGATCAACCAATCGGCGTTTCGAGCCCGGCCCGGGAGCATACGATTTCAGGTATGAAGGGCGTCATCGTCATCGCGCTACTGATGGCGGGCCCGATAGCGCCGGCCCCGCCAGCGAGTGAATGACGCGCTGGCCCATCTGCGGGCCGCGGATCCCACGCTCGCCCGGTTGATCGACGCGCACCCCGGGTTCGATCCGCGGGCGTGGCTTCGCGAGCTGCCGCCGCTGGACGCCTTCGGCGCCTTGGTTTTTCAGATCGCCGGCCAGCAGCTCTCCGTCGCGGCGACCCGGCGCATCCTCGACAAGTTGCAGCAGGCTTTCGGCGGTCACATGCCGACACCGGCGCAAGTGCTGGCGGCCGGCGCCGGCGATCTGCGGCAGGCGGGCCTGTCGGGCCGCAAGGCCGAAACGCTGCGCACGGTCGCGTCCCGGTTCGTCGACGGCTCGCTGCGCGAGGACGAGCTGCAACGCCTCTCCGACGAGGAGATCGAGGCCGCCCTGACCCGGATTCCCGGTGTCGGGCCGTGGACGGTGCACGGCTTCTTGATCATCGCCCTGGACCGCGCGGATGTCGTGTTGCCCGGCGACCTTGCGCTGCGCAAGGCCATCCAGCGCGTCTATCGACTCGACCATCTCCCGGCGCCGCAGCAGGTGCTCGACATCGCCGAGCCGTGGCGTCCGTATCGCAGCCTCGCCACGGCCTATCTGTTCCAGTCCGCCTTCGCAGCGGATTCCGATCGCGCCGCATCGGCTGAGCCGAGCGTTGCCACGACGCCGGCGGCGGCCAGGATCGAAAACGCCAGTGCCAGCACCCAATCCCCGAGGCGTTGATACACGGTGGTCACCGATCCGAGCGGAACATCCACCACGGCCACGCCGCGGTAGTCAGACGGGCACCAGGCAAGCTGACGGCCCCGCGCGTCGAACGCCGAGCTGTCGCCGGACAACCCGGTATGGACCGCCGCGCGGCCGACTTCGACGGCATGCACAGCGGCCTGGCTCGCCAACTGCGGCTGCGCCCAGCTTCCCTGAAACGTCGAGGTGGAGCTTTGATACGCCAGCAACTGCGCTCCGAGTTGGACCTCGCGCCGCGGCAGGTCGGAGAAGGTCGCTTCGTAGCTGATCAACGGTCCGACGGCCAACGGGCCGGCGTGCAGCACCACTTGTCCGCTGCCGCGCCGCCGGTTCTGGCTCGCGGCCTTGGTGAAATGGGTGACCCAGCCCAGCACCGGCTGCAGGGGAACGTACTCGCCGAACGGCACCAGCCGCACCTTGCGGTAGGTGCCCAGCGATCCGGTCGGCCCGACGAGAACCGACGATTTGTAGATGCCGCCTGACGGCGCGGGCGCATCGACGTTGACGAGCAGGTCAGAGCCGACCCGGCGGGCGAGATCCGCCAGGTCCGTCATGGTGTGGGGATGGGTGGCCAGATCGACGGTCACGCTGCTTTCCCCCCAGACGACCAGGTTCGTCCGCTGGCCCGCCAGCGTCGCGGTGAGCTTTTCCCCGGCCGCCAGGCGCGCGGCGGCATCGTCGATGCGGCCGGGCTGCACCAGCGCCACCCGCACGCTCGGCCCGGCCGGAGGTGCCGGTCCCACCAGGAACCACAACGGACCGACCGACACGCAGACCACGAGGACCACCAGCCCGAGCACCCGACCCCGTGCTCCGCGATGGCAGATCACGCCGGCGATCGCGGTGTTGGCGGCGGCGAGCAGAAAACTCGTCAGCCACACCCCGCCGAGTGACGCCGACGCCAGCGTGGCCGGCTGGTTCCACTGCGACGCGCCGAGCAGCGCCCACGGGCCGCCCAGGCTCTGCCAGGACCGCACCGCCTCGGCCATCACCCACGCACTCGGCAGCACGATCACCGCAGCGAGCATCCGGCGGGCATCGACCGTTCCGGACAGCAGCCTGTGCGCGGCCCACCCCCACGGCACCCAGAAAACGCCGATCAGGGCCGCCATGACGACCAGCATCGGACCGGCGTTGGGCGCCAGCCAGTACTGCGTGCTCAGCACGAACCCGCCAAGACCACACCATGCCCGCACACCGCCCTCGAGCGGCGTCGGCGCGGCCCGCACCACCAGCAGCAGCGGGACCACTGCCACCCAGGCCAGCCACCACCAGGACGGCGCCGGAAAGGCCAGGGCGGGCAGCGCGCCGAGTACTAGGGCCGCGGCGCGCCCGGGTGCCCTCCGCTGACCCGGACCGCGGGGGGATCGCCGGGGTCGCCACCCGAGCATCACGGCGCCGATCAGCACCCAGCCGGCCACGAAACCTGCCGCGATCAGCCACAGCAGCGAGCGTTCCCGGCCGATCTCCCACAGCGGGACCATGGCCAGCCCGGCGACGACGAACGCGACGTTGTAGAGCACGTCGTAGACCGCGAACACGCGACCGCGCACCGCGTCCGGGGCGGTGCCGCCGACCAGCGCGTCAACGGCGATCTTGAGCACCTGAAACGCGAACGCGACCACCGCCAGGCAGCACCCGAGCACCACCAGCGATCCGAACATGCCGCCGACGTACGCCGCGGCGGCGGCGGGCAGGAACGCCGCCGGGACCAGCACGGCGGGGGAGTACCGGCGGCCGAGTGGCGGCGCGACGAGGGTTCCGGCGAACGCCGCCAGCCCGGTCGCGGCCAGCGCCACCCCATATCCCGAGATCCGCAGGTTGTAGCGGGAATCGGCGATCAGCACCAACACCACGAAGCCGGCGCCCAGCAGGAACCGGTGGGCCGTGACGGCCAGCAGGGGCCAGCGGATCGCGGCGACGCCAGCGGCCGCGCGTGCCCCGTCGGCGAGTTCCCTTGCGAGACGGCGCAACCGCGACAGCAGCGCCACGTGTTGTCGGCCGCCGACGTCCGGCAACCGAGTGAACACGACGGCCGCCGCTAGATAGCACAACGTAGCGAGGACGAATCCGGCCGGAGTCGACCGGCCGACGATCTGCGATCCGCCGACCGCGCCGACGAAGGATGCGGTCATCCCGGCCAGGGCGGACACCGCGTTGGCGGTCACCAGTTCGGCGTGCCGGACGGTTGTCGGCAGCGCGGCGCCCTTGGCGGCGAGCACAAACCGCGACGAGGACAGCAGCAACAGCACCCCGACGATCGCCGCGATCGTCGATCGGGTTTCGACTGTGGCGATGCCGGCGACGGCCAGCAGCGCGCGCAGAACGGACACCACGATGAGCGTGCGGCGGCGGTCCCACCGATCGATCAGCACCCCGGCCAGCGGCCCGACGACACTGAATGGCAGCAGCGTCACCGCCAGCACGGCCGCGATACGGCCCGGGGAGGCGCCGCGGGCCACATCGAACAACACGAACTGCGCGAAGGTGATCTGCGCCAGCCCGTCGGCCAGCTGCCCGAGGCACTGCCCGCCGACGAGCGGACCCAGCGGCCCGGTCAGCAGTGCCGGCGCCGTGCGCCAACCCCGCCCACCGGCACGCGCGCGATCGTCGGCCGTCGGATCAGTCACCGCGAAAAACCTATACGCAAAACACACTGCCCGGCCGGGCGCTCTAAGGATGCCCTCATGTGACTGCCATATCGTTGGGCGCATGCGGCTGCGCGCACTGATGGCCTTGTTGCTGGCGCTCGGCCTGGTCGCCGCGGGATGCGGCTGGAAGCCGCCGGGATCCCCGCCTGTCACAGCGGACACCTGCTCACCGTCGGACGGGCCGACGCCTGACACGGTGTCCGCGGCGATCGCGGCTCTCCCGCTGCCGGGTGGCGGTGCGTCGTGGCACGAGGCCGGCAAGGGCCACACGAGCGACTGCCGCCTGTACTGGGTGCAGGTGGACGCGGGCTCCGCGCCGGACGCGCTAGCGCACCTGCTCTTCTTCGATCACAACACCTTCGTCAGCACAGCGACGCCGAATCCGCGGCCGTATACGACGGTGGCCAGGTCGGGCAAGGACACCGTCACGGTCCAGTACCAGTGGCAGCAGGCCAACGACGAACCCGGCCGCCCGACGGGCATCGGCACCGTCCGCTACCAGCTTGGCCCCGACGGCACGCTGAAGGCGCTCGACCCCGTCCCGGGCTAGCTCCGATCAGTCTTCGCCGATCCGCTCGGGGTGCAGCATCGGCACATCCCGCAGCTGCTCCGGTATCCCGAAGCCGTCGACGAGGGCCTGCGCGTACGGCCGCAGCGTGCGGCAGCGTTCGTTGATGGCGCGGGTCACCGCCTTCGCGCGGTCGGTCGACAGGTAGCGGTGCTCGATGTACCACGCCTTGTCATCCTCGATCACCGACAGCGCGTACAGGTCGCATACCCAGTTGAGCACCTTCTGGGTCTCCTCGTCCTCACATGAGTCGATCCCCGCGACGAAAGCCTCCATGATGATGCGGTCGATGTGCGCGGTAGCCGCGTGCAGCACATGGTCCTGCACTTCGTTGAACGCGTCGAACGCATCCATCTCCTTCGACCTGCTCTGCAAGCGCCGGGCGACCGTCGACAGCAGGTACTCTTCACGGTCCTCGAACATCTGAACCTGCGTGCCGCGGTTGAAGAGGCTGCCCTCTTCCTCGTTGTCCTGGCGGCTGTCGATGATCGTCTGCATGATCGCCTGCGCCGCAGTGCGTTTCAGCACCTGATCACCGACCATGTTCGCGGCGAACCGCACCCACTCCGCGGGGCTCATCCCGCGGACGTCGTCGGCATATGCGGTCAGCAGTTCCTTGGCCACCAGCTGGATCAGCACGTGGTTGTCGCCTTCGAACGTGGTGAACACGTCGGTGTCGCCGCGCAGCCCGATCAGCCGGTTCTCGGCGAGATAGCCTGCGCCGCCGCAGGCCTCACGCGCTTCCTGGATCGCGTGACTGGCATGCCAGGTGTTGGCCGCCTTCAGGCCCGCCGCCCGTGACTCGAGCTCACGCTGCTCCTCGGGGTTTGCGATCTCGGTGGTCTGGATTTCGTGAAGCTTGGCCACCAATTCGTTCTGGGCGAACTCCAGCGCATATGACCGCGCGATCAGCGGCAGCAGCCGGCGCTGATGCACCAGGTAATCCATCAGCAGGACTTCCTTGTCCTCGCCCAGCGCGGAAAACTGCCTGCGCAGCAACGCATACCGGGTCGCGATGTCCATCGCCACAAGGGCGGCCGCCGCCGCGCTGCCCCCGACCGTCACCCGGCCCCGCACCAGCGTGCCCAGCATCGTGAAGAACCTGCGGTTCGGGTTCTCGATCGGCGAAGAGTAGGTGCCGTCCGCCGCGACGTCGCCGTACTTGTTCAGCAGGTTGTTTCGCGGGATCCGCACGTGGTCGAACACGATGCGACCGTTGTCGACACCCGGCAGGCCGCCCTTGTAGTCGCAGTCCGACGTCGTGACGCCTGGCAGGTCGTTGCCCTGGCCGTCCCGGATCGGCACCAGGAAGCAGTGCACACCTTGGCTTTCCGGCTCCTCTCCTGGGCCGGCGGTGATCAGCTGCGCGAAAACCGCTGCCATGGAGGCTGTTTCGGCCGCTCCGCCGATGTAATCCTTACGCGCCGTCGGCGTGGGCGAGTCGATGATGAACTCGTCGGTCTCCCGGTCGTACGTGGCGGTGGTCTCAAGCGACTGCACGTCGCTGCCGTGCCCGGTCTCCGTCATCGCGAAGCACCCGAGAAGATCCAGGTTGATGATCTTCTGGACGTATGCCTCGTGGTGGCGCTCGGTGCCGAGGTTCTCGACGGCGCCGCCGAACAGACCCCACTGGACGCCGGCCTTCACCATCAGCGACAGGTCCGACATCGCCAGCATCTCGATGGTGGTCACCGCGGCGCCGACGTCGCCCGTGCCGCCGTGCTCTTTGCGGAAGCCGTCCTCGGCGGCCCCCGCGGCGGCGATGATCCTCAGCTGCTCCATCGCCTTCGCCCGGGCGATCACCGTGTTGGGCGTGTAATGCGGTCGGAAGATTTCATTGGACATCTGTTCGCGGATCCGGTTTTTCACCTGTCGCCAGCGGCCGTCCAAGGTGTTGCGGAGATGCTCGGAGAGCCGGGGCGAAATCTCGGCCGTATTCGACGTCATAACCCGACGGTAGCCCGTTCGGGCGGGCTCATCCATCACTCCGCGAAGGCAGGCAAGCCTGAGTAGCAGTTGGTCCGTGGGCAGGCGTTCAATAACCGCCATGACACAGTCAGACGGGGGCGCGCCGCCGCCGGAAGTGCGCGCGGGGCTGCCGCATGAGATCGATCACAGCCACACCGACGTGTCGGGTGGATGGCTGCGCGCCGCCAGTTTCGGCGCGATGGACGGACTGGTGAGCAACGCCGCGTTGATCGCGGGCGTCGCGGCCAGCGCCAACGCACACACCGTGGTGCTCAGCGGTGTCGCCGGACTCCTTGCGGGCTCGTTCTCCATGGCGCTTGGCGAGTACACCTCCGTCACCACCGCCAACGAACAGATCGATTCCGAGGTCCGCATCGAGCGCCGCGCGCTGCAGACCTATCCGGAAGGGGAGAAGGACGAACTCGTGCAGATGCTCGTCGGGATGGGGATGAGCGAGAAGACCGCACGGGCCGCCACCGATGAGATCCACGAGGACGAAAACCAGGCGGTCCATTTCCACATGGTCCAGGAACTCGGAATCGATCCCCGCGAGAAGCCGTCGGCGCGGCTGGCCGCTGTCTCGTCGTTCATCATGTTCGCGATCGGCGCCATCATTCCGCTCATCCCATACCTGGTCGGCTTCCCTTCGCTGCTCGCGGGTTTGGTCTGCGGCGGCGTCGGCCTGGTGATCGCCGGCGGTGCAGCGGCCCGGTTCACCGGTAAGCCGGTCTGGTGGGCCTCGGTGCGACAGTTGGCCTTCGGCGCAGTCGCGATCGCGGCGACCTATCTGGTCGGCACGCTCGTCGGATCGCTGACTTAAAGCGTGTCGAACAACCCTGGTGGGTGGTCGGCACCGCCCTTCTCGGGGGTCGTCGGATCAGGCCGCGGTGGCGGTGTGAACGTCGGTTCCCGCGTCATTCGGGCTGGTTTCGCCAGCACGAGTGGGGTGCTGGCCAGCGCCGTCCCGTCGGCGGGCGTTGGTGGCCCGGCCTCCTGCTTGGGGGTCCGGGGTTCGAGGTGAAGCGTGATTGTCCTGGCCCCAGCGGGCGGGGTTGACCGCGGCATTCCGATCGCGGTCCGCGGAATGCCCGCACGAGCAGGTGAATACTCGGTTCGCGAGGGTCAACTCGGTGTTGCGGGCGCCGCAATGCGAGCAGAGTTGGCTGGATGGGAACCAGCGGTCGGCGGTCTCGACCGCGCCGCCATGCCAGGACTGTTTGTAGCGCAAGATTCGGGCGAATTCGGCCCACCCGGCGTCGGAGATCGCCCGGGCCAGCCAGTGGTTGCGCAGCATGCCGGCCATGTTGAGGTCTTCGAGGACGAGCCGGTCGTGGGTCTTGACGAGCTTGCCTGTGACCTGGTGCAGGAAGTTGGCGCGGATGTTGGCGACGCGGTGGTGATGGCGGCCCAGGCGGGCCGCAGCATCGTTTCTGTTCTTCGATCCTTTCCGTTTGCGGGACAACGATTTCGCGAGGTGGCGCTGCCGGCGCATCCCGGCAACAAGGGGTTTGGGCGGCTCATCGACGCGGGCCACCTCGGTGTCGTCGGCGGTGGCCGCGACCACAAACGCCGACAGGCCGCGGTCCACCCCGACCCAGCCACCATGGTCACTGTCGTCGCGTCGGGGGTGCCGGTGGGCGTGGTGTAGGTCGGCGGCCTCAACATTCAGCGCCAACCACCAACGCCCGGCCCGGTGGGACACGGTGGCGAAGCAGATCTTCGCCCGGCCGTTGGCCAACAGCCGCCGCAACGGTCGGGTGTCGTCGTGCACCCGAACAGCACCGATCCCGGGCAGAGTCACCGACCGAGGATGGGTCTGGCCGACGCGGATCGCCGGCTTGCCCCCCTTGGGGTGCTTGTTGCGCAGCCGAAACGACGGCACACTGCCGGTCTTCTTCTTGAACTGGGTAAATTCGACACGGCGGCCCTTGCGTTTACCCGACCGGGAGTCCGACCACGCGGCCAGCGCGCGACCGCAGTCGACGGCGGCTTCCTCGAACACCTGCGGACACACCTGCGTGCGCCACAGCAGCCCCGTAACGACGATCGAGGCGCGCCACCCGAGTCGACCACGAAGATCCGCCCGGCGTCGGCGGTCTTCTTCCACGCGTTGAACGTGTTGATCATGTCAAACCCCGACCACGGCACCACGAGGTCCGGGTCGCTCCGCCGTTGGGTGAGCGCGGTTTTCACCATCGGCAGACACTGGTTGAACGCAAACCGCGACGCCCCGGCATGCCGGGACAACACGTCGTGCTGCTCGACTGTCGGATCGAGGCAGTAGCGGAACGTGGTGTGCCGGGCCATCAATCCGCAGTCTGGCACCCGGCACCGACACCACCGCCGCCATCGGTGTCGTGTCGGATCCGGTGCTGAGCATCGGATGTCATGTGACCCTCTCCGGCGTGAGCGCCGCCGGTACCGATCCGACTTGTCCGACAACGCCTGGGTACGCATCCAGCGGTTCATCGTTCCCGACCACCGGCGCGGCGGCAGGCCGTGCCCGCCGCAGCGGTGGCGCGAATACCTCGACGCCGCCCCCTATGTCCTCAGAACTGGCTGCGCGTGGCGTCACCTGCCGCACGACTTCACCATCTTCTGGTCGGCGGCGCACAAACACTTCCTGCGTTGGTGCCGCGCCGGCGTGTGGACGCGCATCCTCACCGCGATCCGCGGTGAGGTCCGAACCCGCGCCGGACGCCGCCGAAGGCCGTCCGCTGCGGTGGTGGATTCCTCATCGGTGAAAGCGTCACCGGTGGCCGGGCCGCGTGGGTTCGACGGCGCGAAGAAGGTCGACGGCGTCAAACGCCATATCCTCGTCGACTTGGGCGGAATCCTCGTCGCTGCCGTCGTTACCCCCGCGAACACCCACGACCGAAGCGCATTCCCCACACTGTTACGCCGCGCGAACCGGGCCGCACCGACCATCCCCACGTGTGGGCCGACAAGTTACACCGGAGGCACCGTCGCCCGGGCCGCCGCCAAGGCCGGAGTCACCGTCGACGCCATCTCAGGTCCGAAACCAGGAAACAGATTCATCTGCCCAGCCCCGGCGCTGGGTCGTTGAACGCACCAACGACTGGATCAACCACTGCCGCCGCATCGACCGACACTACGAAACCACCCTCGCCGCGCACGAAGGCTTCCTCATCCTCAGCCAAATCGCCCTACTGCTACGGAGACTGGACCGAAGCCAGTTGTTTCGACACGCTTTAGGCTCGATGCTGCGCCGCATCCTCCCGGCGATGTGCCTCGCCGCCGCGGCGTGCGCACCGGGGAACAAGCCTCCGGCCTCCACTTTCTCGGCGCGGCCCAGTTTCCGACCGGATACAGCTTCGACGCGACGACGGTCGGCGGGCTGTCGGGGATCAGCTATGACGCCGGTGGTCAGGTCCACTACGCGATCAGCGACGACCGGTCAACGCACAACCCGGCACGCTTCTACACCGTGCGAGTGCCATTGTCCGACAACGGCATTGGTGACATTCAGTTCGTCGGCACCCATCCCTTGCTCGACCCGGCGGGCCGGCCGTTCGCGCAGCTGGCAGCCGATGCGCAGCCGCCGGTGATTCCGCCGGATCCGGAGGGGATCGCGTTCGATGCCCGTCGCCAACAGCTGTACTGGTGCAGCGAGGGGGAACGGCGCACCGACGCGCCCGGCGGCCCGCTGCTGCTGAATCCGTGGATCCGGGTCTATCCGACCTCGTGGCCCTCGGCGACACTACATTCCTTATCGTCGAACGGTCACACGGCATCCGCAACGTGGCGCGCGTCTACCGCGCCGAGGTGGTCGGTGCCGATGACGTGCTGGGCCGGGCATCCCTGCGGGGCAACCAACCCAGAGCGAT
The DNA here is from genome assembly GCA_963811535.1 of uncultured Actinomycetota bacterium. Lineage (GTDB taxonomy): Bacteria > Actinomycetota > Actinomycetes > Mycobacteriales > Mycobacteriaceae > Mycobacterium. Next base: position 180,445 of record CAWERF010000006.1, on the reverse strand, counting down.
GACGAAGACGTTGATCGCCGACCTGGCGACGACCCATGGCGTTCCACCGCTGGACAACATCGAGGGCATCGCGCTCGGGCCCGTGCTGCCCGACGGCCGTCAGTCTCTGGTGTTCGTGTCTGACAACAACTTCTCGCCGGCTCAGGTGACGCAGTTTCTCGCGTTCGCGATGTGACTCGAAGTTTGGTGAGCGTGGCACACGCAGGCGGTTCCCGTGTAGCGCACGACCGGCGACTTATTTCGAGAGTCGCTTCGGGGCCGAGATTCGCGGCGCGGACGCCGCGTCGTCCAGCAGCCGGCGCAGGACACGAACGGCGGCCGCCAATGTCTGCCGGTCGTCGGCGGACAGCCGGGCAATGGCGGGGTCGACGACGGCGGCGCGGTCGGCGCGAGCCCGGGCCAGGGTTTCGACCCCCTTGGGGGTGATGCGAATGAGAACCGCACGCGCATCGTCGGGATCGGGGGTGCGGGTCACCAGTCCCGCATCCTCGAGCCGCCGCACCTGCATGGTCATCGTCGGCTGAGCGCAGTGGTCGAGGGTGGCGAGGTCGGAGATCCGCGCCTCGCCTTGATCCTCGATCGTCGACAGCAACCGGCCTTGTGCCCACGGCAGGGGCAGCCGGGTGCGCTGCGTCGCCAGCCGGTTGAGCCTGGCCACGACGCCAAGCAGCTCGACGCCCAGCGACGTGTGGGCCGATGCCGGTGACCCCATAGCCCCAAATTATATAGATTTTCTATGCACATCAACGTGTTGCTGCACACAGGTGCCCGGTGCCGGCTGGCAGAATCGAGAAATGACCAAGACCGGCGGTGCGACGCGCGGGGCGCTGCATCCCGGTGAACTGGCCCAGGCTTCCGTCATGGCCGCTCTGTCCGCGGCCACCGCGATCATCGCCGTCGTCGTCCCTTTCGCGGCCGGATTGTCTTTGCTCGGCACCGTTCCGATGGGCATATTGGCCTACCGCTACCGCATCAGGGTGCTGATTGCCGCGACCGTCGCGGGTGGCGTGATCGCCTTTCTGGTCGCCGGCATGGGCGGGCTGATGACGGTGGTCCACTGCGCCTACATCGGCGGGCTGACGGGAATCGTCAAGCGACGACGTCGCGGCACCATCACCGTCGTGATCGCGGCATTGTGCGCCGGTGTGGCCGTCGGCGGGCTGTCGGTGCTGGCCCTGATGGTGCTGTCGCGGCTCCGGAACCTGATCTTCGATTCGCTGACCGCCAACGTCAACGGTCTGGCCGCGGTGCTCGCGCGGATACCCCACCTGCAGGTCGCGTCGGACCGGTTCAAGCAGATCTTTGCCACCGCGCTCCACTACTGGCCGTGGCTGATCGGCGGCTCGTCAGCGGTGTCCGTCGTGATCGTCAGCCTGATCGGCTGGTGGGCGCTGTCCCGGGTGCTGAGGCGCCTGTTCGTCATTCCGGACGTCCACCAGCTGGAAACGCCACTCGACACCGGACCGGTCGCGCCCGTTCCGGTGCGGCTGCGCGATGTCCGCTTCCGCTATCCGGCCGCCGATCACGACGCGCTCGGCCCGCTGACGCTGACATTCGAACCCGGCGAGCACGTCGCGGTGACGGGCGCGAACGGGTCGGGCAAAACGACCTTGATGTTGCTCCTTGCGGGGCGGCAGCCGACAGCCGGCATCGTGGACAGGCCCGGTGCGGTCGGGCTCGGCAAGATCGGCGGGACCGCGGTGATCATGCAGCACCCCGAAAGCCAGGTGCTCGGCACGCGCGTCGCCGACGACGTGGTGTGGGGACTGCCGCCGGGAACGCACACCGACGTGGATCGCCTGCTCGAAGAGGTGGGACTCGACGGCCTGGCCGAGCGTGAGACCGGTGCCCTTTCCGGCGGCGAGTTGCAGCGGTTGGCAGTGGCCGCGGCGCTGGCACGGGAACCGTCGCTGCTCATCGCCGACGAGGTCACCAACATGGTCGACCAGCAGGGCCGCGACGCGCTGCTCGGTGTGCTGTCACGCCTGCGGGAGCACCACCGAATGGCCCTGGTGCACATCACCCACTACAACAACGAGGCCGACTCCGCCGACAGCACCATCAACTTGACTGGCAACGGATCCGCCGTCAACACCGACATGGTGGAGATCGTCGCACCACCGAGGCCGTCGCTGCAGCACGGCACCACGACTGGTCGACCGGTGCTGCAGCTCGAGGGCGTGGGCCACGAATACGGCAGCGGAACACCCTGGGCCGCAGCGGCTTTGCGCGATGTCAGCTTCACGGTAAGCGAAGGCGACGGTCTGCTGATCCACGGCGGCAACGGCTCCGGCAAATCCACGTTGGCGTGGATCATGGCCGGGTTAACGGTGCCGACCACCGGAACCTGCCTGCTGGACGGGCGGCCGGCGGCCGAGCAGGTGGGCGCTGTCGCGATCTCGTTTCAGGCGTCGCGGCTGCAGCTGATGCGTAACCGTGTTGACCGCGAAGTGGCCTCCGCGGCAGGGTTTTCGCACCACGACACGCGGCGGGTCGCGGCGGCACTGGCCACAGTGGGTCTCGACCCCACGCTGGCCACTCGGCGCATCGACCAGCTCAGCGGCGGCCAGATGCGGCGGGTGGTGCTCGCCGGGCTGCTGGCCCGCGCGCCACGCGCGCTGATCCTCGACGAGCCTTTGGCAGGGCTCGACGCGGCGAGCCAGCGCGGGCTGCTCCGGCTGCTCGAAGATCTACGCCGCCGAGACGGCCTGACCGTGGTGGTGATCTCGCACGACTTTGCGGGTCTGGAAGAGCTCTGCCCCCGCACCCTGCACCTGTCCGAGGGTGTGCTGGAGCGCACACCCGCGACGGCTGGGGAAATGACATGACGGCGGCGACGCAGAAACCGCCACGCCGGCGTAGGCCTGTCGTGCTGCTCCGTCCCGTGCCGGGGCGGTCGCCGATCCACGACCTCTGGGCCGGAACCAAACTCGCAGTGGTCTTCGGCATCTCGGTGGTGTTGACCTTTTATCCGGGCTGGGTGCCGATCGGGGCAGTCGCCGCACTCGTGCTGACCGCGGCATGGATGGCACACATTCCGCGTGGGGCGCTGCCGTCCATCCCGCGCTGGTTGTGGATTCTGCTGGCATTCGGCGGTTTCACCGCGGCACTCGCCGGTGGGTCGCCGGTGTTGCACCTGGGGTCGGTCGTCATCGGTTTCGGCGGACTCCTGAATTTCCTGCGCATCACCGCGTTGTCGATCGTGCTGCTCGGCCTTGGCGCGATGGTGTCGTGGACCACCAACGTCGCCGAGATCGCCCCGGCCGTCGCGACGTTGGGCCGGCCGCTGCGGTGGTTTCGGATCCCGGTCGACGAATGGGCCGTGGCGTTGGCGTTGGCGTTGCGCGCCTTTCCGATGCTGATCGATGAATTCCGGGTGCTCTACGCCGCCCGGCGGTTGCGCCCTAGTCCGGTACCGCGAGGCCGACGGGCGCGACGGCGACGCTGGGCAGCCGAGGTGATCGACATGGTTACCACCGCAATCACGGTCGCATTGCGCCGCGCCGACGAGATGGGGGACGCGATCACCGCGCGCGGCGGCACGGGCCAGATCTCCGCGGTGCCGTCGCGGCCGAAATGGGCGGACTGGATGACGTTCGCCATTGTGATCGCCGTGTGCGGCGCCGCGGTGGCCAGTGAGGTGCTGTTGATCTCGACGAACTAGCGCGCCGCGGCGGAGTTCGCGGCGGCCTGAGCGTCGTAGAGCGTGCGGACGACGTCGCGCCGGCCCAGGAACATTTCGTCGAAATAGGGTTTGATCGCTTCGAATCCGGCAGCGAACCCGGCTCCGCCCGGCGCCGGTATTCGTCGGCCCTTCAGCACGTCGAAGAACGGGCTCACGTCGACGCCCCGCCCGGCCCAGTAGTCGAAGTAGGTTCGCTGCGCGGCCAGCACCGCCGGGATGGCGGCGCCGCCGGCGCCCAGGTAGGCGTTGCCTTGTTCGCTGCCCATCCAGGCGAGCACCTCGCGAACCGCGTCGGGATGGCGCGACGCCGAATTTTCGGCTGCTGCAATCCCGTTGGTGACGCTGACGCGGCCCACCGGACCGATGGGCAGCATCGCGACACCCCACCGGAAACTCGCGTTGGCCGCGACGTTGGCCAAGTTGTACGTGCCCGACTGAAAGAGCGCCATCTTGCCCTGCAGGAACTGGTTGCGGGAGAAGTCGCCATTGTCGTTGGTGTCCGAGGCAGGTGGCGCGACGTGGTCCCGATTGATCAGTTGGATGAGATAGCGGAACGCCGCGACGGCGGGCGGGTTGTCGAACGCGAAGCGGTCGTCGTCGGAGAACAGCCCGCCGGCCGAGCCGATGTAGTTCAGGTAGATGCCCTGCAGATCGTTGGCCGCGTTGTAGCCCCACTGCCGGATACGGTCGGCGTCGAATCCTGGTGTGGCAGCGCTGCGTCCGGCCTCGTCGACAGTGAGGCGGGCGAGCACGGGCCGCAGCGTATCTGCGCTCTCGTCGGGGCTCCACCGAACGGTGTTGAGAACAGCCGGATCGACGCCCGCCTTGGCGAGCAGGTCCGTGTTGTAGTAGACGGCGATTCCCGCGTCGGTGAGTTGCGGAACTCCCCAGAGGTTTCCGTCGCGGGTGAACTGGTCCACCATGGCCGGCTCCCACGTTGGGCTCGGTGTGACCGGTATGAGCCTCCCGTTGTCGGCGTAACCGGCGTAATAGGCGTTGTTGATCCAGAAGATGTCGTCGGCGCTGTCGCCGGCGACGTCGGTGCGCAGCGTGTTGAAATAGGTTGAGTACGCGACGACGTTGACGCGCACCTCGATGTCGGGGTGGCGCCGGCCGAACTCGGCGAAGGACTTTCGGTATGCGGCCGCGACCTGGGGATCCCACAACCGGACCGTGACCACGGTCTTTCCGCTCGGTTCGGCCGTGCGGCCCAGCACGACCGCGGCCGCCAGCAGCACGGCCATCACGGCGACGAGAGCGACCACAATGAGCGTGGAAGACTTCAACTTCAGTGTCATCTCAGGCCGCTGACCACGATCGAGCTGACGATGTGCCGCTGAAAGACGATGAACAGCGCGATCAGCGGGACGATCGCCACGGTGGTCGCGGCCATTACGAGCGTCCACTGCGCGTTGTATTGCGACTGCAGGCCGGCGGTGGCCACCGTCAGCACCCGCCACTTACTGCCGCTGGTGATCACCAGCGGCCACATGAAGTTATTCCACTGCGAGACAACGGTGATCAGGGCCAACGTGACCAGGATTCCTCTGCTGGCGGGTATTACGACGTGGACGAGCACATCCAGCGTGTTCGCGCCGTCGATGCGCGCTGCCCTGATCAGGTCGGCCGGGATCGCGCGGAAGTACCCACGCAGCAAGAAGATCGCGTACGGCGACCCGAACACGAACGGCAACACCAGCGCCCAGAACGTATTGCGCAGACCGACCTGCGCCATCATCAGATACAGCGGCACCACCGTCACCGTCGGCGGCACCATCAACGTCGCGATGTAGATCCAGAACAGGACGTCGCGTCCCCGAAACGTCAGCCGTGCGAACGCGTATGCGGCCAGCACACTGAAGGTCAGTTGGCCGACCACGATGACGGCGGTCATCAACGCGGTCACTGCAAGCGCCCGGCCGAAACCGGCGTCGCCAAGCCCGGTGTAGTTGGCCAACGTCGGCGGGTCCGGGATGCCCAGCGGCGAGCGGGTGGCGAACTGCTGCGCGGAGGTGAACGACGTTAGCAGGCCGAGCGTGAACGGGGTCAATGTGATCACGGCGCCGATGGCGAGCCCCGCGTAGATCGCTGTGCTCGAGAACAGCCGGCTAAACGAGGTCATAGGTGATCCGTCGTCGGAAGTACAGGTGCTGCGCGATCGTCGCCGTTACGAGGATCGCGAACAACACGATCGCCATGACCGCGGCCCGCCCGACCGCGGCCGCACCGAAGGCCTCGACGTAGATGCGGTGCGCCACGAGGTCGGTGCGGTTCTGTGGCCCGCCGTTGGTGAGCGCGTACACGGTGTCGAACACCTGCGCGGCGCTGACGATGCCCGTGACCAGGACGAAGAACAGCGTCGGGCGCAGCATCGGCAGCGTGATCCGCCGGAACCGCTGCCAGGCCGTGGCGCCGTCGACGCGGGCGGCGTGGTGGATATCCGCGGGGATGGCCAGGATGCCGGCCAGGAAGAACAACGTCACGTAGCCGACGTTGGTCCACACCGTCACGGCCGACACGACCGGCAGTGCCAGGCCGGGATCGGTGAGCCACTCGACGCGCCGGCCGAGCACGGTATTGACGGCGCCATCGGTCGGGGCCAGTAGCCAGCGCCACAGCACGGCGATGGCCAGCGGCGCACAGATCCACGGCACCACGTAGACGGTGCGGAAGAAGCCGCTGCCGGGCAGTCCGCGGGCCAGCATCGACGCGGCGACCAGTCCGAGAACGGTTTGCAGCGGCACCACCAACGCGATGAACACCGCGGTCACCAGCAGCGAGTTGCCGAAGGTCGAATCGGACAGCATAGATCGCCAATTGTCCAGCCCGACAAAGCGGATGGGCCCGAGCAGATCCCAGCGGTGCATGCTCAGCCACACCACCACCAGCATCGGCAGCAGGAGGAACGTCACCACGCCGAACAGGCTGGGTGCGAGCAGGCTGTAACCCAGCGCCGTGGAGCGAATATGCCCGGTTGCCATGCACCAATTAAACAAGGGTCTGGCCCGGCCAGGCGTATACGCGCTGGCAGAGGCGTTTTCGGTGTCGAACACGCGTGCGGCTACGCCTGCCGTGGCCACATTTTGGCCACACTCTCGGCCACCGTCGCCAGGTCGGAATCGAACAAATCGGCGTACACGTCGAGCGTCATCGCCGCCGACGCGTGGCCGAGCATTCGCTGCACCACCTTTGGGTTCGCCCCGGCTGAGATGGCCAGCGAAGCGGCGGTGTGCCGCAGCGCGTGGGCCGTGATCCGCGGGAACGTCGGATGGGCTTTCTGGCAGCGGGCCACCGCGCAGGCCAGCCACGAATCGCGGGCCAGCGGCGGCCGCAGATACCGCCGGTCTTGGACGGCCATAGCAGGTCGTCGCGGCCCTTGCCCTCGGCCGTCTCGGCGAGCGCGTCCACGACGAAGCCGGGCAGCACCACGTCGCGGTTCTTATTGCTCTTGAGTGTCCCGACGATCGTCTCGCCGCTCACCCGGACCGCGTTGCGGTGCAATTGCACACGCCGGCCGTAGCTCTGCGGACTGTGGCCGAGACGTTCGGAGGTGCCCGCAGCCCCGCTCATCACCCCCAAGGGGGTCGTCGGGTGATGCGGACGATGACCCCGGCCAGGCAGCGACTAATCAGCCACCCGGTTTTGCGTCGCCCTGCTTTTTCAGCGTCTCGCTCGCGCTGCTAATGATGCCGCGCACGAACTCGTGCTGCGTCTTGACGAGCTTGTCCGCCATCTCCAGGGCGGCGTCGACGACGGTCTGGTGTCCCGACGAGCGGTCGCCGCGCGCGGGAATCGCCTCATCGACGGTGCCAACGAACTTGCGCACGGCATCGATCGCGGCCCGCTGTCCGGATTCGACCGATTCGAGCACCTCTTCGGACAGGTCTGCCGCTCGTTCGGCCACGGTCTTCTTCTCAGTGCTCTCTGCCATGATCGCGCTCCTAGGGTTGAATGCAGAAACGAGCTCAGCATCAGGATGCGCTCCGACCCCGGCATTCTATAGGGCCGATGGTCCCAGTTCGCCTGATGTCGAAACGGCCTCAGGGAGAGGCGGCGCGAACACAACAGCGCCCCCCACGCGGAAGTGAGTGTTATGCGTATCGAGCTACTCACCTCGCCGGGATGCCCCAATGCCGAGGCCACCAGAAAGATCCTCGCCGACTGCCTGAGCAGCCTCGGCATCGACGAGCCGATCATCGACCGCGTCGGCACCTACCCGTCACCGACGGTGCTCATAGACGGCGTCGATGTGATGCGCCCAGCGGCCAAAGCGCCGACCGGTGATGCGTGTCGACTCGACCTGCCCACTCCGCAACACATTCTCGACGCACTACACCCCCGTAGGTCCAATTCAACTGACAGCCAACGGAGTAATTAATGCCCGACCAGTCGGACGCCCCCCAGTCGGTCGCAGCCTCCGCCGAGCAGCTGCCGCCCGCGATCCGAGAACTCCACCGCGCCGTGTTGCGCGGCTTCCGTGATAGCGGCCAGGTCCATCGCGACGATCTGCGCCCGACCGCTGCCGCGCTCGGCGTCGACCTCGACGATGCCTTGCGCCAACTTGGCAGCGCCGACCTCGTGCACAGCGCACCCGACGGACAAATCGAGGTCGCCTACCCTTTCTCCCGCCAACCCACCGGCCACACCGTCCACCTCAGCGGCCACCCCCCGGTCGCAGCGATGTGCGCGATCGACGCGCTGGGCATCCCGTTGATGACCGGCACCGACGGTGTCATCGACTCAGCCGACCCCGACACCGGGACACCGATCCGCATCCACCGCCACAGCGACGAATGGACATGGCAACCCGCCACCGCCGTCGTCGTCATCGCACAAACCGACTGCTCCGGAACCCTGGCCGATACCCTCTGCGGATCGATCACCTTCCACACTGACCAGCAACACGCGCATTCGCACCTCGACAACCATCCCGAATTGCACGGCCACATCATCGGCCAGGCCGACGCGATCTCCCTGGCCGACTGCGCCTTCCGAGGCTTGCTTACCAGCTGACCGATTGACCAACACCTGCCCCAACACATGTCAGGGGCCAACACACTGAGCCTGTGTCCCCGCACCGCAGTCTCTCAGGACCACATTCGCGACGCCGGAGAACCGATGCGCAGCGCGGCAAATGGCCCTGGTCGTGGCGTCTCAGAAGTCCATCTCAGAAACTGTTGTCTCAACTGGGACGTTGAAGGAGTTATGAGTCAACAACACGCTGGTGCAGCGCGGCCTGCTGGCGGAGGAATCCGTATCGGCTACACCCGTGTCTCCACGGTCTCCCAGACATTGGATCAGCAGAACGCGGCCCTAGAAGCGGCGGGCGTGACGAAGACGTTCTCGGACACCATGTCCGGCGCACGCGATGACCGTCCGGGCCTGGCCGCCCTGATGGCGTATGTCCGCGAGGGCGCACCCGTACGACGCGAAAGCCTTATGTCCTTCCGTGGCTAATTTGAGCCGACGACGCCCATGGCGGTGGTCCAGTCGTTGGCGATAGCCTGCTGAGCCGCCGCGAGCGAAACCGTGCCCGCACAGACGCGTTGATGCAGCTTCGATTCGACGCCGTCTTTCGGGTTCGGTGATTCGCCGGGCTCGACCCACAGGTTGCGGGGATCGTTGGGGTCACCGCCGAGCTGGAGCGGCACAAGGTGGTCATACTCGATGCCTGACGGTGGTCCGCTGTAGCCGTATGCTGCTGCGTTGGCTTGCTTTTCGGCCGCAGTAATGGATGCCGGCGGGTGGATCGACTTGGTGTAGCCGGTCCTACAGATCGTGGTGGCGAGTGTGTCTTGGGTGACCTTCGGGCTGATCGCGCCAGGGGTGCAGTTCGGGTCTGGCGAGGTCTCCCCGTTGGCGGCGGTGCGGTAGTGGCACGTTCCCGGCGCGGGCTGCGGCTGGTCGGTGTAGTTGGTGGGACCGGGTCCGACTGGCACGTCAGCCACCGCAGTGACGACATCACCGAAGAGCAGCACCAAGCCAGTCACCGCGAGGGTGCTTAGGACGGGGATCGTTTTCACTGCGGTCTACTGACCGACCGCCGCCTTAACACCGGCCGGGTCGTCACGCGTGGTGACGTCGGCCGATATGGCCGCCGCGATCGGCTTCGCGTCACCCCAACACAGGCCGGCGAACGCGCCGTCGGCCGACAGCACGGCGGCGTAGCCGTGCATCATCAGCGTCAGCTCGTCGCTGTGCAGGATCTCGCCAGGCAAGCGCATGATCAGCTCAAGCGCGGCGGCCTCGGGGTCGGCCGGGTTGTCGGGACGATGTACGGCGCTCACGCGGACGAACCGGGCGTCGGCAGCGTGGTCTGCTCACAGCTCGCCCTCGAGCAGGCCGGCTGGCTGCCCATCCGCGCCAAGCGCGCCCGCCCCGAACCGGTGAATTCAGAGTTCGAGCGTCTGCGCAGTGTAGATCTCCCAGGTCGCGAGCTTCCCGGTTTCGACCATCAGCGCCTGCATCTTGGGGTCGCCGTACACCGCCTCCTGGATCTGGCCGAACCGGGTCCAGTCCTTGGCGGTGACGAGCATCGTCAGGGCGTTCGTCTGCTGGCCGCCGATCACGGTCACCAGCAGGGTGACGTTCTCCCCGCCGTGCTTTTTGACGATCGCGATCGCCTTCTTGAGCTGCTTCTGCAGCTCGTCCCAGACCTCACCCGACCGCGGGTGGATCGCCACCGCGTTAACAATCGTCACGATTCCCAACTCCTTTCCTCACAGGGAAACAACAGGATCTGCACAAGCTAGCAGCATGCTTACAGCAAGCGCGCTGTTTCCCATTAACTCGGGTAGCCACGGTAGGCAAAACGCCGTCCGCGCAGGTCAGGGGCGCAAAGTTCACGCCGCCGGGAGCCGCGTGAGAGGGTAGTCGTTCCCCGGGATCGGTGGTGCTGGCATGACAGCTGCGTTGGCGTGCATGACATGCGGCGCAGAACTGCGGCCGAGCGCGAAATTCTGAGGTCCCCACCCGGGCAGATCGCGGAGCAGCTGCATGACGGCGATAGGCGGTATTCGATCTGGCAAACCACCCAAACAGTGCTCGACGACGAGCAAGGCTCGGGCATGGGGGCCTCTCTGGTCCGCCCGCGACGCCTATTGTCTGCATATCGACTGCAAAACTTTCAACAGGCCACAAAAACATGTTCTGCGGTTATATCCGTGCGCGATACTGGGATTGAACCAGACGTACCTCGCCAGTCAATTACGGAACCGCAGGCGAGAACCGGCCGGCTGCGCGAGGGCCCGGCGCTGGGGTGTTACCTTCCCCGGCGCCGGGCATCTCTGTTGGACCAGCGGTCTATTCCCCGATTCCAAACTTCTTCGCTTCTTCCTCGACTTTGCCAACGGTGCCTTTGTACTTGCGGTCTACAACGTCGCCCGCCTTGTCGATCGCCGTGTCCCCCTTGTCGGCATCCTTCGACAGCAGATCCTTCAGTTTGTCGAGCAGTCCCACGAGATCCACCCTTCGTCGGTTCCTAGGACATTGTCGTCCGGGTGCAGACTTCGTCACAAGCGGCGGCCGTTGCCGGTGAACCTACTCCCATGCATGGCCACACCGTGGCCACAATTTGGCCACAGTTGCCGTTATCTGGTGTGAGTCACCGTGACGTGTTTGCGCAGGTAAACACGGGTTCACCCCTCTGATGTGCGTGTCTGAAATTAGGCTGCAATTAAAGCGGTGCCGTTTTCGAGCAGCCGTTACGGTGGACTGTGTGACACCGAACCGGGGGGTCGATGCCGACTTTCTTTCCCTGCCGCGCCACGACCTGGCCGATGCCGGGCTGTCCGCCGCGAGGGCGGCCGGTGCCGACTATGCCGATCTGCGCATCCACCGCCTGACGAGCGAGGTCATCCAGCTGCGCGACGCGACGCTGGAAACCTCGGTGACCCGCCGCGAGGTGGGGCTGGCCGTGCGAGTGATCGTCGAGGGGACGTGGGGCTTCGCATCGCACGCCGAGCTGGTGCCGGAGATCGCCGCCGAGACCGCGCGGCGGGCCGTCGACGTCGCCCGCGCCCTGCGTTCGCTGAACGCCGAGCGCATCGAGCTCGCCGACGAGCCCGTGTACTCCGATGCCCAGTGGGTGTCCTCGTATGAGGTCGACCCGTTCGACGTCCCGGCGGCCGACAAGATCGGCGTCCTCGAGGACTACTCCCGCCGGCTGTCGGCCGGTGACGGGGTCGACCATGTGTCCGCCGCCTACCACGGGGTCAAGGAGCAGTCGTTCTACGCCAACACGTTCGGGTCGTCGATCACGCAGCAACGGGTGCGGGTGCAGCCGACGCTGGAGGCCGTGACCGTGCACGCGGCCATCGGCACCTTCGAGTCGATGCGCACGCTGGCCCCGCCCACCGCCCGCGGCTGGGAGGCGGCCGTCGACCACGACGTGTGGGACTGGTCCGACGAGCTGTCGCAGATCCCGTCTCTGCTCGCCGAGAAGGACAAGGCGCCGACGGTCGACCCCGGGCCCACCGATCTGGTGATCGACCCGTCGAACCTGTGGTTGACCATTCACGAGTCGATCGGGCACGCCACCGAGTACGACCGCGCGATCGGCTACGAAGCGGCCTATGCCGGCACATCGTTCGCGACCCCCGACAAGCTGGGCACCTTGCACTACGGCTCGCCGGTGATGAACGTGACCGCCGACCGCACCGTCGACTTCGGGTTGGCGACCATCGGCTACGACGACGACGGCGTGACCTCCCAGAACTGGGATCTGGTACGCGACGGGGTGTTCGTGGGCTATCAACTCGATCGGGTGTTCGCGCGGCGGCTCGGGCTGGCCCGTTCCAACGGCTGCTCGTACGCCGACTCGCCGCACCACGTCCCGATTCAGCGGATGGCCAATGTGTCGCTGCAGCCGGGCAGCGACGGGCTCAGCACCGACGACTTGATCGCCCGCGTCGAGAACGGCCTGTACATCGTCGGGGACAAGTCGTGGTCAATCGATATGCAGCGCTACAACTTTCAGTTCACCGGGCAACGGTTTTTCAGGATCGAGAACGGTCGGCTGACCGGCCAGGTGCGCGACGTCGCATACCAGGCGACCACCACCGAGTTCTGGGGGGCCATGGAATCGGTCGGCGGGGAGTCGACGTGGCGGCTCGGCGGGGCGTTCAACTGCGGTAAGGGACAACCCGGTCAGGTGGCGGCGGTCAGTCATGGCTGTCCGTCCGCGCTGTTCCGGGGCGTCCGGGTGCTGAACACGGTGACGGAGGGCGGCCGGTGATCGACCCGCACCGCGTGATCGACGACGCGATGGCCGCGGCCACCGTCGACGAGACGATCGTGCTTGTCACCGACCGCTCGGATGCCTCGCTGCGCTGGGCCAACGACACCATGACCACCAACGGCGTGTCGACCGGCCGCAGCACGACGGTGATTTCGATTGTTCGAAACGGCGAGCAGGCCCATGTCGGCTCCGTGCAGACCGGTGAGGTCGATCCCGCGGTCATCCCCGGAATGGTGGCGGCGAGCGAGGCGGCGGCCCGCAGCGCGCCCGAGGCGCGCGATGCCGCGCCGCTGATCACCGGCACGGGCGTACCGGACGACTGGGACCACCCGGTGCCCGGTACGGGCGCGGAAGTCTTCGGCGGGGTGGCCGACGCGCTTGTCCGCGGCTTCGAGGGGCCGGAGACGTTGTACGGATACGCCCACCATCAGGTGGCGACGACATTCCTGGCGAATTCCGCCGGTCTGCGCAGGCGCTACACGCAACCCACGGGTTCGGTCGAGATCAACGCCAAGCGGGACGGCGCCAGCAGCTGGGCCGGTGTCGGGACTCCCGACTTCGTCGATGTGCCGACCGACCAGCTGCTGGAACAGCTGGCGACCCGGCTGGGGTGGTCGCGCCGAATGGTGTCGTTGTCTGCGGGGCGGTACCCGACGCTGATGCCGCCGTCGACGGTGGCCGACATGATGATCTATATAGCGTGGATGATGGACGGCCGCGCCGCCCATGAGGGCCGCAACGCCTACTCGGCGCCAGGCGGGGGTACCCGGGTGGGCGAGCGGTTGACCCAATTGCCGCTGACGCTGTACTCGGACCCCGCGGCAAAGCCATTGGTGTGCAGGCCTTTTGTGGCCACGTCGAGTTCGTCCGAGGTGCTCTCGGTATTCGACAACGGGATGGACATCGACCGGGTGGACTGGGTCCGCGACGGCGTGCTCAACGCGCTGGCGTACCCGCGGGCGGCGGCGGCAGAGTTCAACGCGCCGATAGCCGCGTCGGCGGACAACCTGCTGATGACCGGCGGGGCCGCGAGCCTCGACGAGATGATCGCCGGCAGTGAACGGGCACTGCTTCTCACGACGCTGTGGTACATCCGCGCCGTCGACCCGACCACGCTGCTGCTGACCGGTCTCACCCGCGATGGTGTCTACCTGATCGAAGACGGTCGGGTGAGCGCGGCCGTCAACAACTTCCGGTTCAACGAGAGTCCGCTGAGCCTGCTGCGGCGGGCCATCGAGGTGGGGTCGACGGAGATCACGCTGCCCCGTGAGTGGGGCGATTACGCCACCCGGGCCGCGATGCCGACGCTGAGGATCCCGGACTTTTTCATGTCGTCGGTCAGCCAGGCGCAGTAGCGTTCCCTTGTGAACGCCGACGTGGCACGGTTGGTGGCCTTGTCGCCGCCGGAGGACGCCCGAATCAATGCGCTGGTCCGTCTGACATGCGCGCGGACCTTGTCGTTGCCGCCGCTACCGATCGAAGTCGAGGTCGTCGCGCCTGATTCCGAATCGGAGTCGGCGGTCGTGGACTTCGCTGAACAGTTCGCTGTCGATGTCACAGGCGTCACCGGTGGGCAGCGGCGCCGGTTGGTGACCAGGGTGCGCGAGCAGGCGTTTCGGGTGGTCGTGTTGATGTATGTGGCGGATTTCGTGCCGCGGGTGTGGGCGGGGCTCGACGCGCTCGGCTTGGCTGACGTGTGTGACGACCCGGTGTCGTGGGACCACGCAAGCGATCCGGCGGACGTGGTGTTCAACGAATTCTTGCCCGGGGTGGCCAGGCTCAGCGCGCTTGATCCGCTGACCGCGGAACTGGTGCGGCTGCGAGGTGCCACGCAGCATCAGTGCCGGTTGTGCAAGTCGCTGCGAGAAGGTGCGGCGCTGGAAGCCGGCGGCTCGGAGACACTGTACGGCCACATCGAAAGCTATGAGACGTCAGGCCTGCTGACCGATCGCCAGAAGGCGGCGTTGCGCTATGTGGATGCGCTGATCTGGTCGCCGTCTGCGATTTCGCCGGAGATCGCCAGGGGCGTGCGAGGGCACTTCTCCGACGACGAGGCCGTCGAGTTGACGCTGGACGTGATGCGCAACGCGAGCAACAAGATCGCTGTCTCGTTTGCCGCGGACACTCCGCGAGTGGAGCAGGGCACCGAGATCTACCGAATATTGCCGGACGGACAGTTGGAGTACTGCTGACGCCACCTACGATGGTGCGGACCCAGAGGGCGGTAGCTCAGTTGGTTAGAGCACATCGCCGTCCGCCGTCACCACAGCGTGCACATCGAACACGCCGACAAACTGTTCAAACGCCTCCGCGGGACCGGGCTGGACGGCAGCTACGAAGACGAGATGCGCGAGCTGCACCGCGAACTATCGAGTTTCTCATCATCGACGACCTGGCGCTGCACCGGCTGGAGGCCGCCGAGACCAGCGACTTCTACGAACTGATCGTCGAACGCCACCGCCAAGCATCAACGGTCATTACCCGCAACCGCGAACCGCCAGAGATCCTAACCATGATGGCCGACCCGCTGCTGGCCCAGTTGGCCATGGACCGAATGCAATCCGCCCCCCACGAACTCGTCGTCGAAGGCAAAAGCTACCGACAACGCCAGAAACCAGCATCACCAAACCCGCCGCCCGAACCCGCCCGGATTGACGAACACCCCAACCTCAACCGACTATCACCACACCGGCCCGCAAGAGCCCGGTCGCTTGGATGTCGGACGCTCATCCGGTACACCGACGGCGACGCCGCATCGCGTACCCGACCGATTTGGTAGTTGCCGTTTCAGGCGTCACGATCGTCCAGAATCTCGCGCCATCCGGCCGGGGTGAGGGCATAGTTCGTCACCGCTTCCGAGGAGAACCATCGCCATGTCGCCGGCCGCGCGAGGGTGGCGAACGACGCCGCGATGACCGGCACGGCGGTGCGAAGGTCGCGGCGTATCGGGGTCAGCTCTTCGACGCTGTCTTGGTAGAACCCGTGGTGGCGTGAGGCCGAGGCAAGCTCGGCGAACACGGCTCGCCGGGTATGTCCATGCTGGGCGGCACCCAGCACAGCCAACAGCAGTTGGTGGGTGGCGACCCCGGCCCGCCCCGGGGTCTGGGCAACCGGCCGCCGCTCTCCCTTGGCCACCTCAAGCAGGGCGGCCACAAGGTCGACCCCCGCCCGCCACGCGTTGCCGGGCTCGACCAGGCGGGGGTTGATGTCGATGTAGACAGGACCATCGCCGGTGAGAATGGCGTCGGCCGACAGCGCCCCGTGCCAGCGGAGTCGGTTGCCGAGCACCGCGAGGTGCTCGCGGGTGGCGGGCAGGTCGATGCTCTTCTTGTGGCTGGCGCCACCGCTCGCGCCCTCTCGAACACGCAGGTTCGCGTGAGCGGCAACCAGTGAACCATCGCAGAAGACAGCTTGGATCATGGCCAGCTGGCCGGCCACCGGCGATTGAACCAAGACGCCGCCGTCGTCGAACAAGCCGGCCGCTTCCCACGCCGAGCCGACGGCGGCCAACTCGGCCGGTTCTGTGACATAGCGCACCCCGGTCGTCGCTGTCCCGATCGGCACCTTGACGAAGACCGGGAAACGATCCCATGCCGCAAGCTCGGCGGCGCTGGGTACCACCGAGGCGTCCGGCTGAGGCAGGCCGAGCTCGCGCAATGTGCCGCGCGCAGCCAGCTTGTCTTGCACCCTTATCAGCGCCTCGAACGGTGGCACCGCCGTGGCCACCCCTGAGCCGTGCAGCCGCTGCGCCGATCTGGACAGGACCGCGACTTGTTCCTGCGTGGGGAACAGGACATCAAAGCCGCCGGTTCGGTACACGGCAAGAGCGGCGTCGAGCCACTCGAAGGGCGCCATCCCAAATGGAGGCACCCGGTGGACCCGCCGCACATGACGGGTGAAGCGGGTCAACGCGAGGGGGTCCGGGGTGAGCACCTCGACGACATGACCCGCCATCGAAAGCTGGGTCGCTGCCTGACGGGCGGTTAACCCCGATCCGTCGCTCAACAGCACCCGCATGAACACAGCCTGTCAATGCCCAGAGGTTACCGCCGATCCGGGCGCCGTCGGCCGCCGCCACCTCTAGGGCCAACGCGGCCACCTTCGAAAAGCAACTGTGGGCCGAGCACACTCCGCCATGGACCGATCCGCCGTCGGGAGCCTACGAACTCGTCGTCGAACGCAAAAGCTATTGGCAACGCCTGAAACCACACCACCAACCCCCGCCGCGCGAACCCACCCGGTTGATGAACCCATCCTCAAGGGACCATCACCACACGGCCCGCGACTGGGGCAAGCCCGGTCCCATGCCCAAGGCAAACCAGTGGTCCCATCACCCTGGCAAGCGACACGGTTCAGGCGTCTGAGCGGCGCCGGGCAGGAGTTCTGGGGGCGCGCCTTGATGCAAGGCACTGACTGTCGGCTGGCGGGCCGGGCCGCCAGGAAACCGGCTTCGCCCGGCGAGAGGTCGATCCACGCACGTCGGTCCCTGGCATCGTCGGCGATGCCGGGCGGTGGGTGAAACACGCCGCAGGAGCCCCGGATGCGAATCGGCCCCTCCCTCGGGGGAGGGGCCGATTGCTTAGGGCGGTTACGGCCCGGGCAGCGACTGCGGGAGGATGTCACTTGCTGGCCTTCTTGCTCGTGAGCCCACTATCGATCTTCGAGAGCGCGCTCGCGAGCCCGCCGCCGGACTTGGTGCCCTGTGCACCCGCCGTCTTGGGCGTCACCTTGTTGCCGTCACTTGTTGGGTTCAGCGGTGTGAGGACCTTTTTGACAGGCCCGGAGCCGACCGTAGCCGCGGTGGTGGGCGCGTTGGTAGCTGCCGGGGCGGGTACCTTGACCGTCGGAGCGGTCGGCAGGGCGACCAGGTTGGGCGCCGCGCTGGGTAATGCGCTCGGGGCTTTCACGGCCGCGACTTTGACGAGCGGGGAGGCGGCGGGCGCCGGCGCACCCAGCGTCGTCGCGATTAGTTGGGGTATTTCCACCGCCAGCACATTGAGAAGGCCCAAGCTCGGACTGAGAATCCCTACGAAGCCTTGCCCGGGGACCCCATTCAGGAAGGCGCCCGTGATTTGGATGGGACCATTGAGAAGGGCGTTCAGTGCCAGCGGTAGGTCGCCGGCGCGGACCGCGTCGATAACCGCTTGGGCGCTAACTCCAAACTGAAAATTTGTGCCCAATAGCGTGCTGAGAGGACTGATAGCGAGGAGAGTGAGGATACCCCCGAAACCCCCCAGTAAGTTGAGCACGTTCGTCACGTTCTGCGCTATCTCGCCGGGGATAGCGAAGACGGGAAGCAGGGGTATTGCGGCACCCAACACCAGGGAGACCACGGCATTGTTGACGGTGACTACGGCGTCAGCGATGTCGCCTGAGGCGAGTTGGCCGATCAAGGTTTGCGCTGTCATCGGCAGTGTCATGGCAAAGGAAACCAACGCGCTGGCAACGCCTTCGGCGGCCGTGGTGAGGACCTTCGCGAAGCCGAGCTGGTTGGCGATGACCTGTCGCAGGACAGGGAAGGGATCGGCGAGCACCTGTCCGCCGGTTGTGGCCAGGTTCATGACGGATGTCTGGATGACTTGCACCAACGTGGTGATGGGACTCACGGCTTGGGTCAGCTCGACCGACGCCGAGACATGCGCCAAGGGGTTAGCGATGTGGATATCGGGTAGTGACGGCGCGATGGGACTGACGGCTATGACACTGGCCCCTACCAGGGCGACACCCGCTGTGGCGTAGGGGCGGATCGCTGTGTGCATCTGACAACCTCTTCCAGACGATATGTGTCGGTCGGCCACAGGGGAACTTACGCCGACGTAAGTAACGTGACAAGTGGCGAAATTCGGGCTTTGCTGATCGCTAGCGTGCATTCCTTGGTTCACACAAAATTAACAGCGGTTTCGTCGAAAGTTCCGAGGTCAACGCATGTCTAGCGGCCCGATCACAACTCGGCAAACTCACTGATTAGTGAGGTATTTGCGGAGTCGCGAGATTGCTCTCCGAGAATGGTTTCAGCCATTTATCGGCAACGAAAGCGGCTACAGGGGACTTTGGTTGCTGCGCCTCTGGACGGGGGAATGACGTTGCGACGGTCTAGGCCCCCGTCGCCGCAAAACTGCTCGGTGATGCTCTTCGGGCGCTGACCGAGAAGATCGCCCTTCGCACCGCCACCGAAGACGACGCCCGGCCCGATGTCATCGTCGGCACCACCCGCCCGCAGCGGGTTTCTGCCTCGGCAGGCGCTAATGTCAAAGTCGTGCAACGGATGCTGGGCCACGCAACGGCAGCGATGACGCTGGACCTGTGCGGGTGTCTTCTCGATGACGACCTCACCGGGGTCGCTGACGCGCTGGGCAAGGCTATCGGTATCACTGCGGTATCACTGCGGTACGACGAAGCAAAAGTATCGGAGGATGAGTTGCTGGGGATTGTGAACTAGCAGGTCAAGCATCAAGGGGCGGTAGCTCAGTTGGTTAGAGCCGCGGACTCATAATCCGTTGGTCGCGGGTTCGAGCCCCGCCCGCCCCACAACGTAAAACCGCAGCTAGAGGCTATGATTGCGGTTTGCTGTCGTGTCACCCAGCCGACCGAAACGGCGGCTGCGTCAGCACCGCGGTCAGCAGTCACGTGACTTAAACCGGCAGGAGGCCCCGTTAGCAACCGCGCTTACGCATCGGCTTCGTAGTTGTAAAGCGAGGAACCCATGGAGGCGCAGAGAGACTGGCCACACGGCCCTAGGCCCGAACGAAGATGCAGAGCACACAAGAAGAACGGCGACCAATGCAAGAACGCTGCGATCAAGGGCAGCACAGTGTGCCGCTTTCATGGGGGCGCGGCAAAGCACGTCAAAGCTGCTGCACGAGCTCGCCTGGAGAACGCCGCAGACCTGATGGCCCAGCAACTTCTAGGGATTGCGCTCACCGCCGACAACGAAGCCGTCAAGCTGGCGGCTATCCGTGATGCGCTGGACCGTAGCGGCATCACTAAGCCAACAGAAATCGTTGTGTCGCCTGGCGAAAGGAAGCCGTACGAGGAAGTGTTCGACAGCATCAGCTGCGGCCCTCGCGAAGAGTCCAGGGCAGCTCGCGGTTTCGCCGGCAACGCTGAGAACGCTGAGAACGCGAATCTACCTACGCAACCGGACGTGGACCTGCCAACGGCACCACAGGCCCCAGCCCCCCCGGCGGAATCTTTTCCAACGCGCGTTAGAGCTGTCGAAGACAGCGAGAGCGTCTCTTGTGTTGTGGACACAGAGGCGTTTTCATCGCTTCGGCCGGTGCGCAAGCCTAGGCCGGATGCGGTCGCCAGCGAGCGAGACGGTGAGGGCGTCGAGCGACCCACACACCATGTGACCGGCGACGAGGCGCTGGCAGCGGCGGCCGAGATGAGGGCGCGTCAGCGGGCCATTGAGAGGCCGCACAAGCGCTACCGGCGACCGCGAACGCCCAGGTCAGGGCGTCGGCTATAAGTAGTTGGTGAGGGTAGATGTCGCCCGACACCTGGCCTCAGCCACTACCAAGAATGGAGCTGTGATGGCAGAAAGTGAGAGCCGGGTGAAAGCTATCGGCTATGTCCGCGTGAGCACAAACCGACAGGCAGAGAACGGGTTTGGATTGGAGGCACAGAAGCGTCAGCTTGAACACTTCTGTGCTGCTAACGGCTACGAGCTTGTCAGCGTGATCCCTGACGTGATGAGCGGCAAGAAGGCGAGCAAGCTGTACGGTCGCGCAGCCGCCGTCGCTGCAATCCGCGCTGGTATCGCAAACGTGCTGTTAGTCAATGCGTTAGACCGCGCCAGTCGTAGCACCCTAGACGGACTACAGCTTGTCAAGGACGCGCAGGACGAAGGTTGGCGCGTCTTATCACTTGACGGCGTGGACAGCGATAAGGTCGAAAGGCTCTGGCTTACGGTGCGTATGGGTTTCGCCGAAGAGGAACGCGAGAAGATTAGCGGCTTCTACTGAAGCGATCGGGTGTGAAGGCGTGCGTATCCACGAACTACGGCACTTGGCCGGCACCCGGGCCGCGCGGGTGGCCAACCTGGTCGAGACGATGGGCCGGGCTGGGGCACTCCACCGTGGACGCGTCGCTGCGCTATCAACAGATCGTGTCCGGCCGTGATGTCGAGATCGCCGAGGCGTTGTCGCGCCTAGCCGAGGGTGTGGTTGTCCCGGATCGGGACACCTGAGGTTCATCTAAGTTGTCGCCCTGAACAAAGGGCCTTCACAGCGTGACAAGCTCGGCCCAGGCCCGATCGAGCCCCTTTGCTCCGTAGATCAGCAGCATGCGAGATTTTGGCGCACACATACGCGAACCGATTCTTGGCGGCGGAGAGCGCACACTAGAGGTTGATGAGCAAAGAAACGGCCGCCGCCTGGTCTGAAGACCCGGGGGAGAAGTATGACTTACAGGCACCTTGACACCAATATTGTTGAGTCTTTCGATGAACTGACCCACGATCAGGTTGGGTTCGCCCGAAAGACCGTGGCTGCCAATGCCATTGATGCCGCTGACGCGGCCAACCTGATGATGGCGCTAGGTATCCATCCCTCTCAGGAGGACAAGAACTCACCGCTGTTGACCGGGGTGACCCAGTTGGCCAATCAGCCACGTTCCTGGTAGATGATGAGAGACAGCGGGCTCACCGCAATGTGGGTGCAGTGCAAGGCGGTGCGGTCGACGAGCAGCCCGTCGCGGGGTGGGGCTCCGGGTGAAAGCCCTATCAGGGCTGGTAGGGCTCGAAGTATTGCGCCCACCAGCGGTCGAATTCCTCATTGCGTGGCGCACAAGTGCCGTCGGGTTGTTTGACACTCGCGGCCTGGCGGTACATCTGCTCCACCTTGTCGCGCAGGCTCGTGTCTGAACCCCGCACGACTTCGGTGTCGTCGGTTTGGTGGGTCATGCCGTGAATGCTCTCACCTATACCCGCCCGGTTGGATGTGAGATTTGTGACACCCCTTGCGCGACTGCGCATGTTCTCGGGGGTGCAGCCGCTGGCTGTGTGCCCGCGTCGTCGCTGTCGGGTGCTGCTGCCATACGACGACGCTAGTCGCTGGCGGCGCGGGCGGGCGCTATGCGCCTTCGAAGCACGAATGATGCCCGGAGGACTGCACCCATGAGCAAACCGATTCCGCCGCTCGACCTTTTGTGGCTGTTGATCGAGTCACCGGCCAGCACGACGCACGTCGGGGCGATGTCCTTACGAGGCGATGCTCGCCTGCCGGCGCCGTCGAGCAGACGCGCTTGCAGCCTGGCGACCTTCGCCCGAAGCGCATCGGCGGCTCGCGCATTGATCATCCCCGGTAGAGGGCGACCACGACGGTGATCCCCGCGCCCACGGAGACGAACAGCGCCGTACGGCCCACCTCCAGTCGCATCGACTGCAGCGCCACCGCCAGTGCGGCCGTGTGCGCGCCGGCGAGGGCTTGCGAAGGCAACCCGACCCGCGCGGCGGACACGCCCAGCCGCTTCGCCAGCGCGGCGGCGAACCCCGGAACCGACGCCGTCGCGACGAGCAAGTCGACCTCGCCGAGATCCAGCACGCCAGCCGCCGCCAGCCCGCGGACGGTCGACTCGGCGCACTCAAGCGCCCGATCGGCGTAGGACTCGGCGATCTCAACGGTAAGGACGTTCCGCCCATGGCTCATCCCTGGCCGGGTGTCTTCCCGCCAGGCCACACTGCTCTTAAACAGCCCGGCGAATTCGGGGAACGTCACGCACCGAAACGCCGTGAACCCCGCGCGGGAGTCATCCCAGCTCAACAGCACCGCGCCGCCGACCGCGGGAAAGCCGAACCCTTCAGAGACGCCCGGCTCCGGGTCAATGTCGCTTGCGACCACCATCCCCAGCCTGACCGTTCCCGACGCGAGCATCCCATCCACCAGTTCAATGCCCGACAACATGCCACACCCCCCGTTGCGGACGTCAAACGAGAACGTTCCCTGACCCGCGCCGGGCTGCTGCTCGGGGTTCGCGCCGATGTCCTCCTGGATCAACGACGCGACCGCCGGCTCGCTGATGCCCCTGTCGTTGTAGACGCCCGCGTTGATCAGCAGGTCCACCTCCTCCGCAGTCCGCTTCGCACGCTCCAGACACAAACGGGCGGCCCCATCGGCAAGCGCCAGCGCCCCCGGAAACGACCCACCCTCCGCGGTCGCGGTCGCCTCAATGATCGTGCCCATAGCGCCCCACCAGCTGATCGACCTTGAAGATCACGATGCCCACCTCCAGACCAGAGGCAAGCGAGAGCAGCAACACCCTGTCCTCCGGGGCGAAGCGGCCCTCCTTCAGATACTTGCTCAGCGCGACGAAATGCGTCGTCGATGCCGTGTTGCCCAGCTCATCGACGGTGATCACCACATGCTTCGGTGCTGAACCGAAATCCCCGGAGAACCCCTCCATCGCCTTGTTGATCGCCCGCGCCGAGGTCTGATGCGGGATCAGATAATCGATCTCGTCGAACTTGAGCCCAGCCTGATCGAGCACCTCCCGCAGCATCGGGACCGCCTCCTCGGTCGCGACCTTATGGATCTCGCGGGCATTGGTATGCATCGTGAAACCCGGGCCAATCGTGGCCGGGAACGCCACACACAAGCGACTGTGCTCCGAGAACGTGGTAAACCCCGCCACCTCGATCCCCGCAGCGCCCTGCGGCGCCCGCTCGAGAATCGCGGCGGCGCCGGCGTCCCCGAGCGTTAGCGAGGCGAGCTGGTCGTCCATCACCGTGCGGACCTCCTGCGCGGCATTGCGCCCCAGCTCTGAGATGTACTCGCCACTGACGACCATCCCACGCCTGATCCGGCCCTGCCGAATCAGGTCGTTGAGAATGAACACGCCGGTCATCATCCCCGCACACGCGTTGGAGATGTCGAGGCCGAGCGCGCGCTCGGCACCCAGCGCAGCCTTCAGCGACACGTTCACCGGCGGCTCCAGCTGCAGCCGCAGGCCACCGACGTGGCGGCTGATACTCGACACGATCAGCATGTCCAGGTCCGCCGCACCACAATCGGCGTGGGCCAACGCGTCGCGGGCCGCACCGAGCGCAAGCGTGTAGGAATCCTCGCCCGCG
The DNA here is from genome assembly GCA_963811535.1 of uncultured Actinomycetota bacterium. Classification (GTDB taxonomy): domain Bacteria; phylum Actinomycetota; class Actinomycetes; order Mycobacteriales; family Mycobacteriaceae; genus Mycobacterium. The sequence continues at coordinate 156,454 of CAWERF010000006.1, read as the reverse complement.
CCGACGATGCGGCGCTCGCGGACACCCGTTAGCTGCTCGAGCTCGATATCGGTGCGGTACTTCGTGCTGGCCATCACCTCATCGGTACTCAACCGCCGCTCCGGAAGACACGCACCGATTGCCGCGAACCGGCTCGTGTAGGACCCATCACCGGACGAGCCGTCGGCCCCGCCCTCCAACGCCATCCAATGCCCACCACTGCCTACCGACATGCCGCTCCGCTCCATCCATCCGTTCCTACCAAGCCCTGGTCTGTCTTGGTCAGCCGGTGCCGCTCGACGGGGCGTCCGGTGATGACCTTCGCGGTGATGACGGCCAGTTTGAGCATGCCCAGGTATGTCGACGGGTTGAACATGGTCGGCCACACCGTGCGGGCCCGGTGCTCACTGAGCGGCCGCCCGGCGAACCGCTCGCGCAGCCAGCGCAGCGTCATCGGGGCGGACAGCGGGTGCAGCAGCAGGTGACCGCAGAACCGGTCGCGGTGATAGGTGACCGCCGCACCGCCGCCCACATAGGTCTTCACCAGCGCATCGACGTCGTTCACGCTGATGATCCTGTCGTGCACCGCCTGCACCACCAGTATCGGCGGGACCGGCGTCGACTTGCCCAACCTGGTGGCATCGAAGATATGGCGCACCTCCGGCAGGTCCCACAGCTCGTCGGCGGACATGTCGACATAGGAGCCGATGTCGATGTGGCGCAGCCGCCACACGGCCGAGGCTGTGGTCATCGTCCGCAGCTGGTCGAGCAATGCTTTGCCCTGCTCAGTGGCATGCTCGTCGACGACCCGTTGTGCGCCGGGGAAGATGTCTGTCAGCGCCGCGATCATCAGGGCCGCAAGGCCGGCGAAGAAGGTGCCGTTGAGCCGGCGTGCGACGCTGCCGGGGTCGCCCACGGGAGAGCCGAGCACCGCGCCGGCGATGTTGAGCTCCGGGGCGTAGCGGGCGCTCAGTTCTGCGGCCCACCCCGAGGCCAAGCCGCCACCGGAGTATCCCCACAGCCCCACCGGAGCCGACGGTGACAATCCCAGCCGACGGCAGTTCAATGCGGCGCGCACACCGTCGAGAACCCGGTATCCGGGTTCAAGAGGCGCCCCCCACATGCCATGGCAGCCTTCATGGTCGGGCACCGACACCGCCCAGCCCTCGGCCAGTGCGGCCGCGACGAGCAGGAACTCCGACTGCACGAAAGCACCGATCGGCCGGGCACCGTGGCGCAGTGCATAGGAAGGGAAGCAGCGGGAGGACACCGCGTCGATCGCGCACTGATACGACAGCACCGGGCACACCAGTTCCGGATCGCGATGCTCGGGGACCAGCACGGTCGTCACGGCGACCTCGGGATCGCCGTGCAGGTCGGTGCTGCGGTAGAGCAGTTGGGTGGCCGTGAAACCCTGGGGAACCATGCCGAGAAAGCCCAACGCCACTGCCCGTGAGCGCAGCACGGTACCGGGCTGCGCCTGCTGATAGCCCGCTGGCGGCCGGTAGAACGGGTCCCTGTCCGGTGGCAGCAGAGCATCGCCACGGCGCACCTCCTCATGCGGGGCGCCGGCTGTCCATTCCGTTGCGGTCGAATCGCCGTTCATCGTTGACAATCTCCCCTGGCCGGTTAGTCGAACGGTGTGCCGCACCTTCGGCACATTCGCGAAAACTGCGCCAAGCGCGAAGCCTGGACTGCTGCCGAAGTATACGGTACCGCCGGTACCGCGACCAGCCGCTGGTCACCTCTGTGAGCAGCAGGCCGCGGCGCAGGGGTCAGCCGTCATCACGTCGCTCAGCAATAACCCCTCGGCCACGTCGGGGATGCGTCGACCGCGGCCTGGCTGTCAGCAACCCCCTGTGCGCGGTGCTCTGTCAGCAGCGCGTCAGCAGACCAAGCGCAACGCGTTGACTTGCTGCGATGATCCAATAGCGGCTAATGGATCGTTTTCTAAACGAGAGAGATTGGTAGACAAGGGGATTACAGGGCAGAAAGATCGCCAACGGACCTTTCCGGGTTTGCTACAGCGCTGGACCTACCGTCTCATAATCCGTTGGTCGCGGGTTCGAGCCCCGCCCGCCCCACGTCAGAGGCTATTTTTCAAGATCAGCCGCGCTGAGTCGACGTTTATTCGTCGTTTATGGTGCCGTCGAGTAGCTCGGCAACCTGGGTATGCACCCGGCCGCGGGACATGTACCGGTCCTGTGTCATCGACACCTTGGAGTGGCCCAGATGGTCGGCGCCTATGCGTGCCGAGAGGCCCTCGTCGTCGATCGACGTGGCTACGGTCTTGCGGAAGCTGTGTGTGGTGACAGCCGGCACGCCGAGCCGCTCGCGCACAGTGCGCCATTGCTTGCCGAAGTTGTTCGGGTCGCGCAGCGTCCCGGCAGTCGACGGGAAGATCACGGTCTGCTCACCGAGGTGGGGCTGGCCGCGCCGAGCCGTCAGCGTCTCGACGGCGAACCGAGGTAGCGGGATGGTGCGCCGGCCGGCCGCGGTCTTCGTCTCGTCGACACGCGTTAGGCCCTCGCCTGACACCCGCACGACCTTCCCGGTGACCGTGATCGTCCCGGCACCGTCGTCGTAGTCATCCCATCCCATCGCAGCGCCAGCAGCTCGGATCGCCGCAACCCGGTCGCGATCAGGATCGTGATCGGGTCGACAAGATCATGCCCGCGGCAGTAGTCCGACGTTCGCAGCTTGGCCAGCAGCTCGCGCAGCTCGGCAGCCGTCAGCGCGAAGGCGCCCTTCGGCTGGCCCTTGGACTTGATCGCGGCCACGTCGCGCACCGGGTTGGCGCCCAGAACGCCCGACATCACCGCGAGCTGCAGGGCGCCGCGCAGGATCGTCTTTGCCTGCCGGGCCATCGTCGCTCCGTGTGCTGAGCGCATGGAGCGGATCGCCGCGTCGATCCGGGCCGGGGAGGCCTCACCGACGCGCACCCCGCCGATGAACTTGGCGAACTTGCGCGAGGCGAACTGGTAGGTCGACAGGGTGACAGGGGAGCGCCCGTCGTCGGCCAACCGCGCAATATGCGCGTCCACCAACGCCATAACCGGTGTGTCGAGGCTGATCGCGTCACCCACCGCTCGGCGCTCGACGTTCGGCAAGAGCTTCGATGAGCGCATTTTCGGCGAGCTTGCCGTGCTGGTCGTGCTCGTCGGGCGGGCCGAGCCGCTGGACTCGTCGCGTCACCCCGTCGCTGTCGCGGTAGCGGCAACGTGCCAGCCACACTCCGCCGCCGAGATACTCGCGGATGATCTTGCCGTGCGATCCGATCCGCAGCGACGGTCTACCGGCCATCGTCCCTGACTTCCTTGCACAGTCCGGAGTCTTCCGGGCCCCGCCCGCGACATGTGGCGAGGATGCGACTACTGCTTTGCAAAACCATGAGCACCTGCGCTGCGCCGGGCGCCGTCTTCACCGCCATGGTAGAGCCGCAGCACATGTCATGAGTGACGCCACTCCTGATCCCCGAACATAGGGTCTCATGCTGGGCGGCATCTATGCCCTGCGAATTGCTCTTTTTCCCAAGCGATTACATCGCTCAACCGATAACGCACGTGCCTACCGAACTTTGCATACGGTGGTCCGGTGCCCTTCGTGGCCCATTCGGCCGGTGTCTTCACTGGCAAGCTGTACCGGTCGGCGAGCTCCCGGCGACTGAGCAACCTGTCTCCAGTAATCGTCTCCATCGCGGTCGTTTCTCCTGGTTGTATTGGATCTCTCTTGCGTGGCCATTGGCCACGAAGCCAGGAGATCAGGAACGACCAGATGCGCATAAGTGAGTTCTGGTGAGACGAGGTGACTCCGGAAACGCGCGCGGATCCTCGCCGCCGAGCCGACTAACCTCCGCGATGGCCGGCACATCGCCGACCGCATCGCCACTGCCGTCGCCACCTCACCACGCTCGGAATGCAGGCATACACCAACAGCGGTGTGATCGGATATCCCTCCCGAGACACTGTTCGCTCTGCGGATCCTGCTCTACGAGCGATGGTCTCAATGCGTCGCTCAAACATTCTGCTCGCCTCCGACCCCCGGCTTGCGGTCGAGCTGGCTGCCGATGCGGCACAACTCATCGAGGCACGATCGGTTGGACGGCTGGCTGCAAGTATTGCCCGCCAACAGGCCCTCGCAGCGATCGCCGATCATGACCGCGCCAGCTTTGTCGCGCACGCAGCCCACGCTTTGGATATCGCACAGACTGAACCTGCAGCGGATGATCACGCTGTCTACGCCAACTCCGCGTACGTCGCCGCGGAGGTCGCCTCGGGCTTTATCGCCATCAATCAGCCCGCGAAGGGCTCTCGATCTTCTTCTCGACCATCACCACGGTTGGCCTGCAGAGCAGCGCCGGGATCACGCCGTGGCATCCGCGCGACTGCTCCGTACCTTCATCGTCCTGGGCGATTACGGTGCGGCATTGGACCACATCGATGTTGCCGTCCGAGGCTATCTCGCCGCGCCGTCGGATCGAGCACGCCGCGAACTACGTCTCTGCCGCAGGATCATTCGCGACCGCGTCAGGACAGACAAGCACTTCCCTCTGCATACGTTACGGAAGCGGATCGAGGCCACGTTGCAAGGAGACACCGAACCATGATCGAGTACCGTGTGCCGGCTGGCCAGATCCTGCCGCCCACCACCACAACTGATCACGACACCGTCCACGCCGCCGTCGCCGTGCTTCCCGTTGGCGCATTCGAACAGCACGGCCCTTACCTTCCACTGGTCGCGGATACCCTGATCTCAAGCGCTATCGCTTGTGCAATCAGTGCTCACCACAAGGTATTTCAGCTACCGCCGATACCTTTGGATGCTTACATGAACATGCAGCGTTCCCGGGTACGGTGAGCATCAGCCCAACCACACTGGCCGCGGTCGTGACCGATATTGGCATCTCGCTGGGGCAACAACGCATTCGCGGGCTGATCGTGGTGAACGCTCACGGGGGAAACTATGTTCTTGCCAATGTCGTTCAGCAGGCGAACGCAGACGGTCCCATCCGGGTCGGCCTGTACCCGAGCCGCGAAGACTGGATGGAGGCACGCGAGGCAACCGGCATCACATCCAGCAGCCATGAAGACATGCACGCGGGAGAACTGGAAACATCCATCCTGCTCGCCGCCCAGCCGGCGTACGTCCGTGACGGCTGGCAGACCGTCGACCACGTCGTGACCGATCGCCGCCACTTGACCACTCTCGGCATGCAGGCATATACCACCACCGGCGTGATCGGATACCCGTCAAGAGCCACCGCGGATAAGGGCCATGCCGTCCTTGCCTATCTCGGCCAGGCGGCTCGCACATTGATCGGTGTCCTGACAGATTACCGCAAGTGAGAAGAAAGGGTGGCGGCTACCGTCCGCTACCGCTCCCGTCCGCCGCCACCCCCTGCACGCCTGGCCCGAGTAAGCCGGGCGGCAGGGCTCCAGTCCGAGGGCTGTGAGGGTATTTCGTCAGGAGAATGACCCAGTCGTGGCCCGGCGCCGGACTCTCGTTCCCACGGTTGCCGACGGTCTGCCAGCCGTCACGGGGGTGCGCCGACTGACGCCCCCAAACCCTGCGTGCCAGTCCGTGCCAGTCCGTGCCAGTCCGAGGTGGTGAGGAGTTTCTTTACATGAGATCAAGGCGGTCGGATCGGTGGCTCCCGCTGGCGTCTCGAATATCAGGAGATACGAGCCCCTCAAATCTCTGTGCCGGAATCACCGTGACCGCCAACGGCCCGTCGTGGAGCGTCCAACCGCCTATCCTTAGACCTTGAAACGCGGGGGCCCGGGATCGGCGGAGGGTCGGGTGACGGCCATAGCAGCGTGCCGGACGTGTGGCACCGAGCCTCTAGAGAACGCCCGGTTTTGTCACGGCTGTGGCTCACCAATCCAAGAAGCCGATACCCGGGCGGAGTACAAACAGGTCACGGTGCTGTTCGCCGATGTGGTGCGCTCGATGGACATCGCGGCGGCTGTCGGAGCGGAGCGGCTGCGCGAGATCATGGCCGAGTTGGCCGACCGCTGCGCGGCGATGGTGCAGCGCTACGGGGGCACGGTGGACAAGTTCACCGGCGACGGCATCATGGCGGTGTTCGGCGCACGGGTGGCGTTGGAGGATCACGCACCCACCAGAATTCATGATGACCTCAGTGCGTGCTGGCCTTCCGGTACCCGATCACCATCGGCGCCGCACACACCGCGACGATGCCGACCGACCACAGCGACGTTCCGACTATCGGAATCAGTACTGGACCACCGAGCGCCAATCCCCGCATAGCCTCAACCGCGTAGCTCATCGGCTGGTGCTCGACCACCGGTTGAATCCAGCTGGGATACTGGGCGAGCGGCACAAAGCCCGTGCAGAAGAAGAACAGCAGCGAAACCACCATGCCCGTCGCCTCAGCGAGCACGGTGTTGGCCAAGTACAACGCCGTCGTGGTGACAAGAAGTGCAAAGGCCACACCGAAGATCACCGGCACCGCCACCCATGCCGCCGCTGCGGCGATTCCCTGCTTGAACCGGAAACCCAACACGAACCCGGTGCACATCACGACGACGGCAGTGGCGACAATCCGCACCGCCTCGGCTGTCAGCCGTGAGAGCAGGCCCGACGCACGATGGATCGGCAGAACCCAAAGTCGTGTCAGCAACCCCTGCTCGCGCTCGCGCATGAGATTCACTCCCGCCGCGGTTGATCCGAAAATGGCTCCCATGAGAGCGGCCATCGGAACGCTGCCGTAGAGCGCGCTGGTTCCACTCACGGTCGAAACGGGTTTGCCGAACACGAGATTCACCGCCACGAGCAGCATGCTCGGCAAGACCAGGGCCTCGATCACCGTCTGCGCGTCATGTCTCCACCGAGTGAGTAAACGCCGTGTCTGTAACCAGCTCTGCCGAACGAGCAGTTGAGGTGAAGTCTCTGATCGTTGTCTGCCGTCCAATCCGGAACTTGTGTCGTCATACAATGGCAGGCGGCCCTGCAGGGCATCGTCATGCGTGGCGGACTTCATCGCCGCCGCCAGATAGCCAAGGCGTACAACGGCCCTGCGACCACCAGCATGCCGGCCAACCACGCGAGGGCCTGCGCAATGTTCGACGTAGTCACCGCAGCGGTCGAGTGCCCAGCGTCACCCGTGCACGCGCGCAGCGCGTACAGAAATTGGGACGTCGGTTGGTTGCGCACGAAAGGTTGGAGCCACCCAGGGAATTGGTCCGCAGGCTGCAGTCCGACTGACACCATCACAAGGATCACCGCGGGAAGCACGAGAATGAACGTCATGGCCTCAGGATTCTTGGAGACCATCCCAATCAGGTCACCGAGGAAGCAGAGTGTGAAGCCGATCAGCATTACCAGCAAGCAGAAGCCGATCGTGTATTCCGCGCTGCGGTAGAAACGGAACCCGATCAGATATCCACACAAAATCGCAGTCGCCAGCGCGGTCGCGCAGCGGTACAGGTTGCCTGACATGCGGGCGGCCACAGGCATCATGGGCGCGATGGGCATCGAGCCGAATCGTCGATTGATACCGCTCACCGTGTCAGTCGATGACCGAAACGCGGCGGACATCGCCGAGAAGTAGACCGCCAGCAATGCAATCACCGGTATCAGGTACTGCGCGTAGCTGCCGTGCACGAACGCGGCCATGAGGTTCTTCAGAGGCAGATACAAGCTGACGGTGAAAACCGCGGACAGGGACATCGCCATCAGCAGCTCCCCGTTGCGCAGACTTGGTGCGATCACCCGGACGCTGAGTACCCACCACTGCCGAATCGGCGAGGGATTCGGCCGCATCCCCGTCCAGTCAGTCACGGCATGACCTCCGCTGCCGCGCGCGTCGCGGGTTTCTTGGTCAACGCAATGAAGACATCGTCGAGGGAGGGCCGTCGTAACGCGACGTCTGCCACACCGATGTTGGCCACATCCAGCCGGCGCAGTGCCTCCATGAGGGTATTCGCCCCGTCGGGCGCGGGGATCGCAATTCGATCCGGCGCCAAGGTCGGCTTCTCGTAGGGTAACAGTGAACTCAGGGCTTCTGCCATGGCGGGCAACTCTTTTGAGTCCTTCGGAACGATCTCGCAGTACTCACTTCCCGTGCGCTCCTTGAGCTGCTCGGCAGTCCCTTCCGCGATTACGACGCCGCGATCGATGACGATGATGCGATCACTGAGCGCGTCCGCTTCCTGCAGATACTGGGTGGTGAGCAACGTGGTTATACCGGCGTCTTTGAAGCGGCCCACCAGGTCCCAAATGCTCTGTCTGCTCAGCGGATCGAGCCCCGTCGTCGGCTCGTCCAGGAACGCCACCTCCGGGCGCACGACGAGACCGCACGCGATGTCGATCCGCCGACGCATTCCGCCCGAGTAGGTTTCCACGCGCCGATTCGCCGCGTCCTCCAGGTCGAACTCGCGAATGAGTTCCGCTGCGCGCGCGCGTGCGGCCGCCTGTGTCAGCCCCTGCAGCTGGCCGAACAACATCAGATTCTGGTGGCCCGTCAACAAGTTGTCGACGGCCACCTGCTGGCCCGTGAGCATGATCGACCGGCGCACCCTGGCCGGGTGTGAAACCACGTCGTGACCGGCGACCCGCGCATGGCCTCGATCCGGCCTCGTCAGCGTCGACAAGACGTCCAGCATGGTCGTCTTGCCTGCGCCGTTCGGCCCGAGCAGACCGAGCACCTCACCGCGGCTGACCTCAAAATTGATGTCGCGCAAGGCGGCAACGTCTCCGAACGACTTGCTGACCCCGCTGACGATCACGGTTTTCTCAGACGTGGGCATGACGCAGTTCCGGTGAGGCGTTGTCAGGCATGCTCAACCCAGGATCGGCCAGCGGCGCTGGCGGGCCAGCCCGTCGAGTGCGGTCTGCATCACGGAGCGAACGTAGGCGTCCACCGCTGCCACATCGGGGTCGTTGCCGAACTCGGCCACAATGTCGATCGGCTCGAGCATCTGAATGATGACCTTGCTGGGCAGCGGCAGGTTGAGTGGCGCCCCGAGGAGGCCGAACGGGAATCCGAACGCGATTGGGAAGACATCAGTGCGCAGACGGCGTTTGAGCCCAAGCCACCGCGCCAGCCGGGTGCCGCGGGCGAGGAACAGCTGGGTCTCCTGCAATCCGATCGACACGGCAGGCACGAGAGGCGCCCCGGCATCGACGGCTGTCCGTACGTACCCGGTACGACCGGCGAAGTCAATGACGTTCTGTCGGAAGGTTGGGCGGTAGGCGTCGTAGTCGCCGCCGGGGAACGTCACCACTACCGCGCCGTTGCGGAGCGCCTGCAGGGCGTTGTCGTGGGTGGCGCGGATGAAGCCGGTGCGTGCGAGAAACCAGCTATTGATCCGGGTGAAGATCAGGTTGTGGCTGAGGGTGTACATCGGCCGTCCGTGGCCGAAGCGCTCGTAGAAGTGGACGCCGAGAATTTGTATGTCGAAGGCGAAAAACCCGCCGGAGTGGTTCGCCACCACCAACGCCTTACCGGGTGGAAAGTTGTCGAGCCCGCGCACCTCCGATCGGAAGTACCACTTGAGGATCGGCCGGAGTATGCCGGCCAGGCGTCTCGTGAACGACAGGCTCCAGCCCGCGATCTCCGAGCCGTCGATCTCGGCGGCGTCCGTGTCAGTCGCGGCCTGCTGCCGCTCTTCGGAACTCATGCGGGGGTGAACTCGATTGGCACAGCCGCCGGCGAGCGGAACGCGACGCCGGTAATCGTCGGCGTACGCTCGCTCGCGTCCAGGCGCATGTCGGGCAGCCGGTCGAGCAATGCGTTCACCGCGACCGTCGTCTCCATGCGTGCGAGATGCGCGCCCAGGCACAGGTGCGGGCCCGCGCCAAACGTCAGGTGCGCGATGTTCGTTCGGGTGGGATCGAAGCGGTCTGGGTCCGGATAGCGCGCAGGGTCGCGGTTGGCCGCGGCGATGCTGACGTTGACCATGGCCCCCGGCTGGATCGCGATCCCGGCGAGTTCGCATTCGCGGGTCGTCGTGCGCATCACCGAGGTGATCGGCGGCTCCCAGCGCAACGCCTCGTTGATGGCACCGGCCAGCATGCTGCGATCCGCCCGGATCCTTTCGAGCAATGTCGGCTCAGTCAGCAAGCCCACCAGCAGGTTGCCGGTGGCGCGGTAGGTCGTCTCGAACCCGGCGGGCAGGATCAGTAGCAGGAACGCGAAGATTTCGTCGTCGGTCAGCCGTGTGCCGTCGATCTCCGATTGCGCGAGCGTGGTGATCAAGTCGTCGCGGGGTTCGCGTCGTCGCTCGGCGAGAACCCCCCGGAAGTACACCTTCAGCGAAGCCGATGCCGCGATCCCGCGGTCCCAGTTGTAGAAGACGTTGAGCAACTCGATTGACAACCGCTGGAATCGCGCGCAGTCCTCCCTCGGAAGGCCCATCACCCGGGCGATGACCTCCACCGGGAACACGAAAGTGAACTCGCGAACCAGGTCGGCTCGCCCGCGGCGGGCAAATCGGTCGATGAGCTCGTCGACCACGACCGCCACGAGGTCACGGCGCCACCGTTCGAGCAACTTGGTGCGGAATGACGGTGACACCAAGGCACGGCTGGTCCGATGCTCGGCTCCCTCGAGTTCGAGGAGAGTGCGGCCCATGATCGGGCCCATGATCTGGACGTAGACGGACGAGGAAAACGTATCGGGGTCGGTGAGCACCCGGTGGCACTCGTCGTAGCCGAGCACTGTCACAATCTGGTCGCCGATGGTCTCGCTGGTGACCTCGGTGAACGCGTTGCCATGCATCACCGGGTGGCGCTCGCGCGCCTCGCGCAGTCGATCATGCACATTCCCGACGGGCGTAAGCACCCCATCCTGCAACTCGGTGGGGTCAAACTCGTCGAACGGTGCCGGACTTGCCATGGCAACCTCCCACTCAGATCTTCGGAACGAGGTGTTAGGTGACAACTTGTAGCGGCTCATGCTGAATGACGGCGACGGCGGCGGACTGTAGCGGACCGGAGTCATACCAACGAGTCTCTGGCGCAGCATAGTGGGGCAGCCTAGAGTAGGCGACTACCCCATTTCTGCGGATCCGCGGTGAGGAGCTGTGGCGAATGTGCACCCGACAGTCATCAGCAATGGCCGTCGAAGGGGAAAACGTACCCATCTGCGTACGCACTCGCGGCGAGCTGCCCTGAGCTGTTCCCCCGCCGCATGCATTTCGGCCCGGAAGCCTGACGCAGTCGAATCCGTCACCTTGAACCCGGCGGCGGCGAGTTGGTCCGGTCGACGCGAAAGCGTGGTCAGTCCGCGTCCCCAAAGATGCGGCGGTGGTACCGCTCACGCGACTCGGCGTCAGTCGTCACGAAGGCGCGGTCAGTGCCGGTGATTCGGTCCGCCCAGCGGCGCATCCGCGGCGGAGTCAGCGACATCGCAAACAGCATTGCGCCCAAGCGGCCGGGTACGGGCACCCGGAATTTGCCGCTGTCAACCGCCGCGACCATTGCTTTAGCTACATCCTCGGGGTCGACGGTGGAGACGGGTTGCATCCACTTCGGCCAGGACGCGCCGGCGGATAGCTCGGTGGGGACCACCCCGGGCAGGACGACGGTGACGGCAACGCCGTGATTGCGCATCTCAGCGGCCAATGCCTCGCTAAAGCCGATGACGCCATGTTTCGTGGCGCAATAGGTCGCCAGTCCGGGGATGCCGGTGACGCCGGCCAGCGACGCCACGTTGATGATGACGCCGCTGCCGCGGTCGGCGAAGCGGCGCGCGGCCAAGCGGGAGCCGGTGATCACGCCACGCAGGTTGATGTCGATCATCCGGTCGGTCGCCGAGGGTTTCTCGTCAATAAATAGTCCGGTCGGCATGATGCCGGCGTTGTTGATCAGGACATCGATCGGTCCGAGCGCCGCCTCGGCGTCGTCGACGAATTGTTCGAATGAGGGCTGCTGTGTCACGTCGAGCGGAAGGCCGACGACCTGAGCGCCGGTGGCGTTGCCGATGTCAATTGCGGCCGTCTCGGCCAGTTCGACGTCGAGATCGCCGATCGCGACTTTTGCGCCGGCTGTTGCGAAGGCGGCCGCGGTTGCGCGCCCGATGCCGCGGGCTCCACCAGTGATTGCCACGTTCTTGTCGCGAACGTTGGGAGGATTCTTGCGCGCCAATGCTAGCTCCTCGGTCCTGAATCGGCCGCGTGGCTCGCGGTCGGGTGGCATCTATCTTCCGTCAAATCGGAAGCACCGGCGCCGTGCCGACGTGAGAAAAAAAGAACAATCGGTTGGTGTTTGGCTGTGCGTTTGCCGTTTGCACCTGCACGGCCGTGAACGCAGTGGTTGCGTTGGCAGAGCATGTCTTTAGTGCCGCGACCGGTTGAAGAAGGAGGATGACCATGCCTGGTGGGAAACCCAACATTCTGGTGATTTGGGTTGATGACATTGGGATTTCAAACATGAGTTGTTACAGCCACGGTTTGATGGGGTATCACACCCCCAACATCGACCGCATCGCCGATGAGGGGATGCTGTTCACCGACTCCTACGGCGAACAAAGCTGCACTGCGGGTCGCGCATCGTTCATCACCGGACAAAGTGTGTATCGCACCGGACTGAGCAAGGTCGGCATGCCGGGGGCCGACGTCGGGCTGTCGGCCGAGGATCCCACCATCGCCGAGCTGCTCAAGCCGCTCGGTTATGCCACCGGGCACTTCGGCAAAAACCACCTCGGCGACCTCAACAAGTACCTGCCCACGGTGCACGGCTTTGATGAGTTTTTCGGCAACCTGTTTCAGCTCAACACCGAGGAGGAACCCGAACACCCCGACTACCCCACCGAAGAAGAAGCGCCGCTTTTCTACCGGGCGTTGCTGCCACGCGGCGTACTGCACTGCTGGGCCACCGAGCAGGACAGCGGCGAAGTCGATGAGCGCAAGCAGCGCATCGACGACACCGGCCCGCTGACCAAAAAGCGGATGGAAACCATCGACGATGACATCGCCGCGGCCTGCATCGATTTCATCAAACGCGAACACGAGTCCGACACACCGTTTTTCGTGTGGCTTAACTTCACCCACATGCATCTGTTCACCCACACCAAACCAAAAAGCGTGGGCCAGGCCGGGCTCAATGGCATGCTATGACCAGTCGAAAAGTCGCAAGATCGCGCTTACCCTCCGCGTTTGGGGTCATGTCTAGGACGGTACGCCGGCCGACGATCGCGACGCCGCCGGCCTACCAGCCCTGAGACACTGACACCGTGAACGGTGCCGGAAGCGGGATCGGTCGGGCGAGGGCGCTGATGCTCGCCGAGCGCGGCGCGACCGTCGTCGCGGTGGATCGCGACGGCGAGGCGATCGACGAGGTCACTGCCACGACCGGCGGGCTCGCGATCGCGGTCGACATCCGCGATCCGCAGCACGGCGACGCCGTGATCGCGCGGGTGCTCGAGCGCTACCAGCGCGTGGATGCCGTGGTCGCGAACGCCGGAGTGGGGTACGTCGGGAACTTCGCGACGATGCCGCCCGAGACCATCACGACGCTGGTCGAGGTGAACTTCCGCGGGCCGCTGCTGTTGACCCGGGCCGCGCTGCCGTCGATGACCGAGCGGGGCAGCGGCGCGCTGGTCTTCACGACCTCGATCGCAGGTGGCGTGCCGGTGCCGACCGAGGCGGCGTACTGCTTCTCGAAGTCAGCGCTCGAGACGTTCGCCGATGCACTGCGCGAGGAGCTGCGACCGACCGGCGTGACCGTGACGACGGTCCGGCCCGGAGTGGTGCGGACCGCGTTCCACGACGACCGCAACAAGCCTTACTCGCGGAAGATCCCGCGGCCGGTCGAGCCGGAGGCGATCGCCGCCGCGATCATCGACGGGATCGAGACCGGGAAGTCGCGGCGCACCGTTCCTGGCTGGATCGAGATCGCGGTCACCGCTCAGCGGCGGATGCCGCGTGTCTTCGAGGTCATGTCCCGCCTCTTCGGCGGCAACTGACCGGCGATGCCGGCGTCACCGGGATTGGTGAGCGCGACCGGCGGCAACTCGCCCTTGTTACCGCCGGCGGAGATGTGGTGTTTTGCGATTCACCGTACAGAATCGGCTGAATCTATACGCTCCCGCCATGATTAAGCGCCCGACGGCATGGTTTCGTCGCCTGCTCGACCTGGCTGATCTGGCCGGCGACGTTGATCAGCTGGACATCGCCAAGCGGATGGGCGTGAGCCCGTCAGCCATCACCAGCTGGAAGGACGGCAGGGAGCCGCGCATCGATGCTATCCGCAAGGCGACCAAGGCTTACCACGAATTCGTGGATGAGGGCACCGAAGAACTGTTCTACGAGCTGCTGCACGCGGCCCACTTGAGTTCGGTGTCGAATTTGGCGGCACCACGGCGGACTGGCAAAAGCCAAGGGGTTCCTCGACCGCGTGACTGGCCAACCAGCAAACGGTTTTGTGGCGTGATCCCGGGTGCCCTCGGTACCGAGACTTGTCACGGCGTTGTCACGAGTCGAGTGAGACGTAAGAGGACAGACTCGGACCACCATGGACGATCGGCACAGGTCAGCAGCCTGGCGCCGTCTTCGGGGCGCACCGTGGTGCGCGAAGATTGGGTGCTGGTTGCTCTTGTTGACCGTGCTGGCTGAGGCGGAAACTGGTCGGGTTCGTCGTGGTGATCCCGATCTGCTCTGTGGTGCCGGTGAGCCTGTAGGTCAGCATGGTGACGGAGGGCTTCCACGGGAACCGTGGATTGGTGCCATCGAGCCCGAGCGTCAGATTTTTGAATTTCCCTGCCCTTCCCACGACGGACACCGTAGGTGTGCGTGGGAAGGGAGTGAGGGACCGTGGAAGTCGTGCATGCCCGCTGTGCGGGACTGGATATCTCGAAAAGGGACGCCAAGGTGTGCGTCCGGGTCGCCGGTGCTGGGCGGCGCAAAACGGTTGAGACGGTTACGACCTGGGGCTCGATGACGAGCCAGATCCTGGCGCTGCGTGAGCATCTGATCGACGAGCGGATCACGTGTGCGGTGATGGAGGCCACTAGCGATTATTGGAAGCCGTTCTACTACCTGTTGGAGGATGCGGGATTTGATGTGCTGCTTGTTAATGCGCGGCACGTGAAGAACCTGCCCGGCCGCAAGACCGATGTCTCCGACGCGACCTGGCTGGCCCAACTTGGCGCGCACGGTCTGGTGCGCGGCTCGTTCGTGCCACCCGAGCCGATCCGGCAGCTTCGTGATCTGACTCGGGCGCGCACGGCGATCACTCGGGAACGCTCGCGCGAGGTACAGCGGCTGGAGAAGCTGCTCGAAGACGCCGGGATCAAGTTATCCGCGGTTGCCTCCGACATTCTCGGTGTGTCGGGGCGCGCCATGCTGGAGTCGTTGATCGCCGGCAACCGCGACCCCGCCGCGCTGGCCGAGCTGGCCAAACGCCGACTGCGGGTAAAGATCCCGGCGTTGACCGAGGCGCTGACCGGTCGGTTCACCGACCATCACGCCTTCTTGGCCCGGGTCCACCTGGACCTGATCGACCGGCACACCGCAGCCATCGATGACATCACCACCCGGATCGAGGCGACGATCGCGCCCTTTCACGGGTTTCGCGACCTGATCTGCACCATCCCGGGCATCAGTGCCCTCACCGCCGACGTCATCATCGCCGAAACCGGCGCCGACATGGCCCGCTTCCCCACGGCAGCTCAGCTCGCCTCCTGGGCCGGAACCACCCCGGGCAACAACGAATCCGCCGGCAAAGTCAAGTCGAGCCGCACACGCCCGGGCAACCCGTACCTACAGGGTGCGCTCGGCGCGGCCGCCATGGCATGCGCCCAAAATCCACACACCTACCTCGGTGCCCGCTATCGCCGGATCGCCGCCCGGCGCGGACCACAAAAAGCCAATGTCGCCATCCAGCACTCAATGCTGATCGCCATCTGGCACATGGCAACTAACGGCTGCCTCTACAACGACCCCGGCGCCGACTACTTCAACCGACTCCACCCCGACCGAGCCAAAAAGCGGGCCATCAACCAACTCCAGGCCATGGGCTACCAAGTCACCCTTACCCACGCCAGTTGATCACGGACACCCAGGAAATCTTCGCGTCAGAGCCTGTCGCTGACACAGCAGGCAACACATCGGGACACCACCACGCGGACTGTAAATCCGCTGGCTTATGACGACGCTCCACCTGCTGCCGAGTTCGGGGCTGTACGCCGTTGGAAATTCGGACCCAACACGCCAGCGCAGGTCTGCCATCACGGCATTATCCCGGCGAGCAGCATACGGGGCCTGACTGACGAGGTGCTTTTTGAGTCAGACCAGAGTGCCCACGCGAAGGCTATTCCGAACAGACTGACGCGGAAGCGCTCGGCGAAGGACCCGCAGACGCAACTCTGGCCATCGCGGTCCCGAAGCCCTGAAGGATTCCGAAGTGGGATCAGACCGCCACATCAATCGTCGTTTATTCGACGCCAATGACCCGGAATCGAGCGGAATTGTCCGGTTCCGACCGGAGGCGTTAGACGACCAATCACCCTGTGGCAGAACAGAAGACAGGAAACAACCGGACCTGTCCAGATCTATGGGTCGGTAATCCGTTGGTCGCGGGTTCGAGCCCCGCCCGCCCCACGTCAGAGGCTATTTTTCAAGATCGCCGTCGCAACGTTATCGCGATCTCACCGCGGCGATCTCGGCACAAGCTCGATCGCACATTAAGACCGGCGTTGCGGCCGAACACGCCGCGAAGGTGATCGCAACGGCGGCGACCGCGTCTCGACCCCGCACGCGGTACACCATCGGGCGTGACGCTGCGATCCTCGTACGGCTGGCCCGCGTCATATCCGACCGGTTCCTCGACCGCATCCTGCGGCTATGTCTTCGGCCCCACTACGTCAAGAATTCTCAACCAAGCGCGCGGCGCTCCGACCCGTCGATTTCAATCGGTGCAGTTAGCCGCGACCAGTCCAAAGCGGTCACCGCCGAGCGGTTAGCCCACGAGCCGGTGCCCACGCCGAAGAACTGATACTCCGCGGGTTTGACCGAGCGGGTCGCCCGCCAGTACTGCCAGGTGTAGCCGCCCCAAAGCACCGTGCTTTTGCCGTGCTCGTCGAGGTACCAACTCCTGGCACGCCAATCCCGGGTGCGGGCCTGAATCTAACGTTCTCGCGACACAGATCGCTCACCTATCGTGTTGGCTCGATGGTCCGGAGCCAGAGAATGTGAAGCGCTGGGCTAGGCAACTCATAGCGAGCCTTGAGGAACGGCGCCGAACTGTACTACGACGTGAGGCAGAAGAGGAGCGATAAGACTCCCTGACTCGCGTGGCGATTGCGCCGGCGTCTTTAGCCAATCACGTCGGCATCTCACGGAGTTTGTCGTGCGCATCCCTGACGCTGGCACCTGCCGTATGTGCCGATATTCATCGGCGTCTAGTCGGGCATTCGAAGCACCTGCGGCGGATCGTCGTCTGCCATCATCTTCGCTATCGCTTCGCGCCGGGCTCGGTCGTGCGCCGACTCAGCCCTCCCGGCGCGGATCCGCTGCTCGGCGGTTTGTCCGGTATCGCTTAGGTCGACCTGCCGCGGCAGGGGCGGAGCAGCAGGGGCGCCTGTAATCAGGGTGGGGATCAAGATGTCCCTTGAGTGTGAGATCACGCGTTGGCACCTGATCCGCGATCGCGCGGTCACCCGCAACTACTACGCTGGCCAAGTGACTGACGTCGTAATCGTGGGGGCCGGCCCGAATGGGCTGATGCTGGCCTGTGAACTGGGATTGGCCGGGATCCGGCCGGTGGTGTTGGATCCGATGTCCGGCCCCAACCCGCAGCCGCGGGTTAACCGAATTGTGGGCCAAGCGGCTCGGATTCTTGATCACCGAGGTCTGTACAGCGTGCTCACCGGGACGGCGGACCCGCCAAAACCCGCTCCGCGCTCGATATTCGCGGGCTTTCCATTGGATCTCGCGTCGGTCCCCGGTTCCCAACTGTTCACGGTCCCCGTTCAACAGCGAGGGCTTGTTCAGGTGCTTGCCGAGCGGGCCGGCGAATACGACGCGGACATTCGTTGGGGTCACGCCCTGACCGGTTTCGACCAGCACGACGACGGCGTCACGGTACATGTCGCCGGCCCGGATGGTGCCTACGATCTGACGGCCAAGTACTTTGTCGGCGCCGACGGTGGCACCAGCAAGACACGCCACCTCGCCGGCATCGATTTTCCTGGGATGTCGTCCTATGACCTGGTCATCCGGATGGGGTTCGATGTAGTGCCGCCGGACGAATGGATGGACCCGGTCGGCGGGACGCCCGACGTCGCCAGCTCCGCTGCCCTCCCACCCCTGCGGTTCCATCGAACCGAGCGAGGCGTTTTCACCTGCGGCGCGGTGGGGAGCCGGGTGGCGGTGATGACTTACGAACTGGACAGTTCGCCTCGTGAACAACGCAGAGTCGACACCACCGATGAGCCGCCCATGAGCCTGGCCGAGTTGGAGGCCAGCGCCAAGCGTGTGCTTGGGGCAGACGTGCCGCTGCGGCCCGCGTCGCCTGGCGCGCCACTTGATCTGCGTCGGCTCTCCGGCATCAATTCAAGGATCGCGTCGCGGTACCAGCTCGGCCGGGTGATTCTGCTCGGCGATGCCGCGCACGTCCACTCGCCGATTGGTGGACCAGGCCTCAATCTGGGTTTGCAAGACGCGGTGAACCTTGGCTGGAAGCTGGCGGCCGTCCTCAACGGGCGCGTGCAGCCCACGCTGCTCGACACCTATCAGACCGAGCGCCGGCCCGCTGCCGAGCGGGTCATCATGCAAAGCCGGGCCCAGCTGGCTCTCCTCCGACCGGGGCCTGAAGTCACAGCGCTGCGGGAACTCTTCTCCGAACTGATCACCGATCCCGATATCGTCCGTCGCCTCAGTGACCTGCTATCGGGGGCTGAAAACCGCTACACCGTGGGCGCCGATGTGCATCCGCTTGTTGGACGCTGGGTGCCTGACTTCGCTGTGGCGAGTGCCGGCAGAACGCAACGTGTTGCAGAGCTTGCCCGCGATGGGCGGCCACTACTTGTTGATTTCACCGACGGTGGCGAGGTGGCGGCTGCGCTCGCCGACAAAGAAGACCATCTCACCGTCGCCGCCGGACGGCCGGTCAGTGAGGTGCCCGCCACGGCGGTGCTGGTGCGTCCCGATGGTTATGTCGCCTGGGCATCCTCGCAGCTCCGGCTCGACCCGGACGAATTGCGCGAACTGCGTAGCGTGCTCACGCAGTGGTTCGGGATTTAGCCGCTGCTTTAGTCGGCTTTTCAACCGGTCAACGCCACCAACGCGCGAGGCCCCGCTGCGAACGCTCGTGGCCAGATCCCCTGCGTTCGAAAATAGTCCGCCGCCGTCAGTTGCAGCCTGAGCCACCAGCCCCTGGTAACGAGTCAGTTACCCCGTAGGGCAACGGCTGCCGACGACACCACGGTCGGCAGTGTGCGCATTCGGCATGAACCACGACCGACACCTATGTCCGTTGACTACACCTAGGCCGCCCGAAGGCTCGTGCAGCGACCCAATACGGTCTTCACCAGCAGGCCGTGCGGCACCCAAGCACCTACTCGTCTTCGCCGCTGGGTCCGTCGTCCGTTTGCAGCTGGATACGGACTAGGTCCGGGCCGGTGACAGTCACCGCCCAGCCGGGATGCGCCTGGTGCACCGCACTGTGTTCGACTTCGGACGAACTGAGGTGTTCTTCCCAGTGCTGCAGCTCGGTGTAGCTCGGCACGGTCAGACCGAACAACGGGTATCCGCGCAATGCGGGCAGCGGCGCGGCGGCGCGCCGCAACAGCAGACGGACACCGCACGGATGTTGCAGCAGCACAGCCAGTACCTCGCTTTCGCGTTCCTCCATCAAGAGAGCGGTGAAACCGAATACCCGTACATACCAGTCGGTGCCAGCCAGCGGATCGCTGGTCGGCACAGTCACGTGGTGTAAGCCAGTCAACTTGGGCACATGAATATTCTTGCCGCTATCTTGCCGCCGCGAGACAACTCGTCGATCTGCGGCCGCACCCACCGCGTCCGAACGCCCCGGCGGTGAGGAAGGCGGAAAAACCGGGGACAACACTGGGCTGCTGCTACTTGCGCAGTCGTACGCACCACGGTCAAATCGGCCGGTCTGGCTAAGCTACCAGCCGATCGGGGCGGGGGCCGACAGGACGCTCCCGTGCAGCGGCGCCAGGCGCGGTGTCGGCGTCTGGACGGTGCGCAAGGGCGCCCGGAAGCCGGCGGTGCGGAGTATGGGCCAGCTACCCGGGCTCAGGGGACTGAGGGGGCGCGGCGGTCTCATGCGACTCCCGCATCTTCGCAAA
Source organism: uncultured Actinomycetota bacterium (assembly GCA_963811535.1). Lineage (GTDB taxonomy): Bacteria > Actinomycetota > Actinomycetes > Mycobacteriales > Mycobacteriaceae > Mycobacterium. The sequence continues at coordinate 136,197 of CAWERF010000006.1, read as the reverse complement.
GTCGCCGGTCATCTCGTCGACCCCTTCGGTCACCCTCTTGGGGTCGACCGCAGCCGCGATTCGTTCGTACCTCAGACATCGAGATCCCCGGACAGAGACTCGGCGAGGTTCAGATGAGCCTCCCAGCGGGTGTCCTGCAGCTCTGCCCAGGCAGCACTGGGCTTCGTGGGACTTACTCGGCCTTCGGCGTATTGCAGGATCACCGCCGCCCGGTGTCGGATGTGGGCCGCCAACACCAGGCATGAACCACACGCCGGGGCGCCGCTCTGTTCGCTGAGATATGACTGAAACTCGCTGTCCGACATGGCGGTTACATCAGAACCTGTCGGGATAGCTCATCGATCACAGAGGGAGCGACCGTCGGGCATCCACACCTGGATTGTGTTCACTTCATCCACAACATTCAACGGTAGATCGACGCGGCATCATGCGCCGACGAGCCGCCAGATCAGCGGAAAGTCGCGCGCACTCCGAGGCCGCAGTGTCACCGGCGCCGCGATTGAATTGATCGCCGGCGTGGGCGGGGCGGACGTGCTTGTGATCAGTGACGGGCAGTTCCGCATGATGAGATCGATCTGGGGTCTGAGTGGTGTGGTTGCCGACGCGCGTTGTGGCGGGGATGCGGGTGGTGTCGGTGGGGAAGGACGGCACGTCGCCGTGCGTCGGGTTCACGAGTATCGGAAGTTGCGGATCGAGCCTTTCGGCCAGTCTTACCCCTATATCTTGTCGTTCCAACACCGGCTCCCGGAATACCCGCATGCCTCACGCGGACCCGGCGACCAGGAAACGGAGTAGCGCAAGCGGTGGCGAGCGCCTTTCGTTTCAGCGAACGCCCCACGACGGAAAAGGAAATCAAACATGGTTACCGGAACGACAGTGCGCACCCCCTACCAAATCCGCCTAGAACTCGTCCGGGACACCGTGACGATGTACTCCACTCTTGACGACGACGCTGCAGGCGAACTCGCGGAACACGTACTGCATGCGCTGAACTGCATCCCCGAGGGTGCGCTAAGCAGCGCCGCCGTCGATTTCAGGCCTGAGCGGCGACGCCCAAGCCCTACGCTGTCGAGGATGAATGCCGGGTCCAGGTCGTCGAGGACCGACGCCAACGTATCGATGATCGAGGTGTTCTCATGCGCTGTGAGCTTTCCGGCCTTGATGAATGTTTCCGTATTCTGGGGACAGCGCCAGAACCGCGATCGATAGGGGGAATGGACTGAGGCGGGCAGATGGCAGTCCGTCACTTTGGGATTGACGCCCATGTAATTGAGCGCTGCCGCAATCGTCACCGCGATCGTCCCCACTCCGGCGGAATCATGTACGCGGCTTCGCCGGTCGCGGTCGCTGATAAGTTCACGTACCGTCTTCGCTGCGGCCGGTCGAAGCATCGGGCGAGGCGGCCGGTTCGTGCGGTCCGGGCCAGGGAGTCAAAACGATTTTGCCGCCGAGTCCGCCGGCGTCAATGCGGGCATGAACTTCGCGCGCTGCTGCCAGGGGCAGGCGGTCGATGACGACGGGATGGATGGCGCCGTCGCGCAGCAGGCCAAACAGTGTGGCCATGTCGGCCTTGAACTCTTCTGGTTGCTTCGATCGGCGGGCGGTGATGCTGTACCACACCGCGCGACGGCCGCTGAACAGGAAGCTGAACGCGCCCCAGAGTTTGAGCCGGGCCAAGCCCAGTCCCGCCGAAAGCAGGCCTTCGCGCCCGTCGGCCATGGTCTGCGAGCCATAGCCGACAAGCAGCCCATCGGAGGCAAGGCAGGCGAACGAGCGAGAGAAATGCGCGCCGCCGATAGCGTCGAAGGCGGCGTCCACGCCAGCGCGGTGGTTGCGCCCCTTCGGGTGTGCAGCGGTGAGCTTGCGTACTGCCTCGACGAAGTCGCCGTCGCGATAGTCGACTGCCTTTGCACCAAAGCTCTCGACCACGGCCATGTTCGCGGCCGAGCAGGTGCCGATGGCGCTGAGACCGAAGTGCCGCGCAAGATCGAGCAGCGCCGTGCCGACCGTACCCGAGGCGCCGATCGCCAGAATCGTTGCACCCGGCGATAGCCGGCGGTAGCGAGTGAGCATCTGGAAAGCGGTCAGGTAGGCCAGCGGGATACACACCGCCTCCGCCGGATCAACGCCATCGGGGACGGGCACCAAAAACCGCACCGGCCGGATCGCGTACTGGGTGTAGCCGCCAACGACACATAGATCCGCCACCATCTGGCCCTCGTGCGGGCTGGCCACGCCGGGACCGACCTTGTCGACGATGCCCACGATGTCGTAGCCGGGGGTGAACGGCACCGGCCCCTTGTAGTCCGGATAGCGCCCACGCCGGATGAAGATGTCGGTAAAGCCGGTGCCGGCGGCCAGGACCTTGATGCGGACCTCGTCGGGACCGGGCTCGGGCACCGTCGGTTGTTCGGTCAGTTCCATGACCTCCGGGCCGCCGAACCGTGAGATAGAAACATTTTGCCAAGTCATGGCCTCACGGTAGACCTAAATCCTATCGACGAGGATTTTCGCGGATGCGTCGCTGACCGGCAAGTTTGCTGGCCCCGGACGGTCACCCCTGAGACGGCGTCTGGATGACGGCCTTCGGGTGATGATGTTTGATTCCCCGGCTACCCGCCGCACTCCGATTAGCTCAGTGGGTTGAGGTTGAGGTTGAACGGGTCCGGATCCTGCGTATCGATCGCGAATTGAAGCCAGTAACCCGGATTGAAGAACATCAGGCTTCCGTCGATTTCGATCTTGAGCACAGCATCCGGCATCAGGTCATAGCGGGTCGCGGTGGGGTAGTGAGTTATACGGCCGTCGGCCTGGTGTATCCGTATGTCCATATCGGGGAGTGTGGCATGAAGGCCGACCCCAAAGGGCACAGTCCGGATGCTCCCTGGCCGGGTGGCCGGCTTGTTGACGGGGTACTCGCCGTGCGGGATATCGGCGGAGAGTCTCGGCGCGGAAGTCTGCGATTCGGAAACGGTGTGAAAGCCAACCCGGTCGCCTGCTATTGGATTCCCTGCAGGGAAGCGAGACGGCTACCTGTGCGGGCCCTGTGCTTGCGCAAAACCGCTCGCCGGCCAGGGCGTTGCTGACCTCAGTCATCCTCTCGCAGGTCTTCTTCGGGGCTACCGGGCGTTCTTCGAACTATTTTGTGTCCAGTCGTGTTGTCAGCCCTATGAGTTGGGTTTCGAGTTCGACCACGGCGTGTGCGATGACGCTGGATGCCAGGGCTGCGCGCGCAGTCGGGGTGGTCGGGCCCGCGGTGGCTGCATTATCGATGTCCCCGAGTCGGTGCAGCATGCGCCGAGAAATTTCAGCGCGCGCAGGCAAGTCGTCGACACCGAAATCGTCAAATGCTTTGAATAAAGGGTCGTTAACTATCATCGTGATGTTGCTCCTAACGGGGTAAATCATCATCGATGCGCAGCCGCCGCTCGACCGGCGGTCACCTCGACTGCTTCAGGACTTATCGTCCGAGGCTGGCGTCGAACTGGACGCGTTGATCACCCAAGCTCCGCCATCTGATTCCCAGCGCTCTCGCGCCGCAGTTGTCTACGTGCGGTTTCCCCTGTCTCGCAGGCCGATCGAGAGGAGGCCGTCGACGGTCGCGGCGTTGTTCGAGCCGGCGGCGGCCATCATGGTGGCGTGCGCGCGGTCGGGGTCGGTATGCGGGGGGACTACCAGCAGCACAATGCTGTCGCGGTTGAGCCCGATGACTTGGAGGGTGTTGACCGGCTGGTACCGGTATCCGTCGAGTCGCACCTTTCGCCCGCCGGTGTCGAGTTTGGCGGGTACTTTTGCCCATTCGTCAAGGTGATAGATCACGCGGTCAATGCGTCCGAGCCGGACCGACAACACCGCGAGCAGATCTGGCAGTTCGACAGTGAGGTCATCACTTCGCGGCCACCATGCCCCATCGACATACCCGCTCTGGGGCGCCTTCGGCTTCAATCGCAACCGCGGCGTGTGGATGGGCGGTGTCTGGTGTCGCCGGACATCGGTGCCCGCCTCTTGTAGCGTCATGGCGACGCTCCTGTCTTGACCGCGAACCGGCCAGATCCTTCGAATCGGCGACGACGCAACTCAAAATAGTCACATGCGAAGTACCGCCGATGCCGTCTATCGTACTCGGGTAGTCCAGCACGCAGGGAAGCGGCAAAGCGAAGTCGATGGGGCGGTCGCGGTGTCACGAGCACGTCGGGCTCGACGCGCGGCACAACTGCTGCGCCGAAGGCAAAACCCCTGGATTAATCGGTCAACAACATGGCCCCACCACGATGGCGACGGCACAGACCGTCGGCGCTATCGTGGCCGAATGCCATGGAGTCGAATATGCCGGGTTACCAGTGAGCGTTTCGCATATTCTCTATCACGCTGTGGCATAACTGCTTTCAACGACCACCTGGTCGCGGTGGTTAGCCCGCGATTGGGTCACCCAACCTAGCTCCTGGGTGCCCTTTTCAGTGGACCGGGGTGCGACCTGCGCTGTTTTCGACGCTGATCCACAAGCGGGGCAGTGACCCGTACGGGACGAATGGACCACCTGCGCAACGATCGCGGTCTCAACCCATCGTTTTCTGGCGCGGTCCAGATTTCAACGCCCAGCTGGGGGATGGAGCCGGGGGATTCCATGGTGTCGTCGTAGCGCGCAGATTCGACCAGCCGGCGGCGGCTGGTGCTGCGCGCCGTACGGGTCCCGATCGAGGATGCGCGGCATGGCCAACGCCGACGCCATCGCCATGAGCCCCGGCGGGTCGCCAAGGGGTAGCAAGCTACGCCCAAGCGGGGTCTATAGTGAAGAGCGACGTCGTTTGCACGCAACGTTGACACGATATCTAGCAGGGCGTCTAATGGGGTTCTAGCTCGAAAGCCCGCCGTCGGCAGCGCCCCATGCGAATCGCCGTCGCGATCGGTGTGGTTCCCCTTCTATCCCGGAAATCGGGTTCGACCACTGCACGACGACGACACGTGTCGTGACAAATCGGCATGAAGAGAACGCCGATGACGGCAATCCCGGTCACCGGCAACATGACCTTCTGACTGCACCGGCAGCCGAAGCTACGCACTCAGCGCTCACAACCAGACGAAATGAGGCCACGATGAGTAAATCCGAGCACGAACAACGAGATGTCTTCGGAGGGTACGTGCTTCACCTAGGTGCGGGTTTCAAAGAGAAGGAGCGCCGGCACGTAGTGGAGGCATTGTCGACGCTCGGGCCGCACCTGGGAAGGTGGGATCCCCATGATGTGGATGTGGAGGTCTCCTTACAGGACCGCGGCGGCAAGGAGCAGCGCGTCACATTGCGCACGAGCCTGCCCGGCCGTGCGCCGCTAGTGGCGGTTGCTGAGAACCCGGACCTGACCCGTGCCGTTTGCGATGCAAAGCGCGAGCTGATCCGGCGGATTGAACACCAGAAGTCGGCGCGCGAACCGATGAACAACCGCCGGCTCAGGAGAACCACGATCCGGCATCCGGATACCTCCATGCCGTTCGAGATCGCCCCATTTGCAACGTAGTCAAACACCGATACACAGCGTTATCGACGGCGACAGCCCCGTTGCCCAGCACCGACAAACGCTCGGTGCCCACCCAGCAGCTCGCTTCTGCGGGCAGATAGTGACGTCATGACACACATCAGCGAAGCGCGAGTTATTGGCAACCATGCCGCTATGGGCAGGTCGACGCCAGCAGCCACCGACATCCGGTTCTTGTCCGTCACGGACATACTCCGTGCGGGTCTGCGCCGCGCCGCCAGACGCAAGGAAATGGTTGCGGCGCAGTCGACGTGGGATTCCGAAGGCGGGGCAACCGACGGGCGGACGACCTACGGAGAAGTCGGGTCGGGGCCTCTGGCGCCGAGGACTCATTAGAGGCGCCGCCCACCGCGTCGCGGAGTAACCGTCGCGCAACTGGTCCTGCTCACTTCGTTCGCCGAGTGGCCTGCCCCGCTTGGTCTCCTTGTGGTGGTAGCGGTCAGATCTGCGCGTGCCCCGGTTCGACAGCCGCGCCGATCCCGGCCTCACCCCTGACCGGCTTCGCTTCGCGGCTTCCATCGCACCAATCGACAAGCTCCTGCACCGCGGTGGCGCTACGTGGTGAGCTCAATCGACTTGCCATGATGAGCAGATGGCCGGGCGAGATCGCGACGAATCCGGGCGGCCCCGAAGCATGCGCCCCCGCGACGCTCTCGGCCGGCCACTTCCGCGCGGCAGAAGGGGCGTTCCACCGGTCCCGAATGATCTGGAGCTGCGGCCGGCCGAAACCCTCGCCTATGCCCAGGACCTGCTGGACCGGGGCCTGGCATTCAACGCGCACGAGGTGCTCGAGGCCGCATGGAAGAACGGCCCGGACGACGAGCGGATGCTGTGGCAAGGCCTGGCACAGCTCGCGGTCGGCATCACCCACGTCCAGCGCGGCAACCTCAAGGGTGCGCTCACCCTGCTTCGCCGCGCGTCGGCCCGTCTAGCCCACGACGACCGACCGGCACGGTACGGCATCGACGCCGCCGGTTTGGTCCACTACGCCGATGCGCTGATCGACGACCTCGCGCAGGGTGTCGAGATCACTCCAAAGCGCCTGCGGCCCCGCCTGGTTGTCGTGCCACCGACGGGCGCATCAGAGTCCGGGAGTGACCCCGACTGACGGCTCATCGAGAGATTGGGCTACTGCCAGGTCGGTGGCTCGACGACAACACGAGGTCGCATCTCTTTTCGCACAGGCGTATCCGTTGATTGATCTGTCGAGATGATGGGTCAATCGGCGGCTGACGCTCGCTTACCCTGCACGAGTGTGTTGGGACTTGCGGCGAAAGTTTTGTGCCTCAACGCTTCTTGACACTCAGCACGTGGACGGTCGAATGTGCATGCTCAGCTTCGGCGTGCTTGGCTGCACGCTTGTGCTTGAGGGTCTTACCGGACTTCTTGGACATCGTGTGCCAAGGAGGGCGGCCCCCTCCGTCCTCAACAGCCGTCGGGGCTGCGTTCAGTCAGGGAAACGAATCCTTGGCAGTGGGGGAGGTTTCGCTGGCGGCCTCGATGATCGCGCGCGCGGTGTCGCTGAGGGGCTGGTTGGTGCTTCGTGCCTGGGTCCGCAGTTGGATGAAGGCCTGGTCCATGTTGAGCCCGCCTCGTTCGGCCAGTACGCCTTTGGCTTGTTCGATGATGATGCGGCTGTTCAGCGCGGTCTGCAGTTGGGCGTTGACCGTAGCCCCGTGGACCAGCGCACGCTGGTGCACGATTCCGATCGTCGCCACGTCGGCCAGGGCTTGCGCCACCAACAGATCCGGCGTCGAGATCTTGCGAGATTCGGTTTGAAACAGGTTCAGCGCACCGATCCGCTCGGCGCGCAACCGCATCGGAATGGCGAAGACCGCCCCGAAACCTTCACTGGCGGCTCGGGCGGCGAACTCGGGCCAGCGGTCTGTGTCTTCTAGCAGGTCCGCGACGAGGACCTGTCGACCGCTGCCGTAGGCCTGCAGGCATGGCCCGGCATCGGACTGGATCTGCAACAGCTCCAACAGCCGTGTCTGCTCGCTCGTGGCGGCCAGCACCTGCAGGCCGCCACGCGGGTCACCGAGCAACAGCCCCGCCGCGTCCACGTCGAGCAGCGACACGCAATTCTCGACCAGTTGTTGGGCGAACTCCACCACGTCGTAGTCGTCGACCAGCGTGTCGGCCAATGCCACGAAGGCTTCTACCAGCCGGCCTTCTCGAGCTTGCATCACGTCTCCTCGTCTTCCATTATCGTTGTACGCCTGGTTGATCCGGGTCAATACCGCTCCCCGTCGTCGGGATCGAACCGAAGCCGTCGCGCGATCACGTCATGGCCACCTCGATCAGCAGCAGGCCCTCGGCGAACGCGCGGGCTTTCAGCCGCAGATAGGCCTCATCGGCGGGCACCGCGAGCTGGGTGACGATCATGCCGGTCGCCTGATGAATCTCTCGGGACGACAACGACGGTGCCCACCACGCGTCCAGCTCATCCGCCGCGTGCACGCCGGCCGGAACAGCGGGGCGGGGGTGGGTCAACAACACACCATGGTCACGATGTCGGCCGCCGCCAGCATCGCGGACACCTCGTCGGCCTCCGCCGGCGCAGGCTGGACACGTTACAGATCGAGCACCCCGACCCTGATCGCCCCGATCTGCAGCGGAAACGCCAACAGCGCGCCCGCCCCTTCGGGCCAAGGGCCGTGCTCAATCCCGGCCACCGCTCGATCTGCACCGACAAATCGTCGACCAAGACCGGACCCCCGCGCCTCAGCGCATCGAACGCGGGACCTTCACCCACCGCGGCCTGCACGGCCTCGATCCGCGCCGCGACCTCGTCGCTGGCACACAACGGCTCCCACAATGTCGGGGCCGTGCTGATCACGAGTGCTGCGCGATCCACGGCCTGCGGCTGCACACACACACCGCGCACAACTCCCGCGGGCCCAGCGCCCCGTCGGGGTATGCCGCCAGCGTGGCCAGAAACCGGACACGCACCGACCTCACCTGGACCACCGCACATCGAGCACGACCACACGCGCCCGCTCACCGACGAGCCGTTTGCGAGTTCGCCGCCGCCCGACGAAGAGACAGCGGTCAGCCGGTCGCGGGCACGCCGTTGGTTGCGACGTCGGCGAGGGACGATGTTGGTGGTTGCGACGGGACTGCTGTCGCTACGCCGGGCGTGGGTGGGATCCCATGCGCGGCGGCCGTTTCGCGGGCGAGGAAATTGCCGAGTTCACCGATCGCGCTCATCATCGGTGCCGGGAACACTACGGTGGTGTTCTTCTCCACCCCGAGCTCGGCCAGGGTCTGCAAATTGCGCAATTGCAGAGCGAGGGGGTGCGCGATCATCGTGTCCGACGCCTCCCCAAGGGCCGCGGCTGCCATCGATTCACCTTCGGCAGCAATAATTTTGGCGCGTTTCTCCCGCTCGGCCTCGGCTTGCCGAGCCATCGCGCGCTGCATGCTGTCGGGCAGCTGAATGTCCTTCAGCTCAACCAAGGTCACTTCCACACCCCACTCCAAGGTGGCCACATCGAGGATTTGCTGGATGTTGGCGTTGATGAGGTCAGTTTCGGAGAGCGCCTCGTCGAGGGTGTGTTGGCCGACGACCTTTCGCAGCGTGGTCTGCGCGATCTGGTTAATAGCGGCGTTGACGTTCTCGATGGCGATCACCGATTTCGCCGCATCCACCACCCGGAAGTAGGCGACCGCAGAAATATCGACGCTGACGTTGTCGCGGGTGATGATCCCCTGGGACTGGATCGGCATCGTCACAATACGAAGCGACACCCTGATCAGCCGATCGATGACCGGGATGATCACCGCCAGACCGGGATCCTTAATCCCCACCACCCGGCCGAGGCGGAACAACACACCCCTCTCGTATTGGGTCACCACCCTGATCGACAGCGACAACGTGATCAGGGCGACAACGAGAAGCATTACAACAAGGATGATCAAAACTTTCATGACACGTCTTTCATCGATGACGAGGATCAAAATTTAGGACGAGGATCAAAATTTAGGTAGAAATGCGCCGGGTCTCTGGTGGAGCTGCATTGCTTCGCCGAGGTTGGACACCCGATTTCGCGTGTCCAAACCCTGGGCTGGCCAACAAAAAAAGAGTCCCAACCGCGGCGTTTGGACCGGCCGCGTGGCGTTGCCCGAGGTCGCGCGGGCCTGTTGTAGCGTCATAGCGACGTTCCCGTCTTGACCGCCAACCGGCCAAATCCTTCGAATCGGCGACGACACAACTCAAAACAGTCGCATACGAAGTACCACCGATGCTCTATACCCTACTCGGCTGGGAAAGCGGCGAAGCGAAGCCGCTCACACCTCCCGGCCCATTCGCGCTGCATGGTGAAGGTGTCTGTCTCCGGCGCAACAGGGGACAGGGCAGTCTGGTGTCGGCAGGCCGGTGACGGGAGCCCGTGAATCGGTCCAGAAGATCGTATGGAGGCGGTTTAGTCGTGCAAGCCGCAGAGTCGCGGGCCGTGGGCTGTAGCGCAGTGCTCGGTGGGGAGATGCCACGCTATGGCGCCCCGGCTCAGCTCGCCGGCCGATTGGCCGTCAGCGGCATGCGGTTAGAGAGGTCGGCGTTCTCAAGGGTTTGGCTGAGAACGCCAGCGGATCAAGTGTCTTGACGGAGGCGCCGAAACATCCTCATGCGTCGGACGTTGACCCAGTAGAGCACGCCGGGGAGGGCTCGATTCAGGCGCCAAATCCCCCGCACCACAGCGGGAAACACGATGATGGCTTTGTTGCGGGCCACCCCGGCAAGGATCTCCCGCGCCGCCCTTTCGGCGCTCCACTGTGGCATCAGAAAGTGAGAGCTGCGGCTGACGTGGACGATCTCCTCGGTGTCCACCTTCATGTTCACCACGGTCATATTCTCGTAGATATCGGTCTTCATATCGCCGGGACACACGCAGCTGACCTTCACCCCGAGGTCGGCCCCTTCGAACCGAAGCGAGAGCGAAAGTCCGACCAGGGCGTGCTTTGCTGTGCAGTACGGTGCATTGCCGGGTTGCGAGATCAGGCCGCTCAGCGACGACACATTGACGATATGGCCGTGGCCTTGCGTCACCATCACGCGATACGCGGCGAGCGTCCCGTAGAGGACACCGTGGAGGTTGACGTCCAGGACGCGGTCCCACTGCTGCACCGTGAGATCACGGGCGTCTCCGCCGATCACGATCGCGGCGTTGTTGAACATGTAATCGAGCTGGCCGAGGTCGGCGATCGTCTGGTCAACCAGACGCGAAACCTCGTCGTTATTCGACACGTCGATCTGCGCGGCGCGCGCCTTTCCGCCGGATTGCTCGATCTGCGCAGCGACCTGGTTGGCCATATCCCCGGCGATGTCCGCGGCGATCACGGTGGCGCCCAGTCGCGCGAGTTCCCCGCACAGGGCGCGCCCCAAGCCCATTCCGCCACCGGTGACGATCGCCACCTTCCCCTCGAAGACGCTCACGTCGTTACTTCACCGCGCATCCAGTCAGGCCTCTCATCGCGAGCCCCCTCTTCCCGTCACAAGGACGCTACATCGGCTGCATCAATTCATCCAATGAATCGTTACATGCGGTGTAGTAATGTTGGCCTGTGATGACAGGCGGGGGACTGCGCGAACGAAAGAAGCAGCGCACGCGGGACGCGCTGGTGTGCGCGGCGGTTCGGTTGTTCGAGCAAAAGGGTTACGAGCAGACCACAGTCGCCGAGATCGCGGCTGCGGCCGACGTCAGCACCCGGACCTTCTTCTTGCATTTCCCCGCTAAAGAGGATGTGCTGTTCGCCAACGCCGAAGTTCGCATGGATATCGGCCTGAAAGCAGTCGCCGACCGCAGCCCCAGTGAGTCGATGCCGGACGTGCTTGCCCGCGCAATGCAGCACATGATCGCCAATAGCTTCACCGGTGACCTGACGACCGGGCTGGCGGCAGTGCGTGTGCGGTTGGTGCTGTCGAAGCCTAGCCTGTTGGCGCGGCAGTTCCATTTGCTTTTCGCTGCGCTGTCCGAGTTGGCTGACGCCCTGCGACGCGCCTATCCGGACGAATTGGACCCAATCAGTGCCGCCGCCCTAGTGGGGGCGCTCATCGGCGCGGTCAACGCCGCAGCGTTGATGAGCCTTTCTCAGGGCGACATTACCGAGCAGGTGCGATCGGCCATGCTGCGTGCCACAGACATCGCGCTGCACCGCACATAGACCTTCCACCATCTGCAGGAGTAATCCCGCTGTGGCACAACTACTTTCAAAGACAGCCCGGTTGTTGTGATCAGCCGATCGGTCGAGCGCTCTTAGCGGATCGATACCAGCTGGTCGATCGAATCGTGGGGCAGGTCGCCGTCGACGACGGCGGTCACCACCAGCTTGTTCAGCGTGATCGTGCCCTTGTGATTGTCGAGGAATGCGGTGTCAGCGGCGTCGCGGCCGGTGGTGATGCGCACCAAGCTCTGCCGCGGCGCCAGCAGCGTCGCGTCGACGACCCGCCAGTGCCCCTCGACGAACGCCTCGGCCACCGCGTGGAAGTCCATCGGGTACACGCCCGGCGCGTACACCGATACCAGGCGGGCCGGTACGTTGACCGCGCGCAGTAGCGCCACCACCAGATGCGCGTAGTCGCGGCACACACCGGCACCGGAAAGCAAGGTGTCCACCGCCCCGTCGATCGGATCGCTGGAGCCGGGCACATAGTTCAGCCGGGTGCCCACCCACGAGGACACCTTTTCCAACAGCGTCGCCGAATCAAGGTAGTTGCCGAACTCGGTGGCCGCGAAACCGTAGAACTTGTCGGCCTCGGCGTAGCGGCTGGGCCGCAGGTACATCGACAGGTCGTATTCGGTTACCGGCGCCGGGTCGGTCTGACCCACGATCGTCGCCGCGTAGTCGACTTTCAGGTTGCCCACCCCCGCGTCGAACTTATGGATGCGGTTGCCGTGCACACCGCTGATCTCCAAGGGCTGGATGGGCTGTCCGTTCAAGACGAACCACAGCGACTCAAAAACCTCAGTGCACGGATGCGGAGCAACAGCAATCTGAAACTCCAGCGTCGTGGGCGCGGTGATTTCGACGTCGAGCTCGGCGCCCACTTCTCGCTTCATAGCGCGATCATGCGCCAATCGTTGCGGATTCGCAGCCGGGCGACGACGCCGGGTCGGGACGGCGGATCTTCCCGACTACCAATTCCTCGGCTTCTGGGGATTCATCCTCTCGTCATCTGGGCCCCCATCTGCCTGACCTGGGCCGCTGGATGCGACCAGGTGGCCCCGTTAGTGGCCAGCCCGGCGGTGGCCGGTCAGCGCTGCCGCTGGCCGGTGAGTCCGCGCGCGGTGCGCAGCGCCACCGCCATGATCGTCTGGGTGGGATTAGAGCCGCCGGAGGTGGCGAACACGCTGCCGTCGGCGACGTAGACGTTGTCCAGCTGGTGCATTCGTCCATCTGCATCGACGACGCTCGTCGCCGGGTCCACGCCCATCTGCATCCCGCCCATAGTGTGCAAGCCGGTCGGTGGTGCAACGCCCCCCAGCGAATTTGCTACGTTCGCGGGTATGGCGGCGAACAGCTGTGCGCCGGATGCCCCGCACATCGCGGCGAGCAGCGGCACGAAGAAGTCTTGCGAGATCTTCTCGAACTTTCCGATCTGGTAGGTGATCCGCGGCGCCGGCTGGCCGTTGAGGTCTTTGACCGTCGGGTCGAGAGTGACGTTGTTGGTCAGGTACGGCAGGTCGGTGCCGAAACAATCGACGCCGGCGAGCCGGTCGCGCAGGAGCGAGGCGCGCATCAGCTCCTTGAACGGGCGGCCGAAAAACTGCACTCCCGGCAAAAACCCCAGGATCTCCTGGTAGAACATGCCCTCCGCGATCGGCAGCTGGCTCCCCCCGAGCTCGCACAAACCGGCACGTATGTAGGGCAGCCCGGCCAGGCGGGCAACGGCGCGAGCCCCGGGGAAGTCGGGATCGTTGAAGTCGAACATGCACTGCGTGCACGCGCGGCCTTTGTAGGCGTGCACTCGCTGGTCGAGGAAGACGGCGAACCCATCGTAGAAGTTTTGAAACATTATCCGTTTGCCGATGCGGCCGTCGGGGTCGGGCAGCTCGGAAAGCAGCGCCAAATGCGGCGTCAAGATCGCGGAGCAGGCCAGCACAACCACGTCGGCGCTCTCCCCGCCGGGCCGGCCCTGCGGGTCGAGATAGGAGACGCCGGTGGCCTGCCGGCCGGTGAACTCGACCTTGAGGACTTGCGTGAGTGCCCGCAGGTCCACGCGCCCGGTGCGCAGCGCCCGCCGCAGCGGGATGAGGGTGACCGGCTTGGCGGAGATCGGGCACCCGTACCCGGAGCAGAACCCGCAGTTGTTGCACGCCGGGCTGCCGTTGTGTTCGACCGAGTTGATCGCCATCGGGAAATAAAAGGGATGCAGCCCAACGCGTTTCGCCCCCGCGGCAAGGAGCAAAGACGAGCGCTGCTGCGCCCCGGGCGGCATCGGGAAGGGCTTCTGTTGCGGCTGGTGCTTCTGTACGAGAGCGGGAATCGACCCGACATCGCCCTGGACCCCGAGCAGGTCCTCGAGCTCGTCGTAGTACGGCGCGATGTCGCTGTACTCGAACGGCCAATCCGCCATGTCCGCGCCGGGCACCGGGCCGAGCAGCGACAGTCCCTTGAAGTCGATGTCCCACATCCGCGTGAACTTGCAGTCCGAGTGTGGGAATGTGCCGCCGACCTGGTTAGAAAGGTCGTTTACGTCGCCGACATAGGTGTTCGCCGCGTTTTGGCTGGCGTTTTGGCGAAACGTGCGCGGGAAGGCCAGTGGGTCCGGCTGCTCGAAGTAGCGGTACAGCGCCTTGAGCTCGTCGTTGGAGAACACCGTCGGGAAAAACGGCCCGTCCCCGTCGATGTTGCTGTAGTAGCTCGGTCCCTTCTCGAAGATCACGACGTCCCAGCCGGCCTCCGCGAGCACCATTGCCATTATCGACCCGCCGGCGCCCGAGCCGACGACGATCGCCTTAGTGGCCGGCATTTACGCCGCCCGTTCCGCCCATCTTGGCGATGGCCTGTTCCCAGCCTCCGCGCAGCAGCAGGTCGATGATCCCGCTCGTGCCGACCACGTCCCACTCGGGCGCCTCGACCTCGACGTTGGTGTAGCCTCGCGGCTGGTTGTCCCCCGGCCACTTGATGTCGCGCCAACCGACCAGGCCCGCGTTGCCGCCGTACTCCGGGACGGCGTACATCGCCTCGATGGTGTGACCGAACAGCAATTTGGTGAAGGACAACGCCTTACCCTGGGCCAGGATAAGGTCTTGGCGCACCTTCGGCACCTTGGTGAAGTCGCCGCCGGCCAGCTGGTCAAGTAGCGCGATGCCGTTGGTGTACTGTTCGCGATAGTCGGCGATCCGCTGTTGCCACCCGTAGGTCTGGACGCGGTCGAGCGGGACGAAGTCAGCCATGAAGTCCTCGGTGCCGCCGGCGCGGTTGCTCCACGGCCCGCCTGCGTGCACCTTGGGTGGCGAGAATGAGAACGCCGCCAGCATGATGTCCAGGTAGCGGACCACGTTCGCTTCGTGCGCCCCCGGAGAGCCGATCTCGAGCGCTTCGTCTAACGGCCCGGGGATCAGGCGGCAGGTGGCGGCGTCGAGCACCGCGGCCTGGTGCGGGGAGAGGTATAGGTACGGCGTGTCGGCGGAAGCGGCCGGGAGCACGCCCAGTACGGCCGCGGCCAGCGGCAGCAGGCTCAGCCCGCCGAGCACCGCGCGCCGCGACACCGGCGCCGACAAACCGGATGCATGGGCGGCCTCGTCGCGGGGCACGGGCAGAGTATGGCGCAGATGTGGGGCTCACCGGGGAATGCCCACGTTGCGGCGTGTCGGGACTGCGCCGATCCGGAGTTCGCGGTAGCGCCTCGGACTGACGCTGAGTCAACGCGAGGCCGTGACGACGGACAGGGCCACGAAGGCCTAGACCCTCGCCGAGTTGTGCGCGACGACCGGCTGGCATCGTGTATACGGCACGAAAGTTGTTGCGGCGCTGATCTTCTGCTGGACGACGCCGGTGGCCACCTGGACTCATCGTCGCGCACCCGCTGGGTCTTCGACGTGGCCGGCGGTCTCAACGTGGATCGGCAGCCGACTGTGGTCGCCGCGGATGCTCGGCACGTGTCCAGCGTCGCGGGGCAGCTGCACGAAGACGGACGGATCCGCTTTCGCGAGCGGGTTCAGATCGGCAGATCAGATGAGCGCGAGGGCTTCTGGTCCGGGCCGCTGTGGGCGGACCGGCACGACCGTCCGTTGCTGCGCCGTCGAGCGGAACCGGGTGGCCGACGACGCACTCGCCGCGCCACGTGTCAGCATCAACGAGTTCCGCTATCCTGCAGATACTTTCGCTGCAGCGACCGATCTTTTGGAGGAGGCTGCGGGCGGCGCGCAATAGCGCCGCGGTGGTTCAACTATCGAGTCGCGGTTTCCGTAGCGGCATTGAGGGCCACGGCGAGCAGTCCCGCGACGAAGCGGTCATGGCGGTCGCAGCGATCGTGGCGATTGTGAACCGCCTCGCCGCTCTCATGGCGATCGTGCACTCCTCAGACGATTGTCAGTTCGATGCGGGCCCAGGCATCATTGCCGTATCCGCGAGGATTCCACAACGATTCCGCCGACTCGGGCTGCAGCGCGCCGGTGTCGTCCCAGGCCCGGGCGGTAATACTCAACGGTCCGGGTTTCACGTCGACGGTGAGCGACCAGGGCCGCCAGGCCCACTGACTGGGTGCAGGATGAAGGTCGGCTTGCCGCCAGCTGCGCCCGGCGTCGAGGGACACGTCGACGCGCTCGACGCTGTGGCCGTCGCCGGCAATCCCGTACCCGCGAATGGTCAGCGCACCGGCCGGGACCTCATCATCGTCGGTGGGAACCAAGATGTCGCAGTTGAGTTCAAGCGTTGATAGCGAAATGCCTTCTCCCGGTCCGGCGGTATCGGCGTCGGCTTCGGGTGGCAGGATCCGGTAATCGAGGGCCTGAAAGTAGTTCTGTGACGGGACGGCTTGCACAGTCACAGCGGTGACCCATTTGACGCTGCGGGCCCCGATGTATCCAGGGACCACCACCCGCACTGGGCCGCCGTGGGCGCGCGGCAGCGGTTGGCCGTTCATCTGCCAGGCCAGCAGTACCTCCTCGGACATTGCCTTGCGTAGCGGGATTGAGCCGCCGAAGGATTGCACAGGCCGAGCCTCCTGAGCCACATCCGGGGCGTCGAAGGCTACATGCAGGCCATCATCGCGATGGACGCTGGCCGCCTCCAGGACGTCTGACAGCCGGGCGCCGCGCCACTCGGCGGTCGAAATCGCACCGTGCTCCCAGGGATCCTTGCCGGGTATTGGCCGCACCCGCAGCAGCTCCGCGCGGCGGTTGCCGGCGCAGGCCAGCGTCGCTACCACCCAGTGCTGGGGGAAATTCGTGGTTAGGTCCTCGTAGGCCAAGGTGAGCGGTTTGTCCACTAGGCCGCCGACGGTCAGCTGCCACTGCTCGACGGCGATGTCGGGAAACCGGCCGTGATTGCGGGCATAGAACGCGTCCACCGGGGTGATCTCACTGCTCGCCAATACCGCCGGTGGCGGCTCGGCGTTATACGGTAATCGGTCGCGCACAATCATGTCGTCGCGCTTGTTCCACATCCCTGCACCCCGCGCCGGGCCGATCAGTCGTAATCGCTTATCATCGCACATCATCGGCTGCAAAACACCAGCTGACGATGTGCCCCAGCGCCGTCCAAGCCTCGGGATCGGCGGCCGAAACCGCGGTGGTGCAGCGAAGGTCAAACCATGATTGACAATGTCAACCGACCGACGCTGCGGCTGATCCACGGCACGTGGGTGGCGCCGAACGCTGCCGTTACGCTGCCAACCCATCGCCGCTGGGGGTGACCTCAGCTGATGTTTGACGCTCCCTCCATGAGGGAGTCGAGCTTCGGCCGTACACGGCACGTTGGCAGTGGCATGCCAGGTGATTCGAAGCGCCGCTGCCTACTATCGTGGATATCGGCTCGTTATTCACCGACGCGATTACTCAAGTGATAGTCACAACTGCAGGTGCATCATGAGAATGAAGCAACTGGCCACGAGAACGGCTGCTGCCGCCGCTTTCGCGGTAGCCGCTACCAGTCCCTTCGGCTTCTTCACTACCGGTTTGAGTCCGGGTATTGCTAGTCCGGGTTTTGCTAGTCCGGGTTTTGCTCATGCCGCTCCGGCCCCGGCACCCCCGTTGCCGCCCCATATCGGCGGCGGAGGGGGAGGACCTCATGGCGGACCGGCACCGCACGGCGGGCCGGCACCGCATGGTGGACCGGCACCGCATGGCGGCCCGCGTGGCGGACCGGCACCGCATGGCGGGCCGGGCGGGTTCGGCGGAGCACCGCACGGCGCGCCGGGCGGGCCAGGGCATGGCGGGCCGGGCGGGCCACCGGCGGACATCCGTGGACCGGGCGGATTCGGCGGAGCACCGCATGGCGGGCCGGGCGGAGGACCGGCGCAGGTCCGCGGACCGGGTGGGGCTCCCGGAGACTTGCGTGGGGACTTCCACGGACCGAATGGGCAGTCGCCGCAGGGCGGCCTCGCACCGCGTGGCGGGCCCGGTCGGTCGCCCGGTGACTTGCGTGGGGACTTCCGCGGACCGGGGGCGCCGCAGGCAGGCATTCGTGGAGCGGGCCGGCCTCCGGCACAATTCCGTGGGGACTTCCGCGGACCCGGCGCGCCGCCGGCTGCGGACCTCCGCCTCGGCTTCCACGGACCCGGTGCGGTTGCCGGAGACTTCCGCGCGGACTTCCGCGGACCCGGCGCGCCCCCCGGAGACTTCCGGTGGGACAGGGCGTTCCGGAGCCCGGGCGATCACTTGGGTCCGGCGCCGTGGCACGGTGGACTCGCGCCATGGGGCAACGGGCGACCACCGTGGGGTTGGGGACCGCCGCCGCGGCCGCCTTGGTTCGCCGGCTGGGGTCCGCACCCCTGGGGCTGGGGTCCGCACCCAGGTGGCTGGGGGCCGCCACCTTGGGGCTGGGGTCCGCCGCCGTGGGGTTGGGGGCCGCCGCCGCCAGCACCGTGGGATGGATGGATTGGGGGGCCGTGGGGCTGGGGGCCGCCGGCACTTTTGGACTGGACCGACTACGACTGGGCGGACGGGGCGGACTGGGGACCCCCGCAGCCCTTCGACTACTACGGAATCACGGTCTTCCCGGTATGGGATCCGGACTACCAGCAATGGGGCTTCTGGGAGTTCGGGATTTGGATTCCGCTGGCGATCCAGCCGCCCGCGCCGTATGGCTATTAACTGACTACCGCTGGCACGACGGCCGCCCGGGATTCGGCACGGGCGGCCGTCCCATGCCGGGCGGCCGTCCCGTGCCCGTCGGCGTTCGCCCCGGACCCAAACGCGGGACCGGATCGATGCCCGGACCCAAACGCGGGATCGGATCGATGGCTACCACCCGATGCCCAGCGCTTGGCATGTAGCCAACGGACCCCCGTACGCCACGATGCTGTCGGTCCACGCCGCCTCGTCATACTGCGTGCCCGGGCCTGGGCGAACGCTCGCGACAAACAGCTGCATGTCGTCGATGTAGCGCTGCAAGCTGCGGGTCGACAAGCGCGGCGGGTTCGCGTGGGCATCCAGCGCCTGCTGCGTACGGCGCGCCCAGTCTTGGGTGTCGGTGACGAATTTCGGCAGCGCCGCGTCGCGCTCGGGCGACCCTGCGTCACCGGTAGCCAGGAAGGCGTTGCCGCGGTCATCGTTCTCCTTCATCAGCGGCCCGATCGCCTGGCACAGCGCTCGATCGGCCGCCGTCGACGCCTGCGCGTCGGCGGGCGCACTCGACGCCGTGCCCGGTGTGGATTGGCCCACCATCGACACCACAGCGACCACAAGCGCCGCCACCGCAAGCAGGATGGCCAGCACGATCCCCGCCCCTACCAAGAGTCTCCGTCGCCGCGGTCCTCGGAAGTCGACCGGGGAGAACATCGGAGGTTCCGGCGGGAACCGCGCACCAGTTGGCCTTGGCGCAGAGCCGCCTTCATCACCGCGAGTGCCCATCGCCCGAGCTTAAGGTTCCGACCTGGGTATCACCCGTGCGGTGGCTCCGCGATGGGACTCACCCATCCCACACGGATGCGTCATCCGGCGGGTAGTTGGCGCAATTGTCGGTTTCTTTTGCGGCAACGCCTTTGTTATTGAAGAAGATCTTCGCCCAGTTGGGCCACTGGAACACCAGGGGCTCGCCGTAGATATTTGTCGCTATTTCCTCGGAATAGGCTCTGCGGTCAGCGGAACTCAACGAGTAGAACCAATGCGCACTGTCTATGGCGGCCTGCTGAACCTCGGGCGGCTTATTGTGCTTGTCGATCATGTAGCGCTGGTAATAGACCGGCTCGTAGTCCCGCGCGGCGGCCAGAATCTGCTCGGCGGTGCACGTCGTGACGATCATGCGGTGAGGTATCGGGTAATCGTCCGTAGCGTCGGCCCCCGGCTCTGCCGGGCAACACCATCGCCGCGATGCCAACGGCGACCACGGCAATACCGCCGCGAAGAACCAACGTTCGAGACCCTCGAGGGCTATTACGCTTCCCCAGCCACCGCCAATCGGTCAGTTTCAGTATCACTATCACGTCGAGGCGCAGGAGGCGAGGGCCACGGCTGAATGTTGCGGGAACGCACTCGCAGCGGCCACCAGAACCAGCGCCCGAGAATCGCGGCGATAGAGGGCGTCATAAAGGAGCGCACCACCAGCGTGTCGAACAACAAGCCGAGGCCGATCGTGGTGCCCACCTGACCTGCAACGCGCAGATCGCTGACGATCATCGACGCCATCGTGGCGGCGAACACCAGCCCGGCCGACGTGACCACCGCGCCGCTGCCCGCCATCGCCCGGATGATTCCGGTCTTCAACCCGGCGTGGATCTCCTCCTTGAACCGGGATACCAGCAGCAGGTTGTAGTCGGATCCCACCGCCAGCAGGATGATGACCGACATCGCCAGGACCATCCAGTGCAGTTTGATGCCGAGGATGTCCTGCCAGACGAGCACCGAAAGCCCGAACGAGGTGCCCAGCGACAACAGCACCGTCCCGACGATGGTGAATGCGGCGACCACGCTTCGGGTGAGGATCAGCATGATGATGAAAATCAGGCACAGCGAGGATATTCCGGCGATCATCAGGTCGTAGTTGGAGCCCTGGTGCATGTCCTTGTAGGTTGCCGCGGTTCCGCCGAGGTAGATCTTTGAACCCTCCAGCGGGGTGCCCTTGATGGCTTCGAACGCCGCGTTCTTGATCGGGTCGATGTGCGAGATCCCTTCGGGGGTAGCGGGATCGCCTTCGTGGGAGATGATAAAACGAACGGCGTGCCCGTCCGGTGACACGAACATCTTCAGCCCGCGCTTGAAATCGGGATTGTCGAAAACCTCCGGGGGCAGATAGAACGAATCGTCGTTCTTCGAGGCGTCGAAGGCCTGGCCCATCGCGGTCGCGTTCTGCTGCATGGCCTGTATCTGGTTCTGCAGACCACCCATGGTGCTGTGCATCGTCAGCATCATGTTCTTCATGGTCTGCATGGTGGAGATCATCGGCGGCAGCAGCGTGAGCATCTGCGGCATGAGCGTGTCCAGGTGATCCAGATCCGGCAGCAGATTCTCAAGGTCGTCTGTCAGTGTGTCGATGCCGTCGAGCGTGTCGAACACGGACCGCAGCGCCCAGCAGATCGGAATGTCGAAGCAGTGCGGCTCCCAGTAGAAGTAGTTGCGCAGCGGCCGGAAGAAGTCGTCGAAATCCGCAATGTGACTTCGCAGATCGTTGATGTCGTCCGTCATGCCGTGGATCTTGGTCACCATGTCGTGGGTGGTAGCGGCAATCTGCCCAACCAAGGCATACATCTTCCGCATGGTGTCGATCGCGACTTGCATTTCGTCGCCCATCTTCAACATGTCGGCCATCCGGGCCTGCATGTAGTCCATGTTCATCATCTGCGTGGTGCCCTGCATGCTGATCTGGAACGGGATCGACGTGTGCTCGATCGGCGTGCCCAGCGGCCTGGTGATCGCCTGCACCCGGCCGATGCCGGGGATGTGGAAAATACCTTTGGCGATTCGATCGATGACGAGCATGTCTGCCGGGTTGCGCACATCGTGGTCGGTTTCCAGCAGCAGCAGTTCAGGATTCAACCGGGCCTGTGGGAAATGCCGGTCGGCCGCCGCGTATCCCAAATTGGCGGGGATGTCGGCGGGCAGGTAGTTGCGGTCGTTGTAGTTGGTCTTGTATCCCGGCAGCGCAAGCAATCCGATGAGCGACAGTGCGGTCGCGGCAGCCAGAATCGGCACGGGCCAACGGACAACGGCCGTGCCGACTCGCCGCCAGCCACGCGTCCGCAACTTCCGCTTGGGTTCGAAGAGGCCGAAGCGGCTGCCGATGGTGAGCAATGCGGGTGCCATGGTCAGCGCGGCAAAGACGCCGACCAGCATGCCGATCGCCAGCGGGATGCCCAGGCTCTGGAAATACGGCAGCCGGGTGAAGGACAGGCAATAGGTCGCGCCCGCGATCGTCAAACCCGACCCCAGGATGACGTGGGCGGTGCCGTGATACATGGTGTAGAACGCGGTTTCGCGATCCTCGCCGGCGGCACGCGCCTCGTGATAGCGCCCAACGAGAAATATCGCGTAGTCCGTTCCCGCCGCGATCGCCAGTGTGGTCAGTAGGTTGACGGCGAACGTCGAAAGGCCGATCAGGTTGTGGTAACTGAGCGTCGCGACGATCCCCCGGGCTGCCGCCAACTCCATGAACACCATGCCGAGCACCAGGACCACGGTGACGACCGAGCGGTAGACGAGCAGCAGCATGATGAAGATCACGCTGATCGACACCATCGTGATCAGCTTGACGGTTCTGTCGCCGGCGTGGTGTTGATCCGCGGTGAGCGCCGCGGGGCCGGCGACGTAGGTGTGAATCCCCGGCGGCGGCGGATCACTGGCCACGATGTCGCGGACCGCTTGCACGGACTCGGTCGCCCGGCTCTCGCCCTGGTTTCCGGCCAGATACAGCTGAACGTAGGCGGCCTTGCCGTCGGCGCTCTGCGATCCCGCTGCCGTCAGCGGGTCGCCCCAGAAGTCCTGGATGTGCTCGATGTGTTTGGTGTCCTGCTCGAGCTTTTTGATCAGGCCGTCGTAATAGTGGTGGGCGTCGTCGCCGAGTGGCTGGTCGCCTTCCAGCACGATCATCACCGAGCTGTTGGAGTCGAACTCCTTGAAGTCCCGGCCGACGCGTTGCGTCGCCTGCATCGACGGCGCGTCTTTGGGTGCCAGCGACACCGAGTGTTGTTGACCGACCACCTCCAACTGGGGTGTGGCGATGTTGACGAGGACCGTGATCGCCAGCCAGCCCAGCAGGATCGGCACCGAGAACAGCCGAATCATCCGGGGGATGATCGGATGGGCGCCGATATGGGCGTTGGTCATGCCGACTTCACCAGGCAGAAGGTCTGGGCATTCACTTCATCGGAGACCTTCTCGTCCTTGACCACGCCGTTGACCGTGATGCGGCATCCGATGCTGTTGCTGTCGCCCTGGGCCACGATGTTGGCGCTGGCCGCGGGGGCGGTGGTCGTCAGGGTGAGCGACCACGGCAGCGTGGTGTTCTCCACTTTCTGGGGCTGCGCGCTGAGATCGAGGTAGTTGATCGTCGCCACGGTCCCTGGTGGTCCGAAGATCTCGTATTTCACAACCTTGGGGTTGAACGGCTTGGTGTCGCTGGCGATGCCGCTGCCCGGCCTGGTGAGCTCCGTCTTGCCGAATACGCCGTGGAGCCGGTACACGCAGAACGCCGCGATGGCGACCACGACGACGATGACCAGGAGTATCCACATTCGCCTGGCAGTCCTGAACACAGGAATCCTCGGCGCCCTTTTGTCCCGTAGGTCCAGAGGTAACCGGTGATTATTTCTTGGTGGCGCTGACTCACGACTGCCGCGCGACGCCGACGGCGCTGCCCCGTGCGGGCCCGGCCGCGGCATCGGTGCCGGTGGCTGCAACGCTGCTGGCGGGCCACCGGTGTCGCTGCCCGTCCGTGCCATTTCCACCTCTTCGTCTCGACGGTTTTAGCGCAGCGACAGATTAGCTCATTTAACTGAATTATGTGCACCGTACCGCCGAAACTGAGAGTCCCCGAAGGGTCGTTCCCGCAGTTGCGGCACGTGTTCGGTCTCCGCACTCAACCCCCGGCGGCGCACGACTTCGAGTGTGCAACATTGGCCGCGCGGATGGGTCGTTGTCGGATGAGTCAACTCGGGTACGCGCGCGAGTCGGTTAGGGGTACTATCCAATCCATGAAGGGCGCGCGGCTTGCTGCTGCGGCCGTCGCCGCCATGGCGATCGGCTTGGCAGCGCCGGTGCACGCGGACGTCGATACCGATTTCGCCGCCCAGCTCCATACCTACGGCATCTACGGTCCCCGCGATTTCAACGCGTGGCTGGGCAAGATCGTCTGTGAGCGGCTGTATAAGGGCGTGGACGCGAACGCCTACAAGTCGGCCGAATTCCTTTCGCACAACCTCCCAAGAGGCACCACGACGGAGCAGACGTGGCAGTTCCTCGGGGCCGCTATCAGCACCTACTGTCCGGACCAGACGTCCGTGCTGCAACAGGCCGCAGAGCAGCACAGCTGACTATTACGCCGTTGAGCAGGGAAGCCTGACGGGTCATTCCGGCGCTCGGTCACCGACATCGGTCCGCCAGCTGCGTTCGACCGCACGCAGCATCATCGGATAGACGATCAGGTAGCGGAAGGGCGCGATGGCGGCCATGTAGCACTTGCCGAGCAGGCCGTGTCGCCTGACCAGAATGGCCATCTGCCCGCGGTATTCGCCGCTCGGCGCCTGAACCCAGCCGACGTGGAGGACGCCGGCGACCGTGCGGTTGACGGTCTCTGCCGCCCACTCGTCGTCGGTTTGGTACAGGGTGATGAACGGCGGCGGCGCCGCCGCGGCCGGGTGGTCTCGCAAGTCCGCCGGCAGGCGGTCACGCAGCGTCGGCGCGGGGCCGCTTCGGCTGGGGCTGTCCCATCCGAGCAGGTTGCCGATCGCGAAGCGGATCGCGAATAGCGCCCGGACCACGGCGGGGGAGCGCCGTATCGGGTCAAACGAGGCGAATTGCTCTACCAGCCTTGGGAAGTCATCACGGCCACCGGGTGTGGGCAGCGCCCATACGTCCTCCAGCTCGAATTCCGGCGCGATGTCGGTGATCCGCCAGGGCCGGCGCGTGTGTTCGGTGTCTGGCAGCCTCATTGCCGTCCCTTTCCGCTCCCTCCTACGCTAACATACGTACGTGCATGTATCTATACCCGAGCCCGCTCGGGGTGGGCGTACGCAGGCGCAGCGCAGGGCCCGCACCCGCACTGCGCTCATCGAGTCGGCTGCGCAGGCCTTTTCCCGCTATGGGTACGGCAACGTCGTCCTCGAACAGGTCGCCCGCGACGCCGGGTACACCAGGGGAGCTCTCTATCACTTGTTCACGGGTAAGGATGATCTGGCGCTGGCCGTGGTCGAGTGGGTGGGGGCGACCTGGGAGCGGGAGGTTTGGGAGCCCGCCCGGGGGGCCACGTCTGCGGTCGACGTCCTTGTCGCGGTGGCGCGCGGCCATGTCGTGTTCTGCCGGCGCGACGTCGCCCGCGTGATGATGGCGCTTCGGGTGGAGTTCGACGGCCGGGAGCACCCGGTCGGGCAGGCCGTGGAGGATGTCGCGAAGGGCCTCGGCCGGCGCTTCAGTGCGCTGATCACCTCGGGGCGTCGCGACGGCACGATTCCGCCGGGACCCGCGGCCAAGACCCTGGCGGTGGCGATTCTGGGTGCGGTGGAAGGCCTGGCGATCCACGTGGCCGGAGCACCGCACGACGAAGTGATCGCCGAGCGCCTGGTCCGCGGCGCGTTGGGCCTCAAACCTACCGTCTGACAGTACGTTTCACAGCTGCTCATCGACCCTTCAAAGCCGGGCCATAGTGCCGCCACAGGATCGGTGACGAATGTGGGACTACGGCGGATAGCCGCCGGGGCCGGCACAAAGGATCCGAGAATGCTCAACGCGCCGCAAACAGGGGACAGCACGACCGACACCTCTCGGGTGACCGTCAGCGACAGGGCCACCGCGGCGGCGAGTCCCGCCGCTCCTCGTTGCCGCTCTGCCATCTCCGTCCCTGTCGCCTCGTCGCCCCGATTACCCACCCTTGCTTTGGCGAAATCTCCTTGCGCACAGGGCGTTCCGCAGCTTGGTGCGTCGCCTCCGGCCCGGCCCGCACGGTATCGGCTCGAGTTCGACGACGGCACCGCAATCGCGGTGCGCGGCAGGGGATTGATCGGCCGTGCCCCCACCGCAGGGGCCGACTCGGACGTCGAACACCTGATACAGCTCGTCGACGACACTCTCTCGGTGTCTCGGACGCACTTGGAGTTCGGCATCGGTGAATCCGGATTGTGGATCCGAGACTGCGCCTCCACGAACGGCTCTCATATCGAGGTCGACGGACAACGGAACCCGATCGAGGCGGCAGTGCCGGTGACCGTGCCGTCCGGCTGCGTCATCCACATCGGTGCGCGGCGCGTACGCGTGCAGACGACCAGCGGGCGCGCCGTCATCGGGCCTGCCACGGTCGAGTGGGGCGTGGCGACCCACATCGGCGCGGCGCGCCAACAGAATCAGGACGCCTACTGCGCCGAAGCCCCGGTCTTCGTCGTAGCAGACGGCATGGGCGGCCACACCGCCGGTCAGCTCGCCAGTCGCGAAGTGGTCGAGTCACTGCGCACGCTGACCGGCGACCTGCAGGTGACTCGCGAGATGTTCACTGCCCGCCTGGTCGAGGCCCGGATACGGCTCGGCCAGATCCCGGCGTGCGACGGGCCGCCGCCGGGCACCACCCTCAGCGGCGTGATCGTCACGCAAAGCGACGACGACGATCCGTACTGGATGGTGGTCAATGTCGGCGATTCCCGCACCTACCGTTCGGACGCCGACGGACTCAGCCAGATCACCGTTGACCATTCGGTCGTACGGGAACTGATCGACGCGGGTGTTGTCACGGCCGCGGACGCCCCATCCCATCGGCTCGGCAACCTGCTCACCCGGGCGGTGCTCGCACAGATCGATCATCTCCCCGACGTGTGGCTGCTGCCGATCAGCCGCGGCGACCGCATCCTGGTGTGCTCGGACGGGCTGACACGCGAACTCGACGACCCCAGCATAGCGCGCGTCTTGCGGGCCGCGGCCGATCCGCTGGCGGCCGCCGATGAGCTGGTCAACACCGCGGCCGACGCGGGCTGCCGCGACGACGTGACCGCGCTGGTGGTCGACGCGGTCACGGTCGGGTCTGCTTGAGCGCCGCACGCGGTCGCGCGGGCGGCACCGCCGCCAGCAGCGCGCGCGTGTACTCCTGCTCGGGTTCGGCGAACAGTTCGGCCGCGGGCCGGTATTCCACCGCCTCGCCTGCCCGCATGACGAGCACGTCGTGGCTCACCTGCTGCACGACCGCGAGGTCGTGAGCGATGAACAGGTAGGTGAGGCCCAGGTCGCGCTGCAAATCCGCCAGCAGATCCAGCACCCGGGCCTGCACCGAAACATCCAGCGATGCAGTCGATTCGTCGAGGATGAGCAACTCCGGCTCGACGGCGAGCGCCCGCGCGATGCTGACCCGTTGTCGCTGCCCACCCGAAAGCTCATGCGGGTATCGCGACGCGAAAGCGGTCGGCAGCCCGACCAGGTCGAGCAGTTCTGCCACCCGGGCCCGCCGCCCGCTCGTGCCCTTGGCCAGCCGGTGCACGAATAGTGGCTCACCGATCGCCGCCCCCACCCGGGTACGCGGGTCCAGTGACGAGAACGGATCCTGCAACACCAGGCTGATCCGCCTGCGCAACGCCTTCTCGGCGGCGCCACGGACGCCGAACACGTCCGCCCCATCCAGCGATGCCGTACCCGCGTGTGGCTCAACCAATCCGGTGAGCGCACCCGCCACGGTGGACTTGCCTGATCCCGACTCACCCACCAGTCCCAGGGTGCTCCCTCGGCGGATCGAAAACGATAGGTCCTTTACCGCATGCACAATCGACCTGCCGGCCGGCGTCGTCACTCCGAAGCGCACTTCCAACCCGTCGACGCGCAACACCACCGGTGCATCCGCGGCGACCGGCGTGGGGGCTCCGCCACCGATCAACGGCCGCGCCTGCAGGAGCCGGCGGGTGTACGGATGCTGTGGCCGATCGAACACGTCGAGAACCGGCGCCTGCTCCACCGCCTCGCCGCCCTGCAGCACCGTCACGTCGTCGGCGACCTCGCCGATCACGCCGAGGTCGTGGCTGACCCACACCACCGCGGCGCCGAAATCCCGTTGCAGATCGCGAACCAGATCGATGATCTGTGCCTGCGTAGTGACGTCCAGCGACGTGGTCGGCTCGTCGGCGATCAGCAGCTCCGGGTCGCAGGCCAACGCGATCGCAATCATCACGCGCTGCCGCTGCCCGCCCGACAGCTGGTGCGGATAACTCCCCAGACGCGCCTCCGGATCGGGCAGGCCGACCGCCTCCAAGAGCCCCAGCGCGCGCGTCCGCGCCTGCCGTCGGGTCAGGCCGCGGTGTGTCTCAAGCGATTCCGTGATCTGCCGTTCGAGCGTGAGCAGCGGGTTGAGCGAGGTCCCGGGGTCTTGGAACACGAAGCCGATCCGGCCGCCGTGAACGCTGCGCAGCACGCGGTTGGATGCCCCGACCAGCTGCGTGGGCGCCGAATCATCCTTACCCGCAAGGACGCTCGCTCCGGCCACGACCGAGCCCGGTGCGTCGAGCAGTCCCGTTGCGGCAAGCACGGTCATGGACTTGCCGGATCCCGACTCGCCGACGATTCCCAGCGTCTGCTCACGCCGCACATCGAACGAGATGCCGCGCACGATCTCGCGTCGGCCGATGCACACCCGTAGATCACGTGTGCTCAGGATGGGCTCGGTCACCGGTCTCTCCTGGCCTCGATCATCGTGCGCTGCTTGGGATCCAAAACATCGCGCAGCCCGTCACCCAGCAGGTTGAAGGCCAGCACCGTGACGAAGATGGCCGCGCCGGGGAACACGCTCATCCACCAGGCTCGATGCACGAACCCCTGCGCATCGAAAAGCATTCGCCCCCAGGAGGGTTGCGGTGGCTGGATGCCGAGCCCGAGGAAGGACAGCGCTGCCTCGGACAGGATCGCGAAGGCCAGCGACAGCGAGGTCTGCACGATGACAGGGCCTGCGATGTTCGGCAGTATGTGGCGGCTGAGTATGTAGGCGTTCCCGGTGCCCATGGTGCGGGACACCGCGACGAACGGCTCGACCCTGACACTCAGGGCGCTGGCCCGCGCCATCCGGGCGAATATCGGCGTGTAGACGATGCCGATCGCCAGGATCGTGGTTGTCGTGCCGGGGGCGAGGATCGCGACGATGGCCAGGGCGAGCAGCAACACGGGAAACGCGAACATCACGTCGACCACGCGCATCAGCACCGTGTCGAGTGCGCCGCCGCGGTAGCCCGAGATCACGCCGACGGTCACGCCGACCACGAAAGCGAAGGCCACGCTGGCGACCGCCACCTCCATCGAGGACTGGGTGGCGGCCAGCACACGGGAGAAGATGTCGCGACCGAGTTCGTCGGTGCCGAACCAGTGCGCTCCGCGTGGCGGCTGGAGCGCATCTGCCACGTCGATCATGTTGACGCCGTAGGGCGCGATCCAGTTGGCGGCGACCGCGACGAAGACGATGACCAGCAGAACGACCGCGCTGATGGCCGTGACGGGGTTGCCCGACAACAGCCGCCACCACGCCACCCGCGTGCTCTGCTCGACCGACGGGTCCGTCATGACAGCCGGATCCTCGGGTCGACGACCGCATAGAGCACGTCCACGATCAGGTTGATGAGGAGGAAAAGGGCGGCGATGAGCAGAACCGCGCCCTGAATCAGCGGGTAGTCGCGCGCCGCCACCGCGGTGTACGTGAGGCGACCGACGCCCGGCCATGCGAACAGCACCTCGACGACGATGACGCCGCCGAGGATCGTCGCGAGCTGGATCCCGGTGATGGTCAGCACCGGGATCAGCGCGTTGGGCACGATGTGCCGGAACGTCACCACCCGCAGCGGGAGACCCTTTGACCGTGCGGTGCGGACGTACTCCATCGATGCGACGTCGAGCACCGCGGAGCGGATGTAACGCGTCATGATCGCCCCCGCGACGATGCCGACGGTGAACCCCGGCAGGATGACGTGCCGCAACCATCCGGCCGGATGGCCCACGAGTGGTTGGTAACCCGAGGTCGGCAGCCAGCCCAGCGTCGCGGCGAACAGCCCGATCAACAGGATGCCCATCCAGAAATCAGGGATCGACACGCCGAATTGGCTTGCGATGCGCACGATCGCGTCACTGAGCCGGCCCTCGCGCAGCGCCGCCCAGATGCCCGCCGGAACCGCGATCACCAACGCGATCACGATGCCGACCGCGGCCAGGGAGAGGGTCGCGGGGAGCCGCTCGAGCAGCGTGACCGTGACCGGGTCGCCGTTGCGGAAGCTCACGCCGAGATCGCCGTGCAGCGCGGAGCCGATGTAGCCGAAGAACTGCTCGACGATCGGGCGATCGAGGCCGCTCGCCGCCCGCAACGCGTTGTAGGCCTCCGGCGTGTAGCGGGTTCCCAGGGCGATTCTGACGGGGTCGCCCGGCACGAGATGCACGAGCGCGAAAACCACTATCAGGACACCGAATAGCACGACGACCGAGTACAGCAGCCTGCGCGCGAGAAAGCGCACGACCGGCCCTATGGCGGCGCTTCTCATCGGCTGCTTCCCATCAGCGCAGCCTCGCGGCGCGGAAGCGGATCGCCTTGTCGCGACGCGGCTGCAAACCCGACAGCTTCGTGCTCCAGGCCGCAATCAGGGATGGGTTGTAGAGATAGATATAGCTGGCGTCGTCCGCGATGATCGTCGCCGCTTTTGCGTAGTCATCTTTTCGGGCGTTCGGATTGGTCTCGGTGCGCCCGGCATCGAGCAGGGCGTCGACGGTCGGATTCGAATACTTTTGCGCGTTGCTCTTGCCGCCGGTGTGTTGCTGCGCGTAATAGAAATCGTCCGGGTCGATGTTGCCGAGCCAGCCCATCATCAACATGTCGAAGTTGCCGTTGTTCTGATCGTCGAGCCAGGTGGCGAAGTCAACCGTGCGGATCTTGACCGTGATGCCAAGCGGCGAAAGGTTGTCGGCGATGATCTGGGCCGCGGTCACCGTCTCCGGATACTCGCTCGTCGCCATCATGTCGAGGGTGAGGTTTGCCACCCCGGCCTGACCGAGCAGGCTCTTCGCCTTGTCGATGTCGCGGGTGTAGCCGTGGTAGTCGGTGTACCAGGGGCTGCCCTTGGGGATTGCGAGCTGGTTGGCGGTGGCGGTTCCGTAGCTGGTGGCCTGCACGATCGCGTCCCGGTCGATGCCGTACGCGATCGCCTGTCGCACCCGCACGTCGTTCCACGGCTTGCGGGCTTCGTTGAGCGTCAGATACCAGTAGTCGTTGCTCGGCGTCACGCCCAGCGTGATCGAGTCGTCGCCTTTGAGTTCGTCGACGCGTTGTTTGGGGATGGAGTCGGTCCAGTCGATCTCGCCCGCCTGCAACGCCGACAGCGCCGTGGATGCCTCGGGAATGAAGCGGAAGGTGACACCCGAGATCGCCGGTGGGCCGCCCCAGTAGTTCGTGTTGGCCGTCAGCGTGATCGAATCACCGCTTGTCGCGTTCTTGAACGCGAACGGCCCGGTGCCGATCGGATGCGTCGCGATGGCGCCGGTCTCGACGTTCTTGCGCTGCACGATTGCCATTCCTTTGAACCCGCCGATGTTGACGAGCAGGTTCGGCGTGGGCTGTTTGACGGTGATCTTGACGGTTGACGGGTCGAGCGCGGTCACACCGGTGACCGCGCTGAACCGGTACGCGTTCGTCAGCTGCTCGTCGATGATGCGTCGGTAGGAGTAGACGACGTCGTCGGCGGTGAACGGGCTGCCGTCGTGGAAGGTGACGCCTCTGCGGAGGTGAAACGTCCAGGTGAGCTGGTCGGGGCTGACATCCCACGATTCGGCCAGCGCGGGACGCATGTGCAGGTTCTCATCGGGCTCGACGAGGGTGTCGTAGACGTTCTCCAAGACCTCGAACGAGAAGTAGGCGCTGGTCTTCTGGGGGTCGAGCTGGTCAGGCTCGCCGCCAATGGCCGCGACGAGGTTTCCCGAAGACTCACCGCCGAGGTCGACTCGTTCGCCGGTGGAGCACGCGTTGAGGGCGAGGGCGGTGATCGCGCCGGCAGCGATCAAAGCCACTCGTCTTCGCATCAAAATCAGTCACTCCACGATGGGTCTGCGTTCCTTTACCGTAGGTGGCGACGTTGCCTGCCGTCGCGACGGGGAGGGGCTGCAGAACAACGACCACGCGTTCCCGGCCCGCGTACCGACACGGAATGCGATGGTGGGAACCCGATGTCAGCGGCTGGATCCTCACCGGTCTGGCCAAAGCACGGTTTGTGTGGGATCTGCGCATGCCGGACCGCCACACGATCAACGGCCGGCTGCGACGGAACCGTGCTGCTGCCATGGCACTTCTCGACACACGCGATCAAGAGAGTTGAGCAATGTTCGGACGCAAGAGAACCCCCACTATCGACGCACCGCTGACGCGTGAGAAGTTGCGAGCATGGTTGATCACCGATTTGGCGCGCAGGATGAAATGTGCGGAATCGGAGGTGGATACTGCCAAACCGTTCGAAGCTTATGGCCTTGATTGGCTTACCGCCGTCCAGGTTTCAGGAGCGCTCGAGAAGGTCGTCGAGCGTCGGCTGTCGCCCGCGATCCTGTTCGACCACGGGACGATCGACGATCTCGCGGACTATCTGACGCGCGAGCTGCAACGTCACAGCTGATTTGTCGGCAGTCCAGTACTTCTCGGACCCCGCAGGGGGCCGTGGAGCTCGGCGCAAACCCTGGCGACGTCGACACAGCTTCCGGGCGGCATTTACGCCCCGTTCATCCACCCCTGGTCGACGGGCAAGGATCTTTACGTCGATTTGTCGCTGTGGTCCGCGTGATGTTGATGCACACCGTACTGCCGTAGTCCGTGGGCGTTCAGGTTGTGATCAGCTTCGCGGCATACCATGAAGCGCCATGCCGCAGCCCGTGACGCCTGGCATCGAGGACACCGAGCCCGTCGAGCAGACTCGACGTGTCCCGGCATCCTCGTATCAACAGTCGGCCGGCGTCGTCGTCGCCGGCGCCCTCGGGCTCTTCCTTCTGGCCGCGATCGCCTTCTCGGTGATCACCGTGTCCAACGACTCGACCCGTTCGCCGGGAATTGTGCGGGAGCCCGCCACATCGGTCACTCCGCTGCCGTCGGCCACCCCGCTGCCGTCGGTCACGACATCCTCGACCCCCACCGCAACGGCAACCACGCCGTTGCCGCCGACCGAGAGCCCCCAGCCGGCGTCGCCGACGGTCACCCAAACGGCCTCGACCGTGAGCACAGCCACCCAAGCGCCCGCCCCCGGCTTGCCCGGCATCCCACCGCGGTGGCGCCGACTGTTTCCTCACTTACACATCGGCGGTCAGTGATCAGGCAGAGCGCGCGGTGACGATCTCGTCGGCCAGTGGGGCGATCGCACCGATGATCTGCTCCACGGTGGTCGCGGGTACGCCTGCGGCGCAGAGGCTTTCGGTGAGGTGCCCGGCGACCAGGTTGAAATGGTGCGCCGATATGCCACGCCCCTGATGAACTTGCCGCATCGGCGCGCCGGTGTATGGCTCAGGCCCACCGAGGGCGGCCGCGAAGAATTCCACCTGCTTGCCCTTGAGCCGTGCCATGTTGGTTCCGGAAAAGAAGCCGGCCAGTTCGTTATCGGCAAGGACCCGGCCGTAGAAGTCGTCAACGACGGTCTCGAGTGCCTCGGCCCCGCCGATCTGCTCGTAAATGCTGGACACGCGATTGCCCCTTTCGCTGTCGCGGTGGATGCGACGAGGGAACAACCACGGGATTGCGGTTCAGTTGTCTGCCGGTACCACCGGCGCTAATAACGCCTCACTCCCCACGTCCGACACCGGTGAGGGAGTCAACTGTCCACAAAAACGACGTTCCGCTCTAGTGGATTCCGGCCGATCCGGAGCTTGTTCGCCGGGAAGTCGGGGTCGGCGTGGCCAACCGCGAGGCCGCACAGGATCGTGAACTGCGCGGGGATGCTGAGTTGCTCGCGGACGATCTCCGGGTAGCCGGCGATCGACACCTGTACGCAGGTGCCCAAGCCCCGGGCGGTCAGCGCCAACAGCAGGGTTTGAAGGAACATCCCGACGCCGAGGCAGTCGATCGGCCCCAGCTTGCGGTCGATGCAGACGATGCCGGCCAACAGCGCACGGAAGAACTCCCAGTTACGCAACACAGCAATCCGCCTGGCCTCCGCGTCGTCGCGGGCGATGCCCATCGACCCGTAAACCTGCGCACCGGGGTCAGGCCGAAGGTGGGCGTGCCAGGGCTGAATGTTCGAGTTCGACGGGGCGCGAATCGCCAGGTCGAGGGCCTCCTCGATGACCTCACGCGCCACCGCCTGTTCCGGCAGGAACATCCGGGTCGAGCGGCGCTCCCTGATCACTTCATCGAGGTTGTCCATCGGCCTCCGCACATCGTCGCTGTGCGAATTCTGACGCGGACGCGGCGCTTCTCGGACGAAACCGCCGGGTCGGCACGGGGTCGCGGTGAAACGACCGCGACGAATGCCGCGATACCAGAAATGCGAGCCAGTGCACTTCTGCGATATGTTCGCAGCGCAGGCAACCGAGACGGAGGTCCCGTGAAGAAGCTTGTCGCCTTTGCCGCCGGAACGCTTGCGGCCGGCTCGATGGCGCTGATCACCGCCGGCCATGCCAGCAGCACCGGCCCGCTCGACGTCTCCGGCCAGACGTACGGCCAGGCCGTGGCGATGCTGAAGCAGCAGGGCTACCAGGTGGTTTTCGGTGGCTCCGTCGGCAGCGACGTCCCCCAGAGTCAGTGCATCGTGACAAGCCAGAAGGTGCTGAACGGGTGGCCCAGCCCGCGCGTCTCGTTGATGCTCAATTGCACCAAGGCGGCGCAGCCGCCGCCGGGCTCGCAGTCCGCACCTGGCCAGCCCGGGCCGCCGAAGGTCGGCGGGAACGGCATCACCACGGTGACGCCGACTCCGGTGGGACCGCAGCCGGGGATGAACGTCCCCGGCATGTAGGCCTCGACCGTCAGTTTGGCGGTGTCCAGGTCACCGGCAACTGCTTGATGCCGTGAATGAACGCCGAGAGCAGCCGTGACGGCTCCTCGGTTGCGGCGAGGTCGGGAATTCGCCGGTACAGCTCGTCGAACGCCACCGAGATCTCGCGACGGGCAAGGTTGGCGCCCAGGCAGAAGTGCGCACCGCCGCCCCCGAACCCGACGTGGGGGTTGGGGTCGCGCGTCACGTCGAACGTCCACGGGTCGGCGAACTTGGACTCGTCCCGGTTGGCCGAGCAGTACCACATCGTGACCTTGTCGCCCGCGGCGATGTGGACGCCGCTCAGCTCGGTGTCTTCGGTCGCCGTGCGGCGCATGTAGATCACCGGCGACGCCCAGCGCACGATCTCTTCGACGGCCGAGTGCGACAGGTTCTCGAAGTTCGCCCACCATTTCCGGCGTTCGTCGGGGTAGCGGGTCAGGGCGAGCACGCCGTGGCTGATCGCGTTTCGGGTCGTTTCGTTGCCCGCGATCAGCAGCAGCATGAAGAACGACGCGATCTCGCTCGACGTCAGCTTCTCGCCGTCGACTTCGGCCGCCACCAGGCTCGTTGTCAGGTCCTCATGCGGGTTGGTGCGCCGGTCTTCGGCAAGTGCCATCGCGTACCCGCCGAAGTCCATGGAGACCTTCGCGAACTCCTCGAAGTCGCTGGACAGGTCGGGATCGCCGAAGCCCAGGATCACGTTCGTCCAGTGGAAAACCTGCAGGTGATCCTCTTCGGGGACGCCCATCATGTCGCAGATGACCTGCAGCGGCAGCGGGCCCGCCAGCTCGGAGACCACCTCACCCTTGCCGTCTGGGTGGTTGGCGATCATGTCGTCGACGAGCCGCCGGGCCCGATCCCGCACCGATGCCTCCGTGCGGGCCACGACCTTGGGGGTGAACGCCCTGCTGACGATGTTGCGCAGGCGCAGGTGGCGCGGGTCGTCGAGCGCGATCATCGACCCGAAGAACTCGGCCACCTCGGGTGGCTGGTTGTTGATCGTGATGTTGGGATACGAGCTGAAGATGTGCGGATGCCGGCTGGCGTAGTGCACGTCGTCGAACGTGGTGAGCGCCCAGTGCCCCGGCCCCGTTTCGAAGCCGGGCTGCTCGGCCTCCGCCCAGAATGCGATCGGCGCCTCGCGGCGCAGAGTCGCGAACGCCCCGTCGCGGAAGTCGTCGTCCTGTTCCCAGAACTCCCATGAGCTCAGGTCGATTTCGGAGAGCGGCACGTTGGGGGGAGCCGCACCGTTTGCCCGCGTCGCAATGCCCATGTAAGACCCACCCACTTCGTTGAGGGAGTAACTATCCGCGAGCCTAACCTGAGAAGCCCTATCGTGAGGGCCGACCCGAAAAGGCCTAGAAAGGGTGCGATATGGCAGACGAGAAGGTGAAGCGGATCGTGGTGTGGGGTACCGGCTTCGTCGGCAAGATGGTGATCCCCGAGGTGGTCGAGCATCCGCTGTTCGACCTCGTCGGCGTCGGCGTGAGCAATCCGGCGAAGGTCGGCCGCGACGTCGGCGAAATCTGCGGCCTTCACCGACCGCTCGGCGTCGTCGCCACCGACGACGTCGACGCGCTGATCGCCCTTAAGCCCGATGCGCTCGTCCACTACGGCCCGACCGCCGCGCACGCCGACGACAACATCCGCCTGATGTCGCGGTTCCTGCGGGCCGGCATCGACGTCTGCTCGACGGCGATGACACCGTGGGTGTGGCCGACCATGCATCTGAATCCGCCGAATTGGATCGTGCCGATCACGCAGGCCTGCGAGCTCGGTGGGTCGTCGTGCTTCACCACCGGCATCGATCCGGGGTTCGCCAACGACCTGTTCCCGATGACGCTGATGGGCGTCTGCTCACAAGTGCGCAAAGTGCGCGCCTCCGAGCTCCTCGACTACACCAACTACGAGGGCGACTACGAGAACGAGATGGGCATCGGCCGGCCGCCCGAGTTCCGGCCCATGCTGGAGAACAGCGATGTTCTGGTGTTCGCCTGGGGTGCCACGGTGCCGATGATCGCGCACGCGGCGGGCGTAATGCTCGACGAGATCACGACCACCTGGGAGAAGTGGGTGACCCCCAATGAACGCAAGACCGCCAAGGGCGTCGTCCCGCCGGGTCACGTTGCTGCGGTTCGCTTCACGATCAACGGCGTCTACCGCGGCGAGACCCGCATCCAGCTCGAGCACGTCAACCGGATCGGACACGACGCCGCCCCGGACTGGCCGTCGGGCACCCAGGACGACGTGTACCGGGTCGACATCGAGGGGACGCCAAGCATCTTCCAGGAAACGGCTTTTCGGTTCACCGACGGCTCGGGCCGCGACGCCGCGGCCGCCGGTTGCCTCGCCACCGGAATGCGTGCGCTCAATGCCGTGCCGGCTGTCAACGGCCTCCCGCCGGGATGGGTCACGGCCCTCGACCTGCCCCTGATCGCGGGCGTCGGCACGATTCGCTGAGTCAATAACGCCTGAACGACGCACCGCCTCGGCATAAACTCCGCGAATGAGCCGCGGTGGCTTCACCATCCGACGCGTCATCATGGTTTCCGCCATCGTGCTGATGGTGGTTTCGCTCGTCGGGTTCGTCGTGTCCCTCCTGGCGAACGCGTTTCTGCTGGACGACTACAACGCGTACGGCGAAGTGCCCGTCCCGGGCGAAGGGGCGGTGCAGCTGCCCGCCGGTGACGTCAACATCAGCTTCCACTCGCAGATCATCGGCACCACCAACGGCAGCGGTCTCCCGATTCCGGATCTCGGGCTGACGATCGTGCCGCCGCCCGGGGTCGCCGATCCACCCGTTGCCGAAAACGTCGGCGGCACAACCACTGTCAACGGTGACGCGCATCGCCGGGTGTGGGTCACCCACATCGCCCAGGCCGGCGACTACACGATCAAGACCGACGGCAAGGTCAGCGCGTTCATCAGCCCTCGGCTGGCGTTCGGCCACGGCAGTTCGCTGGGCTCGTTGCCCTGGGTCTTCGGCGGTGTATTCGGGGCCGGTTTGCTGGCTCTCCTCGCCGCGATCGTGTTCGGCGGGCGGCAGCGGCGGGTATCGAGCGGGCCGAGCCTGCCGAGTCCGTTGCCGCCATCGGACCCCTACGTGCCGACCGACGAAGGCGTCAAGATCCAGCAGTTGAACACGCTTGCATCACTGCACTCAACCGGAGCGTTGACCGACGAGGAGTTCGAGGCCGAGAAGCGAAGGGTGCTGGGCAGCTAGAAACCGAGACTGACGCGGTATTAGGCTAGCCTAGCCTATTAAAATGCCGAGACGAGAGGTCTCGATATGGAAACAACGTGCGACTGGCGCCGGCGATTCAACAGGTTCAACAGATTGTTGGCAATAGATTGTTGGCAATCGCAGGACTCGCGGTGATGGCCGTCATGGCAACGGTCACGGTGGCGGTCGGCCCGCCCACCCGAGGCAACGGGAGAACCATTCACAACGCCGACACCACGACGACAACGACGACGTCCGGGCCTTCGTCGCGGCAGCTCTCCACACCGTCGGTCGCCCCGTCCATGAAGGCCCCGGCCTTCCAAGGTGGCGATTGGACCGGCGCGTAGCTCAGCGCGGCCAACTCTGCTTGACCACAAGCAGTTTCGCCAGCGGAATGCGAAAAGGCTCCGGCGCGGCGGCCAGTCTGGCCTTCACCCCGGCCGCCAGCCGATCAAAGAACTGCGCGGCTCGCGGGTCGTCGAGCCCACCCTCGAGGGCCGTCGCCAATGTCGGAAAGACCAATGCCCGGCCGAATGCCGTCCACCCGGTCGCGAAAGAGTCGGCGTTGCGGTCTTTTTCGTACCTCGTCCAATATTGGTCTTCGGCGACGAACACCTCGAGATCCTCGATCGTCAGGCCCGAGAACCGGTTCTTCGGCGCGAATGGTGCCGTCAGATCAGCCTCGCTGCGACCCACCGCCGCGATCGCCATCCGGCGAACCTCCTCGTCGGTGATCATCCCTTCACCGGCCATCCCGGCGAGTTCGGCGACGGTGGCCTCGAGCAGCGGCCGGTAGCCGAAATCGCCGTCGTCGAGTGCCATGGTCAGCACGACAAGGTGCCCGCCGGGCACCAGCTCGCGGCTTCTCGCCGTCAGGAACGCGATCCAGTCTTCCGCGGCCAGTCGGTAGTACGCCGATCGCACCGAGTTGTCGCGGCTGGAGGCCACCTGGACGTGATCGGGAATCGCGGCAGGCACCCGGCTGAGCCACTGCACCGCCCACGAACTCCAGCCCAGCGTCACACTGTTCGACGGCAGGATCTGCTGGTAGAACGAGCACCCGATGGCGGCACTGAACGTCGCCGGGTCGTCGCGCAGGTAGCTGTGCGGGTCGTGAGCCAGAGTGTGGAACAGCGTGGTGTAGTCGTTCTCCGCGACGTCGGTGTGCATGACGAAGATCGCCCGGGCCGGCTCGGCACGCTTGCGCAGGGCTCCGATCGCGACGCCGATCGGCAACAGTGAGTTGTGGCCCGCGGACGCGCCGTAGTCGGCGATGACGATCGACTGCGGCGGATGGGGGACCTCGACGTCCCTGGCCGACCGCTCGAACAATTCGACCGCCGGCAACAGCCCGGCGGCCTGCACCCCGGAGCGGCGATTGTAGGCACCGCCGGGCTCGATCGGCGCGGGGCGGACAGGGCTGGGTTCGGCGGTCACCGTCGACGGCGCCTCAGCAACAGGCCGACCAGCGCGCCGGCCACGAAGATCGCCGTCAGCATCAGCCACGTCGGTGACTCGACCGTGACCCAGAGCAGGTGCACCGGGTGGCGGTCCCTGTTCTGCGCGATGAAGATCACGGCCAGCACGGCCAGAACGATGATTACCCAGTAGCGGAACGGGATTCGGCGCGACCGCCTGGCCGAGGGCTTGGCATCACCGGCGTCGGTGGACATGACGCGCACAGTAGTCGCGCGCATGCGCGTTCATCACCGAATGGGCTATCAGCTCGGTGTCGGATAGGTGACGCCGGTGAGCCGCTCGGACATGTCCCACAGCCGCCGGTTGTCGGCCTCGTTCCGGGCCCGTTGCGGGATCGACGCAGGGGCGGGCCTGCCCGTGAACTCGAGAACGCCGCGGGGCCCGTAGTACGCCCCGCCCTTGGCGTCCGGGCTGGTGGCCGCGTACAGCGCTGGAAGGATGCCGCTGTCGACGTCCTGCCACATGAACGGCATGTAGCGCCAGCTGAACTGGTAGAACCGGGCAAGCAGAGTCGGGGACTCCTGGCCGTGCGACGGGCCGCTGATCTGCAGGTTGGTCTTGGTCAGGCCGGGGTGCGCGGCGTCTGACACGATGCCCCAACCGGCTTCGCGGCTGCGGCGGTCGAGCTCGATGGCGAACATCAACGTCGCGGCCTTCGATTGGTTGTAGGCCGCGGTCGCGCTGTAGGACTTCTCCCACTGCGGGTCGTCGAAGTTGATTCCGCCGAGCCTGCTGGCCAGGCTGCTCAGCGACGTCACCCGTGCGTTTCCGGCGGCCCGCAGCAGCGGCAGCAGATGACCGGTCAGCGCGAAATGCCCCAGGTGGTTGCAGCCGAACTGCAGCTCGAAACCGTCCTCGGTGGTTTCCCGCTGCGGTGGCTGCATGATGCCCGCATTGTTGATCAGGATGTCGATCGGCCTGCCTTCGGCGTTGAGTTCGTCGCCGAGGGCGGCGACGCTGGCCAGGGACGCCAGGTCGAGCCGCTTGAGCGTCAGCTTCGCATCGGGGACCTTCGCGCGGATCTCCTTGGCCGCGGCCTCGCCCTTGGCCTGGTTACGGATCGCCATGATCACGTCGGCGCCGGCGGCCGCCAGCCGAGTGGCCAGGCCCAGCCCCAGCCCGCTGTTGGAGCCGGTCACGACCGCGAGCTTTCCGGACAGGTCGGGCGGGGTGGCGTCGAGAGCGGTGCGGGCCATGGTTCTCACTCCTTGAGTTCGGGTTGACCCGACAATAACGGACCGCCGGTCTGATAACAAGAGACCATTGGTCTGATATTTTAGGACCGTGACGTCGACGTTTCAGCGGGCGCGACGGCCCGAGCAGATGGCGGCGCGGCGGGCCGCGATCATGGACGCCGCCCGCGCGATGCTGACCCAGAAGAGCCTCACCGAAATCAGCCTGCGCGAACTCAGCGACCGCGTGGGGCTGGCCAAGTCGAACGTGTTGCGTTACTTCGACAGCAGAGAGGCGATCTTCCTGGAATTGCTCGACGAGGAGTGCCGGTCATGGCTCTCCTGTCTGCAGACGGCATTGGGCAAGCCGGCAGCGCGGACACCCGGATACGCCAACGAGATTCGCGTGGCGAGCACTATTGCCGCCTCGCTGGCCGACGAGCCGCTGCTGTGCGAGCTGTTGGGGGCGATGGCAGGCGTGCTGGAACGCAACATCTCCGCCGCCCGTGCCCGCGATTTCAAAGCGCGGGCGGTGGCCAATATCGATGTCTTGGCCCGGCTGGTGGCCCGGCACCTGCCATGGCTGGGCCCGGAGGCGAGTGCGGTGTTCGCCGAGGGGGCGTTCATGCTCGCCGCGGGCATGTACCCGTTCTCGATACCCATCGACCCGGTCCGCGAGGCGATGGCCGAGATGGGCATGCCCGACCCGCGACAGCGTTTCGTCGACGGGCTGCGCGAGGGATTGGTGACCTGGCTGGTGGGCGCCGCCGCGCGGGCCGACTCGTAGTGGCCGCGTCTCAGTGGCCTCTGGCCACCCATTCGTCATAGTTGACGAGCTCGCCGCCGATGGTTGTGCTGTCGCCGTGGCCGGTGTAGACGACGGTGTCGGGTGGCAGTTTCCCGAGCCGTTGTGAGATCGACGCCAGGATCGTCGGGAAGTCGGAGTAGGAGCGCCCGGTCGCGCCGGGGCCGCCCTGGAACAGGGTGTCGCCGCTGAACACCGCGCCCAGCTCGGGTGTGAAAAGGCATGTCGAGCCGGGGGAGTGACCCGGGGTGTGGATCGCCTCGAGCTCGATGTCGCCGACAGTCAGCACCGTACCGGGTTTGATTGCTTGAAACTCCTTGTCGGGGTGGGTCATCCGCCACAGCATCTCGTCGGCCGGATGCATCAGCACCGGGGCGTCGAGCGTCTCGCCGAGTTGCGGGGCGACGGTGACGTGGTCGTTGTGGCCGTGGGTGCACACCACGGCGACGACGTTGCGGCCGCCCACCGCGTCGATGATCGGTGTGGCGTTGTGCGCGGCGTCGATCACAATGACATCGGAGTCGTCGCCGACCAGCCAGATGTTGTTGTCGACTTCCCAACTGCCGCCGTCGAGTTCGAACCTGCCGTGCGTGACGACGCGGTCAATCCTGGCCATCTACAGAATCACCACCGACCGCAGCACGTTGCCGGAGTGCATTTTGTGTAACGCCTCCTCGATGTCGTTGATGCCGATGCGCTCGCTGACAAAGCGCTCCAGCGGCAGCCGGCCCTGAAGATACAGGCTGACCAGCGTCGGGAAGTCGCGTTCGGGCAGGCAGTCGCCGTACCACGACGACTTCAACGACCCGCCGTGCGAGAAGAAGTCCAGCAGCGGCATCTCGAGACGCATGTCGGGCGTGGGCACCCCGACCAGCACCACGGTGCCGGCCAGATCGCGTGCGTAGAACGCCTGCTTCCAGGTTTCCGGCCGGCCCACCGCATCGATGACCACGTCGGCGCCGAACCCGTCGGTCAAGTCACCGATGGCCTCAACCGCATCGGTGCTTCGCGCATTGATCGTGTGGGTTGCCCCAAAGTCCTTGGCCCACTGCAGTTTCTTGTCGTCGGTGTCGACGGCGATGATCCGCTTCGCGCCGACGAGCCGC
This sequence comes from uncultured Actinomycetota bacterium, assembly GCA_963811535.1. Lineage (GTDB taxonomy): Bacteria > Actinomycetota > Actinomycetes > Mycobacteriales > Mycobacteriaceae > Mycobacterium. Next base: position 93,639 of record CAWERF010000006.1, on the reverse strand, counting down.
GAGCCCGCGATCGCCGCATCACCCACGCCGCCACAGCCGATCACCGCGACCGTGTCATCGCGGCTCACCGCGCCGGTGTTGACCGCCGCGCCCAGGCCCGCCATCACCCCGCAGCCCAGCAGCCCGGCCACCGCGGGGTCGGCCGCCGGATCGACCTTCGTGCACTGCCCGGCGTGTACCAGCGTCTTGTCGATGAACGCGCCGATGCCCAGCGCCGGCGTCAGCTCCGTCCCGTCCGTCAGCGTCATCTTCTGCTCGGCGTTGTGGGTGTCGAAGCAGTACCACGGCCGGCCGCGGCGACACGCCCGGCACTGGCCGCAGACCGCCCGCCAGTTGAGGATGACGAAGTCGCCGGGTGCCACATGCGTGACGCCGGGTCCGACCGATTCCACCGTGCCCGCGGCCTCGTGGCCGAGGAGGAACGGGTAGTCATCGGTGATCCCGCCGTCCCGGTAGGTCAGGTCGGTGTGGCAGACACCGCAGGCGGTGACGTCGACGACGACCTCGCCGGGACCTGGATCGGGGACGACCACGTCGACCACCTCGACCGGCTCGCCCTTCTTCCGGGAGATCACGCCGCGCACTGTCTGGCTCATGCGGGCCAACCTACTAAAGAGCGCAGGATCCAGTTGACGGCGCGTAGCTTTTCGGGCATGACCACTCTCGACGACGACGCCGCGCCGGCCGACGCGGAGACGGCCAGACAGTTCGCGGGACGGATGATGTCTGCGATCGACGGTGCGAGCGTGGCGATTCTCGCCAGCATCGGACACCAGACCGGGCTGTTCGACACGATGGCCGCGCTTCCGCCGTCGACCAGCGCCCGGATCGCTGAGGCTGCCGGGCTCAACGAACGCTATGTGCGGGAGTGGTTGGGTGGCATGGCGGTTGGTCGCGTTGTCGACTACGACGCCGCCGAGGGGACGTATCTCCTGCCGCCGCACCACGCCGCGGTGCTCACCCGTGCCGTGGGGCCGGACAACATTGCCCGCCTCGCCCAGTTCATTCCGCTTCTGGGGGAGGTCGAGCAGAGGATCGTCGGGTGTTTCCGCGACGGCGGCGGCCTGCCCTACAGCGAATTTCCGCGATTCCACGCGATCATGGCCGAGCAGAGCGGAGAGGTGTTCGACGCCGCACTGGTCGACATGATCCTGCCGATGGCCGCCGGGTTGGCGCAGCGGCTGCGCGCCGGGGCCGACGTTGCCGACTTCGGTTGCGGCAGCGGGCATGCCGTGAATGTGATGGCGCAGGCGTTTCCGGCCAGCCGCTTCACCGGCATCGACTTCTCCGACGAGAGCCTGGGGGTGGGCGCAGCCGAAGCGGCGCGCCTCGGCATCGCGAACGCGACCTTCGAACGACACGACGTGGCCGCGATGAGCGTGGTCGATGCCTACGACGTCATCACCGCGTTCGACGCGATTCACGACCAGGCGCAGCCCGCCCGGGTTCTGGCCAACATCTATCAGGCACTGCGCCCCGGCGGCGTCTTCCTGATGGTCGACGTCAAAGCGTCCAGCCGTGTCGAGCACGACATCGGCGTGCCGCTTCTCACGTACCTCTACACGACGTCGACGATGCATTGCATGACCGTGTCGCCGGCTTTCGAAGGCGCGGGATTGGGCACGGTGTGGGGACGGCAGGTGGCCACGGCGATGTTGGCCGATGCCGGATTCGGCGACGTGACGGTCGAAGAGGTGGACTCCGACCCGATCAATTACTACTACGTCGCCCGGAGGTAATCGCGTCGTCGCCGGCGGTAGGCTCTGGCGCGATGTCTGCCCTCGACGCGATCGCCGACTGGCCGGTGACCAACGCCGCCGCGGCGATCGTCGGGCCGTCCGGGGTACTGGCCGAATACGGCGACCAAACGCGCGCGTTCGCGCTGGCGTCGGTGACCAAACCGCTCGTCGCCCGCGCGCTGCACATCGCCGTCGAGGAAGGCGTGGTCGAACTCGACACACCTGCGGGTCCGCCGGGGTCGACGATCCGCCACCTGCTGGCCCACGCGTCGGGGCTGTCGATGCACAGCGGTGAGGTGCTCGCCGAGCCGGGCAAGCGACGGATGTATTCCAATTACGGGTTCCAGGTACTCGCCGAGACCATGCAGAACGAGGCGGGCATCACGTTCGGCCAATACCTGCACGAAGCGCTGTTCGAGCCGCTGGGCATGATCGACAGCCGACTCGAAGACGGGCCGGTCGCCGCCGGGTACGGCGCCACCTCGACCGTCGCCGACCTTGCCCGTTTCGCCGCCGACCTGCTTCGCCCCGCCACGGTCGCGCCGCAGACCCACGCCGAGGCGATCACGGTCCAGTTCCCGGGACTCGACGGCGTGCTGCCCGGCTTCGGTGTCCAGCGGCCGAACGACTGGGGGCTGGGCTTCGAGATCCGCGGCGGCAAGTCGCCGCACTGGACCGGCTCGGACAATTCCACCCGCACATACGGCCATTTCGGCCAGTCAGGCACGTTCATCTGGGCCGATCCCGAGCGCGATCTGGCCCTTGTGGTGCTGACCGACCGGAGTTTCGGCGACTGGTCGCGGTCGTGCTGGCCGGCATTCTCAGACACGGTCATCGCCGAGTTCCGCGCAGACTAGCGCAACACCTGTCACACAGGGCACAATAGACACGCACAAATCAGCTCGTCGGTTCTGCCAGGTCGTTGGGGAAGACGTCCCTCGCGAGCCGAAGGAGTAGCAGATGCGTGCGTCGAATCAGTTCGCCGACGCGACGACGGGCGTGGTCTACATCCACGCCTCACCCGCGGCGGTGTGTCCCCATGTCGAGTGGGCGCTGTCGTCGACCTTGCAGGCCAAGGCCGACCTGAAGTGGACGCCGCAGCAGGCGATGCCAGGACAGCTGCGCGCGGTCACCAACTGGGTGGGTCCGGTCGGCACGGGCGCGCGGTTGGCGAACGCGCTGCGGTCGTGGCCGGTGCTGCGGTTCGAGGTGACGGAAGATCCCAGCCCCGGGGTCGACGGCCAGCGGTTCAGCCACACCCCGCAGCTGGGTCTGTGGAGCGGCTCGATAAGCGCCAACGGCGACATCATGGTCGGCGAGATGCGGCTGCGGGCATTGATGGCTGCCGGCGCCGACACGTTGCTCGCGGAATTGGATTCGGTGCTCGGCACCGCGTGGGACGAGGCGTTGGAGTCCTACCGCGACGGCGGCGACGGGGCAGAGGTGCCGTGGCTCAGCCGGGGTGTGGGCTAGGACGCAGAATCTTGAGCGCGCCCGGGACGGCGGAAACCTCGACCGGAAGCGCGCACGCGAACTCACCGTCGGCGTAGGCGTTGATGGCTGCGCACTCGACGCGAACGGACCCGGCGCGCGCGGTGCTGACCTGGTCGAGGTCGACGTGCGTGCCGCGAAACACCGTCGGGAACAACCGCACCAGCCTCGTCCGCGACGCCGTATGGACCATCGTGATGTCCAGCTTCCCGTCGGCGTGGTCGGCGTTCGGACAGATCAGCATGCCGCCGCCGTAGCTGCGGGTGTTGCCGAACGCCGCGAGCGTCAGGTTCGCGAGGATCTCCTGCGTGCCGTCGAGCACCAGGCGGAACGGCAGCAGGCGCAGCTTCGACAGCTCGGCGAGCATCGCAAGGTTGTAGCGCATCCGGCCGTGCGGCCACCGCATGCGGTTGGTCCGGTCGCTGACCAGCGAGTCGAAACCGGCTGCCATCACGGTGCCGAACCACTTCTGCTCGCCGGCGTCACTTCGGATATGCCCGAGGTCGACGGTGTCGACCCGGCCGTCCACGACCACGTCGGCGGCCGCCTCCGGGTCCCCCGTCGGGATCCCGTACTCACGGGCATGGTCGTTGCCGGTGCCGGCGGGAATGATGCCCAGCGGCACATCGGTGCGTGCGATCACTTGCAGCGCAAGGGAAATGACGCCGTCACCGCCGACGATGGCCAACGCGTCGGTGCCGCGGTCGAGGGCGTCGCGCAGTAGGCGACCCGCGTGGTCGGCGTCGGCGCCGACGATCTCCAGTACGTCGACACCGCGGCGCTGAAGCGCTGCGATCGCCCGTTCGGCCGCATGCGGTGCGTTGCCGTGCCCTGAAGCCGGGTTCGTCAGCACGGTGACGCGCGCGATCTCGCGTCGGCCGTCCCGATCGTCGCTCATGGAATCAGCTTGCCGGGGTTGAGGATTCCCGCCGGATCGAGCGTGGCCTTGACGGCACGCAGCACCTCCACACCGAGGTCGCCGACCTCGGCCCCCATCCACGGCCGGTGATCGGTGCCGACCGCGTGGTGGTGGGTGATCGTGGCGCCCGCCCGCACCATCGCGTCCGACGCTGCGGCCTTGGCGCGGCGCCACTGCTCGATCGGGTCGCCGCGCTGGCCGGCGACCACCGTGAAGTACAGCGACGCGCCGGTGGCGTACACATGCGAAATGTGGCACAGCACAAGGGCCGGCGTGCCGGATTCCCCGAGGGAGCGGGTCAGGGCCTCGGAGACGGCGGCCTTGACCGCCGGAATGTTCGACCAATTGGTCGCCGTCTCGAGCGTCTCGCACAACGCGCCCGCGGCGAGCAGCGAGTCACGCAGGTATGGTGCGCTGAACCTGCCGTGCTCCCAGGCGCGCGCGGGCGTCTCGCCGAGCGACGAACCGCCGTGGGCCGCCAGCACGGCCCGCGTCTCGGCGTGCCTGCTCTCGGCGTGGGCCGCCGTGCCTTCGAACGCCGTGACGCCCAGGCATCCGCCCGTGATGCTCTGCTCGCCGATGGCTTCGCTGGTGGCGAGATTCACACCGGTCTCGGCTTCGTCGGACAGCCGGATCACGGTGGGCCCGGTGCCGGTCTGGGCGACGGCGCGCAAAGCGGCTGTGCCGGTTGCGAAGTCGGGAAACGACCAAGCTTCGTAGCGGGTGACTTCGGGCACCGGATGAACCCGCAGCCGTACCCGCGTGATGACGCCGAACACGCCTTCGGATCCGATGAGCAGCTGGCGCAGGTCCGGCCCGGCAGCCGATTCCGGCGCCCGCCCGAGATCAAGAACGCCGGCGGGGGTGACGACGCGCAGTCCGCGGATCATCTCGTTGAACCGGCCGTAGCCCGCGGAGTCCTGACCGGAGGAGCGTGTCGCCGCGAACCCGCCGATCGTGGCGAACTGAAAGCTCTGCGGAAAGTGCCCCAGCGAAAAGCCGTGTTCGCCCAGCAGGCGTTCGGCATCGGGTCCGGTGACGCCGGCGCCGAGTTCGCACTCCCGGGAAATGTCGTCGAGCGCATGCAACTGGTCGAAACGACGCAGATCGACAGTGACCGCCGCGCCGAATTCGCCACGCACCGGATCGAGGCCGCCGACCACGCTGGTTCCGCCGCCGAACGGTACGACCGCGATCCGGCGCTGCGAGCAGTAGCGCAGGACCGCCACGATCTCGTCCTCGTCCCCGGGCAGCAGCACCGCATCCGGCGCATCCTGCACGCCGGTGTCCTTGCGCCGCAGCAAGTCGAGCGTCGACTTGCCGCCGGCGTGTAGTAGCCGGCTCCGGTCGTCGTCGGAAAGGTAGTCGGTTCCGACGATCCCGGCCAGCGCGTCCCGGTCAGGGGCGGCCAGCGCCGACGGCCGCACCCGCACGTCGTCGATTTCCGGCGCGGTCGTTGATGAGTCTTCGACGCCCAGGGCCTGCTTGAGCAGCGAGCGGATGCCCTCGGAAAGCGGCGTGGCCGCCTCCGGGTCGCCCCACGCATCCCACTTCATCGGCGGCCACAGCGACGGCATGCGTTACAGTATTACACATGTTGTCAATCAGTAATGCTGATCCGATTGGCATCCCGGACCGGATCCTCGACGCAGCCGCGACCTGTGTGGTGGATTTCGGCGTCGAGCGCGTGACGCTCGCCGAAATCGCGCGCCGCGCGGGCGTGAGCCGACCGACGGTGTACCGCCGCTGGCCCGACACCCGCTCGATCCTCGCCGCGGTGCTGACGGCTCGCATCACCGGTGCGTGGCGCGACACGCCACCCCGCGGCCACGGCCGCGAGGCGCTGGTCGAGAGGATCGTGGCGGTGGCGGACCGCCTCCGCCACGACGCACCGGTGATGTCGGTGCTGCGCACCGCCCCGGACGTCGCGATGGTGTACATCACCCAGCGCCTCGGCACCAGCCAGCGGGTTCTGATCGATGCCGTCGCCGATGAGCTGCGGGCAGCGCAGCGGGACGGCAGTGTGCGGCCCGGCGATCCGCGTCAACTGGCCGCGATGGTTCTGCTCATCACGCAGTCGACAATCCAGTCCGGCCAGATCGTCAGGCCGATCCTTGATGAGCGCGCGCTCGTCGCCGAGCTCACCCACTCGTTGAACGGATACCTCTCGTGATGACCGATTCCGCCGCCCTCACCGCCGCCCGTCGGGCCGCCGACCTGACCGCCCTCGCCGACGGGGAGCGTGTCGACGTTCTCGTGATCGGCGGCGGCATCACCGGTGCCGGCGTCGCACTGGACGCGGCATCCCGGGGCCTCTCGGTCGCGCTCGTCGAGAAGCATGATCTGGCGTTCGGCACCAGCCGGTGGAGTTCCAAGCTCGTCCACGGCGGGTTGCGTTATTTGGCGACCGGTAATGTTGGAATCGCGCGCCGCAGCGCGGTCGAACGCGGAATCCTGATGACCCGCAACGCTCCCCATCTGGTGCGGGCGATGCCACAGCTGGTCCCGCTGTTGCCCTCGATGGGCCGCGGGAAGCGGGCACTGGTGCGTGCCGGGTTTGTGGCCGGCGACGGGCTGCGGAAGCTGGCCGGCACGCCGTCGTCGACGTTACCGCGGTCGCGCCGGATCAGCGCGTCGCGAGCGGCCGAGATGGTTCCCGCGGTCCGTCGCGACGGACTCGACGGCGGCCTGCTCGCCTACGACGGTCAGTTGATCGACGATGCCCGGCTGGTGGTCGCGGTGGCGCGCACCGCGGCCCAGCACGGCGCGCGGATCCTGACTCGTGTTGCGGCGACTGACGTTACGGGTGACTCGGCGCAGCTCACCGATCAGCGATCCGGGGAATCGTTTTCGGTGTCGGCGCGTGCGGTCATCAACGCGACCGGCGTGTGGGCGGGTCAGGTCGACGGCTCGCTCACGTTGCGTCCCAGCCGCGGAACACATCTCGTGTTCGACGCGGCGGTGTTCGGCAATCCCTCCGCGGCGCTGACGATTCCGATTCCCGGCGAGATCAACCGCTTCGTCTTCGCAATGCCCCAGCAGCTGGGCCGCGTATATCTGGGGCTGACCGACGAAGAGGCTCCCGGGCCGATTCCCGATGTGCCGCAGCCGACTCCCGATGAAGTCTCGTTTCTCCTCGACACGGTCAACACCGCGTTGGGCACCGCGTTGGGGCAAGGCGATGTCGTCGGCGCGTATGCCGGCCTGCGGCCATTGGTCGACACCGGTGCGGGTCGCACCGCCGACATCTCGCGCGACCACGCGGTGATCGAGTCGCCGTCGGGCGTCGTCAGCGTGATCGGCGGCAAGCTGACCGAATACCGCTACATGGCAGAAGACGTTCTCAACCGCACCGTCGAGTGGCGAGGCCTGGGCGCGGGCCCGTGTCGCACGCGCGACCTTCCGCTCATCGGCGCCGCCGCGAATCCGATGTGCGGCGAGACGAATACCGAAGGCCTGCCGGCGTCACTCGTAGCCCGCTATGGCGCCGAGGCGCCGAACGTGATCGCGTCCGCCACCTGTGATCGGCCCATCGACCCGGTGGCCGACGGAATCGACGTCATTCGAGCCGAATTCGAGTACGCGGTCACGCACGAATGCGCGCTGGACGTCGACGACATCGTGGATCGCCGCACCCGCATCGGCCTGGTCGACGCCGACCGGCGCCGTGTCGTCGCAGTCGCCGAGGAGTTCCTCACCTCATCGCCGAAATAGCAAAAGCCTTACAGCGGGATGTTCTTGTGCCGGCCGCGGCGAGGCGGTGCCTCGGCCAGTGCCTGCGTGATCGCGCTGCGGGTGTGCGCCGGGTCGATCTTGTCGTCGACCACGCCGATCTCGATCGCGGCGTCCACTCCGCCGGCGATCTTCTCGTGCTCATCGGCAAGCTGCTCATGCAGCGCCTCGCGCTCGTCCTCGGGCGCGGCGGCAAGCGCCTTCTTGTGCAGGATGCCGACGGCGGCCTTAGCCCCCATCACGGCGACCTCGGAGTCCGGCCACGCGAACACCTTGGTGGCGTTCAGCGAGCGGGAGTTCATCGCAATGTAGGCGCCGCCGTAGATCTTTCGTGTCACCAACGTGACGCGCGGGACGCTGGCCTCGCCGAACGCGTGCAGTAGCTTCGCGCCGCGGCGCACCACGCCGCCCCACTCCTGGTCGACGCCGGGCAGATATCCCGGCACGTCGACGATGACCACCATCGGGATTCCGAACGCGTCGCAGAGCCGCACGAAACGGGCTGCTTTCTCGGCGCTTTCGGAGTTCAGGCAGCCGCCGAGGCGCAGCGGATTGTTGGCGAGCACGCCGACAGTCCGGCCGGCCAGCCGGCCCAGACCGACCACGATGGACGGCGCCCACTTCGCCTGGAGCTCCTCGAACGGGGCATCGGCGTCGAGAAGCGCGGTGACGATCGGATGCACGTCGTAGGCCCGCCGTGCCGTTTCGGGCAGCAGGGCGGCCAGGTCGACGTCACCCGACTCGGCCTTGCTGCGGTCGAAATGGCCCTGCTGGCAGAACAATCCGACGAGTCGGCGGCCGCGTTCGTACGCGTCGAGCTCGTCGTCGGCGACGATGTGGCACACGCCCGACTTCTTGTGGTGGGTCTCCGGGCCGCCGAGCGATGCCATGTCGACGTCCTCGCCGGTGACACTGCGCACCACATCAGGGCCGGTGACGAACACGCGGCTTTCGGGCGCCATCACGATGACGTCGGTCAGCGCGGGCCCGTAGGCGGCGCCGCCCGCCGCGAAGCCGACGACGACCGAGATCTGCGGAACGTAGCCGGACGCCCGGATCATCGCCTCGAACACCAAACCGACCGCGTGCAGCGCCTTCACGCCTTCGGCCAGCCGCGCACCGCCGGAATGCCAGATGCCGACGATCGGGCTCTGCTCCTCGATCGCCATGTCGTAGGCGTTGACGATGTGGCGGCAGCCTTCCACCCCCATCGCACCGCCCATCACGGTCCCGTCGGTGCAGAACGCGATCGTGCGAACCCCGTTGACGGTGCCGGCCGCGGCCAGCGCCCCCGAACGGTCGCGCTCATGCAGCAGCTCGACGCTGTGGTCGTCGAAGAACGTACTCAGGCGCAGCAGCGGATCGCGAGGGTCGAGCGATTCGCCGACGGCCTCGGGGGCCATGATCGTCATCGAAATCTCCTGTGGATCAGTACTTTCCGAAGGCGAGTGCGACATTGTGCCCGCCGAATCCGAACGAATTGTTGATTGCGTACCTGTAATCGCCGGCCCGCGGCTCGCCGTGGACGACGTCCAGGTCGATCTCCGGGTCGAGGTTTTTGAGGTTGAGCGTGGGCGGGATCACTCCATCCCGCAGAGCCAGCACGGTCAGGATCGACTCGACCGCGCCGACCGCGCCGACCGAGTGGCCGAGAGCCGACTTCGGCGCGTACACCGCGGCCTTGTGCGTGCCGAGGGCATTGTTGATCGCTTTGCCTTCTGCGACATCACCGACCGTGGTGCCCGTGGCATGGGCGTTGACGTGGTCGATGTCCTCGGGGGTGAGGCCGGCGAGCTGGATCGCGCGTGTCATCGCGTACCCGGCTCGCTCGCCGTTCGGGTCGGGCGCGACCATGTGGAAGCCGTCCGACGTGATCGACGCACCCATCAGGCGCCCCAGGATCCTGGCACCGCGTGCCTTGGCGTGCTCCTCGGTCTCCACGACCATCAGCGCGCCCCCCTCCCCGAACACGAAGCCGTTGCGGTCCTTGTCGAACGGACGACAGGCACCCTGCGGGTCGTCGTTCGTGGTGGACAGCACGATCCGCATCTGGGCGAACCCGGCGATCGGCACCGCCTCGATCCTGGACTCGACACCGCCGCAGATGGCGATGTCGGCCTCGTCGAGCACGATCTGCCGCCACGCCTGGGCGATGGCCTCCGACCCGGAGGCACACGCCGACACCGGGGTGATCACCGCCGCTTTGGCGCTCCGTTCCAGCCCCACCGCCGCGGCGGGCGAGTTGGGCATGTACTTCTGCACAGCCAGCGGAGAGACCGCCCTCAGGCCCTTCGCGCGCATGTCGTCGTAGGCGAAAACCAGCTCCTCGGTCGAGCCCATGCCCGTACCGATCGACACCATCAACCGCCTGGTGTCCACCTCCGGCGATCCTGCGTTCTGCCAGACTCGCCGGCCCAGGACCGTGGACATCTTCTGCAGGTACGACAACCGGCGCAGCTCGACCCGCGTCAGTTCGTGGTCAAAACCCTCCAGAAGATGCCCACCGATCCGGACCGGCAGGTCGTACTGCTCGACGAACGGATCCTCGAGCTTACGGATACCGCTCTGCCCGTCCAGCAGCTTCTTCCAGGTGTTGTCCGCGTCGGTTGCCAGGGCAGTCGTCATCGCGATACCGGTGACGACCACGTTGGGGAACCCGTTCCCCGTGGACAGCCGTGTCATCTCTGCGCTGCGGTCCTTTCGCCTGTCAGTACTTTCCGAACGCGAGCGCGACGTTGTGGCCACCGAACCCAAAAGAGTTGTTGATGGCGTACTGGTAATCGCCGTAGCGGGGTTCGCCGGCGACGACGTCCAGGTCGATCTCGGGGTCGGGTGTTTCGTAATTCAACGTGGGCGGGATGACGCCGTCCCGCAGGCTCAGCACCGTGAGCAGCGACTCCAGCGCGCCGACCGCACCGATGGAGTGGCCGAGCGCCGACTTCGGCGCGTACACCGCGGCGTGCTCGCACCCGGCGACGCGGATCGCGTTGGCCTCGGCGGTATCGCCGATCGGTGTGGCCGTGGCGTGTGCGTTGATGTGGTCGATGTCTTTGGCGGACAGACCCGCCAGCTCCAGCGCGCGCACCATCGCCTTGCCGGCACGTTCGCCGTCGGGCGCCGGCGCCACCATGTGGAAGGCGTCCGACGTGATGCCGGCGCCCAGCAGCCGGGCCAGCGGCTTGGCGCCGCGTGCCTTGGCGTGCTCTTCGGTCTCGATGACCATCAGCGCGCCGGCCTCGCCGAACACGAAGCCGTCGCGGTTCTTGTCGAACGGTCGAGACGCGCCTTCCGGGTCGTCGTTCTTCGTAGACATCGCGCGCATCATCGAGAACGCCGCGATCGGCAGCGCTTCGATGCCGCCTTCGACGCCGCCGCACACGGCGATGTCGGCGTCACCCATGACGATCTGACGCCATGCGTGGGCGATGGCCTCCGAACCCGACGAGCACGCCGACACCGGGGTGATGACGCCGGCGCGGGCACCAAGCTGCAACCCGACGACCGCGGCGGCGCCGTTCGGCATGATCATCTGCACGGCGAGCGGCGAGACCTTGCGTGGTCCGCCCTCGTTCATCAGGTCGTAGGTCTCGACGATCTTCTCGCCGCCGCCCAGCCCGGTGCCGATGACGACCGCGAACCGGTCGCCGTCGACCTCTGGAGTGCCCGCGGCGTCCCACACTCGGCCGCCGAGCAGCTTCGCCATCCGCTGGACGTACGACATGCGTCGCAGGTCCAACCGGCCCATGTGGTCATCGACGGGCTCCTTGAGGTGGCCGCCGATTCTGACGGGCAGATCCCATTTGGTGACGAACTCGTCCTCGAGGACGTGGATGCCGCTCTCCCCGGCCAACAAACCCTTCCACGTGCTCTCGATGTCCGGCGAGATTGACGTCGTCGCCGTGACGGCGGTAACCACAACGCTGGGGAAACCGCCGTTAGCAGTGGAAGGTTTGGTCATTTGCTGTCAGCTTCGATCTTCTCGCGGATGGCCGCGGCGGCCTCGGGGTTTTCTTCCTCGAGCTTCTGGATGTAGGCGACGACGTCACCGACGGTGCGCAGTCCGGCGAGGTCCTCGTCCGGAATCTTCACGCCGTACTTGTCCTCGGTCTGCACCGCGATCTCGACCATCGACAGCGAGTCGATGTCCAAGTCGTCGACGAACGACTTCTCGGGTGTTACCTCGGACGGCTCGATACCGGTGACCTCTTCGATGATCTCGGCAAGACCGGCGATGATTTCCTCTTGGGTGGCGGGCACAGTGGCTCCTTCTCACTAATCGATGGTGCTACTTGGTACTGCTGAGTCGATATGCGGTTGTGGCTCCGGCTGGCCACAGTCTGGCTGCCGGTTGCATTCCTCTAGAGCTCTGTCAGCCCGTCCAGGTCTGCGGGGGACTTGACGGCATGCGTCGGGGTCCCCCGAAGTTCGCGTTTGGCAATTCCGGCGAGAGCACCGGCGGGCGGAAACTCGACGATCGCCGTGACGTTGTGGTGCCCGATGGTGTCGGTGCAGAGATCCCAGCGCACCGGCTTGGTCAGCTGGGCCACGAGCTTGCTCATCGCCTCCGCAGCCGAGGCTACCGGCTGACCGTCCGCGTTGGACAACAGCGTGGTCGTCGGCTCGGCGGTGTCGATCTTGCCGGCGGATGCGGCGTACTCGTCGAGTGCGGACGCCATGAATTCGGTGTGGAACGCGCCGGCGACATCCAGCGCACGCACCCGGGCCTTGGCCGGCGGGTCCTCCGCGAGCTTGCCCAGGGCGGTCAGCCGCCCGGCCGCGACGATCTGACCGGCGGCGTTGCGATTGGCCGGCACCAGCTCCAGCTCGTTGAGCCGGGCGAGCACCTCGGCCTCGTCGCCCCCGAGCACCGCGGACATGCCGGTCGGCTCGAGCGCGCACGCCTTTGCCATCTCGGCGCCGCGCGTGGCGGCCAGCGCGACCGCGTCATCGGCGGACATCACACCGGAGATCGCATAGGCCGCGATCTCGCCGACCGAGTGGCCGGCCACGATGGTGTCGGCGCCGGTCAGCAGGCCGCGGCGGGTCAGCTCCTGGTGCGCGAGCAGCGTGGCCGCGACCACCAGCGGCTGGGTGACGGAGGTGTCCGTGATTTCCTCGGTCGACGCGGTGGCGCCGAGCCGGGCCAGGTCCAAGCCGCTGGCCTGCGACCACGACTCCAGCTGCTCGGCGGTCCCGGGCAGCTCAAGCCACGGGGCAAGCATGCCGGGGGTCTGCGATCCCTGTCCGGGCGCGAGCAACGCAATCACGTTATTAAGAGAACACTGTGAAGACGGTTTTACGCGGTGTAAGAGATTATGAACCTTGTCTTATCTTTTTGTGGAAGCCCCACAAATCAGCCTGTGATGCGACTCCATCGAGACAGTTTCGCAACCTCATCCGGCGGTGTGTGCTTCAGAACCCGTCGCCAACGCCGCTGTGACCTGGGTTACAGCGTCATACACGCTGCTGGGGTTTTTAGCTTGATGCGACAGCCGACCGACCGTGGCCGCCACCCGCAGCACGTAAGCGTCGCGCGGCGCGGTCGGATCGCGACCGGTGAAGTCAGCGATCCGCTTGAGCCGGTATCGCACGGTATTTGGATGAACGAACAATCTGCGGGCGCACGCCTCGATCGCGCCGCCGGAGTTCAGGTAAGCATCCAGAGTCTCGGTGAGCGCGGGGCCGGCGTCGGCCAACGGCCGCATCACCTCTGTATCCAGCACCGCGATCGCTGTCGCGTCACCGCACAGCGCCCGCTCCGGAAGCAGCTCGCGGGCCAGGACCGGCCGGGGCGCACCGCTCCACCCTGCGACGGCGTTCATGCCGGCGATCGCTTCGGTGGCGCTGCGGTGCGCGGCCGCGAACGTAGGCGCGGTCGGACCGACCACCACGGGCCCGTCGGCGAACACGTCCGTCAGGTCCGTGAGAAACCGGTCGGTGGGGGCCAACGGCCCGGACACGATTGCCACCAGCCACGTGCCGTGGACATCGGAGAGCGCGGCCCTGCCGTGCCGATTGGCGATGTCGCGGACGTCATCGGTCGCCAGGTCGATGCGCTCCGCGCGCGGTAGCCCGACGACAACCGTGGCCGGCGCGGTGGTGTCCCAGTTCAGCGCCGCCGCCCGTGACTGCAGTTCGGGGCCGGTGACGCCGCGGACCACGGCGTCCACCAGGTTGGCTTCCATCCGGCTGTCCCAGGCACCGCGGGCCTCGGCGGCGTCGGCGTAGGCGGAGGCCGCGGTGAACGCGAGGTCGCGGCTGTAGCGAAGGATGCCGCTGGTCAGGGCGGCCGCCTGTTCTGGCGACCGGGCCAGCATCGGGACGGCTTCCTCGAAGAACTCCATCGTGACGCGCACCATGTCGACCGTCTGGCGCAGCGCGATGCGGCGGGTCAGGTCCTGCGGCACGACCTCGAAGGCCTGCACCGTGTAGGCGACGTCGCTCTCCGGATCACGCATCCATTCGACGAAGTTGACCACGGCGGTCTGCACCACGAGGTGGACACTGGCGCGCTGCGAGGCTTCCAGCTCGCCGAAGAACGGCAGCCTGTCTTGCATGGCCGCGACCGCCTGCGTCGCGAAGCGGCCCGAGTACTGCTTGAGCTTGCCGAGCAGCGAGTCCGGAACATTCTCGAGGAGATCAAGCGTCGCGCGCGGCGGGATGAACCCGCTGTTGTCGGCCATCCCTAAAACCTACGCCATTTTTCTGGCGGGTTCCGCCAAGCCGCGCGCGAAGAGCGGGTCAGGCGACGCCGGGGTCGGACGTCTGCTCCGGGGCCGCGAGCACGTCGTCGATCTTGTAACGGCGCGAGGCCTCGACCGCCACCGACTTGTCGATCTCCCCGTCGTGTGCCAGACCCTCGAGCGCCGCGACGACCACCGACTCGGCGTCGGTGTTGAAGTAACGGCGGGCGGCGGGTCTGGTGTCCGAGAAGCCGAAGCCGTCGGTGCCCAGCGTCGCGTAGGTGTTGGGCACCCAGGCCCTGATCTGCTCGGGCACCGCCCGCATCCAGTCGGACACGGCCACCGCCGGGCCACGCGTCTCGCCGAGCAGCTGCGTCACGTACGGCACTCGCGCCGGGCGGTCCGGGTGGCGCAGCCTTTCCTTCTCGATCTCCGCGCCGTCGCGGTTGAGCTCATTCCAGCTGGTCACCGACCAGACGTCGGCCGCCACGTCCCAGTCGCTCGCGAGCATCCCGGCGGCCCGCAGGGCCTCGGGCATGGCCACGCCCGACGCCAGGATCTGCGCCTGGTAGCTGCGCTTTTCCGGCGCAGGCCGATAGCGGTACATGCCTCGGAGCAGCCCTTCGACGTCCAGGCCATCCGGTTGGGGCGGTTGCACGTACGGCTCGTTGTAGATGGTGAGGTAGAAGAAGACGTTCTCCGGGTTCTCGCCGAACATCCGGGCCAGGCCGCTCTCCACGATGTAGGCGATCTCGTACGCGAACGCCGGGTCGTAGGAGACGACCGCGGGGTTGGTGCTCGCCAACACCAGCGAGTGGCCGTCGGCGTGCTGCAGCCCCTCACCGGTCAGCGTGGTGCGCCCCGCCGTGGCGCCGAGCAGGAAGCCGCGCGTCATCTGGTCGGCGGCCGCCCAGAGCCCGTCGCCGGTGCGCTGGAAGCCGAACATCGAATAGAAGATGTAGATCGGGATCATCGGTTCGTTGTGCGTCGCGTACGACGTTCCCACCGCCGTGAACGTGGCCGTTGATCCGGCCTCGTTGATGCCCTCGTGCAGGATCTGGCCGACCTCGCTTTCCTTGTACGCGAGCATCAACTCCGCGTCGACGGACGTGTACAGCTGGCCATTGCGGTTGTAGATCTTCAGCGACGGGAACCACGAGTCCATGCCGAACGTCCGCGCCTCGTCCGGGATGATCGGCACAATCCTCGGCCCAATGTCCTTGTTGCGCAACAGTTCTTTGAAGACACGCACGGTCGCCATCGTGGTGGCGACTTCCTGGGTGCCCGACCCGTTCTTGACCGACTTGTAGGTGTCTCGCGGCGGCAGTGTCAACGCCTTGGATTTCGTTCGCCGTTCGGGGATGAACCCGCCCAGCGCGCGCCGCCGGTCCAACAGGTAGCGGATCTCCGGCGCCTCGGGTCCGGGGTGGTAATACGGCGGAAGGTACGGGTTCTCTTCGAGTTCCTCGTCCGAGATCGGAATACGCTGTGTGTCTCGGAAATCTTTAAGATCTTGCAGCGTAAGCTTTTTCATCTGGTGGGTGGCGTTGCGGCCCTCGAAGTGCTTGCCCAGCGTGTAACCCTTGATGGTCTTCGCGAGGATCACGGTGGGCTGACCCTTGTGTTCGATCGCGGCCCGGTACGCGGCGTAGACCTTGCGGTAGTCGTGGCCGCCGCGCTTGAGGTTCCAAATCTCTTGGTCCGACAGGTGCTTGACCAGGTCCTTGGTGCGCGGGTCGCGGCCGAAGAAGTGTTCCCGCACGTAGCCGCCGTCGTTGGCCTTGTATGTCTGGTAGTCACCGTCGGGGGTGACGTTCATCAGGTTCACCAGCGCGCCGTCGCGGTCGGCGTGCAGCAGCGCGTCCCATTCGCGGCCCCAGACCACCTTGATGACGTTCCAGCCCGCGCCGCGGAAGAATGATTCGAGCTCCTGAATGATTTTGCCGTTGCCGCGGACTGGACCGTCGAGGCGCTGCAGGTTGCAGTTGACCACGAACGTCAGGTTGTCCAGCGCCTCCAGCGCCGCGACATGGGCGAGGCCTCGGCTTTCCGGCTCGTCCATCTCGCCGTCACCCAGGAACGCCCACACGTGCTGGTCGGTGGTGTCCTTGATGCCGCGGTCGTGCAGGTAGTGGTTGAACCGGGCCTGGTAGATCGCGTTCATCGGGCCCAGCCCCATCGACACCGTCGGGAACTCCCAGAAGTCGGGCATCCGGCGCGGGTGCGGGTACGACGGCAGGCCGCCGCCGGGATGGCTGTGCTCCTGGCGGAACCCGTCGAGCTGGTCGGCCGTCAGCCGGCCCTCGAGGAAGGCGCGGGCATAAATGCCGGGGGAGGCATGGCCCTGGATGAAGACCTGGTCGCCGCCACCGGGATGCGACTTGCCGCGAAAGAAGTGGTTGAAGCCGACCTCGTAGAGCGCCGCCGATGAGGCGTAGGTGGAGATGTGGCCGCCGACCCCGACGCCGGGGCGCTGCGCGCGGTGCACCATGATCGCGGCGTTCCACCGGATCCATGCGCGATAGCGGCGTTCGACGTCCTCGTCGCCGGGGAACCACGGCTCGAGTTCGGTGGGGATCGTGTTGACGTAATCGGTGGACGTCAGCGCCGGGATCGCCACCCGCTGCTCCCCGGCGCGTTCGAGCAGCCGCAGCATCAGGTAGCGGGCCCGCGACGGCCCGGACCGGGCGAGCAGCTCGTCGAACGACTCCAGCCACTCCGAGGTCTCTTCGGGGTCGATGTCTGGCAGGTAGGACGCCACGCCTTCGCGGATCACCCGTACTCGGTCCGATTCGTTTGGGCTGTATGAAGTTTGGGCCAGGTCGCGGCGCGCGAACTCGGTGGTCAACTTCCGCTCCTTGCTAGGCGTTTGTTCGACAATTCCTATCGTCCACCTATCGTGCCCCACGTGCATCGCCGGTGGTGGCAGTAGCCGCAACGGGCTCCGGCGCCGGTGTGCCGGAATTCCTGACAGCTCGGCGACGAAACTTGTGAACCGGTAACGTCATGGCCCGTGCCACCGGGTGGGAAAGCCGTCGATATGCGCTCCTGGCGGGCAGCCGCCCTGGTTGCAGGCGTGTTGGCCACGATGCTGATGGTGATCGTCGGATGCACCAGCGTCACCGACGGCACGGCGGTGGTCGACGCCAAAGACGCCCCCGCGTACCGCGCGTCCGCATCCATCTCGGCCTCGGAGTCCGCGGCGACGTCAAGCGAGCGCGAATCCAAGCGGCAGGTGTCGTTGACCACGCAGGCCGTCCACCACGCCTGCGACGCGCTGGCCTCCAGCAGCGTCGACGCGATCACCGCGGTCAACGCCTACGTCGGCGCGTTCAACAGCGGCGGCAGCGGCGAGGCGGCGTCGAAGGAGAGCGCTGCAATCGACTCTCTGAACCACAGCGCCGACCTGGTTTCGGGCAGCCTGGAACCCGAGTTGTCGTCGCAGTTGCACGACGCGCTGGCCGGCTGGGCCGACGCCGCCAGGGGGGTTGCCGGCGCGATCAGCAGCCATGCATCGCCCGATGACTTCAACTCGGCGGTGGGGCGGCTCAACGACGCAAAGACGAAAGCCCTGAACCTATGCGACGCCGCATATTGACGACTCGGACACTCGGGCGCCGCGGCAGTATCGCGGCGTGCGACGATAGGGCAGAACAGGGCCAGACCCTGACGCAAAGGAGGTCCGACGGTGGTCGCGGCGGATGACGCGCCGAACTACGCCCGGAGACTGGGCATCCAACAAGACCAGGTTGTGCAGGAGTTGGGCTGGGACGAAGACACCGACGACGACATCCGTGCCGACATCGAAGAGGCGTGCGGCGGTGAGCTGCTCGACGAGGACGCCGACGAGGTGGTCGATGTCGTGCTGCTGTGGTGGCGCGACGGTGACGGGGATTTGGTGGACCGGCTGATGGACGCGATCACGCCGCTGGCCGAGGACGGCATCATCTGGGTGCTGACGCCCAAGACCGGCAAGCCCGGGCATGTGTTACCGGCGGAGATCGCGGAGGCGGCGCCGACTGCCGGGCTGATGCAGACGTCGTCGGCGAATCTCGGTGACTGGAGCGCGAGCCGGTTGGTGCAGCCGAAGTCGCGCGCGGGCAGGCGCTGATGAGCGCTCGCGCGAAGAAGAGCGGGCAGTGATGCTCGACGTGGGCACACCTGCCCCCGATTTCACGCTGCGGGACCAGAATCAGCAGTCGGTGTCGCTGCAGGACTACCGCGGCGCCAAGAACGTGCTGTTGGTGTTCTTTCCGTTGGCGTTCACGGGGGTTTGTCAGGGTGAGCTCGACGAGATCCGCGACCACCTGCCCGATTACCAGAACGACGACACCCACACGCTCGCGATCTCGGTGGGACCGCCGCCGACACACAAGGTTTGGGCCGCCGAAAGCGGATTCACGTTCCCGATCCTGTCGGATTTCTGGCCGCACGGCGCGGTCAGCCAGGCCTACGGAGTGTTCAATGACGACGCCGGGTTCTCCAATCGGGGCACGTTCGTCATCGACCGCTCCGGCATCATCCGGTTCGCCGAGATGAATCAACCGGGCGAGGCCCGCGACCAGAAGGTGTGGACGGACGCGCTGGCGGCGCTGGGTTCCACACCGACCAGCTGAGGTCATTCGGTTTCTGTTCGCCCCAAAGCACTTTCGCGATAAAGACGCGCCCAGGTGGGCCAGTGTATATGTGCCGTAACGAATTTCGTACTTCACGTACCAGATGCGGGCATCGTCGCCGCTGTCACCGCTTACCGGTAGCTGCGGTATGGAGCCTTCGCAAATCGCGCCGTGCTCGACGTGAACGCACTGTGATCAGGGCGGTCATCATTGAGGCACGTCGCTGCGACGCGGCGGTGCGGGATTTCCTGTCGGCCGCGCACCCGTGTAGCCTGCGCGGCACGGGCGTGTAGCTCAGTGGTAGAGCTCTGGTTTTACACACCAGCGGTCGGCGGTTCGATACCGTCCGCGCCCACCAGTGTTCATGCAGGTCAGCGTCATACCGCGACCCAATTCGGCTTGACGGGCGAACCCCCGTTGTGCCAAGAGTGTGCCAGCTGGGTCGCACACCCGATGTTGGCACACCCTGGGGACGCTGGTGAGATCCGCGGGTTGACGATGTTCTTCGCCGATCTGGTGGATTCGACGGCGCTGTCGACCCAGGTGGAGCCCGAGACGTATCGCTTGGTGGTCGGGCGGTACCGCGAACAGGTGCTGCGCATCGTGAACGGGTATCAGGGGCGTATCGGCTCCACCAAGGGCGATGGGTTGCTGGCGGTGTTCGGTCATCCGATCACGCAAGACGGCGATGTGAGCCGCGCGGTACAGGCCGGTCTGGAGATCATGCGTGAGGTGTCCCGGCTCAGTGATCAGTCGAAACGCCGATTCGGTTTCGGCGTCGATGTCCGGGTCGGGGTGCACCGGGGTTTGGTGTAGCTGGACAGCGCCCAAGGCGACTTCCACGGGTCGGCCGCCAACGTGGCGACGCGGATCTCGGGCCTCGCACCACCGGGCGCAGTCGTTGTTTCGGATGCGGTCGAGTCGTTGATACGTAACGACTTTGAGCTGGAAGCTTGCCCACCAGCGGCGGTCAAGGCGTTAAAAGAGCCGATCATCTATTACCGAGTGGTGAGTGAGCGCGCGCCGGTTGCCGGAATACTTCCGGATGGCCATGCGTGACCAGCAGCGCGTCAGTCGAGCGGCTGCGTGGATGACGCCAGGACCGACAGATAACGCTGTCGTTCCGGCAGTGGGCTGTTGGCGTCGAACCGGCCGACGACATTGACGAGCGCGGCACGGGCGGGTTGTCCGCGTAGTTCGAAATCATCGAGAGCGGCGCGAAGTTCGTACAGGTCGGCACCCTGTTGGCGGGCAATGCCAAGGGCGGCAGCCAGATCCGCACGACGGTCAACGGGGTCGGTGTGGGTGTGCGCGCGAAGGCGCAGCAGCTCGGCCTCGTAGAAACACATTTCGATGTCGCGGCCCAGCGTGAGCGCCACATCCAGCTGGGCACGAGCTTCTTCGCGACGACCGGCGGCGGTCAATAGCTGTGCGAGAGCACCGTCGAACAACGTGATGAACACGGTCAATCCGGCGCCGCGGACGGTCTTCACGAAATCGGTCACGCGTGCGACGTGAACCGACAGCGCGTCGGCGTCGGCGTCGTCGGCGCCGATCGAAGCCATGGCGTCGACGATGGCTCGCTGAGCAGCGCCCCACAGTGCCCACACTTCGAAGCCGTGCCGATCGGCGTGGTCGACCAGTTCGGCGGAGAGGGCGGCGGCGCGATCGAGCTGGCGCGCCTCGATGCGTATCCAGATCTCGAAGAACCGCGCGAAAGCCAGGCTGAACGGGCCTTGCGGGAAGCTGAGTTCGTCGGCCCGGCGTGCGGCCTGCAGCACCTGGGCCTCGGCGCCGCGGAGGTCTCCGCCCGCAAGCCGGTCGAGACTGAGGATTCCGTGCGCCATGGTCATCGGGTCGGTCGGTGCGAACCACAGCGCCTCAAGTGTGTGGTGGCCCGCCGCGGCGAATTCCGCTGTCGCTGCTTCCATCTGCTCACGCGCCTCAGCGAATCCACCGTTCATCCACGCCCCGATGCCCATGGCGGCTTCGACGACGGGCCGGAAGTACTCCCGTCCGGCGTTCATGCCCGCGTGCAACGACGTCAGCACCCGGGCGGAACGGGGCAGATCCCCAACGGCGAAGTAGTAGCCGGCCAGTGCGAGCAGCGTGCCAACCACTTCGTCGTCGCGCACGTCCGTCCCGCCGAGCCGCAGGCACTCCTCGAAGTCCACCGCCGTGGCGTGGTTCAGCGGTCCCTCGGCGGCGCTCGCGAGGAACCCTCGCTCCAAGCGCACCGCCATCTCACGCAGATCGCGGGCACGCCCGGGCGCCTGCTTGTCCACCTGGCCGCGGGCGCGGGTCAGATAGCCGCGGGCCTCGGCGAGAGCGCCGCGCCGTCGGGCATCCGCCGATGCCCGTTGATACGCCGAGACCGCCTCGACGGTGTTCTCCGCCTGCTCGTAGTGCGTGGCCACCAGCTGCCAGTCGGGAACCCGACCCGCGCCGCTCACCAGCGCGTCGGCGATCTTGGCGTGCAGGCCGCGGCGAACACTCGGCGGCGCCAACTCCGTGGCGAGCTCGCGGAGCAGCTCGTGACGGAATCGCCAACCGATTGTCCCCCACGGCTCGAGCACCCGTGCGTCCTCGAGTTCGCCGAGGACGCCGTCGAGTACATCGTCGCTGAGGTCGACCACGGAGCCGAGCAGGCCGCGGTCTAGCTGGCGGCCGATGAGCGCCGCCGCCTCTACAACCGGCACCACGTTGGCGCTGGCCCGCAGCCGGGCGAGCAACGGCTCGTACAGACCCTCCGGCACCCCGGTCTGCGTGAGCCCGCCGACGACCTGCTCGACGTAGAACGGCACCCCGTCGCAGCGGTCGGCCACCGCCGCCCGAGCATGTGCCGACAGATTGGGATCCAAGGCGGCGATCAAAGTGTCGACCTCGTCCTTCGTCAACGGGTCGAGGTCGATCACCTTCACCGGCCAATGGACGGGCAGCCACTGGCCGGGGCGTCCCGTCACCACCACGAGCAGCCGGCCCTCGGCGGCATCCAGGAGTGACCCAACTCTTTCGATGGTGGACGGGTCGAACCAATGCGCATCCTCGACCACCACCATGCCCGGGCTTTCGCCAAGGCAGGCCAGGAGATAGTCCTGAACTGCCTGTCCGATCAGTTGATAGAGTTTGCGTCCCTCTGCGGCAGCGGGTTCGTATCCGTGTTCCGGTGCGATGCTCAATACCGGCGCCAACAACGGCACAGTGCTTGCCGTATCTCGTCCGCGGGCCATCAGCTCGGCTTCGAGCAGCCGTAGCCGCTCACCGTGCGGGGTGAGTCTGCTGATGCCGCAACGCTGTTCCAGCAGGCTGCGTATTGGGTGCAGACCGGCGTCAATATGCAACGCCGACCCCGTCAATACCACCACCACCGCCCCCGAGTCCTCGGCCAGTCTGGCAGCGGCGGCCGCCAGCCGAGACTTGCCGATCCCCGGCTCGCCACGCAACACCACCCCCGGAGTCCTTAAGGTGCCGGCTTGAGCGTGCGCCCAACTGTCTTGTAACCACCCAAACTCGCGGTCGCGACCCACAAGGAGGGTGTGCGTCACCTTCGCCTGCTTCGCTCGCTCACCCAGCACCCGGTGGTGGGCGATCAACTCTGCGACTCCCTTGACGGCGGCTGGTTCGCACGGCTCTAACTCAAAGGTGCTACGTATCAACGGCGCTACCGCGTCCGAAATCACGACCGTTCCCGGCCGGGCCAGACCCGACACTCGCGACGCCAGGTTGGCGCCGAGGCCGTAGACATCGTTTTGGGCGGTGTCCAGATAGACGAGTCCGCGATGTACCCCTGCCCGCGCAGCGATCTCCAGCCCGAAGCGGCGCCGGACCTGCTCACCGAGACGGGCCACCTCGCGGGTCGCTTCCAACCCCGCTAGCACCGCCCGACGTACATCGTCCTCATGGGCTCTCGGGTGACCGAATACCGCTAGGAGGCCCTCGCCCGTCGGGGAGCTGATATGGCCTTCAAAGCGGTTCACGATATCCAGCACCAGTTCGCGATAGCGGCCCACCAGCAGCCCGTAGGTGTCGAGATCGGCGTGGCTGGCCAACACCGCGGAATCGACCAAGTCCACATACAAGATCGTCAAGCGCCGGATCTCACCACCATCACTGGGGGCGCAAAGCAGATCCTCGGCTTCAGCATTCCCATGATCGACGGCCAGCACGTGGTCGGCCAGCGCAGTGGCGGCTACCCGATCGCCGCGGTTGATCGCCGCCACCGCCTGATCCAGCAGGTCATCGATCGACGAACCAGCACCAGGACAGGGCTCGCGCGGCGGATCCATCCCACCGTCGCTCACGTTAATATTCTGGCACGCAAACACCTGTCGACATGCGAAAACGAATTGGTCTCCCTTTCGACGTCACGGGTACAGCCGGCTGCTCCGCGCGGTTGTATCACCTAGGAGTATCCGAGCGTGGCACGCATGTACGTGGTCAGGTTGCGCCCGCTAGCGCCGCGGTGCTGCACGGCGAGCCCACCGGCCGCAGTCAGCTCGGTCGGGCCGAGCTTGTTGCCTGCGCGTCGACGCCGGGCACGGGTCCGACGATCTCGTTGATCCTGGCACCAGTGCATAGGGTGTTGATAGCTCGTAATCCTGGCCGTTGATGCGCACGGTGGGGGTGTGGGTGACGTTGGTCGCGTCGGCCATGCCCGCACCGTTGACGAGCTTCTAGGTCTTTCCCGACGATCTGGACCGTCGTCGACGCAGAGGTGGGGTTCGAAGCGGTTACCGATTATTCACCGTCAATGACTCGGAATCGGCCGGATCGGCCGGGTCGCTGCCGGACGGATCCGGCGACCAAATATGTTGTCACACAAGGCAAGATAAGCAATGACCGGCATCGCCGCGAGCGGCCTTTTGGTAATCCGTAGTATTGCGGTGGTGTTTAGGCGGCGCGTAGTCGCTTCGCGCTCACCGACGGGGGCGCCCGGTGGTGTCGAACCGGGAGCGGGTGGCCGCGACGTAGTCCTCCACGGTGATGGGCTTGACTCCGCCGATCACCTCGACGAGGTTGTTAACCCCGGCGAAGACGCCGTCGCGGTAGTCCTGTGCCACGTTGCTGATGTGCTGCACGAAATGCGCCGAGGCGCCGGCGGCGGTCAGGCCAGCGGCAAATGTAGGAATGTCGATGGGCTCGTAGCGCACCGGGATACCTAGGGTGGCTTGGACTTTCGCGGCGATGCCGTGCCAGTTGAGTTCTTCGGCGCCGAACAGCGGGTAGATCTGGCGGTCGTGCGGATCGGGGTTTTGCAGGATCGCGGCGATGACATGGGCTTGATCGGCGGCGTCGATCGGGGCGTGTCGGGCATCGGCGAAGGGCAGCCGATAGAGCCCTTCGCCGTTGTCGCGGATCCAGAACATGTTCAGAAAGAACGTAAAGAAGGTGGGCCGCAGATGGGTGGTGATCAGCGCGCTGCGGTCCAGCAGCCGCTCGGCGAGCCAATGGTGGCGCGCGGCGTTGCTCTTGGCTTCCCGACGCGCCGAGATCTGCGACATATTGACCACCGCGTGCACGCCGGCCTCGCTGGCTGCCTGCACGAAGTTCGCGGTGGCCTCCACCAAACCGGGGGCGACGGGGTAGTTGAAGTAGGCCGCACTCACCCCGACCGTCGCGGCGCTGACCGCGGGAAAGTCCAGCAGGTCGCCTTGCACGACTTCGGCGCCCAGTTCACCTAGCCGGGCCGCACGCTCATCAAGGGTGTGCACGAGCGCGCGGACGCGAAGACCACGTTCGCGCAATAGGCGCACGGTGTGCGCCCCGGTGTTGCCGGTGGCGCCGGTGATCAGGAACAACTCGTTGGTGTCGGTCATGTTGGTCGCCTTTCTCGACGAATGGACCGCCTCTACAAGCGGTCCGCTGCGTTCGCGTGGCTGCGGGCCTCGATGGCCTTGACGCTGTTGACGAATACCTTTCGTAAGGATCCCTTGGCGACGGTTGCGAGCAAGCCCGAGAGAACAAGTCCCCTGATGTTCTTGCCCTCGCGAACTATGACGACATCTACGTCGGTCGTTCCGTTGGGCTGGCGCGTCAGGGTGTACCTGTAGCCCGACGCGCCGCCGAACACGTTGGAGTCGATTGTCTTGGCCGCGACGCGGTTGGGATCGGACCAGTCATACTGCAGGCGCTCCCAGATGCCACCCGAGCCCTCGGTGACATCGGCGTCATGGAGGCCAAGGTGATGCACCCTGAGGTACGAATCGGCGCTCTTTGCAAAGACCTTCGAGCGGCCCGGCCCGAAGTCTGTGAGCCCGGCGACGAACTGCTCGGGGGTCGAGGTGGTCGTCTGGTGGAAATGGATTGTTGACATGAAATGTTCCTCTCTACAGTGGTTTTCGTGCGTGATTAGGCTTGTGTCGCGCGGACCCACCAGTCAGAGACAGGGCATGCCGGGAACCTGTCCCGCCTTCGGCGAAGCGGATCGGCGGCCCGTCGATGGTCATTGTCTGCGAATGTATGAGCGTGCGCATGAGGTGATCCTTCGCGCTCGATTACTGATCCATGCGGTGCTAAGGACGCACGGCATCTGTTGGGAATTCCCGCTTACGAGTCGGCAACCCGGCCCCACTGATCCTGGTAGTGGCAGGAACAGGTTCAGCCACCACGCGTCGTGGTCAGAGGTTGTCTGACAGCGTTCGCAGTTCCTCGAGCGCCGTGGCGGACTGACTGCCGGGTTTCGCGCGATAAGTCAGCATATGCTGCCCGCCGGAGTGCGGAATGTTGAATCTGTTCCGATACAGGTACAGATCACCGACCTTCGGGTGGCGCATGTGGATGACGCCCACTCTGTAGCCCACGTCCGCAAGCTCCCACAGTTCTCGGAAACGCTCACTGGCGGTGGACAATTCGTCGATCAACGACCGCAACCGCGGATCGTCGGGATCGCTCCCGGCCGCTTCACGCAGCCCACTCACCGCGACATCGGTCGCCTCATCCCAATCCACGTACAGCTCGCGAGCGGTGGGATCCAATAGTCGCCAGCGCAGGAAGTTTTGACCGGGGGCGAAACCCGGTGACAATCCGCGGGCCAGCGGGTTGGCCGCCAGGACATCCAGGCAGCGGCTGGCCACGATCGCCGGCATTGGAAACTGATCGATCAGCTCGTCGACGCCGTCGGCGGCGTCGACACCCGCGGGGTCCCGCCGGCGGGAGGACGGGCTGGCCAGCTGGTGCAGATACTCGCTGGCCTTGACGTCGAGCTGTAGCACCCGCGCCAGCGCGTCGATCACCTGGGCCGACGGGCGGGTGTCGCGGCCCTGCTCAAGCCGCAAGTAGTAGTCGGAGCTGATGCCGGCTAGCATCGCCAGCTCCTCGCGGCGCAAGCCCGCAACCCGACGCCGTTCGCCGCCCACCAGGCCGACATCCTCGGGCCGCACCCGCTCGCGCCTGGCCCGCAGGAAATCGCCAAGCGGATTGGCGTTCGCTGCCACCACCTGAGCCTAATCGTGTCCCCGCCACTCCCAGGATCGATCAGCCTTCCGGCACGCGTCCATCGGGTTCACGGTGGACGTAGACGCCACGTCACAACCGCGTCCTGAGGAAAAGGAGGGTGTTGGTGGACGCGAACCGGCCCCGCTTGTCGCTTACGGGTGACCTGGTCAGTTAACGACAATCTTGACGACAACCACTCCCTCAACTACGGCAACTACAGCCCGAAATCCCTGTTATCGTGCCTGGTCACGGGTCCTGCCCGCTCCTGGCAGCTTCAACGTTTGATCGCGCTCCAAGGCTGCGACTCTGAGCTCAAGCGCGTAAACGGCGGCAAGCACGGACGTTCGATATTCAAGTTCAGTGTCTGATCGCTTTCCGTAATCGGTACGAAGCTCCTTGAATACTTGTCTAAGTTCCGCGGTCACCGGCGTGTCTTCGCTGAGCTTCGCGTTGAGCCATTCATTGACCACTGGTCCATCTCCGTTCTCCGTTGCAGTGTTCGACAGGCGCGACGTCAGTGGCGGCCGCGCATCGATGCCGTCCACTCTTTGACGACTTCGTCGCGGCCGTGGCGGATCTGGACGCGGCGGTAACCATGGGTCGACGCGAGGTGCGAGAAGTGCTGGAACATTTCCTCGGCCTGTTTTGGCGTCAGCGCCTTATCGAAGCGGACCCACTGCCACTCGTCACCGTCGAACGTCTGCTCCCACAGCACGTAGAACGACACGCTGTCGACAACGGCACGACGGACCATCTCCGAGGGCGTTGCTCCCTGAATCTTCGCGCTGTGCTCTAGCTTGTTGCGAAGTGATTCGGGAAGCCTGATCGCCAGGACCGGTGTCTTACCCGTCGTCGGAGCTCCCTTGTTCGGTCGCCCCTTTGGCAGGTAGGCGGGATTTACCTCGACCGAAATGACTTCGGCCGCCGTTGGGGGATTTGCCTCGTAGTCTGCGGCCATCTCCGCGTATTCGTCATCGGTGATTCGGGACTTGCCCATGTCGATTACTCCTTTCGTGATCAGGCCCGCTGAGGGCCGTAGTCGGGATCCATCAGCGAGTCGAGGCCGAGGCGTGCGATGAGGCCGGAACGCAGCATCATCGCGTGGAAGACCTCGGCGACGTTGGGGTCGATTAGGTCGGCGATGACCTCGAGCCACGGCTGGTTGTCGGCAGCTGGGCCGATGAACAGCACGGGCGCGGTGTTCACGCGACGGGGAGCAAGCCCAACGCGCAGTGCGGGATATGCAATCACGGCCCTCATCTCCTCATCGGTGATGAGGTGCGTGTGGGCGCTGGGCCGGATCACGATCTCCACCCACAAAGTGTATGACATTTTCGAGAAAGTGCAATACACTTTCCTACTCGGGCCGCTCCAAACCGCGCCCGTGTGCCCCGTACGGGAATCGCTGATCGATAGGCTACTCAGGAGGAACGGCATGAAGGTCTTCATCTCCTCGGTTACGCACCTATTAAAGGAGGAGCGCGCCGCACTCCCACCGTTCCTGAGGTTGTTCGATCACGAGCCCCTGAGCTTCGAGGATTTCGAAGCTCAGGACCGGTCAAGTCGGGAGGCGTGCCTAGCCGCGCGCGGGCGACAGCCGGTCGAGGCGCGGGACGATGCGACCGATGACAAACTCAACCCCCGGCCAAACCGATCGGGTTCAACGGGCACTGGCTCACGCACGCGACCGCTAGAGCCAGCACCGTGATCAACGGCCAAGCTAGCGGTGCCGATCTGATAGTGCAACGCGACCTGGACGGATCGAAACAGGAAGGATAGCAACATGGTTGACGACGCCGAGAGCGATCGTGGCTCCCCGTTTCGGGGTAGCCCGCCGCTCCCTCGGCCTGGGATCGGCGCACCAGCCCCAGCGCGCTCCCCGGGCTGTCACGCCTCGCTGTGGCGGGCGCGGGCACGGCGCACGGCCTCATCGACGATGTGTTGGGCGACCTCGGCTAACTTCGTGTGCTCGCGTTGGCTGATCGCCCGCAGCCGCGCCAACTCCTCCTCCGTGGTGCCGCCGCTGCGCCCACGCAGCAGACCCACCGCCTGGTCGATGACCTGGCGGTGCGATAACGCCGTCTGCAACTGAGTCGTGAGCGTCACCGCCTGTGCCAGCAATTGCGCGTTGTGCACCGCAACGGCGGCCGGTGCGGCGAACCGCGCGCCGAGCTGGGCTGCGTGCTCGTCGAACACGTCCTTGTGGTGGGCGTAGACGTTGATCGCGCCGACCAGCTGGCCAGGCAGCAGCAACGGCAACGACAACGCGCTGTGTACACCGCGTTGGACGACGCGCGGGCCGAAGCGCGGCCACATCTTCTCCCCACCCAGCGACCCCGAGCGGACCGTGCGCCGCTCCAGCGCCGCCGTGATGCACGGCCCCTCATTGACGGTGACGTACTGGATCTCATCGATCTCGGACACGAACGGGTGACTGGCGGCTAACGCCTCCACCTGCAGGTCGAGCCGGTCCAACCGCAGCAACGTCACCCCGGCGCCGTCGGCGCCGGGGATGGCGTGCGCGGCAAAGGCCGCCACCTGCCCTAGCAGGCCCCCCAGCCCCGATTGCCCGCTCACCATAGCGGCCAGATCGGCCAGACTGGCTTGCAGGTCAGCCGTGTCCGC
Organism: uncultured Actinomycetota bacterium; assembly: GCA_963811535.1. Classification (GTDB taxonomy): domain Bacteria; phylum Actinomycetota; class Actinomycetes; order Mycobacteriales; family Mycobacteriaceae; genus Mycobacterium. The sequence goes on along the minus strand of CAWERF010000006.1, from coordinate 64,400 downwards.
CGCCGCCTGCTCCGGGGTCAAAAACCCCCGGGTATCGGTGTCTGATGTGAACTCGCTCATCGCTGATCCTGCGTTGATGAAGGCTGGGTCCCGGTTTCACACCGGGCTCAGCAACGTGCCCGCGGCGCGATCGTCACGAGACATTGGTCTAGTTTCAATATTAACGCCGCCGAAGAGCGATGTCCTCCAGCATCCCCAGGGTGAACCGCCGGTAGCCACGGGCGTCCGTGACGGCTGCAAAACCTTGCCGTCTGGGAGGACGAACTGGTCATTACGGACCCGCTGGTCTAGCCAAGAGAAGGAGCGCCCAAGAAGGGCAGCCGCCTCCCGGGCGGAGTAGGTGGGCTCAATCCCGAGGGCAGCGATGACGTGGTGGGATCGGGTGACATTCTCGTAACCTCCTGCGGTGTGTGGCACCTGGTGGCGCGCAGTAACGCACTACCCACACACATTCACGCGGGAGTCAGCAGGAATCACACTCTAAGAACAAATTAACCAAAGGATAGGTACGCACTCCGGGAGGCATTCAGGCACCCGAAGGACCGGGCACTTAGGGCTGTGAGCTGCGGTCTTGTCTCACAAGGCTGCGCGGAACCTACTCAATTTGCGGCGACAAAAGTACAACGACTGTCGTGTCGCTCCAGGCCCTGATGCTCCTGCCGCCGGCTCCGGACGCAAGGGTGCCCCTCGAGGCTCTTGTCTCGGAGTTACTCGTGAGTAACACTGACGGGTAACCGCGCCGTCGGGGCGCCGTCGCGCGATCCGCGCAACCGGGTCAGAAGGAGAACCGTCATGGCGCACGACACCACCCGCCAGGCCGAGCTGGAGGCCCGCAAGATCGCCGAGTCCGGTCGCCAGACCGAGTGGAGCCTCCCGTCGTTCGGCAAGGAGCTGTACCTTGGTCGGCTCCGCTTGGACCTGATCTCGCCGTTCCCCGAGGAGCCCGCCGAGGTCCGGGCCGAGGGCGACGCCTTCGTTGAGAAGGTCCGCACCTTGTGCGAGACCGAGTGGCGTGAAGTCGGCGTCGAGATCGAGCGGACCTCCGTCATCCCTGACCGCGTGCTCAAGGGGCTCGCCGACCTCGGGGCCTTCGGGATGAAGATCCCCAAGGAGTACGGCGGCCTCGGTCTGTCCCAGTGCACCTACAACCGCGCCCTCATGCTGTTCACGCAGGTGCACGGCTCTCTCGGCGCGCTGTTGTCGGCCCACCAGTCGATCGGGGTCCCGCAGCCGGTGAAGCACTACGGCACCGAGGAGCAGAAGAACAGGTACCTCTCGCGCTGCGCCAGGGGCGCCATCACGGCCTTCCTGCTCACTGAGCCCGGGTTCGGGTCCGACGCCGCCCGGATGAAGAGCACCGCGGTGCCGACCGCGGACGGGACCGGCTACGTCCTGAACGGCCTGAAGCTGTGGACGACCAACGGGGTCATCGCCGACCTGGTGGTCGTCATGGCGCGGGTGCCGGCGAGCGAGGGGCACAAGGGCGGCATCTCCGCCTTCGTCGTCGAGATGGACTCCCCCGGCATCACCGTGGAGAACCGCAACGCGTTCATGGGGTTGCGCGGCATCGAGAACGGTGTGACCCGGTTCTTCGACGTCGTGGTCCCGAAGGAGAACCTCCTCGGGAAGGAGGGAGACGGCCTTCGGATCTCGCTCAGCACCCTCAACACCGGGCGCCTCGCGATCCCCGCGATGTCCGCGGCCGGTGCGAAGTGGTCCACCAAGATCGCGCGAGAGTGGGCGGCCGAGCGCAAGTCTTTCGGGCGCCAGATCAGCAAGCACGGCGCCGTGGCCAAGAAGCTGGCCTTCATGGCGGCCACGGCGTTCGCGCTCGACGCCCTGCAGGAGATCACCGCGATCATGGCCGACCAGGGTCGCAACGACATCCGCATCGAATCGGCGATCGCCAAGCTGTACGCCACCGAGATGGCCTACCAGGTCGCCGACGAGCTCGTCCAGGTGCGCGGGGGTCGCGGCTACGAGACCGCCGCGTCGCTGCGGGCGCGTGGCGAGCGCGCCGTCCCCGCCGAGCAGCAGCTGCGCGACACCCGCATCAACCGGATCTTCGAGGGTTCCACGGAGATCATGCGTCTGCTGCTGGCCCGCGAGGCCACCGATGCTCACCTGCAGGCCGCCGGCGACATCATCGACCCCGAGGTCGAGCTCAAGGACAAGGCCAAGGCGGGTCTGCAGGCCGCGGGGTTCTACGCGAAGTGGCTGCCCCAGCTCGCCGTGGGCAAGGGCCTCGTCCCCACCAGCTACTCCGAGTTCGGCGACCTCGCCACCCACCTGCGCTACGTGGACCGGAGCGCCCGCAAGCTGGCCCGCTCCACGTTCTATGGGATGTCACGGTGGCAGGCGAAGCTGGAGTACGAGCAGGCCTTCCTCGGACGGATCGTGGACATCGGTGCAGAGCTCTTCGCCATGTCGGCCGCGATCGTGAAGGCCGAGCAGATCCGCGTCCAGCAGGGAGGCACGCGTGGCACCGAGGCCCACGAGCTCGCCGACTACTTCTGCCAGCAGGCACGTGTCCGGGTCGACGCGCTGTTCCACGCTCTGTGGCACAACACGGACGCCGCCGACAGAAAGCTCTCGGCAGCACTGGTCGACGGCAAGTACGCCTGGCTGGACGACGGGATCATCGACCTCACGGAGGGCACCGGCCCCTGGACAGCCGACGAATCGCCCCGTCCCTCGGACGTCGAGACCGTGCGCCGGCGTGTGCTGGAGGGGTGATCGGTCGAGTCCACGTTCGTAGTGGATGAAGACGGCACCACGTGATCTTCGGTGTGACTCTATGCGCTGAGCGCGATAGGCCCCGCCCCCGACCGACACCGATTCCACGGCAACGACAACGACGGAATCGGCGGCGAGTCCCGCTGGCCCCGCACCGGGCCAACGCGGCGACAAAGCACGGTCAACAGCCCGAGGCGCTGCGGCGTAATCGGGCGCGCTGGCCACGGCGGTGACTACTTCCCCTAGGGGAGGGGATTTGACCGGCCCTGACCCGGTACATCCCGTTGACCGGGTGGCCGCCTCCCAATTCCGGTACCCGCCAATGGGGCACTGAGGCGCGCGCACCTGGGTCGAACGACCCTATTGGGGGATGAGGGGGAGGTGGAATCTGAAAGCCGCAAACACGCCGACCATCAGACCATCAGCAATCTACGGCTGTAGAGGACCGGGGTCTCAAGGAGGTAGTCATGTCTTCCAAAACGAAGGTCTCGGCGCTTGACCACGCGATGCACACCGCGCACACGTGGATCCACGACGTGGCCAGGGAGTTCGACACCGAGGATCAGGAGTTCGCCTACCGAGTGCTGCGCGCGTGGCTGCACACCCTGCGCGATCGGCTCTCCGTGGAGGCGAGCGCCCACTTTGCGGCTCAGCTGCCCGACCTGATCAGGGGCATCTTCTACGCGGGCTGGAATCCCAGCGCCGTCCCCGAGAACTACGACGCCGAGGCCTACACTATTCGGTTCGCCCGTGAGGCGAACATCTCCCCTGACGACGTCGGCAAGGCGGCTGCGGCGACCACCGCAGCCGCCTTGCACCATCTCCCGCCTCCCCAGATGGACAAGGCCCTGGATCAGCTCCCCAGAGAAATCCGCACCCTGCTGCAAGCCCAGCGGTGAAGTTGCTCAGAAAACGGCGGCACCTACGCGGCTGCGATCGACACCGAGGCGCGACGAGATCCGGAAGGGGATACGGGCGCTGCCGGGGCCAGCGGCGGTCACTTCTTCTCGTCGAGGCCCGACTGCGCGAGCGCGTCGTCGACGAACCGCTGCACCGGGCGCGACCGCAAGAATCCGGTGTGGCCGCCCTGGTACCACACGATCTCGGGTCTGCCCCAGTGTTCCCACAGCCGCATGACCTGCTCGCGTGGGTGCACGACCTGGTCGGCGATCCCGGCGTAGATGAAACGGCCCTGCATCGGCACGCGGGGGGTCAGCGAAAGTGGCGACACCATCCGGCCCAGGGGCTGCGCCAATGTCACCGTGTGACGGCGCGGGTCATTGCGACTGATCCCGGCGTGGCGCCCGAGCAGTTCGACCGGATCGGCGAACGGGACGCCGAGGATCGCGCATGTGAGGCCATCCTCCAGGCTGGCGACCAGGGACGTGATGTAGCCGCCGAGGGACATGCTGTTCAGGCCGATCGGTGAGTCGGGTTCCTGCGCGCGTATCCAGGACAGCAGACGCCGGATATCCCAGACCGCCTGAGCGGCAGCATGGACGTCGTCGAGCGCGTCCTCGCCCGGGAATGCCGCACCCTTCGGCAGGCCGCGCGCACGTGGGCCGTGCATCGGAAGGACGGGAAGGACCAGATTGAGGCCGAGGTTCTCGTGCAGATGCCAAGCACGGAACAGCCTGAGATCCAGCGCGCCCCTGCCCATCACTGCGCCGTGTACACACACCAGCCAGGGTCGCGGCTCGCGGTGCCGCAGCAGCAGCGCATACTCCCGGTTGTTGGCGGTGTAGCCCAGCCACCGCGCGCGGCCCGGTTCGCCCGGGCGCGGTTGGTACCCGCTGTCGAAGACCATGCGTTCGTAGGAGCGTCGGCGTGTCGTCACCGGCCGGACTGTTGCGTCTGTCAGAGGTGGCGGGGCTTCGAAAAACCCTTCCGGCTTGTCCAGCCACCCGTGCTGTCCGTAGAACTCGATCGAGGCGCTGACTTCGGCGTCGATCCGTTGGAACGCATGCCGGTCGCTGACGGGCCGGAACACCCGGAAGCCGAGCAGGACGATCTCGTCGCGGAACACCTGCGTGGCAAGCGCGAGCGTAGGTCGCGCAACGGGAAGCTCATCTGGCTGATGGTCGCGATAGTCGCGATAGTCGCGCCAGGACTGGGCATAGTAACGGCCGGTCCTCCGGAACGGCCTGACGACGTTGCCCAGTAGACCGGGTCGTCGTGTGCCCGCGTGGCCGCTGTCGGGTCCTGCTGACATACGACGACGCTAGTCGCTTCCGAGTGCAACGGGTGAAAACAGGACTAGGGCGTGTCTCCCTAACGTGACCGCGGTTGTGGGTGAGCGTTATCGGTGTGACTCGTGATGCGGTGTTGACCGATGGGCAGTGGAGTGTGATTGAGCCGTTGTTGCGGTGTTCGGATGGGGTGCGGGGGCGCCCGTTTCGGGATCACCGTCAGGTGATCGAGGGGATCGTCGACCGGTACCGCTGCGGGATCGCGTGGCGGGATCTGCCTGCGGATTTCGGTCCCTGGCAGACAGTGTGGAAGCGGCATCGCCGGTTCGCCGGCGATGGCACCTGGGACGCCATCTTGACCAGGTTGTTGACCCTGGCTGACGCTGACGGCGTTATCGATTGGTCGGTGGCTGTGGATTCGACGATCTGCCGGGTGCATCAGCGCGGCGCGAGCCTGGCGCGCGACACAGGGGGCACTGTCGAATTACACGAATTTGCTCGATGAACCCGCCGACCATGGTGTGGGCCGCTCCCGCGGTGGGTTGAGCACCAAGATCCACCAACTGTGCGACGGCCACGGTCTGCCGCTGGTGGTGCTGATCGGCCCTGGTCATGCGCATGATTGGCCGGTGTTCACCGTGTTGATGGATCAGCTGCGGGTGCCACGGCTGGGCGGGGGCCGGCCCCGTACCCGGCCTGTTGCGGTGCTGGGTGATAGGGCCTACTGCGCGGGCGAACCGGACCCATCTGCGGTCCCGGGGCATCGAGGCGGTCATCGCTGAACCGTCCGACCAGATCGGTCATCGCAAGCGTCGTGGCCGCCAAGGCGGCCGCCCGATCACACTCGACGCCCAGAAATACAAGCGCCGCAACGTGATCGAACGATCCTTCAACATCATCAAGAATTGGCGCGGCCTAGCAACCCGCTACGACAAGCTCGCCATCACTTACCGCGCCGCCGCACTCCTCGCAGCAATCTGCACGTGGCTACGACATTTAAGAGACACGCCCTAGTCCGTCGCCGCCGGGTCAGCCTGCGGCGCACCGGCGCTCGCTCGACGTAACTCCGCTTGTTCCCTAAGACTTGCGCCCGCGCCATCCGGCGAACGCGATTCCGTTATCCCGAAGAATTCGAGTATCCCGAAGAATTCGAGTTCGAGAAGCTCAAAGATCCCGATTGGGAACCGTGAACCGCCCCGGTGAGTGAGCCGACGTATCGCCTGTCAGCTTGAGCCTTGGCTAAGGCAGCTCTGGCAGTGATCGAAAGGTTGCTGCTACAACGGAAATTCGGCGGTACCTTCGGCGCATGAGTATCGCAACGGATGTGCGGATGCTCGACTACGGCAACCGCGCCCTGCAACGTGCCCGCTATCAGCCGCTGACGCGGCAGCGAATCGACAAGTTGGGGGTCACACCGGACCACGCGGTCGTCAAATCCGGCAACATCGACATCGTCGACGACGGCGCCGATTTGGCCGAGGTCGCCCGAGCCACCGGCCTGGGCATCGACGGCGTCGTCGCTGCGCACACCGGCGCCTCGTGGCGGGTTGCGTTCGGCGGCTTCTCACCCGGGTTCGCCGACCTGGTCGGCGGCGACCCTCGGCTGGAGGTGCCGGGCTGGGCTGGACCCCGCACCCGGGTGCCGGCCGGGTCGGTCGCGCTGGCCGGTGAGTTCAGCCGCGTCTATCCCCGTGAATCGCCGGGCGGCGGGCCACTCAGCGGGCGCATCCGCGCCCCGCTCCGCGACATCGAGGGTGCCAACTCCGCGCTGCTGACGCCCGGGATGTCTGTGCAGTTCCGGGCGCTGTCGTGACCATCACGCTGGAGATCTTGCGCACCGGGCCGCTGGCTCTCGTCGAAGATCTCGGCAGGCCCGGGCTGGCCCGTCTCGGCGTGACTCGCTCCGGTGCCGCCGACCGCCGCTCGCACGCCCTGGCCAACCGGCTGGTGGCCAACCCCAGCGACCGCGCCACGATCGAGATCGTGTTCGGCGGCCTCACTGCGCGGGTGCGCGGCGGCGACCTGGCGATCGCGGTGACGGGAGCCGACACCGACCCGGCCCTCGATGGCATTCCGTTCGGCACCAACAGCATTGCCTATGCCCATGACGGCGAGGTGATTTCGCTCGGTGCCCCGCACTCGGGGCTGCGCAGCTACCTGGCGGTGCGCGGCGGAATCGACGTGACACCGGTCCTCGGCTCGCGCAGTTACGACGTGATGTCGGCGATCGGCCCGCAGCCGCTGCAGCCGGGCGACGTGTTGCCGGTCGGCGAACACACCGACGAGTTTCCCGAAATCGACCAGGCGCCGGTGGCCTCGTTCGACGGGGACCTGATCGAGCTTTCCGTGGTGCCCGGCCCGCGCGACGACTGGCTGGCCGATGCCGATGCGCTGGTGCACACCGACTGGGTCGCGTCTGACCGCAGCGACCGGGTTGGGATGCGGCTGGTCGGCAGTCCGCTGCAGCTTCGCTGGCCCGACCGGCAGCTGCCGAATGAGGGCACGACTCGCGGGGCAATCCAGGTGCCACCCGACGGCCTGCCGATAATCCTCGGCCCCGACCATCCGGTGACTGGCGGATACCCTGTGCCCGGAGTGTTGACCGACAACGACATCGACCGGGCGGCCCAGGTCAGGCCCGGTCAGACAGTGCGCTTGCACTGGTCGCGGCCACGCCGACCGCGGTAGACCCAGATTTGCGCGAACCCAGGTCCACACGGCCCGCCTGGTCCACACCGCCGACCTCGACAACGAGAGAGACACGGCTGAGCGCGCGCCAACTTCTCGTCGACGCGTCAACGGCGATTTCACCGAGGACGATCGGATCACCCGCTCGGCGGGATGCACGCGCTGGCGCACTACCACGGCCCACTCATCGCGCACGCCAGCTGCCGTACCGGGGACGGTAACGCAGCGAAGTGCCTGTCCTGCTTGGAAAGCTTGGGCTTGCAACAGTCGCAGGTTGTTCCGAGCGGAAGGCACTCCGCAGTGAAGCGCAACCCTACAACGAGTCATCCCGATGCCTGAAGTCGACAGGATCCGTCGGCACCGAGCAACCAGGCTGTGGGGTACCGTTACCGAACGTGGCTGAGCGTGCCGGCGGCGACGGGGGGTGTCAACCGATGGGGGAAGCGCGAGCCCGGGAGCTCGACGGAACGGGTGCTCAGCTGGTCGACCTCATTTGCCTGGCGCTGGCCGCGATGCGCCACGCGACCGCCGCCCTGTTCAGTACCGATCCTCCCGCGGCCGACAGTATCGGTGCCGCCTATGAGGCGTGCTCCACGCTTCGTGATGAGCTTGAGGACCATGTAGCGATGCTCTAGGCAGCTCGTGTCCCGTTCGACGGTGGCGGAGTTGCCGCCGACCGTCGCCGCTGTGCACATCAACGCCGAAGCTGAGCACATGGGGCAACTGGCGCGGGAGGTCGCCGATATCGCGCGGACCCGGCATGCGTGGGCGTCGATACCGACCCCACTGTTGAGCGTGCCGGCGGCGACGGGGGGTGTCAACCGGACATAGCTACCAAGGCATCCGATGTCGTTGAGTCGCGCGGGACGGTCGGCGTGGCGGAGCTGGCGGGGGGTAGCGACAATGTGAATCGGCTGCAGCTGCTGCTGTATCGTCAGCTGCTCTCGCAGTCGGGTGTAATCGAGGTCGACGCGGCGATCGACCTCACGTTGGCCGCCCGCTGCTACGAACGCTATGCGGAGCATGCTGTGGCCGTCGCGCATCGTGGTGCGCTGCGCGCGGTGGGCGCGCCGAGGAGCTGAGTAGTACGGCGATTGCGATCTCGGCGAGGATCAGCTGCCCAACGGCGTCGTCGAGCCGGTGGCGGTTCTGGTGAGCCCGTCTCGGCCCGGCAGGTTCACCTGCTCGCGGATAGAGTTGGTGAACCGTGAAAGGGAGTCCTGGTGGCTGGTGCGGGGTGGCAGTTCTGGGTTGACCGGGGCGGTACGTTCACCGACATCGTGGCACGCCGGCCGGACGGGCGCCTGCTGACGCACAAGCTGCTCTCGGAGAACCCTGCGCGGTACCGCGACGCCGCGGTGGCCGGGATCCGCGAACTGCTCGGGACCGCCGGAGACGTGCCCGTTTCGCTCATGCGGGTGGAGGCGGTGCGGATGGGCACCACCGTGGCGACCAATGCGCTGCTGGAGCGCAAGGGCGAGCGCACGCTGTTGGTGATCACCCGCGGCTTCGGCGACGCGCTGCGCATTGCCTACCAGAATCGTCCGCGCATTTTCGACCGGCACATCGTGCTGCCGGAGATGCTGTACGAGCGGGTCGTCGAGGTCGACGAGCGGATCACCGCCGACGGCACGGTGCTGCGCGCGCCCGATCTGGAGCTGCTGGGCGAGCAGCTGCGGCAGGCTTACGTCGACGGCATCCGCGCGGTCGCGGTGGTGTGCCTACACAGTTACCTATACCCGGCACACGAACGGGAGATCGGCAAGCTGGCCGAGCAGATCGGCTTCGCCCAGATCTCGCTGTCGTCCGAGGTCAGCCCGCTGATGAAACTGATCCCGCGCGGGGACACCACCGTGGTCGACGCCTACTTGTCGCCGGTGCTGCGCCGTTATGTCGACCAGGTGGCAGACCAAATGCGGGGCGTGCGACTGATGTTCATGCAGTCCAACGGGGGGCTGGCCGAGGCAGGGCACTTCCGCGGCAAGGATGCGATCCTGTCCGGCCCGGCCGGGGGCATCGTCGGCATGGTGCGGATGTCCGCGCTGGCCGGGTTCGATCACGTCATCGGCTTCGACATGGGCGGCACCTCCACCGACGTGTCGCACTATGCCGGCGAGTACGAACGCGTGTTCACTACCCAGGTGGCCGGGGTCCGGCTGCGTGCACCGATGCTGGATATCCATACGGTGGCCGCGGGCGGTGGGTCGATCTTGCATTTCGACGGCAGCCGCTACCGGGTCGGCCCAGACTCGGCTGGGGCCGATCCGGGCCCGGCCTGCTACTGCGGCGGCGGCCCGCTTACCGTCACCGACGCTAACGTGATGCTCGGCCGCATCCAGCCCGCGCACTTCCCGGCCGTCTTCGGTCCCAGCGGTGACCAGCCGCTGGATGATGAGATCGTGCGGCGCGGCTTTACCGACCTGGCCGCCGAGATCCGGGCGCGCACCGGTGATGACCGTTCACCCGAGCAGGTCGCCGAGGGGTTTCTTCGGATCGCGGTGGCAAACATGGCCAACGCGGTCAAGAAGATCTCCGTCCAGAAGGGACACGACGTGACCCGCTACGTGCTGACCACGTTCGGCGGCGCAGGCGGCCAGCACGCGTGTGCGGTCGCCGACGCGCTAGGTATCCGCACGGTGCTCGTCCCGCCGATGGCCGGTGTGCTCTCCGCGCTCGGGATCGGCCTGGCCGACACCACTGCGATGCGGGAGCAGTCCGTGGAGATCCGGCTCGAGACCGCCGCCCTGGGGAGGTTGGCAACGGTGGCCGACTCCCTCGAGGCGGCCGCCTGTGCCGAGCTGCTTGACGAGGGCATACCGGTCGAGCGGATCCGGGTGGTTCGCCGGGTGCATCTGCGCTACGACGGAACCGACACCGCGGTCCCGGTCGACCTGGCCGAGTTCGAGGCCATGACCAAGGCGTTCGAAGCCAGCCACCGCGCGACGTACTCGTTCCTGATGGACCGTCCGCTGATCGCCGAAGCGATCTCGGTCGAGGCGACCGGACTCACGGTGCAACCCGACCTGTCCCACCTGGGCGATCAGGTTGCCGACAGGGTCGGCTCGCCGGAAACCGTCCGCGTCTACTCGGGCGGATCGTGGCGCGACGCACCACTGCGTCACCGGGAACGGATGCGGCCAGGGGGCACTGTGACCGGCCCGGCGATCATCGCCGAGGCCAACGCCACCACCGTCGTCGACGATGGCTGGCAGGCGACGATGACACGGTCCGGGCACCTGCTCGCCGAGCGAGTCGTCGCCCCCGCGCAGCCCTGTGCCGGCACCGAGGCCGACCCGGTGTTGCTGGAGATCTTCAACAACCTGTTCATGTCGATCGCCGAGCAGATGGGCACCCGGCTGGAAGCCACCGCCCAGTCGGTGAATATCCGTGAACGGCTGGACTTCTCCTGCGCGCTGTTCGATGCGCACGGCAACCTCGTCGCCAATGCACCGCACATCCCGGTGCATCTCGGCTCGATGGGCACCAGCGTCAAAGAAGTGATCCGCCGGCGCGCCGGCGGGATGAAGCCCGGTGACGTGTACGCGGTCAACGACCCTTACCACGGCGGTACCCACCTGCCGGATGTCACCGTCGTGACCCCGGTCTTCGACACCGCGGGTGAGCACATCCTGTTCTTTGTCGCCTCTCGTGGGCATCATGCCGAAATCGGCGGGATCACTCCCGGCTCCATGCCCGCCAACAGCCGAGAACTCCGCGAAGAAGGCGTGCTGTTCGACAACTGGCTACTCGCGGAAAATGGACAGTTCCGCGAAACGGCCACCCTGCGCCTACTCACCGAAGCGCCCTTCCCATCCCGCAATCCCGACGCCAACCTCGCCGACCTTCGCGCGCAGATCGCCGCCAACCAGAAGGGCGTCGACGAGGTCCGCAAGATGATCGACCACTTCGGCCTCGATGTCGTCCAGGCCTACATGCGCCATGTCCAGGACAACGCCGAGGAATCGGTCCGCCGCGTTATCGACACGCTCGTTGACGGCGAATACCGCTACCACATGGATTCCGGCGCGACGATCGCCGTCCGCGTCACCGTCGACCGCGCCACCCGGAGCGCCACCATCGACTTCACCGGAACCTCGGCCCAACTGGACACAAACTTCAATGCGCCGTCCTCGGTGGCGACCGCCGCGGTTCTCTACGTGTTCCGGACTCTGGTCGCCGACGAGATCCCGCTCAACGACGGCTGCCTGCGTCCGCTGCATATTGTCATCCCGGAAGGGACGATGCTTGCGCCGACCTACCCAGCCGCGGTCGTCGCCGGCAATGTCGAAACCTCACAGGCGATCACCGGCGCGCTCTTCGCCGCGCTGCGCGTGCAGGCCGAAGGAACCGGGACGATGAACAACGTCACCTTCGGCAACGAGCACCACCAGTACTACGAAACCCTCGGATCCGGCTCCGGGGCCGGTGACGGGTTCGACGGGGCGTCCGTTGTTCAGACGCACATGACAAACTCTCGGCTCACCGATCCCGAAGTGCTCGAATGGCGTTTCCCTGTGCTGCTGCGGGAGTTCGCCATCCGCCGCGGCAGCGGTGGTGCCGGACGATGGCACGGCGGTAACGGCGCCGTCCGTCGGATCGAGTTCACCGAGCCCATGATCGTGAGCACGTTGTCCGGTCATCGGCGAGTCGCGCCCTACGGTATGGCCGGCGGCTCACCCGGGGAGCTGGGACGCAACCACGTGGAACGCGCCGACAGCGGCACCGTCGAGCTGGCCGGGTGCGACTCGACCGAATTCCAGCCCGGCGACACACTAGTGATCGAAACCCCCGGCGGCGGCGGATACGGCATACCGTAAATGGCACCGTCCTGGATGCTGAGCGTCCCGAACGCGTCATTCGCGACATTTGTCTCCAGCCACTTACGCGGACAGGACGGCAGCACCATGATGGCCGACCAGCGCCGCCAGCGGCCCACCACCGACGGCATCACGATCAGGGCCGAGTTGAAGCCACACCGGCACCTTCGCTGCCGCCCGGCTGGGTAGCCTCCCGCACGGCGTCGCCGCTATCCGCCCGATCGCCAGTGTGCACGCGTGCGATGCTCGCGGCTCGCCAACCCCGCGCACCTGTACTTGGTCGGGGCGGGCTGGTGCTCACCCACGACTCCACCCGTGCACTGGATTTCGCGCGCTCCTTCGATCGGGCAACCCGATTACCCGATGTGATGTCGTGGAACCGATGGCGGCGAAAGCGGCGACGGTGCCGGTTGACGGCAGCGCGGCTGGTGGTCGCGAAACCCCGCGCGCTACGCCTCCGGGACGCGGCTATCTACCAATGGCAATGGTTTCCAGCTCCCGCTACATCGGGTTGCTATCCGAAATCGCAATTAGCCACGGCCCGACTGGTTTCGCAGCCGAGTCGCGCGCCCACGACCGCTCGGTAGATGGCGGAAGTGTCCTGACGCCCCTTTCGGGGACGGCAACGGCCCGCTTGGACTCGGCGGCGCGCCGGATGGTCGAAGGCAGGAAACCGATCAGCCCGCCACCCAAGATGCAGGGTGACGGGCCGGCCGGGGATCAGTCGACGTCTAAGGCTCTCGGTGCGCCCCACCGATCGGATTGTCACCACTCTGGTCGATATGGCTCATTCAGCGAGGCGATGTCCTGGACGAAAGACCGTTGTGATGCGAGCTGATGGAATTCCCAGGCAAGCCAGAGCGCATGGCCGCCCTCGGCCGTGCCCAGACTCCCCGGGCCGCTGCGGCGAGGATCCCGCGGGTGATCTAGGTATATTTTCGGCTTCACCGCGCGCTTCCTTGCTCTGCAGTGGTCCCAATGCTGCCCAGTTCTGTCACAAGACGGGCAGGGCCGTAAGTCCCGTCGGTCCCGGGGCGAAAGCCACCTGCTGTGGCTCGGCGAACTGTTACGGATGCACCAGTGCGAGACAATCACTACCGCATGGGACAAGGCCCTTTACGCGGGCTTCGCGGTTCAAAGCATGCGGGTGTGGCCCCCGGGTGAAGCCCGGTGGCGGCTTGGAATTCGCCCAGGTAAGCAACGTCGGTGGGAGTGGGGCGTAGGGCGGATCGTAAGGCCCGCTGATTGCCACCGGAGCCAGCACCAGCGCGGCGGCACAGGGGGCCCGGGCGGCCGCCTCATCAAGTTATCAAGGTGCCTTTGTATCTTCCTCGCGTGGAGGTCGCGGTACGCTCCCGAGCGAAGTGTCAATTAATCGGTACGCCGATGTGTAGACTGCGATCCGATGTTTCGACATCCGCCTGAATGAGAAAGTTAAGAATATGGCACAAGGAACCGTCAAATGGTTCAACAGTGATAAGGGCTTTGGCTTTATCACTCCCGACGGCGGTGGAAAAGATCTGTTCGTCCACAACTCCGAGATCCGTGGGAGCGGACATCGTTCGCTCCAAGATAACCAGCGCGTCCAATTCGAGGTCGAACAGGGGCCCAAAGGTCCTCAGGCGGTCAGGGTCACCGCGATCTAGCGACCTCGTTGTTACCCGTGGGCTGGCCGTGTCCGGACAGCGCCCACAAACCTTCTTAGCCATCCGGCAACAGGTTTGCCGTCTACGTCGCATTCGACGCCTTGGATCGGGCTCTGACCAACTTGGCAGCAAGAAAGCAGTTGACCTACGAACAGGCCGACGCGTGGCTTGAAGTCACCAGCCAAGGACGAGTCCGTCCGTGCCAGCTACACGATCGTTGAGGTACGCCAGCTGCACGTAGGGGGTCATCGCCACAGGATCGCCAGTGCCCCGACCGTGCCAGACGGCGGCGCTCGCGACGGTTCGTGACGCTTGGGCCGCACGCCGGTGCTCGTCGCGGTGTCCACGCCTTGTCGACGACCTCGTGCGCGGCCTCGACATGGCTGCCCCGCTGAGCGTCTTGCGTGGGTCATGCTGGCAGGCGGACGAGCCACAGCCAGTACCGAGAAGACCGCCGCGATGCTGCTCGACGAACTGGCCGCCCTGGACCCGCCGCAGCGGCGTGAGGTGGCCAGGGAGCTGCGGAAGGTGGCCGAGCCGTTCGCCGGGGTGCCAGACGGTCGGGAGCTGGCGACCTAACTGGCGACTGCCCCGTTGGCTGCCGGCGTTGGTGCCTGTGTCTGTTGGGCTGGTGGGGTCTCGATCGGCGGCGCGAGCAGTGTCGAGGCGGCGGCGGTCTCGCGGGCGAAGAATGTACCGACATCGCCGATCGCGCTCATCAGCGGCGCCGGGAACACCACCGTGGTGTTCTTGTCCACCCCCAACTCGACCAAGGTCTGCAGATTGCGCAGCTGCAGAGCCAGGGGGTGGGCCATCATGGTGTCCGAGGCATCACCGAGTGCAGCGGCGGCCATCGATTCACCTTCGGCGGCAATGATCTTCGCGCGCTTCTCCCGCTCGGCCTCGGCTTGGCGGGCCATCGCCCGTTTCATGCTGTCGGGCAGCTGGATGTCCTTGAGCTCGACCAGAGTCACCTCGACACCCCATTCCAGGGTGACCACATCCAGGATGTCCCGGATGTTGGCGTTGATGACCTTGGTCTCCGCCAACGCCTCATCGAGGGTGTGCTGGCCGACGACGTCGCGCAGCGTGGTTTGGGCGATCTGACCGATCGCGGCGTACACATTCTCGATGACGACCACCGACTTCACCGCATCGACGACCCGGAAATACGCGACAGCGGCAATGTCGACACTGACATTGTCGCGGGTGATGATCCCCTGCGACTGGATCGGCATCGTGACGATGCGCAGCGACACCTTCCACAACCGGTCGACGACCGGGATGATGAACCTCAGGCCGGGTTCCCTGACACCGATGACCCGCCCGAGCCGGAACCACACACCCTTCTCATACTGGGTGACGACTCGAATCGACAGCGCCACCACAATCAGCGCCACGATGATCACCCCAATGACGACGGCGACGACGGTCATGTCTTCTCCTCAAAGATGAAATCCGCAGTTAATCCGATGAGGTGCTGTCCCGCACCACCACCGCAGGATCGTTACCGCTCTCAGCCGACTCGACGCGGCGATACCCGCGCCATCTTCGGCTGCTTGTTTCACCATGCGGCTGCGGCCATCACCCCCACAAGTGCCATAGGTCCTTGCCATGACCCCGGCTCGTTGATCCAGGTGGAGCAGGTGGAGTAAGAGTCTTGCCGCCCACGATGTGGGCAGGAAGGCTCGATGACGATGGCAACGAGGAACAGGCATACCCCGGAGCAGGTCGTGCACACAGCTGGCGACCGCGGATTTGGCTGCAGGCTTACCGGTGTATCGACGTCAGTAATCGTTTTCGGTTGAATCTGAAGGAGTCGAAGGGTGCGATCTCGCACCCTCACCATGGTGCTTCCTTGGTGTAGTGACATTGTTGAGTCATGAGTACTCCGGATGGCGCTAGGGAAGCGTCGGCAGGCCAATACAGCGTGGATGAGGACGACCAACTTCAGCCAGAGGACACCCTCATCGACCGTGGCGTCGACGACGTACTCGACGAGGGATATTCGCCGCCCGAGCGGCCGTACGGACGTGGCTCCTTCGGCTCGACGCCGGAAAGCTTGGACCAGCTGCTTGCCGAGGAAGAGCCGGATCCGGCAACGCGGCTGTATGACCCGTTCGACAAGGGCGAGCAGCAACGCTCCGACGAAGCCGAGCGGGAGACCGAATTTCCGCAGCGAAATGAGGTGGGACGCGTGCGGGCAGGTCGACTTGTCGCACCGGACCAGGGGTTTGGCGAAGACGTAGACGCAGATTTGTTGGCTGATGACGTCGGTATCGACGGAGGCGCAGCCTCCGCCGAGGAGGCCGCCGTTCACATCATCGACGATGAGGAGTAGTTGGCCTCGCACGCGAATTCAGCTGGAGAACAACTCGGGATGGAATACGACGTACTGTTCGACCGTTTGTGCGGGCTCGGGCGGGCCGATCCGCGTTGAGTGGGACGGCTCGTCCCTGGTGCGCTGGAACCACGATCCGGCCCGACTGGAGGCGCCGCTGCAGTTGACTGGTGGTGCCGCTGTGTGGAGGCCGGTGGCATGTGCTGGCCGTGCCGACGGCGGACCGGGGTGGACGGGACACGATCTAGATGCTGTGCAACCGGCTGACGAAGGAGCGGGAATGAAAAAGGACCAAGCAGACCAATTTGAAGAGGAACTGATGCAGCCGCTCGCAGAGGCCCTCCGCACGAGGCTTGGCGATGCAGGGGAGGTCCACGTCAACAATGAGCCGCGCCTGATGGCCGATGACCGGGTCGAGTACGCCACGTGGCTCGAAGTCTTTCTCAACGATGCACGAACCGAAGTCATCTTTCGGCCCCTCAGCCGCGAAGACTTCTCTGCGGTCTGGCAATGGGGAAAGAGCGGCCGATTCATCTTCCCGATTCCGCAAGGCGGCGGCCATGCCGGCGACAGCGCCCGAGCGTCCATTGACGCTGTCGCCGAACGCATCCGCCAAACCGCGAGTATGTGGCATCAGGAACCGCCCGAGTCGTTTGCCTGGTCAGTCACCTGAAGGCAACTAGCCTGCGGCGCACGGGGTTCGACACCTGTTGAGGGATTCATGGCCGACGCCGAGATCGCTTTTGCGACACTGCTCGACGAATTGCCGCCCTAGACCCGGCGGAGCGGCTTGGGGTTGCCACAGCTATGCGGCGTGTGGCCCAGACGTTCGCCGGGGGCCGGACGGTCGGGACATGCTCACGCGCTGCGGATGCTTGCCCACATGCTCGACTCCGGCTGACGGGCGCTGACCCGTTACGTCCTGTCGGCTGGGCGGCCGCCTCCCAATTCCGTACCCCGCATTGGGCACTGAGTCGCGCACACCGGGGTCAAAGGACCCCTTCTGGGGGACGACAGGGGAGGCGGAACCTGCAAGGCATGAAAAAACTCTCGTAGGTCTAGCAGCGACGATGGTGGCGACCGGCGGTTTGGGGCTGGCCGGTTTGGGCCTGGCGTCGGGTACCGCCCAGGCCGACATCGGCCCGGTACCGCTGTATCACTGGTGCCCCGGCGATTATTGGGACCCGGGGTGGGGCGACAACTGGGAATGGGGCACCTGCCACGACGACCATCACCGCGATATCGACGCCGACGACCACAGTCGCGACTGGTGGGGGCCGCCGCCGCCGTGGCAGCCGCCGCCGTGGCAGCCCTAGTCATTGCAGCCGGATCGCGGCTAGCAACGGTGCCAGGGCGAGTTCTGGTACCCAGAGGTGGGCCTTAAGTTGCCCAGCCGCGCACGATATGAGGGTGTCGGCACGGCGCCAACGTCGGGCTTGTTCCATGTCTCGAAAAGAGAGGTGTTTAGGGCAGGGACGGCCGGGCGGCCCCAATACGTTGAACTCAGTGTCCCCTTGGCGGGACGATAGTCTTCGACCGAGCGTCTTCACCGCCAAGGAGTTTGCTCATGAGCTCCCTCGTGGGATTCAGCCCGCTAAACATCCGGCGGCGGCCTGGCAGTCGCCGGCTTGGCTCGTGTCTCGTTTGTAGGGGGAACCGGGACCCGCGTTAGGACCTTTGCGTGCCGGGTGCCGGCGTGGTGCCGAATGCAGCGAACACCGCCAACGGATCCAGGTAATCGCGCCAGTGCACGATCTTGCGGTCCTTGACCGTGATCACCGAGATGAAGCGGTTAACGTACGGCGCACCGCTGCGCACCACCGTGCCGTGCATGGTGTATTCCAGAACCACCACAGACTTGTCGGGGTCGTGATAGCGGTACACGTCGCTGCTGGCGGACTGAACAATCGAATCACCGTAATCGGAGTACAGCTCGGCCAGCGCGTCGCGGCCGACGACTCTGCGCGGATAGTCCGGGACCGTGATGATGTACTCGACCACCACATCCTCGGCGTGCATGTCGAAAAAATCGATGCCGTCGACTAGGCCCTGTAGGCCTTCGGCGACGACCTCGAAGTAGGGCCGCATTGCGGCATACTTCGCCATGTCTCGCGACGTCATGGACGCCTCCTATTTCCTCGCCTCGTTGGTACTCGCCTCGTTGGCATGAGCATCGACTCTAAGGTGAGATCGCCAACCCAACCGCGAACTCCACCGCGTCGAGAGCCTCGGCGCCGGGATGTTCCCGCAGACGTTTCTACGCAGCGCTGACAGAACGGGGACTGGGCAGCTGTGTCCAAATGCTGATCGCTGGGTTTCCCGATGTGGGCCACGAAACGCTGGGCATTCTCAGACCAATACGAAATACTCTGCGGGACAGCGGGGCTAACCCGTGACGGATTTTCCGGCTAGCAACCTCGACATCACACGGAACCCGCTCGACAAGAATGTGATATTTCTCGACCGCTGCGCCTGGCTGTGTGTCTCCGCAGCCGCGGTCGCCGTCGTCGGGAACGCCCTCGTTTCATCGAAGGTCTGCTGGTGTTGGAGGCAGTGGTAGAGCTGGCCGATCAGTTTGTTGAACAGGTGGCGGTTGGCGGCGGCGTGGCGGTCGCCGTGCTCGCGTCGCTGGCGATAATGCTGGCGTGCTGGCTCGTAGGTGGACGCGGCCGCGAAGGCCCACATCCAGCCGACATTGGCCAGCCGGTTGTTCTTGATCTGGCGATGGGTAATGGAGATGGAGCGGCCGGAAGCGCGGGTGACAGGTGCGGATCCGGCATAGGCCTTCAGTGCTCGCGCATCAGCGAACCGGCTGCGGTCATCGCCGATCTCGGCGAGCATCCGCGCCCCGGTCGAGTCGGCCAGCCCCGGGAAGCTGGTGATGATTGGGTAGTCGGGATGGGTTTGGAACAACTCAGCAGAGGCTTGGCCGAGCTTGCCCACGTTGGTGCAAGCGGTGTCGAGTGCGGCTAGCAGCGCCAGGGCGTGTTTACCCATCGCTATTTCGACCTGAAGCGATTGGCGCAGTTGGGATTTGCGTAGTCCGGCGTTGATCTCGGCGGCTGTCTCAGCGATACCACGGCTGCGCCGGGCCCGCCTCAACGCGGCGGCGATCCGACTTACCGACAACCTTGCGGCAACGGCTGGGGTTGAGGCGATCGCCAGCGTGGAGTACCGAGATGTAGTTCACCAGGTAGAGCGCGTTTTAGCCCTCTGACCAGCTAGCTGACTAGGGCTCGATCCCCTCCGCGCCCACTTCGCTGTCGCGCTGTTTGCGCAGTTAGAGAGCTACCGCGCCGCTAGAGGTGACTCGTAGCGAAAGCCGCGGCCTGGCCGGGCATCCCGGATTGCGGATAGGAAAGGTGCGCCGCAGAGAACATCTCATCATGCCCCGGCACCGACATATTCGGGCCCGGAGAGCAAATAGGATCGCCCGGCGCACACAAGTCAATGGCCTTGGCGCCGTACTGTGGGGTGATCGCGCTGAGCGGCAGCCCGACGTATCTGTCCGATGGGTTTCCGAAGACGGCGACCGCGGCAACGTGATCAGCCACCCCCGGCGGCATCGGCGCGGGGGTGAAGCCGGCAAGCGGCACCGGGAGCGCGGTGATCAGATCGATCACCAGCGCGCCCTGGGAATATCCGCCGAGCACCATCCTGGTGTTGGGACAGTTCGCGGCCATGGACTGGACACGAGCGCTCGCATCATTGGCACCGGCGGAGGCGGACGGGACGAAATCCTCGGTGGCGGGGTAGTTGACCGCATACACCCCGACCGACCTGCCGCCAACTTGCGAACGCAGCGAATCGACAAATGCCTGTCCGACTCCGCCGACACCAGGTGGCTCGGTGGTGGCGCGGGCGAACACCACCTCGACGTCGGGGCAGGGAGCGGCGGACGCGAAAGACACGTCCACCGGAGCGTTCAGCAGCGCCGTCGAGGCTGTCACCACCGCGGCACCCAGCAAATGAGCGATCCGGCGTGCGCTCACGCCCCAATGCTGACACATCGGGACGGGGAAAGGACCCCGTCCGCCAACATCGCCACTCCGTGCCGCCGGTGCAGTCGTGCGGCGACCCGCGTTACAGCTATCCGGAGCGCATTTTCGCCGTTCGGGACATTTTTTCTGACCGTGTAGCCGGCGGGCCACGCAGCAGTGTCCGTCCGGGGGTGTCGGCCCGTGGGCGACTCGTCGCCGGCCTGCGCTACCGGGCGGCGGTGGATCACCGGCCACGAGACCGGATTGGCGTTGCCCGCCCAACCGCACTGAATCCGTGGGTGGCGGACCGTGCCCGCCGGCCCCTTCCAGACGGCGACCCCGCGGCGACGCGGGAGACGGCGAATTTTCCGTTCCGTCAACGGCATCGCGCTGGAGTCGGGCCGTACCACGGAATTTTCAGTTGCGTCAATGTAATTGGCTGACGACAGGAACGCGGGAAGGGAATTTTCCATCACGTCAAAAGAATTGGGTCGGATTCAGATCCGCGAACGTGGAATTTGCTTCTGCGTCAAAAGGATTGAGTGGACATCGGAAGCTGGGGGTACTTCCAACCCGAGGCGCGTGGGAGTACATTTGCTGATGTTAGGCGGGCGTTCTCGCGAACGAGTCGGGGGTCCCCCGCACGAGCGAGCACCTGAGTCGGAGAACTGATCATCATGAGCATTGCCTTCCCCAGGGCTGACATGGGCGGCGACCACCGCGACTACGAGAGCTGGATAAGCACGATGACGGAAGCGTCCACGCGCCTCGACGTTCTGCAAACCGCCGTGACCGAGGTTCGCTGCCTGTGCGAAAACGGCGGTGTCTCAAGCGAACAAATCCTCGAAATGCTTGAACGCAAAGGCATATAAGCATTCGAATGCCGACGCTTATCGGCTGTCGACGTTCTGGTCACCGCGAAAGCCATTGTAGTCGAGCAGATTTAGCGAAAAATTCTGCTCCGTAGAGCAATTCAGCGGCGCGTGCATTATCGTCGTCGCCGAGCGAAATCCACCCGTGGCTCGGCAGCCAGTACTACCTCGGTGGTGATCAAGCGGTCACGGTTCCGCACCCAGGACCATTCTGTGGGAGACCTGCAGTGACGCTGAGACTAACCTGTCAGCCCACGGTGGTCGCGGCGAATCGCGTGACGGCCCCTGCGTAGCTCGCTACCGTGAGGCGATGGGGGAGCAGTGGAGCGACCCTGGTCAGCAGGTGAGCCGATGGTCTCGGCTGCGAGAGCAGTGGGGCGAGAAACTCGATCCGACCGAACAGTCCGCGGTCATGTCATGGGCAGCGTTCACCGCCACGTTCGGTGGGCTGCGGTTGCTCACCCATTGGATTCGCGGCGGACACGGCCCTAAGGGCGGCGGCCTCAACGTCGGTGGCCGTCACTTCCACCACTACAACATCGGGATTGCGATGCTGTCGGCAATCGGGGCGACGGGCCTGCGCGGATCCGAGAGGCACCGGCGCCATCCGGCCACCGCAATCGCGTACGGGTCGGCGAACGCGCTCGTCGTCGATGAGCTGGCGCTGCTGCTCGACCTCAAGGACGTCTACTGGGCGTCGGACGGCCGCAAGAGTGTCGATGTCGCGATCACCGTCATCGCAGTTGGCGGAACGGTCTTCGCGGGATTACCGTTCTGGCCGCACGCCCGCCGCGCGCTGCGGTCCGGCGGCTAGCCTCGTTGCGGCGGGGCGAAGAACTCCAACGCGATACCGTCCGGGTCCCGGAAACTCAGGCCCGAACCGTAGCCCGCGTCCACGATGCCGCCGTGCGGAATGCCGAGCTCGTTGAGCCGGCTCATCCATCTCTCCAACTCGGCGCGGTCCGCACACCCCAGGCCGACGTGGTCGAGGCCGACGCGGAACTCGCTGAACTTTTCGTCGGGAGCCCGCCGCTCATGCTGGTGTATGCCCAACAGCGTGCCGTTGCCCAACAGCCACACCACGTGGTGATATCCAGCGTCGGTGTCCTCGTCCAGGACAGGGTCCGACCCGATCAACTGTTGGTACCAGGGTTGACTCACGGTGATATCTCGCACGGTAAGCGCGACATGGGTGAGACCCGGAAACGACGGCATTGGCAATTCCTTTGTCAGCAGAGTGATTTCCTAGACAATGCGTCTCCCGCTTCGGGCGCGCGAACGCATGTCCCACAGGTAGGTCTGGTAGCCGAGGATCCACAACCGGTGTGGGATCACCCGGTCGGCCAGCCGCAAACCGGTCAACAACCATTCGAAGCGGCGCTGCTGACGTCGCGACCACGGCAGGTTCATCAGCGCACGGAACTCGGCGGGCAGGAAGCCGGTCGTGGCGAACCGGTTCAATGGACCTGCCATCACCCGCAACGGCCACGGCAAGAACGCCAAACTGGCTACCCCGTAAAGGTGTTCGCGTACCGGCGGGTCGATCCGCAACTCGTCTAGAGAGCGCTTCCAGTACTCGTCGAATGCGACCCGGTCGGCCGGCCACATTCCCGCGGGCACCTGAAGCGTGGTGGCCAACCGCTTGGCGTCCTGATAAACCGCCTCCGCGGCGGTGTCTTCGAGCGGGCCGTACAGGAACTCGTGCTGGTCAACGTAGTAGCGGTACAGGCACGCGGCGACCCACAGCTGCAGCTTCGGGTCGAATGCGTTGTAGCGCAACGGACTTTCCGCGGTCGACCGGACCTGCGCGTGCACGGTGTCGACCGCCGCGCGGATCAGTGCCCGGTCTTCATCGGTGCCAACCGTTGCCGCCGCGAGATAGGTGCCTGTGGTGCGGGCCCGCTTGAACGGATGCTTGTAGACGTTGCCGCTGTCCACTGGGCTTTCGAGCACGCCATACCCCACGCCCGGTGACGACAACTGCATGATCACGTTCGCCGCGGGCAGCAACACCGCCGCCGGGTTCAGCAAGTCGGCGACTCGGTGCGGGGGGCGCGCCATGGAGGCAGTAGACCACGATGTGAGACGCTGCCGACGTGTTTGCGCGGAGAACCTGGTCACGTGCGATTGGCGTCGCGGCCGGCTACTGCGCCGACCTCGTGATCGCCGACCCACGCCGAGGGCACCCGGTCGCGATGTTCGGCGCCGCCGCCGCGGCCCTGGAGCGCGTCACCTACCGCGACGCACGATGGGCCGGCGCGCTTCACACCGGTGTTCTGCTGGGATTGGTGGCTATCGGAGGCATCGCGATCAGGGGGACCGCCACCCTGGCCGTGGCGACATGGGCCGCGCTCGGCGGAACATCGCTGAGCCGCACAGGAGCCGCGATGGCGCGGTCGCTGACCCGTGGCGACATTGCAGGTGCCAGGCGATTGCTGCCGTCGCTGTGCGGTCGCGACCCCGAAGTTCTCGACGCCGCCGGGCTGACCCGTGCCTCGCTCGAATCGATCGCAGAGAACACCTCCGACGCGCACGTCGCCCCGCTACTGTGCGCGGCGCTCGGCGGGGTGCCCGCCGTGCTGCTGTATCGGGGGATCAACACACTGGACGCGATGATCGGATACCGCTCGCCCCGGTACCGCAACTTCGGTTGGGCCGCAGCACGTTTGGACGACATCGCGAACTTTGTCCCCGCTCGCGTCACGGCGGTGCTCGTCGCGCTGTGCGCTCCCGTCGTCGATGGCTCACCCGTCGGGGCCATCCGCGCGTCGCGGCGCGACGCCGCACGGCACCCCAGCCCGAACGCCGGCGTGGTCGAGTCGGCGTTCGCGGGCGCGCTCGGCGTTCGCCTCGGCGGCCCCACGCAGTACGCGCACGGCCTTCAGATCCGCCCGGAGCTGGGGGACGGCCCGCCCCCAGGGGTCGAAGACCTGCGGCGAGCGGTTCGGTTGTCGCGCGCCGTCCAGGTTGCCGCGGTGATGCTGTCGGCTGCCCTGGCGACGGTCAGCGCCGTCGTCCGTAGCGGTCGGCCAGCTTGTCCTGAGTCGTGACAGGCGCAGCGGCCGGCGCCGCGTCGGCTCTCTCCCGGCGGCGTTCGCGGATTTCCGCATACACGAAGTAGCCCAACAAGATCGGCGCGACGATGCCGAATGCGATCCACTGGATGCCGTAGGAGAGGTACGGCCCCGCATCGAGGTGAGGCAGCGGGACGACGCCGAGCCCACCCGGCTGGTCCTCGACCAGCTGCAGATACGGGTCGGCCAACGGCGTGCCGGTGAGCTGACTGACTTGCCGGGTGTTGATGGAGTACACCTGCTCCACACCGTCGAGGCGCGCCGGGTCCTTGCCGACCGCACGTGGTTCGGGGTTGCGGATTCGTGCGGTGATCGTCACGGGACCGGCCGGCGGCGGGGGGATCGGCGGCACCCGCGACCCGTCCAGGGGACGGACATAACCGCGGTCGACGAGGATGGTCGGCCCGCCGCCGACGACGAACGGCACGAGCACCTCGAACGCCGGCTGGCCGTCGACAACCCTCAGCCTCGCCAGCACCTGCACGTCGGGCAGATAGCGACCGTCGGCGGTCACCCGCCGCCACTCGTTGTCCGAGCCATGCTGTGACAGAACCGAAGTCACCGGCACCGGCTCAGCGGTCAGCGAATGGGCGATCTGGTCGTTCGCCCGCGATGTCCGGGTGTTCTTGCCGAGCTGCCACGGCGCGAGCACGGTGAAGCACAAGTACGCGAACGCGACCACGACCAGCGCCAGCGCCAGCCAGCCCGGCCGCAGCAGAAAGGCCCAGCGTCGCATCAGCTGGCGAGGCCACGGTCGGCGAGCTGCTCGTCGACCCAGTCGTGAAGGCCCGGCAGCGACGCCTCGATGACGGAGAACGTCTCCTCGAAGTCGTCGTGCGCACCGTAGTAGGGGTCCTCGACGTCGGGCGCGTGAGTACCCGTGCGAGGGTCGAACGACCGCAGCAGCCGAATCCGGTTGGCGGGCACGCCCATCTCGGTCAGCATGCGCGCGTGGCTGCGGCCCAGCGCCACCACGAGGTCGGCGGCCAGGTGCTCGTCGTCGAGTTCGGCCGCGCAGTGCGCGGTCGGGTAGCCGTGAGCCCGCAGCACCCGGCCGGCGCGTTCGTCGACCTCACAGCCGATATGCCAGGGTCCGGTTCCGGCGCTGGTCACCCGGACCCGATCGTGAAGCCGCCGCTTCCTGAGCTGATGCGCGAACATCTTCTCCGCCATCGGTGATCGGCAGATGTTGCCCGTGCACACGAACGTCACGTGGAGGGTTTCAGACACCGAGCACCTCGCGCAGCGCCGCGACCGTCGGGACGTGCTTCAGCGCTTCGTCGTCCGCCGGGTCCTCGAAGTCGCGGCCGCCGTACCCCCAGTCCACCACGACGGTGTCGATCCCGTGGTGGGAGGCTCCGTGCACATCGTGCAAGCGGTCGCCGACCATCAGCACATGCTCGGGCACCGGGTGGAGCTGGGCCAACGCATGCGCGACGACGTCGGCCTTGGTGGAGCGGACGCCGTCGGGACTGGCGCCGGCGATCACCTCGAAGTGGCCCTCCAGCCCGAAGTGCGCGAGGATCCGCCGGGCGGTCGGCTCGGCCTTCGACGTCGCGACAGCGAGCCGTACACCGGCCGCGCGCAGATCGGCCAGCAGCTCCGGAATCTCGTCGAACACCTCATTGAGCACCCACCCTCGGGTGGTGTAGTCGGCGCGATAGGCGGCGATAGCGTCGTCGGTGAGGTCGCCGAGCCCCATCGCCCGCAGCGTTTGATGCATCGGCGGCCCGACCACCCGTCCCGCCAGATCCGTATCGTCGGGAACCGCCGCCCCAACCTGGTCCAGCGCATGCCGGAAACTGGACACGACGCCGCGGGCCGAGTCGGTGAGCGTTCCGTCCAGGTCGAAGATCACCAGCTGCGGGCGGGGAGTCACACACCCATTGTCCATCGCACTACTGTTTCCTGTGTGAGCTGGTCGAGTCGGCGTGCGGCGGCGCGCTATCACGGCGACCAAGCCGCTGCGCCGGGCATGCTCGACTTCGCCGTCAACGTCCGCCACGACGCGCCGCCGTCGTGGCTGGTGGAACGGCTGTCCAAGCGGCTGTCCGCGCTGGCCCGCTACCCCGCCGCCGGCGACGACCATGCGGCGAGAACGGCCGCGGCGGCCAGGCACGGCCGCCACCCCGACGATGTGTTGCCGCTGGCCGGCGCGGCCGAAGGCTTCGCGCTGCTGACCCACCTGGGCCCGAAGCTCGCGGCGGTGATCGCGCCGGCATTCACCGAGCCCGAGGCGGTGCTGACGGCCGCCGGGATCCCCGTGCACCACGTGGTTCTGCCTCCGCCGTTCGAGGTCATCACTGCCGACGTGCCCGACGAAGCCGACCTCGTCGTGGTCGGCAACCCGACCAATCCGACGTCCGTGCTGCACCCCCGTGAGCACATCCTGCGGCTGCGGCGGCCCGGGCGGATCGTGGTGGTCGACGAGGCCTTCGCGGATGCGATCCCCGGCGAGCCGGAGTCGCTGGCGGGGGAGTCGCTGCCCGACGTCGTGGTGCTGCGGAGCCTGACCAAGACGTGGTCGCTCGCGGGGTTGCGAGTCGGGTACGCGCTGGCCACGCCGGCGTTGCTGTGCCGGCTGGCCGCGGCGCGAGCCCATTGGCCGCTGGGCACCTTGCAGCTCGAGGCGCTGACGGCCTGCTGCGCATCCGAGGCGATCGAGGAGGCTGCGGCCGGTGCGAGTCGGTTGTCCGCGATGCGGGCCGAGATGGTGGCGGCGCTGACCGAAAGCGGCTTCTTCGTTGTCGACGGCCGCGCACCGTTTGTGTTGTTCACGGTCCCCGACGCGGAGCTGGCGAGGAAGCACCTCGACTCACGCGGCATCGCGGTACGCCGGTGCGACACCTTCGTCGGGCTCGACGGGCAATACCTGCGCGCAGCGGTACGCCCGGAATGGCCGACGCTCATCGACGCGCTCGGCGAGGTCTTCGGGTGAGCGTGCGCTTGGGCGACATCGTCGATGTGCTCGACGCGGCATATCCACCGCAGCTTGCGCAGTCGTGGGATGCGGTCGGCCTGGTGTGCGGTGATCCCGACGACGCCGTGACGGCGGTGACGGTGGCGATCGACGCCACCGCGGCCGTCGCCGCCGAGGTGCCCGACGGCGGGCTGCTTCTCGCGCATCATCCGTTGCTGCTGCGTGGTGTGACCGCCGTTGCGGCCAGCTCCCCGAAAGGGGCCTTGGTACACAACCTGATTCGGTCTTCTCGAGCGCTGTTCACCGCGCACACCAACGCCGACTCGGCGTTGCCGGGGGTGTCGGATGCGTTGGCCGAAGCGATCGGCGTGGAGGTGGACGGTGTGCTGGCGCCTGCCGCCGGGGCCGCGATGGACAAATGGGTGGTGTTCGTGCCGCCTGAAAACGCCGACGCGATGCGGGAAGCCATGTTCGATGCCGGCGCAGGGCACATCGGCGACTACTCTCAATGTAGCTGGAGCGTGACCGGCACCGGTCAGTTCCTTCCCCATGACGGCGCCAACCCGGCGATCGGCAGCGTCGGGACCGTGGAGCGGGTCACCGAGGACCGGGTGGAGGTCATCGCGCCCGCGTCAACCCGCGCGGCCGTTCTCGCGGCATTGCGGGCCGCCCACCCCTACGAAGAGCCCGCTTTCGACGTGTTCGCGCTCGCAGCCCTGTCGAGCGATGCCGGGTTGGGGCGAACCGGCGCACTCGCGTCGCCGATTTCATTGCGCGCGTTTGTGGCTCGCGTCGCGCAGGCGCTGCCCGCAATCGCGTGGGGAGTGCGCGCGGCGGGTGATCCGGATGCGCGGGTGTCCCGTGTAGCGTTGTGCGGTGGTGCCGGGGATTCGCTGCTCACCGAGGTGGCGGCCGCAGGTGTCGACGTGTACGTCACCGCGGATCTGCGCCACCACCCGGCCGATGAGCATCGCCGCGCCTCTGACGTTGCACTCGTCGACGTCGCACACTGGGCCAGCGAATTCCCATGGTGCGCCCAGGCGGCCGGCGTGCTCACGCGGCACTTCGGGCCGTCGCTTCCGGTGCGGGTGTCCACCATCCGTACCGACCCGTGGAACGTTGAGGAGGTGAAGTGATGAAAGCTGCAGTCGATCAACAGCGTTCGCTGGCCGATCTGGTCGGGCTCGACGCCGAGCTGGGCCGCATCGCCCATCGCCGCTCGCACCTGTCGGAACAGTCGCGCTACGAGGAGGTGCAGGCCGACCACCGCACCGCCAACGACAGGCTGGCCGCGGTGCGGCTCGCGTTGGAGGACCTCGAGGTGCAGGTTTCGCGGTTCGAGGCCGAGATCGACGCCGTGCGTCAGCGCGAGGAGCGCGACCGATCGCTGCTGACCTCCGGTTCCCCGAACGCCAAGCAGCTGTCCGAACTGCAGCATGAGTTGGACACGCTGCAGCGTCGCCAAGCGAGCCTTGAAGATTCGCTGCTGGAGGTGATGGAGCGCCGCGAGGAGCTGCAAGGGGACCAGTCCCGCGAACTCGACGCGATCGACAAGCTCGAGACCGATCTCGCCGCCGTCCAACGGGCCCGCGACGAAGCGCTCACCGACATCGACCAAGCCCAGCGCGACCGCACCGAGCGGCGGGAGCAGATCGTGGCCGGACTGGACAGCGACCTGGTCGCACTTTACGAGCGGCAGCGCGCCGCGGCCGGTGTGGGCGCCGGGGTGCTGCAGGGATGGCGCTGCGGCGCCTGCCGTATCGAACTCGACCGCGGCGAGCTGGCGCGTATCTCCGCTGCCGCCGAGGACGAAGTGCTGCGCTGCCCGGAATGCAACACAATCCTGTTGCGGGTGAAGGGGTCTGACCATTGAGGGTGATCGTCGAGGCCGATGGCGGATCGCGCGGCAACCCGGGGCCGGCGGGATACGGGTCGGTGGTGTGGTCGGCTGAACACAGCCAGATCCTGGCAGAGAGCAAGCAGGCGATCGGCCGCGCCACCAACAACGTCGCCGAATACCGCGGGCTGATAGCCGGTCTCACCGAGGCGGCGAACCTCGGCGCCACCGAGGTCGACGTGGCGATGGACTCCAAGCTGGTGGTCGAGCAGATGTCGGGCCGGTGGAAGGTCAAGCACCCCGAGCTGGCCGAGCTGCATCGTCAGGCACAGTCGCTCACCGCGAGATTCGACCGCGTGAGCTACCGGTGGATTCCGCGGAGCCAGAACTCGCACGCCGATCGGCTGGCCAATGAGGCGATGGACGCGGCGGCGGCATTGGAAGCTCCGCCCGCGCCATCCCACTCGTCGCCCGCCGGCTGGACCGGGGCCCGCGGCGCGCCGGCGCGGCTTCTGCTGCTGCGGCACGGCCAGACCGAATTGTCGGTGGAGCGGCGATATTCCGGTCGGGGGAACCCGGCACTGACCGACCTCGGCAGGCGGCAGGCCGACGCGGCAGCCGAATATCTCGCCCGGCGCGGTGGCATCGCGGCAGTCGTCACGTCACCGCTGCAACGCGCCTACGACACCGCCGCGGCAGCAGGCAAGGCGCTGGGAGTGGACGTCGTCGTCGACGACGACCTGATCGAAACCGACTTCGGAGCCTGGGAGGGGCTGACGTTCGCCGAGGCCGCGGCGCGCGACCCCGAGCTGCACCGAAAATGGTTGCGCGACACCAGCATCGCACCCCCGGAAGGGGAGAGCTTCGACACTGTGCAGAACCGGGTGCGGCGGGCCTGCAACCGGATCATCGCGGAGCACGGCGGCGAGACGGTCCTGGTGGTGTCGCACGTCACCCCGATCAAGACGGTACTGCGGCTCGCGCTCGACGCCGGGCCGGGCATCCTGTATCGGCTGCACCTGGATCTGGCTTCGCTGAGCATCGCCGAGTTCTACCCGGATGGGGTGTCATCGGTGCGACTCGTCAACCAGACCGCATACCTCTAGACCCGGGCTTCGAGCCGCACCGGCATGTGCCGGACGCCCGCGTGTTTGTTGCTGCGCACGTACTCGACCGGCCCGGTCAGCGCGGCGCCGGCGAGGCGGTCGAGCAGCGCGTCGAACATCACGCGCATCTCCATCCGGGCCAGCGCCGCGCCGAGGCAGAAGTGGCCGCCGCGGCCGAACGCCAAGTGCGGATTGGGGTTGCGCTTGATGTCGAATGTGTACGGGTTGGCAAACACCGATTCGTCGCGGTTGGCGGATGCCCACCACAGCGTGACCTTGTCGCCGGCTTTGATGGCCTGGCCGCCGACAATGACGTCCCGGGTCGCGGTGCGCCGGTTGTACGGCGTCGACGACGCCCATCGGAGCATCTCCTCCACCGCGATCGGCAGCCCGGACCGGTCTTGGCGAAGTTGGTCCCATCGGTCGGGGTTTTTGATCATCGCCAACATCCCCACCGCGATGGAGTTGCGGGTCGTCTCGCTGCCCGCGGCGATGATCAGGCTGAAGAACATCCGTTGTTCGCTCTCGGTCAGCGGTTCGCCGTCGATCTGCGCGTGGGTGACGATTGAGAGCAGATCTTCCGCAGGGTGGGTTCGTTTGTGCTGCAGGAGGTTCGAGCCGTACTCGAACATTCGCGCGGAGGCCGCAGCAAGGCGTTCGGTGGTTTCGCCCACTTCACGGTCTTCGTAGTCGAGTGTGACGTTGGCCCAGTTCATCAACTCATGCCTGTCCTGCTGTGGCACGCCAACCAGTTGTGCGACGGCCTGCAGCGGTAATTCGGCGGCCACGTCGACCAGGAAGTCGCAATCCCGCTTGGCGAGCGCGGCGTCGATGATGCCGACAGCCCCGTCCCGCAGATCCGCTTCGATGCGTTGCAGCATTCGGGGCGCCACGCTGGGAGTCAGCAGCCGGCGGAACTGGGCGTGACGCGGGTCGTCCATCATGTTCAACAGGACGCCGGCCAAAGCGCCCATCGGCATGTCCTCAAGGGTGGTGCCGCCACCCTCTCGGGTGCCGCCCGTCTCCGACGAAAACGTCTCCCCATCCGCGGCGGCGTCGACGATGTCCGAGTATCTGCTCAGCACCCAGAACCCTTCGCGCCCGGGCGAGTGGGTGGTTGGCGGATGGAACCAGACCGGCGACTCACGTCGCAGCGCGTCGAAGACGTGGTACGGGAACCCCTCGGCGAAGCGGTCGAGATCGGTCAGGTCGACGTCATCGTGCATGGCTTTCTGCCTACTTGTCGGACCTCGGATTTACCAGCGAAAGTGTGTTCGGTCAACCAGACAGCGAGGTCGTGTTGAACCAGTGCCCGTAACGGCTCGTGAAGTCAATGTTGGGACCCGCCAAGCTGGGACGCCTCGGTGACGAGGTGCATCAGTTTCCCGCCGTAGCGGCTACGAAGACGAATGGCGCTCATTCGTTACCGTGTTGGACGCCCATGCCACTGAAGAAGAACGCGATTTGTGCCCCCCGCCAATGGATTTGAGCGACCAGATGCTCGATGCGCTGGGAAACCAGATGCGTGCCCGCATCGACGAACTGCGCGAGTCCACAATCGAAAGGCTTCACGTCAAGGGTAGGGCGGCCCCGCTTCGCGTGATGTAGCGACCCCCGGAAGCTTGCGCTTTTCCGGTACCGTATCACCCAGGTGAGGCTTACCTAGTACGGTCGGCTTAAGTTCGCCCACCACGTTAGGGGAGCAGCACGTGTCGTCCACCCAGATCGCCGTGCTCGGCGCCATCGCCGGAGCCACCATCTTCCTCGGGCTGCCGCTCGGCAGACTGCCGACGCCGATGCCGCGGCTGAAGGCCGGGCTGAACGCGCTCGCGACCGGCATTCTGATATTTCTGCTGTGGGACGTGCTTGCCCACGCCTGGGAACCGATCGACCAGAGCCTGTCGCATCATGAGATCGGCGCTGCCCTTTCCCGTGGCGTGGTCCTGGCCGTCACCTTCGGGGTCGGGCTGCTGGGTCTGGTGTGGGTGGACGGCCGGCAAAGTCGCCGCAACCACGCTGCGATCGACGGACCCGGCGCCGCGACGGTCGGCGAAATCCGCACGTCTGTCTGGCGCGATTCGGCGTACCGGTTGTCGCTGATGATTGCGATCGGAATCGGGTTGCACAATTTCGCCGAGGGGTTGGCGATCGGCAACTCCGCGGCGGCAGGCGAGATCTCGCTGGCGACGATGCTCGTGATCGGGTTTGCGCTGCACAACGCGACGGAGGGCTTCGGCATCGTCGCGCCGCTGACCGGTCAGAAGCCGTCATGGGGCTTCCTTGCCCTGGCCGGCCTCATCGGCGGGGCCCCCACGTTCCTCGGCACCCTGGTCGGGCAGCGGTTCACCAACGAATTCGTTTCGATCGCGTTCCTGGGCCTGGCCGCCGGCTCGATCCTCTACGTCGTGATCGAACTGCTGGCGGTGGCCCGCAAGGCAGACCTCAAGGTGCTGACCACATGGTGCATCTTCGCCGGCCTGGCGCTGGGCTTCGCCACCGACGCGGTGGTCACCGCCGCCGGTGCTTGACCCCATCAGCGCGAAACGATGATCACGCTGAGCGCGGGTGCCGCCAAGCAGTATCCCGGCAGGCGGGTGGTGACGGTCGACGCCGGGCCGTTATTCGAGCGCGAAGGCGGCATTCACTGCATTACCCTGCACCAGCCGTCACCTCGATCGGCTGGGTGAGGCGCACGCTGTTGCCGGAGGGGTCACGGAAGCCGCAGTCGATGCCGTAGGGCATCTGATGCGGTTCCTCGGTGAACTCGACGCCGCGAGCTTTCAGCGTTTCGTAGGTCTTCTGGCAGTCGTCGGTCGTCAGGAACACGGTGCCGGCGAAGCCCTTGGCGACCACGTTCATGACTTCGGCCTGCGTGGTCGCGTCCATGACCGGCGGCCCGGGCACCGCCATCAGCACGATCGACACGTCATCCTGTCCCGGTGGACCGACGGTCAGCCACCGGAAATCGCCGAGTTCGGGCAGCGAAACGTCCTCACGGACTTCCATCCCGACCTTCTCGGTCCAGTACTTCAGTGCGACTTCTTGGTCGTGTACCCACAGGTGGGCGCTGGCGATTTTGATCATGCGCCCGACGCTACGGTCGGCCGTCGCCGCTCGTCTTCTCCCCGTGTGCTGTCTTGACCCTGCTGTCGGCCGAGGGCCGGGTGTCCCGCCGAAGGATGCAACTCGGCACCCGCGCATAGCTGGCGGCGGGCGGCATGCTCGCTCGGTAAGCCGCGGGCGGCACGCCGTAGACCCTTGCGAAGCTGGTGGTGAACGAGCCCACGCTCTGTAGTCCCACCATCACGCAGATGTCGGCCACCGACCGATCGGTGTATCGCAACAGTGCCGCCGCCCGCTCAAGGCGACGGGTCTGCAGATAGGCCCGCGGCGATTCGCCGAACGTCCTGGTGAACATGCGGCTGAAATGTGCGCGAGACAGCCCCGCCGCGGCCGCAAGGTCGGCGACTGTGATCGGTTCGGCGTAGCGGGCGTCGACGAAGTCCTTAGCCCGCAGCAGATAACGCGCCGGGGGAACCTGCGCCATGACCCCAAGTATCGCCTGCTCGCCGAAGACACGCCTCACGCAGTACGTTGATAGTGCGGACGAGTTGGCCGGGCGGCCACGGGTCGTAGCGATACGGCTCGAGGAAAGTCCGGACTTCACAGAGCGGGGTGATTGCTAACGGCAATCCGAGGTGACTCGCGGGATAGTGCCACAGAAAACAGACCGCCACCTTGCGGTGGTAAGGGTGAAACGGTGCGGTAAGAGCGCACCAGCATTCCGGGTGACCGGAATGGCTAGGCAAACCCCACCCGAAGCAAGGCCAAAAGGCCGCACCCGGTGCGGCTGCGCAGGCGTCCGAGGGTTGCTCGCCCGAGCCTGCGGGTAGGCCGCTTGAGGCACCCGGCGACGGTGTGTCCAGATGGATGGTCGCCGCCGCGCCGTCGTGGCTAACCGCTGCGGCGCGGAACAGAATCCGGCTTACAGGCCAACTCGCCCGCCTACAGCGCCTTGTGCACGGCCTTGGCCAGTGCCTTGAGCGCGGGATCAAGCTGTTCGCGGCTGCGGCATGCCAGCTCGTTCTCCCGTTCGTGTAACAGGCCGTACGTGAAGGTGTCCTCCCCGGCGGCGTGCGCGGCGTCGGCCTGCTGGCTCAGATGCGTACGGCTCACCACGCTGTCCTGATGATCGCCGAGCAGTGTCTGGATGGTCTTGGCAGCGTCGGCGACCTTCTTCTCCCCGGTCGCCGCCGCCGTATAGCGCAATTTCTTCGCGGCCTTGCGAATTCGGTGCAGAGCCTCGTCCCGGTGCTGGGCCTCGGCCTTCGCGGTGGCCTTGGCGCGCTTGCGCACCCGCTTGTACGCGGCCTCGATGGTCGCGTCGGTCGACTGCTCTTCGCCCGGCTCCGGCAGCGGCGGTTCTGCGGCGACGAGTGCCTCCAGCGCGTCGAGCAGTCGGAAATAACGTTGAGATCGCATGGCAGTCAGCGACTTTCGCAAACCCGAGCGATAGCGACGGCGCGCGCCCTCCACCAGCCGTTGGCGCACCGGTCCCCGCACCAGCTCGCGCGGCAGCTCGTCGAGCGCGTTCTGGTAGCGCTCGGCCAGCACCTCCGCGTCGCGGGCCAGGCCCAGCACGCTGGCCAGTTGGCGCAGTTCGTCGAGGATCCACGCGTCGTCGGACAGTCCGAACGCCGAGCCCGACGCCTGCAGCAGGCTGCGAATCTTGCGAGTCGTGACCCGCATCTGGTGCACGCTGTCGTCGACGTCGTCGCGCACCGCGCGGTCCCAGACCAGCAGGTTCTCGATCTCGTCGGCCACGGCCTGGTGCACCAGATCATCTGAGCGAATGGCGGTCGCGGGCGGGGCGGCCGCGCCGTCGAGGGCCCGTGCCAGTTTGGACGCGTGCGCGGCCGGTTGCGCGCCGGCGTCACGCAGCCGGTTGGTCAGCCGCGCCAGCAGCTCATCGTCGGCCCGGCCCTCGGCGATGCCGTCCTCGGACAGCTCGACTTCCCACTCGCGCCACCGATGCTCGTCGCCGTCGCCGTGGGCTCGCGCCATGACATGGTCGTCCGCGAACTCGGCCAGCGCCTTGCCGTCGCCGCCGTAAAGGTGGTCGACAGTCCGATTCGTGGTGATCCGGGCGACCGGTTCCAGGGGCCGGTCGCGAACGATGGCCAAGACCACGTCGCGGAGCTGCTCGGGCACTTGGTCGCCGTCGGTCAACGGCGCGCGTACCTCAGTGCGCGCGCCCGGGCCGGCCGGCAGCTTGAGGTGCCACCCGGCGTCCGCGCCGCCCGTGCGGCGTCGCAGCGTGATGCGATGCGCCGTCAGAGCGCGGCCAGGGGTGTCGAAGTACACGGCATCGAGGGTTTGCGACGGTGTCCGTTCAACCCTCGCCACGGCGGCGAGCCCGTCGAATGACGGCGAGACCGTGGACTCGTCGACGTCGAACTTTCGCTCCACCTCCAGGTGCCTGGAGCTTGCGGAACCTCCG
This sequence comes from uncultured Actinomycetota bacterium, assembly GCA_963811535.1. GTDB lineage: Bacteria > Actinomycetota > Actinomycetes > Mycobacteriales > Mycobacteriaceae > Mycobacterium. The sequence goes on along the minus strand of CAWERF010000006.1, from coordinate 28,694 downwards.
CCCTGGTCTGGCGATTTCCCCATGGTGGACGTCATTTTCCCTTCGGATGGCAACGCTGATTGTGAACAATGGATGGACAGGGTGCCACATGAAGATGAACAGATACCGGGGCGGTCCGCCGGTGGGTGTCAGGACGCGCGCGGCTCAGCGAACTCACCGGCCAGATCCCACGCTCGGCGCTCGGCGGTGAACGCGACCGCCTGCTGCTGCCGGAAGGCGGCGATGCTCGACGCGTTGGCCTCCAGGAAGCTCCGGTAGTCGCCCAACGAGAACTCGCCGTCGGTGATGTCCACGCGCCCGCGACCGGCCGCGATGTCGGCGCGCAGATCCAGCAGCTCGGCCGCGGTGACCGGGAAGAAGCTGATCCGGTCGAAATATCTTAGTAGCCAGGGTGTTCCGGACTCGAAGGAGTCGGCGTCGCGTGGATGCCGATGATTCCACACCTGGGTGGTGCGGCCGACGAACTGGTAGCCGCCCGGACCCTCCATCCCGTAGATGCACAGGTAGGCCCCGCCGATACCGACCGCGTTCTCGGGTGTCCAGGTGCGGGCCGGGTTGTACTTCGTCGTCACCAACCGGTGCCGCGGATCCAGGGGAGTGGCCACCGGGGCGCCGAGATAGACGTCGCCGAGCCCGAGCGCCAGGTACTGCGCGTCGAAGACGATGTCGTAGACCTGCGAGACGTCGTCGCGGCCGTTGATGCGCCGGATGAACTCGATGTTGTCCGGGCACCACGGTGCGTCGGCCCGCACACCGTGCATGTAGCGCTGGACGGCCTCGTGTGTCGCGGGATCGTCCCACGACAACGGCAGTCGCACCGCCCGGCTCGACACGGTCAGTTGGTCGGAGGCGGGCAGGTCGCCGTCGATGCCGGCCAGCAGGTCGGTCACCTCGGCGGACGGCAACGTTTCCGGCGCGAACTGCACCTGCAGCGAACGCACGCCGGGCGTCAGCTCCAGCACACCGGGCACCGAGCGCGACCGCAGTTGCTCGTACAGCACGTGCACCCGCGCCCGCATCGCCAAATCCAGTGCCATCGGCCCGTATTCGACGAGCACACCGCCGTCGCCGGCGCGCCGGATCGTCACGTCGGTGCCATCTCCTGCCGCGTATCGGGTGAGCACGCCGTCGTCGCCGTCGCTCGACGTCGAGATGACCAGCGGGAAGGACGCGCGTCGTCGCAAATCGAGAGAGCGCAGCGACGGTGCGCGGTCGGCGCGCACCGGCACGAACCGAACCGCGTCCCCCGGGGCCATCTGGCCCAGCTTCCAGCGGTCGCCCTCGACAACGGTGACCGGGCAGACGAACCCGCCCAGGCTCGGCCCGTCGGGACCCAGCAGGATCGGGGTGTCCCCGGTGAAGTCAAGCGCGCCGACGCAGTATGCGGTGTCGTGGATGTTCGACGGGTGCAGGCCCGCTTCGCCGCCGTCGCTGCGGGCCCACTGCGGCTGGGGTCCTTCGAGGCGGACGCCGGTGCGGTCGGAGTTGAAGTGCACGGTGTAGTCGGTGCCGAGAAGGGTGTCGATGTCGGCGCGGGTGAAGAACTCCGGTGCCCCGTGTGGGCCTTCGGTAACCGCGACCTCCCATCGCGTGCCGATGCTCGGCTGGTCCTCGATCGACGCGCGCGCGTTGCTCACGCGTGCGCCGTCGAGCGAATCCCCGATGGCGAGCACGTCGCCGGCGAGCAGCGCGCGACCGTCGTGCCCGCCGAAACCCCCAAGCGTGAACGTCGCGGCACTGCCCAGATAGTCCGGCTTCGCCAGTCCGCCGGCGACTAGCACATAGCAGCGCATCCCGGGCCCGCTCAACGCGCCGACGTCGAGCACCCCGCCGGACGGAACCGCCAGCGCCTGCCACAGCGGCACCGGCGCGCTGTCCAGTGTCACCGGTGCCGGAGCGCCCGCAACGCATACCAGCGCACCGTCGGGAAAGCGCAACGCCGGCCCGGATTTGGTGCACTCCAGGCCGGCCGCCCCTTCGGCATTGCCGAGCACACGGTTGCCGATCCGGAACGACAGGTCGTCCATCGGCCCCGACGGCGGCACCCCGACATGCCAGTAGCCGATCCGGCCCGGCCAGTCCTGCACGGTGGTGAGCATGCCGGGCCGGAGCACCTCGATCAGCGTCATTGTCTCGACACGAGCAACCGGACCGGTGTGGGGTTGAAGCCGTTGCACGGGTTGTTTATCTGCGGGCAGTTCGACACCAGCACGAGCGTGTCGATCTCGGCCCGCAGCTTCACCGACTTGCCCGGCGCCGAGAGCCCGTCGACGATCCCGAGCGTGCCGTCGGCCTCCACCGGAACGTTCATGAACCAGTTGATGTTCGACACCAGGTCCCGCTTGCCCAGCCCCCACTTGGCGCCTTCGGCGAGGAAGTTCTCCGCGCAAGCGTGCTGGTGCACGGTGTAGTGGCCGTAGCGCAGCGTGTTCGACTCCTGGGAGCAGGCCCCGGCGATGGTGTCGTGGTTGCCGACGTCGTCGGCGACGACGGTCATCAGCGGGGTGCCCTCGGCGGTCCTCAGCACCGATCCGGTGGTCAGGAAGATGTTGCGCTGCGCTGCGACCGTGGCCTGCGCGCTGTAGCGCCGAGTGTGGTCGTCGGCGGCGTACAGCAGGCAGTCGACGGCCTGGTTGCCGTGCAGGTCGATGATCTGCAACTGCTCGCCGGCACGGACGATCTTTGACCAGGGCGAGCACGCCGGCACGACCTCGTCGGTGATGATTTGCATTGCCGCAGTGGTCATTTCGATACCTCGCAATCGGCAGCTGCGCGCCACGCCGCCTCGGTGTTGAACAGCGCGCGCAGGTATTCCGGATCATCGTTGACCGGGGTCGAGAGTTCGTCGCCGGCCCGCCAGGCCAGCACGTCGAGATCCGTGACCTGTGGTGCCGGGTCTAGCGGATGCGCGGCGTTGACCACCAACACCACCACCGGCAGGTGGACGAGAAGGTCGACTGCCGTGCCCGGGCCCGCGGTGCCGGTGAACACCAGCCCGCCGCCGCGATCGGGCCGCACGCCGGCGAAGAACGACACCGACGGCGCGACGTCACGCTCGTCGAGCCCGTGTTTGAGCGCCCCGAGCAGCATCAGCGCGCGTCCCGTGTCGGTCGGGCCGCACAGGGTGTCGTGGTGGCCCGAGCAGTCGGCGACGACGGTGGCCAGCACGCGGCCTTGGTCGGAGAGCAGCGGATGGCCCGGCCCGAGGTAGGCCTGCCACGGCACCTTCATGGTGTCCGCGATATTCAGCCGCTCCCAAGGCGCCTCGGCGCGGTACAACAGCAGATGCGCGCAGGCGCCGCCGTGGGGGTCGCCCAGTCGCAGCCGACTGCCGCGGCCCAGCACCTTGGTGGTGTAGCCGTTGGCCGGCACGGATTCGGCCCAGGTCATGCGGGACCGGTCGACGTCCGGCGGGGTGGCCGGTACCCGCATCGTCGCGTGCCCGGCCTGCGCGCGCGCGTGTGACCTGGCGCCCTCGGTTGATGCGGTGCTCATGTGAGTCCTCCTGGTCCAGTCCCAGACCCATTAACTGTCAACTGAAAGTTTTGTTGGGCGCCGTTCCGGTGTCGTGTCTGGGTCGTAACGACTATGTTGACGTATTTCTATCAAATGACAGAAAATATACCATCTCGGGCGAGGGGAGCCCAGAGCCGCCGGCACCACGCGCGCGATTCAGAGCCGGTGCAAGAATGTGGCATGCGGACCGACGGGCGAGGGCGTCCCCGCCTGGAGCAGTCCCGGCGGCCCGGAAAGACGGCTCGCGACGAGATCCTGGACGCCGCCGCCGAGCTCTTCACCCGCCTTGGCTACGCCAGCACGTCGACGCGGCGGATAGCCGACGCGGTCGGCATGCGCCAGGCGTCGCTGTATCACCACTTCGCCACCAAGGACGACATCCTGGATGCGCTGTTGTCGGGCACGGTCGACGACGCGCTGCGGCTGGCCGCCGAGCTGCTCGCGGAGTCAGGCCCGTACGCTCCGCGGCTGCACGCGCTGGTGGTCGGCGACGCGACCCAGCTGTGCGGCAGCCGGTGGAACCTCGGCGGGCTGTATCTGCTGCCCGAGTTGCGTGTGGAGCGGTTTGAGATGTTCCGGTTGCGCCGCGAGGAACTGCGCCGCCTCTACCGTCAGTTGTCGGCCGGCGTGATCGCCGAGAGCGGCGGACCGGCCGAAGCCGACGACCTGCCGTTCCGGCTGGTCGAGTCCGTCATCAACCGCCGCTCCGACGACGGGGGCTGCGCGCCCGACCAGCCGTGGCTGATCGCAGACGGTGCGTTGCGCGTGCTGGGCTTCGACGGTGACTTCGGCCAGGTGCGCAGGTCCACCGCCGAGCGGCTGGGATTGGCTCCGGTCGGCCGGGTCGTCGGCTAGAAGCTGTGCTCGTCGGCGGGGAACACCCCGCTGGCCACCTCTTCGGCGTATTGCGTTGCAGCACGGCGCAATTCACCGGCGACATCGCCGAAGCGCTTGACGAAGCGGGCGGTCTTGTCGCCGCTCAGCCCGGCCATGTCCTGCCACACCAGAACCTGCGCGTCGCAGTTGGGGCCCGCGCCGATCCCGATCGTCGGGATCGTCAGCTTGCCGGTGATCTGGGTCGCCAGTTCGGCGGGCACCATCTCCATCACGACGGCGAACGCACCGGCTTCGGCGACCGCGATCGCGTCGGCGATGGTCTGCTCGGCGGCGTCGCCGCGGCCCTGCACCCGGAAGCCGCCGAGGGTGTTCACGCTCTGCGGGGTGAAGCCGATGTGGGCCATCACCGGGATACCGGCGGCGGTCAGCGCGACGATCTGCTCGGCGACCCGCTCGCCGCCCTCGAGCTTGACGGCTTGCCCACCGGCCTCCTTCAGGAACCGCGTCGCGCTGGCCAGCGCCTGCGCGGGGCCGGCCTCGTAACTACCGAACGGCAGATCGGCGACCACCAGCGCGTGCGGCGCGCCCCGCACGACACCGCGCACCAGTGGGATCAGCTCGTCGATCGAGATCGGCACCGTGGTGTCGTACCCGTACACCACGTTCGCGGCGGAGTCGCCGACCAGCAGAACCGGAATTCCGGCATCATCGAAAACCTTCGCGGTCGAGTAGTCGTAGACCGTGAGCATGCCCCACTTGTGGCCCTCGGCCTTCATCTTCTGCAGGTGATGCGTGCGGATCTTGGTGCGCGGTTTGCCCGCGTCGGTTGCAGAACCGTAGACCGTCTGCTCAGACATCGTTGTCCCTCGTGGGTCGTCGGGTCGATCCTCGTGGCCCATTACGGGTCCCCGGGCTCGTCTGACGATTCTCAGTCTGCCATCCGAGAGTCGAATAATGAACGCGCGGTTAAGTGGACTTCCTCACAGTGTCAAGTTAGCGGACTTACGATCGGCTACATGCAACGGCTCAGTGGACTCGACGCCAGCTTCCTGTACCTCGAAACGGCCAAACAACCGCTGCACGTGTGCTCGATCCTGGAGCTCGATACCTCGACCATGCCGGGGGGTTACACCTTCGACCGGTTCAAAGACGAATTGTCGTTGCGCATCAAGGGGATCCCGACGTTTCGCGAGAAGATCGCCGACAGCCCGTTTAACCTCGACCATCCGGTGTGGGTGGAAGACAACGACTTCGACGTCGACCGGCACTTGCACCGCATCGGCCTGCCCGCGCCGGGCGGACGCACGGAACTGAGCGAGATCTGCGGGCACATCGCGTCGCTTCAGCTCGACCGCAGCCGACCGCTGTGGGAGACGTGGGTGATCGAAGGCGTTGGCGGCACCGACGCCAGCAAGGGCGGCCGGCTGGCCGTGATGACCAAGGTGCACCACGCCGGCGTCGACGGCGTCAGCGGCGCCAACCTGATGTCGGTGCTGTGCAGCACCGAGCCCGACGCCCCGCCGCCGAATCCGGTCGACGGTGTCGGTGGCGTCAATCCGATCGAACTCGCCGCGACCGGGCTGCTGCGGTTCGCGACCCGGCCCCTCCACCTGGCCAACGTGTTGCCGAGCACCGTGGCGAGCGTGGTCGAGACGCTGCGACGGGCACGCAGCGGTCAGACGATGACACGCCCGTTCAAGGCGCCGCAGACGGCGTTTAACGACGCGGTCACCGGCCACCGCAACGTCGCGTACGCGCAGCTGGACCTCGAAGACATCAAGACGGTCAAGAACCGGTTCGGCGTCAAGCTGAACGACGTGGTGACGGCGTTGTGCGCCGGGGTGTTGCGCCAGTTCCTCCTCGACCGCGGTGAACTGCCCGACGAGCCGCTGGTGGCGATGGTGCCAGTGTCGGTGCGCGACAAGTCCGACCGCGCAGGCCGTAACCAGGTGTCCGGCATGTTCTCCCGGCTGGAAACCCACATCGCCGACCCCACAGAACGGCTGAGGTCGATCGCCGACGCGAATTCCATTGCGAAAGAACATAGTTCGGCGATCGCAGCCACGCTCCTGCAGGACTGGTCGCAATTCGCCGCGCCGGCGGTGTTCGGTATCGCGATGCGGGTCTACTCGAACTCGCGGCTGACGGGCAGCCGGCCCGTGCACAACCTGGTGGTATCGAACGTGCCGGGGCCGCAGATGCCGCTGTATTTCCTGGGGTCGGAGGTCAAAGCGATGTATCCGCTGGGGCCGATCTTTCATGGATGTGGCCTCAACGTCACTGTGATGTCGCTGAACGGCAAGCTCGACGTCGGGCTCATCTCGTGCCCCGAGTTGCTGCCCGACCTGTGGGACCTCGCCGACGACTTCGCGGTCGGGCTGGACGAATTGCTGTCCGCCGAGCCCTAGTCGGGACGACACCCGGCTGGCGGTGACCGGCTGCAACGGCGGCTCTTCGCGCGGCCATGGCAGCATGTGGTGCCATGAACCACAATCGCCGGCTGCCCGTCGTCGTCCGCAAGGCGATGACTTGGACGGTCGTAGTCGCCACTGTCGTGGCCGCGACCAGCTGCAGCCGGTTGGTGGACGGGCGCGCGCTGATGGCCCAGCCCAAGGTCGGCGCGCCCATCCAGTGGGGCCCGTGCAAGGTGACACCGTCCGACGACACCGTCAAGCTCCCGTCCGGCGCACAGTGCGGCAAGCTGGCCGTGCCGGTCGACTACGCGAACCCCGGCGGCGACACCGCCACGATGGCGCTGATCAGATTCCCCGCGACTGGGGCCAAGATCGGCTCGCTGGTCATCAACCCCGGCGGCCCGGGCGAATCGGGCGTGCAGGCCGCCGCATCGATGGTCGATACGTTGCCGCCGCAGATCCGTGACCGCTTCGATCTCGTCGGGTTCGACCCGCGCGGCGTGGCCAATTCGTCGCCTGCGGTGTGGTGCAACTCCGACGCCGACAACGACAGGCTGCGCGCGGATCCCGAGGTCGACTACTCGCCGGCCGGTGTGGCGCACATCGAGCAGCTGACCAAGGAGTTCGTGCAGCGCTGCATCGACAAGATGGGCACGGGGTTCCTCGAAAACGTCGGCACCGCTGACGTCGTCAAGGATCTGGACGCACTGCGCGCTGCGCTGGGCGACCCCAAGCTGACGTTCCTGGGCTACTCGTACGGCACCCGGATCGGCTCGGCCTACGCCGAAGCCTTCCCGCAGAACGTGCGGGCGATGGTGCTCGACGGCGCCGTCGATCCCAACGCCGACCCGGTCGAGGCCAATATCCAGCAGGCCGCGGCGTTCCAGAAGGCGTTCAACGATTACGCGGGCGACTGCGCGAAGTCACCGGACTGTCCGCTGGGCACCGATCCCACCAAGGCGGTCGACGTGTATAAGAGCCTGATCGACCCGCTGGTGCAGAAACCCGCGAAAACCACCGACCCACGCGGGTTGTCGTACAGCGACGCGATCGTCGCTACGATCCTGCCGCTGTACTCGCCGGGGCTTTGGCGGCATCTGACCGACGGCCTCGACGAACTCAAGGGCGGACGCGGCGACACGATGCTGGCGCTGGCCGACCTGTACATGGGCCGCGACGCCAAGGGCCACTACACGAATTCCACCGACGTGCGGGTTGCGGTCAACTGCGTGGACCAGCCGCCGGTCACCGACCGCGCCAAGGCAATCGAGCAGGACCGCCGCACCCGTGAGGTCGCGCCATTTATGAGCTACGGCGACTTCACCGGAGATGCGCCCCTGGACACCTGCGCGTTCTGGCCGGTGCCTCCGACCAGCAAGCCGCACCCGATCTCGGCGCACAGCCTGCCGCCTGTCCTGGTAATCTCCACGACGCATGACCCCGCCACGCCTTACCAGTCGGGTGTGGAGCTGGCCAAGCAACTCGGGGGCGCCCTTGTGACTTTCGACGGCACCCAGCACACCGTCGCGTTCCAGGGCAACGCATGCGTCGACGCGATCGTCACCCAATATCTGATCGATCTGGCGTTGCCGGGACCCGACGCAGGATGCTGACCCCGCTTTACGACGGCATCGGCGCCCCGTCGTCAACCCGGCTGAGTTACGAGATCGATGCCAGATAGGTAACGGTTCGCATCCAAACCGCGGGCGGCGGTGACCGCAGCCCGGTGGCCCATGCGAACATGTTCCGCATGTGGCGGTTGAGACCCCTGTTCTCGACGCTGCTCATTTTCGGGGTGGCCTTCTGCGTGGTCCTGCCGACGGCCGCGGCGGCGCCGGACACCGGGATCACGCAATCCGCTGTGCCGCAACTGAATTGGGCCAGCTGTCAGCAGTGGCTAGCGGATACCAGTGATATCCCGACTGCACGCTGCGCGACAGTGTCGGTGCCGGTGGACTACGACAATCCCGGCGGTGCCCAGGACCAATTGGCGCTCATCCGTGTGCCCGCGAGCGGTGAGCGCATCGGTGTGCTGCTGTTCAACCCGGGCGGGCCCGGCGCGTCGGCGGTCGACAGCGTCGCCGGGATGGCCGCCGGATTGCGCGACACCGACATCGCCCGCCACTTCGACCTTGTCGGCTTCGATCCGCGCGGGGTGGGGCATTCGACGCCGGCGTTACGGTGCCGCACGGATGCCGAATTCGACGCGTACCGGCGTGAGCCGATGGCCGACTACAGTCCCGCCGGCGTCGCCCACATCGAAGACATCTACAAGCAGCTGGCCGGGCAGTGCCTCAATCGCAATGACGTACCGGCCTTGGCGAATATCGGCACCGCGAATGCGGCCCGCGACATGGACGTCGTGCGACAGGCGCTGGGCGAGAACCAGATCAACTATCTCGGCTTTTCCTACGGCACCGAGTTGGGCACGGCCTACGCGCAGGCGTTCCCGCAGAACATCCGGGCCATGGTGCTCGACGGTGCCGTGGACCCCACCGAAGATGCGGTCGAAGAGAACGTCCGCCAGATGGCGGCGTTCCAGGGCGCGTTCGACGCCTACGCGCGCGACTGCGTCCAGTACGACGGTTGCCCGCTGGGCAACGACCCGACCAAGGCCGTCGACCGGTATCACGATCTGGTGGATCCGCTAGTGAGCAAACCGGGACCGACATCCGACCCGCGCGGCCTGTCGTATCAGGACGCGATCACCGGCACCGTCAACGCGCTGTACACGCCTCAGTACTGGAAGCTGCTGACAAGTGGTCTGCTCGGCCTGCAGCGCAACACCGACGCCGGTGACCTGCTGCTGCTGGCCGACGACTATTGGGGCCGAAACAAAGCCGGCCACTACAGCAATCTGCAGGACGCGTTCACCGCAGTCCGCTGCGTCGACACGCTGACGCCGAAGGACTCGGCGGCATGGGTCGACGCCGACCGGCGGATCCGCGACGCCGCGCCCTTCATGAGCTACGGCGAGTTCACCGGATTCGCGCCCCGTGACGTGTGCGCGTTCTGGCCGGTGCCGCCCACGACCACGCCGCACGAGGCGACGTCCCCCGGACCGGGCAAGGTGGTTGTCGTGTCGACGACGCACGATCCGGCAACTCCCTACCAGGCCGGCGTCGACCTGGCCCGCCAACTCGGTGCGCCGCTGATCAGTTTCGAGGGCACTCAGCACACCGTCGTGTTCAACGGCGTGCAGTGCGTCGACACCCCGGTGGTCAACTACCTGGTCAACCTGACGCCCCCGCCGGACAATCTGCGGTGTTAGACGCGCCCGGCCAGGTCTCAGGCGGTCACATGCTCTGGATCGGCCACGTCAACGGCACGGTTTGTTGGCAGCGGTAGCCACCACCACGACGGCCTGTACGTACTGCCGTGATGACCGGCCACCACGCGCCGACAGCAACGAAGCAAACCGCCACGAACCGAATGTCGCGATTTACGCGTATTCCCAGTACACGCAAAGCTGCCGCGGAGAACAATGCCAGGTTTATGAAGGCAGGAATCGTGGGGTTAGCAACGACCCTGTTGGTGTGGGGCGGTTTGGGTCTGGCCGGTTTGGGTCTGGCCGCACATTTCGCCTGGGCCGATCCTCCGGGGAACTGCCCGAGCGGGAGATCCTGCATGCAGTGGTGCCCAGGCGACCCCGATCCGGCGGGCAGACCCATTCCTTGGGACTCGAGTGTCTGCCACGACTTCTTCTGGGACTCGGCTGGCCCCAAGGACCTTGGCACCGGTACCTTCTACGCTTGGTCTGCGCTTTCGTTTGACGTTCCCCCTCCGCCTGGGCCTGTGCCTACTCAAACTTCCTATCTACCGCTGCCGACCCTCAATTTCTGCCCGGTCCCCCCCTGGTGCCCGTGATGTAAGCAGGCGTTGCCGATGGCGGTGGCCCCGCGTTGGCCACAATTTGGCCACGGTTAGCGGTAACTCCCGCGAGTTAGCGTGAAGTCTTTCACCTGCTCAGGCGTAACCTCGCCCACTGAACTGGCCCTCGGATGTAACACAGAATTAACAGCTGGTGCATACGCTCGCGGTCATGGACCGTCAGAAGGAATTCGTGCTGCGCACGCTGGAAGAACGGGACATCCGATTCGTCCGGTTGTGGTTCACCGACGTCCTCGGGTTCCTGAAGTCGGTGGCGATCGCGCCGGCCGAGTTGGAGGGAGCGTTCGAGGAAGGCATCGGTTTCGACGGATCGTCGATCGAAGGCTTCGCCCGAGTCTCCGAATCCGACACCGTCGCCCGCCCAGACCCGTCGACGTTCCAGGTGCTGCCGTGGACTGCGCGCAGCGGCAACCATCACTCGGCCCGCATGTTCTGCGACATCACGATGCCCGACGGCTCACCGTCGTGGGCGGACTCCCGCCATGTGCTGCGCCGGCAGCTGGCCAAGGCCAGCGACCTCGGCTTCTCGTGCTACGTGCACCCCGAGATCGAGTTCTTCCTGCTGCACGCGGGCCCCGACGACGGCTCGGTACCGGTCCCCACGGATAACGGCGGCTACTTCGACCAAGCCGTGCACGACGCCGCGCCCAACTTCCGCAGGCACGCGATCGACGCGCTAGAGCAGATGGGCATCTCGGTGGAGTTCAGCCACCACGAGGGCGCGCCGGGCCAGCAGGAGATCGACCTGCGCTACGCCGACGCGCTGTCGATGGCCGATAACGTGATGACCTTCCGTTACGTCGTCAAGGAGGTCGCGATCGGCGAGGGCGTGCGGGCCTCGTTCATGCCCAAGCCGTTCACCGAGTACCCGGGCTCGGCGATGCACACCCACATGAGCCTGTTCGAGGGCGAGGTCAATGCGTTCCACAGCCCTGATGACCCGCTGCAGCTGTCGGACATCGGGAAGTCGTTCATCGCAGGCATTCTCGAGCACGCGTCGGAGATCAGCGCGGTCACCAACCAGTGGGTGAATTCCTACAAGCGGCTGGTGCAGGGCGGCGAAGCGCCGACCGCCGCGTCGTGGGGCGCGGCCAACCGGTCGGCGCTGGTGCGCGTGCCGATGTACAGCCCGCGCAAGACGTCGTCGCGGCGGATCGAGGTGCGCAGCCCCGACTCGGCGTGCAACCCCTACCTGACGTTCGCGGTGCTGCTGGCCGCGGGGCTGCGCGGCGTGGAGAAGGGGTACGCCCTCGGGCCGCAGGCCGAGGACAACGTGTGGGGTCTGACGCCGGAGGAACGCAGCGCGATGGGCTACCGCGAGCTGCCGTCCAGTCTGGGCATCGCGCTTTCGGAGATGGAGAGTTCGGAGCTCGTTGCGGAAGCGTTGGGCGAGCACGTGTTTGACTTCTTCCTGCGTAACAAGCGCGCCGAGTGGGAGAACTACCGGCGCAACGTCACCCCGTTCGAGCTCAAGACGTACCTGTCCCTGTAGCGGTCCGGTCGTTGTAGCGCCCAGGCGCACCGTCCGGGTGCGTTACCGTCGTGGGTGTGGCCAAACCCGCGACGCAACGCCCACGGTTACCCAGCCCAGGCCGGCTCGGGCTGATCGAAGCGCCGGCACGGGCCGATCTGGAGCGGCTCGGCTGGACGACCGACGACTACGTCGAGTTGCTGTGGTCGCTGTCGCGGGCACCCGACGCCGACGCCGCCCTGCGCGCGTTGGTCCGGCTGGCCGAGGCTGTCGGCGGCGAGTGGGACGAGCTGAACGCCGTGCTCCTGAAGGATCGGTCATTGCGGGGCCGGTTGTTCTCGGTCCTCGGCTCGTCGCTGGCCCTGGGCGATCACCTGGCGGCCAACCCGCCATCCTGGCATCTGCTGCAGGGCCGGGTCTCGCTGGCGACGGCCGACGAGCTGCGCCGGGAGTTCGTGGCGGTGGTCGCCGAAACACCCAGCGGCTCATCGGCGGCGTCTGCTCTTCGCGCAAGCGGCTCATCGGCGGCGGCTGCTCTTAGCGCAAGCGGCTCATCGCCGATGCGTGCGCTGCGCACGTTATACCTCGACCACCTGCTGGTCCTGGCCGCGCTGGACCTGGCCCCGACGGTCGAGAACGAGCCGGTGTTGCCGTTCGCGACGATCGGCGCGCATCTGTCCGACCTCGCTGACGCCGCACTGGCCGCCGCGCTCGAGGTGGCCATGCAGTCGGTGTGCAAGGACGGCCCCCGGCCGCGGCTGGCTGTCATCGCGATGGGCAAAAGCGGTGCGCGGGAACTGAACTACGTCAGCGATGTCGACGTGATCTTCGTCTCCGGGGAAGCGCCCGATACCGGCCTGGCGATCGCGACCCGGGTGGCAGGGGAGATGATGCGGCTGGCGTCGGACGCCTTCTTCGACGTGGACGCCGCGCTGCGGCCGGAGGGAAGACACGGCGCGCTCGTGCGCACGCTGGCGTCGCACATCAACTACTACCGCCGCTGGGCCAAGACGTGGGAGTTCCAGGCGCTGTTGAAGGCGCGGCCGGCTGTCGGCGACGCGGAGTTGGGCGAGCAGTACATGGCCGCGTTGAGGCCGATGGTGTGGACTGCCAGCGAGCGTGAGGACTTCGTGCCCGAGGTGCAGGCGATGCGTCGCCGCGTGGAGGAACTGGTGCCCGCCGACGTCCGCGATCGTGAGATCAAGCTCGGCACAGGCGGATTGCGGGACGTAGAATTCGCGGTGCAGCTGCTGCAACTGGTGCACGGCCGCAATGACGACACCCTGCATGTGTCGTCGACGGTCGACGCGCTCGCCGCTTTGGGCGCCGGCGGCTACGTCGGCCGTGACGATGCGGCGAACTTGGCCGCGTCGTACGAATTTCTGCGGCTGCTGGAGCACCGGCTGCAGTTGCAGCGGCTCAAGCGCACCCACATGCTGCCCAAGCCCGACGACGAGGAGGCGCTGCGGTGGTTGGCGCGCGCCGCCCACATCCGGCCCGACGGCCAGCACGACGCGCCCGGCATGCTGCGCGAGGAGCTGAAGCGGCAGAACATGCGCGTGCTGCGCTTGCACGCCAAGCTTTTTTACCAGCCGCTGCTGGAGTCTCAAGGAATCGGCCTGTCGCGGCGCATGAGCGCCGAGGCCGCCGAAAGGCAGATCGCGGCGCTGGGCTATCAGGCGCCGCAGAACGCGCTGACGCACCTTGCGGCGTTGACCGGGCAACGTGGCCGCCGTGGGCGGGTCCAGGAGGTGTTGCTGCCGACACTGCTGGACTGGCTGTCGGACACGCCGGACCCCGACGCCGGATTGCTCGCCTACCGGCGTCTGTCTGAAGCGCTGTCCGAGCAACGCTGGTATCTGTCCACACTGCGCGATGAGGGCGCGGTGGCGAAGAGGTTGATGCACGTGCTCGGGACGTCGGCATACGTGCCCGAGCTGCTGATGCGGGCACCACAGGTGATCCAGGCTTACGCCGACGGGCCCACCGGGCCGAAGCTGCTCGACGTTGAGCCACAGGCGGTGGCGCGATCGCTGGTCAGCGCCGCGGCGCGGCACGACGATCCGGTCCGCGCAATCGCGGCCGCCCGGAGTGTGCGGCGACGGGAGTTGGCGCGCATCGCGTCGGCGGATCTGCTCGGCCTGCTCGGCGTAACGGAAGTGACCAACGCGCTGACGTCGATCTGGGTGGCGGTGCTGCAGGCCGCACTGGATGCGGTGATCCGGTCCAACACGCCCGAGAGCGGCACGGCACCCGCGCGCATCGCGGTGATGGGGATGGGCCGCCTCGGCGGTGGCGAACTGGGTTACGGGTCCGACGCGGACGTCATGTTCGTGTGCGAACCCGTTGAGGGCGTGGACGAGTCGGCCGCCGTGCGGTGGTCGATGACCATCGCCGAGCAGGTACGGGCGCTGCTGGGCACGCCGAGCGCCGACCCGCGGTTGGAAGTCGATACCAACCTGCGGCCGGAGGGGCGCAGCGGCCCACTGGTGCGGACGCTGACGTCGTATGCGGCGTACTACGCACAATGGGCCCAGCCCTGGGAGATTCAGGCGTTGTTGCGGGCCCACTGGGTCGCCGGCGACCAGGACCTGGGCAGGCGTTTCCTGCTGATGGCCGACAAGACCCGGTATCCGCCCGGCGGTGTGTCGCCCCAGGCGGTGCAGGAGATCCGGCGGATCAAGGCACGCGTGGACGCCGAGCGGCTGCCCCGCGGCGCCGACCCCAACACGCACACCAAGTTGGGTCGCGGCGGTCTGGCGGACGTGGAGTGGACCGTGCAGCTTCTGCAGTTGCGCCACGCTCACCAGGTGCCCGCGCTGCACAACACGTCGACGCTGCAGACGCTGGACACGATCGGGGCGGCCGACCTGATCGCAGAGGGCGATGTGGTCCTGTTGCGCGAAGCGTGGCTCACCGCGACGCGGGCGCGCAACGCGTTGGTGCTGGTGCGCGGCAAGCCGACCGATCAGCTGCCGGGACCGGGCCGCCAACTCAATGCCGTGGCCGTCGCGGCGGGCTGGCCGAACAACGACGGCGGGGCGTTTCTGGACAACTACCTTCGGGTGACCCGGCGCGCCAAGGCCGTCGTCCGGAAGGTGTTCGGCAGCTGAATCGGATCTCGTTGGCACAGAACGCCGTCACGGTCTAGCCGCTCGGGGTACCGCGCGTCGGGAAGTTGAGTCCGCAGCGTTACCGGCGCGCGAGTCCGCGGTTGCCCGCGCCGCGCCAGCGGCCGAAACGGCCGCGAGTCCCGGTCGCCGCGACCGGGCGCCGCCTGGTGTCGAGCGCGTGGGCACCGGGCCCGAGGAACACCAGCAGGAAAAACGCGAAGCAGAACAGCACGGCCGGCTCGCCGCCGTTGGCTGGGTCGATAGGCCAGAGCGCCTTCGGTTGGTGCTGCCAGAAGTATGCGACCGCCATTGTGCCCGAGGCGAGGAAAGCCGCTGGGCGCGTGAACAATCCGACCAGCACCAAAAGGCCGGTGACGAACTCGATCAGGCCTGCCCACCATCCCGGCCACGTGCCGACCGGCATCTTCGTCGCGATGGGCCAGCCGAACAGTATCGATGAGCCATGCACCGCGAACAGGAAGCCGATCACGATCCGGAAAATGCTCAGCACCGTGGGGGAGTAGGTATTCAAGCTGGTTTCGAGGTTTCGCGCCCTCATGGGTCGACCATACGCGCAATCACGCGCAGCGAAATCGATTCCGGCGTCACAGCTCCAGCAGCACGGTGACCGGGCCGTCGTTGATCAACTCCACTTCCATATGCGCGCCGAACACGCCCGTTTCGACGTGCGCGCCCAATCGGCTCAGCGCGTCGGCGAATGCCCTGACGAGCGGCTCGGCGACCGGACCCGGCGCGGCGGCGTTCCAGGACGGTCGCCGGCCCTTCTCGGTGTTCGCATACAGTGTGAACTGGCTGACCACCAGGATCGGTGCATCGACGTCGGCCGCGGATCGTTCATCGTCGAGAATCCTCAGCCGCCAGAGCTTTTCGGCCAGTCGCTGCGCTATTTCGCTGTTGTCGCTGTGGGTGGCGCCGACGAACGCAAGCAGCCCCTGCCCGTTCGGCGACACCCGGCCGACCACCTTCCCGTCGACCAGCACCCTCGCCGACGACACCCGCTGTACCAGGACACGCATGGCTGCCGGTCACCCCTTGCCGCGAAATAGAATTCCCGGTCGTAAATCTTGACGGATCACGACCCGAAATTCCATGTCGGCGGGTTAGGACGTCGAAGAAAGCGCGGACCGCATCGCGGTCACATCAGGATCCCGCTCGGTCTGCCCTTCGGTCCAGACCCGGGCCTGGCGGCGCTCGTGCTGGATATTCTCTCCGGAGCTTGGTGATCCGGATTCGCGCCGCTGGGCCGACTGCGTGGGATTTGCCTGCGCGGTACCAACATTGGTCGGTCCCGGGGAAATGGAGCTGAAATCCATGGACTGCCAGCCGTTTTGATGATGGGCGTGTCCGGCTGAGAAACGAAAGAGTGTCGGGCTCTGATCTGAGGCTTCCCACCATGATTCCGGTCACACCGCAGAGCAAACCGGGCAGTATCGCACCAGCATCCTTAAGGCAACGATAAGGAAACGCATAGACCACAAACCTTGATCCGATCGTGTTGTAAACGTGACTGTTGGGGCGCATTGTGACGAAAGTGAAATGAGTGCACGATGCACTTCCAACGACCACCTAGGGGTGCCGGATGACGTCGCTGACCATGCACCGCCCATGGACTTCGCCAACGCTTCGGCACGCGACGGTGGCTCGTCAACTCGTGCTGTGGGCGGATCTCATCAATGCGGCCGCAGCGGTGCTGCGTCCACTAGTCGTTTCGGCGGGTGTCATCATCGCCGGAGCAACGTGGTCCCCGCCCGCGCACGCCGATCCGCTCGGCGACTCGATCACCTGCGCGTTGACCAACGCCGGCATCGCCAACAACGGCCCGGTCAGCACTGCCCTATCTAGCACCTGCACGCGGCCCACGATGGCTTTTAGCCGTCAACGCCTCCTACGACCCGGGCAAGTAGAAGGGGCTGCGGCGCAGCTATTTACGGACACATAAATGCAATGGGAGGGCACGCCTGGCGGGGTGGCAGCGGAGGCGGCGGTGGACTATCTCCGTCCCAAACATCGCTAGGCGCGCCGGTCTTCTCGGGAACATTCCCCAGCCCGTAGCCGACGGCGTACCAGGTGTGGCACACACTCATGTCCCAGACCACTTGGTTCCACGGCCCGGTCGGCCATTCCATGGATTGCCCTGGCCACCACTGGTGTGGGCCGTAGCTGGGATCGGCCTGGGCGGTGCCGTCTGGCCGGCCCCAAGCCGGCCAGACTCAAACCGGCAGAGACCAACACCGTCGTTGCCAACCCAACGATTAGCCGCTTCATAAACGTGGGATTATTCTCCACGGCAGCACCGCGTGTACTGCGAATACGCGCAAATCGCGATCGGGCCCACCGCGCTGCCGACTGAAAGCGCATTCTGCGGATACTCAAGGCCACACAGCACACTGCTGCACCGCACCCAAGATCCGTTAGCGCCTTCTGCTAAGAGTGGACCTCGTCCGGGAGTTTGCTCGCCGCGCTTCGGCAGGGCTCGCGATCACGCCGCGTCGGTGTTCGGCATCACCGGGGTCTGGCACAGAGCCGAGTGGGGTTTGTGGCGAGCCGTCCAGGCCCTCCCTACTTGGGGCACTCTATGTCGACGTAGACGGTCTTGAGCGTGCTTTGGCCGGACGCGTCGGCTGTGTTGATCGAGTTGACCCAGCACTGCGACAGGGAGACATCGGGATAACCGTTGACCCAGTTGATCGAGACGTTGTAGCCCTGGGCTTTCAGGTCTTTAATCGTGGCGCTGGCATCCTCGGAGCCGGCTCCCGGCAAAACGGAGTCGGCAGCGGCGATCGGCACGAGGGCAAGCCATGCGCCCGGCCCCCCCAACCACCAACAACGGCGCGAAGTATCGCGGCTGAAGCGACATGGCGGTCCTCCTGAACTGCTGGGCCCCCTATGATGTGCCCTCCCTTCACCGAAGGATCCCACCCAAGTCTGTTGGTATCCCTTTGGTTCCCTGTTTCTTTGATGGTTGCCTGACCGTCGGATCCGGTTCACCCCGGGTAACTGTGTTCTCGAACACATTTGGGACACATTCACTCCGACCAACTGTGATTCAGGACACCAAACTCATGGCGGTCGTCGATCATGCATGGCGTCTGGGGTTGGTTTGGTTGGCCCATCACCGGGACCGCCGAATCCGCGGAACGTGTTTCGACCCGGCCGGCGTAAGCGAGTGCGTTCCACGATGGCGTGAAGAAATGAATGTTGGAACGCTGCTCATCCAGCGCCACGACGCTGGCGCCAATCCGCGGAATGGCAGCCGCGAGCGAAGACGGCTAGAACCCGACCCCGACGCCGAGCTGGACGTCCACCGGTGGCGGCTGCGGCAGCACCGGCGTAGGCGGGACGCACCGCGTCTGTACGGGGCCACAGTTGTCGCCGGTGCAATCCTGGGAGGTGATCTGCCCGTCCGGGCAGTCGCGGTCCGCCTGGGCCGGCGCCGACGCCAGCAGGGCCGCGGCGATTCCGAGGATCCCCGCGAACCAGCGCATAGCCACCAACCAGCGCATAGCCAAATGCTACTGCCTACCGCATCAGCAACATCCGCAAGTTGCCGAGGATGTTGGGCTTGGCATAGGACAGGTCGAGGAATTCGGCGACACCGGTGTCATACGAGCGGCACATCTCCTCGTACACCTCGGCGGTCACCGGTGTGCCCTGGATCTCGGTGAACCCGTGCCGCGCGAAAACTCCGTCTCGAACGTCGTCGCGCGCGCTGTCGCCGCCGGAGATGGCCCGGCCACCACTGCGCTGTCCGCGCGGTCACCCGTTGCGGCCGGGCGCAGGTCAGTGCGTTGAAATTGTTCGCGAACCAAGGCTTTCGCCGAAACTACTGCGGACGCCCTGCGGACGCCGGATCGGAGAGAGACAGCGGCGGCCGTTCAAGGCGAGGGCTTGATCAGGCTGGGGGGACCCCCCGACCCTTTGGCCTCACGTCGAGTTGTTCCAGGAGGGTGTCGACGCGCTGTTCGATCTCGTCTCGGATCAGTCGTACTACGTCTAAAGGTTGGCCGGCGGGGTCCGATAGGACCCATTCCTCGTACCGGCGTCCAGGAAGCACAGGACAGGTGTCTCCGCAGCCCATTGTGACCACGACATCGGCCGCTTCGACCATCGCATTAGTCCAGCGTTTGGGATGCTCGGCGGTGATGTCGATCCCCTTCTCCGCCATCGCTTCTATCGCGGATGGGTTGATATGCTCGGCCGGTTCAGAGCCACCGCAGTAGGCCACGGCCTGGTCCCCAGCGCGGTGGCGGAAAAAGCCCATCGCCATCTGGGATCGGCCAGCGTTGTGGGTGCACAGGAACAGCACTTTCGGTTTGGCCATCGTCGTCTCAGTTCCTTTGATCTCTAGGATCAGTCAGCCCCGCCAGGGTTAGTTGGCGGCAGTGGTGCGCGTAGTGCTTGCCGGGATAGCCGTACACGTCGCTTAGCGTCATGTAGTCCCGGAAAAACGGGTCCCAGCGGTTCGGAAAGTGCATGCCTCGACTTAGCGCCTTCTGGTCCCGGCGAGCCAGCGAATGCTGTAGCGCATCGATCACTCGGTCGAGCTTGGCAGCCATGCGCTTGCGGTTGTAAACCACTGCGGCCAGGTTGGTTCCGTAGTAGTTGATCGGGTCGAACAGGGGTGTGGCCAGATTGAGTGCCCACGCGAAACCTCGGCTGATCCGGTGGGGTAGGCGGCTGAACAACTGCACCAGTATCAGCAACCGCTGCGCGATCATGTAGCCAAACACCATGTGGAACAAAAGTTGCTCATTGGTCCACCGGGTTCCGGAAGTCGGCTTGTTCCATTCATCGCTGCCGACGAGGCTCAGCAGGTGGTGGAAGTCGGTGCGCGTACGTTCGAGATCAGCTGATTGTGCTGTGGGATCGGTCATCTGTCCTGCCGTGGCTCGTCGTTCGATCCGGTCGACACATCCGTCGTCCTCATGATGCGCCGGTGTCTCGGTGCGGCACGACGACCTCGTCAGCACTACGGGCAACGTCGGGGTACAAGACGACGACCAGAGCGAGACCGACAAGTCCTCCTGCAAGTTGGGCCGCAATGAATCCGGGGGCAGAACCTGGCGCAATGCCGGCGAACGTGTCCGAGAACATCCGACCAACGGTGACGGCGGGATTGGCGAACGAGGTGGAACGGGTGAACCAGTAGGCCGCACCGATGTAAGCGCCGACCGCCGCCGCTGACAGCCCAGTTCGACCAGTGCGAGCCAGAGCAAATATCAAGGCGATCAGCCCCGCTGTGGCCACCACTTCGCCGACGAAGTGTCCGATGGTGATGCGATCTTTGGTAGCGATTTCGACCGCACCGCGGTCGAACATCACATTGGCGAGCACCGCGCCAGCGACGCCACCGAGTACTTGCACCGTGACGTATGCCGATAAGTCTGATCCGCTGATGCCAGCACCGGCCCGCTTGCCCAACAACCAATCACCAAGCGACACCACCGGATTGAAATGAGCGCCAGAGACCGGCCCGAACAACAGGATCAGCACCGCAAGGCCGAACGCCGTGGCGGTCGAGTTCTCAAGCAACTGCAACCCGACATCGGTCGGCGAAAGCCGCGCGGCGGCGATGCCCGATCCCACTACCACAGTGACCAGAAGTCCGGAGCCGGCGAACTCGGCCAGCAGCCGCCTGACCAGGTGACTGACGCTGATTCCGGCCACGGTTCGCTTAGCAGCAGGACGCGGTGGTGTGCGCGGCTTGCTCGTCCGTGGCGTCAGTGGCGTTGTCGCAGGTGTTGCACGAGTATCCGCCAGAAGGATCGACGGTGAGCAGTTCGGCGCTGGTGCCAAAAGTTTCCGAGTCGGCCAGGACGGTGTATATCTCCCACTTCTCCCCGCCGGGTCCTGCGACCCATACCTTGTCCTGGGTGGCGAAGCAGCAGGTGCTGCCGATTTCCTCCTCGGTGAACATGCCGGCGCCCGCGAGTCGGGCGATTTCGTCGTGCACCTTGTCGCTGGACTCGACTTCCACGCCGAGGTGATTGATGGTGCCGCCGTTGCCGGGGTTCTCCAGCAACACCAGTTTCAGCGGTGGCTCGGCGATCGCGAAGTTGGCGTAGCCGTCTTTGACCTTGGCCGGTTCGGCATTGAACAGCTTGGAGTAGAACGTGACTGCCTCATCGAGGTTGTCGACGTTGAGGGCCAGTTGCACGCGCGACATCATGACCTCCGCACCTATTAGATATATGTCGAACCTGCGATGAGGCCGATCATGCCACCTCTTTGATATATGTCAACACCCTGTGGCAGGATTGTTGTATGCCGAAGACGCTGCCGATGGTCGATATCTCCGCGCCGGTGTGTTGCGCGCCCGTTGCTGCTGGGCCGCTTGATGACGTTGCTGCGTTGGAGATCGCGTTGCGTCTCAAAGCATTAGCCGATCCGACACGGGTCAAGTTGGTCTCGCTGCTGTTTAGCTCTCCCGGCAGCGAGGAATGCAGCCGCGACCTCGCCAACGCCGTGGGGATAACCGAACCCACGGTGAGCCACCACCTCAATCAGCTTCGACGGGCCGGCATCGTGGAATCTGAGCGGCGTGGCATGAACGTCTACCACCGCGCCAGCCGGGAATCTCTCGTGGCGCTGTGTACCGTCCTCGATCCGAACTGCTGCCGATAATCACGACAGTTCTCGATAACTCGCTTTGTGGCCGCGTGGTCTTCCTGTCACGGGGGTCCCATCATGCCGCCGGGTCCCATCATTCCCTGCATCATCGCTCGCATTCCCTCGTTCACGAACCCGCTCACCTCTCGGGCGTGTGCGCGAATAGTCTCCGTGAGGGCGGGATCATCAGCGATTTCCTCGGCGATAATGCCGGTCGGCGTAAAGGTGAGCGTGCGGCGGTAGCCGCCGGCATTCCGGAACAGGGTCGGCAAAGTCTCGCTCATGCAGGTGATTTCGGCGTTTTGGTCGAGGTGCGAGTACATGCTTGACACATGCGTTTTGAGTTGCGCGGCAAGGTCGGCTGAGTTGGATTGGGTGGTGGTGCGCACGCCGCCGGGAATCTCCTCAACAACGCGGCTGATTTCGTTGTGTCGGTTGAACATATCCATGTAGAGGCTCATGTCGGCGGGTCCGACGTTGCCCATCATTCCCATCATCCCGCCGTCACCGCCGCCGTCGGCGAGTCGCGTGCCGGGTCCGGATGAGCCGACGGTTCGGAGCAGATACCCCAAAGCTCCCAAAGCCACGGCGGCGCTCCCCGCCCCGAGTGCGACCAGTGCCGCGCGTCGAGTCATCCCAGCCATGCGCTACTCACCTCCCGAATACCGCTCGGCGCTCGGCAGCCAGTTCGCCAGCTACGGGCGGTTATCGGTGATGGTCGCGTAACAGTGCCACACGCCGGCGGAACTCTTCGTCATCGATCTCGCCTTTCGCATAGCGATCCGCCAGCACATCCTCTGGCCCGCGCTGAATCTCTGCGCTGCCCGGTTCACGATGACCGCCAGAGACGTACCTGACCACCAGGACCACGGCGGCGATCACCAGCGCGACAAACACCACCACCGCCACCGCAGTGAGGACCCAACCGAGCCACCCCCAGCCGCCGTATCCGCCGTTCCACATCCAGCCATTGCCGCCCCAGCCACACATCAGACCCTCCAAGGCATCTCACAGTTCGCTGCTACGGCCAGCATGCTCGCAGTACACATGCGCATGTAGGGCCGATGGTCCTCCTATTGGGGCCATATGGCTATAACATCGCCTGATGGCGATGAGTGCTGCTTCCGGCGAAGTCGAGCGAGTGGAGTTGACGCCTGCGGCGGCTCTGTTCCGGTCGCTCGGTGACCCCACGCGGCTGGCGATTGTGCGGCGGCTGGCGTCCGGTCCGGCACGGGTGGTGGAGCTTGTCGACGCGTTGGGGCTGGCGCAGTCGACGGTCTCCAAGCACCTTGCTTGCTTGCGCGACTGCGGGCTAGTGATCTCCGAGCCGCTAGGCCGGGCGTCACTATTTCGATTGACGCAGCCCGCGTTGATTGACGTTCTTGCGTCTGCCGAGACAGTGCTGGCCGCCACCGGGCAAGCTGTGGCTTTGTGCCCGAACTACGGCTTGGACAGTTGCGGGACGGAGAAGCCCTGATGGCCGCCGAGCGCGCTGGCGAGCAAACCTCGTTGGTCCATCAGGCATGCTGCGATGCGTCCACCTCTGCACTGTTGACGCCGGTCGTGCGGGATGCGGGCTGGCTTCGTGCGGCTCGCTGGGCGCGTTGGTTGGCGTGGGCGAGCTTGCTGTGGATGTGCGCGGAGGGCGTGATCGGCCTCTGGCAGGGCTTATTGGTTGGGTCGATTGCACTTACAGGTTGGGCGCTCGGCAGCGCGGTTGAGGGACTGGCCAGCGTGATTGTGGTGTGGCGGTTCACCGGCTCGCGCACCTTGTCCGAGACCGCTGAGCGACGCGCTCAACGTGGCGTCGCGGTGTCGTTCTGGCTCATCGCGCCCTACGTCGCTGCTGAGTCGCTGCGCAACCTGTTCGGCGAGCATCGCGCTGAGACCACTGTCATTGGGATCGTGTTGACCGCAATTGCGGTGGTGCTGATGCCAGGGCTGGGCTATGCCAAACGTCGACTCGGCACAAGGCTGGACTCGGCAGCCACCGCCGGCGAGGGCACACAGAACTACCTATGCGCCGCCCAGGCCGCCGCCGTGCTTACCGGCTTAGCGATCACCGCCGCATGGTCCGGCGGATGGTGGGTCGACCCCGTAATCGGCCTGGTGATCGCCGCTGCCGCGGCTTGGGAGGGTGTCGAATCTTGGCGTGGAGAGGGGTGTGAGTGCTGAACCGCTTAGCCTTCGGCTAATACGCGGTAGACCGTGACCCGGCTAACTCAGAGCATGGCTGCGACGGTGCTCGCCGATTCACCGCTCGCGTGCCGGCGGGCAAGTTCGCACTTGCGGTTTAGCTGGCACCGGTGTTGGCAGCCGCCTATTAGTCCTGCACCGCTAGGTCGCCTTAACGCCAGCGAATTCGCAGAAGGCTGTGTAAGCGCGGGCACCGTAGATAGTGGCCGGGCCGCCATGCATGAAAATGGTGACGCCGATGACCTCAGCGGCTTCCTGTGTGGTCGCGCCGGCACGTGCCGCTCCCTGCGCGTGCGATGCGATACAGCCATCACATCCCTGCACGACTCCAATGGCCATCGCAAGAAGTTCCTTCACCTTCTTGCTGAGGGCACCATCGGCAAGTGCCGCGCCGCTCAGGGCTGCAAATCCCTCATAAACCTCTGGGATCATTCGGCGTAGCGCGCGGTGCTGGGGGGACAGTTCGTCGAGGACCTCGCGATGATGCTGATGTTCTGCCATGGCTCGATCATATACCCCCACGGGTATAGAGTTGGTCGAATGTTCGGCCGCATGGGAGCCACGAATGCGGCCGGACGGCTTCACGTTCCACGATTTGCGGCACGCAAGTGCGCGGACGCCCCTCGATACCTACGGGCATCTGTGGCCCGATGCCGATGAGTCCACCCGCTCGGCGATTGGGGCTGTCCATCGCGAAGCGGATGGACTCACTCGGCGCTCCTGCGGACGAACTGCGGACGGTGTGACGTATCCGCGAGCTTCGTTGCAGGTCAGGTGGATAGCGGGGTTACACGTCGTACTAGAGTGCGAGCTCCGTCCTGTGCGTTTGCGGTTGTTAGCTGGCTTTCCGGCGTTGGCGTCCATCCGCTTGACCTGCGGATATGCTGTGTCAGCAGGTTTGCGGGTGTGTGCGCATTTCGAATGTTCCCGCGGGCGTCCTGCGGGCGGTCGGTTGTCGGCTAAAGCACGCGCGCACGTGGTCAGCTTGGCCAGACCCTTGCGCTGAGACACTGACGCCGTGGCGTCCGAAATCGCATCGCGTTCATCGGCGGCGGCGCAGGACTACCGACCGGTGCGATCGGTTCCCCTGTTGCACCTTGGGCGAGCTGGGGCTGTCAACCCACTGGCAGGCTGGCCAGGGCCTCTTCGTCCCGAACGACGGCGGCCAGGGAATGTGGCTGACGTGGGATGGTGATGGAAGTTAGGGGAAAATGCCTGCTAGCTCGCATTTCCCCGTCAACTACCCGCGGTCATTGGTGATGGCCGTCGGGTAGGGAAACGTACCGGCCTGCGTACCCAGACCGGTTACAGGGCGAAGGGAATCTCCGCTCGAACGTTGACCTCACCGTGTTCTAGATGTGACGGCGGTAAATCAGTGTTGTTGACGTGACTTGAGTGCCGTAGGCGCACTCCAAACAGATGAGGAGTGGGATGCCGGCGCTGGAAGATCGTCGTGGCTGGATTTCGCGGGCGCCGATGTGGCGGTGGCGGCGCGTGCTTGTCGCTGGGGGTGTGTGCGTGCTTGTCGCTGGGGGCGTGTGCGTGGCGCACGCTGCCCCGCCCGCCCCCGCCGCGGTCCTGCGCGTCGGCAGCTATCAAGGGATTCCCGGGCAGTACTCGAGCATCCAGGCAGCGGTCGACGCCGCCCGGCCCGGGGACTGGGTGCTAATCGGGCCGGGCGACTACCACGAGACCGGCAATCGCGTTCCTCCCGGGGCCGTCGGCGACGACACGGCGGGGGCCGCCGTGCTCGTGACCACGCCCGGCATCTGGATCCGCGGCATGGACCGCAACGGGGCCGTGCTCGACGGCACCAAGCCGGGGACGTCTCGGTGCAGCTCCGCGACGGTCGACCAGGACCTCGGCCCGCTCGGTCCCGACGGCGTCCCGACGGGGCGAAACGGCCTGATCGTGTTCAAGGCGTCCGGTGTCAGCGTCGAGAACCTGACCGCCTGCAACTTCCTCTCGGGCGCCGACACCCCCGGCGATGAGATCTGGTTTGACGGCGGCGGCTCGAGCGGCACCCAGCAGATCGGAAGCTGGCGCGGCGCGTTGCTGTCGGCCACCTCGAGCTACTTCGCCGGCGAGAACCAGCCGTTCGCCCAGTACGGGGTTTACGCCTCCAACACCTTGGGGCCGGGGCTGTTCACGCAGGTGTACGCGAACAACATGGGCGACGCCGCGTTCTACATCGGCGCCTGCCCGGACTGCAACGCGATCCTCGACCACGCCCACGGCCAGAACTCGGCCGAAGGATACTCGGGAACCAACTCCGGCGGCCACCTGATCGTCCAGAACTCCGAGTTTGACCACAACTACATTGGGATCGTCACCAACAGCCAGAACAACGACGACCAACCGTCGCCCCAGTCCGGCCACTGCCCCGGTAACGAGACCGGTCCGACCGGGACCCATTCGTGCTGGCTGGTCACGCACAACTCGGTGCACGACAACAACAACCCAAACACGCCCACCAGCCCCGGCGTCGCCGGCGCTCCGGGGGGAACCGGCGTCCTGATCGTCGGAGGCCGGTTCGACACCGTCGATGACAACGACATCCACGACAACGGCGCGTGGGGCGTGCTGCTGGTCCCCGAGGTCGACACCGAGACCTGGATACCGATCGCCCACTGCAAGGGCGGCATCGGCCTGAAGGCGTTGTCGTTCTGCTACTACGACGACTGGGGCAACGAGATCGAGAACAACACGCTGAGCCACAACGGCTTCTTTGGCAACCCGAGTAACGGCGACCTCGCGGAGATCTCAAACCTCGCCTATCCTGGCAACTGCTGGCACGGCAACGTCGACACCTCGGGCACGGTCATCAACGCCAAGCACTTTCAGCTCGGCCGCCCACGGGTCACGAGCGCCCCGCCCTTCCTCCAGTTATTCCCCCACAACATCTGCGGAATCCCGGACGCGGGCGCAGGGATCATTAGCGTCCTCAGTCTGGAGGTCGCCTGCAACTCGCAGTTCCTCGGCCCCTGCCCGAGCACCGTGGTCACGAACTACCCGCGCCCGACTGCGGTCCACATGATGGCGCTGCCCCCGCAGCCGAGCATGCCCAATCCGTGCCTGGACGTGCCGCGCAACCCGTGGTGCCCCACCAACCCGACCAGCCCACCCCCGTATCCCGTGCCGGGGTCCACCGTTCACTAGTACGTTGAGGACTCCCCAGCCAACATCTCCCGACTCGTTGAGCAAGATCGACAAGTCATCGTCTTTGGCAACTCCACCAACGCGGCAGGACTGCCCGACAGCGAATGCGTCCTGGCGAGGGTCACCCGAGTGGTCGGAGGCAGAGGTACTAATCCGAGAGAAGTACTACTCGCGGCTCGAGCAGGAGGATGCGGATCTCCCGCGTGGGGTTGGCCAAAGGGCGCCCTGGCACCACATGCTTTAGCATTCTCCAGTCTGATTGATTGACTTCGACATTCGGTTGCCTTAGGGGGACCCCAACTCATCGTCTGGCCGGACACTTCGTGCAAATCAGCGTCTCTCTCCCCGGCGGGAATCCGATCGAGACTTGCATTTGCAATTCGTCTAGGCCTCCGCTGAGGGCGGGTCCATCCGCACGAGGCCGGTGATCGCTGAAATCCGCGAGAGCTGAGAGGGACTCAGCTCCGGGGACTCGGCCAGGATCTGGTCGATGATCGCCAGCGACGCCCGGCTCGACTTGTAGACGTTTACTCGACAACCTTAATCCGTTGTGCCAGTTATGCCACGGCGGCGGGATGGCACAACTGGCACGAGTGGCCGACGCATGACCCAGAATCCACGCTCGCCGGTGCGGTCGCCCAGCGGCGGTAGTGCGTCGTGCAGCAACCGCGTGAATGCGCTCGCCTCTGGCAATCAGTCCCCTTGCACGTTCATGGCGGAGAGAATCGGTCGCTTACTGTCGCTCTTCTCATGCGCTCGCCGGCTGACGGATTGGTGTGTGTAGCGGGCAGCCATCTCGGCCGACTGTCCTGCAGCCCAAGCATTTACCGCTATCTATTGCGGGCATCGGTCGAGCGGATGCGCTCGTCTGGCTGGTCACAGACTCAGGGCGTGGATGGGCAGTAACGGGTTCGATGTAGCGGTCGGGGTAGTCATGAATGTGTAAACCGCAGACGTTAACCGGGGACGTCATCGCAGTGCACACATTCCGGATCGAGTTCTAGCCCTTGGT
Organism: uncultured Actinomycetota bacterium; assembly: GCA_963811535.1. Classification (GTDB taxonomy): domain Bacteria; phylum Actinomycetota; class Actinomycetes; order Mycobacteriales; family Mycobacteriaceae; genus Mycobacterium. Next base: position 455 of record CAWERF010000006.1, on the reverse strand, counting down.
GTTTTAGTTGTTCTTCTAATTCGTCTTCTAGTTGGTCTTCTTTGGTGCCTACGCCATAGGCAGGGTGGTGCCCACCCGTTGGGCAGGGTGGTGCCTGTCCCGAAGGCAGGGGCGCGCCTACGTCGCAGGCACGGGAGGTCGGGAGGGTGACCGACTCACGCAGTGTTGCCGCCTCCGTTTCGGTGAACTTGCGGGATGCGTGAACGTGATACTCATCAAACACGCGCTTGCCGTCGGCGGTCGTGTATAGGCCAGCATGCGGCACGGGTCAGCCAAGACGACGCTGGACGTGTACGGGCACAAGTGGGACGACAAAGACGAAACCACCCGCGCTGCAATTGGCGGTGCAATCGCGGCGCGGGCGGCATCGTCTAGCGATGTTCCTGCGGGCGCTCTGCGGGCGGAATGGCGGGTTTAGAACCGTCTGCCCTGGTCAGCGCGGTTAACCGGGTTAC
>CAWERF010000005.1:0-1290136 GCA_963811535.1 uncultured Actinomycetota bacterium | reverse complement strand
TGGGCGAAGGGGGACTTGAACCCCCACGTCCCGAAGGACACTGGCACCTGAAGCCAGCGCGTCTGCCATTCCGCCACTCGCCCGAAACAACCGGTTGAGGCTATCACGACGCGCCGCGCCGGCCTCAGCTCCATCCGGCCATCACAAGGAGTCGATCATGGCCCTGGAAAGCCGACCAAAACCCGCCTTGACCTGCCCTGACGGTATTCTCAGAGTTCTACCGGTCCCGCTGCGGTTCCCGGGACCGATACCATGCAGATGAGCGAAGTGGTGGCACGACACGCGGGGCGAGTCGGCCACACGCCGAGTGTTGACGACGACCGAACAACCCAAGAGGGGCGGTGACATGGGCATAGTGCAGCGCATCGAGCGCAAACTAGAGGTCACCGTCGGCGATGCCTTTGCCCGGGTGTTCGGCGGCGCCATCGTCCCGCAAGAGGTTGAGGAGATGCTTCGGCGAGAGGCCGCCGACGGCATCCAGACGCTCGCCGGGGGACGGCTGCTGGCGCCGAACGCATACGTGATCATTCTCAGCGAGACCGACTATCAAAAGGCGGTCGCCGACTCCGATCTGACATCAGATACCTTTGCCAAACACCTTGTGGGATACATCCGCGACCAGGGTTGGCAAACGTATGGTGATGTGGTTGTCCGATTCGAGCAGTCACCGAGGCTGCACACCGGGCAGTTCCGCGCCCATGCGGCGGTCAATCCCGACATCACGCCCGCCCCACCACGCCAAGACCACGCGCTCAATTCAGAACCAGGAGTATCACCGATGACTGATAACCCCAGCTACCGCGGCGGCCAGGGACAGGGGCGGCCTGCCGACGAGTACTACGACGAGCGCTACGGCCGTCCACAGGACGACCCGCGGGCGACGGGCGGCCCAGAACCACGCGGCCCCTACCCACCCGATCAAGGCGGCTATCCGGACCAAGGCGGATACCCCGACCAGGGTGGCTACCCGCCACAGGGCGAGCCGGCATACCCACCGCGCGGCGGCTACCAGGACCAAGGCGGATACCCCGACCAGGGTGGCTACCCGCCGCCGTCCCACGAGCAGCGCCCGCCGGCCGGATACGGTCCCGGCGGTTACGACCAGCCTTCCTATCGGCAGGGTCCGGGCGGCTACGGCGGTGGCCAACAGGGTTACGGCGACTACGGCAACGACTACGGCCGGCAGGCAGGCCCGCCCTCGGGGGGGCGCCACGAGGAACCCGGCTACGGCAGGCCCGAACCGCGCCCTGGCTACGGCGATTACGAGCAGCAGGGCTACCCGGCTCAGTCTTACGGCCGCCCGGAGTACGGCCAGCAGGACTACACCCGGTATGACGCCCCGGCAGGCGGCGGATACGGCACCCCGCAGGCCGGCGAGTACGAGTACGGCCAAGGCGGGTACGCGGGCGGCGGCTACGGCGGCCAACCCGAATACGGCGGCGCCGGTCAGACCATCGTCACGTTGCAGCTCGACGACGGCAGCGGTCGGACCTACCAACTCCGCGAGGGCGCGAACGTGATCGGCCGCGGACAGGATGCACAGTTCCGGCTGCCCGACACCGGGGTGTCCCGGCGGCACTTGGAGATCCGCTGGGACGGCCAGGTGGCGTTGCTGTCCGACCTCAACTCCACGAACGGGACCACCGTGAACAACGCCCCGGTGCAGGAATGGCAGTTGGCCGACGGCGACGTCATTCGGCTCGGACACTCCGAGATCGTCGTCCGCGTTCACTGAGGTCAAGACAGGGCGAAGCTATCGGCTTCGCCCTCGTGCCGACCACCGCCCAAGTATCGTGACGTTGCCGATGGACGAGGACGGAGGGGGCGTCAGATGCAGGGGCTAGTGCTGCAACTGTCGCGCGCCGGCTTTCTCCTCCTGTTGTGGTTGTTCATCTGGTCGGTATTGCGCATCCTGCGCACGGACATCTACGCGCCGACGGGCGCTGTGATGGTCCGCCGCGGCCTGGCGCTGCGCGGCGCGCTGCTGCCAAAACGGCAACCGCGAAACGTCGCCCACCACCTGGTGGTGACCGAGGGCGCGCTGACCGGCACCCGCATCACCCTCGGCAATCAGCCCGTGCTGATCGGCCGCGCCGACGACTCCACCCTCGTGCTGACCGATGACTACGCCTCGACTCGGCACGCCCGCCTGTCACCGCGCGGGTCCGATTGGTATGTGGAAGACCTAGGATCGACCAACGGCACATATCTTGACAGGGCAAAGGTGACGACGGCGGTACGCGTTCCGATGGGCACGCCGGTTCGGATCGGCAAGACGGTAATCGAGTTGCGCCCGTGACCCTGGTCCTTCGTTACGCCGCTCGCAGCGACCGCGGCCTCGTCCGCGCCAATAATGAGGACTCCGTCTACGCCGGGGCGCGACTGCTGGCCCTCGCCGACGGCATGGGCGGCCACGCCGCCGGTGAGGTCGCCTCCCAGCTCGTCATCGCCGCGCTCGCCCACCTGGATGACGACGAGCCCGGCGGCGACCTACTGAGCAAACTCGACCAGGCCGTGCGGGAAGGCAACGCCGCGATCGCCGCACATGTCGAGCTGGACCCCGAGCTCGACGGCATGGGCACCACGCTGACCGCAATCCTGTTCGCGGGCAACAGACTTGGCCTGGTGCACATCGGCGATTCGCGTGGCTATCTGCTCCGGGACGGCGAGCTCACCCAGATCACCAAGGACGACACGTTCGTCCAAACCCTTGTCGACGAGGGCCGCATCACCGCCGAAGAGGCACACAGCCACCCCCAGCGGTCGCTGATCATGCGGGCACTCACCGGCCACGAGGTCGAGCCGACGCTGATCATGCGGGAAGCCCGGGCCGGCGACCGTTACCTGTTGTGCAGCGACGGGCTTTCCGACCCGGTCAGCCAGGAAACCATCCTCGAGGCGCTCCAGATACCAGATGTGGCCGAAAGCGCCGACCGTCTCATCGAATTGGCGCTCCGCGGCGGCGGGCCCGACAACGTCACGGTGGTGGTGGCCGACGTCATCGACTTCGACTACGGCCAGACCCAGCCGATCCTGGCGGGCGCCGTATCCGGCGACGACGAAAACACGATCGCGCCACCCAACACCTCCGCCGGTCGGGCGTCGGCATTCAACCCACGTCGCAATATCGCGAAACGTGTTCTGCCCGAACTGGAAACACCAATGCGACGGCCGCGTTCGCGTCGCCGGATCATCATCGCGGCAGTCCTGCTCGTGCTTGTGGTGCTGGCCGCCCTAGCAGTCGGACGCGAGATGATCCGCAGTAACTACTACGTCACCGAACACGGCGGCACCGTGTCGATCATGCGGGGTGTGCAGGGATCATTCCTCGGCTATCCGCTGCAAGAGCCATACCTGTTGGGTTGTCTGAACGACCGAAATGAATTGTCCCTCATCAGTTTCGATCAGTCTCATGACAAGCTAGACTGCCACCTGCTCGGTGTCAACGACCTGCGGCCCTCTGAGCGCGCTCAGGTAATCGCGGGCCTGCCGACCGGCAGCCTGGACAACGCCATCTCACAGATCAACGAGCTCGCACACAGCTCGGTGCTACCTGTGTGCCCGCCGCCCACTCCCCCACCACCGGCTCCCCCGCCGGTGGCCGCCAGTAGGCCTGCGCCCTCCCCCACCACACCCCTTGCGCCCGGCACGATCCCGCCCCCCGCCGCGCCCACCCCCGAATCTCCGTCACCGGCGCCCGAGCCCACGCCGCCGATGACCGCGCCGCCGACCACCACCGCGCCAACAGTCACCGCGTTGCCGCCGCCTTCGCCGGAGCCGGGCACCAACTGCCGGGCGGCTGCATGACAACGCAGCCGCAACCCGTCGTCGCCGTAACGCCACCGCTGCCCAACCGGCGCAACGCCGAGCTGCTGCTGCTCGGATTCGCCACCGTGATCACCACCGTGGCGCTGCTCATCGTGGAGGCGAACCAGGAGCAGGGCGTCCGGTGGGACCTCGCGCAATACATGGTCGCCTACATCGCGTTGTTCGCCGGCGCGCATCTGGCGATCCGGCGATTCGCGCCGTATGCGGACCCGCTGCTGCTTCCCGTCGTCGCGCTACTGAACGGCCTGGGGCTGGTGATGATTCACCGCCTCGACCTGGCCGACGGTCAGCTGATCTCCGGCGCGCGGAACGGGCCCAGCGCCAATCAGCAGATGCTATGGACGCTGGTGGGGGTCATCGCCTTCGCGCTCGTTGTCATTTTCCTGCGCGATCATCGCATCCTCGCACGCTATGGCTACATCTGCGGCGTCGCAGGGTTGGTTCTGTTGGTGATTCCCGCTGTGTTGCCGTCGTCGATTTCGGAAGAGAACGGCGCCAAGATCTGGATCCGTCTGCCCGGCTTCTCAATTCAGCCCGCCGAGTTCTCCAAGATTCTGCTGCTGATCTTCTTCGCGGCTGTGCTGGTGGCAAAACGCGGCGTATTCACGAGCGCGGGAAAGCATTTCCTGCGCATGACGCTGCCGCGGCCGCGTGACCTGGCGCCCCTGCTTGCCGCGTGGATCATTTCGGTGGGCGTGATGGTCTTCGAGAAGGACCTCGGCACGTCGCTGTTGCTGTACGCGTCGTTTCTCGTCATGGTGTACATCGCGACCGATCGGCTGAGCTGGGTGGTGATCGGCTTTACGCTGTTCGCGGCGGGAAGCGTTGCGGCGTATTACTTCTTCCATCACGTACAGGTCCGGGTGCAGAACTGGCTCAACCCGTTCGCCGACCCAGACGGCAGCGGGTATCAGATGGTGCAGTCGCTGTTCAGCTTTGCCACGGGCGGAGTGTTCGGCACCGGCCTCGGCAATGGCCAGCCGGGAACGGTTCCTGCGGCGTCAACCGATTTCATCATCGCCGCGATCGGCGAAGAGCTCGGCCTCGTGGGTCTGGCCGGTGTATTGATGCTGTACACGATTGTGATCATCCGCGGTTTACGCACCGCGATCGCGGTGCGTGACAGCTTCGGCAAGCTGCTCGCGGCCGGCCTCGCATCGACGCTCGCGATCCAGCTGTTCATCGTGGTCGGCGGTGTCACCAAGCTGATCCCGTTGACCGGCCTCACCACGCCGTGGATGTCATACGGGGGTTCGTCGCTGCTGGCCAACTACGTGCTGCTGGCGATTCTCGTGCGCATTTCGCATGCCGCGCGGCGCCCGATCGTCACCCGGCCACGCAACACGACGCCGATCGCCGCCGCCAGCACCGAGGTGATTGAGAAGGTATGAACACCTCCCTGCGCCGCATCTCAGTGACGATCATGGTGTTGATCGTGCTGTTGCTTCTCAACGCAACGTTCACACAGGTTTTCATCGCCGACGGCCTACGCGCCGATCCGCGCAATCAGCGCGTGCTGCTCGACGAGTACTCGCGGCAGCGAGGCCAGATCTCCGCAGGCGGGCAACTTCTGGCGTATTCGGTGTCCACGAGCGGCCGGTTCCGGTTCCTGCGGGTTTACCCGAGTCCGTTGACGTACGCGCCGATTACCGGCTTTTACTCGCTGCGTTACTCCAGCGCCGGGTTGGAGCGGGCCGAAGACTCGGTGCTCAACGGCTCCGACGAGCGGCTGTTCGGACGTCGACTGGCCGACTTCTTCACCGGTCGTGACCCCCGCGGCGGCAACGTTGACACCACCATCAATCCTCAAGTGCAGCAGGCGGGTTGGGACGCGATGGCGCAGGGCTGCAGTGGCGGCCCGTGCAAGGGCGCGGTCGTCGCGCTGGAGCCTTCGACCGGCAAGATCCTTGCCATGGTGTCCTCACCGTCGTACGACCCGAATCTGCTCGCCTCCCACGACGTCGACGAGCAAACCAAGGCATGGGACCGGCTGCGCGACGACCCCGGCAACCCGATGTTGAACCGCGCGATCTCGGAAACCTATCCGCCGGGCTCGACCTTCAAGGTGATCACCACCGCGGCGGCGTTGCAGGCCGGTGCCAACGAAACCGACCAGCTGACGGCGGCGCCGAGCATTCAGCTGCCCGACAGCACCGCGACGCTGGAGAACTACGGGGGCACGCCGTGTGGCGGCGGGCAGACGGCATCGCTGCAGGAAGCGTTCGCCCGGTCGTGCAACACCGCGTTCGTCCAGCTCGGCATCAAAACCGGTGTCGACGCGGTCCGCAGCACGGCACAGGCTTTCGGGCTCGACATGCCGCCCGACCCGATCCCGTTGCAAGTCGCCGAGTCCACCCTCGGCGCGATTCCCGACGCCGCCGCCCTTGGCATGTCGAGCATCGGCCAGAAAGATGTCGCGCTGACTCCGTTGCAGAACGCGATTGTTGCCGCCACCATCGCGAATGAAGGGGTAACGATGCAGCCGTACCTGGTCGACAGCCTCAAGGGGCCCGACCTGGCTAACATCAGCTCCACCGGCCCGCATCAGCTCCGGCGGGCGATCCCGCCGCAGATCGCCGCTAGGCTGACGAGTCTGATGATCGGCGCCGAACAGCTAACGCAGCAGAAAGGAGCGATTCCCGGCGTGCAGATCGCGTCCAAGACCGGCACGGCCGAGCACGGCAACGATCCGCGCAACACGCCTCCGCACGCCTGGTACATCGCATTCGCCCCGGCACAGAGCCCAAAGGTGGCGGTCGCGGTGGTGGTCGAGAACGGCGGTGACCGGCTCTCCGCAACGGGCGGGGCGCTGGCCGCTCCAGTGGGCAGGGCCGTGATCGCAGCGGCGCTTCGGGAGGGAACATGAGCCCGCGCGTGGGTGTGACGCTGTCCGGCCGGTACCGGCTGCAGCGCCTGATCGCCACCGGCGGCATGGGCCAAGTCTGGGAGGCCGTGGACAGTCGGCTGGGCCGGCGCGTCGCTGTGAAAGTGCTGAAGGCCGAGTTCTCCTCTGATCCGGAGTTCATCGAGCGGTTCCGCGCTGAGGCGCGCACCACCGCGATGCTCAACCATCCCGGCATCGCCAGTGTTTACGACTACGGCGAAACCGAGATCGACGCCGAAGGCCGCACCGCCTACCTGGTCATGGAGCTGGTCAACGGGGAGCCGCTCAATTCCGTGCTGAAGCGCACCGGGCGGCTGTCGCTGCGCCATTCGCTGGACATGCTCGAGCAGACCGGTCGCGCCTTGCAGGTCGCCCACAACGCCGGGCTGGTGCACCGCGACGTCAAGCCCGGCAACATCTTGATCACCCCCACGGGGCAGGTGAAGATCACCGACTTCGGCATCGCCAAGGCGGTCGACGCCGCGCCCGTCACGCAGACCGGAATGGTGATGGGCACCGCCCAGTACATCGCCCCCGAACAGGCACTCGGCCACGACGCCACCGCCTCCAGTGACGTCTATTCACTGGGAGTTGTTGGCTACGAGGCGGTTTCAGGCAAGCGGCCATTCACCGGCGATGGCGCTTTGACGGTGGCCATGAAGCACATCAAGGAGACGCCTGCGCCGCTGCCGGCCGACTTGCCACCCAACGTGCGCGAGCTCATCGAGATCACGCTGGTGAAGAACCCCGGTATGCGATATCGCAACGGTGGCCAGTTCGCCGACGCCGTGGCCGCCGTACGATCGGGCCGCCGGCCCCCACGGCCCAATCAGGCGCCGACGATCAACCGCGCGGCCCCTGCGGCCATACCGTCCGGTGCGCAGGCCCGCGCGGCGGCCGACCTTACCGCGCGGCCCAGCGTCGTGACCGGTACCCGGGTACGTCCGATCACCGGTAGCCACCGCCCGCCGCCGCCGCCGCGGCGCACGTTCTCGTCGGGGCAGCGGGCCCTGCTGTGGGCGGCCGGCGTGCTCGGTGCCCTGGCCATCGTGATCGCGGTGTTGATCGTGATCAACGCCCGCGACAAGCAGAGCCAACAACAGCAGACGCCACCGACCGTCAGCGAGTCGGTCACGACGTCGACGACGGGCGCGGCACCGGCTCAGCCGCAAAATTGGACGCGGAACGGTGAATTCGGTAAGGGTGGAGGGCGAATCGGTGAGCTCCGTTGGGTAGCTCCCGCACGGCCTTCACACGACGAGACGTTGAAATGACCACCCCACAGCACCTGTCTGACCGCTACGAGCTGGGTGAAATCCTCGGTTTCGGTGGTATGTCAGAGGTCCATTTGGCCCGTGACCTCAGGCTCCACCGAGATGTGGCGGTCAAGGTGCTGCGCGCGGATCTCGCGCGCGACCCGAGTTTCTATCTCCGGTTTCGCCGTGAGGCCCAGAACGCTGCCGCGCTGAACCATCCGGCCATCGTCGCGGTGTACGACACCGGTGAGGCCGAGACGGCCGCCGGGCCATTGCCGTACATCGTGATGGAGTACGTCGACGGGATCACGCTGCGCGACATCGTCCACAACGACGGGCCGATCCCACCCCGCAAAGCGATCGAGATCATCGCAGACGCTTGCCAGGCGCTTAACTTCAGCCACCAGCACGGCATCATCCACCGTGATGTCAAACCGGCCAACATCATGATCAGCCACACCGGTGCGGTGAAGGTGATGGACTTTGGCATCGCCCGGGCACTCGCGGACAGCGGCAACAGCGTCACTGCGACCGCTGCGGTGATCGGCACCGCGCAGTACCTGTCGCCGGAGCAAGCCCGCGGTGATTCTGTCGACGCCCGTTCCGATGTCTACTCACTCGGCTGTGTCTTGTATGAAATCCTCACTGGTGAGCCACCTTTCGTTGGCGACTCGCCGGTCGCAGTAGCCTATCAGCACGTCCGCGAGGATCCGGTTCCGCCGTCACAGAAACACGCGGACGTCTCCCCCGACCTCGACGCGGTCGTGCTCAAAGCGCTCGCTAAGAATCCGGACAACCGGTACCAGAGTGCGGCGGAGATGCGCGCCGATCTGGTGCGCGTGCACAACGGTGAGACACCGGAAGCGCCCAAGGTCCTGACCGATGCCGAACGCACGTCGCTTCTCGCGGCGACCCCAGCCGCCGGATCGCGCGGCCAGCAAACTGAACCGATGGCCCGCCAGCGGTCCGGTTACGCGGAGCGGGACCGCGCACCCGCCGGGTCGGTGGGCCGATGGTTGATCGCGGTGGCGGTGCTGGCCGTGCTGACCGTCGTCGTCACCGTGGCGATCAACATGATCGGGGGCAACCCGCACGACGTTCAGGTGCCCGACGTATCGGGTCAGCCGTCGGCCGACGCGATCGCCGCGCTGCAGAATCGCGGCTTCAAGACCCGGACCCAGCAGAAGCCGGATTCGACCGTGCCGCCCGATCACGTCATCAACACCGACCCGAAGGGCAACGACAGCGTCGGCGCCGGGTCGGAGGTCACACTCAACGTGTCGACCGGCCCCGAGCAGCGGGAGATTCCCGACGTCTCGTCGCTGGGCTACGCCGACGCGGTCCGCAAGCTCACTGCCGCGGGATTCGGCAAGTTCAAGCAGGCCGCCGCGCCGTCGACGCCGGATATGAAGGACAAGGTCGTGGGCACGAGCCCGCCGGCCAACCAGACGTCGGCGATTACCAACGAGATCACGATCCTGGTCGGGTCCGGCCCGGAGACCAAGCAGGTTCCCGACATCGGCGGCCAGGCGGTCGACCAGGCCCAGAAGAACCTGACCGTCTACGGTTTCACGAAGTTCAGCCAGTCGCCGGTGGACAGCACGCAGCCGGCTGGTCAGGTGATCGGCACCAACCCACCCGCGGGCGCGAATGTGCCGCTGGATTCGGTGATCGATCTGCAGGTCTCGAAGGGCAACCAGTTCGTGATGCCCGATTTGAGCGGCATGTTCTGGACAGACGCCGAACCACAGCTGCGGGCGCTGGGATGGACCGGTGTGTTGATCAAGGGCGCCGACGTGCCGGGCACGGACACCCAACGCAATCGCGTGGTCTACCAGAGCCCCGCGCCGGGAACCGACATTAACCGGGACGGCAACATCACGCTGAAGTTCGGCTCGTAGCCGCACGCACCGTGTCGGCGACCTCGGTCTCGAGCCGGTGCACCAATGCATCTTCGGGCGCCTGGCCGCAGTAGGCGAGCCAGTTGGCCAGCATCCGGTGTCCGCCCTGGGTCAGGATCGACTCGGGGTGGAACTGGACGCCGTGGATCGGCAGTTCGACGTGCCGCAGCCCCATGATCACGCCGCTGCGAGTGTACGCGGTGACTTCCAGCTCGGCGGGCACGGTATCGGGCAGCACTGTCAGCGAGTGGTAGCGCGTCGCGGTGAACGGATTCGGAAGGTTTCGCACCACACCGGTATTCGTGTGATATACGGTGCTCGTCTTGCCATGCAGCAGTTCGGGCGCCCGGTCGACGGTGGCGCCGAACGCGACGCCGATCGCCTGGTGTCCGAGACATACGCCGAGCAGCGGTGTGCGAGCCTGCGCGCAGGCCCGGACGAGCGCAACGGATGCGCCCGCGCGTTCCGGTGTGCCCGGCCCGGGGCTCAGCAGCACGCCACCGAACTCTCGGGCCACGGCGCCGGTGTCGTCGAGCCGACGGTCGTCGTTGCGCCACACCTGGGCGTCGACCCCGAGCTGACCGAGGTACTGCACCAGGTTGAACACGAAGCTGTCGTAGTTGTCGACGACCAAGACCTGCATCACATCAGGTTAACGGTCGGGCGGCCGGGCGCGGTTCAGCCGAGCGGCCCCGCGGGCGTGGCGTAGCGCAGCGTGATCGGTCCGGTGTAGCCGGCTACCTGCACATCGGCGCGGGGTTGCTCGGCGTAGCCCAGGCCGAACCTCACGACGTATTGCTTGTACAAGGTCACCAGGGGAGCGGCCGCCAGCGCGGCTTGCATCGCGGGAACGTCACCGATTGCGGTCAGGGTGTAGGGCGGGCTGTAGGTCCGGCCATTGAGCAGCAGGGTGTTGCCGACGCACCTCGGCGCGGACGTGGCGATAATCCGCTGATCCTGCATCTGCACGGCTTCGGCGCCCCCGCTCCACAGCGCATTGAGGACCGCCTTGATGTCCTGTTGGTGGACGACGAGGTCGTCGGGGGAGGCGTCACGCGGGAATCGGCCGTTGGCGTCGCGTTGTGCATCGGTGAGGGTCACCACCAGCCCAGGCCCGTGCATCGGCACCGTGCCAGCGGCGACAGCCAGCGGCGCCGCCTTGACGAGCAGCGCTGCAACGGCCGCGTCGCCGCGGGCGGGTCCGGCCTGGGCGTCGTCGATTTGCCTGGCCAACGAGTCGCGTTGGGCGCTGAGCCGGTCAACGGACTGCTGTGCCGCGCGCACCAAGTCGACAAGGCGGGGCGCGTCGCTGCGCCGGATCTCGCCGCCGCCGGACACCCCGTGGGTGGTGCCGAGCAGCGCGCCAGCGAGCAGGCAGACCACCGGAACGCCGAAACGCCAGCCCGCGCGCCGGGAAGCCACCAGATGTCCTCTCGTCGTGTACGCAACGAGGCATAAACCTGCGTTGCGTTAGTCTCATGGTGCACTAGAACCGCCACATATTTCGCGAAGGTACACATGCCCAAGTCCAAGGTCAGGAAGAAGAACGACTTCACGATCAAGCCGGTCAGCCGCACGCCGGTGAAGGTCAAGGCCGGGCCGTCCAGCGTGTGGTTCGTCGTGTTGTTCGTCGCACTGATGCTGATCGGGCTTGCCTGGCTGCTGGTCTTCCAGCTGGCTTCCACTGAGATCGCGTTCCTCGCCCAGCTGGGTCCGTGGAACTACGCGATCGCCTTTGCTTTCATGATCACCGGATTGTTGCTCACGATGAGGTGGCGGTAGGCGGCCTCGGCGCCCACATGCTTACCTTTGCGTCAATCTCGCGTTACCACGTCGGCAACTTCGCCGTCACACAATCACACCGTTGTGATTCATCCCCATTGTTGATAGCACCTGTGGATAACTTCATTGGGTGCGGTGAAGGGGTATGGGTAAGCCGTGCAGCAAACTAGTTGGGGCCCCCGAACGCCGGCGATTCTAGGTTGCGGAATCGCCGGTCTCGTGATGGCCATCGCAGCTGTGATGCTCGTCACAGACCCGCCGGGCCGACTTTTGGTCGGCGTTGCCGGGCTGGGATTGTTGACATTTGCAGGATTCTCACTTAGGGCGCGACCCAAGCTGGCAATCACTCCGGAGGGCCTCGTAGTCCGCGGATGGTGGCGCATAAGGGTGCTGCAGCGGTCGGCGATCAAGGTGATTCGGATCACCGAGTTCCGGCGGTTGGCGCGAAAAGTCCGATTGCTGGAGATCGACACGGTCGATGGCCTGCTAATCGTTTTCACCCGTTGGGATCTCGGTACGAACCCGATCGATGTGCTCGACGCGCTGACCGACGCGGGGTATGCAGGAGGCTCGGGACCGCCTACTGCGACACCGTGATCGAGTTGATCACGACCGGATCGGTGGGCCGGTCGCGCGCATCGGTGGCAGTGCCCGCGATCGCGTCGACCACCCGCTGCGACTCGGAGTCGACCACCTCGCCGAAGATCGTGTGCTTGCGATTCAGGTGCGGAGTTTGGCCGACCGTGATGAAGAATTGCGATCCGTTGGTGCCCGGCCCGGCGTTGGCCATCGCGAGCAGGTACGGCCTGTCGAACTGCAGCTCCGGGTGGAACTCGTCGCCGAACTGATAACCCGGCCCGCCCCGGCCCGTGCCGGTCGGGTCGCCGCCCTGGATCATGAACCCGTCGATGACCCGGTGGAAGACCGCGCCGTCGTAGAACGGTCCGGACGCTCCGCCGGAGGCGTTCTGGGTGGTGTAGTCCTTGGTGCCCTGCGCGAGGCCGACGAAGTTCGCGACGGTCTTGGGGGCGTGGTTACCGAACAGTGCGATCTTGATGTCCCCGCGGTTGGTGTGCAGGGTCGCGGCCGCGGTCTGAATGGGGCTCGTCACGGGATGCCAGTGTGCCACGCCGAGTTGAGCAGCCGACATCGCACCGTCGGATACGCTCAGTCTGGTCCGGCGGCAGGAAGGTGCAACGTGACGACCAAAACTCGACTGACACCAAGGGAACGCCTGAGCCGCGGCTTAACATACACCGCGGTCGGTCCGCTCGACATCACCCGCGGCACAGTGGGTCTGGGGCTGCAGACCGCGCACTCGGCCGGCAGCGGGCTGCGCCGGCGCTACTCCAGGGCCAGGATCGCCCAGGACGTCAGCGCGGCGCAGGAAACCCTTGCCCGGGAACTCGCCGCGGCCCAGGAGGTCATCGCGGGCCTGCCGCAGGCGTTGCAGGAGGCACGCAAACCCAACCGGCGACGCCGCAGGCTGATCATCTTCTCGGTCGCCGGGGTCCTGACGCTGGCGGCCGGGGCGGTCGCCTTCTCGATCGTCCGCCGCTCGTCACAGCCGGAGCCGTCGCCACGGCCACCCAGCGTCGAGGTGACGCCGAGACCCTGAGCGGTGAGTCACTGCAAGGGGATATCCCGGCCGTGTTCGTGGGCCGGGCGGGGACCCAAGTACCGACGGTCTGATTCGGCGATCGCGACATCGTTGATGCTGGCCTCGCGGCGCCGCATCAGGCCGTTGTCGTCGAATTCCCACAGTTCGTTGCCGTAGCTGCGGTACCAGTGGCCGGCGGTGTCGTGCCATTCGTATTGGAAGCGGACGGCGATCCGGTTCTCCCGGAAAGCCCACAGGCTCTTGCGCAGAACGTAGTCGAGTTCCTTTTCCCATTTGGCGGTCAGGAATTCGACGATCTCGCTGCGGCCGGTGATGAAGAGGTCGCGGTTGCGCCAGACAGAATCTGCCGTATAGGCGAGGCTCACACGGTGTGGGTCTCGGGTGTTCCAGGCGTCTTCTGCGGCTTGGGTTTTCGCGACGGCGCTGTCGAGGTCGAAGGGTGGGAACGGCGGGCGCGGCTCATCCATCGTCATTTCTCTCCCGTGAAGACTGTGGAGCCTAGGAGACTCGCTCCCGACATCTGCCTTGCAAAGGCGAATCGTTCGCATTCTGCACCTGCGGCGGAGGTGGGGCAGACCCGTTGACCTGCGAAATAACATGCATTGTGATTCGCTGAGATTCCCCCGGTTTGTGCCTAAGTGTGCCCAAAATGTGCCCACTGTTGTCGCCCAGCAGGACTCTCAGGCGTGCGTCGACGGCGTCATCGCCTGCACCCGCGCCAGCCGCCAACCCCTCGGCGCCGCCGCCCGACGCGCCCGCCACGAACAGCCGCCACGAGTCCGGCGCCGATTCCGCCGGCCATGCGGCCGGGTCGAACTCCCGCAGATGCGGCGGCCACTGCATGGTGCCCCACCAATCCCACCCGTCGGCGGGGTCGTCCCTGAGAACCTTCGCCATCACGCACCCTCTCTCGCCTCAGCCACCCGCACCCGCCGCCACCGCTCCTCGATCACGGACCGCTGCTGCGCCGACCGGCGTCGGCCCACCAACTCGACCCCCTCCACCGGCAACGCCAACGCCGATGCGAGTCGCTCGGACAGCTTCCGGTGCTCCCGCAGCTCGGCCAGCAGCGGGTTGGGCCGCGGGTGACCCTGACTCCCCTCGACCATCGCCGGCTGGCCGGCCAGCGCCACCACCAGGGCGTCGATCTCATCCAGATTGCGGGCCAGCTCGTGCAGGATCGCCGTCTCAGCCGGATCTAGCTGATAAACGGCCATAATCGAGCGCCACAGCACTTTTTCGTCGGCTGTGGCGGCTTTGCGTCGACTTTGGTCACCAGTCTGGCCGGGCCGGCTTACCGTCGGCCCGGCGGCCCGCTCACGGCCTGCGCGCGGCGGCTTTGGGCCGGCGTTGGCGCGGGCCTGGCCGCGGCTGGGGCCCGGCCCCGTTACCGACCGTCGAGCAACTGTCGCAGGCGTTCCGTGTGTCACTCCCGCGAGCGGCTGACCCGGAATAGCTTCACCTGACCGCCGATGCCCTTGAGATGTCGTGAACCGGCGAATGCCCAGTCGAAACCTTTCGCGTCGCCGATAGCCTGGCGCGCACTTTCGGCGACAAGCACCGTGCCGGCACGCGCTGCGCCGGTGACACGGCTTGCGACATTGACGGGGCTGCCGAACCAGTCGCCGGCGCGGCTGACGGCATCTCCGGAGGCGACACCGCCCCGAAGTCGGGGCAAACTCTCCTTGGCCGCCACCGCGACCAAGTCAAGGACGGCGTTCAACAGCGGAACCGGGTCGGCGCACACCAGCATCACGGCGTCGCCGATCGTCTTGACGAACCGCACCGGAGCCACGGCGACGTCGTGGGCCAGATCGGCAAGCCTGCTGGCGACTTGTTCCAGTTCTTCGGCTGGTATCGCCTCGCCGAGCCGGGTAAAGCCGGCGAGATCGGCGAATGCCACCGCGACTTTACGAGCACCCGGAAGGGTGCCGGCGGCGCGCTCGGCGGCGGTGACGGCCTCCGTCTCGAAGCTATACCGCAGCGCCAGCAGCATCAGGTCTTCGACCATCGGGCCGACCTGTGGCAAGGCCTGGTGTGCGAGTGCTTCGGATGCCTCGGCCAGCTCGACCTCGGTCGCCCCGGGACGTGCGAGCGTTTTGAACGCGGCCTGACGCATCATTGACGCGGCGTGTTGCAGACCCTCCATGAGCACCCGCATGACGGCGACCGTCTCGTCGGCGTCGACACCAAGATCGAGAAACAGCTTGGCGTGCGTGGCGGCCAGGCCGTCGGCCCGGGGCAGGACCGCGGCGTCGGGATCCTCGATCCTCGGCAAGCCGACCGCGCCCTGCAGGCGCTGCAACAGCTCCAGGTCGACCCCGGTCTCCTCGCAGATCTCTCGCGCCGACAGGTAAACCCCGTCCTCGCCCATCACCCGATTCGCCGGCAGCAGCAGCGGAGCGACCGAGGCGCGAATCTGGTCGATGCTGAAGCCGCGGTCGAGCAGCCACGCGATCAGCTCGACACGCTCGGTGCGCGCCTCGCCCTCGAGACCGTCGAGCAGCCCAGACGCCTCGATGTCGACCTCTGCTGCCACTGAGTCAACGTACAACCGGTATCGGTGCGGTAGGCGCAAGAGCAGATGATTACCAACTCTGCGCGGGCGAACCGTGGGCGGTATCGCCCAGGCGCTGATGCGCTTTCCTGAGTGCAGGTCGAGAACCTCGGTGCCGCGTACCTCGTCGACGGCGATGTAGGTCAATATTCGGTGGCGGCCGTAGTGGACTCCTTAGCGTTGGTCGGCGGGGTGTGGGTGGGGGTGGCGCTGGTCGCGGCTGGGGCATGTGGGCTAGTCCCGTCGTGGCCGTGCCATGCCTCCCGGTCCGTGGTGAGAGAAGCGCTGACGAGAACCCCGCGCGGCGGGTGAGTTTGACGCCGACCACCCCACCGCTGCCTTCGTCGCTGGCGCCGGGTCGCGGTGTCGGGCTCGGCAGGGTCAGGCGCAGTACCGCCTGGCGCGAGGCGGAGCGGCCACGATCTGACCGCGAGCCCGCGACTACGAATGAAAACTGGTTCAATCCCAGTATCGCGCACCAGTATTCGTGCAGTTCAGAGCCATATCTAGGCTAGCTCAACAGATTTTGTGCCCAATACATGCCCAATGGGATGCCGCTACTGTTTGCTGGCGGTGACAACTCCACCCCCTCGGCCTGAGCCTTATCGAGATCGGCGCTCATTGCCCGAACATGGCGCGGATCGCGCGGTCCCGCTTGGTCCGCATCTCGGGCAGCCACACGAACAGCGACACGCCGGTCGGCATGCCGTTCAGTTCGGCGGCACCTGAGCCATTTGCTTAACCAGCGGAATGTCCTGTGCCTCAACAGGAATCATCTGTTCCGTTCGATCCGTTTGCGCTTTGCACACAACGCATTGCCGACCCAACGTAACCTTCCGAATTGGCTTGTCAGGGAACAACTTATGGAAGCAATCAAAGCAAATCTTCTGAATCATCAGATCGGATCTTTCAGTCAGAGGTCCCGGTACTGGTCGAGGTTCGTGACCCCGGCCGGCGGCGACGACGCGGGTTCGGTGTACCGGATGCGCAGGCCCTGCCGGGCGTCCAGCGTGGTGGCCATCACCTTCTCACGGCGCGCAGCTCCGCGCCAGTCCCACCGGCCCGCCGTCGTAGAACCTGGCGGCGACCTCCAGGGTGTCGCGGGCGAACTGCCAGTCGCTGGCCTGCCACAGCCTGGTGTGGGGCATTGAGCGCCACGCATCCCACGTGGCCTTGATGCCGTCGAGCCACTGCTCGCCGCTGCGCCGGCGCTTCGGCGGAACCGGGCCGTCGTCGAACGGCGCGTCCTCCACCTCCACCCAGTTGTGGACCGGCGCGTGGCGGTTGTTCGACACGCCCGGCGCTCCCGGCCTGCGGCCCCTGATCGCCACACCCTGAGTCTAAGGCCGCACCCGGCGCTTTCGGCTTCCCGGCGCGTCTGGCCCCAAAAGTTCCGAATTCTTCACGCTGGCCGGAACGCTATGCGTTGCGCCCGCGCTGACGTGTCCATGCCGGCCGGTGGCGGTGACGCACTCGCTGCCCTCAACTGGCGGCGGTGGTGGCGGTGGCGGTGGCGTAACAACGTCAACGCACACTCCGGCGTTGTTGAGAACCTGCCCGTTTGTCCTGTCCAGTCGAACCTTGCGATGTCCGGACTTATGTTGCGAGTCGCTGCCGGGGTTTTGGTGTGCCAGTGAACAATGCTGTTGCGTGACGGCGTTGCGCCCGCAGCGTTCCCGACCGGCTAACCCTGAGTCTGTGACGGCTTCGTGGTGGGCTACATCACCGAGGATGGGGTCGACGCCGGAGATCCTGACCATGATGGCCGACCCGATGCTTGCATAATCCGCCATGGACCGACTGCAATCGGCAGCCTACGAACTCGTCGTCGAAGGCGAAAGCTACCGTCAACGCCAGAAACCCAGCATCACCAACTCCGCCGCTCGAACCCACCCGGATTGACGAACATGCCGGGAATCAAGCCGCGAGCGCGACCGCGGCACTCGGCCGCGGGGTGTCGCCGCCGGCGGTGCTGTTGAGGCGTTTTGCGGGCATGCGCTTAGCGAGACAAGTCACCGCGTTGACGTCGCCATTTCCAAACGCGGATGCGGCCGCGGATCGCGGAGCGCCAAAGGTCACAGGAGTTGGGGCTAGGCGCGACTTATTTCGACGGTAAGATTTGGGCCCGGTCGGCGCACGGACGGAGCGTCACATGAGGAGTCGTTGATGGGTCACGCCGATACGGCTTTTCCAGTCGGATACCACGACCTGCACCCGGATGTGGCGCTGAACTTCCAGCTCAACCGCTTCTGGAACTGGGTCGGCGAACCCGAGATGCTCGAGGAGCTGCGGCGGGTCGCGCCGAAACTGACGAACTACGACGAGTGGATCCGGCAGTTGCTTGCCCTCGGTGAGCGGGCGCTCGCCGACGGCCGCATGCTGGCGGGGGCGTACCTGACACGCACGGGCGAGTTCTTCATGTCAGCCGGTGACCCCCGCCGTCGTGCCGCGCGACGCACGTTTATCGACACCGTGCTGACCGAGTTCGGTGTGCGCGCCGACCAACATCACGACGTGACCTACGGCGAGGCATTTTTGTCGGCTTACCGCCTAACTCCGGCCGCGCCGCGCGGGGTCATCGTGGTCTTCGGCGGATTCGACAGCTACATCGAGGAATGGCTACCGATGCTGGTGGTGCTGCGCGAGGCCGGACTCGACGTCGTCGCGTTCGACGGCCCGGGTCAGGGCGCCGCTTTGGAATCGGGTCTACCGATGACCGCCGACTGGCACAAGCCGGTCGCCGCCGTGCTTGACCACTTCGGCCTCGATGATGTGACGCTGATGGGTTTCTCGCTTGGCGGTTGTCTGGTCATGCGCGCCGGGGCTGACGAGCCGCGGGTGAGCCGAGTCATCGCCGACGACATCCTCACCGACTTCACCGCCTGCTTCACCCAGCAAGCGGCCGGCGCCCAAAAAGCGCTGGTTGCCAACGCCAGCCGACTGCCCGCGGCCGTGGTGGATGCGGCGATAACCCGGGCCCGCAGCCGGAACATGCTCATAGACTGGGCCATCGGAAACGCGGAAACGGTGTTCGGAGTCGACACCCCAGCCAAGGTAATGGCGGCGATCCGGGCCTTGCGCACCGACGATGTCTCACCGCGGATCACCCAGGACGTCCTACTCATGGCCGGCGCCGAAGATCATTACGTCCCGTTGCGCCAGCTCAGCGCGCAAATCCAGACCCTGACGAACGCACGATCGGTGACCGCTCGCGTGTTCACCCGCGCTGAGAGTGCTCAAAACCACTGCCAGATCGGCAACTTGGGGCTCGCCGTGCAGGTCATCCTCGGCTGGGTTGACGACCGGATGGGCACAAGATCGACACCGGGCCCGCTTCGATCGTCATGACGGGCCGCGATATTTGACCGACGGTGTCACGACGATGCCGAACGACGTCCTAGCCGACCATCGCTCGGTCGAATAACCAGCCGCCCGCCGACCGAACTACATCGGCGATGGTAGACGCGATGACATCATGGCGGCGCGCGGCCGTATCGCTGCGACCACCCCTTCGTCATGCCGACGAACTACGTCGTTTCTCATGCGCATCGAAAGCGACGGCGTCATCACCGATTTCAGTGCGCGGCAACAGCAACAGCGCGTCGAAGAGCCCGGCGAAACTCGTTGACTGTCAAGGTGATCAGCTTGGTACCGGTGGTGTTGGCGCAGCGCTCGGCGGCGGTGGTCACGACCCGGAAGGCATGCGCGAGCATCGCGAGGGTGACCCAGCGGTGCCAGGGAAGTCCAGCGCCGTACCTGATGCTCGTCGAGGCCGGCCAGTCTCCACATTGATGTTGAGCCAACTCAGCGCGTCCAACTTCTCGATCGGCGTCGCATCAGAGCGAAGACCATGGCATTCGCCTTGGACGACGAGCCCACGCGCCGAGTGGCGGCTGCATCAGCGTTTGCGTCGTATTCGTGACGGGTCGACAAGCCTCGATTGCACGAGGGAATCGTCGACGAACCGCTGCACCGGCCGCGAGCGGAAGAATCCGGTGTGGCCGCCCTGGTACCAGTGGATCTCGGGCCTGCCCCAGTGCTCCCAGAGCCGGGTGACCTGGTCGCGTGGACGCACGAGCCTGTCGGCGATGCCGGCGTAGATGAAGCGGCCCCGCATCGGCACGCGGGGAGTCAGCGCCAGTGGTGAGATCATCCGGCCGATGGGCGTGGCCGACCTCAGCGTCTGACGGAGGGGATCGTGGTAACTGAGGCCGGCATGGCGGCTGACCAGCTCGACCAGATCGGCGACCGGGACGCCCAGAATCGCACAGCTGAGGCCGTCGTGCAGGCTGGCGACCAGCGACGTGAGGTAACCGCCGAGGGAGATGCCATTCAGCGCGATCATGGAGTCGGGCTCCTGTGAGCGGATCCAGGACAGCAAGCGCCGGATATCCCACACCGCCTGAGCTGCACCGTGGACTACGTCGAGCACGTCCTCACTAGGAAACGAGACGCCCTTCGGCAGGCCCCGTGCACGCGGGCCGTGCAGGGGAAGGACGGGAAGCACGACATTGAGGCCGAGATCCTGGTGCAGATGCCAGGCCCGAAACAGCGCGAGATCCAGGGCGGCCCGTCCCATCTCCGCGCCGTGCACACACATCAGCCATGGTCGTGGCTCGCGGTGCCGCAACATCAAGCCGTACTCCCGGTTATTGGCGGTGTAGCTCAGCCACCGTTCCCGGCCCGGTTCGCCTGCACAGGGCTCATACTCACTGTCGAAGAACATGCGCTCGTAGCTGCGCCCCAGGCTGTTCACGGGCCTGACGGAGACGTCGGTCAGCGCCGGGGGTGCCGCGAAGAGCCCCTCAGGATTCTGGAGCCAGCCCTTCTGGCCGTAGAACTCGAGTGCCGCGATGACCTCGCGATCGATCCGTTCAAGTGTCGTCGCGTCGGGGGCCGACCGCACCAAGCGAAACCCCAGCAGCACGATTTCGTCGCGGAACGCCTGCGCCGCGAGCGCTATGGTGGGTCGTGCCACCGGAAGCTCGCCGGGCTGGCGATCCAGATAGCTGCCCCAGGACCGGGCGTAGAAGCCGCCGGTCCGGGTGAACGGCTCCAGCACCTGCCACAGTGGACCGGCACTACCGCGCCGCCGGTCAGAGACGCCCCGTCCCCCCTGGTCGGCATCGTCTGCTGCGGCACCCGAGGCGCCTGTCTGATCGATGTCCTGCATCTAGCCTCTGCTTCGCCGGATACGGTCGGGCACGAGATCGGGTCTCAGTCAGCTTAGTACCGCTGACCTGCGGCCGTCGCCAAGGGCGAGGATCTCGTCACCCGTCGGGGCCGAACGCGATTGAGAGCGCATCCGTCCCGGGTTCATGCACACTCGTTACGTGTGATCGATGTGCTGTCCGACCTTAGAAGGTGAGCGTAGTACTTGGCCTCGGCCGCGCGGGGGTCAGCTGGCTGTGCCTCACTACTCCATGGCAGACCGCGCCGGGCCCCTGTTTGACACCGCAACGAGAGCCGGGACTTTCGGCTCTATTCGTCGACGCCGCGCGAGCCCACGGTGGGAGCAGTCGATTTCGACAACGGTCCAGTCGACCGCTTGGGGGTGGTCACGAGGAGGGCACCCTTCGGGTCCACGATCCAGAAATCGTTGCTGCGACTCGTGCGGGTAAGGCAGTCCAATGAACCTGGTAGCCAAGGCTTTCGACAAGATCGCTAATCCACCGCGGGTGTCGGATCCGGACCGGCTGCGCGCCGCGGTGTCCGGCAAGACCGTGCTGGTGACCGGTGCCTCCTACGGACTCGGCGAGGCCACCGCGCGCAAGCTCGGGGCGGCCGGGGCGACCGTGCTGCTGGTCGCCCGTTCTGCGGACAGGCTGGCAGCCCTCGCGGCGTCGATCAACGCGGGCGGCGGCCGCGCAGCCGCGTACCCGGCCGATCTGTCCAACGAGACAGCGATCAACGCACTGGCGAAGAGGCTCACCGAAAACCACGGCCCGATGGACGTCGTCGTCAGCAACGCCGGCAAGTCCATCCGGCGGTCGCTGCATCTGCAGTACGACCGGCCGCAGGATTTCGAGCGCACGATCGACGTCAACTACCTCGGCCCGGTCCGGTTGCTGCTCGGGCTGCTTCCCGCGATGAGGCGCCGCGGCAGCGGGCACATCGTGAGCGTCTCGACGATCGGTGTGCGCACCGCACCAGGCCCGCGCTGGGGCGCCTACCTGGCGTCCAAGAGCGCGTTCGATGTGTGGTTGCGCAGCGTCGCACCGGAGCTGGGCGCCGACGGCGTGCATGTCACCTCGGTGTACATGACGTTGATGCACACCCGCATGAGCGCACCCACGCCAATCCTGCGCAGACTGCCGGGCCTGTCTCCGGAGCAGGCTGCCGACATCGTCGCGAAGGCGATCATCGAACGGCCTCGCGCGGTGCAGCCGTGGTGGGTGTGGCCGGTCGAAACCAGCTCGGTGCTGCTGCCCGCGCCGCTGCAGGTCGGGATGGGACTGTTGTATCGGTTCTCCACCGATTCCCGAAGCGCTCAGGGGATTCAGCGATGATGGCCGCGAACATCGTGAGCAGCGCGGCCCGGGTCGTGGCGCGATCGGGATTGCTTGTACCCGCTGGGCCGCTGACGATGTTCCGCATCGTGCGCGCGACAGTTCGAGGTCGTGCCAACCCGGCTACTGTGCTGGCGATCGCGGCGGCTCGCTGGCCGGACCGGACCGCGGTGATCGACGATGACGGCGCGCTGAGCTACCGCCAGCTGCAGTCCCGCACCGAATCCCTCGCGGCCGCGCTGGTCGACCGCCACGGCGTCGGACCCGGGGTCCCGGTTGGCATCCTGTGCCGCAACGGGCGCGGATTCATGCAGGCGGTGTTCGCGGCGGCGTCGGTCGGTGCCGACGTGGTGCTGCTCAACACCGATTTCCGCACCGACGCGCTGGCGACCGCATTGGGCGCGCATCGGATCCAAACCGTGATTTGTGACGACGAATTCGTCGACCGGGTGCATGCGGCAGACGAGGCCGTCGCCGTCGTCGATCCCGCGGCGCTTGACATCGACGAGCGTGAGCCACGGCCGAAGGCTGGGCCGCCTGGTCGGATCGTGCTCCTGACGTCCGGCACGACGGGCACACCCAAGGGTGTGCCACGCACACCCAGTATCACCCCGGCGCTGGGTATTGTTGGACTCGCGTTCCTCGACCGCATCGGGCTGCGCGCTGGAAGCCGAATTGCGGTGCCGGTGCCCATGTTTCACGTGTTCGGGTTCGGGATGGTGTTGCTCACGGCCATACTGGGCGGCACGCTGCTGACCAGACGCCGGTTCGACGCCGAAGCAACGCTCGCGCAGGCGTCGTTGCATCGCGCGCACGCGCTCGCCGCGGTCCCGGTCATGCTCGCCCGGATTCTTGACCTTCCTGACGAGGTGCGCGCACGAAACCCGGTTCCGTCGCTGCGCATGGTGATCACCGCCGGGGCACGCTTGGATCCGAGCCTGGCACAGCGGTTCAGGGACGCCTACGGCGAGATCCTCTACAACGGCTACGGCTCCTCGGAGGTCGGCGTGGGGTCGTTTGCGACGCCCGCCGATCTACGGGAGGCACCGGAAACGGTTGGCAGGCCGGTTGCCGGCTGTCCGGTCGAAATTTTCGACGAGAACGACAGTCCCGTCGGACCGCACGTCACCGGGCGGGTGTTCGTGGGTGGTGGCCTGACGTTCGACGGCTACACCGGCGGCGGTAGCAGGGATGTGGTGGCCAGGATGACGGACACCGGGGACATGGGCTACTTCGACGAAGCGGGGCGGCTGTTCATCGTCGGCCGCGAAGACGACATGATCGTCTCCGGTGGAGAGAACGTCTACCCCCGCGCGGTTGAGACCGCGCTCGGCGAACATCCCGACGTGGCCGACAGCGCGGTGATCGGTGTCCCGGATGAGGACTTCGGCCAGCGGCTCGCTGCGTTCGTCGTCCCCCGCCAGGGCGCCGACATCGACGATGCCAAACTGCGGGAGTACTTGAAGGACAAGGTGTCTCGCTTCGAACAACCACGGGACATCACCGTCGTCACCGAGATCCCGCGCAATCCCACCGGCAAGGTGCTGCGAAACGAACTGCCGACATGACTGGCGACGCTGCTGGGGTCAGCGCGTCTCGATTCGGCGCCAAAGCTGAACGTGCCGGACGCGCATCGGGGCAATTAGGCCAAAGTTGCGACCGGTGAGATAGGGCGAATTGGCGGTTGAGCTGGGATCCGTGCGGGCTGGTGTGCTGAGTGTGTAGCCAGTGATTTCGGCGTGTGCTTGCTGGTGCGGTGGGCGCCCCATGCTGGTGAACCATGACACCCGCGTGCGCGTGGGGCGGGTCTTCGGATGGCTGCCCAAGGCGGTCGACACGTTCGGGGGGCAGGCGTTGTTCTACGCCGAGTCGATACGCCTTATCCCCCACGGGTTCGCCCGCTACTGCACAGAGACGGTGCGGCTGATCGCCGAGATGGCGCTGGGCGCGGATCACGATTCAGGACGACCAGGTAGCAGGCAGGTCGCACGCGCCGACGCCGCGCGGGCCCCAATGACCGCGGACTCCTGACAGGACCGGTGTGCCCCGCGCCGGGATCAGCGTCCAAGCGCGAGGCGTTCTCCTACGCTTCGGGTGTCACCTACCGAAGAAGGAGAAGAACCGTGGGCGAGTCCGACTTCATGGCCCAAATCCGCGCTGCCGAGATCCCTGAAAGCATGCCGGTCAGCCGCGCTATCAGAGACTTCATGGCCGCCCACCCACCAACGCCCGATGGCCAAACTGAAGTCGTTAAGGAGGAACTGTTGCAGCTCCTGATGCTTTCGGTCATGCGACTGGAGGGCCGAGTCGTAGTTCTCGAGGGCCGATCGGAAGCAGGCATCGAGTTTTTTCTGAAAGCGCTGGCCGAGATCTTCCCGAAACGCGGCTAGCTCCTCGCTGACGATCTCGCAGACGCGCTGGTCGGTGAGGTGGGTCATACGGCCTTTACCTTTCATTTGGTGTTGAGCGGGTAGGTCGTCATCGTGTTTGGAACGGGTATCGGTTGACGGCGCGGTTGATGTCGCGCGCAGCGGCTTCGCCGTCGCCGTTCTGCACGTGCATTTGCTCGATGTTCACGCCAATATGTCGCTGTGGTCCCTGTGCGCCGGGGCCCTGCTGCCGTTGCGCGTCTTCGGGTTTCAGTGGTGGCGCCGACTGGCCGGCAGTGTTGGGCGCGGTGGGGTGGGCGCCGGCGAAGCCGGGCGCGACACGGCCGATCGCCGACTTGGACGGATCGCCGAGCGGAGTGTCATTCAAGCCGAAGGTTTCCAATAGTCCTTCGACGCCGATGCCAGCGAGCTGACCCGTAGCCGACGGCGCGGTTGGCGAGCTGCACACCCACCTGGGCTGCCTGTCCGGCGCCCGGTGCGATGGCGTTTAGGCCCATCGTTGCGGCGCTCTCAGCACGACCGACGAGGTCAGCGCCGACTCCGAAGCCCTTGGACTGGTTTTATACCCACGACGTTAGGCCGTCGAGTAACCCGTGTGATTGGCGTGCTATGTGAAGACGTCGTTGAGGGTCACGGGTTGCAGGTTGCGGCTTTGGATGATGTCGATCAACTGCGGGTAGCAGTGGGTGATGGTGGGCAGGTTCGCGTGGGCAATCACGATCTGTTGCGGCTGAAATGACTTCGCGGCGTTGGCGACGAGGCTGGTTTCGTTCTCAGGCCGCGAGTCACCGACGTCGCCGCTCCACATCGTGATCGTGGTGTAGCCAAGATCGGCGGCCACCGGGTCGATGTCTGCGTTATGAACGCCGTAGGGCGGACGGAAAAACGGGGTGCCGTTCACGCCGTAGGTGTTGGTCAGGAAATCGGCGTTGCGGCGGATCTGGTCGGCTACCGCGCTCAGCCCGATGCGGTTGAGGTAGGGGTGCGACCAGGTGTGGTTGCCCATCTGAATCTGCCCGGAATCCACCATCGGCCGCAGCGCGGGCGCGTTGACCGACCATGAACTGTTGACGCCGTTGACGAAGAAGGTCAACCGGATGCCGGTGTCGTGGCAGAACTGGGCGAACGCGCCCACCACCGGAACGCTGGTGCCGTCGTCGACGGTGAGCGCCATCTGATTGCCGTCGCCGGGCAGCCGGGTGAGCACACCGGCCGGTGCGGGCACCCGGCCCATCGGGATTTTCCATCGGACCGGGGCGGCGCCGGCCGTCGCGGCCCGGGCAGCCGCCAGCACGGTGACTGCTATGGCGCACAGCATGGTGCGCCGATCCATGTATTGCATGGGGTTAATGGTACTCAGCGGTGGGACGGGGGGAAGAGTTTCTTTCGTTGTGCGCCTTGAACTTTCGGGTGCCGACGGACGCAACCGGCCCGCCTGGGTCGGCGTTCGATCAACCTCGAAGACGCGGGTGCGGCCTAAGTCCCTTCTTCTCCCGTCGTTGCCCAGCCGGCGCGCCGAGATCAGCGCCCGCGCCGAACAGCAGCACGCCTGGTATTTCGCCGGCGACCCGCGCGGCATCTATGGCGACGCATGGCCGGCCGTGCGTGAATACGAGGCGCTCATAGGCGGCGGCGGCCGCACGGTGTCTGGCCAGCTTGACGTGCTTCAGCGCGGGCGCCAGCATCAAGGCCGTCCAGCAGATGCTCGGCCACAAGTCGGCGACGCTGATCCTGGACCGGTACGGGCACCTGTATCAGGACGAGCTGCAGAACGTGGCCGACCGCCTGGATTCATTGCATGCGTCTGCGCAGTGTGCCCAAAGATGTGCCCACCCGGCTGCAGGTGGTGCGCTAGTGGCCCCGGCCCGGACCGTTTACCTGCGGTTACGCTGTGGAGCCTAGGAGACTCGAACTCCCGACATCTGCCTTGCAAAGGCAGCGCTCTACCAGCTGAGCTAAGGCCCCTGGAGGCGACCAGCGGACTGGTCGACTGCCACGTGCCACACCTCGACGCCGCGCCGCGACCGCCACACCACCACGACAATCGCGAGTGCGACGATCAGCGGGACCAGCCTCATGGTGTACCTTCCGTGGGCCTAGGAGGACTCGAACCTCCGACCTCTTCGTTATCAGCGAAGCGCTCTAACCGCCTGAGCTATAGGCCCGTACTCCGGTACGGCCGACGGACGAGACTACCGCAATCGCGGTCACCGCCCAAACCATCAATCCCGGTCGGCGAGCGTCACCTCGATGCCGCCGACCAGGTCCGTGGTGAGGTTGTAGATGAACACACCGACGGTCGCCATCGCGGTCAGCAGAACGATGTTCACCAGGCCGATCAACGCCGCGCCGCCGAAAATCGTGCCGCTGGAGACCAGCTCGGTGTTGCTGGTATTCGTCAGCAGGTCGCCGACGTTGCTGTTGAGCTTGCTCCAGACGCCCATTCCGCCGAGGACCAGGTAGAGGAATGCGACCGCGATCATCCAGACGAAGAACAGCGCCACCGACAGCACCAGCGACACCTTGAGCACGCTCCACGGGTCGACCCGCCGGATCTGCATGCTCGCGCGTAGCGGTCCCCGCGAGCGGGTTCCCACCTGCACGCGAGAGGTAGGAGCCGACGAGTCCGAGTGCTCACGGCCCGCCTGGTCGGGTTGGGCCTTTCGCGGTAGCGCCGGCCGGGGGATAGGTCCCGACAAGTCCGGCAGCTCGCTGCGGTAGGTCTCGGTGCGCGACGGGGGCGGCGGCGGGGCCTCCGATTCCGCTGTCTGCCCCGAAGTCGACGAACCGGAGATGAACCGGTTGATCCGATCGTCGACATCGGAATTGGTTGCCGAGGCGTCCGGCGCCGTCCTGCGCGCCTGGCCGGCACGTGCGGCGGGGCCGCGCTGCCGCGGCGGTACCTCGCCGCGGTCGGCGAGCGGGCCAGAGGTCGAGATCGGACCCGACCCCTGCGACCGTGGACCGCCGGTTCGTCCGTTCCCGTTGCCCGGATCGTTCGGTGAGCTCACTGAAGCTCCTTAGTGGTCATGTCGCGTCGGTATCCGGCCGCGCCGTGCTGTCCGTACTGTCCGTACTGTCACCTTCCTCGGCGTTCCGAGCAATGGCAACCAGTGTGTCGCCCTCACCCAGGTTCATCAACCGAACGCCCTTGGTCTGGCGCCCGGCCTTGCGGACCTGTCGCGCGGCGGTCCGGATCACGCCGCCACCCGATGTGATGGCGTACAGCTCCGTGTCGTCGTCGACGACCTGCGCTCCGACCAGATTGCCACGTCGGCGGTCGTGCTGGACTGTCAACACCCCTTTGCCGCCGCGCCCCTGCACCGGGTATTCCTCGATCGGGGTGCGTTTCGCGTAGCCGCCCGAGGTCGCGACCAGCAGATATGTGTCCTCGCGGACGACGTTCAGCGACAGCAGCCGGTCTTCGGCGTTGAACCGCATGCCCTGCACACCGGAGGTGGCCCGGCCCATCGGGCGTAGCGCCTCGTCGCTTGCGGTGAACCGGATCGACTGGCCCTTCGCCGACACCAACAACAAGTCATCCTCGGCCGAGCACAGCACCGCGCCGACCAGTTCGTCGCCGTCGCGCAGGTTGATCGCGACGATCCCACCGGAGCGGTTCGAGTCGAAGTCGGTCAGCCGGGACTTCTTGACCAGCCCATTGCGGGTGGCCAGCACCAGGTACGGCGCGTCGTCATACCCGCGGATCTGAATGACCTGGGCGATGCGCTCCTCGGGCTGGAACGCCAGCAGATTGGCCACATGCTGGCCCCGCGCCGTGCGGGAAGCTTCCGGTAGGTCGTAAGCCTTCGCGCGATAGACCCGGCCCTGCGTCGTGAAGAACAGGATCCAGTCGTGCGTCGAGCAGACGAAGAAGTGCGCGACAATGTCGTCCTGCTTGAGCCCGGCGCCCTGCACGCCCTTTCCGCCGCGCTTCTGGCTGCGGTACAGGTCGGTCTTCGTGCGCTTGGCATAGCCGGTTTCGGTGATCGTCACGACGACGTCCTCGCGGGCGATCAGGTCCTCGTCGGTGACCTCGCCGTCGGCGGCGATGATGCGCGTGCGGCGGTCGTCGCCGTGTTTGTCCGCGATCTCGGCCAGTTCGTCGCGGACGATGCCGCGTTGGCGCTCCGGCTTGGCGAGGATGTCCTCGAGGTCGGCGATCTCGACCTCGATCTTGGCCAGGTCGTCGATGATGCGCTGGCGCTCAAGGGCCGCGAGCCGGCGCAGCTGCATGTCGAGGATGGCCTGCGCCTGGATCTCATCGATGTCGAGCAGCTCGATCAAGCCGGCACGAGCATCGTCGACGGTCTCCGACGCACGGATCAGCGCGATCACCTCGTCGAGCGCGTCGAGGGCCTTGACGAGGCCGCGCAGGATGTGGGCCCGCTCGTTGGCCTTGCGCAGCCGGTAGGTCGTCCGCCGGACGATCACGTCGAGCTGATGGTTGACGTAGTGCCGGATCAGCTGATCGAGCCGCAGCGTCCGGGGGACGCCGTCGACGATCGCCAGCATGTTGGCGCCGAAGCTCGTCTGCAGCTGAGTGTGCTTGTAGAGGTTGTTCAGCACCACTTTGGCGACCGCGTCGCGCTTGAGCTCGACGACGATGCGGACCCCGACCCGTTCGCTGCCCTGGTCCTCAATGTTGGCAATTCCGTTGAGTTTTCCGTCGCGGACCTGCTCGGCGATCGAGGTGATGAAGTTGTCGTGGTTGACCTGGTAGGGCAGCTCGGTGATGACGAGCGAGGTTCGGCCCTTGTTGTCCTCCTCGATCTCCACCACCCCGCGCATGCGGATCGAGCCGCGGCCGGTGGTGTAGGCATCGGTAATCCCTTGGGTGCCAACGATCAAGCCTGCGGTGGGGAAGTCGGGCCCTTTGACACCCTGGGTGACGGCCGCCAGGGTGGACTCCTCGTCCGCCTCCGGGTTTTCGAGACACCAGAACACCGCCTCGGCCAGCTCGCGCAGGTTGTGCGGCGGGATGTTCGTCGCCATCCCGACGGCAATGCCGCCGGAACCGTTGGCCAACAGGTTCGGAAACCGGCTGGGCAGAACCGTCGGTTCCTGGACGCGGCCGTCGTAGTTCGGGATGAAATCGACGGTCTCCTCGTCGATTTCGCGCAGCATCTCCATCGCAAGCGGGGTCAGCCGCGCCTCGGTGTACCTCATCGCGGCCGGTGGATCGTTGCCCGGCGAGCCGAAGTTGCCCTGCCCGTCGACGAGGGGATAGCGCAACGACCACGGCTGCGCCATGCGCACCAACGTGTCGTAGATCGACGCGTCGCCATGCGGGTGGTAGTTGCCCATCGTCTCGGCCACTGAGCGGGCTGACTTGGCGTGGCTGCGGTCCGGCCGGAAGCCGGAGTCGAACATCGCATAGAGCACGCGGCGGTGCACCGGCTTGAGGCCGTCGCGGACCTCGGGCAGCGCGCGGCCCACGATTACACTCATCGCGTAATCGATGTAGCTGCGCTGCATCTCCTGCTGGATGTCGACCGGCTCGATCCGGTCGACCTCGTCGTCTGGCGGCAGCGTCGTATCAGTCATGTGGTCCTCGTTGTAGATTCGGCACTAAACGTCCAGGAAGCGCACGTCTTTGGCGTTGCGGGTGATAAAGCTGCGGCGGGCGTCGACGTCTTCGCCCATCAACACCGAGAACAGCTCGTCGGCAGCGGCGGCGTCGTCGAGGGTGACCTGGCGCAGCACCCGGGCGGTCGGGTCCATCGTGGTTTCCCACAGCTCCCTGGCGTCCATCTCACCGAGGCCCTTGTAGCGCTGAATGCCGTCGTCCTTGTTGATCTTCCTGCCGGCTTTCAGCCCGACGTCGAGCAACGCGTCGCGCTCGCGATCTGAATACGCAAACTCCGGTTCGGCACGTTGCCATTTCAGCTTGTACAGCGGTGGCTGCGCCAGGAACACGTGGCCGTTCTCGATCAGCGGCTTCATGAACCGGAACAGCAGCGTAAGAAGCAGCGTCGAGATGTGCTGGCCGTCGACGTCGGCGTCGGCCATCAGGACGATCTTATGATACCGCAGCTTGCTGATGTCGAACTCGTCGTGGATGCCGGTGCCCAGCGCGGTGATGATCGCCTGCACCTCGGTGTTTTTCAGCACCCGGTCGATGCGGGCCTTCTCCACGTTGATGATCTTGCCGCGCAACGGCAGGATCGCCTGGAACATCGAGTCGCGGCCGCTCTTCGCCGAGCCGCCGGCTGAGTCGCCCTCCACCACATACAATTCGGACTTCCGTGGATCGGTGGACCGGCAGTCGGCCAGCTTCCCGGGCAGGCCGCCGATGTCGGTCGCGCTCTTGCGGCGCACCAACTCACGAGCCTTGCGCGCCGCGATGCGGGCTTGGGCCGACGAAACGGCCTTATTGACAACCACTTTGGCATCGGCTGGATTTGACTCGAACCAGTGGGTGAGCTGTTCGTTGCAGACCCGCTGCACGAACGACTTCACTTCGGTGTTGCCCAGCTTGGTTTTGGTCTGGCCCTCGAACTGCGGCTCGGAGACCTTGGCGGAGATCACCGCGGCCAGACCCTCCCGGATGTCGTCGCCGGTGAGGTTCGGGTCCTTGTCCTTGAGCAGCTTGCGGTCTTTGGCGTATTTGTTCACCACGGATGTCAGGGCGGCGCGAAACCCTTCCTCATGGGTGCCGCCTTCGTGGGTGTTGATGGTGTTGGCGAAGGTGTGCACCGACTCCGAATAGCCCGCGTTCCACTGCATCGCGACCTCGACCTCGTGACCCGGGCCCTTGCCCGAGAAGTCGACGACGCTGCTGTGAATCGGCTGCTTCGTGCGGTTGATGTGCTTGACGAAGTCGACCAGCCCACCTGGGTAGTGGAAGGTGCGCTGCCGCACTTTGTGGGGGGCCTGCGCCTCCTCGGCTTTCTCTTTCGCGGACTTGGGCGCTTCGGCGGTGTCGCTGACGACCTCGTCGACCACCTCTTCCGGTGTGGCTCGTTCGTCGGTCAGCGTGATGGTCAGGCCCTTGTTCAGGAACGCCATCTCCTGCAGGCGCCGCGCAACGGTCTCGAAGTCGTACTCGGTCGTTTCGAACACCGCCGGGTCGGCCCAGAACCGCACCGTCGTGCCGGTCTTCTTCTTGGCCTCGCCCTGCTTCAGGGTGCCGGGCACCGAGTTGTCGTAGTACTGGAACCACTCGTAGCCGTCGCGGCTGATTTCCACCTCGAGACGGGTGGAAAGCGCGTTGACCACCGACACGCCGACGCCGTGCAGGCCGCCGGAAACCGCGTAGGCGTCGGAGTCGAACTTGCCGCCCGCGTGCAACTGGGTCATCACCACGTCGACGGTCGGGATGCCCGAGGCGTGCATGGCGACCGGGATGCCGCGGCCGTCATCTTTGACTTCGACGCTGGCGTCCTCCAGCAGCCTGACGTCAACCCGGGTGGCGTAACCGGCCATTGCCTCGTCGACCGCGTTGTCCACCACTTCCCAGACCAGATGGTGCAAGCCCCGCTCGCCGGTCGAGCCGATATACATGCTGGGGCGTTTGCGGACGGCCTCCAACCCTTCGAGAATTGTGATGGATTGGGCGCCGTACTCCGCTTGTGCTTTTTTCTTCTGGGCAGCCACGGTCGGACAGGTCTCCTTGGGGGTCGCATTCGAGCGGTATGTCACCGCCTGCAGGTGTTCTTGATCAGTCTACCGGGAATTATGGGGGGCACCGATTCTGCGGCGGCGTTTCTACACACCTATATGCGCCGTGAGCTAAATTTCTCGGTCATCGCCTCGTCCTGACGCTTGCGAAACATGTTCGGCGCATTCTGGCGCCTCTCAGCCGACGGTCAGGAGCGGCTTACCCGTACGTGTCGCGGGGGCCGCGACCGGCGATGTGCAGCGCCCCCTTGCGCCACGACGGAGCCGCCGGACCGGTGATCTTCACCGCCGTGACGACGCCGTCGCCGACCGCCGCGGCGATCTTGGCCAGAAGTTGCGCCTGCACCATCCGCAACTGGGTCGCCCAGGCGGTCGACTCCGCGGTGATCCTCAACACACCGTCGCGCAGCGCGGTGGGCGCGGCGTGGGCAGCGATCTGCTCGCCGACCACCGAGCGCCACTGCCCAAGCACCGCGCCTTCGGCCACCCGGGACGACCAGCCACGGCTCTTCGCGAGGTCTCGCGCCGCCGAGCCGAGGAGCTGGGGGTCGCGGGAGTCCGGGCCCGGGCCCGACCAATTGCGCCGCCGAGCCGAGCCGGCGACCCGGCGCGCGGTGGGGGAGCGGCGGCCCTGCCCGACATTCTTGCCCTGG
Organism: uncultured Actinomycetota bacterium; assembly: GCA_963811535.1. Classification (GTDB taxonomy): domain Bacteria; phylum Actinomycetota; class Actinomycetes; order Mycobacteriales; family Mycobacteriaceae; genus Mycobacterium. The sequence goes on along the minus strand of CAWERF010000005.1, from coordinate 1,257,132 downwards.
CTGCGCGCCGCCCCCCGCGCTTCCTCCAGCGTGCGGCGCACGAGGTCTTTCATCAGCTCGTCGTCGTTCATGGCGCCACCACCGAAACGCGGCCGCTGTCGTCATCGCGCAGACCAATGGCCACCCGGCGGGCGTCCCAACCGGCGGGGATGTCGTCGCCTACCGCAGCGGTCACCAAAACCTGTTCGGCGGATGCCGCGACGTCGGCGAGCGCTCGCCGTCGGGCCGAGTCCAGTTCGGCGAACACGTCATCGAGCAACAGCACCGGATCGGTGCCGTCGGAGCGGAGCAGTTCGTAGGCGGCCAGCCGCAATGCGAGCGTCATCGACCACGATTCACCATGGGAGGCGAAACCCTTCGCGGGCTGATCACCCAGGCGTAGTTCCAGGTCGTCGCGATGTGGCCCGACCAGACACACCCCGCGCTCAAGCTCGGCGTCCCGACGCCGAGCCAACGCGTCCAGGAGTGCGGCCTCGAGAAACTCGACGCCGGGGTCGGCGGTATCCACGCCGACGCTGGCCCGATAGCAGATGTCGACCCCACGGGACGACGGCGCCAACAGTTGATACGCCTTCTGGACCTCCGGCCGCAACTCGGTGACGAGCTCGAGACGCGCGGCAAGCAGCCGCGCACCGTGCGCCGCCAGGTGGCCGTCCCAGATGTCAAGCGTGTCGAGCAGGCCGCGGTCCGCCCGGCCCCGTTGCCCGACCGCCGTCTTCAGCAGCGCGGCCCGCTGCCGCAGCACGCGGTCGTAGTCGGCGCGCACGCCGGACACGGTCGGGCGGCGCAGGGTCGCCAGCTCATCGAGATAGCGGCGGCGTTCACCGGGTTCGCCGCGCACCAACGCCAGATCCTCGGGCGCGAACAGCACGGCCCGCAACACGCCGACCACTTCCCGCGCCGCCCGCACCGGCGATCGGTTCAGTCGCGCCTTGTTGGCCTTGCCTGCTGTGATCTCCAGGTCGACGGCCAGTTCTCGGCCCTCGTTCACCACGATCGTCGACACCACCGCGCGCGGAGCGCCCACGCGCACCAGCGGCGCGTCGGCGGCCACCCGGTGGGAGTTCAGCGTCGACGAATACCACAGCGCCTCGAGCAGATTGGTCTTGCCATAACCGTTCGGGGCGACGAACACCGTGCGGCCCGGCTCGAGATCCATGTCAACGTGGGCCCACGACCGAAAATCGCGCAGCCCAAGGTGCCGAACGTACAACGCGCCTACCCCGATTGGGAGACACGCTTCACAGCGTGGCCACCGAACTGGTTACGCAATGCGGACACGGCTTTCATCGTAGGGGAGTCGTCCTGGCGGGACAGGAAGCGCGCGAACAGCGATGCCGCGATCACCGGGACAGGAACGCGGTGCGCAATCGCCTCCTCGACTGTCCATCGTCCCTCGCCGGAATCCTCGGTGTAGCCGCTGATCTTCTCGAGACCTGGGTCTTCCTTCAGCGCCTTGGCCAGCAATTGCTGCAGCCAGGATCGAACTACCGTGCCGTTCGTCCACGCCTCGATCACCGCCCGGGGGTCTTTGATCAGTTTCTCCGCTGCGAGCAGTTCGTACCCCTCGGCGTACGAGGTCATCAGCCCATACTCGACGCCGTTGTGGACCATCTTGGCGTAATGCCCGGCGCCCACCGGGCCCGCGTGCACGAATCCGAGTTCGCGCACCCCGGCCGGCCGCAGGGTGTCGAAGATCGGCATCGCACGTTCCACGTCGTCGTCACTGCCGCCGACCATCAGGCCATAGCCTTCCTTCAGGCCCCAGATGCCTCCGGAGACCCCCGCGTCGAGGAACCTGATTCCCTTGTCACCCAACAATTTCGCGTGTGGGCCGTCTTCGGTGAACCGCGAGTTGCCGCCGTCGATCACAAGATCTCCGGTGCTGAGGACGTCAACCAACGCACCGATGGTTTCGTGGGTGACGGGTCCGGACGGCACCATGACCCACACAATCCGTGGCGACGTGAGTACCTCGGCCAACGCGGCCAACGACGGCACATCGGTGACTTCGGGCCGCGGGTCATAGCCGACTACCTCGTGGCCGCCTTCGCGCAACCGCTCGCGCATGTTGAAGCCCATCTTGCCCAGACCGACGAACCCCAGCTGCATGCGTGTCCTCTCTCGATTGCGCACGAGAACCGGTCAGCCAGGCAGCCGCACCGGCATCAACAGGTAGACGTAATCGGTGTGCGTCGCCGGGAACGGGGGGGTGCCGGAACCGTCGAGACCCTCGTCGTCGCCGGCCGGCCGCAACACCGCTGGTCGGCTCGGGGTGGTAAAGCCGAACGTCACCTTTTCGGTGTGCAGCGACCCGAGCCCGTCCGTGAGGTAGGTCGGATTGAACGCGATGATCAGCGGGTCGCCGGCGAAATCGACCGGCATGTCCTCTTCGGCCCGTCCCACATCATCCGCGCCGGCAGAGAGCCGCAACGAGCCATCGCCGAACTCCATCCGCACCTGAGCGCCACGGTCGGCAACCAGAGCGACGCGTTTGATGGCTTCGGTCAATTCGGTGACATCGAGCGTGGCGACCGCGGTGTGCTCGGCGGGCAGCAGCTGCCGGAACTTCGGGAATTCCGCGTCTAGCAGGCGCGTGGTGCTGCGCTTGCCTTCGCTGCGGATCCCCAGCAGCCCCTCCTTTCCGACCGCGGCACCGGCCCCGAGCGCCAACTGCACATCACCGCCGCCCACGCCCGCCTTCGCGGCCTCGGCCAACGTCTTGGCCGGCACCAACACGGCGGCCTCCATGTCGCCTGAGCCGGTAGACCACGTCAGCTCCCGGACGGCCAGCCGGAATCGATCGGTGGCTGCCAAAACTACGGTGTCACCCGAGATCTCGACGCGGATACCGGTCAGCATGGGCAACGTGTCGTCTCGCCCGGCCGCCACCGCGACCTGCCCGACGGCCTCGGCGAACACATCGGCCGAGATCACGCCGGTTTCGTCGGGTAACTCAGGCAGCGCCGGGTAGTCCTCGACCGCCATCGTCGGCAGGGAGAACCGCGAGCTCCCGCAGGTCAATGACACCCGAGTGCCGTCGACGCTCACGTCGACCGGTTTGGCCGGCAACGCCCTGGTGATGTCGGAGAGAAGCCGACCAGACACCAAAACCTTTCCCGGAGAAGCTATTTCGGCTGGAACCGCCACTTCTGCGGATACTTCGTAGTCGAACCCCGAGATCGTCAGCCCCGAATCGGTGCCGGCCAGCAACACCCCTGCCAGCACGGGCACCGTCGGTCGCGTCGGCAGGTTACGTGCCACCCACGCCACCGCGTCGGCGAAGTCCTCCCGCACCAGGCGGAACTTCAGATCGGTCAGCCCCATCGTCGTCGCCACTTCAGTGTCTCTCCCTGTGACCGTCACACGCTACGACGACCGTAATGGCCTTCGAAGCACCACCGTAGAGCTTTTGGCAGCTTGATCAAAGCTAATCGATCGGGGTGACAAGCGGGTGGCGAGAACCGGCGTGACGGTGTGGACGAAGCGTTCCCCAAGGGCTTCTTCTAGGGGATTTATCCGAAGATATAGAAGTAGTAGTAGTAGGGGCTGTGCATGCTGTGCATAAGCTGTCATCGGCGCTGGATGGCGGTGCTATGGGGATGTGCGCATTGTGGTGCAGCCGCGCGGCGTGGCGGTGCAGTGACTGTGGATCGGTAAGGGTTGTGCATGGCCGCGGTTCGCGGACCGGGTTGATCCACGGGGTTGTGCACAAGTTATGCACAGCAACTGGTGGCTCAGCGTTTGGAACGCTGTCGGATTCGGGTCGTGAGTTCCTTGACGTGATCGAAGACCTCACGCCGGTGTGCCATCTCGCTGAGGATCTTCTTCTGGGCGTACATCACGGTGGTGTGATCGCGGCCGAACGCCTGACCGATCTTCGGCAGGGACAGGTCGGTGAGTTCGCGGCAGAGGTACATCGCGATTTGGCGTGACTGCGCCAGGGCGCGCGTCTTGCCGGGGCCGCGAAGTTCCTCGACTGTGGTTCCGAAGTATTCGGCGGTGGCGGCCATGATCGTCGCGGTGCTGATTTGCATCGTGCCGACGTCGGAGATCAGGTCGCGCAGGACGATCTCTGCGAGGGCGCGGTCGATGGGGGTCTTGTTGAGCGACGCGAATGCGGTGACCCGGATCAGGGCACCCTCGAGTTCGCGGATGTTGCGTTCGATGGCGCTCGCGATGAGCTCGAGGACCTCATCGGGAACGTCGAGCCGCTCCATCTGTGCCTTCTTACGCAAGATGGCGATGCGGGTCTCGAGCTCGGGCGGCTGCACGTCGGTGATCAGCCCCCACTCGAAGCGGGTGCGGAGGCGGTCCTCGAGGGTGGCCAGCTGCTTGGGCGGACGGTCCGATGAGATGACGATCTGCTTGTTGGCGTTGTGCAGCGTGTTGAAGGTATGGAAGAACTCCTCCTGGATGCCTTCCTTGCCTTCGATGAACTGGATGTCGTCGACGAGCAGTACGTCGATGTCGCGGTAGCTGCGTTTGAAGGCCACCTTGCGGTCGTCGCGCAGTGAGTTGATGAAGTCGTTGGTGAATTCTTCGGTCGAGACGTACTTCACCCGCATGCCGGGGAAGAGTCGTTGGGTGTAGTTCCCAGCCGCGTGCAAGAGATGGGTTTTTCCGAGGCCCGACTCGCCCCAGATGAACAGCGGGTTGTAGGCGCGGGCCGGCGCTTCAGCAATCGCCAGCGCGGCGGCGTGAGCAAACCTGTTGGAGGCGCCGATGACGAAGGTGTCGAACGTGTAGCGCTTGTTCAGGCTGACGCCTTCGGACGGGCTCGCTCCGCCGTTTTGCGGTTTGTCGATGAAGTAGGACGGCCACGATTCTTGCGCGCTGGCCAACGCTTCGCTGTCCTCGTCGATCTCGTCGGTATCGCTTTCGTAGTTAGCTGGGGGTGCGGCGGCCGGGTCGGTGTGGTGTTCGTCGGGGGGCGCGATGCGGACGGCTAGTTCCACCCTGTGACCAAGCTGACGGCTAAGGGCGTCGATGATTTGCGTGCGGAGATGCCCGCGTTCGATCTCGTTCTGGACGAAGCTGTTCGGAACGGACAGTAACGCGAAGCCTTCGGCAATTGTGAGCGGTTTAACCAGCGTCAACCATGCACGCTGCTGGGGCGTGAGTTGCGGCGTCGAGTGGTCACCGTTGATGCCGGCGACCGACCCGTTGCTGTCGTCGCCGTTTAGTTCGGCGACCACCGTGTTCCAGACCTCCGCGAAAGGCGAATCGGGCTCGTCCGTCAACGACGAGTACCCCCTTGTCGTCAGTGCAGTGCCGACGAATAGCTCGATCGCCGGCTGTCCACATAGTTATCCACAGGTGTGGACAGGACAGCCGTCACCGTCACGTCGTCGCCTAGCTCGGGTGGGTGGTCGGGGTGCTGACAGCCGTGGCGTCGCGGCTGGTTCCGACCAGGCACCGTTGCTTCGTTGTCCGCGGCCGTTCCGATCTGAAACGGCATTGGCAGAAGCTAACAGTTTTCGGCGCTGCGGGCCAACCGTTCCACAACATTGCCGACGGGTTATTGAAGAGAGTTCTCGGGGGCGTGACGATTGTGACGGCAGTGAACGCCGGGCGGCCGTTGGGACGAAGTTTGACCCCGAGAAAGTGGGTCAGTACCCTCGAACAGTCGCCCGAAAGTCGGCGATACGGCAGCGAACCGGGGATTGTCCCGGGGTACGCGCCGGTCAGGGAGCGAGACGAAGAGCTTACCAACGGCCACCGCGTCCAATCGCGCGAGCGAGCGGACACTGCGCGGGCCTGAGGGTGCCAGGACGAGGAGAATGCCGTGGCCAAGGGCAAACGCACCTTCCAGCCCAACAACCGTCGGCGGGCCCGTGTGCACGGGTTCCGGCTGCGGATGCGTACCCGGGCGGGCCGTGCGATCGTGTCGAACCGGCGTCGCAAGGGCCGTCGGTCGCTGACTGCCTGACATCGGCTGCGGACAGCGACGTGCTGCCGGCTCAGAACCGGATGACGCGGTCGATGGAGTTCGGCGCGACGGTGAAGGACGGCGTGCGGGCGGTCGAACCCGACATTGTCGTGCACGCGCAACGGGCCGCGGGGGCGGTCGGTGCATCCGGACCGAGGATTGGGTTGGTGGTTTCGAAATCTGTGGGGTCGGCGGTGCAGCGCCACCGGGTTGCCCGGCGCCTGCGCCACGCGGCGCGTTCGGTGCTGGGCGAGCTGGATCCAGCGGATCGTGTCGTGATCCGCGCGCTGCCGAGCAGTAGGCATGCGATTTCCGCACGGTTGGAGCAGCAGCTGCGGGACGGACTGGCGCGCGCCCGACTGCTGGCGGAGGATACACGATGAAACCGCTGGTGCCGCAGGCGATTTCGCCCATACGCAGGGCTCCGGTGCGGACGGTGATCTTTCTGATCGAGCTATACCGGACCTACATGTCGCCACTGCGGCTGCCGACATGCCGATTCACCCCGACATGTAGCCAGTACGCGGTCGACGCGCTGACCGAATACGGCTTGATCCGCGGCGGCTGGCTGGCCGCGCTGCGCCTGGCGAAGTGCGGGCCGTGGCATCGGGGAGGATGGGATCCGATACCCGAGCGCAAAGCCGTGGGCCGTTGGCCAACCGTCGTCGACCATGTCTGGGGCGCGCCAGCGAAGCGAGGGGAGAGCACGTCCCGTGTTTAATTGGTTCAGCCTCGACATCATCTACTATCCGGTGTCGGCGATCATGTGGCTCTGGTACAAGCTCTTCGCGTTCTTCCTGGGGCCGGCCAACTTCTTCGCCTGGGCGCTGGCGGTGATGTTCTTGGTGTTCACGCTGCGGGCGATCCTCTACAAGCCGTTCGTCCGGCAGATCCGCACGACCCGGCAGATGCAGGAATTGCAGCCGCAGATCAAGGCGCTGCAAAAGAAGTACGGCAAGGACCGCCAGCGGATGGCGCTGGAGATGCAGAAGCTGCAGCGCGAGCACGGGTTCAATCCGGTCCTGGGATGCCTGCCGATGCTCGCGCAGATTCCGGTGTTCCTGGGCCTGTATCACGTTCTGCGTTCGTTCAACCGGACCACGGGTGGGCTCGGTCAGCCGCACCTGTCCGTGGCCCAGAACCGCGCTACGGGGAATTACGTGTTCAGCCCGACCGATGTGGCGCACTTCCTGGACGCGAATTTGTTCGGCGCACCCATCGGCGCGTTCATGACGCAACGGACTGGTCTGGACGCGTTCACTCATTTCGATCGTGCGGCGCTGATCGCCGTTGGCTTGCCGGTGATGATCCTGGCCGGCATCGCGACGTACTTCAACAGCCGCGCCTCCGTCGCGAGGCAGAGCCCCGAGGCTGCCGCGAACCCGCAGACGGCGCTGATGAACAAGCTCGCGCTGTACGTGTTCCCGCTCGGCGTGGTGGTCGGCGGTCCGTTCCTCCCGCTCGCGATCATCCTGTACTGGTTCTCGAACAACATCTGGACGTTCGGCCAGCAGCACTACGTCTTCGGGAAGATCGAAAACGAAGACGAAGCGAAGAGGGTCGAGGCCATGGAGCGGCGGGCGGCCAACGCGCCGCCGCCGGGCGCGAAACCGTCGCGGCCGCCCCGCAAGGCCGTATCGGGATCTGCCAACGGTGCCGGGGGACCACCCGCCGGCGACGCGGTGAAGGGCGACGAGGCGGCGTCGAAGGACGCGGACGCACCTGACACGAAGGCGACGAAGCCGAATCCCGGACCGCGTCCCAACGGCTCCACCGCCCGGACGCCGCGCCCCGGAGCGCGGCCGAAGAAGCGCAAACGTTAGGCCGAACGACCGGCCGAAGAGGGAGAGGGCAGCGATGACCGACGCCGAAACCACCGAACGGGTTGACGAAACCGCGAACGCGGAAGTGGCGCACAAGGCCGACGATCTCGAGGAGCGACTGGTCGCCGAGGGAGAGATTGCCGGCGATTACCTTGAAGAGCTGTTGGACCTGTTGGACTTCGACGGAGACATCGATCTCGACGTCGAGGGGAACCGGGCTGTTGTGAGCATTGATGGCGGAGACGATCTGACCAAGCTCGTCGGCCGGCACGGCGAGGTTCTCGATGCACTGCAGGAGTTGACGAGGCTCGCGGTTCACCAGAAGACCGGCGAGCGGAGCAGGCTGATGCTCGACATCGCGAGCTGGCGCCGGCGCCGGCGGGAGGAACTGGCCGCCCTCGGCGACAAGGTCGCGCGGCGAGTTCTGGAGACCGGCGAACGCGAGCAGCTCGCGCCGATGACGCCGTTCGAGCGCAAGATCGTGCACGACGCGGTCGCCGCGGTCAACGGTGTCCGCAGCGAGAGCGAGGGCGTGGAGCCGTCGCGCCGGGTCGTCGTTTTGCTCGACTGAGAGTTACACGCGTGTAGTTCTGCGCTCGCAGCTGGGGAGCCGAGGAGGATGTTTCACGTGAAACATGTCGGCTTGGCCGAGGCGCCGCCGGAGGCGCAGCGTGTCTTCGGCGACCGGCTCGAGAAAGCGACGCGCTTCGCGGTACTCCTTGCGGATGCCGGTGTCGAGCGCGGGCTGTTGGGTCCTCGGGAAGTCGAGCGGCTCTGGGAACGCCACCTGCTCAACAGTGCGGCGGTCGGTGAACTCATCGGCCGGGGCGATCGCGTCGTCGACGTGGGTAGCGGCGCGGGGCTGCCGGGCGTGCCGCTGGCCCTCGCGCGACCCGACCTGAGGGTCACGTTGGTCGAGCCCATGTTGCGCCGCAGCGAATTCTTGCGGGAAGCTGTTGCTGTCCTCGGACTGGACGTCGCCGTGTTGCGGGGGCGGGCGGAGGATGCGAGCGTACGTGCCGAGGTGGGCGAGGTCGATGTCGCGGTGTCGCGGGCCGTCGCGTCGCTGGACAAGCTGACCGGGTGGTGCATGCCGTTGATCCGGCCCGGCGGCCGGATGCTGGCGATAAAAGGGGAGCGGGCTTTCGACGAAGTAGAAGAACAACGGCGTGTGATGGCGTCGTTGGGCGCCGACGGTGTCAGGGTGATGAGATGTGGCGTGGACTATTTAGATCCGCCGGCCACGGTGGTCGTGGCGCACCGGGGATCGACCGCACCCACGCGGGCAGCGGGACAACGCCGGGCGGCAAGCAGGAGGCAACGATGAGCCCGACTGAGATGCCGGGCGGGGCCGCGCAGGCCCCCGATGTTTCACGTGAAACATGGGACGCGAACGACTCCTTCGACACGCCGATCGGGGCGGCGGCCGAACGCGCGATGCACGTTCTGCACACGACGCACCCTCGCCTGGCCAAGCCCAGCAGCCGGCGACTGCTCACGATCGCCAACCAGAAGGGCGGCGTGGGCAAGACGACCACCGCGGTGAATTTGGCCGCCGCGTTGGCCATCCAAGGGCTGAAGACGTTGGTGATCGACCTCGACCCGCAGGGCAACGCGAGCACCGCGTTGGGCATCGAGCATCGGCAGCCGGGCACCCCGTCGTCGTACGAGATGCTGCTGGGGGAGATGCCGTTACGGGACGCGGTGCGGCAGAGCCCGCACAGCGATCGGCTGTTCTGCGTGCCGGCCACCATCGACCTGGCGGGCGCCGAGATCGAACTGGTCAGCATGGTGGCGCGCGAGAACCGGTTGCGCACCGCGCTCGCGGATCTGGACGGCTATGACTTCGACTACGTGTTCATCGACTGTCCGCCGTCGCTCGGCCTGTTGACGATCAATGCGCTCGTCGCGGCGCCCGAGGTCTTGATCCCGATCCAGTGCGAGTACTACGCACTCGAGGGAGTCTCGCAGTTGATGAACAACATCGAGATGGTCAGGGCCCACCTGAATCCCCACCTCAACGTGTCCACGGTGATCCTGACGATGTACGACGGGCGGACGAAGCTAGCCGACCAGGTTGCCGACGAGGTACGCCGGTACTTCGGCGAGAAGGTGTTGCGCACCGTGATCCCGCGCAGCGTCAAGGTCTCGGAGGCGCCCGGGTACAGCATGACGATCATTGACTACGACCCGGGATCACGCGGGGCGATGAGCTACCTCGACGCGAGCCGCGAGCTCGCCGAACGCGGCCGGGCGACAGCAGGGGAGAGGCGACTATGACCCAACCGACACGGAGGAAGGGCGGTTTGGGCCGCGGCTTGGCTTCGCTGATTCCGACCGGTCCCACCGACACCGGCCTGGGACCGCGCCTGGGCGACGCCGCGGCCGATGTCGTTTTGGGCGGACCGCCGATCACCGACGCGGCGGCGGTGGGCGCGGTCTACCGGGAGATCGATCCGACCCTGATCGTCCCGAACCCCCGCCAGCCACGCCAGGTGTTCGACGAGGAGGCCCTCGCCGAGCTGGTTCACTCGATCCGCGAGTTCGGCCTGATGCAACCCGTCGTCGTGCGTGCGGTCGACGGCCGCTATCAACTTGTGATGGGGGAGCGGCGGTGGCGCGCGGCGCAGGAAGCCGGCCTCGCGACGATCCCGGCGATCGTCCGCGAGACCGCCGACAACGACATGCTCCGCAACGCGCTGCTGGAGAACATCCACCGCGTGCAGCTGAACCCGCTGGAAGAAGCCGCCGCCTACCAACAGCTGCTGGACGAATTCGGGGTTACCCACGACGAACTCGCGACGCGCATCGGCCGGTCGCGTCCGCTGATCACCAACATGATCCGGCTCCTGCGCCTGCCGATAGCGGTGCAGCGGCGGGTGGCCGCCGGCGTTCTTTCGGCGGGTCATGCCCGGGCGTTGCTCGCGCTGGAGGGTGGCCCGGACTCACAGGAGGAATTGGCGGCCCGCATCGTCGCCGAGGGACTGTCCGTGAGGGCCGCCGAGGAGGCCGTCACGTTAGCCAACCGTGGTGACTCGACCCCCACCCCGGGCCCTCGCCGCAAACCCATCCAGATGCCCGGACTGCAGGAGATCGCCGAACGCCTGTCGGGCACCTTCGACACCCGGGTGATGGTCAGTCTCGGCAAACGCAAGGGCAAGATCATCGTGGAATTCGGCTCCCTCGAGGACCTCCAGCGAATTGTTGCGCTGATGAACGGCACCGCGGACTGAGAATCCAGGTCCAGCCATACCGACTTTTTCCGTCACTGTGACACAACAGGGTGACGGCGATCCCGCAGAAAGCCGCCAGTTTGCGGAAGAGCCTGTGGCACAGTCGCTTTCGGACACCGCCAGGTGTCTTTTCGGCGACTGTTCGGAAACTGGCCGGTACCGGCCGACCTCTCCTATCCTGGAAGGGCTGCTGCTGGCATCAGCACCGCATGGAGGCCCGAGAATCTAGTGTCGGTACAAATCACGCCGTTGCGGCTCGAGTGTTTCGAGCAGCTGCCCAAACACGCGCGCCGCTGTGTCTTCTGGGAAGTCGATCCCAGGGCCCTAGGGCGCGAGGATCATCTCGCCGATCCCGAGTTCGAGAAGGAAGCGTGGCTGTCGATGGTCACGCTGGAGTGGGGATCGTGCGGGCAGATTGCGGTCCCGGCGCCCGCGGGCCGTGAGGACTCCGAGGCGATCACCGAGGCGCCGTGCATCGGGTACGCGCTGTATGCGCCGCCCGGCGCCGTGCCGCGGGCCGGCTGCTTTCCCACCACGCCCGTCAGCCCGGACGCGGTGCTGCTGACGACGATGGGGGTGGAGCCCGGGCATGCGGAGAACCTGCCAGGGAACCTCATCGCCCAGGCGGTGGCCGACCTCGTCCGCCGGGGCGCCCGCGCGCTCGAGGCATTCGGCCGCACGCAGGAGGCCGAGGAGGAGCTGGTCGACCCCCGAACGGCGCCACCCGACGTTCGATCGGTGGTCGAGCCGTTCGGCGACTGTTCGTTCGACCAGTGCATGATCGCGGCCGACTTCCTCATCGACGTCGGGTTCACCGTGGTCGCACCGCACCGCTACTTCCCGCGCCTGCGCCTGGAACTCAACCAGGGGCTGGGCTGGAAGGCCGAAGTCGAGTCGGCGCTGGAGCGGCTGCTGGAAAGCGCGCGCCTGGAGCCGGTGGGAGCCGGCTCGTGCTCGGTCGAGGGCTTCAGGGACTGAGCCGGCCGGCCTGTTCCACGGAAAGCTCGTGGGCGAGCAGCTCGGCGAACGTGAAAGTCCCTGTGGGACGATCGTTTTTGCCCAGCAGGTACAGCCGCTTGACCGCGGCGAGGACACCCTCGGCGATGGAATCCCGAGCATTTGTGGTCACCAGCATGCCGCGGTCGCGGGGATTGGTGATGTAGCCGATGTCCACCTGCACGGTGGGCATCCGGGTCAGCCGTAGCAGATCCCACGTGCGACCGTGGGTACGGCAATCTTGTAATCCGGTGCGGGCCACCACTTCTCGCTGAATGAAGTCGGCGAGATTACGGCCGATGGTGGAGACTGATCCGTGTGAATTGCCGAAGAAGAACGATGCGACGCCGTTGGGCAGTGGGCTGGGCTGAGTGGCGCAGCGCAGGCTGATCATCAGGTCAGCGCCGACGGAATTCGCGGTCGCGGCTCGTTCGTTGTCCTGCGGGCTTCGGCCGGCGGGCCGCGACAGGAACGTCTCCATCCCGATCGCGGTCATCCGCCCCTCGAGCCGCATTGCCAAGTCCCACAGGATGTCTGCTTCACTGATCGGACCCCCGGGCACCTGCGTGATCGCGCCGTGGTCGGAGCCGCCGCGGCCCGGATCGATGATGATCCGCTTACCGGACAACCGAGGCCCGGACCGCCGCACCAGCTCCTCTTCCCGGATCGCGTGCGGCGAGCCGCCGGTCACTCGCGAACCCAGAAAATACAAGGAGCGCAACGTTTCTGGGCCGCAAATACCATCGGGGTTGAGCCCGTACTCGCGCTGATACGACATCAGCGCGTTGTGGGTGGCGAGCCCGAAATAACCGTCCACCAAGCCTGTGTAGAAGCCCAGGTCCTGCAGCCGGGCCTGCAGCGACGCGACGTCGTCGCCGTACATCGGGGCGCCGAACTGGTGATGAAGGATGCGGGCACCCAGCCGGTAGGACGCCTCTTTCAGCGCCCGGTAAGTGGCTTCACCAACGATGCCGTCAACCAACAGGCCGCGGTTCTGCTGGAAGGCCCGCACTGCCTCGTCGAGCTCGGCGTCGAACACCTCCGGCACGGCGTGTCTGCCGGTGGTCAGGTCCGAATCGGGGTCGTCGATCAGCCCCAGGGCGGCCAATGCAGCGCGGATCTCCGTCACCGCGCTGCTGCGGTCTCCGCGGCGCAGAATCGACATAGGCGGGCCCTTCGGTCACGGTCGTCGCAGTGTGTCTACCCAGCGCGGGCTGGTTGGGCACGACACCGGCGATCGCAAGACAAGCTAGCCAGTATTTTCGCAGATGGTTCCCAAAATCGAGAAAACACCAGGCGGCCCGGCCGGGTCTACAGGATGTCCTCCAGTTCTCGGAGCAGCGCGGCCTTGCCCTTGGCGCCGACGATCCGCTTCACCGCCTCGCCCCCCTTGAACAGAATCATCGTCGGGATCGAGATGACCTGGAAGTCGCGCGCGGTCGAGGGGTTGGCGTCGACGTCGACCTTGGCGACGACGAGCTGCTCGGCCTTCTCGCTGGCGATCTCCTCCAACACCGGAGCAACCATCTTGCATGGGCCGCACCACGTAGCCCAGAAGTCCACCAGCACGGGCCTGTCGTTGGTCAGCACGTCTTCGGCGAACGAATCGTCGGTGACGGCGACGGTCGCGCCGGCCTTGTCGGTTCCGGTCACAGTGGGGCTCCTATCAGGTTGTCGGGGATGTCGGCATCGGCGGTCTCGGCGAGCCACCGTTCGGCGTCGATCGCGGCCGAACAGCCGGTGCCGGCGGCGGTTACGGCCTGGCGGTACGTGCGGTCGACGAGGTCGCCGGCGGCGAACACGCCGTCGACTGAAGTGTGGGTGCTGCGGCCGCGCGTCAGCACGTAGCCGTCGGGATCCATGTCGATCTGCCCGCGTACCAGGTCCGACCGCGGGTCGTGTCCGATCGCGACGAACACCCCGGTGACGGCCAGAGTGCTGTCCTCGCCGCTGCGGGTGTCGCGCAGCCGGAGGTCGGTGACGCTGGTCTCGCCCTCCACCGCGGTCACCACCTTGTTGGTGAGGAACCGGATCTTGTCGTTGGCGTTGGCGCGGTTGAGCATGATCTTCGAGGCGCGGAACTCCTCGCGGCGGTGCACGAGAGTGACGCTGCGGGCGAACCGGGTGAGGAACGTGGCCTCCTCCATCGCCGAGTCACCTCCGCCCACCACGGCGATGTCCTGGTCGCGGAAGAAGAAGCCGTCACAGGTGGCACACGAGCTGACACCGCGGCCGAGCAGGTCGGCCTCTCCGGGGACGCCCAGATAGCGCGCGGCGGCGCCCATCGCAAGGATCACGGCGCGCGCTTTATGGGTCTCGCCGCCGACGGTGACGGTCTTGATCGACCCGGTCAGTGACATCTCCTCGACGTCCTCCATGCGCAGGTCGGCGCCGAACCGAAGGGCCTGTTCGCGCATTTCGTCCATCAGTTCGGGACCGGTGATGCCGTCGCGGAAGCCGGGGAAGTTCTCCACGTCGGTGGTGGTCATCAGCGCGCCGCCGAACTGGCTGCCTTCGAACACGAGCGGTGCAAGCTGGGCGCGCGCGGTGTAGAGCGCGGCGGTATAGCCGGCCGGGCCCGACCCGATGATGATCACGTCGCGGACGGTGGATGCAGAGCTCATGCCAGCCTTTCTGCCACGGGGCAAATGACGCGTCCGGGCGTTATGTAAACACCAGGGTAGGCGGGGCTGTTCCCAGGCAACCGCTACGGCCGCCGGATCTGGGTGTCGGCGATCAGCCCGGTATCGGCTGAGTTGCAGTTCGGCGGCACAACGAGCGCGGCCAGATCCTGCGGCGTGTTGCCCGGCAGTACGAGCAGCACCGCGGCGCGGCCGTCGATGTCGACCGGTTCGCCGCCCAGCACGGTTGCCGATGCCGAGTACCCGAGCCCGTTGAGACACGACGCGCGGCGCCGCGCGTCGCTGAACACGCCGAGATCAGGGCGCTGCGCGAGCAGGCTCACGATCTGCGGTGGAGACAGCGGAACCGTGGGCGACGGTGTCGAGACGGTGATCCGCTCGGCGGTCGGCCCGGTCGCCGACGACGGTGTGGGTGACGGCGCACCGAGCAGCATCGCGGTCCCGACGCCGGCCGTGGCGACCGCGGCCGCGACGCCTGCCACCGCGCCTGCCCTGACCGCCGGGCGACGGACGCGGTGATCGGTAGCGGCGAAGCCGGTGACCCGGTTTCGGGCGGGCTGCGGGGCCAGCTCAGCGCGAACCCGGTCCACCGCGTCTTCGGTCCCGTCGCTCACGGTTGGCCCCGGAGGGTTGCCATCAGCCGTTGTCAGGACGAGCCCTCGAGCGTGATCTCGTAGATGTCCGTCCGGCTTTCGCCGTTGGTGGTCCCCAGCTTGCTGATCCACACCAGCACATTCGACGTCGGCGACGAGTTGTTGACGGGGATGCGGTTGTTGCCGGGTTGCACGGGGGTAGGAGGCGTCAGTTCGGTGGTGTCGGAGAGCAAGGTCGGGTTCGCGCTCTGCGACGAGCGGATCTGTATCTCGGTGCCGGTGCTGGACAGGTTGACGTTGACCGCGCTGAGCACAGTCGGGCTGGGAAGCTCGAGCAGCAAACCGACGCCGCTCTTGAAGTTGGGGAACGGAACGGGGTCGTGGTAGGTATCCGTCGGCCACGCAGTGGACGGGTTGCCGTCGATGGCCAGGTTCGCCTTGTCGGGGGCGTCCGCCCCGCCCCCTGGCGAAAACACCATTGCTTTAACGGGTTTGACGAGCTTGGAGGGTGCGGCCTGGCTCGAGCCGCCATTGGGAACATTCGCGCCGATTGCGGGCGCGTTGATGGTGCCGTTGCCGACGTCGCCGAACATGCCCTTCAGCGCCCACGCGAGTACCAGCAATGCAACCACGATGATGGTGCCGCCAACACTGAGGCCCACGAGCACGCCTTTGCGCCGGCGTGCGCGGGTCTCCTCGTCGATCGGGCCTTGCCCGCCGAAAGCGGCGCCGCGCAACCGGGACGGGCGCGGGGGAGCGGGTGGCTCGTCGACAGGTGAGATCAGCTCGGTACGGTCCGCCTCCACGGTCGCCTGCTGCAGCAGGTTGACGAGCGTTGACGCGCTGCGTATGCCGCCGTCCTTCTGGACGGAGTGGGCGGCGGCTGCCGAGACCTGGAACGGGATTTCCGGCCTGATGGTCTTGGGCTCTCTCGGATTGCCTTCGGCGTCGAGTTCGGCCGGGGCCAATCCGCTGGGCACGCCGGATTCGGCTAGCGGCCAGCGGTTGACCAGCAGCGCGTACAGCGCCGCGCCGATGCCGCGGATGTCGTCTTCGGGTGTGGCGGCGTGCATCGTGGCCGGAAATGCCAGCGCGACGTTGCCTTCGATGCTGACCCGGACCCGGCTGGGGTGGTCGATCGACAGTGACACGCCGGCCCGGTGCGCCGCGTCGGCGGCGGCGGCCAGCGACTGCATCGCGCGGGCCCCGCCGATCGGTGACGGCGACGTGTCGGCGACCTCCTGCAGCGACCCGCCGCGGATCCACTCGGCCACCACAAGGCCGCCCGCGCCGCTGCGCGCCACGTCGAGGACACGCGCGATGCCCGGCCTGTCGATCCGGCTCAGCCGCAGCGTCCTGGACAGGATCTCCTGCACCTCGTCGGCGGGCATCGCGCCCTCCGGGTCGACGAACGTCAACGCGACCTGCCGATCCAGCGCAGTGTCGAGCGCCTGCCAGAACTGCAGCCCGTCCGGACCGCCGTGCGCCACGAGCAGCCGGTAGCGGCCATCGGCGATGCTGGCGCCCGGGATGAGGTGGACCCTGTCCGACCGGGAGGAGTCCGCCGTCTCACGGGGAACCGCAAAGCCCATCGCCTCACGCGTTGGATCGCCGGCGAAGTCGCCGGGCAGACGGCTGCGGCGCGGCGGCAGGCGGGGGGCGTCGACTGGAGGCTCAGGCGCCACGTCGGGCTGGAAGTCGTCGGCGGGCGGGCGGGTCAACCGGGTGGTCGCGTCGGACGGCGCACCGCGCGAGGTTTCGTCGGTCACCGCCCTCCCCTTCCGCTCGTCGGTACTGGCACCAGCGGCTACCGGCCCGGGCCGGAGGTGATTCGGACCTGGCCGCGGCGCGACCGGCAACCTCTTTTCAGGGTACGAGGTCGGCGGTCGTGACCG
The DNA here is from genome assembly GCA_963811535.1 of uncultured Actinomycetota bacterium. Lineage (GTDB taxonomy): Bacteria > Actinomycetota > Actinomycetes > Mycobacteriales > Mycobacteriaceae > Mycobacterium. Next base: position 1,240,018 of record CAWERF010000005.1, on the reverse strand, counting down.
GCGCGAAACCGCAGTTGTGCGGCCCGGTGTCCGTCCGCCCCGGCCCAGCCGTGCGCGGACGGCGGCCCGTGCCGCCTGCGCTTCGGGCACCTTCGCACCGAGCATGACCCAGGCGATGATCGGCGCCATGATCAGTCCGAGCACCAACAGCCGCAGCAGCGAGCCTGCGCCGCCCGCGGCGCTGGTCAGTCTCTGCAGCCCGAGCCCACGGTCGACCACATGGGCCACAAGCCCGGCCAGCAGCGAGGCAGCGATTGTGACAAGCACAGTGCGAACGACCGCGACGGTGACCAGTCCCCCGCGAGGGGGAGGTGCCCCCATTGCGCGCGGCGGGTTCAACGCGGGTCGCAGCAGCAGGTAGCCGACGACGGCGCCGGCCACGAACCCCAGGCCGTTGGCCAGGCCGAGGTAGCCGGCGACCAGCTCCCGGTCGGCGATGACGTGCGGCACCAGCAGCGACGCGGCGATCTTGACCGTGGTGATCACGACGATGATCACGATCGGTGTCCACGGCTGCTGGCGCGCGTAGAAGACCCTCAGCTGCAGCAGCACCAGTGCGTACGGAATCAGCGTGAACGCCGAGAGCGCGATCGCGCTGCCCAGATACCCGGCGTCGACCTCGCCGAACTTGCCGTAGGCGAACAGCGCGGTGCCGATCGCCTTCCCGCCGACGGTCATGAACGCGACGATCGGGATCAACGTCACCATCGTCAGGCGGACCGCCAACGAGAGGTCGTCGAGGACCGCAGGGATGTCGTCGGCGGCGGCGTTGCGGCTCAGCCGAGGCATCACCACCGTCAGCACTGTCACGCCGATCATCCCGAACGGCAGCATCAGCACCAGCCACGTGTAGTTGTAGATCGCGGGCCCGGACGCCGCAGCGGCACTGGCGATCTGGTTTCCGACCACCAGGCCCAGCTGGCTGATGAGCACGTACAGCACCATGGCCGCGGCCATCGCGCCGAATTGCTTGAGCCGGTCGTCGATGCCCCACAGCGGCCGCAGGCTGATGCGCTGGCGGGCGATCGCGATCAGCAGCACCGCGGTCTGGGCCGCCACGCCGAGCGTTGTCCCGATACCCAGGACCAGCAACTTGGCGTTGCCCATCTGTACCGGGTTGACCGAGAGTTCGCCCGGCACAATGAGATACAGGCCCAGCGTGGCGATGGCGACCACGTTGTTCACCACGGGTGCCCAGGCTGGCGCGCCAAAGACGTTGCGGGTGTTCAGGATTGCCATGAACACCGACGACAGCCCGTAGAAGATCACCTGTGGCAGCAGCAGGTAGGCGAACGCGGTGGTCAGCGGTGCGTTCACCTGCGGTTGGCCGCCGAGCATCAATCTCACAAGCAGCGGCGCGGCCGCCACCGACAGCGTGGTCGCGACCACCAGGAGCGCGGTGGACAGCGTGACCAGTCGCCGGACGAATGCCGCCCCACCGTCGGCGTCGTCACGTTCGGCGCGGGCGAGCACCGGCACGAAAATCGCGGTGAAGGTGGCCTCCAGCACCAAGGCCGCGACCAGGTTCGGCAGCTGGTTGGCCACGGAGAATGCGCTCGACAGCGCGGCGCCGAGGATAGCGGCCAGCAGCACGATGCGGATGAATCCGGTGATGCGGCTGATCAGCGTCGCGAAAGCCATGCCCCACGACCGCGACACCACCGCGGCGTCGCTCAGCTCGGCGCGCTCGCGCACGCCGTGCCCTACAGCGCGCGGCGCGGTGTTGCGGGCGCCGGGCGGTGCAGGGTCGTACCGGCGGGGGACGGCCGGCGGACGGGGATAACGCCCGGGATGGGCGGGTTGCCCGGCGGGCCGCCAGCCACCGGTTGTCATTCGGGTTCCGGGCGGTCGAGGTCCGCGGGGTCGGGTTGGCCGCGGAACCGATGCCACAGCCGTCGGCCGGTCAGCAGGACCAGCACCGCGGCGGCCGCCAGCGTGATGAAGAACAGCACCTTGCCGTAGGCGTTGGAGTGCACAGACAGCCGCACCGACTCGCCCAACGGCAGCCCGTCGGGTGTATGTAGCGATGCGTCAACTGCAACCCGCTGGGTGAAGTGCACTTCCACCGGCACCCGCAGCGGCAGATAGCCGGGCGGCAGTTCGATCACGCCCATGTCGGCCACCGTCATCCCCGGCGGCGCGTCGATCTGAAGACGCACCCTGATCGGCACGGGCAGGTTGTTCCGCAACGCCAGCGGCAGCGGGCTGTGCTCGGTGGCCAGGGTGTAGGAGCCGCCGGGGTTGACGACCGTCACCGCGCCGAACATGTCGTTGATCGTGGCGTCGACGGCGGCCAATCGCGCTCCGGCCAGCCCGTTGCGGGTGTCCGGCGGCTCCGACTGGCTCAGTGCGCGCAGCATGTCTTCACGCAGCGGTGCGGTGTACTGGGTGCCGGTCATGCCGGTGCGCTCGTCGGAGGTCAGCGCCGCCGTCAGGCCCCATAGCCGGCCGACGGTGCCTGCGATGTCGGCGGTGATCTGGTCGGCGATGCGGCCGTGGGTGGTGGCCCCGTCCGTCTCGGGCGCCACCGACCCGGGAGTGGCGGTGGCCTGCGCGTCGGCGATCACCGCGGTCAGCGGCCGCGGCACCGCCAGGCCGGCGTGAATGCTGGTCGCAAGCGCGGTCATGATCGATTGTGCATCGGCGGGTTGCAGGTCCCACGTCAGCGGCGGCATCACGATCTGGGTCCGGGGCGCGGTGTCGGGATTCAGCCCCAGCCACAGCATCGCCGACAGCGCGTCTTGTCGGCGGGCGGTTGCCGAGTCGTGCTTGAGCGGAACGGACAGCGACTGGTCGAGGTACGACGGCGAAGTCGGATCGCTGCCGGCGGCGGCCAGCGCGGCGCCGACGGTCGGGTCGAAGGGGGCCGTCACCAGTTGCGGGGACAGCCGCCGCGGCGTGACGTTGGCGGTCTCCGGCTTGCTGGCCGAATCCTGCGCCGAGCACGGGGCGGCGGGGATCGCGACGGTGCTGCCTTCCACCGTCAACAGGTCGGCGGTGGGCTGGGTCAGCGGCCCGTCGCCGAGCAGCGTCGCGCCGCGTGTGGATGTGATGCCGAGGATCGTGTCGACGATGTCGCCTGCGCCGTTGGTGGCAATCGCCGACAGGCCCGGGTCGCCGGCGCGTTGCAGCGCGTCCAGGTCGGCCTGTGCGTAGGTCGTCGGCGCTACGCACATGCGCCGCGCCAGCGTGCGCAGCCGGTCGAGCCATGCCAGTGCGGCGGCCTGGCCGGTGCCGGGATGAGTCGGTGAATTGCGGTCGGCGGGGTTGTCGGCGACGACGTAGCCGCCCGCCATCGCGTTGACGGTGACGAGCAGGTCCGGGTCCACCGCCAGGCACAGGGCGTTGTTCATCTCGCCGCCGGGGTCCACCGCCGACCCGGTCGCGAAGTCCGCGGACGACAACAGCGTGTCGAGCCGGCCGCCGGGTGCCAGCGACGCCGCGAGGGCGTCGTCGGTGAGTCGGACCGGGGTGACGCCTCCGGGCGCGCCGGCCGCCAGCCGGGGGCGGTCGGCCAGCGGCCACAGCATCGTGACTTGCACAGGCTTGGAGGTGTCGGGCGCGAGGATGCCGTTCAGCGCGTCGGCCGACTGGGTTGCCGGGTCGGACGGCACGCCGAGGACCGGCAGCAGGAACCGCGCGTCGTCGAGGCGAGCCGCGTCGCCGTAGTCGGGCGTGCCGTTGACGTTGACGAGCAGCGGGTACACCCCCGGCCGGTCGATGCCCAGCGACGGCTCCGTCTGCGAGCGCACGGGGTAGGAGAGCGTGAACGCCCCGGCCTGGCCCTGGTCGAGCTCGGGGACAACGGAGACGAATTCGCCGACTGCCTGGTACTGGTCGTTGCGGCCGTCGAGGTTGGTCCGCAGGCCCGCCGACGACGTGACGGCCGCGGCTCTCTCGAGGCGGACGACGATGTCGCGCACCGGGCGGTCGCCGACATTGGTGACGGTGCCTGCGACGGTCACGGTGGTCTCGCTGGTGGTGGTGACCATCTCGGGCGTCACGCGGTCGATTCGGACCTGTAGAAACGGCGTGCCGCCGGGCTCGCCGGCCGCCGCCGGTGGGGCGGCGCCCAGGATCGTCATCGCCGACAACGCCGCTGCGGCGATGAGCCGCACGGCAAGGCGGGCCCGCCGCAGAGTCACTGTCCCGGTCCGCGACCGTTCGTCCGGCCGGACGAGGGCTCGTCGGGCCGCCGCCGGCGTGTGTGTGAGTGCGTCTGCGGACGCCGCCGCGGCGCGCTGTGCGGCAAGGGCGGCAGCGCCGTCGGCCCGTGGGCGTGCAGCGTGTCGAGCAGTTCACCGGCAACCTCGGCCAGCCGGCGCTCGTCGGCGTAGGCCAGCCGCGACGGCAGCTCCACCAGCGGCACCCAAGCGACCTCACTGACCTCGAGGTCGTGGTCGGACAGCTCGCCGCCGAGGAACCGCAACAGATAGTGGTGCACCGTCTTGTGCACGCGGCGGCCCTCGGTGACGAACCAGTAGTCGATGCTGCCGAGCGCGGCCAGCACGTCACCACGGATGCCGGTTTCTTCGGCCACCTCGCGGATCGCGGTCTGTTCGGCCGTCTCCCCGACCTCGATGTGTCCCTTCGGTAGTGACCACAGCGTGCGGCCACGCCGGTCGATCCGCCCGATCAACGCCGCGACCTGGCTGCCGCGTGGGCCGTCGATCCCGTCGACCACGAGACCGCCGGCCGAGGTCTCGTGCACAGTGCGCAGCCGATCCGGCGAGCGGCGCCCGCTCCGCTGCCTTTTGTTGGTCTTCGAGGGTGCCGCGTTATCGGCGTTGGATCGCTCGGCGTTCGTGTCGGGCGAACCGGCGGCACGCTGACCACGACGCCGACCCCGGCGCCGTCGTGGTTTCCCCTGTTCGCCGTCCGACACCCAAGCGATAGTAGCTGGCATGAGTTTTCACTCCGGCCCCACGCGCCGGTGGTCGCAGCGCGGGTGCGCATTAGGGTAGTCGAACGTGCCTGACACCGCCCCCGACGCCGAACTGCTGGCGGCCGCCACGGTCGCGCTGAACCGGCATATCGACGTGCTGCGCACCCTCGGCAGGGTGTTCGCCGATGCGGGCCATGAGCTGTATCTCGTCGGCGGCAGCGTCCGGGACGCGGTGCTGGGCCGTGTTATCGGCGATCTCGATTTCGCCACCGACGCGCGCCCGGATCAGGTGCAGCAGATCCTGCGGCCATGGGCCGACGCGCTGTGGGACACCGGAATCGAATTCGGCACCATCGGCGCCGCCCGCAACGAGCACCGGGTCGAGATCACCACGTTCCGCGCCGACACCTATGACCGGGTGTCGCGAAATCCGCAGGTGCGGTTCGGCAACAGCCTCGACGACGATCTGTTGCGCCGCGACTTCACCGTCAACGCGATGGCCGTGTGCATCACCGCGGACGGCCCGGGCGAATTCCTCGACCCGCTAGGCGGTTTGGCGTCCATCCGGGATCGGATGCTCGATACCCCTGCCGCCCCGGAGGTGTCGTTCGGCGACGATCCGCTGCGGATGTTGCGCGCGGCGCGGTTCGTCTCGCAGCTGGGGTTCACGGTGGCGCCGCGGGTGCGGTCCGCGATCGAAACAATGGCGCCGCAGCTGGGCCGGATCACCCCGGAACGAGTGGCCGCCGAACTCGACAAGCTGATGCTGGGCGAGGATCCGGTGGCGGGCATCGAGCTGATGGTGGACACCGGAATCGGTGATGTGGCGCTGCCCGAGGTGGGCGGGATGCGGCTGGCCATCGACGAGCATCACCAGCACAAGGACGTCTACCGGCATTCGCTGACAGTGCTGCAGCAAGCGATCGGGCTCGAGGACGACGGGCCGGATCTCGTGCTGCGGTGGGCGGCGCTGCTGCACGACATCGGAAAGCCCGCCACCCGCAAGCTCGAGGCCGACGGTGGGGTGAGCTTCCATCACCACGAGGTCATCGGCGCCAAGATGGCCCGCAAGCGGATGCGGGCGCTGAAGTACCCCAAGCAGCTGATCGACGACGTGTCGCAGCTGGTGTACCTGCATTTGCGGTTCCACGGATACGGCGACGGACAGTGGACCGACTCCGCGGTGCGACGTTACGTCACCGACGCCGGGCCGCTGCTGCCGCGGTTGCACAAGCTGGTCCGCGCCGACTGCACGACCCGTAACAAGCGGCGCGCCGCCCGGTTGCAGGCCAACTACGACGACCTCGAGAAGCGGATCACCGAACTGGCCGCGAAGGAGGACCTGGAACGGGTGCGGCCCGACCTCAACGGGAACGAGATCATGCAGATCCTCGGTATTCCGGCCGGCCCGCAGGTCGGCGAGGCGTGGCGCTACCTCAGGGAGCTGCGGCTGGACCGCGGCCCGCTCGGCAAGGACGAAGCGACGGCCGAGCTGCTGTCGTGGTGGAACGCCAGGCAGTAGCCGGTCATCGGTCCGTCTGCTCATCGGTCCCGTCTGCTCTTCGCGGGAGCGCTCATCGGCCGGGTCCCGGTGGACCCGCGAATGCCTGCGCGATGGTCAGCCACCGCGATGCGTCCTCGCCGACGGCCTTGAGGTCGAGGCTCGCCAGCGGCCGACGCTGGGTCACGCCGTAGCAGAAATCCTCGGCCGAGCCCGTCACCCACTGTGCCGCCTCGGCCGGTCCCCACTCCCAGCCGGAGCCGTCGGGAGCGGTCAGCTCGACTCGGAACGGCTCGGCCGGCGGGGTCAGGCCGTTGACCGCGAACGCGTAGTCGCGCGTGCGGACACCCAGGTGCGCAATCGACCGCAGCCGTTCGGTCGGCGGCTTGCGGACGCCGAGCGCGTCGGCGACATCGAGGCTGTGCGCCCATGTCTCCATCAACCGGGCCGTGGCCATCGACGCGGCGCTCATCGGCGGGCCGAACCACAGCAGCTTGCGGCCGGGCGCGACAGCACGCAACTCGTCGTGCAGACGGCGGCGCGTGCGACGCCAGTCGTCGAGCAGCTCCGCGGACCGCCTGCCCGCCTGCTCTTCCGCGCCGGCGTCAACGAAACCGACGGGATTGGCCGCGGCCGCGGCCAGCAGCTCGCCGAACGCCGCCTCGTCGGTGATGGACGTCAGCGCGACCCGATCGGTCCACAACAGGTGCCCAACTTGATGGGCGATCGTCCAGCCGACCGCGGGAGTCGGTGTGGCCCAACCGCTGTCGGCGAGGGGCGACACCAGTTCGTCGAGTTCGTCGCTTTCAGCGCCGAGATCGTCGATGATCGGACCCGCGTCGGCCATAGCGAAACACTAACCTCTCACCCCCGGCGGACTGCGCAGTCCGACGACGGTGTGCACCGCCAGCCCGGTCAGGTAGACCGCGGCGCCTACCAGAGCCAGGGCGGGGGAGTGGCCGTTTTCGGGGATGACCGCCGCGGACGCCGCGATCGCGCCGATGAATGAAACCCAGAACAGCGAATCCTGCAGGGCGAACACGTGGCCACGCAGCGCGTCGTCGACGTCGATCTGCATCGCGGTGTCGGCGCATAGCTTGACCACCTGTCCCGCGGCGCCGAGCAGGAAGCCGCACCCGAGCATGACCGGCAGAACCAGCCCCGCGCCGGCCACCTGGATCACCGCGGCGGCGAGCAGCGCCCAGTTCGCGGTGGCGAACCGGCCGAACCTGCGCACCGCCCACGGCGTCAGCAACGTCGCCAGGAACGAGCCGGTGCCGGTTGCGGCGACGAACACCACCGCGATGCCCAACCCCGCCACGACATGCGTCTGGCTGTGCCGCACGATCACCAGCATCAGCAGCGTGTTCATGCCGAAGACGACGCGGTGAGCGGCCAGGCCGGCGAGCGTTCCGGCCACGCTCGGGGTCCCGTTCACCATCCGCAGCCCGTGCAGCCAACCGGTGGCCACCGCGTATATCGCCGACCCGTGAATCGCACGGGCGGTGTCGTCGGGGCCGAGGCTGCGCGGCGGGAAGCGCAGCGCCAACAGCAGGGCCAGCAGCACCGGCGCGGTGACGACGAAAATCACTGTGGCCGCACCGGTGTCGCCGGCACCGAACAGCCAGCGAGGCACCAACATGAAGTTGGCGCCGACGAACGTGGCCGCGGCGCCCACGGCGGTGGCCACCGAGTTCATCGTCACCACCTGTTCGCGCGGCACCACGTGCGGCAGCGCCGCCGACAACCCGGAGGTCACGAACCGGGTGACCCCATTGACGATCAGCGCGCCGGTCAGGATCGGTAAATCGCCTGCACCGATGGCCAGCATCACCCCCACGGCGGCGACCAGCAACAGCCGCGCGCAGTTGGCGCCGACCAGCACGTAGCGACGGTCCCAGCGGTCGAGCAGCGCCCCGGCGAACGGGCCGACCAGCGAGTAGGGCAGGAACAGCACCGCGAATGACGCCGCGATCGCCGACGGTTCGGCGGCACGGTCCGGGTTGAACAGGATCGCACCGGCCAGCCCGGCCTGAAACAACCCGTCGCCGAATTGGCTCGCCACTCGCACCGCGAGCAGCCGGCCGAATTCGGGCATTCCCCGCACGGACCGCCAGACGGCTATGGGGGCGTGCGTATCAACCACAGGAAACACTTTCTGCTGCAGCGAATGGAACGACAGGCAACCCGCACCACAGTACAAATATCTCGCCATGCACCACCGAACGCCCCAATTGCCCTGCGCTGGTGCCATGATGGTGACGTGGCCCACTCTGAGGATCCGGAGGATTACGCACCGACTGCGAATCGGGTACGGGCCGGGACACTGCTGTTGGCCAACACCGACCTTCTGGAGCCGACGTTTCGGCGCAGCGTCATCTACGTCGTCGAGCACAACGACGGCGGCACGCTCGGCGTGGTGCTCAACCGGCCCAGCGAAACGGCGGTCTACAACGTCCTTCCGCAGTGGGCCAAGCTGGCCACCAAGCCGAAAACCATGTTCATCGGCGGGCCGGTCAAGAGGGATGCGGCGCTGTGCCTGGGGACGCTACGGGTGGGCGTCGACGCGCACGGTGTGCCGGGCCTGCGGCACGTGCAGGGCCGGATGGTGATGGTGGACCTGGACGCCGAACCCGACTCGGTCGCGCCGCTGGTGGAGGGCGTACGGATCTTCGCCGGCTACTCCGGATGGACCATCGGCCAGCTCGACGGCGAGATTGAGCGTGACGACTGGATCGTGTTGTCCGCCTTGCCTTCTGACGTGCTCGTTGAACCACGGGTGGATCTGTGGGCCCGGGTGCTGCGCCGACAGCCGCTGCCGCTGTCAATGCTGGCAACCCACCCGATCGACATCAGCCGAAACTAACTTCGACATGCGAGCGCCTGGTCGCGATAAGCGGCCTAGCGACACGACAGGGTGCAGTTCGCGCACGGCTGCTGGCCGGAGCGGGCGCAGACCACCGCTTCGCGGCGGGCAGCCAGCTGCGCGTAACGCGCGCCCTGCCAGACTCCGGCTGCCACGGTGCCCACGGCGCCCAGCACGCACAACACCAGAAGTCCCAATGAGGGTCGTGCGGACAGCGCCACAACGCCGCCCGCGGACAGCATCACCGCCGCGGCGAGTTGAGTGGGGGCGACAGCGCGCAACACGTGCCGGGCACCGCCCGCCGGCGCCGGCCGGGCCAACGCACGCGCGCCGAAGGCCGCCGACACCACCGCCGCGCACAGACACAGCACCGCCGCGATGAGCATGCGGACACAATACGAGAGCCCCGGCGATTATGCGGACCGGGCCGCCCTGCGGCTACGTGGCCGCGGGAGCGACCCGAAATCCGTTGACGATTGCGTCGGTTCCGCTCGCCTCGGCGACAACCTGGCTCAGCGACGTCGTGACCGACAGCGACACCAGGTACTTGTCTGGACCCGCAGGAACGATCACATGCCGCCGCGATGTGTTCAGGGTCATCTCGTTCTGCCGGTACGTCCCTTCAATCAGCGACGACGGGAATCCAAAGAAGTCGCCGAGGGATGCGTTGGTGGTTTGCCATGCCATCTGCGATTGGCTGTCGATGAAGCCGTGGGTGATTGCCTCCTTCGGGTCGAAGTCTCCGATCAGCTTGTACACGACCACTTGGGCGTTCGACGTGTACAGGCCGTCGCCGCCGTTGCGGTCGGCGATCACCAGGAAGGCGTCCGGGACATTCGGGTCGGGGACCTGCGACCAGCCCTGCGGCATCGGCAGCGTGATGTTGAGCGCCCGGAAGCCCTGGGGGTTCTGCGGTTCGAGGCGGACGCCTTTGCTCTTGAAGTAGTCGGTCAGCGAGCCGGAGGTGGCCGGCACGAGCGTCGGCTGCGCAACGGGTACGGCACCAGGCGGCGCCGGAACTTGCGGCGCCATCGGTGCCATCGGGGCGGCGAGAGCACCGGGTGCAACGGGCGCGGCGACGTTGGCCATCGGAACGCCCGCGGGGCCAATCGGGGCGCCTGCGGCCGGAGCTGCCGTGACGGTTTGTGTGACGGTGACCGGTGCCGGAGGCAGCGGCAGCACCGGTTCGGCCCCGGCGTTGGCCCCACCGAAACCGACTACGCCGGCCAGTCCCGCAGCGGTACCGCCGGCGACGGCCAGCCATGCCCGGATCTTCTCCCCCATCGCCTCTCTCTTCCCGTTTCCTTCCAGCGCCGACAGCAAGTGACCTCGTGGTCAGACGCAGACCGTAACAACTGTCACTCTGGTAACACCAGCCCTGGGACCGACCCCTGATCGCTCCGCAACCCAACCGAGACCTGCATTCCAGCGGGCGGCAGCGGCCGAGAGCGGCTGACTACCCTGTTCACGTGACCGAATCCCCGACCTCGACGCCCAGCGCCGCCGAGACCGACGACCCGAAGTTCCGTTACACCGCGGAACTGGCGGGCGAGATCGAGCGCGCCTGGCAGCGGACCTGGGAGAAGTTGGGCACCTTCCACGTGCCCAACCCGGTTGGGTCCCTGGCGCCCCGCGACGGCGAGGCGGTGCCCGCGGACAAGATGTTCGTCCAGGACATGTTCCCGTACGCCTCTGGTGAGGGACTGCACGTCGGCCACCCGCTCGGATACATCGCGACCGACGTGTACGCCCGCTACTACCGGATGACGGGTCACAACGTGTTGCATGCGTTGGGTTTCGACGCGTTCGGACTGCCCGCGGAGCAATACGCCATTCAGACCGGCACCCATCCGCGCACACGTACGGAAGTCAATATCGTCAACTTCCGGCGACAGCTGGGCCGGCTCGGATTCGGGCACGACAGCCGCCGCAGCTTTTCCACGACCGACACCGAGTTCTACAAGTGGACGCAGTGGATCTTCCTGCAGATTTACAACGCGTGGTATGACACCGCGGCGAACAAGGCGCGTCCGATCGCCGAGCTGATAGCCGAATTCGATTCCAACGCACGTGCTTTGGGCAACGGCCGCGACTGGTCGGCATTGTCGTCCGGTGAGCGCGCCGACGTCATCGACTCGTACCGGCTAGTGTACCGGGCTGACGCGATCGTTAACTGGTGTCCGGGCTTGGGCACCGTACTGGCCAACGAGGAAGTCACCGCCGACGGTCGCAGTGAGCGCGGTAACTTCCCAGTGTTCCGGAAGCGGTTACGGCAGTGGATGATGCGGATCACCGCATATTCCGATCGACTGCTGGAGGACCTGGATCTGCTGGATTGGCCCGAGAAGGTCAAGACCATGCAACGCAACTGGATCGGCCGCTCCACCGGAGCGGCGGCGTTGTTCGGCGCCCGCGGCAACGACGGCGAAAGCGTCGACATCGAGGCGTTCACCACGCGGCCGGACACCCTGTTCGGCGCCACGTATCTGGTGCTGGCGCCCGAGCACCCCCTCGTCGAGGCACTCACCGCGGCCGACTGGCCCGACGCGGTCGACCCAGGCTGGACGTTCGGGCAGGCGACGCCGGCGGCGGCGGTGGCGGCCTACCGCCAGTCCATCGCCGCGAAGTCGGATCTGGAACGCCAAGAAAACAAGGCGAAGACCGGCGTGTTCCTCGGCAGCTATGCGACCAACCCCGCCAACGGCGGGCGTGTGCCGATCTTCATCGCCGACTACGTGCTGGCCGGTTACGGCACCGGCGGCATCATGGCCGTGCCCGGCCACGACCAGCGCGACTGGGAATTCGCCACGGAGTTCGGACTGCCGATCGTGGAAGTCATTGCCGGCGGGGATGTTTCGCAAGCGGCCTACGTCGGCGACGGCCCGGCCGTCAACTCCGACTACCTCAACGGCCTGGACGTCGCCGCCGCCAAGGAGAAGATGACCGAGCGGCTGGTAGCCGAGGGACGGGGCCGCGCGCGCGTCGAATACAAGCTGCGGGACTGGCTTTTCGCGCGGCAGCGGTACTGGGGCGAGCCGTTCCCGATCGTCTACGACAGCGACGGCAAGCCGCGCCCGCTGCCGGAGCGGGAACTGCCGGTTGTGCTGCCCGACATGGCGGACTATTCGCCGGTGCTGTTCGATCCGGACGACGCCGACAGTGAACCCTCGCCGCCGTTGGCCAAGGCGACCGACTGGGTGCACGTCGAACTGGATCTCGGGGACGGCCTGACGTCCTACACCCGCGACACCAACGTGATGCCGCAATGGGCCGGTAGCTCATGGTACGAGCTGCGCTACACAGATCCGCACAACGCCGAGCGGTTCTGCGCCAAGGAAAACGAAGCGTACTGGATGGGGCCGCGGCCCGAAGAGCATGGACCCGACGATCCCGGCGGGGTGGACCTGTACGTCGGCGGGGTCGAACATGCGGTGTTGCATCTGCTGTATTCGCGGTTCTGGCACAAGGTGCTCTACGACCTGGGTTACGTCAGTTCCCGGGAGCCCTACCGGCGGCTCGTCAATCAGGGCTACATCCAGGCGTACGCGTACACCGACGCGCGGGGCGCCTATGTGCCCGCGGCCGATGTCGTCGAGCGTGACGACGGGTTTTTCTACCCCGGTCCCGACGGCGAGATCGAGGCGTTTCAGGAGTTCGGCAAGATCGGCAAGAGCCTGAAGAACTCGGTGTCACCCGACGAGATCTGTGACAACTACGGCGCTGACACGCTGCGGGTCTATGAGATGTCAATGGGTCCGCTGGAGGCGTCGCGGCCGTGGGCGACCAAGGACGTCGTCGGCGCGTATCGCTTCCTGCAGCGGGTGTGGCGGTTGGTGGTGGACGAAAGCACCGGTGAGCCGCGGGTGGACGACGTCGAGTTGGACCGCGACACCCTGCGGCTGATGCATTCCACGATCGCGGGCGTGGCCGAAGACTATGCGGCACTGCGGAACAACACCGCGGTGGCCAAGCTGATCGAGTACACCAACCACCTGACCAAGCAGCACCGCGGCCCGGTGCCACGTGCTGCCATCGAGCCGCTGGTACTGATGGTGGCGCCGGTCGCGCCACACCTCGCCGAAGAGCTGTGGCAGCGGCTGGGCCACCCGCGATCGCTGGCGCACGGCCCGTTCCCGGAGGCCGACCAGCAGTACCTGGTCGAGGACTCGGTGGAGTATCCGGTGCAGGTCAACGGGAAGGTGCGGGGACATGTCACGGTCGCCGCGGACGCGGACGCCGACGCGATCAAGGTCGCCGCGATGGCCGACGAAAAGGTGCTGGCGTTCCTGGCCGGGGCCACGCCGAAGAAGGTGATCGTCGTGCCGGGCCGGCTGGTCAACCTGGTGGTCTAGCCGCTACCCCCGTTGCCGGATGATGACCTGGTGAACATGCCCGTCGGACGGTGTGGAAATCACCTTCGCGACGGCGTCGGCGACGGTTTGAGCCTTGAGGTAGGCGGATTCGTCGTACCCGCCGCCCTCGAATTCCCGCAGCCGGCGCTGCATCTCGGTGGCGATGCGGCCGGGATGCAGCGACGTGACCCGCAGCGTCGGCTCTGCGGCGCGCAGCGAATCGGCGAACGCACGCAGGGCGAACTTGCTGGCCGAATACGACGCCATGCCGGGTAACACATTCAGGCCGGCACCCGAGTTGATGAAGATCACCTGGCCTTCGGCTCGGCGGAGTGCCGGCAGTAAAGCCTGCGTCAGGGCCACCGCACCAATCACATTGACCTCGAACGTCGTTCGCCAGTCGTCGATGGTCGAGTCCGCGAGGTGGTCGGGGAACGCGACACCCGCGTTGTGCACCAAGACATCCAGCTCATCGATCACTTCGGTGCTGGCGGCCAGCGAGTCGGTGTCGAAGAGATCAAGTGGCCATGTCGTGGCGCCGAGCCGCTCGGCGACTTGGTCCAGACGTGGCGACGGCCGGCCACCGAGCAGCAGCGTGTGGGTGGGAGCGAGGGCGGTGGCGATTGCGGCCCCGACTCCGCCGGAAGCCCCTGTGATGAGCGCGGTCGACATGTCGGCCACCCTAGCGTCGCGTCGCGCGACGCCCGGCGCCGCCGCAGAATAGAACCGATGGCACCCGATCCCAGCTTTTCGCCGACGCAGCTCGCCGCCCGTGCGGCGTACCTGCTGCGCGGCAATGACCTGGGGGTGATGACGACGGCGGCGCCGCTGCTGTACCCGCATATGTGGAGTTGGGACGCGGCGTTTGTGGCGGTCGGGCTGGCACCGTTGAGTGTGGAGCGCGCGGTCGTCGAACTGGATACGTTGCTGTCGGCGCAGTGGGACAACGGCATGATCCCGCACATCGTGTTCGCCAAAGGCGTCGACGGGTACTTCCCGGGGCCGGCGCGGTGGGCGACCTCGGCGTTGGCGGCGAAGGCGCCGCGCCATCGGCACACGTCGGGGATCACGCAACCGCCCGTGCATGCGATCGCGGTGGAGCGGATTCTGCAGCACGCGCGCCGTCGCGGCCGGTCGACGAGGCACGTGGCGGAGGCATTCCTGGACCGGCGTTGGGACAACCTGGTCCGGTGGCACCGTTGGCTGGCCGAGGCGCGCGACCAGCACGGCCACGGCCGGATCACGCTGTACCACGGCTGGGAATCCGGGATGGACAACTCGCCGCGGTGGGACGCCGCGTACGAGAACGTGCATCCCGGTGTGGTGCCGGAATACGAGCGCGAAGACAACACGATCGTGATGGACCCGTCGCAACGGCCGTCGGACACCGAATACGACCGGTATCTGTGGCTGGTGGAAGAGATGAAGTCGGCGCACTACGACGACGAACTGCTGCCGAAGGTGATGAGCTTCGTGGTGGAGGACGTGTTCGTCTCGGCGATCTTCTCGGTGGCCTGCGAGGTGCTGGCGATCATCGGCGAGGATTACAGCCGCCCGCACGCCGACGTCCGCGACCTGTACTCGTGGGCGGATCGCTTCCGTTCGGGCGTTGTCGAGACCACCGACGAAAGAACCGGTGCGGCAAAGGACTTCGATGTGCGTGCCGAGAAGTGGGTGGCTACGGAGACGGTGGCTCAGTTCGCGCCGCTGTTGTGCGGCGGCCTGCCGCACGAGCGTGAGCGGGCATTACTGCGGCTGTTGGAGGGGCCGCGGTTCTGCGGGCATCCGGACCTGAAGTTCGCATTGATTCCGTCGACGTCGCCGGTTTCGCGGGACTTCCGGCCGCGGGAATACTGGCGAGGACCGGTGTGGCCGGTGATGACCTGGCTGTTCTCCTGGGCGTTCGCGCGCCGCGGCTGGGCCGAGCGGGCGTATCTCCTGCGCCGCGAGGGACTGCGCCAGGCAAGCGACGGCACATTTGCCGAGTACTACGAGCCGTTTACCGGGGAGCCGCTGGGCAGCATGCAGCAGTCGTGGACCGCTGCGGCCGTGCTCGACTGGCTCGGCTGACTTCCGCCGGCAAACGCTCACCAGGGCATTCAGCCCCATTTCAGCCCCGGTTCAGCCGCCGCGCAGCTAGGGTCTGCGTAGCTGTGTCGGGGAGGCGCAAGGTCGAAAGGGGCAAACGTGTCAAGCACGGCGGTTCAGCGGGCGGTCGTCGGCAGTGTTTCGGCGTTGACGGCCGGCTCCGTCCTCGGCGTCGCTGCCACGCAGCCACACTCGATCGCCAGCGGACTCGTCGACCTCGCGGCGCTCATCGTGGTGGGCAGTTCGACGAACCCAACGGGAAGCGGCGTCGAAGACTTCTACGGCGGGAAGTTCAAGCCGGCGGATCCCAATGACATCGTCGTCGTCAACTTCCTCTCAGGTCCGACGGGCATCGAGGACGCGCTCACCGGGAACAACGACGTTGTGTTGGCGTCGGGATGGGGTGCCTCCAATGCCAGCCACGTGCTTGTGACCGATGATTCTCCGAACGTAGAGAAGGCTCTCTGGGTCCTCGACAACAACCTCAATATCCCCAATGGCGGTTTCGCGACACGCTATCCGGGCTTTTCGCGGCTCGTCCTGATCGATCCGACCCCGACACCCACCGATGCCGGCGCGACGGTGATCGAAACCCGATACGAGTACGACATCAACTCTGACGCTCCTGGTTACCCGCTCAACGCGGTGGCAACGGCTAATTCCCTGGTTGCCTATCTAGACGGTCACGAGCATCAGAGCGACGTCGTTCTGCCGGTGGACGAGCAGGGCAACGTCATCGATCAGAACGGGAACCCCGTTCCCTGCCCGAGTACATGCACGGTGCACACAGCGAACGGGCCCGTCTACATCGAGAAGGTCGGCGACGTCACCTACGTCACGTACCCCACCGACGGCTTGCCGCTGGTTCAACCGCTTCGGGCGCTACCCGGCGGCGATGTTCTCGCCGATGCCATCGAGCCGGCGCTGACCGCCGTCGTCAACTATGGATATCCCGACAACAACCCGATCGGTGATCCGAATCAATCTCAACCGGCCGGGTTCGTGCCCAGCGCACCGGAGACGAAACAGTTCGTCGCGAACTTCACCGCAGGCGTCCGGCAGGGAATTCAGAACGCCGGCAGCGATTTATCGTCGGCCGCGTCCAGCCCGTTGACCACCCAATCGCCGACCACCACGCAGCCCAAGCCGCAAATCAACGTGGCGAAGAACAGCCCGATCTTCAGGCCCGGCGGCGACTTCAACAGCGCGGTCGCGGACGCGGTGAAACACGTGCCTGGCGGCGGCAAAGCCGGCGGCGTTACGCAGTCGAGCAAGACGAGCGGGAAGTCTTAGTTCGACTGCCCCCCCAGGCGATCCAGCGGCGCCAACGCTTTCGTGAGCGTGTCCAGGTCGTCGACGCTGAGTTGGGCGAGCATCGCCGCCAACGCGGCGCGCCGGTTGGCCAGCGATTCGCGGTGAACGGCGAGCCCCTTGGGCGTGATGTCGACCAGCACGGCTCGCAGGTCGGACGGGTCACGGGAGCGCTTCACCAGGCCGAGTTTCTCGAGGCGCCGGATCGCCACGGTGGTGGTCGGCGTGCGGACCCGCTCGTGAGCCGCCAACTCGGTCATCCGGATCGGGCCGCGGTCGATCAGCGTGATGAGGATCGACAGCTGCGCCAAGGTGAGATCACCGGTGGCGACCCGGCTCGTGTCACCGCGTCTCAGGACGGTCACCAGCTTCGAGAGCACACGGTGCAGCCCTTCTGCGAGCTCCGTGACCTGCTCTTCGGTCTCCACCATAATTCGCCAGTCTAACCTGTTGCGGCCTGACAAGTTGGAATGCTGAGCGATTACTCCTGCACTTTGAAGCGCTACAGCAGCTGCGACAGGAACCGCTGCAGTCGCTCGGTCGTGGCGGCCTCGAATATCTGTTCCGGCCGCCCCGATTCGACCACCTGGCCGTGGTCCATGAACACGACGGTGTCGGACGCCGAGCGGGCGAAGCCCATCTCATGGGTGACGACGATCATCGTCATGCCCTCGTCGCCGAGGTCTGCGATCAACGCCAGGACGCCCTTGACGAGTTCAGGGTCCAGCGCCGAGGTGGCCTCGTCGAAGAACATCACCTGCGGGGCCATCGCCAGCGCCCGCGCGATCGCCACACGCTGTTGCTGACCCCCGGACAGCGTGGCCGGCCGAACGTCGGCCTTGTGCCGCAGCCCAACCCGATCAAGCTGCTCCAGCGCCAGGGAACGGGCCTCGTCGGCCGACAGCCTCCTGAGCTCGCGCGGCGCGAGCATCACGTTGTCGATCACGCTACGGTGCGGAAACAGGTTGAAACTCTGAAACACCATGCCGATCCGCCGGCGTAGCTGATCGGGGTTGTCACGCAGCACCGATCGGCCGTCGATCAGGATGTCGCCGCTGTCCGGCTCGTAGAGCCGGTTCAGGGTGCGCAGCAGCGTCGATTTGCCCGACCCGGAGGGCCCGATCACCGCGACCGTGCTGCCCGCGGGCGCCTCGATGTCGACACCGCGGAGCACGGCAGCCGCCCCGAATGACAAATGAAGATCCTTGCCGGCCAACGAGACCGGTTCCAGCCGGGCGGCAGAAGACATCGACTACACCATCTCGGACGACGTCTCGGCCACCGGTGCCAGCGGGTCCTCGGGCTCGGCCTGGGTCCGCCCGCGGCGCAGGCGCGCGTCGATGTAGTTCACCAAATGCGTCAGCGGAATCGTCAGCGCGAGATAAAACAGGCCCGCCGCTACAAGCGGTGACAGATCGCCGGTCTGTGCGTTCAAGTCGCGGCCCACCTGGAACAGCTCGCGCTGCCCGGCGACCAGGCCCAGGAAATACACCAATGCCGATGCCTTCAGCAGCGAGATGAACTGATTCACCAACGACGGCAGCACCCGGCGAACTCCTTGCGGTACAACCACGAGCCGCATCGACCGGCGATAGCTGAACCCGAGCGCACGCGCGGCCTCCAGCTGCCCGGCCTCCACGCTCTGAATGCCTGACCGGAAGATCTCCCCGACATACGCCGCGGCCATCAGGCCCAGCGCGGCGATGCCCAGCGGGTAGGGGTTGTTGCCGGTCAACCCGCCGACGACCGGCCCCACGCCGAGCCCGATCACCAGGATGATCACCACTTCCGGCAGCCCTCGGAAGATGTCGGTGTAGACCCGGGCGGGCCAGCGCAGCCACCGGGAACGGGAAATGCCTCCGATGGCCAGCACCATGCCGAGGGCCAGGCCGATGATGCTCGCGCTGATCGTCAGGATCAGCGTGTTGGGCAGGCCGGTCTTGAACAGATCGGGGATCGCCTCCCTGTACAGGGCCCAATTGAAGAACGCGTCCTTCAGTTGTGACAGCGTGGATTTCGGCGGCGGCGCGATCGTCGCCCGTGGCTGATGACTGGCAGCGATCGCCGCGAAGTCGGGCACCTGGGGATAAGGAGCGGCTTTGGAGCCGGGCTTCCAGCCGGGCGGCAATGCCCGCGGCACCCACTCGGAGTACAGCCGCGACCAGGTGCCGTCGGCGATCACCGCGTCCAGCCCGGAGTTCAGCGCATCGATCAGCGGAGCGTTCTCCTTCGCAACGGCCCAGGCGACGAAATTGTCCAAGCTGAAGGTGTTTTCGACGATCACGGCCTGATCCCCGGGCCTCACGACCCCCAGCGCCTGCTGTGACGGCGCCACCCACGCATCGATCTGCCGTGTCTTCAGGTTGGCGTACACGGTGTTGTAGTCCGGGAACTTCACCGGCTGCAGGTGCAGCGTGTCGATGACGTACGCCTCTTGCACGGTGCCCTGCACGACGCCGATGCGCTGGCCGGCGGCGAGTTTGTCGAATCCGGTGATCGCCGATCCGGGCGGGACGACGAGCGAGAAGTACCCGAAGTCATAGCCGTTGGTGAAACCCACGGTCTGCCGCCGGGCACCCGTGGTGGTGATCGACGACGATCCGACGTCGAACCGACGCGAGGCCACCTGCGCCAGCAGGCCGGAGAAATCCGTACCGACGAACCGGATTTGGAGCCCGAGTTTGTCGGCGACGGCCCGCAACAGCTCGTTGTCGAATCCCGTGAACTGGCCCTTGGAGTTGATGCATACGCTCGGCGGGGCGTCCGACAGCGTTCCGACGACGAGAGTGCCGGGAGTGCCCAATCCGAGCGCGCCGATGTTCACGGCGTTGAGCGGCTCGACGGTCGCGGTCGTGTACTTGTCCTCGGCGGGACCCTTGGCGGCCTTGGCGAGATTGGTCGGCAGCGCGCTGGCGCTGTTCACACCGGGCGGGGCGCACTGGTCGGCCGCCGCAGGGCCGGCCGCCTCGAAGGCGAGGACGAGAAGGGCCACCAGCGTCAGCACACCCACCTTCACTTTCACGCCGACGCGACGGGTCACAGGACGAACCTAACCACAGCCGTAAAAACGCAACGGGTGGTTGCGAAACCCGTCCTGCGCCACGGCGGGCCTCGTAGTTTCACTGCATGACGACGGTCGGCGGCGGCATCCACCGTTGCCTCGGTTCACATCTCGCCCGCCGCGAACTGCGGCTCACCATCGAGGAATCTCTGGCCCGCATCCCCGATTTCAGGGTCGGCGGCACGACGACGGTCATGTGGCCCTCGGGCACGTTGAACCTCGCCACGCTGCCACTCGAGTTCACTGGAGGCTAGCGCGGCGATCCCGCCATCGGCACAGCGCCTCCGCCTGCGTGAGGTCGTAGTCCGGCCCGTTGGGGCCGACCGTCAACAGCGTCACACCCAAATCGGCCAGCGCGTCGGCCTCCGCCAGGAGTGCGTCCAGGCCCCCGGCCTGGACGCCTGCGGACCGTTCGATGGTGGCCGGGTCGCGACCAACCGCCGCGCAATGCCCGGCGAGCACCTCCGCCTTGTGGGGATACGTCTGCCGGTCGACGAAGCCGTGCCAGATATCGGCGTGCTCGGCAACCAGCCGCAACGTCTTCTGTTCGCCCTGGCCGCCGATCAAAATCGGGATCTTGCGCGTCGGCGGCGGATTCAATTTCGCAAAGCGGGACTCGATCCTCGGCAGCGCCTGCGCGAGGTCGCGCAACCGGGTTCCCGCCGTGCCGAACTGGTAGCCGTATTCGTTGTAGTCCTTCTGCTTCCAACCGGAGCCGATGCCGAGAATCAGTCGGCCGCCGGAAATGTGGTCAGCTGTGCGGGCCATGTCGGCGAGCAACTCGGGATTGCGATAGGAGTTGCAGGTCACCAGCGCGCCGAACTCGATGCGCGACGTCTGCTCGGCCCAGGCCCCGAGCATCGTCCAGCATTCGAAGTGCGGGCCGTCGGGATCGCCGTAGAGGGGGAAGAAGTGATCCCAGTTGAACGCGATGTCGACGCCGATGTCCTCACACCGCCGGACCGCGTCGCGGATGTTCCCGTACTCCGGGGAGTGTTGTGGCTGCAGTTGAACGCCGATGCGGATCGGGAAGGTCACTCGGCCAACGCTAGCCGAGCTAAGACCCGGCGAGAACCCGCCGCAGGATGTCGATCAAAGCCAGCGGTTGGTCGCTTTGGACCGAGTGGCCGGAATTCGCAACGATGTGCACTGCGCGAAAGCCGGGTGCGGTGCGGGTGAATTCATCGGCGTCGTCGTCTGACACGAACATCGAATTCGCGCCGCGCACCAGTGTGGTCGGCGTCGTCAGGCTGGGCACGTCGTCCCACAAACCCTCGAAGCCGTCGCCGTTGCGGATCGTGTCGTAACGCCAGGTCCACGTGCCGTCGCCGAGCCGCTTCGAGTTGTGGAACACACCGCGCCGCAACGAGTCTCGATCGCGGTGTGGCGCAGCCGCAATCGTCACGTCGAGCATCGCCTGAAAGCTGGGAAAGACGCGCTCGCCCTGCACCAGCGCCACTGTGCCCTGCTGCTCCTTGGTCATCTCGGTGTGCCGGCCCGGCGCTGACGGGGTGACGTCGACGATCACCAACTCCGGCACCAGCTCCGGCGCGGTGACCGCCAACCTGAGCGCCGTCAGCCCACCCAACGACATTCCGACAACCAAAGCCGCATCGGGCGCCACCTGCCGCAGCACCGGTGCGAGCGTCTCGGCGCTGCGCCGCGGGCCGTAATCACCGTCCTCCCGCCAGGCCGAGCGCCCGTGTCCAGGCAGATCGACGGCCAGCGCGGGCTCGCCGAGCCCGACGATCACGGTGTCCCAGGTGTGCGCATTCTGGCCGCCGCCGTGAATGAACACCACGCGCGGCGGCGCGGATCCCCAGCGCAGCGCGCTGATGTCGCCGACGTCGACACGCTCGACGTGCGGTAGTGGACCGGTAACGCCGGCCTGCCGTGCGTTCTCGTCGAGTAACGCGAACTCGGGCAGCCCAGCCAGCTCGTCGTCGTGGATCACACCGAGCAGGCTACTTCTTGATGAACTTCTCCAGTTCGGCGCGCGCGATGTCGTCGGGCATCTGCTGCGGCGGGCTCTTCATCAGGTACGCCGACGCGGGGATGATGGGGCCGCCCAGCCCGCGGTCCTTCGCGATCTTCGCGGCGCGCACCGCGTCGATGATCACGCCCGCCGAGTTCGGGGAGTCCCACACCTCGAGCTTGTACTCGAGGTTCAGCGGCACGTCGCCGAAGGCGCGGCCTTCCAGACGCACGTAGGCCCACTTGCGGTCGTCGAGCCAGCCGACGTGGTCGGAGGGACCGATGTGCACGTCCTTGGTCTTGAACTCCTTCTGCAGGTTCGACGTCACGGCCTGGGTCTTCGAGATCTTCTTGGACTCCAGGCGTTCACGCTCGAGCATGTTGAGGAAGTCCATGTTGCCGCCGACGTTGAGCTGCATCGTGCGGTCGAGTTGCACGCCGCGGTCCTCGAACAGCTTCGCCAGCACGCGGTGGGTGATCGTCGCGCCGACCTGGCTCTTGATGTCGTCGCCGACGATCGGCACGCCGGCGTCCTCAAACTTCTTGGCCCACAACGGATCGGACGCGATGAACACCGGCAGCGCGTTGACGAACGCCACCCCGGCGTCGATCGCGCACTGCGCGTAGAACTTGTCGGCCTCTTCCGAGCCAACCGGCAGGTAGGAGATCAGTACGTCGACCTGCGCGTCGCGAAGGGTCTTGACGACGTCCACCGGCTCGGCGTCAGAGAGCTCGATGGTGTCCGCGTAGTACTTGCCGATCCCGTCGAGTGTCGGTCCCCGCTGCACCACCACGTCGGTGGGCGCCACGTCGGCGATCTTGATGGTGTTGTTCTCCGAGGCGAAGATGGCCTCCGACAGGTCGAATCCGACCTTCTTGGCGTCGACGTCGAACGCGGCGACGAACTTCACGTCGCGCACGTGGTACGGGCCGAAACGCACATGCATCAAGCCGGGCACTGACGAATGCTCATCGGCGTCCTGGTAGTACTGCACACCTTGCACGAGCGATGAGGCGCAGTTGCCGACGCCGACGATGGCGACGCGCACGGTCCCAGCGGCGCCGGTCTTGTTCCCAGTCATGTGCGGTTCTCCTAAACTCCCACGCATAGTCGTGATTGTCATTGGCTCGCGGCGGTCATTGCTCGGCGCGGCCCTGCGCGACCCGTTCCGCGGCAATCAATTCGTTGAGCCATTTCACTTCTCGCTCGCTGGACTCCAGTCCGAGCTGATGAAGCTGACGGGTGTAGCGATCGAATGAGCTGCTGGCCCGCGCCACGGCTTCACGCAGGCCTTCCCGCCGTTCCTCCACCTGACGGCGCCGCCCCTCCAAGATCCGCATCCGGGCTTCGGCGGGGGTGCGGTTGAAAAAGGCGAGGTGCACGCCGAAGCCGTCATCGGTGTAGTTCTGCGGACCGGTGTCGGCGACGAGTTCGGCGAAGCGTTGCCGGCCGGCGTCGGTCAGTCGGTAGACCCGTCGGCCCCGCCGCCTCACCGGGGTGCCCTCCGGAGCAGCGTCCTCGGCGATCAACCCGTCCAGCTGCATACGCCGAAGTGCCGGGTAAAGAGAACCGTACGAGAACGCGCGGAAAGCACCGAGTAGACCGGTCAAGCGTTTGCGCAGCTCGTAACCATGCATCGGCGACTCGAGCAGAAGTCCGAGGACGGCGAGTTCCAGCATCGAGCCACCTCCTTTGCTCGACCGTTACGACGCTTCGACACCTCGCGTCATAGTATCGCGCCGATATATTCGGCGCCACTTCAGGGAGGCCGCCGTCACGAATCACCGACACTCGGTCAGGAGGGCGGATGCACCCCGTTGACGTTGCCCTGACCGTCGATCTCGATGTATCCGCTGCCGAAGGCGCTGGACACATACACCGAGAGGGCCAATGCGCCCGGTGTCGTCGGATCCTTGGTGGGCTCGACTATGAGATATGTCGCCTGGACGTCGGATTGCTTGATGCCGAGGGTCTGAGGCGCACCGCGCAGCACGCCGACCACCGCTGCGG
This sequence comes from uncultured Actinomycetota bacterium, assembly GCA_963811535.1. Classification (GTDB taxonomy): domain Bacteria; phylum Actinomycetota; class Actinomycetes; order Mycobacteriales; family Mycobacteriaceae; genus Mycobacterium. The sequence goes on along the minus strand of CAWERF010000005.1, from coordinate 1,215,969 downwards.
CGTCGAACTTGCTCAGGTCGACCAGCACGTCGTCGCTGCTCGCGGCGCCGTCGTTGGACGGGCTACCCCATCCTCCGCGGTAGGTATAGCTGAGCTTGCGCCGGTTGTCGTTAGGGTCCGGGCGATCCATCACCGCATAGTCCGGGTAGACCACCAGGCGGTAGCCCATCGTGTCGCCGAACTTCTTCCGAGCCTGGCCCATCAGCCCGGTCAATCCGTTCAACGACTGCAACTGCTTGGGCGGCGTCAGCACGATCGGGGCGATGCCATCCGGCTTGGCTCCGGGATCTTGGACGGAGGAGTTGAAGGGTGAGGTGCTGCGACCGCCGCCATAGATCCCCCAGCCGATGCCGACGCCAAGCAACACCAGAACGACCCCTAGCGCAAGCCGCATTCCCCATCCGCCGGTGCGCAACCGCGACGGCGACTTGAGCGCCGGCAGTTGTACGGGCGCATTGGAGGTCTGCAGATCCGACACCAACGACTGGAGCTCCCCCAGTGTGGTCGCGTCGGTTGCGGCGCCCACCCGTTGCCGGTGTTCCTCCATCGACAGCTGACCCTCGCTGAGCGCGGTGTCGAGCACCTGACAGGTGTCGTTGCGGTCGCTGTCCTTGGCCCGGGTACTCATCGCTTGGCGCGTCGCCACCGGAAAATCCTAAGAGGTGACTGCGAAATTTGACCCGCCAACAACGCAGACCAGATGCCAAACCATGCCGCGGAGCTATACCGTCCCCGGGTTGGCCGCCTGGGCACCGACGTACTCTGGTCAACGTGCGACTGCAGCGACAGGTGGTGGATTACGCGCTTCGGCGGCGCTCACTGCTGGCCGAGGTGTACTCCGGGCGCACCGGCGTCACGGAGGTCTGCGACGCCAATCCCTATCTGCTGCGAGCTGCGAAGTACCACGGTAAGCCCAGTTCGGTGATGTGCCCGATCTGTCGCAAGGAGCAACTGACGTTGGTGTCATGGGTGTTCGGCGATCACCTCGGCGCGGTTTCGGGTTCGGCCCGCACCGCGGAGGAGTTGGTGATGCTGGCCGCCCGCTACGAAGAGTTTTCGGTACACGTGGTGGAGGTATGCCGGACCTGCAGCTGGAATCACTTGGTCAAGTCGTATGTGCTCGGCGCGGTGCGTCCCCCCAAGGGATCGCGCGGCACTCGGACGGCGCGGAACGGCGCGCGTACGGCCAGTGAGTAGCGGAGAACGCCCAGACCGGTCAGCCACTGACATCCACAACGGAGGCGGGACTGACCGCGCCCCTGCACGCCCACCCGCAGGCGATGAACCACCACCGGTGTTGCGTCGCTCGGCGCCGCCACGGCGTCGGGCACCCGACGCGCGGCCGACGGCCGTCATCCCGCAGGTTGCCGATGACACCATCCCGCTGCGCGACCCCATCGAGATCGAGATGGTCAAGGCCGCGCTCGACGGGACGCCGCCGCCCAAGCCGCCGCCCGGTGGCGGTCCCGGCGGTCCACCGCCGGGCGGCGGCGGTGGTAGGCGCCCGCCGGGACGGCTGCCCGCCAAACAGCAGATCAACTGGAAGTGGGTGCGCCGCGGGCTGATCATCGCGGTGGCGGCCATCGTGTTGCTGCCGCTGGTGACGTTCAGCATGGCCTACTTCATCGTCGACGTGCCCAAACCGGGCGACATCCGCACCAACCAGGTGTCGACGATCCTTGCCAGCGACGGGACCACCGAACTCGGCAAAATCGTGCCGCCAGAAGGCAACCGCGTCGATGTGGACATCAACCAGGTACCCCAGCATGTCCGGGCGGCCGTGATGGCCGCCGAAGACCGGAACTTCTACACCAACCCGGGCTTCTCGTTCAGCGGCTTCGCTCGCGCCGTGAAAAACAACATCTTCGGAAGCGGTGACACCCAGGGCGGATCGACGATCACGCAGCAGTACGTCAAGAACGCCTTGGTCGGCTCGGAACGCGCGGGCATCGGCGGGTTGGTCCGCAAGGCCAAGGAACTCGTCATCTCGACCAAGATGTCGAACGAGTGGTCCAAGGACCAGGTGCTGCAGTCCTACCTTAACATCATCTATTTCGGTCGCGGCGCCTACGGCATCGGTGCGGCGTCGCAGGCGTACTTCAACAAGCCCGTCGATCAGTTGACCGTCGCCGAGGGTGCACTGCTGGCGGCGCTGATCCAGCGCCCGTCGACGCTGGACCCGGCCGTCGATCCGGTGGCGGCCGAAAAACGCTGGAACTGGGTGCTCGACGGCATGGTGACCATCGGTGCGCTGTCGCCGAGCGATCGCGCGCAGCAGGTCTTCCCGCAGACCGTGCCGCCGGATCAGGCGCGCGCGGAGAGCCAGACGAGCGGACCGAACGGCTTGATCGAACGGCAGGTCACCAATGAGCTGCTCGACCTGTTCAACATCGACGAGCGGACGTTGAATACCGAAGGGCTGCAAGTCACCACCACCATTGACCCGACCGCGCAGAAGGCCGCCGAGAACGCCGTGTCGAAGTACATGAAGGGCCAGGACCCCGACATGCGCGCGGCGGTGGTGTCCATCGATCCGCGTACCGGCGCGGTGAAGGCCTACTACGGCGGCGACGACGCCAACGGGTTCGACTTCGCAGGGGCGGGGCTTCAGACCGGTTCCTCGTTCAAGGTGTTCGCGTTGATCGCCGCGCTCGAGCAGAACATCGGCCTCGGCTACCAGGTCGACAGCTCACCGCTGACGGTGAACGGCATCAAGATCACCAACGTGGACGGCGAAAGTTGCGGCACCTGCAACATCGCTCAAGCGCTCAAGCAGTCGTTGAACACCAGCTACTACCGCCTCATGTTGAAGCTGAAGAACGGCCCCGTCGACGTCGCCGCGGCGGCGCATCAGGCGGGCATCCCCGAAAGTTTCCCGGGCGTTGACCACACGCTCTCCGAAGACGGCAAGGGCGGACCGCCCAACAACGGAATCGTGTTGGGCCAGTATCTGACCCGCCCGATCGACATGGCTTCGGCGTACGCGACGATCGCGTCCTCGGGCACCTACCACGCGCCGCACTTCGTGCAGAAGGTGGTGAACTCGCAGGGCCAGGTGCTGTTCGACGCGACCCAACAGAACAACGTGGGGGAGATGCGCATCCCCGACGCGGTGGCCAACAACACGATCGCGGCGATGCAACCGATCGCCGCGTACTCCAACGGGCACGCGCTGGCCGGCGGCCGGCCGTCGGGCGCGAAAACCGGCACCACTCAGTTGGGCGACACCGGCGCGAACAAGGACGCGTGGATGATCGGGTTCACCCCGTCGCTGTCGACAGCGGTCTGGGTCGGCACCGCCAAGGGCGACAAGCCGCTGGAAAACAAATACGGCTCACCGGTTTACGGCTCGGGTCTGCCGTCCGACGTCTGGAAGTCGACGATGGACAACGCGTTGGACGGCACCTCGAACGAGACGTTCCCGAAGCCGACCGAGATCGGTGGTTACGCCGGCGTACCCGCGCCGCCGCCACCGCCACCGAAAGCGGTCGAGACGCCCAACGTCATCCAGCCGAGTATCGAAGTGGCGCCGGGCATCACGATCCCGATCGGCCCGCCACAGACGGTGCCCGCAGGACCGCCGCCGCCCGGCGATATGGGCGCGCAAGGGCCTCCGCCGCCGCAGCCGCAGCCGCCTCCGCTGTTCCCGCCGCCGCCGTGACGATCCCGCCCGAGCGGGTGGGGGAACCTCCCGCCTACGGGGGAGTGCGCCCGGATGACGGTGCCCGCAACGCGCTGACCGTATCGCCGCAACCGCTTGCCGCGGATCGGCGCAGCGCCGACGACCGCGACTTGCCCAGCCGGACAGACGTTCTCGGCGCCGCCCTGTCACAGACCATCGGGGGCCCGGTGGGCAGGCACGCGCTGATCGGCCGCGCCAGGTTCCTGACGCCGCTGCGGGCGATGTTTTTGATCGCGCTGGTGCTAGTGGCGCTCGGCTGGTCGACGAAGGCCGCGTGCCTGCAGAACTCGGGTACCGGCAGCGGCGATCAGCGGGTGGCCAACTGGGAGAACCAGCGCGCCTACTACGAGTTGTGCTACTCGGACACGGTGCCGCTGTACGGCGCGGAGTTGTTGAACCAGGGCAAGTTTCCGTACAAGTCGAGCTGGCTGGAGACCGACGGGACGGGCGCCCCGAAGAAGCAGTTCGACGGCCGTCCGGCGGTGCGTTACATGGAGTACCCGGTGCTGACCGGTGTGTACCAGTACACCGCGATGGCGCTGGCGAAGACATACACCGCGCTCAGCAAGGTGTTCCCGTTGCCGATAGTCGCCGAGGTCGTGATGTTCTTCAACATCTCCGCGCTTGGCCTGGCACTGGCGTGGCTGGCCACGGTGTGGGCCTGCGCCCGGCTATCGGGCCGGCGAATATGGGATGCGGCGCTGGTGGCCGCGTCGCCGATATTGATCTTCCAGATCTTCACCAATTTCGACGCGCTCGCAGTGGCTTTGGCGACCGGCTCGATGCTGGCATGGGCACGCCGACGTCCGGTGCTGTCCGGGGTGCTGATCGGCCTCGGTGTCGCGGCCAAGCTGTACCCGGCGTTGCTGCTGATTCCGCTGCTGCTGCTGGGTGTGCGCACCGGGCGACTGCGCGATGTGGGTCGAACGGCGGCTTCCGCCGTGGTGTGCTGGTTTGTGGTCAACCTGCCGGTGCTGGTGCTGTTTCCGCGGGGCTGGTCAGAATTCTTCCGGCTCAACGCCCGTCGCGGTGACGACATGGATTCGCTTTACAACGTGGTGAAGTCCTTCACCGGCTGGCAGGGATTCGACCCGAATCTCGGTTTCTGGCAGCCGCCGGTGGTGCTGAACACCGTGTTCGTGGTGCTGTTCGTAGTATGTTGCGGCGCAATCGGATACGTTGCGCTTACGGCGCCGCGCCGCCCACGGGTGGCGCAGCTGGCGTTCCTCGTGGTCGCGGTGTTCCTGTTGACCAACAAGGTGTGGAGCCCGCAGTTCTCGCTGTGGCTCGTGCCGTTGGCGGTGCTGGCGTTGCCGCACAGGCGAATTCTGCTGGCCTGGATGACCGTCGACGCGCTGGTGTGGGTACCCCGCATGCTCTATCTGTACGGCGACCAGAATCGGGGATTGCCGGAGCAGTGGTTCACCGGGACGGTGCTGCTCCGGGACCTGGCGGTGATGGCGCTGTGCGGTTTGGTGATCTGGCAGATCTACCACCCCGACCGCGACCTGGTGCGGTGGAGTGCACGCATCGACGACCCCACCGGCGGGATCTTCGAGAACGCGCCCGACGCGCCGGCCGGCTGGCTGCCGTCGTGGCTGCGTCCGCGGGTTGGTGTACCGCGTGAGCGTGAGCCGGAGAGGTCGCCAGATGCAAGTCGCGATTCCGCTGTTCCCGCGTAACACGGCGCTGGATGGGGTCGGCCCGTACGAGGTCCTGCAACGCGTCCCGTCGATCGATGTCGTGTTCATCGGCCACCGCCGCGGCGAGGTGCGCAGCGACAACGGCATGCTCGGCTTGATCTGCGACGCGACGTTCGACGAGGTTTCCCGCCCGGATGTCGTCGTTTTCCCGGGCGGCATCGGCACCAGAACGTTGATTCACGACGAAGCCGTACTCGAGTGGGTGCGCGAGGCACACAGGCATACGCGGTTCACCACGTCGGTGTGCACCGGCGCGTTGGTGCTCGCGGCCGCCGGGCTACTCAACGGTCTCACCGGCACCACGCACTGGCGGGCCCGGGACTTGTTCAACTCCCTGGGCGCGACCTACGTTCCGCAACGGATCGTCGAACACCTGCCGGAGCGGATCATCACAGCCGCCGGTGTGTCGAGCGGGATCGACATGGGTCTACGACTGGTCGGGTTGCTCGTCGATCGGGCGGCCGCACAGGCGAGTCAGTTGATGATCGAGTACGACCCCGAGCCGCCGTTCGACTCCGGCAACCTGGCCAAGGCGTCGGAGGAAACTCATCGGCGGGCGCTCGAGTTCTACGAACGGCGCAACTGAACGCGGCTGGGCGCCGATTTAGCAGCTCAGCGCATAGTGCTGTAGCCTGGGCCGGTTGCCGACGCAGGCGACCCTCCTGCCACGGAACGACCGTGGCCGCTGAGCCCATAGGAGGTGATGTGGTTCCCATGCGTCCATACGAAATCATGGTCATCCTTGACCCCACCCTCGACGAGCGCACCGTGGCTCCGTCGCTGGAGGCCTTCCTCAACGTGATCCGCAAGGACGGCGGCACCGTCGAAAAGGTGGACATCTGGGGTCGGCGCCGGCTGGCGTACGAGATCGCCAAGCACTCCGAAGGTATCTACGCGGTGGTCGACGTGAAGGCCGAGCCGAAGACGGTGTCTGAACTGGACCGTCAACTCAGCCTCAATGAGTCCGTGTTGCGGACCAAGGTGCTGCGCACGGACAAGCACTAGTGGCGGAACACCCATCGCGCGTCAGGGCCGCTGCGTAGGCTCGCCCGCAGCTACAGACACGCCAATCCCAGGAGGACACCGTGGCCGGTGACACGACCATCACCGTTGTCGGAAACTTGACTGCCGACCCCGAACTGCGCTTCACCCCGTCCGGCGCCGCCGTCGCGAACTTCACGGTGGCGTCGACACCACGGATCTACGACCGCCAGAGCGGGGAGTGGAAAGACGGCGAAGCGCTGTTCCTCAGGTGCAACATCTGGCGGGAGGCCGCCGAGAACGTGGCCGAAAGCCTGACCCGCGGCTCGCGAGTGATCGTGACCGGCCGGCTCAAGCAGCGCTCCTTCGAAACCCGGGAGGGCGAGAAGCGGACCGTGGTCGAGGTCGAGGTCGACGAGATCGGGCCGTCGCTGCGCTACGCCACCGCCAAGGTGAACAAGGCCAGCCGCAGCGGCGGTGGTGGCGGCGGGGGCGGCTTCGGCAGCGGCGGTGGATCGCGCACCGCGGCCAGCGCCAGCGCCAGCTCGACCTCCGACGATCCGTGGGGTAGTGCCCCGGCGTCGGGCTCCTTCGGGGGCGGCGACGACGAACCGCCCTTCTGACCAACTGCCGTAACGAATTCGAGAAAGAGAAAGACTCATGGCGAAGTCCAACAAACGACGCCCCGCGCCCGAGAAGCCGGTCAAGACACGCAAGTGCGTGTTCTGCTCCAAGAAGGGGCAGGTGATCGACTACAAGGACACCGCGCTGCTGCGCACTTACATCAGCGAGCGCGGCAAGATCCGCGCCCGCCGGGTGACCGGCAACTGCGTCCAGCACCAGCGCGACATCGCGACCGCGGTGAAGAACGCGCGCGAGGTGGCGCTGCTGCCGTTCACCTCCTCGACGCGCTGACCCGGAAGGACAGGAACGACGAATGAAGCTGATTCTGACCGCCGAGGTCGACCATCTGGGTACGGCCGGCGACCTCGTCGAGGTTCGAGACGGCTACGGCCGCAACTACCTCCTGCCACGTGGGCTGGCCATTCCGGCCACACGTGGGGCCGAGCGCCAAGCCAACGACATCCGCCGTGGACGCGAGGCCAAGACGGTGCGCAACCTCGAACACGCAAATGAGCTGAAGGACGCCATCGAGGGCCTCGGCGCGGTGGCGCTAACCGCCCGCACCGCAGGCGATTCCGGCCGATTGTTCGGTTCGATCACCGCAGCCGACGTCGTAGGCGCGATCAAGAAGGCCGGCGGCCCGAATCTGGACAAGCGCACGGTCCAGATGCCGAAGGCACACGTCAAATCGATCGGGACGCACCTGATTCCGGTGCGTCTGCACCCGGATGTGGACGCGACGCTCACCCTCGACGTCGTCGCCGAGAATTAAGCACACACGTCAATTTGCGGGTAGGAGCTGGTTCCGCCTCCTACCTGCGCGTTGCTGCCCAGCTCTGGCGAACTGATCCAGCCCACCGGTACGCAGCGAATCTAACGTTCTGTTAACCTGCGGCTCAAGAGCCCGCAACACAACACGCCCGAGATCGCAACCCGGCGAGACACGCCGATGGGATTCCCATCCACAGCCTGCTGACCTGCGTATGGTGCGCGTAGCAGCGCAAACACCAGGCACTTGATCGACATTCCACAGGTTTTCCCCAACCGCTCAACACAACTGAATGCAGATATCCACATCCAGTCCACAGGTTCACTAACAGGACCGTTTTACGGGCCCCTCAGCAACGTTTACGGTCAATCCGTCCATGGGTCGCTTCGGGCATCCAGGGGTGGCGTGTTGTCGGTGGCCTGACTTATCGTCGGGACAGCGGATACGAACGTACGTTCGAAGGCACGGAGGGAGGTGGACACCGGATGGCTGTTGTCGACGATCTCGGACGTTCGGGCATGGACCCCTCACCTCCCAACGAAGATTTCGGCCGGCAGCCACCGCAGGATCTCGTCGCCGAGCAGTCGGTGTTGGGCGGCATGCTGCTGAGCAAGGATGCCATCGCGGACGTGCTCGAGCGGCTGCGCCCGGGCGACTTCTATCGTCCCGCCCATCAGAACGTCTATGACGCGATCCTCGATCTCTACGGCCGCGGCGAGCCGGCCGACGCAGTCACTGTGGCCGCGGAACTCGACCGGCGTGGGCTGCTGCGCCGCATCGGCGGAGCGCCGTATCTGCACACGCTGATCTCGACGGTGCCGACGGCTGCCAACGCCGGGTACTACGCGGGCATCGTCGCGGAAAAGGCACTGCTTCGGCGGCTGGTCGAGGCGGGCACCCGGGTTGTGCAGTACGGCTACGCGGGCGCGGAGGGCTCCGATGTCGCCGAGGTGGTCGACCGCGCGCAGGCCGAAATCTACGACGTGACCGACCGGCGGTTGTCGGACGACTTCGTCGCCCTCGAGGATCTGCTGCAGCCGACGATGGACGAGATCGATGCGATCGCATCGAGTGGCGGGCTGGCCCGCGGCGTGCCCACGGGCTTCACCGAACTCGACGACGTGACCAACGGGCTGCATCCCGGGCAGATGATCGTGATAGCGGCGAGGCCTGGGGTTGGGAAATCGACTGTGGCACTTGACTTTTTGCGCTCGTGCTCGATCAAGCATCGGATGGCGAGCGTCATCTTCTCGCTGGAGATGAGTAAGTCCGAGATCGTGATGCGATTGCTGTCGGCCGAGGCGAAGATCAAGCTGGCCGATATGCGCTCAGGTCGGATGAGCGATGACGACTGGACCCGACTCGCACGGCGGATGAGCGAAATCAGCGAGGCGCCACTGTATATCGATGATTCGCCGAACTTGACGATGATGGAGATCCGGGCGAAGGCCCGTCGGCTGCGGCAGCGGTCGGATCTGAAGCTGATCGTGGTGGACTATCTGCAGCTGATGACATCGGGAAAAAAAGTCGAGTCACGGCAGCAGGAGGTGTCCGAATTCTCGAGGAATCTGAAGCTGTTGGCCAAGGAGCTCGAGGTACCTGTCGTGGCGATCAGCCAGCTCAACCGCGGCCCGGAGCAGCGAACGGACAAACGGCCGATGCTGGCAGATCTACGCGAATCAGGTGCCATAGAACAAGACTCGGACGTCGTCATCCTGCTGCATCGGCCGGACCTCTTCGACCAAAATGACCAGGACCGGCTAGGCGAAGCGGACCTCATCATCGCCAAGCACCGCAACGGCCCGACGAGAACCGTCACCGTCGCACATCAGCTGCACTTCTCGCGCTTTGCCAACATGGCGCGTTAACACGGCGCGCACGCTTGTAGACGATATGGGGGCCAGCTGAGGCCGAAGGCCTCGTGCTGCAAAACGATTCGTGGGTTGCCGGCGTGGGTGAACACTCGCGCTGGTAGAGCCACATTTGCAGATCAGGAGGCCTCCGGTGATTGTTCAGGGTACGAGTGTCGGGTTGGACGTGCACGCGCTTTCGGTGGTGGCGCACGCTGTTGACGAGGAAACGGGCAAGATCGCTCGGGCACGGTTATGCCCGGACCACCGGGAAATTCTGGGCTGGTTGCATCAGCTGCGGGCGCCGGTGCGGGTGGCCTATGAGGCCGGCCCGACCGGGTTCGGGCTGGCGCGGGCGGTGAGTGATGCCGGGATGGAATGTGTGGTCGCGGCGCCGTCGAAGTTGCAGCGCCCGGCCGGGGATCGGGTGAAAACCGATGCCCGTGATGCCGCGCACCTGGCGAGGCTGCTGCGCCTGGGTGAGATCACCGCGGTGACGGTGCCCGATCATGAGATTGAGGCGGTGCGGGACCTGGTGCGGGCCCGCGAAGATGCCCGCGCCGATCTGATGCGGGTGCGGCATCGGCTGTCGAAAATGCTTCTGCGACAGGGAATCGTCTACTCGGGTGGGACCCCGTGGACCGGCATCCATGAGGTGTGGCTGCGTCGGCAGCGGTTCGACGACGCCCATCAGGCGGCGGCATTCGACCACTACGTCGACGCCGTGCTGTCAGCGACCGCAGCGCGGGATCGCCTCGATGAGCAGATCGCGGTGGTGGCCACCTCAGCCCGGTTCGCCGACCCAGTTAACCGGCTGGGCTGTCTTCGCGGCATCTCTGCGCTGACGGGTCTGGCCTTAACGGTGGAGATCGGTGACTGGTCCCGATTCACCGGATCCTCAATCGGCGCCTACGTCGGACTGGTGCCCTCCGAATACTCCTCGGGGACTTCCCGGGTCCAGGGGTCGATCACCAAAGCGGGCAATACCCATGTGCGTCGGCTGCTGATCGAAGCGGCCTGGCATCACCGCAAGTCCTACAGCACCTCCGGGCCCACGCTGCGGGCCCGCTGGGCCAACGTGGAACCTGCTCTTCGGGCTCGCGGGCACGCCGGCAACCGTCGCCTCAACAAGCGGTGGCGCAGCTTTACCGAACGCGGCAAAAACCCGCTGGTCGCCAACGTCGCGATCGCTCGCGAGCTCGCCGGCTGGTGCTGGTCACTGGCAACCCTGCAATAAGCAGCCCGCCCCCCATACTTGGCTGGCCCTGGTGAGCCAGGCGTTGGCGCGGTGAGTGAACCAACCTGCCAGGAACCTATGAGCCACAACACCATTCGAACGTCAATCGTGTGTGACGCTCGCCTGTAGACAGCAGTACCATTCACATCCGAACCATCGTCATGCGGTACCCAACCCGCGCATATCAGTCTGACACCACCGTCGCGAACAACGACCGCCAACGCCAACCCCAGGTCAGTCAAACCGAAAGCCGCCCCGGCTCCCAACCGGGGCGGCTTTCCCCTACCCCCTTGACAAAACTGCCCACATATCAGGTTCCCAAATTCCGTGTCATATTCCCACTTGGGATGTCATCGCGATGGTTGGATGCGTCGCCGCCGAGCCCGCCTGGGCATCGGGTGGGTCGGCATTCATTTCCGGGTCGGGGCTCACAGGTTCACAGCGTATTCGTCTCCGTGAACGTCGACTAGCAACCCAAGGCTTGGCAAAGTACACATGCTGCAAGCCCAACCGTGTGCCAGATTCGAGTCGTCCGCATTCCATTCGTTGGGACTTCGAAAACCGCACCCTCCTCTTCGCCGTGTGGCCCCGTCCCCCGTTGTTCACTGCGCCCCCCTGCTGCGGTTACCTTGCCCGGGTAGCGTGCGGTTTGAGGTCGGTGTTCGGTTCGAGCGTCGGTCACCCACTTGGTGTCGGTCGGGCAAAGCCCATAGAGGACCTCGCCGGCCGGAAGGGACCCCAGTCTGATGAATGACGATCGGCGAGTCAGCCCGGGGGTAGTCGAGGCCGACAGCGCGCCGCGGTTGCAGCTCACGCCTAACTCGCTTGCCTCGGCGTACGTCGACGGGGCGTGGTGGCCGCGATCAACGCGGCTAGCCATCGAGCTGCCCGCCCTGGTTCCGGCGTTGTCCGATCGGCTGGGTCAGGTCGCCGTCGTGGGCTACCACCTCAACGCGTGGACGGAGACGCCGCCGCAGGTCCAGATCGCCGGCCTGACAGTCCATTTGCAGGGCTTCACCTCCGAGGAGCCGGCCAGTGTGATCCTGATCGGTCGCGACGGTCGTCGCATCACACTGCTCGGCATTGCGCCCGAAGCCAGTGAACAGGTTGCCCGAGAAGAACTGGACGCGGCATCGAAACGCGCCGGCGGTGGTATCGCTGTGACCAGCGAGGCCGAGCGGGCCGCTGCCCGATCCGTGACCGCGGTGGCAGCCCAGTTGGCTCGTCACGAGGGGCGCGGCGACCCCCAGCGCGCCGCCGAGATCACGCGGTGGTGCGAGGAGGCCGCTCGGCAATTCGTCAATGCACCGATCCAGGCTTTCGTCCCGATCCTCGTCGAACACATCGTCCGCTGCCGTATGGACGCCCGCCCGGCAGCGACGGCATCGTAGGTACCGTCCGGGGGATCAGACACGGCATGCCATGCGGTCGCCAGAGCTGAGCCTGGGGTAGTCCTGGAATCACAGCGACACGAAGCTGGCAAAGTGGTGGTGCATGAACCAGAACGTAATTCGTCACCGCTCGCGCACTCCTGGCCCGACCGGTGAGTGAGCAGGCGCTGAGCGTGGGGCGGGCGGCTTCGGCCCCCCTCGACGAGGTGCTGCGCTGGCTCGACAGTTCAGCCGATGGACTGTCCGGAGCGGAGGCGTCGGCGCGATTGCTGCGCCACGGCCCTAATGCGGTTCGCACCCATCGGGTGAGCGCGATCGCGGTGCTGGGGCGCCAGCTGCGCAACGCGGTGCTGATCCTGTTGGCGGGCACCGCCGTTGTTTCGTTCTTCCTGGGCGACAACAAACAGGCAATCATCATCGGCGTCATCCTGGCGGCCAGCATCGGCTTGGGTTTCGTCAACGAGTACCGCGCCGAACTCGCCTCGGCTGCGCTGCATTCGGCGGTGCACCACACGGCCGTGGTGCGCCGCGACGGGCAGTTCACCAAGGTCGATGTCATCGACCTGGTGCCCGGCGACGTGATCCGATTGGCGCTCGGCGAAACGGTGCCTGCCGACATCCGGCTGATCGACGTCAACGGGCTGGAATGCAACGAAAGCATCTTGACCGGCGAGTCAACAGCGTTGGAGAAGTCGCCACAGCCGGTCAAGGCCGATGCGGGCCTGACTGATTCGACCGATCTGGCGTTGATGGGCACCATCGTCAGCGCCGGCGACGGGGTCGGGGTGGTGTATGCGACCGGTGTGGATGCCGAATTCGGCCGCATCGCCGCCGGCCTGGGTGAGCGGCAACCCGAGACGGACTTCCAGGCCGGTCTACGCCGCTTTTCCTACCTGCTGCTGTGGGTGGCGTCCGCCCTGATCGTGCTGATTCTGATCACCAACCTGCTGCTGCGTCGGTCGGTGATCGAATCGGTGCTGTTCGCCCTGGCGATCGCGGTCGGCATCACGCCACAACTACTGCCGGCGGTGGTCAGCACCAGCCTGGCGACCGGGTCGCGGCGGCTGGCGCAGCTCAAGGTGCTGGTCAAGCGGTTGGTGTGCATCGAGGACCTCGGCGACATCGACGTGCTGTTCACCGATAAGACCGGCACCCTGACCGAGGGCCGCATCAGCCTGGTCGACGCCGTCGACCCGGCCGGTGCGCACGCCGACGCGGTGCTGCGAGCGGGGCTGTTGACCACCGATGTCGACCCGGCCTCCGGTGGTGTCAGCGCCAACGCGCTAGATGCCGCATTGTGGGAGTCGCCCGCGGCCGGGCGTCTGGCGACCGGCACTGTGCGCCGCGTGGCGACGCTGCCGTTCGATCACGCCAGGCGCGCCATGTCCGCACTGCTCGATGACGGTGCTGGCCGCGTGTTGGTGGTCAAGGGCGCCCCCGAGCAAGTGCTGGCCAATTGCGCGGTGGTGCCCGACGCGGCGCAGAACACGCTGGCCGCGTTGTTCGCCGAAGGCCGCCGCGTGGTGGCGGTGGCCAGCAAGCCGGCGCCGGAGCTGACCGCCATCACCGCCGCTGACGAGGCCTGGCTTGCGCTGGACGGCTTTTTGGTGTTCGCCGACGAGCCGAAGACCGCGGCGAAGGGTTCCCTGGCGCAGTTGACGGCGCTGGGTATCGAGGTCAAGGTGGCCACCGGCGACAATGCGCAAGTCGCCGAAAAGGTTTGCACCGAAGTGGGTTTGACATCCAAGGGCACGATCACCGGTACCGAGATGGAAACCCTCGACGACGCCGGATTCGCGGTGGCGGCACAGAACCACACCATCTTCGCCCGGATCACCCCTGAGCAGAAGGCGCGACTGATCGTATCGGCGCGACGCACCGGGCGATCGGTCGCCTTTCTGGGCGACGGCGTCAACGATGCGTTGGCCCTGCACGCGGCCGACGTCGGGATCTCGGTGGACACCGCCGCCGACGTCGCCAAGGACGCCGCCGATGTGGTGCTGCTGGAAAAGGATCTGGGCGTGCTCGCGGCCGGTGTGGCCGAGGGTAGACGCATCTTCGCCAACACCATCAAGTACGTGCTGATGGGCACGTCGAGCAATTTCGGCAACATGTTCAGCGCGGCCGCCGCCTCAGCGGTGCTGACGTTCCTGCCGATGCTGCCCAGTCAGATCCTGCTCAACAACCTGCTCTACGACAGTTCCCAGTTGGCGATCCCCACAGACCGGGTCGACGAGGAGCAGCTGCAGGCACCCTCACATTGGAACATCGCGTTCATCCGCCGGTTCATGTTCACGTTCGGTCCGATCAGCTCACTGTTCGACTTCCTGACGTTCGGGTTGATGATCGGGGTGCTGCACGCCGGCCCGGTGGAGTTCCGTACCGGGTGGTTCGTGGAATCCCTTGCCACCCAGACCCTGATCATCTTCGCGATCCGCACCCGAAAAGTGCCGTTCTTCCGCAGCAGGCCCGGTCTCCTGTTGACACTGGCCGCCTTCGCGGTCGTCGCCGTGGGCGTTGCGCTTACGGTGTCACCGCTGGCCCACTCACTGGGGTTCACCACACTGCCCTGGCAGTTCTTCACCGCACTGGTCCTGTTCACGATCGTCTACCTGGTTCTGGTGGAGCTGATGAAGACGGTGTTTTACGCCGAGCCGATGCAACTCGGCGGCGAGCCGCGCCGCACCCGGGGCCGCGTGCACCGCATTCAGCGGCGCGCCGCCAGGTTCAGCCACCCGGGCCGGATAGCCCAGCCGGACAGCGCGCCGGCCTCGTTACTCACATCGGCGCCAAGTCCCTAGCGGCGGACGGGGCGCTCCGGCGCATTCGATGTGGTTCGCTGCCGACGGCCATGCGACATTCACTGCACTGTCCGAGGCCACATCCTCCTGAGACATGATGGCCCATCCCCTGGCGTTGCAGTTGCGTGATCTGCAGACGCTGGTCGAGCTGGGCGTGGGCAAGAACGCCACCGTGGTATTCCCGGCGCATCGGCTTGAGATTCGACGCTGTCAGCCTCGGCGTGTCGATCGTTGGCATGCCAGCGCGGGGGCGAAGATCGTGGTGGATGTCGCCAGTGGGGAAACCGCGATTGTGCGATCGAGTTTGGGAACACCGAACGCGCCGACTGCTGTCGCGGATCTCGCGGAGCCCCGAACCAGCCGCTGAAAGTATGTGCGCGCATCCTTGCGCCTCCGACGCGGCGGTTTGTGGCTCAGTACAGCACGCCTTCGCCGTGGCGGCCTGCCAGCTAGCGCACATCTGAAAACCTGCGCTTCGCGAAGCAAGACTCGCGCGACACTGTCTTTGTGACGCCGACGGGACCAAGCACATCTCGCCGGATTGAGGGGGCCATCGCTGGGCTGGTCATCCTCGTGGTCGTCACCGGCTGCGCTGCCGGGGGCGGCAATCGTGAGCGTTCGCCGTCGTCGCCGGCCGGATCGAGGAGTAGGGATGCACACCTTCAGTACGGCCGCTGAAGATGACACGTCGGCCAACCGCCGGTGCGAGGACAGGCAGGCAGGGCATGGCCGCACCCTCGCTGATGTCGAGAACGGGGCAAGGCTGGCCGCGGGACTGGAGTGCGGTACGACGTCAGTCAGTAGCCACGGAGAAGTCGCGCCACACATCACCTTCGGCGGGATGAAATCCTCAGGCGTCCGCCGTACTGGGGGCACGCACGGACTCGACGGCTACATCAACTGCAAACCCAATACCTATACGTAGTCGCCGGCACGAGTGAAAGCGAACTGACAATGAGCCGATCAGGATCTCTACCTTTGGGGCAAGTTCAGCTGAGCCGGTCGCCGGCTGACGACGGTGTTAACTCGACTGAGAAGATAGTCAGGGGAAACAAAATGCCCAGGACAGCGATTGTGCGCGCGTTGTTGCCGTCGCGGCTCATCGCCGTCCTGGTGGGGGCGGTAGTTGGGCTGGTGGCCGTGATCTTCGGCGGGGCCGGTGCCGCAGGGGCCGATCCGGGGGGTTCTGGGTCTAAGTCGCCGACGCATTCTGCCTCGTCTGATTTGTCAGGATCAAACCGGCCAGCCCGCTCGGGGGCCCCGACGTCCACTGGTTCGTCTGCCGGGTCGACACAATCTGCATCCAGCAACGTGTCAGCGTCGTTGGGGACGAGTGCCGCAACACCTGGTAAGCCGATACGCATCGGCGCAGCCCGCGCCGGCTCGTCGGCAACCTCGGGCACACCCGCCACGACGTCGGCCCCGCCGGGACCTGCCGGGTTGCAGATAACGGGTCCGTTGACCGGCCTGACCGGCGCGGCGGCCGGCCCTGACCAGCAAACGGCACCGACCGTCACGCCGTCGCCGACCAAGAGCCGGCCGAATCACAAGGGTGCGCTGAGCGACGCGCCCACGTCGCCGGCCCTGCCCACCGCGGCGACGGATGCATCCGGCACGCGCATTTCGGGCACGGCTGCGCAGCCGGGCGCAGCGGCGTTGCCCGATCCTGTCGACGCGGTCAGCGTTGCCGTCACCCCCGTCACCGCGGCGGCGGTGACGCCGTCGGCCTCCATGACCGCTGCCATATCGCAGCTAAGTGCGCCCGCGACGCAAGACCAGCAGCCGACTGTGTTGACCACCGCGGCGCCTCGGGATCCAGTCACCGTTATCACGAAGGCGATCTGGAGCCTGCTCGCGCCGGTGAGCCCGTTTGCGGGCAACGCGCCGGCGGCGCCGGCCGACACGCCGGTGACCTGGATGATGCTGGCCGCCGCGCGCCGTGAGAAGTTCGGCGCGGCGCCGAAGCTCAGCACGGCAGCCAGCACGGTGACCAATGGCCTGGCCACCGGGGCCATTCCGCAAACGGCGTTGCCCACCAACTTGACCGCGGCGTTCCAGCAGTTCATCTATACCCCGATTCACACCGGTGTTGAGAACTGGATTGACAGTGGCCTCGGTCAGCAGGTCGACGGCTTGATCAACACACTGGCCGGGTCGTATGTGATCGGCAATGGCGCGGCCGGGACGGCGGCTGACCCCACCGGCGGTGCTGCTGGGTGGTTATTGGGCGATGGTGGCGCCGGCTGGGACAGCACAGAGGCTGGTGTTGCCGGTGGTGACGGTGGCACTGCCGGGATCTTATGCAACGGTGGTGCCGGTGGTGCCGGTGGTGCCGGCGCCGCCGGTGGTGCCGGTGGTGCCGGTGGACGGCTTATGGGCATCGGCGGGGCCGGTGGTGCCGGCGCCGCCGGTGGCGTCGGCGGTGGGGGTGGTGCCGGTGGTGCCGGGGCTGGCTTGTTGTTCGGCGTCGGCGGCAACGGCGGCGATGGTGGTAATGGCAGCGATGGTGGTAAAGGCGGTGACGGTGGTAACGGCTCGAGGCTGTTCGGCACTGGCGGCAACGGTGGCGATGGCGGCAACAGCGGAGTAGGCGGCAACCCCACTGGATTGCCAGCCCTCGGCGGGGCCGGCGGCAACGCGGGCTTGCTCGGCAGCCACGGCACGGTCGGCCACTTTGGCACGGTGGTCTCGTCGGGTGCCGCTTCGCAGACCGCGGACCCCGCCGGATCGCTGTCGCCCCTCTCGACCACCGGCATCTGGCTCACCAACAGCGACGGACAGGTCGTCATCCTGCACGGGACCAACGAGGTGTACAAGGTGGCGCCGTATGAGCCGTCCGCCGCCGGGTTCAGCGACGACGACGCGGCGTTCCTGGCCGCCAACGGCTTCAACGTTGTGCGGTTGGGCGTCATCTGGGCCGCTGTGGAGCCCGCGCCCGGCGTCTACGACACCGCCTACATCGACTCGATCGAGCAGACCGTGCAGACCCTGAACAACCACGGCATCTATGTCATCCTCGACTTCCACCAGGACGCTTACAGCAGCGTGTTCGGGGGCGAAGGTGCCCCGGCGTGGGCGGTGCAGACCGGCGGGCGGCCCAACCCCCAGCTGCCTTTCCCGATCAACGAATTCGCCGATCCCGCCGAGACTCATGCCTGGGATGCGTTCTGGTCGAACGCCGACGCACCGAACGGGGTCGGACTAGAAGACAATTACGCGCAGATGGTGGAATACGTTTCAAGCGACTTCAGCGGCGACCCCGGCGTCGTCGGCATCGAGATCATGAATGAACCGGACCCGGGCTCACAGTTTCTGCCGGGTCTGCTTGGCAGCCCGTTCTTCGAGCGTCAGGAGCTGACCCCCTTCTACGACCAGACGGCGTCGGCGATCCGGGCCGTCGACCCGACCACACCGATATTCTATGAACCGAGCATCCTCGCCGACTTCGGGTTGCCCACCCACCTGGGCACTGTGGACGTCCCGGGCACCGTCCTCTCATTCCACGACTACGCCCTCGTACCCATCCTCGGGCCCATCATCGCCAACCATGCCGAGAAGTACGCGGAGGCCCACGATATCCCGGCGTTCATGACCGAGTTCGGAGCCACCAGCAACCAGTCACAGATCACCGCCCCGATGCAAGCCGCCAACCAGGCCCTGATTGGTTGGACGGAGTGGGCCTACACCAGCCAAGGCGACATAACCACCACAGCGAATCCACCGAGCTCGGAGTCGCTGGTGGTCAACCCCGAGCTGCCACCCGTCGGTGACAACGTCAACACCGCAACCCTGACGACACTCGCCCAGCCCTACCCGCAGGTGGTTTCCGGCACCCCGAATTCCTGGTCGTTTAACAACGGCACCTTCGAGTTCAGCTACTCCACGGAGAGGGCTGACGGCACGGGCAGCTTCCCCGCCGGCGCGCAGACCGACATCTCGGTGCCGGCCGTCGAGTTTCCGAACGGCTACCAGGTGAGCGTCACCGGCGGGCAGGTTGTCTCGGCCCCCAACGCCCCCGAATTGGTCATCGCGTCAGACGACGGCGCAGGCACCGTCAACGTCGTCGTGACCCCCGACGCAGGTGGCGAGTCAGCAGCGGCGT
Organism: uncultured Actinomycetota bacterium; assembly: GCA_963811535.1. GTDB lineage: Bacteria > Actinomycetota > Actinomycetes > Mycobacteriales > Mycobacteriaceae > Mycobacterium. Next base: position 1,196,829 of record CAWERF010000005.1, on the reverse strand, counting down.
AAAAGTGGCCTGACATCTGAGACGGCACGCCACACCGCATCCCTGCGCACGGATGGAAGCGGTATCGTGATCGCGGCCTGCCGGAGCTTAGGCAATTTCATCAGCGAATTTACCGAGTTAAAGAAGACTCTCAGTCGCTCTCGACTGCATAGGGTGCGGAAGGGTGTCCGTACTACTTGTGGCCACCGCCGCATATCAGCAGCTGATAGGACGTCTTCTGCGAGATCGCCAAGGAGAGTAAAAGCCGCGCGATGCCAAACGAGAGCGCGCGGACCGTATGGGTAGCCCTGGCGGCGGGCTTGGGGGTCGCGCTTACCAAAGCCGGCGCAGCGGTCTTCACTGGTTCGCCAGCGATGGCCGCCGAGGCTTCGCATTCACTCGCCGATACCGCCAACGACCTGTTCCTTCTCGTCGCTCAGCGCCGCAGCACCCACCGTCCCGACGATCAACATCCCTTGGGGTACGGACGAGAGGCCTACTTCTGGGCACTGATCGCGGCCACCGGTGTGTTCGTCGCCGGTGCGGCATTCTCCTTGCGCGAGGGCATCGCTGAGCTGATCCACCCCACCGTCACCTCATCGTTCGCCGTGGCCTACGTCGTGCTTGTGATCTCCGCCGTCTTTGATCTGATTTCATTTCGTCAATCCGGCGGACAGATGAGCGCCCAAGCACGCCGCCGCCATCGTGACCTCCTGGACCAGTCCAGGGCCACGTCCGACCCGATGCTGCGGGCTGTGTTCGTCGAAGACGCGGTGTCAATCTTGGGAGACGTGCTCGCGTTCGCCAGCTTGGCCCTTAATCAGATCACCGGGTCGTCAGCACCCCAAGGGGTAGCTGCGGTGCTCATCGCGCTGGTGCTCATCCGCACCAGTGTTCTGCTCATCAAGCGCAACCACGACTTCCTGGTCGGCGCCTGGCTGCTGACCCCCGCGGCTCCCCAGAGGCGCGATGGTGATGGCTCCACCGGCAGCATCACCTCAGCGGTTGGCGACAGGATGCACCTCGGTGAGCCGGCGGGCGAACTTTTCACCCAGCCACTCCAACCAAGTGACCAGCAGAGACTACGAACCTTTCTCCTTGGGTACCCCGGAGTGACCGCCATTCGCGAACTCCTCGTCACATTCCTCGGTCCATTCCAAGTGTGGGTAATCGCCCGCCTTGACATCGACGATGACCTCCGCGGGGATCAGATCAAATCACTCGTACGCGGCATCGAGTCGGGTCTAAAGCATGAGTCGGAAAACATCTACCGTGTTGACGTCGTGATTGGTGAAGCAAAGGCCACGCCGTAGTCAGCCATCTGTGAGGAGTTCAGGCAGCGGCTCGATGCTGCAAAGATGTCTTGTCAGCGAGTTCGATACGACACAATCTGCGAGTTCTGAGGGCTGCTCTGCAGGATGCGGTGGACGAAGACCTGCTAAGCCGGAACGACGCTCGGCTCGTGCAGCTGCGTGTCAGAGACGAGCGGAAGGTCGTTCACCCAGGCCGAGGCGCTCCGTTTCCCAAAGACCGCAGAACAACACCGACTGTATGCATTGTGGGCGGTTGCGCTATCGATGGGTTTGCCATACCCATCACGACACGCTGAGCTGAACGGTGAAGTGCGGCGGGAGAGTTCGGACAGCTTCTGAGAGAGCGCCGCATCAGGCCGTTGGCGGCGCGCGGCTGTGCGTCGTGATACCGGCGCGGTGCACGGTGGCTGCTCATACGCCGGATCAAACAGAGCTTCGACCCGGTCGGCATCCTCAACCCCGGCGTTCTGTTCGGCGATGGAGGCTTGGTCACTGACGATGAATAAGCGATGAGCGCAATAGGCTAGTGTCGTGAGTCATTAATTTCGGCTCAGGTTGTTAGACTGGGTTGTGCCTGTTCCGCGTGCTGCTGAGATCGTGTTGACCGATGAGGAACGTGCCGAGTTGGAGGGGTGGGCGCGGCGCCGGAGCAGTGCGGCCGGGCTGGCGATGCGATCGCGAATTGTGTTGGCGGCCGCCGACGGTGAGTCGAATTCGGAGATGGCGCGTCGACTGGGTGTGTCGCGGTCGATGGTGAAGCGGTGGCGCAATCGATTCGCCCAGGCGCGCTGCGATGGTCTGCTTGATGAGCCGCGCCCGGGCCGGCCCCGAGTGGTCGGCGATGAGCGGATCGAGGCGTTGATCACCGCGACGCTGGAGACCGCGCCGCCGGATGCCACGCATTGGTCGACGCGGTCGATGGCCCGCCATTTGGGGATGTCGCAGTCGACGGTGTCGCGGGTGTGGCGGGCGTTCGGATTGGCCCCGCACAAACAGGATTCGTGGAAATTGTCCAAAGATCCGCTGTTTGTTGCCAAGGTCCGCGACGTGGTCGGCTTGTACCTGAACCCACCGGAGCGGGCGCTGGTGCTGTGCGTGGACGAAAAGACCCAGATCCAGGCGCTCAACCGCACCGCACCGGTGTTTCCGATGCTGCCCGGCATGCCGGCGCGGGCCAGCCACGACTACGTGCGCCACGGCACCTCAAGGCTGTACGCCGCACTCGATGTCACCACCGGCAAGGTGATCGGTGCCCTGCACTCGCGGCATCGGGCCACCGAATTTTTGGCCTTCCTGAAAACCATTGACGCCGCAGTGCCCGCCGACTTGGACGTTCACCTGGTGTTGGACAACGCCTCCACCCACAAAACCCCGGCGATCAAGCGCTGGCTCACCGCCCATCCGCGGTTTGTGCTGCATTTCACCCCGACCAGCTCGTCGTGGCTCAACCTGGTCGAGCGCTGGTTTTCCGAACTGACCACCAAAAAGCTGCGCCGCGGCACCCACACCTCGGTGCGCCAACTCAACGCCGACATCCGCGCCTGGATCGACACCTGGAACGACAACCCCCGCCCCTACGTGTGGACCAAGACCGCCGACCAAATCCTGACCAGCGTCGGCAACTACTGCACCCGAATTAATGACTCACGACACTAGTCGCTGCGATCCCGGGCTGCCGCCGTTGCCGAACAACCCCTTGGTTGACGATCGCCGGGCCTATCGGCCGAAGTCCGCGAAACGGGATTTGTGCAGCCGAACTGGACTTAAGCTGCGGTCAAACCCGCTTCAATCCCGAACGCGGGCTGTGTCCAGCCACCGCAAAGGAACCGGTCATGACGCGCACGATCCAACACGGCAATCGGAACGGTTACGCCTCCCTCGGCGCCGGGGGCTTGAGTCAGGAATCCTTTCCGATGCGCCTGTTCGCGAAGGGCAACGCAAAGCCCTGGAACCCGGCAGAGATCGACTTCACGCAGGACGTCAAGGACTTCGCCGCCATGACCGACGACGAGCGCTGGATGACCATCGCGCTGGCCGCCGAGTTCCTCGCCGGAGAGGAGTCGGTGACCCAGGACCTGCAGCCGTTCATCGCCGCGATGGCGGCCGAGGGCCGGTTCGCCGACGAGATGTATCTGACCCAGTTCGTGTACGAGGAGGCCAAGCACACGCTGTCCTTCCGGCTCTGGTTCGACGCCGTCGGACTCACCCAGGACTTGCACGAGTACATCGAGTTCAACGAGCCCTACATGCAGATGTTCACTAGAGAACTTCCGGCCAGCCTCTACGCACTAGAGCAAGATGCGACCCCGCGCAACCAGATTCGAGCCTCGGTCACCTACAACCACGTCATCGAGGGATGCCTCGCACTGACCGGTTACTACGCCTGGCAGAAGGTGTGCACCAGCCGCGGAATTCTGCCTGGCATGCAGAAGGTCATCAAGCACATCGGCGACGACGAGCGTCGGCACATGGCGTGGGGCACCTTCACATGCCGCCGCCACGTCGCGGCCGATGACGGACTCTGGCAGGTCGTCCACGACCGGATGGGCGAGCTGATGGGCCTGGCGACGGAAACGGTGGACGCGACCTTCCGCAAATTCGACAACAACCCGCCGTTCGGGCTCGATCCAGACGAGATGACCGCCTACGCTATGGACAAACTCAGCCGCCGGCTCGGGACGATCGAATCCGCTCGGGGCGCCGACCTGCTCACGATCGACCGCGACGCGTCACCGGAGGCGCTCGAGGAGAAGTTCCACACGGAAGACCAGCTGGAGCTGATGGGTTAAGCGTCAGCCAGTGGGCTGACGCGCCACCGCGTACCACGGGTGAGGGTAGAGGCATCGTCTTCCGCCAAGAAGTCCGATTATCGGGGAGGCGGTTGGCGGCTGACTGTCATTGTGCAAGGCGACACTTCGGTGCCCGTATTCGTGTGCATCGGCACATCGACGTCCGGCCAGCTCGAGTGACAGGCTACACACGTAAAACCGTGGCGGATAACTCAAGTCACGACGTGGTGGATCACTCGGCCCACCGCTGGGAGACTCTCGCGGTGCGGCAATCACTGCAAGGAGGAACTGATGACAAGCATGCTTGATCCAAGCTTGGCCGCCGTCACTGGTCCGTCCCCCGCTGGAAGCGGACTACCGCAACCGCCTGTCTTTGACTCGGTCGACACGGAGCGCAAGTACCGTAAGGAGCAGCTCGCCGCCGGGTTCCGGCTCTTCGGCAGGTTCGGCTTCTCGGAAGGCGTCGCAGGTCACATAACGGTGCGAGACCCGGAACACCCGGATTATTTCTGGGTGAATCCATTCGGAATGGCGTTCAGTGAAATCACAGCGTCCGATCTTATCTTGGTCGATCACAAAGGCGATGTGATCCAAGGGTCTCGTGCCGTCAACCGTGCAGCGTTTGTGATCCATTCCAGGGTGCACGAGGCCCGTCCCGACGCTCTGGCAGCGGCTCATTCTCATTCGATGCACGGTAGGGCGTTCTCCACCTTGGGAATCCAGCTCGATCCGATTACCCAGGACGCGTGTGCGTTCTACGAAGACCACGCCGTGTATGACGACTATCACGGGCTCGTCAACGACTTGGACGAGGGAGTCCGTCTCGCCAAGGCGCTCGGACCGAACAAGGCCGTTATTCTGCAAAACCACGGCCTTCTCACGGTCGGCCACACTGTCGCCGAGGCTGTTTGGTGGTTCATCACGATGGAACGCTCATGTCAAGTACAGCTGGTCGCGATGGCGGCGGGAACGCCAAAACTGATACCTCACGACGTGGCCGTTCAGACTCGCGAGCTCATTGGGACTCCCATGGGCGGATGGTTCCAGGCACAACCGTTGTTCGATCAAATCCTGGCCAGCGACCCAGACCTCGTCCAGTAGGCCCAAGCGCTCGGTTCCTCCCGTGAATACAACGCTAGATTCCTGGATTTCAGGTGGCTCCAAACGCCGCATAAGCGGCTCGTCGCACGAGTTGTTCGTGCGCCAAGATGGCCCCATCGACGGCAAGCCAGTAACCCTTTTCCATGGCTTTCCGGCGTCATCGTTCGATTGGGCAAGCGTGATACCGCTACTCACGGGTTCCGGTTATCGCGTGACGACCCTTGACTTTCTTGGCTACGGCAGCAGCGACAAACCACATCCGTATACCTACTCTCTTATGGAGCAGGCGAGTCTTGTGCAGGCCGTGTGGGGGGACCTGAGTATCGACCGCACGGCGCTAATCGCACATGACTACGGCGTTTCGGTAGCGCAGGAACTCTTGTGTCGCGACCCTCGCCGGATTGAGTCGATCGCCTGGCTCAATGGGGGTATGTTCGCTGATCTGCATCGAGCTACTGACTTTCAACGACACCTCAGTGAACTGAGTGGAGACGGCGCCGAAGATTACCTTACCGAAACCGTATATCGTGAGGCGCTTTTGGGCGTCTTAGGTAGACCGGTCTCAGACCATATGGTCGGCGAGATGTGGGTCGATTTCAGCAGGTCACGGGGAGTACGTGTGGCTCCCGCGCTGCTTGGCTATATGGCTGAACGCCGCGAGCATGCCGCCCGGTGGTCGCACGCCGTCGAAAGCTATTCGGGTCCACAGACTTTCATCTGGGGCCCCGCCGACCCAGTTAGTGGAGCCCACGTCCTTCCTCGTATTCGGGAGATGGTCCAATCCGCCAGCATCAATGTGCTGGACAACCCGCCGCCGGTCGGGCACTTTCCTCAGGTTGAGGCGCGCGAGCTCGTTGGACCTCTGCTCGTTAAGTGAACCGTCCCGCGTTTGATGCGCACCTCTCTTCTTGGGAAGGTGCATCACGTGGCGAGCAAGTACGACCCGGAGACGCGGGCTAGGGCTGTCCGGCTGGTGCTGGAGCACCGCGAGGACTATCCGAGCGAGTGGGCGGCGATCACGGCGGTGTCCAAGCGGTTGGGGATGACCGCTGAGACGTTGCGCAGCTGGATCCGCCAGCAGCAGGTCGATGACGGTCAGCGTGACGGGGTTTCCAGCGAGGCTGCCGCCGAGATCCGGACGCTCAAGCGGCGTAATGCCGAGCTCGAGCAGACCATCGAAATCCTCAAGGCGGCGACGTCTTTCTTCGTGCGGGAGAGCGACCCGCGCTCACGGCGCTGACCACAGCGCAGGTCTGCGAATTCATTTCCAGCCACAGGGACCGCTTCGGGGTCGCTCCGATCTGCCGCGTGCTGACCGAGCACGGTGTGCCGATCGCCCCGAGAACGTTTCATGCGTGGGCGGTGCGGGCGCCCTCGAAGCGGGCCCTGTGGGACGCCACCATCACCGAGATCCTGGCCGGCTACTACGAGCCCGACGAGCGCGGCCGTCGCAAGCCCGAGTCGCTGTACGGGTCGGTGAAGATGTGGGCCCATCTGCAGCGTGAAGGCGTCCCGGTGGCCAAGTCCACGGTGGAGCGGTTGATGCGCCGGAACGGCTGGCAGGGTGTGCGCCGGCACAAGACGGTGCGCACCACGATTCCTGATCCCACCGCGGCACGGCCACCGGATCTGGTGGATCGCCAGTTCGGGGTGGGTGCACCGAATCGGCTGCTGGTGGCCGACTTTACCTACGTCAAACTGGTCACCGGGGTCTTTGTCTACGTCGCGTTTGTCATCGATGCCTACGCCGGGGCGATCGTCGGGTGGGAAGCCTCGACATCCAAGCAGACCCGCTTCGTGGAATCAGCGATCCGCCAGGCTGCCGCATTGAGGTCGCGTCAGGGCCATCCGATCGACGGCGCCATCCACCACAGCGACGCCGGATCTCAGTACACAAGCGTGAGATTCGGTGAAACACTTACCCTTTCGGGCATCCGACCCTCGGTGGGCAGTGTCGGCGATGCCTACGACAATGCTCTGGCCGAGACCACGATCGGACTTTACAAGAACGAGTGCATCCGAGCGGACTCCCCGTTCCGGCGCGGCCCACTGAACACCGTCGGCGAGGTTGAACTAATTACCGCCGACTACGTCGCCTGGTACAACCAGCAGCGCCTCATGCACCGGCTCGGCCGCATCCCACCCGCAGAAGCCGAAGCCCAGTACTATTCCCAACACGTGACCGACCGACCGGCCGGCTCACAGAACTCTGAGGGTGCATGAAACCCGGGATGGTTCAAAGCACCTTCAGGCAGCTGGCTTGCGTCCTCGGAGCACTCCTCAAGAAATGACACGAATCTGAGACAAAATCCAGATGACATTGCGTGAGACAGTTGCCTCGTCGCAGGTCAGAGGATCGCGATATGACACGAAATTTGGGAACCTAAGAGCTGCGGCGTCCCGCCTCGGCGGCGGCGCGGTTTTGGTGGGTGTCATGCAATGTCGTTGCGGCTCAATGCATCGCACGCACCACTGCCGAAATCCATCGTGCGAGGTGACGATCTTCGCTCCGCCGCTCACTGACAGATGTGAGCTGGAGGCCCTGGACGGCCGCACCATCAGCTCTGACTAAGCAGCATCGCTGAAGCGTTGGATCCTGTCTGGGAAGAACAGAAGAACAGCAGCGGCGAGTCGAAGTTACCGCGATGCAAGGCCAGCATCATGGATAATAGAGATTAGCCACGAAATCAGACTGCGCCAGAACCTTATTCGAGGATACCGGGGAGGGAACGTCGAGACTTCTGGATGTCAATGTACTGGTGGCGCTGGCGGTCTCCGATCACATCCATCATCGGGACCATGGACCCGATCAACCAGGTCGGTAGCGAGTTGCGGGCTGAGCCATAGCGGACTACGAGCGCGGATCAACCTACCGAACACCGGCGGCGCGTGCGACAGCGACCCGGCAGGTTGCTGAACAGGAAATGTTGTGGCGCAGAGACAATACGCACGTAGCCCGCAGGATGGGCCAACATTGGGTGGGTTCGTGGCCCGCGGCGTCGTGGTGTGCGCCCGTCCGTTTTCGGTATGGTCCGGCGCCTGCTGCAGGGCCAACTGTCTGCGTTCACGGGATTCCCAGGTTGAGCTGGTTGTGACACGACCGCCCCGGCGGACTCAGATCACGGTGTCGGTGTCGCCATCCAGGAGTTGTTGGGGGACTTGGCCGAACACGTAGCGTCCGGTGGCAGGGTCGAGGACTAAGGTCCAGATGACGTCGAATCGGCCGCCTGGCCACGCGGTGGGGATGGTGGTGGCGTTGACCGTTGGGATGGCCTGAGCGAGGGCCGGGATGTGTTGATGTTCCCAGCAGATCAACACTGGGGCGGACCTAAACACTGTGCGTAACCTGGGGTTCCTGGTCATCGCGGACCGCTGTGCCGCCAAATATCTTTGATATGGCTGCAGGTGACGACGTTGAGGGTCACGACGTTGAGGGTCGTTTGTCGGTCACAGGTGCTGGCCGGGCACCGCCGACGCCGCTTCGGTGCTTACGGCGCGTCACCGTGTGCAGCTAGCTGACTGTCCTGGATGGCCAGCTCGGCGGAAGCCGCTCCCAGCACCCGGTAGGCGTCGAATTCCGCGCTGTCGTAAAGCTGTTCGAGGGTGGAGTTCGTCGGGTATTCCGAATGATCCGCCGCATAGGCTTGCACATCCCACGGCGCGCCCGTCCACCAGCCGAGTTTGCACACCAGTATCGTGTTCTGCTGCTGCCGCCCCTGCCAGGTGAACGTGCCGCTGACCCACGGGCGTACCACTTGTCCTTGCGCCAGTTCTACTGGCCCGCCATCCGTCGGGGTGATCATCTCCCGGGGGGCGAGCACGATCACGGTTTCCGCGTCGGACCTGGCCAGCGCGATGGCCTCGCCCAGGGTGAACCAGGTATCCGCCTTGTCGCCGCTGGCGTCGAGCACGAGGATGTGCGTGATCCCCAGTTCCGGCCCCCGTTGCAGGGCTTCGACCAGGCCCAGGTTGTCGTAATGCCCGCCGTCGGAAACACACATCCACGTGCTCCGGTAGCTGGTGTGCCCGGCCGCCTCGGCGTACAACAAGCCGAGGGTGGGCTGGAGCGCGCGGTACAACATCGCGCCGAAGAACTGCCGGGACGGGGCTTCCTCCCGGCGCAACTTCAGCACGTACGCCCACAGTCGCGCCTCCCGGCCCCCGGGTCGCTCGTCTCGGCGCCGCCAGGCGGGATGGGGCAGCACGTACCACAGCAGCAGCCCGAGCGCATGCCACCACCGGTCGGCTCGGTTATCCGCCTGCTGGCGGTCCAGTTCGCTGGCGGCGGCATCGACGACGGCGGGGTGCGGTAGCCAGACGCCCAGGCGCAGGTCGGTAGCCGTGAACAAGATCCGGTAGGCCTGCCGTGTGGCCGCCCCCATCAGCGGGGAGAAGGCCGCCCCGCTGACGGCCGACACATCGAACAGCGTGAACCGCCGCCGGCCTACCAGCGTTTCGTAGTCGGCGGTGCGCGCCTGGACCGTTCCGGCGGGTCCACGCAAGGTCGCGCAGGCCGGATCGAAGCTGAAGCTCAGCCCGCCGCGTCCGGGAGGTACTTCCCGCTGGGCGTTGATGTTAGCGGTGGTGCACATCACCAACTCTGGCCGCCGCTGACTGCTGAGCTCCGACAGGAGCGCTCCCTGGCAATCCTTTATGCCGAACGCCGGCTGGCCGTCCGGCCCGCTAGCGTCTCGTTGCACGGCGTAGGCCATGGCCAGCCGCCAGCGGTAGAAGTCGTGCAGCGATATCCGGTTGACGTCGGCCAGGAAGCGCATGACCAGCATGACCAGGAGCGCACCGATGACCAGCCACAGCTGACCCTGCGTAAATCCGGCCGCCGCGCCGTCCTTAACCCAGCGCAACCCGGCGGCGGCGAAGGCAAGCAGGACCAGGACGCTGGCCACCCAAGGCAGCAGGAGCCCGCGAACGAATCCGCCCACTGTGGCGGCAAGTCCCGGTGCGGACTCGCTCGAACCCTGAGCCACTTCCGGCGACTTGAGCAGGTTGTACTTGGCCAGTGTCTTGCGGGCGGACTGGGATACCGCGATGACGGCCATGACGAATCCGCCGACGGCGGGCGGAGTCCACCCGGGGCCGGAACCGAAGCCGAGACCGTCAAGAACGGCTTTGAGGGCGCCGGAGTGCGACCCGGACAGCCAGGCGATCACCGGCGGGACGAGGAACATGGCCAGGGCAAGCATCAGGGTCACAAACGCAGCCCACCCAAGCGACCGGACCGCGATCTGGGTGTGCCGCTCCTGGCCGCGGGGACCCGGTATCAGGGTGACCCACCACCAGAGGAAGATGACGCAGGTCACCCCGGCGGTTATCACCGGCCAGATCCACCACGCGGTCCCGGTCAGCGTGGCCATCCACTGCGCTGTGTGGGTGTGAGCCGTCACAGTATCGGTCAGCACTCCGCGAGAACGCAGCAGCCAGCCCCAGACGTGCGCGACCGCGAAGACCGGCGTGAGGACCAGCACCAGCGTGACCGCCACGCCGAACAGCAGCGAAAGCACCCCGGCCAGCAGCGTCTTGGCGTCGGGCACGAGGTACCTCGTGTTGTCGCGCAGGTGCTCCTCTTCCGGGCTGCCCGGCGCGTACGCGGGCGGTCCGGCTGTGTCGCGGTCCAGTTCGAGACCGCGCGCCACGAGCACCCGGGATGCCGAGATATAGCTGCCGCCAGACACGCCCAGGATCAGCCTGGCCTTGTCCAGGAACTTGGCCTCCTGGAGCCACTGCAACGCGCCCAGGCAGTAGGAAGCCGAACGGATGCCGCCGCCCGAACAGCAGATCGCCCACTTCTCCGTGGCGCCTTGGGTGACGGCGTCTTGCTCGTTAACCTCAGCCGCCGTGGCGAGATGCTCGGCTGGCAATACCGAATCGGTCATCTGCGGCTCACCGTGATCCACGGCTGGAATGCGTTCGTGGTGGCGCGCATCGCCCGCCGGAGTTCCGGGTAGTAGCGCAGCAGAACGTCGATCATGGTCGTGTTTTACACCCAATTCAACAACCAGGCATGGCATCTCCCCTGAGAACGAACCGTTTAATCGATCGATCACTCGGTGCTGGCGGTGAGCGCCCTCGGTGTCGCGGTGTGGGCGCTGCTTCGCCCAGCAGATCGCCGCCGCCAAGGCCCGCGCCTGTGCGGCTTTCACCACGGTGCGCGCCGCCGTGTCGTTGCAAAACCACGCGAATCTGGGCCCCGACCCGGCGGCGGTGCAAGCGGTGGCGGCCAACGCCCGCCTGGCCATGTATGGCGGCGGTTCCTATCTGCTGGCCCGCCTGGACGCGGCCACTTCCGCGGACCTGGCGGGCGCGATGCGCTCCTTCGCCGCCGACCTACAAGACATCGCGATCAACGCCCTGGCCGGGGTGGGCAACGATGACCCGGCCCAGGCCGCCCGGCTGCGCGACGGTGAGACCCGTTGAGCGACGATGCGGCCTCACCAATGCGCGTGTCGGTGATCGACGTCGGCGCCGACGTCGCCACGGCCGACGTCACGACTGCACTGCCGCGTCGGCCGAGGGTTCGAGGTCGTCGATCAGGGGCTCTAGGAGAGTGAACAGAGTCTGCTCGAGCGTGTCGACCGGCGACAGCGGGGTCGGTGGGGCGGGCAGGCTGATGGCGGTGGCGGTGCCCGCATCGGTGGGGATCTGCAGCGTTTGTCCGGGAGAGGCGTAGATGGCGTCGTGGGTTCCGGCGAACATGTCGTTGATCCAGCCAGAGGCTAGGATCTTGACGGCGTCGATGTTCTGGGGCCGGGAAAACCCGGCGACGAGATATGCGCCGAGTTGGATCAGGGGGTTTCCGCCCTGCATCGAGTCGATGTGTCTGCCGCCGACCAGTTCGACGCCGACGAACTGATCGGGGCGCGCGGTGACCAGCGCCGTGCCCATCTGACCCCACAGATTCCAGAAGTAGGGCGGCGAGGCGATCAGCAGCACCGGCGTGGAGGCGGGCAGCGTGTCGAGGTCGGTCTGAAGCAGGCCGGGTTGAAATGACACGCCGTCGAACAAGACGACTCCGGCGAGATTGTCGGCCGCGCCGTCGTCGACCATGTCGGCGGCGGTGGCCACCACGAAGCCCCCGCCCAGAGAGTGCCCGACAAGCACGACACGTTGTGGCAGCGTCACCGGGTGGCCGGCCGCCGCCGACGCGCTGGCGGTGAGCGCGGCGCGGTCCCCGACGAACAGATCCGCCGCCGCCGCTTCCATCGGCGCGCCGCCGAGCCAGTCACCGTCGGCGGCAAAGAAGTTGGACGTGATCGTGGGTGCGACAACGATGCTGTCGGTGTCTTCGGCCAGCGTGGCCGCCGTGTAGCTGTACAGCGGTGCGCTGGCCAAGAATCCGTGCTGGAGGTAGATGAGCCCCTGCGGGTTCGAGCCGGCCGGGAAGTACCAGTCCGCGGGGGCGGTGTAGCCGTTGTCGTATTGCAGCGTGGAGACATCGACTGTGACCGTGCTGCCGGGTGGAAGCACAGGCGGGCCCGCGACCACCGCGAACACCGCGTTGTACACGTTGAAAACCGCCGTGCCGGCCGCGTCGATCAGCGATGTCAGAAGCGAACGCGCCGCGCCCGGGGCAAGTGCAGGCGCCGTCGCCGCGAGTGCCGGCGCGGCCGGTTCGGACGCCGTCACCGCGGTCGGGTTCACCATCAGCGCGGGTTGTGCGGTCGCGCGCGCGGCAACGTCGATGCCGGTCGGATCGTTGAATAGTTCTCGGCGTACCCATCCGAGAACGGTCCACATCGCCGGGGGATCGACGGGCGCCGGATTGCCACCCGGCGCCGCCAACGGGTTCAGGACGAAGTCGACCACGGTTGAGACGTAGGTCGCCGCGACCCGCGCCACGGTGGGCACGCCGACGGGCGACGTCGAGGCCGGGGTTGTCACCGCCTCGGCCGACACCATGTGTGCCGCCGATGCCAGCGGGGAGCCGGTCGGTACGGCGGCGGCGACGATCGGTGCGGTGGCGGCGACGCCGCTGGCCCGTCTCGGCGGGCTCGACGTCGCTGGGGAGAACTGCACGCCCGAGGCGGAGGTCGAGGTCACGAGCTGGCTGGTCGCGGCGCCGGCGGGGTTACGCGGAGCGCCCTTGGCGGGCGGGGACACCGCCGACGTGGTGACGCCGGCCGTTGGTGGAGTGGCGGCACGAGTTCGCGATGTTGACGTGCCCGTGCCCGTCGTGGACCCCGGCGGTGACGTCGTGCCCGCGACGGGAGCCGTTGATGCTGAACGGTTTTGCACGCCATGCGTGACGATGTCAACTCCTGGCGGGGTGTCGAATCGGGAGGGCCCCGTGGACGTGGATCTGGTGACCGACAGCGGTCCTGCCGATGTGGTCGGTGTCTGCGGTCGTGTCGTCGATGCCGACGTCGCGGACGGCGAATTCGCCCCATTGGCGCTCGAGGTGCCAGACGACGATGTGGTCTTCGACGACGAATCCGACGGCGTTGCGCAAGCCACGCCCCCGCACTGGGTGAGCACCGCCGCCCCGATGCCCAGGGCCACCCCCATCCAGACGACTCGACCGATGCACGCCGCGCCACTCATGTCGCGCACCTCCTGGTCAACACGGCGCCGTCTTGGTCAGATCTGCGACCCCTGCGGTGCGGTCGGGAATCTTCGCTGCCGAGTTCGCGCTCTGGCGTGGCGGTGGTGGCGACGGGCGTGTGCGTTCAGCCGCGGCATACACGTACACGGGGTGCACCTGCAGTCGGTCAACCATTTCTGATGCCCACTTATCGGTCGCCGATCCAGACCGGGAAACGTTATCTGACCGCAAACGTAGCAGGCAACGATGGCGATTCGTGGCCGAAAGAACCGGTGAGAACTCTCCTGCTCCAACGGTCTGCGGATCAACGAACTGCGGCACCTACAGACGGACTTCTCCCCCAACCCGCATGCTCGCGAGTTGCGTGGCAGGCCGCCGGCAGGTCGGGCTCGCGGAGCACCGGAGGCCCCCACCCCGACCGTGCTTCCGAAAGTCAGGTGGCTCAGCCTGGCACCGGTGCTGGTCGGCTGTGCGGCGGCGCACGGAGACAGCAAAAGTCCATTGCCGCCGCGTGGCGGAAACCCCTTGCGCCAAGCCGTTAGGACTCGTCTTCTACGCTGCACTGGGTTCACCGCGTCGGCGAGCCAGTTCGGCTCGGGGGCGGCCCGCGAGGAGTCCCGCGGAGGCCGCTCTGCTCTACGCCAACTCCAAGAACGAACCTATTCGAACGAATATACGATTAAAGAATGGAACTGCGGCGCACGCATCGAGGATGGGGGGAATCCGCGCCGACACACTGCCCCCCGCCCTGCTGAAGTGCGTAAGGGCGCGCATGCACTGCCCAACGGGGCAGCCGCTGGCGGAAGTTCTAGAAACCCAGCGGATGAAGATGTTGGCGGACGCCAACTCTGACGACTACGGATGACGTCCGCCCCCAGAGCGACTGTCCCTTTCCGCTAGGGCGCTGTAGGCGGCCCGAACCAGGTGGTGAGCGAGTCGGTGAGTCCGTGCCGGGTAAGGTCTCCCACCCAGGCAACATATCCGTCGGGCCGGATCAACACGGCAGTGGGAGCAGTGACCGTGCCAAGTACCGGAAGCTCCCAGACGCCAATATATCTGGCGTCGATCAACTGGACCCGATCGTTCCATGGAGTGATGTCGAAGCCGGCGGCCTCACCGAGGTTGAGTAGCACTGGCCGGGCCTCTTGCAGCAAGGTGAATACCCGCAGCGGGCCGTTGGTGGTGAGCAGGTCCAGATCGGGCATTCGACGGCCGAGCAGCGGGTGTCCCTCACCGAGGTCGTAATGAATGTCCAGACCAGACATCATCGCGGCGAATCGTTTGCGAGGCTCGTCCATGCTGAGGAGCTCGGAAATGGTGTCGCTCAAGGCCTTGGTGCGGTCGTCCGGGCGGCGCAGCGCAATTTGGGCCATCGTGTTGCGCAGCACGCGGGCAGCGACCGGGTGCCGCTCGGCATGGTAGGTATCGAGGAGGCTTTCCGGCGAAATGTCGTTGACCACCTGAGCCAGCTTCCATCCCAGATTCACCGCATCCTGCACACCGGTGTTGAGGCCCTGTCCACCCACCGGGTTATGCACGTGTGCGGCGTCGCCGGCCAACAGGACCCGTCTGTCGCGGTAGGCCGCGGCCTGCCGAGTCATGTCGGTGAAACTGGAGATCCAAACGGGACTGTGGATCCCGTAATCGGTCCCATAAACGGCGATGAGCGCCTCGCTGAGATCGCGCAGGGTGCGCTCGCTGGCGGCTCTGAGGTGCCGCTCGGTCACGACGACCCGCACCGGCCCCCCATCCCACAACCTGTTGAGGCCATGGACGCCGAGGGCGTCGTGGCGGATGCCCCATTCCGGCTCCTCGGCCATCTCGACCTCGGCGATCAGCCAGCTCGTTGTCGGATCCCACCCGGGGAAATCGATGCCGGCAGCTTTGCGGATCACACTGCTCCCTCCGTCGCAACCGACGACATATCTCGCGCGCAGCGACTGGCCATCGGACAGCTCGACGTCGACGCCGGTGTCGTCTTGGGCGATACCCGTCACCTCACGCCTGCGATAGATCGGCACCTCCAGTTCGTCGACCCAGCCGGCCAGTACGCGCTCAAAGTGGTTCTGCCACAGCGCGAGTCCGTAGGGGTGCCGGGTGGGAAAGCCGCTGATGTCCAAAGGAATCCCGGCGAACTGCGCCACCTGGACCACCTGCCCCTGCGAAAGGAACCGATCAGCGATTCCACGCTGATCAAGAACCTCGATGGTGCGTGAATGCAGACCGCCTGCGCGCGAGCCAACGAGGTCCTGACCGGCGCGCCGCTCGACAACGGCAACGTCGACCCCCGCCAACGCCAACTCACCTGCCAACATCAGCCCTGTCGGGCCTCCTCCAGCAACTACCACCGCATGGTCGGCCATCGGTTCGATCTCCCGGCGCGACCCATCCGGCGGCAACACGACACTCATTTCGCTCCTCTCCATTTCTGCAAGTTCAGG
Source organism: uncultured Actinomycetota bacterium (assembly GCA_963811535.1). Taxonomy (GTDB): domain Bacteria; phylum Actinomycetota; class Actinomycetes; order Mycobacteriales; family Mycobacteriaceae; genus Mycobacterium. Next base: position 1,180,649 of record CAWERF010000005.1, on the reverse strand, counting down.
CCGCGGCCGGCGATTCTGCGCCACGACCCGGGTCTTGCGGCAAGTCCCCTGGTGCCCTATATGGTGAGAGTGGGAAGCGGTGCGTCTCCTATCCCTTGTAGTCCCTTGTAGTCCGGTGAGGGCGACAAGCCCCTTGCGAAGCCGCCACGCGCCGTGTGCGGCCACACCGTCGGCGTTCGATTGGTCTGCAAATCTGCAGGATCGGCGTGGTGGTGCGGCGCGCTGAGTTGCACGCACATCTACGTGGTGTCGTGAGGTAGGCCGGTGCGTGCAGCGCTCCCGTAGACGAACGGGTGGTGGCCGGTGCCGACCGGTGCGAACCGCCGGAAACCGGGCCGGGAAGCCTTGGGTCGGGCGCTGTTTGCGGCAGTACCGCCAGTGTGGCGGAGTGGGCGCCCGCACGTAGGAAATGCAGCGTTCCCTGAGACAAACCCGGCTTGGACAGCATTGAGAAATAACGCAATTCGCAGGTCACCGGCCGACGTGCATCTCACGGAAGACGAGAACCTACGCCCTTGCACGTCGGTGGCTTGCTGTCCGCCGAGTTTGGTTGGCACCCAACGCGGTTCGACGGAGTTGACCCGCGTTTCCTCGTGTTCAGTGCCAGGACGGGCTGAGGAGTCTGTCGAGCGCATGATCTATCACGGCGGCCCGTGTGCGATCCCTGTGTCCGACAGCGATGAAGTTGCTGCCGACGAACAGCGAGAACGCTAGAAGGCTGCGAGCCTCGGCATCGTCATCATCGAGACTGATCTGGCGGAAGAGGTAACGCAGGTAAGCCATGCGTCGGTCATCTACGCGGTTGAGCCGATCGGCGACAGTGGGGTCATGACGAGCCCAGTGCCGAATTGCCAGTTCGACCGCCAGATCGTCGCGCGAAGTGGTGCGGGCGCGCGCTATATCGAAGAGCTGATGCAGCCTAGTCCGGGCGTCGCACCCCATCTCCTCGAGAAGGGTGATGACATCGTCGACGACTGCCCGTTCCCAGCTGTCAAGCATTCGCTCCAGAAGCTCTCCGCGATCGGTGAAATGCCAGTAAAAGCCACCCTTAGTGACACCGAGCGACGCGGCGAGCACCTCGATGCGCACCGCGTCCGGCCCACCCCGCGTGAGTGCGCGCAACGCCGCCTCGATCCACGCGTCCGGCGACGTCTTCGCAGTTGCCACGCAGCCAAACTATACGGCAGCGTATTGACGGATTCGAGTCCGCGGACTAGCGTCTATACGTCACCGTATGGACCGTGGAGGGGCGCTCGTGAGGGTTCCGAACCAGTCGCACTTGGCGCAGCCGTGGCAGATCCACGACCTCGTCGCAGACTTCACGCTCGAAGATGTCTGGGCTCTGCCATCAATCGGAGGGCGACCGGACGATTTCGCCGACGCCGTCGAGATGGCCACCCGTTTCAACCCGGCGAGTGCCGATTCCCTACCGACCCGCCTCCTGTGGGGCCTCCGCGATCGGCTCGGTGAGTGGTTCGCTCTGGGCCGAATCTCGACGCCCGCCACCGCGACTGCCCGGCTGCCGATTCCCGGGACGCATCAGTACTCAGTCACCGAGCGGATGCCGGCATACCTGCGCGGCACGGCCGACAATGTGCGTTTCGACCACTTACCCTTCGTGTCGCTGTACCGGATTGCAAACGAGTTCGCGGCCGAGATCTCGAACCGCACCGTGCATGGGGTGATGCACCTTGGGTGGGTCGACCGCGGCGACGGCCATCACCAAGGACAGATGGCGGTCTACGTCAAACCTCGTGGTCGATTCGGCGCGGCCTATATGGCCTTCATAAAGCCGTTCCGATACTGGATCGTGTACCCCGCGCTTGAACGCCAACTCGAACATGCCTGGACACGGCGCGATCGGAAGTTGTTGTAACGCATGCAGTTCACCGCCTAACGCCGAGTACGTGTTGGCCGACTGTGAACTGAGCAACGACACAAGGAAAGTGCACCCGGCGCACCCATGTCGCGGGCGAATTCCCCCAACGGTGGGCAGATCCCGTGAGCGCGTCACGCAGTCACGGCAACGTCCTAAAAGATCAGCCAGATCCTAAACGCAAGCGCGACAAGACCGATGACGATCGCGACAACACCCAGCACGATTGCGGCGATCGTCGTCTTGCGGTTCGTGGCCTCGTCGAGTATCACCCTGTTCCAGGCGGAGAGGCCCAGCGCCACCGTCAAACTGCCGAACAGTAGGCCGACCAGCGACACGCTGGTGATCAGCGCTAATGTGCCCAGGATCAGCGCGCCGATACCGAGTCCGTTTCGGGGAGTGGTGCGGGCGGGCGTGTGCAGCGTTTCGGTCATGTCGCGTGATCCTAGCCGCGGCTGCTGGTGGTGAGCTGTGTACGAACGGTCCCGCCTGAGCTGCATAGGAGACACCCAGACTTATGCCAGCGCTTAACTAGCGTCGTGAAGACTGGACAAGTCCTGTTTTGGTGGCTCGGGACCTTTGAGGCTTTCGGTCGCCGCGGCCGCACCGCGGGCCAGTGCCGCCGTGGCCACCACCATCACAACCGCCGCCAGCACGAGTGCGAACCGGCCGACGTCGTTGGTCTGAAGTGTTTCGTCGAGCACCACGATCCCAAGCACCGAACCGACGAGCGGCTCGGCCACCGTCAACGTAGGCAGCGAGGCGGTCAGTGTGCCGGCATGAAACGCCGACTGCTGCCACATCGTGGCGGCGATGGCGACCAGCACCCACGCGTACAGCTCGGGTGTGCGCAGCAGCGCCCACACCCCGTCGCCGAGCTGATCGACCACGCCCTTGGTCAGCACCGAGAACAGGCCCCACAGGGAGCCGGAAACGACCCCCAACAGCACCGCGCGAATCGGGCCCGACCAGATGCGGGCGCCGAGCAGGCACAGCACCAGCGCGGGACCGATCACGGCCACTACCACGATCCAGGTTCCCAGCGGTGCCCTCGACTGCCCTGCCTGTGGATCACCCACGGTAACGAGCACGGCCACGCCGACCGCCAGCAGCGCCGCCCAGGTCCACTCCGAGCGGGTCACTCTGCGATGACCTAGCTTGGCGCTGATTGGCAGCGCAAACAGCAAGGAGGTGACAAACAGCGCTTGGACCAGCACCACCGACCCTAGGCCCAGCGCCGCGGCCTGCAGCGCGAAGCCGACTGCGGCGATCAGGCTGCCCAGCCACCACCGCGGGTTGCGCAGCAGCCGGGCGAACAACGCGAACGCACCAACCCGCTCCTCGCTGGCGTCATAGGCCAAACGCTGCTGAACGGCGTCGCTGATCGCGATGAACAGGGCGGCAACCAGGGCAAGTATCGCCGCGATGTCCGTCTTGGCCACTGCGCCACCTCTCTTAGCCTGTTCGCGTCCTTATCCAGTTCGCGTCTTGGGTAGTATCCGCACCGCACACACGGGTGTCGGTGCCAACGCATAATGTGCCCCGCATGAGCATCGCCGGAATCGGACGCAGACTAACTGTGCTGGCCGGCGCGCAGCTCGCCTTGGCCGCAGCCGTGGCAACGCCGGCCGACGCCGACAACCCTCCCGACGTCGCCCAGCTGTTGCCCCAAGTTCAGGTCGTGCCGCGGCTACCCTATGTCCCCGGATACGAGCGCAGCTGCTCGCCCGGCGAGGCCTGCGTCTTCGGCCCCGCATGGACCGATGTGGCCCACACCGGATGCGACACCCGAAACCGGGTGCTGGCAATGCAATTGACGAATGTGTTGTACAAGCCGCGAACCCACGACTGCAAAGTGCTCACCGGCACCCTCAACGATCCTTACAGCGGCACCGCCATCCAATTCGACGCCTCCGACCCCACCGCAGTGGAGATCGACCACGTCTATCCCCTCGCCGACGCCTGGGATGCCGCCGCTTCGCAATGGACCCAAGAACAGCGCGTCGAATTCGCCAACGACACCGACAACCTGCTCGCCGTGTCCGGGCAGCTGAACATGGACAAAGGCTCGGACGGCCCCGGAACATGGCTGCCGCCCAACCGGGCCTTCGACTGCACCTACATCGCCATCTACCTGCGCACGGCGGCCAAATACAACCTCGCAATCACCCAAGCCGACCACGACACCGCCGCACACACCTGCCCGACATGACGCGTCAGCCGCGAGCGCGGACTCAGCGGCCGCTCGTCGCCGGATCCGGCGTGGCGAAACACCGTTTGATGTTGGTTGTGATCAGAACTTCTCTCACAGCCGTGGGGTCGATGTCGGGGAAGTCGAAAATCAGCGGCTGGTGGACGGCATCGATGCCGCCCGACTTGGCGAAGTCCAAGCCCATAATCGTGCGGACCAGCACGGTCACGTAGTCGGTCTGGTTGGTCCAGTACGTGACGAAGATGCCCTCATCGCTGCTGGCTTTACCCCAGGCGTCTGAGACCGGGCATGCCGGATTCCCCTCGGCGTCTGGAGGAGGCGCAATCTCGCTGGGTACCGCCATCGGAGCCGGCGGCCCTGCGACTGGCACGACTACGCTGCTGGCTCCGGAGTCCTCGCCGACCCGCGGGCGCGCTGTGGCGTCCTTGCTGCAGCCAGCCAGCAGTAATGCGGCCGCCGAGGCCAGGGTTATTGCGCGTGTGGCAACCTCCATAGGCCCCCCTTGCGCGATCGGGACGTCTCGACTTTGGTGGCCTCGCGGTCGCTGTTGTTGTCAACGCTGGGGTACCCGATAATTATCCCGCGTTTGCCGTCGCGGGTCCATAAAAACAGCAGATCAGGACGGGCTGCCACCCACGCCGCGTCGAACACTTTCCAGATCTCCCCGGGGGTATTCTGCAGCGGGCGTCAGCGCTGTGACTGATTGGTGTAATCGCGCGGGATTTCGGCGGCAATGCAATCCATGACAGCGGTGTAGCGGTTGGCTTCGCGGTGCCTGCCGGGTTTGCCGCTGCTGATCAGTCCGGCGGCAAGCCCGCGCTCGGGGTCGGCCCAGACGGCGATGTTGACCAGCCCGGTGTGACCGAACGCGGCCGATGCGTTGCGACCGAACGGTCCGAACCTGTTCGAACCCAGCATGAACCCGGTACCCCATCGAAGCGGCGCAAGTCCGGTCGCGAAATCAGGCCGTAAGCGCCGGCATTCGGTCGCCGCGGCGCGCAGGGTTTCCGGTCGCATGACGCGCACGCCGTCGAGTTCGCCGCCGCGGCACAGCATTTCGGCGAAGCGGGACAGTTCGTATGCGGTCGAGACGGTATTGGACGACGGGACCACACCCGCCAGGAATCGGGAGGTGTTCGTGAACGGGATGATCTGATGCAACGTTCCGCCGATGGCCTTGCGGAAGGCTGCTGCGATCGGCGCGGGCAATGGCTTACCTGTGGCGTGACTCGGAGCGACCAGTGGGACGTCCTGCGCCGCCACGCCATAATTCGTCCATCGGAAGCCGAGGGGGTCCAGGATCTCGGTGGCGAGTACGTCACGAATGTTCCTGCCGGTGGCGGCCGAAACGATCTCCCGGACCAGTGGGCCCCACGTCAACGCGTGGTAGATGTGCACCAATCCCGGCCGGTAGAGCGGCTTCAGCCGGCCGAGCATTTCCCGGGCGTAGGCGCTGTCGTCCATCCGGTTGAGGTCCGGCCTGGGCCCGGTGGGGAACGGGACACCAGCGCTGTGGGTCATCACGTGCCGGATCGTCGTGCGGTCTTTGCCGTGGCTGGTATAGCCGGGCAGGTAGTCGCAGACGCGATCATCCAGCGAGAAGAATCCGCGTTCGACGAGCATGTGGACGACGGTCGTCGTGATCGCCTTGGCGGCGGAGTACACGCAGAACGGAGTTTCGGTCGTAACCGGGACCATTTCGGCGTCGGGCGGATCGCCGGGGGCATTACCCCAGGCGTGCCCGATCGCCCGGTCGACGATGACCTTCCCGTTGTGGCGTAAGCACAACTGGATCGCGGGGTGCATCCCCGCCTCATACCAGTGACGCGTGGCCCGCCAGATCCGGTCGACGGCCTCTGGATTGATCGCGGAGATCGCGGAATGGTCTTCGTCTCCGATCATCGTCACCGCGTCGAGGTCGGCGGGGACGCGGATTCTACCTTGCAGGGTGCTCGGGTCGGTCACGCTTGCTTCCTGTGCAAAGTCGCCCCCAAATGGTGCTGCAAAGGCTGGCCGACCGCGCCCAGCCGCAGCGTGTAGGTCAGTTCGTCGCCGTCGACGCGAATCGAACGGCTCAGTGCGGTCACGTCTTTGGCCGAGGCGGTGAGCCCAATCGCCGTCGCGTTCAGCTCCATCTCGAGCGTGGATCCGCTGACCGACAGCGTTCCCTCCTGGATCTCCGTGATGCCGGTCGGATGCGCGAGGACCAGTTCGACCCGGCCCGGCGCCGGCACCCGAACGTACCCGGTCTCCGCGTGCAGCGGACGGCCGTCGTCGCTGGCTTTCGTCCGTTGGCCGTAGCTGAGGAAAGGCTTGCCGACGTGGGCGAAGCTGACCTCCTCGGAATAGCCGAACGGCTGAATCGTCGGATATCCGCCGGCGCCTTGACCAGCCCATGTGCCCAGTAAGGGAGCGAGGACAGCGACGTCGGGATGGAGCTCGGCCACGTTCGTCAGGGTACGTGCCCCACCAAAAACGAAGCTATCCGCCGGCCGGCTCGTTTCCGCAGGGCGGCTTCGTTGGCGGTTGTCGAATTCGTTTGTGGGTTAAGGCCGGATGCCTCGCACCACCCACATGACCCGCTTTCCGAGGCGGTCTTGGTCGACGCGCACGTTGCGGAAGCCCGCCGCGCCGCACCGGGCCGCGAAGGAGTCGGCCTGTCGGTCGGTCCACCCATGGCTTGCCAGTCCGGTGGCGTCTTCACGGACCCGGCGCTCGATCGCGAGGAACCGCCCGCCCGAAGCCAGCACGCGCTGAGCCTCGGCGAGCCCTGCCGTGACGTCCTGCCAGTGATGCACCGTTGCCACCGACCAGATAACCGTCGCCGAACCGTCCGGCGACGGCAGATCCTCTGCCGCACCCCGCGACCAGGTAACGCCGGGTTGGTCATGGGTCAGGATTCGAGCGAATCGCAGCATCCCGGGTGCCGGATCCACGCCGGTCACGCGGGCGCCACGACCGGCCGCCGCTCTGACCGCGCTGCCCGGCCCGCAACCGATGTCGATGACGTCATCGGTGTCCGATACGGAGGCTAGGTCGACCACACGGCGTGCTCTGGCGCGCCCCCTGATGAGCAGGGCGACTCCGACCAATAATCCGGTCAGTCCGCCGAAGCCGGATTGGTCGGCGTGATGGTTGACTGCGCGAGCTGATGGAACGTTCATCGGTCCTGTCCCTTTGTGCTGACGCCGGAGTCGGCGTGGTGGTCCTGCCCACAGCTTGCAGGTTCAAGTCGACTTGAAGTCAAATGAGGGATGACCCTGATACCGATCGGTCAGGCCGCGGCTCGGCTCGGGCTGACTGCCTCGGCGTTGCGCTATTACGACGAACGAGGGTTGGTCTGCCCCAGCGCGCGGCGAGACGGGCGGCGGATGTATGGCTCCGAGGAGCTTCGTCGCCTGGCGTTCATCAAGCTGGCCCACCGACTTGGCCTGCCGCTGGAAACGGCGGCGGCTGTTCTCGACGCGCCCGGCCCACGTTGGCGCCAAACCGTCCGTGAGCAGATTGAGCAGCTGGACCGGATGATCGCGCAGGCAAAAGAGGCGCAGACGTTCTTAACCCACGCGTTGAACTGCCCTACCGACCATCCCGCACGCGAATGCGCCACCATGATCGCCGCGTTGGACAGGCTCATCGAGGGAACGACAATCGATCAACTCGCCGCTGAGCAAGCGAATGGGTGAAGAAGTTGTCAGCGAAAGGCGATAGCGAATGGAATTGTGGGAACTGATCGCACGCGAGCACATCCGCGACGGCCTCGCTCGCTACAACTGGTCGGGCGATGCGGCCAGGATCGACGACCTGGTCCAGACCTTCTGCGCTGATGGGGAACTCGAGTTGCGCGGCCGCGAGCCGGTGCGCGGACGGGCCGCGATCGCTGCGTTCCTCGGCGGTGTCACCAGCGATACCGCCGCCAAGAGTGGGTCGAAGCGCATCGTCCGGCACGTGGTGACCAACATCCGCTTCGGCGAGGTGACGCGGCAGGAAGCAAGAGTTGCCGCCTACTTCACCGTCTTCACCGAGATCGGACTCGACCACTACGGCCGCTATCGCGATACGTTCGTGCCGGTGGGCGAGCAGTGGCTGATCCGCCACCGCTTCGTGTCGACCGACTGGCAGGCGCCGAATTCGACGATGGCGCAGCCGTCCTCGGTCGGCTGAAACAAATCACACATCGCCGTAAAACGGCGTCGACCGGCTACCAGGTGTCCACGAACCGCCGACGTGGCCGACGTTGTTCGCGCGCGGTGGCGGCAGCGAGCGTGGCGGCAATGAGCGTGCGAGTGTCGGCGGGGTCGATGACGTCGTCGATCTCGAACAGCTGAGCGGCGTTGAGCGCCTTGGCGTTCTCCTGCGCGGCGGCGGTAGCCTGGCGTACACGCTCTTCACGCGTGTCCTCGTCATTGATCGCTTCGAGCTCTTTGCGCAGCCCCAGGCGAACAGCGCCCTCAAGGCCCATCGGGCCGAGGTGAGCGCTCGGCCACGCGACGGTGAGCAGCGGCTCGTGCAGGCTGCCGCCGGTCATCGCCTGGGCGCCGAGCCCGTAGCCGCGACGAAGCACGATCGCGACCAGCGGCACCCTGAGCGCAGCACCGGCGACGAGCATGCGCGAGCCGCGGCGCACAAGGGCTTCGGCCTCGGCCGCCGGGCCGACCATGTAACCGGGGCAGTCGATGAGCGAGACGACGGGAATACCGAAAACATCGCAGAGCTGCAGAAAGCGTGCCGCCTTGTCTGAACCGGCGGCGGTGATCGCGCCCGCCATGACCCGGGTGTTGTTGGCGATGACACCCACCGCGCTGCCTTCGATGCGCGCGAACGCGGTGACCATCTCGGGTGCGAACCGTTCGCGCAGGAAGGTCACCGATCCCTCGTCGGCCAGTGTCCCGATGATCGGGGCGACGTTGTAGGCGCGACGGGTTCGCTCGGGAATCAGTGTGCGCAAACGGGTTTGGTCAGCGGCTGAGCCGGGAGCGGTGGATCCCTGGAAGTAACCGAGCAGACGTTTGGTGACCGCGACAGCCTCCGCCTCATCGGCGACGACGACGTCGACCACCCCGTTGGCCGCTTGCATTGAAATCGGCCCGACCTCGTCGGGGTGCACGTCGCCGAGGCCGCCGCCGGCGATCATCGCCGGCCCACCCATGCCGATCGAGGAGTCTTCGGTGGCGACGATGAGGTCGGAGCAGCCGGCGATCACAGCGTTGCCCGCAAAGCAGCGGCCCTTGACGATCGCGATGCGCGGGACCAGGCCGGACAGCCTGGCCCACAGCTTGAAGGCGCGAGCGTCAAGCGCTGAGACGACGGGGTAGTCGGTGTCGCCCGGACGTCCACCACCGCCTTCGGCGAAAAACACGGTCGGCAGTTGCATCCGCTCAATCAGTTCGAAGAGCCGGTCCTTCTTGCGGTGACCGAGGGTGCCTTGCGTGCCGGCCAGCACGGTGTAGTCGTAGGACAGGACCGCGCAGGCGCTGCGCGCGTCGCCGAACAGGTCGCCGTTGATGCGTGCCGTGCCGGCCAGCAGCCCGTCGGCGGGTGTGCGCTCGATTAACTCGGTGACGTCGCGGCGGTGGCGCTGGGCGGCGATGGCGAACCGCCCGTACTCGACGAAGGAGCCGGGGTCAACCAGATCGGCGATGTTCTCCCGCGCCGTGCGTCCGTTTCCGGCGTGCCGACGCGCGACCGCGTCCGGGCGCGCCGCGTCCTCGGTGAGCGCACGTCGCCGCAGCAACTCGGCGTGCTCTTCGCGGATGGACTCGTCACCCGCGGGAATGTTCGATTCTGACATCGTCGTGGCTCCTTTGCCCCGAAGTTCCTCGCCAGATTGAGCCGTGGCCGGGGTGACACGGTCGACCCTCACAAGCGCGGCGCCGAACCGTAACACACGTTCCGGCCGATGCTGATCGCGGTGACAGTGGGCTACGCGTGCGCGTTCGCGGTGTTCATCCTCGTTTGCCGCGCACCCACTGAATGGTGCCGACATTTTTGGTCCGCACGCTGATGAAGCCGTGGTCTTCCAGGATGTCGCCGAGTTCGTCTTCTTCGAACACGTAAGCCCCGGTGTTCGGTAACATCCGCCAGAACCCCGCAGCACGCCCGGCAGTGGGCACCATCACCGCCAATCGTCCCCCCGGGCGCAGCACCCGCGCCATCTCCGCCAGCGCCGCCACCGGGTTCGGTATCAGCTGCAGCACGGCGATCGAGACCACCGCATCAACCGTTTCGTCGCGCAGAGGAAGCTGTTGCGCGTCCGCGCGGAGGAAGCCGATCTGTGGTCTCGCTTCGGCGCGGACGGCGCGCGCCAGCATCGGCTCCGAGATGTCGACGCCCAAGGCAAGCCCGCCCGGGCCCGCGGCGCGCGCCAACAGAGCCGTGACGCTGCCGGGACCGCAGCCCACGTCCAGCGCGGTACCGCCCGGTGGGATGTTCAACCACTCGGTGGGCTGCGCCCATGCCGTGAACAGCCTGCGCGATATGGCTTGGGCGTTGTCGTAAAGCATCGACCCGATCGGCGACGCCCACGCCGCCTGGATCGCCCCGGTGTTCTTCGGCACCTCGGCATCCTCGCCGGGTGGGGTGCTCAGCAGGTCGAGGTAACCCTTGCTGACAACGGGTTTCGCCGGCGGATCGGCGAGCAGCTCCAGTGCCCTGTTCAACGCGGGAGGCAACGTGGTGTGCAGATCGGTCATGTGTATTCCTTCGAGCAAATACAAAAGCTTTACAGGCAATTACCGAACCGGGAGCCGCTACTCGGACCACCGCTTCTGTTCGCAGCCTACGCCGGACGGGGGTGGCCGGGTCGAGCTGAAGATCGGCTGAAGAAATCGTTGTGCGACCGCGGTTTTCAGGGTCGTCCCAGCTTCATCGGAGAGCGTGATCGCCGTATCCGCACCGATCGTCGAGTAAGAGGAGCGACCATGATCTGCGCGTCCACCTTGCGCCATGCCGCCGTCACGGCAGTGGCGGGCGGGCTCTTTCTTGGCGCCACCGCATGGGCACCAATCGCCGGGGCTCAACCGCCGTGGACCGGCTGCGATGACGTGTGGGGCGCACGGGTCCAGGGCGCGCCGCCTTACTACCCCGGTGATCGCGGTGGCGTCTACCTTTGGCACGACGGCGGATTCCACTTGCGGGCCACCCACCGTGTCGACGACCGCGCGGTCTACGCAGGCACTGTCGTCAGCCCCACCCCGATGCACATCACCCCGGTCGCGCTGGAAGGCAACGACCGTGCCGATCTGTCACCGGACGGGCGAACCTTGTCGTTCTCGTTCGTCGATTACGGGCACACCGACGGCGTCGACTTCACCACGGACTGCGCCGACTACCTGACGGTCGGCCCCTTGGCCGCCGACAACGTGCCACTGACCACCGATCGAATTTATCTGGGCGCCAATGAGATACACCCGGAGAACAATCCATTGACCATTCATCGGCATGAACCCTAAAGCTCGCCGGTGTCGATCGCAGAGACAACCTTGCCGATGAGCCATTCGACGGCGGCGATAGCGGCAGCGTCGTCGAGCTTCCATTCTCGGATGAGCCGTTCGTAGGTGGTCGGACTCCACATCACGTCGAGAAGCCCTGCGGCGGTTCTGCATTGGGCGGCGGTTAAATGCGGGGCTCTTGCGGTCACGGCCCGCATCAGGGCAGCCTGGCGGCGCTCGTCGGCGCCGACGAAGGTGGGGTCGCCGGGACTGCGGACGCTGTCCTCGATCGCGAACCGGTGCAGGGAAGCGAAGACACGGGCGGTCACGTCGGCGAGATTCTCCAGTTCGACCGCGTCGTAGGAGATGCCGGCCTCGTCCTCCAGGCGAGCCATGACGGCATCGTGTAGTTGCCGTTCCGAAGGGAAGTTGCGGTACACCGTTCGCTCACTTACACCTGCGCGTTGGGCAACGGCCCGAAAAGTCAGCCCGTCCCAGTCCCAGCTCGTGAATTCGTGCACCAGCTCGGCGCCGGCCGCGATGATGCCGTCACGGGTCGCCGCGGCCTGCCGGCGGCGCGCGGGGCTGTCATAGCGGCGTCGCGACGGCGATCCATTCCCAGGCATTGACAACTCGCTCATAATGATGTCAGTGTACTGACACTGATTCGCCGGAGTAAGGGTCAAGGTGGCAGGTTACGACGACGTACTGCGGATCGCCGCCACACAGACCGGCCTCGACGACTTCGGTGACGACTCCTTCCGCGAGGGTCTGGAGACTCTGCTCGGCTCCTTGCGCGACGAGGCGCGGCTGAACGCCCGGGGCGAGGCATTCATCTATCCCCGGATCATCGGCTATCTGGTCCAGCGGCTACAGGTGGAGGACTGGTATCGCCGCCACCCGGAAATCGACGACGTGCCGATCGAGTCGCCGTTGATCGGGCTGGGCCTGCCCCGCACCGGTTCGACGGTGTTGTCGATGCTCCTGGCGCAGGATCCGGACATCCGCTACCTGCGCCGGTGGGAGTCGTCGCAACCGTGTCCGCCACCGTCGACCGTGCACGGTCCGGATCCCCGTATCCCCGCCGACAAGGGGAACATGGTCGGCTCCAGGGCACACGTACCGACCGACACTCACGGTCCGATGGAGTGTCTGGACTTGATAACCTTGGACTTCAAATCCCATATTTTCCAGGCGTTCGCGCAGATTCCGTCATATTCGGCATGGCTTGTGGACAAGGCGGACCTATCCCCGACGTACGCCTACGAGCGCCGGGTGCTGAAGCTGCTGCAATGGGGAGAGCCGACGCGCCCGTGGCGATTGAAGTCGCCGTCGCATGTGCTGTTCCTCGACCACCTCGACAACGTCTTCCCGGATGCCCGCTTCGTGATGACGCACCGCGATCCCACCGACGTGATCCTGTCTGTGGCAGATCTCTACGCCGACATCATCGGCGGATTCACCGACCAGATCGACCGCCACTACATCGGTCGACTCAATGTTGAGCACTGGTCGATGGGTATGGAGCGGACGCTGAAGTTTCGCGAGGGTGCAGCCGATGAACGGTTCTACGACATCGACTTTCGCGGGATGCAGGCGGACCCGATCAACGAGGTGCGCGGACTTTACGCATGGCTGGGCGAACCGATCACGGCGGAGTTTGAGTCGCGGATGCGCGACTGGTGGACCGGGGCCGCGAAGGTGCGCGAGCCGAGCACCCACGCCGACCCGACGGAATTCGGATTGGACCTCGGTCTGATCCGGCCCATGTTCGCCCAGTACGCCGTCAGCGCCGATCATTGGTGCAGGCATTGAAATACGAGGTAGCGCATGGCAATTGACCTGACGGGCGGCATCGACCCGTCCCGGGAGTACGTATTCGCGCAACGACCGGACAACCCCGAGATGCGGGATTCTGTGAGCTTTTGGGTCGTCGACGACCACGGAGAAGTGGGCCTGCCCCGCATCGGCATCGAGGCCGTCGCGGCGAACTGGGATGCGCACGACATCCAGGTCAATGTGGCGTTCCCGGATGGGCGGGTGTACCGGCTGCGCGAGAACGGCAAGAGCTGGCCGGCCGCGGATTCCGACGGACGGCCGGCGGTGCTCGGCGCCGGGGGACTGGCCTTCCGGTGCATCGAGCCGTTCGACACCTGGACGATGACGTACGAGGGCGAGGCGGTGCAGACCTCCTCGGCCGATCTGGTTGAGGGGAAGAACGACGGGCCGTTGGTGGACGTCAGCTTCCAGGTCACCGCCACGATGGCGGCACCCCCGTGGGTTCAGGGAGCGCTGTCCGCTGAGGCGGCGTCGCGGTTGAAGACGTCGATTGAGGGCAACCTCATGGGCGGCCCGCGCTACGAGCAACTGTTCCGTGCGAGTGGTTCGGTGAAGGTCGGTGACGACGAGCGCAGCTTCACCGGCAGCGGTCTGCGCATCCGGCGCCAGGGAGTCCGCAAGCTGGCGGGCTTCTGGGGCCACTGCTGGCAATCGGCGTTGTTTCCCAGTGGGCGTGCGTTCGGCTACATCGCCTATCCGGCGCGCCCTGACGGCGAGCCGACCTTCAACGAGGGGTACGTGTTCGACGGGGACGGCGGCCTGCGCCCGACCCGGGTCATCGAGGCGCCGTGGCTGACCCGGCTGCAACCGGTCGGCGAAGACGTGGCGCTCGTGCTGGAAACGGCAAGCGGGACAACACGGATCGAAGGGGAGACGATCTTGTCCACGCACGACATCCACCACAACGACAAGATGTTCTCCACGCACGCGCTCAACCGGGAGATGCCCAATTTCCCCGCGCTGCAGCAGGCCGGGGTGCGCTACCGCTGGGACGGGGAGCAGGCGTACGGCATGCTGGAGCGTTCCAACCCGCTCGACAACATCTCCGGCGACTAACGATCGCCTCGCGGCGCGGGCGGTGCGCCGGCACAGTCCGGGTCGACTTCGACCGCATACGAGGTTATCGCGGTGATCTTTTGGCCGTTGAACTCAACGATGTTGCAGCGCGCGACCGCGGTGACGCCGTCGGGTCCCGCGTAGCGGTCGAAGGAGTCCACCGCCACAACACCATTGCCGACTGCCGTAACACAGCGGTCCCGGCTGGTGGTGGTGCCTTTCAGGCTTTCGCTGGTGTCGCGGCACGTGCGCATCACCGCGTCGGCTCCCTCGAGGACCATGTAGCCCACGACAGTCCACCGCACGTCACTGGCGAGGTGGGGAAAACGTCGTCGAACCGGTGTTCGGAGAACGCGTGGCTGATTGCAACCGGATCGAATCTCTCATCCACGCGGTTGCCCTCTCGTGCCTGACATGGCGGCGGCGATGCGGCGCCATTGGTCGCGCGGGAAGGCCGTCTGATCGGAGGCCAACACCTGGATGCAGACATGATCGGCTCCTGCCGCATGATGCTCGTTCACTCTGCGCATGATGGCGGCTTCATCTCCGCGCGCGATGATCGCGTCGAGCAATCGGTCGCTCACCGAGGTGAGGTCGTCGGATGAGAAGCCGCACCGCAGCAAGTTGTTGGCGTAATTCGGCAGCGCCAGGTAAGCACGTTGCCAATCGGCGCCGATTACGCGCGCTTCGGCGGCATCCGCACAGAGGATGACGGTCTGTTCGGGCAGCAACAGCGGCCCCTGGCCCAGGACCGCTCGTGCGCTGCGCGTGTGGTCGGGTGTGACGAGATAGGGATGGGCACCGCCGGCACGTGTTGCAGCCAACGCCAACATCTTCGGGCCCAGTGCCGCGAGAACACGGCGGTCGACGGGAACCGGATGCTCGGCGGAGTCCAACTCGTCGAGAAAGGACCGCGTCGCGGCCAACGGCTTGCGATAGCGTCCGGGCTCCGACGCGTTGATCAGCGGCGCGTGGCTCACCCCGATGCCCAGGAGAAAACGGTCGCCGTGGGTTTCCGCCAGCGATGCGTACGAGCCGGCCACCGCGGACGGGGTATGCATCCAGAGGTTCAGGATGCCGGTGGCGACGACGACTCGCTTGGTCGACCTCAACAGGTGTCCGACTACGTCGAACACCGGCCCGCCGACATCGGGAATCCACAGTGCCTGAAAACCCAACTCCTCCAACTCGGCGGCGGCATCGGCGGATTCGGCGGGGTCGCCATACCGCAGCTGGGCACTCCACACGCCAACGCCCAAGAGCTCCATCCACCTGCCCCTTCCACGGACCAACAGGCACACCTTTTCATAATCGAGTGCGGCCATTACCCGACGGCACCTGGGCGCTTTACAAAAAGTCTGAGAAGTGTCACGCTCGCAGGGTGGACCGCTATGAGCTGCGCAGACAGGACTACAGCCTGTCTCAACACCACGCCGACCTCCAGGCTGCCTACAAGCAGTTCTTCAAGACGCATTGCCCGATCGGGACCGTTCGCGCCGCCGAGGCGTCCGGGTTCGACAAGAGCCTGTGGGAACGGTTGTGTGCCATGGGAGCGACGACGATGGCGCTACCCGAGTCGTGCGGCGGTGACGGGGCGACCCTGGTCGACCTGACGCTGGTCGCCGAGGAACTCGGCCGGTCGCTCGCGCCCGTTCCCTGGATCGACCACGTCTGCGCCACTCGCCTGCTGGCTCGGCTGGGCGCGCTTGCGGTCGACGCCGATGGCACGGCCGATCTGGTCAACGGCGCACAGCTTGCCGGTTTGGATCCGCAACTCGACAGCGCGAGCGGCATACGGCTTATCCCGACGGGGTCGATCGCGGACCACATCATCGTGCCCGACGGTGACGCCATCGTGCGGCTGACCTTCGGCACCCGCCCTGCCAGGGTCGACAACATCGGCCGACTGCCGATGGCGTGGGTCGACCCCGCCGTCGCCGACAGCCGAACCGTTCTGGCCAGTGGGCCCGATGCATTCGTGAGTTATCAACGGGCGCTTGATGAGTGGCGCCTGTTGACCGCTGCGGCTTTGGTCGGACTCGTCGAAGAGACCATGACCATCGCCGCCGAGTTCGCCAAGACCCGCTACACGCTCGGGGTCCCGATATCGACGCTGCAGGGTATCTCGCATCCGTTGGCCAACATGGCCATTGCCGTGCAGGGCGGCCGCAACCTTGCGCGGCGGGCCGCGTGGTTCCTCGACAACGAACCCGACGAGCGACCCGAATTGGCTGCATCAGCGTTTGTGTTCATGGCCGAGGAGGCGGCCAAGGCCGCGACGATGGCCGTCCACATCCAAGGCGGCCTCGGCGTTTCCGCCGAGGCGGCGGCGACGGCGTATCTCGTACGGGCCAAGGGATGGCCGCTAGCCGGTGGAGACCCCGGCGCCAGCGCGAAGCAGATCGCCGACATCGTCGCCACTCGGGAAAGTCGTGCCTGCGGACGGAGCACTTAGGTGGATTTCTCACGCGTGCGCCTTTCCGACGACGATCGGGCCTTCCGCAACGAGGTACGGGAGCTTCTGGGCAATCTTGTGACCGAGGAGGTCATCCGGCGTGATCGCGAGACCGGCGAGAATTTCGACGAGACCGTGCACTTGGCCGTGGGCGCCAAGGGTTACCTAGCCGCGGACTGGAAGCCGGAGTCCGACGGTGGGTTCAGCCCCGTGCGCCGGCGCATCTGGGAGTTGGAGAGGTCTCGGGCTCGGACGCCGTGGTACCACGCGGGCACAACGACGATGATCGCGCGGACCATGGAGCCGTTTGCGTCGCCGGAGCTCACGGAGGAAGTGTTGCCGGGGGTGCTTACCGGTCACGTCCGGCTGTGCATGGGCTACACCGAGCCAGACGGTGGCTCCGACGTCGCGACGTGCAAGACCCGGGCGGTGCGTGACGGTGACGGCTGGATCATCAACGGGTCGAAGATGTTCACGTCCAACGCCCACAACAGCCAGTACGTTTTTCTGCTGACCAACACCGACCCCGATGGGCCCAAACACAAGAACCTCACGATGTTCATGGTCCCGCTCGATTCGCCGGGCATCGAGATCCAGGGCATCCGCACCGTGGACGGCGACCGCACCAACATCGTCTACTACAGCGATGTGCGCGTCGACGACAAGTACCGCGTGGGTGAGGTGAACGGGGGCTGGACCGTGGTGCGGGCGGCGCTCAACGTCGAGCACGGTGTGGTCGAGCCCGATGCCCTTGGCTTACAGAAGATTGCGGTGATGTCCGAGCACGGCGTATTGATGGCCCAGGCGGTCGACCGGATTGCGGCGATAGCGGCCGAGGAAGATCCGAACGGTCGGCACCTGCTCGACGACCAGTCGGTCAAGTACCGGCTGGGCCGCGGCATTGCCCGGATGGAGGCCGCGCTGAGTACCCCGGAGATGTTTGGACGCGTCGCCATCGCGCAAACGTTGCGAGACGTCTCGCCGGATCTGATGGACATATTGGGAGCGGCATCAGCTCTGCCCATCGGTTGCGACGGGGCCGCCGACGACGGCGGCGCGGAGTACCTTTTCAGGCTGGCGGCCCCAACCGGTATTTACGGCGGGACCCTCGAGGTGTTCCGCAACATGATTGCCCAGCATGTGCTCGGACTCGGCCGCCCCAACTATTCACCGCCGGTGACCAAGGCGTCGTGAACGTCGGGCGCATAGGTAGCGGGCAGCTGTCCTCGCCGGACAGCGGGATCACAGAGGAAGAAGCATGACGACAGAACTCGTTCAATACGACGTTTCCGACAACATCGCCACGATCAGCCTGAACCGGCCGGAGGTGGCCAACGCGCAGAACGCGCAACTGCTTGATCAACTCGACGAGCGCTGGACGGCCGCCGCGGAAGATCCCGACGTCAAGGTCATCGTGCTGCGCGGCAACGGCAAGCACTTCTCGGCCGGACACGACCTGAAGATAGGTGCCGGATCGACCGCCAAGATCACGTTGGCCGGCCTCTACGAATTCGAAACGCATCGCTACGTCGGCTACTCGCTGAAGTGGCGCAATGTTCCCAAGCCGTCCATCGCGGCGGTTCAGGGCGTCTGCATCGCGGGTGGGCTGCTGCTGGCGTGGCCCTGCGATCTGATCATCGCCGCGGACGATGCGAAGTTCTCCGATCCCGTGGTCGCGATGGGTGTCGCTGGTGTCGAGTACCACGGTCACACCTGGGAGTTCGGGCCGCGGTTGGCCAAGGAGGTTCTCTTCACCGGCCGCGCGGTCACCGCGGAGGAAGCCCTGCGTGTCGGCATGGTGAACAGGGTTGTGCCCCGAGACCAGCTCGACTCGGCGACAAGGGAATTGGCGCTGCAGATCGCACAGAAGCATCCATTTGCGCTCCGCATGGCCAAACGGGCGGTCAACCAAACGCTCGACATTCAAGGATTCACGGCAGCCGTGCAGGCGGTGTTCGACATCCACCAACTCGGCCACGGGAACGCAATCTCCGAAACAGGCTGGCCGGTGCTGGTGGGACTCGACGGGATGAAGGGCGAAGTCGCGAGCAAGTAGTTGGGGACAAGGTAGTTGTCTCTTCAAAGGGCGCTGTGAGAAGACTGTGAATTTGCCACGCGCATAAGTGCTTTGGCTTCCTGCCGTTCGCACGACTGCTATCCCCCACGGGTAAGGTGGGTTCGCAGTCTGCCGTGGCGCTGCCTTCCAGGGACCATGGACGGTGTGGGTGAAGTGATGCGACGACTCCGCGCATTCCGCGTCGCCGCGGTATGGCGCGCGGCCCTGGCCGCGACGGCGGTGTTTGTTGTGCCGGGATGCAGCTACTTCAGCTCGGAAGTTCCGGTGCGGACCCTGCGCACCGAACCCCCGGCCGGTATGGCTGCACCCGATACGGGTAGTTATCCGACCACGTTGGGTCCGGCGCCGGGGCGCGCCGGATCGGACGCATACGGCCGAGTCCTCGAAGGCCTCCGCATGGCCGACTACACCGTGGTGCCCAGTCAGGTCGATCCGGCCCTGACGCGCGCGATCCCGCAAAACACGAACACACTTCGCAACGGTGACGAGTTACCCGATCCGCTGGACGCAGACGACAAGCAGAACTTTGTCGTGGGGTTTTCCACCGCTCGCAGCTCCGCCACCGATCAGGTCTTGCTCAACATCGTGTTGCGCTTCACCACTGCGGCGGCCGCGGCCGACGTGGCTACGGACACGGCGGCCCTTCACGCTCGCGCCGCGGGCACGGCCCATCGGGCCACCGTCTCGATTCCGGGACACGGCGGCACCCTGGCGTTTGCCTCGGAAACAGCCGAGGGTGCGGAGTTACACAGCATCACCCCCCACGGGCCCTATGTGCTCTTGCAGTACACGCGCTCAAAGAAGGGCGTCGACGGGGCGATAGCGCTGGTCTCGAAGACGCTCGACCTGCAGGAGCCTCTGATCGATCAGTTTGTTCCGGATGAACCATCCCGGTTCGCCGATTTACCGACCGACGACACCGGGTTGTCGCGCCGTACGTTGCCACTCAACCCGGAGGATGCGGACCTACCCGCCCGTGCGTGGGAGTACCAACCCCAGGCGGCCCTGCACTTTCAGGAGGATTCCGCGCGGGCGGCAACGCTGTTCGCCGTGACTGGAGTTGTGGCGGTGTCGGCCGGCAAGAGCACGGTGTATGAGGCAGCCGATCCGCTCGGGGCGGAAAGGCTGGCTGACCAGCTCGCCGTCGAACGGCACAACGACGGCTATCGACCGGCTGCGGCAATGAGCGGAGTGCCGACGGCTCGCTGCTTCGACGGAGGCAGCGCAGACGATGCGTCGCCGCGGAATTTCTACTGCGCCGGGTCAGCGGGCCGGTACGCCTACGAGATCTTTTCGAACGATCAGGTCGATGCTCACCGACAGGTGGCGGCGCAGTCCCGGTTGCTGATGGCAACTGATCAGCGCTGGTAGCCGGAGACGGCGCTTACCGGGTCGGTGGCATGCCAAACGCGGCAAATAACGTCGGATCGAGAAAGACGGTGATCGCACCGATCCGGCCTGTCCCCGCGGTGAGCACGTGTATCGAATGCGCCCGCATGACGCCGTCGGCATCGCGACGGTATTCCGCAACAGCGGGCTGCCCGTTCGCGGCTGTCGGGATCATCACCATGTCGCCGGCCTTGGCGATGGCGCGGGTTGCCAGGAATCGCATCACTGCGTCACGCCCGGTGAACCAGACAGGCAGGGGCGGCATTTCGAGCTTGACGTCGGCTTGTAGAAGCTCGGTGAGGGCTGCGACATCGCCGTTTTCGAACGCGGCGCAGTAGCGGTCGAGCAACTCCCGGCGGACGCTGTCTTCGGGTTCGACCACGCTTTCTTCGGTGGGCGCAATGTCGGCGAGATGGGCGCGGGCCCGCTGAAGGGCACTGTTGACCGCTGCGGGTGTGGTTTCGAGGAGCTCCGCCACCTCGGCGGCGCTGAATTGCACGACGTCGCGCAGGATCAACACCGCCCGCTGACGCGCCGGTAGCTCCTGCAGTGCCGTGACCACGGCCAGTCGGACGCTTTGCCTGGAGGTGAACGCTGTTTCTGGGGTCAACGCGTCGGGGATGGGCTCGAGCCAGTGGTAGGAGCCGCCGTTTGCGTCGAGATCCGCGTCCGGGTCGACGGAGCCCTCGCCCAGCCCTGCGGGCAGCACACGCCGGGCGCGATGCTGAAGCGCACGCAGGCATGCGGTCGTCGCGATGCGGTATAACCAGGTCCGCAGCGCCGCGCGTTCCTCGAACGCCGCATAGGCACGCCAGCCGCGCAGGTATGTCTCTTGGACGAGATCCTCGGCGTCATGCACCGAACCGAGCATCCGATAGCAGTGCGCAATCAGTTCGGCCCGAAACGGTGCCGCCTGCTCGATGAAATCGTCCTGCGCCGGCACGTCAGTTCTCCTTCTGTAGAGACGCGGCAGTCCCTGCATCACTACAGATACATGCGGCGGCCGAAATTCATCGGCCGGCACCGATGAATCGCGATGACGCAATGTATCTGAACTAGTACGGACCCCAAACACATTCAACACCGAAAGCGAGTACTAGCAGTGAACGAGGCAATGACGAGCCCAGCACCTGTCGGCGAGGCCGGTGACCTCGTCGGTACGACGGCGATCGTGACCGGTGCCAGCCGTGGATTCGGTCGCGGCATCACAGGCGCGCTGGCGGCGGCCGGCGTGCACGTCGTCGGCGTCGCACGCACCAGTGCGGACCTGGAGGAAGTGCGTGCGGAGCTGGGCGGCGGCTTCACCGCGGTGACCGCCGACGCTGCCGACCCAGCGACGGCAAGCCGACTCATCGACGAACACCGGCCGCACACGCTGGTGCTGTGCGCCGGTGCGGCTCCGCGGATGGCCCCGCTGCAGGATCAGACGTGGGAGAGCTTCAGCGAGAACTGGAACGTGGACGTCGCGCAGGCGTTCCACTGGACCCGCCACGCGTTGGCGCGCCCGCTGACCCCGGGTAGCTCGGTAATAGCGATCTCCAGCGGCGCCGCGATAAACGGCTCTCCACTGAGCGGCGGCTACGCGGGGGCCAATGCCACCGTGAGGTTCATCGCCAGCTATGCCGGCATCGAGTCGGAACGGGCCGGGCTCGGAATCAGCTTCGTGTCCGTGCTGCCGCGATTGACGCCGGCCACCGCACTCGGAGCCACGGCAGTGGCGGCCTACGCCGAGCGACAAGGTGTCGATGTCGACACGTTCGTGCAGTCCGCGGGGCCCGCGCTGACCGCGGAGCAAGTCGGGCGGTCCGTGCTGGAGATCGCCACCGGCAAACGCCATGACGGCGGCGCATACCTGCTCACCGCGGCGGGCCTATCGCCGCTGGACTGACCTGACCACAATCGACGGAATAGAACGAAAGGCGGACATCGCAATGAACACACCCCCGATCGTTTCGGCGCAGGAGTGGGAGGCTGCGCGTCAGCAATTGCTTGTGAAGGAGAAGGAGTTGACCCGCGCCCGTGATGCGCTGGCCGCGTCGCGTCGGCGGATGCCGTGGGTCGCCGTCGAGAAGGAGTACGAATTCGAGGGGCCGGCGGGCAAGGCGAGCCTCCTCGACCTGTTCGACGGCCGTCGTCAGCTGATCGTCTACCGGGCGTTTTTCGAACCGGGCGTGGACGGCTGGCCCGAGCACGCCTGCCGCGGCTGTTCGATGGTGGCCGACAACGTTGGCAACGTCGCACATCTGAACGCCCGCGACACCACTCTCGTGTTCGCCTCGCCCGCGCCACAAGCGGAGATCGCACGCCTGAAGGCGCGGATGGGCTGGAAGATGCCGTGGTACACCATCACGGACGACTTTGACAAAGACTTCGGCGTGGACGAGTGGCACGGCACCAACGCGTTCATTCACGACGGCGAACGCGCGTTCCGCACCTACTTCATCAACAACCGCGGCGATGAGGCGTTTGGTAACACCTGGAGCTACCTCGACATGACCGCGCTCGGGCGCCAAGAAGACTGGGAGGACTCGCCCGAGGGATACCCCCAGACTCCACCCTACGAGTGGTGGGATTGGCACGACGAGTACGGCGAACACACGCCGTCGCGGTGGTTCGGCGACCCCGACCCGAACGACCCCAACGACCAACGTCCACCGCGCAGGGACTCGACCGGCGGCGACGCGACGTGATCGCTCACGCCGGGTCAGCGCCACGGCCCAACGGCCGCAGCGCGTCCCGTGTCACGGCCCTCTTCACGGCGGCATTGCTGCTCGCGATCGTTGGGGTGGCCTGGTGGCAGACGATCACCTACGCGAGCCGGATGTCCGGCATGCTCGACGGCCTGGCCAACTCCGGGCGGACAATGCCGTTCGACACCAGCCTGATCGGCTTCGCGGGCATGTGGGGCGTGATGATGGCCGCGATGATGGTGCCGGGCATCATCGGAGTGGCTGCCGCCGCGGGTGGTCCGCAACTTCGGCGTCCGTTACGTGGTGCAGCGGTGGCGGCCGGGTACCTGGCCGTGTGGATGCCGACGGCCGTAATCGCCTTTGGTGCATTGGGGGCCCTCAACAAGGTCAGTCACCCCACGGCATCGCTGCACCACATCGGCGGCGCGGTCATTGCGCTTGCCGGCGCCTACCAATTCACGGGCTGGAAGCGCAGACTCTTGGCCGGCTACCGCGATCCCGATCAAAACCCAGGTGTTGCTGGTGCTTTCGGGGTAGGGATAACGCACGGGCTCCGCTGTCTGGGGTGCTCGTGGGTGCTGATGTCCGTGCTTCTCGTCGTCGGGGTGATGAACGTTGCCTGGATGGCGGCTATCGCCGTTATCTGTTTGGGCGAGAAGGCATTGCCTCGGCGCACGGTTGTCGCAGCCGGCGTGGGTGTCTCGCTAATCGCCGTCGGCGCCGTCGTGCTCGTCCACCCTCAAGTGTTGGATGTGATCGCCGGCCTCGGATGACCCGGCCGCGTCAGAAGCCGTCTTTCACGACGACCCGGGTCCGACCGGCGATCCCGCCGCCGAGGATGGTGTGCAGGGTTTGCGGCACGTCCGATACCGGGATGTCGTGGGTGATCGCGTCGAGATGGCGAGGCACGAGTTCGCCGGCGATCTGATCCCAGAGCGCGCGACGCGCAGCGATCGGCAATTGCACGGAGTCGATGCCGGCCAGCGTCACCCCCCTGAGGATGAATGGATGGACGGTGGTCGGAAGCTCAGCGGAGCCCGCAAGCCCTGAAATGGCGGCTACTCCACCGTATTTCAGGGTGCTCAGCGCGTAAGCCAAGGTGGGGCCGCCGACACAGTCGACGACGGCTGCCCACCGGGATTTGCCGAGCGGGCGGATCTTTTGGCCCGGTTCTGGGAGCCGGCCGATAACCTCCTCGGCGCCCAGCTCGGTGAGAAGGTCCCTGGCGCTGTCCTTTCCGGTTGACGCGACGACCTGATACCCCAGTGCGGACAGAATGTCCACACTGGTGCTGCCGACCCCGCCGGTGGCCCCGGTGACCAGTACCGGACCGTCCGACGGCATGACGCCGTGCGCGCGGATCGCGTTGACGCTCATGGCGGCTGTAAATCCCGCGGTTCCGATCGCCGCGGCCTGTGCGGTGGTCAGCCCGTTGAGTTTGACGATCATGTCGGCGGGATAGCGCGCGCTATCCGCGTAGCCGCCGTGTCGGCCGGTACCGATGTCGTATCCGTGGGCGATCACGGCGTCGCCGACCGCAAAGTCGGGAACCGAGCTGGCTGTCACGGTGCCCGCCGCGTCGATGCCCGGTATCAGTGGATAGTTTTGCGCGACGCCGCCGCGCGGGGTGACGGCCAGCGCATCCTTGTAGTTAATTCCGGAGTACTCGACCGCGATCTGCACCTGCCCGTCGGGGAGGAAGCTGTCGTCGACGACCTCGTGGTCGAGTGCGACGTTGCCCGCACTGTCTTCGCGTGCGACCAGGGCGTTGACGTCGGTCATCGGATGCCTGCCTTCCGGGTGCGAGTTGCTTGGGCTTGGAGTGAATCATCCTCCTCACCCAGGAGGTTCTGCGCGATCTCGACGCCATGATCGTGGTGTCCTCGCCCTGGATCGACGGCGCGTCGGCGGCCGGGCAGACCATGGAATGGTACGAAGTAGGTGCGGCCGACCAGGGCAATG
Source organism: uncultured Actinomycetota bacterium (assembly GCA_963811535.1). Taxonomy (GTDB): domain Bacteria; phylum Actinomycetota; class Actinomycetes; order Mycobacteriales; family Mycobacteriaceae; genus Mycobacterium. Next base: position 1,155,666 of record CAWERF010000005.1, on the reverse strand, counting down.
GTGCTGGTTCCGCAGCAGCAGACCTTATTCGGGCTTGGCGATATCCAGCGCCGTTTCGCCAAACCTGGTGCGGAGGGCTCCCCACACATCGGCGTACTGGCCGGGCGTATTGCGGTAGGCCGCTTGGCGTTTCAGAAACTGACGTGCCAGGGGTGCAGCGAGCCGCATCGGGTAGCGCTTCCAGCCGGTCTGCGCGCGCATCTCGGCCAGCATGTCGGGCCACGAATGATGCTGGAATTTCAGCAGCTGCTGCGCCCGGGTGACATCCATCCAGTCGCCCTCTGGATACCAGTCGTTGTCGTTGTCTGGGTTGCCGGGCCGGCCCTCGGGCGTCACGCCGGCCATGCCCCGGGCGCCCGCCATGGCCAGCGCAATCTCCCCGTGGCGGAGCAGGTGCGAGTCGTCGCCGGCGATCAACAGGATCTCGCCGACGACGTCCGCCTGCGTGGCTGCCGCGAACGCCGCGGCGACGTCGCGGGTATCGACGCTGTGAACCCGGCCGTCGGTCGGCAGTGCGCTTCCGAAGTACAACGTGTCGGGGGTGAACGGCATGGCCGATGGGTCGACGCTGAGCACGCCGCCGAGTCGCAGCACTACCCATTCCAGGCTCGACGACCGCACCAGTTCCTCGGCTTCGAGTTTGTGGCCGCCATAGAGCTCGCACGGCCGAAGCGGAGTGTCTGCGCGAACCCGATCGAGCTGACGATGAGGATTGCGCGCGCCATACACGGAGCCACTTGACGCATGCACGAAGCGTGGGGGATTCGGTTGGGCTTCGGCGGCACGCACCAACGCGGCGGTGGCGTCGACGTTCACCTTGCGGGCGAGTTTGGTGTCACGGTAGATCAACGGCGGGATGACGGCGGCCAGGTGAATGATCGCGGCGGGTGACACCTCGGACACCAGACGGTCAACCTGACCGGGGTCTGTCAGGTCGGCCCATCGGGTTGCTACACCGGGCGGCAATCCTCGGTCGGCTTTGCGATGAGCCGTGGCCACCACCCGCCAGCCGTCGGCCGCGAACCGCCTGACGGTCGGCGACCCGACCAGACCGAAGGCGCCGGTCACCAGCACGGTCTCTGACATGGGTGTCCCCGATCCAGCGAAATCGACTTTTCTTGGGGGACCGTAACCCACTCGCTGAAGAATTACTGCAAATTCGCTGTGAGCGCCGCGATGTCGGCAAGCGGGACTCCTACTTCAGGCAGCAAGCCTCATCTGCCCACGGCTGGCCATGATGCGCTGTCGCGGGCGCTGAAGTTGCCCGTCGATCGCCGCGATGATGTCGTCGGTCAGCGCACCGTGACGGTTTGCCAGCGAACAATCCCCGGCCATTGCGCGTATGGACTGACCCGTGAGCGGGCGCCGCGAATTGTGACCCACGCCGCACCCGGGCATCGTTTGGAACACTCAGGGCGTTGTTGCCGATATGGCGAGGCGGACCACCAGGGCTGCCCGAGGCGCCCCTCGAGCGCCGCGTATGGGTGCTCGTCCGGGACGCACCTGCCACTCATCACGTTACCGCTGTGATCGATGCCGGAGAGGCCGCCGCTGTGATGGACCGCGCTGACGATTTTCGGCTCCACGGGTTCCTTGGTGGGCTGGATCACCGAGACGGTACGACCGATTACGAGAACGACGCCACCGGCTGGGTGCCGACGGAAACCGTTGTTGCGACGATCCCGCTCGGCGGCCGCGTTCATGACATGATCGTGGGCCGTGACGGCGAGCGCGTCTATGTCGCGCAATCCGACGCAGTCACCGTGATCAATAGTGGACATCACATCGTGGCCAGGATTCCCGTCGGCGGAAACCCGAAGAACCTAGCGCTCGACGCCGACGGCAAGCAGCTGTTTGTGACCCATCACAGCGGGTCGGTGTCGGTTATTGGCACCCGCGATCACACCGTACAAACGCTTTGTGGCGGAGGGGCTTTGGACGTGGTCATCAGTCCCGCCGGACAGCACCTCTACGCAGCGCACGACTCGATCACTGGCGGTAACCCCCATAGCATGGTCTCGGTTTTCGACATCGCCGCCGCCACTATGATTACCACCGTGCCCGTCGTCAACGATCTCACGGCCCTCGCGCTCAGCGCCGACGGCAGCTACCTGTACGCGATCTCATCCGACCGCCGCACGTACTACCAGTATCCCGCCGGATGGCTCACGATCATCGACACCAAGCGCCACGCCGTTGTCGACACCATAGCCGTTGGCGCCTGTCCGGAAGCGATCACCGTAAGTCGGGACGGCGCCCACGTGTACATCACCCACTACGACACGTGCTCGGTTTCGGCTGTCAACCTGACGACCGGCACCGCCGCTGCGGTTGTCCTCGGCGACGCTCCGCTGGCGACGGAGTTCACGCCCGACGGCAGCCACGCCTACGTGACCAACGTTGGTTCGCTCACCGTGATCGACACGGCGACCAATGACGCCGATGACATCGTCACCGGCGACCTGCCCCGGGCTGTACGGATCAGCCCCGACGGAAAGCACGCCTACATCTCGAATTTCGGCGGTCACACGCTCTCGGTCATCGACACGATCACCAATTCGGTTACCGCGACCGTCGACGTGCCCGGCTGTCCCGAAGCGGTGGCGATCAGCCCCGACGGCGAGCGCGTCTACGTGGGCGACTACTGGGCCGGCGCCGTCACGGTGATCTCGACACCGACGGTGCGCGATACGCACACCGACGTCGCGAGCTGAGCAGATGCCCGGACGGCTCGATCTGTCGCCCTCCCGGCCGCCACGAAGCCGGTCGGAGAACCGCAGGGCGGCTTGCACGGCGAGGACCAGTACCGCATTGGGTTACTTCGCTGCTCAAGGGTGGCCCTTCTTGACTTCGAGCACCCGCTTGCGCAAGCCCTGGGTGGCCGTGTCCATCAGACCTTTGGCCCCTTTCTTGATCACGAATCCCGGGAGCGGCAGGAGGGGGTCAACGGTGAGCTCGAAGCGGACCCGGGTGAAATCGCCATCGGAAGTCAGCGTGTAGCGGGCATCCTGCGCGCGTTGTTGTTTGGCGCTGACCAGGGTCCAGCTCACGCCGTCGTCGAGAACGGTGTAAGCCAGCACCTGCTCATCGCTGACGCCCACAATTTTGACGACCTGCCGAGACTTGCGCGGGCGGCCCTGGTCGTCCCGCTCGAGAATCTCGACCTTTTGATGGGCCGAGGACCACTCGGTCAACGACTCGAGATCGAGCAACACGTCCATGATCTCATCGGGCGTTGCCTCGATGAGAACTTCACGGGACTCGGTGACAGCCATGCGGGAAATATAGCCAACGTAGAACTTTTCGAATCTACTGCCGTCCTCGCTGGACGTAGGGGAAGGCAGCCCGTCACGGTTCTATGTGCCGGCTCCAGTGCCGGAACGGGCTCGCGACGTTTTCTTGGAGGCGAAGCCGGGTAGAGCGGTCGATCCAACCCGCGGCCGTGGTACCGCACCAAGAAGGCGATGATCGCGCTAATGTCCGCCGCGGTCGCAGCGGTCGGTGACTCTCCGTATTAAAGGGGGGTTCTTACGTTGGCTACACGGTTTGCGACGGTGTGTCCCGGCGACGCGGAAGGGAAGTGACTCGGCATCGTCGGTGAGGAGTTCTGTTAGCCGGGTCGTAATGGGAGACCTCGCTCACCGAGACGGCCGGTCACGGGCACACTCCTGCCGAATCCCGGTCACCAGGCCTTACCCACGTGTCAAAATCCGGATGGTGCACGAAATATGGCGCCTCGATCAGGCACGCACCCGCTCGATCAGTCCGGAGAATCCCACGGGCGCGCCGGGTGCGGGCGGCCGTGCGGTCACCGGCACCGGGGCCGGCGCGGCCACCGACCTGGGCGTCGGATGGAAGGTGTCGCCGTCCATCCAGCTGCCCGCCGGCGCCACCGCGACCCTCGCGGACGTCGCCGGGCCCGGGATCCTGCGGCACTTCTGGCTCACCACCGACCGCGCGGCGCTGCAGCAATTGGCGCTGCATATGTATTGGGATGCCGAACCGGAGCCGGCGGTCGAGGTGCCGCTGGGGGCGTTCTTCTGCAATGCCTGGGGCGAATTGGCGCTGGTAGATTCCGAGATGGTGGTGGTGGCACCGGCTGGCGGGTTGAACAGCTTCTGGCCCATGCCGTTTCGCGCGCACGCCCGCATCACCCTGCACAACGACAGCGATCACGCCGTGCCGGTGTACTACCAGCTGACCTATCTCGAACAGGACGTGCCGCGCGCGGCTGGCTATCTGCACGCGCGCTGGCGGCGGGGGAACCCGTTGGGGCGACCGGCGATTCACACCGTCCTCGACGACGTGCCCGGCCCCGGGCGGTATGTCGGCACCTACCTCGCGATCAGCCCGAACGCGCCCGGCTGGTGGGGTGAGGGCGAGATGAAGTTCCATCTCGACGGCGACACCGAGTTCCCCACCCTCTGCGGCACCGGTACCGAGGACTATTTCGGCGGCGCGTGGAATTTCGACCTCGACGGCGCGTACCACACCTATTCGACCCCGTATCTCGGCTTCGTGCAGGCACTTCCGTCCGGCGAGATCTACCGGCCGCAGCAGCGGTTCGGCATGTATCGCTGGCATGTGCGAGACCCGATCTGCTTCGAGGGCGGGCTGCGGGTCACGCTGCAGGCGTTGGGCTGGCGTGACAACGGCCGCTACCTGCCACTGGAACAGGCCGATGTCGCCACGCTCGCACTGTGGTATCAACACCGGTCGGCCACCGGGCGGATCGAAACAGAGACACATTGACGGAGGGCAAGAGCCGCCGCCGGCACCACACCCAGAAGACGATTAGCAGACGCGGTGAAACATGCTGACATCCCGCCCGACGAATACGAAGCCACCTATTACGCTCACGTCCGGGCGTCCCGGCCGCGCGGCGTCTCAACTATGAAGCCGTTCATCGAGAATCAGCGCGCTAGCGGGTAGTTGTCGGAGTCCGAGGACTGTACATCTGTTCGATGAGATCTTTGGCGATGGTCGTGGCCGCGGCCCGACCATCCGCGGTGGGATCCAGGTTGACCCAAACCACGATCGTCACTTTGTTTTGGGGGTCGGTGCCAGCGAAGGTGTTGAAGCCCGGAACTTCACCGGTATGCCCATACAACGCACCGAATTTCGCGATGGCCAGCCCGTACTGCGGCGCATCGGGTTGTGCCGGATTCGTTGATTGCAGGCTAGCGATCCGCCTGGCTTGCATGTCGGGATCGAGCAGTTTCCCTTCGGCCAACGCCTCAACCCAGGTAGCCAGGTCCGCCACCGTGGAGATGCCGGCGCCTGCCGCCCCGGCCCACGACGGGTTCAGGGATGTCTGATCACTGGGCTGCAGCGTGCCGGCCTTTGCTGCCGCCTGCATGTCGGGCGGTACCGCCGCTGGCGTGCCCATGGTCAGCACGTTGTTGCCATACATATACCCCTGTGGATGCGGGTCCGGGATGGCGCTCGACGTGCTGGGCGGAAACAGCGTGTCCTTGAGCCCGAGTGGGGTGAACAGCCTATCCCGGAACACCTGCGACAGCGGTTTAGCGTCAAGCGTCTCGGCGATGAGCCCGAGCAATACCGTGTTGGTGTTCGAATAGTGGTAGCCCGTTCCGGGTGGGAAGTAGGGCGGATGGCTATAGGCCAGCGCGAGCAATTCGTCGGAGTTCCACACTTTCTGTGGATTGCTGTCGCCGACCTCGTTTAGTTCGCGCGTTTCGCTGTAGTTATAAAGGCCGCTGCGCATGTCCAACAACTCGGCGATGGTGATGTGGTCACCGCCCGGAACATCGGGGCGGAACTTCGACACCGGGTCATCGAGCCTGAGCTTTCCCTCCTGAGCCTGCTGCAGGATCACGGTGCCGGTCCATGTCTTGGTGATCGACCCAATCCGGACGTGATCCGCCAACGACACCGGAGTTGTGCCACCCACCGTGGTGGTGCCGTACGTCGTGCTGAGCTCACGGGCGGGTGAGCGCACCAACACGACCGCCCCAGGCACGAGCATCTCCCTGGCCATCGAGGCGACCCGCGCCTGCAGCGTCGTCTGATCGATCGGCCTAAACCGAGCGGTCGAGCTGGCCGACGATGGTGGGCTCGGCGACGGCCCCGAGCACGCGCCGACGAGTAAGGCAACGCCAACAACGGCGCCCACAATCTGAATCCGGAGCCATCCAAGCCGCAAGGGTGAAGCCACGGCAGAAGCGACCACTACCGACCTCCTCCGCGAGGGGATATCCGGGTCTTTCCGGCGGCGCGTAACGCGCCTACGGCTATGGCCTGATGAACCCGAACGAGCCCGGCACGGAAAGCTTAGGATCGTCGCTTATTGCTGACGAAGCCGCTACGACATTGACACCTATTTCCCGATGTTTCCGCAGATGATCGGCTGGAAGTAAAGGGTCGGCTGGCCGTCCTGCAGGACCTGAGCCGACGACCCGAGGTGGACGTTGAGATACCACCCCGAGGGAGGCGGGGCCTGGTCGACATTCTGGATGACCGTGGTCTGGTAGGCGGTGCCGCTGGCCAAGGCGACTAGATCATTCAGTGGGTACTTGGCCGCTCCCTGAGCGTCACATGTGCCGAGGCCAATGTCTTGGGCGTGGGCGCTGCCCGGCGCAAGACCGCTGGCCGACGTGGCGATGGTCAACGTCTTGTTCCCCGGGTCGTATGTCAAATTGGCCGAACCCTGGGGGCGTTGGCCCACGGGTGCCATGGTGAGGGTGGTCGTCGCGACGGCGGCGGTGATGTCCCCACAGGCGATCGGCGTGTAGCCGAGTTGACCGGGACCGCCGAGCTGGGCGCCCGCAGCCAGGTGCATGTTGAGCGCGGTGCCCGGGAGGAGACCTTCGGGGGCGAGCTGCTCACTGGTGACGCTGGTGTTGATCGCCCCTGCGCCGTCCGCGGTCACGTCTGGGAACGGGACAGCAACGTCTCCCATTGTGGCGCAGCCGCCCTGGTGGATGTGTATCGCATGGGTGCTGCCCGGCGTGAACCCTGCCATCTGCAGCTCGGCGGTGATGTTCTTGCTTTGCGGATCCCAGCTCAGCGCCGCCGTGCCGCTCGGCCGGTAGGAGAGGGTGACCTTGATGAGCGCCGCCGCACCCGGCGCGGTCGGGCTCGATGACTGCGGCGGATGAGAGTTGCATCCCGCGACCGGCGCGGCGACCAGGACCGCCGCTGCCACGATCCGCATGAAGCTCGATTTGTTGGTGCCGGCATTGGTCACAGAGCGTATCGTCCCACCCGGCGGATACGAGACCATCAAGTACGCTCAAACCCAGGGTCTTGAGTGTAATTGGGTTCAACATCTGGACTCGCGGGATGTCGCCGCGGTGTCGGTAGAGACGGCGTTGGTAAACCATTGTCGACGGCACGTGAAAACCCCCGCGTGGCAACCGAAAATTGACCCCGGTCCGGTGACAGCAGACGAGCGCGGCGTTTCCACCCCAGCGTCAGAACCGGGGTGCCATTGGTGCGCGCCGCGCTCCGGGCTGCGCCTTTTCGCCTGGCTGCGCTCGAGAACGCTGTCATCCCATCGAACGTCTCGGCAGCCTCAAATAGCACGGCCTGGGCCAACAAATCCACCTGCTCCCCTGACGCCGCCGCAAATTCGGAAAGGAGCAGGTCGCAATCGTCTCGAAAGCATCCAAAAAGGCGGGCCATTCCGACACAACAGGCCGGGAAAACGAGGAAAATGGCCTAGGTGGAGATCATGCATTGGTCCCACAACGAGGCTGGACAGTGGCGATGCGCGGTTTCGGTAGCCACCTACCAAGCCCACCGCTTAGGTGACCGGAGATGGATGGCCGAGAAGATCGACCCGGCCGGGAACAACACGGCCCTGGGTCGCTACGACACCCTCAAGGACTGCAAGGTGTACGCCGGGCTGGACTTCGTCAGCGAGATGAGACACAAGCATTCGAAGTCCTTCCAGTCTTGATGGCATCCGGTTCGACACACCGGAAGACCTCAACGAGGCGTTCAGTTCCGCCACCTACAGCCAACATTGGTGTTCACCACCGAGCGCTGCATTGCGCAACCTACTAAATCAGCGGTTGAAACCGAAGGCCGGGAGTCGTCCGGTCGCGAGGCCGGTGCGCGGTATGCCGGTCCGCTCAACGGACCAGACCCTGGCCATCACCATCCTGATCGATGTGCAATGAAAACGATCTCGCCGCTTCGCACGGAATCAAACGGAATCAAACAGTGGGAGGAAATGCCATGGCCGCGACCAAGCCAAAATTCGGCAGCGCGCTGGACGGTTATTGGGGCAGCGACGGCAGCGTGCATGTCAACTTCATCGGCGCCGACGACCACGTGCACGAGCTGTATATCGCCCCCGGGGCCAGCTGGGTGGACAACGACCTGACAGAGTTGGCGGGGTGCCGTGGCGCCCGGCAACACGGCGCTGGTGGGCTATTGGGGCAGCGATGGCAGCCAGCATGTCAACTACATCGGCTCCGACGACCACGTGCACGAGCTCTACATCCACCCTGGCGCCGTCGGCTGGGTGGACAATGACCTGACAGCGTTGGCGGGGAGCGCCGCGCCGCTGGTGGGGTATCCAACAACGGCGCTGGTCGGCTATTGGGGCAGCGACAACAGCCAGCATGTCAACTTCGTCAGCTGGACCGGCCTCGAGGCCCATGTGCATGAGCTCTACATCGCCCCAGGTGCCGCGGGCTGGGTGGACAATGACCTGACAGCGTTGGCGGGGGCCGCGAAGCCCAGGACGGGGCCACCGCCGTCGGCGTTGGCCGGCTATTGGGGCAGCGACAACAGCGTGCATGTCAACTTCCTCAGCGTCGACGGCCACGTGCACGAGCTCTACATCCGCCCCGGCGCCAGCTGGGTGGACAACGACTTGACAGCGTTGGCGGGGGCCGTGCCAGCCACGGAGGCCTCGGCGTTGGCCGGCTATTGGGGCAGCGATAGCAGCGTGCATGTCAACTTCATTGGCACCGACGGTCACGTGCACGAGCTCTACATCCGCCCCGGCGCCAGCTGGGTGGACAATGACCTGACAAAGTTGGCGCGCGCCGAGCTCCCGGCGGGAGACACGGCGTTGTCTGGCTATTGGGGCGGCGATAGCAGCGTGCATGTCAACTTCATTGGCACCGATGGCGACGTGCACGAGCTCTACATCGCACCTGGGTCCAGCTGGGTAGACAACAATCTCACGGCACTCGCGTAGCCCTGAGCACATACCGACCTGATGCCGACCTTCACCAAGGACGAGTTGGAGGCGTTGCGCGTCGCAGCGGCCAACGAGGAGGTGTCGTTGCGGGCCTTCGCGCACCGCGCCGTTGTCGTCGCGGCAAGTGAGCACAAGCGGAGGGTCGCCGAGGGGTCGAGCTGGGCGACTTCGACGTCGACGACGCCGAGCGGTTCATGGACCAGGTGTCCACCGACTGTGATATCTCGATCGAGTCCATTGCGAGCAGGTTGGCCGAATACGCCTCCACGAAGCCATGATTGGGAAGCCCTGCAGTGGCGCTTCCGGGGTGTACCGACGCGCCTGCAGGCGGACCTCACGACTACTTGGTAAGCAGTTCATACCGGAGGAATACCGCAGGTTTGGAATACGTCCACTCCACCAGCACTTTGCGGGCAAACCATCTACACCCGCGCTCTGCGCGCAGATTGTCGGCTCGTGAATCTTGACGGTAGAGGTGAATAGGGGAGTGGTGCCCAGATCCGCGGGACGCTGGACGGCTGTTCAGTTCGGCGCGTCTACGGAGCTCTGCAGCGGACGTCGGGCCGCCCCGATCCGACGGTACCCTGGCGAAATCCCCGTTACTGCGAACGCATCGGAGGCTGACCGATGAAGCTGGTCACCGCGGTCATCAAGCCCTACACCTTCGACGACGTCAGAACGGCGGTCGAAGGCGCCGGCGTGAACGGGATGACGGTCGGTGACGTCCACGGCTACGGCCGCCAGCGCGGGCACACCGAGGTATACCGCGGCAACGAATATGCCGTGGACTTCGTCGCCAAAGTCCTCGCCCAGGTCATGGTGCCAGACGAGCTGGTTGACGGGGTGGTCGCTGCGATTGTCGACGCCGCCGGCACCGGCAAGATCGGCGACGGCAAGGTGTGGGTGTCGCCGCTTGAGACGGTGGTGCGGGTGCGCACCGGAGAACGCGACGCCGATGCGCTGTGATCCACCATCGACACTGCTGCCCGGTCGCAATCGGTGCGCGTTCTGCAGCTCCGTGAGCCCGTCGTTGACCGCACGAAACGCCAACCGGTTGCGCGATGGAGTGCGGTCACGAACCGGTTTTTTGTCGGGCGACGGAGCAAAACGTAATTAACACGAAGGTAACTGTGCGGTCCTACCGTGGCGGAATGCGACGCGAGGCGCCGCGCACGCTGGGGGTGGAAGAGGAGTTCCACCTCGTGGATCTGAGGACGAGGCGGCTCACGGCGCGCGCGCCTGAGCTGCTCGCGACCCTCTCCGACGCGTACGTGGCCGAACTGCAGCGCTGCGTGGTTGAGATGAACAGCGGCGTGGTCGAGACCCTCGATGCGCTGAGCGCGGAACTGGCCGCGCAGCGGCAGGTGCTGGTCGACGCGGCGGCCGAGCTCGGCATGGGCGTGGTCGCCGCCGGGGCCGTACCGCTGTCGGTGCCGGCCGAAATGCAGGTCACCAGGACCGCTCGCTACCGGCAAATGCTCTCCGACTATCAGCTGCTGGCCCGTGAGCAGCTGATCTGCGGCACCCAGGTGCATGTCGGCGTCGCGGACCGTGACGAGGCCGTCGCCGTCGCCAACCGCCTGTCGGCGCACTTGCCGACGCTGCTGGCGCTGTCGGCGAGCTCACCGTTCTCGGCCGACGGCTCCGACACCGGCTACTCGAGCGTGCGGACCCTGGTCTGGCAGCGCTGGCCGACCACCGGGCTGGCGGCACCGGTGCATTCGGCGACCGAGTACGACGAGCTGGTCCGCGACCTGGTGACGAGCGGCGTGATCAGCGACGAGGGCATGGTGTACTTCGACGTGCGCCCGGCGATGTCAGCGCCGACGCTGGAGCTCCGGGTCTGCGACAGCTGCCCGTCGGTTGACACCATCGTGCTGATCGCCGGGCTGTTTCGGGCGCTTGTCCAGCGGGAAGCCGCGGCGCTGCGGGCGGGCACCCCGCTGGCGGCGGTGTCGCCGACACTGGGCCGCGCCGCGTTGTGGCGGGCGGCCCGGTCCGGGCTGGAAGGCCAGCTCGTCGACGTGATCGGACGGTGCAGCAGGCCCGCGACCGACGTGGTGACCGCGCTCGTCGAGTCGCTGCGGCCACAGCTCGAAGACACCGGCGACTGGGGCATCGTGTGCGAGCTGACCCGCCAGGTACTGGTCACCGGGACGTCGGCGGCCCGCCAGCGCCGGGCGCTGCGCCGCCGCGGCCGGCTCACCGATGTCGTCGACCAGCTCATCGCCGAGACCGCGGGCCGCTGGCCCAACACCGCCTTTGCCGTCGGCGACGACCCGAGTCTGCTGTACGGCTACCAGCTCGGCGAAGACACCCACCCGCCCGTCGACGTCAGCTACGACGAGGCGGTCGATCCCCACGGCCGTCCGCGGCCTGCCTACCGCGGTCTCCTGCAGACCATCGCCAACCTTGGCGTCACCACGCTGCGATCCCGGGAAGGCGGCATCGAGCAGGAGCAGCGCGCCGACAACGTCACCTTCCGCGTCACCGGCCAGACCCGCGCCCAGCTTTTCCCACTCGACCTGATGCCACGGATGGTCGACGCCCAGGAATGGGCCACGCTGTGCGAGGGTCTCGGCCAGCGGGCGAAAGCGCTCGATGCGTTCCTGCGCGACATCTACGGCGAACAGGCGATCGTCAACGACGGGATCATCGCTGTGCACGCGGTGGACCGCGCGCCTGGCTTCCGGTCCACCGGGCGGTTGCCGGGCGACGTGGTGCGAACCCACATCAGCGGTATTGATTTGGTCTGCGATTCGGCGGGCCACTGGCTGGTGCTGGAGGACAACCTGCGGGTGCCGTCGGGTGCGGGGTACGCGATCGTCAACCACCGGCTGCTGAGCAAGCACCTCCCCGAGCTGCAGCCGCCGGGCCCCACCGAGGATATCGAGCGGGCCCCGCAGATGCTGCTCGACACGCTGCGCGCGGCCGCGCCGCGCCGCGCAGGCGACGATCCGACCGTCGCGTTGCTGTCCAGCGGCTGGGAGGACTCGGCATGGTTCGAGCACACCTTCCTCGCCGAGGAGATGGGCGTCGCGCTGGTGCGACCGTCCGACCTGTCGGTCCGCGAAGGAAAAGTGGTGCGCCACATCGGGTCCGACGTACAACGTGTCGACGTGGTGTACGCCCGGATGGACGAGGACATGCTGCTGTCGTCGGTGGGACACGACGGCGCGCCGCTGCGGTACGGCCTGCTGGCCGCGATCGGCGACGGGCACCTGACGATCGCGAACGCGCTGGGTAACGGTGTGGCCGACGACAAAGCCATCTACGCCTGCGTTCCCGCGATGATCGAGTACTACCTGGGGGAGAAGCCCAAGCTGGCCCAGGTGCCCACCTGGATCTGCGCCGAGCGCCGGCAGCGCGACCATGTGCTCGCCAACCTCGCCGATCTGGTCGTGAAGCCGATCGACGGGCTCGGCGGCGGGGGAGTGCTGATCGGGGCGGAAGCCTCCGACGCCGCGCTGGAGGCGCGCAGGCGTGAATTGCTCACCCAGCCAGAGCGGTTCATCGCCCAGGAGCTGGTGGCGCTGTCCACCCATCCCACGTTCGACGGCGAGGGGATGTACCCCCATCACGTCGACCTGCGGGCGTTCGTGCACCTGCGCGCCGGTGCCGGCTCCTCGGTGGCGGCGCACGTCTCGCCTGCGGCGTTGACCCGCGTGGCCAGCCGCGGCTCGCGGATCGTGAACTCCTCGTCGGGCGGCGGCAGCAAGGCCACCTGGATCCTGACCCCGGACAGCAACGGGGAGGGCTGAGAACATGTGCGGTATCTGCGGAGAAATCCGCTTCGATGGGCGGTCGGCTGACGTGGCGGCGGTGAGTCGGATGACCGCTGCGATGACCTCCCGCGGCCCCGATTCCGACGGGCTCGTGGCGCACGGACCGCTCGCCGTCGGCCATCGGCGGCTGTCGATCATCGACCTGTCCGCCCGCGGCGCACAGCCCATGGTGGACAGCGACCTGGGGCTGAGCCTGGTGTTCAACGGCTGCATCTACAACTACCAGGACCTGCGCAAAGAACTCAAAGGCTTTGGTTATCAATTCTTTTCGACCGCCGACAGCGAGGTCGTGATCAAGGCGTTCCACAAGTGGGGACCCCGCTGCGTCGAGCGGTTCAAGGGCATGTTCGCGTTCGCGATCGCCGACCGTGATACCGGCTCAGTGGCGCTGGCGCGCGACCGGCTCGGCATCAAGCCGCTATACATCACGGAGTCGCCGGGCCTGCTGCGGTTCGCGTCCACGGTGCGGGCGCTGCTACACGGCGGCGGCGTCGACACCGAACTGGACCGACATGCGCTGCACCACTACATGAGCTTCCATTCCGTCGTGCCGGCGCCGCGGACCATTTACCGCGGCGTGCGCAAGCTTGCGCCGGCCACGGTGCGGATGATCGCGCCGGACGGTTCACACACCGACACCGTCTACTGGACACCGACATTCGCGCGCGATCCGTCCCGCGTGTCATGGTCGGCACAGGACTGGCAGGAGGCGCTGATGGAGGCGCTGCGCACCGCCGTCGAGCGCCGAATGGTCGCCGATGTCCCGGTCGGTGTGCTGTTGTCGGGCGGCATCGATTCGTCGGTTGTGGTCGCGCTGCTGGCCGAGCAGGGACAGCACGGCCTGGCAACGTTTTCCATCGGCTTCGACTCCGCGGGCGGTGAGTCCGGCGACGAGTACCTCTATTCGGATCTGGTGGCCAAGAAGTTCGACACCGATCACCACAAGATTCACATCGACACCGCGCGGCTGCTGCCCGCCGTGCCGAAAACCATTGCCGCGATGAGCGAACCGATGGTCAGCCATGACTGTGTGGCGTTCTACCTGTTGTCCGAGGCGGTCAGCAAGTCGGTGAAGGTGGTCCAGTCGGGCCAGGGCGCCGACGAGATCCTGGCCGGATACGACTGGTATCCGCCGCTGGCCAACGTGGCCCGCGAGCAGACCACCGATGCGTATGCGAAGGTGTTCTTCGACCGCGCTCACGCCGACGTGTTGACGATCTTCGCCCCCGAGTACGCGAGCGACGTCGACGTCAGCCGCGATTTCGCCGTCGCCCACCAGTCCGCTCCCGGCGCGCAGACGGCGGTCGACGCGGCGCTGCGGCTCGATACCCAGGTGATGCTCGTCGAGGATCCGGTCAAACGGGTGGACAACATGACGATGGCCTGGGGGCTCGAGGCTCGTGTCCCGTTCCTCGATCACGACTTCGTCGAATTGGCGGCGACGTGCCCGCCGGAGCTGAAGCTGACGTCCGGCGGTAAAGGGGTGCTCAAGGAGGCGTCGCGCGCGCTGCTGCCTGCTCAGGTGATCGACCGTACCAAGGGGTACTTCCCGGTGCCGGGAATCCGCCACCTGCACGGCGAAGTGCTCGAGATGGTGCGGGACGCGCTGACCAACGACGCGGCCAGGTCGCGGGGCCTGTACCGTGCCGACACCGTCGAGGCGCTGCTGGCCAAACCGAACGAGACGCGCACCACGGTGGGCGCGAACGCGTTGTGGCAGTTAGCCTTGCTGGAAATGTGGCTACAAGCAATGGAAATCGACACCCGAAACGCGCTCGCAGCTTTCTGACGACTTCTTACTACGATTACCGCGGCGCCCAATCCGAGCCGGCATGAGACGCCGCGACCTTCGCATCCAGTTCAGGGCGGCGGCGCTTGGCCGGTGTCGGCCCGCTGTCGCGGTTGGTGCGCAACTTGTAGAACCCGGAACGCGATACCCCCGACAGCTCACACATCGGTGTGATGCGATAGGCCGCGGCTTTTTCAAAAACTCACGGTCCAAACGTAATTCGGCGTTCTCGCGGCGCAGACGCTCCAACTCCGCGCGCCAATCGGCGCCGGGGTCTTGGCCATCAAGCTCGCCGAGATTCTCCGGACTAAAACCCGCCTGCGTTACTCTCGGCGATCAACCGCGTCCCTGATGAGTGCTCATGACCGAACCGTGCGATTACGACGGTGCCGGCCCAACCAATAGCTGCCGAATGATCGGGGTAGCCCAACGGGTGAGTTCGTCGCGGCTGATGTTGGCCACCGGTGGATTCGCGAGGACATATCTGGTTGTGGCCAGCCCGATGACGAACGCACCCATCAAGCCGATCCGCTGCAGGGGATGGTCTGGGGTGGCGGTAATCAATTTGGGCGCAACCTGCGTGGCGAATACCTGCCGCAGCGTTTCGGCCGCGATCCGGCTCGTCATCGCGGCCCGCAGCAGCGCCACAAACGTCTCGTCCTCTTCCCACACCGCGAAGAACCGCGGCAATAGCATGCCCGCGACCTCGTCGGGATCGACGCCGGACAGGTCTGGCAACTCGATCGTGAAGTCGGCGGCTTCCGCGAACAGGTCCTGCTTGCTGCCGAAGTAACGGATCACCAGCGCCGGATCCACACCGACGTCCGCCGCGACGGCGCGCAGGGTGGTGCGTTCGTATCCTTCGGCTCCGAAGCGGCGGCGTGCGGCCGAGAGGATGTCGGCGCGCGTCTGGCTGGCATTGCGGGGGCGTGCCACATTCATCCAGAAACTCCGAAGCCTGGGATTACGACGGTGCCGGCCCAACCAGTAGCTGCCGAATGACCGGGCCAGCCCAGCGGCTGAGTTCGTCGCGACTGAGGTTGGCCACCGGCGGATTAGCGAGGACAGACCTGGTCGTGGCAAGCCCGATGATGAACGCATCCGTCAACCCGATCCGCTCCAGGGAATGGTCAGGGGTGGCGGTGGCCAATATGGGCGCTACATGCGTGGCGAGCGCCTGGCACAGGGTATCGGCCGCGACCCGGCTCGTCATCGCCGCCCGCAACAGCGCTAAGAACGTGTGGTCCTCTTCCCACACCGCGAAGTACCGCGGCAACAGCATGCCCGCGATGTCGTCTGGGTCCGCCCCGGACAGGTCTGGCAGCTTGATCGTGAAGTCGGTAGCCGTCGCGAACAGGTCCTGCTTGCTGCCGAAGTAACGGATCACCAGTGCCGGATCCACACCGACGTCCGCCGCGATGGCGCGCAGGGTGGTGCGTTCGTATCCTTCCGTCGCGAACCGGCGGCGCGCGGCCGAGAGGATGTCGGCGCGCGTCTGGGCGGCGTTGCGGGGGCGTGTCGCTGGCATACAGAAACTGTATGTCATCAGGTATTGACTTGGCATCCCACCTCGTCCTATGGTCTAAGTCACCAACTGGTGACAAAAGTCACCGAGTGTTGAAAGAGGGCCCTGAAGGCAGGTGGTCCCATGGTTAGCAGCATCGAGCGGTCTCCGACATCATCGAGCACCTCGCGGCACTCGCCGGCGCCTCCGGGAGGCGCGCTAGATCGCATCGCACGGCTAGCCATCGCCGCGCCACGGCGGACGATCGCCCTCGCGGCGCTGGTGATGGTGGCTGCGGGCATCTTCGGCATCCCGGTCGCCAAGAGCCTGTCCACCGGCGGTTTCCAGGACCCCACCTCAGAATCGGCCAGGGCTGCGCAGCTTCTGACCGACAAGTTCGGCCAGGGCGATATGCAGCTGCTGATCGTCGTCTCCACACCGGACGGTTTTGACAGCGCAGCAGCCCGGGCGGTCGGCACGCAGATCGCCGATCAGCTGCACCGGTCACCACATGTCGCGAGCGTGACGTCGGCATGGACCGCGCCGCCGCCGGACGCGGCCGAGCTGGTCAGCAAGGACGGTAGGTCGGGTCTGGTCGTGGCGGGCATCAGCGGCGGGGAGAACAACGCGCAAAACTACGCCAGCTCGTTGTCGGATCAGTTGGCGCACGACCGCAACGGAGTCACCGTGCGGTCGGGCGGGGTCGCAATGGTGAACGCGCAGATTACCGAGCAAGCGCAGCGCGACGTGCTGGTGATGGAGGCGATCGCCATTCCGCTCAGCTTCATCGTGTTGGTCTGGGTGTTCGGCGGGCTGCTAGCGGCCGCGTTACCGGTAGCGATCGGCGGGGTTGCCATCCTGGGCTCGCTGGCGGTACTGCGCTTGATCACCGTCGCCGCCCACGTATCGATCTTTGCGCTCAACCTCAGCACCGCGTTAGGCCTCGCACTGGCGATTGACTACACGTTGCTGATCGTCAGCCGATTCCGCGACGAGATGGCGGGCGGGGCGAGCCGCGAGGATGCGCTCGTGCGCACCATGGTGACGGCGGGCCGCACGGTGTTGTTCTCGGCCACGACGGTCGCGTTGTCAATGGCCGCGATGATCCTTTTTCCGATGTACTTCCTGAAGTCGTTCGCTTACGCGGGTATCGCCACGGTCGCATTCACCGCGATCGCGGCGGTGGTGGTGACACCCGCGGCCATCGTGCTACTCGGCGACCGATTGAACTCGCTGGATGTGCGCCGGCTCGCGCGGCGCTTGACGGGCCGGCGCGAACCCGTCCGTGGCCCGGTCGAGCGGGAGTTCTGGTACCGCTCAACAAAGTTCGTGGTGCGGCATGCTCTCCCCATCGGATTGGCCGTGATTGCGCTCCTGATGCTGGTCGGTACGCCGTTCCTCGGGGTGCGATGGGGTTTCCCCGACGACCGGGTGCTGCCGCGCTTCGTCTCGGCTCGCCAAGTCGGCGATCAACTGCGCAGCGACTTCGCCAACAACTCCGCGACCGCGGTCAGCGTTGTCATCCCCGACATCAACGGGATATCAGATGACGAAATGACGCGATACGCAGCCGATCTGTCCCGCGTGCCGGACGTCTCGGCGGTATCGGCTCCGGTTGGCACGTTCGTGGCCGGGGCCCTGGTCGGACCACCGTCAGCGCCCACCGGCGAGGTGCAGGGCAGTGCATTTCTCACCGTCGAGGGCACGGCCCCGCTGTTCTCCGACAGGTCAGAGGCCCAGCTTCGCCGCCTGCACGCGGTCCCCCGCCCCGACGGCAGGGCGGTCGAGCTGGCCGGGGTCGCGCAAACCAATCGAGATAGCGTCGCCGCCATCACCTCGCGGCTGCCGCTGGTGCTGGGCCTGATCGCCGTGATCACGTTCGGGCTGCTATTCCTGCTGACCGGCAGCGTGGTGCTGCCGCTGAAAGCACTCATGCTCAACGTGCTGTCGCTGAGCGCCGCGTTCGGTGCAATGGTGTGGATCTTCCAGGACAGGCATCTGGGCGGACTCGGAACAACATCCACCGGAACGCTGGTCGCCAATATGCCGGTGCTGCTGTTCTGCGTTGCCTTCGGCTTGTCGATGGACTACGAGGTCTTCGTGGTTTCCCGGATCCGCGAGTTCTGGCTGGCGTCCGGAGCCGCTGGGCCGGCGACATCGGGCTGCGTGCGGACGCGCGCGGACAACGACGAAAGCGTCGCGTTGGGCGTGGCCCGCACCGGTCGTGTGGTCACCGCGGCCGCGCTGGTGATGTCGATCTCCTTTGCCGCACTGATTACCGCGCATGTGTCGTTCATGCGCATGTTCGGGGTAGGCCTGACACTGGCCGTGGTGGTGGACGCCACGCTGGTGCGGATGGTCTTGTTACCGGCGTTCATGCGTGTGTTGGGCACGTGGAATTGGTGGGCGCCCAAGTCGCTGGTCGGGCTTGCGGAACGTTTCGGGATCAGCGACGGTCACGCTGTCTGCGCACCGGATCAGGCGCATGGGCGGCACCGAATTTGTGGGGCGACAACGGCTCCGGCGCGGGACGAGGAGAACCGTGATGGGAACCTTGGGCGGGATCTTCAGCGGCGATGGGGCGCGACGGCGTCGACGGTCGGAGTCGGTTGAAGTTAGTGGCCCGGATCGTGCTCGACGGGATGGGCTCAAAGTCGGCGCGATTAGTGTCATGGTAGGCCTGCAAGGCGCACCGCCACAGCATCGCTATACCCAGAGTGAGATCACCGAGTCTCGGAACCGACACGGCCGCCCACATCGCGACCCAGACCAGGTTGCATACCGGGAGCACCCGTCCGCCGCGACACCCATACCTCCAGTCGGTTCACCTCGATCGGCGGAGGAGGTCGACGAACGCTTCTGCGGCCGCGTCCACGCCGGCGGCGTCACCGGTGGCTACCAGGTCGAGCAGCAGGCCGCGGACGATGGCCAGGCCGAGTCGTGCCTGAGCAGGGTCGAGCGGCGCGCCGGCTTTCCCGGCGACCTCGGCCAGCCAGCTATCGACGGCGCCCGGCACGATGCGGGTGAAGGGCTCCTCACCGGCCGCGCCGCGCGCATAGCACTCGAAAAAGAGTCGCTCGAATGGGCGTAGCTCGGGGCGGCGAACGTTGGCCCACATCGCGGCGATCCCGTCGGTGGGCAGGTCGGGCAGGATCGCCATCTGCCGTCGTTCGACCTCCTCGACGATCGCCACGAGCAGCTCGTTGCGCGAACCGAAGTGGTGAAGCAACATGCGGTGGCTGGTGCCGACGGCCTCGGCGACGTCGCGCAGGGAGCGGTCGCCGATGCCGCGCGCGGCGAATTCGCCGACGAGCGCATTCAGCAGCTCTTGGCGCCGTTCGACGTCAGGAGGCCGGGCCATGGAGGTTGTGCGGCTGCTCGCTTCTGGCCTTGAGGCCGTTGGCTTCGAGCTGTAGGTACCGCTTTGTCATCGGAACCATGAGCCGACCCACGAGCGCGCCAACCGGGCCCTGCTGATCGATCTCCTGACGCACGAGGGTGCGGCCGTCCGGCGTGGGGATGACGTCGTGCCGTGCGAGCGCCAATCCGCCGGGAGAGCGCTGCACCCAGGTCCACGACGCGCCGGGATCGACCTCGGTGACCTTCCAGACGAGCCTCGGCATCCGGGGCTGCTTGATCGCGAAGCGCTTGCCCACCGCCAGGCCGGGGCCGTCGAGGGCGTCAAGACGGGTGACCGACGCGGTCCACTCGGGCCAACGCTCGACGTCGCTGAAGACCCGCCACACCCGAGCGGCGGGGGCATCGATCGCTATGCTGCTTGCCGTGTTCATGTACCAGATGGTACACCCAATGGGCCGGCCCTTTCTACTTCTCGAGCGGCGCTGTGTCGATTCGGTGGCCTTCGAGTCGTCATCTGGGTCCAACCGCATGAAAGGACTCGTGATGAACGACCATCTGCAACCGAGCGTGACGGGAATTCCGGCCGTGGGGATTGCCGTCCGAGACCAGGACCGGGCGCTTGCTTTCTACACCGAGGTGCTGGGCCTGAAGAAACAGATAGATATGCCCCTGCCGCAGCTCGGCGCCCGCTGGATCACGGTCTCGCCGCCTGGCTCGGCGACGTCGATTGCGCTCGTCGCGGCCAGCGCCCAGAATCCCGCGGGCGTCGAAACGGGAATCAGACTGGCCACCGCCGACGCGGCTGAAATGCACCGGCATCTGCGTGGTCACGACGTCGTGGTCGGCGAGCTGTTGCGATGGGAAGGTGTGCCACCGATGTTCGCGTTCCGCGATCCCGACGACAACGGGCTGGAGATCGTGCAATGAATCGGCGCCGTTACGTGGCGCGACCGCCCTGAACCGGAGCGTCCTCGCCGGGCTTCTTGACGAACACGCTGACGTGCGAGATCAGCCCATCGTCGTTCTGCTCGAACAGGATACATTCGGGGTACTCGGTGAGAACGCCGTCGACTTCGAACGTTTCGCTCAGTTCGGCGAATGACAACCGGTCCGACGCGTGCGAGATCCGGCGCACGTCTACCCGATAGCCCTTGAGCACCGGGATGATGCCGCTCAGGAATGCGACATAGCGCTCCTTGCCCTCGACGACGTCGCAGAACGGGCCATCCCGAGTCAGGCCCACGTCCGCGATGGTGGCGGCCAGGCCATCCCAATCGTGTGCGGCCATGCACGCCAGATAGCGCTCGACCATGCCTGTGCCAACCTCAGTAACGTCGCCCATGTCGTCTCCTCGAGGGACTCGGCGTGTAAGCATCGACCTTAAGCCGTCCGGATGTCGGCCATCAAAACGTTGCCGGGAGCGTCTCATACTTGGAGGCCCGCATGGCTGATCGCGAGTCCATCCCGATCGCGAACTTCTCACACATCTGCATCGCCGTATCCGACATCGACGTCTCTCTGGGCTTCTACACGGGTCTGTTGGGCATGGACGTCGTCTTCGATGTCGAACTCGAGGGGGCGGGCCTGGAGACAGTGACGGGCGGTCGCGCCGGTAAGGGGCGCATGATCGGTGGCCTCATCGGCGAAACGATGGTCGAATTGCTCTCGCTCGGCGCGGTGCCCGCCGGCCCGGAAGGCCCACACATCGGCTACACGAACATGTCGTTGAGGGTCGAGTCCGTCGACGACGCTGATGCCGTCCTGAGACGGTCCGGCGATGTGCGTTACACCCCACCCGTGGACATCGGGGGTGTCCGCATGTTGTTTGTCTACGATCCCGACGGCACCCCGATCGAGCTCGTGGAATTGCCTGGCGGAGCTACGACCACCGAGCAGATGTGGCGGCGCTAAACTCCGCCGGACGAGCGGTCGTCGAGCACCTGGTGGGCGGCGCTGTAGCCGGGGGTGAAGGTGATCCCGGGTCCCCCGTGGCATCCCGCTCCCGCCAGATAGAGCCCAGCGATCGGGATGGGCTGATCGAGAAACCCTCTGGGCCCCGGTCGGTTCGGCCCCATCAGATCCGGGTGCAACAATCCGTGGCAGAAATCGCCCGACGGCGCGCCGAACATGGTCTGCATGTGATACGGCGCGAAGACGATGTGGCGCAGGACGATGTCCCTGAAGTTCGGCGCGTATCTGCTGATCTTTTCGATGACTCGTTGTGCCATCTCGTTTTTGAGCCGGCCGTGCTGGTCACGTGGGGCCTCGACGGGAAAGGCGTACGCGAATGCGCTCGCAGCATGCTTGCCGGGGGGCGCCAGGCCGGGGTCAAGGCATGATGGAATCTGCATTCCCAAGGACGGATTGTCGGGGACGAGTCGGTGTGTGCACATCTCCCACTGACGCTGCTGTTCCTCGGGCGAGCCGAAGATCCCGATGGACTGTTGCATCCCGGGTTCGTTGAGGAGTTCGTAGGGCGGGGCGAACTTGGGCAGGCCGTCGAGGGCGAAATGGATCTGGACATAGGCGACCTCGGTGAAGTTGTCGCTGCCAGTGTTGATCTGGTGCGGTCCGGGCTGGCGCCGCTCTCGTAGCGGCCGCGTCACATGGTTTGTAACCGCCCTGGCCGCAAGAGCAATGTCGCGGCGAGGCTGATGGCGGCGGTTGTGGCGAGATAACCGCAGGCATACCACGGCCTTTGATGCCCCGCCGCCAGAAGCGCCGTCAGCACGAGGGGTGTGAGTCCCGACGCGTAGACACCGGAGAGCTGGTAAACCGTGGACAGTCCGGTGTAGCGGATCCTGGTGGGGAACAGGGAAGCGTACAGGGTGCCTTGTGCGCCGTAGAACCATGCGTGAATGATGCCGAACACCAATATCATTCCGGCCGCGTACAACGTGATCGAGCGGCTGCCGAACAGAGCGAAGACCGGAAAAACCAGCAGTCCATAGGCGGTGATGCCGCTGGCGTAGACGGCCCCAGGGCCGAAGTGGTCGGTCAGTAGCCCGGAGAGGGGTGACAGCACGGCCATGACCAGCGCGGCGGCGGTCACCACCAACAAGACGGGCACCTTCGCCAGGTGCAGTGTCGTGGTCGCGTAGGCAATGGTGAATACACCCCAGGTGTTGAACGCGGTGCCCTCCGCCCAGCGTGACAGTAGGCCGAGCACGGTTGGCCGGACTGAGGAGCCCGAAAACACCCCGCGCAGAGGTACAGTCGCGCGCTCTGCGCGTTCTCGGATCGCCTCAAACGCCGGGGTTTCGGCCACCCGCAGCCGGACCAGCACACCGAACACCACGAGCACGACGCTGAGCAGAAAGGCGATTCGCCAACCGTAGGTGCCGAACGCGTGTGGCGAGAGTACGAGTTGCAGCACCGCGAATACCCCCGTGCCCGCGGCCAATCCGAGCGCGAGCCCGATCTGGGGGATGCTGCCGTAGAGACCCAGGCTGTGCCGGTGGCTGTGCTCCACAGCCAGCAGGACAGCGCCGGCCCATTCGCCGCCGAGTGCGAAGCCCTGAACTATCCGAAGCGCCAACAGCAGAATCGGTGCTGCGATCCCGATCTGCGCAGCAGTGGGCAGCACGCCCATCAAGGCGGTGGCACCTCCCATCAGCAGCATGGTGAGCGCCAGGGTCTTCTTGCGGCCGACGCGGTCGCCGACGTGACCGAACACGATGCCGCCGATCGGCCTGACCACGAAGCCGACGGCGAAGGTGGCGAACGCCAACATCGTCCCGATCAGCGAACTCTGGTCCGGGAAGAACGCGTGGTTGAACACAATGCTCGCCGCGGTGGCGTACAGGAAGAAGTCATACCACTCGATGGTGGTCCCGATCAGGCTGGCCGCGAGCACGGTGCGCACCGCAGCCAGTGATGCGAGCGGTGCGCCGCCGGGGACCGCGTCGCTGACGGGGGCGGTGGCCGTGGGCATGGTTCTGCCTGCGGGGGCAATCGAAAGTTCAAAGACACGTTGTCAGTAGGCCCGGGCCGTGCTGTGCGGACCAGGGTTGCGCCCGCCCTGATCGAAACCTTGGCGTCGTGGGAACTCTCGCAGCGTGCGACCGCGGAGTGAGCCAGGCGTAGCGCGCGTTTTATGCTCCATTCGACGGCTCGATGCCGTTGAGGCAGATGAATAGCATGGGCCGGGGGTAAGGCGGTCGAATGAATTTGGCAGCTAAGGCAATCGACAAGCTGGCCAACCCGGGCCAGGTCTGCGATCCCGACAAGCTGCGCGGCGCCGTATCAGGCAAGACCGTCCTGGTGACCGGTGCCTCGTACGGAGTTGGCGAGGCGACCGCACGCAGCCTGGCCGCGGCAGGGGCGGCCGTGCTAGTTGTCGCACGGTCGGCGGACAGGCTCGACGGCCTGGTGGCAGCTATCAGCGCCGGCGGTGGAAAGGCGGTTGCCTACCCGACCGATCTCACCGACGAGGCCGCCGTCGCCGCATTGGCGAAACAGATCACCGAGGACCACGGCCCGCTCGACATCTTGGTGAGCAACGCCGGCAAGTCGATCCGCCGGTCGCTGCATCACCAGTACGACCGGCCGCATGACTTTCAACGCACCATCGATATCAACTACCTGGCCCCGGTCCGGCTGTTCCTCGGGGTGCTTCCGGCCATGCGCGAGCACGGCGGCGGCCACATCGTCAACATCTCGAGCGTCGCCGTCCGTGTTCCGCCCGGCCCGCAGTGGGGCGCCTATCAGGCGTCGAAAGGGGCGTTCGACCGCTGGCTGCGCAGCGTCGCACCGGAACTGCACGCCGACGGGGTCGACGTCACGTCGATCTACTTCGGGTTGGTGCGCACCAGGATGATCGAGCCGACGCCGCTTCTGGGCAAACTTCCCGGGCTGGATCCCGATCAGGCCGCCGACGTCGTCGCCAAAGCGATCATCGAACGGCCCCGCACGATCGCGCCGCCCTGGGTGTGGCCCGTCGAACTCGCGTCGGTGCTGTTGACCGGGCCCGCAGATCGCGCGGCGCGGCTGTGGTTCCGCCGGTTCTTCACAGATTCCGGCAGCGGGCGGCGGGTCGGCTGATCATGGCCGGGAGTGTGGTTGCCACCGCGGCCCGGGCGCTGCTTCGCTCCGGGCTGCTGCGTCCCCCGGGCCCGGCTGCCGGGCTGCGACTGCTTCGCGAAGCACGCCGCGGCGGCACAAATCCGATCACGCTGCTGGCGGTCGCTGCGGCGCGGTGGCCCGACCGTACGGCGGTCATCGACGACGACGGCGCCGTCACCTACCGCGAGTTGGGTTCCCGGGCCGAATCGCTGGCCCACGAGCTACTCGGCCGCGGTGTGGAACCGGGGCACGCGGTGGGAATCCTGTGCCGCAATGGACGCGGCTTCATCGAGGCGGTGTTCGCCGTGGCGCTGGTCGGTGCCGAGGTGGTGCTCGTCAACACGGAATTCCGGACGGACGCGCTGGCCGCCGCGCTGGGCGCGCACCGGATCGAGACGATGGTCTGCGACAACGAGTTCGCTCAGCGGGTACGGGCCGCCGACGCGGCCGTCACCGTGATCGACCCGGCAACGATCGAGCCGCCCGGGCGGGGGCGGCGACCGGAGGTGGCGGCTCCGGGCCGAATCGTTCTCCTCACATCGGGCACCACAGGCAAACCCAAGGGCGTGCCCCGCACACCCCGCATGGGCTCGGCGGTCGGTGTCTGGGTGACGATCCTCGATCGCACGCGGCTAACCACCGGCTCTCGAATCGCCGTGGCGGTACCCATGTTTCACGGGCTGGGGCTGGGCATGCTGATGCTGACCACGGCCCTGGGCGGCACGGTGCTCACGCGCCGTCGCTTCGACGCCGAAGCCACGCTCGCGCAGGCGTCCTTGCATCGCGCCGACGCGTTCACCGCGGTGCCGGTGATGCTGACGCGCATCCTCGAACTTCCCGACGCCGTGCGAGCGCGAAACCCCGTGCCATCGCTGCGGGTGGTGACATCCAGCGGTGATCGGCTCGATTCGAGCCTGGTGCGGCGCTTCATGGACACCTACGGCGACGTCCTCTACAACGGCTACGGCTCCACCGAAGTCGGCATCGGGGCGCTGGCAACGCCGACCGACCTACGAGAAGCCCCAGAAACCGTGGGGAAACCGGTCGCCGGCTGCCCCGTGCGCATATTCGACGACAACGACAGGCCCGTTGGCCTCACCGTCACCGGGCGCGTTTTCGTCGGCGGCGAACTGGCATCGGAAGGCTACACGGGCGGCGGCGCGAAAGCCGTCATCGACAACATGACCAGCACCGGTGACATGGGCTATCTCGATGAATCGGGGCGGTTGTTCATCGTCGGCCGCGAAGACGACATGATCGTGTGCGGCGGCGAGAATGTCTATCCACGCGCGGTCGAAAACGCGCTCACCGAGTACCCCGACATCGCCGAGACCGCGGTCGTCGGGGTCCCCGACGAGCGGTTCGGCCACCGGCTGGCGGCGTTCGTCGTCCCACGGCCGGATTGCGACATCGAGGAAGCAGCGCTGCGGGAATACTTGAAGGACAGAGTCTCTCGGTTCGAGCAGCCAAGGGACGTCCGAGTTGTGGCGAGCATTCCACGCAATCCCGCGGGCAAGGTCCTGCGAAACGAACTGCCGACGTGAGAACTTGGCTGGCCGTCACGTTGTCCGGCAGCGTCCTACGGGTCACGACCGCCCGGTTTCACCGACTCGTGACTGGAACGGTGTGACCGGCGGCGGCGTTGGTCCCGTTTTCGGCCGCCGCCCGGCCGGCCCTGTGGTGAAGATCTGCGATCACCGCCGGCATCACGGTTTGGTGGTACCAAAGCAGCCACCGGGCACATGCATTGGCTTGTTGCTGCACTTTCCGCATCACCGCGGCGGGCAGGTCGTGAAGCGGAGATCACTCTGGGCTCGTGCTGAGCCACTGCGGGCGTGCTGCATCGCTAATCGGGGGCGACGAGCCGGAGCGGAGTGGAAGGATATCGACCATGACAGTTGTTCTCGTGCACGGCAACCCGGAGACCGAAGCTATTTGGGGCCCGCTGGTCGACGCCCTCGGGCGTGACGATGTGGTGCGGCTGTCGCCGCCCGGATTCGGCGCCCCACTTCCCCAAGACTTCCCCGCGACCTACTTGGCCTATCGCGACTGGCTGGAAGGTGAACTGGCCCAATTGGACGAACCGGTGGACGTGGTCGGCCATGACTGGGGCGGCGGCCATGTGGTGAACGCGGTAATGCATCGCCCCGAGCTCGTGCGCAGCTGGGCGAGCGACGTCGTGGGACTGTTCGACCCCGATTACGTCTGGCATGACATGGCCCAGGTGTGGCAGACGCCGGGCGATGGCGAGCAATTGGTCGACTCGTTGATGGCCGGCACCGTCGCAGACCGGGCAGACCGGATGGCATCGCTGGGCATGCCGGGCGACATCGCGACCACGCTCGCCGAGGCCCAGGGGCCGGAGATGGGTCGGGCGATCCTGATTCTCTACCGCTCTGCGCGCCAACCCGCGATGGCAGATGCCGGCCGCGGGCTCGAGGCGGCCGCGGCCCGGCCGGGATTGTCCCTGCTGGCCACAGAGGACCCCTACGTCGGATCCGATGAACTCCGACGGCGGGCGGCAGATCGAGCGGGTGCGCGCACCGAGGTGCTCGACGGCCTAGGGCACTGGTGGATGGTGGAGGATCCGCAGCGCGGTGCGGCGGCCCTGACCGGCTTCTGGGACAAGCTCGGCTAAAGTTCCGAAGGCCTATTGCCTTTTCGTCCGTCGGGCGGCATAGCGGATACGCGGCTAACCAGTGAACGTCAGCGAGACGGTGCCCAGGCCGCTGATCGTGGCGGCGGCGTGGTCGCCGGGATGGACGAAAGCGGCGGTGGTGAACGACCCGGACATGACGAATTGGCCGGGCAGGATTTCGGCGCCGAACGGCGCGAGGGCGTTGGCCAGCCAGGCGACCGCTGCCGCGGGAGCGCCCCAACACGGCCGAACCCAGGCCGGAGTCGATCTCGGTTCCGGTGAGCCGCAATGACGCCCGCGCAGCGGACAGGTCGAGTCCGCCGCTGTACGGCATCCAGTCGCCCAGCACCACAGCACCCGAGCTGGCGTTGTCCGCCACGGTGTCGGGCAGAGTCAGTTTCCAATCGCCGATGCGGCTGTCGACGATCTCCAACGCGATGGCGACCGCCTCGGTGGCTGCGCGAACCTCGTCGACGCTGACCCCGGGTCCCCGCAGGGGCTTGCACAGCAGGAATGCGACTTCCGGTTCAACGCGTGGCGCGCAGAACCGGGTGATGGCCACGGTTTGGCCGTTGGGCAGCACCATGTCATCGACGATGTAGCCGAAGTCGGGTTCGTCGACGCCGAGCAGGGTTTGCATCGGCGCGGACGTCAGGCCGATCTTGTGCCCGACCAGGATGCTCCCGGCACCCACGCGACGGCTCAGGTTCAGCTGCTGGATGGCATAGGCGTCGGACACGTCGAGGCCGGGGTAGCGCTCGCTGAGGGGGCTGATCGGCGCATGGTCAGCCTGGGCGGCGTACAGCAGCCCGGCGGCCTCATCGATCATGCCGCGGGCCGGCGTCATCGACCCGCGCATTCGGAAACGCGTCCGACCGCGGAGTCATAGACCGCGCGCGCGTGCATCTCGAACAACCCAACCAGGTCGACGGAATCGCCGCCGATCTCCTTGGCGATGAACAGGCCGTCGGCACCCGCGATGGCATAGGTTGCAAGGTCGCGGACCGCAGCGTCGTCGAGGCGGGGCGAGAAGGACCGGATGGCGTCCGCCATCCGGGCGTAGGCGTCGGCCCGCACCTTGAGAAACATTTCCCGGGCACGCGGCTCCACCGGCCGGCGTTCAAGCGACAGCATCAGCCCGAGCCGCAGGAAATCAGGCGCGTCCATCAAAGCCTTGGCGATCTGCCGCGCCATCGCGGCGAAGCGGTCGACTGGGTTCTCACCTGCCGGAATATCCCATGCCGCGAGCCAGTCGGCGAAGCTGCGCTCGATCACCGCGGCGATCAGATCGTCCTTGTTCTCGAAGTGCCAGTAGATCGAGCTGGCCGGTAGCCCGCACTTGGCGCTGACCGCCCCGATGCTGGTGCCCTCATAGCCGCGTTCGGCGGCGATCTCGGTGGCCGCATCCAGAATCCGGGCGCGGGACAACTCGCCGTCGGCGCGCCGCATTCGCCGCTTCGGCTCTCGTTTCTCGGCCATCGGCGGCTCCTCGCGTCGGGGTCTTGACTCTGTAGTGATCGCTACATTACCGTAGTGATCGCTACAGAACAAGGTCCGGGTTGCGGACACAGACAGATGAGGCACGGCAATGACTGACGCTTCGAGGTATGACGTGGCGGTGATCGGCTACGGCCCGACCGGCGTCACCGCCGCCAATCTGCTGGGCCGGCTGGGCCTGAAAGTCGTTGTGATCGAGCGTGATGCCGACATCTATGGCAGGGCTCGGGCGATATCGACCGATGAAGAGGTCATGCGGATCTGGCAGGGTGTCGGGCTGGCCGACCGGCTGCAGCGCGACGTGCTCGCCAACCGGCCGTTGAGGTTCGTCGACGCGGCCGGCGAACCGTTCATCGACTTGAAGGTGAGGTCCCACGGGTGTGGGCATCCGCCTCAGCAGTTCATCTACCAGCCGGCGCTGGAGAAGGTGCTGCGCGAGGGCGTTGACCGCTTTCCCAACGTCGAGGTGCTCCTGGGTCACGAATGCCTTCGTGTGGTGCCGAAGGCTGACGGCGTTGAGATGATGCTGGCCGACCTGGGCGCCGATGTGTTCAAGCGAGTGCACGCGTCATACGTGATCGCCGCCGACGGCGGCTCCAGCCCCACCCGGGTGCAGCTCGGCGTCGGCTACGCGGGCCGCACCTATGGCGAGCGCTGGGTCGTCATCGACACCAAGGTGTTACGGGACTGGCCGGGCCAGGACCATTTGCGCTTCCACTGCAATCCGGCACGCCCGACCGTGGACTGCCCCACGCCGCTGGGGCATCACCGGTGGGAATACCCGGCTCGCGCAAGCGAAGACGAGAACGAGCTGATACGAGAAGAGGCGATCTGGCGGGTCCTCAACGACCAGGGGATCACGGATGCCGACGTGAAGGTCCTGCGGGCGGTGATCTACAGCCACCACGTCCGGGTCGCCGACCGCTGGCGGGTGGGCAGGGTATGTCCGCAGGAGTGCGGGACGTCGCGAACCTCTGCTGGAAGCTCGCCGCCGTCGTCGCGGGGGACGTGCCCGACTCGCTACTGGACACGTACCAGGCCGAACGGATGCCCCACGTGCAGGAGGTCACCAAGCGGGCCGTGATGGTCGGTCGCATCATCACCGAACCGAACCCGGTGCTGGTCGCGCTGCGCAACCACGGCGTCCGCCTTGCGATGAAGGTCCCCGGCGTCCTGCGGCGGCTGCACGATGCCTTCTGGATCCCCGACGCGCATTACCGCAGTGGCTTTTTCGCATCGGGCAAGTCTGCGGCGGTCGGCTGGCAGATCCCCCAGCCGTGGGTGCTCGACGGAAAGGGCACGGCGGTGCGCCTCGACGATGTGCTGGCGGGGAAGTGGACCGTGCTGCACACCGGCGCGCACGCCGCGGGTGCCGACGCGTGGACTGCACTGGGCGTGCCGAGCCTGCGACTCGTCGGGCCCGAGTTCACGATCGGTCCCAACAGCCTGCTCGACAGCGGCGCAATGCTCGTGGCGTGGCTCGCCGATAGGAACGCAGCCGCGGTGGTGGTGAGGCCCGACGGCTTCGTGTACGCCGCCGCCGCGTCCGACCGGCCGCTGCCTGCACCGCCGGCACAACTGACAGGCCGACCTCACCAAAGACCCGTCAACTCGGCTGTTGGAGAAACCGCATGAGCGCCACCGCATTAACCGAGCGAATCATCAGCGTCGCGGGAAAGGACATCTTCGTCTCCGAAGCCGGCAGCGGCCCTGCGACGGTGTTGTTGCACGGCGGTGGTCCCGGCGCCCCAGGGGTATCGAACTTTTCGCGCAACATCGACGCCCTGGCCACCCGGTTCCGAGTCATCGTCCCGGACATGCCCGGCTACGGCCGCTCATCCAAGGGCGTCGACCACGCCGATCCATTCGGTTGCCTGGCCGACTCCATCCGCGGTGTCCTGGACGCACTCGCCATGGACCGTGCTCACCTCGTCGGCAACTCCTATGGCGGCGCCTGCGCCCTGCGCCTCGCGCTGGACACCCCGCACCGGGTCGACAAGCTCGTGCTCATGGGCCCAGGGGGCGTCGGCACCACGAGAGGCGCCCCGACCGCCGGACTGAAAAGCCTGCTGTCCTACTACGGCGGCGGCGGGCCCAGCCGCAGCAAGCTGGAAACCTTCGTCCGCACCTACCTGGTCTACGACGGCGCCTGCGTGCCGGACGAACTGATTGACATCCGCTACCGGGCGTCGGTCGATCCGGCTGTCATCGCGGACCCGCCGTTGCAGAGCCCGTCCGGCCCGATGGCGCTGCGCACCCTGTGGCGGATGGATCTCACCCGGGACAGACGCCTCAAGACGCTGCGCACACCGACGCTGGTGCTGTGGGGCAAGAACGACAAAGTCAACAAGCCCGGCGGCGGGCCGATGCTGCTGAACCTGATGCCCAACGCCGAGCTGCTGATGACCTCGCACACCGGCCACTGGATGCAGTGGGAGCGCGCCGAGCTGTTCAACGATGTCGTGACCGAATTCCTCACGCCCACTTCTCATCTCGCACATGGAATTGACCAGGATGACCAGTAACCTCGCACCGCCGTCGGTGTTCGGCAACGTCCACCTCGGTTACGCCGTCATCAAAACGAACAAGTTCGCCGACTGGCGGCGCTTCGGCAGGGACGCCATCGGCATGCACCTCGACGAGGCAGCGCCCAACACCTTGCGGTTCCGCTTGGATGACGACGAATGCCGCTTTCTGCTGCAGCGCGGCCCCGCCGAGGACGTCACCGCACTCGGCTGGCAACTCGACGACCACACCACCTTCGACGAGATCCAGCGACGAGTGAGGAGCCACGGTGTGCCCGTCATCGAAGCGACAGCCGATGAAGCCGCGCTGCGCGGTGTGGAAAGGCTGGTGCGGTTTCCCGGCCCCAACGGGCTGATCCAGGAGATCTACACGCGGGCCCACCGCGGCGGCACACCACTGGACATGGCCGTGAAACGTGGCTTCGTCACCGGCGACGGAGGCATCGGGCATGTCGCCGTGGTCTCCACGAAGCCGCATCAGTTGCGGGGCTATTACAACACCGTGTTCGACGCGCGGCTGTCGGACTTCATCGACGAAACGATCAGCGGGCTGAAATTCAAGATCCGCTTCCTGCGCGTCAACCAGCGCCACCATTCGGTGGCCATCGCCGCGGCCAACCGGTTGCCGGTCAACCCCATCCGCACCCGGATCCAGCACCTAAACATTCAGGTCGCCGACCTCGACGACATGACCGCCTCGTATCAGCGGGTCAAAGAACTCGGCTTCCACATGGCGCTCGCCGTGGGCCAGCACACCAACGACAAAGAGCTGTCCTACTACGCGATGACGCCGTCGGGCTTCGAATGGGAAGTCGGCTGGAATCCGATCGTGGTCGACGAAACCACCTGGGAACCAACCACATACCAAGGGATCAGCATCTGGGGCCACACCCGCGAGGGGCAGACTGTCATCGACAAGCTCGCCCAGTTCAAAACCGGCGCGCAATCGCTGCTGCGCCGCGAAGACGCCGTCGGGGCCCTGGCCGGACCCGGCATTCCCGACAACTGAGCCACCAACCCGCAAGGAGGAGTCCTGATGTTGCGCATCGACACCCACCACCACCAAATCCCGCCCGACTACCGAAACGCATTGCGCAAAGCCGGGATCGGCAACGCCGGTGGGCGCGCGTTGCCGGACTGGAGCCCGGAGGGATCGCTGCGGACGATGGCCGCACTCGACGTGGCCACCGCGATCCTGTCGGTGTCCGCACCCGGCACCACGATTCTTCCCGCAGCGGCCGATGCCGCCGCGTTGGCCCGCGGCCTGAACGACCACAGCGCCGACCTCGTCGCCTCCCGACCGGCGCAATTCGGGTTCTTCGCCACCGTCCCGATGCCACACGTCGAAGAATCCGTCGCCGAGGCCGTACGGGCACTCGACGAACTCAACGCCGACGGGGTGGTACTGCTCGCGAACAACGCCGGCGTCTACCTCGGTCAAGACGGCCAGGACGAGTTGTTCGGCGCCCTTGACGCCCGGGCAGCAGTGGTGTTCATCCACCCCGCCGAGTTACCGGGCCCCACTGTGCCGGGGATCCCACCGTTCGCAACTGATTTCCTGCTCGACACCACCCGTGCCGCGTACCTGCTCGTGCGCAACGGGATTCGTCGAAGGTACCCCAACATACGATTCATCCTCAGCCACGCCGGCGGGTTCGTCCCATACGCCTCGCACCGGATGGCCGTCACGATCATGGACGACACCGGCCGCAGCCCCGCCGACATCCTCGACGACTTCTCCAGTTTCTACTTCGACACCGCGCTGTCCGCCAGCGCCGCCGCCCTGCCCACCCTGCTCGCTTTCGCCCGAGAGGGCCACATCACCTTTGGTTCCGACTGGCCCTTCCTGCCTGTCGCCGGGGGAAAGCTCTTCGCGGCCGGCCTGGACACCTATCCCGGTCTGAACACCGACGCACGCAACGCCATCAACCGAACCAACGCCCTCGCGTTGTTCCCACGACTTGGTTCAGCGCCGCCGCCCAGTGCGAGGACGCTTCTCGACGAGGTTCGCCACACCGCAAGCCGGGCGGTGATGCGCGGAGTCGCTCGACTCATCAGCACGAAATGAACCGGAACGGCTTGTCTTAGCGCGGGAACGCACCGATGACCGATTCGCCGAACTCGGTGATCGAATCCGGCGGGGCGAAATCGGCGAACCATACGTAGAAACGCTTCGCGCCCTGACCGGCCAACCCGGCGAAGTAGTCGATGAGCTCGGCGGCGTCTCCGCAGACCAAGCCGGGACCGAGGTGGCCGAAGCGCCGTCGGCTCTTTTCACAGACCTCACCGCGGTCGGATCCGTGACGCACAAAGGCGACCATCTGCTGGACTGACGCGCGCGCTGATCCGATGGACGGCAACAGCTTTGGTAGTTGATCGGCGTACGTGGCGGGTAGGTTCCACCAATCGGCATAACGCCGCACCAATTCCAGCATTCGTGGGCCTTTGCCGCCGAGGAGGATGGGTATCGGTTGGCTGAGCTTGGGTATCTGGATCCTGCCGGGGCCCTCTCCGGCGCCCCAGTACTCGTTGAGGAGGGCCAGAGTACGTCCGAGACCTGCCACACGTTCCACCGCACTCGCGGTGCCGAAATCGAATTTGGCCAGCTCATCGGGGATTGAGCCCGACCCGAGTCCCAGCTCAAATCGTCCGCCCGATGCTTCCGCCAACGTGACGGCTTGTTTGGCCAGCACCGCGGGATGGCGAAACGCATCGCACAACACGAGGTGGCCGATCCTGACCCGCTCGGTTCTCGCGGCCACCCAGGTCGCGACGGTCATCGCTTCGAAGATCGGCCGGTCGGGTGCCATTGGCGTTTCCAGGTGATCAAGGAAGGCGACGCCGTCGAACCCGGCGGCTTCGGCGGCTTGCGCACGGGTGACGATCTCGTCGAGACCCATCCGGCTCTGCGGCAGGAACAAAAACCATTCGGCCATGCAGGCCCTTCCGGCCATCGGATGCGGAAACGAGGTTTCCACTCTGAAGACCAATCGCCAAGGTCGTTTACGACGCGAAGCGTATGCTTCCCGCAGCAGCGATGGTAACGGCATTCTCAGCCACGGAGAGGCGATTTCCGTCTCGGGGCCTACATGAGGAGGCGAGTCAGGTTTGACGGGACGCTGTGACGGACTGGTGGCACTGGTCACCGGCAGCAGCCGAGGACTGGGCAAGTCGATCGCTGCGCGACTAGCCGCGGAGGGCGCCGAGGTGGCACTCACCGCGCGGACGATGGAACCCGATCCGAAGTACCAGGGTTCTCTGCAGGAGACGCTCGAGCAAATCACGGCCGCCGGGCACACGGCGATCGCCGTCCAGGCCGATCTGTCCAAACCCGAAGAGCGTGAGCGTCTCTTCGCCGATGTGGTCAACCGCGTCGGCGCGCCGGACATCCTCGTCAACAACGCCGCCGTGACATTCCTGCGTCCGCTCGACGAATTCCCGGAGCGGCGCGTACGCGTGATGATGGAGATGCATGTGCTGGGCCCGCTGCACCTGACCCAGTTGGCGATTCCCGCCATGCGTGAACGCGGCCGCGGTTGGGTGCTGAATATCACGTCTGTCGGCGGCGACATGCCGGCCGGGCCGCCGTTCTCTGATTTCGATCGCACTGCCGGATTCGGGGTTTACGGCATGGTGAAGGCCGCCTTGAACCGGCTCACGAAAAGCCTTGCGGCCGAGCTGTATGACGACGGTATCGCGGTCAACGCCGCCGCGCCGTCGCGACCGGTGGCCACCCCCGGTGCCGGCCTTTTAGACCTGGCCAAGATCGAGACCGAGGACGTCGCGCTCATCACGGAGACGGCGTTGGCGTTGTGCACCGGCGATCCGAAAACGATGACGGGGCGCATCGCCCACACCGAGCCATTCCTGCGCGAGATGGGTTGGTCACGCTGACCGAGGATCTCGTCCAGCAGCTCGGCGAGCGCCTCGCCCCCCTGCACATCGCGGACCTGCGTCCGCTGCACGGGGGTGCATCGAGCCTGACCTACACCGCCGCGCTCGGGGAGCGACGGGTAGTGGTCAAAGTCGCGCCGCCGGGCCTCGAGCCCATCGCGCACCGCGACGTCCTGCGGCAGTCCCGCGTGATCCGTGCGCTTGGCCCGACCATGGTTCCGGTTCCGGAGGTGTTGTGGGAGGACATCGGCGACCCGCCAGACATACCGCCGATGTTCGTCATGTCCTTTGTCGACGGTACTTCCCTTGAGCCGCTGTTTGACCTCGATGGGTCCCACGAGTCGAGTGACGTTATCGCCCAACGGTTCCGGGCTGCGGCGATGACCATGGCCGAGCTGCACCGGGTCGAGCCGGACGCCGTGGGCGTCGAGTCTGAACCCGTCGTTGGGCCCGCCGCCGAGATCGAGCGGTGGTGCCGGACATTGGAGACCGTCGATCCCGGTCTGGTGCCTGGATGGCAGGGTCTGCGCGACGCATTGCGCTCGTCGCTGCCGGCCGCGGTGACCCCGGCGCTGGTCCACGGCGACTTCCGGCTGGGCAATCTCATAGCTGTCGCCGATCGCATCACCGCCGTCATCGACTGGGAGATCTGGTCGGTCGGTGACCCGCGTGTCGACGCGGGATGGTTCCTCATCAACTGCGATCCGCGCACCTATCGCCGGGCTACGTCTTATTCGGCGACGACGCCGTCACAGGGGGAGCTCACCTCGATCTACCGGGAGGCGCTCGGGCGCGAGGTGGGCGACCTGCGATGGTTCCAGGCGCTGGCCTGCTTCAAGTCCGCGGCGACGTGGTCGCTGATCGTCAAGCACAACCGGCGCCGCCGCACGCCGGCACCGGAGTGGGAGGCGATGGCAATGGTGTTGCCTGACTTGGTGTCTGCGGCCTACCGGTTGCTCGGCTAGGTGCGGGGAATCCCGGCGAGCTGGTCGGCGAACTTGGCTTCCGCCGCTTCGCGCAGGCGCAATAGGTGCTCTGACGGGAACAGGTCCGGTGCCGGCTTGCGGTCTTTGAGGAGTAGTCGCGCAAGGGTGACCTTGTGCACCTCGGTGGGCCCGTCGGCCAGTCCGAGCACAAATGACTCGGCGAGGTATTGCACGAAGGGCATCTCGTGGGTCGTGCCCAGTGAGCCGTGCAGCTGGAGTGCCCGGGCCGAGACGTTGTGCAGAACGTATTGCATCATCGCCTTGACCGCCGAGATGTCGGCCCGCACCGCTTTGTAGTCGTTGTGCTGGTCGATCTTCCATGCCGTCTGCAACGTGAGCAGCCGGAACGCCTCGATCTCCATCCACGAGTCCGCCACCATCTCCTGGACGAGCTGCTTGCTGCCGAGCATCTCGCCTTGGGTGTGCCGGGATACGGCCCGCTCGCAGATCATGTCGAAGATGCGGCGCACCAGGCCGACCGTGCGCATGGCATGGTGGATCCGGCCGCCGCCGAGGCGGGTTTGAGCGACCACGAACGCGCCGCCCCGCGGACCAAGCATGTGATCGGCAGGTACCCGGACGTTTTCGTAGCGCACGTAGCCCTCCCGTCCTCCGCCGAGTGGCTGGTACCCGAGCCCGACGTCGCGCAGAACGTTGATGCCGGGTGTCGCGGCGGGGACGACGAACATCGAGTGTCGTTCATGCGGAGGCGCCTCGGGATCGGTCATGGCCATCACGATGAGAAATGACGCCATCGACGCAAAAGAGGAAAACCACTTCTCTCCGTTGATAACCCAGTCGCCGCCGTCCTGGACGGCCGTCGTGGTGAACTCCTTCGGGTCGGCGCCGCCTTGAGGCTCGGTCATCGAAAAACAGGAGACGATGCGGTTGTCGAGCAGCGGTTCCAGGTAGCGTTCCTTCAGTTCCGGTGTGCCGTAGTAGGCGAGAATCTCGCTGTTGCCGGAGTCAGGCGCCTGAGAGCCGAAGACGATCGGCGCGCATTCGGAGCGACCCAGGATCTCGTTCAGCAGGGCCAGTTTCACCTGGCCGTATCCGGGGCCGCCGAGATGCGGTCCGAGGTGCGTGGCCCACAGCCCGCGCTGTTTGACGACCTCCTGGAGCGGAGGGATCAGGGCCTGGCGCACAGGGTCGTTCAGGTCGTGGGATTCGGAGATGATCAGGTCGATTGGCTCACATTCGGAGCGCACGAAGTCCTCAACCCAGGCGAGTTGCCGGGCCCATTGCGGGTCGGTGCAGAAGTCCCAAGCCACTGGTCGTCCTTTCGGAGTCGGTGCTTAGTCGGTTACGGGTTCGCCTGCGGCGCTTTGCCGCACCACCCCGGCGTTGATGAGGTCGGTGAGAATGTCGTCGTCGAGTCCAAGCTCGGCGAGCAGAGCTCGGGTGTGATCACCGGCCAGTGACGGCGAAGTCGGCGGTGGGGGAACGGTTCGAGAGAATCGCGGGACAGGCGCGGGCTGCGGCACGCCGTCGACCGTCACGAACGTGCGCCGCGCGACGTTGTGCGGGTGGTGGGGGGCCTCGGTGATGCTCAACACGGGTGCTGCGCAGGAACCTGGCGAGCCGAGCCGTTGCTCCCACTCGGCCCGGGTGTTCTCACGAAACCGAGCGGCGAGCGTTTCACGGTGCGTAGCCCAGGCGGATCGATCATTATCGTCATGGGGGACAGCGACGTCCAAGCGCTCGCACAGCTCGGCGTAGAACTGCGGCTCGATCGCACCGACGGCGACATGCTTGTCGTCGGCCGTTGCGTAGACGCCGTAGAAGTGTGCGGCACCGTCGAGGACGTTGTCACACCGGCTGTCACGCCATATTCCGGCGGCAACCATCCCGAAGTACGGCGCCATCAGCGCGGCGGCGCCGTCCACCATCGCGACGTCGACCACTTGACCCGTTCCCGACTGGCGCGCGTCGAGAACCGCGCTCAACAGGCCGAGCGCCAACAGCATGCCGCCGCCGCCGTATTCGCCGATCAGATTCAGCGGCGGGACGGGGGTGTCGTGCGTGCCGATCGCATGGAGCGCACCGGCCAGGGCGATGTAGTTGATGTCGTGACCGGCGCGGTCGGAGTACGGGCCGTCTTGGCCGTAACCCGTCATCCTCGCGTACACGAGCCGGGGGTTGATCCCGCACAGGTCCTCGGGCCCGATGCCCAACCGCTCGGTCACGCCGGGCCGGAACACGTCGACGAAGGCATCCGCGTTCTCGATCAGTCGCCGCACCAGGTCGCGACCGCGGGGTTGTTTGACGTCCACGGCGATGGAGCGCTGGTTGCGCCGCACGGTGTAGTCGACGGGCAGTGGCCCGTCGACTTGGCGCACCTGGTCCACGCGCACAACGTCGGCGCCCAGGTCGCCCAGCAGCATGCCGCAAAACGGGCCGGGCCCGAACCCACCCATCATGACCACGCGCACACCGCGCAGCGGGCCGGTCACGACGACCACTTCCGCCGCCGCGCCGCCGCATCGTCGGTCGCGTGGCTGATCACTTGATTGCGATTTTCGAGTTCGAGGGCCGACGAAAAGCCGGGTGCGTCCGTATTGATTTGCAGCGCACGCTTTGTGAGCTGCACTGAAAGCGGAGCCAGGCCGGCGACCAGGGTAGCCAATTCCAGCGCCCGCTCATTCAACCGTCCGGGTTCGACGAGCTCGCTCACCAGCCCGCGGCGGTCAGCTTCCTCGGCCGACACGGTCCGGCCGGTGAGCATCCAGTCGGCGGCGACGCTGGTGCCGACGATGCGGGGGAGGTGGTAGCTCATCCCCATCTCGGCGCCGGACAGGCCGAGGAGGATGGCCGCATTACCGAATGTTGCTGCCGTGGAACAGATCCGGATATCGGCGGCCAGGCATAGTGCAAACCCAGCGCCGACGCACGGGCCGTTCACCGCGGCGATGATCGGCTGCGGCAGGTCGCGGATCGCCTGCGGCAGCGAGGCCATCGCCTCCTGGAAGCGCAGACGGTCGATGGCGGGGTCGCCGGCGTCCGGCGCCCCCGGCCCGAAGTCGCGCATGTCGATGCCGGAGCAGAATCCGCGTCCTGTGCCCGTGATCACGGCGACTTTGACTGACGCATCCGCGGCGAGCGCAGAAATCGTCCGGTCGAGCTCCGCCAGCATGACTTCGTTGATCGCGTTGAGGCGCTCGGGCCGATTGAGCCGCAATACCACCACGCCAGCAAGCGGCGTCTCAACAACGAGTGTCTCCGGCAACGTCAGACCCGTTCGATCACCGTCGCTGTGCCCATCCCGCCACCGGTGCTCCCCTCATCGCGAGCCCTTATGGCCGATCCCGTGACCGCCATGAGATCGGCCTTCGCCAATGTCGAGAAACGTATTCTCAGATAGCGACTAATGCAATGTCGCCGATCCTGCGCGCCACACACAGTTGCTTCTTTGCACTGAAATCGCGTCGAGCGCTTTATCGAGCAGGCCATTTCTGCCAACCCTGCACGATATCCGGCCAAACCAGGACTAGAGCGACCACGCATCCGTGTTCACTAGCACGCAACGTGGACGACGGAAAGCAAGCGGGACGCAGCAGCAATGACAAGCAACGTCACGGCTCACGTCACGGGCGCGAACCGGGGACTGGGCAGGCGGTTCGCCGCAGAGCTAGTCGAGCGCGGCGTCAAGGTCTACGCCGGGGCGCGGCGCCCCGAGACGATCGACCTGGCGGGCGTCGTACCCATCCAGATCGACATCACCGATCCCGAGTCGGTTCGCCGCGCGGCCGAAACCGCGGGCGACGTCACCGTGCTGGTCAACAACGCCGGCGTCGCAACGCGCGCGTCGTTGCTGTCGGGCCCGATCGAGGACGTGCGGTTGGAAATGGGAAACCCATTACTTCGGCACGCTCAACGTCACCCGTGCCTTCGCACCGATCATTGAACGCAACGGCGGGGGAGCAATCCTCAACGTGCTTTCGGTGCTGTCCTGGCTGCACGTTTGGCCTCTCGGATCCTATTCCGCCGCCAAGGCGGCCGGCTGGGCGATGACTGACGCGTTGCGTGAGGATCTCGCGCCGCGTGGCATACACGTTGCGGCCCTGCACGTGGCCTACATGGACACCGACATGGCGGCCGACGTGCCCGCAGACCAGAAGATCGACCCGGCCATGGTCGCCAAGCTGGCGCTCGACGGCCTGTTCGCGGGCGAGCCGGAAATCCTGGCCGACGAGAAATCTCGCGCGGTGAAGGCCCAGCTCTGCGGCGCCCACATCTCAAAGGTCTAAAACGACGTCGTCACGTGGAGCCGCGCAGCAGATAAGCACCGTTCCGTTGGGTGGTTCTTCCAACGGAGCCTCGACGTAGGTCGCCGTCCCCGCGACGACTCCGGTGACACATGTATGGCAGACGCCGCTTCGACATGAGTAACGGGTGGGGACGTCGCAGGCTTCGGCAAGCTCAAGGATGCTGTGGTAATCAGTTGACCAATTGACGGTCAGTCCGCTGCGGGAAAACGTGATCAGCGGCCCGGTCCCGGGTGTCCCGGCAGGTGGGTGCGGTCGCTCGGCATGCGGCGGGGCGAGGACGCCCGGGTTGATGGGGTCCAACGCGCCGAACAATTCGGTGTGAATGTGCCCGGGGTCAATTCCCGCCGCGGTGAGGTCACCGCGCATGGCGTCCATGAATCCACTTGGGCCACAGAGGTAAACAGTGGCCTCGGTGGGTAGGCGTAGCGCCGCCAGCGATTCCTCGTTGAGGCGCCCGTGGGTGACGTTTTTTCCGGCAGCGGCGGTGTAAAAGACGCGTTGTTGAGCGTTGGGCAGGGATTCGACCAGCCGCGTGACTTCAGCAGCGAAGGCATGGGTCTGACGACTGTGCGTCGTGTGCAGCCACCAGATCTGGCGTTGGCTACCGACGGCGGCCAGGGCGTGCAGCATCGCCAGCACGGGTGTGGCGCCGATTCCCGCCGAGAGGAGGACGACCGGACCGCTACCGTCTGTGAGGTAGAAATCCCCTCGCGGTGCGGCGGCTTGTACGACCGATCCCGATCTGATGTGGGCGTGGAGCCAACGGCTCACGTGGCCAAGGTCTTCACGCTTGACGCTGATCCGGTAACGGCCGGCGGCGGGGTCTCCCGACAGGGAGTAGCTACGCAGCAGAGTTGGGTCGCCGGCTTCCGCGACCTTGATGGTCAGGTACTGCCCGGGACGGGGCGTCGGCAGCGAGGCGTGGTCGTCGGCTTCGAACTCGATCGACAACACGTTCGCACTCTCCCGATGTGTTGCGCTGACCCGTAGCGGACGAAACCCGGCCCACCCGGGTTCTGTTCCGACGGGCGGAACCGCTGGCGCGACGGAGCTCTCGTGTGCGGCGAGCATGTCACGGAACGACTGCTGCCAGCCGGGACTCAAGGCTGGAACGTCCACCGCCTTGCGGAGCTGCTCGATGTTGCGGTCGGGCAGATACAGCAGTGCGTCGACGTCGGCGACGCTGAGCCGATGGCGGCCGCGTCGGGTAAGCGCGATGGTGTCGCCGGCTGCGACGTGTCCTTCGGTGATGACGCGGAAGTAGAAGCCGGGACGGTGGTGAGCGACCAGCAGATTGGGCATGTCGGGCTCGCCGAGGCGCATGCCGACCCGGAAACAGGTGACACGCGGCTGCGTCACCTCGAACTCGGCCTCGCCGATCCGATAGCGGTCGCCGATGCACACGTCATGGTCGCTGAGTCCGCTCACCGTGAAGTTCTCCCCGAAGTGGCCCGGCCGGAGGTCGTCGCGCCCGAGGTGGGTGTGCCAGTAGTCATAGGACTCGGTCTGGTAGACCATGACAGCCCGTTGCTCTCCGCCGTGGCCGGCGAGATCACCTTGACCGTCGCCGTCGATGTTGAGGCGGCGCACCATAACGGGCCCGTCGACTGGTGTCTTCCAAATCCCGGTGTGGACGGTCTTGCCATGCCAG
Organism: uncultured Actinomycetota bacterium; assembly: GCA_963811535.1. Taxonomy (GTDB): domain Bacteria; phylum Actinomycetota; class Actinomycetes; order Mycobacteriales; family Mycobacteriaceae; genus Mycobacterium. Next base: position 1,113,524 of record CAWERF010000005.1, on the reverse strand, counting down.
TCCACGTTTTTAGGCATGCCGACATTCACCGAGACGAGTGATCCCACCTGCGCCTCCTCGTGGTGGCCGTAACCGAGGCGGTTAGGTCAGCGGTTCGCCACCGTCGATCTTCAATGTCATGCCGGTGAGGAAAGTATTGGTCATCGCGAAGAGCACGGCATTCGCGACGTCGGTTACCGTTCCGATCCGTCTCGCCGGATTCTGGGTGCTGATGTGGTCGAAGTAGGCGTGTTTGCCGTCTTCGCCGAGGGAGTCCCAGGCGCCGGTGTCGATGACCCCCGGGGAGATGGCGTTGACGCGAATCGGGCCGAGTTCGACGGCCAGCGAGCGGGTCAGGAAGTCGACGGCTCCGTTGGTGATCGCCACCCCCAGATAGCCAACATTGACCTTGAACGCGTTGACACCAGAGAACAGGACGAACGAGCCGCCGGGATTAATTTGTGGTGCAAAGTATTTCGTCAACATTGTCGGTCCGATGACTTTGGTGTCAAACGACAGCCGTAGGTCTTCGCGCTTCAGGTCGGCAAGTTTCCCGCGTGCACGTGCCGACGCGGTGGACACAACGTGATCCACGGCGCCGACCCGATCGGCGAAAGCTTCGATGGATGCGTCGTCGGTGAGGTCGACGGTGTCGGCGGTGATGTGGGCGTCCTCGTAAAAGGCGGCCAGCTTGGCCTTGTCACGGCCGGCGACGATGACACGGGCACCTTCGGATCGCGCCAGCAACGCCACAGCGCGCGCGATCCCGCTGCCGCGCCCCACCACAACGACTTTCTTGTCCTGCAATGCGTTAACCATCGTCAGCCAATCCTCCGATCTGCCGCGCCCACATAGCTGCCCCTACGGAATTGGGATGGACAACCCAGAATATGCGCATTGGGGCGCACGGGTCAACGCCCCGGTACCAACCGGTGCAATTTCGGTTGGAGTCTGGTGCAGGCGGTGCCCGATGAGGCATAGTGGGATGCACAACCCAGAAATCAGATCGTGGTTCCCACGGTCCGTCGAGGACTCGGCTTAGGAGGATCCGCTCATGTCGGCTGTTCATCACCGCTGCGCCACCATCGACGGTCACCGCCTTTTCTTCCGCGAAGCGGGGGACCCCGGTGCGCCCGCGCTGGTCCTCCTGCACGGATTTCCGACGAGTTCGTACATGTTCCGGCACCTGGTTCCGGCGCTGGCGGACCGCTATCACGTCATCGCGCCGGATCACCTCGGCTTCGGGTTGTCCGATGCGCCGGGCGTCGAGGAGTTCGACTACACGTTCGATGCGTTGACCGCGCTGACGGCGGGCCTGTTGCGTGCGCTTGAAATCGACAGGTACGCGATGTACGTGCAGGACTACGGTGCACCCATCGGGTGGCGGCTGGCCCTTCGCGACCCCGCCGCGATTACCGCGATCATCAGCCAAAGCGGCAACGGCTATGACGCCGGATTCGTCGAGAGCTTCTGGAAGACCGTGTGGGACTACCAAACTGAGCAGACAGCCGAGACCGAGGGCGCAGTGCGGCAGTTCCTCACGCTGGACGCCACCCGCTGGCAGTACGTCACCGGTGTGGCCGACGAGTCGCTGGCCAACCCCGAATCCTGGTATCACGACTACGCGCTCATATCCCGGCCGGGTAACGACAAGGTGCAGCTCAAGCTGTTTCTCGACTACGCCACGAATTCGCCGCTGTATCCACGACTGCACGAGTACTTCCGCGCCAGCAGCGTGCCGCTGCTCGCGGTCTGGGGTCGTGGCGACGAGATATTCGGCCCGGCCGGCGCGGAGGCGTTCGCCGAGGACCTGCCCGACGCCGAGATACATCTTCTCGATGGCGGGCACTTCCTTCTCGAGTCCGCGCTGGAGCGGGTCACCGAGCTGATCCGCGGCTTCCTCGCGAAGGTGCTCCCCGCCCGACACGGGCCGCCGAAGACAAATGGGCTGGATATCCCATAATCGGGGGCCCTGGCGGGTAGCCTGACGCAATGGCTCTTGCGTACCCGCAGGACGAACAGCGGTTGACGCCCAAAGGCCGTGCCACGCGCGACCGGATCGTCAAGGCTGCCGCCGAGTTGATCCTCACCGACGGCCTGTCGGCGATGAACATGGACAACGTCCGCAAGGCCGCGTCGGTGAGCGGTTCGCAACTTGCCCACTATTTCGCCGACAAGCAAGCGCTGATCCGAGCCGTCGTCGAGCGCCAGATCCACGTGGTGCTGGACTTTCACCGCCAATCAAAGCTTCGGGCGCTGGATTCGTTCGACGACTTCGAGCGGTGGATCGATCTCAACATGCGATACCTCAGACGCATCGGCTACTTCGGCACACCTACCTACCATGCCCTTGCGGGACAGCTGGCAAAGTCCGACGACGCGACGCGTGACACGCTCGCAACCGGCTACTGGCAATGGGTCAAGCTGCTCGAGCAGGCGATCCAGCGGATGAAAGACCACGGTGTTCTCGTCGCAGAAGCGGATCCGCGCCGGCTGGCACTGGTCATCGTCAGCGCTCACCAAGGCGGCGGCACCCTGGCCTACACCTATCGCAAGGAATGGCCGCACGCCGACGCGGTGCGATTCGCGGTGAACTATCTACGTATGTTCGCCGCCGACCCCGCCGAGCGCGTGGCCCGTCCCCCCGCAGGCCGCGAGGCCGGCGCAAAAGCCGCGGAACCTCCGTGAAGGCCGCGTCGTGACCGCACACCCGACCGCGGGAGGGGCTGCGAGAGCTGACGACATTCACTGACTGAACTCTGCCGAAGGTGGCGATACCGTGTCCGATGGCGCAGCGCGGTTCACCCGAAAGGGATTCGCGACTCGCGCGCGCATCGTCGACGTCACCGCGGAGCTGATGTTCGAGCACGGTGTTGCCGGGACCAGCATCGATGAGGTGCGCAACACGGCCGAGGTGAGCGGTTCACAGATCTCGCACTATTTCCACGACAAGCGCGATTTGACTCGTGAGGTCATCGCCTCGCGCCGCAACGACGTGGTGGCGTTTCACACGCAACCGCAGCTGGGCGCGCTCGATAGCCTCGACGCGCTGCAAGCGTGGGCGGATGCCTGTGTGGCCGACGTGGACACGGTGTACCGCCGCGGCGGATGCATCTACGGTTCCCTGGCAGGGGAATTGATGGAAGCCGACGATGAAGTCCGCGATGATCTTGCGGCCGGCTACGACCAATGGCTTGAGCTGTTCCGCTCCGGCCTCACCGCAATGCGCCGACGCGGCGAGCTGCGTCCCGACGCCGACCCCCGACACCTCGCCACCGCGCTGGTTGCCGCACACCAGGGCGGTGCGATGCTCACCCACGCCACCGGGAGCCCAGAACCGCTGCGAACGGCGCTCAATGCCGCCGTCGAGTACGTGCGCGCGTTCGCGTCGCCGCCCAATCCCCGCAGATCTCGATAGACGTCATCGCGCCGCAGACCCAAATCCTGAGCTGACCGTTGCCGGGTGGTGCCTGGACAACTCTGGGTGCGCTGGCCCAGAATAATGGGTTGTACATCCCAGCCGCGCAGCGCACACGCGTACTCGCCCGAACGGATTTCGAGAGAAGGGGCAAAACGATGGGTTTGGCATGGCAGCAAGGTCCGCTGGCCACCGCGTCAGTGGGCCACTTCCTCACACCGCAGCCGCTGCCGGAACGGCTGTTGTACGCCGAGCCGCTGCGGCGACGGATGCGGGTGCGCTTCGGTGACCAGTCGGTCGCCGACAGCGAAGACGTCGTGCTCCTGCATGAGCCGGGCCGATATCCGGTTGCCTACTTCCCGCGAGGCGATATCGAACCCGACGTCCTGATCGCCGAAGACCGGGTCACTGCGCATCGCGACCTCGGCGACGTGCACTGGTTCACCGTCCGGGTTGGCGAGCGCGAGGCGAACCACGCTGCCTGGCAATACATCTCGCTGCCATCTCATGCGGCTGTACTCGACGGGCGGGTGGCGTTCGCGTGGCGTGCCATGGACATGTTCTACGAAGAAGACGAGCGCATCGTCGGGCACGCGGCGGATTTCTACCACCGCATCGATATCCGGTCAACCTCACGGCGTCTCGTGGCACGAGACGGCGATCGGGTGATAGCCGACACGAAGCGCCCGTTGGCGCTGTACGAATCCGGTTTCGCCCCACGCTGGTATGTGCCCCGCGAAGATGTTGACGAGTCCAGCCTGCAATTGGTTGAGGGACAGACGTTCTGCCCTTACAAGGGTCTGGCGAACTACTACGACATCGGGGACCGTAAGAAGGCCGCGTGGTCGTATCTGCACGCGTGGCCGGAGGCGGCACGGGTGAGCAACCTGGTGTCCTTCGAGCCTGACAAAATCGACGTCTACCTCGACGGCAAACAGCTGCATCTCGAGCCAGGTCAGACCGTCATATCGCACGGCATCGACCGAGGACTCGACCCCGACGAAATCCTGCAGAAGGCGTCCTAGAGAGGAGAATCCGATGAAGGCGTTGTTCGAAGTGGTGATTCTGCCGGTGTCGGACCCAGATCGGTCGCTGCGGTTCGACCGCGACCAGGTCGGCTTCGACCTGGACGTCGACTACGCGCCGTCACCGGATTTCCGCGTCATCCAGTTGACGCCTCAAGGGTCGGCCAGCTCAATCCAGTTCGGCCTCGGCCCGACCGACGCGACACCCGGCTCCGTCGGCTGCCTGTATCTGGTGGTCTCCGATATTGCGGCGACTCGGGGTGAACTCATTGATCGCGGGGTGACGGTCAGCGAGATCCGGTACAAGGACACCGACGGCGGCTGGCGAGGGGGATACCTGTCCGGCCTCGATCCCGGTCGCGGTGACTACGCCAGCTTCGCCGAATTCCGTGATCCAGACGGCAATGCCTGGGTCCTGCAGGAGCGCGGCCATGGGGCAGCCTGAACCACAGGGCGAGAACATCTCGGCGGCGCCGCCGTCTGTGCTCGTGTTCGACGTGAACGAAACCCTCATCGATATCGACTCCATAGCGCCGCTTTTCGAGCGAATCTTCGGTGATGGGCGGGTGGTGCGTGAATGGTTTGGTCACCTCGTCACGTACTCGATGACCGTGACGCTGTCGGGGCTCTATCTCGACTTCTTCACTCTCGGCCAGGGACTGCTGCGGATGCTCGCGGATATCCACCGGGTCGACATCACGGACTCCGACGTGCACGCGGTGAAGGAAGGCATGCTGACGATGCCGGCGCATCCCGACGTCGAGGACGGATTGACCACCCTGCGCGACAACGGCTTCCGTCTGGTCAGCCTGACGAACTCACCGCCCAATCCGGACGGTCAACGCCCGCTTGAGCACGCCGGCCTGGGCGGGCTGTTCGAGAGGCAGTTCAGCGTCGGTGCCCGGCGCGCCTATAAGCCTGCCCCGCGGGTGTACCGGTACGTGTGCCAGGAGCTCGGGGTGGCGCCGGCAGCGTGCATGATGGTCGCCGCACATGTGTGGGACACGATCGGCGCACAAAGCGTCGGCTTCAGCGCTGCTCTGATCACCCGCCCCGGCAAGGTACCGCTGGCACTCGACGGCCTACCGCAACCGACCGTCGTGGCATCCGACCTGCGCGAGTTGGCCCTGCGGCTGAGCAAGCCGTGAAGCCACCACATCGGGCGCGAAAGTGCTCCGCGAATCGCGATCGTTGACCGCACTGCTGCCCGAACCTCGCGCGTTCTGACGGTCACCACCCTGCAAGAAAGGTAAGGATCACCATGACCAAGCCGATCCGCGTCGGCGTTCAACTGTGGCCTGGCGGCACCCCGGACTACAAGACCTGGCGAGAAGCCGTGCTCGAGGCCGAGCAACTCGGCGCCGACGCCATCTTCGGATACGACCACTTTCAGAAGCCGTTTGCCGAGCCCTCGGAGGACGGCCTGCCGAGGCGCTGGCCGAGCAACCCGACGTAAACAACTTCGAAGGCTGGAAAGCCCTCGCGTCCTGGGCCGAGATCACCGACCACTCCGAGATCGGCCTGCTCGTGACCGGCGTCGGCTACCGCAACCCCGACCTGCTCGCCGACATGGCCCGGACCGTCGGACGCCTGATTCTCGGTCTGGGCTCCGGCTGGTACGAGAAGGACGACGGGTACGAGTTCTCCGAGCTCAAGGACATGATCGCCTGGCGCGACCAGAACCGCTGACGTCTGAAAACCGGCGCGGTAAGCGCGATCATGGCCTTATGGCCGACGACGAGCTGGACGAACTCTACAGGGTCGAGCCGGAAGACTTTACGGCGCTGCGCAGCAGGCTTGCGGCGGCCGCCAAGCAGCGCGGCGATGCGGCCGCCGCAAAGCGGATCTCCGCCAACCGCAAGCCCACGACGGCCGCGTGGATCGTCAACCGGCTTGCCCTCACCGATGACGAGGCCAAGCAGCGCCTCGCCGACCTCGGTGAGCGCCTGCGGGCAGCCCACGCCGCCATGGACGGCGAACACATCCGGGAGTTGTCCACCGAACAACGCGAGCTGGTTCACGAACTGGCCCGCGCAGCCTTCGACGCGGCCGAGCTGAAGGACCCGCCGGCCGCACTGCGTGACGACGTCACCGACACTTTGCAGGCGGCGATCGCCGATCCGGACGTCGCGGATCGGCTCGGGCGGCTGGCCAAGGCCCAGCGCTACTCCGGCTTCGGCGAATTCGGTGACACCGCGGCGGTTTTCGCGGTGCCAAGGGGTGGCAAGGCCAAGGCATCCGCACCGGCACGGCAGAAACAGGCCAACGCCGCGCTGGCCGCAGCCGAGGAGGCCAAGGCACGGGCCGACGACGCCCTGTCCGAGCGGCACGCCGCACTAGATGCCGCTCGGCGGCGCCACGATGAGGCTCGCAGGACCCTCCGTGAAGCCGAACGCACGCTGGGCGCCGCGGAAAACGCACACGACGAGGCCCGGCGGGCCAGCCGCGCCGCCGCCGAGCTGGTCGAAAAGGCCAAGGCGCGCTTGAAGTCCAGCCGTGACTAGGCGCCCACTATTTCGGGCACGGCGACCTCGGTGCCCGCGTTGAGGGTCTTGCCGCGGAAGAAGTCACGGCCGCCGGTGGCGGCACTCAGCACCGCGACGGGGATCCCGAGCACGAGCAGGCCCATGCCGAGAACGAATACACCGCCGACCGGGCCGAAGTGGGTCTTGCCGTAGTCCGGCGCATACATGTCGACGGCGCTTTGGGTGAACGCCCACGTCATCGCGACCGCACCGACGAACGGAAGGGCGCCGCGCAGCCAGAAGTTGCGTGCCGAGCGCAGCAGCGTGCGCCGGTAGGTCCAGACACACGCATAGGCGGTGATCGCGTAGTAGAACGCGGTGGCCACACCGAGCGAAGCCACCATGTCCGCCAGCGAGTTCTGGCTGACCAGCATCATCACCAGGTAGATGGTGAACCCGCAGACGCCGATCACCGATGTGCCCACCCACGGGGTCCGGAATCGACGATGCACCCGTGCGAGACGTTGTGGCAGCGCCCGGTAGAACGCCATCGCCAGCATGTTCCGCGCGGTCGGCGCCAGGCACGTCAGCGTCGACGCCAGTGACGACGAGCTGATCGCGAGCAGCAACACGACGGCAAGTGCGCCGCCCACGACCGGGTCTCCCAGAATGCTGAGGGTGTCGTTGGCGTTCTGCGGGTTGTTCAGACCGATCCCGGTCGTGCCGAATCCGGCAAACGCCTGAATCGCATAGCTCACCAGCACATAGGTGCCGAGCACGAGAAGCGTCGTCAGCACAGCGGCCTTGCCTGGGTTCTTGTGCGGATCCCTGGTCTCCTCCGAAACCGACAGGCAGGCGTCCCAGCCCCAGTACGCGAAGACGCACAGGATCGTGCCGTGGGCGATGGCGGCCGCGGAAAGTCCCGTCGGAGCAAGCCAACTCCACTGAGGTATCACCGCCTGCGGACCGGCGTGATGACCGAAGACCTTCGTCAACGCGACAACGCTGACCAGCGCCAGCATCGCGAATTGCACAGCCAGCAGCACAGCCTGGGTCCGCGCGGTGATGTCGATGCCTCGCACACACAGCAGCAGCAGCACAACGATCGCCACCCCGCCCACCACGATCTGCGCGGTCATCGAATTCGCAACGGCATTCAGGTGCATCGCCTCGAGCAGATAGATGGCGGCGATCTGTGCCCCGTTGCCGACGGCGACGATCGCGGCGATCAACGAGGCCCAACCCGCCAGCCAACCCACCCAGGGGCCGAATGCACGCGTGGCCCAGGTAAAGGTGGATCCGCAGTCGGGCGTCTCGCTGGCGAGTTCGCGGAACGCGAAGGCGGTGAGCATCATTGGGATGAATCCGATGACAAACAACGCAGGCGTTTTGGCGCCCACCACCGCCACCATCCCCGCAAGCGCGGCCGCCAGACTGTATGCGGGTGCGACCGACGAGGCCGCGATGACGATGCTTCCGGCCAGGCCGACTGCGCCGGCGCGCAATCCCTTACCCCCGGTCAAAGTGGTCACGGGGACCGTCGAGACGGTGCGTGTCACGGCGCCTCCCGGTGCGCAGCTACGGCCGATCGGGACGCAGCCATTTTCTGGGTTTACCCGACGAGGCTGTCGAGAGCCTGGCACGGCCATGAAAGTTTGCAGCCAACACCGGCAACGCTATTACGCACCGCTTCCGGCGGCGCGGATGGCTACCGCGCTAGACCGCAGCGCATCGGCCAGCTCGGCGGGCAGGTAGCCTTGCGCGGCCAGCCGTGGCAGGACACCGCCGCTGGCGACGATCTCGAGGACGAGATCGGGCAGCGTGGGGACCGTTCCGGATGCACCCGACGTCTCGTTGCGCCAGGTGCCGTCGGCGAGGTCGAACGTCCCGGTGTCGCCGTCGCTGAACAGCGAAGTCGCGGCTGGCACGGTCATCGCGGGCAGCCCGGCGTTGATCGCGTTGCGGAAGAACAGGGAGTTGAACTCCTCGGCCACCAGTCCCGCCACGCCCAGCTCGGTGAACAACGCGGCGACCGGCCGCGACGAGCCGATGCCGAAGTTCTTGCCCGCCACCACGATGTCCCCGGGCCGCACCTGATCGGTCCAGCCCGGGCGCACCTCGTAGAAGATGTGTTTGGCCGCCTCCGGCGGATCCATCTTCATCGCGAACGCCGGGTACATCGCGTCGGTGTTGAGGTTGTCGCCGAACACCCACACACGGCCGGTGATGCGTAGGCTCATGTGGTCACACTCCTCGGATCGGTGATATAGCCGGTGATGGCCGAGGCGGCCACCGTCGCCGGCGACGCCATGAAGATCTCCGCCTCGGTGCTGCCCATTCGCCCGGTGAAGTTACGGGTGCTGGAGGTGATGCACACTTCACCGGGACCGACGACACCCATGTGGTAACCGAAGCAGGCGCCGCAGGTGGCGTTCGTGATGACCCCGCCGGCTTCCGCGATGTCCTGCAGGTATCCGCGCCGCATCGCCTCGCGATAGACGGCCTGGGAGGCGGGCGTGACCAGCAGCCGGACACCCGGGGCTACGGTCCGGCCCCGCAGCACGCCCGCGGCGATCTCGAGGTCTTCGAGCTGGCCGTTGGCGCAGGACCCGATGAAGGCCTGATCCACCTTTCGCCGTTCGAGCCGAGATACCGGCAGCCCGTTGCGGCTGACCGTGCCCGGCCGCGCCACGTACGGTTCCAGCGCACTGAGGTCGACGTGGCGGACCTCGAGATAGCGCGCATCCGGATCAGGCTGTGCCGCGGCGTAATCCGCTACACCCACACTGTCCAGATACTCGCGTAGGACATCGTCGACCTCAAAGGTGGAAAAGTCGGCCGATACCTCGGCGCCCTGTGTGGCGATGGTGCGCCGGTCGTGCATCGCGATCCCGGAAAGTCCGGATCCGCCGTACTCGAGGTTGAAGTTCGTCGCGTCGCCGTACGCATCGGCGATGTGAAGGAAGATGTCCTTTCCGCTGACCACGTCGGGCGTGCTGCCCTCGAGTTCGTACCGGATCGTCGGCGAAACCTGAAACCATGTGCTGCCGGTGCACATGATCGAATACACCTCCGCGGGCCCCAGCCCCCGCGCCGCGGTGTTGTAAGCACCCGCCGCGCAGGTGTGGGAATCGGTGCAGGCCAGCACCTCTCCCGGTCGAGCCAACCCGTTCTCGGCGATGATTTGATGGCAGATACCGTGCCGGCCGACATCATAGAACTTGGTGATGCCGAAGTCCGCGGCGAACTTGCGTGCCTTCGGACCGCCCGCGGCATCTTTGATCGTCGGGGCCGGCACCGCGTGGTCCATCACGATGGCGAGCTTCTCGGGATCATGGATGCGGTTGGGCTGCAACCACATCGACGCGAATTGCAGATCGATCAGCACCGTCATGTCGACCTCGACGACGACCGTCTCACCAACTGCGACCGTTGCCTGCCCGGCCTTCGCCGCCAGGATCTTCTCGATGATGGTCATGCCCATGAGCGCACGCCCCCTTCGGCATAGCGTCGGTCGAGCGCGGCCCATTCGGCCATCCCGACGAGATTGAAGAAGTCTTCCGGCGTAGCCGTCAGATGGTCGGCTGGATCGCTGCCGACAAGGTCGCACATGGCCTGCAGCGCGCCGAGGGTGGCCCGCACCAGCGCGTCGCCGGGATGAATCGCGATGGTGTAGCCCAATTCCTGCAACCGGGCAGCGGACTGCAGCGGAGTGAGGCCGCCGACGACGAGATTGATCAACAACGGGGCGTCGACCTCGCGGGCGATGCGCTCGATCTCCTCGACGCCCTGAGGGGCCTCGACGAAGATGATGTCGGCGCCGGCACTCGCGTAGCGATTCGCCCGCGCTATCGCCTCGTCGAGACCGAGCGGGGCTCGCGCATCGGTGCGGGCAATCACCAGGAGATCCTCGTCAGACCGGGCGTCGAGAGCCGCGACGAGTGCCCGCTCGAAGCTTGCGGCGTCGATGACTTCCTTGCCCGTCAGGTGCCCGCATCGTTTCGGGAACGCTTGGTCTTCGAGCTGGATGGCCGCGACGCCGGCGTCGTCGTATTGGCGGACCGTGCGGACCACGTTGATCGGCGCACCGTAGCCGGTATCGGCGTCGGCGATCAGCGGGATGTCGCCCAGTGCGCCGGCGATCATGCGGGCCCGCTCGGCCATCTCGGTCTGGGTGACCAGGCCGATGTCGGGCAGCCCGAATCCGGATGCCGCCACCCCGGCGCCGGTCATGTAGGCCGCCGCCTGCCCGGTACGCCGGGCGAGGTGCGCCGAGATCCCGTCGAACACACCGGCTGCCACGATCAGCTCCCCCCGGTTGAGCAGATCGCGCAGTGCCTGGCGCGCGGGTGTCGTTGCCATGACTGTCCTCTCAATCCAGGGCGCCGGAGACCGACCCGGCGAGCAGGTCGACGAGTGCGCCGACATCGTTGAGATCGTCGAGGCCGAGCACGGCGCGTTCGATCGCTTGTGCCCGCTCCCGCCCGGTCACCCGGTCGGCCAGCGCATGGAACTTGGTCACGAGTTCGGTGTTGGTGACCGGGTCGGTCGGTGCGCCGTGGGGCTGATCAACGTGGGTGTGGTGGACACTGCCGTCGTCCATCGTGATGCGCAGGTCGGTGCCGAAGCGTTCGGTGACGGGAGCGTGCGCCAGCGACGCATCGAGGTCGACGTCGGTGCGGTCGATCAGGTTCCAGACGTCGTCGCCGTCGAGTCTGGCGGGTGTGAACTGCTCGGGCAGCACATTGCCGTCCAAAAGCGCTGCGGCGGTGACGTATCCGATATTCATCTGCGCCCCGATCGGCGTGAGCGGGCGTTCGGGCCTCCACCAGCCGTGCCGGTAGACGGTCTCGCCGACGGTCAGCCGTATCGCGCGGATGTGTTGCGGATCCAGTTCGGCGCGCAGGTTGCGTGCCGCATCGATCGCGGCGTGCAGACCACCCATCGCGGCATAGGATTTCACTATGATGATCGAGGTCTCCCATCGCGCGCCGAGGCCATCGGTCAGGGCGGTCGGGTCGGGGTCATGGCCTTCCCCGAACACGCTGAGGAATCCGCCGTAGTCGCGTTCGAAGACCCTTTTGATGCCGGTGTAGCCGTGTGCGGCAAGGCCTGCGGCGTACAGGCCGTTGCGCGCCGCGAATCCGTGCTGCATCCGCTTGCTCATCGCCTCGTACTGGGCCGCCATCAGTCCCGATGACTGGGTGGCCGCGAGTCCAAGCGCGTCTTCGAGTTGAGCCGGGGTCAGGCCCCGCAGTTTGCCCGATGCCATCGCGGCGGAATGCGTGCCGAACACCGGACCGGAATGCCAACCACGGTCGAGCATTTGGGTGCCGTGCAGCGCGTAACCGACCCGCGGTCCGACCTCGAAGCCGGTGATGGCGGCGAGCAGGAATTCAGCCCCGTGGGTGCCCGGCGACAGTGTCGACAGCAGCGCGGGCAGCACCAGCGAGCAACTGTGAAGCGGGGCGAGGGGATGGAAGTCGTCGAGTTCGAAGCCCTGGATGTAGGTGCTGTTGAGCAGCGTCGCGGCGGGAGCGGCGGCGGTGCGTCCGGTACCGATGACCGCGGTGCCGCCGGCCCCGTCGATGTCGAGGACCGCGCCGGTGGCAACCCGTGACCAGGGAAGCTGTGAGCCGATCAACGCGCAGCCCAGACCGTCGAGGATCAGGTGCTTGGCGCGGTCCACGACGGTGGCGGGTACGTCGTCGAGCGTGAGGTCGTGGACCCAGGTGGCCAGCGCGCCGGTGGGTCCGGCCGGGTCAGTGGCGGGGGCGGCGGCGATGCCGGCCGATATAGTAGTCATGTCGTTATAAATACAGTACAACTATCGCATGCGCAAGACCCCACGACGAGATCGAGGCCATATGCTGTTCCCCGCCATGAACACCAAGCGTGCGCCAGTGGTGCCGGGTGTGGGGGTGCCGCTGCACCGCCAGCTCTTCCTGGTGTTGCGCGACGAGATCGCTCGCGGCGCCATAGCCGCGGGAGACCCGCTGCCAACGGAGCAGGCGCTGTGCGAGCAGTTCGGCGTATCCCGCATCACGGTGAGGCGCGCGCTGGCCGACCTGGCCGATCAGGGCTACATCGAGCGACGGCACGGGGTCGGATCGTTCGCCCGGCAGCCGGTTGCGTCGGTGCGGCGCTCGGCGAGCGGGTCCTACCTGGATGAACTGCGGCAGACCGAGTTCGAGACACAGGCCGAAGTCCTGGAGTTCGACTTTCGCCCGACGCCGCCGGCGGTCAGCCGCAGGCTCGACCTCGGCGACGAGTCACTCCACATCACCCGCGTGCGGCGCGAACGCCGGACAGGTGAACCGCTGATGGTCACCGAGGCGTGGCTGCCCGCCGGCCTGGCCCGCGTGATCACCGTGGCGAAACTGCGGCGCGCTCCGCTGTATCGCCTGCTGTCTGACGCGGGGATAACCATCAACCGGATGCAGCACGAGATCAGCGCGGAGATCGCCGGCCCGCGCTACGCGCAACTGCTTGACACCGCAATCGGCTCGGCGTTGCTGCGCGTGGATCGCACCGCGTTCGTCGACGATGTCGCTCATCACATGCTGTCAATTCGATTGTCCCCCAGCCGAAGCCGGATCATCGTGGACCAGTCCGCGGAGAAACTCGATGACGGCGGGGGACTCGCGATCGCCCACGACGTGGGCCAGCCCTAGTCCGGTCGTGGGGACGGCGACGAGAACAACCCATTGAGTTCATCGAAGGTGGCGGCGCCGGCCAAGCCCTCGAAGGTTCCGTCGTCGGCGAGGCGGCGAGCGGCGCGAAGGAATGCTCCCCACGCGACGCGAGACAGCGCCGATCCAACGCTGATTCGCCGCACGCCGATCTCGGCGAGATCGGTGACCGTCAGACCGATGTCCGTGGACACCAGCACGTTCACCGGGTACGGCTGGAGCGCCTTGACCAGGCCCGCGATGTCCTCCCTGCGGCGAACGCCCGGCGCGAACAAGACGTTTGCGCCCGCCTCGGCGTAGGCCCGCAGCCGCGTGATGGCCTCGTTGCGCGGATCGGGATGCCCGTACAGGAAGCATTCGGCGCGGCCGGTCAGCAACACGTCAGCACCCGACGCGTCGATCGCGGAACGGGCAGCGCGGACTCGGGCGACCGCCTCAGGCAACGGAAACAGTGGGGTGTCGGCGAGTCCGGTGCCGTCCTCGACCGACAAGCCCGCCACACCGGTGGCCACGCAGCGCGCTACGTTGTCCGCCAGGTCCTCCAGATCGGCGGCGTAGCCGGCCTGGAAGTCGGCGTTGACCGGCACATCGACTGCGTTGACGATCTCGCTGATGTGGGACAGCGCCAGTTCGGCCGACTGGACGGTCAGCGTGTCGGGCAGCCCGCGCGAGAAGCCGAATCCCGCGCTCGTCGTGGCCAGCGCCGGGAATCCCAACCGCGCGAGCACAACCGCGGTGCCGACGTCCCACGGGTTTGGGATGACGAAGCAGCCCTCCTCGTGGAGCCGCCGGAAACGAGCGCGGAGTTCTGCATGTCGGGCCATCGTGCCAATGCTGTCAGATGGTCGATTTGGTCGGCGTCAGAGGCTCGACGCGGCACACAACGATTCCGACAACGCCCATAACCGGGCGGCCCGCTCCTCGTCGACGGCGTACGGCGCGACCTCGGCGCGGATCCGGCAGTCCGCAAGGTAGACCGCCCCTGTTCCCGCCAGCTCGGGGCCGACCGCCGCCCATACCTGTGTGGCAGCGCCACGATCGGGCATCGCGAAGTCACGTCGGACATCGACGCGATCGGTGGGCTTGTTCGCACCGGCGGTCGGCAATTCGCCGAGTGTCGTGAAGTCGTCGCGTGTCATGTGACGAGCCAGCGACGTGGCGACGATGCCGGGGTGCACAGAGTACGCCCGGACCCCCTCGTCGCGGAGGCGCCGGTCGAGTTCGACCATGTGCAGGATGTTGGCGGTCTTGGAGGCGCCGTATGCGACAAACTTGTCGTATTGGCGGCGCTCCCAATTGGGGTCGTCGAAGTCGACGTCACTGATGAGATGGCCGTCCGAGGACAGGATCACCACCCGGGCACCGCCAGCGGCCAGAAGCTGCGGGAAAAGCAGTCGCGTGAGTTCGAAATGGCCGAGATGGTTTGTTCCGAACTGGATTTCGAATCCATCCGCCGTCCGGCTGAACGGTGTGAACATCACCCCAGCGTTGTTCATCAGCACGTCGATCGTGGGGGCAAGCTGCTGGATGGCCGCGGCTGCTGACCGGACACTGGCCAGCGAGGTCAGGTCCAGGTGCACCGTGGACGTCCGCGCGCCGGGTACCTCGGCCCGGGTCCACGCCTGTGCCTGCGCCAGGGCGTCATCGTTGCGCGCCGCCAGCACGACGTGGGCGCCGGCCGCGGCCAGCGCTCTGGCCGACTCGCGCCCGAGCCCGGACGAGGCACCGGTGATGACGGCCGTCTTGCCGCCGAGATCGACGCCTTCGACCACCTGCAGCGCGGTGGGTCCATCGACACCTTTACGCGGTTCCACCACTTGGATCTTCCTCTCAGCCAGTCCCGCGGCAACCTCATGCGACATGAAACCGGGGCACGGAATTGCCGTGCCCGGTGGCGCGCCGATCGCCGCGCTCGGCCCAGCCAACCGTCGGCAGGAACAACCGTCGGCAGGAACCGGATGCCGTGGCCGAGCAACCACGAACGCTTCTCGCCGGCCGCGAACTCAACATAGGCCCGCGCCCATTTCGCCGCCCAGACATCGTCGCCATCGAGCCGGTCGAACCGGGCGCTGCCCTGCCAGTCGTTCCACGCCAGCTCGAATGTGTCCTTGATCTGCATGCGGCGCTGCTCTGGGCTGTCGACCAGGAAGATACCCCCGAACGACCAGAACGCCCGACCGCCCAAGCTGGCGGCGTTTTCCTGGTCGATCAGCGCGACCTTGTTGCCGCGGCTGGTCAACTCATGGGTGGCAACCAGACCGGCCAGCCCCGCACCGATCACGATGACGTCTGCGTCCATCCATGAGATCCTCCAACATCGCGTCAAGATCGCGTCAAGCGGTGAAGCGCTGGTATCGGATTTGGTGTGGATCCTGGCGGCGCTCTCGCTCTCAGGTGCCGCGGGTACCGTCCGGAGTTGGCCGGCCGGGGTGAGGGGAAACGACGATGCCTCGAACAGATGACGATTCCTGGGACATCACCGAGAGCGTGGGAGCGACGGCACTGGGCGTCGCAGCGGCTCGGGCGGCGGAGACCGAGAGCGAAAACCCGCTTATCGAGGATCCGTTCGCTCGGGTGTTCCTCGAGGCAGCTGGGGACGGAATGTGGAGCGTCTTCGCGAAATCCTCGTTGCCGGCGGAACTGACGGAAGCCGACCCCGACCTATCCACCCGGATGCGGGTGATGGTGGATTTCATGGCTTCCCGGACAGCCTTTTTCGATACGTTCTTTCTCGATGCGGCCAACGCGGGCGTGCGGCAGGTGGTCATCCTGGCGGCCGGCCTGGACTCGCGGGCGTGGCGGCTACCGTGGCCCGACGGGACGACCGTCTACGAGCTTGACCAACCAAAGGTCTTGGAGTTCAAGTCATCCACACTGCGGCAGCACGGGGTGCGGCCGCGCTCTGACCAGGTGAACGTTCCAGTTGACTTGCGCCAGGACTGGCCAAAAGCGCTGCGTGAAGCCGGATTCGATCCGTCGACGCCTACCGCCTG
The DNA here is from genome assembly GCA_963811535.1 of uncultured Actinomycetota bacterium. Taxonomy (GTDB): domain Bacteria; phylum Actinomycetota; class Actinomycetes; order Mycobacteriales; family Mycobacteriaceae; genus Mycobacterium. The sequence goes on along the minus strand of CAWERF010000005.1, from coordinate 1,096,952 downwards.
GTCTGCAGAGGGACTGCTTCGATTTCTGCCTTCGCGAGCTCAGGATCTGCTGTTCGACCGCATCGATGCGTTGAGCCCGGTGGGCAGTTGGCTTTCGGTCAACGCGCCCGGCGGGGACGCCCTGGATCCCGACCGGCTCGAGCGCGAGCGCGAGCAGTGGCGGCGCGTGCGGGCCGTGGCCGCCAGACTGCTCAACACCGAGATGCCCGACGTCGAAGACCTCTGGTATGCCGAGGAGCGCACAGACGTCGCCGAGTGGCTGCGCGAACACGGCTGGCAGGTGTCGGACGAGACCGGCGGGGAGCTGATGGCCCGCTACGGCCGCGCTCAGCACGGAGGCGACGACGCGATGCCGCCGGCCGTGTTCATTTCTGCGGTGCGCCGGAGTCGATCAGTGGCCGACCGCGACCGTCGCTCCTGAGTTCTCGCCGCGCCCGACGAACGGCGCGAGCAGCGCGCCGACGGCAGCGGCTGCGGCCGCGACGGCCATCGACGTGTGCAGCCCGAACATGAAGGCGCTGTGGCTGCCGTCGGCGACTGCTATCGACAGCGGCGTCGGCATTCCCGGGACCGTCGGCGCCACACCCTGTGCCACAAGCTCTTTAGCGGTGGACAGCTTGGCGGCGATCGGCGCAGGCGTGCCCGCGCCGGTGAGGTTGCCGACCAGCACCGACCCGACGCGGCTGCTGAGCACCGAGCCCAGGATCGTGGTGCCCAGCACTCCACCGAGCTGCACGGCGGTGCTCTGCAGGCCGCCGGCCACCCCGGCGTCGTCCACGCTTGCGTTCCCGACGATCGCGTCCGAGCTCGCGGTCAGCACCAGCCCGATGCCCGCCCCCAGCAGCACAAACGCCGGCCACAACGCCTGGTAGCCGGAGTCGGCCCGCAGGAAGGTCATCGAGAACAACGCCGTGGCGACCGCGGCCAGCCCGGCAACCATCGACGGACGGGGCCCGAACTTCTCGGTCAGAAACCCGCTGAGCGGTGCCGTCACCATCAGCGTCAAACTCAACGGCAGCGTGCGCACACCGGCCTCGATCGGGCTGAAGCCCTGGACGTTTTGCAGGTACAGCGTCATGAAGAACAACGCACCGAACAGCGCGAAGAAGTTGATGACGACGACCGCGGTGCCGATCGACAACGATCGGTTGGCGAACAGTCGCATCGGCAGCAGCGGTTCGGCCGCGCGCAGCTCGATCAGCACGAACACCCCAACCGCTACGAAGCCGACAAGGATGAACCCGAGCGTCCGGCCCGCCAGCCATCCCCAGTTCTGTGCCTTGATGAAGCCGAAGACGATCAAGAACAGGCCGCCGCTGAGCGTGGCGATGCCGGGTGTGTCGAGGCGCCGTGCGGTGCCGCCGCGGCTTTCTGCAATCGCGAGCCCGCCGATCAGCAACGCGGCGGCCGCGATCGGTGCGTTGATGTAGAAGACCGATTGCCAGCTGACGTGCTCGACCAGCAGCCCACCGACGATCGGGCCTGCTGCGATCGACACGCCGGACGCCGCGCCCCAGATGCCTACGGCGGCGTTCAGCTTTTCCGGCGGAAACGTGCTGCGCACGATCGCCAGCGTGTTCGGCATCAGCAGGGCCCCGAACACGCCCTGCAGTGTGCGCAGCGCGATGACCCCGGCGACCGTGCCGATCAGGCCGATGCCCACCGAGGTCGCCGCGAACCCGGCGACACCGAAAAAGAACATCTGGCGACGGCCGAACCGGTCGCCGAGCTTGCCACCGAAGATCAACAGCGACGCGAGCGCCAGCATGTAGGCGTCGGTGATCCACTGCAGATTCGCCAACGATGCGTGCAGATCGGCGGCGATGCGCGGGTTGGCAATGGCCACGACGGAGGCGTCGAGCCCGACCATGATCACGCCGATCGACACGGCCGCCAAGGTCCACCACGGGTTGCCCCGCATCGTGCTCCGACTGGCCGGCCGGTGCCGGCCGCGCGTCGACAACTCCGGGGCTGTCGTGATGAGCGCCATGTTTGCTCCGTTCTATATGTGGAGGATGACTACCACTTACTGTTCTCGAACATACGCAGAACCGGATGCATTCCTCCACTTGTGGGGGTAGTCTGGACCTGTGATTTCAAGCGCAGCGCCGCGCGAAAAGGGAGCCAGGCCACTTCGTGCCGACGCGAAACTCAACCGTGATCGGATCCTGGCAGCTGCCGCCAAGCTGTTCGCCGAGCGGGGGATCTCTGTGCCACTGGAGGAAATCGCAGACCGCGCAGGTGTGGGCGTCGCGACGCTGTACCGACGTTTCCCGACCCGGGCCGATCTGGCCGCCGCGGCATTCGAGCGCAGCATCTCCCGCTATACCGAGGCTGTCGATCGCGCACTGGCGAACCCGCGACCGTGGGACGGGTTCCGGGCGTTGATCTTCGACCTGTGCGAACTGCAGGCCAACGACGCCGGCATGCGGGATCTGCTGACCACCGCATTTCCCAGCAGCTCGAATATCGAGGAACGCACCAAGGAGGCCGTCGAAAAGGTCAAGGTCCTGATCGCACGGGCGCAACACGAAGACAGCCTGCGACCCGACGTGGTCGTGGCCGATCTGGTCGTGATGCTGCTCGCCAACGCCGGCGTGCTGAAGGCCACCGGCAGCGCCGCTCCGCATGCGTGGCGTCGCTTCGCGGCGTTGATGGTCGACGGTTTTCGGGCGCGGCCACACGCGCCGCTGCCGCCGGCGCCGCACGAGCAGCAACTGCGCCGCTCCATCGCGCTGCTGACCGGGGAGCGCAACGCCTAGAAAACCGACCGCAACCGGTCGGCACATGTTCGTGTTGACGTAACCGTCCGCTACCCCCACGTCAGGCACCCTGTGGCCAGGCCGACGAGGGGACGACCGTCATGACCGACGCGGAACTGAAAGCGGCACAGGGCATCACGGGTGTCGCGCCACCCGATACAGACGTCACTTTGGAGTTCCGCGGACGCTTTCGATTCGGCATCGACCAGTGGGCGTACGTTCCGTTCGACGTGCCGTCCGGCGTGCGACGCATCCGCGTCAGCACCGCGCATGACCAGTTCTCGCTGTGGGGTGTCGTGCGAAACGTGTTGGACTTGGGCATCTTTGGCCCCGCCGGCCATGATCTTGGAAACGTCCACGGGTTCCGGGGCTGGTCCGGTGGCGCCCGCGCCGGCTTCACACTGTCAGCCATCGACGCGACGCCGGGCTACCTCGCCGGTCCCATTGATCCGGGCCGGTGGGCACTTGCCCTCGGTCCGGTGGTGCTCAATCCACTCGGGATGGGATGGCAGGCGCAGATCGTGTTCGAACACGGCGCGCCAGAGCCGAATTGGACTCCAGTTGGGGCGCGGCAGGACAACACGCCACCGCGTGGCCCGGGCTGGTACCGGGGCGACCTGCACCTGCACACCATCCATTCCGACGGTCGCCACGACCCCACCGAGCTGGCCGACGCCGCACACGCCGCCGGCCTGGACTTCATCGTCTCCACCGACCACAACACCAACGCCGCCAACCGCGAATGGCAGGCGTCGGGGACCGACGGCCTGCTGGTCATCGCGGGGGAGGAGGTCACCACCCGACACGGGCACTGGCTGGCCGTAGGGCTGCCGGCGGCGGGGTGGGTCGACTGGCGTTATGCGCCAACCGATGACGTCTTTCCCCGCTACGCTTCCCAAGTACGCAGCGACGGGGGCATGGTGGTCGCCGCGCATCCTGCGGTACCGCTGCCCGGCTCCGCGTGGGAGTTCGGGTATCACGACGTCGACGCGGTCGAGGTCTGGAACGGCAGGTGGAACGTCGACGACGAAGTCTCGCTGCGGATCTGGCACCGGCTTCTGAGGCAGGGTCGACGCCCGGCCGCGGTGGGCGGCAGCGACTCGCATGGCCCGCATCAACCGGTCGGAATGCCGCAGACCGTCGTGCGGGCCGCCGAGTTGTCGGCGCCCGCGCTCGTCGCGGCGTTGCGTGGCGGCCGCTCCTACATCGTCGAGTCGAGCGATGTGACCGTGAATCTGACCGCTGCGCGTACCGACGGCGACGAGATCCTGACCGCAGGCCTGGGGGAGACCCTGGCGACACAGCCCGGGGCGGCGGTCACCGTCAACGCCGCGGTGAGTGGCGCACCCGGCAGCCGCCTTGCGGTCATCACCGCCTCCGGCTGCATCGGCACAGCCGACGTCGGCGGCTCGGGCACGGGCCAGGTCGTCTGCACGACGATCGCCGGCGACGCGCGGTTCGCCCGGCTGGAGGTTCGGCGCCCGGCACGCGGCCGCATCCGGTCGATGGTTGCCCTGACCAATCCGGTATGGCTGGGGGCCTAGCGCGACGCGCGCTCGCCGGGAATCCTGTGACCAGGGCCGGATCAGGAGCGCGATGTTCGATAAGCCGTTCGGGCGCCGCACGCTGTTGCGTGGCGCCGGTGTGCTTGGCGCGGCGTCGATCGCCCCGTGGTCATCGGCGTGCGCCGGCACCGACCACGATGCGCTGACGTTCTTCTTCCAGGCCAACCCGGAAGAGGCGGACGCCCGGATGCGCATCATCGACGACTTTCGCCGCAGGCATCCCGACATCAGGGTGCGGACGGTGTTATCCGGGCCGGACCCGATGCAGCAGATGTCGACGTTCTGCGCCGGCGGGAATTGCCCCGATGTGCTGATGGCGTGGGAGTTGACGTACGCGGGCTTGGCGGACCGCGGCGTCCTGCTGGACCTCAACACGATGCTGGCGCGGGATCGCAGCTTCGCGGCAGCACTGAAAGCCGACAGCGTCGCGTCGCTCTACGAGACGTTCACGTTCAACGGCGGCCAGTACGCCTTCGGCGAGCAGTGGTCCGGGAACTTCCTGTTCTACAACACGCGGCTTTTCGCCGAGGCCGGTGTGAAGCCTCCGCCGGCGCGATGGGAACGGGCGTGGAGTTTCGCCGAGTTCCTCGACACCGCCCAGACCCTCACAAGGCGTGACGGATCCGGCAACGTGACCCAGTGGGGATTCGTTGACACCTGGGTTCCTGCCTACTCGGCAGGGCTGTTCGGGATGAACAACGGTGTGCCGTGGTGCACTCCGCGGACGAACCCGACGCATTTCCATTTCGACGACGCCGCGTTCATCGAGGGCATCCAGTTCTACGCCGACCTGGCCGCCAAGCACCGCGTGGCACCGACCGCGATCGACGCGCAGTCCATCTCCACCATGGACCTGTTTTCCGCCGGCCGGGCGGCTATGGCGCTGGGCGGGCACTGGCGATATCAAACCTTCGTGCGAGCCGAAGGTTTGGACTTCGATATCACGGTGCTGCCGGTCGGCCCGAAAGGTCATGGTGCGCAATCCGATATCGGCACGACCGGTCTGGCTATCGCGGCAAGCAGCCCGCGCAAGGAGCAAGCGTGGGAGTTCGTGAAGTTCGCAACGGGGCGGGTCGGGCAGGCCATGATCGGTGCATCGGGGCTCTTCGTGCCGGTGCTCGACTCTGCGATCGGGTCAGCGGGCTTCACTCACGCTCACAACAGGATTCGCAATCTCGCGGTGCTCACCGACGGGCCGGCCCATTCGGGTTATCTACCGGTCACCCCCGCATGGGCGAAGATCAACGCCCTGATCGACCGCAGCTTCGGGCCGGTCCTGCGGGGTAGCAGACCGGCCACGTCGCTGCGGACCGGACTGGCCCGCGAGATCGACCAGGTTCTCGGCAACCCATGACGCCGACCAGACGACGCGCTTGGGCGGGACGCATGTTCGTCGCCCCGAATCTCGCCGCGCTCGCGGTGTTCATGCTTTTCCCACTCGGCTTTTCCCTGTACATGAGCTTTCAGAAATGGGACCTGTTCACTCCGGCGAAATTCGTCGGTCTGGCTAACCTCCACACTCTGTTCACCGCCGATCCGCTGTTTCTCATCGCGCTGCGCAACACGGGGGTCTTCACCATCGGGACGATCGTGCCGACGTTGCTGATCAGCCTGGGCGTGGCGGGCATTCTGAACCGGAAGCTCAAGGGTATCAGCGTCTTTCGTACGATCATCTTCGTGCCGCTTGCGGTGTCGTCGGTGGTGATGGCGGTTGTGTGGCAGTTCGTCTTCAATGTCAACGACGGGCTGCTCAACACGATGCTCGGGTGGATAGGGCTGGGCCCGATCCCGTGGCTGATCGATCCGAAATGGGCGATGGTGTCGCTGTGCACGGTCAGCGTCTGGAGGAGCGTGCCGTTCGCCACCGTTGTGTTGCTGGCCGCGATGCAAGGCGTCCCGGAAAGCCTATACGAGGCAGCCAAGATCGACGGGGCTTCGGAGATACGACGGTTCTTCTCCATTACCGTGCCGCTGATCCGCGGCGCGTTGTCGTTCGTGGTGGTCATTTCGATGATCAACGTATTCCAGGCCTTTGACCTGGTTTACGTTCTCACCGGCGGGAACGGCGGACCAGAAACGGGGACCTATGTTCTCGGCATCATGCTCTTCCAGCACGCGTTCGCGTTCCTGGATTTCGGGTACGCCTCCGCGTTGGCGTGGGTGATGTTCGCGATCTTGCTCGTGCTGACGGTGTTGCAACTGCGATTCGCGCGTCGGGTCTCGATCGAGGATTGATGTCCGGACTGACCGAACGGGTGATCAAGGCCAACGTCGTGCGGGCGGCCGCCCTGTACACAGCGCTGATCATCATCGCGTGGTGCGCGTTGTTTCCGATTCTGTGGGCAGTGTCGGGGTCCTTGAAGAAGGAGGCCGAGGTAGGTGAGCCGACGTTGCTTCCCGCGCATCCACAATGGTCCAACTATGGCGACGTGTTTTCGCTGATGCCGTTCTGGCGGATGCTGCTGAACACCGTGCTATACGCCGGATGCGTCACGATCGGCCAGGTGTTCTTCTGCTCACTGGCTGGATATGCGTTCGCCCGGCTGAAGTTCCGGGGTCGAGACACACTGTTCGTCCTGTACCTTGCCACGTTGATGGTGCCGCTGACCGTGACCGTCATCCCACAATTCATCCTGATGCGGGCGTTCGGGTGGACCGATACCCCGTGGGCGATGATCGTCCCGGGCTTGTTCGGCAGCGCATTCGGCACCTATCTGATGCGCCAGTTCTTCCTCACCCTGCCGACAGATCTCGAAGAAGCCGCGATTCTCGACGGATGTTCACCGTGGCAGATCTACTGGCGGATTCTGTTGCCGCACACCAAACCTGCCATCATGGTGCTCGCGGTACTGACGTGGGTCAACGTGTGGAACGACTTCTTGTGGCCGCTGGTGATGATTCAGCGCAGGGACATCGCCACCCTGACGCTGGGACTGGTGTGGATGCAGGGACAGTACGTAGCCAGGTGGCCCGTGCTCATGGCGGCATCGATCCTCATCCTGCTGCCGCTACTGGCTGTGTACGCCTTCGCACAGCGGGCATTCCTGCGCGGCGTCACCGTCACCGGGTTCGGCGGCCGTTAAAACCATGGCATCGGTAAGTTTCGAGCAGGCGACGCGGCGCTACCCGGGCACCGAGCGGCCCGCCGTGGACCGCCTCGACCTGACCGTCGATGACGGCGAATTCCTCGTCCTGGTGGGCCCCTCGGGGTGCGGCAAGTCGACCGCGCTGCGCATGGTGGCCGGGCTGGAGCCGGTCGATTCGGGACGCATTCGCATCGGTGGACGTGATGTCAGCGATACCGACCCCAAGGACCGCGACACCGCGATGGTCTTCCAGAACTACGCCCTTTACCCGCACATGACCGTGGCGCAGAACATGGGCTTCGCGCTGAAAATCGCCAAGATGCCGCGGGCGCAGATCCGCGACCGTGTGCTGGACGCGGCCCGCCTGCTCGACCTGCACCCCTATCTGGACCGCAAACCCAAAGACCTCTCCGGTGGGCAACGCCAGCGCGTCGCGATGGGGCGGGCGATCGTGCGCCATCCACAGGTGTTTCTGATGGACGAGCCGCTGTCCAACCTCGACGCCAAGTTGCGGGTCGAGACACGCAACGAGATTGCGGCGCTGCAGCGACGGCTGGCCACCACGACCGTCTACGTCACCCACGACCAGGTGGAGGCGATGACCATGGGCGACCGCGTCGCGGTTCTTCGGGACGGCGTGCTGCAACAATGCGCGCCGCCCCGGGAGCTCTACCGCGATCCCGCGAACGTGTTCGTCGGCGGCTTCATCGGTTCACCGGCGATGAACCTGCTCACCCTGCCGATCCGGGACCACTGCGTGGCGCTCGGCGACTGGCTCGTCGCGGTGCCCCGCGACATATCCGACAACGCTGGGGAGGTCGTCGTGGGTATTCGGCCCGAGCACTTCGAGGTGGGCGGCAGAGGCGTCGAGATCGAGGTCGACGTCGTCGAAGAACTCGGCGCCGACACCTACCTGTACGGCCGAATCACCACGCCCGACGGTGCAATCGGTCCTGCTGTCGTCGCCCGCGCAGGCTGGCGCGATCCACCGGCCCGCGGCAGCCGGGTTCGTCTGCGCCCTGATGCGGAACATGTCCATTTCTTCGCCAGCGATGGCCGGCGCATGCGGTGATCGGTTCGCAGCGCCTACTGACCGGGTCTCGGCAGGAACGGTAGCCGGGGCGGGACGGTCACGGTTTGCGTCACGGGTGCTGTTGCTGGTGCTGGTGCTTGGTGCGGACGGGCTGCCGGTGTCGGTGCTCGGTGCTGCGGGGGTACCCGTGTCGGTCGCGGTCTGGGTGATCGTCTGCGGACCCTGCGTGATCACCGTCGGACCGCCGCCTGGATCGCGGTTGCGGTGGGTCGGCGCCGCAGCACGAGTGCCCCCAGCGAACCGGCCGCTACCAGCGCCGCCCCGGTGCGATACCACGGTGTGCGGGGCGGCCCGGGCGGAGGTGCGGCAGGCTCGCGGTAGTCGCGATACTCCGGGGCCGCCTGGGTCGGCTCGTCGGAACAGGCGCGAACCGGCTCGCGGTCGTAGTCGGGGTCGTCTGGATACTGTGGCATCGGGTTCGCATTGCCCTTTCGCCGGCGACCTAAACCGACTGGATTGGCGTGTGGCGCGTGTTGCGCATGCGCTGACCGGCACCTCGGCTGATCGGGCCCTGAAACGAAAATCCTTTGTCCAGGCTGGAATTCGACCAGACGCGCTGCCCGCACTATGGTCGAACGGGGTGGGGAGGTTTTGGCGATGTTGTCACAGAATGGCCGCTCGCGGGTAGGCACCATGTTCGGACCGTACGAACTGCGGTCACTGATCGGTGTCGGCGGGATGGGTGAGGTTTATCGCGGCTACGACACGGTCAAGGATCGGATGGTCGCGGTCAAGCTGCTGCGTGCGGAAATGGCAGCCGACCCGAGCTTCCAGGAGCGATTCCGACGTGAGTCCCGAGTCGCCGCGCGGCTGCAGGAGCCACACGTCATCCCGGTGCACGACTGGGGCGACATCGGCGGTGTGCTCTACATCGACATGCGCCTGGTTGAAGGCACCAACCTCAAGGATGCGCTGAAACAACACGGGCCGGTCGATCCGGCCCGCGCCGCGTCGATCATCACGCAGGTCGCTTCGGCACTGGATGCCGCCCATGCCGACGGCCTGATACACCGTGACATCAAGCCGGAGAATGTGCTGCTCACGCCCAACGACTTCGCCTACCTCGTCGACTTCGGCATCGCCCACGCCGGCGGCGACAGCGGCCTCACAAAGACCGGGGCCGCGATCGGATCGTGCGCCTACATGGCTCCCGAACGGTTTACCGGCGGGCGGGTCGGTCCGCAGGTCGACATCTACGCGCTGGCGTGTCTGCTGCACGAGTGCCTCACGGGCAGGCCGCCCTTCCCGGTGAAGGACCTAGGCCAGCTGATGAGCGCCCACATGCTGTCGCCGCCGCCACAGCCCAGCGTCACGCGACGCGGACTCAACCGCGCGTTCGACGGCGTGATCGCCCGGGGGATGGCCAAGCAGCCCGCCGCGCGGTTCTCGTCGGCGGGCGAGCTTGCCAACGCCGCAACCGCGGCGGCCATGTTGAACCAGTCGCCGGCCGGCGTCGTTTCTGCGCACACCCCGCCGCCGACCACCCGGGAGTTCTCCACGATCTACCCGGACCCGTCCGGGACGGGATTCATCCCGTACGGGCCTCACCCGCGGCCACCGGCAAAACCCGTCGCCAGGCGTGGTTTTGGGCGCGGGCAGATGGTCCTGGCCGGGGCGGCGGTCGGGGCGCTCGCGGTGGCCGCATTGATCGCGGCGTACCTGTTTCTCCGCAACGACAATGCGCCCGCCGCACCCGTAGCCGTGCCGCCCGCCCCAACAGTGACCGAGACCAGCACGGAATCCGCGACGACGACCGCCACCACGAGACCCACAACCACGGAAACCACGACGACGACCAGTCCGACGTCAACCAGCCCGGCACCGGGTGCGAGCCTGCCCGGCACCGACGCCCAGGGCGTCGTGGGTTCCTTCGCCCGATGTGACCCGGGAAATGCGCCGGCGGCAGTGATCGCCCAGACCACCAAGTCTCAGGTGGTGGCGTGCGAGTCGGGGCGCGGCGACTTCCATTACCGGGCCGTCCGCCTCAGCGACGGCGCCAGCATCCAACTCGCCAATGCGGTGCGCTCTTCGGGCGGGTTCGACGTCACGAACCCGGCCGACGGAACCCGGTATCAAGTGCGGCCCAACGCGGTGGCCATCGTGCAACCCGGCGGCCAGGTCGACACGGAGCCGGTGATCCAGTACGCGGCCAGCTGACGGATGCCGGTGCCGTCAAGCCGCCTTCGTCATGCTGGCGGCTACTCAAATGCATGAACCGAGCTCTCCGCCCGGCATAGGCTGAAGCCGTCAGCGTCGGTTCCTGCGGGGAGTTGGTGCGATGAGAATGTTTCTTGGCCGTCTGGCCACCATCACCATGGTGGCGTTGTCGCCGATGGCGATCGTCACGCTCGCGACGCCGGCTGTCAGTTCGGCCGATTGTGGCGGTCGCACGTGGGATCCGGTGGCCAGGGTGTGTGTGCCCCCGCCGCCGGTCCCCGAGTGGTACCAGCCCGCGCCGACGTGGGCGCAGCCGTGGGCGCCGCCGTGGGCGCCGCCGCCACCGCCGCCTCCGCCGCCGGTGATGTGTCCTTGGCCTTATGACTACTCGTGTGGTGTACCGCAAAAGGCAGTCTGGGATCCGCGTTATAACGCGTGGACTTTTGTTCCCTCAGGCCAATAGCCAAGCACGTCATCGCAGCGCCGGGCCCCCGGCGGGGGCTGCTCGGCGGGAAATTCCTCGTAGGTGTTTCAACGTAGGTGTTTCAACTCCGTGCCCAGATGGTACGCGGAAGACATGACAGCGAAACTCAACTTCATCACACCGCTGTTCGTGGCGGGAGCCGCCGCGGCAGCGATCGCCGCCGCACCCGCGGCCCTGGCCGATACCACCTCGGCTGCTCCAGCGGCGGTTACCGCAGCGACCAGCTTTTTTGCCCCGAATGACCCCGGTGACGGTCCGGGCGGCGGCGGCTGCGTCAACGGCTCGGGTTGCGGCTCCGGCGGGGCCAACAGCAACGGTCCGGGCCTTCCGGGCGGCAACGGCTGCGTGCCCGGTGTCGGATGCGGGTCCGGCGGGATCAACATCAACGGTCCGGGCGGCGGCGGCTGCGTCGCCGGTGTCGGTTGCGGCTCCGGCGGGTTCCCCGGCGCTCCCGGCAACGGCGGGTAGTCGCTAGACAACCCCCGGCGCCCGGGTAACCGGTCACCGTCAGGCGCTGGCCCTCACGCGCGCGGCGGCGGACTCCGGCATCGGTTCGTAGCGGACAAAAGACCGCGTGAAGGAGCCGGCGCCGTGCGAGAGCGAGCGCAAGTCGATGGCATACCGGGTGAGCTCGATCTGGGGGACCTCGGCCTTCACCAAAGTGCGTTCGTCGCCGACGTTCTCGCTGCCCAGTAGGCGGCCGCGGCGTCCAGAAAGGTCGCTCATCACCGCGCCGACGAGGTCGTCGGAAACGACCACCGACACCTCGTCCACCGGCTCGAGCAGGCTCACCCTGGTTGCGGCCGCAGCCTCGCGCAGCGCGAGGCTGCCCGCCATCTGAAACGCGAAGTCGGACGAGTCGACGCTGTGCGCCTTTCCGTCGAACAAGGTGACCCGGATGTCGACCATCGGATAGCCGGCGTCGACCCCCTTGTCCATCTGCGCCCGCACGCCTTTCTCGACGCTGGGGATGAACTGGCGCGGCACCGCGCCGCCCACCACCTTGTCGACGAACTCGAAGCCCGAGCCCTCGGGCAGGGGTTCGACCTCGATGTCGCAGACGGCGTACTGACCATGTCCGCCGGACTGTTTCACGTGCCTGCCGTGGCCTTTTGCATTGCCGGCGAATGTTTCTCGCAGCGGAACGCGGACATCGATCGTGTCGACCTTCACGCCGTAGCGGTTGGCCAACCCGTCGAGCACGACGCCGGCGTGCGCCTCTCCCATGCACCACAGCACGATCTGGTGTGTTTCCTGGTTCTGCTCGATACGCAGCGACGGGTCTTCAGCCGCCAACCGGGCCAACCCGACCGACAGTTTGTCCTCGTCGGTCTTGGCGCGCGCTTGCACCGCAATCGGCAGCAGCGGCTCCGGCATCGTCCACGGCTTGAGGACGAACTGCTCGGATTTCTCGGACAGCGTGTCCCCGGTCTCGGCTCGGGTCAGCCGGCCGATCGCGCAGATGTCGCCGGCGATCACGGAGGGCGCTGGGCGCTGCTGGCGGCCCAGCGGAAACGACAACGGCCCGATGCGTTCGTCCTCGTCGTGGTCGGCGTGGGAATTCCCGGACCCGAAGAAGGACGAAAAATGGCCCGACACGTGAACCGTCGCGTCGGGCCTGATGGTCCCGGAAAACACCCGGACCAGACTCACCCTGCCGACGTACGGATCCGCCGTCGTCTTCACCACCTCGGCCAGCAGCGAACCGCTTGGATCGCACGTGACGTTGTTGCGCGCGGCGCCCTGCGGCGTGAACACCTCGGGCAGCTGATGCTCGAGGGGAGATGGAAAAGCGCTCGTGACGATCTCGAGCAGCTCCTGGGTGCCGACGCCGGTGCCGCTGCAGACCGGGATGACCGGGAAGAACGACCCGCGCGCCACCGCCTTCTCCAGGTCGTCGATCAGCACGGCCTGATCGATCTCCTCGCCGCCGAGATAGCGCTCCATGAGCGTCTCGTCCTCGGATTCCTCGATGATTCCCTCGATGAGCGTGCCGCGCAGTTCCTCGATCTGGTCGGCGTAGGACGGGTCCGGCTCGTGTGTCGTGCGCTTGCCGTCGGTGTATTCGTAGTGGGTCTGAGAGAGCAGCCCGATCAGACCGTCGCCGGCTGGCAGATAAAGCGGCAGAACCTTGTCGCCGAACGCGTTCCGGGCGGCGTCCAGAGCGTCCTCGTAGTTTGCCCTGGCGTGGTCGAGTTTCGTGATCACCACCGCCCGCGGCATGCCGACCTCGTCGCACTCGTGCCACAGCGACTTGGTCGGCTCGTCGACGCCCTCGTTCGCGGCGATCACGAACAAGGCGCAATCCGCGGCCCGGAGCCCGGCTCGGAGCTCGCCGACGAAATCGGCGTACCCGGGCGTGTCGACCAGGTTGACCTTCACGCCGTCGTGCGCCAACGGCGCCAACGCGAGGCCCACCGACCGCTGCTGCCTGATCTCCGCCTCGTCGCTGTCGCACACCGTCGTGCCGTCGACGACCGAGCCGGCTCTGGTAAGCACGCCCGATGCCAAAAGGAGCCCCTCGACGAGCGTGGTTTTGCCGGAAGATGACGGGCCGACCAGCACCACGTTACGGATGGCGCCAGGACTGTCCGCGGTGGGAGCGGCTCCAGCGCCCTGGGAAGTATTCGTCTTGTCTGCCATCACGTCCCTCCTTGTTAAGCAACAATTCCCCCAAAAGCCCATCGAGCACAAGCCCAACTGCGCACCGACCTTGGCCCGGCGCGAAGCGATAGGGAGTCGGTGGGCCGGCGCCGGAGTGGTTGGGTAGGCTCACCCGGGTTACGTCCAACGACGACCAACCCGCCCCGGTCCGTTGCCGGTACGCGTCAAGAAGTCGCGCGGTCATGGCAATGAATGTCTTGGGGCGAAGGGGGTGCAAAAGTGGACATGGTGCTCGGCCTGTCGGTGACGCCGACCACCGTCGGTTTCGTTCTTGTTGAAGGGCGAGGAGCGGACGGTGCCACCTTGGACCGCGATGCTTTCGACGTGCGCGCGGGCGGTGGCGTCACCGCTGTGACCGTGTCCGAGCATGTCGCAACGGCCATGTTGCGCACCGAGGCGGTGGCGGCCGCCGGAGGTCACCGGTTGGCGTCAATCGGTGTCACCTGGAGCGACGAAGCCGACTGGGAGGGCTCCGTACTGCTCGAGTCGTTGGTCGAGTCCGGGATCGACGACGTGGTCGCGGTTGGTTTGCCGGAGGCCACCGAAGCGTTGGCACGCGGCATCGGGCGCGTCGTCGATTACGAGAAAACCGCGGTGTGCGTCGTCGAGCCCGGAGCGGTGATGGCGCTGGAGGTGGACAGCCGTCACGGTGGGGTGCGGACCATCGTCAACCATGCCGTCGATACCGAGGCCGCCCTGGTGGACTGGCTGACCGTGATCCTGGATCGAGACGGTTGGCAGCCCGATGGGTTGGTCGTCGTCGGCTCGGGCTGCGACATCGACGCGCTCACCGCACGGCTTCATCGGAGATTGCCGGTGCCGGTCGTCGCCCCGGCCGAGGCCGAGCTGGCACTCGCGCGGGGCGCGGCCCTGGCGTCGGCGCGGGACGCCGAGTGGGCGGACCTGGATCTGCGCGCCACGCCGCCGAGCGGCAAGCAACCCCGAAGGATGCCTCTCCCGTACCTCGGCGCGTTGACGATGCTCGTTGCCGGCGCACTGACGTTCGTGGTGTCGGTTTCCCTGGCGGTGGGGTTGAAGCTGACGTCGGACAGCAACGCCAAGCCGGCCGATCATCGGCCGGTGGCCCACACGTCGGATGCGCCGGCGATGGTGCAGGCCGTCGCACCGCCCGCGGCGCCGCCTATCGCGGCGATCCCGCCGCCGGCCGCTGAACCGCCGCCCGCGCCACCGCCCGAGTCTGCGCCCGTCGTCGACGCTCCGGAGGCGCCGCCGGAGCAGACCGCACCCGACGAGCAGCCCGCTGCCGGCCCTCCGGCCGGCGACGTCCCGGCCGGAGTGGTTCCTCCACCGGTGGAGCCGACCACCCCGATGGTGCCACCGGCTCAAACCGACCAGGGAACGTTGCACGACCATTCGCCGCTGCTGACGAAGATCCTCGAGCACGTTCCGGGCCTGCATAAGCCCCCTTCGGAGCAGGAACCCGGGTCGCCGGACCAGGTCGCGCCGCCGGCTCCGCCGCCCGCCGACTCCCCGCCTCCGCCGCCGGGCTGACCCAGCCGACCGAGGCGGGGGACGCGGCCGTCGCCGCTGTTCAACGCCCGTCTGAATTGTGTTCTCGCTGCGGCCCAATGGGCGTCGTCGGTCTGCGGACGGCCAGTCGCAGCTGACGGCCGCCGCGCCACAGCAACAGCCCGGCCTGGATGCCCAGCGCGATCGAGATCGTCCAAATGAGCGTCACCGCGACCGAAGCCAGAATCCGCAGGCTGTCCTCGCCGAGATTGCCACAGTCGTCCGACCGAGAACGCCGTCAGCGCAACAACGAATGCGGCGATAGTGGGCAGCAGATTGCGATCCGCACGCACCACCACACGCACGGAGGTCCCGCCGACATGATCCGAGCCACCCAGCTGGATGTATCGGATAGTTGCCGGCGACCATCGCCCCGCTCGGAATCGGCATCGACCTGCTCGGTCCCAATCCGCGGGACGCTAACCCACGCCGACGCGTGGTCCGTGCGGCAACGGCGATCGGGAGAATAATGAACGGCTAATGCACACCGAGACGGCCTTCGTCCTCACCATCCTGGTGCTCTGCTACGCGGTCGTGTCGGGCCTGGTCCGCCGGTGGTACCTGGCGCCGGCCCTGATTTTCGTCGGCGCCGGGATGGCCTTGGGGCCGTCCGGACTCGGCTGGGTGAAGATCGACGCGGGCGCCGAGGCCTTCACTGTCCTCGCCCAGCTGGCGCTGACTGTGATCTTGTTCAACCAAGCGTCGATCCTCAACCTGCGCAAAATATTCCGTCGCGGACATCTGACCGTGCGCCTACTGGCGATCGGTATACCCATCACGATCGCGCTGGGCACCGCGACGGCGATCGTTGTCTTGCCGGTGCTCCCGGTGTGGGAAGCGGTGTGTCTCGCGGTGATCGTCGCTCCGACCGAGGTAGCGCTCATCGACGCCTTGCTCGAGGATCGCCGCATTCCCGAACGGGTCAGGCACGCACTTTCCACCGAAAGCGGCTTCTATGACGGATTCGCGTTGGCGGCGCTCCTTGGCGCGCTCGCCCTGGCGTCCGAACATTCCGATCGGGCTCCGGCCCGCTGGGCGTGGTTCGCGTTCCGCACCGAATTCGTCTCGCTCCTGGTCGGTGCGGGCATCGGCGTGCTCGGCGGCATCGTCATCTCCCGGTCTCGCAAGCGCGGTTGGATGAGCGACACGTGGGCACAATTGGCGACACTTGCACTGGCGCTGATCTGCTTTGAGGTCGGCGAGCGGTTGCACGCCAGCGGCTTCGTCACCGCGTTCGTCGGAGGCCTGGCCTATGCGATGGTGTCGCTGGAGGGTGGCGACGAGCGGGCGACGACACAGGTCTCTGACGCCGCGGGCGAGCTCCTGGAACTGCTGGTGTTTGCGATCTTCGGTGGCTTCGCCGTCACATCCGCATGGCAGCATGCCGGCTGGCGGGTGGTGGTCTTCGCGGGGGTGTCGTTGATCCTGGTCCGCGTCATCGCGGTCGCCGTCGCGATGATCCGCAGCGGCCTGTCGGCACGAAGCATCCTGTTCATGGGTTGGTTCGGCCCGCGCGGGATCGGGACCTTGGTCCTGGGCCTGCTGGTGATCGGCAGGGGCGAAATCCACCAGAGCGCGGTCATCTCACAGGTTGTCGTCGTCACGGTCACCGCAAGCCTTGTCCTGCAAAGCTTTACCGCACCGGTCGGAATCAGGCTCCTCGCGCAAACACCGGACGACCGCGAGACGTCATAGCAGACCGAGTAGCTGCGGGTTGGTGATGTACTTGACGATCAGCGGCGCCGACACGTGTGGGATGTTTTTGTCCGAGCCTATTTTCGCGTCTTGGACGGCCCCGCGTAGTGGTTTCTCGGGCCGCAGGTAGTTGCGCAGCAGCGAGAGCAGCTGCCATCAATGATGCTGTGAGAGCTCAGCTAGGGGGTGTGGCCCCGAGCACCCGCAGTAGGTCAGGCTTCATCGACTGAAGCTGCGAACCCCAGTAGCCCCAGCTGTGGGTGCCGCTCGTGGGGAAGTTGAACACCCCGTTATGGCCGCCCGCCGCGAGGTACTTCTGCTGGAAGTCCTTGTTGGTGCGAAGAGTGATGTCCTCGAGGAACTGTGCGCTGAACATGGTGCCGCCGGTGGCGTCGGCGTCGAGGTCCGACGGGGCGCCGTTGCCGCAGTAGACCCAGATAGCGGTGTCGTTGGCCACCAGCGCGCCGATGTTGACAGTGGGATCGTTGCGCCGCCAGGCCGGATCGCTTGCCGGCCCCCACATGTCAGTCGCGTTGTAGCCGCCGGCGTCTTTCATCGCCAGGCCGATCATCGTGGGCCACAAACCCTCGGACGGATTCAAGAAGCCCGACAGGGAGCCGGCGAAGATGTACTGTGCCGGGTGCCAAATCGCGAGAGTCAACGCGGCGCCCCCCGACATCGACAGGCCCACAACGGCATTGCCATTCGGGTCGATGCTCCTGTTGGCGGCCAGCCAGCCCGGCAGCTCCTGGGTGAGGAAGGTCTCCCATTTGTAGGTCAGGGTTCCATCGGAGCCTGCTGCCGGCTGGTACCAGTCGGTGTAGAAACTGGACTGGCCGCCGACGGGCATCACGACCGACAAACCGGACTGGTAAAACCATTCGAACGCCTGGGTGTTGATGTCCCAGCCGTTGTCGTCGTCCTGAGCCCGCAGCCCGTCGAGCAGGAAGAGCGCGTGCGTGCCGCCGCCCTGGAACTGGACGCGGATGCTGCGCCCCATCGACGGGGACGGCACGTCCAATTGCTCGACCGGCAGACTTTTTCGTGAGTACGCCTCGGCTGTCGGCGACAGCCCGCTCACACCGACTAGGCCAGGCAGGACGGCGGCGATGAGGCCAGCGACCGCCAGCCTGCTTGGCCACGTGCGTCGAACCTTGCCAACGAACGCCACCACCGCAACCACGCCCTATCTCTCGCCCGCAGTAACACCGGCAAATTACCAGCCTGCGCACCACGATCGCGTAGGCCACGCGGGCCGTAATCGCGTTGTTATCGTGCGTGTTTGGCAGGTCTGCTGGTTGGCGGCTGACACCGGGCGGCGCGGCGCCTATCGTGGGTTGATGGCGTCCGACAAGGCACGCGAATGGGTGTCGCCCGCATGTACGCTGCCCACGACCGAACAACCGACGCGGGTAGCCGAGTTCGAAGAGTTGTTCTCCAGGGCCCGCTGGCTGCGGCGCGCGGACCGGAATCGACTCGATATCGCGCTTCCGCCCGACGCCGAGCCGACGGGCCGCGACCTGGCGGAGCGGGAAAGCCGGTGCTGCTCGTTTTTCACCTTCGCCTTCGAGCCGATCGGGACCGATGTCGTCATGCATGTTGGTGTTCCCGCCGATCACATCGCTGTCCTGGATGCGTTGCAGGCCAAATTATTGCGTTGAATGCCGCCCGCGCGGTCACATCCTGCCGTTGCCACGTGTCGGTGTTGTGAGGCAGATACGCGCTGGGAGGTTCAGATGGTCACCTTGATCAATGTGTTCGAAATAGAACCGGATGAGCAGGAGCGGTTTCTGGCCGGGTGGCGCGAACGGGCTGAGTTCATGAGCATTCAGCCGGGATTCCGCTCCTTCCGACTGCACCGCGCGCTGTCACCTGACTCGCGTTTCCAGTTGATCAACGTCGCGGAGTGGGAGAGCGCCGATGCGCTGCAGGCGGCGACCGCCCAGCCGGCATTCCAGGACAGCGTTCGCCGCTCCCTCGCAGAGTGCCGGGTCACCGCTCACCCCGGGCTCTACGGTGTGGCCTTCGAGGTCGCTGCGCCGTAGGGAGCCGCCACGATGCCGAAGCAATACCGCGTGGGCACCTTCGTTCGTTTCAACAACGCGGTCATGAGGTCGCTTCTTTCGGCGGGCGTGCCGATGGGAACCTTCGCGATTCTGCGCGTCCGCGGCCGCAAGACCGGCCGATCGATCGAAGTCCCGCTCGTGGTGTTCCCGCAGGACGGTGATCGCTATCTGGTAGCGGCGTACGGGGTTGTGAACTGGGTGCGCAACCTTCGGGCAGCCGGTGGGGAGGCCACGCTGCGCCGTGGGCGGCGAACCGAGAAGATCACCGCGGTCGAACTGCCACCCGAGCGGGCCGCACCGATCCTGCGTTACGCCCTGCAGACCGGTGCGCCCGGCATCCCACGGCTGATCGTCAACCTGTACCGACGTTTTTTGGTACTTCCCTATCTCGACGTCGATATGAAGGCTTCCGTAGAGGAATTCGAGCGTGCGGCGGTAAGCCACCCGGTGTTTCTCGTCGGATGATTCGCTCTTCTCATGGTCGCTGACCAGCAAGTTGCGGTAGCGTCGGCCGCACGACGACAGCGGCAGGAGGGACAGCATGCTTATGCGTGTACGGTTCTCCTGCCTGCCGGCGGCCCTCGTCATTTCCGTCGCCGTTGCCGTCGCCGGATGCAGCTCGACGGTGACGGGTTCGGTCGTCAAACCGAGCAGCGCCCCGGCCGCCGAAGGGACTGGCACTTCGGCGCTCGACCCCGGCAACTATCCCGCGAAGCCCGGGACGCCGTACGGCAACGCGAACTCGGCGGGCGTCGGCGCGGTCATCGACGCACACCGGATGGCCGCCAACGTCGTCCTCCCGGACGAAGTCGACCCGGCGCTGACGACGCCGTCGTGGTTCAACACCGGGACCCTGGGGATGCCAGGAGTGATCTCTATCGACATACCGTCGCCCGGCCCAGAGATCGCGGCGGCGCATCACGTTCTATTCGGGTTTTCCACCTGCCGCGTGTCCGGCGGAGGCGGCGATCAGGAGCTACTGATCAACGTGGTGTTGCGTTTTCCCGATCCCGCCGCTGCTACTGCCGCCGCCTCAGAACTCGCCGCCAAGGTGCCACCGCCGGTGCCCGGGCACCCGGTCCCGATCCCGAATTACCCGGCAGCTTTGGCGGCCGCTTACGACGCCCAGGATTTCCACGCCGTGGCAAGCTTCGATCCGCACGGCCCCTACCTGCTCTACCAATATGCGCAGTCCCCGCAAGGAGCCGACGCGGCCGCGCATCTCGTGGCCGCCACGCTGGATTTGCAGATGCCGCGCATCGATGCCTTCGTGCCCACCGACCCAGCCCACTTGCCGGACCTGCCCATCGATTCCACCGGGTTCCTCAATCGGGTGGTACCGCCCGACAAGGGTGCCGAGGGCATGGCCAATTTCGGGGATTATCAGCCGCAAGGGGCGCTGCACTTCGAGGCCGACCCCAGTGCGCGGCAGATGTACGCCGCCGCCGGCGTCGACGCAGTGGCGATCCTGCGTACCACCGTGTACCGCGCGCGAGACCACGCGGGCGCACAGCAGATGGTCGAGATGGCGGCGGCCGACACGGGCACCCGGCCGGGAGCCAAGCCGGATGCCGGCGTTGTGGGTGTGCCGTCGGTGAAGTGTTTCGACATGGGGCAAACTCGCCGGGACGAGTCGGAGGCGCGCTTTCAGTGTTTCGGCAGCGCCGACCGATACGCGTTCAAGGCCGTGTCTGCGCAGCTGCTCGACGTCCAGCAGCAGATGGCCTCCCAGTATCTGATGCTCACCGACTGATCCGACCGGCCTGGCACCGAATTGCCGAACTCGCCCCCACCGGCGCCGGAATGGGGTTAACTCCTAGGGAGAATGTGATTATCGTCTGAGCAGCATCGGACGGCAGTTTCGCCGATGGTTCACCGGAACAGCGTGGCTCGATGTTGCTCTCCGTGACCCTGCGCGGGGGAAGGCCGCAGCATCCGTGCCGAGTGTGCGGGGGCGACACCGAACTGGTGTGCAACGCTCACGGCGGCGGCGCCGTGCGCACCATCTTGAGTAGGCGTACCGATCGCCGGTGCGCCAGCCCGGAATGTGTCGGCCGGAACAGTTGGGTGCAAAGCCGCTAGTGGCAGCGTCGGGCCAGTTGACCGCTGGCACGCGAAATCAGTTGTGGCCGAACCATATCGAAAACTGCTCTGCGCCGGCGTCGGCGTGCTCTAATTGCGTGATTGACATCCCGCGTGCCCCGCTGGGCCTGCCCTTGCCGCTCCGGTCGGTCAAACTGCCCGGGGTCGCCCCTGTTGGCCGGCTGCCTGTCGGCCGGGTCGTAGACCTGCCCGGCAGGGGTAGCACTTACGTCGTGGACTCCGGCCGCGTTGTCGGGCGCCCGACATTTATGTTGCTGCACTCGGTGGCGTGCACGGGCCTGTTGACGTGGTATCCCTCGCTGGAGGCGATGCGGGATTTCGGGCGCGTGGTGGTGTTCGACCAGCGCTGGCACGGCTCGGGTATCAGCTCACCACGTTTCTTGTTGGAGGACTGCGCCGGCGACGTGGCCGCGCTCGCCGACGGGCTTGGCATCGAGACATTCATCCCGGTCGGCTTTTCGATGGGATCGCTGGTTGCTCAGCTGGTGTGGCAACGTCACCGGGACAGGGTCGACGCACTGGTGCTGTGCGCGGCGGCCGCGACATTCGGGCGCGCGCCCCACGAACGGGTTGCGACCGGTATCTTCGCGGCACTGGTCGACGCGTTCAGCCCGCCGCCACGGCCGGGCACCGCAGCGCTCCTGCGCACGGCGGACGAAGCGGTGTCGAACGACCGCCTGTGGGCAGTGGGCCAGTTTCGCAGGACCAGCCACGGGGCGATGCTGCGTGCGCTGGCGGAAATCACCCGCTTCGACTCCAGGGCCTGGATCGCCGGCATCGACGTGCCGACCTCGGTCGTGATTCCGACGCGTGACAGGGTCATCCCGCCGCGGCACCAGCGGTGGCTGGCCAGCCAGATTCCGGCCGCGCACGCCGTGACCATCAACGCCGGGCATGCCTGCTGCACGATGCAGTCCGAGGTGTTCGTACCCGGACTGCGGTCCGCGGTCGAGTCGGTCGTCAACCGGGTAATGGTCTCGCCTGAGCCGACTTTCGGCGCCCCACGCCAAGTCGTCGGGTGATCGGCGCCCGGACGGTAACGTTGCCGCGCCGAATTTTTGGTGGCCCGACCAATAGCCCGCCGGCGCAGGCGTACCTACCATCGCCGCCATGGAGAGGCTGAGCGGACTCGACGCCAGTTTCCTTTACCTCGAAAGCTCCAGTCAGCCGCTGAACGTGTGTTCCATCTTGGAGCTGGACACCTCGACGATGCCCGGCGGCTACACCTTTGATCGGTTTCGTTACGAGCTGAGCCTGCGGATCAAGGCCATGCCGGAGTTCCGCGCGAAGGTGGCCGACAGCCAGCTCAACCTGGACCATCCGGTCTGGATCGAGGACAACGACTTCGATATCGATCGTCATCTGCACCGCATCGGCCTGCCTTCGCCGGGAGGGCGCCGAGAGTTGGCCACGATCTGCGGGCACATCGCCGCCCTGCCGCTGGATCGCGGCAGGCCGTTGTGGGAGATGTGGGTCATCGAGGGCATCGCCGGCCGCGAGCGCATGAGGGCGGGCCGCTGGCGGTGATGACCAAGGTTCATCACGCCGCCGTGGACGGGGTGACCGGCGCCAGCCTGCTATCGCAGTTATGCAGTATCGAACCCGACGCGGCGCCGCCTGATCCGTTGGCAGGCCCCGGTGACGCCGGCCCACTGGAGAGCGCCGCGAGCGGCCTACTGCGGTTCGCCACCCGTCCGCTGAAGCTGGCCAATGTGCTGCCCACGACGGTCTCGACGGTTTTGAAAACGCTGCGTCGCGCGCGCAGTGGTCTGGTTATGGCCCCGCCATTCGCCGCGCCGCCGACCCCCTTCAACGACTCGATCACCGGTCACCGCAACATCGCCTTCACCGAGCTGAAGCTGGGAGACGTCAAGGAGGTGAAGAACCGTTTCGACATCAAGGTGAACGACGTGGTGATGGCGTTGTGCGCGGGTGCGCTGCGGCGGTTCCTGCTTGATAGTTACCAACTGCCCGACACATCCCTGGTGGCGATGGTCCCGGTGTCGGTCCATCACAAGTCCGACCGGCCCGGCCGCAACCAGCTCTCGGGGATGTTCTGCCGTCTCGGAACGCACATCAGCGACCCGGTGGAGCGGCTCCGGGCGATCCCCCAGGCCAGCACCATTGCCAAGGAACACAGTTCGGCCATCGCACCCACGCTGCTGCAGGACTGGACCGAGGTCACTGCCCGAGTGCTGTTCGGGTTGGTCATGCGACTGGTCGCCACGAGCCCGCGCGCGCAGAGCCCGGTCTACAACCTGATCATCTCCAATGTCGCGGGCCCACAAACAGCGCTGTACTTCCTGGGCGCCGAAGTTGTGGCGATGTATCCGCTCGGGCCGATATTCCACGGGTCGGGCCTGAATATCACGGTGATGTCGCTGAACGGCAAACTCGACATCGGCATCATTTCCTGCCCCGACCTGCTTCCGGACCTGTGGGAATTGGCGGATGACTTCGCTGTTGCGCTCGACGAACTACTCGCCTACGTCAACGCCTGATCTCTTCGCACGGCGAAGAAGGTTTACCGCCGAAAGGGGATGGGCAACAGGTATGAAAGCGGCGGGCTGGGACAGGTTGCGTCTGCGCCCGTTGTCAGGCGTCAGCTGGAGGCGACCCCGCGTTAAGCAGCCAGCGTTGGTCCGGCCTTCGCCGCTCAATCATTGGTCGACCTCATCTTCGAACGCCGCCATCGCCGCGATCAGCGCGGTGAAGACACCGTGCGCTGCCGCGAGGTCCGGTCGTGAACCAATGCGGCGTGCACGTGATCGGCGAGCGGGGTGAAGAAGGCGGTTGCGAGTTCCATCCCATGGTCGGCGTACCGCAGGATGACCTTCCGTCGGTCGACCGGGTGCGACTCGCGCCGAACATGGCCCGACGCGGTCATGCGGTCGACAAAGTAAGCGATCGCAGAGCCCGACACCTCCATGCGCCGACTCAACTCTCGTGATGTCAATGGTGATCCGGCGGTTTCGGCGACGGTGATGCGCGCATGTCGGCTGTCACCAGGCTTTCGAGCTCCTCACGGCTCGGTTTCGTCATAGCCCTCGCGTCCCAGTTTTCAATGTTGGTGACCAGCTTATCGCCGACCTTTGGCGAGGACTGCGTCGAATTGATCGTCAACAACCAGCAACTGCAACACCACATTTCGCGATGGCTGCGTTGCGTTGGGCCGCGACGGTACGGTTCGGTGATGGCCGATCGACCGGCGCGGGTCAGCGATGTTCATGAAATCGCCGCGGCGATGCCCCATGTGACAAGGATCGAAGGGCCCAAGGGCAACGCGGTCTACCAGGTCGGCGGCAAGTCATTCGTGTTCTTCCGCAACCCACGACCCGACGCGAAAGACCCGGTGAGTGGCGAACCGTACACCGACGTGATCGTGATCTGGGTCGAGTCGGAGGCCGACAAGCGTGCGTTGGTCCAGGACACGAACACGCCGTTCTTCAGCACGGATCATTTCAACGGTCATCTGTCGGTGCTCGTGAGGGAATCGGAGTTGGCCCGCATCGGCAAGACCGAACTGGCCGAGCTGATCCAAGATGCGTGGTTGTCCCGGGCGTCGAAACGCCGCGCCGCCGCCTGGCTTGCCGAGCAGGGGATCGACCAACCCAACTAGCGTTGGCTGATGACGAACTTCCCCGAGTCGCCACGCGAGGCCGCGCGGCGCTTCACGCCCGAATTGACCGAACTGGTCAACGATCCGCTGTACTCACGGGTCTGGACCGACGAGCGGCTCAGCCCTCGGGACCGCAGCATCGCCACCCTCGCCGCGCTCACCGTGCTGTACCGCCCCGAAGAGCTCCCGGCTCATCTGCGACGGGGTATCCAGAACGGTCTGAGCATCGACGAGATCTCCGCCCTCATCACACATCTCGCGTTCTACGGCGGCTTCCCGGCTGCGATATCGGCATCGATGATTGCCGCCGAGACCCTGCTATAGCGACGGGTAGCGACGTGGCGGTCGCGCGGCGGCAAACACCACGTTGTCGTTCGCCGGTACCACCGGGGTACCGTGAGTTGGTACCTTTGAGTACCACCATGTGAGTACCACCATGGAGAGGCAACGACATGGGCGAAGCGACGATCGACCCGGTGCGGCTCCCGCCCGCGGCGCGAGTCCCGAGGATCGTGCAGGGCCTCGCCATCGTCGCCGCGCGTGGCAAGGCGGTGCGCGTCCTCAGTAGGCGATACGGCACGGCCTTCACCCTCAACTTGCCGATCTTCGGACCGTCGGTGGTGATCAGCGACCCGGCCTCGGTCAAAGACGTGTTCACCACCAGCACCGATCTCGTCGGCCGGGCCTCAAATCTGGGCACTGTCCTCGGGCCGGGCTCGACCTTCAGCCTCGACGGCGACGCACACCGGCGGCGGCGCAAACTGGTTGTGCCGCCGTTCCACGGCAAGCGGATGCAGGGCTACGAGCAGATCATCGAAGACGAGGTGATGCGCGAGATTGCGACCTGGCCCGAAGGCAAGGAGTTCGAAACGCTGAAGCCGATGATGCGCATCACCCTCAACGCGATCCTGCGGGCGGTCTTCGGCGCAGAGGGCGCCGCCCTCGACGAATTGCGGGACCTGCTGCCCCCTGCGGTGCTGCTTGGATCCCGGATCGCGGTGTTGCCGCCGATCGCTCGGCGCGACCTCGGGCCATGGAGCCCGTGGGGGCGTTTCCTCGACTACCGCCGGCGCTACGATGCGGTGATCGACTCGCTGATTGCCGACACACGGTCGGATCCCGCGTTCGACGAGCGCAACGACGTGCTCTCCCTGCTGCTGCAGGCACGGTACGACGACGGCGGTTCGATCTCCGACCGG
Source organism: uncultured Actinomycetota bacterium (assembly GCA_963811535.1). Lineage (GTDB taxonomy): Bacteria > Actinomycetota > Actinomycetes > Mycobacteriales > Mycobacteriaceae > Mycobacterium. The sequence continues at coordinate 1,070,929 of CAWERF010000005.1, read as the reverse complement.
CACGTCGCCGACGAGTTGTTAACGCTGCTCACCGCCGGTCACGAAACCACCGCGACGACGCTCGCCTGGGCCGTCGAGCGGTTGCGTCGCCACCCGCGCCTGCTTGCGCGGTTGACCGACGAGGTCGACGCCGGCGGGTCCGAGCTGCGACAGGCGACGATCTGGGAGGTGCAGCGCACCCGACCTGTCATCGACGCCACCACCCGGCGAACCAAGAAGCGAGTTCGTGTGGGCGAGTGGGTCGTTCCTGAAGGCCACAACGTGATCGTCAGCATCGGGCTCGCCCACGCGTCGGAGCAGAACTTCCCCGATGCCAAAGCGTTCAACCCGGACCGCTTCCTCGACAATCCGCCGGACACCGCCTCGTGGATCCCGTTCGGGGGCGGGGTGCGCAGATGCGTCGGGGCCGCGTTCGCGAACATGGAGATGAACGTGACGCTTCGCACCCTGCTACGCGAATTCGAGTTCGGCACAACGTATGCCCCTGGCGAGCGCGTGCATTCCCGCGGTGTGGCCACGGCTCCCGGTCGCGGCGGGCGGGCGGTCGTCTACCGGCGATCATCGGGATCTACGCTGACGCCGGCCGCCGGTACCCGACGAGTGTCGGCGTGACGGCTCGCCAGAGCATCGTCGACGTCGGTCGCGGAATCCGGCTGTGCTACGACCAGGCCGGTGACCCGGCCGACCCTCCGATCCTGCTCATCGCCGGGCTCGGGCAGCAGTTGCATTCCTGGCCAGAACAATTCGTCGCGGCGTTGGCCGGCCGCGGCTATTGCGTCACCCGGTTCGACAACCGCGACACCGGTCGGTCCACCCACATGCGTTTTCGGGCGCCTCATCCGGTCGCGATGCTGCGCGGCGGCAACGGCAGCCGGCAGTACCATCTCGGCGATATGGCGCGCGATACGGTCGGCCTGTTGGACGCGCTCGGATACCGCGATGCACACGTTGTCGGAATATCCATGGGCGGCATGATCGCCCAGACCGTCGCCGCGCACTTCCCCGGACGGGCCCGCACGCTCACGTCGATGTTGTCCACCACGGGCGCACCACGCACGGGACGGCCCGCGTTGTCGACATGGTGGCGGATGCTGCGGGCGCAGTCGCGGTCGCCGCGAACGCGGGAGGAGGCGATCGATCAGGCTGTGATCATCTTCCGCCACATCGGCTCTCATGGTTTCGCATTCGACGAGCAGTGGGTGCGGGAAAGAGCGGGCATCGGCTGGGACCGGGACCCGACGTCCGACGGCGTCGCGCGGCAGCTGGCCGCCATCTTCGCATCGGGAGACCGCACCGCAGAGCTGCAGCAGATCGACGTGCCGACCCTGGTCCTGCACGGCGACCACGACCGCATGGTCAATCCGACGGGCGGCATCGCGACCGCAGGAGCTATCCCGGGCGCCCGCCTGGAAACCATCACCGGACTCGGCCACGACCTACCCCGGGGTGCGTGGCCACGACTCATTGATCTGATCACGGCGCATACCGCATCCGCCCCGATCGGCCATGCCGTCAACCGAATCGAGGAGAGCCGGTAACGGTCACGCCTTCGCCGCGGCCCGCCCGACGAGTTGGGCCGCGTCGCGGTGAAGCCGCCCGAAGTTGTAGTAGGCCGCGCACGCCCCCTCTGGCGACACCATGCAGGTTCCGATCGGAGTTTCGGGAGTGCACGCGGTTCCGAAGACTTTGCATTCCCAGGGCTTCAGCACACCCTTGAGCACCTCACCGCACTGGCACGCCTTCGGGTCTGCGACGCGCACTCCGGGCATCGAGAATCTGCGCTCGGCGTCGAACTCGGCGAAATCGTTGTTCAGCTTCAGCGCGCTCTGCGAGATGAAGCCCAGACCGCGCCATTCGAAGTGCGGACGCAACGCGAACACCTGTCCCATCAGTGCCAGCGCGGCCGGGTTGCCCTGCTCGTGCACGACGCGCGAGTACTGGTTCTCCACCTCGCAGCGCCCCTCGTGAATCTGGCGCAGCAGCATCGCGACCGACGCCAGGATGTCAAGTGGCTCAAAGCCTGCGACCACCAATGGCTTGCCGTAGACCTCGGGCACGAAACGGTACGGCCGGTTGCCCACCACCGTCGACACGTGCCCGGGGCCGATGAATCCCGACAGCCGCAGATCCGGCGACTCCAGGATCGCCTTGATCGGCGGAATGATCGTGACGTGGTTGCAGAACACGCTGAAGTTGCCCATACCGAGTTCGCGGGCGCGCACCAGCGTGACGGCGGTGGATGGCGCGGTGGTCTCGAATCCGATCGCGAAGAACACCACCTGCTTGTCCGGGTTGTCGATCGCGATCTTCAGTGAGTCGAGCGGCGAGTACACGAACCTCACGTCTGCGCCACGGGCCTTGGCGTCGAGCAGGTTGCCGTCCGAACCCGGCACTCGCATCATGTCGCCGAAGCAGGTGAAGATCACGTCGGGTTGGCGGGCCAGCCACATCGCGTCATCGATGCGGCCCATCGGGATCACGCACACCGGGCAGCCGGGACCGTGCACGAGTTCGACATTCGTCGGCAACAGATGCTCGATGCCGTGCCGGTAGATGGTGTGGGTGTGTCCGCCGCACACCTCCATGAACTTGAAGGGCTCGTCGCTGTGGATGGTGCCGACCAGGGCTTCGATCGCCGACAACAGCCTGCGTGCCGCGGCGGGGTCCCGGAATTCTTCAACAAATCGCATGGTGTTCTTCCGCGTTCAGACGATGGATGAGGTGTCGAAGGCTTCGATTTCGGTGCTGTACGCGTCGCCGAGTTGTTTGACGGCGCTCAGAGTCAGTTGAGCTTCGGCTTCATCGATCTTGGCCATCGCGAACCCGACATGCACGAGCACCCACTCGTCGGGCTTGGGCATGTCCTCCTCCAGCAATCGCACGCTGATGGTGCGTTGCACACCGCTGACGTCAACCTTGGCCAAATAGTTCTCGGCGTCGGTGATCTCGACGATACGTCCCGGAATTCCAAGGCACATAAGCGTTTGAATCCTTCCTCAGCAGATACGCGGCAGGGGATCACCGACGAGCATGTCGACGATCCGCGTGCCGCCGAACCCAGTACGAACGACGACGGTGGCCGCAGGCTCGGCCAAGACCTCACCGATCTCCGCGGCCTCGGCACCCAACGGGTGAGACCGCAGTGCCTCGAGCCCGGCTTCGGCTTCCTCCGGCGCGACGACCGCGATGAACTTGCCCTCGTTGGCAACGTAAAGCGGGTCGATGCCCAGCATTTCACAGGCACCATTGACCATCGGCCGCACCGGCAGACGCTGCTCATCGAGGACGATCGCGACATTGGCGGCTTGGGCCAGTTCGTTGCAGACGGTGCCGACGCCACCACGCGTGGGGTCTCGCAACCAACGCGTCGACGGCGCCGCCTCGAGAAGCGTTTCCACCAGCCCGCTAACGGCCGCGGTGTCAGAGACGATGTCGGCTTCTATGGCGAGGTCACCCCGGGCGAGCATCACGGCCATGCCGTGATCGCCCATCGTGCCGGACAGCAGCACCTTGTCGCCGGGCCGCACTGATGACGCCGACAGTTCCCGACCCTGCGGGACGATGCCCGCCCCCGTCGTGGTGATGAACAGTCCGTCGGCCGCCCCCTTCGGAACGACCTTCGTGTCGCCGGTGACGATCCGGACTCCTGCCGTCGCGGCGGCCAGGGCCATGTCGGCGACGATCTCCTTCAGTTCGGCGATCGGAAATCCTTCTTCCAGCACGTAAGCCGCGGACACCCAGGACGGAACCGCACCGGCCATGGCCAGATCGTTGAGCGTGCCGTGCACGGCGAGGTGACCGATCGAGCCGCCCGGGAACCGCAACGGCTGCACGACGAACGAATCGGTGGACATTGCCATCCGCTCGCCGCTCGGGAGCGTGAAAACCGCACTGTCGCCCAGTGTCTCAAGGAGCGGGTTCCGGAACGCCTCGACGAAGACGGCGTCGACGAGGGCCGCTGACGCCTTGCCGCCTGCTCCGTGGGCCAGGGTGACGACCTCGTCCCGTAGGCGCGGTCGCCGCCGCCGGAAGTCGTCGATGCGCTCAATGACCTTCGCCTCGGCGAACTTTGGCCCCGACGAGAGGTAGTCGCTTACCACCTTGTCCACTAGGCACCGGCTCCTTGGCTGTGAACGCTCTCCCAGAGTTGGTAACCCAACAGGGCCTGCGCTTCCTGAATGCGATGCACGCTCTGCGACCGGACCACGAAGCACGCGTCGACGTCCGGGCTGGTGGCGAACGATCCGCCGTCGTACCCGGCGAAGCCGACGGTGTACATACCGCGCCGGCGTGCCTCCCGCAGCGCGACCATCAAATCGGGCGAACTTCCGCTGGTGGACATCGCGATCGCGATGTCACCCGACCGTGCCCGCGCGATCAGCTGGCGGGCGAACACCAGCTCGAAGCCGACGTCATTGCCCAACGCGGTCAGGATCGCCTGGTCCGTGGTCAACGACCAGGCCGGCAGCGGATCGCCGGTCGGGGGACGGGCGAAGAGGGCCGCCAGCGTGGTCGAGTCGGTAGAGCTGCCACCGTTGCCGAAGGTGAACACGCGCCCGCCGGCGGCGAAGCGGCGGGCCATCTCCGCCGCCGCGGTGGCCACCAGGTCCTCGTTGGCCTCGAGGGTTGTGCGCCGCAGCGCAGCGCTTTCGGCTGCCTTTGACCGCGCCGACGCGGCCAGATCGTCCAGAAGCGATTTGGAATCGCGCTCCTCGGCGTCGATGAACGGGTACAGGAAGTTGGTGGCTTCCGTGTCTGCTTGATTGCCGGTCACGTCACGACTCCTCGCCCACTTTGCTGATCGCCATCCCAGCGTGCACCAGCACGAGCTCCCCCGGTGCCACCGGATCCACCAGCACGGTCGAGACGGCTTCCTCGCCCCCGCCTGTGCGCACTCGCGCCACGCCCTCGACCGAGGAAGTCAGAACTTCCCCCAGTCGGCCCTCGTCGCTGCACGTCACGCACACTTCTTCGGTGCATTCACCGTTGCCGGCCTTCATCAGCCCCGGGTGTTCGAAGCAGACATGCGTCAGCTCCCACAGCAGGTGGTACAGCAGAACAAAGCCGCCGGTTGCCGGCGTACGGGGGTCGGGATCGTCGAGCCAGAGCACATGGTCGGCCGCGCCGACCGGCGGCCGCGTGCCGTTGCCGATCCACAACGTCGTCGCACCCCACGCCGGGGCCCGCCGCATGACCGAGCAGACGTCGCGGTCGTCGGCATCAGCGACCGCGATCACGATGTCACCCGGGCGAACGGAAACCCTTGCGGCACTGACGAAGTCTGGCCCGATCAACGCCACTGCGGGAAGCGCCCTCTTGCCGACGATGACCGGGTGAACGAATTCGACAGCGATGTGCTGGGCATGGGGCGTCCACGACGGTGCGAGAGACCACATTGTCGCACCATCGGAGAATTTGCGCGCCAGAGTCAGCGCCGCAGAGGCCAAGTCGGCAGCGAGATCGTCGCCGAGCCCGCGGTCTATGGCCGTGGGGATCACGAATCAACCCCCTGTCTGCGTCCTCGATGGCGCCTCCTCAGTCTCCGCCTCGACTGCGCGCAGCAGCAATACATATCGAGGAAAAAGTTGCGTTGAGGAAGAGTTGCGCCGAATTAGATGATCGATACCCGCGGTCGGTTAGCGCACCTTATTAGCCGTGCGTCGTTGGCTTTGCGCCACCAACCGCGGAATGCATACTTCGGGCTCCGCGGACGGTTCCACCCGGGCCGAAACCCAAGGTCGCAGCCGTACTCGTGGCGTCGCGTCTCGAGCTCTCGTGCCGGTGCCGCAGTTGAGATCGCGCACGATCATTGATCGCCCGCCCCGGCCAGGGTCAGCAGTTCGGCGCGCCCGATCTGAGTCAGCAGGCTTGCGGTGTCGAAATAGATCCGCTCGTTGACGATCCGGTCGCCGTCGAAGAAGAAGACCGCGATGATCGGCACCCGAAACGACCTGCCGGTTGGTGGCAGCCCGTAGAACTCTCCGAGATTGGTTCCGAGAAGGTCGAATTCGGTGATGACCGCGTCATCGGCCACGTGATATCGGACGTTGTCGTGGCGCTGGTCGGGGAACGCGGTCCGGGTGGTGCGGTAGTAGCCCATGACCTCGTCGTCGCCGTCGAAGATCTGACCGGTGGCGATGATCTCGTAATGGGGGTGCCCGTTGAATGTGGCCAGCGTCCGATCGAACTCCTTGGTCACCTCCGTGTCCATGTGCTCTTTGATGGTGTCGAGGCGGCGGCGCCGCAGGTCGTCACTGATCATGAGGCTCCTCTTTGTGACCGCTTTGTGATGTGACCGAGGCGCGCGTGCCGCGCAAGTTCAACTGTGGCCGAACGGAGCTCGTCGACGGAACCGATCTCCGGGTCGAATCCGACTCGGGTGTAGGCCACGCCCCGTGCTGTGCTGACCCGTAGGTCGAGGCCGTAGCGGTCCACCGCGGTGCACACAGCAGCCGTCGTGTCCGGGTAGCCACCAAGGGTCTGCGCCATCAACCGCAGCGACTCGGAATGGTCGGCGTTCAAATGCGCGATGGCTCCGGCCGCGTATGGCTGGACCGGATCGGGTTGCGCCGCAACGTACGCCTCGCCGGTAGCCGAATCCATCCGGCCGTAGCCGCCGACCCAGCGCACACGGTGCACGCGAAGGATCCACAGCGCGAAGTCGCTGTAGTCGATGTAATACTTCGCCGCCGGTACCGCGGCGAGGTGGGCGTCTTTTGCGGCGAGTTGTTCGTGCCCGGTGGGCCGCTGAACCACGCCGGCCAGGGTGACCCGGCCGCCGGCAAGCGGATCCGGATCGGTTGTCGGGCCGACGATCGCGAGGCTCGCGCGGGGATCGGCGGCGAGGTTGCGGCCGTGCTCGGCCATGTGGGAGACACAGAGAACCGGCGCGCCGTCGAGAAGGCCGTAGGTGACGAGCGAGGCCCACGGATCGCCGTCGGAGGTCAGGCTCGCCAGCGTTCCGGTGTTGGTCGACGCGACGATGGTCCGCGCTTCTTCGGCGGCCGACGGGCGAGCGGGGTTGACGACGGGAGCCAGCGGCGGGGGCGCCGAGGGGGCGTCTCCCGGGTCGCCGTGATCACGGGGCTCCGTGCGGCCGGAAACCGTCATGGCATGAGTAAACCAGCCTTCCCGCCCCATCCGACCCGCGCAACGAATCGAGTAGCCAACTACGCGAGGTCGGCTGATGAACCCGCGTGATACTCAGCCGGGGAAGTGCTGAGATGCCCTCTCCGCGCCGAAGGAGGGTGAACGTGACCGCGACGATGACGAGCGAAATCACCGCGTCGCTGCCGTTGGCCCCCAAGAACCCGCTGCGGTACCGCGAACGGCTGACGGCCGCGCGGTTATTCGACACCGGGCCGGTGCGGCTGCGTGACGCCGGCGGCCCGGTCACCAGGAATGTCCTCGGACCCAGATGGCTGATGCCGCCGTTCGTGTTCATCGCCTCTCCCCAGGGCGCCCGTGACCTGCTGGCACGCAGCGACGCTTGCGCCGAGCGCAGCGCGACCCCGGTGGTCACCGAACTCCGCCGGCTGATGGGTGGCAGTCTGTTCGCTCTTCCGCACGACCAATGGCTGCCCCGCCGGCGTGCATTGCAGCCGATATTCACCAAACAACACGTGTCGCGGTTCGCCGGTCACATGGCCGACGCCGCGGAGCAGATCCCTCGGAGCTGGTTCGACGGCGGCGAAATCGACCTCGACGCCGAGTGCCGAAAACTGACGATGCGCGTGCTCGGGCGGTCCGTTCTCGGAATCGATCTCGACGAGCGCGCCGACGCGATCGCGCCGGCACTTCGCACCGCCCTGAAATGGGTAACCGACCGCACGCTGCGGCCCGTCAGCGTGCCGCGCTGGTTCCCGACACCGGCGCAGCGTCGTGCCCGGGCGGCAACCGCCGCGCTGCGCGCCCTCGCTGCGGAGATCCTGCGGGCGTGCCGAACCGACCCGAACCGCGACGCACCGCTGGTACACGCCCTGATCAACACGACGGACCCGCAGACCGGACAATCGCTATCGGATCGCGAGATATGCGACGAGCTTGTGGTGTTCATGCTCGCCGGGCACGACACCACCTCGACGACGCTGAGCTACGCGCTGTGGGCATCGGGTCGCGACCCCGTGGTTCAGGAGCGGGTCGTCGACGAGGTCAGCGAACTCGGTGACCGTGGGCTGACGCCCGACGACGTGCGGCGATTGCCCTACACCGTCCAGGTCGTGGCCGAGGCCCTTCGGCTGTGTCCGCCGGCCTCCGCCATCGGACGACTGGTCTTGCAGGACATCGAGGTCGACGGGTACCGCCTCGAAGCCGGGACGTTCGCGGTCGTCGCGATTTATGCGATGCATCGCGACCCGGCGCTCTGGGACAACCCGTCGGCATTCGATCCCGAACGCTTCAGTCCCGAACGGTCAAGAGATCGCAGCCGCTGGCAGTACCTGCCATTCGGGGGAGGGCCCCGGAAATGCATCGGCGATCACTTCGCGATCCTCGAGGTGACAATGGCTTTGGCGACGATCATCCGGCACGTCGAAGTTCGTTCGCTCGACGAGCACTTTCCCGTCGAAACGCCGTTCACGGCGGTCGCCGCCGCGCCCATCCGCGCCCGGATACGGCGCAGGCGGGCGCTGTGAGCTCAGGGGAGCCCCGGCGCAACGACTTCTGGTGCCTGGAGGTTGCCTCTGCATACGATTTCGCGTGCATACGATTTCGCGCCAGCGGGCACACCCACCGCACGGGCGCACGGAAAGGGGCCGGTCATGATCATCTCCGCCGACGATGTACGAGAATTGCTGGCCGCCGACCCCGACGCGGTGCTGGTGCTGGTGGAGGGCCACCCCGCGGTCGTTTCGTCGGCAGGACTGGACTCGTCGCAATACCGCGGTGCCCTGGAGATTGCCACGCGCGCCGAGCTGGTCGATCGGGTGGGCAACACGGAGTTGTCCGAGCGTGAGCTGGTGGGGCACACGCGTTTCGTCGTGCATCAAGGTCAAAGGGTTCCGCAACATCATTCACTGGGAGGTGACGGGATACGACCCGCCGAGGCGCCTGCAACTGAGCGGCACCGGCCGCGGCGGCGTCCGGATCGAGCTGACATTGACCATTGCCGACACCATTGCCCACGCCGTTGCCGACACCATTGCCGACGACCGCCCGGGCTCGAGGTTTCATGTCGTCGCCGGCCTGTCGGGGCCGCTGTTGGGCGGGCCGGTCGGAAAGCTGGTCGCCAGGGTCCTGCAATCCGACGTGCGTAAGTCCGTGCACAACCTGGCGGCGCTGCGCTAGCGTCGCGGGCGTCAAATTCTCGGTTCCTTCGGCTTCTCGGTTGCTTTCGGCAAGGCGTGCAACGGTTCTCGACAGGCGTCGCCGCCGTGGATAACCGGGATCAGTGTCGGTGCACGGCGGTACTATTCGTACATGCGTTCGAATAGTGTGGAGGAGGCCTTCGCGGCTTTCGACGCGCTGGACGCGGTTCTGGACAGAATCGCGGCGCTGGGCCTTGACGAGTTGACCACGCGGGAGTGGTTCCGGGGTTTGGAGCGCCTCGAGACGGCACGGCGGCGTCTGCCGGTGGCCGAACATCGCCTGATCAACCAGATCTCTGATCACGCCACTGCGGGTGACATCGGGGATGCGTTGCCCAAGGTGGTGGCCGACCGGTTGCGCATCACCAAAGCCGAGGCGTCGCGGCGCATCAGCGACGCTGAGCTGCTCGGCTACCGGTATTCGTTGACGGGTGAGCGGCTGCAGCCCACCTTGTCGGCGACCGCGGAAGGGCAGCGCGCCGGGCAGATCGGGGTCGGGCATATCCGCGAGATCCGCCGGTTCCTGCGCGGCTTACCGGCGTGGGTGGACGAAACTACCCGCCAGCAGGTCGAGGCGGATCTGGCCGGGTTGTCTGCCACCTACCGACCAGATGAGGTGCGCCAGGCCGGCGAGCGCATCGCCGCGTTGCTTAACCCCGACGGCGACTTTTCCGATCGGGACCGTGCCCGCCGGCGCGGCCTCACGATCGGGGGTTAAGATATCGACGGCATGAGCCCGATCAGGGGCTGGTTGACCCCCGAAGCGCGCGCCGGGCTGGATGCGGTGCTATCCAAGTGGGCCGCACCGGGGATGTGCAACCCCGACGACCAGACACCGACCGTGGATGGTCGTCCTACCGAGGAGGCGATCGAGCGGGACTTCCGCACCTGAGCCCAACGCCACCACGACGCCCTGAACGCCCTGTGCCGGGCCGTGCTGGCCTCTGGTGAATTGGGTAGCCATCACGGCCTGCCGGTCAGCATCGTGGTCTCCACCACCCTCCAAGAGCTGGAAACCGCCGCGGGGGTGGCGATCACCGGCGGGGGCTCGTGGCTACCGATGCGCGATGTGATCCGGATGGCGAGCCACGCACGGCACTATCTGGCAGTGTTCGACAAACACACCCAACGCCCGCTGTATCTGGCCGACTCTAAGCGAATCGCCACTGCATCGCAGCGAATTGTGTTGCACGCTAAAGACCGTGGGTGCACCGCACCCGGATGTGATGTGCCCGGTTATCTATGCGAGGTGCATCATATCGACGAGTGGGCCACCCATCGGCGCACCGACATCGACAAACTCACCTTCGCCTGCGGTCCACACCACCGGCTGCTCGACAAGGGCTGGACCACCCGAAAACGCGCCGACGGCACCACCGCGTGGATCCCTCCGCCACAGCTGGACTTCGGCAGGCCCACCACCAATGGCTACCACCATCCCGAACGCTACCTCCGCCCAGACGACAACGACTAGAACCAGCTGTCGCGCATCTCCAACGTCGTGCGGTCGAGGCTTTCCAGCAGATCGAGTTGAGGCGCCGTCTTCGGCAGCTCGTAGCGGAAGAAGAAGCGGCCGGCCTGCCGCTTCCCGTCGTAGAAGTCGCCGGGCTGTCCGTGTGCGGCCAGAAGCTGCTCGAGCCAGATCCACGCAATCACGATGTGCCCGAACGCCTCCATGTAGATCACGCTGTTCGCCATCGCCGCGTCGATGTCGCCGGAACCGAACATGCCGGCCGTCACCGAGGTCAGGCGCTGCCAGGAAGAATCCAGCTGTGCGGCCAATTCCGCAAGCTCGCCGCCTACCGAGGTCGCCTCGGTCACCGTCTGGCTGATCGCCGTGCCCAGCGCGGCCAGGCTCGCGCCGCCGCGTTGAACAACCTTGCGACCCAACAGATCCATGCTCTGGATCCCGTGCGTGCCCTCGTGGATCGGGTTGAGCCGATTGTCCCGGTAATGCTGCTCGACGTCGTATTCGCGGGTGTACCCGTAGCCGCCATGGACCTGGATCGCGAGGTCGTTGGCCTGCAGGCACCACTGTGACGGCCAGCTCTTCGCGACGGGCGTCAAGATGTCGAGCAGAAGCATCGCCGAATCCCGTTCGTCCTCCGACTCCGCGCTGTGGGTGATGTCGACAAGCCTCGCGCAATACAACTCCAGCGCCATCGCGCCTTCGACGTATGACTTCTGTGCCAGCAACATTCGCTTGACATCGGGATGTTCGACGATCGGGATTTGCGGCGAGGACAGGTCTTTGGCGGTGACGGGCCGGCCCTGCGGCCGCTCACGCGCGTATTGCAGCGACTTCAGATAGCCGGTGTAACCCAGCGCCACGGCGCCCATTCCGACGCCGAGCCGGGCTTCGTTCATCATGCGGAACATGTAGGTGATTCCGCGGTGTGGCTCACCAACCAGGTAACCGATCGCTCCTGCCTCGCCGCCGGGACGGAAGGCGCCCTCCCCGAAGTTCAGCACCGTATTGGTGATTCCGCGGAAACCCATTTTGTGATTGAGCCCGGCGAGGACAACGTCATTGCGCTCACCGATCGCGCCGTCGGCGTCGACGAGGAACTTCGGCACGATGAACAGCGAGATGCCCTTCGTGCCCGGTGGCCCACCGGGGATCTTCGCCAGCACCAGATGCACGATGTTCTCGGTCAGTTCATGGTCGCCGCCGGAGATCCACATCTTCGATCCGAAGAGCCGGTAGGAGCCGTCGTCGCGTGGTTCGGCCCGGGTGACGATGTCGGCCAGCGACGAGCCCGCCTGGGTTTCCGACAGGCACATCGTGCCGGAGAACCGCCCGGCCAGCATCGGCTTGACGAACGCCTCGATCTGTCCCGGGGACCCGCTCTGCGCCAGCAGGTTCGCGTTGGCCACCGTCAGCATGAAGTAGCCGGACGTGCTGACGTTCGCGGCCGAGAACCAGGCCATGCCCGCCGCGGCGACGGTGGTAGGCAACTGCGCGCCGCCCAGCGCCTGGTCCATGCTCACGCTGATCAGGTCGGAACGGGCGAACGCGTCCCATGCCTGTTTGACTTCGGGGATCAGCGTCACGGTCGTCCCGTCGAAGCTGGGCTCGTGGGCGTCGCCCTTCTTGTTGTGCGGTGCGAAATACCGCGTGGCCACCTGTTCGCACAGGTCAAGCACGCCGGCGAACGTCTCCCGGGAATGCTCGGCAAACCGTTCACGCTTGGTCAGCTCATCGACCCGCAACCACTCGAACAGCAGAAAGTCGAGATCGCGTCGGGAAAGGAGGTTGGACTTCATCGCGTTCCTTCCGACGATGGGAAGCGGTCGTGAAGCCAGGGCGGTCCGCCGCACGTGTCACATCCGCCGACGCTTACGCGTCAGGTAGGCATGACGTTAGTACTGCGCCGCGTGCTGTTGGCCATCTTGTTTCTCGTCGCCGTCTGGGTCGGGATCTGGGCGTACTTCATGCCCCGCTCCTGGTACGACACTTTCCCCGGCGCCGGGATGCGCTTGCTCGTCCAGTTAGGCCCGTATAACGAGCATTTCGTCAAGGACGTCGGGTCCATGTACCTGGCGCTGGCCGTGCTGACGGCGGTTGCGATATGGCTGTCGGCAAGCGACGCGGTCGTGCGTGTCACCGCCGCGGCGTGGACCACCTTCAACGTGTTGCACATGATCTATCACCTGACGATGCTGAGCGTGTACGACGCCCGCGAAAAGATCTTCCTCGTCGTCTCGCTGGTTGTCGTGCTGATCGTGTCCGCTCTGCTGCTGCTTCCCGCTCGACGCCACGCCAGGTGAGCGCCGGGACCTGACGCCCGGGCGCGAAACTTGCCAATCGGCGCGCGTATTGGAAACCTCGCAAGTGGTGGCGATTCAGGTACTGCGGGGTGGGGTAGGTGAAACTGCGATGGATTCGAGGAGCGACCTCACCGAGGCCACCCACCAAGATCCGCACGACCCGTCGACCGGCAGCCACGTCGAGGGCGGCGTTGTCGAGCATCCGACCGCCGAGGATTTCAGCCAGGCCAGGACGCTGCCTGCCGACCGCACCTGGTTCAAGCGCGCGGTTTTTTACGAGGTCCTGGTGCGGGCGTTCTACGACGCCAGCGCCGACGGCTCCGGCGACCTGCGTGGGCTCACCGAAAAACTCGACTACCTGCAGTGGCTGGGTGTCGACTGTCTCTGGTTGCCGCCGTTCTATGACTCGCCGCTGCGCGACGGCGGTTACGACATTCGCGACTTCTACAAGGTGTTGGCGGACTTCGGCGCGGTGGAGGACTTCGTCGCGCTGCTCGACGCGGCTCACCGTCGCGGCATCCGTGTGATCACCGACATGGTGATGAACCACACCTCCGACTCGCATCCGTGGTTCCAGGAGTCGCGGCGCGATCCCGACGGCCCGTACGGCGACTTCTACGTGTGGAGTGACACCAGCGAAAAGTACGCCGACGCGCGGGTCATCTTCGTCGACACCGAGGAGTCCAACTGGACGTTCGACCCGGTGCGCCGCCAGTTCTACTGGCATCGCTTCTTCTCGCATCAGCCCGACCTCAACTACGACAACCCGGCCGTGCAGGAGGCCATGCTCGATGCGCTGAGATTCTGGCTCGACCTCGGCATCGACGGGTTCCGGCTCGACGCGGTGCCGTACCTGTTCGAGCGGGAGGGCACGAATTGCGAGAACCTGCCCGAGACGCACGCGTTCCTCAAACGGTGCCGCAAGGTCGTCGACGACGAGTACCCCGGGCGTGTGCTGCTGGCCGAGGCCAACCAGTGGCCCGACGACGTGGTGGAGTACTTCGGCGACCCGCACACCGGTGGCGACGAGTGCCACATGGCGTTCCACTTCCCGCTGATGCCGCGCATCTTCATGGCGGTGCGCCGCGAGTCCCGCATCCCGATCTCCGAGATCATGGCCAAGACGCCGCCGATCCCCGACATGGCCCAGTGGGGCATCTTCCTGCGCAACCACGACGAGCTGACGCTCGAGATGGTCACCGACGAAGAGCGCGACTACATGTACGCCGAGTACGCCAAGGACCCGCGGATGAAGGCCAACGTGGGCATCCGCAGGCGGCTCGCGCCGCTGCTGGAGAACGATCGCAACCAGATCGAGTTGTTCACCGCGCTGCTGATGTCGCTGCCCGGCTCGCCGGTGATCTACTACGGCGACGAGATCGGCATGGGCGACATCATCTGGCTCGGCGACCGCGACGGCGTCCGTACCCCCATGCAGTGGACCCCGGACCGCAACGCCGGCTTCTCCACCGCGAACCCGGGCCAGCTGTACCTGCCGCCGAACCAGGACCCGATCTACGGGTACCAGTCCGTCAACGTCGAGGCGCAGATCGACAGCTCGACGTCGCTGCTGAACTGGACCCGCACGATACTGGCGGTCCGACGCCGGCACCCGGCCTTTGCCACCGGAACGTTCCGAGAGCTTGACGGGTCGAACCCGTCGGTGCTGGCGTATCTGAGAGAAGGGCGGGGCGACGACGGAGACGATGTGGTGCTTTGTGTCAACAATCTGTCGCGTTTCCCGCAGCCGATCGAGCTGTATCTGCAGAACTGGAACGGATACACCCCGATCGAGCTGACCGGGCACGTAGAGTTCCCGCGCATCGGACACCTGCCCTACCTGCTGACCCTGCCGGGCCACGGGTTCTACTGGTTCCAGCTTCGCGAGTCTGAGGAGCAGCCATGAACCTGCCTTTCTCTGAGTGGCTCCCGCGGCAGCGCTGGTACGCCGGCCGCAACCGGGAGCTGTCCTCCGCCGAACCGGCCGAGGTCGTCGCGCTTCGCGGCGATCTCGACCTGGTGCTCGTCGACGTCGACTACACGGACGGTTCGTCCGAGCGATATCAGGTGATCCTTCGGTGGGATTCGGCGCCGATCTCGGAGTACAGCAACATCGCGACGATCGGCAGCGACGGCGACCGCACCGCCTACGACGCGATATACGACCCGTCGGCCGGTCAGTTCCTGCTCTCGCTGATCGACTGCTCGGCCGTTCACGGTGACGTGACATTCACGAAGGAACCCGACGTCACGCTGCCCCTGCAGGCCGCTCCGCGGGTGTTCGACTCCGAGCAGAGCAACACGAGCATGGTGTTCGAGCAGGAGGCGATCCTCAAGGTCTTCCGCCGGATCAGCTGCGGCGTCAACCCCGACATCGAGCTGAACCGGGTACTGGGCCGGGGCGGCAACCCGCATGTGGCCCGGCTGCTCGGCTCGTACGAAACCACGGCCGGCGCGCAGGAGCCGTGCCCGCTGGGCATGGTCAGCGAGTACGCCGCCAACTCCGCCGAAGGGTGGGACATGGCCACCGCCAGCACCCGCGACCTGTACGCCGAGGGCGATCTGTACGCCTATGAGGTCGGCGGCGACTTCGCCGGTGAGTCGTATCGGCTCGGTGAGGCCGTCGCCTCGGTGCACGCCGCGCTTGCCGAACACCTGGGTTCATCGACGGTCCCGTTCCCGGTCGAAACGATGATGAGCCGGCTGTCGGCCACCGCCGCAGCCGTACCGGACCTGGAGCAGTACGTCCCGGCGATCGAGAAGCGGTTCAATCACCTGGCCGGCGAGACGATCACCGTGCATCGGATCCACGGCGACCTGCATCTGGGCCAGGTGCTGCGAACCCCTGAGAGGTGGCTGCTGATCGACTTCGAGGGTGAGCCGGGCCAGCCGCTCGACGAGCGCCGTCAGCCTGACTCGCCGCTGCGCGATGTGGCCGGCATGCTGCGGTCGTACGAATACGCCGCTTACCAGCAGCTGGTGAATCAGACCGCCGACGAGCCGAGCAAGCAACTTGCCGCCCGTGCGCGCGAATGGGTCGACCGCAACTCCGCCGCGTTCTGCGACGGGTACGCGTCCGTCGCCGGCGGTGACCCGCGGGGCTCGGCCGACCTGCTCGCCGCATACGAGCTCGACAAGGCGGTGTACGAAGCGGGCTACGAGTCACGGCATCGGCCGGCGTGGCTGCCGATCCCGGTGCGCTCGGTCGCCCGGCTCGTCGGCTAGCCCTGCGCGTCGGTGGTCAGCCCTCCGCGATGTCGAACGCCGCGATCACCTTCGTCGGCCGGACGCGTACGACGAGCTCGCCGGGAACCCCGTTGCGCCTGCCGAACTCGTCGGCGCGCTCGGGCCCCATGTAGCGGGCGCCGATGCGGGTCGCGGTGTCCAGCAGCTCCTGTGGGTCCTCCGACGTGGTGACGATCCCCTGCACCTGCACGAACGAGTACGGCGGATGCGAATCGTCGACGCACATCGCTACGCGCGGATCACGGCCCAGCGCACGGCCTTTCGCGGTGCCGCTGCCGGCGTTGAACACCAGCTCGCCGTCCTCGACCAGGAACCACACCGGCGCGACCAGGGGTTCGATCCCTCCTCAGAGCGTCACGACGTCGTAGTCGCCGAGCCTGTCGATCAGCACATACAGGTGATCGTCGGAGGCGCCGAAGGTCTGCTCGATCGCGGTGAGCCTGGCCAGGTAGTGACCGACCGGGTACTCCGCGGTCACCCCGATGCCCCCGTGCAGCTGAACTGCCTCCTGGCCGATGTGCCGGGCCGCCTGGCCGACTCGTAGCTTGGCGCGGGATGCGATCACCGGGTCGAGGTTGCCGTCGGCGATCGACATCGCGGCATACATGTTCATGCTGCGCGCCATCTCCAGCGAGACGTACATGTCGGCCGCGCGCTGCGTCAGCGTCTGGAACTTGTTCAATGTGACCCCGAACTGCTTGCGGGTGTTGAGGTATTCGGTGGTCAGCCGTAGCGCCTCCGCCATCGCCCCGACCGCTTCGGCGCACAGCGCCGACTGGGTGCGGATGATCGCGTTGCGAATGAGGTTCGTCGCATCGGTTGCCTCGCCCAGCGGTTCGGCCTCGGTCTGGTCGAGGTCGATCTGTGCGCCCCGCTGACCGTCGAACGTCCGGTACTTGTGACGGGTGACCGCGTCGGCGTCGACCTGGAACAGCCCGACCCCGCCACCGGGCAGGGCCGCGCTGACCACGAGTGTGTCCGCGCAGTCGCCGGCGAGTACCGGGTTCTTGCGTCCGGTGATCGTCCACGAGTCGCCGTCCTGCACGGCCTTCGTCGTGAGTTCGGTTGATGGCCAACGTATCCCGGGCTCGTTGTGGGCGAAGGCGAGCAGCGTCTGTCCGGTCGCGACACGCTCGAGCAGTTGCCGCTGTTGCTCGGTGCCTGCCTCGGCGATCAGGACACCCGGGGTCAGCGCGGCGGCGATGATCGGTTCCGGCGCCAGGCGCCGCCCCACCTCGGTGAGCACCACCATCGTCTCGATCGGCCCGACGTCGGCGGTCTCGAAGGTCAGCCCCAGGATGCCGATCTCGGCCAGCTGTCCCCACACATCGCGGCTCCAGCCGAGTTCGGTGTCGACGACCTTGTTGCGGGTCTCCGTGTCATAGCTGCGGGCCAGCAGACTGCGGGTGGTGTCGCGCAGCAGGACTTGCTCGTCGCTCAGTTCAAAGTCCATGGCTTGACCTCACAATCCGAGAATCGTCGAGGCGATGATGTTGCGCTGGATCTCGTTGCTGCCTCCGTAGATGGAGGTCTTGCGGTAGTTGAGATACGTGGGTGCGCTGCGTTGTGCCCACCTTGGGGACGCGACGTCGTCGCCGGCGTCGAACGGCAAGGCGTCCGGCCCGGCGATCTCGACGAGCAGTTCGGTGGTGGCCTGCTGCAGTTGGCTGCCGCGCAGCTTCAGCACCGACGAGGCGGGGTTCGGCTTGCCGTCGGCCGACCCGGAGACCACCCGCATCTGCGTCAATTCCAGTGCCAGCAGCTCGTTTTCGACCTCTGCGAACCGTGCCGCGAAAAACGGGTCGTCGAGCAGCGTGCCGCTGCCACGCTTGGTCTCGGCGGCGTATTTCTTGGCCTGGGCCAGTCGGACCTTCGTGCGGCCCACGCCGGCGATTCCGGTCCGCTCGTTGCCGAGCAGGAACTTCGCATATGTCCAGCCCTGGTTCTCCTCGCCGACGAGCTGGTCGGCGGGGACCCGGACGTCTTCGAACCAGACCTCGTTGACCTCGTAGCTGCCATCGATCAGCTTGATCGGACGCAACGTGATGCCGGGTGTCGACATCTCGATGAGCAGAAACGAGATCCCGGCCTGTCGCTTGGGCGCGCTCGGATCGGTGCGGACGAGGCAGAAGATCCAGTCCGCGAACTGGCCCAGGGTCGTCCACGTTTTCTGCCCGTTGACCACGTAGGTATCGCCGTCGCGCTGGGCGGCGGTGCGCAGCGAGGCCAGGTCGGAGCCGGCCTCCGGCTCGGAGAAGCCCTGGCACCACCAGATGTCGATGTTGGCGGTCGGCGGGAGGAACCGCTCCTTGAGCTCCTGCGAACCGAACTCCGCGATCACCGGCCCCACCATCTTGGTGTTGAAGTTCAGCGGCTCGGGAACGCTGGCCAACTGCATCTCATCGAGCCAGATCTGATGCTGGGTGGACGTCCAGTCCCTGCCGCCCCAGTCGAGCGGCCAGCTCGGCACGGCGAGCCCGTTGGCGTTAAGGATGCGCTGGCTGGTGACGATGTCGTCGTGGTTCACCTCGCCTTCGCGGCCCCGCTTACGGATCTCCGCCGGTATCTGCGTGGTGTAGAACGAGCGAAGCTCGTCGCGGAAGGCGGCCTCATCCGCCGTGAGTGCAAGCTGCATGTCGCCTCCTGTGTGCCCGTGCCTAATCCGTCCGGTGGGACGGTGCTGACCGCGCATGCATGCTTTGCACAGTAGGCTTTCCCCCTTCGGAACGGTGAGGAGGCCTGGTGCGATGCGTGCGGTACGGGTGAGTCGGTTGGATGGTCCGGACGCGGTCGAGGTGGCCGACGTCGACGAACCTGCCGGCGACGACGGGGTCGTGATCGATGTTCACGCCGCGGGTGTCGCGTTTCCGGACGCGCTGTTGACCCGTGGTCTGTACCAGTACAAGCCGCAGCTTCCCTTCACCCCGGGCGGCGAGGTGGCCGGGGTGGTTCGATCCGCACCCGACGGCGCGCACGCCCGGCCGGGGGACAGGGTCGCGGCTTTGACCATGCTCGATGGCGGCATGGCCGAGGTTGCGGTCGTCGGCCCCGACCGTGCATTCAAACTTCCGGACACGGTGAGCTTTGAAGCCGGCGCGGGCCTGTTGTTCAACGACCTGACTGTGCTGTTCGCGCTGCGGGTCCGCGGCCGACTGCGGCAGGGAGAAACGGTGCTGGTGCAGGGAGCAGCCGGCGGGATCGGGACGTCGACCTTGCGCCTCGCGCCCGCGCTGGGGGCGGCGCGCACGATCGCGGTGGTCGGCTCCGAGGACAAGATCGACGTTGCGAAGGCGGCCGGTGCCAGCGACGTGGTGCTGGCCGACGGATTCAAGGACGCCGTCAAGGAGCTGACCGACGGGCGTGGGGTGGACATCGTCGTGGACCCGGTCGGCGGTGACCGCTTCACCGATTCGTTGCGCACGCTGGCCCCTGGCGGCCGGCTGCTTGTGCTCGGTTTCACCGGAGGTGAGATTCCCACGGTGAAGGTCAATCGGCTGCTGCTGAACAACATTGACGTGGTCGGTGTCGGCTGGGGAGCGTGGACCCTGACGCATCCGAGCGCCCTGGCCGAGCAGTGGGCCGAGCTCGAGCCGCTGCTCGCCTCGGGTCGGGTGCCCGCGCCGCAGCCGGTGACCTACTCGCTCGACGATGCGGCCGAAGCGATCGCGTCGCTGGAAAACCGCACGGCCAGAGGCAAAGTCGTGCTGAAGGTCCGCGGCTAGCACGGGTTATGCGCTGAACGCCATCTCGGCCGGCGCAGCCGTCGGAGCGGCGGTGGCGAACCGCAGGTTGTCGTTGGCAACCGGAGCTTCGCGCAGCTGGCGGACGTCGGCCCGGTAGTCCATCGACATCGACCACGGTGCGCGGTCGCCCTGGCGGGGCAGCTGGTCGACAGAACGTTGGATGTAGCCGGCGGTGAAGTCCAGCAGCGGCAGCCGCGCCATGGTCGGGTCATTGACCTCCGGGTAGCAGATGTCGTACCCGTGCGCGTCCATGTGCGCCAGCAGCCGGCAGAAGTGCTCGCAGACCGGGCCGACCTTCAGCGTCCATGAGGAGTTGGTGTAGCCGAACACGAACACGAAGTTCGGGACGTCGGACAGCATCATCGCTTTATAAGCGACGGTGTCGGGCAGGTGCACGGGCCGCCCGTCGACGCTGAGCGCGATGCCGCCGAAGGCCTGCAGGTTCAAGCCCGTTGCGGTGACAATTATGTCCGCCTCGAGTTCGCGGCCGGATTCCAGCCGGATGCCGGTCTCGGTGAACGTGTCGATCCGATCGGTGACCACGGACGCGCTGCCGTTGCTCAGCGCGTTGAACAGGTCACCGTCTGGCACCGCGCACAGCCGCTGATCCCACGGGTTGTACGCGGGGTTGAAGTGCTCGTCGACGGGGTAGTTCTCGGGCAGTCGCTTCGCGTTAGCGTGGCGGATCAGCCGGCGCGCGGCACCCGGATAGCGTTGGAACAACCGGTAGATCAGGCGCTGCTGCGCGATGTTCTTCCGCCGCGTGATCGCGTACCCGCGCTCGTTGCCGAACACCTTCTTCAGGGTGTTGGCGATCGCGTCCTTCGACGGCACCGGCATCACGTAGGTCGGCGAGCGCTGCAGCATCGTCACATGCTCGGCCTCGTCGGCCATCGCGGGCACCAGCGTCACCGCGGTGGCGCCGCTGCCGATCACGACCACACGCTTGCCGCGGTAGTCGAGGTCCTCGGGCCAGTGCTGCGGATGGGCGATCTGGCCGCGGAAGGAGTCACGGCCCTCGAATCGCGGAGTGAAGTCTTCGTCGTAGCGGTAGTAGCCGCCGGCGCAGAACAACCAGTGGCAGCTCAGCCGAAGCCGCTCGCCGGTGTCGGCCCGCTCGACGTCGACCACCCAGCGCGCGTCATCACTCGACCAGGCGGCGCCGAGTACCTTGTGGTGGAAGCGCACCATCCGGTCGATGCCGTTCTCGGCCGCGGTCTGGCGCAGATACGCCAGGATCTTGTCGGCGCCGGCGATGGCGTCCTCGTCTTCCCAGGGCTTGAACTCGTAGCCGAACGTGTGCAGGTCGGAGTCCGAGCGGATGCCGGGGTAGCGGAAGAGGTCCCAGGTGCCGCCGGTGGCGCCACGGGCCTCGAGGATCGCGTACGTCTTTGAAGGCTGCTCGGTCTGCAGGTAGTACGCCGCGCCGATGCCGGAAATGCCGGCGCCGACGATCAGAACGTCGACGTGCTCGATACCGACCCGATCCTGTGTGGCGATCACGCTGTCTCCTTTGTCCTGACTGATCTGGCTCAATGGTCGGTTTCGGGGGTCTCAACAACAAGGGCAAAGCGCACCTATATGGCAGCAATCTAGTGCAAAGTGCACATAGCCGTAATAGCATCGCGGAATGGATTGGGAACGCCCCTCAGAGCGGATTTGCGATTTGATGCGCCGCGGTGCCGAGCGCATCCTGGACGTGCCGCAGTCGTGGCTTGACGAGCTCCATCAGGCCACCCTGTCGTCGGAGTACATGCGGGCCATCGCTTTGGATCCGGTCTTGGCGGAGGCCACCCGCCGCAGCAACCGGGCGAACTTGATGCACTGGGCGGCCGCCAACATCAGTCACCCCTGCGAGCCGGTGCCGGCCAATCTGGGTCCCGAACCCCTCGGCATCGCCCGCGACCTCGTTCGCCGCGGCATGGATGAGTCCGCCGTGGACGCGTATCGGATCGGCCAGAACGTGGCGTGGCGGTTCTGGATGCAGATCGCGTTCGAGCTGACGTCGGACCCCCAAGAGCTGCGCGAACTGCTCGATGTGTCCTCCCGGTCGATCGCGTCGTTCATCGACGCGACGATCGCGGGCATTTACCGCCAGGTCGAGATCGAACGAGAGAAGCTCACCCGCGGATCGCTCGCCGAACGCCGGGAAGTCGTCGAGCTCATCCTGGACGGCGCCCCGATCACCCGGCAACGAGCCGAGAGCCGGCTCGGGTATCGCCTCGACCAAAGCCACACCGCGGCGGTGGTGTGGGGCGATGAGCGCGACACCGATCTGCCTGACTTGGACCGTGCTGTCGACGCCTTGGTTGACGCCGCAGAAGCCAGGCGCCCACTCAGCGTGCTGTCCAGCACCGCCACCCGGTGGGTGTGGGTGCCGGGTCGCGAGCGCCCCGACCTGACTCGGGTTGCCGCTGCGCTGGACCGGCTGCCCGGGGTTCGCGTGGCTGTCGGTCCCACCGCCGCAGGTATCGAGGGTTTCCGGCGCAGTCACCACGACGCGGTCACCACGCAGCGCATGGTTGCCAGGCTGGGGTCCGCCCAACGCGTGGCGAGTTACGAGGACGTCGAGCTCGTCGCGCTGATCACCCAGGATCCCGAGCGAGCGGACCGGTTCATCAAACACACGCTCGGCGATTTCGAGTCGGCCGGCACCGAGCTGCACCAGACGGTGCTGACGTTCGTCGCCGAGCAGTGCAACGCCTCGCGTGCGGCGACCTGCCTGTACACACATCGAAACACGTTGCTACGCAGGCTTGCTCGTGCGGATGAGATGTTGCCGCGTCCGCTGGAGAGCACCAGTGTGCATGTCGCGGTGGCGCTGGAGGCGCTGCATTGGCGCGGCGAGCAGCCGTGACAGACCTCTAAAACACGTCGGCCCCAGCACATTCGTGCCGGGGCCGACGAGTCGACTGCTCAGGTGTTGACGCCGAGCGACCTCTGGATGTCGGGCATCATCTGCTGCAGCTGCTGGCCCCAGTAGGCCCAGCTGTGCGTGCCGTTGTCCGGGAAGTTGAACACACCGTTCTTGCCGCCCGCGGCCAGGTAGTTGTCCCGGAACGTGATGTTGGTCCGCAACGTGAAGCCCTCCAGGAACTTCGCCGGGAGGTCAGCGCCACCCAGGTCGCTCGGGGTGCCGTTGCCGCAGTAGATCCATATGCGGGTGTTGTTGGCGACCAGCTTCGGAATCTGGACCATCGGGTCATTCCGCTGCCACGCCGGGTCGCTCGACGGGCCCCACATGCTGGTTGCGTTGTAGCCGCCCGCGTCGTTCATCGCCATCCCGATCAGCATCGGCCACCAGCCCTCGGACGGGTTGATGAAGCCCGACAACGAAGCGGCGTACGGGAACATCTGCGGGTAGTACACGGAGAGGATCAACGCGGAACTGCCCGACATCGACAAGCCGACCACCGCGTTGCCGTTCGGGTCGACGCCCTTGTTGTCTTGCAGCCAGCCGGGCAGCTCCTTGGTCAGGAACGTCTCCCACTTGTAGGTGTAGTTCTGACCGTTGCCCTGCGACGGCTGATACCAGTCGGTGTAGAAGCTGGACTGCCCGCCGACGGGCATGATCACCGACAGGCCCGACCGGTAGTACCACTCGAACGCGTTGGTGTTGATGTCCCAGCCGTTGTAATCGTCCTGCGCCCGCAGGCCGTCCAGCATCAGGACCGCGTGCGGCCCGCCGTACTGGAACTGGATCCGGATGTTGCGGCCCATCGACGGCGACGGCACATCCAGATACTCGACCGGCAGGCCCGGCCGTGAGAACGCGTTCGATGTGGCCGTGCTGCCGACGATGCCGACCAGGCCGGGCAGCAACGCTGCGAGCAGCGCAGCAACCGTGAACCGCCGCGCGAACGTGCCCCGCTTCTTCTTCGCGAAATTCATGTTCGAAACCCATCCCATCTTTCGTATGCCGCACCACATGCGATCGACGAAGCTTTCCTCGGTGCGTAGTGAACCATCTGGAATCGGAAGTTCCGGCGATCAACACCGGACCGTGACGTCGCGGTTGGCTAACGATTCCGATTCGGCGCGGACTCGACACCGATAACACTGCGCATTCTTGACGTGGGTAAACGCCGCGATTGACGGCATTGATCAGCGATTTCGGTGGTTATGAATTCGTTACTGGCGAACGCTCGCTGGGGGTTGCGCTCAGGGGTTGATCGTGCGCTCGCCGACCTGGCGACCCCAGACATAGTCGATTGCGAACGGCTGGCCAAGTCCGACGTGGTTATAGGGCGCGATGCTGTAGCCGGTGTCCGTCACCAGATAGGGTGCCGGCCACAGATCCCGGGTGATCGGCTGCCAGCAACCCGGCGCACCCTCCGGGCCACCCCGCGCATTGATCCGGGGCAGGTTATCCGGATAGATGTATGGGTCGCCCGCGCCCACGGTGGTGCCGGCGGAATGCAACGCGTAGCCATTGTCACCGTAGAACAGCTTGTACACCTTGGGCGCAACCTCGGCATAGTTGCGGGTGGCGCAGAAGATCTCGGGGCTGTAGGTGTTGAGCAGTTGGCTGGTCGGGATGAGGTCGGCCGCGCCGCGCGCCAGATACGGCCCGCCACGCTCGAACACATCCGCGTTCGCGTTGCCGAAGCCGATCGAGGCCACCAGCGCCGCATCCAGATTGCCCTGCTGTTGATTCAGCGTGCGCGCGGTGGTCACCGCATTGTTCACAAAGTCCCACAAATCCGGCGACGCATTCGCGTACACATCGGCCAGATCCGCCAACCGCTGCGTCTCATAGCGGAGCTGGGGCATCTGCGGGTTCAGATCCGCCAAAATCACGTTCCCGTGGTCGATCGACTGGCCAAACCGCGCCCCCAACCCATCCAGCGCCTGCGCCGTCGCTGTCAGGGTGGAGTTCAACTTGACCGGATCGACATTCTCGGCCAGCGACACAACGGTCTCAAACACCGTATTGAACTCGGTGGTCACCGACGACACATCGATCACGTCACTAGGGGTGATCCGCTGCGATGACGGGTTTTTCGGCGTCGAAAACACCACGTACTTATTCCCGAACACGGTGGTGGCCTTGATATCGGCGTCCACATTGGCCGGGATCAACGGGATATAGCGCGGATTGACATTCAACAACAACCTGGCCTTGGGCACGTCCCCCACACTGACCGCACTCACGCTGGCGACCCGCCCGATCTCCACCCCGTTATAGGTCACCTTCGAACCGGGATCCATCACCAGACCGGCCCGCGACGCCAACAACGTCAACTGCGTCTTCGGCGTCAAATCACCACGAAACTGAAACCACAGCGATAGCAACATCACAGAGAGCGCCACCAAGAGAACAAAGCCGGCCGTCTTGTACGGCGGCTTGTGGTGCGACTGTGCGCGCTGAATTGCCATCGCGCACTAAACCGTAAGTCAAGGGCGCGGTCAGAACACCACTTTCGCCGTTGCGACCGCCCCTGTGGAGCTCATCCGCGCGGCTTCGACAGGTCATAGACCGTCGCGGTCCCGATTTTCGTGGCCGGGTAGTTCTGGCTGACCCACCGCGCGATGTCCTGGTGTGCGCCTCGGCCCCACACACCGCCGCGGCCGTGGGTGTCCTCGACGATGTAGTCGCCGATGCGGTTGTTGTGGACGTCGTTGATGAATTGGTCCAGCGTCGGGACCGGGTCACGGCCGGAGAATCCGCCGATCGCCATGACCGCGGTGTTGCTCGACAACTCCAGCCCTGCCGCGGCGGACGACCTGCCGATCGCTGCCGACCACTCGGTGTTCGTCGCCGCCAGCATCCGGTCGAGCTGCGGGTTGTCGTCCATTTGGCCCCAGCCGCCGTGCCGGTTCGCCGGTTCTGACGAGGCTGGTCCGACGGTTGGGCCGCCGCCGCTGTGCGGCTGGCCGAGCGTCGCGATCGCATACGCCGTGGAACCGGCGAGCGCGCCAATCAGGGCAACGGTCAACGACGCCACCGCCAGTCGTCTACGTGACGCCGCGGCGAGAAGTAGCGCAATCGACGCCACGACGGCAAGAACCAGAATGATCCACCGCAGCGCGGGTAGCCAGTCGGCGTTCCGCCGCAGCAGCCAAAAGCTCCACACCCCGGTCGTCAACACCATCGATGCGAGCCCTGCCCGGCCGAACCACGAATCGCGACGTTGCCACATCTCGTGCACACCTATCGCGAACATCCCGGCGACCGCGGGCGCGATCGACAGGCAGTAATACGCATGGATCATCCCGCTCATGAAGCTGAGCACCAGCCCGTCGATCAGGATCCAGCCGCCGAACACAATCACCGCGGCCCGCGCCAGGTCCGTCCGCGGCGCGCGGCCGCGAGCGATGATCACGAGCACCATGGCCAGCAGCGCCGCGGGCAGCAGCCAGCCGATCTCGAAGCCGAATTCGCCCGAGAACAGCCGCGCCAGCCCGTGGGATTGGTTGCCGCCGAACCCACCGTGGTTTTGCGTCATCACCTGGTTGCCTGCGGCCTGACCGATGAGGCCCTGGTCTGGGGCGGGGAATCCGGGATGGTTGTGTCCGAGTACCCGGGCAAACCCGTTGTACCCCAACACGAGGTTCATGAAGTTGTTGTCCGTCGAGCCGGCAATGTAGGGGCGCGATGACGTAGGCCACCACAGCGTCACCAGCACGAACCAGGCCGCCGAGGCCACGAGGGCGACCAAGCCGACCCCCAGGTGGAGCAGACGACGACGAAGCGATGTCGGCGCTGCGATCAGGTAAGCCAGCGCAAGCGCGGGCGCGACCATCAAACCTTCGAGCATCTTGGCCAGGAACGCGAAGCCCAGCGCGACGCCTGCCCATGCCATCCACCTGACGCTGGCGCGCGGGATCGCCCGCACGGTGCAGTACGCCGCGGCCATCATCAGCAGGACCATGACGGCGTCGGGGTTGTTGAAGCGGAACATCAACGCCGCCACGGGTGTCAACGCCAACGCGGCTCCGGTCAGAAGAGCCGGCCGCCGCCCGCTGACCCTGGTCACGGCGGCGTACAGCAACGCGACGGCCGCGACCGCCATCAGGGCCTGCGGGATCATCATGCTGGCGCTGCTGAATCCGAACAGCTGACCGGAGAGCCCCATCACCCATTGCGACACCGGTGGCTTGTCGACGGTGATGAAGTTGTGCGGGTCGAGCGAGCCGAACAGCAGTGCTTCCCAGTTCTTCGAACCGGCTTGCGCCGCGCCCGCGTAGAACTGGTTGCCCATCCCGTTGATGGTGATGTTCCACAGATACATAACGGCGGTCCCGATCAACAGGACCGCCAACCCAATCCGTTCCCACGTCGTCGCCTTGACGTGGGAGGCGGCAGCCGGGGGTGGCGTATCGGTGGCAGCGGCAGGTGCGTCCAACGTCGTTGTCACAGTGCCATTGATACATCCCTATGTGGGTGGACGCTGTGAGGACACAAAGAGAGACCTGGGACAGGCTGCTGATCAGCTGGAAACGTTGTTCGTCGTGATCGGTTGCACACTCGATACGCTGACCTGGTGTTCTGGTTGTGCCGGACCTGCGCCGTGGAAAACGCGAACACGCCGGCGGTATGTGCGATCTGTGCCGACGAGCGGCAATGGGTCCCGCCGACGGGACAGCGATGGGCCACGCTCGACGAATTGTCCGCCGAGGGAATGCGGATCGAGCTGAGCGAGCTCGAAGACAACCTTGTCGACGTGCAGGCTGTGCCCGCGTTCGGCATCGGCCAGCATTCGAAGCTGGTGTGCGGTCCGGACGGAAACGTGTTGTGGGATCCGTCCGGGTTTGTCGACGCGAAGGGCGCGGCCGAGGTGGCGGCACGCGGTGAAGTCATCGCGATAGTTGCAAGCCACCCGCACATGTTCGGGGCGCAGGTGGAATGGAGCCGGCTGCTCGGCGGAGTGCCGGTCTACGTCAACGCCGCCGATGCTGAGTGGGTGATGCGCCCCGACCCGATGATCCTGACGTGGTCGGGCGTGCTGAAACTGACGCCCGCCCTGTCGGTGATCCAGGTCGGCGGCCACTTCCCGGGCAGCGCCGTCGCGGTCTGGCGAGACGGCGCCGAGGGGCGCGGCCTGCTGCTGGCGGGAGACACGATCTTCCCCAATCCCGACGGCCGGACGGTCGGGTTCCTGCGCAGCTATCCGAACCGGATTCCGTTGTCGGCCGGAGTGGTCCAGCGAATGGCCGAAACCCTGGAAGAGCTCGAATTCGATCGCGTCTACGGTCTGTTCACCAACGCGATCGACCGCGACGCCCGCGCGCGCGTCCGGTATTCGGCCGATCGCCACAGTGCCTGGGTAAACGGCGACTATGACCATTTGACCTGAGCCGCCGTCTAGGCTGCCGCACGTGGATCCCGATATCGCGTTCGCCGGTGCGGCACAGCAGGCTCGGTTGCTCGCCGCCGGCGAGATCACCGCTCCCGCCTTGCTCGAGCTCTATTTGGGTCGGATCCGGCGACTCGACCCGCAGCTGAACACCTACCGCGTCGTTCTCGCGGACGCGGCCCGCGCCGAAGCTGCGGCCGCACAGCAGCGGCTGGACGCGGGCGAGCGGCTCCCGTTGCTCGGTGTTCCGATCGCGATCAAGGACGACGTCGACATCGCCGGCGAGGTCACGGCTACCGGCACGAGCGCGCATGGCCCGCCGAAAGCACACGACGCCGAGGTGATCCGTCGGCTCCGCGCGGCCGGTGCGGTGATTCTCGGCAAGACCCACGTGCCCGAACTGACCATCTGGCCGTTCACCGAGAGCCTCACCTTCGGAGCCACCCGCAACCCGTGGGACACCGATCGCACGCCGGGAGGCAGCAGCGGGGGAACCGCCGCAGCAGTGGCGGCGGGTTTGGCCCCGGTCGGCCTCGGCTCGGACGGCGCCGGGTCGATCCGCATCCCCGGCACGTGGTGCGGCCTATTCGGCGTCAAGCCGCAACGCGACCGCGTGCCACTGCAACCGCACGACGACGCGTGGAACGGCATGGTCGTCTACGGCCCGCTGGCGCGCACTGTCGAAGACGCGGCCCTGTTCTTGGACGTCACCACCACGCTGCCCAGCCCCGACGGGGGGTTCGTGGCTGCGGCCGGCCGGCCGCCGGGCAGGCTGAAGGTGGCGATGAGCACCAAGGTTCCGCCACCGCTCGCAGCCCCGGTCGGCAGGGCGCAGCGGGACGCGGTGGAGGAGGCGGGCGCGCTGCTGCGCAAGCTCGGCCACGACGTGGTGTACCGCGATCCCGACTACCCCGCGTGGGCACTCGTACACGTTCTCCCGCGGTACATCCGCGGCGTTTACGACGACATGAAGACGATGCCGCGACCGGATCGTCTGGAGGCGCGCAGCCGTGGCATGGCAAGGGTCGGCAGTCTGTTCTCCGACCGGCGGATGGAGCGGATTCGTGACGGGGAACCCGCCCTGGCCGCGCGAGTGCTGAGCATCTTCGACGATGTCGACGTCGTCGTCACGCCAGGTAGCGCGCGAGGTCCGTCGCGAATCGGCGCCTACCAGCGCCGTGGGGCCATCGCCACGCTGGCGTTCGTCGCGGCCCGTGTTCCGTTCCAGGCGGTGTTCAACGCGACGGGACAGCCCGCCGCCGTGGTGCCGTGGGGCCTCGACGCCGACGGTCTGCCGGTGTCGGTGCAACTGGTCGGCAGGCCATCCGACGAGGCGACCCTGCTGGCGTTGAGCGCCCAGATCGAGAAGGCGCGGCCCTGGGCCCAGCGACGGCCGCCCGTCAGCTGAGTGTGTAACGGGCCGCGATGGCCCAACGATGTACGTCATAGCCCGGTGCCGTCACAGACCGACCCGACCCATCAGCGGCACCGGGCATTTTGCGCTCAGGTGATCACGAAATCGCCGGGGTCGGGGACGCGCGTCCAGGCCCAGTAGTCGACGAGGCGCCACGGGCTGAGTGAATGCACTTCGCCCGCCGCGTTCTTGTAGAAGCTGTGCTTGATGCTCGGCTGTGACCAGACCAGCGTCTTGAGTTCGGCCTGACAGCGGTCGTACCAATCGTCGTAGCGGTCCTGACGCGGTTCCATCGCCTGCTTGCCGGTTTTCATCAGCAGGTCGAGGCATCCCATGATGTAGCGAATCTCGCACTCGGAGTGGAAGATCAGGCTGCCGCCGCTGGCCAGGTTGGTGCCGGGGCCGTACATGCAGAAGAAGTTCGGGAATCCCGGGATCGTGATGCCGAGATACGCAGCTGGTCGGTGGCCCCACATCTCGTGTAGGTCGATGCCACCGCGACCGACAACCTCGAGTGAGGACAGCATGTCGTTGACGCGGAAGCCGGTGGCGTATACCAGTACATCGGCGGGATACCGCCTGCCGGCGGCCACCACGGCGTCGGGCTCGATGCGGTCGATGCCGTCGCGCACCAATTCGACATGATCACGGGTCAGCGTCTTGAGCCAGCTGCCGTTGTCCTGCAGCGTGCGCTTGCCGGTGGCAGGGTAGTCGGGGATCACCTTCGCGAGAAGCTCTGCGTCGCCGTCGATTTGGCTGGCCATCCACTCGGTGAACATCATGCGGGCCAGGTCGTTGGCCTGCGAGACGGCACGCTGTTGGTCGGGCCAGTCCGGGTCAACGCGCGCCGCCGCGAGGCCGCTGTCGCAGGCGGGCCAGAACAGCAGGAACCGGTACCAGCGGCCATAGAAGGGCAGGTGCTTCAACGCCCACTTCACGCCGGGGCCAACCTCGGCGTGATAGTTCGGGTTCGGGAACATCCATTGCGCGGTCCGCTGGAACACGGTCAGGCTGCGGACGCGCTCGGCGATGGCGGGCGCGACTTGAAAACCAGTCGCGCCGGCGCCGATCAGTGCGACGTCCTTATCCGACAGGTCGATGTCGTGGTCCCATCGAGCGGTGTGAAAAGCGGGGCCGGAAAAGGTTTGCGCGCCGCGGAATTGCGGGATGAACGGCTCGTTCAGTTGGCCGACGGCGCTGATCACCGCGCGGGCCGTGAGCGTGTCTTCGGCACCGTCTGAGTCGCGGATCCGGACCGACCACGTCGCGTCGTCGTCATTCCAGACCGCGCTGAGGACTTCGGTGGAAAACCGGATGTGGTCCGTCACACCGTGGCGGCGCATGACCGTGTCGAAGTAGGACTGCAGCTCGGGCTGCTGGGCGAAGTACTCGCTCCAGTGGTCCGCCGGTTCGAAGCTGTAGCAGTAGAAATGGTTGCCGACGTCGACGCGTGCGCCCGGATACGAGTTCTCCCACCAGGTTCCGCCGACGCCGGGATTCTTCTCGACAACTGTGTACGGGACGCCCGCTTGCTGCAGCCGTATCGCGGCCAGCAGGCCAGACTGCCCGCACCCCACCACGACGACCGGAAACCGGCCACGAGCCCGGGTGTCGGACTCCAGCCTCGTGACACGTGGATCGCGCCCGTCGAGCTCCATCTCTTCGAGCATCATCGGCACGTACTCGCCCGGGACGGCGGTGCAGACAAGCCAGTCCATCATGCGTTTGAGCTGCGTGGCAGCGACGGGAGCCGGCTCGGGGCAGCCACGGTCGCGGTAGTCCCGGATGATGTCGAGTGCGACCTTTCGTGCGGTTGCTTTGTCCTCCTCGGACATGAATCCCTGGACCTCGTTCAGGAAGATCCCAGCGGGCCGCAGCCGGCCGTCGAGCAGCGACGCATCGCCGCTCATGTGCACACACGACACGAGCAGCGCCGGGATTGAGACGTCCTCGAGGGCCGCGGCGATCTCCACGTCCGACGTGGTGAACGGCGTGCCTGAGTACGGATTGCGCATCGGTTCGTCCCCGACCATGCAGTGAATCTAAATCAAAGGCTGGTTATGGACGGGGCGGTCGGGGCAAACTTTGGTATGCCTACCGACGACGCTGAGGACCCCGACGCCGGCGGACCCGACAACACACTGGACCCGTTCGAGGCGACGGACCCCGACGAGATACGGAACGCGGACGGCGACGCCGTCGTCGACCCCCCCGACGAATGGATCGATCCCGCGGTACACGACTCGCTCGATGAAAAGCTGTCCGAAGAGGAACCCGACATTTCGCCGGACAGCCCCGAACCGGATGTGGAGGGGATGGAAGAAGGCATTCCGCAGGCGGAGTTCGATCTGAATCAGCTGAAGCACGCCGACAACGTGGAGGGGGTCATCGTCGAGGACTCCCGTGTCGACCGTCTTCAGATCGACGGCACGCCGGAGGACGGCGATTCGTTCTTCGACGTTCTCGAGTAGTCGCGACGCGGCGGCTCGTGCTCAGCGTTGTCAGGTGCCCGCGCCGACCAACTCGATGCCCTTGCCCCGCAGGTCGTCGAGCGCCTTGGCGGACGATTCCGGCGCCACGCCCGCGATCAGGTCGACCAGCACCCGTGTCGCGAAACCGGCGGCCGCGGCGTCGGTGGCCGTCGCGTGCACGCAGTAGTCGGTGGCGATCCCCACGACGTCCACCTGTGTGACCCCTCGCTCACGCAGCCAGTCGGTCAGCGAGGTGCCGGACTCGTCGGTGCCCTCGAAGCCGCTGTACGCCGGGGTGTAGGCACCTTTGGTGAAGACGGCTTCGATCGGGCTGGTGTCCAGGCCGGCCGGAAAATCGGCCCCGGGCGTCCCCACGACACAGTGCGGCGGCCAGGAGTCCAGGTAGTCCGGTTCGTCGGAGAAGTGGCTGCCCGGGCTGATGTGGAAGTCTTTGGTCGCGACGACGTGGTCGTAGTGGTTGGTGGCGAGGTATTCGCTGATTGCGCGCGCCACGGTTTGCCCACCGACGACGGCCAGTGAGCCCCCTTCGCAGAAGTCGTTCTGGACGTCGGTGATGATGAGCGTCCGCATCTATTCAACGTATATCGCCGCACCGTGTATCGCCGCACCGTATACCGCCGCGGACGGTCGGGCGTCGGTCAATCCGACCAGGGGGTCATCGGCCGCTCGCGCCGCTGGCCGTCGACCACGACGTCGACGCGCTCATCGAAGAACGCGACTCGGTCGCGGACGGCTAGGCGAAATCGAGGCGAGCGAAAACCATTTGGGCTGACAGATTCTGGGCCCTCGCGGCTTACATCACGGTTTGATGGCATACCCCGGCCAGGGCACACCTCCAGGCCACCGGAAACGATCTCCCGCGCGACACCTACGGCGACCAGCCAGGCGTTCCAGCGGGGACCTCCCCTGGCGAGGGCACCCGTGTTCTGTTCGGGTCGCGCGGGCCCCCGGGTCCAAACCAGCCGCCTCCATCCGAGCCAGGTGATCCAGCGGGCTCGTTAATAACCGGGGCAGGCGAACTGCCGTTGTCGCTGTCATCTGCTGCGGCAATGGCGGGGGCGACGAGGCCTAGGAACACTGCCGTGGCGGCAAACCCGGTGCAAATCGCCGCACGTTTCGTGTACTTCTTCATGTGTTGCGTCCTGATCTAATCGTGAGCCTCTGACACGGACGACTATTCCGCGGCGGTTGGTTGCTGTCAGTCCGGCAATCGGGCCGGCAGGGAGGATGAAATGCTTGTCCCCCGATTGGGGGAACGCGGCCTCTAGCCAACGCGCACCGACACCGACCACCGCCCCGGACAACTCCTCAGGCCAGACGACGAGTGACGGCCAGGTCACTCGCTGGGAGCGGCCCGCAGCACCACGATGGCGCGACTGCCTACGCGCAGCGTGGCGCCCGCCGCGACCGGGCTGCGTTCGTCACCGGTGGCCTTGATTTCCGTGGTGTCAATGAGCGGAACCCACGATGACCCGAATTCCTCTGGAGGAAGGGTGAAGTCGATCGGCTCGTCGTGGGCGTTGAAGCACAGCACGAACGAGTCATCGGTCACGCGTTGGCCGCGTGGGTCGAAGCCGGGAATTCCCAGACCGTTCAGGTAGACCGCGACAGACCTCCCGAAGCCGGATTCCCAGTCCTCGTCGCTCATCTCCGAGCCGTCTGGCCGGAACCAGGAGATATCGGGCAGTCCCTGCGCGCCCCGGCGGCGCACGGGCAGGCCGTCGAAGAAACGGCGGCGCCGAAACACCGGGTGAGCTGCGCGCAGCGCCGACACCGTATGCGTGAACTCGGTCAAATCGTCGTCGGCCTCATCCCAATGCACCCAGGTGACCTCGTTGTCCTGACAGAAGCCGTTGTTGTTGCCACGCTGTGTCCGGCCGAGCTCGTCGCCATGGCTGATCATCGGAACACCCTGCGACAGCAGGGTAGTCGCAATGAAATTGCGCTGCTGACGGGCTCGCAGCGCGTTGATCTCAGGGTCGTCGGTCGGTCCCTCGAGACCACAGTTCCACGACTTGTTGTTGCTCTCCCCGTCCTTGTTGCCTTCTTTATTGTCTTCGTTGTGTTTCTCGTTGTAGGACACCAGGTCTCGCAACGTGAACCCATCGTGTGCGGTGACGAAGTTAATCGACGCCACCGGCCGACGCGCTGTGTGCTCGTACAGGTCGGCGCTGCCGGTCAACCGGTACGCGAACTCGTCGAGGGTGGATGGCTCCCCGCGCCAATAATCTCGGACCGTGTCGCGGAACTTGCCGTTCCACTCTGTCCACTGTGGCGGGAAGTTGCCGACCTGGTAGCCGCCCGGGCCGACGTCCCACGGCTCAGCGATCAGCTTGACCTGGCTCACCGTCGGATCCTGTTGCACCAGTTCGAAAAACGCCGCCAGCCGATCGACGTCGTAAAACTCGCGAGCCAGGGTGGCGGCCAGGTCGAAGCGGAATCCGTCGACGTGCATTTCCAGCACCCAGTAGCGCAGCGAGTCCATGATCAGCTGCAGCGAATGTGGATGACCGACATTGAGGCTGTTGCCGGTGCCGGTGTAGTCCATGTAGTGGCGGCGGTCATCGTCGACCAGCCGGTAGTAGGCGGCGTTGTCAATCCCTCGCATCGACAGCGTGGGGCCCAGATGGTTTCCCTCGGCGGTGTGGTTGTACACCACGTCGAGGATCACCTCGATGTCTGCTTCGTGCAGAGCGCGCACCATCGCCTTGAACTCCTGCACCTGGCCGCCGGGTGTGGTGCTGGAGCTGTACTTGGCGTCGGGCGCGAAGAAGCCAATCGTGTTGTAGCCCCAGTAATTCGACAAGTCCTTCTCGATCAGGGTGGAGTCGTTGGCGAAGTGATGAACCGGCATCAATTCGATCGCGTTGACGCCCAGCCGCTGCAGGTGTTCGATGATCGCCGGATGGGCGATCGCTGAATACGTGCCCCGGATTCGTTCGGGGATGTCGGGGTGGGTCTGCGTCAGGCCCTTGACGTGCGCCTCGTAGATCACCGTGTCGGCGTACTCGTGGCTGGGCGGACGGTCGACACCCCAGTCGAAGAACGGATTGATGACCACCGACTTCGGCATGTTCGTCGCCGAGTCCTCGTCATTGCGGCTGTCGGGGTCGCCGAAGTTGTAGCCGAACAACGGCTGGCCCCACTCGAACGTGCCGTCGATGGCCTTCGAGTATGGGTCGAGCAGCAACTTGTTCGGATTGCACCGGTGTCCGGCGGACGAGTCATATTGCCCGTGCACCCGATACCCGTAGCGTTGTCCCGGCTCGACGCTCGGCAGAAACCCGTGCCAGACGAACGCGTCAACCTCAGGAAGCGAGACTCTCGTCTCGACGCCGTCGGCGTCGAAGAGGCACAACTCCACGCGTTCGGCCACCTCGCTGAAAACCGCGAAATTGGTGCCCGAGCCGTCATACGTGGCGCCAAGTGGATAGGCCTTGCCCGGCCAGACCTCCGGTGCGGCAGGGGTTGGCGGGCGGGTGCCTTCTGGGCTGGCAGCCTCGGTCATGGTCACATCGTGCCGTAGCGGGTCGGCGGTCCCTTCAGCTGCCCGAGAACTCGGCGTCGCGCCGTTCGACGAAAGAGCGCAATCCTTCGGCCGCGTCCTGCGACGCGAACAGCCGCGTCACCTCGGGCCGTAGTTGCGCAACGGCGGCCGCATACCCTTCGTCCCGCGCCAGCTGCGCCGAGGCGAGCGTCGCCCCGACTCCCAGCGGTGCGGCGCGGTTGGCGATCGTGTGCGCGATGTCGCGGGCCCGGGAGGTCGCGGTGGCGGCGTCGGCCGCGACCTCCTGCACCAGGCCGATGCGGTGCGCTTCGGCAGCGTCGAACTCGTCGCCAGTGAGCAGCCAGCGCATCGCGTTCCCCCAGCCCGCGACCTGCGGCAGCCGCAGCGTCGCGCCGCCGAACGGGTAGATGCCCCGCCGGACCTCGATCTGAGCGAATCGGGTGTCCGCTGCCGCGATGCGGATGTCGGCCGCCAGCAGCAGTTCGATGCCGAGCGTCATGCACCAGCCCTGCGCCGCCGCCACCACCGGCGTTGTCCAGGGGCCGTCAAGCCGCCACGGATCGCGTCCGCCCTCGGGCATCGGGTCCGTGCCGGCCGCGATCGCCGGCCCCACGTCAACCAGGTCCAGGCCGGCGGTGAAGTGGTCGCCATGCGCGAACAACACACCCGCGCGAAGGCTGTCGTCAGACTCCAGTAGCGCATACGCGCGCGCCAGGTCCGCCAGCATCGCCAGCGTGAACGCATTTCGCTTCTCGGGCCGGTTCAGCCCCATCATCAGCACGTGACCGTCCCGCTCGAGCGAGACGGTGTCGAGGGTGAGCTCTGCCGTCATGCGGTCGACTCAACACCCATCCGGTCGATTATGCAATATCTCATAATACCGCGGCCGATCAGGCCCAACAGCGCACAAAAGTCACGCTCCGATCACGGCCTTCTTGACATGGATTATGGTTAACTGCATAGTCGGAAGTGCGGGACGTAGCGTCCGCGAAACGAGGTATTCGCTATGACGATCATCGAGCTGAACATTGCGGGCTATCACGTCACGCACAACAGCTCCGAATTCAGGGCATTGAAGGCCAACTGGCTGCACGGCTGGCGCGGTCTTCACCGCAAAGCGCGCGTCCGCGAGCACGGGCCCAGGGCGGCATGAAGGTACGCGGACTCGTCGAGGCGGTGTCCCCCGGTAAGGGAGCCACACGCACCACGACTCGGGGCAGGATGCTGACCAGTGCTGTCGAAGTGCTGCGGGAGCGCGGCGCGGGCGGCGTCACGATCGATGAAGTGCTGGCGCGCAGCAAGGCGCCGCGCGGCTCCGTGTACCACCACTTTCCCGGTGGCCGGAATCAGCTGCTGATCGAGGCGTTGCAATACGCCGGCGACTCGATGACGTCGGCGATAGACAACGCTGTGTCCGGGGGGCCGATGGTGCTGCTGCACCAGTTCGTCGACCTGTGGGAAGAGGTGCTGCAGGACAGCGATTTCGCCGCCGGGTGTCCGGTGGTTGCGGCGGCGATAAGCCCTGCCGATCAGGACCCGCGGCTGTCTGCCGACGCGGCGGACATCTTCGAGCGGTGGCGCGCGGCGTTGACGCGGTCATTCGAGGCCGACGGTTTCAACGTCGACGACGCCGCGTCGCTGGCCATCACCACGATTGCCGCGATCGAGGGAGCCGTCGTGCTGTGCCGTTCGCTGCGCAGCGCAGGGCCGCTGCGAGTAGTCACCGACCAACTCGAATTCCTGATCAACGGAAAGAAATTCGTCAGCCGGTACGGCAGGCCCGTCGTTCCTCAGTGACCCGGTGCGCCGCGGCCGACCACCGCGATCGAAGCGCTCACCGCCGCGTCGACGATCCCACGCACGTCGTGCTTGTCCTCCACCGTCTGTGCGGTCAGCTCGCGTAAACCCCCGAGCAGGATGACCGCGATCGGCTTCGAGATCGGCGGCACTTCGGCTCGGCGAAAGCCGGGGCTGTCGGTGAGGTCGACCAGCATCTCGGTCAAGTCATCGATGCCCCGGCGTTGCACCGACCGTACGACCGTGCCCAGCGCGGGCATCTCCCGAATCCAACTCAGCGTGATTGCGGGCCTGGACTCGATTGAGTCGACATACGCGTCGATCGCCTGGCGGATCTGGTCCTGCCAGTGCGCCTCCGGATCGACCGCGGCCCGGATCTGGGCCATCATCTCCTGATTGGCCGTCCACAGCAGTTCGATGAAGCACTCTTCCTTGCTGCTGAACTCTTGGTAGAAGGTGCGTTTCGAGGTGCGTGCGTGCCGGACGATGTCGGCGATCGTCGTCTCGCGGTAACCGCGTTCGGCGATCGAATCGGCGAGACCGTCGAGCAGGCGGCGTCGAAACGGGTGTGCGTCGCCAGTCAACTCGGGCGCGACGGCGATGTCCGTCGTGCCTTCTGTGACAGTCATGTCCGGGCTTCCTTCCTATTGCGCCACACCCTTGCCTCACCACGGTACTACCGGGTACCGTACAACAAGACCTCGCGGTACTGCGCGGTACCGCGTTCGCGTTTGGGAGTGATCCGTGAGCGAAGTGACAGCCGTCGACGCCGAAAGCACTGCGACATCCGGTCCACGTCTGCCTCCGGTCGTACCCGTGCCGAAGCTCATCCAAGGCGCCGCGTTCACGATCTCGCGACGGTGGACGATCCGCCGGGCGGCCCGTCGGTACGGCCCGGTCTTCATGCTCAACGTGCCGGTGTTCGGGCACACCGTGGTGGTCTCCGACCTTGCTTTGGTGAAGCAGATCTTCATGGCGAACACCAACGACCTGATCAACATCAAGCCGAACCTCAGCAGGATCATGGGCCCGGGCTGCGTATTCGGCCTCGACCGCGAGGATCACCGAAACCGGCGCAAATTGCTCACCCCGCCGTTCCACGGCAAGAGCATCAAGAACTACGAGAAGATCATCGAAGAGGAGACGCTTCGAGAATCGGCCAATTGGCCGGAGGGACAACAATTCCGGACCCTCGAGCCGATGATGCGGATCACGCTCAACGTGATATTGCGGGCCGTTTTCGGAGCCGACGGCGTCGAACTCGACTACCTGCGCAAGATGATGCCGGGATGGGTGACGCTCGGTTCGCGACTCGCTCTGCTGCCGAAGCCGTCGCGGAGCTTTGGGCGCTACACCCCGTGGGGCAGGTTCGACGAGGCACGCCGCGTGTTCGACTCCGTGGTCAACACGCTGATCGAGAGGGCCGAGCGGGACCCTCGTTTCGACGACCGCAACGACATCCTCGCGCTACTGCTGCGCAGCAGATACGACGACGGTTCGGCGATGTCGCACAGCGACATTTCCGACGAGCTGGTGGCGCTGTTGACCGCCGGTCACGAAACCACTGCGTCGACGCTGGCGTGGGCGTTCGAGCGACTGAGCCGGCATCCGCAGGTGTTGTCGTCGCTCGTCGAGGAGGCGGCCACCGACGGCAACGAGCTGCGGCAGGCGGCCATCCTCGAGGTACAGCGCGCGCGCACGGTGATCGACATCTCCGGTCGCCACGTCGCCGCGCCGATGTTTGCGCTCGGCCCATGGCGGATCCCGCAGGGCTATTCGATCATGGTGTCGATCAAGCAGTTGCACGCCGACACCGACGCCTTCCCGGACCCGGAACGCTTCGATCCGTACCGCTTCGTCGGCAACAAACCGCCGACCTTTGCATGGCTGCCGTACGGTGGCGGAACCCGGCGTTGCGTCGGAGCCGCGTTCGCCAACACCGAGATGGACGTCGTGCTACGCACGGTCTTGCGGCACTTCACAATCGAGACGACCGCCGCTCCGGCGGAACAAGTGCATTCCCGCGGCGTCGCGTACACGCCGAAGAAGGGCGGGCGGATCGTGGTGCGCCGGCGCTGATTGCGCGAGGCGTTACGACCCTGCAGCCTGTGTCGTGCGCTTGGGCAGTTTCCAGCCGGGCCGGGGGTAATGGCAGGTGTAGCCGTTCGGGTAGCGCTCCAGGTAGTCCTGGTGCTCGGGCTCGGCCTCCCAGAAATCGCCGGCGGGACTGACTTCGGTCACGACCTTGCCCGGCCACAGTCCTGACGCGTCGACGTCGGCGATGGTGTCGAGTGCGATCTGCTTCTGCTCGTCGTCGAGATAAATGATCGCCGACCGGTAGCTGGTGCCGACATCGTTGCCCTGGCGATTCTTGGTCGTCGGGTCGTGGATCTGGAAGAAGAACTCCAGCAGCGTCCGGTAATCGGTTTGGCCGGGGTCGTAGGTGATCTCGATTGCCTCGGCGTGGCCCGGGTGGTTGCGGTAAGTGGCGTTCGCGTTCTGGCCGCCGGTGTAGCCGACGCGGGTGGACACCACGCCGGGTTGGTTGCGGATCAGGTCCTGCATGCCCCAGAAGCACCCGCCGGCCAGGATCGCCTTGCGATACGTCGTCACTGTTGTGTCTCCTTGTTCTCGAACAAGCTGCGGTACTCCCCGTAGCCCTCGGCTTCAAGGTCGTCGCGGTGGATGAATCGCAGCGCTGCGGAGTTGATGCAGTACCGCAGGCCGCCCGCCTCCGGTGGGCCGTCGGGGAAGACGTGCCCGAGATGGCTGTCGCCGTGGGTCGACCGCACCTCGGTGCGGATCATGAAGTGGCTGAAATCCCGCTTATCGGCGACATTGCCCGCCTCGATCGGTTTGGTGAAGCTCGGCCATCCCGAGCCGCTGTCGAATTTGTCGACCGATGCGAACAACGGCTCGCCGGAGACGACATCGACGTAGATCCCCGGCTCCTTGTTGTCCCAGTATTCGCCGGTGAACGGCCGCTCGGTTCCGTTCTTCTGGGTGACGTGGTACTGCTCGGGGGTCAACGCGTCGACGGCCGCGGGGTTCTTGTTGTATTCGTGGGCCACGTTTCCTCCTGGTTTGTGCCCGCTCAATCGGGCCCTGTGTACAACCGCGGGTTACGTCGCAATCATCCCTCGTCAAGGTCTCTCGACAAGCCGGGTAGAACGTGTTCTAGTTTGGTTCTGTGACGAGTCGGGCCTTCAGCCCCGAGGAGCTGACCGCGGCGTTCGAGCGTTTCGAAGAGACGGTGGCGCGCGCTGCCGAAACGCGGGACTGGGATCCGTGGGTGGAGCAGTATACGAGCGATGTCACCTACATCGAGCACGCGGCAGGCACCTGGAAGGGCCGCGAAGAGGTGCGTGCGTGGATCTGGAAAACCATGACCACGTTTCCGGGCAGCCACATGACCGCGTTCCCGGCGCTGTGGTCGGTGGTCGACGAGTCGACTGGCCGGATCATCTGCGAGCTTGACAACCCGATGGCGGACCCGGG
Organism: uncultured Actinomycetota bacterium; assembly: GCA_963811535.1. Taxonomy (GTDB): domain Bacteria; phylum Actinomycetota; class Actinomycetes; order Mycobacteriales; family Mycobacteriaceae; genus Mycobacterium. The sequence goes on along the minus strand of CAWERF010000005.1, from coordinate 1,029,855 downwards.
CGACGGAACCATCATCAGCGCGACGAACATCTCGATCGTCACCTACGCCGGCGACGGGCTGTGGTGTCGCCAGGAAGACATTTACAACCCGCTGCGGTTCGTGACGGCGACGATGAAGTGGTGCCGCAAGGCCCAACAGCTCGGAACCCTGCCCGACGAGGCCGCGGCGTGGATGCAGCAGTACGGGTCGCAGCGATGAGCGCGCAACCCAAGCTGGTGATCGGCGCCAACGGATTCCTTGGCTCGCATGTCACCCGCCAGCTGGTCGAAAGCGGCGCAGAGGTGAGGGCGATGGTCCGGGCCGGCAGCAACACGACCGGGATCGATGACCTTGCGGTGCAACGCTTTCACGGTGACGTCTTCGACACCGAGACACTGAAGAAGGCCATGGCGGATTGCGACGTCGTCTACTACTGCGTCGTCGACACGCGGGCGTGGCTGCGCGACCCGGCGCCGCTGTTTCGCACCAATGTCGAGGGCACACGCAACGTGGTCGACGTGGCGCGGAATGCGGACCTCGAAAGGTTCGTGTTCACCAGCAGTTACGTCACCGTCGGCCGGCGGCGCGGGCACCGCGCCACCGAGGACGACATCCTGGAATGGCGGCGGTCGCTCGGGCAGTATGTGCTGTCTCGCCTGCGGGCCGAGCAGCTGGTGCTGCGTTACGCCGACGAGTACGGGTTGCCCGCGGTCGCGATGTGCGTGTCGACGACGTATGGCAGCGGTGACTGGGGACAGACGCCGCACGGCGCGATGATCGCGGGCGCCGCGTTCGGCAAGGTGCCGTTCGTGATGGACGGCATCCAGCTCGAAGTCGTTGGTGTCGACGATGCTGCACGGGCAATGATCCTCGCCGCAGAGCGTGGCAGGAACGGTGAGCGCTACATCATCTCCGAGAAGATGATGACCAACCGGGACATCGTGCGCATCGCCGCGCAGCAAGCGGGTGCACCGGTGCCGCGGCGGTCGGTCCGGGTCCCCGCCCTGTACGCGATGGCTGCGATGGGCAGCATGAAGGCCCGGTTCAAGGGCACCAACGAGCACCTGAACCTGCCGTCCGTGCGGCTGATGCGCGCCGAGCACGAGCTCGACCACAGCAAGGCCACAAGGGAACTCGGCTGGGAGCCGCAACCGGTCGAGGATTCGATCAGAGCCGCGGCCAGGTTTTGGGTCGAGCTGAGGGCGGCGATGCGGAGAAGTAAAGCGGCCCGGGCTGATTAGCCTGGCAGCCGTGAACGAGACGAACAAGGTTCACGTCGATTTGTCCGGGCGCCGGAAACCATGCTGGCCACCCTGTACGCCAAGGCCCTGGACGCCGACGCCGACCAACCCATCCTCGGTGACAGATATGCCAAGGAAGTGGTCTCCCGGCTGGACTACGACTGGCGCCGAACGACTATGACCGCGCGACGGTGCTGCACGTCGGCTGCGGCCTGGACAGCCGCGCGTTCCGGTTGCAGCCGGGCCCGGGGATCGAGTGGTACGACGTCGACTATGCCGATGTCATCTCGCTGCGCGAGCGGCTCTATCCGCCCCGCGAGCACTACCACCCGGTGGCCGCGTCGGTCACCGACCCGGCGTGGCTCGTGGAGATCCCGGCTGATCGGCCCGCGTTGTTCATCGCCGAAGGCCTGACGTATTACCTGACCGAGGACGACGGCGTCGCGCTGCTGCGGCGTGTGGCGCAACATTTCGGTGGGGTCGACGGGCCCGACGACATCCTTCGCCAGGTGCCGGGCTTCTATCGGCTCTTCGGCAGGCTGATGTCGCTGGTGCCGCTGCTGAAAACGATGGCGCAGTTTCACCGCTATGCGTTCTGAGGACGTGGCTATCGGTGCTGATCGGAAGAAACGACGAGCCGACCGCGTTGGTGCCGTTATGAGTAGACCCGTTCTCGAGCCCAGCGCCGGGCATCCCATCACCGTCACGCCCACCGGTCAGCGTGTCACCGTGCGAATCAACGGCGAGGTCGTCGCCGACACCGACGCCGCATTGACCCTTCGGGAAGCCACCATTCCCGCGGTGCAGTACATCCCGCTGGCCGACGTCAAGCGGGACATGCTGCGCCGGACCGACACCGCGACGTACTGCCCGTTCAAGGGCGACGCGAGCTACTACAGCGTCGTCACGTCAACCGGGGACACCGTCGAGGACGTGATCTGGACCTACGAGCAGCCGTATCCCGCGGTGGCTGACATCGCCGGGCATCTGGCGTTCTACCCCAACCGGGCCGAGATCAGCATCGCCGGCTAACCGCGCGCTGCCCGCACGTGGTACCGACGCTCGGCATAGGCCAGGTCGTCACGCCACAGCCGTGTAGCGGCGTAGCGCATCAGCGGCGTGATCAACGGCGCCACCCGGGTGGTGTGCGCGAACCCGGACCGGTCCGAGTGCGCGATCACCGCCTCGAGCACAGCGGTGCGCGGCCTGCCATCCGGTCCCGTTCCGACCGGCGTGGCATGGGTTTCGACGACGCTGCCGGCGCCTTCGCCGTCGACGATGCGCATCGCGATCGTGCGCGGCTCCGGGCTGGTGAACTCGGCGATCACCGGCACGCCGAGCCTGCCCATCCGGAACGTGACCGCGACCAGGAAACGGTCGGTGTCGTCGGTGGCATCCTTGCGCGGCGCGGTCAGCACCTCTAACCGCGTGAACGAATACGGGTGAAACCAGGCACCGTGCCACGGGTCGAGCCGGTTGGCGATGATGTCGGCGGGCTCGCATGTGCCGACCAGGCGGGTCACGGCGTGGAGTCGGCTGCCGATCGGGCGGTCGGGGATGAACGGCTCTTCGGATGGTTCTTCGCCGCCGACCCGGTCCAGCCGGACCCACACCAGCACCCCGTCATCGTGGCCGGGCAGCGGCTTGAAGCCGAGCTCGCGATTTCCGGTGAGTCGCAGCCCGTGCCATGGGCAGATCAGCGTGCCAGCGTCGACGGTTCCGGTGGCCAGATCCGCGCCGAGGTGCGGGCACGTGCCGGGGCCGACGCACAGGCCGCCGCGCTCGTCGCGCCACGCCACTATCTCGACGCCTGCGACCGACGTACCGAACGGCCGCCCGGCGCGGATGCTGCTGCTGGCCGCGAACGCATACCAGTTGCCCGACGGCCTGCCTTGTGATCGCCGCAGTGCGGCTTCGATGATCGCCGGCTCGGCGTCGCGGTAGGTGGGCCGCTGGCCGGCCCATTGCATCCGCGGTAGTACTTGCAGCGGTATATCTTTCGGCCACCGCCCGCTCAGGCGATCGAAGATGCCCATAGCAAAGTGCCTTTCGTCACGTGGCAAGCCGTCGCAGCAGCGCGGACCGGCCCCGGGTCGGGACGGTGTGCAGCGGGTGGCCGGCCACACCCCAATGTTGAAGCAATCGGTTGGCCGCCGACCACCCGGTGGTGGCGGCGCGTTCCATCAGCGCGACCGGCAGGTCGATCCGGATGCCGTCGCCGGCCAGCATGAGGGCGGGGTGGGGCGTTGTCACACCGGGCCTGCGTGCGTGATCGCCCGGCCCGAAATGCGGGCAGTCGTCGCGATGCAGGACGCGTTCGGCGACGACGCCGGCCCGCCGGGTTTCCGGATATAGGGTGTGCAGGCGGGCCAGCAGCCGTGCACCGATATCCTCTGCGGCCGAGCCGTCGGGCACAGCGTAGGAATGCAATTCGACGACCGAGCCACCGTGGTCGCGCGCCCAGTCCCTCGCCTCCTGCTCGTAGCGGTCCAGAACGCTGACGTTGTCCAGGGGTTCCAGACCGCCCATGCCGAGGAACGCCGGGCGGTCGGCGCCGACGGGCCGGTCCAGCCACAGCCGTTGCACGACGAACGGCGCGGCGTTACGTAGGCCGTAAACCTGTGCCCGCCAGCCGTCGTCGCCCAGGCCCGGCGACGCGTCGACGATGCGCCGCAGCCCTGCCACGTCGGTGGCCAGCACCACGGCGTCGGCATCGAGCGGCGACCCCGAATCCGTAACGACGCGAAAAGTCTTGACCCGATTGGTTTCGACGCTGTCGACGGTGACGCCGGTGTGGATGCGCACGCCATGCCGCATCAGGTGTTCGCGCAATGGCTCCCACAGGGCTGTGTCGAAGTTCGCCGCGGCGACATCGAATATCAGTCCTTCGCTGGATCCGAGGAAATAGATGTGGAACATTGCGGCAAGCTCGGCCGCCGACAGCTGCTTTGGTTCGGCGAAGAAGCTGCGGGAGAACACCTCGAACGCCAGATGCCGGGCCGCCGCGGGAAAGTTGATGCTGCGCAGGAACGTATCGGCGTCGACGTCGTCGAGCCGGTGGTAGATGTCGGGAACCGACACCGCCGCCAGCGGTGCCGCGGCCCGCGCGTTGAGCGATGCAAGGTCGCGCAGCCGGAACGTCGGGCTGCGCAATGCGAACGCCAGCGCATTCCACGGCGGCGTGCGGGGGAGACCGCGGAACGTGTCGCGGCGGCCATGCGCGTCGACAAGGGGGTAGTCGTCGACCGGTGTCAGCCGTCGCAGCTCGGGATCGCTGCGGCGCAACAACTCCCGTAGGTTGTAGTACTGGCGGAAGAATGCGTGAAAACCGCGGTTCATCGTGACTGGCGTGCCGTCGGGCAGCCGCTCGGTCCATCCGCCGACGCGGCCGCCCAGGTAGTTGTCCCGTTCGACGACGTCGACCGCGACGCCGCGTTCCGCCAGCCCCGTCGCGGCGGCAAGGCCCGCGATCCCGGCACCGACCACGACCGCGTGTGGGCGCGATCCGAGCATCCCCGCATCCGCAAGCCCCTGCGGCGCCGGGTGTTTCACGCGCCTTGGATCGCGATGTCCGTTGCTATCCATGCGGCTCATCCGGGCCTTTTGGTCTTCGCGCAAGCGGCTCATCCGCGCCGTCTGGTCTTCGCGCAAGCGGCTCATCCGCCAAAAACGTGTGGACGATGTTGCGCTGCCAGCCCGGCATTGTCTCGCTGTGCACCGCGGTAAACCCGGCATCGGAAAGCCTGCGCCGGAACCGGGCCGCGCCGTCGAACGCGAGGACACTGCGCCACAGATGCCGATAGAGGGCCGTGTCGCCGGTCTGGCGCCGGCCGGACGGGATGATGATCGCCCAGCACACCGCATGCCAGATCGCGGTGGCCAACCTCGAGTCGCGCACCGAGTACTCATGCACCGCCAGCGTGGCGCCGGGCCGCAGCAGCGTGCGGAAGCGGCGCAGTTGGGCATCCGGGTCGGCCAGGTTGCGCACCAGGTACGCGGCGAGGATGCCGTCGAACGGGCCCTCGATGCCGAGGTCTGCCAGGTCCTCGATCCGGCCATGCGCGAAGCGCACCGACGGCGGCCAGCATTTGGCGCGGGCCTGGTCGAGCATGCGGCTGGAGGCGTCGACCGCGACGATCTCGGCTTCCGGAGCCGCCGCGAGCAGAGCGGCCGTGGACGCACCCGTGCCGCAGCCCGCGTCCAGCAGCCGCAGCCCGTGCCCACGGTCGGGAATCCGCATGCGCTGCGCGGACATTCGCAGATGCTGGTGGTAACCCGGATTGGCGCCGACCAGCCGGTCATACGCGGCGGCTCCGATGTCGAACGCCGCGGGAACGTCACGGGCGGGCATGCCCGAATGCCCGACTTTGGGGGTCATCGCTGCCGTTCCCACAACAGCAGCACCGCCGTCACCAACGCGAAGCCGTAGAGGAAGTCCTCGACGGGAATGTCGAACGGGAACCGGATGGCGGTGGTCTGGTCGTTGTCGTAGATCACGATCGGGGCGCTGAGCTTTGTCAGCCACCCGTCGACGAGAACCTGGAAACCCAGCACGATCAGGATTGTCAGCCAGTACGCGGGCTTGCGGAACAGGCCAGTGCGCAGCACGGCGAACTCGAGCACGCAGACAACGAGCACCGCCGCAAGGGCGGGCACGGTGTAGCCAAGTCCGGTCATCGGCGCTCGAGCCGTCCCAGCATCGCCGTCACCGCGTTGTAGGTGAGCAGGCCGCACAGCGGAATCACCACGAAGAACAACAGCTCTTCGATCGGGATCCGGAACGGCAGGTCGATTCCGGTCACGTATCGCGGGTTGTACGTCCAGACATGTGCGGCTATCGCGATCGCGTCCCAGATCACGAACGCCGCCGCGACCGGGACGATCGCCCGCAGCGTGCGCCACGGCCGGCGGTACACGCCCGCGCCGAATAACTCCAGCGGCGCGGTGATGAGCAGACACGCGCCGAGCACGATCAGATATTGCCAACGATCCATCTCAGGCGGCGCCCATCGCGGGCTCGGCCGGTGGCCGTGGCGCGGCCTTGCGGGCACGCCAGGCCCGCAGCAGGCCCGAGCCCGCGACCAGCAGCCGTCGCGTCGTGCCGACCGTCGCGCGGTGGCTGAACACCGCGAAGTCGCTGTCCTCGATGCGATCGAGGATCTCGGAATACAACGTCAGCGCTGTCGACACGCATGGCCGCGACCGTGGCGCCAAAAGCTCGACGCCGTTGCCTGCGAATCGGTAGACGTCGCGGGTGATTTCATGCTGAGCGGCCAGCGCGCGCCGCACCCGGACGTCGGTGCGCCGATGGGCGTGGCACCACATCAACAGATCCCGATCGACCTGGTACACGGCCAGCTCGTCGGCGGGCAGGTAAACCCGTTGCCGGACCAGGTCCTCGTCGACGTCGCGCAGGAAGTTGGTGAGCTGGAACGCGCGGCCCAGCGCGGCCGCGTATGGGGCGGCTTCCTCGACCGGCCCGACGGTGCCGAGCACCGGGAGCAGTTCCAGCCCAATCACTTCCGCCGAGCCGCGCATGTAGCGGTTGAGCGCCGCGCGATCGGGATAATCGGTGACCGTGAGGTCCATCCGCATCGAGTTGAGGAAGTCGCCGAACAGGCCGAGCGGGATGTGGTAGCCGCGCGCGGTGTCGATGACGGCGGCAAGCACCGGGTCGCCGCCACGGCCGTCGCCGCCGAAGAACTCGTCCGAAAGCCGCTGCAGCCGTTCGGCTTTGGCAGCGGTGTTCAGCGGGGAGTCGAGGTCGTCGAGGATGTCGTCGGCCAGCCGCGCGAACCCGTACAGCGCATGTACCGCCGGCCGCTGTGCCGGTGCGAGCAGCCGGGTGGCGAGGAAAAACGTGCGCCCGTGCCGGGCGTTGAGGTCGCGGCAGCGCCGGTATGCGCTCCGCAGCCGCGGCTCGACCACGCCCGCCGCGTCCAGCTCCGAACGGATCATGACCGGCGGCCTTCGACGCTGACCACCCGGCGGCTGGGCCGCCTGCCGTCGCCGGGTCCGGTGATCCGGTCGGCGGCAAGCCGTCCGGACAGCATCGCGGTGGGCACGCCGACGCCCGGGACGGTCGACGACCCGGCCAGCACCGCGTTGTCCACACCACGCACGGTATTGGCCGGCCGGAACGGGCCGGTCTGACCGAAGGTATGGGCGAGCGCGAACGGCGTACCCGCCGCCATGCCCTGCTTCGCCCAGTCGTCGGGTGTGACGACATGCAGCACCTCGGCGTCGTCGCCCAGCGCGGGATGCAGGCGGCCGCGCACGGTCTCGATCATCTCCTCGGTGTATGCGCCACCTTCCGTCGCCCAGTCCACGGCGCCGCGGGCCAGGTTCGGGGCGGGCGCGAGGATGTACAGCAGATCGCGGCCGAGCGGCGCCAACGCCGGATCGCTCGCGGTCGGCCTGGTCACGAGCAACGAGGGGTCGGCCATCAGGCGGCCGCGCCGGATGATGTCGTCGAACGTCTGCTCCCAGGCGCCGCCGAACAGGATCGTGTGATGCGACCCGGCCGGCTGGGACCGGCAGCCGACGTGGACGACGACCGCCGACGGCGCCGGGCGCAGCGGCAGCAGCCGGCGCGGCGTGCGAGACAGCAGGCGATAGGTCTGCGGCAGTTCGGTCGTCAGCACGACGGCATCACACGGGATGCGGCTGCCGTGGCCGGTGAGCACCGCGCTGACACGGTCACCGCTGCGTTCGAGCGCGCTGACCTCTGACTGGTACTCGAAGCGCACACCGGCGTCAGCCGCGGCGGCGGCCAGCGCGTCGGGCAGCGCCCGCATCCCGCCGCGCGGGAAGTACACCCCCGCGACGGTGTCCATGTACGCGATCACCGCGTAGAGGGCCAGCGCCCGCTGCGGCGGGACGCCGGCGTACAGCGACTGGAATGTGAACACGCGCCGCAGCCGCTCATCGCTGACGAACCGCCTGACCGCCCGGTCCCAGCGCCGGAAACCGCCGATCGCCGCCAGCCGCGCCAGTTGCGGGGTCAGCAGCGACACCGGGGAGTCGAAGTTCGCGGCGATGAACCCGTCGAATTCGATCCGGTACAGGCGTGTCAGCCAGTCGCGCAGCCGCAGATACCCGGCCGCCTCGTCGGGTCCGGCGAACGCCTCGACCGCCTCGGCCATCGCCCCGGCGTCGCTGTGCACGTCGAGGCCGCTGCCGTCGGAGAACGACGCGTGATACGCCGGCTCCACCGGGCGCAGTTCCAGCCGGTCGGCGCGTTCGGCGCCGACGGCGGCGAACACGTCGTCGATGATGTCGGGCATCGTCAGCACCGTCGGGCCGGTGTCAAGGCGGTATCCGCCGGTGTCGACGCGGCCGACCCGGCCGCCCGGCACCGCGTCGCGTTCGACCACGGTCACGCGACGGCCGCGCCCCGCCAGATGCAGCGCCGCCGACAGGCCGGCAAGACCGGCCCCGACCACCACGACGTGATCAGTTCGTCCTCCGACCGTGCGGATCATGGCGCACGCACCGTGCAGGCCGCAACGCTCACGTCCGCTCCCTCCAGCAGCCCACCCTGATCGGTTCAATACCCAGCCGCCACCCGGCACAATCACCTGCAATTACAGCCCAGCTTCGCAGAGGCTGCCGCTCCGCAGGCCCGATGTCACGATTGGTTCATTAATTGGCGTCGGGAATTGGCGTCGGGCGGTCGTGACAGGATCAACTCATCGCGAAAACAACGAGCATCCGCCGGGCCGTGACGTTTCCCGGACCGGCCACGCCCCTCGCCACGCTGGCGCCGCTGCGGCGTGGCCGCGGTGATCCGTGCTTTCAGATCGCCGCCGACGGGGGGATCTGGCGGACCAGCCTGCTGTCCACCGGAGGTGTGACCGCCCGGATCGTACGGTCGGCCCCTGCGGTCGTCGAGTGCGAGGCCTGGGGCGACGGTGCCGCCGAGTTCGCCGACGCGCTGCCGAAACTGCTTGGCGCACACGATGACCCAGCCGCGTTTGTCCCCTGCGAGCCGACGATCGCCGCGGCGCAGCGGCGGTCCCCGCAGTTGCGCATCGGCCGCACCGAACGCGTACTGGAGGCGCTCGTGCCCGCGGTGCTCGAGCAGCGCGTGGCCGGGGCGGACTCGTTCCGGTCCTGGCGGCTGCTGGTGACGCAGTTCGGGTCGCCGGCGCCCGGGCCCGCTCCGGGCCGGATGCGCGTGCCGCCCGCCGCGGAGGTGTGGCGGCGGATCCCGTTGTGGGAGTTTCACCTCGCGAACGTCGACCCGGGGCGGGCGCGCACGATCGTCGGCTGTGCCCGGCGCGCTGCGGCACTGGAGCGGCTCTGCGCACGGCCCGCACCGCACGCCCGCGACGCGTTGACGTCGTTGCCCGGTGTCGGCGTGTGGACGGCGGCCGAAACCGCGCAGCGCGCGTTCGGGGACTTCGACGCGCTGTCCATCGGCGACTACCACCTGGCGAAGGTGGTGGGGTGGTCGCTGCTGGGCCACCCGATCGACGACGCGCGGATGGTGGAACTGCTCGAGCCGATGCGCCCGCATCGCTACCGCGCGGTGCGGCTGCTGGAAGTCAGTGGGATGGCATGCAATCCGCGATTCGGTCCGCGTCAGCCTATCCGCAATCTCGCCCGGTTGTGAATGTGATGCCCCAGCCCGCCGGCGAACTGCCACGCACCGACGTCATCGAACCGACGCCGATGAAACGTGTGGCCCTGGCCAGTTTCGTCGGCTCGGCAATCGAGTACTACGACTTCTTCATCTACGGCACCGCGGCGGCGCTGGTGTTTCCCAGCGTGTTCTTTCCGAACCTGGGGCCTACGATGGCGACGATCGCCTCGCTGGGGACATTCGCGGCGGCGTTCGTCGCGCGCCCGATCGGCGCGGCCGTATTCGGTCACTTCGGGGACCGCCTCGGCAGGAAAAGGACGCTGGTCGCCACGCTGCTGGTGATGGGCGTGTCCACCGTGGCCGTGGGCCTGGTTCCCAGCGCGGCGGCCATCGGCGCGGCCGCGCCACTGATCCTCCTCGCGCTGCGGCTATGGCAAGGTATTTGCGGTCGGCGGCGAATGGGCCGGCGCGGCGCTATTGAGCGCGGAATACGCACCGACGTCCAGACGGGGCGCATACGGCATGTTCACCCAGCTGGGCGTCGGTACCGGTCTGCTGCTGACCAATGTGATCTTCTTCGGCATCCACTTCACGATCGGGGAGAAGAACTCCACCTTCATGGACTGGGGCTGGCGCGTCCCGTTCCTCGTCAGCGCCGTCCTGGTCGTCATCGCCCTGTACGTCCGGTTGAACATCAACGAAACACCTGTGTTTGCAGAAGAAAAGGCGCGCAAGGCGATCCCCACGGCGCCGATCGCCGAATTACTCAAAGCTGCGCGGCGTGAGATTGTTCTGGCGGCGGGGGCCATGATCGGCTTGTTCACCTTGTTCAACATGGCCGGCACCTATCTGATCAACTACGCCCACACGCAACTCGGGCACCCGAGAAGCCACGTTCTGCTGGTCGGGGTGCTAGGCGGGCTGTCGATGATCGCGCTGAGTGCGGTCTCGGCGATCCTGTGCGATAGTCTCGGGCGTCGCCGCGTCATCCTGTTCGGGTTCGCGGTGGGCGTTCCGTGGTCTTTCGCGGTGATCCCGTTGCTCGACACCGGCGATCCCGCTCTGTTCGCCTTGGCCATCGCTGTCACCTACGCAGTTGTCGGGGTGTCGTATGGGCCGGTTGCGGCTTTCATTCCGGAAATCTTCGCCACCCGCTACCGCTACACGGGGGCCGGACTGTCGTTCAACCTCGGCGGAATCATCGGCGGGGCCGTGCCGCCCCTGATCGCGGGCGCGCTACTGCGATCCTTTGGCAGTTGGTCGATCAGTTTGATGATGGCCATTCTCGTGCTGATCAGCCTCGTATGCACTTACATGCTCCCCGAAACGATGGGAACGCCCCTCTCCACTTGATCAGTCAAGGCTGGTCGTAGGTCTCGCCGCTTGTCAGCGATGCGGCGTGCCTGCTGTAGGTGGTTGTCATCGCGCGCCCTTTCTGCTTGTCGGCAATCAGCTTTTTTCCAGCCGACAATCAGATAGTGCACGCGGCGGCGGCGCAGCGCGCCCTAATCGGCCGCGGCGTCGCGCCGGCGTTCGGCTTCTGCGGCCTCGCGATTGACGCGCTGGGCCTCATAAATCGACACGCCGGTCCGGGAGATGAGTAGATACGCGATGCCGACGGCGGCCATTGCGCATGGGATCACCGAGAACGAACCCGTCATCTCGGCCACCATGATCATGACGGCCAGGGGCGCGTGTGCGACGCTGCCGAAGCACGCCATCATCCCGGCGACGACGAACACGCCTGGGTTTGCGGGAAGGCCTGGCGCGCCGACTGATTCGGCAAGCCGCCAGATCGCGGCACCGGTGAACGCGCCGATCACGATGCCGGGCCCGAAGATGCCGCCCGACCCGCCGGTTCCGATCGACAGCGAGGTCGCGATGATCTTGGCGAACGGCAGGATCAGCACGATCCACAGCGGGATCGCCATCAATGTGTCTCGTGCCGCCGCGTGTTGCGCCCAGCCGTAGCCGCTGGCCAGCACCTGCGGCAACACCAACGCGATCAAGCCGACCGCCAAGCCGCCGAGGGCCGGCTTGATGACCATGCCACCGGGCAGCCGTTTGGTGAGCGCAACGGTGCCGTAGAACGTGCGGGCGTACAGGTAGCCAACCGCGGCCGCCACGACTCCGATGACCAGAAACCAGATCAGCAGCAGCGGATTTTGAAACTGGAAGTCGGCGGCGACGAAGCCGAACAGCGGATCGAAGCCGAGGATCGCGCCGAAGACCGCGTTCGCGGTCGCCGAGGTGATGAAACCAGGTATCAGCGCCCTGTAGTCGAAATCCTCGCGATAGACGATCGACGCGGCCAGCACCGCACCGCCGAGTGGCGCCCCGAAAATCGCGCCGATACCCGCGCCGATGCCGAGCGACACCGCGGTCCGGCCGTCCTCGTCGGACAGGTTGAGCTGGCGGGTGAGCAACGAGCCGAATCCCGCCGAGATCTGCCGGAGCCCCCGGAACCGATCGTGATCGCGCTGGCGACCATTTTCACGATCACCGCCCGCGCCCGGATCGCGCGCGGATCGGTGTGGACGGCCTCGATCGCGCTGTCGGTGCCGTGCCCCTCCGCCTCCGGCGCGAACTTCGAGACGAGTAGCGCCGACACGAGCGCGCCGCCGAACACGACCAGCGGAATGGCCCATGGCCGAACGAATCCGGGCGAACCGGGGTCGCCGCCGTCACCTTTGGGCTTCGGGATGTGGTACCCGCCGAGGTCCCCGAGCAGGAACTTCCCGGCATAGTCGAGCGCCAGATAGAACACGACGGCGCCGAACCCGGCGATGATGCCGATCGCAATGCCGAGTATCAGCCACTTACGGAGGTAGCCAGACCTGTTGATAAAGGCGCTCATCCACTGCTTGGCCCCAGCCAGCATGTGCGGATGCTAGCAGCGGTGATACCCCCAGGGGGTATATACTCGGCGGCATGACCGAGCACACCCTCGCCGCACCCGAACACGAGCACGCCCTGCACGGCGGCCACGGCGGCCACGGCGGCCACGGCGATCATGTCACGCAGTACCGAAGGCTGTTCTGGACGATGCTGGTGCTCGCGATTCCGACCGTGGCCGCCTCGGGCATGTTCGCGATCATCCTCGGCTACACCGTGCCGGAAGGAGTCAAGTGGGTGTCGCCGCTGCTTGGCACCGTGATGTACGTGTGGGGCGGCCGGCCGTTCCTGTCCGGTGCGGTCAGCGAAATCCGTTCCCGTGCACCGGGAATGATGCTGCTGATCGGGCTGGGGATCACGGTCGCGTTCGTGTCGTCGTGGGGTTCGAGCCTGGGCGTGCTCAGCCATCAGCTCGACTTCTGGTGGGAGCTGGCGCTGCTGATCGTGATCATGCTCCTTGGGCACTGGATCGAGATGCGGTCACTGGCGCAGGCCACCTCGGCGCTGGACGCGTTGGTCGCGCTGCTGCCCGACGAGGCCGAACGACTGGAAGGCGACGCGGTCGTCACCGTCGCGCCGTCGGAATTGCGGGTCGGCGACGTGGTCGTCGTTCGGCCGGGGGGCAGCATCCCCGCGGACGGCCGGATCGTCGAAGGCGCAGCCGAGATCGACGAATCGATGGTGACCGGCGAGTCGCGACCCGTGCGGCATGGTCCGGGGGACAGCGTGGTGGCCGGCACGGTGGCCACGGATTCCGGCCTGCGTGTGAGTGTCACCGCGGTCGGCGACGACACCGCCTTGGCCGGCATTCAGCGGCTGGTCACGCAGGCGCAGAACTCGTCGTCGCGCGCCCAGCGGCTGGCCGACATCGCGGCGGGCTGGCTCTTCTGGTTCGCGCTGGGCTCCGCGGTGATCGCCGCGATCGTGTGGGGCTTCGTCGGGCATCCCGACCAGGCCGTCATCAGGACCATCACGGTCCTGGTCATCGCATGCCCGCACGCGCTGGGGCTGGCGATCCCGCTCGTGGTGTCGATCGCGACCGAACGGGCGGCACGCGCCGGCGTACTGGTGAAGGACCGGCTCGCCCTCGAGGGCATGCGGACGGTGAGCGCCGTGCTGTTCGACAAGACGGGCACGCTGACCAAGGGTGAGCCGGCCGTCGTCGAGATCGTGACCGCCGGCGGCGACGAGGAGGACGTGCTGGCACTGGCCGCCGGCGCCGAGTCCGACAGCGAGCATCCGCTGGCCAGCGCGGTCGTCGACGCCGCGCACCGTCGCCGGGTGGGCGTGCCACGCTCGACCGGCTTCAGCTCGTCCCCGGCCGTCGGTGTCACCGCGACCGTCGAGGGCCGTGCGGTTCGGGTCGGGGGCCCGCGCATGCTGGCCGAGGAGGGCCTGGCCGAGATGCCCGAATCCGCGAGCTGGCGCGACGAGGGCGCGATCGTGCTGCATGTCGTCGTGGACGGCGGCGTGATCGGCGCGCTGAAGCTCGCCGACGAAGTGCGTCAGGAATCGCGGCAGGCCGTCGACGCGCTGCACAAGCTCGGCGTGCGGGTCGTGATGATCACCGGCGACGCCGAACCCGTGGCGCGCACGGTCGCCCGTGAGCTGGGCATCGACAAGGTCTACGCCGGGGTGCGGCCCGAGGAGAAAGCGGCAAAGGTGGGCGAGCTGCAGGCCGAGGGGCACAAGGTCGCGATGGTCGGCGACGGCGTCAACGACGCCCCCGCGCTCGCCCGGGCCGACGTCGGCATCGCGATCGGGGCAGGCACCGACGTCGCGATCGCCTCCGCCGGGGTCATCCTCGCAAGTTCCGACCCTCGCGCGGTGCTCTCGGTGATCCGGCTGTCAACGGCCACCTACCGCAAGATGAAGCAAAACCTATGGTGGGCGGGCGGTTACAACCTCATCTCCGTCCCGCTGGCCGCGGGCGTGCTGGCCCCGATCGGGTTCGTGATGCCTATGTCGGTCGGTGCCTTGCTGATGTCGTTGTCGACCGTGGTGGTCGCGCTCAACGCGCAGCTGCTGCGGCGCCTCGACCTGCGACCACAACAGCTAGCTGCTCGGGAAGAACGGATTCAGCATCTGAGGCTGCAGAACGCTGGGGTCGGTCGGATCTTGTAGCCCCGCACCGGGGTTCAGGAACGAAGGCAGGAATTGGGCGAACTGACTGATCATCGGCAGGACCGTGTTGGCTTGGTTGATGATCGCGCTCGGATCCGGGGCCGTGGGCGCCGGCGGCGGCGGTGGCGGCGGTGGCGGCGGGTCGTCCATAGGAGCCGGCAGTGGTGATGCCTGTGCGATTGCGGCGCCAAACCCGAATGTCGGCAACGTGAGTGCTACGCAAATAGTCGCGACGCCGAGGAGCCGGCTTCGTGCGGACAACGTCGACATTGTGTGTCTCCTACTTCCGGCGAAGTCGCCACTTCGTCACAGTGGAAACACTGATTGACAACAATCACAGTAGGAACACGGCGCGGTCAAACTTTGCACACTATGAAATTCCCGCTGGGTTGCTGTGTGGCGCGCTAGGCGTCGAGGTCCTGTCCGACGAGGTCGGCGATCGTGCGCATGGCGGTCTCGTCGTCGGAGGCGACGGTCACCTGGGCGCCGTTTCCTGCGCCCAGCGTCATGATCATCAGCGCCGAGCCGGCGTCCACCGGCTCTGCGCCGTCCACCGACAGCGTGACGGGGACACCGGCGTTGACGGTGGCTTCGGCGATGATCGCGGCCGGCCGGGCGTGCAGACCGATCGCCGAGCCGACTTTCACGGTGGTGCTGGGCATGTGCGATTTCTCCTTAACTGTTGGAAAACGGTTGGGGCGTAGTGGGTTAGGCGGCGGCCAACGCCGGCTCGAGGCTTTCTTGCTGCGGTTTGGCCCTAAAGAACTCCTTGGCGAAGATCACCGCGGCGGCCCCGGCGACGGTGCCTGCGGCGAGCGCGGCCAGGAACCACAGCAGGTTGCCGATCGCGAAGAACACGAAGATGCCCCCGTGCGGAGCCTTCAGGGTGACGTCGAACGCCATGATCAGCGCACCGGTCACCGCGCCGCCCGTCATCATCGACGGGATCACGCGCAGCGGGTCGGCTGCCGCGAACGGGATCGCGCCTTCCGAGATAAACGACGCGCCCAGAAGCCAAGCGGCGCGGCCGTTCTCACGCTCCGGCTCGGTGAAGAGGCTGGGCCGTACGGTGGAGGCGAGTGCCATGGCCAGCGGCGGCACCATGCCCGCGGCCATCACGGCCGCCATGATCCGCAGCGAGGCGGGGTCGGCGACGTTCAGGCCTGCGGTGGCGAACGCGTACGCCGCCTTGTTGACCGGGCCGCCGAGATCGAAGCACATCATCAGGCCGAGGATGATGCCGAGGACGATCACCGACGTGCCGGTCATGCCGTTGAGCCAGTGCGTCAGGCTGGACGTGACCCAGGCCAGCGGCCGTCCGAGCAGCAAGAACATCAACAGGCCGACGACCAGGGTGGCGAACAGCGGAATGATCACGACCGGCATGAGGCCGCGGGCCCATTGCGGGACGTTGATCCGGCCGATCCACAGCGCCGCGAACCCTGCGATCAGGCCGCCGACGATGCCGCCGATGAATCCGCCGCCGACGAACACCGCGACCGCACCTGCGGTGAATCCCGGCGCGATACCGGGACGGTCGGCGATCGCGAACGCGATGTAGCCGGCCAGAGCCGGAACCAGGAACGCGAACGCGAGAGTGCCCAGCTGGAACAGCACCGCGCCGAGGTACTTGGCGAGGCCGCCGTCGGGCAGGTTGGTCAGCGAGTTGGTGCTGGCGATGAGGTAGCCCAGCGTGTTCGACTGTCCGGCAGGCTTGTTCGCGATCTCGTAGCCGCCGAGCAGGAAGCCGAGCGCGATCAGCAGGCCGCCCGCCGCGACGAACGGGATCATGTAGCTGACGCCGGTCAGCAAGATCTGTCGGATGCGGGTGCCCCATCCGACGTCGCCACCCCTCGAGGAGGCGGCTGCGCCGGGGGCGGATTCGCCGCCCCCGGCCTGCACGCGGGCGGCCGACGGGTCGTCTGCCGCCGACACCGCCTCGGCGATCATCCGGTCCGGCTCATTGATCGCCCGCTTGACACCGGAGGCGGCCACCGGCTTGCCGGCGAACCGCTGCCGGTCCTTGACACCGACGTCGGTGGCGAAGATGACCGCGTCGGCGCCGGCGATGGTGGACGCGGACAGCGGTGTGCTGCCGGACGAACCCTGAGTCTCGACGCTGAAGTTGACGCCGGCCCGCTTGGCCGCGGCGGCCAGCGCGTCGGCGGCCATGTAGGTGTGGGCAATGCCGGTCGGGCAGGCGGTGATCGCGACGACCGATTTCGGCGCCGTTTCCTTCGGCGTTTCCTCTTTCGGTGCGGCCGGTTTCGCCGGAACCGGGTTGACCACCGCGTCGACGAGGCCGACCACGTCGTCGGCTGTGGACGCGTTCCGCAGCGATTCGACGAAGTCGGGCCGCACCAGCGCGCGGGCCAGGCTCGACAAGAGCTTCATGTGCTCCGCGCCGCCGGACTCCGGCGCGGCGATCATGAACACCAGGTCGGCAAGGCCGTCGGGCGCACCGAAATCCACCCCCGGCTTCAGCCGCGCGAAGCCGATCGACGCGGCATCGACGTGCGGGGAACGGCAGTGCGGAATTGCGATGCCACCCGGCAGGCCGGTCGCCGACTGCGCTTCGCGGGCCATGATCGCGGTGATCAGCCCGTCGCTATCGGTGGCGCGTCCGCTGTCGGCCAACTGGCGCGCCAGCCGCGCGATGACCGACTCCTTGTCGGTCCCGGCATCGACGTCGAGAAGGACCAGGTCGGGGTTGATGATCGAGGATTCAGGCATGCGGGAACCTTGTCAGGAGTTCGCGTTGCGCTGGACGGACGTGACGCGGACTGCGTTGGTGTCCACCTGCGCGGGGGTGGGAAGGGCGGAGCCCGGAAGCGCGGCCGCGGCGCTGCCGTACGCGACGGCCATCCGGAGTCGTTCGGGCGCAGCGGCTCCCGCGACGTCGGCGCGAACATAACCGGCGAGCGAAGAGTCGCCGGCGCCGACGGTGCTCCTCGCGACGATGGGTGGGGGCGCGGCGAGCCAATTGCCGGTCTCGTCGACAAGCACCGCGCCTGCGGCGCCCAGTGTCGCGAGCACGCTTGTCGCTCCCCGGTCGACCAACTGCCTCGCCGCGGTAATGACCGGCTCCGGATCACCTTGCGAAAACGTATATTCCAGCTTGTCCGCCGATGTGCCGGTGATGCTCGCCAGCTCTTCGGAGTTGGGCTTGAGCAGGTCCGGTGCCGCCCGCTCCAGCGAATCGGCAAGCGCGGCAAGCGGTTCGTCTGAAGTGTCGACGGCAACGCGGCAGTGCATCGGGGCGAGCAGCGCGACGACATCGGCGTACCAGGTGTCAGGCGCGCCAGGGGGCAGCGAGCCGGACAGCACAACCCATGCGGCATGCGCCGCGTTTTCGACGACCGCGCGGGTGAGCGCGTCAACCGCGGCCGGGTCCAGTGTCGCGCCCGGTTCGTTGAGCTTGGTGGTGGTGCCGTCGGGTTCGGTGATTGCGATGTTGGTCCGCACTGCCATGGCGGCCCCGCCCAGCGGGACGGAGCGGAATGGCACGCCGCTGGCCTGAAGCGCGGTCAGCAGCGGGTCGCCCGGGGGAGCCGGCAACACTGCGACCGCGTAAACGTCGGCCAGCGTCAGGGCCCGCGCGACGTTGACACCCTTGCCGCCGGGCTCGTTCGACACCGACAACACCCGGTGCACCACGCCGCGGGTCAGTGGCGAACTCAGCGTGACGGTGCGGTCGATGCTGGGATTCGGCGTGACCGTGATGATCATGCGATCACGACCTCGACGCCGGCTTCGGTCAGCTCGTCGCGGTCGTTGGGCTCGATCTCGGAGTCGGTGACCAGGACGTCGACGCGGTCGATCGCCGCGAAGCTCATCAGGTCCTCGCGGCCGACCTTCGTGGAGTCGGCGACCACGACCACGTAGTTGGTGGCGTGCACCATCGCGCGCTTGACGGCGGCCTCTTCGCTGTCCGGGGTGGACAGGCCGTGCGGCACGCTGATCGCGTTGGTGCCGATGAATGCGACGTCGACACGCAGGGTGTCCAGTATCCGCAGCGCCGGCTCACCGACCGCGGCCTGGGTGAGGCCGCGGACCCGGCCGCCGAGCAGCTGCAGCGAGATGGACGGCATCGTCGCCAGGCGGGCCGCGATCGGGACCGAGTTCGTGACGGCGACGAATTCACGGTCGGGCGGCAGCTGGGCCGCGACCCGGCCGGTGGTGGTGCCCGCATCGAGGAGCACACTGCCGCCGTTGATCGGCAGGAACTCGAGGGCGGCC
This sequence comes from uncultured Actinomycetota bacterium, assembly GCA_963811535.1. Classification (GTDB taxonomy): domain Bacteria; phylum Actinomycetota; class Actinomycetes; order Mycobacteriales; family Mycobacteriaceae; genus Mycobacterium. Next base: position 1,010,789 of record CAWERF010000005.1, on the reverse strand, counting down.
CGCGCGATCGCGTCCTTGTAATCGGCCCTGGTCGTTTCGCGCTCGATGACGCCGGGCTCGACCACGTGCAGGGCACGCATCGGGACCGCGCCGCCGTGCACGCGGCGCAGGATGCCCGCGCGGTCGAGCGCGGCCAGGTCGCGCCGTACGGTCTCGGTGGTGACGTCGTAGGCCTGTGCCAGGTCGGCCACGGATGCACGGCCCTTGCTGATCACAAACGAGGCGATGGCTTGCTGCCGTTCTTCCGCGTACACGATTCTCCGTTTATGTGGTTTTGATGTCGGGTCTGCGTTGGTTGTGATTGGTTTTACGCCTGTTTGTGTTGACTTGTCAAGATCTTGCTGTAATCTGCTTCACATGACAGCCTCCGCCACGCCCACATCACTGCAGCCCCGCTCGCCTGATCCAGCGGCCGGAACGGTCCTGGAGGGTGTGCCGGTCGTGGCCGGTGTCGGGTACGCGCCGGTGGTCCGTCCCGGCCGGCTTCCGGTGCTCGACGGCATCGACGACATTCCAGAACTCGACGAGCAGGACCGCCCGGCCGAGGCCGCACGATTCGCCGCCGCGGCGTCGGCGGTGGTCGACCGGTTGCGCGACCGGGCTCGGCACGCCACCGGCGCGGCGTCAGAAGTTCTGGCCGCGACCGCTGGGCTTGCCCAGGACCGCGCCTGGCTGGGCGCCACGGAGAAGCGGATCAACTCGGGCACACCCGCGGTGCGCGCGACGGTGGAGGCCGTCGCGCAGTTCGTCGACGTCTTCACCCAGATCGGCGGCCTGATGGCGGAACGGGTGACCGACCTGCAAGACATCCGCGACCGCGTCGTCGCCGAATTGCGCGGGCTGCCCGAACCCGGCGTGCCGCTGCCCAAGCAACCCTCGATCTTGTGCGCCCAGGACCTGGCCCCGGCCGACACCGCGGGCCTGGACCCGGACCTGATCGTCGGCCTTGCCACCACGCTCGGGGGGCCTACCAGCCACACCGCGATCATCGCCCGCCAGTTGGGCATCCCATGCGTGGTCGCCGTGGCCGGGCTGGACGACGTCCCCGCCGGAACATCGGTGCTGATCGACGGAACCCGCGGCTGCCTCACCGTCTCGCCCGACGCGACGACGGCGTGGGACGAGGTGAACCGTGCGCGGCGCACGGCCGAGTTGCTCGCCGGCTGGACCGGACCCGGCGCCACGTCGGACGGATATGCCGTCGCGGTGCTGGCCAATGTCCAGGACGGCGCCGCTGCCCGCGCGGCGCGCGAGACACCGGCCGAGGGCGTTGGCTTGTTCCGTACCGAGTTGTGCTTCCTGCACCGTGACACCGAGCCGTCGGTCGACGAGCAGGCCCGCATCTACGGCGAAGTGCTGGAGGCGTTTTCGGGGCGCAAGGTGGTCATCCGGACGCTCGACGCCGGCTCGGACAAGCCGCTGAAGTTCGTCGGCCACCCCGAGGAGGCCAACCCGGCGCTCGGCGTGCGCGGCGTCCGAATCGCCGAGGGCAACCCGGGCCTGCTGGAGCGCCAGCTCGAGGCCATCGCCGCGGCGGGAGTGGCCACCGGCAACGCGCCGTGGGTGATGGCGCCGATGATCTCCACCCCCGGCGAGGCGGAGGCGTTCGCGGCGCTCGCCCGCTCACACGGGCTGACCCCCGGCGTGATGATCGAGGTGCCCGCGGCCGCGCTATTGGCCGACAAGATCCTCGACCACGTTGAATTCGTCTCGATCGGCACCAACGACCTCGCGCAGTACACGATGGCGGCCGACCGGATGTCCGCCGACCTGGCCACCCTCACCGATCCCTGGCAGCCCGCGGTGCTGGCATTGGTCGCGACCACGACCAAGGCCGGCGCGCGGGCAGGCAAGCCGGTCGGGGTGTGCGGTGAGGCGGCGGCCGATCCGCTGCTGGCCTGTGTGCTCGCCGGCCTCGGCGTGACATCGTTGTCGTGTGCGGCCGCCGCGGTGGCGGGCGTGGGCGCGAAGCTGGCGATGGTCACGATGCGGCAGTGCCGCGACGCGGCCGACGCGGTTCTCGCCACCGCCGGCGCGGCCGAGGCGCGGGCCGCGGCGCTGGCCGTCCTCGGGTGAGCGACGGAATAATCGGACCCTAGTCCGGTTATACATGTCATGCCTGCTATTACTGCTGAGACCTTGACTCTTCCCCGCGTCGCTGCGCCCGCGCCGGGTGACACCGAGCGTCCGGTGCGCTCGGTGACGACGGGCCCGCGCGGCTTCGAGGGCGAGGGGTTTCCGGTCATCCGTGCGTTCGCCGGGGTGAGCGCCGCGGCGCTCGACCCGTTTGTGCACATGGACCAGATGGGTGAAGTCGAATACCAGCCGGGCGAGCCCAAGGGGACGCCATGGCATCCGCACCGCGGATTCGAAACCGTGACGTACATGATCGACGGGCGCTTCGCGCACCAGGATTCCCACGGTGGCGGCGGCCTGATCACCGACGGCGCGACCCAGTGGATGACCGCCGGCTCGGGAATCCTGCACATCGAGACGCCGCCGGCCGACCTCGTCGAAAGCGGAGGCGTGTTCCACGGCATCCAGTTGTGGGTCAATTTGCCCAAAGCCGAGAAGTTCACGCCGCCGAAATACCAGGCGATCGAGGGCAACGACGTCGCCGTGGTGGCGTCCGATGACGGCGGGTCGCTGGTGCGGATCATCGCGGGCGAGATCGGCGACCTGCGCGGTCCAGGGTCGACGCACACGCCGATCACGTTGGCGCATGCGACGATTGAGCCGGGCGCCCACTTGAACATCCCGTGGAATCGCGAGTTCAACGCGCTCGTGTACGTGCTGTCCGGCCGCGGCACGGTCGGTCCGGTCGGCCACCCGATTCAGCAGGGCCAGCTTGCCGTGCTGGGCCCGGGCGATCGGATCAGTGTCACCGCAGGGCGGTCACAGGACTCGAATCATCCGGCACTCGACGTGCTGCTGCTCGGCGGAAAGCCGATCCGTCAGACGGTGTTTCACTACGGCCCGTTCGTGATGAACTCCAAAGCCGAAGTGGCGCAGGCGTTTGAGGATTTCCAGTCCGGCAAGTTCGGCAGCATTCCGCCGAACGCGCTGATGCCACACCGGCCAACGACCGCCTGAGGTCAACCGGCAACCGGCGCGTCGGCGGCCGCGGTCGGATAGACCAGCTCGAGCTCGCCGAGGTTGGCCGCGACGGTGACCAGCGGCAGCGCGGCGTTGACGGCGGCCACGTCGCCGGTGAACTCCGCGCGCAGTGCGAGTACGAACTCGTCGGTGATCGGCGGCCACGTTTTGGGCGTCGCGCCTTTGAGTCGCTGCGCGACGGATTCGGCGTGCGCCTCGAGGACTTCCCGCGTTCGCGGGTATGCCGACGGCGGTGGCGGCGTCCGGATGTCGGCGATGACCTCGGCCGTCGTACGCAGCCGGATCGCGCGGTTGGCCGCGCGCACGACCGGCCCGCGCAGGTCCGTCGAACCGCCGCTTTCGGACAAGTAGTGGCGCAGCGCATCATCGACCGTCCGGCTTGCCGCCAGCGCGTCGTGGTTGAGGCTGGCGAGCTGGTCGTCGATCTCCTCCGACGCGCCACGGGTGACGCGGTGCACCGCCGCACGCAATAACCGGGCACCCACGTCCACCGCGGCCTCGATCGTGGCGTACACGGAGGCGGCGGCGCCCCTGGGCCACAGCAGCAGCGACGCCGCGACCGCGACCCCGGCCCCGGCCATCACGTCTTCGATCCGCAGCAAGCCGATCCGCCAGCCGGTCGGCACGATCAGGTTGAACACGATCAGCACCATCATCGTCATCGTGGCCTGCCCGGCGGTGAATGATGTGACGCGCGGAACGTAAGCCGACCCGAAGACCACGATCGGCAGCAGCGTCCAGAGCATGACCGGGTTCACGCCTGCAGTGGCGATCAGGACCGCGCCCAGGACGACCCCAATCGCCGTACCGATCATTGCCCGAACAACTTTGGTGCCAGTCGTCAACGCGCTGCTGCCCAGCACCACGATCGCGCCGAGCACCACCCAGAAGCCGTGCTGTATCGGAAACAAGTGGGTGGCGGCGACCGCCAACGCCAGGCCCACGCCGGTGCGCAGGGCGTTGCGCGCCGCCACGGACCGGGTGGTCAAAAATCCTGTCGTGATCGTGGCGACGGCGACGGTTTCGGGCATCAACAGGTCCGCCGCCCCGGTGGGCGGCAGCCGCATGCCGAGCGCCTTCGCCCACGCGGGACGGGCGTCGGCCGCCGCTGCGGCGGCGATCACCCGGCCGGTGAGCCCGACGGTCGTGGCAATGGTGCGGCGCGTGAGTAGCACGCGGCCGAGCGTGATCGCCGCCGCGTCGTCGTGCTCGGCGAGAAGCTCGACGATGTCCTCGCGATAGCGTCCCCTCGCCACCGACTTCAATTCGGCAAGAGCAGCATCCAGTTCCGTACGGTCGACCGTCCGTTTGGACACGCGTGCCGCGTCGAGCGCCCGGGCACAACATCGCAACACGTTGACGGCAGGCTCCTTCATGTTCATGTCCGTCAGGGCCACCTGCGCGCCGATCGTCACGCGTTCGCTGATCCACTCCAGGTCGTCGACCACCCGCACCAGCGCCCGGCTACCGGCCGTCAAGCCCACCGGCCGGTAGTCGGCGCTCAAGAAGTTGGTCTTCAGCGCCTGCATCGCCTGCGACACCGCCGATGCCGAGCCGACGCCTTCCAGCCGATCGGCCAGTGCGGCGCAGACCTGCGACGCATGCCGTCGCAGGTCGCCGTGATGGCGCGGCGGCAGGACGAACAACGCGGCCGGAACGCACACGAACCAGGCGATCGCCCAGCCCAGCAGCCGCTCATCGACCGGTCCCGGCGGCGTGCACACGGGCAACACATATGTCAATAGCGTCGCGCGCTGCCCGGCGGCGATCGTTTCGCTGAGGACACCGGCCAACGTGACCGCCACACCGAGGACGAACATGATCGTCACCGCGAGCCACGGAATGGGTTGCACCAGGGTGCCGAGGATGATCAAAACGGCGCCGTTGAAACCCAAGCCGCAGTATGCCAGCGCGCGGACCTGCCGAGTGCCGGGGAAATCCACCAGCACCATCAACCAGATCGAGCCGATCATCGTGAATAGCGGTGCCTGTGTCCCGCCGACGATCAAGAAGCTGACCCCAGCCGCAATCGGCACGACGATCGCGGCCCGCAGCGCACGCCGCAGCGCGTCGCGTTCCGGATCGCGCGTGCGCACACGGTCGAGTGCCCGACGCGACAGCTCGGCCGGTGTCAGCATGGCTGGATCGTAGGTCGCCGGGGGGCGTTGACACAGGTGTCTCATAACCGGCGAAAAGCTCAGACCCAGCTGGGGCGCTGACGCTTGTGGCGTCGCACATGTGACACCAGGCACGAAGAAGGAGCCATCAACCATGCCGAGGACAGCGATATCGAAATACCCGCTGCTGGCGGTCATTGGGATCACCGCGCTGTCGGTAGCCGCATGCGGCTCGTCCACCAGCGGATCACCGACGTCATCGAGCAAAGCGAGTGGGACCACGTCCACATCCACGTCCGCATCCTCGTCCACTCCGACGTCGACGTCGGGCACCCCGTCAGCGCAGGGCAACGACCACGTGGCAGGGCTGATTGCGTCGGTTGCCGGCACCACGATCCAGGTGACGCAACAGAGCGGAGCCGCGGCGGTGGCCTATTCACCGTCGACCGCGATCTCGCAGGTGACGCCTGCGCAACTCACCGACGTCACGCCGGGCAGCTGTGTCGCGGTGCGTCTCGCCGGAGGCGGCGGCCAGCAGAGCGGTGGCACCGTCACCGCCAGGAGGGTGTTCATCAACACATCGGCGAACGGCCAGTGCCAGCCGCCCCGCGGGCGCGGCGGCGTGGGTGGCGCCGTCAGCTCGGTCAACGGAAACACCATCGTCGTCAACGCGACCGGTTCGAACGGCAACACGCAAACCAACGTCCAGGTCGACAACACGACCACGTACGCCAAGCGGGCGGTGGCGAACTCACAGGCCATCACCCAGGGCGAGTGCATTGCCGCGCGCGGTACGAAGGACAGCGGCGGCACACTGCAGGCGACCACGATCAGCCTCCGCCCAGCCGACAACGGCACCTGCGGCCAGCCCAATGGCGGGTGGCACCACCACGGCGGTTAGCGGCGGCCCGTTGCCAGGAAGCGCCAGTACTGTCCCGACGTGACAGCCGTTCGCGTGAAAGGACATGATGGTGCCGCGGACCGATGACGATTCCTGGGACATCACCGAGAGCGTCGGAGCGACGGCGCTCGGCGTCGCTGCGGCTCGTGCCGCGGAGACGGAGGCCGTCGAGCCGCTGATCGAGGATCCGTTCGCGCGGGTCTTCCTCGATTCGGTCGGCACCGGCATGTGGTCGGTGTTCTCGGGTGACGCGGTGCCCGACGAACTGACCGACATCGACCCCGATATGCCCGTGCGGTGGCAGGCGATGGTCGACTACATGGCCGCCCGGACGGCGTTCTTCGACCAGTTCTTCCGCAGCGCGGCTGACGCGGGTATCCGGCAGGCGGTGATCCTGGCGGCAGGCCTCGATTCCAGGGCATGGCGGCTGCCATGGCCAGACGGGGCCACCGTCTACGAGCTGGACCAGCCCAAGGTGCTCGAGTTCAAGTCGTCGACATTGCGGAAACGCGGCGCGCAACCGAAAGCCCACCACGTCAGCGTCGCCGTGGACCTGCGGCAGGACTGGCGGCAGGCACTGCGGGAGGCGGGATTCGATCCGTCATCGCCGAGCGCCTGGTCGGCCGAGGGGCTCCTGCCGTTCTTGCCCGCGAGCGCTCAGGACCTGCTGTTCGAGCGCATCGAGGAACTCAGTGCGGTGGGAAGCCGGGTCGCTGTCGAGGCGACCAGCAGCGATTTCTTCAACCCCGAGCGCTTGGAGCGACAGCGCGAGCAGATGCGGCGCCACCGCGAGATCGCCGCGCAGCTGAACAGATTCGAGGTCCCTGACTTCCAGGACCTGTGGTATGTCGAGGAGCACGCGGACGTCGGCGACTGGCTGCGCGCGCACGGTTGGCGCGCGTCGGTGGAGACGGCTGAGCAGCTGATGGCCCGTTATGGCCGCCATGTGCCCGAAAACGTCGAAGACACTAGGCCGCGCAGTCTTTTCGTGACCGCAGAGCGCTGAATTCGATAGGGATTCGCAGCCCGCCCGGCGTTCCCGCCCAGCGCGCGGACGCCGTCGCCGCGGCTATTATTTTCAGACACCCGTTCCACTCGTCAGCGTGATTCGAGGAGCTACCTCTGGCCGGTCCGAACGCCCCTGGAGACGTCTCGACGACCTCCGATCGCCGTGCGCGCCTGTTCGGTCTTGCTACCGTTCTCGCCCTGCTCGCGGTGCTCGCCGCGATGGACAGCGCCGCGCTGCCCAAATGCCCGGAGAGCTGTCGAGCGGTGGCGGCCGCGCGATCGGCCGCACCGTTGCCGTCCCCGGCCATCGTGCGGATCACGCCGGGCCCAGATGCCCGCAATGTCGGTGTCGACCCGTTGGGCCGCGTGTTGGTAACGGCTGCCACCGGCGTGTTGACCAACGTTGCGATGGTCAATGATTCCGGCACGGTGATCCCCGGAATCATAACGCCGGACAACACCTCCTGGAAGCCCGCGGTTCAGCTCGGCTACGGCCGTACGTACACGATCACCGCCGCCAGTCGCGGACCGGGTGGCTTTCCTTCGACCAATGTCTCCACCTTCTCGACGGTGACGCCGAGCAATCAGACGGAGGTGTACCTCAACACCACGTCGGAGGCGACGTTGCAGGAGGGCGGCAAGTACGGGATCGGAACGGTGGTCGTGGCCCACTTCGACGAGCCGATCGCCGACAAGGCGGCAGCGCAGCACCGACTCGTGGTGACGACGTCGCCGCCGGTCGATGGGTCCTGGTACTGGGTCGACGATCAGAACGCGCACTGGCGGCCTGAGCACTACTACGCACCGGGGACGGTCGTGCGGGTCGCGGCGAACATCTACGGAGCCGCACTGGGCGATGGGCTGTATGGCCAAGAGGACAGCCAGGTTTCGTTCACCATCGGCGACGCGCATGTGTCCGTCGCTGACGACAAGACGAAACAGGTCAGCGTCTACGACAATGGCAACTTGGTCCGCACGATGCCGACATCGATGGGGATGGGCGGGACCGAAGAGATAGCGGGACGGACGCTGTCGTTTTGGACACCGCCCGGCGTATACACCGTGATGGACAAGGGAAATCCGGTCGTCATGGATTCGTCGACCTTTGGACTGCCCATCAACTCTCGGCTCGGATACCGCGAAACGATCAAATACGCCACCCGTATCAGCATCGACGGCATCTACCTTCACGAACTCGATGCCACGGTGTGGGCGCAAGGCAACACCGACACGTCGCACGGCTGCCTGAATCTCAACGCCGACAACGCAACGTGGTTTTTCAACTTCTCCCAGCCCGGCGATGTCGTCGAAATCCGCAATACGGGCGGGCCGCCGCTGAAGGTCTGGCAAAACGGCGACTGGACCATTCCCTGGGACCAATGGCGCAAGGGCAGCGCACTGGGCTGAGCATCGGGACCGATATCACTCTTCGCAGGTTTGTGGGTGCCGGCAACGGGTAGGCGAATGACGACGGCTCCGCGAAACCGACAATGCGAGGAGGACGCGGCGTGAACGGCACCACCAGGCATATCGATTCAGAAGGTGTCGGCAACGATCAGGCAACGTCGGATACCAACGGCCACACGCCCCGGTTACGGCTGTGGGTGAATTGGTTATTGGCGCTGCTCACAGTGCCTGTGGCGGTCATCGTGCTGATCTTCGGCATCGGCGCGGTGATGAGCACGTCCGGCTGCAGCAACCATCAGTGTCGGGGCCCGAGCGGCCTTGTCTTCGAGCTGCTGTTCTACGGCGCCCCGATCGTCGCCGCGCTGACCATCGTCATCTCGTTCTTCACGGCACGGCGCGGATGGGGCATCGTCGTGCCGCTTTGCGGGTTGGTGCTGCTCGCGGCCGACATCGCGGTCATGGCGGTGTCGTTCCGGACCTAGCCGCACAGCGAATCCCGAGGGGAAAACCTACGAGGTCTTAATATCTCGTGCGACGATGGGGTGAGGACGCTCATGGTTGGGAGAGTCTGTGTCAGCTGCCCGTTGGCTTCGAGCAGTCGCCCTGGTCAGCCTCCTGGCGACGCTGATGGCCTCGGCGTGCTTGTGGTCGCCGACCATTCCGATACCCGAAGCAGTGCCACCTGCGGGCGATGCGGTGCCCGACATCGACACGCACGTTCACGGTCGACCGGCTGATCAATTGCATTCGTGGGCCGCCAGACGGGCACCCTCCCTGGGCATACCCACTCTTGCGCTCGAGGCATATGCCTACGCCGCCAAGGTCGCACAGCTGGAGAACGAGAGGTGCCACCTGGGTTGGACGACGCTGGCCGGTATCGGCATGGTGGAGAGTCACAACGGCACCTACCGTGGCGCGACGATCGCCCCGAACGGCGACGTCCGCCCGCCCATCCGGGGCGTGCGGCTCGACGGCTCACGCGGCAACCTGCAAATCGTCGACGACCCCCCCGACGGCCCCGTCGGGGGACCGGACTACGCGCGTGCGATGGGGCCGATGCAGTTCATTCCCGAGACGTGGCGACTCTATGGTGTTGACGCGCACAACGACGGGGTCGTCTCCCCGGACAACCTCGACGACGCGGCGCTGTCGGCGGCGGGCTACCTCTGTTATCGCGGCGGCGACCTTGCCACCCCCCGCGGGTGGATGGCGGCATTGCTGGCTTATAACAACTCCAGGTTGTACGCGCGCACCGTCCGTCGATGGGCCATCGCGTACGCGTCTGGGCACGCGATTTAGGCCAAAGCAGTTGCCGGGCAACAGCCTTCGGGCCGGCACCGGTTAATTCACCTATAGGGCTGAGCACGGCGAATTTCGGGTTATGTGATCGGCGGCGGAGTGCATTGTGCGATTCTCAAGTATTCGACATGGCGTATGGCACAATTCGGTCGTGTCGTCGGCGACGAGGGGGCCCGGGCGACCCCCGGCAGCGAGGGCTGCAGAAACGCGTGAGCGGATTGTCCGCGCAGCTCGGCAGGTGTTCAGCGAAGTCGGATACGACGCGGCCACGTTCCAGGAGATCGCGGTTCGCGCCGACCTCACCCGGCCCGCGATCAACCACTATTTCAAGAGCAAACGAGCGCTCTATCAAGAGGTAATTGAGACCACCAATGCGATGGTCGTCAGCGTCGGCGTTCAGAAGGCATTCGAATCGACCACGCTGATCGGACAATTGTCGGGCTTCGTCTATGCGGCGACCCAGGCCGACGCCCTGGACCGTTCTGCCGCCGCATTTCTCGTCACGTCGGTGCTGGAATCGCAGCGCCATCCCGAGCTGCGTCAGGCACCCGAACATGACGCGCTGCGCAACACGCGCGAATTCCTGCTGTGGGCGGTCAACGGCGCGATCGAGCGGGGCGAGCTGCACACCGACACCGACGTCGGGCCTCTTGTCGAGATGCTGGTGTCGATGCTGTGGGGCATGGGCTTCTACGCCGGCTTCGTCGGCAGCCACGACGAGCTCGAGCTGATCACCAAGCAGTTCCGCAGGCTGCTGAAGGGTCAGCTGTGGGAGCTGAAAAGCTAGGACTCGGCTAGGACTCGGTGGCGCCGCGTAGCTCAACGCAGCACTCACCCGCGCGGGGCGACAGGACGGCGTCGAGCGTGTGAGCCTGGAGCCCCTCGAGCACTCCGCGCATGAATGCCTGGTTGAGCTGGCACACCAGTTCCGGGGCGTTTTGCGCGATCGGGTGAAAAGGGCAGTTGCGCAAGCGAACACACCTTGGTCCGACGCGACCCGGTTCGAACCCGTAGCGCGTGAGGATGTCCTCGGCGAGGGTCAGCGCGCGTTCGGCGCCGAGCCGGCCGGGGCGTAGCCCGGCGCGGACCGCGCTGGCCGCAGCGAGTCCGCGGGCGTGGGCGGCCGCCGCGGCGGCGGTCTTAGCCGACCCGTGGTCGGCCTCGGTGAGGAGGCCCTGCACGAGGATGTCGGCCAGGACTTCGGGCCGGCGGGCGGGAATGCTCACCTGCACGACGACGTCGGTCGGCTCATACACCTTGCGCCGTCGACCGACCCGTGGGGCACCCGCGCTTTCGAAGCCGAACCGCAGCAGGCCCGCGTCGACCAGCTTGTCCAGATGAAAGGCGGCGAGCTTGCGGGAGATGCCGATGGCCTCGCCGGCCTCGTCGCGGCTCACCGGCCGCCGGGCCTCCCGTACGTAGCCGAACAGGCGGCGCCGAAGATCATCGGCCAACGCGGCAACCGCCGGGATCGCGGTCGACTCCATCGGGTCGCGGGCAGCCGTCATCTGACCAGGGTATCGCTAACCATGGCTAGCTCAGTGGAACCACAGATTTCTCACCAGCTGCTACTTGACTAACGCGAAAATAAGACTAACACTTTTTAGTTAAATGGCGCGACCGCGGAGGCGATGGTGAGCACCGAGTTTCAGCAGGCCAAACAACCCGTCAGTGCAGCGCTGGCCGGACCCTACGGACATCCATTCCATCCGATCCTGGTGACGGTGCCGATCGGCGCCTGGGTATGCAGCCTCGTCTTCGACATCGCCTCACAGGCCGTCGATGAACCCGGATTCCTGGCAAGGGGCTCGGAATGGCTGATCGGCATCGGCGTGGTGGGCGCTCTCACGGCCGCGACGATCGGGTTTCTCGACCTGATCGCGATCCCGTCGGGCACGCGCGCATTCGGCACGGGGCTCGTGCACATGACCTTGAACGTGATTGTCACGGCTGCCTACATCGCCAACTTCGTGTGGCGACAAGGCGACTACGAGCGTCCGGCGGCGGTCGGCGCCGGACCGCTCGTGTTGTCGGCGGTCAGCATCGCCGTGCTCGCAGTCTCGGGGTTTCTGGGCGGCAAGCTCGCCTACCGCTACGGCGTTCGGGTCGCCAGCCAGGAGCATCAGGCCGAAGGCTTCCAATCCCAGCCCTCATCTCACTCGGAAGGACAATGATCATGGCCATCGCAGCACTGGTCCTTTGGATCGTGACCGCGCTAGGCGGGTTCTACCTGCTCGCCAAATGGGTTGCGGGCGGCGGCCACCGCCAAAACAGCACCACCAAACTGCCGCCCGGGGTGATCCTCGGACACTTCCTGCTCGCCGCGGCCGGCTTGGTGCTCTGGATCATCTACGTGGTCACCGACAATGCGCCCGTCGGCTGGATCGCGCTGATCCTGCTGGCCCCCGTCGCCGCGTTGGGTTTCGCGATGCTGGTGCGCTGGATCCCGAGCTACCGGGCGACCGTCGGTGCGGGGGGTCCGGCGTCCGCGCCGCCCGATACGCACACCGAGCCCGAACGGAACTTCCCGGTGGTGGTGGTGCTCGCGCACGGCGTGCTCGCAGTAACCACCGTTGTGCTCGTGCTGCTCACTGACCTGCACCTGGGTACCGGCTAAGCGCGAGAACGTCCCGGGGCCGTCGCTGCGGGCCGGGCGTGATATCCGGCACACTAGCGTCTAGCACACCTAACCGGTTCGGTAGCATTGCTTACGAAATGAGTGAGCTAGAAGCCATGCCGGGCGACGTTACGTCCATCCGCACCGACGGCGACAGCTGGGACATCACCGAAAGCGTCGGCGCGACCGCACTGGGGGTGGCCGCCTCGCGGGCCTCCGAGACCGCCCAACCCGACCCGCTGATCCGCGACGAGTTCGCGTACCTGCTCGTCTCTTCCGCCGGACCGGCATGGGCCCGGCTGGCCGGCGCCGACCCCGACTGGTTCGACGACGGCGACGAGGACGTCCGACGCGCCCACCTGGTGGCGCGGGACTACCAGGCGGTGCGCACCCACTTTTTCGACGAGTACTTCGCCATCGCGATGCGCGACGGTGTCCGGCAGGTCGTGATCCTGGCGTCCGGCCTCGATTCGCGCGGCTACCGGTTGGATTGGCCGGCGAACACCAACCTGTTCGAGCTCGATCAGCCGAAGGTGCTGGCATACAAGGCCGCGACCCTCGAAGCGCATCGCGCCGTGCCCAAGGCGCGGCGGCACCCGGTCCCGGTCGACCTGCGCGATGACTGGCCGGCCGCGCTGATCGCGGCGGGTTTCGATCCGACCAAGCCGACCGCGTGGCTCGCGGAGGGGCTGCTGCCGTATCTGCCCGCCGAAGCGCAGGACCGGTTGTTCGACCGGATCACGGAGCTCAGCGCCGTCGGTAGCCATGTCGCGGTCGAAGCGTTGCGCCTCGACAACGCCGACAACACCCCTCGCCGCACGGCATGGCGTTCCCGCACCGCTCACATGCGCAGCCGGCTGGGTCTGGACCTGAACGTCGAGACACTGACCTATCAGGAGCCCGACAGGTCCGGGGCGGCGCAGAGCCTTCATGATCAACGATGGCGGGTCCACACCGTCGACAGCGCCGACGAGATGGCCCGACTGGGCCGGCCGGTGCCGGCGGACCTCGCCGAGGAAGCCGTGGGGAGCGAATTCCTTCGTGCCCGGCTGGGCGGCTAGCCGGTCGTCAACGTAATTTCGGTAGAGCAGGAGAGCGATGAGTACGATGCGTACCCACGACGACACGTGGGACATCACGACCAGCGTGGGCATCACTGCGGTGATGGTCGCCGCGGCCCGCGCGTCGGAAACCAAGCGCCCGGACGCGCTGATCAACGATCCGTATGCCCAGGTCCTGGTCTCCGGTGCGGCGACCGGAGTGTGGGAGTACATGCTCGACGACACGATCGCCGACAAACTGCTGGAGATCGACGACGAAGCTGCCGCGATGTTCGAGCACATGCGCAGCTATCAGGCCGTCCGGACGCACTTCTTCGACACATTCTTTGCCGACGCCACCGCGGCCGGTATTCGCCAGATCGTGATCCTGGCTTCGGGTCTCGATTCGCGCGCCTACCGCATTCAGTGGCCGTCGGGAACCGTCGTGTACGAGATCGATCAGCCAAAAGTGTTGGAGTACAAGGCCGCGACGCTGGCCGCGCACGGTGCACAGCCCTCGGCGCAGCGCCGCGAGGTGGCCGTGGATTTGCGGTTCGACTGGCCGGCCGCGCTGCGCGACGCGGGTTTCGATCCGGCCAAGCCGACCGCATGGCTGGCCGAAGGCCTGCTCATGTATCTGCCTGCCGACGCCCAGGGCGGGCTCTTCGAGCAGATCACCGCGCTAAGCGCAGACGGCAGCCGCATCTCCGTCGAGACGGTCGGCAGCCACGCGTCCGAGCGGCGGGATGAGATGCGGGAAAGATTCCAGCGGGTCTCCGACCAGCTCGGCATTCCACAGACCGTCGACGTGCAGGATCTGACCTACGACGACCCCGACCGCGCCGACGTCGCGGACTGGCTCAACGGCCACGGCTGGCATGCCAGCGCGGAGCCCTCGCAGGATGTTCAGCGCAGGCTTGGGCGCTACGTCGCACTGCAGAACACCGACGACGATGCGTTCGCGACGTTCGTGACCGCCGAACGCGGAGGGCGATGACCGATGACGACGCGCGCCCACGACGACTCATGGGACATCGCGACCAGCGTCGGGTCGACCGCCGTGATGGTGGCCGCCGCCCGCGCGGCCGAGACCGCAAGCGACACCCCGCTGATCCGTGATGAGTTCGCCGGGATCCTGGTCGGCACGCCGGAGTTGGCGGACCTGATGACCAGGATGGCGTCCACGTTCGAAAGCGATCCGCAACACGAAGCCGTCTACCGGCACATGGTCGACTACCAGGCCGCGCGCACCCACTTTTTCGACGCGTTCTTCGCGTCGGCGGCCGCCGCTGGCATCCGCCAGGTGGTGATCCTCGCCGCGGGCCTGGATTCGCGGGCCTACCGGATCGCCTGGCCGGCCGGCACCACGGTCTACGAGGTCGATCTGCCTAAGGTGCTCGAGTACAAGTCGGCGACGTTGGCCGCGCACGGCGCGCAGCCGACCGCAACCCGCCGCGAGGTGGCGAAGGACTTGCGTCAGGACTGGCCAAAAGCACTCCACGACAACGGGTTCGACCCGCAACAACCGACCGCGTGGCTGGCCGAGGGGCTGCTGCTGTTCTTGCCCGGGGAAGCGCAGGACCGGATGTTCGAGGACATCGTGTCGCTCAGCGCGGCCGGCAGCCGTATCGCGCTGGAGGTGTGGGCGATCGACGAGCAGGCCAGGCAGGCGATAGAAAGGCAACGCGAGCGTGCCGAGGAGCTGCGGGAGCGGCTGGGCGACAACGTCTTCGATCCGGGAGACCTGTGGTACCAGGATGACGAGCGCTCCGATCCCGCAGAGTGGTTCGCGACGCGCGGATGGAAAACCGAGGCCGTGCCCGGCCGGGATTATCTGGATGAGCTGGGACGCCCGCTGCCCGAGCAGGTCAACGAGGAGCCGATGATCATCGGCACGTTCGTGACCGCCGAGTCGCCGCGATGACGCGCAGCGACAACGACAGCTGGGACATCGCAACCAGCGTCGGCGCGACCGCGGTGATGGTGGCCCTGGCCCGGGCCACCGAAACCAACAGCGACGACGCGCTGATCCGCGATGCGTTCGCCGAACAGCTGGTGTCGACGCCGGAACTGGCCCGCGTGCGCGACCAGGTGGCGTCGCTGTACGCCGACTCCGATGAAGAACCCGACGAATTCGCGATGCGCTGGCAGGAGATGGTCGACTATCAGGCCGTCCGGACGCATTACTTCGACGAGTTCTTCACCGCGGCAGCAGCAGCGGGCATCGGCCAGGACGTGATCCTGGCGGCCGGGCTGGATTCGCGCGCCTACCGACTGGATTGGCCGGCCGGCACCGTCGTCTACGAGATCGACATGCCCGCGGTGTTGGAGTACAAGACCGCCACGCTCGACGCGCGCGGTACCAAGCCCACCACCACGCGGCGGGAAGTGGCGGTGGACCTGCGGCACGACTGGCCGGCCGCGCTGCGCGACGCCGGCCTCGATGCGACGCGCCCGACCGCGTGGCTGGCCGAAGGGCTGCTGCCGTTCCTTCCCGGTCCGGCCCAGGAGGCGATGTTCTCCGCGATCGATGAGCTCAGCGCGCCCGGCAGCCGCGTGGCGGTCGAGGTCTTCGGCCTCGACGATGATCGGCGGCAAGAGGTCGAGGAGCGGTGGCAAGAACTGCGGGCGGCCCGCGAACAGCGGGGCCAGGATGTGTCGTTCAACCCGTTCGATCTCTGGTACGACAACGATGGGCGGCCGGACTGCGCCGGATGGTTCAACCGGCACGGCTGGACCACGCAGTCGGTGGACAGTCGCGACGAGTCGGCCCGGCTGGGCCGTCAGGTGCGGGTTCCCGACGACGAGCAGGGATTCTTCAACACCTTCGTCACCGCTCAGTCGCCTGCTTGACGGGTGTCTATTCGGGCGTCAACCGGTTGGTTAGGATCGCGTCATCGGGGCCGCCAGGGACCTCGGGAAGGGCGCAAAGATGACCACCGAATCCGTATCGAATGTCGCCGCCGCGGCGGCTCCGGAATCTGAAGCAGCCGTAGCAACCCCGTCTCCGGTCGCGCAGACCGTCGCCCGCCTGCGGCAAACCTTCGCCACGGGGCGCACCCGCGGCGTGGAATGGCGCAAGCATCAGTTGCGTCAGCTGGACAAGATGATGGCCGAGAACGAATCGGCCATTGCGACCGCGCTCGCCGAGGATCTCGGACGGAAGCCGTTCGAGGCGTGGCTGGCCGACATCGCGACCACCGCCGCCGAAGCGCGGTACGCCGCGAAGAAAGTGCACAAGTGGATGCGCCGCCAACACCGGCTCCTCGAGCTGGCTCAGCTGCCCGGCCGCGGCTGGGTCGAGTTCGAGCCCTACGGCACGGTGCTGATCATCGGCGCGTGGAACTACCCGTTCTACCTGACACTGGGCCCGGCGGTCGGGGCGATCGCCGCCGGAAACGCCGTCGTGCTCAAGCCCTCCGAAATCGCACCGGCCTCTTCACGATCGATGGCCGAGCTGGTGCCGCGCTATCTGGACACCGATGCGATCGCGGTCGTCGAGGGCGATGGGGCGGTCAGCCAGGAGCTCATCGCCCAGGGGCTCGATCGTGTGCTGTTCACCGGCGGGACCGAGATCGGCCGCAAGGTCTACGAAGGCGCCGCGCCGCACCTGACGCCGGTGACCTTGGAACTGGGCGGCAAGAGCCCGGTGATCGTCGCCGCGGACGCGGACGTGGACGTCGCGGCCAGGCGAATCGCGTGGATCAAGCTGCTCAATGCCGGCCAGACCTGTGTCGCACCCGACTACGTGCTGGCCGACGCGAAGATCCGCGACGAGCTGGTCAGCAAGATCGGCGAGGCCATCGAGAAGTTCGGGTCGGACGAGCCGGGCGGAATGCGGATCGTGAACCAACGCCAGTTCGACCGGCTGACCGGCTACCTGACCAACAGCAAGGGCAAGATCGCCCTCGGCGGCGACTCCGACCCATCGGATCTGCGGATGCGGCCCACCGTGGTCGTCGATCCCGATCCGGACGAGCCGTTGATGAAAAACGAGATCTTCGGTCCGATCCTGCCGGTGATCTCGGTCCAATCTCTGGATGACGCAATACGTTTCGTCAACTCCCGACCCAAGCCGTTGTCCGCCTACCTGTTCACCAAGTCCCGTGCCGTTCGGGAGCGGGTGATCAAGGAGGTGCCCGCGGGCGGCATGCTGGTCAACCACCTTGCGTTCCAGGTGTCGACGGCCAAGCTGCCGTTCGGCGGGGTCGGTCCGTCGGGCATGGGGGCCTACCACGGCCAGTGGGGCTTCGAGGAGTTCAGCCACCGCAAGTCGGTGTTGACGAAGCCGACCCGACCCGACTTATCGAGCATGATGTACCCGCCGTATACAGAGAAGGCGTGGAAGCTCGCGCGCAGGCTGTTCTGAGCGCGCTCACGCACCGCGTTACGAAAATGAAGCCTGAGAAAGGAACCTGATGCCAGGAGTGCAGGACCGTGTCATCGTCGTCACCGGAGCCGGCGGGGGGCTTGGCCGCCAATATGCGCTGACCCTGGCCAAGGAAGGGGCCAGCGTTGTCGTCAACGACCTCGGCGGCGCGCGTGACGGTACCGGAGCCGGCTCGGCGATGGCCGACCACGTGGTGGCCGAGATCCGCGACGCGGGCGGCCGCGCGGTGGCCAACTACGACAGCGTCGCCGACGGCGACGGCGCCGCCAACATCATCAAGACCGCGCTCGACGAATTCGGCGCGATCCACGGCGTGGTGAGCAACGCCGGCATCCTTCGCGACGGCACGTTCCACAAGATGCCGTTCGAGAACTGGGACGCGGTGCTGAAGGTGCACCTGTACGGCGGCTACAACGTGATCCGCGCGGCGTGGCCACATCTGCGTGAGCAGAGCTTCGGGCGGGTCGTCGTGGCCACCTCGACCAGCGGACTGTTCGGCAACTTCGGGCAGGCCAACTACAGCGCCGCCAAGCTCGGCCTGGTCGGGCTGATCAACACGCTTTCGCAGGAAGGCGCAAAGTACAACATCCACGCCAACGCGGTGGCGCCGGTCGCCGCGACCCGGATGACCGAGGACATCCTGCCGAAAGAGGTTCTGGACAAGCTGAAGCCCGAGTACGTCGCGCCGGTGGTGGCCTACCTGTGCACAGAGGAGTCGGCGGACAACGGCGCGGTGTTCATCGTCGGCGGCGGCTCGGTGCAGAGGGTGGCGCTGTTCGAGAACGAGGGCGCCAAGTTCGAGAACCCGCCGTCGGTCGACGACATCGCTGCGCACTGGTCGGAGATCACCGATCTGTCCGCGGTCAAGCAGGCCACCTTCAGCGTGAGCTGAGAGCTCACGTGAAAGCTGTTGTAGTACAAGAGCTTTCTGGGCCTCCCGGGCTGGCCTACACCGACGTCGACGACATCCGACGAAGTGGACGGCGCCGTGGTCATCGACGTGCACGCCGCCGGCGTGTGCTTTCCCGACTTGCTGATGACGCGTGGTGAGTACCAGCTGAAGGTTCCGCCCCCGTACGTGCCCGGAACAGAGGTCGCCGGGGTGGTCCGGTCGGCGCCCGAGGGGTGTGGCTGCGCGCCGGGTGATTGGGTCGCCGCATTCACGATGCTGGGCGGATTCGCCGAGCGCGTGGCCGTCCCGCCCGAAAGCGTGGTGCCGACCCCGAGCGGGCTCGACGCGGCCGAAGCCGCCGCTCTGCTGGGCAACTACTACACGATGTATTTCGCGTTGGCCCGCCGTGGCGCGCTGCGGCCCGGTGAGACTGTACTGGTGCTTGGCTCGGCCGGCGGCATCGGGACGGCGTCCGTGCAGTTGGCCAAGGCGCTGGGCGCCAAGGTGATTGCGGCGGTGCACCGAGCGGCGGCAGTGGACTACGCGTCCTCGCTGGGCGCCGATCTGGTGGTGCCGTTGACCGACGATTGGTTGCAGGTGGTGCGCGACCACACCGGGGGCCTTGGCGTCGACATGGTGGTCGACCCGGTAGGCGGCGAGGTGTTCGACGACGCCATCCGGGCGCTGCGGCCCGAGGGCCGGCTGCTGGTCGTCGGGTTCGCGGCCGGCGCCATTCCGACGGTCAAGGTCAATCGGCTGTTGTTGCGCAACGTCGGCGTCATCGGCGTCGCGTGGGGCGAGTTCCTCGCCAAGAACCCCGACGCCTTCGACTCGGTCGGCTTCGGCCTCGGTCAGCTGGTGGACGCCGGGCTGAAACCGCCTCCCCCGGTGCGGTTCCCGCTGTCGAAGGCCGGCGAGGCGCTTCAGCACCTTGCCGATGGCGGGGTGATGGGCAAGCTGGTGCTGCAACCCGCGATGAGCGCTTGCGCGAAGAGCATCGAACCCTGAGCACCGGCGGCGTCCTGTCCGTCGGCCTGGTCATCGCGATCGGGCTGATCGGTATCGTCGTGCCCGTTCTGCCCGGCGTGCTGCTGGTGTACGCCGCCATCCTGGTGTGGGCGATCGTCGAGCACACGGTTGCGGCGTGGGTGGCGCTGGCGATCGTCACCGCGGTGTTGGGCGCCACCATGGCGGTCAAGTACGTGTGGCCGGTACGGCGGATGCGCCGGGCCGACGTGCCGTCGAGGACCCTGATCGCCGGTGGCCTGCTGGGCATCGTCGGGTTCTTCGTGGTGCCGGTGCTGGGCTTGGCGCTCGGCTTCGTGCTGGGCGTGTACCTGGCCGAGCTGCTGCGGTGCCGTGATCAGCGGCTGGCGTGGCACTCGACCGTGCATGCCGTCAAGGGCGCGGCACTGTCGATGGGGGTGGAGTTGGCCGGCGGGCTTGTTGCCGCTGCGATATGGCTTGGCGCAGTGGTCTTTACGTAACCGGCGGGGGAGAGCGGAGCGACTGGTGGTACTAATCCAGCAGGGCGGTTCGGAGCGCGTCGATGTCTTCGGACGAGACATCGGCCGCACGCAGGTAGGCGTCGAGAGAGCCGTACTTCTCGTCGATGGTGTGGCTCGCCGCGTCGAGATAATCCTCGCGAACGCCGAGCACATCGTCGGACAGCCGGGCCTCGGCGAACATAGCCGCCTCGGGTGTCATCGCCGACTCGGACCGCTGGCTCATCATGTCGACGATTCGGGTACGAAGCTGGGCCACCGCGTCGTTGCTGCGCAGGTAGTCCGCGATGATCGCGTCGCGGTCGACGCCGACCGACTCGAGCACCACCGCGACCGTGAAGCCGGTGCGGTCCTTGCCGGCGAAGCAGTGCGTGATCACCGGTCGGCCGGCGGCCAGCAGCGAAATCAGCTGCCGCACTGCACGTTGCGCGCCCGCCAGGGTAGGGAAGCGGCGGTACTCCTCGGTCATGTACTCGGCGGCCGCATCGCTGACCGATTCATCGGTGGGCCTGTCGGTCATCATGCGCGTCCACGCGTGCTCGTGCGGCGACTCGCCATCCGTCTCAGCGGCCAGGTCGGGGAACGGGAGCAGATGCACCGCGACCCCGTCGGGAACCCGGCCAAGTCCGCGGCGCTCGACCTCGCGGGGCGAACGCAGGTCGGCGACATCGGTGATGCCGAGTCGCCGAAGTTCGGCGCGACCGTCGTCCTCGAGGTTGCTCAGCTCGCTGGACCGGAAGAACCGGCCGGGCCGCACCCCGGCGGCGTCGGCGACGTCGCGAAAGTTCCAGGCACCGTCCAACATTGGCACGGTCAGGTCACTGCCGTAGCGAAAGCGCTTTTTTCCCGGCCGATCTCGGCACGGGCGATCGAGCGCATGTGCACCTCGTCGGGCCCGTCGAAGAGCCGCATCGCGCGGTGCCATGAGTACATCCGCGCGAGCGGGACGTCCTCGCTGACACCCGCGCCGCCGAACACCTGGATCGCGCGGTCGATCACGTCGCAGGCCACCCGGGGCGCCACCGCCTTGATCTGGGCCACCAGGTTCCTGGCCTCCTTGTTGCCGTGCTGGTCGATGGTCCACGCCGCCTTCTCGCACAGCAGCCGGGCCTGATCGATCTCGTTGCGCGACTTCGCGATTGATTCCCGCACGACGCCTTGCTCGGCCAACGGGCGGCCGAACGCGACGCGGTTGCGCGCGCGGTCGACCATCAGCGCGAGGGCACGTTCGGCGCCGCCCAGCGCCCGCATGCAGTGGTGGATGCGGCCGGGACCGAGGCGGGCCTGCGCGATCGCGAAGCCGGTGCCCTCCTCGCCCAACAGATTGGCCGCCGGAACCCGCACGTTGTCGTACCCGATTTCGGCGTGACCGTGCTGGTCGCGCCAACCGAACACGGGCAAGTCCCGCAAGATGTTGACGCCGGGTGTGTCGATGGGCACCAGCACCATCGACTGCTGGCGGTGGGGTGCTGCCCCGGGATCGGTCTTGCCCATCACGATCAGCACCTTGCAGCGCGGGTCGGACGCCCCCGACGACCACCACTTCCGGCCGTTGATCACATAGTCGTCGCCGTCGCGCTCGATCGTGGTCGCGATGTTGGTGGCGTCGCTGCTGGCCACGGCCGGTTCGGTCATCGAGAATGCGCTGCGGATCGCACCGTTGAGCAGCGGCTCGAGCCACTCCTTGCGCTGCTGCTCGGTGCCGAACATGTGCAGGATCTCCATGTTGCCGGTGTCGGGCGCCGCGCAATTGACCGCCTCGGGTGCGATCTCCAGGCTCCAGCCCGTCAGCTCGGCCAGCGGCGCGTAATCGGTGTTGGTCAGCCCCGACACCGACGGCAGGAACAGGTTCCACAGCACGCGCTCCTTGGCGAGTGTCTTCAGCTCCTCGATGATCGGCGGCACGCTGTGATCGTTCGGCCCCTTGTCGATGCGGTACCGCTCGTATTCGGCCTCGGCGGGAAAGACGAACTCGATCATGAACGCGCTGAGGCGCTTGTGATAGTCGGCCGCCTTGGCCGACATCGTGAAATCCATGCCAGTCACGATAAGCCCACGGTGATTTGGCCGAGAATGCGGCTGCTCGCGCGGCACGTGGGCCACTCGGGCATGCTGACGGGCATGACAAGAGATGAGGTCACCGCCCAGATCGTCGCGGCCCGGCTCGAGAAAGGCCTGACCTGGGAGCAGCTCGCCGACGCGATCGGAAAGCCCGTGGTCTGGACGACCGCAGCCTTGTTGGGCCAGCATCCGATTCCGGCGGAGCTCGGCAAGGTGCTCGTCGAGATGCTCGGCGTCGACGAGTCCGCGGTACCCGTATTGGCCGCGGCGCCGATGCGCGGCGGGCTGCCGACCGCCGTTCCGACCGATCCGACGATCTACCGTTTCTACGAAGTGCTTCAGGTGTACGGCGGCGCGATCAAGGAGTTGATTCACGAGAAGTTCGGCGACGGCATCATGAGCGCGATCAACTTCAGCGTTGACGTCGAGAAGAAGCCGCACCCGTCCGGTGACCGCGTGGTCGTGACGTTCGACGGCAAGTTCTTGCCCTACGACTGGATCTCTGCTCGCGCCGAACGCTGACGGCGGGTAAGGCTGCGGGCGATGACCAGCCGCTGGATCTGGTTGGTGCCTTCGAAGATCTGCATGATCTTGGCTTCACGCATGTAGCGCTCGACGCGGTAGTCGCGGGTGTAGCCGACGCCGCCGAAGACCTGGACCGCGTCGGTGGTGACTTTCATCGCCGCGTCGGTGGCCACCAGCTTGGTGATGCTGGCCTGGGTGGAGTAGGCCTGCCCGGCGTCCCGGCGGCGGGCCGCGTCGAGGTAGGTGGCCCGCGCGCTGCCTACCGCGGCGGCCATGTCGGCCAGCAGGAATCCCAGCCCTTGGTGGTCGATGATCTTGCGGCCGAACGTGGTTCGCTCGTTGGCGTAGGTGCCGGCCGCGTCCAGTGCGGCCTGCGCCAGCCCGACCGCGACGGCGGCGATGCCCAGCCGGCCCGAGTCCAGTGCCGAGAACGCGATCTGCAGGCCCTGGCCTTCCTTGCCGATCAGCCGGTCGGCGTCGATATGGGCGTGGTCGTAGAACGCCGAGGTGGTCGGGACGGCGGCCAGGCCCATCTTCTCCTCGGGCTTGCCGAAGTTCAGTCCCGGCAGGCCCGCGGGGATCAGGAAGCACGACACCCCACGCGCACCGTCGCCGGTACGGGCGAACAGGGTGTAGAAATCGGCCCGGCCGCCGTGCGTGATCCACGACTTGGAGCCGTCGATCACGAACCCGTCGTCATCCCGCGTCGCCGCACACCGCAGCGCTGCCGCGTCGGACCCGGCCTGCGGGTCTGAGAGGCTGTAGGCGCCGATCTGCGCACCGGAGAGCATGCCGGGCAGCCAGCGGCGGCGCTGATCGTCGGTGCCGAACACCAGCAGCGGATGACACGACAGGCTGTGCACGCTGACCGCCACCGCCACCGCGGCCCACCGCGCGGCGATCTCCTCGAGCACCTGCAGATACATCTCGAAGGGCTGATCCCCGGCCGCCCACTCGGCCGGCTGCGGCAAGCTCAACAGCCCGGCCGCACCGAGCTGGGCGAAGACGCCGTCGGGGTACGTCTCGGCCTTGTCGTGTGCGTCCACAATGGGAATGAGAAGCTTGTCGGCGATGTCGCGGGTAAGCGCGATCAACTCGGCCGCCTCCGGGGTAGGCAGCAACCGCTCGACGGTCATGCGAGCCCCTTCCTATTAGGGTGTCTGAGCACCCAAGTACATAACGTATGGGCATACCGCAGGGTGGATCCGGCGGGGGAAGTAGAGACGTTCAGGTGACTGAGACGCAGACGACGATCGGGGTGGTCCGGGAGTCGGCCGAGGGCGAGCGCCGGGTGGCGCTGGTGCCCAAGGCCGTCGCCGGGCTGGCCGCTACGGGGCTGGCGGTGGTCGTGGAATCGGGGGCCGGCGAGGGGGCGCTGCTGCCCGACGAGCTGTATACCGACGTCGGCGCGACCATCGGAGACGCCTGGTCGGCCGACGTGGTGGTCAAGGTCCAGCCACCGACAAACGACGAGCTGAGCCGGTTGCGCAGCGGGCAGACCTTGATCGGCTTCCTGGCGCCGCGCGACGCCGACACCAAAATCCCGGCGCTCAAGCAGGCCGGGGTGCAGGCCTTCGCGCTGGAGGCGATCCCGCGAATCTCGCGTGCGCAGGCGATGGACGCGCTGTCGTCGCAAGCCAGCGTGGCGGGCTACAAGGCGGTCCTGCTGGCGGCATCGGAGGCGACGCGGTTCTTCCCGATGCTGACCACCGCGGCGGGCACGGTGAAGCCGGCCATGGTGCTGGTGCTCGGCGTCGGGGTGGCCGGGCTGCAAGCGCTGGCCACCGCCAGGCGGCTCGGGGCCCGCACCACCGGCTACGACGTGCGGCCCGAGGTCGCCGATCAGGTGCGCTCCGTCGGCGCCCGGTGGCTCGACCTGGGTATCGACGCCGCGGGGGAGGGCGGCTACGCCCGCGAGCTCTCCGATGAGGAACGCGCCCAGCAGCAGAAGGCGCTGGAGAAGGCCATCACCGGCTTCGATGTCGTTATCACCACGGCATTGGTGCCGGGACGGCCGGCCCCGCGGCTGGTGACCGCCGACGCGGTCAAGGGCATGTCGGCGGGCAGCGTGGTCGTCGACCTGGCCGGCGAGGCCGGCGGCAACTGCGAGCTGACCGAGCCCGGGAAGACGGTGGTCCGCCACGACGTGACGATCACCTCGCCGCTGAATCTGCCCGCCACGATGCCCGAGCACGCCAGCGAGTTGTACAGCAAGAACATCACCGCGCTGCTCGAGCTGTTGATCAGCGACGGGCGGCTGGCGCCCGATTTCGGCGACCAGGTGGTCGCCGCCGCGTGCGTCACACGGACCCGGGACGAGCGCTCGCGCGAAGACCCAGATGCGGAAGAGGACTGACAGATGTATGACCAACTGCTGGCCAACCTGGCGATCCTGGTACTGGCCGCGTTTGTCGGCTTCGCGGTGATATCCAAGGTGCCCAACACCTTGCACACCCCGCTGATGTCGGGCACCAACGCGATTCACGGCATCGTCGTGCTCGGTGCGCTGGTGGTGCTCGGCCGCCTGGAGCACCCGACGATCGCCGAGCAGATCATCCTGTTCGTGGCGCTGGTGTTCGGCACACTGAACGTGATTGGCGGGTTCGTCGTCACCGACCGCATGCTCGGGATGTTCAAGGGCAAGAAGCCGGCCAAGGCCAGGAACGAGGCCGCCAAAGCCGACACGAACGGACAGGTGCGATGAACAACCTGGTCGCGGTCCTGTACATCATCGCGTTCGCCCTTTTCATCTATGGCCTGATGGGCCTGACCGGGCCGAAGACCGCGGTGCGGGGCAACTGGATCGCCGCGACCGGCATGGCCATCGCGGTGATCGCCACGCTGGTCGCGATCCGGCACACCCACAACTGGCCGCTGATCATCGCGGGCCTTCTGCTGGGCGTGGCGCTGGGCGTGCCGCCCGCCCGGTTGACCAAGATGACCGCGATGCCGCAGCTGGTGGCGTTGTTCAACGGCGTCGGCGGCGGCACCGTCGCGCTAGTATCGTTGTCGGAATTCCTTGACACGAACGGCTTTTCGACGTTCCACCACGGCGAGTCGCCGACCGTGAACATCGTGGTGGCGTCGCTGTTCGCCGCGATCATCGGATCGATCTCGTTCTGGGGGTCGCTCATCGCGTTCGGCAAGCTGCAGGAGATCCTGCCCGGCCGGCCGATCGGCGTGGGCAAGGCGCAACAGCCGCTGAACGTGCTGTTGCTTGCGGTCGCGATCGCGTCCGCGGTGATCATCGGCCTGGCCGCGCACCCCGGCGGCGGCGCGCCATGGTGGTGGATGATCGCGCTACTGGCCGCCGCCGGTGTGCTGGGCCTGATGGTCGTGCTGCCGATCGGCGGCGCCGACATGCCCGTGGTGATCTCGCTGTTGAACGCGATGACAGGGCTGTCGGCCGCCGCGGCGGGCCTCGCGTTGAACAACACCGCGATGATCGTGGCAGGCATGATCGTCGGTGCGTCGGGCTCGATCCTGACCAACCTGATGGCCAAGGCCATGAACCGCTCCATCCCCGCGATCGTCGCGGGCGGGTTCGGTGGCGGCGGGGTGGCCGTCGGCTCCGGTGACGACGTCGACCGAACCGTCAGGTCCACGTCGGCCGCCGACGCCGCGATCCAGATGGCCTACGCCAACCAGGTGATCGTGGTGCCCGGCTACGGCATGGCGGTTGCGCAGGCGCAGCACGCGGTCAAGGGCATGGCCAACCTCCTCGAGCACCGTGGCGTGCCGGTCAAATACGCGATCCACCCGGTGGCCGGCCGGATGCCCGGGCACATGAACGTGCTGCTGGCCGAGGCCGACGTCGAATACGACGCGATGAAGGAAATGGACGACATCAACGACGAGTTCGCCCGCACCGACGTCGCCCTGGTCATCGGCGCCAACGACGTCACCAACCCCGCTGCGCGCAACGAGCCGGACTCCCCGATCTACGGGATGCCGATCCTCAACGTCGACAAGGCCAAATCGGTGATCGTGCTGAAGCGGTCGATGAACTCCGGCTTCGCCGGCATCGACAACCCGCTGTTCTACGGCGAGGGCACCACGATGCTCTTCGGCGACGCGAAGAAGTCGGTCAGCGAGGTGACCGAGGAGCTCAAGGCGCTGTAGCTAGGCGTCGGACTCGGTCTTCAGCAATGCCGCCAGTGCAGACCCGATCCGACGCAGCAGCGCCGGATCGGGGCTTTCTTCCGGGGCGAGCATCCACTGGACCATCAGGCCGTCAACGAGGGCGATGAGGATGGCTGCGACCGCTTCGGCGTCGTCGGACGGATGCCGGGCGGCGCGCAGCGCGGCCGCGATCTCGGTGCGGAATTCGTCGTAGTGCCCGGCCAGCTGCGAGCGCGCGCCGGCCGACCGCTGAGCGTGCGCGAACGCTTCGACGAAACCGACGAGCAGTTCCCGGTTCGCGCTGAACACCCGATAGACATCGGCTGCCGCGGTCTGAAACCCCGCTTCCGCGTTCGCGGCCGCGACCAGCGACGATGTGAAGGCGTCGATCCAGCGCCGCGAACTTTCCGCGATCGCCTCGTTGAGAAGAGCCTGGGTCGATCCGAAGTGGTAGCTGATCGCACCAAGGCTGACGCCCGCCATGGATGCGAGGTCACGCGCTCGCGTCCCGCCAAATCCGCGCTCCCGCAGACAGACGATCGCCGCCTCCAGCAGCGCCTCCCGGTTGCCCATTCACCGCCTTGCACAAATGTCTAAGAATGGATGTATCGTAGGGCATGGGCGAGATCAGGGGAGCATCTTCGGCAATCGTTCCTGCCGGGCCGTCGGGAACCCGCGCGCTTCGCTACTGGGCGCAACTGTTCCGCGATCCGTTGGCGACATATGGCGCGCTGGGCCGCGAATACGGTGACGCCGTCCGGCTACCGCTCGGTCGCAAGCACACGTTCCTCCTGCTCAGCCGGCCCGAGCATGCCGAGCACGTGCTGGTGCAGCACCAAGACCGCTATGTGAAAGCCTTCACCTATCGGCCCCTGAAGGCCTTCCTCGGTGACGGCCTGCTCACGAGCGAGGGCTCCACCTGGCAGCGGCACCGCAAGCTGGTGCAGCCGGTGTTCAGCCACCGGCACATCCAGTCCTTCGCGCCGGCGATCGTGGCGGCCGCGCGGCAACGGGTCGCGCAGTGGACACCCGGGACAACCATCGACCTGGCGGCCGAGATGCGCACGTTCACGATGGATGTGATCGGCCGAGTGCTGTTCGGCACCGACCTGGAAAGCGAAGCCGAGCCGGTCGGGCGCGCGGTCACACAGTTCCAGGGAACCGTGGTGCTCGCGTCGATCCTGCCCAGCGTCATTTCGCCCGAGCAAATGAAGGCCATGACAACCCGGTTGGTTCCGAGACTGGGCCGGGCGGCGGCGACGCTGGAATCATTGGTCACCCGGATCATCGACGCCCGCATCGAGGCTCCGCACGCCGAGCCCAGTGACCTGCTCGACCTCCTGTTGGCCGCGGGACGAGACGAACAACCATTGTGTCGGGAAGAAATCCAGGACGAGGTGATGACACTCGTTCTCGCCGGTCATGAAACGACGTCGAACGCCTTGACCTGGGCGCTGACCCTGCTATCCCGATACCCGGCGGCGCGTGACCGCCTGACCGCCGAGGTGGGCGAGGTGCTGGGCGACCGCGACCCCGAGGCCGCAGACGTTGACGCCCTGACGTGGACCCAGGCCGTGGTGTCGGAAGCAATGCGGCTCTACCCGCCCGCTTGGACCGTTGAACGCGACGCCGTGGAGGACGACACGATCGCCGGAATCAGGGTCGCGGCCGGCGACACGGTCGCGATCTCTCCGTACCTGCTGCATCGCAACGCCGAATTCTGGCCCAATCCAGAGGGATTCGATCCGCGCCGGTTCCTACCCGAGCGCACGGCCGCACGCCCCCGGTATGCGTTCATGCCCTTCGGCGGGGGCCGCCGCATCTGCGTGGGCGCCGGCCTGGCGCAGCTGGAGGCGACGCTGGCGCTGGCCATCCTCACGCAGTCGGCGCGCCTGGACCTGGTATCCGGTGCGCCGGTGCGCGCACGCGCCGACGTCACGCTGCACCCGCGTGGGCCCGTCACGGTAATGGTCATGCCTCCGGTGCGTGCGCGGGCGGAACGCCGGGTGGTGAGCGCGGCACGGTAGCGCCGCCGTCCACTCAGATGAGCTCGATCGCGTCCGCGACGGACTGCAGGATGCGGCCCGGCCGGAACGGATACTTCTCGACTTCCTCGAGCGTGGTCGACCCGGTGAGCACGAGGATCGTTTCCAGGCCCGCCTCGATGCCCGCGACGACGTCGGTGTCCATCCGGTCGCCGACCATCACAGTGCTCTCCGAATGCGCTTCGATGCGATTGAGCGCGCTGCGGAACATCATCGGGTTCGGCTTCCCGACGAAGTACGGGTCGCGGCCGGTGGCCTTGGTGATCAGGGCCGCGACCGAGCCGGTGGCCGGCAGGACGAGAAAAGGACGACCCCGGTCGACGAGCCGCTGCAGGAACTCCGCGGCGCCGGGCAAGGCATGCTCCTCGCGGACCAGCACGCCGTCCATGTCGGTGAGCCAGCATTGTGCCGGTGAACGCACCGGGACAGTCTCTCAATTGTGTCTCAGCTAACGCGAGGCCCTACGATCGATCCCCGTGGCGGACGGCCAGTGGCACGAACACCCCGGGGCGGTGTTCGCGGCCGCGGTCGGCGGACTGGCCGTCGTGGCCGTGATCGTGTTCGCGGTCATACAGACGTCTCGGCACTTCACCGCTCCGTCGGGAACCGAGCTGCCGACGACGACCACCACGACCACCACCACGACGCACCGCACGACAACGACCACGACGACGCCGACGACCACCACCACCACGACGGAAACCCCCACCGCGCGGTCGACCACGGAGACGATCACAACCCAGACCAGCGAGCCCGAGACCGAAACCGAGACGACCACGACCGGGCCCACTTTGACGAACCCGTACTCGACCACGACCCCGCCCGTCGCCGGCGCCTACTAGCGCATCACCTCGTCCGGCAGTGCAAGCCGTGACTCGTCAGCGGATCGTGCTGACTCCGCCGTCGACCGGGATCACCGCCCCGGTGATGTAGGCGCTGGCCCGGCTGGCCAGGAACACGGAGATGCCGGCGATGTCGTCGGGCCGGCCGATGCGGCCCAGCGGCAGTCCGGCGCCGACGGCCTCGGGGCCGGCCCGCAGCAGCTCCTTCGTCATCTTGGACTGGAACAAGCCGGGCGCGATCGCGTTGACCAGGACATCGGGGACGAGTTCGGCGGCCAGGTGGCGCGTCAGCATGTGGACCGCCGCCTTGCTCGCGCTGTAGGAGAAGTTGTTCATTCCGGGCACGGGCGGACGGAGTCCGTCGATGCTGCCGGTGTTGATCACGCGGGCCGGATCATCGGGCGTGCAGCCCGCTTTCAGCAGCGGCAGCAATGAGCGGGTCAGGAGGAAGACACCCTTGACGTTGACCGCGAAGATCTTGTCGAACGCCGATTCCGGGAATTCGTCGAACGCGGCTCCCCACGCCGCGCCTGCGTTGTTGAACAGCGCATGGATCGCGTCTTCGCGATCGCCCAACGCGGTGGCGAGGGTTTCGACACCCTCGACGGTGCCGAGGTCCGCCGGAATCGACTCCACCGGTCCGAGCGCCGACAACGACTCGACGGCGGCATCGAGGTCGCCGGTCTTGCGGCTGGACACGTAGACCTTCGCTCCGGCCCGCAGCAGCCCCTCCGCCATCATCAGGCCGATCCCGCGACCGCCGCCGGTGACGACGGCGACCTTGCCGCTCAGGTCGAACAACTCCGGGCCCACGGGCAGCTCACTTTCCGTCGAACGCGATGATCTGGCGCACGGCGGCGCCGTCGGCAAGCTGATCCATCGCCTCGTTGATCTGGTCGAGGGCGATGGTCGACGAGACGAGCGACTCCACGGGAAGTCGGCCGGATCGCCACAGCTCCACGAAGCGGGGGATGTCTCTGGCGGGCACCGCCGAGCCGAGGTAGCTGCCGATCAGTGAGCGTCCCTCGGCGACGAATCCGAGTGGCGCGACGCTGATTCGGGCATCGGGCCGCGGCAGGCCCACGGTGATCGTGCGGCCTCCCGGTGCGGTCAGTCCGATCGCGGTTTCCAACGCGATCGGATGGCCGGCCGCCTCGATGACCACCCGGGCTTTCAGGCCGTTATCGATCGCCTCCGCCGGCGTGTACGCCTCATGTGCGCCGGCACGTCGGGCCAGGTCGAGCTTTTCGGGCAGCTGGTCAACGGCGACCACGCGGACGTCGTCATGGGCGAGGGCGGTGAGCATCGCCGCCATGCCCACCCCTCCGAGCCCGACGACGACGACCGTCTGCCCGGGTTGCGGTTTCCCGACGTTGAGCACCGCACCGCCGCCGGTCAGGACGGCACAGCCGAGCAGGGCCGCGACGGTCGGTGGCACGTCGGAATCGACGGGCACCACGGATCTGCGGTCGACCACCGCGCGGGTCGCGAACCCGGAGACGCCGAGATGGTGGTTCACCGGCCGGCCGTTGCGGGTGAGCCGCCGCTCCCCGCCGAGCAGGGTGCCCGCATTGTTCGATGCGCTGCCCCGTTCGCACGGTGTGAGCCCATCCGTGGCGCACGCCGGGCACTGCCCGCAGCGAGGGAGGAACGTCATGACGACCCGCTGCCCGATCGCCAAATCCACATCCGCCGAACCGACGCGCTCGACCACTCCCGCGGCCTCGTGCCCGAGCAACATCGGGACCGGGCGCACACGGTTGCCGTCGACGACGGACAGATCGGAGTGGCACAGCCCGGCCGCTTCGATGTGTATCAGGAGTTCCCCGTCGCCCGGTGGCGCCAGGTTCAGTTCGTCGACGGTGATCGGCGTGGATTCGGCGTATGGCCGGGGGCACCCGATCCGCTCGAGAACCGCTCCCCGGATCTTCATCTCATCGCCTCGTCGTCAACGACCTCGACACGACCCGGCATGCCGCGGACGGTACCACTGCAACAATGCCCGATATGAGCATCGGGTCCGGCGACGAACGATCGCTTACCAGTCGGGATTTCCCGGTTCACTGGCCGGTGCTGACGCGCTGGACCGACAACGACATGTTCGGCCACCTCAACAACGCGGTGTACTACGAACTCTTCGACACCGCGATCAATGCGTGGATCAACACCACGAGCGGAATCGACCCGCTGGCGATGCCCACCCTCGGCGTGGTCGCGGAGTCGGGTTGCCGCTATTTCGCCGAATTGGCCTTTCCCGAACCACTTGCCGTCGGCCTTGCGGTCACCCGGCTGGGGCGCAGCAGCGTCACGTACCGGTTGGGCGTGTTTCAAGCGGGGGCCGACCGGCTAGGAGACTCCGAGCCACGCCCGGTCGCCGCCGTCGGGCACTGGGTGCATGTTTACGTGGATCGCACAACTCGCAGGCCGGTTCCGATCCCCGAGCCGATACGCGCGCTTCTCAGCACGGCGTACGTGCCCAACGCGTCAGGGATGAACAGCGAATAGTCGCCTATACCGGCGGATAGGCCGGCGGTGGATAGCCACCATAGGGCGGAACAACCCCCCGCAGCCCCCAGGTTAAGTAGTTGAAGAAGTACTCGATTTCGTCGCTGGCGTCATAGTCCGGACTCGGATCCATACGACCACTCCTTCAGGTATCGACTGTCTCGGAGTCTAACCCGCGTCGGAACACCCCGAAACAGGCGCTGCGAAAATCTAACTATCCAACCGGTTGATTGGTCGGCGGCGCCACCGGCGGCCTGCCTATAGTGAGGCGCCATGTCATCACCAGACCCTCTTCGCGCAAGCGGCTCATCGCAAGCAGACCCTCTTCGCGCAAGCGGCTCATCGAAACAGAATGGGACCGCGAACGAACTCTCGCGCCGCGAGGAGCTGCTCGCCGTCGCCACCAAGCTGTTCGCCGCGAGGGGCTATCACGGCACCCGCATCAACGATGTCGCCGACGTGGTCGGGCTGAACAAGGCCACGGTCTACCACTACTATGCGAGCAAGTCCCTCATCCTCTTCGACATCTACCGGCGCGCCGCCGACTCGACGGTGGCCGCGGTGCACGACGATCCGTCGTGGTCGGCGAGGGAGGCCATCTTCCACTTCACCCGCCGGCTCCTGGCCAACATCGCCAACAACGTCGAGGGCGCGGCGGTGTACTTCCAGGAAAGCCCCTACATCACCGAGTGGTTCACCGAGGACCAGGTCGCCTACATCCGCGCCGCCGAGGCCGCGGTCTACGAGCACGTGCGTGATGTCATCGACCGCGGCATCGCCAGCGGCGAGTTCTACGACTGCGATTCGCATGTGCTGGCGCTGGGCTACATCGGGATGACGCTCGGTGCCTACCGCTGGCTGCGGCCGACCGGACGGCGCAGCGCCGAGGAGATCGCGGTGGAGTTCTCTACCGCACTGCTGCGCGGGCTGATCCGCGATCCGTCCGCCCGCGAGCAGTCGCCGCTGGGGTCGGCCAGCAGCGAAGGCGCCAGCACCGCGCCGGCCTGACGAGTCAGAATTCGTCGCCAATCGAAGCGGCGGCTACAGCGCAGCCTTTCGGTGCGTGGCAGCCACGTATGCTCGGCCAATGCCGATCGTGAGCAAGACCGTCGAGGTGGCCGCCACACCGGAGACGATCATGTCGATCGTCGCCGAGTTCGAGTCATATCCGCAGTGGAACGACGAGGTCACGGGTTGCTGGGTGCTGGCCCGCTATGACGACGGGCGGCCCAGCCAGCTGCGCCTCGACGTCCAGATCCAGGGCCAGTCCGGTACCTATATCTGTGCGGTCTATTACCCCGGCCCCGCCCAGATCTACACGCTGCTGCAGCAAGGCGACTTCTTCGAGAGCCATCAGCAGACATTCTCGGTGGTCGGCCTGGGCGCGTCGTCGCTGCTGACGGTCGACCTCGACGTCGAGACGAAGATGGCGATCCCGAAGCTAATGGTCAAGAAGATCACCAACGATCTGCTGGACTACCTGGCCGACAATCTCAAAAAGCGCGCCGAGCAGCTCGCCACGAACCCCTAGCGGTCAGGACCAGATGCCGGTTTCGTCGAGCCGCGCGGTCAGCCGCTGGCGCCCGTCGGTGAACTGCCAGTTGGTCAGCATCAGGACGGTGCGGACATCGCGGCGACGCAACGCCGCGATCAGGTCGCGGTGGTTGTTCACCGCGGCGGGACCCCACTCCGGATCGGCGGCGTAGATCCGAGGCGGCATATACCTCGCCACGTGCAGCAGGAACCAGGACAATTTGATCCGGCCGGTCGTGTGGTTGAAGAAGCGGTGGAACGCGAACTCGGCCGCGGCGATCTCGTCGGAGTCGCCGGCCTCGACGGCCGCCGCCAGGGCGTCGTTGACCCGCTCCAGTTCGTCGATCTCTTCGTCGGTGATGTGCTTGGCGGCGGTGGCGGCGAGCTCCTTGGCGATCGTGGCCTGCAGCCAAAACAGGTCCTCTATGTCGCGACGACTGAGTGGGGCGACGACGTGGCCGCGGTGCGGCTCCAGCTGGACCATGCCCTCGCCGCGCAGCGTGCGCAGCGCTTCGCGCACGGGCGTGATGCTGACCCCGAGCTGTGCCGCGGTCTCGTCCAGCCGGATGAACGTGCCCGGCCGCAGCGTTCCGGACATGATCGCCGCACGCAGGTGACCCGCGACCTCGTCGGAAAGCTGCTCGCGCCGTAAACCGGGTCGCAACGGCGGCCGCGACTTCGCTGGTGCGCTCACGTCCTCTCCATTGCCCCTGAAACTCTCCATTGCCCCTGAAACGGAACGAGTACTAGAACGAACGGTCTATCTGTGGGGTCTTGTCCCCAGGATGCCCGGCCATTAGTGTGACCGGGACAACACCATGTTTGATCAAATATCAATTCGGCGCAACCTAAATAACAAACTAGGGAGTCGCAGCAGTTGATCTCTGAGCCATCCGCCACCGAGCAGCCCTATCTGGCTCGCCGACAGAACTGGTCCAACCAACTGTCCCGGCACACCATGATGCAGCCCGACACGACGGCGTTGCGGTTTCTCGGCAAGACGACGACGTGGCGCGAACTCGATCGCCGGGTCGACGCGCTTGCGGACGCGCTCAGCCGTCGCGGCGTCGGTCTTGGCGACCGCGTGCTGGTCCTGATGCTCAACCGCAGTGAGTTCGTCGAAGCCGTGCTGGCGACGAACCGGCTCGGCGCCATCGCGGTGCCGGTCAACTTCCGGCTGACCCCCGCCGAGATCGCCTACCTCGTCGGCAACTGCGGGGCGCGCCTGGTGATCACCGAGTCGGTCCTGGCCGGCGTCGCCAAGGCTGTGCGGGCGCTGGACCCGACAACCCTGGCGACGGTGATCGTGGCCGGTTCGGCCACCGACGACGACGTCATCGGATACGACGACCTGCTCGCCGAAGAAGGCGAGCGGCACCAACCCGTCGACGTTCCGAATGACGCGCCCGCGCTGATCATGTACACCTCCGGCACGACCGGCCATCCCAAGGGCGCGGTGCTGACCCACGCCAACATGACCGGTCAGGCGATGACCGCCTTCATCGCCAACGGTGTCCAGCTGCGCACCGATGTCGCGTTCATCGGGGTGCCGCTGTTTCACATCGCCGGCATCAGCAACATGCTGACCGGATTACTGCTCGGCATACCGACAGTGCTGTACCCGTTGGGCGCGTTCGACCCTGGCGCACTCCTCGACGTGCTCGAGGCCGAGAAGGTGACGTCGATCTTCCTGGTGCCCGCTCAGTGGCAGGCGGTGTGCGCGGCACAGCGGGCCAAGCCCCGCGACGTGCGGCTGCGTGTGTTGTCTTGGGGAGCCGCGCCGGCATCCGATACTCTCCTTCGGCAGATGTCGGAGACCTTCCCGGGATGCCAAATCCTGGCGGCGTTCGGACAGACGGAGATGTCGCCTGTGACTTGTATGTTGTTGGGAGAGGATGCAATTCGCAAACTCGGCTCCGTCGGCAAGGTGGTCCCGACGGTCGCGGCGCGGGTGGTCGACGACGACATGAACGACGTCCCGGTCGGCCAGGTCGGCGAGATTGTCTATCGGGCGCCCACGCTGATGGCCGGTTACTGGAACGACCCGGAGGCCACCGCGGAGGCATTCGCCGGTGGCTGGTTCCACTCCGGCGACCTCGTCCGCCAAGACGAAGAGGGCTACGTCTGGCTAGTCGACCGCAAGAAAGACATGATCATTTCCGGCGGCGAGAACATCTACTGCGCCGAGGTCGAAAACGTGCTCGCCGGTCATCCGGCAATCGTCGAGGTGGCCGTGATCGGGCGGCCCCATGAGAAGTGGGGCGAAGTTCCGGTTGCCGTGGCGGCCAGTGCCCAGGACAGGCTCACCCTCGCTGATCTTGATGAATTCCTCTCCGAGCGCCTGGCCCGCTACAAACACCCCAAGGCCCTCGAGATCGTCGACGCCCTGCCCCGCAATCCCGCGGGCAAAGTGCTCAAGACTGAGTTGAGGGTTCGATTCGGGGCCGCGACTTCAGAGGTCGGCGCTTACGAAAAGGTCACTGTCACAACCGTTTCTGCCGCGGCAGGTGAGCCTTGACCGTGGAGGTGTGTTGCCAATGGTTCAGCCAGGGTTAATCGTGCGGATGCGCTGCACCGCCCCGCCGCCATCGGGTACAGTCCTGTGGTCCGTCTCTCTACCCGCGAGTAAGGAGGCGGTTGTCACAGCGTCAGGGATGGGGCAAGGAGGGGACGTGCGACACGGTCTGCGGTTGCGTCGCGCCGGACATGGCTACGTCGCGCAGGCGCCCTGCATTGGAGCGACGCCATGACGACCCAGACCGGCATCAGCACTTTGGTCCGCGACCAGGCCAGGCCCGCGCTCGAGGCGATCGGTGGATTTTTCCGGATGTGCGTGCTGACCGGAAGGGCGTTGTTCCGCCCGCCGTTCCAGTGGCGCGAGCTGATCCAGCAGGCCTGGTTCATCATGCGGGTCGCGTTGTTGCCGACCATTGCGGTCTCGATACCGCTGACGGTGCTCCTGATCTTCACGCTCAACATCCTGCTGGCCCAGTTCGGCGCCGCCGACCTGTCGGGTGCCGGCGCGGCGATCGGTGCGGTCACCCAGCTGGGCCCGCTGACCACGGTGCTCGTGGTGGCCGGCGCCGGGTCGACCGCGATCTGCGCCGACCTCGGCGCCCGCACCATCCGCGAGGAGATCGACGCGCTGGAGGTGCTCGGCATCGACCCCATCCAAAGGCTGGTGGTGCCCCGGGTGATCGCCGCGACCATCGTCGCCACACTGCTCAACGCCCTCGTCATCACCGTCGGCCTGGTCGGCGGCTACCTCTTCGGTGTCTACCTCCAGAACGTGTCCGGCGGCGCGTATCTCGCCACGCTGACCACGATCACCGGCTTGCCCGAGGTGGTCATTGCGACGGTCAAGGCAGGCGTCTTCGGACTCATCGCCGGCCTGGTCGGCTGTTACCGCGGGCTGACGGTTCGCGGCGGTTCCAAGGGTCTGGGCACCGCCGTCAACGAGACCGTGGTGCTGTGTGTGGTCGCGCTGTATGCGGTCAACGTGGTGCTGACCACGATCGGCGTGCGGTTCGGGACGGGGCGCTGACATGTCAACTGCCGCCGTACTGCGCGCCCGCTTCCCGCGGACATCTGCCAATCTCGTTCGCTACGGCGGCGCCGGCGCCCGGGGACTGGACCAGGTCGGTCAGATGGCCTGGTTCTCGCTGTCCGCCGTGGCGGGGATCCCCTGGGCGCTGCGCCGCTACCGGAAAGAGGGGGTGCGGCTGATCGCCGAGATCGGCATGGGCACCGGTGCGATGGCCGTGCTCGGCGGCACCGCCGCCATCGTCGGCTTCGTGACGCTGTCCGGTGGTTCGCTGGTCGCGATCCAAGGGTTTGCGTCGCTGGGCAACATCGGTGTCGAGGCATTCACCGGGTTCTTCGCGGCGCTGATCAACGTTCGCCTCGCCGCGCCCGTCGTCGCGGGAATCTCGTTGGCGGCCACGGTCGGCGCCGGCGCCACCGCCGAACTGGGCTCGATGCGGATCAGCGAGGAGATCGACGCCCTCGAGGTGATGGGCATCAAGTCGATCGCGTACCTGGTGTCCACGCGGATCCTGGCCGGGCTGGTGGTGATCATCCCGCTGTATGCGATGGCGATCATCGCGTCGTTCTTGTCTGCGCAGATCGCCACGACGCTGTTCTACGGGCAATCCATCGGCACATACGAGCACTACTTCCGGACGTTCCTGCGCCCCTCAGACGTCTTCTGGTCGTTCGTGGAGGCCATCATCATCGCGGTGATCGTGATGATCACCCACTGTTACTACGGCTACAACGCGTCCGGCGGCCCGGTCGGCGTCGGCGAGGCGGTCGGCCGATCGATGCGCTTCTCGCTGATCTCGGTGAATATCGTCGTCCTCTTTGCCGCGCTGGCGCTCTACGGCGTCAACCCGAACTTCAACCTCACGGTGTAACGCGGATGACAGCCCCGACGAATGCGCCGCGCACGCCGCCGTACAAGTTGGCGGGCGTGGTCTTGTTGCTGGTGGGTGCGCTCATAACTGCGCTGGTGTACCTGCAGTTCCGTGGTCATTTCACTCCGACGACCCGGTTGACGTTGTTGGCCAATCGGTCCGGGTTGGTGATGGATCCGGGTTCGAAGGTGACCTACAACGGGGTGGAGATCGGCCGGGTCACCAACGTCGCCCAGGTCAGTACTGGCGGGGAGTCGAAGGCGAAGTTGACGCTGGCCGTCGACCCGAAGTACATCAGGCTGATCCCGGCCAATGTCGACGCCAGCATCCTTGCCACCACGGTGTTCGGCAACAAGTATGTCTCGTTCACCTCGCCAAAAAACCCGGTCCCGCAGCGGATCACCAGCCAAGACGTGATCGATGTCAGCCATGTGACCACCGAGTTCAACACGTTGTTCGAGACGATCGTGTCGGTGGCCGAGAAGGTCGATCCGGTCAAGCTGAACACCACCCTGACGGCCACCGCGCAGGCGCTGGATGGGTTGGGGGCGCGGTTTGGGCAGTCGATCGATCATGGCAACGCGATCTTGGCCGATCTCAATCCGCAGATGCCCCAGATCCGCTACGACACACAGCGGCTGGCCGATCTGGCCGATACATACGCCAACGCGTCACCGGATCTGTGGGATTTCCTCAACAACGCCGTGACCACCGCGCGCACCCTCAACCAGCAGCAGGGCAACCTGGACGCGGCGTTGATGGCCTCGATCGGGTTCGGCAACACCGGTGCCGATGTGTTCGGGCGCTCCGCGCCCTACCTGGTGGCCGGCACCCGCGACCTGATCCCCACCAGCCAACTGCTCAACACCTACAGCCCCGAGCTTTTCTGCTTCATCCGCAACGACCACGACGTCGCACCCAAGGTCGCGGACTCGTTGGGCGGTAACGGCTACTCGCTGCGAACCGAGTCGGAGGTCCTCGGCGCGGGCAACCCGTACGTGTATCCGGACAACCTGCCGCGAGAAAATGCCAGGGGCGGCCCGGAGGGGGCGCCGGGTTGCTGGCAGCCGATCACCCGCAACCTGTGGCCGGCGCCGTACCTGGTGGCGGACGACGGCGCCTCGATCGTGCCCTACAACCACTTCGGGCTGGGCCAACCGCTCGCCATCGAGTACGTCTGGGGACGTCAGGTCGGGGAGAACACGATCAACCCATGAAAATCACCGGTACCGCCATCAGGCTCGGCGCCTTTTCATTGGTGCTGCTGCTGTTCACCGTGATGATCATCGTGGTGTTCGGCCAGATGCGGTTCGACCGCACCACGGGGTACTCCGCGATCTTCAGCAATGTCAGCGGCCTGCGCAACGGGCAGTTCGTCCGCGCGAACGGTGTGGAGGTCGGCAAGGTCTCCAATGTGAAGCTGCTCGACGGCGGGCAGCGGGTCCGCGTCGACTTCAACGTGCAACGCAACCTGCAGCTGTATCAGGGAACGACGGCGGGGATCCGCTACCTGAACCTGATCGGCGACCGCTATATGGAGCTCAAGCGCGGCGACGACGACCGGGTGCTGCCTGCCGGTGGAATCATCCCGATCGAACGCACGCAGCCGGCGCTCGACTTGGACGCGTTGGTCGGTGGGTTCCGGCCGCTGTTCCGTGCGCTCGACCCGGCGAAGATCAACAGCATCGCCCAGGGCATCATCACGGTGTTCCAGGGTCAGGGCGGCACCATCAGCGACATCCTCGATCAGACCGCGCAGCTGACCTCCACGTTGGCCGACCGTGACCAGGCCATCGGCGAGGTGATCAAGAACCTCAACACGGTGCTGGATACCACGGTGCGGCACCAGAAGCAGTTCGACGACACCGTCAACAACTTCGAGGTGTTGATCAGCGGGCTGAAGAACCGGGCCGATCCGATCGCGGACTCGCTCGCGAACATCAGCAACGCCGCCGGGACGGTCGGTGACCTGCTCGCCGACAACCGGCCGCTGTTGAAGAGCACCGTGGGCCAGCTCGAGTCGATCCAGCAGCCGCTGGTCGACCAGCAAGATCAGGTCGATAGCCTGCTGACGAAATTGCCCACGGGGCTGAAACTCATCGGGCGCACCGGCCTCTACGGCGACTTCTTCAACTTCTACGCCTGCGACGTCACGATCAAGCTCAACGGCCTCCAGCCCGGCGGCCCGGTCCGCACGGTGAAGGTCTGGTCGCAGCCGTCAGGTAGGTGCACGCCGCAATGAGAACGCTGCAGGGTTCGGACCGGGTTCGAAACGGGTTGATGGGCATCATCGTCCTGGTGCTCGCCATCGCGGTGGCGCAGAGCTTCGCGAGCGTCCCCATGCTGTTCTCGACACCGACCTACTACGCCCAGTTCAAGGACGCGGCCGGCATCCAGCACAGTGACAAGATCCGCATCGCCGGGGTGGACGTGGGCCGGGTGCGGTCGCTGGCGATCCAGGGCGATCACATCGTGGTCGGGTTCTCGCTCGGCGGCCAGCAGATCGGGCGGGACAGCCGGGCGGCGATTCGCACCGACACTCTGCTGGGTCGCAGGAACATTGAGATCGAACCCCGCGGTTCGCAGCCGCTGCGCGCGAACGGTGTGCTGCCGGTGGGCCAGACCACCACGCCGTACCAGATCTACGACGCATTCTTCGACGTCACCAAGGCGGCGTCCGGCTGGGACATCGACACCGTCAAGAAGTCGCTGAACGTCTTGTCGGAGACGGTCGACCAGACGTATCCCCACCTGAGCGCCGCGCTGCAGGGTGTTCAGCGATTCTCCGACACCATCGGCAAGCGCGACGAGCAGATCAAGCAACTGCTGGCCAACGCCAACAAGATCGCGGGCGTTCTCGGTAACCGCAGCGAGCAGATCGACCGCCTGCTGGTCAACGCGCAGACGCTGCTGGCTGCGATCAACGAACGGGGTCAGGCGATCACCTACCTGCTGCAGCGCGTCGACGCATTCTCCGCGCAGGTGCAGGGTTTCATCAACGACAACCCGAACCTCAATCATGTGCTGGAACAGCTGAAAACCCTCAGCGCCCTGCTGGCCAAGCACAAGTACGACCTGATGGACGTGCTCACCTCGGTGGCCAAATTCACCGTGGCGCTGGGCGAGGCTGTCTCGTCGGGACCCTACTTCAAGGTGATGCTCGTCAACCTGCTGCCGTACTGGATCCTGCAACCGTTCGTCGACGCCGCGTTCAAGAAGCGCGGGATCGACCCGGAGAACTTCTGGCGCGGCGCGGGCCTGCCGGCCTACCAGTTCCCGGATCCGAACGGCACCCGATTCGCCAACGGTGCGCCGCCGCCCGCGCCCACACCGTTGGAGGGCACGCCGGAACATCCCGGCCCCGCGGTGCCGAAGGGCACACCGTGTTCGTACACCCCGCCCGCCGACGGACTGCCGACGCCGGGCAACCCCCTGCCGTGCGCGAGCGTGGCCGAAGGCCCGTTACCCTTCGGCCCCAGCTATGCGCCGCCGGACGTGGCGACGTCGCCGCCGAACCCGAACGGGCTGCCCGCGACGCCGGGCATGCCGATCGCCGGCGTGCCGGGTGAGACACCGCCGCTGGTGCCCGGAACCCCGGTGCCGCTGCCGCCGGCGCCGCCGGGGGCGCGCACCGAGCCGATAGGTCCGGTTTCCGGTCCGTACCCGCCACCGGTGGTGGCACCGCCTGACCTGACGGGACCGCCGCCGCCTCCGGGACCCGGTCCGGCGCTGGCGCCTGCCAATACCCCGCCGCTGCCGGGCAATCCACCCTTCTTGCCGCCGAATAGCCAGGGGTAGCCGATGTCGACGATATTCAGCGTGCGAAACCGGAAGCTGCCCAATGTCTCTCGTGCGGCGGTGATCATCGGATCGGTGGTCGTGGCGTTGGCCATCATCGCCGGGATCGTGGGCTGGCAGCTCTACAAGAAGCTGACCAACAACAGCGTCGTTGCGTATTTCCCGGAGGCCCTAGCCCTTTACCCCGGCGACAAGGTCGAGATCATGGGCGTCAGGGTCGGCTCGATCGACAAGATCGAGCCGGCGGGCGACAAGATGAGGGTGTCGTTCCACTACGCGAACAAGTACAAGGTTCCCGCCGACGCCACCGCGTCGATCCTGAACCCCAGCCTGGTGGCGTCGCGGACCGTCCAGCTGTCCCCGCCCTACACCGGCGGGCCGGTGCTGCAGGACAACGCCGTGATTCCCATCGACCGCACCCAGGTGCCGGTGGAATGGGACCAGCTGCGCAACTCGATCAACCGGATCCTCACCCAGCTGGGACCCACACCCGAACAGCCCAAGGGCCCGTTCGGCGACGCGATCGAATCTTTCTCGAATGGCCTGGCCGGCAAGGGTCAGCAGATCAACCAGACGCTGAACAGCCTGTCCGAGGCGCTCACCACGCTGAATTCGGGCCGCGGCGACTTCTTCTCGGTGGTGCGCAGCCTGGCTTTGTTCGTCAATGCGCTGTCCAAGAGCGATCAGCAGTTCGTTGCGCTCAACAACGATCTGGCCAGCTTCACCGACAAGTTCACGCAGAACGACCACGAGGTGGCCGACACGCTACGCGACGTCAACAGCCTGCTGACGACCACGCGAAAGTTCACCGACCAGAACGGTGGCGTCCTGTCGCAGGACATCAACAACCTCGCCGACGTGACCAACGCGATCGTGCAGCCGGAGCCCCGGAACGGTTTGGAGACCTACCTGCACGTCTACCCGAACCTCGCCGCAAACCTAGAGAACATCACCTCGCCGATAGCCGGCGGCATCGTCGGCCTGCCGGTGATCAGCTTCTCCAACCCGATGCAGTTCATCTGCAGCGCGATCCAGGCCGCCAGCCGCCTCGGCTACCAGGAATCGGCTGAATTGTGCGCACAGTACCTGGCGCCGATCCTGGACGCGATCAAGTTCAACTACCTGCCGTTCGGCCTGAACACGGTCAACACCGCCGCGACACTGCCCAAGCAGATCTCGTACTCGGAGCCCAGGCTGCAGCCGCCGCCGGGATACAAGGACACCACCGTGCCGGGCGTCTGGTCGCGCGACACGTTGTGGTCGTACGGCAACCACGAGCCGGGCTGGATCGTCGCGCCGGGCATGCAGGGCGTCGACGTGCAGCCGTTGACTGCCAACATGCTGACCCCCGATTCGCTGGCCGAGTTGATGGGCGGCCCGGACATCGTGCCGCCGGAGGCGCCGCCCGCGTTTGGGGTGCCGCCCGGCGGGAACCTGCCCGGCCCGCCGAACGCGTACAGCGAGAACACCCCGCTGCCGCCGCCGTGGTATGTGCAACCCGCGCCGCCGCCGGTGCCGGCACCCGGCGTGGTTCCGGGACCGGTCGCGCCGACACCCGCACCGGTTGCCGGACCGGCCCAAGCGCCGGCGCCAGGGCCTCCGCCTCCGGGCGGCTACACCGCTGAGTCAGGGGGTGGCCAATGATGATCGCCCTCAAGCGTATTCCGTTCGGCCGGGCGGTCCGC
Source organism: uncultured Actinomycetota bacterium (assembly GCA_963811535.1). Taxonomy (GTDB): domain Bacteria; phylum Actinomycetota; class Actinomycetes; order Mycobacteriales; family Mycobacteriaceae; genus Mycobacterium. Next base: position 966,965 of record CAWERF010000005.1, on the reverse strand, counting down.
AGTTCCGTGGCGTTGGTTGTGGCCGCAGCCGTGCTGACGTCGTGCGGGTGGCGCGGGATCTCGAACGTGCCGATACCGGGCGGCCCGGGGTCGGGTGCCAATCGATTGAGGATCTATGTGCAGGTGCCGGACACGTTGGCGCTCAATGCCAACAGCCGGGTCCGGGTGGCCGATGTCAATGTCGGCACCGTGCATTCGATCGACCTGAAGAACTGGATCGCGACGCTGACGCTGGACATCGACCCGAGCGTGAAGCTGCCGTCCAACGCGACCGCGAAGATCGGTCAGACGAGCCTGCTGGGCTCACAGCATATCGAGCTTGCGGCGCCGCCGAATCCGTCGCCGCAAACGCTGAAGAGCGGCGACACGATCCCGCTGAAGAACGCGTCGGCGTTTCCGACGACCGAACGTGTGTTGGCCAGCGTCGCGTTCATCCTCAACGGCGGCGGCATCCCGAACCTCGAGGTGATCCAGGACGAGATCAACAACATCCTGGACGGGCGCGCCGACCAGATCCATGAGTTCCTCAACCGGCTGGACACATTCACCGACGAGCTGAACCGTCAGCGTGACGACCTGACCCGGGCGATCGATTCCACGAACAGGCTGCTGAACATCGTGGCCGCCCGCAACGACACGCTGGACCGGGTACTCACCGATGTCCCGCCGCTGATCAAGCATTTCGCCGACACCCGTGACCTGTTCACGAACGCGGTGGTGGCGCTGGGCCGAATCGGCAAGGCGGCCAACGATGCGCTGGCCCCAACGAGTGAGAACCTGCACACGAACCTGGACCTGCTGCAGCGGCCGCTTCCGGAGTTGGCGAAGGCGTCGCCGTATCTGCCCGGTGCGCTGAAGTTCCTACTCACCGCTCCGTACGACATCGACAACGTCGAGAAAGTGATTCGGGGCGACTACATCAACGTGTCGCTTACGGTTGACCTGACGCTCAGCGCGATCGACAACGGGGAGTTGTCCGGGACCGGCGTCTCGGGGCTGCTACGTGCGCTCGAGCAGTCGTGGGGCCGCGACCCGAACACGATGATTCCGGACGTGCGATTCACCCCGAACCCGCACGACGCACCCGGCGGGCCGCTGGTGGAAAGGGGTCCGTGAGACGTGTTAACCCGGTTCATCCGCATGCAGTTGCTCATCTTCGCGATCCTGACGGTGATCGCGCTGGTGGTGTTGGGCTGGTTTTACCTTCAGGTGCCTCGCCTGGTGGGCATCGGCCAGTACACGTTGTATGCCGAACTGCCCGCCTCGGGCGGGTTGTACAAGACCTCCAATGTGACCTATCGGGGCATCCAGATCGGCAAGGTCACCGACGTGGAGCCCACCGAGCGCGGTGCGCGGGCGACGATGAGCATCAATGACCGGTTCAAGATCCCGGTCAACGCGTCGGCCAACGTGCATTCGGTGTCGGCCGTCGGTGAGCAGTACCTGGATTTGGTGTCCACCGGTAACCCGGGGCAGTACTTGCGCGACGGGCAGACCATCACCACCGGCACGGTGCCCAGCGAGGTCGGGCCGGCGGTGGATGCGGCCAACCGGGGGTTGGCGGTGCTGCCGCAGGAGAAGATCTCCTCGCTGCTGGATGAGACGGCGCAGGCGGTCGGCGGGTTGGGGCCGGCGCTGCAGCGGTTGGTGGATTCCACCACCAACATCGCCAGCGATTTCAAGGACAACCTGAGCCCGGTCAACGACATCGTCCAGAATTCCGCGCCGATTCTGGACAGCCAGGTCAACTCCGGGGACGCCATCGAGCGCTGGGCGGCCAACCTGAACGTGATCGGGGCGCAGGTGGCCGGGCAGGATCAGGCGCTGCGCAGCGGCCTGCAGCAGGCCGCGCCGACGCTGGACGCGGTCACCACGGTGTTCGGCAATGTGCGCGACGCGCTGCCGCAGACGCTGGCCAACCTCGAAATCATCTTCGACATGCTCAAGCGCTACCACAAGGGCGTCGAGGGGATTCTGGTCGGCTACCCGCAGGGCGCCGCGATCGCGCAGACGGCGACGATCTTCCCGGGCGCGGGCCTGCTGCACTTCGCGCTGGGCCCGGTGGTTGTCGGGATCGCCGGAAGCCTGGCGACAACCGCACTCATCCCACCGGGTTTTGGGACCGACGTCAACGTGCCGCCGCCGTGTCTGACCGGGTTCTTGCCGGCGTCGCAGTGGCGCTCGCCGGCCGACACCAGCATGGCCCCGCTGCCCTCGGGGCTGTACTGCAAGATCCCGCAGGACTTCCAGGGCAACGACGTGCGCGGCGCCCGGAACTATCCGTGTGTGGATGTGCCGGGCAAGCGGGCGGCCACCCCGGCCGAGTGCCGCAGCAACCAGCCGTATGTGCCGTTGGGCACCAACCCGTGGTATGGCGACCCGAACCAGATCGTGACCTGCCCGGCGCCGGCGGCGCGCTGCGACAACCCCCCGAAGCCGGGCTACGTCATCCCGGCGCCGAGCATCAACAACGGGCTGAACCCGTTGCCGGCCGATCAGCTGCCGCCGCCGCCGGCCCCGACCAGCGACCAGCTCAGCAGGCCGGGGCTGGGTAGTGTGCAGTGCAGTGGGCAGCAGCCCAACCCGTGCATCTACACTCCGGCTTCGGGCCCTGCGGCCATCTACAGTCCACAAAGCGGTGAAGTGGTCGCGCCCGACGGGTCCACGTTCACCGTCAGCAATTCGACCAACACCGGAGACGACGGATGGAAGCAGATGCTGGCGCCGGCCGGCTGAACCCCACCGATGATGAGGGCTCGTCCGATGACGTGGTGACTGAGGTGGCGACCCTCACCGATCCGGCTCCCGAACCAGATCCGGCGGCCCCAGAAACTCCGGTCGCATCCACCGGCCAACCCTCGCGGCTGGGCCGTGGCTGGCTGATCGGTATTGCCGCGGTGCTGCTGGTGGTCAGCGCGGGAGCGGCGACGGGCGGCTACTTCGCGCTGCGTTCCCACACTCAGAGCGAAGCTCTCGCGCGTGCCGACGCGTCCGCTATAAAGGCGGCGAAGGACTGCGTCTCGGCGACGCACGCGCCGAACACCGCGGCGATGGCCGCATCCGAGCAGAAGATCATCGATTGCTCCACCGGCGCCTTCGGCGCGCAGGCGACGCTCTACAGTGGCGTGTTGGTCGAGGCCTATCAGGCCGCCAACGTTCAGGTTCAGGTCTCGGACCTGCGCGCCGCGGTGGAGAAACACAACGACGACGGTTCGATCGACGTGCTCGTCGCGGTGCGGACCAAGGTGTCGAACACCGAGGCGCAGAACCAGGAACAGGGTTACCGGCTGCGCGTGCAGATGACGCCCGTCGACGGCACGTACAAGATCGCCAAGCTTGACCAGGTGTCGAGTTGACGGCGGTGCTCGAAAAGGCGGATGCGGAGCAGGTCACCGAAGGCGTTGTGACCCAGCCGTCCGTCGCGTCGTGGCTTTCGCGAGCCGGAGCGTTCGTCGTCGACGTGCCGCCGGGGCTTGCCGTCGTGGCGACGATCGCCGTGGTGGCGTTGACGACGACCTTCGGCAACTGGCTGTGGTGGCTGACCATGGCGGTCGGCGGCGTCGTGATCATGGCGATGGCGGTGAACCGGCTGCTGCTACCCGCGGTCATCGGATGGAGCCTGGGCCGCTCCCTGTTCGCGATAGCCGTCACCCGCCGCGACGGGGAGAGGCCCGGCCCGTGGCGGTTGCTGGCACGTGACCTCGCCCATCTCCTCGATACGGCGGCGCTTTTCATCGGCTGGCTGTGGCCGCTGTGGGACTCACGCAACCGCACGTTCGCCGATTTGCTGCTGCGCACCGAGGTTCGACCGGTCGAGCGCACCGAACGCAACGTCCGGCGCCTCGTTGCGGTCGTGCTCGCGGCCGCGGCGTTGCTCTCGGCTGCGTTCACCGGGCTGAGCTATTTGGTGGTCTACCGCCATGACCAGGCGGTTGATCAGGCGCGGTCCCAGATCCAGGCGCGGGGGCCCAAGGTCGTCGAAGAGATGCTGAGCTATGGCGCCGGCAGCATGCAGAAGGACTTCGCGCATGCCCAGACCCTGGTTACCGACGGCTACCACAAGCAGTTGGTGGACCAGCAGCAGGCCGTGCAGAAGTCCGGCGCGATGACCAATGAGTACTGGGTGGTCAACAGCGCGGTGCTGTCCGTCACGCCGCACAAGGCCACAATGCTGCTGGCGATGCAGGGCCAGCGGCAGGCCAATCAGCAGCCGCAGCGTTTCATCACCGCAACCACACGGGTGAGCTTCGAGAAGTCCCGCGACGGGCAGTGGCGTGTCGCCGATCTCGCGGTGTTGACGAAGCCGCTGCTCAACTCGAGCCCGCCGCCCGCGCCGAACCCGCCGCCCGCGCCCACCCCACCGCCGGCCCCCACCCCGGGAGGCGGCAAGTGAGCCCGAGGCGCAAGATCGACCCGGCCACCGAGGACGCCATCGTCGAACCGCCACCGAAGCGTCGGCTGCGGTGGCGGCTGCCGGTGCTGAGCACGGCAGCGGCGCTGCTGATTGCCGGTGCGATAGCGGCCAGCACGTTGATGCTGATCTCACATGAAACCGACCGCCGCCAGGCGATCAGGGATTCGGCGGTGCTCGGCTATGTCCGGTCCTTCATGACCGAATACACCACCCTGGATCCGTTCCACGCCAACGACTACGCCGACAGGATTCTGGCGGAGGGCACAGGCGATTTCGCCAAGGTGTTCAAGGAGCGCGAGAACGAGATCTTGATCACAGTGGCCAGGGCCGAGCCGACGACCGGGTCGGTCATGGAGGCCGGCGTGTCGAGATGGAACGACGACGGCAGTGCGGACGTGTTGGTAGCGACGAAGATCGTGACCACCGGCGGCCCGGACGGCAAGACGGTGATCGAGTCCGGAACCCGCTGGCTGGCAACGGCAATCAAGGAAGGGCAGCAGTGGAAGATCAACCGGCTGGTCCAGGTGATCTGATGGACGATTCACAAACCGTGTCGAACAACGAGCCCGAGGCTCCTGCCGACGAAACGGTTTCGGCGGCCACCGAAGGGACTGCGACCGCCGCCGAACGGTCGCCTGCGGCGCGCGCAGAGGAGACCGCTGCGCCGACGCCTCCGCGCCCGCGGGGAAAGCACCGGCTCCCACCACGACACACGATGCAGGCCACGGCATCGCAGGCGACCACCGAAGTCGAGCCGGCGGTTGATGTCGACGCGGCCGAGACCCCTCAGACAACCAAACCAGCTGAGGCGGCGGAAGTTTCACCGGACGAGCCGGCCGAGATAACCGAGTCCGCGGCCGTCGACGTTACGCCAACCGAGCCCGGGGCAACCGACGTCGGCACCGTTTCACCCGCTCGACGATGGAAGTGGTTCAGACGTCGTCCGCCGAAGGCGGGCGCCGATGCTGATGGCGATGCCGTGACCGAGGCGGCCGCCGAACCGGCGCCGGACGAAACCGCCGAACCCGTCGCCGAGGAGCCCGCTGTCGAGGAGACTGCCCAACCGGTCGCCGCCGAAGAGTCCTGGCAACCCGACGACGGGGAGGGCCAGGCAGAGGCTGTCGACGAAGAGTCGCCGGCCGATGCGGCTGATGAAATACCGCTTGCCGAAAGGAAACCGGTCACCAAGCGCCTCACGATCGCGGTGGCCGCGGCTGCGGTCCTGTTCGTCGCGGCGGCCGCATTCGCGGGGGCGATGCTTCAGCCCTACCTCGCCGACCGCGCGCTCGTCGACACGAAACTGGACGTCGCACGGACCGCGGCGAACGCGATCACCACGCTGTGGACCTATACCCCCGACGACATGGACAAGCTGCCCGACCGGTCGGCGAAGTATCTCTCGGGTGATTTCGAAGACCAGTACCGCAAGTACGTCGACGCGATCGCGCCGACCAACAAGCAGGCCCAGGTCTCCAACAGCACGGAGGTCATGGGCGCGGCCGTCGAGACGCTGGACGGGCCCAACGCGACAACGGTGGTCTACACGAACTCTACGTACACCAGCCCGGCCACCAAGGACATCCCGTCGCTGCGCTACCTGTCATACCGGCTGGTTATGGAGCGCAAGGACACCCGCTGGTTGGTCACCAAGATGACAACGATCACGTCGGTGGACTTGACTCCCAAGCTCGGCGGCTGACCGCCCGCATGGGACAGACGCTCCGCGTCGGCGCGGCCTTTCCGGACCCGCCATTCAACGGCGCGAAAGACGATGGCGGCCTGGACATCTCGCTGATGCAAGCCGTCGCCGAGCTGCTCGGCACCAACGTCGAGTTCGTTTCCTATAGCGGCTCTGATTTCAACGGCATCTTCGACGCGCTCAATGCCGGCGAGTATGACTGTGTCACCGCCGGCACCACGGTCACAGCGGACCGCCAACAGAAGGCGGCGTTTTGCGATCCCTACCTGGTCTCAGGGCAGTCGCTGGCTGTCGACGTGAACCGGCTGCCGCATGTTCGCGGCGTCGATGACCTCGCCGGCCTCACGATCGGTGTGCAACAAGGCAACACCAGCCAGCCGATCGCAGATCGGCTCGTCGCCGAGCGTCGTGCCAAGGCTGTGCGTGTCTACGACTACGGCGACATCCGCACAGCCATCAACGATTTGACGACGGGGGGGTGCGACGCATTCATGAAGCTCGCGCCGGTGCTGACGGAGTTGGTCCGGCCGGTCGCCGGCGTGGAGGTGGTGCAGCGCGGGCTGTCGACCGAGCGGATCGCGACCGCGGTCAGATCGTCGGACGGCGTTCTGCTCGACCGGATCAACGCCGCACAGGCCGAGTTGGACAAAGACGGCCAACTGGGTGAGATCCGCCGGACCTGGCTGGGTTCGCCACGTCTCGACCAGAGCGGCGCCGACGCGGACGGCGGGTAAAGAATCCGTTGGCCGTGGCATCACCGGTGTCCCCCCGGCTCACCGTTGTCGGCTTGTTGTTGCTGACGTTGGCTACCGGAATGGTCGATGCGATCAGCGTCCTGGTACTCGGCCACGTGTTCGTCGCCAACATGACGGGCAACGTGATTTTCCTTGGCTTCTGGGCTGTTCCGCATTCCGGGGTGGATATGACGGCCGGTCTGCTCGCGTTCGGCGCGTTTCTGTTGGGCGCGGTACTCGGCGGCCGCTTCGCGCGACGCCTCGACCACCGGGTCCGGCGCTGGATCAACGCGGCGCTGTCGATGGAAATCGTCACGCTTGTGACACTGGCAATCTTGGCAGGTACCGGTGTGCTGGACTACCACGACGACCGCAAGTTGATCCTGATCGCCGGCATGGCGATCACGTTCGGCCTGCAGAACGCGACGGCCCGGCAGTTCGGCATTCAGGAGCTGAGCACGACGGTGCTGACGACGACGATCGTGGGCATTGGTGTCGACAGCAGGCTGGGCGGCGGCGACGGCGGCCGCACCAAGCTCCGCGTGACCGTGGTGTTGACAATGTGGGCGGGCGCGATCATCGGTGCGACGATGTCGCGGTTCATGGTCGCGCCGGTGCTCGCGTTGGCGGCGGTTGTGGTGGCTGCCAGCGCCGCGGTGTTCCGGTTCGGACCGCCGGTGCGGGTCACGACGCCGGGTTAGTGTGCGGTCATGCCGTCAGTCTTGGTCACGGGTGCCTCGCGGGGGATCGGCAAGGCGATTGCCGCGCGGTTGGCGGCTGGTGGATGGGATGTGATCGCCGGTGTGCGGAGCGACGAGGATGCCGCGCGCGTGAGGTCGGAAGGCTTCACACCGGTCGTCCTCGATGTCACGAACCCGGAACACCTTGCGGCGCTGGACCAATCGTTGCCTGAACGTCTCGACGCGGTGGTAAACAACGCCGGCGTCGTGGTTGGTGGACCGATGGAGGCCGTGACGCCTGAGGAGCTGCGCCGCCAGTTCGACGTCAATGTGATCGGCCAGATCGCGGTGACGCAGGCCGTACTGCCGCGGCTACGACGGTCGCGGGGGCGGGTGGTGTTCATCTCCAGCGTGAACGGCAAGCTCGCGTTTCCCCTTCTCGGTGCATATTGCGCATCGAAGTTCGCGGTGGAGGCGGCGGCCGACGCGCTGCGGATGGAGCTCAAACCGTGGGGAATCGCCGTCGTGGTGGTCGAGCCCGCGCAGACCGACACCGACATGTGGCGCGCCGCCGACGCGCTGGTCGAGGAGACGGCGGCCGCGATGACCGATGAACAACGCCGGTTGTACGACCGGCATCTGGCCGGGCTGAAGAAGTCGATCCCGGTCTCGCAAAGGATGGCGGGCCCGCCCGCAAAGGTGGCGGCGGTTGTCGAGGAGGCACTCACCGCCCGCAGGCCGCGGGCACGCTACGTTGTCGGGTTAGGACAGAGGCTGCAGTTGGCTCTTGTCAATGGGCTACCGACCGTCGCGCGCGATCGTTTGCTGCGCACGGTGTCGAGCCAACCGAGCCAGCCGTAGCGCGGTGGCGGCCGAATTCGTCAAGCGACGCCCGTCTGCGCCTGCAGGCTTCTTCGCGAGCGAGGCCGCCGGTTTGCGGTGGCTGGGGAGCGTCGACGGCGGCGTGGCCTGTGCCGAAGTTCTGGCGCATGACCCGGGCAGCCTGACGCTGCGCAGGCTGGAATCGGTACGGCCTTCGCCAGAATCGGCACTCGCGTTCGGTGCGCGGCTCGCAGTTACGCACGATGCCGGCGCGGCGGCGTTCGGCGCCGGGCCCGACGGCTGGATTGGTCCCGGATTCTTCGGCCCACTGTCGAACCCGCTGCCGATGTCGTTGACGCCGCATGCGACCTGGGGTGCTTTCTACGCTGCCGAGCGGCTGCAGCCGGTGGCCGAGATGGCGGCGCCGCGCCTGAATTCCGACGCGCGCACCATTATTGACATGGTAGTAAACCGCTGTGCCACAGGAGATTTTGACAACGAGGATTTTCCGTCGCGACTGCACGGCGATCTGTGGAGCGGCAACGTGATGTGGACCCCTGACGGCGTCGTGTTGGTCGACCCGGCCGCGCACGGAGGACACCGTGAAACGGATCTGGCGATGCTCGCGCTGTTCGGGTGTCCGTACTTTCGTGAGGCGAGCGAAGGATATCAGCAGGTCCGGGCGTTGCAGCCCGGCTGGCGAACTCGGGCAGGTCTGCATCAGCTCTATCCACTGTTGGCTCACGTAGTGTTGTTCGGCGACGGATACACCGGTCAAGCGGAGGCGGCGGCGCGCGATGCGCTGAATGCGTGACGGCCCTGAGCGGCGGCGGCAGGCACCGCGCCGGCTAGAAGAAGCGGCAGAGCCCCCCACGTGTGGCCGTCGCCGACGATTCGCCGCAAAGTCGAATTGACGTCCGCCCCTCACCGCTTGCTGCTGTTATTAAGCGGGGAACCGATTCTTTATGCCAACGAAATGGCCAAGAACGCATGGCCGTAAGTTGCTCGCGAATTAGACACCATCGCTGATCATTTGTGCTCTACTGGCGTTACCAGTTCATTCCGGCCTAAGGAGCGCCCTATGAGCGATGGTGAGGGGCCGTTTTCGGTCGACATGGCCGTGCGTGTGTATCCGGGAACCGATGCCGAGAAGCACGGCGTCGTAATCGAGGATTTCGGCGACATGGCAGGTGAGGGTGTAGTTGTTGCCGGCCGGCGTTTCGCGGAACCAGCACGCAGATGGGCCGTTCAGCTCGACACCGGGGATCTCGTTTTCGTCGACACCGAAGAACTCGCCGCCGGATAGAATCACACCGTTTCCCGGCGCAAGGGAGGCATAGCGGGCGCCGCCCAATGTGCGGCATTCAGCCGTGCACATATGAACCTGCAAAGCTGGTTACCAGCAAATAATCCGCGTTTCCACAGCGAGGCGCTTCCGGCCGCCCGGCTCATCATTCGCCGCAGGCGACAGCCGCTACCCCGAATGGTTCTCGACGTCTCTCGCCGATCGTGCGATCCGAAAACCCTTGCCGCACATAGCGGAAGCGTATCGGCAGGACCTCAGCGCGCCATTCGGGCCGCGTTCGCGACGTCAGCGGGGACGCGCGAGACGGCCTCGCCACGCACCACGCGCGAGTTCCGCTGAAAATTGATCGGCTAGGGTGCGGCGCGTAGCGTCAGCGCAATGAATTCCCCGGCCGGCGACCTCACCCCGAGGTTCGAGGACGTCCAGCGGCACTACGACCTTTCTGACGAGTTCTTTCGCCTGTTCCTAGACGAGTCCCGGACCTACAGCTGCGCATACTTCGAGCGCGACGACATGACCCTCGAGCAGGCCCAGCTCGCCAAGATTGATCTGTCGTTGGGCAAATGCGACCTCAAGCCCGGCATGACGCTGCTCGATGTCGGATGCGGTTGGGGGGCGACGATGATGCGTGCGCTTCAGCGCCACGACGTCAATGTCATCGGACTGACGCTGAGCGAGAACCAATACCAGCACGTGCAGCAGATGCTGGCATCAGGTGCGGGCCGCGAGTCCCGTCGCCGGGCCGAGGTGCGGCTCGCGGGCTGGGAAGAGTTCGATGAGCCGGTCGACCGGATCGTGTCCATCGGTGCTTTCGAGCACTTCGGATATGCGCGGCACGCCCACTTCTTCGAACGGACGTACGACCTTCTCCCGCCGGATGGCCGGATGATGCTGCACTCGATCGTCACGATGGGCCGCGACATCTTCCGGATGGGCCGCAAGATCACCCGCGAGGATGTCGATTTCTGGAATTTCATCGGGTGCGAGATCTTCCCCGGCGGAGAGCTGCCGTTGCAGGTCACGATCCCGCAGTGCGCAGAGCGGGCCGGGTACAGCGTCGAGAATGTTCAGTCGCTGCAGCCGCATTATGCGCGGACACTGGACGCCTGGGCGGTCGCGCTGGAGGCCAATCGCGCCGAAGCGGTAGAGACCGCATCCGAAGAGACGTATCAGACCTACATGCGCTACTTGACCGGGTGTGCTGACCGATTCCGCTGGCGTCACATCGACGTGCGGCAGTACACGCTCGTCAAGCACCCTCAATAATCTCTCCGCGCTGACTGAAAGACTGCCTGAGCGAGTCGGCGAATCCGGCCGCCGACCAGGGGCCAGTGGCTGTTGACGCAGGCCCGCAAGCGCACACCGGCGACTGTCGCGATCACGATCACACCGACAAGACTCAGCCCCGTCAGCAACGGTCCCATGTCATGACGATAGTGCCGCCGAGCAGCCGACGCGCGCCGAGCGGCTATGCGATGCGGTGATAGCCCTTGCGGTCGTATAGCAACGTGATGACCACGCCGAGCACCAGGCCGATCGCCGTCATAGTCAGCGCCCGCGTCAGCCCGGCATCGCCGTGGCCGTCGAAATACAGCAGCGCGCGCGTACCCAGGAAGACCTGGTGCATCGGCTCGAAGTTCGCCAGCCACGCGAAGAACGCCGGCGTGGCCTGCAACGGCACCGTCGCACCCGCGGACGGAAGCCCGAGGATCACGAAGACCAGAAGATTAACCAGCAAGCCCATTGCGCCGAGCGCGGCGATCATCGACGTCGACGTGACTCCCACCGCCAGGATCGCGAACACGCCGTATGACCACAACGCCCACGCCCGCGGCTCGGGCATCCCCAAACCCTTTGCGATCGCGATATAAACCGCCGACGTCACCAATGCCGCGGCCAATACGGACGCCCATTTGATCAGCAGCGTGCGGAATCTGGAGATGTCCACACGATCGACGAACCGGTACACCGGTCCCAATTCAGCCGGCGCATAACCCAGCATCGAATCCACCAGTGTGCTGATCACCATGCTCCCGGTGAAACCGGCCAGCAGCAAGGAATAGTAGAAGGCCGACAATCCATTCCCCGTGCCGTTCGGCAACGGGTTGTGCGCGTTGGTCTGCACGTCGATCGGGCTCGCCAACACCATGGCCACTCCGCCCGGAAGCGGTGCACCGCCGGTCTGCTGGGCGACTTGGGCGGTCAACCGGGCGCCGACCTTCTGATTCGCCGCGCTCATCGCCTGGGCCAGCGTCTGCGAGGCGATGCTCGCCCCGAGTGTGCCCGCTCGTGGATTGGTCGAGATCGTCACCACCGGCCGCACGACCTGGCCGGGCTGCAACGCCCCCTGCGCCAAGGTCTGCAACCCCTGAGAGAAATTCGGTGGGATAAGCACTTGTCCGTAGACCTGCGCGGTGTCCAGCTGGTGGCGAGCCGCGTCAGCCGACAACGCCCGCACGTCGAACTTGTGCTTGTCCAGCCCCGAAACCAGACCCTCGGCGATCTGTGCCCCTGCCGGTCCGGCGTCCTCATTGACCACCGCGAGCGGAAGGTGCCGCAGGTTCGTCGTCGGGTTGAGGATGCCGCCCAGATACAAGGCGGCCAGTGCCGCCATCAGCGCCAGCGTGATGACGATCGGCACTGCCAGAACCGCACCGTTCGGGTGGCCTTTCGCACTGCCAATTGGCTCGGCGCGGCGTGTCGCGGGTGTGACTCCGACATCCACGGCTCCTCTTCGTCGGGCTAGCTGTTGTCCACCGGTGCTGAGATATGCGTGGCCTCGGAGCGCCCGCGCACGACGGTCGACCCGCAGGCGACCCAATGTCGACACTCGGCGTCATCCGCGCGGTCGAGGGCGGCGTCCGAACACAGGATTCGCCGATCCGAAGTCTTGGCGAGATCGGCCATTCGCGCCGCTTCGTTGACGGCATCACCGATCACCGTGTACTCGTGCCGGTTCTCGGCTCCGATGTTGCCCGCAAATACGGGACCTGCCGATACGCCGATGCCGAAGTCCACCAAGGGAAGTCGACCTAGCTGGCCGCCCAGAGAACGCGCGGTCGCCAGTGCCGCCGACGCCGCTCCATCACTTGGCAGCGGCGCACCGAACACGGCCAGCGCTGCATCGCCTTGAAACTTGTTGATCAACCCGTGCCGTTCGTCGACCGCGGCGACAACGATCCTGAAAAAGTCGTTGAGCACCTCGGCGACCTCCTGGGGGGTGTGGCTGGCCGCCAACTCTGTCGAGCCCACCAAATCGATGAAAAGAATTGCCGCCTCCCGCACATCCCCCGTCAGCGACGCGCCTTCCTCCACGGCGCGGCGGACGACGTCGGCGCCGACGTAGCGGCCGAACAGATCGCGCAACTGGTCGCGTTCCTTCAGTCCGGTGACCATGCGATTGAATCCGCTCTGAAGTCGGCCGATTTCGGACCGCTCGTACACATCGACCGAGGTGTCGATTCGGCCCTGCTGGACCTGTGCCATTGCGGCGACGACCTCGTGAACCGGATCCGAGATCGATCGCGAGACAAGGACCATGCCCCGCAGGCCCACCAGACATGCAACAAGCGCCAACACCAGGACGGGAACCTCGATGGCCGCGGTCTTGGGAATGATCCACCCGTTCGCCTTCATGAGGACGACGGCCGCAATACCCAGGCTCGGAACGCCGCTGCACAGGATCCACATGTTGAGCAGCCGCGCCAACACACCGGGGTATCTGGTGAGGCCCTCGGCCTCGTGTGTCGCGGCGGCAACGATGGGGCGAACGGTGCGTTGGGTGAGCAGGATCGCCGTGGCGACGGCGGCGGTTCCGCCAAAGAGAACGGCCAAGCCGGTTGGCAGCGCATATGCCAGTCGCGCTTCGGGATTCATCAGCACGAAGATTGCGGCACTGACGGCCCATGTCGCCGCGATGATCGCCGACTGGCGCCGGGTGAGGTTCAGCGCCGCTCGTCGGTCAGTTGGATCCGGTTCCTGCCCCCCGACGAACCAGCGCAACGACGGAGCGAGCGTCACGACTCCGGCTAGCGCCAGGGCCGCGGTTCCCAGGACGGCCAGCACCACAGCCGTTATCGCGATCTTCTCCGTGATGTGAACATGTGCTCCGCCGGGCGCGTGGCCGCTGAGAGCCGCCACGACGACGAGGAGCTCACCGACGGAGAGCACGTGCGCGAACGCGAGCCCGGCCGCATATCGAAATGACAGCTTGGCGGCGATCCGCCGATGCGCTTGCGCGTCTGTCATCGTCCTGATTCCGGTCATCCGCACCCGAACAGAGGATAAACGCACGTGGTTAGGACTGCGCGGAATGAGGGAACACCGGTCTACAACGGCGCCCGCTACGGTGCCACTCAAGAAGGAGCAGCAATGATCGGAACTATCATCGGCGCGATCGTCGTGGGCCTCATCGTCGGTGCGCTTGCCCGGCTCGTCATGCCCGGCAAGCAGAACATCGGCATCATCATGACCACGATCCTCGGCGCACTTGGATCACTGATCGGGTCGTGGGTGTGCTACCGGCTGGGATATCACAACGCGAACGGCGGTTTTGAATGGATCCCGTTCCTGGTCGGCGTCGTGGTTGCGGTCATCTTGATCGCCATCTACCTCGGCCTCACGGGCCGACGCGCCGGCACACCCAGAGTCCGCTGACTCATCAGCCGGGCGGCCCTACGCGGCCAGCCCCGCGTGCATCTCCCAGAGAAGAATCTCCGATGGCCGGGTAGCGGTCACCTGCTGGCCACCGGATGCGGTGAGCCGGACGGCATCTCCGTCACTGAGCGGTCCCGCGCCTTCCAGCGTGACATCGCCGCGGGCGACGAACAGGTGCTGATACGGCGCGTGCGGCAACTGAACGCTGTCCCCGGCCTGCATGCGGGCTCCGTGTAGCGCGGTGTAGCGGTTGCGGATCGATATCGCCGACTGGTCGCGGTGCTCGGGCATGCCGGACGCAATCGTCACCAGGCCGCCGCGCAGCAGTTCATCGTCGATCTCGAGCTGCTGATATCCCGGCGTGATGCCCGTCTCGTCGGGCACGACCCACATCTGAACGAAATGTACTGGTTCGCTGTGGGTTTCGCCGCCAGTTAGCTTCCAGGAGTCATTCTTCTCCGAGTGCAGGATGCCGGTGCCCGCCGACATGCGTTGCGCCAGCCCGGGATAAATGACGCCGGAGTGGCCCGTCGAGTCCTGGTGCACGAGCGATCCACGCAACACCCAGGTGACGATCTCCATGTCGCGGTGCGGATGCGTCTCGAAGCCGGTGCCGGGTTTGACGATGTCGTCGTTGTTGACCAGCAGCACGCCGTGGTGGGTGTTGTCCGGGTCGTAGTGGTGCCCGAACGAGAACGAGTGCTTGGAGTCCAGCCACGAGATTTTGGTCGCGAACCGGTCCGCTGCACGACGGACATCCACGACAGGTGTGGTGGTCATGTCATCACCCCTTGTGAGGTTGTTGCCAGCCTAGGTGGCTGTCCATGCACGCCACAACATAAATGACGTGTCATGTATTCCGGTACGCTGAGCGGGTGTGGCTCACCGACAAGCAGCAGGCGCTCTGGCGCAATTACCTGGCCGTGCGGACCCGGCTCCAGGCGGCGATGAACCGACAACTGCAACGCGACTGTGGCCTGTCGTTGTCGGAATACGAGGTCCTGGTGGCCCTGTCCGAGCGCGGCCCGCTGCGGGTCTTCGAGCTCGCCGACGTGCTGGGGTGGGAGCAGAGCCGACTGTCTCACCAGCTGCGCAGAATGCGCACGCGCGGCCTCGCGGTCCGGCGCGGCAGCGACGACGACCGACGCGGCGCCGTCGTCGAACTCACCGATCAGGGCCGCGCCGGGCTGCGGGCAGCGGCACCCGGCCATGTCGAGCTGATTCGGTCGACCCTGTTCGACGGCGTGAGCGCGACGCAGCTACGCGCGCTGCGATCGTGGACAGAGACGGTGTTGACGCGCTTGGCTACCAGTCAGCCTCGTCGTAGCGAATGACACCGCGGATGTTCTTGCCGTCGAGGGCGTGATTGCTGTTGCTCGTGCCGGTCGGGATGTGGCTACTACTCGCGGCGTCCGGGTCGGGCTACGCGTCCGCTCCAGCCTCGGACTTACCGCGACTTTCCCTGCCAGGCGCAACAGGGTTCGTGTCCGGGCGTTGCGGGCGATATGCCAATCGGTCCGCAGGAGGTGACTTACGACCCTGCCGCCAGCTAATGAATGCGAGCATCATCGCGGTTGCCTGGAACACCGACTCAAGGGATGCCGATGAGCCCACTGCTGGTGGTATGTGTGTCGGCCGGCGCGCCGCTGGCGGCGTTAGGGCTATACCGGCTGCAGGCATCGCTGGAGCGGTGGGACCAGAAGCGCCACGAGGGGGACTGACGGCGCGGCGGCTCCGTCAGAACGCCAGGGCTAACGCCAGGAAGTCGGCAAGGCCCAACGGCAGCAGCGCAACGCAGACCACCGCCGTGATGATGTGTTGCCCCCGTCCCGGGCGCACCATCGCGGCCGTCATCGTCGACCCCATCGCGGCCACGAACAGCACCGCGCTCAGGACGGTGTCGATGCGCGCATTGCGGATCAGGTACGAGTCCGGCCCGGGAGTCCCGGTCCGGAAGTTGGGGCCGACATCGGCGATGTCCAAAACGCTGATGACCAGAAGGAACGCGAAGACCACCGCGACGACGGCGAAAAGTGACAACAGCGCCGCCAGACCCGTGCGCTCTCGGCGATTGATAGACATCGGCGTCACCTCGGCCATATCTTCGCGCGCGCTGTTGTCTCTTGTGAATCCCCTCGTCGGCGTCGGGCCTGTTTTCCCCGGGGAATCGGTACCGTCGAAACCATGACGGAAGCCCCGGCACTTCCACCGCTGCACATGCGGCGCAATGCCTTCGATCCGACGGATGAATTAGGCCGGATCCGAGCGACGGCCGGCGTGCACAAGTTCGTCAGCCCGTTCGGGATGCACGCCTACTTGGTCACCCGTCACGAGGACATCAAGAACGTCCTGGCCGACCACGAACGGTTCTCCAACGGCCGGCCGCCCGGTTTCGTCGCGCCGATGGCGGCGGCCATGGACAACGAGGAACAGAACCGGTTCCGCGCCGGGAACCTGCTCGGCCTCGACCCGCCCGAGCACCAGCGGCTCCGGCGCATGCTTACCGCGGAGTTCACCGTGCGTCGGATGAACCAGCTACAGCCGCGCATCGCCGAAATCGTCGAGCAGTATCTGGACGCAATGGAAAAGGCCGGCCCACCGGCCGAGCTCGTCGCTGCGTTCGCGTTGCCCATCCCCTCCCTGGCGATCTGCGAGCTGCTCGGTGTGCCCTACCGGGACCGGGAAGGCTTCCAGCAACGGAGCGCGCGCCAGCTCGACTTCTCGATCCCCGTCGCTGAGCGATTGGCGTTGCAGCGCGAGGGCCGCGGGTACATGACATCGCTTGTCCACCGGGCCCGCCGCGCGCCGGGCGACGACATGGTCGGGATGCTCGTTCGCGACCACGGCAGCGAGCTCACCGATGATGAGCTGGTTGGCATCGCGGGCCTGCTGTTGTTGGCCGGTCACGAGACCACCGCCAACATGCTGGCGCTCGGCAGCCTCGCGCTGCTGGTGCACCCCGACCAGCTCGCGGCGGTCCGCGACGATCCGGCGGCGGTCCCGGCTGCCGTCGAGGAACTGTTGCGATACCTCTCGATCGTGCAAACCGCCATACCGCGATTCACCACAACGGACGTCGAGATAGCGGGAACACCCATCCCCGCGGGCCAACTGGTGGTGCTGTCGTTGCCTTCCGGCAACCGCGATCCCGAGTTCATCGATGCCCCCGACACCTTGGACATCTCACGTGGGACACTAGGACACCTCGCGTTCGGCCACGGCGTGCACCACTGCCTAGGCGCGCCGCTGGCCCGCATGGAGATGCGGATTGCGTTCCCGGCGCTTCTGCGCCGTTTCCCGCGTCTGGCGCTCGCCGAGCCGTTCCCCGATGTCCAGTTCCGCGTCTTCCACTTCATCTACGGTGTGCGCTCGTTGGAGGTGACCTGGTGAAGGTGATGGCCGACCGCCACGTCTGTATCGGTGCCGGCATGTGCGTGATGACCGACGACGCGTTGTTCGACCAGGACGACGAAGGCATTGTGCTGCTGCGCTGCGACGCCGTTGCAGAAGACCACCGACAACGGGTCCGGGAAGCGGTGAACCTGTGTCCGTCCGGAGCCCTGTCGCTCGAAGAGGACTAGCGGTAACCGTTCCAGTCGCCTGGCGGAAGGTCAAAAGTGAAATTCGCCTAGTATCCGCAGGCTCTTAGCGGGTTCTTAGGTGTTGCCGGTGCCGCGGGATTGGTGGCGATGACAGCCGGCGTCGCAGGCAAGGTGACGGCCGCGCCGCCGGGCCCCGTGACCATCAGCCACGCCTTCGGACAGACAATGATCCCCGCCCCACCCAAGCGGGTGGTCAGCGCCGGCTTACACCGAGCAGGACGACCTGCTCGCCGTCGGCGTGGTGCCCGTCGCGGTTACCGACTGGTTTGGCGATGAGCCCTTCGCGGTATGGCCGTGGGCGCGACCCAATCTGGGCGGTACGCAACCAACTGTGCTGAAACTCTGGGACAACGACGTCCACTTCCACTACGACCGAATCGCAGCCACCAACCCCGACCTCATCATCGCCGTCAACGGCGGGGTGGACCAGGATAACTACAACCGGTTGTCGGCGATCGCCGCCACGGTTCCACGAACAACCGGCGATGGGTGGTTCGAGCCGTGGAAGACCCAGGCCATCACAGTTGCGCAGGCGGTATCGCGGACCGACCAAATGAATTCGTTGATCGCGCAGGTCGACAGGAGATTCGCCGACGTGGCCCGGGCGCATCCGCAATTCCAGGGCAAGAACGCACTGTTGCTGCAAGGCACGTTCTATCAGGACAGTGTGATCGCGTCGATGCCCGGCTGGAAAACCGACTTTCTGACACAGATGGGCTTCCAGATTCCGAACAGCATCAACGCCTATATGGTGGATGACCGCGCGTTCATTCCACGTGCCCAGATTGTGCCGGTCCTCAACGCGGCCGATGTTTTGATCTGGAAGACCGAAAGCGACGCGGACAAAGCGGCGCTGCTGGCCGATCCCTTCGTGCAACAGCTCAACGCGACCGCACAGAACCGCAACGTCTTCGCCGGGAAGGACTTGTCCGGTGCCATTGCGTTCTCGTCGCCGCTGAGCCTGCCGGTTGTGGCCGACCGCCTGCCGCCGGTGCTGACGACTGCACTCGCATGACGACCGGATACGCCGCATTCGCCGCGCCTCTCGCCGTCGTTGCCGCCGTTGTGGTGGCACCATCGGCCGGCGGTGACCGGCCGCAGCCGGTGCCGCTCTACGGTTCGTATGACACGTTTTTGGATCACTCGCGGCAGACGTTCAATGGCCAGCCACGGGCGTCGGACCCCTCGACGCAAGCTGCTAGCTTCGCGACCACCTGTGATGCGTCGGGATGCGTCACTCACTGGCTGCGGCTGACCGAGTTGGCGGACAACCCCAACGCCCCCGCCCTGTTCGACTATCAGTGGGTCAACGACCGGTGGACATCGAGCTCTGAATACCCCTTCCACTGCGACGACGGCAGCACGGTAACCACGACCAGAACAGACTTCCTGGTGCCGAACGGCAACGGAAGTTTCAACGGCGAGAGGACTTTCGCGGTCGGCGCACCTGGATGTCCCGGAGACGGTCCGGGCACGTACTGGCTGCCGTTCACGTTGACGCCCACCTGATCGACGCTTTGCCCCTGCGCACAGGACCTGCCGTTGACGGTGGCGCGTGCGCCTTCATACGCTGCCCGGGGGTCGTGCAGGCAGTTAATCCCAGGTATCGAGGACAGTAGTGGCTATCCGTGTGGCGGTTTGGGGCCCGGGGTCGATGGGTGTGATCGCGTTGCGCGGTGTGATCGATCACCCTGAACTGGAATTGGTGGACCTGGTGGTCCACAGCGATGCGAAGGCCGGACGTGACGCGGGCGAGCTCTGCGGCATCGCGCCGGTGGGTGTGACCGCGACCAAGGACCCCGCTGGATTGCTCACCGGTGAGGCAGACGTCGTGGTGTACGCGGCGGCGGCCAACCTTCGGCCGCTGGAGGCGGTGTCCGACGTGGAGTCGATCCTGCGCGCCGGCAAAAACGTGGTGTCGTGTTCCGTAGTACCGCTGGTGTATCCGGAGGCGGTGGATTCGGCGATCACCGGTGGATTGCGCGAAGCGGCGTTGGCGGGTGGGGTGTCGTTCTTCACGACCGGAATCGATACCGGCGTCGCGAACGATGTTCTGCCGCTGGCGCTTTCAGGGCTGGCGCGTAACATCGAGTCGATTCGGGTCACCGAGATGTTCAACTACGCAACGTATCCCGACAAGGAGGCCGTGTACGAGATCTTGGGGTTCGGCCAGCCACCGGAATTTCCGGCGTTCGCCGCGACTCCCGGCACGTTCACGTTCGGATGGGGTTCGGTTGTCCACCAGCTCGCGGCCGGACTGGGTGTCAGTGTCGAAGGCATCACGGAGAATGTCGAGCGCGTCGCTGCCGAGGAATCGTTCGACACCCCGACCGGTCACATCGCCGCGGGCACCATCGCCGCGATGCGGTCCACGCTCACCGGATATGTCGACGGCAAACCGACATTCGTCGTCGACCATGTCACCCGCATGCACGACGACGTCGCGCCGGACTGGCCGCAGCCGCACGTCTCGATCCCCCCGCAAAACCTCGGCTACGGCGGGGCGTCGGGCCGGGGCGTCTACCGGGTCGAGATCGAGGGCTCACCCAGCATGCGCTGTGAGCTCGAATTGGCCGAGAATCATGACCACGATCTCGGTGCGCGGATGGCCGGGGCTTCGCGGATGGTCAACGCGATCCCGGCGGTCTACGCGGCCGAGCCGGGCCTGCTGTCGGCGCTGGACCTGCCACTGATCACCGGCGCGGGTGTGGTCAAGTCGGCTCCGGGGCCGTCGCCGGACAGCCTGCTGGTGGGAATCGGCTGACGGTCAGTTGACGCACGGGATCCTGCCGCCCGCCACAGGTGCACCCTCGTCGGGAGTGGGGGTGACCGACGTCGTGTCGTTGCCCGCGGACGACGACATGGTTCCGCTCGATGTCCCGATCGACGACTCGCTTGCCGCGTAATCGGTGGTCGGCTCGACGTAGTCCTCTCCAAGTGTGACGCGCACGTGATCTGGCGCAATAGTGGAATCAGCCTGCGGTGTAGCGGAAATCCCCAGTATCGAAGCCACGTCGTCGGCGTCGGTCTCTGCACCGATGCCGTATTCGACTGCTGTGCTGGTCGATTCGCCGGCGATACGATTGCGTGTCTGGCCGATGCTGTAGCCCCGCTGCTTCAGCAGTTGCGAAGCGGCTCCGGCCAGACCCGAGGTACCGCCGGCGTTGACGACGTCGATGACGCTGGTCGGCGCGTGCGACGAGGTTGTCGGCGCCGAGGCGTCGCCGTTGAAGGCCGCGGCGACTTCGGCTTTGATCGCCGAGGGATCGACGATGTTGACGTCCTGGCCGTCGACCGTGTCGTACCGCAGCACGGGCAGGGTTCGGTATTCCACGTCGCTGCTACTGATGTCGCCGATACGGCGGAACAGCTGCTCGTTCCAGCCCGTCGACAACACGATGTCCTTCTGCGCGACGGATATCAGCGCGTTCAGCTTGCCCAAGTCGGTGAAGCTGCCCGAGGACCGCAGCTTCTTCATCACCGAGACGAGGAACGCCTGTTGACGGTGGGTGCGGTCCAGGTCACCGTTGTCGAGCCCGTGACGCTGCCGAACGAACGCCAATGCTTGTGACGCGTTGAGGGTTTGAAAGCCCGCAGGGAAGTCGGCGCCCGAATAGTCGTCGTACACAGAGTGATTCAGGCACACCTCGACACCGCCCAGCGCTGCGGTCAGGTCGTAGAAACCGGCAAGGTTGATTTCGGCGAAATAGTCGATCGGCTGGCCGGTGAGATCCCGAACGGCCCGCAACGTGGCCGTCCGGCCGGCCTCTCGCCCCTGCGTTTCGAGGGTCTGCTGATCGGTGACACCGCGATCACTGAGCTTCTGCTGGGCACCCGCCTTGGCCAGCCCGTAGGCTTCCTTGATTTTGATGTGGCTATATCCCGGAATGCCGCGGGCGGCGACATAGTCGTCCCTGGGTATCGAGAACGCGGTGACTTTGTTGTCAGCGCTCAGATGAACCAGAATCAGCGTGTTGGTGTTGTATCCACCCGCATCGGAGTCGCCGGCGTGCAACTGGTCCAAGATTGCCTGCGGTAAGTCGTTTCCCTGTTGATCTTTTCGTGAATCGAGCCCGATCAGCAAAATGTTGATCGCGGCACCTGTCGACCGCGGGTCGTCGGCGCCGAGCGCCTGAGACACCGTGATCCCGCCCAGTGTGTGATGGGCCGCCCACCATCCCGCTCCGGTTGCCAGCATCGCGATCGCGGACACCACGGCCATCCAGATCCGAGCGATCCTGAATCCGCGTCGGCGCCGGAAGGTGGTTGTCGACCTCGCCAGGTGGCGGGGCCCCATCGTCCTCATTACCTACTCGCGGCTCGCACGGGTGGCGGCGGGCCGCCGGTCGGCGCCGGTGCCGGGCCGGGCAGCGGGATCCGCGGAACTCCCGGCGTACCAATTTGGCCCGCCAGCCAGGGCAGCGACGACGCGAACGTGTCCATCGCGAACGGCCAGTCATGTTTGCCCGGCGTGGCCGGCACAGCGCAGTCGATGCCGTTGGCCTTTCCGAGCGTGCACAGCGAGTTGGCCGCCTGGGTCTGATCGCCGGGGTTGCCCGCGGCGTCGCGCCCGCCCAGTCCGACTGCGTTGTTGGTCGCATTCGCGTTGTGGTACTGCGTCTGCGGGCTGCTGGAAATCGCGAACCACCCCGACACGCCCGTGTATGGGCCGTGTTTTTCGATGACCGTGGTCGGGTCGAACGCGTCGTACGCGGCCGCGTTCCCGTAAAACAACCGCTGGATGGTCTGTTCCTTCGTCCCGGCGACGGGGGCCAGGTCACCCGCGACGTCGACGAAGGCGCTGAACAGCTCGGGATGCATCACGGTCAAATCCACCGCGCAGGTGCCGCCCATCGACCAGCCGACGATGCCCCAGTTGGCGGCGCTGGGGCTCGTCCCGAAGGTCGAATTCACGTAGGGCACCACATCTTTGGTCAAGTGATCGGCGGCGTTGCCGCGGCTTCCGTTTACACATTCGGTGTCGTTGTTGAACGACCCGCCGGTGTCGACGAACACGAACACCGGCGCGTTGCCGCCGTGCGCGGCCTGGAAGTCGTCGATCGTCTTCGTCGCGTTGCCGGTGCGCAGCCAGTCCGCCGGAGTGTTGAACTCGCCGGCGATCATCATCACCACAGGCAGCTTCGGCGGCGGGTTGGACTTGAACCAGGCCGGCGGCAGGTACACATACTCGGTCCGGTGCTTGAAGTTCGACGCATCGCTCGGGGTGGTCACCGGAACGACCGCGCCCTTGGCCGGGACGGTGCCGTTGTGCTGCATCGCGGTGACGGTGGCCATGTCGGTCTCGTCGGGCAGCGGCCCGGCGGTGAGTTGGTTCCATGCTGTTTGCACGCTCGGGAAGTAGCCCACCCAGAGATTGAGTGCGACGCCCGCGCTGAGCAGACTCAGCAACACCGCCAGAACGGAGGTGCCGCGCCGCCACCAGCGCGCCCCGCGCCAGCCGACCAACACGACCGCGATCGCCAGCCCGGTGAGGCCGATCCAGATCCACAGCGCTGAGGGCGCCGGATCGTCGGCCATTCCCTGCGAGTCGATGAACCAGTGCGCCCAGGCGGCCACGCCCACCCCGACGAGCACCGCCAACGGCAACCAGAGCATCCGCCAGCGCGGCGAGCGCCAACCGATCGCCAGCAACAGGAGCGTGGCGGCGACCGCCTGGATCGTGATGGGCAGCCACCCGTGCAGCAAGGAAACCCCATGGCGGTACTGCGCTACAGGTGGTGGCGGGTCTGCCAAGAATGTCGCGGCGACCCTCATAAGCGAAGGTGTCACGCCAACATGGTGAAGGGCGTTCCTATGAGGATCCTGTGCGCGCGATTACGCTCAGGCCACACTGAGCGCTCCCCGGGGGTCCCCTGCCAACCCCCTAACCCCCTAGCCGCTATCGCCTCCGGCCCCCAAATGGTGCGCTGAAGGCACCGGGATCAGCCACGTTTTCCGAGGGGGGATGGCCTCCATACCGTTGGTCGCAGGTCACCCGACCGCCCAGGCTTTCCCACCCAACCGATAGGCAGTCTCATGAACCTGGCCAGGGTCCGGTTGCGGTCGCCGGGTCCAGCCACGGCGACATCGTCAGCGGTGACGGCGCGGTTCTCGGGAACGGCAACACGGTCAACAACGAGACATCTACGCCGGTTCGCACTCGAACGTGGCCGTCGGCGAACCAGAACGCCGGGGTCGAGACGCACTTCGGGCACTGAGGGCGCTGCTCTAAAGCTCTTGGGGCAGGCCGAACTTGGCGAAGAGGGTGGTGTCGAGGAAAGCCACGACGTGCGACACCCCCTCCGCCGTCAGGTCGACGACGTGCAGCTGGAACGGCAGGTGTCTGTCTGTGTCGCGCATGTACATCGCCGCGGCGGGTTGGCCGTTGGCGAGCAGCGGGATCAGTCGCATGTCGCCGGGCCCGTCGGCCGGGCACTGGTGATGGATCAGCGAACCGATCGCACGTGGACCCCGGTACCAGCCGTCGAACGGCGGCATCTCCCAGATCGCCTCGGCGGTGAACATCTCCACCAGGCGGTCGATGTCGTAGGCCTCGAACGCCGCGATGTAGGAGGCCAGCCGGTCCTGCGTTTCAGGCGAATCCGGCGGCAGTAGCCGATCGTCGGCGCTGGGGCCGACCGCATCGAGCTGCGCACGGGCCCGCTGCAGCAGGCTGTTCACCGCGGCCGTCGACGTGCCGATCGCGTCGGCCACCTCGGCGGCCTTCCACTGCAGCACGTCGCGCAGCACCAGCACCGCCCGCTGCCGCGGCGACAGGTGCTGCAGCGCCGCGACGAAGGCGAGGCGCACGGCTTCTCGGGAGCCGACGATCTCCGACGGATCGGCCTCGTCGTCGGGTAGCGGCTCCAGCCACGGCACCTCGTGTCGCTCGATGAGCCCGTCCATCGGATCCGAGCTCGGCGCGCCCAGGCCCACGGGCAGCGGTCGTCGCTCTCGTCCCTGAAGCGAGGTCAGGCAGGTGTTCGTCGCGATGCGGTACAGCCACGTCCGCAGCGACGACTTGCCCTGGAAGCCGGAGTACGCCTTCCACGCACGCAGGTAGGTCTCCTGAACGAGGTCCTCGGCGTCGTGCAGCGAGCCTGTCATCCGATAGCAATGAGCGAGCAGCTCGCGCCGGTGCGGCTCGGCCTGAACCAGGAACTCGTCGTCGGCTTCGTATGCCAGGACGCTCACCGGACCGAGCTTACGCACGCTCGGCAGGGTTCATTTACCCTCTGCTGATGGCCAGCAGCCGGACCGAACATTCCTTCGACGGTGTCGACGGCGTACGCATCGTCTACGACGTGTGGACCCCCGACGGCACCCCGCGAGGCGTGGTGGTGCTCTCGCACGGGTACGCCGAGCACGCCCGCCGCTATGACCACGTCGCGCAGCGCTTCGGCGAGGCGGGGCTCGTGGTGTACGCGCTCGACCACCGCGGGCACGGCCGGTCGGGTGGGAAGCGGGTATGGCTGAAGCGGCTGTCCGACTACACCGGCGACTTCGCCACGCTGGTCGACATCGCCGCCTGCGACCATCCCGACCTCAAGCGGGTCGTGGTGGGCCACAGCATGGGCGGGGGCATCGTGTTCGCGTACGGCGCCGAGCACCCCGAGGACTGCGTCGCGATGGTGTTGTCAGGCCCTGCCGTCGCCGCGCAGCTGGAGGCACCATTCGCGCTGCGGCTGGTCGGCAAGGTGCTGGGGAAGCTCTTCCCGGGCGCGCCGGCCAAGAAGTTGCCGACGGACGCGATTTCCCGCGACCCAGAGGTCGTCGCGAAATACAACTCCGATCCGCTGGTGTACCACGGTTGGTTGCCCGCGGGTATCTCACGTGCGTTGTTGCAGGTCGGCGAGAACCAGCCCCGGCTGGCGGCGAAGCTGGCCGCGCCGTTGCTGATTGTGCACGGTGAGCAGGACAAGCTGATCGGGGTTCTGGGCAGTCGGATGCTGGCTGAGAGTGCCGCGTCGTCGGATGTCGCGCTCAAGATCTATCCCGGGCTGTACCACGAGGTCTTCAACGAGCCGGAGAGGGACAGGGTGCTCGACGACGTGACGTCGTGGATCGAGGCCCATCTGTGAACGACCGCGGCCGCCGGTGTGTTTGGTGGCTGATGGCGGCGCTCGTCGTCCTCGGCGGCTGCTCGGCGCACACGCCGCCGCCATGGGTCGACGACGAGGTGACGTTCGTGGCCGACGGGTTGACGCTGCACGGCACCTACCGGCACCAGCCCGGCGCATCGGCCGGGCCCGCGGCGCTGCTGATCTCCGAGAGTGGCAGGACCGACCGCAATGGCGACAACGCGGTGGCCGGGCCGGTCGGCACGATGCGCGCGCTGGCAGGGCTGCTCTCCGACCGTGGAGCGGCCAGCCTCCGCTACGACAAGGTGGGCACCGGCCGCACCGGGCTCGGCCCCTACGCGGCCAACCCCGCGCAGGTGGGCAGTGCCACCTACGACAGTGGCGCGCGGGCGGCGGTGCGCTTCTTGGCGGGGCGGCCCGGCACCGACAAGTCCCGCCTGTCGGTGTATGGGTTGGGGGAGGGCACGATTCACGCGATGACGCTGGCCACCGACACCGGCGACGCACCCAAGATCCATTCGCTGGGCCTGCTGCAACCGCTGCCCGGCCGCTATCTCGACCTGATCACCGGCCGAGTGCGGTCCAGTGTCGACGCTGACGTGACCGCGGGCCGTCAGACACGTGTGCAGGGCGACCAGACACTGGCGTCCTGGACGGCGGCGGTCGCGCAGGTGCGTGCGGGCGGTGTCGTGCCGGCGAACCTGCCCGCCGGGCTGAGCGCGATCCTCAACCAGGGCAACGTCAAGGCGGTGCTCGACGCCGACGCGATCGATCCGCTGGGCGTGGCGGCGCGCATTCCCGCGGGCACGCAGGTGTTGTTGACCTGCAGTGACTCCGACGCGCAGGCCAGCTGCCAAGCGATGCGGCCGCTGGCAGCGGCATTGGCCCACACCAATCTCGACTTCGTGCAACTCAATGGCGTCAGCCACGTCCTCAAGGACGATCCGACCGACAGCGTGGCCAACTACGCCAAGCACCAGCCGCTGTCTGGACAGTTCGTTTCTGCGCTGAATGCATTCGTGTCGCGGTGAACTCGTCGGAGGTGTCGTTTAGCGTGGGCGCATGACCGACGACAAGATGTTGGCGCGCATCGCTGCCCTGCTTCGCCAGGCCGAGGGCACCGATAATGCGCACGAGGCCGAGGCCTTCATGGCCGCGGCGCAACGGCTGGCCACGACCACCTCGATCGACCTGGCTGTCGCACGCTCCCACGCGGCCACCCGCACCAAGGCGCAAACGCCCGTCCAGCGCACGATCACGATCGGCGCGGCCGGCACGAAGGGACTGCGCACCTACGTCCAGCTGTTCGCGGTGATCGCCGCGGCCAACGACGTACGCGTCGACGTGGCGTCCAACTCGGCGTTCGTGTACGCCTACGGGTTCGCCGAGGACATCGACACCAGCCACGCGCTGTACGCCAGCCTGGTGATGCAGATGGTCCGCGCCTCTGAGACCTACATCTCCTCCGGCGCTCATCGGCCCGCACCCACGATCACGGCGCGGCTGAACTTCCAGCTTGCATTCGGGGCCCGGATCGGGCAGCGGTTGGCCATGGCGCGGGAGGAGGCGCAGCAAGAGGCACGGGATGAGCGGCGTGGCCGGCCAGGTACCGCGATCGCCTTGCGCAACAAGGAAATCGAGCTGCGCGACTTCTACAGCACGGAGTCCAAGGCGCGCGGGACGTGGTATGCCGCCCGGGCCTCGGCCGGATATTCGTCCGCGGCCCGACGCGCAGGCGACCGGGCGGGCCGGCGGGCGCGGCTGGGCAACAGTTCCGAACTGGCAGGAGCGCGCACCGCGTTGGAGAAGTGAGCCCGCGGGATTCGCAGCGCTCGAAGGTGTATGCGGCCGAACAATTCGTGCGGCTGTTGTTCGACCGGTCGGCCGAGCACGGGTCAGGGGCGGTCGACTTTTTCGGCACCCAGCTGACGCTGCCACCGGAAGGGCGGTTCGGGTCGGTGGAATCCGTGCAGCTCTACGTGGATTCGTTGTTGAGCCACCCGGCCGTGCGGGAGCGCTGGCCCGGAGTGGAGCCGCTCGCGGTGCGGGCGCGGCGCGGCGTCACGGCCGCACACTACGAACGCCGCGACGGGTCGGCCGTGATCGCGGTGCCGGAGCGGCAGACGTGGGCGCTGCGCGAACTCGTCGTGCTGCATGAGATCGCGCACCACCTCTGCGACGCTGAACCGCCACACGGGCCGCAGTTCGTCGCCGCGTTCTGCGAACTGGCGGGGGCGGTGATGGGCCCCGAGGTACAACACGTGCTGCGGGTCGTCTATCTGAAAGAGGGTGTGCGGTAGGGCGAATCGGCTAGCGTGGGCCCGGTGACCGAACCGACCGCGCCCGACGTCGACGCGTTGCTCGACCGCTTGCTGCACGCCGACGACCCGGCACTCACCGCGGCCCTGGAGGCCAGCGACGCCGCCGGGTTGCCGTCGATTGCGGTGTCGCCGCAGATCGGCAAGTTCTTGTATCTGTTGGCTTCGGGGATGCGGGCGCGACGGATCCTCGAGATTGGCACGCTCGGTGGCTACAGCACGATCTGGCCGGCCCGCGCGGCCGGGCCGTCGGGTCGGGTGATCACGCTGGAGTACGAGCCGAAGCACGCCGAAGTCGCCCGGTCGAACCTGCGGCGGGCCGGTGTGGGGGACCGGGTGGACGTGCTCGTCGGTGCGGCGCTCGACACCTTGCCACAATTGGCGGCGCAGCCCGACCGCGAGCCCTTCGACCTGGTGTTCATCGGCGCCGACAAGGAGAACAACGCCCCATACGTGCGGTGGGCGATCGAGTTGGCCCGGCCGGGCTCAATGATCGTGGTGGACAACGTCGTTCGTAGGGGCCGGGTGTTGTCGCCAGCGCCGGACGATCGCCAGGCCAGAGCCGTCGTGGACATGCTCGAGTTAATGGGCGAGCACCCGCGGCTCGAGGCGGCCGCCATTCAGACGGTGGGGGTCAAGGGCTGGGACGGTTTCGCCATCGCGCTGGTGAGGTGACGAAGTGGATCAAAGGAACTCCAGATGACTGGGCTACCGGCCGACGACAAGTACTGCGACTGGGCGCGGTCGAACATGGCCGCGATGGCCGACCTGGCCACCGGCATCCAGCTGGCCGACGAGAACCTCGGCCAGCGCCCGGCGAAGTTCGCCACCGACGCGAGCATGGCCCGCCTCGACAAGGTGCGGGCCCGCTACGACCCCGACGGGCTGTTCTATAGCTGGATGGGACGGATCTGATGGCCACCGACCGCTATCTCGGATACCGCGGCGACGACGTAAACACGCCGTTCGGCAAGTTCTTCCAACCCGCCATGGCCCCGCTGCCGCGACACGTCGTCGAGGCACTGGAGCACGGTCCGCAGGCCGGGCCGGCGTTGCTCGCGTTCGACGGCGTGGCGACGGTCGGCGACGATGGCTACCAGCAGACCGAGAACGGCTACGGCATGCTCGAGGACGGCAGCCTCCGGGTGTCCGTCCGCACGGACATGGCGGGCGTCACACCGGCGATGTGGTCGTGGTGGTTCGGCTGGCACGGCTCCGACTCCCGCCGCTACAAACTATGGCACCCGCGGGCGCACGTCTGGGCCGCGTGGCAAGACGGCGACGACGCCGGCCGTCGCGGCACAGCGCGCTACGTCGGGCGGACCTCGGTGATCAGCGAGTACATCGGGTCGTCGATGCTGCGTGCCGCGATCCAGTTCGTGACACCGGCAACGCTCGGCCTGCCCGCCGCCGACCACGACGTGGTCCCGATCTGCGCCCGAGTCGGCTCCAGCGATGTTCCGGTGGACGCCGGCTGGTTGGTCCACCACATCCGTCCGACCGGCAACGGTAGCCAGATGCGCTCCCGATTCTGGCTCGGCGGGCCGCACATCGCGGCGCGCAATGCACCCGGACTGGCCAACCGCGTCGTGCGGCCGGTCGCGTCGCGCATCCTCGGCGCCTCAGTGGATTACGCCCGCAACCTGATGGCGCACTGCGCGCAGGAGATGAACCACCTCGCCGGATTCCTGCCCGCGCTCTACACCCAGTTCGGCGCCGAGTAGCAGGCGACCGCCTACGTGCAGACCGCGCCGACCGCCGCAGAGCCGACCAGCTTGACGTACTTGGCCAGCACGCCGGTGGTGTAACGCGGTGGTAGCGGCGTGAAACCCTCCTGGCGAGAGGCGAATTCGGCGGGATCGACCAACACGTCGAGCGTGGAGTCGGCCACGTCGAGGCGGATCCGGTCGCCATCGCGCAGAAACGCGATCGGCCCTGCATCGACAGCCTCGGGAGCGATGTGCCCGACGCACAACCCGGTGGTGCCGCCGGAGAACCGGCCATCGGTGATCAGCAGCACGTCCTTGCCAAGGCCGGCGCCCTTGATAGCGCCGGTGATCGCCAACATCTCGCGCATGCCGGGCCCGCCCTTGGGACCTTCATAGCGGATAACTACGACATCGCCGGCCTGGATCGTTCCGTTCTCCAGCGCGTCCAACGCCGCGCGCTCCCGCTCGAAAACCCTTGCGGTGCCTTCGAACACGTCGGAGTCGAAGCCGGCGGTCTTGACGACCGCGCCCTCGGGGGCCAGTGAGCCGCCGAGGATCGTGATGCCGCCGGTGGGATGGATCGGGTTGTCCAGCGCCCGGAGCACCTTGCCGTCGGGATCCGGCGGTGCGATCTTGGCAAGGTTCTTGGCCACCGTCTCGCCGGTGACGGTCAGGCAATCGCCGTGCAGCAGACCGGCGTCCAGCAGCGCCTTCATCACCACCGGCACGCCGCCGATGCGATCGACGTCGAACATCACGTGCTGGCCGAACGGTTTCACATTGGCCAGATGTGGGACCTTCGCCCCGATGCGGGTGAAATCGGCCAGCGACAGCTTGACATTCGCCTCGTAGGCGATCGCGAGCAGATGCAGCACCGCGTTCGTCGAGCCGCCGAACGCCATCACCACCGCGATCGCGTTCTCGAACGCCTCCTTGGTCATGATGTCGCGGGCGGTGATGCCGCGGCGCAGCAGCTCGACGACGGCCTGGCCGCTGCGTCGGGCGAAGCCGTCCCGGCGACGGTCGGTGGCAGGCGGCGCCGCGCTGCCCGGCAGCGACATGCCGAGCGCCTCCGCGGCGCTGGCCATCGTGTTCGCCGTGAACATGCCGCCGCAGGCGCCCTCGCCCGGGCAGATCGCCCGCTCGATCGCGTCGACGTCCTCGCGCGACATCAGGCCGCGCGTGCAGGCGCCCACCGCCTCGAACGCGTCGATGATCGTGACGTCACGCTCGGTGCCGTCGGACAGCTTCGCCCGGCCCGGCAGGATCGATCCCGCGTAGAGGAACACCGCGGCCAGGTCCAAGCGGGCGGCGGCCATCAGCATTCCGGGCAGCGACTTGTCGCAGCCGGCCAGCAGCACCGAGCCGTCCAGCCGCTCGGCCTGCATCACGGTTTCGACACTGTCGGCGATCACCTCGCGAGACACCAGCGAGAAGTGCATGCCCTCGTGGCCCATCGAGATGCCGTCGGACACCGAAATCGTCCCGAACTCAAGGGGATAACCACCCGCGGCGAACACGCCGTCCTTCGCCGCCTTCGCGAGCCGGTCCAGCGACAGGTTGCACGGCGTGATCTCGTTCCACGACGACGCCACACCGATCTGTGGCTTGGCGAAGTCGTCGTCTCCCATGCCCACCGCCCGCAGCATCCCCCGGGCGGCCGCCTTCTCGAGGCCGTCGGTGACGTCGCGGCTGCGCGGCTTGATATCGACCATCATCCAAGTATGCCCGGGCACAGGTCTTTATACCCCATAGGGGTATCGCGTAGAGTGGTGTCATGACGTCCGCTCGTGTTCGCATCGCCGTGGCGCTCGGGGCGCTGTCCGCCGTCGCCGTCGTGACCTCGTGTAGCAACTCGTCCTCGATGGATCAGCACGCTGCCCATTCGACCATGACGACACCGACCACGACGGTCGCCGCCGAGGCGCAACCCGGTGCCAACAATGCCAACGATGTCACCTTCGCGCGCAACATGCTTGCACATCACGAGCAGGCCATCCAACTGGCGGCAATGGTGCCCTCCAACACCACCAACCAGCAGTTGATCGCGCTCGCGCAGAAGATCACCGGCGAGCAGGAGCCCGAGATCCAGGCGTTCACGATATGGCTGGTGCAGTGGGGTCAGAACCCGAATGCCGACCACGGCATGCACGGATCCATGCAGGGAATGGTGGATCAAGCCACGATCGACAAGCTGCAGAACCTCAACGGCGCGGATTTCGACAAGCTCTGGTTGCAGTCGATGATCTCGCACCACCAGGGCGCGATCGAAATGGCGCAGGCTGAAATCGCGCACGGTCAGAACCCGGACGCGATCGCGATGGCCAAGTCGATCATCACCACTCAGCAGGCTGAGATCGACCAGATGAAGCAAATGCTGGGAGGTTAAATGCCTGCGACACATGGCTATTCAGACCGCAAAGACGACTACGCGAAGCGACTCAGGCGCATCGAGGGTCAGGTGCGCGGCATCGGGAAGATGATCGACGAGGACAAGTACTGCATCGACGTCCTCACCCAGATCAGCGCGGTCAACAGCGCGCTGCAGTCCGTCGCGCTCGGATTGCTCGACGAACATCTGAACCACTGCGTCACCAATGCGGTCGCCGCGGGTGGAGAGGATGCCGACGCCAAGCTCGCCGAGGCGTCCGCGGCCATCGCCCGCCTCGTCCGGTCGTAGACCGCGCCACTGCTTGCTGAACCCGGTCGGGCGGACAACCAGCACCACCCGGTCGGGAGCGTCCGGCGGCGCCTCTTTCATCGGCGAGGAGTACCGGTCGGCGAGGTGCATGTAGAAGGCGCCGGTGGGATCGGGCACGATCTCTTCGACGTCGCCGCGCACCTCCAGGTACCGGTACGGGTTGTCCGGGTCGGCGATCGAGAACGCCAGTTGGGGATGGGCCCGCACATTGCGGTACTTCTGCCGCTTCGTGGTGTGGGTGAACCGCGCCCGCTCGCCGTCGAACTCGAACCACATCGGATTGACCTGCACGGTGTTGTCCGGCCGCAGCGTGGCCAGATGCGCGTACAGCGGCCTTTGCAACAAGTCGCCGTAGCCATCGGGAATCTCAGCCAAGTTCGGATGCTTCCACACCGCGCCGGGCGCGCACACCGTTGACATCCGCACTCCGGCGGCTTCGGCCGATACCGTTATCAGTCGAAGCCATGGAGCCCACCGCTGTAAACGCCGCCGCCAGGGCACGCGCCGACCACGCCTCGGTGCGGGCGTGGAGTGTGCGCATCGCCCTGCAGCTGACCGTGCTGTCGGCGGCGGCGTTCATCTACGTGACCGCGGAGATGGTGCCGGTGGCCGCGCTGCCGGCCATCGCATCTGACCTGCAC
This sequence comes from uncultured Actinomycetota bacterium, assembly GCA_963811535.1. GTDB lineage: Bacteria > Actinomycetota > Actinomycetes > Mycobacteriales > Mycobacteriaceae > Mycobacterium. Next base: position 933,602 of record CAWERF010000005.1, on the reverse strand, counting down.
GTCAGCGAGGCGCTCGTCGGCACGCTGTTGGCAAGCTATGCCCTTGTTGCCGCGGTCACGACGGTGCCGCTGCTGCGCCTGACCGCTTACTGGCCGCGGCGTCGAACCTTGCTGCTGACGTTGATGTGCCTGACGGCGTCGCAGCTCATATCCGCGCTCGCTCCGAATTTCGCGGTGCTCGCCGGGGGGCGGGTGCTGTGCGCAGTCACCCACGGGCTGATGTGGTCGGTGATCGCGCCGATCGGCGCCCGGCTGGTGCCTTCGACGCATGTAGGCCGCGCGACGACGGCCGTCTACCTGGGCACGACGCTTGCGCTGGTATTGGGCAACCCACTGACCGCCGCGATGAGCCAGCTCTGGGGCTGGCGGCTGGCCGTCGTGGCCGTGACCGTGGCGGCCGCATCGATCACCGCGGCGGCGTGGCTGGCGCTGCCCCGAATGCCGTTGTCCAACGAGCACATCGAAACGGCCCGATCGCATGAGCGGCACCACCGTAATGGGCGGCTGGTGACGCTGTCAGCGCTGACGCTGGTCGGGGTCACCGGCCATTTCGTTTCTTACACATTCATCGTGCTGATCATTCAGGGCGTCGTCGGGGTGCACGGTCCGCAGCTGGCCTGGCTGTTGGCCGCATACGGGATCGCGGGCCTGGCGTCGATGGGGCTGTTGGCCCGCCCGCTGGACCGCCATCCATGGGCGGCCGTCAGTGGTTGTCTCTCGGGCATGGTGGTGGCGTTCGCGGTGCTGACCCTGCTCGCCGTGACCCATCCGCCGGGGACATTGGCCATGGTGGCCGGCAGCGCCGCCATCGTGCTGTGGGGCGCCGCGGTGACGGCGCTGCCGCCGATGCTGCAGTCCACGGCGATGCGGAGCGCGCCGAAAGATCCCGACGGCGCGTCAGGGCTGTACGTCACTGCGTTTCAGGTCGGCATCATGGCCGGATCACTGGTGGGCGGCCTGCTCTACGCGCGGGGAAGCGTGCCCGCGATCGTCGCGGCCTCCGCATGTCTCGTCATGACCGCACTGGCCGGCGTACTGTCCAACCGAGGTCTGTTCCGATTACCGGCAATGTAACAAAGTGACGGATAGGACAGAAGCACACAGTATGGTGAGGATCGATACCAGAACGATGGCCGCTCTGTGCGCGGCGGGTGCGATCGCGGGGCTCATCATCTCGGCCCCGTCGGCGATGGCTGACCCCGACGCCCCGGCAACGCCTTCTCCGCCGCCCCCGGCGACAGCCGATGGGGTGCCGCACCTGAGCAGCCCGGACAACCCGCCGCCGGGCACCACGGATACGCCGCCAGGGCCCGGCGAGGGCCACTCCCTGTCGTACCTGCGGGAGTTGTGGCACGCGGTTCAGGATCAGGACCTGAGCGGGAAAGACGCGGCGATCCTCTTGTTGACGCAACGCCCGATGGATCCCAACGCGACACCGCCGCCTGGGCTCGCGGCAGGCCCGCAGCAGCCGCCGCCCCCGCCGGGTCCGCCGGGTTCGCCGGGTCCGCAACTTCCCAACTAAATTCCAGAATTGGGCGTGTCGTCGTAAATCCGCAGTTCAGCCCCATGGGCTGATGGTTGCTACCGCGCTCGGCAATGAGCGCCTGTTTTCAGTGACCCTTCGCGCTGTGCCAGACTGAATTGACCAATAAATATGGAGGTGGGGATGAAAGCCGCTGCCGGCGCCGTGGGGCAGGCGCACTGGTCGCAATGGACGAGGCGAGCACTGACCTCGATGTTTTGCGCTAGCGGGGTGGTCGCCGCGCTGGTCATTGCGACGCCGTCGGCGCTGGCTGACCCGGGTTTGGACCCGGGCGCACCGCCGCCCCCGCCGGCCTTGGACGACCCACCGCCACCGCCTGACCCGCTGGCCGCACCCCCGCCGGCGGTACCCCCGCCGGCGGTGGCCGCGCCTCCTCCACCGATCGATCCGCTCGCGCCGCAACCCCCGGCACCCGACGCAGTGCCGGCGGGGAACGTTCCCGGGCAGAACCCCGAACCGTTCACGGGCACGCCGCCGTTCCGGCCGCCGACGTTCAATCCGGTCAACGGCGCGATGGTTGGCGTGGCCAAGCCGATCATCATCAACTTCGCGGTACCGATCGACGACCGGCCGATGGCAGAGCAAGCCATCCACATATCGTCGAACCCGCCGGTGCCCGGCAAGTTCTACTGGATGACTGACAGCCAGGTGCGGTGGCGCCCGCTGAACTTCTGGCCGGCGGGCAGCACCGTCAACATCGATGCCGCCGGCACCAAGTCAAGCTTCAGGGTCGGCGACGCGTGGGTGGCGACGGCTGACAATGCCACCCACCAGATGACCGTCACCCAGAACGGGACCGTGGTGAAGACTTTCCCGATGTCGATGGGCATGCCGGGTCATGACACCCCCAACGGCACCTACTACGTCTTGGAGAAGTTCCCCGACATCGTCATGGATTCCGCGACGTACGGGGTGCCGAACACGTCGGCGCAGGGCTACAAGGTCCACGTCCAGCTGGCCGTGCGCTTCGACAACAGCGGAAACTTCGTGCACAGCGCGCCGTGGTCGGTGGCCGATCAGGGCAAGCGAAACGTCAGCCACGGCTGCATCAACATCAGCCCGGATAACGCGAAATGGTTCTACGACAACTTCGGCAGTGGCGATGCGATCGTCGTGAAGAACTCCGTCGGTACCTATAACAAGCCCGACGGCGCCTCTGACTGGCAGATCTGATCCGCTAGTTCCAGATCCTGACCCGTCGTTGCGGGTCGAGGTACAGGTCGTCGGACTCTGCGACATCGAACGCGTCGTAGAACGCGTCGATGTTGGGCACCACGCCGTTGCACCGGAACTCCGGCGGGCTGTGCGGGTCGATTGCCAGGCGCCGGATCGCCTCGGCCGCACGCGACTTGGTGCGCCACACCTGCGCCCAGCCGAAGAAAACCCGCTGCACGCCGGTCAGCCCGTCGATCACCGGTGCCTCGCTGCCGCCGAGCGAGAGCTGGTAGGCCAGCAGCGCGATCGACAGCCCGCCGAGATCACCGATGTTCTCGCCCACCGTGAAGGCGCCGTTGACATGATGGCCGTTCTCGAGACCCCGCGGAGTGTAGGTTTCATACTGCTCGATCAAAGCCTTTGTGCGTGAGCCGAATTCGGCGCGGTCATCATCGGTCCACCAATCCACCAGGTTGCCGTCCCCGTCGTACTTGGCACCCTGGTCGTCGAAACCGTGGCCGATCTCGTGCCCGATCACCGCGCCGATACCGCCGTAGTTGGCGGCGTCGTCGGCCTCGGCGTCGAAGAAGGGCGGTTGCAAAATCGCTGCGGGAAAGACGATTTCGTTCATGCCGGGGTTGTAGTACGCGTTGACGGTCTGCGGCGTCATGAACCACTCGTCGCGATCGACCGGGCCTGGAAGCTTGGCCAGCTCCCGATCGGAGTTGACTGTCTGGCCGCGGCTGAAGTTGCCGTAAAGGTCGGCGCGGTCGATCACGAGCTGCGAGTAGTCGCGCCACTTCTTCGGGTAGCCGATCTTGGCGGTGAACTTGTCCAACTTGGCCAGCGCGCGTTCGCGGGTCTCCGGTGTCATCCAGTCGAGCCGGCTGATGCTGACCCGGTACGCCTCGCGCAGGTTGTCCACGAGCACGTCCATTCGTGCCTTGGCCCCCGGCGGGAAGTACTGCTCGACGTACAGCTTGCCCAACGCGTCGCCAATCAGGCTTTCCACCAGCCCGACGCCGCGCTTCCAGCGGTCGCGGATCTGCTCGGTGCCCGACAATGTGCGCCCGTAGAACGCGAAGTCCTCGGCCACCAGGTCGTCGGTCAGCAGGAACGCGCGGGCGTGGATCAGCCGCCACCGCAGCCAGTCCTTCCACACCTGTTGGTCTTCGCCGGCCCACAGCGCCGCGAAGGCGGTCAGGAAGTCAGGCTGGCGGACGACGAGCTCGTCGGCGACTTCCGGGGAAGCGCCGAGCGCCGTGATCCAGCCCGCCCAGTCGAACCCGGGCGCCTCGTCGGGCAGGTCGGTGAACTTACGCAGGTTGTAGGTCAAGTCGGCGTCGCGGCGCCTGACCACATCCCAGTGGGCCGAAGCCAGTTTGGTCTCCAGCGCGACGATCCGCACGGCGGCGGCGGCGTGATCGTCGGGGTCGCCGCCATAGACCAGCGCGAACATCGCAGCGATGTGTTGCGGGTAAGCGGCCAGGATCTGGGCGTGCTGCTCCTCGCGGTAGTAGGACTCGTCGGGCAGTCCAAGCCCGGACTGGTTGATGTGCACCAGGTAGCGCGCCGAGTTCTTCGAATCGGTGTCGACGTAGACGCCCGCGCCGCCGCCGACGCCGCTGCGCTGCAGAGCGCCCATCAGCCTCGCCAGCCCGGCCGCCTCCTCTGCCGCGTCAATGGCGGCCAGCTCGTCCAACAGCGGCTGCACACCGGTACGCGAGACGGTGTCGGTGTCCATGAAGCTCCCGTACAGGTCGCCGATCCGCTGCTGATCGGTCCCGCTCGCCACGTCCGCATCCGCCGCTTCGGTGATGAGGTCGCGCACCTGCTCCTCGGCGCGGTCGAAAAGCGACCGGAACGCGCCGTCGCTGGCGCGGTCGGCCGGGATCTCGTATTCGGCCAACCAGCGGCCGTTGACGTGGCCGAACAGGTCGTCTTGCGGGCGGGCCAGGTGGTCGACGTATGCGAGATCGATGCCGGAGCGTGCGGTAGGTGCTGTCACCCTGCCATCCTTCCATGCGCTCGCCGGGCTTTTCGCGGCCGCGATGCGCAAGCTCGACATGCGCTTTAGCCGCTTTGGGTAACCTTTCCTGCGTGCCCGAGGGGGAGCCCAGCAGCCCAGAACCGGATGACCGGTCATCCGCTTCCACACCCGACACCGCCGAAGCCGAACAGGGGCCGGCGTTCTCCGCATTCGGCATCGCTTCGACGGCCCTGGCGCTGATCTCGGTAGCCGCGATCGTGCTCGCGACCCTGATCTGGCTCGACCACCGGCAAAACTACGACACGCTCAACTACCAGAGCCGCGTCGCGCAGGCCGCAGCCGACTGGACCGCCGTGCTGATCAACATGAACAAGAACAACATCGACAGCAGCTTGGAGAAATTGCACGACGGCACGGTCGGGGAGCTGAACAACGACTTCGAATCGGCGATGCAGCCGTACCGCGCTGTCGTGCAAACGCTGCAGTCGAAGACCACCGGTCAGATCAACTCCGTGTCGATCGAGGCGGTGCACCACAACCTCGACGCCCAGCCGGGTAACCGGCCGCCGGCGGTGCCGGACTTCTCGTCGCGCACCGACACTGTGCTGATCGTTGCCACGTCGGTCAGCCAGAACGTCGACGCCAAACCACAAACCGTGCATTGGAACCTGCGGGTGGGCGTCTCAGATGTCAACGGGAAGTTGATGATCTCCCGCCTGGAGCCGATCCGATGAGGAACGCATGGCGGGTGTTCGCATTCGACATCGCGGCGCCGCTTTTCACGATCGCCGCGCTGCTGCTGATCGGCGTCGCGCTGGAGTGGCGGGTGTGGTGGGTTGCGGTGTGCTCTGTGCTGTGCCTGCTGATCGTCGAGGGTATGGTGGTCAACTTCGTGCTCGCGCGCCGGGACAGGGTGACGGTCGGCACGGACGACGACGGTCCGGGGTTGCGGTTGGCGGTCGTGGGGCTCACCACCGCGGCCCTCGTGGCGGCGGTGCTGGTCTGCTACACCGAGTGGACGGTGCCCGACCGCAAACGCGACTCCGACATGGCCGAAGTGGTTCGCCTGGCCACCAACGTGTCCGAGGCCACCGCCACGTTCTCGCCGCAAGACCCGACGTCGTCGATAGACCGGGCCGCTGCGTTGATGGGCCCTGAGCAGGCCGAGGCGTACAAAAACGCGTTCGCAAAGACCGCCCAGCAGTTGGCGGCAAAAAACGTTTCAGCGCAAGCCAATACCGTGTCTGCGGGCGTGGAGGCGATCAGCCCCGACGCGGCGAGCGTTGCGGTGGTCATGCGGGCCACCCAGACGACGCCGAACTCCCCGCCGGACCGGGCAATTTTGGCGCTTCGCGTCACGCTGTCCAAGCAGGACGGCCAGTGGAAGGTATTCGACGTGACGCCAATCCCTCCGCTGACCGGCGATCAGGGCCAGCCGCAGAGTTAAGCCGGTTGTGGATCAATGCTGATCTGTCGATAGTTCGCTGCGGCGGTGGGTTTGGCGGCGCGGTGTGTCGGGGGCCCGGCGTGGCCGCAGCTCTGCGCAGGCCCCTGGCGGGTTCACCGATCCGTCAGGCGGTTATGCGCTTCTGGTATGCCGGTCGATGATCTCGCAAACGGGGGCGATACGTACCGCCGCATCGCCGACGTTGTGCGCCTGGATCTACCAGCGCACGGGCAGCGGGGCCGACGGGGTTGTCGCTGAACTGGCTGAACACGCGGCAGCGGAGATACCCGGGGACTACGCGGGCATCACCGCGACGAACAGCCGCTTCGATGTCGACACGCCCGCGGCCACCCACCGCTATGCGGTGGTGCTGGACGACATCCAGCGGCGCTACCGTGAGGGCCCATGCGTGACGTCGGGCTGGGAGCGCAAGACCGTCCACATCGCCGACCTCGAGGCCGACACTCGGTGGCCGAAGTTTCGTCGCGACGCGCTGAAGTCGACACCAGCGCGATCCATCATGGGCTTCCAGTTGTTCATGAACAGCTTGGCCTGACGTTCGCGACCCACTCGGCGGTGGTGTGGGACTCCGCGCGCCGCGAGCAACAGTTTCAGGAGGCGCTGGTCAGCCGCGACATCACCGCCACTGTCGGCGAGGGACAAACCCCGGTCACCCTGTCGAGCGGGGAGGACGATCGCCTCGGTGAAGAGCTCCGGGTGCTGTTGGCGCACTCGATGCGAAATGGGCATCACCAACTACCATGGCCCGGCGGCGTGACCCGCCTGGACCCGTCCGGCGAAGAGAGGTTAGGTCGTGGTGTGCTGGTCGGATGAGTCGCTGGGCTCGATGACCTTTGTTTCCTCACGTGCCCCGGGGGTGACCTCGATGCGGCGCGGCTTGGCCCTTGCCGCCACGGGGAGGGTTACGGTCAGCACCCCGTTCTGATAGGTGGCTGCGATGTGGTCGGCGTCGATGTCCTGACCGAGGGACAGGCGACGCGTGTAACTGCCGGTGAAGCGCTCGGAGCTCAGCCACTGCACGTCGGGTTCGGTGCGTTCGCTGCGTTGTGCCGTCACGGTGAGGATGCCGCCATCAACGCTGACGTCCACCGAATCGGGGTCCACGCCCGGGAGGTCGGCGTGAAGCACGTAGTGATCGCCGGAGCGGTAGAGGTCCATCGGCATGGTCAGTGGGACTCGGGCGGATCCGGGCGATGTACCGAGCAGCTGTGCGGCGAGTCTGTCGATGTCACGGAAAGGATCGGGATGAAGCACAGCAACCACCTCCTACATGTTGGTTGCCGGACCTCGCCACCGCGACGGGTGTCGGCTGACTGCGCTCCTTCTGGTGTAGCACTGCACCTGCGCGAGCACCAGGGGTGCCTGCGCTGCGCGCAGGTCTTCGGCGATGAGGACCCTGGTGTCCAGGATCGTCGTCCACATGAAAGGGGCCAGACGCGCCTCGATCTGCTCGTCGATGTCGGGCGATATCGGCGTCGATGCTGTCGATCCGGCCGAACATGTGCGCGGACAGGAATTGGTGATGGTCGGCGAGATGCCCGTTGAACGCTCGGCCCAACTGATTTGACTGGTTTACCTGGATAGGCGGGTATACTCAAGGTACGGATCCATGGCAGACCAAGGTCGGACCGGAAGAGAAGATTCCTCCTTTCGGCTGTGGCGCCCAGCACGGGCACCAGGCACCCACGCGAAGCAAGGCCCATCAACTGGGCACAGCGCGGTGGGCTTGCGTCAGGCGGGGAAATGTCTCCTGACGCCGAGGCCACATTTCACCGCGCATCACGCACGCTTGGTAACCAGGTCGTTGGTGCTTCGGACGGCCCTCCTTTTCGTTAGGAGCGCCGTCCGACTCGTGTATACCGAACTCCCGGGCCGGTAGCGGTCTGCCTACCGAAGAGCGGACGTTGGTCAGCGTCGCTGACCCAGGCTCGGGTCGTGATCACCGGCTGGAGGCAGCAAAGACAACCGCCTCCGTCGGCCCTGGGCTCCGTGGATCAGTCTCGGCTCACAATGGAAGGCATGGACCTCGGTGGGAGTGTGGCCTGGGGTCGGGCTTATCCGCTGGGTAGCCGTCGTGTCGACGGCGGGACCAACTTCTCGGTGTGGTCCCGCACGGCTGCACGGCTGGACCTGCTGCTTTTCGATGATGTCGATGACGCGCGGCCGTCCCGCGTGATCCCGCTCGACGGTCCGCGGAATCGGACGTCGTATTTCTGGCATGTGCTCGTGCCCGATGTGGAGCCGGGACAGGTCTATGCGTGGCGCGTGCACGGCGCTTTCGATCCGGGCGCCGGGTTGCGGCACGACGCGTCGGCGCTGCTTCTTGATCCTTATGGTGTCGCGGTGGCGGTGCCGGCCGGCTACGACCGGATGGCCGGCGCGCGGCCGGGAAGGGATCCGCGCACGGCGATGAAGAGCGTGGTCGCCGATCTGTCGGCATATGACTGGGAGGGCGACGTCCCTCTGGGGCGGCCGTTTGCGCGCACCGTCATTTACGAGCTTCATGTCCGGGGCTTCACCGCCCATCCCACCAGCGGGGTGGACCGCGCCCTCGCCGGCACCTATGCCGGGCTAGTGGCCAAGATCCCCTACCTGCGCTCCCTGGGCGTGACTGCGGTGGAGCTAATGCCGGTGCAGGCGTTCGACCCTCAGGACGCGCCGCCGGGCCTGGTCAACTACTGGGGCTACAGCCCGGTCTCGTTCTTTGCCCCGCACCCGGCCTACGCCGCCACCGATGACCCGCTCGGCGCCCTGGACGAGTTCCGCACCATGGTCAAGGAACTGCACCGGGCCGGCATCGAGGTGATCCTGGATGTGGTCTTCAACCACACCGCCGAGGGCGGTGCCACAGGACCCACGTTCTGCTGGCGCGGGCTCGACAACCGGGCCTACTACCTCCTTGACCGGGCGAACCAGGCCACCTACCTGGACTACACCGGATGCGGAAACACCATCAACGCGAACCACTCCGTGGTGCGCCGCCTGACCGTCGACGCGCTGCATCACTGGGTAGACCAGATGCACGTGGACGGCTTCCGCTTCGACCTCGCCTCGGCCATGGCGCGGGACGCCGCCGGCACTCCCATGACCAACCCGCCGGTCATCTGGCAGATCGAGAGCGACCCCGTGCTGGCCGGCACCAAACTGATCGCAGAGGCCTGGGACGCCGCGGGCCTGTATCAGCTGGGGTCGTTTGTCGGCGACCGCTGGCGCGAGTGGAACGGGAAGTTCCGTGACGACATCCGCCGGTTCGTCCGCGGTGACCGCGGCACGGTGGCGCTGCTGCCCAACCGCCTGCTCGCCAGCCCCGACCTGTTCGGTGATCGACCCGCCGAGGTCGAGCACAGCATCAACTTCGTCGCCTGTCACGACGGGTTCACCCTCAACGACCTCGTCTGCTACGCGCGCAAGCACAACGAGGCCAACCTCTCCGACAACCAGGACGGCTCGAACGACAACAACTCCACCAACTGCGGTGTCGAAGGGCCTTCCGATGACCCGGCGATCGAGCGGATGCGCACCCGTCGGGTGAAGAGTCTGCTCGGCATCACGTTGATCTCCATGGGTGTCCCGATGATCGGCATGGGCGACGAGGTTCGCCGCACCCAGTTGGGCAACAACAACCCCTACTGCCAGGACAACGAGATCAGCTGGTTCGACTGGTCGCTGACGGATCGGTACGCCGACATCCGCCGCTTCGTACGGGCACTGGTCGACGTCCGGCTCAAGCTGGACATGACCCGCGTCATGCACGGGCTGTCGCTGACGGAGTTCTTGGCCCGCTCGCTGGTGGAGTTCCACGGCGTTCGACCGCATCAGCCCGACTGGTCAGAAGACTCCCACGCGCTGGCACTCACCGTGCGCAGCGTGATCGGGACGCGGATAGTGCACGGGATCCTCAACAGCGATGAGCATCCCCTTGACTTCGACCTCCCCCCGGTCGCCAGACCAACGCTGCCGTGGCGCCGGGTCGCGGACACGGCCCTCGATCCCCCCGACGACGTCGCCGATCTCGACACCGCACCGCCGGTCCGCGGCGCCACCTACCGAGCGGACGCCCACTCGGTGGTTCTGCTGTGCGCCGACCTCCACGACGCCACCGACGCCCAGCACACCCCGACAACTTCGGCGGCACCCGCCGATCGGCCCGCAGCCAAGTTTGTCGACCATCGGGCCAGGAACGCAGACGAATGACCCGGGACCCCGGGCCTTCCGCCCCTACCGCCGACCGTTGGGTGGTGGTCGTATCGAAAAGCTCGCTTAGCAGGAAGGCCTAGTCCAAGTCGGTAGCTGAACTGGCCGAACGCGAGATCCACGAGGAGACGGCGATGACACCCAACGATCAGAACACCAAGAGTTGGCAGATCGACGTGACGATCGACGAGCATGAAGAGCGCACCCGGGCGAAGACCCGATTGCGTTGGCGGGGCAACGAGCTCGTCGGTGTCGGTCTGGCCCGACTCAACCCCGCCGACGAACCGGTGTCTGAGATCGGCGACGAGCTGGCGGTTGCCCGCGCGTTGTCGGATTTGGTGAACCAGCTGTTCGTGTTGACCGAATCCGACATCGAAGCTCACACCGACGAGCCGGTGACGGAGCTGCACCACTGAAAGCGGCAAGCCTGCTAACTGGCTGGCGTCAGGCCCTGCTGCGGGCAGTGATCGCGCGGCAATCGCGATTCAGCGGCAGCCGCGACGACCGCGCCGCCGACGGTAATCGCTGGGTGCGCACACAGCTGGATCGCCGTTGAATAGGTCGATGTGGTCGTTTCAGTACGCCGCGATTTCTTCTTCGGGCGGTAGGGTTCCAGTGACCTGGAACACGACCCGTCGGCCCACCTCGACGGCGTGGTCGCCGAAGCGTTCGTAGAAGCGGCTCAGCAACGCGGCGTCGACGGCGGCGGAGACCCCGTGTTTCCATTGGTTGTCCATCATTACGGTGAACAGGTGTCGGTGCAGGTCGTCCATCGCGTCGTCTTCTTCGCGGAGGCGGGCAGCCTTTTCCGGATCGCGCGACAGCAAGACTTGCTGTGCGCCGTTGCCTAATTCGACTGCCACCCTGCCCATTTCAGCGAAGTAGCCGTTGACTTCCTCGGGCAGCGCGTGCTGCGGGTGGCGCCGGCGGGCGATCTTGGCCACGTGCAGGGCCAACGCGCCCATGCGGTCGATGTCGGCGGCGATCTGAAGGGCGCTGACGATCGCGCGCAGGTCACCGGCCACCGGTTGCTGGCACGCCAGCAGCCCAATGGCGCTCTCTTCGGCGCGCGCGTTCATCGCCACGATCTGCTCATGGTCGGTGATCACCTGCTCGGCCAGCCCAAGGTCGGCCTGCAGCAGGGCTTGGGTGGCGTACTGCATCGCCACCCCGGCTAGGCCACACATCTCTCCCATTTGTGTGGCGAGTGCCGCTAACTGCTCCTGGAAGACGGTCCGCACGCCCTCGAACCTCCTGCTAGTTATCGCACGCGCCGTCGGTGTTGGGCTGCTGGGCGGCCACTCGCCATACGCACAACACTCTCGCGATTGGTCAACCCACCTTTCGTGGACGGCGCACGCAAGTATTCCCGGTGTGTGCGGACAGGGCCAGAGCCTTCACCAAAAGCTATCCGCGCGATCACCAAGGAGATACCCCCTCCCGGGATCGTCCGGGCAGGGCGCCCACGGCGACGCCCGTCGCGGCGTATCGGGGAGGCAGCGGCGCGCCGCGCACTACCTCTTCGGAACCCACCAGCTTCGACGGCATCGTGTTCCCACTCAAGCGACGTGTTTTCGAGCGGGGCGCGGACAATCGACCGATCCGCGACACGGTGCTGATCGCAATGGATCTCAGTAACTTCGCGGTCGACGGTCAGGAGTCCGTCCGGCCATGACCGTGACGCTCATTGCCGATTGCCGATGGGATCGAAACCCAATACCGCGCGATTCGCATACCGGTGATTCGGACCACGCAAGTGCTGCTCAACACTGAACCCAACCGGTCCACCAGCCACTGCGACCTCCACCGCCACGTCAAAGGGTCGAGTCGGACTGTTCTACCGCCATAGCACCTCTTCTACCGCCATGGCACCGGACGAGCGCCTATCGCACTATCGCGGCGCCGACGAGGATCTGGCAACCGGCTGTCAGCGGCGGCCCGTACACCACATCGCCGCACTCCCGGCACGTCCATTGCGGCACCGACAGTCTGTGAAGTCGCTCGGGAACACCCGAATTAACAAACGGCTTTCCGCAATTTCAACGTGCCGAGACCGGTCGAATGAATAGGCTCGCGTCTGCATTCAGCCCCAAAGGAGCGCGATCATGGCAGAGAGCACTGACAAGAAGACCGTGGCGAAACGAGCGGAGGCTCTGTCCGAAGAGGTGCTCGAATCTCTCAGAGACAGACAGCAGTCCGTGATCGAGGCCATGCGCAAGTTCGTTGACCGCCTCGACGATGCGATGCCCAGCCTCGTCGACCCGTCGGTGCGCAAGAAGGTCGTCGACGCCATCGGGGACTACTACCAGCAGCTCGCCACGACGACGAACGAGGTGGTGGGCAGGATGTTGCGCAGCGCGATCGGGACGGTGAGGGAGAGCACGGCAAAGCCAGCTGCCAAGCGCACCGCAAAAAAGACGGCTGCCAAGCGCACCGCAAAAACGGCGGCTGCCAAGCGCACCGCAAAAACGGCGGCTGCCAAGCGCACCGCAAAAACGGCGGCTGCCAAGCGCACCGCAAAAACGGCGGCTGCCAAGCGCACCGCAAAAACGGCGGCTGCCAAGCGCACCGCAAAAACGGCGGCTGCCAAGCGCACCGCAAAAACGGCGGCTGCCAAGCGCACCGCAAAAAAGGCGGCTGCCAAGCGCACCGCAAAAACGGCGGCTGCCAAGCGCACCGCAAAAACGGCGGCTGCCAAGCACACCGCAAAAAAGACGGCTGCCAAGCACACCGCAAAAAAGACGGCTGCTCGACCGCGCCACCGCCAACCGTCCCCCAACTAAGGGCCATGATGGCCGCGGCGCCCGGCACCTTGCGCGACCCCGACAACTTCGCAGACGCCTCTCTGAACTGCTCGCGCTGAGTGACCGTACCCAGGCGGCCGTCAGCGCCACGTCAAAGGTCACACTAACGCTGTTCGAGCCCACTGGTCCGTCAGGCGGAACAACCGTGACCTGGGTTGAGGCGTTTCACTTCGAGATGGGTGTCGAGGGTGAGGACCGGCCGGTAGCATCTGCCGCAGATCATCACCTGTTTGTTGCATTGTTGCCATGTCCGCACATACAGCCGGATGACTTCCAGCGCACGCTCCAGGCACTTGTCGCACAGCAGCACGGGGGCGGAGTCGCCGCAGCCTTGGCCAATGATGGTGGCTTCGGCTCCACAGCGGTCACACTCGGGCGCAAACGCGTATTTGCTGAGGTCAACGGGTTCAAGTTCGGTCTGAGTCGACACTTTTGGTACCTCGATTTGGTCGAGCGCCCAGCCAAGGACCGGGAACAAAAAGGTCCCCGAGTAACACGTCCGGCGGACGGGAATCGTTCATTCCGAATCGCGGTGTGGACAGCGCAAGCCAGCTTCTCAGCCGGTGCAATTCGTGCCGCGGGGGGCATACATTTGACTTAGCGGCCCGACCAGGCATCCAGCTTGGTTGGCAAGTCGCTCAGCACGAAAAGAGACTTCGATGAAGAAGCTCACCATCACAACCCTCACCGCAACCGGAATAGCGGCCGCAGCGGGCGCGATACTGTCTGCTGCGCCAGCGAGTGCTGCTGGACCTGCAGCGGGCTCCAGTTGCCCAAGCGATCAGTTCGGCAACACGGCGACAACGAGCGCCGGCACGACAGTACGTTGCCTGGCCGATGGAAACGGCGGCTTTAGCTGGACGGGCGACACGGGCGCAGCAAGCACCATCAAGCAGCTGCAAGCCCAGGGGTACACCGTGAATATCGACCGAGTCGGCAGCGGCCCGCTCGACCAGTGCAAAGTGACCGATGTCCGTAATCCGAATACCATCACCAGCGCAACCCGCCGGGACCGTGGAGCCAGCGGAGTGACGTACACCGTCAGCAAGACGGTATCGGTTTCGCTGGACTGCACCGGGGGCTAAAGGCTGGGAGTGTATCTGCCCCGCCTTCATCATCTATCTGCGGCGGAGGCGGTATCCGCCCGCGCTACATCATCGACTACCCGCAGTGATGCACTGACCGGTTGAGCGCAAGACGTTTATCCGGTGACCGGGCCGGATCCGTCGATGTTCGGGGTGAGACAGCATTCCTTGTGAAATCCTGTGAGCGTGTCCGCGGCGGCTGCGGGTGTGGTGACGTTTCTGTTCACCGACGTCGAGGGGTCGACCCGTCGGTGGGAGGCCGACGCGGATGCGATGTGGGTGGCGTTAGCCGTCCACGACGAAGTGTTGCGCGAGGCGATCGAAACCCACGGCGGCTTCCTGTTCAAGCACACCGGCGACGGGTGTGTGTGCGGCGTTCGCCTCGCCAAGATCAGCGGTGGATGCCGGTCTCCGGTTGGGTCTTGTTACGTGGCAACTGCCATGCGCGGCACGCGGGTTCGGGTATTGGCGCCGGCAACTCGCACGGTAAGCACACCGGCGTCATACGACGTCGAGATAGCGTCCGCGCTGACCGGCGCCGGGAGTGTGAACGAGCGGCGGAATGATCCATAGCGGCCTTCCCGCAGCACGCGGCCACCGTTAGCCTCCGAACGCACGTCGCGGCGCTGTCCCTGAAATGACGAGTCGGTTCTCGTCAAGCTCTACCGTGACATCCTTGTCGACGTCGACGCCGGGCAGTTCAAGCCGGACCTTGACGTCAGCGATCGGAAACGTCCCGCCCATCACGCGGTTGACCAACCTCCCTGGGCAGTACATCTAACCCGACATCGCCATGTCCCAGAAGCCTCGCTCGTAGTGGGTCACCCACAAGAAGGCGTCTTCAGCTTCTCGGGCCTGTTCGCCGACGGAGGCCTCGAGTTGGCGATCAACGGAACTCTGGAGGTCGCCGACGTAGGACCGGAAGCCGTCGGTGGTCCACCTGTTCACGAAGTCCCGGTAGGGGTGAGCACCTGGGCGGGCGCTGTCCCAGCTTTCCAGGTAGGTGCGTTCGAGCGCCCAGATGGCGGTGATCTGGGCCGGGTAGCCGAAGTAGGTCACGGCCAGCAGGAAGTCGCAGTAGGCCCGAGTCGCCGGATGCGTGGCGGCGTCCAGGGCCAGGCCGCGCCGCGCCGCCATCTGCTCAAACCAGCCGAGCTCCCCCACGGTGGCGACCACGCCGCCCGCGAGGAGGCCGACGTCGGCGAGGGGGGCCGTGGCCGCGATGCGCGACTGGGCGCGCACCAGGGCCTGCGCGAAGAGGTAGTCCTGGGCCAGCCACCGGTGGAAGGAGTGCTCGGGCAGCGATCCGTCCCGCACGCCCGCGAGGAACGGGTGAACAGTGGCCGCCTGCCACGCGGCGGTGTGGCGGCTCATCAACGCATCGGCAGTCATGGTCTCTCGCATCGGGCGGCAGCGTCGAAGAACCGCAGTTCGAGTTCCATCGCCTGGTGATACAGGTCGGCCAGCCGGTCGTGATCACCTCCGTAGCGATCGAGCAGGCCCTCTACACGTCGGGCCAGGGCCTCGAACTGCGCGCTGGAGTAGGTCATCACCCACTCGCGATAGGGACTGCCGGGTTTTGTCTGGGCGGCCAGCTGCTGGCCGAGGTAGGCGTAAAGCCGCATGCACGGCGTCATCGCCGCCGCGATGTGGCCAACCGGCTCCAGCGCAGCGACCGCCAACAAGAAGTTGGTATACGCCGCGGTGGCGGGGTCTGCCGCTTGGTCAAGGTCGACGTCCCAGCGGTCCGCGTAGCCGCGGTGAAGGCGAAGCTCCTCGGCGGCGGCGTCGAGGAGCTCCCTAAACGCGATCAGCCCATCTTGGTCGGGGCTCTTGGCCAGAGCCAAGGCATAGGCGCGGCAGAACGCGTCGAGGAAGGCGGCGTCTTGTCCCACGTAGTAGGCGAACGTAGCTGGGGCCAACTCTCCCGACGTGATGCCCTGGACGAACGGGTGCTCCAGCGCGGCCTCCGCCAGGACCCGGTTCCGGTTCCATAACGAGTCGGCAAGCGAGGCCACCAACCAAGCCTAAGTGGTCTGGCACGGAATTTCGGTGACGTATTCGGGGCCGGGTCAGGCAGCGAGCGTGCGGTCGGCGTGATCGTGGGCGGCGATGCGCTCGAGTAGCGCGTTCAGATCGTTCTTGGTGAACTTCCATTCGAACGGTGTGGCGATTTGTTCGTAGTGCTGCTGGAAGTCGAGCAGGCGGGACTCGACGTCGCTGAGGGAGTGGAAGTCGTTGGGCGAAACGACTTTACGCTGGACGACGGAAAAGTAGATCTCCACTTGATTGAGCCACGACGCGTGGACGGGCAGCTGGATCAGACGCAGGGTGGGCCAGCGGTCTTCGAGCCGGTCGATGGAGGCCTGTCCGCGGTGGGAGGAGCCGTTATCGACCACCCAGAACACCCGGCGGGCCGACGCGTAGGGCTGGCAGGTCATCACCTGGCCGACGAGCCCGTCGAACGGCTCGATGCCGGTGGTCTCCTCGCAGCGGCCGAACACCTTGGCGCGGTGCACGTCCCAGGCGGCCAGGTAGGCCAGCGCGCCGCCGCGGGCGTAGTCGTGCTCCACACGCGTCGACCGCCGCGGTCCCGGTGGCGTGGTGGCATGTGTGCGGATGCGGACCTGGATGGAGGTCTTCTCGTCGGCGGAGATCACGAACTCGTCAGGCCGCAGCGCGGCGTCGTCGAAGCGGCGGCCGTAGAGGTCGAGCACCCGGGCCGCCTTGGCAGCGAAGTCGGGGTCGCGGGGGAAGATCCAGGACCGATGCTGCCAGGGCTTAATCGCATCCGAACTCAGCCAGCGCCAGATGGTGGTGCCCGAGATCGAGGCGACGATGCCCGACTCGACGGCGGCGCGGGCCAGGTCAGGACACTGCCAACGAGCCAGCGGCGTGTCCGTCTTCGCCGGCAGTTCGCAAGACAGCGCCTTGATAGCGACCACGACGTCAGGGGGAAAAACTCGGGGGCCGTCCTCCCCGAGGCAGATCGGTCAGGCCGGCCAGGCGCGCGTCGTAGAAGCGTTTGCGCCACTTGGAGACCACTTGCCGCGGCGTATCCAGGCGGGCCGCGATCTCGTCGTTACCCAGGCCGTCGGCGGCGTACAGCACGATCCGGGCCCGCACGACATCCGAATACGATGACGTATATCTGCGGGCGCGGGCTTCGAGTTCTGCGCGCTCGCCCTCGGCAAGAGTGATGCTGTACGGGCTGGTTCGTGCCATATTGCTCCCTTCGTCAAGGGAACCATGTCACGTAACCGTACGGAAGTATGGGATCAAATTACGTCACTGTAATTATGTCGGAGACCACTAAGCCTGCGGATGGCCTGGCCACCGCGAGCGTCGACGACCCGAATCGCAGCCAACGCTGGGACCCATGGATTGAGCCGGATCGTCAATCCGTGGGCTGGGGCGATGACGTGACGGCGGGTGTATCTGTACCCCTATAGATCGGCGCGGCGTGCCCACAGTTTGCCCACAACCTGCCCACAGTTACAGACATCTCCAGTGATCTCACGTGATGCGTTTATGCAGCTAGGACTCGGTTTCAGCTTCTTCACCTTGGCCGCGAGAACAGTTCAGTGCTGACAGGAGGCTCTCTCCAAGAGCAGTGTCTAGCTGTATAAACGGCAGCCCACCACGCCGAACACACGTTCTGCTGGCCCGCTCAGTGTCACGAGGGTGTGACAACCCGCTGCAATGTGGCACCGGCGATCTTCAATGCGTCATCCTGGTCGTGGCACCAGCGAAAAAGCCTCTTACCTGGGCGAAGCGCAGTGCGAATCGAGCCGCGCCGAGGCTTCTCAGCGGTTTCTACGCTTGTGGCTAGGTTAATGCGGGGTTAGTGCGGGCATTTTCTAAGCATGGCAAAGGGATTCTTGAAGTTTGGAACGGCGATGGCGGTGTCCGCTGGGGTCGGGATGGCCGGCTTGGGGCTGGCGTCGGGTACCGCTTCGGCCGAACCCGGCCCGGTACCGCTGTATCACTGGTGCCCCGGCGATTTTTGGGACCCGGGATGGGGCGACAACTGGGAATGGGGTGCCTGCCACGACGACTTCCACCGCGATATGGATGGCTGGGATCACAGTCGCGACTGGCGGCCCGACCAGGGACCCGGTTGGCAGCCCGGGGGCGACCCAGGTCGCGACCACGGCGGTCAGCCGTGGTGGCCGGGGCATTAATCCTGGCAACTCGGTCGCGTCCGGCACCGGTGCCCATGCGCCAGCCGACCCCGGGAATGGGGTTTTAGCAGGAGCCCTGTGTCAACGGTCATCTAGAAATCCGGCTGCGCGGACAGTGGTTCTCCGGGTTGGTGGACAAAGCCTTTTCGCGGTGGGCGCCGGCGCCGGGGATCCAGCCGCCCACCACGACCGCCGCTCGCCTGCGCAGCACAGACTTTATCCACGATTTCGAGCGCCGCCCAGGCTGACTGTCACCGGGGCATCGGTGGGGCCATTCTCGATGGTGAGACATCGCCGGACACCCGAGGAGGACAAGACGTGAGACGAATCGTGACGATGGCCGCACTGGCGGCGGCCCGCCCAGCCCGCGGGCCGAGACCCCAGTCCGTGTCCGCATTTCGGCGAAAACTGCGCAGGACGCACAAAGTCCACGTTGTGCATTCGTATGGTTAGCGTTAGCGCAGACGCGACGTTCGGGCTCGACTGCGTGGAAAATCCCTGCCCCAGCCAGGATTTCGTCCGCACGTCTCCCCACCGGGTGTTCTTCGATGACATGGTCGATTAACTCGTCGATTACTCTGTCGCCAGTTGTCTTTTCAGTTCTATGAGTTGGGTCTCGAGTTCAACTACGGCGTGTGCGACGACGCTGGTGGCCAGGGCTGCGCGCGCGGCTGGGTTGGTAGGGCCGGCGGTGCTCGCATTATCGATGTCCTCAAGTCGGCGAAGCATGCGCCGAGAAATATCTGCTTGCGCAGGCATGTCCTCGACACCGAAGTCGTCGAACGCTTTGAATATTGGGTCGTTAAACGGCACTGTTGTCTGCTCCTGAGGTTGTGATTTTCGGCGGTGTGCGCGCGGGCCGCTAGACCGGGGCCACGTTGGTCGCGCTGGTCGGCGGCGCCGACGAGCTATCGCTCGGCTCCCCCTTCTGAATCCCAGCGCTCTTGTGCGGCAGCTGTCTGAGCGCTGGCGTCGCTGTCTGGCTCGACGGCCATGAGGCCGACGACGGTCGAGTCGTTGCCGCGGCCCGCCGCGGCCATCATGGTGGCGTGTGCGTGGTCGGGGTCGGTGTGGGGCGGGACTACCAGCAGAACGATCCTGCCGCGGTTGAGTCCGAGGACTTCGACAGTGTTGGGCGGCTGGAGTCGGTATCCATCGAGTTTGACCGCTCGTCCTCCAGTGACCAGTTTGGCGGGTGCTTTCGCCCAGTCGTTGAGCTTGTACAGCACGCGGTCAATACGCCCCAGCCGCACCGAGAGCACCGCGAGCAGATCTGGAAGCTCTGCGGTGAGGTCATCACTGCGCGGCCACCACGCCCCATCGACGTACCCGGTGGGGGGCGCCTTTGGTTTCAACCGCAACCGCGGCGTGTGTTCGGGCGGTGTCTGGTGTCGACCGACGTCGGTTCGGTCCTGTTGTGGCGTCATGGCGACGCCCCCTTTCTTGGCCTCAGTTGGTGGCGGCGTTGGTCATGTGTGCGATCTTGTTACCGACGCTCATCGCGGATTCCATCGTTTTCGGCGATCGCAGACCGTGACTGCGGGCTGCGATTCTGGTGCTAGACCTTCAGTAAATGCCGTCCTTGACCGACATTCAACGGCGACAACGGACCGTCGCGTGCCCGCGCATGCGAAAACCTCGCAAGTTCGTGTCCGGGGCGCGCCGGACAGCGCGCCGCACCCGAGCCCGTGGTCGCCGCGTTCGCCGCCACCACCCCCGCAGCAGTGGGATCAATGACCGAACTCCACCGCCAAGATCAGCGACCGGGGAACCACCCTGGCCGCCCATTTTGAGGCATACCCGGACGCCGACATCTACCGCTTCCTGCCAGCACCTGGTGTCATCCTCGCGCCCGGGTGCAGGTGAGTTCGGGACGACCCGAACCGACACACCAGCACCAGGTCTCGCAGAAACTACGCCGGAACCTCACCGCTAACGATCGCTTCCGGTAAGAGAGACACGCCGCGCCGGGGCTGCTTGGCCGACCCGGCGCCGTGGCACGGCTCGCGAAACCGGAACGACGGGCGGATCATCGCCGCTATGAAGCGAGAGGTGGGCGCAGAGCTCGAAGTCGAGATCACCGCGCCGACGACATTGGAGTTCCAGATCGCTGTCGCGCCGCATCCGAGCACCGAGGTGTTCGAGTCGTTGTCGTTCGTCGTGGACGGAAAGCCTTCGCAGCCCTTAGAGGTCAGCGGGGTGCACGGTAACCGCATCCACAAGCTGGACATTCTGGTGGGCAATCTGAAGGTCGACTACGCCGCCACGATTGTGGGCCAGACCGACCCGGCGCCGGTCAGTGAATACGACCTATCCATGTACCTGCGGCCCAGCCGCTACGCCGAGGCGGACAAGTTCTACGGCTTTGCAGCAACCGAATTCGGCAACTACATCGATCCGACGACGCTGTTGGAGAAGGTGTCGGTGTGGGTGGGCACCCGGCTGAATTACGTGCCCGGCTCCAGCGACCCGATCGATGGAGCAGTGGACACCTTGCTCGCCGGTGCCGGGGTGTGCCGCGACTTCGCGCACCTAGTGAATCGGCGCCGGACTCGTGGCGGCTGTTCGTGGCGGCGCGTCGGGCGGCGGCGCCGAGGGGTTGGCGGCTGGCGCGGGTGCAGGCGATGACGCCGTCGACGCACGCCTGACGCCGGGGGTGTGCCCGGAACAACTAGCGCACAATCTAAGCAGTCACGCCACCGACCGCGGCTGCTCGGCGCCGGGCTGTGACGTGCCCGGCTACCTGTGCGAGGTGCACCACGTCGAGCAGTGGGCCGAGTGTGGGCGCACCGACATCGACAACCTCACCTTCGCCTGCGGGCCGCATCACCGGCTGCTGGGACCCGGCGGCTGGACAACCCGCAAACGCGCCGACGGGCGCACCGAATGGATCCCCCCACCCCATCTAGACCACGCCAAACATCTACCACCACCCCGAAAACCTCCTCACACCAGACGACGACGAAGACGCGGCATAGCGCCGTCTCGCGCTGAAGATCGGCTGAAGATCTGCCCGCCAAGGCACCGTTTTCAGGCTGGTCTCAGCCGGCCCCTCGATAGTCAGATCACGACAGGGGGAGGAGGTCGCGATGTCGACTCAGTCGGCACAGTGGATTGCTACCGCCCGTCTGCTGCGCCGGATGGGTTTCGGGACGAGCGGGCCTCAGATCGACGCCGCCACCGCTGCGGACCCGTCGACCTACCTTGACCAGGAACTGGGCTCCGAACCCGATCAAGACCCAGGCGCGGTGTCGACACCGATGCCGCAGTTCGGTCCGCCCGGATCGCCGCCGGGACGCACGGCCACGACCGCTGCCCGGCGGCAGTACAACCAGCAACTCAACCAACAGATGTCTCAGTTGTCCGATTGGTGGCTGAGCCGGATGGTCGCCGTACAGCAGCCGGTCCACGAAAAGTTGACGCTGTTGTGGCACAACCACTTCGCGACATCGGCGCGCAAAGTGCGGGTCGCCGGGTGGATGGCGGCGCAGAACCAGAAGCTGCGCACCCTCAAGCTCGGCGATTTCCACACGCTCGCCTACACAATGCTCACCGACGCCGCGATGCTGAGATGGTTGGACGGTCAGCGCAACACCGCCAGAGCCGCCAACGAAAACCTGGCGCGCGAATTCATGGAGTTGTTCGCACTGGGTCACGGCAACGGCTACACCGAGGCCGACGTGCGGAACGGCGCAAGGGCGTTGACGGGCTGGGCAATTCGTCGTGACGGGCAGACGTCGGTTGTCCCCAAACGCCATGACGTGGGAACCAAGACCGTGCTCGGCGTCACCGCGGACCTCGATACGGCCGGGTTCTGCAATGCCGTTCTGAACCAACCGAACTCGGCACGGTACGTCGCCGGCAGGCTCTGGCAGCAATTGGCCTCAGACACCGCACCGCCGGATGATGTGCTCGATCGGCTCGTCACCGCGTACGGCCCCGGCCGCGACCTCCGGGGTCTCACCAAAGCCGTACTCACCGACGCCGAATTCACGAATCACCCCGCAGCGGTGGTCAACACGCCTGTGGAGTGGCTGGTCGGAGTCGTCCGCACGCTGCAGGTTCCCATCGACACCCCAGCGCTGCTCAAGGCGGTCAACCTGGCGCTGAAAACACTGGGGCAGCGGCCTTTCTACCCGCCCGACGTCGGCGGCTGGCCAAGGGGTCAGGCATGGCTCTCCACGGCGAGCGCCGGCGTGCGACTGCACGCCGCGAACAGATTGGCACGGGTCGGCGATCTGTCCACCGTCGAGCGGGCGTCTCTCGGCGACCGCATCGATGCCGTCGGCTATCTGATCGGGGTCGGAGCGTGGTCCGACCGTACCGCCGCCGCACTCAAACCGTGGGTCGGCGCACCGGCTCAGCTGGTCGCCGCCGCGGTCAACACCCCCGAATACCTGACGTCGTGACGAGATTCGAGATGCCCGAAATCAATCGCCGTAAGTTCTTGATCGCCAGCGCCGGCGTGGGCGCGGCAGGTCTGTTGTGCTCGACAGCAGTCACATGGCCGGAGCTGCGTCGGGCAGCACAGGAGCGGCCGTTGGCCGAGGGCAGCGGTGTCCTGGTGGTCCTCACCCTCTACGGCGGCAACGACGGCATCAACACGTTGATCCCATACGCCGACAACGCCTATCACGACGCCCGGCCCGACCTCGCCTACGCGCCGACCGAGGTGCTTCACCTCGACGACCAGTTGGGGCTGAACCCGGCATGCAAAGGTTTGGCCCAAATGTGGAAGGACCAGCGGCTCGCGATCGTCCGGGGTGTCAGTTATCCGCAACCGGACCACAGCCACTTCCGGTCCATGGACATCTGGCAGACCGCGTCACCGGCCGAGCCCGTCCAGAGCGGCTGGATTGGCAGATGGCTCGATGCGACCGGCGACGACCCGCTGCGGGCGGTGAACATCGGAGCCGTCCTTCCCCCGATGGCGGTCGGTGAGAAGCACACGGCGGCAGCACTTTCAAGTGGCGCGAGCGCAAACGCCTCCGGCCGGTCGGCCGCCACCATGATGGCGCTGGGAGCAGATGACCCGCATGACACCCCGGCCATGGCGGCGGTGTGCGCCGCGTACCGGGCGACCGCGTCCACGGACAGGACGTTCTCCTCCCTGGGAGCCCACAGCGACGCCGCCGGTGGCAAGCCCAATGCGCTGGCGACCCAACTGGACATGGTCGCCACGTGCGTGAAAGCCGCTGTGCCGGCTCGCGTGTACATGGTGCAGCTGGGCGGCTTCGACACCCACGCCGACGAGCGGGGCACCCAGCAGCGGCTGTTGCAGACGCTCGACGACGCGCTGACTTCGTTCCTGCGGGAGATGGCCACCGACAAGTACGGGAAAAACGTTGTCGTGCTGGCCTATTCGGAGTTCGGCCGGCGGGTGCGGGCCAACGCGTCGCAGGGCACCGACCACGGCACCGCCGGCCCGGTCTTCGTCGCCGGCCAGACTGTCAAGGGCGGCTTTTACGGCGACGAGCCGAGCCTGACCGACCTCGACGACGGAGACCTCAAACCCACCGGGGACTTCCGCGACATCTACCACACGCTGCTGTCCCACACGATCGGCGCGGACCCGACTCCGTCCGTCGGCGCGGGCAGACACGACCTGGGCTTCGTGTAGAAGCGTCACGCCAGGCGGGCGTGCTCCACCTTCAGGCAGCGGTCCATCACCACCCGCATGCCCGCCGCCTCCGCGTCGTGTGCCAGCTCCTCGTCCCAGAGACCCTGTTGCAGCCACAGGGTTTTCGCGCCGACCGTGATCGCGTCGTCAAGCACCGACCGCAGGTTCTCCTGGCGGCGGAAGACGTCGACCATGTCGGGTACCACCGGCAAGTCATGCAGGCTGGGGTAGACCCGCCGCCCGTCGAGCTCGGTGATGGTCGGGTTGACGAGGTAGAGCTCGTAGTCGGTGGCCGACGCCAGGTAGCCGTAGACGCCGTTGCTCGGCCGAGCCGGGCTCGGCGACACCCCGACGATTGCGATGGACTTGGTGTCGCGCAGGATGCTGCGCAGGGCGGCGGTGTCGGGCTCTGTCCATGAGGTCATGTGACCATTCTAAAGTTGCATGACTAGATGATTTAGGCCGATGTCTTCTACCCTGGACGGATGCGGCGTGCGTCGTTTTCGGATCTGAACTGCTCGGTGGCCCAGACCCTGGAGGTGGTGGGCGACTGGTGGTCGCTGCTGATCGTGCGCGACGTGTTCTTCGGGGTGACGCGGTTCGATGACATCCAGCGGCGGCTGGGGATCGCCCGCAACACGTTGACCGACCGGCTTGACTGGCTGTGCGGTCACGAGGTGCTCGTGCGCGTCCCCTATGGCGACTCGGGCAGCCGCTACGAATACCGGCTCACCGACAAGGGCCGCGACCTGCGGCCGATCCTGATGGCGATGGTGGAGTGGGGCGACAAGTGGGGCGCCACGGCCGACCATCCGCCACTGCAGCCGACCGACGCCAACGGCGAGCCGGTCGAGTTGCGGATTGTCAACGCCAGGACCGGCCGTCGGGTACCGCCCGAGAAGGTGCACATGGTGCCGACGGAGGCCGCGACAGACCCGAACATGGTGCCGCCTGCCTACAACCCGGCTTCGCGCCGGTAACGCTGGAGGCGGTCGGCCAGTTCGCGCGGCCGGCTCAGCGCCAGCAGGTGCCCGCCCGGCATCACGTCGACGTCGAGCCCCAACCTCTCCCGCACCACGCGGCGCTGAAAGTCCAGCGGAAACATCCGGTCGTCGGCGCCCTGCAGAAATCGCGTCGGCACCGCGGGCCACTTGCTCAGCGGCCAGGGCTCGCCGAACGGCGTATCGGACTGGCGGGGCTCCTGCGTGCTGAACACGACGCTCTTCACGTCGTCGGCCACGTCATGAAAGAAGTCCTCGACGAGATCGAACTCGTTGCGCGACAAGCCAATCCGATGTCGGTATTCGGCGGAGGCCTGTTTTTGGCCGGTGTTCCGCCACCACTGCGCGCCTGTCTCGCCGGCAACAGGAACCATCGCGTTCACCAGCACGACCAGGTCTGTGTGCCGCGAGGCGGCGACCAATGGGGCGGTGAACCCGGCCATCGACTGCGCGACAAGGATCAGCGGGCCGGACACTCCGGCCGCCGCCTCGCGCACGCGATCGCGGTAATCGGTCAATCCCGCCGAGTCGTCGTCGGCCGGCAGATCCACCGCGATCACGTCGTTGCCGGCGGCACGCAGGCGCGGCGCCACCCACTGCCAGTACCGTGAATCGCCGCCCGCGCCGGGGATCAGAACATACGTCGCCGGCACGGCTACTCGGGCCGCGCCGCGCGCTGCGCCCTCATCTTCGCGAAGCGGTCGGAGAGCCGTCGCATCCGAACCATCTGGACGGCCGACGGGCTGATGTCGCCGCCGAGGTAGGACATCAGTTCCTCGGTCGACGCTCCGATCCGGGAGGCGAACTCCTGCTGCCCCAGGCCGGAACGGTCGAGCAGCAGCTGCACTTGCCTGCCCACCTCTGCGCGTTCGTCGGCCTCCAGGTGATCGCGGCTGCGGGCCAGGACCTCGTCGAGCGCCTTGCTGATGCCGTATGGCGACGTGCCCTCGAGCACCTCTTCGACCTGCCGCGCGGTGCGGCCGTAGGGGTCGCGCTTGACCGCGGCGACGATGCGCTGCCAGATGGTCAGGTCGCCGCTTTCAACGGCCGCCCGGATCGCAGCGGTGGGCCAGAACTCCACCGGCCTGTCGTCGTAGGTCGACAGCTGCGATACCTCCGCAGGGCTGGTGAGACGGATGGTGGGCGCGGCGTCGTCGCGTCGCGCATCGGCTGCCAACGTCACCTCGCCTCCTCGAGCATCGCCACGGCTACCGACAGGCACCGCCGCCTGACCTCCGACCAGTCGACTTCAGCGTCCACGTCCGACGACGGGTCGTCATCATCCGACGGCTGCGGATCTGCCAGGCGCCGTACCAGCTGAGTGGCAACCCATTGTCTCCTGGACTGCTGACCACAGTAATACTTATCCATCCCGGCCAGAACCGCAGCGGCAGTCTGGGGGTCCATGGCGTCGACAAGTTCGGCAAACTCGGCATAGTCGCGGCTGCTGTTGCGGCACAGCAGCAGATAGCTCTTCATGCGCAGGGTCTCGGCCCCGGTCGGGATTTGCAGGCGGTCGCCGGTGGGTAACTGAACATTCGCGGTCTCGACGGGGCTGCGGCGCTCGACGGGCGCGAACGGATCCGTCGCGTCAACCTCGAGCGCGTCGAGCGCGACCGACAGCCGGCCCTTCCACATCGTGACCGGGTGCACACCGCGTCCGGCCCAGGGGATCGGCCGGCGGGCACCGTTGCGGTGGCCAAGGCCGCCAACGGTGTGGCCATTGGTGCTGACCGTTGACAGCGCCGCGGCGGGCTGGTCGCCGGCGCGGGCGCAGCCGCTGAACGCGAGCGGATCGGCGACAGTAATCGCATCCGGTGCAAGGTCTTTCAGCTTCGCCGCGCACTTGACCATGGTCCGGACGTCGGAGCCGGGAGCGACGATCGCCGAGATGTCGTCGGGGATGACGACCACATCTCCGATGTCGACCTTGGGCAGCGGCTTCTCGAAGTCGACCGATGGCAGGATGCGGTCGAGCCACTTGGGCAGCCACCAGTTCCACTGGTCGAACATCGCCATCAGAGCCGGTACGAGGACCAGCCGAACCACTGTGGCATCCACCGCG
This sequence comes from uncultured Actinomycetota bacterium, assembly GCA_963811535.1. GTDB lineage: Bacteria > Actinomycetota > Actinomycetes > Mycobacteriales > Mycobacteriaceae > Mycobacterium. The sequence continues at coordinate 906,493 of CAWERF010000005.1, read as the reverse complement.
ATCGCCACCGCGCACGCCACGCCGAGCTCCGCGACCAGCGGCATGCCGGCAAACGCGAAACCGACGTAGACCGCGATCATGATCAGCGCCGCGCTGGTGATCGTGCGTGCGCTGGTGCTGACGCCCCAGGACACCGCATCGCGGGTGTTGTTGGTCTGCAGGAAACGTTCCCGGATGCGTGTCAGCAGGAAGATTTCGTAGTCCATCGATAGGCCGAAGGTGATCGCCAGCACCAGCGGCGGGACGGAGCTGTCGAGGGAGGAGATCGGGTGGAAACCGAGGTCTTTGAGCCAGCCCCACTCGAACACCATCACCAAGCTGCCGTACGCAGCGGCCACCGACAGCACGGTCATCAGCACGCCTTTGAAGGCCAAGAACACCGACCGGATCGAGATCAGCAGCATCACGAACGCGACCACCGCAACGAACACAAACACCCACGGCTGCATCTGCGTCACGCGGTCGTCGAAGTCCTTGATCAGGGCCGTCGGCCCGCCGACGCTGATCTGGCTTGACTCGGCGCCGGGCACCTGCGGCAGGTGCTGGCGCATCCAGGCGATCGTGTCGCGTGCGGCCATGTCCTCGGGGTCCACCGACAGCACCGCGCTCAGCAGCCCGCTGTTGTTGTCGTTGGCGAAGACCGGGGGCGACACCGTGACGATGTCGGGGGCCTGCTGCATCTCGCCGCGCACCGCGTCGAGGACGGCCACGTGTTGCGGGCTGGACGCGTCGCCGTGGGGGAACTCGACGAGCACGCGGATCGGGCCCAGCGCGCCGGGGCCGAGCGCTTGCGCGGCGGCGCTGACGCCGCCGCGGATCTCGTGCGTGGGCGGGAACTGGCGCTGCATGCTGTTGGCGAGCGTCATCGAAAACGTCGGCGCCGCCAGCGACAACAGCAGCACCGTCGCTGCCAGCGCAGAAACCCACGGGCGCCGCATCACATATCTGATCCAGCGCCACCAGAACGGCGACTGCGTGGCCTCCGGCCGCCGCGACCAGTGCAGTAGCCACGACCGTTTGGCGGCCGCTCGGCCGAACGTGGCCAGCACCGCGGGAGTGAGCGTCGCCGAGGTCAGGACCGCCACCGCAACCGTGAGGATCGCGCCGGTCGCCATCGACCGCAGCACCGGGGTATTGATCAGGTAGATGCCGCTCAGCGACGCGATGACGGTCAGCCCGGACAGCACCACCGCCAGGCCCGACGTGGCCATCGCGGCGTCGGTGGCCTGCCGGGGATCACGGCCCGCCCGCAGCTCCTCGCGGTAGCGCATCAAGATGAAAAGGGAGTAGTCGACGGCCAACGCGATGCCGAACATCGACACGGTAGAGGTGACGAACACCGACATCTGGGTGTGCATCGATAGCGCGAAGACCAGCCCCATCGTCACCGCGACCGTGAGGATGCCGAGGATCAGCGGCATCGCCGCCGCCGCGAGCGAGCCGAACACCGCGAGCAAGACAATCAGGATGATCGGAAGGTTCCACTGCTCGGCCTGCTCGATGTCGTGCTTGGTGCTCGCCTGGGCGGCGGCGCCCAGGGCGCCCTGCCCGATCGCGTACAGCCGGACCTTGCCGTTGTCGAATTGGCCGGGTTGGTCGCCGGTGACACCGATCTTGCTGCGCAGCTGCTGAGCAACGTCGACCGCGCCGCTGTTGTTGAAGCCGAGCCTGAGTGAGACGACGTACGGGCGGCCCGGCTGCGGCGGGGGCTGCTGCGGGTTCGGCACCACCGTCACGCTGGGCACTTCGGCCGCCCGGTGTTCCAGCAGCGCGACCGCGGAGGTCATCTCGTCAGCGGTGGCGTCCTGGCGCGGCGCGGCAACCAGAGCGAGCGGGGAGGCGCCCTGGTCGGGGAAGCGGTCTTGCAGCTGGTACTGGACGTGCAACGACTGGGAGCTGGCGACCTCGAACCCACCGCCGGTCAGGTGGTTGGACTCGTGCAGTGTCACCAAAACGGCGGGTACGAGCACGAGCAGCCACGTGATGAACACTGCCCAGCGATGGCGGCGCAGGTGGCTGCTCAAGCGCATCATGAACTGCTGGATAGCAACTCCCCGCTTTCTTCCGGGCCGTCCCGCGTGGACGTGAGCCTACAACAGCATCGTGTGAGGTGACCCTCCTCGTTACAGGCTCCGACCTGCCGCAACGGGCTCTGAATTGGCCCCGCCGCGTCCTCTGATGGCACGATAGGGGTCGGCCGTTTCCGTGCCGTGGACATTCACCGTGAATTCGCCGTTTCGTGTCATCGGGTAGATGTCTGCAAATCGTAAGGAGTTGTCATGAAAACGACCGCCCCGAAGACTCTCCGCCGTGGCCTGTACGGTGTATTCGCCGCATGCGCGATCGCTGGTGCAGCGTCGGCCGCGATCGCGGTGCCGTCGGCAACCGCCGCCCCGAACCCGTGCGCGGCGAGCGAGATCGCCCGCACCATCGGCTCGGTGTCCACCAACACGGGCAACTACCTCGACTCGCATCCAGAAGCCAACACGGCGCTGACCAGCGCCGCCCAGCAACCGGCGCCCCAGGCAGTGGCCGCGCTGAAGACGTACTTTGACGCAAACCCTCAGGTGGGTAAGGACCTGCAGACAATTCAGCAGCCACTGACCGGCCTTTCCGGCCAGTGCAAGCTGCCCATCTCCGTGCCACAGGCCCTGCAATTCCTGCAAACCGCGGCGCAGAACGGTCAGTTGCCCGGCGCCGCCTTGCCTGCGGCCGGCGCCCAGCCGGCCCAGTTTCCGGCGGCGACGGGGCCACTGACCGGACCGGCCACCGCGACGACGTCGACGACCGCATCCACCGTCCACTAGCAGCGATCGGCGGGATCTGCTTAGCTTTTCTATGTCCGTGACCAGCATTGGTTACGATTTGTCAACACGCGATGAAGGAGCCCCGTCCATGTTGTTCTCTGCCCGTGCCGCGCGCCGCGCGGTTGCCGGCGTTCTCGGTGCCTGCGGGGTCGCCGGCGCCATGCTCTTCGGTGCCGTCCCCTCGGCGTTGGCGGATCCGCCCGCCCCACCGCCGCCGGCGCCCGCGCCCGCACCGCCGAACTGCACCGCAGCTGACCTCGCGGGCGTCTCGGCCGGCGTCTCCGCGTCCACCTCGGCTTACTTGTTCAGCCACCCGGACGTGAACGCGTTCTTCACGGGCCTCAAGGGGCAGCCCAAGTCGGCCATCAAGGACAACGTGCAGAACTACCTGAACGCGAATCCCCAGGTGAAGTCGGACCTGCAGGGCATTCGGCAGCCGCTGCTCGACCTGAAGAATCGTTGCGGCGGCGCACCCGCGTAGCGATGTAGTGCGCGTCGGCCAGGATTTGCCTGCGCAAGAGGGCGCGGGCCGCATGGTGTTGATGGTCGATGATGACCCAGACGTTCGGACCTCGGTTGCTCGCGGGCTGCGGCACTGGGGCTTCGATGTGCGGGTCGCGGCCACCGGCAAAGAAGCGCTGCGCCTTTTGTCCAGCGAATCTCACGATGCGCTGGTGCTCGACGTACAGATGCCCGAGCTGGACGGGGTCGCGGTGGTGACGGCGCTGCGCGCACTGGGCAACGACATCCCGATCTGCGTGCTGTCCGCGCGCGACAGCGTCAACGACCGGATCGCCGGCCTGGAGGCCGGCGCCGACGACTATCTGACCAAGCCGTTCGACCTGGGCGAGCTGGTGGCACGGCTGCACGCCCTGCTGCGCCGGTCATCGCACTCCGAGGAACACTCGGACGCGATGACGATCGGGCCGCTGACCATCGACACCGCCCGTCGGCTCGTGTTCGTCGCGGGCGAGCGCGTGGAACTGACCAAGCGCGAATTCGATCTGCTCGCGGTGCTGGCCGAAAACGCCGGCGTGGTGCTGACCCGGCAGCGCCTGCTCGAGCTTGTGTGGGGGTATGACTTCGACGTCGACACCAACGTCGCTGACGTGTTCATCAGCTACCTGCGGCGCAAGCTCGAGCGCGACGGCGTACCGCGGGTCATTCATACGGTTCGCGGGATCGGGTATGTGCTCCGAGACGAGCCGTGAGGCTCGGCTCCGTCGATACCGAGACGAGTCGTGAAACAGGTGCGGCACCAGCTGAATCGAACCGTTTCGCTGCGCACGCGGGTGGCCATCGCAGCGGCGATGGCCGCGGCCGCGGTCGTCGCGTTGTTCGCACTCGTCACTTCGGTGCTGCTCGTCAACAACGACGCCACCCAGCTTGACCGGCGACTCGACTCGATCATCGACACGAGCATCAACCCGGACCGGAACGTCGCCGAGCCGCGCGGCATCCTCACCACGATCCGGTCCCGTAGCACGGGCCAGGTCGTATACCAGCGGGGCTTTCAGCTTCCGCCGTTGCCGGAGGGCACCTCGACAGTCAGCGTCAACGGGGTCGACTACCGGGTGCGCACGGTCGAGATGATGCAACCCGAAGGGGCGGTGCGGGTTTCGATCGGGATCAGGGTCGACAGCATCCTGATGGACCGGGCCAGAATTCCGCTGTACCTATTGATCGGCGCCTTCGCGGTGCTGGTCGCAGCCGGCCTGGGGTGGTTGCTGGCCGGGCCCGCGATCCGACCGCTGCGTCGGCTGACTCAGCACACCCGAACCCTCGGCCAAGGCGACGACAAGATGCCGGAAGTCCACGGCATTAGAGAAGCCGAGGACCTGTCGGAGGCCATGACGGGCATGCTGCAGCGGCTGGCTGCCGCGCAGGTGGCCACGACCAACTCGTTGCAGGCCGCTCAGGATTTCGCCGCGAACGCGGCCCACGAGCTGCGGACGCCGCTCACCGCCATGCGGGCCGACCTGGACACGCTGCGCATCCACGACCTGCCGGAGGAGGAACGCGAAGAGGTGGTCGCCGACCTGTCGCGGGCCCAGCGGCGGGTCGAGGCCATCATCACCGCGCTGGGCCAGCTGGCGTCGGGGCAGCTGGCCAAGGCGGAGGACCGGGAGCCGATCGATCTCGCCGACCTGCTGGAGCGGGTCGCACGCGAGAACATGCGCCAGTCGCCCGGGGTCGAGATCGAAGTCAAGGCCGACGACGCCGGTGTCATCCAGGGCTGGCCCGGCGGGCTGCGGCTCGCGGTCGACAACCTGGTGCGCAATGCGATCACCCACGGCGGTGCGACGCGGGTCGTGCTGACCGCTGACCGCCGCGACCATGAAATGGCGATCATCGTCGACGACAACGGCCGCGGCCTGCCTGCCGACGAGCACCGGAACGTGCTCGGCCGGTTCGCCCGCGGCAGCACGGCCGCACCCGGCGGGTCGGGGCTCGGGCTCGCGCTGGTGGCCCAGCAGGCCGCCCTGCACGGGGGCACCATCGATCTGTGCGACGGGCCCCTGGGCGGCCTGCGCGCGACGCTGACCGTGTCGACCGCGGCCTAGCCGCGACGGGTACCGACCAGCGCCGCGGCGGCACGCCAGCCGAGCAGCAGCAGCGCGGTCACCAGCGAGGCGACGACGACGAAGCTGACCGCGACACCCTGAGAACTGGCCTTGCGCAACAGCATTCCGATGGCCACCGTGCACAGCCACACTACGATCCCGGTAGGGGTGATAGCCGCCGGGCGCCGCCAGCCGCGTGACACCAGCCAGCCCACACCGGTCCCGGTCAGGAACGGCCATGCGGTCTCGGCAACACCGGCGAGCGTCACGCCCTCGGCATGGCTGCGCCGACCCACCGTGCAGAACAACAGCACACACACGGCGTCGACGACCAGCGCCGTCACCACCCGTCGCGACCGCACGTCGTCACCGGGTCAGGAAGGTCATCACGTCGAGGTCGAGCGGCATCACGCTCGCCTGGTCGCCGCCGGGGAAGCCGGTCTGCAATTGCACCGGGCCGCCCGTGTCCGCAAGCTGGTTCAGCGCATCGGCGGACGCGACGCGCGAGTCCAACCGGAACTTGTCGAAGATGAACGGTAATCCATTGGACAGCAAGGGATCTGGTGTACTCATCAATTGGAAGTGCAGATGCGGTGCGCTGGTGTTGCCACTGTTGCCCAACGCGGCGACGGTCTGCCCGGTGGTGAGCTTGTCCCCGACCTTCACCCTGATGCTGCCCGGCTTGAGGTGCGCGTAGAACGCGTAGTTGCCGCCACCGATGTCCTGCACGATGTGATTGCCGCCGTACTGGTCGAGCGGCAGACCGGTCGGGTTGGTGCCCGCCACCTGGTCGGGCAGGTTGTCCACCACGGCGACCACCGCACCGTTGGCGACGGCGTGGATGTCGGCGCCGTAGTACGGATAGCTTTCGACTTTTGTCTTGTCGCCGATGAACATTCGGCCGTCGGGGGTGAGCTGGATGTAGTCAATCGCGAACCGTTCCGGTGCCCATAGCTGTCCGTTGAGCGGGTTGACGGCCGTCCGGCGCGCGCTCATGCCGCAGCAGCTGCCGCCGGCCACCCAGCTCGGGCCGCTCAGCGGCGGCGAGACCGTGACCGGCTGACGGGCGGCGTCCACCTTCGTCGGCGCGATCGTCTCGGTGATCGTCGCGGGGATCAGCGGCGGCTGCGGCTGGGCCACCGTCAGGCCGATGGAATGTGTGATGTCGCTGGGGATGGGGGAGGACTTGTCCACCGCCACGTCGACCCACACCAGCCCGGTTTGCGACGGACCCAGTTTGGCCGTCGGCGCCGGACCGCCAAGCGTCCGTGTCCAATACGCCAATCCGTCACCTGAGAGGGAGAGCAGAGTCTTATCGCCGGCGACCGCCGCCAGGGATGTCAACGTGACCTCCTGCTGCAGCACGCTGGTCAGCTCCAGCTCGTAGGTCAGGTGCACCTTGCCGTCCGTGGCGGGCACCGGAATCGGCGGTGCGAGCACCGAGCCGATTACCGGTGTCAGCACCGCCTGGCCGGGCGGCGCCGGGCTGGCCGTAACCGAGGCCGACGGCGACGGAGGCGGTGTCGCGACCACGGTCGGCGGACTCGACGACGGTGCGGGTTCTTTTCCGGTTGCGCATGAGGCAAGTGTCAGGGCAGCGACCGTGCACAGTGTGATCACCGAAAAGCGCCGTTGCATGCGGTGATTCAACCACGCAGGCGCGGGTCGGCGGCGGTGTTATGGATCGTCGGGGTTGTGATCCGGCTCGGCGTCGGCCCGGGCGTCGACATCGTCTTTGGGTGCGGCGTCGATGCCGCCGCGGTCCGCCGCGTCGGGGTCGATCTGGCTTTCGGTGCGGAACAGGAAGAAGAACAGCACCCAGCCGATTGCGGCGACCAGGATCCAGCTGATCAGCCGGTAGATCAGCATCGCGGAGATCGCATCGGGCAGGCTCATGCCGCTGGTCACCAGGCCGGGTACCAGCACGGCCTCGACGATGAGCAGACCGCCCGGCATCAGCGGAATCGAGCCGACCGCACGTGCGGCCGCATAGGCCACCGTCAGACCGGCCAGCGACGGGCGCCCACCCGCTGCATACGATGCGAACAGCAAGCAGCCGACGTCGGCTACCCAGTTGAACAGCGACCAGCTGAACGCGATCGCGAGTTCGCGTCGGCTCAGGCTGACCGACTCCAGCTGGTTGAGCGTCTCGCGCCACTTGTCCAAGCCGGTGTCGGCCGGTTTGCCGCGCACCGAGTTGAACCACGACAGCACCCGCACGCCGATGCCGTCGATCAGTTCCGGCCGTGTCGCGACGGCCTGCGCCAGCAGGAGCAATGCGACGAACCCGCCGAGCGTGAAGATCAGCGAAAACGGGTTGTTCTTCGCGCCCAGCAGGAACGCGCCGCCCAACCCGAGCACGGCGAGCCCGACCACCTGCAGAGCGCCGGACATCACCAGCTGCCACGACGCGACCACCGGAGATGCCCCCCAAATGCGTTGCTGCCGGTAGATGAACGTCGCCGACAGCACAGGACCGCCGGGCAGCGTGGTGCTCAGCGCGTTGCCGGCATAGAACGCCGTCTCGGAACGCCACTGCTTGACGACGACGCCTGCCGAGCGCAGCAGGGTCCGCTGGATCTGGGCGAAGCTGTGCATGGAGGCCAGCGCCGCGCCGATCGCGGCCAGCACCCACCACCAGCGGGCCGCGGCAATGCTGCGCCACGCCTGGGCGAGCTGGTCCCAGACCAGGGCGATCTCGACGGCGAGGACGATCGCGGCCACACCCAGAACCACCCACCGAAGCCACCAGTATTTGCCGCGTGACTGTTCTTCCCCGCTGCGGGCGTCGCGTGCCTGCGCGTCTTGGGACACGTGGTACAGGGTAGCCGCGCACATAGTCCCGCCCTCGTCGTTGCGGCCGGGCGCGCCGAACGCGGCGCTACGCTACCGGCATGCCAGCGCCTGAAGACGCAGCCGTCACCCCTCTCGTACGCAAGACCGCCGCGTGGACGTGGCGTCTACTGCTGATCTTTGCGGCGATCATCGCGTTGCTGTGGGTGGTCAAGCACCTTCAGGTGATCTTCGTGCCCGTCGCGCTCGCGGGGATGCTCACTGCGTTGCTACTGCCCGGGGTGGACTGGCTCAACACGCACCGCGTTCCGCGCGGCTGGGCGGTGTTGTTGTTGCTGCTGACTGGGTTCGCGGTTCTCGGCGGCATTCTCAGCTTCGTCGTCAGCCAGTTCATCGACGGTTTGCCAGGGCTGATCGAGCAGGTCACCCACAGCATCGACACCGTCCGCAACTGGTTGATTAACGGCCCGTTCCACCTGAGCAAACAGCAGATCGACAACGCGGGCAACTCGGCGATCGAGGCGTTGCGCAACAACCAGGAGAAGCTGACCACCGGCGCGTTGTCCACGGCGGGCACGATCACCGAGATCGTCACCGGCGCGTTCGTCGTGCTGTTCACCCTGATCTTCTTTCTCTACGGCGGCCGCAACATCCACGAGTTCGTGACCCGGATCTTCCCGAGCGATGTGCGGGACAAGGTGCGCGACGCGGGCCGCGCTGGTTTCGGATCACTGATCGGCTACGTCCGCGCGACGTTTCTGGTCGCGTTTGTCGACGCGGTCGGGATCGGTACGGGGCTGGCGATCATGGGGGTGCCGCTGGCGCTGCCGTTGGCGTCGCTGGTGTTCCTCGGGGCGTTCATCCCGCTGGTGGGTGCCGTGCTGTCGGGGTTTCTCGCCGTGATAGTCGCGCTGCTCGCCAAGGGCTTCATCTATGCGCTGATCACGCTGGGGCTGATCATCGCCGTGCAGCAGTTTGAGGCACACGTGCTGCAGCCGCTCGTGATGGGCCGCGCCGTGTCGATCCATCCGCTGGCCGTCGTGCTGGGCATCTCGACCGGCGGCGTGCTGTTCGGCATCGTTGGGGCCTTGCTCGCCGTGCCGACCATCGCGTTTATCAACAGCGCGGTGCGCGTTTTGAACCAACGCCCGGAGGAGACCGGCGCTCCGGGCGAGCGCGCCGATCCCGACGAGCCGGTCGGAATCAGCGCCGAGCCCGACCGGATAGAACCGCCGGAGTCCGACGAATAGTGCGGTCGCTCACGCCCCGCTCGGCGCCGCGGGTTGGATCTGCGGCTCGGGTTCGCGCTCTCCCTGGTCGAGCCGGAACGGCGGGTACTCGTCGCGCATCAGCGACGTGTATGCACGCACCCGGATGGCCCACCGATTGATGCCCATCACGAAGTCATACAGGCCCCGCGGGTAGCGCCCGGTGAACAACAGGCCCACCAAGGCGATCACGAGCAGCACGATGATCAGTGACACCCTGGTGTAGCCGAACATCCAATCGCCGTTGCCGTTGGTCGCCCACCACCGCGCGCCGGCGAAAAACGCGAGCAGTATCAGGTAGTGCGGAATGGCAAGCAGCCACCACTTGATCAGCACCAGACCTCGATGCAAGCGCTCGGGATGGTCGACCTCGAGGTCGGCCGGATAATCCGGCTTCGGCCGCAGGCTGAACGGCGGGTATTTGTCGGTGCCGAGCGCGGTCAGCGCGTAAAACGCGACACGCCAACGCCAACGCAGGACACCGACGTTGAAATCGAACAGCCCCTTCGGGAACTTCCCGGCGAACAGGATTGTGAAGAACGCAATCACCGTGACCACGACGTACGCGATGTTCAAGAAGAACAGGACGACGTAGTGCGGAATCGCGAGAATCCACTTCACCAGCCACTGCCAGCGTGACAGGGCGGGGTCGAGATCGCCGCGAACGCGAACCGGATTAGTGTGCGTCTCGGGTTGCATCAGGTGAGAATCCCTTCGGTCAATGCCTTCTCGCCGCCGGTGTCGCCTCAGGGCTAAATGCGGCCCTCGCGACGCAACAGGTCCTGGGCACTGACGCCGCCACCGCGCCGCTGACGCTGGTCGTCGTCCGGCTCCTGAGCCGGCTTACGGCGCTGGCTCGGCATCTTTTCGGTCGACTCCGGGTCCTTCGTCGGCTTCGCCGGCCGATGCATCGGCAGCGCCGTCGTCTCGTCGGCATCGCCGGACACGGTGCCGTGCCGTGCGTCCGGCATCGCGCGGGTCGGCTCGGCCGACGGCCTTGGCGGGCTCTGCGGCGGACCCGTGGGTGGTGGCGGCGGAGCCCCTCCGCGCAGCTCGCCGAGCCACGACTCGATCTCGCGCTCCTCTCGCGGCGGCCGGGGCGCAGGGGGCCGATGCGTCCGCTGTGTGATCGCGGTCGCGTTGTTCACCACTGCGCGGGCGGCGTTCCTCGCGGCCGTCGACAGCCGTGTCGTCTGCGGCTCCGCCGCCGGAGCTTTCCGCGGCGCCGTCGGTATCCGCGTGGTGCCGGCGACCGATGGCTCCTGCTGCGGCGGGATGCGCCGCGGTGCCGCCCGTAGCGCACCTGGCCGCGATGTGCCCTCGACGGCCGGGTGCGTGGGGTCGTGCGGCGGCGTTGGCGCCACCGGGGCGCCCACCATCGCCGGCTCCGGCTCCCGGTGACTGGGCCGCTTGCGCTCGTCGGGCAGGTGGATTTCGCCCATGCCGATGCGGTTCTGCAGCCGCTTCATCCACCGGGGAGCCCACCAGCAGTCGTCGCCGAGCAGCTTCATCACCGACGGCACCAGGAACATTCGCACCACGGTCGCGTCAAGCAGCAGCGCCGCGATGAACCCGAACGCCAGGTACTTCATCATCACCAGGTCGGAGAACACGAAGGCGCCCATGACCATGACGAGGATCAACGCCGCGGCGGTGATGATCCGCCCGGTGGCCGCCGTGCCCAGCCTGATCGCCTCGGCCGTGGACATGCCGCGCTCGCGGGCCTCCACCATCCGGGAGACGAGGAACACCTCGTAGTCGGTGGACAATCCGTAGATCACGGCGATGATCAGGCCGATCACCGGGGCGGTCAGTGGTGTCGGCGTGAAATTCAGCCACTTCGAGAAGTGGCCGTCGACGAAGATCCACGTCAGCACGCCGAGCGTCGAGCCCAGCGTCAGCGCGCTCATCACCGCCGCCTTGATCGGCAGCACCAACGACCCGAACGCCAGGAACATCAGGATCGTCGTCGTGCAGATCAGGATCACCAGCATCAGCGGCATGTGCGAGAAGATGCTGTGGATCGAGTCCTGTTCCAGCGCCGGTGTGCCGCCGACCCATAGGGTCACGCCCTTCGGAGGCGTGATCGACCGCAGGTCGGAGATCCTCGCCGCGGCGTCGTTGCTGTTCTCCAGTCCGTTCTGCAGGACGGTGACCTTGGGATCGTGGTTGCCCTCGTCGGTGGCAGGTCGCAGGTCCCAAGTCGGATTGGTGAATCCGCTGATTTGCGCGGCCTTGTTGGCGATCTCGTCGATCTGAGGCGGGCTGGCCTTCTGGATGACCAGCGTCAGCTGGTTGGTGCGGAAGCCCGGGAAGGTCCGGTCGAAGTCTTCCTGCGCCTGGCGCACCGGGTTGCTGGGCGGCAGGTATTTCTCGCTGATACCGCCCAGGGACAGCTTCCCGAGGGGAACGATCAGCAGGATCATGACGATGATGATCGGCGCGGCGAACAGCACCGGCCGCTTCATCACCCGGTTGATCAGCTTTCCCCAGAAGCCGTTCTCGACCTCTTCGCGCGTCTTCGTCCTCTGCAGGCGGTCTGCCAGCCAGTTGAGCCACCAGTTGGTGGGCTTCCAGTTGCGGAAGAACGGAACCCGCAGCAGTGTGCGCACACCGAACGCGTCGACGTTCTGGCCGAGGATGCCGAGGCTGGCGGGCAGCAGGGTGACCGACAGGATCGCGGAAAGCATCACCGCCGCGATGACTGCGTAGGTCAGTGACTTGAGGAAGCCCTGCGGGAACAACAGCAGGCCGGCCGCGGACGCGACGATGATCACCGCCGAGAACGTCACGGTCCGCCCGGCGGTCATCATCGTGCGGCGTACCGCCGTCTCGGTGTCGTAGCCGTCGGCGATCTCTTCACGGAAGCGGCTGACCACGAACAACCCGTAGTCGATCGCGATACCGAGGCCGATCATCGTGACAACGGGCTGGGCGAAGTAGTGCACCGGCCCGAATACCGCGATCAACCGCAGAATGCCGAGTGAGCCGGCGATGGACAGACCCCCGACAATCACCGGCAGACCGGCGGCGATCACGCCGCCGAACACGAAGAACAGCACCACCGCCACGAGAGGCACCGCCAATACCTCTGCGCGCTTCTGGTCCTTGGCGATCGTTCCGGTCAGTTCGTTGGCCACCGGCTGCAGGCCGGCCAGTTCGACCTGGCCGCCGTCGAGCTTTTGCAAGTCGCTTTGGACGGCTTTGTAGTTATTCAGGATTTCGTCGTCGTTGTTGCCCTTGAGCGGAATACTGACGAAGGTGCGTTTCATGTCTGACGTATGCATCTTTTGCACCGTCGGGTCGGTCGTATTCGGTGCCTTCAGCCAACCGACCCAGCCGAGGATCTGGTCGGGATGATCCGACTGCACCTTGTTGAGCTCGTCGACGATGCCCTTCTGCCATTGCGGGTCGTCGACCGTTTGGCCGTCGGGCGCGGTGAAAATGGCGACAATGTGGCTCGTTCTGTCCCTGCCGTAGACCTCGTCGCCCAGCACCGACGCCTTCGCGGACTGGCTGTTGTCGTCGTAGAAACCGCTCTGGGTGACGTGACTTCCCAGGCTCAGCCCGAAAATGCCGCCGCCGAGGCACAGCGCCACCATCACCCCGATCACGATGAACCGGTAGCGGTACACAGTTCGACCCCACCAGGCGAACACCTATGCTCCTAACTAGCTCTTTCTCGCAGACCGCGCATCATTCTCGTCGTCTACACCTTCGCGGTCAGTAGCGACGACAGCGGCCGGAACGGCTGCAGCCACGCCCCTTGGTCTGGTAGCGAATCTAGGCCGACTCGGGGCAGTGGCTCCCGGAAAACGCCGGGAATGTCCTCCAAGTCGACGAACTCCAACGCGTCCGACGCTAGCGCCCAACTCGCATGTTCGCGAAATCCGAGCACCTGGACGGGCACGCCCGACCTGGCAATCTCCTCCAGCGGCTGGCGAAACGCCTGCCCGTCGGCGGAGGCAACCAGCAGGCCGGCCAGCCCTTCGCCTTGCCGCAGCGCAATGTGGTCCAGCATGTCGCTGTCGACGTCGCTGTCCTCGTCGATCTTAGGCTTTGCGAAGACCGCGAAGCCGACGTTGCGCAGGGCCTCCACCCATGGCCGCACAACATCTGCGCTACCTGGGGCGATGTTGGTGAACACCGTGGCCTCGGGTTCCAGCGACACGTCGCCGTGCCCGGTGGACAGGTGGGCGGTGCGGGACAGCAGCCAACGCCCCAACGCGTCGAACCGGGGCCGGTGGGCGGCTGTCGGCCGCCCGCCCAGGATCGAGCCCAGCCCCATGTCGAGGTTCGGCGCGTCCCACACCAGAAGCACCTGCCGCTGCGTGGGAGCCGCCTCGGCCGGGTCGGTGCGGTCGGGAGCCGCGACGACCATTTCTTCCGTCATGCTCATGGCTTCTCCCAGAGCAGCTCGGCCACGGCGCTGCCGGCATGGTGCGCCTTGGTCTCGTACTTGGTGATGGGGCGGCGCACCGAGATGGGCAGTGCGCGGTCGGGGTCGACGCGACGCAACCGTGGCTCGGCGTCTGAAACCTCGGCGATCTGCTCCGCATAGCCAGGGTGGTCGGTGGCTACGTGCAGCACTCCGCCACGCCGTAGCCGGTCGGCGATCAGCGCAACGGTGTTCGGCTGCAGCAGCCTGCGCTTGTGGTGCCGTGACTTGGGCCACGGGTCGGGGAAGAACACCCTCACCCCGGTCAGCGAGTCACTGGCGACCATGCGCTCGAGGACGTCGAGCCCGTCGCCGCGAATCAACCGGATGTTGGGGATGCCCTCGCGATCGATCCTGCCGAGCAGCTGCGCAAGCCCGCGGCGGTACACCTCGACGGCGACAACGTCCAGATGCGGCTCGGCCTGGGCCATTGCGACCGTCGAAGTCCCTGTGCCGCAGCCTATTTCGAGAACGACCGGGGCAGACCTGCCAAACCAGCGGTCGGCATCCAGCGGCTCAGCGTCGGGCAGCGCCTCGGGTCCGAGCACGGGCCATAGCCTGTCCCACGTCTGCTGCTGGGCCTGCGTCAACGCCGACCGCCGGGACCGGAAACTGGTCACCCGACGATGCAGATGCGGCGCCCGATTCGGGCCGGCCAAAGTGTCCGGCCACTCGTCGCGCTGCGTTTGCATTCGTTAATGGTGGCCTATGAAACTAAGTGACCTCCTTATCTGGTGCAGATTGATACCCAACAGTTGTCTTTACTGGTATTTGCAGGTCCTTAGGCCAAGCAGTCGCGCCGACGCGCAGGAGGTGTCACCATTTGGCTGATAAGGGGGCCGGTCATTGACCGGGAGGCACGTGAGTAGACAGGGGCACCAGATTTTCGCCGCCGAAGTCGACGATTCACGCGTTTCGGCGTGCGGGGCCGACATCGCCCGCGGGTCGCTGCGGTTCTGGCGGAAGGCCCTGCGGCGGGAGGGCGTCCGGTGACGGACGGCGAAGGCGATCCGGTCGCCCCGGTCGACGAACTGGTGGCGGCGATCCACCCGGGCGTCACCGGCCCGGGGGTCGAGACACGCGACGCCGTGCTGGTGACCGGACCCTGGCTGGCGGGCTCGTCCAGCCTCATCGCGGCGCTTCGGCGACGCATGCCCGCGCAGTCGTTCGTCGAAGCCGACGAACTCCACGCCGGGGAAAGCCCGGTGGCGATCGTGTTCGTGGCCTCCGCCGTCGCGCCGCTCACCGAGTCGGACTGCGCATTGCTCGACTCGGCGGCGGTCAACACCGATCTTGTGATCGGCGCGGTGTCGAAGATCGACGCGCACCGCAACTGGCGTGACGTGCTGGCCGCGGACCGCGCAGCGCTGTGGAAACACAATCCGCGCTACCGCGACGTCGCGTGGGTCGGTGTGGCTGCCGCGCCCGAGCTTGGAGAACCGACACTCGACCCGGTGGTCGACGCGGTGCGGCGCGGCCTGGCAGATCCCGATTTGGCGCGGCGAAACAGATTGCGCGCGTGGCAAACTCGGTTGCGCGGTGCGGTACGGCGCCATGACGACGACGCGGCCGGCTTCGGGCGCGAGGTCCGGACGGTGGCGCTGCGCGAGGAACGTAGCGAGATGCTGCGGCGACGCCGGCTGACGAAGTCGGAGCGCACGATCGGTCTGCGCAGCCAGATTCAGCAGGCGAAGGTGCAGCTCACGTACTTCGCCCGGAACCGCTGCACGTCGGTGCGCGGCGAACTGCAGGAGGACGCGTCCGAGATGACGCGGCGCCGTATCCCGGCGTTCGAAGATTATGTGCGCGGCCGTGTCGACGAGGTGGTCTCGGAGGTCGATGCCGGCATCACCAAGCACCTCAGCGATCTCGCGACCGAGCTCGACCTGACTCCGCCCGGAAGTGCGCCCGCCCCGCAGAGCCCGCCGGTGCCGTCGCCCCCGCTGAAGTCACGTCGGCTCGAGACGCGACTCATGATGTTGCTCGGAGCGGGTTTCGGCCTGGGGATCGCGTTGACGCTGACCCGGTTGTTCGCCAACCTGGCGCCGGGCTACACCGCGGCCGGGCTGGCGGCAGGCGCGCTGGTGGGAATCGGCGTCGCGATGTGGGTGGTCCGCACTCGCAGTTTGCTGCACGATCGATCGGTACTGGACCACTGGGTCGGCGAGATCATCGGTGAGCTGGGTGCGGTGTTGGAGCGCCACGTCGCTGACAGGGTGCTGAAGGCCGAGACCACACTGACCGCCGAGCAGGCCGAACGTGACGAGGCCGGGGCGGCCAGCCTGGCCGACCGTGTCGCTGGAATCGACGCTGAGCTGCGCGAGCATGCGATCGCGGCGCGCAGCGCCGCCACCCTGCGCAGCCGCGAGCTGCCGCTGCTGCATCGCGCGTTGGAGGCGGTGCAGGCCGAGCTCGACGGCAGCGCCGCGGGCACCCCCGCAACGGGGACATCGACGAACTGAATCGTTCTTGTGAGAAATTCGGCTCCGGCCAGGTTTACCAGCGGCGTGCGAATGGCGTTAACCTCTAATTTAGGGACTGAACGTGAACGCCGCGCCGGCGCCATGTGGCCTGCGTCCTGGCCGAGAACCGTACGCAGGAGACTTACAGGAGAAGATTGATGACCGCAGCGACCATTCCGGGTCTAGACAGTGCACCGACGAAGCACGAGGGCCTGTTGGCATGGGTTCGCGACGTGGCCGAACTCACCCAGCCGGACCGGGTGGCGTTCGCCGACGGATCCGAAGAGGAATACAACCGGTTGTGCGAGCACCTCGTCGACGCCGGCACG
Source organism: uncultured Actinomycetota bacterium (assembly GCA_963811535.1). Lineage (GTDB taxonomy): Bacteria > Actinomycetota > Actinomycetes > Mycobacteriales > Mycobacteriaceae > Mycobacterium. Next base: position 889,832 of record CAWERF010000005.1, on the reverse strand, counting down.
TTCATCACGCTGAACTCGGACAAGAAGCCGAATTCCTACGCGGCGCGCTCTGCGCCCTCCGATGTGGCACGCGTTGAGTCGCGGACGTTCATCTGCAGCGAACGCGAGATCGACGCCGGGCCCACCAACAACTGGATGGACCCCGCCGAGATGCGGGGCATCATGACCGACCTGTACCGCGGCTGCATGCGTGGCCGCACGATGTGGGTGGTGCCGTTCTGCATGGGCCCGCTCGGCGCGGACGACCCCAAGCTCGGCGTCGAGATCACCGACTCCGAGTACGTCGTCGTGTCGATGCGCACGATGACCCGGATGGGCAACGCAGCGCTGGACAAGATCGGCGAGGACGGTTTCTTCGTCAAGGCGCTGCACTCGGTCGGCGCCCCGCTGGAGCCCGGTGAAAAAGACGTGCCGTGGCCGTGCAACGACACCAAATACATCACCCACTTCCCGGAGACCCGCGAGATCTGGAGCTACGGCTCCGGCTACGGCGGCAACGCGCTGCTCGGCAAGAAGTGCTACGCGCTGCGGATCGCGTCGGCGATCGCCCACGACGAGGGCTGGCTCGCCGAGCACATGCTGATCCTCAAGCTGATCTCGCCGGAGAACAAGGCCTACTACGTCGTTGCGGCGTTCCCGTCGGCATGCGGCAAGACCAACCTGGCGATGATCTCACCGACGGTCCCGGGATGGCGCGCCGAGACCCTCGGTGACGACATCGCATGGATGCGGTTCGGCAAGGACGGCCGGCTGTACGCGGTGAACCCGGAGTTCGGGTTCTTCGGCGTCGCGCCGGGCACCAACTGGAAGTCCAACCCGAACGCGATGAAGACGATCGAAGCAGGCAACACCGTCTTCACCAACGTCGCGCTGACTGACGACGACGACGTCTGGTGGGAAGGTGTGGAAGGGGACCCGCAGCACCTCATCGACTGGAAGGGCCGCGACTGGACGCCCGACTCGAAAGAGAAGGCCGCGCACCCGAACTCGCGTTACTGCACCCCGATGTCGCAGTGCCCCACGCTGGCGCCGGAGTGGGACGACCCGCAGGGCGTGCCGATCTCGGCGATCCTGTTCGGCGGCCGCCGCAAGACCACCGTGCCGCTGGTGACGCAGGCCAACAACTGGCAGCACGGGGTGTTCATCGGCGCGACGCTGGGCTCCGAGCAGACCGCCGCCGCCGAGGGCAAGGTCGGCACCGTGCGCCGCGACCCGATGGCGATGCTGCCGTTCCTCGGCTACAACGTCGGCGACTACTTCCAGCACTGGATCGACCTGGGCAAGAACTCCGACGAGTCCAAGCTGCCGAAGGTGTTCTTCGTCAACTGGTTCCGCCGCGGTGACGACGGCCGGTTCCTGTGGCCCGGTTTCGGCGAGAACAGCCGGGTGCTCAAGTGGATCATCGAGCGGGTCGAGGGCCGTGCGTCCGGGCAGTCCACGCCGATCGGCATCGTCCCGACGGCCGGCGACCTGGATCTGGACGGCCTCGATGTCGATGACGCCGACGTCGATGAGGCCCTGTCGGTCAATCCGCAGGAGTGGCGCGAAGAACTGCCGCTCATCGAGGAGTGGTTCGACTTCGTCGGCGAGAAGCTGCCCACCGGGATCAAGGACGAGTTCGACGCACTCAAGCACCGGCTCGGCGAGTGACGCCCTAGCGCCGGGCGCTTGACACCTGTCAAATCCGGGCATCGTAGAGTCTGCCCATGCAGATTCGGGACTACCTGGGAGCCGGTAAGCCGGCGATCATCCTCCACCCGTCGGGCACCGTCCTCACGTTCGATGATCTCGAGGCCAGGGCGAACCGGTTGGCGCACTACTTCCGCCGTGCGGGTCTGCGGGAAGGCGATGTCGTTGCGATCCTGATGGAGAACAACGAGCACATCCACGCCGTCATGTGGGCCGCTCGGCGCAGCGGCCTGTACTACGTCCCGATCAACACCCATCTGACCTCGGGCGAGGCCGCCTACATCATCGACAACAGCGGGGCTTCGGCGATCATCGGCTCGGCGGCGCTGCGGAAGACCTGCGAGAACCTGGCAGAGGACATGAACGGCCTGCCCAGTGTCCTGATGCTGGCGGACGACGACCTCGACGGCTGGCTGCGCTATCCCGAATGCGTTGCGGATCAACCGGATACGCCCATCGACGACGAGCGCGAGGGCGATCTGCTGCAGTACTCGTCGGGCACCACCGGCCGGCCGAAGGGGATCAAGCGCGAATTGCCGCATGTCTGTCCGGCGGAGGCGCCTGGCATGATGTCGGCGCTGGTGGATGTGTGGATGGACCGCGATTCGGTCTACCTGAGCCCGGCGCCGCTGTACCACACGGCACCCTCGGTGTGGTCGATGACGGTTCAGTCCGCAGGCATCACCACAGTCGTGATGGAGAAGTTCGACCCCGAGGGCGCCCTTGACGCGATCGAGCGTTACCGCGTCACCCACGGCCAGTTCGTGCCCGCGATGTTCACTCGGATGCTGAAACTGCCTGAGCCGGTGCGTAATTCGTACGATGTCTCGAGCCTCAAGCGGGTGATACACGCGGCGGCGCCGTGCCCGGTGGAGATCAAGAAGCAGATGATCGACTGGTGGGGGCCGATAGTCGACGAGTACTACGCGTCCTCGGAGGCCATCGGGTCGACGCTGATCAGTGCGGAGGATTGGCTGGCGCACCCGGGGTCGGTCGGAAAGGCCTCACTCGGCAATGTCCACATCGTCGGCGAGGACGGTAACGAGTTGCCGCCGGGGCAGGCCGGAGAGATCTACTTCGAGGGCGGTCACGCCTTCGAATACCTCAACGACCCGACGAAAACCGCTGCGTCCAAAGACAAGCACGGCTGGGTGACCGTAGGCGACGTCGGCTACGTCAACGACGACGGATACTTGTTCCTCACCGACCGGCGTCATCACATGATCATCTCCGGCGGGGTCAACATCTATCCGCAGGAGGCGGAGAACATGTTGGTCACCCATCCGAAGGTGCTCGACGCCGCGGTGTTCGGCATTCCCGACGACGAGATGGGGCAGTCGGTCAAGGGAGTGGTGCAGACCGTCGATCCGGCCGACGCCACCGACGCGTTCGCCGACGAGTTGCTGGCGTGGCTGCGAGAACGCTTGGCGCACTATAAGTGTCCTCGGTCGATCTCGTTCGAGGCGCAGCTGCCCCGCACCGACATAGGCAAGCTCTACAAGCAGCGGCTGATCGAGAAGTACTCTCAGCCCGAGCGACGCAGCGTGACCCGGTAGGTGTACTGCTCCGGCAGAAAGAGCGGCGATGAACGACGGCCCCTATTTCGACCAACTCAAGGTCGGCCAGGTTTTCGACACCGCGCCGTCGATGACGCTGACGGCCGGCGTCGCCGCGACGCACCAGGCGATCCTCGGTGACCGGCTGCGGCTGCCGCTGGACGCTCACCTGTCGTACGAGGTGACCGGAGCCGCTGCCGCACTGGCCCATCCCGGGCTGGTGTGCGACCTCGCGATCGGGCAGTCGACGCTGGTGACCCGCCGCGTCAAGGCCAACCTGTTCTACCGCGGCCTGGTGTTCTACCGGTTCCCCGTCATCGGGGACAGCCTGTTCACCCGCACGGAAGTCGTTGGCTTGCGGCAGAATTCACTCCGGCCCGGCCGTGCACCAACCGGCATGGCGGCGCTGCGGATGACGACGATCGACCAACTCGGCCGGCTGGTGCTGGACTTCTACCGGTGCGCGATGCTGCCGCTGAGCCCCGACGCCGACCCCGTCCGGGAGCCGCCGGCCGACGACCTGTCCTCGATCGGCGCGGAGTCCACGCCCACCCCGCACGCCTTCGACGGATGGGACGGCGACGCGTTCCGCGAGCGAGTGCCGGGACCGCATTTCGACCCCGGGCTGGCAGGCGCGGTTCTGAACGGCAGCGCGGACGTCGTCTCCAGCGCGCCGGAGCTGGCTCGGCTTACGCTGAACATTGCTGCGGTTCACCATGATTCGCGGGTGCTGGGCCAGCGGCTGGTGTATGGCGGACACACCATCGGCCTGGCACTGGCCCAGGCCAGCCGGCTGCTGCCCAACCTGGCCACCGTGCTGGCGTGGGAGTCGTGCGACCACACCGGGCCGGTGCACGAGGGCGACACGCTGCACAGCGAGTTGCACGTGGAGGCTGCCGAAGCGCTGTCCGATGGCGGTGGGGTCTTGCGGCTGCGCTCGCTGGTCAGCGCCGCGGGCCCGGAGGGTGACCGACCCGTGCTGGATTGGCGGTTCTCGGCGCTGCAGTTCTAGCCGGTGCGACGGTTCTGCCCGCAGCGAACCCAGGCATACCCCGCCGCGGCCCGGCGCTCAATGGGTTATGGCTGAAGACCGTGACGACGAAGCGCTCGACGCGTACTCGGCGGTGGTGACCGAGGTCGCGCGCGCCGTGCTGCCGAGCGTGGCCAGCCTGGTCGTGCGTTCGTCGCGCGGGGACGGCGCCGGCAGCGCGAGCGTGATCACGTCGGATGGTTACATGCTGACCAGTGCCCACGTCGTGTCGGGCGCGAAGTCCGCGGAGGCCGCCTTCGCGGACGGCACGACCACCAGCGCCGACCTGGTCGGCTGCGATGTGCTGTCCGACCTCGCGGTGCTCAAGGCCCGTGGCAGCGTGCCCGCCCCGGTGGCCATGGGCCGCGCAGAAGAACTCCGTGTCGGTCAATTGGTCGTCGCCGTGGGCAACCCGCTGGGCCTGACGGGCAGCGTGACTGCCGGCATCGTGTCCGGCCTCGGCCGTTCGCTGCCGACCCGCAACGGCCGCGTCGTCGACGAGGTGATCCAGACCGATGCTGCGCTGAACCCCGGCAACAGCGGCGGTGTGCTGGCCGACAGCCGCGGCCGTATGGTCGGCGTCAGCACGGCCGTCGCCGGCGTCGGCCTTGGCCTGGCCGTGCCGGTCAACTCCTCGACACACAAGATCATCGCGGCGCTGATGACCACCGGGCGGGTGCGGCGCGCGTGGCTCGGCATCGCCGGCGCTCACATCCCGGTCGCGCCCGCGGTGGCGGCCAAGCTCGGCACCGCGACCGGACTCCAGATCGCCAGCGTGGTGCGGGGCAGCCCGGCCGATGAGGCGGGTCTGCGGCGCGGCGACATCGTGGTCAGCGTGGACGGCCACAGCGTGGTGACCGCCACCGCGATCCAGAAGTTGATGGTCGAGGACGCGATCGCCCGCCGCATCGAGATGACCGTGTGGCGCAACGGGGCACTGGTCGACGTGTTGGTCGTGCCGCGAGAACTCGCCGAGAAGTAGCGAGCGCGTTCGCCGGCGTCAGCCCAGCGCCGACCGCATCGCCGCGCACTGGCTGGAGAAGAACGCTTTCGACACGCCCGCACTCGGCACGATCTGGTCGAAGCCGTGGAACGCCCCGGACACGACCTCGACGTCACAGTGCGCCCCGGCCGCTCGCAGCCGCTCGGCGTAGGCGAGGTCTTCTTCGAAGAACAGATCGTGGGTGCCGACGCCGATCCAGGCAGGGGGCAGACCGGTCAGGTCCGCGCGTCGGGCGGGCACCGCGACGGCAGGGTCGGCATTGCGGAGATACGACGCCCAGCCGAACTGATTGCTGCGCTGGTTCCACAACCGAAATCGCTTCGGGTCCACGTCTGTTCGTGACGAGCTGCGGTCATCGAGCATCGGATAGGTGAGCAGCTGCAACACCGGGGTGAACTCGCCGCGATCCCTCGCCGCCAGGGCCAGCGCGGCCGCCAGGCCGCCGCCGGCGCTGGCGCCACCGATCATCAGCCGCGACGGGTCGACGTCCGGCTGGGCCGCCAGCCAGGTGAGCGCCGTGTAGCAGTCGTCCAGCGAAGCAGGATACGGGTTCTCCGGCGCCAGCCGGTATTCCACCGAGGCGACCGTGATGTCGAGCGCCTTGACGAATCGGCGGCACAGCCTGTCGTCTTGGGCCGCGCGGCCGATGACGTAGCCGCCGCCGTGAATCCACAGCAGAGCCGGCGACGGGGCGGCGATGCCCGCGGGACGGAAAACCCGGACCCCGGCGCCCTCGCCGAGCGGCACCACGTCAACGCCGTCGGGCGCGCGGATTCTCTGTAACCGCTCAAGCCTTCGCATCAGCGGCAGGGTTCGCGGCCCAAGCAGCCCCCTCGGCGTGAACAGCGCCATTCGGCGCAGATCTGGATGAAAGCCCCTGTCACGCGGCATAAATCGCGCAACCTTTCTTGATCGTTTCGATACTCTTTATGGACTTAATCGCGACGGCCGCGGCAGCAGCCGGGCATGTCAGGACAAAAGCTACCAATGAACTAGGCCCGTGATTCGAGCTGGCCTTGGCTCTGCTCTGTTCTCGACGGCGATTCGCGGCGGCCGATGCCGCCGGTCCTGGCCCGGTTGCGGTTCCAATAGCGGATCAATTGAAGACCGGTAGCGGTTCCATAGCGATGCAGCCCGTTCAACAATGCCACCTCGTCGTCGGTGAGGTCGGGATGCCACAAGTCCACGACGAGCACCACCCGCGGTTGGGCGCTGCGGTTCCAGGCCTCGTGGGTGAAGCTGTCGTCGAAAACTACACATCGCCCTTCCTCGGCCGTGCGCTCGATTCCGCCGACGCGCAACCCACAGCCCTCCGGCACGTCGATGCCGAGATGACAACGCAACCGCAAGTTGGTCGGCCCTGTATGAGGGGCGATGTGTGTATCAGGTTCCAGCATTGAGAAGTAGGCGAGGCCACCGAGGCTGAGCACGGTGCGGTTCGCCTCGATCGCAGCGACGGTCTGCGGGCAGAGACTGCAGTTGTGCTCGTTCTTTCGGCCTCGCTCATAGAGGAACAGGACGCTCCACCGGCCCGACCGGTTGATGTTCTCGGCCTCCTCTTGGAATCCACAGCCGGCGAGCGCGTGCACCTCGGCGGCGACCACGTCGGCTACCGCCTCCAGATCGCGCACAAGCCGGAACTGTTGGGGGTCGTGCCATGGCATCGCTCGCAGCCCGGGATATCTGGTCATCCGAGGCTTTTCATGATTCGTCCTCAGTCCGGCGATGTACATCTGAAACCGCGCCGGTAACGTGGGCTGTGCGTTGGCGTCGCATGCAGCCGACCGCTGGCTGTCGCCCACGGCGCGACCTCCACCCGGCAGTAGCTCTGTTCGTGCGAGTTCCAGGTAGAGACGTTCGGGTGACGGTCGCACGGCCTTCATCGCCGCAGCGGTCCGCCGCGCAACGAACGCGAGTTCGTCCGTTTTCGTTTCGTCACAGAGAGCCGCGCACATCTGTTGCCATTGGCGCAGATTCAGTCGCTTATCCCAGGGGGTGCCCCATTGCCGCAGCCGCGCAGCCGCGGCCCGGCCGAGTTCACTGGCGTCCTGCCCTGTGTCGTGGGTGATTTCGTGGTAACCCATCCAGACGAGCGGCTCCGTGACGAAGGGCCAGTCGATGGGCTTCCGCCCGCGACGCTGGCTGCGCTCTGCGCCGTCATCGGCGTTCCCGAACCCGGCAACCAAATGCTGGTAGTCGCCGAGCAACTGGTCTTCTTCGGTCGTGGAAACCAATGTGGTGCAGCCGTCCAACACTGGCGGAGTGACCTCGGCGAACCGTCGCGCCTCGCGACCCAGAAGCGAAACGTTGGATATCCACCGCGCAGGCGAGCGGTCGGGTCGGCAGCTCTGCTCCGCAGCGTTAGCCATGTAGATGATCAGAAGGTCACCGACGTCCGCGGGCGTTAGGGGCACGGTGTGGCCATCCACGCGGCTAGTCAATTCGAACGCATCGGTAGTTTCGTTAGCTGATGCACGCACTGCGGATAGCAGCTCACGATGGTCGATGATGCAAAAGAGATAGGCGAGCCGCTCGGCCACCTCACCAACCAACGCGCGAACTCGGTCACGTTCGGTCATGTTGAAAGTCCGATGGTTGAACATGTCGGTGGAGTACACGCTGTGTACTAGGCCCGCATATTGCACGCGGAGCGGCTGTTGCCACGCGGCCAGTATGTGAAAGGTGTTGCAGAGGTGCTGTTCCAGGGATTGCGTGCGGTGCCCAACCAGATGAGTCCTCCTGCGCCGGAGTTCCTCTCTGATCAGTTTGTATGTAATCGCTGTACCGGGGAAGTCGGCGATGCCGAGCTGTGCCACTGATACCTCCGTTGGATGAAGCTTTCGGTCCCGTCGCGCGGTGTTGCCGGCATTCGACCTTCACCAGTGGTGGAACAAATACGCCTGAGTAGGGAACGACCCGGCCGCTACTTGAGCAACGGATCTCGGGGCAGTCCGAGGATGCGTTCGGCGATCGTGTTGCGGGAGATCTCCGACGTACCACCGGCGATCGTGATCGCGCGGGCGCCGAGGTAGGACCCCGTCAGTCTCGGCGTCTGCCCGACCACCGCGGCCGGTCCGGCCAGATCCATGCCCAGCTCGGTGAGTCGTTGTGACTGTTCGGCCAACACCAGCTTGGTCACGTTGCCCTCCGGCCCGGGCTGCGCGCCGGCGATGGCCCGACTGACCCGGCGGAGATTGAGTAGCCGCAGCGTGTGGAAATCGGCGATCACCTCACCGACCTGACGAACATAGGCGGCCGCCGTCTCGGCCGGCGCGCTGTCGAGCAGCTTGATCAGGTCGTCGAGCGTGACCGCGAGCGTGCCGGACGAGCCGCCGCCGATCGAGATTCGCTCGTTGCCGAGCGTGGCGCGGGCCACCAGCCAGCCGCGGTTGACGTCGCCTACCACGTCGGCGTCGGGGACGAAAATGTCGTCGAAGAACACCTCGTTGAAATGCGAGGTGCCGGTGATCTCGCGCAGCGGCTTGACTTGCACGCCAGGGGCATTCATGTCGATCGCCATCATCGTGACGCCGGCGTGCTTCGGCGCTTCGGGGTCGGTGCGTACCGTCGCCAGGCCCCACTGGCAGTCACGCGCCAGGCTGGTCCATACCTTCTGCCCGGTGACCTGCCATCCGCCCTCGACCCGCTTGGCCGCGGTCCGCACGGCCGCAGCGTCGGAGCCGGCGCCGGGCTCGGAGAACAGTTGGCACCACATCTCTTTGCCGCGTAGCACGGGTTCCACCCAGCGCTCGCGCTGGTCGTCGGTGCCGGCCTGGGCAATCGTCAGGATCACCCAGCCGGTGATGCCCAGGTCCGGAACTCCTACACCGGCGAATTCTTCCTCGATCACCAACTGCTCGACCGCGTCGGCCTCCCGGCCCCACGGCTTGGGCCAGTGCGGCACAAGGTATCCCGAGTCGACCAGGAAGTCGCGCTGCTGGTCTTTGGGCAGCGCCCGAAGCTTTGCGACGGTGTCGCGTGCCCGCTGCCGGTACTCGTCGGCCTGGGGGGGCAGCGTGAACGACGCGCCGTGCGCGATGCCGGCCCGCCGTGCCTCGACGATGTCGACAAGCGGGTCGTCGCCGTCGGCCGTCAGCGCGGCCAGCGTTCGGGCGCGCCGCAGGTACAGGTGCGCGTCGTGCTCCCACGTGAAGGCCACCCCGCCGTGAAGCTGAATGTTCTTCTCGGTGTTGAAGATCTGTGTCTGGATCGCAAGCGCTGCGGCGACCGCGGCGGCGAACCACGCGCTGTCGAGGTCATCAGCGCGGGCGGCGTCCCAGGTGGCGGCGGTGGCCTGCTCGGCGCTGACCAGCATGTTGGCCAGGTGATGCTTGACAGCCTGGAAGGTGCCGATCACCCGCCCGAACTGCTCGCGAACGTTCGCGTAGTCACGGGCCATCTCAAGGGCGGCCCAGCTCGTGCCGATCGCCTCGGCGGACGCCAGGATCCGGAACACCGTGCGGGCCCGCTGCGCTGCGCCTCGCAGGACGCGATCTTCGTCGACTTTCACACCGCTCAGCGCGACCGAGCCCACGCTGCGCGTGGTGTCCACCCCCGGCAGCACCGTGACCGTCACCCCGTCGGCCTTCGCGTCGAGCACCACGACGTCCTCGCCCGCGGCGATCACCAGCACGTCTGCGTCGGGGGCGCCGAGCACTGCGGGGCTCTCTCCACTGACCACCAGGTCCGAGCCGACGATCACCGTGCCCGACAAAGCCAGTGCACCGACCTTGCTGCCGTCCGCAAGGCCCGGCAGCAGTTGGGCGCGAACAGAATCCGATGCGCACCGGTCGATCACGACCGAGGCCGCAACTGTCGGCAGAAATGGCCCCGGGGACAGCTGGCGACCCTGGGCCTCCAGCACGATCGCCAGCTCGGCGAGCCCAAAGCCTGATCCGCCATGCTCCTCGGAGATGGCCAGGCCGTTCCAGCCCAGCTCGGCCGACGCCGCCCAAATGTCGGATGGATGGTTCGAGCCGCCTTCGAGACTGGCACGGGCGGCGGCAAGGCTTTTGAGGCGCGACAGCTGCCCGGCGGCGGCAGCCGCCAAATCGCGATGTTCTGGGGAAATGGCCAGCGCAGATGTGCTCACGTGCTGCGTCCTTCGGCGGTGATGACGGCGTTGTCAAGGGAAAGCTAACGCATCTAAAGATCGGGCGCGTTTCGGGGCACACTTTTGCGTTTCCCACGACCACCGCGGGGGTAGTCTGCGCAAATGGATTCGCGACATCCTGGGGGGCGCGGGCCGAGGTTGCGGGCACAGGCGATGTGGTTCGTTCGAGCCCGTCCGCTCGATTACATGTTGGCCATGAACGACGCATACGCGTCGTTGCCGCTGGTAGGCAGGCACCTTGAGCCGCTCGGCGGCCTGACCGCGATGGGAGTGTGGGGTTACCGGCACGCGCCCGATTTCGCGTCGTCGGCGATGCGCAACATGCTGGCTCCGCGCGCGGCTGATATCGGCAAACACGAGCGGGAGCAGACGAACACGGTTGCCGCGGCAGCGCTGCGCGGGATCGTGTCGGCGGATCACCTGGATGTCGACTGGCCGGCCCCCGACCGACTGGCCGGCCCCCGACCGGCTGGCTCCGCTATTGCGGGGCCCCGAGCAGCGTCGGCGCTACCTGTATCGACGCTCCGTCCGGTACGGGTCCCGACCGACCCAGCTGCTCGACGTCTGGCGGCATAAGGACTCCCCCGGGCCGGCGCCGGTCCCGGTGTTCGTGCCGGGCGGTGCGTGGGTGCACGGCAGCCGGACGCTGCAGGGCTACGCGCTGATGGCACACCTGGCGGAACGGGGCTGGGTCTGCTTGTCCATCGACTACCGGGTGTCGCCACATCACCGCTGGCTTTGTCACATCCGCGACGTCAAGGCGGCGGTCGCATGGGCGCGCGCCAACGTCGACCGCTTCGGCGGCGACCGCGAATTCGTCACGATCGCAGGCTGTTCCGCCGGCGGCCACCTTGCGGCGCTGGCCGGACTGACGCCCGACGATCCGGACTTTCACGGAGACCTGCCGCCGGACGCCGACACCTCGGTTGACGCGGTGGTTCCCCTCTACGGCCGCTACGACTGGGAGGACAGGTCAACACCCGAGCGGGAGCGCTTCGTCGACTTCCTGGAACGCATCGTCGTCAGGAAGCGGTACGCGCGGCACCAGGACGCGTACCGCAGGGCCTCCCCGATCACACGGGTCGGGCCGGACGCTCCGCCGTTCCTTGTGGTGCACGGCAGCGCCGACACGGTCATTCCGGTGGAACAGGCGCGGGTCTTCGTCGAGAAACTGCGGGCTACGTCGCGATCGGCGGTTGGCTATCTGGAGGGGGGACATCACGGCTTCGACATGACCGACGGCTGGCGCACCGGCCCTGCCGCGATGGCCGTCGGGCTGTTCCTCGACGAGATCCACCGAAGCCGTTCATTGGCAAGGGCGAAAGAGGTTATATAGACGGCATCAGAACCCGTTGGTCTCGTCCATGAATGGGGTGGGCAGTGAAGCGACTCAACGGCTGGGATGCCATGCTGCTCTACAGCGAAACCCCGAACGTTCACACCCACACGCTCAAGATCGGCGTCATCGACGTCACCGATTTCGACGGTGACTTCACCTTCGAGTTGTTCCGGCGAACATTGCGCCGCCGCCTGCATCTGCTCGAGCCGCTGCGCTACAAACTCGTCGACATTCCGCTGAAGCTGCACCATCCGATGTGGATGGAGAAATCCGATGTCGACCTTGGCTACCACCTGCGGCGGGTGCGGGTGCCGCGGCCCGGCGGCCGACGCGAACTGAACGAGGTGATCGGCGAGATCGCTGGCACGCCGCTGGACCGCGGCAGGCCGATGTGGGAGATGTATTTCGCGGAAGGGATGGCGAACAATCGGTTCGCGGTGATCGGGAAGGTGCATCACGCTCTCGCGGACGGCGTCGCGTCGGCCAATCTGATGGCCAAGGCGATGGACCTCACGGGGCCGATCCAAGACGAGCGCGACCTCTACGCCACCAACGCCGCGCCGTCGACGGGCCAGCTGTTGCGCGATGCCGGGCGCGACCACCTGCAGCAGTTCGCGCGACTGCCGCGGCTTGTCCGCGAGACCACCGCTGGGGTTTCACGGGTGCGGCAGCGGTCCAAAGAGCGCGGCGAGCACCCCGAGTTGGCGCGGAACTTCGCGCCGCCGCCGACGTTCCTCAACCACGTCGTCTCGCCGCGACGCAGGTTCGCGACCGCGACGCTGTCGTTGGCAGACGTCAAGCAGACCAGCAAGACGCTGGGCATCACGATCAACGACCTGGTGCTGGCCACCGCCGCCGGCGCGCTTCGGGAACTGTTGCTGCGCTATGACGGTCGGGCCGACTCGCCGCTGATCGCGTCGGTACCGGCCAGCCTGAACACATCGCCGGAGCGGCTGACCGGCAACGAGTTCTTCGGGTTGAACGTGTCGCTGCCGGTTCAGATGGACGACCCGATGGAACGGGTCGCGATGACGTCGGTGGCCACTTCGATCGCCAAAGAGGCCTTCCACCTGATGGGGCCGGAGGTGGTCACGCAGTGGGCGGCTTACCTGCCGCCGTCGGTTGCTCCGGCCGTATTCCGCTGGATGGCGAACCGCGAAGCGCAGAGCAAGCTGATGAACCTGCCGATCTCCAATGTGCCGGGGCCGCGTGAGCGCGGCCGCATTGGCGGTGCGACGATCAGCGAAATCTATTCTGTCGGACCGCTGATGCCCGGCAGCGGTATCAACATCACGGTGTGGAGCTATGTCGACCAGCTCAACATCTCGGTGCTCACCGATGACCTCACCCTCGACGATCCGCACGAGGCCACCGATGCGATGATCCACGCCTTCACCGAAATACGAAGTGCTGCTGGGATTTCCGGTGATCTCACCGAGGTGGAGACGGCGATGCCGCGGGCTACGGCCGTCTAGTCGCGTACACCCAGGACAGAAACTGGCCGACCGCGTCCGCGGTGTAGTGTGCTCGCGGCGAGCCGAAGATGTCGAAACCGTGTTGGGTGTAGGGCAATTCGGCGTAGACGACAGGCGACTTCGACACATCGCGCATCACCTCAACGAACTCCCGTGCCTCGCCGAACGGGATGATCGAGTCGTCCTGGCCATGCACGACAAAGAACGGTGGCGCGTCGGCCCGTAACCGCCGAATCGGGGATGCGTCGATGTAGATGTCCCGGTGTGAGGCTATCGGTTCTTTGACCACGAACTTGTGCAGGAACGCGATGAATTCGCGTCGCCCCTCGCCATGTGTGCTGACCCAGTCGTAGCGGCCGTACAGCGGCACCGCCGCCACCACCGACGTGTCGGCGTTCTCGAAGCCGGGCTGGAACGCGGGATCGTTCGGCGTCAGCGCAGCCAACGAAGCCAGATGACCGCCGGCTGACCCGCCGGTGATCGCGACGAAGTCGGGGTCCCCGCCGAACGACGCGATGTTCTCCTTCACCCACGTCAGCCCGCGCTTGACGTCCACGATGTGATCCGGCCAGGTGTGCATCGGGCTGACCCGGTAGCTCAGCGACACGCAGATCCAGCCGCGGTCGGCAAGGTGACTCATCAGTGGATACGCCTGTGGGCGGCGCATCCCGATCGCCCACGCGCCGCCCGGGACCTGCACCAGCACTGGGGCCTTACCGTCGCGTGGCAGGTCGCGGTGACACCAGATGTCCGCCAAGTTGGCACGGCCGTGGGGGCCGTAACGAACGGTGGTGTCGACGTATCGGCGTCGCGCCACCGTGGTACGCCATGCGCTGGGCCGACCGGTGGGCGACGGCGTGGCCGGCCGCGTCTCGAGCACGTCGATGTAGTCCGGGCCGAGTTCGTCGCGCAACGCCTCCTGCAGCAGCGGGCGCGAGTTGACGTTGCGGCGCTGGATCACCGCCAGGATGGCCCAGGTCACGGCGGTGAGCCCGAGCGCGGCCTTTCCTCGCCGACCGTCGAAATCGCCACGCAGCCAGCGGCGTATCGCGTCGAGCACCGAAGTGCCCAAGTAGAGGGTGGGAATTTCCGATGTCGGCCAGCCGAACCAGAACACCGCAATCGTGATGTAGCCCTTGCGCCCGAGTGGCCGGAAACCGTTGAGCGCGTTGATGAACTCCAGCATGGCACGCAACAAGGGGCGAGGCCGCCGGATCGCCCGCCGAAGTCTTGGGGTCACTTGCATCAGCCCACGCGTGCCCGCAGCTCGGTGCGCAGGATCTTGCCGGTGCTGCTGCGCGGCAGCTCGTCGAGGATCGTGATCTCGCGTGGCACCTTGTAGTTCGCCAGGTTCTCCCGCACATGCTGCTTCAGGGAGTCCGGCGTGGCGGACGCGCCCGGCGCGAGCACCACGAACGCTGTGAGCCGCTGACCGTACTGCTCGTCGTCCACGCCAAGCACCGATGCCTCCGCGACCTCGGGATGTGCTGCCAACGCCTTCTCCACCTCGATCGGATAGACATTCTCGCCGCCCGACACGATCATCTCGTCGTCACGACCCACCACGAACAACCGGCCCGCCTCGTCGAGGGAGCCCACGTCTCCAGACGCCATGTAGCCCTCGTGGAAATCCTTGGTGTTGCCTGAGGTGTAGCCCTCGAACAGGGTGCCGCTGCGGACATAGATCTGGCCGACCTCCCCGGTGGGCACCTCCGTGAAATCCTTGTCGAGGATGCGGATCTCGGTGCCCGGCGCCGGCTTGCCGGCCGTGTCAGGGGCGGCGCGCAGGTCCTCCGGCGTGGCGCTCGCGATCAAGCCAGCCTCGGTGGCGTTGTAGTTGTTGTAGATCACGTTGCCGAACTGATCCATGAACGCGATGACGACGTCCGGGCGCATCGGCGACCCCGATGCGGCGGCGAATCGCAGCGACCCGCCGCTGTAGCGACTGCGGACGTCATCCGGGAGGTCCATGATGCGGTCGAACATCACCGGTACCACGGCCAATCCGGTCGCGCGGTGGGCGTCGATCATCTTCAGTGTCGCTTCGGGGTCGAACTTGCGCCGGGTCACGATGGTGCATGCCATGGTCGCCGCGAAGATCAGTTGGGAGAAACCCCACGCGTGGAACATCGGTGCGACGACCACGATGGTCTCCTCCGCCCGCCACGGCGTGCGGTCGAGGATCGACCTGAGCGCAGCCGGGTCGCCGCCGGTGATCCTGGCGCCCTTGGGTGTGCCGGTGGTGCCGGAGGTGAGCAGGATCATTCTGCCCTTCTGCCCTGAGCGCTTCGGTTGTCGGCCACGGTGCGCGCCGATCAGTTTCTCGACGGTCACCGGATGCGCCGACGGGTCGTCCGTCCAGGCGATGATCCTTGTAGCGCGCGGCATGTCGGCCAGCGCGCGGTCGACGGTATCGGTGAACTCTTCGTCATAGATGACGGCGTCCGCGCCTTCCCGCCCAACCACCTCCGCCAGCGCCGGGCCCGCGAACGAAATGTTCAGCATCAGGACGTCGGCGCCGATCCGGCTGGCCGCCACCACGGCCTCGACGAAGCCGCGGTGGTTGCGACACATGATGCCAATGGTTTTCGGCGATCCGCCGGACAGTGCCTGCAACGCCGAGGCCAGAGCGTCACAGCGCTCGTCGAGCTGGCGCCAGGTCAGGGTGCCGAGCTCGTCGACCAACCCGGGCCGATCCGGACACCGCTGCGCCGTCGCGGCGAATCCGGATGTGGTGGACATGTTTTCGCGCCGCATCGCGGCGGCGATCCGCAAATACTTGTCCGGCCGCATCGGAGCGATCAGCCGCGCACGTCGCATCGTGGCGATCAGGCCAAGGGTGTTGTTGAGACGGTCGGACGGTGCCACGGTCAGCCGAGGACCGGTAGCCGGCGCTTGCGGGCAAGCCGGTCGAGTGCCGTCTGCATCACCGATCGGACGTGGACATCGACTTCTGCGACGTCCGGACCGTCACCGAACTCCGCGGTGATGTCGATCGGTTCGAGGACCTCGGTGATGATCTTCGACGGCAGATGCAGATTCGGCGGGACGACCACGCTGACGCCGAACGGGAAGCCGAACGAGATCGGCAAGATCTTGGTGCGCGCCAGCCGCGCGATCGGGCCGAGCCGCTCGGCCAGCCAGGTGCCGCGGGTCAGGTACAGCTGCGTTTCCTGCCCGCCGATCGACACCGCCGGGACGATCGGCACATCGGCTTCCAGCGCAGCCCGCACATACCCCTTACGACCGTCGAAGTCGATGACGTTCGCCAAGACCGTCGGCCGGTAAGCGTCGTAGTCGCCGCCCGGGAAGACCATCACGATGCCACCGGTGTGCAGCGCCGCGGCGGCATTGTCGTGGTTGGCCTTGATGTAGCCGATGCCCCGGAAGAAACCCGCGGTCGCCCCGGTCAGCAACATGTCGTGGCTCAACGTATAGATCGGCCGGTCGTAACCGAACTCCTCGTAGTAGTGGGCGGCCAGGATCGGCACGTCCATTGGGAACATGCCGCCGGAATGGTTGGACACCAGCAGCGCTCCGCCCGCCTTCGGAATGTTGTGCAAGCCGCGGACCTCGGAGCGGAAATAGCGCTTGAGAAGCGGCCGGGCGATGCGCATCACCTGTTCCGTCAGGCCGGGGTCGAACTTCGCGGTCTCCGTCCGGTCCAAGTCGGGTTCGGTCATTTTCTCCCCCTGCTCATGGGCTGCTTCGGGCTGCTCGAATGGTACCGAGCGGTCTTCGGGTACTTTCAGGTACTCATGAGCGAAGAGCCTGTCGTCCTCGTCGAACGACGCGACCGAATTCTGCTGATCACGATCAACCGGCCGGAGGCCAAAAACGCGGTCAACGCGGCAGTCAGTAAGCGGCTGGCCGACGCGATGGATCGCCTCGATGACGACGCCGGGTTGTCGGTCGGTGTGCTGACCGGTGCGGGGGGCACGTTCAGCGCGGGCATGGACCTCAAGGCGTTCGCCCGCGGCGAGAACGTCGTCGTGCAGGGCCGCGGGATGGGCTTCACCGAGCGGCCGCCGGTCAAGCCGCTGATCGCCGCCGTCGAGGGCTACGCGCTGGCCGGCGGCACCGAGCTTGCACTGGCAACCGATCTGATCGTCGCGTCGAAGGACTCTGCGTTCGGGATCCCCGAGGTCAAGCGCGGTCTGGTCGCCGGCGGAGGCGGCCTGCTGCGGCTGCCGCAGCGCATCCCCTACCAGATCGCGATGGAACTGGCGCTGACCGGCGACAACCTGCCGGCACAGCGGGCACACGAACTCGGGCTCGTGAACAAGCTCACCGAGCCCGGCGGCGCACTCGACGGGGCGCTGGAGCTGGCCGAGCGCATCACGGCGAACGGGCCGCTCGCGGTCGCCGCGACCAAGCGGATCGTCACCGAAGCGCGCGGCTGGGACCCCGACACCATGTTCAGCGAGCAACTGAAAATCCTGATGCCGGTGTTTGCGTCGAACGACGCGAAAGAGGGCGCCATCGCGTTCGCGGAGAAGAGGCCGCCCCGCTGGACGGGTACCTGATCCCAGGCGTCAGGACGCCCGTCACAGGCGGCGCGAAAAGTTTGCTGTTGACGGGCCCGCGAATTGTGGGTAAGCCTTTGCTACGGCCGATGTCGACTGCTGCGTTGTTGGTGCGGGATTTGCGGGATTGACCGCTGCGCTGCGGCGCAAACAGGCGGGCCGGTACGTGGCGCTGCTCGAAGCGCGTGACAGGGTCGGCGGCCGCACCCTCACGCAGGTTCGCGACGACCGGTCGTGGATCGACAAGGGTGCGGGCTGGATCGGGCCGGGGCAGGACGGCATCTACGCGCTGATGGGCGAATACGGCGTCACGAGCTTCAAGCAGTACGTCGACGGCGACGCGATGATGATCGTCGACGGTAAGCAGTACCGCTACAAGGGCACGATCCCGTGGACGATGAATCCGTGGGCCGCGCTCAACCTCGGGGCGGTCTTGCTCGAGATCGGGCAGATGTGCAAGTCGATTCCGCTGAATGCGCCGTGGACGGCCAAGAACGCCGAGAAGTGGGACCGGATCAGCCTGGCGGAGTGGCTGAACCGAAACATGCGGTCGAAGCCCGCGCACGACCTCATGGAGACGGCCATCGCGGGCTGCTACACGTCCGCCGCTTCGGAAGTGTCGATGCTGTTCGTGCTGTACCAGATGGCCTCGGGCGGTGGGCCGAGTTTCGTGCTGGGCATCAAGGACGCATCGCAGGACTCTCGGCCGGTCGGTGGAATGGGCGCGATCTACCGGCCAATGGCAACAGAGATCGGCGATGCGATCCACCTGTCGCAGCCGGTTCGATCGATCACCCAAGACGCCGACGGCGTCACGGTGCGCTCGGACGGACTCGAGGTGCGTGCGCGCCGGGCCATCGTAGCGGTGCCGCTGGCCATCGCGAGTCAGATCGATTACGAGCCAATGCTTCCCGTCGACCGGTCGTTCCTGCACCAGCGGATGCCCAGCGGCGCGATATTCAAGATCGCGGTCGTCTACGACGAGCCGTTCTGGCGCACCGACGGCCTGACCGGTCAGTCGGCGGCACCGGGGTCGCCGGCCACCGTGACGATCGACGCCTGCCCGGATACCGGTCATCCCGGGATCCTCAACGTGATCGTCGAGGGCCCGATCGCTCGCGAGCTCGGCAAGCTCGACGAATCGGCACGCAGGAGCGCGATTCTCGGCGAACTCGCCGGGCGGTTCGGTGCCAAGGCCGCCACGCCCGTCGACTATCTCGAGCAGAACTGGAGCGTCGAGCGCTATTCCGGAGGCGGGATGATGAGCCACGCCGGGACTAGCCGATGTCTCCGACGAGGTAGCGCTGCAGCGTCGGGGCCATGGCGTCGACGAGCGGGTGCACCTTCATCGAGTGGATGGGCTCCGAGCGGACGGCGCAGCGAAGGACGCCGAGCCCGACAAGTTGTGATGTGCACAGCGACGCCCGGAACTTGACCTGATCGGCGCCGAGGCGCTTCAGGAGCGGGTCGAAGACCGGGCCGACGAAAAGCCTCTGCACATTGTCCACGGTCTTGGCCAGGCCCACTGTCGCGATGGCGCCGGCAGCAAAGGGGCCGCCGGCCGCCATGTCCCAGGTGGTGATCAGCATGAACAACGTCCGCCGGCCCGCTTCGCTCACGCTGCCGGTGATGATCCGATCGATGAATTCAGGTGTGCCGAAAGGCAGCCGGAGCTTCTTGGCGACCGGGTCGAGAATTCCGGGCGAGGGTTCTTCACGGCCGGCCACGATTTCACCGCACCGTTGCGAAAAATGCGCGGACGTCGTCGACGAACAACTCGGGTTGTTCGAACGCCGCGAAGTGCCCCCCGCGCGGCATGACCGTCCAGTGGGTGACGTTGTAGGTGGACTCACACCAGCGGCGTGGCGACTGCAGGATCTCCTTCGGGAAAGAAGCGATGCCGGTTGGCAACTCGACACGGCTGGCCGATCCGAAGAAATTGAAGCTTTCCCAGTACATGCGCGCCGAGGATGCGCCGGAACCGGTGAGCCAATACATCATCACGTTGTCGAGGAGTTCGTCGCGGCTCAGGACGTTCTCGGGGTGCCCGTCGCAATCCATCCACGACCAGAACTTCTCGATGATCCAAGCCATTTGGCCGACCGGCGAATCCACCAGCGCGTATCCCAGCGTCTGGGGGCGGGTCGATTGCTGCTTCGAGTAGCCCGAGTCCCACTTCTGGTAGTGCGCCATCGCGGCCAGCGCCCGCTGTTCCTCCCCGGTGGGGTTTTCCAGGCCGCCCGCGGGCGGACGGGCAATCGGCATGTTGAGGTGGATGGCCGCACAGTGGCCCTTGCTGCGGCCCATCTGGGTTGTGACGGCCGCGCCCCAATCGCCGCCCTGGGCGCCGTAACGGTCGTAGCCGAGCCGGACCATCAGCGCATCCCACGCCTCGGCGACCTTGCCGACTCCCCAGCCGGTGGTCGCCGGCTTGCCGGAGAAGCCGTAGCCGGGTAGCGACGGGCAGACGACGTGGAAAGCGTCTTCGGCTCGTCCGCCGTGGGTGGTGGGATCGGTGAGCGGCTCGATGACTTTGTGGAATTCGACGATCGATCCCGGCCACCCGTGCGTGATCACCAGTGGAAACGCGTCCGGGTGTGGTGAGCGCTGATGGATGAAGTGGATGTCGAGCCCATCGATCTCGGTGGTGAACTGGTCGAACCGGTTCAGTGCGGCTTCTCTGGCGCGCCAGTCGTACTTGTCCGCCCAGTAGGCGGCGAGTTCGCGGGTGTACTCCAGCGGAATGCCCTGGCTCCAGTCGTCGACGCACTCGCGCTCTGGCCAGCGTGCGCGCGCCAGCCGTTGCCGTAGGTCTGCGAGATCGTCGTCGGGAATGTCGATGCGGAAGGGACGGATCTCAGTCATGTTGCCTCGCAATCGTTATCGTCTTGCGCAAATGCGCCAGGACTCGTTCTACGTCGACTACCGCAGATCGATAGCCGATGTGGCCGTCAGGGCGGATCAGGCAACCGGGTATGTTGCCTGACTGAGCGAAACCATAAGCGGCAGCCAGGTTTGAATCGCCATCGGCGAACGTTCTGCAGGACAGCTCGACGTTGAGGTCGGGAGGCACGACGATGTAACCGCGTACCCGGTTTGCGGTGCGCGCCTCGACCTCGTCGACGATGCCCCTTGCCATCTCGTGTGCGGGTCCGCTCGTGGCCCATAGCAGCAGGGTGTGGTCGGGGTGGCGCAACAGCTCATGCCAGCGGAAGGCGAACGCGAGTTCGTCCTGGCGCAGACCGGTGGCGTCCGGCGCACGCATCCCGGGTGCAGGGTGGGCGGAGTCGCCGTCGCCGCCGATGATCGGGCTGTCGGGATAGCCGACCAGCAACTGCGCTTCCCGCATCAGGATCCGCTCGACGCTGGTCTCGCCTGCACCGATCCCTTCCCGGGCCGCGCGAACCGTGCGGCCTACCACTTCTTCGCCGATCGGATGTCGCTCGGCGTGGTAGCTGTCCAACAGGCCGGGCGCGGCCTCGCCACGCACGGCGAGGGCGAGCTTCCAGCCGAGGTTGTGCGCGTCCTGAAGGCCGGTGTTCATGCCCTGCGCGCCTGTCGGCGGATGGATGTGGGCCGCATCGCCTGCGACGAACACCCGCCCGACGCTGTAGCGGTTCACCAGGCGATGGCTGATCCGGAATACCGAGGACAAGCGCATGTCGGTCGCCGTGGTGTGCTCCGGCGCCAACCGATCCAGCACAGCCTGGATGTGACGCAGCTCGGGTTTCGGTCCGGTCGACTGAATGCCGTGGGCCACGGGGTCTTCCGGCTTTGCGGAGAGTTCTTCCGGCACGAGCATCGACATCCGGTAGCGACCGCGGTCGGGCAGCGGGATGCACACGAGCAGGTCGTCGGTCACGCCGTCGGTCTGATGCATCGATCGGATCACGTAGCCGCGCGGCATGTTCCAGTCGACGCGCACGTCGGCAAGCATGTACTCCTCGGGAAACGCATCGCCCTCGAATGCCAGGTCTGCGGCTTTGCGCACCGCGCTGCGCGCGCCGTCGGCGCCGATCAGATACTGAACGGAAAGTGAAGCGTCCTGGCCGGATTCACGCAACGAGGCGGTGACCCCGTCGTAGTCGGCGGTGAATCCGAGCAGTTCGACCCCGCGGCGTACCGTGGTGCCCAGGCCGGCGAGATGCCTGGCCAGGATCTGCTCCGTTGCGTACTGCGGCACTGCGATGAACCGGTACGGCACCTCGGCCGGCAATGTGAACTCGACGCGGCCCACCTCCTGGCCGTTCACGTACACCAGCTGGCCGTGCATCGCCGTCGCCGCGTTCACAACATCGCGCGCGACCCCGATCGAGTCCCAGATCTCGAGCGTCCTCGGCTGCACGCCGACGGCCTTGGCCCACGGCGCGATGTCATCGCGTTTGTCGATGATGACGATGGAGATCCCGCGGCGTCGCAACTCGATGGCTGCCATCAAGCCCACGGGCCCAGCGCCGACGATCAGAACTTCGGTGTCCACCGAACGACACTTTACGGCTCTGCCGGTGGTCGTTGCTCAGGACGCAATCCGGCACGAGTGACCGGCCCGCGGGGCTACGCTTGGCCCATCGCGACCAGCGAGGCACAGCCATGGGCCACTACAAGAGCAACGTGCGCGATCTCGAGTTCAATCTGTTCGAGGTGCTCGATTTGGAGAAGGCGCTTGCCACCGGCGAGTTCGGCGATCTCGACGGAGAATCGGTGCGCCAGATGCTGGCCGAGGCTTCCCGCCTGGCCGAGGGCCCGGTCGCTGAATCATTCGCCGACGCCGACCGTCATCCGCCGACGTTCGACCCGGACGCACACACCGTGGCGCTACCGGAGTCCTTCAAGGCCTCGCTGCGGGCATGGCAGCGGGGCGAGTGGTTCCGGGTCGGGCTCGACGAGCAGATCGGCGGCGTGACGGCGCCGTCGACGGTTGGTTGGGCGATCAACGAGTTCGTCCTGGGCGCCAACCCCGCTGTGTTCCTGTACATGGCGGGCCCAGTGTTCGCGAACATCCTCTACCACATCGGAAACGAGCAGCAGCGCCACTGGGCGGCACTGGCGATAGACCGCAGCTGGGGCGCCACGATGGTGCTGACCGAACCCGACGCCGGCTCGGACGTCGGCGCGGGCCGGACCAAGGCGATTGCGCAACCCGACGGCACCTGGCACATCGACGGTGTCAAGCGGTTCATCACCAACGGTGACACCGACGACCTGTGCGAGAACATCCTCCACGTGGTGCTGGCCCGACCGGAGGGCGCCGGCCCCGGAACCAAGGGGCTGAGCCTTTTCCTGGTGCCGAAGTACCTCTTCGATCCCCGGACCGGCGAACCCGGCGACCGCAACGGGGTGTTCGTCACCGGTCTGGAACACAAGATGGGCCTGAAGGTCTCCGCCACAACAGAATTGACATTCGGCCAGCATGGCGTTCCGGCCACGGGATGGTTGGTCGGCGACACCCACAAGGGCATCAAGCAGATGTTCAAGCTGATCGAGTACGCGCGAATGATGGTGGGCACCAAGGCTATTTCCACGCTTTCGACCGGGTGCCTGAATGCGCTCGATTACGCCAAGACGCGGGTACAAGGCGCCGACCTCACCCAGATGACGAACAAAGAGGCGCCCCGGGTCACGATCATTCATCACCCGGACGTGCGCCGCGCACTGCTGACGCAGAAGGCCTACGCCGACGGGCTGCGGGCCCTTTACCTTTACACCGCCGCCCACCAGGATCCCTCGGTCGCGTCGCTTGTGTCGGGTGCCGACGCCGACCTGGCCGACCGAGTCAACGAGCTGCTGCTGCCGATCGTCAAAGGAGTCGGCTCCGAACGGGCCTACCAGTGCCTGACCGAGTCCCTACAGACGTTCGGGGGGTCGGGCTTTCTGCAGGACTACCCGATCGAGCAGTACATCCGCGACTCGAAGATCGACAGCCTGTACGAGGGCACCACAGCTATCCAGGCGCAGGACTTCTTCTTCCGCAAGATCGCCCGCGACCAAGGCGTAGCGCTGGCGCATGTGGTCGCTCAGATCCAGAAGTTCCTGGACAGCGACGCCGGCCATCCGGAGCTCGCCGAGTGCCGTTGGATGCTGGCCAGCGCCCTGAATGACCTGCAAGCCATGGTCACCACGCTGACCGGCTTCCTTGTCGGGGCCGCGCAACGCGCGCGTGAACTGTACCGATTGGGTCTGGAGTCCGTGCCGTTCCTGCTGGCAGTCGGCGACCTGCTGATCGGCTGGCTTCTGTTGCACCAGGCCGAGATCGCCCTCAACGCGCTCGACGCCGACCCGGATTCGAAGGATCGCGCGTTCTACGCCGGAAAGGTCGCCGGGGCCAAGTTCTTCGTCAAGAACGTGCTACCGCGGTTGGCTTCGGAGCGCCGGATCATCGAAGCCGTCGACCTCTCGGTGATGGAACTCCGCGAGCAAGCCTTCTGACCCGCGTTGCCCCCGGCGGTTCTATGACCGCACCCCGGACCGGTAGTACTCGACGATGTGTCCGTAGCCGCAGGCCTCGGCCAACACCAGCTCGCCTTCGCGGTCGGCCTCCTCCAGTTCTTCCATCCACTTGCGCAGAAGCGCGGCGCCGGCCCGGCGCGCCTCGGCGTTACGCTGCGCATCGGCGCAGAACTGCTGGAAGCACCGGATATACCGATCGGCCAGGGTCAGGCGGTGCACGCAGGTCACCAGATCAAGCGCTTCACCGGCCCAGACCCGCACCAGCCGCCGATATGCGGTGAGTTCGTCGACCGGCAGTCCGCCACGGCCCAGGACCAACCGCGTGTTCGTAAGCTCGGCCAGCACGTCCGCACGCCGCGCTTTCACCTTTTCACGGGCCAGCAGCAGGTCGCGCGCGAACTCACCGGAGCCCGCGGACAGTGTCGCTTCGTCCAGCGCGGACGCGTGTATCGCGTGGCTGACGTCGACAGGGGGCCACTTTCCGAAACTCTCTGCCCAGAGAGCGAGTTCGCCGATCATCACGTTGAGTTCGGCGCGATGATGATCAAGATGCTGGGCGAAGTTGCTGTGCCCTTCGGCGATCAGCAGACGCGACGCATGTACGACGGCCTCGGTCAACCCGCCGTGGGCAGCGACCAAGGCCATCATCTGATCCCGACCCCGCTTGCCGTCCATCACCCTCCACCGTAGCGGCTTGTACGCCCCGGGCGGCGGCGGCACGGCATCCAGTTAAAGGTGTCATGATGACTTGCGGACAATACGATGGCGATCCACCGACTAAGGACCTGATCGTGCCGACAAAGCCGATGCCCGCGTCGCCGGCCCGCGCGGACAGGGGCGTGGAACAGGTTCGAATGGCCCTCGTGGTCGGCGCACTCGGTGTCGTGTTCGGCGACATCGGGACCAGCCCGATCTACACGATCCAGACCGTCTTCAACCCCCAGGACCCGCATCCGCTGCCGCTGAGCAGGGAGTACGTGTTCGGCATCGCGTCACTGATCTTCTGGTCGGTGATGGCCATCGTCACGCTGACCTACGTCACGCTGGTGATGCGCGCCGACAACGACGGTGAGGGCGGCATCATGGCGCTGATCACGCTCGTGCGGCGGTGGGGTGGGGGTCGTGGTCGCCGCACCGCGATGATCCTGGCCGCGCTGGGCATCTTCGGCGCCGCGTTGTTCTTCGGCGACAGCATGATCACGCCGGCCATCTCCGTGCTGTCCGCGGTCGAGGGCCTCAAGGTCGTCGAGTCGAGGCTCGCCGGGTGGATCGTACCGATCACCGCGGTGATCATCCTCGCGTTGTTCGCCATCCAGCGCCGCGGTACCGGAGCGGTCGGGCGATTGTTCGGGCCGGTGATGGTCGTCTGGTTCGTCGCGATCGGCGCCTGCGGTGCGAACGGCATCGCCGGCCATCCGGAGATTCTCAAGGCCCTCTCGCCGGTGTATGCGCTCAAGTTCATGGTCGGCCACTTCGGCATTGCGTTCTTCGCGCTGGCGGCGGTCGTGCTCTCCGTCACCGGCGCCGAAGCGCTGTACGCCGACATGGGCCACTTCGGTCGACGTGCGATCACGCGGGGCTGGCTGCTTCTCGTACTGCCGGCGTGCACCCTGAGTTACTTCGGGCAGGGGGCGCTCCTGCTCGGCGATGAGGGCGCGGTGGGCGCCCCGTTCTTTCTGCTCCCCCCGGGTTGGGCACGGCTGCCGATGGTGCTGTTGGCCACCGCCGCAACGGTAATCGCGTCCCAGTCGGTGATCACCGGGGCGTACTCGGTGACGTCGCAGGCCGCGCAACTGGGCTACCTGCCGCGGTTGAGGATCGTGCACACCTCCGAGTCGACGATCGGCCAGGTCTACGTGCCGTGGATCAACGGCCTGCTGATGGTGGCGGTGCTCATCCTGGTGTTTGCGTTCCGCAGCTCGGCGGCGCTGGCATACGCGTTCGGCATGGCGGTGACCGGGACGATCACCATCACCACGCTGCTGTTCTTCTATATCGCCCGCACGAGGTGGCGGATTCCGCTGTGGCTGGTCGTGATCGGCGGCGGCGCCCTGCTGCTGGTTGACTTGATGTTCTTCGCAGCGAACCTGACCAAGCTCATCCACGGCGCCTGGCTTCCGCTGCTGATCGCGATCGCCTCATTCACCGTCATGACCACGTGGCGGCGGGGCCAGGAGATCGCCACCGCCGCGCGGGTGGAAGCTGAAGGTCCACTGCACGACTTCATCGACCAGCTCGCCGACTGGCATCCGAAACTGGTGCGCATCCCCGGCACGGCGGTTTTCCTCAACCGCGGCAAAGAGACTGCGCCGCTGGCGATGCGGGCCAACGTCAAACACAACTGCGTGCTTCACCGGCACGTGGTCATCTTCTCGATCGACACTGTCCCGGTGCCGCGCGTGCCAGATGCCGAGCGCATGGAGGTGGACGCTCTCTCCTCCGCAAAAGACGGAATCATCCACGTCACAGCGCGCTTCGGGTACATGGAGAGGCCCAACGTTCCGAACGCGCTGCGCCTGCTCGATCGCGCGCAGACAGAGGGCAAGATCGCTATCGAGGGCGCTTCCTACTTCCTGTCGAAGCTCGAACTGAGAAAAGGCACGGCACCTACGATGGCGCCGTGGCGCAAGCGTCTGTTCATCGCGACCTCCTACATCACTGCCGACGCCGCCGAGTACTTCGGCCTGCCCCTCGACCGCACGGTGGTCATGGGTTCGCGAATTGAGATCTAAGGCCCCAGCCCGAGATTGAACTCGGGTGGCTAAGGTCTACAGGACAGAAAGGAGTACGGCCAATGAAGGTGATTTCATCCATTGACGACGCGATCGGCACGGTCGGCCAGGAACTCGGAGTCGGCGAGTGGAAGGAGATCGACCAAAAGCGGATCGACACGTTCGCCGATGTCACCGAGGACCACCAGTGGATCCACATCGACGTCGATCGTGCGAAGGCCGAAAGCCCTTACGGCACAACCATCGCGCACGGCTTCCTGACGCTGTCGATGATCCCGGCGATGAGCAAGGACAACTTCCGAGTCGAGAACGCGAAAATGGCCATCAACTACGGGCTGAACAAGGTGCGGTTCCTGGCCGCGGTCCCGTCAGGTGGCCGGATCCGGGCGCGCTCCGAGCTCATCGACGCCACCAAGGTCGACGACAACACCGTCAACCTGGTGGTGAAGCACACGATCGAGCTCGACAGGTCCGACAAGCCCGCGGCCGTCGCCGAGACGATCGTGCGGGTGCTCTTCTAGGCATTACGTTCGCGGTCAGCCGGCGCGCTCCAGCGCGGCCAGCGCGTGCGCGACTGCGAGCATTCGACGGTAGGACGGCGCCACCCTAGTCGGTGAAGCTTGAAGCCAACGGGGCTCGACGTCAGTTGACCGTGTAGCCCATCGGCATCAGCACACTCTTGAGCTGGCAGAAGTGCTCGACGCCCTCCGGCCCGTTCTCGCGACCGATTCCGGAGTTCTTGTAACCGCCGAACGGCGAGCCGGGATCGAAAGCGTACCAATTGATTCCGTAGGTGCCGGTGCGGATCTTCGACGCGATCTCGATGCCCTTAGGAACGTCGCTTGTCCACACGCTGCCCGCCAGGCCGTACACCGAGTCGTTTGCGATCCGGATCGCGTCCTCCTCGCTGTCGTAGGGGATGATGCTCAGCACCGGGCCGAAGATCTCCTCCTGCGCGATCGTCATCTTGTTGTCAACATCGGCGAACACCGCCGGCTGCACGAAGTAGCCGCTGTCGAGGCCGTCGGGGCGGCCGCCGCCGCACACCAGCCGCGCGCCCTCGTCGATGCCCTTCTTGATGTAGCCCTCGACCCGCTGGCGCTGCTTCTCTGAGATCAGCGGCCCGACCTGAGTGGCCGGATCGGATGGCAGCCCCACCGGCAGCACCTGTACAAACTGCGAAACCGCTTCCACCACTTCGTCATATCGTGACCGGGGTGCCAGGATCCGGGTCTGGTTCACGCAGCCCTGCCCGGCGTTCATCACACCGGAGAAGACCAGCATTGGGACCGCCGACGCCAGGTCGACGTCCGCCAAGATGATCGCGGCCGACTTGCCGCCCAGCTCCAGCGTGCAGGGCTTGAGCTTGTCGGCGGCACGCTTGCCGACCTCCTTGCCGACGGCCGAGCTGCCGGTGAAGGTGAACATGTCGACGGCGGGATTGCTGGTAAGTGCCTGCCCCGTCTCGATGCCGCCAGGCACCACCGACAGGACGCCTTCGGGCAGACCGGCTTCGGCGAACACCTCGGCGAGCGCATTGGCGGTGAGCGGGGTTTCCGCGGCGGGCTTGAGCACCACGGTGCAGCCGGCCAGCAGTGCCGGGCCGAGCTTGTTGACGGCCAGGAACAGCGGCACGTTCCAGGCGACGATCGCGCCGACCACGCCCATCGGCTCGCGCGAGACGATGGTCTGGCCGTACGAGCCGTTGCGGGTCTCGGTCCACGCCACCTTGTCGGCCGCGGTGGCGAAAAAGCCCAACGCTCCCATCGAACCGGCCCAGTGCATCGTCTCGATGATCATCTGCGGCTGGCCGGTCTCACAGGTCAGCAGGTACGTGAAGTAATCCTTGCGATCCTCGAGCAGCTTGACCGCCGCCTCGATCACCGCCGCCCTCTGCGCCGGCGGCGTCGACGGCCACGGTCCTTCGTCGAAGGCCTTCCTGGCCGCGGCGACGGCCGCGTCGACATCGGCCGCGGCTGCCAATGGGACCCGCCCTACGTACTCACTGGTGGCGGGGGAGTGGACCTCGATGACCTGATCGGTGGACGGCGCCGTCCAGTTGCCGCCGATGAACAGCTTGTCCCATTCGGTCTTGTGTTGCGCGGTCATGTGCCTCCTGTCATTCCAGAATCCAGGGCGCTCCAGTACGTCCCGTCGAGCATCGCGGTCAGTGTGTCGCGGTGCATGATCATCGCGTCGGGGTCGTCGGGTAGCTCAGCTTGCCCGAAAGCCACGGCGCGCAAGTGAATTCGCACCATGATCACCGCGTGCTGCAGTGCGGCGTAGGTGGTGTAGAAGTCCAGGTGCGATGGCCGGTAGCCGGTGACGTCGGCGTAAGTGGCGGCGACGTCGTCGCGGCGCAGGAAGTCGGGCACCCCGGGAAGGCCGGCGCTGTGGGCCAGATCCTCGAAGAACCGGTGGAAGAAAATCATCCAGCCGAGGTCGAGTTCTCGCGGCCCGAGCGTTGCCATTTCCCAATCCAGAAGCGCGACGGGGCTGAAGTCGCGGTAGACGATGTTGCCGATCCGGGCGTCGCCCCAGCTGACGACCGGTTCGGACTCCGCGGGCCAATGCTCACGCAGCCACGCCAGGCCACGCTCGATCAGCGGCACGCTCACACCGTCATCGCGGATCCACGCGTAGTACTCGGCGGTGTGCCTGACGTGGGCGGCGAGCGCGGTCTCGCCCGGGCGGCGGCGGTCGAGGAACCCGAAGTCCGCAGGCGCGGCCGCGTGCACACGGGCAAGCTGCTCCAGCGTCGCGAGCTGCATCCGCTTCCGGTCGGCGGTGCTGGCCTCGCTCACCCAGGAGCCGAACGTGTACGGCAACACATCGGGTGGGATCTGACCGTCGACGCGGGACATCACGAAGAACGGCGCGCCCATCGGCCGCGCATCGTCCTCACACCACAGCACCCGCGGCACCATCGGCCGGATGACCTGGCTGCCGAGCCGGCGCAGGGTCAGGAACTGGTAGCGCATGTCATAGCGCGGGAACACCGGCTTGGCATGCGGCTGCGGAGCGATCCGGACGACCAGCCGGTGGGCTTCGCCGTCCCAGCCGGCGTCGATCAGGAGCGTCTCGCTGGACATGCCGTTCGACGACGGCATCTCCGCGGTCGCTACCGCGGCGCCGGCCTGCCGGGCACTCAGCCAGCGCTCGAAGTCAGCCCGCAGTCCCTCCGGATCGCGCTGCGATGCGCTCGGGCGGGCCTGCTCGGTGGATTGCGCTGCCATGGTGTGGCCCACACTACCCAGCCCCGGTCAAAACGAGAACCTGTTTCAGTCGCACGACGATTTCGGCCGCAGGACCAGCACCAGATTGCTCACGACGAACTCCCGAAGCACCGGCACCGACGTCGTCCACCACACCCATCGCGGGTGGTAGCGGGGAAATGCGGCGACCAGCGCGCCGCTTGAACGGGCCCACCGCAGGCCGTCGGCCGCCGAGACCGGGAAAAGCGACGACCCGTAGTTGTTCTTCGGCGGATGCCCGTGCCTGTGGGTGTAAAGGCGGGCGGCGCGCGCCCCGCCGAGGTAGTGCGTCAGCCCCATCTCGTGGCCGCCGAAGGGACCCAGCCACACCGTGTACGACAGCACGACCAGCCCGCCGGGCCTGGTCACGCGCAACATCTCGTCGCCAAGGCGCCACGGCCACCGGACGTGCTCGACCACGTTGGACGACAGGCAGATGTCCACGCTGTCATCGGCGAACGGCAACGCCATTCCGGATGCACGGACGAACGACCCGCTGCCGACATCGACGGACGGCGCGGCGTGCATCTCCGTGGGATCGGGTTCCACGCCGAGGTAGGTGACCCCCGCCCCGGTGAAGGCCGACGCGAAATACCCCGGGCCGCCGCCCACGTCCAGCAGCAACCGGCCGGCCGCGGGTTCGCCGTGGGTGGCCCGCCACAGGTCGTCGACCATCGCAGCAGTGTCGGCGGCCAGGGCGCCGTAGAAGCGGTCCGGCCTGCGCTGCTCGTAGCGGAATTCCGACAGCAGCCGCATCGATCGCCCCAGCGTCGCTCGCCTGGCGAAGACGTCGGTGGAGTGCACCGGGCTCACCCTACGCAGCGGCTACTCTGAACCCCGATGTCTGACGCGCAACGGTCTGCCAGCGGCGCACTGCGGGGGGTGAGCACGGTGCTGCTGCTCTGCTGGCGTGACACCGGTCATCCCAACGGCGGCGGCAGCGAAACTTATCTGCAGCGCATCGGAGCCAAGCTGGCCGCCTCGGGCGTGGACGTGACACTACGCACCGCCGAATACGGGGGCGTGCCGCGCGACGAGGTGGTCGACGGTGTGCGGATCTACCGGCGCGGCGGCCGGTACTCGGTCTACGTCTGGGCCCTGCTCGCACTGATCGGCTCGCGGCTGAGGCTGGGCCCGTTGCGGCACGTACGCCCCGACGTGGTGATCGACACTCAGAACGGGTGGCCGTTCTTCGCGCGGCTGGTGTTCGGCAGGCGCGTCGTGGTGCTCGTGCACCACTGTCACCGTTCGCAGTGGCCGGTGGCCGGCCGGTGGATGGCCAGGCTGGGCTGGTGGTGCGAGTCGACGCTCTCCCCGCGGGTGCACTGCCGCAACCAGTACGTGACGGTATCGCTGCCGTCGGCCCGCGACCTCGCTGATCTCGGCGTCGGCCTCGACCGCATCGCGGTGGTGCGCAACGGCCTCGACAAGGCGCCCGCACACACGCTGACGGCGCCGCGCTCGGTCACGCCGCGCGTTGTGGTGCTGTCACGGCTGGTGCCGCACAAGCAGATCGAGGACGCCCTTGACGCGATCGCGTTGCTGCGCAACAGAATTCCCGACCTGCGCCTCGACATCATCGGCGGCGGCTGGTGGCACGACCCACTCGTCGAGCACGCCGAGAATCTCGGCCTCGCCGACAGCGTCACGTTCCACGGGCACGTCGACGATACGACCAAACACCAGGTATTGCAACGGTGTTGGGTGCATGTGCTGCCGTCCCGCAAGGAGGGCTGGGGGCTGGCCGTCACCGAGGCCGCCCAGCACGGCGTGCCAACGATCGGCTATCGGTCCTCGGGTGGGCTGAACGACTCGATCATCGACGGCGTGACCGGCGTGCTCGTCGACGACCGTACCGAGCTCGTCACCTGGCTCGAGGAACTGCTCACCGATCCGGTGCTGCGCGACGAACTCGGCCGCAAGGCACAGGCCCGCAGCGCCGAATTCTCTTGGCGGCAAACCGCAGACGCCATGCGTACCGTCCTCGAGTCGGTGCGCGCCGGCCAAATGGTCAGCGGCGTGATCTGACACCGATCACCGAGCCGGCGGCACCCGACACCAGAACCACCAGCCACGCCAGATGGCTAGCGATCATCACCGCGCGACGAGCCGCCGATGCGGCCGGGTAATCACCGCCGACCCTGTACAGTGTCAGGTCTGCGTCGCGGTACTTGACGGGTAGCCGGTCGAGAGTACTTGCGGCCGAGCCGGTTTCGCCCGCCGTGTCGGACTCGACGAGCACCCAGCCGACGCCGGCGCGAGTCAGCGCCTGCGGATCCGCACCGTCGAGGAGCAGGTGCTGAGCATCACGGGCGCGGCCGCCTTCGCCGAGTACGTTGCGACCCGAGATCGTCAAGTCACCGGTTAACAGCACCTGCGGGCGCACCCACCGCGGCAGCGGATCAAGGACCGGGGCAGGCCCCGACCATGCGTAGCGCCGCATCACGCCCGCGGGCAACACCGCCACCGGTCGAGGGTCGGCGTCGATCGCCGCCGAAACGGCCACCCACCCCGCCGGATAACGCACCGACAGCACGTTTCCGGAAACCCCCCAGGCCAGATCGGCCAGCACCGCGATCAGCAGCGCGCAGCACGCGCTGGCTGCCGCGCCGGTCGGTATCCATCGGCGCAGCGTCACCACCGCTCCCGCGCCGGCCAGCGTGTAGCCGGGCATCGCCAGCGCCACCCACTTCTGCCCGTCCCGCAGCACGCCGAGGCCGGGCAGCGCGCGCACGATCGCCTCGACCGCGGCGATGCCAGGGCCGGTCGCCATCGCGGCAGGCACCACCACGGCGACGGCCGCCAACGCCAGCAGCGCCATCGCGGACCGACGGCGCCACACGGCCGGCAGGCCGAGCGCGACAATGCCCAACAGGACGATCGACCCGATGAGCGCGAAAAGCGTTGTGCGGAAACCCGGTACGGCGTCGGCGTTCCAGATGCCGCCGAGCGAGGCGAGGCTGCCCAGCGTGCCGAGCCCGGGCTCGGC
The DNA here is from genome assembly GCA_963811535.1 of uncultured Actinomycetota bacterium. Classification (GTDB taxonomy): domain Bacteria; phylum Actinomycetota; class Actinomycetes; order Mycobacteriales; family Mycobacteriaceae; genus Mycobacterium. The sequence continues at coordinate 856,679 of CAWERF010000005.1, read as the reverse complement.
ACGCGCCGCGAACGCCGCGACCCCCGCTTGCGGCGTGACCAGTGAAGCCCCGAGCGCGCTTGCCATCAGCCAGGGCAACGCGACGAGCACCGAGATGCCCACGCCCACCGTCGCGCGCAGGCGCCGCGGTAACCCGCGACCCGACACGGCGGCGCACACCAGCGCGACCGTCGCCGCCATCATCAACCCCGTCGCCGTCAACCCCGCCAGCGCGATCCAGAACACCAGCGGCCACAGGGCAGAGCGCCCCGAACCCCCGTCGCGCAGCCGCACCATGGCCGTCGCCACCCATGGCAGGCACCCGTAGCCGACCAACAGGCTCCAGTGCCCCTGCAGCAGCCGTTCGGCCACGTACGGATTCCAGATCGCGATCGTCGCCGCGACGAACTGTCCAGCCGGGCCGGCGTCGGGCACCACGAGCGCCACCAGCCGCGCCGCGCCGCAGCCGGCGAGCCACAGCCCGACGATCAGCAGCGCCTTCACCACCAGGCCGCCGTCGATCACGTGGGAGATCAGCGCCACGGCGAAGTCTTGCGGCAGCGCGCGGGGCGCCGACTCGGACAGCCCCAGCGCGTCGTCGGACAGATAGGACCGCGGTGTGGAGACCGCGTCGCGCAGCAGCAGGTAGCCGGGGGCCAGCAGCGGCCCGGTGACCGCGATCACCAGCGCCAGCGCATATCCCGGCACCGCCCAGCGCCGTGCGGCCGATCCCACCGCTATCGAGGCGGCGGCCCCGGGTTGGGCGGTTCGTTAGGCAATGGCCGTTGGGCCGGCAGCTTCTCGGTCTCCGCCTCGGCGCCGGGCACGGGCTCGGCCCGCTCACCTCGCGGCCCGAAGAACCCATGGTCGGCGCTGTCCAGGCCGGGGTCGATCAGCGCGCTTTCGGCCCGCAGGCTGAACGCGCCCAGCAGCGCGCCGCCGACCACCGTGATGACGCCCATTGCGGTGAACGTGATCGGCAGGACCCGGCCCCACAGCGCCACCCGGTCACGCTCGTTGCGTGCGGCGTTCACCTGAGACTCGACCATGGACTCGTTGGAGGTCACGGTGTAGTCGACCACCGTCATCTCCGGCTTGAGCGCGTCGCGCGCGTAGTAGTGGAATGCGCGGTCCTTCTCCTTGACGATGGTGCCGCTGACCGGGTCGACCCAGAACTCGCGCTGCGCGGCGTAGTAGCGGGTCATCGTGATCGGTTCGTCGGGCGGACCGGGCAGACCCCACAACGCCGCGCGCGCCGTGACCGTGCCGTCCTCGTTGCGGTCGTACAGCGACGGGTATTTCACCGGCTCGGCGAGCTTGCCGTCGGCGTCGTAGCCGACGTTCTGCTTGAAGCGGTACGTGGTCAGGCCGTTCACATCCTCTTCACCGTCGTAATTCGCGTCGTACGCCTTTTGCGCGATCGGGTCGAAGTACGGATACGTCTTCTTCTGGACGTCGAACGGGAAACGGTAGTTGAGCCCCTCGTGCACCAGCACCACGTTGGTGGGCGGCTTGGTGTCGTCTATCGTGCGCGGCTTCTGCACGGAGCCGCCCGGGTTCGTGTCGCTGGAGATTGCCATCGCGGTCTTGCGGTTCAGCGTGACCGTGTCGACCATCGCCAGCAGCAGGCCGGTGTCCTTCTGCTTGTCGGTGCGGCGCAGGCTGGTGCCGATCTCCAGCGTTACCACATCGGCATTGGACGGCGACTCGGCGCTGATTTGCTGCTGCTGCGACAGTGGCACGTTCTGGTTGACCACGAAGTGATCACCCGACAGTGACGCCGGATCGAGGGCCGAGCCGGTGCCGTCGCTGACCATGGCCGTGTCGATGTCGAGCGGGATTTTCTTGATCCTGCCGGCGGTGTAGGTGGACAGCAACAACGCGGCGATCAGCAGGGCAGCGCCGAGCCCCATGATGCCGCACGCCGCGATTCGTAGCGCCACTGCGCGGTTCAACCGTGCCTCCTTCCGGTGCCGGCGCGACCTGAGACGGACCGCATTACCATCCGCCGCCACTTGCTTTGACCTGCGGGCACCCCCGCCTGCGGGGGAGCAGTGGAGGCAAAACCCGTTCGACCCTAACAGCAGAATCTAAGGCTCCTGCTTACCGTGCACAGGTGCTTTGCCTGCGCCGCACGGCGCGGTAGATGTTGTTGCCGACGCGCTTTGCACCGGTGGTGATAGGCCGGTTCGTCGGGCGAGGTGTGCCGGGTCGGGCACACTGGTCACTTGTGTCGGTGATGAGGCCCGAACCCGTCGGGGGTATCCGCAGCTTCCTGCCCGCCGTCGAGGGCATGCGGGCGTGTGCGGCGATGGGCGTGGTGATCACCCACGTCGCGTTTCAGACCGGACATTCCGGTGGCATCTCCGGGCGCCTGTTCGGTCGTTTCGACCTGGCGGTGGCGGTGTTCTTCGCGTTGTCGGGTTTCCTGCTGTGGCGCGGCCATGCCGCCGCGGCCCGTGGTTTGCGACGTGTGCCGCCCACCGCTCACTATCTGAGGTCGCGATTCGTCCGCATCATGCCGGCGTATCTTGTGGCGGTCGTCGTGATCCTCACCTTGTTGCCAGACGCCCACGGCGCCAGCGTCACCGTGTGGCTGGCCAACCTGACGCTCACCCAGGTCTACGTTCCGCTCACGCTCACCGCCGGTCTCACCCAGATGTGGAGTCTGTCCGTCGAGGTCACCTTTTATCTCGCGCTGCCGATCCTGGCGCTGCTGGCGCGACGGCTGTCGGTGCGCGCCCGTGTCCCGGCGATCGCGACGTTCGCGGTCGCGAGCTTGGCGTGGGGATACATCCCGATCCACACCGCGTACGGCGTAAATCCGCTGAACTGGGCGCCTGCGTACGCGTCCTGGTTCGCCGCGGGCATGCTGCTCGCTGAATGGACCTTCAGCCCCCGCGGATGGATGCACCGGCTGGCGCGGCGACGGGTTCTGATGGCGGTGATCGCGGTGGCGGCCTACCTCGTGGCGGCGTCGCCGCTGGCCGGGCCCGAAGGGTTGACCCACGCCACTGTCGAGCAGTTCGTGGTGCGGACCGCGATGGGTGCCGTGGTGGCTGCCGCGCTGCTGGCGCCGTTGGTGCTCGACCGCCCCGACACACCGCACCGCTTCCTGGGCAGCACGCCGATGGTCACGTTGGGGCGCTGGTCATACGGGTTGTTCATCTGGCACCTGGCCGCGCTGAACACGGTGTTTCCTGTCATCGGACGGTTCGCGTTCACCGGCAACCTGCCGGTCGTGCTGGTGCTGACGCTGATCTTCGGTTTCGCGATCGCGGCAGTGAGCTACGCGCTGGTGGAGTCGCCGTGCCGGGTGGCGTTGCGGCGCTGGGAGTTTCGCAAGGAATGGCCGGTGCCGCCGCTGGACAGCTCTGTTACCGACGCGCCTGAGCCCGCAGTCGTGCGATGACGTCGGCGCGGACAGCCGACCGTCGCGCCTTGCCGGCATCGTCGCGCAGTGGGGCGTCGACGAACTCCACGCTGCGGGGGACCTTGTAGCTCTGGATGCGCTCGCGCAGGAACGCGGTCACCGACGCCTCGTCGACACCGGCGTCGTCGGCCGGCTGGACGAGGGCATGGGGCACCTGGCCGAGGTCGTCGTCGGGCACGCCGACGACCAGGCAGGACAGGATGCCCGGGTGCGCAGACAAAGCGGCCTCGACCTCCGCGGGGTGCACGTTCCGCCCGCCGACTGTGAACATGTCCACGCGCCGGTCAGACAGGTACAGAAAGCCGTCGGAGTCGAAGTGGCCGAGGTCGCCGAGCGAGTCCCAGCCGTCGCGGCTCTTGGCCGTCGCGCCGATGTAGCGGTAGGTGGGCTCGGTTCCGGGCGAGCGCCGCATGTAGATCTCGCCGACGACGCCGGTGGGACATTCCCGGCCGTCGTCATCGAGCACCTTCATCTCGCCCGCCACGACGACGCCGACCGAACCGCGGTGGGTGAGCCACTGACTGCCGGAGATGAAGGTCAATGCCTGTAATTCGGTGCCGCCGTACAGTTCCCAGATTTTGTCGGGGCCGAGCAGGTCGATCCACGCCTGTTTGATCGCTGGCGGGCACGGCGCGCCCAGATGCCAGAGACGTCGAATCGACGAGAGGTCGTAGGCATCCGGGTTCGTGCGGTAGACCGGCAGCACCCGCTGCATGATGGTCGGCACCGTCGCGAGGAAGCTGACACGATGGTGGGCGAGGAGCCGGAGAAATTCCTCGGCGTCGAATCGGGGCATCACGACGAGGTGGTGGCGCATCAGAAGGCCGAGCGTGGCGACGGTGAAGCCGGTGTTGTGCGTCAGCGGAACCGACAGCAGCTGGGTGTCGCCGTCGGCCGCGCCGAGCGTCAATCCCGCTGCGGCACCCGGGAAGCGGCCGTCGCCCCCGCCCTCGATGAGCTTCGGGCGACCAGTGCTGCCACCGGAAGCCATCGCCTTGAGCACCGGCGACACCACCTCGGGCAGCTCATCGTCCGGCAACTGCGGGTCCGGTGCGAAGCCCTTCGGAACGCTCGGCGTCGTGCCGCGCGGATCTTCTCTCCCGACGAGCAGCGCGCGTGGCCGCAGCGCCAGCAGCTCCTCGAGTTCGGGCTGCGGCAGCCGCGGCGACAGCGGTTGCGGAATTGCGCCGAGCTTCCACGTCGCCAGGGCGGCCTGCAGCCACTCGATCCCGTTGGGCAACACGATCGTCACGTAGTCGCCGACGCCGACGCCACGGTCGGCGTATGCACGTGCCAGGCGGTTCGACGACGCGTCGAGCTCGCCGCGGGTGAGCGTGCGCCCCATGCAGGTGATCGCGGGCTCGTCGGGAGCCAGTGCGGCCAGGCGGGAGAACTGAGTTCCGATCGGCGGGATCGGCTCGGTCATCTCAGTACCCGCCTCGGGTCTCGAAGACCCGGCGCGGGTTGTCCACGAGCATCGTGTGGATCTGGTCGCCGGTGACCCCGCGTTCCTTCAGCGCGGGGAGGACGTCGTTATGGATGTGCAGGTAATGCCAGTTCGGCAGGACGACCGGCACCAGCTCCTCGGGCAGCCAGTCGATGAAGCAGGACGCGTCGTGCGAGAGCACCATCTTGTCGGCGTGCCCGCGTTCGCACATCCGGGCCACGGTGTTCACCCGGTCCTCGAACGGCAGGAACGTGTCGGCCCCGAAGCGGTCCATCCCGATGTAGGACCCGTTGCCGATCAGCTCTTCGAGATAGCCGATGTCGGTGGTGTCGCCGGAATGTCCGATCACCACCCGGGGGAGGTCGACACCCTCCTCGGCGAAAATGCGTTGCTGCTCAAGGCCTCTCCGTGTGTTCGCGTGGGTGTGCGTCGAGATCGGCACGCCGGTGCGCCGGTGCGCCTGCGCGACCGCGCGCAGCACCCGCTCGACGCCTGGAGTGACGCCGGGTTCGTCGGTCGCGCACTTGAGGATCGCGGCTTTGATGCCGGTGTCGGCGATGCCTTCCTCGATGTCGTGCACGAACAGGTCGACCATCGGCTCCGGGCCGTCCATCACTGTCCCGGGCCCGTTGAAGTGGAAGTGCATCGGCACGTCGTTGTAGGTGTAGACCCCGGTGGCGACGACGATGTTGAGCTCGGTGGCCGCCGCGATGCGGGCGATGCGCGGAATGTAGCGGCCAAGCCCGATCACGGTGAGATCGACGATGCTGTCGACGCCACGTGACTTCAGCTCGTTGAGGCGACGGATCGCGTCGGCCTCGCGGCGGGCTTCGTCGCCCCATTTCTCCGGATAGTTCTGCAGAATCTCGGGCGACAGCACGAAGACGTGTTCGTGCATCAGCGTGACGCCCAGGTCGGCCGTGTCGATTGCGCCTCGCGCGGTGTTCACTTGTGGCATGGCCGCATTCTGCTACGGGACGGCCTGCGTGCGGCGTGTCATTGGCACAGCCGATGCCGCCAGGGCGGCGATCGCGATCAACGCGAGCAGCTGCACAGCCCACGAGTGGCCGACGTAGCCGCCGACCGATCGCCACGGATGCACCGACAGCACCGCGCCCGCCAGGATCAGCGGCACCGCGGCGGCGACCGGTGTCGCCGAGTCGGAGAGTCCGTGCCGGCGCCTCGTCAACCAGTACCGCACGGCGATGGCGGCGCCGAACACCGCGACGCCGCCCGGGCCCGCGGTCAACCATCCGATGGCGAGCATTGCGGCCGCGCTCGCCATCGGCCCGGGACGCCACGGCCGAGCGGGCGCGTCGGGTGGTGGCCGTCGCCGTGGTGGCACAAGAGCCAGCAGTATCAGCAGCGGCAACAGCGCGAGCCCGCCGCCGAGGCCCGCGCGGTAAAGGTCGTTGGAGGGGAAGGTCAGTGTGATCGTGCCTGCGGTGCCTGCGGGAACCACCCAGCCCTGCTGCCAGCCGTTGACGGTGACCGGGGTAAGCCGGGTGCCGTCGGATGTGCGCGCGATCCAGCCGGGGTTCACGGATTCCGGCACCACGAGCACACGCGGCGACGCCGAGGGCATCGCATGCACTTCGCGGCGCGCGGGGCCCCACGCGCCGGTGTCCGCGGGGGTTGTGGCGGCGGTGTGCGGGTCGGCCGCCGGCGGCCCGGCGAGCTGAGCGCCGTCGACGACGAACGCCGGGCCGGGGCTGATCAGCAGCTCCTGTTGGCCGGCCGGCAGTGCGATCGGCTGCTGCTGGCACGGTTGCACTGCGATCGGGTCACCGGCCAGCAGCGCGGCGACGGTGGTGTGGATCGCGGTCGGCAGGAACCGCCCGGCGATCGCGATCACCGGCCCGTGGCCGCAGTCGATGTCGACGTGGCGGTCGCCGTTGACCGCGGCGTTGGCGGCGGCGATCGGTTGGCCGTCCGGGCCCAACGCCGCGAGCTCGGCGATGCCGGGCGGCTTGAGCTGGTCGAAACCCAGCGCGGTGCGGTCGATCACGTCGTCCCAGGCCAGCACGCTGAGTTTGACGGTGTCCGTGATCCGCGGCGTGAGCCGCAGAGTGGCGACGCCGTCGCCGTCCTGGGACGCAGACAACGCGCGGACCTGCGGGCCGTTGCCGAGGTCGACCGCCACCAGTGTCGGATGGGCCGGCACCGATGACGAGCTGGGCGTCAGCCGAAGTCCCGTCACCTCGGTGGGATGTGGCAGGCGCAGCGTCAGGGTGGGCGGATTCTTGCCGTGCACGGTGTTCTGCGGCGCCGTCCACGACGTGCGGGGGTCACCGTCGGCGGCCGCGTACGCCGAGCCGGAAACGTCGATCAGGTCGGCGTCGCCGAAGGCACGCGCCGCGCCCGTCTGCGCGACGAGGTCGGCGAGGTTCGGGCCCTGTCTGGCCCGCACCCACACCGTCGGGGTGACGGTGGTGGGCTCGGGCACGGTCAGTGTGCGGCTGAAGTTCACCGGCTCCTCCGGTGCCAGCGCCATCGCGGCGGCGCAGCGCACCCGCCCGCGGCCGTCGGCGCAGCCGGGTCGACCGAGCAGGTCGGAGCCGAGGTCCCAACCGGCGACCAGCGAAGGCGCCGGGGGACCAGGAACCGCGACGGTGTGGCGCAGCTCGACCGGGTGGGCGAAGCCGTTCGCGTCGTACTGGGTGACCGCGATGTCGGTGATGCCGAACTGCACCCCGGCGGATCCGTCGTCCGTGCCGATTGCGGTTACCCGCACCCACGGAGTCTCGCCGTACGGCAGCGCCGCGGTGAGCGGCTCGCCGGCGTTGCTGTAGCGCATGGTCGTGGTGCCGTTGACGGTGGAGACCTGAATCTTGCGGACCTGTGCGCCGACCGCGGTTGCGCTCGGCGTGACCGTAATCGTCGCGTTGGTGAGCGGCTTGTCGAAGTCGATCTGCAACCACTGTCCGACCGCGGCCTGCAGCGCGTTGGACACCCAGCTGGTCGCGGGGTCGCCGTCGATCGTGGCGGCCGGTCCGCTGGCCGGTGAGACATCGGGCAGCGCGGTGGAGTCCGACGCGGAGCTCGACACGGTGATCCGGCCGCCGATCCACTCGCCGTAGACGGTCGGCGCGGTGCTGGGGTAGTCAGGCACCCGATTGAACGTGTTGCGGCGGTCGTCTTTGGTCCGGATCGCCGACGAGTGGTCGTCGACGCGACCGTAGTCGGTTTCGCGGGCGATGGGCGTGTCGGTGACGGTGACGACGGGCGCCGGCAGGCCGGCGCGCTCGGCGTCGGCCGTCGTCAGCACCGGGCCGAGCGGCGGCTGGTTCAACAACCTGCGGCGTTCGTCGAGCCGCAGCAACGACTCCGGCCCGCCGTCGACCCGGGCCATCGTCCCGGTGTCCGCGAAATACGGGGCTCCGGGATTGGATGTCGCCGGCCTTCCGGCTCCGGGGTTGGATGATTTGGTGTCGACTCGGTAGATCTCGACCGCGGGGTACTGCGGCCGCAGGTCGCTGTCGGCGACGAACCCCGTCACCTTGCCTGCACCGACCGGCTTGCCGAATTGTGCGACCTTCGTCAGCCCGGGGGACCCGTCCACCACGCGGTGCACCAGGATCGGCCGCGCCGAGCGCGACATGTCAGGCTCCAGGTCGTTGCGCACCACGAGATAAGAAATCCCTTGGCGGGCAAGGGTATCGGCGAGACCTGCGGATGGGCGACCCGCGGCCAGCAACCGTTGCACAGAGTCCAACGCGCGGATGGTCTCCGGCGGGGTGAGGGGGACGGAGTCGCGGACTCCCCACGGGCTGTTGACAAGCGCCTGCAGCGGCTCGTCGTGGCTGGTGCCCCACACCTGTGTCGCAAACGGCGACCCCGGCACCACCATCACCCGACCACGTGTCGGGCCGGGAGTGTTGTGTGCGTCCAGCCAATCTGCGGTGTCGTGCCAGTACTGGGGTATCGCGCTGAACGCGCCGGGCGGCGTGAGGCGCCCTGTCCACACGAGCGACGTGCTGACCGTCAGCGCGACGAGCAAAACGATGCCGACGGCGACGCGCTTGTCGTGTTCGGGGTGGGCGAACGCGTTGACCCAGACGCGCCGCGGCGCGCTGCCGGGCAGCGGAATGCGGCCCAATAAGTGGGCGATGCCCAGGACGAGCGGCAGCCGGATCACCGGCTCGAGCTTGTGCACATTGCGCAGCGGCGCGCCGCCCGCGTCGAGGAAGGCCTGCACGCTGTGAGCGATGGGTGACCCCAGGCCCGCGGAGTAGCCGGCGGCGAGCACCGCGACGCCGACGAGCAGCATCGTGATGAGCCGCCCGCGGGCCGGCATCGATGGCAAGGCCAGCCCGGCCAAGCCGCCCGCGGCCACCAGCGTGGTGGCCAGGATCGCCACCGAGCCGGTGACCAGAGACGAGCCGGCAGTCGCGGCGGGGGCGACGAACGGCGTCCAGCTGTCGGTGCCGCGCAACACCTCGATCAGTGACGTCCACTGTGTGGTGACGCCCGACGATTCGATGTAGTCAAGGAATGGTGGGCTGATGCGGCCCAAGAGAACCAGCGCCACTATCCACCACAGCGTGGCGAGCACCGCGCCGAGCGCCCACCATGCCGTGAACCGCAACCACAGTCGGTTCGGCCGGTGGCAGGCCCACCAGATCAACGCGGCCAGACAGCCCGTCAGCGTCGCGACCGCGTTGACCGCCCCCATCAACGCGACGGCGACTGACGCCCGCGCGGCAAGCATCCGCACGTTGCCTTGCCCACGCAACGCGAGGATGACCGGCAAGAGCACCCAGGGTGCCAGCATCATCGGCAGCGTTTCCGACGAAATCGACCCGAGCGTGGTCAGCACCCGCGGCGACAGCGCGAACGCGGTCGCCGCGACCACCCGCGCACTCGTCGTGCCGATGCCCAGCGCTTCGGCGACCCGCAGCAGCCCCCAAAATCCCACGGTCAGCAGCAGCGCCCACCACAGTCGTTGGGTGACCCAGCCGGGCAGCCCCAGCAGGTGGCCGAGCAGGAAAAACGTGCCGTGAGGAAAGAGGTACCCGTACGCCTGGTTCTGCGCCTGCCCGAACGGCAGCTCGCCGTTCCACAGGTTGCCGGCCCGCTGCAAGAACCGCAGCGGGTTCGCGGTCAGGTCGAGCTTGGTATCGGGGGAGATCAGTCCTGGCGACTGGGCGAAGGACAGGATCAACGCGGCGGCCCCGACGGCCCACAAACACCGCCCCGACAACCTCGAGGGCGCGATCGGGTTAGCTGCGGTTGCCGTACTCCACCCGATTGAGTACCGAGGACTGCGGATCGCCCGGGGTCAGCGGGGGCTTGGTGTCTTGCTGCACCATCAGCGTTACACCAAAGATCGCGGCCGCGCCCAGCAGCAGCCCAACCACGATGCTGGCCGCCGCGGGCAGCAAGAACCGGTTCATCGTTTGGCTCCTAGCGAGTTGACGTCGGGGTTTGTCGCCAACGTAGCAGACGAGCCGGTCACCGCCGGGGCACCACGAGCAACGCACGGCGGGCAGGGATGGAGTGAAGCCGCGAAAAGTGGGCATACCTAGGGCGCGACGGCGAAGCCGCCGTCGTTGAACATTGGGTGGCGGCAGGAGCACAACATGACTTTGCGAAGGTTGATCGTGCTGGCGGGGGCGATCGTGTTGATCGCCGGTGTCGTGGGCCTTCTGGTGCCGGTGTCGGTGTCTGGCACAAACGGCGAGAAGATCGGTTGCGGAAACGCCGTGGCGTCCGATCTGTCCGCCGCTCGGCAGGCGGACAGCCAGAACCTGGCGAATCTTCCGGTCATCAGCCAGATCGTCCCCCACACCAGCTATGTGGCTGAGTGTCAGTCCGCCCTGTCGCATCGGCGGGCGTGGTCCATTCCGCTCGCCGTCGTCGGTGTGGTCGTGGTCGTCGGCGCATTTGTAATCCGAGGAGGAGCAGGAAGACTGGGCATCGCGGGGGGCGGTCGCCCACCAATGAGCGGCTAACCGACACAACAGCGCGTCGTCCTCGTACGCTTGGCAGTGGGGGCGAGGGCGGTGACTGAAAAGTATTTGGCGGATGCGGAAAGTGACGCGGTCCCACAAGACGCGCGTCAGGATGCTGACGACCTCATGCGCGCCGACCCGGTCGCGGTGGTGCGGCTGGTTCCGGGCGCCAGCATCGCCGACGGCCGTTACCGGCTGCTGCTGAACCACGGTGGGCCTGACGGTCTGCAGTTCTGGCAGGCGTTGGATATCCCGCTGAACCGGCAGGTGGCTGTCACGATCGTCGACGTCGACGACTGGCCGCGCGATGTGGTAGGCGACATCCTGACGCGCACGCTGCGGTTGAGCCGATTCGACATGCCGGGCATCGCCAGGCTGCTCGACGTCGAACGCACCGTCGAGGGCGGACTGATCGTCGCGGAGTGGATCCGCGGCGCATCCCTGAAGGAGGTCGCGGAAGTCTCTCCGTCTCCGATCGGCGCGGCACGCGCCGCCGAGGCGCTGGCCGCCGCGGCCGAGGTGGCCCACCGGGCGGGTGTCGCGCTGTCCATCGACCACCCCGGCCGGCTGCGCGTCAGCATTGCGGGCGACGTCGTGCTGGCCTTCCCGGCCGCGATGCCCGATGCGACGCCGGAGTCCGATGTCCGCGGCATCGGCGCGGCCTTGTACGCCCTGCTTGTCAACCGCTGGCCGCTGCCCGAAACGGGGGTGCCCAGCGGCATGGCGTCCGCCGACCGGGATCCCGACGGCATGCCCGAGGTGCCGCAGGCGGTCAACCTCGACATCCCGTTCCCCATTTCGGCTCTGGCAGCGCGCGCGGTGTCCTCCGGCGGCGGGATCACCGGTGCCCGGACCCTGTCAGACGGACTGCAGCACGCGATCGCGGAGGCGGATCGCACCTGGCCGCTGCCACCTGTTCAGCCGCCGCCCGAGCCGACCGGCCGGAGCCGAATCACGTTGCGAGACATCCCCGGTCTGTTCGAGCAGGTTCGGGGCCGCCGACGTGCGGAAATCCTGGCCGGGGTGGGCGTCACCGCGGCGATCGTCGTGGTCGCGCTGGTGGTGTTGGGGTCGGTGTTCAGCCGTGTCTTCGGCGACGTCAACGGGTTCGATACCAACCGGCTCGGCCTGAGCGCACCGTCGCTGACGTCGCCGCCGCCGGCGGACGCTAACCGCCCGGCAGTGCCCATCAAACCTGCTGGCGCAAAGGTATTTTCGCCTGGAGGCGGAGCCGACAACCCCAGTCAGGCGGGTTTGGCGATCGCCGGTGATCCCACGACGGGATGGTCCACCGACACCTACTTCGACGCCGCGCCGTTCCCGGGCTTCAAAAGCGGCGTGGGCCTGCTCTTGCAGTTGCCGCGCCCCGCGGTGGTCACCGCCGTCGGGCTCGACGTCCCCAGCACCGGCACGCAAGTGCAGATCCGGTCGTCGGCGACCGCGAACCCGGCCGCACTGACCGACACCACGGAATTGACCCCGCCGGTTCCTTTGCAGCCGGGTCACAATCGCATCCCCGTCAACAATGCACCGCCGACATCGACCGTACTGGTGTGGATCTCCACGCTCGGCGACACCGACGGCCGGAGCCGCACCGAGGTCTCCAACCTGACAATCGATGCGGCGTCCTAAACGAGGTCGGACGATCGCCATGAAAACTTTGCGTAAGTTGGTTTCGGGCGTGAAAGACAAGAGAGGGGATGTCGCGATGACGTCGATCAGTCCAGACGCGATCCGCGCGGAAACCGTCACCATCACCGGCCACGGCGGCGACGAAATCGAAGCGTACCGGGCCATTCCGGTTGCACCGGGGTCGCGCGGCTGCGTGGTGTGGATCCACCACATGCCGGGGTATGACCGCGAGACGAAGGAGTTCGTTCGCCGGCTCGCCGTCGCCGGCTACAACGCGATCTGCCCGAACCTGTACTCGCGCGAGGCGCCGGGAGCAGACCCCGACGACGCGGCGGCAACGGTGCGCGCCGCGGGAGGTGTGCCTGACGATCGGCTGGTCGGCGATGTGGCCGGTGCCATCGAGTACCTGCGCGGATTGGAAGGGGCGAACGGAAAGATCGGGGTGATCGGGCACTGCTCCGGCGGTCGCCAGACGTTCCTGGCAGCGTGCTCGTTGCGGTTGGGCGCCGCGGTGGACTGCTACGGCGCGTTCATCGTCGAAGATCCGCCGGAAGGCATGCCCAAGAGCATGAAACCCATTCTCGGTCTCGCGCCGAACCTGAGCTGCCCGCTGCTCGGCTTGTTCGGCAAAGAGGACCGCTATCCCTCCCCGGAATCAGTCGCCAAGTTGGACGCCGAGCTCAACAAGTTGGGCAAGGAGCACGAGTTTCACTCCTACGACGGCGCGGCGCACTCGTTCTTCTCGGTGGACCGGCCGGCCTACCGAGTAGAGGCTGCGGTGGATGGCTGGCGGCGGATCTCCGACTTCTTCGCAAAGTATCTGGAGGGCTGACCGCATGTGCACCTATCTCACCGAAAAGATCGAGGTGGACGGCAGCGGCAAGGGCGCAACCGGCTGGTTCGCCGCCACCGAGGCCACGGTGTACGTCGATCATCCGGTACACGCGCCCTATGGGCACACCGTGAACATAGACTTGCTCAACCCGGGGATGGGCCCGTCGGCACGCGTCGCGCTCGAACTCACCGAGGAGACGGCGCTTGCGCTCGCCGACGCGATCCACCGCGCCATTGCCGGCGCCCCCGTCGGTCTAGCGTCGAAGAATCAGTAGGGAGCGCTAAAGAGCTTCCGCGCCAACGGGCTTGGCGTCCAGGGTGGGTGTGGTTGGGTCGGCTGGGCGCCGGTCCGGGCTGGTCCGCCACAACCACGCCGCGGTGACAACGCAGGCCGCCACGAAGACGAAAACATAGTGGCGGGAATGATTTCGTTCCAGATGCCGCCCGGGCGTAGCGACATCACGCCCGCCTGTGGCGTACCACCCGGAAATGCGACGAACCATGCGCCGCACAGCGCGCACAGGAGCCACATCGCCCATGCCGAAAGGGCCGAACGCAGCGCGTAGGCGCGGTAGCCCAGGTGGGCGACCAGGGGGACGAACCACACCCAGTGGTGACTCCAGCTGAACGGCGACACCGCGGTCGAAGCCATTCCCACGACTGCGATGGCCAGGACCGGGTAGCCGCGCCGGTACGCCGTTGCGCCGACGACAACGCCGGCGATCGCAAGCCCTATCACAACGGCTACCCCCAGCACGGCCGGGTAGTGCAGGCGCAGCAACAGGCCGTGCACGCTGGTGTTGGCGAACGGATCGCGTGAAATTCGGTTGAGATCGTCGAAATTCCGCTCGATCCAGTAGAACTTGGAATCCTTTGGCAGGAAGGCAAATCCGAGGATAACGGTGGCCAGGAGTGTGGCCGTCGCCACCACCGCCGCACGCACCCGCCCGATCAACACCAAGAACACGATGAAGATTGCCGGGGTCAGTTTGATCCCGGCGACTATCCCGATGCCAACACCCGCCCACTTGCTCTTGGTCAGGCCCAGGAGGTCGGCAACCACGACGGCGAGGAGCATCAGGTTGATTTGGCCCAGCTGGGCCGTCAGCCTGATTGGTTCGAGCCATGCACAGAGGGCGACGAGCAGCGCGGTCAAACCCCAGAGGCCGCGAGCAGCGTTGAGTCCCAGGCACTTCAGGCTTCGTTGCACGGTATACCACAGCAAGCCGCACATCGCGAGCAACGACAGAATGTCCATTGAGTGCTCGCCCACGAAGGTCAACGGGACAAAGAAGAGCGCAGCGAAAGGCGGGTAGATGAACAGCAATTCATCGGGCTTGCCGGTGTAACCGACCGAATACGGATCGAGTCCGTGCAAGACCCGCGCTGCGCCGAAGCGGTACACCGATAGGTCGATCTGCAGGGCTTCCGTGGGCCAGCGCAGGTATACCGCGACGTAAAGCAGGAATGCCGCCGCCAATGCAGCCGGCCCAACACGTCGAACCCGGCGGGAAACTGCCCCGCCGGGTTCGACATTCGGTTGCACGTTCGCCGTTACCGTGTGATCCACCGTTGCGCAGCCCCCAGCATCTCGGTAAAGACCCCACGGTAGGCGATTGCGCCCGCGGGTCGCACATCGCACTCTCCGCAGCCCCAACACGGCCCCACATCCAGGGGAAACCCATCCGCGTCGCATCGGGGCGGCACAGCAACCGGGAAGGAAGCGCATAGGGTGCGAAGAGTTATCGATCCGTGTTGCAAATGTGACTGCCGTCAAGCAGTGTTCCGGGAGTTAATCGATGTTATTCCTGCGCGGCCGACAGTGAGGAGTCCGATATGACCGTCCAGACCGCCGGGCGCAAATGGCTTGCGCCCGCACGTGGGCGCATAGCCGTGGGCCTCTTGGTGTCCGCCGGCGTCATCACCGTGGTTGCAACGTCAGCGGCGCCCGCGCACGCGGATCCGAGTCAGGACTCGTTCCTCAACGCGCTCACCAACGCCGGCGTTCCGTACAACGATCCCGGAACCGCGGTTTCGCTGGGCCAGTCGATTTGTCCGATGCTCGCCCAGCCGGGCGGGAACTTCGCCACCGTCGCGTCGAGCATGGCGGGACAGAACGGGCTTTCGGCGGCCATGTCGGGCTTGTTCACCAGCATCGCGATATCGATGTACTGCCCATCAATGATGACGAATCTCGCAAACGGCAACTTCGCCAACGCGTTTCAAATCCCGGGCTTGTGATCGGCCGATGAGGTGGACAGGTAGTCGTCGACCGCCTCAACTTTGCGGGTCATCGCGTCGGTAGCGCTCGGCCGCCAGTCGACCTTGATGACCGTACTGACGCGTGGCGCGCGGGCGGCCACGGCTTCCACCGCCTGTTGCACGACGGTCATCACCTCGTCCCACGTATCACCCTCGACCTCGGTGAACATCGAATCGGTCTTGTTGGGCAGGCCCGAGTTTCGAACGACCCTCACTGCGTCGGCGACGATTTCGCCGACGCTCTCGCCCACGCCCAGCGGCGTAACGGAGAATGCGACCAGCACCGACATCGTGAATCTCGTTACCAGCCAAGGGCTTTCGCAACCTCGGCGGCCGAGGCGAGGGCGTCGAGGTGATCGTCGAGCGATTTCAAACCTGCGCCCATGGTGTTGATGGATACGTGGGTGGCCCCGGCGTCGACCCAACTCCGCAGCGCCTTGGCCATTTTTTCGGAATCACGGCTCCAGCCGACGCGGCCGTCCATGCCGAGGCTGGCCGGGTCTCTGCCGGCTTCGGTGGCCGCCTCCAGGACGATCCGACGCGCCTCGTCGAGCTCCGGACCCGGTCGCATCTGCGGAAACCAGCCGTCGCCGAGCCGCCCGGCGCGTCGATACGCGCGGGGCGATTGCGCGCCGAACCACACCGGTATCGGCCGCTGGATCGGCAGCGGCGCCAGGCCCGCACCCGTGACGTGGTGATACTTGCCGTGGTAGGTGACGGAGTGTTGCGTCCACAGCATGCGCATCAATTCGACCTGCTCTTCTGAGCGCTTGCCTCGGTTGGTGAAGTCCTCGCCGAGTGCCTCGTACTCCACGGCATTCCAGCCCACCCCGACTCCCAGACGCAGCCTCCCGCCGCTGAGCAGGTCGACCTCGGCTACTTGCTTGGCCACCAGCACCGCCTGGCGCTGCGGCAGGATGATGACGCCGGTAACGAACTCGAGCGACGTGGTCACCGCGGCGAGGTAGCCGAACATGACCAACGGCTCGTGGAAAGTCGTGTCGATGTCGTACGGCCCGTTCCAGCCGTTGTACACCTCGGGGTCGGCGCCGACGACATGGTCGTACGTCAGCACGTGCGTATACCCGAGTTCCTCGACGCGCTCGCCGTAGGCGCGCACCGCTCCGGCGTCGCCGCCGAGCTCGGTTTGGGGGAAGACCACTCCAATCCTCATCTGCCCGTTGTACCCCCGCCGGATGAACGCCATGCCGCTAGAGGGGCGGTGGTCTGGCCAGACCCGGCATGACAGCATGGCCTAGCCTGGGCGAGCGGAGCGACGGGAGATACAGATGCCCTTCCCACGATGTGTTGCGGCGATCGTCGCGTTGCCCGCGGTCGTGCTGGCGTGCTCACCTGCGACATCCTCGTCGCCGACCACTGCCCCGCCGAATGCGATGATCCACCCGTTGTCCACCCCCGTCCCTGCGGCTCCGGTGCCGCCGAACTGTGGTGACCCGAATGCGTTGTTGGCGTCGATGTCGACCCGTGACAAGCTGGCGCAGCTGTTGATGGTGGGGGTGACCGGCGCCGACGACGCGCGCGCGGTGGTGGCCAGCCAGCATGTCGGTGGAATCTTCATCGGCGGCTGGACCGACCTGTCGATGCTGACGAACGGGTCGTTGGCCGACATCGCCAACTCGGCCGGGCCGCTGCCGTTGGCGGTCAGCGTCGACGAGGAGGGCGGCCGGGTGCAGCGGCTGTCGCCGCTGATCGGGTCGGCGCCGTCGGCGCGGGTGCTGGCGGCGACCCAGACGCCGGATGCGGCCTACCAATTGGCGCTGGACCGCGGCCACAAGATGCGCAACCTGGGCATCACCATCGACTTCGCGCCGGACGTCGATGTCACCGACGCGCCCGCCGACACGGTGATCGGCGACCGGTCGTTTTCCGCCGACCCGGCCGTGGTCACGACCTACGCGGGCGCCTACGCCCGCGGGCTGCGCGATGCCGGGGTGCTGCCGGTGCTCAAGCACTTCCCCGGACACGGCCGCGCGTCGGGCGACTCGCACGCCGGCGGGGTGGTGACGCCGCCGATCGACGACCTGCAGAACGTCGACCTGGTGCCGTACCGGACGCTGACGGCGCAGGCGCCGGTGGGCGTGATGATCGGGCACCTGCAGGTGCCGGGTCTGACCGGTGATGACCCCGCCAGCCTGAGCCCGGCCGCCGCGGGCCTGCTGCGCGGCGGGGGATACGGTGGCCCTCCGTTCGACGGGCCGGTGTTCACCGACGACCTGTCCAGCATGAAGGCGATCAGCGACCGGTTCGGCGTCGCCGACGCGGTGCTCAAGGCCCTGCAGGCCGGCGCCGACACCGCGCTGTGGGTCACTACTACCGAGGTGCCCGCGGTGCTCGACCGCCTGGAGTCCGCGGTGGCCGGCGGCGAATTGAGCATGCCCGGCATCGATGCGTCGGTGCTGCGGATGGCTGCCGCGAAGGGACCAAATCCACGGTGCGGTCGTTGACAGGCGAAACATTGCTTACTCTTGAGTAAGGACGACGACGGGAAGGTTCACGAATGGCAGGTGGGACCAAGCGGTTGCCGCGCGCCGTCCGTGAGCAGCAGATGCTCGACGCCGCGGTGCAGATGTTCTCGCTGAAGGGGTACCACGAGACATCGATGGACGCGATCGCCGCCGAGGCGCAGATCTCCAAGCCGATGTTGTACCTGTACTACGGCTCCAAGGAGGAGTTGTTCGGCGCGTGCCTCTCCAGGGAGATGGGCCGGTTCATCGACGCAGTGCGCGCCGAGATCAACGTCGAGCAGAGTCCGAAAGATCTGCTGCGCAACACAATTCTGTCGTTCTTTCGGTACATCGACGAAAACCGGGCGTCGTGGATCGTGCTGTATCAGCACGCCACCAGTTCGCAGATGTTCTTTCAGCAGGTTCGCGAGGGCCGGGAGCAGGTCGTCGACATGGTGGCCAGGTTGTTGGAGTCGGGAACCCGCAACCCTGAGCCGGGTACGGACTTCAACATGACCGCCGTCGCACTGGTGGGCGCCGGTGAGGCCATCGCGACCCGGGTCAGCACCGGCGATATCGATGTGGACGACGCGGCCGAGTTGATGATCAACCTCACCTGGCGCGGCCTGAAGGGCAAGCCGGGCGACACGACGAAAGACGACGTCGCCGCATCGAGGGTGGCGGCCGGCTCCCGCTAGCGCAATTGCGCTTTCGCGTCCAGGGTATTGATTTCACGCGACTACTCGTGCAAGAGTAGTCGCGTGTCATCGATTCGGATCTTCATCCTCGGAGCGCTGGAGGACCGCGGGCCGATGCACGGTCACCAGCTGCGGTTGCTTGCCGAGGAGGAGCACGTCGGGCTGTGGACCGACATCACGGTCGGCGGGTTGTACGGGGCGATCAAGCGGTTGGCCGCCGAAGATCTGATCGAGGAGATCCGCGTCGAACGCCCGGGCGCGTACCCCGAACGGCAGGTATGGGCGATCACCGACGGCGGACGCGAAACGCTTGGTGGGCTCCGGCTGAGGGGCCTGCGCGAGATCGTCATCAAACCGGATCCGTTCGATTTAGCAATGACCCGGCTGGACCCCGACCATCTCGACGATTTGCCGCCCGTCATCGCCGCCCGCATTGCGTCGTTGTCGGCGATGCTCACCGAGTGGGAAGCCCATGCCGCCACGATCGACCGATACCTGAACGTCAGCGAGAGGCTGATGCTCAAGCACCGAACTGTCCGGCTGCGCGCCGAAATCGCTTGGCATGAGGAACTTTCCGCCGCGCTGCCCGACATCATCTCCGACGAGCGCGCCAGGAGGGACAACCCATGACAACCGCCGTCCCGACGAAACCCGTTGTCGGCTCCCGTAATAGATGGCTGGCCTTAGCTGTGCTGTTGACCGGCGCGTTCATGGCGCTGCTGGACACCACCATCGTCAACGTCGCGATACCGACGATCCGCACCAGCCTGGCGGCATCGAACGCCACGTTGTCATGGATCGTTTCCGGATACGCGCTGGCCTTCGGCCTCGCACTCATCCCGGCCGGCAGGGTCGGAGACCGCCTGGGGCACAAGTGGGTGTTCATCGCCGGCCTGGGGCTTTTCACGATGGCCAGTCTCGCATGCGGCCTCGCCCACGATGACGCACAACTCATCGCCGCGCGCGCGGTCCAGGGATTGGCCGGAGGGATCTTCTTCACCCCGATCACGGCTTTGATCCAGCTGATGTTTTCGGACCGAGAGCGCGCCCGCGCGTTCGCGACCATGGGAGCGACCATCGGCTTCTCCACCGCACTCGGGCCACTCGTCGGTGGCTTGATCATTCAGGCGTTCGGCACCGACCTGGGGTGGCGGATGGTGTTCGGCGTGAACATCCCCATCGGGGTCATTGCGGTGGTCGCCGCGGTGCTTTTGCTTCCGCCCGGGGCGGAAGACAGCGACACAGCGGCAGACTGGACCGGTCTCGCACTGCTCTCAGCCGGACTGGTCGCGTTGCTGACGCCTCTCATCCAAGGGCAACAAGACGGCTGGCCGGCGTGGACCTTCGCCTCGATGGCCGGAGGTGCCGCGCTCATCGTGCTGTTCGCGCTGTGGGAACGCCGCCTCGAGAAGGCCGGTCGCAATCCGCTTGTGCCGCCGCGGTTATTCGCTCACGCCTCATTCACCGGCGGGGTGCTGCTGGCACTGGTGTACTTCGCGGCGTTCACCAGCATCTTCTTCACGATTGCACTGCTGTGGCAGGCCGGGTTGGGCCACACTGCCCTGCAATCCGGGCTCGTCGTGATGCCGTTCGCGGTCGGCAGCATCATCGGCGCATCGCAGAGCGATACCCTCGCCGCGAGATTCGGCCGCGCCGTCCTGGTGGCCGGTCTTGGCCTTGTCGCCGTCGGCATCACGGCGGTCTGGCTTGTCCTGGCTCTGACTGCCGCCACCAGCTTCAGCGGCTGGGAACTGCTGGCTCCGCTATTGGTCGCGGGTGTTGGCAGCGGGCTTTTCATCGCGCCCAACGCCGATTTCATCGTCGCCACCGTCGGCCGCGGGGACGCGGGGGCTGCCAGCGGGGTGATCAACACGATGCAACGCGTTGGCAGTGCGATCGGCATTGCGATCATCGGTACGGTCCTTTTCGGCACGCTTCATGTCGGCTCTTTCGGCCCCTCCGCGATGGCGGTGGCGTTCGGTCACAGCGCAACCCTTGCCATGGCGGTCAGCGCCGGGCTGGGCGTGGCGGCGTTCGCGCTGGTTTTCGCACTGCCGAAACAGGCCGATATCGCAAGCTAATTGGGGCGCGGCACGCTTCAGTCGGTGATTACCGGGATCGCGGAGCGGGATTGTGTGGTGCGACCGAAGGCGTGGTCGCCGCGACCTGTAGCACGACGACCACGCCACCCAACGCAGTGCCGCGCGCGGCGGTCTACAGCGCGCTGACCGTTCCCGTTAGGTAGGGGTAGCCCTTCGATGGATTGCGCAGTGCCAGCTCCCACCCCTTGGCGTCCCTGTCGACGTAGAGGGCGACCTTGGCGGGCAGCACGACCGGCTTGCCGAACCGCACCGAGTACCGCACGGCATCCGATAGCTGCCCTTCGATGTTCGCCAAAACCGCAGCGGCGCTGAACATTCCGTGTGCGATCACGGTCGGGAAGCCGAATAGCTTAGCGGCGATCGGATTGGTGTGGATCGGGTTGTGATCGCCGCTGACGGACGCATAGCGGCGGATCTGGCCCGGCGTGATGCTCAGGATGCCGTTCGGCGGTGGAAATTTCGGCTGCTTCTTCGGCTCCGGCTTCGGTTCGTCGGACAGGCTGGTGCGCTGCTGGTGTAGGAACGTCGTGACCTGGTGCCAGGCGGTTTTGTTGCCGACGTTGACATCGGTGACCACATCCACCAAAAGACCTTTGCGGTGCTCGCGCAGGTTCTCCGAGTGCGTCTTCACGTCGACGGTGTCGGTGACCGAAATCGGCTTGTACTGCGTGATGTCGTTCTCCATGTGCACCGAACCCATCGCCGCGAACGGGAAGTCGAAGCTGGTGACCAACGACATCACAACGGGGAACGTCAGTGTGAACGGATAGGTCAGCGGCACATGATCGCCGTAGCGCAGGCCGGTGACGGCGGCATACTGTGCGACGTTCGACCGGTCGATCTCCAGACCCTCGACCTGGACCGTGCGGTCAGGCAGTTCGTCGCCGCGCGGTATGAACGGCAGCGCGCCGGCCGCCGCGCGCAGCAGGTTGCGCAGGCCGCTCGGTTGAGAATGTTCGGTCACGGTGCTCACCCTAGGCCCCCATCATGGCCTGGCCGCAGACCCGGATCACGTTGCCGGTCACGGCGTTGGACGCCGGGCTCGCGAAGTAGGCGATGGTCTCTGCGACGTCGACCGGCTGGCCGCCCTGCAGCAACGAATTCAGCCGGCGGCCGACCTCACGGGTGGCAACCGGAATCGCGGCCGTCATCTTGGTCTCGATGAAGCCGGGGGCGACCGCGTTTATCGTGATGCCCTTGCCATCCAGCACCGGCGCCAGCGCCTGCGTCAGGCCGATCATGCCGGCCTTCGTGGTGGCGTAGTTGGTTTGGCCGCGGTTGCCCGCGATACCCGCCATCGAGGACAGACCCACCACCCGGCCGCCCTCGCCGAGTGAGCCATTGTCGACCAGACCTTCGGTGAGGCGTTTCGGCGCAAGAAGGTTCACAGCCAGCACGGCGTTCCATCGCGCGTCGTCCATGTTGGCCAGGAGCTTGTCACGGGTGATGCCTGCGTTGTTCACGAGGATGTCGGCGCGGCCGTCGTAGTGCTCGCGCAGGTGCTCGGCTAGCCGGTCCACCGCATCGTCCGCGGTCACGTCAAGGGTCAGCGCGGTGCCGCCAACCTTGGTGGCGAGCTCGGCGAGCGGCTCGGCGGCCGACTCGACGTCCACGGCGACCACACGGCCGCCGTCACGCGCGAACACCTCGGCAATGCACGCGCCGATTCCACGGGCCGCGCCGGTGACGATCGCGACCTTCCCGTCCAGCGGCTTGTCCCAGTCGGCGGGCGGTGTCGCGTCGGCGGCGCCGACGTAGAACACCTGGCCGTCGACATAGGCGGACTTGCCGGAAAGGATGAACCGCATCGTGGATTCGAGACCGGTCGCGGCCGGCTTGGCATCGGGCGACAGGTAGACCAGCTGTGCGGTGGCGCCGCGACGCACCTCCTTGGCCAGCGAACGCGAGAAGCCCTCCAGCGCACGCTGCGCAATCCGCTCGTCGACGCCGCCTGCCTGATCGGGCGTGGTGCCGATGACGGCGACGCGCCCCGACGGCGCGAGGTTGCGCAACAGGGGTGTGAAGAACTCGTGCAGCGCGGTCAGGTCCTCCGGCGTGGTGATGCCGGTCGCATCGAACACGAGACCGCCGAACGAGTCGGCCCAGCGCCCGCCGAGGTTGTTGGACACCACGCCGTAGTCCTCGGCCAACGCGCTTCGCAGCGGTTCCACGACGCGGCCCTCGCCGCCGATCAGCAGCGTCCCCGGCACGGGCGCATCGCCGGGGCGGTAGCGTCGCAGTGTCGGAGGCTGGGGTACGCCAAGCTGCTTGGCCAAGAACGAGCCGGGTGCCGAGTTGACGATTTGCGAGTACAGGTCGGAAGCCACGGAGCTGCCTTTCGTGTCGCGGTACTTGCGTATCGGAATCGAACTTACTCCAGAGTAAGAACAGTGGGTAGTATGGGTCCCAACCCGGACTAGCAGTGGAGGCAACGTGGCGAATAACAGGACTGCTCGAAGGGTCGCGGTGCTGGGCGGCAACCGAATTCCGTTTGCCCGATCCGACGGCGCCTACGCGGAGGCGTCCAACCAGGACATGTTCACCGCCGCCCTGGGGGGCTTGATCGACCGCTTCAACCTGAGCGGTGAGCGGTTGGGTGCGGTGATCGGCGGTGCGGTACTCAAACACAGCCGGGACTTCAACCTGATGCGCGAATGCGTGCTGGGAAGCTCCCTGTCGTCGTACACGCCGGCTTTCGATCTGCAGCAGGCGTGCGGCACCGGCCTGCAGGCGACGATCGCGGCGGCCGACGGCGTCGCCGCAGGACGTTATGAACTGGCCGCCGCGGGTGGGGTGGACACCACGTCGGACGCACCCATCGCGTTCGGTGACGACTTCCGGCGGGTGCTGTTGTCGCTGCGGCGGTCGAAGTCCAACGTCGACCGGTTGAAGCTGCTCGGCAAATTGCCGGCGTCGCTGGGCGTGGAGATTCCGGTGAACAGTGAACCACGGACCGGGCTGTCGATGGGCGAACACGCGGCGATCACAGCCAAGGAGATGGGGATCAAGCGCGTCGACCAGGACGAACTCGCTGCCGCCAGCCATCGCAACATGAGCGCGGCGTACGACCGCGGCTTCTTCGACGACCTGGTGACGCCCTTTCTCGGCCTGTACCGCGACAACAACCTGCGGCCGGATTCGTCGGCGGAGAAGCTCGCGAAGCTCAAGCCGGTGTTCGGGGTGAAGGCCGGGGACGCGACGATGACCGCGGGCAACTCGACGCCGCTGACAGATGGCGCGTCAGTGGCCCTGCTGTCCAGCGAGGAGTGGGCCGCCCAGCGCGGACTCGAACCGCTGGCATACTTCGTTGACGCGGAGACCGCTGCGGTCGACTACGTCAACGGCGCCGACGGCCTGTTGATGGCGCCGACGTACGCGGTGCCGCGGCTGCTGGCCCGCAACGGGCTGAGCCTGCAGGACTTCGACTTCTACGAAATCCACGAGGCGTTCGCGTCGGTGGTGCTGTGCCACCTGCAGGCATGGGAGTC
Organism: uncultured Actinomycetota bacterium; assembly: GCA_963811535.1. Taxonomy (GTDB): domain Bacteria; phylum Actinomycetota; class Actinomycetes; order Mycobacteriales; family Mycobacteriaceae; genus Mycobacterium. Next base: position 832,385 of record CAWERF010000005.1, on the reverse strand, counting down.
CGAGGAATACTGCAAGGAACGGCTCGGGCTGGACGCTGCGCTCGGGTCGATCGACCGGTCGAAGCTCAACGTCAATGGGTCGTCCATTGCCGCCGGTCACCCGTTCGCCGCAACGGGCGGGCGCATCGTCGCGCAGTTGGCAAAGCAGTTGGCGGAGAAGAAAAACGAGACGGGCGGTAGCGGAAACGGCACCGTTCGGGGCCTGATCTCGATATGCGCCGCCGGTGGCCAGGGAGTCGCCGCAATTCTCGAAGCCTGACCGAAAATCGGGCCCGAATCTGTAACGGGTCGGCTCGTGTGGCCGATAAACCCGTAGCCCCGTGTTGCCGTCTGACCCCCCGACCCGACGTCGACACGGGGCATCCACGTGGCGGTTGTAATGGTCATCCGTGCAGCTTGACCGCCGCTGGCAAGAGGGGGGCCAGCGGCGGTTCACTTTCTCAAGGCGGTGCGCCCGGGTCGAGTAGTAAGCTCGGCTAAATGATCGACGTCCTCATCGCGGGAGCCGGCCCCAACGGCTTGATGCTGGCCTGTGAACTCGGATTGGCGGGCATCCGGCCGGTCGTGTTGGACCCGCTGCCTGGCCCGAACCCCGAACCACGCGCCAACGGCATTGTCGGCCAAGGGGTTCGGATCCTGGACCACCGAGGCCTGGACAGCGCGCTCATCGGCTCGGACCAGCCGCCACAACCCGCCCCGCGCTGGATGTTCGCAGCGTTCGCGCTGGACTTCGCGGACGTGCCGGGTTCCCAGGTCTACATGCTCCCCGTCCAGCAGCCCAGGCTCGTGCAGGTGCTTGCGGAGCGGGCGGGAGAGTACGACGCCGACGTCCGCTGGGGTCACAGGCTCACTGGGTTCGACCAGCATGCCGATGGCGTGACAGTCCAGGTCGCCGGGCCTGACGGCCCGTACGAGCTGACGGCCAGGTACCTCATCGGCGCTGACGGTGGCACCAGCCTCACGCGCAAGCTCGCAGGGATCGACTTTCCCGGGATGTCGTCTCACGACATGGTCGGCCGGGTCGCATTCGGGGTGCTGCCGCCCGATGGCTGGGTCGATCCGGTCACCGGCGCGCTCGATGTGCCCGGCTTCGGTCGTGTGCCCGGCATGGGGTTCTTCCGCGCCCCGAGGGGTCTTTTTGCGTTTGGGGTGCTGGGCAGCCGGTCGATGATCCTCAGCGCCGAAATGGACAGTTCGGCTCGCGAAGAGGGCGCCGACGACGAAGAGAACGGCGACGAGCCCCCCATGAGCTTGGCGGAACTCGAGACCAGCGTGCAGCGCGTGCTGGGGGCCGAGGTGCCGCTGCGGCCCGCATCGCCCGACAGCCCACTCGACCTGCGCCGGTTTTTCGGCGTGAACTCACGGATCGCGTCGCGGTTCAAGACGGGTCGGGTGATCCTGGTCGGCGACGCCGCGCACGTCCATTCCCCGCTCGGTGGACCGGGATTGAATCTCGGCCTGCAGGACGCGGTGAACCTCGGCTGGAAACTGGCCGCCGTGCTTGCGGGCCGCGCCGAGCCCGCGCTGCTCGATACGTTTGAGGCCGAACGCCGACCGGCCGCCGAGCGGGTGATCATGCACAGTCGCGCACAGTTGGCTCTGATCAGGCCGGGAGGCGAAGTCACGGCCTTGCGCGAATTGTTTTCCGAATTGCTTAGCGACCCCGACATCGTCCGTCGCTTGAGTGACCTGTTGTCGGGCGCTGATATTCGCTATGCCCTCGAGCCCGACGCGCACCCACTCGCCGGCCGGTGGGTGCCTGACGTCAGCATCGAAAAGCCGAGCGGGACAACACGAGTCGCGGAGCTGGCCCGAGACGGGCGGCCGTTGCTGCTTGACTTCACCGACGACGGCGTGTTGGTGGCCGCCGCGGGGAGCATCCGTGACCTCGTCACCGTCGCGGCAGGACGCCTGGTCGGGGAGGTTCCGGCGACGGCCCTGCTGGTGCGGCCGGATGGCTATGTGGCGTGGGCGTCGTCGGCGACGACACCGGACGTCGAGGCGCTCGGCCGCGTCCTCGCGCGCTGGTTCGGCATCCCCTCGCTCGGGCCAAAAGATGCAAAGTCCCCCGTCTCGCAATGAGACGGGGGACTTTTGCGCGTGTTAGCGATGGATCAGAAGGCCGCTTCGGGCAGCTCCATGATCTCGTTGTCGAGGTTCTCGATGACCGTGCGGGTGCTGGTCAGCAGCGGCAGGAAGTTCTTCGCGAAGAAGGAAGCCACAGCCACCTTGCCCTCGTAGAAGTCGCGGTCCGCGCCTGTGGCGCCTGCGTCCAGCTTCTCGATGGCCACCGCGGCCTGACGCTGCAGCAGCCAGCCGATCAGCAGGTCGCCGACCGACATCAGGAACCGCACTGAACCGAGGCCTACGTTGTAGAGGTTGGCCGGATCCTCCTGGGCCGCCATCAGGTAGCCCGTCAGCGAGGCCGCCATGCCCTGCACGTCCGCCAAGGCGGTGGCCAGTAGCTCACGCTCGCCCTTCAGCCGGCCGTTGCCCGATTCGTTCTTGACGAACTCCTCGATCTGGGCGGCCACGTGGGCAAGTGCCACACCCTTGTCGCGCACGATCTTGCGGAAGAAGAAGTCCTGCGCCTGGATGGCGGTGGTGCCCTCGTACAGTGAGTCGATCTTCGAGTCGCGGATGTACTGCTCGATCGGGTAGTCCTGCAGGAAGCCCGAGCCGCCGTAGGTCTGCAGGCTCTCGGTCAACTTGGCGTAGGCCTGCTCGGAGCCGACACCCTTGACCACCGGCAGCAGCAGGTCGTTGACCCGTACCGCCAGCTCGGCGTCCGCGTCGTGCAGGGCCTTGGCCACCACGTCGTCCTGATAGGTCGCCGCGTAGGTGTACAGCGCACGCAGGCCCTCGGCGTACGCCTTCTGCGTCATCAGGCTGCGACGCACGTCGGGGTGGTGCGTAATGGTCACCCGCGGCGCGGTCTTGTCCGTCATCTGCGTCAGGTCGGCGCCCTGGACGCGGGTCTTGGCGTACTCCAGCGCGTTCAGGTAACCGGTGGAAAGCGTCGCGATGGCCTTGGTGCCGACCATCATGCGGGCCTGCTCGATGACCTCGAACATCTGCGCGATGCCGTTATGCACCTCGCCGACCAGCCAGCCCTTGGCCGGAACACCGTGCTGCCCGAAGGACAGCTCGCAGGTCGCCGAGACCTTCAGGCCCATCTTGTGTTCGACGTTGGTGACGAACACGCCGTTGCGCTCGCCGGGCTCACCGCTCTCCGGGTCGAAGAGGAACTTCGGCACGAAGAACAGTGACAGGCCCTTGGTGCCCGGGCCCGCGCCCTCGGGGCGGGCCAGTACCAGGTGGAAGATGTTCTCGAACAGGTCACCGGAGTCACCGGAGGTGATGAATCGCTTCACCCCGTCGATGTGCCAGGAGCCGTCGTCCTGCTGGATGGCCTTGGTCCGGGCGGCGCCGACGTCGGAGCCCGCGTCGGGCTCGGTGAGCACCATGGTGGAGCCCCAGCCGCGCTCCGCGGCGATCACGGCCCACTTCTTCTGCTCCTCGGTGCCGAGGTTGTAGAGGATGTTGGCAAAACCAGCGCCGCCGGCGTACATCCAGACAGCGGGGTTCGCGCCGAGGATCATCTCGTGCAGGGCCCACATCAGTGCTTTGGGCATCGGCATGCCACCCAGCACCTCGGCGATGCCGACCTTGTCCCAACCGGCCTCAAGCACAGCATTCACCGACTTCTTGAACGCCTCAGGCAGCGCGACGGAGTGGGTTTCCGGGTCGAACACCGGAGGATTCCGGTCCGCCTCGGCGAACGACTCGGCGATCGGGCCTTCGGCCAGCCGGGCCATCTCGACGAGCATCTCTCGGGCAGTCTCGGTGTCGAGGTCACTGAACTTGCCTTCACCGAACACCTTGTCAACGCCGAAGACGTCAAACAGGTTGAAAGCCTCGTCCCGTACGTTGCTCTTGTAGTGGCTCACGTACTTCCTCCTCATTGAGAATGCCACCTAAATGGTTGGGTACTTGCGTAAGTTACCCACCGGTAACACCTGCAACTATACCCGGCGGTAACTTATTCCAAAACTTCTGTGAGCTAATTAACATGGCGAGTCGGCGCGTCCGCTTCAGGACCAGGTCCAACGTGCTGACCTGGAGTGATGCCGATCACGTCGGGCCGGCGAGGTGGTCGTGTGTGCCCACACAAGCCGGCTTGGCGGCCCGCTCTGAGCAGCACATAGTGGTACCGCTGAACTACGGCTCCCGCGTAGGGTTAGCCGGGGAGGACACCATGGGCGACAGCAACCTGACGGAAGCGTCGCTGCGCGAAGCATTCGGTCACTTCCCGTCCGGTGTCATCGCGATCGCGGCCGATGTCGGCGGCACGCGCGTAGGTTTGGCCGCGAGCACATTCGTGCCGGTGTCACTGGAGCCGCCGCTGGTGTCGTTCTGCGTGCAGAACACGTCGACCACCTGGCCGAAACTCAAGGATCGTCCGCGGCTGGGAATCAGCGTGCTCGGCGAGTTGCATGACGACGCGGCGAAGGCGCTGGCCGCCCGGACCGGCGACCGATTTGCAGGCCTGCAGACGGTGTCCACCGAGAACGGTGCGGTTTTCATCGAGGGCACCAGCGTCTGGGTGGAGAGCACCATCGAACAGCTGGTTCCCGCCGGTGACCACACGATCGTCATCCTGAGGGTCAACGACATCACCGTCCACGCCGACGTCGCGCCGATCATTTTTCACCGCAGCACATTCCGTCGGCTGGGTGCCTGAAGCGCTAGCTTGCTAGCCGCTCATCGGGGATTGTTGCTCTTCGCGCAAGCGCTCACGGTGTTCGTTGCTCTTCGCGCAAGCGCTCATCGGCGGAACAGCTTGTTGCCCAGCCACACCACCGGGTCGTACTTGCGGTCGACCACGCGTTCCTTCATCGGAATCAGCGCGTTGTCGGTGATCTTGATGTTTTCGGGGCACACCTCGGTGCAGCATTTGGTGATGTTGCAGTAGCCGAGGCCTTCTTTGTTCTGCGCCAGCTCGCGCCGATCCAGGGTGTCCAGCGGGTGCATCTCAAGTTCGGCGATGCGCATCAGGTACCGCGGGCCGGCGAAGACCTTCTTGTTCTCCTCGTGGTCGCGGATGACGTGGCAGGTGTTCTGGCACAGGAAGCACTCGATGCACTTGCGGAACTCCTGCGAGCGGTTCACGTCCTCCTGCATCATCCGATACTCACCGGGCTGCAGCGCCTTGGGAGGCGTGAACGACGGGATCTCCCTGGCCTTTTCGTAGTTGAACGACACGTCGGTGACCAGGTCGCGGATCACCGGGAAGGCCCGCAGCGGGGTAACGGTCACGACCTCGTCCTCGCCGAACGTCGACATCCGGGTCATGCACATCAGCCTGGGGCGGCCGTTGACCTCTGCCGAGCAGGAGCCGCACTTACCGGCCTTACAGTTCCAGCGCACAGCCAGGTCGGGCGCCTGGGTCTGCTGTAGCCGGTGGATGATGTCGAGCACCACCTCACCCTCGTTGACCTCGACGGTGAAGTCCTGCAGCTCACCGCTGGCCTCGTCACCACGCCAGACCCGAAGGCTCGCGTTGTACGCCATATCTACGTTCTCCGTCCTGGATGGTCGGCCAGCTCTTCGTCGGTGAAGTACTTCTCGAGCTCAGAGATCTCGAACAGCTCCAGCAGGTCGGGTCGCATCGGCACCTGTGGCTCCGGGGTAACGCTGACGTTCGGCACCACTGGGTCGCCGCCCTCGGCGCGGCAGACCAGCAGGATCTTGCGCCAGCTGGCGTCCATCGAGGGATGGTCGTCGCGGGTGTGACCGCCGCGGCTCTCGGTGCGTTCCAGCGCAGCCTTGGCGACGCATTCGCTGACCAGCAGCATGTTGCGCAGATCGATCGCGAGGTGCCAGCCCGGGTTGAACTGCCGATGCCCCTCCACCTGTAGGTTCTTGAACCGCTCGCGCAGCGCGTCGAGCTTGTGCATCGCCTCGGTGATCTCGTCCGCGTTGCGGATGATGCCGACCAGCTCGTTCATCGTGTCCTGCAGATCCAACTGCAGCGTGTACGGATTCTCGGGTGCCGCGCCGTTGGTCGGACCCTCGAACGGCGCCAACGCGAGCTTCGCGGCCGCGGTCACGCTGTCTTCATGCACCGAAGGACATTCGCTGAGTGCGCGCACATAGTCCGCGGCACCCAGCCCGGCGCGGCGTCCGAACACCAGCAGGTCGGACAGCGAGTTGCCGCCCAGCCGGTTGGAGCCGTGCATGCCGCCGGAGCACTCGCCGGCGGCGAACAGCCCCGGCACCGTGGCGGCCCCGCTGTCCGGGTCGACCTCGATGCCGCCCATGACGTAATGGCACGTCGGGCCGACTTCCATGGCCTCGCGGGTGATGTCGACCTCGGCCAGCTCCATGAACTGGTGATACATCGACGGCAGCCGGCGCTTGATCTCCTCGGCGGGCAGCCGTGACGCGATATCAAGGAAGACCCCGCCATGTGGCGAATTGCGACCCGCCTTGACCTCGGAGTTGATGGCGCGGGCCACCTCGTCGCGGGGCAGCAGATCCGGTGTGCGCCGCGCCGAGTCGTTGTCCTTGAGCCACTGGTCGGCTTCTTGTTCGGTCTCGGCGTACTGCCCTTTGAATACCGACGGGATGTAGTCGAACATGAACCGGGTGCCGTCGGAGTTCTTCAGCACGCCGCCGTCGCCGCGTACACCCTCGGTGACGAGAATGCCTTTCACGCTGGGCGGCCACACCATCCCCGTGGGATGGAACTGGACGAACTCCATGTTGATCAGCGACGCGCCGGCCCGCAGCGCCAGCGCATGCCCGTCGCCGGTGTACTCCCACGAGTTCGACGTCACCTTGTATGACTTGCCGATGCCGCCGGTGGCCATCACGATCGCCGGCGCGTCGAAAAGGACGAACCGGCCACTCTCGCGCCAGTACCCGAATGCTCCGGCGATCCTGTCGCCGTCCTTGAGCAGGTCGGTGATCGTGCACTCGGCGAACACCTTGATGCGCGCCTCGTAATCGCCGAGTTCGGCGTGGTCCTGCTGCTGCAGCGAGACGATCTTCTGCTGCATCGTGCGGATGATCTCCAGGCCGGTGCGGTCGCCGACATGGGCCAGCCGCGCGTAGGTGTGGCCGCCGAAGTTGCGCTGGCTGATCCGACCGTCCTTCGTCCGGTCGAACAGCGCGCCGTAGGCCTCCAGCTCCCACACGCGGTCGGGCGCCTCTTTGGCGTGCAGCTCGGCCATCCGCCAGTTGTTGAGGAACTTGCCGCCGCGCATCGTGTCGCCGAAGTGGACCTCCCAGTTGTCCTTCGGGTTGGCGTTGCCCATCGCGGCCGCGCAGCCGCCTTCTGCCATCACGGTGTGCGCCTTGCCGAACAGCGACTTGCACACCACGGCCACCTTCAGGCCACGCTCACGGGCCTCGATGACTGCGCGCAACCCTGAGCCGCCGGCACCGATGACGACGACGTCGTACTGATGCCGCTCGACTTCAACCATGAAACCTCGCTCGAATTATCTAAATCAATAACGGGAAGGCTTGCTAACCGACGAATCTCAGATCCGAGATCGTGCCGCTGGCGACCAGCATGATGTAGAAGTCGCTGAGCACGAGCGTGCCGAGCGTGATCCACGCGTAGAGCATGTGGCGGGTGTTCAGCTTGCTGACCTGGGTCCACATCCAGTAGCGGATCGGGTGCTTCGAGAAGTGCTTGAGCCGCCCTCCGGTGACGTGTCGGCACGAGTGGCAGGACACGGTGTACACCCACAGCAGGATCACGTTGACGACCAGGATGACGTTGCCCAGACCGAAGCCGAACCCGGACGGTGAATGGAACGCCATGATCGCGTCGTAGGTGTTGATCACGGAGATGATCAACGCCGCGTAGAAGAACCAGCGATGGGCGTTCTGGATGATCAGCGGCAACCGCGTCTCACCTGTGTAACGCGAATGCGGTTCTGCCACAGCGCAACCCGGGGGTGACTGCCACACCGAGCGGTAGTAGGCCTTGCGGTAGTAGTAGCAGGTCAACCGGAACGCCAGCAGGAACGGCAGCGAGATGATCGCCAACGGGATCCACGCCGGGAAGTGCCCGAACCACACCCCGAGGTGGCTGGCTCCCGGTGCGCACGACGCGCTGACGCACGGCGAGTAGAACGGGGTCAGGTAGTGATACTGCGGTACCCAATAGGCGCTGCCCCAGAACGCCCGCACCGTCGCGTAGATGACGAAAGCCGCCAGGCCGAGATCGGTCAGCAGGTTCGGCAACCACCATGCGTCGCGGCGCAGTGTGCGCCGCGTCAGTTCGGCGCGCGTGGGCGAGAAGACGCCGGTACGTGTGCGCTCGGTCGTCGGCGCGCTCATCGGCTACCGCACTGGCCGCCGACGCCCTCGTCGTCGACATCGCGCCAGAAGTCGGTGTCGTACTGAGTATCCGGGACCGGGATCTTCTCGCCGGTGTGCTGATATGTGGCGCCGCGGTCGAGGTCGAGCTCGGACGCGTCGATGTCGAGCCGGTCGACGTCGATGAGTAACCGGTCCGCGTCGTTGACGATGCGCCGCATGGCCGGAATGTCTCCGTACCGTGACTTCATCGACGTAACGCAACGCCGCAAGCCACCGATGAGGTGGTGCAGCTCGGCGAGTTCGGTTGTGCTGGACAACGGACCTCCTTCAACACCGCGGTGTCATGGATCACAGTACGACACCTGATGCTAGCCACATTATGTACATGACGTGACAACCGTCACGTTTACCCGATTAGCCGATTGACCAGGGAGGTTGTCGTGTCCGCGGCGAACGTGAACAGGCAGATACTGCAGGATCGCGCGGCGACTCTGCTGGCGTTGCACCAGCCCGGAAACCCGGTGGTGCTGCCGACGGTGTGGGACGCGTGGTCGGCGAGCCTGGCCGTGGAGGCGGGGTTCGCGGCGCTGACTGTGGGCAGCCACCCGCTTGCGGATTCGGTGGGCAAGCCGGACGGCGAGGGCATGACGTTCGACGAACTGCTGGCCCGCGTCGCACAGATCACCGGCGCCGTGGATGTCCCGGTGTCGGTGGACGCCGAATCCGGCTATGCGCAGGCGCCGCAGCGGCTGATCGACGGGCTGTTGAACGTGGGCGCAGTGGGTTTCAACCTCGAGGACACCGTACACAGCGAGGGCAAGCGGCTGCGCGCGGTGGCCGAGCATGCCGATCTCGTGCACGCGCTGCGCGCGGCGGCCGATGCGGCCGGTGTGCACGTGGTGATCAATGCCCGCACCGACTTGTTCCTGCGCCGCGACGGCGACGACGCCGACCGGGTGGATCGCGCGGTGGCCCGGCTGACCGCCGCCGCCGACGCGGGCGCGGACGTGCTGTATCCGGCGGCCCGCCACGACCCGGAAACCATGCGGCGGTTGACGTCCGAGCTGCCGTTGCCGGTCAACGCGGTGGCGCGACCCGAGCAGGACGATCCCGCATCGTTCGGTCCGCTCGGCGTCGCCCGGATCAGCTTCGGCCCGTTCTGGCAGCGCGCGCTCACCGCATATTCGCAGGAGATCCTGGGCCGCTGGCGCGGCTAGCCGGTCACGATTCGTCGGGCCTGATCGGCTGCAGCAGCTTGTGCGGGTGTTGCAACGCCCGGGTTATCGGGTCGACGCGGCCGGCACGGTCCCGCCGGCGGCGCGGTGGGTGGACGACGAGCTCGCTCGCATCGGGAACTTGTCCGCAGCCGGAGCAGACACGGTCCTGGCGGATGGTGCCCCCGCAACCGTCATGCCGGTAGGTGCGCCGCTTCGGCATTTCGTAGAAATTGTCGTTGCCCCAATTGATGAGGGACCAGATCGTGGGCCACAGGCGCAGGCCGCTGGCGGTCAGCTCGTATTCGTCGCGGCCGCTCGGCCCTGCGACCTTGGCCAGCACATCGTGCTCGACAAGGAAGGCGAGTCGTTCGGCCAGGACCGCTCGCGGAATCCCGAGGTGGCTGTGGAAGTCGCTGAATCGGCGCACCCCGTAGAACGCGTCACGAATGATCAGCAGCGTCCAGCGCTCGCCAATGATCTCGAGTGATCGGGCGATCGGACAACTCTCCGATGTGTACTCGCGTGGTAGGGCCACGCCTGCATTATCTCATCTTGCGAGTTCGGTCACCGAACCATAGACTCAAATCTCAGCAGTTCGGTGACCGAACCATCGGGAGGTCAGGCAATGAAAGCAGCGCAGTACAACCGGTTCGGCGGGCCAGAAGTGCTGGAGTACCTCGACGTCGCTGAGCCACAGCCCGGTGAGGGTGAGGTGCTGATCCGGACGGCGGCGATCGGCGTCAACTTCCCCGACATCCGGGAACGGCTGGGCATTTACAACCGGGCGGAGACGCGGGTCGGCGGCGTCGAGCTCCCGCAGCTCGGTGGTATCGCCGTGGCCGGCACGACGGTGGCCGTCGGCCCGGGCGCCCACCCGAGGTTGCGCGGCCGGTCCGTGGTGGCGCTGATGAAGAAGGGCGCCTACGCCGAACTGGCCGTCGCCGCGAAAGGCCGTGCGTCACCGTCGACGACGACGCGGACATGGTGGCGTTGGCCGGATTGGCCGCTCAGGCCGCGTGCGCCCACCTGCTTCTTCGGTCCTCGACGACGCTGCGCGCGGGCGAGTCGCTGCTGGTGCATGGAGCCGCCGGCGGTGTGGGTGGTTTGGCGGTGCAGATCGCCAAGGCGCTGGGCGCGACGCCGGTCATCGGTACCGCCAGCACGGCCGAACGACGCAGGTTCGTGCTGGAGGTTGGTGCCGACGCGGCGATCGGCTACGACGAACCCGGGTGGACCGGTGAGGTGCTGCGACTGACCGGCGGCCGCGGCGTGGACGTCCTGATCGAGTCGGTCGGCGGCGACGTGTTCGAGCAGAACTTCGAGGCGCTGGCGACATTCGGGCGCTACCTGCTGCTCGGATCGACCCGCGGCCCAGGTGAACCCTTCGCGCCGCGGCGGCTGATGACGAAGTCGCAGGCGCTGATCGGCTTCTACCTTCCCGTCTTCTTCGACCGGCCCGGGGCAATCGCCCGGGCGTTGGCTTTCCTCGCCGACGGCCTGCGCACCGGTCAGATCAAACCGGCGGTCGACGCGGTCCTACCGTTGCATCGCGCTGCCGAAGCCCACCAACGGCTGGAAAATCGCGACGTCCGCGGTGTGATTGTGCTCGACCCGACTGCCGCATGAAAGGCCAAACACGATGACCGCCAACTTCACCGCGCACGTGCACAGCATGACCCGTGTCGACGTCTCGACCGGCATGCCCTTCGACGAGTTCCGCGCGGCCTTCGAGAAAGCCGCTCCGCCCTTCGATTTCGAAACCACCTACGGGATCGTCACGGGGGGCGGCAGCTGGGACGACGTGCGTGCCGCAGCGGACGCCAACGCGCCGAACGGGCTGATCGTGTACTGGACGATCGACGCGACGCCGCTCATGGGCGCGGCCGGAAACCGCACCAAGGCCGTGGAGTACCTGGTCGGCAATCACGTGATCGCCGAGAGCATGTTTCGCCACAACCCAAGGGCGCTGCTCTACGCGCCGCTGCGGGTCCTCGTTTTCGCCGACGCCGACGACAATGCCGTCTTCTCGATTGATCGGCCGAGCACGGCCTTCGGCAGCCTCGGCGTCGACGCGATCAGCGCTGTCGGAGAGGACCTCGACCGCAAGGTGGCCGCCCTTCTGCGGGTGATCGGCGTTGACGTCGACGTGGCCTTCGCAACCGGGTGACCGGGGGAACGCAAAAGCCCCCGCACGCCCGGCGTGTCGGGGGCTTTCGCGTCTGTCCGGCAGAGCCGTTACTGGGTGATCTCGATGCGCTTCGGCTGGCTGCCGGCGTACGCCCCGGCTACCCGAACGGTCAGCACACCGGCGTCGTAGGACGCCGACACCGCATCAGCCGCCACATGCGCCGGGAGCGCGAACGACCGGCGGAACGAGCCGTAGCGCAGCTCGCGCAGCGTGCGGCCGTCCTTGTCCTCCGAGTGCGCGTCGCGACGCTCACCATGGATGACGAGCCGACCGTTGGCGAGCTCGACATTGATGTCCTTCTCGATGTCCAGGCCAGGCAGTTCGACGCGGACCACCGCGTCCTCGCCGTCCTTGACGACCTCGGCGGACGGGGTAAAGGCACCCGAGAACCAGTCGTCGGCCGCGGCGGGGCCGAAGAAGTCCCGCACCCAGCGGTCGAGATCCCAGGCCGGACGCGCCCACAGTGCCAAGTTGCTCATCGTTTCTCCTCAATGCAGTTTGTGGCCGGCACCACACCGGCCCGCTATCGAGTGAAACTTGAGTCGACCACGCTAAAGTTCCGCTATTTGTTCGCCTAAAGCGAACGGTCAGCCGACCCGTTCAGCGTGCACGACATGGAACGGAAGGTGCACGCGGTCGTCCTCGAGCAACGGGATGATCGTTGCGTATCTCTCGGCCACCTCGCGCATCTGCTCCAGCGCCTCGGCGGGAAGTTGTTGGCGCATCTGTTCCGGCAGGCTGTCGGCGTCTCTGGCCAGCGCGCTCGTGTTGGCCAGGTATGTGGTGGGCCCCAGGAAGTTGATCCGCCAGCCGTTGGCGGTCAAGGTGTCGCGAATGTTGGCCTCCGGCACCGCGCCCAACGGCGCGATCACACCGTTGACGTTGCCGTCTGAGAAGCAGAACAGGTGCAAACGGGCGCCTGGCCGGGTCGCGCGGTGCAAGGCGGCGGCGTACGAGCGGCGGCCGTCGTCGTTAAGGCAGTGGTACAGCGCGCTGTCGATCACCGTGTCGAACCGCCCCTCGTACCCCGAGAGGTCGGTGGCCTCGGCTATGCCGAACGTGACCTGGACGCCGGCCTGCGCCGCGCGGGTGCGGGCCCGCTCGATCGCGGCGGCCGAGCCGTCGAGTCCGGTCACCGAATATCCGCGTGACGCAAGGAAGATGGCATTGTCGCCCAGCCCGCAGCCCACGTCGAGTACTTCGCCGGCGAACCCGCCAAGGGCTTCCAGCTCCATTAGCCGCGGCTGCGCTTGCCCTATGTCCCAAGGGATTCCGGTCGCCGGCGGGGCACCGTCAAAGGTTGGCTCGCCGCGATAGAGCTTGTCGAACATCTCGGGGGAGGGGCGGAATGTGCCAGGGTTTGTCACATCTCCCAAGGTACTCGTGTGTCTCACCACACGTCGCCAGATCGCCAGTCGCACACCAGATCCGCTGTGGTGTCGAGCTCAACGGCGACGGGAAGGACGAATACGGTCATGTCGTCCTCGGGTGTGCGGGTCAGGCCGCCCGGGGCCAGCACCGACGTGGGACCTCGCCACTGCAGCCAGCCGCGGCCGAGATAGAGCTCACGTGCCGACGCGGAGGAACTGAGCGCTCCCAGCTGGTATGCGCCGCGGATGACTTGCTCGGCGCCCTCCAGCAGCGCCGCCCCCAGGCCCTGGCCCCGCCAGTCCTCACGGACCGCAACACCTTCGACATAGCCCGTCCGCAGCGACGTGTCGCGGTACAACAGGCGACGCTGCACCACGGCGGCGTGCGCGATCAGCGCCCCGTGGTGGTAGACCAGCGCATGCATGCCGCCCAGCGCATGCTCCCAGTCGTCGTCGCTGAACTTGCCCTCGAACGCGTCGATGAGCAGCTGGTGCGCGCTTTGTCGGGTCTCGTTGTCGAGGTCGGCGGTGTGGATCAGGCGGGCCGTGTGGACCTGGGTTCGCACATATGTGGGTCTACCACGGTCGGCGTGGCCTCGACCAGTGCAGACGGATGTGCTGGCCCGGACGTATCTGCGCCAGGCGGTCGATGTCGTCGTCGGTCACCACCGCCACGACGGGGTATCCGCCCGTGACCGGATGGTCGGGGCCCAAAATCACCGGCAGCCCGTTCGGCGGGCACCTGGATCGCGCCACCGGTGACACCCTCGCTCGGCAATTGCCGGTCGGGCCAGCGGTGCTGCCGCGGTGTCCCGACCAATCGCATGCCGACCCGGTCGCTGCGGTCCGAGGCCACCCAGCCGGTGTGGATGAGCGCGTCGGGCTCGGTGAGCCAGTCGTCGCGCGTCCCGGGCACCACATGTAGCTCGATCAGGTCTTCGGAGAATGCGGCGACGGATGCCTGGTCGAGCTCGGGGAAGTCGTTGGTGTGCTCGCCCACCGGTAACACGTCTCCGGGCTGCAGCGGCTGCGGGCCGATCGCCGACATCACGTCGTAGCTGCGCGAGCCGAGCACCGGCGTGACGTCGATGCCGCCGCGCACCGCCAGATACGTTCGCAGACCTGCGTTGATGCCGAACGGAACGCCGTTGACCGCCGGATCGGTGTCGGTGCCCGTGACGGCGATCGCGACGTCGCCGCCGCGCACCCGAGCGGTCAACTCGCCGAAAGTCGCTCGATCGTCGCGCGGTCGCTCGGGTTGGCCACCAGCCGGTTTGCCAGCGTGTGCGAGGCACGGTCGGCAGCACCGGAACGGCTGACGCCGAGATGGGCGAGCCCGGGGCGGCCGAGATCCTCGACAAGGGCCAGCGGGCCGGTACGCAGGAGCTCCAGAGTGGTGGTGGTCACGATGCCTCCCGGAACTGCACCGACATGCCAGGGATCAACAGCGCGGGGTCGGGACGGTCGGTGTCCCACAGCACCGCATCGGTGTGGCCTATCAGCTGCCAGCCGCCCGGAGACTCGCGGGGGTAGACGCCGCTGAACTCTCCGGCCAGCCCCACCGACCTGGCCGGCACCCGCGTCCGCGGCTCTTCGCGGCGGGCGACCTCGAGCCGTGGGTCGCCGCCGACGAGATACGCGAATCCCGGTGAGAAGCCGCTGAACCCGACCCGCCACGGCGTGCCGGTATGCGCGGCGATGACGCCGGCTTCACCCAGCCCGGTGGCCCGCCCGACCTCGGCCAGGTCCTGGCCGTCGTACACCACGTCGATCACGACGTCGACGTGACCCGGCGCCACCACCGCGTCGTCGGGTGTCACCCGTAGCTTCTCCAGCCGCTGTCGGGCGCCGGGTTGATATCGCCGCCCTTCGAGCTTGATCAGCACCGTGCGGGACGCCGGGACGACGTCGACGACACCGAGCAGGTCGGCTTCTCGCAGTGCCGCGGCCCACGCCAGCACTTCGGCGGTGCTGTCCAGTTGCAACAGCAGCGCGTGGTCGCCGTAGTCGAGGACTCTCACATCCGTTGCGACGCTCATCTGGAGAACGTACCGCCGAGTAACCTCCGAGTAACCTGCTCAGGTAAAACATTTCGAACCTTTTCAGAGGTGCCTTAGCAAAGGCTCAAGGTCACGTTTGGGTCACCGCCGCCGGACGGTATGTCGGCTCGTGTCTCTTGATGAACGCGATCACCCGGTAGGTGACCGGCAGCATGAAAACCTCTACCGCGGTCTTATAGATCCAGCCCAACGCGGCGTACGTCACGAAGTCGCCGAAGGTGTTGATACCGATCGCGCCGGCGGCGATGCTGCAGAACACCAACGTGTCGCCGAGTTGACCCGCAAACGTGGAACCGACCAGCCGCGCCCAGAGGTGTTTTTCTTTCGTGTGCGCCTTGATGGCCACCACCACCCACGCGTTGATGGTCTGGCCGACGATGAAACCCGACAAGCCGGCGACGATCAGTTGAGTGAACGCGCGGACGACGGCTTCGAACGAGGCCTGGTGGGTGTAGAAGTCGGCGGCAGGCAGGTAGATCGTCACCCAGAACGAGAACGCGGCCAACGCCTGCATCGCGAAACCGATGAGGATCGCCCGCCGGGCCGCCCGGAAGCCGTAGACCTCGCTGAGGACATCACCGATCACGTAGGTCAGCGGGAAGACAATGAAGCCACCGTCGGTGATGATCGACCAATGGCCGATGATCGGTCCGAACGCGACCCCCTTGGTGGCCGTGACGTTGGAGATGATCACCAGCCCGCTGAACACCGCGACGAGGACCGGATAGTAGGCCGAGCCGATCTCGGCGTAGACGGCGGTTTCGGCGTCCCGGTCCCGGGTGTCACTGCTGGTCACCTCGTCATCCAAGCATCCTGCCGCGCGGGATTGCGACCTCGCGACCCGAGGACTCAGGCGATGGCTTGGGACAGGTGCTGGCTGGTGTCGCCGACGAAGTCGATCAGCGTGTAATCGCGGTAGCAGAACCGCCAGACACCGTCGACCCGCTCGAATCTGTCGTGGTAGCGGCCGGTCACCACCACCTGCAGCGGCAATTCGTCGGTCTGCTGCAGCACCGTGTAATAGCTGCGGCAGGTTGCGCCGTCGGCGTCGACGTCGATGATCGGGTTCGTCACGACGTGTTTGGTGCGTGGGGTTCCGTCGGGGTACCGGATGATCAGTGCCCGCCAGAGCCGCAACATGCCCCCGGCGTCCACGGTCTCGTCGTCGCCCTTGCCGACCCGCAGCCGGGCGTGCTCGAAGAGCGCTGCGGCGCCCTCCAAGTCACCGCAGTCGATGCACTCGGCGTAACGGTAGAGCAGGTTCGTGATCTGCGTTTCGGGGTTCAGGTCAGCACCTTCGACAGCATCGGCGGCAGCTGATCGGCGACGACGGGCAGGCTCAGCGGCGACGAGAACGCGATCGCGCCCGAGAGGTCCTTGCCGGTGAAGACGTTGCGGGCGCCCAGTTGCTTGATATTCGGGTCGTTTTGCAGCGCGGCCTGATCCGCGTCGCTTTCGGTCGTCCAGATCAGCGCGTCGGCGTTGCTGAGCACGTTCGGCACCTGGTCGCGGGGGATGTACGCGCGGTGGTCGTCGACGGCGAACTGCGCAAGGCCGTCGGGGATGACGAGGCCCATCTGCGTGAGGAAGTCGGTGCGCCAGCCCGCAAGCGTGGCGACGACGTTGTCCTGGTAGAACGTGCCCTGCAGCAGAAGCACCTTCTTGCCTTTGAACTGCTGGTTGGCCTTGGCCACGTCGGAGAACTTGTTGTCCACCCCGCTGACGAGTGACTTCATCTGGTCGGCCTTGGACACCGCCAGCCCGACCGTGTCGGCCTGCACCTTCCAAGGCTCGAAGAACGGATCGTCGCCCGACTGCGCGATGGTCGGGGCGATGCCCGACAGCCGGTTGTACGAATCCTTGTCCACCCCGGCGTTTGTCGCGACGATCAGGTCGGGCTTCAGCGCGGCGATCTGGTCGAACCGGAGGCCGTCGGCCAGGCTGAGCACCACGGGCTGCGCGCTGCCGAGTTTGGGCTGTGCCCATGGCCAGACGCCGAACGGCTGGTCACCCCACCAGTTCGTCACCGCGATCGGGACGACGCCGACGGCGAGAAGGTCGTCCTGCTCGGTGAATCCGGCGCTGACCACTCGCTTGGGTGGCGACGGAACGGTGGTCTGACCGAATTTGTGTTTGACGGTCACCGCCCCGCCGCCCGGGTTGCCGTTGGCCGGCTTGTTCGGCGAGCACGCTGCGACCATGAGTAGCCCCGCCGCGCCGACGGCGCCGAAGAACCCGCGCCTGCTCACAGTGGTCACTCGCGTGAGCGTAGCTGGCAAACCTTCGTATACGGGAGGAGCAGCCGGAAAACACTCAACGGCGTGCCGGGTCAGGTCAGCGGCAGGCCGGCTTCGAGGAAGTCCAACGCTCGGCGGATGGTCTCCACCGACATCGGGATTCGATCGGCCACGGCCATCATCGCGCCCGCCAGCGCGCCGGCGAAAACCTTGAGCTCGAAGTCGTCGGGATCGCGTCCGAGCCGCTGACCCAAGGCCTCGGTGGTCATCCGGATGGTGCGGCGGTACTCCTCGTAGAAGGCGCTTTCCAGCTCGGGTATCGAGAAGATCAGGCGTTGCCGGGTGCGCTCGAATTCCCATTGGTCGTCGGACATCGCCTCGAATGTCGCCTCGGCGGCCCGGCGGAACGCTGTGATCGGCGACAGTTCGGCGGGTTGTTTGGCGAACTCCTCGATCAGAAGTGGATCCATGTCGTCGGCAAGCAGCACGGATTCCTTGGACGGGAAGTAGCGGAAGAAGGTGCTCGGCGACACCTCGGCGGCCTCGGCGATCTGCTCGACGGTGGTGTTGGCCCACCCATTCTCTTCGATCAGCCGGAATGCCTCGCGGCGGATGGCCGCGCGGGTCTTGAGCTTTTTGCGCTCCCGCAGGCCCAACGGATGGTCAGCGTCCGGCATAGATAGATTCTCGCGCATCTTCGAAGCCGGGCCGACCGCGGCGCGCACGGTGACGCCCGCTGGGCTGTTGCCGGAAGCCGAGCAGTGCGACCACCGCAAGCACGCCGGCCATCACCGCGCTGACCATCAGCATCGACGACATGCCATGCACGAACGCGGACTGCACCGCGCCCAACAGCTCGGGCTGGCCGGTCGCGTGCGCGGCCGCCACACCCGCCGCGACGCTGTCGTCGATCCGCGCCTGCAGAGCGGGGTTGGGTACGTGGGGCGTCGCGCTGCGGTAGCCGGCGTTGAGGATGGTGCCCAGCAGTGCGACGCCGATTGTGCCGCCCGCCTGACGCAGCGCCTGGACCAGCGCGGACCCGGACCCGGCCCCGTTCTCCGGTAGCGCGTTGAGTGCCGCGTTCATCGCGGCAGGCAACACCATGCCCGTGCCGACGCCGGCCAGGACGACCCATGCGGCGACGAGCCCGTACGGGGTGCTGGCCGTCGTCAAAGTGCCCGCCGCCAAGCCTGCTGCCGTCAGCAGGAACCCGATCGCCATCGCGACCCCGTCGCCCAGCTTCTTGCCCAAGCGGTCCACGACGCGGCTGCCCACCAGCAGACCGCCGATCAGCGGCAGCAGGCGCAGGCCGGTGCTCAGCGTCGACGCTCCCTGCACGGCCTGAAACAACAGCGGGAGCGCGAACATCACGCCGAACATCAACATGCCCATCAAGGTCAAAAGGATTGACCCCAACGGAACCCGGGGGAAGCGAACAGTCCGAGGTCGGTCAATGGGAATCGGGCGCGGAGTTGCCAGGCCGCGAAGGCCGCCAACAGCAACACGCCGCTGGTGATCGTGACGACCGCGAGTTTGTCGCCCCACGATTCCTGGCCCGCGCGGATGAACCCGAACGTCAGCGATGTCAAACCGCCGGACGAGAGGGCCACACCGAACAGGTCGAGCGGATTGGTGTGCACGCCCCGAGATTCCGGGACGAACGCGGAGACGGCGGCGAAGCCGACGACGACCATCGGCACGTTGATCAGGAAGATCGATCCCCACCACGCATGCGACAGCAGCCAGCCGCCGACGATCGGCCCCAGCGGCAGGCCGATGGCGGTGGAGGTGACCCAGATCGTCAGCGCGCGGGACCGCTCGGCGGTGTCCGGGAAGAGGGACGGCAGCACGGCCATCGATAGCGGGATCATCAACGCCGCGCCGACGCCGAGCACGCTGCGCGCGGCGATCAATATCGCGGCGCTGCCCGCGTACGCGCACCACACCGACGACGTACCGAAAATCAGCAGTGCGAGAAGGAGCGGTTTCTTGTATCCATAGCGATCGCCAAGCGCTCCGGCAGGCAGCAGGAGCGCGGCCAGTACCAGCGTGTACGAGGTGGAAAACCACTGCAGCTGGGCGGTCGTGGCGCCGAGCTGAACTGCCAGTGTGGGCAGGGCAACGGTCAGCACCGTGGCGTCCAGACCAATCGTCAACATGCTCATGGCGAGCGCGCCGAGCGCCCACCAGCGGGTCTTGCCTGCCATGATGCACCTCCATCTCGAGGAAGCTCCTACTGAATGATAGCTACTTCCAGTTGGGAGATGATGTCAAAAATCCGTCAAGATCGCCACCGCAAGGACCACCACCGTCACCGCGATGAGGCCGTCCAGGACGCGCCATGACACCGGCGTCGCAAACAATCCGCGCAACCGGCGGGCCCCGAAGCCCAGCGTGCTGAACCACACCGCGCTGGCACCGACGGCGCCGACGCCGAAAAGCCAACGGCCGTTGTGGTGTTCGTTGGCCAGGGCGCCGATCAGCACGACGGTGTCGAGGTAGACGTGCGGGTTGAGGAACGTCAGTGCCAGGCAGGTCAGCAGCACCCCGGCCAGCCGGGACGGCCCCGACTCGGATGGCGCAAGGCCCGTCGGGCGGAAGGCGCGGCGCGCCGCGAACACCCCGTAGCCGACCAGGAAGGCCGCGCCGCCGAACCGCGCCACCGCGATGATGTCCGGATGCGTCGTGATCAAGACGCCGAAGCCGGCCACGCCGGCGGCGATCAGGGCG
Organism: uncultured Actinomycetota bacterium; assembly: GCA_963811535.1. Lineage (GTDB taxonomy): Bacteria > Actinomycetota > Actinomycetes > Mycobacteriales > Mycobacteriaceae > Mycobacterium. Next base: position 812,243 of record CAWERF010000005.1, on the reverse strand, counting down.
ACATCAGACATCGTGCAGACCGCCACCACTGCCAATACGTGCTCGCGCATGATCCCCTGGCGCAGCACGAACGCGTTCTGCGCGCCGATCGCGACGATCAGCGTCATCCCGGTGGCGAAGCCGACGAACAGCGGAGAGGTCACGCACCCGACGCTAGCGATGGTGTGCACAGTAGTGTAAGTAATGATTCTTCATTTGCATTAGCATCGCTTATGTGGAGTTGGACGACCAGCAGCTCGCCGCCTTCGCGGCGGCGATCGAGCTCGGCAGTTTCGACGCCGCGGCCAGTCGGTTGCACGTGACGCCGTCGGCGGTGAGCCAACGCATCAAAGCGCTCGAACGGCGGGTGGGAAAAGTGCTGGTGGTACGGGAAAAGCCCTGTACGGCAACGACAGCCGGCATACCGTTGCTGCGGCTAGCGGTTCAGACCGCGATGCTCGAGTCTGAGGCGCTGGCTGAGATGGGCGGGGCCGACGGCGCGGCGCGGCGGACGCGCATCGCGTTGGCCGTCAATGCAGATTCGATGGAAGGCTGGTTCACCGGGGTATTCGACAAGCTGGATGACGTCCTCATGGACATCCGGATCGAGGATCAGGACCACTCGGCCGAACTGTTGCGGCAGGGCGTTGTCATGGGCGCGGTCACGACCGAACGCACGCCGGTGCACGGTTGCCGAGTGCAGCCGTTGGGCGTGATGCGCTACGTGCCGGTGGCGAGTCGGGCGTACATGGAGGGGCATCTTCCGGATGGCTTCACAGCCGGCGCGGCGGCAGCGGCGCCGTCGTTGGCCTGGAACCGTGACGATGCTTTGCAGGACATGTTGATGCGCAAAGTGTTTCGCCGGATGATCAGCCGGCCGACGCATTTCGTCCCGACGGCAGAAGGGTTCAGGAGGGCGGTGGGCGCCGGTCTCGGCTGGGGGATGTTTCCGGAGAAGCTGGCCGCCCCGGCTCTGGCGGACGGCTCGTTCGTGCGGATATCCGACGTGTACCTCGAGGTGCCGCTGTTCTGGCAGTGCTGGAAGCTGGACAGCCCGATGGTCAGACGTATTACCGACGCAGTCAGGTCAGCGGCCGCCGAACTGCGCGCCTAAGTCGTTAACCGGGTGAGGCCGGTAACGCTAACCATGCCGGCCACTGTTCTGTTGGGTAAGGCCGGATTCGCTCGGATTGCCGCCAACCCAGTCATTGCCGGGGTTCCAACCACCGGATCCTGCACTTGGCGAGCAGTTGAGCGAGTAGGACACGTTGCGCTGGGTTGCCGTGCAGTCATCGCTGGGGGAAGCGGTGACCTTGGCGGCAGGGTGAAGAACCAGTCCAGCGACGGCTGCCGGAGTGATCGCAATGGTGACCGCAAATCCAGCGGCCAAGAGCAGTCGTGGTGGTGTTTGCAGAGTTACCATCTGCACACTCCCTCGATCTGTTGGACGACGTCGTCCGAAGTGCCTAGCCTCGCCAAGGTGCCACCGGTACCGCACCATCTCGATCGCCAGGACGCGTTCGAGCGTGTGACCCCCTCAGTCTACGCTTCCGTCGATTATCGACCTAGCCGCCTTGAAAACCGACATGCTCCAAGGTTTTTCGCAGTGTACCGAGAGTCAGTTGCCAGTCACAGCGTCTTCACAGTTAGCCGGCTTTCAGCTTCGCCGCGCGGTGGCCGCCGGTACGATTCGCCCAATGCCGTCGGTGTCCCCGGTGAGGCGTTTGCCGGGTACGTTCGCTGTGCGGCTGCTCCGTTCCGGGGAATGAGGGGGTCGACCATGCCGCCCACCTGCGCCTACGTTGCCAACGGGCGCTCGCGATGCTGTCGACGACCGTGATGGGGCCACCGACCGTGACGACCGAGTGGAGCCAATGGTTCGGCGAGTATCTCGATACGCTTACCGCTTGCGCACGGGGGGATTGCGAGAGCCGTGCGCTCTTGGAGTATTACGGTGTGCCGCTGCTGATCAGCGGTGACAAAGGGTTCGTCGCGCTGAAATCCGTTGATGACGTTATCGGAGTCATGCGGGGTCAGGTTCACGACCTGCATGCGGCCGAATACCACCACACCAACGCGCTGAATACTGATGTGGCGGTGCTTAATTCCTCGTCGGCGCTCTACAGAGCCACGTTCTCGCACCGCCGCGGCGACGATACCGAAATCAGCGAGGTAACGGTGACGTATTTGCTAACGAACGGGCCTGTGGGACTGCGCATCTCGATGATGGCCGTGCATGCCGACAACAGCCAGGGCGCACAGCAGGAGCAGGAGCAGGACTTGATTGCGGCTGGCTAGCAGGAGGCCTGCTGTGGCTGTTCTGGGCTTTCCGGTGACCAGTAGGCGAGCATCTCCGCGAAGGTCTCGAAAGCCGCCGCCGAAACGCCATACGTCGCCTCGAGATGGATGCTGAGCGGATAGCCGAGGTCGGCGACGCCATCGATCACCCGTTTGTAAATGTCGACCATGAGCCGGCGCTTCTGAGCAGTGTCGCTGTTAGCCAACTTCGTGACGAGCGCCTGCTCGTCAGCGACGGCGGCGTTTCCCGGGTCCTGGATCAGCCAATTGATCAGACCGACCCGGTTCTCGACCTTCGGTACGAATCCGAACGACAGCAGGATCTCGGGCCGATGATCGGTGCTCTTGGCGAACTCGGTCAGGAAACCCACGATCGCGTCGGAATACAACAGCTGGGTCATGGCGAAGGTCGCACCCTGATTGCACTTGAACTTGAACCGGCCCGGTTCACCGTCCCGGGTGGGGATCAGGATCACGCCGCGGTTAGCCACCAGCTGGCGATAAATCGACAGGGCATCGGTAGGCGCGACGCCGGCGCCCTCACCGTCGTTCATGGTGCGCGGTACGCCGACGAAAACGATGCCCTCGATCCCCGCGGCGCCCAGATCGCTCAGCCGCCGGCGCAGGGACGCCTCGTCCATGAAAGCGGTGACCTGGGTGCACAGTCCCTTCACCCCGGGCAACTCCGGCTTGATCATCGACCAGAACTCCAGCACGTCCAACTTCGGCTTCATCGCGACGGGCCGATCGTCCTCCTCCGCGATCATCCCGGGAATCATCACGTGCCCGATCCGGCCTTCGATGCCGGATTCCGCCGAGAACTGCAGCACTTTGCGCGCGTCCTCCAATGCCTGCTCAGGGGCGCGTTCCACGTTTGGCGGGACGAGCTCGAGCGCGATGGTGTTGAGGGTCACGGGGATGCTCCTCACCGGACAACTAATTCCCTGGCCGCGGCAGGTCGACCATGGTCACAAATCGCACTCCGCCGGGAGCATCACGATACAGAGCGCGCTCAACACGTCGATCTGGCGCCGTGCGTCACGTCCTTGTTAGCGTCTGGCCGTGGGTCGCCTCGGGGGTGTCGTCGCAGTCCTGCTGTTGATCGGTCCATCCGTGCTCGGCATGGGAGCCGCACATGCTGACGGAGGGGACGAACCGCAGTACGCGGATTTCTACACCCCGCCGGATCCACTGCCTGGAGGTCAGCCGGGGGACCTGATCCGCACGGAGCCGTCGCGGCTGGTGCTGGAGCCGTCCGGCCAGCTGGGCGCGATCGTGGCCACCGGGACCCGGATCATGTACCGCAGCACCGATACGCGGGGCAATCCAATCGCGGTCACCGGTACTTACGTCGAGCCCGACAACCCTTGGCCGGGCAAACGGCCGCGGCCACTGATCAGCTACGCACCCGGCACGCAAGGCCAGGGCAACCAGTGCGCCCCGTCGCGGATGTTCAACCAGGGCATCCACTACTCGGGCGGCTGGGACATCATGTTCAACTACGAGGAGTTGTTCGTCGCCACAATGGTCGCCCGCGGTTTCGCCATTGTGATGACCGACTACGAGGGCTTGGGCACCCCCTCAATGCACACCTATGTCGGCCGAGTGGCCGAGGGGCAGGCCGTTCTCGATGCCGCCCGCGCGGCCATGCGGCTGCCGGGAACATCGTTGGATCCGCACGGCCCCGTGGCGTTCTGGGGATACTCGCAGGGCGGCGGGGCGACGGCGTCGGCCGCCGAGCTCGCCTCGTCCTATGCCCCCGACCTGCATATCGTGGGCACGTACGCCGGGGCGCCGCCGGCCGACCTCAAGGAACTATTTCCCTACGCCGACGGCAGCGTTCTAGTCGGCGCCGTCGGGTACGCGCTCAACAGCGTCATGGCCGCCTATCCGGAGTACGCCGACGCCATCCGCTCCAAACTGACGCCCCGCGGACAAGCGATGCTCGAATCGGTGTCGCGCCAGTGCGTCGGCCAGACCCTCATCGATTTCGCGTTCCGCCATCTGCAGCCCTACTTCAACGAAGACATCAACCAATTGGTCAACGAGGAACCGTTCAGCAGCCTGTTCGATGCGCAGCGGATCGGACGCTACAAACCCAACGCGCCTGTGCTGATCGACAGCAACCGCTACGACCCGCTAGTGCCGTGGACCGCGGCCAATCAGCTCGGTCGCGACTGGTGCGCCCAGGGCGCCGACGTGGAATTTCGCACTAACGAGGAACCACCGTTCCTCAACAAGCTCATCATCAACCACGCACTGCCGATGCTCGTCGACGGTGAACCGGCCATGCAATGGATCGCCGCCCGCTTTAACGGAGAACCCACCACACCCGATTGTGGCGAGTTCTAGCTCCACAACTGGACATTGCAGCGCTCAATCGCGTTCTGGCCCAACACCACATAGCCAGCCCCGCAAGCGGCTCATCCAGGTTATTGGTCTTCGCGCAAGCGGCTCATCCAGGTTGTTGGTCTTCGCGCAAGCGGCTCATCCAGGTTGTTGGTCTTCGCGCAAGCGGCTCATCCATGGGCTGTAGTCGGCGATCAACTCCTCCTGCGGCGGCCGCTGCTCGGGCGGGATGTGTTGCAGGTTCAACCTGATCCGGTACCAGATCGAGCTCGGTCCGCGCATTCCGTCGACCAGGATGTCGGCGGGCTTCAGCAGCTTCGCCGCCTTGGGATAGCGGTTGCGCCACGTGTCGAGCGCCGCCATCGCCTCGTCCTTGGTCTTGGTACGTGCCACTTCAATCAACGGCATCGTCGATCCGCGCCGGCCCGCGCCCTTTTTTGCGCCGCGCGGCGGCTTCTCGGCCGGTCCGAGCCGCTCGGCCAGTTCCAGCAGCGGGTCCAATGAGCCGGCGGCGTCGTCCATCCCCTCCCAGGGATCGCCGACGTCGGCATAGCGCTTCGGCATTGTCGCCATCGTGAACGCGTCGGGCCGGCAATCGGAGACTTCGTCCCAGAACAGCGGCGCGGAGACACGGGCGTCGGTGGTCGCGCGCACCGAATAGGCCGACGCGATCGTGCGGTCCTTGGCGTTCTGGTTGAAGTCGACGAACACACCTTCGCGCTCTTCCTTCCACCACCGGCTGGTGGCCAGTTCCGGCGCCCGGCGCTCTACCTCGCGCGCAACGGTTTCGGCCGCAAGGCGGACTTGCTTGAACGGCCACTGCCGCGCGATCCGCGCATAGATATGGAAGCCCCGCGAACCCGACGTCTTCGGCCAGCCGGTCAACCCGTGATCGGCGAGCACATCGCGGACCACAAGCGCGACGTCGACGATCTGCCGCCATGCCACCCCGGGCACCGGGTCGAGATCGATCCGTAGCTCGTCGGGATGGTCGAGGTCGTCGGCGCGCACCGGGTGTGGGTTCAGGTCGATGCAGCCAAGGTTGATCACCCACGCCAGTCCGGCGGCATCGTGGATCACCGTCTCCTTGGCCGATGTGCCCGACGCGTAGCGCAATTCGGCGACTTGGACGAAATCCGGCCGCTTCTCCGGCGCGCGCTTCTGGAAGATGGCCTCCTCCGAGAGGCCCTTGACGAAGCGCTTCAGGATCATCGGTCGGTCCGATACACCGCGCAGGGCGCCGCCGGCGACATCGAGGTAGTACAGGACCAGGTCGGCTTTGGTGTAGCCGGCCGCCGGGAAGATGACCTTGTCAGGGTGGGTAATGGTCACGTCGCGGCCGTCCACGTCCAGCACGAGCGGAGCGGCCATATCGTCATGCTAGTTTCCCTGCCGCAGTGAGACCTCCGTCACATAAGGTGGTCCTCATGCCTACGCTGAACGTTGCCGAACTCGCCTCGCAGGCCGTCGCAAAGGCGCGGCAGTACGCCGACCGCGGCTCGGCTGAACTGCACTACCTGCGCAAGATCTTCGAGGCCGGGGTACTCAAGATTGAGTCCCCGCAGAGCGTCGCGGCGATGGCCGCAGACTTCATGCGCTGGGGCGAGATGGGAATGCTCCCCGCGGTGAACGCTCGTCGCAGCCCACACCGGGCCGCGATCATCGACGAAGAAGGCGCGCTGACATTCCGCGAACTCGACGACAGCGTCAACGCTGTCGCCAACGGCTTGGTCGAGATGGGCATCAGGGGCGGGGACGGCGTCGCGATCCTCGGGCGCAACAGCCGCTGGTTCGCGATCGCCAACTACGGGTGCGCGCGGGTGGGGGCCCGCACGATCCTGATGAACACCGAGTTCTCCGGCCGCCAGATCGCCGACGTCGCCGAGCGTGAAGGCGCGCGGCTTCTGATCTACGACGACGAATACAGCGATGCGGTGGTGCAGGCGAACTTCGAGTTGGGCAAGTTGCGGGCGCTGGGGACCAATCCGGATAACGATCAACCGTCGGGCAGCACCGACGAGACGCTGGCCGAATTGATTGCCCGCAGCAGCAAGGAGCCCGCGCCGAAGCCGTCGAAGCATTCGTCGCTGGTGATCCTGACAAGCGGGACCACCGGTACACCGAAGGGTGCGTCCCGAAGCCAGCCGCCGACACTGGGCCCGATCGGTGGCGTGCTGTCGCATGTGCCGTTCCGCTCCGGTGAGGTCACTTCGTTGCCGGCGCCGATGTTCCACGCGCTGGGCTATCTGCATGCATCGATTGCGATGTCACTGGGGTCGACGTTGGTGCTTCGCCGCAAGTTCCGACCCGTCATGGTCCTGGAGGACATCGAAAAGCATCGCGCCACAGCGCTTGTCGTGGTTCCCGTGATGCTGGCGCGCATTCTCGACGCACTGGACAAGCTCGAACGCAAGCCCGACCTGTCGTCGCTGCGCATCGTTTTCGTCTCGGGCTCGCAGCTGGGTGCCGAGCTTGCCAGCCGCGCGCTGAAGGAACTCGGCCCGGTGATCTACAACCTCTACGGCTCTACCGAGATCGCGTTCGCCACGATCGCCCGTCCGACGGACCTCGACGTCAACCCGGCGACGGTCGGGCCGGTGGTCAAGGGCGTGAAGGTCAAGATTCTCGACGAGCAGGGCACCGAGATGTCGCAGGGCCAGGTCGGCCGGATCTTCGTCGGCAACACCTTCCCGTTCGAGGGCTACACCGGCGGCGGCGGCAAGCAGATCATCGACGGCCTGCTGTCGTCGGGCGACATGGGCTATTTCGACGACAACGGCCTGCTCTACGTCACCGGCCGCGACGACGAGATGATCGTCTCCGGTGGCGAGAACGTGTTCCCCGCCGAAGTCGAGGATCTCATCAGCGGTCATCCGGACGTCGTGGAGGCCACTGCGCTGGGCGTCGACGATCCCGAATGGGGCGCCCGGCTGCGCGCGTTCGTCGTCAAGCAGGAGAACTCGAACCTCGACGAGGACACCGTCAAGAATTACGTGCGTGAGCACCTGGCCCGCTACAAGGTGCCTCGCGAGGTGATCTTCCTCGACGAGTTGCCGCGCAATCCGACCGGCAAGATCCTCAAGCGCGAACTGCGCAATATCGAGGTCGACTAACCCCGCGCCGGAATGCTAATTCGCGGGAACGCTAGGGGTCGCGGGGCAGGCCGAGCAACCGCTCGGCGATGATGTTGAGCTGCACCTCGGACGTGCCGCCGTAGATCGTGCTGGCCCGGCTCGCCAGAAGCTGCTGGGCCCACGTGCCCTGCTCGGTGTCGGGGGCGCCGATGGCGCCGTCGACGCCGAACGACGACACCCCGAACTCGGCATAGCCCTGACTTGTCCGCATCGACAGCAGCTTCGACACCGCCGCCGACGGCATCGCGTCGAAGCCCGCCAGGGTAAGCAAGGTGGACCGCAGGTTGAGCAGCTTCGCGGCGTGCCCCTCGGCGATCAGCCGGCCCGCGCGGTTCTGCTCGATCTGGTCGAATTGGCCGTCGCGCAGGAACTCGACCAGGCCGTTCAGGTTGGCAAGGAAAGGCGCCTCGCTGCTCCCGATCGACACCCGCTCGGCGGTCAGCGTGGTGCGGCTGACCTCCCAGCCGCGGTTGACCTCGCCGAGCACCAGGTCGTCGGGAACGAACACGTCGTCGATGAACACCGTGTTGAACATCGCGTTGCCGGTGAGCTCGCGCAGCGGCCGCACGTCGACCCCCTCGCTGGACATGTCCAGCAGGAAATAGGTGATGCCGTTGTGCTTCGGAGCCGACGGGTCCGTTCTCGCCAGCAGCATGCCCCATTGAGCGTATTGCGCGGCCGTGGTCCAGATCTTCTGACCCGTTATGCGCCAGCCGCCGTCGACCTTGGTGGCCTTGGTGGACAGCCCCGCGAGGTCTGAACCCGCTCCCGGCTCGGAAAACAGCTGGCACCAGATAATTTCGCCGCGGAACGTGGGCGGCAGGAAGCGTTGCTTCTGCTCTTCGGTGCCGAACGCAACGACGGACGGCACCAGCCACGTGGCGATGCCCAGCGTCGGACGCTTGACTCGGCCGGCGGCGAACTCCTGCTGGATGATGATCTGCTCGATCGGGCTCGCCGACCGGCCCCACGGCTTCGGCAGGTGCGGCGAGACCCAGCCGCCCTCGGCGATCGCGGCCGTCCGTTCTTCGCGCGGAATCGCCTTCAGCGCGGCGACTTCCACTCGGATCTCCTCGCGGACCTTCTCGGTTTCGGGATCCAGGTCGATGTCGACCTTCCGCATGCCGGCGCTCGTGGCAGTGTCCACAACCAGCTGTGGGTAGTCGGTGGCGCGGCCGTACGCGGCCACAATACCGAGCGCGCGGCGGTAGTAGACGTTCGTGTCATGCTCCCAAGTGAACCCGATGCCACCGTGCACCTGAATGCAGTCCTGCGCACAGCGTTGCGCGGCAACCGGCGCTAGCGTCGCGGCCACTGCGGCAGCGAATTCTACTGCAGCATCTGGGTTCTCGGGTCCCTCGTCGATCGCGCGCGCGGCGTCCCATACCGCCGCGACGGCGCGCTCGGTCTCGGCCGCCATCTCCGCGCACTTGTGCTTGATCGCTTGGAACTGACCGATGGGCCTGCCGAACTGCTCACGAATCTTGGCGTACGCGACTGCTGTGTCGGTGGCCCATCGCGCGACACCGACGGCTTCGGCCGACAACAGCGTGGTCGCCAACGCCCGCGCGGAGGCCACGGTGAGGCTGGTCAACACTCGGTCGGCCGGAACCTCGACGGCATTGGCACGCACATGTGCGACCGGGCGCAGCCGATCAACGCTCTCGACGGGTTCGATCTCGAGCGCGTCGGCGTCGATCACCACCCATTCGGTGCCGCTGGTCTCTGGATCCAGGCCGGCGACCGGCAGCACCAGCAGCGACGCCTCGGCGGCCGACGGCACCGAGCGGGCCTCGCCACGGACGACCAGGACATCGCGCTGCCGAATGGCGGTCAGCGACGACTCCAGCGCACAGGCGGCGATCGCGGCGCCCGAGGCGAGGTCGCCGAGCACCTTGGCATCAGGGTCGTGGGCGCTGATCAGAGCGCTGGCGATGACCGACGGAACGAACGGTCCCGGCACCGCGCCGCGGCCGAACTCCGCGATCACGACGGCCAGTTCGAGAATGCCGAAGCCTTGCCCGCCAACCGATTCCGACAGATGCACGCCCTGCAGCCCCTGTTCGGCCGCGGCCTGCCAGTACGGCGGGGGGTTCTCGATCGGCGTCTCCAGCGCGGCGTGTAGCACTTCCGACGGCGCGACCCGCTCGACCAGGGCGCGCACCGAATCGGCCAGGTCTTTGTGCTCGGGAGTGATCGCAATAGGCATACGCTGCCTTCCTCCAAATAACCGGTCGGTTGGTAACGAGGCTACCTGTTGACAACCTTCGTCAACTCACTGCCGTCGCGCAGCCGGATGCAGTTGTCCACGGCCTCCGCGAGGTAGCGGCGCATCGTGTCGGCGGTGTACCAGGTCACGTGTGGAGTGAGCACCACGTTGTCCAGCGCCAGCAGCGGGTTGTCGGGCTTGACCGGCTCGACCGCGAAGACATCCAGCCCGGCCGCGGCCAGTCGCCGGTTCTGCAGTGCGTCGACCAGCGCGGCCTCGTCCACGATCGCCCCGCGCGAGGTGTTGACCAGCACCGCGTCGTCCCGCATGGTGGCCAGCGCGTCGCGGTCGATCAGGGTCGACGTCTCGCCGGTCAGCGGTAGGTGCAATGACACGATGTCGCTGGCGCCAAGCAGGTCGGCAAGCCGTCGCCAGCCGGGGCTGCCGTCGTCGCGGGTGCTGGTGTGCAGCACCGTCGCGCCCATCGACGCGACGATCCGCTCCACGCGCTGGGCGATCTTGCCGTACCCCACCAGCCCGACGGTGCACGAGCCGATGTCGCGCACTGTCTCGCCGAGCGACGGGTCGGCGGGCCAGCCTTCGCCGGTGCGGGTCTCACGGTCCAGCGTGATCAGTCGCCGCAGCGCGGCCAGCATCAGCAGCACCGTGCCCTCCGCGACCGAGGGCGCGTTTGCGCCGGGCATGTTCGCGACGGCGATACCCAGCCTCGTCGCGGCCTCGACGTCGATCGTGTTCATCCCGGCGCCGAGTTTGTGCACCAGCCGCAGCCGCCGGCCGCGTTGGAGATCGGCGCCCGACAACGGCCGCAGAACGTGCCAGATCACCTCGGCCTCGGGCAGCTCTCGGTAAAACGTGTCGTCGTCGTCCTCGGCGCAGTACCGGATGTCAAGCCAATCAGTCTGCGGCGCAAGGAATTCGAGCACTTTCTCGCTGGGAACGAAATGCGCGAGAACCCTCAGCGCCACCGTTTGGCGATCCACTTCGCGATCGTATCGGCCTGCTCGCTCCGCGCACCCGGGGTGGTGAAGTAGTGGTCGGTGTCGATCGCCGCCAATGTCTTGTCGCCGGAAGCCAGCGCGTCGTAGATGCGCTCGGCGTCCGACGGGAACACCCCGGTGTCAGCCTCGGCGTTGATCACCAGCGCTGGGCAGGCGACGTGGGCGAGATGCGGTTCGGCGCGGGTCTGGGCGTGGCGCACGCTCCACATGCCCAGCCAGTTGCGCAACGTGCAGGCGGCGGCGATGCCGTGCGACGACCGGTTGGCCTTGACCGGAACCCCGGCGTAGCACATGTTGGGCTGACGCTTGGTGGGTTCCAGCGTGGGATCAACCATCCGCGGATCGGCCCAGGTGCGCAGGACAGTGAAGGGGCGGTCGCTGAAGCCGGCTGCCTGGACGCGTTTGAGTTCGGTTTCGGCCCAATCCGTGATCGCGTGGTTGCGCGCCACCTGCGCGGACCGGTACCGCTGAACGAACTCGGCCGAGAACGGTGGCCCGTTGCGCTCGTCGAAGATGTCGAGGTCGGGGTCGGTGGCGACGGGGTCGTTCTCGTCGACGACGGCGCCGTCCATCCAGGCCGTCAGCACATCCGGCCGGCCCGGGTGTGCGGCGCTGGCGACATACCCGTCGGCTAACGGAAGATCGTGAAGACCGGCGGCGCGCCGCATCCCGGCCAGCGGCATGATGTTGGGTTCGTTGGCCTGTGACTGGTAGGCCGCCATCAGCGAGCCACCTCCGGAATTGCCCAGTAGTATCACGGTTTCCACGCCCTGGACCTCGCGCAACCAGCGGACCCCTACGCCGATGTCGACCAGCGCATGATCGAGCAGAAAGCTGCTCTCGAAGCCGCGGAAGCGGGTGTTCCAGCCGAGGAACCCGATGCCGCGGGTGGCCATGTAGTCGGCGAGATAGTGCTCGGAGAAGTCGATCTGGTAGTGCGTGGCGATCATCGCCACCTTCGGCTTGCGCCCCACTCCACGGTGGTACAGGCCCTGGCAGGGATGGCCGCCGGCGCCGGCCCGCCGAGCGGTCGGGGACGAAAGGCCGACGAACTCGCAGACGACTCCTGGCGTCGAAACCATGTCAGGTGGCCTCCTTGCAGTAGATGGCGCGGTAGAAGACGTTGGCCAGCGTGGTGATGCAGGCATCGTCGTCGATGTCGTCGGCGTCTCCCGTCTTGCCGCAGAGTTGGGTGTAGCAGAACTGGTTGAACATCGACACGATCGCTATCGCGATCAGCTCCGGATCGTCGTCTGGGCAATAGCCCTCGGACTGAGCGCGTTTCACCATTTCGGTGATGAACGAGATAGGAATCGCGCAGAGCTGCGCCCAGTATTCGGCGAAGTCGTCGTTGACCATCGCCAGCTGCGACACGCTGATCATCTCTGCCAGTCGGTGCCGGTAGGTACGCCAATGCGCGGCCGCGGCCTCGCGGGCGCGCTCGCGGTGGGTCAACCCGTGCCGCGTCACCGACGCCGCGCGCTCGTTGGCTTCGTCCCGAAAGCGCAGCGCCCACTCGCGGATCATCGCCTCTTTGGAGTCGTAATAGTTGTAGAACGATGCCGTGGAGCGCCCGGCCTCCGCTGCAATGTCGGCGATCGTGGCCGCGAGAATTCCCTTGCGCGCGATGACTGTTCGGGCCGCCGCGTCGATCGCCGCTGCGGTCTGACGCCCGCGCACGGTCGGCAACTCGTCCCGCTGTGTCGACACAAGACTCCTGACGGTGATCGGTCCGGCGTGGGCATTGAGCATAACCTGAATCTGATGTTAGATTCAGATTCGGCGGTTGAGAAGGTCGCGAGGAGGAGCGGGATGATCAAACCCGGAAACACCAACCCGGAGTTCGCGATCAGCGGCGTCAACCACGTCGCGCTCGTCTGCGCCGACATGGCGCGCACGGTCGACTTCTACAGCAACATCCTTGGCATGCCCCTGATCAAGGCACTGGACCTGCCGGACGGCGTTGGCCAGCACTTTTTCTTCGACGCCGGCAACGGCGACTGTGTCGCGTTCTTCTGGTTCCGCGACGCGCCCGACGCGGTGCCGGGTGTTTCGGCGCCGGCTCACCTCCCCGGCATCGGCGACATCGTCAGCGCGGTCGGTTCGATGAACCACCTGTCGTTCCATGTGCCACCGGAGAAGTTCGACGAATACCGGCGGAAGCTCAAAGACAAAGGCGTGCGGGTCGGCCCGGTGCTCAACCACGACGACAGCGAGATGCAGGTCGCCAGAGAGCTTCATCCCGGTGTTTACGTGCGATCGTTCTACTTCCAGGACCCCGACGGCATCATGCTCGAGTTCGCGTGCTGGACTAAAGAATTCGGCGAATCAGACACCAAGACGGCACCCAAGACCGCCGCCGACAGGCGCCCACCGGTCACCGCCGCGACCTAGGCGCGGTAGGCCGCCGGGTCGGCCGTCTCGTTGAGCAGCGATGCCGAGGAGAGGTCGACGGCAGACAGCCCGGTGTCCTACAACGCATTTGATCCTGACCTTCAAATGTGGGTCGGGGCGTGCCTGTACGAAGGCGCCGTCGACGTGTATCGGATGTTCGTCGGCGAGATGGATGACGAGACTGCGGAGCAGCACTACCGCGAGGGCATGGCGCTCGGCACGACATTGCAGGTCCCCCCTGAGCTGTGGCCCCGAATCGCGACGCATTCGACGAGTATTGGCGAGCGTCGCTCGACAAGACCCACATCGACGACACCGTCCGCGGGTTCTTGTACCCGATCGCGGCGGGCCGGGTTGCGTTGCCAATCCCGCGCTGGATCCGCACGCCGATGGAAGGTATCGCGCTGTTGATCACCACCGGCTTTCTGCCACAACGCTTTCGCGACGAGTTGCGGCTGCCGTGGGATGACCGCCGTCAGCGGAGCTTCGACCGCCTGATCGCCACGCTGCGGTTGGTCAACCACCTCGCGCCGCGGTTCATCCGGCGGTTTCCGTTCAACGTGCTCTTAGTTGACCTCAACTGGCGGATGAGAACCGGCCGCGCGCTCGTCTGACATCGTCACCGCGGCAACCAAGCGCTCCCATTGAACGTTGAGCTGGCCCACAGCCAATCTCCACCTAGCGCCGCGGTCGCCGGTCTGTCGGTGGGCGAGCCGGCGGACAGGTCGCGCACCGGCGGGCTCAAAGCGGCGCCTTTTCCCCAGGCTGTACAGGTTTGACGGCCGGCCTGGTGCGGGATTCGCCGTCTACGGAGACTGTCAGGTTGTCCGCGTATCGTCGGCCGCGTGCGTACTGAAGGAGATACCTGGGACATCACGACAAGTGTCGGGTCGACCGCTCTGTTCGTTGCGGCGGCCCGTGCGTTGGAGGCTCAGCGGGACGAGCCACTGTCTGTCGATCCCTATGCGGAAGTGTTCTGCCGGGCGGTCGGCGGCGAATGGGCGGACCTGCTTGACGGCAAGGCACCCGACCACAAGCTGAAGACCGAGTGGGGCGAGTTCTTCCAGACCTTCCAGGGCGCCCGCACCCGCTACTTCGACAACTACTTCCGCGACGTCGCCGACGCGGGTGTGCGGCAGATCGTTATCTTGGCCGCGGGTTTGGATTCCCGCGCCTACCGGTTGCCTTGGGCGGACAACACCGTCGTTTTCGGACTCGATCAGCCCCAGGTGCTGGAGTTCAAGCGAGAGGTGCTCGCGCAGCACGGCGACGCTCCCACTGCGCAACGCCGCGAGATCCCCATCGATCTGCGTGAGGACTGGCCGGAAGCGTTGCGGGGCAACGGTTTCGAACCCGCCAAGCCGTCTGCATGGCTGGCCGAGGGCTTGCTGATATACCTGTCGGCGGCCGCGCAGGATCAGTTGTTCACGGGCATCGATTCGCTGGCAGCTCCTGGCAGTCATGTCGCCGTGGAAGAAGGCGAGCCGATGGACTCGGCGGTCCTCGAGGCGGCGCGGGCCCAGGAACGCGCGGAGGGCGACGCTAATCCGTGGTTCAGCCTGGTCTACAACGAGAAGACCAAGGACGCGGTCGAGCGGTTCGGCGAACGCGGCTGGGACGCGGCTGCCGTACCGCTGACCGAATACGTGCAGACCACTGGCCGCGCGGTGCCGGATCGGGACGACGACGAGGCGGGGCGAATGTTCAGTTCGGTCAACCTCGTCAGCGCAAAGCGAAGATAGCTAGTCGTTGCTGGTCCCGGTCCACTGCGCGGCACCCTCGTTTTGAATCGCCCACCGCACGGATCTGACGTTGGGCTCCACGCTCAGCGTTCGCGTTGCATCCTCCAGCGCGCTGTCGTCCCGCGTTAGGGCCGACAGTTCGGCAACGAGCCGCGCCGTGTCGGCCGTGGTGGCGGCGGCAGAACGCAGCGACTTCAGCTGCAGGTTCGGCCCGGCGATCAACGGGACGATCATCGCCCGCACGGCGGCTTCGGCGTCGGCGTCGCACTCCACCTCGAGTGCGTAATTGGTTGGCGGGGTCTCGCGGCCAAATCGCGTACGGGCGCGATCCATGCGGCTCGCCAACGGATACAGGAATACGTTGCCCGCGATGATGATCCCCGCGCCAACGACCGCCTCGCGCCACATCCACGCGCCAGCCAGCGCGCCCACCGCCGCTGTCGCCCACAACGTGGCTGCGGTGTTGAGTCCGGTCACCGAGGAACCCTGCTTCATGATCACGCCGGCGCCGAGAAACCCGATGCCGGTGACGATTTGAGCTGCCACCCTGGTCGGGTCCTGTTCGCGATGGAACGTGTAGGCACCCAGAATCAGGAATAGTGCGGCGCCCATGCTGACCAGCGCCATCGTCTGCATGCCCGCCATGCGGGCGCGCCACTGGCGTTCGATGCCGATCGCGACGCCGAGCAGAGTCGCGAGTCCGACGCGGACGAGCAGCTCCAACCCAGGCATCGTCATGGCAAGGATCTTCCCGCAGCCGTGTAACGATCACGGCGCGGACACGCGAGATCAGTCGAACATGAATTCACGGAGGAACCGCGTCATGCGCCGCAGATACGCCGGCTGGCTGACATGCAGGATGTGGTTGCCGGGGAACCAGTGCAAATCGCAATGATCCCAGTGACGCCAGAGCATCTCGGCCTGTTCAGGCGGGGCGAGCCGGTCTCCGAGACCGGTGATGATCAGCCGGCGATCCCGCGGAACGGCGGGTGCGTAGTTCAGCGGCGAGTGATAGGCCGACGCGGCCACAAATTCGTCACGGCGGATACCGCCGATGCACCGCCCGAGCGTGAACAGCTTGTTGGCCGGGAACCATTCGTCGAGCTCGGCTTCGATCGACACCACCGGCACGTTGGGGATGACGGCTTCCAGCCGATCCTCGACGGCGGCGATCAGCGCCGCGGTGTAGCCGCCCAGTGAGATCCCGGTCAGCGCGATCTTCTCGACGCCGGTGAACTGCAGATAGTCGATCACCGACCGGAAGTCGTGGACCGCCTGCGCCATTGCTTCGGCGAAGCCGGTCAATCCGTGTGAGAAGTAGCCGTATCCGCTGAAGGGCGAATACTTTTCGGCCCTCCGCCCGTGGAACGGCAGCGTGTACAGCAGGACGTCGTAGCCGGAGCGGTAGAACCACGGCAACGAGAAGAACAGGCCGTTGAACAGATAGGCGGACCCCATGAAACCGTGGATCACGCACAGCGTCGGGTGCGGGCCGTCGTCGTGGCGCCAGTGCTGAGCGCGCACCACGTTGTTGCGCGTCAGCCGGTGCCAGCTGTCCCGCATGGCGGGATTGACCGCCTCGAAGCTGCTTTTGAAGTTGACGTTGTGGACGCGGCCGTTGGCGATCCACTCTGCCACCGGGTTGGCGGGCCGGGAATAGATCCGTGGTGTCGAGCGCGGCGCGGGGAACGAGGCGGCCGGGTCGTGCTCCGTGGCCAGCTCGGCATAGAAGCGGAGGTTCTTCTTCTCGCGGCGGGTGGAATGACGGATCGCCTCAGCCGCGATTGGCGGGATCATCGCGGCACCGACCATCGACGCGACAGCGGTGCGCAGACCGATGTCAGCGATCGCGGACGACTCGACGATCAGCCGCTGAGCCAGCGTGAGCTCCGACCGGTCCGGCAGGCCGCGGGCGCCTGCGTCGGCGCCCGGGATGTCGGGCACCGGGACGAGTGGATCAGCAGGGGCAGAGTCTGACGCCATTGCCAGCCGGCCTTTCTGAGTCGGCGGCCGATAGGCCGCTCACGGGATGTTAGCTCAGCGGCTGCCTGCGGGCGGTGAGGGCGCGAGCGACTTGCACGCCGAGATCGCGTTGTCCCAGGTGGCTTGGTCGACGCCGGGCGGCGGGGGTGGCGTGGCGCCCGCCGTGCCGTCGGGTGGCGGCCCGGGCGGCGGCCCTTGAGGTGCGGGGACGGTGCCCGACGGCGGGGGACCGCCGGGTGCGGGCACGCCGTGCTCGGCGAGGCATTGCTCGTAGGCGCCATGTGCCTGCGGCGCCGTCGGGGTGCTGCTGACCGCGGTCGACGATGAGGTCGGACCGGGTGAAGTCGAGTTCGACGAGCAGGCAGGCGCGAGCGCGACAATGGCCGCCAGGGTCATCAGCATGGTCCAGGTGTGACGTCGGAGCATCGGGTTCTCCTGCTCAGGTGAGGTGGTAAACCTTCGTCCCGATGACCTTAGACGGCCGCGGCGAGCCCATGGGGCTCAACATCTTGAAGATTTCGGCTAACCGCCAGATGCGGTCGGCTCTAATGATTTTGGCGATGGCGGTTGGGGCTGTGCTGCGCCAAGCCTCACACGCGCCTCCAGGCGCTTGACGACGAGCGCGACGACCGCCGCCAGCGCCCAGCCGGCCAGGATGTCGACGACGTAGTGCTCGGCGGAGTAAACCAGCGTAAACGCCATGATCACCACGTAGGCAACGAGCACCGGCCGCCATGCGAAATGAACACGGCGCCAGAGGAGCAGCGCGACCATCGCCGAAAGAGCAGCGTGCACGGACGGTATCGCCGCCACCAGATTCACGCTTGCCTGGCCCTCGTTGATCAGCGCTCGTGCGGCATTGAGATGCAGTGTCGCCCAGCCGCGGGTTGATATTCGCTCCACGAACTGGTGGGCGCCGACCTGGCTGCTGTGCGTGGCACCGAGGAGTCCACCATCGGGTACCCGGGCCGGAGAGTGCGCCATGCAGGCGGGATGTGACGGACCGCCGGCAACATCACCGGCGGTGCACCGGCTGGCGGCCCACGGCGGCGCCGCCGGTATGACGGCGTAGAAGACCAGCGCAATCAACCACAGCGGCACGAACCGACAGACGAACGCCCGCCAGCTAGCTCTGCCCCGCAGCCAGGCAATGCCCCCGACCGCGTATGGGACCACGAACAGCGACATGTAGACGATGCTCGTCAACACCTCCCACCACGGAGGCTGGGCCTGTTTCAGGTGTTCTTGCAACCACACGGTCGGCTCGACGCCAAAGAACAACCAGCGATCCATCCGGGGCTGGACTTCCCACAGCGTGGGTGCGCCGAGCAGTGTGGCAGCACCCCGGCTGAAGTCGTACACGAGGAGAATCCCCGCAAACGGGAGCCAATCCCGCAGAACCAGGAACAGGCGCCGTCGGCCGATGCTCGCCGCGATCAAGCCGCAACAGATGTAGACCAGCAGCAGTTCGCGATTGAACGCTAGTCCCGAGGTCCACGACCTGAACACCAGCACGCATGCCCAGATGCCAAGCGCCACCCACCGTGCGATCGTGAATCGAGGTGCACGCGCCGTCGCGTCGGCGGCTTCCTGGTACCGATCATCTTTCACGGTGAGCAACGCAAGCATCAACCGTGAGTTATAACCGCCGCCGGACCAGGGATAACTGTTGTCCTGTTGGCGAGTTCCTGGCACTGCCGGGCGTAGCCGGAAGGGGGCAAATGCGTTCATCCCGCCGAGTTGTGGCCGAACGCCGGGGTACCAACCTGGATCGCAGGTAGGGCTTTCCGCAAAATTTCCTGGAAGCCGGGCCGGCCTTCGCGATCGGCAAAAGTAGCTGCGCGCTGGTTGTGCAACTCTGCGACGAGCAGAATTGCCGCTGAAAGACTTGTTGCCGTGGATATTTCGGATCGGAGGCGTTTCAGCCAATTACCAGGTTGCGTGGCTCCCGGCTTGGTTTCCGTTGGGTAGGGTAACCGATCCGTGGAGGAACCCGGGGGTGTAAACCCTCACTTGCCACGACGCGTTATGGGTCGGCCCATCGGGCTGAACACAATGCCAGCAAATAAATGATTGCGACGAATGAAAGCAGGCTGCTCGATGACATCCACCGATGTTGACGCCCAACCGTCCCGACAGCAGACCGCCGGCCGCGGTTATCGGCGGTTGTCGGCGCTCGTCGGGCTCACCGCCGCCCTGGCAATGGGTCCGCTGGCCGTTGCGTGCAGCTCGAACAGCAAGACGACGCCCACCACGACGACGACCACCACCACCACAACGACGACGTCTGCAGCGAACTCAGGGGGGTCTCACCGCTCTCATGGTGGTGGCGGGGGCGGCGGCGGCGCACCGGTGGCGCCGGCACCCGGCACCGTCACCGACACCGCAACCCAAACCGATACATTGACCGCGACCCAAACCGACACGCAGACCGCGACCCAAACCTCGACCCAAACCATCACCGCCACGCCTACGTACCAGCCTGGCTATCAAAACCCCCGCGATCGCTTCGGCCCGGGAGGACCGGGCCGCTAACGACACTCTCCCGCGCCGTTGTTGGTTAACACTTGTACAACTATTTGACTGAAGCGGGTGGTTTCTCGTCTACTGGACGCAGGTGCATCGTGCGGAATCGTCGTTTACCCCACCGGGTGGCACGTCGCCGGCGTCGGATGGCCGCGGCCACGGTGCCGGCCGCGGTGATCGCCGCCTTCTTCGCGTTGGTCATCACCGGTCACTATCGGCCCGCGCTTCAGTCAAGAAGCCACGCTTCGATCGTGAAGCTGCCAGCCTACAGTCACGAGGCGATCATCACCGGAGCGTGATCATCCTGTCGCTCTGCGTGGCGGTGCTCGTCGCGTTCTCGGTCGCGTGGTGGCGGCGCCGATGAGCTAAGGCGGCAAAACGGCCTCGATCGCGGCGATCACCTCGGGCGGGTCAGGCTCCGTGCGCGGCCGGAACCGGTTGACAACCGCTCCGTCCGGCGAGAGCAGGAACTTCTCGAAGTTCCACTGGACGTCACCTGCCGCTCCGTCGGCGTCCGGGGTCTTTGTCAGCTCGACGTACAGCGGATGCCGGCCGGTACCGTTGACCTCGGTCTTCGCCAAAGAGTGGGAACGTCACCCCGTACGTCGTCGAGCAGAACGTCTGGATCTCTTCGGCCGTGCCGGGCTCCTGACCCATGAACTGGTTGCAGGGCACGCCGATCACGGTCAGCCCGCGGTCCGCGTAGTCGCGCGCCAGCTTCTCGAGCGCGTTGTACTGCGGAGTGAGACCGCATCTGGACGCGACGTTGACGACGAGCACGGCCCGGTCGGCGAACTCCGACAGTGACGTTGGCTTGCCGTCGAGCGTGGCCAGCGGGATGTCCTGAATCGGCGCACCGGTCATGCGCGACACGGTACCCCAGTGCGTTCAGGGGCCCGTGGGTGCGATGTCGTCGGCCTGCCTGGCGATGAACGCGTTCCAATCGGACGCGCGCTCGACGAGGACATCGCGGATGTGCTCGTGCGTATAGAGCATGAAGGTGTTATTGAGGATCGCGTCGGCGACCTGTTCGCCGACAACCTCCGGCTGCAGGACGGCGAATTGCGTACCGGGCCCACGTGTCCGGACCTGCGGACCGAAGGGCGGCGGCAACGAGTTGGCGATGTTGGTCGCCACCGGGCCCGGGCACAGAACCGTCACTCCGACGCCCAGAGGATGAAGATAGAGCCGTAGCCCCTCGGACATCTGCACGACCGCGGCCTTGGCCGCCGCGTAGGGCAGACGGTCGTAGGAGTAGCTGAACAACCCCGCGAGCGACGCCGTGTTGACGATGTGGCCCCGCCCCTGCTCGATGAGGAGAGGCAGGAACGTGGCGTTGCTGCGCACCACCGACATCAGGTTGAGATCGATGACGCGCTGCCACTCTTGCGTCGGAAGGTATTGGGGCAGACCGCGGGTCAGGCCGCCGACGTTGTTCATCACCACGTCGACGGCGCCGAATCGCTCGAGCGCGAACTGTTCAAGGTCGTGGAACGCGGTGTCGGCGCGCACGTCGCAGCGGGTGCCTGCGGCCTCGCCACCGGCAGCGGCGATGTTCGCGGCCACCGAGTCGGCGCCGTCGCCGTCGATGTCCGCGATGACGATCCGGGCACCGCGCTTGGCCAATGACAATGCGGTGGCGCGACCGATCCCGCTGGCCGCCCCGGTGATGATCGCGACTTTGTCAGTCAACGAATCCATGGCCGTCACCGTCTCTGTCGAGCACCTCCTGGCCGATGCGAGTGGCCGCCGACGCCGCGGGATAGCCGGCGTAAGCGGCGGCGTGATAGACGACCTCTTCGAGTTCTTCTCGAGTGAGCCCGTTACGCAATGCGATTGGAAAGTGGACTCGCAGCTCGCTTTCGGCGCGTAAGGCGATCAGGATGCCCAATGTCACCAGGCTGCGCGAGCGCCAATCCAACCCGGGCCGTGGCCACACCTGGCCGAACACGCATTCCAGGCTCTGCTCGCCCAGCCCGGCCGCGAATCGGCGTGATTCCGGCAGAGCACCGTCGTCGGTAAACGGCAAATTCGGCCACAGCTTCTTGAGCACGGCCAGCCCTTGCTCGCGCGCACTGCCCATTCCTATCCCTCCTTGACCAGACATCGCCGCACGACCAAATCGGCCGCGCGGTGCCAGTTCTCGGCGTCGGCTTCGCGACGGTCCGCCCGTGCCAGAATCTCGGTCGCGATCAACCCTTCGCGGTGGCTACGCTCGACGAAATCGGCCATCGCTCGCGCCGCCGCCTAAGAGCACCCGCCGCATTCACGCACGCAGGGTAGCGCTATCCGGACGCTAGCGTCCAGATAACTCAGCGGTGGACGCTCGGCGCGTCGGCCTGGGGGCCGGCCACCAGGCCATCGGCTTCGGCATTGGCGACCGCACGTTGCCAACTGAGATCCGCGATCATCAGCACACCCAGCGCGGCGGCGAGCGCCACGAGCGATACCGCCCAGTGCACCCATGCCGGCCCCACGTGAATCTCGTTCAGCAGGACCAGCGACGACGCGCAGGTCAGCGCGATCATGGCCCCGAGCGCGATGCGCCGCACCTGCGCGGGCGGTTGAGCGGAATCGGTCATGGTTCCACGGTGCCGGGCCGGGTTAATCAGCGGCCAAGGCGCGGCTGTGAAGTCGCTATGAACGCGCACCTCGCTGCTCAGGAACTTCTACGCTGACCCGGTGCGATGGGATCCCAAGCAGTACGGCCGATTCGCCAACGAGCGGAACCGTGCGTTCCTCGATTTGACGGCGCGGATCGACGCGACGTCACCGGGCCACGTCGTCGACGTCGGCTGCGGGCCGGGCAACCTCACGGGCCTGTTGGCCGAACGGTGGCCGGACGCCGTGGTAGAGGGCATCGACTCGTCGCCGGAGATGATCGCCGTGGCCGCCGATGTGCCTGGTGTGTCGTTCTCCATCGGTGATGCGGCCGAGTGGCAACCCGCGGGTGACGTCGACGTCGTGGTGAGTAATGCTGCACTGCAATGGGTTCCGCGCCACCAGCAGCTGATGGCGCAGTGGGCGGGTGCGTTGCCGCGCAACGGCTGGCTGGCCGTACAGGTTCCCGGAAACTTCGACTCGCCGTCACACGCACTGATGCGCCGGCTGGCCGACACGGACCGGTGGGCGTCGGCGCTGCGCGACGTTGTGCACCACACCGATGCCGTCGGCCAGCCCGAATCGTATGCGGCCGTGCTGCTCGACGCCGGGATGGTGGCCGACGTCTGGGAGACGACCTACCTGCACGTGCTGCAGGGCGACGATCCCGTGCTGGAGTGGTTGCGCGGCACGGGCCTGCGGCCGTTGCTCGCCGCGCTGTCACCGGCCGAGGTCGAGGAGTTCTCGGCCCAGCTCGCCGCCGATCTGCGCGGGGCTTACCCACCGGGGCCACACGGGACCCTTTTTCCGTTCCGGCGGGTGTTCACCGTCGGTCACAAGCCCTGAGAATCTATCGAAAACAGCTCCGCACCGTTCTGATACAGCACGCCGCGAAGCCAGTCGTCGCTGACGCCGGGCAGCGTCGTCACGGCGCCAACCGCATCAGCATACGGATACGGGATGTTTGGGGAGTCACTGCCGAACAGGATGCGGTCGCCGAGGTGGCGCAGGCGGGCGAGTTCGTGCCGCGGAAACGGCATGATCTGGTCGGTGAACGGTGTGAACACCATCGTGGTGTCCATCCGGACATCGTCGAAACTTTCGCAGACATCGAGGAATTCGCTGTATTCCGGCATCCCCATATGAGCGATAACCAGTCGCAACCGCGGAAAACGCCTAAGCAGCACGCAGATTGGCCCGGGGCCGGTGAACCTGCCCGGTCGCGGTCCCGAGCCGCAGTGGACTACAACCGGAATCCGGGCGTCGCCGATCATGCCCCATACCTCATCGAGTAGGGCATCGTTGGGATCGTAGTCACCGACCTGCAGGTGTGTCTTGAACACTCGCGCACCCCGCGCGATCACCGACTCGACATACAGGGGGGCCGCGGGCTCGGGATAGAACGTCGCCGTCGACAGGCAATCCGGTGTGGATGCCGCGAAGTCGGCGGCCCACTCGTTCAGCCACGCCGCCATGTCGGGTTTGTGTGGATAGACCAGCGACGTGAAGCCGCGCACGCCGAACCGCCGCAGCGTCTCGACCCGGTCGGCCTCGTCGACGCGGTAGATGATCGGCCACGGCCGGCCGACCAGCGGACCTGCCGAGTCGAAATAGGCCCACACCTTGTCCATCACGCGCTTCGGCATGAAATGGGTATGGACGTCGACGATTCCGGGCAGGTCGAGCGACGTCCATATCTGTCGAACCGAGTCCGCTTGGGCTGGCATCACGTGCCGACGGTAACTCAGTCGCGGCGGGCGAACGCGGCAAGAACGGAGCGACCGTAGCGGCGGATTACCGCGGGCTGCGCTCGTTTAGCACCGAAATGACCCGCGCCACCAGCTCGTCGATGTCGGCGTGGGTGGTGTCGAGCACCAGATCCGGGTAGTCGGGCGGCTCGTAGGGCGCGTCGACACCGGTGAGGCCGGTGAGCTCGCCCCTGCGTGCCCGCGCGTACAAGCCCTTGGGGTCACGCTTTTCGCACTCGGTCAGCGAGGTGGCGACGTAGACCTCGATGAAGGGCAACTTGGCGGCGTCGTTGAGGGCGCGGGCGATCTCGCGGTCGGACTTCAGCGGCGACACCAGTGACGCCAACGCGACCACACCCGCGTCGGCGAGCAAGCGGGTCAAATGCCCAACCCTCCTGATGTTTTCGGCACGGTCGCCAGGAGAGAAGCCGAGATCGTCGGACAGGCCGTGGCGCAAGTTGTCGCCGTCGAGCAGATAGGCCACGCGTCCGGACTCGACGAGCGCGCGCTCCACAGCGACCGCGATCGTCGACTTGCCGGACGCGGGCAGGCCGGTGAACCAGATCGTCGCGCCCGGCTGCCCGGTGGCCTGCCACCGGTAGCTGCGGTCCAGCGACGACGGATGCCAGCGGATGTCGGTGCGTGGATGCGCGCCCGGCTTGACTTCCCGCGCTTCGAGGATGGTGCCCGCGCCCACGGTGTCGTTGGTGGACTCGTCGATCAGGATGAACGCGCCGCTGTCGCGGCTTTGGGCGTAGGCGTCGGCGACGACGATCGAGCTGGTTCGCAGCGTCACCGTGCCGATGTCGTTGAGCGCCAACTCAACCGGCCCGTCGAACTCATCGAGCGTCTCCGGGTCCAGCCGGGAGTGCAGTGCCTGCACTGTCGCTCGCACGGTGTTGGTGGTCTGCTTGAGTGCCAGCCGGTCACCGGCCCGCAAGGGTGAGTCGACGAACCAGCACACGGTGGCGTAGAGCTCCCGGGCCAGCACCGGGAGCGCCGCGTCGTCGGCCCCACTGACCAGCACGTCGCCGCGACCCACGTCGATGTCGTGGGCGAGTTCGATCGAAACCGACAGCGGTACAACCGCAGTCGTGCGATCGTCGTCAAGGGTGTCCAGCGCGGTCACGGTCGAGCGGGTGCCGGCGGGCAACGAAACCACGGGATCGCCGACGCTCAACGTGCCTGCGGCGAGCCGACCGGTATAGCGGCGGCGCGCGTCGGCGGTCGGACGTGACACCCACTGCACCGGCAGCCGAAGCCGCGACGCCTCGGCCTGCGGCGCGGCCAGCTCGACGCCCTCCAGGTACTCCAGCAGTGTGGGGCCCCGGTACCACGCCGTGCGGTCGGAGCGTTGCACGACGTTGTCGCCGTGCTTGGCCGCGATCGGGATCACCGTGATGTCGGCACCGCCGAGGCGTGCGGCCATCTGCCGCAAGTGCTCCTCGACCTCGGTGAACCGGGCCTGGTCGAAGTCGATGAGGTCGATCTTGTTCACCGTCGCGACGAAGTGCTTGATGCCCACCAGCTTCGCGATGCGGGCATGCCGACGGGTCTGGCGCAGCACGCCCGCGCGGGCGTCCACCAGCAGGATCGCGACGTGTGCGTTGGAGGCGCCGGTGAACATGTTGCGGGTATAGCGCTCGTGGCCGGGGGTGTCGGCCAGGATGTAGCTGCGGGTGTCTGTGGAGAAGAATCGGTACGCGACGTCGATCGTGATGCCCTGCTCGCGCTCGGCGCGCAGACCATCGGAGAGCGCCGCGAGGTCGGCGACGCCCTCCTCGTCGGTGACCGCCTCCAGGTGGTCCACCGGCAGGCTGTCGGTGTCGTGCAGCAGCCGCCCGATCAGGGTGCTCTTGCCGTCGTCAACCGAACCCGCGGTGGCAATGCGCAGCAGCTGGCGGGTAACCCCCTTGGGGGGCAGCCCCTCCTGGGTGGCGGCCATCAGAAGTAACCCTCGCGCTTGCGGTCTTCCATCGCGGCGGCCGAAATGCGGTCGTCGGCGCGGGTCTCGCCACGCTCGGACACCGTCGCCGCCGAGATCTCGTCGATGACCCGGACGATGTCGGTGGCCTTGGACCGCACCGCGCCGGTGATGGTCAGGTCGCCGACGGTGCGGTACCGCACCCACTCCACGGCCGAGGTTTCAGGGCCCTGCGGCCTGGTGTACTCCGACATGGCAAGCAATATGCCGTCGCGTTCGAACACCTCGCGTTCGTGGGCGTAGTAAATCGAAGGCAGCTCAAGGTTTTCCAGCTGCACGTAGCGCCAGACATCGAGCTCGGTCCAGTTGCTCAGCGGGAACACCCGCACCTGCTCGCCCTTCTTGATGCGGCCGTTGTAGAGCGACCACGGCTCCGGCCGCTGCGCACGCGGATCCCACTGACCGAACTCGTCTCGGAAACTCAGGATCCGCTCCTTGGCGCGGGCGCGTTCCTCGTCGCGGCGGGCGCCTCCGAACGCCGCGTCGAAGCCACCGGCTTCCAGCGCGTCCAGCAGCGTACGGGTCTGCGCCCGGTTACGCGAAGCCCTCGGACCCGGGTCAGGCACCCGGCCGTTGTCGATGGATTCCTGGACCGACGCGACGATCAGCTTGTGCCCGCGGCCGGTGACTCTGCGGTCGCGGAATTCGATGACCTCCGGGAAGTTGTGCCCGGTATCGACGTGCATCACCGGGAAAGGCAACGGCAGCGGCCGAAACGCCTTCTCCGCCAGGCGAAGCAGAACAATCGAATCCTTGCCAGCCGAGAACAGCAGGACCGGCCGCTGTAGCTCGGCGACGACTTCGCGGATGATGTGCACGGCCTCGGCCTCCAACAGCCGCAGCTCGTCGACGTGCCGGGCGTCCGCGACCGTCGCGGTCACGTCGGCAGCCCGTCTCTCTGCGCATCCGCGCGGTAGCGGTCCACCCATTCGTCGGAGCGTTGGTCGGCCTGGCGGTCGAGCACCGGTTGCGGTGCCAGTCGCGGGTCGAGCCCCAACGCGTCGAGGATGGTGCCCACCACCTCGGTGAGATTGCGCCAGAGCACCGGATACGACACCTCGATCGGCTTGATGTCTTCCTCGGCGAACCAGGACCGCCAGCCCTCCTCCTGGGCACGCAGGATGGTCACGATGTGGGCGATCGCGCCGGGGTGATACTGCGCCCGCGCGTCGCGGATCGGGTCGGGCCTGCCCCGCCACACCCGCGTCTGCACCGCCCGCCAGAACGACACCGCCTGCGACACCACATCGGGTCTGTAGACGTGGACGAGGACCGGGTCGTCGCCGATGACGTCGCGGATCGCGGCCATCAGCCCGTCGCCGGACCGGTTCGGCAGTCCCGCCGCGCGGTCCATCAGCAGCGGCGTCTGGTTCCACATCAGCTTGCCGCCCCATACGCCGTTGGGTGTCCGGCCGACCGTCCGGACGTAGTCGCGCCAGATTTCTGCGGGCGCGAGGTCTGGCGTGCCGTCGTGCAGGGGGTCGAGCAGGCGCAGGATCGACTCGTCTTCAACGCCGGCGAACCACTCCCGTGGTTGCGGGGCCTGGCTGGTGGTCGGCAAATTCTGGAAGAACTCCTGGGGCTCGCCGGCCACACCGGTGGCGCGCAGCGATTCGACCAGCAGCGTGCTGCCGCTGCGCTGGGAGGCCAGCACCAGATACGACGGTAGGCTATCTGCCACCGGGAAAGCCTAACGGGAGACTGGAATGGCGTTGCACAAGCGTAATTACCCCCACTCTCGACAAACCTATTGCTTCGACTTCACGTGTTGTTCGACGCCCCTTTCGGCGGCGATCGCGGAGCGTGACGTGGGCGCGAGCCCGTGAATGCTGAGGTAGGTTTCGGTGTAGCGGACCGAGATTCGGGTGCCGGCGAATTCCGACGGAATCACGTCGCCGGTTTTCACTCGCCAGTCGTGCAGCCGGACGGCGAATTCGTTCGCAGTGGCCTCGGCACGGTGCGTGTCTTCGCCGATGAGAAGATTGTCGATTTCGGTTGGGTCCACAACTAGATCGTAGAGTTCGCGTGGGGGGCGCAGCGCGTGCAGGAACGGCTCAACCGCTTTGCCAGACGGGCTTTCCTTGATATCCCACGGCAAATCGAGCAGCGGCCGGCGCGCGTAATTCTCGATATAGCTGTATTCCTTTGTGCGTATTGCGCGTATCGGATCGAACGAATCGTGGTACGTCTTCTCGGTGTACACGTGATCACGCACAGGGGGAGCGCCGACAGCGGGGCTCAGCAAATTGCTTGCGTGCGACATTCCTTCGACGTCGGCCGGGATGTCGACGCCGAGCAGGTCCAGCAGTGTCGGCACCAGGTCGACGCCGCTGAACAGCTCGTCGTAGACGCGCGGAGCGACGCCGAGCCGGCTGGGCGGCCGGATGATCATCGCGATTCCGGTGCCTGCCTGGTAAAGCGTGGACTTCGCGCGGGGAAAGGCCGGCCCGTGGTCGGTGAAGAACACCACCCAGGTCGAGGCGTCCAGCCCGGTCTTGGCGAGTGTGTCGAGCAGCCGGCCGACCGCGGCGTCGGCCACCTCGATCGCGCCGTAGAACTCGACGAGGTCGCCGCGGACTTCCGGGGTGTCGGGCAAGTAGTCCGGCACCTCGACGGTCGACGGGTCAGCCGGCGGGTAGCGGTCGCGGGGATAGGGCCGGTGCGTTTCGAAGAACCCGGCGGTCAGCAGAAACGGGTCGCCGTCTTCGAACGGTGCGCTTTCGGTGAGCCACTCCTGGGCCTTGGGGACTACGTATTCGCAGTAGGCGTTGGAGACGTCGAACTCGTCGAAGCCAAGCCGCGCCGGGTAGGACGTCTCGTGCTGCATGCCGAACAGCGCGGAGTACCAGCCGGCGTCGCCGAGGATCTGGGGCAGCGTGCGCACCCCCGCGCGATACTCCCAGCCCTGGTGGGCCAGGCCCACCAGGCCATTGCTGTGGGGGTAGCGGCCGGTGAACAGCGATCCCCGCGACGGCGAGCACAGCGGGGCGGTGGCGTGAGCGCTGGTGAACAGGATGGCCTCGGCCGCCAACTGGTCGAGCCGCGGGCTTCTCACACCGGGGTGGCCGTACACGTTCAGGCAGCGGCCGAGGTCATGCCAGTGCACGATCAGCACGTTGTCGCGGCGCTGCTCCGGCACGGCTCTCACCTCCTCCCGATCTGCACGGCCCTCATACCTTTGCCGAACATAGCCGGAGCGGCAATTGTTTCAATCACCGCTTGTTTCAATCACCGCGATGGGCGGGATCACACGCTGACCGGCTTGGCCCGCGTCGCCCGATACGGCGACCTTCGCCGGACCGGTTTGATCGCCGTCCCAGCGCTGGTCGAGCGCGGGCCCCTTAAGCCTTGCTGCCGTTGGAAACGTGGCGTATATACGCCGGCGAGTGATCGGCAGGGTTCCCGAACCGCGGTTGCCGCCGCCGGCAGAGAACATTCCGGGAATCGCGGAGCTCGTCGGGCACCCGGCCGATTTTGAACAGTTTGCTGAAGAAGGCCATGCGGCATCACAGTAGCTTCCCAGGAAAAAGCCTGAGCTGTTCTGCGACGATTTCCGCGGCCGGGAATTCTATTTCGCCCGCGAGGTCGCGGGCCGCGTCGCGAGCAACACGGTCGGGCGGGTGGGCTCCCGGACACCATCGCATCAAGGTGCGGCAATAGGTAGCTGGGCCGCTGCTCTGGAACTCTGGTATCCGTGACACGGCAAATGCGCATCGGCTTCACCCTGGCGGCTGTCGCGGTCGGTGTGTATGCCCTGATGTGGGTGGGCTTCCGGTCGCACTGGTACTGGCTCGACAGCTTCGACTCGGCGGTGCTGAAGCCGCTACACCGCGACGGCGTCCACCACCCCGGATGGGTTCGGTTCTGGAACGTCTTCTGCACGGTTCTCGGCCCGACCGGCTTTCACGTGCTGGGCACGGTTGTCATCGTGATTACGTTGCTGCGGCGCAATGTGCGTGCGGCGTTGTTCCTAGTGGCGACGGTCTGGCTGGCCGGCTACATCACCAACGCGGCCAAGGCGCTGGCCCACCGGCAGCGGCCGCCGGGAGCGCTGATGCACGCCGCATTCAGCTCGTACCCGTCGGGGCACGCCCTGGAGGTGATGGCAGCGGTGCTGGCGCTGCTGACGGTGTCGGCAGGCCTGTTCCGCCACAGCGTCCGAGTGGCGACGATCGTGATCGGTGCGTTGATCGTCATCTCCGTCGGCATCGGCCGCGTGGTGTTGAATGTGCACTATCCGTCCGACGTACTCGCCGGATGGGCGCTGGGCTACCTGTGGTTCTTCCTCTGTCTCTTGGTCATTCGGCCGCGTCCGCTCGCTGCGCCCGCGCAGCCCGCCCCGGTTCTCGCCGTCGCCGGAACGGACGGAACACCGGAAGCGCGCGATACCGCACGCTGAAACTGGCGCTGTCGTGCGACGACGCCACCTCACCGTCGCGCGCGATCATCGTCGGCCCGTCCAACGACGTGAAATTGACGGCAGTGAATTGGAGGTGGGCGCGCGGTGCACGCGGCGAGAGGTGGGGACCAGCAGGTAGCTCGGCCGGGGACGGCGCCGTAGCCGCTTGGCCACCTGGTTGGTGATCAGGCTGGTGACGGCGAGGCTCGCGACTCCTCGGACCGCGCCGCGCTGCGCGGACGGCCGTCCGGACACGAGCAGCGCCGCTGCGATCGCGAGCCACAGCTTGGCGCGGTCGGCGGCCCTCGTCAGCGCCGGCATCGTGATGTCGAGGAGCTGGCTGGGCGAGTTCGCGATCGCCTCGAAGACCTCTTCGTCGAGCGAGCCGAGGCCCTCGGTGATCTGCCGGAGGCCGCGCCGCCGCCGCATCCACCGCACGTCCATCACGTCAACGTATCCCGGTGTGGCCGGGGCGAAACATGGCCCGCCTATTCGCGAGTCAGCCGCGCCCGCACCGCGTCCATCCGGGCCTGGAGTTCCTCTTCGGAGATGACGCCGCGATCCAGCAGCGCGTGGGCGGTGATGACGGCCGAGCGCGCGCGCACCGGAAAGTCGTGGTACACGGTCTCACCCAGCGTGTCCTCGGCATGCCGTCGTTCGAGGTTGTCCAGGGTGCCACGCCACGACAGGCATTCGCATGTTGCCTGCATGCTCGATTCCCACGGCTCGGGTGTGCGGTCGAGGTCGGGAAGGCTGCTCTCGCGCTGGGATTCGGGGTCGAGGGTGTTGAGCAACACCCGGTACGGCGCCGACATCTACGAGCCTACAGCAGGCGGCGGCGACGTCGCGGTCCAATCGGCCTGGGGCAGCGCCACACCGATCATCGTGTCGCGGGTGACGATCGCAGCGAGCTGCTCTTCGGTCCAGCCCTCGGTGCCGTCGGGCCGCATCGGCATCACCATGAAGCGTGACTTCTGGTTCGAGTCGTGGATGCGGATCTGAACGTCGGGCCCGAAGTGCAAACCGAACTCGGCGAGCACCTCGCGCGGCCAACGCACAAGGCGCCGACGGTAATTCGGGGTGCGGTACCAGTCGGGCGACATGCCAAGCACCGGCCGCGGATAGCACGAGCAAAGGGTGCAGACGATCACGTTGTGGACCTGCGGTGTGTTCTCCAGGACATAGAAGTAGGTGTAGTCGCTGGGTGTGCCGGTGCCGGTCGGGTCGAGCCAGTCGATGCCGACTTCCTTGCACGCCTTGGTGCCGTCCTCAAGCAGGCGCTGCTTGAATTCCGGGTCGGTCCAGGCCTTCGCCACCAGCTTCGAACCGCCGGAGGGTCCGATCGACTCGGCCCATTCGGAGAACCGCCGGTGGTCTTCCTGCGAGAACAGTCCCTTTTCGATGGCAAGCTCGCGCACCGCCAGTTCCAGGATCTCGAATTCACTGATCTCCCCGGAGGATTGGATCGGTGCGTGGACGTCGTGATCGTGGGTCTGGCTCACTGGGAATCCTCCTTCGCGGGTTCAAGCCACCGTTGCGCGACTTCGGTTTCCAATGTGTCGACATCGAAACCCGTATAATTGGGCCACAAATCCTTCTGCTTGAACCGCACGACGTAGAACGGTTCGACCCGCCCGCCGCTTTCGGCGGTGTCGCGGTCCCAGGCCTCGTCCTCCGGGATCACCCAGTCGGGCCGGTGCTCGACGATCACACCGGTCTTGCCTCGGGTGTAAGCCTGGGTGCGCGTGTGGAACATCGTGGTCGCGTCCTTCACCGTGACGCGGTCGCCGATCTCGAATTGCCTTTTCATGTGGACTCTTTCCGTAACCGTGCTCGCACGTCGTCGATCTTCGCGGACAGCTCATCGGGGGTGATCAACCCCTTGTTGATCAGCACCTTCGCGGCCACCGTCGCCCAGCGTGCGTAGTAGGGCAACCCGAAGTACAGCGTTGCGCCCAAATCGTTTTCGGCACGCCGGCGTTCCTCGGAGTTCCACGCTCCGCGCCAGCCCAGGCATTCGCACGTCACGTAGGTATTCATCTCCCACTCTTCTTCGGCCTTCTCCTTGAACGGCACGGGGAGATCGGGCTGTCCGCCGACGTCGTGCAGGACGTGCCGCAGCGCCGCGAACAGTTCGTTGGAGATCTCGTACGGCGAGTCAAGCGGTTTGCGGAAAACCGGTGCGAGGTTTGCGACCCGCGACTCGATGGCGTCGAAACTTTCCGGTGAGCTCATGTGGTCTCCGCCCTGGCTCGTCCTGTGATCCACGACACGATCCAGTCAGGAACGTTACCGATTGTGGTGGACGTTGAAAACCCTTGGTGCGACCGGACGCAAAGGCCCCGTGAGCGTCGCCGAGTGCGTACTTTTGTGTCTGCTCGGCGAGAAAACCGTATCTGAATCTTAACTTGACGTTGACTGTGATAAGCCCTGACCATGGATCAATGCTTCGACTTCTGGCATTGCTGGCTGCCTGCTGCCTACTGCTGGCCGTCGCACCGGTAAGCCACGCGGTCGACAATCCCTGGTTCGCGCCCCAGGTGGGCAATGCCACGCAAGTGATCTCGGTCGTTGGAGTGGGCGGTTCGTCGGCGAAGATGGACGTCTGGCAGCGCATCGCGGCGGGCTGGCAGCCGGTCGGAGTTGGAATTCCCGCACATATCGGCTCGGCGGGACTGGCGCCCCAGGCCAAGGACGGCTATCCCGCGACGCCGATGGGCATCTTCACGCTCGACTACGTGTTCGGCACCGCGCCGTCCCCGGGCGGCGGCCTGCAGTACGTCCAGGTTGGTCCGAACGATTGGTGGGACGGCGACGAGAGGAGCCCGACCTTCAACACCCATCAGCGATGCCTGAAGGAGCAGTGTCCGTTCGACACGTCGGCGAGCGAGAACCTCGACATCCCCGAGTACGTGCATTCGGTGGTGATGGGTGTGAACAACACCCGGGTGCCGGGCGACGGCTCCGGCTTTTTCATGCACGCCACCGACGGCGGACCGACGGCCGGGTGCGTCGCGATCGACGACGGCACACTGGTGCAGATCATCCGGTGGATGCAGCCGGGCGCGCTGATCGCGATCGCGAAGTGACCTAAATGTGCAGCGCGCGTCCGGGCTTGATTTTGAAGTTCAGGTTCTCCAGCGACATCGTCGCCTCGTAGGTGCGGTCGTAGGCGGTCGTGCTGATCTTCCACCCGTCGGCGGTGCGGCGATAGGTGTCGTGATAGAACGCCGCGCCGATGAGCATGAAGTTGAACTCGGCGGCGATGACGCGGTCTTGCAGGTACCAGGTCGCCTTCGCTTCGTCGCCGTCGATGGTGATCTCCGGGTGCGTGACGCGGTGCTCGGTAAGAACCCCGGGCCCGAGCGACGACCGCATGTAGTCGACGAGTTCGGTGCGGTTGGTGAAATGCAGTCGGTCGCCGTAATCGCCGGTGATGTCCTCGGTGAGGGTGTCGGCGAACTCGTCCCAGTTTTTGGTGTCCAATGCCCGCAGATACCGGTACTTGACTAATTCGATGGCCTCTTTGTCGGCTGCGTCGTCGGTCATCCGGTCATTGCAGCACAATCGGACTAGGCGCGGGCCAAAGGGCTGCAGAAGGCGACGAGCAGAGTGCCCCAGCCCGTGCCACGCGGGCGCGGCCAGTCGAAATATGCTGTGGCACAAGACAATTGATGTTCGATGTGGCCAGCTGAGATCGCACACCGATCGAACGCCCATCGCCGATTAGGCCGCTGACCAGCGTAAACCGCTGATAGGGACACAGCCGAGGTGGTTCAAGCAACTGGGCTTTTGGCCCGCTTGAATGGAAATAGGGCTGTTGGCCATAATGGATATCGCATCTTTCCGACCTCTGGCAGCGCATGGCAGCTGGGCACCGGCCGGACAGCGAGACCGTCCCGGATCACTCCCACGGCGCGCCGCTTGCGAATTCCAGGACTGCTCACGGGAGGCGAAGTGGGCGCGGGTGTCGGCCTCGTCCCGGTAGATGAGGACGTAAGGAGTCAAATGAGTGACGACTTCGGAATTGCAGGTAAGACCGCATTGGTCACCGGCTCGGGGCGGAATATCGGGCGCGCGATCGTGCTCGAGCTGGCCGGCCACGGCGCCAACGTCATCGTCAACGCCCGCAGCGACAGGGCGGAGGCCGACGCCGTGGCCAAGGAGGCCGAGGCTCTCGGCGCCCGCTCGCTGGTGGTGATGGGCGACGCCGCCGACAAGGCAACCGTGGAGCGGATGCGGACCGAGGCCGAGGAGACGTTCGGCGGCGTCGACATCTACGTCAGCAACGCAGCCCGCCGGCTTTACAAGGACTTCTTCACGATCACCGACGAGGACTGGGACTACTACCTGAACCAGCAGCTCACGGCCTCCTGGTACCTGGCCAAAGCGTTGGTGCCCGGCATGCGCGATCGCGGCTGGGGCCGGGTGGTGCATATCAACGGGGAGGACGGCTGGCTGGGCGGCTGGACCCGGGTCCCCCACTCGGTCGGCAAGGGCGGCCTGCGCACCCTGACCAAGTCCCTGGCCTCCGGGCTGGGCCAGTACGGCATCACCGTTAACGACGTCTCTCCCGGCTTCATTGAAACGATCCGCGACATGGAGACCCACCCCTGGGTGACCCCGGAGCGGACGAAGGAGTTCCTCCCGGCCATCCCCATCCGGCGCCAGCCAACGCCCGAGGAGCTGGCGTGGGCATGCGCCTTCCTGTGCTCGACGCGCTCAGCCGCCATCACCGGTGCGGTCATCCACGTCAACGGCGGCCAATGGATGTTCGGATAGGCGCCATCCACATCCGCCGGCCGGGTGCAGCCTGCCGCACTACGTGGTGGCGCAGGTGATTTCCATGCTGTCGCTGTCCCTGGCGAGGAAGTTGACGCTGACGTAGCCCTTGTCAGGATCGCGCACGTAGTCGAGGTACGGCTTGGTGTCATCCATCGAGGTGTTGTCGGCGACGATCAGCGATCCCGGCGACAGATGTCCTTCGAGCAGCTTGAACACGGGAAGGTACATCTCCTTCCAGCCGTCGAGCAGCACGAAGTCGACCGGTCCGCCGACGCTTTGAAGCGTGGTGAGCGCATCGCCTTCGAGGACGGTGATCACGTCGTCCAGCCCGGCGTCAGCGAAGTTCTTCTTCGCCGCCGCGATCTTGGCGGCGCTGAGTTCGGTGGTGACGACGCGACCGCGGCCGTTGTCACGCACACCGGCCGCCAGGTGGATCGCGGAGATGCCGAAGGACATGCCGAACTCGACGATCGTCGTCGGCCGGGACGCCCGCACCAGCGAATACAGCAATCGGCCGGCGGCCGGCGTCACCGGCATGTAGATGTCGCTGAGCGCGTCGGCGCGCTCCTGCGCGCTGCCCGAGTCGTACCTTCGCCGTAACTCGCCCCCCCGTTCGCGCAGCCGGGGGATTTGCTCCGCGGCGGCGCTGTACAGCCGGTCGAGGAGTGTGGCGACTCTGGCGTCTTGAAGTGTATTGGTCATGGCACCGACGGTAAGCGTGGCCCGTCGGCGCCGCGAACGTCGCCGCTACTTGTGCACGATTTAGCGGGCGTTCACAGTGAACACCATGACCGAACAGTGCATCCAGGGCTGCGTGGTGGAGCGGATCGATTTCCGCGACGGCCTTGTGCTGAACCTGGATCGCTACTGGTGATCTCGGTTCCTCTTCGACTGACCGTGCCGCCGGTCGGGAAGTACCCGGCCGAGGTGGTGCCGATCGACCCGATGGCCGTCCGCAACGAGGAGCGCCCGCTGTTCGACCTCGCGGGAAGCCTGTGCATGCGGGCGAACTGGGATGACGGCGGGCACTTGCACCTCGAGTTCTCCGACGGCCAGGTGATCGATGTGCCGCCCCACGAGCGTGTCACCTCGTGGGAGCTGTACGGCAAGTACCACGTCTACGCGGCGTGCTTGCCGCGTGGCAAGGTGCGCGTCGTCAGGCATGACTTACCCGACGACACCGGCTGAAGCGCCTGGCTTGGCGGGCGGGTCGCTAGTCGAAATCGGGCCCGACCGAAAAGTCGGCCGGCTCCCCGGGCCGGTGGTTGGGTTCGGCCGAAAGGTGTCTCCACACGCCGGGCTGATAGTAGTCGCTCCAGCGACCCGGGGTGGAGTAGTGAAGCGCGAGCACACCGCCTGCCAGGAACTCGTAAATGTCGCCGTTCCCGCAGTGCTCGGGATCGTCGTCTGCGATCCAGACCTTGAAAGCCATACCCCGGAGTATGGCCCACGAAGGCAGGGACTCTGACCGGCGCGGGCGGATAAGCAGGAAGGTGCGAATTCGTCGACCTAAACAGCAACGATGTCAAACCATCTGGAGCGCCCACACCCGCCGAAAAGAATGGCGTCAGAAAAAACCGCACCGACAACGATCAGAAATCCGCATAGCCGCAGGCATCGTCGCCGCAACTCTCGCAGGCCCCGCCGGGGGGCCTTGGGGGCGGTACCACTAGGGATCTAAGCCGTGTCGTGGCGCGCGACGCCTCGGGTGTGCACACTTGCAATTACCGCGAGTAGTGCGGTTTGTGTGGCAGGAGGACCGTCATGAGCGACAACGGGCCATTTGGGTTCGATCCCGAAGAATTCGAGCGAGTTGTCCGCGAGGCGGGCGAGGGTCTGCGCGACGCGTTCGACCGATTCGGCAGGTTTATCACGCTGCCCGGCGAGAGGGCGGGATGGTCGTCACTGTTCGACGATTTCGCGAGGCACGCGCGTGCGCGAGGCGAACCGGAAACGACCGGAGAGACAGGCGACGGAGTCTGGGCGATCTACACCGTCGACGCCGATGGCGGAGCCAGGGTCGAGGAGGTCTATGCGACCGAACTCGATGCGCTGCGCGCGAACAAGAACAACACCGACGCGGACCGCAAGGTGCGGTTCCTTCCGTACGGCATCGCGGTAAGCGTGCTCGACCAGTCGGAGTGACGCTCAGTCGCTCGGCGCCTTGCGTGTCGGCGGCGTGGCAGACACCAGGGACGGTCCGTAGGTCGGCCGCGACTCGCGACGACGTGAGGGGCGTCGCACCGTCGGATTGCGGCGCGCCCCGGTAGATGGTTCTCATTCGCGCGGCTGCGAGGCCTGCCTCACCGAATTACGCCCGGTCTGCCCCCACGGCTTTTGATGGTCTAATGTCCCCGACATGGATCGTCGCACAATGATGTTGATGACGGGGATCGCCGCGCTGTCCGCCGCCATCCCCCTCCCGGAGGCCCAGGCTTACCCGTCCCGAGCGGACGCACCGGCCGGTCCGGTGCCAGCGCCCACCGCGCCGCCGCTTGATGCCGCTACCGGGAACTTTCTTTTCGCCGACGAGTTTGATGGCCCGGCCGGCTCAGGACCCGATCCGGCGAAGTGGACGGTGTTCAACTGGGACGAACCCGTCACACCGCCGATTTTGGGGCATTACCGCGATGATCGCCGAAACGTGTTCCTCGACGGCAACTCCCATCTCGTCCTCTGCGCCACACAAGAAGGCCCCGACTACTACAGCGGCAAAATTCAAAGCAACTGGAAAGGGGCCATCGGCACAACGTGGGAAGCGGCGCTAAAATTTGATTGTCTAACTCCCGGTTGCTGGCCCGCGTTCTGGTTAGTGAATGAGAATCCGCTTCCCGATGGCGAAATCGACGTGGTCGAATGGTACGGCAACGGGGCGTGGCCGCCGGGATCCACAGTCCACGCAGCATCCAACGGGAAAACGTGGTCGGGTAAGTCGATCACCGGTTTGGTGGACAATGGGTGGCACAGGTGGCGATGCCAATGGAGCGATACCGGTTTCCGCTTCTGGCGAGATTACGTTGACGGCGCGGCACCCTACTTGAGTGTTCCGGCGGTCCCCATAAAGGTCCACGGGGGAGACGAGTCGCGGTGGCCGTTCAACCAGCCTGACTATCTGATGTCTATGCTCTTCAGTCTTGCGGTTGGTGGGCCGGGTGGCGGCGATCCAAACCGGGGTGTCTTTCCGGCGGTGATGCTCGTCGACTGGGTACGTGTCTGGTAACGGCAAGGCTCACCCGTGCCGGGGATCCGGTGCCTCACCAGCGAGTGACTGGCCGCGAGTGACTAGCTGATTGAGAAACCCCCGTCGACAGCGAGTAATTGATTCGTGATCGGCCGCGCCGCCGACGACGCGAAAAACAAGACCGCAGCACCAATCTCGCGCGGTTCCTGAAAGCCGAACGGCGTCTGGCGTGTCGCCGGCCCCGCCGTCAAGGGCCCCTTGGCGGCGATTGCGCCCGGCGTAATCACTGCTCCCGGCAGGACCGTGTTGACCGTGATGTTGTGTTCGGCCAACTCGAACGCACTCATGAGACTCAAAGCGGCTACCGCGCCTTTCGACGCGGCGTACGCACCAAGGCCTTTGATGACGCAGCCACGCAGTGCATTGGATGCGATGTTGACGATGCGGCCCCCTGCGCCGCGGGCTACCATGCTCCGCGCCAGCTCCCGCGTCATCAGGAAAGCGCCGCGCGCATTCACGGCGTTGATTCGATCCCACTCTGCAACGGTTGTATCCAGTAGTAATTCACGGTCCTGCACGGCCGCATTGTTCACTAGAAGCCACGGGACACCCACGGTTGCGACGATCTCGGCACATGCCGTGACGACTGAATTCTCATCAGCCACATCCACGGCGGTCGCGACCGCTTTCAGCCCCGCTTCGGTCAACGTGGTCGCTTCGCGCTCAGCCGCCTCACGATCGCGATCCGCGATGACCACCGTCGCTCCGGCCTCCGCCAAAACGGTCGCGATCCCGGCGCCGATGCCGCTGGCGCCACCGGTAACGACGGCGATCCGGTCGGTGAGTGCGAACAAATCATTGAGCGGAGTCGTCATTGGAGGCATCCCAGTCGTCGTCGGGTCCTTGATAGCCTGCACTATCACACGCATGGTGGGTTTCGAATTCATGTCCAGGAGAATCTTCAAGCATTGACCGAAGTTGGCCAACCGCATCGGGCGGGCCGAGATGATGCCGCGGCAGCGTCGTCCGCCGGGCACGATCAGCCTTGTTGGACGACGTTCGATTCACCGAACTTGTTGACGCTTGGCGAGCCCGAGTGGAAGGTGACCTGGTTGTTGAAGCCGGAGGCTTCGATGGTGTCGGCGGCGTCGACGGTGACTGAGTTCTTGGCGCCGGACACGGTGAGGCTCGCACAGTGGCCGGTGATCACGATGGTGTTGGAAAACCCACTGACGCTTACGAAGCTGTCGTTGCAGGAGATCGTTTCGTTCTCGCCAATGCTGGCGATGCTGAGCTTGCCACCGAGCGGTGGGGTGGACGCCGATGCTGGAGCGGTAGGCGTCCGGGTTGCGCCGGGGGAGGTGCCGGGCCGGCTACTAG
This sequence comes from uncultured Actinomycetota bacterium, assembly GCA_963811535.1. Classification (GTDB taxonomy): domain Bacteria; phylum Actinomycetota; class Actinomycetes; order Mycobacteriales; family Mycobacteriaceae; genus Mycobacterium. The sequence continues at coordinate 772,532 of CAWERF010000005.1, read as the reverse complement.
GGCTGTTCGGGACGGAACCGGTGCCGGGCGGGGTGCTCGGACCGAGCGAGGTGATGATTGAGCCGCCACTGGAAAACCGGTGTGCGCCAAAGGCGGCGATGCCCGCCGCGAGAGCGACCGCGCCAACGGCGAACACCGCGAGCACGATCCACCACACGCGGAAGCCGGCAGTCGTCCTCAGCGGTCTCGTGGGGAACGGGGTGCCATAGGTTACCCGCGGGGGAGTCGGTGGGCCCGCGTAACCGCCGGGCTGCGCGGCTCCCAGTTCGGACGTGCGCGCCGCGTCGGTCAGCGGGCGCTCGAGCTCCCGGATCCGGGTTTTCGGGTCGTCCTGCGGGTCCATCCGCTGATGCTGCCACACCGGGTCGTGGCACGGTGTGGCGAACGGCCAGGAACTCACACGAGGGTTTAGCACTGCGGGAAATAGTCGGCAATGTAAAACTGAACCGGACCCCCACGCACTCCGCGGGGGTCTGCCACTCGAATAACGGCGACGATGATGCTGGACAACGATGCTGGACAACGATGCTGCCGGACCCGTGAATGAGCCGCGTGGCCACACATGCGGGATCGTTCAGTCGCCGGCACAGTTCCGAACCGTCATGAGGCAGTACTTCCGCCCCGGCCCGCTCGCCGGTGAGCACTGCGTCTTTGTGCTCGATAAGCAGGATCCGGGCCAGGCGCTTGCAGCGATCGGGTCGGACGCAGAAACTAGCCAGTGGCAACAAGACGGCCTGCTCGACGGAAGGTTTCCGCAACAGGCCGACGGTGACCGCACGAACCTCACCGTCGACGAGATGCTCGATGTGTGGAACGAGATCATCGAGATGGCTCGGACCCGCCCCGTTCGCATCGCCGGCGAGGTGAGTTGGTGGCTGTATCAAACCAGCGAGGAGCGACTTCTCCGCTACGAGAGCGAGCTGAATCGCGCCATGCCGTCGGGGCTTTCGGCGCTGTGTGTATACGACCTCACCCGCTTTGGTCCCGACGCGTGGCTCGACATGCTCCGCACCCACCCAAACCTCCTCATCGGCGAGGACTACCTGACGCGTAACCGCTATTACCTGCCGCCCAACGAGTTCCGCGCAAACCGAACCGAGTAATCGGCCGCTCCGCTCCGTCCAGACATTGGGTAGGGTGGAGGCCCATCAGGCAATACATGCACCCGGGCACCGCGGCGGCACGCGAGATGTCGGGTATGCCCGTATGCTTGAGTCCATTCCGGTTGGGCGCGGACCGCGCTGCCCGCCGCGGCTCGACCATCGCAACGAGCAGGATCATGGAGTGCCGCAAGCATGATTGATGAAGTCGGGCTGGCGTGGGCGCTGGCCCACGTAGCCGAGGCATATCTCAGCACCGCCGAAGCGCATGAACTCTACATCGCCATCGGCGTCGGCGAAACCTTCGCCGCGATATCGTTGTTGATCGCCGTCGCCGCGCGTGAAGACGTAGCGCTGCACCGAGACCTGGTGTGTGCCTTGACAACATGGTTAAACGCCTACACCGGCAGCGAGGACGAACCCCGCCTACGCCGACTCGTCGGGCGGATCAGCGCTCAACCTCCCCATCCACCACCGCGCTAGCCCGGCGCGGCCGTCAGCACGACCGCATCACGGCCCGAAGCAGCCCCGCGCGCCCAGCAAACGTATTGGGGGTTTAGCTCGATGAGATTTCAAGCAGCCGTGTTCGCCCCGAGATACGATGGCGTGCGGGTCGGTACAACGGAGATGGCAAAAGCTCTGCGCCCTCACGGCACGGTACGGCATCAGCCAGGCTCGAAACCGGATGTGGATCAGCCGGATGGTCCGGAGTCAATGCCAGAGGAAAAGACCCATAGGGGGCTTTCATGGGTTATCTGAAGACAATCGCGGCCGGAGCAACCATCGCTGGCGCACTGGCTTTCACCGGCGTGGGAGTGGCAGCGGGCGTGGCGAACGCTGATGCACCGTCGTCCCATCCAGCGGTAACGACGTCGAACCTCGACGGATTTGCGCTGGATAACTGGGGCTATGGACCCGGTTACGGCTATGGCGGTGGACCCGGCTACGGCTGGGCAGGTGCACCCGGCGATGGGTATGGACCTGGCTCTGGCGGTGGACCTGGCTACGGCTATGGCGGCGCCTGTGCGTGGATACCGCCATTCGTGTCGCAGTGGATACCGCCGGTGGTGTGTGGGGGCTGAAAACAGCTACTGCGCCTGCTTCGTCTGTCTACGTGGCCACGAGCGATGAGTGGAAAAACAATAGGTCTGGCCGCGGCGACGCTGGCTTCGGCGGGGCTGGGGCTGGCCGGTTTCGGGCTGGCGGCGACCGCTGCGGCCGCACCCGGACTTGTGCGGGCGCCGATGTATCACTGGTGCCCTGGTGACGACTAGCACCCCGAATTGGGCTTCAACCGGGACTGGGCCGTCTGTCACGACGACCACCACCGTGATATCGACGCCAACGACCACAGTCACGATTGGTGGGCACCGCCACCCCCCGGGATGAACCCGGCTCCGTGGTACCCACCGCCACCCTAGGGGCCGCCACTGTGGTGGAGGCCGTATGCCGGCTAGCCGAGTTCGACACGGACGGATAGTCACCAACCCGGGATCCCGTCGGTCGTCCTCGTTACAAGTCGCCGGGGTCGTCGGGCACATCGACGGCGTGCTGTCGGAGCGCCTCGAGGGGCACGACGTCGAGGGTGCGCTCGTGAGTGGAGGCCAGCACCACCGGGGCTGCGCAGCCTTCGCGGTGGGCCCGAAGCCAGTTGAGCGCGGTGACGCACCAGCGGTCACCGGGCACGAGTCCGGGGAACCGGTACTGGGGAACCGGCGTCAACAGGTCGTTGCCGATAGAGCGCTGGTGCTCCAGGAACTCGGCGGTCACTACGGCGCAAATGGTGTGCTGGCCGATATCCTCAGGCCCGGTTGCGCAGCAGCCGTCGCGGTAGAAGCCGGTGATCGGGTCGCTGCCGCACGGTTCCAACTGGCCGCCCAGCACATTGCGATCGGGCATCGGCCCATTATCCCGCTCGCGGGGACGCCATCACGCGCCCAGCTCCCAGAATCGGATTCGGTATAGCTCTCGTGCCCGGTCGACAAATCCTCTACGGCCGTGCAACACGCACCGGTTATCGATGAGGAGGGCATCCCCCCGGTCGAGGCGCAGCTTCCGAACCGCCCTGCTGTTTCTTGCAACCGAAGCGAGATGCCTGGCCGCCCGAAACTGGTGGTCGCCGGCACCATCCAGCACCAGGTTGTCCCGTCGCCACCTAATGCCACTTCCGTCTAGCACAGTGTGCCCGGAAGTTTGACCGCCACCGAACGCCCTGGGGCGCTTCCATTTCCAGATCGGTGCGCGCAATAGCGCTTCGGTGTCCTCGGTCGCGCGGAAGTCGTCGAGATCCGTACGCAGGTCATCGACGTGTAGGACCAGGGATTCACCGCCTTGCGCCGCGGGTCGCTCAACGTAGAGAAGGACGAACGGCTCGGGTCGATCGTGGTATGTCGAATCGGTGTGCAAGTCTGCCGGCCCTGGCTTCATCGAGAATTTGCCGGTAGATCCCCGCGGCCTGACGCACCACACTGCCGTGCCACCATCGCGCGACGACGGCCGCCCAGCAAGATGGGCAAAGGCAACAAGGTCCCCGTGGGAGGCGAATTCCAGCTTCGCTACGGCGAAGCCCCGCATTTCGCAGGATGACCGCGCCACGGCGAACACGTCGAGGTTTCTCCTGATGGTCATCTATGTTCGGTTCCGGGTACCACCGGCCCGCGGCTACGAGTCGGGAAAATAGCGTCGCACATTCGCGGCATCGTTGACCCCGTGAACCGGCGGACACAGGAGTCGCTAGCCTGCGGTTCATTGGAGCCGAAGACGGGAATCGAACCCGCGTATTGCGCTTGAGGCATTATTCCGGGCCCGAACGGATGCGCCATACCGCCTGGTCAACGGCCTCAGCACTAACTCAAAAAGCAACTTTCTTTTGATACCGTTGGCGCACGACGGCGGTCTGCAGCGCTCACAGGGAAAGAAATGGACCAGCTTGGTATCGGGTTCCTCAGCGTGTTCGGACTGCCGCCAGTGGAGTTCGTCGATCTGGCCGCAGATCTTGGATGCCGGCACATCTCGGCCGTTCTGCAGGGACTGCAGGTGGCGCCGCTCGGCTATCCGCCCTACTCACTGAAGGACGACGTGGCCCTTAGGAAGGACATGCTCGCCGCCATGAATCACCGCGGCGTGACAATCTCGCTCGGCGAAGGGTTTCTCGTGCTACCCGGCGCCGACATGCGCGCGTTCTACCCAGATCTCGATGTGATGGCCGAGCTCGGTGTTCCCCGGATAAACGCCGTCAGCCTCGACCCGGATCGCGGCCGCACCTTCGACCAGTTCGCCATGCTGGCCGAACATGCCGCCCAGCGAGGCATCGCGACGATGATCGAAGCGGTCCCCGGCCTTACCGTTGGCGACTTACCCACCGCCCTGGCCGCCAGGGAATACGTCGGACGATCCGACTGCCGGTTGTTGATCGACACCATGCACCTGGTGCGGTCTGGATCCAGCGCCGCCGATCTCGCAACCATCGACCCCGACCACATCGGCTACGCCCAACTCGACGACACGACGCTGCAGCCGCGCACCGACAACTACGCGGAGGAAGCCCTCTATGAACGCATGGTCCCCGGCGAAGGCGAACTACCGCTACGCGACATCCTCTCGGTGCTCCCCGCCGACATCGTGATCGAACTCGAAATACCGAGACGATCACTGGCCGTGGCCGGCGTTGGCCCCGTGGATCGCCTCCGACCCTGTGTCGACGCGGCACGCCGTTTGTTGTCCGAGGTCTCAACTGCGCGACCGCCGGACTCGCGGCGCCAGAACACCCATAGATCCGGCAACTCCTAACGGCTGCAATGATTTCCGGCCGCGCTATCCTGGCGGCCGACGTTTGTTTCGTACGTTCAGCTCGGCTTGCGCAGTGGGAGGCCGGCGGCGCGATAGATCGCGTCGATGACGGTCATGTTCTCGACCGCGTCCTCCGGTGTCGTCTTCACCGGTTCGCCGCGCAGCACCGCAGCGGCGAAAGCGTCGAGCTGATACGCGTAGGAGGCACGGCGCGCGAAATGTTCCACGCGTTTGCCGTCGGCTGAGCGGACCGCGAGCCGGTTGAAAAACTGGGGTGCTACTGGATTGAGCACACGCAGCTCGCCCTGGTCGCCAATCACCCTAGCGCTGATCCGCAGCAGGTCCGACGACCACATCGAGCAGCGGGCCCGGCCGGTGTGCCCGACTGCAAACCGCAAGTCGGCCGTCATAGCCCGATCGATCTCCGGATCGCGCAGTTTCGCCTGTGCCGCAACGACTTCCGGAGTTGAACCGCCGAATGTGCGGGCCATGTGGACCGCGTAGCACCCCGCGTCCATTGTCGCGCCGCCAGCAAGCGAGTAGTTGTAACGGATGTCGGAAAACTTCGGCAGCGGGAAGCACATGGCCGCCTCCACCCGCTCGAGCTTCCCCAGCTCACCCGAGGCGATGATCTGCTCAGCTCGCAATGTCAGCGGATGGTAGCGGTAATGGAATGCCTCCATCACGACCCGGTCCGACTTCGCGGCCAGCTCGGCGATTTCGCGGGCTTCGGGGGCGTTGGCGGTGAAGGGCTTTTCGCACAGCACGTGCTTACCGGCGGCCAGTGCGGCTCGGGTCCACCGGCCGTGCAAGCTGTTCGGCAGCGGGTTGTAGACGGCATCGAGGTCAGGGTCGGCGATCAGCGTCTCGTAGCTTTCGTGCACCCGGGCGATGTCGTGTTTCGCAGCAAAGGCCTGAGCGCGCGACACGTCGCGCGCTGCCACCGCGGCAACCACGACCTCGACGTTTCCCTTGGCCGGCTTGATGAGCGCCAACGGTGCGATACGGGCCGCACCCAGGATGCCGATCCGCAACGCGCCGGCGCCGTTTCCAGACACGGACCGAACCTAGCACTTGATCCGGCTCGGTCGGCGGAACGAGTTGCCCACTCGTAGGCGCCTACGCTAATTGGCTGCGGGCGAGCCGATTCCAGTGCCGGCGGCCGGGCGCCTCCTGCCCATCGTGGCGACATCGGATTGGATGGCGAGTCAACATTTGTGGTTTGGTGCGCGTGCGACGGGGCACCGGCCTGGTTCGCGACAATCAAACGGATCGAGGCATTCCGTGCTACCTGGACACGGGCCGACGAAATGCTTCTGGCCGTCAGCGCCTACTACAGCCCGGGCAAGCAGAGGCCGGGGATGCACCCGAGATTCGGCGGTGGATTATCTCCCTCGTAAACAAATTTCCCAACATTGGCCTGGAACCCGTAGTCGACCCAGTACCAGGTGTGGCAGACACTCATGTCCCAATTGACATCGCTCGCCGGCAAGGGTTGCCCTGGGCACCATTGATATGGGCCCCTTGCGGCGGGGACCGGGCCATGAGATAGCGCAAAACCGGGCTCGGCCTGGGCGGTACCCGCGGCAACTCCCAAACCGGCCAGACCCAAACCGCCGGACAGCAACAGAGTCGTTGCTAACCCTGCGATTCCTAGTTTCATAAAACGCACAGTATTCCCCAAGCTTCGGGCGGACTGGGCGATCGCGAAATTCGGTTCATGGTTGGTTATTTCGATGAGCCGCCCAACCGCGCCGAACATCGTGCCGATACTTCGGCGCGTTAGATGTCAAACATATTACGGGAGTAAATGTGGCCGCCGAACAACTCGCGATCTCCACGCGCCGTGTGAGGGATGCAGGGCTGGCCGACAGGATCGACTATGTTCACGCGTCTGCCACTGACCTGCCGCAAGAAGACGAATCGTGCACCAAGGTTGTCGCACTGGAATCGGCGTTTCACTTCCCGTCGCGCGTCGACTTCTTCTCCGAAGCGCTGCGGGTGCTCAAACCGGGCGGGCGCTTGGTGACGGCCGACATCGTTCCCAAACGAACATTTTTAAATACGCGGTTTCGCAAGCAGGTTGCCCGGCTCGGCTGGCGGGGGGCATCGCCCAAAGCTGTCCGGAAAGCGGCGAACGTCGCGGCCTATCGAGACTTGCTGCTCGACGTGGGTTTTGCCGAAGCCGAAACGCGATCCATCGCGGGCGACGTTTTCCGGCCGCTGGCCAGGTTCCTGTGCAAGAGAGTGTTCCAGCCTGAGATGAATGACGTGAATCCGGTTCTCCGGTCTTTTGTCAGGCCGGACAATTTTTGGATACACGAATGGCACATCGACTACATCCTGGCGGTGGCGCAGAAGGCGTAACACACCTGAGTCACGCCGATGCAGTTACCAAGGTGTTCCCGTCGCGGTGATCGCGGCGTGGATCGGCCACAAAGACGCGAGCTTTGATCATGCGTCTATGAAGGCCGCGGGGGAGAGTTCGAAGAGCGCTCAGCTGAAGACGATGGTCCGCGCCCCGTCCCGGAGCACCCGATTCTGCAGATGATAGGTCAGGCCCCGGGCCAGCACGGCCTTCTCGATGTCCCGGCCCCGGCGCACCATGTCAGACGGTGAATCGCCGTGATCGACCCTGATTACGTCCTGGTCGATGATCGGGCCGGCGTCCAGTTCCGCGCTGACGTAGTGGCAGGTTGCACCGATGATCTTGACTCCGCGGGCGTACGCCTGGTGGTAGGGCCGGGCACCGCGGAACGAAGGCAGGAAGCCGTGGTGGATGTTGATCAGCCGGCCCGCCCAGGCGTCGCACAGTTCGGGCGGGATCACCTGCATATACCGGGCCAGCACGATGGCGTCCGGAGCGTGGCTGTCGACCTCCTCGCGGATCTGCTCGAACGCGGCCGCCTTGCCGATCTCGTCCTTCGGCACCGGGATGAGCCGGAACGGCAACCCGAACATCAGCACCACCGGCTCGAGCTCGGCGTGGTTGCCGATGACGACCCCGATGTCCGCGCTCAGCTCGCCGGAATGCCAGCGCGCCAGCAGTTCGTAGAGGCAGTGCCCCTCCTTGGACACCAGCACCACAACGGTCTTGCGGTCGGCGTTGTCGACCACCTGCCAGTGGTCGGCGGCGAGCTCGCCGGCGACGTCACAGAACTGCCGACGCAGTTCGTCGATGCCGAACGGTACGGAATCGGCGCGGATCTCCTGACGGGTGAAGAACCGGCCGGACTGGTCGTCGGAATGGTAGGCGGCCTCGGTGATCCAGCCGCCGATGTCGGCCAGAAAGGTGGTGATGCGCGCGACGATGCCGGTGCGGTCGGGACAGCTGAGCGTCAGCACGAACCGATGATCGTCACCCACGGTTGATCATCGTGTCACGCCGGCTCGGCGGGCCAGCCAGACACCGGGGGCGCCGGCATCGCCGACGCCCCCGGTGCCGAACAGCAGTGGCCTCTCATCGGGCCCCTGCCGGGCTGCCGGTAATGCCCCTACGGTTTCCCGGCCGTGCCGGCGCTGCCGTTGGCGCCGGTGGCGCCGGTCGCACCGGTGTTGCCGGGGTTGCCGGTGTTGCCGGTGGCGCCGGTGGCGCCGGTGGCGCCGGTGGTGCCGTTGGCGCCGGGCCGGCCGAACAGCCCAGCGGGACCGCCCACACCGCCAATCCCGCCTGCGCCGCCTGTCCCGCCGGTGCCGCCTGCGCCTCCGTTGCCGCCGGCGCCGCCGGGCCCGCCGGGCCCGCCGAAACCAGCGGCACCAGCCGCACCGCCGAAGGCATTCACAATGGATGAAGCGATACCGTTGCCGCCGTTACCGCCGTTGCCGCCGGTGCCGCCGGTGGCTCCGGTCCCGCCGGTCCCGCCGGTCCCGCCGGTCCCGCCGGTCCCGCCGGTCCCGCCGGTCCCGCCTGCGCCGCCGGCCCCGCCGCGACCGAGCAGCCCGCCTGCGCCGCCGGCCCCTCCGGCCCCTGCGGCAGTGCCGGGGCTACCGGGGTTGCCGGGGGATCCGTCGGAGCCGGGATTACCGGCAGCACCGGTCCCGCCGGTGCCGCCCTGACCGCCGGCACCCCCGGTACCGGTGCTGAGCGTAGATGTCCCGTTTCCGCCGTTGCCGCCGTTACCGCCGGCGGCGCCGGTGTCGCCGGTGCCGCCCATGCCGCCGGCACCCCCGGTGGCCGCCTCACCGTTCGTCGCGTTGCCGCCGTTGCCGCCGGTGCCGCCGGGGCCGCCGAGACCGTTCGCGCCGGTCTGGCCGGCACCACCGACGGCGCTGCACACAGCACAGGCCGCGGCGGGAACGTCGGCGCCGTTGCCGCCGGTGCCGCCGGGGTTGCCGGAGGTGGGGTCGGTGCCGCCGCCGGCGCTGCCGCCGGGGTTGCCGGTCGTCACGCCACCGGTGGTGGTGCTCCCGACGCCGGCGGTGCCGTTGGTGCCCGCCGGGCCACTCGGGGTGGGGTTCACACCGTCCGAACCGTTCGCGCCCTCGGCGCCCTCCGCGCCGTCCGGTCCGCTCACGCCGGCGCCGCCGGCGCCGCCTGCGCCGCCGTTGCCGAACAGCGACAGCAGGCCGGCGTTGCCGCCTTGGCCGCCCGCCCCGGCGTTGCCGCCGTTAATGGCGAACGTTGGATCGCCGTTCCCGCCGGGTCCGCCGGCCCCGCCGCTGCCGAACAGCGCAAAGCCGCTCCCGGTGTTGCCGCCGTTACCGCCGTTGAAGCCGAGCCCGCCGGCCCCGCCGGCGCCGCCGTCGCCCCCAAGCTTCCCGCCGAGGCCGCCGTTGCCGCCGAAGAATCCCGGGGCGCTGGCGCCGCCGTCGCCGCCTTTGCCGATCAGCCCGGCGTTGCCGCCTTCACCCCCGGCCAGGTCCACCGCGGTGCCGTCGCCGCCGTTGCCGCCGCTGCCGATCAGCCCGCCGTTGCCGCCGTTGCCGCCATTGGCGCCGTTACCGCCGTTGCCGATCAATATGCCGCCGTTGCCGCCGTTGCAGTCGGCGCCGGAGCCGCACGTGGCAGGATCGGCGTTGGTGCCGTTGCCGAACAGCTTGGGCGGATCAACGCCGACAAGCGCAGAGGCCAGCTTGGTGGGGGTGGGCGCGGCGAAGCCGGACCCGAACAGGCTACTGACGAGGTTGCTCACCGGGCTCAGCGGCGGCGGGGCCAGCACCGAGTCGAAGGATGCCAGCTGAATGGCCGGAGCCGCCGTGGGCGCCGGCGCGCCCGGAGGAGCGGCCAGCAGGACGCCGGCCCCTACCATCGCTGCTCCCGCAACTCCCGTGGTGACATACGGGCGAACCGACTTCAACGGCCGGCGCGACGCAGTTTTCCTGTGCTTGGACTTGGACATGCTCAGAACCCCTTTTTGAAACAACGCTGTCGAGTTAGGGCAGGGAAGCGGGTTGCGCGGCTGAGCGATCTTTCTGCTCGATCATGTCGGCCGTGAGCTCCGTCCCATGAAGCAAAGCAGTGGCAACGTAACATCCGTGCAACCAAATGGGAGGCGTTTACCGATTTTTTCCATTCTTTGTTGCGGAGGTGGGTCGTTTAACCCCAGGGAGGGGTGGAGATGCGGCGGCATTGAGGCGCATTTATGAGGGCTTTTAACGGACGAATCTGGAAAACTCTTCGCGTAGGTAAATGTGAGCACAGCTAATAATTAACGGACCCGTAAGGCCGCGTTCGGCGGTTATAATTTGCAGAAGCAAATATCCGCGCGGGTCCGCGATGATCCTCGCAGCAGCTCACTGGCCAGCAGACATTTCCAGAGACCGCGCGGTTTCGTGTCGATCACGAGTGGCTGACCAGCGCCGAACCGTGGTGGTGTCAGAAGCTTGACTGCGCGCGATGCCGGGCTTTGAATGCCGGCGCACGAGAACTCGGCGCCCCAGCGTGCACCGGGTGCGGTGACGGCGAAGCCCTCGACGCCTCACCGGGCCGTTGATCGCCCCGACCACTACACCATCAGAGCACTGGCCCGCGGTCGCAAAACGCATTTCATTTACATAAGTCCGCTATCCGCGCGCCGGCCGCCTCACCATCACGCAGCCGGGCGGCCTGGGCCGGATCATTATTGTTCACCCCGGCCAGTTCGTTCATCGCGATGTCCTGCAGATTATCGGCGAAGGAGCGGATCGCCGGCGCCAGGGGCGACGGGGTGGCCGGGTTCAGGCGAGCCAGTAGATATGAGCCGCCGGCGGCCATCGACAGGCGGGCGTTGGCCGCCACCGCTTGCACCGCGACAGGGCCGCCACCGAGGTTGGCGTGGGTTTGCCGTGACACCGCGATGCGCACGGTGTTGTAGGCGGTGCAGGCGCGCGCTTTGGCGTCAGCGATCTGCTGGCCGGTAAACGACGGTGCCGGTGGTGCCGGTGGTGGGCGTAGCAGTGACCAGGCGGCAAGCGCAATGGCGATGAGGGCGATCGCCACGGCGATGACTGCGACCCAACGCGACAACCTCGGCGGTCCCAGCGGCGGCGCTGGTGACGCACCGGAATCGGCCGGCACCTCCTGCGGCGAGTCCGACGTGACGTTATGCGACATGACGCGATGATAAACGCTGCCGCAGCCGCAGACGCCGACTCCCCGACGTCGTCTACCCAGCCACACCCGGCCGTGCGTGAACCCCCCGATTAGCGCAAGCAACGGCGACGGCGGCATGGCAGCCCGGGGTGCGGCAGGTCCGGGACGCCGCCGTGCAAGCTGGCCAGCCGGCCACCCTCGACACAATGCTGGCTGAGGAGCTGCTGAAGACCGAAGAGGACGCAATCGGTTTGACGAGCTGGTTCCAGATGTCGTGCATGACCCAGCGTCGTCCTTCACGAGATTGTCCAGCATTGATTCGGATTCCAACCCGAATCCGAGTTCTGCGGCCGCCCAGGTGTTCGTGATCCCGTCAGACCACGGCTTCCCGTTCGGGCGGCGCGGCGCCAGCTGCGGGCCGCCCGTGTGCGGGGTGTCGGGCACCTCGACGCCCAATCGGGTGGGTCGACAGCGGCTGGCGATTCGCGACATCGAGAGGTTGCCAACACCCATGATCGACACCACCACACCCGATAGCAGTCGACCCCCCGGTCGACGGTCAGCACCGGGACCGACGAGCTCGACGGGACCATCACGCCAGCGGGTCGGTGTATGTGCCCCGAGACCCCATCGTCACCTGGTACCTGCTCAGCGGCAACGTCGGCCCCTGCTCGGCATTGCGCGCTCAGCTGAAGACGATGGTCCGCGCCCCGTCCCGGAGCACCCGATTCTGCAGATGATAGGTCAGGCCCCGGGCCAGCACGGCCTTCTCGATGTCCCGGCCCCGGCGCACCATGTCAGACGGTGAATCGCCGTGATCGACCCTGATTACGTCCTGGTCGATGATCGGGCCGGCGTCCAGTTCCGCGCTGACGTAGTGGCAGGTTGCACCGATGATCTTGACTCCGCGGGCGTACGCCTGGTGGTAGGGCCGGGCACCGCGGAACGAAGGCAGGAAGCCGTGGTGGATGTTGATCAGCCGGCCCGCCCAGGCGTCGCACAGTTCGGGCGGGATCACCTGCATATACCGGGCCAGCACGATGGCGTCCGGAGCGTGGCTGTCGACCTCCTCGCGGATCTGCTCGAACGCGGCCGCCTTGCCGATCTCGTCCTTCGGCACCGGGATGAGCCGGAACGGCAACCCGAACATCAGCACCACCGGCTCGAGCTCGGCGTGGTTGCCGATGACGACCCCGATGTCCGCGCTCAGCTCGCCGGAATGCCAGCGCGCCAGCAGTTCGTAGAGGCAGTGCCCCTCCTTGGACACCAGCACCACAACGGTCTTGCGGTCGGCGTTGTCGACCACCTGCCAGTGGTCGGCGGCGAGCTCGCCGGCGACGTCACAGAACTGCCGACGCAGTTCGTCGATGCCGAACGGTACGGAATCGGCGCGGATCTCCTGACGGGTGAAGAACCGGCCGGACTGGTCGTCGGAATGGTAGGCGGCCTCGGTGATCCAGCCGCCGATGTCGGCCAGAAAGGTGGTGATGCGCGCGACGATGCCGGTGCGGTCGGGACAGCTGAGCGTCAGCACGAACCGATGATCGTCACCCACGGTTGATCATCGTGTCACGCCGGCTCGGCGGGCATCACCCGGCGCCGCGGCACCGACCGCTTGTAACGATGCGACGTTTGCGCAGGCGTGTGTGCCAGCTGTACAGCCACCTCTTTACCGGTGAGCCACCATCGAGCCGGCGCGACATAATTCTTCCGCACAGCCGCTGGTAACGCCTCAACTGATGCCAGCACCGACGCCGGGCTTGCCAGTGGCTCGGCTGGGGCCGGAGTTGCCGGGTCGGCCGATCACCCCGCCCGGTGGCCAAAGGTGATGCCGGGACTGGTGCCTGTCGGTGCTTTCGCGCCGGCGTCGGCGGTTTGGCCGGACACCGGGGGCGCCGGCAGTCCAGCTCCGTGGTTCCTCACTACCTCTTGTACGTTCGATGGGTGATCCTCACCGGCGCATTCCTCGCTGAAGCTGCAGCTGCAGTGGACAACAAGCTGGATGTCCGGGGTGGCGTACTGGCGTCCTGCGAGGTGGGGCCCGACCACATCGCGCAAGTGACCCTGGTTGTTCTCACTCGGGCCGAAGCCGGCGATGAGGCCGCGAAGTTGAACATAGAAGTAGTCAAGCCGTCTGGCGATTCCGAAGCAGTGGAGGTCGACATACCTGAAGCTACTCTCGGCGGCGAGAACGGCTTCGCGTTCTTCCCTATCGGAATACAAGCGAAAACCTATGGGCGATATGTGGTGGTAGTGACCAGTGGCGGCGGCTCGGTTTCTCTGCCGCTGAGGGTGCAGCCAGGGGGCCTTCACCTCACGGCAACTCGCCGAAACAAACACCTCCGCTAGTAAGTGATCCTCTCTCCCCGAGAGAGACCGGGGGTGCACGCTCCCGCGGTAAAACGTCGGCGCGTCATCCTGTTCGGGGTGTGCCAGACGGCCTAAACAGTTACCGCGCGATTGTCGGCGAGTCAAGTTACCGCACTGCAGATCGTTACTTTGAGCAACAAAACAGCCGCAAAATTTAGCGATCGTGCCGCCCAGATGGTCACACCGGCGTGGCCGGTCAGGACCTGGCTGGCACCGGCATATCAGACCAGCGGCCATTCGTCGCCAGCTATTGCTGCCACGCGGGTTGTGAGGTTCCCGAGTCGCCCGATCTGTTCGTGGTCTTTTCCATGTTCCGGCTCGCCTCGATCGCCGCGGGGGTATGGAGGCGCGGACTGGAAGGCAATGCATCGGACCCTCGTGCCACGACCTCGCAGTTCCGCGACCGCTATCGGCAATTAGAGGAGCGGGGCTGGACATTGTCGCGGACGAGACCGTCGAGGAAACGGTCTGATGCTCGACTATCGGTTTGAGTAATCTTAGATCAAAACAATCCACTCATTGACAAAGATTTGACAGATCCAAATCCCACCTTGGCGTAATTGTCAACCGGTCTGGCCAAAAAAACAGCATCTTAAAAAGAACGATGACAGCTTAAGCCTTGAGCTTCATAAGTCATCGAGTTGGGTATAGGTTTACCGCTCAGTATGTCAAGCATCTTTTCTCCGCGATCCACATTGAATCGATTTTCCGATTGTAGTCGATGGTCGTGGACCCACTCATCTCTTTGGCCTTTGGCCAGAGGGGTTGTAGGGACGATTTCAACGTTTGAGACTTTTGCAGCCGCTTTAATGAGATCATTTTGCGTTAGGTGCATAAGTATGTTTGATTGTTCTTCCACGAGAAACACAGGGACGTTTTGATCCTTAAGTTCAATGGCAAGTCTTCGTGCGATCACGTAGGCTCCCGCTTTAGTGACAAGGGGCATTTGTGCCCCTGTTAAGGGAACCATGCCCTCGGGATAAACGGCCAGACTGACAACGTCATTCCTTTTCAAGGATTCCTTGATCTTCAGAATACTTTCTGCGATGGGATTTGATTTCGGATCACGTTCATTAACGTAAACAACATCTCCAGCTGATTCCGGAGGATGGATGCGGAGGGGGAGAGCATTCTGCTTTCGCGTCATGATCATGTGATGTTCACAGCCAAGCCGTTGCGATAACCTTTTGGCTAACGCAATATCGTAAACCCCTGAATCATGATTCCCAACGATGATCAAAACTTCGCGAGGGTACTTTGTTGTCACCTCTAAAGCTTTCTCCATTCCTTGTAACTCGATATCGCCGGATCTAAAAAAATTAGATGGGTCTAAGGCATTCGTTATTTCAGTTATAGATTTCCTTAAACACGTCATTGCGATCAGGGTGCAGGCTGTTTTAAAAGGCTTTCGTCCAGCCAGAAGCAATTGTTTAATCGCAAGCGGGAGATACAGTGGGACATCCTCGCGGCGGCCGAGACTTGTGTTGATTCTATGCATAACGCTTAGAAACTTCCTTAATTGCATCGGTCTGATTAGTTTGTTGAATCCTTTCGAACTCAAGTTAACCATTTTTTGCATCAGCTCAAGATTTTGTTGTGTGGCCCATGAAATGTTGGCTTCCAGCCGCATCAAGGTCCATGAAATGTCGGCTTCCGGCCGAGTCAAGGCTCGTTCTTTTCGTGACGACGAATCTTTTTCAAGAAATTGAGCGTTGTAAAGCCAATTCAGTTCCTCAAGAGCCAGTTTGAGAATGTCCTGAGAGCGTTTAATTTCTAGGCTTGCTTCAGAATTTTCCGTAAAGAAAGGAAGCGCAGCAGCGACTCTTTCATTATAAAGTTTTTCAAAACTTTGAATTTTGAAAAGATATGTAGAGTAACAACTCAACCGACCGGCGCTGGGGTTCAGGGCGAGCGCGTGCAGCGGCGTCCCACTGCTCGGACCTGCGCTTGTCATTCCGTGTCTCCTGTGAAGTACGTGTGTGTCACTTTCCTCGCGATGTGCTGTGCTCGGCCATGAGCGGAAGCATAAAGGAGGTTCAAGCAATTGACGAAGGTTTTGAGTGTTGGGTTCACCTAGATAACAAACGGGGGCTGCGACGGCCTGCAAAATAGCCTCTGACTAGGCAATACGCTCCGTGCCCCCGGCGGCATTTGAAACTGCGGCGCTCGCCCACGAGCCCGTATCTCACAAGGATTCCCGTGCCTTCGGGAATCTGGAGATCGTCGGCGATCTGCGCGGCCGTCCACCCCTGGTAGTAGGAGCGCCGAATCACGGCGCGGTGCTCGGCGGACAGCTGTGCCAGCGCGTCGCCGAGCAGCATCTGATCCAGCGCGGCGTCGACCTCGTCGGGGCTGGCGCGCTCGGGGACACCGGAGTCGTCCAGCGGGCTTACTTCGTTGCGGAAGCGTGAACTGCGGCGTTCGTCGATGATCATGTTGCGGGCGACCCTGAACAGCCAGGGCCGGGCCGATCGCTCGCTGTCGTCGGTCACCTCGGGGTGCTGCCAGGCGCGCAACAGCGTTTCCTGCACCACATCCTCGGCGCGGGCATGATCACCGGTCAGCCGCATGGCGTAGCGCCACAACGGGGCGGCGTGCTCGTCGTAGAGCACCCGCATCACAACGGCCTCCCGCTGTTCCATCACCAACCTCCTGCGCCACTGACACGAAGTTGACGACTAATTCACCCGCGGCGCGGGAAAACGGCTGGTCGGGCCCTGGCCGGGGGTATTTTCATGCGCAGCAGAGCGTCTGCAGCAAAGGGATGGTCGCGGCGGCGGCGCGGCGCAGGTCGCGCTCCAGCAGAGCTCGCAAGCTGCGACCGGCAAACCGAGCGCATCCGCCGCCCCCGCGAGCGCGGCCAAGGCCCTGTACAACGAACTCCAGCTCCAATACGCCGGCGCCCTGCCGAACTGATCATCGGCGCTGGCGTCATCCACCGAAAGTCACCGATCTCTCAGTCGCCTATCCGCAATGGCTGGTGGTTGGGCGCCCGCATTGGTCGCATGCGCACGCCAACGTTGACACTCGGCCGCCATCTCGGCACGACCATACGGCTCGTGTGCGTGCATGACCACCATCACCACGTCCCGCGCGGACTGGTCGTCGCGTCAAGCCTTCAATGGACCACGATTCGTCGTCACGCCCCCGGTCCACGCAGCTGTCCCGAAACACCCACCTGATAACGATTTCGGGAATCACGATTCCGGGTGCTCTACGATCACCCGTAGGTTTCATGCCTAACTGGAAGTCGCGGCGGCACCGGATATGGGCACAGCATCTTTGAGGCCGGTGCGCGCGCACTGAGCGAACAGATCCAGCCATCGACGCCACTCTTGCCCTTGTCTGATGCCGGCCCCTGCCCGCCTCGGCTGGTGAATTTCAAGACTGTGATTCGTGCCGACTCCCGCATGAATGTGTCTAGGTAGTGCGCGACTGCGCGCCACCAAATACCACACAGCGCAGGAGGTTACGAGAATGTCACCCGATCCCGGCCCGATCATCGCCGCCCTCGGGGTTGAGCCCACCTACTCCGCCCGGGAGGTGTCGGCTCTCCTTGGAAGGTCGTATTCCTGGTTGAACCAGGGTGCCGGCGCGTTCGAGTACGTGGTGAGCAACGAGGCCGGCGAACCGTACTCGCCGGCGGTCCTGTCCCGATACTGGCGGGACGCTGTGAAGGCTGCCGGGGTGCGGCACATCAAGCTGCACGCCGCTCGGCACACCTGCGCCACGCTCATGCACCTTCACGGTGTGCCCGTCGCGGTGATCGCGGCATGGATCGGCCACAAGGACGCGAGCCTGACCATGCGTCTTTACGCGCACTCACAGAACGACGCCCTCAAGGCCGCGGCGGAGAGTTTGAACCGAGTTGTGACATTTGGTGACACCGGGGGTGCCCGTTCGAAGGGTTCGAACAGCATCTGAGCTGGTCAGAGTGGAGCCGATGACGGGAATCGAACCCGCGTATTCAGCTTGGGAAGCTGATGTTCTGCCATTGAACTACATCGGCGATGTCGGTCACGAAGGTTAGCAGCAACCGCGGGTCTGCACATCGCCTCGGCTGAGCAGACACGAAAGTCCCCGACACGCCGGAGGGCGAGGGGCTTTTGTGTCTGCTCGCGAGTGAGCGGCCAGCCGATACGCTCGTCGCGTGTTGCTCTCCGACCGCGACATCCGGGCTGAAATCGACGCCGGACGTCTGGGCATCGATCCGTTCGACGAGAGGCTGGTGCAGCCGTCCAGCGTCGATGTGCGACTCGACAGCCTGTTCAGGGTGTTCAACAACACCCGATACACCCACATCGACCCCGCGCAGCAGCAGGACGAGCTGACCAGCCTCGTCGAGCCCCTGGACGGGGAGCCGTTCGTGCTCCATCCGGGGGAGTTCGTGCTCGGGTCCACCCTCGAGCTCTGCACGTTGCCCGACGACCTGGCCGGCCGGCTGGAGGGCAAGTCCTCGCTCGGGAGGCTGGGCCTGTTGACCCACTCGACTGCCGGCTTCATCGACCCCGGGTTCAGCGGCCACATCACCCTTGAGCTATCCAACGTCGCCAACCTGCCGATCACGCTGTGGCCTGGGATGAAGATCGGCCAGCTCTGCCTGTTGCGATTGACGAGCCCGGCCGAACACCCGTATGGAAGCGCCAAAGTCGGGTCAAAGTACCAAGGCCAGCGCGGTCCAACGCCGTCGCGGTCCTATGAGAATTTCCACACCCCTGCGAGTTGAAAATCCCGCTGCCTGAACCTATCCGGCGCGCATGCCGTAGTACGCGGGTAGGGTCTAGGCTGCCGGCGCTTGTTGGGGTCCCGCTGGAGCCGTCAACCAGCGCCTTCGTCAAGATCAGCTAACGTCGCGGATGTAACGATGAAGGCGGGCGATCCGATGGAGGATCAGTTGACGGCTTAGTGTTGGCGGGGGTGCCCACAAGCGACTTTAGCTAATAGCAAATATTGTGGAGGGGCAGTGGAGATCGTACTTGGCGTGTCGATGACGCCCACGACGGTCCGCATGGTGCTGGTCGAAGGTGAGAAAGCCGACGGCCTGACGGTCGACCACGATGTCTTCGACATCAACGCTATCGACGGTTCGGCAACGCCGAGCGCACCGGAACAGGTGATCGCCGCGGTGCTGGGCACCCAGGAAAGCGCCACCGCAGGTGGCCACAAGCTGGTGTCGACGGGTGTCACGTGGAGCGACCGCGACGAAGCAGCGACGCTGCGTGAAGCGCTGGCCCGTCGCGGAATTGACGACGTGGCGATGTACTCCGAGCTGCACGCTGCGGGCGCGTTGGCCCAGGCCGTCGGCCGGGCGGTCGGCTATGACAAGACCGCGTTGATGTTCATCGAGCGCGACACCGCGACGCTGTCGGTCGTCGAGACCTCCGACGGCTCGATCGTGAAGGTTGACAGCCGCAGCCTGCACAGTGCGGACGCAATGAGCGTGCTGACCGAAATGGTCGCCAGCATGGAGGAGCACGGCGCGCGGCCGGCCGGCATGTTCGTCGTCGGCTCCGGCGTCGACGTCGGTTCCGTGAAGGCGCACCTGGAACACCTGGTGTCAATCCCAGTGAGCGCGCCGGAAGACGGGGAATTGGCCCTCGCCCGGGGCGCGGCGCTGGCCGCCGCCAACGCACCCCGTTTCGAGGCGTCCACCGTCGGCCTGGCCTACTCGCAGGACCCCGAAGGCACGACCGCCGGTAAGGCCTACGCCGTCGACCCCGCCGCCGCCACCCAACTCGCCCCCGTCGGCGCCGTCGGAGCAGATGACGCGGCCGATGACGTCCCCGCACCGGTCGAGGAGGGCCGCAAGCCGTTCCTGCTGGTCGGCAGCTCGCTCACCGCGATTTTCGTGGTCGGCGTGGTCGCGCTGGTGATCTCGTTGGCCGTCAGCATCCGGCCGACGGTCGACCAGCGACCCAGCCCCGGCGACAGCGTCATCCTGCCCAGCACCGTCGCACCGGCGCCCCCGGCGGCGCCGCAAGCGCAGCCCCAGCCGGCCCCGCAGCAGCCGCCCGCGCCCGAGACCATTCCGGCACCGGTGCCCGTGGTGCAGCAGGCAACGCAGCCTCAGGCTCCTGCACCGCGTCCCGTCGCGGACGTGCCCGCCCCCCAGGCCCCGGCTCCTGCGGCCGTGCCGCCACCAGCCCCGGCCGCGCCGCCACCTGCCCCTGCGCCCGACCCGCCGGCCGCGCCACCGCCGGCCTACGCGCCGCCACCGGCGCCGATCATCGGGTTCCCGCTGCGGCCGATCATCCGTCCGCCGTGGCGCGAGCCGGAGCGACAGTATCCGCCGCAGCAGGAGTGGCCGCAGTCGCCTTCTCAGGGCCAAGTGCCTGAGTCGCCCCAGTACCCGCAGTACCCGAACGGCTCCGGAAGCTCGGGCTCCGGCGGCTACGGGCCGGGCTCCGGTTCGGGCACCTACGGGCCCGGCTCGGGTGGTTCCGGGTCGGGTGGGTCGCATACGCCGTGGTGGCCCGGCGACTAGCCCGTTACCTGCTGTTGGCCTGCCGCTCAGTGTCGCGACGCAGTTAGCTCATCGCCGCCTCCTATACAGGGGGTATGCGGTGCACCGTCTTCGGCACGGGCTACCTGGGGGCCACGCACGCCGCCGGGATGGCTGAGCTCGGGCACGAGGTCGTCGGCGTCGACATCGATCCCGGCAAGGTCGCCAAGCTGGCCGGCGGGGACGTGCCGTTCTACGAACCGGGCCTGCGAAAGATGCTGTGCGACAACCTCGCGGCGGGTCGGCTGCGGTTTACCACCGACTACGACTTGGCAGCAGAATTCGCCGACGTGCACTTCCTCGGTGTGGGCACCCCCCAGAAGAAGGGCGAGTACACCGCCGACCTGCGCTACGTGCACGCGGTGATCGACACGCTCGTGCCGCGGCTGCGCCGACCGGCGATCATCGTCGGCAAGTCCACCGTTCCCGTCGGCACCGCAGCGGAACTCGCAGTGCGGGCCGGCGCGCTGGCGCCCGACGGACTGGACGTCGAAGTGGCCTGGAACCCCGAGTTTCTGCGGGAAGGCTACGCGGTGCACGACACCCTGCATCCAGACCGGATTGTGCTTGGCGTGCAACGAGATTCGGTTCACGCCGAGGCTGCGGTGCGCGAACTCTATGCGCCGCTTCTCGACGCCGGTGTGCCGTTCCTGCTCACCGATCTGCAGACCGCCGAGTTGGTGAAGGTGTCGGCGAACGCGTTCCTGGCGACCAAGATCTCGTTCATCAACGCAATCTCCGAGGTGTGCGAAGCCGCCGACGCCGACGTCACGGTGCTCGCCGACGCGCTGGGCTACGACCCTCGCATCGGCCGCCGATTCCTCAACGCCGGACTGGGTTTCGGCGGCGGCTGCCTGCCCAAGGACATCCGCGCGTTTATGGCCCGCGCGGGCGAACTCGGGGCCAGCCACGCGCTGACGTTCCTTCGCGAAGTCGACAGCATCAACATGCGGCGCCGCACGCTGATGGTGGAACTGGCCACCAGGGCATGCGGTGGGTCACTGCTCGGCGCGAACGTCGCCGTGCTGGGCGCGGCGTTCAAACCCGAGTCCGACGACGTTCGCGACTCCCCGGCCCTCAACGTCGCCGGCATGCTGCAGCTCAACGGCGCAACCGTCAACGTCTACGACCCCAAGGCGATGGAGAACTCGCAGCGGATCTTCCCGACGCTGAACTACTCGACGTCGGTGGTGGAGGCATGCGACCGTGCCGACGCGGTGCTGGTACTTACCGAGTGGCGTGAGTTCGTCGACCTGGATCCCGACGAGCTGGCCGGTACGGTGCGCGCGAAAGTCATTGTGGATGGCCGCAATTGCCTCGACCGCATGCGCTGGACACGCGCCGGGTGGCGGGTCTATGCGCTGGGCCGCCGCGTCGCCGAACCACCGGCGGCGTAGGTTGCCGTGCGGCTAAGCTCTAACAGATGAAGCAACGGATCCGCTGGGTGGCACTGCACGGGATCGTCCGGACGGCGGCGTCGATCGGGGTTCGCCGTGGCGATCCCCGGGGCAGGCTGATCGCGGACCCGGCCGTGCGGGCCAATCCGATCGAGTTCATCGAGGAACTGCGATCGAGGGGACGGATGGTGCGATGCCCGTCCTTGTACATGACCGTCGACCACGAACTCGCCTACGAGCTGCTGCGCTCCGATGACTTTCGGGTGATGGCGATGGGTTCGAACCTGCCCAAGCCGCTGCGCTGGGTGGTCGAGCGCACGGACACCGGGTTGCTGCATCCGCTTGAGCCGCCGTCGCTGCTGTCCGTGGAACCGCCCGAACACACCCGTTACCGCAAGCTGGTGTCGTCGGTCTTCACCACACGGGCGGTCGCCGCCCTGCGTGACCGCGTCGAGGAGACGGCGAACGCGCTGCTCGACGACTTGAGCAACCAGTCAGGCACCGTCGACATCGTCGAGCGGTACTGCTCACAACTGCCCGTCACCGTCATCGCCGACATCCTGGGAGTGCCCGACGCCGACCGCCAGCAGATCCTGAAATTCGGCGAACTGGGTGCGCCCAGCCTCGACTTCGGCCTGTCGTGGAAGCAGTACGCGCAGGTGTACCGCGGCATCGAAGGCTTCGATGCCTGGCTGGCCGAGCACCTGCGACAGCTGCGCCGCAATCCGGGCGACGACTTGATGAGCCAGCTGACCCAGGCCGCCGACGAGGGTGGCCGGCTCAACGAGCGTGAGCTGCAGGCGACCGCGGGCCTGGTCCTGGCCGCTGGATTCGAAACCACCGTGAATCTGCTGGGCAACGGCATCAAGATGCTGCTGGAAGCGCCTGCGCATCTCCAGACGCTGGCCTCGCACCCGGAACTGTGGCCGAATGCCGTCGAGGAGATTCTGCGGCTCGACTCGCCCGTTCAGATGACGGCCCGGGTCGCACTCAAGGACGTCGATGTCGCCGGCACACCGGTGCGCCGCGACGAGCTGGTGATCGTCTACCTGGCGGGCGCCAACCGCGATCCTGCGGTCTTCAAGGATCCGCACCGCTTCGACATCGAGCGGCCCAATGCCAACAAGCACTTGTCATTCTCTGGTGGCAGGCACTTCTGCCTGGGCGCGGCGCTCGCCCGCGCCGAAGGAGAAGTGGGGCTGCGGGCCTTCTTCGAGCGCTATCCCCACGCGCGCCTGGCCGGCGACGGCGCCCGGCGTGACACCAGGGTGCTGCGCGGATGGTCGTCGCTGCCGGTCGCGCTCGGCGCGGCCCGCAGCGCAGTAAGTTCATGACGTGGACTACTCGGCGGCACTGCTAGCGGAGAACGGTCGGTTCGCGGACTTGCTGCGCGACGCGGAGCCGTCGACACCGGTGCCCAGTTGTCCCGGCTGGACTCTCAAGCAGCTGCTGCGCCACGTCGGCCGGGGCGACCGGTGGGCGGCGCAGATCATCGACGACCGGCTCAGCGACTATCTCGACCCGCGGGCGGTCCGTCACGGCAAGCCGCCCGACGACGCCGACGGCACGATCGAGTGGCTGCGCGGCGGCGCGCAGGACATCGTCGACGCCGTCGAAAGGGCCGGCGGGGACGTCGAGGTCTGGACCTTCCTCGGACCGCGTCCGGCGACGTGGTGGGTCCGGCGCCGGCTGCATGAGGTCGCGGTCCACCGGGCCGACGCGGCGCTGGCGCTCGGAGCGGAGTACCGACTCTCGCCCGAAGTAGCGGCCGACGGGCTGACTGAATGGCTGGAACGCGTCGTGATCCAGGCCAGCGAGGAGCCGCTGCCGCTGTCTAACGGGGAGACGCTGCACCTGCACGCCGACGACGGCGGCGAGTGGACGATGCGGGGCGACGGCCGCGCCGTGAAGCTGTCAGCCGGGCACGCCGACGAAGCCGACGCCACGGTCAGCGGACCGGTCACCGCCCTGCTGCTCACCACCGTGCGCCGGCTGCCCTCCGACGATCCGCAGGTCACCGTGAGCGGCGACGCCGGTGTCTGGCACCGCTGGCTGGACCACACCCCGTTCTGACGGAGAAACTTGCACCATGACCGTTTCGGAGATCGCGACCGTCCTCGCTTGGCATGACGCGTTGAACGCCTCGGATCTGGACACATTGATGGAGCTGGCCAGCGACGACATCGAGGTCGCCGACGCCCACGGCGCGATTCAGGGCCACGACGCGCTGCGCCGATGGGCGGCTACGTCCGGATTCACCGCCGAGCCGGGCCGGATGTATGTGCACGACGGTGTCGTGGTCGTCGAGCAGCAGATGCGCACCGCGTCGCAGCCCGGCACGGTGTCGACGATCGCGTCGGCCTTCCGCGTGGTCCACGACAAGGTGACGTCCATCTTCCGCCACGAAGACCTTGCCTCTGCCCTTGCCGCGACGGAGCTCACCGAGGATGACCTGACGGTCGCCTAGGCTTCTTGCATGCGCGGGACCATCCTCGCCGGAGGTTCGGGCACCCGGCTGTTCCCGATCACGAAGGGCGTCAGCAAGCAACTGCTGCCCGTCTATGACAAGCCGCTGATCTACTACCCGCTGTCCACGCTGATCATGGCGGGGATTGGCGACATCCTGGTGATCACCACCGCGGCCGACGCCCCGGCGTTTCATCGGCTGCTCGGCGACGGTTCCGCATTCGGCGTCGACATCAGCTACGCGGTCCAGGAGCGGCCCGACGGCCTGGCGCAGGCCTTCGTGATCGGGGCCGCGCACATCGGCAGCGATTCGACGGCATTGGTGTTGGGCGACAACATCTTCTACGGTCCCGGTCTCGGCACCGGCCTTCGTCGTTTCCAAAACGTCAGCGGCGGAGCGATTTTCGCCCATTGGGTGGCTAACCCATCCGCCTACGGTGTGGTGGAGTTCAGCGAGGACGGCATCCCGTTGTCGCTCGAGGAGAAACCTGTGACACCCAAGTCGCATTACGCGGTCCCGGGACTGTATTTCTACGACAACGATGTCGTCGAAATCGCCAGGTCGTTGCGCCCGTCAGAGCGCGGCGAGTACGAGATCACCGAGATCAACCAGATCTACCTCAACCGTGGCCGGCTCTCGGTCGAGGTGCTGGACCGCGGCACAGCGTGGCTGGACACCGGGACATTCGATTCGCTGCTCGACGCGAGCGACTTCGTACGCACCATCGAGCGGCGGCAGGGGCTGAAGATCAGCGTGCCGGAAGAGGTGGCGTGGCGGGTCGGCTTCATCGATGACGAGCAGCTGGCGAACCGGGCCCACGAGCTGCTGAAGTCAGGCTATGGCGGTTACCTGCTGGAGCTGCTCGACCGGTCGTAGCTCCCGGGGTGGCCAGCACCGCGGCGATCGCCGTGGTCAGCGGCACGGACAAGGCCAGCGCGATACCGCCCACGGCGGAACGGACGATCTCGATGGCCACGCTCTCGCCGGTGAGCACGTCACTCAGTGACCGGTTGGCCACAGAGAACAGCAGCAGCAGCGGCAGCGAGCTACCGGCGTAGGCCAGAACCAGCGTGTACACGGTGCTGGCGATGTGGTCGCGCCCGACGCGCATCGCGCCGAGGAACACCGCGCGGCGTGACGTGCCGGTGCCGAGATTGGCCAATTCGAACACGGCAGACGCCTGGGTGACGGTGACGTCGTTGAGCACGCCGAGCGAGCCGATGATGAAGCCCGCCAACAGGAGGCCGGTGATCGACACGTTGCCCAGATACGCGGCGACCTCCGAGTTCTGGTCCTGCGACAGGCCGGTCAAATGCGCCAGGCCGATCGCCGCCCAGGACAGCAAACCGGCCAATATCAGCGACGTCAAGGTGCCCAGCAAGGCGGCGCTGGTGCGCAGGCTCACACCGTGGGCGAGGTAGATCACCACGTACAGAATGGCCGCCGACGCCACCAATGCCACCGGCACCGCAGGCGCGCCGTCGCGCAGCGCGGGCAGCAGGAACACCACCAATACCAGGAACGCCACCAAGATGCCGACCAAGGCCAGCAGCCCGCGCAGCCGCGCGACCGCGATGATGACCACCGCGAACAGCACGGCGATGCCGACAAGCGGCCACGTCCGCTCGTAGTCGTAGAAGCCGTAACTCGTGACGCCCTGCTGATCGACCTGCCTGATGATCCGGATGTGATCGCCGGCCTTGAGCTGCGGCTGTCCTGGCCCGGGGCTGAATTCCAGCAGCGTGTTGGCCCCGGCGTTCGGTCCGGAGTCGATCGCGATCAGCGCCTGCGAGCACTGGGCTCCCCCCACTGCGCCGGGCACCGGTGGTGCGGTCAAAACCTTTCCCGCAGAGGGACTTCCGCACGATCCAAGGCCGCCGGACACGACATGGCCCGCCACCGTGGTGACCGCGCTGCCGTTGGCGTTCTGGAAGGGCAGCGGGATGTCGACCTTCTGACGGCTCGGCCACAGCAGCGCCGCCCCGATCAGGACTGCCACACCGATCGCGACCAGCGAACCGATCACGATCCTGGCCGCGAGCGGACCCAGCGGCGCCGGACCGGCGTCTGACCCGTGCGAGTGCGAATGTGAGTGCGCCACGCGCAACAGCGTAGGCGTCGTCGATGTGGCGGATCCTGGCGCTTTCTGTGTGTTTCCCCACGTCCGCCCGAACGCAACGGCTAGGCTTCGGTCGCACAATGCGGCAACTCGGTTAGGACCAGCCGTGAAAGCAAAACAGCCCTATCTCATCGGGGGTTTGGTGACGGCCGCGGCCGCGGTTGTCGGAGTCATCGTCGCGCCGACGGCGGTTGCCGAATGTCAGTCCAGCGGAGGCGCAACCGTATGCGCGCAGGGCAGCGTCCGTGGCAGCGGCCAGCCGGCGCCGTCCACCGGCGGTGTCTACTACCCGTATCCGTGCCAGGACGACTGGTTGTGCGGCGACGGCGGCGTGACCCTCGTCTTTGGTGGCGGCGATGGCGGCGGCGGTGGCGGCAACCGGCCGGGCGGCGGAGGCGGAATCATCGGCGGTGGGGGCGGCATCGGCCCGCGTTGAGCCGGAAGCGCTAGACGCACCCACTCACCGAGACTCGCCGGCCGACGTTGGCGCAGACGCTGACATTCGCCGGCGGCGGCGGAGGTGGCGGCGGCGGATAGTCTTCCGGCAGCGGCGCATAAGCAGTCGGCGGTGGAACCCACTGGGCTACGGTATCCGCGACGTTGGCGCACCCACTCACCGAGACGCGCCTGCCGGCGCTTGCGCACACGTCCGCTCGGGCGACGCCAGAAGGCTGAATCGTCGCGAAGATTTCGGGAGCCACAATCCCCAGAACAGCCAGCGCCGCCGCGATCCACGACCGTACCCACAGATTCATGTCCGATCTCCTTCCCCCAGCACCGACCTCGTCGTAGACGTCGCATGAGCGGACCGAGGATTGAAGTGTATTCCGGCTGGTTGCGCCTGAGATGCGTTTCGGCGCGGCCCATCTCCTTTTCCCCGACGGCCCTGAAAAATCGTTAATCGAACGCGGGGAAGCCCTCGGTCTGCTTATCGTCTCGGATGTGGGTGACCACCCACCTCTTGGCTTCCGGACGCGTAACGAAGGAACTGAACATGTTGATCTTCAGCGGTGCCGCCCGCCGCGTGATCGTTGGTGCAATTGGCGCCACGGCAACGGCCGGCACAGTGCTCCTCGGTGCCGCGCCCGTGGCGCTGGCTGATCCGCCGCCCGCCCCACCACCGCCGGCGCCCGCTCCGGGGCCACCCAATTGCACGGCGGCCGATTTGGCGGGGGTGTCGTCCGGCGTCGCGGCGGCGGCCTCCGCGTACCTGTTCACTCATCCCGACGTCAACGCCTACATCACGAGCCTGAAGGGCCAGCCGAGGGATGAGGTTCGGAGCAACCTGCAGGACTACATGAATGCCAACCCACAGGTTCAGTCCGACCTCCAAGGTATTCGCCAGCCGCTGACCGATTTCCAGAACCGCTGCCAGTAGCTGCCGCGCACGGTCGGTAGTCGAGGCAGACGACGCAGCGACCGCTACTTCATCGAGTAGACCAGGACGATGTCGCCCGCTACGTTCGCCAGTCGGCGGCATCCAGACGAGCACGTTGCATTCGGTGTTGCCCGCCGCCGTGAAGGGGTGGGGCCGATTGGGATCGATTCGCTGGCGCCCCAATACGCGTAGCCCGTCGCTTTCCGGCGCGGTTCAGTTCGACGGTTTATCTGTAAGATGTTCCGCCGAAATGCCCGCCACCACAGCTCATTACTTTGGTGACATGTGTACGACATTACGGTTTTCCCGATGTCGTGCGGCACGACCGCGACGGCGGTGGGCACCGTCGAGACCGGATCCGGTTTGGCCCACTGTGCGGCGCGCTGCTTGTAGTGGCGCGCTGACGAGCCGGCGGTGCAACCGCGAATTCTTCGCGGGCGCTGCGTTCGGCCGGGGACGCTATCAGCGCGTCTTTGGACGGGAACCAGTGGTAGAAGGCGCCTTTGGAGACCCTGGCGTCGGCGATCAGATGGTTCAGGCTGACATTGTCGTATCCGTGCCGCACAAACAGCGTCGATGCTCGATCGAGCAGCTCGGCCCGGCGGATGTCGGGATGCAGGAAAGTGGGCTGCCGTTGGCTGAGCCGGAGAGTCAGCCGGCGGCCCACTCCTTTGCCCGCTCGAGCTCGTCGAGGCCGAACAGGGCGAGCTCGCCGGGGACCATCCAGGCGAAGGCGTGCAGCGCGTGGGCGACCCAGTCCTTGTCGGACACGATCGCAATTCGCTTGAACGCCGAATGATGCTGGATCAGGGCACCGAGGCCCAGCTTCAGGTCCTCGATCAGGCCGCCGGGCCCGAAGCCCTCGTAGTCTGGAGCCACGACCTCGACGATTCTGATCTCGCCGGACTTCGGGAGTTCCTCCATGGCCGGCTTGAACTCGCGCAGGTCGTCACCGCGCAGGCGGCCCGACACGCGGATGCCGGTCACTCCCTCCGGCATGTCTGGCAGTAGCTTGATCATCGATTCTCCTACTTCCCTTGGCTTTTGCGGCCGAAGCCGAGACTGGTCACCACGTGGATCCCGGTCAGGGTACCCCGAGGACCGTCTCGCGGGCGGCGGCCGTCACCAGCGTTCCCCACCCGCCATCGCAGACGTCCGATCTTCACCTCCCGGTGTTCAGCTTCTCTCGGGATAACTACCACCGCAACCACCATGAACACCAACACACTTGGCGTACAGCGCAAATGCCTATCGGTAACCGCGCGCCAAGAGGTGCCGGGCGCCGGCGTTCATCGCTGCGGGGCTGGCTACGGTGAAGTCGAACGCGTCGGCCAGCCGGTCAGTAATGTTGAAGGCCAGGCACACGGCCAAGGCGTCCTCAATCTGCTGAGGGGAAACGCCTTCGGCCAGCACGGCGCGGATGTCGTCCGGATCAATGCCGTGCTCCCGCGTGAGCTTGCCGAGCATGCGAAGCGTTGCCTGGAGCGGTTCGTCGATCGGCGCCGTCTCCAGATCGTCGAGCGTGGCGGCGACCTTCGCGTGATCGCCGTACCACAGGCTCGACGTGGCCGAGTGCGCGGTGACGCAGAACTGGCACTGGTTGGCCTTCGACACGAACGCCGCCATCAGCTCGCGATCGCCGATCGACCAGGCCGATGGTCCGCGCATCGCCTCGTGGGTGAGATGACCGCCGCCGTAGAAGTCTGGGCGGTAGAGCGCCAGTTTGACTGCGTCGACCACCGGCTGGCGCGAAACCAGCCGAATCAGCGCTAGCAAGGCCTTCGTGCGCAGGTGGTGGCCCCGATCGAGGATTTCGAGCCTCATCGGGCACCCTGTTGTCCCGCTGCGCTGGCCAGCGCCGCAAGCCCGTTTTTATATTGCCGGCTCGCCTGGCCGATAGCGGCGCACACCACGATCTCGAAGATCTGATCCTCGCTTCGCCCCGTGGCTCGGACGGCGGCGACGTCTTCGTCGGTCACCCGGTAGGCGTGGTCGGCCACCTTCTGGATCAAGGTGCGCATCGGTTCACCAAGACCGGCATTGTCGAAGGCGGCTCGGCGCAGCCCGGGCGACGCCTTCCCGTTGCCGTCGAGGACGCGGGCGATGAGCGCGCGATGCAGCTGGGTTATTTCAGACATGATTGTCGGGAGTCTCCTCTGGGTAAGGGCCGGGTGGCTTCAGCGGTGGTCTGTGACGCCATTGGTCGGTGAATTCTCGTGCGGCATCTAGGCCGAGGAGTCTGCTGGTTGACCGTCACTTCCGTCGCTGGGGCGTGACGTCGAAATTGACCGACACCAACATCATCCGCCGCCAGCCACCGCCAGCATTGCGCCATCGAGCTCTTAGCGAGCGCCGTCAAGCGTGTGAAGCGCCGAGCCCGCCAACGGGGTGGTGTCGAGGTATCGGATCTCGTAGACGCGCTCGGCGAACTTCCAGCCATCCGTGGTACGCCGATAGCGGTCGTGGTATATGGCGTAGTTCAGATGCGAGCTGCCGTCGCGCAGGCGCCCGAACTCCGACATGTATGCACGGCCGGAAGCGGTGTCGCCCTCAAGCCGGATCGTGCCCGGGTGGGTGGTTTGCACGAAGTAGTCCCACATACCTTGTGCCCGCTCGACGCCGGCGCGGATCTCTTCCCGGCCGACGGCCTCCGCGTTGATGTATGGCATCCGCACCGCGCCGTCCGGTGTGAACAGTGACGCGAGGCGGTCGTAGTCGTGCATCATCACCGCGTCGGTGAACTCACCGCGCAGCGCCTCGATCTCGACGCGATCAGCAATGGACGGAAGGTCGCGCATCGGTTTCCTCCCTCGTCTGTGGTGCGGTGTTTCCATAGAGACACCTGCCGCTCCCAAGCCGTGACGGGGCTGCGGGTGACCTGGGTCACACCACCACCCCGAACCCAGCCGTTGCACGATCGGGGCGATAAAGGCGGGGCAGTAACTCGCGCGCGGACGAATTATTGCCGGTAGCCGGCCAAAAAGTTGCCAAGCCGTTCGATGGCAGCGGACAGGTCACGCGCCCAGGGGAGCGTGACGATGCGAAGGTGATCCGGCGCAGGCCAGTTGAACCCGGTGCCTTGGGTGACGAGGATCTTCTCCTGCAAAAGGAGATCCAGCACGAGTTGCTCGTCGTCGACGATGTCGTATACCTCGGGGTCCAGACGCGGGAATGTGTACAAAGCGCCCTGCGGTTTGACACACGACACCCCGGGGATGTCGTTCAGCTTCGACCACGCGATGTCGCGCTGCTCAAGCAGCCGGCCGCCCGGCAGCACCAGGTCCTCGATGCTCTGGTGACCACCGAGTGCGACCTGAATGCCGTACTGCGCAGGCACATTCGGGCACAGCCTCATGTTGGCCAGCAGGCTGATGCCCTCGATGAAGCTGCTGGCGTGTTCCTTCGGGCCCGTTATGGCCAGCCAGCCGGCGCGATAGCCCGCGACCCGGTATGCCTTGGACAGGCCGTTGAACGTCAGGCACAGCACGTCGGGAGCCACCGACGCCATCGCTATGTGCTCGGCGTCGTCGTAGAGGATCTTGTCGTAGATCTCGTCGGCGAGCAGCAACAGCTGGTGCCTGCGCGCCAGATCCGCGATCTGCGCGAGGACTTCGCGGTCGTATACCGCGCCGGTCGGGTTGTTCGGGTTGATGACGACGAGGGCCTTGGTGCGCTCGGTGATCTTCGACTCGATGTCGGCGATGTCGGGCTGCCAGCCCTGCGTCTCGTCGCACAGGTAGTGCACCGGGGTGCCGCCTGCCAACGACGTCGACGCGGTCCACAGCGGGTAGTCGGGTGCGGGGATCAGCACCTGGTCGCCGTTGTCCAGCAGCGCCTGCAGCGTCATCGTGATCAGTTCGGAGACGCCGTTGCCGAGGTACACGTCGTCGACGTCGAATCGCGGGAAGCGATCAACCAGCTCGTAGCGGGTGACCACCGCTCGGCGGGCGGACAGGATGCCCTTGGAGTCCGAGTAGCCCTGCGCGTACGGCAGCGCCTGGATCATGTCGCGCATGATCACGTCCGGCGCCTCGAACCCGAACGGCGCCGGGTTGCCGATGTTCAGCTTGAGGATGCGGTGGCCCTCCGCCTCCAGCCGCGCCGCGTGGTCGTGCACCGGGCCGCGGATTTCGTACAGGACGTCCTGCAGCTTGGTCGACTGCGCGAATGTGCGCTGCCGATGGTGATGGTGGCTGGTATGCCACGGCAGCTGATGAGTGGTCACGTCCACCATGGTCCCATCGCTGTCCAGCGAATTTCGCCGATCGGCCACCTCAGCGTTTACCCGGCGGCCGGGCACCGCGCGCGATGCCGAGACCCTTTACCGGTGGTGCGGTCGCGCTGCCGTCGCTCTCGCCGTCCGACTGCGGTTGGGCCGGTTCGGGTTTGGGCTCCGCGGGCGCGGTTTGCGCAGGGGGAGCGGCCTTTTTCGCACCGGGTCGTCGGGCGCCCGCGGCGATGCCGAGGTCCTTCACGGGCAGTTCGGCGGCGCTGGACGACGGCTCGGTCGCGCTGGAAGTCGGCTCAACGGCAGTCGATGCCGGTTCTGTGGCGGTCGCGGATGCCTCGGCGGCGGGTGCGGCATTCTTTGCGCCGGGGCGTTTCGCGCCGGCCGCGATGCCCAGGCCCTTGACGGGCTGGGCCTTGGCCGGTTCGGCCGCAGCGGGCGTTTCGGTTGCGGCAGCCGGCTTTTCGGCGGCGGGCGCCGGCGCGGCCTTCTTCGCGCCCGGGCGCTTCGCGCCGCCGGCGATACCCAGCCCGGTGACCGCCTTGGCCTCCTTCTGCGTGGGCCCGTCGCCGCTCGGCGCGGCCGGAGCTTCCGAGGGCGTGCTCGTCGGCACCGGTGCGGTCGCGGCCTTGGCTGCCGGCTCCGGCTTCTTCTTCGGCAGCTGGACGGTTTCCGTGTCGATCGCGCCCAGCAGCAGCTGTGCGACGTCGAGCACCTCCATGCCTTCGCCCTTGCCGGCCTCCTGCCGGTCGGTGAGGCCGTCGGTCATCATCACGCGGCAGAACGGGCACCCGGTGGCGATCTTCGATGCGTCGGTCATGATCGCCTCGTCCACGCGCTCGTGGTTGACGCGCTTGCCGATGTGTTCTTCCATCCACATCCGAGCGCCGCCGGCGCCGCAGCACAAACCCGTCTCGGCGTGCCGCGGCATTTCGCGCAGCGCCACACCCGATGCCTCAATCAGCTCGCGCGGCGCCTCATACACCTTGTTGTGTCGGCCCAGGTAGCACGGGTCGTGGTAGGTGACGTCCTGGCTGACCGGTGCGACCGGCACCAGCTTCTTGTCACGCACGAGCCGGTTCAGCAGCTGGGTGTGGTGCAGCACCGTGAAGTTGGCGCCCAGCTGCTTGTATTCGCGGCCAATGGTGTTGAAGCAGTGCGGGCACGTCACGAGGATCTTTCGGTCGACGGTCTCGACGCCCTCGAACACGCCGTTGAGCGTTTCGAGGGCCTGCTGTGCCAGCTGCTGGAACAGGAACTCATTGCCGGAGCGGCGCGCCGAGTCTCCGTTACACGTCTCCTCGGCGCCCAGTACGAGGTACTTGACCCCGGCGATCGCCAGCAGCTCGGCGACGGCCTTCGTCGTCTTCTTGGCCCGGTCCTCGAACGCCCCGGCGCAGCCGACCCAGAACAGGTATTCGTATCCATCGAAGCTGTCGGCGTCGACGCCGTACACCGGGACGTCGAATTCGACCTCGTCGATCCACTTGAGCCGGTCCTTGGCGTTCTGGCCCCACGGGTTGGACTTGGTTTCGAGGTTCTTGAACAGCACCGCGAGCTCGGAGGGGAACTCCGACTCCATCATCACCTGGTAGCGGCGCATGTCGACGATGTGGTCGATGTGCTCGATGTCCACGGGGCACTGCTCGACGCAGGCGCCGCAGGTGGTGCACGACCACAGCACGTCCGGGTCGATCACGCCGCCCTGCTCCTCGGTGCCCACCAGCGGCCGAAGCGCCTGCGCGGGGCCCGAGCCCGGAATGCGGCCGAACCCGGATTCCGGAACGTGGTGCGCCTCTTCCTTCGGGGTCTCGAGGTCGAGGCCCTCCATCGGATACGGCTCGCTGCCCAGGATGTAGGGGGCCTTCGCCATCCAGTGATCGCGCAGGTCCATGATGACGAGCTTGGGCGACAGGGGTTTTCCGGTGTTCCAGGCCGGACACTGCGACTGGCAGCGGCCGCATTCGGTACAGGTGGCGAAGTCGAGCATGCCCTTCCACGTGAAGTCCTCGATCTTGCCGCGGCCGAACACCGCATCCTGCGGCGGATCCTCGAAGTCGATGGGCTTGCCGTTCCAGTCGAGCGGAAGCAGGGGGCCGAGTGCGTCGGGCAACCGCTTGAACGTGACGTTGATGGGCGCCAGGAAGATGTGCAGGTGCTTGGAGTGCAGCACGATCACCAGGAAGGCCAGCATCACGGCAATGTGCAGCAGCAGTGCGACGGTCTCGAGGATCTCGTTGCCGGTGTGCCCCAGCGGGTGCAACACCACGCCCATGCCGTGGGAGAAGAACGCGCCCCAGCCGTACGGCAGGGTGCCGTTGTTCTCCGACGCCCCGCGGAACAGGGCATAGGTCCAGATGACGTTGAAGATCATGAACAGGATCAGCCACGCGCCGCCGGTATGCGAGCCGTAGAAGCGCGACGAGCGACCGTGCTCCTTGGGCTCGGACATGATGCGGATCACCGCGAACGTGGTGATGCCGAGCAGAACAGCGAGCGCGAAGAAGTCCTGCAGGAAGCCCAGCGCGTCCCACCGGCCGATGAGCGGAATGTGGAAGTTCGGCTGGAACAGCGTGCCGTAGGCCTCGATGTAGACGGTGAGCAGGATGAAGAAGCCCCACATCGTGAAGAAGTGGGCCAGGCCGGGGATCGACCAGCGCAGCAGGCGCGTCTGCCCGAGCACCTCGGTGATCTGCGTCTTGGTGCGCTTTCCGAGGTCGTTCGTACGCCCCTCGGCCGGCTGGCCGGACCGGACCAAGTTAGCCAGCCACAGGACCCGTCGTGCCGCCAATACCACCACGATCGCGGTCATCGAAAGGCCGACTATCAGCCTGATCAACGTCTGCGTTGTCACGCGTCGCCTCCAACGTCCGTAAGTTACCCGACGGTAACTTCTCCCAAGTTACCAATCAGTAACTTGTCATGCCTGCCTGCTCATAGTGACACCTTCCCGGTGTCTAGCACGACATAGGCCGACCTAACTCACATTCAGCGTTGAGGGGCCAGCATTGCGCGCAGCATCGACAGCATTTCCGAACGCGACTCGGCGCCCAGGCGCCGTCGGATCCGCGCTACGTGGTGCTCGACCGTCTTCGCCGAGATGAACAACTGGCCGCCGATGTCGCGGTAGGGCAGGCCGAGCAGCAGCAGTTCGGCGACCTCGCGTTCCCGATCGGACAGCCGAGCCGCGGACCCGCCTGCGGTCGGCCGCTCGGTCGCTGCTTCTGTTCCTCCCGGCGCCGGGGCCGGCGCCTCGTCGGCGGCCGAGCGCATCTTCAGGTCCCGGGCGAGTTGCAGCATCGCGCCCGACACCCGCGCATCCGTGGTCTGCAAGGCCGCCTGGCTCGCGAGCCGGGTGGCGTCCCAGGTGTGTCCGAACTCCGCGAGGCCGCGCGCAGCGGCCGCCACCTCGTCGGTGTCGACGTGGTTGGCCAGCACACGAAGCCAAACCCGTCCCGCCTGTGCAAGTGATTTCGCGAACATGCTGTCGGTCGCGGCGGCCGTCAGCGCCTTGCCGTGCGGGGCGACGGCCTCGGGCGAGTTCGCCAGAATCCCGGCATGCACGCCCGCCCAGTGCAGCGGCGCCGACCACAGCACCGGGTTGCCGACCCGCTCGAGCAGCGCGAACGCCTGATCGAGGGTGTGCCGCAGGCGGTCCACTTGACGCAGCCGTGCTGCGGCGATCCACAGCTCACCCAGCGGCAGCAGCGAGTACAGGTCCATCGCGTACTCGGCCAGCACCTCGATGGCCGCATACCAGCTCTTCTGCAGCGCCCCGCCATCGCCGCTGCGGCGGGCCAGCCCGGTGCGCAGGGCCGCCGCCCAGAGCGCGTCGCGGCTGTGCAGCGAGGCATCACCAACGCCGGCCACGTCGGCGCCCGCCGCGGCGAGCTGCCCGTCGAGCATCTTGACCCAGCCGAGCAGCAGCCGGTGCCGGTGTGCGAAGTGGGGATACTGCCCGCTTGTGGACGAGTCGTCGCCGGCGCGAACAGCCCGGCCGATCACGCTGCGAGCCCGCACCGCGTCGCCTCCGTGCAGCGCGGCCAGCGTGACCAGTGCCGCGGGGGTATCGGGAGCGACGCCATGCGACGCCGGTTCGGCGGTCAGCGACTGGCCGAGCCTCCCGATCGCCGCTGAGAACGGCTGATCCAGGGTGAGCAGCAGCCCGTCGGCGAGACTGCGCGCGGCGCGGGCGGCTGTGGTGGGTGGGCCGGCGTCCCGAGCCTCGAGCGCGGCGCGGGCGGCGGTGGCATCGCCCGCGCCGAGCAGCACAACGGCGCCGGCGGCGCTGACCAGCGCGTCGGGGTGCGGGCCGAGCCACCGGAACAGATCGGCTGCCTGACCGGCGTTGCCGTCGTGAACCGCGACGGACGCCGCGATCCGGACCGCGGCGGCACGCTCTGCGGCGTCCTCCGATGCCAGCAGGTCGTCCGCCAGGCGTGCTGCCGTCGCGCAATCACCCGTCAACGCCAGCGCATCGGCAAGCCGGGCGTTGAGCCGGTTCGCACCGGCGTCGACGGCGGCACGGTACAGCCGCGCGGCAAGGGCCGGCTCGTCGGACTGGTCGGCCTGCGCTTCGAGCACGCCGGCCACCCGCTCGTCGCGTAGGCCGTGCTCGGCGAGCCGCAGCGCAAGATCGGTCGACAGCGTCTGCAGCTCGAA
Organism: uncultured Actinomycetota bacterium; assembly: GCA_963811535.1. Taxonomy (GTDB): domain Bacteria; phylum Actinomycetota; class Actinomycetes; order Mycobacteriales; family Mycobacteriaceae; genus Mycobacterium. Next base: position 736,009 of record CAWERF010000005.1, on the reverse strand, counting down.
TTGTGTTGTCAAGAGCGACTTTTCGATCTCATGGTGGCGTGCCGCGCCGACGATCTGCGCGACAGCGCGGTGCACCGACCGCAGAAACGACGGGCTGTGCGACGGCTCGATCAAGCCGCTTCCTCGGGCCCGGTCCACGAGCAGCTGCGCCGTATCGGGCGCCACACCCAGTGCCTCGGCGACATCGGCCGCGCCGAGGTCGCTGCTCAACGACGCGATGAGCAGCGTGTCGAGGACCGGTTCGTCGACAGCGCGCAGTCGGTCGATCAACGCGAACCGGGCCGCTTGCGCGATCGTCACCGGCTGGCCGTCGTCGGCGCCGCGGACGCCCCGCATCGCCGCCTGCACCAGGAACGGCAGCCCGGCGGTCGAGGACATCAGCGCGCGGGCCAGCTCCGCCGACGGTGGCCCACCCATCGCCGCCACCGCGGCGCGGTGCAGCTCGTTGGCCGGCAGTGCGCCGAGCGCAACCGCCGGGTTCTCGCGCTCCATCGCCAGGATCAGCGCTCGCAGCGGGCCGTGATGCTGGCACGACTCGGTGGCGACGACAACCGCCGCACCGGGGTCGGCGACCCGTTGGGTGAGCGCGTCGAGCTCGGCATCCGATAGCAGGTGGGCGTCGTCGACTACGAGGGCGGCCGGGGCCGGCTCTCCGGACTGAGGCGGGCGGCCCGAAACGTCGACACCGGCCGAGCGGAATGCTGCGCGTGCGGCGGCCAGCACCGTAGTTTTCCCGGTCCCGACTCCGCCGACAACGAGGATCTTCGCCGGTGCGGTCGGGTCGGCCGTCAGCGCACCGATCGATTCACGAGCCGGCGGCGGAAGGTCGTTCGACGGCGGGCTGCTCATGGCTTTCCTGCTTCGCCGTCAGGGGTGTGGGAAGAGGGGGAAGATCGGCCGCCGCGACGAGGTCGGCGGTGGCGCGCTCGACGTCGGCGTGACCGGTTGGGTGGTCGTCGTGACCGGTTGGGTGGTCGTCGTCGTCGGCTGGGTGGTTGTGGTCGTCGGCTGGGTGGTTGTGGTCGTCGGCTGGGTGGTCGTCGTCGTGGTCTCGATGGTGGTGGTGGGCGGCTGCGTCGTGGGACTCGGGCCCGGGGGCGGAGGCGGAGCGGGCGGGGTGACCACCGTCGGGCTACCGTTGTCGCCGGTGACTGTCACGGTCTCGGTTAGCGGTACGCCCGGCGACTCGGGATTGGTGACCGCCGATGACGTGGCCGTCGGCGTGCCACCGGAATTTCCGCTCTTGCTGGTCAGCGTGTAGGCCAACCCACCGACAGCGGCCAGCAGGAGCACCGCCGCCGCCGCGAAGATCAGCTGCGGGCGCCGATACCACGGCAACGGCTCCTCAACGGGCTCCGGTTCCTCGGGAGGCAGGAACTGCAGCTGCGGACGGACACCGGTCGCACCGGGGTCGTAGTCGTAATCGTTGCCGGAGTAGGGCACCGGCTCGTTGTCGGCGCCCCGTTCCTCCGACCAGGCCAGCGCTCGGAACGTGGCCGAGGCCGCGCCGTCGGCGGCCGATTCCGTGGCGGCCAGTCCTGCCGCACCCGCCACCCACGCCGCCTCGTCCATGCTTGTCGGTGCGTCGGCCCCGGCGGCCAGGCCCGTCGCCGCGTCGGCGGGACCGCGCGAGGCGATGAGCGCCGCCCCGGCCGCGGTGTTGAGCGCCGGCTGCGGAGTCGTGATCACGGGCACGCGGAAGTGCTCGGACAACCGCTGGGTGATCAACGGGATGCTCGCGCCGCCACCGACCGTGGCGACCGCGGCGAGGTTTGTACCCGCAATCCTGTTGCGCTGCAACAATTCTTCCAGCGCGAAGATGACGCCGGCGAACGGGCCGCGGATCAGGCCTTCGAGCTCGGTGCGGGTCACCCGGATATCCGAGTGGTACCCCGGCAAGTCGGCCGGCAGCTCCGCCGCGGTCTCGGCCGAGAGCCGCTCCTTGGCCATTCGGGCCTGGTCGCGCAGGAGCGTCAGGGCGCCGACCGCGACCGTGCCGGTCGGGTCCAGTCCGCCGGCCTGGCTGATGTCGGCGAGCAGATGCGTCAGCAGCGCCTGATCGATCTGATCGCCGGAGAACTCGGCGTAGCGGACGGTCTCGTCGATCGGCTCGAAGTTGTTCGCGGCGTCGGCCAGCGTGATGTTGGTGCCGCTGCCGCCGAAGTCCAGCAGCGCGACGATGCCCTTATCGGGCAGGCCCGGGCTGAGCTGTAGCGCGGCCAACGCGGCGGTCGCGTCCGAAACCAACGGCGGCGCAACGCCGTGCGGCGACAGGTTCGGTTTCGTGCGCAGCGTGCCGCGCAGCGCGCCAAGGACAGCCGGGCCCCAGTGTGCGGGCACGGCGATCGTGACGTCCGACGGCGGTGGGGCGCCAAGCGCAGCCACCATTGCGTCGAGGGCCTCGACCAGCAGCTGGTCGGCCCGGTGTCTGGAGCCGTCGGGAGCGACGAGTGGTACCGGGTCCCCGACGCGTTCGACGAATCCAGTCAACACCAGCCCCGGTTCGGTCAGGTTGGGGTTCTCCGACGGCACGCCGACTTCGGGCGCCCGATTCGGGAAAAACGTCAACACCGCGCGACGCGTGATCGGGGCAGCGCCCACACGCGCCGCGACGAGGTGGGTCATCCCAATCGACAATCCCACTGAGTCGCTCATGATTGGTCGCACATTCCTGTCGTCGACGTAATCTCGTGGAAAATCAGGTCCGGGCCGTTCCTCACGATAGCGGCTGACGGAGCCGGCAGCGTGCAACATCCCCTAACACCTGGCAAACCCCTAATGGCGAGTCCCCTAATGGTCACGGAGTAGGGGTGGGTTCGACACCGATCCGTTATTAGCTGGTGAGCGATACCATCGAGACAGTCAATAGTGGCTGATGCGTGTGCACGGCGAAGGAATCTTGTGATGGCAAACTCACTGCTCGACTTTGTGATGTCGATTGTGCGAGATCCCGACGCCGCCGCGCGCTACGCCGCGGACCCGTCGCAGGCCATCGCCGACGCTCACCTCACCGACGTCACCAGCGTCGACGTCAACAATCTGATTCCGGTCGTATCGGAGTCGCTGTCGATGGGCACCCCCGGCGGCCACGGCACCGACACCGGAGACCACAACGTCTGGGCCAGTGGCGCGGCGACCGCCGCGTTCGACGCCTTCTCCGACCACGTCCCCGATCCGGCCATTGTCGATCCGCATCCGGCGAGCGCCGTCGTGGTCGACCAGCCGGTCGATCATCCGGTGGAGGCTGGGGTGACCTATGCCGCCGACCCGGGCCCGGATCTGCATACCTTCGACGCGGCCGCCTTCGATCAGCCGCTTCCCGCCGACGAGGCGCACAGTTCCGACGACGGTGGTGCGGGCCTGACGGATCCCGGCGTCCACGAACACCACGTGGTGGACGACCACGGGTTCGCGGCCGAGCACCCCGGCTTTGACATCTTCTGAGAAACCGACATCGCCCCTAGCGCGGTGTCGCGGTGAAATACGCCCTTGAAATGGGCTAACGCGACTGGTCCCGCATTGTCCCCGACCAGCCCCCTAATCCCCTAACAATGATTGCTGGCATACCCCATCATCGGCCCAGCGAAGCAGGGGTATCGACCCCGTTACCGAGTCCGCGAGGAATCCATACCGTGGCTGACAGATCACCGGAGGGCCCGGTGACGAGCTCACCAAGAGACACAACCGAAAGGCACTTTGATGCTCAGCTTGATCGACTTCATCCTCGACCTGTTCCGGGACCAGAGCCGCGCCGCGGCGTTCGTCGCCGACCCGGAGCGTGCGATGGCCGACGCGGGCCTGTCCGCCGTCAGCTCCGCGCAGCTGGCGTCGGTGGCCGCGACCGCGGTCCCGAGCCTGGCGCTCGGCGACGGCGACCCGGTCGTCGGCCTCCAGCGGGCGGTGTCGAACCATTACGGCTTCGACCCCAACTACGCGCCGTCGCCCACCTGGGCGCCGTCGTGGGCCCCGCAGACCGACTTCTCTGGAAGCACGGACCTGGCCAGTGGCAACAGCATCCTGAGCCCGACCACCAACATTGTGGACGACCACAGCTTCAACCTCGGCTTCGGCGACATCACCCTCGGCGACAAGACTTCCGCCCAGGGTCCCGGCGCGGTCGCGATCGGCGGGTCGAACCACGGCGACATCGTCAGCGGCGACGGTGCGGTCCTCGGTAACGGAAACTCCGTGAACAACGGCGACATCCGGACCGGCTCGCATTCGAACGTGGCGGTCGGCGATCACAACGGGATCAGCGAGGGCAACACCGCCGCCGGCGGCGACGTGCTGAGCTCCCACGACGGCACGGTCATCCAGACCTCCGGGCACGGGACGACAGCCAACTCCGAGGGCAACAGCACCTCGGTGCACGGCAACCAGACCGTCACCGACATCCACGGTGCCGACAACACCAGCGGCGTGGACAACAGTTCGACCCTGGTGCACACGTCCACGACGGCGACCGACAACTCGGTCCACGACGACTCGGTGCACTCGTCGGTCCACTCGACGTCGGTGGTGGACAGCTCCGTTCACGACAACTCGGTGCACGACAACACCTCGTCGTACGACAGCGCGGTGCACGGCAAACCGTCGTCCTACGACAGCGCGGTGCACGACAACACGTCGGTGCACGAGACCACCCACCAGAACACCGGAATGGACACCCACCTTGGGTTCTGATCACAACCAAACACGCGCCTGGCGAGGACCGCGATGGTCCCCGCCAGGTTCGTGCGTACGGTGAATGCAGTCGATCAAGGAGTCAGGCGTGACGCAGCCCAGCGACCCGCGGCAGGTGCGGGTCATCGTCGAGCTGATCGACCAGACCCGCCGGATCGCCGAGACCAATGACCGCGGCGATCTGGTCGAGCGGCTCACGGTGGCGTGGGACCGCATCACCGACCCGCAGACCCGGGTGGTGATAGCCGGCCAGCTGAAGCAGGGCAAAAGTCGGTTGCTCAACTCGCTGCTGAACATGCCGGTCTCCCGTGTGGGTGACGACGAGACCACGGTGCTCACCACGATCGTGGTCTACGGCGACCAACCGCTCGCACAACTGATCGTCGCCACACCCGACGGCGGCGTCGAGGCGGTCGAGATCCCCACCGCCGACATCATGAACGACCTGCGCCGCGCGCCGCAGGCCGGCGGCCGCGAGGTACTGCGCCTGGAGGTGGTGGCTCCGAGCCCGCTACTGGAGGGCGGGCTGGTGTTCATCGACACCCCGGGTGTCGGCGGCCACGGCCAACCGCACCTGAACGCCACCCTGGGCCTGCTGCCGGAAGCGGACGCGATGCTGATGGTCAGCGACACCAGCCAGGAGTTCACCGAGCCGGAAATGACGTTCATGCGGCAGGCATTCGAGATCTGCCCCGTCGCGGCGATCGTCGCGACCAAGACCGACCTGTACCCACACTGGCGTCAGATCGTCGACGCCAACCACGCTCACCTTCAGCGCGCCGGTGTCGACGCGCCGATGATCCCGGCGTCGTCGCTGCTGCGCAGCCACGCGATCCAGCTCAACGATAAGGAGCTCAACGACGAGTCCAACTTCCCGGCGATCGTCAAGTTCCTCAGCGAGAAGGTGCTGTCCCGCGAGAACGACCGCGTGCGCGGCCATGTTATCGCCGAATTGCGTTCGGCTGCAGAACATTTGATACTGTCGCTGAACTCGGAGCTGTCGGCGCTCAACGATCCGGAGGCGCGTGAGGCGCTCACCGCAGATTTGGAACGGCGCAAGCAGGACGCGCAGGACGCGCTGCAGCAGACGGCGTTGTGGCAGCAGGTGCTCAACGACGGAATCGCCGATTTGACCGCCGACATCGACCACGACCTGCGGTCGCGGTTCCGCGCGATCACATCTCACACCGAGAAGCTCATCGACTCTTGCGACCCGACGCTGCACTGGGCGGAGATCGGCGCCGAACTCGAGCAGGCGGTCGCCACGGCCGTTGGCGACAACTTCGTCTGGGCCTACCAAAGGGCCGAGGTGCTGGCGGCCGAAGTCGCCCGCACGTTCGTCGAGGCGGGCCTGGAAGCGGTGAAGCTGCCCGAACTGTCGGCGAGTGAAATGGGCGCCAGCTTCGGCGGATTCAAGTCGCTGGCCCGGATGGAGTCCAAGCCGATCGGCAGGGGCCACAAGATCGTCACCAGCATGCGGGGCTCATACGGCGGCGTGCTGATGTTCGGCATGCTGACATCGCTTGCGGGCCTTGGCATGTTCAACCCACTGTCCGTCGGCGCCGGCCTGCTGCTGGGCCGCAAGGCCTTCAAGGAAGACATGGAGAACCGGATGCTGCGGGTCCGCAGCGAGGCGAAGAACAACGTCCGCCGGTTCGTCGACGACATCTCGTTCGTCGTCACCAAGGAATCCCGCGACCGCCTCAAAGCCATTCAGCGGCAGCTGCGGGACCACTACCGCGGGATCGCAAACCAGACCACCCGCTCGCTCAACGAATCTCTGCAGGCGACGATCGCGTCGGCGCGGCTGGAAGAAAACGAGCGGAACCTCCGGATCGCCGAACTCGACCGGCAACTCAACATCCTCAACCAGGTGACCGCAAAGGCGGCCGAGTTGATGGCGACGGCGCCTGCGGCGACCACCGGCCCGCACCCACGCGTCGGCCTGCGCCGCTAGCCGGAGTCAGGGGTTGTCGCTGCCAGCTAACCCCGGCGCCGCACCACTAAACTCGGAAGGTCACGGCCGCCTGAAAAGGACGAGAAGGGACGACGGTGAGCACGAGCGATCAGGTGCGCGCCATATTGGGCGGCACGATCCAGGCTTACCGCAATGAACCCGCCTATCGGAACCGCCCGGATGTGCACAACGAGCTTGACCGCATCGGCCGGCGGCTCAACCAGCCGATCCGCATAGCGCTGGCCGGCACGTTGAAGGCGGGCAAATCGACACTCGTCAACGCGCTGGTCGGTGAGGACATCGCGCCGACGGACGCCACCGAGGCCACCCGCATCGTCACGTGGTTTCGCCACGGCCCGACCCCGAAGGTCACCGCCAACCACCGCGGCGGCCGGCGGTCGAATGTGCCGATCATCCGCGACGGCGGGCTGTCGTTCGACTTCGGCAGCCTGGATCCCAACGACGTGCTCGATCTCGACGTGGAATGGCCGGCGGCCGAGTTGATCGACGCGACGATCATCGACACACCGGGGACGTCGTCGCTGAACAGCGATGTCTCCGAGCGCACACTGCGGCTGCTGGTGCCCGACGACGGAGTGCCCCGCGTCGACGCGGTGGTGTTCCTGCTGCGCACACTCAACGCCACAGACGTGGCACTGCTCAAACAGATCGGCGAGCTCGTCGGCGGGTCGGCCGGTGCGCTGGGCGTGATCGGGGTGGCGTCACGGGCCGACGAGATCGGCGCCGGCCGTATCGACGCGATGCTGTCGGCGGCCGACGTGGCCAAGCGGTTCACCGTCGAGATGGACAAGACGGGCATCTGCCAGGCCGTGGTGCCGGTGTCCGGGCTGCTGGCGCTGACCGCTCGGACGCTGCGGCAGAGCGAGTTCGTCGCGCTCGAGAAGCTGGCGGGCGTGGAGGCGGCCGAGTTGGCGAAGGCGATGCTGTCCGCGGATCGCTTTGTGCGCGAGGACAGCCCGTTGCCGGTGGATGCCGCGACCCGCGCGCAGCTGCTGGACCGGTTCGGGATGTTCGGCATCCGGATTTCGATCGCGGTGCTGCGGTCCGGGGTGAGCGACTCGGTGGCGCTGGCCGACGAGCTGCTGGAGCGCAGCGGCCTGGTGGCGCTGCGCGATGTCATCGACCAGCAGTTCGCCCAGCGCTCCGATCTTCTGAAGTCGCACACCGCATTGCTGTCGTTGCGCCGATTCGTCGAGGTCAACCCGATCCCAGCGGCGCGCCACATCATCGCTGACATCGATCCGCTGTTGGCTGACACACACGCGTTCGAGGAGCTGCGGTTGCTGAGCCAATTGCACTCGCGACCAACGACTTTGAACGAGGACGAGATCGCTTCGCTGCGCCGCATCATCGGTGCTTCGGGCACCGACGCGGCCAGCCGGCTGGGTTTGACACCCGAAGCGCCCTATGACGGGCCGCGAGCCGCGTTCGCGGCGGCACAGCGCTGGCGCCGACGCGCCGAGCATCCCCTCAATGACCCGTTCACGACGCGCGCATGCCGCGCCGCAGTGCGCAGCGCCGAAGCCCTTGTGGCGCAGTACTCCTACTCTTCCTGAGCTCTCACTGCCCAGGCGGCGCAAACGGGTTCGGCGGCGCCGTGATCGTCACCGTGCTGGTGCTCGTGCTGATCGAGGTGCTGGTGCTGGGTGTGGTGGCCGTCGTGGTGGTCGTCGGTTCGGTCGTTGTGGTGGTCGGCGTTTCGGTGGTGGTTGTCGGCGTAGTCGTCTGGGTGGTCGGGGTGGTGGTTGTGGTGACCGAGGTCATCGGCGTGGTGGTCGTCGTTGTGGTCGTGATGGCCGGACCGCTGTTGGACGGGCCGGTGGTCAGTTTCACGATCGCGAAGATGGCCAGGCCGAGGATGACCGCGGCCAGGACGCCAAACAGGAAGTAGGCCCACGGCCGTTGGTACCAGGGTGTCGGAGCCTCGCCCGGCGGGCCCGGCGGTTCGCCGGGTAGTTGCTGGCCGTAGCCGCGGTAACCGTACGGCTGATCTGATGAGTAGTAGTTCGGGTCCTCGGGCGGGCCGTAGCGTGACACGGGGTCCGATGGTAGCTGCTGCCCTCGGTCAGTAATGCGGGAAAGCGCGATGCGGCGCAGGCTGCACGCTGATCGGCGAGCGGGTGATGGGTGTGCGAATGCCGCCGGTTTCCGGCGGCTTTGCCGGTGGCCGTGGCGGATTCGTCGGCACGATCACCGCTGACGCGGTGTCCGTCGGTTGGGGTGGCGAGCTTGCCGGCGGTGGCGGCGGCGGCGGCGCAGCGCTGGTTTCGGGGGCGGTCGCGGTGGTCGTCGGAGCGGTGGAGGTCAGCGACGGCGCGGGGGTGTCGCCGGGGCCGTGTGACTGGCGGGACACCAACAGCACAGCGCACACGACGATCGCGACGACGGCGGCCGTGATCGCGACCATCGCCAGCATCGCCGGGGTCGTGCGGTGCCACGGCACAGGCTCTCGCGCATACGCATCCAGGCGGTTGCCGTCGTATCCGACGTCGTCGTCGGGCTCGGTCAGGTCTTCAAACAGGTAGTCGAAGCGCCCCGGCGGATTGGTCTGCGCCACAGATGGATGTTACGGCGGCCAGTAGCTGGGAGTTCAGTTGTGCGGAAAAGCCGGGTGCGGCGTGGGCGTCGCACGGAACGGGCTGGTTCGCGTCGCTGTGGGCGTCAGGGGCTCGCCCGTGGTCGTCGGTTCCGCCGAGGTGGTCGACGGGGTCGTGGACGTTGTCTCGGTGGACGTTTCTTCCGTCTCTTCCGTCGTGCTCGTCATTGTGGTGGTCGGCGTGGTGGTTTCCGTTGTGGTGGTTGTGGTGATTGTGGTGGTTGTGGTGGGGGCCGGCGATGTCTGGTCGACGACCGTGCCGCTGGGTGCGCTGGATTGGTTGGCGGTGTGCATGACGGCGACGATGATCGCGACGATCACGACGACGCCGAGGATGCCCGCGGCGGTGGCGGCACCCGGGGACTGATGCCACGCTGTCTGCCGGGCTGAGCGCTCCAGCGAAGACCATGCATCGGGCTCGGCATCGGGCTCGGCGAAATCCGGCCGGTCGTCATCGTCGTCGGGTGGCACGGGCAACGATCCTAAGACCCCGTCCGGCCGGGCGTCCGGTCAGCCAAGCTGCGGCATCACCTCGGCGGCGAACAAGTCCATGTGCGCGAGGTCGGACATGTCCAGCAACTGGGTGTAGACACGGTGTACGCCGAGGTTCGACCACGGGCCCAGCTTGTCGACGATTTCGGCGGGTGTGCCCGCAAGCGGGCTGTTGGCGCGCAGTTCGTCGACCTCGCGGCCGATGGCAGCAGCGCGGCGCGCGACCTCGGCGTCGTTGTGGCCTGCGCACACCGCAAAGGCGGCAGAGTAGACGATCGAATCGGCCGCCCGATCGGCATCGGCCAGCGCCGCGGTGACCCGCTCGATCTGGGTCTGGCCGGTGTCGAGCGGCGCGAACGGCACGTTGTACTCCGCGGCGAACCGTGCGGCCAGCGCGGGTGTGCGTTTGGCGCCGCCACCGCCGATGATGATCGGTGGATGCGGCTGCTGCACGGGTTTGGGCAGCGCCGGTGAATCGCTGAGCGTGTAATGCGTTCCGGGGTAGGAGAATTTCTCGCCGGTCGGGGTGGTCCACAAGCCGGTGATGATCTCGAGTTGCTCGCTGAGCCGCTCGAATCGCTCGCCCAGGGGCGGGAACGGGATGGCGTAGGCCTGATGCTCGGCCTCGAACCAGCCGGTGCCCAACCCGAGCTCCACGCGCCCGTCGCTCATCGCGTCGACCTGGGCAACCGAGACCGCGAGTGGCCCGGGATAGCGGAACGTCGCCGACGTGACCAACGTCCCCAGGCGGATGCGCGAGGTCTCGCGTGCGATCGCGCCGAGGGTCACCCACGAGTCGGTGGGTCCGGGCAGGCCGTTGCCGCTCATCGCGAGGTAATGATCGGACCGGAAGAACGCGTCATAGCGCAGTTCTTCGGCCTTCTTGGCGACGGCGAGCTGGTCGGCGTAGGTGGCGCCTTGCTGCGGTTCAACGAATGCGCGAAATTCCACGTCGCCCAGCGTAGAACCGACGCCTTAGAACCCGTTCACCGCTTCGATGCTGACGAACATCCCGTGCCCGGTGCCGTCGTTGGTGAAGCGGGTTCCGCTGCTGGAGGCGTCGATTGTCCAGCCCTGCGCGCGGTAGGTCTGGTAGTCGAGCGTGACGACCGGGATATCCCCGAGATTGCCGACAAGCCAATGTAATTGACCGTCGGCAGTGACATTGACGCCGTCGGCGGGTTCGCCGTCCTCGATCGGTGAGTTGGTGAATTCGGCCTCGCAGCCGACTTCCCGTTTGGAGATCTGGCAGCGCGTCTTGCCCGATTTCGTCTCGATGAAGACATAGCCCGACGAATCCGGCGCCAGCGCGATCGCGCCCCGGGGCGGTGCACTGGTCGTCGGGGCCGACGGTCCGGCCGCAGTCGGGGGAGCAGGGGTGCTGGTGGCGGGCGGCGAGACCCTCGGCCGTGTGGTGGGAAAGCTCGGTTCGGCTTCGTGACCACAACCCGGGCAGGTCGCCCTGCCGTTGATCGTGGATTCGCATGCGGCGGTCAGCGCGGTCGCGGCGACGAGCACCACAGCGGCACGACGAAGCATGCCCAAACTATTGGGTGCGAGCGGACGCGGAATGGCTCGACACGCCGATGGCGCGGGCGATTCCGCGTCTTCTCGACGGCTAGCGCGCCGCTAGCGTCGTGTAGCCGTCGGCCAGGCCGCGCAACTGCGCGGCGCCGTCTCCGCTGAACGACGAACCGTGCATCAGCGCCAGCGTCGTCGGCTGAAGGTCGGCGAGCTGGCGCAGCGTGGGTGCGAGCGTTGGGGTGAGCCCGGTGGCGTGGAAGATCTCCTCGGCACCGATCGCCGGCTCGACGAGGTCCGACTCGACCAGCGGCGGCGGCTTGCCGACGTGTGTGAACAGGTCGCCGGCCAGCAGCGTCGACGTGGTCTCGTCGAACCGCAGGCCGCTCTCCCAGTTGTGCGGGATGTGCGGCGTCGGGATGAACCGCAGCCGGTGGCCTCCGATGTCGTGGGCGTCGTTCTCCGGGGCAGTCGTGGGCGGGCGGTCGCACATGTCGTTCAGCGACAGCATGCAGGCCAGTTGGCCGTGGATCACCTCGGCGTGCGGCGCCGCGTCCAGCAGCATGTTCATCGCCCCGCACTCGTCGGCCTCGAGGTGCGCGAACGAGATCCAGCGCAGCCGCTCGAGCGGGATGATCCGTGCGATGGCCTGCGAGACGAGCGGGAACAGCTGGCGCATGCCGCAGTGGAACAGAAACGGCTGTTCGCCGGTCAGCAGGAACTGATTGAAGGTAAAGCCCGCCCCCGTGATGCCCGGCACCCAGGTCGACAGCCGGAAGATGCCCGTAGCGATTTCGTCGACTTCCGTATCCATGACCCCATGGTCGTCCCTGGCAACGAGCCGCAAGGGGACTTGCCGCAAATACCAACCACATTTGAAGAGTTCGCGTCAGGGGGTGTTGTACGCATAGGTGTTGGCAGGTGGCGCGATGCGGGTGAGCCTGGAGACGTCCAGTGTCGGTGGGGGTGTCGGCGCTACGGTGCCTTCCACGCTGAGCCAGCTGTTGTCGGGCAGCGAGCTGGCCTCGGTCACGGCACCCACCAGCCTTATCCGGGCGAGCTGCGCGTCGGCGGCACAGCAGGTGATCACCACCCGCGCCAAATACCTTGCGTCGTGGTCGTTGACGACGAAACCCGTCAGCGTGATGAGCCGGCCGTCGAGGGTGTGTGCGGTATCGTTTGCGACCCGCTCCAGCACATTGGGCAACGATACGTTTGGGGCCTCTCCCGCCGGTAGCGGCGGGAAGGGCCGGCGCAGAACGTCGCTTGACACGGCGAGCACCGTCGGGGCTGCCGCGCCGGCGCCGAGGGCAGGGGGCACCACAAAGATCAGCACCACGATCGGGACGGCCAGCATCCACGCAATGGCCGACCGGTGTCCGTGGTGGTGGTGGGCGTGCTCGTGGTGGTCACCGCGCCGGGCGTCACCGACGATCATCGTGAGCCCGAACCCGATCAGCAGGACCGCGGCGGTCAGCAGCCACGGCAGCAGCGACGGCTTGACGTAGCGGGTGAACGTGCCGGTGATGGCGACCATCCCGGTGCTGATCCCCATCAGCAACAGTGCGGCATTCTCGGTCTCGCGGCTCACCGCACACCGCCGAGAATCAGCACTCCCACGACCGTGGCGGTGAGGGTGGCGATCGTGAAAGCCGCGGGCGCGAACCGTGCCGCGAAGGCACGGCCGAACATACCGGCCTGCATGGCAATCAATTTCACATCGACCGCCGGACCCACTACGAGGAACACCAACCGGGGAAGAAGGGGGAGCATCGCCAAACTGGAGGCGACGAACGCGTCGGCTTCCGAACACAGCGCCAACACAACGGCCAGTGCCGCCATGGTGAGGACGCCAACAACAACGTGGCCGGCAACGTGCTCGAACACCCACGGCGGAACCAACACGTGCAACATCGCCGCCGCGGCCGCGCCGATCACGAGATACGACGCCGCCTGTATGAAGTCGTGCCGCGCCGCCTCCCGGAACGCCGCCCACCGCGACGTCTGTGTGCCGTGTACCGGGGGGAGGCGACGCGTTATCCACTCGATGCGCCCCCACTTCGACCACATCGCACCGACGATCAGCGCGGTCAGCAGCGACGCGGCGCAGCGTGCGGCCACCATCCGCGGCTGGCCGGGAAACGCGACGGCGGTGGCCACCAACACCACCGGGTTGACTGCCGGGGCGGCGAGCATGAATGTCAGCGCGGCGGCGCCCAGCGCACCGTCGCTGAACAGTCGTCGCGCTACCGGTACCGATCCGCACTCACATCCTGGCAGCGCGGCCCCACCCACGGCAGCGGCCAGAATCGCCGCCCCGGTGCGCCTGGGCAACCAGCGCGCGAGCCGCTCTGCGGGCGCGAACGCCGCGATCAGGCCGCTGATCGTCACGCCGAGAACCAGAAACGGAAACGCCTGGATGAAGACGCCGCAGAAGACAGTTCCGGCGGTCGCGAGATTGGGGTGTCCGGCGACAAACCTGTGCAGCGCCGTGCCCGCGACGGCGCAGCTGGCCAGGCTCGCGACCAGGATCGGCATGGAGCGAGCGCGCCGCCGCACAGCGACGGAACCGACTGCCACCGGCTCATCGTGCCAACGGCCCCACGCGTCAGTTGTGATCTGCGGCTCGTGTCGGCCTTGTGGTTTGATGTGAATCCCCTGGCAACTATTCAGTTGAAACTGTACAGTCTCAACTGTTTGTTCTACTGTGGGTGGTGTGGAGGCGATCAGTGAGTCCGCGGCGCAGGGCGCGCGTGATCTACGGGTGGTGTTCAGCCGGCTGCGGCGAAGGCTGAAGGACCTCGCGACCGGTAGTGACCTCACCCCGTCCCAGACCGCGGTGCTCACCCGGTTGTGGAAAGAAGGTGCCTCCTCAACCAGTGCGCTGGCCGCGGCCGAGCGGGTCCGCCCGCAGTCGATGGCCACGATCGTGGCCGCCCTCGAAGGCCACGGCCTGATCCAACGGGCGCCCGATCCCGACGACGGCCGTCGCCAGGTGACCACCCTGACCAAAGATGGGCGCAAACGCGCTGAAAGCGATCGTCAGGCCCGCGAGGAATGGCTGGCCCGCGCATTGCAGGATCAGTTCTCAGAGCGGGAGCGCCGCGTCATCGTCGAGGCGCTGTCGTTGCTGCAGGGATTGACAGAATGATGAAAGGATAACCGCGACAATGGAATTAGGCGTACATTTTATCGACTTCCTGCCCGGGGCTAACAAGCTGGGGCCCACGCTCGCCGATACGGCCAAGGCGGCCGAGGACGGCGGCGTGACGATGTTCACGCTGGCAGATCACTTCTTCCAGATGGAAGGGCTCGGGTGCGCCGAGGATCCCTTCCTCGAGTGCTACACGTCGTTGGGTTTCCTGGCGGGGCAGACCCAGAAGATCACGCTGACCGCACTGGTCACCGGCGTGACGTACCGCAATCCCGGCATTCTCGCCAAAATCGTCACGACGCTGGACGTGCTCTCGCAGGGCCGGTCGATGTTCGGCATCGGGGCGGCGTGGTACGAGCGTGAGCACGTTGGCCTCGGGATCCCGTACCCGTCGGTGAGCGAGCGGTTCGAGATGCTCGAAGAGACGATCCAGATCTGCCGGCAGATGTGGAGTGACGACGACGGCCCGTATGAAGGCAAGCACTACCGGCTGGCCGAGACAATCTGTGAGCCGCAACCGATTCGGCGTCCCCCGATCCTGATCGGCGGCGGCGGAGAGAAGAAGACGCTGCGTTTGGTCGCGCAATACGCCGACGTGTGGAACAGCACCGCGCAGACCGTTGACGAGCTCAAGCACAAGATAGACGTGCTCAACGGGCACTGCGAGAAGGTGGGCCGAGATCCCGCCGAGATCCGCAGGACCGCCGGCCTGTTCCGCGATCCGTTCGAGGACCCCGGTGACTACCTGAAAACGGTGGAGAGCTACGCCGAACTGGGCATCGACTTGATCAATGTCGGTCCGCTGCCGGGCAATCCGGACCCGGTCGGGTTCGTTCGTCGCCTCGGCGACGAGGTGGTGCCGAAGGTGGCCGCGATCGGCTGACTTTGTAGCGCCCGCGGGGGGTTAGCGGGTGGCCGAGGCCCGCATCAGTTCCGCGGCTCGGCGGACCGCGTTGATGATGCCCTGATAGCCGGTGCAGCGGCAGAAGTTGCCGGATAGGCCTTCGCGGATCTCATCGTCGGTCGGATCGGGGTTGTCGCGGAGCAGCGCGGTGATTGTGGTGACGAAACCTGGTGTGCAGAAACCACATTGCAATCCATGGCACTCACGCAGCGCCGACTGAACGGGCGAAAGCTCTCCGTCCGGCGATGCGATGCCCTCGACCGTCGTGACCTCTTGGCCGTCCACCTGAACTGCGAAGATCAGACATGACC
Organism: uncultured Actinomycetota bacterium; assembly: GCA_963811535.1. Taxonomy (GTDB): domain Bacteria; phylum Actinomycetota; class Actinomycetes; order Mycobacteriales; family Mycobacteriaceae; genus Mycobacterium. The sequence goes on along the minus strand of CAWERF010000005.1, from coordinate 720,370 downwards.
TGACCGCCGCGCCGTCCAGCAGCACGGTACAGGCGCCACACGCTCCGTGCTCGCAGCCGAGATGCGTTCCGGTCAGGCCACACTGCTCGCGCAGGAAGTCGGCAAGCGTGACGCGAGGTTCCACGACGCCCTGTCGCGCCTGTCCGTTGACGGTCAACTGGACCGGCAGCTCATGCATGAATCGCCTCCGTCGTGGACGTACTCGCCTCGTGGACCGCCCGGGCAAGGGCTCGGGCCACCATCGTGGCTCCAACCTTGGCTCGATAGGCGGCAGACCCTTGCAGGTCGGCCGGAATGTCCTGGAGCCCACTGATGGCGAGCCGACCCATCTCTTCCGCAACGATGTCGCCGACCGGGCGACCGACGACGGCTTCCTCGGCGACCGACCCTCGCAACGGCGTCGACCCCAGACCGAGAAGCCCTATCGCGCAGCGGGTGACCCGGTCCTCGCTGTCGAGTTCGATCCCGACAACAGCTCCCGCAATCGCGAAATCACCATGGCGACGGGCGAATTCCTCGACCGCAAAGCCGCACCGGCCGCCCCACGCGGGGAAGCGCACTGCGGTGAGGATTTCGTCGGGCTGCAGCGAGTTCTCCCACAGTCCAATGAAGAACTCGTTCGCGGGGATCTCCCGGGCGCCGCCGGGCGACACCGCCTCCATCTGCGCGTCGAGCGCAAGGGCGACCGCGGCGTACTCTGCCGCGGGATCGGCGTGGGCGATCGCGCCGCCGAGCGTGCCTCGGCTACGGATCTGGAAGTGACCGATGTATGGGGTCGCCAGGGTCAGCAGCGGCACCGAGCCGGCCACCTCGTCGTCCATTCCGACGAATGCATGCGGGGTTGTCGCCCCGATGCGCACCGCGTCGTCGCGGAGGTCGATGCTTGTGAGCTCGCCGATCCGCGAGATGTCGATGACGTTGTCGAAATGTGCTAGGCGCATGGCAAGCATGGGCACAAGGCTCTGACCCCCGGCAAGGATCTTCGCATCGTCGCCGTACCCGGCGAGTAGCTCCACGGCTTCCTTGACGGTGTCGGGGCGGTGATAGGCGAATGCGGCCGCTTTCATGACACGAGCCGGGACAGGGCGGCCAGAAGATCCTCGGCTCGCAGCACGGCCGGGTGTGCTTGTGCCTTGCGCTTCCGGCGTCCCAGCAGGAATCCGACCGTGGCACCGATGGCCAGCGCGGCGACCGCCGGCGCGAGCCGCTTGGCCACGGGCAGCGCGACGACCTTGAACAGATCGACGGAATCACCCGCATCGGCTGAAGCGGGTTGGGTTGCGGCGGTATCGGTTCCGACCGCCGGCGCTGCGGCCCCGGCCGCCGCGTCGCCGAGGATGTCGGCCTCCAGGGCCTTGGCGAACTGCGCGATCAGGTTGCCGGCGACATCGGCGAGAACACCGCGGCCGAACTGGGCGGCCTTACCGGAGATCGTCAAGTCGGTGGTGAGCAGCACGCTGGTGGCGTCACCTTCGTCTTTGAGCTGGGCGGTGACAAGGGCCGCCGCATTGCCGTTGCCCCGCGTTTCCTTGCCGGTAGCCTTGAGGACCACCCGCTGCGCCGCGGCATCCCTCTCCTGAAACGATGCGATTCCGTTGTAGGACACGGTGATCGGGCCGACCTTTACCTTCACCGCGCCGGTGAATTCGTCGCCGTCGACGGACAGCAGGGTGGCGCCCGGCAGGCAGGGGGCGACGCGCTCGACGTCGGTGAGCACCTCCCAGGTCTTCGCCGCAGGTACGGCGACACGAAATTCGTTGTTCAGTTCCACGTTTGGTCCTTACTTCGAGGCTTGTTCGATCAGCTCGACTATCGACGCGGGACTTGCGGGCAGCCGGGTCAGCGTCACGCCGAGCGGCGCCAGCGCGTCGTTGATCGCGTTGATCACGGCCGGTGTCGAACCGATCGCACCGCCCTCGCCGCAGCCCTTGTACCCGCCGACACCGGGCCCGGGGATCTCGACGTGGCCGTACTCGATAGCCGGGATTTCGGTGGCTGTCGGCAGCAGGTAATCGACAAACGTTGAGGACAGCGGGTTTCCGTCGTCGTCATAGGCCATGTTCTCCAGCAGCGCGCCGCCAATGCCTTGAACGGTACCGCCGGCGATCTGGCCCTCGACCACATTGGGGTTGATCATCGGGCCGACGTCTTCACTGACGATGTACCGCGTCAGGGTGACGTGGCCGGTCTTTACGTCCACCTCGCACGTGCACGCATGGGTTGCGTTGGCCCAGTGGATGGGCGTTTGCGAGGTGAAGCGGGCAGTCGCCTCCAGCGAGGCCGACATCCCGTTCGGCAGCTGCTGCGGTTGGTAGTACGCGCGGTAGGCGATATCGGCAAAGCTGACGCTCTTCGAGGGGTCCTCGCGGACAAGCGCTTTCGAGTCGGCCAGCTCGATGTCGTCTTCCTCGGCGCTCAGGCGGTGCGCGGCCATCGCCACAATCTGGTTGCGCAGGATGGTTCCCGCCTCGTTGACGGCTCCGGCCGTCATCGGTGCGCTGCGGCTGCCCTGGGTGCCGGCTCCGTACGGCGTCACCGCCGTGTCGCCCTGGATGGTCGCGACATCGTCGATGTTGGCGCCCAACGTGTCTGCGGTCAGCTGGACGACCGTTGTTTCGATGCTGTTGCCGGTCGAACCGCCGTTGACGTAGACGTTGATCTTCCCGGTGGGTTCCATGCGGATCGTGGCACCCTCGCCGGCCAGGTGTCCGCTCGCGGCGCCGGTCGGCTCGATATATGCCGCGTAGCCCAGCCCGATGTAGCGGCCCTGCTCGAGCGCATCCTGCTGCTCCTTGCGGAATCCCTCGTGGTCGAGGATTTTCACGGCCTGCTCGAACGTGTCGGCCGGGGCGACATGGTCGTAGGGCATGCCGTTGGGGTTGAAGTAGGGCATCTCGTCGCCGCGCAGGATGTTGCGGCGGCGCAGCTCGACGGGATCCATGCCCATCTTTCGCGCTGCGATGTCGAGAAGGATTTCGCGCGTGAGGGTTTCGTACTGCCACGGACCCCGGTAGGCGGCAAGGCCTGCGGTGTTGGAGAACACCGTCTTGTAGTTGAAGCTGGCCTTCGGCACACGGTACGGGCCGGGGAAGAACATCCCGATCGCGGCGGTCGTCAACACCGGGTACGGCGTCGGGTACGCCCCGACGTCCTGCACGAAGTCGATGTCTGCTGCCAGGATGTTGCCATCCTCGTCGAACGCCATCCTGGCGTTGCCGTCGACGTGTCTCGCCTGCCCGGCAGACATCAGGTTCTCGCGCCTGTCCTCGATCCACTTCAGCGCGGCGGGCACCTTGCGGGCGGCCAGCATGATGCACATGTCCTCGCGCATCGGGACGACCTTCTGGCCGAAGCCCCCGCCGGTGTCGCGCATGATGACCCTGACACGCTGGGCGGGGATGCCGAGCAGACGTGCGCAGAACGCTCGCAGCTCGTGGGGCGTCTGCGTCGACGCCCACATGGTGAGTTCTCCCGAGGACCGCTCCCACTCGACGACCATGCCGCGCGTCTCGATCGGCACCGGCGCGTAGATCTGCTGGTAGACGTTCTCCGAGACAACGTGCGCGGCCGACGAGAAGGTGTCCTCGTCGGCCGGGGCACCGCCCATTCCGCCTGCGACGTTGTCGGGGTAGGCCTCGTGGACCACCACGTCAGCGTTCACGGCCTTAGTGAAGTCGGCGATCGCGGGCAGCGGCTCGTAGTCGACGTCGACGAGTTCGATGGCGTCCTCGGCGATGTAGCGGCTGTCGGCGACGACAAGCGCGACCGGGTCGCCGACGAACTTCGCCTGGTCCGCGGCCAGCGGTGGCCGGGGTGTGTCGGGAACGTCCTTGCCTGCGACCGCGTGCCACGACTCCTTGACGTCGGGGTCGAGATCGGCGGCGGTGAACACCGCGTGCACGCCGGGCAGCGCCAACGCGGCCGACACGTCGATGCGGTTGATCCGGGCATGCGCGAACGGGCTGCGCACGAAGCAGGCGTGCAGCATGCCCGGCCGCGAAATGTCATCGACGAACGTGCCACGTCCGCTCAGCAGGCGGCTGTCTTCCACCCTCTGAACCCGGGTGCCCGCATAGCGGGCTGCGACGGCCCCGGAACTGGCAGAGGTCATGGAAATCGCTCCCTCCGTCAAGCCGATTGCGGAGTGCGCTGAGCAGTCGCACAGCGTGACTGTACTAGGGCAGGTGATGCGAGTCACGCCTGGCCGGTTACCGCTGAGCCAGACTGAGTCGCCAAGCCCTCTTCGACCATGTCATGGTGGATGCGCCCGTCCCTGTCGGTCAGAGGGCCACCCGCACCGCCCCACCGGCGCGCGATGATTTCCGCCGCGATCGACACCGCGGTTTCCTCCGGCGTGCGGGCCCCGAGGTCCAGACCGATCGGGCTGGCAAGTCGGCTGAGCTCGTCCTCGGTCACGCCGACCTCGCGCAACCTGTCCATGCGGTCCTTGTGGGTCTGCCGTGAGGCCATGGCCCCGATGTAACCGACCTCGGGCAGGCGCAGCGCCACCCGCAGCACCGGCACATCGAACTTAGGGTCGTGGGTGAGCACGCAGATGACGGTGCGGGCGTCGATCGCGCCCTGCTCGGCCTGCGCCGCCAGATAGCGGTCGGGCCAATTGACGACGACCTCGTCGGCGGCGGGGAATCGGGCCTGCGTCGCGAACACCGGGCGGGCGTCGCACACGGTGACCCGATAGCCGAGGAACGCGCCCTGCTGCGCCAGCGCCGCGGCGAAGTCGATCGCACCGAATATCAGCATCCGTGGGCGGGGCGCATGACCCGCGACGAACACCTCCATTTCCACGCCCTGCCGCTGGCCGTCGGGACCATAGGTGAGGACGGCGCTGCGGCCGGCGGCGAGCAGGCCACGCGCGTCGTCGGCGACGGCAGCGTCGGCCCGCCCAGAACCGAGCGACCCGTCGACCTGGTCCGGCCGGACGATCAGTCTGCGCCCGACCCATTCCGGGTCTGGGTGCGCGATGACGGTGGCCACCGCGGTCGGGCGTTGCGCGGCGATGTCGTCGGCCACCGCCTCCAGCTGCGGGAACGTGCTTCGGGATACGGGTTCGGCAAAGACGTCGATGAGCCCGCCGCAGGTCAGACCAACGGCGAACGCATCTTCGTTGCTGATGCCGTAGCGCTGCAGGGCGGGCACGCCGGATTGCACGACCTCGTTGGACAATTCGTAGACCGCCGCTTCGACACAGCCACCGGATACCGATCCGGCCACCGTGCCGTCGGGAGCGACGACCATGGTTGCGCCGGGCGGCCGGGGCGCCGACCGGATCGTGCGGACCACTGTGGCGACGCCGGCCGTGTCACCGGCTCGCCAGATCGACATCAGCTCGTCGAGTACGTCACGCACTGCGAAACCCGTCCTCCGTTGATCTCTGCTGCGAGTCTAGGCGGCGCGAGATCATTATTCTCGAATCACGGTAACGCTATTTCCAGCGGCGGAACGGGGACGCGATGAGCACGCAATCCGCTCGGGCACCCCGAGTCGTCGGAGTGCTGCTGGCCGCCGGCGCCGGACGACGTTACGGCAAGCCGAAAGTACTCGTCGACGGCTGGCTGACCACCGCGATCACAGCGCTGAAAGACGGCGGATGCGGGAACGTCATCCTGGTTCTCGGCGCTGCGGAGGTGCCGGCGCCGGCAGGCGTTCTCAGTGTCACCGCGGCGGACTGGCACGTCGGGCTTTCCGCATCGGTTCGCGCCGGCCTCGAGCACGCCGAGCGCATGCACGCGGACTACGCGGTGTTACACGTCGTCGACACACCCGATGTCGGCGCTTCGGTGGTCGCGCGGGTCGTGGACCGTGCGCTCGCGTCCACCAGTGGACTCGCACGCGCGTGGTTCGGCGAGCGGCCCGGCCATCCCGTCGTCATCGCGCGCGACCATTGGCCGGGTGTCCTTGCGGCGTTGTCCGGCGACCAGGGTGCGGCCGCGTACCTGCGCACCGCCTCCGACGTCGAGATCGTCGACTGCGCTGATCTGGCAACCGGCTGTGACTGGGATCAACCGGATCGCTAGAGCAGTCCGAGATGCTGCAGGTCGCTGACGTATTTGTCGATGAGTTCGGCCGACAGGTGCGGAATGTCCTTGTCGGCGCCGACTTTGGCGGCCCGCACCGCGGCGTGGAACACCTCGGTCGGGGCGATGGCGCCGCGGACCGGCTGCTCGGGTCGTTCATACGCGTGCAGCAGCGGCAGAACCGAGTGCTGACGTTGCTTCTCGGGTAGCGCCCGCTGCACGGTCTCGAAACGCTCGTGCCACTGCTGGTAGTCGTCGATCCGCTGGATCTTCTGGCCGGCGTCGATCAGCCAGTCGACGAAGGTGTCCAGCGAGATGCCGTCGTCGTAGGGATTCATCACGTCGAATGAGTGGAATCCGTCGGTGTTCTACGCGCCCAGTGTGGTGATCGCCTCGGCGACGAAGTCGACGGGGAGCCCGTCGTAGTGTGCCCTTGGCCGGTTTCCTGAAGCGTCAGTCTCGTAGAAGGACCGCGGCGCGATGCCCGTCGTCAGAAGGCTGAAGATCAGCCTGGTGAACGCGTCGGGCACATTGAGCTGCCCAGAGTAGGTGCTGTGGGCGAGGATCATGTCGGAGCGGAACACCGCGACGGGCAGGCCGCACAGGTCGTACGCCTCCGACAGGAGCACTTCGCTGGCCCACTTGCTGTTGGCATAGCCGTTGGCGTAGGAGTCATCGATCGGGCGCGCCGGGCTGATCTCGCGGATGTCTCCGTCTTCCCGAAACTTCTTGGGGTCGACCGTCATTGCGACGGCCACCGTGGACAGGTACGTGACCGGCTTGATCCTGGAGGTGATCGCGAGCCGGATCAGCTCCGCTGTTCCGACGACATTGGGGCTAAACAGTTGGTCGTACGGCAGAACGTGGTTGACCAGTGCGGCCGGATGGACGATCAGATCGACGCCACCCGCGAGCCGGTTCCACGTGGCTGCGTCCAGGCCCAAGTCGGGCTCGCCGATGTCGCCGGCGATGACCTCGAGGTGATCGGCGGCCAGTTCGCGGAAACGCCGCAGCAGGCCGGGGTCTCCGGTGTCGAAGGCCTGCTCGAGCCGCGCCCTGGCCTGGGCCGCATCGCGGCCCCGAATGATGGTGATCAGCGTCCCACCGGTCTCCGACAGCCGTTGGAGCCATTCGAGAGTCAGGAAGCGTCCGAGCCACCCGTTGGCACCGGTCAGCAGGACTGTACGCGGATCGCCGGTGGTGCGCGGCAGCGTCGTGGCCTCCGCAAGTGTGTCGGCGTCTATGAACTTGTCGAGAGTGAGGTCGCCGGCGCGGATTTCGGTGGCACCCTCGCCGTGCACGGTCACGAAGGTGGGCCGTGTGACATCCGAGTCACGTTGGTTTTCAACGTATTCCGCGATTCGCCGGAGGTTGCCGGCGGGATTGATGATGACACCTACCGGCACCTCGACGCCGAACATGTCGCCCAGCAGGTTTGAGAAGGTCAGCGCGGACAGTGAGTCACCGCCGAGGTCGGTGAAGTGCGCATCGGCGTCGACGTCGACGTCGGCGGACCCCAACACCGCGCGTGCGGCACCGATGACGGTGTCGATCGCCGGCTGGCGCGCGGCCGCCTCGCGCAGTTCACGCAGCTCGTCGACTCGTGCGGCGGCGAGGTCGGCGTACAGCTGCTCGAGCCGTTTGCCGTAATGGTCTTTGAGCTTGGGCCGCAATATCTTTCCGACGCCGGAGAGCAATCCGTTGGCCGCGCTGAACGGCTCGGTTTCGACCAGGAAGTCGGCCGGCACCTCGTAGGACTGCATCTCGGCGGCCTTCGCGGTCTCCCGCAGCGATTCGCTCAGCGCGCTCTTCAGCGCGGCGGTGTCGGCGCCGAACTTCGCCAACGCCTGCGGCGTGGGAACGATGACGGCGAGCAGGAAGGACCGCTCGCTGTTGCCGTACACGAAGATCTGCCGGACCAGCGGCGCGGCGGCGAACACGGCCTCCAGGTTCGCGACGGCGACGAACTCGCCCTGCGCGAGTTTCAAGACGTTCTTGCTCCGGTCGACGTAGACCAGGTGGTCGGGTGCGATCTCGGCCATCACGTCGCCGGTGTGGTAGTAGCCGTCGGCGTCGAACACGTCGGCGGTGACGTCGGGGCGTGTGTAGTAACCCGGCGACGCGGTATCCGACTTGACGAGCAGTTCTCCGCGCGGATAGGGCTTGTCGCTGCGGAAGTAGCCGAGCTCGGGAACGTCGACGAGTTTGTAGTCGATTACCGGCGGACGGGTGATCACGCCGTCCCGGTATATCGCGCCGACCTCGGTCGCGCCGTAGCCATCGGTGATGTGCACGTCGAGGGTGGTATCGATGAACGCCTTCATTTCGTCGGCCAGCGGTGCGGTTCCGACAAACCCGTCGAGCACGCGGCCGCCGAGTACCTGCTCCCTCAGCTCCGTCGCCGCCTCGCTCTCGGCGGAGGCGGGGTCCGTACCTTCGCTGATGCGGCGGTCGACGGCGCTGCGGTAGCGCTGGAAGAGCATGTCCACGACGCGCGGTACGAGCCCCATCTCGGTGGGATACACGATCGCCCAGTCCTCAAACAGTGTCGAGAGGTCAGACTCGGGCACGAAATAGCTTGTGCCACCGGAACGGAACGACGAAACCAGCGGCAACCGCCCGCCCAGGTGGTTGAGCGGCATGAAATTGACGTTGAACACCGGAATATCGGATTCCGTAATGAAGGCTTTGGCGGTCCACAGCTTGGCGACTATGCGCTCGGTGTACATCACGCCTTTGGGCGTGCCGGTGCTCCCGGAGGTGTACATGATCATCGCCAACCGCTCGTCGGTGTCGGCGGTGTAAATCGGTTCGGGCGGAAGGGCGTTGCCACGCTCGACAACATCGGCGAGCGTTTCGATGACCACCGCCAGGCCGGCGTCGTGCAGGCGGGCGCGGGCACGCTGGAGGTTCTCCCGGTGCTCGTCGACGTCGGGCTGGTAGTCGAAGACGAGCAGATGTCGCAGCGACGCGCTGCCCAGCGTGGATTTCACGGCGAGATCCAGGTACGGGGCGCTCACCGCAACCACCCGCGGTTCGACCTCGTCGATGATCGGCTTCAGCTGCGAAACCGGTGCGTTGTGCTGCAGCGGCACCGACACCAGGCCCAGATAGGCGCACGCCAGGTCGACGGTCAGGTAGTCCGGACTCGCGAAGCCGACGGTGGCGACAAAGTCGCCCGGGCTGAGCGGGTGAGTCGGATGATGTCGCCAGGCGGTGGCAATCGCACGCACGCGTTCCCACAGGTCCCGGTAGGTGATCGCGTCGAACCGGGGCAGCAAGTTCGCCGACACGCGGCCGGTAGCCGGATCGGTGGTCAAGGCACGTGCGCGCTGTCCGAGCGCCGGCCGGTCCGCGTAGCTGTCCACGAATGTCTGCAAAATCTCGGCGAGCCGAAGACCCGGCCGACGCGCCGCTTCGAGCACCGCGGGATTGGGCCTGGCCGCCGCGAACTGCGGGTCGTCGGCATACAAGGCGGCGATCCGGCGCGCGCGCCGCTCGTTTCGGGTGCCGTTCGCCTCGTTTTGAATGCCGGGCTCAACCTGTGCCTCAATCGTCATGGGCGGCCTTTCAGTCGTGGTGCCTACCTACCGCTAACTACGGCGGTCACCGTGTGCCTTCCGGATCGCGGGTGTGACTGTCGGCACACATGGTTCGGACAGGCTGCGCGAGCCCCGGAAGGCGTCTAACCGCGCCGCCGTCCGCTCATGTACCGCACCACTTCGCTTCGGGTCAGGTTCATGTACCCCCCCTTTTCGAGGATCTCGTCCACTCGACAGCCCTGATCCCGCAGCGCCTGCACGAATTTCACCCTGTTCGGGTCGTGCCTCTCGGTCTTCGGCTTGGCGAACCTGCCCTTGGGAACGTCGAAGTCGGTCTTGCGGCGTTCGCGCTTCACCACGACCGGATCCCTGCGATACTTCCCGTCCCGCATGTCCCTCAACGCGCGTTCTCCACGATCGCCGTTCAGGATCACGTATTCCGGGTTGGACTTGTGTTGCGCGATCTCGACCACGACCACATCTTCACGGTTTTCTCGAACGCACTTCGCCTTCGTGCAGTACTTGAAACCGAGCTCCGCCCTTTCCTGCAGAAGCTCGTCTCCGCACGTCACGCACTTCACTTCTGGGTCCTCCGCCTCAAACATAGAGAACGGGAAACGTACCTGCCGGGGGTATTTATTCCCCGGGTGGCGATCGCTTCGATAGCCGCACGGTGACCGCCCGATCGTAGGGATTCGCGGAAGATGTCGTCGATGGGCGCGACTGACCTCGGCGTTGTCAGAATCATGTCGGTCGGGGATTCTCACGAACTTGTCGGAATCCTCTGGTGATAGCCTGAGCTGACCGTTATCCCGGCCGGGAGCAGGTGCGGTGACCGAGAACGAGTCCACGGTTCGCGACGGGATGCGGGTCCGTTTCGATACGCCGATCACGATGCCGGACGGCGTGGTTCTGCGGGCGGATGTTTATCGCCCCGACACCGATGTGCGGGCGCCGGTCATCATGACGATGGGACCCTACGGGAAAGCACGCCGGTTCCAGGACGAGCCGTACACCGCCCGCTGGCGGAACCTCATCGCCGAGCACCCGGAGATCGCGCGGTTGTCCGATTGTGCCTACATGACCTTCGAGACCGTCGATCCGCAGTTGTGGACGGCGGCCGGATACGCCGTAGTTCGGGTCGACTCGCGAGGCGCCGGCACCTCGCAGGGCCACCTGGAGGTCTTGTCCGAGCAGGAGACCCTCGACTACTACCAGGCCGTCGAGTGGGCCGGCACCACGGACTGGTCCACCGGGAAGGTCGCGCTGTGCGGGATCTCCTACTACGCCATCAACCAGTGGCGGGTTGCCGCCCTGGCACCACCGCACTTGGCGGCGATCTGCCCCTGGGAAGGAGCCCTGGACCACTACCGGGACATGACCCGCCATGGAGGCATCCTCAGCAACGTGTTCTACGAGCTGTGGTACCCCTTGCAGGTTCTGTCCAACCAGCACGGCCTCGGAAACAACGGGCCGACAAATCCCTGGACTGGTGAACCGGCCACCGGCAAGCAGACGTTGACCCAGCAGCAACTGGCCGCCCGGCGCACCGACCCGCTGACCGCCGCCCGCGAGCATGTCCTCGACGATGACTGGTACCGCGCTCGCACTCCGAACCCGGTCAAGATCACCGTGCCGATCCGTCGGCGGCAAACTGGTTCGCCAAGGCCTGCACGGGCGCGGAAACTTCGAAGGCTTCACCGGCGCCGGATCCCACGACAAGTGGCTCGAGGTCCACCCTGGCCGGCACGAAGAATGGTTCTACCTGCCGGACAGCGTCGCGATGCAGCAACGGTTCTTCGACCACTTCCTCAAAGGCGAGGACAACGGCTGGCCCGACACACCGCGCGTCCTGATGCACCTCCCCTACCCCGACGGCAGCCACCACACCCGCACGTCCGATGTGTGGCCGCCGCGCGGGGTCGAATGGACCCGGCTACACCTGCACCCTGATCAACTCCTACTTTCGCGGGAGCCTCCGACCGCGGCGGGCACGATCGGTTTCGACGCGTCCGGCCAAGGGATTACCGTCACCACCGGCCCGCTCGATCACGACGTCGATCTGGTCGGACCGCTGACCGCGCGGCTGCAGGTGTCCACTACCGCAGCCGATGCGGACCTGTTCCTGACTTTGCGCGCATTCGCCCCCGACGGCACCGAAGTCACCGTGATCGGTTCCGTTGCCGCCGCGCAGGTACTGTCCAACGGTTGGCTGCGCCTCTCGCATCGCAAGACCGACGCCCGACGGTCGCTGCCCTATCGGCCCTGGCACACCCACGACGAACGGCTGCCCGTGCAGCCCGGACAGGTGTACCCGGTGGACGTGGAGATTTGGCCCACCGGCATGCACCTGCCCGCCGGATACCGCCTGGCGTTGACCATCGGCGGCAGCGATTTCACCCGTCCCGAGCAACCGGGCTCCCCGGTCACGCTGTTTTTCCACACCGACGAAACCGACCGTCCCACGCATACTTTCGCCGGCGTCACCACCCTGCACGTCGGCCCGGGTCAGGACAACTTTCTGCTCACGCCGCTGCTCGCCGCCCAACAGCAAGAGCCGTCACAACGCGCATCCGAACCCGGTCGAGACAAGCCCCCCGGGGTCTGACGTAACTGACAAACCGACACACGTCGGCCAAACAAACAAGTGAGATTCCGACAAGTTCGGTGAGTACCTATAGCCGATCCGGGGCCCGGGAACAAACTTGTCAGAGCTCCCGTTAGGATGGTCGAATACTTGAGTAAGCTAGGCTCAACTCTGGGTTGACGCGGCAGCGGCGACTGGAGCAGACTTGAGCCGCGTTCGCTCAGCAGACGTCCAAGCTATATCAGGAGGAAAACCATGGCTCGTGCGGTCGGTATCGACCTCGGGACCACCAACTCCGTCGTCGCGGTTCTCGAGGGTGGCGACCCTGTTGTCGTCGCCAACTCCGAGGGCTCGCGCACCACGCCGTCCGTCGTCGCGTTCGCGCGCAACGGCGAGGTGTTGGTGGGCCAGCCCGCCAAGAACCAAGCGGTGACCAACGTCGACCGCACCGTCAGGTCGGTCAAGCGCCACATGGGCACCGATTGGTCGATCGAGATCGACGGGAAGAAGTACACCGCGCAGGAAATCAGCGCGCGCATCTTGATGAAGCTGAAGCGCGACGCCGAAAGCTACCTCGGTGAGGACATCACCGACGCGGTCATCACGACGCCCGCCTACTTCAACGACGCCCAGCGGCAGGCCACCAAGGAGGCCGGCCAGATCGCCGGGCTCAACGTCCTGCGCATCATCAACGAGCCCACCGCCGCGGCGCTGGCCTACGGGCTCGACAAGGCCGACAGGGAGCAGACGATCCTCGTATTCGACCTCGGCGGCGGCACGTTCGACGTCTCACTGCTGGAGATCGGCGAGGGCGTCGTCGAGGTCCGCGCGACCTCGGGTGACAACCACCTCGGCGGCGACGACTGGGACCAGCGCATCGTCGACTGGCTCGTCGACAAGTTCAAGGCGCAGACCGGCATCGACCTCACCAAGGACAAGATGGCGATGCAGCGGCTGCGTGAGGCGGCCGAGAAGGCCAAGATCGAGCTGTCCTCTAGCCAGAGCACCTCGATCAACCTGCCTTACATCACGGTCGACGCGGACAAGAACCCGCTGTTCCTCGACGAGCAGCTGACCCGCGCGGAGTTCCAGCGGATCACCCAGGACCTGCTGGACCGCACCCGCAAGCCGTTCCAGTCCGTGATCGCCGACACCGGCATCTCGGTGTCCGACATCGACCACGTGGTGCTTGTCGGTGGCTCGACCCGGATGCCCGCGGTGGCCGACCTGGTCAAGGAGCTCACCGGCGGCAAGGAGCCCAACAAGGGCGTGAACCCGGACGAGGTTGTCGCCGTGGGCGCCGCGCTGCAGGCCGGTGTGCTCAAGGGCGAGGTGAAAGACGTTCTGCTGCTTGACGTCACACCGCTGTCACTGGGTATCGAGACCAAGGGCGGCGTGATGACCAAGCTGATCGAGCGCAACACCACGATCCCCACCAAGCGGTCGGAGACCTTCACCACGGCCGACGACAACCAGCCGTCGGTGCAGATCCAGGTCTACCAGGGCGAGCGCGAGATCGCTTCGAACAACAAGCTGCTCGGCAGCTTCGAGCTGACCGGCATCCCGCCGGCCCCGCGTGGCGTGCCGCAGATCGAGGTCACCTTCGACATCGACGCCAACGGCATCGTGCACGTCACCGCCAAGGACAAGGGCACCGGCAAGGAAAACACCATCCGCATCCAGGAAGGCTCCGCCCTTTCCAAGGAGGAGATCGACCGGATGGTCAAGGACGCCGAGGCGCACGCCGAAGAGGACCGCAAGCGGCGCGAGGAGGCCGATGTCCGCAACCAGGCCGAAACGCTGGTGTACCAGACGGAGAAGTTCGTCAATGAGCAGCGCGAAGCCGAAGGCGGGTCCAAGGTCCCCGAGGACACGCTGAACAAGGTCGACGCCGCGGTGGCCGACGCGAAGACGGCGCTGCAGGGCTCCGACATCAACGCGATCAAGTCGGCGATGGAGAAGCTCGGCCAGGAGTCGCAGGCACTTGGCCAGGCCATCTACGAGGCCACACAGGCGGCCCAGCCCGCGGGCGGCAGCGAATCCGGCGGTAGCGACGACGATGTCGTGGACGCCGAAGTGGTCGACGACAACCGGGAGAACCAGTGACCCGTCCCACGGATGAAGCGCACGAACCGGTGACCGTCACCGACAAACGGCGCATCGATCCTGAGACCGGAGAGGTGCGCGAGGCTTCTGCAGGTGCGGCCCCCGGCGGGGCCGCACCGCAGGAGCCCACACCGTCCGATGACGCCGCCGAGCTGAAGGCCACCTTGCAACGCGTCAAGGCCGAATACGACAACTACCGCAAGCGTGCGGTTCGCCAGGAACAGGCCGCCGCCGAGCGGGCGAAGGCCGCCGTCGTCACCCAGTTGTTGCCGGTACTCGACGATCTCGACCGCGCCCGTAGCCACGGCGACCTGGAGTCCGGGCCGCTGCGCAGCGTCGCCGACAAGCTGTCGAGTGCTCTCGAGGGGCTTGGGCTGTCGGCGTTCGGCGACGAGGGCGACGAGTTCGACCCCGAGCGGCACGAAGCCGTGCAGCACGAGGGCGACGGCACCAAGCCAATGATCGGCTCGGTGCTGCGGCGCGGCTACCAGCTGGGTGACCGCGTGATCCGCCACGCGCTGGTCGGTGTCGTCGACACGCTCGACGAGGGCCCTGACGAACAGGCGTCGGACACGTCCGATAACGGCGCCGCCGCACAGGACGACACCGCAGAATCAGAATCGCCGGCCGGCTGACACCCGCCCGAAACACCCAGCGAGACGGACAATGACAGAGGGTAAGGAGGTGGCGCTCAGTGGCTCAACGCGAATGGGTTGAGAAGGACTTTTACAAGGAGCTGGGCATCTCCTCCGACGCGAGCCAGGAAGACATCAAGCGGGCCTACCGCAAACTCGCCCGCGAATTGCACCCCGACGCCAACCCGGACGATCCGCGAGCCGAGGAGCGGTTCAAGGCCGTGTCGGAAGCGCACAACGTGCTGTCGGATCCCGCCAAGCGCAAGGAGTACGACGAGACCCGGCGCCTGTTCTCGGAGGGCGGCTTCGGACGGCGGTTCAGCGCAAGCAATTTCGGTGGATTCGGCGCCGGCGGCGACGCTACCGAGTTCAACCTCAACGATTTGTTCGACGCCGCGGGGCAGACGGGTGGCGCCAACATCGGCGACCTGTTCGGCGGGTTGTTCGGCCGCGGTGCCTCGCCACGGCCGAGCCGCCCGCGTCGCGGTAACGACCTCGAGACCGAGACCGAGCTCGACTTCCTGGAAGCCACCAAGGGCGTCGCGATGCCGTTGCGGCTCACCAGCCCCGCGCCGTGCACGAACTGTCACGGAAGCGGCGCGCGTCCGGGCACCAGCCCGAAGGTCTGCCCCACCTGCAACGGCTCCGGGGTGATCAACCGCAATCAGGGCGCGTTCGGGTTCTCCGAACCGTGCACCGACTGCCGCGGGACCGGCTCGATCATCGAGCACCCGTGCAGCGAGTGCAAAGGCACCGGCGTCACGACCCGCACCCGCACGATCAACGTCCGGATTCCCCCTGGCGTGGAGGACGGCCAACGCATCAGGCTTCCCGGTCAGGGTGAGGCCGGGCTGCGGGGCGCGCCGTCGGGCGACCTGTACGTCACCGTTCATGTGCGTCCCGACAAGGTGTTCGGCCGCGACGGGGACGACCTGACCGTGAACGTGCCTGTCAGCTTCCACGAATTGGCATTGGGCACAACGCTTTCGGTGCCGACGTTGGAAGGCAAGGTCGGGGTTCGGGTGCCGAAGGGCACCGCCGACGGGCGCATTCTGAGGGTGCGCGGTCGCGGTGTGCCGAAGCGCCACGGCGGACACGGCGACTTGCTGGTCACCGTGAAGATCGCGGTTCCGCCGAACCTGGAGGGCGCCGCGCTCGAAGCGCTGGAGAAGTACGCGGCCGCCGAGCGGGCCAGCGGGTTCGACCCGAGGGCCGGATGGGCGGGCAATAGATGAGTAAGTCGGAGGATTCCCGCACGTTTCTGATCTCGGTGGCCGCGCAGCTCGCCGGGATGCACGCGCAGACACTGCGCACCTATGACCGGCTCGGGCTGGTCAGGCCTCGGCGCAGCACCGGCGGCGGGCGGCGGTACTCCGAACGCGACGTCGAGTCGCTTCGCGAGGTGCAGCGGCTATCCCAGGACGAGGGTGTCAACCTTGCCGGCATCAAACGGATCATCGAGCTGACCAACCAGGTGGAGGCGTTGCAATCGCGACTGCGGGAAATGGCGGACGAGGTCGAGGAGCTGCGCGCCAACCGGCGCCGCGACGTCGCGGTGGTGCCGAAGAGCACCGCACTGGTGGTCTGGCAGCCCCGCAAGGGGCGGTAGTGGTCAAATAGCAGAGTGTCAGCGACCACCGTGGCCGGGGGGTGGATGCGGCGAGGCGGCAGATGGGTTGCCGTGTTGCTGGTGGCCGTTGTGGCGGCCTGTTCCCACCCCAGCACCAACCCCAACACCAAGCCTCCCGACCGCCAGCCACAGCTGGACCAGCTAGCACAACAGCTGCAGCACATGCCGGGTGTGAAGGCCGCGACCGACAAGCTGGTCAACGACCCGGACCACGGTCAGGTCTATTTCAACGTCGAGGTCCAGCTGGCCGACGACATCACCGCCGATCAGCTCGTCGGCATCACCGACAGATATCTCGACAGTCTTCGGACCGTCGACTACGCCCCGTACAAAGGCAACTTCCGTGCCAGGCGCGGATTTGACTACCTCACGATCGACACCGGTGCCCACGACATCACCAACGCCGACCAGATCAAGCAGCAGGCGCGCAGCTGGGTGGACATGCTGCACGAGTTTCCCGACGCGACTCTGTTTTTCCGGCCCACGATCGTGGTCGGTAAAGACGCGCCAGCCAATCAGGTCGTCAATCATCCGAGCAGCGGCACGATCACCATTCCGATCGATGCGGATTTCAGCGACGTTGCCTCGACATTCGCCACGTTGGAAGGCAAATTCGCTGATCTGAGCAGCGGTGAGTGGAAGGTCATCGCCGGCAAGAGCCTCGGCGGGGGCATCGAGACTTTGGGGCGCCTGCCGAACCAGGCGGAAATCGAAGTGTGGAACAGGCTCAACGGTGACCAGTTCATCCCCCATATCGACGTGATGTCGATCGACAGCTCGGGTAACGGGCCGCCGCTGTGGGTTTCGGAGGGGCCGCAGTCGGCGGATCCCGACATCGCGATCCGGCTCGCACGCGCGCACCTGCCGATTGTCGCGACGCTCCCGCCGCCGATCCTCTACACCGCCAGTGACCAGATGGAACGGCGTCTGGACAGCCAGGGTCGTGCGGTCGGGCCGGTGGCCATCACGATCGGCGGGTGCACACAGCGCGCCTATCAGCCGAGCCCGGCCGAACAAGAACTGATCGACCAGTACGAGAAGTGCAAAGGCTGAACTGCACGTTTGCTGGTTCAAGCTGCATTGGCTGCATGGAACGCTAGCAGGTCACAGCGTTGGGACCGTTGGCTGTCGGAAACTGTCGCAAATACTGCTGCGGACGGCCTGCGGAAGAACACCCCAACGTCTCGGCGTCTTAAGCCAGCCAGGGTATCGACTCGCGAAGGGTCAGCAGGAACTTATCCGATCGCTCTTGATCCTCGGCGTCGTCGGTAAAGGACTGCGCGGGTAGCTCGACAGGCTCGCCGAGGTCGCGGAATTTGACCTTGGCGGAGACGGCGAACCAGTCCCTCCCGAGGATGACGCCGCCGAGGCTGACCGAATACTCTACGATGCTGTCCAACGGACGTACCCACGCCTCCCTAACTTCGAAGTCGGGCGGGCTCGCACTGGAAGGAGGGCGATACCGATCCTCCTCCCGGCGCGTGTAAAGCTCGGCCTGGAACTTGACGTCTGCGACCGCAAGAGCACTCCGGGTCAGGAGATGGACACGCCAAACGGTCGTTGCTTCACCTGGCATGTAGAACCTCAGTGAAGCGGTAATGTCGGCCGGCTTCGGAACTAACGACATCAGAACGAGGTAGACCGGGGCTGGCGGCAGATCTTTGAACCGTGTGTGCAGGTGACTGCTCAGTGCTTGAAACTCGTCCTCGGACAGATCAATCTTCATGTGACGGGACGCTAGACGTACGCGCGCCACAAGACCGCCGTTTCTACCTGCCGTTCGCCTCAAACGCTCGCGAGGCCAGACTGACTCAGCGCCGCCGCCAACCGCCGCCACTCCGTCAACGACCGCGGCACCACACTCACCGGCGGCGTCTCGGACGCCGCGCGGATCTCATTCAAGCAAGCCAACCGGCTCGGCCGGTGTGATAAAACCGGGTCGAGTGCGAGATACCTGAATTACGACGAAACGGGGAATCGACAAGATGGCAGCGGAGTGGGTGAGGATCTCGCGCGTCGGTGCACCAAAGTTGAAGCCCAGACGGGGTGACCCCGACCAGGTCGAGATTGATGTGCGCACCGCCCCGCGGTACCCCACAGGGTGGCGAGAGTACTACAACGCCAAGGTGATCGAACTGGGTGTCCCCGCCCACCACAGCTACTCCGGCACGGACGGCGACGGGATCACCACCCACATCCGCGAGGACGAGGTGGAGCACTTCATCGAGGCGATTGACATTGCCGTCGAGTATGCGAACGACCAATACGAGGCCACCGTGCTACCGGGTGTCCTCGCGGAACGGCAACGCAGCACGCAGAAGGCCGAAGGGGCCGCACAGCACCAAGCCAGGCTTGACGAGCTCGCCGCAAGGCTGGCGAAGCCAGACAACCGCTAATTCGCTTAGGTGCTGCCCGCGGTCATCGCCTGCACCCTCGCCAAACGGCCCGGCTTCGGCGCCGCCTCCCGATTCAGCGTCTCCATCACGGGCATGAGCTGCTTCACCGCCACCGGCACCGTCGGAACATGCCGACCACTGTCGAGAATCTGGGCCAACGCCACCGCCGCCGCCGCGGCGACCTCATGCCCACGCAGGTCCCCGAGCGCCGCCAACTCGGCGTGCACCGCAGACACACACCGACCAGGTGAGGAATTTTCCTCAGTTGAGGAACTTTCCGCAGGTGGCGCAGGACCAGGTGAGGAATTTTCCTCACGAGGCACCGCCGGCACTGGCCGCAGCATCCGCTTCGCCGCCCGACGATCCGCCACACGCGCCCGCACACTCTCACGGCACACGTCACATCTGCAGCCGCGGTAATACTGTTGCCAGCCGTGCTTGTCCATCAGGGATTTCCCTTCACCGGAGCCGGTCAAAACAGCCTCAAAACGCCGTTGACCTGCGGTGATTGTATCGCATTACGACCTAAAACCCCGCGCACCGTCAGCAAAACACCGAAATTGCGTTTGTGCGATTTTGGGATGCCGATGCATCGCGGCGCGGCCATCGCGTTCGTGATTTTGACCGGGTATCCCCTACCAGCGGCTACCAGTGTGGATGGTAGCGATACCAGTACCGCGCCCGCCAATCTCAACCGTCGTCTTTCATCAGCACCCAAGTTCCCGGCGTGGATGGTTGATGCCGCCGGTGTCGTTCATCGTCATGATGGTGGTGGCGTCGTCGGTGTCGTCATCGTCATGGTGGTGGCTGCATTAGTGACGACCATGGTCATGGTCACCGCGGTGGCAGCCTTGCGTAGCGCGGCCGCTGCTGTCCGCTGCTGTCAGCGTCGGCTGTGCGTCGACTTTGGGGCGTCGGCTGTGGGCGGCCTTCCCTGGCCAGCCGGGCGGCCCGCTGCTGAGCGGCGCGCGCCATCTTGTCGTAGTCAGCGCGCTCGTCGGGCGGGCCGTCGGCGTTCACTGTTGGCCTGACGCGGCGGGCTCGACGATGTAGATGACGCTGTCGCCGGCGACCATCACGCCGGCCAGGTAGCTCAAAGTCGCCGCGAGGGTTGAGTATTGAGCGACGAAGCCGTTGTTGTTGTTGAGTACGTACTCGGTCGGCGTGGCCGGGATTTGGGTGATTGTGTACTGCGCCATGTCAGGTGTCTTCCAGTTTCCAGGTGGCCGGGTCGTCGGGGTTCCAGCCTGGTGGCCAGCCGCTCGGCCACAGCGGTGCGGCGGGCAGCGCTTGTTTGGCGAGGGTGAAGGCTTGTGAGACCCAGGCGGGGTCGTCCCATTGCTCACCGTCAGCTTTGTAGCGGGCATTCATGGAGCGGTTGTAGAGCTCTTCGATGTGCCGTTTGTCGGTGAGGCCGTCGCCGGTGAACTTGTACCAGTAGGCGCGGCGGCCGATTTGTTCGGCGACTTTCGCGGCGTCGGCCGGGCTCAGGCCGTCGAGTGCGCCGGCTTCGCGCAGCGCGTCGCGTTAGTCGGCAAGGGGGATCGACTCATACGGGTCAGGCGGTTTGGGTTTGGTGCGGCGGGGCACGGTTGTCTCCCTTGGTTGTGCCTGCCCGGGGCCGCGGAATCCGCCGAGAAACCCGGCCCCGGGGCAGGGGCCTGTTATGAGCCGGCGCCTGGGAAGCCGGACACGATGTTGACCGCTGTCGGCCTGGGTATTCCGATCGCGATTCTTTCTTCCGCTCGAAAAGAAATGTAGTTGGTCTGCCACATGGGCGATCCCCACGGGTTGATCGCGATCGTCAACGCTTGCCGTGTCCAACCCAGGATCGCTTGGGTGGAATCGAATGCGATGACGTAGGCCGTTGGTATGTAAGAGTTTTGGATTACTTTGGCGTCCCAGATGGTGTCGACGAGCCCGGTCGTCGGATCAGGGTTCAGGATGTAATTTCCCAAAGTTGTCTTCTGTCTCTTCAAGTAGCCCACCGTCTTTGGGTGCATCGCAAGGCGGTCTACTTTACCGAACGCGCTTCCCCGTCGTCCACGGCCTTCTCCAGGGCGTCGATTGGCGGGTCCGCGCCGACCAGGCGGGTGAGCGTGTTGGTCTGCCAAATCAGGCCTGTCACAGACGCATTGACGATCCAGTTGGTCTCGGCGTCGATGACGGCGCGCCCTAAATCGTTGCTCACAAATTGATGGAATACGGGCAGGTCGTCCAAGATTTCGGTCGACGCGCTTGCGAGGGCACTTATCTTCTGAATGACACCGCCTTTGGGGCCCACTACATGCCTAAGTCCTGCTTGGTGCCCAATTCCGGTGTGGGAAGGGCTGGTTGAGCGTGCCCACATGCTGAAGATACTGTACCTGCTGCGAATCTGCCGTTCCCCAACGAAATGCGAGAAAAGCCGGTCAGGCCCATACGGCAAATTCAACGTTTCTTTCGGGCAGCAACGCCGGGGGCAGCAACGAGCCGGGCGCACCCTCGACGACCTGTTTGGTGCGGACGTTCCAGGACGGTGCGGCCTTCTCACCAAGCTCGAAGCTGTAGCTGGGGAGCCGGTTTTTAGCGGCCAGCCACAGGGACTCGACTTGCTCCTCGGAGGCGTGCCACGGGGCGGGCGGGTTCCACTTCGGGCCGCCGACCGCTTTGGTGCGCGCCGTTGTTGATGTGTCGTCGCCGGGGCCTACGCCGTAGTTGGAGCGGTATTCCTTCGATTTGGCGTCGGCGGCTTCGATGTCGGCGCATTCGCGTTCGAACTCGTCCATGCGGACTTTGATGGCCTTTGTGCTGACGTTGGGGTTGTCGATGAAGTCGCGGGCTTCGGTGATGAGGGCCTTGATTTTGGCGCGGTTTCCGGGAAGCATGATGTCCCCTTTGGGGTTGAATGCGTGCACCCTCCTGGGGTGTCTGGCGCGTGAGTTAGTGGGGATCGACCCGAGCTGCAGCTTCGGCGATCTCGGCGACCTTTTCCTGGCGTCCGACGGCGGTCAGCGGGATGCACTCCGGTGGCGGCGATCGTCAACGGCGGGTGTCAGTCGCACGTTAAGCGTACTACGTACGCACCGCTATTGGCCGTGCTTCTCGGCCTCCCCGAGGAAGTGCTGGATTCTGTCTTCGACGAAGTGCAGCGGGTTAATGTCGGTGCGGCGGTTCAGCTGATACACGACCTCGTCGGCCAGGGCGAGGATCAGGTGGGTGACGTCGCCGGCGGTTTGCGGCTCCCCGACGATGCGTTTGACGAGATCGAAGTCCTCGGACAGCATCGCCAGCACGAGGCGGCACGCGCGGGCCCGATCGCGGTAGTTGGGGGCGACGGCGTCGCGGTGGTCGTCAGTCATCAGTCGCTCCATGGTGGGTCGATGAACCACACGGCTTTAGGTATGCAGCGTAGGCAGATACCGAACACGGCGGCGGGGCGGCCGCCGCAGATGCAGCACAGGTCGGGGTCCTCGACGGCGGTGGTGGTCATGCGGATTCCTTTCGGTAGGTCAACAGTTCGGCGTGCGCGGCGTTCAACTCGCGCTGCAGCTGCGCGTCGCCGGTCGCGACGTCCGGATGCAGGACGCGCGAAAGTGATCGGAAGACGGACCCGGCGCGTGCCGGTCCGACGCGGCGGAACAGGATACGGGCCCAGTCCGACAGGTCACCGCCTACCGATTCGATGCCGGTGATCAGGAAGCCCAGCGCGGCCATGTCGCGGGCGAGCTGCTGGGCGTAGAGGTCGTCGACGAACCACGTCTTGCTGGCGGGATGCCACGATCGGGCGCAGGTGGGGATGGTCTTGATGATCGCGACGATCGTCGGGTCGAAGCTGAACCGGATCGCGTACCGGTCGCCGTGCCGATCGAACCGGACCGCGGCGGTCACAGCGTCGCCTCCTGGCGTTTGCTGAAGCGCACATCGTTGGGCGCCTTGGGCGTAAATGGCCTAAATCTCGGCGACTCCCTAGAAAGTGCCGTTTCTAGGAGAACACCGAAAATTAGGAGAACACCGAAAATTAGGCCATTTACGCCCAACATGATCATTGACCTGCGCTTTCATCCTCGCGCTCGCGCAGGCAGATCCCGCGGCGCAGCCGACGATGGTCGTCTTGATCCACCAGAAACCCCTTGTCTGTGAGCGCGCGGCCGAAAGCCACCTTGCTCAACTCCTCGCAGGCCTCGTTTGCTGCCCAACGCTGGAAACGCTCGAAGAGCGCTTTGGTGGTGGCCGAGGACTGCGCCCCCCGGCGTGGCACTCGGCGTCGATGAACCGTCCCACCACGTCGGCGTCGGTCCGGTAGTTGTCGGTGGCCACACACACCTGGTCGGGCTCGTCGAGGCTGCCGCGGTCGCGGTAGTCGACCCAGCCGTCGACGACCCAGCGCAGCACCGCGTCGGCTTCGGCCTCCAACTGATCACCCAGCGACTCGTCGCGCTCGTGGTCGGGTATCTGGACAACGAACGGGATGACCCGGACGCGGCGCCACACCGCCTCGGTGGTCTCCTCGATCTGCGGCAGGTGGTTGGTGGCCATCAACAGCAGATGCGACGGTTTGAACGAGAAGAAATCCTGACGCATGAACCGCGCCTTGATGGTGTCCCCGCCGGTGAGCCGTTTGAGCAGTGCCAGGTCGAATCTGCGGCCCTCCTTGGTCTCGGCGGTGGACACCAGGCGCTTACCGAGCAGATCAGCGCACCCGGTGGGGTGCACTTCGCCGTTGCGGGCCATCAGCAGGTCCGGGTCGGCCGGCATCGCGTAGTCACCGAGCGCGAACATCACCGCCTCGACGTAGGTGGTTTTGCCGTTGGCGCCGCGACCGGTCATGATCGCTGCTATCTGCTTGTCGCCGTTGACTTTCCCGAGCAGCGACAGGCCGGTGAGCCGTTGCAGGTAGTCGCGCACGTCCGCGTCGGGCAACACTCGCTGCAGGAACCGCCCCCAGGTTGTACCGTCCGCGCCGGGTAGGTAGGCGGCGTGGGTGACTTTGGTAATGCGGTCCGCGGGGTTGTGCACCCGCAGCGCCATCGCGTGTAAATCCAGTGTGCCGTTGGCGCAGTTGAGCAGCCATGGGTCAGCGTCAAGGTCTTTCACGTCGACCCAGAACTGTTGCAGCACAGCCGCTTCGGTGAGAATGCCGGTGATGGCGCTGGCGGTCTCGAAACGCTCTATCCGCGGGAGCAGTCTCGCGCGTTCCTTTTCCGATATGGCCAGCTTTTCGACCGCGGCGCGATCGGCGCTTGATGACGGTGTGCACGGCCCGGCGCGCGTAGCTGGCCGCGCCCGGCGCCCAGCGCGCGCCGTCCCAGCGGTGCCAGCCCACCTTCTCGACGTAGAGCAGCTTGCCGTCGAACTGCTCAGCCAGCTTGACGGCCATTCCCAGATGCGCCGAATGGGTGACATCCGGATCGGCGTCGCCTTCTGCGTACCAGTCGAGCAGCTCGTCAGAGCGGTCGATGTCATCGCTCATGATGCCCTCCGTTTCATCCAGGGCCGATCTGCACAGAACTCGTTGTGCTCTTGGAGTCTTCGCCCGTGGGCGGCCCAGTCGGCGGCGGCCGAGACGGCGCTGCTGGCTTCGCACTCGGCCACCTGGCAGGTCTCGACCCGCAACACCCAATGCCGGGCGGCGTCGAGCAGGGACTTGCGGCACACTGCCGCGAGCCTGGCGGTCAGCGCGGGCGCGAACGTTAAGGCGGTGCAGCGGATGCTAGGGCACGCGAAAGCGTCCATGACCCTCGACATCTACGCCGACCTTTTCGACGAGGATCTGGACGGTGTGGCGGACCGCTTGGACGCCGCGATCAAATCTGCTGCCGCCCGGCTCGGCCCCGTGACGAACTCCCCATCACGGTAGTGCCCGTTATTCGGAAAATACGGGCGAAAGAACGCTCGAAAGAGTCAAGACGATTTGAAGCTGGTTAAGGGCGAGTTGGACTGTGTAATTGACGTTGACTTGCAGTCCGGTTGCAGGACTCTCCGAGGAAGTCCAGTTGATGGTTTCAGGCCCAAGATCAAAGCCAACCACTCCGCTCTGACCCAAAGACGTGGAAAATACCCAATCGCCCTTGACCGATTCGCGCAGTCTTCCCTGTAAGAACATGACAGCGGGGGTAGTGACCCAGGCCGCGGAAAGGTAGCAAACATCCAGTGCGGCGAGTTTTTGTAGATCGTCTGCGACAGCCATTTAGGCGCTTCTCCCTCTACCTAGCCGGACTTCGTGCGTGCGCGGCGGCTATCACTCTCGCCGTAGATCCAGATTTTATTGTGTCGCGGACCGTTTGGACGCGGCAATCAAATCTGCTGCGGACGCACTGCGGACGACTTCGACGCCGTAGATTGCGGGCAACGCTGCGACCTGCGCTTTTATCGTTAGTTGACGACTTCCGCGGACCCCGCCATTCTCGACCAGTACGAGAAGTGCAAAGGCTGAACTGGCCTACTCGTTGATCACCCTGATGGTGAACGCGGCGGTCGCCGGCTCCTTCTGCGTGGCCACCCGGAAGTTGCCACGGCGCAGCGCGTCGGTTGGCGCTGCCATCGGCTCGAAACACACCACGTCGTCATTGGTGGGCGCGAAGATCTGTGCCGCCGGGTAGCCCTCGTCGAACACCACCTCGATGCGACGGCCACCGCCGGACACCGCGAACACTGCACCCGGCGGCACTTCGTCGTATCCGTTGTCGAACACCTTGTCCCGCAATAGCTCTGCGCCAGCCGGATGCGGCTGTGATGTGCCGGTGGGCAGCCCCCAAGCGTCGACAAGAAGGTGGCGCATGGCCGGGCTCTCGATCTGCCACTGGGCGCGGGGCACCTCAGGGATCTGAAGATAGGGGTGAAAGCCGAAACACAGCGGTACCGGCGCGGTGGTGGTCGGGCGCACGGTGGTCCGCACGGTCAACGCGCGATCGGACAGGGTCATGTCCAGCGTGAGCTTGTGCGGAAACGGGAAGCAGGCGAGCAGCCGCGGCGTGGCCCCGAAGTCGAGTTCGGCGGTCAAGCGGTTCTCGGTCTGCTCGGTGGTCCGCCAGCCCGGGTAGGCGGCGAGCACGCCGTGGATCGGCACGCCGTGTTCGTCGGTGCGGACACCGCCGACACCCGACACCAACGTGACGATCCCGCCGTCGACGGCATAGTTGTTCGCACTCAGCCGGTTTGCCCACGGGTAGAGGATCGGGATGCCCATCGTCTTGCCGGTCGTCACGTATGCATGCAGGCCGCGGCGCTGGCCGAGAAGCTCCACGCCGTCCTCGGACAGGGAGGTTCCGATCATCCCGGCGGCCGGGACGAATTCGGCGGTCAGCTTGGACGATGGATCGGTCAACGTCACAGCGGGCAGCTCAGGCATGACGTTGATCGTGCCACGACAGCATGGGTGGAGTTCAAGCCGTTGCCGTATTGACCCGCGTTGCGGGTGCCGCTACATCCTCGACGGCGCAAGGATCCCGCGACGCAGCGCCGGGCCGATGTTGGCCATGATCCGGTCCAGCAGTGCGGTGTAGGTGCCCCCGTCGTTGACAACGCCCATCATCCCGTGGTGGAGCAGGTAGGCCTCGACGCGCCGGTCGATCGGCCAGTCCGCGTAGATGGGCCCGGTGAATTCCGAACTCAGGAAGTTCCAGGCGACCCCGTCGAGATCCTGTCGGGACATTTCCACCTCGCCAGCGGGCTTCATCGCCATCCCTTTCGGTCGGGGATTACGCCCCTCATAGTCCATGGGTCGGACCGCCAGCAATAGAGCCGAAGGTCATCAAAACCGCCGGTCGGTCTCGCTCACGCGGTCGGATCGTGCTGAATGCGTTCCGGTGGAGCCCCTTTGGCGATCAGGGTGGCCTTCGTTGCGGCGACCATGTGCGGGCCGCCGCAGATCAGTATCTGCCGGTCGCCCCAGGCGCCGTACTTCGTCACGACCTCGGGCAGACGTCCCGTCTGACGCACGTTGAGCCCCCGGGGTGGCTGCACGTCGGGGTACTTCGTCGCCCACGCGGGGTCCTGGTTGTACTCCGACACCGGTGACACCACAAGCCACGGACTGTGCGCGGCGATGTGCCACAGGGTGCGCAGGTCGTACAGCTCGCACGGGTAGCGGGCCCCGAAGAACAGGTGCACGCGGGGGTTATGGCCGTAGCGCGCGAGATCCATGATCAGGGCGCGTAACGGTGCCAGCCCGGTGCTGCCGGCCACCATCAGAACGTCGCCGCCGTCGCGGTCGATCTCCATCGCGCCGTGCGGGCTCGACAGCCGCCACCGGTGGCCGGGCCGCGTCTCGCCGACGATCGCTGTGCTCACCATGCCGCCGAGCACCGAGCGGACATGGAACTCGATCGTCCCGCCCGGGTCGGCGGGCACGGCCGGGCTGAGGTAGCGCCAGCGGCGGGGGCACTGTGGAACCTCGACGTTGAGGTACTGGCCGGGGAAGTAGTCCATCGGGCGGTCAAGCTGCAGCCGCACCACCGCCAAGTCACGCGAGACGCGCCGGTGCTCGATGACGGTGCCGTCCCACCACGCCGGCCCGGGGTCGATGTCGGCGGCTCCCCTCATCACCCCGACGATCAGTGCCAGCGCTTCGCGGGCGGTCTGCTCGAGCGCCGGATCCCACTGCTCGGTCAGCTCGGTGCGCAACGTGGAATAGAGCGCGTCGTGCAGCGTCTGGTAATGCCGTTGTAGGACCCCGTATTTCCGGTGGTCGCGGCCGAGTTGCGCTAGGAACGACACCGGTTCCTCGGCCCGCTGAGCGATCAGCTCATTCAGCACCCACGTCAGCGCGTGGCCGAACGCGGCGCGCTGCATGCTCATGTCGGGCGGAAACAGATCGCGAACGGACGCGTCGATCGCAAACCAGCGGGTGTAGAAGCGGCGGATCACTTCGTCGCCGCCGAGCCGCGGATCGAGGGCGGCGTGCAGCTTGCGCAGTCTGCTGCGATCCTCGAGGCCCACGCCCGCTGATCTTAGGCGCGGCTGCGGCGGAGCGCGGCGCCCGCGATCAGCACCGTCCCAGCGACTGCCCAGCAGGTCGAGGCCGTTATCGCGGCGCCGGCGCCGGCGCCGTCGAAAAACGCGGCGGACCGGAGCAATGTTGCGTTGGCGCCCTGAGGCAACAATTGCCCGAACGCGCCCCAGCCAGTGGGAGGACTCTGCGGTGGGGGACGACGATGTCGGTACCCGGATGGTGCGGGCATACCTGCGGCGACCAACCTGGTCGGCACCGCGATGCTGCGCTACGTCATGCGTATGCCGCCGCTGTCGTCGTTGACCGTCGACGAGGTGGTCGCGTTGATCGCGCCCAGTGTGCAGCGTTACCTCACGGCGGACGCGGCCGAGCTGGGTCTCGAATCACTGTCCCTACAACGCGTGGATCCCCTTGTAGAGCACCAGTAGGCCGATCACGATCAGGATGCCCGCGACCAACACCGCGTGCTGCTTCTCCATCCAGTCCTTGAGCCGGGTGAGTGCATCATCGAGGCGGTCGCCGGAGAAGGCGTAGGCCAGTACCGGCAGCGTGACCGACGATCCGGCGACCAGGACGAACCACAACAGCGCCAGCCAGGTTCGAAGAGTGCCGAGCCCTTCGGTACCGATCGCCAAACCCGCTGCCACAGAAATGAACAACACTTTCGGATTGGCAACGGCAAGCACCGCCGCGGTGGCGCCGGCCTTGGCGGGTGTCGCGTCGGTGATCTGGCGCATCCACGCCGGTGAGTGCGCCGACCGGTGGCGATTGAGCCACCGGATGATGCCGAAGACGATCAGCGCCGCCCCGACCACGATGCGGACCCAGGACGCCCATGTCGGGGGTTTGCGGAATCCGCCGATCAGGCCGGACACTTCAACGAAGATGGCCGTGAGAACAGCGATGGCCAGCAACCATCCGACCAGGTAAGCCAGCCCGGCCGGTCGGGGCCGCGGCGAGTGCAGGACGAGGACGGCCGGAATGATCGATAGCGGCGACAGCGAAATCACCAGCCCGAGCGGTACGAGCTCGGTCAGGACGGAACCCCAACTTCCCGACATCGCCAGCCTTTCCGTCGCGCCGTCGATGAGAACCTAACAGCGCGCAACACCAGATTCCGGCCAGAAACTGCAGAACGATTCAAAGGAGCCAGGTGTGGCGATCGCGAAGTCGGCACCCCGTCCGTGGAGCGAACTCACCACGAGCGCATCGCAGGGGGGGTGACCGTATGGGCGACGATCGCGGTGGTGTGGCTGGTGATCGCGCTAGTCGCCCTGACGCGCTGGGCGTTCTCCGGCACCGACTTCGGGCCCGCCCCGCTGCTCGGCCCCGAGCGGATCCCGGCGTGGAACCTGGTCGCGCTGCGGATCTTCGAGGGTCTGAGCGCGGCGCTGCTGGTGGCGCTGATCTGGTCCTGGGTGATCCTTCCGTGGCGGCGCAGCTGCCCAGCTACATGTGGCCCGGCTGACGCTTTGGCCCACGGCGGAGGCTCACGCTGACTAGGGTCGAAAGCCGGGGGTCAACGCGCCCCCGGGAGGTGTTCGCGATGCAACCGCAGACGGAAATACGATCGGAATCGCCGAAGACGACTACCCCTTCCTCGGTGGTCGTGAAGTGTCCCGCCACCGGAGAAGTTGTCGGCACCGTGCCGGTCACGCCGCGGGCCGAAGTGGAAGCCGTCGCGGCACGGCTGCGGGCGGCACAGCCGGATTGGCAGGCGATGGGACCCGCTAGACGAGCCAGATGGCTCTGCAAGTGGCGCGACTGGCTGCTTGATCACGAAGGCGAGCTCGGAAAGCTCATCCAACAGGAATCCGGCAAGTCGTGGGGAGACGCGGCTGTCGAGATATCCACTGTTGGGTTGATCAACTACTGGGCCGAGAACGCGGCAAATTTTCTTGCCGACGAGGACGTCCGGCCGGTGGGGCTGGCCAACGCCGGCAAGAAACTGCGCATCGCCCACGAGCCGTACCCGCTAGTCGGTGTGATCACCCCGTGGAACGGCCCACTCTCGGTGCCGTTGCTGGACATCCCGGCGGCGTTGATGGCCGGTTGTGCGGTGCTGTCCAAGCCGTCGGAATGCACGCCGCTGGTGTGGAAATCGGCCGTCGACGGATGGAAGGAGATCGGTGCCCCGGATGTGCTCGACGCCGTCTACGGATTCGGCGAAACCGGCTCAGCCGTCGGTGATCTCGTCGACTTCGTGATGTTCACCGGCTCGGTTAACACCAGCAGGAGGGTCGCGCTCGCCGCGGCACAGCGGCTGATCCCGTGCAGCCTGGAGCTGGGCGGCAAGGACGCGATGATCGTCTGCGCCGACGCGGATATCGACCGGGCGGTCGAGGGCGCCCTGTGGGGCGGATTCTTCAACGCGGGCCAGATCTGCATTTCGGTTGAACGCGTTTACGTCGAAGAACCCGTCTACGACCAGTTCGTGCAGAAATTGGTGTCGAGGACGTCGCAGTTGCGTCAGGGGATGGACGCCGACAAGCACTATTCGTCGGACATCGGAGCGATGGCGACCAAGCAGCAGGTGGACATCGTCTCCCGCCACGTCGACGACGCGGTAAGCAAGGGCGCGAAGGTTCTCACCGGAGGCAAGGCGCGCAGTGACGGACTCTTCTACGAGCCGACCGTGATGGTCGACGTCGACCATGGCATGGACTGCATGAACGAGGAGACGTTCGGGCCCACGCTGCCGGTGATGAAGGTGCGTGATGCCGACGAGGCGATCGATAAGGCCAACGACTCACAGTTCGGGCTGTCGGGAAGCGTCTGGACGCGCGACAAGACGAAGGCGATGGCGCTGGCCCGGCGGATGAACACCGGAACGGTGCAGATCAACAACGTCATCCTGGGCGTCACGCAGCTGCCGGTACCTTTCGCCGGCTGGAACGACTCCGGACTGGGCTCGCGGTCCGGCGGGGCCGACGGTATCCGGAAGTACTGCCGCCCTAAGAGCATCATCGCCGAGCGCTTCACAACGAAAAAAGAAGTGAACTGGTACCCGTATACACGCAGGAAGGGCAGATTCCAGCTGGCGATGGCCCGATTGCTTGCGGCCAAGGATTGGCGCCGCCGGCTTGGACGCCGATCCGGCAGAAATCGCCAAACTTGAGCGGAACAGACTCAACCTTTGCGACGTTGGAGAAGACAACAAGCACTTTCCCTAGAGAATCGGAGGTGTCGTGGACTCGTTCAACCCGACCACGAAGACCCAGGCTGCGCTGACCTCGGCGTTGCAGGCGGCCAGCGCCGCCGGCAATCCCGAGATCCGGCCCGCCCACCTGTTGATGGCGCTGCTGACGCAGAACGACGGCATCGCCGCGCCGCTGCTAGAGGCTGTCGGCGTCGAGCCGGCCACGATCCGCGCGGAGGATGAGCGCCTGCTCGACGCGCTGCCGCAGACCACCGGCGCCAGCGCGCAGCCACAGTTGTCGCGCGAATCGCTGGCCGCGATCACCGCTGCCCAGCAGCTGGCCACCGAGATGGACGACGAGTACGTCTCGACCGAGCACCTGATGGTCGGCCTGGCCACCGGCGACTCCGACGTCGCCAAGCTGCTCACCGGCCACGGCGCGTCGCCGCAGGCGCTGCGCGACGCGTTCGTCAAGGTGCGTGGCAGCGCACGCGTGACCAGCCCCGACCCGGAGGCCACGTATCAAGCGCTGGAGAAATACTCCACCGACCTGACCGCACAGGCGCGCGAAGGCAAGCTCGACCCAGTCATCGGGCGGGACAACGAGATTCGCCGCGTGATCCAGGTGCTGTCCCGTCGCACCAAGAACAACCCGGTGCTGATCGGTGAGCCCGGCGTCGGCAAGACCGCCATCGTCGAGGGCCTCGCCCAGCGCATCGTCGACGGCGACGTGCCCGAAAGCCTGCGCGACAAGACCATCGTCGCGCTGGACCTCGGCTCGATGGTCGCCGGCTCGAAGTACCGCGGCGAGTTCGAGGAGCGGCTAAAGGCCGTCCTGGACGACATCAAGAACTCCGCCGGACAGATCATCACGTTCATCGACGAGCTGCACACGATCGTCGGCGCCGGCGCGACCGGCGAGGGCGCGATGGACGCCGGCAACATGATCAAGCCGATGCTGGCCCGCGGTGAGCTGCGGCTGGTCGGCGCCACCACACTGGACGAGTACCGCAAGCACATCGAAAAGGACGCCGCCCTGGAGCGGCGGTTCCAGCAGGTGTTCGTCGGCGAGCCGTCGGTGGAAGACACCATCGGCATCCTGCGCGGCCTGAAGGAGCGATACGAGGTGCACCACGGTGTGCGGATCACCGACTCGGCGCTGGTGGCCGCCGCGACGCTGTCCGACCGCTACATCACGTCGCGCTTCCTGCCCGACAAGGCCATCGACCTGGTCGACGAGGCCGCGGCGCGGCTGCGCATGGAGATCGACTCGCGGCCGGTCGAGATCGACGAGGTCGAGCGGCTGGTGCGCCGCCTCGAGATCGAGGAGATGGCGCTGGAGAACGAGGAGGACGCGGCGTCGGCGGAGCGGCTCGAGAAGCTGCGGGCCGAGCTCGCCGACCAGAAGGAAAAGCTGGCCGAACTGACTACCCGCTGGCAGAACGAGAAGAACGCGATCGACGCAGTTCGCGGGCTCAAGGAGCAGCTGGAGACTCTGCGCGGCGAGGCCGAGAGGGCCGAACGCGACGCCGACCTGGCCAAGGCCGCCGAGCTGCGCTACGGGCGCATCCCGGAGGTCGAGAAGAAGCTGGAGGCCGCGCTACCGCAGGCCGAGGCCCGCGAAGCCGTCATGCTGAAGGAAGAGGTCGGCCCCGACGACATCGCCGACGTGGTCTCGGCATGGACCGGCATCCCGGCCGGGCGGCTGCTGGAAGGTGAGACCGCCAAGCTGCTGCGGATGGAAGACGAGCTGGGCAAGCGCGTCGTCGGCCAGAAGAAGGCCGTCCAGGCGGTGTCCGACGCTGTTCGCCGCAGCCGGGCCGGCGTGGCCGACCCGAACAGGCCGACCGGATCGT
The DNA here is from genome assembly GCA_963811535.1 of uncultured Actinomycetota bacterium. Lineage (GTDB taxonomy): Bacteria > Actinomycetota > Actinomycetes > Mycobacteriales > Mycobacteriaceae > Mycobacterium. The sequence goes on along the minus strand of CAWERF010000005.1, from coordinate 687,512 downwards.
TCCTGTTCCTCGGCCCGACCGGCGTCGGCAAGACCGAGCTGGCCAAGGCGCTCGCCGACTTCCTGTTCGACGACGAGCGTGCGATGGTCCGCATCGACATGAGCGAGTACGGCGAGAAGCACTCGGTGGCCCGCCTGGTCGGTGCGCCCCCGGGCTACGTCGGCTATGACCAGGGCGGTCAGCTGACCGAGGCGGTGCGTCGCCGCCCGTACACGGTGGTGCTGTTCGACGAGGTCGAAAAGGCCCATCCGGACGTGTTCGACGTGCTGTTGCAGGTTCTCGACGAGGGCAGGCTCACCGACGGGCAGGGCCGCACCGTTGACTTCCGCAACACGATCCTGATCCTGACGTCCAACCTCGGGTCGGGCGGCAGCGAGGAGCAGGTGATGGCCGCGGTGCGCGCGACGTTCAAGCCCGAGTTCATCAACCGCCTCGACGACGTGCTGATCTTCGACGGCCTCAACCCCGAGGAGCTGGTGCAGATCGTCGACATCCAGCTGGCGCAGCTGCAGAAGCGGCTCTCCCAGCGGCGATTGCAGCTCGAGGTTTCGCTGCCGGCGAAACAGTGGCTGGCCCAGCGCGGGTTCGACCCCGTCTACGGCGCCCGGCCGCTGCGGCGGCTCGTGCAGCAGGCCATCGGCGACCAGTTGGCCAAGATGCTGCTGGCCGGCGAGGTTCACGACGGCGACACCGTTCCGGTGAACGTCAGCGCGGACGGCGACTCGCTGGTCCTGGGCTGAGCCGAGCGCGAAGTCGAACTAGAACGGCAGCTCCCCGGCCTCGAAGTCGCGGGTCTGCCCGCCGCGTTTCATGAAGTCCCGCATGCCGTCGGCCGCGGCCGGACCTGCGAGCGCTTCGCGGAACAGCTGGTCCTCGACATTGAGTCCAGGCGTGAGATCACCGACGGCGGCATCGACGGCGCGTTTGGCCCTTCCGATCACGTCCAGCGGGTATGACGCGATGCGCGTGGCCAACGCATCGACGAACGGACGTAGCTCATCTGGCGGAAGGGCACGGTTGACGTATCCCCACGCCTGCGCCGTCGCCGCGTCGATGTCCATGCAGCCGAGAATCACCTCCAGCGCACGGGCACGCCCGATCAGCCTGGGCAGCCGTTGTGTCGCGCCGCCGCCCGGGATGATTCCGACCGCGACCTCTGGCTGAGCGAATCGGGCTTTGCCCAGTGCGGCGAAACGCATGTCGAAGGCCAACGCGAACTCGCTTCCGCCACCGCGGGCGATGCCCTCGATCACCGCGATCGTCGCCTTCGGCATGGTCCGGAAGAGCTCAACGATCGTATGAAAGGGCGACAGGTCGTCGTGCAGAGTCGTGTCGTCGGTCGGCAACGCCTGCAGCAGCGTCACGTCGGCGTGAGCGACGAAGAAGTCTTGGTCGGCCGAATCCACGACCAGCACCCGCACGTCGCCGTCGGCGGCGACATGCTGGGCGAAGCGGCCCATTTCGGCGATGAGGTCGGCATCCGCCAGGTTCATCGGCGGATTGTCGATAGTTGCCCGACAGATGTGGTCTTCGACCGCAATTCGGAGGTGTGGGTAGTCCGCGTAAGGCATGAGCACACGCTAGGACAGGTATATGTGACGCGGTTGTGATCTGCTTGAATTCGGGCTTCACGCCGGGCAGCGGATAGGCTACGTCTAATGGTCCCGTTCTGGTTCACGCTGTCCGCGCTCTGTTTCGTGAGCGCGGCGGTGCTGCTGTACGTCGACATCGATCGTCGACGCGGGCGGGGCCGGCGTCGTAAGTCGTGGGCCCGCTCACACGGCTTCGACTACGAGGCGGAATCGGCGGAGATCGTCAGCCGCTGGAAACGCGGCGTGATGTCGACCGTCGGCGACGTCACCGCCCACAACGTCGTCCTCGGCCAGATCCGTGGCGAGGCGGTGTACATCTTCGACCTGGAAGACGTCGCGACCGTCATCGCGCTGCACCGCAAGATCGGCACCAACGTCGTGATGGACCTGCGGCTGAAGGGGCTGAAGGAACCGCGGGAAAACGACATGTGGCTGCTGGGCGCGATCGGTCCGCGGATGGTGTACTCCACAAACCTGGACGCGGCGCGGCGCGCCTGCGACCGGCGCATGGTGACATTCGCCCACACCGCGCCCGACTGCGCGGAAATCATGTGGAACGAGCAGAACTGGACGTTGGTCAGCATGCCGATCACCAGCACGCGGGCCGAATGGGACGAAGGCCTGCGCGCGGTGCGGCAGTTCAACGACCTGCTGCGCGTGCTGCCCCCGGTGCCCAAGGCCATCGGCCAGCCCGCGTCGCGCCGCGACGGCTCGCCGGGCCGACCGCTGGCCCCGCCGGCGGAATTGCCGCCCGGCCGTTCGGACGCGACCCACCGCATTCCCGAGCCCGGCCGGCGCGAGCAGCCGCGCGCTGAGCCGATCCGTCGGCCCCAGCAGACCAGGACAGGCCGCCCCGGTCCGCGCAGCTACCATCCGTAGCTGTGCCGCGCCCCATCGCACTGATCACCGGGCCCACGTCGGGCATCGGGGCCGGCTTCGCCCGGCGCTATGCCGCCGACGGTCACGACCTGGTGCTGGTCGCCCGCGACGCCGCCCGCCTCGACCAGCTGGCCGCCGAACTGCACCACAAGTACGGCGTTGCCAGCGAGGTGCTGATCGCCGACCTGTCCGACGCCGACGGGCGCGCGAAGGCCGCCGACCGACTCTCCGCCGGAGTGCGTGTGCTGGTGAACAATGCCGGCTTCGGCACATCGGGCGAATTCTGGACCGCCGATCCGGCGCTGCTGCAGGCGCAGCTCGACGTCAACGTCACCGCGGTGATGCAGCTGACCCGGGCCGCGTTGCCGCCGATGCTCGAGGCGGGCGCGGGGACGGTGATCAACGTTGCCAGTGTCGCCGGCCTGCTGTCGGGTCGAGGCTCGACGTACTCGGCGTCCAAGGCCTGGGTGGTGTCTTTCTCGGAGGGCCTCGCCGGAGGGCTGGCCGGCACGGGCGTCACCGTGCACGCGCTGTGCCCCGGCTACGTCCACACCGAATTCCACGAGCGCGCCGGCATCAACATGAAGGCGATGCCGGCGTTCATGTGGCTCAAAGTCGACGACGTCGTACGGGAATGCCTGGCAGGAGTCGCGAACGGCGAAGTGGTGATCATCCCCGGGCTGCAGTACAAGGCGTTGACCGGCGCGTTGCGGTTGACGCCCCGCTCGCTGGTGCGGTTGATGACGAGGACGTTCGGGCAGGGTCGTGGCCGCACCTGAGCTGACGAAGGCCGACCGTGAGGAGCTCGCGGAGCTGGTTCGACGGCTATCGGTGGTCCACGGCCGGATGACGCTGTCGTCGGGCAAGGAGGCCGACTATTACGTCGACCTGCGGCGGGCCACGTTGCACCACCGCGCCTCGCCGTTAATCGGCAAGCTGATGCGTGAGTTGACCGCCGACTGGGACTACGCCTCCGTCGGAGGGCTGACCGTGGGCGCCGATCCGGTCGCGACCGCGATCATGCACGCGCCCGGCCGCCCGATCGACGCGTTCGTCGTGCGCAAGTCAGTGAAAACTCATGGGCTGCAACGGCTCATCGAAGGCACCGACATCGCCGGACAGAAGGTTTTGGTGGTCGAGGACACCAGCACCACCGGGAACTCGGCGCTCACAGCCGTGCGCGCAGCACTCGATGCCGGTGCGGAGGTCGTCGGAGTCGCCACCGTGGTGGACCGCGCGACGGGCGCCGCCGAGGCGATCGAGGCCGAGGGACTGCCCTACCGCAGCGCGCTGGGCCTGGCCGACCTGGGGCTGGCATGACGGAATCGGTTTTCGTCACCGGCGCCGGCCGCGGCATCGGGCTGGCCATCGTCCGCCGGTTCGCATCCGCTGGCTACGCAATCGGCGCCGTCGACGTCGACGAGGTGAGTCTTGCCGCGCTGAAAACCGAAGCGGTACAAAAGAACTGGTCGGTATGGACGTCGCCGATGGACGTCACCGACTACGACGCATGGCAGTCGAGGCTGCGGGCGTTCGTCGACGCCAGCGGCGGCCGGCTCGACGTGCTGATCAACAACGCCGGGGTGCTGGCGTCCGGTGCATTCGTCGACATCCCTGTCGCGCGCCACAAGCAGATCGTCGACATCAACGTGACCGGTGTCGTCTACGGCTGTCACGCGGCTTTCCCGTATCTTCGCGACACCCGCGGGGCGCGGGTGCTCAACATGTGTTCGGCGTCTGCCATTTACGGCCAGCCTGAACTCGCGTCATACAGCGCGTCGAAGTTCGCGGTCCGCGGCCTCACCGAGGCGCTGGAGCTGGAGTGGCGTCCCCACGACATCGCGGTGATGGCGCTGTGGCCGCTGTTCGTCGACACCGCGATGATCGCCGGTGTGGACATCGGTACAACGCGGTCGCTGGGTGTGAACCTGACGCCGGACGACATCGCAGGCGCCGCATGGGATGCGCTGCACCGGCGATTGCCTGCGCCGAAGGTGCACTTCCCGGTCGGTCGCCAGACCAAGGTCCTCTACCACCTTGCACAGCTCAGCCCGGCGTGGCTCACCCGGCTGACCAACAAACGGATGGCGCACTAAGATCTTGCGCACGCTGGTCGCGATCCTGTCGGTCGCCGTGCTCGCGGTGACCGCGGCATGCTCGCGACACGACGCCACCCCCGCGCCGTACGCGGCGATCGCCGCGAAGGTCGGCGAATCGCAGGCGGTTCTCGGCTGGAACATGTCGGTGACCAACCTGCGCTGGGATATCGATCATGTGATGGTCGACATCGACGCTGCCCCAACGGATCCGGGCAAGCCGCATGCCAAGCCGGAGGACATCCGCTTCGGGTTGTACAGCACGCTGGCACACCCGATCGAAGCCACCGGCCTGGGCAGTTGCAGTGGTGTGACGACGCTGGCGATCCGCCCGTTGGCCGCCAATTCGCCCGACCGGCTCAGCGGCACGGTGTGCATCGGGCCGCTTCAGGACCAGGCCGCGGTGCGCGGGGTGTACGTCCACTCGCCGCGCGACCGCATTTCCGGCACCGCCGCCGCCTACCCCGCCGCGTTTCCGGTCGGGCTGCCGGCGACCAAGACCAGCGACACGGGCCTGAGCATCACCACCAGCAGCGTCGACGCGTTCCGCGCCGACGGCCTGCAACTGACGCAGCAGTCGCTGAACGACGCAGGCGCGTTCACCGGCAACGGTTACATGCTGCGCGGCGTCGACGTCAGGGCGCTCGCCGCGCAATATCGCGACGACTCCGCCAAGCGCGGCAGGCCGATGATGCTCCTCGTCTCGCCGACCCTGCCTCCGCCGGGGCTCGCCGCCGAGTGCAATGCCTACGGGTCCTCGGTCCTGATCCTGCCGTACGCCCAACTCGACGCGGTCCACGTCACGGCCTCGTTGTGCACGCAGGGCGAGATCAACGAGGCCGTGCTGTACGCGACGCTGTCGGTGGTGGGCACGCATGCCGGGGTCTGGGTGAGCCATGAGTGAGCGGGAGTCCAATGTCGCCGGCCCGGCGGCTCCGGGGTCCAATGTCGCCGGCCCAGCGGCTCCGGGCCCGACCGAGTGGAACACCGGCGCGCCCGGCGTCGGGCCGTGGCCCGGCACGCCACCCATGGACCCGCGCTACGACCCGGCGCTGCTGCGCGACGGAGACGCCCGCAACGTCGTCGACGCCTACCGCTACTGGACGCGCGGGGCGATCATCGCCGACATCGACACGCGCAGGCATCCGCTGCACATCGCGATCGAAAACTTCGGCAACGACGCGAACATCGGCGCCGTGGTCCGCACGGCCAACGCGTTCGCGGTCGACACCGTGCACATCGTCGGGCGGCGGCGATGGAACCGGCGCGGCGCGATGGTCACCGACCGATATCAGCGGCTCCGCCACCACGACACGACGGCAGAGCTGCTGGAGTTCGCCCAGCACGCCGGGCTGGTCGTCGTCGCGGTCGACAACGTGCCGGGCAGTGTGCGGCTGGAGGAGACGACGCTGCCGCGCAATTGCCTGATGGTGTTCGGGCAGGAGGGGCCCGGAATCACTCCAGATGCTCGCGCCGGTGCGGCGGTCACGGTGTCGATCGCGCAGTTCGGCTCCACCCGCAGCATCAATGCCGCGGTGGCGGCCGGCATCGCGATGCACTCCTGGATTCGTCAGTGGGCCGATCTGGTTCGCGCATGGTAATGCGCGAGATACCGATATGACCGACCCCCGGTAAGGCAGGATTCAGGCATGGAGCAGCAATGGGCGAATCGGGCGGCCAGCGCGGAAGCCGCCATCACAACACGACACTTCGCGCCGTTGTGGCATCTGCCTGCCACGCAGCTCGGCGTTTGCGGGTGGCCGTCGACCCGAAATGAGCGTTCGTTCGGCAGCTGGAACTACTGGTGGCAGGCCCACCTGCTGGACTGCCTGGTCGACGCGCAGGTGCGCGACCCGCAACCGGATCGACGCAAACGGATCAAACGACAGCTGCACGGGCACCGCCTGCGCAACACCGGCCGCTGGATAAACAACTACTACGACGACATGGCGTGGCTGTCCCTGGCCATCGAGCGCTCCGGCAGGCTCGCCGGCGTCGAACGCCCCCGAGCGTTGCGCACGCTGACCAAGCAGTTCACGAATGCGTGGATGCCCGAGTACGGCGGCGGCATCCCGTGGCGCAAGCAGGACCGGTTCTTCAACGCCCCCGCCAACGGGCCCGCCGGAATCTTCTTGGCGCGCAACGGCGAACTACGTCAGGCCCAGCTGATGGGCGACTGGATCGACGAGACGTTGATCGACCCCGAGACCCACCTCGTGTTCGACGGGATCAAGGAAGGTTCGATGGTGCGGGCCCAGTACACCTATTGCCAGGGTGTCGTGCTCGGGCTGGAAACCGAGCTGGCCGCACGCACCCACGACGAGCGCCACGCACCTCGGGTACAGCGGCTGGTTGCTGCGGTCCGCGACCGCATGGCGCCGGGCGGTGTGCTCAAGGGCACCGGCGGCGGCGACGGCGGCCTGTTCGGCGGCATCACCGCCCGCTACCTGGCGCTGGTCGCCACCACACTGCCGGGCGATACGCCCGACGACAAGACGGCCCGCGACACCGCGCGCGAGCTCGTTCTCACCTCGGCGCAGTCGGCGTGGGACCTCCGGCAGACCGTGGACGGGCTGCCGCTGTTCGGCGCGGACTGGGGCAAGGCCGCGCAGGTCCCCACGGCGGCCGGTGCGGTCGGGGAGTTCGTCGAGGGCGCGGTGTCGGCGTCGGCCGTGCCGGAGCGCGATTTGTCGGTGCAGCTGTCAGGCTGGATGCTGATGGAGGCCGCACACGTTCTGACCGCATGAGGTTGCCTTTGTGACCACCCGCCTGCTGCCCTCCCGGTTCGGCCGCGATCGCTTCGCTGCCACCACACGGGAGAAGACCGCCGCGGCGATACTGTTGGCATTCGCCCTCCTTGCGATCATCTGGGCGAATTCGCCGTGGGCGAGCACGTATTCGACGTTTTGGAACACCACGGTCGGGCTGAGCTTCGGGCACGTCCACGCCGACATGACCGTCCGCGACCTCGTCAACGAAGCGCTGATGGCGTTCTTCTTCTTCACGGTCGGGCTGGAGGTCAAGGCCCAGTTCACGATCGGTGAGCTCACCGACAGGGCACGCGCGGTGGTGCCCGTGGTGGCCGCGGCGGCCGGGCTGACGCTGCCGGCCCTGATCTTCCTGGCGTTCAACCACACCGGCGACGATGCCCGAGCGTGGGGCGTGGTGATCTCCACCGATACCGCGTTCCTGCTCGGGGCGCTGGCCGTGATCGCGCCGAAGTACCCGTTGCGGTTGCGGACCTTCCTGATGACGCTGGCCATCGTCGACGACGTCGGTGCGCTGCTCGTGATCGCGCTGTTCTACTCCGAGCAGGTGCGGATCGGTGGGCTGCTCGTTGCGTTCGCGCTGATCATCCTGCTGGCGCTGGTCCGCTACCTGCCCGCGGCACGTGGGCCGGCGTACGCCGTGCTTGCTTGTTGCCTGTGGCTGGCGCTGCTGTTCGGCGGCGTGCACCCGACCCTGGCAGGTGTCGCGGTCGCGCTGGCGATCCCCGCGTTCACCCCCGAGCGTCGGCGGGTCGAGCAGGTGGTGGACCTCATCCGCGCGTTTCGGCAGTCCCCGAATTCGGATTACGCGCGCGCCGCGGCGCGCAGCCTGCGCGAGGCGCTGTCGATCAACGAACGCCTGCAGACCGCGTTCGCGCCGTATGTGTCCTTCGTGGTGCTGCCGGTGTTCGCCCTGGCCAACGCCGGCGTGCGGCTGGACCGCGAAACCGTCTCCGCCGCATTGCGTTCACCGCTGACGTTGGGCATCGTGATCGGCTTGGTCGTCGGCAAGTTGGTGGGCATCAGCGGGGCCACCGCGATCGTGCACTACACCGGTATGGGCCGGCTATCGCCAGGGCTGACACTGCGACGCGTCGTGGGTGGTGCTGCACTGTGCGGAATCGGTTTCACCATAGCGCTTTTCATCGTCGACCTCGCGATCGGCGATCCAGCACGACAGGACGCGGCACGCGTCGGCGTGCTGGTCGCGTCCGTCGTGTCATTCGCGCTCGGGTGGGCGATCTTCCGGATCACCGACTGGCTCAGCCCGCCGAAACCCGTCGGCGCGTTTCTGGTCCGGCCCGTCGACCCGGAGCGCGACCACATCCGCGGCAGGCCCGACGCTCCATTGACCCTGGTGGAATACGGCGACTTCGAATGCCCGTTCTGCAGCCGCGCAACAGGGTCCATCGACGAGGTCCGCGCGCACTTCGGTGACGAGTTGCGCTACGCCTGGCGCCACCTGCCGCTCGAACGGGTGCACCCGCACGCGATGGACGCCGCACGCGCCGCAGAAGCAGCCGGCCTGCAGGGCCGGTTCTTCGATCTCACCCCGGTCATGTTCGAGAACCAGGACAACCTGGGCTGGGAGGATATCTACCGCTACGCCAACGACATCGGGCTCGACCTCGAACGGTTCAACGACGATGCGCACTCATCGAAGGTGCGCCATCGGGTCGAAGACGACGCGCAAGACGCCGAGGTGATGGACCTCAATTCGACACCCACGTTCTTCATCGGCGGCAAGCGCCACAAAGGCCCGTACGACGCGGCCAGCCTGATCCGCGCGCTCGAAGCGAACCGCGACGTCAGCTCCACAAGGTGACGTGCACCTTGGGCCGGAACCGGGTGACCCCCACGCCGGTGCCGCGGATCATCGCCTGCGTGCATCGTGGGGTCGTGATGAACCGCACGAGTTCCGACACCGCGGGTTGACGGGCGGCCGGCGGCAGCGTCGACGCGCACCATTCGCCCGACCGTTGGAGGCCTGGGCCCTTCACGTAGACCAGCCGGCCGGCGGCCAGGTCCTTTGCGACCGAGAACCCGATGGTCAGCGTTACGCCGCCGACTCGGCGCACCTCCTCGAGAGCCGCGGCATCGCTCTGGAAGATCCGTTGCTGCGCTTCGGGAATTCCCAAAGTCCGCAGCATCCCGGCGATCTCACCGTCGACGCTGCCGGCCGACGGACCCAGCATCCAGTACTGCTCGCGCAGCATCGCTGCCGTCGGCGCGCCACCCACCAGCGGGCTGTCCGGGGCCGCGACCGCGATCACCTGATACTTCAGAAACGGCCGCACCACAATCGATCCGTCGGCTTCGGATGGCTCCTGGTACGCCGGCCCAAGCGCGATGTCGACCGCGCGCGAGCCGATTAGGTTCTTGAACTGGCTCGTCGGGTGCACGCTCAGCTCGACCGACAAGTCGTTGGCCCGTGACGAGAACAGCTCGATCAACCCCGGTGCCGCGTGCTCAGCGAATCCGCTTGACGCGGCAATGCGCAGAAGCCTGCGGCCGCGGGCCGCCTCGGTGACCTCGATCGCGGTCTGCTGTTGTAGGCCCAAGATCTCGATCGCCCTGCTCGCCAGCCGAAGTCCGCCAGGCGTGAACGCGAGGCCGGACGCGGTCCTGCTGAACAACGGATCGTCGAGTTCCTTGCGCAGCTGCGCCACATGCATCGAGACACCCGCGTCGGACATGCCAAGCTCCTCGGCCGCTGCGCGGACGGAGCCGAGCCGCACCACTGCCGAATAGGCCCGAAGCTGCGCCGGTGTCACGGGACTGAGCCTACGTCGGCGCGGTGACGCGTCACTTGCCGTGGATTGTGAATCCGTATTTGGTCAACGGATCTAGCACCGACCGGTCCTGCGGGAGTGGCGCCAGGAACGCGAAGATCTCACCGGAGGTCAGGCGAATCGTCGCGTAGAGCGCACCCCGGTATTGCGCGATGTCGCTGTCCAACAACTGCCTGCCGGCGTAGGTGCCCACCACGATCAAATCGGCGTCCTTCTCGGCGGTACAGTGCCCGGTGCCTGTTGCGTTCGGAAGGCCACTGCCGATGACGCCATCCTGGTACGAGCCGGGTTGACACACGGATTCGGTCCAGTCCTCCATCGAAGTGGTCGACAGGGGCGGCGGCTTCGTGCCGATCGTGATATGCGGAGTCCCCTCGCGATGAACCAGCAGCACCAATCCGGCGCCCAGGAGTGCGATCACTGCGAGAACCGCTATGACGATGATCGCCTTTGTCCCAGGTGCGCGTCCGTGCCAGAGTCGGGCCACGCCATGGCGCGGCCCTGCCTGCTGTGCGGCGTGCGCCTGGCGCTGCGAGGTGCCGTCCGGATCGGGATAGCACTCTGGCGGCGGCCGCGATTCTGTCACCGCGAGTCCCCTATGAACGCATCAAGTGAACGCATCAAGCCCGACGATCCGACGATATCTCTAGTCAGGGTCTTGGGGGGAGGCGGCCCAGTCTCATAGCTGCCGGTCTCATAGCTGCCGCATAGCCCGCGCCCATGGCCCTCCCACGCAGCGCCGCGACCATGGCTCACATCACCGCCAGGCCTGGCACTCCAAGGACGACACGTGACCGTCATCGATGATCAGCGCACCCTCGCCATAACCGCGCTGCCCGGGCTCGACCTCGCTCCACCGCGCCGAATGCCGACTAGATCGTGCGCGCGATGGGAGCGTCCGGCGGTATTGGCGCTGCTCGTGCCCGCCGCGGCCCTGTACCTGTGGGCATTGGGGTCGTCGGGGTGGGCAAACGATCTCTACGGCGCCGCTGTGCAGGCCGGAACACAAGACTGGGAGGCCTGGCTGTTCGGCTCGCTCGATCCGGGCAACGTGATGACTATCGACAAGCCGCCCGCTGCGCTGTGGGTGATGGTGTTGTCAGCCAGGCTGTTTGGGTTCAGTCATTGGTCAATGCTGGTGCCGCAGGCGTTGATGGGGGTCGGCGCGGTCGCGGTGCTGTACGCGGCGGTGCGCCGTTGCAGCGGCCCGGTGGCGGCGCTGGCGGCCGGGACTGTGCTTGCGGTGACGCCGGTCGCTGCGCTGATGTTCCGCTACAACCACCCCGACGCGCTGTTGGTGCTGCTCTTGGTGGTGGCCGCCTACTGCATGCAGCGCGCGGTGGAGCGGGCAGGCACCTGGTGGATCGTGTTGGCGGGCACGGCAATCGGCTTCGCATTCTTGACCGAGATGCTGCAGGCGTTCCTCGTTGTCCCCGCCTTCGTGCTCGTGTTTCTGATCGCCGCGCCGGGTGCTGTGGGCGAACGGCTGGCCAAATTGCTTGCCGGGGCCGCGGCCGTCGTGGTCTTCGCCGGGTGGTATGTCGCGTTGGTGAGCCTGTGGCCGGCGTCTTCCCGGCCTTACATCGGTGGCTCCACCGACAACAGCCTGCTGCAGCTGGCATTGGGCTACAACGGCATCGGGCGTGATGTCGGAGGTGGCGGAAACGGCGGCGCAGTGCTGTCCGGCGGCGGTACCGGAGTCGCCCGATTGTTCGGTGCCGGGATGGGAACCGAGATCTCTTGGCTGCTTCCCGCCGCGCTGATCGGGTTGCTTGCCGGCTTGTGGATGACTGCGCGGGCCCCGCGCACCGACCGCGTGCGGGCCAGCCTGCTGATGTGGGGTGGGTGGCTGTTGGTCAGCGCCGTGGTGTTCAGCTTCATCGGCGGGGTCGTTAATCCGTACTACACGGTTGCGCTGGCGCCGGCGGTAGCCGCGCTGATCGGGATATCTGGCCGAGAACTGTTGCGACGCAAAGGATTCTGGGCTGCACGTGTCACCCTTGCGGCGATGTCAGCGGTGACCGGCGGGTGGGCGTTCGTCCTGCTCGACCGCACGCCGCAATGGCTGCCGGGGCTGCGCTGGGTGGTGCTGATCGGCTCGATCGTCGCCGCCGCGCTCCTCGCGCTCGCGTCACACCGGCGCCGCCGCGGAACCCTTGCTGTTGCGATGGCGTCGCTCGTCCTCGGGCTTGCGGCGCCTGTCGGCTACACGATCGATACGGTGACGCATCCGCACAACGGACCTGTCCCTACGTCGGGGCCCGGCGCTCGCAGCCCGGGCAGCAGCCCGGCGGCGAACAACTCGGCGCTGCGTTCGCTCCTGGTAGTGGCCGACACGCGCTGGGCGGCTGCCTCGGTAGGCGCACTGACCGCCAGCAGCCTGGAGCTGAGGACCGGTACGTCGGTCATGATGATCGGCGGATTCGCTGGATTCGACCCCTCACCGACGCTGGCCCAGTTCCAGCGGTACGTGGCCGACAAGCAGGTCCGCTACTTCATCGCCGATGAGACGGGCGGGCCGGGCGGCGGCCAAGCCAGCACCGACGCGGCGGCCATCACCACCTGGGTGCGGCAGCATTTCGCGCCCATGGACGTCGGTGGCACGACCGTGTATGACCTGTTCACGGCCCAAATCTGACGTTGGGCTCCGGCGCAGACGGAGCGAGTTAAGTAATCACTTAACTGGCCATTGACGGCCGCGTTAGCACGGCCGAGACTGGACTTCCCATCGCGGGAGTGAGGTCGGCCAATGCAGGTACCCGGACCCTTCGAATATGAACGCGCCACCAGCGTGGATCACGCAATCGGACTGCTCGACAGACTGGGGGAGGGGGCGCTGATCGTCGCCGGCGGGCACAGCCTGCTGCCGATGATGAAGCTGCGCATCGCCAACCCCGAGTACCTCATCGACATCAACGACCTGGCGCCGGAGCTCGGCTACATCGTCGTCGGAGCCGGCAGGCCGACATCAGACGGCGAGCCGAGCGCAGTGCGGATCGGAGCGATGACACGGCACCGCGAAGTACTGGAGTCCGACGAGCTGGCCGCGGTCTGCCCGATCTTCCGCGACGCCGAGAAGGTGATCGCCGACCCGGTCGTGCGCAACCGCGGCACTGTCGGCGGCTCACTGTGCCAGGCTGATCCCGCCGAAGACTTGACCACGGTGTGCACTGTGCTTGGCGCGGTGTGCCTGGCACGCGGTCCGTCCGGTACCCGCGAAGTTCCGATCGACGACTTCCTGGCCGGTCCGTACGAAACGTCGTTGGCGCACAACGAGGTGCTGGTCGAAATCCGGATCCCCGTGTCGCCCAACAGCTCCAGCGCCTACGCGAAAGTCGAACGCCGGGTGGGTGACTGGGCCATCGCCGCCGCGGGCGCCAGCCTGACCCTCGATGGTGACACGATCACGGCCGCCCGTGTCGGCCTGACCGCCGTCAATGCCGACGCCGCCGGGCTCGCCGCCGTCTCCGACGCTTTGGCCGGTCAGCCCGCCACCGAGGAGGTATTCGCCGAAGCCGGCCGCCGCGCCGCCACCGCATGCGACCCGGCAAGCGACATGCGCGGCAGCGCGGACTACAAGCGGCACCTCGCCGACGAACTGACCAAGCGGACGCTGCGGACGGCCGCCGCCCGCGCGCGCGGAGAAAGGTAGAGGCCCATGCAAGTGAACATGACCGTCAACGGCGAACCGGTGACCGCAGAGGTCGAACCACGGACGCTGCTCGTGCATTTCCTGCGGGATCACCTGCGGCTCACCGGAACCCACTGGGGCTGCGACACCAGCAACTGCGGGACATGCGTCGTCGAAGTCGACGGCGAGCCGGTGAAGTCCTGCACGATGCTCGCCGTGATGGCCAGCGGGCACAACGTCCGCACCGTCGAAGGTCTCGCGGTCAACGGCCAGCTCGACCCGGTGCAGGAGGGTTTCATGCGCTGCCATGGGCTGCAGTGCGGTTTCTGCACCCCGGGCATGATGATCACCGCCCGAGCCCTGCTCGACCGGAATCCCGACCCGACCGAGGACGAGATACGCGAGGCGATCTCCGGGCAGATCTGCCGCTGCACCGGATACACCACGATCGTACGGTCGATCCAGTGGGCTGCCAGCCATGCGAACGAGGAGGCGGTGGTATGACCACCCTCGAGACCCGGCCACCCACACCGGAAGACACCGCCGACAACGACCAAAAGCCTTGTGGTCACGGCCGGATGCTCCGCAAGGAGGATCCCCGTTTGATCCGCGGTCGCGGTAACTATGTCGACGACGTGGCATTGCCCGGCATGCTGCACTTGGCGATTCTGCGGTCGCCGTTCGCCCACGCCCGCATCGTCAGCGTCGATACCACTGCGGCACAGGCACACCCGAAGGTCAAGGCCGTCGTCACCGGCGCCGACCTGGCCGAGAAGGGCCTGGCCTGGATGCCGACGCTGTCCAACGATGTGCAGGCCGTGCTGGCCACCGACAAGGTCCGTTTCCAGGGGCAGGAGGTGGCGTTCGTCGTCGCCGAGGACCGCTACTCCGCGCGCGACGCGCTGGAACTGATTGACGTCGAATACGAACCGCTCGATCCGGTCATCGACGCGCGTAAGGCGCTTGACCCCGACGCCGAGGTCATCCGCACCGACCTGGAGGGCAAGAAGGGCAACCACTGTTTCGACTGGGAGACCGGCGACGCGGCGGCCACCGAGGCGGTCTTCGCGAAGGCCGATGTCGTGGTCAAACAGGAGATCGTGTATCCGCGGGTACACCCGGCGCCGATGGAGACCTGCGGTGCGGTCGCCGACCTGGACCCGGTGACCGGCAAGCTCACGCTGTGGTCCACCTCGCAGGCCCCGCATGCGCACCGCACGCTGTACGCGTTGGTGGCAGGCCTGCCCGAGCACAAGATCCGGGTGATCTCACCCGATATCGGCGGCGGGTTCGGCAACAAGGTGCCGATCTACCCCGGCTACATCTGCGCGATCGTCGGGTCGCTGCTGCTCGGTAAGCCGGTGAAGTGGATGGAGGATCGCAGCGAGAACCTCACCAGCACCGGCTTCGCCCGCGACTACATCATGGTCGGTGAGATCGCGGCCACCAAGGACGGCAAGATCCTGGCGATCCGGTCCAATGTGCTCGCCGACCACGGCGCGTTCAACGGGACCGCCGCGCCGGTGAAGTACCCGGCCGGCTTCTACGGGGTATTCACCGGCAGTTACGACATCGAGGCCGCGTACTGTCACATGACGGCGGTGTACACCAACAAGGCGCCGGGCGGTGTGGCCTACGCATGTTCGTTCCGCATCACCGAGGCGGTGTACTTCGTCGAGCGCCTGGTGGACTGCCTGGCCGACGAGCTGAAGATGGATCCTGTCGAACTGCGGCTGCAAAACCTGTTGCGGCCCGAGCAGTTTCCGTACAAGTCCAAGACCGGCTGGGTGTACGACTCGGGTGACTACGAGAAGACCCTCCGGCTGGCCATGGACATGATCGGCTACGATGCGCTGCGCGCCGAGCAGAAGGAGAAGCGCGAGCGCGGCGAGCTGATGGGTATCGGCGTGTCGTTCTTCACCGAAGCTGTCGGCGCCGGGCCGCGCAAGGATATGGACATCCTCGGGCTCGGCATGGCCGACGGGTGTGAGCTGCGGGTGCATCCGACCGGCAAAGCCGTTGTGCGGCTCTCGGTTCAGACGCAGGGCCAGGGCCACGAGACCACGTTCGCCCAGATCGTCGCCGAGGAACTGGGGATTCCGCCCGACGATATCGAGGTCGTGCACGGCGATACGGACCAGACGCCGTTCGGACTGGGCACCTACGGCAGCCGGTCCACACCCGTTTCCGGGGCGGCGGCCGCACTGGTCGCCCGCAAGGTCAGGGACAAGGCCAAGATCATCGCGTCCGGGATGCTGGAGGCCTCGGTGGCCGACTTGGAGTGGGAGAAGGGCTCATTCCACGTCAAGGGTGATCCGTCGGCGTCGGTGACCATTCAGGACATCGCGATGCGCGCGCACGGCGCGGGCGATCTGCCCGAGGGCATCGAGGGCGGGCTGGACGCCGAGGTCTGCTACAACCCGGAGAACCTGACGTATCCGTACGGTGCGTACTTCTGCGTGGTCGACGTCGAT
Source organism: uncultured Actinomycetota bacterium (assembly GCA_963811535.1). GTDB lineage: Bacteria > Actinomycetota > Actinomycetes > Mycobacteriales > Mycobacteriaceae > Mycobacterium. Next base: position 671,280 of record CAWERF010000005.1, on the reverse strand, counting down.
CCCGGCACCGCCGTGGTGAAGGTGCGGCGATTCCTGGCTGTCGACGACTGCGGCACCCGCATCAACCCGATGATCATCGAGGGTCAGGTGCACGGCGGCATCGTCGACGGCATCGGGATGGCGTTGATGCAGATCATCGCGTTCGACGAGGAAGGCAACTGCCTGGGCGGCTCGCTGATGGACTACCTGATCCCAACCGCGCTGGAAGTACCGCACCTGGAGACCGGTCACACCGTGACACCGTCGCCGCATCACCCGATCGGCGCCAAGGGTGTCGGCGAGTCCGCGACCGTCGGCTCGCCGCCCGCTGTGGTGAACGCGGTGGTGGATGCGTTGGCGCCGTTCGGGGTTCGGCACGCCGACATGCCGTTGACGCCGTCGCGGGTGTGGGAGGCGATGCAGGGACGGGCCACACCCCCGATCTAGAGGAGCGCACATGACGATCAGCGAACGTGCCAAACAGTTGCTGCGAGACCGCAGGGCGTTCGTCCACGCGACGGTTGTGCGTGCGCAGCAACCGACGTCGGCGCGCCCCGGTGACGAGGCGATTCTTTCGCCGGACGGCACGATCGAAGGTTTCGTCGGTGGGCAGTGCGCGCAAAACTCGGTCCGCAAGGCGGCGCTGGGGGCGTTACAGACGGGTGAGAGCGTGCTGCTGCGGGTGTTGCCCGACGGCGACGTCCACTTCCCCGAAGCACCCGGCGCGTCCGTGGTCGTCAACCCGTGCCTTTCAGGAGGAGCGTTGGAAATCTTTCTTGCGCCGCAGGTTCCGGCACCGTTGATTCGAATCTGTGGGACGACGCCGATCGTGGAGAAGCTGGCCGAGGTGTGCGCGGTGCTGGGGTTCGACGTGCGCCGCGACGAGTCCGGGGAACCGGGGCCTGTCACCGCCGTGGTGATCGCGACCCACGGCGGTCCGGAGGCCACGTTGATCCGCTCCGCGCTGGACGCAGGTATCGGATACGTCGGCCTGGTGGCCAGCAGGGTGCGCGGTGCCGCCATCCTCGACGAGCTCGAATTGACCGTCGACGAGCGAGACCGCATCTACACCCCGGTTGGGCTGCCGATCGGCGCCAAGACACCCGCGGAGATCGCGGTCTCGGTCGTCGCCGAAATCATCAAGGAGATCAGGCTCGGCAGCCTTGTCGAGGGGCCGTGGTCGGAGACCGAGCCGATGGAGGCCTCGGACCCGGTGTGCGGTATGACGGTCGCGGTCGGACCGGACACCGAGCACGCTCACATCGAAGGCTCCGACTACTGGTTCTGCTCGGCGGGGTGCCGCGACTCGTTCACGGCCGCGAAAGCAGGCGCATGACGTCCGTGCGGGTGACCGGTGTCGTGTTGGCGGCCGGGAGTTCCCGTCGTCTCGGTACGCCGAAACAGCTATTGCCGTTCGGCGACAACACAGTGCTCGGTGCGTGTGTCGACGTCGCGCGGGTATGCCCATTCGACCAGATCATCGTCACGCTCGGCGGCGCGGCGTCGGCTGTGCTCGATACGGTGCCACTCGACGATGTCGACGTGGTCAACGTCGACGATTTCGGCTCTGGTTGCTCCTCGTCGCTGCGCAGCGCTCTGCCGCGGGTGAATCCTGAGGCTGCCGGCATCGTGCTGCTGCTGGGCGACCAGCCCGGTGTCGCGCCGCATACCGTCGAGCGGCTCATCGCGGAAGGCGCATCCACGCCGATCTCGGTGTGCCGCTACAGCGACGGGCTCGGGCATCCATTCTGGTTGAGCCGCAGCGTGTTCGGGGACTTGGCTGAGCTGCACGGCGACAAGGGGGTGTGGAAGGTGATCGAGTCCGGGCGATCGACGGTACGTGAAGTGCAGGTCGACGCGCCGGTCCCGCTTGACGTCGACACCTGGGACGACTACCGGCGAGTCCTCGCTTCGGTGCCGCGATGACGCCTGGGTTCGCCGGCGTCGAGGAGGTGATCCGCCGCTTCGACACGCGCGACTATCTTCTCGACGTCGGCACCGCGTCGGCGTTCTACCTGGCAGTCACGCTCGGACGGCCGCTACTGCTGGAAGGCGAACCGGGAGTGGGCAAGACGACTGCCGCCAAGACACTGGCCGCCGTGCTCGACGCGCCGCTGATCCGGTTGCAGTGCTACGAGGGTCTGACGGCAAGCGAGGCGCTCTACGACTGGAACTATCAGCGGCAGCTGCTGTCGATTCGGCTCGCCGAGGCCCGTGGAGCAGGGATCGACGAAGCCGACCTGTACACCGAGGCGTATCTCGTCGATCGGCCTATCCTGCAGTGCGTGCGGTACCGCGGCCCGTCGCCACCGGTACTGCTGATCGACGAGATCGACCGCGCCGACGATGAATTCGAGGCCCTGCTGCTGGAGTTTCTTGGCGAGGCCGCGGTGACGGTGCCCGAGCTGGGCACGTTCGTCGCCGAACACCCGCCCATCGCTGTGCTCACCTCGAACCGCAGCCGCGACTTGCACGACGCGCTGCGGCGCCGCTGTCTCTACCACTGGATCGACTACCCGGAGCCGGCTCGCGCGGCCGCGATCGTGCGCCGCACAGTGCCCGGTGCCACTGCCCCGCTGATCAAACACGCCACACAATTCGTGGGTAGCGCAAGGGCTCTCGACCTCGACAAGCCACCCGGAGTGGCCGAGACCATCGACTGGGTAGCCGCGCTTGTGTCGCTGGGCGTTGCCGACCTGGTCTCCGAGGACGCGGTCGCCAGCCTCGGCGCGCTGGCGAAGACGCCCGACGACCGCACCGTGATTCGCGACGCATTCGATGAGTACAGCGCCGGGCTTGCCGCAGGATGAGGAGAGGACACCGATGAGCGCTCGCGCGAAGAGGAGAGGACACCGATGAGCGCTCGCGCGAAGAGGAGAGGACACTGCCTATGAAGATCGCCAACGAGTTCACGATCAACGCCCCGATCGATCAGGCCTGGGATGTGCTGTCCGATCTCGAGCAGGTCGTGCCCCTGATGCCCGGCGCACAGCTGACCGGCCGCGACGGCGACGACTACCTCGGCAAGGTCAAGGTGAAGGTCGGGCCGGTGACGAGCGAGTTCAATGGCAAGGCGAATTTCGTTGAGCGAGACCAAGAACAGCACCGGGCCGTCATCAGCGGCAGGGGGCGCGAAGCGCGCGGGTCGGGTAATGCCGCCGCCACCGTGACCACTCAGCTGCATCCGGACGGGGACAACACCCGCGTCACCGTCGACACCGACCTGAAGATCGTCGGCAAGTTGGCCCAGTTCGGCAGCGGCATGCTGCAGCAGGTGTCCGAGAAGCTTCTCGGCGAATTCGTCAAATCCCTCGAGGCCAAGCTGGCGGCATCCGCCGAGCCGGCTCCACAGGAGGCACCAGATCACGCGGCGGCCCCCGCCGCTGCCGCTGCCGAGCCGGCGCCGATCGACCTGATCGAGCTGGCCGGTGGGGGAGCGCTGAAGAAATACGTGCCGATGGCGCTGGTCGGTCTCGTGGTGCTCGTCGCACTCGCACTGCTGGGACGTCGCCTGCGCAGATGAACGTTCCGGTGCTGCTGCGCGGCGTCGACCTGGCGGCGTTCGCGGTGGCGCTGGTGGCGCGGCTGCGGGCGGCCGCAGTCATCGTATCCGCCAGTGGCCCAGCGGCTTTCGTGCAAGCTCTGCGGCGACTTGTGCCGCATTCGCGCACCGAGCTGTACTGGGCCGCACGGCTGACGCTGATAAATCGGGTCGACGACCTCGCCGCCTTCGACGCGGTGTTCGACGCCGCGTTCGCCGACGCCGTGCTCGGGATGGACCCGGCGGCGCTGCGGCAGCGGCGAATCGGCACTCCGGCGGCCTGGGTTCCCGGCGGGCGAGGACACGACGGCCCTGCCGTCGACGGCGGTGGCGTGCCGTGGGCCACGCGGCCGGCGGTGACCACGGCGGGCCACCATGACGACACCGTCGCGGTGCCAGACCTGTTGCCCAGCCGCATCGTCGCCCGCGCCGATGAGCCGTTCGAGCGCTTCGACCCCGATGATCTACGCCTGCTCGGATCGTGGCTCGAGCGGGCGATGGGCCGCTGGCCTCACCGCCGGAGCATGCGGCGCGAGATCGACCGGCACGGCAAGCGGGTCGACCTGCGGCGGACGATGAACGCATCCCGCTCGACGGGCTGGGAGTCGATGGTGCTGGCGCGGACGCGCCCGCGCCGACGTACCCGGCGCGTCGTGCTGGTGTGCGATGTCAGCCGCTCGATGCAGCCATACGTGACGATCTATCTGCACCTGATGCGGGCGGCGGCGTTGCGGCGGGCAGGCATTCGCCCGGAAGTGTTCGCGTTCTCGACGTCGCTGACGCGGCTGACCCCGGTGCTGTCGCACCGGTCGCCGGAGGTGGCGCTGGCCCGGGCCAATGCGAAAGTGACCGATCGATACGGCGGGACCCACCTGGGCCGGTCCGTCGGTACGCTGCTTGGCCCGCCGCACGGCCACGCGTTGCGCGGTGCCGTCGTGATCATCGCCTCCGACGGTTGGGACAGCGACCCTCCCGAAGTGCTCGAGCGCGCGCTGACCCGGGTGCGACGGCGGGCGCAGCTTGTCGTCTGGCTGAATCCCCGTGCGGCGCAGCAAGGATTCAAGCCGCTGGCCGGCTCCATGGCGGCCGCGCTGCCCCTGTGTGACTTGTTCCTGCCGGCCCATTCGCTGACCGGCCTTCGTGATCTCTTCGACGCGCTGCCCGGCGGACCGGGGGCCTACTCGTCTTCGTCGTCTTCGTTGTCTTCGCGACTGAGATAGCGTTCGGGGTGGTGGTAGGCGTTGATTGTCGGCCTGCGGAAGTCCAGCTGTGGTGGGGGTATCCAAGCGGTGGTGCCGTCGCAACGTTTTCGGGTCTTCCAGCCCTTGTCGAGCAGCCTGTGGTGTGGCCCGCAGGCGAACGTCAGGTTGTCGATGTCTGTTCGGCGGGTGGACGCCCATTCGTCGACGTGGTGCACTTCACACAGATAACCCGGCACGTCACAACCCGGGGCCGTGCAACCACGATCCTTGGCGTGCAACACAATCCGCTGCGCGGCGGTGGCGATCCGCTTGGAGTCGGCCAGATACAGCGCGCGTTGCGTGTGTTTGTCGAACACCGCCAGGTAGTGCCGCGCGTGGCTGGCCATCCGGATGACGTCGCTCATGGGTAGCCAGGACCCGCCGCCGGTGATCGCAATGCCGGCTGCGCATTCCAGCTCCTGCAGGCTGGTCGATACCACCAGGCTGACCGGCAGTCCGTGATGTTTGCCCAATTCCCCCGATGCAAGCACGCTGCGGCACACGGCGTTAAGGGCGTCGTGATTGCGCTGCGCGGTGCTGCGGGTGTCGCGGTCGGCGGCCTCATCGCTGGGTTCGCCGTCGACGGTCGCGGTCTGATCGGCGAGGTTGCACATGCCGGGCGCGGCCCACTTGGCCAACACGGCGTCGATCCCGGCGCGCAGCTGCGGGGTGAGCCAGCCGCGGATCGGCGACATCCCGTCACCATCCTGGGGGCCATCATCAGGCCACGCCGTCGGGCGGTGTGCCTCACCACACACGCGCCCCGGCGCAGGTTGCTAACTCACTGTGTTGTCTGCGCCGGCCACCTTGTACCGGCAGCGGCTAGTGATTGGCGGGCTCATTCAGCCCGTCGGCGTGGCCTGGGCAATCCAGAACAGCACACCGCCGCTTCCACGTAACCTCCGCCCGATGCTTAATACGGTCCCAATGCGTCAGAGTCTCAGAAACGAACTCCGTTTCGCCCCCGCAGATCGGGCAGCGATGGTCGGGGTCGCGTACGACACGGGGCTCTGTAGGCACGTCCCGCACGCTAAACACTTGTGGGTGTTAGAACGAGTGGGCGAAAGCCCTCCGGCATGGGGTATATCTTCCCTACTTGCTTCTGTCGCGCCGGAGTTAAATGGTCACAGTCTGGGATCGTTCGATCCAACATCGACTCTGGGAGGTCATCGTGTCAGGCACCGTCGCTCGCGTCACCGAGATCAGCGCCAGGTCCGACACCAGTTTCGAAGACGCCGCGAAGTCCGGCCTCGCTCGGGCCAACGAGACGCTGCGTGGTGTCAAGTCGGCCTGGATCAAGGAGCAGTCGGTGGATGTGGAGAACGGGAAGATTGTTGCCTACCGCGTCAACATGCTGGTCACTTTCGTCCTTGAGTAGCGGGCGAAATCCGGGGGCGCGGTCCTGTAGCCATTTGGCACGTATTTGGCACGACGCGAAACCTTCACCTCAAAAACCGGCTCCGAACTGCATAAACAGTGGTGCCCGATACTGGGATTGACAGCTATCGGTCGTGTTCCAGGTTGGCGCAACCCAAAGCAGTCCTGGCAGCAGTGCCATTTCTCACTTCCCGCGTTGGCCTGCTTTCGGCGTCGGTGATGTCATGTGGCGGGCGGGCGCGGTGTCATTGCGAGTCCGGGGTGGGAGGTATGTCCTCGTTCAGCTTTTGCACTCGATAGGCAATCGCGACCGCGTGGTCGGTGAACCGCTCGAAGTATATGTCTAGTCGCAATATGTCGAGGGCGACAGCGATACTGTGAAACCATTCCCCCGGAGCCGTCATGGCCGCAAACAAGCGACGGTGCTGACGGTCAATCTCATCCTCTTCGTGGCCGATTCGATGCCACCCCGTAGTGCCCTCAAGGAATTCTCCGAGACGCGTCCCTAATTGGTGTGCTCGCTCGCCCATTTCGATGAAGTACTCGTTTACGTCTTCGGGCAGTGCGTGCCGGGGGTACGCACCGAGGGCGACTCTCGCGACGCGCCGTGCGAGAAGGTTCATCTGATCCACGTCGCCGATGATTTGGAGTGACACGGAGAGGCCCGGCAGGTCACCCCCGTGCCGCAGCAGTAGTTGCAATGCGCTTGCCTGCGCCTCAACAGTCCGGGCGGTCAAGTCGTCGTGGACTCTGATGACGTCTTGCGCCTCACGCTCGTCCGCGAGAACCAAGGCCTTCGTGGCACGCGACATCTGGACTCCGGCGTCGAGGCATGCACCCGGGAGTTGCTCGATGGTTCGCATTCATTAAGGCTAAGCTGACCACCGGCGAACGCAGCTATGTCAGAATCGCCAGTTTCCCCGGAAACTCTCCCTAGACGTAGTTGTGCCTTATTCCACATCCGGCCTTAAGCGCGTCATGGTTGCGCCTCCTCCGACGGATGCCCATCGACCGTAGGTGTCTGATCGTCGGGATTGCACATCCCCAGCGCTGCCCACTTGCTGAGTACAGCATCCAACCCGGCGCGCAACTCCGGCGTGAGATACCCACTGATCGGGCTTATCCCGTCGATGTCCTGACGTCCAATCGTGATGCCGCGCTTGCGGACGCGATCCTCATCGCAGAAGTCGCCGTCAGGGTTGATCGAAGCCGCGATGCGCTCGGCGGCCTGGCGCACCTCATCAGGCCGGAACTGCGTGGCCAACCGCGCCAAATCCGCCTCGATTCGCTGCCGCGTCGCTTCATCCACCCAGCCCGGTAATTCCTTCAGGAAGCGACAGATCTCTCTGACGTGCCCGGAGCCGGCCACGCCCGCGCGCTGGCCGGCCGCCGTCGCCGACCAGCGTGGTGCGATCGCCGAGTAGCTGCGCGTCCTTGATCCGGCCCGAGGCCTCGCCCTTGGTGATCCGCAACTTGTTGGCCAACACCTTTGGCAGCGCCCCACCGACTTCGGCGGGAGTGGCCCGCTCGGAGATCTGGTTGATCAACTGGTGTTCGGCTACCGGCATGCGCCGGCGCGCCTTTTCAAGCCTCTCCAATCCGCGGAAATGCTCCGGCGTCGTCAATGCGTCGAACCGCAGCGCCACGATCCTGTCGAGCGCCGCATCGAGCGCGTCAAACGCCTGGGCCGCGTCCTCCGCGGAGTTCGAACGCATGTGCGAATTCTATCGCCGCGGCCGACAGGCAGAGCCCGCCATCAGGCCGGCGACGATCAGGCGGACTGCTCCGGAAGCGGTTGCGGCGCAGGCTCGGAATCCCTTGCGCGTCGCCGCTCGAGGAAAGCCCGCGTCGCCGAGATGATGGCGGGCAGCAGCGACAGGAAGGCGATCGCCACGATCATCAATTCAAGGTGGGCTTTGACGAATGGCACGTTGCCCAGGAAGTAGCCGAGCAGCGTCACGCCGCCGCCCCACAAGGCCCCGCCGACGATGTCGAACCCCAAGAACACCGGGTAGCGCATCTTCGAAACTCCGGCGATCACCGGGGTGAACGTGCGCACGATCGGGACGAATCGGGCCAGGATGATCGTGAACGGGCCGTGCTTCTCGAAGAACTCGTGCGACTCGGTGACGTAATGCTTCTTGAAAAAGCGCGAGTCTTCCTTCTTGAACAGCGCGGGGCCGATCCGGCGGCCGATGAAATAGGCGGTCTGATCACCGGCGATCGCCGCCAGCGACACCGCGATCACCAGCGTCCAGATGTTCAGGGTGCCGCCGGCGGCCAGCATTCCACCGGTGAAGAGCAGCGTGTCCCCGGGCAGGATCGGAAACAGCAGCCCCGTTTCGATGAAGACGATGAGCAGGATGCCGGGCAGTACCGCCGCCGCGAACACGCCGCCCGGGCCGATCCAGTACATCGGGTCCATCACGCTCGGCAGCGCCATGGTGATCGTGGTCATGACGCCCCAAGATACCGGCGCAACCTGGCGATACCGGAAACCGTGCCGTTTGAGATACTGCGAAAGACACCGCGACCAGCCGAGAGGAGCTCCCATGCCGATCGCCACGCCCGAGGTCTATGCCGAGATGCTGGGCCGCGCCAAGGAGCACTCGTTCGCGTTCCCGGCCATCAACTGCACCTCGTCGGAAACCATCAACGCCGCGCTGAAGGGTTTCGCCGACGCGGGCAGCGACGGCATCATCCAGTTCTCCACCGGTGGCGCCGAATTCGGCTCGGGCCTAGGCGTCAAAGACATGATGACCGGCGCCGTCGCGATGGCCGAGTTCGCCCGTGTCGTCGCCGACAAGTACCCGATCACCGTCGCGCTGCACACCGACCACTGCCCGCAGGACAAGCTGGACAAGTACGTGCGGCCGCTGCTGAAAATCTCCCAGCAACGGGTAGCGGAAGGAAAGAACCCGCTGTTCCAGTCGCATATGTGGGACGGCTCCGCGATCCCGATCGACCACAACCTCGAGATCGCCCGCGAGCTGTTGAAGGAGGCGGCCGCCGCGAAGATCATCCTCGAGATCGAGATCGGCGTGGTCGGCGGTGAGGAAGACGGCGTCGTGGGGGAGATGAACGAGAAGCTCTACACCACGCCGGAGGATTTCGAGAAGACCATCGAGGCGCTGGGCGGCGGCGAGCACGGAAAGTACCTGCTGGCCGCGACGTTCGGCAACGTGCACGGCGTCTACAAGCCGGGCAACGTCAAGCTGCAGCCCGAGGTCCTTGCCGAGGGGCAGAAGGTCGCCGCGACGAAGCTCGGGCTACCCGAGGGGAGCAAGCCTTTTGACTTCGTCTTCCACGGCGGGTCCGGTTCGGAGAAGTCCAAGATCGAGGAGGCGCTGAAGTACGGCGTCGTCAAGATGAACGTCGACACCGACATGCAATACGCGTTCACACGTCCCGTCGCCGGGCACATGTTCACCAACTACGACGGCGTGCTGAAGATCGACGGCGAGGTCGGCGACAAGAAGACATACGACCCGCGCACCTACATGAAGAAGGCCGAGGCCAACATGAGCCAGCGCGTCGTCGAGGCCTGCAACGACCTGCACTGCGCAGGCCGTTCGGTGAGCGCGGGCTAACTACCCGGCGCCTGGCAGATCCTCCACTGCCCGTCCTGGTACTGCAGGTCGAAGCTGCGAGTCGAGCGCGTCTGCGGCGCGTAGGCCATGAACGAGGTGACGTTGGCCTCGGCATGGTCGCCGTTCACGATGACCTGGTCGATGCTGTCGACCACCGGATACTGCTGGGCCGCTGCCACCCGGGCGTGGGTGTCCGCCCACGCCTTGTCGTCGTAGTTGACGTAGTTGTCGCGGGTTGTCCCGCAGGTGATGCTGCGCAGCACGGCGAGGTCGCCCTTCTGCACTGCGACGTCGAAGTTCTGGATCGTGAGGCGGACCATGTCCTCCTGCGATACCCGTGGCGCGGCCTTCTGGGTCAGCCACACCGTGCCCATGATCGCCACCGCGGCCAGCGCCGCGATCACCAGGATCAGCGCAAGCACCCAGCCCCAGCTGCGGTATTTGCTCATCGCAGGTCGGCGGCCGGCGCGGGGCGGGATGGCCTGCGGTGTCGCCGCGCGCGACACACCCGGCTGGGCGGCGTTTGGCTCGGTCGATGCCGAAAAGACCTCGGTGGCCTGCTCCGGCGCGGTGTCCATGATCTCGGTGGAGCCCGCATCGAAGTTGGACGGCGCGGTGAAGCGCCGCTGGGTGGGCGCAAGGTCGACTCCCGGCGGGATCGGCTTCGACAGCACTTCGGTGGGCTCGCTGTCGCTGACAGGCAGCGCCTCGGTCTGGTCCTCTTCCTCGATGGGCTCGGGTTCCGGGTTCGCTTGGGAGTCCGCCGGCTCTGCAGCTTCGCCGTCGGTCACCAGATCCTCTGTCACCTGGTCTTCGGTCGGCGCGTCCTCGACCCGCGCCTCGGTCGCGTCGGTCGCCTCACTGGCGTCATGGTCTGTGGCGTCATGATCGGGCCCTGATGGGTTCGACATGCGTGCTGGTGTCCTCTGGTTGTGACGACGATTCGCAAGATTAGCTCTGGCGGAAGCTTATCCACTTCTCGGCGCCGAGCCCTGCCGCGGCACAATAGGCGCATGACACCGATCGGCGACCTGCTCGGACCCGACCCGATCCTGCTGCCGGGCGACGACGCGGCCGAGGCCGAGCTGACCGCCAATGAAAACCCCGCCATCGTGGCCGCCGCTCATCCGGCCGCATCCGTGGCGTGGGCCCAGCTGGCCGAGGACGCACTGGCCGACGACAAGGCGATCACTGCCTACGCCTACGCGCGCACCGGCTACCACCGCGGGCTCGACCAGCTGCGCCGCAATGGGTGGAAGGGCTTTGGGCCGGTGCCGTACGACCACGAGCCCAACCGCGGCTTTCTGCGATGCGTGGCCGCGCTGGCCCGGGCCGCCGACGCGATCGGCGAGACCGACGAATACAACCGCTGCCGGGACCTGCTCGACGATTGCGACCCGACGGCCCGCGGCCAGCTTGGGCTGACCTAGCCGCTACCAGTCGGCCTCGCCCTGGCAGTCGTCGGCGTTCTCGGGCCGCTCGACCTGGACCGTCGCATGCTCGAGTCCTCGGGCGGCCAGCACAGCGCGGGCGTCCTCGAGCACACGCGCGGAGTCCGCGCAGCTGGTCAGGTGCGCAGTCGCCATATCCTTGCCCGGAACCAGCGTCCACACGTGCAGATCGTGTACGTCGGTGACGCCGTCGACCGCACACAACGCGGCCCGCAACTCGTCGACGTCGATGTGCTTCGGTGACGATTCGGACAGGATCCGCGCCGCGACGCGGGCCAGGGAGATCGCCCGGGGCAACACCCACAGCGCCACCAGCACTGCGACGACGACGTCGGCGTACGGCCAGTGCGTCGTCACGGTCACCACGCCGGCGATCAACACCCCGACGCTGCCGACAGTGTCGGCGACCACCTCCATGTAGGCGCCCTTCACGGCGAGGCTCTGCTGCGACTGCGACCGCAGCAACATGACCACGACCGCGTTGGCGAGCAGCCCGGCCAGCGCGACGACGATCATCGGCACGCCGGGGATCTCCGGTGCGTGGCCGAGCCGCTCGAACGCCTCGTAGAGGATGAACGCCGTCACGCCGAGCAGCAGCAGTGCGTTGCCGCCTGCCGTAAACACCTCGGCGCGGTGCCAGCCGAAGGTGCGGGCGGGCGATGTGCTGCCCCGGCGCGCCAGCATCACCGCGGTCAGCCCCATGAACAACGCAACCAGGTCGGTAAGCATGTGGCCGGCGTCGGCCAACAGCGCGATCGAGTTGATCAGCAGCGCGGTCGTCAGCTCGACGGCGAAGAACCCGGTCAGAACCGCCGCGGCGACGACCATGCGGGACGCGCGGGTATCGGTCTGGCCGTGGTCATGACCGACACCCATACAGGCAATCTATGCGTGACAACGCATATATGGCAAGCGCGGCGTCACGTCCAGGCGGACCAGAACCGGGTTAGCTGGCTGCCCCATCCGACGAGGTAGCGGGGCACTCCAGACAAATCGAAGAACCACTCGACAATCGAGAAGAACCAGTGGTTCAGCGGCGGCGCGATCAGCACGACCAACAGGATTAGAAAGCCGAACTGTTTGGCGGGCTGGAGCGCGTGCTGAGTCTCCGGGCTCAGATGTGGCTCCAACGCGCCGTAGCCGTCGAGCCCCGGAATCGGCAGCAGGTTCAGCACGACCGCGGTCACCTGCAGGAAGCCGAGAAACGCCATCCCAGACCAGAACACCGCATGGCGCGGGTCGTACAGCAGGTGCACCAGCACCAACAACACCACCGCCAGCACGATGTTGGCGAATGCGCCCGCGAGTGCGACGATGCTGCGCCGCGACGGCGTCATCCACGAGGTGCGCACGTACACCGCGCCGCCGGGCAACCCGATTCCGCCGAGCGCAATGAACAGCAGTGGCAACCCGATCGACAGCAGCGGGTTGGAGTATTTCAGCGGGTTGAGCGTGAGGTAGCCGCGCACGGCGACGTCGTGGTCGCCGTACCGCCAGGCCGTGTAGGCGTGCCCGAACTCGTGCAGGCACAGCGACACCAGCCAGCCCGCGATGACAAAGACGAACACCCCGACGTAGGCCAGTGGCCGGATCGAACTGGCGGCCAGCCAGGCAAGCACACCGCCGACGGCGGTGATCGCGACGATGGCCAAGAAGACCGGGCTTGGGCGTACCGAGGACTGGCGCAGCGGCCGGATGTTCACCACACGAAACTACCGGCTCGGGACGACGGCACCGGGTGTGTTCGGATGTGAGCTCTCTGTCAGGGTCAGCCAGTCGTCGATGAAGCAGACGGCGGCACCGACATTGCCGACCTGGCAGTGATTGGCGGCCTGTTCCTCGGCGGTGAAGATCCGGGTCGTCAGCGATCGCGCGTGTGTCAGGGTGGCGGCCTGGCGCCACAGCATCTCCAGTGGGATGTAGTGGTCGTCGGAGCCGGCGAGCAGCAGCACGTCTGCGGTGACTCGCCCGGAGATGCCCGCGGTGTTGACCTTCGTGCTCGACCGCAGGAAGTCATACGGCGTCGTCGTGCCGGTGATATGCATGCCCTGCCGCAACGCCCATTCGGCGACGGGTCGCCGCGCTGTGGCACGGCTGGCGATGGCGTCGATGATCCCACGGGCCCGCATCGCCAGCAGTGCCCGCAGGAACACACCCTGGCCGCGGCCGAGTTGCCGGACGGCAGCGTCGAATTCGTCATCGAGGACGTCGAAGGCGACGGCGCGAGTGATTCGCGGTTCGAAGGCTGCCGCCCTGATCACCAGGGCGCCACCCAGCGAGATGCCGATCGCGGTGACGTCGGTGAGGCCGTAGTGGTCGAGGACGGCGGCGACCGGCCGCTCCCACTCAGGGATCATCGGTAGTCCGTGATCTTCGAGCGCCCCGCCCTGGCCAGGGCCTTCGAACACGACGACCCGGCGGCCGCCATCGACCATGTCGGCAAGCATGGGAAAGAACTCTTCGATGTAGCTGTCGAATCCGCCGAACATGATGATGGGGGAGCCGATCTGGCGCTGGGGGCGTAGGTCATAGGCGGGCAACGCGCCGGAATCGAACGGGATGTGTTCGGGCGCAACGTCGTAGGTGGCTCGCATGGTCTGCAGGAACCGCGCGCGGGCGGCCGGGCGACGCGGATCGTCTGCGGTCATGAAGAACTCGGCGGCCCGGTCGTAGTAGGCCGCGGCGAACGGGCGGCCGGCGGCACGGGCCTGCTCTGCCTGCCCGAGGAATCCCGAGATCCACTCGGGATAGGTGTTCGCCTGGGCCGCCAGCCGGGCCACCTCGGCGATCGCCGTCGGCCCGATCCACTGCACCCAGCGGTTGCACTGGAAGTTCAGGCTGACGTCGGGGTGGAAGTTGTGGAAGCCGACCGGTGCCGTGGTGCCGGTGTGGTCGATTCGGGGCGCGGCTGCATCCATCATTGGCTCCTATCGCAAGTGGACTTGCAATAGCATGCCACGCCGAACACACGTAACGCAAGAATTCTTGCGATACGCTGAGGGCGTGGCCGCTGGGGTGTCTCATCGTCGGGGGGAACACGTGCGGCGGGCCGTGCTGGCCGCGGCGTTCGACGAACTCGCCGACAACGGCGTCGCCGGCTCGACCGTCGCCGGCGTGGCCCGACGCAGCGGCGTTCACGAGACAACCATCTACCGGCGGTGGATCACGCGGGAGAACCTGTTCGTCGATGCCATCTTGAACCGCAGCGCCGAGGCCATCCCCGCTCCCGATACCGGTTCGACCAGAGCTGACCTGGTCGCCATCCTCCGTGCGGTGATCGCCTATCTGACCTCGCCGGCCGGCAGCGCGGTGCTGCACACGGCACTGTTGCCGGTCGACGACGGCTACGTCGATGCCCGCCGGGCAATTTGGTCCGCGCGGCTGGACGCGCTGCGCCCTGTGGTTGAACGCGGCATCGCCCGCGGTGACCTCCGGGCCGACACCGACGCTCGACTGCTGCTGGAGACGCTGGTGGCACCGCTGCACGGCCGGCTCCTGCTCACCGGCGAGCGAATCGACAACGAGCTGGCAGAGCGCATCGTGGACCTCGTGCTCGACGGGGCAGCGGCGCCGCGCCTACCGGACTAGCAGCCACCCCTCAATGTGCCGATAGAACGTCGACCTGGGCACCCGCCGCGGTGCCGCAATGCCGTCGCGCTCGATGAGCGCGCCCGTGGTGCCCAGCTGGGCCGCGCGGCCAACCACCCACCGGCGGGGCCGCCCTCTCGGCGTCAGCACCGCCGCGCGCAGGCCGGGCTGCTCGCCGATCGGCTGCACCCGCACCCTGGGAACCTCGCCGTCGAACAGCGTGGTGTCGTCGACGATCGCCTCGCCGTGCAGCGGCCCCTCGGCGCCGCGCCACGTCGCCGAGCCCGCGATCGCCGCGCCCGCGTCGTCGCGGATCAGCGGCACCCGCCGCGCCCTGCCCGCCCGGGCCCGGCGCGCCGCGCGCCGCCCAGTCGTCAGCCGGTAGGCCCGTGTGGCGGGCGAGCGCCGCCGCGACACGAAACCGATTTCCACGTCCAGCCTTTCGCGGCGCAGCAATCGCGTGAGCACTGCGGCCAGGTCACTGTCGGAGCCGACCACCACCAGCCTTCGACACCGGCTCGCCGCGTCATCGATCTCGTCGGCGCCGCCGACATGCTGGACAGCCAGGCCTTTCAGCGGGCGGGGAACCCTGCGATCGCCGAACAGAAGGACGGCGACATCGGTGGCGGTCAACGAAACTCCTCGGCAAACGCTCGGATAGGGCCTCGGATATGGTGGATCACCGGCTGCACAGAATAAGCGGGAGATACGCCATGCCGGCAATAGTCCTCATCGGTGCCCAATGGGGCGACGAAGGCAAGGGCAAGGCCACCGATCTACTCGGTGGTCGGGTGCAGTGGGTGGTGCGATATCAGGGCGGCAACAACGCCGGCCACACGGTTGTGCTGCCGACCGGCGAGAACTTCGCATTGCACCTGATCCCGTCGGGCATCCTCACGCCCGGTGTCACCAATGTCATCGGCAACGGCGTCGTCGTCGACCCCGGTGTATTGCTCGACGAGCTCAGCAGCCTCGAAGCGCGCCATGTCGACACGTCGCGGCTGCTCATCTCCGCCGACGCCCACCTGCTGATGCCCTACCACGTCGCGATCGACAAGGTCACCGAGCGCTACATGGGGTCGAAGAAGATCGGCACCACCGGCCGCGGCATCGGCCCGTGTTACCAGGACAAGATCGCCCGCATCGGGATCCGGGTCGCCGATGTCGGCGACCCGGCTCTGCTGGCCCAAAAGGTCGAAGCCGCACTGGAATTCAAGAACCAGGTCTTGGTCAAGATCTACAACCGCAAAGCGCTGGATGGCAGGCAGGTGGTCGACACGCTGCTGAGCCAGGCAGAAGGCTTCTCGCACCGGATCGCCGACACCCGGTTGCTGCTCAACCAGGCGCTGGACCGCGGGGAGACGGTGTTGCTCGAGGGCTCGCAGGGCACGCTGCTCGACGTCGACCACGGCACCTACCCGTATGTGACGTCGTCCAACCCGACCGCCGGCGGCGCCGCGGTGGGCTCGGGCATCGGGCCGACCCGGTTTCGCACCGTGCTGGGAATACTGAAGGCGTACACCACCCGCGTCGGTTCCGGCCCGTTCCCGACGGAGCTGTTCGACGAGCACGGCGAATACCTGGCCAAGACCGGCGGCGAGATCGGGGTGACCACCGGCCGACGGCGTCGCTGCGGCTGGTTCGACGCGGTGATCGCCCGCTACGCCACCCGGGTGAACGGGATCACCGACTACTTTCTGACCAAGCTCGACGTGCTGTCCAGCCTGCAGACCGTGCCGGTGTGCGTGGCGTACCGGATCGACGGCAAGCGCACCAACGAGATGCCGACGACGCAGACCGACTTCGCCCGTGCCGAACCGATTTACGAAGAGCTGCCGGGTTGGTGGGAAGACATCTCCGGTGCCCGCGAGTTCGACGACCTGCCCGCCAAGGCGCGTGACTACGTGCTGCGGCTGGAAGAGCTTGCCGGAGCACATGTCTCGTGCATCGGCGTGGGGCCCGGTCGCGACCAGACCATCGTGCGCCGCGACATCCTGGCGGACGCTGAGTGAGCGACGACTCAGCAGAGGCGCTGGACCCCGACTACCGCAGACACGGCGGCTTCCCGGATTACGACGTCGCCGAACCGGCACCCGGTTTCATCCGGTTCGTCGGCGCGATGCGGCGACTGCAGGACCTTGCCGTCTCGGCCGCGCCCGACGCCGATGTCTGGGACGATGCCGCCCAGCGGGTCGAGGATCTCGTCGATCTGCTGGACCCGTACGAGGCGCCGGAAGGTGTCGCACCGGCGGGCCGCGCGCCGACCATGCCCGGCATGGGCAGCCTGCTGATCCCGCCCTGGATGTTGACGGAATTCACGCCCGACGGCGTTGCGATGAAGGGTCACTTCGGCCGCTACCACGTGGGCGGCAACAACGCGGTGCACGGCGGCGTGCTGCCGCTGCTGTTCGACCACGTCTTCGGCATGGTCGTGCACGCCGCCGGCCGGCCCATCAGCCGCACCGCGTTTCTGCACGTGGACTACCGCAAGGTGACTCCGATCGACGCGCCGCTGACCATCCGCGGCCGGGTCGATTCCGCCGAAGGCCGCAAGGTGTTCGTGTCCGGGGAGCTGACCGACGGTGAGGGTACGGTGCTCGCCGAAGGTCACGGCCTGATGGTGCGATTGCTTCCGGGCCAGCCTTAGCGACACCGAACCTATTGCGACGACACGCCGAAATACGCCGCAGCAGATTAAGCCTCGGCGCGGGTGGGACCATGACGCCGTGCCCGAACTTGCGCAACCGACCGTGCGGCAACTCAGCACGCCGCGCGCGGCGGCCCTGGCCGGGGTGATATTCGCGCTGTTGTTCGGCGCCACCATCATCCTCATCCGCGTGAGAATGCCTGAGGGCATCAAAGACACCGGTGAGTGGCTGAAGACCAACCACACCGGAATCACCACCGCTGCGGTGCTGATGCCGTTCGCCGGGATCGCATTCCTGTGGTTCATCGGCGTGGTTCGCGACGGGTTCGGCCGGTACGAAGACCGGTTCTTCGCCACGGTCTTCATGGGCAGCGGCATCTTGTTTCTGGCGATGATGTTCGTCGGCATGGCCGTCGCCGCCGGCCTGGTGGCCATTAACAACGCGATCACCGACCCGACCGCGCATGTCGAGGTCATCGACTTCGGCAAGATGGTCGTGCTGTCGACCTGCAAGACCTATGGGATACGCATGGGGGCGGTGTTCATGATTTCGCTGGCGACGATCTGGCTGAGGACCGGGCTGATGCCGCGCTGGCTGGTCGCGCTGAGTTACCTTGCTGCGCTTGCGATCCTGATCGTCAGCGACCTGAGCATGTGGGTGACGTTGGCCTTCCCGGTCTGGGTGCTGGTCGTCAGCGCCCTGATATTGGCGCGCTCAGGTTTGTTCGAGCACGTCCGTGCGGGCCACGTCTGAGCTCCCGGGGCATCACTAGCGGGTCCGGCGATCATCTCCGATTGAGCGTCGCCTCCTCGAGATCCAGGCCGCGCAGCACCGAGCGCAGAACTTCGTCGTCGATGTTGCCGCTGTCGCGCTCGGCGATGAACGTCTTGCGTTCGGCGTCAAGCATTTCCAGCCGCAGCCGGCGGAACGCCGCCGCCGGGCTCTCGCCGATCTCGTCGGCGCGGCGGCCGAGCCGCTCCCATGCAGCGTTGCTGCGCCGGTCATTCCATCCCCGCAAGATCCGGGCTGCCTGCTCGTGGACGTCGGTGGTCTGCTGCTCCTGCAGCAGTTGGTCGAGCCGATCGGCGGCCGCGCGAGCGGCCTTGGTTTGCGCGTTGGCCTCCCTGAGCGCGTCATCGCGCGCTTCGGTGCCCTGCACCCCCCACAACAGCGGCGGCAGGACCACGAACAACACCAGGTCGGGGATTCAGTTCGATGGTCGGCGCACCGGGGATCAAGCCGACCGCCAGACCCGCCACCACCAGCACCAGCGGCGCCGACACGTTGTACCTGCGGGCCAGGGCGGACACCAGCACCGAGCCCACCAGCACCGCCAACAGCGAGGCATTCACGGCCCTATCCTTGAGCAGCATGCGAAAGTTCGTCGCGCGAACCGCGCCGGAAAGCGGCACCCAAACCTGCGAGCACCTGGCGGCCGCCGCGGACGCCGCGGAGCCGGAGCCGCAGACCCCGGGGCGCTGCCAGGGATGCGCGGAACTCGGCGAATCCACCTGGGCCCACCTGCGGACGTGCCTGACGTGCGGCCACGTCGGATGCTGCGACTCCAGCCCGCTGCGGCACGCGATGACCCATTTCGAGCAGACCGGGCATCCGGTGATGCGGTCGCACGAGCCAGGGGAGAATTGGCGGTGGTGCTACATCGACGTTCTACTGGGCTGAACCGCGGATCTGGCAGGCTGGCCCTGTGACGGAGGAATCGGAGACGCCGGAGGTGACGGCGCAGCCGACGGCCCAGGCGCCGTTGACCGTGATGCTGCTCGGCGCTGGTGAGTTGAGTCGTGAGCTGGTCACGGCGTTCCAGAGGTTGGGCGCCGTGGTGATCGCCGTCGACCGGAACGCGGACGCGCCTGCCTACGCGGTGGCGGACCGGTCCTGTGTGGTGAAGATGACCGACGCCGATGAGCTGACCGCGCTGATCGAGCGTGAGGAGCCCGACCTGGTCGTCGCCGAGGCGCCCGACAGCGCGGCCGGCCCCGCCATCGCCAACGACGTCCTTGCCGCGGTCGCCGAACGCGGCCTGACCGACGTAGTGCCCACCGCCCGCAGCTCGCGGCTCAGCCTCGATCGCGAGGGCCTGCGGCGGCTGGCCGCCGACGAACTCGGCCTGCCCACCGCCCCGTTCTGGTTCGCCGGTGCCGTCGAGGAGTTGACTGCCATCGCCGAGCACGCGGGCTTCCCGCTCGTCGTTCGGCCCGTGGTCGGTGCTCAGGGCGCGGGGGAGTCCGTGCTGCTGCGTGCCGACGACATCGCCCCGGCGTGGGACCGCGCGGTCACGGCCGGTGGCCGGGTGGCGCAGACCCGCGTCATGGTCGAGACGATGGTCGAGATCGACTACGAGGTCACGTTGCTGGCCGTGCGGACCGCGGGCCCGACGGGGTCTCGGGTGCACTTCTGTGAACCGATCGGGCACCGCCAGCTCGACAGCGACCTCCTCGAGTCGTGGCAGCCGCAGGCCATGACGCCCCGCGCTCTGGAAGCGGCCAAGTCGATAGCCGCGCGGATTGTCAACGCCCTCGGCGGTCGCGGTGTCTACGGTGTCGAGCTGCTGATCAAGGGCGACGAGGTGTACTTCGCCGATGTCAGCGCCCGCCCATGCGACAGCGGGCTGGTCACACTGCGCTCGCAGCGGCTGTCGGAGTTCGAGCTGCACGCCAGGGCCATACTCGGGCTGCCCGTCGACACGATCATGGTCACACCGGGCGCCGCGGAGGTCGTGTACGCAGGCACGGGATCGGCGGACGCGGCCGACGAGAGCCGCACCGAGCGCGCGACGCAGGCGCTCACCGACGCGCTGACGGTGCCGGAAAGCGACGTTCGGGTGTTCGGATATCCGCAGAGCCATCCGCGCCGCCGGCTCGGCGTGGCGCTGGCCACTGCCGCCGATGTCACCACGGCCCGTGAACGAGTGCGCCAGGTGGCCGAGGCGCTGCGCAAGTTCTGGTAGATCGGCAAAGGCATCGCCGGATGGCGAAGGCGCTTGGGTCTGCAGGGTTTGCGGATCGCGCGGGCGTTCGTGGGGTCGGAGCGGATGGCCGGGGCGATATGGCACACGTTGGTCGACCGGCGGTGACACGATGTTGGGGTGCGAACAGATCGGGTGCGTTGCGCACGAAACGATGACGGGCGACCTGAACCGCGGTAGTCGATCGATTAGTTGCTGCATCGGGCGGCGGCGATCGATCGCGGGCATCGGGAGCTATGAGAGGACAGATCATGCGCTACGTCCGCTTTTTTGAGGAGTTCGGCATCGAGGACGTGCCGCTGGTGGGTGGAAAGAATGCCTCACTCGGCGAGATGTTCCAGAAGCTGTCCGGGCAGGGCGTCCGCGTCCCGGACGGGTTCGCCACCACCGCCGAGGCCTATCGTTACATGTTGGACAAGGCCGGCGCGTGGGACCGTCTGCATGCCGAGCTCGATGGGCTCGACCCCGGCGATGTCGCCGCGCTGGTGCGTAAGGGCAAGCGCGCCCGTGAGATCGTTTACGGCGCCGGGCTGCCCAACGATCTGGCCGCCGAGATTCTGGATGCATATCGCAAGCTTCAGCTGGAGTATGGCGAGGATGTGAGTCTCGCCGTGCGGAGTTCGGCGACCGCCGAGGACCTGCCGACGGCCAGCTTCGCCGGGCAGCAGGATACGTTTCTCAATATCAAGGGCGCAGAGAGTCTCCTCGACGCGTGCCGGCGTTGTTTTGCCAGCCTGTTCACCGATCGCGCCATCCATTACCGCATCGACCAGGGGTTCGATCACTTCAAGGTTTCGCTGTCGATCGGCGTGATGAAGATGGTGCGCTCCGACCTCGCCGCGTCGGGTGTGATGTTCTCCCTGGACACCGAGTCGGGCTTTCGCGACGTCGTGTTCATCACGGGCGCCTATGGCCTTGGCGAGAACGTGGTTCAGGGCGCCGTCGACCCCGACGAGTTCTACGTCCACAAGCCCACCTTTCTCGCCGGCCACCGCGCGGTGTTGCGCCGCCTTATCGGCGATAAGGCGGTGAAGATGATCTTCGTCGAGGGTGAGACGAAGGACACGACTCGCAACATCCCCACGCCAAAGGCCGACCGGGCACGTTTCTGTCTCAGCGACGAGGACGTCTTGGAGCTGGCCGGCTACGCGTGCACGATCGAGCAGCACTACGGGCGGCCGATGGACATGGAATGGGCCAAGGACGGTGTCGACGGACAGCTCTACATCGTGCAGGCCCGCCCGGAGACGGTGGCCTCCCAGCACAGCGCCACGGCACTGGAGCGCTACGTGCTCGAGGGCCGAGCCGAGATACTCACCGAGGGGCGGTCGGTCGGCGAGAAGATCGCCTCCGGCGCGGTGAAACGGATCGAGAACCTCACCCACCTGTCGGAGTTCCGCCCCGGCCAGGTGCTGGTTGCCGACACCACCACGCCCGACTGGGAGCCGGTCATGAAGACCGCCGCGGCGATCGTCACCAACCGCGGCGGCCGCACCTGCCACGCGGCGATCATCGCCCGCGAACTCGGTATCCCCGCTGTGGTTGGCGCAGGCGACGCGACCACGTGCGTGCCCGATGGCGCGGTCGTGACGGTGTCGTGCGCCGAGGGTGATTCGGGGCGGGTGTATCGGGGCGAGGTGGCCTTCCATGTCGACCGGACCGAGGTGGCCGACCTGGCGCGGCCGCGGACCCAGGTCATGATCAACCTGGGGAACCCTGATCTGGCCTTCAAGACGTCGTTTCTGCCGAATGATGGGGTGGGACTGGCTCGGATGGAGTTCATCATCAACGAGTACATCCGGGTGCATCCGCTGGCCCTGCTGCACCCGGAGAAGGTCGACGACCCCGAGGCTAGCCGCACGATCGACCGGCTGACGCGGGGCTACGTCGACGGAAGTGCCTTCTTTGTTGAGCGCCTCTCCGAAGGAATCGGCACGATCGCCGCCGCCTTCTGGCCCAAGCCGGTGGTGGTGCGGATGTCGGACTTCAAGACCAACGAGTACGCCAGCCTGCTCGGCGGACGGGGCTTCGAGCCGTCCGAGAGCAACCCGATGCTGGGCTTTCGCGGCGCCTCGCGCTATGCGCATCCGGCCTATGCCGAGGGCTTCGCGCTGGAGTGCCGCGCGATGCGACGCGTACGCGAGCAGATGGGCCTGACGAACGTGGTGCTGATGATCCCGTTCGTGCGTCGAGTGGCCGAGGCGGACCTGGTTCTCCAGACGATGGCCGACCTCGGTCTGAAGCGGGGCGACAACGGGCTCCAGGTGTATGCGATGTGCGAGATCCCCAACAACGTGCTCCTCATCGACGAGTTCGCCAAGCGCTTCGACGGCTTCTCCATCGGCTCCAACGACCTCACTCAGCTCACTCTGGGCGTCGATCGTGACAGCGAGATCGTGGCCTTTGACTACGACGAACGCGACGAGGGCGTGAAAGAGATGATTCGCTTGGCGGTTGAGGGCTGCCGCCGCAACGGAATCCACTCCGGGCTGTGTGGGCAGGCGCCGTCGGATTACCCCGACATGGCCGAGTTCTTGGTCCGGGTGGGCATCGACTCGATGAGCCTCAATCCCGACACGGTGCTGAAGACGACACGGCAGGTCCTGGAAGTGGAGCAACAACTCGCACCCGTTCAATGACAGCAGGTGGTCGTGTCGTTCCCGGTATCCGGTCGAGCCGGCCGGCTAGCGGCGGGACGCGTGTGGGTCCGCGCTGATCTCCGCGCCGTTCTCACTTACCTAGCCGAGGGACTGGACGGCGCGAGCGGTGGCCTGGCTGAGGCGAAGGATCCGCAGGTCGCCGATCGGTGTGCCCTGGCCACGATTGCACACCATCGCCAGGGCCAGGTCATGCCCGGGATCGGCAAAGCCGCCGGAGCCGCCGAACCCGAAATGACCGAAGCCCCGGGGGAACTGCTTGCTGATGATCGGCAGTCGATGGTAACCAAGCCGCCACTGCATGGTCATCATGACGACCCGGTCGCGTTGGTCGTTCTGGATTTCGCAGGCCTTGCGCACCGTCTCCGGCGAGAGGATGCGCACACCGCCGAGCTGCCCGCCGCCCGCCAGCATCGCGTACATGGCAGCGAGCGACACGGCATCGAAATACCCGTTCATCGCGGGCACGGCGGCATCGAGCAGTCGGGGGTCGGCAATGACGTCCTCCATGCCGCGGGAGAGGGCTGCGTTGATCATCCGATGCGGGTTGATCGGCGACCTCAAGACACGCAGCCCCCGTGCCATCTGGCTGAACACGAAGCCCCCGACGGGGTTTGACAGACACTTGAAAGCCGGCGACATCGGTGCCAGGGGCGCCATTCGGCGTCGCTGTTCGGGCGGGCAGCCGATATACAGGCCGTCGAGCCCGAGTGGTTCGGCGATCTCCTTCTGGACGAACTTCTCGATCGGGACCCCCGAGATCCGCCGCACCAGCTCGCCGACGAGCCAGCCGAACGTCAGCGCGTGGTAGCCCACCGAGGTTCCTGGCTGGTATGCCGGCTTCGCCCGCGCCAGCGCGTCGGCCATGTGCTCCCAATCGAGGATCTTCGAACTGTGGTCGATGATCGTGCCGAAGCGGTGCAGGCCCGCGGAGTGGCTCAGCACCTGGCGAACGGTGATGTCACCCTTACCGTTCTGCGCGAACTCTGGCCAGTACGTGGCGACCCGTTCGTCGTAGTCGAGCTCCCCGCGGTCGGCGAGCACATGGGCGCAGGTGGCGGTGACGCCCTTGGTCGTGCTCCAGCACATGGCAAGGGTGTCGCGCCGCCACGGATCCCCATGCACGGTGCGAACCCCACCCCACATGTCCACGACAAGCCTGCCGCGGTGATAGACGGCCACGGAGGCGCCGCCGTCGGTATGTGCGATCTGCTTCCTGAAGACGTCCGCAACTTCGCGGAACTCGTCGTCGCAACGACCTTCGGTCAGGACTGTTGAGCGTGTGGAAGCTTCCAATTTCCGATCCTTCTGTTAGCCGACGCCGGCGAGGATGTTCAGATCCGGCACGGCTGCCGCATCAGCGGTGGTCCCGGTGCCCATCAGGGAACCGCAGGGGTAGAGCGCATCGACCGTTGTCATCGTTGTTCGGTTGCCGTTCCGACACTGGCCGCTGCAGGTATGGGCGCCAGCGATTCGGTCGCCGACGTCGTATCCGAGTTTGTCTGGCCGCAGTAGATTCGGCGGCGGGACCGTTCTGTGGAGGTGCTCATGCCACAGCTCCCGGCCGATCCAGGCGGCCGTCGGTGGCTCGCGCTCGGCGAAGACGCGCTTCCGGCAGGAGAACACTGGCTGGCGCCCGGCGAGGTGGCCAGCCTGGCCGGGCTGCGGTACACCAAGCGGCGCACCGAGTTCCTGCTGCGCCGGCTGGTTGCCAAGCATGCCATCGCCTCGGTCACCGGCCGGCCCACCGACCCGGCCGCGCTTGCCGGCATCGAGGTGCGCAATGCACCAAGCGGTGCCCCCTACGTGTGTGTCGACGGCGCCCCGATCGGAGTGGGGGTGTCGATCAGCGATCGTGCCGGTTGGGCGGTGTGTGTGACGTCGTCGACGGGGCCGCCGGCCGTCGGCTGCGATCTGGAGTTGGTGGAGCCGCGTTCGCCGGGCTTCGTGCGCGACTTTCTCACCGTGGCCGAGCAACGTCTGGTCGCCTCCTGCGCGGCCGGCGACGAGCGGGACGCGGTCACAAATCTGATCTGGTCGGCGAAGGAGAGTGCGCTGAAGGTGTTGCGAGTGGGGCTGCGCCGCGACACCCGCACGCTTGAGGTGACGCCGGCCGCGCCCCGCGGCGACGGTTGGGGCGCATTGACGGTGCGGGCCGTCGAAGGGGCCGTTTTTCCCGGCTGGTGGCGGCGGGAAGGCCGGTTCCTGCTCACCTTCGCGGCGGAGGTGGCCGGTCCGCCGCCCGTCGCGCTGGGCGACCCGGGAGTACTGGCGCCCGCGGCACCCCGACATACCTGGCTTCACCGGCCGCTATACCTCTGACAACCTCAACCCTCCTGGTCAGGGCCTCGAACCCCCCTCTGAGCTGCAGAAGATCCCAACGCGAGCCAACGAGAGTTATGTGTAACTGTGGCCACGATGTGTCCACGGCGTGTCCACGGGCCGGGTTCTGGCCCGCTTGCTCAAGAGGGACCGGTAGCGGGCCGGACACCGAGGAGAAAAACCGGCCCGCTCCAGCCGTTGCCCTCGTGCCTAATGCCATGACGTCTTACACACCGACCTAGAGTTACCCACAGCCGTCACGACGGCGCTCTACGGTCAGGCTGTGGTGGTTCCTCGGCGCGGCGTTCGCGGTGTGCGTCATGGTGACGATCGCGATCGCCATCAGCCTGCCGGTAAGTCAGAATGACGAGACGTTCTCAACGCTGACGAACATGCCGTGGCCCGTGCCGTCATTGGTGAAGCGGGTGCCGTCCTCGGTGGGCACGATCGTCCAACCCAACACGTGGTAGGTCTGGCCATATCTGAGGATCACGTCGTCCCCGCGCGAACTGATGTCTCCCACACCACCCAGCCGAAAACGCCCTTATCGGTGACTGATACGCCATTCCCGTGCGTGCGGTACTGGGATAGTAGGGTGCTTGCGGGAAGCCTCCGTCGACATACGCCTCGCAAAGGACTCCGTCTGGGGCCATCGCGCATCGCACCATGCCCGACTCCGTTTTCACGTACTGCCACGAGCCGGGGTCACCACTGATGGCGGTGGCCCAGGGAACTGGGCCGACGATGAACGCTAGCGTCAGCGAGCCGACCAGGATAGTCACTAACCGAATCATTTCTTCCCCCACAGGGGTGTTCGAGGCTTCCTTATGTAGCGATCGGCATGTAGCGATCGGCGGCAGCCGGGCCGTTTAGTCGCGTGCGAATGGGCTGTTCCTGTTTAGCGGTGAGCTTGATCCCCCCAAAACGGTCGCCGACGGCGACTCGCTGGCGCTGGTGTCTGTTGCTAATTCCGGTAGGGCCAATGGGGCATTCAGGCGCGCTGACCTGGGTCAAAGGACCCTACTGGGGGATGAGGGGGCGGCGGAACCTGATGTGTACGCCCCAGACCTGGAGCCCTAATCCGGGTGGCTCGGTCAAGGAGGAGTGATAACCGCCAAGAAGCCCCTGACGATCAGGCAATCGGTGTTCTTCGACTACTTGCCGAACAAGGCTTCCAAGAAAGCGGCCCAGCCCCCGAAGAGAAAGGAGCTCCGAAACTGAGCACTCAGACATCAGGAGCAGATCTGATCGCAGGTCGCTGCGACGATGAGTTCCGCGAGGTGGCGGACGTCTTCAGGAAGCAGATCGCCGGCACCGAGGGCGGCGCCTCGGTGGCCGTCTACCACCGCGGCCGGCTTGTCGTGGATATGTGGGGTGGGGTTCGCGGCCCGGATAAGGTTCCCTGGACACGCGACACGATTGCCATGTGCTGGAGCACGACCAAGGGCGTCACCGCCACCTGCGCCCATGTGCTCGCCGACCGCGGGGAGCTTGACTACGACGAACGGGTCGCCACGTACTGGCCGGAGTTCGCCCAAAACGGTAAGGGTGACATCACCGTTCGGCAGGTGTTGAGCCACTCCGCGGGCCTGCACCGCCTCGGCACGATCATCGACCACGGATCGAAGATCCTCGACTGGGAGCACATGACCGATGCGCTGGCTCGGGCGACGCCGGCATATGAGCCTGGAACCTCGGTGGGCTACCACGCGCTGACGTTCGGTTGGCTGGTCGGCGAGCTGGTGCGGCGGATCTCCGGCATATCACTCGACGAGTTCCTGCAGAAGGAGATCGCCGAACCGCTCGGGCTCGACGGCCTGTATATCGGCTGCCCGCCCGAACAGCGACACCGAATGGCGCCCCTGGCACCGATGCTGCCGCCCGCTTTCACGGGTTGGATTGGCCCCCTTGGCCCCCTCGGCAGGTTCGCGTTGAACCAGGTGTCGCTGGGCCTGCGTGCCCTGGGGTCGCCGATCAACCCGCATCGGATGATCAACGCAGCCCTCTCCCGCGGTATCGAGGACGTCATCGTGGACCCTCGACTGCTCGATGCCGCCGTCCCGGCGATGAATGGGCATTTCGATGCCGTGTCGCTCGGCGCCATGTACGCGATGCTCGCCGGCGGCGGCCAGCTGAGCGGTGTGCGCATCCTTTCCGAGGAGACGGTGCGCAAGGCCTCCGAGATCCAGAACGACCAACGCGACCGGGTCATCGTGATGACCATGCAGTGGCGGCTTGGCTACCATCGGCTGCCGATCATCAGCAAGCAGTTCCCCCGGGGCTTCGGCCATTTCGGGTTCGGGGGCTCCGGCGCTTTTGCCGATCCCGGGCACGACCTGGCCCTGGCGATGGTGTGCAACCGTGGGCGGGGCACACCGATCGGCGATCTGCGGATCCTTCGCCTCAGTCAGGCCACAGCCCGCGCCGTCCAGTCCCTCGACTAGGTGACGGTGCTGGGTCGCGGCACCGTCGCGTGCGGATGTGGTTATGACCCCGGATTTCTCGACGTGGAATCGGTTGGGTGGCTGATGAATACGTTGAAGCTGACGATCAGCAATCCGCTGGCCCAAGAGAGTTCAGTGGGTGATGCGGGGGCGCGGTGGTGGACCGCATCATCGCGGCGGTGCGCTCCACCGTGCCGCCGGAGATGATGCACCGTTGGACGCTCTCGGGGCACCCCCACCCTTCGGGGGCTTATGAACCTCGTGAAATCAAGGCGACGACGCTAACGGTGGACGGTTACGGCGGCGCACCTTCGTGCGGAGAGTTCTGATCATCCCGCGCATGGCCGGCGCGATCTTGGCCCGCGGATGCTTGTCGAAACCGCCCCGGCGCTGGACCTTGCGGTAGCAGTTGTTGCACAGTCCGCGGGCGTAATGCGGACGGCCGCAGTCGGTCTCCGAGCCGGTACGGATGGCGCTCCCTATTGGCGTTCAGTGGTGAGGATATCGCCATAGGTCTAGTCAGCAAAACCTATGGCTGTAGGTGCAGCACAGGTGTAGTAAAACTATAAACCAATCAAAGTGGTGCTCTCCCAGGCGATTCGTGATGGCATTTGGCGTTGTTTCGTATTAGACTCACGTGCTATGGCAAACAGTGAAACCCTTTCGACCGCCGAGTCGGCTGAGCTGATCGGCGCCCCGAGCGAACGGTGGTTGATCGAGCGGCTGCGTTCTGGGACATTCCGGGGCCGAAAAATTGGGCGTTTTTGGAGGCTAACCGAGCAGGACATCACCGACGCTCTTGATGTCTGCGCGAATGATTCCCGCATCACCAGCACCGTTTCCAGTGGCCTGACATCACGAAGCGGGAAACGGGTGGGCAGATAGGCGGTCAGCCACAACCGCATCAACCAACCAAGGAAGAGAACGGATGAACGATTTCGACTTCACCGGCATGCCGGAGCAGGAGCGTAAGAGGTACACGGTCGGCGAACTGGTCGACGCCCTCAGCATCGACACCATCGTGGTCGACAAGGTCACCAATCGCGAGATCGGCATCGAGCGCGAGTTCGCCGAAACCGAGGACCTGATGAGAGCCGCCGAGATCGGGAAGTACCTGCTCTACGAGGCCGTCTGCACCGCCGACGACGAAGACAACGCGGAGTTCTTCGTCGCGGCATAAGGCTTCTACGGTCCCCTGATCGACACCGTGCTGCAGGAGTGTGACCGCGACAACCGCGACACGAGGACCGGCAGCGCGAGGGCGACACGATGACCGCCGCGTTCCCCTACCACGAGGAGTGCTACACGTGGCCGCGGGTCGGCGTGGTCACCACGAACAAGTCCACCGACGAACTGCAGGCCGCCGAACTGAATGTGCACTGCATGTACCACCCGACCCAGAAGCGGTTCTCCCTCGTCGGCTTCATCGGTGTGGATCGCGAGGAGCAGATCGGCCAGGTGATCGCCCTGGCCGAGACGGTGGGCGCTGAGGTGAAGGTGATCAGGGGGGCCGGTTTCACCGATGAGGTGATCAACCGGTTGATGGCAACCATGGAAGAGCTGGAGCCAGACGAGCATCCCGGCGAGTTGGTCTCCTGCGTGCCGGTGGACTGGCCCAACAAGCCTCAGCGCCGCATTCTGCGGGAGCTGGCCAAGATGACCACCCCGAACGGCAGCCCCTTTCATGAGGACAAGCTGGCCAGGCGAATGCACGTGCCGGTGGAAGAGGTTAGTCACCACCTGAAGGTGCTGGCCGACATCGGGCTGGTGGAGGAAGCATAAACGGACGACGCAGTCATGAGCGAAACCTTCGTCTACGACGGGAATCCCAATACAGGAGTGTCCGAGCGGGAGTGGCGGCTGATCCAGGAGTGCGAGCAGCGCATCGCGCGGTGGGGGGGCCAAGTTGCCGTTCGGTGACATGATCGCCTATGCCAAGCACCACAACCTGCCGCAGGAGGTCATCGACGTTCTGCAGGACCTGGAGGACAAAGCCGAATGGGTGTGCCAGGCCGGGACGGAGTATGGGGCCAGTGCCTTCACCGACGCACTGCAGGCCCGGAAAGAACTACCGTCCAGGGACTCGTTCTGTATCTGGTGCCACGAACGCGACGAGCGGGAGGCACGCAAGTTCATCCGCGACGCGCTGAAGACCACGCTGCGCCCGATATAGTGCTCCACCAGTAGTGTTCTGCCACAGTGAAAAACCAGGCCAAGCGACCTTGCCGGGGTAGCGGCCTACTGGAAAGCCCGGATGTACAAGGAGCTGAGGAATGCCCTGAGGGATAACGGAGTGTAGGACCTATTGAATAGCCGCAGACAAGTAGCACCAAGTAGCACTAAGTACGAAGGAATCGATCCCCAGGGCAGTCACCCCCTTCAAGCCACAGCAGCAGAACCGGGAGGCCACGGGCTCAAAGTGACAGGTAGGCAGAGCGTTTCACTACGTGAGCCTGGATCAAGGCTCACAAAACCTATAACGGAGTTACAACGGAGCCCTCAGATGTCAGAGATCGGCCGTATGCCGCGATGTGCAGCAATTGGGGTCGAGAACGGCGCATAGGGCGGCGATGGCATCGCGGCTGGGTTGGTGGTAGACGTTCATGCCTCGCCGGTCGGACTCAACCAGGCCGGCTCGCCGCAACTGTGTCAGGTGATGGCTGACCGTCGATTCGGTCAAACCGAGGACCGCTGCGAGGTCACCGCTGTTTTCCTCTCCGGCGGTCGAACTGAACAGCAGCGACATGATCTTCACCCGGGCCGGATCGGCTAACGCCTTGAGTCGCAACGCCACCTGTAGCGCGTCATCATCGCTCATCGGCCCGGCTGCGACCGGGGCGCAGCACACCGGCGCGGACATGTCGACCAACGGCAGAGTCTTCGGCATAGCACCATCCTGCCACGGATCTTGACATATATCAAAAAGGTGGCATCCTGACATTGGCGCGTTAGTTCGATATATGTCTCACAACTCAGAGAGGTTCCACCATGTCCCGCGTGCAACTCGCCCTCAACGTCGATGACCTCGACGAGGCGATCGCGTTCTACTCCAAGCTGTTCGACACCGAACCGGCCAAACGGAAGGACGGCTACGCCAACTTCGCCATTGCCGAACCGCCGCTGAAGCTGGTGCTGCTGGAAAACCCCGGCCACGGCGGCACGCTCAACCACCTCGGCGTCGAAGTGGAGTCCAGTGACACGGTGCACGCCGAGATCGCGCGGCTGGCCGGTGAGGGCCTTTTCACCGACGAGGAGATCGGCACCACCTGCTGCTTTGCCACCCAGGACAAGGTGTGGGTCACCGGCCCCGCAGGGGAGAAGTGGGAGGTCTACACAGTGTTGGCCGATTCCGAGACCTTTGGCACCAGCCCCGAACAACTGGCCGCAGACTCGGCCGGAGGGTGCTCCTGCAACGACGGCGATAACGCTAATGAGACGTCGGCCGACAAGGCCGCGACCGCAACATCCTGCTGCTGACCGCGGCACCGTGATCTGAGCGGGGTGATTCATGCAGGTGCTGGCCTACACAGCGTCGGCGCTCATCGGCGTGTGGGGGATCGCCCACGCCGTACCGACCAAACGGGTGGTGGCTGGGTTTGCGCCGATCACGGTGGACAATCGCCGTGTTCTCACCCAGGAGTGGCTGGCTGAATCCTTCACCATGTGGGGCATGGCAGCTGTGGTGATCGCGGTCACCGCGGCCTCGCACGACACCCAGGTCATCGCCATCGTCTACCAAGTCGTCGCCGGCTTGCTCGTGGCGCTTGCAGTGCTCACCGCCCTCACAGGTGCCCGCACCCCGATCGTGTGGTTCAAGGTCTGTCCCGTGCTACTCGCAAGCTCGGCGGCTCTCTTGTTCGTGGCCAGCATCACCTGACGCCGCGCTCCAGGACCGCAGAGCGTAGCGGTCGTGATGTCGATGAGTCGGCGTCGACCACGGCCGATCCTGGGTCCCAGCATTTCACCTGGTGTTCGTTTGTGTCCTGATTCGATAACGGTCAATATCGATGCATGTCGAAGTCGCAGCTGCCGCTGGCCGACGTGTCGGGCTGCGATGTCGCGCCGTTGGTGCACGAACCGCTGTCCGCGGAGGCGGCCGACGAGTTGGCCCGCAAGCTCAAGGCGCTGTCAGATCCGGGCCGGTTGCGGCTGCTGAGCGTGGTGGCGAGCCACCGCGGCGGTGAGGCCTGCGTCTGCGACCTGTCGGCCGGTATCGAGTTGAGCCAGCCCACCATCTCCCATCACCTAAAGGTGCTCAAGACCGCGGGGCTGCTCGAAAGTGAGCGGCGCGGCTCGTGGGTGTATTACCGGGTCGTTCCCGAGGCTTTGCAGCAGTTAGCGCAGCTGTTGGGCACTGAGGCCGCTAGCGAAAGCCGGCGATGAACACGATCGCGCTGCCGCGTCGGCTCCTGGCGGAGTTCGTTGGCACGGCCCTGCTGGTCACCGTGGTGGTCGGCTCGGGCATTGCCGCGGCGCAGCTGTCCCCGCACGATGTCGGACTACAGCTGCTGGAGAACTCAACAGCCACTGCCTTCGGCCTGGCCGTGCTGATCCTGCTGTTCGGACCGGTCTCTGGTGCACACTTCAACCCGGTGGTGACCGGGGCGGACTGGCTGTTGGGACGGCGCGCCGGCACCGGCATCACCGCTCAACACGCGACCGCTTATCTGCTTGCGCAGGTCGCTGGCGGCGTCGGCGGCGCGCTCCTGGCCAACCTGATGTTCGACCGGCGGGTGTTGGAACTGTCCACCAAAGACCGCATCACGACGGGGCATCTGGTCGGGGAGGTGGTGGCCACCGCGGGTTTGATCGCGCTGATTTTCGCCTTGGCCCGCACCGGCCGGGCCGGACTATCGGCTGCGGCGGTTGGGGCCTACATCGGCGCGGCCTACTGGTTCACCAGTTCCACGTCATTCGCCAACCCCGCCGTCACCCTGGGGCGGATATTCTCCGACACCTTCGCTGGCATCGCCCCCCGCTCGGCACCGGGGTTCATCGCCGCCCAAATCATCGGCGCGGCTGTCGGGCTGGCGCTCGTGGTCGCCCTCTACCCCGATGCCGCCCGCACTGCGGACGAAGTCGTCATTCCACATGATCAGAGAAAAACCCCTGTCGATCAACGGAGTTCGCCATGACCGAAAGCCCCGCCTCCCTGGCTCAGCACGCCCGCCGTGATCTGTCGATCGATCAGCAGCTGGCCCTACGTACCGCCGCCACCCGGCTGCAGCGCGAGTTCGGCGACAACTTCGGCGTCGAGACCATTGAACGGTTCCTTTACTCCTCGTATGACCAATTCGCCGGTCGCGCAACAGTGCCGAACTTTCTGCCGCTGCTGGCCGAACGCTTCGCCCGCCAACGCCTGGAGGCACTAGCGCGCGTCGAAGGCAAGATCATCGACACCAAGCCCACCGTGCTGTTTCTGTGCACCCACAATGCCGGCCGCTCGCAGATGGCGCTGGGATTCTTCACCCACCTCGCAGGCGAGCAGGCTGTGGGCTGGTCAGGTGGGTCTGAACCGGGCAACGAAATCAACCCCGCCGCAGTCGAGGCGATGGCCGAATTGGGCATCGACATCACCGCCGAATTTCCCAAACCCTGGACCGATGAGATCGTGCAGGCCGCCGACGTCGTCATCACGATGGGCTGCGGCGACGCGTGCCCCATCTTCCCGGGAAAACGATACGACAACTGGGACCTGCCCGACCCTGCCGGTCAAGCCGTCGACGCTGTTCGGCCGATCCGCGACGACATCGAAGAACGCGTCCGCCGCCTGCTCGCCCAGCTGAACGTCACCACCACCGACTAGCCAATTAAGCCGATCTACTGCTGCATGGAAGGACCGCTATGAAGATCGCGCGCGGCCTCACCACCAAAACCACGTTCAACCGCCCCGGAGTCGCGGTCGCCCTGTTCGCTGCGGGTGCCCTGATGCTCTCGGCGTGCAGCAGCCACAACTCCGAGGAGACCTATTCGGGCGCAGCCGCCGTGAAGTGCGGCGGCAGGCCATCCATCACCGCCAGCGGCTCCACCGCCCAGGCCAACGCGATGACGCTGTTCATCAGCGCCTTCCAAAAGGCATGCCAAGGCCAGACGCTGACCTACACATCCAACGGCTCCGGCGCTGGCATCAGCGACTTCATCACCCGTAAAACCGATTTCGGCGGCTCGGACTCACCGATGAACACCGATCAGGCCGTCCAAGCCAAGCAACGGTGCGGCGGCGCGGACGCCTGGCACCTGCCCATCGTGTTCGGCGGCATCGCGATCACCTACAACCTCAACGCCGTCGACACGCTCACGCTCGACGCCCCGACGATCGCCAAGATCTTCAACGGCACCATCAAACGTTGGGACGACCCGGCTATCACCGCGCACAACGAAAACATGCCCTCTCAAGACATTCAGGTCGTCTACCGCAGCGACAAGTCCGGCACCACCGACAACTTCCAGCGATACTTGCAAGCCGCCGCCGGCCCGGCATGGGCTGGCGGTGCTGGCCAAACCTTCAACGGCAACACCGGAGTCGGCGCTCCCGGCAACGAAGGCACCTCGGCATACGTGAAGGATCACGAGGGAGCCATCACCTACAACGAATGGTCCTTCGCCCAACAGCAGCGGCTGTTTACCGCCAAGATCCTCACCCCGGCCAGCCAAGACCCCGTCGCTGTGAGCGGCGAAACGGTTGGTAAGACCATCGACACCGCCAAAATCACCGGCCAAGGCAACGACCTGGTGCTCGACACGTCCTCGTTCTATACACCAACCCAGGCCGGTGCCTACCCCATCGTGTTGGCAAGCTACGAACTGGTCTGCTCGAAATACCCTGACTCCCAAGTCGGTCAGGCCGTGCGGTCCTTCCTCCAAGCCGCCATCGGCCCCGGCCAAGCCGACCTGGACAAAAACGGATACAGCCCGCTGCCGGCCGACTTCCGGTCCAAGGTGTCCAACGCCGTCAACGCCATCGGCTGAAGGAATCTCAAACCGCAGGGAATCTTGGGCGCAAGTAATGTGCGCTGGCTTCAGCGGATACCAGCAGCGACGTTTCAGGCACGGCTGTTACGGTTTGCCCTCGCCGGTGTCTGTTTGATCTGCAAGAACCCGGTAGACGGTCACACGGCT
This sequence comes from uncultured Actinomycetota bacterium, assembly GCA_963811535.1. Lineage (GTDB taxonomy): Bacteria > Actinomycetota > Actinomycetes > Mycobacteriales > Mycobacteriaceae > Mycobacterium. Next base: position 636,340 of record CAWERF010000005.1, on the reverse strand, counting down.
GACACCCAGCGTGGTCGCGATGGTGCTCGCTGACTCACCGCTTCCGTGCATCCGCTGTGCCAGGGCAGCTTTCGACTTGTCGAGTGCCATAGGTCGCCCGATGTGCTGGCCCCGCGCCCGACGCGCCTCACGCGCTGCGGCACGGCGTTCCCGGTCTAGCTCAAGTTCAAGCTCGGCGAGACTGGCGAGCACGCCGGCGACCATTCGCCCTGTGGCGTTCGATGTGTCGATTCCCTCGCGCAGGGAGCGCAGCACGACGACTATTGCGACATCGTGTCCTCGGTCTTCTTCGACCACTGCGGCATTAGCTTGACCAGTTTCACAACTTTAGTTTTGATACTCGGCCAACAGCAGTTATCTAGCGATCCGCTCTTCGGGTTTTCGGCAGTAAGCAAAATCGTCCTGTCATTGATGGCGTGTGCTCGGAGTTGCGATGACGACATCGGTCACAAGTCCCCAACTTTGTACGTGTGAGTGATGCTCTACCTGCCAGTCGTGGCCAAGCAGGTCGTTCACGGTGATGGGGCGACACCCGCCCAGAAGCTGTGGCGCAACGCGCCACAGGCCGTTCCAGGTTCGGGAGACGGCCCGTTCAAGCAGCCGGTCTCCGTGGGTAAGGCTGGCCAGGCAGAGCCGGCCGTCGGGGGTGAGAATCCGTCGCAGATCGTCCAGGACAGCCCGTGCGTAGTCTGCATCGAGTAGGTCGAACACGAACGTGGACAGCACACGGTCCGCGAATCCATCATTGGCGGGTAGCGGCAGTGAGCCGTCGACCAGCACCGCTTTGGCCCGCTCGGCCCATGCGGTGAGCCGACTGGTGGCTAAGTTGATCATCACCGGGCTGATGTCGACGCCGAGGTAGTTGACACTGGCAGGCAGCTCCCCCAGAAGGCGCGCAGCCAATCGGCCGGTGCCGCAACCGAACTCGAAAATTGTCTGGTTTCCAGCGAGGTCGGCGTTGGCCACGAGCCGGTCCGTGGCCGCGTCCTCATAGAAAGCTTGCCAGTCCTGGATGCGTCCGATCCGGTTGTAGACGGAACGGGCTTGGTTCAGCGTCAGCGCCACCGGGTGCGTCCTCTTCGTGGCGACTGCTAGTGACGTGGCCCCATCATGCCGCCGCCCATCATGCCGCCGGGTCCCATCATGCCGCCGGGTCCCATCATGCCGCCGCAGCCCATCATCCCCTGCATCATTGCGGGCATTCCCTCGTTCACGAACCCACTAACCTCTCGGGCGTGTGCGCGGATGGTTTCCGTCAGGGCGGGATCATCGGCGGTTTCCTCGGCGATCACGCCCGTGGGTGTGATGGTGAGCTGGCGGCGGTAGCCGTTGGCATTTCGGAAGAGGGTAGGCAGCGTCTGGCTCATGCAGGTGACCTCGACGCCCTGGTCGAGATGGGAGTACATGCTCGATACATGCGTGTGGAGTTGCGCGGTAAGGTCTGGTGAATCCGTTTGAGTGGTGGTACGGACGCCGCCGGGGATTTCCTCAACAGTGCGGCTGATCTCGCGATGCCGCATGAACATATCCATGTAGAGGTTCATGTCTGCCATACCGACGCCCCCCATGCACCCATCCGTGTCGGTGAGCTGGATACCTGTTGTGGGGGATTCCAAGATGCCGCGAAGGACATACCCCAGACCAAGGGCACTGCCCGCGCCAATCCCAAGCGCTGCGAGCACTGCGCGTCGCGTCAACATGGCCATCCAGCTCGCCTAGCGTGTCGAGGTTGGTGTTGCGGCCAGCAGGTCGATGGCGGCCTGCATTTTTGCGGCGACGTGGTCGGCAATGTCCTTCAAGCCCGGCTCACCAGTAACCTCGACTAGCACTTGGGGGTTCATCGCCTCGACGATCACTGCACCGTCGTCGGTGAGGTCGGATCGCACTACGACGTTGCAAGGCAGTAGCAGCCCGATCTGGCGATCCACGCTGATCGCCTGGTGCGCCAGCGGTGGGTTGCACGCCCCAAGGATCAGGTAATCCTCGATGTCCTCATCCAGCTTGGCCTTTAGCGTGGCTTTGACATCTATCTTAGTGAGCACGCCAAAGCCTTGCTGTGCAAGGGCTTCTCGGGTGCGGACAACCGCATCATCGAATGTGGTGTGCAGCGTGGTCGACAGCGCAATGCCCATTCGCCTGGGTTCCTCTCACTTACATGTGATGTCACCGACTGGCGGTGACGTCGAGTTCGGTGTACATGCCCGCTCCGAAGTGGCCAGCGATGTTGCAGATCAGTTCGTAGCGTCCCGGCGGCAGCGTTGTGGTGGTCCACCCGGTTGTCCCAGGCGCGATGCCGTCGCCTTTGTCAGCGCCGCAGCTGCGAGAGGCTTCCCCAAGGCTGCCAGCCTCGTCCACCTTGCCGTCAGGACCGATGACCCGCTGGCCGGGAAACTGGCCCTGCGCAAGCGGCAGCACGACCAGCTCGTGGTTTAACCACCCAGTGTTGAGTGCTCGGAGCGACACCTGACCCGCCGGAACGGTGGCCGGGTTAACGAAGATACGCAGCATCCCCATCATCCCCACGCCGGGCCATCGGTAACTGTTTTGCCCTGGGCCGTATGCGCCGTTCCAACCCGGACCCATCATCCCCGGCCCCATCATGCCGCCCATATCGGTGAGGGTGACGCCCACCACCGTGCCGGGCAGCGCCGGGGCGGCACAAGAGGGTGCGGTAGCCGGGTAGCGCCCCATCATTCCGGGGCCCATCATTCCCGGTCCCCAGATGCCTGGGTTAGTCGGGTACGGACCGTTGGCGGTCGCTGGGCGGTTGGGGTTGGACGGCCCGGCGGCGTATAGGGCGGCAGTGGCCCCGATTCCGAGCACCAGCGACGCGATTGCGATGCCCAAGGCGAGCCATAGGCGGTGGGAGCGCATCGTGGTCAGCGGTGCTCGCGCAGCGCCCTCACGCGCTGTCGGTATTCGTCTTCGTCGATCTCGCCACGGGCGAAGCGTTCGGCCAGCACGTCTTCAGCCCCCCGCGTCTGGTGGCCTCCGAGACCACGGTGGCCGCCGCCGCTGAAGTACCGGACCGCGAAAACCACCGCAGCGATGAGCGCCGCGAATATCAATACGAGCACGACGGCGGTGATGATCCAGCCGACCCAGCCCCAGCCGCCGCCATAGCCACCGTTCATCATCCAGCCGTTACCGCCCCAACCGCACATGGTCGGCGCTCCTTTTCCATCAGCTTGATCTTTGAAACCAACGATGCGCCCGCCGCTCGGGAAGGACGTAGGGCCGATGGTCCTTATTCTTTCGCCGTTCGGCTATACCATCGCTGAATGGGAATATCTGCGGCCTCTGGTCAAGTGGAGCGCATCGAGCTGGCTCCGGCAGCAGCACTGTTTCGTTCGCTCGGTGATCCCACCCGCCTGGCGATTGTGCGGCGGTTGGCGGTCGGGCCGGCGCGGGTGACCGACCTAGTCGAGGCATTGGGGTTGGCGCAGTCGACGGTCTCCAAACACCTTGCCTGCCTGCGAGAGTGCGGGCTGGTGGCTTCTGAGCCGCTGGGCCGCGCCTCGCTGTTCCGGCTGACCCAGCCCGCGCTGGCCGATCTGCTGGGCTGCGCCGAGACGGTGCTGGCGGCCACCGGCAACGCCGTGGCGTTGTGCCCCACCTACGGCATGGATACGTGCGGGAGCGCCGAGACACCGTGACCCTAGGCGACTCTGCGGGCGAGGGTGCCGGGGTTCGTGGCGACACCCGCTACGCCCGTTTGGGTTCCGCGCATGCGGTCGTGCGGGATGCGGGATGGCACCGCGCTGCTCGATGGGCGCGACGGCTTGCGTGGGCGAGCCTCGCCTGGATGCTGCTTGAGGGCACAATCGGGCTCTGGCAGGGCCTAGTGGTCGGATCGATCGCGCTGACCGGGTGGGCGCTCGGCAGCGCAGTGGAGGGTCTGGCCAGCGTGATTGTGGTGTGGCGGTTCACCGGTGCTCGCACCCTGTCGGAAGCTGCTGAACGGCGCGCCCAACGCGGCGTTGCGGTGTCGTTTTGGCTGATCGCGCCCTACATCGCCGCCGAATCCCTGCGGAATCTGTTCGGCGAGCACCGCGCCGAGACCACCGTAGTCGGGATCGTGTTGACCGCCATCGCGGTGGTGCAGATGCCGCTGCTGGGCTATGCCAAACACCGGCTCGGCAAGCGGCTGGGGTCGGCAGCCACCGCTGGCGAAGGCACCCAGAACTATCTATGCGCCGTCCAGGCAGCCGCCGTGCTGACCGCCCTGGCGGTCACCGCTGCGTGGCGCGGCGGCTGGTGGCTCGACCCGGTGATCGGCCTCGGCATTGCTGCCGTCGCGGTCTGGGAGGGCGTTGAATCCTGGCGCGGCGAAGCGTGCGAGTGCTGAACTACTTCATTGATCTGTTCGTTAGCCGCGCACTGCTAGTACCAATATCCGGGGCCCATCATCCCGGGCCCCATCATGCCCCGCCCCCACGGTCCCGGGCCCATCATGCCGGGTCCCAGTATCCGGGGCCCATCATGTCCGGCCACCCGCCCCGTTTGGCCCTTAAAGAGCGGATGCTGATAGCCCAGCCGGTTCGCCGAGTTGGACCGTCACGGTAGGTCGCTGAGCGTCAATTCCAAGGCCCGACAACGCCTGTTCGGATGTAAGAGAGTTTTTGGTACGGTGCGCCGCATGACGGACGAAACACCGGACTACATCACAGACGAGGTGCCCGAATACACGGCAGACGAGTTAGGCGACCACGACGACTTGTTAGCCGAAGGCCGACTGGGGCATGTTGAGCATATCGGTGCCAGGTGGCGAACCGGGTTTGTCAGGTATGAACCGGACGGCCACAGCATGACCGTGCGACTCGTTGCCGAAGGAACACCGCAGGGCGACACCGCGATCACCGATCTGGTCGTCGCTGAGGCGGTTGCGATTGTCCAACAGATAGCTTCGGTCAACCATGTCTATCTTGAGCTTACGGTCAGGTCGGACAATCCGATTACCCGCGACAGTGGCTAACGGACGATCACTCGGCAGGAGCAAGACTGCGAACATGAGCGCCACCCGTCTTCAGACTTAAAGCGGAAGGTCTTCCGACACAGGCCCGGCGCGACGCAACTCGACGCATACCGCGACCTCTAAGCGGTAGGCGGCGGCGGGTATTGGCCGTAGAAGCCGCGCGGGTCACCTTCCATGAAGAGATTGTCCTCGTAGTCGGCGCGGGCCACGATCGCGCCTCGCCTCCGCGATGTTGAACTTCGGTAAGTAGGATCATTGAGGCCGGGCGAGACCAGTAAGCCCTCCTGTGCTGTCTCGAAATAGCACATATGCGACAAGTCCGAGAGACCCGCCGACAGCGGCGTTTTCCGACGTCGCGGTGTCTCAAATGTTCGTCTCAGGAATAATTTCTCATCTGAATTGTTTTCAGTAGTTATGAGTCACGCGGGGCAACTTGAGAAAACGCAGGCGCGAGTGGGATACACCCGCGTCAGTACAGTCGCGCAGACTCTTGATCAGCAGAACGCGGCGCTGTCGGCGGCAGGCGTGACAAAGACCTTCTCAGACACCATGTCTGGTGCACGCGATGACCGTCCGGGCCTGGCCGCGCTCTTGGAATACATCCGCGAGGGCGACACGGTGGTGGCGTGGAAGCTCGACCGGCTCGGCAGAAACACACTGCACATCCTGGAGACCGTCAAGGCCCTTGCTGACCGGGGCGTGACGCTGGTGTCCACGTCCGACGGCATCGACTCCAGCACTGCAGCTGGGCGGATGATGATCGGCGTGCTTGGGGCGCTCGCCGAGTACGAGCGTGAGCTGGTCAAGGAGCGCACAGCGCTGAAGCGGCAGGCGTCGCGGGCCAGCGGCACCAGGTTCGGGCGGCCTAGGAGGGTCGCCGAGCCGGGTCACATTGCGACCGCGAGGCGGATGAAGAGTGACGGGCACACCGGCAGGGACATAGCCAAGTACCTCGGCGTCAGCCGCGCCACCCTCTACCGGTACCTGGCCGACGAAGCTGCTTAGCTCCCGGCGGGGGCATCGACACGCTCCTTCGCCCCCGACGGGGGCAGAGCTTCGCCCCCAGCGGGGGCACCGACACGACTCATACCCCCGGCGGGGGCACTGACAGTTCAGGCGGTCGACAACCCGGCGTTAAAACCTATGCGATGCGACCAGCATCCCGCTCGTCCTATGTGCCAGTGGCTGAAAGGAGATCTGCCCATGACGACATTGACAACGTCGCAACTTGACCGGGCTATCGGCGCTCTGCTGGGCACCGCAGCCGGTGATGCCCTGGGTGCACCCTACGAGTTCGGCCCGCCGCTCGGCTCAGAGCTTGAGGTCGCGATGGTGGGGGGCGGGAGCTTCGGCTGGGAGCCCGGCGAATTTACTGACGACACCTCGATGGCCATCGCGATCGCTGAGGTGGCCGCCACCGGCACGGACCTGCGTGAGGAAGACGCGCTCGATACCCTTGTCCGGCGGTGGCATGAGTGGTCCCAGCACGCCAAGGATGTAGGCGTGCAGACCCGTTCGGTCCTCAGCCGGGCAGGCCGACACGGCATCTCCGCGCAGACCGCCCGTGCAGAATCCGCCGCGCTGCACAAAGTCACTGGCCGCACCGCGGGCAACGGCTCGCTGATGCGGACTGCGCCACTGGCACTGGCTTACCTTGACGACGAACCCGCACTGGTGGACGCGGCCCGCGCGGTCAGCAAGCTGACGCACTACGACCCCGAGGCCGGTGATGCGTGCGTGCTGTGGTGCTGCGCGATCCGGCACGCGATCCTCACGGGATTGCTCGACGCGAGGATCGGCCTGCAGCACATTGACGCTGAGCGGGAAGGTCTGTGGGCATCGCGGCTCGACGCCGCCGAAAAGTCACGGCCAGCGGATTTTCCGAACAACGGCTGGGTTGTCGAAGCATTGCAGGCCGCATGGTCGGCGATCACGACCATGCCCGTCCCGCAGGGCGATCCCTCCAAGGGAGTCTTTCGCGCCGATCACCTGCGCCTGGCGCTCGACGCCGCAGTGCGTGGTGGCGGGGACACCGACACCGTCGCGGCGATAGCGGGCGGACTGCTTGGCGCTGCCTACGGGGCCTCGGCTGTCCCTTCCGATTGGCGTCGCGTGCTGCACGGCTGGCCGGGTCTGCGCACCCGCGACCTCGTCGACCTCTCGTCCGCGATAAGCCACCACGGCGAAGATGACGGCTTCGATTTCAGCTACAGCGGCTATGAAACCGGCGTCGTCGCCCGCCACCCCTACGACGACGGTGTGTGGCTCGGGGACATCGGTGCCCTGCGGTCGCTGCCCGACGGTGTCGATGCTGTGGTGTCGCTCTGCCGGGTCGGCGACGCCGACCTGCCAGCCCACGCAGAACAGATTGACGTGCGCCTGATCGATCAACCGGGCGTCAACGACAACCTGGACTTCGTCTTGCTCGACACAGCGCGCTTGGTCGAGGAGCTGCGCCGGGATGGCCGGACCGTGCTGATCCACTGCGTGCAAGCCCAAAGCCGCACGCCCGCCGTCGCTGCGCTATACGGCGCGCGGCTGCGCGGCATCGGCATCGCCGAGGCACTGGCTGACGTGTGTGGCGTGTTGCCGAACGCCCATCCGATCCCAGAGTTTCGCGAGGCGTTGCGACAACTTCAACCGGGCGTGCACGAAAACCCAGACTGTTCGGCTGTCGAAAGCCCCGCGTAGCGTTTGAACATGAGCTTCTTAGACAGGACCTACTTAGACAACGGTGTGTCGCCATTCGTCTACTCGATTACGCAGTACCGCGAACCTGACGGTTCGGAGCAGACCGCGAAGATCGCTGTCGAGCCATTTGGACCGGTGCCCGTCGCCCTTCCGCTCAGGCGAGTTGAAAGGTGGGTGTCATTCACCCTCTCGGTCGATGAGGCTGAGGCACTGGCCAGCAGACTGGCCGAGGTGGCGGCAGCAGCCAGGGCAGGGAACTTCGATGGCTCCCACGAAGACCTGAACTCGTTCCGTCGAGAGGCAGCGTTCCGTCGATGGGCAGCGCTGACGGAGGCGTGGGCGGTCCTGGGTGCTGACTACGACGAGTCCCTATACGGCTCGTCTCTCTGACAAACACCGGACATGGCCATGAACCTTTCGGCCAGTGTCCGAGCGCGGTTAGGTGACCTAAAGCCCTGCTTGGTGGACCTGTTTTGCAGGTCAGCGATGTCGCGCCAGGTGTGGGCGGTGTGGCCCGGCGGATGAAGGCCAACGGGGAAGACCGCCGCCGCCATCTGCAAGATGCTCGGCATAGGTAGGACGACCCTGTACCGGTACCTCGCCGAGAGTGACGAGGACTGATTGACCTGCCCTCAGGGCTCCTACCAAGGCCACCTCATGCAGCAAAGGTCGCTCAGGTTCCCCGACCTTTAGTCTCCTTGTCATGACGGCGCTCGGTGATCTGTTGGGCCGGTGTGACCCCCGTGTGGCCGCTGTATTCGCGGCATGACGTATCGGGAGTTATCGATGATCGAAGTGAAAGAGATCCTGCGGCTGTGGCTGGATGGCCGGTCGCTGCGGGAGGTGAGCAAGCTGGCGGGGGCGGACCGTAAGACGGTGCGCCGTTATGTGGACACCGCACGCGCGTGCGGGATGGACCGCGACGGCGGGGCCGCCCAGCTCAGCGATGAGCTGTTGGCGGCGGTGGTGGTCGGGGCTCGGCCGCAGCGGCCGACGGGCCGGGGTGCGTCGTGGGGAGCGCTGGCGGGCCAGCATGAGCAGTTGAAGGCTTGGACTGATGCGGGCCTGACGCTGACGAAGGTCCACGCGCTGCTGGGCCGCCGGGGTGTGGTGGTGTCCTATCGCACCCTGCACCGTTATGCGACAACGGAATTGGGTTTTGGTCAGCGGCGGGCGACGGTGCCGGTGGTCGACGGTGAACCCGGCAGTGAGGTGCAGGTCGACTTCGGCCGGCTCGGGCTCATCCCGGATCCGGTGCGCGGTAGCAACCGGGTGGTGCACGGGTTGATCTTCACCGCGGTGTATTCGCGGCACACCTTCGTCTATCCGACCCACGAGCAGACGTTGGCGGAGGTGATCGCCGGATTTGAGGCGGCGTGGGCGTTTTTCGGTGGGGTCTTCGCGGTGGTGATACCGGATAACATGAAAGCGATCGTCGATGCGGCGCACGCGACCGAGCCGCGCCTGAACGACGCGTTCCGCGAGTACGCCCAGGCCCGGGGCTTCGTCGTCGACCCGGCTCGGGTGCGTCATCCTCGTGACAAGCCGCGCGTCGAGCGGTGTGTGAGTTATGCGCGTGCGAATTTCTTTGCCGGAGAGCAGTTCCGGGATCTGGGCGACTGCCGCGAACGCGCCGCGGCGTGGTGCCGCGACGTCGCCGGAACACGGGTGCACGGCACCACCCGGCAACGCCCGGCCGAGGTCTTCGCCACCGACGAAGCCCCGCGGCTGGCGCCGGCTCCCGCCCAGCCATTCGACCTGCCGACCTACAGCCATCCCAAAGTCGCGCCGGATCGCCACGTTCAGATCGCCCGGGCGCTCTACAGCGTGCCCGGTGAGCTGATCGGGCAACGGCTCAGCGCCCGCGCCGACGCGCATACCGTGAAGCTGTACTGGCGCGGCCAGTTGATCAAAGTCCATCCCAGGGTGGCGCCGGGACGCCGCCACACCGACCCCGCCGATCTGCCCAGCGAGCTCACGACATACGCGATGCGCGACCTGGATGCGTTGCAACGCAAAGCCGCCGCGCACGGCACCCATGTCGGCGCGTACGCCACGGCGCTGCTCGAGCACCCGCTGCCGTGGACGAAGATGCGCCAGGTCTACCGCCTCCTGGGGCTGGTGCGCCGCCACGGCGCCGAACCGGTCAACGAGGCCTGCCGGCGCGCCCTGGACGCCGAAGCGGTCAACGTCGGGCTGATCGACCGCATGCTCACCCGCGACAACCCGCCACACACAACCGCGCGGCCCCCGGGTGCGGCGACACGGTTCGTGCGGGACACCGCCGACTTCGCCGTACGCAGGCTGCCGTCATGAGCACCACGCGCCGCACCGCCACGCACACGCCAGCGGCGAAGCCGGCCGAGGTGTCCGCCGAGCTGAAAGCGTTGATGCGTCGGCTCAAGCTCGGCCAACTGCTCGACACCTTGCCCGAACGGCTCGCCCTGGCGGCCACCAACCACCTGCCCCATCACGACTTCCTGGAGCTGCTGCTGGCCGACGAGGTCACCCGCCGCGACCGCGAAGCCACCCAGCGCCGGGCGCGGGCCGCGCACCTGGACCCGCAGATGCAGCTGCATGCCTGGGACGATTCCACCGGGGTCAGCTACGACCGCCAGTTGTGGGCCGAGCTGACCTCGCTGCGGTTCCTCGCCGACGCCCACAACGTGCTCATTATGGGCCCGGTCGGGGTTGGAAAGACGTTCCTGGCCAACGCCTTAGGCCACATCGCGGTGCGCCGCGGCCACACCGTGGACCCAGGTCGGCGGGGCAGGCAGTTTGAGCGCATCTGCCAGTGGTTCCTGACGACCGATCCGGTCTACGCGCGCGAGCTTCGCCGCGTGTGGCTGTGGGCTGACTGGCCTGGCCGCTGGGGCGCTGACGCCGGTATCGACCTGGTCGCCGAGGACCGTCGCGGGCACCTCTGGGCGATCCAGGCCAAGGCGTATGACGAAGGGACCTGGATCACCAAGCGCGACGTGGACACCTTCCTGGCCGAGTCGGGTCGGTCGGAGTTCTCGTTCCGCCTGTTGATCGCGACGACCGACCTGATTGGGCATACCGCCAAGCGCACGATCGAGGCCCAGGAGAAGCAGGCGAGCGTTCTGCTCCTGGGTGACCTTGAAGCCGGCGATGTCGACTGGCCCGCTTCCCCATCCGATTTGCGTTCCCGGCGGTTGCCACCGAAACGACCTCGACCCCATCAACGGGAAGCGATCAACAAAGTGGTGAAGGGCTTTGACCGCGCCGACCGGGGCCAGATGATCATGGCGTGCGGTACTGGCAAGACCCTGGCCGCGTTGTTCATCAACGAGAGACTCGCCACCGAACGCACGCTGGTGCTGGTGCCGTCGCTGTCGCTGTTGGCCCAGTCACCCACTCGCGATAGGGACTGTCGGGTTTTGTCTGGGCGGCCAGCTGTTGGCCGAGGTAGGCGTAAAGCCGCATGCACGGCGTCATCGCCGCCGCGATGTGGCCCACCGGCTCCAGCGCAGCCACCGCCAACAAGAAGTTGGTGTACGCCGAGGTGGCGGGGTCTGGCGCTGGGTGAAGGTCGACCTGGCAGCCGGGCTGCCGCCATTCGGCCGAGGTCAGCCCTTTGGCCAGGAGCTGGCCGCTACCTCATCGGGGTACTCGTCGTAGTAGGGCACATAGCCGTCCCCGCGACCTTTCAGCACGTATAGCGGATCCTCGATGTCGGGCCCGTAGCCCTGGTCGCGCAGATCGACCTTTTTGCTCTTGAACGTTGAGGTGTGCTCGAGCGAATCGACGACCCGCACGAACAACGGCACCGCGTAGCCGGGCAGGTGTTCGTAGACCGTGTTGGCCAGCGACTTGCCGTCGAATTCCGTGCCGTCACGGCACACCACGGCCGCCATCCCGGCGCGTCCGTCGGTGCCGGGCACCTGCACCCCGAAGACCGTGACCGCTTCGATGGCCGGGTCGGCCGATACGGCCGCCTCGACATTGGTCGTCGCGACGTTCTCGCCCTTCCACCGGAAGGTGTCACCGAGCCGGTCGACGAACGCGGCGTGGCGCCAGCCCTGTGGACGCATCAGGTCACCCGTGTTGAACCACACGTCACCGTCCCGGAAAGCGTTGCGCACCAACTTCTTCTCGGTCGCCTCGGCGTCGGTGTAACCGTCGAACGGCTGAGCCCAGTTGACCTTGCTCAGCAACAGCCCCGGCTCGCCGCCGCGCACCTTGCGCACCCGGCCCTTGTCATCGCGAACAGGTTCGCCGGTCTCCACGTCGTACTCGACGAAGGCCACCGGCGTGGGGCATATGCCGGCAGTCTTGGGGACGTTGAAGATGTTTACGAACCCCGTGTTGCTCTCGCTGGCCCCGTAGAACTCGCAGACACGCGGGATACCGAAACGCGTGGTGAACTCGTCCCAGATGTCGGGGCGCAAACCGTTGCCGGCGATCACGTGCACCTTGTGTTTGCGGTCGGTGTCCTTCTCGGGCTGGTTGAGCAGATAGCGGCAGATCTCACCGATGTAGACAAACGCGGTGGCCTCGTAGCGGATCACCTCGTCCCAGAACCGTGACGCCGAAAATGACCGGCCCAGCGCCAGCGTGGCACCGGCGCTGAGCACCCCCGAGACCGCCATGGTCAGCGCGTTGTCGTGGTAGAGCGGCAGGCAGCAGTACAGCGTGTCGCCGCTGCGCAGCCGAAGGGCAAAGGAGCCGAACCCGGCCAGTGCCCGCAGCCACCGGTAATGCGTCATCACACTGGCCTTGGGCGCGCCGGTGGTGCCCGAGGTGAAGACGTAGAAGGCCTGGTCCTTGGCCCGCACCGACGAGGTCACCGCCGGATTGTCGGTGGGCGCGTCGGCGGCCAGCCGCTCCAGTTCGTCGACGGTGATCGCGTCGGCGACTTTCGCGCCGGCTTCATCAACAACGCTGAGCAAATCGTCCGTGCCGATCAAGACCTTGGCATGCAGTAGCCCGACGCTGTGCGCGAGCACCTTCCCGCGGTGGTGGTAGTTCAGCATGCCGGCGATCGCGCCCAATTTGACCACCGCGAGCATCAGCAGCACCGCGCGCGGCGAGTTCTTCAGCATGATGCCCACGACGTCGCCGCGGCCGACGCCACGCCTGGCCAGCACCGCCGCGTAGCGGTTTGCGGTCTCGTTGGCCTGGCGGTAGGTCACGGTTTCGTCTTCGAACTTGATGAACACGCGATCGCGGTACCGCGCCGCGTGGTTCTCGAAGACCTTGCCGATTGACGCCTTGGCAGCCGGATGCGCCCGACTAGCGGTCAGCACGCCGCGCAGGATGACCGGTGCGTCCATCACCAGACCGGGTAGCCGGAGGGCGATATCACTCAGCCCGACGGTGTTGTCAGCCATGCGTTCTGTCCCCTCAGTCCCGGCCGCATCCGGCTAGATCAGCCGTTGCGTCGTATCCGTGCCGGGTCGACGAGCCCAGACTGCACCACCGCATCGTCGACGAATCGCTGCACCGGACGCGAGCGGAAGAATCCGGTGTGGCCGCCGGGGTACCAACAGATCTCGGGCCTGCCCCACTGCTCCCAGAGCCGGGTGACCTGGTCGCGTGGACGCACGAGCCTGTCGGCGATGCCGGCATAGATGAAGCGGCCCCGCATCGGCACGCGGGGAGTCAGCGCCAGTGGTGAGATCATCCGGCCGATGGGCGTGGCCGACCTCAGCGTCTGACGGAGGGGATCGTGGTAACTGAGGCCGGCGTGGCCGCCGACCAACTCGAGCAGATCTGCAAGCGGGACGCCCAGAATCGCACAGCTGAGGCCGTCGTGCAGGCTGGCCACCAGCGACGTGAGGTAACCGCCGAGGGAGATGCCATTCAGCCCGATCCTTGAGTCGGGCTCCTGTGAGCGGATCCACGACAGCAAGCGCCGGATATCCCACACCGCCTGAGCTGCACCGTGGACTACGTCGAGCACGTCCTCACTAGGAAACGAGACGCCCTTCGGCAGGCCCCGTGCACGCGGGCCGTGCAGGGGAAGGACGGGAAGCACGACATTGAGGCCGAGCTCCTGGTGCAGATGCCAGGCCCGAAACAGCGCGAGATCCAGGGCGGCCCGTCCCATCTCCGCGCCGTGCACACACATCAGCCATGGTCGTGGCTCGCGGTGCCGCAACATCAAGCCGTACTCCCGGTTATTGGCGGTGTAGCTCAGCCACCGTTCCCGGCCCGGTTCGCCTGCACAGGGCTCATACTCACTGTCGAAGAACATGCGCTCGTAGCTGCGCCCCAGGCTGTTCACGGGCCTGACGGAGACGTCGGTCAGCGGCGGGGGTGCCGCGAAGAGCCCCTCAGGATTCTGGAGCCAGCCCTTCTGGCCGTAGAACTCGAGTGCCGCGATGACCTCGCGATCGATCCGTTCAAATGTCGTCGCGTCGGGGGCCGACCGCAGCAAGCGAAACCCCAGCAGCACGATTTCGTCGCGGAACGCCTGCGCCGCGAGCGCGAGGGTGGGTCGTGCCACCGGGAGCTCGCCAGGCTGACGATCCAGATAGCTGCCCCAGGACCGGGCGTAAAAGCCGCCGGTGCGGGTGAACGGCCCGAGCGCCAGCGTCAGTGGACCGGCGCCATCGCGCCACGGAGCGACGCCCCGTGCCTTGTCGTCGAGATCGTCTGGCGCGGCAGCCGAGGCACCTGTCTGCTCGCTGTCCTGCATCTATCCTCTACTTCTTCGCCGGATACGGTTGCGGACATTGGCTATCAGCGAGCCTAATGCGAATCGATGAGCGGGTCCTCGACACAGTTATGGCCGATCCGCGACGCTCACTGAGCCGCCATGACGGCCAGCAGCGTTAGCCGGAGTCGCGCGAACTCGTGGCGCCTCTCGAAGTATCCGAACGAGTGCATGCGGACTGCGTGGAATAAGAAGTCCGGAGCAACCCTCCGGCCGCAGCGGTTACCACGTCTTGGTCGCCATGGCTAGACGTTGCTCGCACTGCCCGAATCGGCGGAGTACCGGTACCAAAGGCGTGCCCCGCGATCCAACGGTCCGGTCAACAGCACCGATGCGAGTTCGGCCGGCAACGTCCACCGCGGCTGAATAGTGCGAGGCCGTTCAATGATCGCCTTCGCGACGATATCTGCGGCCTCGTCCGGATAGAGGCCGGGAAGTTTGCGCAGGATCTGCGTTGGGTCGCTCATCCGGGTGTGGATCAACCCCATGTAGATAGAGGTGGTATCCACGCCGTCGGCGTGCAACTCCGGCGCGACGCTGCGCAGCCACATGTCGAATGCCCCCTTGGATGCTATGTAGGCACCCCACCGTGGAAAGGGAAACATCTGGACACCGATGCTCGAAACGTTCACGATGTGCCCGCTCCCGCGCTCCCGCATCGCCGGAAGCAGTCCGAGCAGCAGCCGGATCGGTCCTAGGTAGTTCGTGTCGATGGTGCGTTCAAAGTCCTGGGGCCGGTCATACTGCAAGTGCAGTGACCGGCGGATCGACTTGCCGGCGTTGCTGACCACAATGTCCAACGGGCCGTGGTCCTCGATTAGTTGCTTTGTCAGCGCGGTGACCGCCGCCTCATCGGTCAGATCGGTCGGATAGGCGACCGCGCGCTCACCTGCGGCGGTGATCGACGCCGCAAGGTCATCGAGCTTGTCCGCCGAGCGAGCAACCAGCAAGACGGTTGCTTTTGCCGCAGCGAGTTTGCGGGCTGTAGCGTTGCCAACCCCGTAGGAGGCGCCGGTTACCAGCACGGTCTTGCCAGACACCGCAGCGCGCAGCCTGTCCGGATCCGACACTCGCGGCGGATTCACGAGTATGTCGAATGCCTTGGCCACCAAGTTCATAGGCACTGCCAGATGGCGGTGGGAGGCGGCGGCGGGGGTGTCCGTTGAGTGCACACGCAATCCTGGTTGAGGTCGTGACCGGTGTCTTCAATGCGAAGTAAGCGGCAACGTTAGTACCCATTTTCCTGGTGGCAAAGCATCTTGCCGAGATGCCTGCTTGGCACGATCTCGACTAGGGCGTGTCTCCCTAACGTGACCGCGGTTGTGGGTGAGCGTTATCGGTGTGACTCGTGATGCGGTGTTGACCGATGGGCAGTGGAGTGTGATTGAGCCGTTCGGATGGGGTGCGGGGGCGCCCGTTTCGGGATCACCGTCAGGTGATCGAGGGGATCGTCTACCGGTACCGCTGCGGGATCGCGTGGCGGGATCTGCCTGCGGATTTCGGTCCCTGGCACAGTGTGGAAGCGGCATCGCCGGTTCGCCGGCGATGGCACCTGGGACGCCATCTTGACCAGGTTGTTGACCCTGGCTGACGCTGAAGGCGTTATCGATTGGTCGGTGGCTGTGGATTCGACGATCTGCCGGGTGCATCAGCACGGCGCGAGCCTGGCGCGCGACACAGGGGGCACTGTCGAATTACACGAATTTGCTCGATGAACCCGCCGACCATGGTGTGGGCCGCTCCCGCGGTGGGTTGAGCACCAAGATCCACCAACTGTGCGACGGCCACGGTCTGCCGCTGGTGGTGCTGATCGGCCCTGGTCATGCGCATGATTGGCCGGTGTTCACCGTGTTGATGGATCAGCTGCGGGTGCCACGGCTGGGCGGGGGCCGGCCCCGTACCCGGCCTGTTGCGGTGCTGGGTGATAGGGCCTACTCCGCGCGGGCGAACCGGACCCATCTGCGGTCCCGGGGCATCGAGGCGGTCATCGCTGAACCGTCCGACCAGATCGGTCATCGCAAGCGTCGTGGCCGCCAAGGCGGCCGCCCGATCACACTCGACGCCCAGAAATACAAGCGCCGCAACGTGATCGAACGATCCTTCAACATCATCAAGAATTGGCGCGGCCTAGCAACCCGCTACGACAAGCTCGCCATCACTTACCGCGCCGCCGCACTCCTCGCAGCAATCTGCACGTGGCTACGACATTTAAGAGACACGCCCTAGTTCGTCGTCGCCGAGCTGAAGCAGAGCTTTCCTTTCCGGCTTATGGAAATCGGTCGATGTTCGCAGACGAACTTGACCTGCACTATCGAAGGGCCGCCGTGGGAGCAGCGGGTGTTCGGACTCGCCTTGGCGTTGTGCCGCTCGGGGGTGTGGACTGGGAAAGCTTCCGGCAAACGCTGATTCGGCGCATCGCCGACGACGCAGACGTGTCGTACTGGAAGAACTGGGCGCAAGCGCTGGAAGACGTGCTGGCCGAGACCTCGACAACTACGCCTTCCGAACTCGACCGGCGCCATCACGAACCGGTGGAGCGCCGGCCGATCACGACCATCACCGGACTTTCTGACGGCCCGCCCTCCGTCGCGCACCACGTTTCACAGCGCACCTTTGGTTGTACCGCGCCGAATCCAGCCCCCTACTGCCGAGTCATGGCGATCGTCATCCGATCTTCGGGCGCAATCAGGTGCTCGTGGCTGTCATCCCCGGTCTCGAGGCGCACCGAGTCGATCGTGCCGGTAAACCCGTCGCCGGTCGGACCGTAGTCCGGTGATACCGGGGAGGCGCTGTCGAAGCCCACATCACACGCTTCATCGACCCCGAGGATCATCGGTTGGGTCTTTTCGACCCGGCCGCTGCCGACCAGGGCCAGGATCGGCGACCGCGAGGATGCGTTACCGCCAATGCGCAAAGCCTTGGACGATCTTTTCCGGGCAGGACAACTCGTATACGGTGTTTGGGGCACAGCGATTTTGGTGGAGACACTGCTCGACCGCGGGGCCGACGGTGACGTGGCCGAAGCCGAGGGCGCGATCGACCGCCTGGCGGCCGCCCACCACGACGATGGTCTGCCTGTGCGCGACATCCTGCTGCTGCGGCTACAAGCTCTGCTGGCGCGGGCTCACGGCGATGCCGCGGCTTATGCGCACTTCCGGGATCGCTACCGCGACATGGCGAGAACGCTTGGCTTCGAGGGGCATATGAAGTGGGCCGAGGCGATGCCATAACGGCGGTCATTCTTTAGTTCACCAAGCCGACACTGTTCATGCCACCGGTTCCGCATCAGGAGCGCAGCCTTTCGCGGTGGCACCGGTGACCATGACCCAACGGCAAGACTGCAATCCCGCGAGCGCGCACAAAACCCGATGTGGGCACCGGGTTTCAGTGCGGCAGGTCCGCCGGCCTCCCGGGCATCGTCAACTGCGCCAGAGTTTGAAGTGGAGCGCAGCTGGGTCCCACCGCGCAACGAGGATCGCTGCTGGCGTGGTCCGAATCCCGGAGACGACCCGCGGCGAAAGTTGCTGCCTGGTCAACCATCCCCGCCTCCGCGTACTGGGTGTGCACGGAGAAGTCCCTTCCGTTAGAGCAAATTGGGTCATCGGGGACGCACAAGTCGATGGTCTTGTCCGCATACAGCGGGCCTACGGCGATCTGAGGCTCATTGATCGCACGCATAAACCGGGTCGATGGCTTTCCCAACAGGGCGACCGCGGCGACATGGTTTGCCACGTCGGGCGGCATGGGCGCGGGTACGTCCGAAGAGTCCACTCCATCCGGTATGACATTCGCGGTGACGAAACCCATCACGGCTGCGCCTTGGGAAAATCCGCCGAGCACCATCTTGGTGTTGGGACAGTTGGCCGCCATGGACCAGATGTGAGCGCTCGCGTCATTAATACCGTCTAAGGCGGTGGGGAAGTCGATGGTGGCGGGGTAGTCGACCGGATATACCCCGATCGACTTTGTGCCGACTCTTGCGCGCATCGCGTCCACGAATGCCTGTCCTGTTGGACCAACACCGGGGTCCTCGGTGGTGCCGCGTGCGAATACCACCTCGACGTCGGGGCACGGCTGCGCGGACGCGGATGGGACGGGTCCGCTCAGCAGCAGCACCCAACTTGCCGCCGTCATAGCGCCAAGGAAAACAGCGAAAGGGCGTGCCCTCACGGCCCAATGTTGACATACAGCGACGACGGGGGCGACCGGAAGGATCAACGGCCAATAAAACGCTGGCTGAACGCCGCGCCGTAGGCGCGTCAGCGCATTCATGACATCAGGCTGGGCGGCACAGTCAGGCGCTGAAGATGGTGACCGGCGCGGCATGCCGACATATTGCCCACAATCTGCCCACAGTTACAGTCATTTCCAGTGACCACTGGTGATGCATTTACGCTGCTGGGAGTCCGTTTCACCATCCTCACCTGCGCCGTCGGAACAGTTCAATCCGTCCTGGCTGACATCAAACCGACCCACGCGCCTAAGCCAGGGGAGCTGACCTAACTCGCGGCGGCTTCATTGCGGGCTGAGTTCCGCCCATCGTCGCCACAGACATTCCCTGAGAGTAGTATTCCTTCAAGGTAGTATTGAGGCATGATCGACCTTGCCGCGATACGCCGAGCAACCCGTCTGACGCAGACTGAGCTGGCGGCCAACCTCGGCGTCGGACAGGCACAGGTCAGCAAGATCGAACGCCAGGGGGACATGCTGATCAGCACCCTGGCGTCGTACCTCACGGCACTCGGCGTAGACGCCCAGATCGTCGTCGAGGTGGGCGAGCAGACTGTGACGTACGACCTCACCGCCGGGAGGGGGAAACGTTGACCACCCAGACCGAGATCACCCAGAGGAACCACCACCGTGCTGTCCGCTTCTTCTGGGGCTTCCTGATCGGTGCGACCACGGTCAGCCTCATCGGCAACATCGCGCATGCGGTGCTGCCGTACCTTTCCCGCATCGTCGTCCAGATCGGTGCCGCCGCTGTGCCGCCCATCGCTCTCCTTGCCGCTGTGCACGGCATCGCCCTGGCCGTGCGTGCGGGAGCGTCCGGCAGGGTCTACCGGTGGGCGGTCAGCGCTGTTGCCGTCATCGGCCTAGGCGCGTTCGCCGTGAGTTTCCTGGCGCTGCGCGATCTGATGCGCGCCATCGGGTACAGCTCCGCAACTGCATGGATCTTCCCCGCGATCATCGACACGGCAGTGGCCGTCAGCACCATGATGCTCGTTGCACTCGGCGACAAACAAGCACGCCGTGCCCGCACGGTGACCGCCTCTGCATCCGCACAGGTCAAAGCCAGTGCGCCTACCGCACCCGCACCTGTTTCCGCACCTGTGGACCCCACACGAGGGACTGGCGCGTGCGTCTGGGCTTTTCGCCGAAAAAGTCCAGACACGTACAGATCCGAGCGCCTAGCAGCAGTTTGCGCGGGGCTGTCCGTGACCTCTTCCACGGGCCGGAAGGCGCGGCGTAGCGTCGAGATGTATCCCGTCCGCTCCTCGGACCGAGGACGGACCGTTGTCCTCGAATCGGGAGACAATTCCATGTCCAGGAAATCGAACAAAATCGTGGCCGAAGCCATGATCGCCGTCGCGCTGAGTTTCTCCGCCCTTGGACTCGGCGCGGGTTCAGCACAGGCTGATCCTGGTTGGGGCCCGAACATTCCGTGGATTCCGGGGCCGGGAGATTGGGGTCCGGATTGGGATCCGGGAATCAATTGGGGCGCGCCGGGACAGCTCAAGAAATGGTGCCCCTGGCACTCCCCGCCCGGTCACTGGATTGGGGGTCCACACGGGATACCCTGTTCCGGCTGAACCCGCCGCTAGGGAAAGCCGAATCCCGAGGAGAAGGGCACGGGGCGAAGTTAGAGCAGCGGGAGGAGCATCGCGCGTCTGACGTTCACACCAAAAGCCCCCCGGCGAAGCAGATGACGTCTACGGTCCCGCCGAGTTCGCTGAGGTAGACGACGAGTTATGACTAGGCCGCGAACCGCGATGTACCGTGCGGTTACGTCCCGCCCTTGGCGCAGGCTGGGTCCATCGTGCAGACGTGGAGCCATCAGATCGACGGCTGCCGCGCTCGTCGTTGCGGGTTTTTGCATGCTGGCGTCGATCATCAATGAGCCAAGCGCGTCGGCGGCTGCGAATATCGCGGGAATGGCGGTCTTTCTCGACCCGGGTCACAACGCTGTGAACGACTCCCCAATAAACCGGCGAGTCCCTAACCTGGATTCTTCGCGAAATTGCCTAGTGGGGGCGTGTAGATAAGCGAAAGTGCCTGTCCTGCAACGCATAATGGGACTTCTCAAGGGTTCCATAATGCTGGCGGGAAGGCACTTCGCAGGTGAAGGGTATCGCAGCGGTTTCGCGGGTGAAAGTGTCCGCGGACGGCCATGGTGTGGTGTCGCATGCCGGGGTGGGGATGCTGCGGGAGGTGGCGACGCTGACCGGGCTCTCAGCGCAGGTCACAGCCGCATTGGCGGATACCTACCGGGGCCCATGGATCTACGAGCCGGGTGCGGTGTTCGCCGATTTGGCCGCCGCGGTCGCTGACGGCGCGGACTGCATCGACGGTGTCGGGCAACGGTGCGGTGATCGCGAGCATGTCTTCGGCCCGGCCGCGTCGACGACCACGATGTGGCGGCTGGTCGATGCGCGGGTCGATGCCGCCCATCTGCCCGGTGTCCGGGCTGCCCGCGCGCACGCTCGGGCGGCGGCGTGGGCCGCGGGTGCAGCGCCGGCCGAGGGGCAGTGGTTGCACCTGGATGTCGATGCCACCATCACCATCGACCATTCCGATAACAAGCAGGACGCGGCCGCGACCTGGAAGAAGACCTGGGGTCATCATCCGCTGCTGGTGTTTTTGGACCGCCCCGAGATCGCCGGGGGTGAAGCACTGGCCGGGCTGCTGCGACCCGGCAATGCCGGCAGTAATACTGCCGCCGACCACGTCACGGTCCTGGGGTGGGCTTTGGACTCGCTGCCGCAGGCGTACCGGCCGAATCCCGACGATCCCGGCGGGCCACAGATTTTGGTGCGCTGCGATTCCGCCGGCGCCACCCACGCCTTCGCCGACGCGTGCCGGGCCGCGGGGGTGGGGTTCTCCTTGGGCTACGCCGTCGACGCCCGGGTCCGCGACGCGGTGGACATCCTGAACACCACCGACGGCTGGTGCCCGGCGATCGATTCCGGCGCCGGCCTGCGTGACGGCGCCTGGGTCGCCGAGGCCACCTCGCTGGTCGACATGAGCAGCTGGCCGGACGGGACCCGGTTGATCCTGCGTAAGGAACGCCCGCACCCTGGCGCGCAGCTGCGGTTCACCGACTCCGACGGGCTGCGGGTCACCGCGTTCCTCACCGACACCGGCCACGGTGTGGTCCCAGGCCAGCTCGGCGGCCTCGAACTGCGGCACCGCCAACACGCCCGGATCGAGGACCGCATCCGTGAGGCCAAGGCCACCGGGCTGCGTAACCTGCCTTGTCACCGCTCCGACGCGAACGCGGCATGGCTGGAAATCATTTTGGCGGCAACAGATCTGGTGGCGTGGACCAAACTGATCGGCTTGACCGAGCACCCCGATCTGGCCACCTGTGAGATCGACACGTTCCGCTACCGGGTCTTGCACGTCGCCGCCCGCATCACCCGCGGCGCCCGCCAAATCCGGTTACGGATCGACGCCACCTGGAGATGGGCCACCGCCATCTCCCAAGCATGGCTCCAGCTGCGAGAAGCCTTCCCCTGACCACCCGATTCCATGTCCACCCGACCCGAGGAACCCCACCGGCCCTGGAAACGCCCGCCCACCGAGCGACACCGGCCGACCCGTCGCACCCACCTGCAACAATCAGGCCTCACAGCCAGCCAACACCGGCTTCATCGACCCCGAACAGGCCTCACGCAAAATCGAGGCTAACGGTCGGGGAGGCACAAACGCCTGCGCAGCGACAGGCACCGCCACGAACGACGGCTATCCCGAACACAGCTTCAACTGGGACGTGGTGCTGCGCATCCGTGATGCGCTCACCCAGATGGGCGTGCGTACCGAGTTGTCACGGGATAACGACAACGCGTTAGGTCCGTGCAACGATCAACGCGCCGCGATGGCCAACGCCATGCGCCCCGACGCGATCGTCAGCATCCACGCTGACAATGGGCCGCCGTCGGGTCGGGGGTTTCACGTGAACTACTCCAGTCCACCCTTGAACGACGCCCAGGCGGGCCCCGGCGTGCAGTTGGCGACAATCATGCGCGATTCCCTGGTCGCGTCGGGTCTTCAGAAGTCCACTTACGTCGGATCGGACGGGCTGTACGGCCGCGCAGACCTCGCCGTCTTAAATCTGGCCCAGTACCCGGCGATACTCGTTGAGCTCGGCAACATGAAGAACGGCGATGAGGCTGCTCAGATGGAAAGCACGGATGGACGAGCAAGATATGCCGCGGCAGTCACTCAGGGGATAGTTACTTATCTCAGCGGGAAAGCCCCGGCAAGCTAGCCGAACGCTTGGTCTATCGCCTCGCCCAGACCCAACGGGAGCCGTAGGACAGCAGCGTGGCGAACTCCTCACCGTGGCTGAGGTGGCCGAGATGATACGGCTGTCGGTGGGGACGTTGCGGTGGTGGCGAGCTGTCGGAGAGGGCGGCCCCGCGTCGTGCAAGCTTGGCCGACGGGTGATGTACCGCCGTGCCGACGTCGAAAAATGGCTGCAGGAGGCACAATGATAGCGTCGGTGCAACGGAAGCCGTCGCGTGGGACCCTCACCCCCGCGAGCTGGCGGTCTAGGAGCCTGCTGAAATAGGCGTTGCGCTGTGCTGGCTGAGATGTGGCTGGTGTTGGTGAGTCACAAGAGATTGCGGTGCTGGGGGTAGGGTGCCGCCGTGATGTGGTGGTCCACACGGCGGGTCAGGCCGTGGCTGGGATCATCCAGACGCCGTTGATGTTGTCGAGACCCAGCGCGATCAGACGCTTGAGGTTGATCGCTGCGACGCGGTGGCGCAGCCACCAGTCGTTTTTGACGCTTCCGCGGTAGCGCAGTTTGCGGTTACCGCGCACGATCCAGGCGATGCTGCGTTCGACCATGGGTCGGTGTTGTCGGTAAGCCGTTTGGAATTCCGGCGTTTCGGCCTGCCGGCGCGCGGCAAAGAGTATTGAGTCGTGCTCGTGCAGGGTGAGGTGTGTCGGCCGTTCTTTGCGGTGGTGCAGCGGACCCGCAGCGGGCAGGTGCGGCAGCGGCTTTTGAAGGAGGCTCCGCGTGATGGGGTGATCGCCACGGTGTGCCCGGCCGGGCATGTGACCTGCCCGGCGGCTTCGTCGACGAGGAAGTCGTCGCGGGTGAATCCGCCCTCGATAACGGTGCGCAGCGGGATTGGCTTGATCACTGCCTCATGGCCGGCATCGGCCAACGCGAGGCGGGCCTCGGCGGTGCCGTAGGCCGAATCGCCGAGCACCTGCAGGCCGGGCTCTTCGCTGGCGAGCAACTCCACTCCGACGACCGCTTCATGGTTGTTCGCGCCGCTAGCTTGCCGTAGCGCGCAGTTCGTGACCAGCCCAGTGTCGGGCTCGACTGCTAGGTGTGCCTTGTAGCCGTCGGTGCGTTGGTGCACCGTCTTGTGCACGTGGCGGGTATCGGGGTCAACCACCGAGATCACCCGATCCGCGGCCACCCGCCGCGCGATACGCCAGCGGTGCCATCCGATCCCTCACCGGGCTCAACATCCTGGCCGGCAACCAGCGCCAACAACCCCACCGCCTCGGCGCCAGCGGCGTCCAGATCCCGATCACGCAGCCCATCGAGCAACCGCTGCGCATCCCCGACCAGGGCGTCAATCAACTCCGCGCGCGCCTGCGGGTCGTTCCACGCGATCGCCGGCTTACCCGGGTCGGTGTAGTCATGAGCCGAACACAGCTCGGCGATCATCTCGGCAGCACCAGGCACTTCGCGGCCCACTCGGCGGATCGCCGCGATCAGCTGGATCACGGTGTCTTGGGTGGCCACCGCGTCCTCAAGCACCGTCGAATCCAGCGCCCGCCGCGTCTTACCGGCCAGCACCCCGGTCTGGGCGATCACCGCCCGTACCGCCTCAAAGATCCGGTTCGGCCGCGCCGAAGCCGCCAGGCGCCGCCGCCAATACAACAACGTAGTGGAATGGAACCCATTGTCGGTCAACGCAAGACCGCATGCGATCTTCCACCGCAGATCACAACGCACCGCGTCGACGGTGTCGCGATCTGACAACCCGTGCAGCTTCTGCAACACGATCGCCGCGGCCATCACATCGGCCGGCACGCTGGGCCGGCCACCAGCGGCCGGGAACATGTCGGCGAACATCGCCTCCGGGAACAAATCCGACCGGTGATCAGCCAAAAAGGCAAAGACGCTGCCTTTCGGCACCAAATGCCCACACACCGTTTCGGCGTCCCACAACTCACGATCATGGCCGGACCCCGAGAACTGGTCCACGGCGGGTGAGAGTCGCTCATCGGTGGTTGCAGGTGGAAGCTTAGCGGGCCGGCGGTAGCCTTCTGTCAGCTGTCAGAGCAGCGCCGTGCGCAACCGGATCAAGGCCGGAGTCGGGCTCGTCGCAGAGCACGATCTCCGGCTCCATCATCGCAGCGCCGGTTCCAGGACGCGCACCATCTCGCCGCGAAAGCGCGTCATCGAGGGCGCCTTGCCGTCGAGGAACACGTCGGCGGCGTGATACATCCCGGGCTCCACGTGCACCTGGCACGCCACCCCTGCCGCTTCGAGCCGGCGGGCGTAGTCGGCGTCCTCGGGGTAGAAGAGATCGATGTCGCCAACGCCGATCCACGCGGGCGGGAGCCCCCGCAGGTCCTCACGTCGTGCCGCCGCGATGTACGCACGGTCGTCGTCCTCACGAGGCGGGCGTCCGAGATAGGCCGTCCAGGCGTAGCCGTTAGATCGCGGCGTCCAGGTGTATGCGCGGTCCTGCGGCGCGGCCCGCAGGACGGTGCGGTCATCGAGCATCGGGTAGGCCAACAGCTGAAAGCAGACCGGGCTCCCGGTGTCGTGGGCGCGCTGGGCAAGCACCGCCGCAAGCCCGCCGCCGGCGCTCGCGCCTGCCACCGCGATCCGAGCCGGATCGACCCCGAGCTCACCGGCGCTGTCGCACAGCCAACGCAGCGCGGCATAGCAGTCGTCGAGCGCGGCCGGAAACGGATGCTCAGGCGCCAGGCGATAGTCGACACTGATCACCAGCGCCGCGAGCTCGTTGGCCAGACGAGCGCACCATGCGTGATCCTGACGCGCGGCGCCCATCACCGTGCCCCCATCATGCACCCACAACAGCGCGCCGCTCGGCCGGGCTCGCGAGGGCGCCTCGTACATGAACAAGTCCGGCCCCGCACCAAGTGTCCGCTGCTCCATTCGGATGCCCGGCCTGACGGTGCCGCGCTGCCGCGACATCACGCGCCGGGCGACGGCCAGCGCTGGTGGACTGCTCACGTTCAGTTGCAGATACAGCAGCGGGATCCGCAACTCGCGGGGGATCGGCGCGAGCCGCCCGCGCCGCTTCGCGATTCCGACGCCAAGGAACAAGAGCGCCGCCAGGGCACCAACGCCACCGAGGAACGATCCTCGCGTAGTAACAGTCGTGAGCATTATGGCTACAACGTCGCCGGTAATCGTCAACGCGCCCGACGTGTTCCGTCGGGCGGCGTCTCGCCGCTCTCGGCGAGCCGGGCGAGCTGGTCGATCCAGCGCTGGTGCTGACGCAGCATCGCCGGCCGCATCACAGGCCGGACCAGCCTCGGCAGGAATCCGCGCTGGGTCTCCTCGGTCACGAGCTGCCACTCGGGCCCGCTGGCGTCGAGCAGCCACGCGTGATGCGCGGTCGCGCCGAGACCGGCGCCAGTCCAGGCAAGGCGCTCATACGGCTCGAACTCGGTGATCTCGGTGGTCACGAGAGCCCCGAAGGTGATCCACGAGAAGCGGCTCCCGAGCCCGAGTCGCGGCCACGGGCCGGAGCGGTGGCGGATGCGCTTGGCGTTGGCGTAGAAGCGATGCCACTGCTCGGGGCGGGTCAGCCAATCCCAGATAAGCTCGGGGTCTGCGGTTGTTCGAGTGCGGTTGGCGACGTGGATCGACGCGAACTCGGGAGCGTGGGCCATTGGCCAGCGCACCGCGAGTGCCTTGTCATCGGTCGTCATCTGAGGTCCTCTCTGTGTGGTTTCGATCAGGTCCGGTTGGTGAGCGCGAGCACGGCATGGCCGCGCAGGCGGCGGGCGAGCAGGTGCTCGATCGCGTTCTCGGTGAGCGCCCAGTCGCCGAGGAAGCCGGGTGTCAGACGACCCGCTGCGGTGAGATCGACGAGCGTTGACAGGTCCTCCTCGATCCCGTCGACGGGCTCGAGGTAGTTGAACTTGCGCAGCGTCGCGTTCAGGCCGCCCGTCCAGTCGAAGAAGTCGAGGGTCGATGGGGTCCTGCTCGCCTGTCCGAACCAGACGAAGGTCCCCTCTGGGGTGAGCGTGCGCCAGGCGGCCTGCGTCGTGTCCCCGCCGACCGAGTCGAGGACGACCTCGAACGGACCGCGCGCGAGCTGCACGTCGGTGACGATCGCGTGCGCGCCGAGCTCGAGGAGGCGCTGACCTCGCGCCCGGCTGGCCGTCACGGCGGTCACGCGCGCTCCCTGTGCGGCGGCGAGCTCGACGAAGAAGTGGCCGACGCCACCGGACGCGCCGGTGAGCAGCACGGTGCGGCCGTAGAGCGGTCCCGCCACCCGCAGGAGTCGGAGCGCCGTCAGGCCTGCGAGCGGAAGCGTGGCCGCATCGGTGTGCGAGACGCGTTCCGGGAGCTCGACCAGACGATCCGAGCCCACCGCCACCAGCTCGGCCCAGCCGCCCGCTTCGAGGTGAGCGACCACCCGCGCTCCGACGGCTGGGCCGCTGCCGTCTGCGCACGCGGCGACCACCGACCCCGATATGTCCTTGCCGGGACGCCAGCCGGCGTGCTCGCGCTCGAGCAGGAACGTCTCGCCTCTGTTGACGGAGAACGCGTTCACGGCGATCACCGCCTCGTCGGGCCTCGGGGTTGGTGCTTCCACCTCGATCATCTCGATCGCGGGAGCGTCGTCCCGCGCGACAGCGAACGCCTTCATGGTGGGAACCGTATGCGACAAGCTCTCCATTTGTAAGACAGCACTCAAACGTGGTATAGGTACCGAATGGAAACCATCCTCCGGTGGGACGCGCTGAAGGCGCGCTGCCCGACGCGCCAGGTGATCGCCCGCATCGCCGACAAGTGGACGATGCTCGTCATCACGGCGCTCGAGGGCGAAGAGGCAGTGCGTTTCTCCGAGCTGCGCCGTCGGATCGAGGGCGTGAGTCAGAAGATGCTCACGCAGACGCTGCGGGCACTCGAGCGCGACGGGCTCGTGACCAGGACCGTCTACCCGACCGTGCCGGTGACGGTCGAGTACCGGCTCACGCCCCTCGGGCAGAGCCTGACGGACGCGATCGACGCGATCCGCGACTGGGCGTACGGGCACATGTCCGAGATCGAGCTCGCGCGCGACGCATTCGATGGACGCGCCGCCGAACGCCCTACCGCGACGTAGCGAGCCAGCGGGCCGGGTTCGCGACCAGCATCGTCTCGATCTGCTCCCCGCCGACGCCGAGCGCGCTCAGGGCGGCAGCTCCTCGTCGTACAGCAGCGTTGGCCGGACCCCGAGCACTGGTCCGCGGCGGGTGAGACTCATTCATCGGTGGTTGCAGGTGGCGGCGTAGCGGGCCGGCGGTTGGTAGCTCAGGGCGGAATGACGACGGTGGTGGTTGTAGTCGTGTTTCCAGTCGCTGATGACCACGCGGGCGTGGGCAAGTGACCAGAAGCTGTTGATGTTGAGGCATTCGTCGCGGACCCGGGAGTTGAACGCCTCGATGTAGCCGTTGCGCCAGGGTTCGCCAGGCGGGATGAAGTGCAGACCGAGGTGACCGTCGGCCCATTCGGCCATTGCCATACACGCCAATTCGGGTCCGTTGTCACATCGCAGTACCGTCGGATAAGTAGCCCGCTGGCCGGCGAGGCAGTCGAGTTCGATGATCAGTTTCTCACTGTCGATGCTGCGTTCCACCAGGCCGCCGAGGCATTCGCGGGTGTGCTCGTCGATGATCGAGACGACCTTGATCGGCCGCCCGTCGGTGGTCACGTCGAACTGGAAGTCCACCGCCCACACCCGATTGGGCGCATCCGCTGTCACCGCGGGTGCCGCTGTCGATGTGCCGTGGCGTTTACGGCGGCGTCGCTGCGGCACGCGCAAACCCTCCTCACGCCAAAGGCGTTGGATCTTCTTGTGATTGACCTGCCAGCCTCCGCCACGAGCATCGTGATATGCAGGTCTGAACCCGCGGCGGGGATGGTCCTTCGCGTACTGACGAAGCCAGGCCCGCAACGCGGCGTCAGGATCCTCGGGCGTGGCCGAGACAGGTTGGTGTCGTTGGGTGGCGCGGTGCTGCCCGCTCACGCGGCAGGCGAACCGTTCACTGACCCCCAGCACCCGCTGGAGGTGACGCACGGCCGCCCGCCTGCGTTCCGGGCTTAGAAGTTTCCCTTTGCGATCTCCTTGAGCGCAGCCTTCTCCAACTCGGCATCGGCCAGCAGTCGCTTGAGGGTGGCGTTCTCCCGTTCAAGGTCCTTGAGGCGCTTGGCATCCTCGGCCTTCAACCCGCCGAACTGGTTACGCCAACGGTGGTAGGTGGCCTCGGCGACACCCAGCTCGCGGCACACTGCCGCGGTCTCCTTACCCTCGGCCAGCAGTCGATCGGCCGCCATCAGCTTGCGCACGATCTGCTCAGGGCTGTGCCGCTTCCTCGTCGCCATGATCTTGTCGAGCCTTCCTGCCCACAACATGGGGCCGCAAGACTCTCATACGCCCCGGATCAACCAACCGGGGTCAGGCCAATCAACTGGCGCCACACCCTGCATCAGTCAATCGTCGAGGACCCACTCCCAGACCCCGCTGACCGACACGCGTTTTTCAGCAGGCTCCTAGTACTACGGACACATAGCCCAACGCGGAGAAACACTGCAAGTTAGCTGCCTCCGTTCGTGATGGACGAACTGACCCGCACGTGTGAGGGCAAGGACCGGGAGGATCTGTTGTGGCCGTCGCGCACAGGCGGCTATCTCGGGCCACCGTCGTCGGCGGATTCATGGCTGGCCGGAGCTGTGCGCCGCTGCCAGCAGGCCGACCCGGCGCTCCCGCAGGTGACCGCCCACGCACTGAGGCACACGGCGGCGTCTCTGGCCATCTCCTCCGGCGCGAATCCGAAGGTCGTTCAGCGCATGCTCGGGCATGCGTCGGCGGCGATGACGCTCGACGTGTACGCCGATCTGTTCGACTCAGATCTGGACTCGGTGGCCGAAAATGTGGCCAAAATGTGGCCACGGCAGCCACAGTCGCACGTTCTTTCGGCACGCAAAGGCCTCTGACCAGGCCATATCTGGCGGGTTTGGCGAGCCTGTCGTTATACCTCTGACATTCCCCGGTTCAGGGCGTCAACGATGTAGGGCCGCAACGCCTCGGCGCTGATGATGCGGTCGACCGAGCCCACCGCGCGCGCCCGCTGCACGGTGTGGATCCGGTCGAACTCGTCGGCGACTTCACTGAGTTTTGCGGCTCGAACCGTCGCCGTGATTTCGGCGAGTCGGGCCCGCGCTGCGCCGGCGTCGGATCCCGTCGCGTCGCGCACCTGCTCGCCCGCCTCGCATACGCGAGGATCCTGGGCCGTGCGGGCGTCAACTTCCCGGGCGAAGACGGTGGCAGCCGCCGGCGCACCTCCGATCACCGACGCGAACGAGCCCTCCAGGGCGGCGATCTCCAGCCGCTCGTTGAGCTTCTTGGAGAACACCACGAAAGCACCACCGTGGTAGCGGGAGACCACTACAAAGACGATCGGGCCGTGGAAGTTGGTCACAGCCCGGCCTATCTCGGCGCCGTACTCCAATTGCCAGCGGCGCATGGACTCCGGCGAGCCGTCGAACCCGGACAGGTTCGCCAGCACGACAAGCGGGCGGTTGCCGCTTGCCGCGTTGATGGCGCGTGCCACCTTGCGCGACGACTGCGGAAACAGTGTGCCGGAGGACCATGAGGTGGGGCCGCCGGCCGGCACGAATCCGCGCCGGGGCACCGTGTGCGATTCGATTCCAAGCAAACACACCGGGATGCCGCCGATGTGCGCATCCCATACGATCGCGGTCTCCGCGCCGCGCCACTGGCCCCAGCGCTCCAAGGGCGCCGAATCCGTGTCGGCCGTGGCCCGCATCACCGACCGCATGTCGAACGGCTTCTTGCGTTCGGCGTTGAGGGTGGTCGAGAAGATGTCTCCGACGGTTGCCATGTCGCTGCCCGCGGCCGCGGTATGCGGCGCGGAGCGCACGTCACGGTCTACCGGATCGGCCGTGGCGCGCCGACGCGGCCATCTCTCGCCGGACACCACGTAGGTGTACTCGTAGTGGCGCAGCAGGATGTCGCATGCGTCGGCGAGGGTGAGCGCCCAGTACTGGCCCTGGCCGTTCGGCCCCATGATCCGGTCGAAGCCGCCGATACCGAAGTTGTCCTCCGCCGACACCCCGCCGGAGAAGTCCAGTGCCTGCTTGCCGGTCAACACCATCGCGCTTGCGGGGGTCATCACCAGGATGCCGCGGGTGTGCATCAGCATGGTCGCCTCGGCGTTCCAATACGGCTGGGCGCCCACGTTCACCCCGGTGACAACAATGTTCACCTCGCCGCCGCGCTGGGTGAACTCGATCACGCGGCGCAGCACCGCGCCGATCCAGTCCATGTTCTCGGTGCCGCTGTCCATCGCGATCTTGGCCCCGGACGACAGCGTGAACCATTCGACCGGCAGAGCCATCCGCTCGGCCAAATTCAGCGCCGCAATGATCCGTCGGCACTCCGGCTCGGCCAGGTTGCCGAGCCCGCGGGTCGGGTCGCCGAACAGCGCCACCCGAGTCATGCCTTCGGGCACCTTCTCGGTGTCGTTGCGCAGAAGGCCGACCACAACGTTGGCCGTGTTCATCCCGTACGGTCGCGACACCGGCGTGAGGTTTCCGTGCTCGTCGAGGTCGTGCTCGACAAACTGGCCGGTGGGGAATCGCGCTACCGCTTCGGCCGGCGGGGTGAGCATCCGCACGATCTCGTACGGGTAGGGGGCACCAAAGCGGTTGGCGCGCAATAGTTTTTGCCGGTATGGAGTCAACGACCGGATCGGCTCCTGTCCCGGTGGGCGTTCGCGCACCGTCACACCTTCGCCCAGGCCCTCCACGTCCAGCACGCGGTCGCGACCTTCGGGGAAACGGACGCGCAGCACCAACTTCTCGAGGCCTGCGCCCATCGCCAGCGGCGCCGACGACCGGGCCAGTTCGGTCCATGCGTCGCGGGGCACATTCCAAGGTGGCCGGATGTAGAGCACTATCCGGTTGGCCGCCGGCCGGTCCCGCACGTCGAACGTGGCCAGCGCTTCCCACATCGCGGACAGGGCAAGCAAACCCATCAGCTCCAGCCGCGGGTATCGCACCGCTCTGTCAGCGGCCCGGGCGGGGGTCAGGTCGCGCACTTCGGCGAGCGCGAACAGCCGATGATCGGCGGGGTTGTCGTGGGCCACGCCATGGAACACATACACGTCCTCGGCCGAGCGCAGCCGGTGCAACTTGAAATTGGCGAGCCGCCACAGGTCCAGCCGCTTGGCGAGCATCGGGTGCAGATTGCGGTAGAGGGGATCCTCGACGAATTGGCCATCCCGCTGCCGGTAGGTCACGTGATGAGTGCGAAATCGCTCTGGTGTTGCTCCGTCGACGGTCGTCACCGTCAGGTCCAGCCGGTGCAGCAGGCGGCCGAAGTCGCAGTCGGAAAGGAGTTTCTCGGCCTCGGCGACGATGGTGTCGTCATCGGCAGTCTCGCCGTGCCGCCACAGCGCCACATCCACCACCACCTCCCGTCCGGTGTCGGCCGTGGCCAGGTGCCCGGCGATCGCGTGGGACAGCTCGGGCAGCTCTTCTAGCCGTGCGTACGCGGTGATGAGGTGTATGGGCCGGTCCTCGTAGTCGTAGTCGGCGGTACCGAGCAGCCTCCCGTCATGCTCGTGGATCTTCAGGCCGCGCAGTTTCCTGATCCGGTAGAACCGGCGGGTGTAGACCTCCAGCAGTGCCTGGCGCAGACCGGGGACGTCGCTGCTGCGCCACCGGCGCAGCAGCTCAGCGCGTAGCGGCTGTGCGCAGGCGACGAGGCGGTCGATTCGGTCGGCCCGCTCAGCGCAGTCGGGAAGGTCGCGCAGCGCATCGAGATCGCGCTCCACCGCGGTGTATTCGTCGGCGACCGCGACCGCCAGCAACGGCTCGTCGACGTAGTGGAACCGCACGTCACGGGCCAGCTCTGCGACCACCCGCTGGCGACCCTGGATGGCGGCCAGGCGGTCGAGCCGGGCCCGCATCTCGGCGTCGGCCAGGCGGGCCAGCTCATCGCGGTGGCGCAGCCGGCGCTCGAGGATGGCGGTAACCGTCGGCACCAGCTCGGCGACCCGGCGGAAAGAGCGGAACATCCAGACGACGGCTTCCTCGAGTTCGGGGGTGCGGTCCAGTCCGCGCACTCCATAGCGCAGCAGCGCCTGCTCTAGCCGCCGGCGGTATGAGTCGGGCAGGTCTGCCCGATCCGCGTCGAGCCACTGCAGATAGGACAGCAGGTACTCCTGGGTGCTGCCGGTGAGGAGCGCCATTTCGGGATCGATTTCGCCGCGCGGCCGGTACAGCGAACTGACGTCAGCAAACAGATCCAGCAGCTCGTCTTCGCATCGCAGCAGATCGGTGTCGGCCGGCGCAGCGGTCTGGCTGAGCTCGCGCTGCCCGCTCAGCATCGTCTGCACCGAGCCGGGGTCGAGGTCGTAGCCGAGCAGGTAGCTGCGCAGCGCGTCGTACACCCGTTCGCAGGACAGGGAGCCAGGCCGCCCGGCGGCCAGGCCGGCGATGTCGACGGCACCGGCCGCGCGGCCCTCATCGATGTCGGAGGTCGCGATGCGGACGATTGGCGCGCCCGCTTCCACCTGAACGTTCGCCCCGGCCTCGACCGCGGCGATCGTGCCGCCGAACGGCGCGGTGATGGTGTTTTCCATCTTCATGCTCTCGACGACGGCGAGCGGGTCGCCCTCGGCGACCCGGTCTCCGGGTTCGACGAGCACCGACAGCACGAACGCCGGCCCGGGGGCGCGCACGACGCCGCCGTCGTCGCGGAACACCGCATGCGCGGCGCCGTCGACGTCGACGCGCAGCATGGCTCCTTCCACGACCGCGACCACACGGTGCATCCGGTCACCGACGACGAGCCGCCGCTCGTACTCGTCGCGGTGGAGGACCACCACATCCGCTGTGGCGATGCCGGACGTGACTCGGTAGGTCTGGCCGCCCGTGCGGTAGACGTGCAGGTCGTACTGCTGTCCCCGGTAGCGCAGCCGGCTGCGGTGGCCTACCCCGGCCGCCGACTCGGCCCCGCCGCGCGCCGCGCGGGCGTGGAAGGCGGCGCGCTCGGCGGCCTCGTCGAGGTCGTAGGACTCCACCGCGGCCACCAGCAGCGCCACCGGGTCGGGAGCGGGCAGATGCGCCGCCTCGCCCGTCAGCCGGTCCAGCCATTGGTTGTCGAAGTGCCCGCTGCGCACCTCCGGCCGATCGAGCAGTGTCAGCAGGAAGGAGCGGTTGGTCGTGCCGCCCTCGACCACCGCGGTGGTGTCCCGCAGCGCCCGTCGCAGCCGGGCCATCGCCTCGTCGCGGTCGCGGCCCCAAGCCACGATCTTGGCGATCATCGAGTCGAAGTCGGCGGGGATCCGGTCGCCCTCGCGCACGCCGGCGTCGACGCGGATGCCGCTGCCCGCGGGCAGCCGCAGCCGGGCCAGCCGGCCGGGCGCGGGAGCGAACCCGTTCTCGGGATCCTCGGCGTTCAGCCGCGCCTCGATCGCGTGCCCGGAGACCGTCGGCTGTGGGCCGGTCAGCCGGCCGCCCTGCGCGACGTGCAGCTGCAGCTTGACCAGGTCGCACCCGGTGGTCGCCTCGGTCACCGGATGTTCGACCTGCAGCCGGGTGTTGACCTCCATGAACTGGAAG
Organism: uncultured Actinomycetota bacterium; assembly: GCA_963811535.1. Lineage (GTDB taxonomy): Bacteria > Actinomycetota > Actinomycetes > Mycobacteriales > Mycobacteriaceae > Mycobacterium. Next base: position 601,900 of record CAWERF010000005.1, on the reverse strand, counting down.
CTGCCGGTTTCGGGGTCGACCAAGAACTCCACCGTGCCGGCGTTGCGGTAGCCCGCGGCGGCGGACAATCGCACGGCCGCGTCGCGGATCGCCTGCTCCTTGGCGGCGTCGAGCACCGTCGACGCCGACTCCTCGAGGACCTTCTGGTGCCGGCGCTGCAGACTGCAGTCACGGATGCCGACCGCCCACACGGTGCCGTAACCGTCGGCGATCACCTGCACCTCGACGTGGCGCGCGGCCGGTACCAGCTTCTCCAGGAAGACCGTGGGATCGCCGAAGGCAAGCTGCGCCTCGGCGCGCGCCGACGGCAGCGCGGCGGCCAGCTCGTCGTCGTCGCGGACCATCCGGATCCCGCGCCCGCCGCCGCCCGATGCCGCTTTCACCACCACCGGGTAGCCGAGTCGCGCCGCGAGCGCGGTGGCCTCCGCGACGTCATCGACGGGTCCACCGCTCCACGGCACCACCGGCACGCCCGCCCGTTCGGCGACCCGCTTGGCGGCCACCTTGTCACCGAGCCGCCGGATTGTGGCGCTGTTCGGGCCGACGAAGGTGATGCCGGCTTCCTCGCAGGCCTGCGCGAACGACGCATGCTCGGCCACAAAGCCCCAGCCGACCCATACCGCGTCGACGTCGGCGCCGCGCAGCGCCGCTATCACCGCCGCCTCGTCGAGGTAGCGCGATCGGCGCGTGCCGTCGGCCGGGTCGACGAACGTCGCGGTCCCGAGCGGCACCGCTTCGTCCGCCTCTCGCACGAACCAGGAGTCGGCGTCCGGATCGGTGTAGAGCACGACGGTGCGTATCGGTGGCCGGCCGCCCGCCTGATTGAGTTCGGCGACCGCGGTCAGCGCGCGGACGGCGGCCTCGCCGCGGTTGACGATGCCCAGGCGCCGGATCTGTCTGTCCATACCGGTACGTCTCCTCAACCGCTCATGACATCCCGGATCGGGGCCACGACGTCGTCGGGCGGCGGGTCCGGCAGCGGGACCGTGCGGTACCCGTCGAGCAGCAGCACGAGCGTGCCGTCGTCATCCCGCACGGTGCAGTCAAAGCCGCCGGTGCCGTCGCGGCGCACGACTGCGACGAGCCCGGCCCGCTCCTCCGCCCGCCCGTTCAGCCGCACCGCGCCGACGTGCAGCGGCAGGGCCAGTACCCCGTCGGTGCCGGCCTCGAGCAGCCCGACGGTCTGGAAGCACAGCTCCACCAACCGAGGTCCGATCAGCACGGCACCGTCCACTTGCGGCGGCAGATCGGCGGCGAACCGGGCGGCCGCGCCGTCGCCCTGCTTCCATGCCGCGCTGACCACCTGGTAGGCCGGGCCGTGGAAGTAGAGCCGGTAGACCTGTTCGGGGGTCAGTGCCGGGGTGCCGTCACAGGGGGCCGCGGCGCTGCCGTCGTCAACGACCGGCGGTTCGGCGGTCAGTCGTACCGAGCCGGTGAAATGTACGGTCTGCTGCGGCTTTTCGGCGCCAGGCACGTTGCGCTCCGCCGACAGGCGGCACTCGGCGACCAAGTCGTCGCCGTCCGGGCGCAGCAGCGCGGTGATCGTCAGCGTGCGCGGCTCGTCGCGGTAGAACTTCAGCGGCGCACGGAAGTCCACGTTTTCGACGGCGGCGACGTGCAGGTCGGGCGCGAGCAGCCGGGCGGCCTCGGCGAACGCCTCCATGCCCATCACGCCCGGCAGCACCGGGGTGCCGTCGATGCGGTGATGATCGAGGAAGGGGCGCGCGGTGGGGTCCAGCGTGGTGCGCACCACGAGGCCCTCGTGGACGCTGGCGCGGGCGACTTCGCCGAGGATCGTCCCGGCCATGGTCAGCGACGCCGGGTCGATTCCGCCGGTGTCGTGGAACTCGGCGGCCATCGCGCCCAGTGCGCCGGCGACGACGACCTCGCCGTCGCGTATGCCGGCGTTCAGTTCACGCCGGATCCACGCCACGCCGGCCTCGGCGGGCAGCATGTCCACCCCGGCCGCCGCCATGATCTTCGGGATCGATCCGCGGGTGGCCATCCCGATGCCGCCCCAGGCGGTCCAGTCGATCGCGAGGCCGCGCACGTCGGGACGGGTGCGTCGGAGGCTGCTGAGCACCTTGCACTGCAGGTCGTTGGCGGCGCTGTAGTCGGTCTGCCCGACGTTGCCGAACCGGCCGGCCACCGAGCTGAACGCCACGATGGTGCCGAGCGGCATCGTGCCGACGGCGTGCAGCACGTTGAACAGACCGTCACCCTTGACCCCGAGCACGAGGTCGAACTCGCGGGGCTCCTTGTCGGGCAGCGCGTGGCTGACCTCGATCCCGGCCGCGTGCAGTAGGACGTCGACGCGCCCGCTGGTGTCGCGTATCTGGGCGAGCACCTTCTCTACGGCGTCGGCGTGGGTGAGGTCCACGCTGTGGTAATGGGCGGTGCCGCCCGCGTCGTCAACGGCGCGGACCGCCGCGAGCGCGGCCTGCAGCCGCTCGAAGCGTGCCAGTTCTCGTTCGATCAGCACCGGCGTCGGGCGCTCGCCGCGCTGCCGCAGCCGGGCGGCGATCTCGGCCTTGAAGCCGTCGCGGTCCTCGACATACCGGCGTAGATCAGGGTCGGCCGGGTCGGGCTCCGGGGTGAGGTCCAGCAGGTGGAACGTGCCGCGCCACGCGGCGGCCAGGTCTGCGGTGATCGCCGACACGATGCTGCCGGCGGCACCGGTGACGACGAAAACCGGGTCGGGCGCGAGGGATTCGCCGGGGCCGTCGGCGTCCGGGAACGGGCGGTCCGCCAGGCCCACGCCCCAGCGCCGACCCCCCGCGTGGCCGACCTCCACACAGCCGGGATCGCACAGCGTTTCGTCGACCAGCGCATCGGCCAGCGCCGCGGTTTTCCGGCTGACCGGGAAGTCGACGGCCTTGACGAGCGCGTCGGGCCGCTCCCGCCGGTACGCCTTGGCGAATCCCGTCACGGCGCCGCCCAGCGGACAGGTCGCGCCCGCCGCGTCGTAGCCGTGGTATCCGCCGAGGCGGGTCGCGACCACCAGGAAGGCGCTGCGCTCGTATAACCGTCGCATGGTCAGATAGAGGTTGCGGACCCGGCGCCGCAGCGCTTCCTGCCAGCCGGCGAGGTCCATGTCGTCGAGGTGCCCCTCGTCGTCGAGCGCTGGCAGCCAGTACACGCCGTCAACCGAGCCGTCCGTGAGCACGGTGTCGATGTCGTCATCCGGGCCCAGCACCAACGTGTCGACGCCGAGCCGGGTCAGCCGGGTGATCAGCGCGTCTGCGACGCCCCCCTGGTCAGGCATCACCGCCACCCGGGTGCCGGCGCCGAGAGTCACTCCGGTCGGCACGCAGGCCGTCAGGTCCGGCCGCAGCACGGGTACCGGCACCCGGCGCGGGATTCGGTCAGTGGCGGCGATGTCGCCCATGACCGTCGGTGTCGCAGCCGCTGAGCCAGGTGCCGCAGCGGCGGTGTCACTGCGCGCTTTTGGGCCTGTCGCGGCCTCGGCTCTGTCGCGGATCCAGCCGATGACGTGGGTGAGGGTGGGGAAGTCGCGCAGCTTGAGGGTGTCGTCGCGGGCGACGCCGTAGTGCTGGCGGATGGCGGCGAAGATTTCGGCCTGCTTGACGGTGTCGACGCCGAGGTCGGCCTCCAGGTCGAGGTCGACCTCGAGCAGGTCGGACGGGTATCCGGTGAGCTCGGAGACGATGCCCACCACGGTGTCGGTGGCCTCGTCGGCGGAAGGGCCAGGTGGGGCCGGCGCTTCGGCGGGGGCTTGAGGTGTCGCCGGAACAGCGACCGCCGCAGCCGCGGGTGCAGGCATGCCGGTCTTGTCGCGGATCCAGCCGACGACGTGGGTGAGGGTGGGGAAGTCGCGCAGTTTGAGGGTGTCGTCGCGGGCGACGCCGTAGTGCTGGCGGATGGCGGCGAAGATTTCGGCCTGCTTGACGGTGTCGACGCCGAGGTCGGCCTCCAGGTCGAGGTCGACCTCGAGCAGGTCGGACGGGTATCCGGTGAGCTCGGAGACGATGCCCACCACGGTGTCGGTGGCCTCGTCGGCGGAAGGGCCAGGTGGGGCCGGCGCTTCGGCGGGGGCTTGAGGTGTCGCCGGAACAGCGACCGCCGCAGCCGCGGGTGCAGGCATGCCGGTCTTGTCGCGGATCCAGCCGACGACGTGGGTGAGGGTGGGGAAGTCGCGCAGTTTGAGGGTGTCGTCGCGGGCGACGCCGTAGTGCTGGCGGATGGCGGCGAAGATTTCGGCCTGCTTGACGGTGTCGACGCCGAGGTCGGCCTCCAGGTCGAGGTCGACCTCGAGCAGGTCGGACGGGTATCCGGTGAGCTCGGAGACGATGCCCACCACGGTGTCGGTGACCTCGTCGGCGGCCGCGGCCACCGGCGCGGACTCGGGCCCCGTCAACACTGTCGCGGGGGCTACGGGCGCCGGCTGGACCGCCGGAGCTTGCGCCGCGGCGGGCGACGACGCGACTCTCGACGGTGGGCCGGTGTCGATAATCCGCAGCCGGTGTTGCACGACCTCCAGCTGCGGGTCGGCCGTACCGCCGGCGTGCGCCAGCCAGCGCCGCCAGGTCGCCTCGTCGACGATCCGGTACTCATACCCGAGTTCGTCGGGTGGGCGGTGGCGACCGTCGGGCACCGGCCTCCAGCGCATCAGCGTCATCGCGATCTGGGAGCCGAATCCAGCGCCCAGCCGCAGCGCGTACTGGACCGGATAGCTGCCACCGGTCGACAGGTTGAGGTGTCCCAGCTCTGGATCCGGCACCTTGTAGTTGGGCACCGGCGGAACCACTCCGGTTTCCAGCGCCTTGATCGCGACGACGTCCTCGACGCCGGCGCCCATCGCGTGCCCGGTGAAGCCCTTGGTGTTGGTGATGACGACCGCGTCAGCATCGCGGCCGAATACCTGGCGTAGTGCGTGAATCTCGGCGGACGCGCTGCCGCCGCGGGCAGGCGTATACGTCTCGTGGGAGACGAACACCGTGCTGCCCGCAATGGCATGCCGGTCCACGCCGCGCGCTTCGGCCTGGTCGAGCAACTTCTCCATCACTTCGCCGATGTGCCCCACGTCGAGCCGGGTGCCATGGAAAGCGCTGTTCGCGATGACGGTGCCGAGGACTTCGCAGATTGGTTGCAGCCCGCGTTCCCGGGCCGACTCGGCGGACTCCACCACAAACGCCGCCGCACCCATGCCGAGGATCATCCCGTGCCGGCGCTGGTCGAACGGCGTGGCGGCCTCCTCGACGATGTCGTCGGTGGCCGCGGCGCCAGACGCCAGGAACCCCGACCCGAGCCACGGCAGCAGCGCGTCAGAGCTGGCGTCGTCGGCGGACACCACGACCACCCGCCGGCAGCGGCCGGTGCGGATCCAGTCCTCGGCCACCGCCACCGCCTGAGTAGTGCTCGCACACGCGGCGTTGATTTGGGTGTTCGGCCCGCGCGCGCCGATGATCTCAGCGAACTGCGAGTGGCCCATCGACAAGCACCGGAACAGAAAGCGCCGGTCGAACACGAACGGGTCGGTCTCGATGGCGTGGCGCAGCTCGTGGATGCGCCGGTCCACCTCGGCCGCGGCCGACTCGTCGTCGCTCATCCGCGCGCGCACGGCCTCCAGCGCGCTCAACTGTTCCCGGTTGCTGCGGTCGAGGTAGTAACGCTCGAGGTCGTGGGCGAAGTTGTCCAGGCCGGGGAAGGCCGAGGCGAAGATGACGCCGGTGTCGTCGCGTATCGACTCCGGCAGCCCCCACCGATCCGGCAGCTTGGTGCCCAACGTCGTGGTCTTGTAATGCATCACCAGCGGGATGCCGGCGTCGCGCAGCGCGTCGAAGCCGGCTCCGATCGCGAGCCGGGTTGTCGAGTCCAGCGCCGCGTCGCGGGCGGTGTCGACGCCGAACTCGCTGACTACATCCAGAGGTGCGCCGCGGCCGGCCAGCTTGATCACCTCGGGTTCACCGTCGATCGTCTCGAACGAAGGGTCGCCGGACTCACGCTTGACCAGGCGGGTGATGTGCCGGTCGACCATCTCGCGGCGCAGTCGGTGCGGAATCGTGTCGATGAACTGCTGACCATCGAGGATGCGGGCGATGTTCTCGTCGTCGAAGACCCGCTCGACCCCGGGCAGGCCGAGTGCCGCGCCGGTCACCACCACTGGTTCGGCAGCGGTCGGCGCCGGCGGCTGCGCCGCGACCGCGCCGGCGTCGGCATGCAGTCCGTGTTGGACCACGTCGACGAGGTGCCGGCCCAATTCGGCGTACTTTGCGTCGGTCATCGTGGTCTCCGTACTCGCGGCGGGGGCGGTAGCGCCGGCCTCGACGCGCGTCGGCCCGGCATAGCCGAGTCCGGCCGCGTACAACCCACACAGCGCCTGGTTGAACGACGCGACGTCGCCGGTCTTGGGATGGTTGGTGAACAACGCCAGCGCGTCGTCGCCGAGCACGTCCTCGACGAAGCCGTGGAGCGCCTTCTTGGGGCCGACCTCAACGAAGACCCTCGCGTCTGCCGCGTACAGCGTGCGCAGCCCGTCGATGAACCGCACCGGTGAGGCCACCTGGCGGCCAAGCAGGTCCAGCATGGTGTCGCTGTCGGCGTTCGCCGGGTAGAAGTCGCCGGTCACGTTTGACACGATCGGCAGACTCGGCGCCCGCACGTTGAGCCGGCGCAGCACCGCCCTGAGGGGTTCGCGCACCGGCGCCACGATGTCGGTGTGGAACGCATGGCTGACCGGGATGCGCTTGGCGTTCATGCCGGCGGCCTGGAACGCCGCGACGGCCCGCTCCACCGCGTCGGTGGCGCCGCCGATGACGGCCTGGCCAGTGCTGTTGATGTTCGCGACGACGACGTACCCGTCGGTCTCGGCGACGATGCGCTCGATCTCGGCGAGCGGGGCCAACACGGCCGCCATGGCGCCGTTGTCACCCATCGACAGGTTCGCCATCTCCCGGCCCCGGGCGCTGACCGCCTCCAGCGCGCCTTGGAAAGACAGCGCACCGGCGGCGACCAGGGCGCCGTACTCGCCGAGGCTGTGGCCCATCACCATGTCCGGGCGGACGCCGTACGCGTCGAGCATCCGGGTCAGGGCCAGGTCGGTGGTCAGCACCGCCGGCTGGGTGATTTCGGTCTGCATGAGCTGCTGTTCGAGCCGCTGCGCGGTGGCCTGGTCGGCGTTGTCCGCGAAGATGTATTCGGTCAGCGGCTTACCGAGCAGTGGCGTCATCACCCGGTCGGCCTCGTCGAATGTCGCGGCGACCAGCGGCTCTCGCTGGCGAAGGTCACGCAGCATGTTGACGTATTGCGAGCCCTGGCCCGTGTAGAGGAACGCGACCTTCCCCGGTGCGCCGCGGCCGACGAACACGCCCTGGGCGCGCAAGATCTTCCACATGGCGGGGTTGTCGCCGCGCAGGGCCTGGACGGCCTTGGCGGCCTTTGCGGCCAGGTTGGCGGCGTCGGCGTAGTCGATCGCTACCCGAACCGCCACGCCCGCCAGGGCGGGGTCCGGTGCGGCCACGGCGGGCACACGCCCGGCCGACGCCTCGGCGGCCAGCCGCTCCAGCTGGGCGGCCACCTCGGCGTCGTCTGCACCGCCGACCACGGCCGCCCCCCGCAGCGGTGCCTTCGGCCCCGCGGGCGCAGCCGAGCCGCTCACCGTCGCGGGCCGCTGTTCGATCGTCGCGCCGGGGAATGACCGGCTCGCATCTGTGGCACGGTGCCGGCAGGGCACGTACTCCTCGAGGACGGCGTGGAAGTTGGTGCCGCCGAATCCGAACGCGCTGACTCCCGCGCACCGCACGCCGCTGTCGTGCGCTGGCCACTCGCGCAGTTCGGTGTTCACCTGGAACGGAATCTCGTCCCAGTCGAGGCTTTCGTTGGGATGCTCGAAGTGCAAGCTGGGTGCCAGCACCTTCTCGTGCAGGCTCATCACGGTCTTGAACAGCCCGGCGCTGCCGGCCGCACCCTTGAGGTGGCCGATGTTCGACTTCACCGACCCCAGCGCGATCGACCCGTTCGCCGCGCCCGCCTTACGGAACACGTCGGTCAGGCTGGCCAGCTCCGTGGCGTCGCCGACCCGCGTCGACGTGCCGTGCGCCTCGATACAGGTGGCCAGCCCCGGGTCGACGCCGGCGACGTGCCAGGCGCGCTCCACCGCCAGCCGCTGTCCGACCGGGTTGGGCGCCGTGATGCCCTTGCCACGGCCGTCGCTGGACCCGGCCACCCCGAGCAGGACCGCGTAGATCCGGTCTCCGTCGCGCTCGGCGTCCGACAGGCGTTTCAGGATGAACAGCGCGGCGCCCTCGCCCATCACGAAGCCGTCGGCACCGGCGTCGAACGGGCGGGTGCCGGTGGCCGACAGCGCCCCGATCTTGCAGAACTTCACGAACCCCGTCGCGTCCATGTTGCGGTCGATCCCGCCCGTGACAACGGCATCGAAGTCGCCGGCCTGCAAGCCGCGCACCGCGGCCGACATGGCGGCCAGCCCGGACGCGCACGCCGCGTCGGCGGTGAAGTTCGGGCCCCGGAAGTTGAAAAGGTTGGCCACCCGGCCGGCAAGGATGTTGGCCAGCTCGCCGGGCATCGTGTCCTCGGTGATCTCCTCGAACCGGCCCAAAAACTCGGCGCGGGTCTCGGCGAGCACGGCGTCGCGCACCGCTTGCGGCAGCCCGGTAAAGGACGGGGCGGACATCAGATCCCTGGCGAACGCGGGGAACTGGATGCGCAGGTTGCTGCGGTGCTGCTTGTCGCCGCCGATGGCGTTGCCGATGATCACGGCAACCCGCTCCGGATCGACTGTCCAGTCCGGCCAGCCGGCGTCGAGCAGCGCCGCCCGCGTGCAGGCCACTGCCCACTTCTGCCCGTCGTCCATCTGCGTGCTAACCGCCGGCGGGATTGGCAGCTTCCACGCCAGCGGCTCCCAGGCAAAGTCGCGGACCCATCCGCCGATGCGCGAGTATGTCTTGTCCGGCGCGTGCGGGTCGGGGTCGTAGTACAGCTTCGGGTCCCAGCGCTCCGGTGGTACGTCGCTGATGCAGTACCGGCCGGACTTGATGTTCGCCCAGAAAGTGGCCGCGTCGGGTGCCTCCGGCATGATCGCGCTGATGCCGACGACCGCGATCGGCTCGTGCATCGCGGCCGTCATGGCGATCCGGCCCCGCGTCCGTAAAGCGCATCCGCGACCAGGTTCATGTCGGCGAGCAGACCGGACTGCGCGGTGCGCACCGAGTCCAGCGGCAGCGCGGCGGCCAGATCTGCCCCGGTACCCGCGCCGGCCACCCACCGCAGGCCTTCCTCGGCGACCTTGTGCGCGGCCTCCCGCGCGAAGACGCGGCTGACCGCGGCGAACGCGGCCGGCTCGAAGCGTTTGTCGGACTTGTCGGGCAATGTGCCCGCGGCGGCCGCCGCGGCGCGGCGGGCCAGCGCGCCCGCGCATTCGGCGTAGGCCGCCAGTTCGCCCAGCCGCAGCAGAACGTGCTGATTGCGGGTCAGCCGACCCACGCGGCACGCCTCGATGACCGCCGCCAGGCACTCCAGCGCCAGCGCGGCCGTGGGGCCGCCGCAGTCGTCAGGAACACCGGCGAGCCCGAGCGCCAGGTCGCGGTAGTACGCGCCGGATGTCTTGAGGTGCTGCTGCCATCGGTCGCGGGCGATCGTCATCTCGAGGATCTCCGAGGTGCCCTCGTAGATGGTCGTGATCCGGACGTCGCGCTTAATCTTCTCCACCAGGTAGGGCCGGGTGTAGCCGTAGCCACCGTGGGCCTGGATCGCTGCCTCTGCAGCGGCGTTGCCGGCTTCGGTGGCCATGTACTTCGCGATCGCCCCTTCGGTGTTCAGCGCGCCGTCGGCGCCCTCACCGGCGTCGATGCGTGTCGCGGTATCCTCCAGAAACGCCCGCGCCGCCTCCAGCCGCACCGCGTGCGGCACGATGAGCTTGTGGGTGAAGCCCTGCTTGGCCGACAGCGGGGCACCGCCCTGCACCCGGGTCTGCGAGTAGGCGATCGCCCGGTCCAGGGCCTCCCAGCCGCCGCCCAAACCGAACGCGGCGACCATCACCCTGGTGTATCCGAAGACCTGCTGGGCCTGGACGAGCCCGCGGCCTTCTTCCCGGCCGACCAGGTTCTCTGCCGGCACCACGACGTCATCGAGGAACAGCGCGGCGGTGTTGGACAGGCGGATACCGTGCTTGTCTTCTGGTGGCGCCGTCGAGAAGCCGGCGGTGCCCTTCTCCACGAGGAACCAGGACGGCCCGCCAGGGGCCAGTGCCAGAATCGAGTAGACGTCGGCGATCGAGCCGTTGCTGATCCACTGCTTACGCCCAGTGAGCCGGTACGCGGTCACCTCTCCGTCGGTCTCCACGGGGGTGGCTGTCGTCCTCATGGCACCCAGGTCGCTGCCCGCCTCGGGCTCCGTGGCGCCGTAGGCGAACAGAATGCCCTGCCCGGCGACGCGCCCCAGCCACTCCTTGCGCTGCTCGGGGGTCGCGCCGACGAGAATGGGGTCGGTACCCAGGAACGTGGCGAACACCGAGGTCGCGACCCCGATGTCGCTGCGGGCGAGCCGTTCACAGACCCGGTAGGAGTCGAACGCGCCGCCTCCCAAGCCGCCGTACTCCTCTGGGATGAACACGAGGTGCACGCCGAGGTCCTCACCGCACATCGCGCGGATTATTTCTTCCGGACAGACGTCTTCATGGTCGAACTCCAGCCGGCGCTGGTCAGGGAGGGCATCGGCGATGAAGTCGTCCAACGAGTCCAGCATCATGTCGAGGGTGTCTCGGTCCAGGCCGACGTTCGTGGTCATCGCTTGGTTCCTTCCGTAACGCCGCAGCGCTTGCGCGCGCCCAGAATGTCGGCGCGTCGAAATCGGCGGAGAAAGCCCACGTGCCTACCTGACCGGATCCGCTGAGGATCCAGGCGCCGACTACTGAGGACGCCGGCGATCGGCTTGGACGTATTGCGCACCACTTCACCTCGGCGTTTTTGGGTCACAACCCACTCGTGCCCTGACCTGAGTCTGCCTCCGTCGACCGTCTGGGCTGGAGGGTCTTTGGCCCCCGGTTCGCCAGCACAACAGCACTAAATCTGGGGCCGCCCAGGGCCCACAACGGTGGTCAGCTTCGCGGCTCGGCCAATCGCCAGGTGTGTTGCCGCAGGGCTGGTGAGGGGCAGCCGGGAGTGCTCGTCGACGATGTTGAGGATCTGCGCGGCGGGGCGACGTCGGCTTGCGACATTGGTTCGGTAGCGCGCGTCACCGAGGTCCTTTGCGACTCTATTCGCCCACGCTTTTGACGTCCCGAGGTCGAACCGTTGCGAGGTGGGCCGTGCCGTCGTAGCCGGATACGATGGGCACCGCCCAACCAAGCATCCCTTGGAGGTCGCAGTGCCCGTACCCGAAATCCCGCCGTCTCAGGCGAGGATATCCGGCGCGACAGCGCAGCAGGACGACCAGCACAAAACGCCCACAATCACAGAGCCCACTGAGGCCTATGCCGGTGACATCACGCCCGAGGAGGCATGGAAGCTGTTGAGCGACAACGCTGAGGCGGTCCTGGTCGACTGCCGGACCGATGCCGAGTGGCGGTTCGTGGGTGTGCCGGATATCTCCAGCCTCGGTCGCGATGTGGTGTACGTGCAGTGGTCGGGGGTGGACGGCAGGCGCAACGAGAAATTCGTCGATGAGCTGATCGAGGCCGGCGTCGCTCCCGGGGACCGTCCGGTCGTGTTCCTGTGTCGCTCGGGCAACCGCTCCATCGGTGCCGCCGAAGTCGCCACCGTGGCAGGGATCGCGCCGTCGTACAACGTGCTGGACGGCTTCGAGGGCCACCTCGACGGAGAAGGTCACCGCGGCGGCTCGGGATGGCGGGCGGTCGGGCTGCCCTGGAAACAGTCGTGAGCACGTCGTGAGCATCAAGACACCAGAGCCCCTGCCGGACGGCGTCAGCCAGGCCACCATCGGCGTGCGCGGCGGCCTGTTGCGGTCGGGTTTCGAGGAAACCGCCGAGGCGATGTACCTGACGTCGGGGTACGTGTACCAGAACGCGGCCGAGGCTGAGAAGGCATTCGCCGGTGACATCGATCGCTATGTCTACTCGCGGTACGGCAACCCGACCATCTCGATGTTCGAGGAGCGGCTGCGTCTGATCGAAGGCGCGCCCGCCGCGTTCGCGACCGCGACGGGGATGGCCGCCGTGTTCACGTCGTTGGGCGCGCTGCTGGCCGCGGGCGACCGGCTGGTGGCGGCCCGTAGCCTGTTCGGGTCGTGCTTCGTGGTGTGCGACGAGATCCTGCCGCGTTGGGGCGTCGAGACGGAGTTCGTCGACGGCGACGACCTGTCCCAGTGGGAGAAGGCGCTGTCGCAGCCGGCGAAGGCGGTGTTCTTCGAGACGCCGTCCAACCCGATGCAGTCGCTGGTGGACATCGCGGCGGTATCTGAGATGGCCCACGCTGCCGGCGCAAAGGTGGTGTTGGACAACGTGTTTGCCACGCCACTGCTGCAACAGGGCTTCCCGCTCGGTGTCGACGTCGTCGTGTACTCGGGCACCAAGCACATTGACGGGCAGGGCCGCGTGCTCGGCGGGGCGATCCTCGGCGACAAGGAGTACATCGACGGCCCGGTGCAGAAGCTGATGCGCCATACCGGCCCGGCCATCAGCGCGTTCAACGCGTGGGTCTTGCTGAAGGGGCTGGAAACGCTGTCGGTGCGGGTCGACCACGGCACCGCATCGGCGCTGAAGATCGCCGAGTTTCTGGAACAGCACCCGGCCGTGCGGTGGGTGCGCTATCCGTTCCTGGAGTCGCACCCGCACTACGACCTGGCCAAGCGGCAGATGACCGGAGGGGGCACCGTCGTCACGTTCGAACTCGATGCGCCCGAGGACGGCGGCAAGCAGCGGGCGTTCGAGGTGCTGGACAAGCTGAAGCTGATCGACATCTCGAATAACCTCGGCGACGCCAAGTCGCTGATCACCCACCCGGCGACCACGACGCACCGCGCAATGGGGCCGGAAGGCCGCGCGGCGATCGGCCTCGGCGACGGTGTGGTCCGCATCTCGGTGGGGCTTGAGGGCACCGACGACCTGATCGCCGACCTCGATCAAGCCTTGCGTCGGGACTGACCGCACTCTGCGCGAACGCTGTGCGGATGCTGGAATGAAAACAGCGTGAATTGGTCCACCGCGATGTTTGCCAGGCGTTATGCTCGCGGCGTGACCAGCGGTAATGCGCTGACCGGCCGGGACTGCGAGCTGGCGGTCATCCGGAAGGCGCTGCGGGGCGCAGGGGGCCATTCCGGTGTGGTGATCGTCGGTGCGGCCGGCGTGGGTAAGACGCGGCTTGCCCGTGAAGTGGTGGCCCAGGCCGCGGCGGCCGGCGAGCGCACGACCTGGATCGTCGGCACCGAGTCGGCGCGGCCACTGCCGCTCGGCGCGTTCACCTCATCGATGGGCGACCCGATCACCGACCCGTTGCCCAGCGTGCGCAGAATCATCAACTCCTTTGTCGCGCAAACCGGTCGGGGCCGGGTGTTGATCGGGATCGACGACGCCCACCTACTCGACGGGCTGTCCGCGCACGTCGTGCACCAGCTGGCCCAGTGCAAGCAAACACGGCTGGTGGTCACGATGCGCACCGGAGGCGAGGAACCCGACGCGATCACCGCGCTGTGGAAGGACGGGCTGCTCACGCGTCTGGACCTCGACCCGCTTTCCCCCGAGGCGACTCGAGACCTGATCGAGGCCACGCTCGGCGGATCGGTCGACGCACGCAGCGCGCGGCGGTTCTGGAGATTAACCGGCGGCAACGCCCTGTTCTTGGGGCAACTGCTCAAGGATCAGGTCGCCGCGGGGGGCATCCGTCAGGTGGCCGGTGTGTGGATGTGGGACGGCGACGTCGCGGTCTCGCAGAGCATCAGCGACATGGTCGGCCGGCAGCTCGGCCGGCTGACCCCGGAACTGGCGCTCGTGGTCGACGCGCTGTCGCAGTGCGAACCGCTCGACGTCGACGTGTTGTGCGATGTCGTTCGCCGCCGCGACCTCGAGGTCGCCGAACAGATGCACCTGGTGACCGTCGAGCGCACCCAGACCAAGCTGATGGCCCGGCTCGCCCACCCGATGTTCGGCGAGCTCCGGCGTGCCACCGCGGGCGAGATGTACCTGTCGAACATCCGTGGCAAGCTGGCGCTCCGGCTCGGCCAAGAGCCCGACCGCGACATGCACGCGACGGTGCGGCGGGCGCTGCTGCGGCTCGGTTCGGACCTCGAGCCGGACCCACAGCTGTATCTGGAATCGGCGCGCTATGCGATGACGATGCTGGACCTGGAGCTGGCGGACCGGTTCGCCACCGCCGCGGCCGACTGTGGAGACAGCGAAGCCGCCACCGTCCAGGCGCTGAACATGGTGCTTATGGGCCGCGGCGACGACGCCGAGAAGTTCCTCAGCGCGATATGCGAAACCCGCGACGGCGATCGGTATCTCTGGTCAATCGTTCGGGCGGCCAACTTGATCTGGACGCTGGGAAGGCTGCCGGAAGCGTCGGCCATTCTCGACGAGCTCGCCAACGGCGCGGAATCAGACGACGAGAAAATGGCGCGCCACGCACTCGAGGCGTGCGTCGACGTGGTTTCGGCCCGCTGCGAGACCGCCGTCGACAAGGCCCGCGCCGCGCTGGCGTCGGGCAGGCTCCAGGATTTCCCGGCGATGATGGCGTCGGTCGCGTTGGTGATGGGGCTGGGTGCCCTTGGCCGGGTCGAGGACATGACCGCCGTCGCCGGGCAGGCCTTCGCCCGCGCCGCGAAATCCCCTGACACGTCGCACTTCCGATTTTGGTTCGGCGGTGCGTACGCGAGAGCGTGCCGGCTGACCGGCCGCATCGACGAATGCGTGATGTTGCCCAAGCGGCTGGCCGATTCTGCCGCCGAGCTGCCCAGCCTCGCTTATGCCAACGTCGCGTTCCTCACCGGCTACGCCGACCTCGTGCGTGCGGATCTTCCGAGTGCCGTGACGATCCTCCATGAGGCGCTGGCCGGGGTGGAAAGGCACACCGTCACAACGGGTTTGCGGCCGGCATCCTATTTCGCGCTGACCGAGGCGCACGCCAAACTGGGGCATCCGAAACAAGCCGAGGACGTGCTCGCCAAAGCTCGCGAAGCGGTGCCGCCGGACTTCTTGTTCATGGATACCGCACTGTCGCTGGCCGCCGGGTGGTCGCTGGCCGCCGGTGGCGCGCTCAGCCATGCGATCGACGTCGCGCGGCACGCCGCCGAGGTGGCGCGTGAACGCAACCAGCCGACCCACGAGCTGGCATGTCTGCAAGCGGCGATCCAGTGGGGCGATGCGTCGGCGGCAGACCGGGCCCGTCAGCTGGCCGGGCTGCTGTCGCTGCCGCTGGCCAATACCGTTGCGCTGCACGGTGAATCGCTCCGCGACGGGGCAGGCGACGGACTGTTGGCCGCGTCGGGTCAGTATGCGGCGCTGGGTGACCGTTGCGCCGCCGCCGACGCCGCCGCGCAGGCGGCCATCGCGTTCACGGGTGCACAGCACAGTAAGCGCGGCCTGTATGCCGCGGCGCTGGCACAACAACTGGCCGAGGAGTGCGGCGGGCTGTGCACACCCGCCCTGCGCAGCCCGGTGGCACCGTCCCCGTTGACGGGGCGGCAACGGGAAGTGGCCGAGCTGGTCGCGGCGGGCTTGTCCAACAAGGAGATCGCCGACCGGCTGGTGACGTCGGTGCGCACGGTGGAGGGCCACCTTTACCGCGCATGTCAGCGGGTCGGCGCGAAGTCACGCGGCGATCTGGCCGCGATCATGCGGGCGGGCCCGTCGGGCGTGCGTTGACGTCAGTCGTGGTGCTCGACGATGCCGGTCGCGTGCTGAGCCCGGTCCTCGTAGGCCTTGCGGGCGCCGGTATCGAAGTCGAGGAACACACGATCGAGGCCCATGCGCTTATTTAGCCAGCGACGTCCGCGTGGACCCAGCATCGACGCGAGCGCTGCGACAAAGCGCAACGCCCGGGGCACAGAAACGTGGGTTTTGGGTTTCTCGAGTGCTTTCACCACTGCGGCGGCGATTTCCTCAGGCTCCGCGGGCTTGTTCGCCGCGGTGCCCGAGGTCCCCGAAATCAACTCGGTATTGGTGAACGGCGGCATGATCACGGTGACCTCGACACCGTGCGGCGCGAACTCGTCGGCCAGGGCGACGGACAGGCCCACGACCGCGAACTTGGCACCGACGTAGACCACCTGGCCTGGAACCGGGATCAGGCCGGACAGCGACGCAATGTTGATGATGTGCCCGCTGCGGCGCCTCGCCATTTCGGGCAGCACCAGCCGGCAACCGGTGAGCACGCCGTAGAAGTTGACCTCGATCGCCGACCGGATGGCCTGCTCGGACTGCTTCAGGAACGGGCCGATCGGCATCACGCCGGCGTTGTTGATCAGCACGTCGATGTGTCCGCCGCCGTCGGCGCGTGCCTTGTCGAGGAACGCGGCGAACGACTCGTGGTCCGTGACGTCTAGCGGATGACCCGACACCGGTCCCAGCCGCTGCAGGCCCGACACCGCCGACTCGAGCGCGTCGACGTCGCGGTCGCCGATCACGACGCGCGCGCCGCGGTTGAGCAGCGCCGTCGCGGTGGCAAGGCCGATGCCGCGGGCGGCGCCGGTGATCGCGACGGTCCGGCCGTTGACGTTGTCCATGGCCCCGAACTTTACAGGTGTCAAGTTGGCGCTGGAAGGGGACCGGGGCTGGGTGACATTCGCCCATCCTGGGTGAAATCCGCCCGACGGAATGCGTCATCACCGTGTGCGTTGGATAGTGCATGTCTGTGTCGGTCGCGCACCAGCTGCGGTTCGTCTCGGTGACCCAGGACGACCCGCTCGCCGCGCCGCTGCTCGCCGAGCTGGCGCGCGAGTACGCCGAGCGCTACGGCGGCACCGCGGCGGACCATCACGCCTACCTTCGTGATTACCCGGCCGCCGAGTTCGCCGAGCCCGATGGCGGCCTCTTGATCGGGTTGCTGGACGGCCGCCCGGTCACCGGTGGCGCGTTCCGTCGCTACGACACCGACGCCGCGGAACTCAAGCGGATCTGGACGGATTCCGGGCACCGCCGCCGCGGGTACGCCACCGCGCTGCTGGCCGCGCTCGAGGATGCGATCAGCGGGCGCGGCTACCGCCGCATCTGGTTGGCCACCGGCCACCGCCAGCCCGAGGCGGAGGCGCTTTATGAGTCTGTCGGCTACTCCCGGGCCGACGACTCGGACCTGATCGCCCGCGGCATCACGTACCTGCGACCGTTCGAGAAGGCGATGATGGGCGGTCGCGCAGAGCGCAACGCGTTGTCCCGCAACAGATCCAACGACGAACTGTGAGCGGGCGGTAGCCAGCGATTCTGCGGTGCTCGGGATCGGCGCCAACCTTTTGATCGGATTCGATTCGTTCGGAACCAGATTCGTCATTTACCCGCGGGAGGATGACGCACTGCGTGCCAGCGCTCACCGCACCGCCTGCTCGGCCGCCTCGCGGACGGGGCCATACCACAGCGGTCCATGGCCCGGCAATAGGACGTCGGTGTCCAGCATCTCCAGCGCGGCCAGGCTGCGCACACAGCCTTTCTGGTCGTGATTGAACAGGTCCGGCAATAGTTGCGGCCCCTTGCGAGTCGACACCGGATGGCCAGTGACCAGCGCGTCGCCGCTGACCAACACACCGTCGACGACAAACGAGCAGTGCCCGCTGGTGTGGCCGTGGCTGGGAATGGCCATCGGCGCACCGGGCAGTGCGGATGCGACCTCTTCGGTCAGGGCCCGCGTCGTCGGAATGCCGTCGCGCACCAGTGCGCCCTTGCGGGTGATGGCCACCGACCATTTCAGCCAACGCGGCTGCCAGATGCGTGCGGCGAGGTCCGCCGGCGATGCCTGCTCCAGGTACTCGCGCTTCGCGTGACCGACTTCGTCCGCGTGGCAATACACAGATGTGCCATGGGTTTTCGCGAACCAGATCGCCGACCCAAAATGGTCGATGTGGGCATGCGTCAACAGGATCGCGCGCACATCGTCGATACCGAACCCCAGCTGCCGTAACGAGTCGAGCACGTCGTCGCGGCTACCGGGAAAGCCGGCGTCGATCAGCATGACGCCGGTTCCATCGGTGACCAACGTCCAGTTCACGAGCTCGGTCTGGGCGAAGTGCACGCTGTCGGTTACCGCTGTGAGCGCCGGTGCCATGGTGGCGAGTGTAAGCACCGCAGGGCTGGGGGCAACTCCCGCTTGCGGGGAAGACTTGCGGGGAAGAGTAGAAACGAACACGTGGCTGAATTGAAACTGGGGTACAAGGCGTCGGCGGAGCAGTTCGGTCCGCGAGAGCTCGTCGAGTTGGGGGTCGCTGCCGAGGAACACGGCATGGAAAGCGCGTTCGTCAGCGACCACTTCCAGCCGTGGCGGCACAAGGGTGGGCACGCTCCGTTCTCGCTCGCATGGATGACGGCGGTGGGCGAGCGCACCAAGCGGATTGTGCTGGGTACGTCGGTGCTGACGCCGACGTTCCGCTACAACCCGGCGGTGACCGCACAGGCGTTCGCGACCATGGGCTGCCTGTATCCCGATCGGGTCGTGCTCGGGGTGGGCACCGGCGAGGCGCTCAACGAGATCGCGACAGGCTTCATCGGCGAATGGCCCGACTTCAAGGAGCGCTTCGCGCGCCTGCGCGAAGCGGTGCGGCTGATGCGCGAGCTCTGGCTGGGTGATCGGGTCGACTTCGACGGCGAGTACTACCACACCCGTGGCGCCTCGATATACGACGTGCCGCAGGGAGGCATTCCCGTCTACATCGCCGCGGGGGGCCCAGCGGTGGCCAAGTACGCGGGCCGCGCGGGCGACGGCTTCATCTGCACGTCGGGCAAGGGCGAGGAGCTGTACAAGGACAAGCTGATCCCCGCGGTCAGGGAGGGCGCTGAAGCCGCCGGTCGCGATGTCGAGGCGATCGACAGGATGATCGAGATCAAGATCTCCTATGACCCAGACCCGCAGCTGGCGCTGGAGAACACCAGGTTCTGGGCGCCGCTGTCGCTGACCGCCGAGCAGAAGCACAGCATCGACGACCCGATCGAGATGGAGCGGGCGGCCGACGAGCTGCCGATCGAGCAGGTCGCCAAGCGCTGGATCGTTGCCTCGGATCCGG
Organism: uncultured Actinomycetota bacterium; assembly: GCA_963811535.1. Classification (GTDB taxonomy): domain Bacteria; phylum Actinomycetota; class Actinomycetes; order Mycobacteriales; family Mycobacteriaceae; genus Mycobacterium. Next base: position 582,766 of record CAWERF010000005.1, on the reverse strand, counting down.
ACGAGGCCGTGGGGAAGGTCGGTGAATACGTCAGGTACGGGCTCAACCACCTGGTGTTCCACGCTCCCGGGCACGACCAGCGCCGGTTCCTGGAACTTTTTGAAAAGGATCTCGCGCCTCGGCTGCGCCGACTCGGGTGATCGGGGAGGCTGTGGGCGTGCCCGACGCGCAGGCCACCAGCATCTACATCACGTCGCCCGAAGGCGATACCCGTAAATCGACCATCGCCCTGGGTGTGGTGCACCGGCTGGCCGCGACCGTCGCCAAGGTCGGTGTGTTCCGCCCCATCACCAGGCTCGGCGAAGACCGCGACTACATCCTCGAAATGCTGTTGTCCCAAGCCACCGCGGGGTTGCCGTACGAGCAGTGCGTGGGTGTCAGTTTCCAGCAGCTGCACGACGACCCGGACGGGGCGATCGGCGACATCGTCGATCGGTATCACGCGATGGCCGACCAGTGCGACGCGGTCGTCATCGTCGGCAGCGACTACACCGACGTCGCCACCCCCACCGAGCTGAGCGTCAATGCACGCATCGCGGTGAACCTCGGCGCGCCGGTGGTGTTGTCGGTGCGGGCCAAGGGACGTACACCCGATGAGGTAGCCCAGATCGTCGAGCTGTCTCTGGCCGAGCTGTCCGCCCAGCACGCCTACACCGCCGCCGTGGTGGCCAACCGATGTGACCCGCCCGAGATGCCGGCCGTGGCCAAGGCGTTGGAGCGGTTCGAGCCGCACACCTATGTGCTGCCGGACGAGCCGCTGCTCGTTGCGCCGACGGTGGCGGATCTGCGGCGCGCAGTCAACGGCACGTTGATCAGCGGCGACGAGGCTTTGTTGGGACGCGAGGTGATGTCGGTGCTGGTGGCCGGGATGACGGCCGAGCACGTGCTGGAGCGGCTGAGCGAGGGCGCCGCGGTGATCACACCCGGCGATCGCTCGGATGTCGTGCTGGCGGTGGCCAGTGCGCATGCCGCCGAAGGCTTTCCGTCGCTGTCGTGCGTGATCCTCAACGGAGGCCTGCAGTTACACCCGTCGATCGCCGCGCTGGTGTCCGGCCTCGGCCTGCGTCTGCCGATCGTGGCCACCACACTGCGGACGTACGAGACCGCCAGCTCGATCGCGTCGGCCCGGGGACGCGTGACGGCAACCTCGACGCAAAAGATCGATACCGCGCTGGCACTGATGGAGCGCTATGTCGATATCGGTGATCTGTTGGCCCAGCTGGCGATTCCGATCCCGACGGTGATGACGCCGCAGATGTTCACCTACCAGTTGGTCGAACGTGCGCGCAAGGACCGCAAGCGCATCGTGTTGCCGGAAGGCGACGAGGACCGCATCTTGCGGGCGGCCGGACGGCTGCTGCGCCGGGAACTGGTCGCCCTGACCATCCTCGGTGACGAGGCCAGGATTCGTTCTCGCGCCGCCGAACTCGGTGTCGATCTGTCGGCGGCCGAGCTCCTCGACCCGGAGAGCAGTGAGCTGTGCGACAAGTTCGCCGAGCAGTACGCCGAGATGAGAAAGCACAAGGGCGTGACGCTGGAGCTGGCACGCGAGATCATGCAGGAAGTGTCGTACTTCGGGACAATGCTGGTGCACAACGGGATCGTCGACGGCATGGTGTCCGGCGCCGCCCACACCACGGCGCACACGGTGCGACCGGCATTCGAGATCATCAAGACCAAACCCGACGTCTCGACGGTGTCCAGCGTCTTCTTCATGTGTCTTTCCGACAAGGTCCTGACGTACGGCGACTGCGCGATCGTGGTAGACCCGACAACCGAACAATTGGCCGACATCGCGATATCGTCGGCACGCACCGCCGACCAGTTCGGCATCGATCCGCGGGTCGCGATGCTGTCCTATTCCACCGGGACTTCGGGCGCCGGCGCCGATGTCGAAAAGGTCAGGAAAGCAACCGAACTCGTTCGCAAACGGGAACCGGGCCTGCTGGTCGAGGGGCCGATTCAGTACGATGCCGCGGTCGATCCCACCGTGGCCGCGACCAAGATGCCGAACTCGCCGGTCGCAGGCCGCGCGACGGTGCTGATCTTCCCGGACCTGAACACCGGCAACAACACCTACAAAGCGGTGCAACGCAGCGCCGGGGCGATCGCGATCGGGCCGGTGTTGCAGGGGCTGAACAAGCCGGTCAACGACCTGTCCCGCGGCGCGCTGGTCGAGGATATCGTCAACACCGTCGCGATCACCGCGATTCAGGCGCAGGAGACGTCGTGACCGACACGGTGCTGGTCCTCAACTCGGGGTCCTCATCACTGAAATATGCGTTGCTTGACCCCGATTCGGGTGAATCCCTGGCGGTCGGCATCGTCGAACAGATCGGGGAGGGCTCGTCGTCGGCCGAACTGCGGGTCGGTGGCCAACACCTGGAACGCGGCTACCGGATAGCCGACCACGAGGCCGCGCTGCGGACCGCTTTCGACATGTTCGCCGAAGCCGGCGAGCATCTGGAGAAGCTGGGACTGATCGCCGTAGGGCACCGAATTGTGCATGGCGGCAGCAGGTTCTATCAGCCGACTGTGGTCACCGACAAGGTCATCGAACAGCTTGAAGAGCTGTCCCCGCTCGCGCCGCTGCACAACCCCCCGGGAATCCTCGGCATCCAGGTGGCCCGCAAGGTGCTGCCCCACCTGCCGCACATCGCGGTGTTCGACACGGCCTACTTCCACGACTTGCCCGCGGCGGCAGCCATCTACGCGATCGACCGAGAAGTCGCCGACGGGTGGCAGATCCGACGCTACGGATTCCACGGCACGTCACACCGGTACGTCAGCCAGCAGGCCGCACAGTTCCTGAATGCCCCGTGGGAATCGCTGAACCAGATCGTGCTCCACCTGGGCAATGGCGCGTCGGCGTCTGCGATTGTCGGCGGGCGGCCTGTGGACACGTCGATGGGGCTGACGCCGCTGGAGGGTCTGGTGATGGGTACCCGCTCTGGCGACATCGACCCCGGCGTCGTCTTCTACCTGTGGCGGACCGCGGACATGGACGTCGAGAAGATCGAGAACATTCTCAACCGGCGCTCCGGTGTATACGGGCTGGCGGGTGAGATCGACTTTCGGCAGCTGCACGAGATGATCGAATCGGGTTCGGAATCTGAAAGGACCTCAGCGCAATTGGCCTATGACGTCTATATTCACCGGCTGCGCAAGTACATCGGGGCATACCTGGCGCTGCTCGGCACCACCGACGTGCTGACGTTCACCGCCGGGGTCGGTGAGAACGACGCCGCCGTGCGTCGCGACGCGCTGTCCGGCATGACAGCCCTGGGCCTCGAGGTCGACGAGCAACTCAACAACAGCCCTGACAGAGGTCCGCGGCGCATCTCCGTGGAGACGTCGCGGACCACGGTGCTCGTCATCCCCACCAACGAAGAGCTGGCCATCGCCCGCGCGTGCGCCACGCTGTGCCGGGCAGACTGCCCGCAGGGATTGGCCCCGGGGGATTAGCCGGGGGATTAGAACGTGCTCGTGGGGCGCACGGCGTTGGCCAGGTCTACCAGCGCGTAGCGATGCGCCCGGGTGGGCGCCACCCGCGCCAGCCCCCGCAGCGACGCCTCAACACCGAGTTGCAGCCCGTGGTTGGTGAACGGGAAGCCCAGGATGTGGTTTGTGCTGGCCTTGTTTTCGCCGATCCAGTCCAGCGCGGTGCCAAGCACCAGAGCCCGGATCTGCAGGACCCGTGGCTCGGTGTCGGGAAGCACCTCCACGCGGCGCGCGGCGTCACGGATCTGCTCTTCGGTCAGTTCGGCCATCGACCGGCCCGACAACAAGGCGACGGCGCTGGTCAGCCGCGCGGTGGTGAAGTACCGCGACGTGGCGGGCACCGCGTCGAGCGTGCGCACCGCGCCCTCGCGGTCGCCTTCGGTCGACTTCGCCCGCGCCAACCCGAAACCCGCAGAGATCACGTTGTTGTCGGTGCTCCAGACGGTATCGTAGAACCTCACGTCGTCAGGGCTGCCGGCCAACTCGGCCGTCGCCGCCAGCGCCAGCTTCGGCGCCAACTCGCCGGGAAACGTGTCCAGCACCTCGGTGAAATGCTTTGTGGCCGAGTCATAGTCGGCCGTCAGCAGCTCCGCCACTGCGCGGAACCAGATCAGCCGCCACTGCCAACCCACCCGCTCGGCCAACTCGTCGAGCTTGCGGGTGGCCTTCGCGACGTCGCCGAGGTCGAGCAGTGCGCGCACCTCCATCAGCGGAAGCTCAACGGACTGCGTGATGTCGATGCCTTCGGAGTCCAGCGTTCCGTGCCGCGCGGCCCGCAGTGAATCCAGGGTCTGCACCGGCTGGCTGAGCACCGTTGCGGACAGAACCGGGGCCGCGACATCGGCCGGATCCACCAGCGGCACCGGCAATCCGGTGACGATCTCCTTGGCGGTCAGCTTCTCGGTGTGCATCCGCCCGTCGATGTAGACATCGGTGTGCGCGACGAGCAGATTCACGCCGAACGTCGCCCGCGACCGGCTGAAGATCGTCGACAAGCCGGGTCGCGGCATTCCGCTGTCGTGGGCGACGACCTCCCGCAGCACACCGAGCAGTTGACCCGACATCTCCTCGGCGCTGCCGAATCGCCGCTTCGGGTCCGGGTCGATGGCCCGCCGCAGCAGCCGCGCGTACGAGTCGTAGGTGGTCAGCACCGGATCGTCCTCCGGTAACCCTTCGATGTAGCGGCCCTTGCGGGTACGCATGTTCAGTGTCAACGCGGCCAGCGTGCGGCCGACCGTGTAGATATCGGTGGCGACGGTGGGTCCGGTCTTCACGATCTCGGGCGCCTGGTACCCCGGTGTGCCGTACAGGTACCCGTAGGAGTTGATCGCCGACACCGCACCGAGATCGATCAGCTTCAGCTGCTCCTCGGTGACCATGATGTTCTCCGGCTTGAGGTCGTTGTAAGCCAAGCCGATCGAATGCAGATAGCCAAGGGCGGGAAGGATTTCCAGCATGTAGGCGATGGCCTGCGCAACCGGCAACTTGTCGCCCTTCGCCGGCTTGAGCGAATGCCCGCCGACGTACTCCATCACGATGTAGCCGACCGGGCTGCCGTGGCTGTCCCGGTGTTCGACGAAGTTGAAGATCTTCACGATCGACGGATGCGCCACCTCGGCCAGGAATCGCCGCTCGGCCATCGCGATCGACTGCGCCTCGGCGTCGCCCGCGTGCACCAAACCCTTCAGCACCACCGGCCGCTCGTTGACGTTGTGGTCCACAGCCAGATACACCCAGCCGAGCCCGCCGTGGGCGATGCAGCCCTTGATCTGATACTGGCCGGCCACCACGTCGCCCGCAGTCAGTTGTGGCAGAAACGAATACGCGCTCCCGCAATACGGGCACCAGCCCTCGCTGTGGGCCTTGCCTTCCGGTGTCGAGCGGCCCACCGGCCGGCCGCAGTTCCAGCAGAACCTCTTGGACTCGGCTACCACGGGATTCGTCATCAACGCCGCGAGCGGGTCGATCTCGGGCACCCGCGGGATCTCGACCAGGCCTCCGCCGAGCCGGCGGGTCGGGGCCAGCTGCCGAGTCACGGTGGCGTGTTCCTCGACACCACCGGCGGTCGCGTCGGTGGTGTCGGTGTCGGCCTCCTCGTCGAGTTGTGGCCGGAAGATGGCCTGCGTGGCCATCGGCCGCAGCGTCGACGACGAGTCCTCGCCGAAGTCAATTCCGAAGACCGCCGGCTGGGTGCCGACGTCCTCTGTCGGCTCTTCGCTCGAGTGCTCATCGCGCAGCTTGCGCGACTCTGCAGACTCGAAAGACTCGGTCATCAGTCCGAATACCTCGGTGGCGGTGGAGCCGGTGCCGGGCCCAGCACCGAGAACCACTTGCGGTACAACGTGTTCCACGTGCCGTCGCGGCGAATCCGCTCGAGTGTGCCGTTGACAAAACGCACCAGGCCGGTGTTCTGCAGGTTGATCCCGATTCCGTACGGCTCCTCGTTCATGTCCGGCCCGACGATGTGTAGGTAGGGATCCTGCGACACAAGCCCGGCGAGGATCGTGTCGTCGGTGCTAACGGCGTCGACCTGCCACTGCTGCAGCGCGACGAGACAATCGGCCCACGTCACGACCGACACGATGATCGGCGGCGGGGCGATCCGCTGGAGCCGGTTGATCGACGTCGTGCCGCTGGCGGCGCAGACCCGCTTGCCGGACAGATCCGACGGCGACGAGATCGCCGAAGCGCGCGGTGCCAGGATCCGCTGCATGGCCATCAGATACACGGTGGAGAAGTTCACCTGTTTGCGCCGCTCACAGGTGATGCTCATCGACTTGACGACGATGTCGACCTCGTTGTTCTCCAGCGCCGCGATGCGATCGGCCGATGACAGGATCCGGTACTCAACCTGCGATGGGGTGCCGAAGATGTCGCGCGCCACCTCGCCGGCGATGTCGACGTCGAAACCGGTGATCTGACCGGTGATCGGGTCGCGGAAGCTGAGCAGGTTGCTGCCGACGTCGAGGCCGACCAGCAGTCGGCCGCGCTGGCGGATGTTGGCGACCGCGGCGTCGGCCTGGGCCGGATCGGTGAACGGGCGCAGGCTGGCGGTCCGATCGCAGTTCTCGCTCTCGGGCGGCGGTGGAGCCGCGAGCGGAGGCAACTCCTGCATTCCCGCGGGCGTGGGAGCCGCAAGCGTCAGTTCGGGCTCCGTGGTCGTCAGTTGCGAATGCATGCAACCGGTTATCAGTGCCGCAACCGTGGCGATGCCGACGAGCGCCTTGAGCTTTCTCGCGCAAGTGCTCATCGCTGTCGTCTCTTCTTCGCGCAAGCGCTCATCGCTGTCGTCTCTTCTTCGCGCAAGCGCTCATCAGCGGTACTCGCTCATCCGTGGCCACAACCCCACCGTCACCGCCACCGCGGCGACGACGCTGAGGATGACCGTGCCCACCGTGGCACCCGACAGCACGCTGCGGGCGTTCAGGATGTCGTTGCGCAGCTGGCGGCGGCTTTCCTGAATGCCGTTGTTCAGCTCCTTCTCCAGTTTGTCGAACGCAGCGGTGGAGTCGTCTTCACCAGTGCCCAGCGCCACCTGGGTCGCAGCCTGGTAGTTACCGACCGCGATGTAGGAGTTGATGCGCTGGTCGGCCTGACGCCAGCGGCTCAGCAGCTCGTCGGCCTGTTGGAGGTCCGTCTTGTCGATGGCGTCGCTACGCGACAGGTATTCGGTGATCTGCTTGTGCATCGTGTCGATCCGCTGGTAGTAGGACTGCTTGCGGACGTCTTCGTCACCGCGCCGGATCAACGACAGCGTCTCGTCGGCCCGGGCCTGTTGAGCGGTGATCGCGAGACTGGTGACCGTCTTGAGGGACTCGGCCGCGGTGTTTTTGGCGTCCCTGCTACTGGCGGTTGAAATCGCGAGCACCGTGCTCACCCATATCACCATAATCAGTACGGCCAGCCCACCGGCGACGAAACCGATGTTGAGTCGCCGCTGTGTTCTTCGCGCCAGCCACCGGTTGGAGAACGCGCCGAACAACAGCGTGGCCAACACGATCCCAATCACCGGCCCGGGGATGCGCGTCGACCCGGACGTCTCGGAGTCCACGCGCCCCGCTGTCACTTCGTAGAGTCGCTGCGCGTCCGGCAGGATCATCGTCTGCATCATCGACGACGCCTCGGACAGATACGACGAGCCGACCGGGTTGCCTGCCCGGTTGTTGGTCCGGGCGATTTCGATCAGCCCGGTGTAGACGGCCAGGCGGGCATTGATCCGGCCCAGCAGTTCCTGCATCGGTTGATCGGTGAGCCCACTCGACGCCTGAGTCAACGCGACCGCCGCGTCGGTGATCGCCTGCTCGTAGCGCTGCCGCACGTCGCGGGGCTCGGCGCCGGCGATGAACGCGGTGGCCGCCGCGGCGTCTGCCACCGACAACGTCGTGTAGAGCTGGCCGGCCGCGAAGGCCAGGGGCTCGGTGTGGTTCAGCACGGTGGTCAGCGCCTGCTGACGGGTGTTGATCGTCGTGGAGGTGGCGAACGCGCTGATCACCACCAACGCGATCAGCGCCAGGCCGCTCAGCAGGATGCGCCCGGGCGTAGTGGAGAAGAACCACCACCGGGGGTGGGCCAAGTTGACCGGGGACCGCGAAGCCAATGGCTCGGTCGACGGATGCGCCAGCTCCACGGTCACGGTGGCCCCTCTCGCAATCTATAAGCGAATTCTAAGAGCACTTGTGGCCGCTCGGGTTGCTTCGACCCGCCATATCCTGAACACGTGCGCGGCGACGGTGACGGTTTTGTCATGTCCGAAACCGGCGCCCGGTTCTGGGGTCGCCACGGGGCGGCCGGTTTGCTGCTGCGTGCGCCGCTGCCGAACGGCGCGCCGGGCGTCCTGCTGCAACACCGCGCGCCGTGGAGCCATCAGGGCGGGACCTGGGCCCTACCGGGCGGCGCCCGCGACAGCCACGAAACCGCCGAGCAGACGGCCGTGCGGGAAGCCCACGAAGAGACGGGACTGCAGGTGGAGAAGGTGGTCGTGCGCGCCGCCGTCGTCACCGCCAGGGCAAGCGGCAGCCACTGGACCTACACAACCGTGGTCGCCGACGCGCCGCACCCGCTGGAGACGGTGCCCAACATGGAAAGCGCCGAACTGCGCTGGGTGCTGGAGGAGGAGGTGGACGAGCTGCCGCTGCACCCAGGGTTCGCCGCCAGCTGGCACCGGCTGCGCACTGCGGTGGTGAGCGTCCCGAAGCAGCCCGGTGTGCCGCGCACGCTCGAACTGGAGTCCGGGGCGTTCATTTGGTGCACGCCCGCCGAGCCCGGCCACGAGCCCTCGCCGCTCGCCGACCGTATCAACTCACTGCTGAAAGCACTGCGCTGAGCCGCTGCGCGGCCGCACGCGGGTCATCGGCTGCCGTGATCGCCCGGACCACCACGACGCGGCGCGCCCCCGCGGCCAGCACCTCCGGCAGCCGCTGCTCGTCGATGCCGCCGATCGCGAACCAGGGCTTGTCACCGCCCATCGTTGCCGCCGCGCGCACCAGGTCCAGCCCCGCCGCGGGCCGGCCCGGTTTGGTCGGCGTCGGCCAGCACGGGCCGACGCAGAAGTAGTCGACGTCCTCGGCCAACGCCGCGGCGGCCTGGTCGTGGTCGTGGGTCGATCGGCCGATCAGTGTCGATGTCGCGACGATGTCGCGCGCGACCGCCAACGGCAGGTCGTCCTGCCCGAGGTGAAGCACGTCCGCGCCGGCGGCGCGGGCGATGTCGGCGCGGTCGTTGGCCGCCACCAGCGCACCGTGCCGCCGGGCCGCGTCAGCGAGCAGCTCCAGCGCGGCCAATTCGCCGCCTGCCTCGAGGGGGCCGAATCGCCGCTCGCCGACCGAGCCCTTGTCTCGTAGCTGGATGATGTCCACCCCACCCGACAGCGCGGCGTCGGCAAACTCGGCCAGGTCGCCGCGTTCGCGACGAGCGTCGGTGCACAGGTACAGCCTCGCTCGCAGAAGACGCGACGTCGGGCGGTCACGAGTTGGGTGCACACCGCGACGCTAGCGACTAGCGTGGGTGGCCGACACGGGAGTCCCCGGAGCGGGGCTGAGAGTGGGCACAGCGACCTGTCCTTACCGTCACACCTGATCCGGGTCATGCCGGCGAAGGGAGAGGAATGTCCGGGAATGTCTAGCCATCGCGTCGCCGTGATCGGCGGCGGCGTCATCGGCCTTGCCGTCGCGCGGCGCTTGGCGCTGTCCGGCCTCAAGCTGCGGGTTCACCGCACCGACCAGCGCGGCGCGTCCTGGGTGGCCGGCGGGATGCTTGCCCCGCACAGCGAGGGCTGGCCCGGCGAAGAAGAGCTGTTGCGCATCGGGCTGGAGTCGCTGGCGCTGTGGCGCGACTCGTCTCCTTCGGGGTTCCTCACCGGCCTCCCGGTCGACGTCGTGACCGCCCGCGAGTCTCTGGTCGTTGCGGTTGACCGCGCCGACGCCGCCGACCTGCGCACGGTAGGGGAGTGGCTGGCCGCACAGGGCCACCCGGTCACGCTGACGACCAGCGCCCGCGACGTCGAGCCGCTGCTGGCCCAAGGCATCCGGTACGGTTTCCGCGCCGTCACAGAGCTGGCCGTCGACAACCGCGCGGTGGTCGAGGCCCTTGCCGCGCACTGCGAGCGGCTGGGGGTCGCGTGGGCGCCGCCCGTCGCCGACCTGTCGGAAGCAGCCGACGCAGACGCGGTCGTGATCGCCAACGGCGTCGATGCCCCGACGCTGTGGCCCGGGCTGCCGATACGGCCGGTCAAGGGCGAGGTGCTGCGGCTGCGATGGCGGGTCGGCTGTATGCCGGTACCGCAGCGCGTGATTCGGGCCCGGGTACACGGGCGTCAGGTCTATCTGGTTCCGCGTGCCGACGGCGTCGTGGTCGGCGCCACGCAATACGAGCACGGTCGCGACACCGCGCCCGCGGTGACCGGGGTGCGCGAACTGCTCGACGACGCCTGCGCGGTGATGCCCGCGCTGGGCGAGTACGAGCTTGCCGAAGTGGCGGCGGGGCTTCGTCCGATGACGCCCGACAACATGCCGCTGGTGGGTCGGCTGGATGACCGCGTGCTGGTGGCCGCCGGCCACGGCCGCAACGGGTTTTTGCTGGCACCGTGGACGGCTGAGAGGATCATGACGGAACTGGGTGTGAAGGTGACCGCGCGATGATCGTGACCGTGAACGACGAACGAGTCGAAGTCGACGAAGCCACCACGGTTGCGGCGTTGCTCGACCGGCTCGGCTTCCCCGACAAGGGCATCGCGGTGGCGGTGGACTGGGCCGTGATACCCAAGTCAGATTGGGACACCACGCTTTCGGACGGAGCGCGGCTCGAGGTGGTGACGGCGGTGCAGGGTGGGTGAATTCAAGCTGACCATCGCCGGGCGCCGTTTCGGCTCGCGGCTGATCCTCGGCACGGGCGGCGCGACGAGCCTGGCCGTGCTCGAGGAGGCGCTGGTGGCGTCGGGCACCGAGCTCACCACCGTCGCGATGCGCCGCATCGACGCGGCCGGCGGCACCGGCGTGCTGGATCTGCTGAGCCGGCTCGGCATCACACCGCTGCCCAACACCGCCGGCTGCCGCAGTGCCGCCGAGGCCGTGCTCATCGCGCGCCTGGCTCGCGATGCGTTGCAGACGGACTGGGTCAAGCTCGAAGTGATCGCCGACGAGCGCACGTTACTGCCCGACGCCGTCGAATTAATCCGTGCCGCAGAGATATTGGTGGACGACGGTTTCGTCGTGCTGCCTTACACCAACGACGACCCGGTGCTGGCCAAGCGACTCGAGGACACCGGCTGCGCGGCGGTGATGCCGCTCGGATCGCCGATCGGCACCGGTCTCGGAATCGCCAACCCGCACAACATCGAGATGATCGTCGAGCAGGCCGGGGTTCCGGTGGTGCTCGACGCGGGCATCGGCACCGCCAGCGACGCCGCGCTGGCGATGGAACTCGGCTGCGACGCGGTGCTGCTGGCCAGTGCGGTCACCCGCGCCGCCGACCCACCGGCGATGGCCGCGGCGATGGCAGCCGCCGTGACCGCCGGCTACCTGGCCCGGCATGCCGGCCGGATCCCCAAACGGTTCTGGGCTCAGGCGTCCAGCCCGTCCTGGCAGACATGACGGGCCGCTATGTCGCGATCGGAAGCTCGATGGCGGCAGGCCCAGGGATCAGGCCGGGCGCTCCCGGTGCCCCGTTCCTGGCCGGTCGCTCGGCCCGCAATTATCCGCACCTTCTCGCGAAGGAGCTGGGACTCGACCTCGTCGACGTGACGTACTCGGGCGCGACCACCGCCCACGTGCTGACCGACCGGCAGAACGGCGCGCCGCCGCAGGTCAGCGCGCTCGACGGCTCCGAGTCTCTGGTCACGATCACAATCGCCGGCAACGACGTCGGTTACGTGCCGTTGCTGATGGCGGCGTCGCTGCCGCGGCCAGCCCGCCTGGTGCCGCTGCTCGGCTGCCGGTTGCGCGAGCTGCTCGACCGAGACGCACGCGACCGCGCGCTGGCCGACGCAGCCGACTCGCTGCGCGCCGTAGGGCGAACAGTGCGGCAACGCGCGCCGCGCGCGCGGGTGCTTTTTGTGGATTACCTGACGCTGCTGCCGCCCGCAGGACACAAGGCCCCGCCGATGTCGCAGCCCGACGCCGATCTGGGCCGCCACGTCGCCGAGGCCCTCGAGCGGGTCACCGCGGATGCCGCGGAAGACACGGATTGCCGCCTCGTGAAGGCCGGTGAGGCCAGCCGCGGGCACCACGCGTGGTCGTCGGATCCGTGGACGACGAGGTTCGGGCTGCCGTTGCCGGGACGCCCGGCGCCGCTGCACCCGAACGCCGACGGCATGCGGGCAGTGGCCCAGCTCGTTGCCGCGGAAGTCGCCAAGTTGTGATCGAAGGGCCGGGCGCGTCTTCAGCGCCGCCCATGCTTGCCCGGTTACCGTCTGCCGGTGCAATCGACCGTATGCGGAGCGTGCCGGGCCATTTCCCGCCGCGACATGCTGAAAATCGCGGCCGCCGCGCCGCTGGCCGCGAGCCTTTCGACGATGGCGGCAACCATGACCGCTCCGCCCGCGATTGCATCGTCCACGATCGCCGGGATGATCGTGTTCCTCGATCCGGGCCACAACGGCGCCAACGACGCCTCCATCAACCGCCAGGTCCCCACCGGCCGCGGCGGCACGAAGGAATGCCAGACCACCGGAACCACCACTGACGACGGCTACCCCGAGCACACGTTCAACTGGGACATGGTGCTGCGGATCCGGGCGGCGCTGACCCAGGCGGGTGTGCGCACCGCGATGTCCCGGGGCAATGACAACGCGCTGGGCCCGTGTGTCGACCAGCGCGCCGCGCTGGCCAATGCGCTGCACCCCGACGCGATCGTGAGCATCCACGCCGACGGGGGCCCGCCGGACGGCCGGGGTTTCCACGTCAACTACTCCGACCCACCGCTGAACGCGGCCCAGTCCGGTCCGGCCGTGCGATTGGCTCAGATCATGCGGGACCGGCTCGTCGCGGCCGGCCTTCAGCCGTCGACCTACCGGGGCACCGATGGGCTATACGGGCGCGCCGACCTGGCCGGCCTCAACCTCGCTGCGTACCCGTCGATCCTGATCGAGATGGGCAACATGAAGAATCGCGACGACGCCGCGATGCTGGAAAGCCCCGACGGCAGGGCCCGGTTGGCGGCAGCGGTCGTGTCCGGCATCACGGCCTATCTGTCCCAGGCGACCCCGCAGGTCCGGTAGCCGTCGCCGTACCCAGGCAATATCCAGGTTCGTGCCATCATGGGCGAATGATCGAGCTGAAGGGCCTAACGAAGCTCTTCGGTCAAACCCGAGCAATCGACGACCTGACGTGCGCCGTCGAGCCCGGCGTCGTCACCGGGTTCCTGGGTCCCAACGGCGCTGGAAAGTCCACGACGATGCGGTTGATCGTCGGGCTTGACCGCCCGACCGCGGGCACCGCCACCATCGACGGCCGCACGTATCGCGAGTTGAGACATCCATTGCGGACTGTCGGCGCGTTGCTCGACGCCCGGCAACTTCACCCCAACCGGTCGTCGAGGACGGTTGCGGCGCTGCTGACGCTGGCCGTCCTCGGCGCGCTGACCGGCTGCAGCCGCGAGTCGGCGGCGCAACGCGCCACGGCGCCGGGCGCGGCCGATTATGCCTCGAGCCTGCGCCAGAAGGTGACCACCGACGCGATCGTGGCCCACCTGGCGCACCTGCAGCAGATCGCCGACGCCAACGGCGGCAACCGCGCTGTCGGCACACCGGGCTACGACGCCAGCGTGGACTACGTGATAAACACGTTGAAAGGCAGGGGTTTCGACGTGCAGACCCCCGAGTTCGATTTCCGGCAGTTCCACGCCGACCCTCCGGCATTGACCGTCAACGGCGCGACCGTCGCTTCGCACGCGTTGGAGTACACGATCGGTACCCCAGCGCAGGGCGTGAGCGGCCCACTGGTGGCGTCGCCGGTCGAAGACACCTCGGGCTGCAATGCATCTGACTACGACCGGCTGCCGGTCGCCGGCGCGGTGGCGCTGGCCGACCGCGGCGGCTGCCAGTTCGCGACGAAGGAGGCCGCGGCAGCCGAACGCGGGGCGGTAGCGCTCCTCGTCGCCGACAACGTCGACGAGGAGAAGATGGACGGCACGCTCGGCGAGAACACCGACGTGAAGATCCCGGTGGTCAGCGTCAGCAAGGCCGCCGGGGTCCGGTTGCGCGCCCAGCCTGGCCCGACCACGATCAAGCTCAATGCCGGCGTCACGCCGATCAAGGCACGCAACATCATCGCCCAGACGAACACCGGTTCGAGGCAGAACGTCGTGATGGTCGGGGCCCACTTGGACAGCGTCGCGGCGGGTCCCGGCATCAACGACAACGGCTCCGGTGTGGCGGCGGTGCTGGAAACCGCTGTGCAGATGGGCAGTTCACCGCAGATTCACAATGCTGTACGGTTCGGATTCTGGGGCGCAGAGGAATTGGGCTTGGTGGGCTCCGACAAGTATGTGGAGTCCCTGGACATCGACGGGTTGAAGGACATCGCGCTCTATCTGAACTTCGACATGCTGGGGTCGCCGAACCCGGGCTATTTCACGTATGACGGCGACCAGTCGGCGCCACCGAACCCCGACCAGAGCGCACCGCGCATACCCGAGGGGTCGGCCGGTATCGAACGCACGCTGGTCGCCTACCTGACGAGTGCCGGAAAGACCGCGGAGGACACGTCTTTCGACGGCCGGTCCGACTATCAGGGCTTCACGAAGGTCGGCATCCCCGCGGGCGGGCTGTTCACCGGCGCGGAGGAGAAGAAGAGTGCCGAACAGGCCCAGCTATGGGGCGGTGAGGCCGATCAGCCGTTCGATCCGAACTATCACCAGAAGACCGACACACTCGACAACATCAACCGGACCGCGACCGGCATCAATGGAGAAGGCGTGGCCTACACGGTCGCCCTGTACTCGCAGGACATCGGCGGCCGCAACGGCGTGCCGATCCGCGACGACCGTACCCGTCACTTGCTCACGAATTCGTGATGCCTCACATCGTGAGGACCATGCGGTACCGTGCCCGTCCGTGTTCCATCGCGGCGTAGGCCTCGGCCGCTTCACTCAACGGCCGTTCCTCGATGAGGGCTCGCACCCCGGACAGCACCGCGAAGTGCATCGTCTCCTCGACATCTCGGGCGGTGCCGGAGGGGTGGCCGGTCACGCTGAGCGCCGGAGTGATCAACTGAACCGGGCTGATTGGCAGCGGCTGGGGCGTCACGCCGACGATCACAAGCTCGCCTCGCGGGCTCAGGCCGCCGACCGTCTGCCCCATCGCTTCGGCGTTTCCCGCGGTGGCCAGGATGGCCGCCACCCCGCCGAGCGCCTGCAGCGCAGCGCTGACATCGCCTGCGGTGGAACGACATAGTGGTGGGCACCGAGCTGGCGCGCATCCTCGGCCTTGGCCGCACCCCGCGCTATCGCGATCGTCTCGAATCCCATCGCACGCGCGAACTGGACGCCGAGGTGTCCAAGGCCGCCGATGCCCAGGACGGCCACGCGGTCACCCGCGACGGCCCTCGTCCCGCGAAGTGCGTGATAGGTGGTGACGCCGGCGCAGCCCATCGGTGCGGCCTCGCTGAACGACAGTTCGTCTGGTATCCGGGCGAGCGCGGTGGCCGGCACCGTCACCGACTGCGCGTATCCGCCCGGATAGTGCCAGCTGGGCACCTGCCCGTTTTCGCAGTTGATCAAGAACCCCTTACGACACTGAATGCACTTGTTGCAGCACCCGCCGAACCAGCCCACGGCCACGCGGTCCCCGACGGCGAAATTGTCGACTTCCGAGCCCAATTCGGCGATTGTCCCGGCGATCTCGTGGCCAGGTGTCAGCGGCCAGGAGATCCCCGGGAATCCACCGTTGACGAACTCGCGGTCGGTGCCGCATACGCCGCAGGCGGAGATGTCGATGCGCACCTGGTCGCGTGCGGGTGGCGTTGTTTCGACCTCGACCAGCTCCAAAGGACCGCTTACGGACTTAACGTGAACCGCTTGATGACTGGCCATTGTCGTCCTCTCTCACCGATCTGGCGCTGACGGTACGACCCTAGCGAGGTTGGGGCGCAACGGCTGCGGATAACTCTGCGGGCTGTCGGGGGCTAAGCCTATGATCGGATGTATGTTCGAGTTATTCGAGCCGACTGAAACCAGTAGCCAGCTCATTCGTCGCCTCGCCTGGTCGCAGACTGCCCGTGCTGCACCGTCCAGACCTCGACGCGGTAGCGCTTGTGGTCGCCCCCATCGATCACCGCGATGCATTGCGGCTGCAGGTCTTCGGTGACGGTCAGCGGATCGAGCCAAAGTGTTGAGTAGACAACGGAATCGGCCCCTGAGAAAATGACTGATATCGTGAAAGGCGCTCTACGGTAACGGGATTCGAGAGTGTACATGGGAGCCGCAATCAGTTCCCAACCCTGGTGCGCGGCTGTGCCCGCCAACCGCTCGCGGGCTGTGGGTGGTGCTTTAGTGGTCACGGTCCGCACCGTACCCAGAGATCAACGGTTGGACAGGCATTTGAATGTATCCTCACGGCACTCTCACGGTGGGGCTGCAGCTTGCCCGGCGCCGGTGCCGATGGCCTGGCGGAGCTCGCGTGTGAGATCTCGACTCACGAGCGGCGGATGCCGTACACCGCTGCGCCCACGCCGAGTACCGCGGCGCCGGCGATCACCGACGTGACCGGAAGCGAAACGGCCAACACTAAGCATCCGACCATCCCCACGCCGGGCACGGCACGGCGCCCCAGCGTCCAGGCGGAGGCGTTGGCGATCGCGTAATACACGAGCACCGCGAAGGACGAGAAGCCGATCGCGCCGCGGATGTCGGCCGTCGCGGCAATGACCGCGACCACCAGGCCGACCGCCAGCTCGGCTCGGTGGGGCACCGTGAACCGCGGGTGCACGGCCGAGAGCGCATGGGGAAGGTGGCCATCGCGGGCCATTGCGAGCGTGGTGCGCGAGACACCGAGAATCAGCGCCAGCAGCGAGCCGAGCGCGGCCACCGTCGCGCCGACCCGCACGACCGGCTCGGACCATGGCGACCCGGCGGCACGCACCGCGTCGGCCAGCGGCGCGGCCGCCCGGCCGAGCCCGTCGCTGCCCAGCACCGTCAACACCGCGACAGCCACGACCGCGTAGACCACCAGCGTGATGCCCAACGCGATCGGTATCGCGCGAGGAATGGTGCGCGCCGGATCGCGAACCTCCTCGCCGAGCGTCGCGATGCGGGCATATCCGGCGAACGCGAAGAACAGCAGTCCGGCCGCCCGGAACACCCCCGCGACGTCGCCACCGATCTGCACGCGGCCGATGTCGGCGTGCCCCGACGTCGCGATCACCACGACGACGGCGGCAAGAATCGCCAGCACCACGACCACGATGATCCGGGTGAGGAGCGCGGATTTCTGGATGCCGACGTAGTTGACCGCGGTGAGGGCGACCACTGCGGCGACTGCGACCGCATGCGCCTGGTCGGGCCAGGCGTAGTACCCGACCGTCAGCGCCATCGCGGCACACGACGCGGTCTTGCCGACGATGAAGCCCCATCCGGCCAGATAGCCCCAGAACCGGCCGAGCCGTTCGCGGCCGTACACGTACGTGCCGCCGGACTGGGGATAGCGGGCCGCCAGCCGTGCGGACGAGTTCGCGTTGCAATACGCGACGACGGCAGCAACGGCCAACCCGATCAGTAGACCGGAGCCGGCCGCTGCCGCGGCCGGGGCGAGCGCGGCGAAGATGCCCGCGCCGATCATTGATCCCAAGCCGATGATCACCGCGTCGGTCAGCCCGAGACGGCGTTCGAGGTGCGGGCTGGGCTCGGCCACGGCCCGTTGGCTTCGGACTACCCGCCGTTGCGAATCACGTTGGTGCCGAAGTACGCCAGATAGCCCACACTTCCGATCAGGGCAAGTCGCCGGGTCGCGGGTGCGGCCAGCGCGACCCCGAGAAGCGTCTCAATTCCCCCGTTGATCGCGATGTGTTGACGGGTGTTGTCAGGGAATGCCGTCTTGGTTATCGATTCGAACGCTTCGGGTTTGGCGAAGTGGGCGAGCCCGATAGTTGCGATCGCCAAGCCGACTAGCCGGGTGATGGTTGACATGGGCCGCCTTCCTGATCAGACGATCGCGTAGTCGCTCAGCGGGAAACGCGCCTGCTCCGCGACCGCGTTGTGCGTCGATGTCGGGCGCAGTAGCGGCGCTTCGCCACTGTGGTTGAAGTAGTAGGACCGCGACGTCGCGCAGTCGCCGCGGTAGAACACGGAGTTGTCGAGCAGGTGCGTCATCCGGTCAAGGAACCGGGCGTTGGCGTCTTCGGTGATTTCGAACGTGGTGCCGCCGCGACGCCGCAATTCACCGAAAAGTCGTGCCATGTGCCGCATTTGGTATTCCATCGTGTTGAAGAACGACAGCCCGCTGAATGCGTACGGGCTGGCCAGGCTGAGGTAGTTCGGGAAGTACGGGATCGACAGACCCTGGTAAGACTGGAATCGGTTGTCACGCCACCACTTTCCGAGATTGCGGCTTTCGCGGCCGATCACCTCGATTGCGGGGAAGTTGGCGTCCCAGAGGTCAAATCCGGTGGCGAGCACGAGGGTGTCGATCTCGGTCTTGGTGCTGTCGCACCCGACGATGCCGTCGGGCTCGATGCGTTCTATGCCTGCGGTCTGCAGGTGAACGTGCCGCTTGGTGAGCGTGCGGTAGTAGGAGTTGGAATACGTTGGCCGTTTGCATCCGAAGTCATAGTCAGGGGTCAGCTGCTTGCGCAGTTCCTTGTCGCGGATCGATACGAAGCGATGGATCTTGGACAGGTCGGCCGCGGCGATGTTCAGCCGTCGGAAATAGCGGTAGTGCAGCACTGCGGAGATCATCATGAGCTCTAAGATCCAGTCGGTCACCCATCGCACCGCACGCTGAACCAGCGGTACCCGCGCGAACAGCCGTTGCACCGACGGCGCGAACGAGAAGTCGATCTTCGGGATAACGAATATCGCCGTGCGCTGATACACGGTCAGGTCGGCGGCCTTGTTGGCCAGCTCGGGGATCAGCTGAACCGCCGTCGCCCCGGTGCCGATGACCGCCACCCGTCGGCCGCTGAAGTCGTAACTGTCATCCCACGCGGTGGTGTGGATCACCCTGCCGTCAAAGCTGTTGATGCCGGGGATATCGGGGGTGTGCGGCTGCGACAGAAACCCGGTCGCGGTGATCAGGAACCTGGTGGTCAGGGTTTCGCCGCCGGCCAGCGTGACCCGCCACACCCGCGCGTCGTCGTCCCAGCGGGCGCCTTCTACCGTGGTGTTGAACCGCATGTGGCGGCGCACGCCGTACTTGTCTGCGACGTGGTCGGCGTAGCGTTTGAGCTCTTGTCCCGGCGCGAACAGCCGTGACCAGTACGGGTTCGGCTCGAACCAGTACGAATAGGTCGTGGAAGGGATGTCGACAGCGAGCCCCGGATAACGGTTGACGTTCCAAGTGCCGCCCAGGTCATTCTCGCGGTCGAGGATCAGGACGTTCTCGTAACCCAGCCGCTTGAGCTGGATCGCGGCGCCCATCCCACCGAAACCGGCCCCCACGATGACCACGTCGTATTGCTGCGTGCTCATGTCCAGAAGGTACCCTAGCGGGCAGTAGGCCCGTCGGATGCGCCTGCCGGGTTGCCAGTTGCCCCCAGGTGGCGGAATGGGTTGTATATCCGTCGTGGCGGCTGTCGTGATGCCGTGGAGCGGCGTGCTCTCTGCATGGCGCCGCGAAGAGCTGCGCACCAATCTGTGGCTGGTGCCCACCGCAGAGGTGCTCGCGGCGCTCCTGCTGTTCTGGGGCACGGTCACGTTGGACAGGGCCGTTTACAGCGGTCGGTTCCACGCGCCCAGTTGGATCATCAGCGGAACGGCCGATGCCGCTCGGGTAATACTCACCTCGATCGCGGCCTCGGTCATCACCGTCGTGGGCATCGTCTTTTCCATCACGATCGTGACCTTGACACTGGCCTCGACTCAGTTCGGTCCGCGGATGCTGCGTAACTTCATCCGCGACCGCGGGACCCAGCTCACGCTCGGAACGTTTGTGGCGACGTTCGTCTACTGCGTCGCGGCGCTGGTGTCCATCGGGCCCGGTGACCGCGGTGACTTCGTTCCCCACCTTTCGATCACCACCACGTTTGGGCTCGTGCTGATCGACCTGGGGGTGCTGATCTACTTCATCCACCACATCGCCACCCAGATCCAGCTGCCGCAAGTGATCGCCGGCATCGCCAAAGATCTGGCGCAGGCGGTGGAGGTGCAAAGCGCCGACGCCCCCCCGTCGAAGGTCGACGCGCCCGAGGATCGGGCCGAGATGCAGAAGTTGATTACCACGATCAAAACCAAGGGAAGCGTCATCCGCACGCCGAAAAGCGGTTACTTGCAGTTCATTCGGCACAAGACGCTGGTGCGCATCGCCGCCCATGCCGAAGCCGTGATCCGCCTGCCGTACCGGCCGGGGCACTTCCTGGTCGAGGGACGGGAACTCGCGGCGGTGTGGCCGCCGGAGGCTGCCGACGAGGTGGCGCGATACCTGGAACGCACCCAAATCACCGGACCGCATCGCACTCTCACCCAAGATGTGGCCTTCGGGATCGACCAGCTCGTCGAGATCGCCATCCGCGCGCTGTCGCCGTCGACGAACGACACCTTTACCGCGCTGACATGTGTTGACTGGCTCGGTGACAGCCTGTGCAAGATTGCCCGGGTCTGGGCGCCGACGCAGGTTCATCGTGACGACACCGGGGCCATCCGCCTGATCTCCGATCAGGTCAGCTTTGAACGGTTGATCCAGCGTGCGTTCGAAAAAATCCGCCAGGCCGGCCGCGGCATGCCCGCGGTGATGATTCGCCAACTCGATGCACTGACCACGATCATGGAGCAAACCACCGACACCGCCCGCGCGCGCGTGCTGATGGACCAGGCCGCCATGATCCAGCGCGCCAACCTCGAATCGGTTCCCGACGAATCCGACCGCGCCGATGTCCAACGCCGGTACACCGCGCTACAGGCCAGCTACGAGCGGCTGACCACATCGGGCTGAGGCGTGCCCGTCGCTCGCTGAAGATCCCCTGAAGAATTCGGCTGCCAGGCGAACATTTCAGGGGCCTTACAGCTTCACTGTGGACCGTAATCATCGTGCACACCGCCGACCAGCAAGCGACCGTGACCCGCAGGTCAATCGCGCGGCCGATCCTGGCTGCTGTCGTGGTGGCCGGTGTGGCAGCGGTGCCGGCGTGCGCACGCTCAGGTGTCGCCGGGCTGGGAATCCCCTGGCCGGGCCAATTGCTGGGTCGATTGGGCGGAGCAGCCGCCGGGGATCGCTCGTCTGGCCTGGCCCAGGTGGTTGCGGCCGTTGTTGACATCGACATCACCCTGGGCCGGCGGCGTGCGGTGGGAGCGGGAACGGGCATCGTGCTCGATTCGCAGGGCTTGGTGTTGACCAACAACCACGTGATCGAAGGCGCCACCGCGATCGGCGCCACCGACGTCGGCAATGGCCGCACGTACACCGTCAGTGTGCTCGGGCATGACCATCGTCACGACATCGCGCTGCTGCGGCTGGGCGGTGCGAGCGGACTTCCCACCGCGCCGTTGGGCGACTCGTCGCAACTTGCGGTGGGGGACAAGGTCGTCGGGATCGGCAACGCGGGCGGGAAGGGCGGTGCGCCAAGCCGCGCCCCGGGCACCGTCACCGCGTTGAACCAGACGATCAGCGCCAGTGACGATTTGACGCGTAGGTCGGAACTTTTAACCGGATTGATCCAGATCGCCGCTCCGATACGCCCTGGTGATTCGGGCGGACCGTTGGTGAGCAGCCTCGGCCAGGTGGTCGGCATAGACACAGCGGCCAACGACAGCTATCGAGTGGAAAGAGCTCAGGGCGGAAGGGGTTTCGCTATCCCGATTGATCAAGCGTTGCAGGTAGCACAACACATGACGCGCACGCGTTAGCTGGCGCGGCCTACTTCACGCACGGCACGCCTGCGGTTCCCATCTGGGTCAAGTCGGTGGGGGCGGGTGCTTGGGTGCCGGTGGCGGTGGCGGAGACCGTGGGGACTGGAGTGGTGGAGGTGGTCGGCGTTTCAGTCGACGTGGAGTTTGCGCTGATGTAATCGCCGGCCGGGAAGTCGGTTCCGAGGGTCAGCTGGACTGTGTCGGCGCCGATGTCGTCGGATGCAGTGGCGGTCAGATCGAGTTGGTCGGCCAGCTCATGTGCGGCTTCGCCGGCATCAGTGCCGTATTCGATGGTGCTCTGCCGTGAGATGGCCGTGGCCGAGGTGGTGGTACCCGGGGTGAATCCTCGGCTCGCAAGTGCTTTTTCGACCGACGTCGCAAGGCCGTTATGGTGCGTGGCATTGATCACATTGAGCACCGTGCTGGCATGAGGCGTCGCCGAGGCGGATGCGGTCGGGGAGGGGGAGCCGCCGCCGATGAGCTCCTGCACGATGCCGCGGATGGTCGGCACGTCGATGTAGTTCACGTCCTCGCCGTCGGAGTCCTGGCCGAACTCGGTGATCGGCAGGGTGTAAAGGGACAGGTCGCTCCCGCTCAGCGACGAACCGTGCTCGACGAACCCGGTCAGGTCGAAACCCGCGTCCACTGCGACGTTCTGGCGCGCGACATCGATCAGGTTGCTCACTGTGCTCGGACGGTCGAGAGCCCCGCCGGTACGCAACGCGTTGACAAGCGAAGCGATGAAGGCCTGCTGGCGACGTGTCCGGTCGAGGTCGGTGAACAAGTCGTCGTTGATGTCGCGCCGTTGACGCACGAACGCCAGAGCCTGCGCGGCGTCGATCTGCTGAACACCGCGATGAAAGTTCGCGCCGGAGTAGCTGTCTGCGGTGTCCGCGTTGAGGCACACGGTGATCGGCTCGACCACCTTCGCAATCTGGAAAAACGCCACCAGGGTCACCTCAATGAAGTGATCGATCGGTATGTCCAGCAGGTGACGGACGGTGCTGATCTCGGCTTTGCGCCCAGCTTCGCGCGCGGCTTGCTCTTGGGCCTCGGTTACGTCGGTGGGGAAATCTCCCGTCCCGTGCGGGTCGAGAACGTGCGCGTAGGCCAGGCCGTAGGCCTGCTTGATCTTCCCTCGGCACGGCCCGTCGGGACACCGGGGCAGATCGACGTAGTCGTCGCGTGGAATGGATATCGCCGTGACAGGGCCGCCCGAGGCCGGCATGTGCAGCACGATCAGCACGTTGGCGTTGTAGCCGCCGACGTTCTCGTCGCCGGCGTGCAGCGCGTTCAAGATGTCGGGCGGCAACGGACGGCCGTGCTGATCCAGGCGGCTGTCCAAGCCCATGATCAGGATGTTCTGTTCACCGCCACTGGATACCGGGACACCCACCAGCGCCTGAGACGTGGTGATACCGCCGGAGAGATGCCGCAGCTCGGACCACCCGATTCCCGTGGCGGCCACGACTGACACCGCCGCAAGCGCCACGATGACGCGGCCCGCGATGAGCAGGCCGCGGTTGGCCGACCGGGGCAGCCGGTGCCGCGCCGGTAGCCGCGCGGACTGAGCGGTCTCGTCCGGCGGAGCGGCCAGCTGCGCGGTCATAGTAGATCCGGATTATCGGCTGACATGCCGCGGCGCGCACCTTGGGGATGCCTCCCCGACCCAGGCGCCGCTATCGCAGACCGGGCTATAGGCGCCCGAAGATGTTGTTGATGAGGTCGTCGCCGATGCCGAACCCGGCACCGGTCACGATCGCTTGGCCGAAGCCGCTGCCGAGCAAGCGGTGCAGTGTGCCCCCGCCGGCGGCGCCGTACGGCTGCGGCTGATATTGCGGCGGGGCGGCGTACTCGGCGGGTGGTTGGTACGGCGGCGGCTCGGGGTAGGAGGGTGGCTGATACTGCGGCTGCGGCGGGGGTGCTGTGCCCTGCACGTGGTTGTCCACCAGAGAATGGATCGATTGCAGCAGAGACGTCACGGCGCTTTCTTCATCGCGGACAGCCAGGGCGATCTCTTTCAGATCGAGCTGCCATTCGCGGGCGTTCGGGTCGCCGTTGGCTGCGGCGGTCGAGAGTTTTCCGGCCCGTCCCTGTATCAGGGTCGCGGTCTGCTGGCCCTGTTGTTGCAGCGCGGCGTATTGGCGGTCCACGGTTTCTGGGTCCACGGCCATGGCTCCTTCTGTCGTCCACAACGGCGAAACGACGGCACCCCGACGCAAGGCACGCGTGCCACCGGGAAGATCGCAGCAGACACCCAGGAATGCCGGGCGACGAAGCCAGTTGGATGCGGCAGTGCCGCAAGGCACTTCGCGCCTTCAGCTACCGACCGTATCCATCCGCGTGTAGTCCTTCAGCGTGACCGTGTCATGCAGGCGAAGGCCCTTTTCGCTCAGTTTGGCGACGGCCCGCGACACGGAGGCCGGCAGCAGGCTGATCAGCCGCGCGGTGCGCACAAGCACCCACAGATCACGTCGGCCGGCCGGCACGATCTTCTTGGCCGCCGCGATCGCGAAGGTGCGGCTGCGCTGTACATAATCGCCGATCTCACGCTCGTAGGCGGCGAATGCGGCACTGTGATCCGGCGCGTGCGCGGCGAGCTCTCCGGCCAGGGTGTACGCGCCGACAACGGCCAGGCTGGTGCTGCCACCGACGGCCGCACCAGGGCAGTAACCGGCATCGCCGACCAACGTGACGCGACCGCGCGACCAGGTGTCAAGCCGCAGCTGGGTGATCGAGTCGAAATAGAAGGCAGGGGTATCGTCCAGTTCGGCGAGTAGCCGGGGAACCTCCCAACCCATGTCGCCAAAATGCTGCCCTAGCAACAGCTTTTGCGTAGGCACATCACGGTGGTGGTAGTTCAGTGGCTCGGCAGTGCGGAACAGGAACACACCGCGGGCATCGTCCATATGGGCGGCGCTGTAGACGCCGGCGATTCGCCCGACTTCGGCCGCGATCTCCATGACACCATCGAGGCGTAGGTAATTGGGCACCGACACCACCGACAGGTAGGCACCGATCCAGGTCGTAAACCGTGACTCGGGCCCGAAGGTCAGGCTACGCACGTTGGAATGCAGGCCGTCGGCGCCGACAATGACGTCGAAGCGGCGCGGTGCGCCGTGCTCGAAGGTGATGTCGCCGTCTACGGAGATCGAGGAGATCGAGTCGGCGAAGACATACTCGACGTCCCGCCGCGTGGCGTCATAAAAGATCTCGCTGAGATCGTCGCGCATGATCTCGACGTGGTCGTCGGAGAGGGCGGTGTACACCTTACGCAGGTCGACTTCGACCGGCTTGGCGCCGTCGCGGTGGATCACGATGGCGTCGGTGCCGGTGATCTTCGCCCGGATCGCCTCCAGCAGACCCATTTTCGTTACGACCTGCATCGCGGGCCGGAACAGGTCAACCGCGTGGCCGCCGGTCTTGCGCGGCGCCGGTGCGCGCTCGACCACGGTGACCTCGAATCCGTACTTGTTGAGCCAGTACGCCAGCACGGGGCCGGCGATGCTGGCGCCGGAAATCAGGACCCGCATGGCGGCACCTCCTCACCGAACGGATCCTAGGTCCGTCTGGGCCAAACCGCGGTGTCGATGAAGATGGGTGCATGGCGGACACGCTTGCGAACACGGTGGCGCTCGTAACAGGGGCCAGCAGCGGGATCGGCGCGGCGACGGCAAGGGCGCTTGCCGCGGAGGGTGCGGCGGTGGCCGTGCTGGCCCGTCGCCGCGATCGGCTCGAAGAACTGGGGGACAGCATTGCCTCGGCGGGTGGGACGGCGCTCGCTGTGCCGGCCGACGTCGCCGACGCCCGGGAAGCGGGTGCCGCCGTCGAGCGGGTCGTCGCCGAACTGGGTCGGCTAGACATCGTGGTCAACAACGCCGGCCTGATGCGGATGGGCCCGGCCGCTGAGGCTTCGCTCGACGACTGGGACGAGATGGTGTCGGTCAACGTGCTCGGCGTGCTGCACGTGACGCGTGCTGCCCTCCCGCACCTCATCAACGGAGCTGCAGATGCACCCCGCGGAGTAGCCGACCTGGTCACAGTTAGTTCAACCGCGGGCCGAATCGCACGCCCCGGCACCGCCGTATACGCCCTGACCAAGTTCGGTGTCAACGCGTTCAGCGAAGCCGTCCGCCAGGAGATGCTCCAGAAAAGGGTGAGGGTCGGCATCGTCGAGCCGGGCAGGGTCGACACCGAGATCAACACCCAGATCCCGCCGCCATTCCGAGAGACGCTCGACAGGCAGTCCGCGGGCATCGAGATGTTGCGCCCGGAGGACATCGCCGATGCGGTGACCTACATGGTCACCCGCGATCGCCGGGTGGCGGTCAACGAAATGCTGGTGCGTGCTGCCGAGCAGACCTGGTAGACCACGCCGCGACGGTGAACTCAGCGGGGATCGGCGTCGTGTACATGGTGATGGCACGCATAGCCGGAGGGGGATCACGGTGAAGTTTGCGCGGCCGATCGCCTGCCTCGCAGTTGCGGCGGCCGTCGCTGCCGCATGCGCTTCACATTCCGGGTCTCAGCCCGGGCAAGGGCCGTCGGTTGCCGCGGCGCAGAATCCGACAACGAGCAAGACGGTGCCCGCTGCGCTGCAGTTCATTGCGAAAACCCTTAACGGGCAGGACTTCAACGGCGCAAGCCTGCTCGGTAAGCCCGCCGTGCTGTGGTTCTGGGCACCCTGGTGTCCAGTCTGCCAACGCGAAGCCCCGGCCGTCGGCCACATCGCTGCCACCCAGCCGGCCGTGACCTTCGTGGGAGTGGCCGGGCTGGACAAACTGCCGGCCATGCAGGCGTTTGTCGGCAAGTACCCAGTGAGTGGTTTCACTCAGCTCGCCGACACCGACGGGTCGGTCTGGGCCAAATTCGGCGTGACGCACCAACCCGCGTACGCGTTCGTCCGCCCCGACGGGGGCATCAACGTCGTCAAACAAGCGCTGTCCGATCCCGACCTGAGCCAGCGGGTCAGCGAGTTAGTCAACCCGTGATCAACACCACGGGCCTCGGTTTCGCCCTGGGTGCGGGGCTGGTGGCCGCCCTGAATCCTTGTGGGTTCGCGTTTTTGCCCGGCTACTTGGCCTTGGTCATTGCCGGCGGCAGGAATGATTCCGCTCGTCCGACGGCGCTGGCGCGTGCGGGCGCGGCAACCATCGCCATGTCCGCGGGATTCGTGACCGTCTTCGGCGTTTTCGGCTTGCTGATCTCGCCGCTGATCGCCTCCGCGCAGAAATTCCTGCCGTTCGCGACCGTCGCGATCGGTGTTCTCCTGGTCGCGTTGGGTGTCTGGCTGCTGGCCGGCAAAGACATGACCGTCATCGTGCCCAAGCCGTCGGGCGGCGCGCCCACGGCGCAGTTGCGGTCGATGTACGGCTACGGTGTGGGCTACGCGATTGCCTCGTTGTCGTGCACGTTCGCCCCGTTTCTCGCGGTCCTCAGCACGACCTTCAAACACGGATCGGCGCTCAACGGTGTTCTGGGCTTCCTCGCATACGCCGCCGGTATGACCATCACGGTGGGAGTTGCCGCGCTCGCGGTGGCCCTTGCCGGCTCGGCGGCCGGCGGCGTGGTGCGGCGAATTCTGCCCTACGTCGGCCGGATCGCCGGGGTCGTCGTGCTCTTGACCGGACTCTATGTGGCCTACTACGGGTATTTCGAGATCCGGCTCTACTTCACCAACGCAAGCCCCAACGACCCGATCGTCGAAGCTGCCGGCTCGGTGCAAAGTTGGCTGGAGAGCCAGGTCGACACGCTGGGGGTGTGGCCGTTGGCGATTGCGATCATCGTGTTGGCCGCGATCGCGGTCGGATGGCGCACCCTCGCGCGGCGCCGCGTCCCCCGTTCGTGAACGCCCTGCGTTGCTCGTCGCCCCTCTACGCTTACGAGATGACCGATCACGACCGCGTCGCCGCCCGCCGCGAAATCACGGACGCGCTGCTGACCGCACTCGACCGCCGGCATGAAGTGCTCGATGTGATCGTGGAGGCCGAAGATCGGGTGGCCGCGGTCGAAGCCATTGCGGCGATGCTCGGCACGTCACGCCTGGCCGGCCAAGCGGTGATGGCGCTGTCGTTCGACCAACTCACGAAGGATGCGCGCCGACGGATCGCGGCGGAGCTCGAGGACTTGAACAGTCAGCTGAGCTTCACCTCGAAACAGCGGCCAGCGAGCTCGGGCGAGAGCCTGGTCCTACGCCCGTTCGCCGGAGAGTCCGACCGCGACATCTTCGCGGCGCGAACCGACGATATCCATGCTGCGGGTGATGGCTCGGGCGGGCCGGCGGGCAGTCTCGACGACGAGATCCAGGCGGCAGTGGCGCGGGCCGACGCCGAAGAAGCCGCGTGGTTCGTCGCTGTCGAGGGGCAGCAGAAGGTCGGAATGGTTTTCGGCGAACTCGTCGGCGGTGAGGTGAACGTCCGGATCTGGATCCACCCCGATTACCGAAAGAGGGGTTACGGGACCGCCGCGCTGCGAAAGTCGCGGTCAGAGATGGCCGCGTATTTTCCCGCCGTGCCGATGGTGGTGCGCGCGCCCGGCGTCAAACCCGCGTAGTCAGCCCGGGATCGCCCGGCATCGATCACCGTGTCAGTCGCGGATGAAGCCCTTGTTGCGCATCAGGAAGTCCGCCAGGAACCCGTCGTGCGGGATGTGGGGTGACGTGTAGTAGGTGGGGTACCGACCGCTGTAGACGTTGCTCACGGTTGTCTCGCGAACCAGATCGTCGATGAGCTCGTCGTCCCTGGTAATCGCGTTGATTACCAGGGAATGTCGCAGCGGGGCCAGACCGTCGCCACGTGACCAGGGCGCAACCCATACGCACGGGAAGGGCAGTTCGATGTTGAGCGTCTCCACGTCGGGCTTCGCCAGCAGGTGCACGGCCGGACGCAGGGCGGCGTAGCCGTCGCCGAGGTCGGCGACCACCTGATCTGCGCCGAGGACCGCAGTTGTTCCGGTGGCCTTGGCGGCGAGATAGCCTGCCAGCCTTCGTGCGTTGTCGATGGGCGTCGTCGGGAGCGTGGCTCGTTCGTCGACGTTGGGCATGGGAGCGATCGTCGACAGGCGGTCGGCGATCGCGCGCGCCAGCGTGGCGGGATCCCCTTCGTAGAGCACGGCGGTCGTGTTGACACACGCCATCCCGCCGAGGTTGCAGATCGAGTCGACGATCACGTCGAGGTAGTCGCGCCAGTCCAGTTCGGCGGTGATCAGGATTTTGGTGCGCCCGGGCCCGTTCGTGAGCGCCATCGGATCGTTGGCGTACTTGTCGACAACGTCCTGGGCACCGTAGATCATGGCCAGGTCGGCGGCGCGCAGGAGCTCGTCGGCCGCTGCGTAATCGGTGGGCAGGTACACGGCGTCTCCGGGCCGAAATCCGGCCTGCCGCAGGGCATGGATGAGTCGGTGCGCGGTGAACGGCTCGCGTCGCGACGGGCGGATCGCCACTCGATAACCCAACGCCAGCGCCTGTGGCCACAGGCCATGAATGCCTGGGGCGTTACCGGGGGCATGGACCGCGAACACTTCACCCCGACGCGCCCACACCGCGGCACCCTTGCCGGTCTGCGGCTCACGCCAGTCGAACGCCGCGCCCGTCGGCCGGGCCGGGCGCACCGCACCGAACGCGGTGGCCACCGAGTCGGCCACCCCGCGGGCCGCCTCGCGCGTCGTCGTCATCGGCAGGCCCGAGACACGGCAGGTCAGCTCGACATACGCATCGAAATCCAGTCCGACGATCGAAGACGTCGCGAAGATCTCGGCGGCTTTGGCCAACATGGCCTCTCGGTGCGCGGCGGGAAGCGGTCGCAGCTTCCGTTGGGCGCTGACGCAGCGGGTGACATACAGCCGCGGCAGCATGCTCAGCTCGGCAACGGGTCGACCGGCGGTGTCCTCGACGACCTCGCGGTTTCGTGCCCGGTACTGTCCGTCGGCACCGAGGGCATCGAGATATATTGTGGCGCCGCCCTTGTGCGAGACGGCAGAGTGCATCAGTAGACCCCTTCGATGACGGTCTCGCCCCCGAACGTGGCGACAGGAGCGACCTCGCTGATCGAATCGCCGACTTGGCCGTCGGACCCGACAATTCGTACCGCGGTGTCGCGTTCGAGGTTGTTAGGTATGAACATTCCCTTGCTGATGTGATTCATCACCACCTGGCCGCGTTCCCCATACGGCACGGGAGCGCCACCCGCAGGATCGATCACCCAGAAGACGACGTACGGTGTTCGAGGGTCGAAGATGAACGAATCACCGTCGGTGTCAGCCGCCCGGGTGCGGGCTTGCGACAGAATCATCGTGCTGCCGAAGACCATCGTGATCGCCGTGTCCGGCAAGATGTCCCGCAGCACGTCGAAGGTATCCATGTCCAGATGGGCGCCGCTGAGAAGCACATACCGGATCTTTTGGTTGACCAGCTCGAGGACGGCGTCGTCGCGGGCCATGGCCTCGAGTAGTGGGGGCGTGGTGTGCAGGTTCCCGACGTCTTGAGTCTGCAGAACGAATCTCGCCTGCTCGATCACGTGGTCGAGGTATGCCAACACTTCTGCGGTGGCGTTGACGGCGGCAATCCTCTTGACCCAGCGCGGATCCAGATCGATCGGGTAGAACACCGAACCCAGTCGCTCGGACACCACCCGCGAGAAGTAGCCGACTCCATGCGGCCCGCTCGGCATCAGGCACAGCAGTCCCCGACCCCGCACGAAACCACCCGCGGTGAAGTCCTCGGTCTGCCATCGGGTGACCTGTTCGAGCCAGTCCGGCAGTTGAGCGGTCCGTTTGGGTGGTCCGGTGGTGCCACCCGACTCGAATATCCGCGGAATCGGCGCCGGTGATCCGTAGCCCCGCGGAACGAGGTCTTCGACCGGCACGTCGCGCAACTCGTCCACCAGATTGGGAAACAATCGCAGATCGGTGAACGTCTGTACGTCGACGACCGGGTTAAAGCCAAGGTTCTTCGCTGCGCGCAACCAGAACGGCGAACCGGTGTCCTCGCCGAAGTGCCACGCGATTGCCGCACGCAGAAACGCCTCCGGATCCTCGGGCGGCACATCACGCGGCACATCCAGTAGAGAGAAGTCGACATCGCCCACGCCGCCGATCCTGTCCCAGCTCGCACCGGGCAGGCAATGGCGGCCTTGCCGTTGGTCTCACCATGCGGACTTCGTTGGCGTCCACCTTCAACGCTGAAGTCGCCCGCAACGTCGCGGAGATCATCCTTGCGGTGCTGCTGTTGGTCGACGCCACCGACGTGCGCGGCGGCTTTTTCGGACGGGATCCACGGTCGGTGGCGCGACTGCTGTTCATCGCCCTGCCGCTGAGCGTGGCCCTCGCTGTGCTGATAGGCCGGTGGCTGCCACCGGATCTTTCTTGGGCGGTGCTGACGGTGATCGCGTGCGTGGTCGTGCCGACCGACTTCGCTTCGGTGCCCTCGATTCTGCGCGACGAGCACATCCCGGAGCGGGTCCGCGACCTGTTGAAAGTCGAGGCTGGACACAGCGATGGGATCGTCTCGCCGGTGTTTCTGTGCGCACTGGCCGTGGCCACGGGTGAGCAACACCAACGAACGCTGCTCGACGCGCTGAACATGGCAGTGCCCCCGGTGCTCAAGGCGCTGTTCGTGGGCATCGTGGTCGGCGGCGCGTTGGCGCTGCTGACCATGTCCTGGCTTGGAAGCTGCGGATACAGTGTTGCCCTTCTCGGGATCGATGGCGGCAAAATACTCCCAACAAATCTCGGTGTGGAGGGCAACGATGTCGCGGGCGGCCTACGAGCGAATGCGCGTCGGGCATCTCGACGCGGTGCAGGCTGCCCTCGAGGACCACATCACCCGCCTGGATTGGCACCGGCAACAGATTGAGCGCTACCAGAATCAGCGGCTACGGGCCCTGCTTGGCTACGCACGCGAGCGGTCACCGTTTCACGCGAGCCGACTCGGAGGCCTCGACCCGTCCTCGGCCTCGGTCGCCGACCTGGCGTCGCTGCCGGTGATGACGAAGCAGGATGCCCAAGCCCACTGGGACGCCATCGTCACAGCTCCTGACCTCGACCGTGCCCGCGCGGAGCGCGTTTTGGCCGAACAGCAATGGTTTTCGTACACATCGGGCGATCAGCAGGTGTTCAGCTCGGGCGGCTCCAGCGGTGTGCGCGGCGTCTATGTGTGGGATTGGCAGTTCTTCGTCTCGGTCGCCTGCCTCGCCTGGCGCGTGCAGGCGCGCGAAGAGCGACGCGGGTCACCGCCGCAGGCTCGCGCGAGGCTTGCGGTGTTGGAGGCGGGCGTTCCGCCTCATGCCAGCACGCCACTGTTCGACGTGCCCACCGCGGCCGGCATGGAGACGGTCGTGATCCCTGCCGGTGCACCGTTCGACGAGGTGCTCGCCGCGGTGGCGGCCGCGCAACCCACGCATCTCGTCGGCTATCCGACAGTGATCGGGCGCCTTGCCCGAGTCGCGATGGCTGGCGGCCTCAACATCAGTCCGGTGCGTGTGAGCACCAATTCCGAGCCGCTCCTCGATGAGGATCGGCGGGCGATCAGCCAGGCGTGGGACGTTCCGATCCACAACCTATGGGGATCGACCGAGATCGGGGTGCAGGCGGTCGGCTGTGGACGCGGCGAGGGGCTGCACGTGTGCGAGGACGAGGTCGTACTGGAGCGTGTCGACGACAGCGGCACACCGGTCGGTTCCGACGAGCCGGCCGCGCGGACGCTTGCCACGGGGCTTGCCAACCGGACCTTTCCGTTCATTCGCTACGACCTCGGCGATCAAGTCATGGCACTGCCCGGCGAGTGCGCATGCGGCAGCGCGTTCGTGCGAATCGCCGACATCGGCGGCCGCCGAGACGACGATTTTCGTTACCGGACAACGACGGTGCCCGCGAGCGCGTTCCGTCACGTTCTCGGCACCGATCCTCGGGTGTCCGAATATCAGGTCGCCCAGACCCCGGCGGGAGCAGACATCGTCGTCGTCGGCGCGCCTGACGTGGACGCACTGACCGCATCGGTGGTCGCCGCACTACACCGCCACCGTCTCCTGAATCCAAGGGTCGATATTCGGGTCGTCGAAAGCCTTGAGCGCCACCAGACCAGTGGGAAGCTGCGGCGGTTCATCCCGCTCCGATAGGCGTTTCGCATCGGCACCTCTAGTGGCAGCGGTGCTCGTCAGCGGAGTCGGGTGAGCCCCCCATCATCCGCAACATCGGGAGCCCGCCCGATGTCACGAATCGGGCCACGAGCACCGCGGCCACAACGAGGAACGCGATGTTCAGCCAGGTGGTGTAGTTCCACGAGATGCCGGCCGCCATCACCATCGCGTGCCGATGATGGGGAATGAGACCTGCTGCGCCGAAAAGTAATTCGATCAGATAGCCGGCGCACACCATCGAGACATAGAACGTGCCGAGCAGCACCAGCATCATCTTGGTCCCGTAGTACTTCCGATAGATGTTGAGGATCGGCACAATCAGCAGATCTGCGAAGATGAAAGCGACGACCCCGCCGAAGCTGATGTCGCCGTTCCACAGCACCGCCGCGAGGGGCACATTGCCGATCGAGCAGACGAACGAGACCATCGCCACGATCGGTCCGACGATCGGTCCCCACAGTGTGGAAACGACCGGATGGTCGGTGATGAAGAAGCTGTGCCAGAACGAATCCGGCACCCATGCCGCGATTGCGCCGGCGATCAACAGGCCCAGCACGAGATCACGCAGGATCGCGGCCCATTCCATGACGAACACGTGCGACACCGCCGTGAAGCCCCGCCCGGACACGAGCCGCCGCCGGAACGAGCCGTCGCCTGGCACGGACATGTCCATCGCGGCGTGCCCTTCCATGGATCCCGCGATCCCGCGGTTGGCCTGCTCGCGGGCCGCCTCGATGACGCGGGAACGGACGATTACCCGGAACAGCACCGCCAGCACGACGATCATGATTGGGCCGCCGATGAATTCCGCCGCGGTGAACTGCCAGCCCATCAGCAGGGCGAGGATGATGCCGAGTTCGATGACGAGGTTGGTGGAGCCGATCTCGAAGGCCATGGCGGCGGTGAAGTTGGCACCCTTGCGGATCAGCGAGCGGGCCAGCGCCACCGCGGCATACGAGCATGACGACGATGCCGCGCCCAGGCCGGCCGCGAGGACCAGCGTGCGCGGACGGTCGTCGCCCAGCAATGACACGACTGTCGACCGGCGAACCACCGCCTGCACCACGGCGGACAGTGCGAAGCCGAGGATCAACGCCCACAGGATTTCCCACGTCATCGACCCCGCCACGGCCAACGCGTGCCCAATCGCGCCCATGGCCGGAACATTACCCGGTGGGGGTATCAGGCGTAGGCGGCTAGCCGAGCAACCGTAGCGCGGCGTCGACGGCCAGCTTCGGCACGTCGAGGCTCTTCGACCCCAGGTCGTGGCGGGCGCCGGTGACCTCAACGATCACCGTCGGGGCCGCGATCAATGCCGCCGCGGCGCGCAACTGTCCTATCGACCCGAACGGGTCACTGGTGCCGTGGGTGAACACCGTCGGCACCGTGATTCGCGGCAGGTGCTCGGTGCGCGCACGCTCGGGTTTGCCGGGCGGATGGACCGGATACGAGAACAGCGTCAGCGCGTCGAGCGAAAGGCCCTCATCCGCGACGGCCATCGACGTCTGGCGCCCGCCGTATGAATGACCACCGGCGATCACGGGCCCGCCGGCGAGCGCGCGGGCGACGGCAACTGCCTCCGCGACGCCCTCGCGATCGGTTGCCGCCGACCCAGACGGCGGCCCCTTCGGCCGCCGGCGCCGGTACGGCAGGTTGTACCGCACCGCCAGCCAGCCACGGCGCGCCCACTCATCGCAAAGCCTCACCAACAGCGGCGATTCGCGGCTGCCGCCGGCGCCGTGGGTGAGAACCACGACACCGGCCGGGACGCCGCCGGGCTCGTGTGCGACGCCGGCGATCTGGTCGAGGTTCACGGCGACTTCTCGAGGGGCAATCGGAACATGGCCGACACCGGCCCGTGGCCATGGCCCAACGGATAGGCCGCGCGCAGACACTCGGTTACCCAGGCCTTCGCGAACTCCACGGCCGCCGGCACGGCGTATCCGTGCGCCAGCGCGCACGCCGTCGCCGCGGCCAACGTGTCGCCGGCGCCGTGGTCGTCGCCGGTGTCGATGCGAGGCGAGTCGAACTCGTAGAAGTCCGTCCCGTCGAACAACAGATCGGGGCTGTGCGGTGACGACCTCAGGTGACCGCCCTTCACCAGCACCCACTTCGGGCCGAGCGCGTGCAGCGCCCGTGCCGCCTCGCGCTGCGACTCGCCATCGACCACGTCGATCGCGACCAGAAGGCGTACCTCGTCGAGGTTGGGTGTGACGAGCGTGGCGAGCGGAAACAGCGCGCCCCGAAGCGAATCCAGTGCGCTCGGGTGCAGCAGCGGATCGCCGTGCATCGACGCGCACACCGGGTCGACGACGAGTGGCACCGTGCCCGCCAGCCCCAGGTCGCGCCACGCATCGGCCACCGTCGCGATGATCTCCGACGACGCCAGCATCCCGGTCTTGGCGGCCTGCACGCCGATATCCGACGCCACCGCCGCTATCTGGCCGGCGATCACATCCAGTGGAATCTCGTGAAAACCCTTGACACCCACCGAGTTCTGCACAGTTACAGCGGTCACCGCCACCAGCGCGTGCACTCCGAGCAGCGCACATGTGCGAAGGTCGGCCTGGATGCCCGCGCCACCGCCGGAGTCCGAGCCCGCAATCGTGAGCACCCGCAGCGGCGTCTCGCCGGTTGCCGGCAGCGGCAGGAACCTCACTGCCAGATGTTCTTCGCGCCTATCACTAGGTCAACGGTACATATATCTGATTGCCGTGCTCGGCGAATTCACGTGACTTCTCGGCCATCGCGTCGCGGATGTCCTGCGTGATCCGCATGGAACAGAACTTTGGGCCGCACATCGAGCAGAAGTGGGCGGTCTTGGCCGGCTCCGCGGGCAGTGTCTCGTCGTGGAACGAGCGTGCGGTGTCGGGGTCCAGGGACAGCGCGAACTGGTCGTTCCAGCGGAACTCGAACCTCGCGGTCGACAGCGCGTCGTCACGTTGCTGCGCCCCCGGGTGGCCTTTGGCCAGGTCCGCGGCGTGGGCGGCGATCTTGTACGCGATCACGCCGTCCTTGACGTCCTTGCGGTCGGGCAGCCCGAGATGCTCTTTCGGCGTGACGTAGCAGAGCATCGCGGTGCCGGCCTGGGCGATGATCGCCGCACCGATCGCCGAGGTGATGTGGTCGTAGGCCGGGGCGATGTCGGTGGCGAGCGGGCCGAGTGTGTAGAACGGCGCCTCCTCGCACAGCTCCTCTTCGAGCCGGACGTTCTCGACGATCTTGTGCATCGGGATGTGGCCCGGGCCTTCGATCATCACCTGCGCGCCACGGGCTTTCGCGATCTTCGTCAGCTCGCCCAAAGTGCGCAGTTCGGCGAACTGGGCGGCGTCGTTGGCGTCTGCGATCGATCCGGGCCGCAGGCCGTCGCCTAGTGAGAACGTCACATCGTAACGAGCGAGGATGTCACAGAGTTCTTCAAAGTTGGTGTACAGGAATGACTCTCGGTGGTGAGCAAGGCACCAGGCCGCCATGATGGAGCCACCGCGTGACACGATGCCGGTGACGCGGTTCACCGTGAGCGGCACGTAGGCCAGCAACACCCCGGCGTGCACGGTCATGTAGTCGACGCCCTGCTCGCACTGCTCGATCACGGTGTCGCGGTAGATCTCCCAGGTCAGCGCCACGGGGTCGCCCTTGACCTTCTCCAGCGCCTGGTAGATCGGCACGGTCCCCACCGGCACCGGCGAATTCCGCAGGATCCATTCCCTGGTGAGGCGGATGTCGCGGCCGGTGGACAGGTCCATGATGGTGTCGGCGCCCCAGCGCGTCGCCCACACCATCTTGTCGACTTCCTCGGCGATCGACGACGTGACCGCCGAATTGCCGATATTGGCATTGACTTTCACCGCGAACGCCTTGCCGATCACCATCGGCTCGCTCTCGGGGTGGTTGTGGTTGGCGGGGATGACCGCCCGGCCGCGGGCGACTTCGTCGCGGACGAGTTCGGCCGGCACGCCCTCGCGCTCGGCGATGAACGCCATCTCGGCGGTGATCTCGCCCGCGCGCGCCCGCTGCAGTTGGGTGCCGCGGTCGCGGACGACACCGGGGCGCGGTGGCAGGCCCGCGTGAAGGTCGATTTCCGCATCGGGGTCGGTGTACGGGCCAGACGTGTCGTAGAGGTCGAGGTGCTCGCCGTTGGACAGGTTCACCCTCCGGAACGGCACCCCGGCACCCGGGACCGCCGCGAGCTCGCGGTAGACCTTGGTGCTGCCCTCGATCGGGCCGGTGGTGACGGCCAGGTCGACTGAAACGGATAGATCGGTCATGGCATCTCCCTACGCCGGCATTACCCGGTCAGGTTCGTACGGTCGACGGCCCCAGCCGTCCTCTCAGCGCACTCGGCGTGCGCTCCCGCGTTGATGGACGGACCCACGCTAGCGCAGCGGCCTGTGAGTGGCCACAGGGAATGCGAATTGCCGCGCGATGCTTTGTATAGCTAACATATGCGTTTTGGGTACACGCCCTGAAGCGACGATTCTGGCCTGGATACGTAAAGCAGCGATGACGACTGAGATTGAGATGACGAAACCCCCGATTGTGGAATCAAAAGAGGTCGCGGTGGCCGTGACCGACCGGCGCCGCAGGCGCATGGACCGTGATCACCCGCACTACAAGTGGATCGCGCTGTCCAACACCACGCTGGGCACGCTGCTCGCGACAATCAATTCCTCGATCGTGCTGATCTCACTGCCGGCCATCTTCCGCGGCATCGGGCTCAACCCGCTGGCCCCACGAAACGTCAGCTACCTGCTGTGGATGCTGATGGGCTACCTCGTTGTCACGGCTGTGATGGTGGTGTTCTTCGGTCGCCTGGGCGACATATTCGGACGGGTCCGCATCTACAACCTGGGTTTCGTGGTGTTCACGCTCGCGGCGGTCGCGCTCTCGTTCGATCCCTTTCACCTCGGGGCCGGCGCGCTGTGGCTGATCGGATGGCGGGTGATCCAGGGCGTCGGCGGGGCGATGCTGATGGCGGCGTCGGCTGCGATCTTGACCGACGCGTTCCCGGCCAGGCAGCGCGGCATGGCGCTGGGCGTGAACATGGTGGCCGCGGTCGCCGGGTCGTTCCTGGGCCTGTTGATCGGCGGACTGCTGTCGCAGTGGGACTGGCGGGCCATCTTCTGGGTCGGCGTGCCGATCGGCGTGCTCGGCACCATCTGGAGCTTCCGCTCGCTGCATGAACTCGGGGTACGCACGCCCGCCAAGCTCGACTGGGCCGGCACGTTGATGATCGGGATCGGGCTCACCGTGCTGCTCACCGCCATCACCTACGGCATTCAGCCGTACGGCGGCCAGCCAACCGGCTGGACCAACCCGTGGGTGCTCGGCTCGATCGCCGTCAGCGTCATCACGCTGGTGGTGTTCTGCTTCGTCGAGTTGCGCGTGCGCGCGCCGACGCTCGACATCCGCCTGTTCAAGTCGAAGCCCTTCGCGCTGGGCAACCTCGCCGGGCTGATGTCCTCGGTCGGGCGCGGCGGTATGCAATTCATGCTGATCATCTGGCTTCAGGGCATCTGGCTGCCGCTGCACGGCTACAGCTTCGAGTCGACGCCCCTGTGGTCGGGCATCTACATGCTGCCGATGACGGTCGGCTTCCTGGTCGCCGGTCCGCTGTCGGGGTCGCTGTCGGACCGCTTCGGGTCACGCCCGTTCACCATCGGCGGCATGGTGCTGATGGCTGTCACGTTCGTCGCGCTGGTGATGATTCCCGTGGACTTCAACTTCTGGGTGTTCGCGCTGCTGATCTTCCTCAACGGACTCGGCGGCGGCATCTTCACGGCACCGAACACCGCGGCGATCATGTCAAGCGTGCCGCCCGCGGAGCGTGGCGCCGCCTCGGGTATCCGGGCCACGTTCTTCAACGCCGGCACGTCGCTGTCGATCGGAATCTTCTTCTCGCTGATGATCGTCGGGCTCGCACACACGCTGCCCGGCACGATGAGCGCCGGCCTGCAGGAACAGGGCGTCCCGGCGACCGTGGCGCACCAGGTCGCCAACACTCCGCCGGTTGGCAGCCTGTTCGCGGCCTTCCTCGGCTACAACCCGATCGCCGAGCTGCTGGCGCCGTTCGGTGCGCTGCAGCAGCCGGGCGTCAACGCCACGGTGCTGACGGGCAAGGAGTTCTTCCCGCATCTGATCTCCGGACCCTTCCACACCGGTCTTGTCGTGGTGTTCATCGCCGCGGCGGTGATGATGGTGCTCGGCGCGGCGGCTTCGTGGGTCAACCCGGGGCGCTACGGCGACGAGGGCGGCGACGACTAGGCTGCCGCGCCCGGGTCACGGTGCGGCCGGCGCTCCGGCGTGCACGGCTGCGCAGCAGCCACTCGCCGCGCAGCACAACGCGAGCGTGATCCACACCAGCACACGTGTCGTCATCGGCCTGCCTCATCTGGCTGGGCGATGGTGAGCACGGCGTCGGCGATGTGCGGATTGGATTCCAGCTCGCGCTCGAGGCGCCGAAGTGTATGTCCCAGATGCGATTCCGGGTGGTCGCCGACGTGATCGACGCTGGCGACCAGGAAGAGCTGCTTCGGCCCGACGAACTCGAGGCGAACGTACCGCACCGCCGCGACCTCAGGTAATTCCTTGATGCGGGCCTCCGCTGCGTCGTACAGCTCGGGAAAAGCGGGCTCCCCGGTCAGGAATCGTCGATTGCGGTCGATCAGGACCAGCGCGATCACGCCGAGCAAGATGCCGACGAGGATCGACCCGAGGGAGTCCCAGAGCGCCTCGCCTGTCAGCTGGTGCAGCGCGATGCCCGACGCCGCTATGACGATGCCGATCAGCGCTCCGCTGTCCTCGGCGAAAACCGCTCGCACCGTGGGGTCCGACGTCTCCAACGCATACTCGAGCAAGTCGCGGTCATACCTGCGCGCGTCGCCGCGCAGTTGCGTCACCGCCTGCAGGAACGAAGTGCTTTCCATCACGAACGAGACGGCGAGCACGATATAGGCCACGAGGTAGTCGCCGCGGCCAGACCCGCCGTCAAGGATCCCGGTCACGCCGTGCCACACCGACACCGACGCGCCGACCACGAAGACACCCACGGCGGCGAGCAATGACCAGACGTACGCCTCACGGCCGTACCCGATCGGATGCTCGGCGTCGGGGGGACGTCGGCTACGTCGGTCGGCGATCAGCAGGAAGGCTTGGTTGCCGGTGTCGGCCCATGAGTGGGCTGCCTCGGCGACCATCGACGGAGACCCCGAAAGGAGGCTTGCCACGGTTTTGGCGACCGCTACGCTCAGGTTGGCGCCGAGGGCCACGAGGACGGTGCGAGTGCTTTGGCCCGCGCCGGGTTCAGGGGTAGAGCGACGAAGATCAAGCGTGTGTCTGACCATTACCGCTCCGCGTCCACTCAGTCGTCGCGCAACTCGGCCAGCACGGGCGCGTGATCGCTGGGCGCCTTGCCCTTGCGTTCCTCGCGGACGATCTCCGCGAAAGCGACCCGCCGCGCCAGAGCCGGTGAGGCGAGGATGAAATCGATGCGCATGCCCTGACGCTTCGGGAACCGTAACTGGGTGTAGTCCCAATACGTGTAGACGCCCGGGCCGGGTGCGAACGGCCGTACCACGTCGGCGAATTGGGCGTCGACGATCGCGTTGAACGCCCGGCGCTCCGGCTCCGTGACGTGGGTGCTGCCCCGGTAGAACTCAACGCTCCAGACGTCGTCGTCGGTCGGCGCGATGTTCCAGTCACCGACGAGGGCGACCTGCGCCTTCGGGTCGTCAGTCAGCCACTTGTGCGCCGTGTCCCGCAGCGCGGCAAGCCAATCCAGCTTGTAGTAATAGTGGGGCGAGTCCGGGGTGCGGCCGTTGGGCACGTACAGACTCCAGACCCGCACCCCGGCGCACGTGGCGCCCAGCGCCCGGGCCTCAGCGGCGG
The DNA here is from genome assembly GCA_963811535.1 of uncultured Actinomycetota bacterium. Lineage (GTDB taxonomy): Bacteria > Actinomycetota > Actinomycetes > Mycobacteriales > Mycobacteriaceae > Mycobacterium. The sequence goes on along the minus strand of CAWERF010000005.1, from coordinate 541,757 downwards.
CCTCCTCGTCGGGCTTGTTGCTCCACGACGGCTGGCCCTCGAACCCGACCTGCACGTCGTCGAGCCCGACCCGCGACGCGATCGCGACCCCGTTCCACTGGTTGAACCCGCGGTGCACAACCTCGTAGCCCGCCGCGAGGAACGGCATGGCCGGGAACTGGTCGTCGGCACACTTGGTTTCCTGCATGGCGAGCACGTCGACGTCGGCGCGCTCGAGCCAGCTCACCACCCGGTCCACGCGGGCGCGGATGGAGTTCACGTTCCACGTGGCCAACCGCATTTCTCCAGCCTACGGAGGCCCGCTGTGGACGTAGCGGCAGCGGTGGTGGCGAGCGCCCGCCCATGTCCGCGTCCGCGTTGGCCCTCGGCCACCCGCACCGGACGGACCCGGCGGGTCGCCGGGTAACGGATGCTGACCCGGGTGCCGGGTGCGGGCCAGTCGTCAGTGGCCGAACGGATCGGGCACCTCGCCCGGCGTCCACGAATTCCCCGGAACACCCCACCCGTGGGACTTCAGCATCCGCTTAGCGCTGCGGGCGTGGCGTCCGACCAACCGGTCCAGGTAGAGCACGCCGTCGAGGTGGCCGGTCTCGTGCTGAAGCATCCTGGCGAACAGGTCCGTGCCCTCGACGGTGATCGGCGTTCCATCGGCGTCCAGGCCCGTAACGCGAGCCCATTTGGCACGCCCGGTCGGGAAAGACTCGCCGGGCACGGATAGGCAGCCTTCGTCGTCGTTTTCGGGGTCCGGCATGGTTTCTGGAACCTCGGAAGTTTCGAGCACGGGGTTGATCACGACACCGCGCCGGCGTGCCGTTCGGTTGCGTTCTTCGGCGCAGTCGTAGACGAACAGCCGCAGTGGCACTCCAACTTGGTTGGCGGCCAAGCCCACTCCATTCGCCACGTCCATGGTCTCGAACAGGTCCGCGATCAACTCCGCGAGATCGTCGGGCAGCGAACCGTCCTCGGCGACCGGCACGGGACTGGTCGCGGTGTGCAGGATGGGATCTCCCACGATCCGGATAGGACGAACGGCCACGATTGGCAAGCTTAAGTCAGCCGACTCGCGGGCTTGGCTGACGTCCCTGCCGCCCGAGGCGTGGTTGAATGTTCGCCGGAACACAGGGATGTCATTCGGTTCTTCGAGAAGTCCAAGGAGCGATATGGACGGCGCCATGGCCCGGGCGGCGCGTTCGGGTGACGACGCTGAACCCGCGGACGGGCTGACGCGTCGCGAACACGACATCCTGGCCTTCGAGCGGCAGTGGTGGAAGTACGCCGGCGCCAAGGAAGAAGCCATCAAGGAGTTGTTCTCAATGTCGGCGACCCGTTACTACCAAGTCCTCAACGCGCTGGTCGACCGGCCTGAGGCGGTGGCCGCCGACCCGATGTTGGTGAAGCGGCTGCGCCGGTTGCGGGCCAGCCGGCAAAAGGCGCGTGCTGCGCGGCGGCTCGGCTTTGAGGTCACCTGAGCGTTTTCAGGATCTGGCCACCTGCTCGATACAGTGGGCATGATGAACGACCGTGTACCTGACTCCTCTGGGCTGCCGCTGCGCGCCATGGTCATGGTGCTGCTGTTTTTGGGTGTCATCTTTCTGCTGATCGGTTTCCAGGCGATGGGGTCGTCGAACAGCTCCGATGACCACTCGACGTCCACCGCGACGACGATCACGTCGAGCTCTACGCCGTCTGCGTCCCCGGCCGCGGACAAGTCCGACGTGCGCGTCTACAACATCTCGTCTGACGAGGGCGCGGCCGGCCGCGCCGCGGATCAGCTCAAGCAGGCCGGATGGAACGTCACGGATGTCGGAAACCTGAGCCTCACCGATGTGACCGAGACCACGGTGTTCTTCAGCGACGCAGCCGGCGAACAGCAAGCGGCCGACCAGGTGGGTCAGTTGCTGCAGGCGCCCGTGGCGCCCCGCGTTCCAACACTCGCCGACCAACCGCCGGGGGTGATCGTCGCGGTGACCGGATAGGCTTTCGGCCATGGTCAAGCCCGCCGCCGTTGCCGCCGCCTTGCTTTCCGTTCCCGCCCTTGCCCTCGCGGCCTGCTCGCCTCAGCAACACGCGAGCAACGTGCCGGGCACGCTTCCGCCGGTGTGGACCGGTTCGACGTCGCCCGGGGCCTCGCCGGCCGCGGCACCGGCCGGTGCCCAGGAGCTGAGGGCTGCGCTGGTATCGCCGAACGGCACGCCGGTGGCCAATGCCACCTTCGACTTCGCCGACGGTTACGCCACGGTCACCATCGAGACGGTCGGCAGCGGGATCCTGACGCCAGGTTTCCATGGCATGCACATCCACTCGGTCGGCAAGTGCGAGGCCAACTCGGTAGCTCCCACCGGCGGCGCGCCGGGCGACTTCCTGTCGGCGGGAGGGCATTTCCAGGCACCCGGCCACACCGGACATCCGGCCAGCGGCGACCTGACCTCGTTGCATGTGCGGTCCGACGGTGCCGCGAAATTGGTGACCACCACCGACGCGTTCACCGCGGCTCACCTGCTCGGCGGACAGAAGACCGCGATCATCATCCACGCGGATCCTGACAACTTCGGCAACATTCCGCCGGAGAAGTATCAGCAGGTCAACGGCACCCCCGGCCCCGACCAGGCCACCTTGGACACCGGCGACGCGGGTAAGCGGGTGGCATGCGGTGTCATCAACGGATAGGTCGACCCGCACCAGCCGTCGGATCGACTTTGCCGGTTCGCCCCGACCGACCCTCGGGGTGGAGTGGGAGTTCGCTCTCGTCGACGCCGAGACCCGCGACCTGAGTAACGAGGCCGCCGCGGTCATCCTGGAACTCGGAGAGAACAACCCGCGGGTACACAAGGAGCTGCTGCGCAACACCGTGGAGATCGTCACCGGGATCTGCGACACCACGCCGCAGGCGATGGACGATCTGCGTGAAACGCTTCGTAGCGCCCGCGCAATCGTCCGCGATCGGGGGATGGAGCTGTTTTGCGCCGGCACGCACCCGTTCGCCAAATGGTCGGCGCAGAAGCTGACCGACGCGCCGCGCTACGCCGAACTGATCAAGCGGACGCAGTGGTGGGGCAGGCAGATGCTGATCTGGGGCGTGCATGTGCACGTGGGAATTTCGTCGGCGCACAAGGTGATGCCGATCGTCACGTCGCTGCTGAACCAGTACCCGCACCTGCTCGCGTTGTCGGCCTCGTCGCCGTTCTGGTCGGGTGAGGACACCGGCTATGCCAGCAACCGCGCGATGATGTTCCAGCAGCTGCCAACGGCGGGCTTGCCCTTTCACTTCCAGAGATGGGCGCATTGGGAAGGCTTCGTCCACGACCAGAAGAAAACCGGGATCATCGACCACATGGACGAAATCCGTTGGGATATCCGGCCTTCACCGCACAAGGGCACGGTGGAGGTGCGGGTCTTCGACGGTGTTTCCAACCTCCGCGAGCTCAGCGCACTGGTGGCCTTGACCCACTGCCTGGTGGTCGACCTGGACCGTCGTCTCGATGCCGGCGAAAACCTGCCGACCATGCCGCCGTGGCATGTGCAGGAAAACAAATGGCGCGCGGCCCGTTACGGCTTGGACGCGGTCATCATCCTTGATGCGGACAGCAACGAGCGGCTGGTCACTGAGGACCTCGACGATCTGCTGACGCGGCTGGAGCCGGTGGCGAAGTCGCTGGGCTGCGCCGACGAACTCGCCAGCGTGTCCGCGATCCCGTCGATCGGTGCCTCGTATCAACGGCAGCGCCGGGTCGCGGAGGACAGCGACGGCGACCTGCGCGCGGTGGTTGACGCGTTGGTGGGCGAACTGGACATCTAGAGGAAGCTGATGGAAGGCACCGCGACGCCGATGTTCCCGTTGGAGTCGACGCTGCTGCCCGACGAGGACTTGCCGCTGCGCATCTTCGAGCCGCGGTACTCGCAGCTGGTCGCCGACTGTCTGACCGGCGACCCGGTGTTCGGCGTCGTGCTGATCGCCGCCGGCCGTGAGGTCGGCGGCGGTGACAACCGATATGACGTCGGCACGCTCGCCCGCATCGTCGAACACCAGGCCCACGGCGACGGCCGCCACACGCTTCGTTGCCGGATCGGGGAGCGGATACGGGTCCGTCGGTGGTTGCCGGACGACCCCTACCCGCGCGCCGTCGTCGAGCCGTGGCCCGATGAGCCGGGCGAAGTGGTGACCGATGCCTCGATCCGCCAACTGGAGGACCGGGTGATGGAATTGTTCGAGCGGCTCGCCAACGCGCGGGGCGGCCGGTTGCCGCCCCGGGACATGCTGTTCGCCGGTGTCGCAATGGCCGATGGACCAGGGGAAAGTCTGTATGCGCTGGCGTCTCGCGTACCGATGGGGCAGGCCGACCGGTACGCGGTGCTGGCCGCGCCGTCTGCCGCAGACCGGTTTCGGGCACTCTCGGAGGCCATCGACACGGTCGCGGCGATGATCGACTTCCAGCTGTCGGGGGAGTAGCGCGAGCCTGCAGGACAGGTAGTCCGCTACTCGTGCTCGGGAGTATCGCCGGCCGTACGTTTCCTCCTACAGCCGGCTTCGCCTGTCAAGCGAAGCCAACCGTAAAGGGAGAGTGAAATGTCGGACTCACCAACGGCGGCCGCCACGACGCCGGATGTCGTCGACGACCCCATCCCCGCGACGCGGTCTGACGTGTCGTCGGTTGACGACTCGTCTACCGAGGTTCTCATCACCCAACAGGAGGTGCTTTTCAGCACCGCGGCCGCAGTGCCATCGCGACGCGAGAGGACCAGCGACCGGTTCGTAGCCGCCCTGCGGCGCATGTTGGCGATTGCCGCGGCGGACGCATCGCCCCCGCGGCGACGCCCCAGTTCCCAGCCTCGTCGCATGTACTACATCGAGCGTGCCCGCATGGGCCGTGAGATGGACCGACTCTAACCACCGTCGTCATCGGCTCTCGGGGGGTACGTCCTCCCGCAACTCATCGACGGTGAGCAGGTCGTCGCGGACGGCCTGCTCACGATACGCGAGCTGGCCGACGCGGTGCGCCACCACGGGCGCGGTGATCAGCGTGAACATTCCGGTCAGGATGATCATGCCGACGTCGACGTTTCCACGCAGGCGGACCGCGGCGCCGGCCAGCACCAGAAGCAACCCCAGCACCTGCGGCTTGGTGGCGGAATGCATGCGCGACAACGTGTCCGGGAAGCGGACGATGCCGATCGCCGCGGTCAGCGCCAATGCCGAGCCACCCAACACCAGCACCCCGGAGACGACATCGGCCGCCGCGGTCACAACCGCTCCCGGTCGCCTCGAGATCCGGTGTCGGGCACGCGGAATCGCGCCACGCTCACCGAACCGACAAAGCTGATCAGCGACAGTGCCGCAATGCCGTACACCACGGTGGAGTCCAGGCTGTACGCGGCCCAGGTGCCAAGACTGCACATCGCGACCGCGACCAGTGTGTCCAACGCAACCAATCGGTCAAGCGTGCTGGGTCCGGCCAGCATCCGGAACATCGTCATCCCTGCCGCCGCGGCCGACATCACCGCCGCAACCAGCCAAACAACATTCATGCGTGCTCCTCACTCGCCGGGCGCCAGTCGGCGTCGCGTTCGAACGCCGCGATCAGCAGCCGCTCCATTTGCGTGATCTGGTGGAAGAACCGGTCCACCGCGCGTCGTGACCCGACATCGAGCACATGCACGTAAATCAGCCGACGGTCTTTGTCGATCTCGACCACCAACGTGCCGGGCGTCAGGTTGATGGCGTTGACCGCCAGCGCCAGCACCAGATCGGATTTGACGGACAACTGCGCCCGCAGCACCGCACTGAGGGGCGGCGGCCCAGGCTTCAACGCGAGCCACGCCACCTGCATGCTGGACTGCACGAGGTACCACGCCATCAGGCCGACGAACCCGAGCAGTGAAAGCGGATGCAGGCGGCCCTCCACCGGTACCACGGGCAGCGGCAGCAATAGCGTGATCATCACCGCGACCGCGAATCCGCTGAGGATGTTGGCCCAGGAGAAGTTGCCCCACAACAGGATCCACACCAGCATCAGCCAGACCAGCAGCCAGCCCCGAAGCACCAGCCGTCTGCTCATCGCGCGCCTCCCACCACCGCGGTGATGTACTGCCCGCGGTCCAGCACCTCACCCGCCGCGCGATCGGCGTAGGAGACGATCGGCCCGGCCAGCACCGTCAGCGTCAAACCGACACCGATCAACGCGATCGTCGGCATCACCATGCCTACGGGCATCCTGCCGACATCCTGCCGGTCGGCAAGCGCAACGTCGTCGGGCTCGTCCAACAACGTCGATGCAGACGCCATCGCCAGCGCGCCCTCCGGCGCGTCGGCGCGGGACCGCCAAAATGCCTTGGTGTAGACCCGCGCCATCACGTACAACGTCAGCAGGCTGGTGATTACGCTGCCCGCGACCAGAATCCACGCGAGGGCGGATCCGTTGCGCGCGCCGGCCTCGAGCAGCGTGACCTTGCCGATGAAGCCCGAAAACGGCGGTATCCCGCCAAGATTGATGGCCGGGACGAAGAACACCAGCGCAAGCAGCGGACTGGCAGCGGCCAGGCCGCCGAGTCGCCGCAGCGTCGACGCGCCCGCCTGCCGCTCGATCAAGCCGACCACAAGGAACAGCGTCGTCTGCACGATGATATGGTGCGCCACATAGTAAATCGCACCGGTCATGCCGAGCCGGTTGGACAATGCGACACCGAAGATCATATAGCCGATGTGGCTGACCAGTGTGAACGACAGCAGCCGTTTGATGTCGGCCTGGGCGATCGCGCCGAACACGCCGATCAGCATTGTCAGCAGTGCGGCGATCAACAGCACCGAGTCCAGGCCGCCGCCCGGAAAAAGCAGCGAATGTGCCCGGATGATCGCGTACACACCGACTTTGGTCAGCAGGCCGGCGAACACCGCGGTGACGGGCGCGGGGGCGGTGGGGTAGGAGTCGGGCAGCCAGGTCGACAGCGGGAACACCGCCGCCTTGATGCCGAACGCGACGAGAAGCACCGCGAACAATGCGCTGCGGATGCCCGGCGTGACGTGGTCCAGCCGCACCGCGAGCTCGGCCATGTTGAGCGTGCCGGTGGCCGCGTATACCAGCGCGATGCCGAACAAAAAGATCAACGACGACACCATCGACACCATCACGTACGAGATGCCCGCCCGAACCCGCGCTGTGGTGGCGCCGATGGTGAGCAACACGAAGCTGGCGGACAGCAGCACCTCGAAGCCCACGAACAGGTTGAATAGATCGCCGGCCAGGAACGCGTTGCACACGCCGGCCGCCAGCGCGAGGTAGGTGGGCAGGAAGATCGACACCGGCTGGCGCTCGTCGCCGTCGCGGATGCCCTGACCGATCGCGTACCACACCACCGCCAGCAGCACGATCGACGAGACCACCAGCATCAGCGCCGACAACCGGTCGACTACCAGCGTGATCCCGAGGGGCCCCATGCCGGGTACGGTCTCTTCCCAGCCGCCGACGTGCACCACCAACGTCCCGCTGCGATCGGCGGTGTACAGCAGTAGCGCACACACCACGACAACCCCTGACAGCGCGACCAGGGTGATAGCGCGCTGCAGACGCGGTTGCCGTCCCAGGAACAGCGTCAGCGCCGCGCCGATGACCGGAATCAGCACGGGCAACGGGACCAGCGAGCTCGCGGCGCTCATGTCTGTCCCCGCGGCCCGGGCAATGCATCGAGTTCCTCCGGCTCGTCGGTGTCGCGTTCCGGTTCCGGATGGGCCTTGGGATGAAAAAGATCCTCGTCGTCCTCGTCCTCGGTCTGACGCGAGACGCGGGTGTCCTCCGGGTCGTTGCCGACCTCCTCGGCGGTGGTGATTCGGTACGAGCGGTAGGCCAGCGCGAGGACGAACGCGGCGATGCCCATTGTGATCACGATCGCCGTCAACACCATCCCCTGCGCGAGCGGGTCCGCGGTGGCGGTCCGGTCGTCGCTGGTGCGCCCGTGGATCGGGGGATTGCCCGACGGGCCGCCGACCGTGATGATCAGCAGGTTCACGGCGTTGCCAATCAACAACAGCCCCAACAGCATTCGAGTCATGTTGCGTTCCAGCAGCAGATACACCCCTGTGCTGGTGAGCACGCCGATGAGGATCAACGGCGCGAGGTAAACCGTCATCGGGCCACCGCGTTCCCCGGCTCGACAGGTGCTTCGTCGCTCAGTTCGACGTCGAGCCGTGCGCCGAGGCTGCGCAGCACGTCGAGGACAAGTCCGACCACGATCAGGTAGACGCCGAGGTCGAAGAACAGCGCGGTGACGAACTTGACCTGGCCGAGCACGGGGACGTGAAACTCGATCACCGCCGACGACAACACCGGCGCGCCGACCAACAGCGACGCGACCGCGGTGCCGGCCGCCAGGCCCAGCCCGACGCCGAGCACCTTGCCCGCGTCCAGCGGCAGCGTCTCGCCCAGCTCGTAACGGCCGCCGGCGAGGTAGCGCAGGACCAGTGCCAGGCCCGCCGTCAGCCCGCCGGCGAAACCGCCGCCGGGAGTGTTGTGTCCGGTGAAGAAGAAATAGACCGAGAGCACCATGATCAGCGGGAAGATCACCCGTGTCGCGATCTCCAGCACCAGGGAGCGGTGTCGCGGATCGCGATATTCGCTGCCTCGCAGCCAGGTGGTGTCGTCCACCCCGGGCGACGGCCGCCGCGGAACGCCCGGCTGGGTGGCGATCTTCGCGATCCGTGGCGCAGCCCCGAAGCGGCGATGTTTGAACACCAGCGATGCGACGCCGGTCGCGGCGACCAGCAGCACCGAGATCTCGCCCAGGGTGTCCCAGGCGCGGATGTCGACAAGCAGCACGTTGACGGTGTTGGCGCCGTGGCCGCGGTCGTAGGCGGCTTGCGGCAGCAGCGCCGCGATCGGGGTGCCGGTGCGCGCCGACATCGCGTACACCGCCAGCGCGGTGACCGTGGCGCCGACAGCCAGCGCCAGGATCACCCGCGGCAGCCGGTGCCGCTTCATATTTGCCGCGTCCGCCTCCGCGGGCAGGCTGCGCAGCACCAGCACGAACACCACTAACGTCAGCGTCTCGACGAGGAACTGCGTCAACGCGAGATCGGGGGCGCCGTGGAACGCGAACACCACACCGCAGCCATAGCCGGTGACGCCCACCAGCAGCACCGCGGCCAGCCGGTTGCGCATCACGGTCGTCCCGAGCGCCGCGACAACGATCAGCAACCCGACAACGGGTTGCAGCGACGAATCCCACAACCCGAATCGGGGCCGGTCCCTGGCGCCGAGCATCAGCACCACAATCGGCAGCAGCACCAACGTCGACAGGATCACGGCCTGCGTCGCAGCAATCGAGCCGCGCTGCGTGACCGCGGTGAGCCGGAGCGACAGTGTGTCGGTCGTGTGCACGACCGCGTCATAGATGCGATCGGCGTTGCCCAGTGGCAGCCAGCCCACCCGGGCACGTCGCAGCCGGGCGCGCAAAACGAACGCGGCAATGCCTGCCCCGAGCACCACCGCCGACAGCGCCACGGCCAAGCCGAAGCCATGCCACAGCGCCAGCTTGTAGCCGTGCCCGCCCGGCAGCGTGTCGGCGTAGCTGCGCAGCACCCGATCCAGCAACCCTGGCGCCAGCCCGAACACCAGGCCGGCCGCGGCCAGGATGGCCGGGGGCGCAAGGAAGCCGGCCGACGCGCGGTGCATGTTCGCGACAAGCCCGCTGGGGTGAGGCCGATCCTTGCGGGCGAACGCGCCCCACACGAACCGCAGGCTGTAGATCGTGGTGAACACCGAGCCGACGACCATCGCGGTCAGCACGTAAGGGCCGGCCGCGCCGAGCGAATGGGTGTGCGCCAGCGTTTCGAAGTCGGCCTCCTTGGCGACGAAGCCGAAGAACGGCGGCACCGCGGCCATGCTGGCCGCGCCGCCCGCGGCGATGACGAACAGTGACGGGCAGCGGTTGCCGAGCCACGCCAGTCGCCGGATGTCGCGGGTGCCGGTGGTGTGGTCGATGATGCCGACGACCATGAACAAGGCGGCCTTGAACATCGCGTGCGCGCACAGCATGGCCAGCCCCGCGAGCATCAGGTCGCCGCTGCCCGCGCCGACCAGCACCGCGATCAGGCCCAACTGGCTGACGGTCCCGAACGCGAGGATCAGCTTGAGGTCGTATTCACGGACCGCGCGCCAGCCGGCCAGCAGCAGCGTTGCGAGGCCGAGAATCACCACGGTCGGCCGCCACGGCGGCGAGTCGGCGAACCCCGGCGCCAGGCGCGCGATCAAATACACCCCGGCCTTGACCATCGCCGCGGCGTGAAGGTAGGCGCTGACGGGCGTGGGTGCGGCCATCGCGCCGGGCAGCCAGAAATGCAGTGGCACCAACGCCGACTTGCTGACCGCGCCGACCAACACCAGCGCGACGCCCACGGCGGCGACGGCACCCGACGGCGGTTTCGCGACGAGCTGTGACAGCAGGTATGTGCCTGCGCTGTGGCCCAGGATCACGATGCCGACCAGCATCGCCAGGCCGCCGGCGGTGGTCACCAACAGCGCCTGCATCGCGGCGCGGCGGCTGGTGGCGCGTTCGGCGTAGTGGCCGACCAGCAGGAACGACAGCACCGTGGTCAGCTCCCAGAACACGTAGAGCATCAGCATGTTGTCGCTGACCACCAGCCCGAACATCGCGCCGGCGAACGCGACGAGCTCAGCGGCGAAGCTCGGCAGCCGCTGCTCGCGGTGATCGTCGTGGTGGTGGAAGTAGTGGGCGCAGTAGAACAGCACCAGTGCGCCGATCGCCAGCACGAGCACGGCCATGATGGCCGACAGCGAATCGAACCGCAGCGTGACGTTCAGCGAGAGCGTCGGGGCCCAGCGCACGTTGACCGTGGCCGCGTGACCCGATCCCGGCCAGTTCAGCGCGACCCAGATCAGTGACGCGGCGGGTACGAACGCCAACGGGTAAAACGCCAGCCGGCCCCACCGGTACACGAGCAGCGGCGCTACCGCCGCGGCGACGGCGTGGGCGAGCAGGATGGCGAGCATGGCACTCCGATGCACTCGGGGTGTCAGCCTGTTGGCTAGGTCTTAGGGCCAGTTTAGGGGGCGCCGCCGAGTGGGTCCGGTCAGCATCTCGCAACGATCTTGTATTGCGCGCTGGCCGGTTGGTTCGTCTCCGTCTGGATCCCGTTCGCCGTACCGGCGATCGTGAACGTTTCGCCCGACACGCGGGTGTCGGCGTCGCCGTTGTCTTGGGAGTAGATACCGCTGAAGCCGCCGACATTGTTGATGTGGACCGATGTGGCGGTGGGGTTCGCCTTGGAAGTATCGACGTTGACGTTGGCGCCGGAGGCCGCATCGCCGATGTCAATCCTCCAGGTCCACTGCAGCTGCGTGCACCGGACGGCTTGCGTCTGCAAAGCGTCGCTGCCGTTGATGGTCACCCCCGCGGCGGGTGGATTAGCCGCCTTGGGGGACGCGCACCCGGCCAGACAGGCAACGGTCAATGCGGCGCAGGCTGCCGTGGCGAATCGGTTCTGCATGGACCACCTCGATTTTCGGCTCGGTCCTCGGCGCTGTACAGATCACTTGTACCGCCATCTGTGCCCATGCCGCTGGCTATCGCGAGTTTGGCCTACTTGGCGCCCTCAGCGGGCCGCGGCGAACGCCCTGAGCGCATCGACCTGCAGCGGGTCCAGCGACGGGCGGACGCTCTGCCGGGCGGCGGCGATGTCGGCGGCGGTGACGTCCGCCGCATCGATCGAACGTCGCATCGCGGTCAGGGCGGCCTCACGCAGCAGCGCGACGCAGTCCGCGGCGCTGTAGCCTTCGAGCTCACCCGCGAGTGCGTCGAGGTCAACGTCGTCGCTCAGCGGCACCGATTTGCCCGCTGTGCGCAAGATGTCACGGCGGGCCTGCGCGTCGGGAGGCTCGACGAACACCAGCCGTTCCAACCGCCCGGGCCGCAGCAGCGCGGGGTCGATCAGGTCCGGGCGGTTGGTGGCGCCCAGCACGACGACGTCGCGCAGCGGATCGACGCCGTCGAGCTCGGTCAGCAGCGCGGCCACCACGCGGTCGGTGACCCCGGAGTCGAAGCTTTGCCCACGTCGCGGCGCCAGTGCGTCAATTTCATCGAGGAACACCAGCGACGGTGCGGAATCCCTTGCGCGACGGAACAATTCCCGCACCGCCTTCTCGGATGCACCGACCCACTTGTCCATCAGCTCGGCGCCTTTGACCGCGTGCACCGACAGCCGCCCCGAACTGGCCAGGGCGCGCACGACGAACGTCTTGCCGCAGCCCGGTGGGCCGTACAGCAATACGCCGCGGGGAGGATCGACGCCCAGGCGCGCGAACGTGTCGGGATGGCGCAGCGGCCACAGCACCGCCTCGGTGAGCGCCTGCTTGGTGACGGCCATGTCGCCGACGTCGTCGAGTGTGACGGCGCCGACCGAGATCTCTTCGGTCGCCGACCGCGACAGCGGGCGGATAACGGTCAACGCGCCGGTCAGGTCGTCCTGGGTCAACACCGGCGGCTTGCCGTCGGCGCTAGCCCGTGACGCGGCACGCAGCGCTGCCTCCCGCACCAGCGCGGACAGGTCGGCCACGACGAAACCTGGTGTGCGCTCAGCGATTTCGTCGAGGCTGAGGCCTTCGGCGGGCACCGAGCGCAGCAGCACCTCCAGCAGTGCCTTGCGGGTGGCACCGTCGGGCAGCGTCAGCCCCAGCTCCCGATCGCACAGGTGGGGGGCGCGCAGCCGCGGGTCGAGGGAGTCGGGCAACGCAGACGTGGCGATCAACGCGACGCCGCGCGTGGCGACCGCCGAGCGCAGCTCGGCCAGGATCAGTGTGGCCACCGGCTCCGGCGGCGTCGGCAGCAGCGCGTCGATGTCGGTAATCAGCAACACTCCGCCGCCGTCGCGCACCGCGGCCACCGCGTCGGTGGCGGCCTTGAGCCGATCCTGCGCGGCCAGCGCACCGACGTCGGGCCCGTCGAGCTCCACCACCCGGCGGCCTGCGCACACCGCTCGTACCAACGTCGCCTTGCCGACGCCGGCAGGACCTGTGACCAGAGCGCCGAGGCGCGCCGAAGCGCCAAGCGTTTCGAGCAGTCGCGGCTCGTCGAGCGCGAGCTTGAGCCACTCGGCCAGCCGGCCGGCTTGAACGTGTGACCCCTTCAAGTCGTCGACGGTGATCGCGGGGCCGGCCGGCCACTCCGCAGGCGCGCTCACCGATGCCGTCGCATCGGTGGTGGTATACACAGCCGTCGTCAACCCGTTGCCCCAGGTGACCGACGAGTTCGGCTGGACACTGACCGGCCCGGGCGCAGGGTCGACACCGGTGACCGTCAACAGCTCAGAGGTCCAGATGATGCCAACCGACGCCGTGAGCGCCTGGCTGGCCTGGAAGGTCGACGTGCCGGGCCCGAGGTCGCGGGGCAGCAGCGACACCGTGTCGCCGACCGTCATCACCTTGCCGAGCAGCGCCAGCCGCAGCGTCGCCTGAGTGACCGACTGACGGGCCAGATTCGAGCCGCTCAGTGCGACCGTACGGGCGCCGTACACCGTCGCCGGTGCCACGATCACCGCGGTGTCCTCCCGCAGGCCCGCGTTGGACAACGTCACGTCGTCGAGCAACGCGGTGCCTGCGGGAGTGTCGGTGCCGGCCAGCCCGACCACCGCCGCGGTGGTACGCGAACCAGTCAGCGACACCGCATCCCATTCCCGAATACCCAGGGCGGCAATGGCTTCGGCGTGCAACCGCACCACACCGCGGCGTGAGTCAGCGGCCGAGGTGTTGAGCCTCGCGGTCAGTGTCAGTGTCGGAGGCATGTCAGCGTTGCGGCCGGCGCAGGCCCAGCCGCGCCATGGACCGGCGATTCGGGTGAGTGGCGCGGCGAATCGCCCTGCGCTGAGCGCGCCGCTGTTGTGGCTTCTTGTCCCACGTCTCGGGATGCGCTGCGGCCCAACGTTTACTGCGGACGGCGAACGGAATGTGAATGACGTAGGTCACGATGATCACGATGATCACGAGGTACCCGTAGAAGATCGCCGCGGTGACGCCGATCGCCAACAGCGCCAGCAGCGGCACCACCATGTTGGGTGGCACCGAGAAGGTGTGGATCTTGCGCATCGGGATGGCGCTGACCACCAGCAGCGAGACGCCGATCATCCAGACCGACACGGCCCACTCCGACGTCCACCACCCGTCGCCGAACTGCATCTTGGCCGCCAGCGGGCCGATAGCCCCGATCGCTCCTGCGGGCGCAGGCATTCCGACGAAAAACTCCTTCGCGTAGGCAGGTTCGTCGTCATCCAACATCGCGTTGTAGCGGGCGAGTCGCAGCACGATGCACACCGAGTACAGCAGCACGACGATCCATCCCACTCGCGAATGAGGCAGCAGGGTCGCGTAGACGATGAATGCAGGCGCGACACCGAAATTCACTGCGTCGGCGAGTGAGTCGATCTCTTCGCCCATCCGTGACGTCGCTTTGAGCATCCGGGCGATGCGGCCGTCGAGCGCGTCGAGGATCGCGGCGACGGCGAGGAAAGCCATTGCCTCCGTCGGGCGATTGTCGAGCGCGAATTTGACCGACGTCAACGCGAGGCAAATCGCCGCGACTGTCATCGAGCTGGGCAGGATGCGCAGCCCCATGGGGCGTTTCTGCAGGGGCCTGTTCACGGCAGCTCGGCAATGACGGTTTCGGCGCCGAGCGCATGCTGCCCCTGGGCGACCAGCACGTCCGAGCCGGGCGGCAGGTAGGTGTCGAGCCGAGACCCGAAGCGGATCAGGCCGTATGTCTCACCCATCGAGACCTTGTCGCCTGCCTGCAGGTCACACACGATCCGCCGGGCCAGCACGCCGGCGATCTGCACGACGACGACGTGGTGCCCCTCGGGTGTGCGGATGAGCACGGTGTTGCGTTCGTTCTCGACCGTGGAACGCGGACGGTCGGCAGCGCCGTGTTGGCCGCGGCGATACCGCACCGCGACGACTTCTCCACCGACCGGCACCCATTGAACGTGCGCGTTGAAAAGCGACAGGAAGATGCTGACCCGTGGCATCGGCTCTGCGGGCAACCCGAGTTCGGCGGGTGGCAGGGCGGTGTCGACGATCGTGAACTGGCCGTCGGCGGGGGCGACGATCACACCCGGCCGCTGCGGCGGCACCCGGGCGGGGTTGCGGAAGAACAGCGCGCAGGCACCGGCGGCCGCGAGGCCCGTGTTGCGGATCCAGTGGTGCCGCCGGCCGGCGGCGGCTGTCGCGAGGCCCGCGGACACAAAAGGCAGACCGGCGGGATGCATCGGCGGAATGGTGGACCGGACAAGCTCGATCAGTCGGGAAGCTTCGGGTTCTCCGGTCGCCACCTGCTGGTCACCGTGGCGCTTTAACTCCGCGGCCGGGAGTCGGGGGCGTCTGGCCATCGGCCTGATTCTACGGAAGGAGGTCCCTGGGAAAAGCCCGCTAGGTCCCACACCTGAACCTGCGAACCGGCGGACATCTCGACGACATCCTCACCGATTTCAAGCAGGCAGTTGGCGGAGGCCAGCCAGCGCAGGTGATGCGACGCGGGCGGGCCGTAGGTGGTCACCGAAGAGGTTGCGGCGTCGAGAACGCCGCGGCGGAACTGCCGCTTGCCGCGAGGCGAGGTCAGCGAATCGGTGAGCAACGCGGCGCGCCGCGGCCGGTGCGGCCACGGCAGGTGCATCGCCGTGCGCAGCGCGGGGCGGATGAACACCTCGAACGACACCAACGCGCTGACCGGGTTGCCGGGCAGGGTGACGATCGGCGTGCCTGCGACACGGCCGGCGCCCTGCGGCATGCCGGGCTGCATCGCGACCTTGACGAATTCGACACCTGAATCACCCTGTTTCAGAGCGTCTTTGACGACTTCATAGGCGCCTGCGCTCACGCCGCCGCTGGTGATGATCAGGTCCGCCTGACCGGCGTAGGTGTGCAGCACGTCGCGGAACTGGTTGACGTCGTCGCCGGTCGTCGGTGCCGCGATCACCTCCCCACCGGCCTCCCGGACCGCGGCGGCCAACATCACCGCGTTGGATTCGTAGATCTGGCCCGGCTGCAGCGGCGTGCCCGGCCGCACCAGTTCGGCGCCGGTCGACATCACCAGCACCCGCTGCCGCGGAATCACCCCCAACTCAATGAGACCCAGCGCGGCGGCCAAACCCAGCACGGCCGGGGTCGCGACCTGGCCCGCCCGCACCACGGTGGTGCCGGCGGTGACGTCCTCACCCGCCCGCCGAATGTGCTGGCCGGGTTTTGGGGCGACGCGGATCGAAACCGTGTCCAACCCACGGTCAGTGGCTTCGACCGGCACCACCGCGGTCGCGCCGGCCGGCAGCGGCGCACCCGTCATAATCCGATGTGCCGTACCGGATTTCAATGTGAGCGGGTCGGTTCGCCCGGCTGGTATGTCTTCGGCGACCGGAAGCACCACCGGCTGCTCCTCGGTGGCGGCCGCGACGTCGTCGGCGATCACCGCGTAGCCGTCCATCGCCGAGTTGTCGAACCCGGGCAGAGAAAGCCGGGCAACGACGTCGTCTGCCAACACCAGCCCTTCGGCCTGCGCGAGCGCGACGGTGGCCGCTGGGCGGGGGCGGATCAGGTCCGCGACCACACGGGCGTGGGCTTCGACGGATCGCATCGATCAGACCGGGTATGTCACGCCGGTGAGCTCTTCGGACACGGTCCAGAGCCGGCGCTGCAACTGCTCGTCGTGAGACTGCTTGCTGGACTGAACGACCTTCGGATAGCCGCGCTGTTCGCCGAGGCCGTCGGGACCGTAGTACTGGCCGCCCTGCACGGCCGGGTCGGTGGCGGCCCGCAGCGTCGGCAGCGCGCCCATCTCGGCGCTCTGGAAGATCATCGGGCCGAGCAGGTTGGCGACGGCCCGTACCGGCGCGGGCGAGTTGCGGATGAGCTCGGTGTTCGAGCCACCCGGGTGCGCGGCGACCGCGATCGTCGGTGCGCCCTTGGCGGCCAGGCGGCGCTGCAGTTCGTAGGTGAACAGCAGGTTGGCCAGTTTGGCCTGGCCGTATGCGGCGACGCGGTTGTAGCTGCGTTCGGATTGCAGATCGTCGAAGTGGATCTTGGCGATGATGCGGTGGCCGAGGCTGCTGATCGTTACCACCCGCGAACCCTGCACCGGAAGCAACCGGTCGAGCAGAAGCCCGGTCAGCGCGAAGTGGCCCAGGTGGTTGGTGCCGAATTGCAGCTCGAACCCGTCCTTGGTGGTGCCCTTCGGCGTGTACATCACGCCGGCGTTGTTGATCAGCAGGTCAATTCGCTCATGCGCGTTTTTCAGTTCGTCTGCCGCGGCCCGCACCGAGTCGAGCGACGTGAGGTCGAGCTGCTGCAGCCCGACGTCGGCGTTGGGGCTCTGTGCGGTGATACGGGCCGCGGCGCCTTTGCCCTTGTCGAGATTGCGCACCGCGAGCACGACGCGTGCGCCCTTGTCGGCCAGTACCGCTGCGGCCTCATATCCGATACCTGTGTTGGCTCCGGTGACGACCGCGACGCGGCCCGATTGATCCGGAACGTCGGCTGCTGTCCATTTGCTGCTCATCAAGGCTCCTCAAGCCCGGAACGTATCGTCGTTCATGGTGCTATCCAAACGATACGGAACGACGTGATCGCGCTCGCCGAACCGGCGAATCCGCCGAGCCGCACCGCACCCCTGTTGTGGGCCGTGTCGGCGGCACTGGCGTGGATCGTCCCGGCGGCCGTCCAGGTGGTGTGGGTTGTCGTGCTGCCGCACCCGGTCTGGCCGCACGTGGTGGTCGCCGCCGGTACCGCGTTGCTGATGGTCCTGCACATCATCGTCGTGCCGGTCTGGCGATATCGCGTGCACCGCTGGGAGATCAGCCCGCAGGCCGTGTTCACCAGGACGGGCTGGCTGGTTCAACAGCGCCGCATCGCCCCGATCTCGCGGGTGCAGACCGTCGACACCCATCGGGGTCCGTTGGACCGGCTGTTCGGCCTGGCCAATGTCACCGTGACCACCGCGTCGTCGGCCGGGGCCGTGCACATCGTCGCCCTCGACGCCGCAGTCGCCGACCTGGTCGTCGCCCGGCTCACCGACATTGCGGCGCTTGGCGCCGAGGACGCCACATGACGGAGTGGCATCGGCTCAGCCCGCGGATGTTGTTGGTGCATCCGGTGCACGAGGTGCTGCGGCAGTTGCCCGTGCTGGTCGGGTCGATCGTGCTGGGTTCGGCGACGGGTAGTCAGGTGTGGCCGCTGGCGGCGCTTTCCCTGACCGTCGTGTTCGGGTTGGCCCGCTGGTTCACGACGACCTACCGGATCGACGGCAAAAGCGTGGCATTGCAGACCGGTGTGCTGCGGCGTCGGCTTATCTCGTTGCCACTCAACAGAATTCGCTCGGTAGAGACCGACGCCAGGCTGCTGCACCGGCTACTGGGACTCACCGTGCTGCGAGTCGGGACGGGGCATGACGCGATCGGTGAGAAGAAGTTCGAGTTGGACGCCGTGGAGGCGGCCCAGGTGCCGCGGCTGAGGGCCACCCTGCTGTCCGAGTCGCTGCCGACCGCTGCCGCGGAATCCGCCGAGCCGGCCGGCCGGGTGCTGGCGCGATGGCATCCGTCCTGGCTGCGGTACAGCCCGCTGAGCTTCTCGGGGCTGGTGATGATCGTCGCCGCGGCGGGAGTCGCGTACCAGGCCGGTCTCGGTTTGGCGCTGCGGCGATCGGGAGTCGCACGGTCCGGCGCCGAGGCGGTGCACCGATTCGGGGTCGGCGTTGCGGTCATCGTCGTCGCACTGGTGCTGGTGCTGCTGTCGGTCATTCTGTCCGTGATCTTCTCGCTGCTGACGTGGGGCAACCTGGTGCTGCGCCGGGACGCCGACGTGTTGCACTTGCGGCACGGCCTGCTGCGGGTGCGTGAGCACACCTTCGACATGCGGAGATTGCGTGGCGGCACGCTGCGCGAGCCGTTGCTGGTCCGGGCGACGGGTGGTGCGCGGCTCGACGCGGTAATGACGGGCGTGAGGGGTGAGGGGGAGTCGTCGGCGTTGTTGCCGCCATCGCCCGCGGCGACGGCGCAATCGGTGCTGGCCGACCTGATCGAGAACCGCGACGCCGTCGTCGGGCCGCTGCGGGGCCACGGCCCGGTGTCGTCCCGGCGTCGCTGGACGCGCGCGCTGGCGTTGCCGATGCTGGCCGCTGTGGCGCTGGCCGCGGCCGCGGTGATCGTCGGCCTGCCGGTCTGGGTGTGGCCGGTCTGGGCCGGAGTGACTGTGTGTTGCGGCCTGCTGGCCGCGGACCGGGTGCGAGCGCTGGGGCACCGCGTCGACGGCCGCTGGTTGGTGGCGCGCACCGGGAGCCTGGAGCGGCGGCGTGACTGCATCGCGGCCGCGGGCATCATCGGGTGGACCGTGCGCCAAACGCTGCCGCAGCGGCGTGCCCGGGTCGCGACGCTGATCGCGGCGACCGCGGCGGGCCGCAAGCGGTATCGGGTGATCGACGTGCCGGCCGAGCAGGCGTGGTCGATCGCGGCGACGGCGTCGCCGTGGGTGGCCGAAAGTATCTGGGCGGATCGCTGGTCGGGCCCACCCAATTAGACGGGCGGGTCGCTGAAATTCAGGTAATGCGATTACCGCTTCTGCGGCAGTATTGAGAATGTGATCACCGGAGTGGCCCACACGGGCGTGTGTGTCCCGGATTGTGAGGCGGCGGTGGCGTTCTACCGCGATGTGCTCGGCCTTCGCGTGCTGTCACCGCCCTACCTGATGGACGGCGACGCGATCCGAAACGACATGGGCGAGCTGGTGGCCGACCCCAAGATGAAGGCCGCGATCGTCGGCTTCGACGACGACGGCGACCGGGTGCTCGAGGTGATCGAGTACGTCAACATCGACGGTGGTGCCGAGCGCGTCGATGCCGGCCTGGCCGATCACGGGCTGTCTCATGTCGGATTGATCTGCGACGACATCGACGCCACCCGAGCCGAGTTGGAGAGCAAGGGGGTGCGCTTCCTTGTCGAGGGCGTCGCGGACGTCGCCGGTGTGCGCACCACGTGGTTCTCCGACCCGTGGGGAGTGGTGTTCATCCTGGTTCAGAAGACCAAGCCCGAACGACCGTACTTCGCGCAGTGGGGATGAAACCGAAGGCCGCGATCATCGGTGCCGGCGCGGGCGGCATCGCGATGGGCATCCAGCTCGCCGACGGCGGCTACGACTTCACAATCTTCGACCGCGACGACGGGTTCGGGGGGACGTGGCGGCACAACACATTTCCCGGCGCCGCCTGCGACGTGCCCTCGCACCTGTACTCGTTTTCGTTCGCGCTCAATCCGCGGTGGAGCAAGACGTACGCCAATCAGCCGGAGATCCTCGAGTACCTCGAAAAAGTCGCGGCCGACCATGGGCTGCACGGACACCTCCGCGCCAACACCGTCATCGAGACCGTCCAATGGTCTGACCGAGATCGCCGTTGGACGCTGACCACCGACAGCGGCGCGGCGCACCATTTCGATGTCGTGGTCAGCGCCGTCGGAATGCTGGACGTGCCGAACATCCCGGCAATACCGGGGGCCGAGAAGTTCCGGGGCCGAGCATTCCACTCGTCGCGCTGGGATCACAGCCGCTCGACGGCCGGGGAGCGAGTGGCGTCGATCGGCACCGGCGCCAGCGCAATCCAGTACGTGCCCGCGATCGCCCCGGAAACCGCGCACCTCACGGTGTTTCAGCGCACGCCGATCTGGGTGTCGCCACGACACGACGTCCCGTTCACCCCGGAGCAGCAGGAGCTGTTCGAACGCGATCCCAGCGTGGCACTGGCGCTTCGCGACGAGATCTTCAATTCCTATGAGACGTCCAGCTTCGACGAGGACGCCGATCAGACGCGCGAAGCGACGGAGCTCGCGTGCAGCTATCTGACGCGCAAGGTGTCCGACCCCGAGCTGCGCGCCAAGCTGACGCCGGACTACCCGGTGGGCTGCAAGCGGCCGCTGATGTCGCGCGAGTGGTTTCCGACGTTCGCGCTGCCGCACGTGCACCTGGAGACCTCGCCGATCGTCGACTTCACCGAGCGGGGCCTGCGCACGGCCGACGGCGTCGAGCACCCGGTGGACACGGTGATCTACGGCACCGGCTTCAAGGCCGCCGACTACCTCAGCAGCATCGACGTCCACGGAACCGGCCGCCGCCGGCTGCACGACGAATGGCGAAACGGGCCGGAGGCCTACCTGGGCACGCTGGTGACCGGCTACCCGAACTTCTTCGTCCTCTACGGGCCCAACACCAACGGCGTCAACTCGATCCTCTTCATCCACGAGGTGCAGACGGCCTTCATCCGACACATCCTCGACACAATGGGCGGGCGCGGCGCCCGCACCGTCGAGGTCACACGCCAGGCGCAGGACCGGTACAACGCCGACATCCAGGCCGCGATGGCGGGCAAGGTATGGCTCGCCAACTGCAACAGCTACTACCGCCACCCCGGTGGCAAGGTCGTCACTCAACTGCCTTATAGCGGCAAGACATTCGCTGAGCGGACCCGTGAGATGATCCCGGAGGACTACCACCTGCGCGGCTAGGTGGGTTCGACTTGCAGCAACGCGGTTGCGGTTTACTGTCGCAACATGGCTGTCGGTGGTGTGCTGTTCGACATCGACGGGGTGCTGGTGACCTCGTGGAAGCCGATCCCCGGCGCCGCGGAGACGCTGCACGTCCTGAACGACAACCAGATCGCGTGCTCCTATCTGACCAACACCACGACCCGCACACGGCGGCAGATCGCGGTGGCTTTGGCCGACGCCGGGATGAAGGTCCGCGCCGACGAGGTGATCACCTCGGCCGTGCTCACCGCCGAGTACGTCCGCAACAACTACCCGGATGCCCGATGTTTCCTCGTCAACAGCGGCAACGTCAGTGAGGACATGCCGGGCATCGACCTCGTCGCGTCGACCGATTTCGGGCCGCACGACCACGTCGACGCCCCGGACGTCGTACTGATGGGTGGGGCCGGGCCGGAGTACGAGCATCTGACGCTGAGCCGGGTCTACGACTGGATGGCCCGGGGTGTGCCGGTGGTCGCGATGCACCGCAGCACGTCGTGGAACACCACCGAGGGGCTGCGCGTCGACACCGGCATGTATCTGATCGGGATGGAGGAAACCTCGGGCCGCAAGGCGACCGCAGTCGGAAAGCCCGCGCCCGCAGGCTTCCTCGCCGCGGCAAGCCGCCTCGGGGTGGACGCCGAGCAGATGTACATGGTCGGCGACGACCTGAATAACGATGTGCTCGCCGCGCAGGTGGTGGGGATGACGGGTGTCCTTGTTCGCACCGGCAAGTTCCGGCAGGACACCCTGGACCGCTGGGCGGCGGACGAGTTCGCGATGCAGCCCAACCACGTCCTCGACTCGGTGGCCGACCTGCCGGCGCTGCTCGAGCTATAAGCCCCCGTCGATTCGGGCCCGCCGGCAGGGGGTCTAGAGGAAGAAGTTGTCGTTGAGGATGAAGAACTCCCGACGCTCGTCGTCGGTCATGTCGCCGAGCTTGGCAAAGCCTTCGAAGTAGGCCTCGCGGGGTGCGCCGGGAGCGAACAGCATCAGGATCGACGTGGGTGCGTCGGCCTCGTTGCGGAAGCCGTGCACGCCGCCAGGCGGCACATAGAGGAAGTCGCCCTGGTTGCCGTCGATCCAGTCGCGGCCGTCGTAGAGCTTCACCGTGCCCGACAGAACGAAGAAGGCCTCCGACATCGCCCGGTGGAAGTGCGGCCCCGGTCCGCCGGCCTTCGGGGCCAGGTCAACGCGATACAAGCCGTAGTCACCGTCGGTGGCTTGCTGGTTGGCCAGGTAGTGGTACTTGACGAGCCCCAAGGAGTCATAATCCGGTGGTTCATCTCCCCGCCGAAGCCAGGCGCTGACCTCCGGTTCGTCCTTCACATACCGGGCTGGCGGATAGGGCGGTACGACGAGAGACATCGGCTCCAGGTTGCCACAGCGGCGGGCCGCGGGGCGACCTTGCACTCGTCATAGGCGAGTGCTAAGAATGACGTTGGCACTCGCGACCGGCGAGTGCTAGGTCGGACCGGTGAGACCGAGCCGCACAGCTCTGGTCGTCCGTCGCGGGCACCGCGCCCGGCCGCAGACGTGTGCCATCCCCAATCCGGAGGAATCACTTCGCAATGGCCAAGACAATTGCGTATGACGAAGAGGCCCGTCGCGGCCTCGAGCGGGGCCTGAACAGCCTCGCGGACGCGGTAAGGGTGACGTTGGGTCCCAAGGGCCGCAACGTCGTCCTCGAGAAGAAGTGGGGTGCCCCCACGATCACCAACGACGGCGTGTCCATCGCCAAGGAGATCGAGCTGGAGGACCCATACGAGAAGATCGGCGCTGAGCTGGTCAAGGAAGTCGCCAAGAAGACCGACGATGTCGCCGGCGACGGCACCACCACCGCCACCGTGCTGGCCCAGGCTCTGGTCCGGGAGGGTCTGCGCAACGTGGCCGCCGGTGCCAACCCGCTCGGCCTCAAGCGCGGCATCGACAAGGCCGTGGAGAAGGTGACGGAGACACTGCTCAAGTCGGCCAAGGAGGTCGAGACCAAGGAGCAGATCGCCGCCACCGCAGGCATTTCCGCGGGCGACTCGTCGATCGGCGAGCTGATCGCCGAGGCCATGGACAAGGTCGGCAACGAGGGCGTCATCACCGTGGAGGAGTCCAACACCTTCGGCCTGCAGCTCGAGCTCACCGAGGGCATGCGGTTCGACAAGGGCTACATCTCGGGCTACTTCGTCACCGACCCCGAGCGACAGGAAGCCGTCCTCGAGGAGCCGTACATCCTGCTGGTCAGCTCCAAGGTGTCGACCGTCAAGGACCTGCTGCCGCTGCTGGAGAAGGTGATCCAGGCCGGCAAGCCGCTGCTGATCATCGCTGAGGACGTCGAGGGCGAGGCGTTGTCCACCCTGGTCGTCAACAAGATCCGTGGCACGTTCAAGTCAGTCGCCGTCAAGGCCCCCGGCTTCGGTGACCGCCGCAAGGCGATGCTGCAGGACATGGCGATCCTCACCGGTGGCCAGGTCATCAGCGAAGAGGTCGGCCTGACGCTGGAGAACGCCGACGTCTCGCTGCTGGGCCGGGCCCGCAAGGTCGTCGTGACCCGCGACGAGACCACGATCGTCGAGGGTGCGGGTGATCCCGAGGCCATCGCCGGCCGGGTCGCCCAGATTCGCCAGGAGATCGAGAACAGCGACTCCGACTACGACCGCGAGAAGCTGCAGGAGCGTCTGGCCAAGCTGGCCGGCGGTGTTGCGGTGATCAAGGCCGGTGCCGCCACCGAGGTGGAGCTCAAGGAGCGCAAGCACCGCATCGAGGACGCGGTCCGCAACGCCAAGGCGGCCGTCGAGGAGGGCATCGTCGCCGGTGGCGGCGTGGCCCTGCTGCAGTCGGCGCCGTCGCTGGACGAGCTGAAGCTGTCCGGTGACGAGGCCACCGGCGGCAACATCGTCAAGGTGGCGCTGGAGGCCCCGCTGAAGCAGATCGCCTTCAATGCCGGGCTGGAGCCCGGCGTCGTCGCCGAGAAGGTGCGCAACTCCCCGGCCGGAACCGGCCTGAACGCCGAGACCGGTCAGTACGAGGACCTGCTGGCCGCAGGCGTTGCCGACCCGGTCAAGGTCACGCGCTCGGCGCTGCAGAACGCCGCGTCGATCGCCGGCCTGTTCCTCACGACCGAGGCGGTTGTCGCCGACAAGCCGGAGAAGGCGCCTGCTGCCGCGGGCGACCCGACCGGTGGCATGGGCGGCATGGACTTCTAAAGTCGCCAACGACGGGGCCCGGTCTGCTTCGGCAGACCGGGCCTTCGTCATTGGGGCCGACGGTGCGAAACCGCACAGTTGGCGGGCGGCGGTGCGGCGTCAGGCGGGGGCGGGTTGGCGGCCTCGCACCAGCCGGCCCGGCCGCGCGTCCGTCGGCGCGCCGTTCTCGGCGATCGGCTGGCCGGACACGATCGTCGCGACGTACCCGTCGGCGGTTTGGTCGAGACGACGACCGCCCGCGGGCAGGTCATACGTGACGGTCGGGCGGTGCAGTGTCAGCCCCGCGTGGTCGATCACGTTGAGGTCGGCCTTGTAACCCACGGCAATTCGCCCGCGGTCGGCCAAGCCGGCGACACGAGCCGGCACCGACGTCAGCTGCCGCACCGCTTCGGCCACGCTCATCCGCCAGGACGCGCGGTCTCGCGCCCAATGCGCGAGCAGGAACGTGGGATAGCTTGCGTCGCAGATCATCCCGTAATGTGCACCGCCGTCGCCGAGCCCGAGCACCACGTCGTCGCGACGCAGCAGCTCCCCGACCGTGTCGAGGGAGTTGTTCTCGTAGTTGCCCATCGCGACAAGCAACATCGCGTGACCGTCGTCGTCGAGCAGCCGGTCGTAGGCTTCCTCCTTCGGGCTGATGCCTTTTGCCGTCGCCCGGGCGAGGATGCTCTGCGCTCGGTCGGGTTCGTAGTCAGGCTTTTCGCCAAGCGGGTACATCCACTCCCACATCTGCGCCAGGAACAGCAGCGGATTCCCGACTTCTGTCGCCTTGTCGGCCAGAATCCGCGCGCGCACTTCGGGTTTGCGCATCTCGGCGACCCGCTCGGCGAGCGGTAGGTCGGCGATCTCGCGGTAGCTCGGGTACAGCACGAACGGATTGCCGGTCAGCTCAAGGCCGATGACCAGACCGATGGGGCGGGGGAACATCTGCGCTGTGATGTCCGTGCCCGCCGACGTGAACTTCTCGATCAACGTGAACGCGTCGGGCCAGATCGGATCGCCGCCATTACCGGTGGCCATGCTGAACGTCACCGGGAGCCCGACATCCTGGGCGACTTCGAAGATCTGCCCCAGGACGGACTCGTATCCGCCCGCCGGGATGTCGGGTACGAACTGGATCAGCCCGCCGCCGCCGTCGGCGACGCCGCGGGCGATCGCCTCAACCTCTTCCCTCGCGGCGTTGTACGTCGGAATCTGCTCGCCACCGGACGTCTTGTGCAACACGAACCGCGACGACGCGAAGCCAAGTGCGCCGGTCTCGATCGCCTCCTTGGCCAGTGCCCGCATCTTCGCGAGATCTTCCGGCGTGGCGGGCTCGCGGTCGACTCCCCGCTCGCCCATCACATACACCCGCAGCGGCGAGTGCGGCAGGTAAGCGGCCACATCGATGTCGCGCTTTCGCGACTCCAGGGCATCCATGTATTGCGGGAAGGTCTCCCAGTCCCATGGCAGGCCGTCGACCATGACGACGCCGGGGATGTCCTCGACGCCGGCCATGACGTCGACGAGCACGTTGTGGTCGTCTTTGCGGCACGGCGCAAAGCCGACGCCGCAGTTGCCCATCACCGCGGTCGTCACGCCATGTGCCGACGACGGCGTCATCCGGTCCGACCAGATGGCCTGGCCGTCATAGTGCGTGTGCAGGTCGACGAAGCCGGGAGTCACGAGCAGTCCGGTCGCATCGATCTCGCGTGCGGCGTCGCCGGAGACCGTGCCGATCGCGGCGACCACGCCGTCCTTGACCGCCACGTCGCCGACGTAGGGTTCGCCGCCCAGACCGTCGACGATTGTGCCGCCCTTAATTAGCAGATCGAACGTCATTATTGAACTGTACGGCGGTGTCGGCCTCCCATGCCAGGATGGGCCGGTGATCGATCACTTCGGCATCAACTGCAGCGATTTCGGGAAGGCCAAAGGGTTTTACGACCGGGTGCTGGGTGTGCTCGGCTACCCGCGGCAGATGGACTTCGGCCTAGCGATCGGATACGGAAAGGACGGCCATCCCGATTTCTGGATCGCCGACGGCAAGGACATGGGCCCGAACCGCGAGATCCATGTCGCTTTCCAGGCGGCCGACGTCGACGGGGTCAAGGCGTTCTACGACACCGCGGTGGGCTTGGGCGCCGAGTCGCTGCACGCCCCGCGCCGGTGGCCCGAATACCACCCCGGCTACTTCGGCGCGTTCGTCCGCGACCCGGACGGCAACAACGTCGAGGCCGTGTTTCACGGCGCGTCACCCGAGTAGCTTGGCGTAGCCGTCGCGTAGCTCCGGGAAGCCGTGCTCCATCACGGTCTCGCCGACGAGTCGCGCAGGGTTCGTGCCGTCGAGGTGGCCGCTCAGCACGTCCAGGCAGATGTGCCATCCGCCGGCGTTCTCGGCGGCGTGGGTGCGCTCGGCCATCTCGTGCTGCAGCGTGAGCCGGCAGCCGGTGTCGGTCGGTGTCAGTCGCCAGCGCAGCAGATCAGGACCCCAGCGGTGCACGAGTTCACGCGGTGGCTCGGCGCGGGCCGATGCCGTCGAATGGGTGGTCGGGCACCGCGGGCGACCATCGGCGCACCCGCTCCGGGTCGGTGAGCCACGGCCACACCACCTCGACGGGGTGGGCCAGTTCGCGGGTGAAGGTGAGCACCCAACGGTCGTCGCGGTTCTCGAGCGTCGCCTGCGGCGGATGAGTCATGTCTGCTCCTCGTCGATGAGTCGGGACAGGTGGTCCAGGCTTGCGGCCCATTTGCGGTGAAACGGCGTCACCCACGCCAACACGGCGGGCAGTGGGTCCTCGGCCAGGTGATACACACGCCGCTTGCCGGCGACTTCCACCTCGACCGCGCCGGCCTCGCGCAGCACACCGAGATGCTTCGACACCAGCGACTGCGAGAGCCCGAGGCGCTCAATGAGGGTCCCGACATCGGCCGACGCCTCACGCAGCTCATCGAGGATGTGTCGCCGGGTGGGGTCGGCGATCACGGCGAATGCGTCCACACTTTCATATCACTACAAAGTCATATGACTGTCAAGTGTTATGAGCGCCTACCTGCCGTTTGTGGCGAAGAAGTCGGCGATGGCGTCGGACGCGCCGAAGGCATGGCTGGTGGGGCCGATGACCGCCTTGGCAAGGTATTGCAAACCGCCCGGCCAGGTGTGGCCTCCGTTGTCGAGTTGATAGAACACCACATCCGCGCCGGAACACGAGGTTGCGGTGATCCGATGGACCTGCGTGCCGTCGCCGGCGTCCGGCAGTGTCTCGTCGTTCTGGGCGGCATCACACCGGTCGATGCCGCGCCACCGCGCGACCATCGCCGGTGCCGACACGATCGTGCTCGCGCCACCGCGGCCGGTCATCGGGCCGCCGTTGAACGGCACGATCGGGTCCGCGGTGCCGTGCGTCTCCAGGACCGCGACTGGCCGCGACGGTGCGCACGCCACGTTGACGCCGAGCGTGCCTGCAACAGGGGCGATCGCGGCGAACACGTCGGGCCGATCGCAGCCGAGCCGGTTGCTCATGAAGCCGCCGTTGGACATCCCGGTGGCGAACACATGGCCGGGGTCGATCCCGAAGTCGTGTTCGAGCTTTGCGGCGAGCGCCACGATGAACCCCACGTCGTCGATGCCCTGACGGTCGGGCTCCGAGGCGCCACGCCCGTCAGCCCAGTTCTTGCCGATGCCATCGGGGTAGACGACGACGAACCCATGCCGGTCGGCGGCGGCATCGAAGTTCGTGAGCCGCTCTTGACCCTGCCCGTCGCCGCCGCCGCCATGCAGGTTCACGACGAGTCCGGCGGGATGGCCGTCGCCCGTCGGGACGTGCAGTAGATAGGTGCGGGTCAGGCCGTCGAACTCGAACGTGCCGTCCTGGTCGCCCGGGGCCGCCGCGGCGCGGTGCGGGCCACACCCGCAGGCGGCAGCCGATACCGACCCCGCGACGAGAACCATTGTCAGCCATCGCCGTAGCATGTAGTAAAGATACTGTACTTTGATGCGTTAGTCTTTCCGTATGCCCCGGCCCCGAACAGACTCCGCGGTCCCGCCGGTCGACAGCGAGGTGGACATACACGGGCTGCCGCTGACCGCGCTGGTGGCTCGGCTGAGTTATCAGCTCGGGCGAGAGCTGGCCGATGCATACGCGCAGAACGACATCTCCGCGCAACCGCTGGACGCGTCGCTGCTGGTGCTCTTGGCGCAGGGCAGCGCGCGGCTCACCGCCCTGGCGGCGCGACTCAACACGTCCAAGCAGGCGCTCACGTTCGTCATCGACCGCTTGGAACGCGACGGCTACATCACCCGATCGCCGGATCCGAAAGACCGGCGCGCCAAGCAGATTCGGCTTACGGTCGCCGGTGAAGCAGCGGCTCAGGTGACCACCGCGACCTTGACGCGCCTCGAACGGCGGTGGCGCTGCGTGGCCGGGGAAGACTGGTCACAGTTGCGCGCCGGAATGGCCGACATCGCCTCGCACTACGTCAACCCGGCCAGGCCGAGCGGGCCAGATTGAGCACGCCGCTGCGTGAGCTGAGCTGCGAGACGATGTCCTCCAACCGGCCAAGCGGCATGTCGGTGCGCCACTCCGGCAACAAACCATGCACGAGGACCGACCGGGATTGCAGTGTGACTTTGGTGATCACCAGGCCGTTGGGAATGTCTGGAAGGCCAATGGGGTAGATCGGCATCCTGCCGGGCAGCGCCCACCGCTGCCGGCGCACCACCAGCGCCCGCGGTGTCAGCCACAACGCCGTCCCCACCACCCGCACTTCGACTTCGAGATGGCCCCAGGCCGGATAGCGGGCCCAGCGCAGCCGGGCGGTGCCGTTGTCACCAACCTCTACCGCCATCCGCGCGGTGCCCAGATGTACGAGATCCTCGAGGATCTCGGCGGGAAGCTTGAGCGTGAGTTCCACGGGGGCGGCCACGATCTCCGACGGCACGCTCGGGCGGAAGTGAACATTGTGCAGCACGGCCATCGCCTGATCGAACCGGTAATCGTCCCAGCGGATGTCGCGGGCGACCACCAGGACGTCGCCGAGCTGACCGACGGCGAGGCCGCGTAGATCGAGGCGGGAGTCGAACTCTGTCACCGTCAGGGTCAGATCATGTGAATCGAAACGGACCCGAAGGCCGCGGCCCACAACGAGCCGGCGAAGCGTCAGGAACAACGTCCGGTAGGCCACCGCGGCGCCGGATGTCACCGGAGACGCCGTCGACCGCAGCAACGAGGTCAGCCGCTCCCGGGACCGAAACGGATCCCAACCTGGACGCGGCACTGAGCGCGGCACCAGACCAGCATGCCTGCCGCCGCGCCTTGGCGTGGGCGTAGCGTCGCCGATATGTCCGACAGCGATGCAGCCGCAGCGCAGGAACTGCTGCGCGACTCATTCACCCGTCTGATCGAGCACGTCGACGACCTGACCGACGAGCTCACCGACGAGGTGTCTTTCTGGCGCCCGACACCGAAAGCCAACAGCATCGCCTGGTTGATCTGGCACGGCGCGCGGGTGCAGGACATCCAGATCAGCGACATCGCCAAGACGGAGGATGTTTGGACTCGGGAGCGCTGGGCCGACCGGTTCCGGATGGACCTCCCGCCGCAAGACAGCGGTTATGGGCACGGCCCCGACGACGTGGCCAAGGTACGTGCCCCTGCCGACCTGCTCGCCGGCTACTACCACGCGGTCCACGAGATGACTGTGGACTTCGTCGAGACGCTGACCGTAGCCGATCTCGAGCGGATCGTCGACCGGGGCTGGAATCCACCGGTCACTGCCAGCGCGCGCCTGGTCAGCATCGTCGACGACTGCGCCCAGCACCTCGGGCAGGCCGCATACGTTCGCGGCATCGTGCCAGACCGCCGCTGAGACGCAGCTCACACCCGCCGTTAGCATGACGGGATGACCGCGACCGCCGACGTTCAGCCATCCCAGACGGGCACCATCCGCAACCCCGCGACCGGAGAGGTCGCCGGCGAAGTGCGGTGGACCGATCCCGCCGACGTGCCGCGGATCGCCGCCGTTCTGAAAGCGGCCCAACGCGAGTGGGACAAGCGGGGCCCGAAAGGGCGCGCAAAGGTGCTGGCGCGCTACGCGGTGTGGCTGGGCGAGCACCGCGACGAGCTAGAGGATCTGCTGGTCAAAGAGACCGGCAAGTCCCGCGCGGACGCCACCCAGGAGGTGCCGCTGCTCATCATGATCTTGTCGTACTACATCAAGACGATGGAGAAGGCACTGGCGCCGGAGACGCGGCCGCCGTCACAGCCGTTCCTAGCGATAAAGAAGATCACGGTGCACTACCGGCCGCGGCCGGTCGTCGGCATCATCGCGCCGTGGAACTTCCCGGTCGCCAACGCGCTGATGGACGGAATCGGTGCGCTGGCCGCCGGGTGCGCGGTGCTGCTCAAGCCCTCGGAGCGCACTCCGCTGACCGCCGAGATCCTTATGCGTGGCTGGCGCGCATGCGGCGCACCCGAGGTGTTCGCGCTGGCGCAGGGCGCCCGCGAAGTGTCCGAGGCGGTGATCGACAACGTCGATTTCGTGCAGTTCACCGGCTCCAGCGCGACGGGCCGCAAGGTGATGGAACGCGCCGCGCGTCGGCTCACCCCGGTCAGCCTGGAACTCGGCGGCAAGGACCCGATGATCGTGCTCGAGGACGCCGACATCGGCCTGGCTGCGCATGCCGCGGTGTGGGGCTCGATGTTCAACGCCGGACAGATGTGCGTTTCGGTCGAGCGCGTCTACGTGCACGAACAGGTTTTTGACAAGTTCGTGGATACGGTCGTGCGCGACGTCGATGCGCTGAAAGTCGGTTCGGGCGAAGGCTACAACTACGGGTCGCTGATCGACGAGAACCAGCTGGCGGTCATCGAACGGCACGTCGCGGACGCCAGGGCAAGGGGCGCGCGGGTGCTGACGGGCGGCGAGCGAATGCCCGGAAACGGTGTCTTCTACCCGCCGACCGTGCTCGTCGACGTCGACCACTCGATGTCCTGCATGACCGAGGAGACGTTCGGCCCGACCCTGCCGATCATGAAGGTGCCGGACGAGTCCGAGGCCATCCGGTTGGCCAATGACAGCCCGTACGGCTTGTCGGCTTCCGTGTTCTCCGGTGATCTCGAACGCGCCAAAGATATCGCCGTGCAATTGGATTGCGGTGCTGTCAACATCAACGACGCCGTTTCCAACCTGTCGTGCACGAGCGCGCCGATGGGCGGCTGGAAGTCCTCGGGCATCGGCGCCCGCTTCGGCGGGGCCGAGGGGCTGCGCAAATTCTGCCGGGTGGAGACGGTCGTCGAGCCGAGGATCAAGTTAGGGTCCGGCGCCAACTACTACACCGCTTCCCCCAAGGCGCAGGCGCGGATGAACAAGCAGACGACGTGGATGGCGCTGCGTCGTCCGCGCCGGGAAGCCCGCGAACGCTAGGGTTGGTTTGTGCGTTTCGTGCTGACGGTCCTGTTGTGGCTCGTCACCACGATCGCACTGGCGGTTACCGTTCCGGTTTCGTGGGCGCAGCGGAACGTCGTCGACGTCGACGGGTACGCCGCGCTGGCGCAGTCGGCCGCCGCTGATCCTGCGCTGCAGGCCGCGATGGCGTCGGAGTTGACAACCCAGGTGGTCGAGATAGCCCGGGACCACGGCTACAACCCCACCGAAAGCCTGGTGAGTGGCGTGGCGGCCGCGTACACCGCCAGCCCGTCGTTTCCGGGTCAATTCGCGCAGGCGAACCGCATAGCGCACCAGTGGTTGTTCACCAACTCCGTGCGTCAAAGCGGTAGCGGCTGGGTCGTCGACCTGGCGCCCATGCTGGCCGACACGTCGTTCCAGCAGACGCTGAGCAACCTGAACATCAGGATCCCCGCTGAGGTCACTGTTCCGGTGACGGCCACCGGTAATCTGCGGCCCGGGGAACTTCGCCCGCTGGCGACCTGGGGGGCGTGGGTCAGCCTCGGGTGTGCCGTGCTGACCGGGATCTTGGCACTGCTGACGTTGGCGTCGGCCCATCGACGAGGCAAAGCCCTTGCAGCGCTTGGTGTTTCAGCAATGCTCGTCGGCGGGGGCGGCTGGGCCGCGCTGGAGGTGGCTCGCGGCCGGATCAATGACGCGCTGAATCACACCAGCGGCGACGTGCGCCGAATCGCCGAGGTCATGGTTGCGCAGGGGGAGAACAGCCTGCACCAGTGGCTGAACCTGACGTTGGCCGCCGGCGGCGTGCTCGTGGTATTCGGCGCCATCGTCACGATGATCGGCGGTCTGCGGCGGAAGGCTTGAGCATTCGCCACAGAAACTCGAACGCCAGCGCGGACTTGAACGCGGTTTGCGCGTTGTCGGCCGCGCCCGCGTGGCCGCCCTCGATGTTCTCGTGGTAGCGGACCCGGTGACCGACGGCCTCCAGCGCGGCGGTCATCTTGCGCGCATGACCAGGGTGCACGCGGTCATCGCGGGTTGATGTGGTGATCAGCACCGCCGGGTACTCCCGATCGGCCGAGATATTCTGGTAGGGCGAGTATTTGCCGATGAACTCCCAGTCCGCCGGGTCGCCGGGGTTGCCGTACTCGGCCATCCACGACGCGCCTGCCAGCAGCAGGTGGAACCGCCGCATGTCGAGCAGCGGCACGCTGCACACCAGCGCCCGGAACAACTCCGGGTATTGGGTGAGCATAATGCCCATCAAAAGGCCGCCATTGCTGCCGCCCTCCGCTCCCAACTGCTTGACCGTGGTGATGCCGTGTTCCACCAGATCCCTTGCGACAGCGGCGAAGTCTTCAGCCACCAAGTGGCGGCCTTCGCGCATCGCCTGCGTGTGCCAGGTCGGTCCGTACTCGCCGCCGCCACGGATGTTGGCCAGCACGTATGTGCCGCCGCGGGCCAGCCACAGCCGGCCCAGCACGCCGTCGTAACCGGGCGTGCGCGCCACCTCGAAGCCGCCGTAACCGCCGAGCAGTGTCGGAGCCGGCCCCTCGGCGTCACGATGGACGACGACGAAGTAGGGGATCGCGGTGCCGTCGTCAGACGTCGCGAAATGCTGTGTGACCATGAGGTCCGAGGCGTCGAAGAACGCGGGAGCCGATTTGATCTGCTGGGGCGTCCCGCCGGCAGCGCCGTGCAGCAGCCGCGACGGCGTGTCGAATCCGCTTGAATCCAGGAAGATTTCATCGCCCGTGTCGTCGGCGGCGGCGATCACGGTGTTCGTTGCCTCGGGAATGTCTGGCACCGGCTCGCGGCCCCAACTACCGGGGGTGACGACCTCGACGCGGCTGGCGACGTCGGCGAGGGTGACCATCACAAGCCGGTCCCGCGTCCACGCGTAGTGGTTCAGGCTTGTGTGCGCATCCGGCTCGAAGACCACGTGTAATTCGCCTGTCCCGGCGAGGAACTCGTCGTAATTGGTGGCGAGCAGCGAGCCGGCCTTATACACGTTTGCACCCGCATACCAGTCGCTGCGCAGCTCGATGAGCAACCACTGCCGATGCACCGACACCGTTGCGTCGGTCGGCGCGTCGATGCGGATCAGCTCGCCGGCCCGAAGCTCGTACACCTCGTCGTTGAAGAAGTCGATGGCGCGGTGCACCAGCGTGCGTTCGAAACCCGGCGTCCTGTCGACCAAGCCACTGACGACCACATCGGTGGGCGAGCCGGAAAACAACACATCCGCGTCGTCCAGCGATTGGCCCCGCCGCCACCGCTTGACCAGCCGGGGGTATCCGGAGTCGGTCAGCGAACCCGGACCGAAATCCGTGCCGACGAGCACGGTGTTCTCATCCTCCCAGCCGATCTGAGTCTTGGCCTCGGGAAGGGCGAAACCGTCGGCGACGAATTGCCGTGTCCGCATGTCGAATTCCCGTACGAACGCCGCGTCCGAGCCGCCCCGCGAGAGGCTGACCAAGGCCAACGTGTATTCCGGCTCGATGACGTTGGCGCCGCCCCACACCCAGTTCTCGTCGTCCGCGGCGGCCAGCGCGTCGACGTCGATCAGCACATCCCATTCGGGCTTGTCGCCGCGATACTCGTCCAGCGTGGTTCGCCGCCACAGGCCCCGGGGGTGCCCGGCGTCGCGCCAGAAGTTGTACAGGTAATCGCCGCGCCGCCGCACGTAGGGAATGCGGGCATCGGTGTCGAGAACCTCGAGCGCTTCAGTGCGCATCCGGTCGAAACGGTCGCCCGACAGCTCCGCGAGCGTGGGGTCGTTGTGCTGCCGCACCCAGTCCAGCGCAGCGTCGCCGGTGATGTCCTCGAGCCAGAGAAGCGGGTCTTCAGGAGTTGTCTGCTCTTCGCGCGAGCGCTCATCGGTGCCGGTCTGCTCTTCGCGCGAGCGCTCATCGGTGCCCATGGAACCGATTCTCTCGCCGGCGGTACTGTGAGCTGGGTTACACCTTCAGGTAGGAGCAGCTGATGACCGTCTATGCACGTCCGGGTACCGATGGTTCGTTGATGTCGTACGAATCCCGTTATGGCAATTTCATCGGCGGCGAGTGGGTGGCGCCGGTTGGCGGGGAGTATTTCGAGAACCCGACCCCGGTGACGGGGCAGGTGTTTTGTGAGGTGCCGCGCTCCACGGACGCCGATATCGAGAAGGCGTTGGATGCCGCGCATGCCGCGGCGCCGGCCTGGGGCAAGACCGCGGCCGCGGAGCGGGCGTTGATCCTGAACAAGATCGCCGATCGCATCGAGGCGAATCTGGAGTCGTTGGCGCTGGCCGAGGCGTGGGATAACGGCAAGCCGATCCGCGAGACGCTGAACGCGGATTTGCCATTGGCGGTGGATCATTTCCGGTATTTCGCCGGGGCGATCCGCGCCCAGGAGGGCTCCCTGTCGCAGATCGATGAGGACACGGTTGCGTATCACTTCCATGAGCCGTTGGGGGTGGTGGGGCAGATCATTCCGTGGAATTTCCCGATTTTGATGGCCACTTGGAAGCTGGCCCCGGCGCTGGCCGCGGGCAACGCCGCGGTACTCAAGCCGGCCGAGCAGACCCCGGCCTCGATCCTGTACCTGCTCTCGTTGATCGGTGATCTGTTGCCGGACGGAGTGGTCAACGTGGTCAACGGGTTCGGGTTCGAGGCGGGCCGCCCGCTGGCATCGTCGAATCGGATCGCCAAGGTGGCGTTCACCGGGGAGACCACCACCGGGCGGCTGATCATGCAGTACGCCAGCCAGAACCTCATCCCGGTCACGCTGGAACTGGGTGGCAAGTCGCCGAACATCTTCTTTTCCGATGTGATGGCCGCCCACGACGATTTCCAGGACAAGGCCCTGGAGGGGTTCACCATGTTCGCGCTGAACCAGGGCGAGGTATGCACGTGCCCGTCGCGGTCACTGGTGCAGGCCGACATCTACGACGAATTCCTGGAGCTGGCCGCGATCCGCACCAAGGCGGTGCGCCAGGGCGACCCGCTGGACACCGAGACGATGATCGGCAGCCAGGCCTCCAACGACCAGCTAGAAAAGGTGCTGTCCTACATCGAGATCGGCAAGGACGAAGGTGCCCGCATCGTCACGGGCGGGGAGCGCGCCGAGTTGGGTGGTGACCTGTCGGGCGGCTTCTACGTGCAGCCGACGATCTTCGCCGGGGACAACAAGATGCGCATCTTCCAGGAGGAGATCTTCGGGCCCGTCGTGGCCGTGACCTCGTTCCGCGACTACGACGACGCCATCAGTATCGCCAACGACACCCTCTACGGGCTGGGTGCCGGGGTCTGGAGCCGCGACGGCAACACCGCCTATCGGGCCGGGCGTGACATCAAGGCAGGCAGGGTGTGGACCAACTGCTACCACGTCTACCCCGCCCATGCCGCGTTCGGCGGATATAAGCAATCCGGCATCGGCCGTGAAAACCACAAGATGATGCTGGATCATTACCAGCAGACCAAGAACCTGATGGTGTCCTACAGCGATAAGGCCATGGGCTTTTTCTGATGAGCGCTTGCGCGAAGAACATAGGGCTCTAATGAGCGGCGCCACGCCGCCCAGGGCGCTCATCACGCAAGCCGCCGCGGAGTTGCTGGGGCGGCTGCGCGCACGCCACGGCCCGCTGATGTTTCACCAATCCGGCGGCTGCTGCGACGGCTCGTCGCCGATGTGCTACCCCGACGGGGAGTTCATCGTCGGCGACCGCGACGTGCTGCTCGGCATCCTCGAGGGCGCCCCGGTCTGGATCTCCGGCTCACAGTTCGAGGCGTGGAAGCACACCCAGCTGGTGATCGACGCGGTGCCTGGCCGCGGCGGCGGCTTCAGCCTGGAAGCGCCCGTGGGCATGCGGTTTCTGAGCAGGGGCAGGGCATTCACGCCCGACGAACTCGCGCTGCTGGAGGCCGAACCGCCGCTGCGTGGCGTGGACTATGCCGCCGGCAAGCGTCCGCCGGGACCCAACCGGGCGGTCGTGGTGGCCGAGGCCGCCGACGCGTGCCCGGTGCCGTTGGGTCGCGCCGCGACGGCGCGTGAGAAAGGCTAGTGCCGCCGCAGCCGCTACTGTCGTAATCGTGATACCCCTACCTCGCTCGTGGTTGCTGACGAGCGCGATGCTGGTCGGCACGGCGGTTGGCATCATTGCGGGAATCGCCTTGACGCTGCTGGTGAGAACGCACATCCGCCCGGATGTGGTGATCGCGCTCGTGGTCGGCATCCCCAGCGGGATCGGGCTGCTGCTGATCCTGTTCTCCGGTCGGCGCTGGGTGACGACGCTGGGTGCGTTCATCCTGGCGCTGGCACCCGGCTGGTTCGGTGTACTGGTGGCGATTGAGGCGGTGCACGGTGTCTGAACCCGTCGACCCCGGTCCCGAGACCCAGCCCAGCCTCGAAGCCCGACCCGATCCGCTGGAACCGCCGGCCGCGCACGCCGAGCCCACCCCGGCGGCGCCGAAGGCCGTCGCCACCGCCGAGGACGCCACCGCAACGGCCGAGCCGGAGGCGCCGCCCGAGGAACCGCCGCCGTCCGAGCCGGTGCCGGTGTCCGCGCAGCCGGTGGTCGTGCCCGGGCAGTACCACTACCTCAAGCGGTGGACGTTGGTCCTGCTGCTCATCGGCGTCTGGATCCCCGCCGCGGTCATCGGGCTGGCGCTGTACTACTACTGGTTCCACTCGACGCACAAGACGCCGGCCGTCTTCGTGGTGCTGATGTTCATCGTCATTTGCACCGTTGGGGCTCAGCTGCTGGCGATGGTCGAACACAAACCCCTAGTCACAGCGGTATCCATCGCTCTTTTGTCGGCCCCCTTCGCGGCGACCGCCGCCGGGGCCGCGCTCTACGGCGCCTACGTCTTCCACTGGATCCCCCGCTAGACCTCGCTAGGGTGGGCCTGTGACCCACTATGACGTCGTCGTTCTCGGTGCCGGCCCCGGCGGGTACGTCGCGGCCATCCGCGCCGCCCAACTCGGTCTGAACATCGCAGTCGTCGAGCACAAGTACTGGGGCGGAGTGTGCCTCAACGTCGGCTGCATCCCGTCGAAATCGCTGCTGCGCAATGCTGAGCTGGCACACATCTTCACCAAGCAGGCCAAGACATTCGGCATCAACGGCGAAGCGACATTCGACTACGGCGTCGCTTTCGACCGCAGCCGCAAGGTCGCCGACGGCCGGGTCGCCGGCGTGCATTTCCTGATGAAGAAGAACAAGATCACCGAGATCCACGGCCGGGGCACTTTCAAAGACGCGAACACGCTGTCGGTTGACCTGAACGAGGGCGGCACCGACACCGTCACGTTCGACAACGTGATCATCGCCACGGGCAGCCACGCCCAACTCGTCCCGGGCACGTCGCTGTCGGAGAACGTTGTCACTTACGAAGAACAGATTCTGTCGCGGGAGCTGCCGGGCTCGATCATCATCGCCGGCGCTGGTGCGATCGGCATGGAGTTCGGCTACGTGCTGAACAACTACGGGGTCGAGGTCACCATCGTCGAGTTCCTGCCGCGTGCGCTGCCCAGCGAGGATGCCGAGGTTTCCAAGGAGATCGAGAAGCAATTCAAGAGGCTGGGCGTCAAGATACTGACCGGCACCAAGGTCGAGGGCATCAGAGACGATGGCTCACAGGTCACCGTGAGCGTCGGCAAGGACGGCAAGCCCGAGGATCTCAAGGCCGACAAAGTGTTGCAGGCCATCGGCTTTCGGCCCAACGTCGAGGGCTACGGCCTCGACGCAGCCGGAGTGAACCTGACCGAGCGCAAGGCCATCGGGATCGACGGTCTGATGCGGACCAACGTGCCGCACATCTACGCGATCGGCGACGTCACCGGCCTGCTACAACTAGCGCACGTCGCGGAGGCACAAGGCGTGGTCGCGGCCGAAACCATCGCCGGCGCGGAGACTTTGGAGCTGGGCGACTACCGGATGATGCCGCGTGCGACGTTCTGCCAGCCGCAGGTCGCCAGCTTCGGGCTCACCGAGGAGCAGGCGCGCGACGAGGGGTACGACGTCAAGGTCGCGAAGTTCCCGTTCACCGCGAACGCCAAGGCGCACGGGCTCGGTGAGACCGCGGGGTTCGTCAAGCTGGTCGCCGACGGAAAGTACGGCGAGCTGCTTGGGGGGCACCTGATCGGCCCGGACGTGTCCGAACTGCTGCCCGAGCTGACGCTGGCCCAGAAGTGGGATTTGACCGTCAACGAGCTGACCCGCA
The DNA here is from genome assembly GCA_963811535.1 of uncultured Actinomycetota bacterium. Classification (GTDB taxonomy): domain Bacteria; phylum Actinomycetota; class Actinomycetes; order Mycobacteriales; family Mycobacteriaceae; genus Mycobacterium. The sequence continues at coordinate 502,422 of CAWERF010000005.1, read as the reverse complement.
ACGTGCACACGCACCCGACATTGTCGGAGGCGTTGCAGGAGTGCTTCCACGGCCTTGCGGGCCACATGATCAACTTCTGACACGTGCCGCAGTCGTCGCATAGCGAGACAATCGTCGGCGGCATCGGGGGCGTGGTGATCGGCTACATCCTGTGGCTGGTGGGCGTCTCGATCGGGGTCACCACCGCGACCACCGCCACCTGGTCGGTGGTCATCCTGATCATCAGCTTGCTGGCCGGCGTCATCACCTGGATCGCCGGATGGCGGTTGCGTCGCCGCCGGGTTCACCCGTGGGCGGCGTTTCTGTTCGGGCTGCCGATCCTTCCGGTCGTGCTGTCGCTCTGCGTGATCACCGTCGCCTTCCTCTGACGCCGGCGCACGCTCGCTCTAGTCCTGATAGTCGAGCGGCACCTGAAGCGTGTTCAGTGTCACGGCAAGCGCGTCGTATTGGCCTACCAGCGTGACGAATTCGATCAGCTGCGGCCGGTCGAGGTAGGTCGACAGCGACTGCCAGGACTCCTGGCAGAGCGTGCGCGTATCGATGAGTTCGTCGACCGCGGTAAGCAGCGTTCGGTCCCGATCGGCCAGACCGCCGGCCTGCGGACCTTCGAAGATCCTGGCCTGCGATTCGGCGTCGATGCCGCGCCGCCTCGCGATGCGGCGGTGATGCTGCAACTCGTACTCGCAGCCGCGCAGATGCGCTACCCGAAGGATCACCAACTCGGTGTCCCGTCGGCGCAGCTTGCCGAGGCCCAGCAGCACCGCGCCGAACGGCAGCCACGTCCAGAACAGGCGCCGGTACCGACCGAGTGTGGTGAACAAGTTCACCTGCGGTACCCGTTGGACCCGCGCCGCGAGCTTGGTGAACGCCCACGTCATCAGGCCCAGGTCGCGGAAGCCGCCCGGCGGGATTCGCGGTTGGGTCATAGCCGTCCGTTCTTTGCGCAAGCGCTCATCATGGCTGTTTCACCAGATACGGCGACACCGTGCTGCGGTGCTCGTCGAGGTCGAGCGCGCGGCCGAGCGCGGGGAACGCGCGCTGCGGGCAGTTGTCCCGCTCGCAGACACGACAGCCAACCCCGATCGGGGTGGCGTTGTCACCCGACAAGTCCAATCCCTCCGAGTACACCAGCCGGTTGGCGTGCCGAAGTTCGCAGCCAAGCCCGATCGCGAAAGTCTTACCCGGCTGACCATAGCGTGACGCACGCCGCTCGACGGTTCGGGCCACCCACATGTAGTTGCGTCCGTCGGGCATCTGGGCGACCTGCACCAGGATTTTCCCCGGGTTGGCGAACGTGTCGTAGACGTTCCACAGCGGGCACGTGCCGCCGCTGGACGAGAAGTGAAAACCCGTGGCGGACTGGCGCTTCGACATGTTGCCGGCCTTGTCGACTCGCACGAACGAGAACGGCACCCCGCGCATCGACGGCCGCTGCAGTGTCGAGAGCCGGTGGCAGATCGTCTCGTAGCTCACCGAGTAGAACGCCGACAGCCGCTCGATGTCGTAGCGGAAACTCTCGGTGACATCGTGGAATTGGCGATAGGGCAGCACCGCCGCCGCGGCGAAGTAGTTGGCCAGGCCGAGCCGCGCGAGCTTGCGGGACTCGTCGCTGGTGAACTTGCCTTCGTCGACCATCGTGTCAATCAAGTCGCCGAATTCCAGGTACGCCAGTTCGGCGGCCATCTTGAAAACCTGTTGACCGGGGGAGAGGTGATTGCTCATCTCCAATGTCTTGGAGGCCGGGTCGAAGTGGTGCAGGACGGTCTCGCCGAGGTCGATCCGCTTGACGATGTGCACGCCGTGCACGGCGGTGAGGCGGTCGGAGAGCTCGCCGGCCAGGTCGCCGCGGTGCATCCGCATGCGGATCGTGAGGTCCTCCGCGGCGGTGTCGAGTTCGTGCAGGTAGTTCTGCCGCTGATAGAAGTAGTCGCGCACCTCTTCGTGCGGCATCGTGATCGACCCGCTGCCGCTGCCGTCGCTGAAGCGGTCCTCGGTGGCCGCGGCCAGCTGCGCAGTGGTGATCCGATACCGTCGATGCAGGTTCACCATCGCGCGGGCCAGCGCAGGATGGGCGGCAACCATGTCTGCGATCTCGGGCAGGTCGGCGTCGATGTCGAGGTCGCGGTCCATCGTCACTTCGCGCAGCTCGGCTACCAGCCGGGTGTCGTCCTGCGACGCGAAAAACGTTGCGTCGACGCCGAACACCTCGGTGATCCGCAGCAGCACCGCGACGGTCAGGGGCCGGACGTCGTGCTCGATCTGATTGAGGTAACTCGGCGAGATCCCCAGCATCTGCGCGAGCGCAGCCTGGCTGAACCCGCGCTCGTTGCGCAGCTGACGCACCCGCGAACCGACGAACGTTTTCGGCACGCTGACCAGCGTACGCGGCTGCAAAGGCGGCCTTCGCAGCGTTGGCAAATGGATGGCCCGGTGGCAGTCAGCGAAGCGATTTGGCAAGATCGCGCTTCGGGGAGAGGAACCTCAGGAGACAATTCGATGCCCTTGGACAAAGTGATGATGCCGGTGCTCGACGGCCATCCCGACGTGTTCGATCGGCAGTGGCCGGTGAGGGTTGGCGACATTGACCGCGACGGCAGGCTGCGCCTGGACGCTGCGGCCCGTCACATCCAAGACATCGGCCAGGACCAGCTGCGTCAGCTGGGCTTCGAGGAGATCCACCCGCTGTGGATCGTGCGGCGGACGATGATCGACCTGATCCGGCCGATCGAGTTCCAGGACATGCTGCGGCTGCGCCGGTGGTGTTCGGGAACGTCGAACCGGTGGTGCGAGATGCGAGTTCGCGTCGACGGCCGCAAGGGCGGGCTGATCGAATCCGAGGCGTTCTGGATCAACATCAACCGGGACACCCAGACGCCCTCACGCATCGCCGACGACTTCCTCGAGGGCCTGCAGCGCACCACGAAGGTCGACCGGCTGCGGTGGAAGGCCTATCTGAAGCCCGGCGCGCGCGAAACCGCCGACCAGATCCGCGAATACCTGATCCGGTTCACCGACATCGACCTGTTCGACCATATGAACAACGCCGTCTACTGGAGCGTCGTGGAGGACTACTTGTCGGCCACGCCCGAGATGCTGCGCGGACCGATCCGGGTCACGCTCGAACACGAGGCGCCGATCGCCCTCGGAGACAAGCTGGAGATCCTCGCCCATGTTCACCCGGCGGGTTCGACCGACCAATTCGGTGAAGAGCTTGCTAAGAAGACTGTTACAACCCTCACATATGCGGTCGGCGATGAAGCCAAGGCGATCGCGTCGATCTTCGCCCTGTCCTGATTGTGAGCTGCACAGATTGCGGCGTTGACCTGCGGATATGAAGTTACCGGAGAGTAGGCACTGAACCGGTTAAGCTAATAGCCATCTTCGCAAGATTCGCAATATCGAGCGATCCCATTGCTGAAATTGGCAACCGAAACGGGTGGACCTGCGCATATGCCCCGTGGCACCGTTGACTTAGCACATCAGTGAAGCCGCCGACGCGTTAACAAGCTGGGGAGGTCGGCAACGCGCGCCGGCTTTGTAGACACAAAGGAGCCGCGCAATGTCCACCGTCGGGGAGCCGAAGACAACAGAACAGATCCAGCACGATTGGGACACCAACGCCCGCTGGACGGACGTCACCCGCAACTACACTGCCGAGGACGTCGCGGCGCTGCAGGGCACCGTCGTCGAGGAGCACACATTGGCTCGTCGCGGCGCGGAGATCCTGTGGGCGCAGCTGCACGACATGGAGTGGGTGAACGCGCTCGGCGCGCTGACCGGCAACATGGCCGTCCAGCAGGTTCGGGCCGGCCTCAAGGCCATCTACCTGTCCGGGTGGCAGGTCGCCGGCGATGCCAACGTTGCTGGTCAGACCTACCCCGACCAGAGCCTGTACCCGGCCAACTCCGTCCCGACGGTGGTGCGCCGGATCAACAACGCGCTGCTGCGCGCCGACGAGATCGCCAAGGTGGAAGGCGACCGGTCGATACAGAACTGGCTGGTGCCGATCGTCGCGGACGGCGAGGCCGGGTTCGGCGGTCCGCTGAATGTGTACGAGCTGCAGAAGGCCATGATCGCCGCAGGCGTCGCGGGGTCGCACTGGGAGGATCAGCTGGCCTCGGAGAAGAAATGCGGTCACCTCGGTGGCAAGGTGCTGATCCCGACCCGGCAGCACATCCGCACGCTGACCTCCGCGCGGCTCGCCGCCGACGTTGCGAATGTGCCGACCGTGGTGATCGCGCGCACCGATGCCGAGGCCGCAACGCTGATCACCTCCGACGTCGACGAGCGCGACCGCAAGTTCATCACCGGTGAGCGCACCGCGGAAGGGTTCTACCGGGTCAAGAACGGCCTGGAGCCCTGCATCGCCCGAGCCAAGGCCTACGCTCCGTACTCCGACCTGATCTGGATGGAGACCGGAACGCCGGACCTCGAGCTCGCCAAGCAGTTCGCCGAGGGCGTCAAGTCCGAGTTCCCGGACCAGATGCTGGCGTACAACTGCTCGCCGTCGTTCAACTGGAAGAAGCACCTCGACGACGCGACCATCGCGAAGTTCCAGAAGGAGCTCGCGTCGATGGGATTCAAGTTCCAGTTCATCACGCTGGCCGGCTTCCACGCGCTCAACTACTCGATGTTCGACCTGGCCTACGGCTACGCCCGCAACCAGATGTCGGCATACGTCGAGCTGCAGGAGCGCGAGTTCGCCGCCGAGGAGCGCGGTTACACCGCGACCAAGCACCAGCGCGAGGTGGGTGCGGGCTACTTCGACCGGATCGCCACCACCGTGGATCCGCTGTCGTCGACGACCGCGCTGACCGGCTCGACCGAAGAGGGCCAGTTTCACTGAGCCGAAGACGAACGGAATAGGCAGCCTGAGCCATTGGGTTGACAGCACAGGCCCCGCCCGGCGATGTTGGGCGGGGCCTGATGCTGTGTGAGGAGATGCGGTGAGCGACGACATCGAACGAGTAGGCGTTATCGGCGCCGGGCAGATGGGCGCAGGCATCGCCGAAGTGTCCGCCAGGGCCGGCGTGGACGTGCAAGTGTTCGAGACCACCGACGCGCTGGTCAACGCGGGCAGGGCCCGCATCGTGAAATCGCTGGACCGCGGCGTCAGCGCGGGCAAGATCACCGAGCGGGAACGAGACCAGGCGGTGGCGAGGCTGAAGTTCACCACGGATCTCGCCGATATGGCCGACCGCCAGCTGGTGATCGAGGCGGTGATCGAGGACGAGGCCGTCAAGACCCAGATCTTCGCCGAACTGGATCGGGCCGTCGACGATCCCGATGCGGTGCTGGCATCGAACACGTCGAGCATCCCGGTCATGAAACTGGCTGCGGCGACGAAGAATCCAGGCCGTGTCCTGGGGCTGCACTTCTTCAACCCGGTGCCGGTGCTGCCGCTGGTCGAGCTGGTCAGCACGCTGGTCACATCGGAGAGTGCCGTAGCCCGCACCGAGCAGTTCGCGAGCTCGGTGCTGGGCAAACAGGTGGTGCAGTGCAGCGACCGGTCGGGTTTTGTGGTCAACGCGCTGCTGGTGCCATACCTGCTGTCGGCGATCCGGATGGTGGAAGCCGGGTTCGCGACCGTCGAGGACATCGACAAGGCCGTCGTGGCCGGCCTGTCGCATCCGATGGGCCCGCTGCGGCTGTCCGACCTCGTCGGGCTGGATACGCTGAAGCTGATCGCGGACAAGATGTTCGAGGAATTCAAGGAGCCGCATTACGGCGCACCGCCGCTGCTGCAGCGGATGGTCGAGGCCGGCATGCTGGGCAAGAAGTCCGGCCAGGGCTTCTACTCCTACTAGCCTCGCCGACTGTGCGGGGCGTGTACACAAGCCCACACTCGGCGGCGGTCAGGACTTGGTTAGGCGCTTCTGTTCGGCCCCGACATCGAATTTCGCTGGCGGCCAGGGCAAGTCGAGGCTTTTGAGATTGTCGATGAGCAGCTCGGTGACGGCCAGCCGGGCGTACCATTTCTTGTCGGCCGGCACCACGTGCCACGGCGCGTGCGGCGTCGACGTCCTATCCAGCACCGCCTGGTAGGCCTCCTGATAGGCAGGCCACATCTTGCGCTCGTCGACGTCTTTCGGGTTGTATTTCCAGTACTTGTCCGGCCGCTCGAGCCGCTTCATGAGGCGCTGCTTCTGCTCGTCGCGCGAGATGAACAGCGCCACTTTCACCACCGTGGTGCCGCCATCGACCAATTGCTTCTCAAATGCGTTGATCTCGTCGTAGCGGACGCCCCACACCTCGGGTGGCACCAGGTTGTGCACGCGCACGATCAATACGTCCTCGTACTGGGAGCGGTCGAACACGCCGATGTGCCCGGCCGGCGGCAGTGCCCGCCAAACGCGCCACAGGTAACTGTGCTGGCGCTCCTCCTCTGTGGGAACGCCAAAGGCGGTGTAGCGGATGCCCATCGGATTACCGGCGCCGACAACGTGTTTGACGATCCCGCCCTTGCCCGCGGTGTCCATGCCCTGCAAGACCAACAAGACCGATCTGGGATCCCCCTCTTTGCCGTTGGCGTACAGCATCTCTTGCAGCTCGGCGTAGCGTTCGTTGCGCTCCTGTTGCACTTCGGCGGAGCCGTCCTTATCGCCGGTGTAGCCGGGTGTGGAGCTGGTGTCCAGGTCGGCGATCGAGTCACCGGCGTGAAACGCCAGCAACTTACGGGGTTCGTGGCTCCAAAGATCGGGCATACCGGGAGACTAATCAGCCGGGTCGCGCGGCGGGAGGATCGGCGACGGATGCGGTTGCGCGTTGAACTTCTCGAGTGATCCGTTGACCTCGACGATGCCGCACAACGCGTTCCAGCACAGCATCGTCAGGTAATCGATCAGGTCGTCAGAGCTGATGCGCGGGTTCGACATCCACGAGTGCGTGGCCAACTGCACACCGCCGACGATCATGTACGCCCACGGCTCGACCCCGCCGGTGTCCATGCCGGCTTCCTGCATGCGCCGGCGCAGCATCACCGCGAGCATGCCGGCGATGATCCGCTCGGAATTGGCGACACTCTTGCTGGCCGAGCTGTTCGCCATCACGAACCGATACGGTTCGGGTTCTGCCGCCACGGTATCCACGTACACGCGGATGATCTCGCGGGTCAGGTCGAAACCGTCGAGGTTCGACGACAGCGCCGCGGCCATGTTCGGGATCAGCGTAGTCTGCGCGAAGCGCATCATCACCGCTGTCGTTAGATCGTTCTTGTCGACGAAGTAGCGGTACAGAACGGTTTTCGACACCCCGATCTCGGCGGCGATCTCGTCCATGCTGATGTCGCGACCCCGCCTGCGGATGGCCTCCAGCGCGCCGTCCACCAATTCGTTGCGGCGCTCTACCTTGTGTTGGTGCCATCGGCGCTTGCGGCCGTCAATCTTGACCGTCGCCTGCGGGATTTGATCTACCACCGTCGCGGACATCCGTTCACTAGTTCCCCTCGATACTACGGCGCGGCTCAACCCGGCGGCTGATCACGTCACCCCACCAGCAATTCCTGGATGATGGTGTGGTGGCCCATCGAGCAATACCGCAGGGCGGCATGTTCGCGGTCGACGCCGGCGCCGACGCCGAGCGCCGCCGTGCGCTGAGCCGGATGAAACTGGTGGCCCTCGGGTTCCTGGTCGGCGCGACCGTGCTGTTCCTCGTCTGCCGGTGGGCCCAGGCACACGCGGCGCCGGCCTGGGTCGGCTACGTCGGCGCGGCCGCCGAAGCCGGGATGGTCGGTGCGCTGGCCGACTGGTTCGCCGTCACGGCGCTGTTCAAGCACCCGCTGCGGATACCGATCCCGCACACGGCGATCATCAAGCGCAAGAAGGACCAACTCGGCGAGGGCCTCGGCACGTTCGTGCGGGAGAACTTCATGTCGTCGGATGTGGTGGAGACCAAGCTGCGCGACGCGCAGATCGCCAGCCGGATGGGCAAATGGCTGTCGGATTACAGCCACGCCACCAGGGTCGCGAGCGAGACCGCCACGGTGCTGCGGGTGGTGGTCGAGATGCTGCGGGACGAGGACGTCCAGCACGTTTTGGACCGCATGATCATCAGGCGCATCGCCGAGCCGAAATGGGGTCCGCCCGTGGGCCGGGTGCTCGCCACGCTGCTGGCTGAGGGCCGCCAGGAAGCACTGATCCAGTTGCTGTGCGACCGGGCCTTTCAGTGGGCGCTCAACGCGGGCGAGACCATCCAGCGCGTGGTGACCCGCGACTCGCCGAGCTGGTCGCCGCGGTTCATCGACGAGCTCGTCGGCGACCGCATCCACCGCGAACTGGTGGAGTTCACCGACAAGGTGCGCCGCAATCCCGACCACGAGGTACGCCGGTCAGCGACGAGGTTCCTGTTCGAGTTCGCAGACGACCTGCAGCACGACGAAGCCACGATCGCGCGGGCCGAGGCGGTCAAGGAGCAGCTGTTGGCCCGCGACGAGGTGACGAATGCGGCGGGGACGGCGTGGCGGGCGGCCAAGAGGATGATCCTGGAGTCGGTGGACGACCCGTCCAGCGCGCTGCGCACGCGCATCGCGGACTCGGTGGTGCGCATCGGTGAATCGTTGCGTGACGATGCCGACCTGCGCGACAAGGTCGACGACTGGATCGTGCGGGCCGCACAGCATGTGGTCAGCGAATACGGCGTGGAGATCACCACGATCATCACCGACACCATCGAACGCTGGGATGCCGAGGAGGCCAGCCAACGCATTGAGCTGCACGTTGGGCGCGATTTGCAATTCATCCGGATCAACGGCACCGTGGTGGGAGCGCTCGCCGGGCTGCTGATCTACACCGCAGCCCAGCTACTTTTCTAAGAGAGTGCTAACTGACTGCTTGCAAAAGTTAGCACCACCGCCTAGGGTGTTGCTTGTCCGTACTGATACCCGTGCGTCGAGGTGGTAAACATGCCCCCGCAAGAGGCAGACATCGCCGCTGTGGTAACAAACGCCGCCCAAGACATCGGCAGCTTCATCAGGGCGCAGCGTGAGGCGGCGCAGGTGTCAGTACGGCAGTTGGCCGAAAAGGCCGGTGTCAGCAATCCGTATCTCAGCCAGATCGAGCGCGGATTGCGCAAGCCCTCTGCCGACGTGCTCGCCCAGATCGCCAAGGCGCTCCGGGTGTCCGCCGAGGTGCTCTACATACGGGCCGGGATTCTCGAGCCCGCCGAGACCAACGCGGTCCGCGACGCCATCATCACCGACACGGCGATCACCGAGCGGCAGAAGGAAGTCTTGCTCGACATCTACTCCTCATTTTGTCAACAGAACGAAGCTGCCCGTGAGGAGTCGACGACCGCTTAACCGTACGACAAGTTCGCAATTCACGAATTAGTTGAGCCACTGAACTGAAAGGAATCATGATGGCCGAACGAAACGCCCCCACTGTTGACGACTTGAAGGCTCCGCTGCTTGCCGCGGTCGGTGCCGCCGACCTGGCGCTCGAGCGGGTCAACGAGATCGTCGCCACGCTGCGCGAGCGCGCCGAGGAGGCTCGCGCCGATGCGAGCACCCGTGCGCAGGAGACCCGGGGCCGGCTGACCAAGCTGCAGGAGGACCTGCCCAAGCGGCGCGAAGAGCTGCGCGGCCGGCTGAGCGGCGACGAGCTACGCAAGGCCGCCGAGGGCTACCGGGACCAGGCCACGGATCTGTACCAGAGCCTGGTCGAGCGTGGCGAGGCGGCGCTGGAGCGGCTGCGCAGCCAGCCCGGGTTCGAGGAGAGCCGGGCCCGCGCCGAGCAGGCCCTGAGCGAAACCGTCGAGCTGACCCAGGAGGCGCTGGGCAACGTTGCGACCCAGACCCGCGCGGTCGGTGAGCGCGCCGCCAAGCTGATCGGCCGCGAGCCGAAGAAGGCGACCGCCGCCAAGAAGGCTCCGGCCAAGAAGGCCACGCCGGCCAAGAAGGCCGCCGCCAAGAAGGCTCCGGCCAAGAAGGCGACCAAGAAGGTCACCCAGAAGTAACCAGGTCGACGACCGGGACGGTACCCGCATAGGCTTACTGACGTGAGCCACCTTGTGGGTACCGTCCTGTTCGTTTTGCAGCTCGGCGTCCTGGCGATGACGGTCTACGCATTCGTCCACGCCGCCATGCAGCGGCGAGACGCCTACACCGCTGCCGGGAAGCTGACCAAGCCCGTATGGCTGGTGATTCTCGGCGTCGGGGTGCTGCTGGCGCTGGTCCTCGGCGTCACCGGTATCGCGATCGCAGCCGTGGCGGCCGGTGTCTATCTCGTCGATGTCCGGCCCAAACTGCTTGAGATTCAAGGCAAATCGCGCTAGCCGGATGCGCTTTGCCCTGCTGGCCGTCGCGGCCGCCCCGGTCGCGCTGCTGGCCAGCGCTGCTGCCCACGCCGACCCCCCGACGCCACCCCCACCGCCCTATATCGACCACACCCAATGGGTGAAATGGGAGAACGGCCTGGGAAGCCTGCACGTATACCCGACGCGGGCGGGCCGCGTGGCATCAACGGAGTTCGTCAGTCCTGACGAGGCATGGGGCGAGGTGCTGGCCGACACTCCCAACGCCGACACGCCCGGCATGCGCGCACAGTTCGTCTGCCACTGGCAGCTCGCCGAGGCGGCCGAGCCCGGCAAAGTCAGCTGGAACCTCGAGCCCTGGCGGCCGGTGGTCGACGACGCCACGATGGTGGCCACCGGCTGCAACCCCGGCGGCCCCGAAGAACCGTCGTGATGGCGCGGGGGGACGTCGCGAGGCTCGTCGACCACACCCTGCTCAAGCCTGAGGCCACGGCCGCCGATGTCGCAGCCCTCGTGGCCGAGGCCGTTGAACTCGGCACCTTCGCGGTGTGCGTGTCGCCGTCGATGGTGCCGGTTGCCGGCGCGGCAGTGCCCGGCGACGGCCCGGTGATCGCCGCTGTGGCGGGATTTCCGTCCGGCAAGCACCTGACCGCGATCAAGGCCGACGAGGCCGCCCGGGCGGTGGCCGCCGGCGCGGCGGAGATCGACATGGTAATCGACGTCGGCGCCGCGCTGGCCGGCGAGTTCGGCGCCGTGCGCGACGACGTCGCCGGCGTGCGGGCGGCGATACCTCAGGCCACGCTCAAGGTGATCGTCGAGTCCGCGGCGCTTCTGAGCCTGCCGGGCGGCGGGGCCGCCACGCTGGCCGCGGCGTGCCGTGCCGCCCAAGATGCCGGCGCGGACTTCGTCAAGACCTCCACCGGGTTTCACCCCAGCGGCGGCGCATCGGTGACCGCCGTGAAACTGATGGCCGACACCGTCGGCGGCCGGCTCGGAGTGAAGGCCAGCGGCGGCATCCGCACCGCGACCGATGCGCTCGCGATGATCAGCGCGGGTGCCACCCGGTTGGGGTTGTCGGGCACCAGAGCGGTGCTCGACGGGCTATAGGTGGGCGAAGCAGGGGTCCTGGTTGCCCGGCGGGATCGACGCATTTTGCGTCGAAAAGTGGCCCACCACACCGTCATTCGTTACCTGCACGCTGTCAGCGTGGATGCCCAGCGGGTAGTTGCTGGTCAGCTCGTTGGTGAACGCGTCCAATGCGGGCTGGACCGATTCGCTCGGCAGCGTGAAACCCAACCCGGTGAGGCTGACCACCTGAAGCGAAACGCCGTTGTTGACGACCTGCGGCTTGGCGGTGATGTTGCCCAGGCCACCCTGCAACTCGATCGTGCCGTCGCTCGGGTTGGTGTTGACGCCGCTGACGAAGCTGCCGAACAACGGGATCGCGTTCTGGATGGTCTGCTTGATACCGTCCACCGACCAGCTGATCGTCGCGTTGAGCGCCCCGATCGTGCCTTTGCTGTTCGCGTTGCCCTGCAGCCGCACGTCGTCGATGTTCACGTCGGCCTTCATGCCCTTGGCGGCGCGAATCTGGTTGCCGGCGGTCTGGATTGAGATGTCGTTGTAGTGGCCCGTCATGTGTTGCAGCAGAAACGGAGTCGGGCCGAACGAGGCCGTGGCCTTGTCCTGCACCACACATGAGGCCGCCGCGGCCACCACGGTGTCGGCGCGGTGGCGCGCGTAGAGCTCGCCGGCGAGCAGCCCGGCGGCGATCAACGCGACCACGATGACGGCGATCAGCACGATCGACAGCGGGTCGCTGCGGCGGAAGCGGCGGCGCTTGATTTTCACCGGTTCACCCGTGCCCTTCCCCATCCCCTGCGAGGCCTGCGGGAACTGCTGCGTCGGCCCGTCCATCGGGCTGCCGGGACGTGGGATGTGCTGGGTGGGAGGCTCCGGAGGAGGCGCCGGGCCGGGAGGCCGGGCCCAGACCGTCGGATCCCCATGCGGCGGTCCCTGCGGATTCGTCATCGGCGCGATTCTGCCCTATCAACCTGAGCGAACCGTGAGCGGTTGCGTAACACCGCAACTGTGTCGCGGGCCGCGCCCACCTCGTCGAGGTCGATGTCGGCGACGACCAGCCGTGGGTCGTCGGCCGCCTCGACCACCACCTCGCCCATCGGCGACGCCACCAGGCTGCCGCCGACACCTGTCGGCCCGTTGGCCGCGGCCAGGGCGTCGCCGGGGTAGGCCTGGCCTGCCGCGGCGACAAAGCTCGTCGAATCGAGTGCGCGGGCGCGGCACAGCAGCCGCCACTGGTCGAGCTTGCCCGGTCCCGAGCCCCACGACGCGCTCACCGTGATCACCTGGGCGCCGGCCAGCGCCAGCTTGGTGTACAGCGCCGGGAAGCGGACGTCGTAGCACGTGGTCAGCCCGATCGCGACGCCGTCGACCTCGATGAGCACCGGCTCCCGTCCCGGGGCCACGGTGCGCGACTCCGTGAAGCCGAACGCGTCGTAGAGGTGGATCTTGTGGTAGTGGGCGTCGATCCCGAGGCCCGTCGCGATCAACGTGTTGGTGACGCGGCCGTCGGGGCTGGGGCAGAACATGCCTGCGACGACCGCGACACCGGCCTGGTCGGCGATCGCGCGCACGCGCGACGCCCACGGCCCGTCGAGCGGCTCCGCGACCGGCTTCAGCGGCACCCCGAAGCGGCACATCGTCGCCTCCGGGAAAACCACCAGCCGCGCACCGGCGTCGGCGGCAAGGGCGGCGTAGTCGTCGACCAGCTCCAGGTTCGCCACCGGGTCCGTGCCGCTGCAGATCTGCGCCAACGCAATTCGCATGTCGGCCAGGCTAGTGATGCTGGGAGATCCAGTCGGCCATAAACGCCGCTATGGACTCGAACGCCAAGGACACCTGGTGCAAAAACAGCCGCTCAAGCTGGCCTCCGACCAGCGGGATGCGGACGGTGCAGACGCTTTCGACGCGAACCTGGCTGCCGGTGTCGGTCTCAGTAAGGAAATAGTCGCCGGCGACGTGACCCGGCACTGCGGGAATCGAAACGCTGAAGGTTCCGTTGGCCCGATTCTTCGCGCGGTCATGCGCGCCGAAGTGCTGCACAAGCGTGACCAGCACGTCGACGGGCAGCACGGCGCGGGCCATCGGCGGCAGCGACGTCCGCGGCAAACCGTGCGTGATCGTGATGTCCGTGCCGCGCGGGTCGGAGGAATAGTGCGCTACCTCCGACTGTGTTACGGCGTTGCCGTGGGCGCCGACGAGTGATTCCCAGTACTCGCGGCTGGTGAAGCCGTGGTGGATCTCTTCGGCGGGCGAGTCAAACGCCACCGTGTAATTCGTCCGCCGAGCCATTGCGATCAGATTACCTGCGTCTCAAACATTTTCCGCGATCCACACGGTGGTGAAGCGCTGTTCTGCCGTCATCAGCTCGGCCAGCTTGCCGCCGACGAAGCTCTCGAGTTTGCCTCCCACCAACGGGATGTTGACCTCGACTGTCGCGGTGCACATCAGGCGGGAACCGGCCTCCGTCGGCGCCAGCTCCCCTGTCCCGACCAACGACACCGGCGCGGCGTGCACGGATCCGCTCACCTCGGCGTGCGCCATGCCGTCCGTGACCGGGCTCCACGACTCGCGGCGAAGGATCAGCAGATCGCCGTGATGGAACTGGGTGACCATGGCCGGCAGCCGGTCGGGACGCAACGCCTGGGTGGTGGCGACGATGACCCGGCCGTCCCGTTCGACGACCAGCGAGTCGAGTGCGGCCGAGTCCGCCGCCGAGTCGGCCAGCCGGGCCAGCCAATACCCCTCGTCACTGAACGCGGCACGAACCAGGTCGACACTGACGGGATAGGAGGCCGACAAGTCGAATGAGCGCGGCATAGCTGGTCAGGCTACCGTTAGCGGTCGTGGCGGGAGGCCAGGATCAATTCGCCGGGGCATTGGTCGCCGACGAAGTGCCCCTGGCACCGTTGACGACGCTGCGCATCGGCCCCGTGGCCCGTCGTGTGATCACCTGCAGCACAACCGATCAGGTGATCGCCGTGCTGCGCGCACTAGACCGCGACCCGCCTGGCCCGGTGCTGGTGCTTGCCGGCGGGTCGAATGTGTTGATCGCCGAACAGGTGACGGATCTGACCGTGGTGAGGCTGGCCACCACGGGTATCCGGATCGACGGCGCGACCCTGCGCGCCGAGGCCGGCGCGGTGTGGGACGACGTGGTGTCTGCGGCCGTGCGTTACGGGCTGGGCGGGCTGGAGTGCCTGTCCGGAATCCCCGGCTGCACCGGGGCGACGCCGGTGCAGAACGTCGGCGCGTACGGCGTGGAGGTGGCCGACACGCTGCGACGGGTGCGGCTGCTGGACCGCCGCGACGGGCGGGTGCGCTGGGTGGACCCCGGCGGGTTGGGGCTCGGCTACCGCACCAGCGTGCTGAAGAATTCGGCCGACGCGGTGGTGCTCGAGGTGGAATTCGACCTCTTCGCCGACGGCCGCAGCGCGCCGCTGCGCTACCGCGAACTGGTCACCGCGCTGGGTGCGTCCGAGGGGGAGCGCACCGGCCCGGGTAGGGTCCGTGAGGCTGTGCTGGCGCTGAGGCGGGGCAAGGGCATGGTGCTGGACTACGACGACCACGACACCTGGAGCGTCGGCTCGTTTTTCACCAATCCGATCATCACGGTCGAGCGGTTCACCGCGCTGCAGGCACAAGTCACCGGCCCGGTGCCGCACTGGCCGGGCGCCGACGGCGTGAAGCTGGCGGCCGGCTGGTTGGTTGAGCAAGCCGGCTTCAGCAAGGGATTTCCCGGTGACGGGGCACCTGCCCGGTTGTCCACCAAACATGCGCTGGCCGTGACCAACCGCGGGACGGCGACGGCAGCCGACGTCGCGACGGTGGCGAGAATGGTGCGCGACGGGGTTTCGGAGGTCTTCGGGATCACCCTCACACCCGAACCGGTGCTGGTCGGCGTGACGATTTAGCGACTCCCCGGTGGTCCCCGTACCCTTGGTCGACGTGACACCAGCCAATCCCATGTCGCGGCTGAGCCGGCGCCGCGCATTGACCGCTCTCGCGGTCGGAGCGGTCGCACCGGGTGCTCTGGCGTCGTGTTTCGGCGGTGCTGGCAAACAAGCGCAGAGCGCCGGGCCGCCCCCCAAGCCGGCCGTGACGTTTCGGCCCGACAACGGTGCTGCAGACGTCATCCCGACGACGCCGATCAGCGCGGAGGTCCGCAACGGCTGGTTTCAACGCGTCACGCTGACCAATACCGACGGCAAGGTCGTCGCGGGCGTGCTCAACCAGGACCGCACCGCATTCACGGTCACCGAACCGCTGGGCTACGGGACGGCCTACACGTGGGGCGGCTCGGTGGTCGGCCACGACGGGGTGGCCGTGCCCGTCACGGGCAAGCTGACCACGGTCAAGCCGACGAACACCGTCAACGGCCAATTCCAGCTCGCCGACGGCCAGACCGTCGGCGTCGCGGTCCCGATCATCCTGCAGTTCGACGCATCGATCAGCGACAAGGCCGCCGTTGAGCGGACGCTGACCGTGACCACCGACCCGCCCACCGAGGGCAGCTGGGCGTGGCTGCCCGACGAGAAAGAGGGCTCGCGGCTTCACTGGCGGACCAAGGAGTACTACGAACCCGGCACCAAGGTGAACGTCGACGCGAAGTTGTACGGGGTCGCCTTCGGCGACGGCGCATTCGGCTCGCAGGACGCGACGCTGACGTTCGACATCGGCAGGCGCCAGGTCGTCAAGGCCGATGCGCCGACGCACCGCATCCAGGTGATCCGCGACGAGGGCGTGATCATGGACTTCCCGTGCAGCTACGGCGAGGCCGACAAGGCCCGCAACATCACCCGCAGCGGCGTCCACGTGGTCAGCGAAAAGTACTCCGACTTCTACATGTCCAACCCCGCCGCCGGCTACAGCGACGTCCACGAGCGCTGGGCGGTGCGGATCTCCAACAACGGTGAGTTCATCCACGCCAACCCGGCCAGCGCCGGCGCGCAGGGCAACACGAACGTCACCAACGGCTGCATCAACCTGTCGACCGGCGACGCACAGCAGTACTACAGCAGCGCGATCTACGGCGACCCGGTCGAGGTCACGGGCACGTCGATCCAGCTGTCCTACTCCGACGGCGACATCTGGGACTGGGCCGTGGACTGGGACACCTGGGTGTCCATGTCGGCGCTCCCTCCGCCGAACGCGCCGCCGCCATCGACGTCGATCCCCAAGTCGGCGCCCGCCACACCGAGCGACGCGCCCACGCTTTCGGGCACCCCGACGTCTAGCGCCCGACCCGGCGGGTAGCGCTGGCCTGGTCCCGCGGCCGAATCACGATCATGTCCAGGTCGACGTGGGATGGCCGCGATGCCACGAAGCCGATCACCTCGGCGATGTCGTCCGCGACCAGCGGCGTCATGCCCTCGTAGACGGCGTCGGCGCGCTGCTGGTCGCCGTCGAACCGCACCAGCGAGAACTCGGTCTCCACCATGCCGGGCGCAATCTCGGTGAGCCGCACCGGCTTTCCGAGCAGCTCGCCGCGCAAGGTGCGGTGCAAGGCGGCTTGAGCGTGCTTGGCGGACGTGTAGCCGGCGCCGCCGTCGTAGATCTCGAACGCCGCGATCGACGTGACCGTGACGATCAGCCCGTCGCCCGACTCGATCAGCTTCGGCAGCAGGGCGCCGGTGACCTGCAGGGTGCCGAGCACGTTGGCCTCCCACATCCAGCGCCAATGGTCGAGATCGGCATCGGCGACCGGTTCCAGCCCCCTGGCACCACCGGCGTTGTTGACCAGCACGTCCACCCGGTCCAGGCCATCGGCCAACTCGGCGATCGCGCCGCCATCCGTGACGTCGGCCACCACCGCGGTACCGCCGACCTCGTCGGCAACCGCTTGGACGAGCTCCGCCCGGCGGCCCACCGCGACCACGTGAAAACCTTGTCGCGCAAGGGTTCTCGCGGTTGCGGCACCAATCCCGGAGCTGGCACCGGTGACCACCGCGACGCGACGGCCGTCTGCTGTCGTCATCGTGCCAACTCTAGTGCGGAGCGAAGCCATGCTAGGTTCAGCTCGTGTTCTTCACCGGCATGTGTTGTCGCCCCGGTCTTCACCGCGCCTGACCGCAGCGTGGCTGGCGTGGCCCGGTCCCGCCAACCCGACTTCGAAGGACACCTTCCGTGCGAACCACAGCCCTCTCCGCCCACCCGCTGCTGACCCGTAACCACGTCGTGGCGCCCGCACTGTGCCTGCCCGACGGGGCCACCGCCCTGGTGTTCGGCGCGGCGCGGGCCCGCGGGCCGATCGCGCGCGACGCGATCGCACAGGTCACGTCGCTGTCCATCGCCACGGTCAACCGTCAGGTCACCGCTTTGCTGGACGCCGGCCTGCTGCGGGAACGGGCCGACCTGGCGGTGTCAGGGGCGATCGGGCGGCCGCGGGTGCCCATCGAGCTCAACCACGAGCCGTTCGTCACGTTGGGCATGCACATCGGCGCACGAACCACCAGCATCGTCGCCGCCGACCTGCTCGGCCGCACACTCGACGCGGTCGAGACCCCCACGCCGCGGGGGCCACACGGGCAGGCGCTGGCCGCGCTGGCCGACAGCGCACGCCGCTATCTGCGCCGCTGGCACCGGCGGCACCCGCTGTGGGTCGGAGTCGCCGTGGGCGGCGTTGTCGAGGGTGCGACCGGACTGGTCCACCACACGCGGCTGGGCTGGACGTCGGCCCCCGTCGGCCCGGTGCTGGCGCAGACGCTGGAGCTGCCGGTGTCGGTGGCCTCACACGTCGACGCGATGGCCGGCGCGGAACTGCTGCTGGGCATGCGCCGATCCGGCGGCCGCGCCTCGTCCAGCCTGTACGTCTACGCACGGGAGACCGTCGGCTACGCGCTGGTGATCGGTGGCCGGGTGCACAGCCCGGCCAGCGGGCCGGGCACGATCGCCGCACTGCCGGTGCAGTCGGAGCTGCTCGGCGGCTCGGACCGGCTGGAGTCGACGGTCAGCGACGAGGCGGTGCTGGCCGCGGCGGGCCGCGCGGGCATCGTCGCCGAAGGCGGAAACGCGACGATGGCGACGCTGTTGCGCGCCGCGCGCTCCGGAAGCCGACCCGCGCGGGAGCTGCTCGCCGAACGCGCGCGCGTGCTGGGCGGGGCCGTCGCGTTGCTGCGCGACATGCTCAACCCGGACGATCTGGTGGTCGGCGGCCAGGCGTTCACCGAGTATCCCGAGGGCATGAGCCGCGTCGAGGCGGCCTACGCAGAGCGCTCGACGCTGCCCGTCCGTGACATCCGCGTCACCGCGTTCGGCAACCGCGTCCAGGAGGCGGGTGCCGGAGTCGTGTCGCTGGGCGGGCTGTATGCCGACCCGATCGGCGCGATGCGACGGGCACTGGCGCGCCGCCCGGAGGTCAGCGTCCTGTAGACATGGCATGTGCGGCAATTCGACGGGGCGCCGGGGCCTGATGTTGCCGGCTCTTCGGCTCCGAGACGCGTGGCGGTGCTGTCCGTCCACACCTCGCCACTAGCCCAGCCCGGAACCGGTGACGCCGGGGGAATGAACGTCTACATCCTGCAGACCGCGCTGGACATGGCCCGCCGGGGAGTTGGGGTGGAGATCTTCACCCGGGCCACCTCGTCGGCCGATCCGCCGACGGTTCGCGTCGCGCCCGGCGTGTTGGTGCGCAACGTCGTGGCCGGGCCATTCGAGGGCCTCGACAAATACGACCTGCCCACCCAGCTGTGCGCGTTCACCGCCGGCGTGCTGCGCGCCGAGGCCAACCATGAGCCGGGCTACTACGACATCGTGCACTCGCACTACTGGCTGTCCGGCCAGGTCGGCTGGCTGGCCCGCGACCGCTGGGCGGTGCCGCTGGTGCACACCGCGCACACGCTCGCCGCGGTGAAGAACGCCGCGTTGGCCGACGGTGACACCCCCGAGCCGCCGCTGCGCGCCGTGGGCGAGCAGCAGGTGGTCGACGAGGCCGACCGGCTGATCGCCAACACCGAAGACGAAGCGCGCCAACTGGTTTCGCTACATCACGCCGACCCCTCGCGCATCGACGTGGTCCACCCCGGTGTCGACCTGCAGGTGTTCGCCCCGGGCGACCGCCGCGCCGCGCGGGCAGCGCTGGGCCTGGCCGCCGACGAGCAGATCGTCGCATTCGTCGGGCGGATCCAGCCGCTGAAAGCGCCCGACATCCTGCTGCGCGCGGCGGCGCGGCTGACCGGGCGGTTCGGCCGGCTGCGTGTGCTGATCGCCGGTGGTCCGTCCGGATCCGGCCTGCAGTCTCCGGACACGCTCGTTCGGCTCGCGGCCGAACTGGGTATCACCGATCGGGTGACGTTTCTGCCTCCGCAGTCGCGCGACAGCCTGGTCGCGGTCTACCGCGCCGTCGACCTCGTCGCAGTCCCGAGCTACTCCGAATCGTTCGGCCTGGTGGCCATCGAGGCGCAGGCCTGCGGCACGCCGGCGGTTGCCGCGGCAGTGGGTGGGCTGCCGGTCGCGGTGCGGGACGGGGTCAGCGGCGCGTTGGTGGGCGGCCACGACGTGGACGAGTGGGCCGACGCGATCGGCGCGCTGCTGGAACGCGATTCCGGCGCGATGAGCCGGGCGGCGGTCTCGCACGCCGCGAACTTCTCGTGGTCGCGCTCCGTGGACGGCCTGCTGGCCGCCTACGGGCGTGCGATCGACGAGTACGGCGTCACGCATCAGCGCGGGGCGGCTCGGTCGCCGGTGGCGCGCCGCAGCGGCCGGCGATGGACGAGGAGGTTGGGGGTCCGGGCGTGAACTCGCACGTGCAGCGGATCATCCAGGAAACGCTCGACGAGCGCGAGCTGCCGTACTCATGGCACCCCGGCGCGCACGGTGGCCTACCGGGCGTCGTCGTCGAGTTGCCCGGCGAGCGCAAGCTCAAGACCAACACGATTCTGACGATCGGCGAGCACACGGTGCGCGTCGAGGCGTTCGTGTGCCGTAAGCCCGACGAGAACCACGAGGGCGTATATCGGTTCCTGCTCAAGCGAAACCGTCGGCTCTACGGCGTGACCTACACCCTCGACAACGTCGGCGACATCTACCTGGTCGGCCGGATGGCGCTGGAGGCGGTCACCGCAGAGGAGCTCGACAGAGTGCTCGGCCAGGTACTCCAGGCCGTCGACGAGGACTTCAACACGCTGCTGGAACTCGGGTTCAGCACGTCGATCCGCAGGGAATGGGCGTGGCGGGTGTCGCGAGGCGAGTCACTGAAGAACCTGCAGGCGTTCTCGCACCTGATCGATGACGAGGACGCCGACCAGGCGGCGCCGTGAGAGACTGCTGCGCATGGGAGACGCCGCCACGCTTGTGTTGCTTCGCCACGGCGAAAGCGAGTGGAACGCACTGAACTTGTTCACCGGCTGGGTCGATGTCGACCTGACCGACAAGGGCAGTGCGGAGGCTGTGCGCTCCGGCGAACTGTTGGTCGAGCACGAGCTGCTGCCCGACATCGTCTACACCTCGGTTCTGCGCCGGGCCATCACGACCGCGAACCTCGCGTTGGACACCGCCGATCGGCATTGGATCGGTGTCAGGCGCAGCTGGCGGCTCAACGAACGGCACTATGGCGCCCTGCAGGGGCTGAACAAGACGGACATCAAGGAGAAGTACGGCGAGGAGCAGTTCATGGCGTGGCGGCGAAGCTACGACACGCCGCCGCCGCCGATCGAACCGGGCAGCAAGTTCAGCCAGGACCGCGATCCGCGGTACGCGAACATCGGGGGCGGCCCGTTGACGGAATGCCTGGCCGACGTGGTTGCCCGATTCCTGCCCTACTACACCGACGTGATCGTCCCGGATCTGCGGCTAGGCAAGACGGTGCTGATCGCGGCGCACGGCAATTCGTTGCGAGCGTTGGTCAAGTACCTCGATCAGATGTCGGACGAGGAGGTCGTCGGGCTGAACATCCCGACCGGCATCCCACTGCGCTACGACCTCGACGAGAGCCTGCAGCCGCTGGTTCCCGGTGGCACGTACCTTGACCCGGAGGCGGCGGCAGCGGGGGCGGCGGCGGTCGCGAGCCAGGGGGCCAAGTAGCCGGTGGACCCTCACGGAGGCTCACAACGCATTCGGGGCAAACACTCGGTGAACGCCAACCGAACTCCTGCGCGGGTGTCTGTGACTTGTCCCAAATTGGCCGCACGCTGCTGGGGTGACGTTCACCGCTTGCGTACGATTTAGCCGTGACTGTGGTGTCGGTCGCACTGCTGACCACGGTGTCGGCGCTGGCGGCTCTATGGCTCGGTATCGCGATCGGTGCCGGGCTGATACCCCGCATCGCCGAACGCAACCGGCGGATCGCCGCCGAGCGGGCCGGGCTCACCGTGTCGCAGATGCTGCAGCACATCGTCGCGCTGGCGCCGACCGGTGTCGCGGTGGTGGACAACCACCGCGACGTGGTGTTCATGAACGCACAGGCGCAGGACTTGGGTCTCGTGCGTGACAGGCTGCTCGACGACCGCGCATGGGCAGCTGCGCAGCGCACGCTGCTGTCCGGCGAGGGCGTCGACGTGGACCTGTCGCCGCTGCGGCCCACATCCGGGCGGTCCGGGTTGTCGGTGAGCGGGCACGTCCGGCTGCTCACCGAGGAGGACCGCAGGTTTGCGGTCATTTACGTCACCGACGACTCGGAGGTGGCGCGCATGGAGGCCACCCGTCGCGACTTCGTCGCCAATGTCAGCCATGAACTCAAGACGCCGGTCGGTGCGATGGGCGTGCTGGCCGAGGCACTGCTGGAATCGGCGGACGACCCCGACACCGTGCGGCGCTTCGCCCAGAAGATGCACGTCGAGTCCCAGCGGCTGGCGAACATGGTCAACGAGTTGATCGAGTTGTCCAGGCTGCAGGGCGCCGAGCCACTGCCCGAGCTCGAGGCTGTCGACGTGGATACCGTTGTGGCAGAAGCGCTTTCGCGGTCCAAAGTAGCGGCGGACAACGCGGACATCGGGATCACGACGGACCGGCCAAGTGGATTCCGGGTGCTCGGCGACCAAGGCCTGCTCGTCACGGCGCTGGCCAACCTGGTCTCCAACGCGATCTCGTACTCGCCGCAGGGATCGCCGGTGTCGATCAGCAGGCGCCGGCGTGGCGGCAACATCGAGATCGCCGTGACCGACCGAGGTATCGGGATCGCGCGTGAGCATCAGGAGCGGGTGTTTGAACGATTCTTCCGCGTCGACAAGGCCCGCTCGCGTGCGACCGGAGGCACCGGCCTCGGCCTGGCGATCGTCAAGCACGTCGCGGCCAACCACAACGGATCCATCCGGCTGTGGAGTCAGCCGGGAACCGGGTCGACGTTCACGTTGTCGATCCCGGCATATCAGGGAGAGGAAGTATGACGTCGTGACCAGTGTGCTGATCGTTGAGGACGAGGAGTCCCTGGCCGATCCCCTGGCATTCCTGTTGCGCAAGGAGGGATTCGAGGCGACGGTCGTCGCCGACGGGCCGTCGGCCCTCGCCGAGTTCGAACGCGCCGGAGCGGACATTGTGCTGCTCGACCTGATGCTGCCGGGGATGAGTGGCACCGACGTGTGCAAGCAGTTGCGGTCGCGGTCCAGCGTGCCGGTGATCATGGTGACCGCCCGGGACAGCGAGATCGACAAGGTCGTCGGGCTGGAGCTTGGGGCCGATGACTACGTCACCAAGCCGTATTCGGCGCGCGAGCTGATTGCGCGCATCCGTGCGGTGTTGCGCCGCGGCGCCGACGCCGACGACTCGGGTATCGGCGACGGTGTGCTCGAGGCGGGACCGGTGCGGATGGATGTCGAGCGCCACGTCGTGTCCGTCAACGGCGAGCCGATTACGTTGCCGCTCAAGGAATTCGACCTGCTCGAGTACCTGATGCGCAACAGCGGGCGAGTGCTCACCCGCGGTCAGCTCATCGACCGGGTGTGGGGTGCCGACTACGTCGGCGACACAAAGACGCTCGATGTGCATGTCAAGAGGCTTCGCTCCAAGATCGAGGCCGACCCCGCCAACCCCGTGCACCTGGTGACGGTTCGCGGGTTGGGCTACAAGCTCGAGGGTTAGGGCTACTTCCCGTCGGCCTTCGATGCCGTGGTGACGTTCTTCGCGAGCTTGGACACGTCCTGCCCGATCGGGCATAACGGTTGAGGCTTCGTTGTCGCCGCTGTGGCCGCGCCGGACGTCGTTGTCCCGGTCGTCTGAGCCCCGCCAGTGCTGATGGACGTCCACACGACGTTGAATTTCGGTCCCGGCGGGCTGAGCGTCGGGGTCGGCGGTGTCGTCAGTTTCGGTGAGTCGATTGCGTTTCGAGCGACCAACGTCGACGGACTTGTCGTGGCCGGGGCCGGCGTCGACAGCTGGACCGGTGGATCCGCGGCTATGGCGCCTTTCGCGGCGGCGATGCCCTCTTGGATGTCCAGGACGTATTGCTGCGCAAGCGCGACTCGCGCTGAAAAGCTCAGGATCGGGACGAGTTTGAAGGGGGTGGGTATGCCGGGGTTGGTGTTCGAGTAACCAAGGTTGATGCCCGTTGTCAGCGCGGGGGTAAGGAAAGCGACGATCGGGGTCACGATCGCGCTGGTGCCGGTCTTGTCACCAATGGCGACCAGCGGATAGAGAATGGGCAGACTCGTCGCGGGGATCGTGATGTAGAGGGTGTCCCCGTACACCTGCTGGTTGGCGGGGTCGGCCATCGCCGCGGCCAAGGTTGCGGGCGTGTACCCGTACGGCAGCGAACCAGAAGGGGGATTGCCGTCCGGGCTAGGTGCTGTTGGCGGCTTCGGTCGCCAACGAGTCCGGCGATGACGCCCGCGTGAACCGGCGGGCACCGGGCTCGGGCGGCAGCCGCAGCGAGTTCACCAGATAACTCACCGTGTGATACATGCCGGCGAGCATCAGCAGTTCGAGGATCGCTTCGTCGGTGTAGTGGGCACTCAAATCGGCCCACAGCTCGTCGTCCACGTCGCTGCTGCGGTGCAGGCTGTCGCAGAGCCGGACCAGGACGCGGTCCCGATCATCCCAGCAGGCATCGTCGGGCCGTCCCGTCGTCAACGACGCGATCTGCTCCTCGGTCAGGCCCGCCTTGTCGGCGAAAGTCGCCACGTGGACGCCCCATTCGTACTCTGCGCCGCATGACGCGGTCACCCTGTCGATGACGATCTCGCGCTGCCCGATGGTGAGATTCCCGCGGTCCAGCAGGCCGGAGTTGAAGAACTTGAAGAACAACCTGGGATCGCGGGCCATCGTGGTGAACAACACCAGCGGGGGATTGCCGCGCATGACCTTGTCGATGGCCTCTTGGATGTCCGACGGAAGGGGGGCGGGAGCCGGCGCGATCCGTGCGCTACGATTTTTATAGCGATTCATGGACGGCAGCTTACGCCGTCGTGCTTCAAAATGTGAAGCATGAGTGTTCCGAGGATCGGCACGCCTGTACGGGGATCGACATCGGGGCGGCCGATCATGGTGGCCCTGGACGCCCTCGGTCGTCGCGGTGCGCTGCGTGTGCTGTGGGAGTTACGCGGCGAGCCATTGACGTTCCGCGCGCTGCAGGCGGCCTGCGAGATGAATCCCGGTTCGCTGAACACCCGCCTCAAGGAGCTCAGGGCGCTCGACATCGTGGAGCATTCCGGCGGCGGCTACCACTTGACGAGGCATGGCGTCTCGCTGATGGCTGCCCTGGAGCCGCTCCAGGCCTGGGCGGACAACTGGGCGAAGGCTAGCCGGTCAGCCCGCCGATGATCTCGGCCACGTCGAACGTGGCCACCCCGGCGGCGATGGCCGGATCCCTCTCGCCGAGCGCGACCACCTCTTCCTGCGTGTCGCCTCGCACCACACCAAGGCCCCAGACCCCTTCCGGGTCGGCAACCGGGCCGAAGACCACCACCCGGCCTGCGGCAAGCAGATCCTTCCAGTACGCGCCATGCCGACCCATCGCGTCCTGCTCGGCCGGCGTCAGGGTCTGCGCGAAATCTGGCCGCGGCGGGATCAGCCGGAACAGGAACAGCTTGTCGCTCACGGCGTGTGCCGGTCCGCCGCCCGGGTGGCCGGATGCACGGCGACGAGCCCTAAGCCGTTGCGGCGCTTGCAGATTGCGGCGAGCTCGGCGTAGGCCTTCTCGCCGATCAGCTCGGTGAGCTCCGCGGCCATCGACTCCCACACCTGTTTGTGGCCGATGTGGACCAACGGGTCGCCCGTGCAGTACCAGTGCAGGTCGGCGCCGCCCTCGCCCCACCCGCGGCGGTCGTACTCGGTGATCGTGGTCCTCAGTATCTCCGAACCGTCGGGTCGCGTCACCCACTCTTGGCTGCGCCGGATCGGCAGCTGCCAGCAGACCTCGGGTTTCATCGTCAGCGGCTGCACGCCCAGCTTCAGTGCCTTGATGTGCAACGCGCAGCCGATGCCGCCCGGAAAACCGGGGCGGTTCAGGAAGATGCACGCGCCCTTGTGCGTGCGGGTGCGCGGCTGCGGCTTGCCGTCGTACTCGTCCATCTCCAGATAGCCCTTTCGGCCGAGTCCCTTCTCCCGGTACTGCCACTCCTCGTCGGTGAGCTGTTTCACAGCGTCATCGAGTTGCGCGCGGTCGTCGTCGTCGGTCAGGAACGCCCCGTGTGAGCAACAGCCGTCGTGGGGCCGGCCCTCGACCGTGCCGCGGCAGGCCGGGGTGCCGTACACGCAGGTCCAATTCGACAGGAGCCACGTCAAATCGGCGGCGATCAGGTGTTCGGGATTGTCCGGGTCGTAGAACTCGATCCATTCGCGCGCGAAGTCCAATTCGACCTCGCCCGGATGCGATTCAGTCACAGTTGTCAACGGTAGACCCAGTAGGTTGGAGACCGTGCGATTGGGCGTTCTCGACGTGGGCAGCAACACGGTTCACCTGTTGGTGGTGGACGCACGCCGTGGCGGCCATCCGACGCCGATGAGCTCCACGAAGGCTTCGCTGCGGCTGGCGGAGTCGATCGACAGCTCCGGCAAACTCACTCGGCGTGGCGCCGACAAGCTCATCGCTACCGTCGACGAGTTCGCCAAAATCGCGGCCAGCTCGGGCTGCACCGAGCTGATGGCGTTCGCGACGTCGGCGGTCCGTGATGCCAAGAATTCCGAGGACGTGCTGGCCCGGGTGCGTGCCGAGACCGGGGTTGAGCTGCAGGTGCTCAGTGGGGTCAACGAGGCGCGGTTGACGTTTTTGGCCGTGCGCCGCTGGTATGGGTGGAGCGCAGGTCGGATCACCAACGTCGACATCGGCGGGGGGTCGCTGGAGCTGTCCAGCGGGGTCGACGAGGAGCCGGATGTGGCGATGTCGCTGCCGCTGGGTGCGGGCCGGCTGACCCGCGAGTGGCTGCCCGACGATCCGCCGGGCCGGCGCCGGGTCGCCATGCTTCGCGACTGGCTGGATAGCGAATTGGCAGAGGCTAGCCGTACCCTGCTGAAGGCGGGCAGCCCGGACCTGGCGGTAGCGTCATCGAAGACGGTCCGGTCGCTGGCCCGACTCACCGGAGCGGCGCCTTCCGGCGCTGGGCCGCGAGTGAAGAGGACACTGACTGCTAGCGGATTACGGCAGCTGATCGCGTTTATATCGAGAATGACCGCGGCCGACCGTGCCGAGTTGGAAGGAGTGAGTACCGAGCGGGCGCCACAGCTTGTGGCCGGAGCCTTGGTAGCGGAGGCGACCATGAGAGCGCTGTCTATAGAAACCCTGGACATCTGCCCGTGGGCGTTGCGGGAGGGCCTCATTCTGCGGAAACTCGACAGCGAAGCTGACGGAACTGCCCTAGTGGAGACCTCTGTGCGGGATGCCGGATGACCGGGCCGGACCACGAGACCCGGCCGATCTCTGTTGCTGAGCTGCTTGCCCGCAACGGCACGATCGGCGCACCGCCGGTTGGGGGCCGGCGCCGTCGCCGCCGCGGCAAGAGCGAAGCGGTGACGGTCGCCGAACTGACCGGCGAGATTCCGGCGGTTCAGGAAGAGGAACATCACGACACGGTCCCCGAGCCCGCCGTCGACCTGGCGCAGTCGAACGGCACGGCCGAGCGGGTTCAGCTGGACGAATACGAACACGATCACGAGCCCGAGACCGACGAGCGCGGCGACCACCTCGGTGGCTCATCGGTTGCCGAGCAGATGCGGCCCGACCCGGTCGTCGAGGACGAACACACCGAGGAACCGTCTGACGTGCTGCTCGAAGAGCCGCCCGCCGATGACGAGGACGACGATCTGCCGGCGTACCTGCGCAGCATCCGCACGCCGCTGTTCGGCGGGCCGACCCGCGAGGAGCGGCGCGAGGAGCCCGATTCGGTGGCCGAGGACGAGGCCGGCAGCGGCGGCATCCCGTCACGCGCCGCGACGCTGTCCGACGTGCCGGCCGAAACGACGACGGCCGAGGAACTCGAAGAAGTGGAACTCGAAGAAGACGAGCTCCCCACCACGATGCAGAAGGCGTTGCGCGCCGGCCTGATCGTGCTGCAGTCGATCGTGGCGGTCGCGTTCGGCGCCGGGCTGTTCATCGCGTTCGACCAGCTGTGGAAGTGGAACAACATCGTCGCACTGGTCCTGTCGGTCTTGGTGATCCTCGGCTTGGTGGTGGCCGTGCGGGTGGTGCGCAAGACCGAGGACATCGCCAGCACGTTGATCGCAGTCGCGGTGGGTGCTCTGGTCACCCTCGGCCCGTTGGCGCTGCTGCAGTCGGGTTAGGGGCCCCGAGAACACACCGTGCGCCCTGCAATCAAGGTCGGTCTGTCAACGGCCTCGGTGTATCCGTTGAGGACCGAGGCCGCGTTCGAATACGCGGCGCGGCTCGGCTACGACGGTGTCGAGCTGATGGTGTGGGCCGAGTCAATCAGCCAGGACATCGACGCGGTCGCCAAGCTGTCCCGGCGGTACGGGATGCCGGTGCTCGCGGTGCACGCGCCGTGCCTGCTGATCTCGCAGCGGGTATGGGGATCCAACCCGACCCCGAAGCTCGACCGCAGCGTGCGTGCCGCCGAAGCGCTGGGCGCGCAGACGGCGGTGATCCATCCACCGTTCCGATGGCAGCGGCGCTACGCGGAAGGATTCACCGAGCAGGTCGCGCGCCTCGAAGGGAGCAGCCAAGTCGTGGTTGCCGTGGAGAACATGTTCCCGTTCCGCGCCGATCGGTTCTTCGGCGGCACGCAGGCCTCGATCGAGCGCATGCGCAAGCGCGGCGGCAGGCCGGGCCCGGCCATCTCGGCGTTCGCGCCGTCATATGACCCTCTCGACGGCAATCACGCCCACTACACGCTGGACCTGTCGCACACCGCCACCGCAGGCACCGACGCTCTCGACATGGCCGCCCGGATGGGGTCCGGGCTGGCTCATCTGCACCTGACCGACGGCTCCGGCGCGTCGGTGGACGAGCACCTGGTCCCCGGCCGCGGCACCCAGCCGACGATGGAGGTATGCCAGATGCTGGCCAACAGTGACTTCTCGGGGCATGTGATCCTGGAGGTGACCACGTCCGGGGTGCGCTCCGAGGACCAGCGCGAAGCCTTGCTCAGGGAGTCGCTGGAGTTCGCCCGCACCCACCTGCTCCGCTGAGCACCGCCACCGAAGGATGCCGATGACCGGATCCACCCTGTTCTCCGACGCGATGGCACTGCGCCAGGTGGGTGACGGCCGTTTTCAGGGCGAGCTGAACGAGCACTGGACGATCGGGCCGAAGGTTCACGGCGGCGCGATGCTCGCGTTCTGCGCGGGCGCGGCCCGGGCCGCGCACGGCGGTGCCGTGCAGCCGGTCGCGGTGTCGGCCAGCTACCTGTCGGCGCCCGATCCGGGACCGATGGAACTGCGGACGTTCGTGCGCAAGCGGGGCCGCACGGTCAGCGTGGTCGAGGTCGAGCTTTTTGGCGGGGAGCGCTTGCGCGAAGAGCAAAAAGCTTGTGTGCATGCCGTCATCACGCTCGGCGAGCCGGAGCACCAGGCACCGCCGCTGCTGTCGGCCAACCCGGTCGTGCCGTTGATGGATCCCGAACCGCCGCCCGACGCACTGCCGATCGGGCCGGGACACCCGATGGCCGGATTGGTGAACCTGGCCGCGGGATGTGATGTGCGGCCGCTGATGTCGACCGTGCCCAGCGAGGGGGTGCCGTCTGACGGCAGGCCGCCGGCGATCCAGATGTGGGTGAGGCCGCGCGGCTTGGCGCCCGACATCCTGTTCGCGTTGATGTGCGGTGACATCTCGGTGCCGGTCGCGTTCGCGGTGGGGCGCCGCGGCTGGGCGCCGACTGTGCAGCTGACCGCGTACCTGCGCGGCGTGCCGACCGACGGCTGGCTGCGGGTGCTGTGCACCACTACGCAGATCGGCCGGGACTGGTTCGACGAGGATCACATCGTCGTCGACGCCGACGGCCGCATCGTCGTGCAGGCACGCCAGCTTGCGCTGGTGCCGTCCCACTGAGTGCCCGCGCGATCTGGCATGCTTTCGCGGTGTCCAGAATCGCGATCGTCGGCGGCGGCAACATCGGTGAAGCCCTGCTGTCGGGCCTGCTGCGTTCCGGCCGCCAAGTCAAGGACATCGCCGTCGCCGAACGCGTCGAGGCGCGATCACGCTACCTGTCCGAGAAGTATTCGGTGCGGGTCGCCGAGGTCGCGGAAGCGGTCGAGCACGCGAATTTCGTGATCGTCGCCGTCAAGCCGTCGGACGTGGACTCGGTGACCGGCGAGATCACCGAGGCCATCGCCCGCGCAGAGGGTGATACCCCCGAGCAGGTGGTGGTCAGCGTCGCCGCCGGCGTCACAACCGCGTACTACGAGTCGAAGCTGCCTGCCGGAACGCCGGTGGTCCGGGTGATGCCGAACGCGCCGATGGTGGTCGGGGCAGGCGTCAGCGCGATTGCCGGGGGCCGCTTCGCCAATCCGGAGCAGCTCAAAGACGTCGCGGCGCTCTTCGACTCCGTCGGCGGTGTGCTGACCGTGCCGGAGTCGCAACTGGACGCGGTCACCGCGGTGTCGGGCTCTGGCCCGGGTTATTTCTTCCTGGTGGTGGAGGCACTCGTCGACGCCGGGGTCGCGGCGGGGTTGAGCCGTTCGGTGGCCACGGACCTGGTGGTGCAGACGATGGCCGGTTCGGCCGCCATGTTGCTGGACCGGTTGGGGGGCTCCGCCGGGCCGGAAGAGGAAGCGGCGCTGGGCGCCGACGTCGACACCACACCCGCTCAACTTCGGGCCACGATCACGTCGCCGGGAGGCACGACCGCCGCCGGCCTCGGCGAACTCGAGCGGCGAGGATTGCGGGCTGCGCTCGCCGCGGCTGTTCAGGCCGCAAAAAACCGCTCTGAGCAGTTAGGAATTACATCAGAGTAATTCATGAATTTTCCATGGATTAGCCCACACCCGTCGCAGTAACCCCACTAGTCCCGCTATTCTCCTCGTTGTATGCACGTGTTCGTGCCAGCGGTGGGGAAGCCGCTGGCCCTGGCCGTGCCTGAAGGATTGGGTTGCGATGACGTCTTCGAACGGGCCATCGGCGCGGGATTCGGCTAGCGGAAAGGCACGCGATACCGGCGTTGCCGACGGTCAGCCGGTCGCCAGAGCTCAATTTCTCACCGTCGCCGAGGTGGCCAGCCTGATGCGGGTCAGCAAGATGACGGTTTACCGGCTCGTACACAACGGCGAGCTGCCGGCCGTGCGGGTGGGCCGATCGTTCCGGGTGCACGCCAAGGCGGTGCACGACTTGTTGGAGACGTCGTACTTCGACGCCGGCTAAGCCCCGGAACCGACGCTTTTCGTTCATCTGCCGTGCCCAGGTAAGGTGGCCGAGATCGCCTGACTACTCATCACAGCGTCAGGCACAGGCACAACGTAGGTAGCGGAGGCTCGGGTTCGCAATGGGTTCGGTCATCAAGAAGCGGCGCAAACGCATGTCGAAGAAGAAGCACCGCAAACTGCTTCGTCGTACTCGGGTGCAGCGCCGGAAACTGGGCAAGTAGTGACTACACCGCCCAGCCGCCGGCGCTGAACCCGGGCGGCACCCTGGGCGCCGAAGTGTTGTTCACCAATCACGACCAGACACGAGGCATCGGCGACAGCATCGTGAGCCTGGCTGATGAAGCGGCGGCGCTGGCATGCAGCGGCGACAGAATGAGCTAATTTGCCCTCGCCAGCTGCCATTGCGGCCCACAGCCACTCCGACATTTGCCTCGGCGACTGAACGCAGCACCACACACCCCCGAATTGACATCATGGCTCGCTACGGCCCTAGCCGCAGGGCCGGCGGCATTGCGCAGCCGGTGATTCGCCGGAATGCCCTGCGCGGTGTAGCTCGCTAGGCTGTCGGGATGGATTCTGCGCCGCCGCGGGACGACGGCACCCTGCATTACCCCAAGGTTGTGTTGGTCACCGGCGCCTGCCGGTTCCTGGGCGGTTACCTGACCGCGAGGTTGGCACAGAACCCCCTGATCAACCGGGTGATCGCGGTGGACGCGGTCGCGCCAAGCAAGGATCTGCTGCGTCGGATGGGCCGCGCCGAATTCGTGCGAGCCGATATTCGAAACCCGTTCATCGCCAAGGTCATTCGCAACGGCGAGGTTGACACGGTGGTGCACGCGGCGTCGGCGTCGTACGCACCTCGGGCGGGCGGCAGGGCCGCGCTCAAGGAACTCAACGTGATGGGCGCGATGCAACTGTTCGCGGCGTGCCAGAAGGCGCCGTCGGTGCGACGGGTGATCCTGAAGTCCACGTCGGAGGTGTACGGCTCCAGCGCTCACGATCCGGTGGTCTTCACCGAGGACGGCAGCAGCCGCAGCCCGCTCGGCCCCGGCTTCGCCCAGGACAGCCTCGACATCGAGGGTTATGTCCGCGGCCTGGGCCGCAGGCGCCCCGACATCGCCGTGACGATTTTGCGGCTGGCGAACATGATCGGCCCCGCGATGGACACCGCGCTGTCGCGCTACCTCGCCGGTCCGTTCGTGCCGACGGTGCTTGGCCATGACGCCCGGCTGCAGTTGCTGCACGAGCAGGATGCGCTCGGCGCACTCGAGCGCGGCACGATGGCGGGCAAGGCCGGCACGTTCAACGTCGGCGCCGACGGGATCATCATGATGTCTCAGGCCATTCGGCGGTCGGGGCGGATTCCGCTGCCGGTCCCCGGTTTCGGTGTCTGGGCGATCGATTCGTTACGCAGGGCAACCCGCTACACTGAGGTCACTCGAGAGCAGCTGAACTACCTGAGCTATGGCAGGGTCATTGACACAACGCGGATGCGTGTCGAACTCGGCTACAGCCCAAAGTGGACTACTCTCGAAGCTTTCGATGACTATTTTCGCGGTCGTAACTTGACCCCGATCATCGATCCTCGATGGGTACGCTCACTGGAGAGTCGTGCCGTCGCCGCGGCTCAGCGCTGGGGCGGGTAGACAAAACAGTAAACGGGCGGGGAGAAGGATAAAACGGTGGCGGGCGAATCCAAGGCCAAAGTGATTCCGCTGCATGGGAATTCAGGTCGCACCGCGGTGTCGCGGCGTGCCGCGCAGCGCGCTGAGACCTCTCGCCGACATCCATCGCTGCTGTCCGATCCGGACAGCCGGGCATCGGCGGAGCAACTCGCGGCTGTCGTCCGGGAGATCGACGCGCACCGGGGCGGGGTCGCCGCCGACCAGACCCCGGAAGAGCCGAACGAGATCGCGCAGCGCATCGCGGCGATCGCCGAGTTCGTCCGGCGACGGCTGACCGGTGATTACACCGTCGACGAGTTCGGCTTCGATCCGCATTTCAATGACGCGATCGTGATGCCTTTGCTGAGAACGCTTTTCAAGGGATGGTTCCGCGTCGAGGTCAGCGGCATCGAAAATTTGCCAGACACCGGGGCGGCGCTGGTGGTGGCCAACCACGCCGGGGTGTTGCCGTTCGACGGCCTGATGGCGGCGGTGGCGGTACACGACAAACACCCCGCTCACCGGACGCTGCGGTTGCTGGCCGCCGACATGGTGTTCGACAGCCCGTTCCTGGGCCAGGCGGCCCGCAAGGCCGGCCACACCATGGCCTGCACCAACGATGCGCATCGGTTGCTGGCCCGCGGTGAGCTGACGGCGGTGTTCCCGGAGGGCTACAAGGGCCTGGGCAAGCGTTTCAAGGACCGCTACAAGCTGCAGCGGTTCGGTCGGGGCGGCTTTGTGTCGTCGGCGCTGCGGGCCCGCGCGCCGATCGTGCCATGCTCGATCGTCGGGTCCGAGGAGATCTACCCGATGATCGGCGACGTGAAGCTGCTGGCCCGGTTGCTGGGGTTGCCGTATTTCCCGATCACACCACTGTTCCCATTCGCCGGGCCGGTCGGGATGATCCCGCTGCCGTCGAAGTGGCACATCGAGTTCGGCACGCCGATTTCGACGGCGGATTACGACGATGGCGCGCCGGAGGATCCGATGGTCACGTTCGAGCTCACCGACCAGGTCCGCGAAACCATCCAGCAGACGCTGTACCGGCTGCTGACAAACCGGCGCAACACCTTCCTGGGTTAGTCCGCGGGCGAGTCCTGCGCCGGTGGCGCAACCGCGAGCGCCGCGTCGCGGGCGGAGGCGATCGACGACACCACCTCGCCGGCTTCGTTCGCGTTCGCGGCTTCGCCGATCACCGTCACGATGCTGGTGATCACCGGCTTGCCCTCGGCGTCGGTGACTTCGCCGCGGATTTCGCTGATCACCGTGCCGTGCGACTCGATGACCGAATCCAGGTACGAATCGAAGAACAACCTGTCACCGGCCAGGATCGGCTTGTGGAACTTCAGCTTCTGGTCCCGGTGCAGCACCCGCGCGAGATTGATCGGCACGTCGAAGTGGTTGAAGATCTCCAGCTGGACCCTGCGTCCCGCCACGGTGAGAAACGTCAACGATGCCACCAACGCGGGATAACCCAGCTCCGCGGCGGCGTCCTCACTGAAATGGGCGGCGTGGTCGTCTTTTACCGCCCGGGCGAACTCGCGGATCTTCTCGCGGTCCACCTCGAAGTAGTCGGGGTACCGGTAGTGAGTCCCAATGATCTCTTCGGCGATGCTCATACCCGGGTGCTCTCCAGCCGTAGTTCGTCCTGCGCGGCGCGAGCCTATCAGCGAACTGTCAGCGACCGTCTTGGCGGCGCGACACAATCGCGGCCAGCGCGCCGCCTGCGGCACCCAGCGCCAGCGCCGACGGCACCCCGATACGGGCCGCCTTGCGCGCGGTGCGGAAGTCGCGAATCTCCCAGCCTCGCTCCCGGGCCAGCTCCCTGAGCCCGGCGTCGGGGTTGATCGCCACCGCCGTGCCGACCAGCGACAGCATCGGCACGTCGTTGATGCTGTCGGAATATGCCGTGCAGCGCTTGAGATTCAGCCCCTCGCGAATCGCCAGTGAGCGCACCGCATGCGCCTTGCCGGTGCCGTGCAGGATGTCGCCGACCAGCCGGCCGGTGAACACGCCGTCCGCCGACTCTGCGACCGTGCCCAGCGCGCCGGTGAACCCGAGCCGCCTCGCGATGGTTGCGGCCAGCTCGTACGGGGTCGCGGTGACCAGCCACACCTGCTGGCCTGCGTCCATGTGCATCTGGGCCAGTGCCAGGGTGCCCGACCAGATCTTGTCGGCGATGATCTCGTCGTAGATCTCCTCGCCCACCGCGACCAGCTCGTCGGTCGAGCGGCCCTCGATGAACGCCAGCGCCTTGCGCCGGCCCGCGGCCACGTCCTCGCTGTTCTCGCGCCCGGTGAGCTGAAACTTGGCCTGGGCGTAAACAAACCGGACCAGGTCGCGGTAGGTGAAGTATTTGCGCGCCGCCAGCCCGCGAGCGAAATGCACCAGAGACGACCCGTGCACAAGGGTGTTGTCGACATCGAAGAACGCTGCCGCGGTCAGGTCCGCGGGCGGTGGCGGTGGCGACGGGGCCGGTCGCAGGTGGGTGATGGCCGCTTCCGCGCTCGCGTCGCCCGCGACGTCCTGCGATTCCGCGCCTGTCACCGTTCAACATTAAGCCACTGGCGGATACTGACCGCGTGAGCCCACGGCAGGTGATGTTGCTGACGCGCGAGCGCTGCTCGCTGTGCGAGAAGGCCCGGCAACGCCTGGCCGAATTAGCCGGCGAACTGGGCTTCGAGCTGTCGGTCACGGATGTCGACGCCGAGGCCGCGGCGGGCCGGCCCGCCATGCGCGCGCAGTTCGGGGACCTCCTGCCGGTGGTGCTGGTCGACGGGCGCGAGCACAGCTACTGGGAGGTCGACGAGCCCCGGCTGCGGGCGGATCTCGGCGCGGACATCGCCGACACTTAAGCCATTGCGGCGACACGCCGGTCGGTGGCGCAGCGGTTTACGTTCCGGTGGACGGGGATGGGCCGTCTCAGGAATTTGGTCGCCTCACCAACAAGCGGCTACCGTGGATGACGTGGTGATTAAGCCGTGAGTGTGCTGCTTTTCGGGGTGTCACACCGCAGCGCTCCAGTGGCGGTTCTGGAGCAGCTGAGCACCGACGAGTCCGATCAGCTCAAGATC
The DNA here is from genome assembly GCA_963811535.1 of uncultured Actinomycetota bacterium. Classification (GTDB taxonomy): domain Bacteria; phylum Actinomycetota; class Actinomycetes; order Mycobacteriales; family Mycobacteriaceae; genus Mycobacterium. The sequence goes on along the minus strand of CAWERF010000005.1, from coordinate 466,679 downwards.
GTCGACCAGGTGCTGCAATCGTCACTGGTGACCGAGGCGATGGTGCTGTCGACGTGCAACCGCGTCGAGGTCTACGCGGTCGTGGACGCATTCCACGGCGGCCTGTCGGTGATCGGGCAGGTGCTCGCCGAGCATTCCGGGATGTCGCTGAACGACCTGACCAAATACGCCTATGTCCGCTACGCCGAGGCCGCCGTCGAGCACCTGTTCGCGGTGGCCAGCGGTCTGGACTCGGCGGTCGTCGGCGAGCAGCAGGTGCTCGGCCAGGTCCGTCGCGCCTACGCCGCCGCGGAGGCCAACCGGACCGTCGGCCGCGTGCTGCACGAGCTGGCGCAGCGGGCGTTGTCGGTCGGCAAGCGGGTGCACACCGAGACCGGCATCGACGCGGCGGGGGCGTCGGTTGTGTCCGTCGCGCTCGGTATGGCCGAGGGCAAGCTGGACATCCTGGCAGGGCGCACGGCGGTGGTCATCGGCGCGGGGGCGATGGGCGCGCTGTCGGCCAAACACCTCGTCCGCGCGGGCATCGGGCGCCTGCACATCGTGAACCGGTCGCTGCCGCGGGCGCGCCGGCTGGCCCACGGGGTGCGCGACCTCGGTGTGCCTGCCGACCCGGCGTCCCTGGACCGACTGCCGACGCTGCTCGCCGAGGCCGACGTCGTCGTCTGCTGTACCGGTGCGGTGCGTCCGGTCGTGTCGCTGGCCGACGTGCACCGCGGCCTGGCGCTGGGCCTGGGAGAACCACGTCGGCTGGTGATCTGCGACTTGGGCATGCCCCGCGATGTCGATCCGGCCGTCGCGGGTTTGCCGGGCGTGTTCGTCATCGACATGGACCGCATTCAGCGGGAGCCGTCGGCGCGGGCGGCGGCGTCCGACGCCGAGGCGGCCCGGCTCATCGTCGCCAAGGAGGTTGCCGGCTACCTGGCCGGGCAGCGGATGGCCGAGATCACGCCGACGGTCACCGCGCTGAGGCAGCGCGCCGCCGACGTCGTCGAGGCCGAGCTGCTGCGGCTGGACAACCGGCTGCCGGAACTCGACGCCGGGCAGCGCGACGAGGTGGGCCGCACCGTGCGTCGTGTCGTCGACAAGCTGCTGCATGCGCCGACCGTGCGGGTCAAGCAGCTGGCCAGCGCGCCGGGCGGCAACAGCTACGCCGAGGCGCTGCGCGAACTCTTCGAACTCGATCAACAGGCCGTCGACGCCGTCGCTGCAGGCGAGTTGCCTTTGCAGCCAAGCGAATTCGAGGGCCCGGCAGAAAAATCCAGGTAGCGGGTTGGCCAGCTCGCAAGACTCGGTGATCCGGATCGGCACCCGGGGAAGCCTGCTGGCCAAAACGCAGGCCGGTGCCATCAAAGATGCGCTGGCCGCTCGTGGCCACGCCGCGGAGCTGGTGATCATCAGCACCGAGGGCGACCGCTCCGCCGAACCGATCGCCGACATCGGAATCGGGGTGTTCACCGCCGCGCTGCGGGAGGCGATCGCCGACGGGCGTGTCGACATGGCCGTGCACTCGTACAAGGATTTGCCGACCGCCGACGATCCACGGTTCGTGATCGCCGCCGTCCCCCCACGTGAAGACGCCAGAGACGCCCTGGTGGCCCGCGATGGGCTGACCCTCGGCGAGTTGCCGGCGGGCTCGGTGGTCGGCACCTCTAGCCCGCGACGGGCCGCACAGCTTAAAGCATTGGGTCTCGGTTTGGAAATCCGCCCCCTAAGAGGCAACCTTGATACCAGGTTGAACAGGGTAAGCGGCGGTGATCTCGACGGCATCGTGGTGGCCCGGGCGGGTCTGGCCCGCATCGGACGCCTGCACGCTGTGACGGAGACGCTCGAGCCGGTGCAGATGTTGCCGGCACCGGCTCAGGGTGCGCTCGCGGTCGAGTGCCGCAGCGGCGACACCAAGCTCGCGGCGCTGTTGGCGGAGCTCGACGACGCCGACACTCGCGCAGCGGTCGCCGCGGAACGTGTCCTGCTCGCCGAACTGGAGGCGGGTTGCTCCGCACCGGTGGGCGCGATCGCGGAAGTGGTCGAGTCCATCGATGAGGACGGCCGCGTCTTCGAAGAGCTGTCGCTGCGAGCATGCGTGGCGACGGTGGACGGATCTGACGTGATCCGAGCGTCCGGCATCGGGACACCCGAGCGGGCCGCCGAGCTTGGCAGCTCGGTTGCCGCGGAGCTGTTCGAGCTGGGCGCGCGCGAGCTGATGGCAGGAGAGAGGAAATGACGCGGGGGCACAAGAAGAAGCCGGGGCGCGTCGTGTTCGTGGGCTCCGGGCCGGGCGACCCGGGTCTGCTGACGGCGAGGGCGCGGGCGGTGCTGGCCCGTGCCCAGCTGGTGTTCACCGACCCCGACGTGCCACCGGACGTGCTCGCCGTGGTGGGCTCGAGCCTGCCGGAGCGGCCGAAGCTGCCCGAGCCCGACCCGGGCATCACAGACGACACCGTCGACCCGAAGCTGCCGCCCGTGCCGGACGTCCGGCCCGCGCTCGGCGAGCCGGCCGAGGTGGCCAAGACGCTGGCGACCGAGGCCCGCGGCGGCGTCAACGTGGTCCGGCTGGTGGCCGGTGACCCGCTGTCGATCGACGCGGTGATCACCGAGGTGAACGCGATCGCCAAGACGCAACTGCACTTCGAGATCATTCCGGGACTGGCCGCCAGCAGCGCGGTGCCGACGTATGCGGGGCTGCCGCTGGGGTCGTCGCACACCGTCGCCGACGTGCGCGGTGATGTCGACTGGGCGGCGCTGGCAGCCGCCCCGGGGCCGCTGATCTTGCACGCGGCCGTCGAGCACCTGGCCGAGGCCGCCAAGACGCTGATCGACTTCGGGCTGGCCGAAACCACTCCGTGCGTCGTCACCGCCCACGGCACGACGACCCAGCAGCTCTCGGTCGAGACCACGCTGTCCGGGCTGACGGACCGCGCCGTCATCGGCGGCACGGGTCCCACGGGCCCGTTCACCGGGCCGCTGATCGTGACGATCGGTCGGACCGTCGCGAACCGGGCGAGGCTGAACTGGTGGGAGAGCCGCGCGCTGTACGGCTGGACCGTGCTGGTGCCGCGCACCAAGGACCAGGCAGGCGACATGAGCGAGCGGCTGATCTCGCACGGCGCTCTGCCGGTCGAGGTGCCGACGATCGCCGTCGAGCCGCCGCGCAGCCCCGCGCAGATGGAGCGGGCCGTGAAGGGTCTCGTCGACGGCCGCTACCAGTGGGTGGTGTTCACGTCGACGAACGCGGTGCGCGCCGTGTGGGAGAAGTTCAAGGAGTTCGGCCTCGACGCTCGCGCGTTCTCCGGCGTGAAGATCGCCTGCGTCGGGCAGGCCACCGCGGACCGGGTGCGCGGGTTCGGGATCGAGCCCGAACTGGTGCCCTCCGGCGAGCAGTCATCGCTGGGTCTGCTGGACGAGTTTCCGCCCTACGACGAGATTTTCGATCCGGTCAACCGGGTGCTGCTGCCCCGCGCCGACATCGCCACCGAGACGTTGGCCGAAGGATTGCGTGAACGCGGGTGGGAGATCGAGGATGTCACCGCCTACCGCACGGTTCGCGCGGCGCCGCCGCCAGCGGAGACGCGGGAGATGATCAAGTCGGGCGGCTTCGACGCGGTGTGCTTCACGTCGAGCTCCACGGTGCGCAACCTCGTCGGCATCGCCGGCAAGCCGCATGCCCGCACGATCGTCGCGTGCATCGGGCCGAAGACGGCCGAGACCGCAGCCGAATTCGGACTCCGGGTCGACGTACAGCCCGAGATCGCAGCGATCGGACCGCTGGTCGACGCGCTCGCCGAGCATGCCGCCCGACTGCGCGCCGAGGGTGCGCTGCCCCCGCCGCGTAAGAAGAGCCGCAGGCGCTAGGGGCCGAGGTGGGTTACCCACAGCAGCGCCCGCGCCGGCTGCGTTCGACACCGGCGATGCGGCGGCTCGTCGCCGAAACCTCGCTGCAGCCACAGCATTTGGTTCTGCCGATGTTCGTCGCCGACGGCATCGACGAGCCACGGCCGATCTCCTCGATGCCGGGCGTTGTGCAACACACGCGAGAAACGTTGCGGCAGGCCGCAGCTGACGCGGTCGCCGCGGGAGTCGGCGGCATCATGCTGTTCGGCGTGCCGCGCCCCGAGGACAAGGACCCGACCGGCTCGGGCGCGGTGTCGGCTGACGGCATCCTCAACGTCGCGCTGCGGGACCTGTCGAAAGACCTCGGGTCGGCAACCGTGCTGATGGCCGATACCTGCCTCGACGAGTTCACCGACCACGGGCATTGCGGCGTGGTCGATGCCGCGGGACGGGTCGACAACGACGTCACGCTGAGGCGCTACGTGGAAATGGCTGTGGCGCAGGCAGATTCGGGTGTGCACGTGGTCTCCCCGAGCGGCATGATGGACGGTCAGGTGGCGGCGATCCGCGACGCGTTGGATGCCGCGGGCCACATCGACGTCGCGATCCTGGCCTACGCCGCGAAGTTCGCGTCGTCGTTCTACGGGCCGTTCCGGGAAGCCGTGGCGTCCAGCCTGTCCGGCGACCGGCGCACATATCAGCAGGAGCCCGGCAACGGCCGCGAAGCGGTTCGCGAGATCACGTTGGACATCGACGAGGGCGCCGACATCATCATGGTGAAACCGGCGATCAGCTACCTCGACGTCGTGCGCGCGGCCGCCGAGATATCGCCGGTGCCGGTCGCGGCGTATCAGGTGTCGGGGGAGTACGCGATGATCAGCGCCGCGGCGGCCAACGGCTGGATCGACGGCCGGGCGGCCGCGCTGGAAACCTTGACCAGCATTCGTCGCGCCGGCGCCGACATCGTGCTGACCTACTGGGCAACCGACGTTGCGGGCTGGCTCGGCTGAGTCGATGGGGTCACCACAGCAGCCGCCGGCCCGACCGCTGGATGTCGACACCGGGTTCGGCCTGTGGCTGGCGGCGCTGCCGCTGCTGGTGATCGGCCAGGTCGCCGACACCGTGCTGGCGGCCAACCGGCCCCGCGGCTTCGTCGTCTACGCCGCCACCGGGGTTTTCCTGGTCCTGCTGTGCGCGGTCGTCGTGACCTTCCTGCTCTTGATGCGCCAGGGCTACCGGTGGGCCCGCACGGTGCTCACCGGCGGCGGCATCGCGACGGTCGTGTACGTCATCACCAGCCTGGTCACGGTGCAGCGGGGCACCACCGCGGCCGTACTCTACGCGATCACCGCGATCGTTGGTTCGGTGCTGATCGCGGGCGGTGTCTTCCTGCTGCACCGCAAGGACGCCCACGCGTTTTTCACGCGCTGAGCGGTCAGTAGGCTGGTCCGATCATGACAGCACCACACGAGCGGCCGGGCATCGTCGACGTGGCGTTCTGGTCATGGCTGGCCGGCGCCGTGTTGCTTATCGTGGGCGGGGCAGGGCCACTGCTGCTCAGCTTCGACACCGTGCGCAGGTCCGCTCCTGGCAGCATGTCGGATGATGCGCTTCGTTCGTGGTTGCTTCTCTTCAAGGGCGCCGCGGTAATTTGCATCCTGCTGGGTATGGCGATCGGTTACCTGGCAGGTCGGACCCGTCGCGGTGACAGGCGGTTCCAGCGCGCGGCGGTCGCTTTGTCGCTGGCGGCTGTTGTGCTGCTGGCGGTTGGCGCGTTCCTGCATCTTGTGACGCTGCTGTCGCTGCTTGCCGTGATCGCGCTGATCGTCGGCGCGGGGACGGTGACCCGTCCTGCGGCATCCGCATGGTTCGACGCGGTCGAGCAGCCGGAGGGCGGCAATGCCTGACGGCTCGCCGGCCGAAATCAACGAGGCTACCGTCGAACCGCTGTTCCACGAGATCGGCGCGAGCTGGTACTGGGTGCTCGCCGGCCCGATCTCGGCGGCGATCATGCTGGCCATCGAGCTCAACGCCCGCGTAGGCGCGCCGTGGATCGTTCCGATGTCGTTCCTGGTGCTGGTGTCGGGGTTCATTGCGCTGCAGGTCAAGGCCGCACGCATTCACACATCGGTCGAGCTGACCCGAGACACCCTGCGGCAGGGCACCGAGGTCCTCGACGTCGACAGGATCGAGTCCGTATATCCGGAGCCCGAGCGGGGCGACGAACCCGCCAAGTGGCAGTCGGCGCGGGCGTTGGGGGAGTTGACCGGCGTGCCGCGCGGCCGGGTCGGCATAGGCCTGAAAATCGCCGGCGGCCGCACGGCTCAGGCCTGGGCACGACGGCATCGCGAGTTGCGCGCGGTGTTGACCGATCTGGTGGAGAACCGGCAAGCGCCCGGCATCGCGCGATGACGGACCGCCGTCGCGCCGTCGCCGAACTGGTGCTGGCCGTCCTCGCCGGGGTCGGCTGCGTCGTGAGCTGGCTTCAGTCCCGGTCGACGGTCCAGGTCGCCCCGATCGCCGACGGCGAGCCGGCCACCGCGTCGATCAGCTACTACGCCCCGCTGCTGGTGCTGGCCCTGGTGCTGGCGACGCTGGCGGGGGTGATGGTCGTGGTCGGGGTGGCGCGGCTGCGACGCGCCCGCCGACCCTGATTCCGGCGTGTGCGGGTGAGACGGCCCACAACGCCTCTGGTACAGAGTGCGGAATCTGTAACACTGTCCCAATGACCGAGCTTTCGGAGACGACGCCCAACATTGCGGACGATGCGTTGCCGCTGGGGCCGCAGTCACTGGTGTGGCGCTATTTCGGCGACCACCGGATGTTCCTGATCGGGCCGCGGCCCGCGGTGCTGCAGAACATGCTGGCCGAGTTGGGTCAGGGTGTGCTGGACCACTCGGTGTTCTTCGAGGACACCGCGGCTCGGGTGAAGCGATCGCTGCCGCCGATCTTCAACACCGCGTACGGATTGGACGACGACCACCCCGGCCAGCAGGTGCGCGACTTCCACCACGAAATCAAGGGCAAGATGCCCGATGGGAGCCGCTATCACGCCCTGGACCCGGACACGTACTTCTGGGCGCACGCGACGTTCGTCGAGCAGGTGCTCTACTTCGCGGACACGTTCGTCAAGCGCCTCAGTAGGGCCGAGAAGGAACAGATCTACCTCGAGTCCAAGACGTGGTACCGCCGCTACGGGGTCAGCGACCGGCCGATGCCGGCCGACTACGCCGCGTTCGAGCGGTACTGGGAGCGCATGCTCGACGAGATCGTCGTCGCGCACCCCACCGCCAGGTACGGCGTCGGCTACGTCACCAAGGGCTTCCGCTGCCCGAGGGGCATGCCGCCGGCGGTGTGGCGGGTCGTCGCGCCTGTGTTCAACCCGGTCGCCGCGTTCCTGACGACCGGTGGCGTGCCGCCGCGGGCCCGGAGGCTCCTCGGGTTGCCGTGGACCGAGCGACAGGAGCGGCGCTACCAGCGTTTCGCTGCGTTGTGCCGGTCGCGGCCGGTGAACTGGCTGTGGAACCGCCTGCCGATGCGGTTGCGCTACAACGGATTTGCCCGCACCGGATATGCCCGCACCGGATATGCCCGCGGCTGACACTAAAGACCCGGTCACCACGGCGATCCTCGACGCCGCCGTGGTCGAGTTCGAGCGGCACGGATTTCGCCGTGTCGCGCTCGACGACGTGGCCCGCCGCGCCGGCGTCAGCAGGATGACGATCTACCGCCGCTTCGCCGGCCGCGACGAGTTGGTCGGCGCCGTCATCGACCGCGAGAATGCCGCGCTGATGGCCGACATCGCGGACGAGCTGAAAAGTGCGGGACCGCAGAGCAATTACTACGTAGAGGCGTTCACCTCGGCGATCATGCGTTTCCGTCGGCATCGGGTGCTGGACCGGATGATCACCGACGAGCCCGCGCTTGCGCTCGCCCTCGCGCACCAGCACTACGGCGCGGCGACGCAGCGGATCGCCGACGCGCTGCGTGCGGTCTTTCCGGATGGGTTCGCCGAGCGGGTTGGGCGGCAGGCGGTCGACGAGTTGGCCGAGACGATCCTGCGCTATGCATTGATGGCGCTTCTGCTGCCCGGCGAGCGACGCTCGTCACCGCCGACGACGTCCGCGCCTTCGCGACAGCGCATTTCCTGCCGAGCCTGCCCAAGTCGCTGCGGGTGGTGCCGGCTTGATCTCGCCGGCCGTCACCGACGGCGGGAAGGGGTTCGAGGTGTCGACCACCACCTCGACCGCATGGGGTCCAGGCCATGCCTAACTGCGCGTGAGCAGCAACGCGTACTCGAACGGCAGCATCGAAAACAGCGGCCGCCAGACGCCCTTGACGCTCGGCAACGCCTCGGCCTTGGTCACCACCCGGGGGTTTGCGAACGAGTGCGTCCTGCCGTAGTGCTTGATCCGCCCCCCGCCTGCGGCGTCGAGATTCTTCACCCAGTCCCGGTTCGGGCCGTAGGTCAGCAGAATCGCCAACCCGTCGTGGGTGGTGAACACGTTCACCGGTGTGCGGTACTGCTTGCCGGAGCGTCGCCCGAGATGCTCGATGATGCCCATCCCCGGGACAAAGCCCGCCCACCCTCGCTGAATCGGGTTGGTGAAGTAACGGTTGAATTCGGCCAGCCATTGCGGGAGTCGCATGACGACAATCAAACTCGCGGTCCGCGCCGAATGACAAGCCTCATTGCCCGAAGTTCGGTCAAACGGGGGATGATGTAACGGGCGCAGAGCGGGCCATTGCGGGCGTTGAGCGCAGTCGAGCAGACTCTAAGGTCATGGCCTACCTAAAGCCGCCGTGGTTCACCGTGAAGGTCTTCAACAAGGTCGCGATGGCCACCGGCATCAGCAACAGCGAGACCCTGACGGTGACCAAGCGGGGCAGCAAGGAGACGCAGAAGATCCCGGTGATCACCGTCGACGTCGGCGACACCAAGTACCTCGTCTCCACCCGCGGCGAGTCGCAGTGGGTGAAGAACGTCCGAGCCGACCCCAACGTGACGCTGAGCACCAGGTCGGGCACGACGGACTACGTCGCCCGCGAGACCCCGGAGCAGGACCGCCAGCCGATCCTGACCGCCTACCGCGAGAAGGCCGGGCGGGCGGTCGAGGGCTACTTCCGCCAGCTGCCTCGTGAAACCGACCACCCGGTGTTCAGCCTGACCCCGCGTTCCTGAACGGCTACGTCGTTAGGTCGACGGGTTCGTTACTGGACAGCCACGCTCAGGAGCACGTCAGCAACCGCTGACGGCCGCGAGAGAAACGGCGAGTGACTGCCGGGAAGCTCGACGATATCGGCGTCAATGGCGCGAGCAGTTCTCCGCGACCACTCAGGGTAGATCAGCTGGTCCTCGGTGCAAACAATGGAAGTACAACTCGCCGTGGGAAATTCGGCCAGCGGAAAAGGCGAGGTGAACGGGAGGGCCGACTGCGGTCGAAGACGATCGAAAGCGGCCGCGACGGTGCGTTCGTCGCAGTCTGCGAAGAGTAGTTCTCGGGCACTGTCGAGATCCACCCACGTCAGCCGCAACTGCCCGTCAGGCTCACCCAATCCCTTGTCCCAGTCCGGGTTCACCATGTCGGGATGCTCCTGCCTTTGGTCAACCAAGCTGCGTCCCACGTCTGGAACCGCGGCGCACAGATAAACGAGATGCCGGACAGGTCGCCGAGCCGCGACCAACGTCGCCGTGGAGCCGGCCAAGGAGTGCCCGACGACCACCACATCGTCGTGGCGCCCGTCAAGGGCAGCGCAAACGACATCCGCATAGGGATCAAACGTCGTCGCCGACGCGTCATCACACGCCAAATCCGGCGCGACCACATCATGGCCGGCCCGCTGCAGAAGCGGAGCCAGCATCTCCCAGCACCATGCGCCGTGCCACGCACCATGTACCAGGGCAAAGGTCGTCATGCAGAGATGTTCGCACAGCCAACTCACAGGGACAGCCGGTTTGGCAATGGCGTGGTCGTTACCACCCTGCGCACAGCGGTGGCTCTGCCACTACACCCTGTAGTCGACAGAATCTCGCGGGCTGGGACACTGGTGGCCATGCGCAGTCCCGACCAGACCGAGGCCACGACCGCCAATTCGGCTCGGCTGTTCGACGAGGCGTGCGCGGTGATCCCCGGCGGCGTGAACTCGCCGGTGCGCGCATTCACCTCCGTCGGCGGCACCCCCCGGTTCATCACCGAGGCCAGCGGCTCCTGGCTGACCGACGCCGACGGCAACCGCTACGTCGACCTGGTGTGCTCGTGGGGCCCGATGATCCTCGGCCATGCGCACCCGGCCGTCGTCGAGGCCGTGCAGCGGGCCGCGGCGGGCGGGCTCTCGTTCGGCGCCCCGACAGCCGCGGAGACGCAACTGGCGGAGGAGATCCGCCGCCGGGTCCCGCCCGCCGAGCGCGTGCGGCTGGTGAACTCCGGCACCGAGGCGACCATGAGCGCGGTCCGGTTGGCCCGCGGGTTCACCGGCCGGCCCAAGATCGTCAAGTTCGCCGGTTGCTACCACGGACATGTCGACGCGCTGCTCGCCGATGCCGGCTCGGGCGTTGCGACGCTCGGGCTGCCGTCATCGCCCGGCGTCACCGGCGCCACCGCAGCCGACACAATCGTGCTTGGGTACAACGACGTCGAGGCCGTCGAGCAGGCGTTCGCGCGGTTCGGCACCGAGATCGCCGCGATCATCACCGAGGCCTGTCCGGGCAACATGGGCACGGTCGCGCCGCTGCCCGGCTACAACGAAGCCCTGCGCCGCATCACCGAAGACGCGGGCGCGCTGCTGATCAGCGACGAGGTGATGACCGGGTTCCGGGTCAGCCCGTCCGGTTGGTACGGGCTGGAACCCGTTGTCGCCGACCTGTACACGTTCGGCAAGGTGATGAGCGGGGGCCTACCCGCCGCGGCGTTCGGCGGCCGTGCCGAGGTGATGGAGCGGCTGGCCCCGCTCGGGCCGGTGTACCAGGCGGGCACGCTGTCGGGCAACCCGGTCGCCATCGCGGCGGGCCTGGCTACGCTGCGCGCGGCCGACGATGCCGTCTACCAGGCGCTGAACCGCAATGCCGACCGACTCGTCGAATTGCTCAACACTGCTCTGGCGAAAGCTGGTGTGCCGCATGCCATCCCGCGTGCAGGCACGTTCCTGTCGGTGTTCTTCGGCGACCGGCCGGTCAAGGACTTCGCATCCGCACGGGCCAGCCAGACCTTCCGCTACCCACCGTTCTTCCACGCGCTGCTCGACGGCGGAGTCTACGCGCCGCCGAGCCCATTCGAAACCTGGTTCGTCTCAGCGGCCTTGGATGACGAGGCGTTCGAACGTATCGAAGCCGCACTACCCGCCGCCGCCGAAGCAGCTGCCGCCGCCCACCGGTCGGAGTTTTGATGGCCGAAACCACGACGGTGCACATTCTGCGTCACGGCGAGGTGTACAACCCCGACGGCATCCTCTACGGTCGCCTCCCGGGATTCCACCTTTCCGAGAAGGGTCGTGTCCAAGCCGAAAATGTGGCGGATGCATTGACCGGCAACGACATCGCGCTAGTCGTGGCATCGCCGCTGGAGCGCGCGCAGGAGACCGCCGCGCCGATCGCAGGCCGCCACGGCCTCGAGGCCACCACCGATCCCGACCTGATCGAGGCGGGAAACTTCTTTGAGGGCAAGCGCGTCTCGCCCGGCGACGGCGCCTGGCGCGACCCCAGGTTTTGGTGGATGCTGCGCAACCCCTTGCGCCCGTCCTGGGGGGAACCGTACAAGGACATCGCCGCGCGCATGACCACGGCGCTGGAGAAAGCCCGCGCCAAGGCGGCCGGGCACGAAGCGGTGTGCGTCAGCCACCAGTTGCCCATCTGGACGCTGCGACTCAAACTCACCGGCAAGCACCTTTGGCACGACCCGCGCAAGCGTCAGTGCGCGGTCGCATCGCTCACGTCGTTCGTGTTCGACGGCGACAAGCTGGTCGACATCCGCTACTGTCAGCCGGCGGGGAGTTGAGCAGTGCGGCGGTTCCTGGTGCTGGGATGCGCCGCGGTAGCGGCGCTGATCTCCGGCTGCTCGACCGGGCACGACGCCGTGGCCCAGGGCGGCACGTTCGAATTCGTCGCGCCCGGCGGCAAGACCGACATCTACTACGACCCGCCCCAAAACCGTGGCCGCCCAGGCCAATTAGCCGGGCCGGAACTGATGGACCCCGCAAAGACGGTAGCGCTGGACGACTTCGCCGGAAAGGTCGTCGTCGTCAACGTCTGGGGGCAGTGGTGTGGTCCCTGCCGGGCCGAGATCTCCCAGCTGCAGCAGGTGTATGACGCGACCCGCGCGCAGGGCGTCGCATTCCTCGGCATCGATGTGCGCGACAACGAACGCCAGGCGGCGCGCGACTTCGTCGTCGACCGCAAGGTCACGTTCCCGTCGATCTACGACCCGGCGATGCGCACGATGATCGCGTTCGGCGGCAAATACCCGACCACCGTGATCCCGTCCACGCTGGTGCTGGACCGACAGCATCGGGTGGCGGCGGTGTTCCTGCGCGAACTGCTGGCCGAGGATCTGCAGCCCGTCGTTGCGTGGGTGGCCGCGGAGGCCCCGCCGAATCCGAGTCCGCAATGACGGGTTTCGCCGAAACCGCCGCGGCGGGGCCGCTGGTAGTGGCGCTCGGGATCTGTGTGGTGGCGGGTTTTGTGTCGTTCGCGTCGCCGTGCGTGGTGCCGCTGGTGCCCGGGTATCTCTCGTATCTCGCCGCAGTCGTGGGTGTTTCCGATGAGCCCGCCCAGGTCGCCGTGCGGACCGCGCGGTGGCGGGTGGCCGGATCGGCGGCGTTGTTCGTAGCGGGTTTCACCATCGTGTTCGTGCTCGGGACGGTCGCGGTGCTCGGGATGACGACGACGCTGATTACGAATCAGGTTCTGCTGCAACGCATCGGCGGAGTCCTGACGATCGTGATGGGTCTGGTTTTCGTCGGCTTCATCCCGGCGCTGCAGCGGCAGGCCCGGTTCACGCCGCGGCGGTTGTCGACGCTGGCCGGTGCGCCGCTGCTCGGGGCGGTGTTCGGGCTGGGCTGGACACCGTGCCTGGGGCCGACGCTGACCGGGGTTATCGCGGTCGCGTCGGCAACCGACGGAGCGAGCGTGGCACGCGGAGTGGTGCTGGTGATCGCCTACTGCCTGGGTTTGGGCATCCCGTTCGTGCTGTTGGCATTTGGTTCGGCGCGCGCCGTGCAGGGCCTTGGCTGGCTGCGGCGGCACGCACGCGCAATCCAGATCTTCGGCGGCGTGCTGCTGATCCTGGTCGGCGCCGCGCTGGTCACCGGGGTGTGGAACGACTTCGTGTCATGGGTGCGCGACGCGTTCGTCAGCGATGCGAGGCTGCCGATTTGAGAAGGCTTCTTGCGTTGGGACGCAACACCTGGCGCGCGCTGACGTCGATGGGCACGGCGCTGGCGCTGCTGTTCCTGCTCGCGCTCGGCGCCATCCCGGGTGCCCTGCTACCGCAACGTAGCCTCAACGCGTCAAAGGTCGACGAATACCTGGCCAGGCATCCGGTGATCGGGCCGTGGCTGGACCGCCTGCAGTTCTTCGATGTGTTCTCCAGCTTCTGGTTCACCGCGATCTACGTCCTGCTGTTCGTGTCGCTGGTCGGCTGCCTGGTGCCGCGGATGGTCGACCACGTGCGCGGCATGCGTGCCACGCCCGTGGCAGCGCCGCGCAACCTCACCCGGCTGCCCAAGCACGGCAACCGGCAGGTCGCCGGTGATCCCGACGCCGTAGCGGCCGCGGTCAGCGAGCGGCTGAAGGGCTGGCGCCGTGCCACGCGCCGCGACGGTGACACCGTTGAAATCTCCGCCGAGAAGGGCTATCTGCGCGAGTTGGGCAACCTGGTGTTCCACTTCTCGCTGCTGGGCCTGCTCGTCGCGGTCGCGATCGGCAAGCTGTTCGGCTACGAGGGCAACGTGATCGTGATCGCCGACGGCGGCCCGGGTTTCTGCTCGGCGTCGCCCGCGGCGTTCGACTCGTTCAAGGCCGGCAACATCGTCGACGGCACCTCGCTGCACCCGATCTGCTTGCGGGTCAACGACTTCGAGGCGCGCTACCTGCCGACCGGGCAGGCCACGTCGTTCGTGGCCAACATCGACTATCAGGCCGGCAGCGACCTGACCTCCGCCACCTGGCGACCGTACAAGCTCGAGGTCAACCACCCGCTGCGGATCAGCGGTGACCGGATATACCTCCAGGGCCACGGCTACGCCCCGACATTCACGGTGACGTTCCACGACGGGCAGACCCGCACCAGCACCATCCAGTGGCGGCCCGAGGACCAGCACACGCTGCTGTCGTCCGGCGTCGTGCGCATCGACCCGCCCGGCGGCACCTATCCCGACGCGCTGGAGCGCCGCAAGCACCAGATCGCGATCCAGGGGCTGTTCGCGCCGACCGAGCAGCTCGACGGCGCGCTGCTGTCGTCGGGCTTCCCGGCGCTGAACGACCCCGCCGTGGCCGTCGACATCTACCGCGGCGACACCGGGCTGGACACCGGGCGCCCGCAGTCGCTGTTCAACCTCGACCCGCGCCTGATCGACCAGGGCCGGCTGACCAAGCTCGCCCGGGTCAACCTGCGCGCCGGTCAGCAGATCGGGCTTGACGACGAGACCGTGGTGCGGTTCGACGGCGCGGTGCCGTTCGTCAACATCCAGGTCTCCCACGACCCGGGGCAGATTTGGGTGCTGGTGTTCGCGCTGATGATGATGGCCGGCCTGCTGGTGTCGCTGGTGATCCGGCGCAGGCGCATCTGGGTGCGGATCGGACCCGCAGGGCCGGCGAGGACGGATATCGCGGCCGCTGAGTTGCCCGGTACGGTGAACGTCGAGCTGGGCGGCCTGGCGCGCACCGACAACTCCGGTTGGGGCGACGAGTTCGAGAGGCTCTGCGAGCGGCTGATGGCCGGCTTTGACGCGCCGACGGCCGAGCCGGTCGCGGCCGGAAGGAAGTGAGATGAATACCGAGCACGTCGACATCGGCCTCGCCAGATACTCCGACTGGGCGTTCACGTCCTCGATCGTCGTGCTCGTCGCCGCGCTGCTGCTGCTGGCCGTCGAACTGGCGTACAACCGCGGCCGCAAGGCCGAGCAGCGGGAGCTGTCCCCCGTCGGAGGCGGGAGGTACCCCCATCCGGCGGGTGTCGCCCCGGACAGCGCCACTCCCGGCATCGTCGTCGACGCGCCGCGGCGCCCGGTCGACGAGCGCGTCGGCAAGGCCGGGCTGGCCCTCGTGTACGTCGGTATCGGGCTGCTCGCGATCTGCATCGTGCTGCGCGGCGTGGCCACGATGCGCGCCCCGTGGGGCAACATGTACGAGTTCATCAACCTGACGTGCCTGTCGGGTCTGGTCGCGGCCATGATCGTGCTACGCCGCCCGCAATACCGGGCGCTGTGGGTGTTCGTGCTGCTACCGGTGCTGATTCTGCTCACCGTCTCGGGTCGCTGGCTGTACACGAACGCCGCGCCCGTCATGCCTGCGCTGCAGTCTTACTGGTTGCCGATCCACGTGTCGGTGGTGAGCCTGGGGTCCGGCGTGTTCCTGGTCGCCGGCGTGGCCAGCATCTTGTTCCTGCTCAAGATGTCACCGCTGGGCAGGACGGACGCCGACGGCCCGGTCGCGCGCATCGTGGCGCGCCTACCCGACGCCCAGACCCTTGACCGGATCGCCTATCGCACGACGATTTTCGCGTTCCCGGTGTTCGGGTTCGGGGTGATGTTCGGCGCAATCTGGGCCGAAGAGGCGTGGGGCAGGTACTGGGGCTGGGACCCCAAGGAGACGGTCTCGTTCATCGCGTGGGTGGTCTACGCGGCGTATTTGCACGCCAGGTCGACGGCCGGCTGGCGTGACAAGAAGGCGGCGTGGATCAACGTCGCCGGATTCGTGGCCATGGTCTTCAACCTGTTCTTCATCAACCTCGTGACCGTCGGTCTCCACTCGTACGCCGGCGTCGGCTAGGGGCTATGGTCATTCACGGAAAGCCAGCGACTTAGGGGGTCACACGCGTGTCTGACGGTTTCGACACCGGCGGCTTTCGCGCACAGCAGCGCTTCACCGATCCGACCGGGGGCGGCCGGCACTCGGAGCGGGTGCCGCCGGAGTGGACGGCTCCCACCCCGCCGACCGGGTTGCCGACCGGGTTCCCGCAGCCGGCCGGCCCGCCATGGCCTGCGCCGGCGCCGGGCCCACCGCCCACGTCCAGGGATCTGTCCACCGCGGCCCTGCTGCGTCCGGTCCCGCCGCCGCCGTCGAGCGGCTGGCGAAAGTGGCTCTACCTTGCCTCGTTCAAGCGGATCAACGTCGGCGAGAGCGCCAAGGCCGCCAACCACAACAACCTCGTCGCCCGGGTCAATCACCCGTTGCAGGGCTGCTACCGGATTGCGCTGCTGAGCCTCAAGGGTGGCGTCGGCAAGACGACGATCACCGCCACGCTGGGCGGGACGTTCGCGTCGATCCGTGGTGACCGGGTGGTGGCCGTCGACGCGAACCCCGACCGCGGCACGCTGAGTGCCAAGGTGCCGCTGGAAACCCCTGCGACCGTTCGTCATCTGCTGCGCGACGCGGAGGGCATCGAGCGCTACAGCGACATCCGCGCCTACACATCGCAGGGCCCCAGCCGGCTGGAGGTGCTCGCTTCGGAGAGCGATCCGGCAGTGTCGGAAGCGTTCAGTTCCGACGACTACACCCGCACGCTGGAGATCCTGGAGCGCTATTACAGCCTGGTGCTCACCGACTGCGGTACCGGGCTAATGCACTCGGCGATGGCAGCTGTCCTGGCCAAGGCCGATGTGCTGGTCGTGATCAGCTCCGGTTCGGTCGACGGCGCCCGCAGCGCGTCCGCGACGCTGGACTGGCTCGATGCGCACGGCCACCAGGAGATGGTGCGCAACTCGATTGCGGTGATCAATGCGGTGCGCCCGCGTTCGGGCAAGGTCGACATGCACAAGGTCATCGACCACTTCTCACGGCGATGCCGCGCGGTGCTGCTCGTCCCGTTCGACCCGCATCTCGAGGAGGGGGCCGAGATTCACCTGGACCGGCTGAAGCGAGAGACCCGGGAAGCGCTGATCGAACTGGCGGCGGTGGTGGCCGACGGCTTCCCCGGCGCGAACCGGCGCGATTTGTTCGCTTAAGAGCTACAGCTTGTCCCGCGGATTGTCCGGACCGCGACCGAGGCGCCACAAGAATTCGGGATCGTCGTCGGGGCCGATCACCCGTGTCTTCGAGCGGCTGTCCCTGGCCCGCGTCATCCGCCAACCGGCATAGATCAGACCTGCGAGGATGAGCAAGAGCAGCAAGTACAGCACGAAGACCTCCTTTGTCTGAATATACCCGCGTCGGTACGCTCGGGCCGTGCCCGAAGAGCCGTCCACCTCCCGCATGGCCCGCGATGTGATCGCGTACGCCGTCGCGCGGCTCCTGCTGGCGGGTGCGCTTGCGGCGGTGATCTACGGCATCGCACGGCTGCTCGGCGTCGATGACTTTCCGCTCTACATCGCGGTCGCATTCGCAATCGTGATCGCGCTGCCGCTGGGCATCTGGATTTTCACCCCGCTGCGCCGCCGCGCGACCGCGGCCATGATGGCGGTCGACGAACGCCGCCGCCGCGACCGCGAGCAACTTCGCGCACGCCTGCGCGGGGAATCACCCGACTAGGCCGCCGCTTCGCGCGTCAACGTTTCTTGACACGGCCGCGGTGTCAACTTATGTTGACAGCATGACCGAGGTTCAGTTGCTGGACGAGGCGAGCAGCAGCGACGATCCGGCCGTCGGGCTGCGCGCGGTGCGGGCACTCAAGCGATTGCACGAGCGGCTCGAGGCCATCCACGTCGCCAACGCCCGTGAGCAGGGTTGGAGCTGGCAGGACATCGCCGACGCGCTCGGTGTCAGCCGGCAGGCCGTTCACCAGAAGTATCAGAGGAGGAGATGACGGATGTTCGAGCGGTTTCATCGGGACGCGCGGGTGGCGGTCGTCCTGGTGCAGGAGGAGGCCCGCGAGCTGCTCGCCGCACACATCACGCCGGGGCATCTGCTGCTCGGGGTGCTGCAAAGCGCCGGGCGTGAGCTGTCTGGGCTGCTGACCGAGCACGGGGTGACCGCCGAAGCGGTGCGGGAAGGACTGGAAGCCGGTCAGGAGGCGCCGCTGACCGACGACGACGCGGCTGCGCTGCGCTCGCTCGGGATCGACCTCGACGCGGTCCGCGACCGGGTGACCCGCACGTTCGGCGCCGACGCTTTCGGAAGCTTCGCGCGCCGGGGCCGCGACCGTAGGCGCTGGACGCGCGGCCACATCCGGTTCACTCACTCGGCGAAGAAGACGCTGGAGTTGACGCTGCGCGAAGCCCTTGCGCACAAGGACAATTGGATCGGCTGCGAGCACATCGTGCTGGGCATCCTGCGCGGTGGCGACGACCTGGCCGCGGGACTGCTGACCGAACATGTCGAGGCGCGACAGCTGCGATCGGAGGTGATCGCTCTTCTCGACGAGGCCGCCTAATTCGTCCTGCTCGCGCCCCATTCCGACCAGTGGGCCATCAGATCTTCTCATCTATCAAGTTGT
The DNA here is from genome assembly GCA_963811535.1 of uncultured Actinomycetota bacterium. Classification (GTDB taxonomy): domain Bacteria; phylum Actinomycetota; class Actinomycetes; order Mycobacteriales; family Mycobacteriaceae; genus Mycobacterium. The sequence continues at coordinate 448,266 of CAWERF010000005.1, read as the reverse complement.
TTCTCAGTTCAATCTCAGTCGCCAAGCGCGCAATGGGACCCGGCGCGACCGCAGCAGTCAGGCGATTCGAAAGGAACGACAGAGTGTTTCGACGTCGACACGATAGACGGGGCACCGCCGGCAATTACGTCAAGCGGCGCGAGAGCTCTCGGCTGGAGCCGTCGGCCAGTGACGACAACCTGCTCGTCCACGCCATCATGACGGTCGCGCTGCTGGCCGCGTTCGCGGTGCTGGCCATGGCGCTTCTGGCGGGCCCGCCCGCACCACGCGGCACCACCCGTGATCGGCATGTCCACACCCAAAAGCATTCGGTGACACAGACTTAAACCGCCAAACACCTGATCGAATCGCCCGGCTCGTACCGACGCTGGATCGACGACATCAGATTCGAGGTCGAGGTAGCACCGCTCGCCGACGGTCGCTTCGCCGAGTACTGGACCGGCACCTCGGCCGGCTGAATACCGCGCTATCCGCCGAAGCCGAGCGCCAGGGCGACGGCCACCGACCACACCAGCATCGTCAGCCCGGTATCCCGCAGCACCGGAATCAACTCCACACCGCTTCGCGCCTTGCGCACCGGCGCGGCGGCCCGGATGGCTAGTGGCACAGCCACCAACCCGACCGCGCACCACGGTGTCGCGAACATCAGCGCCAGCGTCAGGACACCGGCTACGAGAAGCAGCACCTGATACAGCAGCCGCGTCGCCGCGTCACCCAGATGCACGGCGAGCGTGGTCTTGCCTGCGCGGCTGTCGGTCGGAATGTCACGCAGATTGTTGGCCACCAGCACCGCCGCCGCCAGCGATCCCGTCGCGACCGCCAGCACAACCCCGACCCAGTCGATTTGCAGCGCCTGCACATACTGTGTGCCCAGCACCGCGACCAGGCCGAAGAACACGAACACCGCGACCTCGCCGAAGCCGCGGTAGCCGTATGGCCGCGCGCCGCCGGTATAAAACCAGGCGCCCAGCACGCACAAGGCCCCCACCGCGATCAGCCACGGTGCGCTGGTGATCGCCAGCGCCAGCCCGGCCGCGGCGGCCAGCGCCTGGCTCACCACCGCCGCCGCCAGCACCGAGCGGGGCGCCGCCAGCCGCGACCCCACCAGCCGCAGGGGGCCGGCCCGATCATCGTCAGTGCCGCGGATGCCGTCGGAATAGTCGTTGGCGTAGTTGACCCCGATGATCATCCCGACGGCGACGACCAGCGCCAGCACCGCTTTCCACCACACCACCGAATGCAGCCACGCCGCCGCGCCCGTTCCCGCGATCACCGGCGCCACCGCGTTCGGCAGGGTTCGCGGGCGGGCGCCCTCGACCCACTGCGCGAAAGTGGCCACACGGCGATCCTTCCATCTCTTCGCGCTCTTCGCGCAAGCGGCTCATCGCACCACATGGCGATACCCCAGAATGGTCGGCATGCTCGGAGTCATCGGCGGCAGCGGGTTCTACACTTTCTTCGACGAGGACGCGCGCAGCATCCACCTCGACACCCCATACGGCGAACCCAGCGCCGCGATCACCATCGGCAACATCGGCAATCACGAGGTCGCGTTCCTGCCGCGACACGGGGTCCACCACGAGTACTCGCCGCACGCCGTGCCGTACCGCGCCAACTTGTGGGCGCTGCGGGCGCTGGGCGTGCGCCGCGTCTTCGGGCCCTGCGCGGTCGGCAGCCTGACCCCGGAGCTCGGTCCGGGCGCGATGGTGGTGCCCGACCAGCTCGTCGACCGCACGAACGGGCGCGACGACACCTACTTCGACTCCGGCGGCGTGCACGTCAGCTTCGCCGACCCGTACTGCCCGACGCTGCGCGAGGCCGCGCTGGTCCCGGGCGTTCAGGACGGCGGCACGATGGTCGTCGTTCAGGGCCCGCGGTTTTCCACCCGCGCCGAAAGCCAGTGGTACGCCGGCCAGGACTTCACGTTGGTGAACATGACCGGCTACCCCGAGGCGGTTCTGGCCCGTGAACTCGAAATCTGTTACGCCGCAATCGCGCTCGTTACCGACGTGGACGCAGGCATCGACGTCGGAACCGGGGTACGGGCGGTTGACGTGTTCGCGGAGTTCGAGCGAAACCTCGGCCCGTTCAAGCAGGTGGTGCTGGCGGCGATCGGCGGGGTGGCCGCCGAGCGCACCTGCACCCACTGCCTGCCGCACGAGGGTGTGACACTGCCGATCGAGCTGCCGTGAGGGTGCTGCTGACGGGCGCGGCCGGCTTCATCGGGTCGCGGGTCAAACGAGCCCTTCAAGCCGACGGCCACGACGTCGTCGGCGTCGACGTGATGCTGCCCGCTGCGCACGGCCCCGCAAGCCCGCCCCCTTCGGACTGCCACTGGATGGACGTCGCGGATGCCGACGCGCTGGCCCCGCTGCTGACGGGTGTTGACGTGGTGTGCCACCAGGCCGCGATGGTCGGCGCCGGCGTCAATGCCGCCGACGCTCCGGCATACGGCAGGCACAACGACTACGCGACGACGGTGCTGTTGGCGCAGATGTATGCCGCGGGTTGCCGTCGGCTGGTCCTGGCCTCCTCAATGGTGGTCTACGGGCAGGGCCGCTACGACTGCCCGAATCACGGTGCCGTGGAACCGCTGCCGCGGCGCCGCGAAGACCTCGACGCGGGAATCTTCGAGCACCGCTGCCCGATCGGCGGCGAGGAGCTCAACTGGCAGCTGGTCGACGAGGACGCGCCGCTGCGGCCGCGCAGCCTGTATGCCGCGAGCAAGACCGCACAGGAGCATTACGCGCTGGCCTGGGCCGAGGCCACGCAAGGGTCGGTCGTTGCGTTGCGGTACCACAACGTCTACGGCCCCGGAATGCCGCGCGACACCCCGTACTCGGGTGTCGCGGCGATCTTTCGATCGGCGCTCGAAAAAGGAGAACCACCGGAGGTTTTCGAAGACGGCGGCCAGATGCGCGACTTCGTCCACGTCGACGACGTTGCTGCGGCGAACGTGAAAGCGATCAATCGCGTCGACGACGGTTTCGTCGCCGCCAATGTCTGCTCAGGACAACCCATTTCGATCCGGGATGTGGCCGAGCAGCTGTCGGCCGCCAGCGGTGGGGCCGCACCGCAGGTCACCGGGCAGTACCGCAGCGGCGACGTTCGGCACATCGTCGCCGATCCTGCGCGAGCCAGGAAGCTGCTGGGCTTCAGCGCGACGATCCAGCCGCACGACGGGCTGCGGGAGTTCGCCAAGGCGCCGCTGCGTGATTGAGATCCCGCTGCTCGGGTCCGTGCAGCGCCGGTTGATCTACTTCCCGTCGCGGGGACCGGTGCGGTCGGCGTCGACACTGCTGCCTAACGGCGAAGACGTGGTGCTGAACACCGACGACGGGATCCGGCTTGGGGCGTGGTACGCGTCGCCGTCGCGCGGTAAAGCCGGGCCAGCCGCGCTGATTTGCAACGGCAACGCCGGCGACCGCACACTGCGCGCACCCTTGGCCGCGGCGCTCGTTCGGGCAGGCACGTCGGCGCTGCTGTTCGACTACCGCGGCTACGGTGGCAACCCCGGGCGCCCGTCAGAGGACGGTCTAGCCGCCGACGCGAGGGCGGCGCACTCCTTTCTGGCCACCCGCCACGACCCAGGCCGAATCGTGTACTTCGGCGAATCCCTCGGCGCCGCAGTGGCTTTGCGGCTCGCCATCGAGCGGGAACCGGCGGGCCTCATCCTCCGCTCGCCATTCACGTCACTCGCCGACGTGGGGCGGTTGCGCTACCCGTGGCTGCCGGTGGGGCAACTGCTCATCGACCGCTACCCGTCGATCGACCGGATCGGCCGGCTGGCCGCGCCTTTGCTCGTGATCGCCGGAGACCGGGACACCATCGTGCCGGCGCAACTCAGCAGGCAGCTGTACGACGCCGCGCCCGAGCCGAAGCGGCTGGTGATCGTCGCCGGCGCCGGCCACAACGACCCACGCCTGCTGGACGGCCGTCAGATGCTGGGCGAGATCGCCCGTCTCCTCACAGAACACGGTCTGTCGTGATGTATGTCCGGCGCACGAACGTCGCTTCTCCTGATGGGGCGCGTCTTCATCCTGCGGCATGCGGCGACCGCCCAACGGCCGAAAACGGTCTGGAACTGCTGCCTTTCGGCGTAGATTGCCGATGGTGCTGTGGTATGTGTTGCGTGCGAGTGTGTTGGCGGCGGTGATCGTGATGTCGGCGGCGTGTGGCTCGTCGCAGCCGCGTGGTGGCGGCTCGGCCGGCACGGCGGTTCAGGAGCCGGAGCGCAACACGCCCGACGGTGCGGTGCTGGTATCACCGGATAACTTCACCAGGGCCGAAAGCGACCTGTATTTCAGCAACGTCGTCAAGGACGGTGGCTTCGGCAAGTTCACCCACAACCGCGAACTGACACCGCTGGACAAGCAGCTGGTGGTGCGCTCGAACCGCGACACGTTGTATTCGGCGGGCGTCTTCGACCTCGACGCCGGGCCCGTCACGATTTCGATGCCCGACCCGGGCGGCCGGTTCATGTCGATGCAGGGGATCACCGAAGACCAATACGTGCCTAACGTGTTCTACGGGCCGGGCAAACACACCCTGAACCGCAACGACGTCGGCACCCGCTATGTCATGGTGGCCATTCGCACGCTGGTCAACCCCAACGATCCCGCAGATCTGGACAAGGTCCACGTGCTGCAAGACGCCGTCGCGGTGCAGCAGGACCACACCGGCGGTTTCGACGTCCCGAAGTGGGACCCGGTCAGCCAGAAGAGCGTGCACGACGCGCTGATTCAGCTCGCGACCACCTTGCCCGACACCAAGGGCATGTTCGGCACCAAGGACGACACCGACCCGGTGCGACGGCTGATCGGCTCGGCGTCAGCATGGGGAGGCAATCCGGAAAAAGATGCCCTGTACCTCAACGTCAATCCCGCGAAAAATGACGGCGCCACCGTGTATCGGCTCACCGTGGACCAGGTGCCGGTCGACGGGTTCTGGTCGGTCACCGTCTACAACAAAGACGGTTACTTCACACCCAACCCGCAAAACGCTTATTCGCTGAACAACATCACCGCCCAGCGCGGCACCGACGGCAAGACCACCATTGAGTTCGGGGGCTGCGAAACCCCTACACCCAACTGCGTGCCGATCACGCCGGGATGGAACTACATGGTCCGGCTGTACCGGCCGCAAGAGAAGATCCTCAACGGCCAGTGGACATTCCCGCAAGCCCAACCGATTTCGTGATCCGATATGAAACTGATCGGTCTTGCCACCGTCGCGCTGCTGCTGGCCGCGCTGAGCGGGTGTGGCAACAACGCCGGCAACGTTCCGTCGACCACCTCAGGCACCCTCGCACCGGATCAGGCGCGTGCCATCGCCAAAGACGCCTACATCTACGGCTTCCCGATGGTCGACAACTACCGAATCCAGTACTCGTATTTCGTCGACCAACAGGACCCCGAGTACAAGGGACCCTGGAACCAGGTGCACAACACCGCGCGGGTGTACACCCCCGCCGACAAAGCGATCCAGACGCCCAACTCCGACACCCCGTACTCACAACTGGGTGCCGATCTGCGGGCTGAGCCGCTGGTCTTGACCGTTCCGCCGGTGCCGGCCGGCCGCTACTACTCGCTGCAGTTCATCGATGCCTACACCTACAACTTCGCCTACGTCGGCAGCCGGACCACCGGCAACGGCGGCGGGAAATACCTCCTCGCCGGGCCGGGCTGGAAAGGCGACAAACCAGCCGGCATCGATCAGGTGATTCAATCCGACACCGACTTTATGTTCGTGCTGTATCGCACCCAGCTGTTCGGCCCCGACGACCTCGACAACGTGAAGGCCATCCAGGCCGGCTATCAGGTCCAGCCGCTGTCGTCCTTCCTGAACCAACCCGCACCGCCGGCGCCGCCACCGGTCGACTTCGTCAAGCCCCTGAACGCGGATCAGGAGAAGACCTCACCGGAGTTCTTCAACATCCTCAACTTCACCCTCCGCTACGCGCCCACGGTGCCGGAAGACAAGGACCTGCGGGCCCGGTTTGCCACCATCGGCGTCGGACCCGACGGCACGTTCAACGCCGCCACGCTCAGCCCCGACATGCGCTCTGCCATCCAGGCCGGCATGGCCGACGCACCGGCTGAACTCGACACATTCGTCAAACAAAAGATCGACACCGGCCAAGTCACCTCCGGCGACCTGTTCGGCACCCGCCAGGAACTCAACGGCAATTACCTCTACCGAATGGCCGGCGCCGCGCTCGGCATCTACGGCAACTCCAAAGCAGAGGCCATCTACCCCGGCTCCAACACCGACTCCACCGGCGCACCGCTAACCGGCGCCAACAACTACATCTATCGCTTCCCGCCCGGTCAGCTGCCCCCGGTGAACGCCTTCTGGTCGCTGACCATGTACGAACTGCCCCAAAGCCTCCTGGTCGACAATCCTATCAACCGCTATCTCATCAACTCACCCATGCTGCCCGGCCTCATCAAAGACCCCGACGGCGGCTACACGCTCTACCTGCCGCACGCCTCACCCGGCCCCGAGAAGGAGTCAAACTGGCTGCCGGCGCCTGACGGTCCGTTCCGGATCGTGCTGCGGCTGTACTGGCCCAAACCCGAAGCCCTCAACGGCCAGTGGACCGCGCCCAAGCCCCAGAAGGTCTGAACGCGCTACTCGTCGAACGTGATCCGCACCGAGATCGGGTCGCTCTCCAGCGCCCGCATCGCGGCGGCGGTCGCCGCGCCGCCGATCCTGCCGCGGGCGAAGCTGCGGGCACGGGCGCGGACATCGTCGTCGGGCACGAACGCCGCGGTGCCGGTGCGCCAGTCGCCGTTCACCCTGACCCGCACCCGCGGATCGGCCGCGATGTTGTATGCCCAGCCGGATCGGTGGCCGTGCTGTGAGATCAGCCAGACCCCGTCGGCGTCGGCGCTACCGGTCAGCGGAACCCGCCGCGGCTGTCCCGACTTGCGCCCGGTGGTCTGAAGCTCCACCACCAGCGCCGAGCGGATACCCGCCCGGTCCAGCGCCGCGACCAGCGGATTGACCACGGTGCGGCCCACCTGCCGCTCAAACCTGAACTTCCGTAAGCCTGTGGCTGCCATCGCTCACCCTTCCCATCTAAGTGAACGACGTTAATAGAAAGATCACTCAACTACAAGGGTCAATCTTCCGGCGCCAGCGGCAGCCGCACCTCGAAGCGTGCCCCGGTGCCCAGGTTGTGGGCCGACAGCGTGCCGTGATGGGCCTGCACCAGCCCGGCCGCGATCGCCAGCCCAAGCCCCGAGCCGCTGGGCAGCGACGGGTCGGTGCGCGGCACCCGTCCGTTCGAGCCGCGGTAGGCGACGTCGAACACCCGCGGCAGGTCGGCCTCGTCGATACCGACGCCGGTGTCGTCGACGCGCGCGAACGCCCCGTTCTCGTCGGCGCCAAGGGCCAGCTCGACCGCGCCGCCCTGCGGGGTGTGCGCGATCGCGTTGGCCACCAGATTCGACAGCGCCCGAACCAACGCGCGGTCGCTGCCCACCACCCGCACCGGCTCGGCGGGCAGCGTGGCGTGCAGCGCGACCCCGGCGCGCTCGGCGGCGATCCGGTGCGCGGCGAGCACGTCGTCGACCACCTCGTCGAGCGCGACCTTGTCGTGCGGCAACTGCACCGCGCCGGCGTTGATCTTGGACATCTCGAACAGGTCGTCGACCATCTCCGACAGCCGAACCGATTCCTGCTCAATGTGTTTGGCGTGCACCTGGATCTCGTCGTCGGGCACCACCCCATCGGCGATCGCCTCGGAAACCGCACGTATCCCGGCCAGCGGGGTGCGCAGGTCGTGGCTGACGAATGCCACCAGGCGGCGACGGGACTGCTCCGACGCGCGTTCGGCGTCGCGAATCTGGCCCTCCCACACGGTTCTTCGGGCCTGATACCGGGCCATCATCACCGCGGTAGGAATTGTCACCACCGCGACGATCACCAGCACCACCGCGGTCTGCTCGAAGGTCTGAGTGATCATGAACCCGCTTGCGCCCAGTACCCCGGTGAACGTCGCGAGGGTCGGTATCAGCACGAGCACGACCATGCTGACCGCCAACGACCACGACCTCGCCAGCCGGATCACCAGCCACCCGGCGAGTACCACCGGCAGCGTGCAGGCCACTGCCAACGCGAGAATCTCTGCGAGGTCACGCGTTTGCATTGTGTAATCCGCTCATCGCGCCGCCTGCCACAGATACCCACGGCCCCAGATGGTCTGGATGCGGTGGTGGTCGCCGAGCTTCGCGCGCAGCCGCTTCACATGCACGGTGACCGTCGACAAGTCGCCGAAATCCCACCGCCAGACCCGCTTGAGCAGCTCCTCGCGCGAGAACACCGCATCCGAATGTGTCAGAAAGAACAGCAGCAGATCGAACTCGCGATTGGTGAGGCTGACGGGTTGACCGGCGACGTCGACGGCCCTGGCCGCGGTCGAGACCGTCAGCTCGCCGGAGGAGATCTCCACCGGCAGTACGGTCGCGGGCGCGGGCACGCGGCGCAGCACCGACCGCACCCGCAACGCCAACTCCCGCGGGCTGAACGGCTTGGTGACATAGTCGTCGGCGCCGGCCTCCAGACCCGCGATGCGGTCGTCCTCCTCGCCGAGCGCGGTCAGCAAGATGACCGGGATGGGGTATCCGCCGCGCTGGCGCAGGCTGCGGCACAGCGTCAACCCGTCCGGCCCCGGCATCATCACGTCGAGCACCGCGACGTCGATGCGTTCGGTGCCCAACAGGCGCAAGGCCTCGGTCCCGTCGTCGGCGACGCTGACGTCGAGGCCGTCGCGTTCGAGATAGCGACGTAGGACGTCACGCACCACCGTGTCATCGTCGGCAATGAGCACGCGCGCGTTCACAGCTTCCGAGGGTAGCGTGACAGGCCGCCGACCTGCGGCGATGTCACTGATTCGTCACCGATAACTCATACCGTGGCTTTACGGGGTGATTAATCTCGGAACACATGCCCGACTGTGCGGTCACGGTGGTGCTGCCCTGCCTGAATGAAGAGGCGTCACTGCCGGGGGTACTGGCGGGCATTCCGGCCGGCTATCGCGCGCTGGTCGTCGACAACAACAGCACCGACCGCAGCGCGGAGGTGGCGCGCCGTCACGGTGCGGATGTGGTGGTCGAATCCCGGCCCGGGTACGGGTCCGCCGTGCACGCCGGGGTGGTCGCGGCCACGACGCCGGTCGTCGCGGTGCTCGACGCCGACGGATCGCTGGATCCGGCGGAGCTGCCGTCGATGGTCGCCGAACTGGATCGCGGCGCAGACCTCGTCACCGGCCGTCGACGCCCGGTCAAGGGGCTGCGCTGGCCGTGGCATGCCCGGCTGGGCACCGCCGCGGTGTCGTGGCGGCTGCGCACCCGGCACGGCCTGCCCGTGCACGATATCGCCCCGATGCGGGTCACGCGCCGCGACGCACTCCTGAACCTCGGTGTGCAGGACCGGCGGTCGGGGTATCCGGTCGAGCTGTTGATGCGCGCGGCCGCGGCCGGATGGCGTGTGGTCGAGCGCGACGTCCAATATGGCCCACGCACCGGCGGCAAGTCCAAGGTCAGTGGATCAGTGCGTGGCAGTTTTATTGCCGCCGTTGACTTTTGGCGGGCCATCTCATGACGCCGTTACCCGTGACGTTGCTTGTGGTGGCCAAGGCGCCTGTGGCAGGCCTGGCGAAAACCCGGTTGGCCGCGGCGGTCGGGCCGCGGGCGGCCGCCGACATCGCGGCCGCCGCCCTGCTCGACACGCTCGACGCGGCGGCCGCCGCAGAGGTGGCCGCGCGCGTCGTCGCGATGACGGGTGATCTCGACGACGCGCAATCGGCAAACGAGATCCGCGATCGGCTGCAGGCATTCACCGTGCTGCCGCAGCGGGGAGATGACTTCGCCGACCGCCTGGCCAACGCCTTCATCGATGCCGCCGAGGCCGCCGGACCGACGTCGGTGTTGATGATCGCCATGGACACCCCGCAGGTGAGCGCCGACCTGCTTACCCGCTGCGCCGAGACGCTGCTGCGCGGGCCTGCGGTGCTGGGCATGGCTGACGATGGCGGGTGGTGGGTGCTGGGTGTGCGGTCGGCGCAGATGGCCAACGTGCTGCGTGATGTGCCCATGTCGCGGGACGACACCGGCGCGCTGACGTTTGCGGCCCTGGCAAACCTGGGTATAGACGTGACGCTCGTCGAACAGCTTCGCGATGTGGACACGGTCGACGACGTGGCCGCTGTGCGCGAGGCGGGCACGGCCGACTCTCGATTTGCGCGGGTAACACGAACGCTGGGGGTGTGAGGTGCTGGGCAACCTGTACGAGCAGGCGCTCATCGGCGAGCGGTGTTGGATCCGCCACGACGACGGGCATGTGCACCGGTTGCCGGTGCGTCGCTGGTTGGGTGGCCGTGGCGGCGACGAAGTCTTCGACAGCCACGTCGTCGCGTTGTGCAGCGGCCCGACGATCGACTTGGGTTGCGGCCCGGGACGTCTGGTCGCCCACCTCATTCGCCGCGGGATACCGGCGCTGGGTGTCGATCAGTCGGCGACCGCCATCCAGTTGGCGCGACGCAACGGCGCCCCCGCGCTCCATCGCGACGTGTTCGCACCGCTGCCCGGCGTCGGCCGCTGGCAGACAGTGCTGCTGGCCGACGGCAACGTGGGGCTCGGCGGTGACCCGCACCGGATCCTGGCGCGCGCGGGCGAGCTGCTGCGACGCAGCGGTCGATGCCTGGCCGAGTTCGATCCCTGCATCACCGGGGTAAGCCTGCGATGGGTGCGGCTGGAGTCGTCCCACACGGTCGGGCCGTGGTTTCGGTGGGCGTCGGTGGGAGTTGACAGTGCGGGCCGGCTGGCCGAACAGGTCGGCATGGCGGTGACGGACGTTCATCGGGTAGGGGAGCGAGTGGTGGCCAGCCTGGCGCCGGTTTGAAAAACGTCAACCAGTAGTTCGGCGGTGCGCCAATGCAATTCGGATCGCATACACGATGGCGCTGGTGCCGAACACCGCCGCGGTGAGCAGAAGCCACCGGCCAAGGAACGGCTCCTGGGTTTGGCCGGTGGCGGCGAGGTACGTCGGTTTGCCCTGTCGGATGATGCCGGGAAGAAAGACCAGGAGCGTCAGGCCGGACGCGAGCGCCGGGATCCGGATGTAGTTGAGCGCCGGAACGGGAGGCTCGCCGCGACGCCGATGGCGTCGGTCCGCGGGAATGGCCAGAAGCCGGTCGGCCAGCGCGTACACCGGGAACAGAACCAGGTCGTGCAGGACGATCGCCGCGGCGAACCACACGGCGATCGACTGCCACCAGACCTGCGGGTTCCACAGCGTCTCGGGTTTGAAGGTGGCCACGACGTAGCCGGCGAGCGCGAAGCCGGCCAGCATCGTCAACAGATGCAGCGGATGGGACCCGTACAGGTCGCGGTAGCGCGTCAGCAGCGTACGCATGTCAGCGGGCCTCGAAGTCGATCGAGGCCACCCACTTGGTGTTGTGCACGCCGGGCAGCGCGGGCACGATGATCCGCGCCGGGTAGCCGTGGTCGAGCGAAAGGTCGGCGCCGTTGACGCGCAGCGCGAGAAGTGCGTCCGAGTGGCCGATCTGATTCGCTTGCAGGACAGCGTGATTGAATGCGCCGTAGCGCTCCATCGACGCCACAAAGGCCGACCGCGGCTCGGGCACCCCGGCCCGCCGGGCCAGGTCGGCGAGCCGCACCCCGCTCCAGGTCTCGGTGGTCGACCAGCCCTCCACGCAGGCGATCGGGAGCCGTGCGGTGTGTTGAGGCATGGCGGTCAGCGTCTTGCGGTCCAGCACCACGGGGGCGGGCCCGCCGCGAAGAATCAACCGCCAGGAGTCACCGGTGACCGCCGGGGCGATCGCGGCGGCCGCGGCGGTCCGGTTGATTTGAAAGTCGGTGGGGCCGTTGCCGTGATCGCGACCGCGGGGGAGCAGCAGTGCGGCGTGGCGCGTGAAACCGCCGAGGGTCTGGCCCGCGGTAATCACGGCCATGAGCAGGGCGCCGCCGCCGACCAGCGTCAGCGCACCGCGGCGGCTCATCGTCGGCGGCGTCGGATCGACGGCGACAAGCCCGTCGGGATCGAGCGGCTCTGGTTTGGTGGCGGCGCGGTTCGTGCGCAACACGTCCCGCAGCGACATCGACCGCAGCGATGTGAGCATCCGGGGGATCTTCAGCGTGATGTGCATCAGGAAGCCAACGATGAACACCCACGCGCCGAAGTAGTGGGCGACGTAGAAGTTGAAGCCGAAGATGTAGTCGTACTGGATGTTGAGCACCCCGGTGACGATCTCGAACAGGATGCCGCCGACCAGCATCACCAGGGACACGCGTTCGAGTGCCTGGGCGACCGACCGGACGGGCGGCCGGGCGAACAGACGCGGTATGACCGACCACAGCTTGGCCAGGACGACCGGGATCAGCACCAGGCCGAGCCCGACGTGCAGACCTTGGCTCAGGCGGTACAGCCACGACGGGCTGGTAGGCCAGTCGAACGTCGGCAATTTGAGCCAGCCCACGTCGGCGGGAATGGCCTGCCCGAACTGCGGGCCATACGCGATGTAGGAGAGCAGCCCGGTGGTGATCACGATCGGCAGGGTGATCAACAGCACCAAGCCGAACACGGAGGTCAACCATGGGCCCCGAAGCGGGCTTCGCCAGCGGTTCATATCGTGCTACCAGTTCGTGTAGATGAAGTGATTGATCGCCAGGGCGCCGCCGACGTTGAGGGCCAACCACCAGCGGTGCGATGAGCGGGGCAGTAGTGCGGGTGCCGCCGTCAGCCATACCATGAGGGGCAGCCAGATGCGTTCGGTTTCGGCCTTGCTGAGCATGCTCAAGTCGGCCCAGACGATCGCGATCAACGCGGCGAGAACGAGCAGGTGGATGCCGGATCGGTGGCGGATCGCGGCGACGTCGAACACCTTGCTGATGCCCGCGACGCTGCCCAGGCCGATCGCGCAGACCACCGACGCCAGGTTGGCCCAGCTCCAGTACTGGAACGGCCGGTCGTTGGCGATGCCCTGCCAATAACGTTTCTGCACAAGGGTGTAGCCGTCGAACCACCAGAAGCCGCGCCACGCGAACAGCGCAACCACCGCCGCGACGGCGGGCACCGCGGCGGCCAGGGCGATGAGTGCGGGCCGGGGGGCACGCGCGGCCACCAGCACCGCCAGCGCCGGCAGTGCCATCAACGCCAGGCCGTAGTTCAGGAAGACCGCCCAGCCCAGCAGCAGGCCTGCGCAGACCGCGGCCAGCCACGGGACGCGCACCGACCGGGTGACTGCGAGGGCAAGCAGCGCGATGCCCCATGCGGCGACGCCCGCGAAGTAGCCGTCGGCCGAGACCGCAATCCAGATGGCGGTCGGAGCCACGGCGGCAAACGGTGCGGCCAGCCGGGCGGTGGCCTCGTCGTTGAGCGCCCGCACCGCGACGATCACCGCGGTCGCGGCACCCGAACCGACCAGCACGCAGAACGTCGCGGCCCAGGCACCGCCGCCCAAGCCGATGCGGTCGAGCCAGACGAACGTCAGCAGCGCGCCCGGGGGATGCCCGGACACGTGTGTGATCCACGAGTCGTGTTGGAAGTCGGGTATGCGCCTGGCGAAACCGCGTACCGCATAAGGGATGTCGGTGATCGTGGGCACTTGCCGCAGGTACTCGTGCTGCGCGGTGAGCCGTCCGGTGAATCCGCCCTTCCAGCCATCGACCATCGCGAGCGAGAATGCCCACGCCAACGACGTGGCCCAGGTGACCAGCGTCAGCGCCCGCCACCGAAGCCGCTGCGCGACTGCCGGCCCCCAGATCACCGAGGCGACGCCGATGGCGACGGCGGCGGGAGTGCCCCAGCCGACGTGCATGTCCCACCAGCCGAATATCGGCGCGGTGTTGGCGAATTGATAGATCCGTGCCGAGTTGGCGTGAATCAGTGGAGTGACGATGCCCAGGTTCAGGTGCGGCACGACGAACGCCGCCGCCACCAGGGCCGCGGCGAGCGGGACCGCGACGGCTTCGCTGCGGATCTTCACGTGCCCAGCCTATGAGTGGCCACCACGACTCATGGCTGACCATTTGATGACGGTATGTCGCGTGTGACGCTTGTGGACACGGGGTAATCGTCAAATAAGGATGTGCATCATTCCAACGAGGTGGCGGTGGATATGACGGCAAACGGGAGGGACGCTGATGGGCTCACGGTTGTCAACGTGTTCGAGATCGACGCCGAGAAGCTGGATTCGTTCGTTGCACTTTGGCGCGAACGAGCAGAGTTTCTGTGTCGTCAGCGCGGGTTCCGCTCTCTGCGTCTGCTGCATGCCGTCTCCGAAGGAGTGCGTTTCCAGGTGATCAGCATCACGGAGTGGGACGGCATCGATGCGTTGCAGGCGGTGATAGGCCAACAGGAGTTCGTGCAGAATGCGCGCCTCGCGGTCGATGCACTCGGTGTGATCGCCTACCCCGGCGTGTACCGGGCCGCTTTGTCGGTCACGCCGGGGTAATCCGCAGGCCTTTACCTGTGAATTGCCGCGCCCGCGGGAATGCTCATGCCAGGTGCCAGAACACGGTGGTCACCAGGTAGAAGAGCACCGCCCAGAACGCCCTCACGGCGATGATCAAGACGGCGCCGCGAATGTTTGTGGCCGTTTTCGGCGCGTCGGCATCCGGGCGCAGCCAGCCCCCGAGCAGCCGGGTGACGTAGAACGGCATCACGACGAAGCTCATGACGATGCTGCTCAACAGGTTTCCGATCAGCAGGTTCAGCCACAGCGGCATCTTCACCGGCGAGAGCGCCAACGTGAGCAGAACCACCGTCGGATACAAGCCGACCCAGACCGCGATCGCGGTTTTCGTTTGTGACGGTGCCGGCGCGTGACCGGCGTCCTCGTCGAACGCGAACCAGCTGCCGAACGAGTCGTCGATCGTGCGCAACCGAAAGTCAGTGAACTTCTTGCCTTCATCGAGAAGCTGTCGGCGCTTGTCCGAGGTAAGCCAGGTATCCAGATGGGCGGCAGTGTCGTAGCGGTAGATGGTCGTCCACTCGTCCTGCACGCCGTCGATCGGCCGAAAAATCTCGGAGCCCCGGTAACCGGGAAACTTGCTTTCCGCCAGCCGAAGTCGTTGCTGCCAGGCAAGAAACTCGTCGATGTATTCGGGTTGCACTCGATGGGTCACCATCGTGGTCACGAGTTGATCGGGCGGCTTGGCGCCGCCGGTGACGATCTGCTGGGTGGGTGGGCCGTCGAAGTAACTCCGCCCCTCGGCGAGCCGATCCTGGCGGCTGGCGCTGTTGATCCAGGCCCGCAGGTTGGGCAACGAGTCAAAGCGATAGATCACGGACCAGTCCGGCTGCACAGCGGTCGGCCGCGTGATCTCCGCGGCGATGAACCCGGGATAGTGCGACGCCGCACTGTTTAGCCGGTGTTGCCAAGACAAGAACGCTTGTTCGCAGCCGGCTCGGACCCTCTGGCCAATGACGACCGTCGCGGCATTGTCCGTCAGCTTCTCCGTGGGCATCGACGTCTCCTGCGCTCAGCCGCCGGGGTCAACCGGCGGCCCGGCGTCGACTGTATCGCGATCACCGTGTGTGCCGGCGGTGAGCTACCGTGACCCGAGCACCAGGCAGGCGATCACGGGCGCCAAATACATCAGGGGAGCCGGGATGTGCGCGTACCAGCGCGCCCTGACCGCGGTGATGACGGCTCCAATGAAGTACAGCACCAGGCAGATTGCGGCGAGGAACCCGATGACGGGGAGGAACAGACCGACCACCAGCCCAGCGGCCCCCGCGGTTTTCGCCGCGCCAAGCCACGGCAACCATGAGCGTGGAACCCCTAGTCGTTCAAGTGGTTCTACGACCCAGCCCGCGCGGACGAATACCGAAAATGCCGAGAAAGCAACCATGGCGGCCGCCACAAGCGTGACGATGATGTACGCGGTGTGCATCAGCGGTCACCTCACCGCCGCGGTGGTTGTAGCCGCGTCGTGACGCCGATCCGGTTCCAGGCGTTGATCGTCAGCGCCATCGCGATGACCTGACCGAGCTCGCGCTCGGAGAACACCGCTGCCGCACGGGAATACACCGTGTCGGAGACGTGGCCACGGCCGGTCAGTTCGGTGATCTCCTCCGTGAGCGCCAACGCCGCGCGCTCTTGCTCGGTGAACAAATCGCCGGCCTCCTCCCAGGCGGCCAGCAGTGAGAGCTTCTGCTCGCTGATCTCGCGCCCGCGGGCATCGTGGGTGTGCATGTCCAGGCAGAACGCGCAGTGGTTCATCTGCGACGCGCGGATCTTGATCAGCTCGGCAAGATCCGGATCGACGTCCCTGGCCGCGGCGTTGGACAGGGCCATCATCGCGTCGTAAAGCTCCGGCGACACGGCGTGCAGCTTGATGCGTTCGACTTTGGTTGTTTGTTCCAGTGTTTGGGTCATGCCTCCGACGGTAGGAGCAAGACACCCACCGAGGTGGTTCAATCAGTGTGTGGTTTCGTGGGCCAATTCGGTGACCAATTTCGGGGCTCGTGACCTGCACCTTGACCTGCGGGAGGTCGTGAAACCCGGCGCTCGCGGGGTGCGGGAACTACTGCTCGGTGCGTTGAGGGACGCTGTCCGGTCCGGTCGGCTGGCCCCGGGCGTGGTTCTACCGCCATCGCGCAGCCTGGCCGCGGATCTGGGGTTGGCCCGCAACACGGTCGCCGAGGCGTACGCCGAGTTGGTAGCCGAGGGCTGGCTGGCTTCGCGGCAGGGCTCCGGCACGTGGGTTGTCGACACCGGCAGGCAGGTTGTGCCAGCGCGGCCGCGAGGAACGCCCGGCGTGCCGGTGCACAATCTCATGCCCGGTGTGCCCGACGTGTCGGCATTTCCGCGCCGTGAGTGGCTGGCATCGACCAGGCGCGCACTGACCGCCGCACCAAGCGCAGCGCTGGCCGTCGGCGATCCGCGCGGCCGTCCAGAGCTACGCGAGGCGCTCGAGGAATACCTGGGCCGTGCGCGCGGCGTGCGCACCTCGCACGAATCGATTCTGATCTGCGCCGGCACCCGCCACGGCGTCGAGCTACTGGCGAGGGTGTTGCGCGGAAGGGGACCGATCGCCGTCGAGGGCTACGGGTTGTTCATCTTTCGTGAGGCCATCGCCGCGCTCGGGGTGGACACGGCGCCGATCCGGGTCGACCAGCAGGGCGCAATCGTCTCCGAACTCGAACGTCTTGACACACCGGCGGCGCTGATCACCCCGGCCCATCAGTACCCGCACGGCGTGCCCCTGCACCCGTCGCGCCGAAGCGCGATCCTCGAATGGTGCCGGCGCACCGGTGGCTATGTCATCGAGGACGACTACGACGGCGAGTTCCGCTACGACCGGCAGCCGATCGGTGCGCTGCAGGGCCTCGATCCCGGCCGCGTGGTCTACCTCGGGTCCACGAGCAAGAGTCTGTCTCCGGTGCTGCGGCTGGGCTGGATGGCACTTCCCGACGATCTGATCGACGGCGTGATCAATGCCGCCGGTGGGCAGCAGTTCTACGTCAACGGAATTGATCAGTTGACGATGGCCGACTTCATCACCGGCGGTCACTATGACCGGCACATACGACGGATGCGTGCCCGCTATCGCCGGCGGCGCGACACGTTGGTAGATGCGCTGGGCGGCTTCGACGTTGACATCATCGGCATGGCGGCCGGCCTGCACCTGCTGCTGAGGATGCCCGGCGGAGCCGAGCACGAGGTGCTGCGCCGGGCCGCCGACGCCGGCGTGGGCCTGGCCGGGCTGTCACGGCTGCGCCACCCGAAGTCCGGACCAGAGGAACCGCGCCGTGACGGCGTCGTAGTGAATTTCGGCGCACCGGCCGACCACGCCTTCGCCGCCGCGGTCGAGGCGCTCTGCCGCGTGCTGGCCGCCAGCGGGTTACACCGGAAATGAGAAGTCCGGACTGGTGCGTCGGGCGCGTGGGTTCCGCACCCGTGTCGGCATGGCCCGGTGGCGAAGATGGTTGATCGCCTGCGGTCCTCAGTGAAGGGTGTAGACCGTGAGCATTCTCATCGTTGGTGCTTGAGCGGCCGGGGGCTACATCGGGGCGAAGTTAGTCACTGCCGGGCGCGATGTCACCTTCCTGGTGCATCCGCACACGTTGGCGCGGCTCGACACCGACGGGCTGCGGGTCCGAAATGGTGCCCAGATGCACACGCTGCGCCCGCACGCGGTGACCGTGGACGATCTTCACGGACCGTATGACGTGATCGTTGTCGCTGTGCGGGTCGGCGCGGTGCAGGCGGCGGTCGATGACATTCGTGATGTGGTGGGCGACGAGACCCGAATCGTGCCGATCATGAACGGAATCGGGCATCTGGGGGTGCTGGCGGCCGCGTTCGGACGGGAGCGCGTGTTGGGTGCTGCGACGAGGCTGGTGGCCTCGCTGCTGCCGGATGGTGCCATCAACGTGGTGATCCCGGGAATTCAGATGGAGATCGGTCGCCTCGACGGTGGCGACTCGGATGCCCTTGACCGCACTGCCGCAGCACTGGATGTGGACGGGATTTCGGTGACTCTGTACAGCGACATCATCGCGGCCATGTGGGAGAAATTCGCATTCATAGCCTCCACGGCCGTGTTGACCTGCCTCGTGGGCGACGAGATCGGCCCGATCGCGCGCGCCCGCGGCGGAATCGAATTGGCGCGGCTGGTTTTAGGCGAGGTCGCGTCGGTCGCAGCGGCGGAAGGGTCTGGACTGTCCGATAGTGCGCGGGCCGGGCTGGACGGCATTCTGACCGACCCATCGTCGACGTTCGGCCCCTCGATGTTTCGCGACATGAGCGCGGGGCGGCCCATCGAGAATGCGGTCCTTGGTGATCTCGCCGACCGCGCGCGCGCTCACCGGATCAGCACACCGCTACTCGACGCGTCGATGGTCGCCATCGATGTCCACAATCGTCGGATCGGGGCGGCTCGCTCGGCGACGGTCGGCCGCTAGCGTCGGGTCGCTGTCGCGGCCTTGATGATCACCGCGTGCAGGTTGTGCCAGTGCAGGTCTTCGAACCCGGCGCGCAGCAGGAGACGATTGGCGAGCCGCTTTGTGCGGGCTTTGCCTCGGCGGCTGGTGACCATGGTGGGGACCAGCCAGCGCGAGAACTGATCGACAAGCAGCAGCCGGCCGCCCGGGCGCAAAACCCGGGCACACTCGAGGAGTCCGGCTTGTTGGTCCGACCAGTGATCGAACGAGGTCGTGCTCACTATCAAGTCGATGGCGCCGTCAGGGTCGGGCAGGTGCTCAGCCACTCCGACGGCAAACTTCAGCCGCTTATCCGTCGCAAGCCCTTTGGCAACTTCGATCATCCGGGGTGCGGCATCTATGCCCCCGAGTTCCTCGGCGTCCCGATAATGGCCGGCCAAAGCACGAAGGAGATAGCCCGTCCCGCATCCCACGTCGACGACCCGCCTTGGTGAAGGGGCGGTCAGGACGGCCAGATGAGCAGTGCGGGCGCTTATCTCGTGGTGGAGGCGAGCCCTCCAACCACGGTCGTACCCAGCGGCACGATCGTCGAACGCGGCGACGTCCCGATACGGCGGCACGATCATGTACCGGTCATAACGCGGAACACCGGCGCAAACTGGGCTTCAGCCATGGCCTTCCGCACAACTTCCTGGCAATTGAAGCGATTCGACTCCTCGTGCTCATTTCTTGGCGCCGACGCGCGCTTTCGCCCATGCGCGCACGGCAGTGGCGGCCAGCAGCACGGCGATCAACATGGGGAAGAGCCACCACATGTCCAGTGCGATCAACACCGCCAGTACCACGACGCTGTAGATGATCGCGGTGAGCAGGTCAACGATTCCGACGTCGGCTACGTACTTCCGGTAGACCGCGTTGACGAACGACATTGGCTCAGGTTACGACGATCAGCCGCGACCCGTCGGAGGCCGGTCTCGGGTCACCACGTCACCGGTAGTTCGAGGAGCCCGCCTGACAGCGCATCGGTACGCACGGTCAGCGTTGCCGGGGCGACCGTCAGGCGCATCGATGGAAATCTTGGAATAAGTTGAGTGAATACCGATCTCAACTCAACCCGCGCCAACGCGGCGCCGATGCAATAGCGTGGACCGTAGCCGAAGGTGAGATGGATTGCCTCCTTGCGGCCCACGTCCAGGCGATCCGGATCGCGGAACACCGCCGCGTCGTGGTTGGCGGCTCCGATGTCCAGCAGCACCAGGTCCCCGGCATGGACGTCGACACCGGCGATCTCGAAGTCGGTGCGCGCATAGCGCGGAATCCCTACACCACCTGGAGCGCCCGTCCGCAACAGCTCCTCCACCGCGTTCGGAATCAGCGCGGGGTCGTGCAGCAGTGCCCGCCACTGATCTGGATTCGTCAGCAAATGCAATGCCCCCATCCCGATCTGGACCACCGTCGTCTCGTGCCCGGCGAACAGCATTTGCATGGACCTGGTGGCAGCCTCGAGATCGGACACACCATCGGTGGCACACAGCCGAGAGATCACGTCGTCTCCGGGGTGTGCGCGCTTGTGCTCGACCAGCGTCAAACCATAGGCGAACAGCTCGGCCAGCCCCTGCTCGGAGCGGGCGTGATCGGTTACAGAACCCACATCCGCAACCCACGCGCGGAACTGGTCACGATCTCCGTACGGCACCCCGAGCAGCTCGCAGATCACCAGAATCGGCAGCGGCAGCGCCAATTGCGCATGAAGATCTGCCGGCGGTCCCTGATCTGCCAATTCGTTCACCAGCCCGCGGGCGAGTGCTTCCACTCTCGGTTGTAGCCCCCGCATGTGCTTGGGCGAGAAGTGCGGCTGCAGCAGTGCGCGCATCCGATTGTGCTCATCGGCTTCGGTCTCGTAGTCGCCCATCGGTCCACCGAACAATGCCGATTCCGTGGTGCGCGCAGCGGTCTGCGGCTCGGGATGAGAACGACCCAGCCGGTCGTCGTCCATCAACTGCCGCACCTGGTCGTAATCGGTGACCAGCCAGGCTTCGTGGCCCACCGCTGTGCGGACCCGATGGATCGGGCCCATCGACTGCAGTGCACGCAGTTTCGGCGCGACTTCGAGTGGATTCCTCTGCCGGAACGGGAGCTGGGCTGGCGGGGTCACCGCATCCTCCAAGTAGGATGAATCTTGTATAAGATTAGTTGTAAATATGCCCGTTAACAAGAAGGGTTGGCGATGCCGACTGCCGGGCCCGAACGGACTCGACGGATGCCGCGCGCCGCGCGGCGTGAACAGATCCTCGACGCCGCCACTCGCGCGTTCGCGCGGGCCGGCTTCGCGGACACCAGCCTCGACGTGATCGCCGCCGAAGCCGGTGTCACCCCTGTCATCCTGTACCGGCACTTCGACTCGAAGGCTGACCTCTATCGAGCGGCACTCGAGAACGGTCTGATCCGATTGCGCGCCGCAGTCGGGGCAGAGGACTTCGACGACGCCAGCATTCCCGCACTCATACGCGCCGCCGTCGCCGATCCCGACACGTTTCGACTGCTGTTCCGTTATGCCGCGCGGGAACCCGAGTTTCGTGACGTCGTCGACACCCTGTGGTCCAGCTCGACCAAGATCACCCACCGCCACCTCGGGCGAATCACCGACCATGACTGGCGAAATTGGGCGGCGCGACTACTTCCCACTCTCACGACAGACGCCGTCATCGCCTGGCTCGACGTCGGCCAACCCGACCCCGAACACGCCGCCATTCGGATCCGCCGCGTTGTCGACGCAGTGCTCGACGCCGCGAGGAAATAGCTTGCGGAAAAATTGGAGCGGACTGCCGACCCCCGCGCAGCCCACTGCTGCACTTGCCGGCTCAGGGCCGGGTGAGCAGCGTTCCGAACTTCGCCGCGAGCCAGGGCTTTCTGCCTCCCGCGAGCAGCTTGCCCCGAATGATCGGTGCCCACTGGGGGATTCGTCCGTAACCCAGTAGCAGGAAGGCAACGGGGTCGGCGGTGATGACGCAGTCGACCTTCTCGCCGGCAGCGGTGATTCGCGCCCTGCCGTTGTGAACGGCTAACCGGTACCGGCCGCCGCCGCGCATCCGAAGCTCAAAGCTTGCCTGCAGTTTCGCGCTTCGGGACGGATGCACGTAGTGCGGTGCCATGCTCAGTACGCCCGGGATGACCAGCAGCGCGTCTCGGTTACCGATCGACCAGGGTCGGTGTGCCGCGCGGGCGATGTCGAGCCCGTGGACCAGTTGCTCGCCGAGGACCAGGCTGGTCAGCGTCGAAGGGGTGGTCGCCAGCCCGTTGGGGGTGGTGACGGCCGAGTCCTCTGCGATGTCGGCGGCAACGGCGAGGTAGCGCGCGGCTTCTTCGTCGAGAAGGTCGGCGAGGCGTCGCATGTTTCGTTCGCGGATCGTGGTCAGCTGCTGCGCGTTGACCGCGGCGCCGATCCGTGACGGCGACGCAGACGAGACGTTCATGACGGCATGTGATGCCTGACCGCTCAGGCCGTCGATGCTCTCCCGCAGGTCGCCGACCACGTGGGCTGCTGTTTCGCCGGCGGTCCAGGCAAGACCGGGCACCCGCGCATCCGGATCGTCGATACTGCGCCAGAGGCGGCTACTGCGGGCCGCCGCATCCCGGAGCGCGATCAGTGCCGCTTGATGGGCGCGGCGGGCGTCTTCTGCGGGATCGGCGTGGTTCGTCAGTGTGGCTTTCATGGACGGTCCTCCGAATCATCGACTGCTATCAGATAGCGAAACTATTCCACATAGTGACACTATGTCAATAGGCTTCGCAGGGTCGATCGGATCGAGTGGACAGGACATGCCGAACGTGATGCCGCCATCGCAGCAGCCGTCGTTGCGGGCCGAACAGGTTGCGCAGACGCGTGCGGCCCTTGTCGGAGCGGGACGGCGGCTGTTCGGCCGCAAGGGGTTTCGCGCCACGTCGGTCGAGGATCTGGCCCGTGAGGCCCGTGTCACCACCGGGGCCCTGTATCACCACTTTCCGACGAAGACGGCCCTGTTCGAAGCAGTTTTCGAGCAGACGCACATCGACCTGATGGCTGCTTCCGCGGACGCCGCGCAGGACGCCCCGGACACCGTTGAGGTGCTCACTCGGGGCATCGACGCGTTCCTGGACGGCGTCCTGCAGTCCGACGTTCAACAGATCCTCGTGCTGGATGGTCCGGCCGTGCTGGGACCGGCCCGCTACACCGAACTCGACGAGCGGTATGCATTCGCGGTCATCACCGCCGCGCTTCAGGAGGCGGTTGCGGCGGGCACGCTGCGCGTGGACGATCCCGAGACACTCACCAGGCTGCTGCTGGGCGCACTCACCCGCGGCGCCATGCTGATCGCGTCGTCGCCCAATCCCGGCGAGACCCGGCATGCCGTGTCGGGATCCATGCGGGCCCTACTGAACGGCTTCCGCTCTCGCCGAGATTGACGCTGCGCAGGTCTTCACCCGCACTTTGCGCTGCCCGGCGTCAATCTCGCCCAGGACGAGAGCGATTGTTGGCGAACCCGCTCACCGCATGAGCCCGCACGAACGCGTGAACGACCTCATCGTCGTCCATGTCCAACGTCGACGACGGTGTGGTGAAGAGCGAGAACAGCATTCGTGCGAACCACTCGCCGGCCGCCGCAACATCGAGGTCCGTGCGCACCTCGCCGGTGAGCTTGGCCGCTGCGAGATACGGTGCAAGAAACTGTCCGCACTCGGCCAGCAGCTTTGCGGCGTTCTTGGTCAGCAGCAGGCTCACTTCGTCTGGGTCGAAGTACTTCTCGCGCTCCACAAACCGTCGCGCCCTGGTGACGAACACCGCTGCGCGGCACAACTTCTCCTCGAGCGACCTACCGCGATCCATTGCGGTGGCCATCTCGCGGTAGAACCGCTGGGAGAAGTACTCGGCGGAGGCTTCGACGATGGCGGCCTTGTCCGTGAAGTACTCGTATACGGTGCTGCGCGATACGTTTGCCGCCCGCGCGATGTCGACGATGGTGGTCTTCCGCAATCCGAACTTGCGGAAGCAGGCATACGCGGACTCGAGGATGGCCTCGCGGGTGTCGGTCGCCGTTGCGTGCGTCATCACGGAACCAGCGCTGCCCTCGGGACCGAGCCGGCGCTGGCTGCGTCGTAAGCGGCGTTGACGTCGGTGAGGTGGAAGGGCTTGGGCATCAGACGACTGAACGGGAACGCCGTGTTCTCAAGGAACGACAAACCGACCGCCAACGTGACCGGGTCGTAGAGCATCACGCCGCGCACGGTCTTGTTGCCATAGACCAGCACAGTGGGGTCGAGCTCGAACGTGCGTTCGGTACCGACGTTACCGACCTCGAGCAGCGTGCCGCCGTTGTTGAGAAACCCGATGCCGTCGGGGATCACGCCCGGCACACCGACGACCTCGAGCACCCAGTCGGCTCCTATTCCGTTGGTGCGCTTGTGAACCTGCTCGGTCACCTGTGCGGTCGAGATGCCGCTGGCGTCGATGCAGTGGGTTGCACCGAAGTCCGATGCGACGTCGAGCCGCTCCTTGATCATGTCGATGACGATAACCTCGGCTGCGCCCGCGGTCCGGGCCACCGCGGCGGCATTGATGCCGAGCCCGCCCGCACCCTGGATGACGACGGTATCGCCCAACCGCACGTCTCGCAGCGCGAACAACACCTGAGCGAGCGCGCAGTTGAGCGGGGCGACCTCCTCGTCGGCGAGGTCCTCGGGCACCTTGTACAGCGGCTGGCGGCGAGTGGTGTAGTAGTACTCGCCGTGCGCGGCGACAAAGTGCGGGGCTTGGTCGTGGGTGCGGAATTCGCCGGCCATCAGGTTCTGGCACGCGTATGTGCGCCCGCGTGAACAGGCGTGGCATTGCCCGCATGTCCAAAAGTACGGCGCGACAACTCGATCACCCACCGCCAGCGGATTACCCGTCGCGTCCGTGGTCAACCCGCCGGCGAGTTCGGCTATCTCACAGACCATTTCGTGGCCCATCGCGAAGGGATAGAACAGCGGCAGTTCGCCGCGGAAGATGTGCAAGTCGGATCCGCAGATGCCGGCCATCCGCAGTTTCAGCGCGGCCGTGCCCGCGGCCGGAGTTGTCAGCGGGTACTCGGCGAGCTCGACCGGTCCGCCGACCGCGGTAAGAAGGGCAAGCTTTGGCATGATCGTCCTCGATAGTTCGTGGGCCGATTCAGTCCGCCGGTCCGAGGATGAGGGCACTCGTCGGCACGCCGGTGCCGGACGTGACGAGCACGTGTTCGACGTCGTCGACCTGGTTGGGTGAGGTGCTGCGCACCTGGCGAACACCTTCGGTGATGCCGTTCATGCCGTGGATGTACGCCTCACCGAGCAGGCCGCCGTTCGTGTTGATCGGCAGCGTCCCACCCAGCGACAGGTTCTCGATGGTGGCGAAGTCCTTGGCTTCGCCACGCCCGCAGAAGCCGAGTTCCTCGAGTTGCACGAGGACGAACGGCGTGAAGTGGTCGTAGAGGAAAGCGGTCTGGACATCGCTGGGCTTCAATCCCGAATCGCGCCAAAGCTTGTCGGCGACGACGCCCATCTCCGGGAGACCGGTGATCTCCTCGCGGTAGTAGCTGGTCATCACCTCGCCGTCGAACGCGGCTCCCTGTGCGGCGGCGGTGATCACGGCGGGCGGCCGGGCGAGGTCCCGGGCGCGCTCGACGCTGGTGACGACCAGCGCCACACCACCGTCGCTTTCCTGGCAGCAGTCGAGCAGCCGCAGCACTGGTTGGACCACCCAGCGGGAATTCTGGTGGTCCTGCAACGTGATCGGTCGTCGGTAGAACCAGGCGTCGGGGTTGCGCGCGGCGTGTGCGCGGTCGACGACGGACACCTTGCCGAAGTCCTCGTTGGTGACCCCGTAGGTCGACATGTAGCGCTGGGCGTGGAGTGCCACCCACGCCGCCGGTGTCAGCAACCCGAATGGCGCGTACGGCGCGAGCCACAGCGGCGTCGTCGCACCCTGGTGTGCTCCGCCGCCGAAGCGAAACCCGGAGCGCTCGTTGAATGCGCGGTAGCACACAACGACTTCGGCGGCACCGGTCGCAATGGCCATCGCCGCCTGCATGACGGTGCCGGCGGCCGCTCCACCGCCGTGCGGCACGCGGGTGAAGAAGGTCAGGTTGGGAATGCCGAGGTTGCGGGCGACTTCGATTTCTTCGTTGGCCTCGGCGGAGAACGTGACCATCCCGTCGAGGTCGCCGGGCGCGAGCCCGGCGTCATCGAGTGCTGCCTTTACCGCCTCGCACGCGAGTTGCAGCCCGGATCGGCCGGACTCCTTGGAGAACTCGGTCTGGCCGAGCCCTACGATGGCGGTCTTGCCGCCGAGCGAGCGACTCACGCGCCGACTCCGTCGAGCAGGCTGAGCACTGCCGAGCCGATGGCGTGGTCACCGAGGCTGTTGGTGGCCTTGAACGTGACCTCGACGAGGCCCTCGCCGTCGCCTTCGGACTTGCCGGTGACCGAGCCGGTGAAACGCAACGGATCGTTGGGCAAGGCAGGCACGCCGAGCCGAATCGACAATTTCTTGACCATGGCCTCGGGACCCGCCCAATCGGTAAGGAAGCGAACGCAGTACCCGTTGGTGGTGAGGATGTTCATGAACAGGTCCGGCGAACCCTGCTTCTTCGCGAAGTCACGGTCGTGGTGCACCGGCATGTAGTCGCGCGACGCGATCGCGCCGGCGACGATCACGCTCGTCGTCACCGGGATCTCCAGCGGGGTGATTTCGTCACCCACCTGGATCGCGTTCCACTTCAGTGTGGTGGTTCGGCTTTCGGTCCTCATCGGTCTCCTTCGGAGTACGTGCTGCCGAGACGCGCCAACTGGTGAGTCGCGGAGCCGAGCGCGAGCTCGTTGTGTTTCGCCCAGAGGAAGTAGCGAAACAGGGGATAGGTCGTGTCGATCCCGATCCCGCCATGCACCTGCTGTGCTGTCGCGGCCACTCGGGCGCCGGCTTCCGCGGCCCAGAATTTGGCGATCTGGGCCTCCCGCGCGGCGGGCTGCCCCCGCGCGATCAGCCACGCCGCGTGCCAGGTGGTCCATCCGATGGCCTCGACGTCGATGAACCCGTCGGCCATGCGCTGCTGCACGGCCTGGAAGCTGCCGATGGGCCGTCCGAATTGGTCACGCTGCGTCGTGTACGCGGCGGCGATCCGCAGCGCCTTCTCGACGACGCCGAGCTGGATAGCGCACAGCCCGACCAGGGCGCGGGCGTGAAGTGATTCGACCATGCCGACACCCGGACCAGCCTCGCCGAGCCGGTCGTCGGCGGAAACGGTTGCGCCATTGAGGAATACATCGGCGTGGGGCTCGCCGTTGGTGGTCGTCGCCGGTCGCACCTCGACGCCTGTGGCGGCCGTGTCGAGCAAAAACAGGCCGACGTTGCCGTCGTCGAGGGTCGCGGGGATCACGATCGCGTCGGCCAACTGCGCGGCGGGCACCAGTTCCTTCGTCCCGTCGAGTCGCCAGTTCGCACCGTCGCGTCGTGCGGTGGTCGCCGGCGCGGTGGGGTCGGAGCGGCCGGGCTCGGCCAGGCCAGCGCTCAGCACGCCGGTTCCCGCCACGACCGGCGGCAGGTAACGCTGTTGCTGCGCTTGGTTTCCGTGCCGGGCAATCGTGTCGGCACCGAGAAGCAGCGTCGCGTAGGCGGGCACCGGCGCGACACTGGACCCGACTTCGGAAAGCAGTATCGCGAGCTCGAGGAAGCCGCGACCGCTGCCTCCCGTTGCGTCGGGCAACGCGATCCCCAGCAGATCAGCCGATGCGAGTTCACGCCACAGCGCAGGGTCGTAGCGCACCTCGCCGGCTTCGATCTCGGTGAGGCGCTCCGGTGTCGCGCGGTGTTCGAAGAGCTGGCGGGCGACCTTGGCGATCGTCTCCTGATCTTCGGTGAACGTGAAGTCCATGTTTCCTCGTCAGCGGGCCGGGCGAAACTGATGCAGCACAAGGTCGTTGTCGAAGCTCTGATAGAACACTTCGACCGGCATCCCGACTTCGACGTCCTGCGGGGCGATGTCGCACAGGTTCGACACCAGCCGTACCCCCTCGGCGAGCTCCACCAGAGCGACGATGTAGGGATATTCGAAGAACGGGAACCGCGGGTGCTGGGGCATCACGTAGCTGTACACGGTTCCCCGGCCCGACGACTCGATGGTGTCCCAGTCGAGCGAATTACACGACGGGCACATCGGGCGGGGTGGGTTCCGCAACGCACCGCACGAGGCGCAGCGCTGAATCAGCAGTTTGTGCTCTCGCAGCCCGGTCCAGAAGAACTCGGTGTCCGGGCTTATCGTCGGTGCGAGTCTGGTAACCATCAGCTCGCCGCCTTGAACCGCAGAACGCGGAATCGTTGCCTTCCCAGCACTTCTCCGTTCTGGTCGGTATAACTGGTGACCCAGGTGACGAAATGACCCGTGCCCAGCGCGGTCTTCTTCTCGTCGGAGACGTCTTCGATCACCTGTGTCGCGGTGATGACGTCGCCGAGCCGCGGGTAACGATCGATCTCGAACTCCGAGTTGGTGGCCACGATGCCGGTGAAACCGGCCTCGTCGATGAACGCCATGGGGTTTTCCTTGATCTCGACGGGCACACCACCGCGCTCGGCGATCCCGATCAGCTTGGGTGGCGGCATGATCCAGGTTTGCAGCATCACTGGGGGCGACACGATGCCGCCGAAGCGCGACCTCTCCGCGAACTCCGGATCAAGGTAAACCGGATTCATGTCGTCGAGCGCGTATGCCCAATGCCGGATCATCGGCTGGTTGACCGGATCCGGCGCGACAGTGGGTTTTCCCGAGCCGGTCGGCTTGCCGATCAGGGCTCGCAGGCGTTCGCGGAAATCGGTTTTGGCGTCTTCGGTCACTGCGCCGATCCTCCTGACTGTGTCGTCGTGGCCCGGAGATCACGAGGTGTCCGCGGCATGCCCAACCCGGCCATCGCGATGATGTCGCGTTGAATCTCGTTGGCGCCGCCGCCGAATGTGTTGATGACCGCAGTCCGATACGCGAGCTCGAGAGCGCCCCGCAAAGGCGCGTCGGCGCCGCGGCGTGACCCATTGCGGTCGAGGACTTCGAGTAGCTGCCGCGCAACCTGTTGGGTCAGCTCGGTACCGAACACCTTGGCGGCTGACGCTTCGCCCATGCTGAGCGCGCCCTTGGTCATCGCCGCGTTGACGCGAAGATTGATCAGCTTGTACGCGGCCACTTGCGCCTCGACCCGGGCGAGTGTGAGCCGCACCCAAGGCTGATCGATGACGTGCCCGCCGTCAAGTTCGGTGCTGGTGGCCCAGTGCAACGTCTTCTCGAACAGGGGCTCGAGCGCGCCGAGGTTGCCGAGCGCGGCGCGTTCGAAGTTCAGCTGTGTGGTGATGAGCCTCCAGCCGTCGTTCTCCGCGGCCACGATCGCGCTCGCCGGGACGCGCACGTTGTCGTAAAAGGTGTAGAAGGTGGAAACCCCGGGCATTGTGTGCAGCGGCCGCCACGAGAACCCGGGCGACGACGTGGGCACGATGAATATCGATATGCCGCGGTGTTTCTTGGCGGTGGGATCGGTCCGAGCGGCCAGCCAGATGTAGTCGGCGTATGCGGCGCCGCTGGTGAACATCTTCTGCCCGTTGATCACATACGCATCGCCGTCGCGCACCGCGGTGGTGCGCAGCGACGCGAGATCGCTTCCCGCGGAAGGCTCCGAGTACCCGATCGCGAACTCGACGGTGCCGTCGAGGATGGCCGGCAGAAATTCCTGCTTCTGCTCTTCGGTGCCGTACTCCATCAGTGTCGGCCCGACGGTGTTGAGTGTCACCAGCGGGATCGGGGCGCTGACCCGCCGCGCCTCCTCGAAGAAGATGAACTGCTCGAACGCCGAGAACCCGCGCCCGCCATACTCCTTGGGCCAGCCGACGCCAAGCAGTTTGGCGTCCCCGAGCGCGCGCACGCATTCCTTGACGGCGGGCCCGGTTTCCCAGCTCTCGTTCATCGCAGCGGTCCGTTCGGGGGTCATGACCGCTTCCAGCGAGGCGCGGATCTCCGCGCGCAGCTGTTGCTGTTCGGGCGTGTACTCGAAATCCACCGGTCAGCTCCCCACGCCGAGCCGTACGGGCATTCGTTTGACCCCGGGCACCATGGTCGCGCGCATCCGGTCGACATCGCCCACGAGTTCGAGCTCCGGATAGCGGCGCAACAGCTCCCCGAACATCACACGCGCCTCCAATCGCGCCAGCTGCGCGCCAATACAGGAGTGCTCGCCGCACCCGAATGCGATGTGTGGGTTGGGGCTGCGGGTCACCTTGAATTCTTCAGCGTCGGAACCGAATACGTCCTCATCGCGGTTGGCCGAGCCGTACAGCATGACGACCGTGTCGCCGGCCCGGATGAGCTGTCCGCGGATTTCGACGTCGGCCGTTGCGGTACGGGCCATGTGTGTCACGGGGGTGGTCCAGCGCAGCATTTCCTCGACCGCGCCCGGGATCAGCGCCGGGTCGTAGACGAGCTTGCGGCGTTCTTCGGGATGCGCGATGAGCGCCAGCGTGCCGAGCGCGATCAGGTTACGAGTGGTTTCGTTACCGGCGACCATCAGCAGGAACGAGAAGTTGAGCAGGTCCTCGTCGCTGAGCCGCTCACCGTCGATGTCGGCGTTCACCAGGACCGACAGCACGTCGTCGCGCATCTCGACGCGGCGAACCGCGACGAGCTTCGTGAAGTACTCCCACAGCTGGCCCATCGCCACGAAGGGGTCGAGTTCGATTTCGGGATCGGCGGTTCCGGTTGCCGCGTCGGACCAGGCGCGGAACTGCTCCCAGTCCTCCGGCGAAGCGCCGAGCAGTTCGGCGATCATCCGGGTGGGCAGGGGAGCGGCGACCTTTTCGGCGAACTCGTGAGTGGAGTCGGGTTCGATGCCGCCGAGAATGTCGCTGACGATGTCCCGGATCTTCGGTTCCAGCATCGCCACCTGCCTGCGGGTGAACCCGGAGTTGATGAGCTTGCGCAGCCGCCGGTGCCGCGGCGGGTCGGTGAAGATGAGGTTGCCCTCCTGCACCGGGTTAGCCAGCGCAGGGTCGGGGATCGTGATGCCCTTCGTCGACGAGAACAGGGCCGGGTTGCTCGACACGAAGCGGATGTCCTCGTATTTGAGCAGCGCCCAGAACTTGGTGACGTCGTTCCAGCACACCGGCGTCGTCGCGCGCAGCTCCCGGTACGCCGGGTAGGGGTCGCCCGCATAGAAGTCGGGCGAGTGCAGAGGGACCGAAGCGCGCACGAAGGACTCTCTCGACGTCATGAGGTGGATCAGACACTTTGGCTCAATATGTTCAGTGCTAACCGTGTTTACCTCGGGTGAGCCACCGCTGTCAATAGGGCACGTGCCATGTCAAATCCGTGCGGTATCAAACATATTGGGAATTGACGCCCTGTGGTCAACAGGTGTACACAAAATGTGGAGATGCCGGACTCTCAGTGAGGAAGTCAGATGGCCCACCCGTGCCCGCTCGTCGACACCTATCCGCACTACATCGACGGCCGGTGGGTCGATCCGGACAGCGGCCGCTACGACGACATCTCGCCCTCCACCGGCGAGCGGATCGCGACCGCGCCCGATGCGAGCCTCGCCCAGGTCGAGGAGGCGATCGCGGCCGCCAGGCGCGCGTTCGACTCGGGCCCGTGGGCAGGCGCAACACCCGAGGAGCGCTCCCGCTGCCTGGCCCAACTCGGCGATGCACTGCTCAAGCACGCCGACGAGTTCTTTGCGCTGTCGCAGGCCGAATGGGGCTGTATCGCCAACGAGCGGGTGATCCAGGTCGACGGCCCCGCCTTCATGGCCCTGCGCGCGGCCGAGCTCGCCGCGCAGCTGACCGACGAGCGCATCGACGCATTCGGAGCCGCGGGAACCACAGTGCTGGCCTACGAGCCGGTGGGCGTGGTCTCGATCCTCACGCCCTGGAACTTCCCGCACAGCCTCAACGTGATGAAGGTGGGCAACGCGCTAGCGGCCGGTAACACGGTGGTGCTCAAGCCGTCACCGCTGACGCCGCTCGCGGGCCTTGCGCTCGCGCGGATCATCGACGAGCACACCGATATCCCGGCTGGCGTGGTGAATGTCGTGACGCCGGCGAGCATCGAGGCCGGCAAGCTGCTCACCACTGACCCTCGAATCGACATGGTGAGCTTCACCGGAAGCTCGGCGGTCGGCCGCGAGGTGATGGTCGCCGCCGGCGGCACGATGAAGCGGATCCTGCTCGAATGCGGTGGGAAATCGGCAGGCATCCTTCTTGACGACGTCGTCGTCACCGACGAGCTGCTCGAGCGAATGCTGTTCGACTGCTGTTCGCTGCACGCCGGGCAGGCGTGCATCCTGCAAAGTCGGCTTCTGCTGCCCGAACCGATTCACGACGAGGTCGTCGACCGACTGGTCACGCTGGCGCGCGGTGTGCACGTCGGAGACCCGACCGATGCGGTGGTGCAAATGGGCCCGCTGATCAGCCGCGCCCAGTTGGACCGCGTCGAGGCACACGTCGCCAGGGCGGTCAGCGATGGCGCCAAGCTCGCGGTCGGCGGGCGACGCCCGGCCGGCTTGGATGCCGGCTTCTACTACGAGCCCACGATCCTGACCGACGTCGCCCCCGACTCACACATCGCCCAGGAGGAGGTGTTCGGGCCGGTGCTGACCGTGCTGCGCTACCGCGACGACGATGACGCGGTTGCCATCGCGAACAACTCACAGTATGGGCTCTCCGGTGGGATATGGGGCACCGACGTAGACCGCGCCGTGGCCGTCGCGCGCCGCATCCGGACCGGCCAGATCGCGGTCAACGGCTGCGGTCCCGGCGATGCGCCGTTCGGCGGGTTCAAGCAAAGCGGCTTCGGTCGTGAGGGCGGCGGGCTCGTTGGACTTCGCCACTACATGGAGCCGAAGGCCATCGGAATCCCGGCATGACGGCGCCCCTCGAGGGGTTACGCATCGTCGAGATCGGCGGTGACATCGCGGGGTCGTATTGCGCAAAGCTGCTGGCCGACCTCGGCGCCCAGGTCACCAAGATCGAGCCCCCCGCCGGAGACCCGTTGCGGCGCTGGGGTCCGTTCCCCGCAGATGTTCCCGACCCTGATCGGTCGGGCTTGTTCGAGTACCTCAACGCCGGAAAGCGCAGCGCCACATTAGATCTCGAATGCCAAGGAGATCTCGCGATCGCCTCAGAGTTGATTGGGCAGGCCGACGTTCTCGTCGAGGCCCTTCCGCCGGGAACACTGGACGCATCGGGGCTGGACGTCGATGCGTTGCGCGACACCAACTCTGCGCTTGTCGCGGTTCGGATTTCCAACTTCGGCCAGCACGGACCGTCGCGTGATCGCGACGCCACGCCGCTGACCATGCAGGCGGCGTCGGGGTGGATCAGCAGGAGGGATCCCGATCGCGCACCGGTCCAAGCCGGCGCCAGGATTTCCGAATACGTCGCCGGTAGCTACGGCGCGCTCGGCGCGCTCACCGCGCTACGGATCGGATCGGGCGAGGTGGTCGAGGTCGACGTCTCGGTTCTGGAGTCGTTGCTGTCGACCCTTCCGTACCCGATGCTGATGGCCGAGCGAATGCGAAGTCTCGGTCTGCCCGGCAACACCCGAGCGGCCCCGATGCTGGGCATCGTCCGCGCCGCCGACGGCTGGATCGGCATCAACTGCCTCACGGGCCAGCACTGGCTCGACGTATGCGCGATGCTCGGCCTGCCGGAATACGGCGAGCTTCAGGTCCCCATCATGCTCGGCGGCCCCGAGCGCGCCGAGTTCTACGCGAAGGCCGACCGCTGGCTCGCGGAGCGAACCGTTGCCGAAATCCTCGAGTTGAGCCAGGCGTTGCGGATTCCGGCGGCGCCCGTCAACGACGCTGCCACGACGCTTGATTGCCCCCAGTACGTCAAGCGCGGGTTCTTCGTCGACGTGGCAGCCGACGGTTGGTCATTCCGCCGTCCGCTTGCCCCGTTTCGCCTCTCGAAGACACCCGCGCCACCCCCACGACCCGCACCCGGTCTCGGAGCACGCTGCACGATTGACCACAGCCGCGCCGAGGCGTTTGATTCGAGGCCACCCGGCTCTGTCGGTCTGCCGTTCGCAGGCCTGAAAATCCTTGACCTCACTACATTCTGGGCGGGCGCCTACCTCACGTGTTACCTCGGAGCGTTCGGCGCCGACATCGTGAAAGTGGAATCGATCCAACGCCCGGACGGCTTTCGCTACTCGGGCGTATTCGCCGAACAGGGCGGTGACTGGTACGAGCGCGGCGTGCTCTGGCAGGGCACCAATCTCAACAAGCGTGACCTCACCCTGGACCTCTCGTCCGAGCGGGGCCGGGAGCTGGCGCGCCGGCTCGCCGCCGAGGCCGACGTGGTCGTGGAAAACTTCTCGCCGCGAGTCGTCGAGCAGTTCGGCCTCGATTACGAGTCCCTCATCGGTGTGAAGCCGGACGTAATCGTTGTCCGTATGCCCGGATTCGGCCTCGACGGGCCGTGGCGCGACTACGTCGGTTGGGCGCTGAACATCGAGCAGACGTCGGGCATGTCGGCAGTCACCGGTTACGCCGACGGTCCGCCATGCAACGTCCAGGGCCCGGCCGATCCCGTCGTGGGCGTGCACGCCGGCGTCGCTTTGCTCGCCGCGCTAGAGCACCGCCGGCGCACCGGAGAAGGCCAACTGATCGAGGTCGCGCAGATCGAGGTCGGCGCGTGCGTCACCGCCGAGCCGGTGATCGAGTACTCGATGAACGGTGTGGTCCGGCCTCGCGAAGGGAACCGTCAACGCGGGTACGTGCAAGGCGTCTACCCGACCACGGTGGACGGCGCATGGGTCGCACTGTCCGTGCGCGACGACGCCGACTGGTCGCAACTGGTCGCCGCGATGGGACGACCCGAGCTGATCGACGATCCGCGATTCGGCTCGCAGCCCCAAAGGGAACTCGCCCACGACGCCGTCGACGGGCTCGTCTCCGAATGGACCCGCGCGAAGACCGCGGCCGAGATCGTCGACGCCCTTCGCACGCGGCGCATCCCCGTCGCGGAGCTGCTGACGTCCGACCGCATGTATGACGTTCCCCAGCTCGATTCCCGCGGGTACTACGAGGAATTCGAACATCCCATCACCGGGCGGCACCGTTATCCCGGCTGGCCGTTTCGCATCACCCCCGGGCCCAGCCGTCACCACCGCTTGCCTCCGCCGACCCTTGGGCAGCACAACGATGAGATCCTCCGCACACTGCGACTGACGAACGTCGAGATCGCTGCGCTACGAGACCAGCGCGTCATCGGCGAGGCGGTGCTGCAAAGATCCCGCCCGGAGTGACGCTACGGCCCGAAACGGCGCGCCAGAGCGCGGCGGTCCACCTTGCCGATCCCGCGAAGCGGCAACGCGTCGAGAATGTGCACCTCGCGTGGCGCGGCGGTCACGTCCAACGACCGTGCGACATGAGCGCGGAGTTCCCCGAGCGTCGGCGCCTCGGCGCCGGGCACAACCACGACCACGGCGGCCACCCGCTGGCCCAACCGGTTATCGGGCACCCCGAACACCGCACACTGGGCCACTGCCGGATGTGTGGCCATCGCTGCCTCCACGACCTGTGGCAACACGGTCAATCCACCGGTGCCGATCGCCTCGTCGAGCCGCCCGTACACCCGAAGCACACCCTCGGAGTCGATGCTGCCCGCGTCGTCGGTGCGAAACCAGCCCGGCTCGGCGAACGGGTCGGGGTATGGCGGGTTGCGGTACCCGTTGGCGAGCGTCGCGCCGCCCAGCACCACCCTGCCGTCGTCAATTCGGGCCCGTACGCCCTCCAGCGGCCTCCCGTCGTAGACGCAGCCGCCGGCGGTTTCACTCATCCCGTATGTGCGCACAACCGGAACCCCTGCGGCCGAGGCCTTTTCGGCGACCGGTGCCGGCAGCGGGCCGCCGCCGATCAATACCGCGTCCAGCGAGGCCAACGCGGCCGCAGCATCGGGCATGTCCAACGCCTTCGCCAGTTGCGCGGCGACCAACGACGCATAACGCCGACCGCCGGTCATCGCGGCCACCGTATTCGGCAGCGCCGACACGTCGAAGCCCTCCGATACATCCATCACCACCGGCGTCGTTCCGGCCAACACACTACGGATCAGCACCTGCATGCCCGCAATGTGATGGGCGGGCAGCGCCAGCAGCCACTGGCCGGGGCCGCCGAGCCGCAAGTTCGTAGCCGACGCGCTCGCGATCAGCGCCGCCGCGGTCAACATCGCGCCCTTCGGCAACCCCGTCGTCCCCGATGTCGACACCACCAAGCCAACGTCGTCGTCGATCACCGAACCGGCATGCAAAGTGGTTGTCAGCAAATCCTTTTCACGCGCATCGAACGCCGGCACCGGCAGCAGCGCAGCGTCGCCTGCCAGCATCGCCGCCAGAGTAGGTAAAACGCGAAGGACGTCTGAGCCGGCCGGAATGTCGAGGGAACGCAGCGTCGCTATCCGGCGTCCTCGCTGCCTCGTGGATCGTCAAGCGGCCAGCCCTTCGCTGCCAGCCGTTGCCGTACCCGTTCGATGTCCTCCGGTTTCGGCAGTTCGTCGGTGATCTGTGTGATCGCCACCCCGATGTCGGTGTCGTCGAAGTCGCCATGCCGCATCAACTCACCGGCGACGGCCTTGACCTCATCGGTGCTCAGCCGCCGCGACAGCAGCGCCAAGACCGGAAAGTAGTCCGTCGGCGGAATCCCTTCGGGGTATCCGGCGTGTAACCAGTTGACGATTGCGGTCAGGAACCGGTTCATGCATCCCACCCTAGAGTCGAGGGCCTCCGAATCGTCACCTACTTGCCGTGCTTGGCCCCAAGGATGTACCAGCCGGTGTGGTGGGCGATGAAGTCGCTGGCGATGAACAGCACGCCGAGGATCACCGCAGCCAGCACCAGCGCGAAGATCACCCAGCCGAGCACGAGTAGAACCGGATTGCGCTGGACAACGCCGTCGTGCTGGACCACCCCGACTCCCTCGGCATTCAGCCGCACGCCGATTGCGAACAGCGCGGGCAGTCCGGCGCCGACGATCAGGCCGAAGATCAGGATCTTGAGCGTGGCGGTGTAGTTCCACCAGTGGGTCACGGTCGCTGCTGCCTTTCGCGGGTGGCGCCGTCGTGGCTGACTGGCGCGGCGAGTGTGGTGGGCGCGCCGGCGGGCACCTTCGCACCTTGCTGATCTTCGGAGGGTTCGCCGACGCCGGCGGTCAGGTCACCCTCCCACTCGTCGTTGACGTTCTTGTGGTTGATGGGTGTCCGGCGCGACCGCACGTAGATCGCCGCGGACACCGCGACCAGCAGCAGGAAACCGATTGCCGCACCGGCGTATCCACCGATGCCGTGCACGATCCAGTACGTGATCGCACCCACGATGCCGGCCGATGGCAGGGTGATCAGCCAGGCGCTGGCCATGCGTCCGGCGACGCCCCAGCGAACCTCGGCGCCGGGCTTGCCCACGCCGCTGCCGAGGATGGAGCCGGTCGCGACGTGGGTGGTGGACAGCGCGTAGCCGAAGTGGCTGGAGAGCAGGATGACCGCCGCCGATGAGGTTTCCGCCGCCATGCCCTGCGGCGACTCGATCTCCACGAGGCCCTTGCCCAGTGTGCGGATCACGCGCCAGCCGCCGAGGTAGGTTCCCAACGCGATCGCCAGCGCGCACGAGAAGATCACCCAGATCGGCGGCATCGCGTCCTTGCTGCTGGCCGCGCCGTAGGCGATCAACGCCAGGAAGATGACGCCCATGGTCTTCTGCGCGTCGTTGGTGCCGTGTGCAAGGGACACCAGCGACGCCGAGCCGATCTGGCCGTACCGGAAACCGGTGTTCGTCCGCTCTCGTGGCACCCCGCGCACGGCCCGGTACACCAGCCACGTCCCGACTGCGGCGATGATGCCCGCGATGAACGGCGACAGCAGCGCGGGGATGATCACCGACGAAATCAAGCCCCGCCAGATCACCCCGTGGCCGCCGACCGCGGCGATCATCGCGCCGACGATGCCGCCGATCAGCGCGTGTGACGAACTCGATGGGATACCGAGTAGCCATGTCAGCAGGTTCCAGACGATGCCGCCGACGAGGCCGGCGAAGACGAGCTCCAGTGTGACGAGGTGCGCGTCGATGAGGCCTTTCGCGATCGTGGCCGCCACCGCCGTCGACAGGAAGGCGCCGACCAGGTTCAGCACGGCGGACAGCGCGACCGCGGTTCGCGGCCCCAGGGCCCCGCTGGCAATCGACGTGGCCATCGCATTGCCGGTGTCGTGAAAGCCGTTGGTGAAGTCGAAGGCCAGTGCGGTGACGATCACGATGATCAGAAGGAACAGCTGGAGGTCCACGGCCGAAATTCTTGCGGCAGCGGCACAGCAATGTCGAACAGATCCGCGAGAATTCCCTAGTCAACCCTAACTTGTCGGACGGTGTTTGCTGGGCGTTAACCTCGGTTGTCGCGGCGCAGCGGGTGCTCGGGCGGCACCTGCACGAAGATCAGCGTGACGCCGTCGGGGTCGATCACGTGCATCTCGTGCAGGCCCCAGCTCTCCTTGCGCGCCTCCCGCGCGATCGGCACGCCGCGGCCGGCCAGCTCCTGCTGCGTGGCGTAAATGTCACGGACCTGCAGCCACAGTGTCCCCCCGGCGTCGGGCCCACCGTGGCCGGCCAGCTCGAGAAGCGACTGGCCCATGAAAAACACTGTGCCGGCGCCGTATTCGCGAAAGATGGCCAGCCCGATGGCATCGCGGTAGAAGGCCAAGGATCGCTCGTAGTCCGCGGGCCGGATCAGGAACCGGCTGGCCAGGATCTCCATGCAATCGTGTTTATCACAGCGGGTATCAGCGGCTTGGCTGAACGCGCTGGCGCTTCATGATCGCGTTTATCGACTCCGGGCTCACGGTGTCGAGGGCCTTTGCGAACAACGCCATTCGCGGTGCGATGCGCACCGGGCGTCGGCGCGCGGCCGTGACCATCCACTCGGCCGCCTCGTCGGCGGTCAACGCAGGCAACCCCTGGTAGGCCTGGGTCGGGGCGATCATCGGCGTCGCCACCAAACGGGTAGTACAGCGTCGTCGAGTCCACACCCCGGCCGCCCCACTCGGTCCCGATCGCGCGGCTGGCCGCGCTCAGCGCCGCCTTCGACGCGTTGTACACCGCGAACAGCTGCGAAGCCTCGCTCATCACACCCCACGTGGCGACGTTGATGATGTGTCCGTCGCGGGCGCTGGATCATCCCCGGCGCGAACCCGCGGATCAGCCGCAGTGGCGAGTAGTAGTTGAGCGTCATCGTCCGCTCGACGTCGTGCCAGCGGTCCTACGACTCGGCCAGCGGCCGGCGGATCGAATTGCCCGCGTTGTTGATCAGAATGTCGACGCCGCCGATGCGGTCCTCGACGGTCTTCACCAATCGGTCGATCGCGTCGAGGTCGGACAGGTCGCACGGCAGCGCGAACGCCGAACCTCCCTCGGTGGTGATCCGCCCGACCAGCGCGTCGAGAAGGTCTTGGCGCCGCGCGACGACGGCCACGGTCGCGCCGCGGCGGGCGAACTATTCGGCGGCGCTTTCGCCGATGCCGGAGGACGCGCCGGTCAGCACGATCCGTTTGCCGGTCAGGTCGACAACGTCGCGGGCGGGCCGGTGCAGGTACAGCTGCTGGGCCAGCGGTGGCCGCATGCTCGCCAATGTCAGCGCCTCACCGAGGCGCCGCAGCGGGTTCTTGTTCACGGGCACAGCAGTCTAGTTAGGGGTCTGGTCGCAGCTCACCGTCGCGCCCCCGGGCGAGGAAACTGTATTCCGCGCGATCTCTACTCGTCGCACTTTTCCGCGCTGATGACAGCCTTGTTGAAGTTGACCCTATGTGATCGTGATCGTGTCGCCGAGGACCAGGGCGGTCTTAGGCGGCAGCGGCAGCGCCGCCGGACCGTTGACGACGGAGCCGTCCGTGATGTTGAACTTGCTGCCGTGGCAGGGGCAATTGATGGTGCCGTCGCTGACGCTGCCCACGGTGCACCCTTGGTGCGTGCAGGTCGCGCTGAACGCCTTGAACTGGCCCGGCTGGGGCTGGGTGACCACGACATCCTGGTTCGAGAGGACGATGCCGCCGCCCACCGGGACCTCGCTGACGTTCACGCCCCCAGAGGCAGAAGCGGATCCCGTCGTCGAGGTGGTGGTCTCGGTGCCACTGGGCTGAGGGGCCGACGTGGACGAGTTCTGGCCGCCGCACGCGACCAACACCGCCCCGCCACCCAACGCGCCGGCGCCGAGAAGCACGCCCCGCCGGCTGGCTTGCAGTTCCGTCATAACCGTGCCCCTTCCGATCCTCCCCATCGTGACAGGTACGCGAACGCACCGGGCCTGACTCGGGCGTTCATCGCCGGAAACCGTCCGTGAAGCAGCACCGCGAACTGCCGGACTCAGAAGTAGCGCGGGAACGGGCTCCAGTCCGGGTCGCGCTTCTCAAGGAACGCGTCGCGGCCCTCGACGGCCTCGTCGGTCATGTACGCCAAACGTGTTGCCTCACCGGCGAACAGCTGCTGGCCGACCAGCCCATCGTCGAGCAGGTTGAACGCGAACTTCAGCATCCGCACGGCCTGCGGCGACTTGCCGTTGATCGCCGCGGCCCACTGGAGGCCGACGTTCTCGAGATCGGCGTGGTCGACCACCTCGTTGACCGCACCCATCCTGTGCATCTGCTCGGCGGTGTAAGGGCGGCCGAGGAAGAAGACCTCGCGGGCGAACTTCTGGCCGACCTGCTTGGCCAGATACGCGCTGCCGTAACCGCCGTCGAAGCTGCCCACGTCGGCGTCGGTCTGCTTGAACCGCGCGTGCTCGCGGCTGGCCAGGGTCAGGTCGCAAACCACATGCAGGCTGTGCCCGCCGCCCGCGGCCCAGCCGTTGACCAGGCAGATCACCACCTTCGGCATGAACCGGATCAGCCGCTGCACCTCGAGGATGTGCAGCCGTCCGGCACGCGCAACGTCGATGGTGTCGGCGGTCTCGCCGGACGCGTACTGGTAGCCGGTGCGGCCACGGATGCGCTGATCGCCACCGGAGCAAAACGCCCAGCCGCCGTCCTTCGGGCTCGGCCCGTTCCCGGTGAGCAGCACGACGCCGACGTCCGGCGCCATCCGGGCGTGGTCGAGCGCTCGGTACAGCTCGTCGACCGTGTGGGGCCGGAAAGCATTGCGCACCTCCGGTCGGTTGAACGCCACCCGCACGGTCGGCTGTGGGAGGCCGTCGATCACATGCCGGTGGTAGGTGATGTCGGTCAGGTCGGCGAACCCGTCGACGGGACGCCACTTCGACGGGTCATGGGGGTTGTCGCTCAAGGCTGTTGGACTCCGTCCTGATCGATGGTCAAGTCTCCGCAGCTGATCGTCATCGCCGACGTCACCGCCGGGTCCTGCGCCGAAGCCGCGGTGACGGTGTCGGACCGCCCGATCGTCGCCGTCGTGCCGTCGAGGTCGATCTCGGTGTGGTGCACCACCCACCGACGGCCGTCCTGCACGGCGGTGCGCAGTTGTTCTCCGCCGATGCGGGCACCGCCGTAAGGCAGCCGGCCAGCAGGACCGGGATCAGCAGTAGGCGCGGCGTCATCTGGCTAGATCGGGTCGAAGCGGAAGACGGCGCAGCGGCCGGCGAGCGCTTCGAATTCCTCCGGCCGGCCGTCGCGCACCAGGCCGGCGCTCTTCATGAAGTTCACGCCGGTCGGCACCTCGGCCGGGAACGCCCGAAGGATCGGCCGGGCGTCCTGAAGCGACATTTCCACCATCCGCACGCGTTCGGAGTGTCGGCCGCGCTGCAGCGTGGCCTCGCCACACGCGCGCGCGTTGTTCACCCAGTCTGAGCCCGGAAAACCGCTCACCACATAGCGCTTCCCGTCGAGGCGCATCGGGGTGACCGGGGTGGACCGCGGCTTGCCCGACTTGCGGCCCGGTACGGTCAGCACCATCGGGCTTTCGCCGCCGAACCTCATGCCCATCCGCGACATCGCGATGAAGACCTTGTTCGCTGGCTTGAGCCACCACGGTGGTTTGATGCGCTCGCTATTCGACATATCGGCGACGCTACCTGTCACACCGGCACGCCGTACTCGGTCAACGCGGCGCGCAGCCCGTCGGGTCGCTGCTCGGTCGGCAGCGGGTCGACGAGGATGAAGCCGCACCCGACGTCCCGCGCGCCGTCGTCGGCCTCCTCGCTGTCGCCGACCATGACGGCGTCCTCCGCCGGGACGCCGAGCCGCGACAGCGCCGTCTCGAAGATCGCTGGATCCGGTTTGACCGCGCCGACCTCAAACGACAGCACGAACTCGTCGACGCTGTCCGGTACGCCGATGGCCCGGAACGCGGGTCGCAGGTCGAATGCGATGTTCGATACGACGGCCGTGCGGATCCCCCGATCAGACAGGTTCTTCAGCACGTCGGCGGTGTCGGGGTAGGGCGTCGGCAGGCCGGGCCGATGACCCGGCTGTACAGCGATTCGGCGTGCTGCGTCGTCACGTCCTCATCGTGTCACGGGCTCAAAAGTGTGGTTTTGTCTCTAAGTGGCTATTCGTCGTGAATGACGGCGATGACGCAGGTAGTGGTGGTGGTCCCGGCGCACAACGAGTTCGCCTCGTTGTCCCGATGCGTGACCGCGGTCTTGGCGGCGGCCGCAAAGGCGCCGGCGCCGGTGTTCGTGGTCGCTGTGCTCGACGCCTGCGACGACGACAGCGCAAGCCTCTCGGACCGGTTCGGACCCGACGTTGCGTTCCTTGAAGTCGACGAACGAAACGTCGGGGCCGCGCGCGCGGCCGGATTCCGCTTTGCTCGCTCGGTTCTGAGAAGCCCCGGGGGTCGAACGTGGTTTGCCACGACGGACGCCGACACCAAGGTCGGCCCGGACTGGCTGGTTGCTCAACTCAACCGTGACGCCGACATGGTGCTCGGCGTCGTGCACGTGGATCAGTGGCGGCACCACCCGGACGCGGTGGCCGACCGCTTCGAGGAGGACTACGACTCCGACCAACCGGGCCACGAGCACATCCACGGCGCCAACATGGGATGCCGGGCCGATGCGTATTGGCGGGTGGGCGGCTTCCGAGACCTCGCCAGCGGGGAGGACGTCGAGCTGGTGCAGCGATTCGAGGCGGCCGGTTGCCGGGTCTACTGGGACGACGAACTGTCGGTAGCGACGTCGGACCGCCGTAACGGACGCGCGGCGGGCGGTTTCGCCGACCACCTCGCCGAGCTGTCTCGGGAGGTCGCGGCCGAGGACGAGGCGTCATGACGGCCTGTCTGGTCAACCAGTGGCTGTTGTCGGGGGCATTGAACCTTCCGCTGCCGGGCAGCGGGGCCACCGCGGAACGCTGGCAGCGCCTTTCCATGCTGACCGAAACCGATGTGGTGGCCGGGCGATTGGCGGAGGCGCACACCGACGCGGTCGCGATCCTGGCCGAACTCGGCGGACCCGCCGCGGAACCTGGTGAGCTGTGGGGTGTTTGG
This sequence comes from uncultured Actinomycetota bacterium, assembly GCA_963811535.1. Classification (GTDB taxonomy): domain Bacteria; phylum Actinomycetota; class Actinomycetes; order Mycobacteriales; family Mycobacteriaceae; genus Mycobacterium. Next base: position 404,857 of record CAWERF010000005.1, on the reverse strand, counting down.
GCCGCTGAGCCACCGGACGCCACGCTGACAGCCGGTGGTGTCGGCGACCATGTGCTGCTCGACGGTACGAAGCCATGGTGCTCGGGCGCCGGGTTGTGCGCACAGGCGCTGGTGACTGCCCGGCTCAGCGACGGCAGGCGCGCGTTGTTCGCGGTCGACCTGAGTGACGAGCGCGTCCAACCACTGGACAAGACGTGGCGCAATCCCGGCATGGCAGACAGTGACACCCGATCCGTGCAGTTCAGCGGTGCGCCGGCGGTTCAGGTGGGGCGTCCCGGCGACTATCTCGACCGGCCGGGCTTCTGGTTCGGTGCGATCGGGGTCGCCGCCTGCTGGCTGGGCGCTGCGCGGGCGGTCGCCGCCCCGCTGTATCAGCGTGCGGCAGCAGAATCTGCAGACCCGCACACGCTTGCCCATCTCGGCACCGTGGACGCCGCGCTGTCCGCTGCGGAGGCGACGCTCGTGTCGGCGGCCTCCCGCGTCGACGGCGATCCGCTCAACCGCTTCGGTTTGGCCGAACTGATTGCGCGTCGGGCACGCGCCGTGGTCGAGGCGGCCGCCGACGAGGCGATCGCGCGCACGGGCCGGGCGTTGGGGCCTGGTCCGATGTGTCTCGACGGCGACCATGCACGGCGGGTGGCCGACTTGACCGTGTACCTGCGGCAAAGTCACGCGGAGCGGGATCTCGAAGCGCTCGGCACGCAGGCGGCTAAGGCCTATGAGCGGCGCTGAGATAGACCTGTCGACCGGGGGCACGCCGGCGGCCGCGTGGACCGCCTGGATGCCGGATCTTCCGCTGCTCGACGTCGGTGCGTGCCCGGCGCTGACGATCGTCGCGCCACACCCAGACGACGAGACGCTGGGGCTGGGCGCAACCGCGGCGATGCTTGCTGCCCGCGGCACTCCCGTACAGGTCGTGTCGGTGTCCGACGGCGACGCGGCCTACCCCGGATTCGATACGGACGGCCGCGCACGGCTGGCGGCGGTACGGCGTTTGGAGGTTAGCCGGGCCGCTCGCGTCTTGGGCGTGGACCGGCCCACGTTTCTCGGGCTGCCCGATGGCGAACTCGATCGCGTGGAGGGGCGGCTGGCCGATGAGCTGACCGGCATCCTCGCCGACCAGCGAGACGGCGCGTGGTGTGCGGCGACCTGGCGGGGCGACGGGCATCCCGATCACGAAGCGGTCGGCCGCGCCGCGGCAGTGGCCGCACGTAACACCGGTGCCGTGTTTGCCGAGTACCCAGTATGGATGTGGCATTGGGCGGCGCCCGGCACCCCGGCGGTGCCATGGCGGCGCGCCCACCGGGTCGCGTTGAGCACGGCGGCGGTCGCGGCCAAACAGCAAGCGGCGCAATGTTTCAGAAGTCAGCTCACGCCGCCTCCCGGCCAACCGGCCGTCCTCCCGCCGGGGATGGTACAACGGTTGCTCGCAGTGGGGGAGGTGCTGTTCGTCTGAACCAGCGACTGCCGGACAGCTACTTCGATCAGATGTACGCGCATGCGGGCGATCCGTGGAACCTGGCCGCGCGGTGGTACGAGCGGCGCAAGTACGCGATCACGTTGTCGTTGCTGCCGTACCAGCGCTATCGGCACGCGTTCGAGCCGGGGTGTTCGGTCGGCGTGCTGACCGAGTTGCTGACCCAGCGCTGCGACCGGGTGACCGCGACCGACGTGGCGTCGGCCGCACTGGACAGTGCCTGCCGGCGGTTGCGCGCCGGAGCCCGGCGCGAGCGGGTGACGCGACTGCGCCAGTCGCTCGATGAGCCGTGGCCGGCCGGGCCGTTCGACCTCGTCGTGATGTCCGAAGTCTGCTACTACCTGCAACCCAACGTGCTGCGGGCAGTGCTCGATCGCGAAATCCCGCGGCTGGCGCGTGGTGCCACCGTGATTGCGGCGCACTGGCGGCACCGGGTCGACGACTACCCGATGGCCGGCGACCACGCGAACGACGTCATCGCGGCGACCGCCGGGCTGCATCTGATCGGCAGCTACCGCGACGCGGACGTCGCGATCGAGGTGTTCGACACCGCGAGCAACGCGTCGGTGGCCGCGCGCAACGGTGTTCCAGGGGCGCGATGACCGTTCTCGCCGCACCCCAGTGGCGACCTGCCGGCGTCAGCCGCCTGATTGTTGGACGGCTGGTTCGTTGTGCAGGCGCTCAACATGACGACGGGCGCGGCGAGCAGAGCCACCGTCATCAAACCGGGCAACGGGTTGGTTGCAGTGCGCCGGTACCCTCGGCCGGATGACGTGGCCGCAGGTAATGCTGACCGTCGACCGAGTAATCACAGCGCCGCCCGAAGCGGTGTGGGATGTGTTGACCGACGTCGAGAGATGGGCCCAGTGGAGCCCGACCATCAGCCGGGCGGAACTCGACGGGCCAGACACCACGATCAGGTACGGCTCGACGGGGCGGGTGTATACGCCCGTCGGGGTGGCGCTGCCGTTCGTGATCACCGAGTTCGACGCCGGCCGGCACTGGGCGTGGACGGTGGCCGGTGTGCCTGCGACCAGGCACCGTGTCGACGCCGTGCAGGACGGTGCCCGGGTGAGCTTCGAGGTGCCGTGGTGGGGGTCGGCGTACCTGCCGGTCTGCTCGATTGCGCTGCGACGGATCCAGGAGCTGGCCGGCCGTTAGGCGTCGCGGGCGCGAGACGCCTTGCCCAGCAGGACATCTCGCTCGCGCTCGTTGCCGGTCAGCTTCGCGGCGGCTTCGAACTCCTTCGCGGCTTCGGCGTGCCGTCCCAGCTGCGCCAGCAACTCGCCCCGCACGCTGGGCCGCAGGTACGAGGCGTCGAGTCTGTCGATGGCGTCGACGATGTCCAGCGCGGCGGCCGGCCCCGAGGTCTTCGACACCGCGACGGCCCGGTTCAGGTCGACCACCGGGGACGGGGCGAGCCGGCCCAGCGCTTCGTACAGCCGCACGATCCGATCCCAGTCGGTGTCTTCGGCCGACGGCGCGGTCGCGTGGCATTCGGCCAGCGCGGCCTGCAGCGCGTAGTAACCGCGGCCCGGGCCCAACCCGTCGGCGCGGGCCAGCCCGGCCACCCCCCGTTGAATCTGCGCGCGATCCCACTTGGTGCGGTCCTGGTCCTCGAGCAGCACGGGCGTGCCGTCGGCGGCCGTGCGCGCTGCGAACCGCGACGACTGGAACTCCATCAGCGCGACCAGCCCGTGCACCTCGGGCTCATCGGGAATCAGCGCGGCCAGGATGCGCCCGAGCCGCAGGGCTTCCGCGCACAACTCGTCGCGAATCCAGCGCTGCCCGAACGACGCGGAGTAGCCCTCGTTGTAGATCAGGTAGATCACGCTGAGCACGGCCGACAGCCGCTGCGGGTACTCATCTCGCGGCGGCACCTCGAAAGGCACATCGGCAGCGGCGAGCGTCTTCTTCGCACGCACGATCCGCTGCGCGACGGTCGGTGCCGGCACTAGGAATGCCCGCGCGAACTCCTCGGTGGTCAACCCGCCAACCACCTTGAGTGTCAAAGCGATTCGGCCCTCGGCGGACATGACAGGATGGGCGGCGACGAAGATCAGCCGCAGCACGTCGTCGTCGATGTGATCCGGGTCCCAGCCCAGGTCGGTGTCCGCCTCGAGCCCGCGGGCCATCGCCGCGTAGCGGGCGTCGAGCCGGTCCTGGCGACGCCAATGGTCGATCGCCTTGCGCTTGGCGACGGTCGTCAGCCACGCCCCCGGGTTGCGTGGCACGCCCTGCGACGGCCACTGCGTCAGCGCGTCGACGAGCGCCTCCTGGGCCAGGTCTTCGGCCAGGCCGATGTCGCCGACCGTGCGGGTCAGCGTCGCGACGATCTTGGCCGCCTCCATTCGCCACACCGCGCCGACGGTCTCGCGCACATCACCCATTCTGCCGAGCGGACGCGGCGGTCGAACAGCCCGGCTGCGGAAAGGCCCCAAATGCCTTCGAGGAACGGTAATTAACGTCCGCGCCGGAATTCCGGCTTCCGCTATTCTTTCGCCTTTTGAAGGCAGGCGGTCGGCGCATACTCACGGTCTGTCTGACGAAGAGAAAACCGGTATGTCTTATGGTGCGATTGTTCCGCGAACTGCTTCGGCCCTACCACGAGGTTCTTGTCATCGTGCTGGTGTCGATGCTGGTCACGACGGCAATGGGGCTGGCCGCGCGCTACGAGGATGCGGTGGCGATATTGGGGCTAAAGGGAGCCCACACCAAGGCGCAGCACCCGAAATAGGGCGCCACGTACCAACTCAGCCCACGGCGCGGTCGGCGCCTTCCCAGAACTGCGCGCGGACGGCCTTCTTGTCCACCTTGCCCAGCGCCGTGACCGGCAGCGAGTCGACGACGATGACCCGTTTCGGCGACTGCACCGATCCCTTGCGGTCCTTGACGGCAGCTTGAACCTCGGCGGTCATCGTCGCGATCGCGTCGTCGTGACCCGGCGCGTCGGGCCGCAGCACCACGACAGCGGTGACGGCCTCGCCCCACTTCTCGTCGGGCGTGCCGATCACGCAGACCTGCGCGACGGCGAAGTGTTCGGCGATGACATCCTCGACCTCGCGCGGGAACACGTTGAACCCGCCGGTGACGATCATGTCCTTGACCCGGTCGACGATGTACCAGAACCCGTCCTCGTCCTCACGGGCCATGTCGCCGGTGTGCAGCCAGCCGTCCTTGAACGTCTCGGCCGTCGCGTCGGGAAGATTCCAGTAGCCGCCGGCCAAAAGCGGTCCGCTGACACAGATTTCGCCGACCTCGCCCTGCGGCACCGGCTTGCCGTCCTGGCCGAGCAGCGCGGTGCGCGCAAACAACGTCGGCCGCCCGCAGGACGTCAGCCGCTTCTCGTCGTGATCGCCCTTGGCGAGGTAGCTGATCACCATCGGCGCCTCGGACTGCCCGTAGTACTGGGCGAAGATCGGCCCGAACCGCTCGATCGCCTCGGCGAGCCGCACCGGGTTGATCGCCGAGGCGCCGTAGTACACGGTTTCCAGCGACGACAGGTCACGCGTGCGCGAATCCGGGTGATCCATAAGGGCATACAGCATCGACGGGACCAGCATCGTCGCCGTGATGCGCCGCTCCTCGATGACCCGCAGCACCTCGGCGGGGTCGAACTTGCCCAGCACCACCATCTCGCCGCCCTTGACGATCGTCGGCACGAAAAATGCCGCGCCCGCGTGCGACAGCGGGGTGCACATCAAAAACCGCGGGTGCTCCGGCCACTCCCACTCGGCGAGCTGTGTCGTCGTCATATGGGTGATGCAGCCGACGGTGCCGATGACGCCCTTCGGCTTGCCGGTGGTGCCGCCGGTGTAGGTCAGCCCGCCGATGTGGTCGGGTGGTAGGTCGGCGGCGACCAGCGGCCGCGGCTCGTACTTCGCGGCCTCGGCGGTCAGGTCCACCGCGACGTGCGAGAGCGCGTCGGGCACAGGGCCGATCGTCAGCACCTGCTTCAGCGAGTCGACGCGCTCGAGCAGCCCAAGCGCGCGGTCCACGAACATTGGGTTGGGGTCGATGATCAGCGACGTGATGCCCGCGTCGGACAGCACGTAGGCGTGGTCGTCCAGCGAGCCGAGAGGGTGCAGTGCGGTGCGGCGGTAGCCCTGCGTCTGCCCGGCGCCGATGATCATCAGCACCTCGGGCCGGTTGAGCGAGAGCAGCCCGACGGCGCTGCCGGTGCCGGCACCCAGCGCCTCGAACGCCTGAATGTACTGACTGATGCGCTCTGCGAGCTGACCACCGGTCAGAGTGATGTCGCCGAGGAACAGCACCGGCTTGTCTTTGTTCCGCTTGAGGGCGCCGACCGTGAGGTGGCCGGAGTGGACGGGAAAGCGCAGCAGCTCGCCCGATGAGCGCTCGCGCGCAGAGGCAACAACCTGGGTCATGAGGCTAAGACTAGAACGTGTTACAGAACGAGCTGCCGGCTCCCCGGATCCTCACCGCTTCTTGGCCGCGGCCGCTTCCGCCTCCTGGCGCCACTGGATCTCCTTCTGGACCCATTCGTTGTCCTGCGGGAAGTCCTCGGCCTCGGTGACGCGGCGCACCTCGAGCTTGACGCCGGGCCCGAGCGGCGCTTTCTGCGCCCACTGCCTGGCCTCCTCCTTCGACGAGACGCCCAGGATCCAGAAGCCGTTGAACAGTTCCTTCGCCTCGGTGTAGGGGCCGTCGGTGACCACCGGCGGGTCCGAGCTGAAGTCGACGACGAACCCTTCGTCCGGCCCGGCCAGACCCTCGCCTGCCAGCAGCACGCCGGCCTTGATCAGCTGCTCGTTGTAGCGACCCATCGCGGCAATGACGTCGTTGAAGTCGACGTTCTCCATCGCCATCTCGGCCTCCGGGGTGGACCGCATGATCAGCATGTAACGCATTGGTGTGTCTCCTTCTGTGTGTGGTGAAGGGGCGCGTCCATCGTGCCCTCGTTGACACGTCGAACAGCACCCGCCCAAATCGACACGGATCACGAACTTTTTCAGCAAATGTCTCGACGGGATAGCATCACGCACATGCCGTTGAGTCCTCGGATGCCGGAATTGTCGGCGCTCGAGGTGTTGTCGGCGATCGCGAAGACCGGAAGTCTCAGCGCCGCCGGACGAGAAGTCGGCCTGACGCAGCAGGGTGTGTCGGCGCGGCTGACCTCGATCGAGGCGCAGACCGGGGTGCGGCTGGTCACGCGAACCACACGAGGCTCGAAACTGACGCCGGCCGGTGAAGTGGTGGCCGAGTGGGCCGACCAGATGCTGGAGGTCGCCCAGCGCGTCGACGCCGGGCTCGCGTCGCTGCGGGCCGAAAGCCGCAAACGCGTGAAAGTGGTGGCAAGCCAAACCATCGCCGAGCAACTGCTCCCGCGCTGGCTGGTGTCATCGCAGGCGGCCGCGATCCGGCGCGGCGGCACGGCGCCGGAGGTGACGTTCACCGCGACCGACAGCGAGGGCGCGATGAAGGCGGTGCGCGACGGCGACGCCGATGTCGGCTTCATCGAGATCCCGGGCGCGCTGTCCGGATTGCGCAGCCGGGTCATCGGCCGCGACGAACTCGTGGTAGTCGTGCCGCCCGACCACAAGTGGGCGCGGCGATCACAACCGATCGCCGCTGCCGAGCTGCACCAAACTCCGCTGGTGTCAAGGAGATCCGGTTGGCACTACCTGCTCGGCGGCATCCAGCCGGGGGCGCCGCAGACCGACGGCGATCACCCCGGTGAAAGCCTCGAGCTGTCGTCGGCCGCATCCGTGCGTGCGGCAGTCCTCGCGGGCGCAGGCCCCGCGGTGATGAGCCGGCTCGCAGTCGCCGACGACTTGATGCACGGCCGGTTGCGCGCGATCCCGGTGGCCGACCTCGACCTGCGCCGCGAGCTGCGGGCGATCTGGGTCGGCGGGCGCAGCCCGCCCGCGGGTGGGGTGCGGGACCTGCTCAGCCACATCACCAGCGGCCGCTAGAGATGCTGCCGTCCCTCGACGACATCCTCGACCGGCTGCACGTCGTCGCGCTGCCGATGCGCGTGCGGTTCCGCGGCATCACGGCACGCGAGGTCGCGCTGATCGACGGGCCCACCGGCTGGGGCGAATTCGGCGCGTTCCTCGAATACCAGCCCGACGAGGCCTCGGCCTGGCTGGCGTCGGCCATCGAGGCGGCCTACCGGCAACCGCCGACGGCGCTGCGCGACCGCATCCCGATCAACGCGACGGTGCCCGCGGTAGCTCCCGATCAGGTGCCGGCGCTGCTCGCCCGGTTTCCCGGTGCGACGACCGCGAAGGTGAAGGTCGCCGAGCCGGGGCAGACACTCGCCGACGACGTCGCCCGGGTCGACGCCGTCCGCGCCCTGGTCGCGACCGTGCGCGTCGACGCCAACGGCGGCTGGACCGTCGACGAGGCCGTCGCCGCCGCCGAGGCGCTCACGAAGTCGGGCCCGCTGGAATACCTCGAGCAGCCCTGCACGACCGTCGACGAGCTCGCCGAGGTCCGCCGCCGCGTCGGCGTGCCCGTCGCCGCCGACGAGAGCATCCGCAGGGCAGGGGACCCGCTGCACGTCGTCCGCAGGAAAGCCGCCGACGTCGCCGTCCTCAAGGTCGCCCCGCTCGGCGGCGTGTCCAAGCTGCTGCAGATCGCCAGGCAGATCGACATCCCGGTCGTCATCTCCAGCGCATTGGACTCCGCCGTCGGCATCCGCACCGGCCTTCAGGCCGCGGCCGCCCTACCGGAACTGCGGCATGCATGCGGCCTCGGCACCGGCGGCCTGTTCCTCGACGACGTCGCGGAGCCGACGCCGCCGGAGAACGGCTACCTGCCCGTCGGGGCGGTCACGCCGGACCCCGGGCGGCTGGCCGCGTTGGCCGCACCGCCCGGGCGACGGCAGTGGTGGATCGACCGCATTACGGCCTGCCACCGCCTGCTGCGATAGGTCAGATCGCCGCGGCGTCGCGCTCCCCGGTGCGCACCCGGACGACCGAGTCGACCGATGACACCCACACCTTGCCGTCGCCGATCTTGCCGGTTCGGGCGGCGCTGACGATCGCGGCGACCATGGCCTCGACGGCCTCGTCCTCGACGAGGACCTCGACCTTCACCTTCGGGACGAAGTCGACCGAGTACTCGGCGCCGCGGTACACCTCGGTGTGCCCGCGCTGGCGGCCGTAGCCCTGGACCTCACAGAAAGTCAGGCCCGTGGCGCCGGCCCGCTCGACCGCGTCGCGCACCTCGGAGAGGGTGAATGGCTTGATGACGGCGCTAATCAGCTTCAACTCGGCTGCCCTCCGCAGACTCGGCGTGCTTGGCTCCAGCGAGCAGATGCTCAGGCGTGCTGCGTCCGCCCACCAAAATTTCGTCGGGGTACGCCTCTTCGTCGTGCACGCCGATGTCACCGGTTTCGAGGACCTCGTCGGGCAGCCGGAGTTTCATGAACAAGCCCAGGACCCGCAGGATCACAAACGTGACGAACACATCCCAGACGATCACGGTCAGCGCCGCCCCGGCTTGGATCAGGATCTGTCCGGGGTGGTGGCCCCACAGCCAGCCGGCGGACGATACATCCTGGACGTCCTTGCCGTTGCCCAGGTATTCAAGGATCTTCGGGTCGGCCAGCACCCCAACCATGAGGCCGCCGATCAACCCGGCGACGCCATGGGTGTGGATGACCCCGAGCGCATCGTCGACCTTCTTGAACGGCCCGGTACGGCCCAGCCAGTTCCACGACATCCACACCAGTGAGGAGCCCACCACGCCGATGATCATCGCGCCGAAGCTGTTGACGAAGCCGGCCGCCGGGGTGATTCCCACCAACCCGACGATCATCCCGTTGACCGCGCCCAGGAAGGTGGGCTTGCGCTGTGGGCTGGCGAACATGTCCCACAACACCCAGGTGAGCAGGGCCACCGCGGTGCACAGGTTCGTGTTGATCACCGCCAGGGACGCATTGGCGCCGGCGAAGTACGGGTCACCGCCGTTGAACCCGTTCCAGCCCAGCCACAGGATCCCGGCACCGACCGCGGCCATCGGCAAGTTGTTGGGCACCGCGCGCTCACGATCCTTGGCCAGCCGGGGCCCGATTACCGCGGCGGCCGTAAAGCCGGACACGCCGGCCGCCAGATGGATCACGTACCCACCCGAGAAGTCCAGCGCCCCGGTGCTGAACCAGCTGCCCAGGCTGGGGTGCGCCTGCGCCCACCAGCCGCCTCCCCACAACAGGAAGGCGTTGACCGAGTAGGCAAACGTCGACCACAGCGGCACGAACAGCAGCCACACCTTGAAGTTGATCCGGCCCACCACGCTGCCCAAGAACAGCAACGGGGTGATCGCCGCGAACACGAACTGGAAGTAGGCCAGCGAGGTTTCGGAGAATCGGAACTTCGGCATCGCCCCATCCAGCAGCGGGATGATCGCCTGGTTCTGGTTGTCGGCGCCGAGGATGGTGCGGGGCTTGCCGACCGCAGCCTGGAGAATGCCCGGGCCGAGCTTGAGCGGCTCGCCGAAGCCCATCTTGAAGCCCCACAGCACCCACACGACCAACACTGCTGAGAAACCGGTGAAGGCCATCAGCATGGTGTTGACGGCCCACTTCTTTTGGACGATTCCCCCGTAGAGCACGGCAATGCCGGGCACGCTCATCAGGCCGACGAGCGTGGCCGCTACCAGCTGCCAGGCATTGTCTCCGGGGTTAAGCCAATCGTGATATGGCGACATAGTTCGGCACGCACCTCCAAGAATTTCCGCCGTTCATTCCGCAAGCCGCAGAAGTGGATGCAGTATTTCGGGGCAATGTTTCTTCTGGATGATGCTGAGTAAATTCTGCATTGCTCACAGAAGTTACTTAATTTCTGCGCCCAGTAATTACACAGAAGAACTACAGTTATTCCACAGTGTCCTAGAAGCTACCTTCAAGTATCGAATCCCTCGGCGTGTTGAACCGGAGGTCCCCGTGCCTCGTGGAAACATTGTCAGCTGCGGGAGGTTGAGATGAGTTCACTACTGGTGGTCTGCCTTTCGGTAGGCGCGCCTCTCGCCGCTCTGGGCCTTCACGAGCTCCAAGCGTCCCTTGAGCGCTGGGACCAGAAGCGGCACGCAGAGGACTGAGCTTCACCCACGTCGGGGTATGACACCCTGATGTAGTGGTGAACCCCTCGACGGCGCAGGCCCGCGCCGTCGTCGATGAGCTGATTCGCGGTGGCGTGCGCGATTTCGTGCTCTGCCCGGGCTCCAGGAACGCGCCGTTGGCGTTTGCACTGCGCGACGCCGATGCGGCGGGGCGGGTGCGGCTGCACGTCCGGATCGACGAGCGCACCGCGGGATATCTGGCGATCGGGCTGGCCGTGAGCGGCCGCGCGCCGGTGCCGATCGTGATGACGTCGGGCACCGCGGTCGCCAATCTCGGGCCGGCGGTCGCGGAGGCCAACTATGCGCGGGTGCCGCTGATCGTGCTGTCGGCCAACCGGCCGTACGAACTGCTCGGCACCGGCGCGAACCAGACAATGGAGCAGCTCGGCATGTTCGGCACGCAGGTCCGCGAGTCGATCAGCCTGGGCCTGGCCGAGGCGGGCAGCGAGAAGATCGCCGAGCAGAACGCGCGGTGGCGCTCGGCGGTGTGCCGGGTGCTGGTGGCGGCGACGGGTGCGCGGTCTGCGAACGCGGGTCCGGTGCAGTTCGACATCCCGCTGCGCGAACCGTTGGTGCCCGACCCCGACCCGGACCTCGGCGCGGTGCCACCCGGTCGGCGGAACGGCCTGCCGTGGACGTACACGCCGCCGGTGAGTTTCGATCAGCCGCTGGACATCGACCTGAGCCTGGACACGGTGGTGATCTCGGGCCACGGCGCCGGCGTGCACCCGAACCTCTCAGTGCTGCCGACGGTCGCGGAGCCGACGGCCCCCGCCGCCGAGAATCCGCTGCACCCATTGGCGCTGCCGCTGCTGCACCCAGAGCAGGTGATCATGCTGGGCCGGCCGACGCTGCACCGGCAGGTGTCGTCGCTGCTGGCCGATCCGGCGGTGCCGGTGCTCGCTTTGACGACTGGCCCGCGGTGGCCCGATGTGTCGGGCAACTCGCAGGCGACGGGCACCCGGGCGGTGACTTCGGGTCAGCCGAGCGACGGCTGGCTGCGGCGCTGCGCGGAGGTTCACCGGCGGGCCATGGCGGCGGTTGGGGGCCAACTGAAGGCGCACCCGTTGACGACGGGGCTGCACGTGGCCGCGGCGGTCGCCGGGGCAGTGCGCGAAGGCGACCAGTTGGTGCTTGGCGCGTCGAACCCGGTGCGCGACGCGGCTCTCGTCGGGTTGAACAGCAAGGGCATCAAGGTGCGGTCCAACCGAGGTGTCGCCGGCATCGACGGGACGGTGTCGACGGCGATCGGCGCGGCGCTGGCGCACTCCGGACGCACTGTCGCGCTGATCGGGGACCTGACGTTCGTGCACGATGCGTCCGGACTGCTGATCGGGCCGACAGAGCCTGTGCCACAACAGCTTTCGATCGTGGTGTCCAACGACAACGGCGGCGGCATCTTCGAACTGCTGGAGCAGGGCGATCCGCGGTTCTCCGACGTGTCGTCGCGGATCTTCGGCACCCCGCACGACATCGACGTTGGCGCGCTCTGCCGGGCGTATCACGTCGAGTGCAGGCAGGTCGAGGCCGACGGGCTGGGCGCGGCGTTGGATGCGCCGTTCAGTGGGGTGCGGGTGCTGGAGGTCAAGGCGGATCGGTCGACGCTGCGGCGGCTGCACGCGTCGATCAAGGCGGCCATATGAGCCGGCTCGCCGGCGTGGTGAAGCTGCTGGGCGGGCCCGTTCGCACGCCCGACGCACTGGAGACGCGGCTGCGAAAAGGCTTGCGGTGGGCCCGGATTGCGGTGCTGATCATCGCCGGCATCGTCACGCTTCAGTCGGTGCTTCTGGTTGCCGGCGCGTGGCGGAACGATCGGCAGATCGAGCGGCATATGGGCGTCGCCCAGGCCGAGGTGCTCAGCGCCGGCCCGCGACGGTCGACGATCGAGTTCGTCACGCCGGACCGTGTCACGTATCGCCCGGAGCTCGGCGTGCTCTACCCGTCGGAGCTGGCCGACGGGATGCGAATCTACGTCGAATACGACAAGAACAACCCGGACCTGGTGCGGGTGCAGCACCGCAACGCGTCGCTGGCGATCATCCCGGCCGGTTCGATCGCGGTGGTCGGCTGGTTGGTGGCCGGCGCGCTGCTGTTCGGCTTGACGGTCGCCGAGAAGCGCCTCACCGCTTCTCCGCCGTCGGGCTAGTACTCGTCGTGCAGCCGCCACCACTCGTACGGCGGGGTTTGTGGCCAGCCTGCGGGCGAGTCCTCCGGCGCTTCCTGTCGCCCGTATGGCGTGAGGTCGAGCATGTTGAAGTCGAAGCGCACGCGGTCGTCGCCGCGCCCGCTGGTGAAGTACGTCGGATAGACAGCGCCGCCGTCGTCGCGGAGGAACACGCTGATGGCGAAACCGGGGCCGGCGCCGCAGTCGTCGGCGAACGTCGTGCCGCGCGAGGACACGAACGGAAACGACCACTGCATCCGCTTCGCGAAGTCCTGCATCTGCTGGTACGGCATGTTCAAGACGACGACGAGGTTGGTGTCGGGAAACTCATCGCCCGACTGCGTCGGCGAGCCTGCGGAACACGTCCAACAAATTCGGGTCGTATTCGATCGCCGGCAGCCGATTACGAATCCTGGCGACACAGGGATCGTTCAGCAATGCCGCGACATCGGCATTCCGGATCGGATCCATTCCGGCGGAGCGTAACCAGGAAACGAGCTCGGACAACACCGGCACAATTCCATCGAGGTCGCCCTGCGCCCAGCGCTCCCGGTAGTTCTGGGACACCCGCGGCCATTGGATGCGCGCGACGTCGCTATGGTTGAGCGCCGTCCGCAGCATGCTCGCGACCGCAGTGGTCATCAGGCCGCGCAGCCGCCCTGCCGACTCCGGGTTGGTCCGCAGGACCTCCTCGAGGCGGCCCCAGTCCCATTCCTGCCGATTGCGTTTGACGCCGCGGTCGACCGGACGCAGGGCAATCCGTTCCCACGGATCAGCCATTAATCCCCCAACATGTAAGTCGACAGCAACAGGTCCAATTCGCCACGCTACCGTAAAATATCGGCAATTTACATAAAGATTTAATTAAGCGTTTGAGGGCAGAATTTCGCGTGTCGTATCCCTGGGGGCAACCTCGAGGACAGCGGCCGCTGGCACGATCGTCACGTGCGAGTTGCGATCGTCGCCGAGTCGTTCCTGCCCAACGTCAACGGCGTCTCGAACTCGGTGCTGCGGGTGCTGGAGCACCTGGGCCGCACCGGACACGACGCCATCGTCATCGCTCCCGACAACCCCCGCGGCCAGGACCGGGCCGCCACCGAGCACGACGGCGTCCCCGTGTACCGGATGCCGTCGCGGATGTTCCCGAAGATCACGTCGCTGCCGCTGGGTGTGCCGCGGCCGCGGATGGTCCGGATCATGCGCGAATTCGAGCCCGACGTCGTTCATTTGGCGTCCCCGGCACTGCTGGGCTACGGCGGCCTGCAGGCCGCACGGTTCCTCGGCATCCCGACCGTCGCGGTGTTCCAGACGGACGTGCCGGGTTTCGCCCAGAGCTATGGCATCGGCATCACGTCCCGGGCAGCGTGGGCGTGGTTCCGCCACCTCCACCGCCACGCCGACCGCACGCTGGCCCCGTCCTCTGCCGCGATGGAAAGCCTTGCCGCCCAGCGTATCCCGCGGATCCACCGCTGGGCCCGCGGTGTCGACATCACCGGCTTCGCGCCGTCGGCCCGCGACGAGCGCCTGCGCCGTGCCTGGTCACCGAGCGGCAAGCCGATCGTCGGCTTCGTCGGCCGGTTGGCACCGGAAAAGCACGTCGAGCGGCTGACGGCGCTCGCGCACAACGACGGCGTCCAGCTCGTCATCGTCGGCGACGGCGTCGACCGGCCGAAGCTCGATAACCTTTTGCCGACAGCAGTTTTCACCGGGGCGCTGTACGGCCCGGAACTGGCCGCAGCCTACGCCAGCATGGACGTGTTCGTGCACCCCGGCGAACACGAGACGTTCTGCCAGGCGGTGCAGGAAGCGCTCGCGTCGGGCGTGCCCGTCGTCGCACCGAACGCCGGCGGGCCGCGGGATCTGGTCGGCCCGGGCCGCACCGGTTTCCTGCTCAACGTCGACGACTTCGAAGAGCGACTGCCCGACGCCGTCGCGCATCTGATCCAGTTCCGGCCCCGCTACTCGATCGCGGCCCGGCGCAGCGTGCTGCAGCGCACGTGGCCGGCGATCTGCGACGAGCTGCTCGGCCACTACGAGGCCGTCCGTGGCGCCGCAGCCGGGCGGAGCAGCCTGACCGCTTAGCCGCGCAGCCTACATTCGAGGTATGACCGCGCCGTTCTCCTGGCAGCTGCCCTACGCGTGGCCGAGGAAGCCCGTGCTGGCACGCAATGTAGTCGCCACATCGCAGCCCCTTGCCGCGCAGGCGGGGCTTGCGATGCTCGCCGACGGTGGCAACGCGGTCGACGCGGCCCTGGCCACCGCGATCACGCTCACGGTCGTCGAGCCGGTGTCCAACGGCGTGGGTTCGGACGCCTTCGCGATCATCTGGGACGGCGCGCAACTGCACGGGCTGAACGCGTCGGGGCGCTCGCCGGCGGCGTGGACGCCGGACTATTTCCGCGGCAGGAACGTGCCGGTGGTCAGCTGGAACTCGGTCACCGTGCCGGGGGCCGTGTCGGCGTGGACGGAGATGCACGCCAAATTTGGCAGGCTACCGTTGGATCGGCTCTTCGAACCCGCGATCAACTATGCCCGCCACGGGTTCCCGGTGTCGCCGACGATCGCCGAGCAGTGGGCACTTCAGGTTCCGGTGTTCAGGGACCAGCCAGGCTTTGCCGCCGCGTTTCTGCCGAACGGCAGGGCGCCCAAACCGGGCGAACTGTTCAGGTGCGCGGATCTTGCTGCAACGCTGGAGACGATCGCGGCCACCCGCGGCGAGGCTTTCTATCACGGGGAACTCGCGGCCGCCATGGAGGCCCATTCGACAGGCCACGGGGGCGCTATGCGGGCGAGCGACCTGGCCGCCCATCGCGCCGACTGGGTCGGCACGATCAGCAAGGATTACCGCGGCTACACCGTCCACGAGATCCCGCCCAACGGCCAGGGCATCGTCGCGCTGATCGCGCTCGGCATTCTGCGGCAGTTCGAGATGGCCGCCCTGCCAGTCGATTCGGCCGACAGCGTGCATCTGCAGATCGAGGCGGTCAAGCTCGCGTTTGCCGACGCGGACGCCTATCTGGCCGACATCGACCACATGACGGTGCCCGTCGAGCACCTCCTCGACGACGACTACTTGAAGCAACGGGCAGCGCTGATCGACCCGAACCGGGCGCGGCCCTGCACCACCGGAATCCCCAAGGGCGGCACGGTGTATCTGACCGCGGCCGATGCCGACGGCATGATGGTGTCGATGATCCAGTCGAACTACATGGGCTTCGGCTCGGGCGTCGTCGTGGGTGGCACGGGGATCGCGCTGCAGAACCGCGGCCTGAATTTTGTTGCAACAAAGGGTCATCCGAACCAGGTCGGGCCGAACAAGCGTCCGTCCCACACGATCATCCCGGGTTTTTTGACCAGGGACGGTGCCCCGGTGATGAGCTTTGGCGTCATGGGCGGGACTATGCAGCCGCAGGGACACGTGCAGATCGCGGTGCGCATCGTCGACTACGGCCAGAACCCGCAGGCGGCCTGCGACGGCCCGCGTTTCCGGTTCGTGGAGGGCCTGCACGTCAGTGTCGAGAATGGCTTCCCGGCGACGACACTGCGCGAGCTCCAACAACGGGGCCATGAGCTGGTCACGGTCGACGACTACAACCAGTTCGGCAGTTGCCAGGCGATTTGGCGGCTCGACGACGGCTACGTCGCGGCCAGCGATCCGCGCCGCGACGGGCAGGCCGTCGGCTTCTAGTACCTTCGGCACGGTGGGCCGCGCGACGCTGGGCAAGGATCCGCACGAGGTCGCGTCGATGTTCGACGCGGTGGCCCGGCGCTATGACCTGACCAACACCGTGCTGTCGATGGGCCAGGACCGCGGCTGGCGACGGGCCACGCGCAAGGCCTTGGAGGTCGGGCCGGGGGACAAGGTGCTCGACCTGGCCGCGGGCACGGCGGTGTCCACCGAGGAGTTGGCCCGCTCCGGCGCGTGGTGCGTGGCGACGGACTTCAGCGTCGGCATGCTCGCGGCCGGGTGGAACCGCGACGTGCCGAAGGTGGCCGGCGACGGGACACGGCTGCCGTTCGCGGACCAGTCCTTCAATGCGGTGACGATCAGCTTCGGCCTGCGCAACGTCGTCGATCACGAGGCCGCGCTGCGGGAGATGGCCCGGGTGACGAAGCCCGGCGGGCGGCTCGTCGTCTGCGAGTTCTCGACGCCGACGAACCGTCTGTTCGAGACGGTGTACAAGGAGTACCTGATGCAGGCGCTGCCGCGGCTGGCCCGCGCGGTGGCGTCGAACCCGGATGCCTACGTGTACCTTGCCGAGTCGATCAGGGCCTGGCCCGATCAGGCGGATTTGGCGCGTCGTATCCGCCGCGCGGGCTGGGTGGGAGTGCGGTGGCGCAACCTGACCGGCGGCATCGTCGCGCTGCACGCCGCGACCCGGCCAACTGACTGACGACCGCGGATTCCGGGGCCCCGTCAGGGGCTGCGGGATTGGAACGCCTGCCGTGCCCAATCGGCGAAGGACGTCCACGCGATATCTGGGTTCGCCTCGTGAAGGGCCGCGATGTCGACCCGGTAACCGGGGCCGTTGAGGAACGTCCACATCGCGTGCATATCGGGATTGCGGATCGATTCGAGCGGAGTCTGGTCGTGTCGCACCGGCCGGCCCACGATTGTGCTGAGCGTGTCGGCCATCTGTGCCGGAGTCGCGGCGTCGCCGGCCAGCTCAACGCGCTGCCCTAAATACGCTTTCGGGTCGAGCAGCACCTTCGCTGCGAACGCGCCAAGGTCGGCGCGGGCCAACTGCTGCAGTGATCGGTCGGGCGGCAACGGCAGATCGAGCACCCCGGCATAGATGCGATCCAGGCCGCCCATGGCGTTGTCGAAGAAATACGTCGGAGCGGTGATGGTGTAGGGTAAACCGCTTGCGGCCAAATCATTTTCGATGATCGCCTTGCTGTCGAAGTGCGGGACCCCGGTGTGTTGGTCGGCCGCGGCCACCGAGCTGAACACCAGGTGCGGGACCTGTGAGTCGTCGGCCGCAGCGAGAATGGCGCGGCCCTGCGCCACTTCGGCGTCTGCCCCGGCTTCGAAGGGAGTGGTCAGTGCGAACACCGCGGCGGCGCCCTGCATCGCCGCGCCGAGCCCGACGCGGTCGTCAAGAGAGCCGGCCATGATCCCTACGCCGCGCTCGGTAAGGCGCCGAACCCTCGGCTCATCGGGCCGACGCACCATCGCGCGCACGCGGGCGCCGCGTGCCAGCAGCGCGTCGACAACTGCGCCGCCCTGCCCACCGGTCGCGCCCAATACCAGAATCGGTGATTCAGCTTCGGTGTTCATGGCCTGTCGCCCGCTGCGCGCGTAGGCGGTCGGGGTCGTCTTCGAGCGCTGCGCGGTCCCAGTCGGCGAGCTCGGCGGCGGCCTCATAGGTGGTCTGGAGGAACCGCGCGAGGGCGTGGTCGGGGTCGTCGGCGGTGCGCACCGCCTCGTAGGGCAGCAGGAATTGCTGGTAGTCGGCGCTGTAGAACGCTGCCGCTGGCTCCACCGAGTAGTCGGCGAAGCCGCCCGGCTCGGGATATGCGTAGGAATAGAACGCACCCTCGCTGCCGCCGCCCGGCCAAAAGCCGCAGCTGCTGACTTCGCGAGAGTACGCCTCTGTCATCACCCAGTCGGGGCAGTTGGGAGCGCCACCGGAATGTTTTGGTGCCGGGCGCCCGGAAAACCGTGTGCACGCCAAATCGAAAGAGCCCCAGAAGAAGTGCACCGGGCTGACCTTGCCGACAAAGGACGCGCGGAAATTGGTGATCACACGGTGAGCCTGCACCAGCTGCTGCCAGAACATCCGTGCGGCGTCGGGATCGTATGACTTGTGCTGGTAGTCCTCGGCGAACGGGATAGCGAGTTCGACCTCATTGGGACGGGCGGCGATGTGTGACTGAATGCCGAGACTGGCGAGGGCTGACAGGGTCTCTCGATAGAACTCAGCGACCGGCTTGGCCTCCAGCGGCACCGCCCGCTGGCTGCCATCGCTGTGCCGGATTGCGAGCACGTGGCCGACGAAGTCGAATTCCATGTCGAACTGCGCGTCCTGGTATGGGATCGCGCCGGTCGTCAGTCCGCGTGGGGTGACGTAGAACGTGACCTGCCACCAGTGGTTGATCAAAGGCATGTGTCCCAGACGGATCTTGCCGACGATCTGGGTCCACACGTGCAAGGTGTCGCGGGTCGGCGTCCACTGATCCACGGGCAGTGAGGGCCAGTGAAAAGTCTGCGATCGGGTGTCCATGTCACTCCTGTTCCGACACCATTCAATACGCATTGGCGCCGACTGTGGAGGTTCTGGGCGTCGCTACTCGGGGTTTGTCGCGACACCCCCACACTCGACGGTGGTTACTCCTGGAAGCGGTCGGGAATGATCGGCAAGAGCATCCCCGGGCAATAGACGGAGATCGCGATGATCGTGAACAAGTTCGCCGTGTCGCGGCTCATGCCGCTCTTGGCGGCCATGGTGGTGGCCGCGGCGTCGAACGTCTCGCCAGGCTCAACCAGCATCGGGCAGACGGACTGACCCAGCATCGTCGCGCTCGTCGGATCGTTGTAGGGGACGCCGGCGTCGGTCAGCGCGGCGAGGAACGAGTTGCCGACCATGTCGGCGTGCGCGGGTGTGCCCGATGCAGCGGCCGCGGTGATCACGCCGACGGACACGGCCATCACACCGATGGCCTTTCCCTGTCTATCGAGCACCCATTTCATCACGGCAACACTCGTTTATAACAGTCACATACGCAACACGACACGGTAAAGCTTCGCGTACGTTTACGGGCGGACAATCACGTCGACAAGGAAGGTTTTCCCCGAGGCGACGGCGTCCAAACCCCGGCGCAGCGCCGACGCCAGCATGTCCGATTTCTCGACCCGTTCGCCTTCGCCGCCGTAGGCTTGGGCGACTTTCACGTAGTCGGGCGTGGGCGCGATGACGTTGCCGACGAAGTTGCCGTCGCGGACCGCGTCGCTGTCGGGGTAGTACCGCAGGACGTTCCACGTCTGGGACTCGTATGACTGGTTGTCGCAGAGCACGATCAAAAGCGGGATCCCGTACTCCTGGGCGAACCCGAGGGCAGCCGGCACCGGGTTGTAGTGCCACGCCCCGTCGCCCAGGATCGACACCACCACCTGCTGCGGCCGTGCGAGCTTGACGCCCAGTGCGGTGCCCAGGCTGGTGCCGAGTGCGCCCGCCCAACCGCGGTATTGCGTTAATGGCTTGCGCTCGTACAGAAATTGAATCATCTGCGGCACTTCGGCGATGATCTCGTCGACGCAGATCGCGTCGTCGGGCAATGCGTCGTGCAACTCTTGGAACAAGTCGGCCGCTGGCACGAAATCCGTTGCCTGCGATGACAATTCCCGGGCTTCCTGGATGCCCTTGACGCGCACGCCATCCGAATACCGAGCCCATCGTTTCACGGCTTGGGGCCGAGTCGTCGACCGCTTGCCGAAGTTGGCGGCCAGCGCGTCCAGATTCAGCCCGAGGTCTCCCGGAATCGCCTGAGTCGTAGGGTATCCCCAGTACGCGGCTCGCGGGCGCATGGGGTCTTCGTCGAGATGGATGACGGGGCATCCGGGTCGCAGCTGCGGGTGCGGTGGATGCCACGGTGCGTTGCAACCGGCGAGCAGGATCGCGTCGGCCTCGCCAAGCACGTCTTCGACGGGCCCGGCACCGTACAGCGGGTGCGACCGCGGAAAGTTGTGGTACGCGGGCATCATGAACTCGAAAACCGGCGCGGACAGGGCCTCGGCAATGCGTACCAGCGCGTAGCGTTCGTCGTCCGTGCGTCCGCCGTGCTCCGTGATGATCAATGGATTCGAGGCGTCGGCAAGAATCTGGGCAGCCTGATCGATCTGTTCGGGCGTGGCGACGACGGGAACGGGCGGAACCCACGTCGGGATCTCGCGGTAGGCCTCACCCATCAACAGTTCGACAGGAACTTCCAGCGCGGTCGGGCCGAGCGGAATCGACTGGGCGATGAAGCAGGCGCGACGAAGTTCGTGAACCAATTCGGACGGGGTGCGCGCCCGTTTCGCCCATTTGACGACGGCTTCGGCGTTGCGGGCGGGACCGACGAGGTCAACCAGCAGCGAGGGCCATTCGGGCCCGGGGTCGGCGTCGGGGTCCTCGCCGTAGGTGAGCGTGTCGGGCGACAGCACGGTCATGGGTGTGAGCTCTTGCAGCGCGGTGTGCAGGCCCATCGATCCGTTCTGCACGCCCAGCGATGTCGGCAGGAACACGATCTGGCTGCGGCCCGTGGCCTTGTAGTACCCGGAGGCCAGGCCGACGGCCAACAGCTCGTGACGGCAGCGGAAGTAGCGGAGTTTCACGTCGCTTCCGCGCCGCGCGAGTGCCTCCCAGATCGGCGCCATGACAGCGATCGGCGAGGCGAAAATGCATTCGGCTCCTTGGGATTCCAACTGCTCAAGGAGTACCTCGGCGCCGTTCTTGACAGGACTCGGCATTGTTTTCAATCGTAGACGTCAGCTGAACGGCGGGCGACGGTCGATGCGGCGCGAGCCCGAACCCGCCCCTCGCCACAGTCGCGCGACCCAGTCGACGTCGTCGTCGCTGATCAGGTTGCCCATCACCCGCACGACGATGTCCATCAGCCGAGCGGACCGCATCGCGATCGGGCCGCCGGTCGGCAGGAACCATGGCATGGTCAGCAGGGCCGACAGCCGCCGCGCAATCGAGAACGCGCGCGCGTATTGGTGCTGCAGGAACAATGGCCACGCCGCCGACAGGTCGCCGTTGCCCAGCAGGTCCGCGGCGAAGCGGCCGGTCTCCAGGCCGTAGTCGATGCCCTCGCCGTTCATCGGGTTCACGCAGGCGGCCGCGTCGCCGATGAGCATCCAGTTCGGGCCGGCCACCCCGGACACGGCGCCGCCCATCGGCAGCAGCGCCGACATCACGGCGCGCGGCGACCCGTCGAACTCCCAGTCGGCGCGCCGCAGGTCGGTGTAGAAGTTGATCAGCTTCTTCAGGGCGAGGTCGGCCGGCCGTTTCTCGGTAGCCAACGCGCCGACACCGATGTTCACCTCGCCATTGCCCAGCGGGAAGATCCAGCCGTAGCCGGGCAGCAGATGGCCGTGGCGGGTACGCAGCTCCAGGTTCGTCGACAACCACGGTTCGTCGCTACGCGGAGACGTGAGATATCCGCGGACCGCGACCCCGTACGTCGTCTGCTGATGCCACTCGCGGCCAAGCATTCGGCCGAGCGGCGAGCGCGCACCGTCGGCGACGATCAGCTCGTTGCACCGCACCTCGGTCACGCCGCCACCGTTGCAAAGCGCCATCGACGTCACTCTTCCACGCGAATCATGATTAACGTCAACGACTTTGCGGCCCATCAGCATCGACGCGCCCGCGTCCGCGGCCACCTGCCGGATCCGCTCGTCGAGCTCGGTGCGCGGCACTGCGCTGCCGCACGCGGGGAACGACGGGCCGGGCCAGTCGACGTCGACCTCGCCGCCGAAGCCGGTGAGGCGCAGCCCGCGGTGCTTGATGTGTTGATCGAGCCAGTCGCTGAGGCCGAGCAGCTGAAGCTCGGCCACCGCGCGCGGGGTCAGCCCGTCGCCGCAGGGCTTGTCGCGCGGGAAGTCGGCGGCGTCGACGACCAGCACGTCCCGCCCGGCGCGCGCCGCCCACGCCGCCGCCGCCGAACCTGCCGGCCCGGCGCCGACCACGACCACATCGGCCCTCGTATCCATCCCCACCAGTATGTTGGACCAATGAGGACACCAGCGACCGCGGTTGCCGGCGTTGAGTTCGGTGACGCTGACTTTGCCGCGAGTGTCCGCGACGGCGTCGCGCGGATCGAGGGCCTGATCAGCACGGAGCTCAGCAAGGGCGACGAGATCATCCGCGACGCGGTAATGCACCTGTTCGAAGCGGGCGGCAAACGCTTCCGCCCGCTGTTCACGGTGCTGTCGGCGCAGCTGGGGCCCAAGCCGGACGCGTGGGAGGTGACCGTCGGCGGCGCAGTGATCGAACTGGTGCACCTGGCGACGCTGTACCACGACGATGTGATGGACGAGGCGCAGGTCCGCCGCGGCGCGCCGAGCGCCAACGCCCGCTGGAGCAACAACATCGCGATCCTGGCCGGTGACTATCTCTTCGCGACCGCGTCGCGGCTGGTGTCGCGGCTGGGCCCGGACGCGGTGCGGGTGATCGCGGAGACGTTCGCCGAGCTGGTCACCGGGCAGATGCGCGAGACGCGCGGCGCGGCCCAGGGCGTCGACTCGATCGACCACTACCTGCGGGTGGTCCACGAGAAGACGGGCTCGCTGATCGCGGCTTCCGGGCAGTTCGGTGCGACGTTCTCGGGCGCCGGCGAGGAGGAGATCCAGCGGCTGAGCCGGCTGGGCGGGATCGTCGGCACCGCGTTCCAGATCTCCGACGACATCATCGACATCGCCAGCGACTCCGACGAGTCGGGCAAGATGCCGGGCACCGACCTGCGGGAAGGCGTGCACACGCTGCCGGTGCTGTACGCGCTGCGGGAGACCGGGCCGGACGCCGACCGGCTGCGGGAGTTGCTGGCGGGACCGATGGACGACAGCCACGTTGCCGAGACGCTTTCGTTGCTGCGGGCCTCGCCGGGTATGGCCAAGGCCAAGGACACCGTCGCGAGGTATGCGGCGCGGGCGCGCGACGAACTCGCAGGTCTGCCCGACGGAGCCGGTCGCCAGGCGCTGGCCACGCTGGTGAAGTACACGATCGAGCGGCACGGCTGACGGAACCTGTCGCCGGGGTTGGGCGTTTTCTATTCGATCAGGCATTTGCAGAAGGAGACGCTGATGAAGTGGCACCCCTACCACAACGGGGTCAAGACGGTGCTGCTGCTGGCCGTGATGTCGGCCCTGATCGTGTTCATCGGATCGCTGTTCAGGAACCCGTCGATCCTGGTCCTGTCGGTCCTGTTCGCGGTCGGCATGAACATCTACGTGTACTTCAACAGCGACAGGCTGGCGTTGCGGGCGATGCATGCGCAGCCGGTGACGGAGCTACAGGAGCCGGTGATGTACAGGATCGTGCGCGAGCTGGCGACGGCGGCGCACCAGCCGATGCCGCGGCTGTACGTCAGCGACACCGCGAACCCGAACGCGTTCGCTACCGGCCGCAACCCACGCAATGCGGCGGTGTGCTGCACGACGGGGATCCTGGCGATCCTCAACGAGCGTGAGTTGCGTGCGGTGCTGGGGCATGAGCTGTCGCACGTGTACAACCGCGACATCTTGATTTCGTGTGTGGCCGGGGCGCTGGCGGCGGTGATCTCTGGTCTGGCGAACATGGCCGTGATCATGAGCTGGTTCGGCGGGGGCCGGGATAATGGCGCGAATCCGTTTGCGCTGCTTCTGGTTTCGCTGCTGGGCCCGATCGCGGCGACGATCGTGCAGCTGGCGGTGTCGCGGTCGCGCGAGTACCAGGCCGACCAGTCGGGTGCCGAGCTGACGGGCGATCCGCTGGCGCTGGCGTCGGCGCTGCGGAAGATCTCCTCCGGTGTGCAGGCGGCGCCGCTGCCGCCCGAGCCGAAGCTGGCGAGCGAGGCGCACCTGATGATCGCGAACCCGTTCCGGTCGGGGGAGCGGTTCGTCGGGTTGTTCTCGACGCACCCGCCGATGGAGGAGCGGATCCGTCGACTGGAGGCGATGGCGCGGGGCTGAATTGCCGCGGCGAGCGTCCGGCACGCGACGACTTCTGAGCGGCGGTCGTGGTGCGTCGGGCAACGCCATCGCCTAGGGTGTGATTCCGTGCTGAGCAGAATGCTGACCGGCCTGGCCGGTGCCGTGGGGGCGGCGCTGATCGCTGCACCGGCGACGGCGTGGGCCGACCCGGACACGCCCGCCCCACCGCCGGCGCCGAACATCAACGCGTTCGCGCCCATCACGCCGGCCGACTTCTCGGTGATGAGCGGTGCGTGGTACGCGTTCGGGACACCGGACGGGCTGACGTGCGTGATTCAGAAGGACTCGGGTGGCTACGGCTGCAGCGGGCCGATCCCGGGGGCGCCGAATGGCGCGAACATGGTGAGCGGCGGTCCGACCGGCGCGCCGGACTTCGCCAACACCGACCGGCCGGTGTTCTCGGTAGCCGGACCGGTCAAGCCGCTGCCGCCGAACACACGGCTGAGCTACCGGCAGATCAGCTGCGGCACAGACGGCGCGGGCATGACGTCGTGCATGAACTCCTACGACCAGTCCGGCTTCGTGATCAGCCCGGGCGGCAGTTACGTCGTCGGCCAGACGCCGCCGCTGTTGGACCGGCCTCGGACGTAACCGCGCTTGAAGCTACGCAGGGTTCGTACGCCCGACGCACTGGAGACCCAGTACGACGATGACGGCGAATGGCGTCCGCTGAAGGGTCCCAGCCCGTTCGGGCCTTCGCCGTTCGCGGACGAATGGCTGCTGGCCACTGCTGATCGGCACCTACAGAGCAGCGACGCGCTTCTGCCGTTGCGCCGTTGTCCTTTCGCGACTTTCTGCTGTCGGAGACGCACAACATCACGGCCGCCCGGGGCATGATGCAGAAGTTTTACCCGGGTACCTACCGCGTGAGCGACGTGTTCGAAAAGCTCACGCGCCGAACGTTTCCGCCGTTTCGCCCGAAGAAGCTGTTCTACCAGCAGCCGATCTACTACATGGGCAACGCGATGACGATCGTGCCCACCCGGACGCCGATCGCGTTCCCCAGCTACTCCAACGGACTGGACTTCGAGCTGGAAGTCGCGTTCGTGCTGAAGGAGGCGCTCTTCAACGCCACGGTGGATGAGGCGACGGCTGCCATCGGCGCCTTCGTGTTACTCAATGACTTCAGCGCACGTGATGTGCAGCGGTTGGAAATGTCGTCCGGCATGGGCCCGCAGAAGTCGAAACACTTCGCCAGCTCGATGTCGGAGACCGCTGTGACGGCCGATGAAGTGCTGCCACGCATCAACGAGCTGACTGGCTCGGTGATCATCAACGGCCGCAGGGTCAGCACGGTCAGCAGCCGCGGATTCCAGTTGAGCGTCGGCGAAGTGCTCGCCCATGCTTCCCGCGACGAACAACTACTGGCGGGTGAGCTCATCGCCACCGGAACGCTGGCCGGCGGGTCGGGCATGGAGACCGGCCACTGGCTCAAGCGCGGGGACACGCTGCGACTGGTCCTCGACGGCATCGGCGAGGTCGAACACCGCATCCTCGACGACCGTTAGCCGAGAACGCAATGGGCTCCCCCGCCGAGGGGGAGCCCACTGGCGTAGGAGATGTTGCTACCTTGTCGCCCTGCGCTTGGTCACGCCACCGCCGAGCGCGCTGCGGATGTCTTTGACACCAGTTCGGACCTCGGTGCGGACCTGCGTGACGATGCCCCTGATTGGGCCCGTCGGCTGCTTAGTCAGCGCGGGAGTCATTGTCGTGGTGTCGGGTTCAACTGCGGTGGTGTTCTGAGCAGCGGCGTGCAGCTCTTCGGAAGGCCTTATCGCATTCGCGATCTCACGGCGCCCTTGGTTGGCCGCCACGGCGATGCTGGGGCTCCTGGCGACGATCACCTGAGCTGTCGACTCGTTCGCGAAATACTTCTGCTGCTGTCCGATGGTGGTCTGCTCGGTGACCGCGGCCACATTGGCGGCGCCATCCGTCGTCGCGTTGGCAACCGCAATTGGGTTGCCGGTGCTCGCCGCTTGGACCACGCCCAGGCCGGCGGCGACGGTCGCTTTGGTTATCTGAATGACCGCGTTGACCGTAGCCAACGTGACGCCCATCGCTGCTTCAGGGACCGCGGTCACCAGGCGCCGCGCAACCTGCACTTGGTCCAGGATGACACTCTAGACCGCTCGAACGATATCGCCGGCAGCCCTGGTGACCGGAACGACGGTCACGCTTTCCAGCGTCGTCAGTGCGCCTTGGAAGTCGCCCGTCAAGGCTTGATGGGCCGCGGTCGCGAGGGCGCCCGGCGCGTTGAATGCCGCGGCACCGAGCACCAGACCTGCACCGGCGACTCCCCTTACCAGCGTGAATGCGTTGTCTGTCTCGTCCAACAGCGCCGCCCGCAGGATCGGCGCGGGGTCGTTGATATTGTCGGTGGCCAGCGTTTGCACGTCGCTGAGGGTCTGTTTGACGATCGGCGCGAACACGACGAACGGGTTCTCCAGGCCGCGCCTCATCGCCGCTGTCAGGCTCATCGGCAGGTTCGATACGTGAATATCTGGTGTCGTAGCTATCGCACTGACCGCGATCGTACTGGCGCCTACCAACGTGATCCCCGCCAACAGTGGGGAACGAACAGCTGCATGCATGGTGACCCCTTTAGGCCGTCACTTGTAAGGACAGTTGGAACAGTAACGCGCTTAATCGTCAAAAATATCAGATCTGGCAAATTATCTGATACGACGACGACATCTTTATTGCGAAGCGTAGCAACTGCCGAGATTCAGAACATTGCTGATCATCTGGATATATGGTCACGATGGCATACTGTGGTAAACATGGATTTGCCAAAAATAGCAACTACAACTCGTGACCCATATTTCCCCCCGCATAGCAACTCATTTTCGCAACGCTAAATAGCTGTTGATTCAAGATCGTGCAGATGTCCGTGCAATATGGGCTTAGGGGAGGGAATGCCCCGATTTGCGAGCCGGTATTACTGAGCAGTTAAGTTAGCTCTCAGATCCGTCTCAGGAAAGTCTCAGATTTTGCTGAACGTAGCCTGCGCTGCATCGCACCAGTTACCACTGTCGGTTCTGGGCCAACAGCACTCACGAGGTTGCGGACTCCCAGCTACCGCGTTGATTACGACGTAAGTTTGCGCACAGCACGAGTCGCCCGTTTCGCATCTGGGACGGGTTCTTGCGACAGCCTCTGCGCTAGTTGCGATCCCAGTGAGCAGTTGGTCGTGCCGTGGCGCCCGCCGCGAGTACGCGAAATTAACTGCTGTGAGAGCCAGCCACATCGCTCACCATGCTGATGCATGGCAGATCTGGCCAGAGTGTATGAAGAACGGGTGAAGTCGGGCTGAACCGGATGTACGGCCGCGGCTATCAATGAGAACGTAGGTCGAATGGGATTGGAGTTTGAACCGTGACGCGACGATCACCCGGACGGCTGCTTATCGCCGCAGCGATATGGTCGACGTTGCAGATCATCGTTTGGTTGGGCGCCGCGGGCAATGCCGCTGCTGACCCGAATGATTCTCAGTCGACACCGCAAAATGATCCGGTGCCCAACGTCGCGGGGATGGTCGTGTACAAGAGCGCGTACCCGGCGGCCGAGACGGTGTCACGTGCGCAGGGTCAACTCAATTCGATCGGAAAAGTGGCCACCACAGTCGATTTCGCGCAAACCGCGAAGTGGGTGGATAAGACGTTGCGGCCTACCACCTTGATCATCGGCGGGAATCCGGCGGCGGCGGCCCCGATCATGGCGGCCAGTCAGCGCGCCGCTCTCGATCTGCCGCAGAAGTACTTGGTGTGGCAGGCGGCCGGCGGCACGGTGTTCATCGGATACAACTCGGCGAATTACGTGGCCTCGTGCGCGGGCGCCGACGCCTCGAGCGGAGCCCAATTGAGTAGCGGTTCGGCGTCAGTCGCTCAGGCGGCGAGCGGTAGCACCGATCCGGTCGCCGACGGTTCGGGATCGTGCCCCGGCTCATATCTCATTCAGAAGACGAGTAACGCCTCATTCGGCGACACGGTGACCCGTTACCAAGCCACGTTCAAGCGGAACAACCAGCCAGATGTGCTGAATCTCGATCAGGCTGCGGCGGCCGCGGGCGCCGGCACACAGATACCGCCGACGGAGCTGCTGCTCACCGACGACGCGTCGGTGTCCGTTCCGTTGGTGGCGGCGCAACAAACGATGGGCATCGATCTGCCGTTGAGGTTTTTGGTGTGGCAGGACGACGCCGGTGCCGTGCACGCCGGGCATCCAGACATCAAGGCTCTGGCCTCGCGGCATAGCGTGAGCGGGCAAGACACCCTGCTCGACACGGCGGCCGCGGCCAACAATTACCTAACCAACAACGCTGCGGGGACTGGCCCCAGTAGCTGAGGCGCGGGGCTAGAAGCCCGCGCCGTGGACTTCGTGCCCGGGCACCTCTGCGAAGAGGCCAAGGTAGGCGTCTTCGACGGTGCGGCCATGGTTGATGACGCCGTCGACTTCCCGGGCGATCGGCATGTGGATGCCGTAGCGGTCGGAAAGTTCCATGATGACGCTGGCGGCTTTGACGCCCTCGGCCACCTGGTCCATCGAGGCGAGGATCTCGTTTAGGGGTTTACCCGCGCCGATCTGCTCGCCCACGTGTCGGTTGCGGCTGCGCGGGCTGGTACACGTGACAATGAGGTCGCCGAGGCCGGCCACGCCCGGGAACGTCTCGGGCTGTCCGCCCATCGCCACGCCGAGCTTGGTCATCTCGCGTAGTGCGCGGGCGATCACCATGGCACGGGTGTTCTCGCCGATGGCGAGGGAGTAGCCCATGCCGACCGCGATCGCGTAAACGTTCTTCAGGGCGCCGGCCATCTCGACACCGATGACATCGTCGGTGGTGTAGACGCGGAACCGCTGGGTGCGGAACAGCTGGGCCAGCCGGGTCGAGAGGTGCTGGTCGGGCATCGCGATGACGGCGGCCGCAGCGTAGCCCTGAGCGACCTCGCGGGCGATGTTCGGCCCGGCGAGAATGCCGGCGGGGTGGCCCGGCATGACCTCTTCAATGATCTGCGACATGCGCAGCGTGGTGCCCTGCTCGAGGCCCTTGACGAGCGAGACGATCGGCACCCATGGCCGCAGGCTTTGACGCAGGTCGGTAAGCACCTGCCGGAAGCTGTGCGATGGTACGGCCATCACGATGACGTCGGCGCAATCGGCGGCCTCGTCGAAGTCGGTCGTGGCCTTAAGGTTCGGGGACAGCTCGACTTCGTCGCCCAGGTAGCGCAGGTTGCGATGTCGCTCGTTGATGTCTTCGGCGGTCTCGGCGGACCGCACCCATTGCGTCGTGTCGGAGCGGCGGGCGGCGATGGACGCGACGGTGGTGCCCCAGGAGCCCCCACCGAGCACGACGACGCGGGGTTCGCGGCGAGCAGGTGTCATGGGTGTCAGATTAGGGCGCCACCTGTCGGTTCACCGGTAGTTGACGAACTGCAGCGCCACGTCGAGGTCGGCGTGCTTGAGCACCGCGATGACGGACTGCAGGTCGTCCTTCTTCTTCGACGAGACGCGGACCTCGTCGCCCTGGATCTGGGTCTTGACGCCCTTGGGGCCCTCGTCGCGGATGAGCTTGGTGATCTTCTTGGCATGCTCGCTGTCGATGCCCTGCTTGAGCTTGCCGTTGACCTTGTAGGTCTTGCCGCTGGCCTGCGGCTCGCCGGCGTCGAAGGCCTTCATGCTGATGTCGCGGCGGACCAGCTTCTCCTTGAAGACGTCGATGGCGGCCTTGGCGCGTTCCTCGGTGGAGGAGGTGATGGTGATGGCCTCGTCGCCGGACCATTCGATGCGGGTGTCGGTGCCGCGGAAGTCGAACCGGGTGGCCAGCTCCTTAGCGGCTTGGTTCAGGGCGTTGTCGACCTCCTGACGGTCGACCTTGCTGACGACGTCGAACGATGAATCCGCCATTGGACCCGTCCCCTATCTCATCGTGTTGGCCGTTTGTGCACTGGGTACATCCTCGTTGTACCCTGCTAGTCGCACCAAGGCAGGTTGCCCGAGCGGCCAATGGGAGCGGACTGTAAATCCGTCGGCGTGAGCCTACCCAGGTTCGAATCCTGGACCTGCCACCGTTGTGGAGCTCGTCCACCTCACGGATGGATCGTGAAGAAAGTGACTCGTTTCCTCGTCGGCGCGACGCGATGACGGATCGTCCGGTCGTCACACCAGCGCCTGGGAAACCCGCCCTTCTCTTGGGCGCTTTCGACATCGCAAGCGTGGGCTATGTCGCCGAGGAGTTCTTCATTTCCGGCGCAGCGTCGTCCTACACCCCTGCTGTCGAACTCGGTTCCGATGGGCAGTGGAGCGTATCGCTGTCAGGCACCGCTGACTACACCACGCGCATGGTGGTGTTGACACCAGCCGATCGGGCCAAGTTCAACGGGACGGTCATTGTCGAGTGGCTCAACGTCAGCGGGGGCATAGATGCTCCCGCGGTGTGGTTCATGGCGCACCGCGAAACGGTTCGCGCGGGCTATGCCTACGTTGCGGTCTCGGCCCAGCAGGTGGGCGTCGAGGGCGGCGCGAGTCTCATCGGCGCCGACATGTCTCTAAAGACGCAGGATCCGATACGGTATGCATCCCTGCGCCACCCGGGCGACGCCTTCTGCTACGACATCTTTTCCCAGATCGGCGGGCTGGTCCACGACGCAGGGCGCAACGGTGTTCTGGGTTCGCTGAACCCGGAACACGTTATCGCGGTGGGCGAGTCGCAGTCGGCTCTGTTCCTGACGACCTATGTCAACGCGGTCGACCCGCTCGCCAAGGTCTACGACGGCTTCTTAGTCCATTCTCGTTTCGCGCCTGCCGCGCCGCTGGACGGCGGCTCCATCTTCGCGGCGACGGCGCCCAGCACGCCGCAACCGGTGCGGTTCCGTCTCGACCTGCGCGTCCCACTGCTCGCGGTCATCACCGAAACCGACCTGTTCGGCGGCCCGCGGCTGGGTTACTACATGGCGCGGCAACCCGACAACGAACGACTGCGGACGTGGGAGATCCCGGGCACCGCTCATGCCGACAACTACACGGTTCAAGTGGCGCCGATCGACACCGGTTCCGCGCCGCTGGATGACATCGTGGCGGCGTACGCGCCGACCAACGTCCTGATGGGCCAGCAATTGGCGCATTGCATCAACTTCGGCCCGCAGCACCACTATGTTTTGCAGGCGGCGCTCGCCGGGCTGTGCGAGTGGGTGCGGACGGGCGAGCCGTCGCCCAGCGCCGCACGCATCGCGTTGAGCGATGTCGACCCGCCCAAGCCGATTTTGGACCACAACGGGCTCGCCCAGGGCGGCGTCAGGACCCCGTGGGTGGACGTACCGATCGCACGGACATCCGGCGTCGGCACCGAGAAGAGCGCCATGTCCGATCTCTTCGGCTCGGGCGAACTGTTGGACACCGCCACCCTGCGTCGTCTCTATCCCGGCGGTGTCGCGGACTACCTGGAACGCTTCACCGCCGCGCTCGACGCGGCGATTCAATCGCGGTTCATCGTGTCAGCTGATCGCCAGGAGATCCTTGAGATCGCCAGCGCGACATACCCCGGCGCTCAATAAGCGCTGATCGCCCGACGCTAAATCATCTCGTTCTTCGTCAACCACCGCATGATCGGCCATCCGATGAACACGGGCAGCCAACACGTCAGCACTCGATAGAGCAGCACCGATGGCACTCCAAGGGCCGCAGTCACCCCGAACGCCGCCAGACCACCGATCAGCGCCGCTTCGACAGCGCCGACACCGCCGGGGGTGGGTGCGGCCGAGGCAAGGGTTCCGCCGACCATCGTCACGACGGTAACCGTGACGAACGAGGTGTGACCGCCGAAGGCTTCGACGCTGGCCCACAACGCCAGGGCTGCGCCGAGAGTCGTTGCAGCACAACCGAGGACGATCAACGCCAGCCGCTTGGGTTCACGGGCGAGTGCGACGAGGTCGCCCCCGACCTCCTTGAGCCGGGGTCGCACCGCCGTCCCGAGCCACTTCCGAAGTCTGGGCACGAACAGGAACGCGCCGACGAGCCCGAACGCCAGCCCGGCGATCAGGTACAGGATCGTGGCGGAGGGGACGAAGTGGGACAGATCGGTCGACGCACCGGCGGCGACACTGAAGAAGATCAGTAGCGCAACGTGGGTGATGACTTGCACCGTCTGTTGCAGTGCCACTGCCGCCGTGGCGCGCACGGCGCCCAGACCGCCTTTCTGCAGGAATCGGGTGCTGAGCGCAAGGCCGCCGACCCCCGCCGGGGTCGTGGTGGCCGCAAAAGTGTTGGCCACCTGCATGATTGCGAGATTCTTGAAGCTCACCATTCCATCGGCGCACGCCCACAGCGCGGAGGCCGCACCGATGTACGTCAGTGCCGACACCGCGAGCCCCAGCAGTGCCCACCACCAGTTCGCAGTCCTCAGTTCAGAAAAGAACGTCGGCAGGGTGCTGATGAACGGATAGGCGACGTAGACCAGCGCGACGAGCAGCACAAGTTGAATAACCTGTCTGCGGGTGAACCGGGTGATCGTCTCGGTTTTGATCTGATCTGCGCCGGTTTGGCGCTTGACTTCCTCACGCGCCGAAGAGATGACGGTGCGGGCATCGCTCACCGAGTTGCGAATCCGTGACGGCACAGCCGATTTCGTAAGCCTCCGCGACGCCGCGAGGACCGCTTGTTTGTCGAAAGCATCGAGCGCCGCGGTGACCGCGGACTCCGCGTCATACACGTAGGTAGTCGTCACCAGGAGTTGAGAGATATCCTGCTGGAGCTGGACGTCGGTGGCGCCGTACTCGGCGCGGCCGAAGCTGCCGAAGCGCACGGTGCCGTCCTCGACAGTGATCTCCTTTACTCGTAGGTCACCGTGGGAGATCTGATGATCATGCAGGGACCGCAGCGATTCCCATACTCGAGCGACGGGTGCGGCTTCCGCGCATTTGTTGATTGGGATTCCGCGCGCAGGGGCATGCGCATACAGCATCCAACCCCTCGCCAGTTCGGCGACCGCGACCGGCGACGTATTGGCGAGGCCGAGGTCGCCGACGGCGATGGCCATGAGCGCGCGATGCTCGACGGCGCGGCGCATGGACGTCTGCAGGGGCGCGGTTTCGCTGCCGCGCAGTTTAAGCTTCCGCCAGAGCTGGCGCATCGCCCCGCCGCTCCGTTGGTTTGGGCCATACATCTCGATGATCGCGACCGATGCCGGTTCCGCCGATGCTGCCGACAAGATGAGCGGTCCGCGTGCCGCCGGCCGCACCACCGTGAGGTTGACGACCAGAAATCCGCGCCGGGCCAGTGCCCGCACAGCGCCGTCGAGTGGCACTTCCAGGGCGGGGGTGCCCACGACCAGGACAACGAGCGCACCGACCAACCAGCCCACGGCCAGCCCCAGTAACGTGCGGGCGGGCACCACGGCACTGACAACCAGATGGATCGGCACAAACGCCAGCAGCAGCGTCCACCACCACCGCCGCCAGCGGGCCGGCAGCCAGGGTCCTGACACGGTGAGCATCGCCGCGAGCATCGCGATCCACCGCGGATCGTCGAGGAACTGCGACAGGACGGTGGAGAGTCGATCGGACAAATCGAAGTGCCATTTCGGCGCCGCGATGCCGTTGCCGCTGATCGACAGCGCAAGAATCGCGATGAGCCCGGCAGCGGTGTAGGCGCCCAGCAGTTTCCATTGGCGCGCGGCGATCAGTCCGATCAGGATCATGAACGGCAATGCCAGAATCGCGATACCGTATGCCAGATACACCAAATTGGACTGGGTCGGAGTGAGAACTCCGATGATCCCCGAGACGGACTTCTCGAGCGCGACCCAATCGTTCCGAGTGACGAGCGAACTGGTGATCACGGCGGCCAGGGCCACCGCCGCCAGGACGACCCGGAGTATGTCGTTCGTCCGTCGGGTCAGCGGTTGCAGCAAGCTGCCGGAAACGGCGATCTCGCGCCCGTCAACCCGCATATTCAACGATCTTTCGGATCGGCTCCGCGGCCGCGCCTATTCGCGGCTCGTCGACAACTTAACCGGACACCTGCGTTTAGGAGCTAATTGCCGGCGAAACGAAACCCGGCGACCGCTACCCGGCCGGAGTCAACCGGATCGCGGACAAGTCGTGCTGTCCGACCGCCTCGGTGAACTCCTGGAGTGTGGGTACTCGCCGATCACGGAATTTCAGTCCCATCATCCGCTGTGCGCGGTCGACGCCGTACGACTCGGCGCAGCGGTGGTAGAGATCTGCGACGACCGAACGGTCCTCGATGAGTTCGCCATGCATGGTCGTGGTCTTCCCGCCGAGGAGGACCTCGGCGTCGGCGCCGTTCCGGAAGTTCCGCTTCCAGGGCGCGGCGGTCAGGGCATAGATAGCGTTGTCGATCCGGTGGGCGCTGATCGGGATCGAGTACCGCCGCCCCGTCTTGCGTCCGTTGAAGCTCAGGACCATCAGCTGTTCGCGGGCGGCGCCCATGACCGGAGTGCGCAGCAGGTACCGCAGCATCGGGTTGACGGCACGGAGGATCGCGGCCGGTGGATGCGAGACCGTGACCGCGCCTGACTGTTCTGTCATGCCCTTACCGTATGACTAGTCGCGGGTCACTGGGAGCGATCTCGGCGCTCAAGGGCCGACATCCTCGGTAAACGTGATGTAGCTTCAATCGACACACCGACGTGGGGTGGGTGCCGAGGAGTTAGACGGTGGATGCGACACCATTCGGTCACTATCAGCTGCTGGAGCTGATCGGCCGGGGCGGTATGGGCGAGGTCTACCGGGCCTACGACACCAGGACCGACCGCATCGTCGCGCTCAAGGTGCTGCCACCCCATCTCGCCGACGACGCCACATTCCAGGAGCGCTTCCGACGAGAATCACAGGCCGCGGCCCGACTCAACGAACCTCATGTCGTGCCGATCCACGGCTTCGGCGAGATCGGTGGCCAGCTCTATCTGGACATGCGGCTGATCGAGGGCCGCAACCTGGGGACGATCCTCAAGGAAAGTGACAAGCCGCTCGGACCGGCGTTTGCGGTCAACGTGGTGGAGCAGGTCGCCTCCGCTTTGGATGCCGCTCACGAAGCGGGCCTGATCCATCGGGACGTCAAGCCCTCGAACATCCTGATCACCGAGCATGACTTCGTGTACCTGATCGACTTCGGTCTGGCCCGCACCGCCGGTGACGTCGGTTTGACCACAGCGGGCAGCACGCTGGGCACCATGGCGTACATGGCCCCGGAGCGTTTCGACGGGGGGCAGGTCGATCCACGCTCCGACATCTACGCGCTGACCTGTGTGCTCTATGAATGCCTCACCGGTTCGCGGCCCTACCCGGCTGACAGTCTCGAGCAGCAGATCGCCGGGCACACGGTGTCGCCGCCGCCTCGGCCGTCGGCGACGGAACCGAAGCTGGCAGCGTTCGACGACGTCATTGCGAAGGGCATGGCGAAGAAGCCCGAGAAGCGATACCAAACGGCTGGTGAGTTGGCTGCCGCCGCTCGGGCTGCGATGAATGCGCCGGTGCGGAAGGTCGGCGGTTCTCGGCATTCGGCCGCTCGTGGCCGAACGCCTGGCCGGCGGCGAATCTCGCGGCGAGCTCTGGCGGTGGCGGGTGCCGCGGTCCTGCTGGTCGCGGTCTGTGGGTTTGGCGCATGGCAGTGGCGAGGCGCGCTTGGGCTGGGCAGTAACCCACCGACCCTCGCTGATAGTCGGTCGTCGTCGGGCCCAGCGGCCGCCCCAATGGGCGCCGTGCAGTCGATCGCGGCGAGGTTGCCCGCGGATATCAGGGCGACGGGACGGCTGGTGATCGGGGTCAATGTGCCCTACGCCCCAAACGAATTCAAGAATTCCGACGGTCAGATCGTCGGCTTCGATGTGGACCTGATGAATGCGGTGGCGAGGACCCTCGGGCTGGTCCCGGAATACCGCGAGACCGCGTTCGAGAGCATCATTCCCTCGGTGCAGGGAGGGGACTTCAACGTCGGGATGTCGTCGTTGACCGACACCGCAGAGCGCCAGGCGACGGTCGACTTCGTTACCTATTTCCAGGCGGGCACGCTGTGGGCGCAGCGGCCTGGGCCGCCGATAGATCCCAACGCGGCGTGTGGGCTGAGAGTGGGCGTGTCGGAGGGCTCCCTCGAGGCAACCAAAGAAATCCCGGCCAAGAGTGACGCTTGTGTGGCGGCGGGCGTGTCGCCGATCGAGAAGGTGGTCTACACCCGCCAAGACGATCTCACCGCGGCGTTGATCGCCGGCAAGCTCGATGCCATGTCGGCCGATTCACCGGTAACCGGGTTTGCGATCAAGCTGAGCGCAGGCGCGCTCGAGCCGGCGGGCGAGGTCTTCGATTCCGCGCCCTACGGCTGGCCGGTGTCGAAAGGCTCAGCGCTGGCGGAGGCGCTGCGCCAGGCGCTGGAGCATCTGATGCAGACCGGTGAATACCGGACGATCGCCACGATGTGGGGAGTCGAGAAGGGCATGATCGACAAGTCGGTGATCAACGGCGCGATCAGGTGACCGGGACGCCGCGGTTGGCTCCTCAACCATCCTCACCCCGCAGCCGATGCCCCAGCCCAGACGCACGCACCGCCCGTCGTTCGATCGCTGCCCGGAGCGACGTCTCGGCTCCGACCACCCGGACCTTTCTCTTCGCACGGGTCACGGCCGTGTAGAAAAGTTCTCGGGTTAAGAGCCTCGAGTCCTCGGGTGGCATCAGGACGGTGACCTCGTCAGCCTGGCTGCCTTGGCTCTTGTGGATCGTCATCGCATGCATAGTTTCGACATCAGAAAGCCGGCTAGTCGCGAATTCAAGCGGCGCCTCGGCGCTGGCAATGACGGCGCGCAAACCGCCGTCCCTGAGGACGGTCACTCCCGCGTCGCCGTTGTAAAGACCCAGCCCGTAGTCATTCGCCGTCACGAGCACGGGCCGGCCGCTGTACCACGAGGACCAGATCGGCTCGCCGGTTGCTTCGGTGAGCCACCGCTCGACCTGTCGGTTCCAGTGCTGCACACCATGCCGACCGCGACGGTGGGCACACAGCAAGCGGTGCTCGTCGAGCGCCGCCAGCGCCGCTCCCGCATCGCCCAGAACGGCGGCCTCCCTCATCCCAAGGGCATGCGGCACAACTACCTTGCGCAGGTGCTCTGCTGGATTCTCGGTGTCGATCCACTCAATGTGGTCGCCGCCAGCATGCAGCACCTCGATGACACGCTCGGCATCGCCCGTGTGGATCGCCGACGCCAACTCGCCGATTGATTCACCGAACCTGTGCGACGTCTTCAACGCCGCGATCCGCGCGTCACCGCGAGCACCTAAACCGTCGACTAGATCGGCCAACACCGCACCCGCTTCCACGGAGGCCAGCTGGTCGGGGTCACCGACGAGAATTAGCCGCGTCTGCGGGCGCACCGCCTCCAAGAGCCGGGCCATCATCGTCAGCGAAACCATCGACGTCTCATCGACGACGATGACGTCGTGCGGCAGCCGGTTGCCGCGATTGTGCCGGAATCGCGACGAGTTGTCCGGCCGCCTACCCAGCAGTCGATGCAGCGTCGTAGCGCGCAGTCCCGCGAGGCGCTGCCGATCGACGGATTCCAGTCTGTCAACTTCGAGTTGCACCGCCTCCTGCAGCCGTGCGGCAGCCTTGCCGGTCGGCGCCGCCAGCGCGATGCGCGGTGATGGCCTCCCGCACAACTTCACCTGCTCGGCGAACAACGCCAACAACCTGGCAACCGTGGTCGTCTTGCCCGTCCCCGGTCCGCCGGTGAGCACCGTCAACCCTTGCGACAGCGCGATTTCGGCAGCCTCTCGGTGTTCCTCATAACCCGGCGGGAACAGCCGATTGATGTCTGGCACCACTTCGGCCTGCCGAGATCGCAACAGCGACAGCAGGTCCTCTGCCACCTGCTGCTCCTCGCGCCAGTACCTGTCGAGGTAGAGCAGATCGTCGTCGAGCCGGAGCACCGGTGGCGAGCCCAGCAATGGACTCGCCTCGACTGCCACAAACCACTCGTCGACGTCCGGCCACGGTAAGTCAGGAACATCGATCTGTGACTCGACCGATCGGAGATCCACGCAAACCGAACCGGCGCGCAGGGCGCGTACGACCAGTCCGACGGCCAGTGCCACCGTCTCATCGGTCTCACGAGCGAGCGCTGTAAGCCGCTGCGCTACAAGCACATCTGACGGTTCGAGCACGCCACCCAGGTTGAACGCCTGGAGGAGTCCGGTCGCGTTGACGGCCATCCGCCATTCGGCAGTGGTCACGCCGCGGCTCTCCCCGCGTCGAGCAGATCCGACAACGCGACCACCAACGAGGCCGACGGCTGCCAGCTGAACACCCCAGACGGATGGCCGTCGACCATCGGCGTGTCCGCCCCGCACATGCCGCGCAAGAACAGGTACAGCACCCCGCCGAGGTGGCGCTCCGGCTCGTACCCGGGCTGGCGCCAGCGCAGGAACCGGTGCAGCACAACGCTATACAGCAGCGCTTGCAGCGAATAGTCCGAATGCAGCATCGCCTCGATGAGCCGCGGTTGGTCATAGTCGACGGCCGTCAATGGACGATCAGGCTCGCCCAGCCAGTTCGTCTTGTAGTCCACCACGAGGTAGCGCGGTCCAGGAATTCGAAGTACGGCGTCGACCGAACCGCTCAGATATCCGCGCAGCGGCTGGCCGCCGAGCGAGTCGCTCATCAACCGGTCGATGTAGGGAGCCAGCGGATCGTCAGAGGCCAGATGCTCCTGCAGCAACAGCCCCACGTCGGTCAGGCGAATGTCCGGCGCAGCGCCGCGGAGATCGCCGCCGGCCAACGGGAACTCGAAATCCAGCTCGCGCAACCGATCCCGTAAGCCGATCTCGCGTAACGTCGTTCCGCCGGCCAATGGCCCAAGCGAAGTGTCGTGCATCGGCACCATCGCGGCGGCCAGTTCCGATGCCGGCACATCCAGCGGCCACCACACTGAGTGGACCCGGATCTGCGACTCCAACTCAGCGGTGAGGTTGGCAGCGAACGGATCAGCCGTCTCCAACACCGCGTGCACCAGCGTCCCGAACTTCGCGCCGGTCGGCAGATCCGCCATCGGCGACGGCACATCAGCACCGGAGGCCGGCTGGGTCACAGGGATATCGTCAACCTCATCGTCCAATTCGGTGACCTCGGGCTCACTACTCACACCCGCCGGCTCCGCGATGCGGATCAATCCCGAGTAGGAGGTGCGCCGCCATGCGGTGTCGATGGAGCGGTGGAAGCGCCGGGCGTCAAGATTGGACGGGGCCGCCTCAGGTGACACGGAAGGCACCGTGACCACCACCGACTCTTCGATCACCGGCCCGCCCGCGGCCTCCCACTCGCGCAGTCGATCCAACGCGTCGTCGTCGCTAATCTTCGCGGGCACGCAGCGATCAGGCACCGCCGACTCGCCTGGCCGGCGGCCTCGCAACAGCCGCGACAGGCCGCCGTTGGGCTCGTCATGTGCCGGGGCCCACCATGCGACCACCTGTGCCTGTGCGCGTGTCATCGCCACATACGTCAACCGGCTGTCGTCGCTGGCGGCCTCCTTGCTGCCCAGCCTCTCCACCGCGTTGTAATCCGCACTGTCCTTGCCGCCGATGTGCAGGCACCGCGTGCCTTCCTCGTCGTGGTACAGAATCAGGTCCCGGTCCTGGATGTGGCGGTTGAACGCGAACGGCAGATACACGATCGGGTATTGCAACCCCTTGCTCACCCACACCGTCATGATCTGCACGGCCGCGGCGTCGCTGTCGAGCCGACGGTTGCGTTCCGTTGTGCCGCCGCGCTCTTCGCGCTGCGACCGGAGCCAATCGCGCAACGCCGGAAGGTTGTAGTGCTCGCGGTGCGCCGCCTCCTGCAACAGCTGCGTCATGTGCGCGAGGTCGGTCATATGCCGCTCGCCGCCCTGCCACGACAGCACGCGGTCGCTCATGCCCCCCAGCTGCGCGGCTTCGAAGATGGCCGCGACTCCACGCTCCCGCGCGTGGCCGGCCCACTCGCGCAGCGTCTCGGCGACACGATCGGTCAACTTGTCACCGCCGGCGGCGAGGCTCTCCGCGGTTTCTCCAAAGAACATCGTGGCCGCGGCCGCCCGTGCGATGCCGGGGCGGTGCGGTTGATCGAACGCCTCCAGCAGGGACAGCCAGTCGTCGGCGGCCTCCGAGGTGAACACGTCCGAGTCACCGGTGTACACCGACTTGATGCCGGCTGCGGCCAGCGCTCGGTGGCACGCGCGGGCATCTTTGTGGGTCTCCACGATCACCGCGATGTCACGGGGCTGCAAGGGCTTTTCGTCGAGCGTAGCGCCGCCGGCCAGCAGGGTGCCGATGTCAGCGGCGAGGTCCTTGCCGATGTGCTCCCGGAAGCTGTCGATGCTGACGTTCTGAGTTCCGCTGCGGCCGAACGTCGCTCGGTTCACGACACGCAGCCGAAACGGATCGTTGTGCGGCGCACCGACCAGGCGATGGCCCTTGTGATACGCCTCGACATCGTGGACGACGATCCTGGGATCACCGAGCTCGGCTCCGCCCAGCACGGCCTGCAACCGGTCGACGAGAGCCCCGTCGCTGCGCCAATTGGTGCCGAGCGTCTTCTTGTCGCCCGCGGTCTCGGCGGCCCGCAGATAGGTGACGATGTCGCCGCCGCGAAACGCATAGATGGCCTGCTTCGGATCACCGATCAACACCACGGTGGAGCGACCGCTGAACGCTCGGTTGATCACCTCCCACTGCACGGGGTCGGTGTCCTGGAACTCGTCGACCATGACAATCGGCCAGCGCTGATGCATGCGGATCTGGGCGGGGGAGTGGTCAGTTTCCAGCGCGGCCGCCAAACGAGTCAGCAGATCGTCATACCCGAGAATGCCCATCTGCCGCTTACGCGTTTCCAACACGGCCAGGACGTCGTTTGCGAAGTCGAGGCACACCGCCGTGCGGGAATCGGGCTCCGGATCGGTGGGCCGCAACTTCGTCGCTGGGTTCTTCACCACCTCGCGCGCCAGCATGACCGCGTCACGGTACGTCAGCAGCGGGTCGTCGCGCTCGCGCCCGAAGTGGGCGAGGTAGAGATCGTCGACGATCTCGGTCACCAGTTCGGTGAGGTCCTCGACCAGCGTGACACCGGCGTCCGAGTCGCCGGCCACGCCCAGCGATTTGAGCACCAGCTGACAGAACTGGTGCGTGGTGGCGATCGTCGCGGCGTCGAAACCCGCCAGCGCATCGCGCAGCCGCCGTTGCCGCGCAGCGCGCGCTATGTCCGTCCCGTCGATGAGGTACGCCAGCAGCTGGTTGTCGCCGATGGTCGACGGGTCGTCGAAAGCGAGGACCGCGTGGGCGATTTGGCCGCGAACGCGCTCGCGGAGCTCCTGGCTGGCTGCTCGCCCGAAGGTGATCAGCAACATCTGGTCCAGCGTCGCCGCGCCGTCGGCGATGTACCGCGTCACCAGACCGGCCAGCGCGAACGTCTTGCCGGTCCCGGCGCTGGCTTCCAGCACGGTGGTGGAGCGGTCAGCGGGTAGTGGGCCGCGTAGGTCGAAGCGATCCATCACCCAGAGCTCTCCTGGGCGCGCAGCATCGGCAACCAGAGGCGGGCGGCGTACGCGCCGAGGCGATTGTTCTCACCGTCGTACCCTTCGCCCGGACGCAGCGGTTGCATCAGATCGGCCAATCGGGTGCCTTTGCCCCACGCCCGCAGATGCGCCGGTGCCTGGTCCTCGCCGGGATATCTGTCGTTCGACTTCCACCGGTACTGCGCTTCGCGCACCGGGTCGTCGCCGCAATGACGGGCAACCGCCCACGCGTAAGACGTCTTAATCGGCAACGGAATTGGCTCCCGCCGCCCGGCATCGTATATCGCCACGAGTTCGCGGATCACCTCGACGGCCGCGTCGTCGGGCCACCCAAGCCCGTCGACCCGCGGAGTGGTCCCCCGCTTCTGCCGGCCTATGCACACGGCGCACCAGTCGCGCGTCGGATCGTGAGCGATCAGCGCCAGCAATGGGATCCAGGACTCCAGCACGTGCCTGCCGTCGAGCTTGCTGAATCTCACCGACACCAGCCGGGTGCCAAACACAGGTGAGACTGTCCCGGCGAGCCGTCGACCGGAGCCGAGGTCGATGTCGACGTCGTATGCCTGCGCCTCAGCTCGGCGGCATTGCTGGGCAGCCGCGGCCAAGAGCTCGACCTGCGCGCGGATTTCTTTCGCCTTCTGCCAGCCGCGCTGACCGGGCGGCAGTGTGCCCCTGCGCCATTCCGCCTGTTGCGCCTGTACAGGAGTCATGCCCCGCAGCATGTCGTTGAGCATCCGGTCGCCGACGGTCCACTCCTCAAGCGCATTGATATCGACGGGCATCGCATCTTCGACACCGTCGACATCCCACGGCAGCGTGTACTCGAGCGCGCGGAAGAAGCCCTTCACCGGATCCTTGAAAAAGGTGATGAGGTCAGCGAGGACGACGTCATCCGGCGGTGGGGGAGGCAGGGGTCCAGAGATGAACTTCGGCTGCTCGGCGCGTTCGCCGATGGCGACCTGGGCTGCCCGAAGCACTGTCGGGTCGAAGCTGAATGGCACACCTGGTACGAGGGCGCCTCGCTCGACGTTGCGAACATCGAACGGCTGCAACGGATGACGGACGACGATGCGGTCGCGCACGTTTGCCTGTGTCGTCAGGTCGATGGCGTCCAGTAGCTCAGCCAGCGGTATTGCGGGTGGGCGGGCCTGACCCGAGTATTCGTTGGCGCCCGTGTAGGTGATAACGAGTGTCTCGCCCGCCGCGCCGATGGCGTCGAGCAGCAATTGCCTGTC
The DNA here is from genome assembly GCA_963811535.1 of uncultured Actinomycetota bacterium. GTDB lineage: Bacteria > Actinomycetota > Actinomycetes > Mycobacteriales > Mycobacteriaceae > Mycobacterium. The sequence continues at coordinate 361,672 of CAWERF010000005.1, read as the reverse complement.
CTCGGAACGGATGTCGCGCTCGCCGGTCATCGGGCTGCGGGCCAGCGCGTCGTCGCCGTCGACAATGCCGAGGCGCGGAAACACGCCGTCGTCGAGGCCGACCAGACAGACCACCCGGTGCGGCACTGACCGCATCGGCACCATCGTGCAGACCGTGAGTGTGCCGGCTCGGAAATTGGCGCGGGTGGGCCGGCCGGCGAGGTGCTGACCGAGCAGCGCCTTGATGTCGGGCAGCCGCATCAGTGTGCCGGCGCGCGGCCCGGCGGTGGCGAGCACTTCGCCGAACTCGCGCTGCAGTTGGCTGGTCTGCCACAAGTCGTTGTCGTCGACGCGGGCTAGCACGGTGATGCCGTCTATGAGCGCGGCGAGCCAGTCCCGTAGCGCCCTCGCGCCGGTGAGTGAGTCTACGACGCGCTGCAACCGGTCGATGTATTCGGCGAATTGGCCGGCCAACTCGACCCGGTTGCTGCTGACGTCGTCGAGGGGCAGCGTGCTGTCGATCCACGCGTGTGAATCATCGGACATCGCGACGCCGGCCAGCACGCGGTCGATGCCGAAACGCCAAGTGTTGTGGACGAAGTCGACGCCGAAGGGTCTGCGGTGCTCCTGGTCAAAGCCCCAGCGGATGTTCGCCTGCCGGACCCAGCGGGTGATGCCCTCGAGGTCGTCATCGGTGAAGCCGAAGCGGGCGCGCACCGGTGCAGTTTGGGCGAGGTTGAGCACCTCACTGGCAGTCACCCTGCTTCCGGCGAGCATCAGCAGCTGTGCCGCAACGCCCAGCAGCGGGTTGGTCTGCACGAGTGAGCGGTCGGCGAGCCGAACGCGCAGCCGATGAGCAGGGTGCGCGCCATGCACCACGTCGCCAAGTCCGAAGTCCGCGTTGATCAACGGTGCGTACGTCTCGATATCGGGACACATCACGAGGATGTCGCGCGGCTCCAGCGTAGGGTCGTCGGAGAGAAGGCCGAGCAGCACTTCGCGCAGCACGTCGATCTGTCGGGCGGGGCCGTGGCAGCTGTGCACCTGCACCGAGCGGTCGGCCTCGGCTAGCACGCGGCCTTCCGGCCGGACGGCGTTGGCGGCGATGTCGGACTGCAGCCAGCCGAGGAGCGTAGCGGGATAGTCGCGGCCGCCGAAGTATTCGTCGGTTTGCGTGTCGGTGGGCAAGCGGCGTTGCAGTTCGCGGAGGTCGCGGCCGAGGGTGGCCAGCAGGGGGTGGCCGACCTGGCGGTGGCTGGTGTCGTCGCGGCGGGGGATCGGGCCGTGCAGTCCGGCCAGCGACTTCCAGAGGTTGTCGCTGGGGTGCGGCAGCCACAGGTGGAGATCGTGGTGCGCGGAGAGCGCGTCGAGCAACTCGATGTCGGTGACGGGCAGCCGGGTGTGCCCGAACAGGGAAAGCCTGCTGGGCAGGTCGGCGGGTGACTCGCGGAGTCTCGCAATGGTTTTCTCGTGCCTGATGTGCGGCGGGTCCGCGGGAATGCTGGCTACCAGCGCCCGCCACAGCGGTGGCTGCCAGGTCAGGTCTTCGTCAAGGTCGCCTGTTCGACCTTCCAGCCAGTCGATGAGCAGCCGCGGGCGCTGCCTGGCATACGACGCGAACAGCCCGGCGATGCGTCGCGCCACCGCGTAGCGCCGGCCCTGCCGCAGATCCTTCTCTTCGCCATGCTCGAAGTGGCCGAGGTGTGTCGCCAGCGTTTTGCACCAGTCCTCGTCGAGGCTTTCGTCGATCACGTCAAGCAACGGCCACACCACGGCGTCTGGTGACCACGGGTCGTCGTCAGCCGTGCCCGTGATCTCGGCGATGAGCGATCGGGGATTGCGGAAGGCGATGCCGGCGCAGACACCGTCGGCAGCGTGGCCTCGACCGAGAATGTGCGACAGCCGCTGACTCAACCACCTCTCGACACCCTTGGCCGGGACGATCACCAGTTCTTCGGCGAACGGGTCGTCCAGAGGCTTCGAGAGCAGGGCGCCGAGCCCGTCTGCGAGCAGATCGGTGCGCTCGGCCCGATGCAGGTGTAGTGCCATCGCGCGCCACGATAGAACGCGGTGCCGACGTCACGTAAGCGGTTCAGCAACCCGCGGTAGCCGGCGCGTCAGCCCGCGTTGCCCGCGAGCCACGCAGTCTTCACCGTGTGCCTGATGGGCGGCTGAAACGGGGTGGTCGGCGGGCCCAGCTGGCCAATGAAGACCGCCCAGAGCGGCTGTGTCCGGTCGATCGCGTCCGCAGGGTTCCAGTCGGGGGGAGCCAGAACACCGAGCGACAACCTCGGTTGACCACACCCATAGATGGGCACCGTGCCATCGGCCCGGCCGCCCAGGTCGATGCCGTTGGGAAGAATGCAGCGCGTGCCGTCGTCCAGAAGCATCGCGAACGGCCTGGGTGCTTCGGGGGGACCTACTGCGGGCAGCGCGCCCGGAGAGGGAAAGCGACGAAGGGACTTGGTCCACGGGTCGGCCAAGCACAGTAGAGACGCCGGAGCCGGCCAACACACCTCGGCGGCCGCCTCACTCGGATCGCAGGCGTAGATGTCGTTACCCACCGCTGCGGGCGACGCTGCGGGGCATCCCGAGAGGTTGGGCGAAGGCTGCCGGTTGACCACGTGATAGCCATTGATCGGTTGACCGGTCGCACTGACGGCCGCGACTGTGATGACGTCCGTCGCACCCGCTTCCGCGCCGACCCGCCCTGCTGCCGACAGCGGGATGACCCCGACACACGCGAAAACGATTGCACTGACCGCCCCCCGGTGAACTCCGGTCAGCAATGCGGTGCGCTGAGGGTCAACCCGCGTCCGGTGGTACACCACCGCGGCGGCGATAACCACCTCCAGCGCCGCCAACGTCGTCGCCGTCGTCATGACCGCCGAATGCGGCACTGTGACCGCACTCGCGGCCACGCCATGATGATGGCCGGGCACCGGCAGATGCACGGCGATCATCGCGAGATTCATGATCCCCACGAGCGTCCAATCCCGCAGCGCCCCACGCATCCAGAGCCAACGCGCACAGTTCAGGCACATAACGATCATCGCGACCAGCACCGCGCCAGACGCAACGTTTGTGACGTTGCCGAGCGAAACGCCATGCAGCACAGCGGATACCGCGGCGAGCATCGCGCATGCCCGTCGTCCAATCATTGCTCGGGTGTGAGCCGCGCGCATCTCTTCTAGCCTAAATCCGGCGCAGCCTCCCGCGGACCGATTTGCTTGACTATCTGGCGTGACGATCTCGATCTTACGATTCACCTTCGCCGCGCCCGACGACGATTCCCACAGCCGACACGAGCGCCTCCGCGGTGCGCTGGAGCTGGCCAAGTGGGGCGAGGAGCACGGGATCACCGGGGTCAGCGTCGACGAACACCACGCCACCGGCCACGGCTGGAGCAGCAACCCGATCATGGCCGCCTCGTGGTTCCTCGCCGGGACGACGCGGATCTTCGCCACTGCCGACTGCGCGCTTGCCCCGCTGTGGGACCCGGTCCGGCTGGCCGAAGACCTCGCTCAGGTCGACGCCATGAGCCGCGGCCGCCTCCACGTCACCCTCGGTCTCGGCTACCGCCCCACCGAATACGAGCTCTTCGGCAAACCCTTCAACCAACGCGGCCCGCTGATGGACGACTTCCTGGAGCGCCTCCTCGACGCCTTCGCGAACTCCGACCTGGCGACCTGGACTCGCCCGCACCCGCCGATCTACGTCGGCGGCAGTGTCCGCACCACCGCCGAGCGCGCCGCCCGATACGGCCTCCCGCTGAGCCTGCCCACCCACCTGCCCGACATCGCCGACTACTACACCAAGCTCTGCAAGGCCGCCGGACACAAGCCGGTGGTGGTGATGCCGGCCGCAGACAGCCGCGGCATGGTCTACCTGCATGAAGACCCCGACAGAGCATGGGCCGAGCTTGGCCAATACATCCTTTGGGAGGCCCAGACCTACGCGAAGTGGTCGGAAGGCCGGTCGCATTCCTACATGCACCTCACCGAGGCTGAAACGCTGGACGACGTTCGCCGATCGGGCCGCTACCGGTTCATGACACCCGACGAACTGATCGACGACCTCAGCACAAATTCCACCGAGCCGCTTGTGCTGCACCCCCTCGTCGGCGGCATGCCGCTCGATGAAGCGTGGAAATCGGTCCACCTGCTCACCGACCGTGTCCTGGGGGAGGCACGCTGATGTTTTCGGTGCCGGCGTGGGCGTGGCGAGGCGGTCCGGTTAGTAGGGCGGGAGCGGCCAAAGAGCTGAGCGCCGACGACCGCGTCGCCGTGGCTCGTAGGATCCGGCGCGGCCAAGACATCCCTGTCGCGTTCAGCTCCTCGCCAACGCCGAGCGGGCCGAGCGATCGGCTGCCCATTCACAGTAATTTCCAAGCGAAAAGCGTTGATCGTGTTGCTGTGCAACGATTGCAAGATCATGCATGTTGTCGTCGACGAGGGGTTTGGGGACGCCGTAGCGTCCATCGTCGCGGAGTTGCGTGGCCGTGGCCACGCGGTGCATACCGTTGCCGATGCGCGAGAACCCGACGCGGTCGTGCGGATGATGGGTCGCCACGGTGTGGTGATATCGCTATCAAAGTCGCTCCTGGTGCGCACGGCGACAGTTCTGGGCCGCGACTCGGCCGGCCCGACCCAGCGCCGGTTCGCCGCCCCGGTGATCGTCGGCATCAAGAACGGACGTAACACTGCGCAATTCGTCCACCACGACGACGTCGCCCGCTGCGTCGCCGACGCCGTCGAGCACCCCGATTGGACCGGCACGGTCGACCTCGCCGCTTCCGACACCATCGCCCTGCGAGAGGTCGCGGCGATCCTCAACAAACGCTACGTCGAAGTCAGTCGCAGGCGGGCGCCCCAAGACCTCCCGTTGCCCGACACCTCAAGACTCGATGAGCTCGGTTTCGTCCCGGCTTGGACCAGCCGCGATTGTGTGCTCGACTTCCGAATGGCCAACCGCCAACACATCTATCTCGGCTCGAAGCGGGTCGGTCTGCCGTGGCGCTTCCAATGGGTCTGCAGTCCCGAACCCCCACGCGAAACACGCCGACACCCCGCCAGCGGCAAGGCCGGTGAATTCGACACCGCCATTGACCCCCAGTGGCCGGTGTACACCGCGGTCAACACCTCCGAGGCGTTCCCCGGCCCGATGACCCCGCTGTCACTGGAACTGTCGCTGGAAGGCATGCGCGCCATGGGCGTTCAAGCGGTCCACCAGCTGCGGCTCAACGGCGAGCTCCGCCGCGCCGTCATCGAAGAGCAGACCGGCTCCTTCGGCCATCGCATCTACGCCAACCTGAGCGTGCTCTTCGCGACGAGCTCGGCGCTCCCCGGCGCCGACCGCTCCGGCTGGGGCGACAAACTTTTCGGCGCGGGATCCGGTGCGGTCCTGCCGGAGGCAGACAAGATCGGGTGGTGGGGGATGGCCTGGCGGCTTCCCCGGATGCTCACGTTCATCGTCTCTGCGGCAGCCGAAACGCGACTCATGGACAACGAAGCACGCGCCGGGCAACACGGCGCGCCCCACTATGCCGGCCTCGCCGACGAGCAGTTACACAGCCAATTGCGTTGCACCCATGACGAAGTCGTCAGCGCGTGGGGCCTGGCCGCGCTCATCACGCTGGCGGTGGTCCCGGTCCTGGGGGTCATCGAAAGAATCGCGGGCAGGACGCTCGCCAATGAATCAAAAAGCGGCACAGAGAAGTTGGCCAGTGCGGGACTCAGCACGGGAACCCATCAGCTCGCTGCCGACCTCCGGGCCGACGCGTCCATCGCGAGGACCCCACGATTCGCTGCCAAGCTCGACAACGTCATCGCCGAATGGGGCCACCGCGGCCCCGGCGAAACCGAGCTGATCAACCCCGTGTTCGCCGACAACCCCGCGCGGCTGCTCGACGTCGTCACCAAACTCGCCGGCGCAACCGAGCACGCAAGCACGCCCAGGCCGAAGCTGAATCCCTTGCTGCGGCTGCTGGCCTGGGAGAGCGCATGGTTTCAGCAGTCTCGCGAGCGGGCACGCGACGCCGCGATCCGCCTCACCCATGAGTACCGGCTGATCGTCCGCGAGATCGGCACACGGCTGGTCAACGCGGGCACGATTGAGGATCGCGACGACGTGTTCTACCTGACCCGGGATGAACTCCTGCATCCACCGCTCGACGTCCGCTATCTGGTCCTGAGGCGCCAGGCCGAGCGCGCCCGGCTGGTGCGCGAAAAGCCGCCGACCGAATTCACCCGGCGCTGGGAACCCGAGGTGGACCGGGCCCCGGAAATACAGGCGGGCGAGACGCTGACCGGAATACCGGTGTCGGCCGGCATCATCAAAGGCCGGGTCCGCGTCGTCACCGCCGACTCGATCAACGAACTGAAGCCCGGCGAAGTCCTGGTCGCCGAATCGCTCGACGTCGGGTGGACGCCGTTCTTCTCGTACGCCGCCGCCGTGATCGTCGACACCGGAGCCACTATGTCGCACGCCGCGATCGTGGCCCGCGAATTCGGGATTCCGTGCGTTGTTGGGTCAAAGACCGGCAGCCGTGTCCTGCGTACAGGACACTTGGTCGAGGTCGACGGCACGTCCGGTCGTGTCAGACGTGTCGAATAATCGCCCGAAGGAGCGTCGGGCCGGTGACACATAGCTATGAGAATTGGCAGACGGCCGCGGTGACTGTGCTGAGCCACTGGGTGAACGTCTACGGCGGCAAAGACACGGGCTGGGTATGCGAGGCAGCACCGGCCCTGCTCCTGCAGGAATCGACCGTCACCACTCACCGCTGGCAGGAGCACAACGACGGAGCAGCGCGGGAACGCTCCCGCGACGAGCACCATCCCCGGAGGACCAGGGTGGTGTTCGCCCGCATCGCGGGCGTCGAGCTCGTCCCCGCATGCGACGCCGAGAATTACCACACGAGCATGCCGGAGGAGCACTACACGACCTGGCTGGCCAGCCAGGGGCAGTCATGACGGGCCGCGGGGGGATCCCGGGTGCCGCCTGAACGTCGAGCCGTATCGGACGAGCGTGCGGAAGAACTGCAGCTGCCGGCTCGGCGTAGCGCCTCGCGGGAGATGGCGCAGCGGGGCTGGCTGGCGCGGCTGGGCCCCGGCCTCATCAGCGGCGCCGCCGACGTCGATCCCACGACTGTGGGCACGATGGTCGTCGTCGGCTCGACCACGGTGTACGCGCTGTCGTGGCTGTCGTGGTTGGTGTTTCCGATGCTGGGCGTCGCGCTCGTTATCGCCACCCGGCTGGGTGCGGGCAGCGGCCGCGATCTGCAGCAGGCCGTGCGCGACGGCTACGGCCCGGTGATCGCGTGGACGGTCGCGGTCAGCATCGTTGCGGTCAACATCCTCACCATCGCCGCCGACATGCACGCCGGCGGTGCGGCCATCGGCTTGTTGGTCAAGCACGACAGCGCATGGTTCACCGTCGGCGTCGGCGTGGCGGTGGTGGCGCTGCTGTTCTGGGGCAATCTGGTCCAGGTTCAGCAGGTTCTCAAGTACGTGATGCTGTGCCTGCTCACTTACCCGATCGCGGCCGTCCTGGCTCACCCCAACTGGGGGTCGGTCCTGGCAGGCACGCTGATCCCGAGATTCAAGCTGGACAGGGAGTACGTCACCGGCGGCCTTGCGGTGCTCGGCACCACGCTGACCAGTTACGTCTACCTCTGGCAGACGATGGAACAGGCGCACGAACGGCCGCGCGGGCGGTGGCTGCGTTACCGCTGCCGCGAGGCCGGGGCCGCCGCGCTGGGCACCACGGTGATCCTCTGGTTCATCCTGATCGCAACCGGCGCCACGCTCGGTGTCCACCATCGCGTCACCGAGACCGCTGAGGATGCCGCTCAAGCGCTCGAACCCGTCGCCGGCCCTTACGCCAGCGAGGTGTTCGGCGTGGGCCTGCTGGTCTCCGCACTCGTCGCGTTGCCGGTCCTGCTGGCCGCTACCGGCCACGTCGCCGCCGTCCAGCTCCACGCGCCCAACGGGCTACCGGCCCGCCCACGCCGCGCCCCGGTGTTCACGATCACCATCGTCGCCGCGGCCGTCGTGTCGCTCGTGATCATCGTCGGCCTCGGGATACCGGTCGTTGAGCTGTTGGTGCTCGCGAGCGTCATCGGCGGCATCGCCACCCCGATCGGGTTGATCGCGATGATGATGCTCAGCCGCGACCGCCGGATTATGGGCGACGGGACCATCGGCGGACGGCTCTATGCCGCGGGCTGGGTCGTGACGCTCGTCATCACGATCCTGAGCCTGATCTACCTGGTTCAGCTGTTCGTGTAAGACCGCTATAGCCAGCTCTGCGTGTGCCGCAGCCGCTGCCGCTTCACGAGGTGAGCGGCCAGCGCGTAGGTCACCGCCACCGCGAGCAGCCACAGCAGATACGTCGCCGACGCCGGGGCCATCTGGAACAGGCGTGCCGCCGGTGTGATCGGCAACAGCAACCCGATGCCGGCCGCGGCAACCGCCGCCGCGACGACGACACCGGCCGCGCGTGCTCCCCGCCACGGTAGGGACCTGCCGCGCAACACCATCACGACGAGAAGCTGTGTGATGAGCCCCTCGACGAACCATCCGGTTTGAAACACGCTGGGGGAGTGGCCGACATCGAAGATCCACCACAACGCTGCGAAGGTTGCCAGGTCGAACACCGAGCTCAATGCGCCGAAGGTGACCATGAACGGGACGAGACCGCGCGACTTCCATCGTCGCGGGGCTCGCAGGTAGTCGGCGTCGACGCGATCCCACGGCAAGGTCAGCTGCGCGGTGTCGTACAGCAGGTTCTGCACGAGAAGCTGAATCGGAAGGATCGGCAGGAACGGCAGGAACGCGCTGGCGGCGAGCACCGACAGCACGTTGCCGAAATTCGAACTCGCCGTGATCCGAACGTATTTCATCGTGTTGGCCAGCGTGCGGCGACCCTCGACAACCCCCCGCGCGATCACCGCAAGGTCCTTGTCCAGCAGGATCAGGTCCGCGGCATGCTTGGCCACATCGGTCGCGTTGTCGGCGGCGATACCCGCGTCGGCCACCCGCAGGGCCGGGACGTCGTTGACGCCGTCCCCGAGGAAGCCGACGGCGTTGCCCATGTTCCGCAGCGCGCTCACGATCTGTGTCTTGTGCGCCGGGGTCAACTCGGCGAATACGCCGCTGCGCGCCGCGACTTCGCGCAGCTCCGCCGACGTGAGCCCCTCGATGTCCTCGCCGACGATCGTCTCGCCACAGACACCGACCTGGGTGGCCACCTGCTGCGTGACTGTCTTGCTGTCTCCGGTGAGGATCTTCACCGCGACGCCGTGTTCGGCAAGCGTGCGCACCGCGGTGGCGGCGCTGTCACGAATCGGGTCGACGAAAGCGACGAATCCGGCCAGCACGAGGTCGTTTTCGTCGGAATCGTCGTACCGCTCGAAACGGGCCGGTAGGTTCTTGACAGCGACTGCGAGTACCCGCATGCCTTGCGTGCGGTAGGCGTTCAGCAGCTCGCCGGCCTCGGCCTCGAGGTCGATGCCGAATGCGATGACGTCGTTGCCGATGCGGGCGCGGGTGCATCGCGGCAGCACCTGCTCGGGGTCGCCCTTGCATATCATGATGTGCTCGCCGCGCTGCCGGGACACCACCACGGTAGAGCGGCGACGGGTGTAGTCGAACGCGATCTCGTCGACCTTGCTGAATGCCGCGTCTGCGACGACGCACATGTCTGGCTCGGCGAGCAGGTAAACGATCGCCTCATCGAGGCGGCTCTGCAGGCCGTCGCTGAAATGCACTGCAAGATAAGCGAACTCGTCGACTGCCTGATCGATACGGCCCGTCACGTCGGTGCTGTGAGCGTAGACGATCCGGTCTTCGGTCAGGGTCCCGGTCTTGTCGACGCACAACACATCGATCGCGCCGAGATCCTGAATGGCGTTGAGCCGGTTGACGATCACCCGCTCCCGTGCCAGCCGCATGGCCCCGCGAGCCAGGTTGCTGGTCACGATCACCGGCAGCATCTCGGGTGTCAGACCGACGGCCACCGCAACGGCGAACATCGCCGCCTGTCCCCAGTTGTCCCGCACCAGCCCGTTGACGACGAACACGATCGGGGCCATCACGAGCATGAAGCGCACCAGCGTCCAGCCGACGGCGCGGACACCGCGGTCGAAGCTGGACTCCGGGCGGCAGGCGTCCGCCGTGCCGGCGAGGGCTCCGAAGTAGGTGCGTGCCCCGGTGGCGATCACCACCGCATTGGCCCTGCCTGACACCACCGCGGTCCCCGAGAGGCAAAGATTCGGCGCGCCGACAACCGATTTGCGCGGGGACCCGACCACCGCCGACTTGGCCGCGGGCAGCGACTCGCCGGTCAGCACGGTCTGGTCGACGACCAGATCGCTCGCTGACACGATGCGCAGGTCCGCCGGCACGATGTCGCCCGCTTGCAGCACGACGACGTCGCCGGGAACCACGTCGTGCACCGGAACTTCCCGATCCATCGGCAGTTCGTCGGCTCCCGCCCGGCGACGAACGGTGACGGTCGCGGTGACCATTTGCCGCAACCCTCGGGTGGCGCGGATCGAGCGGGTCTGCTGCCAGATGCGAAGGATCACGGCAAGCGCGACCATCACCGAAACAATGAACGTGCCACGGGCGTCACCGACGATCACCAGCACCGCGCCCAACGCGGCGAGCAGCGCGACGAACGGGCTGCGCAGCGCCGCTCGCAGTCGCGCGGGAACCCCGACCTCGGCGACGCGGGGCGGTTCGTTCTCACCGAAGCGGAGCAGGCGGTCCTCGGCCTCCGCCTCAGTCAACCCGCGTGGCGAACCGGCCAGCCGCTGGAACACCGTGAAGACCGGCGCATCGGCCAGTTCCTGCAGGCCGGCGACGCCGGTTGCCGTTGGCGCATCGACCATGAAGCGACCTCCGGGTGACCGGAAAATCCCCACCATACAGTCAAAACAGTCAAACGGTTGCGCAAGTCGCGTGCCATGCGCCAGCCTGTTATGCACCGAGAGGAAGTCCCTTGCCAAACGCACCAGAAGCCACGGTGGTGGCCGAGCCGCTGTCGCCACGCCTGCTGCAAGAGACCGCGTCGATGTTCGGCATGTTGTCGGCGACGGTCCGGCTACATATCCTGTGGCTGCTCGCGGGCGGTGAGTGCGACGTCGGCACACTGGCCGAGCACACCGGTCAAAGCATGGCCACGGTGAGCCATCACCTCGGCAAGCTCAAGCTCGCCGGGCTGGTCGAAGCGCGCCGCCACGGCAAGCACCAGGTGTACGTCGTCGCGGATCCGCACATCGTCGACGTCGTTCGCATCGCGATAGGGAGGCGGCTCGAACTCGAGCGGGCGAGCCAGCGAGGGCGGCGAGTGGCGCGCTGATCGGCTCAGTCACAGCGCGACAAAAATAAGGAAACACTTCTACAAGTGTTTGACTGAACTCGGGAATCTCGGCTGTACTGAGTCAAATGCTCGCCGACGGCCAGGTGTCGCGGACATGAGAGGAGCGTCCCATTGTCGCTGGCGCGTCGGGCGATATGACCGTCCGCGGACTGGGTGTGATGTCGCTGTCGGGCTTCGAGCACCCGTGGTGGTTCCTGCTGATGTCGGTGCCGGTCGCGCTGGCCGCCGTGTATGTGGTAGTGCAGGTCCGTCGAAACCAACGCGTGCGGCGCTTCACGAGCCCGGATTTGCTGGATTCCGTCGCTCCGCAACGGCCCAGCGCGTGGCGTCACGTGCCGCTTGCGCTGCTGATCGCCGCCCTGCTCGTGATGACGGTCGCGCTGGCCGGCCCGACGCATGAGCTGCGCCAGCCACGCAACCGGGCGGTCCTCATGCTGGCCATCGACGTCTCGCAGTCGATGCGCGCAAACGATGTGTCGCCCAGCCGCCTCGCGGCCGCGCAGCAGGCCGCGGAGCATTTCGCCGATCAGCTGACACCCGGCGTCAATCTCGGCCTGGTCGCGTTCGCCGGTTCCGCCAACCTTCTGGTGTCGCCCACGCCGAATCACGCCAGCACGACGACGGCCCTGCACAACCTGAGCCCGGCCGACAGCACGGCCACCGGTGAGGCGATCTTCACCGCGCTGCAGTCGATCGCGACGGTGAAGGCCGTCATCAGCAGCGACGACGACAAGCCGCCGCCGGCCCGGATCGTGCTGCTGTCCGACGGAAAGGAAAACAAGCCGGGGAACCCCGACAACCCGCGCGGTTGCTACACGGCGGCGCGCACAGCCAGAGATCAGGGCGTGCCGATCTCGACGATCTCGTTCGGGACCAAGGGCGGGATCGTGGCGGTGCAGGATCAGCAACTGCCCGTGCCGGTTGACGGCGAGATGATGACGAAGATCGCCCAACTGTCCGGCGGCCAGTCCTACACGGCGGCCAACGTCGACGAACTCAACCGCAGCTACGCCGCGGTGCAACAACAGGTCGGCTACAAGATCGTGCGGGGCCCGGCATGGGCCGGTTGGTTGCGGTTGGCCGTGCTGATCGCCACCGCCGCGGCCTGTCTCGCCATCCCCCTCAACCGTCGGCTACCGATATGACCCACACGGGTCGTCACGGCCTCCCGCACGGGCGGCGCGGCATGACGGTGCTCCGCATCGCCGCGGCGGTCGGCGCGGTACTGCTGCTCGCGGTGACCGGCGTCAGCTGGTGGGGTATGAAACACACGCTGGCCGGGATCACGATCTCGCAGGCCCTCGGCCCCGACGCGCCCAAATCCGGTGACGGCGCGATCAACCTGCTGCTGATCGGGCTGGACTCCAGGAAAGACCAGGACGGCAACGACCTTCCACAGGACATCCTGGACAAGCTGCACGCCGGCGATTCGGACTCCGGCGGCTACAACACCAATACCCTCATCCTGGCGCACATTTCGACGGACAACAAAGTCGTGGCATTCTCGATCCCGCGCGACGACTACATCGCGGCCAACGACATCAGCGGCTACAGCCACATCAAAATCAAAGAGGCATACGGCCTGAAGAAGGCCGAGGCCGAGCAGAAGCTGATGGATCGTGGCGTCAGCGACCAATCGCAGCTGGAACGGCAGGGTCGCGAAGCCGGGCGCGGGGCGACGTTGTCGGCGGTGCGCGACCTGACCGGTGTGCCGATCGACTATTTCGCCGAGATCAATCTGGCCGGCTTCTATGATCTCGCGTCCAGCCTGGGCGGTATCGACGTGTGCCTGAACCACGCCGTCTACGATGACTACTCCGGCGCCGACTTCCCGGCCGGACGCCAAACGCTCGACGGGGCACAGGCTTTGGCGTTCGTCCGGCAGCGCCACGGCCTCGAAAACGGTGACCTCGACCGCACGCACCGCCAGCAGGCCTTCCTCGTGTCGGTGATGCGGAAACTCCAAGACAGCGGCACATTCACGAACCTGAGCAAGCTGAGCAGATTGATGGACATCGCGCGCAAGGACATTGTGCTGTCCACCGGCTGGACCGATGCGCTGTTCCGCCGCGTCGGCGCGATCACCGGGTCCGGCGTCCAGTACCAGACTCTGCCGGTGCTGCGCTACGACACCGTCGACGACGAGGACGTCAACATCGTCGATCCGGCGGCCATCAAAAAGGAAGTGGCAGCGGCCTTCAACGGCGGCACGGTCGTCACCACCTCAACTACCGACGCGGCTCCGTCTAGCACCGTGGACGTCATCAATGCCGGCAGCACCGCCGGCCTTGCCAACACCGTCTCTGCGGAACTGACCCGGCAGGGCTACACGAGGGGAGAGGTGCGCAACCCGCTCACCGGCGAACCGCGCGAAACCGGAATCGACTACGGTTCTGACGCGTCAACCGACGCACAGAACCTCGCGACGTTGCTCGGCATCGACGTGCCGCCGCGATTGGATTCCAGCCAGGAGCCCGGACATATCCGCGTCACCCTCGGTTCGGATTACGCGTTGCCCGCCAGCTTCGGCACGTCCAATCCCACAACGGCCAGTGCCACTGGTGTGTCGGTCAACTCGACCAACTCGACCGGCTCGGCCGGCTCGGCAAGCTCGGACGGCACCGACCCGACCCCCGATGAGGGTAAGCCGGTCGTCGGCGGCGACCTCCCGTGCGTGAACTGATATCGAATTGACTACGGCGGATTGCAGGTGCACTATCGATGGTGCAAGCACCTCGCTAGGTGAGGCTTCTGTACGGACATAGGCCACTGACCCTGAACGTCGAAAGACGCCCCCGGTCAGGACAGCTCTTCCCGGCTTAAGGGTTGAGCCCAAGTGGCTTCCGGCGACTTCGTCGGGTACGCCGTATAGTGCCAAAGCTCTGACGAGGGGGTGCATATCCGGTCCGGATCGGTACTTCCTCTGGTGCGTGTGACTGAGGTGACACCCGCGTGTGTCCTGGCTGCGAGGAGGTGAGGACGAGATGAGTCCGAGCGATAGTCCGTATAGGTATCCGATGTCCGTTTCGTTCCGATCCGGCCCCGGCACAGCCGCTTTCGCCTGATCGCATCCTCACAGGACGCGATTTGACTTCGCCGCGCTGACGGCGGTGAGGTGGCTTTCGCATGAGCCGGGTCCGTCCCGAGAGGGGAAGACCATGGGTGTCACGAAAAGGCCGGTCGAATGACGTTTTTGGCGACATTGCGACAGGGCCGGGCCGCCGCATCGCCGGAATCGGCGGTACTGGATTCCGCGCACGTGGGTGACATCGTCGGCGCTTTGGGCCGCATCAGGCGCGAAGACACCGGCCGCCCCCGCGGTGGCTGGCAGCGTCTGCGAATGCTGCTGGTCATCATGGGCCCCGGGCTCATCGTGATGGTCGGCGACAACGACGCCGGTGGCGTCGCCACGTACACGCAGGCCGGTCAGAACTACGGCATGAACCTGCTGTGGACCATGGCACTGCTGATCCCGGTGCTGTACGTAAACCAGGAGATGGTGGTCCGGCTGGGCGCGGTGACCTGCGTGGGACATGCACGCCTGATCTTCGAACGCTTCGGCAAGTTCTGGGGCGCGTTCAGTGTCGGCGACTTGTTGATACTCAACGCATTGACCATCGTCACCGAGTTCATCGGCGTCGCGCTGGCGCTGGGCTTTCTGGGCTGCCCGAAGATGATCGCGATCCCGGCGGCGGCTGTCCTGCTTTTCGCGGTGGTCGCCGGGGGTTCCTTCCGCAGGTGGGAGCGGATGGTGTTTGTGTTGATCGCGGTCAACGTGGTCATCATTCCCATGGCGCTGCTGGCACATCCCACGCTGCGTGGGACCGCGGCGGGTCTGGTGCCGCGATTCCCGGGCGGGCTGGACTCCACGCTGCTGTTGCTCATCGTGGCGATCGTCGGCACCACGGTGGCGCCGTGGCAGTTGTTCTTCCAGCAGTCCAACGTGGTGGACAAGCGCATCACACCACGCTGGATCCGTTATGAGCGTGCGGATTTGGTGATCGGCATAGTCGTGGTGATGGTCGGGGCGACGGCGCTGATGGCCGTGACCGCATTCGGCTTCGCCGGCACCCCGCTTGTCGGCGGATTCACCGACGCCGGCGCGGTGGCGTCGGGACTGTCAGACCACGTCGGTCGCGCCGTCGGGGTGCTGTACGCGATCGTGCTGCTGGACGCGTCGCTGATCGGCGCGAATGCCGTCGGCCTCGCCACCACCTACGCCGTGGGCGATGCGCTGGGCAAGCGGCACTCGCTGCACTGGAAGGTGAGCGAAGCGCCGCTGTTCTACGGCGCCTACGCGATCCTGCTCGGGGTGTCGGCTGCGGTGGCGTTCAGCCCCGATCACATCCTCGGGTTGATCACGCAGGGAGTGCAGGCACTCGCGGGTGTGCTTTTGCCTTCGGCGACAGTGTTTCTGGTGCTGCTGTGCAATGACCGTCCGGTGCTGGGACCGTGGGTGAACACGGTGCGCCAAAACATCGTGGCCTGGATCATCGTGTGGTCGCTGGTGTTGCTGTCGCTCGCGTTGACCGCGGCCACATTCTTCCCGCATCTGTCGACGGCAACGTTGGAGATCGGTCTCGGCGTCGGCGCCGCGGTTGGGTTTCTGTTCGGCGCGGTGGTGATCGTGGCCGCCCGCGGGACCGCTGATCTTCGCGACGCTGCGCAAACCGCCCGTGCGTTCGGCGATTTGGATCCGCACCAGGTCGACGAACTCGACCACGACGCCCCTCAACTGACCCGCGCCGAACGCGACGCCGTCCGTGACCACGACCGCGCCACGTGGCGCACCCCGGCGCTGGCGACCCTCGACCGGCCGGTGATGTCCCCGATCCGCCGGGCCGGGTTGCTCACACTGCGTTGCTACCTGGTGCTGGCGGTCGCGTTGGTCATCGTCAAAGTCGTCCAAGCCGGGATCATGTAGTAGCCGTCTGCGATCGCGGTTTCGACTGCCGTTGCGGTCGCCAGCCATGAAACACCCCTGGCCGGGGCGGGCAGCCGTAGCCTGGGCGGGTGAGCATGCAGAGGCGCACCCTTGGCAGCAGTGGCCTGGAGGTTTCCGCGATAGGGCTCGGCTGCATGGGCATGAGCCTCGGCTATGGCCCGTCGGGAACCCGCGACGAGATGATTTCGGTGATTCGCTCCGCCGTAGACCGCGGCGTCACGTTCTTCGACACCGCCGAGGCCTACGGCCCGTACACCAACGAGAAACTCGTCGGGGAGGCCCTCGACCCGTACCGCGATGACGTCGTGATCGCCACCAAGTTCGGGTTCGCATGGGACGCCAACGGAATCAATGGGCTCAACAGCCGGCCCGAGCACATCAAGCGGGTCGCCCACGCGTCGCTCGAGCGGCTCGGCGTCGAGGCCATCGACCTGATCTACCAACATCGCGTCGACCACGAAGTGCCCATCGAGGACGTCGCCGGCGCGGTGAAAGAGCTGATCGAGGAAGGCAAGGTGAAGCACTTCGGGATGTCCGAGGCGGCCGCCCAGACGATCCGTCGTGCCCATGCCGTCCAACCGGTGACCGCCGTGCAAAGCGAGTACTCGCTGTGGTGGCGGAATCCCGAGGCCGAGGTGTTGCCCATCCTCGAGGAACTAGGCATCGGATTCGTGCCGTACAGCCCGTTGGGCAAGGGTTTTCTGACCGGGAAGATCGACGAGAACACCGAATTCGACAATTCCGACATCCGCAGCGCGATCCCGCGGTTCAGCGCCGACGCGCGGGCAGCCAACCGGGCCGTGGTTGACCTGCTGGACACGATCGCCGAGCGCAAGAACGCCACACCCGGTCAGATCGCCCTCGCCTGGCTGCTCGCCCAGAAGCCGTGGATCGTTCCGATCCCGGGCACACGGCACCTCGACCGCCTCGATGAGAACCTCGGCGCGGCCAACGTTGAGCTCACAGCCGACGACCTCCGCGAGATCGACGACGCCGCCGCGCGCATCACCGTGCAAGGCGCACGGTCCCCCGAATATCTCGAGCGGCTGACCGGCCGCTAAGCGGTTGGGCCGTCAAAATTCGGGTCGGCGGCATCAGGGGTTCGTCAAGGTTTGTCTCATCGCGCTCGGTCACGCGCACGGTGGACGTATGACGCTTTTGGAGCTGTTGCCGTCGCTGCACTACGCTGCGACTCCCCGGCTGGATCGGTCCATTTGGCCGCTGACCACGCAGGTAGACGAATCGGGCCGGGTGTGCGTTGGTGGGGTGCCGTTGACCGAGGTTGCCGACGAGTACCGGACACCCGCCTACGTGCTGGATGAGGACGACTTCCGTCAGCGCATCCGCCGCTATCGCGCGACGCTGCCCGGCGTGGATGTGGTCTACGCCGGGAAGTCGCTGCTCACGACCGCGGTCGCGCACTGGGTCGCCGAAGAGGGCGTCGGCTTGGATGTGTGCTCGGGCGGCGAGCTGGCCATCGCGTTGGCCGGGGGCGTGGATCCGTCGCGGATCATCATGCACGGCAACGCCAAAACGCCCGACGAACTGCATGACGCGGCCACCATCGGGGTGGGCCGCATCGTGGTGGATTCGCCGATTGAGATCGCGTTCCTGGCGGGGCGGGTGCGCCGCCGTCAGCAGGTGCTCATCCGCGTGATCCCCGAGATCGACATCCATGGTCATCGGGCGGTGACCACCGGGGTGGCCGACCAGAAATTCGGATTCACCCTGGCCGACGGGCACGCCGCCGCTGCCGTCAAGCGGGTCCTGGACCAACCGTGGCTGGACCTCGTCGGCTTGCACTGCCACATCGGGTCACAAGTCACCGATGCCGGGCTCTACGGCGTGGCCATCCGCCGGATGATCGCCGCAATGGCCGAGGTCCGCGACACCCACGGCGTCGTGCTGCCCGAGCTCAACATCGGCGGCGGACACGGCGTTCCGTACATCTGCGGCGATCGCGCGTTAAACCTCGACGAGCTCGCCGACGTGATCGACACCGCCCTGGAGACAGCCTGCGCGGCGCACCAGTTCCCCCGCCCCAGTCTCGTGATCGAGCCGGGCCGGGCCATCAGCGCACGCGCCGGTGTCACCCTGTACCGGGTGCTGACCGTGAAGTCTCAGCCCGGTGGACGCACGTTCGTCGCGGTTGACGGCGGCATGAGCGACAACCCACGAGTAGCCCTCTACGGCGCGAAATACACTGTGGTTCTTGCCAACCGGCACCCGGCCACACCCACCAAGCCGGTCACCGTGGTGGGCCGGCACTGCGAAGCCGGCGACGAAATCGCCCGCGATGTCGAGCTGCCGACCGACATCCACCCCGGCGACCTACTGGCCGTGGCCTGCACGGGCGCTTACCACCACAGCATGGCGTCCAACTACAACTCGGTGTGCCGCCCGCCACTGGTCGCCGTCCGGCACGGCCAAACTCGTGAGCTGGTACGTCGCGAAACAGTCGCAGATTTGCTGCTCCGCGACCGCGGGTGGGACGGCGAGCCGAGAACGGGCACAGCTCAATGAATGTCGGCGACAGCCTCGATGCGGTCGTAGATATCCCACCAGACGGCCTCGTACTGCACCGGTGAGAGTGTGCCGCGCTGCAGCATGTCCTCAGCCGCCAGCATCACACCGGTGAGTTTTTCCCACGCTTTGCGCGCAGGATCGGCTCATTGCTGGGCGGCTGGCTGCTTCGTGTTTCGGGTCGACGGGCGATCCGTAGCTCTTCATCAACGTCAACGACATCGACCGCACCCGCGGCCGAGTCCCAGCGGTCAGGGCAAAGAGCGCCGCACCTGTGCCGAGGTAGACGCCCACCAGCGCCGCTAACGTCGCGGGTGACGAAGAGGCGCCCAGGCACATCGCCGAAAGCAACCAGAACAAGACGCCGCCGATCGGCCAGCCGCGCCACAACCGTAGGAGGCGTCGATCCCTATCACTGATGCCGGGCGGGAAGACCGTCAAGCGGTAACGATGAAACCCGGAGCGGCCCAATCGGATGTTGAACGACCCCCACGCGTGGTCTCCGTCGACAAACCTCGACCACCAGTTCGGCGCCGTGGATGGCCCGCGTCGTGCGCTTCTCATGCATGGTTGGTCTATCCCGACTTCGGCGGCGGCGGAATGGATCTGAACGAAATTCATACGCCTGCGCCAAAAACGTTTACGCCGCCTTATCGGTCGGCTGCCCTCAGTGAGCAAGCTGAATGGCTTTGACCACAAGCAGGATCGCGCCCACGACAAGGTAGGCGCGAAGGGCCAGCATGCCCAGGCGGGTACCGGCCGACCATTTGACCGGTTCCAGCAGCGCCAGCGGCGGCATCCGCCAGGTGTCGCGGTCGGCGTGGGCCAACGTCTCGGCCAGCTCGTCCCTCTGCTTCGGCTCGGCATGGCGTCGGCTCAACCAGCGCAGCGTCAGAAACGCCACGACCGCGAGGACAACGAGAGCGATGGCGAGATAGATCGTGACGCCCAGAACATTGAGGTGCGGGAACAAGGTCGTCGCCATCAAGATTCCGGACAGCAGCAGCAGCGTGCTCACGATGAGACCCGCGACCAGGTTGAGCCAGGGCCGGTTCACCCACGGCCCCAGCACCTGTCGGTCGTTGCACAGCAGCAGCAAGAACACGCTGGCACTGGGCAGCAACAAGCCCGCCAGCGCCTGAACCGCGGTGGTGATCAACCCGAGCGGGGCGCCGGGAATCAGCACGATCGCCGCGGCGGCCGCCACCATCAGCGTATAGGACAGGTAGAACTGCTTCGCGTCGGCGAAGCCGCGGTGCAGGGAATGCTTGAGCCCGAACACATCCCCGAACGCATAGCTGGTCGCCAACGTGACCGCGGCGGCGCCGACAATCGAGGCGTCGAGCAGCACGATCGCAAATAATGCACCCAGAACGCTGCTGTGTTGACCCAGCAGGTGTGCGATCGCGCCGGCGTCGGTGAAGCCGCCCCGTGTTCCGGTGGCACGGGCCGCCCAGTCTCCGGTCATCACCAACGCTGCTGCACCGACCACCACGACGAAAGCGCCGAAGGTGGTGTCGGCCCGCTCATAGCCGATGAAGCGCGGCGTGATTCGCTTGTCCACGATGTTCGACTGCTGAAAGAACAACTGCCAGGGGGCGACGGTGGTGCCCACGATCGCGATGATCAGCAGCACGGCGTCCGACGAGATGCCCCCCATGATGGTCGGAACGACAAACGATTTGCCCGCCAGACCCCACTGCGGGTGCGACATCAGCAGCATCGGGATCTGCACCAGGCTCACGGCGATGAACACGAACATCGCTCGTTCCCAGCGGCGGAAGCTTCCGGTCGCCATGATCGCGATCAGCGCGACCGCCGACACCGGAACCACAATGTATTTGGAGATGCCGATGTAGTCGGCCGCCAACGTGATACCGATGAACTCGGTGACGATCGTCAGGAAGTTCAGCAAGAAGAGGTCGCCGACGGAGAACCATCCCCAGCCGCGCCCGAAGCGTTCGTTGATCAGCCGCGCGTGACCGACGCCGGTGACCGCGCCCAACCGGACGACCATCTCCTGGTTGACGATCAGCACCGGGATCAGCAACAGCAGCACCCACAACAGGCTGTAGCCGTAGTTCTGTCCGGCCTGCGCGTACGTCGACACCCCGCCGGCATCGTTGTCGCCGACCATCACGATCAATCCGGGGCCGACGATGGCCAGCATCGTGGCCAGCCGGACCCGCCAGCTGCGCGGCCGATCCTGCTCGGAGATCCTGATCCGCCCGAACGCACCCTCGATGTCCCCGAGGTGCGCGCTGTCCAGGACGGCGCTGCGGGGTGTTTCGCGTTCCGTCAAAGGCGATCACCGCCTTCCGGAACAGTGGTGTCGCGGACCGGTCGGGGTGCGGGTTCACGCCGTCGCCAGTCCTCGGGAATCGTCGCCTCCAGAACGTCGTCGACCGTCACCACGCCCAGCACGTGGTCCTCGTCGTCGACCACCGGGATGGTGTATAGGTTGTAGTCCGCCATCAGCAGCGCGATGTCCGTCAGATCCGCGTCCGCCGTCACCCGGACGGGATCCGAATCCATCAGCTCTGTAACGGATTCCGCCGGCTCGGCCTGGATCAACGTGATGACCGACGCCACTCCCACCAGGTGTCGCTCCGCGTCGAGGACGTGCATCTTCAGCACTGCCTCCGGCTGGAGGTCACGCGCGGCGGCGATCACCGCGAGCGCCGCGCCCGCGGTCGCGGTCAACCCGCACGACACGATGTCGACGTTCATCAGGCCGCCGGCGCTGTCGGGGTTGAAACCCATCAACGTGATGACCTTCGTGCGGTGCGGTGCGGGCATCAGGTCAAGCACTCTTCGGCGCCGCTTCTGGCGCAGGTCGGCGATCGCGTCGGCCGCGTCGTCGGGTCGCATCCTGCTCAGCAGCGCGGCGACTTCAGTGTCAGGCATGTCGTCGAGCAACCGGCTGGCCTTGTCCGGGTCGAGTTCTTCGAAGACGTCGGCTTCCAATTCCGGGTTGCTGCGCACGCGGTCGAGGATTTCGCCGCCCTCGGCCTTGTCGGCGTCTTCGAGGAGATCGGCGATCTGGGCGGGTTTGAGCTTTCCGACCCGTTCGGATACTCGCCGGACGGCCCGGGATCGGTCGTGGCCTATCAACGGCTCGAAGAACTTCCAGTCCCGGGCGGCGTGGCCGCCCGGGGTCTTCAACAGCCCGAACAGCCGGGGTGGACGGCGGGTGTCCAGCCGCGCCACCACCCAGCCCTCGCCCATGTCAACGAGTTCCACGTCGTAGGCGCGTACCAATTCGCCTGCGGCAACGTCGATCAGGCGGTGCCCGAGCACGTCGGCGCGCAGCAGCACCTCGCCGTCGCGGCGTTCAAACCGCCTGAGGTCGATTTTGTTCTTGGCGAGCACGACGCGATCGGGCGCGTATTCGTTGATCGCGGCGCTGCCGATGAACACCTGGCGACCGCCCACCCCGGCGACGATCCCGGTCACCAGCGGATAGCGGTCGCCACGCAACCGGACGATGACGTCCTCGACGCGGCCCACCGTGTCGCCCGACCGGGCGACCACCGGAGCGCGCAGCAGTTGTGACAGATGGATCACGGGCAGGGCCCCGTTTTCGCCCGCAGCCACATCATCTGTGTTGTTCACGATCTCCTCCTCGCGGTCCGCCTCGCGACTGTGGCTCAACTCGGCAGCCGGCGATGCAGAAGCACCGCCGCGAAAGCCGCCGCGGCCAGCAGAACCGCGCCGAGCCGCATCCATCCCATACTCGCGTCTCCGCGCACGATCTGGTAGCCGATCTGCTGCTGCAAGGTGTCGTAGACGCTGTTGAGTTCGGCCAGGCTGGCCGCGTGAAACGCGTGGCCACCGGATATGTCGGTGATCTTCTGCAGCGTCTCGTCGTCAACGGGGACCGCCATCCGCTCGCCGTTGAGCTCGATGTAGCCATCGGGCGTGCCGAACGAGATCGTCGAAATCGGCACGCCCTGGTCCTTGGCGGCCCGCGCGGCGGTGAACGCGCCGCGCGGCGCGTCGGGGTCGGTCGGCACCGTTTCCTTGCCGTCGGACTCCAACACCATGCGCGCCGGCGGCGGCCCCGCACCGCCGCCCATCACGGCGTCGATCGTCGCGATCGCCTGGAGCGCGGTGAAGATGCCTTCTCCCGTCGCGGTGCGCGCTTCGGCCTGCAGCGAGTCGATCGCTTGCTTCACGACCGCCCGGTTGGCGGTCGGCGCGGTGAGTAACGTCGCGGTGCCGCCGAACGCGACAAGCCCGAGATTGATGCCCGGCGTCAACTCGTCGGCGAACTCTTTGCCCGCCGCCTTCGCCGCGTCCAGCCTGGTGGGCGCGACATCGGTGGACACCATCGACTCGGAGACGTCGATCACCAGCATCACTGTGGCCCGGTTCTGCGGGACCCGGATGTCGTGGGTGGGCCCCGCCATCGCCGTCGTCAGCACCGCCAGCGAGGCGATCAGCAACGCCACCGGCACGTGCCGCCACCGGCCCGGGCCCTGCTTCGGCGCCACCGATTCGAGCAGTTCCATGTTCGCGAACCGCAGCACCCGCTTCTTGCGGGCACGCTGGATCACGACGTACAGCGCGACCAGCCCGGCGACGATGAGCAGGTACAGAAAGAACCATGCGTTGGCGAACCCGGACAGCGGCAACGGACCCAACAGGGGCAGGGTCATTTCGGCACGCCTAACCGGGTCGTCGGCACAGCCATCAGTAGACCGCAGGCTTCAACGGACAGTCAAACGAATCTACATGTGTTTACCGAGGGGCTACGTCGCCTCCGCGACGGCCTTGATTCGCTCGAGCGTCTCGGTCATGTCGCGGATGTTGCGACGTTGCCGAAGAGCCCCGCCGAACGCCCAGTAATAGACGCTCACCCACGGTGATTGGGGCATGCGGAACGACTCCGTCACGTCCGTACCGTCGCCTTGTGGTCTGAACCGGTAGTGCCAATGGTTGCCCGCTCGGTTTCCGAGCATTACGTCGAACCCGAACTCGCGGCCCGGCTCGCAGTCGGTCACGCGGCACGTCGTCCAGTACACCGGCCCGATCTCGTTGCGTTTGACGTGACCACGGAACCTCGCATCGACCGCGGGCCCGGTCGCGCCGTCGAGCCATTCGGCCTCGAAGGTCTCGGGTGAGAACTTCCCGATGTTGCCGACATCGGAAACCAGCTCCCACACCTTCATCGGTGGTGCCGCCATGTGCACCGTCACTTCGCCGTCCATACAGGGGATCGTAGGCGAGCATGCCGGTAGGGTCGGGGCGATCTTCGGTCGGAAGGAAAGCCGTCGGTGCGAATCCCGCTGTTGTCGACCATCGCCGCGCTCTGCCTGATCGCGGCCACCCAGGCCGGTTGCGCCCCGCCGCGTCACCCCGCTCCGTCGTCGCTGCTGACGACCCCGCCGATGGGTTGGAACTCCTGGGACTCCGGCATCGACCTGACCGAGGACAACGTCAAGGCCACGATCGACGCGATGGTGTCCTCCGGGATGCGCGACGCCGGCTATCGGTATGTCAACCTCGACGCCGGCTGGGCCGCTCCGCGGCGTGGGTCGCATGGAGAGCTGCAGGCCGACCCTGCCCGATTCCCCGACGGCATGGCCGCGGTGGCCCGCTACGCCCACGACCGCGGCATGATGCTCGGCCTGTACGCGAGCCCCTACAACGACCAGTGCAGCGTTGCACCGGCCCTCGCCAGCATCGGCCACGAAACGCTCGACGCGCAGACGTTCGCCGCGTGGGGCGTCGACTACCTGAAGTACGACTGGTGCCACCCCGACGCCAACCACGATGAGCAGGTGCAAGTCTTCTCGCGAATGCGCGACGCGTTGCGGGCCACCGGCAGGCCGATCGTCTACAGCATCAACCCGAACAGCTCGGATGACTACACCGCAGGCGAGCGGTACGACTGGTCGGGCATCGCCGACATGGCCCGCGCCACCACCGATTTGGTTCCGGTGTGGCGCGACGCGCTGCCGCAGCTCGGCCCCCTCGACCCCTTCGCGCTGGGCGCGTACCGCGGCGTGCCCGAGGCGTTCGCCGCCGCCCAGAAGGCGGTCACACCGAGCAGGCCCGGCTATTGGACCGACCCCGACATGATGGTCGTCGGCATCGGGTGGGACGAATTCGTCACCCGTCACTTCCAGAGCATCCGCAACGGCCTCACGGTCGGCGAGGTCCCGACGGATCAGGTCAACCAGCTCCGCGCGATGGCGGCGATGAGCGACGATCAACTGGCTCACCTCCTGCTTGCGCAGCCGAATCTCACCGACACCGAGCAGCGAGCCCACTTGTCGCTGTGGGCCATGCTGTCCGCGCCGCTGATCGCCGGCAACGACGTGCGGTCCATGAGCCCGCAGACCCGTGAAATCCTCACCAACCGCGAGGTGATCGCCGTCGATCAGGACCCCCGCGTGTCGACAGCGCGCCCGTTGGCCGCGGACGGGCGGATATTGACGAAGCCCCTTTCCGACGGCGCGGTTGCGGTCGCGTTCCTCAATGCGACCGAGAACCCGGTGACGATCAACACCAGCGTCGCCGAGGTCGGGCTCGGTCCCGCGCCCTGCTACACCGCCCGCGATCTGTGGGCGCACACCGACACCACCACGATCGGCGCCATCACCAGCGGTGTTGTCCCGCCGCATCCGGTCACGCTGCTGCGGGTCTCACCGGTGTGCAAGTAGTTCTAGTGCCGCGCGCCTAAAGTTATTAGGCGGTGATGTTTGGTTGAATTATGTATGCGAGCAGCGCCGTTGACTGTGCCCGATAGTGATCGTGACCAACTGGAGAAGTGGGTTCGGTCGTCGTCGACGAAAGCGGGTCTGGTGCTGCGGGCGCGGATCGTGTGGTTGGCAGCTGACGGCGTTGCTCATGCCGAGATCGCGCGCCGGTTCTCGATCTCACGCCAAACGGTGATCAATTGGCGGGCCCGCTACGAATCGGGCGGCGTGGCGGGATTGTTCGACGAGGACCGATCAGGCCGGCCGCGCACCCTGGACCGCGAACAACTGATCTCGGTCACGTTGGCGCCGCCACCGCGCAAGTACGGTGTCACGCACTGGAGTTCCCGACTGCTCGCCCAGCACCTGGGGATCGGCTACGGCACCGTGGCGCGGGTGTGGCGCGACCACGGAATCCAGCCCTGGCGTGCCGAGACATTCAAATTCTCCACCGATCCCGAGCTGGTCGCCAAGGTCACCGACATCGTCGGTCTCTACCTGGATCCCCCCGAGAACGCGATCGTGCTCTGCGTCGACGAAAAATCCCAGATCCAAGCCCTGGACCGCACCGCCCCCACCCTGCCGATGCAGATCGGGATGCCTGAACGCCACACCCACGACTACGTCCGCAACGGCACCACCACGTTGTTCGCCGCCCTGGACATCGCGACCGGCCAGGTCACCGGGGTCTGCAAACCGCGCCACCGCCACCAGGAATTCCTGGCCTTCCTCAAACATGTCGCCCGGGCCTACCCCGATCACGAACTACGTCTGGTGATGGACAACTACGCCGCCCACAAGAAGCAAGAAGTCCGCGACTGGCTCACCGAAAACCCACGCATCCGAGTGCATTTCACCCCAACCTCGGCGTCCTGGATGAACATGGTCGAGATCTGGTTCGGCATCATCGAACGCCAAGCCATCCACCGCGGCACCTTCGGCAGCGTCCGCGACCTCACCACCGCGATCCGCACCTACATCAACGGCTGGAACAACCGCGCCCATCCATTCGTCTGGACCAAACCTGCCGACGAAATCCTCAAGAAAGCCAACCGCCAAACAACTTCAAACGCGGGCCACTAGGGTTCGACGTTCTTGTGTTGGTCGATCACGAACAAAACGAGGGTGAAAGCGAGGACCGCTGCCGGAATCCAGATCGCATGCACGCCCCATTCAATGCTGGTGAATGCTCCGACGACCGCGCCGGCCGCGAACACGATGGTCAGAATTCCATAGATGTCAAAGGCTTTCCGAGACGTGGCTTGTCGATCAACGAAGCCGATGTAGCCGGCCTCGATGAAGCGCATCAGATTGCCGGTGGTCGCGACGGGCATGTAGGGCAGGTCGCCGATGTTGCGGAACAGGCTCATCTGAATGCCCGCGAGATATGAGATCGGGACCGTCACGAAGCTGTGGGGGACGGACGCCGGAACAAACCCGAACGCGGCCAAGGCCGCCGCCTGGAGGCCCATGATCCAGCGCAACGGGTGGCGCAGCAGCTTCGGCGACTGCTCTGACTTGATCTGTGCGGACGTCAGCACACCCGTGAAGAACGCCAAGATCGGCCAGAGGTGGCCGAGCGCGTGGCCCCAATGCCCGTTGGAAACCTCGATCGCACCGAAGATCACGTTGGCGGTCTGGACGTTGGCGAACACCCCGCCGCGACTGATGTACGTATGAGCGTCGATGAACCCGTTCGCGGCCGTTAACAGCACCGCGAACCGCAGGGTGTAGGTGGTCTTGACCACTGGGGCCTCTTCTTCTGTGGCAGCTTAGCCCGCTGATCCCTCTGCTTCCTCTCTCGCCGCGCGTTCGACCTCATCGACCGGTACCGGACGCAGGAACGCCCACGTGAAGAACGCGACCGCGATGCCGATCAGCACCAGCCCGACCCACCAGTTCGCGTCGGTGCCGACGTAGAGGCCGACCCGGTCGCCGGCCGCGGCCTTGTTGTCGTGACTGCGCAGCACCGCCGGGAAGAATCCCGCAATGGTCAGCACCACACCGTAGATGGCGAGTAGCGCGCCGACGATGGTGCGAATGTCGAAGAGGCGGGCGAGCACCTCGTTGGTGTGTGGGCTGGTCATGAAGGCACCTCGGGCGACTCAGTGGAAGACGACGTTGAGAATGATGACGAGTACCAGCATGACCGCGGCGAGCGGAACAGGCTTGAGATACCACGGTTTACCGGCATCCTCGGGATCGGACAAGATCGGCACGCTGGTTTCGCCGTAGACGAACCCGACGAGCTCCTCTCGCGGTTTGGGTGCCGTGACCATGCTGACTGCCACACTGATCACGATGTCGACGATGAAGGCGACCGCCGCGGCCAGGAACGGCATGCCTTGTCCGGGCAGGTCGATGACGCCGACCTTGGACAAGATGAAAACGAAGACGGCAGAAAGTGTTCCGGCGGCCAGACCCACCCAGCCGGCGGTCGCCGTCATCCGTTTCCAGAACATCCCGAGGATGAAGGTGGCGAATAGCGGCGCGTTGAAGAAGCCGAACAACGTCTGCAGATAGTCCATCAGGTTGGAGTAGCCCGACGCGATCAGCGCGGTGAAGACCGCGAGCACGGTCGCCGCGACGGTCGCGTATCGCCCCACCTGGATGTAGTAGTTGTCGGAGCGGTCCTTGACCACGTACTGCTGCCAGATGTCGTAGCTGAACACGGTATTGAACGCCGAGACGTTGGCGGCCATGCCGGCCATGAACGATGCGATCAGGCCGGCGACGGCGACACCCAAAAGGCCGTTGGGAAGGATGTCGCGGATCATCAACAGCATCGCGTCGTTGTAGGTGACGCTGCCCTTGCCGGTGGCTTTCAAGTGGATCATGTCGCCGATCACGGCCGCGGCGATCATCCCGGGCACCACCACCACGAACGGGATAAGCATCTTCGGGAACGAGCCGATGATCGGCGCCCGACGTGCCGCCGACATCGAATTCGACGCCATCGCGCGCTGCACCTCGACGAAGTTCGTCGTCCAATAGCCGAAGGACAGGACGAACCCGAGCCCGAACACGATGCCGATCACCGACCAGACCGGGCTGGAGAAGCCGCTGAGCGCCTGACCCGGCCACGTCGTGAGCTGCTCGTGCACCGACGCGGTCACCGAGCCGTCGGCCTTGTGTGTGTCGATCACCCTGTCGCGCAGGCCGCTCCATCCACCGACCTTGATCAGCCCGAAGATGGTGAGCGGGACCAGCGCCGCCAGAATCACAAAGAACTGCAGCACCTCATTGTAGATCGCGGCCGAGAGCCCGCCGAGCGCGGTGTAGGTGAGCACGATCGCGGCCGCGACGATCAGCGAGACCCATTTGCTCCAGCCGAGCAGCGCATTGATCACCGTCGCCAGCAGGAACAGGTTGACACCGGCGATCAGCACCTGCGCGGCGGCAAAGCTGATGGCATTCACAAGATGCGCGCCCGTGCCGAAGCGCCTGCGCATGAACTCGGGAACGCTGCGGACCTTGGAGCCGTAATAGAACGGCATCATCACCACGCCGAGGAACAGCATCGCCGGGACCGCGCCGATCCAGTAGTAATGCATTGTGGACAGGCCGATCTGGGCCCCGTTCGCCGACATGCCCATGATCTCGACGGCGCCGAGGTTCGCCGACACGAACGCGATACCGGTGACCCATGCGGGAAGCCGCCGCCCAGAGAGGAAGAAGTCAAGGCTCGATGCGATCTGACTACGGGCCAGGTAGCCGATGCCGAGAACGAAGACGAAGTAGACCGCGATCAACACGTAGTCGAGTCCGCCGACGTGGAGCTGCAAGACGTTGTCGGCCAGCGGGGTGGTAATCGTGGTCGATCAACTCCTCATAGCGCGCGTTCGCACGTTGCCACCGCAGAACGTAACAGTTTGCCTCGGCCTGAACCGCTAGTTGTTTACTTGTGTTCGAGCCGACGTGGGGAGACGAATTGGGAGACATCGCGACAGCGCCGACGCGGTGGCCGCTGGCCGACGGCCGCGAGCTGCTGTTCTTCTCGCTGCCCGGCCGCACCCCCGAGCCGGTCCCCGATCGACGGCCGCTGGCTGGCCGCGAAACTCACGAGTCCCGGCTGCGCTTCGACCGCCAGACCGGCCAGTGGGTGATCATCGCGGCGCTGCGCCAAGACCGCACCTACAAGCCGGCCGCCGATCAATGCCCGCTGTGCCCCGGGCCGTCCGGCCTGACCAGTGAGGTGCCCGCACCCGACTACGACGTCGTCGTCTTCGAGAACCGCTTCCCGAGCCTATCGGGAGTCGGAACGTCGCGTTTGGACCTTCCGACGCCTGACGGCTCCGGGTTCGTCTCCGCGCCCGGCCACGGCCGCTGCGAAGTTATCTGCTTCTCCAGCAACCACACAGCATCGTTCGCCGACCTCGAGCTTTCGCACGCCCGCCTCGTCGCGGACGCCTGGCGGCACCGGACCGCGGACCTGATGGCCCGACCGGGGATCGAGCAGGTGTTCTGCTTCGAGAACCGGGGCGAGGAGATCGGCGTGACGCTGACCCACCCGCACGGCCAGATCTACGGCTATCCATTCCTGGCGCCACGTGCGGCCGAGATGCTGCGTCAGGCGCGGACGCATAAAGCGCGCAACGGCAGCAACCTGTTTGCGGATCTGCTCGCCCACGAGGTGGGCGACGGCAGCCGCGTCATCGCGCACACCGACCTGTTCACCGCGTTCGTGCCGTTCGCCGCGCGCTGGCCGGTGGAAGTTCACGTTTATCCGAACAGGTTCGTGCACAACCTCGTTGACCTTCGCGACGCGGAGCTGGACGGGTTCGCGCAAATCTATCTCGACGTGCTGAGGCGCTTCGACCGCATGTACGAGGCGCCACTGCCGTATATGTCGGCGCTGCATCAGTACGCCGACAACGACGAGCAGAGGGAGGGGTACTTCCACGTCGAGCTGATGTCGATCCGGCGCAGCGCGACCAAACTGAAATACCTGTCCTCGTCGGAGTCGGCGATGGACGCGTTCATCAGCGACGTCACCCCGGAGCGCGTCGCGCAACACCTTCGCGAGCTTCGATGACGATCAGATACTCAGCGCCGGGCCGGATCAATTTGATCGGCGAGCACACCGACTACAACCTCGGGTTCGCGCTCCCGATCGCGCTTCCCGAACGCACCACGGTGACGTTCGATCCCGATGACAGCGATGCGATCACGGTCGGCACCGACCGTGCGGACGGCACGGTCGCGATCCCGCTCGACACCACGCCGGCCGACGTGACCGGCTGGGCCGCGTATGTCGCGGGGGTGATGTGGGCTTTGCGCGGCGCGGGCCACCCGCCGGTGGGGGGCACGATGGCAGTCGCGAGCGGCGTCGAGATGGGTTCGGGCCTGGCATCGTCGGCGGCGCTGGAATGCGCGGTGCTCGGCGCGATCACGTGCGCCGCCGGTGAATCCATCGACCGTGTCGAGGCGGCCCGTATCGCACAGCGGGCCGAGAATGAATACGTCGGTGCTCCAACGGGTTTGATGGACCAGCTGGCCTCGCTTTTCGGGGAGCCGTCGAAGGCGCTGTTGATCGACTTCCGCGAGGTGACCGTCGAGCCGGTGAGCTTCGATCCCGGAGCGTCGGGCGCCGCGCTGCTGCTCATCGACTCGCGGGCGCGGCATCGCCATGCGGGCGGCGAGTATTCCGCGCGTCGCGAGTCGTGTGAACGGGCAGCTGCCGATCTCGGCGTCTCGTCGCTGCGTGAAGTGCAAGACCGGGGTGCGTCGGTGCTGGCGGCGGTGAGCGACCCGGTAGATGCCCGACGCGCCCGTCACATCCTCACCGAAAACCAGCGCGTACTGGATTTCGTTGCCGCGCTGGGTGATAGCGATCTCGCCCGGGCTGGACGCATCCTGACCGCGTCGCACGCCTCCATGCGTGACGACTTCGAAATCACCACCGGCCACATCGATCTGATTGCCGACACCGCGGTGCGGGCAGGCGCGCTGGGAGCCCGGATGACCGGTGGGGGCTTCGGCGGATGCGTGATTGCGTTGGTCCCTGCCGACAGCGCCGACGCCGTTGGCGACGCGGTGCGAAACGCGGTGAGAGACTCCGGTCACGACGAGCCCAACATCACCCGCACACGTGCCGCCGCGGGCGCTATGTCCTCATAGCCCATAAACGGCTCCGGCGCCGCGAACAGCCCCTGGTGAGGACTGCGCGCGACGCCGGAACTGATTTCCGTTGGACGGCCGATTACAGCGGGATCCAGAGTCCGAAGAACCAGAATCCCCAGCCCAGGTTCGGATCGAGGACCGGGACGGCTTCGTAGTCGTCCCAATCGAACGGCTGGTGATCGAACCGCGCCTGATCTATGTCACGCTGCGGTCCGTCCCAACGGCGGTTCCAGCCGCCGGGAGGCGGCGGGCCGTTCCAGCCACCCGGAGGCGGCGGGCCGTCCCAGTCGTGCGGCGGGCCGCCAGGAGGCGGACCGTCGTTCCACCCGTGGTCACGGTCACCGTCGCCCGGTGCCTGCGGCGCACCGTTGCCCGGAGTACTGAATCCGCGAGGCGTATTCGCGGGGCCGCCCTGGTTGGCATCACCCCGGCCGAACTTCCCGTTCGGCGGGTTCTGTGGGCCGGCCTGGTTGTTGGGCCCGTTCTGGGGCGCGTTGTTGCCCGGGCCGTTGGGTCCGCCCTGCGGTGGGTTGCCCGGGTTGTTCGGCGCGCCCTGCGGTGGGTTGCCGTGGTTACCCGGCCCGCCTTGCTCGGCACCGCCTGGCTGGCAGTTCGGCCCGTTGCATGGCGGCGGCGAGGGCGGCGGGGCGGCATTTGCGAGCCCCACGCCGATCGCGAGTCCTGACATGCCGACGCTCGCGGCGATCGCCGCGGCGCTGGCCATTCGTTTCACATACATACCTGTTTGTTCCCTCCCAGGTGTTCACTTGCGTGATCGCCCCCGACAGCGCTGACCGTATGTAGCCGATCTGGTTGTCTACTGCAGTTGTGCTGGGAGAGCGCTGACAGGCTGCCATGTCGACCCTGCGCGGTCCCGTCCGTACGTTCCCCGGATGCCGCGCATCCGAAACCCCGCTGCGGTGATGCCGTTTCTGGCCCGTGCCGTATTGCGACTGGTGGACAAGGGTTTTAGCACCGAAACGACCAGCACTGCTGGGCACGTGTGTCTTGTCCCACAGCGAACACTCAGCAGATGCAGAGCATTTCCACCGTCAGATGCCAGCTCAAAGGCTCAGCCGATTCACAGTCTGACGCGCTCTGAACGTTACGGTCGCGGGTTTAGCATACGGCCTAGAGTGGGGTTGCAACCCAACGATTCCCAACACTGCGGGCCGCTTAAGCGCCGAAGCGGTCACCCGCCGCAACCCCACTCACTAAACTTTTACGCCGCCGAAAAATATTGGTCGGCAAGGGCACTCGCTCATTGACTCGGGTCGTCTGGTGGAATCGGCAGGCCGGGACAGACCTCGGTGTAGGCGATGGCCGGTGATACCCAATCGCGCCACTGCTCGTGACTCATGTTCTGCGACAACTTGGCGCAGACCAAGCTTGGCCACAACGACTCGGCTGGCTTGGGCCACAGCCTTCGAGTGGGGTCCGAATCGATGTCTGTGATGGTCTGCCCGTCTGGGGTAAAGGACACCGCGATCGGGAGCGCGCCCAGCGCGTGACCATTCATGGGTCCGCCCAGCGACCGCACCGTTGTGGCGTCCCATAGGCGCATGGTGGTGTCGCGGCTACGTGACATCAAACGCCGGCCGCCGGGCCCGAACTGGACGTTGGTCACAGCGCCGGTGTGTCCGGTCATCGGAGTGCCGATTGGCTGGCCGGTGCCGGCCTGCCAGAGCCGCAACGTCATGTCTTCGCTGCCGGAGACGATGTGCTGCCCGTCGGTGCTGATATCCACCGCCAATACCGCGCCTTTGTGACCTGTCAGGGGACTGCCGACGGGTTTGGCGGTGTCGGCGTCCCATATCCGCACCGTGGTGTCGGCGCCGCCGGAGATGATGCGGTGCCCGTCGCTGCTGAACACCACACTCGTGGCCGCACCCTGATGTCCGGTCATCGGCGGCCCAATCGGAGCCAGGGTGTCGGTGTTCCACAACTGGAGAGTGCCGTCCGCACTGCCGGAGACGAGTCGATGGTTGTCGGCACTGAGCGCAATGCTGGTGACCGGTCCGTGGTGTGCGTTCATCGGCGAACCGATGAGAGCCTTTGTGTCGGCATTGAAGAACCGCACCGCGCCGTCCTTGTCGCCCGAGGCGATTCGGTGGCGGTCCATGCCGACTGTCACGCTGGACACCATGCTCGGCCCGGTGGGGGTCGCCGCGTCTGTCGGCGAGCCCATGTCGGCGTCCCACAACCGGAGCGTCGCGTCGTCGCCACCGGAGACGATGCTGTGCCCGTCGGGGGTGAACGCGACACCGTTGACCGCTCCCTGGTGGCCGCTCATCGGTTGCCCGATCGCTTGCCCGTTGCTCGCGTCCCACAGCCGTAGGGTCCCGTCGTTACTGCCGGAGAGCACCCGGCCGTCATCCGGGTTGTACGCCACGCTCGAGATCGTGTTCGTGTGCCCGAGCATCGGCGCCGCGACGGGTTGTCCGGTGTCGGCGTTCCACATCCGCACGACATGGTCGGCGCCGCCGGAGGCGACGCGGTGTCCGTCGTTGTCGAACGTCACCGCGGTCACGTCGCCGGTGTGACCGGTCATCGGAGGTGAGGTCGGTTGTCCATTGTTCGCGTTCCACACCTGCACCGTGCCGCCGGAAGTGCCGGTGACCACGCGCTGCCCGTCGTTGCTGAACGCGACACTGGTGATGTCGTTTCCCGCCATCGGCGGTGAGATGGGTTGTGCGGTCATGGCATTCCACACTTGCACGGCTCCGTCGGGGCTCCCGGAGACCACGCGGTGACCGTCGTCGCTGAGATCCATCACGGCACTGGCGCCGGGCATCGCCGGGCCAACTGGTTGGCCGGTGTCTGCGTCCCACACGCGCAGCGTGTTGTCCGCGCTTCCGAACAGCACGTGGTGGCCGTCATCACTCAACGCCACATTGGTGACCTTGGTGGCATGCCCGGTCATCGGGGGTCCTGCGGGTTGTCCGGTGTCTATGTCCCAGACTCGTACCGTGTCGTCGGCGCCGCCGGAGATGATGCGGTGGCCGTCGGGGCTCACCGAGACATCCATGATCGGGCCGCCGGCCTCGATGATCCTCGTCATGTCGACTCGGGTCACCACCGCGGTGAGCAGCGAACCCAAGTCCGCCGGGTTGATCGTGTGCGCGGCGAGGAACTCTTGGAATGCGCGTACGTCGCCCCCACCCTCCACGCCGGCGAGCATGGCCTGGCCCTGCGAGGTCAACCTCAGCCGCAGCGCCTCGCGCGTTCGCTGGTCCGCCCGCTCGGTGGCGTTGGTGGCCATCACGAACCCGACAGCGGCCGCGGTGGCGATCACCAGCGTGACGGCGAGAACCGCACGCAGGATGCGCGATCGCCGCCGCAGCACGACGGCATATGCCTGAGCCTGCTCCCTCGCCTCGACTTCCGCGGCGGCAAGGGCTTCGGCGGCTTGCTGACGGTCTTTTGCCGCCCGCAGCTCGGCGGCCTGATGCCGCGCTTCGGCCTCGATGCGTTCCTGTTCGCGCCGGCGAGACGCGGTCAGGTAGTCGCGGGTGGATTGCAGGCGGTCGCGGAATCCCGGCTTGGCCGCGAGTGTTTCGGCATCGGCAAGCCGTGTTCCCTCGAGCAGCCAGGCATCGTTGTGTTGGGTCTGGTCCCAGGCGCGGGCAGCTCGCTCGATGTTGTCGGCGTCCTTGAGGTCTTCTCTTTCGTCGGCCAACCACTGCGCGAGGTCGTCCCATTGCCGCAGCAGGCTCTCCAATGCCACCTCGACAACGACGTTCCCGTCGCGAGTGTCTTTCACGAGTAGCCGCTTGGCGACGAATTTCTCTAGCAGTGGCCAACTTTCGGTTGGCAGGTCATTCCACTGCGCGACGCGGCGCATCGGCTGGTCATTGTCGGGGTTCACGGTGGCGAGCCACGGAATGAACGCGGCGCGCAGCAGTCTCAGCTGCGCGGCGCGTTCCTCGGCGTCACGCGACACTAGCCCGTCGATCTCGGTGCGCACGACGCTGCGCATACCGCCCATCGACTGGTAGTCGCGCAGGCTCAACGCGCCGTCGGTTGCGTAATCCTCGTAGAGCCGCGCCAGCGTGAGTGCCAGCAGCGGCAGGGTGTCGCCGCCTTCGGTGCAGTCGTCGAGCAACGTGTTGACCAGTGCGGGTTCGATCTCCAACGGACGGCCGCCCTCGGTCGCCCTGTCTGCGGGACCGGTGATGACTTCCTTGAACTGGGTGCGCGGCATCGGTTTGAGTTCGTCGAACAACACACTGCCCACCCCGGCCAGCCCTGGCGCGGTCTGCAATGACTGATAGCGGTCGGTGCGAATCGTGACGGCGGCGATGAACCCCACTGCGACCCTCTCGTCGTCCCCGCGGGTCAGGTCGGCGATCAGCTGCAGAAACAGCGACGCTTCGCTCCCCGCGTCGGCCCCGAACAGTTCCTCAGCCTGATCGATCGGCAACACCAGCGTCGGCGCAGCTGCGTCGGCAGGCCTGTCGAGCAGCCGCTCGCACGCCACGTGCTGCAGCTCGAGCAGCCAGTTGTTTACCTCGCCCACGTCGCCGCGGAGGCAAGTCTCTTTGATCTGACCGAGCTTCGGCGAATGCAGCCCGAACGACTCGCGGGTGATGTGAAGGGCGCGGGCCAGCCCGGTGTCGCCGGTCACCACACGGCGTTGCGGCCGGACGATGTCGAGCAACAGGAATTCGCGATCGTCGCGGCGCAGCCGCGGCAACAACCCTGCCCGCAGGAAAGACGACTTGCCGGTGCCGGACGGGCCGAGCACCACGAACATCGTCTCCAACCCGGATCGGCGCATGCCGCGCAGTCCATCCAGGCCGCGCAGGATCTGGGCGTCGCGGCCGAAGAAGACCGCCGCGTCGACCTGTTCGAGCGGCTCCCACCCGCGGTATGGCGCGCGCTGGAGGTCCGTCGGAGGGGGCCACGCAAAGGAATCTGCGCCGATGCCGGCCTCCGTGATGCCTTGTCGCAGCCGATGGAGGCCCTCGGAGCGAAACACGACCGGCGCGTCGCCGTCATCGATGTCGAGCTCGGTCGTGGGGCCGTCGCCGAACAGGTCGATCTGCTGCCACTCGCGCGTGGGATCGTCACCGGTCAGCGGCGCGATCCGGGCGCTGAAGATGCGCTTGTTCAGGTACTCGGCGAAGCGGAACTCGGTCCGGCACTCGGCAGAGGTCTCCCAGTTCGGCGAGAGCAGGCAGATCACCGCCTCACAGCGCGCGCTGGCCTGGCGCAGCGCGTCCTTCCACCGCATTCCGGATCGGATCCCGGTGTCGCGGTCCAAATCCAGGAAGATCTCGCCGGCCAGCTGCGGATCCTGTTCGATCAGCCACTGACGCAACGCAATCGCTTGCCGGTTATCCCGACTGGAATGACTCAAGAAGATGCGAGGCATGTGATCGGCCCCTCCTGAACAGCTCGACCAGCTAATCGTAATTCCGCTTGCCGTGGGGCTTGGGGAGAAACCAGCAAAGCGCTGTTTTCGGCAACGATCCAACAAATGGTTGCCGGCGATGAATGATTGACCCATGGTTGTCATGAGCGGCGTTCGGTTCGGATGAGCGATGCAATCATTCGGGTCCATCGGTCGATGGCAGGCGCTGGCGTCGCGTCCGGTGCGACCGCCCGAGGTCGGCATCACGCATGGCGTCCGGATCGCTTTGCTGACATTGACGGCCGCGTCGATCGCCTATCTTGCGCTGCTGGCGATGATTCCGTCGCTGCGAGACGGCCTGCCGCCGGCGGTGAGATGGTTCGGAAGCCCGGGATCGTGGCAGTCGGTCCTGATCGTCGTCGGGCTCATTCTCGCTTTGTGCGTGTTCAGCTTCCGGTCGGGGGGAGGCGCAAGCAGCAGCCTGCCTGTGACGATCGTGCTGGGCCTGACCGCGGTCAACTGCGTGCTGAGCTTCGCCTCGTACTGGAACTGCCACGACGCGACACATCCGATGTTCGTGACGCCCTTGAACTGGACCCTGCAGCTGGTCAAGGGCAGCACCGGCCAGCTACAGCTCAACAGCGGACGCATCTGCCCGCTGCCGACTCCGGCCGCCTTGGAGGTGGCGCGGCTGACGGCAATGGGGGTCATCTTCTTCGGCGTCGCCACCGTGGGCATCACGCTGTTCCATGCTCAGCTCGATCGGTTCCGGGCCCGCTTCGCCAGGTCGGTGACGGTGGTGGTGGGTGTCGACGACGACTCGCAGTCCGTCGTCGGCGCGGTGGCGCGCACCCTGGAACCGGGCAGCCATCTGGTCCTCGTCGCCGACAACCCGGAGCGGATGTGTGTGACGGATTCCCGCGGTCAGGGGGCGCGCGTGATTCCCGCCGACCTGGGCCGGCCGGACTCGCTGGCGGCGCTGCCTTTCTGGCACAAGGCGAACCGGCTGTACCTGCTCGACGCGGACCCGGTGACCAACGTGGACCGACTGCGCGCCATCGGACAGCGGATGACCGGGCTGGGCGTCAACCGGCGCATCCCGCTGATCGTGCGCATTGACGATCCGTGGCACGCCGCCGCCTGGCGGGCCGAGCAGTTCGGCGGCAGCGACACCCGATGGGCCGCAGACACGGTGGGTAAGTACGAGGTCACTGCGTGCCGGCTGCTCGACGACATCGTCGCCCAGCCTGTCGACCGGATTCTCATCTGCGGAACCTCGCCGCTGACCCTTGCACTCTGCGCCGACTATGCCCAGCGACAACTCGAGCGCGACTTCTTCGATGACAGCGGCGACCGGCCCTTGCCGACGCTCACGCTCGTCGGCGACGCCGCCGACGAATACCGGCGCGACCACGAATTCCGGCAGAAGCGATTCGGCCTGCCGTCCACTGAACACTGCATCGATGCGGTCACCGACGCGCCGACGCTGCCGACTTTGTTGCAGTTGATCGACGCAGACCGCGAAACCGGCCCTGGTGCAAAGGCGGTGGTATTCGTGGACGGGAAGGCTTTGCTCGACCCGACGATCGGCACCAGGCTCGCGACGCGGTTTCCCAATCTGCGGATCTATGCCTGGAACCCCGACGCCGGCAGCAACGACGACCGCGAGCCGATCTTCGGCCAATTGCGCACCTATCGCATGGCCATGGACCTTCCCGAGGGTCAAGCCCACGACGCCTGGGAACGGGCAGCCAAGCTCATCCACGAGCGATATGTCGCCACCGTTGGGGGCACTTCACCCGCCAGCCGACCGTGGGCCGAGCTCAGCGAGTTCTACCGCGGGTCCAATCGCCGCCAGGTGCGCAATGCGCTGTGGATCGTCGAGCAGATCGGCGGTCACACCTGGAACATCATCGGTGACAGCGCGGAACCCGTTGCGCCGCGGATGTCTTCGGGCGAGCCTCTGGAGCAGCTGGCAGCCATGGGCTTCGACCGGTCGACGGCGCTCGCGATGGCACGCGCCGAGCACGAGGACTGGTCCCGCTACTACCGGAAGGCGGGCTGGCGCCATGGCGAGCGCCGCGACGACCACCGCAAAACCCACCCCAAGTTGGTGGACTGGCCGGCCATCGAATCCAACCCGGGCTACCTGCACGACGCGTTGGCCAGTTTGGCGACGACACTGGCACAGTTGCGCGAATTGGGATACCGGTCCCGACCCGCGTGGCAGCGGTTTCGCCGGATCGGCGTCGTCACCGCCGAACAACAACACCGGCCGTGGACCTGGACCACGGAAACCGGTGACACCATGCGGGCGCAGGCAGGCGACTGGCTGGTGCGGGATCCTTCCGGGAATCGGTGGTCGGTGCGCGACGACATCTTCCGGGACAGTCACGAACATGTCGACAACGGGCAATGGCGCAGAACGGGTTTCGTGTTCGCAAGACCCGCAAGGGACGGAGAGCTGATCGAGACCCTGGAAGGACGTGTGACGGCGGCTGAAGGCGGCTGGATCGTCAAGGGTGACCGGGGTGAACAATGGCCGGTGCCGCCCGCCCAGTTCGCGCAGCGCTATGAGGGCCCCGTCGAGTGATCAACGCTGCCCCGTCCGGTTCGGTTGCTCGCGTTAGTTTTTCGTGCCCTGCGTTACGGCGCCCACGGAGGCGGCGGGGCCCACGGTGGCGGCGGGCCCCACGGTGCCGGCGGTGGCGGCGGGCCGCCCCACCAGTCACGGCTGTGGTCGCCGGCGTCAATGTCGCGGTGGTGGTCGTCGTGGCAGACGCCCCAGTCCCAGTTGAAGCCCCAGCCTGGATCCCAGAAGTCGCCCGGGCACCAGTGGTATTGCGGCGCAAAAACGGGCTGTGCCGCGGCGGTCCCCGTTGCCAGCCCCAATGCGGCTAACCCAAGGCCCCCGGACACCAACATTGTCGCCGCTATCCCTACTGCTCGTCTTTTCATGCGCCAGACGATGGCAGGCAAAGTTGGTAGGAACCATACCGAGTCCGTACAACACGCTGAGAGTCGGTTGCACCACTTGACATGTGCGTCAATAAGACTGTGCTGCAAGGCTCCAGGTGATTGCCTGTGGTTAAGCTGGTATCGGTGCGCTATGTGGAAGCCGACCGGTGCCTGGCCCTTTCGTCGGCCGCTTTCTGCTCCGCGCTCGTAACGACGATGGCGTCAGGACCTGGATACACCGTCGTGACGTGCTCGCCGGCCCAACGCACCACGTAGGGTGGTGAGCCGTCTGCGGAGCGCACCTCGACAATCATCCCGCGCTGTTCGTGCCGCTCGACTGTCGTCCCTTTCACGACCAACCAGTCGCCAACGTTCGCCTTCATCGCCGACTCCTTTCCGCGCATCCGCTTCGATTGTGCGCGCTCGTCGGCCGTCTTCGGCAGGGGCGAACGTCAGAAATCTCCGCCGGCAGGGCGTCGCGGCTCCTAGACGGGCTGCTCGCGGTGGCGGCCCTCGTCGGCCTCGGGGATCAGCTCCGTTTCCGCCTCCGCGTCCGGTTCTGCCTGCTGCGTGGGCTGCAGGCGGGGCAGGCTGACATCGGTGGGAGCCTCCAGCTGCTTGACCCGCAACCGGTCCCGTACCTCCTCGATGAGGCGGTTGATCCGATCGATCTCGCTGCGGTAGACCTCCGCACGGGTCTCCTGGCTGGCGTAGTGGAAATACGTCAGCACGGTCCGCAACAGTTCCAGCTTCTGCTTCTCGCGCTTGGCCAGATCGTGCGTGGTCATCAACTCGACGCGCTGGACCGGCTGCATGTCGTCCCAATCCAGCACGACGTTGGTCTTGTAGGACCGACGGCCACCGTTGAGCTTGCGCCATCCCGTTTTGTCGTCTGGGCGGTCGTGGTAGGTGACCGTCCCCACGAAACGCCACTCGATCGAGCCACCCAGTTCGTAGCGGTCGAGCGCCGAATCCCACACCGTCCGCCATTCCTGGCCGGGCGCCAGGACCGGAAGTTCACCAGGCATCCGCAACTCGGCGATGTCGACCATGCCGTCGTGCGCGTTCTCGTACTGCGCGACGGTTGGCGGGTTGAGGAACGAGAACTCGATGTCGTAGGCCGCGGTCTGCCCGAAGTTCCTGACGACCAGCTCGACGACATGCCAATCGGCGGCATGGGGCTCCATGAACAGCGCGACATGGGGCCGCATCTGTTCGATCTTGAGCTCCCGGTTCCGCTTCAGCTGTCGGCTGACATAGACGAGCGCGATGATGCCGAGGATGACCGCGGCCCACAGGGCCACCGCCAACCACGTGCCGGATCCCGCGTGAGCCAGGTCGTGCCAGCGGTCTCTGATCCACCCCACGGCGTTCCACCTTTCCTGATTGGCCGGGCGGAAGCCACCCAGCCAATCGTGACGCCACTCTCAGCGACGATTAGAAGTACGCGTCGCCGCAGCTTGTTGCCAATCACATGGGTATCACAGCAACTATTGACACGACAAACGGCCGCCGCGGAGGACGAGGTGCGACGTCCACGACGCCGTCGACGCCGAGGACCCGAGCACCGCAAGATCTAGCGGTCTCTTAGTCTTCGACCCGCCGCGGCCGCGAATCCGTCCAGCAGTGTCTTCACCCCCAGCGTCCATCGTCGGTTCACCGAAGCCCGCGAGTTCCCCAGCCATCGGCCGCCCTCCTGTACGGCCAGACCCTGCACCAGGGCCAGCAACACGTGCGCGATGTCGGTCGGGTCGCCGACCAGCAGTCCCGAGTCGACGCACCGCTCGATGCGTCCGATGAAGACCTCGCGCACCGACGCACCGGCCGCCAGCTCCTCGGCGCCCGGATTGAAGTCCGCGAACGGTCGGGTGAACATCACCTGCGCCAAGGCGGGCCGGCGCAGACAGAACCGGCGGAACACCGGCGCAAGCGCTGCCACATCCGCCAGCGGATCGTCCGTTGCCGGCACCGTCGCGAGTTCGCGGCCCAGCAGCCGGAAGCCTTCGAAAAAAACCTGCCGAACCAGCCCCGCCTTGTCCTCGAACAGCTCGTACACGGCCGGCACCGACGTGCCCGCGAGCTCGGCCACCCGGCGCGTGGTGAAGCCCGAGATCCCGTGCTCGTTCAGCGCAGCGAGGGCCGCGTCGAGCAGCTTGTCGCGAAGCTCGGGCGTGCGTTGCTTGGTCCGCGGCACCCCAGACCTACTGTGCCTGCCGGAATTCCAAGTCGATCCCGCTGCGGATGGCGTCGAGCACCTCGGCGCGGGCCAGCAGCTTGGTCGCCGCGTGCGCTCGGGCATCCAGCGCGGTGAAGTTCCGCGCGACCTCCTGCGCGCGCGCACGCACCCGGTCGGATGCCACCAGCTCGTCGAGATAGCCTGCGGCGACGGCTTCTTCGCCGACGAACGGGACGGCCAGCCCGACCGCGCGCTGATAGGCCGCGGGGGTGAGCCGATGGCGGGTGATCGCCAATGCCGCGCGCGGCATCGTCAACCCGATCGCGACCTCGTTGGCCATCACCCGATGGTCTGGTGAGCCGATCACGTGGTCGCCGCCGAGCAACAGGAACGAGCCCATCGCGATCGCGTGGCCGGTGCACGCCATCACGACCGGCTTGGGGTACGCCAGGACCCGAGCCGCGAGTTCGAAGCCGCCGACGAGCATGCCGATCGCGGCGTCGCCCCCCGCCGTCAGCACGCCGAGGTCGAACCCGGCACTGAATACCCGGCTGTTGCCCGCGATCACGACCGCGCCGACTCCCTCAAGTTCCGCATGGTCGAGCGCTTCATTGATTTCTCGCTGCATAACCGGCGACAGCACGTTGACCTTGCCGTCGTCCATCTGGATCGTCGCGACCGCCTCGTCGACGCTGTAGTGAACCCGATCTCCCATGTGGAAAGACGTTACGTAACGCCGTTCCGAAATGCAAGGGTCGTGGCGGCGCGCTACCGCGGTTAGGCGCCACCCATCAGCATCCGCCATTGCTGCAGGCTGGTCGGGCGGAACACGTAGTTGGTGCGGCGGACCTCCGATAGCGTGGCGCTTGGCTCGGCCGAGTAGCAGTGCCCGGGGAACACTGTCGGGTCGCCGGGCAGGTCGGCCAGCTGATGCAGGCTGCGGTACATGTCGTCGGCGTTGCCGCCGGGGAAGTCGGTCCGGCCGCAGCCCTCGAGGAACAGGGTGTCCCCGGCGACCAGGAGCCCGTCGAGCAGGAAGCACTGGCTCCCAGGGGTGTGGCCGGGCGTGTGCAGCAGCTCGATTTCGATGTCGCCGATGCTGACCTTGTCACCGTGCTCGTGTGCGGTCAGGTCGCTCTCCGGAATCCCGGTCACCCTGGACACCCATCGCGCTTCGTGGGTGTTGACGTGGACGGGCACGCTCACCCGCTCCAGCAGCTCGGCGAGGCCCTTGAGCTCGAAGCCCATCATCGAGCCGCCGACATGGTCGGGGTGGTGGTGCGTGACGAGCACGCCGGACAGGCGCATGCCGTCGGCTTCGACAGCATCCACCAGGTCGCCGGCGGCGTATGCGGGATCGACGACCATGGCATCGCCCGTCTCGCGGTCGCCGATCAGGTAGGCGAAGTTGAGCATCTGCCGCGCGATCACGTCGTTGGCGGCGAAGTCACGCCCGGAGAGCAGCTGGCGAAAGTACAGGCGGTCGTCGGTGGCCATGGGTTTCAGACTACGAACTGCCGGGCAACGGCAGCGACGGGGCTTGTCACGCGTCGGTGTGCAACCGGACCATGCGGGTGGTGCTGCTTTCGTCGAGGTCCACGATGTCGCCGCGAGACCGCAAGAAGTCGCTGAACGAGCGAAAGCCCAAAGACTTTTCGCTGAACGACGGGTCCATGCGTTTCATCTGTGCTTTGACCGCCGAGTTGTGCAGCCATTCGGTGTCGTCCTTTTGCAGGGCGATCCGCAGGGCCCGCTCGAGAAGACCCGTTGCGGCGGCCTGCGCGTCCTGCGAGGGCGCTTCGTCGTCGGATCGCGCGGATGCCCGGCGCGACCGCTTCTTCGGCGCCTCCGGCGCAGGAATGCCGGGCAGCGCGTCGTAGGTGACGAACTCGTCGCACGCGGCGGCAAGGGACCCGCTGCTCGCACCCGCGACACCGATCCCGACGACATAGCGGCCGAGCCGCTTGCAGCGCTGGGCCAGCGCGATGTAATCCGAGTCACCGCCGACGATCACGACGTGCGTCAGATCGGGCAGTCGGAACATGTCTTCGACCGCGTCGACCGCGAGCCGGATATCGGCTCCGTTCTTCCCGTAGGCCGCGGCCGGGAACAACTGCACCAGATCGACCGCGCGAGCGACCAGCTGGCCGCTGTAGCCGGCGTTGACGTCAGCGGACCAGTCCGCGTAGGCGCGGGTGAGCACCAGGGTCCCGAAAGACGAGGCGAAGTCGATGATCGCGCCGACGTCAACGGTCGCCCGCCCGAGGCGCTCGGCGTCCAGACCACGGCTTTTGTCCTTTTGGAATGAGTTGCGGCCGTGCACCTGGTCGTACCTGGAGATCACGATGTTGTCGAAGTCGAGGTACACCGCGACCCGCGTCGCACCGTCTTCGGTCATGGCACTCAATTATGGCCAAG
Source organism: uncultured Actinomycetota bacterium (assembly GCA_963811535.1). Classification (GTDB taxonomy): domain Bacteria; phylum Actinomycetota; class Actinomycetes; order Mycobacteriales; family Mycobacteriaceae; genus Mycobacterium. Next base: position 317,099 of record CAWERF010000005.1, on the reverse strand, counting down.
CCGGCGCCGCGGACCAGTGCACTGATTGCCCACCTCTGAGCGACACGCAGAGATGTCGGCCACGCATGCCAACCTCTGACATGACCAAACGACGACGCCTGCGCGGGATCGAGCTGCGCTATGTGCTCACGGCCCATCTGCTCGCGCACGGTCCCGCGACCGTCGCGAACCTCGTCGAGATGCTCGCCGCGCGCGGCTTCGAGACGCCCGGGCGGGCGTCGAAGTCAGTTTCAGACGCCTTGCGCTGGGAGACCCGGCGAGGCAGAGTGCGCAGAGTCGGCCGCGGTCGCTACGACGGTGGCGGGATGCCGCGGGGGACAGAGCACCGAATTCACACGCGCGTACTGGGGCTGCGCGTGGAAGCGGAGAGATTGTCGCTCAGAGGCGGGCATGCCGGGCAGCGAAGCTGACCGGCCAACCCGCTGTTTGGCGGCCCACCGCGGCAAGCTGTACCCTCTACAGGGCCCTTGTGCGGGTCAGGCCCCCTTAGCTCAGTCGGCAGAGCGTTTCCATGGTAAGGAAAAGGTCAACGGTTCGATTCCGTTAGGGGGCTCGGTGGGCGCCGGGCTGACTGGCGTGAGCCATCACCAGGCGATGTAGCTCAGTCGGTTAGAGCGAACGACTCATAATCGTTAGGTCGCCGGTTCGAGTCCGGCCATCGCTACAAGACAACAACGAGAAGTGTGAAAGAAGGCAGCCCCCATGGCCTCGAGTACCGATATCCGGCCGAAGATCACTTTGGCCTGCGAGGTGTGCAAGCACCGCAACTACATCACGAAGAAGAACCGTCGCAACGACCCCGACCGCCTCGAGCTGAAGAAGTTCTGCCCGAACTGTGGCAAGCACCAGCCGCATCGGGAGACACGCTAGCGCCAATTCGCGGTTGCTGAGCTTGACTGGGTAGGTTCTAGACCCGTGTCAGTGTCCGAAAGCATCGTCGGGATGCACTACCGGCATCCCGACTATTACGTGGTAGGCCGGGAGAAGATCCGCGAATATGCCGTGGCTGTCAAGAACACCGACGCCGCGTTCTTCGAGGAGAAGGCCGCTGCCGATCTCGGCTACGACGCCTTGCTGGCGCCGCTGACCTTTATCTCCGTGTTCGGCTATCAGGCGCAGAGTGCGTTCTTCGCCCAGGCCAACGTCGGCATCCTGGACGCCCAGATCGTCCAGGTTGACCAGGTGCTGAAGTACCTCCAGCCGATCAAAGCCGGCGATCGACTCTACTGCGACGTGTACGTGCACTCGATGCGCAGGTCGTTCGGCACCGACATCATCGTGACGAAGAACATCGTCACCAATCAAGACGGCGAATTGGTACAGGAGACCTACACCACGCTCGTGGGTCGTAGTGACGGAGAGGGAGTAGAGGGTTTTAGCGATGCCACTGCGTGAGTTCAACTCGGTGAAGGTCGGTGACCAGCTTCCGGAGCAGGTCATCACGCTGACCCGCCAGGACCTGGTGAACTATGCCGGCGTCTCCGGCGACCTGAACCCGATCCACTGGGACGACGAGATCGCCAGGATGGTCGGCCTGGACAGCGCGATCGCTCACGGCATGTTGACCATGGGCCTCGGCGGTGGCTACATCACCTCCTGGGTGGGTGACCCCGGCGCGGTGAAGGAGTACAACGTGCGATTCACCGCGGTGGTGCCCGTCCCGAACGACGGTAAGGGTGCCGAGATCGTGTTCAGCGGCCGGGTGAAGTCAGTGGATCCAGAAGACAAGCTGGTGACCATCGCATTGTCGGCCACCACGGGCGGGAAAAAGATCTTCGGCCGTGCGACCGCCACGGCGAAGCTGGCGTAGTCGATGGCTCTCAAGACCGACATCCGCGGGATGGTCTGGAAGTATCCCGACAGCTTCGAGGTGGGCCGCGAACAGATCCGCCAATACGCCCGGGCGGTCAAGGCGGCAGACCCCGCAACCTACGAGGACGAGGAGGCCGCCAAACTCGGCTACGAGTCGATCCTCGCGCCCCTGACCTTCATGTCGATTCTCGCATTGCTGATCCAGCAGCACTTCTTCAGGCACGTCGACCTCGGCATGGAGACGATGCAGATCGTCCAGGTCGACCAGAAGTTCCTCTACCACAAGCCCATCCAGGCCGGCGACAAGCTGTACGGGACCATGTACGTCCACTCGGTGGACGAGCGGTTCGGCGCCGACATCGTCGTCACACGAAACGTCCTCACCGACGAAAGGGGCGAGCCGGTCATGGAGGGCTATACCACGATGATGGGCCAGCAAGGCGAAAACTCCGCCGGGATCAAATGGGACCGCGAGAGCGGTCAGGTGATGAGGAAAGCCGCCGGCGAGTAGCGGGGATTAGCTTCGCGCACCTGGGCCGATGTACACTCGGGCCTCGGGGTTTTCCCACTACAGCGCGCTATCCATCGGTTTTGCCGGTTTTCCCGGGGCGAATGGAGAGCGCGTGAATTGTGTAGGCCCCGACGTGCAGGTTGGCCTGCCAACCTCGAAGGGGCGTAGCTCAACTGGCAGAGCAGCGGTCTCCAAAACCGCAGGTTGCAGGTTCAAGTCCTGTCGCCCCTGCAATAACTGAACATGAACAATCGTGGACACTGGATAGTGGACACATCAAAACACTGACGGAAGGGCATGCGGTGAGCGACGAGCGCGAAGGTGCCGGCGCCGCAGGCGACGGCGACGAGACCACGACCGGACGCGGGCAGACCGCGGTGGCGACCAGGCCGCTGCGTCCCTCGGGGAAGCGGTCACGGCAGGTCACCACGACCGCCGACGAGGACATAGAGCAGGCCACCGAGACCGAGGCCGGCGTCACCAAGAACGGCGCCCCGACCAAGGTCAAGACGGCCAAGAAGCGCCCGGGCCCGGAAAAGGGCGGGCGTAACCCGTTCGTCTTCGTGTGGACGTACCTGCGACAGGTCGTCGCCGAGATGCGCAAGGTGATCTGGCCGAACCGCAAGCAGATGATCAGCTACACCACCGTCGTGCTGTTCTTCCTGGCCTTCATGGTCGCGCTGATCGGCGTGGTGGACCTAGGCCTGGCCAAGCTGGTCCTGCTGGTGTTCGGCTAGGCCGCAGACGACGCTTTACGCAAGAGAGGACTGACAACCGTGACTAGCTTCGAGGGCGACGCCCCTTCAGCTGAGTCCGTCGACGTGATCGACGAGACCGCTGACGTGGTGGAGACCGAAGCCGCGGAGCCGGCGACATCAGACGTCGAGACCGACCCCGAGGCCGCCGAGGTCGACCCAGCGACCGCGCTCAAAAACGAGCTGCGCAGCAAGCCCGGCGATTGGTACGTCATCCACTCCTACGCCGGCTACGAGAACAAGGTGAAAGCCAACCTCGAGACCCGCGTGCAGAACCTCGACGTCGGCGACTACATCTTCCAGGTCGAGGTGCCCACCGAAGAGGTCACCGAGATCAAGAACGGCCAGCGCAAGCAGGTCAACCGCAAGGTGCTGCCCGGCTACATCCTGGTCCGGATGGACCTCACCGACGACTCGTGGGCCGCGGTGCGCAACACGCCCGGAGTCACCGGGTTCGTCGGCGCCACGTCGCGGCCATCGGCGCTGTCGCTCGACGACGTCGTTAAGTTCCTGCTACCGCAGGGCACCGGCAAGAAGACCACCAAGGCCGCCACCGGCGCCGCCGCCAGCGAGGCAGGCGGAATCGAACGTGTCCCTGTCGAAGTTGATTTCGAGGTCGGCGAGTCGGTGACCGTCATGGACGGGCCGTTCGCGACGCTGCCGGCGACGATCAACGAGGTCAACGCCGAGCAACAGAAGCTCAAGGTGCTGGTGTCCATCTTCGGCCGCGAAACACCTGTCGAACTGACCTTTAACCAGGTCTCGAAAATTTAGGAAAGGAACACCAACACCCCCATGGCCCCGAAGAAGAAGGTCGCCGGGCTGATCAAGCTGCAGATCCAGGCCGGTCAGGCCAACCCGGCGCCGCCGGTCGGCCCTGCGCTCGGCCAGCACGGCGTCAACATCATGGAGTTCTGCAAGGCCTACAACGCCGCGACCGAGAACCAGCGCGGCAACGTGGTGCCCGTGGAGATCACGGTCTACGAGGACCGCAGCTTCACGTTCCAGCTGAAGACTCCTCCCGCCGCCAAGCTGCTGCTGAAGGCCGCGCGCATCGACAAGGGCTCGGCCGAGCCGCACCGCAACAAGGTCGCGAAGGTCACGTGGGACCAGGTCCGCGAGATCGCCGAGACCAAGAAGGAAGACCTCAACGCCAACGACATCGACGCCGCCGCCAAGATCATCGCCGGCACCGCCCGGTCGATGGGCATCACGGTCGAGTAGTCGTCGACGCGTGGGAGGGCCAGCTTCGGCCCGCGACGACCACAACCCAACGATTGATTGGATGAGTGAATGAGCAAGAAGAGCAAGGCATATCAGGCCGCCGCGGAGAAGGTGGACCGCAGCCAGCTGTACTCGCCGATGCGGGCGGTGAAGCTGGCCAAGGAAACGTCGTCGAAGAACCAGGACTCGACCGTTGAGGTCGCGATCCGGCTCGGCGTCGACCCCCGCAAGGCCGACCAGATGGTGCGCGGCACCGTCAACCTGCCCAACGGCACCGGCAAGACCGCGACCGTCGCGGTGTTTGCCGTCGGCGACAAGGCCGAGGAGGCGTTGGCCGCCGGCGCCGACATCGTGGGCAGCGACGACCTGATCGAGCGGATCCAGGGCGGCTTCCTGGACTTCGACGCGGCGATCGCCACGCCCGACCAGATGGCCAAGGTCGGCCGCATCGCCCGCATCCTGGGCCCGCGCGGCCTGATGCCGAACCCGAAGACCGGCACGGTCACCGCCGACGTCGCGAAGGCCGTCGCCGACATCAAGGGCGGCAAGATCAACTTCCGCGTCGACAAGCAGGCCAACCTGCATTTCGTGATCGGCAAGGCGTCCTTCGACGAGACGAAGCTGGTCGAGAACTACGGCGCCGCGCTGGACGAGATCCTGCGGGCCAAGCCGTCGTCGTCGAAGGGCCGGTACCTCAAGAAGGTGACGGTGTCGACCACCACCGGGCCGGGCATCCCGGTCGACCCGTCGGTCACGCGCAACTTCGCCGAGGCGTAACACCTTTCGCTCGCCGGATGGGTGAGCGCAAGGAACGGAGTAGGGGATGCCAGCGCTGACCACCGGCGACGGTTTTCCCGACGTCGTCGTCACCGCCGTCGCGTCGACGAGTCCTGTCGCCGCTGACGCCGAGGATGCCTGGCGGGCGTTGCTCGACGGCCGAAGCGGTTTCCGCCCTCTCGATATTCCCGTCGTCGGCGAGTTCCAGTCACCGGTACGCATCGGTGGCCGGCTGCTGGAGACCTTCGACCAGCACCTGAGTCGCGCGCCTCCGCAATTGCGCAGGCGTGGCGTCACATCGTGCTCGGCGAGGCCGACATCGCGATCTGCGGCGGCGTGGAGACCACGATCGAGGCGGTACCCATCGCGGCGTTGTGCCAGCTGGGCATCTTGTCGACTCACAACGACGACCCCCCGGGAGCCTGCCGCCCGTTCGACCAAGCACGCGACGGCATGGTGCTCGGCGAAGGCGGCGCGCTCATTGCTCGTCGAGAACGAGCGACACGCCAAGGCGCGTGGTGCGCAGATCCTCGCCAGGTTGATGGGCGCGGCCATCACCTCAGACAGCTACGACGTCGTCAAGCCCGACCCGACCGGGGAGAGGGCCGGGGACGCGATCTCGCATGCGATTCAACTCGGCGGTTTGACGACCGCCGACATCGACCACGTCAATGCCCACGCGACAGGCACGTCGTTCGGGGACCCGCGGAGGCGCGCGCAATCCGAAATACGCTGGGCCACGCCAGCGCTGCCGTCTACGCGCCGAAAGCGGCGTTGTGCGTAGGGTCATCCGCCGAGCGTGTTCGGCGCCAGTGCGGCGCCGCACTCGGCGAGGCGGCGGCGCAGGAACGCCTTCGCCGGTTCCGAGCCGCTGAGCGCGAGCGCCTTGCGATACCAGGGCAGCGCCTCGGCGATGCGGCCGTCGCGGCGCAGCAGGTCCGCGCGAATCGACGGCACCAGGCTCGAACGCGCCAGCCGCGAGTCGTCGGCGACCGCGTCCAACGCGGCCAGTCCCGCGGCGTAGCCGTCGCGAAAGCCAACGGCCACCGCGCGATTGGCTTGCACGACGGGTGAATCGACGATCGCGAGCAGCCGGTCATACGCCGCGCAGATCGCGGCCCAGTCCGTCTGCTCCCAGCTTGGCGCCGTCGCGTGTAGCGCCGCGATCACCGCCTGAGGCAGGTACGGGCCCGTCGACCCGGCGGCGCGCTGCAGCTGCCGCAGCCCGCGCAGGATCGCCACCGCATCCCACCGGCTGCGGTCCTGCTCGTCGAGCGGCACGAGCGCGCCTGCCGCGTCCACCCGGGTGCGGCGACGGGCGTCGTGCACGGTCACCATCGCCGTGAGCGCGTGCGCCTCGCGCTCGTCGGGCATCAGCGCCGTCAGCTCGCCGGCCAGCCGCACCCCCTCGGAGCACAGTTCGTCGCGGATCGCCGACGGCCCTGCCGTCGACCAGTAACCCTCCGTGAAGACGGAGTAGATGCACGCGAGCACGTGTGGCGTGCGCTGCGGCAGCTCCTCGGCTGACGGCACCCGCAGCGGGATACGCGCATGGCGGATCTTGTTCTTGGCGCGAGTGATTCGCTGCCCGACGGTCGATTCGGTCTGCAGCAGCGCACGCGCGATCTCGGCGACCGTCAGGCCCGACACGAGCCGCAGTGTCAGCGCCAGCTGCGACGCCCGGTCCAGCGCGGGGTGGGCGCAGGTGAACATCATGCGCAGCTCGTCGTCACGCACGGGATGCGGATCTGTGGTGTCGGTCCGCGCCCTGATCTCGTCGACCACGGCAGCCAATTCCTTTCCCGGCCTGAGAGATTCGCGACGCAACCGGTCCCGGGCGCGATTGCGCGCAACCGTCACCACCCACGCACCCGGGTTGTCGGGTACGCCGTCGCGCGGCCACGCCCGCAGCGCATCGACGAAGGCTTCCTGGACGGCGTCCTCGGCGACGGTCAGGTCGCCGGACCAGCGGGCCATCGCCGCGACGGCCGGTCCCCATTCGCGTCGGAAGACGCCGTCCAGGTCTGTCATCGACGAGCAGTTACAGCCCCGCCACGCCCATGAATTGCCGGACTTCCACGGTGGACGCCGGGATCATCGCCGCCAGCTTGACGGCCTCGTCGCGGTCCGCGGCGGCCAGCACGTAGAAGCCGTTGGCCACCTCGGCGCCCTCGACGAACGGGCCGTCGCTCAACAGCACCTGGCCGTCGCGCACCCGGACCGTGGTCGCGGTGGCCGGCTCGTGCAGCGCGGCACCGCCGAGAGTGTGATCTCCTGCCGCAGCGGCAAATTCACCGTGCTTCGCCGCACCGGCCTGCCACTCGGGCGTGCCGGGCGGCACCGCGTTGCCGGGCGGTTCGAGCAGCAACGCCAGCCAGTCGCTGCCGGTCAGCTTGCGCGGTGGTTCGAACGAACCGTAGATCGGCCAGATCTCGACGGCTCCTTTCGCCGCGTGCGGGATCTGCCGGGCCAGTGCCAGCGCGGCGTCGAGGTCGTCGGCTTCGAACACGTAGTAACCGCCGGCCACCTCGGCGTTCTCCGGGAACGGCCCGTCGGTGACGACGGGCGCGTCAGGGCCGCCGGTGATCCGTACGGCGGCTGCCGCGGGGGTCAGCGCGTCGCCGGCGCGGATCGACGACGCCTCCTTGGCGTGAAAGGCGTGGTACGCCGTCATCTCGGCGTCCAGTGCGGCCGGATCTATCCGCTCCTCGGGCGCGTCGGACGGCGACAGCAGCAGCGCGAAGTATTGCATCGTAATCACCTTCCAGATAGGAGCGAAACCCTGTGTTCCACTCTCTACCTGTCCGACGAACGGCGCTGCCGGAATCCGACAGTTACGGTGCGGCGCCGGGCTTCAGGTACGTCACCAGGCTGACGTCGATGCTCTCGTCGATGAAGTAGTACTGGCAGCCCTTGAGGTACTTCATGTACCGGTGGTAGTTCTCCTCGTCGGTGGCCGCGATCGCCTTGTCCTTGTTGCGCTCGAGGGCATCGGCCCAGAGGCCGAGCGTCTTGATGTAATGCGTCCGCAGCGACCGGGCCTGGGGTACGACGAACCCGGCCTTCTCGCCGTGCTCGATCATCATCTGCGTCGTCGGGATCCGGCCGCCCGGAAAGATCTCGGTGATCATGAACTTGATGAACCGGGCCAGCTCGAACGTCAGCTTCTTGCCCTTGGCCGTCAAGTCGAACGGGTGGTAGCCGACGCTGCTCTGGATCGTCATCCGGCCGTCGTCGGGCAGGATGTCGAAGCAGTTCTTGAAGAAGTCGTCGTAGCGCTCGAACCCGAAGTGCTCGAACGCCTCGATCGACACGATCCGGTCGACCGGCTCGTGGAACTGCTCCCAACCCTCCAGCCGCACCTGGTGGGTGCGGTCGCCGACGAGCTTGTCCAGCAGCTGCGTGCAGTAGGCCTGCTGGTTCTTGGAAAGCGTCAGGCCGATGACGTTGACGTCGTACTTCTCGATCGCCCGCCGCATGCTCAGGCCCCAGCCGCAGCCGATGTCGAGCAGTGTCATGCCCGGCTTCAAGTCGAGCTTGTCGAGGTTCAGGTCGACGTCGGCGATCTGCGCCTCTTCCAGCGTGACGTTGGGCCCGGTGAAGTACGCGCAGCTGTACTTGCGGGTGGGGTCCTGGAACAGCCCGAAGAAGTCGTCGGAGAGGTCGTAGTGGGCCTGGATGTCCTCGAAGTGCGGCCGCATATCGGTCGACTTGGTGTCAGACATGGTGAGCCCTCCAGTGGGTGTTGCAAAGCGGCTGGCCAAGGCGAGGCCGCGGACCGCTACCTGGTTTCCACGGCACCTTACATCCCGCTGTCGCCGCCGATGCCGGATTGTCCCCCCGCCGGTTCGTGTGTCCGGTCGGATTCGTTAATTAGGTGGCTGCTTCTCCAGCGTGAACTGGTTGACGTCAATGTAACCGACGCGGAAACCCTTGGCGCAGCCCGTCAGGTAGTGCATGTACCGGTCGTAGACCTCTTCGGACTGGACCGCGATCGCCTGTTCGCGGCGTGACTCGAGCGCCCCGGCCCAGGTGTCCAGCGTTTTGGCGTAGTGCGGCTGCAGCGACTGCCGCCGAGTCAGGTGGAAGCCGGCCTTCGCCGAATGCTCCTGGGCCTTCTCGATCGACGGGATCCGGCCGCCGGGGAAGATCTCGGTGAGCATGAACTTGACGAAGCGGGCCACCTCGAACGTCAACGGAATGCGGCGGTCGGCCATCTGCGGGAACGTCAGCCCGGTGATCGTGTGCAGCAACATCACGCCGTCATCGGGCAGGATCGCGTACGCCGTCTTGAAGAAGTCGTCATAGCGATCGAAGCCGAAGTGCTCGAACGCGCCGATCGAAACGATGCGGTCCACCGGCTCGTGGAACTGCTCCCAGCCCCGTAGCAGTACCCGCCGCGAGCGATCGCTGTCCGACTCGGCGAACAGCCGGTCGACATGGGTCTTCTGGTTCTCGCTCAGCGTCAGGCCGATGACGTTGACGTCGTACTTCTCTACCGCGCGCATCATCGTGGCGCCCCAGCCACAGCCGACGTCCAGCAGCGTCATTCCGGGCTCAAGGCCGAGCTTGCCCAGTGCGAGGTCGATCTTGGCGATCTGGGCCTCTTCCAGGGTCATGTCGTCGCGCTCGAAGTACGCGCAGCTGTAGGTCTGCGTAGGGTCCAGAAACAGCCGGAAGAAATCATCCGACAGGTCGTAGTGAGCCTGGACGTCTTCGAAGTGGGGCTTCAGGCGCGCCGCTTCAGCCATAATTTGGGTTGCCTTTCGGGCTTTGCACCGGCCCCCTGAGCCATTCCGGCGTCCACGATGACGCGGCCGGAAGCCCGACGCACTGTATGAGAAATGCTATCCGATCTCGGCCCGGCTGACCGAATCGGGAAGTTTGCGCAGGTCAGGCCGCCGCGTCGCCGAAGTTCGTCTTCAGCTCGCCGATGATCTCGTCCCACAGTTGCTCGGGCAGCTCGTGGCCCATGCCGTCGTAGAGCACCAGCCGCGCGCCCCGAATGGCGTTGGCGACCGCCCGCCCGCCCGTCGGCCGCACTAGCTTGTCAGCCTTGCCATGGATCACCACGGTCGGCGCGGTGATCTGCCGGTTGTAGCGCAGCAGGCTGCCGCTGCCGAGGATCGCGTCGAAATGCCTCGCGATGCCCACCGGGTAGTAGCTGCGGTCGTAGCCCTCGCTGGCCTCGGCGCGGATCCGCTCTTCCGGCGCCGGGTAGCCGGGGCTGCCGATGATCTTGTTGACCCGCACGGCGTTCTCGATGATCACGTCGCGCGGAGAATCCAGCGCCGGTCCCCTGATGACGGCGAAGAGCTGGCGGGGCCCGGGCGGAGGCAGCAGCGGCTTGTTGTTGCTCGAGAAGATCACGCCGAGCGTGTGCGTGCGGTGACTGTGCCGGGCCGCGAACACCTGGGCGATCATGCCGCCCATGGATGCACCGACGATGTGTGCCCGGTCGATTTCGAGGCGATCCAGTACCCCGGCGGCGTCGTCGGCCATGTCGTCCAGGGTGTAGACCGAATTGCTCCGCAGCCCGAGGAACGACCGGGCCATTCTGACGGGCTGCGACCCGGTCGCCTTCTGGCCGTGCAGCTTGCCCGACAGGCCGACGTCGCGGTTGTCGTACCGGATGACCCGCAGCCCCTGGTCGACGAGCTTCTCGCAGAACCCGTCGCGCCACAACAGCAGCTGCGCGCCCAGCCCCATGATGAGCAGCACCGTGGGGTCGTTGGGGTTGCCCATGTCCTCGTAGTAGATGTCGAGGTCGCCGGACTTCGCGGTGCCGGTGCGGAGCTCCACTACGCCTCGACCTCCTCGGAGTGCTCGCGGCTGACCTCGACCATGAAGTTGGCGAAGTATCCGGTCAGCTGTGGGTCGGACATCATCTCCCACTTGGGCGCCAGCAGCTTCATGTAGCGCTCGACGTAGAGGAACTGCTTGCCGATCAGCACCAGCTCGCGGGGGAGCTTGACGTCGTAGGCGTCGGCCAGCGCCGACAGCTGCCGACCGATATCCGCGTACGACATGTCGCCGAGCGACTTCATCGTCAGCGGCGTGGCGAACGCCTCGAGGTCCTTCGCGGCCTGGCCTTCGGGCTTGATGGTGCCCACCGCGCCCAGCAGCACGACGATCTTGCCTGCCGCGGCGTGGTCCTTTTTCACCAGCAGCGCGTACACCAGCTCACGCAACAGCCAGCGGGTGCGCGGGTCGATGTGGCCCATGATCCCGAAGTCGAGGAACACGATCTTGCCGTCTGCGTCGACGTAGAGGTTGCCGGCGTGCAGGTCGCCGTGGAACAGGCCGTGCCGCAGGCCGCCCTCGAACACGCTGAACAGCAGCGCTTTGACGAGCTCGACACCATCGAACCCGGCCTTGCGGATGGCGGCCGCGTCGTCGATGCGGAGGCCGTGCACGTGCTCCATCGTCAACACCCGCGGGGTGGTGTACTCCCAGTGCACCTTGGGCACCCGGATGTTCTTGCCCAGCGGCGAGGCGTTCATGTGGTCGACCCAGGTCTCCATCGACTGGCCCTCGATCAGGAAGTCCAGCTCCTCGGCCAAGTTGCCGGCGAAGTCGGCCACGACGTCCTGCGCCGACAACCGGCGGCCGAGCTTGGCCAGCTCGACCACCTGGGCGCCGCGCTTGAGGATCTGCAGATCGGCCGCGACCCGGCGGCGGATGCCCGGCCGCTGGATCTTGACCACGACCTGTTCGCCGCTGTGCAGCGTGGCAAAGTGCACCTGCGCGATCGAGGCCGACGCGAACGGCTCGTCGTCGAACTTGGCGAACAGCTTCGCCGGGTCGTCGCCGAGCTCCTCGACGAATAGCTTGTGCACTTCGTCGGGATCGGCCGGCGGCACCGCGTCGAGCAGGCTGCGGAACTCGCGGGACAGCGGCTCGCCGAACGCGCCGGGGCTCGACGCGATGATCTGGCCGAATTTGACGTACGTCGGCCCCAGGTCGGCAAAGACGTGAGGCATCTCGGTGATGACCTTTTGTTGCAAACGGCCAGGCCCGAGCAGCTTCGTCACCACCCTGCCGGCGGCTCTGGTTACGTGCCATCCAGCCGCCCCGACACGCGCGGCCTCGGTGAGCAAGGGCACTCGATCCAGCTTGGCAACCTCGCGGTGCGCAGTGGAACTCATGCATGCAGTGTGCCAAAAGGCGGCGTCGGGTCATAAAATGCGACGCCGTCGTCGGCGGCTGCCGACGCGCCCGGCACGCGATTATCAGCCCAGGTGAGACACCCGAAACAACGATTCCAGCGTCGGCGGTACGCACGTGACGAGATTCACTGGGCAGCCCTGCGGAAATTCTCCACCAGCGCGTCGACGACCGGTTCCCAGACCGGTTCGGGCAGGTCGTGCCCCATGCCGTCGATCACCACAAAGTGTGCGCCGGGGATGGCTCGGGCGACGTTGCGGCCGTTGCGGGGCCGCACCATCGGGTCATCAGACCCGTGGATGACGACGGTCGGTGCGGTGATCCGGCGGGTATACCGCGTCAGGCTGCCGGTGCCGAGGATCGCGTCGAACTGCCGCAGCATGCCCTGCGGGTAATCGCTGCGTGCGGTGAGTTGCTCGACGCGGCGACGCAGTTCGTCCACGGGCGGCAGGAAGTTCGGGCCGTTGATCACCGCGATGTTGCGGGTCTCGAACGCCAGCCGCACCGCCCACGGCGCGTCCTTGGCGGGCGGGTCGAACGCCAGCTTGATCACGCGCCAGCGCGGTATCGACGAGAACGGCTTGCCGCTGCCGGACATCACCACACCCAGCGACCGCAGCCGCCCGGGACGGCGGCCCGCCAGCACCTGGGCGATCATCCCGCCCATCGACGCGCCGACGACATGGGCGCGCTCGATGCCGAGATGGTCCAGTAGCGCCTCCACGTCGCCGGCCAGGTCGACGAGCGTGTATGGCACATCGCTGGTGCGGCCGAGCAGATAGCGCCACACCCTGCGGTAGACCGAGCCCTCGGCCCGCATGCCGCGCATCTTCGTCGACAACCCGGTGTCGCGGTGGTCGAAGCGGACCACCCGGTAGCCGTGCTTGATCAGCCGCGCGCAGAAGCCGTCCGGCCACATCGGCAGCTGCGCGCCCACGCCCATGATGAGTACCACGGGCGGGGCGTCGACGTCGCCGAGGTCTTCGTAGAAGATCTCCACGGGACGGCTGGAGTCGCCGCAGTCGGCTCGCCCGCTTCGCGTCGGCATGAGCCTTTTCTACAGCGTGTCGGTCACTTCGCGGCCGCGGGCTTCCAGGGCTTGATCCAGTCGGTCTCCGGCCAGCCCTCCGCGCCCGCGATCAGCTCATACATCGTGGCGCCATCGATCGACTCGCGGATGATGTCGGCGTGGCCGGCGTGCCGGGACAGCTCCTCGATCAGGTGCATCGCGACCCAGCGCACGGACCAGTGGTCGACGTCCTTGGGAAACCACGGCACGTTGCGCGGCACCGGGACCGCGGCGTCGAGGTCGGCGTCGGCGAAGACCCGCAACGTCTGTGCGTTCTGCTTCCGCAGCCCGTCGATGAGCGCTTCGAGGGTTTCGTCCTCTCGCATCGTGTACTGGTCGGCATAGTCGGCCATCTGCTCCTCCAACGGCGGCGGGTCCGGCGGCGGGAAGCCGGGCGCCGATGCTGCCCGCTGGGTCCAGCTATGCTGCACGTTGGTGGCGTGCTTGATCAGTCCGCCGATCGACAGCGCGCTCACCGTCGGCGCGGACCGCGCATCCTCATCGGACAGGCCGTAGGCCACGCCGAGGAAGGCGTTCTGCTGGAAGGCGACGAAATTGAGCAGGGTCTGGCGTTCACCCACGGCGGGCGGGGGCATTCCGGGCATCAGTGGCTCTCCTTCTTGTGGGTGGTGTGGACGTACTTGTGGGTGGTGTGGACGTAAAGGTCTTGGAGGCAGGCGATTTCGGCGCCGTGATGGATCATCTCTCGGTTGATGTGCAAAACGAGCTCGGACATCGGGTGCGACGCCCATTGTCCTTCGGCCGGCCCGCACCCGCTGCCGAGTTGCGCGGGGTGGGCGAAGTCGACGGCGCCGTCGCGGTGCACGGTCCAGCAGCCGTCGACGGGTTGCCAGAAGTACTCGTCGTCGGTCAGGCCGGTCAGCCGCGGCCGCAGCTGATGTCGCCAGTGGAAGTCGAGCTGGTCGGCCAGTTGGGTGGTGAAGTCGGTCGTCCCGGAGGTCATGAAGTCCAGGCTGTCAGCAATAGCGGACAGTTTCTGTCCTAAAACTCTGGCAAGCTGACGGCGTGTCCGAAACGACCGGCCGGATTCTGCAACTGCTGGGGCTGCTGCAGTCGCGGCGCGTCTGGAGCAGCGACGAACTCGCCGATCGGCTCGGCGTCACCACCCGCAGCGTTCGGCGGGACGTCGACCGGCCGCGCGAGCTCGGGTATCCGGTGCATGCGAGCAAGGGACCCGGCGGCGGCTACCAGCTCGGCGCCGGCGCAGCATTGCCGCCCCTGCGGCTCGACCCCGACGAAGCGGTGGCCGTCGCGGTGTGCCTGCGGCTGGCGGCAGGGGGCAGTGTGGCCGGGGTGGGGGAGTCGGCGCTGCGCGCGCCGACCAAGCTGGACCAGGTGCTGCCGGCGCGGCTGCGGTCGCAGGTCGGTGCCGTTCACGACGCGACGGTCACGCTGGCCTCCCCGGTGAAGGTGTGGCGATCCGCTGGCTACTGGCAGCGGACTGCAGCCCGGGCTGCGCGGCGGGTTCACTCCTAGGGGCAGCGCCCGGCCGCATACCGTTCGGCTATCCGCAGGGGCGGGACGTTCGTCGGCACTCGCGTACGCAGCGCGGCGTTCTTGTACTCCTGCTCCGCCCAGATCTCCTCGGTGCTTCTGTAGAGCCAGCCTTCTCGCTCTGCGCCTCGGGCTATCCCGGTTGCTCAACGGGCGTATCTCAACTCAAGGCCACCCATCTCGCCCTCCTGTAATCCATGGCGCCCCAGTGTCATCCAACCAGCTCAAAAACGGGGCCTGTGCGCCCCGTAGAGCCACGAACAGCCCTGTCCTGGGGTAGAGGGGGTGGGTATGTCGGCAGGATCAGGTCGGCTTGTGGGCCGCCGCAGCCGCCGATCCGGTGTCGGGCACGGGCGCGATCGCGACTTCTGGGTTATGAGCTGACCCAGCGGGCGTGCAGGCGCCGATTGGCTGCCTGTCCGCGCGCGTGGGCCGCTGGTGAGGCGGTGTCCCAGCGTCGGCGCAGATCATGCCCGGGCCGATACGGCGGTCGATGGTGCCAGGCGGCTTCGATCAGCAGTCGTCGGGCATGGCTGTTGCCGGTTTTGGTGACCCCGCCCTGCACCCGAGAGGCTCCCGAGGAGTATTCGGTGGGCACCAGCCCGAAATACGCCCCGATGGAGCGGCCGGTGAGGCGATGCCAGTCGCCGATCTCGACCGCGAGCCCGAAGGCGGTCAGCGTGGAGATGCCGCGCATGCAGCCCAGCCGCCTCACCACCGGGGTGAAGATCGAATCGGCGGCCATCTTCCGCGATCGCGCGATCCAGCCGCTCCCGGCGATCCAGCATGGCGTCGAAGGCGGCGTCAGAGGCCAGCTGCAGCCCCGGGGTGTCGAAGCGCTGCTTGCGCAGCCACAGTTCATGCTTACCGGTCCACGCCTTCCCGCCGTAGTAGACGATCCCTTGGCGCAGTAGCAACTTCGACAACCGGTGCCGCGCCGTCATCAGATCGCGGCGGCAGTCCTCCCGGGCCCGCACCAAATCTCGCGCCGCTTCCTGCTCGATGCTAGGAATCGTCACTGCCACGATCTGACCCAGATGCAGCAACCGGGCCAAATGCCGGGCGTCACGGGCATCGGTCTTGATCCGATCCCCGGATGGTCGCTGCAGCTTCGACGGCGCGGCCACCACACAGTCGATCCCTGCATCAACCAGGAACCGGGCCAGCCCGAACCCGGTCGGGCCGGCCTCATACGCGGCCGCGCTCGGCCCCGGCAGACCGCGCATCCATTCGAGGACCTCCTGGCGGTCTGGTGTCAATCGGCGCTCGAAGAGCTCGCCGGTTTCACGGTCCAACCCGCACGCCACCACCGGTCGTGCGTGCACATCCACCCCGACACTGATCCGAAAATTTTGGTGAGTTGGCCTCGGTGCGCACCACGCGGTTAGGCGGCGGGAGTGAGAGTGACCGTGTAGCCGAGGGCTTCGAGTTGTCGAATGTGGCTGCGCTTCTTGGCAGACGGATCGACGTGGCGGGTGTAGTGATCGGGGCCGAGATCCTGGTATCGGGTGTCCGGGTCGGTCAGCAGGTGCCAGACGATCACCAGGATGGAGCGGCCGACGGCGACGACTGCTCGGGGTTGGCCGCGGCGGCGGGCGATGCGCCGGTAGCGGGCCGCGAGGAAGGTGTCGGTTCTGCTGGCGGCGGCGACGGCCTCGCCGAGGACGCGCGCCAGGTACGGGTTGCCGTGCCCGGCGGAGGCGCTGCCCTTGGTCTTGCCCGCCGAGGACTTGATGCCCGGGGAGAACTTCGCCCACGAGCACAGGTGCCCGGCGGTCGGGAACCGCGACATATCGACCCCGATCTCGGCGACGATGGCGGCGGCGGCGACCGGACCGATGCCGGGGATGTCATCCAGCCGGGCCGCCGCCTCGGCGAAAGGGGCCAGCTGCGCCTCGATCTGGGTGTCGACCGTGGCGATGTCGGCGTCGAGCGCGTCGATCCGCGACAACATGCGCGTAAGCAAGAACCGGTGATGATCGTCGAAATGCCCGTCGAAGGCCTGCTCCAACCGGCCGATCTTGCCGCGCATCCGTGCCCGCGCCAGCTGGGCGAGCACCTTCGGGTCGCGTTCGCCAGCGACCAGCGCGGCCAGCATCGCCCGCCCGGACACCCCGAAGATGTCTGAGGCCACCACCGACAGCTTGATGCAGGCGTCTTCCAGCAGCTTCTCGACCCGGTTCTTCTCCGCGGTGCGCGCGGCGACCAGATCGCTACGGCAGCGGGTCAGATCTCGTAGCCGCCGGATCGGCCAAGGCGGCACGAAACTGGGCCGCAGCATCTGCCGCTCGGCCACCTTGCACAACCAAACAGCGTCCAGCACATCGGTTTTCGGTCGGCCTGGCAGATGTTTGACATCGCGGGCGTTGACCAGCCACGGATCCAGCCCGTGCGCTTCGAGCAGGTAGAACACAGGCTTCCAGTACGACGAGGTCGCCTCCATCACCACCCGCTCGACGCGCAGCTCGACCAGCCGGTTGGCCAGCTCGGTCAGTGCCTTCGTCATCGTCGAGTGCGTCGTCACTTCCTGCAATCGCCGTTTGTTGCCGGCCGGTGCCGGCACCCGCACGCAGCACACCAACTCCGCTTTGCCGATGTCCAGGGCCGCCACCCTGGCAATGATCTGCTCCTCATCATGCGATTCGGCCAACATCGCCGTCTCATCTCCTCATTCCGACTCGCACCTGTTCATGCCGGGTGTGGTCGCCTGCGGATAACAGGGACAACGAATCTGATCCTCGTGCTCGATCCAGCGGCAACAGTGAAGGGCCCAAACGCGACATCCGACGCCCGGCTCGATACACGGCCTCGCAGAACCACAGTGTGCATACGGCGTCGACAGGCGACCACCAGGTAATTTTCAGCCCGGAACGGGCGAGCGCAAGCTCAGAATGGCTCGTACGCTGAAGATTCACTGGGGCCTCCCACATCTTGTGGCTCTACCGGCCAGGACCAACTTCCCGACGGCAACCCACGTTCACATGTGAGCGAGGCCCCAGCCCCCCATACGGTCTAACCGGTCCCAGTTTCGCGTCGCCTCGCGGGCCAGG
Organism: uncultured Actinomycetota bacterium; assembly: GCA_963811535.1. Lineage (GTDB taxonomy): Bacteria > Actinomycetota > Actinomycetes > Mycobacteriales > Mycobacteriaceae > Mycobacterium. The sequence continues at coordinate 299,219 of CAWERF010000005.1, read as the reverse complement.
TCGCCCGGGGGCCCATAGTTGGATGCGCGTGGTGACTCCATCCTCGCGCCCGATCGACCAACTGATCGCGCGGCGTCGATTCATCTGTCGGCGAGCGCTTCGTGCACCGACCTCACCACGACCGCGCCCTCACCCACCGCTGAGGCAACCCGTTTTAGGGATCCGGATCGCACATCACCGACGGCGAAAATGCCAGGGCAGCTGGTGGCCAGCGGATGCGACAACGTGTGCCCCAAACCTGGTTCATCCGGACCGACCGAAGCGCCGGTACGCACAAATCCCTTGTCATCCATGGCGACAGCGCCGCTGAGCCACTCGGTGTTCGGCGCGGTGCCGAGCATGAGAAAGACGTTGGGAATGTTGCGGGTCTGCGACTGCCCGGTGAGCCGATTGCGCCACGTCACGGTATCGAGGTGGCGGTCGCCGCTCAGCGCGGTGATCTCCGTATGCGGGTGGACGGTGATGCGTTCGGGTGCGGCCTCGATGCGGCGGATGAGGTATTCGGACATGCTGGACGCCAATCCGGCCCCACGCACCACGACGTGCACATGGGTGGCATGACGTGACAGAAAGACCGCGGCTTGGCCGGCGGAATTGCCGCCGCCCACGACGGCGGCGTCGTCACCGTGGCAGCGTCGGACTCGTGCCGGCCGACAAGCCGTGGCCGGGATGGTCGTTGCCGCAGGCGGGCTGCCGTTGAAGCGGCACTAGCGAACATCAACCCGGCCGACATACTGGTCAACATGTATATCCCTGCCCATTTCGCTGCCAACGAGTCGGCCGTCGACGACCTGCTCACTCACCATGGGGCCGCTGATCTGATCACTGCGACACCGGACGGCATCGTCGCAACCATGCTGCCGTTCGTCTACGACCTGGGCACGAGGACGCTTCGTGGTCACCTCGCCCGCAACAATGACCAGTGGCGAAGGCCGGTCGTCGGCGAGGCTCTGGTCATCGTGCGGGGACCGAACGCGTACATTTCCCCGGCCTGGTATCCGAGCAAGGCCGAGCACGGGCGGGTGGTGCCCACCTGGAACTATGTCACTGCGCACGTCTACGGGCGGCTCACAGTGCACGACAACCCGGCCTGGGTCGAACGGAATGTGCGTGACCTAACCGAACGCCACGAGGCTGGACGGCCGCAGCCATGGTCCGTCGACGACGCGCCGCCACAGTTCATCGAGGGTCAGCTGCGCGCCATCGTAGGAGTCGAACTGGCGATCACCCGCATCGAGGCGAAGTTCAAGCTCAGCCAGAATCGGTCGGCTGCCGACATCAACGGCGTGATCTCGGGATTGACCATCGACGGACACGAAGACGCTGCTGATGCGGTGCGGCGAGGGCGAACGGCGTGACCTCACTTATCAGCGGCGCAGCCACACCGCCCTCCGCTGCTCTGCGCCCCCGGCCCGGAAAACGGCGAGATCGAATATGGAGGGTTACCAGTAAGCCACTCCATATTCGCTATCCTGTTGGGCTGCAACGTATTTGATTGTCCGATCCGGGAAATGTTGAGAGTAATCCGGGAAGACGCGAGAGCTGTCCGATTGGGGCGCTTTTCCACGAAGAGATGAGAGTGGTGACTAGTGGCAAGAAGACGTTCATCGCTTGAGTCGGTGGTGTGCGGCTGCCTGTTGCTACCCGCGTGGCGCCGCGTTGGATCCACTTGGAGCTGTCATAGGGCCGGCAAATGCCGCCACATCCGCGTGGCGCAGGCGGGAGCCGGCCAACAGGCCGGCAGGCACCGTCTCACTGAGGCGCTCAATGACGTGGCACTGGCTGCTGGCCGTGAAGAGATCGAGGGCGGGCAGAACGCTCTGGTGGAGGCTGTCGGCCACCTGGCACGGGGTGTCGCATTCATGGACTGCTGTACGCGGTGCAGGGACAGCACCGTGCCTTACGCAGAAAGACGTGCCGCCCCCTACGCCACCGACATCACCCGAAAGGATGGTTGCGCGGAAGGTATCGCTGCGCCAATGGCCATGAATGGAACTGCGGCCGACGCCTTGCGTGCCGCCGGCCGTGGTCGCGCCTCGGTGGTTCCGGGCGGACCGCACGTGCGGTTCGCGTTGGGGTCCTCCCGGTTCGTGCCAGCTCCGTTGGCCTTGCCGGTGCTCGCGCGAATGTTGAAACGCTAGAGGGCCGGAAGTTGACAGGCGCTGCGCCTGCAGCCCGGCGCTGGCCGTCGACGAGATGCGTGCACCAGACGAGCGGAAGAAGCTGAAGCAAGCCGCCACCCGGCTAGCGTCATTCGGCTCCCAGATCGTGCGTGGTCACCACCGGCGCCGACGACCCCGCGCGCATGGCGCTATATCTGGCGATGCCGGGCTGCGACTTCGAGGTCCTCGGCCCGCCCGAGGTGGCCGAGGCCGCGCTGGTGGTCGCGGCACGGCTCGGCGCAGGGTAAGTGCCGACGTTTCCCGGCTCTGACGCCGTAGTGTTTTTGACGTGCACCCCATCTCCGCGGAGTCGACGGAGCTTTTCGTCGGCCCGCCGGACGCGCCGCTGCAACTGGTCCGGGTGACCTACGGCGGCCGCCATCCGATGCGGGTCGCGGTCGAGGGGGACGGCCTCACGACGCCGGTGCCGGCGCTGGCTGAGCGGTCGTCGAAGGCGGTCGAGGTGGCGGTCGCCGTCGACCGTCCTGTTCCGGGCGAGAGCCGCGCCGCGCGCGTTATCGGCGAAGGCGTCAACGCGCCTTTCACGTTCACGGTCGCCGAGCCCGGCTGGACGATGTTCATGATCAGCCACTTCCATTACGACCCGGTCTGGTGGAACACGCAGGGCGCCTACACCAGCGTGTGGACGGCCGACCCGCCCGGTCGCCAGACGAACGGCTTCGATCTCGTGCGGACCCATCTCGAGATGGCCCGCCGCGACCCCGTCTACAAGTTCGTGCTGGCCGAGGTCGACTACCTCAAGCCGTACTGGGACACCCACCCCGAGGACCGACCCGACCTGCGGCGGCTCATCGCGGAGGGGCGGCTGGAAGTCATGGGCGGCGCCTACAACGAACCCAACACCAACCTAACCAGCCCGGAGACCACCATTCGGAACCTGGTGCACGGCAGTGGTTTTCAGCGCGACGTCATGGGTGCGGACCCGTGCACCGCGTGGCAACTCGACGTCTTCGGCCACGACCCGCAGTTTCCGGGCATGGCGGCGGATACCGGGCTGACGTCCAGCTCGTGGGCCCGCGGCCCGCACCACCAGTGGGGCCCGATGGCCGGCGGCGGCGATCCCACGCAGATGCAGTTCCGCAGTGAGTTCGAGTGGATCTCGCCGTCGGGACGCGGCCTACTCACCCATTACATGCCTGCGCACTACGGGGCGGGGTGGGGGCTTGACGAGGCGCCATCGCTTGCCGACGCCGAGCGCGCCGCCTACCGGCTCTTCCAGGCGTTGAAGGAGGTCGCGGCGACGCGCAATGTGCTGCTGCCGGTCGGCACGGATTACACACCGCCGAACAACTGGGTCACCGACATTCACCGCGACTGGAATGCGCGATACACCTGGCCGAGGTTCGTGTGCGCGCTGCCGCGGGAATTCTTCGCGGCGGTGCGGGCCGAGCTTTCCGCGCGCCGCCAGGAGCCGTCGCCGCAGACACGTGACATGAACCCGATCTACACCGGCAAGGACGTGTCGTACATCGACACGAAGCAGGCCAACCGCGACGCGGAGAACGCGGTGCTCGACGCCGAGCGGTTCGCCGTCTTCGCTGGCCTTCTGGCGGGCGCCGAGTATCCGCAGGCCGCGCTGGCCAAGGCGTGGGTTCAGCTGGCATACGGCGCGCACCACGACGGGATCACCGGGTCGGAGTCCGACCAGGTGTATCTGGACCTGCTGACCGGCTGGCGTGACGCGTGGGAGCTCGGGCGCGCGGCGCGGAACAACTCGCTCGGGTTGCTGTCGTCGGGTGTCGACGGCTCGGTCGTGGTGTGGAATTCGGTGAGCCACAAGCGCACCGACATCGTGACCGCGCACCCGGACAGGCCGCTCGGCGCGGGGGTGCGGGTGGTCGACGCCGACGGCACCGAGGCGCCCGCGCTGGTCGAACACGGCGGGCGGTCGATAACCTGGCTGGCCCGCGACGTGCCGTCGCTCGGCTGGCGCGGATACCGGCTCGTCGCCGACGACGAGCCGGCGGGCTGGAAGCCGATGTCGGGCATCGAGATCGCCAACGAGCACTATCGGCTTCGGGTCAACCCCGCGCGTGGCGGTGGGGTCACGTCGCTCGTGGACGTGGCTTCCGGATGCGAGCAGATCGCCGAAGGACGGGTGGGCAACGAGCTTGCCGTGTACGACGAATACTCGGCGCACCCGACCGGAGGGGAGGGGCCCTGGCACCTGCTGCCGTCGGGACCCGTCGTGGGGTCGTCGTCCGCCGCGGCCGAAGTGCGGGCGTATCGATGCCCGCTGGGCGCGCGGCTGATCGTCGAGGGCCGAATCGCAAAGCTGTTGCGCTACAAGCAGACCCTGACGCTGTGGCACGGTGTGGCCCGGGTTGACTGCCGGACCGTGATCGACGAGTTCACCGGCGCCGACCACCTGGTGCGGCTGCGCTGGCCGTGCCCGGTGCCGGGCGCGCTGCCGGTCAGCGAGGTCGGCGATGCCGTAGTCGGCCGCGGGTTCGCTCTTCTCCACGACAGCCCGGAACGATCCGTCGACACCGCAACGCACCCATGGACGTTGGAGAACCCCGCATATTCGTGGTTCGGGCTGTCCTCCGCGGTGCGGATCCGTGTCGGGGACGACGTTCGCGCGGTGTCGGTCGCCGAGGTGGTGGCCTCAACCGAGGCCGAGTCGGGGTCCGCGCGTGAGCTCATGGTCGCGCTGGTGCGCGGCGGCGTGACGGCCACCTGCAGCGGCGCCGAGAAACCCCGCTACGGCGACCTAGACGTCGACTCCAACCTGCCGGACACCCGCATCGCTCTGGGCGGCCCAGACCAAAACGCCTTTGCCGCCGCCGTGCTGGCCGAGGCCGACCCGGTGTACGCCGACGAGCTCAAGCGCCAGTTGCACGCCACCGGCGAGGCCAGGGTGTGGGTGCCGGCCGCGGCGCCGCTCGCCGACGAGTGGATACCAGGCGCGGACCTGCGCCACGTGCGGGCGCTGCCCGTCCTGATCATCGCGGGCGACGACGCGACCGCCTCTCTGGTCCACGACCTTTCCGACGCAGAAATCGTGGTGTCGCAGCAGGTCCCGTCGGAAATCGAACCATTCGAGCCGCGCACGGTCGCCCTACTCAACCGTGGGGTGCCGAGCTTCGCCGTAGACACCGAAGGCACCCTGCACACCTCGCTGATGCGGTCGTGCACGGGCTGGCCGTCGGGGACGTGGATCGACGAGCCGCGCCGCACCACGCCTGATGGCTCCAACTTCCAACTGCAGCACTGGACCCACACGTTCGACTACGCGATCGTCTCCGGCGCGGGTGACTGGCGGCGCGCCGATGTCCCTGCCCGCAGTGCGGAGTTCTCGCATCCGCTGCGGGCGGTCGCGACGGGCGGCGGCGCGGCGGGCCGGCTGAACAACTCCGGCTCGCTGCTGCAGCTCGCACCGGACCGCGCGGTGCACGTCGCTGCCGTCAAGGCGGCAGGCAATCCGCTCGCACACGGCAGCGCCGAGCCAGCCAGCGCGACCGATGCGGTTGCCATCCGCCTGGTCGAAACACGAGGTGCGACAACGGATGCCGTGATCTCGTCCGAACTGGGCCCGGCGTCACCGGTCGCGATCGCCAACCTGCTCGAGCGGCAACGCCAACGAGCCGCAGGGGATAGCGGGCTCACGCTGCACGGCTACGAAATCGCGACCGTGCTGACGCAATTCGACATCCCGAGGGTGTTAGAGGCCGGCGGCACCAGGCTAGCTCCCGAGGCCGAGGCCGCACAGCCGCTCTACGCCCGGTACTGGCTGCACAACCGCGGGCCTGCGCCGCTCGGCGGGCTGGCCGCCGTCGCACACCTGCACCCCCACCGGGTGGTAGCGGAGCCAAACACGAAAGTGTCGCTTCGTCTTACCGCATCCAGTGACTGCAGCGACTCGTCGTTGAGCGGCGTGGTCCGGCTGGTAGTCCCGAAAGGGTGGACAGCCACGCAGGACGAGCTGCCCTTCGATCTGTCGGCAGGCGGATACCTGGAAACCGAAATCGGGCTGACCATGCCGTCCGGCGCGGAGCCTGGCCGCTACCCGGTGCGTGCCCAGCTCGAGCTGACCGGAGCCGGGCTTCCCGCGGCGTGGCAACAGATTGTCGAAGACGTCTGCATCGTGTCCGTCGGCACCTCATCGAAGGATGAGCTGCTGCGGCTGATTCGCGCTCCGGAGCCGGTCGACGTGGCGCCGGGCGGCAGAGCGTCGCTCGGCGTGACCGTCGGCAGCGACGCGCGGGCCGACCTGGCGTTGGAGGCGCACCTGATCAGCCCGTGGGGCACCTGGGATTGGCTGACCCCTGCCGTGCGGGGCGCGGTGCTGCCGGCGAGCGGCATGACCGACCTGAACTTCGAGGTGTGCCCACCCCCATGGGTGGAGCCAGGCCAGTGGTGGGCTCTCGTGCGGGTCGCCTGCGCCGGCCGCCTGATCTATTCGCCCGCGGTCACGGTGCGTGTGCGATGAGCGTCGTCGCGACTGTCGGTGGGCGGCCGGTCACGGTCGACGCGGTCGACGCGCGCGAGGCGGTGCTGCGCGCCGGTCCGCCGGCGGCCTCGCTGCCCTGCGTCGGCACGAGCGAGGGACGGCAGCTGCGCCGATGGCTGACCCAGCTGCTGGTGACGGAGCGGGTCGTGGCGGCCGAAGCGGCCGCGCTCGGTGTGACCGCGGACAACGCTCCCGGCGAGGACGAACTTCTGCCGGATGCGGCGGCCCGGCTGGAGATCGGGAGCGTGGCCGCCGCGGCGCTGGCCGACCCGCTGACCCGTGCCCTGTTCCGTCACGTCACGTCGCGGGTCGACGTGACCGACGATGACGTCGCCGCCTACCACGCGCGCAACCCGCTGCGTTTCGCCGCGCACGAGGGTGGATCGCATGGCTGGCGGGCGCCCGCCCGCACCGGCGTGCCGCTGGACGAGGTGCGGGCCGCGATCACCGACCAGTTGCGCGGGGCCGCGCGCCGCCGCGCGTTCCGGAGGTGGCTGGATGCGCGACGGGCGGCGCTGGTCGAACTGGCGCCCGGCTACGAGCATCCCGGCGACCCGCGTCAGCCCGACAACACCCACAGGCACTGATGGCCGACTCGATCCTGGCCCTCGACATCGGCGGCACCAAGATCGCGGTCGGGCTCGTCGACCCCGACGGCACGCTGATCCACACCGACAAGCGGCCGACCCCGCACGGCGACGCCGAGGCGGTCTGGTCCGTCGTCGACGCACTGATCACCGAAACGGTCCGGGTTGCGGGCGGAGTCGTTCGCGCTGCGGGCATCTCCTCGGCGGGACCCATCGAAGTCGGCGAAGGCACCGTCAGCCCGATCAACGTCGCGGCCTGGAACCACTTCCCGATCGTCGACCGGGTCGCCGCGGCGGTGCCGGGAGTGCCGGTGCGGCTCGGCGGCGACGGGCTGTGCATGGCGCTCGGCGAGCGTTGGCGGGGCGCGGCCAGGGGCGCGAACTTTGTGCTGGGCATGGTGGTGTCCACCGGCATCGGCGGCGGGTTGGTGCTCGACGGCGTCCCGTACCACGGCCGCACGGGTAACGCGGGACACGTCGGCCACGTCGTCGTCGAGCAGGACGGCGAGCCGTGCTCGTGCGGTGGCCGAGGCTGCGTCGAGACCGTGGCGAGTGGCCCGCACATGACTCGATGGGCGCTCCGGCACGGCTGGGCGGGCCCGCCCGGAGCGGACGCCAAGGAGCTGGCCGACGCCGCAAATGCCGGAGATGAATTGCCGCTCAGGGCTTTCCAGCGTGGTGGCAGGGCGGTCGCCGCGATGATCGCTTCGGTCGCCGCGGTGTGCGACCTCGACCTCGTCGTCATCGGGGGAGGTGTGGCGAGATCCGGGACGCTGCTCTTCGACCCGCTGCGCGAGGGGCTCGCCACCTACGCGCGGCTGGAGTTCATCCGCAGCCTGTGCGTCGTCCCGGCCGAGCTGGACGGAGACGCGGGCCTTGTCGGCGCGGCGGCGCTCGTTTTGGCTGATCGACGGCGGTTGCGCTAACCTAGGGGGCGCTCCACCGAAGACCGTCGGTCACCGAGCAATCGGTTGAAGGTCCGGGATTGATCCCGGCGGCCCACGCAGGAGGACGAGGCTAGCGCCGTCACGCGCGTTCGACCGCGCTGCATTGCACGCCCCGACCCTGCGTCGGGGCGTTCGTCATTTCCGGCCTCCAATTCGTTGGTGCAACCCGATACCCACCCAAGGAGGCATTGCATGGCCAAGGCTGACAAGGCCGCCGCCGTTGCCGAGATCGCCGAGCAGTTCAAGGAGTCCAGCGCCACCGTCATCACCGAGTACCGCGGACTGACGGTGTCCAACCTGGCTGAGCTGCGCCGGTCACTCGGCGGCTCCGCCACCTACTCCGTTGCCAAGAACACGCTGGCCCGCCGGGCCGCGTCGGAGGCGGGCCTGGAAGGTCTCGGCGAACTGTTCGTCGGCCCGACCGCGATCGCGTTCGTCAAGGGCGAGCCCGTCGACGCCGCCAAGGCGCTGAAGACCTTCGCGAAGGACAACAAGGCGCTGGTCATCAAGGGCGGCTACATGGACGGCCGGCCGTTGACCGTCGCCGAGATCGAGCGCATCGCCGACCTGGAGTCGCGCGAGGTGTTGCTCGCCAAGCTGGCCGGCGCGATGAAGGGCAACCTGTCCAAGGCCGCCGGGCTTTTCAACGCCCCGGCCTCGCAGGTGGCACGGCTGCTCGCCGCGCTACAGGAGCAGAAGCAAGGCGCAGAAGGCACCCAAGAAAGCACGGCAGACGCGCCGGCGTAACCCGAATAGACCCCGCAAAGAAACCAGGAAGGACCCACACCGATGGCAAAACTGTCCACCGACGAGCTGCTCGACGCGTTCAAGGAGATGACGCTGCTCGAGCTGTCTGACTTCGTGAAGGCGTTCGAGGACACGTTCGAGGTCACCGCCGCCGCTCCGGTCGCCGTCGCGGCCGCGCCGGGCGCCGGTGGCGCCGCGGCCCCGGCCGAGGCCGCCGAGGAGCAGAGCGAATTCGACGTGATCCTGGAGGCCGCAGGCGACAAGAAGATCGGCGTGATCAAGGTCGTCCGCGAGATCGTGTCCGGGCTGGGCCTCAAGGAGGCCAAGGACCTCGTCGACAGCGCACCGAAGGCGCTGCTCGAGCGGGTTCCGAAGGAGGCTGCCGAGGAGGCCAAGGGCAAGCTCGAGGCCGCAGGCGCCACCGTCACGGTCAAGTAGCGCTCCGACTCGCATGCGGGGTCGCTCCAACTATTCCAACTATGGAGCCGGCCCCGCTGCTTTAACTATGGAGCGGCCCCGCTGCGATATGAGACAGTTGTCAGCTAGTGCCGCCGGTTTCACGCGTAGGCTAGAGTGACTCAAGCCACAGGCGGGAGGCAGGTGGCTGGAGTCGGCACTGGCGGAAGGATTCACGCGTGGGCATCGGCATTGAAGTTGAGGGATTGACCAAGTCCTTCGGGCTCCAGCGAATCTGGGAAAACGTCACGATGGACATCCCGCCCGGCGAGGTCAGCGTGCTGATCGGCCCGTCCGGTACCGGCAAGACGGTGTTCTTGAAGTCGTTGATCGGCCTGCTCCGCCCCGAGCGCGGCAGCATCATCGTCAACGGCACCGACATCATTGAGTGCTCCGCCAAAGAGCTGTACGAGATCCGCACGCTGTTCGGCGTCATGTTCCAGGACGGCGCGCTGTTCGGCTCGATGAATATTTACGACAACACCGCTTTCCCGCTTCGCGAGCACACCAAGAAGAAGGAAGGCGAGATCCGTGACGTCGTCATGGAGAAGCTCGCCCTGGTGGGCCTTGAAGGCGACGAGAACAAGTTCCCGGGCGAGATCTCCGGCGGTATGCGCAAGCGTGCCGGCCTGGCCCGTTCGCTGGTGCTCGACCCGCAAATCATCCTCTGCGACGAGCCCGACTCCGGTCTGGACCCGGTCCGCACGGCCTACCTGAGCCAGCTGCTGATCGACATCAACGCGCAGATCGACGCCACGATCCTGATCGTCACGCACAACATCAACATCGCGCGCACGGTGCCCGACAACATCGGCATGCTGTTCCGCAAGCACCTGGTGATGTTCGGGCCGCGCGAAGTGCTGCTCACCAGCGACGAGCCCGTCGTCCGGCAGTTCCTCAACGGCCGCCGCATCGGCCCGATCGGCATGTCCGAGGAGAAGGACGAGGCCACGATGGCCGAGGAGCAGGCCATGATGGACGCCGGCCACCACGACGGCGGCGTGGACGAGATCGTGGGCGTGCCGCCGCAGATCATCGCCACCCCCGGTATGCCGGAGCGCAAGGCCGTCGCACGCAGGCAGGCCCGGGTGCGCGAGATCATGCACACGCTGTCGCCCAGCGCGCAGGAGGCCATCCGCGACGACCTCGAGGGCACCCACAGATACCGGGCCACCGCGTTCGGCGACGCAGACGGCCGCCACTACGCCGACGAAGACCCGGACACCGCGTCGATTCCGGTCACGAAGCAGAGCTGACCGCAGTGGGCGGCCCGCCCCATGCCCGAGCACAAGGCGACGTTCTGCCGTATCTGTGAGCCGCTGTGCGGGATGGTCGCCGCCGTCGAAGACGGCCGGTTGGTGGCGCTGCGGCCCGATCGTGATCATCCGCTGTCGTCGGGGTTCGCCTGCCAGAAGGGCATCGCGTTCACCGAGGTTCAGAACGATCCCGACCGGGTGATCACGCCGCTCCGCCGCACCCGCGGTGGCGGGTTCGAGCCCGTGGGCTGGGACGAGGCGATGTCGGACATCGCCGGCAGGCTGGGCGGCATCCACAAGCGGCACGGGCCCGGCGCGGTCGGCTGGTACTTCGGCAACCCGGGTGCGTTCAGCTACTCCCACACGCTGTGGCTCCCCATGCTGATGGCTGGGCTCGGCCTGCGCTCGCACCTGTTCACCGCCGGCTCGCAGGATGTCAACAACCGCTTCGTGGCCAGCCAACTGCTCTACGGCTCGCCGCTGGCGATACCGGTGCCCGACGTGCTGCGCACCGACTTGCTGGTCGTCATCGGCGCCAACCCCATCGTCTCCCACGGCAGCGTGCTGACGGTGCCGCGGATCCGGGACCGGACGCACGACATCGTCAAGCGCGGCGGGCGGGTGCTGGTCATCGATCCCCGCAAGACCGAGACCGCGGCGCAGTTCGAATGGCTGGGCATCGTGCCCGACGGCGACGCGTATCTGTTGCTGTCGCTGCTGCAGGTGATGTTCGGCGAGAATCTGGCCGATCGGGCGCGCATCGCCCGCAAGGCCGACGGGCTGGCCTGGCTGGAGCTGCTGGCGGCGCCGTTCACGCCCGAGGCCACCCGGCCGCACACCGGCATCGCGCCGGACGTGGTGCGAGCGCTGGCCCGCGACCTGGCCCGCACCCCGCGCGCTGCCGTCTACGGCCGCGTCGGCACCAGCACCGGCGAAAATGGAACGCTCACAACGTATTTGCTTGACGCGGTGAACCTGGTCGCGGGAAACCTCGACGTCGCCGGCGGCAGCATGTTCGGGACGCTCGGCCTGCCCTTCGAGCGGCGGCTCACGGCTATAGGCGGCGCGGCGCTGCGCCGCATCTACGAACGCCGTCGCTCGCGGATCGGCGGCTTCCCGTCGGTGTTGATGTCCGAGCCCGCCGGGATCATGGCCAAGGAGATCACCACCGCAGGCGACGGGCAGATCCGGGCACTGTTCGTCAGCGCAGGCAATCCGGTGCTGTCGGTACCCAACGGCGACGAGCTCGAGGCGGCGCTCGGCCGCCTCGAGCTCAGCGTCGGCATCGACCTCTACATCAACGAGACCACCGCGCACTGCGACTATGTGCTGCCCGCCGCGACGATGTACGAGCGCGACGACTTTCCGTTGGCGTTTCAGACGCTGCAGCCGACGCCGTTCCGCCAGGCCACCGAGGCCGTCGTCGCGCCGGCCGGCCAGGCCCGCACGGAGTGGGAGATCATCGACGAGCTGGCCCGGCGGCTGTGGCGGCGCACCCCGGCGCTGGCGGCGCTGGCGGCGGCCCGCGGGCTGCTGGGCATGTTCGGGGTGCGGCTGACGCCGCGAACGTTGGCGGACGCGGTGATCAGGCTCGGCGCCGGCGGCGATCGATTCGGGCTGCGCCGCGGCGGCCTGAGCTTCTCGGCGCTGGCCGGCGGCCATCCGCACGGCGTGGTGCTTTCCGCCAACCTCAAACCCGACGTGCTTCGCGACGTCATCGTCTACGGCGACCGCAGGGTGCACCTGCAGCACCCCGGGATCGCGGACGAGGTGGCCGCGCTGTCGCGCCGGACCGCGCCGGACGCGTATCCGTTCAGGCTGATCGGCATGCGCGAGCTGCGATCCCCGCACTACGTTCTGGCATAGACATTTGACCGGGCCGAGAACGCGGCCGGGCTGCGCAACCTGTTCAAGCTGTCCATATTGTCGAATAACGCCGCTACCTGCGGGTACCTGCGAGAACACCACCGTTGACGCACTGAAACACCACCGTTGACGCACTGAGCAGCCTTCGCCGCCACCGTTGACGCACTGAGCAGCCTTCGCCGCCGTTCTACACCGCGATACCGGTCATACGGTTGTGGCGTGGATGAAAGCTACTGGGAAGCCGTTAGGGCGACCGTCGATGAGGCACCGCCGCTGACGCAGGCCCAGCGCGACCGCCTGGCGACACTGCTAGACGACAGCACGGACGACATGGCGGTGACGGCATGACGGACGCAGGGGGTGACACCCATGACACCCATGACGCCGACGTCATCCAACTACCAGCCGTCACCCCCGTCACCCCCGTCACCCCCGTCACCCCCTACCCCTCAGGCCCGTATCCGACAGCGGCACGGCTGAAGGCGGACGGGTTCCTCGACGGCTGGACCGCGCGGGACGGCTGCTACTACCAGTGGACGGGGCGCGCCTACGAGCGTCGGACGGAGAAGAGCTTTCGCAACTACCTCGGCGTGATCCTGGCCGAGGTCGACTGGGGGCCGAACAGGGCGAAGCTGGCGAACGTCATCGACGCGATCAAGCTCGATCACGTACCCGACCCTGACCGCCACCTCCTGGCGCTGGAGAACGGGATGTTCGACGTGCTGACCAACACGCTGACGGCACCGACGCCGACGCTGTTCGTGAGCAACTTCCTGCCGTACCGCTACGACCCCGCCGCCACCTGTCCCGCGTGGCACCGCTTCCTGGTCTCCGTGTGGCCCGGTGACCCGGAATCCAGGGCACTCCTACAACAGTGGTTCGGCTACCTGGTGTCGGGCTCCACAGTCCAGCAGAAGGCGTTGCTCATGGTCGGCCCCCGCCGCTCGGGCAAGGGCACCATCCTGCGTGTCGCCGAGTCACTGATGGGCCGGGGCAACACCGGCGCGCTGAAGATGAGCAACCTCACGTCGTGGTTCGGACCTCAGACGGTGGTCGGCAAGTCGCTGGCGGTCATCGGTGATCTACGGATTGACGGCCGGCTGCCGGCTGCTGCCGCCGAGTACCTGCTGTCCATCACCGGCGAGGACCTGATGAACGTCCAACGCAAGGGTCCGGGCCTGGAGCCGGTGGACGTGCGGATGCGCTGCCGGATCATGGCGGCCACCAACTACCCACCCGTCTTCCGTGATCCCGGCGGGACACTCCCGACGAGGTTCCTGTACCTGCTGTTCACCGAAAGTTTCTACGGCCACGAGGACACCACCCTGGGGGCGAGGCTGCAGCGGGAACTACCCGGCATCCTCAACTGGGCCATCAAAGGCTGGAAGGACCTGGAGCGCACCGGCTGGACGGTGCCCGCGTCATCGCGTGAGATCGCCGACGGTGCCAGCGCCGACGCATCGCCGATAGGGCAGTTCCTCAGCCAGTGCTGTGTCCGCGAGGGTTGGACACAAACTGAACAACTGTATGCCCAGTGGTCGGACTGGGCTAAGCAGCGCGGCTTTAAGCCGGGCGATACCTCCAACTTCGGGTCCGAGCTTAGGGGCCAGTGGCCGCACGTTAAGAAGACACAGCGCCGCGTTAACACTAAACAGAAATACGGGTATGAGGGCGTTTCCCTAAGCTAAGCCGCTTAACCCTTAACTAACCTGAAAGCAGGTAAACACCTTGGATACCTTCATGGACACAACCGAGCTATCCAACTTCCTTCACGGCATCCCCGTGGAAACATTGAAGCAGTGGCGTCGCACCGGTAAAGGCCCGCGTTCTGCCCGTATCGGGAAACGGGTGCTGTATCGGTCGCAAGACGTTATGCAGTGGGTGGATGATGCGTTCTCTAAACGAATAATGTGACGACAATCACACCACTTTAGGTGTCGTAAAGGGTTGACAAATGTGGTCAAATGAGATAATCTATATGTATCGGGTTTTGTGTACCCAAAAGCCGATTCTATTTCCGCAGGTCAGGGCCATTTAGCCCATTTGTAATCGCCCCGAGTTGGGCACCCTAAGTAATTTAAGCGCATACGCGCAGAGACAGATAAGAAGGAATCAACAATCAAAACAGGAGTATGGTTGCGCAACCAAGCTTATGCCCCATTGGAATGGATAGTCCCCGGAGTCATCCCCGAGGGTTACGGCATACTGGCATCTTCACCCAAGGTGGGGAAGTCATTCTTTGCGCTTCAGACAACCCTAGCCGCCGCCTCTGGGCATCCGGTGTTCGGTGTGGAAGTTGATAAACGACCCGCGCTCTACCTTGCGTTAGAAGACAGCCCGCGACGGTTACAGAACCGTATCGTATCAACCCATGGAGAATGGTCGGATAACTGGTACTTCATCACCGATGAGGATGACCCTATCGCCCAGGCCGAGAAGTTCGCCATCGACAACCCAACCGCGTTCATCGTCATCGACACCATGCAGGTGGCCCGGATCGCAATGGACCCGGACAAGGGTAATGATGTTTACCGCGCCGACTACAGTTTCGCTCGCAGCCTCAAAAGGTTGACGCCGGCACGCGGGTGCCTGTTGGTCACGCACCATACGCGCAAGGCAGAGTCAGATGACTTTATCGACGGGCTGTCGGGTAGCCAGGGATTAGCCGGTGGCGTGGATTACGTCATGGCTTTGCAGCGACCACGGAACAGCCAAAAGGGACAGTTGCACGTCAGCGGTCGGGATGTAACGGAAGCTACCTACGCGATGAACTTTACCGACATGCAGTGGTCGCCCACTGGCGGGGACTTATCCAAGGCTGCCGAGAAGGCCAGGGAGTCGCAGCACGGGGACCTGGCTAATCAGATCGCTCACTTCGTCAACACCAGGCCCGCGACCACGGCAGCGGAGGTGGTAAGACGGTTCGGCATCACGCCCGAGAATGCCCGCCAGCAGTTATCGCGGCTCTACCGGGATGCGTTTATCGGGAAAGACAGGACCGGGGTATATATTCCCCTGTCACTCGTCACAGAGAATATATATAAGCAGGCAGAAGAGGGTTTTTAACTGTGACGCCGGGCATGTCACGCGCATGTCACACACACCTTGTGACAACGAGAGAGGGTTGTGACGGGAGGCATGTCACACACATACACTCTCCCCACCTGCATAAACACACACTATGTGACGTGTGACCCAATATAGGAGAGATAGGACGATGGAACAGCCGATAAAACTCAATACGCACGGTACTGCCACGTGGCTACTGCCACGCGATCAAGGATTCATCCTCAATCAAGGCTCCTCACGCATCAAGCTCGACAACGACGAGATAGGTCGCCTGTACAAGGTGCTGACGCAACTCCTGCAGGAGCCACAATTGAACAACAGCCGACAATACCGATGAACAGTCGAGACCGCTGAGCAAGTCGGCACACTGCTACACGGCACCTGGCGAATGTGCTGAGCGTGCGCGAGTCGCTCTGTGGCGTTATCTTCCAAAGGTGCTAAATCGAGAGGTTCGGAATGGCTGGGATAATTAGAGGCTGTGCTTCTTGTAAAACGCCTCGACGTCGGTGAGGTAATTCTCCGGAGCCTCGACCTCATGCACAGTGTGCCCAGGCTTCAGTATGGGCGCCATCGTGGCTTTGCCTGCTTCGGCATTCTCAAACGTCGCGACAACCTTTCCATTCTCATCGCGGAGGACATTGACTTTCATAGTTCCTGCTCCTAGACTCCGTTGCTTTCGAAGTTTCCGGTGATCCCCTTATTGACATGGTTGGCAAACCGATCTACCGCGCTTAACGTAATGCCGTAGCTTGGCGGAAATAAGCGAAAAATGTCCTGATTTTGATACACCGTAATGTCGGAAATAAGCGCGCCGACATTGTCTTCCGCGCTTTGCAGAGTGAATGCAAAAGCTTCATGATTGGTAATGTTCTCGTTCCAGACCGCCCAACGTTGAGGCCCGCCAGTCTGTGTCATTGTCGCCCAAGTCCCCATGGTTAAGCTCCTTTTCGGGTTAGTGTCGTCTGCTAGCGGGGCGTCACAGCGATTCGGTCACCGCCGTTGACCCCCGCCAACACAGCGCAGCATCGATCACCGTGCACGTCGGGGCAAGAGCGCGGTCCGCTGAGCGGACCGAGATCGGGGTTTTCACGCCGCGGCGCGCCATGCTTCGACCTGTCGCGGTGGCCGTGATCCGCCTATTTGTGCTGGATGGGCCGGTATAGGCCCGCGTCCGCGTCAGTCCGCACTGACCTCATCGGGCCTACGAATGTTGGGGCCACAGGTACCCCGACCGCACCCGTTTTCACTGATGGTGTCTGCGACAGACACGGCTACGAGCACTTCCTCCGAGCCGTCTTCAGTGCCGTCGCCGCTTGTGCTTGCCGGAGTTTGCTGACGGATGCATCACTACTCTGGTCGAGACCATCCAGGGTGGTCGCAAAATCCCTAGCCGGGCGCGACCATCCACCGCTGGTTCGGCTTCCTCTCGGCTGGGACTGTTACGCCAGCGCCCCACTCCGGCCAAAACCCCATCCGCGCAGCTCAGCCCAGCAAACTAGGAGAAACCAAACCCCAATGAAGTACATGCCCAGCACGTGCCCTAAATGCGCGCAGTTGCTCGTAAAGAACCCCGCTGGCGGTAGACCGACACGCTGGTGCAGTGACGGGTGCAAGCGATCCGGCGAGGACGAAATGAGTCGCCTCTCGTCCCTCCTCCGTGTTTTTACCGAAGGGAAATACGTGGACATGCTGAACGGTCGCACCGACCCCGCGCGGGACAAAGCGCTGGCTGATCTTCAATCCCGCTACGACCATCTCGCCGGTGTGCCGGAATGACTGAGAACCAATTGACAGTTTGGAGAGTCTGCCGCAGATGTGGCCAGCCTGCCTGGCGCGGCAGCCTTTGCCGCTTCCACCGAGCGCACAAACCCCTTTACCCCTCCCTGCTATTGCGCGCCCAGTTGCGGGCAGGCGTCTAAGGAGAACAAACATGACCGACCAAATACAAGCCGGTGAGCAGTTAGCCTCCGCCGTCTTCGACACCATAGGCGCCCTAGCGGCTGCCGGGGAATACAAGCTGCCCGACCCCGAACTTGCCGCGCTGAAGGAAGGCTGCCTTCCTGTTCTCAAGGGAGAAGGCTTCTCCCGATTGGCGACTGTTGCCCTTCGCCCGCAAGCTGGCCTATGCCGTCTTGGAGTGGGTGACAACCCCACGCCAGAAACCTTCAAAGCCCTGAAGCAGGCCAGCCAGCCGGGATCATCCCCGCAGGCGCGGAGGAACACGGGGTGGAGGACATCTTCGCCTACGACAACCGCGGATCATCCCCGCCTACGCGGGGAGCACCATCTTCAAGACCGACCCGGCCATCACCCTGTTCGGATCATCCCCGCATTCGCGGGGAGCACCGCCGCTGGCGTTGTCGTAAACTGATGTTCAAGGCCGTCTCAGAACTAAAGTTATGAGACCCACCCGGTGGGCCACCACCGGGCAGGCGAATACTCACGTCAACATGTCGCAAAAGTTGCCTCAAAATCATCGTCTCATATCTTGTGCTTCTGCGACTTTTGAGACATACTGAGGGTATGAGCACCTCCACCGCCACTCAGCTTGGCTACGCCCGCGTCTCTACCGGGCACCAATCCCTAGACCAGCAGCTCGACGGCCTGACAGAGGCAGGCGTTGACCCTAGCCGCGTCTACAGCGACAAGCTCAGCGGCACCTCTACCCGTGAGCAGCGGCCCGGTCTCGCCGCCCTGTTGGACTACGCCAGAGAGGGCGACGCGATTGTCGTCGTTGGCATTGACCGGCTCGGCCGCAACGCCGCAGAGGTGATGACCACCATCCGGCAGCTTGGTGAACGGCAGATAGTCCTGCGGTCGCTGCGTGAGGGAATTGACACATCCAACGCCACGGGCCGCATGGTCGCCGGCGTACTAGCCAGCTTGGCCGAGCTTGAATTGGAGCTTGGCCGGGAACGCCGTGCAGCCGCGCGTGAAGCGCGTCGAGCACGCGGCCAGTCCATCGGTCGGCCCAAGGCTCTCGACGCCTCTAAAACCGCTCTGGCACAGCGGATGCACGCGAGCGGTGAGTCGGCGAGCACGATTGCGGCGACGCTGGGTGTGAGTCGTGCGACTGTCTACCGCGTGCTCGCAGAGCAGACGTAGAAGGTCTGCCGCGACAGCCCGTAGCGGCTGCACGCGGTGGCCACCGTGATCCTGTCGCGCGTCGGCGTGAGCAGGATCTCTGACTAGTGTTCGTTCATGCTCAGCGCATTCGGCCCAGCTACAACCCTCTAGTCGTGGCCGCGTGCATATCCGCCATAGAGCGGACCATAGGGGCCGGCCTGCGGCACGGACGCAGGTGAGTTGTCGATCTGGACGTTCCCGGGTGACTGGCATATTGCCGAGCCGCTCGAGCCGTCCGAGACGCACGACGGCACAACTGCCGCAGCGGCCGCGGTCGGTGCGGCGGCGATTGCCACTGCGGCACCCGCCAACAGCAGTGTGGTGTAACTGAGTTTGATTCTCACGGTGGTGCTCCTTAACAAATCTGGACTGATTCCAGAATTGCGCTTCAGCGAACCTGTGTCGCGCCCGCTGGCACCCGTTCGTGTCCCCCATCAGCTTCAGTCTTTTCCTACCTGCTAGTGCCCCTTTCCACTGTCGTCTAATTGGCAGGACGGCGGGTTGCGGCCCCGGGATTGTTGAGATTCGAGTCCATGCGTGGCCGCCTTGGATCGCCGGCGTTCTCGCCAGCCTCGCAGAACTGGAACTGGAACTCGGTCGCGAACGCCGCGCTCCGGCACGCCAGGCGCGTCGGGCACGAGGGCAGCACATCGGGCGTCCGAAGGCGCTTGACGAGAAGAAAGCCGCTTTGGCTCTGCGCATGCATGCAAGCGGCGAATCGGCCAGCACTATTGCAAACGCACTCGGCGTGAGCCGAGCAACCGTCTACCGGGTTCTCGCAACGAATACGGACTAACTCCGCTGGCTCCACTTGTGCTCAAGTTCTTCCGATCATTCCCGCTGAGGAGCATGCTCGACGCATGAGGTTGGGCCTGGTTTCCAGGCTTACAACAGCGCGGGGTGTGGTCGGTGTTGGCCCAACCTTCGCGCGTCGAACGACCTCCTGCTCTTCCGATCGCCAATCAGTCGTCCGCCATGGTCGTAGACCGAGATGTGGCTAGGCGCGTGTAGTCGTGCGCCCGGCCCCGGTCCCGCGCGGATGGTTACGAGCTATTTGCAAGGTCGGTCTAGTGCGAACGAGAAGACGATGAGCGGGCAACGCCTGGGCCAATTGTCGCCATTTGACAGTCGTATAAGAGTTAGGAGCGAAGGGAATGAGTAACCAACTACCAAACACGACCACGGACGCCGGTATGCCCGTGCCCAGCGATGAGTACTCGCTCACGGTCGGCCCCGGCGGCCCCGTCCTGCTGCAGGATGCCTACCTGATCGAGAAGCTGGCCCACTTCGTCCGCGAGCGCATCCCCGATCGCGTGTACCACGTCAAGGGCGGCGGTGCCTTCGGCTACTTCGAGGTGACCGCCGACGTCACCCAGTGGACCAAGGCCGCCTTCCTCAACAATGTTGGCAAGCGCACGCCGTTGTTCCTGCGCTTCTCGATCGTGGCCGCCGACGAGGGCGCCCCCGACACGGACCGCGACGTGCGCGGCGTCGCCGTCAAGTTCTACACCGAGGAGGGCAACTACGACATCGTCGGCAACAACACGCCGGTCTTTTTCGTGCGCGACCCGATGAAGTTCCCCGACTTCATCCACTCGCAGTTGCGTCTGCCCGACACCGGCATGCGCAGCAACAACATGCAGTGGGACTTCTGGACGCTCTCGCCCGAGTCGGCCCATCAGGTGACCTACCTGATGAGCGACCGCGGCACGCCGCGCACCTGGCGCAACATGAACTTCTACGCCAGCGACACGTACATGTGGGAGAACGGCGGCGGCAAGAAGTTCTGGGTCAAGTACCACTTCAAGACCGAGCAGGGCGTCCAGAACTTCACCGACGCCGAGGCCAGGGCGATGCGCGCCGAGGACCTCGACTACCACCGGCGCGACCTGCGGGAGGCGATCGCCCGCAAGGACTACCCGGCTTGGCGCCTGGAGATGCAGATCATGCCGTACGAGGATGCGGCCACCTACCGCTTCAATCCCTTCGACATCACCAAGGTCTGGCCGCACAAGGACTACCCGCTGATCCCGATCGGCCGGATGGTGCTCGACCGCAATCCCGATAACTTCTTCGCCCAGGTCACGCAGGTCGCGTTCGATGTGGCGAACTTTGTCCCGGGCATCGGGCCTAGCCCGGACCGGATGGTGCTGGGGCGAATGTTCGCGTACGCCGACTCGGCCCGCTATCGCAACGGCCCGAACTATATGCAGCTGCCGGTCAACCGCCCGCTTAACGAGGTGCACAACTACAACAAGGACGGCCCGATGCGCTACGCCTACACGTCCGGCCAACCCGTCTACGCGCCGAACAGCTACGGCGGCCCCAAGGGCGATCCGCAGCGCTACCGCGATCCGAGCTGGTTTGTGGAGGCCGCCGAGATCATGCGCACGGCCTACGAGGCGCACAAGGACGACAACGACTTCATCCAGCCTGGCACGCTCTACCGCCAGGTGATGACGCCGACCGATCGGGACCATCTGGTCGGCAACATTGTCTGGCACCTAAGCCAGGGGGTGGAGCGCTTCATCCAGGAGCGCGCGGTCAACGACTACTGGGCCAAGGTCGACCCCGACCTCGGCGCGCGCGTTGCCCACGATGTGGGTCTGGCGATTCCGGCGTAATAAGGGGACAACTCGCCCGCGGCGCCTGAGCAAGGGTCGTGCGCCGTTGGCGTTCCTGACCTGGAAGGAAGCTGCAGGCGCGGAAAGGCCACTACAGCGCGGGCCGGGCGCAGCGATGCCAGTTCATACCGTGATTTGCAATTGACAGTGGCAAGCTGGGCGGGGCCGAGAGACGCCGCGGCTCACTTGCCGTGTCCGCCCCCGCCACCGTGGCCCCCGCCGAAGCCGCCATGGCCGAAGCCGCCAAAGCCGCCATGGCCGAAGCCGCCATAGGCTCCGGGGCCGTAGCCGCCCCAGTAGCCGCCCTCCGCATAGGGATATTGAGGCGCAGGGTCGACGGCCCCAGGGGAGGCGTTGATCTGACTATTGCCGGCCGCCGGGCTAATCAGGGTGGAGTGGGTGTCGGGGCACACCGGGGATCCGCCCATCATGTGGCAGCTAGCGGCCATGGCCGTCGGTGCGGCGGCAATAGCTACCGCCGCAGCGCCCGCCGCCAACGCTGGTGCGATGTACTTCAGTCCGATTCGCATGGTGACACTTCCTTCGATGGTCCAATCTGGACTCATTCCAGGATTGCGCCTCAGCGAAGCCGTGTCGTCACGGCTGACGCCCATCAACGGCTCCCCGCCAGCGGCACTCTGTACATACCTACCAGCAGCATGTGCCCCGACCGTTACGGCCCGAACGGCAGTCGGCCCGCCACCACAAGGATGACGGGCCGATGCAAACTGCGGGGTTAGCGACCTAGGCTTGCCACCCGCGGTGCTCACGCTCCCACTGTTCTGCTATCTGCTTGGCTTCATCCAGTGTTTCCGCCGGCTGCAACTGATTGACCTTCGCGGAGAAGATCTCGTCCCCTCCGGAGAGGCCGACATTCCAGCGCCCGGAATGCTGGATGATGTCATACAGGTGTTTACCGCTGCGCGCCCGATACGTGTCCTCATCGATCTTGGTCCACTTCAGTGGCTCGCTCATGCTGCTCATTAAACCTCCGTTACGCGCATCGGCTGGATGTGCTCCCTACGGCGAGCCCGCCGACCGCGAGCGGCGCGAGACGGGGTCGACGCGGCGGGCGCTACTGCGCCTCGGCCGCGTGCTCGGGCATCGGCCCTTCGACCCGCTCGAGAATGCGGGAAATCGCCTCGTCTTGGGCGAGCAAGTGCTTTTGGATCTCCTCGGACTCCTTGAGCACCGCCTGGGCATCCTTGAAGGTGGCTGCGCCGCGCTCGTCCGCGGTCTTGGCCTGAATGTTCTGTCCGACAATGATGATCGGCAAGAGCACCAGCTGCAGGAAGCTGCTGGAGAGCCACACGATGATGAAGTACATCCCCTGCTTGATGGCATCGGGCAGGGCGAACAGCGCAATCACCGTGAACAGGTAGGCGCACCACATCGTGCCCACGATCAGTGTGATCTTTAGCCCGAACCTGGCGTTGAAGCGAGCGATCCAGTTCCGTTGGTCAACCCCCCACACATGTGCGGCCTTGCTAACAGAAGCTGGCGCTGGAAGTTGTGACGCTGATCCTGCAAGCGCTGCGCCCGGTCGGCTTCGCGCGAAGCTTCTTCACGTGCCGCGGCGCGGTTGTCCCTCGCTTCCTCGTTGCGGCCTGCCATCGAGTAGCCGACCCACCCGCTTGTCAGCGTCGTGAACCCGGTAATGCCAGCTACCCAGATCGTGGTTAGGTCCGCCATATCAACGAACCCGCGCCGGCCCGTCGAGCAGACTGCACCTCTCGGACAGCGCCGGCCCGTACGTCACGGCGCCACACTCACAGCACCACGTCAAGTGACGGCCGCACGAGCAGGCGATGCTGCCGACGAGCATCCGACCGGGGCGCAACGGGTGGCCCCGCGGGCAGCGCAGTGGCGGCCGGGCCATCCACTGGCCTGACGTCGACCGCACCAGCTCGCCAGCGTGCCAGTCCGCAGTCCGCAGACAGTCCGCAATAACCCATGTCTGCGCCATCGCACTTAAGCGTTATCAACGCCATGACCTGCTCTTTTAAGCAGCTCCAACGCGCACATTGCGCGCAAACGCCCAGGTGGCATCGTTCGGGACGAAGAGGCCGTGCAGCCGAACGCCAAGCTTTGGCCATTCACAGCACGGGGATTCCTCCACCCGTGCCGGTCGGGGGTCGCGCCTTCTTTCCTTTACTTGGACGCGACCCCGGGCCCCCAAACGTCCCCCTCCAGGGGCGATAGGTGGGTAGGTTGCACGCATGGTCACGTGTGACCGACAGGCCAGGGGTCGGGTGTTCTGCGCTCGGCCCCTGGACCACCCCAAAACCACTGCTGCGCCCGGTGGGCACGTATAGATACTGTTCCCCTATCCATTAGATACTGTTCCCCTATCCATTGAGTTCGTCCGCTATTTCGTTCAGTACAGCCATTCGCTCTTGTAAAGCCGCGAGGGTCTTATCCCTTGCCGCCTTTTCGGCTAGACTTTTGGCGACGTCTACAGCTTCGTATTCCTCGTTTGCGCGCTCAATCGCCCAATCGACCGCCTCAACCACGGACGTTATCGAATCATCATGTTCGGCTGTCACCTTGATATTACCGGAAGCATCCCGACATTCAATAACCCTCTCGCTGAGCCTCCGATTTAAATAGGCTTGCCATTGAACCGGAGTCGAATCTGATAACGTAATATCGATCCACGCTCCCGTAGGTTGGAGCGCTCCCTGGTCATATCTCGGGTCTAATTTGACTTTCTTCCTGACTATGTTGCGCCATCCGTTCGACATCTCGACGATTTCATCCTTTCGCGTTGTTGGTGGACGACATCCACTGGGCGTTGTTGGTGGACGACCATCCACCTGGACTACTGACTGCCATAAGTATCAGATAGCTTGGGCGCCCCGGGGCCGGAGCTACTTGTCCAGGTCCACTATCTCGGCTTCCCAGCCCCGATGCTCATAGCCGGGGAGGTATTCGTATTGCAGTTCCATCAGGCGCTGCTCAGTGTCGACGTGTCGGCGCTTCTTGCGCACAGCATCTTTGACGCACAACCCGACCAGCAGCACCCCCACCGCTGCGAAGAACCCCCACCACGGCAAGCCCATGAGCATGAACATGAACATGCCCATCAGGCTGTAGAAGATCAGCCCGAGTAAAGCCCTGACCAGCTTCATGGCATCACGCTACGACTGCGCTGCGACAAAAGGAACGGCCACCAGGATCGCCCCGGTGGCCGCTTCTGTTGGTTCGGGCTAGTCTCCGTTCCGCCAGTGATCCTGCCGCTGAGACACCTGGTCAGGGCACAGGTCGGTGATGGCCCAATACACGATCTCCTCAGCCTGGGGCAGCGTGAACGGCGTTGGGTCACCAAGCTTCAGCCGCTGTGCCGCTCGGGGTCAGGTTGGCTACCTGCATGACGAGCGTGTCGGCGGGAGTCCCGTTTTTCATGTCACCGCACACCGCATGGCCGAGCTTCGCGCCCACCGTGCCGTTGGTGATACCGGTCGGAACGTGGCGCTCGTCTAGGTGCCCGACGTACGCGCCATCACTGTCGGCCCGTGCCACAGGTGCCAGGGCCAGCGCCACGACCGCAGCGGCTACAACAACCCTGATCATTTCTCCAGCCTATCCACCTCGTCCACGGCTGCCACGAGCGCACGGGCAAGCTGGAGAGCCTGCCCGGCTGAGAGGCCTCGGGTGGCCCGCTTTTAACTGGAGTGTGAGTCGCGCCACAGCCGCAGCGCAGTGAAGTGAAAATCACGTGTGTCGCACCCGTGGCTGTCCGCAGTCCATGCGACGGTTTATCTAGCTGGCTGTGGGAATGCCACGGCCCCGAGAGAAACCCCAAGAAGGACACTTCAATATGAGCTTTTCCCACGAGTACACCGGTCAGCGTCGTGGCACAAGATTTTTGCGAAACCCACGCCCACTGTTCATCTGTGATGCCTGCGGTTGGCGCAAAGTCGTTCATAGTCGCTTCATCCTGGCGCACGCGGGGGCTGAACCACGCTACGAGGTCGAAGTCCTTGGCGACCCCTTTTGGTGGCAAATCACTCGTCGTGTAGGCCGTGACCGTTTCACCATTTCAGCAGTTCAGTTCTATTCCGACACACGTTTGAAGGCCGAAGAATACGGGCGTCGATTGCACAATTCAGGTAAATATCACTATCGCATCAACGAAAACGACGACTAACACACCTTTATCATGAGGACCCAAGAAGCGGGCCGAGGCGGCAATTTAATCCTCCTTGGACCTGACACCTAATCGTCATTTCCAGGTGATCGGCAGCAGTTCGGTACGGAATGCGCCGCGTGTCTGCCCCGGCAGAATCGTCACGGTCAACAGCACGTCGATAACCGCCCGCTGGCGGTCCAGGTCCAGGCCGTCAAGCTTGCGCCGCACCGCCGCCTGGTCACCCGGCACGATCAAGCCCTTAAGGATGCGGGCCTTCGCGTTGTCCTCGGTCTGCGCCTTAATCTCGGCTAGCTGCGCCTCGACAGTGCGGTTAAACGCCATTAGCTGACTAAGCGTGGGTGCGCCGTCGCCCCCCAGGCCGTGAGCTACGGCCATCGCGTCCTGACGCTCCTTAAGCGCCGCAGCCTTGGCCCGCAGCGCCGCCAGGTCTGCCCTGTCGCGCTTGGCGATCAGGTCCACGGCATCCTCGCGTGCCAGGCGTTCGGCTACCACGTCGAGCACGTAGCCGTCCACCGGCTCAATCTTGCGGGTGAGGCCGTTGCAATGCTTGCAGTGATAGCGCGGCTGCCGCCCGCGAGCTTGTGGCATGGCTGACCCAAGGGTGTGACCGCACTTACCGCACAGCGCCAGGCCGCTCAACAGATACTTGCGTCCGGGTGTCCTGCCGACGCGGCGATCAGGATTAGTCAGCAGCGCCACGGTGCCGTCGTAGGTGTCGCGGTCCACAATCGCCGGCCAGACAGCCGCGCCGACAATCTCACCCTTGTGCGAGCGCAGGCCGGCGTTACGCGCATTAAGTAGTACCGCCCGGACGGCCGTCGTATCCCATGCGTGACCGCGTGCCGACGTGAAGCCTTGGGCGTTCCATTCCTTCGCAATGGCATAGAGCGACCGCCCGGCCAGCGCGTCCCGGTAGGCCTTCCGCACCGCTGGCGCTTGCTGCTCGTCTAGCTGCTCGTCGGGTGTGTAGCCGAACGCTCGTGCAGGCCCACAATGTGACCGGCCAGCCTCGGCGTCCTGTTGGTATCGACGTTTCATCCTGGCTACCTTCCGTTCTGTCTCGGCCCGTGCCACGGCCCCGGTAATCCTGGCGATCAGCCTGCCGTTGTCGGTCGCTAGGTTCACGTCGCCGGTAAGCGTTGCCAGTGCTAGGTGGTGCTCGTCGGCAAGATCAATGAACTGTTCTAGCTCTATCGGCTGGCGGTGCAGCCGGTCCATATGCCACACCACGACCGCCTGAATTGAGCCGTTGGCGATATCGGTCAGCATGGCCTGATACGCGGGCCGTGGCTTGCGCTTGGTCGCCGACGTGTCGTTGTCCATATATTCAGCCCAGCCCCAGCCTCGGGCCTCGCACAGCTTCACGCAGTCTTCGCGCTGGCGTGACACGCCTAGCTCGTCGTTGTTCGGGTCGCTGCTCTGTCTGAGGTAAACCGCTGCTTTCACGTTGTGCATCCTACGCTGCCTTCCTGGTCGGAGAACACCTGGATGCACAACGCGCCGCTGCTGATGCGCGGCGAGCGTCACCACCGGGCGCTGATGCACGCCGACGACGCGGCGGCACTGGGAATCGACGACGGTGACATGGTGCGGGTCAGCTCGGCGCACGGGTCGATCGAACTGCCGGTGGGGCTGACCAGCGACATCATGGCCGGCGTCGTCGCGATCCCGCACGGCTGGGGCCACCGCGGCACCGGGGGCTGGCGGCTGGCGAACGAGGCCGGCGGAGCCAACGTCAACCGGCTGATGTCCAGCGACCCCGACGATCTGGAGGCACTGGCGGGAATGGCACGGCTGACGGGCGTGCCGATCCGGTTGCAGCGCGCCTAAGCCGACGCCGACGGCGCCGCCGCGTCGGCGGGGATCGACGGACAGGCCTCGCGGCCCGGTGCGCGCGCGCGACGGTCTCCAGGGCGTCGGCTAATCCGATGACATCGGCCCTGATGTGCGGGCGCGCGGGTGATCGGGAAAGTCTCCGACGGAATCGAAGGAGCTCTCAGCAGCCTCTCAGCAGGCCGACGCAGGGTGGCGGCATGGTGAACCAGCCGCAGTATCCGCCGCCCGATCCGGGGCAACAGCCCTACCCGCAACCCGCGGGCCCCTACCCCGGGCCACCGCAACCACCTGTGGCACCAAATGCCAAGGGCCGCAAGCGCTCTCGCGGATTGGCCATTCTCGCGGGGGCTGCGGCGGTGGTGGTTTCCGCGGGCATCGGCGCGGCCGCGGCGATGACCCTCAAGCCTGAGCATTCCACGACCGGTATACCTGTCAACGCGCCCGCCGGCGGTCAGCAGCCGGCGGCGAGCGTGCCCAACGGCTCCGTCGAGCAGATCGCCGCCAAGGTGGTGCCCAGCGTGGTCGAGCTTCAGACCCAAGCGGGCCGGGGCGTGATGGAGGGTTCGGGCATCATCCTGAGCGGCGACGGGTTGATCCTGACCAACAGCCACGTGGTCGCGGCGCCCGACGGCGGGCCCGGTGAGATGCCCGGCGGGCTGCCCGGCGGCCAGACTCCAACCACCACTCGTGTGACCTTCGCCGACGGACGAACCGCGCCCTTCACCGTGGTCGGCGCCGACCCGACGACCGACATCGCGGTCGTTCGCGTTCAAGGCGTGTCCGGGCTCACCCCGATCACCCTCGGGTCGTCGGCGAACCTTCAGGTTGGCCAGCCCGTGGTGGCAGTGGGCTCCCCGCTGGGGCTGGAAGGGACCGTCACCAACGGCATCATCAGCGCGCTCGACCGTCCGGTGCACGCGGGCGACTCGCCGAGCCAGGCCACCTTCTTCGACGCCATTCAGACCGATGCCCCGATCAATCCCGGCAACTCCGGCGGTGCGCTGGTCAACGCAAACGGTGAGCTCGTCGGCGTGAACTCCGCGATCGCGTCGCTCGGCAGCGCGCCAGGTCGGGGAGGGTCGATCGGGCTGGGCTTCGCCATCCCGGTGGACCAGGCGAAGAGGATCGCCGACCAGCTGATCTCCGGCGGCACGGCAACGCACGCGTCGCTTGGCGTACAGGTCAGCAACGACCCGAATGACAACGCGGCCAGGATCATGGATGTCGTCACCAAGGTCGACAGCCAGGTCATCACCGACGCCGACGGGCTGGTGGCCGCGGTGCGATCCAAGGCGCCGGGCGACAAGATCACCCTGACCTACCGGGACGCGTAGGGGGCGACGAAGACCGCCCAGGTGACCCTCGGCAACGAGCAGAGCCAGCAGTCGTAAGCGCCCGCGCTGCGGGTGGCCGACGGGCAAATTACCCCCAATTTGGGCACCAAACACCGTGTGAACCCTTGACGAGCGCGCCTGGACGCGTCAGTCTGTTGGGCAGCATGCGCATAGGTAGCAGACCAGGACGCCAGCCAGCGCCGTTGATGGCGTATGCCCGTGGTTGAGGAATAGGCCGTCCTGCGCTATTGTTGGACGTTGCGCTGGCTGCCTCCTGCCCACCTCACCTGCACCCGACATTGTGGTCCACGCCTGAGCCCCCTACGGGGCTTTGCTGCGTGTCCGAGATCGGACAGGTCGTTAGCCGGCCGAACCGACGCAGAATAGCGGCGATCATGGACCGGCACACGCTGCCACCAGACGGCCGCATGAGGTGCTGGAAGGATGCATCTTGGCAGTCTCCCGCCAGAGCAAGTCAGCAGTAACTACCGCTAATGGTTCCGTTCCCGGAGCGCCCAATCGAATTTCTTTTGCAAAGTTGCGGGAGCCGCTCGAGGTTCCCGGGCTGCTTGATGTGCAGACCGAGTCGTTCGAGTGGCTGATCGGCTGGGACCGTTGGCGTGACATGGCCACGGCCCGCGGCGACGTGAACCCGGTCGGCGGCCTGGAAGAGGTGCTCTCCGAGCTGTCCCCGATCGAGGACTTCTCCGGGTCGATGTCCCTGTCGTTCTCCGACCCGCGCTTCGACGAGGTCAAGGCCCCCGTCGACGAGTGCAAAGACAAGGACATGACGTACGCGGCCCCGCTGTTCGTCACGGCCGAGTTCATCAACAACAACACCGGCGAGATCAAGAGCCAGACGGTCTTCATGGGTGACTTCCCGATGATGACCGACAAGGGCACGTTCATCATCAACGGCACCGAGCGTGTCGTCGTGTCCCAGCTGGTCCGGTCGCCGGGCGTGTACTTCGACGAGACCATCGACAAGTCGACCGAGAAGACGCTGCACAGCGTCAAGGTCATCCCCGGCCGCGGCGCGTGGCTGGAGTTCGACGTCGACAAGCGGGACACCGTCGGCGTGCGCATCGACCGCAAGCGCCGCCAGCCCGTCACCGTGCTGCTCAAGGCGCTGGGCTGGACCGACGAGCAGATCCGCGAGCGGTTCGGGTTCTCCGAGATCATGATGTCGACCCTGGAGAAGGACAACACCGCCAACCAGGACGAGGCACTGCTGGACATCTACCGCAAGCTGCGCCCGGGCGAGCCGCCCACGAAGGAGTCCGCCCAGACCCTGTTGGAGAACCTGTTCTTCAAGGAGAAGCGCTACGACCTGGCCCGGGTCGGCCGCTACAAGGTGAACAAGAAGCTCGGCCTGAACACCGACAAGCCGATCACGGACTCCACGCTGACCCCGCAGGACATCGGCGCCACCATCGAGTACCTGGTGCGGCTGCACGAGGGTCAGACCATGATGACGGTGCCCGGCGGCGTCGAGGTGCCGGTGGAGATCGACGACATCGACCACTTCGGCAACCGGCGGCTGCGCACGGTCGGCGAGCTGATCCAGAACCAGATCCGGGTCGGCCTGTCGCGCATGGAGCGCGTGGTCCGCGAGCGGATGACCACCCAGGACGTCGAGGCGATCACGCCGCAGACCCTGATCAACATCCGCCCCGTCGTCGCGGCGATCAAGGAGTTCTTCGGCACCAGCCAGCTGAGCCAGTTCATGGACCAGAACAACCCGCTGTCGGGTCTGACCCACAAGCGCCGCCTGTCGGCGCTGGGCCCCGGCGGTCTGTCGCGTGAGCGTGCCGGGCTGGAGGTCCGCGACGTGCACTCCAGCCACTACGGCCGGATGTGCCCGATCGAGACCCCGGAGGGCCCGAACATCGGCCTGATCGGGTCGCTGTCGGTGTATGCGCGGGTCAACCCGTTCGGTTTCATCGAGACGCCGTACCGCAAGGTCGTCAATGGTGTGGTGACCGACGAGATCCACTACCTGACCGCGGACGAGGAGGACCGCCACGTCGTGGCGCAGGCCAACTCGCCGATCAACGACAAGGGTCGGTTCACCGAAGAGCGCGTGCTGGTGCGCCGCAAGGGTGGCGAGGTCGAGTACGTGTCCTCGGCCGAGGTCGACTACATGGACGTTTCGCCGCGCCAGATGGTGTCGGTGGCCACGGCCATGATTCCGTTCCTCGAACACGACGACGCCAACCGGGCCCTGATGGGTGCCAACATGCAGCGCCAGGCGGTTCCGCTGGTGCGCAGCGAGGCCCCGCTGGTCGGCACGGGCATGGAGCTGCGCGCCGCGATCGACGCCGGTGATGTCGTCGTCGCCGACAGCGGCGGCGTGGTCGAGGAGGTCTCCGCCGACTACATCACCGTGATGGCCGACGACGGCACCCGGCAGACGTACCGGATGCGTAAGTTCGCCCGCTCCAACCACGGCACGTGCGCCAACCAGCGCCCGATCGTGGACGCCGGCGACCGCGTGGAGGCCGGCCAGGTGATCGCCGACGGCCCGTGCACCCAGAACGGCGAGATGGCGCTGGGCAAGAACCTGCTCGTGGCGATCATGCCGTGGGAAGGCCACAACTACGAGGACGCGATCATCCTGTCCAACCGGCTCGTCGAGGAGGACATCCTCACCTCGATCCACATCGAGGAGCACGAGATCGACGCCCGTGACACCAAGCTGGGCGCCGAGGAGATCACCCGGGATATCCCGAACGTCTCCGACGAGGTGCTGGCCGACCTCGACGAGCGCGGCATCGTCCGCATCGGCGCCGAGGTTCGCGACGGCGACATCCTGGTCGGCAAGGTGACCCCGAAGGGCGAGACGGAGCTGACCCCGGAGGAGCGCCTGCTGCGCGCGATCTTCGGCGAGAAGGCCCGCGAGGTCCGCGACACGTCGCTGAAGGTGCCGCACGGCGAGTCGGGCAAGGTGATCGGCATCCGGGTGTTCTCGCGTGAGGACGACGATGAGCTGCCGGCCGGCGTCAACGAGCTGGTCCGGGTCTACGTCGCCCAGAAGCGCAAGATCTCCGATGGCGACAAGCTCGCAGGCCGGCACGGCAACAAGGGCGTGATCGGCAAGATCCTGGCCGTCGAAGACATGCCGTTCCTGCCGGACGGCACGCCGGTGGACATCATCCTGAACACCCACGGTGTGCCGCGACGGATGAACATCGGCCAGATCCTGGAGACGCACCTCGGGTGGGTTGCCAAGAGCGGCTGGAAGGTCGACACGGCCAAGGGCGTGCCCGACTGGGCGGCCAAGTTGCCCGAGGCGCTGCTCGAGGCCGAGCCGGAGACCATCGTGTCGACGCCGGTGTTCGACGGCGCGCGTGAGGTCGAGCTGCAGGGCCTGCTGTCCTCGGTTCAGCCGAACCGCGACGGCGAGGTGCTGGTCGACCCCGACGGCAAGGCGGTGCTGTACGACGGACGCAGTGGCGAGCCGTTCCCGTACCCGGTGACGGTCGGCTACATGTACATCCTCAAGCTGCACCACTTGGTGGACGACAAGATCCACGCCCGGTCCACCGGCCCGTACTCGATGATCACCCAGCAGCCGCTGGGTGGTAAGGCGCAGTTCGGTGGCCAGCGGTTTGGCGAGATGGAGTGCTGGGCCATGCAGGCCTACGGCGCGGCGTACACGCTGCAGGAGCTATTGACCATCAAGTCCGACGACACCGTCGGCCGGGTCAAGGTGTACGAGGCGATCGTCAAGGGCGAGAACATCCCCGAGCCGGGCATTCCGGAGTCGTTCAAGGTGCTGCTCAAGGAGCTGCAGTCGCTGTGCCTGAACGTCGAGGTGCTGTCGAGTGACGGCGCCGCGATCGAGATGCGCGACGGCGACGACGAAGACCTGGAGCGCGCCGCTGCGAACCTGGGAATCAACTTGTCCCGCAACGAATCCGCGTCCGTTGAGGACTTGGCGTAGACCTTTCATTTGGTTTTCTAGTCCCGAAAGGGGAAAGGGAGTTACGTGCTAGACGTCAACTTCTTCGATGAACTCCGCATCGGCCTCGCCACCGCGGACGACATCCGTCAGTGGTCGTTCGGCGAGGTCAAGAAGCCGGAGACCATCAACTACCGCACATTGAAGCCGGAGAAGGACGGCCTGTTCTGCGAGAAGATCTTCGGACCGACTCGCGACTGGGAGTGCTACTGCGGCAAGTACAAGCGCGTCCGTTTCAAGGGCATCATCTGCGAGCGCTGCGGCGTCGAGGTGACCCGGGCCAAGGTCCGTCGCGAGCGGATGGGCCACATCGAGCTGGCCGCGCCCGTCACGCACATCTGGTACTTCAAGGGCGTTCCGTCGCGGCTGGGCTACCTGTTGGACCTGGCCCCGAAGGACCTCGAGAAGATCATCTACTTCGCGGCATACGTGATCACGGGCGTCGATGAGGAGATGCGGCACAACGAGCTCTCCACGCTCGAGGCCGAGATGGAGACCGAGAAGAAGCAGATCGAGTCGCAGCGTGACGCCGATCTGGAGGCCCGTGCGCAAAAGCTCGAGGCCGACATGAAGGAGCTGGAAGAGGAGGGCGCCAAGTCCGACGTCCGGCGCAAGGTGCGCGACGGCGGCGAGCGCGAGATGCGCCAGCTCCGCGACCGGGCCCAGCGTGAGCTGGCCCGGCTGGAGGAGATCTGGACGACGTTCACCAAGCTCGAGCCCAAGCAGCTGATCGTCGACGAGAACCTGTACCGCGAGCTGGTCGACCGCTACGGCGAGTACTTCACCGGCTCGATGGGCGCCGAGGCGATCCAGAAGTTGATCGAGAAGTTCGACATCGACGCCGAGGCCGACGGGCTGCGTGACGTAATCCGGAACGGCAAGGGCCAGAAGAAGCTTCGTGCTCTGAAGCGGCTCAAGGTCGTCGCGGCGTTCCAGCAGTCGGGCAACTCGCCGATGGGCATGGTGCTCGACGCGGTGCCGGTGATTCCGCCGGAACTGCGCCCGATGGTGCAGCTCGACGGTGGCCGGTTCGCCACCAGTGACCTGAACGACCTGTACCGCCGCGTGATCAACCGCAACAACCGGCTCAAGAGGCTGATCGACCTCGGCGCGCCCGAGATCATCGTCAACAACGAGAAGCGGATGCTGCAGGAGTCGGTGGACGCGCTGTTCGACAACGGCCGCCGCGGCCGGCCCGTCACCGGACCGGGTAACCGTCCGCTGAAGTCGCTGAGCGATCTGCTGAAGGGCAAGCAGGGCCGGTTCCGCCAGAACCTGCTCGGTAAGCGTGTCGACTACTCCGGCCGTTCGGTCATCGTGGTCGGACCGCAGCTCAAGCTGCACCAGTGCGGCCTGCCGAAACTGATGGCACTCGAGCTGTTCAAGCCGTTTGTGATGAAGCGACTGGTCGACCTGAACCACGCGCAGAACATCAAGAGCGCCAAGCGGATGGTGGAACGCCAGCGTCCGCAGGTGTGGGACGTGCTCGAAGAGGTCATCGCCGAGCACCCGGTGCTGCTGAACCGTGCGCCGACGCTGCACCGCCTCGGCATCCAGGCCTTCGAGCCGATGCTGGTGGAAGGCAAGGCCATTCAGCTGCACCCGCTGGTGTGTGAGGCGTTCAACGCCGACTTCGACGGTGACCAGATGGCGGTGCACCTGCCGCTGTCCGCCGAGGCGCAGGCCGAGGCCCGCATCCTGATGCTGTCGAGCAACAACATCCTGTCGCCGGCGTCGGGCAAGCCGCTGGCCATGCCCCGTCTGGACATGGTGACGGGCCTGTACTACCTGACCACGATGGTCGCGGGCGATACCGGCGAATACCAGCCGGCGGCCAAGGACCGGCCGGAGTCGGGTGTGTACGGGTCGCCGGCCGAGGCGATCATGGCGATGGACCGCGGCGCGCTGTCGGTGCGGGCCAAGATCCGGGTGCGGCTGACACAGCTGCGTCCGCCCGCTGAACTCGAGGCCGAGCTGTTCGGCGACCAGGGCTGGAAGCCCGGCGACGCGTGGATGGCCGAGGCCACCCTGGGCCGGGTGATGTTCAACGAGCTGCTGCCGCACGGGTATCCGTTCGTCAACGAGCAGATGCACAAGAAGGTGCAGGCGAGCATCATCAACGACCTGGCCGAGCGCTACCCGATGATCGTGGTCGCGCAGACCGTCGACAAGCTCAAGGACGCCGGCTTCTACTGGGCCACCCGCTCCGGGGTAACCGTGTCGATGGCCGACGTGCTGGTGCCCGCACAGAAGCAGGAGATCTTGGATCGCTACGAGAAGGAAGCGGACGGGATCGAGAAGAAGTACCAGCGCGGTGCCCTGAACCACGACGAGCGCAACGAGGCGCTGGTGCGAATCTGGCAGGACGCCACCGAGGAAGTCGGTACGGCGGTCGAGGAGACCTACCCGGACGACAACCCGATCGCGTTGATCGTGCGGTCGGGCGCCACGGGTAACGCGATCCAGACCCGCACGCTGGCAGGCATGAAGGGCCTGGTGACCAACCCGAAGGGGGAGTTCATCCCGCGTCCGGTCAAGTCGTCGTTCCGCGAGGGCCTGACGGTGTTGGAGTACTTCATCAACACCCACGGCGCTCGGAAGGGCCTGGCCGACACCGCGTTGCGTACCGCCGACTCGGGTTACCTGACCCGGCGTCTGGTGGACGTGTCGCAGGACGTCATCGTCCGCGAGGAGGACTGCGGCACCGAGCGCGGAATCACGGTCAAGCTGGCCGAGCTTCAGCCTGACGGCACGCTGTTGCGTCACCCGTATGTCGAGACGTCCGCCTACGCACGGACCCTGGCCGCCGACGCGGTCGACGAGAAGGGCAACGTGATCGTCGAGCGCGGTCACGACCTGGGCGACCCGGCGATCGACGCGGCGCTTTCGGCCGGCATCACCCAGGTGAAGGTCCGGTCGGTGCTGACATGTGCCAGTGCCCACGGCGTCTGCGCGACCTGCTACGGCCGCTCGATGGCGACCGGCAAGCTGGTCGACATCGGCGAGGCCGTCGGCATCGTCGCGGCGCAGTCCATCGGCGAGCCGGGCACGCAGCTGACCATGCGCACGTTCCACCAGGGCGGTGTCGGCGAGGACATCACCGGTGGTCTGCCTCGCGTGCAGGAGCTCTTCGAGGCCCGTGTTCCCCGGAACAGGGCGCCGATCGCCGAGGTGTCCGGGCGCGTCCAAATCGAAGAGGGTGAGAAGTTCTACAAGGTCACCATCACTCCGGACGACGGCAGCGAGGAAGTGGTCTACGACAAGCTGTCCCGGCGGCAACGGCTGCGTGTCGTCAAGCACGAAGACGGCTCGGAGGGCCTGCTGTCCGACGGCGACCACGTCGAGGTCGGCGACCAGCTGATGGAAGGCTCGGCCGATCCGCACGAGGTGCTGCGTGTCCAGGGTCCCCGGGAGGTGCAGATTCACCTGGTCCACGAGGTCCAGGAGGTCTACCGCGCCCAGGGCGTGTCGATCCACGACAAGCACATCGAGGTGATCGTCCGGCAGATGCTGCGCCGCGTGACCATCATCGACTCGGGCTCGACGGAGTTCCTGCCCGGTTCGCTGATCGACCGATCGGAGTTCGAGGCCGAGAACCGTCGGGTGGTTGCCGAGGGCGGCGAGCCCGCGGCGGGCCGTCCGGTGCTGATGGGCATCACGAAGGCGTCGCTGGCCACCGACTCGTGGCTGTCGGCGGCGTCGTTCCAGGAGACCACGCGAGTGCTGACCGATGCGGCGATCAACTGCCGCAGCGACAAGCTCAACGGTCTGAAGGAGAACGTGATCATCGGCAAGCTGATCCCCGCCGGTACCGGCATCCCCCGGTACCGCAACATCCAGGTGCAGCCGACCGAAGAGGCACGGGCCGCCGCGTACACGATCCCGTCGTACGAGGATCAGTACTACAGCCCCGACTTCGGCCAGGCCACCGGGGCCGCTGTTCCGCTGGACGACTACGGCTATTCGGATTACCGGTAGGACCACCGCTAGTCACCTCAAGAGAAGCCCCCGGGATTCCCGGGGGCTTCTCTTTGGCGGGCGATGAGCGTCGGGCCCGACACATAGACTGGGCGCGTGCTTATCGGTTCTCACGTCAGCCCGCAGGATCCGCTCGCCGCGGCCGAGGCCGAGGGCGCCGACGTGGTGCAGTTCTTCCTCGGCAACCCGCAGAGCTGGAAGAAGCCCAAACCGCGCGACGACGCGGCTACGCTGCGCGCGTCGTCGGTGCCGTTGTATATCCACGCGCCGTACCTGATCAACGTCGCATCGGCCAACAACCGTGTCCGGATCCCGTCGCGCAAGATCCTCCAGGACACGTGCGACGCGGCGGCCGAGATCGCGGCCACGGCCGTCATCGTCCACGGCGGACATGTCGACGACAACGACGTCGACGCCGGTTTCGAGCGGTGGCGCAAGGCCCTTGACCAGCTCGAGTCGAAGGTGCCTGTGTTGCTTGAAAACACCGCCGGCGGCGACCACGCGATGGCGCGTCACTTCGACACGATCGCCGGCCTCTGGGATCACATCGGCGATACCGGCATCGGCTTCTGCCTGGACACCTGCCACGCGTGGGCGGCGGGCGAGGCCCTGATCGACGCCGTCGAACGGATCAAGAGCATCACCGGCCGGATCGACCTGGTCCACTGCAACGACTCCAAGGACGCGGCGGGTTCGGGCCGGGACCGCCATGCCAACCTCGGTGGCGGCCAGATCGATCCGGACCTGCTCGTCGCCGTGGTGAAAGCCGCTGACGCGCCGGTCATCTGCGAGACGGCCGACGAGGGCCGCAAGGACGACATCGCGTTCCTGCGGGACAAAACGGGCGGCTGAGCTGAGGTTCGCTGCGCACCCCGGCTGAACGACCAGCGGTTGTTACGGCTATTGTGCAACTGTCGAAAAAATGTAACAGTGGTGGTATGCCTGATACCCACGTCGTCACCAACCAGGTTCCGCCGCTGGAGAACCACAACCCCGCTTCATCCCCGGTCCTGATCGAGGCGCTGATCCGCGAAGGCGGGCAGTGGGGCCTCGACGAGGTGACCGAGCTCGGGGCGCTCTCCGGCAGCCGGCAGGCCATCCGCTGGGGCGAGCTGGCCGACCGTAACCGGCCGATCCTGCACACCCACGACCGCTATGGCCACCGCATCGACGAGGTCGAGTACGACCCCGCCTACCACGACCTGATGCGGGTCGCGATCGGCCACGGCCTGCACGCCGCGCCGTGGGCCGACGATCGGCCGGGCGCGCACGTCGTCCGCGCCGCCAAGACGTCGGTGTGGACGCCCGAGCCCGGGCACATCTGCCCGATCTCGATGACCTACGCCGTCGTCCCGGCGCTGCGTCACAACCCCGAACTGGCCGCGATCTACGAGCCGCTGCTGGCGAGCCGCGACTACGACCCCGAGCTGAAGGTGCCCAGCACGAAGGTCGGCA
The DNA here is from genome assembly GCA_963811535.1 of uncultured Actinomycetota bacterium. GTDB lineage: Bacteria > Actinomycetota > Actinomycetes > Mycobacteriales > Mycobacteriaceae > Mycobacterium. Next base: position 261,185 of record CAWERF010000005.1, on the reverse strand, counting down.
TCACCGCCGGCATGTCGATGACCGAGAAGCAGGGCGGCTCCGACGTCCGCGCCGGTGCCACGCAGGCCATGCCCAACGCCGACGGCAGCTACAGCCTGACCGGGCACAAGTGGTTCACCTCGGCGCCGATGTGCGACGTGTTCCTGGTGCTCGCGCAGGCGCCGCGCGGGCTGAGCTGTTTCTTCCTGCCCAGGGTGCTGCCCGACGGGAGCCGCAACCGGATGTTCCTGCAGCGGCTCAAGGACAAGCTCGGCAACCACGCCAACGCGTCCTCGGAGGTCGAGTACGACGGCGCCATCGCGTGGCTGGTGGGCGAGGAAGGCCGCGGCGTGCCGACGATCATCGAGATGGTCAACCTCACCCGGCTGGACTGCACGCTGGGCAGCGCAACGAGCATGCGCAACGGGCTCACCCGTGCCATCCACCACGCACAGCACCGAAAGGCGTTCGGCGAGTACCTGATTGACCAACCGCTGATGCGCAACGTGCTGGCCGATCTCGCGGTCGAAGCCGAGGCTGCCACAATCGTCGCGATGCGGATGGCCGGCGCCACCGACAACGCGGCACGGGGCGACCAGACGGAGGCGATGCTGCGCCGGATTGGCCTGGCCGCCAGCAAGTACTGGGTGTGCAAGCGGGCCACACCGCATGCCGGCGAAGCGATGGAATGCCTTGGTGGCAACGGCTACGTCGAGGACTTCGGCATGGCGCGGCTCTACCGCGAGGCGCCGCTGATGGGCATCTGGGAGGGCTCCGGCAACGTCAGCGCACTGGACACGTTGCGCGCCATGGCAACACGGCCCGAGTGCATCGGGGTGCTGTTCGACGAGCTCGCCAAGACCTCGGGCCAAGACCCGCGGCTGGACGCCCACGTCGACCGTCTCAGGCAGGAGCTCGGGGACGAAATGGACCCGGCCACCATCCAGTACCGGGCCCGCAAGGTCGCCGAGGACATCAGCCTGGCGCTGCAGGGCTCGCTGCTGGTGCGCCACGGCCATCCCGCCGTCGCCGAGGCGTTCCTGGCCACCCGGTTGGGCGGCCAGTGGGGAGGCGCGTTCGGGACGATGCCGACGGGTCTCGACCTCGCGCCGATCCTGGAGCGGGCGCTGGTCAAGGGATGACGCACGCGATCCGACCGGTTGATTTCGACAACCTGAAGACGATGACCTACGAGGTCACCGACCGGGTTGCCCGAATCACGTTCAACCGCCCCGACAAAGGCAATGCGATCGTCGCAGACACCCCGCTCGAGCTGTCGGCGTTGGTGGAGCGGGCGGACCTGGACCCGAATGTTCACGTGATACTGGTGTCCGGCCGCGGCGAAGGGTTTTGCGCCGGGTTTGATTTGAGCGCATACGCGGACCGAACGTCCTCGGCCGGCGGTACTGGCGCGTACGAGGGCACGGTGCTCGACGGCAAGACCCAGGCGGTCAACCACCTGCCCGACCAGCCGTGGGACCCGATGATCGACTACCAGATGATGAGCCGGTTCGTCCGCGGGTTCTCCAGCCTGATGCACGCCGACAAGCCGACCGTCGTCAAGATCCACGGCTACTGCGTGGCCGGCGGTACCGACATCGCGCTGCACGCCGATCAGGTGATCGCCGCATCCGACGCGAAGATCGGCTACCCGCCCACCCGGGTGTGGGGGGTGCCCGCCGCGGGGTTATGGGCGCACCGGCTCGGCGACCAGCGCGCGAAACGGCTGCTGCTGACCGGTGATTGCATCACCGGTGCGCAGGCCGCCGAGTGGGGTCTGGCTGTCGAGGCACCCGACCCGGCCGAGCTCGACGAGCGAACCGAGCGGCTCGTCGAACGTATCGCCGCGGTGCCCGTCAACCAACTGATCATGGTGAAGCTCGCGATGAACGCCGCACTGCTGCAGCAGGGCATCGCGACCAGCCAGATGGTCAGCACCGTGTTCGACGGCATCGCCCGCCACACGCCCGAAGGGCATGCGTTCGTCGCCGACGCAGTGCAGCATGGGTTCCGCGACGCTGTTCGCCACCGCGACGAGCCGTTCGGCGACTACGGTCGCAAGGCGTCCGAGGTGTAGCGAGTTGGCGCGCACGCTGTCTCGGATGACCGCCCGGTCGGTACTGCTCAGTGTGCTGCTCGGCGCGCACCCTGCGTGGGCCAGCGCTGCCGAATTGATCAGGCTCACCGCAGATTTCGGATTGAAGGAGTCCACGGTGCGGGTCGCGCTGACCCGGCTTGTCAGTGCGGGCGACCTGGTTCGTTCGGCCGACGGCTATCGTCTCTCGGACCGCCTGCTGGTCCGGCAGCGCCGCCAGGACGATGCGTTGCAGCCGCGCCCGCGGCCGTGGGACGGGATGTGGACGACCCTGGTGATCACCAGCGTCGGCGTCGATGCGCGGGTGCGCGCATCGCTGCGAACCATGCTGCAGAACAACAGGTTCGGCGAGCTGCGTGAAGGGCTGTGGCTGCGGCCGGATAACCTGGACATGCGATTGCCCGCGGAGGTCACAAGACGCGTGCGCGTGCTGCACGCCCGCGACGACGCGCCGGTGGAATTGGCCGCCCAGTTGTGGGACCTTCCGGCGTGGTCGCGCACCGCGCAGCGCCTGCTCGACGACATGGCGACCGCCGTCGACATCCCGGGCCGGTTCGCGGCCGCGGCCGGCATGGTGCGCCACTTGCTGACCGACCCGGTGCTACCCGACGAGCTACTGCCGGCGGGATGGCCCGGAAACGAACTGCGCGACAGCTACTTCCGCTTCGCCGATGAACTGGCGGCGCGACGCGACGGAACCCAACTAGTGGAGGCGAGATGAGCGACGGCGTGCGGGTGGAACACAAGGGACCGGTGACCACGGTGATCCTGAACAGGCCCGAGGCGCGCAACGCCGTCAACGGCCCCACGGCAGCGGCGCTGGTCACGGCGTTCGAGGAATTCGACGCCGACGACGACGCGTCGGTCGCGGTGCTGTGGGGTGACAACGGCACTTTCTGCGCCGGAGCCGATCTCAAGGCGTTCGGCACGCCGGATTCCAATGCGGTGCACAGGGACGGCCCCGGGCCGATGGGGCCGTCGCGGATGGTGCTGTCCAAGCCGGTGATCGCGGCCGTCAGCGGCCACGCCGTCGCCGGTGGTCTGGAGCTGGCCCTGTGGTGCGATCTGCGCGTCGCGGAGGAGGACGCGGTGTTCGGGGTGTTCTGCCGCCGGTGGGGCGTGCCGTTGATCGACGGCGGGACGGTGCGCCTCCCGCGGCTCATCGGCCAAAGTCGCGCGATGGACATGATCCTGACCGGGCGCCCCGTCGATGCCGCCGAAGCCCACGCGATCGGCTTGGCCAACCGGGTGGTCCCCAAGGGGCAAGCGCGCGAGCAGGCCGAGGAACTGGCCGCGCAACTGGCGCAGCTGCCGCAGCAGTGCATGCGCTCCGACCGGCTCTCGGCGCTGGCGCAGTGGGGGATGTCCGAAGCGGACGCAATGGATTACGAATTCGCCAGCATCTCGAGGGTGGCGGCCGAGGCGATGGAGGGTTCGCAGCGCTTCGCGGCCGGCGCGGGCCGGCATGGCGCGAGCGTTTAGCGGCGTCGCCGTTGGCTACTGGTGAGCCATGGCGTCCTCCGGTTTGATGAGGTGATCCTGGTGTCGCCGTCGATGTCGATCTGCACCCAGTTGATTTCGCCGGTGAACGTGTTGCCGGTGGGCCCGTAATCGGGTGAGGCCGGCGATCCGCTGTTGGCGCCGACGTCGCACGCCTCGTCGGCCGAGTAACCCATCGGCTCCGTCATGTCGACGCGACCTCTGCCCACGGCCTCGCCGTCGTAGTACAACGTCACGTCTCCGCCCTTGGCCAATCCGCCGCCGTCGTATGCGAATTCCATGCGCACTTGGTGTTCGCCTGCCGGAATCGGCGTATCGGCACCCACGATGTAGTAGTTGATGCCGAAGAAGTTGTAGCAGTACTTCAGCCGGTCCTCGTGCGCGTAGAGGCTCCAGCCGCCGACGCTGCCGCCTTGGGTGATGATCACGCCGCGGGCACCGGCGTCGGGCACCACCAATTCGGCGGTGACGGAGTGCGACTTGTTCTTCAGGTTGAGAACGCAGTGCTCGCTGACCCGCATGCCGGCGAACAGCCGTTGGCTGTTCCCACGGATCAGCTGCGGCCGGCCTGCCAAATCGGGATTGACGCGCTCGAAAGAACGGTCGTCCAGCGGCACCACGTCGTACTTCACGGCCTCGATGAGCCACAGCCGCTGCAGTTCGGCGAGCTTATCGGGCATCTCGGCGGCGAGGTCGTGGGCCTGCGTCCAGTCGTCGGGGCCGTAGAGTTCCCATACGTCCTGGTCCAAAGCGGGCGCGTCAAACAGCCACGGGGTGCGGTGTTTGGTGACCGCGGTCCAGCCTTGGTGGTAGATGCCGCGATTGCCCATGATCTCGAAGTACTGGACCTCGTGGTTCTCCGGCGCGTCGCCGTCGCGGAGCATCGACATCATGCTCACGCCCTCCAGCGGGGCCTGCTGAATACCGTTGACCGAGATCGGCGTTGCCAGCCCGGCCGCCTCCAGGATGGTGGGCGCGATGTCGATGACGTGGTGGAAGTGATTGCGAGCCTTGCCGTTATCGGCAAAGCCGTTGGGCCAGTGCACGACCGTACCGTTTCGGGTGCCACCCCAGTGCGAGGCGATCTGCTTGGTCCACTGATACGGCGTACACAGGGCGTGTGCCCAGCCGACCGCGTAGTAGTTGTAGGCGCGCGGGGTGCCGAAATCATCGATCTTGCTGAGCAGAAATTCCGTCGTCTCGATGCCGGGCGTTCCGTTGAGCGTGGTCATCTCGTTGAAGCAGCCGTTCGGCGTGCCCTCCGCCGATGCGCCGTTGTCACCGATGATGTAGAAGATCAGCGTGTCGTCGAGCACCCCGAGGTCTTCGATGGCGTCGACGACACGGCCGACCTCATGATCTGTCTGCTCCAGGAAGCCAGCGTAGATCTCCATCTGCCGCGCGAGCACAGGTTTGAGGTCGGCGGCCATGTCATCCCAGCCGGGAATCTCGTCATGCCGCCGGGTAAGCACCGCGTCCTCGGGCACCACACCGAGTTCCTTCTGCCGCGCGAGTATCTTCTCCCGCAACGCATCCCAGCCGTCGTCGAACTTGCCTTCGTACTTGTCCCATCAATCCCCGGGCACGTGATGCGGGGCGTGGGTTGCGCCAGGGGCGAAGTACATGAAGAACGGCTTGTCGGGCGCCAGCACCTTCTGCTGCCGTACCCACCTGATTGCATGGTCGGCCAGATCCCGGCTGAGGGTGTAGCCCTCCTCGGGCGACCTCGGCGGCTCGACCGGCGTCGTGCCTTCGTACAGGCCCGGGTAATACTGGTTGGCTTCCCCTCCGACAAAGCCATAAAAGTACTCGAAACCCGACCCGGTGGGCCATTGGTTAAACGGCCCCACCGGTGATACTTCCCGGGCCGGCACCTCGTGGCACTTGCCGAACTGGGCCGTCGAATAGCCGTTGAGCCGAAGGGTTTCGGCGATCGGCGCCTTCTCCTTCGGCCGGATGCTGCTGTTGCCCGGAGCCGACGTCGCCATCTCGGTGATCGCACCCATACCCACGGAATGGTGATTGCGCCCCGTCAGCATCGCCTGCCGGGTCGGCGAGCACAACGCCGTGGTGTGGAAGCGATTCAGTTTCACCCCGGCCGCCGCCAGCCGCTCGGCGACCGGGGTGTTGCACGGGCCGCCGAATGCCGACGAGGCCGCAAAGCCCACGTCGTCGATCAGAACAATCAAGATGTTCGGCGCGCCCGCGGGTGGCCGCAGCATCGTGATGGGCGGGCATTTCGTGTTCGGATCCTTCGCGTCATAGGTTGCACAACCCGAGGTGCGCGGGATCCGGGATCGGAAATACTCCCCGCATTACGGGCGTCGGCCAAGTGTGTGCCTCACCGTCGCCCTGCGATGTTGACATCGCGATCACCTCTCCAACGAACCGGCGATGGTGGCGACGCTACGCCGCGCGGGCGCGAGAAGACACCGATTGGTCGAAGTAGCGGCAACACCACAACGTCAAAGCGGCCCAACCAATTTGAGCTAATCCGGTGAGTTCGCGATGATCCGCTGGCGGCCTGACGTAGGCCGCTGAACCCTTTGCTCGGCACAGCGTCTCCTCGCGTAGGCCCCTACCCCTTGCTGACCTGGTTTCCCGATCCCAGGTTGTTCACCTTGGGGTTGCCGTCCTTGTAGGTCACGGTGTTGTTGACCCCGACGATGCTGATGTCGTTGGAGATCGTGTCGAAGGTGATCTTGTTGTCCGCGCCGCCGATGTTGACCGAACCACAGGTGCCCTTCACCGACAGCGTGTTGTTCGACCCGCCGACGTTCAGCGACTTGCCGTCGGCGCAGTCGATGTCGGCGGTGGTGTTGAACGACCCGTAGTTGATGGTGTTGCCCAGCTCGACCTGGGCGCCGGAGGTTCCCGCTGTCGCCGTCGGCTTGGTGTTGCTCCCAGAGCTGCAGCCCGAGAGTCCGATCGCGGCTGCCGTCGCGGCGGCCGCGAGGGCGAGGGCAGGGCGGTACAAGTGCATTGTTCCTCCCGTCATGCCGGAACGCGATCGATCCGGTTCGTCATGCCGAGATCGCGGCCGCGGTCCCAGACAAACGGATCACCGTTCTTGTAGAGCACCGCCTGATTGAGGCCGTACACCTGGATGTCGTTGATGACCGTGTCAACGATTACGGTGTTGCCCGACCCCTGCAGTGTCACCGCATAACACGCGTCCGTCACGGTGACGACGTTGTTCGATCCGTTGACGTACAGCGTGTGGCCGTCACACTCGACCACCGGGTCCGAGCCGATGTTCGTGATCACGATGTCGCCCGGGTTCGTGGCGTTGGGCAGCGCGTGCGCCGCAGGCGCTGCCGCCACCGGCGCCACGGCCGCACACACCGCAGCGCACCATGCGGCAGTTCGCATCATCTCGCCCCCTCTCGCACGTGCCCCGACGGGCAAAAGCGTACGTGGCTGACCGGCACCCGTGGCACTTTCCGGTCAGGTCGCCAAAGCGTGGACCGATCGGTACGGTAAGCGCGATGAGCTGGCGTGACCTGGCGGTTGCCGCCCTGGTCGTCTCGGCGGCCATGGCGGTCGCGGCCTGCACCGACACCGTCACCGGTACCGCCCAGCGCGCCGTTGATGCCGACGGCGAGCCCCCATACGACTACGGATTCAACCAAGACAGGTGCGGGCTTTTGTCCGACGAGACTGTGCAGCAGGTGCTGCGGGCCGACAATCTGGTGCGGCCCTACAGCGGAGCGGTCTGTCAGTACGTGCTGTCGCGGGGGTCGACGGTGATCGACTCGACGTTCTCGTGGTTCGCGACCGGCACCCTCGATCGCGAGCGCGGGGTTGCAGAGCAGGGCACGGCGAAGCTCACCGATATCACGGTCGAGCGGCATCAGGGCTTTCTGGGGCGCCGCTCCGTGACCGGCAACGCCTGCTCGGCGACGGCGGCCGTCAACCCCGGCGTGGTGAGCTGGTGGGTCCAGATCCGCGGTGCCGCTCCCGGCGACCCGTGCGCCGACGCCCAGCGGCTGCTGGCCAAGACGCTCTCCTCGGACTTTTGATCGCGATGTCGTTCCGTCGTGTCTTCGGTGTCGCCGCAGTGGCTTTCGCGGCGGCTTGCGGTTCTGCGCATTCGACGTCGAACCCGGCGGCCGTGGCCCCGGCGCGCGGTTTCCACAGCGGTGACTGCAACCGCGTCACCGACGACGAGATCAATCGCGCGACCAGTTCCACCCTGTTCACCAAGGTCGTCGTCAGCGACGCGGGCTGCTTCTGGCAGGAGAACACGATGATCGGGTCGTTCGGGGCGGGCATGGGCATCTCGACCTGGTGGTACCGCGGCAGCGACATGGACACCGAGCGCAACCTGGAGGCACAGGCCGGACGCAGGCTCGTGGAACTGTCGATCCACGGAAACGAGGGCTTGGAGGCCTCCGACGCCAACGCCTGCAGCGTCTACGTGGCCAAGGACGCCGACGTGATCACCTGGTCCATTCAGACGCTGAACACCGCGAGGCTGCCCGCGCTCTGCACGATCGTCCGGCAGCTGGCGCAGCTGACCCAGGACCGCGTCAACTGACCGTTTTGCTGTCCGAGGCGGCTAGAGTTCATCGCTGACGCCAATCGAGCGTGGGGGAGAGGGCGAGACGATGGCAGCAGAGCCGGTTTCGCGGTCGGCCAGTGGCCGCTCGCGCGGTTCGGCCCGTGCGCCGTCCCGGTCCACCAAGCTCAGCCGCGAGGGCATCATCAATGCGGCGCTGACCTTCCTCGACCGCGAAGGCTGGGACGCGCTGACGATCAACGCCCTGGCCGCCCAGCTGGGCACCAAGGGCCCCTCGCTGTACAACCACGTCGATAGCCTTGACGACCTGCGCCGCAACGTCCGCAAGCGGGTGATCGGCGACATCATCGAGATGCTTGGCACGGTCGGCCAGGGCCGCACCCGCGATGACGCGGTGCTGGTGATGGCCGGCGCGTATCGCAGCTACGCCCATCACCATCCGGGCCGGTATTCGGCGTTCACCCGGATGCCACTTGGCGGTGACGACCCCGAGTACTCTGTGGTGGCCCGCGCGGCGGCCGAGCCGGTCATCGCGGTGCTGGCCTCCTACGGCCTCGACGGCGAGGACGCGTTCTACGCGGCGCTGGAGTTCTGGGCCGCGCTGCACGGTTTTGTGATGCTCGAGATGACCGGGGTGATGGCCGACATCGACGGCGACGCGGTCTTCGCCGACATGGTGTTGCGGCTCGTGGCGGGCCTCGAGGCGCGATTGGGGGCTTGACCTGCGCTTAGGCGCTGGTCGACGAGTTTGTTTCGCCACCCGCTGCTTTGGTATCGTGGTGTGTCGTGCCTGGCAGATAAGGCGCCTGTGGTGAAGGACGCCCGCACGCCGGGCCAATTCGTATGTCCAGGATGCAACGGTGAAGACCGCGGCAAACGCATGCGACACGCCCGACTCCGGGATACCGAGGTAGGGTAAAACCGCAGTACACAGACTTGAAGAGACGAAGAAGAGAAAGCCGGTAGATGCCAACCATCCAGCAGCTGGTCCGCAAGGGTCGCACCGACAAGATCGCCAAGGTGAAGACCGCGGCACTCAAGGGCAGCCCACAGCGCCGCGGCGTGTGCACGCGCGTGTACACGACTACTCCGAAGAAGCCGAACTCGGCGCTTCGCAAGGTCGCGCGGGTGAAGCTGACCAGCCAGGTTGAGGTCACGGCTTACATTCCGGGCGAGGGCCACAACCTGCAAGAGCACTCGATGGTGCTGGTGCGCGGCGGTCGGGTGAAGGACCTGCCGGGCGTGCGTTACAAGATCATCCGGGGCTCGCTCGACACCCAGGGTGTGAAGAACCGCAAGCAGGCCCGCAGCCGCTATGGCGCCAAGAGGGAGAAGAGCTGATGCCGCGCAAGGGGCCCGCGCCCAAGCGCCCGCTGGTCAACGACCCGGTCTACGGATCCCAGCTGGTGACCCAGCTGGTCAACAAAGTTTTGCTGAAGGGGAAGAAATCGCTGGCCGAGCGCATTGTATATCGTGCGCTCGAACAGGCTCGCGAGAAGACCGGTGCCGATCCGGTCGTCACTCTCAAGCGCGCTCTCGACAACGTCAGGCCCGCGTTGGAGGTCCGTAGCCGCCGCGTGGGTGGCGCGACCTACCAGGTGCCCGTCGAGGTGCGTGCTGATCGTTCCACCACGCTGGCCCTGCGCTGGCTGGTGAGCTTTTCGCGGCAGCGCCGGGAGAAGACGATGGTCGAGCGCCTGGCCAACGAGATCCTCGATGCCAGCAACGGCCTGGGCGCCTCCGTCAAGCGACGCGAGGACACCCACAAGATGGCCGAAGCGAACCGAGCCTTCGCGCACTACCGCTGGTGACAGCCGCCAGCGGCAGCGCCGCCGCCGGGGCTCGCAAACGAAACGCAACCAAGCAAGCGAAAGAGTGACTTCTGTGGCACAGAAGGACGTGCTAACCGACCTGAGCAAGGTCCGCAATTTCGGCATCATGGCGCACATCGATGCCGGTAAGACGACGACGACCGAGCGCATCCTCTACTACACCGGGATCAACTACAAGATCGGTGAGGTCCACGACGGCGCCGCCACGATGGACTGGATGGAGCAGGAGCAGGAGCGGGGTATCACCATCACCTCGGCTGCGACTACGACGTTCTGGAAAGACAACCAGCTCAACATCATCGACACCCCCGGACACGTCGACTTCACCGTTGAGGTGGAGCGCAACCTGCGGGTGCTGGACGGTGCCGTCGCGGTGTTCGACGGCAAGGAGGGTGTGGAGCCGCAGTCCGAGCAGGTCTGGCGGCAGGCCGACAAGTACAACGTGCCGCGCATCTGCTTCGTCAACAAGATGGACAAGATCGGCGCCGACTTCTACTTCTCGGTGCGCACCATGGAAGAGCGCCTCGGCGCGAACGCGGTGCCAATCCAGCTGCCGATCGGCGAGGAGAGCAACTTCGAAGGCGCTGTCGACCTGGTCGAGATGAACGCCAAGGTCTGGCGCGGCGAGACGAAGCTCGGCGAGACCTACGACACCATCGACATTCCGGCCGAGCTGGCCGAGAAGGCCGAGGAGTACCGCACCAAGCTGCTGGAGACCGTCGCGGAGTCCGACGAGGAACTGCTGGAGAAGTACCTGGGCGGTGAGGAGCTCACCGTCGACGAGATCAAGGGTGCGATCCGGAAGCTGACGATCTCCTCGGAGATCTACCCCGTGCTGTGCGGCAGCGCGTTCAAGAACAAGGGCGTGCAGCCGATGCTTGACGCGGTGGTCGACTACCTGCCCTCGCCGCTCGATGTGCCGCCTGCCGTCGGGCACCGGCCGGGCCACGAGGACGACATGGTCGTGCGCCATGCGACGACCGACGAGCCGTTCTCGGCGCTGGCGTTCAAGATCGCGACCCATCCGTTCTTCGGCAAGCTGACCTACATCCGGGTCTATTCCGGCACGGTCGAGTCCGGCTCGCAGGTCATCAATGCGACCAAGGGCAAGAAGGAGCGCCTGGGCAAGCTGTTCCAGATGCACTCCAACAAGGAGAACCCGGTCGATCGCGCCTCGGCGGGCCACATCTACGCGGTGATCGGCCTCAAGGACACCACGACCGGCGACACGCTGAGCGACCCGAACGACCAGGTCGTCCTCGAATCGATGACGTTCCCCGACCCGGTGATCGAGGTGGCCATCGAGCCGAAGACCAAGAGCGATCAGGAGAAGCTGTCCACCTCGATCCAGAAGCTGGCCGAGGAGGATCCGACCTTCAAGGTGCATCAGGACACCGAGACCGGCCAGACGGTGATCGGCGGCATGGGCGAGCTGCACCTGGACATCCTGGTGGACCGCATGCGCCGCGAATTCAAGGTCGAGGCCAACGTCGGCAAGCCCCAGGTGGCGTACAAGGAGACCATCCGCCGCAAGGTGGAGAACGTCGAGTACACCCACAAGAAGCAGACGGGTGGCTCTGGCCAGTTCGCGAAGGTGGTCATCACCGTCGAGCCGTTCCACGGCGAGGACGGTGCCACCTACGAATTCGAGAACAAGGTCACCGGCGGTCGCGTCCCGCGGGAGTACATCCCGTCGGTGGACGCCGGCGCGCAGGACGCGATGCAGTACGGCGTGCTCGCCGGCTATCCGCTCGTGAACCTGAAGGTCACCCTGAAAGACGGGTCCTTCCATGAGGTCGACTCTTCGGAGATGGCATTCAAGATCGCTGGCTCGCAGGCGCTGAAGAAGGCCGCTGCCGCGGCCCAGCCGGTGATCCTTGAGCCCATCATGGCCGTCGAGGTCACCACGCCCGAGGACTACATGGGCGACGTGATCGGCGACCTGAACTCCCGCCGTGGTCAGATCCAGGCCATGGAGGAGCGCGGCGGTGCCCGGGTTGTCAAGGCGCACGTGCCGCTGTCGGAGATGTTCGGCTATGTCGGCGACCTCCGGTCGAGGACACAGGGCCGGGCGAACTACTCCATGGTGTTCGATTCGTACGCCGAAGTCCCGACGAACGTGTCGAAGGAAATCATCGCGAAGGCGACGGGTCAATAATCTGATCTGTCGGATTCGCGGCCAAGCACAACTGAAAAGATCAACACTGCTTTAACAAGCACCAACAGAAGTCCAGGAGGACAACACAGTGGCGAAGGCGAAGTTCGAGCGGACGAAGCCGCACGTCAACATCGGGACCATTGGTCACGTTGACCACGGCAAGACCACGCTGACCGCAGCGATCACAAAGGTTCTGCACGACAAGTATCCCGAGTTGAACGAGTCGCGCGCATTCGACCAGATCGACAATGCGCCCGAGGAGCGCCAGCGCGGCATCACGATCAACATCTCCCACGTGGAGTACCAGACCGAGAAGCGTCACTACGCGCACGTGGACGCCCCGGGTCACGCCGACTACATCAAGAACATGATCACCGGCGCTGCCCAGATGGACGGCGCGATCCTGGTGGTCGCGGCCACCGACGGCCCGATGCCGCAGACCCGCGAGCACGTGCTGCTGGCCCGCCAGGTGGGTGTGCCCTACATCCTTGTCGCGCTGAACAAGGCCGACGCCGTCGACGACGAGGAGCTCCTCGAGCTCGTCGAGATGGAGGTCCGCGAGCTGCTGGGCAAGCAGGAGTTCGACGAGGAGGCCCCCGTCATCCGGGTCTCTGCGCTGAAGGCGCTCGAGGGCGACCCGAAGTGGGTGGAGAGCATCGAGGAGCTGATGGCGGCGGTCGACGAGTCGATCCCGGACCCGGTCCGCGAGACGGACAAGCCCTTCCTGATGCCCGTCGAGGACGTCTTCACGATCACCGGCCGCGGCACCGTGGTCACCGGTCGTGTCGAGCGTGGCGTCATCAACGTGAACGAGGAAGTCGAGATCGTCGGCATCCGCCCGGAGACCACCAAGACCACGGTCACGGGTGTGGAGATGTTCCGCAAGCTGCTGGACCAGGGTCAGGCGGGTGACAACGTCGGTCTGCTGCTGCGTGGTGTCAAGCGTGAGGACGTCGAGCGCGGCCAGGTGGTGACCAAGCCCGGTACCACCACGCCGCACACCGAGTTCGAAGGACAGGTCTACATCCTGTCCAAGGACGAGGGCGGCAGGCACACACCGTTCTTCAACAACTACCGTCCGCAGTTCTACTTCCGCACAACCGACGTGACCGGTGTGGTGACGCTGCCGGAGGGTACGGAGATGGTCATGCCCGGCGACAACACCAACATCTCGGTGAAGCTGATTCAGCCCGTCGCCATGGACGAGGGCCTGCGCTTCGCGATCCGTGAGGGTGGCCGTACCGTCGGCGCCGGCCGGGTCACGAAGATCGTCAAGTGATCTGACGCAACAGCGCGAGCGGCGCTCACCCAGCAGGGTGGGCGCCGCTTTCGCTTTCAGCGGTGCGTGCCCTCGCGATTGCGAGCACCACAACGCCGCTCGGCAACAGCAGGGCTGCCAGCACCGCGATGATGACGCCGATGCCTCCGCCGGCCGACATTCCGCCATGCCTCAACAACTCCAGGATCGTGCCCGACACTGCGACGGCGACGCCGGCCGACGTGACGAGCACCGTCAATGTCACCCCGGCGGCCTCACCGGCCCGCTCGGGCCGCACAACCGTCTGGGCCGCAACCGTGGTGAACGCGTAGATCAACCCCAACGTGAAGCCGCACGCGGTCAGCGCGACGAGGTAGAAGCCCCAGCCGTGGCTCACCGACAGCGCGGCCAGAGACACCGCAGCGGCGACACAGGCAATCCCCATGACCAGTACCGGCGGTCGACGCGCCGCCAGTCGGCCCGACAAAAAACCGCCCAGCGCGGCGCCTACAGACGGGCCGAGGAACGCCAAGCCGGCAACGAGCGGGGTCAGGCCCCGCACCTGCTGCAGATACATTGTCGACAGGAAAATACATTGTCGACAGGAAAACCGTTACGCAGTAGGCGATGTTGGCGATGGTCCCCGCGATCACCAGGATCGTGAACTTCGCATTGCGCGCCAACGACATGTCGACCAACGGCCGGCGCACCCTGTGCTCGATGACCACGAATGCGGCCAGCAACAGAATCGAAACGATGAACGCCGTTACGGTCGCGGCCGACAGCCACCCCCACGTCGGTGCCCGGTCGAACGTCACCGTGAACAGCCCGACGCCGGCGATGATCAGGGCCAATCCGCTGAGATCAAGCCGCCGAGGCACGGTGCTGTCCGACGATTCGGTAATCGTCACGGCGCCGACGACCAACGAGATCACGGTGAACGGAACGTTGAGCCAAAAGATGGCCCGCCAACCCATCGTCTCGGTAAGAAGGCCGCCAATGGGCGGACCAGCCGCATTGCCCAATCCCGCTATCCCGTAAGCGAATCCGATGGCTTCGCTCGAACGCTCCGCCGGGAAGGCGTTGGTCAGGACACTCACCGATACCGGAAAGATCAGTGCCGCGCCAAGCCCCTGCAGCGCGCGGAAAGCGATCACCATCCCGGCCGAGGGCGCGACCGCGCACAGCACCGACGCCAGGCCGAAAATCGCGACGCGATCAGTAGCGCCCGCCGACGTCCGAAAATGTCGCCGATGCGGCCGGCCGGCACCATGAATGCGCCCAGGGCCAGCATGTACACGCCGATGACCCACTGCAGGTCCGTCACGCTGCTGCCCAGATCCTGGGCCATGCGCGGCAACGCCAGATTCATCGCGAAGTAGTCGATCTGAACGCAAAACGGCGCCGTCGAGACTGCGGCCAGGATCCAACGGGAGCGAACTGAATCGGGCACCGGCGTCGCGGGCCGACCATACGCCGACACCGCACGTCGGGAGCCGTTAGCGATAGCAGTCCCAGAGGATTCAAAGATTGCGGCAAACCGGCGCCGGTGGCGATACGCTGACACGCGACACGGGGCCGGTTAACCGAGGAGCACGGCGAAATGTTCATGCGTTACCTGAAATCTCAGCTGATGGTCCTGCTGTGCGGCGGCCTGGTCGGCCCGATCTTCTTGGCGGTGTACTTCGCGACGGGCCAGCAGAGCCTGCTGAAGTGGATGTTCTTCGTCGGGCTGCTGATCACCGCGGCCGATGTGCTGATCGCGCTGGCCCTGGCCAATTACAGCGCCAAATCCAGGGCCGCGACGGCGGCGCTCGAGCAGAGCGGCGTCCTCGCGCTGGCCCAAATCACCGGCATGGGCGAAACGGGCATGCGCATCAACGACCAACCAATGGTCTCACTGAACCTGCACATCGAAGGTCCCGGAATCGCGCCGTTCGACGCGACGGACCGTGTCATCGCAAGCGTCACACGGATGGGCAACTTCAACGCGCATAAACTCGTGGTGCTCGTCGATCCAGCCACAAATAAGTTCCACATCGACTGGGAGCGAAGCGCTTTGGTAAACGGATTGGTTCCCGCGAAGTTCACTGTCGCCGAGGACAACAAGACCTACGACTTGAGCGGTCAAGCCGGCCCGCTGATGGAGATCCTGCAGATCCTCAAAGCGAACAACGTCCCCGCCGGTGGCATTGCCGACCTGCGGTCGAATCCGGTGCTGCGTCAACAGATCCAGGCCGTCGTCAGGCGGGCCGCCGCACAACAGACCCAGGCGGCACCGGCCCCGGTCGGACAGCCGACGCCGGCTCCCGCGGGCGCGCCGGTCGCCCCGCCGGTCCTCTCACCACCGGAGCCATCGATCGCCCAGCGGCTGCAAGAGCTGGAAACACTGCGCGCCACCGGTGCGATCACGGAGGCCGAGTACACCTCGAAGCGGCGGCAAATCATCTCCCAGATCTGAGCTGGACGCCGGTCGGTGGGGCGCTAGAACACGTTCCAGTTGCGCTGCTAGCCTGATCGTGAGTTTCGGCGGAAGGGATGGCTGTGGCTGCACAAACGGGATCGCTCGAGGGACGCGTGGCGTTTATCACCGGCGCCGCGCGCGGGCAGGGACGAGCCCACGCCATCCGGCTGGCCAACGAGGGCGCCGACATCATTGCGATCGACATCTGCGCGCCGGTGTCGGACGCGATCACCTACCCGGCAACGACGCCCGAAGACCTGAACGAGGTGGTTCGGGCCGTCGAGGCGACCGGGCGCAAGATCCTGGCCCGCCAGGTCGACATCCGCGACAGCGCCGCGCTGCGTCAGGTGGTCGCCGACGGGGTCGAGCAGTTCGGCCGGCTCGACATCCTGGTGGCCAACGCGGGCGTCCTCAACTGGGGTCGGCTCTGGGAGCTGTCCGACGATCAGTGGGACACGGTCATCGACGTGAACCTGTCGGGCACGTGGCGCACAATCCGCGCTGCCGTTCCGGCCATGATCGAGGCCGGCAACGGGGGGTCGATCGTCATCGTCAGCTCCGCGGCCGGCCTGAGGGCCACGCCGGGCAACGGGCACTACGCGGCGTCCAAGCACGGGTTGACCGCGTTGACCAACACCCTGGCCTTGGAGTTGGGGGAGTTCGGGATTCGCGTCAATTCGATCCATCCGTATTCGATAGACACTCCGATGATCGAGCGGGAGGCGATGATGGAAATCTTCGCCAAGCACCCCAGTTTCGTGCACAGCTTTGCACCGATGCCGTTGAATCCCCAGGATCCCGGCGGCAAGCGGCACCGCAACGAGTTCATGGCGCCGGAGGAGGTTTCCGACGTGGTCGCGTGGCTGGCCGGCGACGGCTCCGCGACGCTGTCGGGCTCGCAGATCGCCGTCGACCGCGGCGTGATGAAGTACTGATCCGACACACTGGCGCCGAAAGGCCCAGCCGCCAGCACCCATATCCCGGCCGCGGGTTGATGATGCTCCGCCGAAGAGGCACACGGGGGAATGAGCGGCAGCCTTTTTGCGCCGGAACCGCCCGTCAGGGTCAGCCGGGGAGCACCAGAACCGGCACCGGGCTGTGGCGGATGATCTTGGCGCCGCGGGCACCGAGGAACACCCTCGCGATGTCGCCACGTGGTGACGTGCCCAACGCCAGGATCTCGCCGTCCTCCCAGTCGGCGGCGTCGAGCGCCTGATCCCAGCCATTACCGGTAACCACCTGCAGCACAACATCTTCGCCGACGACACCGTCAATCATCACCTTCCCCAACATTTCTCGTGCCTGTGATGCCCACGCCTCCAGGATCGAGTCCTCGGCGTGCAGCCCTACCTCGGGTGGATACATCGTTCGGCCGCGCACCGCGAACGTGATCACCGTACGAATATGTGGAACCCGAAACCGGCACGGCGGAGGCCAATTCGGCGTAGCAGATGGCCGCGAGCCCGGCCGCGATGCCAGCGACGATGAACGAGACGATCACGCCGGGACCGGCTTCCGGGACCGCCTGCGACAGCACGAAGAAGATACCTGTGCCGATCGTTGCGCCGACCCCGAACATGGTCAACTGGAACGTGCCGATGCTTCGTTTGAGGTGGTCGGAGGCACCGTGAGCGACTGGGGCACCAATCACCGGACGGCGCCGCAGCATCTGCTCTGTCAGGCTGATCGATGGGGCCGTCATGGCGCCTCCTTTTGCCGCGTCAGCTGATTATGAGGCAGCCTCGCTCAATGCGGCGCCGAATTGGTCAACCGCCCAGTCGATCTCCCGCGCAGCGATCACCAACGGCGGCGCGAAGCGCAGCGTCGAACCGTGGGTGTCTTTCACCAGCACACCACGATCCGCCAACCGAAGGCTCATCTCTTTGCCAGTGGACAGCGCCGGGTCGATGTCGACGCCTGCC
This sequence comes from uncultured Actinomycetota bacterium, assembly GCA_963811535.1. Lineage (GTDB taxonomy): Bacteria > Actinomycetota > Actinomycetes > Mycobacteriales > Mycobacteriaceae > Mycobacterium. The sequence goes on along the minus strand of CAWERF010000005.1, from coordinate 243,455 downwards.
CACAATCCCAGGCCTCGCACCGCCAGAACGCCGTCGCCGATGAGTCGTCGCAGCCGCTCATGCAGATGCGCACCCAATTCGGCCGAGCGAGACTGGAATTCACCCCGCGTGAGCATGGCCACGACCGTGGTGCCTATCGCGGCGGCTAATGGGTTGCCGCCGAACGTCGAACCGTGCTCGCCGGGATGCAGCACGCCGAGGATCTCGCTGTCGGCGACCACCGCCGACAACGGAACAACTCCTCCGCCGAGCGCCTTGCCGAGCAGATAGATGTCCGGCACGACGCCCCAGTGGTCGCAAGCGAAGGTGTAGCCCGTGCGGGCCAGCCCCGACTGGATTTCGTCGGCGATCAGTAGCACGTTGTGCTCGCTGCACAGCGCACGGACGGAAGGTAGGTAGTCGTCAGGTGGCACGATGATGCCCGCCTCGCCCTGGATCGGTTCGAGCAGCACCGCGACGGTGTCGTCGTCGATCGTCCGGGCGAGAGCCGCGGCGTCGCCGAACGGCACCGAGCGGAATCCCGGCGTGAACGGGCCGAATCCGTCGCGCGCGGCCGGGTCGGACGAGAAGCTGACGATGCTGATCGTCCGGCCGTGGAAGTTGTTGTGCGCCACGATGATGTTCGCGCGGCCCTCGGGGACGCCCTTGACGTCGCTGCCCCATTTACGGGCGACCTTCAGGCCGCTCTCCACGGCTTCGGCGCCCGAGTTCATCGGCAGCACCATGTCTTTCCCGCACAACCGAGCAAGGGACGCGCAGAACGGCCCGAGACGGTCGGAATGGAATGCGCGGCTCACCAACGTCACCGTGTCGAGTTGGGCGTGTGCCGTCGCGGTGATCTCGGGGTTGCGGTGGCCGAAGTTGACCGCCGAATAGGCGGCCAGGCAGTCCAGATAGCGCCGGCCCTCGACGTCGGTGATCCACGCACCCTCGGCTTTGGCGGCAAGCACCGGGAGCGGCGAATAGTTGTGGGCCACATGTCGCTCGACGGTGGCGACACTGGGGGCGTCGAGAATCGTCATGGGTATACCTCCAGCGTGCAGCACTTGACGGAACCGCCGCCCTTGAGCAGCTCGGACAGATCGACGCCGACCGGCTGGAAGCCGGCTTCACGCAGCTGTGCCGCGAAACCCGTTGCACCAGCCTGATGGACAACATGTAGGCCGTCGGAGACAGCGTTGAGCCCGAGCACGTACGCGTCGCCGCTTCCGACGGCGATCGCGTCCGGGAACAGCGCCCGCAGCTGTCCCTGCGCGGCCGCACTGAACGCCGGGGGGTAGTACGCAATGGTGTGATCGTCGAGAACCGCGAGCGCGGTGTCGAGGTGATAGAAGCGGGGATGGACCAGCTCGAGAGAGATCACCGGCATCCGCAGCACCGCGGCAATCTCAGCGTGTGCGCATGCGTCGGTGCGAAAGCCGTAGGCGGCCAATATCATTTCGCCGACCAGCAGCAGGTCGCCCTGGCCCTCGTTGACGTGACGGGTCTGCACAGGTCGGTAGCCGATCGATGACATCCACTCGGCGTAGGCGCCCGACTCGGCGGCCCGCTCGGCGAACCGGAACCGCGCGGCGACAGCGGTGCCGTTCGCGATCAACCCACCGTTGGCCGCGTAGACCATGTCCGGCAGCCCGGGCACGGGCTCGACCAGGTCGACGGTGTGACCGAGCCGAAGGTAGGTCTGGTACAGGCGCTCCCACTGCGCTTGGGCGGCATGGACGTCGACCGGCACGGTGACGTCCATCCACGGGTTGATGGCGTACTCGACGGCGAAGAAGGCCGGCGGGGTCATCGCGTATCGGCGCGTCCGCGGTGTGCGGCTGCGCTTGGGCGATTCGGCGTCTTGCCATGCCGGGGCCGCGGGGGCGGCGACATAGTAATCCGTCATGAAATCAACGATATTTGGCCTCGTCCACGCAATCAATCAACGAATGTTGCGTGTCTATGCACGATTAGTTGCGCTAGAGTGGCGATTGTAGAAATTTATTGCGTGGCCGGAGGAGACGGGCGATGGACCGGCTGGATGACACCGACGAGCGCATCCTCGCCGAGCTGGGTGAGCATGCGCGGGCCACCTTCGCCGAGATCGGGCAGAAGGTGAATCTGTCCGCACCTGCGGTGAAGCGTCGCGTCGACCGGATGCTCGACAACGGCGTAATCACGGGCTTCACCACCGTGGTCGATCGCAACGCGCTCGGCTGGAACACGGAGGCCTACGTGCAGGTGTTCTGCCACGGCAGGATCGCACCCGATCGGCTGCGGGCGGCCTGGGTGGACATCCCTGAGGTCGTCAGCGCCGCGACCGTCACCGGCCCATCCGACGCGATCCTGCACGTACTCGCGCGCGACATGCAGCACTTGGAAACGGCGCTGGAGCGCATCCGGTCGAGCGCCGACATCGAGCGCAGCGAAAGCATCGTGGTGTTGTCGAACCTCATCGATCGCATGCGGCCGTGATCGTGTATGAAGCCTTAGTGACCAAACGCATCGTCATCGTCGGTGGGGGACTGGCGGCGGCCCGCACCGCCGAGCAGCTGCGGCGTGCGGACTACGACGGGTCGATCACGATCGTCAGCGATGAGGTGCACCTGCCCTACGACCGGCCGCCGCTGTCCAAGCAGGTGCTGCGCAGCGAGCTCGACGATGTCACCCTCAAGCCGCGGGACTTCTATGACGACAACGACATCACGCTGCTGCTCGGGTCGGCCGTCAAGACGCTGGACACCGCCGAACAAACCGTGACGCTGGACAACGGAACGGTTCTCGACTACGACGAAGCCGTCGTCGCGACGGGTCTTGTGCCCCGGCGTATTCCGTCTATACCCCAGTTGCGCGGGGTCCACGTGCTGCGGTCGTTCGACGAGAGCATGGCGCTGCGCGACGAGGCCGCTTCGGCGCAACGGGCCGTAGTCATCGGTGCCGGATTCATCGGCTGCGAGGTGGCCGCGAGCCTGCGGGATCTCGGGATCGACGTCGTCCTCGTCGAACCCCAGCCCACGCCCCTGGCGGCGGTGCTCGGCGAGCAGATCGGCTCGCTGGTGGCGCGGCTGCATCGGACCGAGGGCGTCGACGTGCGCACCGGTGTCGGGGTCGAATCCGTCGTCGGTGACGAGCGCGTCGAGAAGGTGGTGCTGTCGGACGGCAGCGAACTGGACGCCGACCTGGTCGTGATCGGAATCGGTTCGCGCCCGAACACCGAGTGGTTGGAGGGCAGCGGAGTAGAGGTCGACAACGGCGTGGTGTGCGACCACGTAGGCCGCACCAGCGCACCCCACGTCTGGGCGCTCGGTGACGTCGCCTCCTGGCAGGACGCCGCCGGACACCAAGTGCGCGTGGAACATTGGAGCAATGTCGCCGAGCAGGCCCGGGTGCTGGTGCCCTCGCTGCTGGGCCGGGAGCTGCCATCGAATCTCGTTGTGGTGCCGTACTTCTGGAGTGACCAGTACGACGTGAAGATCCAGTGCCTCGGCGAGCCGGAGGCGGACGACGTCGTCCATCTGGTCTCCGACGACGGGCGCAGGTTCCTGGCCTACTACGAACGCGACGGCGTGGTCGCCGGCGTGGTCGGTGGCGGGATGCCGGGTGCGGTGATGAAGACCCGGGGCAAGATCGCCGCAGGCGCGCCGATCGGCGAAGTTCTCGGCTAGAACTGGCCGAGGTAGAAGCGGCCGCCCTGGTCGTCGGCGCATTCCGCCATCTGCCCGTACGGCTGCGTCGACGGCTCCTGGATCACGGTGCCGCCGGCCGCGCGCACACGGGCGACCGCATCGTCGATGTCGGCGACGGTCCACATCGGCACGGTAACGGCGCGATCGCTGCCCCCGGCGACCCCGCCCATCGGGTGGGCGCCGGTGATCTGCCAGCCGTCGTCGATACGTCCGGGCTCGAAGCTCCAATGCAGCACCCGCCCGTAGAACTCTTTAAACCTCGCCGAGTCGGCGACTTCGTATGTGACGTACGACAATTCACCGGGCCGTGCGCCGTTCGACAACGGCCGTGGCTGGTCGCCGCTCGGCTGGAACACCGACATCGCGGTTCCGAGTGCATCTGTTGCGTCGAGTACGGCGCCGAAGTCGAACTCACGGGTTTCCCCGGCCTGGCCGCCGGCGTCGAGGATTGCTTGGCGTGCGGCCGCCAGGTCGTCGACCGCATAGCAGCAGAACAGTGTCGGGTGACCGGCCACGGCGAAGATCCCGATCTGCTCGGTGGTATTGGTCACCTGACGCGTCGACGGGTCGTACGTCCATCCCAACACATGGCCGTAAAACGCTGCGGCACGCTGGGCATCGCGAGTCCACACAGAAACGTATCCGATGTCGCCGTGCTGAATTCGGCTGGCGGACCCCCGGACCGGCCCGTTGATCATCCATCGGTGACCGAATGGGTCGATGATCGTCGCGTTGCGGCTGCCGTAGTTCTCGCAGATCTCGCGCTGCACGACGGCGCCGCGGCCGCGGGCCTTCTCGAGCACCGTGTCGATGTCGGGCACATGCAGCATCAGGCTCACCGAAACGGCCTGCGGAGCTGGTGCTTTCAATCCCAGCTCGGGGTGTTCGTCAGCGAGATACAACACTCCGCCACCGATCGCGATCTCCGCGTGGCCGACGCGGCCGTCGTCCATCACGATCGGATCGCCCAACAGCACAGCGCCCAGCGCATCGGTGTACCAGGCGATGGCTGCCCGCGCATCGGCGACGGTCAGATACGGCAGCGCCGCGGGACGCGGCGGCGCGGGCGCGCCCGCCGGCTCGGTCAGCTCAGCGAGAGCTTCAGCGGTTCGGCTCATCACAACTCCTTCGGTTCCAACGGGCAGGGAAAGGGCCGATTCCAGCCGCGAACGCAACCGGGCCTCGAATGCCGGATCGGGTTGCGCCGGAAGGTCATCGGCATGCAGCACTGTCAGCGGATCGACGGCATCGTGCTGGCTCATCGCGTGCCTCCTTCCGGATAGTGATCTCTGAAAGCCCTGCGGGCGCGTACCAACAGGGCCTCGGTCGCGTGCACCGTGCGGCCGATCAGCTGGGCGCACTCGCCCACCGAGCAGTCGTCCATGTACCGCAACATAAGGACCGCGCGGTGCACCTCGCACAGCCGCGCCAGCGTGCTCTCGGCGACGATGCGATCCAGTTCGGCGTCCCAGGTGTCGGCTGGGTCGTCGGGCTCGGGCACGTCGGCCACCGGCACGCTGAACCGGTCGTGACGGCGCCGGAACTGGTCGACCAGTTTGTGTCTCGCGACCCCGATCAGCCACGGCACGGTGATGTCCGGCGGGTCCTCGCGGCGGGCGCTGTCCATCGCGGCCAGGAAAGTCTCCGACGTCAGATCCTCCGCCGTTCCGCGATCCGGGCAGCGGCGCACGAAGTAGCCGTACACCGCAGGCAGGGCATGGTCGTACAGCGCGAGCAACGCCCGGGGAGCGTCGGGCTTTTCGGGTTCGGCGCTCACACCTGTATCGTCGCCGTGGCGGCTCAAACTCCGACGCCCGATTTCGGAAATTTTTTCGCGATTGGCGCTCACTCCCAGGTCACCGGCGGGCCGTGGGGCGCGCAGGCCGCCAGGATCACATCGCGTCCGTCGGGCCAGGTGCGCGAGCGCACCAGAAATTCGTGGGGCGAGTCGGGGTCACGGCGTTGCGGCTCCATGTTGAGGTGCGCGAACGGCGACGTTGCGGTGGCCTCTGCCCCGAGCGCGGCGATGCCGTCGTCGACGGCGGCGCGCTCCTCGCGGGAGAGGTACTGCCAGGTGACGGAATGCCATACGACGGTCAATGTGCGGGGAGAAAGCCGGATTCCGGCGATCGCCTCCGCGGCGATGCGGCGGTGGACCGAAGCGGGCACTCGCCGCGCGATCGCGATCGCGCCGCGCAAGCGCTTCAGCCGTGCAGTCATGTCGGGCCACACGTAGCTCAACAGGGTCAGCTCGCCGTCTCGGGTCGTCGGGTCGATCGGCGAAATGTCGTAGCCAGTCCGTTCGCTGATCCGAAGCTCGCGGTGCGGCGGCACCCGTCCTCGCCACGCATCGTCGATGACCACCGGCGAGTCGTCCCGGCCCCATTGCCCGCCGGGGTGGAGGTACAGGTAACGGTCGGCCCGAAGATTCAGCCCGGCACTGGCGCCGATCTCGAAAAGCCGTACGGGGAAGGGGTATTCGGCGGTGAGAAGCAACAAGCCCCCGGCCAGTGCCGCCGAGCGACCGACTTCGTTCGTCTGAGGCGGCTGGTCCAGCGCCAGGCGTAGCGCGCCGGTGTGCGTGCGCGCCACGTCGGTGATGTCCGGCCATGCCGCCCCGACGTCCCACCGCCCGCCAACGCTCGGATACCAGCGCCGCAGCTCAGCGGCGCCGCCGTCGAGCACCAGCCGGTGCAACCCGCCGAGCAGCCGAAGCGCCAGCGCCGACGGGCCCGGATCGTTCTCATGGCCGGACAGCACGTCGGCGAATACTCCGCCCGACGAGACATCGGCGCTGACGCGGTTGAGCAACTCGCCGTACATCGTCGAACCGAGCGCCGTGCACACCATGGCCTGCACGCCGAAGGACTTCAGCAGGTGCTCCAGGTCGGTCACCGCGCCCCCGGCAGCTTCCGGCCGGGGTTGACGACGTCGAACGCATCGCCGAGTGCCTGCGTCAACGACACCGTTTCGTCGGCCAACCAGTGCTCATATGCCGATAGTGCCACGCCCAGCATCGCCCAGGCGACGGTCTGGGGCACCAAGTCGTCGGATTTCTGACCGCAACGCCGGGCCACGAAGTCGGCGATGACGGCGCGCCACCCGGCGTACATCGTCATCGAATAGTCCTGCAACTCCGCGGTTTTCAGGATGACGCGCATGCGCAGGCGATGCCGGGTCGTCTCCGACTCGTCGAAGGTGTTGAACGCCAGCAAGGCCGCACGCAGCGCCTGCTCGGTCGGCACGTCGGGCTCCACTGCGTCGAGCAGGCCACGCAGGTGCTGCAGGTGCGCGTCGAAGTCACCCCACGGGATCGCGTTCTTCGAGGCGTAGTAGCGGAACAGGGTTCGACGGGCGATTCCGGCGGCCTCGGCCACGTCGTCGACGCTGACGTCGTCGAAGCCGCGGCTGGCGAAAAGCTCGATCGCGACGTCGGTGATGTGGTGCCGCGTCGTCGAGCGACGACGGCCCACCCGGCCACCGGAACGAGGCTGAACCAAGATCGCCCTTCCATTTCGGCACTCGATGCCATATTCTGACCGCGTTCACTAGCGTTTGTCGAGTACCCAGACACGAAAGGCGTCGCCATGGAACCGAGCCAGCAGGCCGAAGCCGATACCGAGCTCGTCACCGAGACTCTGGTCGAAGAGGTGTCGATCGACGGGATGTGCGGGGTCTACTGAGCGTGGCGGTCGATGCGGCCCCAGAAACGTTCGACGCGGCAGCGTTCGATCCGGCGCGAAGGTGGCGGCTCCATCCCCAGGTTGCGGTGCGGCCGGAGCCGTTCGGGGCCTTGCTGTATCACTTCGGCACCCGCAAGCTGTCGTTCTTGAAGAACCGGACGATGGTCAACGTCGTCCAGTCCCTCGCTGGCCATCCCGACGCCCGATCAGCATGCCGCGCAGCGGGAATCGAAGACCGCGAGCAGGCGCCGTACCTGCATGCGCTCGGGGTGCTGGCCGCGTCCAAAATGCTTGTCGCGGGTGAACGCCGATGACCTCCGGTGCGCGCGTGCCCCGTCTGATCGAGCAGTTCGAACGTGGGCTGGATGCGCCGATCTGCCTGACCTGGGAATTGACCTACGCCTGCAACCTCGCCTGCGTGCATTGCTTGTCCTCGTCGGGCAAACGGGACCCGCGCGAGCTCACCACACAGCAGTGCAAAGACATCATCGACGATCTGGAACACATGCAGGTGTTCTATGTAAACATCGGGGGCGGCGAACCCACTGTGCGGCCGGACTTCTGGGAGCTCGTCGACTACGCCACCGCCCACCATATCGGAGTCAAATTCTCGACCAACGGCGTTCGGATCACACCCCAGACCGCCGAGCGGCTTGCGGCCAGCGACTACGTCGATGTCCAGATCTCCCTCGATGGCGCCACCGCCGGGGTGAACGACGCGGTGCGAGGAGCGGGGTCGTTCGCGATGGCGATTCGCGCGTTGGAGAACCTCGCCGCCGCGGGGTTCTCTGACGCCAAGATTTCCGTTGTCGTGACGCGGCACAATGTCGATCAGCTTGACGAATTCGCGGCTCTGGCAGCCCGTTACGGAGCCACGCTGAGGATCACCCGGCTGCGGCCATCGGGTCGGGGTGCCGACGTGTGGGACGGTCTCCACCCGACGGCGGCCCAGCAGGTGCAGCTCTACGACTGGCTGGTGGAGCGGGGCGAGAAGGTGCTCACCGGTGACTCTTTCTTCCACCTGTCCGCGCTCGGACAGCCCGGAGCGCTCGCCGGTCTGAACCTGTGCGGCGCGGGGCGGGTGGTGTGCCTGATAGACCCGGTCGGCGACGTGTATGCCTGTCCGTTCGCGATTCACGATCGCTTCCTGGCCGGAAATGTGTTGTCCGACGGCGGTTTCGACAACGTCTGGAAGAACGCACCGCTGTTTCGCGAGCTCCGCGAACCGCAGTCGGCGGGCGCATGTAGCAGCTGTGGTCACTACGACAGCTGCCGCGGCGGCTGCATGGCGGCCAAGTTCTTCACCGGCCTGCCAATCGAGGGCCCCGATCCCGAATGCGTCCGTGGCCAGGGGGCAGCGGCGCTGACCCGCCGGCGGGACGTTCCGCGGCCCAGCCGGGACCACTCCCGCCGGGGCCCGGTTCCGCTGACCCTGACCACCCGGCCCTGCAACGAAAGCCCCGTGTAGGCGTGGCCGGCAACACCTGGTTCGAGACCGTGGCGTTGGCTCAACAGAAGGCCAAGAGGCGGCTGCCGAGGCCGGTGTACGCGGCGCTGCTGGCGGCGAGCGAAAAGGGCCTGACGGTTGCCGATAATGTCGAGGCCTTCGGCGAGCTTGGCTTCGCGCCGCACGTCATCGGCGCCGTCGAGAAGCGAGATATGTCGACAACCGTTCTCGGCCAGGATATTTCGCTGCCAGTGGTGATATCACCGACCGGTGTGCAAGCCGTACACCCTGACGCCGAGGTGGCAGTCGCGCGGGCGGCTGCTGTGCGTGGCACAGCGATGGGGTTGTCGTCGTTCGCCAGCAAGCCGATCGAAGAGGTGATCGCGGCCAACCCCAAGACGTTCTTCCAGATCTACTGGCTCGGCGACCGGGAGGCCATCGCGCAACGTGCCCAACGCGCGCGCGAGGCCGGAGCGGTCGGTTTGATCTTGACGACCGACTGGAGCTTCTCGCACGGCCGAGACTGGGGCAGCCCAAAGATCCCCGAGAAGATGAACCTGGCCACGACGGTGCAGATGTTGCCGACGGGCCTGACCAGACCGGGCTGGCTCTGGCAATGGGCGAAAACCTTCCGCCCGCCGGACCTGCGGGTGCCGAACCAGGCGCCACGCGGTGAGCCGGGGCCGCCGTTCTTCGCCGCGTACGGGGAATGGATGAACACCCCACCACCGACCTGGGAGGATGTCGCTTGGCTGCGCGAGCTGTGGGGCGGCCCGTTCATGCTCAAGGGCGTGATACGCGTCGATGATGCTAAACGCGCTGTCGACGCCGGTGTTTCGGCCATCTCGGTTTCCAATCATGGCGGCAATAACCTCGACGGCACGCCAGCGACGATCCGCGCGTTGCCCGCGGTGGCCGACGCCGTCGGTGACCAGATCGAGATATTGCTGGATGGCGGCGTCCGACGGGGCAGCGACGTCGTCAAGGCGGTCGCGCTCGGGGCCAAGGCGGTCATGATCGGCCGGGCCTACCTGTGGGGGCTGGCGGCGGCTGGACAGGCGGGCGTCGAGAACGTGCTCGACATCTTGCGGGGTGGGATCGACTCCGCTCTCATGGGGCTGGGTAAGGCCTCGATCCACGACCTCACCGGAGACGACATCCTCGTCCCGCCGGGCTTTGCGCGGACGCTTGGTGCCGGGGCTGGCCCGCAAGGCTGACCCGACGCCGCAGCCCGCCGGGCTGGTAGAGGCGGTGCAGGGGAGGCGTAGGTGAACACTGAGGGGCCGAAATCGGGGGAACTTGCGAAATTAACTTTACTTGTCCCCCAACATTTGGCGCACACCAGGTGAATTCGGCCTACGATCTGCACGTGGTCTTCCCGACAGAGTTGGGGAAGTCGACGTCGAAGCAGATACAGGGTACTTCGCCAACGGTGGTGGTCCCGGTGGGCTCCACCGAGCAGCATGGGCCTCACCTGCCGCTGGACACCGACACCCGCATCGCCACTGCTGTCGCGCACGCCGCTGCCGCGAACCTGGAAGCCACCGGGTATCCCGACGAGCTGCTGCTCGCCCCGGCGGTCGCCTACGGGGCCAGCGGCGAGCACGAGGGCTTCGCGGGCACCGTCTCTATCGGTACCCAAGCGCTCGAGCAGCTGTTGCTGGAGTACGGGAGATCAGCAGGTAGCTGGGCCAGGCGGCTGGTATTCGTCAACGGCCACGGCGGCAATGTGGATGGGCTGTCGGCCGCGGTCACGCGCCTGCGCAGCGAAGGCCGCGACGCCGGGTGGTGCCCCTGCACGGCGTCTGATAGCGACGCCCACGCGGGTCACACCGAAACATCTGTATTGCTACATATTTCGCCCGAAAGCGTCAACACCGACCAGTGGCGTGAGGGTAACGTGGCTCCTCTGGCCGAATTGATGCCACAGATGCGTCGCGGAGGAGTCGCGGCAGTAAGCGAGGTAGGCGTGCTGGGGGACCCGACTACTGCGACGGCGGCCGAGGGGGCACAAATCTTTGCCGACATGGTCGAGGCGTGCGCCGTGTGTATCAGGCGGTGGACGCTCGGCGGGGACGGGATGCTGCAATGACCCAGCCCCGACTCCCCGACGGATTCGCCGTCCAGGTCGACCGCCGGGTACGGGTGCTTGGCGCCGGCACGGCATTACTCGGCGGATCACCCACCCGGCTGCTACGGCTGGCTCCGGCCGCCCGCGACCTGCTCGACGATGGGCGGCTCGAGGTCAACGACGCCGTGAGCGCGCAGCTCGCGCGCACCCTCCTGGACGCCACCGTCGCGCACCCAAGGCCGGCCGGAGGACCATCGCATCACGACGTCACCGTCGTTATCCCCGTGCGCGATAATATCTTTGGACTCAGGCGGTTGTTGCGGTCGCTGCGCGGGCTACGCGTCATCGTGGTCGACGACGGTTCTGCGGTCCCGGTGCAGGCGAGCGACCTCAGCGGACTTCACTGCCACGTGGACGTGATCACCCACGCTCGCAGCAAGGGCCCGGCCGCCGCGCGGAACACGGGGTTGGCGGCGTGCGGCACAGACTTCATCGCGTTCCTCGACTCCGACGTGGTGCCCCGACGCGGGTGGCTCGAGTCGCTGCTCGGCCACTTCTCCGACCCGGCCGTCGCACTGGTCGCGCCTCGCATCGTGGGCCTCGCGCACAGCGACAATCTCGTCGCTCGTTACGAAGCGGTGCGGTCGTCCCTCGACCTGGGCCGGCGGGAGGCACCCGTAGTGCCTTACGGCACCGTGTCCTACGTGCCGAGCGCGGCGATCATCTGCCGCCGGTCCGCGCTGGTCGAGATGGGCGGCTTCGACGAGACGATGGACTCCGGCGAGGACGTCGACCTATGCTGGCGCCTGGTGGAAGGCGGCGCCCGCCTGCGTTACGAGCCGATTGCGCTGGTGGCCCACGACCATCAGACTGGGCTACGAGACTGGTTAGGCCGCAGGGCGTTCTATGGCCAATCCGCGGCGCCGCTTGCTGTGCGGCATCCCGACAAGACCGCACCACTGGTGATCTCCGGGTGGACCTTGGTGCTGTGGCTGCTGCTGGCCATGGGGTCGGGGATGGGCTATTTGGCGTCGATGGTGATTGCGGCGCTGAGCGCCCGGCGGATCGCCAACACGCTCGATGGCGTCGAGTCGCAGCCGCGTGATGTCGCGGTCGTCGCGGCGCGCGGCCTGGTGTCGGCCGCCCTCCAACTCGCCTCGGCGATTTGCCGGCACTACTGGCCGATCGCTCTGCTGGCGGCACTCCTTTTCCGCAGGTGCCGGCAGATCGTGCTAATCGCCGCTGTCGTGGACGGCGTCGTCGACTGGCTGAGCCGGCACAGCAACGCCGACGACGAGACCAGGCACATCGGCCTGCTGGCTTACCTGGTGCTCAAGCGGCTCGACGACATCGCCTATGGGGCCGGCATGTGGACCGGCATGGTGCGCGAACGCAACCTGGGCCCGTTGAAGCCGCAGATCCGGGCCTGACCCGCCATTGCACAGCGATGTCCTGATCATCGGTGCGGGAAGCGCTGGATCCGTTCTTGCAAACCGGCTTTCGGCCGACGACCGCTGCCGGGTCACGCTGCTGGAGTCGGGTCCGGGATTGTCCGAACCAGAGGTCGTCGCCCTCACGACGAACGGCTCCGTTCTACCGATCGGCGCGGCCAGCCCGCTCGTGCGGCGGTACCGGACCACACTCACCGAGCATCCGGCACGTTTGGCGCAGATCGTCCGCGGCGCCGTGGTCGGCGGTTCCGGGGCGGTGAACGGCGGTTACTTCTGTCGCGGCTTGCCGCGAGACTTCGACGGCTGGGGTATACCCGGATGGCGATGGCGCGACGTCGAGGAACACTTCCGCGCAATCGAGAACGACCGAGACTTCGGCGGTCCGGAACACGGGACCAGCGGTCCGATACCTGTATGTCGAACCATTGAATTCTCCCGCAGCACAAATGATTTCGCGCGCCACGCACAAGATGCGGGCTACTCCTGGGTGGAGGACCTGAATGCCGGCACCTCGGGCGAGGTGGCCGGTGTCGGAGCGGTGCCGCTCAACATCAGTGATGGAGTCCGGACGAGTCCAGGTGCGGCATACGTGCAGCCTGCGTTGTCGCGGCCCAACCTCACCCTGCTCACCCACACCACCGCGCGGCTGGTACGCGTGGTGTCGGGCCGGGCCGTCGGTGTCGACGCCGACGGGCCCGGGGGGCCGCTGAGCTTGACCGCAGACCGAATTGTCCTGAGCGGCGGTGCAATCGAATCGGCGCACCTGTTGATGCTCTCCGGCATCGGCGACGAAGCGGAGTTGCGCCGTACTGGGATCCGCACTGTCGCACGGCTACCAGTCGGAGCGCGCTGCATCGATCACCCGGAGTGGGTGATGCCGACCGGTTGGGCGACGGCGCCTGGGCGCCCGGTGCTGGAGGCCATCCTGGTCACGGCGGATCTTGAAATCCGGCCGTACACTGGTGGATTCGTCGCGATGGTCGGTGACGGGACGGTGGGCCGAGCGGACTGGCCGCACATCGGTGTGGCGTTGACGCAGCCGGCATCGCGTGGACGCCTCACCTTGGCGTCGGCCGACCCGACCATCCCGCTCCGGGTCGAGCATCGCTACGACACCGATCCTGGTGACATAGCGGCGCTGCGGCGCGGCAGTGAGATTGCGCGCGAACTGTTGGGGCCCGTAACGCAATTGGGCGCGCCGCTGTGGTCCACCTCCCAGCACCTCTGCGGGAGCGCGCCGATGGGCAATGACGACGACCAGGACGCGGTGCTGGATCCGCGCTGCCGGGTGCGTGGGGTCGACCGCCTATGGGTGGTTGACGGTTCGGTGCTGCCGGCGATCACCAGCCGTGGTCCGCACGCCAGCATCGTCATGCTGGCCCACAAAGCCGCCGAGTTCGTCGTCGCCGGCTGAGCCGGCGATGCCGCCCAAGGCGGCGTCGAGCGTCATCGTCGACGCGACCACCAGCGCCACGCCCATGCGGGCCAGGGTCAATGTCCAGGTTCTTCGCCGACTTCTGACGCGTCGATGGCGGAATCTGTACCCTTGTCAGGGCCGGATGAGGGCGTCGACCTTGGTCGCGATTCCGGCCGTGCGGCTGTCCTCCGGGATTGGTGTAGGTGTTTCGAGACTAACGGTCTTGCGCCAGGACCGGGAGTCACGCGTTGTGCTAGGAGCTGGTGGTGACAAGCCGGCGAGAAGACCCGCGGCCGGCACGGTCGCGGTCTCGGCTGCTGGATGCCGCGACGGCGCTGCTGCGCTCGGGCGGTCCGAGGGCGGTGACCATCGACGCGGTCACGCGCGGTGCCAATGTGGCCCGCGCCACTTTGTATCGCCACTTCTCGAGCGGAAATGATTTGCTGGCGGCCGCATTTCGCGGCTTGATACCCCCCGCGCCAATGCCTCCGGAGGAGGGCTCGCTGCGAGACCGGCTTCTCGCGTTGGTGCTGGCCCAGGCCGAGTCGATCGCTGAAGCGCCGGCAACCGTGAGCGCCATGTACTGGCTCGCGCTCGGGCGCGACTTGGAACAGATGCCAGATTCTCGTCACGCCCGCAGCGACAGCGCAGAGATCACCACATTGCGCGAGCGGATCGCCCAGCAGTACGCGGCACCGTTCGACGCGATTTTCGACAGTCCGCAGGCCGAAGCGGAACTGGTCGACGTCAATCGCGCCATCGCGATTTCGCTACTGCTCGGTCCGGTGCTCCTCGGCAGGCTCAGCACCGTCGCCGATTTCGATTATCGCGAATGCGCGACCGGCGCCGTGGACGGATTCCTGGCGGTGTACGGGAAAAAACAAGCGACCTAGCTCTTTTCGGCCGGTCACTTGAGCGAATACCTGATCAGCAGGTGTTTGAGACCGCCGACGAACGTGGTGGCGCTAAGTTCGGGTTCGCCGGCCAGTTCGATCGAATCCAGGCGGGGCAGTAGCTCACTGAAAAGGCTGTTCATCTCCATGCGCGCGAGCGCGGCGCCGAGGCAGAAATGCACGCCGTAGCCGAATGCCAAGTGCTTGTTGGGCTCACGCCCGACGTCGAAGCGGAACGGATCGGTGAAGACTTCCTCGTCGCGGTTGCCCGAGACGTAGGCCAAGTACACCGATTCACCGGCGGCGATCGGCACACCGCGCACGGTGGTGTCTTCGGCGGCCGTGCGCATGAATTCCTTGACCGGGGTGGTCCAGCGGATCATCTCCTCGACCGCCGTCGGCATCAGCTCCTCGTTTTCGCGCAATCGCCCAAGCTCGCGCGGGTTCTCGATGAGCGCAAGCAGTCCGCCCGATATCGCGTCCTTGGTGGTGTCGTGCCCGGCCGTCGCGATGATCACGTAGTACGAGGCGGTGTCGACATCAGACAACGGTTCGCCGTCGATGCGCGCATTGGCAATTGCCGACGCCAGGTCCTCGGTGGGGTGTTCTCGCCGCGATGTCGTCAGGGCGTTGAAATACGTGAAGAAATCCAGCAGTACCTGCAACTGCTCCTCCGGTGTGGTGCCCCGTTTGTACTCTTCGTCGTCACCGCCGAACAGCTCCTGCGTCAGTGTGAGCATCCGGGGAAAGTCCGATTCGGCTAGGCCGAGCAGCGACATGATCACGTACAGAGGGAAGTTCATCGCCACGTCGGTGACGAAGTCACATTCAGGACCGGCGTCGCGCATTTTGTCGACATATGTCTTCGCCAGCTCGTCGACCCTGACCTTGAGATTGCGCATTGCCTTGGGCCGGAACCAGTCGGCGCCGATCGCGCGGACCTTGCGGTGCTGCGGGTCGTCCATGTGGATCAGCGTGCGAAGGCCCATCCCGGCCTCGAGCTGTGCGCGCGAGAGGTCGTCGGCCTCCGCGGTTGCCAGCAACGGCCTTGGCTCGCTGAGAAACAGATCGTTAGCCCGTTCGATCTCCATGATGTCGGCGTGCTTGGTGATCGCCCAGAACGGTCGGTAGGGCGCAACATCGACCATGGCGACCGGCGCGTGGGCGCGCAAGTGAGTGAGCGCCGCGTGCAGACGAGGTTCGTCTGCATAGGAGGTCGGATCTGCCAACACCTTCGCGGCGTTATCCATCGTCGGCGTGCTCATTTGAGTTCTCCTTGGTCTTCGGCGGCTACCGTTACGAGTCTCTGCGATCGGCTGCCTGATGGGAACCCCGTTGCGGTAGGCGCAGTGGGACGACCGAACGGTTGGCACCCCGTACGCTCGGTCGTTGTGCAGACCGGATGCCGTCGACGTTTCGCGGCCATTGTCGTGACGGTCGCGCTGCTCGCGGCGTGCGGCCGTGGCACCGTGCCCACCGCCTCACCCACCCGGTCGGCCGATCCCACCCTTGTGAAGACGACGTCCGGCCCGGTGCGCGGCGCGTTTGCCGAGGATCATCTGCTGTTCGCCGGCATCCCGTACGCCGCGCCTCCCGTGGGACCGCTGCGCTTTCAGCCGCCTGCACCACCCTTGCCGTGGCAGGGTGTGCGGGACGCGTCGAATTTCGGCCCGCGGTGCATCCAGGAAACCGAACACGACCCGGACTTTGGTCGTGCGGTCAGCGAGGACTGCCTGACACTCAACGTCTGGACGCCCAATCGCCCGGCAACCGGGCTCTGGCCGGTGATGGTGTGGATTCACGGCGGTGCCTTCGTCAACGGCAGCAGCGACATCTACGACGCCCGATGGCTGGCCGATCGGGGCGACATCGTCGTGGTCACCATCAACTACCGGCTTGGCGCGCTGGGCTTCCTCGCGCACCCGTCGCTGGCACCCAACGGGCAGGCCGGAAACTACGGGCTGGCCGACCAGCAGGCCGCGCTTCGGTGGGTGCACGACAACATCGCCAACTTCGGAGGTGACCCCGGCAAGGTGACGATCGCAGGGGAGTCGGCCGGCGCGATGTCGGTGTGCGACCACCTCGTCGCGCCCGGCTCGGCTGGTCTGTTCCGGGCGGCGATCATCCAGAGCGGGCCGTGCCAGGCTCAGGCCGACCTGCCCACCGCTTCACGGGTCAGCGTCGACTACGCCGCCTCGGTCGGCTGCGCCGATCCGCACACCGCAGCGGACTGTCTGCGCGCGTTGCCGGCGTCGAAGCTGGACAGCCCGCCGTGGTACTACCACGTCGGCGCCGATAACCTGACCGGTCCGGTGACCGGCACGCCGCTGCTTCCGGTCGACCCGATCACCGCAGCCGCGGAGCGCCGTGCCGCCAAGGTCCCGGTGTTGATCGGCACCACGCACGACGAGTTCACGCTGTTCGTCGCGACGCAGTACATACGGCTCGGACGGGAGCCCGACTATCCGGCGGTGCTGAACGACACGTTCGGCCCGGCGGGTGCCCAGGTCGCCGCTCGATATCCGGTAGACCGGTACGCCGGCGACGCTGCGCTGGCCTATTCGGCCGCGGTCACCGATGGCGTGTTCGCGTGCCCAACCGACCGGATCGCCGGTTCGCTGACACAAGCCGCGCCGGTGTACGGCTATGAATTCAACGACCGCAATGCCCCCGCTCCCGACCCGCTGCGCAAGGTGCCGTTCCCGGTCGGAGCGAGTCACTCGCTGGAACTGCGATATCTGTTCGACGTCGGCGGCGCGCCGCCGCTCGACCCCGCTCAGCAGCGGTTGTCGGACGAAATGATCAGGTACTGGGCGCGATTCGTCACCACCGGCGCGCCGCACCTCGACGGTCAGCCGTCCTGGCCGGCGCTGGGCCGCATCATTGCGGACGGACCGAGGATGTCACTGCAGACCCCCGAGGTTCACACGTTCACCGACTACGACGAAGCCCACCAGTGCGCTTTCTGGGCATCGGTGCCGCTGCAGTCCCGTTAGCTCGCGGCGATCACCGGTTCATGGTCGGGCCGGTGTCACCCACGTGGTGATGTCGGCGTGCACCACCTCGGTGCCGGCCTGGTCGAACACGCCGACGGGCACGACGAGATCGACGCCCGCGGAGATCGTTGCGAAGTCGGGCGGATCGATACTGGCTTCGGCGCGCAGCGATGTGGTGGCCTTTCCGAGGTAGTGAACGGTCATCGCCTTGGGGATCCAGCGGTGCGTGGTCGGCACGGTCGCCTCCATCAGCATGCCCATCGCCAGCTCAGCGGCGTTGCACGAGGCGATCGCATGCACGGTGCCCAGGTGGTTGTGGACATAGAACCACTTGGGCACGGTCACTTCCGCGTGGCCGGGCTCCATCCGGCGCACGTGAGGGACGATCGACGCGAAATACGGCACCTTGATCATCGCCGCGGCCGAGAACAGGCGGGACCCGCCGGGGCGCCGCGCCAGCTGCTTCCAGAGCCGGTATGTCGGGCTCGAACTCGTCATGCGCTCCTATCCTACTTTTGAGTAAGAAACGTGGGCCCCCGCACGGCGCTGACCTTGGCGAAGAGGGATTTGGCTGCACAGGCCGACTTAAGGCATACTGTTCAGGTTGCCCTGCGCCAGGTATGCCCTTTCGGGCGTGTCGGGCCGGGCATACGACCGGCGTCCGAACGGGCGCGTCCGGTCCCACCCTCGAGTCGCGACGGAATTTCTGGCGCGGACGAGGCTGCGTTTGGGCGACACACCCTACCGCGGGGATCGGTGAACCAGGACAGGTAAACAGTGGCGGCACACCGGCGTCTACCAGGCCGGAAAACCATGACCATCAGGAGTGAGGTACCCAAGCGTGGCGGGACAGAAGATCCGCATCAGGCTCAAGGCCTACGACCATGAGGCGATAGACGCCTCGGCGCGCAAGATCGTCGAGACGGTCACTCGTACGGGCGCCAGTGTGGTCGGCCCCGTGCCGCTGCCCACCGAAAAGAACGTGTACTGCGTGATCCGCTCGCCGCACAAGTACAAGGACTCGCGCGAGCACTTCGAGATGCGCACCCACAAGCGGCTGATCGACATCCTTGACCCGACGCCCAAGACCGTTGACGCGCTGATGCGTATCGATCTGCCGGCCAGCGTCGACGTCAACATCCAGTAGGAGACCTAGAAGAAATGGCGAGAAAGGGCATTCTGGGCACCAAGCTGGGCATGACGCAGGTGTTCGACGAGAACAACCGGGTTGTTCCCGTGACGGTGGTCAGGGCCGGACCCAACGTGGTGACGCGGATCCGCACGCCTGAACGTGACGGCTACAGCGCCGTGCAATTGGCCTACGGCGAAATCAGCCCGCGCAAGGTGAACAAGCCACTGTCGGGCCAGTACGCGGCCGCCGGCGTGAACCCGCGCCGGCATCTCGCGGAGCTGCGTCTCGACAACACAGAGGCGGCCGCCGAATACGAGGTGGGTCAGGAGCTGACCGCCGAGATCTTCACGGACGGCAGCTATGTCGACGTGACCGGCACCTCCAAGGGGAAGGGAACCGCCGGCACGATGAAGCGCCACGGCTTCCGCGGCCAGGGGGCAAGCCACGGCGCGCAGGCGGTCCACCGCCGGCCGGGCTCCATCGGCGGCTGCGCTACCCCCGGCCGGGTCTTCAAGGGCACCCGGATGGCGGGCCGGATGGGCAATGACCGCGTCACGACGCAGAACCTGTTGGTGCACAAGGTCGATGCGGAAAACGGCGTGTTGCTGATCAAGGGCGCGATACCCGGACGCCGGGGTGGTCTGGTGATGGTTCGCAGCGCGATCAAACGAGGTGAGAAGTGATGGCTGCGCAGAAGATTGACGTGAAGACACCCGACGGCAAGACCAAGGGCTCCGTTGAGCTGCCGGCCGAGTTGTTCGACGCCCCGGCCAACATCGCGCTGATGCACCAGGTGGTCACCGCGCAGCAGGCGGCCGCGCGGCAGGGCACCCACTCGACCAAGACGCGCGGCGAGGTCCGCGGCGGCGGCAAGAAGCCGTACCGGCAGAAAGGCACCGGCCGCGCCCGGCAGGGCTCCATCCGGGCTCCGCAGTTCACCGGCGGTGGCGTTGTGCACGGCCCGAAGCCGCGCGACTACAGCCAGCGGACACCGAAGAAGATGATCGCGGCCGCACTGCGTGGTGCGCTGTCGGACCGGGCGCGCAACGGCCGGATCCACGCCGTTACCGAGCTGGTCTCCGGGCAGACGCCGTCGACGAAGAGCGCCAAGGCGTTTCTCGCGATGCTGACCGAACGCAAGCAGGTGCTGATCGTGATCGGCCGCACGGACGAGACCGGCGCCAAGAGCGTGCGCAACCTGCCTGGTGTGCACGTGCTTTCGCCCGACCAGCTCAACACCCTTGACGTGCTGCGCTCGGACGACGTGGTGTTCAGCGTGGAGGCCCTGGACGCGTATATCGCGGCCAACACGGGCAACGCGAAGAGTGCTGAGGAGGTTTCGGCCTGATGGCGACCGTGACTGATCCCCGCGACATCATCCTCGCGCCGGTGATTTCGGAGAAGTCCTACGGGCTGATCGAGGACAACGTCTACACGTTCATCGTCCACCCGGACTCGAACAAGACACAGATCAAGATCGCGATCGAGAAGATCTTCAACGTCAAGGTCGACTCGGTCAACACCGCCAACCGGCCGGGCAAGCGTAAGAGGACCCGCACCGGATACGGCAAGCGCAAGGACACCAAGCGCGCGATCGTGACGCTGGCCCCAGGCAGCAAGCCGATCGACCTGTTCGGAGCACCGGCCTAACACACAAGGACTGAGAGACTCAAGGTTTAACAGACATGGGAATTCGCAAGTACAAGCCGACAACCCCCGGTCGCCGCGGTGCCAGCGTGTCCGACTTCGCCGAGATCACCCGGTCGAAGCCGGAGAAGTCGCTGGTGCGCCCGCTGCACGGCCGAGGGGGCCGAAACGCGCATGGGCGCATCACCACCCGCCACAAGGGTGGTGGGCACAAGCGGGCCTATCGGATCATCGACTTCCGCCGTCACGACAAGGACGGCGTGAACGCCAAAGTTGCGCACATCGAGTACGACCCGAACCGCACCGCTCGTATCGCGTTGCTGCACTACCTCGACGGCGATAAGCGCTACATCATTGCCCCGGAAGGACTGAGTCAGGGAGACATGGTCGAGTCGGGCCCGAACGCCGACATCAAGCCGGGCAACAACTTGCCGCTGCGCAACATCCCGGCGGGTACGTTCATTCACGCCGTCGAGTTACGCCCGGGCGGCGGCGCCAAGCTGGCGCGCTCGGCCGGGTCGCACATCCAGCTGCTCGGCAAGGAGGGCAGCTATGCGTCGCTGCGCATGCCGAGCGGGGAGATCCGCCGTGTGGATGTCCGCTGCCGCGCGACCGTCGGTGAGGTCGGCAATGCCGAGCAGGCCAACATCAACTGGGGTAAGGCCGGCCGCATGCGGTGGAAGGGCAAGCGCCCCAGCGTGCGCGGTGTCGTGATGAACCCGGTGGACCACCCGCACGGCGGCGGCGAGGGCAAGACCTCGGGTGGCCGTCACCCGGTGAGCCCGTGGGGTAAGCCCGAGGGCCGCACCCGCAAGGCGCACAAGCCGAGCGACAAACTCATCGTCCGACGCCGGCGCACCGGCAAGAAGCACCGCTAGGAAGTCGAGGAGTAGCCAGCGATGCCACGCAGCCTGAAGAAAGGTCCGTTCGTCGACGACCATCTGCTCAAGAAGGTCGACGCGCAGAACGAGAAGAACACCAAGCAGGTCATCAAGACCTGGTCGCGCCGGTCGACCATCATCCCCGACTTCATCGGGCACACCTTCGCGGTGCACGACGGCCGCAAGCACGTCCCGGTGTTCGTCACCGAGGCGATGGTCGGGCACAAGCTCGGCGAGTTCGCGCCCACTCGGACGTTCAAGGGCCACATCAAGGACGACCGGAAGAGCAAAAGGCGATGACCAGCACTGAATTTCCGTCTGCGGTCGCCAAGGCCCGCTTCGTGCGGGTTTCGGCGACCAAAGCGCGCCGGGTGATCGACCTGGTGCGCGGCAAGCCGGTGTCCGAGGCGCTGGACATCCTGCGGTGGGCGCCGCAGGCGGCCAGCGAGCCGGTGGCGAAGGTGATCGCAAGCGCTGCGGCCAACGCGCAGAACAACAACAGGCTGGATCCGTCCACCCTGGTGGTCGCGACGGTGTACGCCGACGAGGGACCGACGTTCAAGCGCATCCGGGCGCGCGCGCAGGGCCGTGCGTTCCGAATCCGCAGGCGCACCAGCCACATCACGGTCGTCCTGGAGAGCCGCCCGCACCGCGGCGAGCGGTCCGGCCAGTCGGCCAGCGCCGCACGGGCACGACGCGCGCAGGGGAGCAAGTCGGCGGCGACGAAGGCGCCGGCGAAGAAGGCACCCGCCGCAAAGAAGGCGCCCGCAAAAGCGGCCGAGAAGACGCCGGCGAAGAAGGCACCCGCCGCGAAGTCGGCGACATCGAGCACCGCGAAAAAGGCGCCCGCCGCTAAGAAGGCGCCCGCCGCGAAGAAGGCGCCCGCCGCGAAGAAGGCGGCGCCCGAACAGACTTCAGAAGAAGCGAAGGGAGGCTCGCAGTAGTGGGCCAGAAGATCAACCCGCACGGCTTCCGGCTCGGCATCACCACCGACTGGAAGTCCCGCTGGTACGCCGACAAGCAGTACAAGGACTACGTCAAAGAAGATGTGGCGATCCGTCGGCTGCTTGCCACCGGTCTCGAACGCGCCGGCATCGCCGACGTGGAGATCGAGCGCACCCGCGACCGGGTCCGCGTCGACATCCACACGGCGCGGCCGGGAATTGTGATCGGCCGCCGCGGTACTGAGGCCGACCGCATCCGCGCCGACCTGGAGAAGCTGACCGGTAAGCAGGTGCAGCTCAACATCCTCGAGGTCAAAAACCCTGAGTCGCAGGCTCAATTGGTGGCGCAGGGCGTTGCCGAGCAGCTGAGCAACCGCGTCGCGTTCCGGCGCGCGATGCGCAAGGCCATCCAGTCGGCGATGCGTCAGCCGAACGTGAAGGGTATCCGGGTGCAGTGCTCGGGCCGCCTCGGCGGCGCCGAGATGAGCCGCTCGGAGTTCTATCGCGAAGGGCGGGTGCCGCTGCACACGCTGCGCGCCGACATCGACTACGGCCTGTACGAAGCCAAGACCACGTTCGGCCGCATCGGCGTGAAGGTGTGGATCTACAAGGGCGACATCGTCGGTGGTAAACGCGAGCAGATCGCCGCGGCGCCAACCGGCGCCGAGCGTCCGCGCCGCGAGCGTCCGTCGGGCACCCGGCCGCGCCGCAGCGGCGCGTCGGGGACCACCGCGACCAGCACCGAGGCCGGCCGCGCCGCGTCCGAGGAGGCTCCCGCCGCCGTCGAGCCCGCTCCCGCCGCCGTCGAGACGGCCACGGCGGAGGCACCTGCCGCCGAGACCGAGAGCACGGAGAGCTGAGTCATGCTGATTCCACGAAAAGTCAAGCACCGCAAGCAACATCACCCGAAGCAGCGCGGCCTCGCCAGTGGCGGCACCACGGTCACCTTCGGCGACTACGGCATCCAGGCGCTGGAGCACGCCTACATCACGAACAGGCAGATCGAGTCGGCCCGTATCGCGATCAACCGGCACATCAAGCGTGGCGGCAAGGTGTGGATCAACATCTTCCCGGACCGTCCGCTGACCAAGAAGCCGGCCGAAACCCGGATGGGCTCGGGCAAAGGGTCGCCCGAGTGGTGGGTGGCCAATGTCAAGCCAGGCCGGATCCTGTTCGAGCTGAGCTACCCCAACGAAGAAACGGCGCGGGCCGCCTTGACCCGTGCGATCCACAAGTTGCCGATCAAGGCACGCATTGTGACCCGAGAGGAGCAGTTCTGATGGCAGTGGGAGTGTCCGCCGGCGAACTGCGTGAGCTCACCGACGAAGAGCTGATCGAGCGCCTGCGCGAATCAAAGGAAGAGCTGTTCAATTTGCGCTTCCAGGTGGCGACCGGCCAGCTCGACAACAACCGTCGGCTGCGCACGGTGCGCCGCGAGATTGCGCGCGTGTACACGGTACTGCGCGAGCGTGAGCTGGGCCTGGCCTCCGGCCCCGGCGGTGAGGAATAACAATGGCTGAGAACACGAAAGCTGCCCCGAAGACCAACGGGCCCAAGCACACTCCGCGAGCCGAGAAGCCGCGGGGGCGTCGCAAGACCGCGATCGGCTATGTGGTGTCGGACAAGATGCAGAAGACCATCGTGGTCGAGCTCGAAGACCGGGTGAAGCACCCGTTGTACGGCAAGATCATCCGGACCACGAAGAAGGTCAAGGCGCACGACGAGAACAGCATCGCCGGTATCGGCGACCGCGTGTCGCTGATGGAGACGCGGCCGCTGTCGGCGACGAAGCGCTGGCGGTTGGTGGAGATCCTCGAAAAGGCGAAGTAGCTTCTGCCGCTCGCGCGTCAGGACCGACGCGCCTGCACCTCGATCCCGTCGAGAACCCGCCGCACACCGGCGAGCAGGTCATCGGTGTCGTCGAAAGCGCCGCCGGTCAATGCGGTTGCGATCGCCGGAAACCTGTCGGGGTCGATCACCTGCAGGAGGATGTCGCGATAGCGGGCCCGGTCAAATGTGTTGGCGCTGGATGTGATTGCCAGGGCCGCGGCGCCCCGCACGTAATACAGCACGGACATCACCGCTGAGAGTTTGTCCGGCTCGCTCAGCCCCGTCGGCGTAAGCGCCGACAACCCGGCTTCCAACCACGCAAGCTGACCGGGATCCAATGGTGGGCCTGCGGTTCCGGCGTCCAAGATCCACGGGTGGCGGTGATAGACCTGCCACAGCTCGGCTGCCCACTCGGTGAGGGCGGTGCGCCAATCGCCCGCATCGCGAGGCGGGGGAGGAGGGCCCGGCGCCGTGGCCAGCATGAAGATCACCAGCTCGTCCTTGCTGGCCACATGCCGATACAACGACATGGTGCCGCAGCCGAGCCGATCGGCGAGCCGCGCCATCGACAGCGTCGCCAACCCTTCGGCGTCCGCCAGCTCGATCGCCGCTGTGACAATCCGATCCCGGCTGAGCCCGCGCGAGCGGCGTGCCCGCGTCGGCGCTCGCCACAACGAGCGAAGCGCCTCTGGGAGCGCCGCGTCGCTGCGGGCATCGTCGGCCATCACTGCCAGCCTAATCGCCGACCCGGGTGTCGGGGGCCGTCGGTAATTTCTCAGCTAACTATCACAGCGCGGGTGTAGTGTCCACGCCACGTTCAGAACAAGGCGGGCGACGAGAACGGGAGCCGGTGATGGAGTTTCGGGGCAAGATCGAGCTGGATATTCGTGACTCCGAACCGGATTGGGGTCCATACGCAGCGCCGACCGCGCCGGAAGGCGCGCCCAACGTGCTCTACATCGTCTGGGATGACACCGGCATCGCAACCTGGGACTCCTTCGGCGGGCTGGTGGAGATGCCGACCATGCGCCGGATCGCCGACCGGGGTGTGCGGCTGACACAGTTCCACACCACGGCCCTGTGCTCGCCGACGCGCGCGTCATTGCTGACCGGTCGCAACGCGACGACCGTCGGCATGGCAACGATCGAAGAGTTCACCGACGGCTTCCCGAACTGCAGCGGCCGCATCCCGTTCGAAACCGCGCTGATGTCGGAGGTGCTCGCCGAGCGCGGCTGGAACACCTACTGCGTCGGCAAGTGGCATCTGACTCCGCTCGAAGAATCCAACCTCGCGTCGACCAAACGGCATTGGCCCCTGTCGCGGGGATTCGAACGGTTCTACGGCTTCATGGGCGGCGAGACCGACCAGTGGTACCCCGATCTCGTCTACGACAACCACCCGGTCACCCCTCCAGGCACGCCGGAGGACGGCTATCACCTCTCGAAGGACATCGCCGACAAGACGATCGAGTTCATCCGCGACGCGAAGGTCATCGCGCCGGACAAACCCTGGTTCTCCTACGTCTGCCCCGGCGCCGGCCACGCGCCGCACCACGTCTTCAAGGACTGGGCCGACAAGTACGCCGGCCGCTTCGACATGGGCTACGAGCGCTACCGCGAAATCGTCTTACAGAACCAGAAGAAGATGGGCATCGTCCGGCCGGATACCGAGCTGTCGCCGATCAACCCGTACGCGGATGTCAAGGGCCCCAACGGCGAACCGTGGCCGCTGCAGGACACGGTGCGGCCGTGGGAAACGCTGTCCGACGAAGAGAAGAGGCTGTTCTGCCGGATGGCCGAGGTGTTCGCCGGCTTCCTGTCCTACACCGACGCACAGCTCGGCAGGATCCTGGACTACCTCGAGCAGTCGGGCCAGCTGGACAACACCATCATCGTCGTCATCTCCGACAACGGCGCGAGCGGCGAGGGTGGGCCGAATGGCTCGGTCAACGAGGTCAAGTTCTTCAACGGCTACATCGACACCGTCGAGGAGAGCCTGAAGTTCTATGACAACCTTGGCGGCACCGAGACCTATAACCATTACCCCATCGGGTGGGCGATGGCGTTCAACACGCCCTACAAGCTGTTCAAACGCTACGCCTCACACGAGGGCGGGATCGCCGACACCGCGATCATCAGTTGGCCGAAAGGCATTGTCGCGCACGGGGAAGTGCGCGACAACTACATCAACGTCTGCGATATCACCCCGACCGTTTACGACCTGCTGGGCATCACTGCGCCGGAGACGGTGAAGGGCATCGGTCAGAAACCGCTCGACGGGGTGAGTTTCAAAGCGGCGCTGGCCGATCGGGCCGCCGAAACCGGCAAGGATACACAGTTCTACGCGATGCTCGGCACCCGCGGGATCTGGCACAAGGGCTGGTTCGCCAACACGGTCCACGCCGCGACCCCGTCGGGGTGGTCGCACTTCGACCAGGATCGCTGGGAGCTGTTCCATATCGAGGCCGACCGAAGCCAGTGCCACGACCTGGCCGCCGAACAACCCGAGAAGCTCGAGGAAATGAAGCGGCTGTGGTTCAGTGAGGCCGCCCGGTGCAACGGGCTGCCGCTGGCTGACCTGAACATCCTCGAGACCATGACGCGGTGGCGCCCCTACCTCGTCGGCGAACGGTCACGGTTCGTGTACTACCCCAACACGGCCGAGGTGGGAATCGGTGCCGCGGTGGAGATTCGCGGCCAGTCGTTCACGGTGCTGGCCGAGGTCACGGTCGACACCACGGGCGCCGAGGGTGTGCTGTTCAAGCAGGGCGGCGCGCACGGCGGCCATGTGTTGTTCCTTCAGGACGGACGCCTGCACTACGTGTACAACTTCATGGGGGAGGGGGAGCAGAAGGTCTCCTCGTCCGGCGCGGTGCCGTTGGGCAAGCACATCTTCGGCGTCCGCTACAACCGTGCCGGAACCGTCGAGGGCAGCCATACCCCGCTGGGCGAGGCGACGCTCTACATCGACGACGAGGCCGTCGACTCGCTGGCCGACATGACGGTCCATCCGGGCACCTTCGGGCTGGCCGGCGCAAGCCTGAGCGTTGGCCGCAACAGCGGATCGGCGGTGTCGCGTTCGTACAAGGCACCCTTCGCGTTCACCGGCGGCACGATCGCGCAGGTGGTCGTCGACGTCTCCGGCGCCCCCTACGAGAACGTGGAGAAGGAGCTGGCGCTGGCCTTCGCCAAGGACTAGCCGCGGCCACGCCTACCCTGGTGGCATGCTGACCGAGCTCATCGACGTGTCGGGCGGATCATTCCGCATGGGCTCGACGAACTTCTACCCGGAAGAGGTGCCGGTGCACACCGTGACCGTCGCCGGTTTCGCGATCGAACGGCATCCGGTGACCAACGCGCAGTTCGCCGAATTCGTCTCGCAGACCGGCCATGTGACGGTCGCCGAACAGCCGCTGGATCCCGCGCTGTACCCGGGAATCGCGGAGGCGGACCTGCAGCCGGGGGCGCTGGTGTTCCGCCCCACCCCGGGGCCGGTCGACCTGAGAAACTGGCGGCAGTGGTGGGACTGGATGCCCGGCGCGAGCTGGCGGCATCCGTTCGGGCCGGGTACCGGCGTCGATGACAAGGCCGACCATCCGGTGGTCCAGATCGCCTATCCCGATGCACTGGCCTACGCGCGATGGGCCGACCGGCGGCTACCGACGGAGGCCGAATGGGAATACGCGGCCAAGGCCGGCTCCACCACCGTGTATCCGTGGGGCGACGACGCCGCGCCTGGCGGTCAACTGATGGCCAACACCTGGCAGGGCCGGTTCCCGTACCGCAACGACGGCGCGCTCGGCTGGTTCGGCACGTCACCGGTCGGGACGTTCCCGCCGAACGCGTTCGACCTCGTCGACATGATCGGCAACGTCTGGGAGTGGACCACGACGCGGTTCTGGGCACACCACCGCGTCGGGCAGGCGCAGGCCTCGCCGTGCTGCGCGCCGATCGGGCCGGATCCGGCCGTGAACCAGACGCTCAAGGGCGGCTCGCACCTGTGTGCACCGGAGTACTGCCACCGCTACCGCGCGGCGGCACGGTCATCGCAGTCTCAGGACAGCGCCACAACCCACATCGGGTTCCGCTGCGTGGCCGATCGGTAGCTCAGCCGTCGTCATCGACGGTGACTCGACCCAGTCCCGACAGCGCGCGTACCACCTCCTGGGCGAGGTGGGGTGGCGTTGTCTTACCGGTCGCAAGTGCGATCCGGCGCACCGGTGTCAGCCAGCGCAGGTCCACGTCGCCGATGTCATCCACCAGATATGCGGGGCACGTGTACTTTTCGCGGTCGAAGTCGGAACCGAGGGCCAGAACGAGGTCGCGGTCCGGGGCACCCGCGGGCACTAGGCGGCGGTCGCCGGCCGCGGCCGCCCATTGGTCGATGGCCGGTGCGGCCGCACGCAGAGCCCGCAGCGCCTTGACACCGCGCCACACGGTGCCGGGCCGCGGTAGCGGCGCGTCGGGCGTGTCGACGATCGCGCGCACCGCCACCGTCTGCCCCGCGGGCGCCTGGCGGGCGAGGTAGGCAGAGTCGGTGTCGACGGCGAGGGCTCCCGAGGCGGCCGCGGCAATGCGGTCTTCGCCGTAAACCACCCGTGGCTGCGACAGCAGCGGACCGAGATGCACCGGGAGCCCCAGCCGCTGGAGCGCACCGAAAACCAAGGCGGCGGAGGGACTTTCGAGCACCCCGTCGGCGGTGCACAATTCATCGGCCACGAGAGGTCGCCGGGCCGCAGGCTTGCGGTCAGCGCACCGGCGACACCGGCCACCAGTATCGGGCCTTTCGCGTCAAGCCGTCGCGCAGGCCCGCGCCCGGTGCGGACCACCGGCGCCGCGACCGCCCGCCACAGCGCGGCGCGCTCGGACCGAAGTGGTGTGCAGACGACGGCGGGACTCATCGGCGGGTCGGAAGCGTGCGGGCCAGGCGCTTCACATCGGACGGTTCCTTGAACGACATTGTGTGGCCACCCACCGATTCGCGTGCGGCCCGCTGCTGCAGGAACGCCGACAGGGCGAACAAGAACGCAGCGACCAGACCAAGGGCCGTGGCGAGGATCATCGGGGCTGCGGCCGCACGGGTTCGCCGAACCGGACCACAAGCCGTCGATAGGGGCCCGGCGCGATGGCCCTGACAACCGGGGCGACGCGCATCCAGCGGGGCGCCCAAGCCTCGGCGCGCCGGTCGGCCACCGTGCGAACGACCGCGTCTGCGACAACCTGGACCGGCAGCGGCTTTGGCAGCGTCCGGTCATACGGATGGCCCCTCGTTTCGAAGAATCCGGTGTCCACCACGCCGGGGACGACGACGCCGACGTGGACTCCTGACCCTGACGTTTCGGCGCGAAGGCTTTCCGCGAACGTGTCGAGGCCTGCCTTGGTGGCCGAGTAGACGGCTTCACCGGCCACGCCGCTTCGGCCCGCGATCGAGGTGACAAAGCACACGGCGCCCTGCCGCCGCTCGACCATGCCGGGCAGCATCGCGTGGGTGAGTTCGATCGCGGCGAGCAGGTCGACCTCGATCAGGCGGCGGATCGTGTCGAGGCTCATCTGTGTCAATGGCCCGAACCACCCGAAGCCGGCGTTGTTGACGAGGACATCGACGCGGCCGAACGCTGCTAGCGCTTCGGCGGCCAGCCGCTGCCGATCCGCCGACGACGCCAGATCGGCCACCAGCGGCGTCGCGCCGATCGCCTCGGCGACCTCGTGCGTCCGCCCGCTGTCGCGGCCGTGCACCAAAACACGCGCGCCCTTCGCGGCGAATGTCGTCGCGACGGCGCGGCCGATGCCAGCCGATGCGCCGGTGACCAGGGCGACCGCGCCGTTCAGCCGCATGATGCGTGCTCCGTCGGGGCCGTTAGTCTGTGCATGGCCTGTCCAGTCTTCTCTCTTATCGCCGCGGACGCCCGATAACGGTGCCGATAGTGTGACCAGCGCAGATTTGGCTCTCTGCCGGTCTTCCCCTAGAATTCAAAGGTTGCCTTGGGCAGACCTCGGCCGGTGGGTTGCTTCCATCGGCCCCGCGTGCTCTTCGGTGACACAAAGACCGCGCACGTCGCAGGCTATCTGTGGCGCGCGCACGTTAACCAGGTCGAGGAGCTTGTAGTGATTCAGCAGGAATCGCGGCTGAAGGTCGCCGACAACACGGGCGCCAAGGAGATCTTGTGCATCCGCGTGCTCGGGGGGTCGTCGCGGCGCTATGCCGGCATCGGCGATGTAATCGTGGCCACGGTCAAAGACGCCATCCCCGGCGGCAACGTCAAGCGCGGTGAGGTGGTCAAGGCAGTCGTGGTGCGCACCGCCAAGGAGCGCAGGCGTCCCGACGGCAGCTACATCAAATTCGACGAGAACGCCGCGGTGATCCTGCGCCCCGACAACGAGCCCCGCGGAACCCGCATCTTCGGGCCCGTCGGCCGCGAACTCCGCGAGAAGCGGTTCATGAAGATCGTTTCGCTGGCCCCGGAGGTGCTGTAGATGAAGATCCACAAGGGCGACACCGTGCTCGTGATCTCCGGGAAGGACAAGGGCGCCAAGGGCAAGGTCCTGAAGGCCTACCCCGCGACGAACAAGGTGCTGGTCGAGGGCGTCAACCGGATCAAAAAGCACACCCCGATCACCACCAACCAGCGCGGCTCTCAGTCCGGCGGCATCGTCACGCAGGAGGCGCCGATCCACGTGTCGAACGTGATGATCGTCGACTCCGACGGCAAGCCGGCCCGCGTCGGATATCGCATCGATGAAGAGACCGGCAAGAAGGTCCGCATTTCCCGCCGCAACGGCAAGGACATTTGATGACTACCGCAGAAAAAGTTCAGCCCCGGCTCAAGCTCCGCTACCGCAACGAGATCCGTGATGCGCTGCAGTCGCAGTTCGGCTACACCAACGTGATGCAGATCCCGGGTGTGGTCAAAGTCGTCGTCAACATGGGCGTCGGCGACGCCGCCCGCGACGCGAAGATGATCAACGGCGCGGTCAACGACCTTTCGCTGATCACCGGGCAGAAGCCGGAGGTGCGGCGTGCCCGCAAGTCGATCGCGCAGTTCAAGCTGCGCGAGGGCATGCCGATCGGTGCACGGGTCACCTTGCGCGGCGACCGGATGTGGGAGTTCCTCGACCGGTTGATCTCGATCGCGCTGCCCCGTATCCGTGACTTCCGGGGGTTGTCGCCCAAGCAGTTCGACGGCGCCGGGAACTACACGTTCGGCTTGACCGAGCAGTCGGTGTTCCACGAGATCGACGTCGACTCCATCGACCGGCCGCGCGGCATGGACATCACCGTCGTCACCTCGGCGACGACCGACGACGAAGGGCGAGCGCTGTTGCGGCAGCTCGGCTTTCCATTCAAGGAGAACTGAACAGATGGCAAAGAAGGCTCTGGTCATCAAGGCGCAGCGCAAGCCGAAGTTCAAGGTGCGCGCCTACACCAGGTGCAGCAAGTGCGGCCGCCCGCACGCGGTGTACCGCAAGTTCGGCCTGTGCCGGATCTGCCTGCGCGAGATGGCGCACGCCGGCGAACTGCCGGGCGTGCAGAAGAGCAGCTGGTAGCGAGGAAGGTGACACCGCTGTCATGACGATGACGGACCCGATCGCGGACTTCTTGACACGTCTGCGCAACGCCAATTCGGCGTACCACGACGAGGTGGAACTGCCGCACAGCAAGATCAAGGCCAACATCGCCGAGATCCTCAAGGCGGAGGGCTACATCAGCGACTATCACGTCGAGGATGCGCGCGTCGGCAAAAAGCTGGTCGTGCAGTTGAAGTACGGCCCGAGCCGCGAACGCAGCATCGCTGGCCTGCGCCGGGTGTCCAAGCCCGGTCTGCGGGTGTACGCGAAGTCCACCAGCCTGCCGCGGGTGCTCGGCGGCCTCGGCGTGGCGATCATCTCCACGTCGTCGGGTCTGCTCACCGACCGCCAGGCAGCCAGACGAGGCGTGGGCGGCGAAGTCCTCGCTTACGTGTGGTAGTGGGAGAACGGCAAAAGGATTGAGACATGTCGCGCATTGGTAAGCAGCCGATCACGATACCCGCGGGCGTCGACGTGACGATCAACGGGCAGAACATCGCCGTGAAGGGCCCAAAGGGCGCCCTGGAATTGGACGTCGCAGAGCCGATCACGGTGTCGCGCAACGACGATGGTGCGGTCGTGGTCGGCAGGCCCGACGACGAACGCCGGAACCGCTCGTTGCACGGCCTGTCCCGCACCCTGGTGGCCAACCTGGTGACGGGTGTGACGCAGGGCTACACCACCAAGATGGAGATCTTCGGCGTCGGTTACCGCGTGCAACTGCGGGGCTCCAACCTCGAGTTCTCGCTGGGCTTCAGCCACCCGGTGGTGATCGAGGCGCCCGAGGGCATCACGTTCGCGGTGGAGACCCCCACCAAGTTCTCGGTGTCGGGCATCGACAAACAGAAAGTCGGCCAGATCTCGGCGAACATCCGCCGCCTGCGCCGCCCGGACCCCTACAAGGGCAAGGGCGTGCGCTACGAAGGCGAGCAGATCCGCCGCAAGGTCGGAAAGACGGGTAAGTAGACATGGCTGCGACACAAGCGAATTCGACGCATGTGGGGCACAGCGCTTCGGCGGCCCGCCGGATCGCGAGGGTGCGCCGGCACGCCAGGTTGCGCAAGAAGGTGTCGGGCACCGCGCAGCGGCCCCGTCTGGTGGTGCACCGCTCGTCTCGACACATCCACGTGCAACTGGTCAACGACCTCAACGGCACCACCCTGGCCGCCGCGTCATCCATCGAACCGGATGTGCGCGCGGTCGAGGGCGACAAGAAAGCCCACAGCGTGCGGGTCGGCCAGCTGATCGCCGAGCGCGCCAAGGCCGCAGGCATCGACACGGTCGTCTTCGATCGCGGTGGCTACACCTACGGCGGTCGGATCGCAGCGCTGGCCGATGCGGCGCGGGAAAGCGGGCTGAAGTTCTGATGACGAACAACGGAAGGATTGCATGATGGCGGAACAGGCGACAGGAGCCGCCGGGTCGGCGCCATCGCGCGGCGCGCCCAGATCCGCTAGAGGAGCCGGCGCAACATCCGGCACGACCGAAACCCGCACCGACACGCGCGGCGACGCCCGCGAGGGCCGGGGCCGGCGCGACGGCCGCGGCCGCGACAGCGGGGAGAAGAGCAACTACCTCGAACGGGTGGTCGCAATCAACCGGGTGTCGAAGGTCGTCAAGGGTGGTCGGCGGTTCAGCTTCACCGCGCTGGTGATCGTCGGCGACGGCAACGGCATGGTCGGCGTCGGATACGGCAAGGCCAAGGAGGTGCCGGCCGCGATTGCCAAGGGCGTGGAGGAAGCCCGCAAGAACTTCTTCCGGGTTCCGCTCATCGGCGGAACCATCACCCATCCCGTGCAGGGCGAGGCCGCGGCCGGTGTGGTGCTGCTGCGTCCGGCCAGCCCGGGTACCGGTGTGATCGCTGGTGGCGCGGTGCGTGCGGTGCTGGAATGCGCCGGCGTGCACGACATTCTGGCCAAGTCCCTGGGCAGCGACAACGCGATCAACGTGGTGCATGCCACCGTCGCGGCACTCAAGCTGCTGCAGCGTCCCGAGGAAGTCGCGGCGCGCCGCGGTCTGCCGATCGAGGACGTCGCACCGGCCAGCATGCTTCGGGCCCGCAGGGAGAGCGCCTCGGTGGCCGCATCAGCGCCCCGGGAAGGAACGGCATAGCGATGGCGGAGTTGAAGATCACCCAGGTTCGCAGCACCATCGGCGCACGGTGGAAGCAGCGCGAGAGCCTGCGCACACTGGGGCTGCGCCGGATCCGGCATTCCGTTGTCCGCGAGGACAACCCGCAGGTTCGCGGGCTGATCGCGGTGGTGAACCACCTCGTCGAGGTTGAGCCGGTCACCGGCGGCAGCGAACCGGAGGCGAAGGGCGGCAAGAAATGACGATCAAACTGCACGACCTGCGGCCCGCGCCCGGGTCGAAGACCAAGCGCACCCGTGTCGGCCGCGGTGAGGGCTCCAAGGGCAAGACCGCGGGCCGCGGCACCAAGGGCACCAAGGCACGCAAGGGCGTACCGGCGACCTTCGAGGGCGGCCAGATGCCGATCCACATGCGGCTGCCCAAGCTGAAGGGCTTCCGCAACCGGTTCCGCACCGAGTACGCGGTCGTCAACGTCGGCGACATCAACCGGCTCTTCCCTGAGGGCGGCGACGTCAACGTCGACAACCTGGTGGCCAAGGGTGCGGTCCGCAAGAACACATTGGTGAAGGTTCTCGGGGAGGGCAAGCTGACCGCCAAGGTCAACGTCACCGCGCACAAGTTCAGCGGCAGCGCACGCGAGAAGATCACCGCGGCCGGAGGCACGGTCACCGAGCTCGCATAAGTCCGGCCGCTCGGTGTCAGCTGAGCTGCGGGATGACCTCGGCGGCAAGGCGTTCCATCTGCTCGTGGTCTTCGGCGACGTTCTCGCCGACCGGGTTGAGCAGGACCGTCGCTGCGCCTGCGTCGATGACCTCACGCACCCCATGAGCGACGTCGGCTGGGGTGCCCCATACCGGCACGTCTTCGATGCCGGGCATCTGGCCGTAAATCCGGTGCAGCCCCGTGAGCACGCGTTCGCGGGCTCGGGCGGCATCGTCGTCGACGGCCAGGTACACGCGCTTGCCAATCGTGAAGCGGACCGGGTCTTTACCCTGGTCCTGAAGCGCGCCGCGCAGCGTCTGCACCGCGTTGGTGAAACTGGCGGTGGTGGAGGAACCGGCGCCCATGAAGGCATCGCCGAGACGCGCGGCCCGGGCAAGTGCGGCCGGCGCGTTGGCACCGAACCAGATCGGCGGATGCGGACGCTGAACCGGTTTGGGGGTGACGGGAAGGTTCTCGACGTCGCGAAAGCGCCCGTGGAACGTCACATTCGGCTCGTCTGACCAGGCCGCCTTCATCAGCTGAAGGCCTTCGGTGAAGCTCGCGATGAAGGTGGCCTTCTCCACCCCGAAGGCCGGGAACGGCCGGAAGCCGCCGCCCGGTGCCACGCCGAGGTCCAGCCGCCCGTGGCTGAGTCGGTCCACGGCGGTCGCGGCTGAAGCGAGCTGCAGCGGGTCGTGCAACGACGTGATCATCACCGCGACCCCGAGGCGCAGACGGGTGGTGCACGCCGCCGCCCACGCGAGTATCTCCAGGGGCGCGATCAGCGGCGCCGGGCCGATGACTTGTTCCAGGACCCAGCCCCCTTCGAAGCCGAGCTCCTCGGCGCGGGCCAGATACGAGCGCACGCCCTCGCTGTCGAATCCGTTCACGTCACGTTGCTGGATGGAAATCGAAAACCTCACCAGACCACGGTAGGCCGACCCGCAAGCACCAGCCATCGGTAGGCTCGCGAGCATGTTCGCTTTCTCGCCTGGCATCCCCGGTCTGGACGACGTGCGCGCGCTGGTGCGCCGCGTCGACACCGCACGCCATCACGGTGTGCCGAACGAC
Source organism: uncultured Actinomycetota bacterium (assembly GCA_963811535.1). Classification (GTDB taxonomy): domain Bacteria; phylum Actinomycetota; class Actinomycetes; order Mycobacteriales; family Mycobacteriaceae; genus Mycobacterium. The sequence continues at coordinate 207,965 of CAWERF010000005.1, read as the reverse complement.
TGCGTGCTCGAATTCGACCTGTTGTCGGTGCCGCCGGAGACCGTCGGCTTCGACCCGCTCGCGATCATCTCGGGCGGCCGGCCGCTGGTGCTGCGTGACGCTATTGCCGCCATCCACCGTGCCGCCGACGACCCCCGGGTCGCGGGGCTGATCGCCCGCGTTCAGATCCCGGCGGCGGCGGCCGGACCCGTGCAGGAGTTACGGGAGGCCATCGCCGCATTCACCGCGGTCAAACCATCGTTGGCGTGGGCGGAGACCTACCCCGGCACGCTGTCGTACTACCTCGCGTCGGCGTTCGGTGAGGTGTGGATGCAGCCGTCGGGCACGGTCGGGCTCGTCGGGTTCGCCACCAACGCGCTGTTCCTTCGCGGCGCGCTCGACAAGGCCGGCGTCGAAGCGCAGTTCGTCGCCCGCGGCGAATACAAGTCCGCGGCAAACCTTTTCACTCAAGACAGCTACACCGATGCGCATCGTGAGGCCGACACCCGGCTGCTGGAGAGCCTGCACGGCCAGGTGTGGCAGGCCGTCGCCGAGTCGCGTCATCTCGACCCGGCCGCGGTGGACGCGCTGGCCGACCGGGCGCCGTTGCTTCGCGACGACGCGGTCACCGGCGGCCTCGTCGACCGGATCGGCTTCCGCGACGAGGCATACGCTCGCATCGCTGAACTCGTTGGCCCTGAAGGCGTTTCGCCGGAGGCCAGCACCGACACCGAGGACGAGCCGCCCCGGCTGTACCTCGCGCGGTACGCGAGGGCCACCGCGCCCCGTCCCGGCCTTCCGACCCCCCGCGTCCCGGGCCGCAAAGCCAAGCCCGCCATCGCGGTTGTGACCGTGGCCGGACCGATCGTCAGCGGGCGAGGCGGCCCGCAGCCGCTGCCGCTCGGCATCAGCAGCGCCGGGGGCGACACGATCGCCGCGGGCCTGCGTGACGCCGCAGCCGACGATGCGGTGGCTGCGGTGGTGCTGCGCGTCGACAGCCCGGGCGGATCGGTCACCGGGTCGGAGACCATCTGGCGTGAGGTCGCCCGGATCCGCGACGGTGGCAAGCCGGTCGTCGCGTCGATGGGTGCCGTCGCGGCGTCCGGCGGCTACTACGTGTCGATGGGCGCCGACGCGATCGTCGCCAACCCGGGCACGATCACCGGCTCGATCGGCGTGGTGACCGGCAAGCTGGTGGCCCGGGGGCTCAAGGAGCGGCTGGGAGTCGGCTCGGATGCGGTGCGCACCAACGCAAACGCCGACGCGTGGTCGACGAACGCAGCGTTCACGCCCGAGCAGCACGCACAGGTCGAGGCGGAGGCGGACCTGTTCTACCAAGACTTCGTGCGCCGCGTCGCCGACGGGCGGGGCATGTCGGTCGACGATGTCGACGCGGTGGCCCGGGGACGGGTCTGGACCGGCACCGACGCGCTCGAGCGCGGCCTGGTCGACGAACTCGGGGGCCTGCGCACCGCGATCACCCGCGCGAAGATCCTGGCGGGTCTCGACGTGGACGAAGACTCGAAAATCGTCAGCTACCCCGGATCATCGCTGAGGGAACGCCTGCGGCCACGGCCCTCGTCGCAGCCCGCGGCGGCATCGGTGCCGGAGGCGATTGGAGCCCTCGTCGGCCGGTCGGTGGCTCATGCGCTCGACACCGCGGCGCATGCGTTCGACGGCGCGACCGCGCTGCTGCTAGGCGATTATCGATTCTGAGCGACTATTTCAGCACCGCGCTGACGTAGCTCAGGCTGGCGAACGCGGCGTTGGCTTCGTCGTCCGGAAACTCAAAGCCGTTGGCTGCGCAGGCCTCTTTCATCGTCTGCGTCGAGACTTCCCAACCATGGGACGTCAGATATTCGATGACGTGACTGCGCTCGCCGTGGTAGATCAGGTCGGCCATCTCGATGTCGTGCCCGTACTTCTTCAGACGCTCGGAAATGCGCTGCGAGCGCTCGTCGGAGAACACGGCCACATCGGGCACGTGCTCGGTGGCCACCCGGCTACCCGGTGCGCTCAGTTCGGTGATGTTGTCGAACAGTTTGTCCTGCGTGTCCGGTGGCAGATAGATCAGCAGCCCCTCCACGCTCCACGCCGTCGGCTGGGTGCGATCAAAGCCGCTGTCCAGTAGGGCCTTCGGCCAATCATCGCGCAGGTCGATCGCCACCGTGCGACGCGTCGCGGTCGGTTCGGCACCCAAACCGGCCAACGTCTTGGTCTTGAACTCGATCACGTCCGGCTGGTCGATTTCATAGACCACGGTTCCGTTCGGCCACCGCAGTCGGTAGGCCCGCGCGTCCAGCCCCGAGGCCAGGATCACGGCCTGCCGCACGCCGGCAGTGGCGGCGTCGGTGAACAGGCGATCGAAGAACCGGGTGCGAACGGCCATCCCTTCGGCGGCCCGGCGGATGTTGAACTCCGGATCCACTTCGGCGAGATCGATCTCGCCGTTGAGCAGCCGGGTGAACAGGTCGACGCCGACCGCGCGCACCAATGGCTCCGCGAACGGGTCGTCGATCAGCTGTGCGCGCGATGCCAGCGCGCGCTGCGTGGCCACCATCGTGGCTGTCGCGCCCACGCTGGACGCCAAATCCCAAGTGTCGTTGTCGGTCCGGGCCATCGTGATCCTCTACTTCTTGGTCGCGTTCACCGCGATCGAGTTGCGCAGCGGCACCGCGAACTCGCCTTCGGGAAGGGGCAGACCGGCGGCGGTGAAAAGGTCGGCGCGGGTCCGCGCAGAGACCTGCCAGCCGCGACCGGTCAGATAATCCACGACGTGGCTTCGCTCGCCGGTGTACCAGAGCTGCTGCAGGTCAACGTCGAACCCGTACTTTCCCCACTTACTGGTCATCGCGGCCACGTTCGGGTTGACCAGCGCCGTCGGGTCAGGGTGGTACTCGGTGGCCAGCCGGCTGCCGGACGCGCTGAGATCGGTGATGTTGTCGAACAGCCGGTCCTGCGCGTCGGGCGACAGATACATCAGCAAACCCTCGGCGCTCCAGGCAGCCGGAGACGCGTCGTCAAAACCGCTGCGCCGCAGGGCAGTCGGCCAATCGTCACGCAGATCGATCGCGACGGTGCGACGCTCGGCGGTCGGCTCGGCGGCCAGGCCGGCGAGCGTCCTGGTCTTGAACTCGATCACCTCGGGCATGTCGACCTCGTAGACGACAGTGCCGGCCGGCCACTTCAACCGGTACGCACGTGAATCCAGCCCGGCGGCCAGGATCACCGCCTGCCGGACACCCGCCCTGCCCGACTCGATGAAGAAGTCGTCGAAGAAGCGCGTGCGCACGGCCATCATGTGGGTAAGCCGCTGGATGTTGAACTCCGCATCGTCGTCGACCTCCGACGCGGTGAGCTCGCCGTCGACCAGACGGCAGAAGAACTCGATGCCGACCGCCTTGACCAGTGGCTCGGCGAACGGGTCTGAGATCAGCGGCTCGGGCTCGTTGGACGCCAGCGCGCGGGCAGCGGCTACCATCGTCGCCGTCGCGCCCACACTCGACGCCAGGTCCCAGGCGTCGTCGTCGGTACGCACCATCGTGTTCCCCTTATTTCAGGGTGGCGCTGACGTAGATGATGTCGCCGAACGGCAACGTCTCGTCGTCCAGCGGTGCCAGACCGTACCTTTTGACCAGCTCTTTGCTGCTCCTGCCGAACGTCTCCCAGCCGTGGGTGCTGAGGTACGCCGCCGCCTCGTTGCGGTCGCCGAAGTACATCAGGCTCGTCATGTCCAACTCGAAGCCGTGGTCGCGCCACCGGGCTGAGACCTGCTCCATCCGCTCCCTGATCTCGTCCTCGTCGCGCTCGTTGATGTTGGCCACGGTTTCGGTGGCGAACCGGCTGCCTTGGGCAGACAGCGTGGTGACGTTGTCGAGCAACCGGTCCTGGGCCTCGGGTGGCAGGTAGCCGAGCAAACCCTCGGCACTCCACGCGGTGGGCCGGCCGGAGTCGAACCCCGCCTCCTTGAGCGCCGTCGGCCAGTCGTAGCGCAGGTCGATGGCGACGGCCCGGCGGTGTGCGGTCGGCTCGGCGCCCAGTCGAGCCAGCGTCTCGGTCTTGAACTCGATGACCTGCGGCTGGTCGATCTCGTAGACGGTGGTGCCTGCCGGCCAGGCGAGCCGGTAGGCGCGTGCGTCAAGCCCGGACGCAAGGATTACGGCCTGCCGGATCCCCGCCGCGGCCGCGTCGAGGAAGAAGTCGTCGAAGAACTTGGTCCTGACCGCCATGTGGTCGCTCATTCGCGACGCGCGCTTCGGGTCGGCGTCGAGGGCCGCCGGATCCAGCTCGCCGCGAGCCAGGCGCGCCAACGCGTCGATGCCGACCGCCTCCACGAGCGATTCCGCGTGCGGATCGCTGATCAGCGGGTTCGGCGCGCGCGACGCCAGGGCGCGCGATGCGGCCACCATCGTGGCCGTCGCCCCCACACTGGACGCTAGGTCCCAGGTGTCGTGGTCTGTACGCGTCATTCCCTGACCTTTCCAACCCAAAATGACGACCGCCCGCAGACGATACTTAGCCGATGTAACGAGACAACGCAGACTGTACGCCTGAAACCTTGCGGCGATTACCTGGCGCCCGGCGGCCGACACAGCAGGTCAGATTTTTTCGGTCAACTGCTAGTCTCGTACACTGTTTAACGCCTGACTTGAGCCGCGCGACCAGCGGCGGGTCGGCGCGACACAGACCTAACCCGACGCTGGTGCAGACCAGCCAATTTGGCACGCCGTAGACGAGATCTCGGCTGCGCAGGAGGAAGAGTGCTCTCGGCTTTCATCTCATCAATGCGGACAGCCGACCTGCGAAGCAAGATCCTGTTCACACTCGGGATCGTCATCCTGTACCGGGTCGGCGCCTCGCTGCCTTCTCCGGGCGTCAACTACGGCAACGTCAACAAATGCATCCAGCAGGTCAGCGGCGGCCAAGCGGGGCAGATCTACTCGCTGATCAACCTGTTCTCCGGCGGCGCGCTGCTGAAGCTCACGGTGTTCGCGGTCGGCGTGATGCCCTACATCACCGCCAGCATCATCGTGCAGCTGCTGACCGTCGTCATCCCGCGGTTCGAGCAGCTGCGCAAGGAAGGCCAGTCCGGCCAGGCCAAGATGACGCAGTACACCCGCTACCTGGCGATCGCGCTGGCCATCCTGCAGGCCACCAGCATCGTCGCGCTGGCCGCCAACGGCGGCCTGCTGCAGGGCTGCAACCTGGACATCATCGCCAACCAGTCGATCTTCACGCTGGTCGTCATCGTGCTGGTGATGACGGCGGGCGCGGCACTGGTGATGTGGATGGGCGAGCTCGTCACCGAGCGGGGCATCGGCAACGGCATGTCGCTGATGATCTTCGCCGGTATCGCCGCCCGCATCCCCGGCGAGGGCAAGACGATCCTGGACACCCGTGGCGGGCTGGTGTTCGCCGCGGTCTGCGTCGCGGCACTGATCATCGTCGTCGGCGTGGTCTTCGTCGAGCAGGGACAGCGCCGCATCCCGGTGCAGTACGCCAAACGGATGGTGGGCCGGCGCATGTACGGCGGCACATCGACCTACCTGCCGCTGAAGGTGAACCAGGCGGGCGTCATCCCGGTCATCTTCGCGTCGTCGCTGATCTACATCCCGCACCTGATCACCCAGCTGGTGCGCAGCGGAAGCTCCGCGCCGGGCAACAGCTGGTGGGACAAGTTCGTCGGCAGCTACTTGTCGGACCCGAGTAACTGGGTTTACATCGGGATCTACTTCGGGTTGATCATCTTCTTCACCTACTTCTACGTCTCGATCACGTTCAACCCCGACGAACGTGCTGACGAGATGAAGAAGTTCGGCGGCTTCATCCCGGGTATCCGGCCCGGGAAGCCGACCGCCGATTACCTGCGGTATGTGCTGAGCCGGATCACCCTTCCCGGTTCGATCTACCTCGGTGTGATCGCGGTGTTGCCTAATCTCTTCCTCGACATCGGCAATACCGGCGGTGTCCAGAACTTACCGTTCGGAGGAACCGCGGTTCTGATCATGATTGGGGTTGGTTTGGATACGGTCAAACAGATCGAGAGCCAGCTCATGCAGCGCAACTATGAAGGGTTCCTGAAGTGAGAGTTGTTTTGCTCGGCCCGCCTGGCGCCGGTAAAGGCACGCAGGCGACCAAGCTCGCCGAGAAGCTCGGGGTCCCGCAGATCTCCACCGGTGAGCTGTTCCGGCAGAACATCCAGGACTGCACAGAACTGGGCCTGGAGGCCAAGCGCTACCTCGACGCCGGCGACCTGGTGCCGTCGGATCTGACCAACAAGCTGGTCGAGGACCGGATCAGCCAGCCCGACGCCGCGGACGGCTTCATCCTCGACGGCTACCCGCGTTCGGTCGACCAGGCCACGGCGCTGCAGCGCATGCTCGAAGCCCGCAACACGAAGATCGACGCGGTGTTGGAGTTCCAGGTCTGCGAGGAGGAGCTGCTCAAGCGTCTCAAGGACCGCGGGCGCGCCGACGACACCGAAGACGTCATCCACAACCGGATGAACGTCTACCGCGACGAGACCGCGCCGCTCCTGGAGTACTACCGCGACGTGCTCAAGCCGGTCGACGCCGTCGGCAACCCCGACGAAGTCTTCGCGCGCGCCGTCGCGGCCCTGGGCCGCTAGCGTGATCACCCTGCCCGGGCTGCGCAACCGCAAAGTGGTCGCGCAGCGCAGCGTGGGTGAACTGGACGCAATGGCCGCCGCCGGGTCGCTGGTGGCGGCCGCTCTGTACGCGGTGCGCCGGGCGGCTGGGCCCGGTGTGTCGACTCTGATCCTCGACGAGATCGCCGAATCGGTGATCCGCGAAGGCGGCGGAGTTCCGTCGTTTCTGGGCTACCACGGCTATCCCGCGACGATCTGTTCGTCGGTCAACGACAGGGTGGTGCACGGTATCCCGTCGGCGTCCGAAATCCTGACGCCGGGCGACCTGGTATCGATCGATTGCGGCGCGATCGTCGACGGCTGGCACGGCGACTCGGCCATCACGTTCGGCGCTGACGCCCTGATCCCGATGGATGAGGCGCTCTCGCAGGTCACCAGGGAGGCGATGGAGGCCGGGATCGCCGCGATGCGGCCCGGAAACCGGCTCACGGATGTCTCGCACGCGATCGAACAGGCCACGCGTGCCGCCGAGCGGCGCTATGGCCGCGCGTTCGCCATCGTCGAAGGCTACGGCGGTCACGGCATCGGCAGGCAGATGCACATGGACCCGTTCCTGCCCAATGAGGGCCCTCCCGGGCGCGGTCCCTTTCTCGCGCCCGGCTCGGTCCTGGCGATCGAGCCGATGCTCACCCTGGGCTCGGCCAAGACCGTCGTTCTCGAAGACCAGTGGACTGTGGCTACCGCCGACGGCTCGCGCGCGGCACACTGGGAGCACAGTGTTGCGGTGACGGAGGACGAGCCGCGCATCCTGACGCTCTAGATCGCACACGCGAGACGCGCAGGCACTGCCCGCTAGTTCCCCCAGCGGCCGCAGTGCGCCATGCAGCGATGGGGCCCTGTGAACTAACTTTGCAGCTATTCCGTGTCACCACCGGGAGGTCGGTGATGAGAAACCCGGTACCGAGTATCGGCGGTCAGGCGGCGCAGGAGGCTGAACTCATGCGCGTGCTCTACGACCAGCATGCTGCGGCGCTGTGGCGGTACGCCCTGCGGCTCACGGGCGACCAGGCACGCGCCGAGGACGTCGTTCAGGAGACGCTGTTGCGCGCCTGGCAGCACCCCGAGGTCGCCGACGACAGCGAGCGCTCGGCACGGGCATGGCTGTTCACCGTCGCCCGCAACATGATCATCGACGAACGACGCAGCGCGCGCTTTCGCAATGAGGTCGGGACCCTCGACGGGTCTGGCACCCCGGAGCGCGCCGGACCGGACGAAGTCGACTCGGCGCTCGACCGGCTGCTGATCGGCGATGCGATGGTGCAGCTGTCCCCAGAACATCGCGCGGTGATCCGTCGGTCTTACTATATGGGCTGGTCAACCGCCCAGATCGCCGCAGATCTCGACATCGCCGAGGGTACCGTCAAGTCCCGGCTTCACTACGCAGTGCGTGCGCTGCGACTCACGCTGCAAGAGATGGGGGTGACGCGATGACCATCTTCGAAGGACCCGCCGCGCCATTCCGAGGGGGGCTGTCCTCAGTGGGGGATCACGACGATTACGCACTCTGGGATGCCGCCTATGTGCTGGGCTCGTTGTCCGGCGCAGAGCGGCGCGAGTACGAAGCGCACTTGACCTCCTGCAAGTCGTGCCGCGAAGCGGTGGCGGAACTCAGCGGGATGCCGGCGTTGCTGTCTCAGCTCAGCCGTGACGATGTCGCGGCTATCGACGAGGGCGGCCACGCCTCGACCGTGACCCCGCCGCTGCGGCCTCAGATGCTGACGTCGCTGCTGGCGAAGGTGAGCCAACGGCGGCGCCGGTCTCGGCTAATGACGTGGACGGTGGCCGCCGCCGCGGCCGCGGTCCTGGTGGTTGGTGTCTTCGTCGCCCTGCGGTCCAACCCCGCACTGCCGACCTCCACGCCGCCGGCTTCGGCCGAGTCGACGTCGCTGCCGATGACCCGCGTGACGCCGAACGGGTTGACCTCCAGTGTGAGCCTCACCAGCCACGGGTGGGGCACTCGCATCGACATGACGTGCACCTACGGAGTCTGGCCCGAGAGCGCCGGCCGTGACGACGACGACGCCGCTGGCGACAAGCTGGCGATGGTGGTGCTCGGCCGCGACGGCAGCCGCGCCCAGTTGGCGACCTGGGTCGCCCTGACCGGGGTCACCGCAACGCCGGGCGGCAGCACCTCGATGCCGATCGACCAGATTGCGGCGGTGCAGGTCGTGTCCGCTGACAACGGAGAGGTGCTTCTGCAGCACACCCTCTGACGGCCGTCCTGATTCCGGGGCCGCACGGCACGGGTGCCGATGTATAGGGCGTGCTGCGACGAAAGTAATTGACGCCCACGAAATTTCGATGGAATTCGTGTCGGCGACGCGCGTCACATCGCATTCCGGTGAACCGAAGTTCCCCCCCGGTCGTGTCAAAGGGCAGGGGAAGAGGCAGGTGAGTACATGGGGAGACAGCACCGGGTGGTCGATCGCATCGTCGAGCATCTGGCCGCTATCGGGGTGGAGTACGTCTTCGGGGTGGATGGTGCCAACATCGAGGACCTGTACGACGCAGCGCATTTCCGCAGCGATATCACCGCGGTACTTGCCAAGCACGAGTTCTCGGCGGCCACGATGGCCGACGGGTACAGCCGCGGCGGCGCCGGGCTGGGTGTCGTCGCGGCGACGTCCGGCGGCGGCTGCCTGAATCTGGTTCCGGGCCTGGGGGAGTCGTTGGCCAGCCGGGTGCCGGTGCTGGCGCTGGTCGGACAGGCGCCGACCACCCTCGATGGCCGGGGCAGCTTTCAGGACACCAGTGGGAGCAACGGCTCGCTGAACGCCGAGGCGTTGTTCTCCGCGGTGTCGGTCTATTGCCGGCGGGTAGTGACGCCCGAGGACATCATTTCGGCGCTGCCGGAAGCCATCGCGGCGGCCCGCACCGGCGGGCCGGCGGTCTTGCTGCTGCCCAAGAACGTTCAGCAGGGCTCCGTCGCGATGAATGGCTCCGTCGCGATGAATGGCTCCGTCGTTCATGACGGCCCGGTCCTTCACAACGGCGCTGTCGTTCACGACGGTTCGGTCGTTCACAACGGGTCGGGCGTGGTCAACGGCCACGCCGCCGGGGGGGTCGATCACCTTCGGGGGCAGGTCGGCAATCCGTATCCGGTGGCGCAGGCGTTGCGTCGGGTGACCGGTCCGGTGACGATCATCGCCGGTGAGCAGGTCGCCCGCGACGACGCGCGCGCGGAGCTGGAGGAGCTGCGCGCCGTGTTGCGGGCACGTATTGCCACGGTGCCCGACGCGAAAGACGTTGCCGGAACTCCGGGTTTGGGACGGTCGTCGGCATTGGGGGTGACCGGTGTGATGGGCCACCCGGGAGTGGCCGACGCGATCCGCGGCAGCGCGCTGTGTCTGGTGGTGGGAACGCGGCTGTCGGTCACCTCGCGCACCGGCCTGGATGACGCACTCGCGAACGTGCGGGTGGTGTCGATCGGATCGGCCGCGCCGTATCTTCCGTGTACGCACGTCCACACCGAGAATCTGCGCGGCTCGCTGACTGTGCTGACGTTGGAGCTGTCGGGCAGCGGCAGGCCCACCGGCATGCGGGTGCCGGACATGGTGCCGCGTGCCGAGCTCACACCGCCGGCGTGCGACGGGCCCGGTGTGCGTTACCGGGAGGCGATGGTGGCGCTGGATTGCGCGCTGCCCGACGGCGTGGACATCGTGGTCGACGCCGGGAATACCGGCGCCGCGGCGATCCATCATCTACCGGTGCGGCGTGACGGCCGGTTCGTGGTGGCGCTGGGCATGGGCGGCATGGGCTACAGCTTCGGTGCCGGTCTGGGCATGGCGTTCGCCAGGCGCCGGCGCACGGTGGTGATTGCCGGAGACGGCGCTTTCTACATGCACGGCATGGAGATCCACACCGCGGTGCACTACCGGCTGCCGGTGACGTTCGTGCTGTTCGACAACCACGCCCACGCGATGTGCGTGACGCGTGAGCAGTTGTTCTACGACGACCTCTACAGCTACAACCGGTTCGGCCCCAGCCGCCTTGGCGCCGGCCTGGCCACCATGTTCCCCGGCCTGGCGTCGACCGACGTGGACGACATCAGCGATCTGCCAGAGGCTTTGAGGGCCGCGATCGACGTCGAGGGCCCGTCGGTGGTCAGCGTCGACTGCTCACCCGACGAAATCCCGCCGTTCGCGAACTTCCTCGGCAGCGCCGCTTCGAAAGCCGTCGCCGCGAAGCAATATCCGATTACGAAGGAGACCCATTCTGATGTCGCTACCCGCGCTTGAGGACATCGCCAGCCATACCGGCAGCACCGACCCGATCGACGGGGTGATCCGCATTGAGACGTCACCGCGCGAGGCGGCGACGCCGATCATCATGGAGATGATGCGGTCGGTGTATCCGCATGATCAGGTGTTCGGCCAGTACTGCACGGTCAATGATTACGTCGACTGCCCGCCCGATGAGTTGTTCGACTACATGGCCGACACCCGCAGCCTGGAGGAGTGGACCTACAGCCTGCGTGGGTTTGAGCCCACCGATGAGCCGGGTTTGTGGCTGGCGTCAGACCGGCTGGGGTCGGAGACCAAGATCTACACCCGCACGATCGCCAACGCCGAGGCGCGCACGGTGGACTATCACTGCGCGTGGGATCAGGGCAAGCACTTATGGATGATCTATCTGATGCGCGTGATCGACGCGCAGGCCGTGCTGGACAAGCCGGGCTCGGTGGTGTTGTGGACCAACTGCCATCACCCGTTTTATGACCACAACCCCTATCCGGAGGCGGCCCCGCCGCAGCGTCCGGTATGGGTGGGGGATTTTTGGGAGATGTTCGGCGCAGGCCATGCCCTGGAGATGCAAAACCTCAAGGCCATCGCCGAATACCGCCACCGTAACGGCCTGCCGGTCACCCCGGCCTGGATGAGATGAGCCGCCCGATGAGCACACCCAACGTCAGCCTGATCGACGTCTCCACCTACCTGCCCGGCGAGCCGATCGGGCTGGAGTACTACGCGAATTACGCGAGCTCCGACGAACTGCGCGACAACCTGATGTTTCGGGCACCGAAGTTCCGCCATCACATCGCCGAGGACGAGACGGCGATCGACATGATCGAACGCGCCGCCAAGGGTCTCATCGAGCGGCACGGCCCCGACACCATCGCAAACGTCGATGTGTTGATCACCCATACCCAGATGCCGGATATGCCGTTCTACGGCGGCGGCGCGGGCATGGCGCACCGCCTTGGCATGAAGCCGAATTGGGTGCTCGATCTGCACAACGGCGGCTGCGCGGCGTTTGTGTTGGGGCTCAACGTGGCCCGTCAGCTGCTGGCTTCGGGTCAGGGCCGGACCGCGTTGATCGCGATCGCCCAAAACGCCGCCGGGCAGGTCTTCGACCAGCCCGGGGTGCGGCGCAAGGCCCAAGCCGCGGTGCCCGGTGACGGTGCGGCGGTGGGCCTGGTCGAGGTGTCGGAGCGGTCCCCGATCCTGGATGTCGAATGCCGCACCTACGGCCAGTACGCCGGCGAGATGACCATCACCACCGACGGGCCGCGCAAGTGGTGGCAGCCCGGAACGGGCGAGTCCCACATCGGCTTCACCGAGTCGAAAATCACCAAGGTGCTCGCCCGCGGCAACCGGCAGGTGCCAGAGGTGGCGCTCGCGGTGTGTCACCGCGTCGGCATCGCGTCAAAGGACCTGGACCTACTGGTGACCAACCAGCCCAACCGCGTCTTTCTGCGCAACTGGCGCGAGGCGTTGGAGCTGCCCAAGGAGCGTCACCGCGACACCTTCGACGAATGCGGCAACCTGTTCGGCGCCGGCATCCCGATCAACCTGGATCGCGCGATCACCAACGGCCAACTCAAAGCCGGTGACGTCGTGATGATGGCGGCCTTCGCGCACGCCGGTGACTTCGCCGGCGCCGCAGCCGTTCGATGGGGCGGCCGAGGGTGATGGGCGACCCCAGGCGGGCCGAGCCGATCGCCGCTGAGGTGCTCGGCGCGCTGCCTGACGCGGTCGATCCGTTTGCGTTGTCGCTCAACGAGAATCCGTTCCCGCCGTTGCCGTCGGTGCGTGCGGCGCTGATGGACTCGATCGACGCGGCCAACAGATATCCGGAATTCCTGCCCGAAGGGATGCGCAGCCTGATCGCGGGCCGCATCGGGGTGCGCGATGAACAGGTGGTGCTCGGTCAGGGCGCGACGGGTGTGATCCTACAGGTGCTGCATGCGGTGACAAGTCCCGGTGACCGAATGGTGCTGACCTCGCCGACATTCGACGGGTATCCGATCTTCGCTCAGATGGCCCGGCTGGTTCCGGTGACGGTGCCGCTTGACGAGCACGGTCATCACGACCTCGATGCGATGGCAGACGCCGCGCGCGATGCCAGGGTGGTAGTGCTGTGCCGGCCCCACAACCCGACAGGGACGCTGGAATCCGTCGCCGACGTCGAGCGCTTTCTGCAGCGGGTGCCCCGTGACACCGTGGTGTTGCTCGACGAGGCGTACATCGAGTTCGTCGAACCCGAGCACCGGCTCGACGGGCCGGCGCTGGTGCAACGCTTCCCGAATGTGGTGGTGCTGCGGACCTTCTCGAAGGCCTACGGCCTGGCCGGCCTGCGCATCGGATACGGATTCGGGGCGCCCGACTTGGCCAAGACGCTGTGGACCATGCAATTGCCCTTCGGGATAAGCATCACCGGTGCGGTCGCCGTTGCGGCATCCTACGACGCGGATGTGCAACTGCGCCAACGGATCCGGCTGATCACGGGCGAACGCCGCTATCTGGGCCGGCGGCTGCGGGCGATGGGGATCTACTGCACCGACGGGCACGCCAACTTCATATATCTGCCCGCTGCGGGGTGGTCGTGGCGTGAGGTGTTCGACAAGGCAGGCCTGCAGGCGCGCCACTACGCCGACGGGGGAGTGCGGATCACGGTCGGCGATCGGGCCTGCACTCGTGCGGTGCTGGGTGCTCTTGCGAAGTCGCAGCAAAACGCCGAACGTTGACGCGGTCGCGGGCCGACGTGCGGTATGAAGGGGCGTGTGCTCGCAGCCGCCGCAGTCCGACAAGCGGGACCCGATCGCCCAGGCGCGTGAGAACTGGGAACGGTCCGGCTGGGGTGACGTCGCGGAAGGGATGGTCGCGATCACTTCGGTGATGCGGGCCCATCAGATTCTGCTGGCCCGGGTGGAGAACGCGTTGCGGCCCTACGACCTGAGCTTTTCCCGGTTTGAGCTTTTGCGGCTGTTGGCGTTCAGCCGCTCCGGCGCGCTGCCGATCACAAAGGCCTCCGATCGGCTGCAGGTGCACGTCACGAGCGTCACGCACGCGATCCGGCGACTGGAGGCGGCCGGCCTGGTCGAGCGACTGCCGCATCCCACCGACGGGCGGACCACGCTGGTGCGGATCACCGACATCGGCCGTTCGACCGTCGAGGACGCCACCGCCACGCTGAACGACGAGGTGTTCGCCGACATCGGCCTCTCCGACGAGGAGTCCCGGGCGCTGGTGTCGTCGATCGAAACGCTGCGGCGGGGCGCAGGCGACTTCTGACTTCGCGGCTATGGGGGCGAGGGGCTGACCGTCGGCAGCGGGATCGTCGCGGTGACCGCGGTTCCCGACCCGGGGCGCGAGCGGATGTTGAGCCGTCCGCCAACGATCTCGGCGCGTTCGGCCATCGAAAGCAGGCCGTAACCGCCCATCTCATCGCCGCCGAGCGGGTGTTCGAACGTGTCGAAACCGATTCCGTCATCGACGATTTCGAGTCGTGCGGTGTCCTCCTCGACGGCGAATGTCAGCCTGGCCCTGGTCGCCTTGGCGTGCTTGACGACGTTCTGCAGGCATTCCTGCGCGATGCGGTACAGCGCCAGCTCGATGTGGTCGGGCAGCCGCATGTCGGCCAGCTCGACTTCAAGGTCGATCTGCGGGATCGAGCGGGCCAGGCTGGCCAGGCCGCCGGCCAGCCCGAGATCGTCGAGCACCGGCGGGCGCAGCCCGCCGATCGCCGCACGAGCCTCCTGCAGCGTCAGCTGCACGAGCTCGCGGGCCTTCTCCAGCTGCTCGGCGACGGCGGCGGGGTCGTCGCCCACCGCCCGCCGGGCGGCGTCGAGCCGGTACGACAGCGTGATCAGGCGCTGCGAGATGCCGTCGTGAATGTCACCGGCGAGCCGCCGGCGCTCAATCTCCTGCGCCTCGATCACCTGCTCGACGAAATTCTCGTGTGCGCGCTCCCGCGCGACCAGCCGGCGATGCAGCCGTGCCTGGTGCAAAGCGCCCGCGATCAACCGCCCGATCACGAGCAGCAGCTCCACATCGCGCTCCGTGAATTCCCGCCGCTCGACGGTGTGCACGTTCAGCACGCCCACCAATCCGCCGGGATCGGTCTCCATCGGCACCGACACCATTGACGTGAAGTCCCGTCCGCGAAGGGACTGAAACGGCATGTAACGTGGATCGGCTTCTTTGTCGTGGCTGATCACCACCGGTTCGCGGTGGCTGGCCACCCACCCCGAAATGCCCGAGCCCAGCGGCAGCCGGATCTTGCCGACCTCGCTGTCGAACGGCGGGGTCGCGCCGGTCAGCGTCAGCGAGCGGTCGCTGTCGTCGAGCACGTGCACGAAACAGACGTCGGTCGCGGTGGCTGCGGTGATCATCCGGGCGGCCGCCGCGGCCAGCGGCTCAACACCCGGACCGGCGGACGCCGCCTGAATCAGCTCACGCAACAGCGCCAGTTCGCGGTCGGCGTCGACAAGGTCGCGCACCGCGTTGGGGCCCGTGCCACGCGAGCCGTTGTCCCTTGCTGCCGGATGAGTCATTGGTAGATACCTTCCCGCAGCGCGGTGGCCACGGCTCCGGTCCGGTCGCTGACGCCCAGCTTGCGGTAGATCGACCGCAGGTGGCTCTTGACCGTCTCGTCGCCGATCACCAGTTTGCTCGCGATACCCCGGTTGGACAGGCCCGTCACCACATACGAGAGGATCTCGCTTTCCCGCTGCGTCAGGCCGTGCCGCGCACCGGGCCAGAACTCGTCGCGCTGCATGCGCGCGGCGGTGTCGGCCGCCCTGGCGGCCATCCCCGGATCGATCGCGGTCGCGCCACCGTGGACGAACTCCAGCTGGCGCACGAGTTCGTCGCTGCTGACGCTCTTCAGCAGGTAGCCCGACGCGCCGACCCGCAGCGCCTGAAACAGGTACTGCTCGTCGTCGTACACCGACAGCATGACGACCTTGCGCTCGGGGCTGCGCTCCCGCAGGGTTTGGCACAGATCCAGCCCGCTGGAACCCTGCATCCGGACGTCGCACAGCACGATGTCGGGGTTCAGCTCGTCGATCACGCTCAACGCACGCTCGGCGCCGACCGCCTGCCCGACCACGCACACCCGGTCGGAGAACGACGCGAGCATCGCCTTGAGCCCCTCGATCACCATCTCATGGTCATCGACCAGCACAATGCGCACGGGTTCGGTGGCGGGCGTCGCCATGGCAACACGATAAGGCCAGTCCCCCGGAACGGGGATAGGCAATAGCCTGGCGTATCCCCCTATTGGGGGATGCCCCGCCGCGCCGTGGTCGCGACCCTGGATATGTGCCAACCACGCGGGAGGGGACACGTCCGGCACGGACGTTCTGGTGGGACCGGGCACGGCCGGTCGACGCCAACGTCTGTCCCTTGCGCGCGGTGATTTTCGACTTGGACGGCGCGATGGCCGATCTTGAGCGCGACGGCCATCGCGCCGCGTTCAACGCCGCGTTCGCGGCGTACGGCCTCAAGATCGTCTGGGACGTCGACACCTACGGGCGCCTGCTGAGCATTCCCGACGAGCATCAACGGATCGCGACCGAGCTCCGCTGGCGCGAGTTCGGTAAGGCGTCGAATCCCCTTGCGACGCAACTGCTCAAGACCAAGCGCGACCTGTTACCCGAGTGCGTGCTTGACGGCGACGTAACGCCAAGGCAGGGGCTGATCGACCTGGTCATGAGCCTGTTCGTGGCCGGCATATGGGTGGGTGTGGTCACCCGGCAACCCAGGGCCTGGGTGGAGCCGCTGGTCAGGCAACTCGTCGGCGACGGGCTCGTGGAGACGATCGTGACGGGCGACGACGTGTCCGACGCGCCCGCGGAGCCCGATGTGCACGCGCTTGCCCTGTGGGAGATGGGGATCGGCCCGGAAAGCGCGCTGGCCATCGAGGGTTCGGCGGCCGGTGTTCGGGCAGCGACCGCCGCCGGTTTGGCGACGATCGTCGTGCCCACCGATTACACCGCCGGCCAGGACTTCACCGGCGCGGCGGAAGTTCGCCCGTCCTATGAGGGCGCCGACCCGCTGCTGGCGGCGTCGTGCGAGCGGCTGCACCGGCGCTGGTGGACGGGCAGGACGCGGGCGGCGGCCTAGCCGTCCGCTCGGCGGACGAACTCAGCCCTTTCGGATCATCTCGATGACCGCGCTGAAGTCCTTGTCAGCGTGGTCGGCGGCGAATTTCGCGTAGATCTGCGCGGCGTGTGTGCCCAGCGGTGCCGACGATGCGGTCGAGTTGACCGCGTTCATCGCCAGCCCGAGGTCCTTGTTCATCAGCGCCGTGGCGAAACCCGGCTTGAAGTCGTTGTTGGCCGGTGAGGTCGGAACAGGCCCGGGCACAGGGCAATTGGTGTGTACCGCCCAGCAGTTGCCGGTGGCGCCGGTGATCACATCGAACAGCGATTGCGCTGACAAACCGAGCCGCTCGGCCAGCACGAACGCCTCGCCGACGACGATCTGCTGCACGGCCAGCACCATGTTGTTGCACAACTTCGCGGCCTGACCGGCGCCGGTCGCACCGCAGTGAATGATCTTGCCCGCCATGGGCTCCAGCACGGGCCTGCCCTCTTCCAGGGCTGCCTGGTCACCGCCGACCATGAACGCCAGCGTGCCTGCGACCGCACCCTTGACGCCGCCCGACACCGGCGCGTCGAGCTGGGCGAACCCGTGCTCGCCTGCGAGCGAGTTGACGCGACGTGCATCGTCGACGGAGATCGTCGAGCTGTCGATGAACAGCGCGCCGGACGCCGCGGCGGGCAGGATCTCCGCGTAGCACTGCTTCACCAACTCGCCGTTGGGCAGCATCGTGATCACCACGTCGCCCTCGGCCACCGCTTCCGCACCGCTCCCGAACACCTTCACCCCCTTCTCGGCTGCGGCTTGCGACGCGGCGGGCACCGGGTCGAATCCCCGGACGGTGTGGCCGGCCGACACAAGGTTGGCCGCCATCGGGCCACCCATGTTGCCAAGGCCCAGCAACGCGATCGTGCTCATGGTTTTCAATCCCTTCCAGCCCTCGCCCGGGCGGCCTCGGCACGGCCGATCACCACCCGCATGATTTCGTTGGTTCCCTCCAGGATCCGGTGCACCCGCAGATCGCGGACGATCTTCTCCAGGCCGTACTCGCGCAGATAGCCATAGCCGCCGTGCAACTGCAACGCCTTGTCGGCCACGTCATAGCAAGCGTCGGTCACATAGCGCTTGGCCATCGCGCACAGCTCGACCTTGTCCGGGTCGTCCTCGTCGAGGGCGGTGGCCGCGCGCCACAGCACGAGCCGTGACGTCTCCAGCGCGGTGGCCATGTCGGCGAGCGTGAACCGGATGGTGGGCTCGTCGATCAGCTTGCCGCCGAACGCCTCTCGATCCCGCACGTATGCGGCCGCCTTGTCGTAGGCGGCCTGGGCACCGCCCAGCGAGCACGCGGCGATGTTCAGCCGGCCGCCGTTGAGGCCATTCATCGCAATGCCGAAACCTGAGCCTTCGCCATCGGCGCCGCCGAGCATCGCGTCGGCGGGTACCTGGACCCCGTCGAAGATCACCTGGGCGGTGGGCTGCGCGTGCCAGCCCATCTTCTGCTCCTGTGCGCCGAAACTCACTCCCGCCGTGCCCTTTTCGACGACGAAAGCCGAGATGCCGCGCGGGCCCTCGCCGCCGGTGCGGGCCATCACCACGTAGACGTCGGACTCGCCCGCGCCGGAGATGAACTGCTTGACGCCGTCGATCACGTAGTGATGGCCGTCACGCACCGCCTTCGTCCGCAGCGCCGCCGCGTCGGATCCGGCCGACGGCTCGGTGAGGCAATAGCTTGCGATCGCCTCCATCGACGCCAGCCGCGGCACCCATGCCTTGCGCTGCTCGTGGGTGCCGTAACTGTCCACCATCCACGCACACATATTGTGGATGGACAGGAACGCGGCGACGGTCGGGTCGGCGGTGGCGAGCTGCTCGAAGATGCGCACCGCGTCCAGGCGGCGCAGCCCGCTCCCGCCGACATCCTCAAGGCAGTAGATGGCCGCCATGCCGAGCCCGGCGCATTCTCGCAGCGCGTCGACCGGGAAGTGGTTGGCTGCGTCCCACTCCAAGGCCTGCGGTGCAAGCCGTTTCGCGGCGAACGCAGCCGCCGTCTCGGTAATGACGCGTTCGTCGTCGTCGAGTCCGAACAGGGGCATAAAGAATTCGGCCTACTTCATCGTCGGGATCACGAACTCCGCACCGTCCTTGATGCCCGAGGGCCAGCGCGACGTGACGGTCTTGACCTTGGTGTAGAACTGGATCGACGCCGGGCCGTGCTGGTTGAGATCGCCGAAGCCCGAACGCTTCCAGCCGCCAAACGTGTGGTAGGCCACCGGCACAGGGATCGGCACATTGACACCCACCATGCCCACCTGCACGCGGGAGACGAAATCGCGTGCGGTGTCGCCGTCGCGGGTGAACACCGCCACGCCGTTGCCGTATTCGTGGTCGGAGGGCAGGCGCAGAGCCTCCTCGTAGTCCTTGGCGCGCATCATGCACAGCACCGGCCCGAAGATCTCATCGGTGTAGATCGACATGTCCGGGGTGACGTGGTCGAACAGGGTGGGGCCGATGAAGTAGCCGCTTTCAAGGTTCGCGTCGGCGAATTGCAGGTCGTCGCTGTTGCGCTCGCGTCCGTCGATCACGGCCTCCGCGCCGGCGTCGACGCCCTGCTGAATGTAATCGCGCACCCGCGCGAGCGCCGCCTCGGTGACCAGCGGGCCGTAGTCGGCCTTCGGGTCGAGGCTGTGTCCGACGCGCAGGTTGTTGATCCGGTCGATCAGCCTGGCGCGCAGGCGTTCTGCGGTCTGCTCGCCTACCGGAACCGCGACCGAGATCGCCATGCACCGCTCACCGGCGCTGCCGTAGCCGGCCCCGATGAGCGCGTCGACCGCTTGGTCGAGGTCGGCGTCGGGCATCACGATCATGTGGTTCTTCGCGCCGCCGAAGCATTGTGCCCGTTTACCGTTCGCGGCGGCGGTGGCGTAGATGTACTGCGCGATGTCGGAGCTGCCTACGAAGCCGACCGCCTTGATGTCGGGGTGCTCGAGGATCGCGTCGACGGCCTCCTTGTCGCCGTGCACCACCTGGAAGACGCCCTCGGGCAGGCCGGCGTCGGCGAACAACTCGGCCAGCCGCACCGGCACCGACGGGTCGCGTTCACTGGGCTTCAGGATGAACGCGTTGCCGCACGCCAGCGCCGGACCGGCCTTCCACAGCGGGATCATCGCGGGGAAGTTGAACGGCGTGATGCCGGCGACAACGCCCAGCGGCTGGCGCAGCGAGTACACATCGATTCCCGAGCCCGCGCCCTCGGTGTACTCACCCTTGAGCAGATGCGGGATGCCGACGGCGAACTCGATGACCTCGATGCCGCGCTGGATATCGCCGCGGGAGTCGGCCAGCGTCTTGCCGTGCTCGAGCGACAACAACTCTGCCAGCTCGTCTAAGTTCTGGTTCACCAGGTCGATGAACCGCATGAGCACCCGCGCGCGGCGCTGCGGATTCCACGCCGCCCATTGCTTCTGCGCCTCGATCGCGACCGCCACGGCCGCGTCGACGTCGGCCGACGAGGCCATCGGCACTTGGGCCTGGACCTCGCCGGTGTTCGGATTGAAAACGTCTGCGGTCCGTTGCGATTGACCGCCGGTCCGCTGACCGTCGATGAAGTGCGGAATCAGTGTGCTCATGAGATGCCCCCGTGAATCGCCGAAGGAAGATACTTGTATATCCTAGTAAATGTGTGCAGCGGTCCGCAAGGCCGGTTTCGTGCCGTGCTCGACGGCGCACGCCGAACGTCGGTTTGCGACACGCTTATTCGTGATTGCTGTGCGAAAGGTTGCCGTTCGGCGAGGGCGGACGTCGTTGCCAGCTACCGGCAGGTGCTCAGCGGACAAGGAGGCCGCAAAATCGCCGGTGACTACCGCGTGACGACCTATGACCTGTCACGTTCCGACGGTCTACCAACATCGCCGCGGGACGGGCCATCGCGGTTCGCGGTGCCAGCTACCTCCATCCGCGGACTTATTGACGTTTCAGCAAATCGCGATGGCGGGCTATCGTGTGTAACAATGCGCAGCAACGGACCAAGACAACGAGTGATGACGGTGTCGGGGTGTTGATGACGAACATGTCTGGACTGCGCGACGCAGCAGCCGCCTGTGCCATGGTCGGCGGCCTGCTCGTGGGGGGCCCCGGCGTTGGTCTCGCGGCCGCCCATCCGGATGGTGGAAGGCACCATCGCGATGAAAGCCACGACCACGGCGGCCGCCAGGCCGCCCCCGGCCGCTCCGACGGCCTGACCGGCGGGGCAAGCAAGGGGTTTGCCCCGCACCGTGGAATCAGCACGCCGGGGGCCGACAGCTGGGGCCGTCCCCGCGTCGGCGTCCCTTCTGTCGCCGGCGCACCTCCAACGGCCGCCCCCCAGCTCGGCAGCAACGCTGAACAACCGCACGGAACAGTCGTTGGGCGAGGCGTCCAGTTGGGCGGCGGTGCTCGACTGGACGCGGGTGTCGATCTGGGCGACGGCGTGCGAATCGGCGGTGGGGTTCGGGTCGGCCCTGACATGGCTGCGCTTCAGAGCGCCAGCCTGAACGCGGTCCCAGCGCTGGGCGCCGCAACCACGTCGGCCGGCAGGCCGCAGGCGGCCGCCAGAAGTCTGTCGGTCCCCAGCCTCGGAAAGAATCTGTCGATCGCTAACCGTCCGAACTCTCTGCGGCCGAACCCGAACCAACTCGGCTTGTCGGCCGTACCCGGTGGGCCACCCACCACCAGCTCATCGCCGGCGGCCCTGCCGCCGATTCCGGCGATGCCTCCGGTGCCGGTGATGCCGCCGGCCGTGCCGGTCCCGATCGTCGTCCCGCCGGGTCCTCCGTCCACAGCCGGCGCGGCGTCGGCGCGGCCAAACGGGCCCAGCCTCTCACCGGCGCCGATCGTTCAAACACCCCCACCGGTGCCCAACGCGCCGCTGCCGTCGCTTGCCCCCGAAAGCCCTCCCGGGCGGCTGCCCTACCGGGCGGGATACAGCAACTACTTGCGGAGCGCTAGCACTCCGCAAGTCGCGGTAATGGCGGTGCCGGGGGTCACCGGCATACTTCTGGTGACAGCGTGCGGTGTTTTCGTCGGATACCGTCGGGCGAAGGCAGGACACATGATTCATGCGGCCGGCATCGCGCGTTTCATCGACTAACCGGGCCCTTCGGCCGTCACGGCTGAGACCGTCGCCGCAGCTCGTCGACGTACCTCTCGGCGTCCTCCCATTTGGGCAATCGGTCCGCGGCGCCGACGACGGCGAGCGGAGGTGCTTCCCGGTCGCGGTCAGACATCCGGACACCGCCGGGAACCGAAGGCCACTCGATACCCATCGCCGGGTCGGTGGCAAGGATTGTGTGCTCGCGTTCGGGGTTGTAGCCAGCCGAACACAGGTAGATGACCGTCGAATCATCCTGCAGCGCCAGGAATCCGTGGGCGAGTCCCTCGGCGAGGTAAACCGAACGCCGGTCCCGGTCGTCGAGCAGCACCGAATCCCAGTGGCCGAATGTCGGCGATCCGACGCGGATATCGACGACCACGTCGAACACGGCCCCGCGCAGGCAGGTCACGTACTTCGCCTGGCTCGGCGGCAGTTCGGCGAAGTGCAGGCCCCGCAGAACGCCTGCCGAGGACACCGAACAGTTGGCCTGGCGCATGTCGAGGTCGTGACCGGCGAATCCGTTGAAGTCCCGCTGGGTGAACCACTCGAAGAACAGCCCGCGGTCGTCGGCGCTCAGCCGCGGCGTTATCTCCCACGCGCCCGGCACCGCCAGCTCGCGAGCCGTCATCTCACTGCCCTCGCGCGGCGTAGCGGGCTTCGACGCCGCCTTTCAGCGGACCCCACCACGCTTCGTTGTTCCGATACCAGTCGATCGTTTCCCGTAAGCCCTCGGCGAAGTCGGTGTGCTTTGGCGCCCAACCCAATTCCTCGCACAGCACGGTCGGGTCGATCGCGTAGCGCAAGTCGTGGCCCGCACGGTCCGTCACGTGATCGAAGTCGTCGGGATCGCGCCCCATCAGCTCCAGGATCATTCGCATGACCGTCAGATTGTCGTGCTCGCCGCCGGCGCCTATCAGGTACGTGCGCCCGGGCCGACCTTCGTCGAGGATGCGCCACACCGCGCTGTTGTGGTCGTCAACGTGGATCCAGTCACGCACATTCGCGCCGCTGCCATACAGCTTGGGCTTGCGCCCGGTCAGCACGTTGGTGATCTGCCGCGGAATGAACTTCTCCACGTGCTGATACGGCCCGTAGTTGTTCGAGCAGTTGGAGATCGTCGCGCGCACACCGTACGAGCGGACCCACGCCCGCACCAGCATGTCGGCAGCCGCCTTGGTCGCCGAGTACGGGCTCGACGGGTTGTAGGGCGTCTCGGCGGTGAAACGCCGCCGATCGCCGAACGCGAGATCGCCGTAGACCTCGTCGGTCGAAACGTGGTGCAGCCGCACCCCGTGCCGGCGCACCGATTCCAGCACGGTGTACGTGCCGACGACGTTCGCGTGGAGGAACGGCTCGGGATCGGCCAGTGCGTTGTCGACGTGGGTTTCGGCGGCGAAGTGCGCGACGGCGTCGGCCTCGGCGACGAGCCCATCCACCAACGCAGCGTCGGCGACGTCGCCCTCGACCAGGCGGATCTGGTCGGCGACGCCGGCCAGCGACTCCCGGCTGCCGGCGTAGGTCAGCGCGTCGAGCACCGTGACCGAGACCTGTGGTCGGTCACGCAGCGTGCTGTGCACGAAGTTGGCCCCGATGAACCCGGCGCCGCCGGTGACCAACAGCCGCATGGCCAAACCCTAGCGTGCGGCGTGTTCAGTGCCCTGCAGTCAGCCCGAGCGCGGGGGCGAGTTCGGTCAATGCCGGCAGCAGCTTGTCCCAGCCGCCGAGCACCTGGATCGCGACGTGATCGGCCCCGGCCTGAAGGTGCTCGTTGAGCCGTTTGGCCACGTCGTCGGCCGTGCCGTGGGCGACGACCGCGTCGATGAGCTTGTCGCTGCCGGGACGGGTCACGTCGGCATCGGTGAACCTGAGCCGCTTCCAGTTGTTGACGTAGTTGCTCAGGTTCAGGTAGAAACCCACCGCCTCGCGGCCCAGATCGCGGGCTTCCTCGACGTTGGTCGACAACACGACCTTGTGCTCGGGGGCGAGGAACACCGACGTGCCGACCAGGCCGCGCGCCTGCGCGGTGTGCTCGGGCGTCGTCAGATACGGATGCGCGCCTGCGCTGCGCTGTGCGGCGAGCTTCAGCACTTTCGGGCCGAGGGCCGCCACCACCCGTCGGCTGTCGGGGACGCTGTACTTGTCGAGCTCGTCGAGGTAGGCCACCAGCGCGTCATAGGGCTTGGTGTACTCCTGCGTGTGCTCAGGATGGCCGACACCGACGCCAAGCAGGAACCGCCCGGGGTAGGCCCCCTCGATGCGCCGGTAGGAGTTCGCGACGGGTTCGGCCGGGGCGGACCAGATGTTGACGATTCCGGTGGCCAGGCTCAGCGACTCGGTGCTGTCGAGGATCGGCTCGGCGAACTTCAGGTCGGCCTTGGGCGACCCGCCGACCCAGACCGCGCCATAGCCCAGCCGTTCGATTTCGGCGGCCTGCTCCGGCTTGACGGGACCCATGGTCCACACGCCGTAGCGGCCGAGGTTGGGTTTGAGCAGCCCTGGGTCGGTCATTTCCCTCCCTATTTCTTCGTCAGGATTTCTTCGTCAGGCCGAGCGGCCCGGCCAGCTCGGACAGTGCCGGCACGAGTTTGTCAGGCCCGGTAAGCACCTGAATCGCAACGTGATTGGCGCCGGCCTCCAGGTGCTGGTTGAGTCGCTTGGCGATGTCTTCGGGTGTGCCGTAAGCGACGACAGCATCAACCAGCTTGTCACTGCCGGGCCGCGCGACGTCCTCGTCGGTGAAGCCGAGCCGCTTCCAGTTGCTGACGTAGTTCGTCAAGTTCAGGTAGATGTCCAGCGCCTTGCGCCCCACGGCGCGGGCCCTGTCGGCGTCGGTGGTCAGCACCGCCTTGTGCTCGGGCGCCAGCAGAGCGGTCGGCCCGATCAGTTCACGCGCCCACTTGGTGTGCTCGGGCGTGGTCAGGTACGGGTGGGCACCCGCGCTGCGCTGCGCGGCGAGCGTGAGGACGCGCGGCCCAAGCGCGGCGACCACCCGCTGGTTCGCCGGAACGCCGTGCCGGTCAAGCTGCTCGAGGTATCCCACCAATGCGTCGTAGGGCTTGCGGTAGCCCGTATGGGCTTCGGGGTGGCCGACGCCGATGCCCAGCACAAAGCGGCCGGGATACACGTTGTTGATGCGGTGGAAGGACTCGGCGACGGGTTCGGCCGCCGCGGTCCAGATGTTGACGATCCCGGTGGCCACCTTCAGCGTTGACGTCGGATCGAGAAGTGGCTCAACGAAGGACAATTCGGCGGGCGGGGAGCCGCCGACCCATATTGTGCCGTAGCCGAGGTCTTCGATCTGCTTGGCCTGCTCGGGGGTGGACCCTCGGCCGAAGACGCCGAAACGTCCGAGGTTGGGAATCGCGTCAACTGTCGTCATGTCTGCTCCAACCTGCCGGCCGTCGGGGACTATTCCGCGCCGGGCGAAATCTCTAACGGCGTCGGTGCCTCGGGTGCGGGTGCCGCCAGCGGCAGGATGATGATGAACCGCGTATTGCCTGGCTCGGACTCGACGCGCAGGTTGCCCTGGTGCTTTTCCACCACGATCCGCCAGGCCAGATCGAGGCCGAGTCCGGTGCCCTCGCCGAACGGCTTGGTGGTGAAGAACGGTGTGAAGATGCGGTCCACGATGTCTTCGGGAATACCGGGTCCGTCGTCGCAGATCTCGACCCGCAGCATGTCCTCGCTTTCGCGCATGGTGCGCACCGTCAGGGTGCCGCTGCCGCCCATCGCTTGGATCGCGTTGTCGATGAGATTGGTCCAGACTTGGTTGAGATCGCCCGGGTAGCAAAGCAGTTCGGGCAACGACCTGTCGTATTCCTTGACCAGCTCGATCGGCTTGTCCTTGCCGACCTTGTCGCCGAACATCATCAGTGTGCTGTGCAGCAACTCGTGAACGTCGGACACTTGGTAGGGCGCCCGGTCCATCTGCGAGTACTGCTTGCTTCCTGCGAGCAGCGCCGAGATGCGCTTGCTGGCTTCGGCGATGCGGCTCACCGACAGTTGGGTGTCGATGGTGTACTTCAGCCAGCCGATCGCGCTCTGCAGCGACGCGGATGCGTCGACGTCCTCGACAGACGCCGAGATCCGCTCGAGCCAATCGGTGTCCAGGCCGGCCTCGACAAAGGTCGGCGCGTAATCCCAGCCTCCCGAGATGCCGTGATCGTCGAGCCAGTCGCCGATCTGGTCCTCGCGGTCGGCCGTCTCCAGCGCGGTAAGCTCCTGCGATTTCGACTTGGCCACCTGCTCGGCGACCTCGTCCTGGATGCTGACCAGCACGCGCAGCGCCTCGGGCGTGAACTTCCCGTCGGCCAGCATGGCGAGCTTGTAACGCATCTTGTCGACGTTCTCGCGCAGGTTGGCAACATCCCGGGTGATCGCAGCCGCCGGATTATTCAGTTGATGCGTCAGGCCTGCGGTAATCGTGCCGAGGGCCAGGAGCTTCTCGCGCTGGCCGATGATCTGACGAGTCCGCATGCCACCGACTTTGTGGCCCTCGAGCAGGTGCACAGCCATGGGGAACTCCGCTTGGACGAAGCGGCCAAAGGCTTCGGCATCCAGGACGAAGAACCTGGAGGGCTTCGTCACGCGTACGGATGCCTCGTACATGTGTTGCCCACTGGGATCGAACGCAGACCAGGCTCCGCAGTAGACACCGCGCTGGGAGGTTCGGTTGGTTTCGATGTCGACACCGGCCGACCGCTTCGACATCACCAGCTCGCCGTCGATCAGCACGTAGAAGCAGGTCGCAGGTTCACCCTCGGTGCAGATCGGCCCGGGCTCGTAGGTCGCGATATGGCCGTCCTTGCACAACCTCGCGAGCTGCTCGTCGGACAGCGCCTCGAACAAGAACAGCGTGCGCAGCTCGTCGGGCAGACACATCTCACCCGCTGCCTTTGGCTCTTCACCCGCGAGGCTCATCGCAGCGCTCCTTCCTATGCTTCCCTATGCTTCGGCGAGGTATCGGTGCACGAGCATCACGGCCATCGACCCCTCCCCGACGGCTGCGGCCACCCGTTTCGCGGATTCGGCCCTCGCGTCTCCTGCAACAAACACACCGGGCACGCTTGTTTCCAGGTGATGCGGTGGCCGGTCGAGCGTCCAGCCGACCACGTCCTTCAAATCGGGGCCGGCGAGGATGAACCCGTGGTCGTCACGCGCGACCACGTCGGCCAGCCATTTGGTGCGAGGCTCAGCGCCGATGAAGCAACACATGCGTGAGCAGTCCACCGGCTCGCGTTCGCCGGTGCGCCTGTCCTCGATGATCACGCCGGTGAGGTGGTCGTCGTCGCCGACCGTATCCACCACTTCGGTGCAGGTACGGACTTTGATCTTCGGGTTCCTCTCGATCTGCTGGATCAGGTAGTACGACATGGACGCCTCGAGCGACGGCCCGCGCACGAGCAGCGTCACCGACCTCGCCTCTCGCGACATGTACATCGCGGCCTGGCCGGCAGAGTTGGCGCCGCCGACGATGTACACGTCCTCGCCTTTGCACTCCGAGGAGTCCGAGACCGAGGCGCCGTAGTACACGCCGCGGCCGACGTAGTTGCACGCGTCGTCGGGGTTGTCCCAGCAGCCCGACACCCGCAACTGGCGGTACTCGACGCCGGTGGCAAGGATGACGGCCTGGGCCCCGATGCTGCCGCCGTCCTCGAACTCAATTGTGCGGGCGGAACCAGAGTCGTCGGTGGCAACCAGACGGGTCGCCTTGCGGGTCGTGATGACCTCCGCGCCGAACCGTTCGGCTTGTCTGCGTGCGGAGGTCGTGAGCTCCGCGCCCGAGACGCCGGTCGGGAAGCCGAGGTAATTCTCGATCCTGGAGCTGCGCCCGGCCTGTCCGCCTGTCGTGGTCTCCTCGATCAAGACGGTCTTCAAACCTTCAGAGGCGCCATAGACCGCGGCTGCCAACCCCGCTGGCCCACCGCCGATCACGGCGAGCTCGTACATCTCCAATGACGGGCTGGTGGACAGGCCGAGCATCGCGGCGAGCTCGGCGTTGGTGGGCTCGACGAGCGTCTCGCCCTGCTCGGTGATCACGACAGGGAGTTGAAAACCATCGAGGCCGGCCGCGTCGAGCAGTTGTTTACCCTTCGCTTCGTCGGCCATGAAAGAGCGGAACGAGTGCTGATTGCGCGCCAGGAACTGACGCACCTCCCACGAGCGTGGATTCCAGCGATGACCGATGACCTTGGTGTGTGGGATGGCCCGATCGCCATCGGCCCACCACTTTTCAAGCAGGGCTTCGATCACCGGGTAGAGCTTCTCTTCCGGCGGATCCCACGGCTTGAGGAGGTAGTGGTCGAGGTCGACGACGTTGATGGCCTCGATCGCGGCGTGGGTGTCGGCGTAGGCGGTCAGCAGCACCCGGCGGGCGAGGGGGTAGATGTCCATCGCCTGTTCGAGGAACTCAATCCCGCTCATCTGCGGCATGCGGTAGTCGGCCACGAACACCGCCACCGTGTCGCCGCGGAGCTTGAGTTCGTTGAGTGTTTCCAGCGCGTCGGGGCCCGATTCCGCGCGGACGATTCGATACCTCTCGCCGTAGTGGCGGCGAAGGTCGCGGGCGACCGCACGCGAGACCGCAGGATCGTCGTCGACGGAGATGATTACGGGCTTGCGGGGCTGGGAGGCGGGTCCAGTCATCGATGTCAAGTATGCCCTCGTCAGGGCACCTGCCGACGGGCGGAGTGATTTTGGCCTGCGACGATCGAGCGGGTATTGTGGAGCGACGGTGCGGCAACCGCACCGACTCTGGCGTGCCCAGTCCTGGAATTTCGCGGAATTTCTTGTCACCGGCTCACGTTGTGTGGTCGGAGCAAGCTGCGCCGATTGAGCGCCAACGAAAAATCAGGATCGCGGAGGTTATGGCAAAGAAAGACGGTGCCATCGAGGTCGAGGGTCGCGTGGTCGAGCCGCTGCCCAATGCGATGTTCCGCATTGAGCTGGAGAACGGCCACAAGGTGCTCGCCCACATCAGCGGCAAGATGCGGCAGCACTACATCCGCATCCTGCCGGAGGACCGGGTGGTGGTGGAGCTGTCGCCCTACGACTTGTCCCGCGGCCGGATCGTCTACCGGTACAAGTAGTCAGCCAGAGCAGTCCAACGAGTTAAAGAACAGGATCGACACAGCCGTGAAGGTGAACCCGAGCGTCAAGCCCATATGCGATAAGTGCAGGGTGATCCGTCGGCACGGGCGGGTCATGGTGATCTGCTCCGATCCGCGCCACAAGCAGCGTCAGGGTTAACCCCAGGGCGCTGGACAACTGAATGCAGAAGTCCCGATACCAGTGGGCGGATAGGCCGCTCATCCACGTCCGGAACGGAGGCCGGGCCCCGGCGAGAGTCGGGAACGGATTGGGACCAGACCTCCGCAGAGCAAGAGGAATGGCACACCATGGCCCGACTAGTGGGCGTCGATCTGCCGCGCGACAAGCGCATGGAGATTGCGCTGACCTACATCTACGGCATCGGCCGCACCCGTTCGAACGAGATCCTCAGCGCCACTGGCATCGACAAGGAGATGCGCAGCAAGGACCTCTCCGAGGACCAGCTGACCCAGCTGCGTGACTACATCGAGGCGTACCTCAGGGTGGAGGGCGATCTGCGCCGCGAGGTGCAGGCCGACATCCGCCGCAAGATCGAGATCGGCTGCTACCAGGGCCTGCGGCACCGCCGCGGCATGCCGGTGCGCGGCCAGCGGACCAAGACCAATGCGCGTACCCGCAAGGGGCCGAAGCGCACCATCGCAGGCAAGAAGAAGGCCAGGTAACCAATGCCACCCCAGAAGCGCACCGGCGGCGCCGCCCCCAAGAAGGGCCAGAAGGCCCGCCGCAGGGAGAAGAAGAACGTCCCGCACGGCGCCGCGCACATCAAGAGCACGTTCAACAACACGATCGTGTCGATCACCGACCCGCAGGGCAACGTCATCGCCTGGGCGTCGTCGGGCCACGTCGGCTTCAAGGGTTCGCGCAAGTCGACGCCGTTCGCGGCGCAGCTGGCGGCCGAGAACGCCGCCCGCAAGGCGCAGGAGCACGGTGTGCGCAAGGTCGATGTCTTCGTGAAGGGCCCCGGTTCGGGCCGCGAGACCGCGATCCGTTCGCTGCAGGCCGCCGGCCTGGAGGTGGGCGCGATTTCCGACGTGACGCCACAGCCGCACAACGGCTGCCGCCCGCCGAAGCGGCGCCGCGTCTAGTCGGGTCTAGGAGGAGAAGAAGACTTATGGCTCGTTACACCGGACCCGTCACCCGCAAATCGCGCCGCCTGCGTGTGGACCTCGTCGGCGGCGACCAGGCGTTCGAGAAGCGTCCCTACCCGCCCGGGCAGCACGGCCGCGCGCGGATCAAGGAGAGCGAGTACCTGATGCAGCTGCAGGAGAAGCAAAAGGCCCGCTTCACCTACGGCGTGATGGAAAGGCAGTTCCGTCGCTACTACGAAGAGGCCGTCCGGCAGTCCGGCAAGACCGGTGAGAACCTGCTGCAGATCCTGGAGAGCCGGCTGGACAACGTGGTGTACCGCGCGGGATTGGCGCGCACCCGCAGGCAGGCCCGCCAGCTGGTCAGCCACGGCCACTTCCTGGTCAACGGCGTCAAGGTGAACATCCCCAGCTACCGGGTGTCGCGGTACGACATCGTCGACGTGCAGGACAAGTCGCTGAACACGCTGCCGTTCCAGATCGCGCGCGAGACTGCCGGCGACCGCCCGATCCCGGGCTGGCTGCAGGTGATCGGGGAGCGCCAGCGCATCCTGGTTCACCAGCTGCCGGAGCGGGCCCAAATCGATGTGCCGCTCTCCGAGCAGCTCATCGTCGAGTACTACTCGAAGTAAAGGCTTCCTGGCCGCCCGGATGACGGCCAGGGCACGCGGCATCAAATAGCGGGTGCCGTGAAGGAGGAAGAAAAGAAATGCTGATTTCTCAGCGACCCACACTGTCCGAAGAGGTCATCGCCGACAACCGATCCCGGTTCGTCATCGAGCCGCTCGAGCCCGGCTTCGGCTACACCCTCGGCAATTCGCTGCGGCGCACGCTGCTGTCATCGATCCCCGGCGCCGCGGTCACCAGCATTCGCATCGACGGCGTGCTGCACGAGTTCACCACCGTGCCCGGCGTCAAGGAGGACGTCACCGACATCATCTTGAACCTCAAGGGCCTTGTCGTGTCGTCAGAGGAAGACGAGCCGGTCACGATGTACCTGCGCAAGCAGGGCCCCGGCGCCGTCACCGCGGGTGACATCGTGCCGCCGGCCGGCGTCACGGTGCACAACCCCGACATGCACATCGCGACGCTGAATGACAAGGGCAAGCTCGAGGTCGAACTGGTCGTCGAGCGCGGCCGCGGCTACGTGCCCGCCGTGCAGAACAAGGCCTCGGGCGCCGAAATAGGCCGCATTCCGGTCGATTCCATCTACTCCCCGGTGCTGAAGGTCACCTACAAGGTCGAGGCCACCCGCGTCGAGCAGCGCACCGACTTCGACAAGCTGATCCTCGACGTCGAGACCAAGAACTCGATCGGTGCCCGTGACGCGCTGGCGTCGGCGGGCAAGACGCTCGTCGAGCTGTTCGGTCTGGCGCGTGAGCTCAACGTCGAAGCCGAGGGCATCGAGATCGGCCCGTCGCCGGCCGAGGCGGACCACATCGCGTCGTTCGCGTTGCCGATCGACGACCTGGATCTGACTGTGCGGTCGTACAACTGCCTCAAGCGCGAAGGCATCCACACGGTCGGGGAGCTCGTTGCGCGCACCGAGTCCGACCTGCTGGACATCCGCAACTTCGGTCAGAAGTCCATCGACGAGGTGAAGGTCAAGCTGCACCAGCTCGGCCTGTCCCTGAAGGACAGCCCGGCGGGCTTCGACCCGTCGGAGGTCGCCGGCTACGATGCCGCCACCGGCACCTGGTCGGACAACTCGTACGACATGGACAACGACCAGGACTACGCCGAAACCGAACAGCTCTAAGTCGGGCTCCATCTGCTCGGATAACCAAGGAGATTTAAGCAATGCCCAAGCCCACCAAGGGTCCTCGCCTCGGCGGGTCGTCCTCGCACCAGAAGGCGATGCTGGCCAACCTGGCTACGTCGCTGTTCGAGCATGGCCGGATCACGACCACCGAGACCAAGGCCAGGGCACTGCGGCCGTACGCCGAGAAGCTGATCACCCACGCCAAGAAGGGCGGCTTGCATCACCGGCGTGAGGTGCTCAAGAAAATCCGCGACAAGGATGTGGTGCACGCGTTGTTCGCGGAGATCGGGCCGTTCTTCGCCGACCGCAACGGCGGCTACACCCGCATCATCAAGATCGAGGCGCGCAAGGGCGACAACGCACCCATGGCCGTCATCGAGCTGGTGCGGGAGAAGACGGTGACCTCGGAGGCCGACCGCGCCCGCCGGGTCGGCGCGTCGAAGAAGGCCGCGCCGGCCGAGAAGGCTGCCGCGGAGCCGGCGCCGGCGGCCGAGGAGGCTCCAGAGGCTCCCGAGGCCGAAGAGGTCTCGGTGGCCGATCAGTCTTCGGTGGCCGAAGAGGTGTCGGAAACTGAAGAGCCTTCGGCGGCTGAGGAAAGCGCGGAGACCGCAGAGGCCCCCGCCACCGAGGGCGAGGTGGGCGACGAGGGCGCCGACGAGGCTCGCGACGCCGACAAGTCCTGACGGCATGAACGACGTGCCCGCCATCGATTCCGGTGGCGGGCACGCCCGTCTTCGGCTGGACATCGCTTACGACGGAACGGATTTCGCCGGCTGGGCGGTGCAGGCTGGCCAGCGCACCGTCGCCGGCGTGCTCAACGACGCGCTGTCGACGGTGTTCCGGGTACCGGTGCAGCTGTTCGCCGCGGGCCGCACCGACACCGGCGTTCACGCGACGGGCCAGGTCGCGCACCTCGACGTCCCGGGGGGCGCGGTGAAGCATTCCTACCCGCGGTCGCGACGTTCCGGTGACGCCGAATTCCTTCCGCTGGTCCGGCGTCTCGCCCGCTTTCTGCCGCCCGACGTCCGGGTGCGTGAGATCACCCGCGCCCCGGCCGGTTTCGACGCGCGATTCTCGGCGTTGCGGCGCCACTATGAATACCGGTTGTCCACCGCGCCGTACGGCGTCGAGCCGCAGCTGGCGCGCTTCGTGACGGCGTGGCCGCGTCCACTGGACGTTGACGCGATGGCCACGGTATCGAAAGAGCTTGTCGGCCTTCGGGATTTCGCCGCGTTCTGTCGATACCGGGAGGGCGCCACGACGATTCGCCATCTGCAGCGGCTGGACTGGAGTCGCGATGGACACCTTGTCACCGCGCACGTCACCGCCGACGCGTTCTGCTGGTCGATGGTGCGCTCGCTGGTGGGGGCTCTGCTCGCGGTGGGCGACGGCCGCCGGGCTGCCGAATGGTGCACGGAATTGCTGGGGCTCACCCGACGGTCCAGCCACTTCGCGGCCGCACCGGCTCGCGGCTTGACCTTGGTCGGGGTCGACTACCCGCCGGACGATCAGCTCGCCGCGCGCACGCTGATCACTCGCGAGCTGCGCACCGCGGAGTAGTCATTGCAGCTTGCCGGCGACGAAGTCCGCGGCCTGATTCACCATGCCCCCCTGGATATAGGCGTCGGCGAGGTGTTGCGGCCAGTTGTTCTGCCAGGTGTGCGGGTCCGCCGGGTTGCAGATCGGATCGGCGCCGTGACACAACTCGATGGTCCTGTCGCTGTAGGTCGGGTTGAAGTTCGTGATCGGCCCGACCCATTGGCTTCCGTTGCCGAACAGCGCGACCGCGGCGATGTGCTGATCGGCGCCGCCCTGGAGGGGACTGTCGAAACCAAGCGCGGAGATGGGGACCGCGAGCACCACGTCGGTGACCGCCGCGCCGAGCGAGTAGCCGCCCAGCACCAGCCTGGTGTTCGGGCAATTGTTGACCATGTATTGAATGTGCTGGCTCATGTCGTTGGCGCCCTGGTCCACCTGGGTGTCCGCGGGGTAGTTCACCGCGTAGACGCCGATGTTCTTGCCCGTGACCCTGGAGCGCAGCGCGTTGATGAACGCGTTGCCGAGTATGCCGGTCCCCGGTGATTCCAGCCGGCCGCGGGCGAACACGACTTGTACGTCGGGACAGGATGCCGCAAATGCCGACGTAGCGGCGCCGGGCTTGCCCACGGGAATCACGACCGGCACTATCAGCGCGGCCGCCGCCGTCAGAAGCGCGGCGAGGCAGCCCAGCAAAAATCGGCAACGCAGTAAATCGCTCACAGTTCGATGTTAGCGATCCAAAATCGTGCTAGCCGGGCTTAGTAACGCAGGCCAGGCGTGCTCACACCAATCCGGCAACGTAGCTCGCGGCCTGGTTCGTCATGCCGGATTGGACGTAGAGGCTATGGGCGCTGCGGTCCGAACCCTTCGAGCAGACCGGGTCGTTGCCGTTGCACAAGTCGATGGCCTTGCCGCCGTACTGCGGGCTGAGGCTGCTCAGCGGTCCGCCCAGTATCCGGTAGGACGGATTGCCGAAGACGGCGATCGCCGCGACATCGCCGGCGACGTCGGGGGCCGGCGGGCCGTCGAAACCGAGGCTGGGCATCGGAGTACCCGTGACGAGGTCCATCACGTAGGCGCCCTGGGAGTAGCCGCCCAGGACGGTCCTGGTGTTCGGACAGTTCGCGGCCATGTAGTTCATGTGGCCGATTGCGTCATTCGCCCCCGCGGCCGCATGCAGGACGTTGAGCGTCGCCGGATAGTCGACCGCATAGACGCCCACCGACTTACCGCCGACCTTCGAGGTGAGCGAGTCGACGAACCCCTGCCCAACGCTTCCGATGCCGGGAGGCTCGCCGGTCCCGCGGGCGAAGATGACCTCGACGTCCGGGCATCCGTCCGCCGACGCCCGCGGCACGGGCGCGGCCAGCAGGAACCCGACCGTCAGTGCGGCGGCGGCAAGACAACTGGCGATCTGGCGTGCACTCACGACGTCCATGCTGGCATATCGATGTCGACCCACCGCAAACGTGGCTGGCCAGACGTCAGTGACGGCCGCGGATCGCGAGCTCTTCGGCCCGTCCGGCATCGGGCCATGTCGCCGCGACGACAGGTTGCTCGGACTCGCGCTTGCTGCGCCCTGCCAGCGCAAGGCCCAGCAGCACAACGACACCGCCGACGGCCTGTGCCGGGGTGACTGCCTGGCCCAGCAGCACCCACGCCGCGACCACCGCGCACAACACCTCGCCCAGCCCGAGCAGCGATGCGTAACTTGGCCGCAGCCGCGCAACGCCGCTGATTCCGAGCGTGTAAGCGATCGCGGTGCTCACCACACCGAGGGCGATGACCGGAACGATGAACGATGTGGTGTGGCCTGCGACGACGGTGTCGTGGGTGGTGAACGCCAGCGGCAGCACGCCGGCGAGCCCCAGCAGCGCGACGGCGACCGCCCCGACGACCAGGCCGCCGGCGGCCAGGGTCACCGAGCTCAGGCCGGTGCCGTCGGCGGCGACCCGGTCGGACAGCACGAAGTAGCAGGCCGCGCACACCGCCGCGCCCAGCGCCCAGGCGACGCCGATCGCGTCGACGCGGGCGCCTGAGAACACGCCAAGCACCGCGACGGTGCCGATGAAGGCCAGCCCGGTGCCCGCCAGCGTCATCGTGCTGGGCCGACGCCGGGTGGTCGCCCAGATCCAGCCGACGACAAGCACCGGAGCCAGGTACTCCAGCAGCAGTGCCACCCCGACCGACATGTGTGAGACCGCGTTGTAGTAGCACAGCTGAGCGCCGGCGATGGGGATCAGCCCGTAGATCACCACCGTGCTGGCATGCTGGATCGCCTGGCGAATCCAGTGCGGGTTGACGATGGTCGCGACCAGCGCCATCACCAACGCCCCGCCGGCCAGGCGCGCCGTGACGGCAGCAGTCGGTGTCCAGCCGGCCTGCATCAGCGACTTGGCGAAAGGCCCCGACACGCCGAAGCTGAAGGCCGACCCGATCGCGAACGCCACGCCGAGCCGGAAAGTGTTCCCAGCGTCCATCGAGCCACCTCCGTCCGCGGCCGTAATGAGTAAAATCTGCTTTGGTAGTGACGCTATAGTCAGATGAGGTCATGAGTCAAATGCCTTTCAGTCATGACATCGAGCTCACACTGCGAGCGGC
Source organism: uncultured Actinomycetota bacterium (assembly GCA_963811535.1). GTDB lineage: Bacteria > Actinomycetota > Actinomycetes > Mycobacteriales > Mycobacteriaceae > Mycobacterium. The sequence continues at coordinate 171,766 of CAWERF010000005.1, read as the reverse complement.
AAGTGCGCTGATCAACAGCGACCGGGTCGACGGGGAACAGCTCGGCGACCAGGTGGCGCTGGACGCCTATTTGGACTCGTTCGGGTGGACGGGCCGTCGTGACCACGATGATGCCGAGCTGGCCGCCGTGCACGCGCTGCGCAGGCGCCTCGGGCGGATCTGGGAATCCGCCGATGACGAGGAGCGGGCGGTCGGTCAGGTGAACGCGCTGCTGGCCGACGCGCACGCGGCGCCGTGGTTGACACGACATCCGGAGATGCCGGAATGGCACCTGCACCTGGCGTCGGTGCGCGATCCGCTGGCCCAGCGGATGGGCGCGGAGATGGCGATGGCGCTGGCCGACCTGATCCGCGCCGGCGAGCTGCGCCGACTCAAAGTCTGCGCGGCGTCGGACTGCGATGCGGTCGTGATGGACTTGTCGCGCAACAGGTCCCGCATCTTCTGCGACACCGGCAATTGCGGAAACCGGCAGCATGTGGCTGCCTATCGGGAGCGCCGCGCTAGCTCCGAATAAGTGACATGGCAAGACTTCGGGACAGCCCAGTCATACGCTGTCGGAGCCGGGGAGGGCGTTTTGACCAGCGCATACGCGCCCAGGTAGGCTGTTCGGTCGGCGTGCGGTACGCCAAGGGCTCGGGTCAACGTCGGTCGCCGAGAACCACCCTCGCCGTCGACGCCTGACCGGCACCCGGGTCGCACCGGGATCCAACCCGAGAGAGTAGAAGGAAAGCGCTGTGCCCACGTACACGCCGAAGGCGGGTGACACCACGCGGTCGTGGTATGTCATCGACGCCACGGACGTCGTGCTCGGCCGGCTCGCCGTCGCGGCTGCAAAGCTGCTGCGCGGCAAGCACAAGCCGACGTTCACACCCAACGTCGACGGTGGTGATTTCGTCATCGTCATCAATGCCGACAAGGTCGCCATCAGCGGCGACAAGCTGCAGAACAAGTTCGCCTACCGTCACTCGGGTTTCCCCGGTGGCCTGCGGGCCCGCTCGATCGGCGACCTGATGCAAAAGCACCCCGACCGAGTCGTCGAGAAGGCGATCGTCGGCATGCTGCCCAAGAACCGGCTGGGCCGTCAGATCAAGCGCAAGCTGCGTGTCTACGCCGGGCCTGACCATCCGCACAAGGCCCAGCAGCCGGTTCCGTACGAGATCAAGCAGGTGAGCCAGTGACCGACACCGCAGAAGCGACCGAAGCCCGCGAGCCCGTCGTCATCGACCGCCCGATTCAGACCGTCGGCCGCCGCAAGGAAGCCGTCGTGCGGGTGCGCCTCGTGCCCGGCACCGGCAAGTTCGACCTCGACGGCCGCACTCTGGAGGATTACTTCCCCAACAAGGTCCACCAGCAGCTGATCAAGGCCCCGCTGGTCACCGTCGACCGGGTGGACAGCTTCGACATCTACGCCCACCTCGGCGGCGGCGGCCCGTCCGGGCAGGCCGGCGCGCTGCGGCTGGCGATCGCGCGGGCGTTGATCCTGGTGCAGCCGGAGGACCGGCCCGCATTGAAGAAGGCCGGCTTCCTGACCCGCGATCCGCGGGCCACCGAGCGCAAGAAGTACGGCCTGAAGAAGGCGCGCAAGGCCCCGCAGTACTCGAAGCGCTGACCCCTACACCGCGACGGTCTCGTTCGGGTTTCGGTTCGGCGGCCTTATACCCGATTACGACGTCGGTTGTGTCTTCGGGCGCCGGGTGTGAGAAGTTTGTGCCCATGGCTCGACTGTTCGGCACCGACGGCGTGCGCGGGATCGCCAATCGTGAACTGACCGCAGAGTTGGCACTTGCCGTCGGGGCGGCTTCGGCTCGCCGCCTCGGTAGCTCCGGTCGGTCGCGTCGCCGTGTCGCGGTGATCGGCCGCGATCCCCGGGCCAGCGGTGAAATGCTCGAAGCCGCGGTCATCGCGGGGGTGACGAGCGAGGGCGTGGACGCGCTGCGGGTCGGCGTGCTGCCGACCCCGGCCGTGGCCTACCTGACCAGCGCCTACGATGCCGACTTCGGCGTGGTGATCTCCGCCTCGCACAACCCGATGCCCGACAACGGCATCAAAGTGTTCGGCCCCGGAGGCCACAAACTCGACGACGCGACCGAGGACCGCATCGAAGAGCTGGTTTCCGCCGGGCCCGGCAGCCGGCCCGAGGGCGCGGCCATCGGACGCGTGGTCGACGCCGAGGACGCGATCGACCGGTACCTGCGCCACGCAGGCAAGGCCCTCACCACCCGGCTGGACGGCCTGAGCGTGGTCGTCGACTGCGCGAACGGCGCCGCCTCGACCGTTGCCCCGCGCGCCTACCAGGCGGCGGGTGCACGGGTCATCGGGATCAGCGCCGCGCCGAACGGTCTGAACATCAACGACGGCTGCGGCTCGACGCACATCGACGCGCTGCAGGCCGCGGTCATCGCGCACGGCGCCGACCTGGGCCTGGCCCACGACGGTGACGCCGACCGCTGCCTGGCCGTCGACGCCACCGGCCGGGTTGTCGACGGCGACGCGATCATGGTCATCCTCGCGCTGGCGATGAAGGAGGCCGACGAGCTGCCGGCGAACACGCTGGTGACCACCGTGATGAGCAACCTCGGCCTGCATCTGGCGATGCGCGCCGCCGGCATCGAGGTCCGCACCACCGCAGTGGGGGATCGCTACGTGCTGGAGGAACTGCGGGCCGGCAACTACGCGCTTGGCGGCGAGCAGTCCGGCCACATCGTGATGCCGTCGCTGGGCACCACCGGCGACGGGATCGTCACCGGCCTGCGGCTGATGTCGCGGATGGCGCAGACCCGCATACCTCTCCACGAGCTCGCATCGGCGATGAACACGTTGCCGCAGATCCTGATCAACGTCGAGGTCCAGGACAAGACGTCCGTCGCGTCCGCCCCGTCAGTGAAGGCCGCGGTCGCCGACGCCGAAGCCGAGCTCGGCGACACGGGACGAATCCTGTTGCGCCCGTCCGGAACCGAGCAGCTCGTGCGCGTGATGGTGGAAGCCCCCGACGAAGACACCGCCAAACAGGTGGCCCTTCGGGTGGCGAACTGCGTCAGCGAGCAGGGCTAGCCGGAACCACACGCGGGCGCTGCTTCGTCCAAGCCGGCCGGGGACCAGACATCACCGGTGTCGGCGTCGACGGCTGTCCGAATCCATCTGTCGCATCTGGCTTTTGACGGCGCCAGGTCCGATCGTTCCCGCGTCGCCCGCGTCGACGCGGTACGGACAGCTCTCGATCGGGTGGCCGGCGGGTTTTCACAAGTCGTCACTTGAGGAGTGCGACGATCTTCTCCTCCGGCTTGGCCGGCTCCAGCGGCTCCTCGAGCTTCGAGGTCCCCGGCAGCTGTGCCTTCGGGTCGGCGAACTCTCTGTAGGCCTTGTCGCCGGTGAGTTGGTAGAGCAAGAACCCGGTCAGCAGCGCCCGGACCGTCTCCTGGGTCTTGCGGTTCGGCCCGGGGAGCCCCAGGATCCGCGTCAGGCGACGCCCTTCCGCGAACCCGCCCGGGCTGGCCTTGCTGAGGACCCGCAACACCATGGCGTCCCTCGCCCGGGACAACTCCAGCGCGTTCGAGCGCAGGTTCGCCGGATCACCCGGTGCGCTGAACACGAGCCCCGGAATGGTCAGCCGCGCCGCAGCCTCCTCGGCCGGCGGCTTGGTGATCGTCGGGAACACCGCCGCCACCGTCTCCGGCGAGAAACCCTGCGTGCCCAATCGCTCGGCGGCCGCCATCACGGCCGCCGACCCACCGAAACCATGACCCACCACGCCGAGCTTTGTCGGGTGCACGCTGATCTTGCCCGGCCCCAACCGAACCCCGGCGATGATGTCCAGCGTGCTGCCCAGGTCGAACGCCAGGCGTGGCGCCGACGGGGCGAGCCCGCGCTCGGTGTCCGGGGCGGCGGCGACGATTCCCCAGGACGCCAGGTGCTCGAGGGTGCCCAGGTAACGATCGACGCCTGTGAGCCAATCGTGACCGAACGCGACACCCGGCAGATTCAGGCCCGACTCCGGGGTGTACACCACCCCTGGCAGGCCAGCAAAGGCCAGGTCACCGTGCAAAACCTGGTGTGGCCCGCGACGGGTCAGAGCGCCGAACAGCTTGCGTGTGCTGGCCATGTGTTGACCGTAGCTGACCGCGGCTTGCCGTTCGCTGCACTACCCTGGTCAGCTATGTGTGGAATCGTCGGCTACGTCGGGCAGCGATCAGCCTGCGACGTGGTGATCGACGCGCTGCGGCGCATGGAGTACCGCGGCTATGACTCGGCCGGCATCGCCCTGATCGACGGGGACGGCGGGTTGACGGTCCGGCGGCGCGCCGGGCGGCTGGCCAACCTCGAGGAAGCGCTGCAGTCCAGCGACCCCGCGGCGCTGCACTGCCACACCGGCCTCGGCCACACCCGCTGGGCCACCCACGGCCGGCCCACCGACCGCAACGCCCACCCCCACCGCGACGCCGCCGGCACGATCGCGGTCGTCCACAACGGGATCATCGAGAACTTCGCGACGCTGCGCCGCGAGCTCGAAGGCGCCGGCGTCGAGTTCGCCAGCGACACCGACACCGAGGTGGCCGTGCATCTGGTGGCCCAGCAGTACCGGCACGGCGACACCGCCGGCGACTTCACGGCCTCCGTGCTGGCCGTGCTGCGCCGGCTGGACGGCCACTTCACGCTGGTGTTCGCCAACGCCGACGAGCCTGGCACCATCGTCGCGGCGCGTCGCTCGACGCCGCTGGTCCTCGGTGTCGGCGACGGCGAGATGTTCGTCAGCTCGGATGTGGCCGCGTTCATCGAGTACACCCGCGACGCCGTCGAGCTGGGCCAGGACCAGGCGGTGGTGATCAACGCCGACGGCTACCGCATCACCGACTTCAACGGGCAGGACGTCGACGAGTACCGGAAGTTTCACATCGACTGGGACCTGTCGGCCGCAGAAAAGGGTGGCTACGAGTACTTCATGCTCAAGGAGATCGCCGAGCAACCCGCCGCGGTGTCCGACACACTGCTCGGTCACTTCGTCGACGGCCGGATCGTGCTCGACGAGCAGCGGCTCTCCGACGGCGAGCTGCGTGAGATCGACAAAGTCTTCGTCGTCGCCTGCGGCACCGCGTACCACTCCGGGCTGCTGGCCAAGTACGCGATCGAGCACTGGACACGGCTGCCCGTCGAAGTGGAGCTGGCCAGCGAATTCCGGTACCGCGACCCGGTGCTGGACCGCAGCACGCTGGTGGTGGCGATCTCACAGTCCGGCGAAACGGCCGACACACTCGAAGCGGTACGACATGCGAAGAAGCAGAAAGCCAAGGTCCTGGCGATCTGCAACACGAACGGCTCGCAGATCCCGCGAGAGTGCGATGCGGTGCTCTACACCCGCGCCGGCCCGGAGATCGGCGTGGCGGCGACGAAGACTTTCCTCGCCCAGATCGCGGCGAACTGCGTTGTGGGGCTGGCGCTGGCGCAGGCGCGCGGTACGAAGTACCCCGATGAGGTGGCACGCGAGTACCGCGAACTCGAGGCCATGCCCGAGTTGGTCGCCCGGGTGCTGGCTGACCTGCGGCCCGTCGCCGAGTTGGGTCGTCGGTTCGCCTCGGCGTCGACGATCCTGTTCCTCGGCCGGCATGTCGGCTACCCCGTCGCCCTCGAAGGCGCGCTGAAGCTCAAAGAACTGGCGTACATGCATGCAGAGGGCTTCGCCGCCGGCGAGCTCAAGCACGGCCCGATCGCATTGATCGACGACGGCATGCCGGTGATCGTCGTGATGCCGTCGCCGAAGGGCGCGTCGACGCTGCACGCTAAGCTGCTGTCCAACATCCGCGAGATCCAGGCCCGCGGCGCCGTCACGATCGTGATCGCCGAGGAGGGCGACGATACCGTCCGGCCGTACGCCGACCACATCTTCGAGATACCCGCGGCGACAACGCTTTTCCAGCCGCTGCTGTCGACGATCCCGCTGCAGGTGTTCGCCGCGTCGGTGGCCCGGGCCCGCGGCTACGACGTCGACAAGCCGCGCAACCTGGCCAAGTCCGTCACCGTCGAGTAGTCCCGACCGTCAGTGGTCGTCGCCGGGCCGTGCGTCGACAGCTCATGTTGCCGCGTGGAATCCTAAGGGCGATGCGGTACTACTACTCCGCCGACGAGATGCGTGCGGCCGAAGCGCCGCTGCTTGCCAGCCTGCCCGACGGGGCGCTGATGCGCCGCGCCGCCTACGGGCTGGCGACGGTGATCGCCTGTGAGTTGACGGCCCGCACCGGCGGGGTGTCGGGGCGTCGGGTATGCGCGGTCGTCGGCTCCGGAGACAACGGTGGCGACGCGCTCTGGGCGGCGACGTTCCTGCGTCGGCGCGGCGCCGGCGCCTGTGCGGTGCTGCTCAACCCGGAACGCACCCACCACAAAGCGTTGGCGGCTTTCATCGGGGCAGGAGGCCGCGTCGTCGAGGGCGTCCCCGGGGAGACCGATCTGGTGATCGACGGCGTCGTCGGCATATCCGGCTCCGGTCCGCTGCGGTCCGCCGCCGCCGAGGTGTTCGCGGCTGTCGATGCCACCGGGATCCCCGTCGTTGCGGTCGACATTCCGAGCGGCATCGACGTGCAGACCGGCGCCACCAGCGGACCGCACGTACACGCCGCACTGACCGTCACGTTCGGCGGGCTGAAACCCGTTCACACCCTTGGTGAATGCGGTCGCGTCCGGCTCGTCGACATCGGCCTGGACCTCCCGGAAACCGACCTGCTGGGGTTCGAGGCCGCAGACGTCAAAGCCCGCTGGCCGGTGCCCGGGCCGCACGACGACAAGTACACCCAGGGCGTCACCGGCATTCTGGCCGGATCGGCCACCTACCCGGGTGCGGCCGTGCTGTGCAGCGGTGCCGCGGTGGCGGCGACATCGGGCATGGTCCGGTACGCCGGAACGGCCGCCGCGCAGGTGCTCTCGCACTGGCCGGAGGTCATCGCGTCACCCAGCGCCGAGGCCGCCGGGCGAGTCCAGGCCTGGGCGGTCGGACCGGGCCTCGGCACGGACGAGGCCGGTGCCTCGGCGTTGTGGTTCGCGCTGAACACCGACCTGCCGGTGATCGTCGACGCCGACGCGCTGACGATCCTCGCCGCGCACCCCGACCTCGTCGGGTCGCGGAAAGCGCCGACGGTGTTGACCCCGCATGCCGGTGAGTTCGCCCGGCTGGCCGGCTCGCCGCCCGGCGACGACCGCGTCGGCGCCACCCGCAAGCTCGCGGATCGGTTGGGCGCCACCGTGCTGCTCAAGGGCTACGTCACCGTGATCGCCGAACCGGACGGGCCCGTCTACCTGAACCCGGCCGGGCAGTCCTGGGCCGCCACCGCGGGGTCGGGCGACGTGCTGTCGGGGATGATCGGCGCGCTGCTGGCCGCCGGGCTGCCCACCGGCGAAGCCGCAGCGGCCGCCGCGTTCGTGCACGCCCATGCGGCGAACCTGTCCGCCGCCGATCCCGGCCCGCGCCCCGCGCCCACGTCGGCGTCTCGGATTCTCGCCCACATCCGCGCCGCCCTGGCCAATCTGTAGAAGCCGCCCTGTAACGGAAAGGACTCTCAATGCCCCGCGTATCCCACCCGACGTCGTCCATCGCACCGGCCTACACGGCACGGTTGTTCACCGCCCCGGTCCCGTCGTTGCGGATGCCCGACGAGACGATGGATCCGGATGCGGCGTACCTGTTCATCCACGACGAGTTGATGCTCGACGGCAGTTCACGGCTGAACCTTGCGACGTTCGTCTCCACCTGGATGGAACCGCAGGCCGAGAAGCTGATGGCTGAGACGTTCGACAAGAACATGATCGACAAGGACGAGTACCCGGCCACCGCCGCGATCGAGTCGCGGTGCGTGTCGATGGTCGCCGACCTGTTCCACGCCGAGGATCTGCGCGACGACGACCCGCTCAGTGCCACCGGGGTGTCCACCATCGGCTCCAGCGAGGCGGTGATGCTCGGCGGCCTGGCGTTGAAGTGGCGGTGGAAGGAGCGGGTCGGCGACGGGTGGCGGACGCGCAAACCGAACCTGATCATGGGGTCGAACGTGCAGGTGGTGTGGGAGAAGTTCTGCCGATACTTCGAGGTCGAACCCCGATACCTGCCGATGGAGAAGGGCCGTTACGTGATCACCCCGGAGCAGGTCGTCAACGCGGTCGACGAGGACACGATCGGAGTGGTCGCGATCCTCGGCACCACTTACACCGGTGAGCTGGAGCCGATCGGCCAGATCGCCGCGGCGCTGGACAAGCTCGCCGCCGACGGGGGTGTCGACGTCCCGATGCACATCGACGCGGCCAGCGGCGGCTTCGTCGTCCCATTCCTGCATCCCGACCTGGAATGGGACTTTCGGATACCGCGCGTCGCTTCGATCAACGTCAGCGGCCACAAGTACGGGCTGACCTATCCCGGCATCGGCTTCGTGGTGTGGCGCAACCACGAAAGCCTGCCCAAGGACCTGGTCTTTCGGGTCAACTACCTCGGCGGTGACATGCCGACGTTCACGCTGAATTTCTCCCGGCCCGGCAGCCAGGTGGTCGGCCAGTACTACAACCTCCTGAGGCTCGGGCGGGCCGGCTACACCCAGGTGATGCAATGCCTGTCCCACACCGCCCGCTGGCTGGCCGACGAGCTGCACAAAGGCAAGCACTTCGAGGTGATCTCCGACGGGTCGGCGATCCCGGTCGTGGCGTTCCGGCTGGCGGGTGATTTCGGCTACACCGAGTTCGACGTGTCCGCCGCCCTGAGGTCCTACGGCTGGCAGGTGCCCGCCTACACGATGCCCGACAATGCCACCGACGTCTCGGTGCTGCGGATAGTGGTCCGCGACGGCTTCTCCGCCGACCTGGCCCGGTCGCTGCGCGACGATGTCGTAGCGGTCCTGCAGCACCTCGACCAGCTCAAACCCCAGGGGCTGTTCAACAACCAGCGGCATTTCGCGCACTGAAGGCGCCACCGGCCGGCTCACCCCGGCGCGCCGTTCTGGGACAATCGTCAACGGTGATCTGACATGCACACGATTCCGTTGGCGACACCGCCGAACACCGGCCCGAACACCTCGGCTGAGGCCGTGGTCGACCTCGGCGCGATAGACAACAACATCCGGGTCCTGCGCGAGCACGCCGGTGACGCGGCGGTGATGGCCGTCGTGAAGGCCGACGGCTACGGACACGGCGCGACCCGCGTCGCCCGCGCAGCGCTGGCCGCCGGCGCCGCCGAACTGGGCGTGGCCACCATCGACGAGGCGCTCGCGCTGCGCCGTGACGGCATCACCGCGCCGGTGCTGTCATGGCTGCACGCCCCCGGCAGCGACTTCGCTCCTGCCGTGCGGTCCGACGTCCAGATCGCGGTGTCGTCGGTGCGTCAGCTCGGCGAGGTGCTCGACGCGGTGCGGCGTAGCGGTGTCACCGCCTCCGTCACGGTCAAAGTCGACACCGGCCTCAACCGCAACGGTGTCAGCGCCGCCGAGTACCCGGTGATGCTCGACGCGCTTCTGCGTGCGCAGGCCGAGGGCACGGTTCGCGTGCACGGAATGATGTCACACATGGTGCACGCCGACGAGCCCGAGCACCCAACCAACGATCTTCAGGCTCAGCGGTTTTCGGACATGCTTGCGCAGGCTCGGGCGCAAGGGGTGCGTTATGAGATCGCGCATTTGTCAAATTCGCCTGCGGCGATGTCGCGCCCGGATCTCGCATTCGACATGGTGCGGCCCGGTATCGCGGTATACGGGCTGAGCCCGATCCCGGAGCGTGGTCAAATGGGGCTCGTGCCCGCGATGACGCTCAGATGCTCTGTCGCGCTGGTGAAATCGCTGCGCGCGGGTGAGGGCGTGTCCTACGGGCACACCTGGGTCGCCGAGCACGACACCACGCTCGCGCTGATGCCGATCGGTTACGCCGACGGCGTCTACCGGGCACTGAGCGGGCGGATCGACGTCCTGATCAACGGCCGGCTGCGGCGCAGCGTCGGACGGATCTGCATGGACCAGTTCGTCGTCGATCTCGGGCCGAACGAAACGGAGGTCCACGAAGGCGATACCGCGGTGCTGTTCGGTCCGGGCACCGAAGGTGAACCGACCGCACAGGATTGGGCCGACCTGCTCGACACCATCCACTACGAGATCGTGACCAGTCCGCGTGGACGGGTGACCCGCGTTTACCGTGAGGCCGGCCAAATTGGGTGACAAAGCACCGCGGCAGCGCAGGGCCAAGAGTCTGGACGAAAGGCTGGCGCGCCGCGCGGCGAAAAGTGCTGAGCGGCTCATCACCACGACCGGCGGCGACGAAGTGCGAGGGCGCCGCGCGCGCCAGGCCGGCTTGCTGGCCGGTGTCGCCGGACTGGCCGCGGTCGGCACCGTCGCCGGCGTGTCCGCCGCCCGCTCGTTCGGCAAGCGCGATGGCATCGACGACCCCTATGCCGGGGAGAATTTCGAGCTCCTCGACGCCGACCGTGGTGATGTGGTGACGACGCCGGACGGCGTGCCGCTGGCAGTGCGCGAGGTCGGCCCCGAGGATGCGCCGCTGACCGTTGTGTTCGCACACGGGTTCTGTATGTGCATGGGCGCGTTCCATTTCCAGCGGGCACGGCTGGAAGAGGAGTGGGGCGAACAGGTTCGAATGGTCTTCTACGACCAGCGCGGCCACGGCCAGTCCGGCGAAGCGCCCACCGAGACCTACACCGTTGCCCAACTCGGCCGCGACCTGGAAACCGTGTTGCAGGTAATGGTTCCCCGCGGCCCGGTGGTGTTGGTCGGTCATTCGATGGGCGGCATGACGGTGCTGTCGCACGCCCGCCAGTTCCCGGGGCGGTACGGCGGCCGGGTCGTCGGCGCGGCGCTGATCTCCTCGGCTGCCGAGGGGCTGCCGCGGTCGCCGCTGGGGGAGATCCTGCAGAACCCCGCGCTGGAGGCGGTCCGCTTCGCGGCCCGCTATGCGCCCAAGCTCGTGCTTCGCGGTCGCGGTGCCGCGCGCTCGGTGCTGAGCCCGATCCTGCGTGCCGCGTCGTACAGTGACGAGAAGATCAGCCCAAGTGTTGTGGCGTTCTCGGAGAAGATGATTCACGACACGCCCGTCACCACGATGGTCGAGTTCCTGCATGCGCTGGAAGTTCACGACGAAAGCGCCGCACTGCCCGTGCTGGCGGACGTTCCCACCCTGATCGCCTGTGGTGACCACGATTCGCTCACCCCGCCGGCGCATTCGGAGGAGATGGCGGCTGCGCTACCGAAGTCCGAACTGGTGATCGTCGGCGGCGCCGGGCATCTCGTCCAGCTGGAACAGCCGGAGGCGATCGACGACGCGCTGGTGCGATTGGTGGAACGCGCGACGCCGTCGAAACTCGTCGCGTTCACCCGCAAGCTTCGCCAGAAGATCAGGCCGCATGGGTGACACCGCGACGCTCTTGTCGGCCGACGAGACCTTCCAGCTCGGCGAGCGGCTGGGCGCCGAGCTAAGCGCCGGCGACGTGGTCGTGCTGTCCGGCCCGCTCGGTGCGGGAAAGACCGTGCTGGCCAAGGGCATCGCGCGGGCGATGGATGTCGAGGGGCCGGTGACGTCGCCAACGTTCGTGCTGGCACGCGTGCACCGGGCGCGGCGAGCCGGAGCGCCGGCCATGGTGCACGTCGACATGTATCGGCTGCTCGACCACGCCGGCAGCGACCTGCTGGGCGAGCTGGATTCGCTCGACCTCGACACCGACCTCGACGACGCCGTCGTGGTGGTCGAATGGGGGGAGGGCCTGGCCGAGCGGCTTTCGGACCGTCACCTCGACGTGCGGCTGCAGCGCGGCCTCGACTCCGATGTGCGCACCGCCACATGGAAATGGAGCAGGACGTGATCCTGGTCGCACTCGACACGTCCACTCCGGCGGTCACCGCCGGAGTGGTGCGCCGCGGCGAGGCCGGCCTGGAGGTGCTCGCCGAGCGCGTCACTGTCGATGCCCGCGCTCATGCGGAACGGCTGACGCCGAACGTGCTGGACGCGCTGGCCGATGCCGGACTGACCTTCGCCGACCTCGGCGCCGTCGTGGTGGGTTGCGGGCCGGGGCCTTTCACCGGCCTGCGCGTCGGCATGGCCAGCGCCGCCGCATACGGCCACGCGCTCGCCCTGCCGGTCCACGGTGTGTGCAGCCTGGACGCGATCGGCGTGGTCACGTCGGGCTTGCAAAGGGGCGCCGTGCTCGTCGTCACCGACGCGCGCCGCCGCGAGGTCTACTGGGCGCGCTATCGCGACGGCACACGCATCGACGGTCCGGCCGTCAACAGGCCGGCCGATGTGCCGATCGGATCCGCCGTGTCGGTCGCCGGCCCCGCGGCTGGAATGTTCGACCTGCCGCGGCTCGACGCGGCCTATCCGACCGCAATCGGGCTGGCGCGTGCGGTCACCGACTGGACCGCCACGCCCACGCCGCTGGTGCCGTTGTATCTGCGCCGTCCCGATGCGAAGACGCTCGCCGAGCGTGCGGCGGTGGCGCGGTGACCGTCACGATCGAAGCCCTGACCCGTGCCGACGTCGCCCGGTGCGCCGAGCTCGAAGCCCGGTTGTTCGACGGCGACGACCCGTGGCCGGTGTCGGCTTTCCTGCACGAACTGGGCTCGCGGCACAACTACTACGTTGCCGCCCGAACCGATGACAAGCTGGTCGGCTACGCGGGCATCGCGCGGCTCGGCCTGCTGCCGCCGCACGAATACGAGGTGCACACGATCGGCGTCGACCCGGCCTATCAGGGGCAGGGGATAGGCCGGCTACTGCTGGACGCAGTTCTGGACCGCGCCCACGGCGGCACCGTGTATCTGGAAGTGCGCACCGACAACGCGGCCGCGATCGCGCTGTACCACCGGGCCGGCTTCATCGAGGTCGGGCGGCGCAAGCGCTACTACCGGGTCAGCGGCGCCGACGCGTACACGATGCGGCGGGACCCGCAATGACCGTCGTTCTCGCGATCGAAAGCTCCTGTGACGAAACAGGTGTCGGAATCGCCGAACTCGGCGCCGACGGAACGGTGACGCTGCTTGCCGACGAGGTCGCCTCCAGCGTCGACGAGCACGCCCGCTTCGGCGGTGTGGTGCCCGAGATCGCGTCGCGCGCGCACCTGGAAGCCCTCGGCCCGACGATGCGCCGCGCGCTGGCGAGGGCCGGTGTGGCCAAGCCCGACATCGTCGCCGCGACCATCGGACCCGGACTGGCCGGGGCGCTGCTGGTGGGCGTCGCCGCGGCCAAGGCGTACGCCGCCGCCTGGGACCTACCGTTCTACGGGGTGAATCACCTCGGCGGTCACCTGGCCGCCGACGTCTACGACCACGGCCCGCTGCCGGAATGCGTTGGGCTGCTGGTGTCCGGCGGGCACACGAACCTGTTGCACGTGCGGTCGCTTGGCGAGCCGATCGTCGAACTCGGCAGCACGGTAGACGACGCGGCCGGCGAGGCCTACGACAAGGTGGCGCGGCTGCTCGGGCTGGGCTATCCGGGCGGGAAGGTGCTCGACGATCTGGCCCGCGCCGGCGACCGCGGCGCGATCGTGTTCCCCCGCGGGATGACCGGCCCGCGAGACGACCCGTACGCGTTCAGCTTTTCGGGCCTGAAGACCGCGGTGGCACGGTATCTGGAAAGCCACCCCGACTACGAGCCGGCCGACGTCGCCGCCGGCTTCCAGGAGGCCGTCGCCGATGTGCTGACCGGCAAGGCGCTGCGCGCCGCCACCGACCTCGGCGTGTCAACGCTGCTGATCGCCGGCGGGGTCGCAGCCAACTCCCGGCTGCGCGAGCTGGCCGGACAGCGTTGCACAGCGGCCGGACTCACGTTGCGTATCCCGCGGCCGCGGCTGTGCACGGACAACGGCGCGATGATCGCGTCGTTCGCGGCGCACCTTGTTGCGGCGGGCGCGGAGCCATCCGCGCTGGTCGCGGGCGCAGATCCAGGGCTGCCCGTCGTCTCGTCAAAGGTGTAGCAGACCTCCCTTGAGTGCTAGCACTCGCATGTATAGAGTGCTAGGTGGCAGGCGGACAGCTCCCGGGTCGACACCCGCGACGACGGCGCGAGAGCAGGCGTTATGCCGAACACCTGGTAATTCCGACAGGTCTGGGGAAGGTCCCAGACCGCACCCCGAGTCAACTGGAGGGCTCTAACCGTGGCGAGCGTTAACATCAAGCCACTCGAGGACAAGATCCTCGTTCAGGCCAACGAGGCCGAGACCACGACCGCGTCCGGTCTGGTCATCCCTGACACTGCCAAGGAGAAGCCGCAGGAAGGCACCGTTGTCGCCGTCGGCCCAGGCCGTTGGGATGAGGACGGCGAGAAGCGGATCCCGCTGGACGTGTCGGAAGGCGACACCGTCATCTACAGCAAGTACGGCGGCACCGAGATCAAGTACAACGGCGAGGAGTACCTGATCCTGTCGGCCCGCGACGTGCTGGCGATCGTCAACAAGTAGCGACGAGCGTGTCCGCCCCGGCGATCCCTGCGCGACAGCCGGCGATTACCGGGGCGGCATGCGTATGAAGACGGGACACGTTTATGCCAAAACAGATTGAATACCACGAAACCGCACGCCGTGCGATGGAGGCAGGGGTCGACAAGCTCGCCGACGTGGTCCGCGTGACGCTTGGCCCACGGGGCCGACATGTCGTGCTGGCCAAGGCGTTTGGTGGCCCCACCGTCACCAACGACGGCGTCACGATCGCACGGGAGATCGACCTGGAAGACCCGTTCGAGAACCTGGGCGCCCAGTTGGTGAAGTCGGTGGCGACCAAGACCAACGACGTCGCCGGCGACGGCACCACGACCGCGACGGTGTTAGCGCAGGCGTTGGTGAAAGGCGGCATGCGGAACGTTGCCGCGGGTGCCAACCCGATCAAGCTCGGGGCGGGCATCTCCAAAGCGGCCGACGCGGTGTCCGAGGCGCTGCTGGCCTCGGCCACACCGGTGACCGAGAAGAACGCGATCGCGCAGGTGGCCACCGTGTCGTCGCGCGACGAGGAGATCGGCGAGTTGGTCGCCGAGGCGATGACCAAGGTCGGCCACGACGGCGTCGTGACCGTCGAGGAATCGTCGACGCTGAGCACGGAGCTGGAGATCACCGACGGCGTCCAATTCGACAAGGGGTTCCTGTCGGCGTATTTCATCACCGACTTCGACTCGATGGAAGCCGTTCTCGAAGACGCGTACGTGCTGCTGCACCGCGAGAAGATCAGTTCGCTGCCCGACTTCCTGCCGCTGCTGGAGAAGGTCGCGCAGTCCGGTAAGCCGCTTCTGATCATCGCCGAGGACGTCGAGGGTGAGGCGCTGTCGACGTTGGTGGTCAACGCGATCCGTAAGACGCTGAAGACCGTCGCGGTCAAGGCGCCGTTCTTCGGTGATCGCCGCAAGGCGTTCCTCGAGGACCTCGCGGTGGTGACCGGCGCGCAGGTGGTCAACGCCGACGTCGGCCTGCTGCTGCGTGAGGTCGGCCTGGAGGTGCTCGGCACGTCCCGGCGGATCGTGGTCACCAAGGACACCACCACGATCATCGACGGCGGCGGCGGCGAGGAGGCCGTCACGGCGCGCGCGAAGCAGTTGCGTGCCGAGATTGAAACCACCGAATCCGACTGGGACCGCGAGAAGCTCGAGGAGCGGCTGGCCAAGCTGGCCGGCGGAGTGGCGGTCATCAAGGTCGGTGCCGCCACCGAGGCCGCGCTCAAGGAGCGCAAGGAGAGCGTCGAGGACGCGGTGGCGGCCGCCAAGGCCGCGGTCGAGGAGGGCATCGTGCCGGGCGGCGGCTCGGCGCTGGTGCAGGCCCGCTCCAAGCTCGCCGACCTGCGTGCGTCGCTGGACGGCGACGAGGCACTCGGCGTCGACGTGTTCTCGGCGGCGCTGACGACGCCGCTGTACTGGATCGCCGCCAACGCCGGGCTGGACGGCGCGGTCGCGGTGAACCGAGTCGCCGAGTTGCCCGCGGGTCACGGCCTGAACGCGGCCACGCTGACCTACGGCGACCTCGTCGCTGACGGCATCATCGACCCCGTGAAGGTCACCCGGTCGGCGGTGCTCAACGCCGCCTCGGTGGCCCGGATGGTGCTCACCACCGAGACCGCCGTCGTGGAAAAGCCGGCCGAGGAGGAGGACGACCACCACGGTCATCACCACGGCCACGCCCACTGAGACACCCTGCACGGAGCACCCGGCCCCACCGGCCTCAAGACTGAAACCACTGCGGGTGTTCTCGGCGTGTCGCCGCAGAGGTTTACGTGTCGCGGTGGGGGGTGGTGCGCCTGTAGTCGAACACCACCGAGACCGCGGTGGTGGACAAGCCGGAGCAATCCTCCGACGACCATCACGGCCACGCGAACTAGGGCGTGTCTCCCTAACGTGACCGCGGTTGTGGGTGAGCGTTATCGGTGTGACTCGTGATGCGGTGTTGACCGATGGGCAGTGGAGTGTGATTGAGCCGTTGTTGCCGTGTTCGGATGGGGTGCGGGGGCGCCCGTTTCGGGATCACCGTCAGGTGATCGAGGGGATCGTCTACCGGTACCGCTGCGGGATCGCGTGGCGGGATCTGCCTGCGGATTTCGGTCCCTGGCCGACAGTGTGGAAGCGGCATCGCCGGTTCGCCGGCGATGGCACCTGGGACGCCATCTTGACCAGGTTGTTGACCCTGGCTGACGCTGAAGGCGTTATCGATTGGTCGGTGGCTGTGGATTCGACGATCTGCCGGGTGCATCAGCACGGCGCGAGCCTGGCGCGCGACACAGGGGGCACTGTCGAATTACACGAATTTGCTCGATGAACCCGCCGACCATGGTGTGGGCCGCTCCCGCGGTGGGTTGAGCACCAAGATCCACCAACTGTGCGACGGCCACGGTCTGCCGCTGGTGGTGCTGATCGGCCCTGGTCATGCGCATGATTGGCCGGTGTTCACCGTGTTGATGGATCAGCTGCGGGTGCCACGGCTGGGCGGGGGCCGGCCCCGTACCCGGCCTGTTGCGGTGCTGGGTGATAAGGCCTACTGCGCGGGCGAACCGGACCCATCTGCGGTCCCGGGGCATCGAGGCGGTCATCGCTGAACCGTCCGACCAGATCGGTCATCGCAAGCGTCGTGGCCGCCAAGGCGGCCGCCCGATCACACTCGACGCCCAGAAATACAAGCGCCGCAACGTGATCGAACGATCCTTCAACATCATCAAGAATTGGCGCGGCCTAGCAACCCGCTACGACAAGCTCGCCATCACTTACCGCGCCGCCGCACTCCTCGCAGCAATCTGCACGTGGCTACGACATTTAAGAGACACGCCCTAGTCCGGTCAAACGCAACGGCCCACCCCGAAATCGGGATGGGCCGTTGCTTGCTGTTGCTGACGTCAAGCCGTGCGGCGAATGCCCCGCTTCAACAGAAGCTCTCGCTCGGATTCCGACAGCCCGCCCCAAATGCCGTACGGCTCACCGACCGACAGTGCGTGGGCGCGGCACTGGGCTATCACCGGGCAGCGCCGGCACATCTCCTTGGCGCGTATCTCACGTTGTGCCCGGGCGCGGCCCCGCTCGCCATCGGGATGGAAGAACATCGACGAATCGACACCCCGGCACAGGCCGTGCATCTGCCAGTCCCAGATGTCTGCGTTAGGTCCGGGTAGCTGCTGCGGCTGTGGCATGGAAAACCCCTCTCGCCAAGTCCATTTGGAGTGCCAAGCGGACGGTGAGTCGTGGAACCGATCTCCGGAGATGTCGCCGATGACTACTCGTGCTGACAAGGTAGGGGCGCTTAGCAAATGCAGTCAATAGCCACCCTGTGTGCCAAACGACATAACCGCAGTTGGGGAATTTACGTCATGTTCATCGTTGGGATGCGTTCGCAACGACGAACATGGTATTGGGGAAGGCGCGGCGCGGTGCTTCACCGAGTTTCCGCAGTTCGCATCGCTCTGTGTCGCCGCGCAATTTCTAGCGCTCAGTAGGCAGTTGACATCGAATTAACATGCAGCCCACAAACTGTTAACGAATGTTGCCGGGCTTCATCGGCGTTTGGGGACGTGCGCGTGGCTGATACGGTCGCCCTTCGATGAGCGGTCAGTGGTCGGCGGTGTTGGCTGCCGCGGCGTTCGGCGACGATCCGGGTCGCTGGCCCCTGCCCGCCGCCGAGTCGGCGCACGACTTGTGGCTGCGCGCGGTGGCCGCGGGCGGCCAGGGCCGCTACGGCAGCGCGCAGGCCGACCTGGCCGCGCTGCGTCGGCGCGTCGCCGACGGTCCGCTGGCCTCACTGGCGCACAGCACCTCCGGGTCGTTCCTGCGCCAGCTGGGTGGCCACGCCGACGCCCATCGCTGGGACGGCCGTGCCTTGGCACTGGCCGGCAAAGATGCCGAAGCCGCCGTCGACGCGCTGATCGGCCTCTCGGCCGACGCGCTGGGTTTGCGGCGCTTCGGGGCGTCGGCGGCGTTGCTGGAACGAGCGCGTGCACTGATGGACGAGCCCGGGCTGCCCGATCGGCTGCCGCTGCGCTGGCGGTGGGTCGCCGCCGAGCGGGCGATGGTCGGCGGCGAGGGCACCGAGGCGGTCCGGCACGCCGACCACGCGGCCGAGCTGGCCGCCGGATCGCGGTCGGCGCGCCACCGGGTGAAGACCTCGGTCGTGCGCGCGGCGGCGCTGTGCAGCGCCGGTCAGGTCGACCTCGCGCGTGGCGTGGCAGACGATGCGCTGGTCAGCACCGGTCGCCTCGGCCTGACTCCGCTTCGTTGGGCGGCGGCCAGCCTGCTTGTCGACATCGGCAGCAACGTTTGCGATGCCGCGGACGTTCGTGCCGTTCGGGACGCCTGCGCCGAGGCCGTCCGACACGGCGGTGGCGTTTGGTCTCGCTGACGTGATCCGACGGAGCACGGATCGTTATTGTCGGGTGGGTCGCCGGGAAGCTCCTGGCCCGTAACGTTGAGGACGCGTTCGTCGATGACAAATTCGGGAGATCGACTCGATGCTGTCGTTGCTGACGCAGTAGCCGGCAATCGGGACGCACTCCGTGAAGTGCTGGAGACCATTCGCCCAATCGTGGTGCGGTACTGCCGCGCGAGGATCGGGACGGCCGAGCGAAGTGGTCTGTCAGCTGATGATGTGGCGCAGGAGGTGTGCTTGGCCGCCATCACGGCGTTGCCACGCTACAAGGACCAGGGGAGGCCCTTTCTAGCGTTTGTGTACGGCATCGCGGCCCACAAGGTGGCAGACGCCCACCGTGCGGTCGCGCGCAACCGTGCCGAGCCCACCGACCACGTCCCCGAGCGGCCCACGCCCGACGTCGGGCCAGAGCAAATGGCCATTGAGGCGGACTCCGCGGCGCGAATGGACGCGTTGCTGAACCTGCTGCCCGCCAAACAACGCGAAATCCTGATTCTGCGCGTGGTCGTCGGGCTGAGCGCCGAGGAGACGGCTGAGGCCGTCGGCAGCTCGCCCGGAGCGGTCCGTGTGGCCCAGCATCGCGCGCTGGCCCGGCTGCGGGCAGAGATCATCGAGGCAGGTCGCGACTATGCCTGAGTACGAATCCGGATTGGAAGCGGTCGCGCGCAGCGATCGCCTCCTCGACGCGCTCGCCGCCGGTGCCCGGATGTCGCAGGCGGACCCGGTCGCGTCGATGCTCGCCGGCTGGCGCGACGACGTACGCCGGGCGTCGGACACTCACGTCATCTCGCTCGCGGACGCGGCTGAGGCCCTCACCGAGGGCAAGCAAGCACGCCCGAGCCACCGGTTCGGCATGACCGTGACCGGCGCGGTCGCCGCGGCGATGTTGTGCCTCGGCGGCTTCACCGCGGTCATCTACAGCGCCGCGCCGGGCGATCCGCTGTACGGCCTGCACTCCGCGCTGTTCGGTTCGTCGCCGACCACGCGCCAAGATCAGGTCGCGCTCGCCGCACAGACCGAGCTGGAGCAGGTGCAGCAGCTCGTCCAGCAGGGCCAGTGGCAGCAGGCGCAGGACAAGCTGGCCGCGGTCAGCACAACCGTGCAGGACGTCAACGACGTGCAGCGCAAAGACCAGCTCATCGACCAGTGGAACAGCCTGACCGTCAAGGTCGTCCAGCGCGACCCGGGCGCGACGCTCGCGCCGGGCGCCCCGCCGCCGATTCTGCCGGGCATGTCGACGCCGCTGCTTCCGGTGCCCGCCGTGGTGCCGGGGTCGACGAGCTCGTCGTCCACGTCGTCAACACCGCCGACGTCGTCAACACCGCCGACGTCGTCAACACCGCCTACGTCGCCAACGACGACGACCTCCGGGTCGGAAACCGCGACCACGACGGGCACTGCGACCGCGACCGGCACCTCGTCCTCCGCCACGACGACGACCTCGAGTCCCGTCCCGGCGGTGGCACCGCCGCCGTCTTCGACCTCGACGCCGACGACTACCACCACGCCGACGGCTACCACGTCGACCACGACGGCGGCTCCGCCGCCCCCCGCCACGTCGTCCGCCCCGACGACCACGACGACGGTCACGTCAGCGCCCCGCAGTGACGAGAGCAGCACGTCGGCGGAGGCGGGGACGTCGTCGCAGCAGCAGGCGCCAGCGGTGGTTCAGCAGCAGACGTCGGAGGGCCCCCCGACCTCGACGGCAGCCAACTCCCATGGCGGCGAACACGGGTTTGCTCCCGGGCCGCGCGGAAACGGGCACGGTAACGGGCCCGCAAATGGGCCGGAGGCGCCGATGACCACGGCCGAGCGCGGCGGCGGGAACTAGCGGAACTAAGCCGGCAGCGAAGTCAGATCAGCGGTAGCCGTCGGGATCCGTGGTGGCCTCGTTGAGCGAGGCGTCGGCGTAGCCACGGCAGTAATCCCAGGTCACGTAAGCGTCGGGCTCGGGGTCGTAAGCCGGCTCGTGAGGCCGGACCGTACCGTCGACCAGCAGCTGGAGCAGGTTGGCGCGCAGCATGTCCCAGTCGTGGTAGTGGTCCTGCTGACACTCGTCGCAGCAGACCACTAGACCGCGAATACCCTTGTGCGCCAACAGCGCCTCGTAGACCGCGAGGTCGGCGAGGTCGGCCTCCACTGCGGTGCGCTCCTGCGGGTCGAGCGGCTGGCCCGGCTCGATCGCATCCAGTGCGGCCGACGGGTCGTAAGGGTCGTCGGCGAAGGGGTCGGGTGGCAAACCCGGTGGCAGGTGGTCGCGCACGCCTCTACATTACGCAGGCTCACAGGTCTCGCGCCAGCGGATACGCGGTGTGGCAGCCGGGCTCGCGGGGCCCGCGGCGGGGCCGGGAAAACGACGTCTATGCCGATAGGATGGTGTTCTAGTGCCGCGCCGATGGAGGCCCATCCATGTCGATTGTTGAAGGTAGCGCCGCGGTCGATCCGTATGTCACCGACGTGCTCGGCGCCGAGGTGCCCACGGGTGGCGACGATCCGCACAAGGTCGCGATGCTCGGCCTGACCTTCGACGACGTGTTGCTGCTGCCTGCGGCGTCCGACGTGGTTCCGGCCGCGGCCGACACCTCCAGTCAGCTGACTCGCAAGATCCGCCTGAAGGTGCCGCTGGTCAGCTCCGCGATGGACACTGTCACCGAGGCCCGGATGGCGATCGCGATGGCCCGCGCAGGCGGCATGGGCGTACTGCACCGCAACCTGTCCGTCACCGAGCAGGCCGGCCAGGTCGAGATGGTCAAGCGCTCCGAGGCAGGCATGGTGACCGATCCGGTGACGTGCTCGCCGGACAACACACTGGCCGAAGTCGACGCGATGTGCGCACGGTTCCGGATCTCGGGCCTGCCCGTCGTCGACACGTCCGGCTCGCTCGTCGGGATCATCACCAACCGCGACATGCGGTTCGAGGTGGACCAGAACAAGCACGTCTCCGAGGTGATGACCAAGGCGCCGCTGATCACCGCGCGCGAGGGAGTGACCGCCGACGCCGCGCTTGGCCTGTTGCGCCGCAACAAGATCGAGAAGCTGCCGATCGTCGACGGGCACGGGCGGCTGACGGGCCTGATCACCGTCAAGGACTTCGTCAAGACCGAGCAGCATCCATTGGCCACCAAGGACAGTGACGGCCGGCTGCTGGTCGGCGCCGCTGTCGGGGTCGGCGACGACGCATGGGTGCGCGCGATGACGCTGGCGGAGGCCGGCGTCGACGTGCTCGTGGTCGACACCGCGCACGCGCACAACCGGCAGGTGCTCGGCATGGTGTCCAGGCTCAAGGCCGAGGTCGGCGAGCGGGTGGAAGTGATCGGCGGCAACATCGCCACCCGCGGCGGCGCTGCTGCGCTCGTGGAGGCCGGCGCCGACGCGGTGAAGGTGGGCGTGGGACCGGGCTCGATCTGCACCACGCGCGTGGTGGCCGGCGTCGGCGCCCCGCAGATCACCGCGATCCTCGAGGCCGTCGCCGCGTGCGCCCCCCGCGGTGTTCCGGTGATCGCCGACGGTGGCCTGCAGTACTCCGGTGACATCGCCAAGGCGCTGGCCGCCGGGGCGTCGACCACGATGCTCGGCTCGTTGCTTGCCGGAACCGCAGAGGCGCCCGGCGAGCTGATCTTCGTCAACGGCAAGCAGTTCAAGAGCTATCGCGGTATGGGCTCGCTCGGCGCGATGCAAGGACGCGGCCCGTCTGGTCTGGCTGGCAAGTCGTACTCAAAGGACCGGTACTTCCAGGACGACGTGCTCTCCGAAGACAAGCTGGTCCCCGAGGGCATCGAGGGCCGTGTGCCGTTCCGGGGCCCGCTGTCCACGGTCATCCACCAACTCACCGGCGGCCTGCGCGCGGCGATGGGCTACACCGGCTCGCCGACCATCGAGGCGCTGCAGCACGCGCAGTTCGTCCGCATCACGGCCGCGGGGTTGAAGGAGAGCCACCCGCACGACATCACGATGACCGTCGAAGCGCCGAACTACTACACCCACTGAGGGGCAGCTCCCGATGAGCGCTTGCGCGAAGAGGAGATAGATGGTGCGCGACATGGTCGAAATCGGCATGGGCCGAACCGCCCGCCGCACTTACGAATTGGACGACGTGAACATCGTGCCGGCACGGCGCACCCGCTCGTCGAAAGACGTCTCGACGGCCTGGCAGCTCGACGCGTACCGGTTCGAGATTCCGGTGATTTCCCACCCAACCGATGCGTTGGTGTCCTCGCAATTCGCGATCGAGCTGGGCCGGCTCGGCGGCCTTGGCGTGCTGAACGGCGAAGGCCTCATCGGCCGCCACGCCCATGTGGAGGCCAAGATCGCGCAGGTCATCGAGGCCGCGGAGAAGGAGCCCGAACCGTCCACGGCGATCCGGCTGTTGCAGCAGCTGCACGCGGCGCCGCTGGATCCCGACCTGCTCGGTGCCGCGGTCGCGATGATCCGCGACGCCGGGGTGGTCACAGCCGTGCGGGTGAGCCCGCAGAGCGCGCGGCAGCTCACACCCGCGCTGCTCGCCGCCGGGATCGACCTGCTGGTCATCCAGGGCACGATCGTGTCGGCCGAGCGGGTGGCGCGAGACGGCGAGCCGCTGAACCTCAAGACGTTCATCTCGGAGCTCGACGTGCCGGTGGTGGCCGGCGGGGTGCTCGACCACCGCACCGCGCTGCACCTGATGCGCACGGGCGCGGCGGGCGTGATCGTCGGCTACGGCTCGACCAGCGGCGTGACGACCAGCGACGAGGTCCTCGGCATCAGCGTGCCGATGGCGACCGCGATCGCCGACGCCGCGGCGGCCCGCCGCGAATACCTCGACGAGACGGGCGGCCGCTACGTGCACGTGCTGGCCGACGGCGACATCCACACCTCCGGCGACCTCGCCAGGGCCATCGCCTGCGGCGCCGACGCTGTGGTGCTCGGCACGCCGCTGGCCGGGTCGGCGGAGGCGCTCGGCGACGGCTGGTTCTGGCCCGCCGCCGCCGCCCACCCCTCGCTGCCGCGCGGCGCGCTGCTGCAGGTCGCGGTCGGGGAGCGGCCGCCGCTGCGGCAGGTGCTGGGCGGCCCGTCCGACGACCCGTTCGGCACACTGAACCTCGTCGGCGGCCTGCGTCGGTCGATGGCCAAGGCCGGCTACTGCGACCTTAAGGAGTTCCAGAAGGTCGGCCTGACGGTCGGCTCCTGACTTTCTCGCCGAAGTCAGGCGGGTAAGTCCATACTTGTCCGATGGCGCCTGACTACGACGTTTTGATCATCGGCTCCGGGTTCGGGGGAAGTGTCACCGCGCTGCGGCTGACCGAGAAGGGCTACCGCGTGGGGGTGCTCGAAGCGGGCCGACGCTACGCGGACCACGAGTTCGCCAAGACATCGTGGGAGCTGCGCAAATTCCTGTGGGCGCCGCGGCTGGGCTGCTACGGCATCCAGCGCATTCACCTGCTGCGCAATGTGATGATCCTGGCCGGCGCCGGCGTCGGCGGCGGCTCACTGAACTACGCGAACACGCTGTACGTGCCGCCGGAGCCGTTCTTCGCCGACCGGCAGTGGTCGCACATCACCGACTGGCGCACCGAGCTGATGCCGCACTACGACCAGGCGCAGCGGATGCTCGGCGTGGTGCGCAACCCGACCTTCACCGACGCTGACCGCATCATCAAGGAAGTCGCCGACGAGATCGGCGTGGGAGACACGTACGTGCCGACGCCCGTCGGGGTGTTCTTCGGGCCGGACGGGACGAAGACGCCCGGCGAGACCGTGGCCGATCCGTACTTCGGCGGCGTGGGACCCGAGCGCACCGGCTGCATCGAGTGCGGCTCGTGCATGACGGGGTGTCGCTACGGCGCCAAGAACACTCTGGTGAAGAACTACCTCGGGCTGGCCGAAAAGGCCGGCGCGGAAGTACTTCCGATGCGGACGGTCACCGGCTTCGAGCAGGGTTCCGACGGCCTCTGGCGGGTCCACACCGTTGTCACCGGCCGCTGGCTGCGCAAGCGCCGCAAGACGTTCACCGCCCGGCACGTGGCGCTGGCCGCCGGAACGTGGGGCACGCAGAAGCTGCTGTTCAAGATGCGCGACAACGGCAAGCTGCCCAAGCTCTCCAAGATGCTCGGCCTCGTCACCCGCACCAACTCCGAGTCGATCGTCGGAGCCGCACGGTTCAAGGTCGCAAGCGATCTGAACCTCACCCGCGGCGTGGCGATCACGTCGTCCATCCACCCCACCTCTGACACGCACATCGAGCCGTGTCGATACGGCAAGGGCTCCAACGCGATGGGGCTGCTGCAGACCCTGATGACCGACGGCGCCGGCCCCGAGGGCACCGACGTGCCGCGCTGGAAGCAGCTGGTCCGGCAAGCCGAGCGGGATCCGCGCGGTATCCTGCGGATGCTGAACCCACGGCAGTGGAGCGAGCGGACGATGATCATGCTCGTTATGCAGCACCTGGACAACTCGATCACGACGTTCACCAGGCGCACGCGGCTGGGGCTGCGCCAGATGACGAGCAAACAGGGGCACGGCGAACCGAACCCGACCTGGATCCCGATCGGCAACGAGGTCACCCGCCGCATCGCGAAGAAGATAGACGGGGTCGCCGGCGGCACCTGGGGCGAACTGTTCAACATCCCGCTGACCGCGCACTTCCTGGGCGGCGCGGTGATCGGCGACAGCCCGGAAACAGGTGTCATCGACCCGTACCAGCGGGTATACGGGTACCCGACGCTTTCGGTTGTCGACGGCGCCGCAATCTCGGCGAACCTCGGCGTCAACCCGTCGCTTTCGATCACCGCGCAGACCGAGCGGGCCGCGTCGCTGTGGCCGAACAAGGGCGAGGCGGACCTGCGGCCGGAGCAGGGGCAGCCGTACAAGCGGCTGAACCCGATCGCGCCCGCACATCCCGTCGTCCCGGCCGATGCGCCTGCGGCGTTGCGGCGACTGCCGATCGAGCCGATCACTTCCGCCGGCTGAGGCGAGACCTCGCCGGACCTGTTCGAACGTATGATCGAACGGTGGGTGATCTGCAGCCGATCAGTTACAGCGGGCAGCCGGTTCCCGACCCGTTCCGGGCGGTCGAGCCACCCGTCCGCGTCCTTGTCGACCTGGCCGGGCTGTTCCCCCGCCAGCCCCACCGCAGCGGCCGCTACCACCCGTACGGGTTGCAGATGCACAAGGTCGTGGAGGGCCGGCTCACCTGCTGGGGCATCTGCGAGCAGGGTGACTGGTGGGGCCTGGTCACGTACCCGATCGACTACGGCGCCAACCGCAGGACGGTGACGCATTGGGTGCCCGCGTGGATGTTGCGGAAAAAGCTATGACGCGTGGGCCATTAGACTTTCAAGTTGTGGTCCAACCTGAATCCGACGTGCACGCGCCCGTGCGACCCGTGCTGGTCGTCGATTTCGGGGCGCAGTACGCGCAGTTGATCGCCCGACGTGTCCGCGAGGCGCGGGTGTACTCGGAGGTGATCCCCCACTCGGCCACCGTCGACGAGATCAAGACCCGCGACCCGCAGGCCATCGTGCTGTCGGGTGGGCCGGCCAGCGTGTATGCCGACGGCGCGCCGCAACTCGATCCGGCGCTGTTCGACCTCGGCGTGCCGGTGTTCGGCATCTGCTACGGCTTCCAGGCGATGTCGCAGGCGCTGGGCGGCACCGTTGCCCGCACCGGCACCAGTGAGTACGGCCGCACCGAGCTGAAAGTGACCGGCGGAGAACTGCATTCGGGTCTGCCGGACACCCAGCCGGTGTGGATGAGCCACGGCGACGCGGTCACCACCGCACCGCAGGGGTTCGACGTGGTGGCCGCCAGTGCCGGCTCACCGGTCGCGGGGTTCGAGAACCGGGCCCGTCGGCTCGCGGGTGTGCAGTACCACCCCGAGGTGCAGCACACGCCGCACGGGCAGCAGGTGCTGAGCCGGTTCCTGCACGAGTTCGCGGGTATCGATTCCAGTTGGACGGCGGCCAACATCGCCGACACGCTCGTCGAGCAGGTGCGCGAGCACATCGGCGACGGGCGGGCGATCTGCGGGCTGTCCGGGGGAGTGGATTCCGCCGTCGCGGCGGCGCTGGTACAACGGGCGATCGGAGACCGGTTGACATGCGTGTTCGTCGACCACGGGCTGCTGCGCGAAGGCGAACGGGCCCAGGTGCAGCGCGATTTCGTCGCCGCCACCGGCGCCCGGCTGGTGACCGTCGATGCGAAGGACCGGTTCCTCGAGGCGCTGTCGGGGGTAACCTATCCCGAGGGCAAGCGCAAGATCATCGGCCGCGAGTTCATTCGCGCGTTCGAGGGTGCGGTGCGAGACATCGTGGGAGAGAACGGGTCTGAGGTCAAGTTTCTCGTGCAGGGCACGCTGTACCCCGACGTCGTCGAATCCGGCGGGGGCAGCGGCACCGCGAACATCAAGAGCCACCACAATGTCGGCGGGCTGCCTGCCGACCTGAACTTCACGCTCGTCGAGCCGCTGCGGCTGCTGTTCAAAGACGAGGTTCGCGCTGTCGGCCGCGAGCTGGGTCTGCCGGAGGAAATCGTTGCGCGCCAGCCATTTCCGGGACCGGGACTGGCCATCCGCATCGTCGGCGAGGTCACCGCGCAGCGGCTTGACACGCTGCGGAGGGCCGATGCGATCGCGCGCGAGGAGCTGACCGTCGCGGGGCTGGACAACCAGATCTGGCAATGCCCGGTGGTGCTGCTGGCCGACATCCGCTCGGTCGGCGTGCAGGGTGACGGGCGCACCTACGGCCACCCGATCGTGCTTCGGCCGGTGTCCAGCGAGGACGCGATGACCGCCGACTGGACCCGGGTGCCCTACGACATCCTCGAGCGCATCTCCACCCGGATCACCAACGAGGTGGCCGAGGTCAATCGGGTCGTGCTGGACATCACCAGCAAGCCGCCCGGCACGATCGAGTGGGAGTAGTCACTCGGCGTCGGCCGACTTCTCGATGAAGTCGGTGAGTATCCGGCTTGCCACGGACTCGATGTCGGATTCGATCGAGGCGGCCAGTGTCGCGGCCACCGACGCGACGGCCTGGGTGCGGAATCGTGATCAACTCGGCGACGTCGGTATCCCCGGGAAGCGCTTCGCCCGGTTTGATCCTGTCGGTGACGTGCTCGGCGCCCGCCCGCACCAGGATGGTGCTGATCTCGTCGATGTGCGGCGGCACCTGCTCGTGGATGTCGATGAGTTTGTCCATGTTGACGCCGTATGCGCGGATCTCGTTGAAGGCCTCGATCAGCCTCGGCCGGTGATTGTCATCTAACCGGTGCACGGCCAGAATCCGCGCTTGACGGTCGCGGTGGGCGGGTGTTTACTCGTCGTATCGAACATACATTCGATACGTGGCTTCCGGTCGTGCGGTAGGAGGTGCGGCGTGACGGCGGCGATAGCGGCCGATGAGCGGCGTTCTGACCGCGCTGACCAGCTTAAACAACTGCGACGCCAGATCGCGGCGGTCTCGGGCAAGATGAGCCGGGGGCATTCGGCCCCGCATCGCGCCGACGCGCTGTTGCCCGGGACCGAATCTTTGCTGTCGATACCGGAATCGCTGGCCGAACTCCTGCCGGTGGGGTTGCCACGCGGGGCCGTGGTGGTGGCGACGGGGGCGCGGTCGTTACCGCTCGCGGTGACGGCGGGCGTGACCGCCGCCGGTGGCCATGCCGCCGTCGTCGGCCATCCCGACATCGGTCTGCTGGCCGCGGTGGAAATGGGCGCGGACCTGACCCGGCTGGCGGTGGTCCCCGATCCCGGGAGCGATCCGGTTGAGGTGGCCGCGGTGCTGATGGACGGGATGGACCTAGTGGTGCTCGGCCTGGGCGGCCGGTCGGTGCCGATGTCCCGGGCCCGGGCGGTGATGGCCCGTGCCCGCGGCAAGGGCTGCACCCTGCTGGTCACCGATGGCGACTGGCAGAGCGCCGCGCTGCGGCTGGAGGCGCGGGTCAGCGGCTACGAGGTGACATCGGGTCCCGTCGCGGGCCTCGGCCGCATCAGCCGGGTCCGGCTGGCCGTGCGGGCCTGCGGCCGCGGGGTACCCCTTCGCGCAAGCGGGTGATGCCGTGTCTGTGCCTCTTCGCGCAAGCGGCTCATCGGTGGCTCCCCGGGTGCTGGCCCTGTGGTGCATGGACTGGCCGGCGGTCGCCGCGGCCTCGGCGGCGGGCCTACCTTCGACCGCGCCGATCGCCGTCACGTTGGCCAATCGGGTAATCGCCTGCTCGGCAGCGGCCAGGGCGGCCGGAGTGCGGCGTGGCCTGCGCCGACGCGAATCACAGGCCCGCTGTCCCCAGTTGCACGTCGTCACCGCCGATCCCGGCCGTGACGCCCGTTTCTTCGAAACCGTGACGGCCGCAGTGGACGACCTGGTGCCGCGTGCCGAGGTGCTGCGTCCCGGCCTGCTGGTGCTGCCCGTCCGCGGGGCCGCCCGCTACTTCGGCTCGGAGGCCGCCGCCGCCGAGCGGCTGGTCGACGCGGTGTCGGCGGTGGGCGCCGAATGTCAGGCCGGCATCGCCGACCAGCTGCCCACCGCCGTGTTCGCCGCCCGCGCCGGCCGCATCGTCGACCCCGGCCACGACGCGGAGTTCCTGGCCACGCAGTCGATCCGGGAGCTGGCCACCGAGCCGAGCCTGTCCGGGGAAGGACGGGCTGATCTGGCAGACCTGCTGTGGCGCTTGGGCATTCGCACCGTCGGACAGTTCGCGTCGCTGTCCCGCACCGACGTGGCGTCCCGGTTCGGTGCCGATGCGGTGACCGCCCACCGGTTCGCCCGCGGGGAGCCCGAACGCGGCCCGTCGGGGCGGGAGCCGCCGCCGGAGCTGGACGTCGAGATGCGCTGTGACCCACCGATCGGCCGGGTTGACGCGGCTGCCTTCGCCGGCCGTTCGCTGGCAAGCAGACTGCACCAGACGCTGATGGCCGCGGGCGTCGGCTGCACCCGGCTGGCCATCCACGCTGTCACTGCCAACGGCGAAGAGCTGCAGCGGGTTTGGCGATGCGCAGAGCCGCTGACCGAGGACGCCACCGCCGACCGGGTGCGCTGGCAGCTGGACGGCTGGCTGAACAAGAGGGCGAGAGCGAAGCGACCCGGAGGGTATGACACAGACCGGCCAACCGCACCGGTGACGCTGCTGCGGCTGCAACCGGTGGAGGTGGTGTCGGCCGAGGCGCTGCAGCTACCGCTGTGGGGCGGCATCGGCGAGGAGGACCGGCTTCGCGCACGCCGCGCGCTGGTCCGCGTACAGGGCCTGCTCGGACCGGAGGCGGTGCAGGTCGCCGTGCTCAGCGGCGGGCGCGGACCGGCCGAACGGATCACCCTCGCCCCGCTCGGCGACGAACTGGTGTCCAGGGCCGATCCACGCAGGCCCTGGCCCGGCCAACTCCCCGAGCCCTCGCCGACGGTGCTGCTCGACGATCCAGTGGAACTTCTTGACGCTCAAGGCGATCCGGTCCAAGTGACCAAAAGGGGTGTGTTCTCCACCGACCCGGCACGGCTGGTCACCGCCGACCGCGACGGTCCGCTGAGTTGGTGGGCCGGGCCGTGGCCGGTCGACGAGCGTTGGTGGGACCCCGAACAGGGCAAGGCGGGGCGCACCGCAAGGGCGCAGGTGCTCATCGATGGTCACGACGGTCTTGGACAGGCACTGCTGCTGTGTTACCGCCAGCGGCGCTGGTACCTGGAAGGCAGCTACGAATAAGCCGACGGAACAAGTTCGCCGCGGTTTCCTTGACAGTGACCCCGGCCACATGATTCCATTCTGGCAACGAAAGTAATTCTGGTAAGTATTACCAGATTACCCTGGAAGGTACGATCGGATGACCGTACAGCCTGCCGCACCGCACTATGAGCTCAGCCACCTGCGCGCATTGGAGGCCGAGGCGATCCACATCATCCGTGAGGTCGCGGCCGAGTTCGAGCGGCCGGTGTTGTTGTTCTCTGGCGGCAAGGACTCCATCGTCATGCTGCACCTGGCGCTGAAGTCGTTTCATCCCGCCCGGCTGCCATTTCCGGTCATGCATGTCGATACCGGGCACAACTTCGAGGAAGTGATCGCGACGCGTGACCGACTCGTGGCCGAAGCCGGCATCCGGTTGGTGGTGGCCTCGGTTCAGGACGACATCGACGTCGGCCGCGTCGTCGAGAACGGCTCGTCGCGCAACCCGCTTCAGACAATCACACTGCTGCGTGCCATCCGGGAGAACAAATTCGACGCGGCCTTCGGCGGCGCGCGGCGCGACGAGGAGAAGGCCCGCGCCAAGGAACGGGTGTTCAGCTTCCGCGATGAATTCGGGCAGTGGGAACCGAAAGCGCAGCGTCCCGAGCTATGGAACCTCTACAACGGCCGGCACCGCAAGGGCGAACACATCCGGGTCTTTCCGCTGTCCAACTGGACGGAATATGACATCTGGTCCTACGTTGGCGCCGAGAACATCACCCTGCCCGCGATCTACTATGCCCACCGCCGGCAAGTATTCGAGCGTGACGGCATGCTGCTGTCCGTCCACCCGTTCATGGCGCCAAAGCCCGGTGAGGAGGTCTTCGAGACCAGCGTGCGATTCCGCACCGTCGGCGACGTCACCTGTACCGGCTGCGTCGAATCCACCGCCGCCACAGTCGACGAGATCATCGCCGAGACCGCGGTGGCCCGGCTGACCGAACGTGGCGCCACCCGCGCCGACGACCGTATCTCGGAAGCCGGGATGGAAGATCGCAAGCGAGAGGGTTACTTCTGATGACCACCCTCTTGCGAATCGCCACCGCGGGTTCCGTCGACGACGGCAAGTCGACGCTGATCGGCCGGCTGCTGTACGACTCCAAGGCGGTGATGGAAGACCAGCTGGCGGCCGTTGAGCGCACGTCGAAGGAGCGTGGTAACGACTACACCGACCTGGCACTGGTCACCGACGGGCTGCGGTCGGAACGCGAACAGGGCATCACGATCGACGTCGCGTACCGCTACTTTGCCACTCCAAGGCGGAAATTCATCATCGCCGACACCCCCGGGCACATCCAGTACACCCGCAACATGGTGACCGGCACGTCCACCGCTCAGCTGGCGATCGTGCTGGTCGACGCTCGCCACGGCCTGCTGGAGCAGTCCCGGCGGCACGCGTTCCTGGCGTCGCTGCTCGGCGTGCAGCACATCGTGCTCGCCGTCAACAAGATGGACCTGATCGATTGGGACCAGGACCGATTCGAGAGCATTCGCGAAGAATTCCACGCGTTCGCCGCACGGCTGGACGTGCACGACGTGACGACGATCCCGATGTCGGCATTGCACGGCGACAACGTGGTCACCAAGTCGGAAAAGGCGCCGTGGTACGAGGGACCCGCGCTGCTGTCGCACTTGGAAGAGGTCTACATCGCCGGTGACCGCAACCTGGTCGACGTTCGCTTTCCGGTCCAGTACGTCATCCGGCCGCAGACCCACGAGCATGCCGACCATCGAAGCTATGCCGGCACCGTCGCCAGCGGGGTGATGCGCCCCGGCGACGAAGTCGTCGTGCTCCCCAGCGGCAAGACGAGCCGGATCATCGGGATCGAAGGCTCGACTGGTCCTGCGGCGGAGGCCTTTCCCCCGATGGCGGTGTCGGTCAGTCTGGCCGACGACATCGACATCTCGCGCGGTGACCTGATCGCACGAATAAACAACCAGCCGCGCGTGACTCAAGAGTTCGACGCGACGGTGTGCTGGATGGCCGACGACTCTGCCCTGGAGCCTGGCCGCGACTACGTCATCAAACAGACCACCAAGACCACGCGCGCGCGGGTGATGGCGCTGGACTACCGGCTCGACGTCAACACGCTGCATCGGGACAAGACCGCAACGGCGTTGAAGCTCAACGAACTTGGCCGCGTCACATTGCAGACCCAGGTGCCCCTGACGCTCGACGAGTACACCCGCAATGCCAGCACAGGGTCGTTCATCCTGATCGACCCGGACACCAATGGCACCGTCGCCGCAGGCATGGTGTTGCGCGACATGTCCGAACGGGCGGCCGCGGCGCGCGCGTGTAGCCCCAACACCGTCAAACATCGCTCCCTGGTCACAATCGAAGACAGGCTGTCGCGGGGATGCACCATGTGGTTCACCGGGCTTTCCGGCTCCGGCAAGTCGTCGGTGGCCATGCTCGCCGAGCGCAAGCTGCTGGAGGGCGGCACGCCCGCGTACGTGCTCGACGGCGACAACCTGCGTCACGGGCTCAATGCCGACCTCGGGTTCAGCCTGGCCGACCGCGCCGAGAACCTACGCCGGCTGGCCCACCTCGCGGCCCTGTTGGCCGACTCCGGGCAGATCGTGCTGGTTCCCGCCATCAGCCCGTTGGCCGAACATCGTGAGCTGGCTCGCCGCCTGCACGAGCAGGCGGGTCTGCCGTTCTACGAGGTCTTCTGCGACACCCCGATCGAGGACTGCGAAAAGCGCGACCCCAAGGGGCTGTACGCCAAGGCGCGGGCGGGGCTGATCAAAGACTTCACCGGCATCGACAGCCCGTACGAGCGGCCGGAAGACCCGGACCTGCGGCTGACGCCGGGCCACAGCCTCGACGTACTCGCCGACCAGATCGTCGAGTTGCTCGGCACGCGCCAGTGACCGATCACCAGTTGGCCGAGCGGTTGGCCACGGCGGCAGGACGGCTGCTGCTCGAGGTGCGCGATGAGCTTGCCGATGCCACCGCGGGAGAACGGAAAGCGGCGGGCGACAGGCGATCACACGACTTCCTGATGGCGGCACTCGCGGCGGAACGACCACAGGACCCGGTGTTGTCCGAAGAGGGCGTCGACAATCCGGTGCGGCTTTCCGCGGATCGGGTGTGGATCGTCGACCCGCTGGACGGCACTCGCGAGTTCTCAGAACTGGGCCGCGACGACTGGGCCGTTCATGTCGCGCTCTGGCAGTGCGGCGAGCTGGTTGCGGGCGCGGTCGCCCTTCCGGCGCAAGGAATTACGTTCGCCACGCCACACGTGGCGCCACCGCCGGGCATGCAGCGGGCACCGCGGATCGTGGTGTCGCGCACGCGACCACCCGCGATCGCGTTGAAGGTGTGCGACGAGCTTGGGGGGACGCTGGTCGAGATGGGTTCCGCCGGCGCTAAAGTCGCGTCGATCGTGCAGGGCATATCCGATGTGTACGTGCATGCCGGCGGTCAATACGAGTGGGACAACGCCGCGCCCGTCGCGGTGGCCAGGGCCGCGGGTCTGCACGCCTCCCGCATCGACGGCTCCGAGCTGCAGTATAACCGGGCCGATCCGCGTTTGCCGGATCTGGTGATCTGCCGACCGGAACTTGCCAAAGCCGTCTTGTCGGCGACGCGCTGACGCCTGCCTGTCACCCGGACGATCGGCTAACCGAGAATCTCTGCGGAATCTCTGCGCCACATTCACGCGGTGCTTCTTGCCGGCATCCGGGCCTGCCGCGCGCTGATGGCAGAATTCGCATCATGCGGATGTCGGCCAAGGCGGAGTATGCCGTCCGGGCCATGGTTCAGTTGGCCGCGGTCGGCGAAGGTGTCCTGGTCAAAACCGACGATCTGGCGCAGGCGCAGGGCATCCCGGCGCAGTTCCTCGTTGACATCCTGTCGGACCTGCGCACCGACCGGCTGGTTCGCAGCCATCGCGGACGCGAAGGCGGCTACGAGTTGGCCCGGCCGCCGGCAGAGATCAGCGTCGCCGATGTACTGCGGTGCATCGACGGACCGCTCGCCAGTGTGCGCGGCATCGGGGTCGAAGAACTGCAATATTCGGGGCCCACTACCGCACTGACCGATGTGTGGCGGGCATTGCGGGCCAGCATGCGTTCGGTTCTCGAAGAGACCAGTCTCGCCGACGTCGCCGCCGGAAAGTTGCCAAACCACGTCGGCCGGCTCGCCAATGATTACCGCGATCAGGAGCGGCGCCGAGGTCATCGGGCCCGCGGTTGAGCGACTTCGCCGGTGACCGTCAGGTCAGCCCGTGCGCGAACGGCCCGACGCGTTCGATGAACCGGTCGAAGAACACCGCCGGGTCCGCTCCATCGCCCCAGCCGATGCCTACGTGCGCGTTGGGTTGCCGACCCCAGCGGCCGCTCCAGTCGGCGATCGTCATGCCTCGGGTCAGGGTGCCGGTCAGCTCGACGTCGACGGTCGCGGCCCGGGTCTGCACCAGGTCGGGATCCAGCGCTACCGCGGCGGCCAGCGGATCGTGCAGATGGGCCAAATACCCCTCGCCCTGGTCGAAGTGGAACTCGAAGTAGAACCGCATCGCGTCCTCGAGGACCCGGATCAACGGGTTCGACGCCGTGGACCGGGTGCCGCGCGCGTCGATCGCGCTCATCGGCGTCGTCGACGACCCGGCCGCCGCAGCCAGCCGCGTGAAGATCGCCGGCGTCATCGCGACGTTCTCGGTCAGGTTGAGCCCCAGCACGATCGGAAGATGGCCACCGGAGAACTCCCATGCCCGGAACACTTCGGCCGCCGCTTCGGGGTCGACGCTGATGTTCCACTCGGCGACGACATCGGTGTTTCCGCGGTACTCGAACGAGCCGCCCATGATCACCAGCCGGCGCAGCAGTGTCGGCAGCGTGGGTTCGGCCCGCAACGCCAGTGCGAGGTTGGTCAACGGTCCGGTCACGAGGCCGACCAGCTGACCGGGGTGCGTTTGCGCGGCGCGCACCCATGCCTCGGCGGAGGCGTACGCAGTGAGCTCGCGATGGGTCAGCGGCAGTTGCGCGTATCCGAGGCCTTGCGGGCCGTGGGTGTCCTCCGCGGTGCGCAACGGGGTGCTGAGCGGCTGATCGGTGCCTTTGGACACCGGTACATCGGCGACCCGGCACAGCTCGAGCAGCCCCAGGTTGTTTTCGGAGACCTGTTGCACCGCAACGTTTCCGCCAGTTGACGCAACGCCGACCAGATCCGCGTCAGGGCTGGCGAACAGGTATACCAACGCCATTGCGTCGTCGACACCTGTGTCGACGTCGGCGAAGATCGGCACGGTCCTCACCAGTGCAGGCCGGGCACCAACCGAACCGCGCGCTTGACCGGCCGGGTCACGGGCCGCAGCACCCGCATCCTGCTGACCGCTCGCGCCGGGCGTCCGGGCCGGCGCCGCGATGGAGACCGGGGTGACGGTGGCTCGGCGGGCGTGATCCCGCGCGCCGCAGCCGAATCCGGATAGCCGAGGTACAGCTGATGCAGAATCCGGCGTGACAGCTTCGGCGTGAAGTAGTTGCCGATCTCGGCCAGCGTGCCCAACGGGGTGTCGATGCGGGCGGGCTTGGAGATCAACGCGCGGACCACCATCGCCGCCGCATGCTCGGCGCTGATCGCCGGGGACGGGTTGAGTCGCCGCGACGGCACGATCATCGGGGTCTTCACCAGCGGCATGTGGACATTGGTGAACGTGATGTGATCCGACAGCGTCTCGGTGGACACGACATCGGCGAACGTGTCCAGCGCGGCCTTCGTCGGCAGGTACGAGCTGTACTTGGGGTTGCGGGCCTGCACACCGGCGCTCGAAACGTTGACGACGTGGCCGAACCGACGTTCCCGCCAGTGCGGCAGCAGCGCCAGCACCATCCGCACCGCGCCGAAGTAGTTGACCGCCATCACGCGCTCGTAGTCGTGTAGCCGGTCAGTCGAATTCACCACCGAGCGCCGGATCGACCGGCCCGCGTTGTTCACCAGGTAGTCGACGTGGTCGAACCGGCCGAGGATGTCCTTGATGGTCT
This sequence comes from uncultured Actinomycetota bacterium, assembly GCA_963811535.1. Lineage (GTDB taxonomy): Bacteria > Actinomycetota > Actinomycetes > Mycobacteriales > Mycobacteriaceae > Mycobacterium. Next base: position 135,267 of record CAWERF010000005.1, on the reverse strand, counting down.
GCTCCACCGACACCGAATCGGTCAGATCGCAGGTGAATGCGTAGGCCTGGCCGCCGGCCTCGCGGATCTCGGTGACGAGGTCGTCGAGCGCGTCGCCGCTGCGCGCCAGCGCGAAAACCGTGGCGCCCCGCTCCGCGACCGCGATCGCCGACGCCCGTCCGATTCCGCTGGACGCCCCGGTGATGATCACGTGCCTGCCCACGAGCGGCCCCGCACGGTTGTCGCGCCGCGCCCGGTTCGGATCGAGGTGCTCTGCCCAGTACCGCCATAGGCTGGGCGCGTACGACGAAAACTCTGGCACCTCGATTCCGCTGCCGCGCAACGCTTCCCGCGTGTCATCGGAAATAAAGGTGGGTGCCAGGTCGACGACGTCGAGCACTTCGGCTGGGATGCCGAGCTGAGTGACCGCCATGTTGCGCACGACCTTCGCGCGGCCGCGAACCTTCAAGAACGGAGTGGCCACCGTCCGCGGCAGCGCACCGCGCGGCCGCGGCAGCCCGGCGGCGTCGGCGACGCCGCGATAGATGCCGCGCAGGCCGATGTTCGTCGGCGACGTCAGGTGGAACGTCTGCCCGTCACCGTCGGCCGCGTGCATCAGCTCAACCAGAGCGTCGACCACGTAATCGACGGGGACGATGTTGGTGCGCCCACTGTCGGGCAGCGCGATCGGGGTGAACGAGGGCAATCTGGCCAGCGTGGCCAGCACGCCGAAGAAGTAGTAGGGACCGTCGATCTTGTCCATCTCGCCCGTGCGCGAGTCGCCGACGACGACCGCGGGACGGTAGATCCGGTAGCGCAGGCCCGGTTCGGCGCGCACCAGCAGCTCGGCCTCGAACTTCGTCCGGTGATATGGCGTGGGCAGATCCTGCCCGACGTCGAAGTCGCCTTCGGTGTAGTCGCCGCGGAAGGTTCCGGCCACCGCGATCGACGACACGTGATGCAGCGTCGCGCCGAGGCGACGCGCCAAGCCGATCACCGACCGGGTGCCGTCGACGTTGGCCTCCTGCTGATCGCGCTCGGGTGCGGTGATGTCGTAGATCGCGGCGCAGTGCACGACGTGTTCGACACCCACGAGCTCGGCCATGGTGTCCGCCGATATCCCCAACTCGGGGGTGGTCAGGTCGCCGACCAGCGGTTTCACGCGATCGCCCCAGTCGATCGCGAGCCGCTCGAAGCGAGCGAGCGACTGACGGCGCACCAGCACGCCTACCTCGGCATCAGGGAATTTCTCCAGCAGCCGAGACACAACCCGGCGGCCGATAAACCCGGTACCGCCGGTAACGACATAGCGCATGGCTGTCATCGTGGTCGGCATCGGTCGTGGCGTCAATGATCGCTATGTCACAGCGCCGCCGACAAGATGGCCGATCCCAAACGTGATCGCCATGGCCGCCGCGCCGCCGACGATCACACGCAGCGCCGCCCGCCGGGGATCGGCACCGCCGAGCCGCGCACTGATCCAGCCGGTGATGGCCAGGGCCACCAGCACGGCGACCACGGTGACCGGGATCCGGGCCGGCGCCGGCGGCAGCAGGATCGCGAGCAGCGGCAGCACCGCGCCGACCGTGAACGACACCGCCGAGGACAACGCCGCCTGCCACGGGTTCGTCAGCCCTTGCGGATCGATTCCCAGCTCGGCGTCGACGTGCGCGGCGAAAGCGTCGTGATCGGAGAGCTCCTTGGCCACCTGCTTGGCGGTCTGAGGCGAAAGCCCCTTGGATTCATAAATCCTGGCCAGCTCGTCGAGTTCGGCGCGCGGCTGCTGGGCGAGCTCGACCTGCTCCTTGCTGAGCATGGCTTTTTCGGAATCGCGTTGGGTACTGACCGAGACGTACTCGCCGACGGCCATCGACAGGGCGCCGGCGGCGAGTCCGGCGACACCGGCGGTGAAGATCGGTCCGCGCGCCGCGCTGGCCGCGGCGACACCCACGACGATGCCCGCGACCGACACGATGCCGTCATCGGCGCCGAGCACCCCGGCGCGAAGCCAGTTGAGCCGGTTGGCCAGCGAGCCCACATGCGGCTCGGTAGGATGCTCGGCGTCGTCACTCCTGGTCACACAAGGAGGGTAGTGCCGATTCCAGGCTGGGATCCGGAATAGTGGTGTCGAACATTTGTTCGATATACTGGATTGGTGAGCTGGTTCACCGGGCCGCCGAGCTGGGGAGAACTGGAGCGGGTGCTCGACGGCAAGCCCCGCCGGGCGGGCATGCCGCTGGTCGATCCGCCGATCGATGGGGGCGACAGCCCGGCCTTCTCGCGCAAGCGCGGGGCGTACCTGCCGCCCGACGTCCGGCGGGCGGGTTCGGATGTCCCGTACGCCGAACTGCACGCGCATTCGGGTTACAGCTTCCTCGACGGGGCCAGCACCCCGGAGGAACTGGTCGAGGAGGCCGTGCGCTTGGACCTGCGCGCGATCGCGCTGACCGACCACGACGGCCTCTACGGGGTGGTCCGCTTCGCCGAGGCGGCCCAGGAACTGGACATGCGGACGGTGTTCGGGGCCGAGCTGTCGCTTTCAGGCGGTGCCCGCACCGAGGACGCCGATCCCCCCGGTCCGCACCTGCTGGTGCTGGCACGCGGGGCCGAGGGCTACCGGCGGCTGTCGCGTCAGCTGGCCGCCGCGCACCTGGCCGGCGGCGAGAAGGGCAAGCCCCGCTACGACTACGACACGCTGACCGAAGCCGCAGGCGGACACTGGCACATCCTGACTGGATGCCGCAAAGGCCATGTGCGTCAGGCACTCTCGGATGGCGGCCCGGAGGCGGCCGCCAAGGCGCTGGCCGATCTGGTTGACCGGTTCGGCCGCGACCGGGTCAGCATCGAGCTGAGCCACCACGGCCATCCCCTCGACGACGAACGCAACGCCGTGCTGGCCGGCCTCGCCCCACGCTTCGGCATCGGGGTCGTCGCCACAACCGCGGCGCACTTCGCCGAACCGTCGCGCGGCCGGCTCGCCATGGCGCTGGGTGCGATAAGGGCCCGGCACTCGCTCGACGAAGCGGCCGGGTGGCTGGCGCCGCTGGGCGGGTCGCACCTGCGCTCGGGAGCGGAGATGGCACGGCTGTTCTCGCATTGCCCCGAGATCGTGACGGCCGCGGCAGAGCTGGGGGAGCAGTGCGCGTTCGGCCTGGAACTCATTGCGCCGCAGCTGCCGCCGTTCGACGTCCCCGACGGGCACACCGAGGACAGCTGGCTGCGGCATCTGGCGATGGTGGGCGCGGGCGAGCGATACGGCCCCCCCGAAAGGGCGCAGCAAGCGTATGCCCAGATCGAACACGAGTTGGAAGTCATTGCCCGGTTGCAGTTTCCAGGCTATTTCCTGGTGGTGCACGACATCACCCGGTTCTGCAGGGAGAACGGAATCCTATGTCAGGGCCGCGGATCGGCGGCCAATTCGGCGGTCTGCTACGCGCTTGGTGTCACCGCGGTGGACCCGGTGGCCAACGAGCTGCTGTTCGAGCGGTTCCTGTCACCCGAACGCGACGGACCGCCAGACATTGACATCGACATCGAATCCGACTTGCGCGAGAACGTCATCCAGTACGTCTACGACCGCTACGGCCGCGACTACGCCGCCCAGGTGGCCAACGTCATCACCTACCGCGGCCGCAGCGCGGTACGCGACATGGCACGGGCGCTTGGTTTCTCGCAGGGTCAGCAGGACGCCTGGAGCAAGCAGATCAGCAGGTGGAACGGCCTGGCCGATTCCCCCGACGTCGAGGACATCCCCGAGCAGGTGATCGACCTGGCGCTGCAGGTCAGCAACATGCCGCGGCACATGGGTATCCACTCGGGCGGCATGGTGATCTGCGACCGCCCGATCGCCGACGTGTGCCCGGTGGAATGGGCGCGGATGGAAAACCGCAGCGTTCTGCAATGGGACAAAGACGACTGCGCCGCAATCGGTTTGGTGAAGTTCGACCTCCTCGGCCTCGGCATGCTGTCGGCGCTGCACTACGCCATCGACCTGGTCGCCGAGCACAAGGGCCTCCAGGTGGACCTGGCCAAGCTCGACCTCTCCGAGCCGGCGGTGTACGAGATGCTGCAACGGGCCGACTCCGTGGGGGTGTTCCAGGTGGAGTCACGCGCTCAGATGGCCACGCTGCCGCGCCTGCGACCGCGGATCTTCTACGACCTGGTGGTGGAGGTGGCGTTGATCCGCCCCGGCCCCATCCAGGGCGGCTCGGTGCACCCGTACATCCGGCGGCGAAACGGCGTCGACCCGGTGACATACGACCACCCGTCGATGGAGTCTGCACTGCGAAAGACGTTGGGAGTACCGCTGTTTCAAGAACAACTCATGCAGCTGGCGGTCGACTGCGCCGGTTTCACCGCCGCCGAGGCCGACCAGTTGCGCCGCGCGATGGGATCCAAGCGGTCCACGGAGCGGATGCGGCGGTTGCGGGGCCGGTTCTACGACGGCATGCGTGTACGGCACGGCATCACCGGCGAGGTGGCCGACCGGATCTACGAGAAGCTGGAGGCGTTCGCCAACTTCGGCTTCCCGGAAAGCCACGCGCTGAGTTTCGCGTCGCTGGTGTTCTACTCGTCGTGGTTCAAGTTGCACCACCCGGCGGCGTTCTGCGCGGCGCTGCTGCGGGCGCAGCCGATGGGTTTCTACTCACCGCAGTCGCTGGTGGCCGACGCGCGCCGCCACGGCGTCACCGTGCGCGGGCCGGACGTCAATGCGAGCCTGGCATACGCCACGTTGGAGAGCGACGGCCTCGAGGTGCGGCTCGGCCTGGGTAGCATCCGCCATATCGGCGACGAGCTGGCTGAAAAGCTGGTCGGCGAGCGAAAGGCCAACGGCCCGTTCACTTCTCTGCTCGACCTGACATCGCGCCTGCAGCTGTCCGTACCGCAGACCGAGGCGCTGGCCACCGCCGGTGCGCTGGGCTGCTTCGGCATCAGCCGCCGCGAGGCGCTGTGGGCCGCAGGCGCGGCCGCCACGCAGCGACCAGATCGGCTGCCCGGCGTGGGCTCGTCGTCGCACATCCCCGCGCTGCCCGGAATGTCGGAACTGGAGCTGGCCGCTGCCGACGTGTGGGCCACAGGCATCTCACCGGACAGCTATCCCACGCAGTTCCTGCGCGAGGACCTCGACGCGTTGGGCGTGATCCCGGCCGACAAGCTCTTGGATGTGCCCGACGGAACCCGCGTGCTGGTCGCGGGGGCGGTGACGCACCGGCAGCGGCCGGGGACAGCAGGCGGGGTGACGTTCTTGAACCTCGAAGACGAGACCGGGATGGTCAACGTTCTGTGTACGCCAGGGGTGTGGGCACGCCACCGCAGGGTGGCGCAGACGGCACCGGCGATGCTGATCCGCGGTCAGCTGCAGAACGCCACCGGCGCGGTGACCGTGGTGGCGGAGCGGCTGGGCCGCATAGAGCTCGCGATCGGCTCCCGATCGCGCGACTTCAGGTGACTACTCCGCCCCCGGGGTGGTCCACACCCGGTCGATGCTGATCTTCAACCGGGTGTTGAACGCGGCCAGGAACTCCTTGCTCATTCCCATGCTCGTGGCGTACTCGGCGTACTTGGCCTGATACTGCCCGTCTTCGGTTGGATCCGCATCGACCGCATCGACCCTCGCCTCACCGCCGACGACGACGATCCCGGTGCCGTTGCCGTCGGAATCCAGATTCAGGCTCACCCGTGGGTGGGCCTTGATGTGTGCGACCTTGCCGGCGTTCGGCATCGAATACACCGTCACATCTTTGCCGTCGAAGAGAAACCACACCAGGCGCGGCACCGGCTGGCCGGACTTCGCCACGGTGGTCAGCCACCCGTAGCGGTCGGATTCGAGCCTCTTGGAAACTTCTTGCGTCAGTTCGACTGTCATGGTCGCGAATGTAATCTCCCGACATGAACCCGAACCTCACCGTCGACGAAGTCCTGACCACCACGCGCTCGGTGCGCAAGCGCCTCGATCTGGCCAAACCGGTGCCGCGGGAAGTGCTCAAGGAGTGTCTCGAGCTGGCGATTCAGGCGCCTACAGGGTCCAACGCCCAGGGCTGGCAGTGGGTGTTCGTCGACGACCCTGACAAAAGGAAGGCCCTCGCCGACATATACAACGTCGGCGCCACCTGGTACCGAAGCCTGCCCAGGGCCGAATACGCGGAGGGCGACGTCCGCGGCCAGCGGATGGCAGCCGTCACCGAATCCGCGCTGTACCTCGCCGACCACCTGCACGAGGTTCCGGTACTGATGATTCCCTGCCTGCAGGGCCGTGTTGAGCAGAGGCCGCAGCTCAGTGCCTCGTTCTGGGCGTCATTGTTCCCAGCGGCGTGGAGCTTCTGCCTCGCGCTGCGCTCGCGCGGGCTGGGGACGTGCTGGACGACATTCCACCTGATCTCCGACGGCGAACGGCAGGCCGCCGAGATTCTCGGCATCCCGTACGACGAGTACAGCCAGGGCGGGCTGTTCCCGATCGCCTACACCAAGGGCAGCGACTTCCGCCCCGCCAAGCGGCTACCTGTTGATCAGATCACTCACTGGAACCACTGGTAGCGCTCATTGCGCGCCGGCGAAACCGTGCTGGCGCCACGCCTCGTACACCGCGACGGCGGCGGCGTTGGACAAGTTCAATGAGCGGCGCCCCGCCAGCATCGGTATCCGGACCTGCGCGGTGATGTGCGGGTCGCGAAGCGTCACGGCGTCCAGCCCGGTGGGTTCCGGCCCGAACAACAACACGTCGCCGGGCCGGTAGTCGATGTCGGTGAACGAGGACTCCGCGCGGGCCGTGAACGCGAAAACGCGCGTCGGCTCCAGCGCCTCCCAGGCGGCCGACAGCGAATCATGGACGGTCACCGACGCGAGGTCGTGGTAGTCCAGGCCCGCGCGGCGCAGCTTGGGTTCGGACAGGTCGAAGCCCAGGGGCTCGACCAGATGCAATTCGCAGCCTGTCGCTGCGACCATTCGGATCGCGTTGCCGGTGTTCGGCGCGATGCGCGGGGAATAGAACATCAGCCGGAACATTCTCCAAATCATGGCAGCCGAGCCGCCCCGAATTTGCTCGGCTACTCTTAACGGCGAACCGCACGGACCCCGCGAAGTCTGTCTGTTCAGTAAGAATTGTTGGTACCCCCGGGTAATCACTGTCATACTCGTCGGGTTGCCAGGCGTTTACCGCCCGCCCGAGCTTGGGTCGATTCGCAGGAAAGTTCATGAAAGACGCGCTAATTCAACAATTTGCAGCACCGGTCGGTAGCGCGGCCGCGGTCCGATGACCATGTTTGAGCAGCCGAAGCTGCCCGAGGAGTCGCTCAACGAGGTCGGGCCGCCAAAGGGCGCGCCGGCCAGGCGCCCGTCGCGATGGTCGCCGTCGAACTGGCCGGTCCGGTGGAAGGTATTTGCGATCGTGCTGATACCGACCGCCCTGGCGGTGGCCTTTGGCGGCATGCGGGTCTACAACAGCGTGAATCAGGCGTCTGACCTCAGACTTGCGGCCAATCGCGCGCACATAGTCCAACCGATCGAAAAGTACATGGCGGCGCTGAACGACGCGTTGCTGGCCAACTCCACCGGCGCCGACGTGCAGTCCGCGCGCAGCGCGTTCGACCAGAGCAGGGCGGCCCTGCAGCGGCAGATGGCCGACACCAACGTGGCTCCCGACATCCGCTCCGGTATCACGACGCTGCTCAACGCGGGCCCCGGGCTGCTGGACAAGGTCCAGTCCAACGGCATCCCGCTGCGCGACGAGGTCACGACCTACGCGCCGATCCTGATGACCGCCCAGGAGCCGATTGACGGGTCGGTCCGTATCGACGACCAGAAGATCCGCGCCGAGGCTCAGGGCCTGAGCCGCGCGGTCGGCGCCCGCGGCCAGATGCTGATGCAGCAGTTGCTGGTCAACAAGGGCGGCGACCTGCCCGAACCCGAGCTTCGCACGTCGATGATCACCCTGGCCGGCACCGAGCCGTCGACGTTGTTCGGGATGAGCCAGGCCCTGGGTGTCGGCTCGCCCGATGCGCAGAAACTGCAGCAGGAGATGGTCGGCCGGATGGCGACCATGTCAGACCCATCCGCTGTGCTGGTCGGCAACCCGCAGTTGCTGCAGTCGCTGCAGACCACCGACCAGATCGCTTCCGGGGTCATCAACGACACCACCTCGTCGGTCAGCAAGGCCGTCGACGATCGGGCGAACTGGGCCCGCACGGGCGCGATTCGCGATGCGGCGATCGGCGCCGTGGCGATCATCGTCGGGCTGTTGCTGGTGCTGTTGGTGGCCCGTTCACTGGTGCGGCCGCTGCAGCGACTGCGGGTCGGTGCGCTGAGGGCCGCCCACGAGGATCTCCCCACCGAGATCGATCATGTGCGTGCGGGTGGAGAGCTGCCGTCCGTCGAGCCGATCCCCGTGCATACCAGCGAGGAGATCGGCCAGGTCGCCCACGCGGTCGATGAGCTGCACGAGCAGGCCGTGATGATGGCTGGTGAGCAGGCCCGGCTGCAGATGCAGGTCGCCGACATGTTCGAGACGCTGTCGCGGCGCAGCCGTTCGCTCGTCGATCAGCAATTGTCGCTGATCGACCGCCTCGAGCGCGACGAGGGCGACCCGCAGCGGCTCGACAGCCTGTTCAAGCTCGACCACCTCGCAGCCCGAATGCGACGCAACGGCACCAACCTGCTGGTGCTGGCCGGCGCGAAACTGCGGCGCGAACAGGCCGAGCCGGTGCCCGTCGCCTCGGTGATCAACGCGGCCGCATCCCAGGTCGAGGACTATCAACGCGTCGTCACCGCCACCGTCCCGGACAGCTCGCTGGTCGGTTCGGCCGCCGGCGACATCGTCCACCTGCTGGCCGAGCTGATCGACAACGCACTGCGTTACTCGCCGCCGACCTCGCCGGTCCGCATCAGCGCGGTACACACCGGCAATCGCGGGCTCGTCATCGAGGTGAGCGACATCGGCCTCGGGATGACCGAGGGCGATCTGCGGATGGCCAACATGCGGCTGGAGTCCGGCGGTGAGGTCACGCCGTACACCGCCCGGCACATGGGCCTGTTCGTGGTCGGCAGGCTGGCAGCGCAGCATGGGTTTGTCGTCCGGCTGCGCAGCTCGGTGGTGGGCGAGCACCGCTCCGGCACGACGGCGGGAATCTTCGTGCCCGCCGAGTTGATCGAGAAGACCGTGACCGCCTGGCCGGACCGCGAGGACCTCGGCGAGGTCGCGACGCCGGAAGCCCACCCGGACACGGCGATGGCGCACACGCTCGACGATGTGACAGGCGCGGCCGCGACGATGCACAGCGACGGGCTGTTCGGCGAGGTGTATCGCAACGGGTCGTCGCAAGAAGACGTGTCGGCCTCGTTGCTGCCCCGGCGCGATCCCGGGACCAGCGGAATCCTCGGCACCCCGGAGTCACCGCCCGAGGAGCACGAGCCGCAGCATCCGGCCGAGGCCGGTGATACGCGTGCCCCGGTGGACACAACGGCGTTCTTCTCCTCGCGGTCTCACGCGGCCAACGGTGCGCCGCCGGCGAAGGCCGGCAGAACCGATGACACCGACGTGATCTTCCAGCGCTTGGTGTCGGAATGGCTGATCGATCCCGAAACGCTGTTGCAGCCTCTGCAGTCGTGGGAATCGGTCTGGGACAGCGGCTGGGCCGCAGCCGAGCAGGCCGAGCAAGCGCCGGTCAACGCCCACACCGAGCAGGGGCTGCCGATGCGGGAGCCGGGTGCGCGCCTGGTGCCGGGCCGTCCGAACGGCGCCGCACACCGCAAGCCCGACGACGACAACGGGGTAGGTTCGGCCGGCGGTGAATCGGTCCGACGCGATCCCGACGCAGTTCGCTCGTCATTGTCCAGCCATTGGGGCGGTGTTCGTGCCGGACGATCCCATGCCAGAGAAACCGGCCCGGAAAATGGATAGCCCCAGTAATGGATGATCAGACCTACCCGTCACGTCCCCCACACGCCAAGTCGCTGGATTGGCTGGTGTCGAATTTCGCCCGCGATGTGCCCGGTGTGACGCATGCCGTGCTGGTATCGGCCGACGGTCTGCTGGTCGCCGCGAGCGAGCACCTTCCCACGGAGCGCGCGGACCAGCTGGCAGCGGTGAGCTCGGGACTGGCCAGCCTCTCGACCGGCGCGGCGCAGTTGTTCGACGGTGGGCAGGTGTTGCAGTCGGTGGTCGAGATGGAGAACGGGTACCTGCTCCTGATGCGTGTGGGCGACGGCTCGCACCTGGCGACGTTGGCCGCCACCTCGTGCGACATCGGGCAGGTCGGCTACGAGATGGCGATCCTCGTCGAGCGGGTAGGCGGCGTGGTGAGGTCGCCGCGACGAACACCTCAGCCCTCGTGAGCCGCGATGGACACACCCGACACGCCGGAGCAGGCGAATGAGCCCAAACTGGTACGGCCGTACACTCTGACGGCCGGCCGGACGAACTCGAGTGTTGACCTTCCCCTGGAGGCGTCGATCGAGGCGCTGGAGTCGGCGCGTTTTCATCAGTGGCTGCCCAACGACGTCAGAGGGGAGATCGTGGAACTGTGTGTCACCCGGCCGTCGGTCGCCGAGATCGCGTCCCGGCTCAGCCTGCCCCTCGGGGTCGCGCGTGTTCTGGTGGGGGACTTGGTGACACAAGGCTATCTGCGGGTGCTCCATACTCTTGACGACCACTCGACGCTCGAGGAGCGCCGCGAGTTGATAGGAAGGACGCTGCGTGGCCTACGCGCACTCTGAGACGGATGCGGCGAGACACGCAGCAGCGTCGACCAAGATCGTCATCGCAGGCGGATTCGGTGTCGGCAAAACGACATTCGTCGGCGCAGTCTCGGAAATCATGCCGTTGCGCACCGAGGCGATCCTGACCGACGTGTCGGCCGCGGTGGACGTGCTCGAAGACACGCCGGACAAGAGGACAACCACCGTCGCAATGGATTTCGGACGGATCACCCTCGCCGACGACGACCTGGTCCTATATCTGTTCGGAACGCCGGGACAGCGGCGTTTCTGGTTCATGTGGGATGACTTGGTACGCGGGGCGATCGGGGCGATCGTCCTCGTGGACTGCCGGCGACTGCAGGACAGCTTTGCCGCAGTGGACTTCTTCGAAGCCAGGGGACTGCCGTTCCTGATCGCGGTCAACGAGTTCGACGGCGCGCCGCGCTATCCGACAGACGAAGTGCGCAAAGCGCTTTCGTTGCATGCGGGTGTCCCGGTGATCACGGTCGATGCCCGCGAACGCGATTCGGCGAAAGAGGCGTTGATCGCGATCGCCGAGTACGCGCTGCAGATGCTCACGCCGCTACGCCGCTGATTTTCGGCGCGGGCGGCCTAGCCGCCCTTGAGCCGGAGCTTCCACCGGACGAAGGTGGCATAGCCCAGGCACAGCACGCCGAGCATCACCATGTTGAAGATCCAGGCTTTTGACGTGTGTTCCCAGTGCGAATCCTTCGGCGTCAGCGGACCCGGTACGAGCTTGATCAGGTCCACGGTCGACGCCGAGGCCGCGAAACCCCAACGCGCCGGCGTGAACCAGGACAGCTGGTCGAGCAGCAGTCGGTCGGTCACCGGGATCATCCCGCCGGAGAACACCAGCTGCGACATGATCGACACCACCAGCAGCGGCATGATCTGGTCGTGGGTCCTGGCCAGAGCCGAAAGTGCCAGGCCGAGAATCGCCGACGCCACACACGTGGCCGCGACATCGACGAACAGTTCCAGGCCGGGATGACCCAGCGCGACTGCGCCTTGCGTCGGTTCGCCCTTGCCGTAGAGCACGATCGCGCTCAAGATCGCCGACTGGATGGTCGCGGCGGTGCAGTACACGCAGATTTTGGCCAGCAGGTACGCGGTTGTCGACAGGCCGACGGCCTGTTCGCGGCGGAAGATCGCGCGCTCACCGATCAGGTCACGAATCGTCAGCGCGGTCCCCATGAAGATCGCGCCGACATTGAGCAGCACCAGGATCTGGCCCGGCTCGTTCGGCGCATTGCCCATCGGGTTGGGTATGCCGAAGCCCACGTTGCCGGGGACGGCGAGGGACAGCACGCCAAGGATGAACGGCAGCACCGCCAGGAACACGAAATAGCCGCGGTCGGACACGATCAGCCGAATCTGGCGGCGGGCGATCGTCGAGAACTGGCGCCGCAGGCTGGTGTGCACCGGCTTGCCCAGATCGGAGGGCTTCTCGGTCTCCGGCGGTGGCGGCGGCGGGCCGGTCTGCGCCAGGAACCGGCGGTTCGCCGCGTCCGGGTCGGCACCCACGCTGGAGAAGATGTCGGCCCAGTTGGTGGTGCCCATCGCCCGGCCGATCTCGGCGGGTGGCCCGCAGAACGCGGTCTTGCCGCCGGGCGCCAGCAGCAGCACCTGGTCGCAGACGTCGAGGTAGGTCAGCGAGTGCGTCACCACCACGACCACGCGACCGGCGTCGGCCAACTGGCGCAGCATGGTCATCACCTGCCTGTCCAGCGCAGGGTCAAGACCCGAGGTCGGCTCGTCGAGGATCAGCAGCGAAGGGCCGGTGAGTAGTTCCATCGCGACCGACGCGCGTTTGCGCTGGCCGCCGGACAACTTGTCCACGCGTTTGTCCGCGTGGGGTGTCAGCTCGAGTTCCTCCAGCACCTGGGCGATCACCTGCCGCCGGTCTTCCTTGGTGGTATCCGGTGGCAGCCGCAACTCCGCGGCATATCCCAGCGCCTGTTCGATCGTGAGCTGGCGGTGTACGACGTCGTCTTGCGGCACCATGCCGATGCGGCTTCGCAGCGACGCGTACTCGGCGTGGATGTCGTGGCCCTCGAACGACACCTTGCCGCGCGTCGGGTGGGTCGCGCCGACGATGACCCTGGCCAGTGTCGACTTGCCGGCGCCCGACGGCCCGATCACCCCGGTAAGGGTGCCGGGGCGGGCGGCGAACGAGATGTTGTCCAGCAGTGTGCGGTTGTGCTCGACCGTCAGGCTGACGCCATGAACCTCGAGCCCGCCGGTCCGGGTGGCCGCCTCGGTCTCGGTCCGACGGACCAGCGTGCCGCCGGAGAACACCAGGTCGACGTTGCCGATCGTGATGACGTCGCCCTCGTGGAGCAGCGCCTCATCGACCCGGGTGCCGTTGACGAACGTGCCGTTGATGCTGTGGTTGTCCTGGATCTCCACGCCGTTTGGCGTCGGCACCAGCGTGGCGTGGTGGCGGGACGCCAGCACGTCGGGGATCACGATGTCGTTGTCGGTGGCCCGGCCGATCGTGATCGATCCCGGTGCGCGGGCGGCCGCGCCGCCACCGCCCCGCAGGATCCGCATCATGCTGGTCGCGATGTTCGACGTCTCGCTGCCGCCCCGGCCGGCCGGTGGGCCGATCCGCGTCGGCGGCTGGTAATTCGGCTGCGACACCGGGTGCTGCACGGGCTGCGGCGCGCTGGTCGACCACACCGGCTGTGATGTGCTCGACGGGTATGACGGCGGTGGCGTGCTCGGCGGGTACGACGGCGGTGGCGTATTCGGCGAATACGGGGTCCCCGTTGACATCGACTGCTGGGGCGCCTGCGATCCAACGCTCGCGCGCTGTGTCACCGGAACCGCCGTCGTCTGCGGCGGACGTCCCACCGAGCCGGTGTGCCGCCCCACCTCGAATGTCACCCGCGGCCCGTCCGGATTGCCGATGTGAATGGTCTGCCCGTCACGGATTTCGGCCGACGGCACCCGGCGGTGGTCGACGAAGATGCCGTTGAGGCTGCCGTTGTCGATCGCCACCCACCGACCGCGGTCGAACCGCAGCACCACGTGGGCCCTTGACACCAACGGGTGCGCCACGCGCACGTCGGCGCGGAGGTCACGTCCGATGACCACATCGTGGCCGGGTGCGAAGGTGCGCTGCGATCCGTCGGTCCGAACGGTAAGCGCAGGCGGCGCAGGTCGGCTCATCGGCACCAACTCTATAGGTACGTCGGTGCCGATTGCGGCTCAAGCTAGTTCATGTTCCAGGGATCGCCGTAGGTGGTGACGCTGTCGCCTGCTTTGGAGATCAGCCGGGCGAACGGGCGCAGCAGCACGCCGCCGGCCGCGCCGGTGACGGTGCCGTGGGCGTTGGACACCGCGACCGCGCCGTCGGGGCCGGTGACATCCACCGAGAAGGTGGCGACCTCCTGGATGCCGGGGCCGTTGCCCAGGTCGGCGCTGATCGACACGCCCGGGAACAGCGGCGGGGAGGTCACCACCAGGGCCGGGTTGGCCGAGATCGACGTCTGGTCCAGGTTGATGTTGGGGGTGGTGTAGGAGAAGTTCACGCCCACGCCCAGCGACCACGGGAAGCCGATCTGATAGCCCAGCTCCAGGGTGCCGGCGAAATTGGCGGCGTTGGGGCCGGTGACGTGGTAGACGGCCTTGCCCGAGTGGAACCACTCACGGGTCAAACGGTTGCGGTCCAGGGGATAGACACCGTTGAGGAAGGTGTCCCACTGCTCGATATCCAGCGTGTCGCCGCCACCGTCGACCAGTGTCAGCTGATTATCCATCCCCGCATGAGAGGTACCGTGCCCGACGAACAACGCTACGACCACCCCCGTCACCGAGGCGACGAGCGCGACCAGCACCCGACCCATAACTGTCATGTTTCGCCTCTTTCTCGAAACCGTTATTGCTGGTCGGGACCGCACTCCGCGACTTTGTTGCCGATGTCGGGCCGGCGTTTGGAGCACTCCGAACACTCCGTTAACGCCTGGCTCAGCATCAACACAAGTAACTATCGCCCCAACGACGCCATTTGTAACAAGATCGGCCGGAATTTTTTTGAGCGAGCTACACCGGCGCCCCGGTCAGCACGCAGTGGGTTCGGCTGTAGATCGTCGGCATGCATTGGTTGCAGTGCGTGCACGCCGAGCGCACCGTGTGTCGGTCGCCGTCGGCGGCGATCCGGTTGATCAGGTCCGGCTCGGCCAGCAGCGCGCGCGCCATCGCCACGAATTGGAAGCCCTCGGCCATCGCGAGGTCCATCGTCTCGCGGTTGGTGATCCCGCCGAGCAGTATCAACGGCATCGTGAGCTCGGCGCGGAACTTCCGGGCCTGGTCGAGCAGGTAGGCGTCGCGGTAGGGATATTGACGCAAGAAGTTCTTGCCCAGCATCCGAATCCCCCAGCGGACCGGCGGCTTGAACGCGTTGGCGAACTCCTTGAGCGGCGCGTCGCCGCGAAACAGGTACATCGGGTTGACCAGCGAGCTGCCCGCCGTCAACTCGATCGCGTCGAGGCCGCCGTCCTGCTGCAGCCACTTCGCCGTGGTCAGCGCCTCGTCAACGGTGATGCCGCCACGAACCCCGTCTGACATGTTCAGCTTGGCCGTCACCGCGATCTGATTTGCGCCGTCCTTTTCGATTGCCCGGCGGACGGCCATCACGACGCCGCGGGCCACCTTGGCGCGGTTTTGGAGCGATCCACCGAACTCGTCGTCCCGACGGTTGATCAGCGGGCTGAGAAACGAGCTGCAGAAGTAGTTGTGGCCCAGATGGATCTCGACGGCGTCGAAGCCCGCGTCGATCGCGAACCGGGCGGCGTCGGCATGCGCGGCGATGACATCGCCGATGTCGTCGGCGGTGGCCTTCTTCGCGAACCGCATCGCGATCGGGTTGAAGAAGCGCACCGGCGCGAGCGCCTTGGCCTTGTTGGATCGGGCGTCCGCGACCGGGCCGGCGTGGCCGATCTGCGCGCTGATCGCGGCGCCTTCGGCATGGATCGCGTCTCTGAGCCGGCACAGGCCCGCAACGGCCTCGTGGCGCATCCAGATCTGGCGGCCCTCGGTGCGACCGCCGGGCGACACCGCGCAGTAGGCGACCGTCGTCATGCCGACGCCGCCCGCGGCCGGGCGGCGGTGGTAGTCGATCAGGTCGTCGGTCACCAGCGCGTCCGGCGTGGCCCCTTCGAACGTCGCCGCCTTGATGATCCGGTTGCGCAGGGTGATCGGGCCCAGCTTGGCCGGGGCGAACACGTCGGGTGCGGCAGGCATATCGGGAGCCTGCCACAATGGCCTTCGTGAGTGCGACGGTGCTGGACGGCAAGGCCACACGCGACGAGATCTTCGTCGACCTGACCAAACGGGTCGAGGCGCTCTCCGCGGCCGGCCGCACGCCCGGGTTGGGCACCATCCTCGTCGGCGACGACCCCGGCTCGCAGGCCTACGTGCGTGGCAAGCACGCCGACTGCGCGAAAGTCGGCATCACGTCCATCCGCCGCGACCTGCCCGCCGACATCAGCCAGGCCAAGCTCGAGGACACCATCGACGAGCTGAACGCCAACCCCGAGTGCACCGGCTACATCGTGCAGTTGCCGCTGCCCAAGCACCTCGACGAGAACGCCGCGCTGGAACGCGTCGATCCGGGCAAGGACGCCGACGGCCTCCATCCGACCAACCTGGGCCGGCTCGTACTGGGCAAGGCCGCGCCGCTGCCGTGCACGGCGCGCGGCATCGTGCACCTGCTGCGCCGCTACGACGTGGAGATCGCCGGCGCGCACGCGGTGATCATCGGCCGCGGGGTTACGGTGGGCCGCCCGCTCGGCCTGCTGCTGACCCGCCGCTCCGAGAATGCGACAGCCACGTTGTGCCACACCGCAACTCGTGATCTCCCTGAGTTGACACGCCAAGCCGACATCGTCGTTGCGGCGGTCGGGGTGCCCCACATGGTGACGGCCGAAATGATCCGGCCCGGCGCCGCGGTGATCGACGTCGGGGTGACGCGGACGGAGGCCGGACTGGTGGGCGATGTGCACCCCGATGTCTGGGACGTCGCGGGCTACCTGTCTCCCAATCCCGGCGGCGTGGGCCCGCTGACGCGGGCATTCCTGCTGACGAACGTCGTCGAGCTGGAAGAGGGCCGTTCGGAAGGCGGTGCGATGTGACCGTTCGCGAGACCACCCGCACCGTGGTCGGGAGCCAGTGGCCGATCATCGTCGTCGGCGTGATCTTCGTCGGGGCTTTCGGCCTCGTGGTCGCCGACTACTGGCGCCGCGGCTCGCTGCTGCTCGGCATCGGCGTCGGATTGGCCGCGGCCCTGCGGCTCGTTCTCTCCGACGACCGTGCGGGCCTGCTAGTGGTCCGCGGCCGGATCCGGGACTTCACGACGATGGCCTTGGTCAGTGCGGCGGTGATCTACGTCGCCTCGACGATTGACCCGCTCGGCACCCGCTGATTACGCGTCCGGCGTCTGATTAGGCGTCCAGCGTCGCACGCACGCACACGGTGACGTACGGCAGCGCCAGCCCGTTGGACTGCGCCAGCGCCGGATGCGTCGCGAGCAGTTCGCGAACCCGGTCCAGCGTCGTGGTCCGCACCTCGGTGGGCGAGGTGATGCAGTAGCTGCGGGAGGCGACCAGGTCGATAAGCGCCTGCGGGGTCAGGTAATTGGTCCACTCGACCTGGCGGCGGTCCAGGCCCGTGAACGGTGCGGGCAGCGTCACATGGTTGGTGAGATGATCCCGATCGTTTTCCTGCCCGATGATGCGGCCAAGGTCGCGGACCCAGCCGAGGCGCTCGTCGCGGGTGTTCCAGACCAGCCCCAGCCTGCCTCCCGGCCGCAGCACGCGCGCCACCTCCGGGACGGCCCGGGCCGGTTCAAACCAATGCCACGCTTGCGCGACGAGCACCGCGTCGACGCTGTTGTCGGTTAGCGGGATCTCTTCTGCGGTGCCCAGCAGCGCCGGTGTGTTGGGTAGCGAATTGCTCAGCACCTCAAGCATTTCCGCAATCGGGTCCACCGCGACGACATTCAGCCCGCGTTCGACCAGCCGGGTGGTCAGCTTGCCGGTGCCCGCGCCGAGGTCCAGCACGTCGCGCGCGCCGTCGGGGAGCAGCCAGTCGATGGCCTCCGGCGGGTACGACGGGCGCCCCCGTTCGTACGCCGCGGCTTGCGCGCCGAACGACAGTGACCGCCGCCTCGTCAGGTCGGTCACTGCGCCAACTTCAGCGTCTGCCGGATCAAATCGCCTACCGCTTCGGTCTCCAGAAGGAAACCGTCGTGGCCGTAGACCGAATTGACAACGTTCAGCCCGGTGCAGCCCGGCAGCAGATCGGCCAGCTCCTCCTGCAGGCGCAGCGGATAGAGCCGATCGGACGTGATGCCCCCGACCACCACCGGCACCGGGCAGTGCCGCAGCGCCGCAGGCACGCCGCCGCGGCCCCGGCCGACATCGTGAGTGCTCAACGCATCCGTGAGCACCACATAGCTGCCCGCGTCGAACCTGTCGACCAGCTTCGCGCCCTGGTGTTCGAGGTAGCTCTGCACCGCGTACCGACCGCCGCTCAGCGGATCCTCGTGTCCCTGAGCCTGATTCGCAAACCGGCGATCGAGCTCTACCTCACCCCGGTATGTCAGGTGGGCGAAGCGGCGCGCGATGTCCATACCGTCCGCCGGCTCACGGCCGGTGTCGTAGTAGTCGCCGCCCTGCCAGTTGGGGTCCGCCTTGATCGCGGCTACCTGCGCGCCCTGCGTGCCGATCTGGTCTGCCGTGGCGCGTGCGCCGACCGCGAGCACCAGGCCCGCCCGCACGGAGTCGGGATGGCTGACGATCCACTCCAGCGCCCGCGCGCCGCCCATCGAACCGCCGACCACGGCGGCCACTTCGGTGATGCCCATCGCCGCAAGCGCGGCCGCGTCGGCCTCCACCTGGTCGCGTACGGTCACGGCGGGAAACCGTGAACCCCAGGGCTTTCCGTCGGGAGCCGGCGAGCTGGGACCGGTGGAGCCGCGACAGCCGCCGAGCACGTTTGTGGCCACCGCGCACCAGCGGTTGGTGTCGATCGGCGCGCCGGGGCCTGCGACGCCGTCCCACCAGCCCGGCGTCGGGTGGTCGGGACCCGCCGGACCGGTGATGTGCGAGTCACCGGTCAGCGCATGCAGCACGACTACGACGTTGTCGCGTGACGGTGAGAGCTCACCCCGGCGCTGCACCGCGATGCGGACGTCGTCGATCACCGCGCCGCTTTCGGTTGTCAGCGGGCCGATCTCGACGGCGCCGACCTCGCCTTCGGCGGGCAGCGTCTCGGGGCGCACATCGAAAATGGTCACGTCAGCATCCCCACGCGGTGAACGGTTTGGCCGCGGCGAAGCCGCGCTGAAGGTCAGCAACGATGTCGTCGATACCCTCGATGCCCACCGCGAGCCGCACCAGGCCGGGTGTGACTCCGGTGGCCAACTGCTCTTCGGGGCTGAGCTGCGAATGGGTCGTCGTCGCCGGGTGAATCACCAGCGAACGGACGTCACCGATGTTGGCGACGTGGCTGTGCAGGGTCAGCGCATCGACGAACGCCTTGCCGGCGCCCAGGCCGCCGGTCAGTTCGAACGCCAGTACAGCGCCGGTTCCCCTGGGCGCCAACTTCTTTCCAAGCTCGTACCATGGCGACGTCGGCAGGCCCGCGTAGTTCACCGAGGTCACGTCGGGATGACCGGCGAGGTACTCGGCGACCCTTTGGGCGTTGGCGACGTGCCGCTCGACGCGCAGGCTCAGCGTCTCCAATCCCAGTGCCACCAGGAACGCGTTGAACGGCGCGGGCGCCGACCCGAGGTCGCGCAGCAGCTGGACCCGCGCCTTCAGCGCGAACGCGGGCGGGCCGAGCCCGGAGAACACCACGCCGTGGTAGCTCGGGTCGGGCGTGGTGAATCCTGGGAATTTGCCGTTGGTCCAGTCGAATGTGCCACCGTCGACGATCACTCCCGCGATGGCCGCGCCGTGGCCCCCCAGGTACTTGGTGGCCGAGTGCACGACGATGTCCGCGCCGTGGCTGATCGGCTGGATCAGGTACGGGGTCGCGACGGTGTTGTCGACGATCAGGGGCACCCCGACGTCGTGCGCGATCGCGGCGACGCCGGGAATGTCGAGGATGTCGTTCTGCGGGTTGGAGATCGTCTCGCCGAAGAACGCTTTGGTGTTCGGCCGAGCCGCGGAACGCCACGACCCGAGGTCGTCCGGGTCCTCGACGAAGCCCACGTCGATGCCGAGCTTGGGCAGGGAGTAGTGGAACAGGTTGTAGGTGCCACCGTAGAGCCGCGGGCTGGACACCACGTGATCACCCGCGTTGGCCAGGTTCAGGATCGCGAGTGTCTCGGCGGCCTGCCCGGATGACAGGAACAGCGCGGCGACACCGTTTTCGAGCGCCGCGATGCGTTGCTCGACGACGGCTGTCGTCGGGTTCCCGATGCGCGTATAGATGTTGCCTTCGGCCTCAAGGCCGAACAACGCCGCCGCGTGAGCGGTGTCGTCGAATGTGTACGAGGTGGTCTGGTAGATCGGCAGTGCCCGCGCATTGGTCGCGATGTCGGGCGTCTGCCCGGCATGGACCTGTTTGGTTTCGAACGCCCAATGCGCGGTGGGATCGTCGAGTTCGTTCTCCGGGCTCATGTGAGTTGTCTTCTCCTGCGATGATGGCCGGCCGTCAGCCGCTGACGCGCCGGAAGGACTGGGGGTCGGTGGTGGGTGGTCAGCCACAGCTGCACATCGAGGGCCTCCGCATCAGGTTTCCCTGTCTACTCTGGGGGCCCGTCATGGCGGACCCGCGCTTGCCGTGTAGCCCGGGAGGGCTACTCAACCTGGTCATCACCCGGGGCACCCCACCGCGGTTGGAGGGTTGCCGGCCAGCGAGCCGGGGCTTGACGCTGGCGCTCATGACCGATTAGCAGCCTATCGCACGCCGCCGACCGGGTGCCACTGACGGGTCGGTGACACGGTCATCGTCGGTGCCGTGGCCGTCACCGATAGTGACGAATGTGAACGGCTCGGGGTTGCGACTGCGTACCGCAAACGCACCGGTAAGGGTTACCGCCGGGTAGCCCAACTTGACCGTTCATCGGGGTCTCGCCCCCGGTACGCTGGCTCGCAGCGCGCGATCGCCCATGGAGTACACGCCGGCGTAGAAAGGGACACGGACTGGATGTCCAAGATCAAGGTTGAAGGCACGGTAGTCGAGCTCGACGGCGACGAGATGACCCGAATCATCTGGAAGGCCATCAAGGACACGCTGATCTTTCCCTACCTCGATATCAACCTGGAGTACTACGACTTGGGCATCGAGAACCGCGATGCCACCGAGGACCAGGTGACGGTGGACGCGGCGAAGGCAATCAAGCACCACGGCGTCGGCGTGAAGTGCGCGACGATCACCCCGGACGAGGCGCGGGTCAAGGAGTTCAACCTCAAGCAGATGTGGAAGTCGCCCAACGGAACGATCCGAAACATCTTGGGCGGCACCATCTTCCGCGCACCGATCGTGATCAACAACGTGCCGAGGCTGGTGCCCGGCTGGACGAAGCCGATCATCATCGGCCGCCACGCGTTCGGTGATCAGTACGCGGCGACCAACTTCAAAGTCGACCGCCCCGGCACCGTCACGATCACGTTCACGCCCGACGACGGCAGCGATCCGATCGAGCACGAGGTCGTCCACATCCCGGAGGACGGCGGGGTCGCGATGGGGATGTACAACTTCAAGAAGTCGATCCAGGACTTTGCCCGCGCGGCATTCAAGTACGGGCTCAAGGACAAGTACCCCGTCTACCTGTCGACGAAGAACACGATCCTCAAGGCCTACGACGGGATGTTCAAGGACGAGTTCCAGCGCATCTACGACGAGGAGTTCAAAGAGGAGTTCGAGGCCGCCGGGCTGACCTACGAGCACCGCCTCATCGACGACATGGTGGCCGCCTGCCTGAAGTGGGAGGGCGGCTACGTCTGGGCTTGCAAGAACTACGACGGCGACGTGCAGTCCGACACGGTCGCTCAGGGGTACGGCTCGTTGGGCTTGATGACCTCGGTGCTGATGACGCCGGACGGCAAGATCATCGAGGCCGAAGCGGCCCACGGCACGGTGACGCGGCATTTCCGCCAGTATCAACAAGGCAGGCCCACCTCGACCAACCCGATCGCGTCGATCTTCGCGTGGACCCGTGGGCTGGAGCACCGCGGCAAGCTGGACGACACCCCAGACGTCATCGAGTTCGCGCACGCGCTCGAGCGGGTGGTCATCGAGACCGTCGAGGGCGGCCAGATGACCAAGGATCTCGCGTTGTTGATCGGCAAGGATCAGCCGTGGCTGACCACCGAGGAGTTCATGAACGCACTCGACGAGAACCTGAAGAAGGCGCTCGACTAGGTCCCTCTGGTAGGCGCTAGCCCGTCTGCGCCGGGCGGTCGGTGTACTGGCTGACGAAGTCGTGGATGAGTCGGGCGATCCGGCCCGGCGCCTCGAACATCGGAATGTGCCCGACCCCGTCGAGCCTGGTGAGCATGGTGTTCTTCGGCAGGTGCGTGATGAACTGGCGGGTGAAGCGCGGCGCCGGAACCACCCGGTCCTTCTCGCAGATCACCAGGTGAGCCGGGGCGCGTGTGTTGGCCAGCTCGAGCAGCCCGGGCATCAGCAGCGATTTGATCAGCAGCTGATAGTAAGCGGGGCAGTGTGCGACGTCGTCGATGATCTCGATCAGGTCGGTCTCGCTGAGGCCCTCCGGTGTTCCGCTGACCGGCAAGTGTGCCAGTCGACGGCTGAACGGCAGGTGCAGCGTCCGGTGGCCCAGCAGCCGGGTCAACACCCACAGCGGCGCGCCCGCCAGGAACTTCCCAACGATCTCGAACTTGGCCGGCGTCCATCTTGTCCAGCCACCCGCGGGCGCGATACCGGTGATCGTGCGGGCCCGGCCGCGGCGCTCCAGCTCGAATGCGACCCAGCCGCCGAGCGAGTTGCCGACGATGTGGGCGGTGGCCCAACCGAGCTCGTCGAGCTGGGTCTCGACGTGGTCGGCCAGCGTGTGGGTGTCGAGGAACAGCTTGCCCAAGGGGCCGCCGTTGTGTCCCGCCATGGTCGGAGCGAACACCTCGTATTCGCCGGTCTCGGCCAACTCCGGGGCAACGTTCTTCCAGACGTTCTGCGACATCATGAACGGATGCAGCAGCAGAATCGGCTCCCCGGATCCGAGGTGGATCGGTTTGCGCGCGCCTGCGTTGGCGGGCGGTCCTAGAGGAGTCATGGTTCCCGACAGTACCAAAAGTGATACCGCCGGTACCGGTCTGCCGGGTGCGGCCGGTGGCCGTGAAAAGATTGAGTCATCATGAACAGCCAGAAACGCGTCTTCTCCGGCGTGCAGCCGACCTCCGACTCCCTGCATCTGGGCAATGCGTTGGGCGCGATCACCCACTGGGTGGCGCTGCAGGACGACTACGACGCGTTCTACTGCGTGGTCGATCTGCACGCGATCACCGTCCCGCAGGATCCCGAGGTGCTGCGGCGCCGCACGCTGCTGACCGCGGCCCAGTACATCGTGCTGGGCGTCGACCCGGCGCGCAGCACGATATTCGTGCAGAGCCATGTGCCGGCACACGCCGAATTGGCTTGGGTGCTCGGCTGTTTCATCGGTTTCGGGCAGGCGTCACGGATGACGCAGTTCAAAGACAAGGCGCAGCGGCAGGGTAGCGAGTTGACCACGGTGGGGCTGTTCACCTACCCCGTGCTGCAGGCCGCCGATGTGTTGCTCTACGACACGGACCTGGTGCCGGTGGGGGAGGACCAGCGCCAGCACCTGGAGTTGGCCCGCGATGTCGCGCAGCGTTTCAACAGCCGCTTCCCAGGCACGTTCGTAGTGCCTGCGGTGTTGATTCCGAAGGCAACGGCCAAGATCTACGACCTGTCCGACCCGACCGCGAAGATGAGCAAATCGGCGGGCAGCGAGGCCGGGCTGGTCAACCTGCTCGACGACCCGAAGGTGACTGCCAAGAAGATCCGCTCCGCGGTCACCGACAGCGAGCGCGAGGTGCGATACGACCCGGAGGCCAAGCCCGGGGTGTCGAACCTGCTGACCATCCAGTCGGCGGTGACCGGCATCGACATCGACAAGCTCGTCGAGTCCTACGCCGGTCGCGGCTATGGCGACCTGAAGGCGGACACTGCCGACGCCGTCGTCGAGTTCGTCACCCCCATCAAGACAAGGGTGGACGAGTTGATCAGCGACACAACGGAATTGGAATCGATCCTGGCGGCGGGCGCCGATCGTGCCCGGGAGGTCTCTGCAAAGACGATCGCGAATGTCTACGAACGGTTAGGGTTTTTGCAAATTCGATAACGGGGAGGCGTCATGCCCGAGTCGAAGAAACCGGGGATTCTCGATCGGCTGCGGGCCCGCTACGGGTGGTTCGACCATGCGATCCTGGCAGGGGAGCGTTTCAACCACCGCCACGGCAACTTCTACGCCGCCGGCATCACCTATTTCACCGTGTTCGCAATGTTCCCGTTGCTGATGGTCGGTTTCGCGATCGCGGGGTTCGTGCTGTCGCGGCAGCCTCATCTACTCGCCGACGTCGAGGGGCGCATCAAGCACACGGTGTCCGGCGACTTCGGCCACGAACTCGTCAAACTGATTGACCACGCGATCGAATCACGGACCTCGGTGGGTGTCATCGGCCTGGCCACCGCGGCGTGGGCGGGTCTGGGCTGGATGGCCAACCTTCGCGAAGCGCTGACTCAGATGTGGGGTGAGCGCGACAACACCGGCAACTACGTCAAGACCAAGCTGTCGGACTTCGTCGCGCTGGTGTCGGTGTTCGTGGCGACCGTGATCACGATCGGGTTGACGGCGCTGGGTGACCCCGCGCTCATGACGACGGTGCTCGGCTGGTTCGGCCTTCACCACGTGCCTGGCCTCGGCACGATGCTGCGGGTGGTGTCCGTGCTGGTGGCGGTCGCTGTTTCGTGGCTGCTGTTCACCTGGATGATCGCGCGGCTGCCCCGAAAGTCGCTGAGCTTCGCGAGCGCGGTGCGGGCCGGGCTGCTCGCGGCCATCGGGTTCGAAATCCTCAAGCAGGGGGCGTCGATCTTCCTCCGGCACGTGGTGCACGGCCCGGCCGGTGCGGCGTTCGGCCCGATCCTGGGCTTCATGCTGTTCGCCTACTGCACCGCGGAGCTGGTGTTGTTAGCCACGGCGTGGGCCGCGACGTCGGCAGAAAACCTGGCGGCCATGCCGGTGCAACCGCCGGAGCCTGCGGTCGTCGTGGTCAGGCGCCGCGAGGGCGTCGGGGTGGGCGAGGCGCTGGCGGCGATGGCGGTGGGGGCGGTTGCCGCGCTGGGCATTTCATGGGCTCGCCGCCGCTAGTCCGCTTCCCGCGCCGAAACAGTGTTCCACGCGGTATCGAGTAGGCACCACGCGGAATACAGTTTCGCGAAGCTAGTTCTGTGGGCGCCGGTTGATCGAGCGGGCGAGCAGGATGAGGCAGAACACGATCACCGTGCCGATCACCGCGACACCGACACGAACCGGCAATTCATCGGCTGACGCGGTGGGGACGCCGGCCGCGCGGGTCGCCGCGTCGTTGAGGTCGCCGGGCACCTTGGGGGCGACAAGCGACGGATCGGGTTCGACGAGCGTGCCGACCTTGGTGCCTGCCGGGGTGGCGAAACCGTAGTCCAGCAGGTGCGCGGCTTGCTGCCAGGGCGGAATCGGCAATCGCGTGCCGTGCATCAGCACCGCCACGAGCCTGCGCCCGTCGCGGGCGGCGGCGCCAACGAACGTCTGCCCGGCGTCGTCGGTGTAGCCCGTCTTGCCGCCGAGGGCGCCGGGGTAGTTGAAGAGCAGTTGGTTGTCGTTCTCGAGTGTGTAGCCCGGGTGATTGGTGTCCCCGGGCACGTCGGACCGGGCGGGGTGGCCGGGGAACTCGAATGTCTTCGTCGCGACGATGTCGGCGAACGTCGGGTTGTGCCACGCGTAGCGGTAGAACAGGCCGATGTCGTAGGCCGACGTGCTCATCCCCGGTCCGTCCAGACCTGACGGCGTCGCCACGCGGGTGTCCCGGCCGCCGAGTTTGCCTGCGAGAGTGTTGACCTTCTGCAGCGCGACGTCCATCCCGCCGAGCTGCATCGCCATCGCGTGCGCGGCGTCGTTGCCGGAATGCATCAACAACCCGTGCAGCAGCTGGTTGACGGTGTAGGTACCGCCGACGTCGACGCCGACGCGGGTGCCCTCGGCGTTGGAGTCCTCGGCCGTCCCGGCGACGGTCTTGTTGACGTCGAGTTCGTTGATGGCCTGCATCGCGACCAGGACCTTGATGATGCTGGCCGGGCGGTGGCGGCCGTGCGGGTCTTTGGCGGCGATCACGTCGCCGCTGTCGAGATCGGCGACGACCCACGCATCCGCGGAGATGTCGTTGGGCACAGGCGGTGTGCCCGGCGCCGCGATGACGCCGCAGCCGCTCAGCGCCTCGCCGCCGACCGTCTTGGCGGGCACCGGCAGCGGCACCGGCGGGTCACCGGCGGTGGGCGCTTCCGACGCGTCGACCGCAGGCGGCGTCGTCACGCGGTACGGGCAGCTGTTGGTGTCCGGCGCGGCGTTCGGTTCCGCCCGTGCGGACGAGGCGCTGATCAACGCCGGAGCTCCCAACAACACGATCGCCGACGCCGCACACACCACGCGACGCGACGCACCACTGAACCCACCCATCGAAAGTGCAGCGTAGGCGATGAACATCACGGCCGCCGTCAGCGCCACGGCTACAACGCTGTTACAGCACGGTATATGCGACGGCGGGCGCTCCTATGCAGGCCATCCACAGCCTGCCCGCGGATTCGACGACACCGGTCACCATCCCGAAGTTCGGATGCTTGGTGCGCAGCCCGCCCACCACGTTGCCGCCGTCGGCATCGAACGCGACGACCCATACTTCGGACGCGATCTGCGGCTGCAGCCGCTCCGGTAGCCGCCACAGCAGTTTGCGGATCACCGGTGCGCGCGCCGCCAGCCAGTCGGCGGCGGGGTTGGCCGGGGTCACCATCGCCGTCCAGATGCGGCCGCCCGAGCCCGTCGAGATGTTGTCGGGCATCCCGGACAGGTTGACGGCCAACGGCGTCACGGATCCCGCGCGCGGCCCGGTCAGCCAGTATTTCGACAGCCTGCGCCCCTGCGTCTCGGCGAACACCAGCGCGGACTCGTCGGCGGTCGGCGTGACGCCGTTGGCGAAGTACAGCCCGTCGACGAGCGTGGTCACGGTGCCGTCGCGGTCGAGGCGGAACAGGCCGCCGTTACCGCGAGCTTCGAATATCGCCGCCCTGAAGTGCTCATAGTGGAAGGCGCTTGTCGACTCGGTGAAATAAATTGTGCCATCGGATGTTTCGGTGACGTTCGAGCAGAATTTCAGCGGCCGTCCAGCCACCGACTCGACCAAGGTTTCCAGCCTGCGGCTCTGGGGATCGAGGGCGAGCAGGCCGCGGTAGCTGTCACAGATCAGCAGTCGCCCGTCGCGTGCGACGTGCAGGCCCAGCGGGCGCCCTCCCGTGTCGGTGACGACGACCTGAGCACCGCCATCGGGTGCGATCCGCACGATACGGCCGTCGACCAGGCCAGTCCAGATATGGCCGTCGGCGTCGACGACGACGTCCTCCGGGCCGTCACCAGGAACGGGAATGACGGTAATCGGGGCCGACGGCAGGTCGGGGAGCGGGTCCACCGGCGGTGGCTGCCAGCGGACAGGGTCGATCGGGGGCTTGCGGCGTTGGGACGGCACGCCGCGAGGTTACAAGCGACGCCAGGCCTGCGAGAGCACTCCGCGAAGAATCTGCTCGATCTGGTCGAATTCCTGCTGGCCGCTGATCAATGGGGGCGCCAGCTGCACCACCGGATCACCGCGGTCGTCGGCGCGACAGTACAGCCCGGCGTCGAGCAGCGCCGACGACAGGAAGCCGCGCAGCAGCCGCTCGCTGTCCGCGTCGTTGAAGGTCTCCTTTGTGGCTTTGTCCTTGACCAGCTCCAGGCCGTAGAAGAATCCGTCGCCGCGCACGTCGCCGACGATCGGCAGGTCGAGCAGCTTCTCCAGCGTTGCGCGGAAGGCTGGCGCGGTCTCCTTGACGTGGTTGTTGAGCCCTTCGCGCTCGAAGATGTCCAGGTTGGCCAGCGCCACCGCGGACGACACCGGATGCCCACCGAAGGTGTAGCCGTGCGGGAAGGTCGTCTTGCCGTCGTTGAACGGCTCGAACAACCGGTCCGAGGCGATCATCGCGCCGATCGGGGAGTAGCCCGAGGTCATGCCCTTCGCACAGGTGATGATGTCGGGCACGTAGCCGAAGTCGTTGCACGCGAACATCGATCCGATGCGGCCGAACGCGCAGATCACCTCGTCGGACACGAGCAACACGTCGTATTCGTCGCAGATCTCACGCACCCGCTCGAAGTAACCGGGCGGCGGCGGGAAGCAGCCGCCCGCGTTCTGCACGGGTTCGGCGAACACCGCCGCGACCGTGTCGGGCCCCTCGAACTCGATGGCCTCGGCGATCCGGTTGGCCGCCCACTGCCCGAACTCCTTCAGATCGATGTTGTGCGACGCAGGCGCGCGGTAGAAGTTGGTGTTGGGGACGCGGAAGCCGCCGGGAGTGATCGGCTCGAACGGGGTCTTGAACGAGGGCAGGCCGGTGATGGCCAGCGCGCCGTGCGGGGTGCCGTGGTAGGCGATTGAGCGCGAAATCGCTTTGTATTTATCGGGTTTGCCCGTCAGCTTGAAGTACTGCTTGGCCAGCTTCCAGGCCGACTCGACGGCCTCGCCGCCGCCGGTGGTGAAGAACACCCGGTTCAGGTCGCCGGGAGCGTATTGGGCGAGCCGTTCGGCGAGCTCGATCGCGGACGGGGTGGCGTAGGACCACAACGGGAAGTATGCCAGCTTTTCGGCCTGCTTGGCGGCCGTCTGCGCGAGCTCGGTGCGGCCGTGCCCGACTTGCACCACGAACAGTCCCGACAGCCCGTCGAGGTAGCTCTTGCCGTGGTCGTCCCAGATCGTGACGCCCTCACCGCGGGTGATGATCGGCGGCGTGATGCCGGCACCGTGCCGGGCGAAATGACCCCACAGATGCCGGTTGGCCTTATCGGACAGTGTCATCGGGTGCCCCAGTTGTATTGCTGCTTAACAAGTCTCAGGTACACCAGTGCCTCGGTTGAGGTTACGCCGGGCAGCGCTCGGATCTGGGTGTTGAGCAGGTCGAGTAGGTCGTTGTCGTCCTCGCAGACCACCTCGACGATCATGTCGAACGAACCCGCCGTGAGCACCACGTAGTCGATCGCGGGGATCCCTGCCAGCTTCTCGGCCAGCTTGGTGGTGTCACCGGTGCAGCGAATGCCGATCATCGCCTGGCGGGCGAACCCCAGCTGCATCGGATCGGTGACCGCCACGATCTGCATCACCCCGGCGTCGATCAACCGCTGCACGCGCTGGCGCACCGCCGCCTCCGACAATCCGACTTCCTTGCCGATACCCGCGTACGAGCGCCTGCCGTCTTCTTGAAGCTTCTCGATGATCGCCTTGGACAAGTCGTCGAGCTGCGCCGCCGAGCCCCGGTTCAACGGGACCGTCGCGCGCAGAGCAACCGGCTGGATGCCGGCGGGGACACGGGAGTTGGCCACGGAGGAGATTCTGCACGGAATCCGTCGCCGCAATCAACTACGGCGATGTAATCGCTTGCATGAGGGGTTCCAAACTGCGAGATACGTAGCGGCGGCGGACGCGCCCGCAACTCCTCGCCGTTACTTCGGCCCTGCGTCATGGCACGCGAGTACGGTTCTGGCCGCGAAGGCGTGCGGCGACGCAGCAACTAGACTCGTTTTGTGACCGCCGCACAGCGGGTCGACGATTTCGAGGCGTTGCGGCCCCACTTGACCGCCGTCGCCTACCGGCTCACCGGCACTGTGGCCGATGCGGAAGACGTCGTCCAGGACGCCTGGTTGCGCTGGGACCGCGATGAGCGCTCGCGCGAAGAGCAGAAGGAGACCGGTCGCGACCCGAACCCGATCGCCGATCTACGGGCGTGGCTGACCACCGTGGTCAGCAGGCTCTCGCTGGACCGGCTGCGCTCGGCGGCGCACAGGCGAGAAACCTACCTGGGCGAGTGGTTGCCCGAGCCCGTGGTGACCGACTTCGACGGCGCGGATCCGTTGTCGGCGCTGGTGGCCCACGAGGACGCACGGTTCGTCGCGATGGTGGTGCTGGAGCGGCTCACCCCCGATCAGCGGGTGGCTTTCGTCCTGCATGACGGCTTTTCGGTGCCGTTCGCCGAAATCGCCGACGTGCTGAGCACCAGCGAGGCGTCGGCCCGCCAGCTCGCGTCACGCGCGCGCCGCGCGCTGGCCGACGCCACCCCGGCGCCCGACGCTGCCCACGCCGAGGTGGTCGGGCGCCTGCTGGCCGCGATGGCCGCCGGGGACCTCGGCGCGGTCGTCGAGCTGCTACATCCGGACGTCACGTTCACCGGCGACTCCAACCGCAGAGCGCCGACGGCATTTCACGTCGTTCACGGCCCGGACAAAGTGGCCCGGTTCATGTTCGGCCTGGCACGCCGCTACGGCCCCGCGTGGCTGGAGTCGAACCGACTGGCGCTGGTCAACGGCGAGCTGGGTGCCTACACCGCGGGAGCGCCCGGCCGCGATGGACACCCGCCGGTGCTGCCGCGGGTCATCGCGATCACGGTGCGCGACGGCAAGATCTACGCGATGTGGGACGTCGCGAATCCAGACAAGTTCACCGGCTCGCCGATGCGTTCTGCTCGTCAGTCGCCCACGGAACCCGGCACGCGTCGCCGGAATTGAAGCCTTGCTCGGTGATTCCGAGCGCAGTGTTCATGCGTGCCCGCATGTTCTCGACCCCGATCTGATACGTCAGCTCGATCACGCCGGCATCGCCGAAGCGCCGCCGTAGATCGGCGACCTGCTCGTCGGTGACCGTGTGCGGATCGGTCGTCATCGCGTCCGCGTAGGCGATCGCGGCGCGTTCGTCCTCGGAGTAGCGCGGCGAGGTCGCGTAGTTGTCGATGTCCTTGAGTCGCTCTACGTCCAGGCCGTCGAGGCGCTGCAGCATCGCACCGAAGTCGACGCACCACGAGCAACCGATCCTGCGCGCGGTCCAAAACACCGCCAGCTCGCGGACATTCGCGGGCAGTTTCTTCGACGCGCGCTCCAGCGCGGTCTCGTGGATCGCGGCGCTGAGCAGCAGGCCGGGGTGATGGGCCGACACCGCGAACGGCTCGGGCACCGCACCGTAGCGGCGTCTGGCGATGCGGTAGACGGCGCGGATCCAGCGCGGTGCGCGTTGGGGGGACACGGGCTCAATGCGTGATGTTGTCGTCATGTCTAGTAGACGCCGCGGGATGCGACGGTGTGACAGCCTCGGCGATGTGGTTTGCCGGATTCAGTGTTTCGGACTTTCGAAATCTCCGATTCGAAGGGTCTGACCAGCAAATTTTGCTGATGAACCGGGTCAGATTTGGCTATCTTGCTATGTTGCTAGCGCTGTGCGGCGTGGGTACCGTAGGCCGCGATGACCACAACGGCGGCACCAAGGATCAGGCTCGAACAGCCGGTCGGATCGGGCGCACGTGAGCTGATCCGCTCGCTGTTCATCACCGCGGCGTTCATCGTTCCCGCGCTGGCCATCCGGTTGACCGGTGTCCATCCGAATCCCGTGGTGTCGCTGGTGGTTTACGGCGCGGCGGTGGTGGCCGCCAGCTTCATGCTTGCCTGGGCTGCCGAGGCGGCGCAGATCGACGTGTCCGGCGGCCTGGCGATCGCTGTGCTCGCGTTGATCGCCGTGCTACCCGAGTACGCCGTCGACCTGTATTACGCCTACACCGCCGGCCACGCACCGGAGTACACGCAGTACGCCGCCGCCAACATGACAGGTTCCAACCGGCTGCTGATGGGCCTTGGGTGGCCGGTCGTGGTCCTGGTCGGGTTCGCGGTGGCGCGCAAGCTGGGCGACCGCAGGCTCTCGGCGTTGCCGCTGGAACCGAGCAACCGTGTCGAGCTCGGCTTTCTGCTGATCGCCGGTGTCATCGCGTTCGTCGTGCCCGTCAGCGGGCAAATTCACATCGTCCTCGGTGCCGCGTTGTTGGCGTGGTTCGGGTTCTACCTCTACAAGCTGACCCGAGGTGACGTCGAAGAGCCGGACTTGATCGGGACCGCTGCCGCCATCGGTGCGCTGCCGAACCGCACGCGCCAGGTCGCGGTCGTCGGCCTGTTCGCGGTCGCGGCCGCCGTGATCCTGGTGTGCGCCGAGCCGTTCGCGCAAAGCCTGATCGGAGCGGGCACGCAGCTGGGCGTCGACCGGTTCCTGCTCGTGCAATGGCTGGCCCCGCTGGCGTCGGAGGCACCCGAGTTCATCATCGCGATCCTGTTCGCCGCCCGCGGGAAGGGCACCGCGGCAATCGCGACGCTGATCTCGTCGAAGGTCAACCAGTGGACGCTGCTGATGGGCTCACTGCCGGTCGCGTACATGATCGGCGGCGGCGGCTGGGCGCTGCACTTGGACGGGCGTCAGATCGAGGAGGTCCTGCTGACCGCGACGCAGACGATGATGGGCATCGCGCTGATCCTCTCGCTGCGGTTCGGCCGGGGCGCGGCGTGGGCGCTGCTCGCGCTGTTCGTCGTCCAGTTCCCAATCACCTCGACCCCCGGACGACTGATCCTCTGCGGCGGTTATACGGCGCTGGCCGTCGCCGCGATGATCGTGAACCGCCGCTACCTGGCCGCGACCCTGATGGCCCCGTTCGTCGGCCACGCGAAACGCCACGGCGGTCCCCCGCACGAGCAGCTCAGCGCGCAAACATCAGCGCGCGCTTGACCTCCTGAATCGCCTTCGTCACCTGGATCCCGCGCGGGCAGGCCTCGGTGCAGTTGAACGTGGTGCGGCAGCGCCACACACCATCGGCGTCGTTGAGTATGTCGAGCCGCTCGGCGGCGGCCTCGTCGCGGCTGTCGAAGATGAAGCGGTGCGCGTTGACGATCGACGCCGGACCGAAGTAGCTGCCCTCGTTCCAGAACACCGGACAGCTGGTCGTGCACGCCGCGCACAAAATGCACTTCGTGGTGTCGTCGTAGCGGGCGCGGTCGACGGGGCTCTGGATGCGCTCGCGGGTGGGCGGGGTGCCGCTGGTGATCAGGAACGGCTTGATCGCCCGGTACGACGCGAAGAACGGCTCCATGTCGACCACGAGGTCCTTGAGCACCGGCAGGCCCCGAATCGGCTCGACGGTGATGGTCAGCTGCTTGCCCGGCTTCTTCGGCAGCAGGTCGCGCATCAGCACCTTGCACGCCAGCCGGTTGACGCCGTTGACCCGCATCGCGTCGGACCCGCAGACGCCGTGCGCGCACGACCGCCGGAACGTCAAAGTGCCGTCCAGGTAGCCCTTCACGTAATGCAGCAGGTTCAGCAGCCTGTCTGTCGGCAGGGACGGCACGCGGAAGCTCTGCCAGCCGGCGGCATCGGGATCCTCCGGGTTGAACCGGGCGATCTTCAATGTCACCATCACCGCGCCGTCCAGGATCGGGGGCAGGGGTGCATCCACGGGGTCTGTGACTTCGGCAGCGGGCGAGACCATCAGTACTTACGCTCCATCGGCTCGTATCGGGTCTGCACCACCGGCTTGTAGTCCAGGGCGATGTCGCTCAGCAGCTCCTTGCCCTGCTTGTAGGCCATCGTGTGGCGCATGTAGTTGGTGTCGTCACGGTTGGGATAGTCCTCGCGGGCGTGACCGCCGCGGGATTCCTTGCGGTTCAGCGCGCCGACCACGGTGACTTCGGCGAGTTCGAGCAGGAACCCGAGCTCGATCGCTTCGAGCAGGTCGCTGTTGAAGCGTTTACCTTTGTCGTGCAACGTGATTCGGGCGTAGCGCTCCTTGAGCGCGTGAATGTCGGTGAGCGCCTGCTTCAGCGTCTCCTCGGTGCGGAACACGGCGGCGTTGTTGTCCATCGACTGCTGCAGCGCGTTGCGGATGTCGATGACGCGCTCGTTGCCGTCCTCGGACAAGATGTCGCCGACCCGGTTGACCACCATGGAGGCCGGTTCAGGCGGCAGCGCGACGAAGTCGTGGCTGTCGGCGTACTCGGCGGCGGCGATGCCGGCGCGGCGGCCGAACACATTGATGTCCAGCAGCGAGTTGGTGCCCAGCCGGTTCGCGCCGTGCACCGACACGCACGCACACTCCCCGGCGGCGTACAGGCCCGGCACGGTGGTGGTGTTGTCACGCAGCACCTGGCCGTGCACGGTGGTCGGGATGCCGCCCATCACGTAGTGGCACGTCGGGTAGACCGGCACCAGATCCTTGACCGGGTCGACGCCCAGATACGTGCGGGCGAACTCGGTGATGTCGGGCAGCTTCGCCTCGAGCACATCCTCACCGAGGTGGCGCACGTCGATGTAGACGTAGTCCTTGTGGGGCCCGGCGCCGCGGCCCTCCAAGACCTCGCGCACCATCGAGCGGGCGACGATGTCGCGCGGCGCCAGGTCGACGATCGTCGGCGCGTACCGCTCCATGAAGCGCTCGCCTTCGCCGTTGAGCAGCCGGCCGCCCTCGCCGCGGACCGCCTCGGAGATCAGAATCCCCAGACCGGCAAGGCCCGTCGGGTGGAATTGAAAGAATTCCATGTCCTGTAACGGAAGTCCCTTCCGGAACACGATGCCGATACCGTCGCCGGTCAGCGTGTGCGCGTTGGAGGTTGTCTTGTAGATGCGTCCCGATCCGCCGGTGGCGATCACGACGGCCTTTGCGTGGAAGACGTGGACGTCGCCGGTGGCGAACTCGTAGGCGATGACGCCGGTGGCCACCGGGCCGCCGGGGGTCTCGGTGAGCGCGAGGTCGAGCGCATAGAACTCGTTGAAGAACTTCACGTCGTGCTTGACGCAGTTCTGGTAGAGCGTCTGCAGGATCATGTGGCCGGTGCGGTCGGCGGCGTAGCACGCACGGCGCACCGGCGCCTTACCGTGGTCGCGGGTGTGGCCGCCGAACCGGCGCTGGTCGATCCTGCCCTCGGGGGTCCGGTTGAACGGCATCCCCATGTGCTCCAGGTCGAGCACCGCGTCGATGGCTTCCCGGCACATGATCTCGACCGCGTCCTGGTCGGCCAGGTAGTCGCCCCCCTTGACGGTGTCGAAGCAGTGCCACTCCCAATTGTCGTCCTCGACGTTGGCGAGCGCGGCACACATGCCGCCCTGAGCGGCGCCGGTGTGGCTGCGGGTCGGGTACAGCTTGGTCAGCACCGCGGTCCGCACGCGAGGGCCCGCCTCGACCGCGGCGCGCAACCCGGCGCCCCCAGCGCCGACGATCACCACGTCATATCGATGTTCGTGAATCATGTCCCACGCCCTCAGCGAAAAATCAAGAGATGTTCGGGTTGAAGGTCAGCAGCACGTACGTGCCGAGCACGAGCGTGAAGGTCATCGCCAACGCCAGCAGGGTGTTGAGCCAGAAGCGGGTGGAGCCGTTGCGGGCGTAGTCGGCGATGATCGTGCGCATGCCGTTGGCGCCGTGCAGTTGCGCCAGCCACAACAGCAGCAGGTCCCAGGTCTGCCAGAACGGTGACGCCCACCGTTGCGCAACGTAGTTGAAGTCGATGCGGTAAACGCCGTTGTCCCACATCAGCATCACGAACAGGTGGCCCAGCGCGAGCAAGACCAGCACGATCCCGGAGAACCGCATGAACAGCCACGCGTACTTCTCGAAGTTCGGCATGCCGGACCGCCGCCGCGGTGCGCGCGGATTGTCGAGGGCAGCGGGGCGGTCATGGCTGCGCTGCAGCACCGGCGCGGGCTGGCCGCGCCTGCTGTCCGACGGTACCGACGCGGTCACAGGAACCGCTCCGCCATGTGCACGCCGAGCACGATGAGTGCGGGCACCATCACTACGAGCCACACGACCGCGACCACCCACAGCATCACGCGCTGATAGCGGGTGCCCTTCCACCAGAAATCGATCAGGATGACCCGTATGCCGTTGAGGGCGTGGTACAGCACCGCGGCGACCAGCCCGGCTTCCATCAGGCCGACGATCGGTGTCTTGTAGGTTGCGACGACTTCGTTGTAGGCCTGCGGGCTGACGCGTACCAGCGCGGTGTCGAGGACGTGGACGAACAGGAAGAAGAAGATGGTGGCACCCGAGATGCGGTGGAGCACCCACGACCACATGCCGGGGTCGCCGCGGTACAGGGATCTGCGGGACGCTCGCGGCGGCGCAACCGCGGGCGTGCCCGTCGACGTCGGCGTGGTCATCAGTGCCCTCCGCTCTTCGCGCAAGCGCTCATCGGCTGCCCTCCGCTCTTCGCGCAAGCGCTCATCGGCTGCCCTCCGCTCTTCGCGCAAGCGCTCATCGCGACCTCCAACAGCATCGGTGGACCGTCGGGTGGACTCTAAACCCATCCATCCCCACGAAACCACTACCGCGGAGTGCCCGCGAGCAGCGCAAGCAGTGATTTTGACGACCTTTTGCCGCACGGTCGGGAAAGCGGCGGACGGGTCCGAATCCATTCAGATCACACGGAAAGTCCGGCCCGATGAACATTGATGTTGACTGGAAGCTCTTGCGTGACAAAGCGATTGATGCTAAGGCAAACGCCTACGCGCCGTATTCCGGGTTCGGAGTGGGTGCCGCCGCGCTGGTCGACGACCACCGCATCGTGACCGGCTGCAATGTGGAAAATGTCTCATATGGCCTTGGTCTCTGCGCCGAGTGCGCGGTGGTGTGTGCGCTGCATTCGACCGGCGGAGGCAGGCTGCTGGCGATCAGCTGTGTCGGCGCCGCAACGGAGCCGTTGATGCCGTGCGGGCGCTGCCGTCAGGTGCTTCTGGAGCACGGCGGCCCCGCGATGCTGGTGGATCACCGCGACGGTCCGCGCGCGCTGGGCGAGTTGTTACCAGAGCCGTTCGGCCCCGACGATCTCGGATCCGGCCCGTGACGGCCGGGCACCCGTTGCGGTTCGTGTTCGACGCGCCATCGGTGATCAAGGCCAAACGCGACGGCGATGTCCTGTCGGGTGCGGCGATCGACTGGGTGGTCGACGCATACACCCGGGGTGAGGTCGCCGACGAGCAGATGTCGGCGCTGTTGATGGCGATTTTCCTGCGCGGCATGGACCGCGACGAGATCGCGCGCTGGACGGCGGCCATGATCTCCTCGGGTGAGCGTTTCGACTTCTCGGACCTACGTCGCGACAACAAGCCGCTCGCGACCGTCGACAAGCACTCGACCGGCGGTGTCGGCGACAAGATCTCGCTGCCGCTGGTGCCGATCGCGATGGCCTGCGGCGGCGCGGTACCGCAGGCCGCGGGCCGCGGGCTCGGCCACAGCGGGGGCACGCTGGACAAGCTGGAGTCGATTCGGGGATTCTCCACCGAGTTGCCAAAAACGCAGATCCGCCAACAGCTTTGCGACATCGGCGGCGCGATCTTCGCGGCGGGGCAGCTGGCCCCCGCCGACCGCAAAATCTACGCGCTGCGGGATGTGACCGGCACGGTGGAGTCGCTGCCGCTGGTGGCCAGCTCGGTGATGAGCAAGAAGATCGCCGAGGGCACGGCCACGCTGGTTCTCGATGTGAAGGCCGGCTCCGGCGCGTTCATGAAGACCGTCGAAGAGGCCCGCGAGTTGGCTCGAACGATGGTTGACCTGGGCAACGCTCACGGCGTGGTCACCCGCGCGCTGATCACCGACATGAACCGTCCGCTCGGCGCGACCGTCGGCAACGCGCTCGAAGTGGCCGAGTCCCTCGACGTCCTGGCCGGCGGGGGACCCCCCGACGTGGTGGAGCTGACGCTTCGGTTGGCGGCCGAGATGCTGGACGTCGCGAGGCTTGACAGCCGCGACCCCGCCGACACGCTGCGCGACGGGTCGGCGATGGACGCGTTCCGCGCACTGGTGAGCGCGCAGGGCGGTGATCTGTCGGCCCCGCTGCCGCTGGGAGCACACTCCGAGACGGTGGCCGCCGGCAGGGGCGGCACAATGGGGGACATCGACGCGATGGCGGTGGGGCTGGCGGCGTGGCGGCTTGGTGCGGGCCGGTCGCACCAGGGTGACCGCGTCCAGCCCGGTGCGGGCGTCCGCATCCATCGGCGTCCCGGTGAACCGGTGGCCGCAGGCGACGTCGTGTTCACCCTCTACACCGACGCGCCGGAGCGAATACCCGCCGCGGTCGCCACGCTCGAATCCGGCTGGAGCATCAACGAGCAGCCGCAGGACCGTCCACTCGTCATCGATCGGATCGTCGGATGACCACACCACTGACGGTGGAGATGATCGGGCAAGCGCCCAAGGCGCTGCTGCACGATCACCTCGACGGCGGCCTACGCCCGGCGACCGTGCTCGAGCTGGCCGGGCAGGTCGGCTACGACGACCTGCCCGCGAGCGACACCGACTCGTTGGCCACCTGGTTCCGCACCGCGGCGCACAGCGGGTCGCTGGAGCGCTACCTGGAGCCGTTCGCTCACACCGTGGCAGTGATGCAGACCGCGCCCGCGCTGTACCGGGTGGCCTTCGAATGCGTCGAGGACCTGGCGGCCGACAACGTCGTGTACGCCGAGGTGCGATTCGCGCCCGAGTTGCACATCGGCCAGGGGCTGTCGCTCGACGAGGTGGTCGACGCGGTGCTCGCGGGCTTCGCCGACGGGGAGAAGGCGGCAATCAGCGAAGGCCGGACCATCACGGTGCGCTGCCTGGTTACCGCGATGCGTCATGCAGCCCGCTCGCTGGAGATCGCCGAACTGGCGATCCGATACCGCGACAAGGGTGTTGTCGGTTTCGACATCGCGGGGGCCGAGGCCGGTTATCCACCGACCCGCCATCTCGACGCATTCGAGTACATGCGAAACAACAACGGCCGCTTTACGATTCACGCGGGTGAGGCGTTCGGCCTGCCGTCCATCCACGAAGCGATCGCGTTCTGCGGCGCCGACCGGCTCGGCCACGGGGTGCGCATCGTCGACGACATCGAGGAGCGTCCGGACGGCAGCTACAAGCTGGGCCGGCTGGCGGCGCTGCTTCGCGACAAGCGCATTCCGCTCGAACTGTGCCCGACTTCCAACGTGCAGACCGGCGCGGTGGGCAGCGTCGCCGAGCACCCGTTCGACCAGCTGGCCCGGCTGAGGTTCCGGGTCACCGTCAACACCGACAACCGGCTGATGAGCGACACCACCATGAGCAACGAGATGTTGCGGCTGGTGGAGACGTTCGGATACGGCTGGAGCGACTTGGTGCGGTTCACGATCAACGCGATGAAGTCGGCGTTCATCCCATTCGACGAGCGCCTGGCGCTGATCGACGAGGTGATCAAGCCCCGGTTCGCTGTCCTCATCGGCTGACGTCGCCACAAGTGCGGTTTGTGGCGGTACAAGAATCGGCCCCCTACTGACGAGGGGTCGTCCGCCGAAACATTAGTGCCATGAACACAGCACTGATGAACAACCAGACCAACACCACTACGACAACCGCGGCGTCGCGCAACCGGACCGGGCTCCTGAGGTTTTACGCGGCCTGCGCGCTGATGGTCGCGGGCCTCGGCATCGCCGCCTTGGGCAGCGCTGCATCCAGCCACGCCGATGCCGGCACCGCCGGCCCCAGCACTGCGCCGGGCCACCCGCACATCGAGTTCACCCACCCGGCCTTTCCCCACTACCCGGGTGGCCTGCCCGGGTACTCGCCCTCGCCGCACATCCACCACCGCCACGCCCACCGCGGGTGAACCGCCATCCACCAGCCCGGACGTCTCACCATGGGGCGTCCGGGCTTTTACGTGCGCAGCACCTCGGTCAGCCGGTCGGCGAAGGCGCCCGGAGCGGTGAGGAACCCGCCATGGTCGCCGGGGAAGACGACGGGCGCCGTGCCGAGCGACTCGGCCAGCGCCAGCGACGTCTTGTAGGTGATCAGGCGGGTCGAATCGGCGCCGATGCCGACCACAACGCGGGATGGGCCGCTGGTCAGCGCGGCGACATCGGGCACATACCTCGCGGTTGGCCGCAGTTCGTGGTCGAAGAAGCGCGCGCTGGTGGACAGGTCCCGCTCGGACGGCGGACCGGCCGGCCCCGGCGCGCCGTCGCCGCCGACGTCGAAGCCGGCGTTGGTCATGAACTTCGCCCATGCCGCGCCGACGCCCTGACGATGGAACGTCTCGATGATGTCGTCGGTCCTGGCCCGCTGGTCGGCCGCGTCGGGCAGCAGTTCCAGCAGTGGAGGCTCATGCGCGACGAGCGTGCGTATCCGGTCGGGATGCCGGGCGGCCAGTGCCAGGCCGGTGACCGCGCCGCCACTGGAGCCGAACACGTCGGCGGTCTCCGCGCCGACCGCGTCGAGCAGCGCCGCCACGTCGTCGGCGCGTAGTTCGGGTGCGGAGTCCTGTGCGGGGTCGTCCACCGGGCTGCCCGAAATGCCGCGCGGATCGTAGGTGATGACGGTGTACCGGTCGGCGAGAGCATCGGCCAGCGAGGCGAATTCGGCGGCCGCCATGGGTGACCCGATGACCGCCAGCGCCGGGCCGGTGCCGCGGACCTCGTAGTAGAGCTTGGCGCCGGGCACGGCCACGGTGCGGGTGGTGGGGTGTGCGGTGTGCGTCATACAGATACAGACCGCCGTCGAGTGCGCAATTCATCGCGACCGGCCGACGGAGCGGTATGTCTCGTTACTCCGGACGCAGTCGTGACTCCAGGAACGTTTCCAGTCGCTCCCATTCGGAGACGGCGTCGGTGTAGGGCGCGGACGGCTTGCGCACCGCGTCGGGATCGAGCGCATGGGCTACGACCTTGCCGAGCGGGGTGTCGGCTTTCAACGTGTTGTCGACGATTCGTTCCTCGGCGTAGTCGCCGACGTCCTTGAGCAATTCGACGGCCAGTTCCAGCTGTTCGCGGTCCAGCGCGTCGGGCCCATCGGCGATGTCGTCGGCCAGCCCGGTCAGCACGTACACGTTGTCCTCGCTGACATCGATCCGCAGGGAGCCGTCGGTGGCCGCCGTGCGGATGTCGTCGTAGGTGGCCAGGCCGGACAGGTCGTGGTCGTGCTCGTCGGCCAGGTAGCGCGCCAGCGCCCGCTCGGACCCGAACACGCTGATCCTGCCGTTGCGGCCGAGGAACACCGGCTCGTCGCCGAGGTAGCAGCGCAACGTGTAGAAGGTGCCCGCGCTGGTGATCATCCGGATCGGGTCGATGCCGACCTTTTCCCAGAAGTCGCTGTCGCTGCCGAGGACGCCAGTGTGGTCGTGGGCGGCCTGCTCGTCGTCGTGGTGTTCCTTGCCTTCGTCTTCGTCGGTGTCGACATCCCCGGTGTCGGAGGTCTCGGCCTCGTCGTCGATGTCCTCGTCGACGTCGTCGAGTTCGTTCTCGGGCGCCGCGAGCAACTCGGCTTCGGCCTGCTTGACGGCGTCGCTGTCCACCTGCGGCGTGGAAATGATCTCCTCGATCGCGTCGACCACCTTGTCCCAGCCCTTGTCGACGACCGCGCCGATCTCGTGCCAGCGGCGCAACCCGGCCTTGTTGGTGAAGTTCTCCGCCCCGCCGGACAGCGACGCCAGCACCGGGTTCCCGTTGAAGAACTTGGTGACGGCGGGCAGCTCGCAGACCGACCCGATCGCCGAAACGATCGCCATCGTGCCCTGCAACTCGTCCACCGATTCCTGCGACGGCTTGTCCGCGAGCATCTCGTAGACCTTGATCAGGTCGAACCGCTTGTCCGCGTCGGGATCCAGCTCGTGCGCCGACAGCGCGGTCAGCGTCTGCCACTCGGGGTGGTCGGCCAGGTCGTTGTCGTGGTCGGCGCGGACGAAGGCGACGAGGTCAGGCACCGATTCAAAGGCGTACAGGTCCTCGTCCTTGCCCAGGAACGCCTCCCACTCGTCGCCGGAATCACGCCAGCGCGGCGCCCACAGCGTGTACACGTCGCGGTCATCCAATGCCAGCCCGATGGGCACGATGTCTGCAGCCACGCGGCACAGCTTAGCCAGCGGCCATCCGGCGCAGCACCGGCCGTCGCTGTTGATCCGCTGCGCGCGCGCCAACTCCCCGCCCCGTCAGTGGTACTGCTCGCCCCAGATCGTCTCTTTGCGCAGCACCGGCTTGAGCACCTTGCCGCCGGGGTTGCGGGGCAGCGGTTCGCCGCGCAGGGCGATGAACTGCGGGACCTTGAAGTCGGCGATCTTCGCTTTCACGAACGCGCGCAGCTCGAGCGGGTCGAGCTCGACGCCCGGGCGGGGGACGATCACCGCGCCGACCTTCTCGCCCATCATCGAGTCGGGCACGCCGAACACCGCGACCTCGAACACGGCCGGGTGTTCGACAAGCACGTTCTCGACCTCGACGCAATAGACGTTCTCGCCACCCCGGTTGACCATGTCTTTCAACCGGTCGACGATCTGGACGAACCCGTCGTCATCAACGCGGGCGAGGTCGCCCGTGTGAAGCCAGCCGTCGACAAACGTCTCGGCTGTCTCGTCTGGCTTGCCCCAATACCCCGCCACGACGTTCTGGCCGCGTATCAGGAGTTCGCCGACCCCGGACACGGGATCGACGTCGGCGAGGTCGACTTCCACCGGGGGAGCGGTCAACCCGACCGTTTCGGGGCGGCCCTGGGCGTACTCGTCGGGCAGGAAGGTGGACACCGACGAGGTCTCGGTGAGCCCGAAGCCATTGCCGAGACGCGCGTTCGGGAACGATGCGCGGAGTCGGGCGATCACATCCGGTGCCGTCGGGGCACCGCCGTAGGTGACGTAGCGGACACCGCTCATGTCGAACTCGTGAAAGTTCGGCTGGCTCATTGCCAGCCAGTAGATCGCGGGCACCGAGGTGAGGACGTCGATTCGTTCCGCGACGATCGCGCGCAGGAAAGCCTGCACCTCGAACTCGGGCATGATCACCGTCGTCCCGCCGAGCTGGGTGGTGATGATGAGCTGGCTGTTGCAGCCGGTCACGTGGAACAGCGGGACCGAGACGAGAGTGCGAAGGTGCTCGTCGACCGGGAATCGCATGACGCGGCGGCACGTCTCGCTGTTCGACAGGAAGTTTTCGTGCGTCGTCATCGCGCCCTTGGGGAAGCCGGTGGTGCCGCTCGTATAGAAGATCGCGGCCAGCGACGAGGGGCCAAGCCCATCGACCACAAGCGGATCGCCGTCGGGCAGTGGGGCCTCGGCCTCAAGCACCACCGTCGCACCCGAGTCCTGGATCACGAACTCGACCTCGGATGCGGAGAACCGGGTGTTAACGGGCACGACCACACCGCCCGCCATGAGCGTGCCCCAAAAGCCGAGGCACCACTGAAGGCTGTTCCGGTGCCGGTTGGCGACGCGATCACCGGGACGCACGCCGGCGGCGGCGAGCCCACCGGCGACGCGCGAGGCGCGATCCCACAGATCGCGGTAGCTGACGCGCTCGCCTGAAAGCACGACAACGCACTTGCGGTCGGGTACCCGGTCGACGGAGGCGCGGAACATGTCCAGCAACGACGTCGCGAGTGTGGTGTAACGGAGGACGCCGTCGGCTCCCCGCTCGACCCCGGTCATATCGAACGGCATGATGCGCGGCGTACGGCCCTGCTTCGTGATGATCGCTGTCATTGTGGTTGCTGCCCTCGGCTGTATTTTCCGCGCACCCCGACTGTCACGTTAATTGACGTGAGCGACGGTCGAGCGCGCTTCGCGGGAGCCGCTGAAGCCCGTACCGGCGTGCCATCGCCGACAGATCACGAGCGCGGATATGCGATATTGGCCGAGGCACGCGAGCAGCTCATGCACCAGGGACACCACCTCTCGGAGTTGCCGTTCCTGACCGTGTATTGCGCGCGTGAGCGTGCCTCGCGTCAAGATCGCGACACCGCTCTACCCGTGATGCGCGCGGCCGTAGACGAGCTGTTCCCCGGAGGACAAGTGCTGCCATCGGGTGTTGCTTCGACCACCGTCCTGGTGGAGACACTGCTCGATCGCGGCGCGGACGATGACGTGGCCGAGGCTGAGGCGGCGATCGACCGCCTGGAGCGCTCGTCCGCTGATGACTTCGCTGGAAGCCACATCATGGTGCTGCGGCTGCGCGCTCTGCTGGCGCGGGCCCGCGGCGATGAGGCGGCATACCGCGAGCTCGTTGATCGCTACCGGGCGACATCGCTGGGCTTTGAAGGCCATCTGGGGTGGGCCGAAGCGATGACATGACGGCGTGGTCTCGCTAGCGGCTAGTGTTTTCGGCCATGGACGTCCGCGTCGTCGACCACCCCCTTGCCGCGGCCCGGCTGACCACACTGCGTGACGAGCGCACCGACAACGCGGCGTTCCGCGCGGCACTGCGCGACCTGACGCTGATGCTCGTTTACGAGGCCACCCGTGGGGCACCGACCAACCCCGTCGCCGTGCGGACCCCGCTGGCCGACACCACCGGCTGCAAGCTGGCCAACCCGCCGCTGCTGGTACCGGTGCTGCGGGCGGGCCTGGGCATGGTCGACCAGGCGCACGCGCTGATTCCCGAGGCGGGGGTCGGGTTTGTCGGCGTGGCGCGCGACGAGGAAACCCATTTGCCGACGCAGTATCTGGAGTCACTACCTGACGACTTGAGCACGCAGCCGGTGATGGTGCTCGATCCGATGCTGGCCACGGGCGGGTCGATGGCCCACACCGTCGGGTTGTTGCAGTCGCGCAATGCCGTGGACATCACCGCGCTGTGCGTGGTGGTCGCACCGGAGGGACTTGCGAAGCTGGAGAAGGTCGCCCCCGACATGCGTCTGTTCACCGCGACGATCGACGAGCGGCTCAACGACATCGCCTACATCGTGCCGGGGCTCGGCGACGCCGGAGATCGTCAGTTCGGGCCGCGCTGAAGCAGCCGCGCGGCTTCTTCTTCGACGGTAAAGCGCAGGTTGTCGGCGCCCTTGCGCGCGGCCGCCAGGTTGTCGTCGACGGCGCGGCGAATCTCGATGTAGCCCTTGATCTTCGGCTCCGTACCCGAGGGCCGCACGGCGAGTCGCACTGACGTATGCGCGTCGCCGCCGGACAGGATCAGCGCGTCGGTGCGCAGCGGGCCGCGTCGCGCAAGCAGATCGGTGGCGGTCACATCGATCCCGGCCAGCCGCGCCGGGGGACCTGCGCGCAGTCTCCCCATCACCGCGTCCGCATC
This sequence comes from uncultured Actinomycetota bacterium, assembly GCA_963811535.1. Taxonomy (GTDB): domain Bacteria; phylum Actinomycetota; class Actinomycetes; order Mycobacteriales; family Mycobacteriaceae; genus Mycobacterium. The sequence continues at coordinate 90,445 of CAWERF010000005.1, read as the reverse complement.
GTCGGTGCGGGCCGTCACAGCCGTCGTGACGTGGACCCCGTGCTCACGGGCCAGGTCGTCGAGCAGGTCGGGCACCGACCGCCCGCCGGCTTTCAGCGTTGCCACCAGGTCGCAGCACAGCACGGCCGCGCTGATGCCGTCTTTGTCGCGTACCGCGGCCGGGTCGACGCAATGCCCGATGGCCTCTTCGTAGGCGTACACCAACTCGCGGCCCGCGGCGCGGGCGAGCCACTTGAAACCAGTCAGTGTTTCGACGTGCCGAGCGCCGTGGGCGGCGGCGATCGACGCGAGCATCCGCGACGACACGACGGTGCTGGCCACGACGGACCCAGCCGCAGCATGGGACAGGATGTATTCGCCCAGTAGCCAACCGGTTTCGTCACCTGACAGCATCCGCCAGCCCGCCGGCGTCGGAATGCCGATCGCGCATCGGTCGGCGTCGGGGTCGAGCGCCACCGCGATGTCGGCATCGACGTCGGCGGCGAGCCGCCGCAGCGCATCGGCGGCGCCGGGCTCCTCGGGGTTGGGGAACGCGACGGTGGCGAAATCCGGGTCGGCATCGAATTGCGTTGAGACGGTGTGGACGTCGTCGAAGCCGGCCCGGCGTAGCACGTCTATCGCGATCGGGCCGCCGACACCGTGCAGCGGGGTGAGTGCCGCCCGCACCGAACCGGTCGCGCGCCGCACCGCCGCCGCGCGGGCGATGTACTTTTCCACCAGTTCGGCACCGGATGCCTCGAGCGGACTTCGGGCGATCTCGTCGGCGAACGGCGCGGACGCGATCGCCGACTCGATCTCGTGGTCGGTGGGCGGGATGATCTGCAGGCCGCCGTCGAGATAGACCTTGTAGCCATTGTCCGATGCGGGGTTGTGTGACGCGGTGATCTGCACCCCCGCGGCCGCACCGGTGTGCCGCACGGCGAACGCCACCACCGGTGTCGGCAACGGCCCGGGTAGCAGTGTGACGGAAAAGCCTTCGGCAGCAAGCACTTCGGCAGTTGCCATCGCAAACCGCTCAGAGCCATGCCGGGCGTCACGTCCGACGATGACCGCGGAACCGCCCAAGCAGCGGTCCTTGAGCACCCGTGCCAGCGCCCAGGTGACCCGCAGCACCACCGCCAGGTTCATCCCGGCCGGGCCGCCGCGGAGCGGGCCCCGCAGCCCGGCGGTGCCGAACGTCAGCGACCCGGCGAATCTGGCCGCCAGCTCGTCAGGCGGGCACGCGGCCAACTCCGCCGCGGTTGTCGGGTCGGGGTCGTGGGCGATCCACTCCTCCGGAGTCACGGCGCCGATTCCGCGTTCGCCAACTTGCGCAGAACCGGCGCCACCAGCATCAGCAGATCGAACTCCAGGGGTGTCAGGTTGTCGCGCATCGTCGTGTGCAGCCACGCGTCGCGCTCGGCGCGGTCGCGGTTCAGCAGTTCCACCCCGGCCGCGGTGACCTCGACCAGTTGTCGCCGGCGGTCGGATTGGTCGGGCCGCCGCGACACCATGCCGCGGGCGGCGAGCTCGTTGATGCTGTCGGTGAGGGACTGCACCCGCACATGAATCCGCGCGGCCAGCTCGGCCGGGGTGCTGACCCCCGTCCGGCTGACCTCGCCGAGCACCTCCAGCTGGCTGCGCGTCAACCCATGGTCGGGGCGGTGCCGCCGCATCTGGCGGGTCAGCGCCATCATCGATTCCCGCAACTCGGTTGCCGCGGCGGGTGCGGTCTGCGTCGTCGTCATAACCAAGTTATACCTTGGTAATCACCTGCTATGTGCCCATTTGTCGCGGGAAAAATAACAAGGACATACTTGCAATCATGATCGTTGGACTCGGTAAGTGGTTGCTCCTGGCGGCGGCGACGGTCGCAGTGACGGTACCGCTGACCAAGCTCGGCGTGCCGTCGGCGGCCCTGTTCGCGGGTCTTGTTGTCGGCATCGCGCTCGCCCTGTCCCCGGCAAGCGGGAGGTGCCCGGGCGGGATCTACGCCGTGCTGGCCACCGCGGTCGAGGCCGGCTCCAATGTCACGTTCATCGTTGCCGTGCAGGTCATCAGGGTGCTGTTGATGCTGTTCGGAGCGCCGCTGTTGGCACGGGCGTTCCTGCGCCTCGGCCGTCGCCCTGCCGATCAGATTCCGGCGAGCAGCTCGGCCAGCAGGGAACCCATCCGGGTCGCCGATTGACGGCCGGCCTCCAGCACCTCGGCGTGGGTGATCGGTTGCCCCGTCATTCCGGCGGCCAGGTTGGTGACCAACGACAAGCCGAGCACCTCGATGCCGGCCGCGCGTGCGGCGATCGTTTCGTGCACCGTCGACATACCGACCAGGTCGGCGCCGAGAGTCCGCAACATCCTTATCTCTGCCGGGGTTTCGTACTGGGGTCCCGGCAGGCCCGCATAGACGCCCTCGGCAAGCGACGGTTCGATGTCGCGTGCCAAGGCGCGCAGTCGCGGCGAATAGGCGTCGACCATGTCCACGAACTGGGCGCCCACCAGTGGCGAGCGCCCAGTCAGGTTCAGGTGGTCGCGGATCAGCACCGGCTCCCCGATCGTGTAGTGCTCACGCAGCCCCCCGGCGGCATTGGTCAGCACGACGGCGCGGACCCCGGCTGCCGCTGCGATTCGCACCGGGCGCACGACGTCGGCCAAATCGTGACCCTCGTAGGCATGGATGCGCCCGAGCAACACGAGAACGCGGTTCGCTCCGACGGGTATCGACAGAATTTGCCCGCGATGTCCCTCCGCGGCGGGTGGGGTGAAGCCGGGCAAATCTGCCATCGGCAGCGTTGCGGTGGGCAGGCCCAGCGTCTCGGCCGCGGGCGCCCAGCCCGAACCCAGCACCACCGCCACGTCATGACCGGCGACGCCGGCGCGTTCGGCGATGAGGCGCGCCGCGTTTTCGGCGACCTGATCCATGATCGGCGAGCTTAACCGTGGGTGGGATACTGCGATGATGCCCACCATTTCGCCGACGCGCCGTCACGCCGATGCCGAGGCGCCGGCGCAGGTGGCCTCGGCGGTGGTAACGCGGCGCCGCGTCGACCTCATCGCGCTGTCACACGACATCCATGCCGAGCCGGAATTGGCGTTCCGCGAGCACCGCAGCTGCGCGAAGACGCAGGCGCTGGCTGCCGAGCGCGGGTTCGCGATCATACCGGCACCCGGTGGGCTGGACACCGCGTTTCGCGCCGACTACGGCAGCGGTGACTTGGTGGTCGCGGTGTGCGCCGAATACGACGCGTTGCCGGGGATCGGGCATGCCTGCGGCCACAACATCATTGCCGCGTCGGCGGTTGGCGCAGCGCTGGCGCTGGCCGAGGTGGCCGACCGCCTCGGCCTGACCGTCGTGCTGATGGGCACCCCGGCCGAGGAATCTGGCGGCGGAAAGGCGTTGCTGCTCCAGGCCGGAGCGTTCGACGACGTTGCCGCCGCGGTGATGCTTCACCCGGGCCCGGTGGACATCGCGGCTGCCCGCTCGCTGGCGTTGACGGAGGTTGCGGTCGACTACCGCGGTCGCGAGTCGCACGCCGCGGTCGCACCGCATCTCGGCATCAACGCCGCCGACGCGGTCACCGTCGCGCAGGTGGCCATCGGGTTGCTGCGTCAGCAGCTCCCACGGGGCCAGATGGTGCACGGCATCGTGACCGAAGGTGGTCAGGCCACCAACGTGATCCCCGGCCGCGCCGCGATGAAGTACACGATGCGAGCCACCGATCGGGCAGCGCTGCGGGCGCTCGAGGAGCGGGTTGCCGACTGTTTCCTCGCCGGCGCGATCGCCACCGGTTGCGACTACCAGGTCAACGAAACCGCACCCGTCTACGAAGAACTGCGGCCTGATCCGTGGCTGTCGGAGGTATTCCGTGCCGAGATGGTGCGGTGCGGGCGCAGCCCGGTATCCCAAGACCTCGAGAGCACGCTGCCGCTGGGCAGCACCGACATGGGCAACGTGACGCAGGTGATACCGGGCATCCACCCGATCGTCGGCATCGACGCGGGCGGCGCGTCGATCCACCAGCCGGGATTCGCAGCGGCCGCTGTCGGCCCCAGCGCGGATGCAGGCGTCGTCGACGGCGCAATAATGCTGGCGCGCACGGTGGTTCAGCTGGCGGAGACGCCCGTGGAGCGAGAGCGCGTGCTTCGAGCAAGGGCAGAGCGGGCAGCCTGATGAGCCTCGTCGATACCGCTGAATCGTGGCTGGCCGCCCACTACGACGATGTGATCGCGTGGCGCCGGCACATCCACGCCCATCCGGAGCTGGGCCGGCAGGAGTTCGCGACGACGCAGTTCGTCGCCGCAACCCTTGCCGAAGCTGGCCTCAACCCCAAGGTGCTGCCCGCGGGCACCGGCCTCACATGCGATCTGGGTTCCGACGATCTGCCGAAGATCGCGTTGCGCGCCGACATGGACGCGTTGCCGATGCCCGAGCGCACCGGCGCGCCGTACGCGTCGGTGATACCAAACGTCGCCCATACTTGCGGCCACGACGCCCACACCGCGATGCTGCTCGGAGCGGCTCTGGCGCTGGCGTCGGTGCCCGATCTGCCGGTCGGTGTCCGGTTGATCTTCCAGCCGGCCGAGGAGCTGATGCCGGGTGGAGCGATCGACACGATTGCGTCGGGCGCGCTGGCCGGTGTGTCGCGGATCTTCGCGCTGCATTGCGACCCGCGGCTCACGGTCGGCAAGGTCGCCGTCACCGTCGGGCCGATCACGTCAGCGGCAGACCAGATCGACATCACGCTGCAGTCGCCCGGCGGGCACACATCGCGGCCCCACCTGACCGCCGATCTCGTCTACGGCCTTGGCACGCTGATCACCGGGCTGCCCGGCGTGCTGTCGCGCCGCATCGACCCTCGCAACAGCACCGTGATGGTGTGGGGCGCGGTCAATGCAGGCGTCGCGGCGAATGCGATCCCGCAGACCGGCACGCTTTCCGGCACCATCCGCACCGCCAGCCACGACACCTGGTTGTCGCTTGAGACGGTGGTGCGGGAAATCGTCGCCGCATTGCTGGCACCGTTGGGCATCGAGCACGCCCTGCAGTACCGCCGCGGCGTGCCGCCGGTGGTCAACGAGGAGATCTCCACGCGCATCCTCACCCACGCGATCGAGGCGGTGGGGCCGGACGTGCTGGCCGAAACGCGTCAGTCGGGCGGCGGCGAGGACTTCTCCTGGTACCTGGAAGAGGTGCCGGGCGCGATGGCGCGGCTCGGGGTGTGGACGGGACGCGGGCCGCAACTCGATCTGCACCAGCCGACGTTCGATTTGGACGAGCGGGCACTGGCCATCGGCGTACGCGCGCTCGTCAACACCGTCGAGCAGGCCGCCGCGTTCGAGACGTAGTCGAGGATTAGAAGGGGGGAGGGTCGTCCACCGGCTGTCCCGATCGCTCGGCCTGGCTGATACGTCGCTGAATGTGATTGAGGTTGCGCTGGCGAGCGATTCGCAGCGCCTGTTCGTGTGCGCGTGTGCGCCGTCGCCATCTGCGCATCTCGGGAAAGAGCTCGGCTCCAAGTGGTGTGGTCGGGTATTTCCGTCCAGTGGGGGAGGTCCATATCACGGTGCCGTCGGATAGCTGTTGGTCGTGCCATCCGGTATGGAAAGTCTTGAGACGATGGTGTTTTCGACAGAGGCACTTCAAGTTCGAAGGCACCGTCAATCCACCGGTGGCCGGTTGGTGGTGATTGAACGGCAAGGTGTGGTCAATGTCGCAGTGGCTTGCTGGGCGACTGCAGCCGGGAAACCGGCACGTGAGGTCACGGGCACGGATCGCGCGGGCCAGGGCGGCCGAGGGCTGATAGCGCATGGCTTCGAGTCCGGTGACGTCGGTCTCCAGCATCCGTTGAAACGCGTTGGCGGCCAACTCGCGCACTTGGTCTGCGTCAATGACGCCGTAGCTCTCGAGGTAGCCGGGTCGGTCGCCGACACCGTTGAGGGTGTCCGCGCCGGCGACGATATTGATGACGAATTGCGGGCCCGCCGGAGACTCGGCGGTGCCGGCTTGTCTGGCAGGGCAGTGGGGTTGGCCGCACTGGCACGCCAGTCGCCGCCCGGCGGTCAGCGCGGCCAGCGCGTCCGCCCGTCGCTGCGACATCGTGCGGGGATCGGCAGCGCAGATGCCCGAAGCCAGTTGCGAGAGCTTGCGATCGAGTGCCACCCCGACGCCTGCCGAGAGCCGGCCATAGATTTCGGCCATCCCGTGGGGATACGGGTCGATGGTGATGAACCTGTCGTCGTCGGCCTTTGCGCGTCGCTGCTTGGCGGCGTCGGGGTCAACGGCGAGCACCTCGGCGTCGACGGCATTGATGATCCGTTGCCGCGACCATGACTGCCAGGTGGCGAGCTTGCCGGCCAGAGTGGCGTCGACTTGCACAGCCGTGTCCTTGGTCACCAGATCCGTGCGGCTGATGATCAATTTCACGGTGCGCCACTCGGTCTGGCCAGACGCGAGCAGGTCCCGCACACGCGGCAGCCGGTGGTGCAGAGCAGCGGCATAGTGCACGACGTACGACGCCGCAGTAGGGGAGATGTTCAGCAGCGCCGACACCTCCGCGCAGGTCTGTTCGTGTCCATCGACGAGGGCGAACTGCCGCAGCGGATTCCCCCGCTCGACAGCGGTGCGCTGACGAAGCAACGCGAATACAGCCGCCAGCCGACGCGCCGTCAACACCGACTCCAGCCGTTGTGTGGAGGCAATCACGTCGGCGAGCCGCTCAGCGGACAGGTCATCGGCCTGTGCCGGGTCCACAATGCCGGACCTGCCGAGCGCGTGTACAACTCCTTCGAACATACTTGCGATGCTAATCAAGCGCACCGACAACATGTCGGTCAGGTCTCAGCAGCTGACTTTATCCGCTGGAGTGTTTGCTCGATGCCTCGATGCACCTGACGGCCGCGAGGTATGAAGGCCTCCGCGACCCTGTTCGTTAGCGAGCACCACAAGAACAGGAATGACTCCGTGAGAAGCGTCCCGGTCGGCGTCGGCTTCATCGTGTACTGCCATTGCGTCTCTCGGCGGCCGGTCCGGTCGTCCAGCGTGGTGAATGCGAACTCGCGGCCGCGGTCGGCGGCGTCGACCACCGCGGTTCTTTCCCACTGATACCGGCCGAGTCGGTTGTACCCGCGAAACCGGATTCCGACCGTCGCGGCGGTGGCGCCGTCCAGCCATTCGCACCGGTAGCACTCAGGGCTCCACTCGCCCATGCGCGGCACGTCAGCGATCAGGTCATAGACGAGATCCGGCGGTGCGGCGACATCGATGCTGGCGCGACCCCGCTGAGGTGTCGGCATCGGGCAAGTGTCTCACGCCGCACAGGGGCATGCTGGTGACATGCAAGCCGAGGACGCCAACCGTGAACTGGCCGACAGCCAGCGGCTGCACTGGCAGGAGACCTATCACGCCCATCCACGGATGTACGGCGAACAGCCTTCCGCCGCTGCGATCTACGCGGCCGACCTCTTCCAGCAGGCGGGTTTCGCCGATCTTATAGAGCTTGGCGCCGGCCACGGCCGCGACGCGCTGTACTTCGCGGCCAACGGGTTCACCGTTCGAGCCACCGACATCAGCGCCGTCGCCCTCGATCAGCTGCAAGCCGCCGCGCAACAGCACGGCGTCGCTTCTCGCGTGCGCACCCTGAATCACGATGTTCGTGAGCCTCTTCCGCTGCCCCACGCGTCAGTCGATGCGGCCTACGCACACATGTTGCTCTGTATGGCACTGTCTACCAAGCAGATTCATTACATGGTCGCAGAGGTCGGCCGGGTGCTGCGGCCGGGCGGAATGTTCATATATACCGTCCGCCACACGGGCGACACACATTACGGCGCCGGCGTCGCCCACGGCGACGACATCTTCGAGCACGGTGGATTCGCGGTGCACTTCTTCCCCCGTCGACTCGTCGACGACCTCGCCACTGGCTGGACGCTGGTCGACGTAACGGCGTTCGAAGAGGGCGAGCTTCCTCGCCGGTTGTGGCGCGTCACCCAGAGCCTGCCCCCCGATTGACACCAGACTGCTACCCGCCGTGGCCGGGACCGACATTGCGTGCCGGCCGGGTGCGCAGGGCCTGCACATAGTCCGTTGGTGCCCCGGCGATTTCGGCGGCATCGGCCATCACGCCGAGGTACCGCGCCGAGGGCAGGCCACCCTCCCATGCGTCGAGCACGTACAGCCACGCAAGCACCGGATCGGTCGTGGTGTCCGACGACAGCCGCTCGACGCGGCATCGGATCTTCTTGTGGATCCCCAGTTCCGAGCCTTCCCAACGGTCGAGATTCTTCTCGTCCGCCGAGGTCATGTCGTAGAGCACGACGAACACCTTCGAGTTCGGGTCCTCCACAACGGTGGCCAAGGCGCCTTCCCAACCGATGTCCTCGCCACCGAAGGTCAGCCGCCAGCCGTGCAGCCAGCCGGTTCCGGCCATCGGGGAATGGGGTGCGCGCTGCAGCATCTGCTCGGGATGCATGTTCGATCCATACGCGGCATAGAGCGGCACGGGAAAAGCCTAGAGTGTTTCCCGGTGCCTGGGCGCTCAACTCTGCCAGTGGCTACCGTTGAGCCTGTGGCAACCCGCATCGTGATCATCGGCGGAGGGCCGGCCGGCTACGAGGCGGCGTTGGCCGCGGCCGCACACGGTTCCGATGTCGACGTGACCGTAATCGACTGCGACGGCATCGGTGGTGCCTGTGTCCTGTTCGACTGTGTGCCTTCGAAAACGCTCATCGCGTCCACGGGGGTGCGCACCGACCTCCGCCGCGCACCCGACCTCGGCTATGACCTCGATTTCGAGGACGCCAAGATCGTGGTGCCCAAGCTCTATCAGCGGGTCAAGACGCTGGCCGCCGCGCAGTCCGCCGACATCACCAACACGCTGTGCGGCCACGGCGTGAAACTGCTCGGCGGCTGCGGTGAGTTCGTCGACGACGTCCCCGGCATGGCTTCTCACCGCGTCAAGGTCACCTCACCCGACGGCAATACCTGCACGCTGCAAGGCGATGTCGTGCTGATCGCCACCGGTGCCAGCCCGCGGATCCTGCCTGGTGCGGAGCCCGACGGCGAACGCATCCTGACCTGGCGGCAGCTCTACGACCTCGATCAGCTGCCCGAGCACCTGGTCGTCGTCGGTTCCGGCGTCACCGGCGCCGAATTCGTCAACGCCTACACCGAGCTCGGTGTGGCGGTCACCGTCGTCGCCAGTCGCGACCAGATCCTGCCGCATGAGGACTCCGACGCGGCCGCGGTCCTCGAAGACGCATTCGCTGCCCGCGGCGTTACGTTGGTCAAGAACGCCCGCGCGAACAAGGTCATCCGTACCGACGCCGGCGTGACAGTGGAGATGACCGACGGCCGTCGGATCAAAGGAAGCCACGCACTGATGACGGTCGGGTCGGTGCCAAACACCGGAGGGCTCGGGCTCGAGCGGGTCGGCATCGAGCTCGGCAACGGTAACTACATCCCCGTCGACCGGGTGTCCCGCACGTCGGTGCCGACGATCTACGCCGCCGGCGACTGCACCGGTCTGCTGCCACTCGCTTCGGTGGCTGCGATGCAGGGCCGCATCGCGATGTACCACGCGCTGGGTGAGGCCGTCGTCCCGATCCGGCTGCGCACCGTCGCGGCGGCTGTCTTCACCAGGCCCGAGATCGCCGCCGTCGGGGTGCCGCAGTCGGCGATCGACAGTGGCAGAGTGCCCGCCCGCACGATCATGCTGCCGCTGAACACCAACGCTCGGGCGAAGATGTCGAGCCTGCGCCGGGGCTTTGTGAAGATCTTCTGCCGCCCAGCCACCGGCGTCGTGATCGGCGGTGTCGTGGTGGCACCCGTCGCATCTGAGCTGATCCTGCCGATTGCGCTGGCCGTGCAGAACCTGCTGTCGGTAACCGATCTGGCGGCGACGCTGTCGGTGTACCCGTCGCTGTCCGGGTCGATCACCGAGGCCGCCCGCCAGCTGATGGCCCACGACGACCTCGATTGACCCGTAATCTGGGGGCAAGTGACTGACCAGTAACAAGAGGGAGTGCCTGTGATCGAGGCTGCCCCGGCTCCAGGCAACGGCCAGACGTTCTTGGGTCCGCGCGAACGTGCCGTCGCATGGGAGCGGCTCGGGTCCGAGCAGTTCGACGTCGTGGTGATCGGCGGAGGGGTCGTCGGCGCGGGCGCCGCGCTGGACGCCGCCACCCGCGGGTTGAAGGTGGCGTTGGTGGAGGCGCGCGACTTCGCGTCCGGCACGTCGAGCCGCTCGTCGAAGATGTTCCACGGCGGCCTCCGCTATCTCGAACAGCTGGAGTTCGGCCTGGTGCGTGAGGCGCTGCACGAGCGCGAGCTGTCGCTGACCACATTGGCGCCGCACCTGATCAAGCCGCTGCCGTTTCTCTTCCCGCTGACGAAGCGGTGGTGGGAGCGTCCCTACGTGGCGGCCGGGATCCTCCTCTACGACCAGCTCGGGGGCGCGAAATCGGCTCCCGCGCAGAAACATTTGACGAAGGCGGGCGCGCTGCGACTGGCACCGGGCCTGAAGCGCAGCTCGCTGATCGGCGGCATCCGCTATCACGACACCGTGGTGGACGACGCGCGGCACACAATGACCGTCGCGCGTACCGCGGCCCACTACGGCGCCGTGGTGCGCTCGTCGACTCAGGTGGTGTCGCTGCTGCGCGAAGGCGACCGGGTGATCGGCGTGCGGGTGCGCGACTCCGAAGACGGTGCGATCACGGAGGTGCGCGGCCACGTCGTCATCAACGCCACCGGGGTGTGGACCGACGAAATCCAGGCACTGTCCAAGCAACGCGGACGGTTCCGGGTACGGGCGTCGAAGGGCGTGCACATCGTCGTTCCGCGGGACCGCATCGTCAGCGAGGTCGCGATCATCCTGCGGACCGAGAAGTCGGTGCTGTTCGTGATCCCGTGGGGGACGCACTGGATCATCGGCACGACCGATACCGACTGGAATCTGGACCGGGCCCACCCGGCGGCCACCAAGGCCGACATCGACTACATCCTCGACCACGTCAACACCGTGCTGGCGACCCCGCTGACCCCCGACGACATCGACGGCGTCTACGCCGGGCTGCGCCCGCTGCTGGCGGGGGAGAGCGACGACACCTCCAAGCTGTCGCGCGAGCACGCCGTCGCGGTCCCGGCGCCCGGGCTGATCGCGATCGCAGGCGGCAAGTACACCACCTACCGGGTGATGGGCGCCGACGCGGTCGACGCGGCGAGCGAGTTCATCACTTCTCGGGTCGCGCCGTCGATCACCGAGAAGGTGCCGCTGCTGGGTGCCGACGGCTACTTCGCGCTGGTCAACCAGGCCGAGCGGGTGGGCGCCTACTACGGGCTGCACCCGTACCGGGTGCGGCACCTGCTCGACCGCTACGGCTCGCTGATCGGCGAGGTGCTGGCCATGGCCGAGGACAAGCCGGAGTTGTTGGGCCCGATCACCGAGGCGCCGGTCTATTTGAAGGTGGAGGCCCTGTACGGGGCGGCCGCAGAGGGCGCGCTGCACCTCGAGGACATCCTGGCGAGGCGGATGCGGATCTCGATCGAATACCCGCACCGCGGCATCGACTGCGCGCGCGAGGTGGCGGAAGTCGTTGCGCCGGTGCTGGGTTGGGATGCCGCGGACATTCGACGGGAGGTCGACACCTACATCGCGCGAGTGGAAGCGGAGATCCAGTCTCAGCAGCAGCCCGACGACGAGTCGGCCGATGCGCTGCGGCAAGCGGCGCCGGAGGCGCGCGCCGAAATCCTCGAACCGGTTCCGTTGAATTGAGCGGGCATTGAGACCACCCCCGCTGCCGGTACGGAACGGCCTCGGCCCCGCGCGGCTGCGGCTGCGGGGCGGATCGGTGATGGACGAGTTCCGGGTCCGATTCGGCCCGGCCGCCGCTGCCAAGGTTCTGGCCGGTGAGGTGGTCGACGCCGACGGGGCTGTGCTGGGAGAGGGCAGCGTGATGCCGGCAGGCTCGCATGTCTACTTCTATCGAGAGCTGGCCGACGAGGTGCCGGTGCCGTTCGACCTCCCGGTCCTTCATCGTGACGACGACATCGTGGTGGTTGACAAGCCGCATTTCCTGGCGACGATGCCGCGCGGTCGCCATGTCGCACAGACCGCGCTGGTGCGGCTGCGTCGCGAGCTCGACGTGCCGGAGCTGAGCCCCGCCCATCGCTTGGACCGGCTGACGGCAGGCGTTTTGCTGTTCACCACGCGGCGTGGGCTGCGCGGCCATTATCAATCGCTGTTCGCCCGCGGGCTGGTCCGCAAGACCTATCTGGCCCGCTCGCCAGGAGAAGCATCGGTCGAGTTGCCGACCGTGGTCCGAAGCCGAATTGTCAAGCACCGCGGGTCTTTACAGGCGGTCACGGAGCGCGGCGAGCCGAACGCGGAGACGTTGATCGAGGCACTGCACGACGATACCTACCGGCTGACGCCGCGCAGCGGGCGCACGCACCAGCTGCGCGTGCACATGGCGTCGATCGGCCTGCCGATCATCGGCGATCCGGTATATCCAGACGTGGTCAACGTCCCCGCTGACGATTTCTCGACACCGCTGATGCTGCTGGCGCACAGCATCGAGTTCGACGATCCATTCAGCGGCGACCGCCGCCGCTTCGTCAGCCGACGCACGCTGTAACTCCGGCGGGTGCGGCGGCTAATTTAATGGCATGTACCTGATTACCGGCGCAGCAGGCGCCGTTGGCGGCGTGAGCCGCACCGTTGTCGAGCTTCTGCTCGAAAAGGGCGAGCAGGTGCGGGGGATGGTGCACCGCGACGACGCACGCGCCGATCGGCTCCGCGAACTCGGCGCTGAAGTAGTGGTCGGCGACCTGACCAGGCCCGAAGACGTCGTCGCCGTGATGAACGGCGTCACCCGCATGTTCTTCAACATGAGCGTCTCGCTGGATTACCTGCAGGCCACCGCCGTCGTCTGTGCCGCGGCCCTCGACTATGGCCGGCTCGAAGTGATCGTGAACATGTCGCAGATGACGGTCTCGGAGATGACGCTGGCCAGCACCGAAGAATCGCGGCAGCAGTGGCTGCACTGGCTCTCCGAGCACATCATGAACTGGTCCGGCGTGCCTGTTGTGCACGTCAGGCCGACGGTGTTCCTCGACAACCCGCTCTTTACGCTGTTGGACAAACGGTCGGTCCGTGAACGCGGAGTCTTGGCGCTGCCGTTCGGGACGGGCCGTACCTCCCCGATTGCGGCCACCGACGTGGCGCACGTCGTCACCGCCATCCTGCGCGATCCGGCCGCCCGCATCGGACAGGTCTACGAGCTGACGGGCCCGCAAGTGCTCGATATTCACGGCCTGGCGGAACAGTACTCACGTGCACTGAAGCGTCCGATCACGGCCGAGGACATGCCGTATGACGAATGGTTGCGGCAATGCCTACGGCCGTCGGGGCTGCCCGACCACGTTCAGCAGCACATCGCGACGATGGCGCGGCTACACCGCGAGGACCGCTACAACCGCGTCACCGACGATGTCGAGCGCATCACCGGCCGGCCCGCCCAGACAGTCGAGCAGTACATCGCCTCACACCCAGAGCTGTTCGATTAGCCAAAACCGTTGCTACCGCTGGCAGCTCGGGCACCAGTAGCTGACGCGGTCGCCGCTGTCCGCCGCGAGCGGGAGGTGCCCCCAGTCGGATTCGATCAGCGTGCCGCAGCGCCGGCACGGCTCGCCGCGCCTGCCGTAAACCCACAGCTCTTGGCCATGCCTCCGGTTCCCGGTGGTGGTTCGGTTCCACCGCCATCGGTTGGCCATCAGCATGTCGTGCGCACGCGACACCAGACGCAACGGATCAGCGACCTGAGCCACCGGGGAAGCGGGGAGATGGCCGCCGATGAAGCACAACTCGTTGCAGTAGACGTTTCCGACCCCGGCCATCACCCGCTGATCCAAGAGCGCCGCAGCGATGGGCCTGTCCGGTTCGGCGGCGAGGTTGGCCGCCGCCTGCTGCGCATTCCAGTCGTCGCCGAGAAGATCGGGGCCGAGGTGCGCGACGACGGACATGTCGTGTTCGCGGTCGAGGATCTCCAGCACGCCCAGGTCGATACCGACGGCCTGTGAGTCTTTTGTCTCCAAGACGATTCGGACTCGGCGGTCGTTGTCGCGCCATCGGCGGCCCGCTTGGCCCGCCACCCGCCAGCTGCCATCCATCTTCAGGTGGGAGTGGATGCTGGCCGGGCCGACGCGGATGAACAGATGCTTGCCGCGGCTGATCACGTCGTCGACGGTCTGGCCGGACAGATCAACGGTGGCGAAGGCGGGCACTCGCACGTCGCAGCGGGTCAGTGTCTCGCCCACCAGCCCGCCGCGCAGGTTGGCCGCGGTGTGCCAGACGGTGTCGCCCTCGGGCATCAGCGCCTTCTGTTCTTCGCGCAAGCGCTCATCAGCGCAGTCTCAGACCGCGTGGCGTCCTGACAAAGCCGGCGTCGGCCAGGGCCGCCGCAACTTCCGCGCGTTCTTGTGTCGGTGACGGCTCCAGCACCGGCACGCCGTCGACCTTTTCGACGAGAAGCCCGCCGATCTGCCCCGCGCTGACCAGTTCGGCGAGTGCCCCCGCGGCGGCGCGCTGAGCCTCGCGGTCGTCGGTGCCGAAATTCAGCAGAGACCGGCCCCCGCGCTCCAGGAACCACACGAGGTCGCCGTCGACCAGGACGACGAGCGCGCCGGCCTTGCGACTCGGTCGGTGCGAGGTCTCGTCCTCGCCCGCCGACCGTTTGGACGGCCACGGCAGTGCAGACCCGTACGGGTTGGCCGGATCGGCGGCGGCAAGCACCACCGCGCTGTACTCGGGCCGGTCCGGGTCGACGCTGTCCTGGAACGACCGGAGCCGGTCGACTGTTGAAGCGGCCGCGAACTGTGCCCCGCCCAGCGACTCGACAAAGTAGCCGCGTTGGCATCGGCCCGCGTCTTCGGATGCCGTCAGCACCTTGTACAGCGTCGCGAAGCCTCCGGGCACGCCCTCCGACGCCACGCTGCCCTTGGTGAGCACCCCGTAGCGGCCGAGCAACAACTCGGCGGTGAAGTGGGCCCGCACCGTGGAATCAGCCTCAGGTGTCGGCAGCGCCGACCACCGGCCCACCACCGCTGGGTCGGCCGCCCGCATGTGTGTGTGCGCGACGCGGTACCGGCTCAACCGCGGCGGCCGGCGCTGCTGCCGATGGGCAGGCGTCGAGCGGCGACCGCGCTGCGAGCCGGCCAGCAGCGCGCGCACCGGCGCGAACGTGTCGCCGGTGACCCAGCCGGCCCACACCAACTCCCACAGCGCCTGCTTGAGTTCGTCGCTGTCGGCGCCGCCGGCCAATTGGCGGAAGAAGTACCCACCGCCGTGACTCAACGTGTCCACGATCATCCGGTGGCGGTCGGTGAACGCGATCTCGGTCGGCGGCGCCAACGACAGCGGCGCCGTATCGGCGGTGTGCAGCGCGATCCAGCCGTCGCTGCCCGAGATCATGCCCGCTCCGGACCATGTGACTTCCCCGGTCGCCAGCAGCTCATCGAGCATCGCCGGCTGGTAGTCGCGCACGCGCTGCGACAGCACCAGCGGCTCGATCGCCGACGCGGGCATTGGGGCACCGGCCAGCTGCTCGATCACCGATGCGAGGCCGTCGATGCCCGACGATCCGTGTGCGCCCACCTGCTGCCAGGTCGGCAGGAAACGGCCGTACGCGGCGGTGCTGACCGGCTCGACCTGCGCGCGCAACGCGGCCAACGACCGCCGGCGCAGCATCCGCAGCACCTCGGCGTCACACCACTGGTCCGGCTCCGGCAGGTCGGTGAACTCGCCGCGGGTGAGCCTGCCGTCGATCGCCAGCCGGCCGAGCACGTCGGCGGCCACCCGCAGCCCCAGCCCGAACCGTGCGGCGGCGTCGGACGTGGTGAACGGGCCCCGCGTGCGGGCGTAGCGGCCGAGGAGCTCGGTCAGCGGGTCGGCAACCGGCGCCGTGAAACCGACCGGCACTCCGGGCGGTACGGCGATGCCGACGCCGTCACGCAGCCGGCCGATGTCCTCGATCGCGACCCACCACGTCCGCCCCGCGTATGAGACGGTGACCGCGCGCCGGGTCGCGCGGAGGCCCTCGAGCCAGCCGCCGACGTCCGCGGCGGTGGATCGCTCGGCGATTTCGTCCTCGGTCAGCGGGCCGAGCAGCCGCAGCAGGTCCGCCACGGCCTCGGCGTCGTGGGCTTGGCGGTCCGGGCTCAAATGTTGCAGCTGCCGGTGTGTCGCGGCGATGACATCGGCGTCGAGCAGTTCCCGCAACTCGACTCGGCCCAGGAGCTCGGCCAGCAGCGTGGTGTCCAGCGACAACGCCGCGGCGCGGCGCTCGGCAAGCGGTGCGTCACCTTCGTACATGAACGCTCCGACGTAGCCGAACAGCAGCGACGCGGCGTATGGCGACGGGGAGGTGGTCTCGACCTCTGCGACGCGAATCCGGCGCTGCGCGACCCGGGTCATCAATTCGGTCAGCGCGGGCACGTCGTAGACGTCCTGCAGGCATTCGCGGACCGTCTCGAGCACGATCGGGAAGTCGGGGTACCTGCGCGCGACGTCGAGAAGCTGTGCGGCACGCTGACGTTGATGCCACAGCGGCGACCGTCGGCCCGGGTGGCGACGGGGGAGCAGCAGGGCGCGGGCCGCACACTCGCGGAACCGCGACGCGAACAGCGCCGAGCCGCCGACCTCGGCGGTGACGATCGGCTCGATCTCCTCGGCGTCGAACACGAACAGATCGGCGCCCGGCGGCGCGTCTTCCGTGTCGGGCAGCCTGACCACGATGCCGTCGTCGGAGGCGGTCGGCTTCTCGTCGATGCCGTATCGGTCGCGCAGCCGCCGGCCGATCGCCAGCGCCAGCGGCCCATGCACACGAAGCCCATAGGGCGAGTGCAGGATCACCCGCCAGTCGCCGAGCTCGTCGCGGAACCGCTCGACAACCAGCGTGGTGTCGGTGGGCACCGCGTTGGTGGCTTGGCGCTGGTCCTCGAGCAACTGTCGCAGATTCTCGGCGGCGTATCCCTCGAAACCCAAAGCCGTGCAACGCTGTTGGAACGCATCGTCGTCCAGCCGCGCCAGCTCGCCGGTGAACGCGCCCAACGCCGCGCCGAGTTCGGCGGGCCGGCCCACGCCGTCGCCGTGCCAGAACGGCAGCCGCGCGGGTTCGCCGAACGCGGGGATCACCAGCACCCGGTCGTGGGTGATCTCGGTGATCCGCCAGCTCGTCGCGCCCAGAGAGATGACATCGCCGGGTCGTGACTCGTAGACCATCTCCTCGTCGAGTTCGCCGACACGGGAAGGCTTTCCGGAGTCCGCGCTCGACGCGAGGTAGACCGTGAACATTCCGCGGTCGGGAATCGCGCCGCCGGAGGTGACGGCCAGCCGCTGCGCGCCGGGGCGCCCAGTGAGGGTGCCGGCGTCACGATCGTAAACGAGGCGTGGGCGGAGCTCGGCGAACTCGGTCGACGGGTACTTTCCGCTCAGAAGATCAAGCGTCGCTTCGAAGGCACTGCGCGGCAACGTCGCGAACGGCGCACTGCGGCGCACCGCGTCGAACCAGCGGTCGGCGTCCAAAGGCTCCAGCGCGCAGGCGGCGACGGTATGCTGCGCCAGCACGTCGAGCGGGTTCGCGGGGACGCGCAGCTGTTCGATCTTGCCCTCGAGCATGCGCTGAACGGTCACCGCGCAGCTGACCAAATCCGTGCGGTGCTTCGGGAACACCACGCCACGAGAGATCTCGCCGACCTGGTGGCCGGCGCGTCCAATGCGCTGCAGCCCGCTTGCCACCGAGGGCGGGGCTTCCACCTGGATCACCATATCGACCGCGCCCATGTCGATCCCGAGTTCGAGGCTCGACGTGGCGACGACCGCCTTCAGCCTGCCGCTTTTCAGATCGTCCTCGACCGCGGCGCGCTGCTCCTTGCTGACCGAGCCGTGATGCGCGCGGGCAAGCAGCGGCTCGGCGCCGACCGTCTGGCTCAGACCCATCATGTACGCCGGGGCACCGCCGGGCACCTGCGGATTTGGTTCCGCGGCCAACTCGATTCCCGATCGTTGCGCGTGAATCTCGTTGAGCCGCGACGTGAGTCGTTCGGCGAGCCGCCGCGAGTTCGCGAACACGATCGTGGACTGGTGGGCCTCGATCAAGTCTGCGATGCGTTGCTCGACATCGGGCCAGATCGTGTTGTTCTCGAGGTTCGCCATGTCGGGCACCGGAACAACGACCGACATGTCGAACGTCTTGTCCGGGCGGGGCGCGACGATCGTCGTCGGGGCCCGACCGGACAAGAACCGAGCGACCTCCTCGGCGGGACGCACGGTGGCCGACAGGCCGATACGCTGTGCCGGCCGCTCGAGAAGCATGTCCAGCCGTTCCAGCGACAACGCCAGATGCGACCCGCGCTTGGTGCCTACCACGGCATGGACCTCGTCGACGATGACGGTTTGCACGCCTGCGAGGGTTTCCCGGGCGGCAGAGGTCAGCATCAAGAACAGCGACTCAGGGGTGGTGATCAGGATGTCCGGCGGCCGGGTGATCAGCTCGCGGCGCCGGGCAGCGGGGGTGTCGCCGGACCGCACGCCGACGGAGATCTCGGGATCGGGCAGGCCGAGCCGCTGAGCGGTACGGGTGATCCCGGTCAGCGGGGCGCGCAGGTTCCGCTCCACGTCGACGGCGAGCGCCTTCAGCGGCGAGACGTAAAGGACCTTGGTGCCGTTGCCGGATTTGGGTTCGGCCGCGAGCCGGTCGACGGCCCAGAGGAACGCCGCGAGCGTCTTGCCGGAGCCGGTGGGGGCGATGACCAGCGTGTTGTCGCCGTCGGCGATCGCCGACCAGGCCTGGGCCTGCGCCGGTGTCGGCGCCTCGAAGGTGCCGCCAAACCATTCGCGTGTGGCCACGCCGAAACGCGCGAGCGCAGATTGGGCAGACTGGTCGAGACTCACCCTTCCATGGTGCCAACCGGGTACGACAAGTCATCGAGCATTCGCGGCAAGCTGAGTCCCATGCTCAACACGATCACGACGGTCCTGGTCGCCCTGCTCGGCGTTCACGCCCTGGCGAAATTCGTCTTCTTCGCGCTGCCCTACCGCCGACGCAGGGCCGCGCTCGACAAGAGTTATGGAGCGAAGCCGTCCGCCACGACGACATCGGACACCGTGGTGCTGCTGTTCACCATCGTCGTGGCGGTCCTCGTGCTGTGCCGTGGCGTGGAAGCCGTCAGCTTCCTGGGCGGGCTCTGGATCGGGGCCACCCTGATCCAGCTGTATTTCCACGAGTTCCATGCGCCGGTCCCGGCTGAGCGCGCCGCGCCGCCGAGGGTGTCGCCGATCAAGGAGATGTCGTACGCCATCCAGGATTCGCCGTGGCGGCCATGGCGCGAACTGCTGACCCTCACCGTGCTGATCGGGCTCGGCCTGTATTTTATTATCGACACCGTTTCGTAAATAAATTGTGCTGACGCCATCGCTTCTCCAGAGGTGTTGGTTGTCGGGGCCGGTCCGACGGGTCTCAGGTGGCCTGCAGCCTGCTGCTGCATGGCGTTTCGGTTCGCGTGGTGGACCGGGCGCCCGGCCCTGCCACCACGTCGCGGGCCAACTTCCTGCACGTGCGCGGATCCGAGGTGCTCGGCCGATTGGGGGCGCTTGGCGCGCTGCCCGACGAGTCGTTGCGCGCAATGCAGATCACCACGTACCTCGGCGACAGGCCGATCATGAGGCTGCACTTCGGCGATCCCCATCTCCGAACGGCAGCACCGCCGATGGTCGTCTCGCAGACCAAGGTCGAGGCAGCACTGCGTGCCAGATTGGCCGAACTCGGCGCCGCCCCGGAGTGGGGCCAACCACTTGCCGGCTTCACGCAGGACGGCGACGGGGTCACCGCCGTTCTCGGCGACGGCGCACCCGTCCGCACGCAGTGGCTCGTCGGCTGTGACGGCACCGGCAGCACGACGCGCACGCTGGCCGGCATCGATTTCCCCGGCGTGAAGCTCAGTGAGCGCTTCCTGCTTGCCGACGTGCGGCTCGAATGGGACCTCGACCGCAGCGGGACGAGCGGTTGGATTCACCCCGCGGGGATGCTTGGCGCGATGCCGATGCCCGATCCCGGCGGCCGGAACGACTTGTGGCGGCTCATCATTTGCGACCCCGCCTACCACGAAAAGGACAGTGAACAAGGCATTCTCGAACGAATTCGCACCATCCTTGTCGAGCGCACGCAACGTGAGGTCCGCGTCGGGGCGATGCCGAGTGGCTTTCGTTGTTCTCGGTACACCGGCGGCTTGCCGACACCTATCGGCAGGGCCGGATCGTCCTGGCCGGCGACGCCGCCCACGCCCACGCGCCATTCGGCGGACAGGGCATGCTCACGGGTATCGGCGATGCCGAGAACTTGGCCTTCAAACTCGCCCTGGTGATCTCCGGCAAGGCATGCGAGCCGCTGATCGACACATATGAGGCAGAGCGTCGCCCGCTGGCGACCGAGGTGCTGCGCGGCACCAGCGCGGTGACCCGGATAAACGTGGCGAGCAATCCTGTCGGCCGGTTTGTTCGAGATCGAATCGTGTTGCCGCTGTTCAGTTTGTCGTGGATCCAGCGCCGGACGACCTATGCCGCGTCGCAGCTTTGGGTGAGCTACCGCAAGGGTCCGCTGGGCGGCCGCGGCCGCAAGCCGCGGCCGGGAGACCGGATCGGTGACCTCGAGTGCGTTCGTGAGGACGGGTCGCCGTCGAGGCTGCACGACGAACTCGGCGGTCGATGGGCGTTGCTGTTGCCGCCGGCAGCCGGGTCCGGGGCTGCGGACGCCGCCCGCCGGCGGCTCGGCGAATTTCTCGGCGTGCTGGCATACGAAGGAAAGCAGGCGATGCTCGTGCGTCCCGACGCGCAGGTGGCCTGGCGCGGTGCCGTCAGCGACGTGCCCGGGCTCGACCGCTGGTTGGCGACGGCATTTCGGGAAGGACGGGTCAAGCGGTGACGCGAGCTCGAGGACGCGGCCGACCCCGGGATCCCGCGGCGGGCAACGCGATTCTGCGTGCCGCCCTCGAGCTGTTCTTGGAACGGGGGATCGACGGGGCCAGCATCGAGCAGATCGCGAAACGGGCGGGCGTCGGCAAGCTGACCGTCTACCGGCGTTGGTCGAGCAAAGAGGAGCTGATCGCGCAGGCAATCGAAACGCTGGTCGCCACCGAAGTCGAGTGGCCCACCGACGAGCAGATCGAGCGGGTCTCGCCGTATCTAATTGTCGAAGCGGCGCTGTCGAATGCCGCCGAAGCCGCTGCCGCGCCGGAATTCCGGGCGTTGGCAGCCCGCATACTCGGATCGAGCGTCAGCCATCCATCGTTGATGGCCACCTACTGGCGGCACTATGTCCTGCCGCGCCGCGAACTCACCGCACGGCTGTTGGGACGGGCGCAGCAGGAGGGGACAGTCGCCGCCGACGCCGACCTGGATGTGCTGATCGACATGATGGCCGGCGCGGTCCTGTACCGCGTGCTGCAACCCGATCCACCTGATGCCGATGAGATGCGGCGGTATCTGCGGGCGCTGTACCGGCAAGCCGGTCTGCTGCCGTGAACCCCCACAAACGTTTGCTGGGGGCAACGGCCCGCGCGGGTAGGATGCCGTCATGCGGCTGCCGGTGTCCCTCGCGGGACTGTTCACCGCGGCGCTGTTGCTAGCCGGATGCGCACAACCGATCGACGGGCGTGCGATCGCTCCGCCATCGCACGCGAGTCGGCCGGTGTCCGCCGGCGACCTCGACAACGTTCTATTGACCCCGTCGCAACTGAGCGACCTCGTCGGGGCGAAGCTGCAGTTGCAGGCCGACGTCAGTCGACCCGTAGCGGGCGATCCGGCAGAGGGTCCGTGCGCCGCGCTGGACACCGTCGGCATGGAACCCTTCCTCGGCAACGGCTTCAGCGCATTCCACCTGCTGCTGCTGTCCGACGGCGCCTCGACCCAGCACGACCACGTCGTCACGCAGGCTGCCGCCGTGTATCCCGACGCAGGAAGTGCCACAAAGGCTTTCACGACGGCAACGTCGAGCTTGCCGCCGTGTGACGGCAAGGAAGTCAAGACTGAGGCCGCGTGGCGGTTCGCCGTCAACGACATCAGCGCCGACACCGTGCGGTGGAACAAGGAACAGACCGACCTGCCGCTGCTCTGGGTGTGTTACGGGCAGGCCCGGGTCCGCGTCAACGTGATCGTTCAGGCCATGTCCTGTCAGGGCGACGACGGCGGCAAAGCCAACGCCGAGGCGATCCTGAACCGGATGTCGGCCTCGGTATGGGACCTGTCCGGCTCCTGAGGGCCCTCGGTTCCGGGTGCTGGCCGGCACGGCACGAAATGCCGGGCGGAGCAGGATATTCTTCCTGCCATGGCCGAGGATCCGGTCGATGACGTTGGTGCATCCCCCATCGAGCAGGCGTTGGCCGGTGGGGCGCCGCAGCGCGTCGGATGGTTCCGATTTTACTTTGCTGACGAGCGGTGGGAATGGTCGCCGCAAGTACAGCGCATGCATGGCTATGAGCCTGGCAAAATCGAACCCACCACGGAAATCGTGCTGTCCCACAAGCACCCCGACGACTACCGCCAGGTTGCCGCGACATTGGAGGAGATTCGCCGCACCTCTCAGGCCTTCAGCACACGGCACCGCATCGTCGACGTCGGTGGCCGCGTGCACCACGTCGTCGTCGTCGGTGACCGCCTGTACGACGACAGCGGCGCGGTGATCGGGACGCACGGTTTCTACGTCGACGTGACGCCGATGATGGACCAGACCCGCGAGGAGATGGTCACCGAGGCGGTCGCCGAGATCGCCGAAAACCGCAGTGTGATCGAACAGGCCAAGGGCATGTTAATGCTCGTGTACCGCATCGACGCCGACATGGCGTTCGAGCTGTTGCGCTGGCGCTCGCAGGAAACCAACGTCAAGCTGCGGGTCCTGGCCGAGCAGATCATCGCTGATTTCACGTCGCAGGAGTATCAGGACGCGCTGCCGCCTCGGTCGGAGTTCGACCGCCTGCTGCTGACCGCCGAGCAGCGCGTCAAGGGCTGACTGCGGCGTTTCCCGCGGCGGCATTGAGGGAATGCGAGGACGACCATGAAGATGGCCCCCGACACCAGCGAGCCTCGCCGCGACCGGCGGACGTTCGCGGCTGCGGCGCGCTTTACCGGCATCGTGGTGGCGATCGCGCTGGTGGTGTTGTTCGGTTGCCTGGCCTGGCTGAACGGCTGCAAATCCGGTACGGACCAAGTGTCTCTGGCGCACTGCAGCGGATTGCAGCGCAACACGTTCGCCATCGGGCCCGCCGCCATCCTCGCGATCGGTGGTGTGTGGGCATTCGTGCGGACTTTTCAGGCGTGGCGGGCACGCGGCGGCTGGTGGATCTGGCAGGGGGCGGGCTGGTTTTTGATGCTGCTAATGCTGGTCGTGTTGACGATGACCGTGCCCCTCGCGCTGATGTGAGGGCATAACCGCACGTCACAATGCAATATTGCGTCCTGGAATGCGCCTGACGTGAGTATTCTGTTGGGTATCGCGACTTAAGGAGAGATGCGATGGGAGATACGCATCACGACCCGGTTGATCACTCCCGCACACATCACCAGCACGCTGGCGAGTCGATGATCGACGTTTACTTCTGGCCCGGGTTCTTCCTGCTGGCGTTGGGGATGGTCGCGCTGATCGGCTGTGTGTCGGCCGCCGCATACAAACACCACGAGTGGCTCTTGACGACGGGGGTGGTCGCGCTGGCATCGGTTGCGGCCGGCTCGGCCTGGATCGCTCTGGAGCATCGCCGGGTGCGTCGCATCGAGGCGCGCTGGAGGGCCGATCACCCGGCCGGCCACTCGCATCATCACGCCGCGTAGCCCGCAACGCGCGTGGCTGATCTGGATAGACGATGGGCCCAGTCCGGTTCGGACTGGGCCCATCGTGCGCCACACAGCTCTATCAGATGGGGCTATTGGTTGGACTTCTGTCGTTGTTCAGCAGCCTTGGCACCCGCACGAGCCGACTCGGCCTCGGCCTCCTTCCTGGCTGCGTCACGCTCGGCCTCTGCCTTGTCCTGCTGAGCTTTGCCCTCGCGGACCAGGTCGTCGCGACCGGTCACGGTGCCGACAGCTTCCTTGGCCTTGCCCTTGGCGTCCTCGACGACGCCCTTGATGGCTTCCTCGGGTCCGCTGTTTTCCGCCATGAATTCCTCCTCATCGGATTCTTTCGGTGAGCGAGGTCGCTCTGTTCGGCGACCAGCGCCGTTGCCCGCCCCGGCATCGTGTTCCCGCGGCGGACAGCGGCTAAACCCGGGCGCCGCTAGCTGACGTCTGCGTCCCAGTCGTCGTCACCGGAGTCGGCGCTGGTCAACTGCTCCTGCCAGTCCGCAGGATCGACGTCGGCCGGCACGGGGGCTTCGGCCGCTATCTCGCTGGCCTCGGTCGGCTGGAAATCCTCGGAGAGTTCGCGTGTCTCACCGACCGGCATCCGCTGCTCGACCGCATCGGCGATGGGCACCTCTTCACCGATGGGTTCGTCGGAATCGGGGCCAAATGTCACATCCGAAAGCTACCCCGACGGCCTCGGAAGAAAACAGTGTTCGGCTCAGCTCCGGGGGAGGCGCCGAGCCATGTTTGGTCGGCGAACGGAGATGGGTACCCGCGCAACGATGAACACCGGCTCAATGCGGAAATTCACATCTCGAGCGGCTTATTCGCGGTCGGGACGAAAACGATGACAGGTCAGCCGGAGAGTAACCTCTTGCAGATGACGTCGGGAGGCCAGATGTCCGAGGCTCATACCGATGACCTGAAACCGCGATCGCACGGTCAACCGGTCGAATTTCGAGTGCCCGCCGTCCTGGAAAGCCTGGCGGTCATCCGAACGCTGGTCAGTGCGCTCGGCACACTGGAGGATCTCGACCTCGACGCCGTCGCGGACCTGCGACTGGCCCTCGACGAGGCGTGTACCCGGCTGATCCGGTCGGCGGCTCCGAACTCGACCCTGGTGGTCAACGTCGAACCGCGCGAGTACGACCTTCGGATCAGTGTGTCGACCACCTGCGTGGAGGACGACATCCTGCGGCCCGGCACCTTCAGCTGGCATGTCATCAGCTCGCTCACCGACGACGTGCAGACCTTCCGCGACGGCTCGGAGCCGGGTGGTCCCGGCGCGGTATTCGGCATCACGATGATCGCGCGAAGGCTGGACCCCGGCACGTGAAAGACAGTTCGTCTTCGCGAACACGTTCTGAATACGCCGACGTACCGGAGATGTTCCGGGAAATGAACAAACACCCCGCCGAATCGGTCGAGCGGGGACGGGCCCGTGATCAGATCGTGCGGCGGTGCATGCCACTCGCCGAGCACATCGCGCACCGCTTCGAGGGGCGAGGCGAGCCGCGGGAAGACATCGCGCAGGTGGCTCGGCTGGGCCTGGTCAATGCGGTGAATCGGTTCGACGTCGAGTGCGGCAGCGATTTCGTGTCGTTCGCCGTGCCCACCATCATGGGTGAGGTCCGCCGTTATTTCCGGGACAACAGCTGGGCGGTGAAGGTGCCGCGCAGGCTGAAGGAACTGCACCTTGCGCTTGGTAGCGCGACCGCCGAGATGTCGCAGCGGCTCGGTCGTGCGCCGACCGCGTCGGAGCTGGCCGCCGAGTTGGAGCTCGACCGCGACGAGGTCGTCGAGGCCCTGATCGCCGGCAGCGGCTACAACACCCTGTCGATGGACAGCGGCGGCAGCGGCGATGACCAGACGCCGCCGCTGACCGAGACGCTGGGCAGCCACGATGCGAACCTCGACCGCATCGAGAACCATGAGGCGTTGCGGCCGTTATTGAATTCACTACCGGAGCGGGAGCGAACAGTCGTCGTGCTTCGTTTCTTCGAATCGCTAACGCAGAGCCAGATCGCCGAGCGAGTCGGGATCTCGCAGATGCACGTTTCGCGTCTACTGGCGCGGACGCTAGCCCGTCTTCGTGACGAGCTTCAGTAGCCGGCGCGTACGGCTTGAGCTCGAAAACCGTTCCAGCGCCTCATCTATCGACGAAACAGCGGGCAGTCGGCCATCCTTGTCACAGATGCGCAGCAACCGGCTCACCGGGTGGCTGGGCACCAGCGCCCAATCGACTCCAGCGTCCCCGCACCGCTTATCGATGTCGAGTAGAGCTGGAATACCCTGCGCACCAAGGAAATCCAGATCAGTGAAGTCAATGACAACTGAACGGGCCGCATCGAGGTAACGCTGCGTGTAGTCGGTGAGCTGGTGCAAGTTGCAAGCATCGATTTCGCCGGTGGCCGCGATGACGGTGGCGCGCCCCTGCGCGTGGCTGCTCAGGCAGAGGCCCTCACACGACACCGAGAAATGGTCGAGATCGCATGAAGTACTTGCGTTGTGAACAACAGTCATTGATGACTCCATCAGTCTGAATGTGTCGCATTCCGACGAGAGCAGCCACGGAAACAGGACCACGAGCAGGGAATTCGTTTCCTGCGCGCCGACGGCGCTCTCTTCCAGGCTGTGAACTCAACCCGCTTGCGACCCTACTCCGGGCCTCGTCGGGTGACAACCGAGATTGTTGACAAGGTGTCATTCTCAATGAAAATTTTAACTTGCTCTAAGGTGGGCGATGTTTCGCGCTGAAACGCGACTGCCAGTAGCGAAAGTCCTTGTGATGCCTGTATTTCACAGGTGCGGCGACCGGTTCCGGGTCGGAGCGCCACTCATCAGCGTGCGACCTCGGCCGGCTCCAACGGCCTATTTGATTTCGGCGAGCACCGTGCCCTGGGTGATCGCCGCACCCGCCTCGACGGCCAGGCCCGTGATTGTGCCGTCCTTGTGGGCGGTGACGGGGTTCTCCATCTTCATCGCCTCGAGCACCACGACCAGGTCGCCCGCGCTGACCTCCTGGCCCTCCTGCACGGCGACCTTGACGACGGTGCCCTGCATCGGCGCGGTGACCGTGTCACCCGAGGCGGCCGACGCGGTCGCGCCGCCCCGCTTGCGCGGCTTGGGCTTCTTGCGGATCACACCCGGATTCGACGGCGCGGCGCCGTTGCCCAGAGCAAGGTCGCCGGGCAGCGACACCTCCAGCCGACGGCCGCCGACCTCGACGACCACTTTCTGCCGGGGCATGATCTCGTCTTCTTCGACCGGCTCGCCGCCCGTGAACGGCTCGATGGTGTTGTTCCACTCGGTCTCGATCCAGCGGGTGTGCACCGAGAAGCTCTCACCATCGCCGATGAACGCCGGGTCGCGCACGATCGCGCGGTCGAACGGGATCACCGTGGCAAGGCCTTCAACTTCAAACTCGTCGAGCGCGCGGCGGGACCGGGCCAGCGCCTCCTCCCGCGTGGCGCCGTACACGATCAGCTTGGCGAGCATCGAGTCGAACTGGCCGCCGATCACGGAGCCCGTTTCGACGCCGGAGTCGAGGCGCACGCCCGGGCCACTCGGCGGGTGGAACTTGGTCACCGGGCCCGGGGCGGGCAGGAAGTTGCGGCCGGCGTCCTCGCCGTTGATCCGGAACTCGATCGCGTGCCCGCGCGGCGCCGGGTCCTCGGTGATGTCGAGCTTCTCGCCGTTGGCGATCTTGAACTGCTGGCGCACCAGGTCGATGCCCGCGGTCTCCTCGGTGACGGGGTGCTCGACCTGCAAGCGGGTGTTCACCTCCAGGAACGAGATCAGCCCGTCCTGGCCGACCAGGTACTCGACCGTGCCCGCGCCGTGGTAGTGGGCCTCTTTGCAGATCCGCTTGGCGGACTCGTGGATCTCCTTGCGCTGGGCATCGGTCAGGAACGGTGCGGGCGCCTCCTCGACCAGCTTCTGGTAGCGGCGTTGCAGCGAGCAGTCGCGGGTGCCCGCGACGACGACGTTGCCGTGCTGATCGGCGATCACCTGGGCTTCCACGTGCCGCGGCTTGTCCAGATACCGCTCGACGAAGCATTCGCCGCGACCGAAGGCGGCGGTGGCCTCACGGGTCGCGGAGTCGAACAGCTCGGGGATCTCCTCGATCGTGCGGGCCACCTTCATGCCGCGGCCGCCGCCGCCGAAGGCGGCCTTGATCGCGATCGGCAGGCCGTACTCCTGCGCGAAGGCGACCACCTCGTCGGCGTTCCTGGCGGGTTCGGGGGTGCCGGGAACCAGCGGCGCCTGGGCCCTGGCCGCGATGTGGCGGGCGGTGACCTTGTCGCCGAGATCGCGGATGGACTGCGGGCTGGGCCCGATCCAGATCAGGCCCGCGTCGATGACGGCCTGGGCGAAGTCGGCGTTCTCGGAGAGAAAGCCGTAGCCGGGGTGGATCGCGTTGGCGCCCGACTTCTGGGCGGCGTCCAGCAGTTTGCCGAAATCAAGGTAAGACTCCGCGGAGGTCTGCCCACCCAGCGCGAATGCCTCGTCGGCCAGCTGCACGTGTGGTGCGTCGGCGTCGGGTTCGGCGTACACGGCCACGCTGGCCAGCCCGGCGTCCTTGGCCGCCCTGATCACCCGGACCGCGATTTCCCCGCGGTTGGCGACGAGGACCTTGGAGATCCGTGAGCTGGCGTGACTGGGCACTGCGCCTCCCTGATCGGCATGTCTCTAAGAAACGTTTTTAAGAATGTATCCGGTCAGGCAGTTTAAGCGCTCCGCACCCGCCGTTTGATGCGAGCCAACATCGCGGCCATGCCGCGCAACCGCAGCGGGCTGATCAGGGCCGCCAGGCCCAGGTCGGAATAGAAGTCGTCGGGCACCGCCAGGATCTCGGCGGCGGGCTGACGGTCCAGGCCGTTAGCCAGGATCGATGCGAAGCCGCGGGTGGTCGGCGCCTCGGCGGGGGCGCTGAAGTACAGCCGCACCTGCTCGGGGTCCCCGGCGTCGACGTGGAGAAACAGCGGCGACTGGCATTCGGGCACCGGTTCCATCGCGGCCTCTCCCAAGTCGGCCGGCAGCGCCGGCAGCTCGTCGGCGAACTCGAGCAGCAGCTTCAGCTTGTCCTGGCCCTGCACGTCTTGGAAGTCGGAGACCACCTCGGCCAACGGGGCCGGTAGCCCGGACGTCACGGTCACGGCGGCGACCCGGGTTCCTCACCGACGGCGATCGGCACCCGCACGGTGTTGCCCCACTCGGTCCACGAGCCGTCGTAGTTGCGCACACCCGCCTTGCCCAACAGGTGGGTCAGCACGAACCAGGTGTGACTGGAGCGCTCCCCGATGCGGCAGTAGACGATGGTGTTGTCTTCCGGCTTGAGGAAGCCGTAGAGCTGGTCGAGCTCTTCGCGGCTGCGGAAGCGGCCGCTTTCGTCGGCCGCCTTGCCCCACGGGATGTGCACCGCCGTGGGGATGTGCCCGCCCCGCAGCGCCCCCTCCTCGGGGTAGTCGGGCATGTGAGTGCGTTCGCCGGTGTACTCCTGGGGCGAGCGTACGTCGATCAGCGGCTGCTTCCCGAGGACGTCCAGCACGTCATTCTTGAAAGCCCGGATCGGTTGGTCGTTGCGCTCGACCACCGGATATCCGGTGGTCTGTTTCTCGGGGACGTCCAGCGTGGTGTCCCGGCCGGAGGAGATCCACAGGTCACGGCCGCCGTCGAGCAGCCGGACGTCCGGGTGACCGAAGAGCGTGAACACCCACAGCGCGTAGGCGGCCCACCAATTGCTCTTGTCGCCGTAGATGACGACGGTGTCGTCGCGGGCGATGCCCTTGCGGTCCATCAGCCTTGCGAACTGCTCGCCGGTGATGTAATCGCGGACGTACGGGTCGTTGAGATCGGTGTGCCAGTCGATCTTGACCGCGCCAGGGATGTGGCCGATGTCGTAGAGCAGCACGTCCTCGTCGGACTCGACGATCGCCAGCCCCGGTTTGCCGATGTTGGCCGACAACCAGTCGGCGGTGACCAGGCGCTCGGGGTGGGCGTAGGACTTGAGGGCGGGATCCGGATCGGGAGGTAGCGGCACGCCTTAAAGCCTACTCAGGCACCGGATTCGTTGCCCAGAGTCCAGATACCGACAAACCGGCGTGCGCGAGCAGCCGCCGGGTCAGCGGCAGGCTTATCCCGATCACGCTCGACGGGTCGCCGTCGACCCCGTCGACGAACCACCCGCCCAGCCCGTCGACGGTGAATGCACCGGCCACTTTCAGTGGCTCGCCGCTGTCGATGTAGGCGCGCAGGTCGGCGTCGTCGGGGACACCGAAACGCACTGTGGTGACCGCTGTTTCGGTGCCTTGATAAGCAATCACATTGTCTTGCAATCGGATCAGGCAGTGTCCGGTGTGCAGCTGGCCTGTTCTGCCGGCGATCCGCAGCCAGTGCAGCCGGGCCGCCTCTGCCGACTCCGGCTTGCCGCGCAGCTGCCCGTCGACGTAGAGCATCGAATCGCAGCCGATCACAACGCAATCCGCGGCGACAGCGTTGTCGAGGCTGTTCACCACGTTTTCGGCCTTGGCCGTCGCGAGCGCGGACGTGACGTCGGCTGGCCCGGCGTCGGGACCGAGCGCGGCCACGATGCCGTCCTCGTCGACACCCGAGACGACGACCAGCGGGTCGATGCCGGCCTGCCGCAGCACCTTGCGTCGGCCCGGGCTGGCCGACCCGAGGACCACCCGGGTCATCGGCGCATGTGTGTCCGTTCCAGCAGTGTCACCCGCTGCCAGCTGACGAACGCGTACCGCAGCTTGTCGACCGGATGGCCCCACAGATTGCGCTCTTTGCGACCCGGTTCGGGCGTGCCCCCGCCGGCGCTGCCGAGCACGGCCACCAGGGCGGCCAGTTCCTCGGCGGTGGGCTGGCCGCGCTCGATGCGGATGTGGGGTTCGTGGTCGTGCGTCTGGTCTTCTGTCACAGCGGTATGTTCCCGTGCTTCTTGGGCGGCATCTGGGTGATCTTGCGCTCCAGCAGGCGCAGCGCCGTCGCGACGTACCCGCGGGTGTGCGACGGCGGGATGACCGCGTCGACGTACCCGCGCTCGGCGGCGATGTACGGGTTCACGAGTGTGTCCTCGTAATCCTGCTGAAGCTTCAGGCGCAGCTGGTCGACGTCTTCGCCCTGTTTGGCGGCCTCGTTCAATTGCTGGCGGTAGACGAAGCCGACCGCACCGGAGGCGCCCATGACCGCGATCTGGGCGGTCGGCCATGCGACGTTGACGTCGGCGCCCATGTCTTTGGAGCCCATCACGCAGTAGGCGCCGCCGTAGGCCTTGCGGGTGATGACGGTGATCTTGGCGACGGTGGCCTCGCCGTAGGCGTACAGCAGCTTGGCGCCACGCCGGATGATGCCGTTGTATTCCTGGTCGGTGCCCGGCAGGAAGCCCGGAACGTCCACCAGCATGACGATCGGGATGTTGAAGCAGTCGCAGGTGCGGACGAACCGGGCCGCCTTCTCCGAGGCGTTGATGTCCAGGCAGCCGGCGAACTGCGTGGGTTGGTTGGCGACGATGCCGACCGGGCGCCCCTCGATGCGCCCGAAGCCGACGACGATGTTCTGGGCGTAACCGCTTTGGATCTCCAGGAATTGGTCCTCGTCGAGGATCCGCCGGATCACCTCGTGCATGTCGTAGGGCTGGTTCGGCGAGTCCGGGATCAGCGTGTCGAGTTCGAGATCCTCGTCGGTGAGGTTGTCCTCGATCGCGCCCTCGGGCACGGGGGCGGGGTAGCGCGGCGGGTCGGCGTAGTTGTTGCTTGGCAAGATAGCTCAGGAGGTCGCGAACGAAGTCGAATGCGTCTTGCTCGCCGGTGGCGGCGTAATGCGCGAGGCCGGACTTGGCCATGTGGGTGTGCGCGCCGCCCAGCTCTTCCATCGTGACGTCCTCACCGGTGACCGTCTTGATGACATCGGGGCCGGTGATGAACATCTGGCTGCTCTGGTCGACCATCACCACGAAGTCGGTGAGCGCGGGGGAGTAGACGTGCCCGCCCGCCGCGGCGCCCATGATCAACGAGATCTGCGGGATGACACCGGAGGCCAGGATGTTGTTGTGGAAGATACGGCTATACAGGCCGAGCGAGACGACGCCCTCCTGGATGCGCGCGCCCGCGCCGTCGTTGATGCCGATGAGTGGACGGCCGGTCTTGATCGCGAGTTCCTGGACCTTGACGATCTTCTCGCCGTAGACCTCGCCGAGGCTGCCGCCGAAGACCGTGACGTCCTGGCTGAAGATGCAGACGTCGCGGCCGTCGATGGTGCCGTAGCCGGTGACCACGCCGTCGCCGAGCGGGCGCTTGTCGCCGAGGCCGAAGTTGGTGCTGCGGTGCCTGGCGAGTGCGTCAAGCTCGACGAAGGAGCCCTCGTCCAGCAGTGCGTAGATGCGCTCGCGTGCGGTCAGCTTGCCCTTGGCATGCACCTTTTCGACCGCTGCCTCGCCCACCGGGTGCAGCGTCTCCTCGGTGCGCTTGCGCAGCTCGGCGAGCTTGCCGGCCGTGGTGTGGATGTCGACCGTGTGCTCGGCAGCGGCCTCGGCTGTGTGCTCGGAACGGTGCTCGGAAACGCTCGTCATGGTGCTCGATGGTATCGAGGCGTGCGGCATGAGCGTATGCCGCACGCCATCCCGGACCGGACCATGGCCGGAGAGCAGTTTGCTGACGGTTTTGAAACGCAAACGCAGTGCACCCCCGCACTGCGGCCCGCTCTTGCCGACCGCGCGATTCAGGTTGGCGGCCGTAACCGTCTCTGGCGCTAGTTTTAGCATGTCCTAGCACCGTCCACCGACATCACCACATTTATCACAGAAAACAAAGTTTGCGTTAACAACCGGACCGCGCCTACCCCCCGCCACGAGTGCCGGCAGCGGTCGGGCAGGAGGTCTGCTACGCCGAGACACGCCTCACCGCGGCGTGAACCGACACACCACGGGGTTTGTCGCGAGAGTCTGTTTATCTCCTTGCATGCGCCGTTTTACCAGCTCAGCGGTCTCCGGGTCGTTGCCTTCAGAAGTTCTTCGATTGGTCAGCAAGACGTTATTTACGCAACCGTTGGCGGATCCACATGCGGTCTGATATTTTCGGCTCCTGCTGTTACCAACGCTTCTGGAGGTCGAGCTAATGGCTAACCACCAACAGTTCGCCAAAAATCGTGACGGCTAACGTAGATTTGAAAGGTGATGTGTTGAACTAGGAGCCCGGTGAAGCCGGGCCGACTCGAACTGCCCGCGTTCGAGACGTGGGGATCGCGCGTCGTGATGGGCGACCGCGACGTTTGCGAGGTTGGACTAAGCCGAACGAGGCAGTCGGGTAATCACGAAGGGTCGGAAATGACAGAGCTGGGTCAGCTTGAGGCGACGCCTAACCCTGAACTTCCTCGACTCGGTAGCCTGGGACGAGGACGACTACCGCGGGCTGGCGCCCAAGAGACGGTGGGTCCGACTCGCAACCCGGTCGGCGTCAAAGAGGTCGACGTCAAAGAGCTCGCTTTGGAGCCGGCCCCGACTCGGTTCGCGGTGGATACACCCAGCGGGGTGTTCGAACGGTCGACGTGGCAGAGGCGATACGCCGGCAACCTAAAGGTCGGCGATTTCGTTGTGGTATGCGCCGCGGTGTTCGTCGCGCAATGGGCGCGATTCGGCGAAACGTTGAACCCGCCCGGATACGGGCGTTACTACGTGCCGATGTTCTCGGCTTTGTTCGCCATAGCGTGGCTGTCGGCCCTGGCCGGATTCCGTACCAGGTCCCCGCGGATCGCCGGAACCGGCGTCGAGGAGTATCGGCGGGTGGTCAGCGCGTCGTTCTATACCTTCGGCGCAATTGCCATCGCCACACTTCTGCTCAAGTTTGACATCGCTCGCGGCTACCTGGCAGTGGCGCTTCCTGCCGGGACTGTCGCACTCGTGCTGACCAGGTGGGCATGCCACGCAGCTATTGCGCGCAAACGTGCGGAGGGCGGATGCCAAACGTCGGTCTTGGTGTTCGGGGAACGTGGTGCCGTGGTCGATCTCGTCAATGAACTGACGCGGAACCGCGCGGACGGCTATCGGGTTGTCGGGGTCGGCATACCGGGCTACGGGCCTCCGAACGGCGAACACCTGACTGTCAACAGCGATGAAATCCCCATCGTCGGCGGCGAAGCCAACATGCTGGACGCCATCCGCACCTGCGATGCCGACACAGTAGCGATTGCCGGCACGGAGTGCTTCGGTGTCCGCGGAATCCGCCGGCTCATCTGGGACCTCGAGCCGATGGGCGTTGATCTCGTGGTGACAACCGGGGTCATGGATGTAGCGCTCTCGCGGCTGGTGATGCGTCCGATCGCCGGGCTTCCGCTGCTGCATATCGAAAAACCGCAGTATCGCGGTTCAAAGCGGTTCCAGAAGCGTGCTTTTGACTTCTGCTTTGCACTGGCCGTCCTCTTGGTGACCTGGCCGGTACTGCTCATCACTGCGATCGCCATCAAGATCGACAGCAAGGGCCCGCTCTTCTATTCGTCTGAACGGATCGGAATCGACGGCAAGCCCTTCGCGATGCTGAAGTTCCGCACCATGGTCAAGGATGCCGACAAGCAGTTGCGGAGCCTGCTGGCCGCCAACGAAAGCGACGGGCAGCTCTTCAAGATCCGAAACGACCCACGGATAACCCCCATAGGTCGCTTCTTGCGGCGATTCAGTATCGATGAGCTGCCGCAGTTCTTCAACGCGCTCCGAGGCGAAATGAGCGTCGTAGGTCCACGTCCGCCGCTGAGGCGTGAGGTTGAAGCCTACGATGTCGAAGTTCTGCGGAGGCTGCTGGTCAAGCCGGGAATCACCGGTCTGTGGCAGGTCAACGGCCGGTCGGATCTGTCGTGGAATGAAGCAGTGCGTTTGGACCTGTCGTATGTCGAAAACTGGTCGATGGTCGGAGACCTCCTGATCATCGCGAAGACGTTGAAGGCAGTCCTGCAGCGCACGGGAGCCTACTGAGGTGGCGTGTATGGGACGCGTCCAATGATCGAGATGGCCATCGTGGGGCTCGGCTCGTGGGGTCTGTGCGTCATGGAGCGGACGGTGAGCCGGGCCCGGCGGGTAGGGACGCCGGTGCGGGTGCACGTGGTCGAGCCCTCTCAGCTCGGAGGCGGGGTTTACGCCGCCGAGCAGCCCGACTTCCTGGTCCTCAACAACGCCTGCGGTCAGCTCTCCCTCTACGCCGCCCCCGACGTGGACGCCCTCCCCCCCTACGCCATGGGCCTGCACCGGTGGGCGGTGGGCTGCGGCTACCGCTGGGTGGGTTACGAGTGCCGCATCGGCGCCGGGGGTGACCCCATCCTGCCCACCGACTACCTGCCCCGGCGGTTGATGGGCGAGTACCTGGTCTGGTTCTACGACACGCTGGTGGCCGACGCCCCGCCCAACCTCGAGATCGTCCGGCACTACGCGGCGGCCGTCGACATCTCGCCGGCCCTCCAGGGGCGCGAGGCGGTGCTGCTCGACAACGGCACCACCCTCACCGTCGACCACGTGGTGCTGACCTCGGGGCACACGTGGAACGACGAGCCCGGGGCCGGCGGGGGCGCGCACTACCTGCGGCCCTACCCCGTCGAGTACCTCGACCAGAGCGCTCCGGCCGGATCCTCGGTGGCCGTGGCCGGCATGGGCCTGGTCGGCTACGACGTCCTCACCGCCCTCACCATCGGACGAGGCGGGACCTTCGAGGACCGGTGCGACCGGGCCGACCGCAAGCGGTACGTGCCCTCGGGCCGGGAGCCGACCATCACCCTCTACTCGCGCTCGGGCGTGCCCCACTGCGCCAAGTCGGCCCAGGGCGTCGACCCCTACGGCCAGTACCAGCCGGTGGTGTGCACCCCCGAGGAGTTCGCGGCGCTGACAAATCCGGGCGGGTCGCCGGTGCGGCGGCACGTGGACTTCCGGGCCGAGCTTCTCCCCCTCATCTTCGCCGAGATGCAGGCGCGCTGCTACATACACGCCGCCTTGCTGGCCGGGGGCGACGGCGAGTCGACCGAGGTCCGCGCCGTCCTCCGCCAAGGCTGGGTCGACGGGCACTACGAGAAGGCCGTCGACGGTCTCGAGCCGCGCTACGGGCGCTTCGACCCGGTCACCCACGTCTTCGCCGGGTCAGACCGCCACTACACGTCGGACGCCGACTACCAGGGCCAGGTCTACGACATGATCGAGGCCGATCTCACCGAGGCCCTGCGACCCGGGGGGAGCCCGGTCAAGGCGGCCGAGGAGGTGCTGCGCATCCTCCGGGACCAGCTGCGTTCGGTCATCGAGTTCGGTGGTCTCTCCCTCGACTCCTACGTCGACTTCCAGTCCAACGTCCGGGGCCGCATCAACCGCCTGGAGGCGGGCCCGCCACCCATGCGCTCCCAGCAGCTGCTGGCGCTGCTCGACGCCGGGGTGGTGCGCATCCCGCTCGGACCGAACCCGGAGCTGGCCGCCTGCCCCGACGGCATCCGCCTGAGCTCCACGGCCCTCGACGAGCCGACGGCCGTGACGGTCGACGGGGTGGTGCGGGGCCATCTCGACCTGCCCTCGCTGGCCCGGTCGAGCTCGCCCCTGCTCAACCGTCTCTACGCCAAGGGAAGGCTGACCCAGCTCAGCTACGGTGACACCCCCGTGGGCAGCGTTGCCATCAATGAGGACTTCCACCCCTACGACACCGAGGGCCGGCTCCAGCCCAACCTCTCCTTGCTGGGCGTGCTCACCGAGGGGGTGCGCTACTTCACCCACTACCTGCCCTCGCCCCGCAGCCGCCTCCGGGCCGTCTACGACGCCCAGGACTGCGTCGAGGCCGTCATCGGCTGAGCACATGATGGATTCCACGACCGGACGGGCGCGGCCGTTGGTGGCGGTGGGCTACGGGCCGCGTTGCGTTCCCGTGATGCAGCTGGCCGAAGCGGCCGCCGGCCTCTGCGACCTGCTGTGGATGATCGACACGGCCGTGCCGGGGATGGGCGAGATGGCCGATCTCCTCAACCGGTTCGGCTGCGTTGTCGACCTCGAGGGCATGAGCGCCGCACAGGCGGTCAAGACCCTGGCCGCCTGGGAGCCCGACGGCATGACCACCTACCTCGACGCCGGCATGGTCGAACTGGCCCTTGTGGCCGAGGGGCTGGGCCTCCCCTTCCACAGCCCGGCGACCGCCGCCGCCCTCACCGACAAGGCCCGCCAGCGCCGGGCCCTGGCCGACGCCGGCCTCGACATGCCCCCCTGCCACCTCGTCCGCCCCGACCAGTCCGAGCCCGAGCTCTCGGCCGTCGAGGCCGAGGTGGGGTGGCCCGCCGTCCTCAAGCCCCGCTCGGCCCAGGGCAGCCGCTACACCTTCCTGGCCCGCGACGGTGCCGAGCTCGAGAAGCTGCTCGACACGCTCGGCCCGGGCCGCCCCGACATGGTCCTCGAGGGTTACCTGGCCGACGATCCGGCCCGGGCCGGCGACCCCTACGCCGGCTACGTGTCGGTCGAGAGCGTGGTGGCCGACGGCGCCATCAGCCACCTGGCCCTGACCGGCCGCTTCCCGCCGGCCGAAAACTTCCGTGAGACCGGCTTCTTCATCCCCGCCGCCCTCGACGCCGGGAGCCGCTCGGCCGTCCTGGACCTGGCCACCCGGGCCATCGACGCCCTCGGGGTACGCACCGGGTGCCTGCACACCGAGGTCAAGTTCACACCCGACGGGCCCCGCATCATCGAGGTCAACGGACGGATGGGCGGCGGTGTGCCCGAGATGCTGGAGCGGGCCGCCGGCGTCAGCCTGCTCGACCTCACCCTGCGGGTGGCCCTGGGCGAGCCGGTGTCTGTCGACGGGCCCGTGGCCACCGACCGCATCGGCTACCGCTTCTTCCTCCAGCCGCCGACCGTCTCGGCCACGGTGACGGCCATCGAGGGCATCAACGACTTCAGCGACCACGCCGGGGTGGACACGGTGAGCGTCCACCAGGTCCCGGGGGCCGCCCTCGACTGGCGGGACGGCTCCGGCAACCACATCGTGGCCGTGGTCGGCTCGACCGACGACGAAGAGCAGTTGCGGGCGGCCTACCGGCTCCTCCACCAGGAGGTCACGGTCACCTACACCGACGAGAGGCATTGAGATGGCGGTGGGCGTTCGACTGGCCGGGGCCCTCGACCCGGGGGCGGCGCCGGACGGGGCCGAGGGACCGGTGCGGTGCGCCCTGGTCAACAACATGCCCGACGCCGCCTTCGGCGCCACCGAGCGACAGTTCGTGGGCCTTCTGGACGCCGGGTCCGGGTGTGAGACGGTCGTCCTGACCCGCCACACCATGGCCGGGGTGCCCCGGGGCGAGCGGATCCGGGCCCGTATCGCCGCCGAGTACCGTCCCCTCGAGGACATCACCTCGGACCCCCCCGACCTGCTGGTGGTGACCGGCTCCAACCCGATCGAGTCCCGCATCGAGGACGAGCCCTACTGGTCCGATCTGTGCGGCCTGCTGCGGTGGGGGAGCGAGAACGTGCCGGCCATGGTGCTGTCCTGCCTGTCGGCCCACGCCGCCCTGGCCGTCTTCGACGGCGTCGAACGGACCACCCTGCCGGTCAAGTGCACGGGCGTCTTCGCCCAGGAGGCCGACCCGACCCACCCTCTGGCCGCCGGGTTCGACGGTCCCGTCGTCCTGCCCCACTCGCGGCTCAACGCCGTGCCCGTAGAGGCGGTGGCCGCCGCCGGCTACGCGGTGGCCCTGCAGTCGGAGGAGGTGGGTTGGAGCGTGGTCACGAGGACGGTGGGCCGGTCCGAGGTCGTGCTGGTCCAGGGCCATCCCGAGTACGATCCCTCGAGCCTCGTGCGCGAGTACGGTCGGGACGTGCGGCGCTACGCGGGCCACGAGTGCGACGAACTGCCCTGCCTCCCCCGGGACTGCGTGGCCGGCCCGGACTGGGACGGGCTCCGCCGGCTGCACGAGCGGGTGGTGGGCGGCGAGCGGGACCCGGCCCTGGTGGCCGCCTTCCCCTTCGACGAGGTCGGCGCCCGCGCCCCCTGGCCGTGGCGGGGCGCGGCCCTGCGTCTGTACGCCAACCTGTTGGACGCCATCCCGACGAGGAGCGCCGCCTGAGGCCATGCACGACGAGACCATCGCCATCCACGGTGGCTACACACCCGACGGGACGCGGGCCGTGGCCGTGCCCATCTACCAGACGGTGGCCCACGACTTCATCGACGCCGCCCACGCCGGTGCCGTGCTCGACCTGGAGACGCCCGGCTTCCACTACAACCGGCTCAACAACCCGACCTGCGACGTCCTCGAGCAGCGCATCTGCGCCCTCGAAGGGGGGACGGCGGCCCTGGTGGTGGCTTCGGGCATGGCCGCCGTCAGCTACGCCATCCTGACGGTGGCCAGTGCCGGCTCGAACTTCGTGGTGGCCCCCCAGCTCTACGGGGCCACCTTCACCTACTTCGCCCACGTGCTGCCCACCCTGGGCATCGAGGCCCGCTTCGCCGTCGACGACCGAGCCGAGTCGATCGCCCCCCTCATCGACGAGAACACCCGCGCCGTCTTCTGCGAGACCATCGGCAACCCGGCCGGCAACATCGTGGACCTCGAGGCCGTGGCCGCCGTGGCCCATGCGGCCGGCGTGCCCCTCATCGTGGACAACACGGTGGCCACGCCGCTCGTGCTCAAGCCCTTCGAGCACGGGGCCGATGTGGTCGTCCACTCGCTGACCAAGTTCGTGGGCGGCCACGGCACCACCATCGGTGGGGCCATCGTGGACGGCGGCCGGTTCCCGTGGGCCGACCATCCCGACCGCTTCCCCATGTTCAACCAGCCCGAGCCCGCCTTCCACGGCGTCGTCTTCGCCCGCGACTTCCCCGAGCGGCCCTTCACCGTGCGGGCCCGCTCCACCCAGCTGCGCAACAGCGGCGCCACCCTCTCCCCCTTCAACGCCTTCCTGCTCCTCCAGGGCCTCGAGACGATGGCCGTGCGGCTCGAGCGCCACGAGGCCAACGCCCGGGCCGTGGCCGACTACCTGGCCGCAGACCCCCGGGTGGCCTGGGTGAGCTTCGCCGGCTTCCCCGACGATCCCTACCACCACCTGGTCGAGCGCTACCTCCACGGGCGCGTGCCGTCCATCGTCACCTTCGGGGCCGAGGGGGGCTACGATGCGGGACTGGCCTTCTTCGATGCGCTCCAGCTCGTCAAGCGGCTGCTCAATCTGGGGGACGCCAAGACCCTGGCCATCCATCCGGCCTCCACCACCCACCGCCAGCTGTCCGACGAGGAGCTGGTGAAGGCCGGTATCCGGCCGGAGACGATCCGCCTGTCCATCGGGATCGAGCACATCGACGACATCATCGCCGACATCGACCAGGCCCTGGCCAAGGCCACGGCCGGCTGAGCCACAGGATCAATGGAGTTACCTATTCTATTTCTATAGACGGAGGTAACAACATGTGCGGCATCACCGGGTGGGTGGACTTCTCTCGGGACCAAACCCGAGAACGCGTGGTAATTGACGCGATGACCGAGACGATGGCATGCCGTGGCCCCGACGCGTCCGGGGTCTGGTCTGACCGGGACGCTGCTCTCGGCCACCGCCGTCTCGCCGTGATCGATCTGCCCGGTGGGGCTCAGCCGATGTCGGTGTCCACCGCCCACGGCGACGTCGTGATGGTCTACAGCGGTGAGGCCTACAACTTCAAAGAGCTGCGCGACGAACTGACCCAGAAGGGCCAGAAGTTCCAGACCTCCAGTGATACCGAGGTCGTGCTCCGCGGTTACCTCGAGTGGGGTGAGGCGCTGGCGGATCGGCTAAACGGCATGTATGCGTTCGCCATCTGGGACGCGCGTGAACGCAGGCTCGTGATGATCCGCGATCGGATGGGCATCAAACCGCTCTACTTCTACCGCACTCCCGACGGCGTGCTGTTCGGCTCGGAGCCCAAGGCGATCCTCGCCAACCCGCTGGTCAAGCCGATCGTCGACGTCGACGGGCTGCGTGAGATGCTCGTCCCGGTCAAGACTCCCAAGCACGCGGTGTGGAAGGGCATGCAGGAGGTAGAGCCCGGCACCATCGTCACCGTCGACGAGCACGGCGTCCGCGAGCGCACCTACTGGCGGCTGGAATCGAAACCGCACACCGACGACCGCGACACGACCGTCGCGCGGGTACGTGAGCTGCTTGACGACATCGTCCGTCGTCAGCTGGTCGCCGACGTTCCCGAGTGTGTGCTGTTGTCCGGTGGCCTGGACTCCAGCGCCATCACCGCGCTGTCCGCACGCGAACTCAGCACCCCGGTCCGTACGTTTGCCGTCGACTTCGTTGCACAGGCCGAAAACTTCAAGCCCAACGAGCTCCGTCCGACCATGGACACGCCGTATGTGCACGATGTGGCCAAGCACGTCGGTTCGGACCACACCGACATCGTGCTTGGTCACACCCAGTTGGCCGACCTCGACCTCCGGCGCAAGGTGGTCAGGGCCCGCGACCTCCCGATGGGAATGGGCGACATGGACGAGTCGCTTTATCTGCTGTTCAAGGCGATCCGGCAGCAGTCGACGGTGGCGCTGTCCGGAGAGTCGGCCGACGAAATTTTCGGTGGCTACCGGCAGTTCCACGACCCGACGGTCCAGAAGACCGATGCGTTCCCCTGGATCGCCATCGGAGACTCGGTAATCCCCGATATGAGGCGGGCCCGAGCGAACCAGCGCGGTCTACCTGGCAGTGCGGCGCGGCGTGGCCGCCTAGTTCGTTTGATGTTCTCGGTCCGCTCCAGCGACATGTTCACGCCGGCACTACGCTCCGCCGTCGACCTGGACACCTACCTGCAGGACCGCTATACCGAGGCAGTCAACGAGGTCGCGCGGCTCGACGAGGAGGACGACTTCACCCACCGGATGCGGGTGATGAGCTACCTCCACCTGACCCGGTTCGTGCGGATCCTGTTGGACCGCAAGGACCGGATGAGCATGGCCGTCGGCCTAGAGGTGCGTGTTCCATTCTGCGATCACCGCCTCGTCGAATATGTCTACAACACGCCGTGGTCGCTGAAGACCTATGACGGCAGAGAGAAGAGCCTGCTGCGCGGCGCGGTCCGTGACGTGCTGCCCGAGTCGGTGGTGAAGCGGGTCAAGAACCCGTATCCGTCCACCTCGGATCCGCAATACGATGCCGCCATCCAGGCGCAGGCGAAGGATCTCTTGGGCGCCGACGATGATGTGTTGTTCGGTCTGATCGACCGGGCGGCGCTGGAGCAGTTGACACGGCTGGACCGCCAAGAGATGCGGCCGCTGGACAGGGCGCGGCTAGAGCAGGTCCTCGACCTGTCGGTGTGGATCGACGCATACCACCCGGAAGTCGTCTACTGACATCGACCAGGTGCAAGGACTGCCGCTTCCCTGAAGGATCTGGATCGAGGAGCCCGGTAAACATCAAGGGAAGGGCACTTTTTGTGATAGGGGATGACCAGATCAGTTTTTGTGATGAGGATTCTGACTGTGTGCAGGTCATCCTCGCTGTGTGCTCCCCAACAGAACTGCTGGAATAGCGATTGCTGCCCTCGGGAGCAGGATTTGTTAACCAGCCCCGGGTGGCCCGAGCAAGATGACGTTCTCGGCTTTGGGGACGAAGGTTCCGGTGGCCAAGTGGGCCAGCACATCTCGCCGTAAAGAAGGCAGGTGGTCGAGGTTGAAGTTCC
Source organism: uncultured Actinomycetota bacterium (assembly GCA_963811535.1). Lineage (GTDB taxonomy): Bacteria > Actinomycetota > Actinomycetes > Mycobacteriales > Mycobacteriaceae > Mycobacterium. The sequence continues at coordinate 47,943 of CAWERF010000005.1, read as the reverse complement.
TCCAACGTTTTGATCTGCGGGAAGTGCGCGGTGCGAATTCGCATGATCGTTCCAGCGGACTCGCGGTCAGTGTCGGCGACGCCTGAAAGATGACCCCGTGTCGACGGGTGGGTTCTAAGGCTTGTCGCAACACTCCTGCTATTTGAAGGGGTGTGGCGATGACTCGACGGGGCCGTAAGCGCCGGCTGGTGTTGGAGGACGAGTACTGGAAGCTGATCCTCGATGCGTGTCCCCGCCGTTGAGGCATGCCGGAGTATCGGCGCACGCCGGCCGGGTCGATCGTGGACGAGGTCGAGCCGCGCATTCGTGAACTGCTGCAGGCGTATCCGAGGATGCCGGCGACGGTGATCGCTGAACGGATCGGTTCCTGAGTCCTTCGACGAGAACCTGCTTGCATTCGAGCCCCCAACGTGATGAGACGCGACTGCAGGTCTCGGTCGAGTAGAACTCGTTCTATTGATCGAGAAATTTCATATAACTGAGTTGCAACGACACTGACGGCTCAGGCCCCTTCGTTCGGCGGAGACAAGCCAGCCTCCTTCAGCAGCCGTCGCTCGTCGACCTTGCTGGAAGACGTCAAGGGCAAGTTGGCCACTAAGACGAATTGATCGGGCAGCATCGTTTCCGGGAGCCGTTCGCTGGCGGCCTGGCGGACGGCGACAGGGGTGAGCTCGCCGTCCGGCACCACGAATGCGACGACCCCCAGATCGCCCTCCAGGTCGAAGGTCGTGCACGCCGCGGATGCGACCCTGTCGATACCACCGAGCGCGTCGGTCACCTCGACCAGCGACATCCTCACACCATGTCGCTTGATGACGCGGTCCGAACGCCCCACGTATACGTAGTTGCCCCGGTCGTCGCGGAAGACGAGGTCACCAGTGCGGTAGAGGGTGGTTCCTTCGACGACGTCCGTCCGCAGCACAGCTGCGCTCAGCGCCGGGTCGTTCAGATATCCAGCCATGAGCTGCAGTCCGCCGATGTACAGCTCGCCGACCACTCCAGGACGATCCACCAGCCTTCCGTGCTCATCAACGAGGTGGAACGAGCTCCCGGGATGAGGATGACCGATCGGTACCAGCCCCGCGTCGAGCAACTCGGGCGTCAGTTCCAGATGGGCGACGGCGATGGTCGTCTCGGTCGGGCCGTACCGGTTCACCACCCGCAGTCGCGGACTTGCGGCCCACACCGCCCTGATATCGGCCGTGGACGGCGCTTCGCCGCCCAGGGCGATCACTCTCAGCGGGGTGTCAGCCAACCGCGCCAGACGGCCGCTGGCCCGGAGCAACCGGAGGTAGCTGGGAGAGAAGCTGGTCGCCGTGATCCCCTCGCTGACGACAATCGAGAAGAACCTGCGTGGGAACAGGAGGGCTTCCCGGTCGGGGATGACGAGGGGGACGCCGCGCACGAGCGGAGGAAAGATGGCAGAGAAGGACCCGTCAAAGTGCACCGGCGAAACGCATAGGCCCCGGTCGTCCGCGGTGAGTCCCACGGCGTCGGCGCATGCTTCGACTGCGGTGAAAAAGGCCTCAGGGGAAATCTGCACCCCCTTGGGGATACCGGTCGTCCCCGACGTGTAAATGACGTAGGAGATGGGGCCCGTTACGGGTGGTGGCGTGCGCCCATCTGCGACGCTCAACGCCGAAAGGGAGGTCCACGCCGTGCCGACGGGAAGTCCCGATGGCGCCGTTTGGTCCGAGCCTGCGGTGATCACCTGTGCGGGCCGGCAGTCAGCCACGATCTGCGCACGGCGGAGATCTGGATCGGTGATCGCCAGCGGAACGAACGTGACCCCCGCCCACAGACAGCCCAGTGCCGCCACCACGAAGTCCACAGAATTGCCGATCAGCAGGGCAACCCGATCCCCGGGCTCGACGCCTTTCTGAAGCAAGCCAGCGGCCACTCTCCCAGCTGCGGCGCGCAACTCGCCCCGGGTCAACGCGCGATCCAGGTCCTTGACAGCGGGCCGATCCGGGGCTCGATCGGCGTGGTCCAGCACCGCACCGAGCACGCCGTGGTCCGTCACGCCTTCTCGCAGATGCTGCACGCTCGCTATTCTCGCTCGCCGGTGGAGGTCACCGAAACACGCCGCGAAAAGTCCGGTCGTCCAGCCGTCGCGGTCGCCTACGGGGCCACGATCTGTGTCGATCATGCGGATCGTGGAGGCCGCCGCAGACCGATGCGAGCTGCTGTGGTTGGTCGACCAGACGCTCGGAGACATCGCCGACATGTTCCCGCTGCTCCGCCGTTACGGCACGGTCATCGACATTAGCAGCTCGAGCAGCCGGGAGGCGGCAGCCATCCTGGCGCCGTACAAGCCGGCCGGTCTCGTCAGCTACTTCGACGCCGGATTGGTCCTACTGGCGGAGACGGCCGAGCACCTGGGCCTCCCGTTTCACAGCCCGGCGACGGCCACGTTGCTCGTCGACAAGTTGCGCCAACGGGAGGCGCTGGCGGTGGCCGGCTTGGAGACTCCACGCTGGTTGCCATTGCCTGCAGAGCCCACTGCCATGGCCCTGGCCCGCCTACCCGACGATTTCCCGTGGCCGGCCGTCCTCAAACCTCGTACCGAATCCGGCAGCCGGCACACACGATGAGACCATCGACTTCGTTGCGTGCGCGCTCGTAAGCCTGTCGGCGTTCCTGCGTTGTCGCGGCGGAATCGCCCGCCAGCCGGAACAGGCTCTGGGCACGCGCGAGCCGCTGTTGCCCCTCGGGTGAGAAATCGCTGCGGCGTCTGCGGATTGCTTCCGCCTCGGCGACCTCGAAGGCTGTCACATAATCATGGACGGCGTCGCGGTACTCCAGCTGGGCGTCTCGATCACCCAGAAGATCATCGACCCTGACCGGCCGCAGCATTTCGGCGCGTAACACGGTTGTTCGGATGCGTCAGCGAGCACGAAAGCCGTTGCGCCAGTGACGAACACACGAACGATGCCGAGCGGCCTGGCGACATCCAATCAAGCACCGACACTGCGTGATTAACGAACACGACATGACCACATGCCCGCGACGTTGGAATCGACGGCATTGCACCATCGCTGACCGGCAGCCATCCAGCGTTAGGTGGATGCCGACCGGCGACCATCGACCCGGCGACCATCGCTGGTGTCCAGGCCAATCGCCCTCGCGTTTCCCGATAAGCCGGACCGCACTCTCCTCTTGGATCGAACTTAAATTCTTTGAAGTTGCAGCAGCGCCGAACCACCGACGCCACCATCGACCATCGACCCAGCCATCGGCCATCCACCGCTGCCCCGACGCCCTCAACCCCACTGCCGACAGCCGGGCAGTTCCGCCGCCGCGCTCCGTCCGGTCAGCACCATCGACCATCGCACCGGGCCAGCCGCGAACAGGGGTGGGGTCCCTTCACCCCCTTCCCGGAGGGTCGACAGCCCAACGGCCCAGACAGCAGATATGGGTGCGTACACATCGTGTGGAACTCCCGCCGGGGCGACCGGCGTCTGATGGAAGGAAATGGGAAATGAGCTCAACGACTGGCTCGAGCGCCACGTCGGCGGATCAACGATTCCCGACTCACGGCACTGAGGCCGGCCGAGCCACCACCGACCGGACCGGCAGGTGCGACCTGGGCTGTCAGGCGTCCGCAGCAGCCGGCGAACCGCGTCTGACCCGCCGGCGCGCCCGGCCGAGCCTCACCAGGAAGAGCACCCCCGAGGCGCCGAACAGGAGCGCGCTGACGAGCAGCCAGTTCCACAGATAGACGTTCTGGCTGAAGCCGGTGATTCCCTCGAAGTAGGAGTTGCCGAGCCGGAAGATCATCGGCGCGAACATCACGAACAGCAGCCCGGAGATCACGGTCGGCACCCGGACATGGTTGATCCACGTGACGCCCGGCCCGCCGCGTGCAGCGCCGGGGCGCGCGCGCCGGGTCAGCATCCGGTCCGCCCAGGCATAGATCGGCCATCCGACCCCGTCGTGGAGGATCACGCAGATCACGAACCAGACCAGGATCGCCTTCCACCCGCCCTGCGCGAAGACCCGTGTGACGGCGTACGCGGCGACCGCGAAGCAGGCCAGCAGGCCCAGCAGGTGCCACGGACCGGCACCGTAGTGACGTCGCCACGACCGCATGTCAGCCCCGATTCCCGAAGGTGATCCGGCTCATCCACTTCAGGTTGTGGGTTCCCGGTAGGGACGGGACGATCACCCGTGCCGGATAGCCGTGGTCCATCGACAGGTCGGCGCCATTCACCTTCAACGCGAGCAGCGACTGCGGCGCAGCGACCTGCGCCGCGGACAGGCGCACCGAGCCGGTGTCCAGCGACGTCAGCTCCGACGTACCCGCGCTCGACACGCCGGCCAACCGGGCAAGGTCGGCGAGCGGCACACCGGTCCAGTGCTGAACCGTGGACCAGCCCTCGGTGCAGGCGATCGGCAGGTACGCCGTGGTGAGCGGCATCGCGAGCAGCTGCTCGCGGCTCAGCGACAGCCGCTGAGCGCCCACGAGCTCCAGCCGCCAGGCGGGGCCGGTCTGCGCCGCGGTGATGCCCGCGTGCGCTGCGGTCTTGTTGACCGGGAACCGGTTGGCGCCGACTCCGGGCGAGCGATAGTGCGTCCCGAACAACGCGACCCGCCGCGCGACACCGCCGATGGCCTCACCCGCGGTAAGCGCGAACACCGTCAGTGACGTGCCGGCAACGAGCGCGAGCACGCCGCGCCGGGAGATCGTCGGCGCAGCAGGCTCGGTCGCGACGAGGTCGTCGTCCACCGCCTCGGGCACGGTGTCGGCGAGCCCGGTCCGCAGCTCGGTCCGGAACCGCCTCGAACGCAGGGCGCGCACCATCTCGCCGAACTTCACGCAGATGTGGATCGCGAAGCCGGCCATGAACGCCCACGCGCCGTAGAAGTGACCGGTGTAGAAGCTGATCGGATTGTGGTACTCGATGTTGAGGATCCCGGTCGTCATCTCGAAGATGACCCCACCGACGACAAGCACCAGGCTCAGTCGCTCGAGCAGTGACGCGACCGACCGCCACGGCGGCCTGACGAACAGCTTGGGAATGACCGACCAGAGCTTTGCGAGCACGACCGGGACGAGTGCAAGGCCGAGCATGACGTGGATGCCCTCGGTCACCCGGTAGAGCCAGCTCGGCGACGTCACCCAGTTGAGGAGGTAGAAGCCGAACAGCCCGTGGTCGGGGTTCGGGTCGTTGCCCAGCCGCGGGTTGTACGCGGCGTAGGAGAGCAGCCCGGTCAGGAACTCGATCGGGATGCCGATCAGCAGGACGAGCCCGAACACCGACGTCAGCCACGGCCCACGCACCGGGCTCTTCCATCGGGCCCGCGAGAACGGCCCATCGTCGCCACCGGGCGCAGGCCCGAACCGGCCGGGTGTCGACGACGGCGGGGGCGGGGTCCCACCCTGGGTCACCATCGCACGGTAACGCCCGAACCTGAACGCCGTTCGCGATATCGCGCAGTCCGCCTGTCGCCCCCGCGAGACGCCGGAAACCGTCCGGGCGGCTCTCCACCATCCGCGCTAAGGTCGAGCCGACCGAACGGCGGTTTGGTCGTGGGGATGGTCCGGGGTGGACTCCGTCAACAGCAATGCCGTCGCCCGGCAAGGGCGGGATCGGCGCCCTACCGGACTCGGTCGTGCGTGCCGACATCCGCCTCGCCGAGCTGGTTCCAGTCCGCCACGCCATCCTCCTTTCTCGTCACCGAGGCCGCTGAACTGGCCGATCGGCTCAAGAGCCTGGGGGAACCCAGGGAGGAGATGCTGCTCGAGGAGTATCTGGTCGGGGCAGACATTCCCGCCACCGCCCCGTTTGCGGACTACCTGTCCGTTGAAACGGCGGTGAGCGACGGTGAGCTCAGCCATCTCGCCCTTACTGGCCGTTTCCCTCCGGCCCCAGACTTCCGCGAGACCGGGTTCTTCGTACCCGCCGCTGTCGACGACGCGAGCCGCGACCTCGTGCTCGACTTGGCGACAGCGGCAACAAAGGCGCTTCGCCTCCGGACCGGATTCCTCCATACCGAAATCAAGCTGACTCCATCCGGGCCACGGGTCATCGAGGTCAACGGACGCTTGGGTGGAGGGCTGCCAGACCTCCTTCAGCAGGCAGCCGGCTTCGACCTGCTCCGATGGACCCTCCGCGCGGCGCTGGGCGAACCAGTCACCGTGAGTGCACCACTACTTACGGCGCGAATCGGGTACCGGCTCTTTTCCTGCAGCCGCCTCCGCTCGTTGGCACCGTGGAGAACATCGACGGACTCGGGGCGCTCGCCGATCAGCGCGGTGTGGACAACATCACGGTGCATCGAGGACCGGCTGGACGGCGGTGACGAGACCGCCGATGTCGGCACCCCACACCCAGGACAGCAGCAGGCCGATCCCGATGATGATCGGCAAAAGCCGCCCTAGGTCGATGAAGATGCCGGGCAGCCGTTCTCACGCTGGTTGCCGTGACGGCCTCTGGCAGACTCCGGAGCTAGGTGCCCGCGAGCCGGGCGACCACAGGTGCGAAGGACTCCATCGCCTCGCCCGGCACCACGATGTTGGTGAAGCCCCACCTCTCGCGGCGCTCCAGAAGCCGCTCACACAATTCGTCCGAGGTGCCGATCAGGACGATCGGAAGCTCGAGCGCGTCCTCACCCGGAAGGCCGAGCATGGTTGCGGTGCGCACGGCAGCGCGGCGGCTGGCGACGGCTCTGGTGGCGAAGGCCACAATCTGGAGCTCGATCGAACCGAACCGATCCGGCGCCGCTTCTCGTAGCCAGGTCAGGCAACGGTCGTAGCGATCGAGCGTGGCCTGGCTCGTCGTGTCAACGCTTTTGTCGCCAACGCTCAGGTTCGTATTGATCCCAACGGTGTCCGCCTCCCGGGCTGCGAGCGTAAGCAGCTGCTTGCTCCCACCCCCAACCATGACGCGAGGTGGCGAAGCCGGGCGAGGATCACAGCGGGCGCCGCGCACCGTGTAATACCTCCCTGCGAAGGTCGCCTCCCCCTCACTCCACAGCCTCTTCATGACAGCGAGGCTCTCGGCCAGCCGGTCCACGCGGACAGCCAGTTCGTCGAACTCGATCCCCGCTTGCTCGTAATCGCTCCGGAGCCAGCCCGCTCCAAGACCCACCTCGACCCGCCCTTCGGCCGCCAAGCCGAGCGTGGCGATCTCCTTGGCCAAGACCACAGGGTGGCGGAGGTCGTTGTTCAACACGACGGACCCCACGTGGAGGGTGGAGGTCGCTTCGGCGGCCACGGTCGTGGCTACGAGAGGCCCGAACTGGGCGTCAAGGTGGTCAGAAACGTACAGGGTCGAGTAACCGAGACCCTCGGCCATACGGGCCTGGTCCCGCCAAGCCGACATGGTTGGCGCGACCGCGCCGTACACGCCGAATCGAAACGGGAGCATCTGTCGTCGCACCTCCACTGCTCGGTCATGAGAGCCAGATGTCAACCGGCCGGCGGCCAGCAGATCGCCCTCGTATCGGTCCAGTACAGTATGGTGCCATGCCAGCAGCAGTGCGGACAGTCGGTTCGGGTTCCTCGCCGGCAGACATTGCGAAGGTGCTCAACGAAGACGGGTGTGTGGTCATTCCCGACCTCGCACCTCCCCAAACGATGGATCAGATACGGGCCGAGCTCGAGCCGTACCTCGCTGCCACCGGCGGAGGCAAGACTGACTTCCTGGGCCACACCACCCGCCGTACCGGCGCCCTGATCGCCCGTTCGCCGACCTCTCGCTCACTCATTACCCACCCGACGATCATCGACACGCTCGACCTCGTGTTGGGCGACCACGCCAGCACCTTCCAGGTCGACCTGACCCAGCTGGTTACCATCGGACCCGGTGAGCCGGCGCAGATGATTCATCGGGATCAGTGGTCGTTCGATCACTACCAGTTCCCGAGGGGCTTCGAAGCCGAAGTCGCCACCATGTGGGCCGTGACCGACTTCACTGAAGAGTTAGGTGCGACACGGATGGTGGTGGGCAGCCACCGGTGGGAGGACGATCCCGAAGAGGTGGACCTCGCCCTGTCCTCCCCAGCGGTCATGACCAAGGGTTCGGTCCTCTTGTACCTGGGCTCGGTATTCCACGGCGGGGGCGCCAACACCACCACGACCAGCCGGATCGGGATGAACGTGGGCTACTCGCTCGGGTGGCTGCGCCAGGAGGAAAACCAATATCTCGCCTGCCCGCCCGAGATCGCCCGCACCCTCCCCGAGGGGCTGCTCAGGCTGATGGGCTATCAGCGCGGCTCCAACGCCATCGGCTACGTGGACGACATGCGAGAACCCCTGGACTGGCTGTACGGCAGCCCGGCGGCTATGTCGGACTTCTACAGTTACCGCCGCGCCGCTCGCAAACGGCTCAAGGCGACCGGGAGCTACGTTCCGCCCACGGAGTCTTAGCCCGGAAGCGGCCGAGACTCGGATCCTCCGGCCCCGGGCGCCGGCCCGAGGATCGTCTCTGCGCCCTGCTCAGTTGCCGGAGATTGCCGTGATGGGATCCCGGCCCAGGTGGGCCCGGACCTCCCACACCCGATCGTTCTTCTTGCGCTTGGCAGACCCCAGCGTCTCGTACCAGACGATCGGGAACGCCTTCGGCTCTCTCGCCGCCACACCACGCTGATGATCAACGGCAACAGGCCGAGCAGCTTGTTTCTCGCGTAATGAGCGCGCGCGGCTTGGCCGAACCGGAAACGACGGGGGCGTTCTTTTCCAGAACGACCTGGTCTCCGTCGCTGATCACGGCGCAGGTCGACGAGCGGACGTCGCCTCCAGTTGTGATCTCGGTGGTAGCTGAGGCGAGCAGTGACTCGTCGGCGGCAATCCTGGACGTGAGACGAGCGATCTGACCCTCATGTGCGTGGTGGGCGAGCGAGAGCGCCTGCGCATGGTGCATCGCAAACACCATTCCGGCCGAACTGCACGCCCGTCCGAGCGCCCTTGCGATGACGGCAAGCTCAGCGATGCCATAGGAGCGGCCTCCGAGGTCTGTAGGAAGTGAACATGAGAGCAACCTGGCATCTTTGAGGAGATCGATCGCTTCGGAAAGGAACCTGGATTTCCGGTCGGCATCGTCTGCAGCGTCAGCAGCAGCCTTGACAGCCGCAGGCAAACCGGGCACGACGCGGCTGCCGCAGCGAACGGAACGGAATCACCGATCATGCGCGAACTCTCTTCATTAACCCAAATAGAATGCGGTCATGTCCGCACCTGTACACCTGCAGCCGCGCCTGTACGATGTTGCTGAATCCAACATTGGTTTAAGCTGCTGGACCCAACACTGGCTAACAGGTACGGCAGAAATGTGAGGGGAAGCGTGATGCAGGACCGGATTCGTGACGTCCTAGCTGCGCGTGGCCGTTTGGCGGTCGATCCACGCGAGGTGGACGATCAAGCCGACCTCTACAAGCTCGGCCTGACGTCGCATGCGTCGGTCGATGTCATGCTTGCGCTTGAGGATGCATTCGACATCGAGTTCCCCGATGAAGTGCTCAAGAAGTCCACCTTCGCTTCCGTACGCAACATCGAGCAGGTAGTCGAAGGCCTAGTCAAGTCGTCTGCGTGATGCCACGTGCGGTAGCCGCCGGCCTGCCGGAGCCGGCCCTGCGGCCTTGTCAACTTGTTTGAGGCGCAACGGGAATAGCGCGCTGGGAGGTTCGGGTGCGGTCGAGGTGCGACGTTCAGGCGGCTTCCGACGACCTGGTGATGTCGTTCCAGGTGGCGAAGCGGTCGGCCATCTCGGTGCGATAGTCGTCGGCGGTGAGCCGATGGCGGCGGGGCCGGAAATGCGGGGAGATCACGCTGAACGCCGCCAGGAACCGTTGGGCTGCGCCGGGGTGCGGAAGCGCTTCATGGCGCGTTCGCGTTGCCGGGTCGGCTGGTGCGAGTTCTCCGCCCGGTTGTTCAGGTACCTCGACTGCCGGTGCTGCACCGACGGCATCACCGCCCGATGCGCCGCCTGATAGCTTCGGAGCTTGTCGGTGACCAGCACCCGAGGAGACGCGCACTGCCTCTTGAGGAGTTTGCGAAAGAACCGCTTGGCGGCCTTGGCATCGCGCCTGCGCTGGACCAGGATGTCGAGGACGTTGCCGTCCTGGTCGACGGCCCGCCACAGGTACTGCCGACGGCCGTTGATCGTCACAAACACCTCGTCGAGGTGCCACTTGTCGCCGGGTCGGGGTTGGCGGCGGCGCAGGCCGGCCGCGTAGACGGGTCCGAACTTGGCGCACCACTGCCGGATCGTCTCGTAGGTGACGATCACGCCGCGGACCAGCATGAGCTCCTCGACCTCGCGGAAGCTCAGCGGTAACCGGTGATACAGCCACACGCAGTGCGCGATGATCTCCGCCGGATACCGGTGACCCTTGTACGACACCTCGCCCACGATGGTCCGTCCGGTTGCGTATCGACTCCGAGATCATCCGCTTCGGCCGCTCTTCCGGCTAGGAACTCTTCATCCGGCACTGTCAAGTTGGTGAGCGGCGCGCTGCTCTTCGAAGAGGATTTTCGTCGTGGCGTTGGTCGCCACATGCCATGCGTTGGCGAACGCAACCGCGTTGGCGTTGAGTCCACTAATGCTTGTGACCTCGTAGCCGGCTTGTGCGAGAACCCTCGCCGCATAGGGCGCCGCCGCGGGAGGCAGCCCACTTGCTAGCACCGCATAAGGCGGAATGCGCACAACAGCAGCCAGGAAGCGGCTGCCGTCCCAGGCCGAATAAAAGGATGTTGTCGGGCGAAGGCGATGCAGACTCCAGTGCGGTGAGCTCGGCGGTGAAAAGCACCGGGTTTCGCCGATACAGGCGATCCACGATGTCTTCGAACTGAGTGATCGAATGATGCAGCTGCATATCAGCCATCCCTCTAGCATCAGCAGCATCCGCGCAGCGGTCCAGTCCGTTATCTCTTCCGACCGGTGAAGCGCCCGGCCCGTCTCGGTTCTGAGAAACGAGGATGATCAGATCCTGTCTTATGGAGCGACCCGGGTGGGCCGCTTTGGCACTGTCACGTTGATGGGCTGCGCGGGGTCGCTGGGAAGATCCGTGGGGTGAGTACCGCGATGCCGTCATACACGGAGACACCGCTACCCGGGCGAGATCATCAAGCACTGCGTGTGGTTGTACTTCCGGTTCCCGCTCAGCTTCCGTGAGGTCGAGGAGCTGATGTTGCAACGCGGCGTCGTGGTCAGCTACGAGACGATCCGGCGCTGGTGCGCCAAGTTCGGGCAGGCCTACGCCAACCAGCTGCGCCGGCGCCGAGCCCAGCCCGGTGACAGGTGGCACCTCGACGAGGTCTTCATCCGCATCAACGGCACGATCCACTACCTGTGGCGCGCGGTCGACCAGCACGGCACCGTACTCGACATCCTGGTCCAGCCACGCCGAAACGCGTTGGCCGCCAAGAAGTTCTTCCGCAAACTCCTCAAGGGCCTGCAATACGTGCCGCGGGTCATCGTCACCGACGGGTTGAGCAGCTACCAGGTCGCGCACCGTGAGATCGTGCCGTCGGTCCAGCACCGCCGGTCGAAGTATCTGAACAATCGAGCCGAGTGCTCCCATCAACCCACCCGTGCCCGGGAGCGGGCGATGAACCGCTTCAAATCAGCCAGGCACGCGCAACGCTTCCTGTCCGCTTTCTCGGGCATTTCACCGCATTTCCGGCCCCGCCGCCAACGGCTCTCGGCAACCGATTGGCGACACGAGATGGCCGAGCGCTTTGCCGTCTGGACCGAGGTCACCGGACTGACTGCCGCAGCCTGACCCATACCACCGACACCCAGCCCACCGAGCCCCTGCACGCCCCGATCCCGCTAAGCCCCAGCCAAGTTGACAGCGCCCTGCGCCAGGAGGAAAACCAATATCTCGCCTGCCCGCCCGAGATCGCCCGCACCCTCCCCGAGGGGCTGCTCAGGCTGATGGGCTACCAGCGCGGCTCCAACGCCATCGGCTACGTGGACGACATGCGAGAACCCCTGGACTGGCTGTACGGCAGCCCGGCGGCTATGTCGGACTTCTACAGTTACCGCCGCGCCGCTCGCAAACGGCTCAAGGCGACCGGGAGCTACGTTCCGCCCACGGAGTCTTAGCCCGGAAGCGGCCGAGACTCGGATCCTCCGGCCCCGGGCGCCGGCCCGAGGATCGTCTCTGCGCCCTGCTCAGTTGCCGGAGATTGCCGTGATGGGATCCCGGCCCAGGTGGGCCCGGACCTCCCACACCCGATCGTTCTTCTTGCGCTTGGCAGACCCCAGCGTCTCGTACCAGACGATCGGGAACGCCTTCGGCTCTCTCGCCGCCACACCACGCTGATGATCAACGGCAACAGGCCGAGCAGCTTGTTTCTCGCGTAATGAGCGCGCGCGGCTTGGCCGAACCGGAAACGACGGGGGCGTTCTTTTCCAGAACGACCTGGTCTCCGTCGCTGATCACGGCGCAGGTCGACGAGCGGACGTCGCCTCCAGTTGTGATCTCGGTGGTAGCTGAGGCGAGCAGTGACTCGTCGGCGGCAATCCTGGACGTGAGACGAGCGATCTGACCCTCATGTGCGTGGTGGGCGAGCGAGAGCGCCTGCGCATGGTGCATCGCAAACACCATTCCGGCCGAACTGCACGCCCGTCCGAGCGCCCTTGCGATGACGGCAAGCTCAGCGATGCCATAGGAGCGGCCTCCGAGGTCTGTAGGAAGTGAACATGAGAGCAACCTGGCATCTTTGAGGAGATCGATCGCTTCGGAAAGGAACCTGGATTTCCGGTCGGCATCGTCTGCAGCGTCAGCAGCAGCCTTGACAGCCGCAGGCAAACCGGGCACGACGCGGCTGCCGCAGCGAACGGAACGGAATCACCGATCATGCGCGAACTCTCTTCATTAACCCAAATAGAATGCGGTCATGTCCGCACCTGTACACCTGCAGCCGCGCCTGTACGATGTTGCTGAATCCAACATTGGTTTAAGCTGCTGGACCCAACACTGGCTAACAGGTACGGCAGAAATGTGAGGGGAAGCGTGATGCAGGACCGGATTCGTGACGTCCTAGCTGCTTATGGCCGTATGGCGGTCGATCCACGCGAGGTGGACGATCAAGCCGACCTCTACAAGCTCGGCCTGACGTCGCATGCGTCGGTCGATGTCATGCTTGCGCTTGAGGATGCATTCGACATCGAGTTCCCCGATGAAGTGCTCAAGAAGTCCACCTTCGCTTCCGTACGCAACATCGAGCAGGTAGTCGAAGGCCTAGTCAAGTCGTCTGCGTGATGCCACGTGCGGTAGCCGCCGGCCTGCCGGAGCCGGCCCTGCAGATCTCTGCCAGCCCCAGGGGATACCAATCACATTTCAGTCATGCGGGCGAGCGGATTTGGCCGGAGACCAATTGCTACCTTGATCTTTGGATCGAAACACTCCACGCTTTTGGGCTGGATCCGGTGCCCGCATTCGCCTGTGCCCTTTCCGCCGACCACGATGGCCTCCAATGGGACATTCCTTAAAGCAACAGCCGGAGGATCTCCGCCGGCTCTATGGCTTGGAGGTCACCGAGGAGATCGTGTGGTTGCCGCTACTGGAAACGGTCGAATCAGGTCCGTCGCGCGGCGTATTGCACACAGTTGAAGTAGACAGCTGGTGGCTCGCTGCCGGACACCGCAGGCACCGCATATCACTCTGATCATGTGAAGACCTCGATTGTTCCCAGCCGGGTCGACCGGGGACTTCGCCTCATGTGGTACATCCGCGGTGGGCGGCTATCTGCGGCCAGTGTCCGATGTCCGTTCTGCGGGTGTCAGGTTTGCTGCGGAATGCCTTGCCTTTGCGAATCCTCCGTCTGCTGCAGCGGTCGAACGGCACTTCGGCTCGGCCGTCCTTGCTGGGCACCACCCCGATTGGAAGGCGGAGATTCCGCGCGACCGTGGATCGTCGTGGGATTTTGAGGATGTCCGACTTCTATGTTCGAGAAGTGTGGGCGAGGATCCCCTCGCGGTCAGAAGTGTCGATCCCGAGCGATACCTGGAGTTGGGGCGGCTTGCCATTGCAGAGGCGATGCTGCAGTGCTTCGTATTCTGGCGCCAGACCAATTCGAGATGCTCCGGCGCGCTAGTGTTGGCCGGGAAGGATCTGCGGCCCGGCGCGGGGTGGGGATTGATGGATGTGGATGGCGGATCTAAGGTCGCTTTGGAAGCGCTTCGCAGAGTCTGGGCGCCCGTCGCGGTGGTTCTGAGCAACGCCGGCCTGTCCGGTGTGCGGATTGATGTGTATAACGACACTCCGGACTCGCTGGCCGGCGAACTTGTGTTGGTCGCGACCAACTTCTTGGGTCAGCGAACGGTGGAGGCCAGACGCGCTGTTTCCATACCGGGCCGTTCTTCGCTGACTTTCTTCGATTCGTATCTGTCGGGAGTGTTCCGGGACCTGTCGAACTCATTTAGATTCGGTCAGCCCACGGCCGACGGCATCGAAGCCGTTGTCGAGTTCGTCGGATCGCCGCAGATGGTTCGTGACGCTCTGATCGTTAATCCGCGCCCGGGTCAAGCCAACTCCGGTATCCCTGCGTTGGTCTACCCTAGTGACGAAACCGACTGGAGTCCCGAGATGTCATCTGACGTAGCGCTTCGCTATGTGTCTATCGACGCGCCGGGCTGGATACCCTCGGACAACTTCTTTCATCTCCTGGCGGCGACACCGTACAGCGTGCGGCTGCAACGATGCTGTGATCAAGCTGCGCCGCTGGGTAAAGTCGCATCGGTGGATTCCCTTGGTACCGCAACGATTACGGCGAGCGCATGATCACCTTGCCGGGCGAGGTTGACGGGCACCGCGTCCGCGTCGGATGCGATGTCGTGGCCATTGAGGATGTCCAGGACTCGCTGGCGGCGTTTGGGGACCGGTACCTGCGCAAGGTTTTTACGGGGAGCGAAATCAACGACTGCCAGGGCCGCAACCGGGTGCACAGACTGGCGGCCCGGTTCGCGGCCAAGGAAGCAGTGATCAAGGCATTCGCAGAACCCGACATGCCGTTTCCCCTGCGCGAGATCGAGGTAACACGGGACGGGCCGGTGCCTGTCGTTCGCCTGAGCGGAGCGGTCGCCGAGCGGGCACAACACCAATGCTGGCTCAGCACGTCTCTGTCGCTTTCGCACGCCGATTGCCACGCAATGGCCGTCGTCCTCGTGGTCTGCAGTCTGGCCGAGTCCGAGTAGGAACTTCACGTCCTAGCGCGAACGTGCCCCGAGACCGACGCCGAGGGCAACGATGCGCTCGAATCCTCGTTCGGCCAACCATTCGCGGGCGGCGGTCAGCGTCTCGGCCCACGGACGCAGACCCGACAGCACGGTCGCGTCGCCCGCGCTGTCGCCGGTTCCCGGGTAGTCGATCCGCACGGCGGTGCATCCGCGGGCGCCGAGCGCCTCAGCCAGCACCCGCAGCATCCGGTGGCCGGTCGAGTGGCCGGAGCCCACGGCCGGGAGCCGGAGGACGGCCACACCGTTGGTCCGCTCCGGGCGGGTCACCCAACCGGCCAGCGGACCGGCCACGAATGCCGGTCCGGACCCGTCGATCCAGACACCGGTTGTTCGCATCGCCTCACAGTATCGCCCGTGTGAGTCAGCGATGGCCAACCGTGCGCGAGACATCGTCGTGGTGTGGCCGGAATTTCGGCCGTCGGGCCGACCAGTGCCGTAAATTGGCGGTTAGTCTTTTGACCTAGCGAGGAATGTTGACCTCTCCCGTGACCGGTCGGTCCGGCCGTGGAGCCAGGCCGTCCACGCCGTTCTACTTCGGACCCGAGCATCGTCGCTACGGTCTGGTCACCTGGCCCGACGGTCCGGTCCGCGCCGCCGCGGTGATCTGTCCCCCCTTGGCCTACGAGGCGGTCACCTCGCACCACAGCCTGCGAGTCCTGGCCGATCAGCTGGCCGCGGCCGGAATCGTGGCCCTGCGCATCGACTACGCCGGCTCGGGAAACGCGCCCGAGTCCGAGCGTGGCGAAGCGGACGTTTCGGACTGGACGCAAACGGTCACCGACGCCGTCGACACTGTGCGCGGCTGGGGAATCTCGACCGTCATCACCGTCGGCGTGCGATTCGGCGCCGGGATCGCCCTGGCCAGCGCCGCCGACCAGCCCGTCGAGTACGCGGTCCTGTGGGACCCGATCCCGTCCGGCCGCCGCTACGCCCGGGCAGTGAAGATGATGGCCGTCGTAACCGCGACCTCGGCCGCCTCCGAGGACGGCAACGCTGGGGGCGTCACGATCGCCGGCATCGAGTTCTCCGATGCGGTCCTCAAGGGCATGGGCAAGATCAACATCACCCCGACGGCGCTCCCGGTCTCGACGCTGGTGCTGCTCCGTCCCACCACTACCGACGAGGAGTGGCCCGCCGATCCGGCGGCTGTCGAAGCGGGCACCGCCGTCCCAGCAGGCGCCGCCGGCCTCGCGGTCGCCGACGTCATGCGCCTGCCCGGAACGGCCGAGATGATCGACGTCAGCGCAGAGGTGGCGGTCGTCCCCACCCGCATCGTCGATCGAATCGTCGCCTGGATCGGCGAGCGTGATCTCGGCCCGACCCAGAAGCTCGAACGGCCCACCGACCTGGCCACCAGCACGGTGGAGCAGTTCCGCGACGTCGAACTGACGCACCGTCTGCTGCGGATCGGGCCGGCCGAGCTGTTCGCCGTCCAGACAGAGATCACCGGCAGCGCGCCGGACCGGGCGTTGCTGATGTTGAACAACGGCGCCGCGCCGAATATCGGCCCTGGCCGGACCTGGGTCGACTGGGCGGCCGACTACGCCCGGGACGGTGGACGAGCGCTTCGGCTGGACCTGAGCGGCCTGGGCGAAAGTCGGGCCCGGGATCCGCGGGAAGAGCGGGCAGTCTACACCCGGGCGGTGAACCACGATGTCGCGGACGCGGTCGAGCAGCTGCGTTCGACCGGCGCGCGTGCGGTGACCGTCCTCGGACTCTGCGCGGGGGCCACGCTCGGGTTCCGGGCCGTCGACGCCGGCGTGCCGATCGATCGCATCGTGTCGATCAATCCCGAGCTGCACCTTCCGTTCTCGTACTACCGCACCGACCTGCGCCGCGGCTATCACCGGCTGTTGCCGCGGATTGTCGCCGTGCCGCTCTACAAGACGCCGCTGTTCGAACTGCTGGATCGCGTTCCGGCCTGGATCTGGGGCCTGCTGGATCGGCTGCACCTGGTCCGCACCCCGGCCCGGCTGCCGATGATGGCGGTGACGGCCGACGTCCCGACGTTGATGATCTTCGGAGAGGGCGAGTGGGGGCTGCGCGGATTGCGTCGGCGAGACCCCCGTCGGCTCGCGATCTTGGAGGCGTCGCCGAAGTTGACCATCGAGGTACTCGGCGGCCTCGACCACAGCATGTTCGACCTCGACGCGCGGGGCCGGGTGCACGACGTGGTGCAGAACTGGTTGGGTGTCGTCAGCCCTGCTTCACGCACATGAAGTGGAAGTACCAGACCGGACGGGTGAAATAGCCGGGCTTGAGGACGGCGCCGTCGTTGCCGGACCAGGCTTGCACCTCGCCGAACCCGGCCGCCTCGAGCTCGGCGATCGCCGCCGTCAGGGTGATGTGGTGGACCACGATGCCGAACTCGTGTGATCCGTTGATGTGCATCTGCCAGCCGTCGCCGCCGGGGTAGGCCTGGTCGAGGCGCCGGTAGTTGCGCAGGCCTTTGGGCAGGGTGACGACCCAATACTTGATCCGCGCCAGCGTCCGCCGCGGATCGGACCAGTTCAGACCGGGCATGTTCCACGGGCGCTCGCGCACGCTCGGCCCGTCCAAGTTGTAGGTCGACAAGAGGAAGATGCCGCCGGGGGTTAGCACTCGGTGGGCCTCGGCCAGGATCAGCGCACGGTCCTCGTGCGAGACGGCGTCGATCCCGTTGTTGGAGAAGAAGGCGTTGTTGGAGAAGAAGGCTATGTCGAACGACTCATCGGCGACGTCGGTGAGCGCCCTCGCGCACGTCGACGTCGGGATAGCGCTGCTGACATGCCCGCACCATTTCGGCCCGAGTAGTCGATGGCCTGATATCCAGGCCCGAACCGGCGCCGGCCTCGATTCCCGTCGGCGCGGCCGCGGTCGCCTTCGCGATCACGGTGGCCAGCAACGTGATCGCGGTCGTGACCGCGGCGGCGGGCAGTTGCTCGACCATCGGCGTCGGCGGTGCCGACGATGGATCCGGTATCGCCGCCGGGAGCGGGTCTGGTATCAAACTCGGCTGGACAGGCTGCCACAGGAGTCCTCCTTGCACGATGACATCCCTGCAGCCTGTCCCTGTCCCTCGGGCTCGCGCCCCAGCAGGTCGGCGACCAGCTTGCACGCACCCAGCAGATCGGTCAGCGACCCCGGCGTCGCCACACCCACCACATCGTCCGCGCCGGGCTGCGCCGCGTCGGTCCAGTCGGCCCGGATCAGCGCCTTGCTGCCGTCGGGCAGCACCAGCAGCAACTCCGGCTCACCGTGTCGCCGCATCCCGCCCAACACCGGTAACGACTTGCCCTGCAACGGATGACGCGGACGCGTGATCCGCACCGCCGTGGGCAGGTCCTCGAGGCGGGTAGTAAGTCGTGTGATCGTTGGACTTGGGGATGACCTCGACGCCGATGCGGGCCAGGTCACCGAACTCGGCGATATAAGCCAAAGGCGCCCGGTATCCGGCGCAGGTGGTGGAAAAGCTGCGGGTCCCCGGCACGGTCTCGGTGCTATCGACGACTTCGGCGACGTGCAGTTCCTTGTGGGCGTCGACCCCGGCATGGACCACCCGATCCGGCCGGGTCTTCGCGCTGCGCTGGCGCGTCGGCGCCGTGGAGCTCACGGGGTCATGTCGTTCCTTCCGATCCACGGGCAGAGCGACACACGCAACATCGACCGAACCGGCGGACAAGACAGTGATGAGCACCCGGTGGCGCAGGCTCTCCTTAGGTCACTCCGACGGCCAGGCGTAGCGCCTCACCGGACGTTCCCAGGGAACCGACAGATCCGAGGAAAGACAACACTTCGTCGATCCGCGTGAGGGTCAGGAAGCCCTGGGAGCGCCCGACACCAGCATCGGTCGTGTCCATCGCTGTGAGGGTCAGGAACCCTGGGAAGCCGGCAGCAACAGTCTCACTATCGGCGTGAAAAATCACCCCGTCGATCACAGTGCGTCCACCGCGCACCGCAGCGGCCATCTTGATCGCATCGCCGGCCAGTTCCGCGTCCGGATGCTCCGAGGTCGGGCTCACGAGGAATTTGTGGGAGAACAGATCCAGGACGGTAGCCATTCTGTGGAATCAAAATTGTCAAGTTCATGAGGAGTTCCCGGGTCGGATCTGCACGATCGGCAGCATGGTCACGGTCGCAGCTGTGCCGAGCTCACGCGGGGTTGCCGGTCGTGATGGCCTGCGGCGGCTCGGTGCCGCCGGCCGCCGGCGGCGGGCTCGGCCACGCCGAGGGCACACTCGACAAGCTCGAGTCAATACCGGGGTTTACCGCCGAGTTGTCCAAACAGCAGATTCGTCAACTACCTTGCGACATCGGCGGCGCGGTCTTTGCCGACGGGCCGCGGCTCGCGCCGGCCGACAAGAAGATCTACGCGCTGCGCGACGCCACGGGGACGGTCGAGTCGCTGGCACTGGTGGCCAGCTCGGTGATGAGCAAGAAGATCGCTGAGGGCACCGTCGCGCTGGTGCTTCACGTGAAGGCCGGATCGGGTGCGTTCATGAAGTCCGTTCCCGAGGCCGGTGAGCTTGCCCGGACGATGGTCGATCTGGGCGCCGCGCACGGGGTGGTCACCCGGGCGCTGCTGACCGACATGAACCGGCCGCTGGGCGCGACGGTCGGCAACTCGGTCGAGGTCGCCGAGTCGCTCGACGTGCTGGCCGGCGGCGGGCCGGGCGACGTGGTGGAGTTGACGCTGCGGCTGGCGGCCGAGATGCTCGACGCCGCAGGCCTCGACGGTTGCGATCCGGCGGACACGCTGCGCGACGGCTCGGCGATGGACCGTTTCGGGCGCTGATCACCGCGCCGGGCGGCAACCCCGTCGGCGCCGCTGCCTGTTGGCGCTCATACCGAGACCGTCGTCGCCGGCCGGGGCGGCACAATGGGGACATCGACGGGATGGCGGTGGGGCTAGCGGCGTGGCGGCTCGGTGCGTGCCGGTCGCGCCGGGGTGTGCGCATCCATGGCCGCCCCGTCGAACCGGTGACCGCCGCAGAGCCGGTGTTCACGCTCTACACCGACACCCCGCAGCGCTTCCCCGCGGCGATGGCCGCCCTCGACGGCGGCAGGTCGATCGCGGAGCCCCCCGGGCGAGCGGCCGCTGATCATCAGGGTGCTGTACTACCATCAAGTCGCAAACGAGCCAGAGAGGAATGGAATGGTCGCCGGCAGGCCAAGCGATGTCAACCATTCGGACCTTCTGACCCAGCGAGCGGGCTGGGTCACGTTCAACGCGGGCGACAGAGGCTGGGAATGACATACGCCGGAGGACCGGGTACGGACCCAGGTAAGGCACTTCCGGTGATCAATCTCTGTTTCCACGGAGTGGGCGAGCCCCAGCGGCCCCTTGAGCCAGACGAGCATCTGTTCTGGGTCACCGAGGAGCGCTTCGAGGAACTGCTCGGGGTCGGCGCGGACCACCCCAATGTGCACATCACCTTTGACGACGGCAACGCGTCGGATCTCACCATCGCCCTGCCGGCCCTGCAGCGCCACGGACTGACCGCCGAGTTCTTCGTCCTGGCGGGACGGTTGGATGCGCCCGGATCCCTGTCGAGGGCGGGCGTGAAGGCGCTGGCGGAGGCGGGGATGGGGATCGGCTCACATGGGATGCACCACCGCCCCTGGCCATCGCTCGGACCGGCCGATCTGGAGGAGGAGTTGCGCACCGCACCAGAGATCCTGGCTGACGTGACCGGCCAGCGAGTAGGGCGGGCGGCACTCCCTTTTGGGGCCTACAATCGCCGCGTGCTCACCGCCTTGCGCCGGCACGGGTTCGACCGGATTTACACAGTGGACGAGGGCCCGGCCGGGACGAAAGGGTGGCTGGAGTCCCGCTACACCATCCGGACCGAAGACACCGGAGCATTCCTCGAGCACCTTGCCCTCCACCCGTCGGGCAGTCCATACGCGGCTGCTCTGCGGGCCGTGAAGGGCGTGATCAAACGGTGGAGGTGAGCCCGCCCACCGATGAGGCATCGACGGCAAGACCCTTGGTGCTCATGGGGTTCGCCGAAGCCTTGGCGGCGATCGAGGCATGCTGGTCCCTCCGCGCTGCAGGATTCCGGGTTGCCGCCTTCACCCGCGAGAAAACCAAGCCTGGGCTCCGCCACTGCCGCGGGGTGAGTGTGCATCCTGTTGCCCGCCGGAGAAGGATGCCGGAGCAACCGTCGACCCCATCGCAGCCCTGGCCAGGAAGCTCGGCGCAGCCGTAGTCCTCGCGCTCGATGACCACTCGCTTTGGGTCTGCGCCCGGTTGCAACTCGTAAGTTCCCGGGTCGCCGTGCCGGTTGGCCCCGGCGCCGATTGGGCACCGTCACGTTGATGGGCTGCGCGGGGTCGCTGGGAAGATCCGTGGGGTGAGTACCGCGATGCCGTCATACACGGAGACACCGCTACCCGGGCGAGATCATCAAGCACTGCGTGTGGTTGTACTTCCGGTTCCCGCTCAGCTTCCGTGAGGTCGAGGAGCTGATGTTGCAACGCGGCGTCGTGGTCAGCTACGAGACGATCCGGCTCTGGTGCGCCAAGTTCGGGCAGGCCTACGCCAACCAGCTGCGCCGGCGCCGAGCCCAGCCCGGTGACAGGTGGCACCTCGACGAGGTCTTCATCCGCATCAACGGCACGATCCACTACCTGTGGCGCGCGGTCGACCAGCACGGCACCGTACTCGACATCCTGGTCCAGCCACGCCGAAACGCGTTGGCCGCCAAGAAGTTCTTCCGCAAACTCCTCAAGGGCCTGCAATACGTGCCGCGGGTCATCGTCACCGACGGGTTGAGCAGCTACCAGGTCGCGCACCGCGAGATCGTGCCGTCGGTCCAGCACCGCCGGTCGAAGTATCTGAACAATCGAGCCGAGTGCTCCCATCAACCCACCCGTGCCCGGGAGCGGGCGATGAACCGCTTCAAATCAGCCAGGCACGCGCAACGCTTCCTGTCCGCTTTCTCGGGCATTTCACCGCATTTCCGGCCCCGCCGCCAACGGCTCTCGGCAACCGATTGGCGACACGAGATGGCCGAGCGCTTTGCCGTCTGGACCGAGGTCACCGGACTGACTGCCGCAGCCTGACCCATACCACCGACACCCAGCCCACCGAGCCCCTGCACGCCCCGATCCCGCTAAGCCCCAGCCAAGTTGACAGCGCCCCGGAGACGTCGAACGCGTCCACGTCCAGACGGACGTCACTGGGCACCACCGGCGCGTCAATCCGGCGCGTGGCCCTGGCGGCGAGAACTGACTCACGCATCCAGCGGTAGCGCCAGAGGTGTGCCTTGAGCACCGGCAACTTCTTCCACGACGGGGGCTGCGCCCGGACGACACCGCAGGTGGTTCGGACCGGGAGCCCATCAGGGTGAAGCGCTGCCACGTGCCCTATGTGCGACATCCAGCTTGGCCAGGTTGACGGTCAGGCTGTTGTGGGTGATCTCCAGGTTCACTGCTCCGGTCATCAACCCTTGTGTCCTCAGGCGGACACCGAGCTCGACGGCGTAGGCGTGCCAGGCCAGGTGCTCGTCCTCCGACAGCGGGTTCTGTAGAAGGACTTCGCGGCGGGCCATGAACAGGTAGTCTTTGGCCCGATGGTGGCCGGATCGAGCGGTGGTCTGTGTTGTTCGTCGGAGGTGGGGGTGATGAAGTCAGCCATACCGGGCCCCTAGGTTGGGTGCTCATTAAGTACCGAGGTGGTGGCCGGGAGTGCATGGCCAAGCAAAGTCGAGTTGACCGACGAACGATCCTCCGTAGCGAAGCCCAATGCCGACGTAGCGATGATGAGGACGAGCCGAGTACGATGGCCGGGAACCGCTGCCGGAGGCTATCGTAGCAAAATGCGCATCGAGCATGTCATGACACTGATGATGCGGGGCCGAACCCTGCTCGCGATGCGCAGGCGTGCGATGCAAGTCGCGGCGATTACCCGGTCGGGGGGCCGCGGGAAGTTCGCCAACAATTCGCGCGGCGCGCGTACGAGGTCTCAGGTGCCGTCAGGCTCGAATTCCCCCTTATTACTGATTCTGATAGCGTGCGATGGACGGTTCCTTCGCGCGATCCTAGGCGCGGCCGCCCGCCCACGGTCGGCTGGGCCATGACGCCCCCGACGCCTGGTTCCGGAGGGCACACGACAAACTTTCGGATAATGCAGGCCCCCGAAGAGGCTGGTCACCGAGGTGGGGTTTATCTCTATGACCGACATCAATCGCCGGTGGAGTTCCACGCTAACGTGATTCCCGAGCGGAATTCTCAGCCGTGAATGGAAGCCTCAAACAGTTAGTTCCACGGGCCCTTACATGGGGTCTGGCTAACACGATCACTTTGCGATTGGGCAGTTTCATCGTAGGGATCGTACTGGCGAGGATTCTTACACCCGGGCAATTCGGTGTCTACGCTGCGGCGTTAACGGTTCAGACAATTCTCCAGGTCGTACCCGGCCTAGGTTTGGGCGCGGCCCTAATTCGTACCGAAGAAGACCCAGAGCGGTTGGCGCCCACAGTCGCGACGCTCGGACTAATATCCGGAGCCGTTTCGTGCAGTGTGATGGCACTCTGCTCTGGGCCAGCGGCTGACCTAATCGGAGTGCCCGATGCCGCTCCTGTGATCGCGGTGCTGTCGTTAACGATGCTGCTTAGTGGCGTCGCCCTCGTACCCTATACCTTATTGCTGCGCAACTTTGAGCAGAAGAAGCTGTTCGCAGCAAATGGTTTTGACTTCGCCGTCGTCACCGTTGTCTCGATAGTCCTGGTCGGAATCGGTCTGGGGCCGATGGCCCTGGCAATTGCGCGCTTGGCTGCTCAGAGCTCTTCGACTGCAATAATGTTCGTGCTTTCGAAATGGCGTCCCCGATTCGGATTCGATCGTTCCCAAGCCGGTCCTGCTCTGCGCTTCGGGCTTCAGGCCGCGTCCGCGGTAATTCTTTCATTGGTGCTACTCAACATCGACAATGTAGTGATAGCCCGCGTCGCGGGACAAGTCGCGCTCGGTCTCTACGTCCTCGCTTTCAATGTCTCGAATTGGCCGATGAGTGCGCTAGGTCAGGGTATAAAGAGTGTGTCGTATCCAGCGTTCTCCGAATCCGCGCGGCGACGGACCAGCGGCGGTATCACCGACCGCGATCCGGGCCTTGCCGTGGGAACCGCATTCGCGTGGGCTGCTGCGGCACCTGCCGGCATCTCGCTTGCGGTGCTGTCGGTTCCGCTGATCCGTGTGCTATACGGAGAGCGATGGCTTCCTGCTGCCGGGGTGCTTGCCGCCCTGGGGGTGTTCGGCGCGTTACGAGTGGTGTTCATGTTGTTCGACGACTATCTCCTTGCGCACGGAAATCCGCGAATACTCGTGTTGTTGCAGATCCTCTGGGTGATAGTATTGACTCCAGCGATGGTTGTTGGCGTACACCTCTTCGGCATTGCTGGCGGCGGTTGGTCTCACGTTATCGTTAGCGTGTTTGTAATGTTGCCGGCGTATCTTTTGTCGGTACGTATTGCCGGGGCTGACGTCTTGGCGGTCGTGCGGGTGTTGATTCTGCCGGTGTTGGCGACCGTCCCATGCTGGTTCGCCGCCCGCTGGGTTTCAGAGTCTTTCGGCACACCGATTCTTGCCCTTGTGTGTGGTGGCGTAACAGCGGTCGTTCTCTACGTCGGACTAATCCATCGGTGGACTATTCGAATGTGGCAATCCGTCCATCAAGACGCCACCGCACCGACTTGAGGAGGACTGAGTTGAGTCTGTTGGCGATCGGCCGGTCGTGTGGGTTGGTTCGCCCCGCGCGCCACTGCGCCGTGGTGGGCGCTGGCTGCCCGCCAGATGGGAGGGGTGCAGGTAATGCGGAACTACCCTCTCGTTGCAAGGGTAACCACCGCAACCTTGCCATTCAGCACACGGTCGGGATGCGTGCCGCCAGTGCCCCGCTCGAGCGTCGCCAAGTGCGCGGAGCATTGAACGCGCTGAGGGCGAAGCCCCACACCGTTGTCGTGTCTAATCTGGACGACCTATTTGGCGGGTGGGGTGATAATGCCGTTGAGGTACTTCGGGGCTCCGATGACCACGTAGCTGGGGGCGGGGCTGAGGTGGGTTTCAGCCGACCGATGGAGAACCTCGATTGGCAGAAAGCCGCGCCACAGGTCGGCAGAATCTTTGAGAACAAAACATTCCGCGACAAAGACGAGTGCCCCGTCTCTGTATATCGATAGGAGGACCAGACGTGAGCACTTCAAGCGGGGTGGTACGCGAGATCGATCGCGATCGTCTTCGGGAGCAAGCGCGCACCGCGACGCCATTCCCGCATGTCCTCATCGATGATTTCCTGCACGCCGATTTTGCCCGCGAAGTACTGCGCTCATGGCCTAGTTATGCCGACGCTGCCAAAATCGGCCAGGAGTTTCGTTCGATTAACGAGCGAAATAAGGTTCAGGTGACCGACAGTGCGCGATTCCCACCAGTGTTGAGGGAGTTGAACGAAACGCTGGCTTCGCCTGCGTTTATCGAGACCGCTTCCTCGATTTTCGGTATTCGCAATCTTCTTCCCGACGCCGAGTTGCATTGATCTGGCGGACGTGCGTCGCGCGGGTCACGGACGGGGAGCTGATGGTTAAGCGTGCACTGATCACCGGAATTAACGGTCAACACGGTTCATACCTCGCAGAGCTTCTGCTCAGCAAGGGCTACAAGACTCCTCGGGTCGAGCCTTGAAAACGGTCGAATGTGATTTGCCGGTCCAGTGCGCTGGAGGAGCTTTGGTGTAGTAGTAGCCTGCGAGGGAACGGCGAACCCTATCCTCGGGGCACTGTCACGTTGATGGGCTGCGCGGGGTCGCTGGGAAGATCCGTGGGGTGAGTACCGCGATGCCGTCATACACGGAGACACCGCTACCCGGGCGAGATCATCAAGCACTGCGTGTGGTTGTACTTCCGGTTCCCGCTCAGCTTCCGTGAGGTCGAGGAGCTGATGTTGCAACGCGGCGTCGTGGTCAGCTACGAGACGATCCGGCGCTGGTGCGCCAAGTTCGGGCAGGCCTACGCCAACCAGCTGCGCCGGCGCCGAGCCCAGCCCGGTGACAGGTGGCACCTCGACGAGGTCTTCATCCGCATCAACGGCACGATCCACTACCTGTGGCGCGCGGTCGACCAGCACGGCACCGTACTCGACATCCTGGTCCAGCCACGCCGAAACGCGTTGGCCGCCAAGAAGTTCTTCCGCAAACTCCTCAAGGGCCTGCAATACGTGCCGCGGGTCATCGTCACCGACGGGTTGAGCAGCTACCAGGTCGCGCACCGCGAGATCGTGCCGTCGGTCCAGCACCGCCGGTCGAAGTATCTGAACAATCGAGCCGAGTGCTCCCATCAACCCACCCGTGCCCGGGAGCGGGCGATGAACCGCTTCAAATCAGCCAGGCACGCGCAACGCTTCCTGTCCGCTTTCTCGGGCATTTCACCGCATTTCCGGCCCCGCCGCCAACGGCTCTCGGCAACCGATTGGCGACACGAGATGGCCGAGCGCTTTGCCGTCTGGACCGAGGTCACCGGACTGACTGCCGCAGCCTGACCCATACCACCGACACCCAGCCCACCGAGCCCCTGCACGCCCCGATCCCGCTAAGCCCCAGCCAAGTTGACAGCGCATGTCGTCGAGCGTCGGCTCGCTGGTGACCTCGATCGAGATGGCGTCGTTGGCGCGGCCATAAGAAGCGGTCCGCCGGTCACAGGACCGGGCTCTCGGGCGGAAAGGCGCGAGCAAACCAGGCGGCGCCGCTCTCGCCGGTTGCGCGCGGCGTGGCGCCGCGCCGGGCGAGCGCGTGGTCGAGCACGAGGTCGCACAGACACGGACCCAACAGGACTCGGCGCAGCGGGGCCGAGGCGCGGCCGGGCCCCGCGAGTGGATCGGGATCGCGCGGCGCCAGCAGCACTCTCGTCGCCGCGACACCCTGGATAGCAGATGGCCACCGTGGATCGGCGCAACCGTCTGGATGCGCGGATCGCCGAGCTGGCCGCCAAGAGTCTCTACGAACCGGTGGTGCGGCGGTTGAGGTGCCTACGCGGGGTCTCGACGCGGACCGCGGTCGGGCTGGCCGTCGAGATCGGCGACTGGCACCGGCTCACCGGCCGCTCGATCGGCGCCTACCTGGGATTGGTCCCCACCGAGTCCTCGTCGGGGGCCACCCGGTCGCAGGGCTCGATCACCAAGACCGGTAACGGTCACGTGCGGCGGCTGCTAATTGAGGCGGCCTGGCACCACCGCAAGCCCTATCAGCCCGGCAGCCCAACGCTGCGGCGGCGCTGGGATGCCGCCAGCCCGGCCGCACGCGCCCGCGGGCAGCTGGCCAACCGCCGCCTTCATGACCGATGGCGGCGCTTCGACGCGCGCGGCAAACGCGCCGGGGTGGCCAACACCGCCATCGCCCGGGAACTGGCCGGCTGGTGCTGGTCACTGGCGGTCCTCGACAACTGAATACCAGCCCCTGAAGTGTCCGAGCCTGACCCTGGTGGTGACGGCAGCGGCCTGACAGTGACCCGCGAGCGCACTATAAGCAATCCCTTGCACGACAAGGCCGATGACGCCCGAAAATTAGACCTGCGAGGCACTCCAGCCGAACAGTCCGTCCTGCGGTAACCAACCCGCAAATATCAGAATTGACACCGCGTCGAACGCCTCGACACGCTCGCCACCCCCTACGGCAACGGTTCGGTCAACCGAAGCGGGCGCCTAACGACGACGGTCGCCGGGCGCCCGCTTCCCTCTGCCACCTTGACAAAACTCTCTACATATCAGTGCGCACATCCGCGCCGGCCACCGAGCAAAACCCCAGATCAGCAACCCGCAACCAAGGCCACACCCGAATCGTGTCCTACTTCAGGTTTTATGTCGCCATCTGAGATGGAATGCCGGGGCTTTGTTGCGATCCCCTATAGTTGACTCAGATCCGCCTCGACGGTCTCGGCCAGGCCTACTACCGCAAGCGACTGGCCGCCGGCGAGTCGCCCACCGAAGTGCTGCGCTGCCTTAAACGCCGTCTCGCTCGGGTCGTCCACCACCACCTTCACACCGACCACCAACAACGCCCAACCACTTGCCCCCCGGCAGCGGCCGACATAGGAAAAATCTATGCCCCATCGAGCGGTGAGAGTCGCGATCCTCGGCATTAACTACGCTCCCGAGCCGACCGGAGTCGGCCCGTACACGACCGGCCTCGCGATGGGTTTGACGAAGCGCGGACACGATGTCCTTGTTTTGACCGGTCACCCCCACTATCCGTACTGGAAGCGCGATGAGGGCAGTTCGCGATTTCGATCTGAGGAACAGATCGACGGGGTGCGTGTTCGTCGTCTCAAACATCGAGTGCCACGACGCATGTCCTGGATCGGGCGCGCGGTGATGGAGCTGACGTTCGGGCTGCAGCTGCTCACTACTCGGTGGGGTCGGCCCGAGGTTGTGATCTGCGTGACTCCGCCGCTTCTGGCCACCGCTCTGTCGGCCGTCCGTGCGCGGCTGACCTGGCGGAGACCCGCAATAGGGATCCTGGTGCAGGATTTGTACAGTCGCGGGGTCACGGAGACGGGAGCCGCGTCGGGGTTGTCTGCCCGTGCGGTGCGTGTGGTGGAATCGCTGGCCATCCGGCTGTGTGATGGTGTTGCGGTGATTCATACAGGATTCGCCAGGGATCTCACCCAACATCTCAGCGTCGACATGCGGCGAATTCGTGAGATCCGGAATTGGACTCACGTCAGCCCGCCCGAGCCGGCGGCTAGCGCGGCCTTTCGTGATGCGCACGGCTGGCGTGCCGATGAAGTGGTGGTCTTGCACGCCGGCAATATGGGCTACAAGCAAGGGTTGGAGAACGTGGTTGACGCCGCCGCGCTGGTCAGCCGCACCAACTGTCGGGCGCGGTTCGTCCTGCTCGGGGATGGCAACCAGCGTGCAGGCCTGCAAGCCATCGCTGCTGGTGTCCCCGCGCTCGAGTTGCTGCCTCCGGTCAACGAGGAAGAATTCCCTGCTGCCCTCGGTGCGGCAGACGTGCTGTTGGTGAACGAACGTCCGGGGGTCGCCCAGATGTCGTTGCCAAGCAAGCTGACTTCCTACTTCAACTCCGGCAAGCCGATCCTTGCCGCGACCGATGCCGCCGGACTCACCGCCGACGAACTCGCCGCCGCGGGAGCCGGTGTGTGCGTGCCCGCCGATCGCCCCGACCTCCTGTTGAGCGAGGCAATCCGGCTCGGCACAGACCGAGAGCTCGGCAGGCAGTACGGCGAAGCGGGCCGGCGTTACTGCGACGAGCTGCTGTCGCAGGAGGCGGCACTGGATCGTTACGAACAGTGGATCATCGATCTCGCGGACATGCGCGATGCCGTCTACCAGCGGGGCAGCTGATGGTCAAGCGTGCACTCATCACCGGAATCACCGGTCAGGATGGTTCATACCTCGCAGAGTTTTTGCTCAACAAGGGCTATGAGGTGCACGGCATCATCAGGCGCGCGTCGACCTTCAACACACGCCGTATCGAGCACCTGTACGTCGACCCGCATGTCACGGGCGCCAGGCTGTTCTTGCACTACGGCGAACTCATGGACACATCCCGGCTCTCGGGATTGCTGTTTCAGATACAGCCAGACGAGATCTACCACCTGGCGGCCCAATCGCATGTGAGGGTCAGCTTCGATGAGCCCGAATATACCTGCGAGACAACGGGGTTGGGAACAATCCGGCTGCTGGAGGCGATTCGGCAACTAGGCCTGGAGTGTCGTTTCTACCAGGCGTCAAGTTCCGAGATGTTCGGTTCCTCACCGTCGCCACAGAACGAGGACACGCCGTTTCAGCCGTGTTCACCCTATGGCGCGTCAAAACTCTTCGCGTATTGGTCCGCCCGAAACTATCGCGAGGCATACGGGCTCTTCGCCGTGAACGGGATCCTGTTCAACCATGAATCACCGCGGCGCGGTGAAACATTCGTCACGCGCAAGATCACTCGGACGGCAGCGCGAATCCGGGCTGGGCTGGATCAACACCTCTGGCTCGGCAACATCGACGCGGTACGGGACTGGGGGTACGCCCCGGAATATGTGGAGGGCATGTGGCGGATGCTGCAACTCGACACGCCCGAGGATTTTGTGCTCGCTACCGGGATCGGTAACCCGGTGCGGGGATTGCTCGCTTTGGCCTTCGATCAAGTCGGCCTCGACTGGGAGAAATACGTTCGGTTCGATGAACGCTATCGTCGCCCGACCGAGGTTGACGCCCTCATCGGCGATGCGTCGAAGGCCCGGTCGCGATTGGGCTGGAAGCCGCAGGTTCAGATGCCAGAACTGGTGAGGATCATGGTCGAAGCCGATATGCGCGCTCTCGAAGAAGGCAGCCAGACCGAAATCGACCTGCCGGACCTGCCGGGTTGGCGCCCGGCATCGGGGTGAAGAGGAACTCCAGCCGAACTCAGGTCGCCCTGACAACAATCTAGGGGGATCCGTCTTGCTTCACCAGCGACACAATGGCAAACGGTCAGCGACCGGTGCCCGACGGCGGACGCGGTTGTCCGTGGCCAGGTTGATGACCGTTGACACCGTAGGCACCACCTACTGGATACATCTGCACGGCCCCTGGGAAGGCAGCGGCGAGAACAGAGTCGAGTTCAAGGCTCCCGTGGGATTCGACCTCACCGACGATTTCCACAACTACTGGATCACTCGGAAGCAGGATTGGATTCAGATAGGGGTTGACGACAAGGCACTTGCGACCTGGACCCCGGCATCGCTGCCAGCGGGAACCGAAGGGCAATGGCCGTTCAACCGACCGCTGTAGGTGATCATGAACATTGCCGTTGGTACCGGTTGGCCTGGCTGGCCGGATGCATCCACGGTGTTCCCGGCGGACATGCTCGTCGATTGGTTCAAGTACATCCCGGCATAGATCGGTCCTAACCCAGCTAACAACGAGACAGCCATTCATGACCGCTGACGAAGTCCGCCGGCTCGCCGCCAAGCTGCCCAACAGCGGCCAACGAGTCTCGACCGGCTCTTTGCTGAACTGTGACCGTGACCGAGACCGATGCAACGACATGGTTTCGCGCTGATGTGCGCGGCTTGCAACCAGGGCAGGACGTTACGCGGACGCCGTCACCCGGGGGCAACGACTACGCATACGTGACCTGCAAGCTAGACCCATATGGGCTTGCGCTGCGTCGTGGCGGCCCTTCGGGCCGGCCAGCCCGGTCACGTCGGCCTCCATCAGCGCCCGCATGAACCGCAGGCCCGCGCCCACGGCCAACGCCACCAGGCCCTCCTGCATGTTCACGGCGATCTCGGCCATCGCCACGCTGACCCGCTCCGGAAACGCGGGCGCGCTCGCGTCCACGGGCTGGATTTGGCTACTGTTGTTCTTCATGGTGGTCCCTTGCTGTCGGAGTTCTTGGCGGAACGCCCGACACCTAGCACACGGCAGGTCTCGAGCGGGGACCCGCCACCTCAACTTCCACGAGACCCGAGACAACCTCCGTACGAAAGAGGGCGAGTCCAAGAATGAATTTCGGTGGCACTCCATGGCCGCGAATGTTCGTCGGCAACGTCGCCGTGGACTTGGTCGATCGCGACTACGCCCTGTCGCTGATCCTGGACTCGCTATCGGCGTCCACTCCGCCGGCCGTTGCGTCCGCCAACCTTGATCACATCCACCATTTCGCGGATGACGAGTCCTGGATCCACCGGCCACCGGCGGTGTCGGTCAGCGGACCGGCTACGGGCCTGCGTTGGCTGACGTTGCTTGATGGCGTGCCGCTGGTCCGATCAGCGAACGCACTCGCCGGCCGTCGCTGGCCGAAGTTGTCCGGCAGCGATCTCATCAACCCGATACTGGAGTCCACAGCGGTCCTCGGTGTGTGGGTGGGATTCCTCGGCGGTGCAGTCGAAACGCACCGCCAATTGCGCAAGCTTGTCGGCGAACGACTTCCCGCCATCCGCACTGCAGGCATCCGGGCGCCCACCCGGTCGGACGTGACCAACCCCGCCGCATCCGAACGAATCGCTGCTGAGATGCGTGACGCGGACGTCGATATCCTGGTGCTGGGACTAAGTAAGCCAGTCCAGGAAGAATGGATCGCCCGCTTCGGTCCGGCCACTGGAGCGAGTGTATTGCTGGCATTCGGCGCGGCCATTGACTTCTTGGCTCATCGGGTGCGGCGGGCACCAGAGTGGGTCTTGGAAGCGAAAGCGGAGTGGGTGTGGCGGTTGATGCTCGAACCGCGGTGTCTCGGCTGGCGCTATTTGATCGAGATGCCGCCGGCGTTGCTGCAGCTGGATCGTACGGCGAGAGTGGGCTAGGCGCGGTGGCGTCGGTATCGCGAGACGGCCCCGAACCGGGCAGGTTCGCCAACCGCGGGCAGCATGCCGAAGTGGCGGCCGTGGTGGTGACGTATAACAGTGCATCCGATGTCGCCCAGCTGATCGAGGATCTCCGCCTCGCGGCTCGTGACCGTCCGATTCGGCTAATCGTTGTGGACAACCAATCCGTCGACGACACCGTTGATGTTGTGCGTGCGCACGATGACATCATTTTGGTCGAGTCCGGCGGAAACCTCGGCTACGCCGGCGGGATAAACGCCGGGATGCCCTTGGTCGGGGACTGCGACAGCGTCCTGATTCTCAATCCTGACCTCACGTTGGCGCTCGACACGGTCACGAGATTGCTTGCGGCGGCCGACGCCGCGCGGATCGGCGCGGTCGTGCCGCTGATAGTCGACGCGGACGGGGCGATCTTTCCTTCCCTGCATCGTGAGCCGTCGCTTACCCGCGCCATCGGTGACGCACTCCTCGGCGGCAAGATCCGCGCGCGACCCGGGTTCTCGTCGGAGGTCGATTATCGGCCCGCAAGTTACCTCGAAGCGCACGACGTTGACTGGGCGAGCGGAGCCGCAGTACTGGTTCCCTCCGTGGTTGCACGCGAAGTGGGTGCGTGGAACGAGGAGTTTTTCCTCTACTCGGAGGAGGTCGATTACTTTCGTCGGATCCGGACGAGCGGACGGCGGATCCGATTCGAGCCTTCCGCGGTCGTGAAACACCGCGGGCGTGGATCTGGGAGGTCACCTGCGCTCGCGACCTTGGATACTGTAAACCGCGTCCGTTACATCGAGCGCTATCACGGGCGGGCATACTCGACGCTGTTCCGTGCGGCGGTCGCACTGGCGGAGACGCTTCGTTCCTATGACGCTGTCCATCGCCGTACTCTTGCCGTTATCTTGGACCGCAGGCGCTGGCAGGAACTGCCGCGAGCCACGAAACCCGCCCCGCCACAACGCCTTTCGGGGTCACGCCAGCGGGGTGCCGTCATCGTTCCTGCCTACAACGAGGCCACGGTGATCAAACGTACTCTCGCCCCCTTGAGCCGAGCGGCAGTTGAAGGGTTCATTGAACTGATCGTGGTCTGCAACGGCTGCACCGACGACAGCGCCGACGTTGCCCGAAGTGTTCCAGGAGCACGGGTGCTGGAATTGGAGCAGGCGTCGAAGCCGGCCGCGCTCAACGTCGGCGATGACGTGGCCACCCTGTGGCCGCGACTGTACCTGGATGCCGACATCCAGATCTCGGTCGAGGCGGTGTTTGCCGTTCTGGATCGGCTCGCTCAGGGCGACGTGTTGGTCGCCCGCCCTCGCTGCGAGTACGACTCGCGCGGTGCGAGCGCGTTAGTGCGCAGCTATTACCGGGTTCGCAATCGGGGGGGGTTTGTTCAGCACAAGTTGGTGATGTGGGGTGCCGGGGCCTATGGGCTCAACGAGAAGGGGCATGAGCGATTTGGTTCCTTTCCGGCAGTCACGGGCGACGATCTGTACGTCGACACACGGTTCGATGCTCACGAGAAGGCCGTGGTGGCCACTGATCCGTCGGTGATAAGAACGCCCGCCGACGTCAGGAGCCTGGTCGCGATTTTGGGTCGCCACCGAGGCGGTGCGGAGCTGTTGGCCAGCGAGCATGGAACACACGGCCGAGTCCGGGATACGGGTTTGGACACTGCGCTCTCGGTTGTTGCGACGGTCCGCGGTCCACGATCGGCCGTCGATGCGGCGGTGTTCTTGGGGATCGCGCTCGCCGGGCGGCGCCCTCAGCGGGGGTCACTGGTGTGGGAGCGAGACGCGAGCAGTCGATCGAGCGAGTGACGTCGGTGCGCTACGGCCTCAGAAGTATCAGGGCGAGAAAGAGACTCGGCGGAAACGCGGATTGCAGCGCCTAGGAGCGCGGGTCCGTATTGCCTAACTGGACTGGTGTGATGGTGCGTGGGAAACCCTGATCACGCAGCGATGGATGTGCCGGGGGCGTGCAGATCCGGGGTTCTGTGGCGGGTGCGGGCTGGGTGGGCAGCGGCCGGGCCCGCTGGTCAGGTCCGCGCGAGGGCGGCGAGTCCATGAACACCGACGACGCCGTGAAGTTTGCGGAGGTTGTGGCAGGCGGCGAGTAGCAGCCATTCCCCACGAGCCTGGTCGAGTCCGCGCAACAACAGGTGTTTGGCGTTTTGCAGTGTGCCCATCTGACCGAAGACCGGTTCGACGATCGCCTTGCGGCGGGCATAGATCGCGCGGCCCTTCTTGGTTGTCAGTGTGCGGGCCATGCGCTGCTTGCTGGTCGCGGACTTTGGGATCCGGCCGCGCGGAGCCACCGGTGGCGGCTCGTCGCGGCCCGAACGCCCGGTCGCGACATAGAACTCGGTGCCGTGTTGGTCGCTGAACTCGTCGGCGCGGTTGAGGTTGTCGGCCGAGCAATAGCCGGCGTCGGCGAGCATCTGGCCCGGGGCCTGCCCGGTGTTGGCCGTGGTCTGCTCGGTCATCGGGATCAGATTGCCCACATCGGCGGCGTTGGTGTTCACGTCGGTGGCCACGATCACCTGATGGTCCTCATCGACCACGGCCTGGGCGTTGTAGCACTGGTGAAACGCCCCGTCGCCGGTGAGCATGATTTTGGAGTCCGGGTCGGTGAAGTTGCGCTGCGCCTTCGGTTTCGGCGTCGCCGCATCCGCCGCGGCGGCGCCCTGGGCGGTGGCGGTGTCCTCGTCGTCGCCACGGTCGCGTGCCGCGGTTTGGGCCCGCTGCCGCGCCGCCTGCGTGGCCTCGTCCTCGAGCGCGGCCTTCGCCTGGCGGATCGTGGCCAGCCGCGTTTCCCGGCGCCGCAGCTGCTCGGGCAGCCCGTCGCCGCGGTTGTTCTTGCCGTAGCGGGCGTCTTCGGCCTTGTCAATCCGCTCGGCCTCGGCCAGCAGCGCCGACACCTCGGCGGCGAGGACCTTATTCCTTCTCGCTCATCCGCGCATAGCTCATCGCCTTGCGTTTGGAGGCGTTCGCCCGCACCTTGGTCCCGTCCAGGGCGACCCGGCCCAGCCGCACCATCCCCGCGGCCTGACACAACGCCAACGCCTGCACGAACAAGTGCCCGAGCGCCGATAGGTGCCGCTTACGGAACCGGGCGATCGCCCGATAATCCGGCACCGCCCCGGCGGCGAGCCACCGAAACGCCACGTCATCGGTGCACTTGACCTCGATCGCCCGCGACGAGCGCACCCCGATGGTGTAGCCGTGCAGCAGGATCCGCACCATCAGCCGCGGGTCATACGGTGGGCCACCACGTCCCTCGGCGTAGGCGGCCCGGATCCGCGACAGATCCAGGTGCTCATCGACCAGCTCGGCGATGAAACGTGCCAGATGCTCGGCCGGCAACCACTCATCCAACGACGGCGGCAGCAACAACCCCTGACCCGGATCGAACGCCCGAAACGTCTTGTCCACCGGCGGTTTCGGCGCCACATCCCACACATCAACCCGCTGCGCAGGATCTATCGAAAACAGCCCATCCTCACCAGCATCACCAGCCACACCTCATCATCTCGGACACACAGCCATCAGCCCAGTACCCCGCCCGGCGTGTTACTGACCCACGCTCCTAGCTCACTATCGGCCCGTGAGCTCGGGGTTTTACCCGGCGGGGCGATACTTTTCATCGGCTTAATCGCGATGGTGAGCGTCCCGCGGTCGGCTACGAAGCGAACGGCCTGATCGGCTCAACAGCCCAAGATCAAGGAGCCGGCACGATCATGGCATGAAATGCAGTTTCATAGCCTACAAATTGATGCCGCCATCGGCGGACGTCAATAGCACGTGCTGAAATTTGGGCAGAACTCAAACGCACCTCTGCAACAAGTTTACAGCGGCGACCCCAACCTTATATGCAGCAGCTCTAAAGCCGATTCTCAATGTTCGAATGCCTAGCAATCCTGAGCTTTTTAGTCCCTATCCCCTTGAATACGATCGGCGATGTTGGGTGAGTGTTGGTGTTGGGATGCCGATCGTCGAGCAAACAGTGAGCTCTCTTGATTCCTTGGTTCAGTATGCAGTTCGCCCAGGTGGAAATTTTCGCGGATCGGCAGGTAGTTGGCGATCACTCCCGCAGCCATCCGCCTAGCAAGCAAATGATCAGAACCTAATAGCTTCGTAGGGCGCTGGACGATTCCTGATCAGAACTCGGGGCTGGACCCCCTTCCACAGGCTGGAACGCCCGGCTGCACTGCGGCCTTCCGAGTGAGTGGCCGGCTCGGCGAGTGTCGGCGGAACGCCTGACCGACACCGCGGTCGATGAGACCTGCCGGGAGAACGGCGCGGTCGGCGTGTCGGGGCGCTGGGGTGGTGTGCGGGCCCTTCATTGTTGCCGCCGTTGGTATTCGTCGAGCACGATGATTAGATTCTGTTTTCTTCTGCGGCCCCACGGGCGACCACCTCATCACTGTCGGGCAGGGTGTGAGAGGAGATGATGCGGTCGTGTTGGCCGAGTGTGAGGACAAGGAAGAGATCATCGCCCGGGTCGCCGCACTAGACATCGGCAAGGCCGAACTGGTCTGTTGTGTGCGGCTTCCCGCACCACACGGGCGCCGAAAACGCCTGCAGGAGGTGTCGACGCATTCCACGATGACCTCGTCGTTGACCGAGCTGGCCAACCGGCTAGTCGAACTGCGGGTGCAGCGAGTGGTGATGGAAGCCACCTCCGATTACTGGAAACCGGTGTTTTACCTGTTGGAGGCCCACGGGCTGGAGCCGTGGCTGGTCAACGCCCGCGATGTCAAACACCTGCCGGGCCGGCCCAAGACCGACGTGATCGATGCGGTGTGGTTGTGCAAGCTGGCCGAGCGCCAGATGCTGCGCGCCAGTTTCGTGCCGCCGGCACCGATTCGGCGGCTGCGGGATCTGACCCGCTACCGTGTTGATCTGGTGGCTGCCCGCACCGCCGAGAAGAACCGGGTGGAAAAGCTGCTCGAAGACGCCGGCATCAAGCTGTCGGTGGTGGCCCTGCGACATCTTCGGGGTCTCCGGGCGGGCGATGATGGCCGCACTGATCGCCGGTGAACGCGACCCCAAGGTGCTGGCCCAGCTGGCGCGCCGCCGGATGCGCACCAAGATCTCCCAACTGGAGGAGGCCTTCAACGGCCACTTCGATGAGCATCACCGGTTCCTGCTGGCCCGCATGCTCGGGCGTATCGACGGCATCGACGCCGACATCGCCGCCGTCGACGAGCAGATCGAGGCCCATTTGGCCCCTTTCGCGGCGGCGGCGGCCCGGCTCGATGAGATACCCGGCATCGGGCCGATCGCGACCGCCGCCATCATCGCCGAGATCGGTGTGGACATGTCCCGGTTCCCCACCGCCGGGCACCTGTGTTCCTGGGCCAAGTTCTCACCCGGCATCAACAGCTCAGCCGGCAAAACCAAAGGCAACGCATCCACCGGCCACGGCAACCGCTACCTGGCCCGCACCCTCGGCGAGGCCGCGGTCATCGCCGGCAGAACCGACACCTTCCTCGGCGAACGCTATCGGCGCATCACCAAACGGCGAGGCAAGAAACGCGCGATGGTCGCCGTCGGGCGCTCCATCCTAGTCATCATCTGGCATCTACTGCCCAACGACGACGCCACCTTCACCGATCTCGGCCCCGACCACGCCACCAAGCACCTCAACCCGGACAGACTGAAGCGCAACCACATTCGCCAGCTCGAAGCCCTCGGCTACACCGTCACGCTCACACCGGCCGCATAACAACCAAGGTCAAGTCGCCATCATTTTCGGATTAGGCTCGCCAAAGCGGAAGAAAGATCGGTCTGTATCATTACGAATTTTCAGACTACAGAGGAGGCGCAAGGACTTGGTGAGGTGGTGGCAGAGCGAGGAGGGACCCGGTGGCTAAGAGACCCGATGTGGGGGCGCTGGCGCGGTCAGCGCGCGCATGGCAGCGCCGAGCGGCACGCCGCCGTCTCACGCTTCATGTCAGGGAGCGGCAGGTGACAGAGCCGACCGTGTACTTCATGGCCCCCGACTTCGAACGCCCCTCGGGCGGCACCCGGGCAATATACCGTCATGCTGACATCCTGCGCGCCGCCGAGATCCCGGCAGCGGTGCTGCATCAGAAGGCCAACTTCCGCTACACGTGGTTCGTCAACGACACACCCGTCACCGATGTGGCCGCGACCTCCGTCGGCCCCGAGGACCTTCTCGTCGTCCCAGAGCTCGACGTCGACGTCCTCGTGCGACGTCGTGCGTACCCCCGCCATGTGGTGCTCAACCAGAGCGGCTACCTCGCCTGGGAGCACGACCCAGAAGCCGTGACCGCACA
Source organism: uncultured Actinomycetota bacterium (assembly GCA_963811535.1). Lineage (GTDB taxonomy): Bacteria > Actinomycetota > Actinomycetes > Mycobacteriales > Mycobacteriaceae > Mycobacterium. The sequence goes on along the minus strand of CAWERF010000005.1, from coordinate 9,175 downwards.
CTACCACTCTGACCAACGGCCGCTGGCCATCGTCGCGACGTCCGAACATACGGCTGAGGTTGCCCGCTACGCCTTCCCGCATCTGGACGTGCGGCACGTCTGCCTCAGCGTCGATCCCGATCAATTCACTCCGGCAGAGGAGGAGGCGCCGCCGCGGATCGCCTACATGCCTCGACGCGGCGCAGCCGACGCCGCGATGGTGCTCCGGATGCTCCACGCGAGAGATCGGCTGCGTGGGTGGGAAGTACGCGCGTTGAGCGGGCTAACGGAGAACCAAGTCGCCGCTGAACTGCGCAGCGCCCGAGTCTTCCTCGCGATGAGCCCGCGCGAGGGGTTCGGGCTCCCTCCAGTCGAGGCGATGGCCTCAGGCTGCTACGTGGTGGGGTACGACGCGATCGGGGGCAAAGAGTTCATGCGACCGGAGTTCAGCAGCCCCGTCGAAGCCGGCAACGTACTCGGTGTCGCCCAGGCCGTGGAGACAGTACTTGAGCGGGACTTGGCTGAGCCGGGTTGGCTTCGGGCACATGGACTGTTGGCAGCGCAGTTCGTACGCGACCGGTACAACCCCGAGCGCGAGCGGGAGGGGGTGCTCGCCGCTTACGGGGACCTCCTCGATGCCTCAAGTTGACCATTCGATGGAAAATGAATGGTAAGAAGCTTGTGGAACCGTAATGACAACCTGGCTACGAGAATTCGCGATAACCTGTATTACTTCTATCCGTCTGTTCCTTGCATATCAAATTGGTTAGTGCGTGCCTTGGTTCGCGGGCCTTCGTTGGGACAACTCGCGATGGGCAGACCGGCATTTCGTTGAAGCAGCGCGCCTGGCCCGGTCATAGCGGTACCGGTAATACACGACCCGATCCGGGATCCCGCGGGCAGTCGGCTGGTGCCGTGGCTGTCCAGCTCCGTGGTTGTGGGCGGTTTCAGCCCGGCCAGGTCCAGGGCGTCGCGGATCGCAGCCAGCGCCACGGCGTCCGGTGTATCGCTGTCGAGTGCGAACCGAAGTAGCCTCCTGCACCAACAGATCTGCTGCCTGGTCTAGTACGTAGCCGCCGTCACGGCGCGGGCGGCCCCACATGTTTTGACTAAACGAGTGCGGCAACAGCGAGTCCTCCGCGCCGCCATGACGGGATCCCGAGACGTCTGGGCAAGCAAGATTCTCTCGTGAGTATTTGCCGCTTTCGTCGTAAGCGCAGTGAATTGAACCAGTCATTAGGTCGATCCACCTCCGGCAGCGTTCGTCGCTTCAAACCTGACTTCCGACAATTTAGTGCGCATGTTGGGGTGCGGTGATCGCGGTGAGGGCATCACGGAGGTCGTCGGGTAGCGGATCGGCGGCGGTCAGGATCTGCGGGCCTGCCTTGATGTGGACGGTGCGGTAGCGGCGGGCGGTGCGGACAAATTTCTTGATGCTCCAACCGGTTTGATGCTCGATCCAGCGGCTGACGGCCAGGGTGTCGCTTGCCATGGTGATGGGACCACCGGCTTGCCAGGAGCATGGGACCGGGCTTGCCCGGTCGCGGGCCGTGTGGTGATGGTGGCCTGCCGGGGGGTTGTTCGTCAATTCGGTGTGGTGTCGTGGGTCGTTGCGCTGGTCGGTTTCTGGCGTTGCCGGTACGACTGGCCTTCGATGACGAGCTCGTAGGCCGCCGATTGCAGCCGGTCCATCGCCGACTGGGCCAACAGCGGATCGGCCATCATGGCCAAGATCTCGGGTGGTTCTCGGTTGCTGGTGGTGATGGTGCTGGCCTGGCGGTGCCGCTCGACGATGAGTTCGTAGAAGTCGCTGGTCTCGGTGGTCTCCAGCCGGTGAAGTGCCAGATCATCGAGAATGAGCAGCTCGACGCGGTGCAGTCGGCGCATCTCGTCTTCGTAGCTGGCGTCGAGGCGGGCGGCCTTGAGCCGTTTGAACAGTTTGTCGGCGCGTTCGGTGTGCACGGTGTGGCCGCGGCGCACCGCGATGTGGCCTAAGGCGTTGGCCAGGAACGTCTTTCCAACCCCGACCGGGCCCATAATGAGCACGTTGTGGGCGTCGGCGAGGAACCGCAGCGAGGTCAGCTCGGCCCACAACTGGCGGTCGTAGCTGACCCCGGTGGAATCGTCCCAGGCCTGCAGCTGCATCTGCGGGTCCAGGTGCGCGGCCCGCGCCCGGCGCTGGGTGGCTTCGCGGTCGCGGCGGGTGACCTCGTCGGCCAGCAGCAGCTCCAGGAAGTCGTGATGGGGCAGGTGGTTGGTGGCCGCCAGGGCGAGCCGTTCGGGCAAGGTGTCGAGCAGTTGGCCGAGCTTGAGCCGACGCATCAACGCTTTCAGCTCGGCGGACACCTCGGCCGGCTTCGCCGCTGGCGTGTGCGTGGCGGTGCGGCGCGTGGTGCTCATGACGGCAGCCTGCGTACGGCGAAGTCGGCGGTGTCCCGCACGAACCGTGTCGCCGCACCCGGGGGCCGCGCGGTTGTGTGTGGCGGGTTGTCGCGGGTGAGCATGCGGTCGATCAGCCCGACGTTGACCGCTTCGGCGTCCAGGGCGCGCCGGCAGGCCTCGTTGACCGGTTCGGCGCCGTGGCGGCGCACCAGCCCCAGGAGGCGGTAGACCTGGCGCATCTTCGTCCACGGCAGCGGGTGCTCGAGCAGCGCCGTGGCGTACGCGCCGACATGGGTGCCGTGCGCGGCGGCTTTGCGTTGCAACGCATCCAGGTCGCGCATCGCGTATGTCGTGAGCTCGCTGGGCAGATCGGCGGGGTCGGTGTGGCGGCGTCCCGGCGCCACCCTGGGATGGACTTTGATCAACTGGCCGCGCCAGTACAGCTTGACGGTACGCGCGTCGGCGCGGGCGCTGAGCCGTTGCCCGATCAGCTCACCGGGCACGCTGTAGAGCGCCCGGGCGATCTGAACGTGGCGATCCGGCGCGACTTTGGGATGGCTGTAGGTCGGCAGGTCGAATGGCTGGGCGGGAGCCGGCGCCAGCCGCGGGGCTTCGTCGGTGGCGAAGACCTCGGCCGGGCGTTGCCGGGTGGTGCCGTGCACCCGTGTTCCGGCGACGTCGCGGCACCACGCCGCGGCGCGTTCGCGGCAGTCGCCCAGATCCCGGAACTGCTCTCCGGCAAAGAAATTCGCACGCGCATAACTCACACACCGCTCGACGCGCGGCTTGTCACGAGGATGACGCACCCGAGCCGGGTCGACGACGAAGCCCCGGGCCTGGGCGTACTCGCGGAACGCGTCGTTCAGGCGCGGCTCGGTCGCGTGCGCCGCATCGACGATCGCTTTCATGTTATCCGGTATCACCACCGCGAAGACCCCACCGAAAAACGCCCACGCCGCCTCAAATCCGGCGATCACCTCCGCCAACGTCTGCTCGTGGGTCGGATAGACGAAGGTGTGCCGCGAATACACCGCGGTGAAGATCAACCCGTGCACCACCCGGTTGCTACCGCGCACCGGATCCGGGATGAGCCCGAGCCGGCCGAAGTCGACCTGCACCTCACTGCCGGGTTCACCGTCGACCACCGGCACCGTCGCCCGCCGCTGACCAAAACCCAATTCCGTTGTCGCATAACGGTGCAGGGTGCGATAGGACACCACCACACCCCGGCGGCCCAGCAGCGCGTGGACCTTCGTCAGCGTCAGGCCCGCATCAGTCCAAGCCTTCAACTGCTCATGCTGGCCCGCCAGCGCTCCCCACGACGCACCCCGGCCCGTCGGCCGCTGCGGCCGAGCCCCGACCACCACCGCCGCCAACAGCTCATCGCTGAGCTGGGCGGCCCCGCCGTCGCGGTCCATCCCGCACGCGCGTGCGGTGTCCACATAACGGCGCACCGTCTTACGGTCCGCCCCCGCCAGCTTGCTCACCTCCCGCAGCGACCGGCCATCCAGCCACAGCCGCAGGATCTCTTTCACTTCGATCATCGATAACTCCCGATACGTCATGCCGCGAATACAGCGGCCACACGACCGAGAGCGTGGAAGCCACGCCGGGTGGTCCCATCAGTGGCAAGCCGGTGGTCCCATTAATGGCAAACCGGTGGTCCCATGCTGCTGGCAAAACCACCGCTCAGGTGGTCCCTTGTACCTGGCAACCGACAGCCAGGGCGGCGAACACGATGCTCAGGTGCGCTTCGATCGACTCCCGCTTGTGGTGATACACCGGGCAGGCCTGCAGGTCGTGTTTCGACATGCGGAAGCTTTTCTCGATGCGCCACAGCTGGTGGTAGGCGTCGATGACGAACTCCGGCGTCTGGCCGACGAGGTTGGTGGTGTATCCCTTCTTATCCCGATGTCGGGATAAGAAGGGTTATGCCGATGCCGGGGTTATGCCGAGCGGCGAGCGTGAACAGCAGTGATGGTTCCGGAGGGCGTCAGCTCCGGCTGGAGGTGGCGGTCAGCGACTTCGAGCGCTTCCTGACGGCTGGCAAGGGCGTGTCGGTGAGCACGAGGGAGTGCTATGTCCCGGAGGCCCCTGCTCCGACCGCGACCAATGCCAGCCCCACGCTTAAGGCCCCATCCTTCGGCGGCTGGACCGGCGGCTGGATAGGATCGGGACCGTTAGGGCAGGACCGTTTAAGCTGGGATCGGAGCGGGCTTACGCCTAGGAAATTTGCTGGGAGGTTTGGCTATCAGCGTTTCGGAGCAGGTCGGTGGGTTGCCAGCGAAACTGCGAGCGGGTTGCGCCTCACTCGCCCCGCGGGTTCGGCGGGGTGGGCGGGCGCACTGGCTGCAGTGGTATGCGCGTGGGCTGGTCGGGATTGATGTTGTCGCGGTGCTCACCGCGGTGGGGCTGGCGCATTGGTTGCGGTTCGGCGGCCGGCGCCTGATGATGCGACCGGCGGCCGGGTTGCCGCTCATTCATGTCGAAAAGCCGCCATGTGTTGCCGTATACACGTATAAGCGTGGCGGGCACTGGCGTCGACTTGAGTTTGGTTACGGAAACTTGCGGTGACGACATGAAGCCGCTCAGAATGCCGGCGATAATATGCGCTGGGCTGCTGGTGTTTTCGGGATGCAGTTCGCCGCAGCCGTCTCCGCCTAGCCCCGCTTGCACCGGGAAGTTTCCGCCTTGCCCACCGCCGTTTGCCGCTGCCACCGGGAAGTCCTGGCACCTTGCCTATGACGAGGATTTCGCCGGCGACGCTCTGGACCTCACCAAGGTCTCGCCGTGTGCCGACTGGTGGTATGGCGGGGTGGGGCAGTGCGCCACCGGCTCGATCAACAACGGGCGTGAGCAGATGGTGCAGAAATCGGCCTCGGAGGGCCAGGTCACCGTCCATGACGGGCGAGCCACTATCACGGCCCAGCCGCAGAGTCCCCCCGCCGGGAACTGCCCATACTACGGGGGCGAAAACGCATGCAACTACAAGAGCGGAATGCTCTCCACCGCTCGGCCCAGTGCCTACAACAACGCATATCCCTATGTGTACAAGTTCACCTACGGCTACGCCGAGGCGCGCATCAAGCTGCCGACGACCAGCGGGTTTTTCTCGGCGTTCTGGATGCTCGACGCCGCGAACGGGGCACCCTACCAGTGGGAGACCGACATCTTCGAGATCCTGGGCGGGCACCCGCAGACCTCCTACATGCAGACCTCTTGGCCGCCCAACCGCGCCGGATCCTACCGCCCGAACTCCACCGGCGACCTGACCGCCGACAACGCCGCTTGCCCGGACAAGGACTACAGCACCGACTGGCACACCTGGGCCATCGACTGGCAGCCCGACCACATTGCCTGGCGCATCGACGGCCAGGAATGCGCACGCCTGCACGGGTCCGCCGGAACCAACATCCCCAACGTGCCGATGTTCCTGTTGATCAACCTGATGGTAGACACGGGCTGGCAGCGTGATGCCAAGCTGACGTGTGGAGACACCTGCACGGCCATCGACACCCTCGAGGTCGACTACCTGCGCGTCTGGCAGCAGAGTTAGATAAACTGGCCCCGATACGTCAGATCCGTGGTGCGACGTCTCTATCGCCGGCCCGGGAATCGCTTTCGTATGACTGGCGTTGGCGGAAACTCGTGGACTTCCGGGGATCACACATCGTCGGCGCGGAACTGGAATTGGAGCAGGCGTCGAAGCCGGCCGCGCTCAACGTCGGCGATGACGTGGCCACCCTGTGGCCGCGACTGTACCTGGATGCCGACATCCAGATCTCGGCCGAGGCGGTGTTTGCCGTTCTGGATCGGCTCGCTCAGGGCGACGTGTTGGTCGCCCGCCCTCGCTGCGAGTACGACTCGCGCGGTGCGAGCGCGTTAGTGCGCAGCTATTACCGGGTTCGCAATCGGGGGGGTTTGTTCAGCACAAGTTGGTGATGTGGGGTGCCGGGGCCTATGGGCTCAACGAGAAGGGGCATGAGCGATTTGGTTCCTTTCCGGCAGTCACGGGCGACGATCTGTACGTCGACACACGGTTCGATGCTCACGAGAAGGCCGTGGTGGCCACTGATCCGTCGGTGATAAGAACGCCCGCCGACGTCAGGAGCCTGGTCGCGATTTTGGGTCGCCACCGAGGCGGTGCGGAGCTGTTGGCCAGCGAGCATGGAACACACGGCCGAGTCCGGGATACGGGTTTGGACACTGCGCTCTCGGTTGTTGCGACGGTCCGCGGTCCACGATCGGCCGTCGATGCGGCGGTGTTCTTGGGGATCGCGCTCGCCGGGCGGCGCCCTCAGCGGGGGTCACTGGTGTGGGAGCGAGACGCGAGCAGTCGATCGAGCGAGTGACGTCGGTGCGCTACGGCCTCAGAAGTATCAGGGCGAGAAAGAGACTCGGCGGAAACGCGGATTGCAGCGCCTAGCCGGAAGCTGCACGATCTGCCACTGCTCGCGTGGTCGTGGCACTTCCGGGAAGGAGATGGTGAAGTTGGACCACAGCAAGCCAAACAATTAAGAAGAACACCAGCGATGCTTGCTGGTAGCTGAAGAAATCGAATGTGTAGCTGGACGCGAGGAGGCCGATCAACATCGCTCCCATCATGTAAGCCTGATCGCGCTCGCGGCGAGTCGTGGCGCCGCGCAACGCAGCGGCGAGGCCGAAGATTCCCGCACTGGACAGCAGGATCATCCCCACGAGTCCGACGACACCGCCCTGTGCGAGCGCTTGCAGCCATTCATTGTCGAGGTAGCCGTACTCGACGGGTGGTGTTGCGCCGAGGCCCAGGCCGAACACCGGATGCTCGTGGAAGGTCCGGGACACCACGGCATAGGCCCCGACCCGGTGCAAGACGCTCTCGTCCTGCGCCGAATTGGTGATCGTTTGCCAGAGCGCGTTGACGTTGCCCCAGGATAATGGCGACTCCTGGGCGCACCGTACGCGTTTTGGCTGTTCGCCGGATCAACACGAATCCGAGAACCGCCAGGCGGAAAAGCACAACCGCAATCACTCTCGCCGGTGAGCCGTTGCTTTTCAGCGGTCCCGGCGGCACCAAATAGGCCGGCAGAATCGGGATGAGCAAGCAGAGAAAGGCGAGCAGCCACGGCGTCCGTTCCCGCGCCTGTGGCTCGACGAATCGACTCAGAGCACCGTTTTGGGGCGCAGCTCAGAGCACCGTTTTGGGGCGCAGCGGTAGTGGCGGGCCGCACCGTCGTCATCGGCTGTCCATCGCGACGTCGTCGGCCGCGGCATGTTTGTCCTGCGGATGAACGTTCCTTGCTCCATCTGCCGTATCCGCTCCAGCGGCGGTCTGAACCCATGTTTGTCGACGCTTCTGCCTACGTGGTCTCCTGGAGAAAACCTGGACCGCCTCGCCGAGAAAGCCCTGTCGATAGAGCAGGAAGGCCATCCAGGCAGTGACCAACGCCTCGGTCGTCGTGCGCGACATGGCCGCGCCCTGCGCCCCGTACAGCCAGCCCAGCACCACAAGGAGCAAAACGTTCACGAGACCGCCGACTACGATGATCCTGGAATATTGCTTCTTCATGCCGAGGTTGAGCATGGCCATGTTGCCCAGCACCGTGTTCAATCCGACAAGAAGAGGCACGATCGAAAGGATCCTCAGCACGGGGACCGCCTCCGCGAAGTTGTCGCCCATGAAGAGCTGAACAAGGAGCGGAGCGCTGAAGAAAAGGGCCGTCGAGACGCATGCCATGCCGCCGCCCAGAACGACCATTAGATTTACGATTGTGCCGATCGCCTGCGACCGGTCCTCGATCATTAGTCTGCTCACCCGTGGATAGAATACCGTGGATATGGGATTGATTGGAGTGAGGAATACGGTCCTCAGCTTGTCTGCAGCATTGAATACACCAACCTGATAGTTATCCCTCACGATACCGAGGACGACCGCGTTGCTGCCCGCGTAAAGACTAACTGCACTTGCGGAGATGAAGAGCGGCCATGCTTCCTTATAAACCTCGATGACCTCAGACAAGGTTGGTAGCCTAAAACGCCCCACAAGTCTAGACTTGGCGATTAGCAAACTGGATATGAGGCCCCGGATGCTCGCCGAAATCGATGTAGACTTTGGCGCGTCCGAGCAGCTCGCAGACTTGATCGCGCGTCATCCCCTTCAGCGGCACGACGTCCGGCATGGGCCGGCCGCTCTCGCTCAGCGCGCGAAGGATCGCCTCGGTCTGCTCTTTCCCCTTCGCGGGGTTGTAGACCAGGATGTTCTGACCTTGCGATCGCCTGAACCTACTCTTCGGCCAGGTAGTCCGAGACACGGGCCCTGGGACCAAGCGCGACGGATTCTAGAAATTCGCGCGCGTAGTCGCTCTGATATAGGTGCTTCGCGACACGTCTCCGCAGCTTGCCCACCTGCATCTTCGCGACCCGCTGCGCTCCGATCATGCGGCCCGGGACCGTATAACCCGCGTGGACGAAGAAGTTGTCCACGCTTTGCCACCAGAAATAAATCTCCGCCTTGGGAAACCGGCCGATCAGCCGTGTATAGATCTCCGGCAGAATTACGATCGAGCCCGGCTCAACATCTTCCAGGCGCGCGGGACCGACGTTGTACCTTAGATAAGGGCCGGGGGTTTCATGCTGTTGATTAAATGGGAGATACAGCATCCAGGCTCGCCGAAAATCTCGATTAAGAACATCAGCAAGCTGATGCAACAGCTCCGGTCCGCCTGTCACCCCGTCGCCAGGGGCAATGATAAATATCTTCTTCACCGCAGCGTCTCATTTCTAAGCGGAATCGAAAGGAGAGCTGCTGACAGTGACGAAGTCTCCGTTGAGCAGC
>CAWERF010000004.1:0-945354 GCA_963811535.1 uncultured Actinomycetota bacterium | reverse complement strand
CGAATTCCAATGTCTGGATGACGAATTCGTTGGGTCGGACGGTGTGGAACACGCCGTTGAACCAGTACTCGTCACCATCGGGCCCGCGGTGCACGTAGCGGTAGCCACCGCCGGTACGGAAGTCCCAGCGGTCGACCTCCATCTCGTTGCGGCCGGGGCCGAGCCATTGCTTGACCAGGTCAGGCTCGGCGTGCGCGCGAAAAACCGCGGCGACGGGTGCGTCGAACTCGCGGGTGAACTCCATCGCCAGCGTGTCGACCGGCGCCTTGAGGTTTAGTGCGTGCGTCATTTCCCACTCTCCTTCGTGTCGGATTCTGTTGAGGCGTCGGCGAAGTCGTCTTCTGTGGTGATCGTCGCCAGCAACGCGTCGAGCCGGCGGTAGTTGCGCTCGGCGGCCAGCCGGTATCCGTCGATCCAGGCAGTCAGGTCCTCCAGCGCGGCCGCGTCGAGGTGCACGGGGCGGCGCTGTGCGTCCCGGCTGCGGGTGACCAGACCGGCGTGTTCGAGCACCTGGATGTGTTTGGAGACGGCCTGCTTCGTGATCTGAAACGGCGCGGCCAGCTCGTTCACCGTGGCAGCGCCACGCGACAAGCGCGCCACGATGGCCCGTCGCACCGGGTCGGCCAGCGCCATGAATGCACGGTCCAGCTGCGCGTCGGCGTCATCCGCTGCGGTGCCCATTAATCAATCCAAGACTTGATCAATTTATTGGTTGACAACTAAGTTAGGGTCACTGCGCCGGCCTGTCAAGGGCGTGTCAGCCGCGCTTCTTGCGGATGATCGCGCGCAGCCGGTCAAGCCGGGAGGCGATCTCACGTTCGGCGCCGTGGTTGCTGGGCAAGTAGTAGTCCACGCCAACGAGTTCGTCGGGCGGATACTGCTGCGGCACGACGCCGTCGGGGTCGTCGTGTGAGTAGACATAGCCCTGCGCGTTGCCGAGCGCGGCGGCGCCGAAGTAGTGCCCGTCGCGCAGGTGTGGCGGTACGAGGCCCGCCTTGCCCGCCTTGACGTCGTTCATCGCGGAGCTGATCGCGGTGATGACCGCGTTGGACTTCGGTGCCGTCGCGAGGTGGATGGTCGCGTGGGCCAACGTCAGCTGCGCCTCGGGCATGCCGATCAGTTGGACCGTCTGCGCGGCGGCGACCGCGGTCTGCAGCGCGCTGGGATCGGCCATGCCGATGTCCTCGCTGGCGAGGATCATCAGCCGCCGTGCGACGAACCGGGGGTCCTCCCCCGCGACGAGCATCCGGGCCAGGTAGTGCAGGGCCGCATCGACATCCGAGCCGCGCACCGACTTGATGAAGGCGCTGATCACGTCGTAGTGCTGATCGCCGTCGCGGTCGTATCGGATGGCCGCCTTGTCCAGCGACTGCTCGATGCTCTCGACCGTCACCGGCTCGCCGCTGTCGACGACGGTTTCGGCGGCGACCTCCAGCGCGGTGAGCGCCCGGCGTGCGTCGCCGGCCGACAGCCGCACCAACAGGTCGACGGCGTCCGGTTCGACGGGGATATCGCCGCCCAGTCCGCGCCGATCGTTGATCGCGCGTGTGACGACGGTGCGGATGTCGTCGGCGGTCAACGGCTGCAGCTGCAGGATCAGCGACCGCGACAGCAGCGGCGCGACCACCGAGAACGACGGATTCTCCGTGGTCGCCGCGACGAGCAACACCACGCGATTCTCTACGGCCGCGAGCAGCGCGTCCTGCTGCGTCTTGGAGAACCGGTGCACCTCGTCGATGAACAGCACGGTCTGCTCGCGGTGGGCGGCGGCGCGGCGCGCGGTGTCGATCACGGCGCGGACTTCCTTGACTCCGGCGGAGACGGCCGACAGCGCCTCGAAGCGGCGGCCCGTGGCCTGGGAGATCAGTGACGCGAGCGTGGTCTTGCCGGTGCCCGGCGGCCCGTAAAGGATGACCGACGCCGCGCCTGAGCCTTCGACGAGCCGGCGCAGCGGCGTGCCGGGCTGCAGCAGGTGTGACTGCCCGACGACCTCGTCGAGCGACGCCGGTCGCATCCGCACCGCCAGCGGCGCGGACACCCCGCCCGCATAGTCGTCGCGGCCGCCGGTGCCGGGCAGGTCGAACAGACCGTCGGACACGGTTTCAGGCATACCACGACACCCGGCCTTACGATCGCCGGTGTGCTGTGCAATCGCGCCACCGCGGATGGCATCGCCGACGGCAGCGTCACGCCGGTCCTGCGCCGCTGGGACGCCCCGCGGGCCAAGCCAGGCGGCACGCAGCGCACGCCGGCCGGGACGATACAGATCGACGAGGTCACCGAATACCCGGCCGATTACCGCGTCAGCGCTGAACAGGCCCGCCGCGCCGGGTACCCGGACGCCGACGCGGCGATGGCGGGGCTCGACCGCCGCCCGGCACGGCACACATACCTCATCGCGGTGTCGTTCGTCGGCCCCGACGAGCGCCCCGCGCTCGCGGCCGACGATGCGTTGAGCGTTGACGACGTCGCGGCGATTGCTGGCCGCCTCAGCCGCTGGGACGCGGCCAGCGGTGATGGGCCGTGGACGCGCAACTACCTCGAGATGATCGCCGCGAACGAGGCAGTCCGCGCGCCCGATCTCGCTGCCCGCATCGGGTTGGACACGCCGCGGTTCAAACGACGAGTACGCCAGCTCAAGGGCCTCGGGCTGACGATCAGCCTCGACGTCGGATACCGGATCTCCCCGCGCGGCAAGGCGTTCCTATCCCTTCCCCGAAATAGCATTCCGGCGGTGCTGCGCAGCCGTACGCATCGCCGACGAGCCGTCGGCACGCCACCCGCACGTCCGTCACCGCCTCGGCGGGTTCGAGTTCACCGCCGACCGTCCACGTCAGCACGCCGAAGGTGACCTGCTCCACCAGCCGCGCAATGCGAACCTGCTCGCTCGTCGGGTTTTCGACGCCGGCGGTCCGCAGGATCAGATCGCGCCCGGTGTGCTCACCCGTCGCGCCGGACGGCGCGCGAACCGCCTGCGTCGACGCGATCATCGCGTGCGCAAGATGCTTGTGCCGCAACATGTCCCGGCATGCGTTGGCCATGAACTCCGCGACCGCGGCCGCCGGATCCGTCGAATTCGTAGACGGCGCCTGCACGTTCTCGATCTGCGTGGTCAAGACCGCGGCGAACACGTGATACTTCGACGGGTAGTAGCGATACAGCGTGCGCAGCGCGACGCCAGCCTCCGACGCGATCTCCTGTGCCTGGATCCTGTCGACCTCCTTCGCCCTTCCCAGGCGCGCGGCCGCACGCAGGATCGCGGCCCTGCGGGCACGCTGGTCGCTGGTTACCTGACCGGGAACACGTTGTTCGTCGATGGCGGCAGCCACATCAACGGCGTCGCGTGGCCACCCGACCTGGACGCGGACTAGCGTCCCTGGCGTGCAGCTCGCCATCACGCCCGATCACCGCTGGCGCTTTGCGACGGCCGAGCTGGTTTCGGCAGCGAGCGCAGCCGGGTTCGCCGCGCTCGGCATCAACGCCGACCGTGTCGACGCCGATGCCACCCTGGCGTACACCGCTGCTGGGCTCCGCTGCCACGAGGTGATGGCGCTCGTGTTCGACGACGACGCGACGGCCACGACGGCGCGGGCGGAACAACTGGCGAAGGCCGCCGAGATCATCTCCGCGGAGTGGGTGCTCGCGGTCTTCGCCACACCGGTGACGGCGCGCGCGAGGACGGCGCTGCAAAGCTGCGCCACACTGTTCGCAGCTGCCGGCGCCGGCATGGCCGTCGAATTCAGTCCGCTCAGGCCGATTTCGACGATCCGGATGGGCCAGGAGGTCGTGCGCGCCGCGAACGGCGCGGGCGCCCGTGCTGGCCTGACGATCGACTCGTGGCATTTCTGCGTCGGCGACGGCAGCTGGCGGGACCTCGCCGAGGTGCCTCTCGACGACATCGCGTACGTGCAATTCGCCGATGCACAGGCGCCCGTATCGGATCGCCTCGCCCGCGAGACCATGCACCGCAGGGCCCTACCGGGCGAGGGCGTGCTCGAACTCGACCGCTTCGCCACCACGCTGCTCGACAGCGGCTGGGACGGCACCGTTAGCGTCGAGGTACTCAGCGCCGAGCTTCGCCAGCTGCCCGTCGACGTGGTCGTCCGCCGGATACGTGACGCCACCGCCCCATTCTGGAGTTAGTCCGCCGCTGCCGCGCTCCCGCGCTGAGGGGCGGAGCTCACCTCGTCGGCGATCGTGTGGATGAAGCGCATCTTCTCCAGCACCGGACTCGGCAGCACGAACGGATAGAGGTCCTCTTTGCCCATCGACCGATTGACCATGTTCAGCGCCCACGATAGGGGCAGCCACATCTCGATGATGGTGTCGAAGCCGCTGGGCCCCAACACCCTTCGTTCGTAGGTGGCGTTGGCTGGCGCGAACGAGAACGCGGCGCCGGTGTCCAGTGTGTCGCGGATGTGCAGGTAGTGCGCGAAGGTTTCGGCCCAGTCCTCGGCGGGATGCATCGTTGCGTACGAGGAGACGTAGTTCTCGTCCCATCCCGGCGGCGCACCCTCCTGGTAGTGACGGTCCAACGCGGCCTGGTAGTCCGCGTCGGGGTCACCGTACAGTTCACGGAACCGGGCGGAGTATTGCGAAGACGAGGCGACGAGCCGGTAGTAGTAGTAGTGCCCGATTTCGTGGCGGAAATGTCCGAGCAGCGTGCGATAGGGCTCCTCCATCTCGATCCGCAGCTGTTCGCGATGGACGTCGTCGCCTTCGGCCAAATCCATCGTGATCACGCCGTTGTGATGCCCGGTGAACACCTTCTCCCGCTCGCTGGACAGCAGGTCGAACGCCAGGCCGTACTGCTTGTCTTCGTCACGGCCCACGATCGGCAGTTTGAGTTCGTACAACTCCGCGATCAGCCGCCGCTTGGCCTTCTCGGCGTCGGCGAAAGCCGCCAGCGCCTTGGTGTCGACGTCGTTGGGCCGGGTCCGAGTCAGCGTGCAGGATGTGCACAGTTGCCGCACCTGTTGCTTTTCGACCAGCCAATTGCATTGAGCGAGATGCAGATTTGCGCACAGCTCATACTTGTCGGCGTCGACGAACCCGGGGTGGGCGCTGTCGGGCCCCTCGGCGATCACCAGCAGCGCGACGTCATCCAACGAAAACCCCAGCGGGCGGTCGCAGGACAGGCACACCGAGTTCTCGAACGCCAGGTGCTGACCGCAACTGGGGCAGACGAAATCACGCATGAAGCACATCCCCCGTGCACGGTGCCACATCGACCGCGACGTGGATCACGCTACTCTCCGAGTCGGTGTAGATGATCCCCCGCAGCGGCGGAACGTCCGCATAATCGCGGCCCCAGCCGACGATGATGTAGCGCTCGTCGACCATCTGGTCGTTCGTCGGGTCGAGCCCCAACCATTGGTCCCCGGGGATCCATACCGCGGCCCAAGCATGGGTGGCGTCGACCCCGATCATGCGTTGCTTGCCCGGCGGCGGATCGGTGGCCAGGTAGCCCGACACGTAGCTGGCGGCAAGGCCGTTGGCGCGCAGGCACGCGATGGCCAGCCGGGCGAAATCCTGACAGACACCCTCGCGCGCCGCGAGAACCTCGTCGACCTGCGTGGACACCGTCGTCGATCCGGAGCGGTAGGTGAAGTCGGCGTAGATGCGGGAGGACAGATCCGTCAGCACCTCGATGAGCGCCCGGCCTTCAGCGAAGCTTGGCGCCGCGTAGTCGCGAACGGCGTCGGTGATCTCGGGCGGCCGCAAGTCGAGGCTGAACTCGGAGGCCAGCACACCGTCCAGTCCCGACGGGCGGGCGGCCTCCCACGGCTCGCACGCCGGACCCGACGAATACAGTTGCGGCGGAACGGGATCCACTTCGACGATCGACTCGCTGGTCACCGAAAGCGTGCGGTGCGGTGCGGTCACGTGGAAGTACGAGCCGATGTTGCCGTAGGCATCGCGGCTGGTGGAGCGGTCGGCGGGCTCGGGGTCGATGCGCAGCGCGTGGGATAGGCACCGCTGCCGTACCAAGTCGCGCGGCGTGAGGAAGCCGCGACCGTATGAGCTGGTGACGACGTCAGAGTACTGGTACACGGTGTGGTGGGTGATCTGATAGCAGCGCGTCGCGGTCACGGCATCACCCGCCGTTCGTCAGGTCCCCACAGCGGCTGCATGCCGCCGGGCAGCGACAGCTGCGTCTCGGTGATCACCTCGGACAGGTCACGCAGCCCGGCGTGGATTCCATCCAACAGCCCGGCCAGCTCCCTGCGCCGGCCATCGCCGTCCACATCTTCGAGATCGGCCGGGTCGATGCGCCGCAATCGCGTGCTGATCTCGTCGATCAGTCGCTCCGGCCGCGACGACCCCGACGATCCCGGCAAGGCTTTGAGGTTGGCCCGCAGCCGTTCGAGCTGGAACACCAGCGACCGCGGGTTCGCGGCGTCGAACAGCACCAGCTCGGCCACGGCGGCCACGCTCACCTTGCCCAGGGTGCGCCGCCGGTAGATGACCGACGATTCGCACGCCACCAGCGTCGACTCGGTGATGGCTTGCTCGGCGCCGGCGCTACGGGTCTGCGTGAGCGTCGCACGTAGCAGCGCGGTCAGGTCGAGTCCCCGCTCGATCCGTTTACCGATGTCCATCATCGTCCAGCCGATGTCGTGCACCGTCGACTCCGCGGCCACCCCGGACAGCGCCAGCATGCCGGCCAGCGTCAGCGCCTGAGCCGACGCGAGCAGGGCGTCGCCCGCGGCAAGCGACTCCGGCGGCACAGCGGATTTGTGCAAGACCACGCGCTCGATGCTGGCCAGCACCATCCAGGTGTCATTGGACAGCTGGTCGCGCACCGCCCGCGCGGCCAGGGCCAGCCGCTCCACCGACTGCGCCAGTGATCCCGGGCGGTCGCGGTCCATGGTCAGTGACCACAGCGTCGACGGTGCCACGGCGATCATCTCGTGGTGGTCGCCACCGCCGTGGGTATCGGTGCCGGTGATCTGGCCCAGGGCCGTGAGCAGTACCGGCACGCATTCGCT
Organism: uncultured Actinomycetota bacterium; assembly: GCA_963811535.1. Lineage (GTDB taxonomy): Bacteria > Actinomycetota > Actinomycetes > Mycobacteriales > Mycobacteriaceae > Mycobacterium. The sequence continues at coordinate 938,362 of CAWERF010000004.1, read as the reverse complement.
TTCTTCCATGGCTTGGCGGTGCCGGTACTCGTGATAGCGCTCGCGCGTGACGGTCAGCAGACGGGCCAGATTCTCCGCACGCTCGCCGTAGCGTCCCATCCAGAACAGATCCGACAACACACGCGGCGAGCTGACGCCCTGGGTGCCCGCGGCCGTCATCGAAGGCAGTTTGACCGATGGCACCGTGACCGTCTCGGCTTGTGCCCGCTCAGTCGGCCGCACCCAAATATCTTTGGCGGCAACGGTATTCAGCCTGTATGCGGCATTACCCGGTGCCATCACGTAACCGAGGCCACCGATCATCGGCGCGTAGCCGCCACGCTGCGACACCGTGAACAGGCGCATGCCGACGCCGGCCGACGCCAATGTGCCTACGCGGTAGTCGGTGGGTGCCGACGAGAACTGCGGCAGTTCCTGGCCCACCCACTGCCACGGCGTGGCCCTGATCCCGGCGGCCAGGTAGGACCGCTGGCCCGACGAGAGCGTCGGCCCGACGATGGTGTCACCGCCGACGGTTGATTTGACCAGCAGCGACGACAGGTGGGCGAGCAGATGGGAGCGTTCCGCGTCGATGCCTCCCCAGTACACCGGTGCGGTGTGCAGCAGCGGTGTTTCGTCAAGGAGCAGGGTGGCGAGCTCGGGCAGAAACCGCAGCAGCCCGGGGCTTTCCAGGATGCCGCTGCCGAGGGTGTTGACGACGGTCACCGCGCCGCGGCGCTGCACCTCCACGAGGCCGGCGACGCCCAGGCGGGAGTCGGCCCGAAGGTCCAATGGGTCGGCGTAATCGGCGTCCACGCGGCGCAACACCACGTCGACGCGCTTGAGCGTGCCCAGCGAGCGCATCCAGAGCTTGCCGTCGCGGACGACCAGGTCGGCGCTTTCGACCAGCGGGAAGCCCAGCAGGGAAGCCAGATACGCCTGATCGAACGCTGTTTCGGAGTGGATGCCCGGGCTGAGCACGACTACGACGGGGTCGTCGGCGGCGTCCGGGGCGGCGTCGATCAGCGCCAGCCGCAGCGCCTGGGCGAACGGCGACGTGGGCCGCGGTCCGATCTGCTCGTACAAGTGCGGTATCGCGTGCGCGACGACACGGCGGTCGGCCAGCGCGTAACCGGCGCCGGACGGGGCCTGCGTCCAGTCAGCATTGACGCGGAACGCCCCGGACGCATCCCTGCTGACATCGCAGCCGTGCATGAACAGCTGGTGGCGGCCCGGGATCTCGATGCCGCGGGCGATGCGGACGTAGCCGGGGTGGGCGAATACCAGCTCTGGCGGCAACACGCCGCTGGTGATCGAGCGCCGCGCCCCGTACAGGTCGGTCAGCACCGCGTCCAACAGCCGCGACCGCTGAATCAGCCCGGCCTCCAGCACATCCCAATCGGCCGCCGAGATCAGCAGCGGCAGCCCGTCCAGCCGCCACAGCGCCGGCTCGACAGTGCCGTGGCCGTTGGTGACCGCATCGCCGTTCTGGTCGATCCGGATGTACGTGATGCCGGCGTTGTCGACGAGCTCGCGCACCACCGACCGCGACCGGTCCAGCCCCGCGCGCCCCCGCTCGCCGATCGCGTCGGCCACCTCGGCCCACGCCGGCCGGATCTCGCCCGTCTGATCGACGAATTCGTCGTAGGCGGCTTCGGGGCCACCGGGCGGCTCGAACAGCGCCTCCTGCGTGCGCGCGGCGCGGTAGCCGGCGAGCAGACGGTCAAGGTCGTGGCGGGCCGCGGCCGCCTTCTCGACCGGATCGGTGCCGCTCCGAAGGACCATTACCGAAGAACGGTACGCACGCGCCGCAGGTCGAGGATGCCCGGCGCGCCGATATCGGTCGACAAGCGGGCCTGCTTCTCCCGAATGTCCGACAGGTCGACCTGTCCCGGTGTGAACCCGGTCGCCTCGAAGCGACGGCTGCGCCGCGATTCGGCCTCGACGGCATTGACGGGTGGCTCGTCGTATGCGCGCCCGCCGGGGTGGGAGACGTGGTAGGTGCAGCCGCCACGGGACATGCCGGTCGCGGTGTCGACGAGCTCGAAGCGCAGCGGCGCGTCGACGGTGATGGTCGGGTGCAGAGCGCTCGGCGGCTGCCACGCACGGAACCGGACGCCACCGACGAGGATGTCCGAGTTGTCGGTGGCCAAGAGCGGCACGGGATAACCGTTGCAGGTGACGACGTAGCGCTGCCGGTCAGCACCGATGGTGCGGACCTGAATGTTTTCCACCGACGAGTCGACGTAGCGGGCGGTGCCCCCGGCGGTGGCTTCCTCACCGAGGGTGTTCCATGGCTCGATCGCGCTGCGCAACTCGATCTCGACGCCGTCGAACACCGCGGTGCCTATGCGGGGAAAGCGGAACTCGGTGAACGGGTCCAGCCAGCTGGTGTCGAAGTCGACACCGTGCGCGCGCAGGTCGACGGCGACGTCTGCGATGTCATGAATCAAGAAGTGGGGCAACAGGTATCGGCCATGGAGATTGGCGCCGTGGCGGATCAGCGGGGCGCGCAGCGGTTCGTCCCAGAACCACGCGACCAGCGAGCGCACCAACAGCGACTGCACCATCGCCATCTGGACGTGCGGTGGCATCTCGAAGCCGCGCAGCTCCAACAGCCCGAGCCGGCCGCGGGCGCTGTCGGGGCTGTAGAGCTTGTCGATGCAGAACTCGGCGCGGTGTGTATTGCCGGTGATGTCGGTCAGCAGGTGCCGCAGCGCCCGGTCAGTCACCCACGGCCTGGCCTTCCTGTCGGCCGAGAGGCGCGCGATTTCCGCGAACGCGATCTCCAGTTCATAAAGCGCTTCGGCGCGGCCCTCGTCGACTCGTGGCGCCTGCGACGTGGTGCCGACGAACCGGCCTGCGAACAAGTAGGACAGCGACGGGTGCCGTTGCCAGTAGGTCAGCATCGACACCAGCAGGTCCGGCCGGCGCAGCAACGGTGAGTCGGCAGGCGTGATGCCACCGAGCGTGATGTGGTTGCCGCCTCCGGTTCCGCCGTGGGCGCCGTCGACGTCGAACGACTCGGTGCACAGCCGCGCCAACCGGGCCTGCTCGTAAAGGGTTTCCAGCTGCTGCTTCTGCTCCGCGAAGCTGGCGGTGGGCGCGACGTTGACCTCGATCACGCCGGGGTCGGGCGTGATCGTCACCGACTTCAGGCGCGCGTCCGGTGGCGGCCCGTAGCCCTCGATGACCACCGGACAGTCCGCGTTGGCCGCGGCCGCCTCCACACGCGTGATCAGGTCGGTGAAGTACTCCAGCCGCTCGGTGGGCGGCAAGAACACGTACAGCATCCCGTCGCGGACCTCGGTCACCATCGCGGTGATCGGCGCGGTGTCGTCGTCGACGACCAGCGCGTCCGCGGCTTCGGGGTCGGTAGGCAGGTCGGTGTCGTCGGCGAGCGGGTCGGCGTTGTATGTCGGGCGTGGCGGCCGCCAGTTGATCGAGTCCAGCGGCAGCCGGAGACCGGCGGGCGAATCTCCGTCGACCAGGACGATGCGGCCGCGGCGCAGCCGCCAGTCGGCGCTCGCCCAGCCGCGGTCGTCCTCGCGCCGATGCAGCGGCAGCACGTACGCGGCCGGGACGGCGACGGCCTCGTCGAGCCGGGCCAGCAGCGCTCCGCGGGCGCCCGGGGTGTCGTCGGTCAGGTCGTCCGCCGCGGCCACGGCCTCGCCCGCGGGCATCCGCACCTTGGCCACCAGCCTGCCCAGCGGGTCCTCGTATGCGGGCCGCACCTGGCCGGCGGGCAACCCGAGCCCGTCGGCGATGCTGGCGAGGATCTGTTGGGCGGCGCCCGGGGCCATCGGTGTGGCCAGGGCCTCGCGGTCACTCGTCCACGGGTCGGCAAGCAGCGCGTCGTCGGTCCACAGCGGCAGACCGTCGGTGCGCCAGTACAGCCCGATCTCCCAGCGCGGCAACGGTTCTCCCGGATACCACTTGCCCTGCCCGTGGTGCACCAGCCCTTGCGGTGCCCACACCGTCTTCAGCCGAGCGGCCAGAGCGGAGGCGCGTTGCCGCTTGTGCGGCCCGTCGGCGGCGGTGGCCCACTCCTCGTCGACCTGGTTGTCGATCGACACGAATGTCGGCTCGCCGCCGACGGTCAGCCGGACGTCGCCCGCGGCCAGCCGCTGGTCCACCTTCGCGCCCACCTCGCAGATCGCCGCCCACGCCGCGTCGGTGTAGGGCAGCGTGACGCGCGGATCCTCGTGGACGCGGGTGACCGTGTTGGAGAAGTCGAGGACGGTCTCGCACACATCGGTGGACCCGGTGATCGGCGCGGCCGACGACGGGTGTGGTGTGGCCGCCAGCGGGATGTGGCCTTCGCCGGCGAAGAGCCCCGATGTCGGGTCGAGGCCGATCCAGCCGGCGCCGGGGATGTACACCTCGGCCCACGCGTGCAGGTCGGTGAAGTCGGCGGCCGGCCCGGACGGCCCGTCGAGCGCCTCGACGTCGGAGGTCAGCTGCACCAGGTAGCCGGACACGAAACGGGCGGCCAGCCCCAGCTGCCGCAGGATGGACACCAGCAACCACGCCGAGTCCCGGCACGAGCCGATCCCTGCCCGCAGCGTGAAATCGGGTGTCTGCACACCCGCTTCCATCCGCACGCTGTAGCCGACGTCGGCGTGCAGCGCCCGGTTCAGCGCGACCAGGAAGTCGATGGTGCGGGTGCCGTCCGGCACCGAGAAGTTGCGCACCCAGACCTGCACCAGCTCGCCCGGGCCGGAGCCCTCATCGCCCTCGTCGACGGGGCGCAGATACGGCCTCAGGTCCTCGGCCAGCTCCCTGGGATAGCTGAACGGAATCCGTTCCGCCCAGTCCTCGATGAAGAAGTCGAACGGGTTGATCACCTTCATGTCGGCGATCAGGCCGACGTTGATCGTCAGCCGCCTCACCCGGTTCGGGAACACCAGCCGGGCCAGGAAGTTTCCGAACGCGTCCTGCTGCCAGTTGATGAAGTGGTCGGCGGGCTCCACCTCCAGCGAATAGGCCTCGATCGGGGTGCGGGAGTGCGGGGCCGGGCGCAGGCGGACGACGTGCGGATACACGTCGACCATGCGGTCGAATGTGTAGCTGGTTCGATGCTCCAGCGCCACCTTGATGCCCATATCAGGTGATCCCATCACAAGCCGAACAGGGCCGCAGCCGCTGCGGAACGCAACTCGGTCGGCGCGGTCACCCGCAAGTGCGGCGCTCGCCACACACGGGCGGCTCCGGCCGCGGCTTTGGCGGAGGATCATCACAAGGCATGACGCAAGATCCGACGTTTTACCGAAGCCCGGGTGCCGCACTCGCTGCGGCCCCCGAGCAGCTGGCTTATGTTGCTGCCTTCGACCCGGCGGGTCGGGAGAAGGACGCAATGGTCGTAGTCGACTGCGACCCCGACTCGTCCACGTACAGCGAAGTTGTCGGGTGGGCCGAGCTACCGACTGCCGGCAACGAATTGCACCACTTCGGGTGGAATGCGTGCTCGAGCGCGTTGTGCCACGAGGGGCACAGCGGCCATCACGAACTGCTCGAACGCCGCTACCTGGTGGTTCCCGGCATTCGGTCGTCGACAACGTATGTCCTCGACACCAAGCCCGACCCGCGCCGGCCGGTCGTCACGCACACGATCGCGGCCAGCGAACTCGCGGCCAAGGCTGGGTATTCGCGGCCGCACACGGTGCACTGCGGACCGGGCGGCATCTTCATGTCGGCCCTGGGTGGCACCGATGGGGCCGACGGACCCGGCGGCGTCGCGCTGATCGACCACGACACGTTCGAGGTCATCGGGCCGTGGGAGGCAGACCGCGGACCGCAGTTCCTCGCGTACGACGTGTGGTGGCATCTGCGGCACGACACCGTGGTGACATCGGAGTGGGCGACTCCATCGATGATCGAGAACGGGCTCGATCCCGAAGACCTGCTCGGACGCAAGTTTGGCCACCATCTCAACTTCTGGAGCATGTCCGAGCGCAAGCTGACCCAGCGCATCGACCTCGGCGACCAGCACCAGATGGTGCTCGAGCTGCGCCCGGCCCACGACCCATCCGAGGCATATGGCTTCGCCGGCGTCGTGATCAGCGTCGAGGACCTGTCCGCCTCGGTTTGGTTGTGGCACAAAGACGGTGATCGGTGGGCGGTCGACAAGGTGATCACCATCCCCGCCGAGCCCGCCGACGCCGACGACCTGCCACCCGCGCTGAAGCCTTTCGGGGCGGTGCCGCCGCTGGTCTCCGACATCGACCTGTCGGTCGACGACCGTTGGCTGTATGTCTCATGTTGGGGCACAGGCGAACTCAAGCAGTACGACGTCAGCGACCCAGCCGCGCCACGCGAGACCGCATCCGTCCGGCTGGGCGGCGTCGTTCGACGCGAGCCACACCCCGCAGTTCCGGACATGCCGCTCGGCGGCGGACCGCAGATGGTGGAGATCAGCCGCGACGGGCGGCGCGTGTATGCCACCAATTCGCTCTACGCATCGTGGGACGATGTCTTCTACCCCGACGGGGTGGGCGCATGGATGGCGAAGTTCGACGCCGACGTGTCGGCCGGCGGCCTCGTCACCGATCGCGGATTCTTCCCGCACGGCGACGAGTTCCGGGGTTTGCGGGTCCACCAGACCCGACTCCAGGGCGGTGACGCGTCCAGCGACTCGTACTGCTTCACCAGCTAGCCGGGCCGGGTGTGCTGCACACCACGGAATCGAGCCGTCCACTTCTGGGTTGTGTTATGCAACCCTAGCGATGGAGCTGGGCTGATCATGTAGGAGACGACGATGACCGGATACGCAGGACGCGACGCCGTGATCGTGGGAGCGGTTCGCACCCCGATCGGCAAAGGCAAGCCCAGTGGCGCCCTCTACGGCGTTCACCCCACCGATCTGTTGGCGCACAGCCTGCGCGCGCTGGTGGACAGGACCGGGGTCGATCCGGCGCAGATCGACGACGTGATCGCCGGCGCGGTGAGCCAGGTCGGCGAGCAGTCCGTCAACATCGCGCGCAACGCGTTGCTGGGTGCCGGTTTCCCCGACACCGTGCCCGGCACGACCGTGGACCGGCAGTGCGGCAGCAGCCAGCAGGCCATCCACTTCGCCGCCCAGGGCGTGATCGCGGGCGCATACGACATCGTGGTCGCCGCCGGTGTGGAGTCAATGAGCCGCGTGCCGATGGGCTCGTCGGTGCTGCCGGGCTCCGACCCGTTCGGCGAGGCCTTCAACGAGCGCTTCTTCGAAGGGCTTGTGCCGCAAGGGATCAGCGCCGAGCTGATCGCCGCGAAGTGGGGCTTCTCGCGCCAGCAGCTCGACGAGTTCTCGGCGGGCAGCCACGACAAGGCCGCGCAGGCCACCAAGGAGGGCCGATTCGACAACGAGCTGACACCGATCGCGGGGCTGCAGACCGATGAGATCATCCGCCCCGGCACGACCGTTGAGACTCTGGCCGCGCTGAAGCCGGCGTTCTACAACGAGGCCTATCAAGCGCGTTTCCCGCAGATCAAGTGGGAGATCACGCCGGGCAACTCGTCTCCGCTGTCCGACGGGAGCGCCGCGGTGCTGATCACCAGCGGCGATGTCGCGAAGCGACTCGGGCTGCGGCCGCTGGCCCGCATCCACACGATGACCGTCGTCGGCTCGGACCCCTTGTACATGCTGACCGGTGTGATCCCCGCGACGGAGAAGGTGCTCCGACGCGCCGGGCTGACGCTGGCCGACATCGACTTGTTCGAGGTCAACGAGGCGTTCGCGCCGGTGGTGCTCGCGTGGGCCACCGACACCGGCGCTGACCTGGCGAAGACGAACGTCAACGGCGGTGCGATCGCGATCGGTCACCCGCTGGGCGCCAGCGGCGCACGGATCATGACGACGCTCGTCAACGCATTGGACCAGCGTGGCGGCCGCTACGGGTTGCAGACCATGTGCGAGGGCGGCGGCATGGCCAACGCCGCGATCATCGAACGGCTCTAACCGCTCCGCGCCGAAATAGCATGCTATTTCGCGTTAGGCCCGCTGCAGCTCGAAGAGCGGGATGACGCGGCTGGTCTGCTCCTGATACTCGCCGAAACCCGGTGCTGCGGCCACGATTTGGGTCCAGGCCGCGTCCCGCTCGTCGCGCGGCAGCTGCCGGGCGACCACGTCGTGCGCGTCGGTGCCGATCTCGATGTGGGCCCGCGGGTTGGCACGCAGGTTGTGCACCCACGCGGGATCGACATCGGCGCCGCGGAACGAGCCGATGATCAGCAGCTTGCCATCGATCCGTTGGTACGCCAGCGGACTGACCCGTTGCTGGCCGGACTTCGCGCCGGTCGTGGTCAGCAGCAACAGGTTGGCACCCTCGAACGGGCCGCCGACCTTGCCGCCGTTGGCGCGGAACTCCTCGACGATCCCGGCGTTGAACCCCTTGAGCTCGTCAAGGTTGGGCTGTTCGCTCATTTCTGCTCCCTCTCCGCGCCAGAATGCTATTTCGCGGACTCGTTTTCGGGTTTGGCGTCGATGCCGGACTCCTTGCGCTGCTGCTCGGTGATCGGCGCCGGCGCGTCGGTCAGCGGGTCAACGCCGCCACCTGTCTTCGGGAACGCGATCACCTCACGGATCGAATCCATCCGGGCCAGCAGCGCGGTGATCCGGTCCCAGCCGAACGCGATCCCGCCGTGCGGAGGCGCCCCGTATTGGAAGGCCGTCAGCAGGAAACCGAACTTCTCCTGGGCCTCCTCGGGACCGATGCCCATGATCGCGAACACCCGCTCCTGGATGTCGCGACGATGGATACGGATCGAGCCGCCGCCGATCTCATGGCCGTTGCAGACGATGTCGTAGGCGTCGGCCAGCACCGCGCCGGGATCCGCCTCGAGCTTGTCCTCCCACTCGGGCTTCGGCGCGGTGAACGCATGATGGACCGCCGTCCACGCGCCGTGGCCCACGGCGATGTCGCCGTGCGCGGCGGCCTCGTCGGCCGGCTCCAGCAGCGGCGGGTCGACCACCCAGACGAACGCCCAGGCGTCGGGGTCGATCAGGTCGAGCCTGCGTGCGATCTCGATGCGGGCCGCGCCCAACAGCGCGCGCGACGACTTCGGCGGTCCCGCCGAAAAGAAGATGCAGTCACCCGGGTTCGCACCGACGTGTCCGGCCAGCCCGTCGCGTTCGGCGTCGGTCAGGTTCTTGGCCACCGGGCCGCCGAGCGTCCCGTCGTCGTTCACCAACACATACGCCAGCCCCCGGTGACCGCGCTGCTTCGCCCACTCCTGCCAGCCGTCCAGCGTGCGGCGCGGCTGCGACGCACCACCGGGCATGACGGCGGCGCCGACATAGGGCGCCTGGAACACCCGAAATGTCGTGTCTTTGAAGAAGTCAGTGCACTCGACGAGCTCAAGGCCGAACCGCATGTCGGGTTTGTCGGACCCGAACCGCCGCATCGCCTCGGCGTAGCTGATCCGCGGTATCGGCCGGGGCAGCTCGTAACCGATCAGCGCCCATAGCGCCGCCAGGATCTCCTCGGAGATCGCTATCACGTCCTCGGCGTCGACGAAGCTCATCTCCATGTCGAGCTGGGTGAACTCCGGCTGGCGGTCGGCGCGGAAGTCCTCGTCGCGGTAGCAGCGCGCGATCTGGTAGTAGCGCTCCATGCCGCCCACCATCAACAACTGCTTGAACAGCTGAGGGCTCTGGGGCAGTGCGTAGAAGCTGCCGGGCTGCAGCCGGGCGGGAACCAGGAAGTCGCGGGCCCCCTCCGGTGTCGAGCGCGTCAACGTCGGAGTCTCGATCTCGACGAAGTCGTGCCTACCCAACACCTCTCGCGCCGCGGCACTGACCTTGGACCGCAACCGAATTGCCGATCCCGGGCCCTCACGGCGCAGGTCCAGGTACCGGTACTTCAGCCGCGCTTCCTCCCCCGCAGGCTCGTCGAGCTGGAACGGCAGCGGCGCGCTTTCGCCAAGCACGGTCAGCGATGTTGCGTTGACCTCGATGTCGCCCGTCGGCAGCTCTGGGTTCTCGTTGCCCTCCGGCCGAATCTCGACGACGCCTTCGACCGCGACGCAGAACTCGGCCCGCAGCCGGTGAGCCTGCGCCAGCACATCGGCTTCGCGGAACACCACCTGCGCCAGTCCGGACGCGTCGCGCAGGTCGATGAAGATGACGCCACCGTGGTCGCGACGACGTGCGACCCACCCGGCCAGCGTCACCTTCTGTCCGGCGTCGGCGGCCCGCAACGAACCCGCGGCGTGACTGCGCAGCACAAAAAACTCCCTGCCGAAAACGAGATGAAGACGACTGCCCAGTCTAGATGCGCCGAAATCGCCGGTAGCTTGGCGCACGTGAGCACAAGCATCGCGGTGGTGGGTCCCGGCGCCGTCGGGGCGACGGTTGCGGCGGGCCTGCACCAAGCCGGCTATCCGGTCGTGCTGTGCGGCCGCACCCGTCGGGAGCGGTTGGACGTGCGGCCCGATGACGGCGATCCGATCATCGTCCCCGGCCCGGTGCACACCGATCCCGGCGAGCTGAGCGGGCCCGTCGACCTGGTTGTTCTGGCGGTCAAGGCCACCCAGAACGACGCGGCAGCACGCTGGCTGGCAGTGCTGTGTGACGAGAACACCACGGTTTGTGTCATGCAGAACGGAGTCGAGCAGGTCGAACACGTGCAGCCGCTGTGCCCCCGCTCCACCGTTGTGCCTGCGATCATCTGGTTCGGCGCGGAGACCCAGCCCGGTGGCTGGGTGCGATTGCGCACCCAACCCCGGGTGACCATTCCGGCGTCCGCCGTGTTCGTTGCCGACATCCTCCGCGCCGGCGGCTGTGTCGTCACGGCTGCGGCCGACTTCCCGACCGAGGCGTGGCGCAAGCTCCTGGTCAACGCGCTGGCAGGGCTCGAGGTGCTCACCGGCCGACGGTCGGGCATGTTCCGGCGCGACGACGTCGCGACGCTGTCTGGCTCTTATCTCGCGGAGTGCCTTGCGGTCGCCCGGGCCGAGGGCGCCGACCTGGGCGAGGAAGTGATCCGCGAGATGGTCCAGATGTTCACGAAGGCGCCCGAAGACATGGGCACGTCGATACTGGCCGATCGGGAGGCCAACCGGCCGCTGGAGTGGGACATGCGTAACGGCGTGATCATTCGCAAGGCACGCAAGCACGCGCTACCGGTGCCGATCAGCGAGGTTGTCGTGCCCCTTCTCGCCGCCGCCAGCGACGGGCCCGGCTGAGGCTCAGGACAGCTCGGCCCAGGCCACCCGTCGGTCGCGGTCGGGGTCATCGACGACGACGTCACGCGTCGACCGGATGACGCGGGTGGCTCGCCGGGGGACCTCGTAGCACGGCCAGTCCCGCACGGCGCCATCGTGGGCGAAGTCCAGCCAGGCCCGCTGCATGCGCCTGCCCACCGACGGCTGCACCCGGCGGCCGAGCGGGTGAATCACGCGGCCCAAATATGAGCCGTAGCTGTGGTGGACGTGCACGATCTCGCTGCCGTGGGTGGCGCCCAGCCCGAGGGCCCGCAGGCTCACGCCGGCGTGGTCGAAGCGGTAGCAGTGCGTCGGCGCCTGCGCGCTGTACGCATCGGCGAATGCCCATGTCGGCCCCCCGAACATGACATCGGAGCCGACCGCGATCGCCGCCCTCCGCCGCGGATAGCCCGGGTAGGCGGCCAGCACATGGTCTCGTGCGTCAGGCGCGACGCGGTCGAAGTATGCGTTGATCGACGCGGGCGTGGTCGGCAGCATCGGCGGCTTGGACCATGCGAACATCGACGCCTCGTGGCTGTTGGTGCCGACGATCAGCGGCAGCAGGGCCAACGCGCCGGCGCGGGCGGCGTCGACCGGGTGCCGCGGCAGCAGCTCGACACCGTGTGTCAGCCCGTAGGCCAGCGTGGGGGTGGCCGTGGCGCTGCGCAGTTGAAGCAGGCCGGCGGCATGCCGTAACCGTCGCTGCGGCAACGCCTTCACCTCAGCCGCAGTGACGCCGAGCTGACGCAGGAAGTCGTGCGCGCGGCGGGCCCGCAGCTCGTAGTCGGCGATCAGCGGCAGCGCCGGGCTCTGGGCGATCGCGCGGCCGAAGAGTCCCGCGGCTGCCGGGCTTGCCAGCAGCGCCAGCACCGACGTGGCGCCGGCGGACTCGCCGAACACCGTGACGCGGCCGGGATCACCGCCGAACGTCGCGATGTTGTCGCGAACCCACTGCAGCGCTGCGATCTGGTCGCGAAGGGCGAGGTTGTCGTCGAACCCGTCGCCCAGCGCGCTGAGCTCCAGCCCCCCGAACACCCCGATACGGTAGGTCACGTTGACCACGACGACGTCGCCGTTGGCCGCCAGCCGCGAGCCGTTGTACAGCTGGAATTGCCCGGCCCCGAATACGAACGCACCGCCAGGGATCCACACCATCACGGGCAGCGACCCGCCGGGGTTCGGCGACCACACCGTCAGCGTCAGGCACGCCTCGTCGCGGACCTTCGGGTCGTCGCGGCCGCCGCCGACGAACGATTTGCCCTGCGGGGGCAGTGGGCCGTGCCGGGTCGCGTCGCGGACACCGCTCCACGACAACGGCGGAGCCGGGGCCAGAAATCGGCGTTCCCCGACGGGCTGTTCGGCGTAAGGGACCCCGCGCCACACGCCGACGCCGGCATCGGTGGTGCCGCGCAACGCACCACACACGGTGTGGACGACGGTCGGGAGTTCGACAACGACGGCCACGATCGAATCGTAGTGTGGGAAGCTTGACGCGGCCGGTAAGCAGCCCGATCGGCGATGCGAAGGAGCGGTGGCGATGACGTTCAACGAGGGCATGCAGATCGATACGAGCAGGACGTCGACCAGTGGAGGCGGCGGGGGGCGCGCCATCGCGATCGGCGGCGGTCTCGGCGGCCTGGTGATCGCGGTCATCGCGCTGTTGCTCGGCGTGGACCCAGGCACCGTCGTCAGCCAGCAGCCGGTCCCGCAGCAGTCGGGCGGACAACCCGTCGACATCAGCATGTGCAAGACGGGTGCCGACGCGAACAAGTACGTGCAGTGCCGGGTGGTGGCGACGGGCAACTCCGTCGACGCGGTCTGGAGTCAGCTGCTCGGTTCGCGCTATCAGCCTCCGAACATGCGGCTGTTCACCGACTCCGTCAACACCGGCTGCGGCCCGGCCGACACCTCCGTCGGCCCCTTCTACTGCCCGGTCGACCGGACCGCCTACTTCGACACTGGGTTCTTCAAGGTGCTCGTCGACCAATTCGGTTCCAGCGGTGGGCCACTCGCGCAGGAGTACGTCGTCGCGCACGAGTACGGCCACAATGTGCAGAACCTGCTCGGCGACCTGGGCCGCGCGCAGCAGGGCGCGCAGGGCGCGCAGGGCAACGGGGTGCGCACCGAGTTGCAGGCCGACTGCTACGCCGGTGTGTGGGCGCACTACGCCGCGATCACCAAGCAGCAGAGCACCGGTGTGCCGTACCTGGAGCCGCTCAGCGACAAGGACATCGCCGACGCGCTGTCGGCGGCCGCGTCGGTGGGTGACGACCGGATCCAGAAGCAGGCGACGGGCCGGATCAACCCGGAGTCCTGGACGCACGGTTCGTCCGCGGAGCGCCAGCATTGGTTCACGGTCGGATACCAGACCGGCGATCCCGCGCAGTGCGACACGTTCAACGCCGCCAACCTTGGGTAGGGCAACCACCGCCGTCGACACGGTAGCGGAGCGTTACCTCGAGACGTATGCGACGCTAGACCCCTGCGCCGCAACCGAACTCGGAATCGCCGGTCACGACGAGGGCGTCACCGACTACTCCCCCGAGGCTGTCGCGGCCCGCGCCGAGGCGGCCCGCGCGGCGCTGTCCGAACTGGCCGACGTGTCGCCCGCCGACGACGTCGACCGGGTGACGGTTGCGGCGATGCGCGAGCGACTCGGCGTCGCGATCGAATTACACGACGCCGGATTGGATCTCGGCGAAATCAACGTGATCGCGTCGCCGCTGCAGTCGTTGCGCGACGTGTTCGATCTGATGCCGACCGACACGCACGACGACTGGGCGGTGATCCGACGTCGGCTGGCCGCGGTTCCCCGCGGCGCACAGAGTTACGCCGACGGCCTGCGCGCCGCCGTCGCCGGCGGGCACCCACCGGCCGCGCGGCAGGTGGCCCGCGGCATCGAGCAGGCAGGCCGCATTCAGCGGCTGTTCACCGGCCTCGTCAAATCCGCCCCGTCGCTTATGCGCGACGAATTGACCACCGCCGCGGCGGCCGCGGCCGACGCATACCGCCGACTCGCGGATGTGCTGCGCGACCAGATTGGGCCCCGCGCCCGCGACGACGACGCGTTCGGCCGCGACGCGTACCGGGTGTTGTCGCGTGCTTATCTGGGCGCCGCGGTCGACTTGGACGAAACGTACGAGTGGGGGCTGGGCCAGCTGGAAGCGATTGTCGCCGAACAGGAGTCGATCGCGGAGCGGCTCTACCCCGGCGCCACCGTGGCCGGGGCGATGCGTAGGCTGGACGCCGAGCCCCGCTACACCATCGAGGGAACGGCGGCGCTGCAGGCCTGGATGCAGCGGCTGTCCGACCGCGCGGTCGACGCGCTGGCCGGTACGCATTTCGACATCACGGAGCCGCTGCGCCGGCTCGAGTGCCGGATCGCGCCCACGCAGACCGGCGGGATCTACTACACCGGTCCGTCGGAGGACCTGAGCCGCCCCGGGCGGATGTGGTGGTCGGTGCCTGCGGGGGTGACGACATTTCACACCTGGCAGGAGACCACCACCGTCTATCACGAGGGCGTTCCCGGCCACCACCTCCAGATCGGCCGTGCGGTCGTGCTGGCCGACGAGCTGAACCGCTGGCGCAGGCTGGGCTGCTGGGTGTCGGGGCATGGCGAGGGCTGGGCGTTGTATGCCGAGCGGCTGATGGCCGAGCTCGGTTACCTCGACGACCTCGGCGAGCGGATGGGGATGCTCGACGCGCAACGGTTCCGCGCCGCCCGCGTGGTGATCGACATCGGCGTGCACTGTGGGCTGACCGCTCCGAACGGCGGTGTCTGGGACGCCGACCGCGCATGGGCGTTCCTGCGCACCCACTGCGCGCAGGCCGAGGAGACGCTGCGCTTCGAGCTTGACCGGTATCTAGGGTGGCCCGGCCAGGCGCCGTCGTACGCTGTCGGACAGCGCATCTGGCAGCAACTCCGCGACGAGATGCTCGCCCGGGGCGTCTCGCTGAAGGAGTTTCACCGCCGCGCACTCGACCTCGGCGGGTTGGGCCTCGACGTGCTGAGGTCGGCGCTGTCAGGGGATTTCGCAGTCGGCTGATCGGCTTCCCGATGGAATGGCCGCCGCCGAACGTCGGGGTCTGCTGTCTGACGTCGGATCTGCCCAGCGCATCCGTGCGCAAACTGACCGCGCTCCGTGCGGCGTAGTCGTTAAAAATAAGCGGGCATGCGAGAAGATGGTTGTCGTCGTGATCACGATATTGGTCTGAAATTCGCCCATGTGTCCGCAGATCGCCACTGTCGCATCACGGCTTCTCCCGCCGACCCGAGACCACACGCTCAGCATCGTTACGGAAGGATGTGCCGGCATGACGAATCCCCACAGCCCGCTGGCCGGCAAGGTCGCGTACGTGACGGGCGCGGCCCGTGGACAGGGGCGGTCGCACTGCGTCCGGCTTGCGCGCGCGGGTGCCGACATCGTCGCGATCGACGCCTGCGGGCGCGTCGCCGAGCACAACGGGTACCCACCCTCGCAACCGGAAGACCTCGCCGAAACGGTGAGCCTGGTCGAGGGCGAAGGACGCAAGATCCTGGCCGACCGGGTCGACGTCCGTGACGCGGCCGGGCAACAGCGCGTGGTGTCCGACGCGCTCGTGCAGTTCGGTCGCCTCGACATCGTCGTGGCCAACGCCGGCGTGCTGAATTGGGGCCGGCTGTGGGAGATTTCGGCGCGACAGTGGCAGGACACCCTGGACATCAACCTGACCGGGTTGTGGAACACCATCAAGGCTGTGGTGCCACCCATGATCGACGCCGGCAACGGCGGATCGATCATCACGATCAGTTCGGCCGCCGGAATCAAGGCGGTTCCCGGCTGCGGTCACTACTGTGCGAGCAAGTTCGGTGTCGTCGGCCTGACCAATTCGCTGGCGGTCGAGCTGGGCGAGTTCGGAATCAGGGTGAACTCCGTGCATCCGTACGGGACGGACACGCCGATGGGCAACGACGTGTCGATGTACAAGGTCTTCCAGGACCACCCGAACTACGTTCACAGCTTCTCGCCCGGCGCGCTGCCCACCGAATCGCTGGCCGACCCGGACCTGATTTCCGACATCGTCGTGTGGCTCGCCAGCGATGCGTCCTCGTTGGTGACTGCGGCCCAGATCCCCGCGGATAAGGGCTATTTGAAGATCTGACCTACAGCCGCGACTGCGCAGCGATGGCCGTGTCGCTGGTACGCAACGGCCGGATCAACGCGTCTTGCGAAAACGACGCGACAAGGTCGCCCTCCTCGGTGTGCACCGCGCCACGCACATAGGACATGCCGGCGCCGACCTGGGTGCTCTCGTGCGAGTACAGCAGCCAGCCGTCCCACCGCACGGGTTCGTGAAAGCTGACCGTTATGGTCATCGGCGCGGTCGACACCGTCAGGTGCGACTGGGCCGTGCCGATTCCTTCATGCGCGCGCATCGTGGTCGAGATGCCGAGGTGGCCGGTGAAGTACGCGATCAGCGCCTTGGCCAGATCGTCGCGCGACGGGATCGGGTCGTAGTGAAGCCAGGCGTAGAGCTCCGGCGGCCCGACCTCGTCGGGACTGTTGACGTCGACCACGTCTACGAGCCGCAGCTCGCGCCCGATCATCGGCATCGGCGAGACGTTCGAGTCGGCGGGGGACGCTACGTCGGGACGCGGGAGGTGGTGACGGATCACGTCGCCTGACGGGACGTCGGCGAGCACCGTCACCGTGATGCAGCGCCGACCGTTCTGCTGCGCGGCGATGACGGCGGTGGCCATCGAGCGGCCCTCGTGAACGACGTCGATGTCGAATTCGACCGGCGGCCCGACCACGACGGCGCGGGCGAACACCGCGTGCGCGGATCGCACCGACTTGTCGGGAAACCGTTTCGCCGCGGCGACGATCGCCTGTGCAAGCACCTGAGTGCCCTCCACGACCTGACGCTCGTCCTCAGCTGCGATGCCGGTCTGGCCGGCGAAGCGGTCGGGTCCGTCGGGTTGCACGTCGAACAAGTCGAGCAGCCCGGTGACCGACCACTGCGTCTGCTCGGATTCCGTAGTCATGGTTTGTTTCGCCTCTCGGTTATCCGACGACCGCCGGGCGCGCCTCGTCCACCCGCACGGCCACCTTGTCCTGATAAAACGCGATGTGTCCGGCGAGCCGGGCCGCCTGCGGGTACGGGTCCTCGGAGCTCCAGCACACGGCGTCCCCGCCGTCGCCGCCGAACCGCCAGTAGGTGGCATCGCCCTTGTACGCGCAACGACTGGATTGTGTTGTGTCCGAACGCAGTTTGACCGCAACGGCCGGGCGCGGGAAGTAGAACACGAGGCCGTGGTCTTGCTCGTCGACGAGCAGCGCAGCGGCCGACGACGCGATCACCCGGCCGCCGAACTCCGCCGTCACCGTGTTGCGGTGGCGGTGGATGTCGATGCGGTAGTCGGGACGGTCCTCGAACGCCGACGGAGTCGATTCGGCCATCGGTGCAACACAGTAGCGGCAAGTCGCCTCCAGCCTCTGCTATACCGGTAACGTCGTTCTCCAAGGTCAACGAGCACATGGGCGCGACCGGGAGGATGTTCCTCATGGACAAGCCGACGGATACCGGCGGAAGCCTGCGGCAGCGGGCAGTGGAGCAGTCGCTGGACGCTGCCCGGCGCAAGGCGGAGTCCCGCACCGACCGCTTCATGAAGTCGGCGCTGGAAATCCTGGGTGAAACGGGCCGGACAGACTTCACCGTGCTCGAGGTGGTCGAGCGGTCCAAGACGTCGCTGAGGGCGTTCTACCAGCTCTTCGCCACCAAGGACGAACTGCTGCTCGCACTCATCGACAAGATCATGGCGGAGTCTGCCCGGCGATGGCGCGATGAAACGGCGGAGTTGTCCAGCACGGCCGCGCTTCGCCTGCTGATCGATCGGATCTGCGCGCCGGCACATACGAGCACGCAAGAAGGCATCAACAGGGGGTTGACGTTCTACAACGACCATCTCGCCGAGAGCCGGCCGCGCGAGTACGCCAGGGTTCTGTTGCCGCTGCACCAGCTGATCCGCGAGATACTCGATCAGGGCATCGCGGAGGGCGCGTTCCGCTCCGACCTCGACGTCGAGACCTCGGCCGCGCTGATCATGCAGACGGTGCTGGGCGCGATGCGGCTGCGCATGCTCGGCGTTGAACTGAACGGTGTCCCGATCGACAGCGGGCACATCTACGAGTTCTGCGTACGGGGGCTGGAAAGCGACAAACCACGCCGCTGACGAGCGGCTTCTCCGTTTCGGAGAACCCGCTCGTCAGCGTTGTGACGATCGCAACTTGCGCGGGCCTCGTTTTCGCTGCTACAAGAGTGGTAACGTCATTACCGCTTTAGGTTACTAGGACTCTTAAGCCAGGACTTACAAGGAGGTCGCCATGCCGTCACGCGAGCTGCCGTTCCCCGTGTTTGACGCCGACAACCACATGTACGAGACGCAGGAGGCGCTGACCAAGTTCCTGCCCGACAAGCGCAAGCACGTCATCGACTACGTGCAGGTGCGCGGCCGCACGAAGATCGTCGTTCGCGGCCACATCAGCGACTACATCCCCAACCCCACCTTCGACGTAGTCGCCCGGCCGGGCGCTCAGGAGGAGTACTTCCGGCACGGCAGCGGCGGCAAGAGCTACCGGGAGGTGTTGGGCGAGCCCATGAAGGCGATCCCCGCCTTCCGCGAGCCCGGCCCGCGGCTCGAGGTCATGGACGAACTCGGCATCGACTACGCGCTGATGTTCCCGACGCTGGCCAGCCTCGTCGAGGAGCGCATGAAGGACGATCCCGACATGACCCACGACGTGATCCACGCGCTCAATGAGTGGATGTACGAGACATGGACCTTCGATTACGAGGGCCGCATCTTCGCGACGCCGGTCGTCACGCTGCCGATCGTCGACCGCGCGCTCGAGGAGCTGCAGTGGTGCCTGGACCACGGCGCCCGCACGGTGCTGGTGCGGCCGGCTCCGGTCCCCGGCTACCGCGGCACCCGCTCGTTCGGGCTCGAGGAGTTCGACCCGTTCTGGCAGGCCTGCATCAAGGCCGACATCCCGGTGTCGATGCACGCGTCGGACAGCGGGTACTCCGAATTCCTGAACGTGTGGGAACCCGGTGACGAGTTCCTGCCGTTTAAGCCGACCGCGTTCCGTACGGTCGCGATGGGCAAGAGGCCGATCGAAGACGCGATGGCCGCGCTGGTGTGCCATGGTGCGCTGTCGCGCAACCCCGAACTCCGCGTGCTGTCGATCGAGAACGGCGCCGACTGGGTGCCCTACCTGTTCAAGCAGCTGAAGGGCACCTACGCGAAGATGCCGAACGGTTTCCTCGAAGATCCGATCGAGGCGTTCAAGCGCTGCGTGTTCATCAGCCCCTTCTGGGAGGACCGCTTCACCGAGATCGTCAAGATGGTGGGCAGCGACCGCGTGGTGTTCGGTTCGGACTGGCCGCACCCGGAGGGCCTGAAGGATCCCATCACCTTCGTCGACGAACTCGCGGATCTGCCGAACGAGGACAAGGCAAGGATCATGGGCGGCAACATGATGAAGCTGTTCAAGATCCCCAGCCCGGTTCCCGCGTGACCGGAGCCTCTTCACCGGAGACATTGCTCTTCGCTTCGACGGCGCAGGCATTCCTGGAGAAGGAAGCATCGCTGAGCCGGGTGCGTGAGCTGCACGCCGCCGGTATTTCCTTCGAGCCGGACTGGTGGCGGCGCGCGGCCGAGCTCGGCTGGGCGGGCCTGCTGGTGCCCGAGGAACTGGGCGGCGGCAGCGTCTCCGGGAACGGTGTCGACGACTTGGCGAGCCTCGCCGAGCAGATCGGCCGGACCGTCGGACCGGGGCCACTGCACCCGGTGAGCACCGTGCTGGCCGGGCTCGTCGACGCTTCATTGGAGGCGGACGAAAGTCACCGGCACACAAAGACAATCGAGTCGCTGGTGGCGGGCGAGGTCATCGCCTCGTGGGCGGTGTACGAACCCGGCAAGCCGTGGGCGCCGCTCGAACCCGAGCTCACGGCAACGCCGAGGGCGACCGGCTACCGCCTCGACGGCGTCAAGGACCGCGTCGAGGCCGGCGCCGAAAGCGGGCTCTTCCTGGTCGTGGCGCGGTGCGATGGCGCACCGCGCCAGTTCCTGGTGCCCGCCGACACTCCGGGCCTGCGGGTCGAACCGCAGCAGTCGCTCGACTTGGTAAAGCGTTATGCCCGGGTGCATTTCGACGGGGTTGATGTCGATGACAGCGCCGCCGTCGGAAGCCCAGAGCAGACCGCGGCGCTGATCCAACGGCAGAGCCAGATAGCGCAGGTGCTGCAGTGCGCCGAGGTCATCGGCATCCTCGACACCGTGTTCGGCTTCACCGTCCAGTGGGCGTTCGACCGGCACACGTTCGGGCGCCCGCTGGTGTCGTATCAGGCGCTCAAGCACCGCTTCGCCGACATGAAGATGTGGCTCGAGGCATGCCGGGCCACAACCCGTGCGGCCGTGGCGGATGTCGCGTCGCGCTCCCCGGGTGCCGCGATGTCGGTCAGTGTGGCGAAGTCCTATGTCGGCGAGAAAGCGGCGCCCATCATCCAGGACTGCATCCAGCTGCACGGCGGTATCGGTGTCACCTGGGAACACGACCTGCATCTGTACCTGCGGCGAGTCACGTTGTACCGCGCCATGTTCGGCACGCCCGAAGAGCACAACGTGCGCGTTTATGAGTTGACGAAGCAAGGTCGGTCCGCCTCATGACCGAAACCCCGTCGGAATTCGCGGCCCGGGCACGGGCCTGGCTGGCCGAGAACATGCCCAGCATCGACCCGGCCGATCCCCCGGTAGCCGACCGCGGCGAGGAATCAGCCTGGCAGCGAGCCCGCGAACTCCAGAAGCGGCTCCACGACGGCGGGTTCGCCGGCATCTGCTTCCCCCGCGAGTACGGCGGACTGGGTCTGGGTATCGAGTACCAAAAGGCATTCGACGCCGAAACCGTCAACTACGCAATGCCGATGATCCTGAACACGCCGACCTTTACGATCTGTTGCGCCACGATCCTCGACACCGCCACCGAAGAGCAGAAGCGCCAACACATCTCGGCGGCGCTGCGCGGCGAAGAGGTGTTGGTGCAGCTGCTGTCGGAACCCAACGGCGGGTCGGATCTCGCAGGCGTCATCACAAGGGCCGACCGCCAGGGCGACAAGTGGGTGATCAACGGCGCGAAAACCTGGAGCACCAGCGCATTTGCCGCCGATTACGGCCTGCTTCTGGCCCGGACGGATTGGGATGTCCCCAAGCACGAGGGCCTGACGATGTTCCTCGTGCCCATCGATAGCCCCGGAATCACGTTGCACCGCATCACACAGGTCAACGGGTTCAACGAGTTCTGTGAAGAGTTCTTCGATGGCCTCGAAGTGGGTGACGACGCAATCGTCGGTGAGGTCAACAACGGCTGGGCGGTGGCGTCTCGCCAGCTCTATCACGAGCGGCGCGCTGTCGGCGGCGGCTCGGAATTCGCCAGCGGCATTGGCAGTGAAGGCGTCACCGACAGACCGATCGACTACACGGCGCTCGCCGAGGCGACCGGCCAGGCCGACAACGAACGGGTCCACGTACTGGCGGGGCGGGCGCTGGTTTACCGAATTGTGCAGGAACAGCTCAACCACCACGTCTACCACGCGGTCCGCGACGGATCCCTGCCCCCGGCCGCCGGGTCGCTCGTTCGCAACTTCCACTCCGAGACCGTGCATCTCGAGATGGACACGACCCTGGCGATCGTCGGAAGCGCCGGCGTGGTCGCCGACTCCGCCGACCTGCTCCGGATTGGCGAGCGCTATCTCGCACGGCAAACTGCGTCCCTCGGCGGGGGTACCACCGAAATGGCGCGCAACGTGATCGGTGAGCGTGTGCTTGGCTTCCCGCGCGAGTATGCCGCCGACCGCGGGGTGCCGTTCCGAGAGGTCCGGCGCAGCGGACGCTCCGACTAGAACAACGTCGGCTGAACCGGTGCCGCGACCGCGGCCGGTGTGGCCGCGAACGTGCGCCTGTCACCGGCGAGCCGGTACTTGGCCACGAGCGGGGCGGCCCGGGACCCAAGCATCTCGCGGTACTCGGGTGGCAGATACGCACGGCGGCTGTACAACTCGCGGTAACGGTCGACCAACTCGGGGTGTGATCGGGCCAGCCAGTCCATGAACCAGCCGCGGTTGGACCCGCGCAGATGCAGGCCTAACACGGTGACCCCGGTGGCGCCCGCGGCCGCGATCCGGCCCAGCAGTGCATCGAGGTGTTCGACCGAGTCGGTCAGATGCGGCAGCACCGGCGCGACCATCACATGGCAGTCGAGTCCCGCCTCGCGGATCGCGGCGATCAGCGCCAAGCGGGCCTGCGGCGACGGCGTGCCCGGCTCGACGTCGCGGTGCACGTCGGAATCGGCGACCGCCAGCGATACCGCAACGCTGAGCGGAACGCGGCGCGCGGCGGCGGTCAGCAGCGGCAGGTCACGGCGCAGCAGCGTGCCCTTGGTCAGGATCGAAAAGGGCGTGCCGGAATCGGCCAGCGCGCCGACGATGCCGGGCATCAACGCATAGCGCCCCTCCGCCCGCTGATACGGGTCGGTATTGGTGCCCAATGCGACGGTCTCATGGGACCACGACGGCTTTCGCAGCTCGCGGCGCAGCACCTCGACCACGTTGGTCTTGACGACGATCTCGCTGTCGAAGTCCTTGCCGGAATCGAACTCCAGGTACTCATGCGTCGGGCGGGCGAAGCAGTACCTGCACGCGTGGGAGCAGCCGCGGAAGCCGTTGACGGTGTAGCGGAAGGGCAGCATCGCCGCATTCGGCACCTTGTTGAGCGCCGACTTGCACAACACCTCGTGGAACGTGATGCCCTCGAACTGCGGTGTTCGCACGGTGCGCACGAAGCCCAGTCGCTGCAGGCCTGGCAGCGCTCCGTCGTCGACGTCGACCGCCTGACCGTCCCAGCGCATAAGCTCCATTCGAACCCATGTTCGACTTGCTGTCAAGGGAGCCCGGCGAGGCCGTTGCGCGCATCTATCCGTAAACGTATATTCGTGTGCGAGTAATTGGAGGTGAACCGTGAGCAGCGGCCGCAAGGTGTCGAACCTGCTCGGCCTCGCCGTGTTGGCGACGGTGCTGGAGCGCCCGATGCACCGCTACGAGATGGCTTCAGTCATGCGGGCCCGTGGCAAAGACCGCGACATGAACATCAAATGGGGCTCGCTCTACACCGTGGTGCAGAACCTCGAGCGACACGGGTTCGTCGAACCCACGCAAGTCACCAGGCAGGGGGCCAGGCCCGAGCGCACCGTGTACCGGATCACCGAAGCCGGCCGACAGGAACTGCGCGAGTGGACCCGCGAGCTGATCGCCGACGTTGAGGAGGAACAGACCAGATTCACGGCGGCCCTGTCCGTGCTGGCCGCGTTGCCACCCGATGAAGTCACTGCATTGCTGCGGACCCGGCTGGATCGGCTGACGCAGGCAATCACGAAACAGCGGACTGTGTTTGATGAGAATCGCAACGAGATTCCCCGACTCTTCCTGATCGAGGACGAATACCGTATCGCACTGCTTGATGCAGAAGCGGCATGGATCCGCTCGGTGCTCGACGAGCTGACCGCCGGTACGTTCCCCGACCTCAGCAGTTGGCGCACATGGCATCACAGTGGCGATGCGCCTGCCGAGTTCGCCGAGCTGGCGCGAAGGGGGGCGATACCGGACACCTAGCCTCCGATTCCGGTGGCGGCGCAGCAACGCCGCCACCGGAACCGCAATACCCGAAACCGACCCGCGCGCAACGAGCCCGGCTCCAAGGTGGCAACCAACGATAGCGCCGAGCTGTCCGCGGCGGGTGACGCACACCCAAGGAGAAGAATTCACCATGCCCGCAACACGCTCAGCGCTCGTCATCGGCGGCGGCATCGCCGGTCCGGTCGCCGCCACTGCACTGGCTAAGGCCGGCATCGAGGCCACGGTCTACGAGGCGTACCCGGCGGTGTCCAACGGCATCGGCGGCTCGCTTGCTTTGGAACCGAACGGGGTTGCGGCCCTTGGGATCATCGGTGCCGGCGACGCGGTACGCGACGTCGCCCAGCCGATCATCCGATCCGTGATGTCGATCAACAGCAAGCCCGGTGTCGAACTACCGTCCCTGCCGGGGCTGCCGCGACGCCAACTCATCGAGCGCGGCGTGCTGCACCGCATCCTGCATGCCCGCGCTCAGCAAGCGGGCGTCCGGTTCGAGCACGGCAAGCGGCTCGTTGGCGTCGACGAACACCCCGAGACGGTCACGGCGCACTTCGCCGACGGCACCCATGCCACCGGTGAGATCCTCGTCGGCGCCGACGGAGTGCGCTCTCGCGTGCGCAGCATCATCGATCCCGCGGCACCCGGCGCCGGCTACACCGGATTGCTCGGGTTCGAGGGCCTGGCAAACTGTCACCTTGAGCTGACCCCCGGAACGATGACGTTCGCGTTCGGCCGTCACGCCTACTACCTGTACTGGGGCCGTGCCGACGGCCGCGTGGGCTGGGGCGCGAATCTACCTTCTCTGCAGTATCTTTGGCTGACTCAGGCACGAGAAATCCCCAGTGCCGAATGGCTGGCGACGCTTCGGCAGACCTACGGCACAACTATCCGGGATCGATGCTTGCCGAGCACACCACCGAGGGTGACCTGCAGACCGTCGGGGCGTTGCACATCATGCCGCCGGTGCCCCATTGGCACCGGGGCAGGATGGTTCTGGTCGGCGACGCGGTGCACGCACCGTCGAACAGCACCGGGCAAGGGGCGTCACTGGCCATCGAGAGCGGCGTACAGCTCGCCCGCTGCCTGCGCGACATGCCCGACCTGTCGTCCGCGTTCACCGTGTACGAACAGATGCGCCGCGCCCGTGTCGAGAAGATCGCCAAACGTGGCGCGAAGATCAATCACACGAAGGCGCCGGGCCCGATCGCGCAGCGGCTGATGCCGGTGCTGCTTCGGGTCGTGTTCAAGACGATGAACCTGGAGGAGTCGATGGGCACCGAGCAGCGCTACACGATCGAATGGGATCAGCCTGCTCACCCGGCGCTCGTCTCGTAGGGTGCTCATCGTGGGTCCGCGGACCAGTGAAGGAGCGCAGCGATGACCGGAGCGAAACCCTACGGGCGTCTGCGACATCGGGAGGTCAACGGCAAACGCATGGCCTACATCGACGAAGGTGATGGTGACGCGATCGTCTTCCAGCACGGCAACCCGACCTCGTCGTATCTGTGGCGCAACGTGATGCCGCACCTGGAGGGCCTGGGCCGCCTCGTCGCGTGCGATCTGATCGGGATGGGCGGTTCTGACAAACTGAGTCCGTCGGGCCCGGATCGCTACCACTATTTCGAACAGCGCGATCATCTGTTCGCGTTGTGGGAAGCGCTGGATCTCGGCGACAATGTGGTGCTGGTGCTGCACGACTGGGGCTCGGCGCTCGGTTTCGACTGGGCCAATCAGCACCGCGACCTCGTGCAGGGCATCGCGTTCATGGAATCCGTCGTCACGCCGATGACCTGGGACGACTGGGACAAAAGCGTTCGGGGGGTGTTCCAGGGCTTCCGGTCGCCGGAGGGCGAGCGAATGGTGTTGGAGCAGAACCTGTTCGTCGAGGCGGTGCTGCCCGGCGCGATCCGGCGAAAGCTGAGCGACGAGGAAATGAACCACTATCGGAGGCCATTCGCCAACGCCGGCGAGGACCGGCGGCCGACGCTGTCCTGGCCGCGCAACATCCCGATCGAGGGCGAGCCCGCCGATGTCGTCGCGGTGGTCGAGGACTATGGCCGCTGGCTGGCCGGAAGCGATGTGCCGAAGCTGTTCATCAACGCCGAACCCGGTGCGATCGTGCGCGATCGCATCCGCGGAATCATCCGGGGCTGGCCCAACCTGGAAGAGGTCACGGTGAACGGTGTGCACTTCATCCAGGAGGACAGCCCCGACGAAATCGGCGCCGCCGTGGCGCAGTTCGTCCGGAACCTGCGCACGCCGGCGTGACCGTGCTGCTGTTCTCCTACGGGACGCTGCGACACCGGGACGTGCAGCTGACCACCTTCGACCGCGAGCTCGACGGGCGCCCCGACGCGATCGTTGGCTACGACCTGGACTATGTGGTGATCAACGACCCTCATGTGATCGCGACCAGCGGCAGCGACCGGCACCCGATTCTCAAGCCGACCGACCGGCCCGGCGCCGAGGTGCAGGGCACCGTGTTCGAGATCAGCGAGGCCGAACTCGCATCCGCCGACGAGTACGAGGTCGACGACTACATGCGCGTCTCAGTGCCGCTCAGATCGGGAGAGCACGCCTGGGTTTACGTGTTCGCCGGCTGACTCAGCCCGGCTGACTTACCAGGGCCGCAGTGCGCACTGCACGCCGCTGTCGCCGTCGTTCTGGACGACTGTTACCCCGTCGACGGCGATCTCGCAATGCAGATGCGGCGCCACCCTCAGTGCGCCACTTGCGGAGACGAGCGCCCACTGGTTGGGGTCGTTGAGCGTCGTCTGGTACACCCACGGCTGCCCCGGGTCGAGCGGAGTGCGCACCTGCGTCAGGTACTGCGACGAGTTGGAGTCGTATGCCGACTGGCTCGGGGGCTCGGTGTTGATGTAGGAGACGTTGCCGGTCATTCCGCTCTGCGTGGTGACCGTGTAGGTGACCTGGTGGGCGCCCGGATCGGCACTCGACGTCGCATGTGTGGCCGCCACACCCCCAGCCGCCACGAACGCTGCCACCACGACGGCCACCCCGGCCCTGCTCGTCGCTCGTCGCGCGATGGTCATGTCGCGCACGCTACCGGATCAGTTACCTACGCTTCCGATCCAGCCGCGCGAGCACGTCGGTCACAAGGGCCCCGATCGGCACGTCGTCCTGTTCGCCGGTCGACAGGTCCTTCACGCCGATCGTCAACGCCTCGATGTCGCGATCACCGGCCACCAACGCCAGCGCCGCACCGGAGCGATCGGCCGCGCGCATCGCGCCCTTGAGGCCGCGGTCGCCGTACGCCATGTCCACACGCACCCCGGCCGCCCGCAGCCTGGCGGCCAGCACCGCGAGCTCGAGCTTTGCCTGCTCGCCGAGAGGCACACAGAACACCTCGCATCGAGTGGTGGTTCCGACTGCCTTGCCTTCGGCGCGTAACCCGAGCATCGTCCTGTCGACCCCGAGCCCAAAACCGATACCGGACAGGTCTTTTCCGCCAAGCCTATGCATCAGCCCGTCGTAGCGGCCTCCCCCGCCGATGCCGGATTGCGCGCCGAGCCCGTCGTGCACGAACTCGAACGTCGTCTTGGTGTAGTAATCGAGACCGCGCACCAGCCGCGGGTTGATCGTGTACGGCACGCCGAGCGCGTCGAGATGTGCGAGCACGCTCTCGAAGTGCTGCTTGGCGCCGTCGGATAGGTGGTCGAGCATCACCGGCGCGTCAGCGGTCATCGCCCGCATGTCCTCGCGCTTGTCGTCGAGCACGCGCATCGGGTTGATCAGCGCCCGCTGACGTGTCGGCTCGTCGAGGTCGAGCGCCAGCAGGTAGTCCTGCAGCAATTCGCGGTACTGGCGCCTGCAGGTGTCGTCGCCCAGCGACGTGATCTCCAACCGGAAATCCTCCAGGCCCAATGACCGGAATCCGGCGTCGGCGACCGCGATCACCTCGGCGTCCAGTGCCGGATCATCGACGCCGATCGCCTCGACGCCCACCTGCTGCAGCTGGCGGTAGCGACCGGCCTGGGGTCGCTCGTAGCGAAAGAACGGCCCGGCATAGCACAGCTTGACGGGCAGCTGTCCGCGGTCGAGCCCGTGCTCGATCACCGCTCGCATCACCCCGGCGGTGCCCTCCGGGCGCAGCGTCACCGAGCGGCCGCCGCGATCGTCGAACGTGTACATCTCCTTGGCGACCACGTCGGTGGACTCGCCGACGCCACGGGCGAACAGCGTGGTGTCTTCGAAGATCGGCATCTCGATGTCGCCGTAGCCGGCGCGCCGCGCGGCGTCGAGCAGGCCGTCGCGCACGGCCACGAACTGGGCCGACTCGGGCGGCGGGTAGTCGGGGACGCCCTTGGGCGCGTGGAATTCGGTCACGAACTCAGGCCTTCGAGGAACGGGTTGGTTCGGCGTTCGGCGCCGATGGTCGTGGAGTCACCGTGCCCCGGCAGGACCACGGTGTCGTCGTCGAGCACCAACAGCTTGGTCACGATCGAGCCGAGCAGGTCGCGTCCGCTGCCGCCGGGAAGGTCGGTGCGTCCCACCGAGCCCTGGAAGAGGGTGTCGCCGCTGAACACGACGTCGACCGGGCCGGTTTGGCTGCCCGCACCCGTCTCGGCGGTGATCCGGAACGTCACCGATCCGCGGGTGTGCCCGGGGGTGTGGTCGACGGTGACGGTGATGCCGCCGATGTCCAGCTTGTCGCCGTCGCCGAGTTCGACGAGTCGCTTCGGTTCGCGGAACAGCGCGCCAAGCAGGAGCTGCCCGAGCCGCGGCCCGAAGCCCCTGATCGGGTCTGTGAGCATCGACCGGTCCTCCGGGTGGATGTGCGCCGGGATGCCGAAGCTGTCGGAGACCTGGCGCGCCGACCAGATGTGGTCGATGTGCCCGTGGGTCAGCAGCACGGCCTTCGGGGCGAGGCCATGCTCGTCCAGCACCCGCCGCAGCCTGGGCATCGCGCTCTGGCCGGGGTCGACGACGAACGCGTCGCCGCCGCGCTCGCGCGCCACCACGTAGCAGTTGCAGGCCAGCACGCCCGTCGGGAAGGCGGTGATCAACACGATCTCCAGTTTTCCACTGCCGACAAGCGGGTTTGTGGGTGCATGGCACACTCGGTGGCGCAAACGCGTCAAATGACGGAATGATCCAGGAGGACGACGGCGGTGCCGACAAACGAACAGCGGCGTGCGACAGCGAAGCGGAAACTGGAACGGCAGATCACACGGCGCGAGCGGCAGGCCCGTCGGCGCCGGATCGTGACGATCGCCGCGGCCTCGCTGCTGGCGGCCGCGGTGATCGCCGCGGTGGTTTTGTACTTCGTCACCGGCAAGAACTCCGGCCAGAAGACGGCTACCCCTAACACGTCGCCGGCGACGTCGGCCAGCGCCGCGCCAGCGGCTTCGGGTGTGCTGCCGCCGTTCAGCGCGCCGCAGGGCTTCGACAACTGCGAGTATCCCGCCACTCAGCAGCCGGCCGCCAAAACGGTTAACGCGCCCACGCACACCGGGAAAATTCCAACCGACCCGGCGCAAATCAGTGTCAGCATGATGACCGATCAGGGGCCGGTCGGAATCATGCTGGACAACGCGAAGGCGCCGTGCACGGTCAACAGCTTCGCCAGCCTGGCTCAGCAGGGCTATTTCGACGGCACCCCATGCCACCGGTTGACCACATCGCAGACCCTCGGGGTGCTGCAGTGCGGCGACCCGACCGGCGCAGGTACCGGCGGGCCGGGCTACCAATTCGCGAACGAATACCCGACGAACCAGTACCCGCCGGGTGACCCGGCGCTGCAGCAGCCGATCGTGTACCCGCGGGGCACGCTGGCCATGGCCAACGCCGGGCCCGACACCAACGGCAGCCAGTTCTTCCTGGTGTACAAGGACTCACAGCTGCCGCCCAACTACACGGTGTTCGGCACGATCGACCAGACCGGCCTGGCCACGCTCGACAAGATCGCGGCGGCGGGCGTGGCCGGCGGCGGCGAGGACGGCAAACCCGCGACGCCCGTGACGATCAAGTCGGTGCGGCTCGACTAACCCTGCCGAGCCCTCAGCTACTTGCGCGGTGGGCGAAGCAGTTTCATCGCGGCGCGCATGACCGGCTGCGGCAACCGGTCCTTCATCGCAAGCGCGGCCGTCGATGCGCGTGTGCGGATCGGTGTACCGCGCCCGAACATCCGGTTGATCGGACCGCCGGACGGCTCCAGCTCGAAGTGCAGCGGCTTGGAACCGTCGACCGCACCCAGGGCATTGGAGATCACAACGCGCTGAATCTCGCTGGTGCCTTCGAAGATCGTGTACAGCTTGGCGTCGCGATACCACTTCTCGACCGGGTGGTCGTTGATGTAGCCCCAGCCGCCCATCGTCTGGATTGCCCGCTCGGTGGCCTTGACCGCCACCTCGCTGGCGGCCAGTTTCGACATCGAGCCCTCGCCACGCTCGAACGGGACCCGGTTGGCCGCCATCCACGACGCCCTCCACGTCAGCAGCCGGGCCGCGTCGATCTGTGTGGCCAGATCGGCCAGCGGGAACGCGATCCCCTGGTTGTCGATGATCGGGGCGCCGAACGCCTCCCGGTGGTTGGCGTACGCGGTGGCGTATTCGAGGGCGGCGCGGGCGATTCCGAGTGCCTGCGCGGCGATCATCGGCCGGGTCTGCTCGAACGTGCCGAGCGTTGCCGATCCTGAGCGCCGGCCGCCTTCCGCCGCTTGGCGGGCTTTGGCGAGCGTGTGTTCGAGCTTGTCTTCGCCGCCGAGGAGATTCTCGCCGGGGACGCGAACGCCGTTGAACTTCAACTCGGCGGTGTGCGACG
Source organism: uncultured Actinomycetota bacterium (assembly GCA_963811535.1). Lineage (GTDB taxonomy): Bacteria > Actinomycetota > Actinomycetes > Mycobacteriales > Mycobacteriaceae > Mycobacterium. The sequence goes on along the minus strand of CAWERF010000004.1, from coordinate 907,687 downwards.
CCCGGCAGCCGAGCTTGTCCAGTTTGCGCGCCATCTCCAGACCGGGCGTGCCGCCCGCCACGACGAACAGCGCCTGCCCGCGGTGTCCGAGTTCCTGGTCGACGACCGCGTTGACCACGTGGACGTCGGCGATGCCGCCGTTGCCGATCCACATCTTGTGGCCGTCAATGATCCAGTCGCCGCCGTCGCGGGTGGCACGCGTGCGCAGATTGCGCACGTCGCTGCCGCCTTCCGGCTCGGAGATGGCCAGCGCGGCGAGCTTGAGATCGCCTGGGGTGCCGAAACATTCGGGCGCCCACCGCAGCATCTGCTCCGGCGAGGCCGCCTATCCGATGGCCGATAGGGCCAATGCAGGCATCACGATCGCCAACCCGATCCCGGCACAGCCCCAGAACACCTCCTCCATGAACATCGGAAGCGACAGCCCGGTGGGGTCGCCGATCAGGTCCCGGTAGAACGGGGGGCTGTAGAAGCCTTGCCGGGCCGCCTCTTCGAGCACCGGCCACGGGAATTCCTGGCGTTTGTCGTAGTCGGCCGCGACCGGCCGGATGCAGTCTTCGGCGAACTTGTGCGCCCGATTCGCCAGGTCGTGTTGCGCCGCGGTCGGCGATAGATCAAACCCCACGTACCACCGGTACCCGCGGTACCGCGCAGCGAAACAGCCGGTCCTAGTGCCGAGCGTGAACTGATCGCGACATTTCTGGCGATTTTCGCAGTGGCTTCACACTCGACACTCGCGATCGGCTCGGCGTCAGGCGGCCGAGGTCACCCGGTAGACGTCGTAGACGCCCTCGACGTTGCGCACCACGTTGAGAACGTGGCCGAGGTGCTTCGGGTCGCCCATCTCGAACGTGAACCGGCTGATGGCCACCCGGTCACCGGACGTGGTCACCGACGCCGACAGGATGTTCACCCGTTCGTCGGCGAGCACGCGGGTCACGTCGGACAGCAGCCGGTGACGATCCAGCGCCTCGACCTGGATGGCGACCAGGAACACCGACGACGGCGACGGCGCCCACTCGACGTCGATGATGCGTTCGGACTGCTCCTGGAGCGACGCGGCGTTGGTGCAGTCGGTGCGGTGCACGCTCACACCGCCGCCACGGGTGACGAAGCCCATGATCTTGTCGCCCGGCACCGGGGTGCAGCACTTGGCCAGCTTGGTCAGCACGCCGGGCGCGCCGGGCACGGCGACTCCGGTGTCCTCGGTGTTGCGCTGCCGAACCGGCATCGTGGCCGGCGTCGACCGCTCGGCCAGCTCGTCCGTGGCCTCGTCGTCGCCGCCGAGCTGGGCCACCAGCCGCTGGACCACGTGCCGGGCCGACACGTGGCCCTCCCCGACGGCCGTGTACAGCGCCGAGACGTCGGTGTAGCGAAGCTCGCGGGCCAGTGCGCCCATCGACTCCGCGTTCATCAACCGCTGCAACGGCAACCCGCCGCGGCGCACCTCGCGCGCGATCGCGTCCTTGCCGGCCTCGAGAGCCTCTTCGCGGCGCTCCTTGGCGAACCACTGGCGGATCTTCGCCTTCGCGCGTGGCGACACCACGAACGTCTGCCAGTCCCGCGACGGCCCGGCGTTCGGCGCCTTTGAGGTGAAGATCTCCACCACCTCGCCGTTTTCGAGCCTGCGTTCCAGCGCGACGAGCCGACCGTTGACGCGGGCACCGATGCAGCGGTGGCCGACCTCGGTGTGCACGGCGTAGGCGAAGTCCACGGGTGTCGATCCGGTGGGCAGGGTGATCACGTCCCCCTTCGGGGTGAAGACGAAGATCTCCTGTACCGCAAGGTCGTAGCGCAGCGACTCGAGGAACTCGCCGGGGTCGGCGGCCTCACGCTGCCAGTCCAGCAGCTGGCGCATCCATGCCATGTCGTCGATCTCGGCCGCGGCGTGCGGATGCGGCAGCCCGTTGCGGCCCTTGGCTTCCTTGTAGCGCCAGTGCGCCGCGATGCCGTACTCCGCGGTGCGGTGCATGTCGCGGGTGCGGATCTGCACCTCCAGCGGTTTGCCCTCGGGCCCAACGACTGTGGTGTGCAGTGACTGGTAGACCCCGAACCGCGGCTGCGCGATGTAGTCCTTGAACCGGCCCGCCATCGGCTGCCACAGCGAATGCACCACGCCGACGGCGGCGTAACAGTCCCGGATCTCGTCACAGAGGATGCGCACGCCGACGAGGTCGTGGATGTCGTCGAAGTCGCGGCCCTTGACGATCATCTTCTGGTAGATCGACCAGTAGTGCTTGGGCCTGCCCTCGACGACCGCGCTGATCTTCGACGCGTTGAGGGTGGCGATGATCTCGGCGCGCACCTTGGCCAGGTACGTGTCACGCGACGGCGCCCTGTCGGCGACCAGCCGCACGATCTCCTCGTACTTCTTCGGATGCAGGATCGCGAACGACAGGTCCTCGAGCTCCCACTTGACGGTGGCCATACCGAGCCGATGAGCAAGCGGGGCAATGACTTCCAGCGTCTCGCGGGCCTTGCGGGCCTGCTTCTCCGGCGGCAGGAAACGCATCGTGCGCATGTTGTGCAGCCGGTCGGCGACCTTGATCACCAGCACCCGCGGGTCGCGGGCCATCGCGATGATCATCTTGCGGATGGTCTCGCCCTCGGCCGCGCTGCCCAGCACGACCTTGTCGAGCTTGGTGACGCCGTCGACCAGATGGCCGACCTCCTCGCCGAAGTCGTTGGTCAGCGCCTCCAGCGTGTAACCGGTGTCCTCGACGGTGTCGTGCAGCAGCGCCGCGATCAGCGTGGTGGTGTCCATGCCGAGCTCGGCCAGGATGTTGGCGACCGCCAGCGGGTGGGTGATGTACGGATCGCCGGAGCGACGGAACTGTTCGGCGTGGCGCTGCTCGGCGACCTCGTAGGCACGCTGCAGCATCGTCAGGTCGGCCTTGGGGTAGATCTCGCGGTGCACCGCGACCAGCGGCTCCAGCACCGGGTTGACGGCGCTGCGCTGCGCGGTCATCCGACGCGCCAGCCGCGCGCGCACCCGCCGCGACGCGCTCGACGACGACTTGGGCACCTCCAGCGAGGGCATCTCCGAGCCTGGAGGCGTCTGCACGGCCTGAGACGTCGTGTGGTCCTCAGCCATCGCCACCTCCTTCGGCACTCCGCGCCGCCCTTCGAGGATATCGCTCAGACGGTGCGCAAGCTGCTGACCGGCAACGGAGCCACCGCGTCGCGGCCACGAAGCGCGGCCAGCTCCAGCACCACGGCCGCACCGGTCACAGCGGCGCCGGCGTCGTCCAGCAACCGTGCGGTGGCCGCCACGGTGCCGCCGGTCGCGAGCACGTCGTCGATGATCACGACGTTGCGTCCGGCCAGGTCAACCCCCTCGGCCGGGATCTCGAGCGTCGCGGTGCCGTATTCGAGCTTGTAGGTCTCTGTGCGTACCGGTGGCGGCAGCTTGCCGCCCTTGCGAACCGCAAGCACACCGGTGCCGAGGCGCGTCGCCACCGCGGCGCCGAGCAGGAAACCCCGCGCGTCGATGCCGGCCACCAGTTCGGCGCCCGACGCGATCTCGGCCAGCGCGTCGGTCACGGCTGCCAGCCCGTCCGGGTCGGCAAGCAGCGGCGTCAGGTCCTTGAACTGGATGCCGGGCTCTGGAAAGTCGGGCACTTCGCGGGTCAACGACGCGATCACGTCGGCGATGTCACGCGTCATCGCCTCAGCACCCACCGGTCCACGTTCCATCCCGCTCCCCAGCGGGTCGGATTGCTGCTCACGGCATACATCTTCTTCGACGTGACGAGCGTTCGCTGCTGGCGATACAGCGGCAACGTCGGCATGTCGGCCCACAGCGCCCCGGCGCCGTCGGAGACCAGCTTGCCGATCTGCTTCGGGTCGCTGGTCACGGCCAGAGTGTTGATGATGTCGTCGACGTGAGGGTTGGAGTAGCCCGACAGGTTATTGCCGTTGCCGCTGTGCAGGTCGTAGGCGTCGACCGCCGACGAGCCGCTGGAGCCGCTGCCTGTCGCGCCGCCGGTGCTGGCCAGCAGCACGTCGATCTGGTTGCCGGTCAGGGTCAGCGGCCCGGTGCCCACTGACGCCACGTCCTGCACCGTGATCCCGGCCGGCGCGCAGGCGCGGGCGATCGCGCCGACCGTCGCCGCCAGCCTCGCGTCCGGCGATTGGTACCCGATCCGCACGGTCAGCGGCGCTCCGTTCAGCGCTGCGCGGGCGGCGCCGGGGTTGGGCTTGGAAAACTGGCCGCCCTCCGCCGCGTTTTCGGCGGCCGCGAACGCGTCGTCGCTGGCGGGGTTGAGCCGCACGTTGGCGATCGGCACGCCCGCGTCGCCGGCTATCTGGTCGCGCGGCGTGCACAGGGCGAGCGCGTGGCGCGCCGGGGGCGCCGCCAGCGGGCCCTGCCCGGAGAAGATGAGCTGCTCGATGCCGTCCGACGGGAAATCGATGCTCTGGTAGCTGCCGGGCAGGTTCAGCGTTCCGGCCGACCCGGCCGCGATGTCGACCACGTCGAACGACCCCTTGTTGACGCGGTCCTGAATGTCGGCGCTGCGCGGCCACACGACGATTCGCTTGGTGATCGGTTTGGCGCCCCACCAGCGATCGTTGGCGACCAGCACCACCGAGCCGTCGGAGTGCACCGAGTCCAGCTTGTAGGGTCCCGATGACGGGAAGTGTTTCGAGTCGATGCCGGACTTGAGGTCCCACGTGGTGTTCCAGAGCTGGGCGATCTTGGCGACCGTCGGCGCGTCGTTGTTCTGCAGTGCGCCGGTGACGTCGACGCCGAGCTCGTCGGCGATGACGTGGGACGGCATCATCGACGTCGCGGTGAACAGCTGCGCGTATTCGGCGAACGGCCGGTCCGGGGCGAACGTCACTCGGGCCTTCTTCTGTCCCGGCTGGCAGTCGATCGACGCGATGTCGCTGTAGCCGGCGCGGCTGGCGGCGTCGAAACCCGGAAGGCGGCCCGACTGCGCGGCCCATGCCAGCACCATGTCGTCGCACGTGATGGGCTTGCCGTCGGAGTAGACCGCATTATCGGCGATCTGGTAGTCGAGCAGCAGTGGTTCGCGGCCGACCACCGAGACGGTGCCGAAGTCGTGATCGCCCACGATCTGCCCGTCCGGGCCGTGATAGCCGAAGCCGGTCAGCACCCGGGCGAACGCCTGCGGCACCGATGACGCCGCGCCCACAACGGTGCTCGCGTTGTAGGTGCTCAGCGCCGCGCCGACGGCGTAGTTGATCTGTGCGGCGGTGTTGCCGGAGCAGGACGTCAATCCGAACGGGGCGACTAGCACTACGACGGCCGCCGCGAAGACGACTGCGGGCGGGCGCCGGAAAGCCATCGGCCTAGCGCCGCCGGGTGCTTCGCTTGCCCGACGGTCGTCCAGCGCGGCTGCTGGACGGCCGGACCGGGCGGGCGCCGGGCGCCGGCTTGCCAGCCAGCGCGGCAACCGGCTCAGCGGTCCCTTCCTCTTCCTCGGAGACGATGTCGTCGGCGGAGGGCGTTGCCGCGTGAGCCGGTTTGCGCCGCCGCATCACCCGTCGGGTATGGGTGCGGACGAGATCGGTGCGCTCGCGCAACGTCACCAGCAGCGGGGTGGCGAAGAAGATCGACGAGTAAGTGCCGACCAGGATGCCGACCAGCATCACCAGCGCGAGGTCCTTCAGTGTGCCGACCCCGAGCAGCCACACCGCGACGATCATCAGCGACACCACCGGGATCACCGAGATCAGACTGGTGTTGATCGACCGCATGAACGTCTGGTTGATCGCGAGGTTGGCCTGCTCGGCGAAAGTGCGGCGGGTGGTGTGCTGGAACCCCTGCGTGTTCTCCTCGACCTTGTCGAACACGATCACGGTGTCGTAGAGCGAGAAGCCGAGGATGGTTAATAGGCCGATCACCGTGGCGGGACTGACTTCGAATCCGACCAGCGAATACACCCCTGCGGTGGTGAGCAGGTCGAAACACAGTGCGGCCAACGCCGAGATGGCCATGTACCGCTCGTAGCGCACCGTGATGTACAGCCCGACGAGGACGAGGAACACCACCAGCGCGATCACGGCCTTCTTGGTGATCTGGCCGCCCCACGTCGACGACACCGCAGAGTCACTGATCGACTGCGCGCTGGGTTTCCCGTCGGTGCCCTTGGGCTGGAATGTCTTGAACAGCGCGTCGCGCAGCTTGGCGGTCTGGTCGTTCGACAGCGTCTCGGACCGGACCTGCACCGTGGCCGAATTGCCGTTGCCGACCATCACCACCGACTCCGGATCGTGGCCCAGTGTCTTTTGGAAAACGTCGGTGACCTGAGCGACGGTGGCATCCCCGCGGGGGAACGACATCGTGGTGCCGCCCTTGAAGTCGATGCCGAACGTGAACCCGCGGACCGCGATACTCGCGATCGCGATAACGACGATGATTCCGCTGATGGTGAACCAGATTCGCCGCCGCCCGATGACGTTGAACGCGCCGGTGCCGGTGTAGAGGCGGGTGAAGAATCCGTGCCGTGGCAGCCCCGAGTCGGCGGTCTCTTCCACTGCCGTTGATTCCGGTGTCTCGGCGGTGGCCTCTACGTCGCGTGTGCGCCTGCCGGTCGTCTCGGACGTCTCGCCTGAAGCCATTGCCTACCCCTGCCCCATCACATGTGCGGCCCGTCGTTCCCTCGCGATCTGCTGGACCGCGCCCAGGCCGTTGAACGCCGGTTTGGCCAGCAGTGTCGACTTGGACGCCAAGTACAGCAGCGGCCAGGTCACCAGGAACACCACGACCGTGTCGAGGATTGTGGTGAGCCCCAGCGTGAAAGCGAAGCCCCTCACCTGGCCGATGGCCAGGAAGTACAGCACAGCGGCAGCCAGGAAGCTGACCGCGTTACCCGACAGAATCGTCTTTCGGGCACGTACCCATCCTCTCGGCACCGCCGACCGGAATGAGCGGCCTTCGCGTATCTCGTCCTTGATTCGTTCGAAGAACACCACGAACGAGTCCGCGGTGGTTCCGATGCCGATGATCAGACCCGCGATGCCGGCCAGGTCGAGTGTGTAGTTGATATAGCGGCCCAACAGCACCAGGATCGCGAACACCACTGCGCCGGAAGCGACAAGCGACAGGGCGGTGAGCAGACCCAGCAATCGGTAATAGAGCAGCGAGTACGCCAACACGAGCGCCAGACCGATCGCACCAGCGATCAGGCCGGCCCGCAGCGAGGTCAGACCCAAAGTGGCCGAGACGGTCTCGGCCTGCGAAGATTCGAACGACAGCGGCAGCGAACCGTATTTCAACACATTGGCCAGGTCGCGCGCCTGCGAAGTGGTGAAGTTCCCGGTGATCTGGGTACGGCCACCGGGGATGGCCTCCTGGATCTCGGGAGCGCTGACGACCTGGGAGTCGAGGACGAACGCGGTCTGCGTGCCGACGTGCGATGCGGTGTAGTCAGCCCACGTCGTCGCGGCGGGACCCTTGAATTTCAGCTCCACCACATTCTGCGCGCTCTGCTGGTTGAAACCCGAACTGGCGCTATCGATTTCCTCACCACTGATGATCGACTTGTCCAGTAGGTACACCTGCTTGTGGTCCGTCGAGCACGTGACCAATGGCTGGTTCGGGTCGTCGTTGCCGGCCAGGACGTCGTCCTCGTTGCAGCGCGTGCTCATGTACTGCAGGGCGAGGATTTCCATCGTCTGGTCGGTGCTCTGCCGCAGTGCCTTCTCGGCCTCGATCCGCTGCGCGAGGTCTTCACGGGAGCCAGGGGCAGGCCGCGGTGCCGGCGGCGGTGCGGGCGTCGCCGGTGGCGGCGGCGCCGGCTGCGGCGTGCTCGGATCCGTGGTCGGCCCCGGTTCCTGGGGATACGGACGCGGCTGCGCAGGAGGCGGCGCCGGCTCGCTGGCCGGTTCGCCGGTGGGCGCGGGTCCACCGGTGGGCGCCGGTTGCTCGCCGGGCGCCGGCGCCGCGGGCGGCGCACCGGGCGGTACTTCGGCGGGCAATGAAGCCGGGGGCTGACCCGGCAACTGGCCGCCCGGAGGCGGCTGCTGCTGAGGCTGTGCCGTCTGCGCCGGCATCACATGGATCACCGGCCGGATGTAGAGACGGGCCGTCTGGCCCAGGTTGCGTGCTTCGCTGCTGTCGTTCCCGGGCACGGTGATGACGAGGTTGTCGCCGTCGACGACGACCTCGGAGCCCGACACGCCCAGACCGTTGACGCGGGCGCTGATGATCTGCTGCGCCTGCGTCAAGGCTTCGCGGGTGGGCGCCGAGCCGTCCGGCGTGCGAGCCGTGAGCGTCACGCGCGTCCCGCCCTGCAGGTCGATGCCCAGCTTGGGCTTGGCCTGCTTGTTTCCGGTGAGGAACACCAGCAGATACACGCCTACGAGCAGCGCCAGGAAAAGGGCCAGGTAGCGGGCAGGATGCACCGGCGGCGAAGACGATGCCACGTTGTTAGGGTCTCCTCGAGTTCGGTTCGTCTACACCGGCAGAGCCTACGTGCCGGCGGACTGAGCTCAGTCCTTGGTCAGGCGGCCCGGTTCGCCGGTCGCGTCGCTGTCGGTCAGCTCCGCGGCGGTCGGGGCGTCGTCGATCGCGTCCTCGTCGGTGTCGGTCTCCGGCTCGATCCGGTCGCGAATGGCCAGCTTCATCCAGGTGGTCACCACGCCCGGCGCGATCTCCAGGTCGACGGTGTCGTCGGTGATGGCGGCGATGGTGGCCTGCAACCCGGATGTGGTGTGCACCCGGTCACCGACCCGCAGCGATTCGTGCAGGTCGATCGTGGCCTGCATCGCGCGCTTTTGGCGGCGCGACGCGAAGTACATGAAGGCCCCCAGGACGACCAGGAGCGGCAGGAATATGAATAAGTCCATAGCAGCAGTGTCTTTCTACTTCAGGCAGGTCAAAGCCCCCGGGATGGCTTTTGTTGGGAGCCTCGCAAGTGACCAGTGTGCCACTTCCTTCACTGCCGGCGCCGAAGAGCATCGCCCGACCGCTGGCGGGCCCGCCGATCCGTAAGTGTCAACTTACGCGGCGGGACAACAACCTCGCCCACCGGGGCTCGGCGCTCAAATCGCGCAGCGGGTGTCGGTGGGTTAGTTTGTCTGCGATGAACGCCTCCGCCGTTACTGTTCCTGAGGCCGATGTATAAAGAGGCTCAGGCCGCTGATCGACGCCAGGCCGAGTACCTCCGGCGTGTGCTGCACGAGCGATACCTGGAGCTGGGCGACAAGATAGCCGGCCATCAGCGACTCGTGATCAGGTATCAGAATCGCGACGAATCGTCCGAAGCGAGCCGGATGCGACGGACGCTGCGCGACGAGGAGCGCGAACGTGACACCGTGCGACGCCTGATCGGAGCACTCGACGCGCGCTTCCCCGCCAATGCACCTATCGGCGGGACCGCTGCGGTGGCGACTCTGCTGACCGTCAACCCGCTGTAGCGGTCGGGGCGGCCTCCGCCAGTTCTTCTCCCGCCCGCCGTTCCACCAAAAGAGGAACGAAATCGCGGATCCGACTCCGCTCGAATCGCGCATGCGCCTGCTGGACGACCGTTGAGACATGGTCGGGCGGTAACTCTGCGTACTTGTTGATAAGGCGACGCTCGACCTCGTCGATCAATGTCCGCTCGCTAATGTCGGGCACATCAAACAGAGTGCTACTCCCGTTCCATCCGGTCAACAGTTTGTGTCCGACAGCGCGTTTGACTCTTGCGCGCCCAATGACAGAAGCAGCTTGCCGAAGTTCTCGCCGCGGAAGAGCTTGAGCAGCGTGTCGGGAAAGTCGGCGACGTCGCCGTGCACGATGTCCTCACGCGCGCGCAGCTCGCCGGTGTGCCACCATTTCGAAAGCTGCGCAACACCTTCCGGATACCGCTGCGCGTAGTCGAAGATCACAAATCCCGTCATCGACGCACGCGCGACCAGCAGCTGCATGTAGTTTGCCGGTCCACGCGGCGGCTCGGTGGTGTTGTATTGCGAGACCGCACCGCACAAGACGATCCTGGCGCCGCGCGCAAGGCAGGCCAGCGCCGCCTCCAGTGCCTCGCCACCGACGTTGTCGAAGAAGACGTCAACGCCGTCGGGCGCTTCAGCCCTGAGCTGTGCACGTAGGTCACCGGCGGCGTAGTCGGTGGCCGCGTCGAACCCGAGCTCGTCGACCAGCCAGCGGCACTTCTCCTGCCCCCCTGCGATACCGACCACGCGGCAACCCTTGATCCGTGCGATCTGCCCGGCGATGCTGCCGACCGAGCCGGCGGCACCCGACACGACGACGGTCTGGCCCGCCTCCGGTCGTCCAATATCCATCAGGCCGAAATATGCTGTGAGACCGCTGATTCCGAGTGCGTTCAGGTGAACCGGGGCGGGCGCCAGGTTGGTGTCCACCCGCGTTATCTCCGATCCGTCGGAGACGGCGTAGCGCTGCACCCCGAAGACGCCGTATACGTGCTCACCGACACTGAAATCGGGATGACGGGATTCGACGACCTCTCCGATTCCGGCGGCCCGCATGACCTCGCCGGTCTCGACCGGCGGCACGTAGGAGCGGCCGGCGTTCATCCACGTGCGCATCGCCGGGTCGATCGACAGATATTCGACACGCACCAGAAATTGGCCATCGCCGGGACTTTCGACCGGCTCGTCGACCAGCGCCCAGTCGTCGGGCGTGGGCAGGCCGGTCGGCCTTGCGGCGAGACGGCATTGACGATTGAGCTGAGCCACAATATTTCTCCTGTTCACTGCGTGGGCATTGCCGCGGCGACGGCGCGCAGCGTCGCTTCGCCACCCGGGTCCTCGGCGGTCGACGGTACGACCGCGACGCTGTCGGCGCCTGCGTCGTGGTAGGCCCGCAGCCGGGCCGCGATCCGGTCGGCAGGGCCCAGCGCACCGACCTTTTCGAGTAGCCCGACCGGAACAGCGTCGGCCAGCTCCTGACGCCTGGCGCCGGCGCGAGCCCGCCGGACGACGTCGCCGAAACCGAGTTCGCAGAACATCTCGCCGTAACCGGGCGGACCGAGATACACGGCGAGTTGGGCGGCCAGCTGACGCAGGGCGGCGTCCCCGGGTTCGAGTGCGACGGGAACCCACACCGTCAGCCGCGGCGGCCGATGCCCCGCCGCCGCGGCTTGGGCATCGACGGCCGCACGGGCAACGGCCACCCGCTCAGGTGGCACGAGATTCAGCACCACCTCGTCGGCGTGCTGAGCGGCGACCCGAAGCATCGCGGGGCCGAAAGCGCCAACGGCGATGCCGATTTCGGGTCGCGCAGCGCGCAGCCGGAATCCGTGGCTGCGGACATACGCGCCGCTGAAGTCGGCGCGGTCCCCGTCGAGGATCGAGCGGACACACTCGATGGTTTCGCGCATGCGCGCCGCGGTGTGCGCCCACGCGCGGTCGTGCCATCCCGCCACGATCGCGGGGCTGGACGCTCCCAGCGCGAGGTCGATCTGACGACCGGTCAGCGACGCGACCGACGACGCGCCGAGCGCGAGCGCCACGGGACTGCGAACCCCGACCGGCAGCGGGCCGATCTTCAGGCGGACGCCCGGCACGCGCAATCCGACGGCCGTGGCCAGTGCGAAAGCGTCATACGTCGCCATTTCGCCGATCCAGACCGCCTCCAGCGATGCGTTTTTGGCGGCCAACGCGACGTCCACGGCTTCCTCGCCGGGCCGGTCGAGCCAGAACGGCAGCGCCGCTTCGATACGCCGGGTCACAACATCGACGGGTCGGCGGGCTGGCCGAGCAGGATGCGCCCCGGCAGCTCGCGGGACGCCTCGTTGACCTGAAAGTGCGCCGTGGCGGTGAAGGCGTCACGGAAACGCCGCTGCAACGGGGAGCTGTCGTAGATCGAACTGCCGCCGCCGAGTTCGTACATCGCACGCACCACGTCAGCCGATGTCCGCACGGCGTGGGTGGCGGCCAAGCGCAGCCGGTTGCGCAGCGCGACAGGCACCGGATCGGTGCGCTGGCTCGCCTGCCAGGCCGCATCGATCGCGCCGTAGTACAACGCCCGGGCGGCGTCTACTGACGACTGCGCCGTGGCGACCGCCGCCTGGGTCGCCGGGCGTTCGGCCAGGGTCCGGGTTGACCCCAACCCTTTCTTGCCGCCCGCCAGCTCGATCAAGTCGTCGATGGCCGCCTGCGCGTTGCCCATCGCGGCCGCCCCGATCGACAACGCGAAGAATCCGAATGGCGGGAAGCGGTAGAGCGGGCGGTTCACGACCGGCCCGTGAAAGATCGACACCACCCGATCACTTGGAACGAAGACCTCGTCGGCGACGGAGTCGTGACTACCGGTGCCGCGCAGGCCCAGCGTGTGCCACGTGTCGAGCACGGTGAGGTCGTCCTTCCGCAGCGCCACCACTTCGGGCGTGGGTCGCTCGTCGAGCAGACACCCGGCGAACATCATGTCGGCGTGGGTTATCCCGCTGCAGAACGCCCACCGACCCGACACCACGACGCCACCGTCGACCGACCGTGCCTTACCCCGCGGCGCCCAGACGCCCGCGGCCACGCCGCGGCCGTTGCCGAAAAGTTCGTCGCGGCTGGTGGTCGGAAGGTAGCCGACTAGCAGGCTGCTGGTGATCGCGATCGACACACACCACCCGACCGACGCGTCCCCGCGGGCCAGCGTCTCCGCGCAGCGGAGCGCGGTTCCCGGCGGCAGCTCCAGCGCGCCGACCTCCGCAGGCGCGCCGGCACGAAGCAAGCCAGAGTCGTGAAGGCGCGCGAGGAGTTCCTCTGGTAGGCGGCGGTGTTCGTCGATGCGGCCGGACATATCCCGAGCCGCCTCGGCGATTCGTTCGGCGACCTTTTCGATCTCGGTTTCCGCCGAGCCCGGCAACGGGCTCAGCGTGTCCGTCCGGTTCATGGTTCAACGACGCTACCACTACTGGTTCATTTACTAAACCAGTACAATCCTTTAACCATGGTGGCTGATCTCTCCCACCGCTTCGAGGCCGAGTCTGTAGCCCGGACCCTGGACCTGGTCGGCGAGCGCTGGACGCTGCTCATCCTGCGCGAGGCATTCTTCGGCGTGCGGCGCTTCGGGCAGTTCACCCGCAACCTGAACATTCCGCGACCGACGTTGTCGGCACGGTTGCGGACGCTTGTCGACGCGGGCCTCCTCGAGCGGGTTTTGTACTCCCGCGATCCGCAGCGCCACGAGTACCGGCTGACCGACGCAGGCCGTGACCTCTTCGCATCGATCGTGACCCTGATGCAGTGGGGCGACGAGCATCTCCCCCACCCCAGCGGCCCGCCAATCGTGTTGCGCCACAATTCCTGTGGGCAGATCGCTGAACCGCAATTGACCTGCGGCCATTGCGGCGAGGAGATCAAGGCGCGGAATGTGACACCGGAGCCCGGGCCGGGATTTCGTGCGTCGGGCGAATCCGCTTGAACGCCCAGACGGCCACCAGCGCGAATCTTTTTGTCCCTCTTGGCACTACGTGACGGGTCTGACAGGGGCGTGCAGAATGGCCTGATGGAGCTCAACGAGGCGCTGCGCACCACCGGCGCGATCCGTGTATTCACCGACCAACCCGTCGACGATGCGACTCTGGCGCGGATTCTCGACACCGCGCGATTCGCGCCCAGCGGTGCCAACGCCCAGGCGTGGCGTGTCGTGGTCGTCAAGGACGCGGCGCTGCGCCGAGGGCTGCGGGATCTGTATGCGACCGGCATGCACGATTATCTGGCCATGACAGCGGCCGGCCTGCGACCCTGGTCGCCGGTCAACGACCGCCGGGCCGAGGCCGACGCTGTCGCCGCAGCAGGCGTTTCCGCCGGTGGAGCGGGTTTGGCCGCGTTCATCGACGAGGCCCCGGTCGTGCTCGCGATCTATGCCGACCTGTCGAAGTTGGCGGCCGTCGACCGCGACGCGGAGCGCTACTCATTCGCCGGTGGCGCGTCGATCTATCCGTTCACGTGGACCATCCTGTTGGCCGCTCGCGAGGAGGGGCTGGGCGGCGTCATCACCACGATGGCGATCCGGGAGGAGGCGAAGGTCAACGGGCTGCTCGGCGCAAGCGAACCGTTGGCGCTGGCGGCGGTGATCGCGATGGGCCATCCCGTTCGTCAGCCGCGGCGATTGCGACGGTCGCCGGTCAGCGAGTTCACCACCATCGACCGCGTCGACGGCCCAACTTTCGACGCGCCCTCCGACTAGGCTCGTCCTGCGACGCGCGGGACCGGTCGATCCTGCGCGGGCGCGCAAGGAGAACCCGTGAGCACTCTCGAACAGAGCCGGCGGCTTGTCACCGAGATCCCCGGTCCCCGCTCGCTCGAGCTGATCAACCGCACAGCCGCCGCGGTGGCCCGCGGTGTCGGCAATACGATGCCGGTATATGCCGCGCGGGCAGGAGGCGGAATCGTCGAGGACGTCGACGGCAACCGCCTGATCGACCTGGGCTCCGGCATCGCGGTCACGACGGTCGGCAACGCCGCCCCCCGTGTCGTCGAGGCGGTGAGCGCGCAAGCCGCCGAATTCACCCACACCTGCTTCATGATTACGCCGTACGAGGAGTACATCGCGGTCGCCGAGCAGCTCAACCGGCTCACCCCCGTCCCGGGCGAGAAGCGGTCCGCGCTGTTCAACTCGGGGGCCGAGGCGGTCGAGAACTCCGTCAAGGTCGCCCGCGCCTACACCCACAAGAGCGCAGTCGTCGCGTTCGACCATGCGTATCACGGCCGCACCAACCTGACCATGGCGCTGACCGCGAAGTCGATGCCCTACAAGAGCGGGTTCGGCCCGTTTGCACCCGAGGTCTATCGCGCGCCGCTGTCCTACCCTTACCGCGACGCACAGCTCAACAAGGAGCTGGCCACCGACGGCGAATTGGCTGCGCGTAGAGCGATTTCCGTCATCGACAAGACCGTCGGCGCCGACAATCTCGCGGCTATCGTGATCGAGCCGATCCAGGGTGAGGGCGGGTTCATCGTGCCGGCCGACGGGTTCCTGGCCGCGTTGTTGCAGTGGTGCCGCAAACACAACGTGGTGTTCATCGCCGACGAGGTACAAACGGGCTTCGCGCGGACCGGGCGGTGGTTCGCCTGCGAGCATGAGGGCATCGAGCCCGACCTGATCGTTACCGCCAAGGGCATCGCCGACGGGCTTCCGCTGTCGGGGGTCACGGGCCGCGCCGAGATCATGGATGCCCCGCACATCAGCGGCCTCGGCGGGACGTACGGCGGCAACCCGGTCGCGTGCGCTGCGGCACTGGCCACCATCGAGACGATCGAGGTCGAGGGTCTGATCGCGCGCGCTGCCGACATCGAGCGGCTGATGAAGGACCGGCTGGGCCGCATGCAGGCAGAGGACGACCGGATCGGCGACGTGCGCGGGCGCGGCGCGATGATCGCCGTCGAGCTCGTCCGCTCCGGCACAGCCGATCCCGACCCGGATCTGACCCGCGCGCTGGCCGCGCGGGCGCACGCCGCCGGGGTCATCGTGCTCACCTGCGGCACCTACAACAACGTGCTGCGTCTCCTGCCGCCGCTGCCGATCAGCGACGAGCTGCTCATCGAAGGTCTTGACGTTCTCGCCCTGATCCTCGCGGACCTCTGACGAACAGGGACGTCTCGGTGGCGCTGCGAGTCTCTGCAGCACTGGATTTCGGCTGCGTCTGGATCAACACCCACATCCCGCTGGTCGCTGAGATGCCGCACGGCGGGTTCAAGTCGTCCGGCCACGGCAAGGACCTCTCGATGTACGGGTTCGAGGACTACACCCTCGTCAAGCACGTGATGGCACGAATTTCGTAACGATCAGCGGCGCGGCCGGTCAACTGACGCCAGACGGAACCCGGGGCTGCCAACCTGCAGGGTCGACGGGCCCGGAATTCCGTTTCGGTAGTTGCCTATTGGGTGGCAGACGTCGTCTGGCGACGACGACCGAACAAGCCGCCGCGGCGGTGCCGCGGCTCCGATTGCGCCACCTCGTCTTGCGGTGTCGCAGCCACCTTCTCGGTGACCGCCTCGCTCGGCACCGCCGTCTTAGTCGACGGCGCGTGCGCGGGTTCGTCCACCCGCTCCGGCGGCACTACCGCACCGGCGACCGGGCGGCGCGCGTGCCGGATGTCGCGCAGGCTGCGGACCGACAGCCGACCCAGGGCGAGAGCGCCGAGAAACACGATCACGACACCGAGGCCGGAGAAGTAGGCGATCTCCAGCACCGCCCGCTTCCAGTCGACCGACGCCACCGGCGAACCGGGATCACCGATGCCCAGCGGTCCGGCGAACGGGCGACCGACGACGAACCAGGCGCCGGCGAGAACCGTCAGCCAGCCGCCCAACATCGCGGTCGCACGGTTGCAGGAGCCGAGCAGCAGCAACCCACCGACCACCGTGGCGGCTGCCGGCAACACGTCGAGCCAGCCCCGCGCGGCGGTCCATGTCCATTCCTGATCAGGTGTGTAGGCGAAGTTGAAGTAGGGCCCGACGAACGGGATCAGCCCACCCCACACACCCAGCAGAATCAACAGAAATCCGCTCGCCGCGCCACGGCTGCGGGGCATTTCTAGCCTGCCGCCGCGCGCGGGTAAACCAGTGTCCAAGTCGCTCATGACGCCTCCTTACAGACCTGGAATGGTCTACCCAGTATCTGCTCAGACGTAACCTTCCGCCATGCCCTACAGCGCCAACCCCAGCGCGAGCAAGACGATCGCGAGCACGGGAAACGCGCCCTGGGTGACCGCCGCACGAGCCTTGTCCGGCGATGACAGCAGCAGCACCACCGCCGCCAGCGCCATGGAGCCGGCACCGGCGAAGACAAGCGCGGCGCCGACCGCCGTGCAACCGATCGCGACGAGGACGATGCCGACAGCGCTGACGATCGCCAGGAAGAGGTTGTAGAAGCCCTGGTTGAGGGCGAGCAATTTGGTGGTGGCCGCCTCCTCCTCGCTGGTGCCGAAGACGGCGCGCGTGCGCGGCGCGGTCCATAGAAGCGACTCGAGCACAAAGATGTAGACGTGCACGACGGCCGCGAGGCCGGCGAAAATCAAACCCGCGACGACCATGGGCGTCATTCTAGGGTCTTCGGCGTGCTGCTGCGATCGTTGTCGACAGGCTGGGTGGCCGTCGGCTCCCGGATCGGCGCCACCAGCATCACGACTCCGATCAATGCAATCCACATAAGGGTGCTGATGGTGCCCGGCAACGGGATCCAGGTGTGCACCAGCGGCAACACGCCCAGAATCGCGCCGATCGCCGTCCACTTGGGCAGCGCCCCGGTTCGTCCGATCACCACCGATGCCGCGAAAATCATTGCAGAAGCACCGATTTGGCAGTAGTGATAAAGCCACGCTGACAGCGTCAGCAGTGGCGCGGTGAACTCGGTGCCCATCACTTCGCCAAACCGTGTCAGTGCCGCCGGGTAGGCTATCTCGGCCGCGAATCCCGCTGCGCTCAGGGCGAAGAACACCACGCCACCGGCCAGGGTCATGTACACCCCGGGACTGGGACCCGCCGCGCGGCGCAGTAACGCCATGAGGACGCTCAAGAACGCCAGGCCGAACAGAATGTGCAGCAGCGGAACCGCGCCGTTGGCCGTAACGAAAGACGAACCGTTCTCGTAGTAGTCGATCACCTGCTCGGCGGTCCGCGGCTGGTCGGGAAATCCGGCCACGAACGCCGGGATCAGCACCAGCGCGGAGACGATGCCGAGCAGTCCTCCGATCCGGACTGCGTTCGTGCTCAAAACCGCCTCCCTCATCTAGTCGAAAAGGCCGGGCTGCCCCAATCCGGTGACTCCGCTCGGTGGCCGAACGCCCAGGTGAGTCCACGCCAGCGCGGTCGCCACCCGGCCCCGCGGTGTGCGGGCGATCATCCCGGCGCGGACCAGGAACGGCTCGCACACCTCTTCGACCGTCGCAGCCTCCTCCCCGACCGCGACGGCGAGCGTCGACACCCCGACCGGACCCCCGCCGAAGCTGCGGGTCAGCGCGGTCAGCACAGCGCGGTCGAGCCGGTCGAGGCCGAGCTCATCGACGTCGTAGACCTCCAGCGCCGCCTTGGCGACGTCGCGGGTGATCACCCCGTCGGCCCGGACCTCGGCGTAGTCGCGCACCCGGCGCAGCAGGCGGTTCGCGATGCGGGGCGTGCCACGGGAGCGGCGGGCGATCTCCGCGCCGGCTTCGACCCCAAACTCGATGCCGAGAATGCCCGCCGAGCGCGCCAGCACCCGCTCCAGTTCGGCCGGCTCATAGAAGTCCATGTGGGCGGTGAAGCCGAACCGGTCGCGCAGCGGACCGGTCAGCGCACCGGAGCGCGTGGTGGCACCGACGAGTGTGAACGGCGCGACCTCGAGCGGAATCGACGTCGCGCCAGGGCCCTTCCCGACGACGACGTCGACGCGGAAGTCCTCCATCGCCAGGTACAGCATCTCTTCGGCGGGCCGGGCGATGCGGTGGATCTCGTCGATGAACAACACGTCGTGCTCAACGAGGTTGGAGAGCATCGCGGCCAGGTCGCCGGCCCGTTCCAGCGCGGGTCCCGACGTGACCCGCAGCGAGCTGCCGAGTTCGGCGGCGATGATCATCGCCAGCGACGTCTTGCCCAGCCCCGGCGGCCCGGACAGCAGAATGTGGTCGGGCGTGCCGCCGCGGTTCTTGGCGCCCTCGATCACCAACTGCAACTGCTCGCGCACCCGCGGCTGGCCGATGAACTCCTGCAGCGAGCGGGGCCGCAGGCTGGCGTCGATGTCGCCCTCGCCGACCGTCAGCGCCGTCGACACCTCGCGCTCGTCGGACTCTTCCGGCTCGAACCTGCTGCTCACTTCGCCTTCCCGAGTAGTGACAACGCGGCCCGCAGCGCGGTCGACGTCGTCGCCTCGCCGTCACCAGCCAGCACCTTGTCCGTCGCCTCTTCGGCCTGCTTGACAGCAAATCCAAGTCCGACAAGGGCTTCCACGACCGGGCCACGAACCGCGTGACCGTTGGCGGCAGGCGCACCAAGCGTGACGGCAACGGGCCCCATTTTGTCGCGCAGCTCCAGCACCATGCGTTCGGCGCTGCGCTTGCCGATGCCTGGGACGCGGGTCAGCGCGGTGACGTCACCGTCGGCCAGCGCCTGGCGAAGCGCGGGCGCCTCGTGCACCGCCAATGTCGCCATCGCGAGCCGGGGCCCGACACCGGACACGGACAGCAGGGTTTGGAAAAGGTCGCGGGAATCGGCGTCGACGAACCCGTACAACGTCATCGAGTCCTCTCGCACGATCATCGCGGTGACAAGCCTGGCTTCGGCGCCGCGGCGCAGCGTCGCCAGCGTCGACGGTGTCGCGTTGACCCGATAGCCGACGCCGCACGCCTCGATGACGACGTGGTCGAGTGCCACGTCGAGGACTTCCCCGCGGATCGAGGCAATCACGTCGCGCTCCGCGGCATTCGGCCGGGCACCGCTTTGGTTCTCGCCTTGAATTTCTTGCGCTGCTCGGCGGCCAGGGCCTCGGCCTGGGCCATCCGGGCCAGCATGGGCGCGCGCCAGCAGTGGCAGATCGCCAACGCAAGCGCATCGGCCGCGTCTGCGGGTGTGGGTTTGGCTTGCAGCGCAAGGATTCTGGTGACCATCGCCGTGACCTGCGCTTTGTCCGCACCGCCGCTGCCGGTGACCGCCGCCTTCACCTCGCTCGGCGTGTGGAAGTGCACGTCGATATTGCGGCGCGCGGCGGCCAGGGCGATCACGCCGCCGGCCTGCGCGGTGCCCATGACCGTCGACACGTTCTGCTGGGAGAACACCCTCTCGATCGCAATGACGTCCGGTTTGTGGGTGTCCATCCAGTATTCGACGGCGTCACTGATCGCGAGAAGCCGCCGATGCAGCGGCAGATCCGCGGGTGTCCGTATCACGTCGACGTCCAGTGCGACGACCTGTCTGCCACCCCCGTTTTCGATGACCGACAACCCGCAACGGGTCAGTCCCGGATCCACACCCATGACGCGCACGCCAGCCTCCGTCTGTCTGCTCTTCGCGCGAGCGTTCATCGCGCACGAACAGTTGTTCGAGAGCCTAGCGGCCGGGTGCGACCTCGCTCGGCACGACACGCGGCAGCAGCGCGACTCCGCGGAATCAGCGAGAAAGACCGCCGCCGCAATCGGCGCTTTCCTGAGGAGCTGACCTGGGGAAACGTCGTTACCGCTGACGTGATTGTGCTTCTCCAATCGCGAGAGTACGTTCTCGCACTATGCGGACGGTGCGAAGTTTCTGCCGGGTCTGCACATCTGTCTGCGGGATTCTCGTCGATGTCGACGGCGATGAGGTGATTCACGTCCGAGGGGATCGGGACCACCCGTTCTCGCACGGCTACACCTGCCCGAAGGGTCGTGCACTGCCACAGCTGCATCACCGCCCCGACCGTCTCGAACACCCGCTGATGCGTGTCGACGGCGACCTGCAACCGACGAGCTGGGACGCCTGCCTGGACGACCTCGGCACGCGACTGCGCGACATCATCGGCGAACACGCACCCCAATCCGTTGGCATCCTCTTCGGCAGCGGTCTCGGGATGGACGCCGTGGGTTACCGCATCGCCCAGTCGTTGCACGCCGCGATCGGAACACCGGCGAAGTTCAGCCCGCTGACCATCGACGGGACGGCCAAGGTGCTGATGTCGGATCTGATGGGCGGCTCGCCGGCGCTCACGGGGCGCCCCGACTACGACAACGCCACTTTCGCAATGTTCATCGGCAGCAATCCCGTTGTCTCCCATGGCCACAGCGTGGGGCTTCCCAATCCCAGGGGCGCGATCCGAGACCTGGCGAAGCACGCGGAGGTCTGGGTCGTCGATCCCCGCCACACCGAGACCGCGCGCCTGGCGACGCATCACCTCTCGCCACGACCGGGTACCGACTACGCCGTGCTGGGTCACCTGGTGCGCGAGGTGCTCCGCGATGGTGCCGACCCCGGTGTGCCGACCCAGGACCGTGATGCCCTGGCCGCCGCGGTCGAGCCCTTCACCCTGCAGCACAGCGCCGAGATAGCCGATGTCTCCGAGGCGGAACTGTCGGCCCTGCTGGCTGCGGTGCGCCAGGCCGGGCGCATCGCGGTCGACACCGGCACCGGTGTCACGATGTCGGCGAGCGCCAATGTGACGCAATGGCTTTCGTGGGCGCTGCTGATTATCACGGGCTCGATGAACCGCCCCGGCGGGGTCTGGTTCCATCCCGGGTTCGCCTACCAGCTCGAATCGTTCGAGCTGCCGATCTCACCACCGGAGGGCTCGTTCGGGCCCGGCCCACGCAGCCGGCCGGAGACGCAGGCGTTCCTGCGCGAGTGGCCCTGCGCGGTGCTGCCCGACGAGATCAACGCCGGAAACATCCGGGCGTTTCTCAACCTCGGCGGCAGCCTGCTCACATCGTTCCCGAACGCCGGGTCGTTGATGCCCGCGCTGAAGAAGCTCGACGTGCTTGCGACGACCGAGATCCTCCCGAACGAGACGACCGCACTCTCGACACACGTGCTGCCGACCAAGGATCAGCTGGAGCGACCGGATGTGACCCTGTGGGACATCCTCAGTCCGCGCGTCTCCGCCCAACACACGCCCGCCGTGGTCTCTCCTGTCGGGGAACGACGCTCCATGTGGTGGGTGCTCGCAGAAATCGGGCGGCGCCTCGGCCACGAACTGGCGGACACGGGCACCACCGATGAGGCGATGCTCGCCCAGGTCAGCGCCGGTGGCCGGTGCACGTTCGACGACCTCGTCGCCAACGGCTGGGCCGAGGCCCGCCGGGAACTGCCTGCGCCATGGGTGGAA
Organism: uncultured Actinomycetota bacterium; assembly: GCA_963811535.1. Classification (GTDB taxonomy): domain Bacteria; phylum Actinomycetota; class Actinomycetes; order Mycobacteriales; family Mycobacteriaceae; genus Mycobacterium. The sequence continues at coordinate 885,993 of CAWERF010000004.1, read as the reverse complement.
CGGCACATCGAACGGCTGGGCGGCTGGCGTCTGGCCCCGCGGCTGCTCGTCGAGCAACTGAACGCACTGCGCGATCCCGCTCCGCTCGTGCTCGTGCCGCGTCGCCAGGAACGCCGATTGAATTCGCAGCTGGAGTATCTGGGCGAAAGCCCTGAGGTTCTGGTCCATCCCGATGACGCGGAGGCCGCCGGGGTGGTCGACGGGCAGCCGCTGATCGTGCGGAGCGCGCACGGTGAATTGACCGGAGTGGCGAAGGTGGACACGTCGATCCGCCGTGGCGCGGTGTCGGTGCCCCACGGACACGCTGATGCCAACGTCAACCTCCTCACCAGCAAGGACGACATCGACCTGGTGACGGGCATGACCCGCTATTCGGGCGTGCCGGTGAACCTGCAACCCAATCCGCGCCCTGAGTTGGGGCAATGACCCGAATCGCTTGGAACGTCGGCGATGTGACGATTACGCGCATCCCCGAGGTGGTGTTCGAGATCCCGCTCGCCGGCCTCATGCCCGACGGGACCGCGGATGCGCTTGCGCCGCACCGCGACTGGCTCGAGCCGCACTTCGTGCGAGCCGATGGACAGGCCACCCTCTCGATTCACGGGCTCGTGGTCGACACTGGCGACCTACGGATCCTGGTCGACACCTGCGTAGGGCGTCATCCGGTGCCTGGATACCCGGACCTGACCGATGCCGCCGAGGACTTCCTCGCGGGCCTCGCCGATGCGGGCTATTCGCCCGCTGCGATCGACGTCGTCCTGTGCACCCACATGCACTTCGACCATGTCGGATGGAACACGATCCCCGGCGGGGACCGCTTCGTTCCGACCTTCCCGAACGCGCGCTATCTGTTCGCGCGCGCGGAGTGGGAACACTGGTCGAGCACGTCCGATCGCGGCGCATACGCGCCGACCTTCGAGGCGGCGGTGCGGCCGGTGGTGGACGCGGGTCTCGCCGATTTGGTGGAGTCCAATCACCGGCTCTGCGACGCCGTGCGGCTGGTGCCGACCGCGGGACACACGCCGGGGCACGTCTCGGTCGAGATCGCGTCCCGAGGCGAGCACGCCTTCATCACCGGCGACATGACGCACCACCCGGTGCAGTGGGCCGAACCCGGTTGGAGGATGCCCGCGGACTCCGACTCGGCCGCCGCGGCGGCGACCCGGCGGCGCATCGCCGACTCGCTCGCGGACACGCCCGTGCTCGTCATCGGCACCCACTACGCGCCGCCCTGCGCGGGCCACCTCGTGCGCGGCGAGCGCGGGGTGTGGTTTCGAGCGCAGACGTCGGCGGGCTAACTCACTCCTCGTCGAGCTCGGCGAGCACCTCGTCGGGGATATCGGCGTTGGTGTACACGTCCTGCACGTCGTCGCTGTCCTCGAGTGCGTCGACCAGCTTCAGCAGCTTGCGCGCGCCGTCTGCGTCGAGCGCCACCGTGACCGAAGGCTGGAAGCCGGCCTCAGCGGACTCGTAGTCGATTCCGGCGTCCTGCAGCGCGGTCCGAACGCCGACGAGGTCCGACGGCTCGGTGATGACCTCGAAGCTGTCGCCGAGGTCGTTGACGTCTTCGGCGCCGGCGTCCAGCACCGCGGCCAGTACCTCATCCTCGGACAGCCCATCCTTCTCCAGGGTCACCACGCCCTTGCGCGAGAACAGGTACGACACCGATCCAGGGTCGGCCATGCTGCCGCCGTTGCGGGTCACCGCGACCCGCACCTCACCCGCTGCGCGGTTGCGGTTGTCGGTCAGGCACTCGATCAGCACGGCGACGCCGTTGGGGCCGTAGCCCTCGTAGGTGATGGTCTGCCAGTCGGCGCCGCCGGCTTCGTCACCGGCGCCGCGCTTGCGCGCGCGCTCGATGTTCTCGTTGGGCACCGAGCTCTTCTTGGCCTTCTGGATCGCGTCGTACAGGGTCGGGTTGCCCGCGGGGTCGCCACCGCCGACGCGCGCGGAAACCTCGATGTTCTTGATCAACCGGGCGAACATCTTGCCTCGGCGTGCGTCGACGACGGCCTTCTTGTGTTTCGTCGTGGCCCATTTGGAATGGCCGCTCATCGGAGCCTTCCGCCCTTCGCGCGAGCGCTCATCGCCGTGCTACCTCTTTCTCACTCTCAGAACGAACCGCACGAGTCTACGCGGAGGAGACGATGTCACCGTCCACGTACCGCTGTACGTTCGGGGCGACCGCAGCCAGCACCTCGTCCTCGGTCATCGATGCGATCGGCTCGATCTTCCAGACGTAGCGCATCATTGCGAGCCCGATCAGCTGGCTGGCGATCAGTCCGCTGCGCTTGACGCGGTCGGCCTCGTCGGCACCGAGCGTGGATTCGCCGATAAGGCTGCGCTCGACGATCACGCGCAGTTTGTCGCGGGTCTTCGCTTCGTGTGCCGCGGTGAGCAGCACCGCGCGCAGCGTCGGACCTACATCCTCGTCGGCCCAACTGTTCAACACCGTACTGACCAGCTGTCTTCCCAGCTCGCGGGGTGTCGTCGCCCACGTCTTGGCGACCGCGTCGAGCCATTTCTGCGGCGGCGCGGTCGCGGCGTCAAGCAGGCCTTCCTTGGATCCGAAGTAGTGATACACCAACGCCGGGTCGACGTCGGCGGCGCGCGCCACGGCGCGGATCGTCGTGCCGGCCCAGCCGTGTTCGGCGAATTCGTCTCGGGCCGCATCCAGGATCCGCCCCGCCAGCACCCCCCGCTCGTCGCGTGGACCTGGGGTTATCAATCGCTTCGCCATAGTTTCATCTTACCGTGAATTTCCTCTTGCGTTGAAACTATTGTCAACGTAGCGTGAGACTATGCGCGAACTCGACGGCCCGCAGACCACCGGGCGCGACTACCGGAACCTGAGCGAGCCGCGGTACGGTTCGCGGCGCGACAACAACGTGACCGTCCCGATGCGTGACGGCACCACACTGTTGGCAGACGTCCACCGCCCGGACTCAGCCGGCCGTTTTCCAGCGCTGGTGGCCGCGTCGCCGTACCCGCGGCAGATACAGGACCTCGGCGCGCCGGCAGGGTTCATCGAGGCAGGCGTGACGGACTTCTGGGTGCCACGCGGCTACGTGCACGTCATCGCCAGCGTCCGCGGCACCGGCGGGTCGGGCGGCACGTTCGGGTTCTTCGACGCCCAGGAGCGCCGCGACATGCACGATCTGGTGGAGTGGGTCGCCGCGCAGCCGTGGTGCGACGGCAACGTCGGGATGATCGGCATCAGCTACTTCGCGATGACACAGCTCGAGGCGGCGGTCGAGCGGCCACCCCATCTGAAGGCGATCTTCCCGGTGGCCGTGACCGCGGACCTGTATGAGGGTGCAACGCACCACGGGCTGTTGAGTTCGTCGTTCGTCACGCCGTTCCTCTCGATGATCGGCCTGACGTCTGATCGCAGCGACAAGCTCTGGCGCAGTCCACTTTTCGCCGTCGCCCGTCGGATCCTGAACACATCCCGCGTGCACCGCAAGTTCGCCACGATGAACGGTGAGTCCGCCGTGACGATGATGCACACGCTGCTCAAACTCCCACACAATCCGCACCCGTGGGATGATCTGTGGCTCGATGTCGCGGTCAAGCACCCGACCCGCGACGAGTGGTGGGACCTACGCAACCTGCTTCCGCTGCTCAAGGAGATCGACATCCCCGTCTACCTCGGTTGTGACTGGGAGAACGTCCCGCTGCACCTGCCGTCAACGTTCGCAGTGTGGAAAGGCTTGGCGGACAACCCGACTGTACGCATGGGGATGCTCGGCAAGTTCGGCCTGACCTGGCCGTGGGAGAGCCTGCACACCGAGGCGTTAGCGTGGTTCGACCACTGGATCAAGGACCGCGACACCGGAATCCTCGACGGTCCGCCGATCCGCTACGTCCTGCCCGGCACCGACGAGTGGCACGCCGCCGAGTCGTGGCCGCCCGGCGGATCGGTGCATCGCGAGTTCGCCCTGCGCGCCGACGGCACGCTCGCCGACGACGAGGGTGCGCCCGGTCGTCGCGAGTTCATGGTGCTGGGGTCAGGCCTGAACCGCGCCAAGCCCAGCCCGATCGACCCGCCGTCGTCGCTCACGTGGACCAGCGCGCCGCTGGACGAAGCGCTCGACGTGGTCGGTGACATCGAACTGCGGCTGGTCGCGTCGGCGACCGCGATCGACACGGCGTGGATCGCTACGCTCGAAGACGTTGGGCCCGAGGGTTTGTCGTCGGCCATCACTGCAGGCTGGCTGCGGGCCAGCCTGCGTGAGGTCGACGAGTTGGCCAGCCGGCCGGGCGCCCCGGTGCTGCCGTGCCGCAGCGCCCACGCGGTGCCGATCGGGGAAGACGTGGTGTACCGGATTCCGTTGGTGCCCAATGCTCGTCGCTTCGCAGCGGGCCAGCGGATCCGGCTGGTGCTCACCAGCGACGACCAGGAACGGTCGACCCCGGCGATCATGAACTTCCGGCACGCCAGCGTCGGCACCAGCAGCCTGAACAGCGTGCTGTCGTCGTCGCGACTGCTGCTACCGGTCCTCTCCTGATACCGGTCTGGGCGCGCTCATGCCCGGCCGGTGACGATGTCGACGAACAACCGGTGCACGCGGCGATCGCCGGTCATCTCGGGATGAAACGCGGTGGCCAACATGCGTCCCTGCCGAACAGCGACCGGATGACCCGCGGCGCTGGCCAGCACCTGCACGCCCTCCCCCACGCGTTCCACCCACGGCGCCCTGATGAACACCGCATGCACCGGCCTGTCCAGCCCCTCGAACGAAATGTCTTCTTCGAACGAATCAACCTGACGCCCAAAGGCGTTGCGGCGCACCGTCATATCGATTCCACGCAACGGCACGGCCCGGCGGCCCTCCGCTCCCGCGTCGACGATGTCGGTGGCCAGCAGGATCATGCCCGCACAGGACCCGTACACCGGCATGCGCTCGGCCACCCGCGCGCGCAGCGGCTCGAGCAACTCGAACTCGGCCAGCAGATGGCTCATCGTGGTGGACTCGCCGCCGGGGATGACCAACGCGTCGACGGCGTCGAGTTCCTTGCGGCGTCGCACCGTGGTCGCTTCGGCTCCGGCCTCCCGCAGCGCGGCCAGGTGCTCGCGGGTGTCCCCCTGCAGGGCAAGGACGCCGACTCGCGGCCCGTTCACCCTCGCGCCGGCGGTAGGTACTCGCGCAAGTAGCGGGTCAGCCCCTCCTGCATCACCGCGGCGACCATCCTGCCGTCGCGGGTGAAGATCTTGCCCTGGGTCAGGGCGCGGCCACCGCACGCCGACGGAGACGACTGGTCGTAGAGCAACCACTCGTCGGCCCGGAACGGCCGCATGAACCACATCGCGTGATCCAAAGACGCCACCTGCAGGTGCTTGCGTTCCTCCGGGTGGATCACCTGCGCCGAGCCCAGCAGCGTCAGGTCGCTCATGTAGGCCAGCGCGCAGATGTGCAGCACACTGTCGTCGGGCAGCGGGTCGCGGTGCCGGAACCACACCTGCTGTCGCGACGCCTTGCCGGGCATCGGCTTCAGCATCTCGCGCGGCACGATGCGCAGATCCCATTCCTGGAATTGGGCCCAGCCCTCGCTGTCGATGTAGTGCGTCGACCGCACCTCGGTCAGCTCTTCGGGCCCGGGTGCCTCGGGCATCGCGTCCTGGTGCTCGATGCCCTCCTGCTCCGTCTGAAACGATGCCGACATCGAGAAGATCGTTTCGCCGTGCTGGATGGCGCTGACCCGTCGGGTGCAGAACGAGCCGCCCTCGCGGACCCGCTCAACGAGAAACACGGTGGGCGCCTGCGGGTTTCCGGGCCGCAGGAAGTACCCGTGCAGCGAATGCACTTGAAAGCGGTCGTCAACCGTGCGGACCGCCGACACCAGCGACTGGCCGGCGACGTGGCCGCCGAACGTACGGGTGGGGACACCGGGGCCGACGCCCGCGATGTTGCCACGGAAAATGTTGATCTCGAGTCGCTCGAGATCAAGGATCTCCTCGATCGCCATGCGTGATGTTTACCAGCCGCGCTGCGCCAGTCGATGCGGCTGTGCGATCTCCTCGACGTTGATGCCGACCATCGGCTCGCCGAGCCCGCGTGACACCCGCGCCACCACGTCGGGGTCGTCGTAGAAGGTGGTGGCCTTGACGATCGCGGCGGCGCGCTGCGCGGGATCGCCCGACTTGAAGATCCCGGAGCCGACGAACACACCCTCGGCGCCCAGCTGCATCATCATCGCCGCGTCGGCCGGTGTCGCGATGCCGCCCGCGGTGAACAGCGTCACCGGCAGCTTGCCGGCCCGCGCCACCTCGACCACCAGCTCGTAGGGGGCCTGCAGGTCCCTGGCGGCGACGTACAGTTCGTCGTCGGACAGCGACGTCAGCCGTCGGATCTCGCCGCCGATGGCGCGCATGTGCGTGGTGGCGTTGGACACGTCGCCGGTGCCTGCTTCGCCTTTCGAGCGGATCATCGCCGCCCCCTCGGTGATGCGGCGCAGCGCCTCGCCCAGGTTGGTGGCCCCGCACACGAATGGGACGGTGAACTTCCACTTGTCGATGTGGTGGGTGTAGTCCGCCGGGGTGAGCACCTCGGACTCATCGATGTAGTCCACGCCGAGGCTCTGCAGGATCTGCGCCTCGACGAAATGCCCGATCCTCGCCTTGGCCATCACCGGGATCGTGACCGCGGACATGATGCCCTCGATCATGTCGGGATCGCTCATCCGCGAGACGCCGCCTTGGGCCCGGATGTCCGCGGGCACCCGCTCGAGCGCCATCACCGCCACGGCACCGGCGCCCTCGGCGATGCGGGCCTGCTCGGGCGTGACGACGTCCATGATCACGCCGCCCTTGAGCATTTCCGCCATTCCGCGCTTGACCCGCGCGGTTCCGGTCTGCCCCGACCCGTTCGGATGAGCCGCGGTATCCACTGTTGCCCCTTTTCTAGGTAACGCCCGGTACCGCCTCAGTCTAGTGGGTGGGTGCCAGCCGTTTTCTCCCGCAAGTGTGCGGTCAGCGACCGCTTCCTGGTCGTATCCCGTCGGCACGAGTGCCACGGTGGGCCAGGCGAAGCGGGCGCTATGGACAGCCCGCTGTCATGTATGTCAGCATACATAACAGGTGAGATCGGCTGAAGGGACGCTGACGGATGACAACTCCCCGCGAGCGCATGGTGGTGTCGGCGGCGCTCCTGATCCGGGAGCGCGGTGCGCACCCGACCGCGATCGCCGACGTGCTCGAGCACAGCGGCGCGCCTCGTGGATCGGCGTACCACTATTTCCCCGGCGGCCGCACACAACTGTTGTGCGAGGCCGTCGACTACGCCGGCGACTATGTCGCGGCGAAGATCGGCAAGGGAAGCCGGGGTGTCGACGTGCTCGATGCTCTAGTCGACAACTATCGGGAGCAGCTGACCCGCACCGACTACCGGGCGGGTTGTCCTGTCGTCGCGGTCGCGGTCGAAGCCGGGGATCCGGACAACCCCGGGCGGACAAACCCGGTGATTGAGCGCGCCGCAAAGGTATTCAGTCGCTGGACCGAGCTGATCACGCAGCGGCTGATGGCCGACGGTGTTGCCGCCACGCGAGCCGAGGAACTGGCGATGCTCATCACCGCCTCCATCGAGGGGGCGATCGTCGTCGCCCGCGCATCGCGCCACCTGAAACCCCTTGATGTTGTTCACCGCCAACTACGAGCACTGCTGCAGGCCGAGACCTCCGAAAGGAATTGAGCGATGACAAGTGAGTGGCAGTCGACGGCCTGCATCTTGTGCGAATGCAACTGCGGGATCGTCGTGCAACTGGACGGCCGCAGGCTCGCCCACATCCGCGGCGACAAAGCACATCCTGGATCACACGGGTATACCTGTAACAAGGCATTGCGCCTCGATCACTACCAGAACAACAGCAATCGCCTGACCTCCCCGATGCGCCGTCGACCGGACGGCAGCTACGAGGAGATCGACTGGGACACCGCTATTGCCGAGGTCACCGCGGGCTTCCAACGCATTCGTGACACCTACGGCGGGGACAAGATCTTCTACTACGGCGGCGGCGGGCAGGGTAACCACCTCGGCGGGGCGTACGCCGGCGCATTTCTCAAGGCAATCGGTTCTCGTTACCGCTCGAACGCGCTGGCGCAGGAGAAAACCGGCGAGGCGTGGGTGGATGCACACCTTTATGGCGGCCACACCAGGGGTGAGTTCGAAAACGCCGAGGTTTCGGTGTTCGTCGGGAAGAACCCGTGGATGTCGCAAAGCTTTCCGCGTGCCAGGGTTGTCCTCAACGAGATCGCCAAAGACCCCCAGCGAGCGTTGATCGTCGTCGATCCCGTGGTCACCGACACGGCCAAGATGGCCGACATCCACCTGCGGGTGCGGCCGGGGACAGATGCGTGGTGTCTGGCGGCCCTCGCTGCGCTGCTTGTGCAGGAAGACCTGTGCGACGAGGCGTTCCTGGCCGAACACGTCAACGGCACAGAGGCTGTGCGGGCGCTGCTGCGTGACGTACCGGTCGACGACTACGCGGACCGCTGCGGCGTGGATCGTGAACTTCTGCGCGCCGCGGCTCATCGCATGGCGAAAGCCGAAAGTATCGCGGTATTCGAGGATCTCGGCATTCAGCAGGCACCCAACAGCACACTGTCCTCATATTTGAACAAGCTGCTGTGGATTCTCTGCGGGAGCTTCGCCAAACGCGGCGGCCAGCACCTGCATTCCTCGTTCGGCCCGTTATTCCGCCACGCGCCGGAGGTCGGACGCACGCCCGTGACCGGCGCCCCGATCATCGGCGGACTCGTACCGAGCAATGTTGTGCCGCAAGAGATCCTGTCCGATCATCCCGACCACCTCCGGGCCATGATCGTCGAAAGCAGCAACCCCGCCCACTCCATCGCCGACTCCACGTCGTGCCGTGCGGCGTTCGAATCGCTGGAGCTGCTCGTGGTCATCGATGTCGCGATGACCGAAACAGCCCGGTTGGCCCATTACGTCCTTCCCGCCGCTACCCAGTACGAGAAGCCGGAAGCGACGTTCTTCAATTTCGAGTTCCCGCACAATACTTTTCAACTGCGTCATCCACTGTTGGAGCCCCACCCGGGCACGCTCGCAGAGCCCGAGATCTGGGCGCGGCTGGTGCGCGCTCTCGGAATTGTCGACCAAGCCGACCTGCAACCGCTGCGCCGGGCCGCCAACGAGGGCCGCGGAGCGTATGCCGAGGCCTTCGCGGCCGCCATCGGTACCAACCCGGTGTTGGGCAAAGTAGTGCCGTTCGTGCTGTACGAGACGCTGGGACCGACATTGCCCGACGGCCTCGCCGGCGCGGCGGCGCTATGGGGTCTCGCCCAGAAGGCGGCGATCGCCTACCCGGAGGCTGTGCGCCGTGCGGGCCATGCCGACGCTGACGCGCTGTTCGATGCGATCCTCGAGAACCGCTCGGGCGTCACGTTCACGGCCCACGAGTACGAGGACGACTTCAATCTGATCAGCCACCAGGACCACAAGATCGCCCTGGACATACCCGAGATGCTCGAAGAGCTTCATGGGCTCCTTGACGCTCGGCCCGGGCTGACCACCCCGGACTTTCCGATTGTGCTGTCGGCGGGTGAGCGCAGGGCGTTCACCGCCAACGACATCTTCCGGGATCCGGCCTGGCGCAAGCGCGACGCCGACGGGGCGCTGCGCGTCAGTGTGGAAGATGCCGACGCGCTCGGACTGATCGAGGGCGGTCGCGCGCGCATCACGACCGCGGCAGGCAGCGCGGAGGCGAGCGTCGAGATCAGCGAGGCCATGCTTCCGGGGCATGCCTCATTGCCCAACGGCTTCGGCCTGGATTTCACCGACGACGACGGTCGCATGCTGGTCCCCGGAGTCGCCCCCAATTCGCTTACCGCGACCGGGTGGCGCGACGCATTCGCCGGCACGCCGTGGCACAAGCATGTCCCCGCGCGAATCGAGCCGTTGTCCGAGAGCCGCGCAGCTATCTGATCGGCTGCGGTTCTCGCAGCTTGACGTCGGCCGCATCGGCAAGTGCGTTGGCTTCGGCGAGCAGCTCACCAAGCTGCAGCGGGTATACCGCCTCGCCTGCGGCCGAGAGCCCCGCGATGTCGTCCGCGTCGCACCAGCGGTGGCCGTGGAGGTACCGGCGCTCCAGCGCCGTGTGGCCCGCGGTGGACGGCTCGAAGCGCCGCGTGCGGTGCACGAAGAACAGCTCGCGGCTGCGGATCACCGCGTTGTTGAAGTCGATGATCGCGTCGCGCTGCCAGACCGGCCCGATCATCTCGCCGGGGTCTGTCCGCAGGCCGGTCTCCTCGAGCAGTTCCCGGGCTGCCGCCTCGGGGAGCCTCTCCCCTTCCCGAGCGTGACCGCCGACGGTGAACCACCATTTCGGCGCGCTGCCGTCGGCGACGGCCGGATCAGAACCGCAGAACAGCAACACGCGGCCGTCCTCGTCGAGCAACACGATGCGCGCCGACGTTCGGACGTTGACCACGCCGGAATCGCTGGCGGGCGCCGACTCGGCCCGCTCGGCGATCTCGAAATAGGTTGGCAGCGGGGCGTGTCCGCCCAGCCGCAGCCACCGGACCGGCCGCCGCTCCCGCAGCGCCAGCGTATCGCGCACCGCGTCGTTGTGGAACCGCCGCGCAAGCAGCACCCGCGCCTCGGCATCGGCCAGCTCGGCGATCAACGCCGGCCGCAGCGTGGTCGTGTCGATGATCGCCAACTCGGCCGACAGCTCGTTCTCGGCGGTTTCACGCGCCGCTCGCGGCGCGCGCTCAGCGGCATCGGCCAGCGCGACCATGCGCTTGCACCGCGGGGTCTCGCCGTGGGCGTCGGCGGCCACTGCCCGGGCGACCACCGCGCGACGGGCCAGCGCCGCGTCGAGTACCTGCCACGACAGGTCGTAGCGCACGTGCAGCCGGTCCAGCCGGTTGGCGGTCTGGTAGGCCCACGCCGCGATCGCGACGATCACGACGACGATCAGGCCAAGGAGAATCGCCGCCCAGGCCATCAACTGGCCACCTGCACCTTCGCGCCCGTGCCCGCGACCGTCTCGTACACCCGCATGATCTGCTGGGCCACCACCGACCAGTCGTAGCGGCGCACCGCGGCCCTGGCCGCCTCAACGTAGCGGGAACGCAACTTGCTGTCCTCGAGGACCTTGACGATTCCCGCGGCGAGCGCGTCGGCGTCGTCGACAGCTACCAGCCGGCCTGCCTTTCCGTCGAGCAGCACCCGCCGAAACGCGTCGAGGTCACCGGCCACTACCGGCGTGCCCGCGGCCATCGCCTCGACGAGCACGATGCCGAAACTCTCCCCGCCGGTGTTGGGCGCGCAGTACACGTCGGCGCTGCGCAGCGCCGACGCCTTCTCGGCGTCGTCGACCTGGCCGAGGAACCGCAGGCGATCGGCCAGCCCCCCGGCCTCTTCGCGCAACTTCTCCTCGTCGCCGCGGCCGACGATCAACACCTCCAGGTCCGGAAATCGCTCGACCACCGCGGGCAGCGCCCGCAGCAGCACCGCCATGCCCTTGCGGGGTTCGTCGAACCGGCCGAGGAACAACACGGTCTTGCCGGACCGCGGATAGCCGTCCAGCAGCGGCGCGTTGGCGAACGACGCGACGTCGACGCCGTTGGGGATCTCGACGGCGTCAGAGCCGAGCGCCTCCATCTGCCAGCGCCGGGCCAGGTCCGACACCGCGATGCGGCCGACGATCTTCTCGTGCCAGGGCCGCAGGATCGGTTCAAAGAAGCTGAGCGTCAACGACTTGGTGGTCGACGTGTGAAACGTCGCGACGATCGGCCCCTCCGCGATCATCAGCGCGAGCATCGACAAGCTCGGCGCGTTGGGCTCGTGCAGGTGCAGCACGTCGAAGTCGCCGTCGGCCAGCCAGTGCTTCACCTTGCGGTGGGTGGCCGGCCCGAACCGCAGCCGCGCGACCGATCCGTTGTACCGGATGGGAACGGCCTTGCCGCCGGAGACGACATAATCCGGCAGGTCGACGTGGGGCGACGACGGTGCCAGCACGCTGACGTCGTGGTGACGCGCCCGCATCACCTCCGCCAACTGCAGCACATGCGACTGGACGCCACCGGGTACGTCGAACGAGTACGGACACACCATCCCGATGCGCATTTACGGATTCTCCCCCGCGAGACGGGCTCGGCGCTCGGCGGACAGGTCGGCAAGCCACTGCGGCTGCATCATGTGCCAGTCGGCGGGGTGTGCGGCGATGCCCTCGGCGAACTGGTCGGCCAGCGCCTGCGTGATGACGCCGACGTCGCCGGAGCTGGTGTCCAGCGGCGGGTGGATGAGCACGCCCAACCCGTTCTTTTCATACCAGCAATCCGCGGGTAGCAGCGCGGCGCCGGTCCCGATGGCCAGCCGTGCGGATCCGGCGGGCATACGCGTGGGTTCCCCGAAAAACTGGACCTCCACCCCGCTGCGGGTGAGGTCGCGCTCGGCCATCAGGCAGACCACCCGGTTCGCCCGGAGCCGGTCTGCCAGCACCTCGTATGGCGGTCGCTCCCCACCGGACAACGGCAGCACCTCGAACCCCAGGCTTTCGCGGTAGGCGATGAACCGCCGGTACAGCGACTCGGGCTTGAGCCGTTCGGCCACTGTGGTGAAGGTCCCGTGGGCATGAACCATCCAGACTCCGGCCAAGTCCCAGTTGCCGCTGTGCGGCAGCGCCAGCACCGCGCCGCGGCCGGCGTCCAGCGCCGCGCGCACGTGCTGTTGGCCCTGCACCACCTCGCTGAGCCGCTCCCCAAGCGCCCGGTGGTTCATCGTCGGCAGCCGAAACGCTTCGCGCCAATACCGCGCATAGGACGCCAGCGACGCGCGGATCAGCGCGTCCGGCACGTCCGCGGGTGCGACGCCGATCACGCGCGCCAGGTTCTTGCGAAGCTGCTCGGGTCCCCCGCCCCGGGCGGCGTAGAGTGCGCCCGCGTCAAAAGCGTTGCGCGCGAAGATGTCCGGCATCGCCCGCACCATCAGCCAGCCCGCGGCGAAACCCCAGTCGGTGAGGTGCTGGCCCAGCAGGGCACGGCCGCTGCGAACCAGCCGTGGTGCCGCCTGGGCGTTGATCACGGCTCGCTCGCCTCCGGTCTTTCCGGCTGCTCGGGCGTGTCCATCGCGCCGGGTGACGTGCGCACGGTGTGTAGCCTCTGCCCGACCGTGATCATGCTCAGCACTGCGAGCAGCCACATCGCGATGTGCAGCGCCCAGGGCAGCGGGAAGAACGGCAGGTCGGACAGCCCCGCGCCGACCAGCACTATGCTCAGCCGCTCCGGACGCTCGATGATGCCGCCGCCGCCGCGCAGGCCGCTGGCTTCCGCGCGTGCCTTGATGTAGGAGATCACCTGCGAGGTGACCAGGCAGATCAGTGTCGCGACCACCAGCGGGGCGCATTTGAGCCCGAACGCCGCCCACCACAGCAGCCCGGAAAACACTGCGCCGTCACTGATCCGGTCGCACGTCGCGTCGAGCACGGTGCCGAATCTCGTGCCGCCACCTCTGACGCGCGCCATTGCGCCGTCGAGCATGTCGGCCAGCACGAAGAAACAGACCACCACCGTGCCCCAGAACAACTGCCCGATCGGGTAAAAGGTCAGCGCGCCGACGACCGACGCGGCGGTGCCGATGATCGTGACGCTGTCCGGTGTGAGTCCTATCCGCAGCGCCGCCTTCGCGACCGGCGTGCTGAGCTTGACGTACGCCGCACGGGTCATCAAGTAGAAGTTGCTCACGGCTGCTTGGCCCACTCGGTCGCGAGCAACTGGCGGGTCTCACGTAGCAACTGCGGGATGACCTTCGAGCCGCCGATGATCGTGATGAAGTTCGCGTCGCCGATCCAGCGGGGCACTACGTGCATGTGCAGGTGCTCGGCCAGCGACCCGCCGGACACCTTGCCCAGATTGAGCCCGACGTTGAACCCCATCGGCCGCGACACCGCCTTGATCACGCGAATCGCCTTCTGCGTGAACGCCATCAACTCGGCGCTCTCGACCTCGCTCAGGTCCTCCAGTTCGGACACCCGGCGATACGGCACGATCATCAGGTGGCCCGGGTTGTAGGGATAAAGGTTGAGCACCACGTAGACCTGCTCGCCGCGGGCGACGACGAGGCCGTCCTCGTCCGAGAGCGTCGGGATGTCGCTGAACGGCTGCGACTGCGACGACGGATCGCGCATCACCGGCGCCTCGGCGATGTAGTTCATACGATACGGAGTCCACAACCGCTGCAGGTGGTCGGGCTCCCCCACGCCGTGGTCGGCGATGGTGCGATCTGTGTTCGTCCGCTCGTCGTCGCGCCGTTCGCTCACCTCGTGTCACCCAGCTTGAACAACTCCGCAGTGGGAGAGGTGTTTTCGCGATTCTGAATCCAGTTCACGATCGCCTCGACGGCTTCTGTGCGTCCCACCCCGTTGATCTGCGTGCGGTCCCGGAACCGGAAGCTGACCGCGTCGGCCTCGACGTCGCGGTCGCCGGCCAGCAGCATGAACGGCACCTTCTGGTTCGTGTGGTTGACGATCTTCTTGGCCATCCGGTCGTCACCGGCGTCCACCTCGGCACGTATGCCACGCGACTTAAGCTCGGCTGCAACACGTTCCAGGTACGGCACGTGCTCGTCGGCGATGGGGATGCCGACCACCTGCACGGGCGACAGCCAGGCCGGGAACGCGCCGGCGTAGTGCTCGGTGAGGATGCCGAAGAACCGCTCGATCGACCCGAACAGCGCACGGTGGATCATCACCGGCCGACGGCGCGTGCCATCGGCGGCGGTGTACTCCAGGTCGAACCGCTCGGGGAAGTTGAAGTCCAGCTGGATCGTCGACATCTGCCACGTCCGGCCGAGTGCATCCTTGGCCTGCACCGAAATCTTCGGGCCGTAAAACGCCGCGCCGCCCGGATCGGGCACCAGGTCCAGACCCGACTCGGCGGCCACCTGCGCCAGCGTGTTGGTGGCCTCGTCCCAATCCTGTTCCGAACCGACGAACTTGTCCGGGTCCTTGGTGGACAGTTCCAGATAGAAGTCGGTCAGCCCGTAGTCGCCGAGCAGGTCAAGCACGAACCGCAGCAGCGAGGCGAGCTCGTCGCGCATCTGCTCGCGGGTGGTGAAGATGTGCGAGTCGTCCATGGTGAAGCCGCGCGCCCTGGTCAGCCCGTGCACCACGCCGGACTTCTCGTAGCGGTACACAGTGCCGAACTCGAAGAGCCGCAACGGAAGTTCACGATATGAGCGCCCGCGAGACCGGTACACCAGGATGTGCATCGGGCAGTTCATCGGCTTCAGGTAGTAGTCCTGACCGGGCTTGCGCATCGTGCCGTCGTCGTTGTACTCCGCGTCGAGATGCATCGGGGGGAACATCCCGTCGGCGTACCAGTCCAGGTGACCGGACGTGTGGAACAGCTGCGCCTTGGTGATGTGCGGGGTGTTGACGAACTGGTAGCCGGCCTCGAGGTGCTTGCGGCGTGAGTACTCCTCCATCTCGGTGCGCACGATGCCGCCCTTGGGGTGGAAAACCGCCAGGCCCGAGCCGATTTCGTCGGGGAAGCTGAACAGGTCGAGCTCGACCCCGAGCCTGCGGTGATCGCGGCGCTGTGCCTCCTCGATCAGCTCCAGGTGGCGGTCCAACGCGTCCTGAGATTCCCAGGCCGTGCCGTAGATCCGCTGCAGGCTGGCGTTGTCCTGGTTGCCGCGCCAGTACGCCGCCGAGCTGCGGGTGAGCTTGAACGCCGGGATGTACCGCGTCGTCGGGATGTGTGGCCCGCGGCACAGGTCACCCCATTCACGTTCCCGGGTACGGGGATTCAGGTTGTCGTAGGCGGTCAGCTCCTCGCCGCCGACCTCCATGACCTCGGGATCGCCCGACTTGTCGTCGACGAGCTCGAGCTTGTACGGCTCGTTGACGAGCTCTTCGCGGGCCTGGTCGTTGGACTCGTAGACCCGACGCGAAAACAGCTGGCCTTCCTTGACGATCTGGCGCATCCGCTTTTCCAGCGCCTCGAGATCCTCGGGCGTGAACGCCTCCGGCACGTCGAAGTCGTAGTAGAAGCCGTCGGTGATCGGCGGCCCGATGCCGAGCTTGGCTTGCGGGAACAGGTCCTGGACAGCCTGCGCCAGCACGTGGGCGGTCGAGTGCCGGATGACGCTGCGGCCCTCCTCGGTGTTCGCCGCGACCGGCGTCACCTCGACGTCGGTGTCGGGTGTCCAGCTCAGGTCGCGCAGCCGGCCGTTGGCGTCACGCACCACGACGATCGCCTCCGCCGATCCCCGGCCGGGCAGGCCCGCCTCGCGGATGGCCTCGCCCGCGGTCGTCCCGGCAGCGACCCGGATCGGGGCTGCGGGGGCGGTGCTGTATGCGGGGCTCATCGGCGGTTCTCCAAGCTGACGGGTGTTAACGATCGCGGACCATGCTATCGGGGCGGCCGGTGGGGACCCCAGGCCGATGCAACGCCGCGAAGCGTTATTTCAAGATCTCAGGGCTGCCCGGGACGCAACCTGACGAACAGCGCCTCGGCATCGGTGAGCAGGGTGTCGCCGTCGAGCAGTAGCCCCTCCACGAAGATCTTGCGTCCGTCGATGCGTTCGATGCCGGCGTCGATTTGCAGTTCCTTCTCGATCGGCACGATCTTGCGGTAGTTGATGTGCAGGAACGCGGTGCGCTGGTACGGGCTTCGGGTGAGCCTGGAAGCGGTGTAGCCCAGCGCGGAGTCGAAGAGCAGCCCCAGCGCGCCGCCGTGGACCGCGCCGTTGCGGCCGAGGTGGTAGCGGCGAAACGTCGCCGTTCCGCGGACGCGCCCGTCCTCGGTCTTCGTGAGGTAGATCGGCACCTGCAGGATGTTGCCGCGGTTGGGCAGGTCCATCCGCCGACCCGACGGTGAGTTCCATTCGTCGGCGTAGTACGGCCCGAGCAGCTTGGACACGTTCTCGATCAAGTCGGCGGCCTCGCCGATCACCTCGTCGGGTGCGTCAACCGCGCGGGCGTGATCCTGCAGCGTGCGCACCGCTTCGACGAACCTGCCGTAGTCCGGACCCCCGCGCGTGGTGGGCTCGGGCGGGTTGAATCCGCCGCCGCGATGTTTCTCCCCGCGTTGTTCGGTGGCCACCCGGTCACCGTATTGCCCGCCGCACCTGGTGCGGGCATCGGCTGCCCGCTATACCAGCTCGTAGTCTGCCAGGACCGGTCGTGCCATCGCCTCGCGGAAACGGGTGAAGCTCCACGGCCACGCGGCGGGGACGCCACGGTCGTCCAGGTACCAGCTGCGGCAACCGGTCATCCACACCGTGTTCTTGGCCGCCTCGACGCGTTCCGTCTCAAAGCGCTCCATCGCCCGACGGCTTGCGCAGACTTCGCGGCACCGGCCCCCGCCGAGAAGATCGATGAGCTGCAGCACGTACGTGAATTGGGCTTCTGCGACGTCGATGAGCGAGAAGTTGCCGACAGGCCCGTTTGGGCCGTTGAGCATGAACAGGTTGGGGAAGTCGGGGACCGACAGCGCCATGTAGGCGAACGGTCGCTGCGCCCACACGTCGTCGAGGCGTACGCCGCCGCGGCCGACCACTTCGATGGGGCGCAGGAAGCGGTCGACGCGAAACCCGGTCGCGAGCACAAGCACGTCGAGTTCGTGCAGTTCGCCGTCGGTGGTGCGCACCCCGCCCGGCTCTACCCGACGGATCGATTCGGCGACCAAGCGCGCATTGGGCCGCTGGATGGATTCGTAGAAATTCGGCGAGATGATCAACCGCTTGCAACCCGCCCGGTAGTCCGGCCGCAGCTTCTCGCGCAGGATCGGGTCGGACACCTGCTCCTCGAGATTGGCCTGGCCCAACTGCTGCAGCTGCTTCAGCTGCGGCGACGACGCGTCCACCACCGCATTGGCGAAGCCCTCCACGAAACCGCTGCCCAATTGGTGGCGCAGCTCCACCATTGCCGCCGGGTCGGCCCGGTATCGCGCCCGATCCTCGTCGTCGATGGGCGGATTCGGCACCGCCAGGATCCATTGCGGTGTCCGCTGAAACAGCCGCAACTCGCCGACGGTGTCGACCAGCGCGCAGACCATCTGCACAGCCGACGAGCCGGTGCCGATGACCCCCACGCGTGCCCCGGCCAGCTTCGCGTCGTGGTCCCAACGCGCGCTGTGAAACGTCGGGCCCGCAAAGCGGTCGAGCCCGTCGATGTCGGGGTAGCGCGGGTGATGGAGCACACCCGTCGCCGCAATGACCACGTCGGCCTCGTCGTGTTCGCCCGCCGACGTGCCGATGCGCCAACGGTTTCCGTCGTATTCCAGCCGGTGCACCTCGGTGCCGTAGCGGATCAGCGTGTCGACGCCGTGGCGGCGGGCGACGTCTTCGAAGTAGGTCAGGATCTCGGGCCCGGGCGCGAAGGCATGGCTCCATTCCGGATTGGGGGCGAACGAGTAGCTGTAGAGGTGAGACGGGACGTCGCAGCTGATGCCCGGATAGGTGTTGTCACGCCATGTGCCGCCGAGCCGGTCGGCCTTCTCGTACAACGCGACATCGGTGAAACCCGCCTCGCGGAGCCTGATGGCGCTCATGATCCCGGCCATCCCGGCCCCGACGACAACGAAGCGGAGGTTGCGCATGTCAGCTGCGGGGCCCGTGCCGCTCACACCGCGGGTACTCCCCGCTCAGGCAGGCCGAACACGACCGGCCGGATTGGAAAACGAATGCGAACCCGCCCGAGAGCTTTCCGGTGTGCTGCTCGTGGTCCGTGCCGCACAGCCCGCACACCACCCGCACCAGCGCGTCGTCATCGCCGACCTCGGGGACCGGCATCATCGCCGACGCCGAGCCGACGCGGGGCTTCCGGCACCAACGCCCGCGCCAATGCGCCCTTCGACATAGGCGGACCGTACGTACGCGCTCGTTGATGTGTCAATCAGGAAGCGGCCGCGTTGCCCAGCTCTTCGAATTCCTGTTCGCTCAGCGTGATTTCGGCCGCGGCGACGTTCTCCTCGAGGTGGGCCACCTTTGATGTCCCGGGGATCGGCAACATTACCGGTGAACGCTTGAGCAGCCAGGCCAGAGCCAATTGCGACGGCGTGGCGTGATGCCTCTCGGCGATACGCTGCAGCGGCCCGCCGGGGGCGGCCAGCGGCCCGGCCGCCAGCGGGAACCACGGGATGAACCCGAGGCCCTTGGCCTCACAGGCATCGAGCACCGGTTCGGCGGTCCGGGCGGCGATGTTGTACATGTTCTGCACCGAGACGATCGGCGTGATCTTCTGTGCGGCCTCGAGCTGCTCGACATTGACCTCGGAGAGGCCGATGTGCCGTATCTTGCCCTCCTGCTGCAGCGCGACGAGCTCGCCAACCTGATCCTCCGCCGGGAACTTCGAGTCGATGCGATGCAGCTGGAACAGGTCGATGCGGTCGACCCCGAGGCGGCGCAGGCTCATCTCGCACTCCTGGCGCAGATATTCTGGGAAGCCCAGTGGGTCCCATGCGTCCGGGCCGGTGCGCACCAGGCCGGCTTTGGTGGCGATGACGAGCTGCTCCGGATACGGGTGCAGTGCCTCGCGGATCAATTTTTCGGAGATGTATGGGCCGTATGAGTCCGCGGTGTCGATGAAGTTGACGCCGAGTTCGACAGCGCGGCGGAGCACACGGATGCATTCGTCGTGGTCGTCGGGCGGCCCCCAAACACCCTTGCCCGTCAACCGCATCGCCCCGAAGCCGAGCCGGTTGACGGTGAGGTCACCGCCAAGAGTGAATGTTCCTGATGCTTGAGCGACAGCTTGTGTGGTCACGTTTTAGACCGTACGCCGACACTCTGGAGATGCGCTGATGGACCTGGCCTCGCTGGCCGACATGCCGTTTACCTACCGCGCGGTCGGCGCGACCGCCGGTGAGCTGCCTGAGGGCTATCACCACGTCCGCGAGTGCGCCGTCATCGGCCGGGGCCGCCAGCGGTTCGAGTCCGCGGCCGCAAAGGTCATGCGGTGGGGAATGCTGCGCGGGGCCGGGCTGCGGGTGACGGCGAGCAGCGAAGTCGCCGACGTCGGCTCGGTCGTGATCGTGCGACTGGGCCCGGTGGCCGCGCCATCACGGGTGGTCTATGTAGTCCACGACGACAACGAGCGCGGGTTCGCCTACGGCACGCTGCGCGGGCACGCCGAGTCCGGGGAGGAGAAGTTCGCCGTGCGCTACGACCCGGTCACCGACCAGGTCCATGCGGAGGTGACGGCGTTCTCCCGGCACGCGACGTGGTGGAGCAAAGCTGTCGCACCGCTGACGTCGTTGTTGCAGCGGGTCATTACGAAGCGCTACTTGTCTGCGGTGTAGCAAGCGGTTTGCCCTGGTCGACCCCGGCCGCTCCGCGGTCTGCCACGTCGAGGTGATACGTCAGGATCGCCAGCGCGAACAGGCCGATCGACAGGTTGATCAGTGCGCCGAAGCCCTCGGTGGCGAAGTCCACCAGCGCGTTGAGGAACGTGAAGATCAGCGCCCCGTTGCGCAGCCACCTCAACGGCCACGCCGCCTCCGTGCGACGCCGGCCGATCATCGCGGGCAGCGAGAAGCCCAGCGTCAGCGCCGCGCTGACCAACAGGATCACGCTGGCCGGGTTCACCCCGTCCAGCTTGAACGTGACCTTGTCGTCTTCGTAGACATACCCGCCCAGCGCCACGCCGAGAGCACCGAAGAGCAGGCCGACAAACGAGCCGATCACCAGCAGCCAACCCACCACGGGCACCCACCGGCGACTGCGGAAGAAGCCCGGGATGAGCCGCGGAAGTCGTTGCTGCACAACGTAAAGCCGGTCCGACGCCGTCGCCGCGGACACCAGCAGGTCGTGGACGCGGTCGGCGGCCGGGGCGTCGACGCCGCGTTCGCGGGCGCGCTGCACGAGGCTCAACCCGATTTCACGGCGATGGTCGGCCAGGCCCCGGGCGAGGCCGTCGGCGGCGATCGCAGCGGCCGACGCCAGGCACTCGCGCCCGCTGAGCGGGCGGATCGCACGCAGCACGCGCGTGCCGACCAGGATCAGCACCACCAGGATGTACATGATCTCTGCGGAGGGGCCGTAAAAGTAATCGTTGTCCTTGGTGACGAATTTGCCGACCTCGTCGAGGAAAAGCCCGAACCCGATGCCACCGAGCACCACGGCAAAGACCCGGGCACCCGCACCCAGCAGCAGCCAACCGATCAGCAATGCCAGTATCATCAGTGCGCCGCCGTACAGCGCGTGGGCGATGTGCAGGTCGCCACCACCGACCTGCGGGTAGCCGGTCAGTCGGAGATAGAGCCGGGTGATCAGGATGGTCGCGATCGCGATGATCACGAACGCCTCGGCCGCCCCGGGACCTCCGGCGTTGCGGGCCAACCGACTTCGGCGTTCGCGCGCGGATGTTTTCATCGCTGGATTACAGCAGAGTTTGTCGACAATTTGTCGGCGAGGCCAATAACCGACGGCGGCTCGCCAACCGGGTTAGCGTTGATGGCAACGTGTCGGGATTTCAACGCGGGAAGACGCAGGTGAACGATCCGCTGGAGGTCCACGAGGCCCATCGCCGCATCGCGGACTTCGCGCGCTCGCTGCACGACCGGCCCGAGGCCGACTCCGATACCGTCATCGCCGAGCTGGCCGAGCACGCCGCGGTGGAGATACCGGGCGCGCAGTACGCGGGGGTGACCGTCACCACCGACAACAAGACCGTTGACACGCCGGGCGCCTCGCACAAGTACGCGATCCTTCTGGATGCGATCCAGCAGCGGCACCAGCAGGGGCCGTGCCTTGCGTCGGCCTGGGAGCGCAAAACGATTCACATCGCCGATCTGGAAAATGATTTCCGATGGCCGGCATACCGTCGTGACGCGCTCGCCGAGACGCCGATCCGCTCGATCATGGCGTTCCAACTGTTCATCGCGGACCACTCGATGGGTGCGCTGAACGTCTACGCATCCGAACCGAACGCGTTCAACGACGAGAGCGAGGAGGTCGGGCTGATCTTCGCCACTCACTCGGCGCTGGCGTGGAATTCGGCCCGCCGCGACGAGCAGTTCCGCGACGCGCTGGCCAGCCGCGACATGATCGGCCAAGCCAAGGGCATGATCATGGAGCGCTATGGGATCGGCGCGGTTCAGGCGTTCGAAATGCTGAAGAAGCTGTCTCAGGACTCCAACGTCCGGTTGATCCAGATCGCGCAGGAGCTGGTCGACACAGCGAAACCGTCGGCCGGTTAGGGCTGGCGCGCGACAGGATTTCCGCACTGCCGCAGCTACTCGGGGAAACACCACGACGCCAGGAACTCCTCGCCAGCGTGCACTCCAGCGCCGCCGGCATGGACCGGCGCGAAGACATACGGCACCGCTGCGGACGCGAGGACGGCTTGGGCTACCGGAAACTCGTCGGGATCAACACCGTACGTGTCGAGGTCCCACGGGATTCGCACCAGTCGCCGTCGTGACAGGTCGCTCGCGGTGACGACCAACGACCACGCGTACTGCTGCTGCTCATCACCGGTGCGCAGGTCGCCGAAGGTATGCACACCCAGGTCGCCGAGCAGACCGGTCAGCAGGCAGATACTTTCCCTGATAGATGCCGTTGGTGGTCAGCAACGACAGCACCCCGCCGATCACTGGAACCCGCGCGAGGCAGCTGGGATCGGCGAATTTGGTGTAGTCGATGCTCTGCGCCAGTTCGTCCAGCCGGCTCAGCGGTTCACCGGCGGCCTGTAGCGCCGCAACCATGGACCCGACGATTGCGCCGGCACTTGTTCCCGCCACCCGCGGGAATCCGTAACCGGCCGCGGCCAGCGCGTGGATCGCGCCGACGAGGCCGATCCCCCGCACCCCGCCGCCTTCGCACACCAAGTCGGCGCGCGCATTCGCGCCCACAGGCTCCACGGTAGGCGGCAGTGTGGCTTACGTTGGACCAGGAAATCGTTGGGTACCCGTTGATCGCGGGTGCGTATGGAGGTGTGATGCCGCAGGGTCTGGTCGTGGTGCTGGCGTTTCTCGCCGCCGTGTGCTCGGCCATTGGCATCGTGATCAGGCAGCGGGCCACCATGGAGGTTCCCGCCGAGCGGGGCGTGAGCACCGCGATGCTGGCGACGCTGGTGCGCAAGCGGCTCTGGTGGGCCGGCACCGCTGCGGCGGTCATCGGGTATGCGTGTCAGGCGCTGGCGCTGACGCACGGCTCGCTGCTGGTGGTGCAGCCGCTTCTGGTTTCGTCGCTGCTGTTTGCATTGCCGATCAGCGCCTGGCTCGCGGATCGACGGGTCACCGCCCGTGAGTGGGCGTGGGCATTTCTGCTCACGGTCGCGTTGGCGGTGTTCGTGCTTGTCGCCCAGGCCCATCCCGGCCATGACCGGTCGCAACTACCGGCGTGGACCGTGGTGACCGTTACCGTGGTGCCGCTCGTGCTCGTGTGCATCATTGTCGCGGCCCGCACTTCGGGCCGACAACGCGCGGTCCTGCTCGCGGTGGCCGTCGCTGTGCTGTTCGGCGTGATCGCGGTGCTGACCAAGATCACGATGCATGAGCTGGCCGACGGCGGAGCCTCGGCGGCGCTGAAGATTCCTGCGCCGTACCTGCTGATCCTGTTGGCAACCGTGGCAACGGTGTTGCAGCAGTCCGCATTTCACGCGGGGTCGTTGCAGATGTCGGTGCCGACCATGTTGGTGCTCGAGCCGCTGGTCGCCGTGCTGCTCGGGGCGTTCGTCCTTGGTGAGCACCTCGCGCTGTCCGGTCCCGCAAGCGTGGCGCTACCCATCGCCGTTGTCACGATGGCCGCGGCGACCGTCGCCCTGGGTCACGACGAGGGAGCCTACGAGGAGCAGTTGGAGGCCGCGATCGCGCGACGGTCGTAGCGAGATCGGAGGCGGTCGAGTGCGGCGCGTCGCACCGCGATATCGAATGGGCATGCGACAGTAGAACTATCGCAGTCACGAGGTCTCAACCGAACGGCGGCATACCGCCGTGGTGCGACCCTTTCATCCTCTCGTTCGAGGCATATCGGCGGCTGTTGTTGCTCCGCCTGCTCTGGCACGAGAAGGCCGCTCGGCGGTGGTCAGGCGTGAACGTCGGCGTCGACGCTGAGCCGGATCGCCCCGGAGTCGTCGACGTCGGCACGATACGCCACCACGCCGGCGGCGCCGTTGGACACTTCACATCCGGTGATGAGGTCATAGGTGTAGTTGTGCAGAGGGCAGATCACCACGCGATCGTCGGCGAGCCCGTCGGCCAGCGGGCCGCCACGGTGCGGGCAGACGGCGTCGAGCGCCCGCAGCGACCCGTCGCGTAGTCGGAACACGGCGATCTGGCGGCCGTCGACCGCGTACGCGCGACCCTCCCCCACCGGGATGGCGTCGACCGGGCCCAGGGTGACCTCACTCATCGCACCGGAACCTGCGGGAGCGCGATCAGCGGCAGCGAGGTGCGGAATTGCCCAGGGGTCGCGGGCTTTTCGCCGTCTTGCCACGGGTCGCGGTAGGAGTCGACCGACTTCTGCATCCGGGCATCGAGGCCGGCCGCGATGCCTTCGCCGTCGTCGACGACGACTGCGCGGATCTTTTCGATGCCCACACGCGGCACGAAGGCGTACGTGCGCTCGAGCCAGTTCGCGTCCTCCCGGTAGTACTGCAGGAACCGTCCGGTGAGCGTGACGACCTCTTCACGCGTGTCCACGGTTGCGAGTAGGTCGCCCTTGCGGACATGCGAACCCGCGGCGCCGCCGACATAGATCTCCCACCGGCCGCCCTCGATCGCGACCACGCCGAGGTCTTTGCACAGCGCCTCGGCGCAGTTCCGCGGGCAACCGGTCACCGCCAGCTTCATCTTCGCGGGGCCCGGGATGCCTTGGAAGCGTTCCTCGATCGCAATGCCCAGGGCGGTCGAGTCGCCGACGCCATAGCGACAGAACTCGATTCCGACACAGGTTTTCACAGTGCGGAAGCTCTTCCCGTAGGCGTATCCCGACGGCATGCCGAGATCGGCCCACACCTTGGGAAGGTCTTCCTTGCGCACCCCGAGCAGGTCGATGCGTTGGCCGCCGGTCAGTTTGATCATCGGGATCTGGTACTTGTCGGCGACGTCGGCGATCTTGCGCAGCTGATCGGACGTCGTCACGCCACCCTTCATCTGGGGCACCACCGAGAAGGTTCCGTCACGCTGAATGTTGGCGTGCACCCGGTCGTTGATGAACCGGCCGTCGCGTTCGTCGACGAACTCGTCGCCCCACATCATGTGCAGCAGCGAGGAGAGCGCCATCTTGGAATTGGCGTCCTCGCGGCCGTCCGGGGCCAGCGCGGCGAACACCGCCGACACCGAGCGCAGGTCGTTCTCACGGATCAGGCGCATCAGTTCTGGTTTCTCATAGGGGATTCCGGGCACATACCAGTTAGTGGAGGCATCCTCCGATACCTCCCCGCCGGCGGCCCACTCGACGATCTGGGCGACCAGGCCCTTGCATGATCCGCAACCCTTGCCTGCGCGGGTGGCGGCCATCACGCCGTTGACGGATTTCTCACCGCCCTTGACGCATTTCACGATCGTGGCCTTGTTGACCCCGTTGCAGTTGCACGCCTGGGCGTCGTCGGACAGTTCCGCGGCGCCGACGGCGATGTCGGGAGTGCCGATGTCGAACATCAGCGAAATGCGTTCCTGCGGAAGCGGAAGCCCGCGATCGAATGCCTGTATCAGGAATGCGACCTTGCTGACGTCGCCGACCAGGGTCGCGCCGACCAGTTTGTCGTCGCGCACCACCACGGTCTTGTACACACCGTGCTTGGGCTCGGAATACTGCACGAACTCGTCGTCGTCGTGTTCCGGGGCCTTGAGGCCCATGGCGGCCACGTCGACCCCCGCCACTTTCAACTTGGTCGCTGTTCGCGAACCGTGGTATGCCGCAGCGGGGTTGACGCCGGTGAGATGGTCGGCCAGCACCGTCGCCTGCTCCCACAGCGGCGCGACCAGCCCGTAGACCTGACCGCGATGCTGTGCGCATTCGCCGACCACGTAGATGTCGTCGTCGTCGACGGAGCGCATGTGGTCGTCCACGACGATTGCCCGCTCCACGGTCAGCCCCGCGCGTTGGGCGAGGCCGACATTTGGCCGGATGCCGGCCGCCACCACCAGCATGTCGCACGCCAGCCGGCTGCCGTCGGAGAACGCGACGCCGACGAGCCCGCCGTCCTCGCTGAGGATCGTTGTGGTTTGTTTCCCGGTGTGCACGTTGATGCCGAGGCCCTCCACCGACCGTCGCAGGATGGCGCCGGCGTTTTCGTCGAGCTGGGTGTTCATTAACGTGTCGGTCGCGTGGACGACCTCGACGTCCAGGCCCCGATTCTGCAGTCCGCGTGCGGCTTCCAGGCCGAGCAGACCGCCGCCGATCACGACTGCCTTCGATCGGTCTTTTGCGAACTCGATCATCGCTTCGCAGTCGTCGAGGCTGCGGAAGCCGAACACGCCGCAGGTCAGGTTCTTGTTGTCCTGCCAGATGCCGTCCATCGGAGGGAAGAACGACCGGCTGCCCGTCGCCAAGATCAGTTTGTCGTACCGGATGGTGGCCCCGTCGTCGGCGTGGACCACGTGGGCGAACCGGTCGACCTTGACCACGCGCACCCCGGCGCGCAAGTCGATGTGGTTTTCGGCATACCAGTCCACCGGGTTGAGGTAGATCTCCGACATGTCATCCGATCCGGCCAGCACATTCGACAACAGAATGCGGTTGTAGTTTCCGTACGGCTCGTCGCCGAAGACGGTGATGGCGAACCGCTGCCCGCTGGAGCGGCTCAGGATCTCTTCCACCGCGCGCACCCCGGCCATCCCGTTGCCCACGACCACGAGTGTGGGCGTGAGCAAACGGTGACCGTTTGCGCGGCCGTCAGCCGGTGCCTCGAAAAGTTGTGTCATGCAATGTCCTTCGTGGTCAGGGGGGTCAGATTTCCACCAGGCCGAGATCGACCACGACGGTGCCCGTCACTTCGGCCGGGGCGGCGACGAAGACCTCCAGGACTGTGTCGGCAAGCAGGTCCTCCACGACCCGCAGCGACACGTGCGTCGATCCCTTCGCGGCGATCGGGAAATACCTCATCGGCGCGCCATCGCGCATCAGGACGACGGTCATCATCTCCGATGAGCTGTTGCCGCCGCGGAAGTAGACGGGTTGGGTGATCGTGCCCGGCGGGACGACGTAGCGCAGCGACGGGTCAAGCAGCAACGCAGCGTCGAAACCCTTGCCCTCGAACGTGAAAAACCCCTGGAGGAATTTGGGGGTGCTGCTGTCACTCATGCGGTCACACCTTCCTCGGCCGAATCGGCCGGGCCGACGCGGGCCACGGCGACCGCGCACACTTTGAACTCGGGCATTCGCGAGTGCTCGTCGAGCACGGGATTGGTCAGCCGGTTGACGTTCCCCGCTCCGCCCCAGTGGAACGGCGCGAATACCGTGTCGGGCCGAATACCGGACACAGTCCGCACCGTCATCACGGCTTGGCCCCGGCGGGTCGTCAGCCGCACCTTGTCGCCGTCCGCGGCGCCGACACGGCGAGCCAGGCTCGGGTGCATCTCCGCCGTCGCTTCCGGCTCCGCCGCCGACAGCGAGGCGACCCGGCGCGTCTGCGTGCCCGACTGGTACTGCCGCAGCACCCTTCCCGTGGTTAGGTAGTACGGGAACTCGTCGTCCGGCTGCTCGGCTGCCCCGCGCTGCTCGACGGCATAAAAGTGGGCACGTCGATCGGGTGTCGGGAAATCCTCGGTGAAAAGGCGCGGAGTGCCCGGGTGGCTGGGCAACGGGCACGGCCAGAACACGCCCTGCTCGGCGTCGATCCGCTCGTACGTGATGCCGGCGTAGTCGGCTTTGCCGCCTTGGCTGGCCCGCGTCAACTCCTCGAACACCTCGTCGGCATCGGCCGAGAAACCCTGGACACCAAGTCTTTTCGCCAGATCAGCCATCACGTCGAGATCGGTGCGCGCCTCGCCCGGAGGGGACGCGGCCTGCCGCCGCAGGATCACACGACCCTCCAGATTCGTCATCGTGCCCGACTCTTCGGCCCACTGGGCGGTCGGCAGCACCACGTCGGCCAGGGCTGCGGTTTCCGAGAGGAAGATGTCGGAGACGGCCAGGAAGTCGAGTTGCCCTAGTTTGTCGGCGATGTGTAGTGCGCGCGGCGCGGAGACAGCGATATTGGAGGCCATCACCCACAGCGCACGCACACCGCCGGGACCGCCGATGTCGTCAAGCATTTCGTAGGCCGACTTCCCCGGCGACGGCAGATCAGCGGGATCGATGCCCCAGACGCCGGCGACATGTTTGCGGGCCACGGGGTCGTCGAGTTTGCGGTAGCCGGGCAACTGGTCGGCCTTCTGCCCGTGCTCGCGGCCGCCCTGCCCGTTGCCTTGGCCGGTGATGGTGGCGAAGCCCGAATACGGACGGCCGGGCAGACCCAGTGCCAGGGCGAGGTTGATGAACGCCTGGACGGTGTCGGTGCCGGAGCTGTGCTGTTCTGCGCCGCGAGCGGTCAGGATCATCGCGCGCTTGGCGCCGGCCAATAGGCGGGCGGCCTTGACGATGTCGGCTTCGGGCACACCGCTGATCCGTTCGGCCCGGTCCGGCCAGTACAACCGGACCACGCGGCGTACCGCCTCGAATCCCGTGGTGCGCTCGGCGATGTACGTCTCGTCGATGAGCCGCTCGCGAACGGCGACGTTCAGCATGCCGTTGGCCAGCGCAAGGTCGGTGCCGGGGACCGGCTGGAGATGAAGATCGGCGTTGCGCGCCGTCGAAGTGAGCCGAGGGTCGACCACGATGTGCACCGCGCCCCGCGCACGTCCTTGTTCGAAGAACTGCATGGCGGGCGGCAACGTGTCCGCCGGATTGCTCCCGACCAGGAGTATGACGTCGGCCTGGGCGATATCCGCCAACGGGAAGGGCATGCCGCGATCGATCCCGAACGAACGGATCGATGCGGCAGCCGCCGAGGACATGCAGAATCGGCCGTTGTAGTCGATGGCTGAGGTTCGAAGCGCGACCCGTGCGAATTTGCCGAACTGGTAGGCCTTCTCGTTCGTCAGGCCGCCGCCGCCGAAGCAACCCACCGCGTCACGTCCGTACCGCCGCTGGGTGTGCTGGAAGGCGTCGACGATGCGCTCGAGTGCCTCGTCCCATGTCGCCGGGCGCAACTGCGACACTCGGTCGTCGCGCACGAGCGGCTGGGTCAGCCGTTCGGGATGGTGCAGGAGCTCGGCGGCAGTCCACCCCTTGGCGCACAAGCCACCGCGGTTGGCCGGGAAGTCATGCTGCGGCGCAAGCGTGACCGGGTCGGTAGACACATCCAGGGTGATGCCGCACTGCAGCGAGCAGTACGGACAGTGGGTCTTGACCGGCGAGGAGCTCATCGACACGGCTATCCCACCCGGGCGCAGCACAGCCCCCGGGCACTCGCGCCGCGTCCGCGCTCCATGACACCCCCATCTACTTGGCATATACCAGCCAAGCTAGAGATGCCGTGTTTCCGAAATGTTGCACCTGATTGTCGTAACGACTACAGGCACAGCCGATTAGCGAATACGAATGTGTGAGCCGGTGTTAACGCTGCTTGACGACGTTGGAGATGCCCTCGTTGTCGATGCGCGGTGAACCTGTCTGGTATGTCACGACGTTCGAGACACCTGAGGTGCTGATCACGTCGGCGTCCTCGATACTGACGTGATTGCTGTGGCCCGAGACGGTCACGCTGGCGCAGTGACCGGTGATCGTGACCGTGTTGGTGATGCCGCTCACAGTGACCGAGCCGGTGTCGCACACGACTCTCTTCTGTTGACTGTTGCCCGTCACTTTGACAGTGCTTCCCGCCCCGACTTTGAGCGGTCCACCGAAAGTGGGGTGGAATCCGCTGGCAGCGAGGGCGGCCAGCGTGAGCCAGGCCGCCATGATGAGCAGCCAGACGACCATGCCGACTTTCAGCCGGGTACGCAGCTTGCCGGTCCAATTGCCGGCCTCGTCGCGGTCGAGGTCATACGGAAAGGCGGTGACGCACAACGCCCGCGACGGCTGCCGTTGGTCGGCGAGGATCACGCCGTCGATGTATTCGCGTCCCTTGACGACAAGCTCACCGCGGTAGCCGTCCACGTCGTAGCGGACCCGGGTCTTGGTGTTCGGCCCGCTCCACCGCTGGCGTGGCACGGTCCAGCCATAGGCGATGGGCAGGTACACGTTGTACCAGGTGGTTCCGCTGTAGTAAGTCCCCTCGGAAAGCAGTTCGGAGTCGACGACGGTCGCGACGACACCCCATCGCAGTAACGCGATTCGCCTCAGCGCGGAGCGCAGTTGGAAGCCGTAGATCGCGATGAGGGTGAGCACCGCGGCAATGGCGAACCCCTTCGGGTATCCGAACCACACCGCGATGGGCACGACCGCGACCATGAAGAGCGTCCAGACGTACCACCACCGGAACGGCAGCGCCTCGGCTAGCCGGAAGCCGGCGGGGACTCGCCGCGGTGGTGGGGCAAGGCTGGCGGCATCGGCGCCGGCGGGGGGCGTCCGATGTGCCGCGGCGGCCTTTGCGTCTGCCAATTCACGCTCGAGTTCGGCGACACGTTCGTCCGGATTCTCCGGCGGGTGCATCGGCGCATGTTCTCACAAGTGGCTGGGAGTTTGCTCTGAACTCAGGCGTGGTCCCGGCCGGGACGGTAATGGACGCGCTGGACGGGAACTAAAGGCGAGGGGGCAGGGCCGCGAGCCACGAATCCGCCAGCAGTTCGATCAGTTGCCCATCCGGATCGCGGATCATCGCCGATTGCCCGGAGACCGTCCCCTCGACCACCGATCCCCCGAAATCCTCGACCATCGCCAACACGCCACCGAGATCAGACACCGACAGCGACAGATGCGTCAGGCCGACTTGGTCCATGACACGGTCCGGCCCGCCGTGGACGTCGCGCTGCGAGTAGTCGAGAAGCTCGAGCACAAGGCCGTCGCGAAGCAGGTATGTCGCATGCAGCCCGAGCGGCTTGACCAGCTGCAGAAGCTGGTCGGTGCCGTCGTCGGGCGGTTCGATTTCCCACCAGAACTCGAACCCGAGCAGGCCCTCGTAGAAGCGACGCGACCGAGCGCGATCGGCGACGCATAACCCAACGTGGTTGAAAACCGTTCGGTATCGGTTCGAGTCCGACCGAGGGCATTGAAAACCGCTGGTCATAGCTTGTTTCCGTCGGACGGCACCGCCGTCAGTGACCGGCCAGTCCGCAGCCAGTCCGCAGTAGTTTCGGCGGCCTCGTCGAAGGCATCGGCGATCCGGCCGAGGTCATCGGGGAACAGGTGCCCGTAGCGGTCCAGCGTCAGCGTCGCGGTCTTGTGTCCCATGAGGGTCTGTAGCACCTTCACGTTGGCACCAGCGGCGATCGCCAGACTCGCGCACGTGTGTCGCAGTTCGTGCGGCGTCAGCCCCCCAACGCCGATGGCCTTGGCGGCCGGGTCGAACACCCACCGCAATTCGCTCTCGGTGAGATAGCCGCCGCGGCGCGACGGAAACACCGGCCCGTCGCCGTCCTTGTCGGCCAGCTCTGTGTCGAGCAGCGGCGCTAGGAACTTGGGCACCGGCACGCTGCGGGCGCTGTGGTTCTTGGCGGCGCCCTCGATGAGTCCCTTGCCGGTGACGTAGGTGACCGATCGGCTCACCCGGATGCGCCGCGTCTTGCAGTTCACGTCGGCGCAGCGTAGCGCGGCCGCTTCGCCGAACCGCAGCCCGCAGTAGCCGAGCACCAGCACCAGGGTGCGGAACCGCCCCGACGCGACCGCGAGCCGGTGTAGCTGCTCATGGGTGAGGTAGCGCTGCTCGGCTTCGGGCAGCCGAGGGAGCTCGACACCATCGGCGGGACTGGACGACAGGTGCTTGGCCTTCACCGCGAACCGCAGCACCTGGCTGACGACCTGATACGCCTGGATGACCCGCCCCGCCGACAGCCCCTTGCCGTCGAAACGGACCGAACCATTTACCGACAGCCCGCTCACCCACTCTTGGATGTCGTCGAAGGACATGTCCCGCAAAGCGACATCGGCCCAGCGCGGCAGTATCAGCGTGTCGAGCAGGGAGCGGTAGCCGGCGACGGTCTTCGGTGCCCGCGTCGCCTTGGTCGTAATCCACCGCTCTGCGAGGGCGCCGAAGGTTTGCCCGGACAGTTTGGGGTCGGTCCACGTTCCGGTGACGTGGTCGGACACCTCCTTGTCGAGCCATCGCTGTGCATCGACCTTGCGGACGAATGCTTTCGTATGCTCGCGGCCGCGGTCATCGACATAGCGCGCCAGCCACCGCAGCCCCTTGCCGTGCCGAGCACTCGGCACGCTCTGCATGTTGCCGTGCTCGTCGCGGACGGTCTTGGTCCAGCGGTCCTCGACGCCACTGCGCCGGTTACGCTTCATCGTCGGCTTCCTGGAGCCGGCGGGTCACGATCCGCTGCGCCCAGGGCGTGATCGCCGAGCCGTCGGACGGGAATGAGACCGCGGACAGCTCGTCGCGGGCGTTCGCCAGCGCGTCGGCGGCCCGTCCGCACGCGGCCATGACCATGTCCCGCTCAGGGAACTCGAACGGGCGCGCCTCGTCCATCCGCTCCCGTAATGACTTCTCGATCGACGACACCAGCGATGAAGACTGGTACACCGTGTTCTTCAGCGACTCGAGTGCGTAACGCTCGTCGCTTCTGGGCCGCCCCCGCCGCCCGAGCAGTGCGTCCACGGAGATCCCCAGCAAGTCCGCGATCGCGGCCGCCTCCTCGATCCGCACCGAGCGTTCGCCCTTCTCGATCTTGGCGACGGTCGTCCAGTGCATCGGGATGTCTTTG
This sequence comes from uncultured Actinomycetota bacterium, assembly GCA_963811535.1. Classification (GTDB taxonomy): domain Bacteria; phylum Actinomycetota; class Actinomycetes; order Mycobacteriales; family Mycobacteriaceae; genus Mycobacterium. The sequence continues at coordinate 853,229 of CAWERF010000004.1, read as the reverse complement.
CCCCTCAACATGTCCGCGAAATCCTGCTGTGACCAACCCCGGCGCTCCCGCTCTGCCCTGAACCGCGGACCGAAATAGTCGTCTGCCCACTTTCTTCTCACCATAACGGTCGACTCTACGTTTTCGACTTGACCAAGACAATCCGGCCTGGCACGCTGAGGGCTTATGGAGACCAAACCGGTGAACTTCACTGATTCCATGCACTACGAATTCCTGACTGCCGCCCAGCTGGAGCAACTGACCGGCACCAAGGCCAGCACCCGTGGGCGACGACGTGGCCGAGCTGCTGGCCGCCGCGATCCTCGCCGAGCTGCCCCCGGTGGCCGACGGCTAGGCCCTCGCCGAGGTCGCCGCCGAGATCTGCACAAGCTGCATGATCACCGCCTGACGAACGGCCCAATAATCCGATAGCGCAGATAGGTCTCGACGTGGCCGTTGTCCATCTTGGCCGTGGCGCGCCGATACCTGGCCGCCAGCGCGGCGACATAACGCTGCATCCGCTCAGTCTGGTAGTCGAGGCCCTCGCGTAAGCGCGCAGCCTCGTCAGGCCCCGGCGCCATGCCAACCACGCCCTCGAAATTCGCAGCCGCGTCCGCCTGCCCCGAGAACGCCTCGACCCATCGCTGCAACCCGGCCATCTGCCACGGGCTCGGCGACAAGATGCCCTCGTCGTGAATCACCTTGAGCCGCTCGGACGCCTCGCGCAGCGCGATTGAGGCGGCCTGGCGCTGGTCGGCGAAATCGTAGTCGTCGCACGCCTGCGAGACCTCGCGCAGTACCTCGCGCAACTGGCCGCGCAGCTCGCGTTGGCGCTTACCGACCGCCTGCCGCCAGTTGTACGCCAACCCGAGGACAGCAATAGCGCCACCGATGATCACCGCCCAATGCACCTGACGAGTGTTTCACGCCAACACGACAGCGCCCTCTCGAGTGGCATTCGCTAACTCAACTCCCGACGCAGCCGTCCTCGGCCAACGTGGTCTGCACAACCTTCTGGGTTACCAGGACGCGGCTGACGTTATCGTCCGTCGTCTGCATCACGTCCACCGTGGCTGAATCTCCTGCACGAGTGCGCCAATACCATGTCGGCCCATCCTGGCCGGATGCCGGGTCTTCCCTGCACCACCGCCGGAAACCGAGGCTAGACCCGATGGGCAGCAGTCCCCCCATCGTGGCGGTGACCTGGGGAGTGGCGCCGGGGACCGTCCACGATTCGTAGTCAGGTTTGATGGCGACTTCCGGTGCCGATCCCTGCGGCATGGTGATACCGAGAAGTGCTGATTGCCGGGCACTGTCGGGTGTGTTGACCGGTGTCGGTGTGCCAGAGCAGCCCGGCTGTGAATCGTCGGTGCCACGATCGATGGTCACTTCGCTACCGGGCGCACGGACGCCTATCTTCGGGTAGTAGGGTGCGATGTGAACCATGAGATAGTTCGGTCCTGTCGACCAAGTCCATTGTGTTGATTCAAGTTTCGGGTTGTTCTCCTCACCGCATGGCGCGAGGCCATCAACGGGCTGGTTCACCGGAAGCTGGGCACGCAGAGTCGTCACGGTCTCGGGAGCTTCCGTGGGAACCAGCCAAACCTCTATGCCCGGCACGGGTGTGCCGCCGATGGCCTTCGTCCCCTGCGGGAGCGTGAGATTGATGAGTTCGGACTTGGGCGTGTCCGACGACGTGGTAGTCGGCGATGCCGGTGCGCCGGTGTAGGTGTTCGTCGGGCTGATCAGCGGCGGTATGGGCGATGACACCGGCAGCCAATTAATCAGCCACCCGGTTTTGCGTCGCCCTGCTTTTTCAGCGTCTCGCTCGCGCTGCTAATGATGCCGCGCACGAACTCGTGCTGCGTCTTGACGAGCTTGTCCGCCATCTCCAGGGCGGCGTCGACGACGGTCTGGTGTCCCGACGAGCGGTCGCCGCGCGCGGGAATCGCCTCATCGACGGTGCCAACGAACTTGCGCACGGCATCGATCGCGGCCCGCTGTCCGGATTCGACCGATTCGAGCACCTCTTCGGACAGGTCCGCCGCTCGTTCGGCCACGGTCTTCTTCTCAGTGCTCTCTGCCATGATCGCGCTCCCAGGGTTGAATGCAGAAACGAGCTCGGCATCAGGATGCGCTCCGACCCCGGCATTCTATAGGGCCGATGGTCCCAGTTCGCCTGATGTCATGCCCAGGGCCAGTGCTGGTCGGCCGCCGATCGGCGAGGTAATCAGGTTGCGTGCGTGCAGATCAGCTTTCCGGTGTCGAGGCACGTGCAGCCGTGCTCGTCGTCGGTGATCCACACCGCGGCGCAGCATGGGCAGCGCCCCGTGCTGTGCTGCCTGCCGACCAGTACCGTCGTCCCCGACTGCAGCCGCTCGGTGCCGGGGCAGGCGGGGCAGTGGCCTTCGGCGAGCAGGCTTTCGCGGATGCTGTCCCATGAGGTAGCTGCGGCCCATTCGCGGATGAACGCGACTTCCTCGGCTGAGTCGTTGGCGGCGTGATTGGCGGGGCAGCGCATGACGCCCACGACAGCCATCCTCCCAGCCTGGCGTCGGTTCTCTGTATTGGAAGAATCTCCAAATATCGGCGCTCTCACCGGCGGCAGTGGCAGCCGAGGGCGGGCATCCGGTGGGCCTTTCGGTGGCGTCGGCCCCACCTCAATCGTCTTGATATTGTCTTCAGGTTTTTGCTGAGAGCCTAAATATATGCCCTGAGCTGCAGTTATAGTGGTGCACGATACGGGGATTGAACCAATCGGTACCTGCGGGCATGCGGACCGCCCCGCACCTGCCTGTTGACCGGGACTGTCGGTCGTCCGCCATACACTGCATTGGCTTCACGAGATGTCGTCGCAAAGCTCCGACTGGACGGCACGCCAACCCCACGCTCGCGGGTGGCCATACTGCGAAGGCCGTGGCCAAGTACCTCGGGGTGAGCCGAGCGACGTTTTATCGGTACATCTCCGAAGACAGCACCGTGTGATCGACGCTGGGGCAGAAGTACTGAATCGCCTGGGTGGTCATCTCGGTGATGTCAGCCCGGGTGATGTTGAGGTCATCGCCCTGTGGCTGTGCGCTCTCGTCGACGTCATACCAGTCGTTCTCGACCCGGCTGCGGGGTTCGCCACCGCGCAGCTCGTTGCAGATCACCTGGGCATTCGTCACCGTGCCGGTGGGGTCAGGGGTGTTGATGCCGTGGCCTTCAGCGCGGCCAGGTAGTTGCTGGCCACGGGGCCTGACCAAGCCTCGCCGTCGCCTGCGTCCGCGTACGCGGGCGCAGCGGCTGCCAACGCAGCAGCCATGCCCGCGACCATGATTGTCACCTTCAACTCGAATCCCCTTTCACGACAAACTCTTCATGCCAGCGCCCACACCGGCAGACGCGCCAATGCTGGAATAGTTATACGCCTTGCCGTTCAAGCACTTCGAGGATTTGTTCGCTGTCGACGCCTCCGCTTTCGCACAGGTCGCGGACCTCGGTTACGGTTGTTTGTAGGACGTCGAGGCGCGCGGACGCTTCGGTGATGGTATCTATCCAGCTGTCGTAGTCGCGGTCGTCGCGGACGATGTCAGCCAGGGCCGAGATAATGCCAGTCATGATCACTTCCCTCAACTCGTGTGCGTGCTCGGCGCACCCCACACCTTATTATGAGCAGGGGTTAGCCCCTTTGTCAGCAGGCCAAACCGTAAATCTCGCCCGAACGCGTGTGGAATTTTCTGCTGCGTCAATAGGATTGGGCTGGTATCGGCTCCAGGAGAGCTGAATTTTCTTCTGCGTTAATAAGATTAGGCCGGTATGGCACCTGGGAAGGTTGAATTTCCCGCTGCGTCAATAAGATTGGGCTGGTATAGTCCCCGGGATACTACTTCCAACCGAGCGCGGATGAGCACATGCTGGTGTCGCGGGTTTTTCGTAAAGCAGGTTGCGTGCCCCGCGCGCACCCCCAAGAATCCACGAGATTCTCAAGAATTTTCCACTCCTTGGACCGTTGGAGTCGTCTTATGAGTATTGGGTCGCCGAGTCAGGATCTGTACGGGTTCGCCGTTGAGTTGCGCAAGTTGGCCTACACCATGCCCGGCGGCCATGAGGACCCGCTCATTCGGCTGAGCGAGCAGATGGTCCACCACGCCCGCCAACAGCCCGCCGAGGGCAAGTCGCCGCGCTGATCGTTCTCTGACAACAAGGGAACGCTCACGCCATGGGGGACCGGAGAAATCATTGGTTTCGGTTTTAGATCTCGCCGGGCCGGTAAGCCTTGGTGTCGGGGGAAGGGGGCCGTTTGGCGGTGTGGGGTTCTCAGCCCAAGCAACGGTGGCCAGCATTGCGGGTAGCGGTGTGTGCCTCGTCTAGCGATCAGCGTGATATGGCCAGCAGGGTCGCGGCGGTTGGCGACCACCATGCTGGTGGCTGGCGGTCTGGGGCTGGGCGGCTTGGGATTGGCCTCGGGCACCGCCCTGGTGCGGTTGTGGCACATCGATGCCCAACACCAGCGCCTGCTGAGCAGCTCCAACGAGATTGCCGAACGATAGGGGGCCGACGGGAGATGGCAAGTGCGGTACTGATAGTGGCCTGCTCGAGCATGTTGGCGTTATCGCTGGCATTGTTGCTGGAGTCGCGGTGAGGGTACCGACACGAATCACCGCTGTGGGTGATCCGAGCATCAGTGGCTGTTGGCACGCTGGTGTTCTTCGCAACGATGCGGTTCTCACCACCGCTGACAGATCTGTGGACGCACCAGTTCGCCGGGATCGGTAACCGACATGGGGTGGCCGACATCACTCACTGCCCGCGACCAGCTCGCGGGCACAGCCGCACACTGGGGCTGGGATGTGATTGACACCTGCATGTGCAGCCCTCGCGAATCCTGTTACCGCAGAGCGCTGTTCACGATCTCGGTCATCTTCTCAGAGCGCGATTCCGACGTTGCCTACTCGACACTTTGGCTCGATGAGCCGACCGGCACCCAAGGCCGGCAGCGGCGATGCATCGCGGTGATCGATGAGGGCGACAACAAGGCCCACCGCGTCGAGGTGTGGATGATGATGCATGGCGAGTCGGCGACGGCGAGGACATGACCGGCGAGGTGTTCTGGGCCATCGCGGTCGGCACCGAGATCCGTTGCGCGACACCGGCACGGGACGAGCTAGCTGCACATGATGAAGTCCAGGGCGACCTGTGCGGCCACCCGGCGGGCGTCCGGCTCCTCCAAAGCCCGGCGAAGGCGTCATCGTCGTCCAGGATCGACGCCAGACCCTCCAGAAGCGTGCCTGTGGCGGTCTCGCTGGCCCCGTGCTGCCAGCTCCAGTCGGCCAGCAGCGTCGCGGCGGTCAGTCCGGCGTCGTCGGCGTCGGGTCGCTTCGAGCGGCGGCGGACCCGGTGGGTGTCGGCTCCATTCACGGGCATGGTGTTGAAAGTACCAGGCGCACAGCCGATCCGGCCCACCCCACGCCGCCTCGCCGAGGCCGATTCCGCCGGTCAAACACGCCTCGCCGAGGCCAGAGCGTCTGCTGGGTACCCTTAGTGATTAGACAGGGTGCTGCTGCTGATCATGTCGGTGCTGATTTTGCTGACACAGACGGGAATCTTGCAGTGGTAGCGAGGCCGGGGCGACGACCCTTGGCAGGCTAGCCGCCGCGCTGCTGCTCCGATGCCAAGTACTTCACCATCTGACAAAGGTTGACAACAGCCGCGCTCAACTTGTAGATGGTGGCGTCCCGATCTTTCACGCACGACTGCCAGTCCGGGAACTCCTGCGGGAGTTTCTCGTTGTCTGCGTTGAGGTGGATTTTCTGCTCGATTTGGTCGCACACATCCGCGAGGGTCAAGTCTCCCGGCGCACCGATGTCGGAGAACCACTTATCAGCCATGTCAGATCGTCTCTCGTCAGAAGGAAAAAAAGCTCCCAAAGCTCGCAGGGTATCGGGTCGCTGTCACGAGACTTCTGCGGGACCCGGGGCGACGAAGTCGAGAGCAACCATTGAGGCCACGCGGCGGGCATCCGGCTCCTCTAAGGCCGGTGAACGCGGTCATCGCCGCCGAGGAGGACAGCCAGCCCTTCAAGAAGGGCACCACCACCACCGACCGGCCGATACCCCAGGACGCCGTCCGCCAATATCTCCACGACCTCGACGGCGCCGAGCCCGACGAAGCGGAGGTATACGCGGCCTGGACATTCGCCGCCGCTGCTCCAGGCATACCGACTCCCCATGAGGCGCTAAACATCGCAATGGACATCGCCGTCAAAGAGATCGCGCCGCGCCTCCAAGCGAGGAAGTGGACGGTTCGCAAATTCCGCAAGCCCGCGCTGATGACCAACGATTGCCCGGTTCATGTGTGGCGCCGGCCGACCAAAGACACCAGCGTGGGAGGTGTCGGCATCGACGATGCGGACGAAGTCCGGTTTCCGCTATCCCCAAGCGCGCTGCTTGTCATGACGCGCGGGAATCAAGCTCCCATCAACGCATCCGCCAGGAGCATTAACGCCGAGATATGTAGACAATGCCACCAATTTGTAGTGGCTCTCCCGGATGCCAAGTCGGTGCTGGACAAGCTCGCGCTGTCAAAACGACCGCCTCGACTCCGATTCCGTACCGGACCTGGCTACACGACCGGAACCGACGGCACCGACGAGTACGTCGGAGAGGTATTGCACATGTACGTCGAGTGAGCCCGAAATCAGTTGGGCCACTAGTCCGCAGTTACCGCCGCTGTCATTGCGGCCCGGATCTCGCCGCTCGTCGACGGCGGTGTACCTCTCGGTGGTCGCGATCGAGGCATATCCGAGCCGCCTCAGCGCACGCGCGCCGGGCCGTCGAGCAGACTGCAGCCCTCGGCCAGCGCCGGGCCGTAGGTGACAGCGCCACACTCGCAGCACCACGTCAAGTGCCGACCACACGAGCACGCGATGGAGCCGACCAGCATGTGCCCGGGCTGCAGACGGTGACCGCGCGGGCAGCGTTGTGGTGGGCGGACCATCCATGAACGTCAATACACCGGAAGAGCTCGCCGACAGCGGGCATGATTCAAAGCTTAGGTCGCAGTCGATCCACCCTTGGAGGGTTGGTTCTTACCGCCATTCCTGCATCTGTTGGGTGACGTATTCCCTTGTGCCGATCACTACCTTGCGAACCGTCAGATGAGGTGTATATAAGCGGCCGACATATTTGCCACCTTCTATGTCAAACCTGATCAGTGAGCCGTCAGCTAGGCGACGGTGCCCGGGATGCGTCATGGTCGATATTCATAAAAGCCAGCCGCGCAATCGATTTCGTCGATCTCCGGCACCGTGATAAGGCTGCGGTCGAGCAATTCAGCAACCCGTATCACCAACAGCCCGACAACACTACGCATAATCATGAAACGAAAAAGACGAGGACATCGTTCACATCGGAACGGAAAGCCCATGACAAACCGCCCGTCCCCGAATCCCACGGTGTGGGAGGTGACTCCGTGCAGGCGATCGTGAGGTTTCGAGATCGCCGACCGAGTCGGCCCGCCACCCAAACGGATGAGGGCATCGCTATTGCACCCGCGCCGGCCCGTCGAGCAGGCTGCACGTTTCGGACAGCGCCGGGCCGTAGGTAACAGCGCCGCACTCGCACCGCCAGGTGAGGTGTCGTCCGCATGAGCACGCGATGGAGCCGACCAACACATGACCGGGCCGCAACCGGTGACCGGGTGGACAGCGTTCGGGTGGCCTCACAATCCATTCACCGGTGGTGGAAGGGACCAGATCGCCGACAACCGGCATGCCTCTACTTTAGGGGCGTAATGTCGCTGGTGAGTGGGGTTGTTCGGCAACCCGATTTGGTGGCTCCTTACGGAAGCCTCGCCGCAACCCCACTTCCTTGTCCCCGCGGAGCGGCAACTGTCCAACCAGACCGCCGGGTGGCCGCAACGCAGTCGGCCCGCCACCCAAGCAGATGACGGGCCGCGCGCATTTTCTCCGGGTCAGCGAAGCTCTCGATCAAGCTCCCACTGTTGCGCTATCTGTTTGGCATCCTCCAGTGTGGGCGTCGAGCAACGGGCGACCACGGCGGAGGCGTCCTCGGGGCTGGCATCCTCGGTGAGCCCAATGAACAGGACCACACACCAGTCCTCGTCGGGCTCCCTGGAGACGACATACATGCGCTCATCGCGGCGCGCCCGATATTCGTGCTGAACCGTCTCGGTCCATTCCAGCCGATCGCTCACGCTGCTCATTAAACCCTCCCGTTACGCGCATCGGCCCGCCACCCAGACGGGTGACGGGCCGACTCTTGCGCGGGATGGCCTACAGGCTCTTATCCTCCTGACGCGCTTTGCGGACAAGACTGAGCTGAACCGGCGGCGAAGCCGGCCGCACCCATTCGTGCGCCGCCCGTAAGCGTCACCACCTCGCACGCCGTCAGGTCATCGGCCTGACCTCGCCCATGAGTTGGCTGAGTTCGGTCCGCGTAGCCGGGAGAAAGATGTCCGCCAGGTCGTCGAGCGTTGGCAGGTGCTCATCACTTGACTGCCCACCGATCGATCTCATCGGCGGCCGTGATGAGCGCCGCTGCGAGCTGCCGGGCCTGCCCCGCGGTGATCGGGTCGTCGGCTCGCCGGGGTGGCGCCGCGGAGAAGAGATCGGCGCCCGGCGCGAGACGGGGTCGACGCGGCGGGCGCTACTGCGCCTCGGCCGCGCGCTCGGGCATCGGCCCTTCGACCCGCTCGAGAATGCGGGAAATCGCGTCGTCCTGGGCGAGCAAGTGCTTTTGGATCTCCTCGGACTCCTTGAGCACCGCCTCGGCATCCTTGAAGGTGGCTGCGCCGCGCTCGTCCGCGGTCTTGGCCTGAATGTTCTGTCCGACAATGATGATCGGCAAGAGCACCAGCTGCAGGAAGCTGCTGGAGAGCCACACGATGATGAAGTACATCCCCTGCTTGATCGCATCGGGCAGGGCGAACAGCGCAATCACCGTGAACAGGTAGGCGCACCACATCGTGCCCACGATCAGTGTGATCTTTAGCCCGAACCTGGCGTTGAAGCGAGCGATCCAGTTCCGTTGGTCAACCCCCCACACATGTGCGGCCTTGATGGGGCGGCTGGCGAGCAGTTCGTCAAGGCGCGGATGGGGCCGGTAATCATAAATTTTCGACATATCGGCATCCTCACACGTCGCGTGGCTGCGCACCCGCCGCGATCCAGCTCCCGCGAAGTTCTTGATCTGTCTCTTGAGCAACTCGGCGGGGCTGTTCAGTGGAGGCGTTTCGTCGTTTCAGCGATCCGCGCCACGGTCGCGTAGCCCACGCCGACCTTCCGCGCCACCGTGGACGGCGCCGTGCCATCGGCCAGCTCGGTGAGCACTGTGCCACCTTGTCGCGCTCGATGCGCGTCACGCCCGCGCCGATCATCTCGTCGGCCGTAGCGGTCAAACGCACGCCCAGTCCGCAGCCAGTCCGCAGTTGATTGCCATGGTTGCGCCAAGATGCCTCAAGCTCAGCGAGCATACCTGCGGTTTTGTCGGCAGCCGTCGCAGCTTGACTCAACAAACGCCAAATAAGACGGAGTTGAAAACCGTTCGGTGACCGGTCATTGCAGCCGTCCGTAGCGCGTGAGTGCCGACGATCCTGCGCTGTCGATCGCCACCGTGGCCCGTTCCAGGCATCCCCCGACGCCCTCCTCGGCGACCCACGATTGGACGCTCAGGACCATGCCCTCCTCGAGGGTGGCGTCGACCCCGCGGCCCAGACCGATCAGCGGCGGCTCCGCGCCCAGCCCCAGCCCATGGGCCAGCGGAACCGGGGACTCGCGGTTGCCGGCGCCCTCCCACGCTCGATACAGGTCGGCACCGGTATTGCCGGGGCGGCAGGCGGCCATCAGCGCGTCCAAGCTGCGGGCACATCGCGTCACCAGATCCGCTGCCCCAGGCGGACCGGAGCGCCCGGCCACACGGGTGCGGGCCAAGCCGGACTCGTACCCGCCGTACAGCGCCCCCGGCGCAAGTACCACCAGTTCGCCGTCCCCGACAGGGCGGTCGGATGCCACATATCGGAACGTCACCGGGCCGCTCTTGGGCGTGGCGAAGCAGACGCTTTCCGACGGTGCAATCGGCGCTCCGAGGCTCGCCACACTTTCGTAGTAGACACCGAGCAGTTCGCGCTCGGTGATGCCGGGCTCCAACGCGTCTTCGAGCGCACTCAGCGCCGCCTCGGCAATGGCCGATGCCACGTCCAGGCAGGTGATCTCGTCGGACGTCTTGATCCGTCGAGCGGTTTCCATCACCGGGGCGGCGTCAACCAATTGGGCCGATGTGACGAGCTGGGAGATCAATCCGGCGAACATCGGCGTCAATCCGTCGGTGCCGAGCCGCCGCGACTCCCTCAGCCCGGGGATGGCCGCGAGCGCGGTGGCCAGGTTGGCGGGATTCCAGCTCAGGCCGTACAGATCGTCGCGGCCGATCTCCGGCGGCACCCCCTCGTCCCAGGTCGACAGCAGATGCACCCGCCCGGTTTCCCTCACGACGACCGCGACCGGGGCGAACGGAAGCACCCCCGCCCTACCGAGTTGGCGGGCACCCGACACGTAACGCACGTCGCCGACACCGCCGAGCATCAGGGCATCCAGATCGTGGCGCGCCATACCGAAAAGCACCTTTGCGCGCCGCTGTCCACGCAGTCGGGCAAAGTCAACGCGCGCGTCGTCCTCGAGGCCCATCATTCCGACGAGCACACCGCGGTCACGGGGGACGGGGCTCACGCGGGCAGACCATACGGATCGTAGGTTGAGCCGCTCAGCTTGACCCATCCCGTATCAGTCACGGCCACAATGTCTTCCGAACGATAGCCGGCCGCACCGTCGTCCCAGATGACCGGCTCGAAGACGACCACCATGCCCGATTGCATGATGAGCCGCTCATCGAACTGCTCGCCGAAGTCGGTTCCGATGAGCGGCATTTCGGCGCTGTCGGTGCCAACACCGTGAGCCAGATAGAAGTGCTCGATCCAGGGACGGACGCCGTCATTGGCCTGGGTCGCGGCTCGGCCGAGCTGCAACGCCGAAACTCCCGGTTCGAGAATGTCCAGCGCCGCATCGACCACGGCCCGCCAGCGACGGAACTGCGCTTCCTGCCGCTCATCTGGGACGGGATCGATGCCGGTGATCCAGGTTCGTCCATAGTCGGAGGCGTAACCCTCCCAGGTGATACCCGCATCCACCCAGATGACGTCGCCTTCGCGCAGGAACCGGTCGGTGGTGACCGTCGGGTACGCGAGGTCCCCGTGCAGCGTCCACGGTCCAAGCTCGCGGGTCGGAGCCATCACCTGCCAGATCGGATCGATTCCGCCTGCGGAAGCGCCGAGTTCGAAGACTCGGCGCAGGAACGCCGCGCTTAGGTCGATCTGCCGGACTCCGGGCCGCAGGATCGCCAACGCGTCAACCATCGCCAGCTCGTTCAGCAACTGCGCGTTCCGTATGCAGGCCACTTCGTCTGGTGTCTTGGTGATCTTGGCAGCGCCCATCACGTCCGCCGCATCGACCCACTCAACACCCTGCAGGCGACGCAGCATCGCGTGGGTCTGGTCGTCGACCCCGACGCGAGCACCGGTCGAAAAGTGGTCAGCGAGCGCCCTGGCGAACAGGTCCATGCCGTCGTCGAGGTCCGGGAACAGTGGCCCGTGCAGATGATCGCCGGGAAGATCGGCCGGCACCCCATCGACACACTGGGTGTAGAGGTGAGGCGCCGAATCTCCTTTGACCACAACGGCCACCGCGCGGAATAGCGCCGCACGGTCACCATCCTGCGCGGGTACGGCGGCGCCTGTGGCGTAGGCCACCGAGCTGGAACCGAGCAGCACCAGACCGTCGATCCCCTGCGCCTCGAGCTGTTCCTGCAATCGCCGAAAGCGTTCCCTGCGCATCCGGGCAAGATCGGGCAGGGCCGGGATCGCCAATCCGCCGATCGCCGCTCCTGCCGACCAATCGTCGACGGCCCTACCCGCGAACATAGACTTCTCCACGCAGTTCAAAAGCGTAATAATGCAAAGATAGCCCAATAAGCTGATAGCTTAGCGACAGTGCCACTGCCGCTAAGGCGGTTATCGCAGATTTCCTTGTGTTGGAGGGTTTTTCGATGACAGAGCGTTCTGGGCGTCCCGGTATCAGCCCCGACGTGGTCGTCGATTTCGATCATCATTCGGACGAGTTCAACCTCAACCAAGTCGAGGTCAACGCCAAGCTTCGACGTCGGTGTCCGGTGGCGTGGAATGAGAACTACGGTGGCTTCTGGTTCGTCACCAGTTACGACGCAGTGGCACAGACCGCCCGGGACGGCGACACGTTCGCGCACAAATACGAACCGAACGCAGCCGACGGCGTGGACTACCAGGGTGAAATGGGCGTTCCGCGCCCAGAAGGCCAACCGCCCCTCGGCATCGGCGAGGTCGACGGTCCCTACCATCAGGCGTTACGGCGGGCACTCACCCCGTTCTTCTCGCCGGGAGCCGTCCAGAAGATGCGGCCGTTCATGCAGCAATCGGTCCACTGGTTCCTCGACCAACGCATCGGCGACGGGCGGATGGACCTCGTGCTCGACTACGCCAGCCCCGTTCCGGCCATCCTGACCATGCGGTTGATGGGCCTGCCCTACGAGAACTGGCAGCTCTACGCCAATCTCTTCCACTCCGTGATGGCCGTTCCTCAGGAGAGCGACGAGTACGCCAACGCCATCGCAGCAGTGCCGGCGATGATGGAGGGCGTCCTGAAGTTCGCAGCGGCCCGACGAACCGATCCTCGGGACGACCTGACGAGCTTCCTCGTTCAGTTCGAATTCGACGGCAAGCGTCTCGACCACGCGCAGCTTCTGGACATTCTGTGGAATCTCATCGCCGGCGGTGTCGACACCACGACGTCACAGACGGCGCTGACCCTGTTGCACCTGGGCACCCACCCGGATCTTCGGCAACAACTCCTCGACCGCCCGGAGCTCTACCGCACCGCCGTCGACGAGTTTCTCCGGTTCTTCTCGATCAATCGGCAGTTGAGCCGGACAGTGACTCGCGACTTCGTCCTCGGGGGGCAACAGCTTCGGCGCAACGACCAGGTCATCATCAGCTGGCTGGGCGCCAACCACGACGAGCAAGAGTTCGAGCGGCCCGACGAAGTCGTTCTGGATCGGGCGCCCAACCGCCACGTCGCCTTCGGGCTTGGGCCACATCGATGCATCGGATCTCACCTGGCGCGTGTCATGTTCGAGGTGATGGTGAAGGCGGTTCTCGACCGCATTCCCGACTATCAGGTCGACGTCGGCGGTGTTCATGAATATGTCGGCAACCCGAGCATGACCGGGCTGGGCAAGCTGCCCGTCACCTTCACCCCAGGAGTGTCCCGGGGGACGTCACGCCCGTCTTGATCCTTGCTGACACGGCGCCTATTGCCGGCCGCTACCAGTTTAGTTAACCATGCCTAATACTTAGCTATACTCAGTGGAATGCTCGCCGGGCCGTCAACAGTGATGCGCGGCGGCCGCGCCACACCTGGCGGCGATGTCACGAATCCCTGGGTGACCCGGCGCTGGCACGACGACGAACCAACCCAGGCCGCCGCGGCTTTGTCCACCAACGAAGAGCCGAGCGGCCTCAAGCGGGTGTCGATGGCGGACCGGGTGGGATCACTAACCGGGATCCGCGCCGTGGCCGCGCTGCTGGTGGTGGGCACCCACGCCGCATACGGCACCGGCAAGGAGACTCACGGTTATCTAGGGCTCTTCTATTCGCGCCTGGAGATCGGTGTGCCGATATTCTTCGTGTTGTCCGGGTTCCTGTTGTTCCGTCCGTGGGTGAAGGCGGCCGCCACCGGGTTTGCGCCGCCGTCGGCGCGCCCCTATGCCTGGCGCCGGGCCCGGCGCATCATGCCGGCCTACATAGTGACCGTGTTGCTCGTCTACCTCGTCTACCAGTTCCGTACTGACGGCCCGAATCCCGGTCAGACATGGGTGGGTTTGTTCCGGTACCTCACACTGACGCAGATCTACACCGACAACTACGTGCTCACGTACCTGCACAGCGGCCTGACACAGATGTGGAGCCTGGCGGTGGAGGCAGCGTTCTACGCGGCGCTACCGCTGCTGGCCTATCTGCTGCTGGTGGTGCTCTGCCGCCGCCGCTGGCGACCCGGGCCCCTGCTGGCCGGCCTGGCCGCGCTGGTCGCGCTCAGCCCGGCCTGGCTGATTGTGCTGCACACCACCGACTGGTTGCCGGGCGCGGCGGGCATGTGGCTGCCTGCCTATCTGCCATGCTTCGCCGGCGGGATGATGTTGGCGGTGCTGCAGGCCGTGGGGGCGCGTTGCTATGCGTTCGCCGCGATTCCGCTCGCGCTGGTCAGCTACCTGATCGTGTCCACTCCGATCGCCGGCGACGCGGGAATGTCGCCGGTCACGGTGTGGGAGCCGCTGACCAAGACCGTCCTCTACGCGATCATCGCCACGCTCGTGGTGGCGCCGCTGGCGCTCGGCGACCGCGGCTTGTACGTGCGCCTGCTGAACAGCAGACCGATGGTGTGGCTGGGCGAGATCTCCTACGAAATCTTCCTGATCCACGTAACTGTGATGGCGATCGTCACGGGGTCGATTTTGCGGTGGCGAGTCTTCACGGGCTCGATGGCGGAGCTGCTTGTGGTGACGCTTGCGATGACGATCCCGCTGGCGTGGGTGCTGCATCGGGCCACGCACCGCGACGTGAGAGCCGAACTTCCACCCAGGCCGCAGCCCCTGTTTACCGGAGTGCCGAGCAACGTTACGTCTTGAGTCGTCGCTAGGAGCGACGGTGTCGGCGTGGTACAACCGGGAGCCATGAGCGGTCTTGCCGACGAGACACGGTGGATGGATGCCACGGACCAGGCCGCGCTGGTGGCCAAGGGCGAGGTCACGCCCAGCGAGCTGTTGGAAGCGGCGATCGAGCGGATTGAGCAGTCGAACCCGGCGGTGAACGCCGTAGTCATGGAGTGGTTTGACCACGCCCGGTCCGTGGCCGCCGATCCGGAGCTGCCCGACGGCCCATTTCGCGGCGTCCCATTCCTGCTCAAGGACCTGTACACACACTTCGCCGGCCAGACCCTGTCAAACGGCAACGTGGCGCTGAAGGAGGCGGGCAAGATCGACGCCGCCGACACGACCCTGGTCGCCCGGTTCAAGGCGGCCGGGCTGGTCATCGCCGGGCGGACGAACAGCCCGGAGATGGGCAGCCTGCCGACCACGCAGCCGATGGCCTGGGGGGCGACCCACAACCCGTGGGCGCCGCAGCGTACGCCGGGTGGGTCCAGTGGCGGCGGCGCCGCCGCGGTGGCCGTCGGGATGGTCCCGTTCGCCAACGCCTCAGACGGTGGCGGGAGCATCCGCATCCCGGCGTCGTGCTGCGGGCTGTTTGGGCTCAAGCCAAGCCAGGGGCGGATTACCGTCGGACCGGCACGCGCCGAGGTGGGGCTGGGGGTCGAGTTGTGCGTCAGCCACACAGTGCGCGACACGGCGGGGCTGCTCGATGCGGTGCGCGGCCCGGGCATCGGCGACACCGTGATCGCGCCGGCGCCCGAGCGGCCGTACATCGACGAGGTCGGCGCCGACCCGGGCCGGTTGCGCATCGGGCTGCTCGACGTCCACCCGCGCGGCGACTTCCTGCACGAGGACTGCGTCACGGCGGTGCGCGCCGCGGCGTCGATGCTGGAGGGCCTCGGGCACACGGTCGAGCCGGCGTGGCCGGCGTGCCTCGCCGACACGACACTGACCGAGAAGTTCATGGCTCTGTGGGCGACGCAGATGGCGATGGCGGCGCGCGAGTTCAGCAACACGCTCGGGCGCGAGGTCACGGCAGCCGACATCGAGCCGGTGAACTGGGTGCTCGTCGAGCGGGCGCAGCGATTGACCGCCGTCGACTACGCCGCGGCGCAGGCGGCGGGGTGGGCCTTCCGGCGGGCGCTGCAGCAGTGGTGGGCGGACGGCTGGGACCTGCTGCTCACGCCGACGCTGGCCGAGCCGCCGCCCCCACTGACGGAATTCGAGAACAACACCGAGCACCCGACAGCGCCCATGCGGCGGGCCGGACGGTTCGCCGCGTTCACGCCGCCGTTCAACATGAGCGGGCAGCCGGCGATCAGCCTCCCCCTGCACCGCAACGCCGACGGCCTTCCCATCGGCATCCAGCTCGCCGCCGCCTACGGCCGGGAGGACGTCCTGATCCGCGTCGCCTCCCAACTCGAATCGGCCCACCCCTGGTCGTCCGACCACCCGGTGATCCCCTGACGCCGCCCACTCGGTGAGCGGTGGTCATCACCGGGGAAAGCCGAAGAGCTGAACCACGCCGTGATCGCGGCCGGCGGTGTAGCCACCGTCGACGGCTATGGCCTGACCGGTGACGAAGGAGGCGTCGGGCGACAGAAGAAAGGCCGCCATGGCGGCGATCTCCTCCGGGCGGCCCAGCCGTTGGAGGGCATGCTCCTCGGTGATCGAGGCCATCGGGCCCTCCATGCCCGCCATGCCGAAGATGCTGTCGGTCATCGGCGTTGCGATGAAGCCGGGGCAGATCGCGTTGGCCCGGATGCCGCTCGGGCCGTAGTCGAGCGCGATGTTCTTGGTGAGCAGCACGACGCCACCCTTGGCGGCGTTGTAGGCGCTGCCGCCCGCCGTGCCTTCGAGGCCCTCGATGCTGGCGAGAGTCACGATCGAACCACGCTCGCCGTCGACCCGGGGTTGCTCGATCATCCTGGCCAGGGCCGCCTTGGCCACCAGGAACGTGCCGGTGAGGTTGATCCCGATCACCCGCCCCCATTCGGCCCGGTCGAGCAGATGCACCGGGCCGCCGCCGGCAACCCCGGCCGCGTGGACGACCCCGTCGAGGCGGTCGGGCACGGCGGCCAGCACAGCGGCGACCGCGGCTTCGTCGGTCACGTCGGCGGTCACGAAGCCGAACTGCGGGCCGAGGTCGGGCGGGGAGGCCAGGTCGGCGCCGACGACTGTGCCGCCTTCGGCCAGCAGGCGCCGGGCGGTGGCCAGGCCGATGCCCGACGCCGCACCCGTTACGACGAACGTGCGCGACCGGGCACGATCAGCGCCCACCATGTATGCGTCCTCTCTGACGGTTTGGAGCCCGCACCGTTAGAGCCCGAACTGGTCGTCGATGATGCCCAGCCAGATCTGTGCCACGTCGATTGCCACCTTCTCGCTGATGAACGCGTGCTGGGTGCCGGTATAGATGTCGCGGAACGCGCGCTCGAGGCGGCTGCCCTCGCGGATCGCGGTGGTGCCGGCCGCCAGATGGGCCCACTCGGCAGACGCCCTGGCCGCATCGGTGGCGTACACCGCCGCCACGCGCATATCGGCTCGCATTCTGGGCGTCAGGTCATTGCCTGCGGTGACAGCCGCCTCGACCGCTGTGAAGGCGTCGAGCACCAGAAGACGGGCGGCCCGCCACGCCGCAACGTGGTGGGCGAGACCCTTTTGGAAGGTCGGACGGCTGGCCAATGTCGCCATGTCGCTCATCCGCACCTTGGTCGCCGCGAGTTCCTCGACATCATCGAGCATGCTCTTGGCCACCCCCAGCGCGAACGACGCGTGACCGGCGGCGGTGACGGGCATCAAACCCATACGCGCAGCCGCCGAGGTTCCCCGGAAAGGCTCACGGGTGAACAACGGAATGGTTCGGTACTCCGGGACGAACACGTCCTGGGCGTTGTAGTCGTAGGAGCCGGTGCCTTTGAGCCCCTGGACATGCCATCCGTCGGTGAAGGCGATCTCTTCTCGAGGGAGGAACCCAACCCGCATTTCGGGAATGCCCTCGCTGATCCAGCGCATCTCGCCGTTGTCCATCGGTAGAAAGCCGGCGGCGATATAGGCCGAGTGGCCGGTGCCCGAGCCGAAATTCCACGCACCGGTCAACCGGTAGCCACCGTCGACTGCTGTGCCCTGGCCGTTGGGGAAGTACTGACCACCTATGGCGATGTGGTTGTCGTTCCTGGTGAACATCTCCGCGAAACCCTCATCGGGAAGGTAGGTCGCGGCGGCGAACGCCGACGGCAGGTTCGCAATGCCGATCCACCCGAAAGAACCGTCCTGCCAAGCCATTTCGATCCACGTCTCGATCATCTCGGACAACGACGGTTCGACGCCGCCCGCCGCCGACGGATTGAACGCAGACATCAGACCACTGGCCCACATCTCGTCGACGATCGCCGGCGTGAGCGTGCGCATTCGCTCGGATTCCGCAGCCTCGGAACGCACCAGGTCGCGCATCCCACGAGCTCGATCCACGACCCGATCGCGCACTTCGGTCACGACATCATCCTTTCCTTCTGCTGGCATGCAAGTGGATTCGCGGCGCCCCGACGCACGGTGACACGGTCGAGCTCGCCGCTTCCAACGGGCTGCTTACGCACCCTAAGTCACAGCCCCATCCGACCGCTAGCCGGGTGCTCATCCTGCGGGGATAACTTCGAAACCGTGTCGAACAGAAGGCAACCCGACGGCTGGATGCAGGATCAATAACCATGATGTTCTGCGCGCTCCTAACGATAATGATCCATAGCAGCTGGCGACATACGGTTCCCCCGCCCGCCTGGGAGCGGGTGACGTGTCAATGGCCGAGGATGATCTCAGCGTTCGCATGGTTTGATCAAGAACCGGCAATTGGAAGCGCCGGCTCGGGAAGGTACGCCCCATGCTCACGGTAGGTCAGCCCGCGGTCACCGACCCGAGGATGGTGCGCCGGTGAGCGACGTCCTCGTCGTCGGGGCCGGTTTCGCCGGGTTGTGGGCGGCCCTCGGTGCTGCGCGGCGACTTGATGAGCTGCGCGTGCCCGCGGGCACCGTGAACGTCACCGTGCTCAGCGCGAAGCCGTTCCACGACATACGGGTCCGCAACTACGAGACCGATCTCAGCGCGTGCCGCATCCCTCTCAGTAAGGTCCTCGATCCCGTCGGCGTTGCACACATCACCGGCGAGGTGACCGCGATCGATACCGCCACGCGGACGCTCACCGCCGGGGCCGGTGACTGTCAAACAAGGGCATACGGTTACGACAGACTCGTCCTCGCGGCGGGTAGCCAGGTGGTCAAACCCGAAATTCCGGGTCTACGGCAGTTCGCTTTTGACGTTGACACTTACGACGGTGCGATGGCGCTCGCCGAGCACCTGAACCGACTGACGGCTGAGCCGCCCACACCAGAGGCAGCATCTGTGGTGGTGGTCGGCGCGGGACTGACCGGCATTGAACTGGCGTCGGAGCTGCCCGGACGGCTCGCGGCGATATTCGCCGGTCGCAATGTCACCCCGCGGGTCGTGCTCATCGACCACAATCCCTGGGTCGGCTCCGATATGGGAGAGTCGGCCAGACCGGTGATCGAATCGGCCCTGTCGGACAACGGTATTGAAACATTGACGGGGGTTCGTGTCACCGCCGTCGACGACCGCGGCGTGACGCTGTCCTCGGGCGAGAAGGTGCCGGCGACGACAGTGGTGTGGTGCGCCGGCATGCGGGCCAGCCCATTGACGGCGCAACTGCCCGTCGAGCGTGACCGACTCGGACGCCTGCCGGTCGACGACTATCTACGGGTAATCGGTGTGCCCGGTGTCTTCGCCGCCGGCGACGTGGCCGCCGCGAAGATGGACGATCAACATCTGTCGGTGATGTCTTGCCAGCACGGCCGCCCCATGGGTCGCTATGCAGGCTACAACGTGATCGGCGATCTCCTCGGCGAACGCATGCTGCCGCTGCGTATCCCTTGGTACGTCACGGTTCTCGACCTCGGTCCGGCCGGCGCGGTCTACACCGAAGGGTGGGACCGCCAGGTGGTGGCACGCGGCGCCGCGGCCAAGGCCACTAAGCGCACGATCAACACCGAGCGGATCTATCCGTCGTTGACCGGGGACAAGGACGCGCTGTTGGCCGCGGCTGGGCCCGCGCTTCAGGGCCGACCCGAACGCGGGCACTGACCTACGCGGCTGCGTCTTTCACGCTGGCAGGCCGGGACGGAATGGTTGGCATATCCACCGTCTGGAGGACATGGGATTCATCCGCCTAATCAGCGGGTTCGTGGGAAAGATCCAACGGGTCCTCGCTGTGCACCGGGAGCGACGGCGTCATGTAAGTGAATTCGTTGCCCGCCAATCGGTCCGGGCAACGGCCGCCGCGCGGACCCTCAGTGGGCCGCTGGCGCACCCGACTCAACTTCGGCGATGCGCTCGTCGCGAATGCCCACGGGCCCGGATTCGAGCTGCTCGGTGATAGCCAGCTCCCCGAGACCGACCGGGGTGAGAAGCGGCGTGCCGCTCGCAGCGAGGACCAGCTTGATGTCGTCGGACGCGCCTTGGTCGACAAGCATCGCGCCGATCAGGCAGATCACTGCCATCTTGTAGGCGTTGAGCGCGCGGTACCAATGCCGGTTTTCGACATTGATCCCGCTCGCGGCCTCGTAGCGCTCGATGAATTCATCGATGGTGGGCGCGGTGTTGTGGCTGGTGATGCCGACCGGCTGCATCCACAAGAGCTCCATCCACCCGATATCGGTGAGCGGGTCGCCGATGGTGGTCATCTCCCAGTCGAAGACCGCGCTGACTTCGTCATCCACAAAGGCGAAATTGCCCGGCTTTGCGTCGCCGTGGACGAGGGTGACCTTTGGGCACTGCGTCGGCTTGCTCTCTCGCAGCTCTTGAAGCAGGCGTTCCAGCGCCGGCAGCGTTCCGCGCTGCACCCTGTGCATCGCGCTTGCCCAGTGGTCGATCTCGCGGTCGAGGTGATCGCTTCCGTCGTCCAGCGCCTCCAGGCCGGTCGCCGACAGGTCCACCGTATGGATGGCGGCGAGCTGGTCGGCCATGCTTTCGCACATCCGCCGGATGCGTTGCGGGGTGGGGTCGGCGGGCGTTTCCATCTCATAAACGCTTCCGGGCACCCGTTCCATGATGAAGAACGGCCGACCGAGCACCTCGCCGGAGTCCTCGAGCCATAACGCCCGCGGCACCCGCACACTTGTATTCTCTAGGCCGCGCAAGATGTCGAATTGCCGTTTGAGGTCATAGGGTTCCAGCAAGGCCGGCGGTTGAGGGCGCAGACGCAGGACCACGTCGTGGCGTTCCTGATTGACCAGAATGCGCACAGTCTCATGACGACAAATCCGACAGCGTGGTTCCCTGCGCTCCCAGTCCGCCCGCTCAGCCCTGGTCTTAGTCCTCATCAATTGGCCGCCTATCTACGCCCTGACCGCGTAGCCAAATACAGTTTCGAGTCCCTCAGCGTGGACAAGCCCTCGCACCTCTCACCCGGGACCTTTGCGGTAATTCCCGGGACTTTTCGTATATCACGCGCCCTCGCGAGTGCTTGGCTACTCTCCGCACCCATGCGAGACATTCAGCAGTGGTTCTTCACGGCCAGCGCATAACGATCCGCTGCTGCGCCGTTGCTCGGCAGCACCCTCCTGCGGGTCGACCTAGAAGTCCGCCAACCTCATCACATGTGCACGCTCATCGCAGATTCCGTTGAGGGTGCACCGGCTGCCGATTCAGTTGTCTCTGACATTCTCCCACGTGGTGGGGGTGCTCGCCGTCACCGGTTTCCAGGTTGCCCCCGTAAGGGGTGAGCGTTGCGGCGCAGCGCGGAAATCTCATTAACGTGTCGGATTCCTCGGATCGCGCGGTGTCCGGTTGCGTTTTCTGAGCGGTCGCGGACGCGTAAGCCATCTCGGAAGGCACCCGGCGTACTCTCCCACCGTGCACGTCGACGTGATGACCACCCCGCGACCTTTAGGGCAGATCGGCGACCTCGCCCACCGCACTCAGACCTCGGGCTTCTCCGGCCTTCTTTTCACCGAGCTTGGTCGCACCGCCTACCTCAACGCGGCCGTGGCATCTCAGTCCGCACCCGACCTCGAGCTCTCGACCGGCGTCGCGGTTGCCTTTCCGCGCAGCCCGTTCGTCACCGCGGCAACAGCGTGGGAACTCCAGGAGGCGACCGGCGGGAAGTTCCGGCTAGGTCTCGGCACCCAAGTTCGCAGGCATGTCGTGCGGCGGTACGGCATGCCCTTCGATCGTCCCGGTCCGCGTCTGCGCGACTATGTGCTCGCCGTGAAAGCGTGTTTCGCCGCGTTCCGAACGGGGAGGCTCGATCACCACGGCGAGTTCTACGACCTCGACTTCATCACTCCGCAGTGGAGTCCAGGAGTCATCGACGCGCCCGACCCCAAAGTCGACATCGCAGCTGTGAATCCGTGGATGTTGCGCATGGCCGGTGAGGTGGCCGACGGAGTGCATGTCCATCCAATCGGTGAGCCCGGTTATCTCGCACGTCACGTCGTGCCGAAGGTTGCCGAGGGAGCAGCGAAGTCGGGGCGCTCACCGTCCGACATCGCATTGATCGTGCCGGTCATGACGATTGTTGGCGACAGCGAAGAAGAGCGCCGCACCGAGCGTGAACTCGTGCGTGCCAGTCTGAGCTTCTACGGAAGCACGCCCAACTACGCGTTCATCTGGGACGAGGCAGGATTCGAGGGCACGACGGCTCGCATCCGTGAGAAGCAGAAGGCCGGTGACTTCAGTGGTATGGCGGCCCAGATCACCGACGATCACATTGCGACCTTTGCGACCGAGTCGACGTGGGATGGCTTGGCTGACGCGCTCATCGAGAAGTACGCACGAATCGCAACTCGCATCGTCCTTTACAACGCACTCGGCAATCACGAGCGCTTCGAGCGATATGGCGAGGTAGCGCGACGCATATCGACCCGGTGACCGCGGGACCGACACACACTTCTTCTCTCCTCGGTCGGTCGAGGGGTCCACGATTGTCGAGTTCCAGTCTCTCAGGACCGAAGACCTTGTGCGCAGCGGTAGATGCTGCACTCCGTGGCTTTCTGCGGTACTTCCCGGTACTTCGATGGCCAGATATACCTCAGATGCGATGAGTCATACCGCCAGCCCGGTTTGACTCGGCGGGCGCAGGTCCCCGGATCGCGACCGCGACGATCACGGTCACCGTGAACGCTGCGCCGAGCAGCCACCAGAGCTTGGCCGTGGAGCGCCGTCGTGACGGCTGTGGGTAACTGTAGGTCGGCGTGTAATACGTCATCGCATTAGGCGCGAGGGGCAACGGGCCGCAGCGGGCCGGTTTTCTCGTGGTGTTCCGGCGCGCTACCGGTCAAAAGAAGGAGGCCGTCCCCGATAAAGGAGACGGCCCCCAACTGACGCCTGGCCCCTAAGGCCAGACCCCGATTCTAGCTCCCACCCCGACAGACCGGCACAGAGATAGCACGGGGTTTGCTGTGCTGGCCTAGACACACCTTTTCACCTGCACGAATGCCGGTGGTCCCGGCTGGGATCGAACCAGCGACCTTCCGCGTGTAAAACGGGTTGGGCTGCCTGAGATTACCGTTTCTGCTGGTCGGGGCGTTTCAGGATGGCCGAATTGGGCGTGCTAGAGCACCCGGTCCAGAAGTTTGGCCCTATTTTGGCCCTATAGATTCGCATGCGTCGAAAAAGGGTCAATTTTCAGCCGCCGTTGACAGAAGGGTTCGGCACTGCGGTCAGCAGGCGGCGGGAAGAGCAACCACCTCGCCGCCCGGGCTGTCCTCGCAGCGAGCGGTCCCGCGCCTGCGGTGTTGCGTGCGACATCTGGTTGATGAGCCAGATTGGGCTGTGCTCCCATGAGGACCGAGGGTCGCGGGCCCGAGCGGCGTAAGGCCGCAGCCGACCCGCTCAAGTGGTTGGGATCGTTGGCCCAAAAGACCGCTCGATGCCTCGGATCCAGTACAGATCAGCCCACCAGCCAGCACGACAACGCTGCACATCAAGATTCCGCTACAACTGCGAGACTGCGAACAGCCAGGACCGGCACAGTGCGCGACTGAGGATGCGCACGAAAGGTGACGACATGTCATGCGGTACACGTTGTCGGCGCGTCTCCCCGCGGCAGCCCGTGAGGCCGGTGAACGGCAGCACGAGATGCGAAGACGTTTAGCTGCCCAGCATTCGAGGCTGCCATGCCGCGATCCGTTGAAAGTGCGTCCTGCCCGGTCAATGAGGCGCCGGTCAGGGTCGCGCAGCGGTAGCATGGCCGTCTGACAGGAGTGGGAATGTCGGCACCGTCGGTTGAGCGACCCCGGGTGATACGGCGCAAGATCACCGTTCCGGATACTCCGGTGGGTATGGTGCCGCGGGAGCGCCTGGATGGGTTGCTTTGCCAGCTCGTGGATGCCCACCGGGTCGTGGCGGTCACGGCCACCGCCGGGGCCGGCAAGTCGGTGGCGGTGGCCCATGCCAGCGGCAGGTTCAATAGGCCGGTGGCCTGGCTGAGCGTCGACGCCACCGACACCGCCCCGGGACGGCTGGTGACCTACCTGGAGGAGGCGCTCGCGCAGCAGCTGCCCTCGGTGCGGGGAATAGCCACCGGGGCGCTGACCGCCGGCATCCCCCACGCCGAGGCCGCGGGCCTGCTTGTCGATGCGGCCGCCGGCGCCGAGGTCGTGTTTGTTCTTGATGACCTGGAGCGGCTGCACGGATCGCGGCCAGCGTGGGAGGTGATCGGCTCGGTCGTGCGCTACGGCGCCCCGAGCATGCGGCTCATTCTGATCAGCCGCCGCGCATTGGCTGCCTCGGTGCTGTCGCCCGCACTGGGCGCCGAGCTGGCACGAGTCGGCGACGCGGATCTGGCGTTCACCGTGGAGGAGGCGCGCATCGCCCTGCAGGGATTGGGCCGCTCGGGGGCCGAGGCGCCGGCGGCGGTGGCGGCGACGGGTGGCTGGGTGATCGGGGTGCTTTTTGATGCGTGGCGCTCCGCGGATCATGTGGTGGGCACCGGCGGCGGGGCTGATGGCCTGGGGGGCTATCTGGGTGCACAAATCCTTGATCAGCTCGACCCGGACGACCGCGAGTTTCTGATCAGCACCTCGGTGCTGCAGGAGGTGGGCGTCGACTCGGCGGTGGCGTTGGGCATCGACGACGCCGCGGGGCGGCTGGCGTCCCTGCAGTCAGCGCCCATCCCGGCGCAGTGGTCACGGAGTTCGCTGGCGATGCGCTGCCATTCGCGGTTTCGGGAGTATCTGCGCGAGCTGCTGGATCAGCGCGGGAACACGGCGGTGCGCGAGCTGCGCGCGGCCTACGGGCGGCTGCTAGCGGCCAACGGTTTTCATGAAGAGGCGGTCGAGGAGCTGCTGGGCGCCGGTGCGCTCAGCGACGCATACACCTCGGCTAAGCGGGCGATTCTCGGTGTCATCGGGCGTTTGGACTTCGCCGTCGCTGATCGCTGGATCCAGGCGTTATCGCCTGTTGTGCCCGTCGGAGATGTCGGGTTCGCCGAAGCCCAGCTGATGCTTGCGATCGCGCGCGACAACCAACAACACGGCACCCGCATCGCCGACGAGCTGGCCGCGCTCGGGCTGCGCGATCAGCTCGTCGCAACATCCGAACGCGCCGCCGCGCTGATGGCATGGTGCTACATGCTTGCCGGGCGCATCGATGAGGTGCACGCCGTACTCGACGCGGCGCCCGCGGGCCCCAACGTCAACGTCGTGCGTTACTCCCTCACCCTGGTGGAACCCGGCAGCGGTCCTCCCCGACCCGAGCCCACCGGCGGCCTACTGGACGGCATGATCTACGGGATCGACTATTTTCGTGGCCAGCTACGCGAGCTGACCGACGATCTGCCGTCGCCGTGGACGAGAATGGCCATGGGCACGGGCCGCATCGGTGCGCTGCGCGCCACCGGACACACCGCGGAAGCGCTGCAGCAGTATAAGACGGCAGGGCGTGGGCGCTTTTTCGGCGGCATCGTGAACTCCATCGTTGGCCCGGATGTGCTGCTCGACGCGGGACGAGTGGAGGAAGCCCGCGCCGCACTGGCCCGCGGGGGCGACTTCATCCAGGCGAACGGGTCGCCGATTCTGACCGGGTTGCACCACATTGTCGCGGCGAAGCTGGCGCTGCGCGGTGACCGCGACGCAGGAGCCGCGACTGCCTTGCTGGAGCGGGTCGAGCGCGGTCCCGCCGCCGGGTCACTGGTGCGTGAGCTGGCCCAGACTTGGCGGGGGTTGGCGGCGCTCATCGAGGATGACCAGGACACCGCGCTGTCGTCGCTGCGCGCTGCGGTGGGGAGCATGTGCGCCGGTGGGCGCATCTTGGAGCTGCCGACCGCGGCGGTGTATCTGGCCGAGGCCGAGTGGCGCGCCGGCAACCAGGACGCCGCCGACCGCGCAGCCGACATCGCCCTGGACGCCGCTCGTCAACAGGGATCCAATCATGTGCTGCTGCAGGCATTGGCCGACTTCCCGGCGGTGGTGGCGCGCCGTATCGACGCCGAGCCGCATGCCGATTCGGCGTGGCACGGCATCGGGCGCGCCTTGGCTGCCCAAGGGGTGGCGGTCGGAACGCGGATCCCCACCGCTGTCGAGCTGGTCGAGTTCGGGGGCACCGCGATCATCCTCAACGGCACCGAGGTGCGCCCGAGCCTGGCGAAATGTTATGAGCTGCTGGGTTTTCTGGCCGCCCGCAACGGCGCCCCGGCCAGCCGCGACGAGCTGCTCAACGCCCTGTTCGACGCCCGTACCGACGAGTCCGCGCGCTCCTATCTGCGCAAGACGATCATAGGGGTGCGCCGACTGCTGCCCCCCGACGCGGTCTGCGTGGGCGACGACGGCCGGGTCGGGCTCAGCCCCGATGTCGTGCTGGCCAGCGAATCGGTGCGCCTAGAACATGAGCTGGCCGCCGCGGCCCGGCTGCAGGGCAGCGAACTCGTCACCGCCACCGAAGACGCGCTCGCACCGCTGGCGCGCGGCGAATACTTTCCCGGCGTCCGTTCGGCCTGGGTAGACGACCGCCGACAGCAGCTTGCCGAGGCGGCGACCACCGCTCGCGCCGCCGCCGCCGACGCCGCCTACGCGGCCGACCAATACCCCAACGCCGAAGGCTTGGCCGAGGCGGTACTGGCCGCCGACCCCCTCCGCGAGGGGACCTGGCGCACCCTCATGCGCATCCGCAGCGCCGTGGGCGACTACGACGGCGTCATCACCAGCTTCGCCCAATGCGAGAAGGTGCTACGCGCCGCCGGGATCACCCCCGCCCCCAGCACCCGCACTCTGGTGAACCAGCTGCGCCGCTGAACACCAATTTCGGCTCATTCACGCCCGCGCGTAGACACCAACGCGCCAGCGCGCGATCGGCCCGCGACTGACGCCCACCTGCTGCTATTCGCAGGTTGCGGTCACGTTCGGCTGGTTCTTCCTTCCGGTCAACGGCCGAGCATGTCGAGGCTTGTTCACTTATCGGCGGCATCCCCAGCGCGGCACAATTCCCGGCGGTGGAACCGCCCACGTGCGGATGCGTCGCGGTGGCGCACTTCACGAGCAATGCGAACGCGACGCTCAATTGGCGCAGCTGCTTATCTCCGGCACGACCTGCCGCCCGAAACTGCTGGCCAGCGACGCTTTGAGCACGACGCCGCCACCGGCACGGTGAGCCGGATCCGATGCGATATCGGTTCTTTCCCGCACGGCCCGGCAGCATCTGCTGTGAGCCGTTTGAAGGCGAGACTGGCAGCGACAAGACCAACGTGGTCACCAGTGCCACTGCTCGCCAACACCACTCAAAGGCGGCGGCGAGAGCCGCCGTGAACTGAAGGAGAGCAACACCATGGCATACCAGACAGTGAACCCATACGACAACCACGTAGTGGCCACGTTTGACGACCTGACCGACCAACAGGTCACGCAGCTTCTGGCGCAGGCGCAGAACACGTTTGAGTCGTGGAGCCAGAAATCGTTCGACGAGCGCGCGGCCGTGTGCCGGCGCGCCGCGGCGATCCTTCGCGAACGGGCGGATGAGTTCGCGCGGCTGCTCACGCTGGAGATGGGCAAGCTGTACGCCGAGAGTCTGGGCGAGGTGCAACTAGCCGAGGAGATCTTCGACTACTACGCCGAAAACGCCGAGGCTTTCCTGGCCCCCGAGCGCCTGAACACCGCCAGCTCGGATGACGACGCCATGGTGGTCAGCGCCCCACTGGGAGTGATCCTGGGGATTCAGCCGTGGAACTTCCCGTACTACCAGCTGGTGCGTGTCGCGGCGCCCAACCTGATGGCCGGCAACGTGGTAATGGTCAAACACGCCTCCAACGTGCCGCAGGCTGCGGCCGCCTTCGAGCGGCTGCTGGCCGAAGCCGGTGCACCGCAAGGCGCTTACACCAACCTGTATGCCACCAAGGATCAGCTCTCACTGCTGATCGACGACCCGCGGGTTCGTGGCGTGGCGCTGACCGGCAGCGAGGGCGCCGGAGCAGTCGTGGCCGCGCGGGCTGGCAAGAACCTCAAGAAGTCCACCATGGAACTCGGCGGCTCGGACGCGCTGATCGCGTTGGCCGACGCCGATGTGGACAAGACCGTGGCCTGGGCGCGGCACGGTCGGATGTTCAACGGCGGCCAGTGCTGTGTGGCCTCCAAGCGCATCATCGTCGTCGACGAGATCGCCGACGAGTTCCTCGACCGATTCCAGGTCGTCCTCTCCGAGCTCAATGCCGGCGATCCGTTCGACGAGTCAACCACGCTGCCCCCGATGTCGAGCCAGGGTGCCGCCGACGATCTGAACGAACAGATCACCGCCGCCGTGGAAGCCGGCGCGAAGGCGATCCCCTGCGGTGAGCCGGTGCCCACCACGGGTGCGTTCGTGCAGCCCACGATTCTGACCAACATCACTCCGGACAATCCAGCCTACTACCAGGAGTTCTTCGGGCCGGTGGCGCTGTTTTTCCGGGTCAAAGACGAGGACGAAGCCGTGCGGCTGGCCAACGATTCGCGCTACGGGCTGGGTGGATCGGTGTTCACGCAGGACGTCGCGCACGGGGTCGAGGTGGCCAAGCGGATCGACACCGGCATGGTGTCCATCAACCACCCCACGCGGCTCAAGGCCGACCTGCCGTTCGGCGGGGTCAAGATCTCGGGCTACGGCAACGAACTCGCCAACCTCGGCATTCAAGAGTTCGTGAACAAGAAGCTCATCAACGTCGTCCCGATCGACGCACCGGCCTGACAAATACTCCACTAAATATTAAGGAACACTAATCATGGCTGACTTCACCGTGGGAAAGTACCTGGCGGCCCGGTTCGAGCAGATCGGACTCAAGCACTACTTCATGGTTCCCGGGGACTACAACCTGGTGCTGCTCGACGAGTTGCTGAGCAATGAGAACCTAACCCAGATCGGCTGCTGCAACGAGCTCAATGCGGCCTATGCCGCCGAGGGCTACGCCAGGGCCAACGGGGCCGGCGCGGTGCTGACCACCT
This sequence comes from uncultured Actinomycetota bacterium, assembly GCA_963811535.1. Lineage (GTDB taxonomy): Bacteria > Actinomycetota > Actinomycetes > Mycobacteriales > Mycobacteriaceae > Mycobacterium. The sequence goes on along the minus strand of CAWERF010000004.1, from coordinate 823,993 downwards.
ACAACGTGGGCGCATACTCCGCGCTCAACGGGGTGGCCGGCGCTTACGCCGAACGCCTGCCGGTGATCTTTGTGTCCTCGGGTCCCAACACCAATGACCCCGCCGCCAATCACATCATGCACCACACGATGGGCACCCACGACTTCACGGATCAGTACGAGGTATGTCGGCAGGTGACGTGTGAAGCGGTGCGCATCTTGCACCCCGACAACGCGCCGACCCTGATCGATCAGGCGATCAGCACCGCGCTGCGCGAGCGCAAACCCGCCTACATCGAGATTGCGTGCAACCTGTCGGCGGCGCCGTGCCCCGAGCCGGCGCCGATCGACACCTTGCTGGCATCCACGATGCTGTCTTGGCAGCCCACCAGCGCGCGGGCCCTCACCGCCGCTCTCGGTCGGGCGAGCGAGCTCATCGACGACGCGAAGAAGCCGATTCTGCTGGCCGGGGCGCACCTGCGCTCCTACGGCGCGATGGATGCCTTCCGCGAGCTGGCCGAGGCGTTGGGCTGCGCAGTGGCGGTCATGCCCAACGCCAAGGGCTTCTTCCCGGAAGACCACCCGCAATATGTCGGCATCTACTGGGGCGAGGTGAGCACGCCGCAGTGCCAGGCCATCGTCGACTGGGCCGATTTGATCCTGGCCGCCGGGCCGGTGTTCTCCGACTACACCACGGTCGGCTGGACCGCGCAGCCCCCCCGGCAGAAGCTGATCAGCGCCGAGCCGCAAGTGGTGCGCTTTGCCGCCGCCGAATACACCGGCGTGTCGCTGGCCGACTTCCTGTCCGACTTGGCCAAGAAGGTCCGAGCCAATGACGCCACCCTCGTGCAATACCAGCGCCTCAAGCAGACCGTCTCCGCGCCGGCACCGGCGCCCGCCGAAGCCCCACTTAGCCGCGCGGAGCTGTGGCGGCAGATCGGGGCGGACCTCGACGCGAAGACCACGCTGATGGTGGAAACCGGTGACTCGTGGCTCAACGGCATGTACACCCGGCTGCCCGGCGGCGCCCGCTTCGAGATCGAGATGCAGTGGGGCTCCATCGGCTGGTCCGTGCCGGCTGCCTTCGGCTACTCGCTGGGCCTGGAAACCGACCGCCGGCTGGTCGCAGCGATCGGCGACGGATCGTTCCAGCTGACCGCCCAAGAAGTGTCCAACATGATTCGCCACGGCCAAGAGATCCTGATCTTTCTGATCAACAACCGCGGATACGTGATCGAATCGGCGATCCATGACGGCCCCTACAACTACTACAAGAACTGGGACTACGCCGGTCTGATCGACGTGTTCAACGCCGACGACGGCCACGGGCTAGGACTGACCGCCAGCACGCCAGCAGAACTGGCCGAAGCGATCGGCAAAGCCCACGCCCACAACGGCGGCCCGGTCCTGATCGAATGCCAAATCCCCAACGACGACGCCAGCCCCGAGCTCATCTCCTGGGGATCCAAAGTCGCCCGAGTCAACGCCCGCCCACCCCAACACATTTAGGAGAAACAGCAATGAGCGAGCATGTTGTCGATGCCCACAAGGACATGCACAGCGAGCAGGGCGCCCTTAAAGGCGAACACCCCGGGCGATCAGCCAGCCCGATCATCAAGGTGCACGACGTCATCTGGCTGGAGTTCGAGAAGCCCGACCTGGAGCGTGCCGAAGCGTTTGCCCAGGCGTTTGGTTTCTCCACCACGCTGCGCACCGACGAGGAGCTGCACCTGCGGGGCAGCGATGCCGGCACGCCCTGTGTGCTGATCCGCCGCGGACCGCGCGAGCGGTTTGTCGGCCCAGCGTTTGTTGCCGCCCAGCACTCGGATCTGGTGCGGCTGGCCGATGCGACCGGATCCACCGTGCGTGCGCTGCCCGAGACGCTGGGCGGGGTGGCCGTTGATCTGGTTGACCCCAGCGGACTGTCGGTGCGGGTGGTGTCGGGCACCCAGCAGCTTGACGCGCTGCCCGCACAGACCCCGCACGTATTCAACTTCGGCCACGAAGTCTCCCGGGCTAACGCCACTCAGCGCCCGCCGCGGTTACCCACCACGGTCCAGCGCCTGGGGCACATCGTGGTGCAGACTCCCAAGTACATCGAAGCGCTGAACTGGTATTTGGATCACCTGGGGCTGATCGTCAGCGACTTCTGCTTCTACCCGGGCCAGCGCGAGCGCGGACCGATCATGAGCTTCATCCGCTGCGACCGCGGCCAGACCCCCGCCGATCACCACACCCTGGCGATGGCGCTGGGCCCGGCCAACCGCTACGTGCACTCGGCGTATCAGGTGTGTGACCTCGACGCGCTGGCCGCCGGCGGCGAGTACCTGCGTGAACAAGGGTATTTCCGCTCGTGGGGCATCGGCCGCCACATCCAGGGCAGCCAGATCTTTGACTACTGGCGCGACCCGGATGGCTTCTTAGTTGAGCACTTCGCCGACGGTGACATGTTCGACTGCACGCTGGAGCCCGGCTGGGCCCCGTTGTCCGCCTCCGGGCTGTATCAGTGGGGACCCCCGCCCAGCCGGGACTTCCTGGGTGTCGGATCACCGCGCGCGACCGCGGCTGAACTTGCCGCGATGGTCGATGCATTGCGTCACGAGAACGAATTCGACCTGTCCGCCCTGCGCGGGTTGTTCAACGTCGCCAACTCCTGACCCCATACCCAACCGAAAGAAAGAAAGTAGGACCCTGTTATGACCGTCTCGATCCTGCGCACCGCCGACGCGTGGTGGGTGCAAACCGCGACCGGGGCCGCCCGTGTCAATACCGGCGCGATCACTACACGCGAGCTGCTGGCCGACCGTGCGGCCATCGACGCCGCCGCAAACAGCACCGACACCGTGCCCGTCGACAGCCTTGAGCTGCTGTCCCCGATCACGACGCCGTGCCGGGTGGTGGCACAGGCCACCAACTACGCCTCGCATGTCAAAGACGTCGGCCGCGACCCCGCCAAGACGCCGTTGACCTTTTTCCGCAAGGCCTCCGGCTCGGTGATTGGTCCGTTCGACGACATCGTCAAACCCGCCCATGTACGGCTGCTGGACTATGAGCTGGAGATCGGTCTGGTGATCGGCCGCGAGCTGCCGGTGGGCACGCAAGTCACCGAGGCCAACCTGGCCGAGTTCGTGTCCGCGCTGGTGGTGACCAACGACGTCTCGGCGCGCGACGTGCAGCTGACCAAAGCCCAGTTCTACGAATCGAAGTCCTATCCCACCTTCACCCCGGTCGGGCCCGCGCTGGTGCTACTGGATGCCGATGAGCTCAAGCGCTTCGGCGATCTGCGCCTGCAACTGCGCGTCAACGGCCAGATCCGCCAGAACATGATCATCGAGGGCGACATGCTCTACCCGCCCGTGCAAGCCCTGCAGACGCTGGCGCGTTTCCAGCACCTCGACGCCGGCGACATCGTGCTCACCGGCACTCCGGTCGGCACCGCGCTCACCGCACACGGCGTCTCGCAGAAACCCGGTGAGCTCGACCTGCAGGCGTTTCTGTCCGCGCAAACCCAAAACCCCAACTATCTACACGACGGCGACATCGTCGAGGCCACCGTGGCCACCGACGACGACGCCATCGACCTGGGAACCCAACGCAACAAGGTGGTGTACGCATGAACGCACAAACCAACGAAGCGCCGGCGTCGCTGCCGGACTTCGTGCCGGTGATCATCATCGGCGCCGGCCCAACCGGCATCACCGCGGCCACGCTGCTGGCCCAGTACGGCATCGACTGCCTGGTGCTGGACCGCCACGAAACCGCCTACCCGCTGCCGCGCGCGGTGCACGCCGACGACGAGATCTACCGCATCCTGGCCCGCCTGGGCGTCGGCGACGAGTTCGCCGCGCACCGCCGGTCGGCGCTGGGTCTTCGACTGCTCGACCCCGACATGCGGGTGCTGGCCGAGATCAAGCGCAGCCCCGAGCCCAGCGCCAACGGCTTCCCGCAGATGAACATGTTCGACCAACCCGAGTTGGAAGCGATGCTGCGCGCCAACCTCAAGACATACCCCCACGCCCTGTTTCGGGGCAATGTTGAGGTCACCGGCGTCGCCCAGACCCAGCCCGGCCGCGTGCGGGTGAGCTTCCTGGACCGTGTCCGCGGTGGCGAGCAGTCCGTGCAGGCCAACTATGTGCTGGGCTGCGACGGCGCCAGCAGCGCCGTGCGTGCGTCGATCGGCGCCCACATGTACGGGCTGCCGTTCCAGCAGACCTGGGTGGTCATCGACGTGGACACCGACGCCGAACTCCACCAGTGGGAGGGCTGTCACCAGCTGTGCAGCCCCCAGCGCGCCGGCACCTACATGCGCGTCAGCGACACCCGCTACCGCTGGGAATTCCGGCTGCTCGACGGGGAGACCGCCGCCGATTACCAGAACATCGCCGACATCGAGCCGTTGATCGCGCCGTGGCTGGGCACCACCCCCGCCGAGCAATTGCGGCTGGTGCGTGTGACCGCCTACACGTTCCGCGCGCAGGTGGCCAGCCGCTGGCGCGACCGCAATGTGTTCATCCTGGGTGACGCGGCCCACCTGACCCCGCCGTTCGTCGGCCAGGGCATGGCGGCCGGGCTGCGTGACGCGATGAACCTGACCTGGAAACTGGCTGGCGTGCTCGATGGCACCCTGCCCGAGTCCGTGCTGGACACCTACGAGCGGGAGCGCAAAGCCCATGCGGCGGCCATGATCCTGATGGCCGTGTCGGTGGGCGCGGCGATGACCGGGGGCGGCCGGGTCGGCGACCTCATCCGCCACGTCGTGTTCCCGCGCATACAAAACGTGCGCCTGCCGGGCACGCGCACCAGTGCCGCTGACGGCGTCGCTCCCGGGCTGCACCGATCCGCGCTGGTGATCAAATCCCGCAGCCCCGGAGGGCTGGCTGGGACACTATGCCCCAACCCGGTACTCAACGAGGGCCTCCGGTTGGATGAGGTTGTCGGGAACCGATTCGCGCTGATCACCTCCTCGCCGCTCACCGATGCACAGCGAGACGGGCTCAGCAGCCGCGGAGCGGCCGTCGTGCTCGCCGCCCCCGGCAGCGACCTTGACGGCTGGCTGCGCAAAGGCCGCGCCGCCGCCGCCATCATCCGGCCCGACCGCGCGGTCATGCAAGCCGGCCGCAGCGTCGAAGCGCTCTGCCGAGCCATGCCGGCGTTTCACGGTGTCAAGGGCGCCAATGATCAAGTCGGCCATCGATCGATGTGACTCGACATGACGGAAAACCGAGCCTACCTAGAACAGGAGTACTATCCAATGCCCGATCACAGCGACGCATTAGGCGGACGCCTGCCCCTGGCAGATCCCACCGATCTCGTTGGGGCGCAACGAGAACTCTTCGACAAGATGACGAGCGCCGTAGTCCCGTGGGCCGACGACACTGGTTTCCACAGCACAACAGACGACGGCCGATTCATCGGCCCGTTCAACCCCGCGCTACTCAACCCGGCCATGACGTCTCTGTCTGCCGAGCTGATATTGGGCGAGTGGCAGCACACGTCGTTAAGCGCGCGGGTCCGCGAAGTGGTGATCCTCGCGGTGGGCGCCGTCTGGCAGTCCGAGTATGAGCTGTACGCCCATTCGGCCGCAGCCCGTAAAGCCGGCATCCCTGACGACGCCGTCCGGCTGCTAGCAAGCGGTGGAATACCAGATGACCTCAGTAACGACGAGAAGATCGCAGCAGAGCTGACGCGGCAGCTTTCCACCACTCACCGTGTCGACGAGACGCTCTACCGGCAGGCCGAAAACTGCTTTGGAACAAAGGGATTGACCGACATCGCCATCCTCGTCGGCATCTACCACACGGTGTGCACAACGCTCAACCTGTTCGAGATACCCGCACCACATTAGCGGCACCAGTAGGGCCTTTAACCAGGCGGCAGGGATGTCGGCCAATTATTGCCCAGACAAGATAGACGTCGTAGGAATTGGAGGCTGAGTTGTGTGGCGGATACGAGTGAAAGCTTCTCAGATGCGTTGGTATAGCGACGATGCCTAGTTTCCTGAGGGCGCTGATTGTGTTCGCTCTCCTTTGCGGTAGCGCGGCGGTGGGCTTCTTGTTGAAGTCTCAGTTGCTAGAACGTTATGCGCAGACGGGCGCGCTCGAGTCTATGAGTCTGATCATTTCGTTCCTTGTTACGATAACGGCCATCGTGGTCGGTTTGCTAATAAACGCAACGAAGAGCTTTATTGACGCCACCCAGGAGCATTGGGCTATATTCGCCGGACAGCTGATTCGACTCGACCAATCTATGCGCAATTACGGCTCAGAATCTGAACAGATGCGTAGACAACTCCAAAGTTTTACCGCCGCAGCCATTGTCAATTTTTGGCGAGCGGACGACATCCCGACCGGCGTGAACTACTCAGATGTCCGCAAATTGTCCAAGGATGAAGCAAAGCAGGTGCTGAGTGACCTCGTGAACCGCATCGAGCTTGGGATCATCCGATTGAAATCGCCCGATCCATTGCACGAACGATTAGCGGCTGACTGCTTCGACCAATATAAAGAGTTCGCCAGGGCCCGATGGTCGCTCCTCTTGGCTCCTCAAAACTCGCTACCTGCGCCCTTCCTCAGAATGCTGGTCGCCTGGATTATGATCATATTCGTATGTTTGGGCCTTCGCGCGCCAGCCAATCCCTTGGTGATAATTGTAATCACGTTATCAGCGACTACTTTGAGCAGCATGATGTTTGCTATCATCGACATCGTTGACCCATATAAAGGCCTGTACAACATCTCCAGCAAGAACATGCACTATGCCCTAGACGCAATGCTTAGGCACAATGCCATGAAGACGCTCGCCCACTCATCTGACGCCGCTGGCGAGCAGGTGCTGACCTTGACCGAAGCAACCCGACCCATCAAGTGAAAGGGAACAAATCCTGCTTCGTCATACGAGGAGCCAAAGGGTGTCCGACCGACGTAGTACAGATCGGCCTGGGGGCGACCGGTCATGCGCTGACCTCGCGGTGGTCACGGATGCTCGCCGCCGCGGGCGTTCCACCGGTGCGTCTGCATGATGCTCGACACACATGCGGCACCCTGATGCATCTTGAGGGTGTGCCGATCGCGGTGATTGCCGCATGGCTTGGCCACGCGTCGTCGGCGTTCACAATGGCGACATATGTGCACTCGCAGGACCCCGCGCTGGCAGACGCAGCGCGCAGTTTGGCTCGCGTCGTTACGAATTCCTAGCAGCCGTACCTAAGGGCCGCGAGCGGTCCCGGCAGCCGGTTTCAACGGCTACGAATTGTTAGCTAAGTTGAACCAGTGTTCGCCTACAGCACCGCATAGTTAGCCGCGAGTTGATGTGACAACGTCGTGACAATTTCTGGTGCCGAGAGCACCCGAGATCATGGGACGGAACCGTTTGCCGGTCGGTCGATGTGCGGTCGGCGGGATGGTGAAGGCCGACCAATGGATCCTCGGCTTGACCGTCCTCGACGCCATCGTGTACCGGTCACGCACCACCCCCCAAGACCTCGTTCAACTTTGCCTTCTTCACCGACGACGCGTTCGAGATCGAGTCGTGGACACTCACGGATCGCACCGACGTCCTCACCGACCTCGTGCTGGGCCACGGTTTCACGGTCGGCTGGGACATCAAAGACGCCTAGCAGCAATACTTCCGCGACGTGTCGGGCGCTGCCATCACGCACCGCCAGGACAGGCCACGGGTCGGGCACGCCCTTCAGTTCGCGGCTGCCGCGGTCGTCGAAGGCGATCCTCGATCCAAGTACCAGTGGTGGGATCGCGCCTGACACCAGGACCTCGCCGGGCCCCGCGAGCGCCATAATGCGCGCGGCGATGTGCACCGCGATGCCGTGCACATCGCTGTCGACCATCTCCACCTCCCCGGTGTGCAGGCCCGCGCGGATGGAAAGGCCGAGCTCTTGCACCGCGTCTCGGATCGCACACGCGCAGTTGATCGCACGCGCAGGGCCGTCGAAGGTCGCCAGCGCGCCGTCGCCGGTGAACTGACAACCGCGCCACGGGCGCTGGCCACATGCCGCTCAACGATGCGGTTGTGAGCGCCCAGGGCCGTCGTCCAGGCCTCGTCGCCGACCATCGCGGCGCGTTCGGTCGAGCCGACGATGTCGGTGAACAACACCGTCGACAGCACACGGTTCGTTGGCCTGGCGGCGCGTCCGCCGGTGAGAAACGACTCAATCTCGTCGAGCACACGGCCAGCGTCGCCAGCAAACCACTCGTGGTCGTCGCCATCGGGCTCTATCAACCGTGTGTGCGGGATCCGCTCGGCCAGATAACGCGGGTGGCCGCCAGGCACATGGCGGTCACCGCGCCGGTGCAGCAGCAGCGTCAGCGCTTGGATGCTTTCGAGCACGGGCCGCATGTCGGTCCGCATGTACAGGTCGAAGATCGCCTTGAAGTAGCCAGGGCCGCCGGCGAGGCGCTCACCACGCGCCCACCAGCGCCGCTTTGCGGCGTCGCCGGCCCAGCTGGGCGCCAATAGGTCCACGACAGCACCGGTCCCGACCGTGTCCCCGAAGGCATCGACGTACCGGGTGAAGGCTTGCTCGGGCATCCCAAACGGGTAGTCGGGGGCCCGAACGTAGCGCGCGAACGCACCCCAGAGCACCAGTGAGCGCACACGGTGCGGATAGCTTGCGGCTAACAGCATGACAGGAAGGGCCGACTCCGACGTCGCAAAGACGGACACACGCTCGCTCTCAACGGCGTCGAGCACTGTGACGAGCCCGTCCGTCCAGGACTGCATCGCGGGACGGTCGTGGATCGGCACCGCATCGGAGCTGCCGACACCGAGGAGATCGGTCGTGATCAGACGGCTGAACGACGCCAGCCGGTGGAGGTGGTCGGCGACGGTGGGCTCGTCCCACAGCAAGTCGATCGGGAACGTCGCGGTGGGGACGTAGAGGAGATCTGGGCCGCGGTCACCGATGATCTGGTACGCGAGGTGGACGATGATGCCGCCATGGGCCTGCCTTCGACGGCGGCCAACGAAGGGAAGTAACCGCAGGTAGCCGACCTGCTGGACCGCACCGTCGGCATAAACGATGGAAAAACGATGAATCCGAAAAAAATCATCTTGAAAATAGACTCTGACGTGGGGCGAGCGGGGCTCGAACCCGCGACCAACGGATTACTAAACCGACGATCTTGACGGCCACCGTTCATGCCGGTAATTGATTGTGCTGCAGTGTGTTTGATTGCCTCTAAGATCCGGTCAGAACCCGACAATTCCGGGCACATCCCGATCATTGTCGATCAATAAATGATGACCACCAGGAGCTGGCACCACAGGCACTCGCTATAAAGGCCGGTTTGCGCGGTGGTGCGGTGGCTGTCGCCTGCATTTGATCCCCGGTATGCGCTCCAGAATCGTCAACAGCAAGACCCCGGCCCTGCACCGCAGCGGGCTGGTCGTTAAGACATGGCGTCCGCGGCAGCTCCCGGGAACGCTGTGCCCGAATCCGGTTCTGCCCAACGGCGGTCGGCTCGACACCGTGCTCGGGAATGGCTTCGCGCTGATCAGCGCCGAACCGCTCAGCCCAACCCGGCGGGAGCGGCTTCGTCAACGCGGCGCCGTCGCCGTCACCGCCACGCCCGATGGCGAACTGGCACGTTGGTTGCGCCGCGGCGGCACAAGAGCCGCCACCATCCGGCCCGATCGCGTCGTCATGCAAGCCGGGCGCCGACCCTCGGCACTCTGTGATGCAATACCCCCATTCCGTTCCGCTTCCTAGGCGCCGACCAGCCCGCCGGACAGACCACCTGTTCAGGCCTCGTCGAGGACGGGAAAGAGCAGTTCCTGCACGAGCAGTTGCAGCGCCGCCGCGATCGGGATCGCAACCAGCGCTCCGATCACGCCCAATAGCGCCGCGCCGATCAGAACCGCCGCCACGGTCACACCGCCCGGCACCTTCACCGCCCGGCCAATGATCTTCGGCGTCAAGAGATAGTCTTCGGCCAACCGGAACACGATGTAGAACGCGAGCGTCGCGATAGCAACAGGAATCGAGACGGTCAGCGCCACAACGGAAACCACAAACCCGCCGACGCTTGAACCGTAGGGGAAAAGATCCACGATCGCGACGAATACACCGAGCAGCAACGCATACGGGACACTCAAGGCCAAGCACCACACAACCGTCGCCGCCCCGGCGATGACCGAGGTCAGCACATTGCCGAAGACATAGTCACCGACCTTCGCGAACACCTCGTCGCCGATGAGGATCGCGCGCGGCCTTCGCGAGTGCGGCACAAACCGATAGAAGGTCGCCCGGATGCGGGGCATGTCGGCCAGGAAATAAACAGTGAGCACAACCACAATCCCGACGTGTGACGCGGCGCCGAACACCGTCTTTCCTACCTTGACAACACCCCCAAAACCCGCCGGTGTTGGCCCTGAGCCGTGAATCGTGTCAGTGATCCGTTGTAGCACATGGAAGCGTTCGTTAAGTCTGCCGATCACCGACGAGTGGCTCTGGGCTAGCTGCAGATAGTGCGGTGCCTGTTCGATGAATTGGCGTGTTTGCTCCACAAGCGGGGGAATCGCCGCCGCCACAACACCGGCGAGGACACCGAACACCACCACGACCACCACGGTGACCGCCGCCCACCGCGGCAGTTTGCGGTTGACCAGCGTTGACACCGCCGGCTCGAGTCCCAGCGCGAAAAACAACGCCGCACCGATCAAGACCAGTGCCGATGACGCCGATCCGAGCATGCGTATCACTCCATACGTCACCGCCACGCCCGCCGAGGCCATCAGCCCTAGATAAAACGGGGAGTCCCGCTCGAATCGCCGACCCCGCAAGCCAAACGGGTGTTCGGCGGAACGGGCCCGTGCCGCAGTTTCTTCGGCCTCGGCGATCAGTCCTTCATCTTCCCGGTGGGGTCGACCCACTCGACGGTGATGACCCAGATCTGCAAGGCGGTGGTCGGTCTTATGACCGTTACTTTTGTCATCCACGCTACGAACCCCATTCATCAGGCGGAAGCGACCCGGTGCTTCCTCGAGCCTCTTCTACAGTGCGCCGGGCTATCTCCGACAGGCGTGAAATGCGGATTTCCGTTTATCGCGCGACGACGTCGAGACCAGCCGACGGTGAACCAGTGCCGGCGCTGCGCCGATGAGCCGTGCGTCCAGTTGTCGGGGTTGATCCGGCCGGTCGACTTTTGGATCCGGTCGTCACCTACCGCCCCACCGCGTCGGCGATGCCTTGATCGCATAACGGCTCCGGGTAGGGCCCGCAACGTTCATCATCACGTGCTCACGTCATCGTCTCGCGCGTCATCGCCTCGCCTGGGCATCGCCCCTCAATCGAATGTCTAATGTGCAGGCGCCATCTCGCGATCAGCGGTGCCCTTCTTGGCAGCCGTCCCGGCGAGAGAGGGTACGCCCGCACTGAGCGCACGCAGTGCTCAGACCTCCTGCGTCGGATCGTTGGCCTTGGGCTGTTGAACCCTGGGTGCCCCGTTGTCAGGTGGCGGATTCGGCACTTCAGACGTGGGGGCGGAACCCGGGGCGGCCCCGTAATACGGAGCCTGCGGCTGCTGCGGCCGGTACGGCTGCTGCTGGTAGGGCCGGGGCTGGTAGGTCTGCTGTGGCTGGTAGGTCTGCGGCGAGCCGTACGCGCCCTGACCGCCGTACCCGTACTGGGCCGACGAGCCCGACTTCACGACGCCGGCGGAGAACAGCACGCACCCAACCGCGAGCGAAGCCTGCAGAAACGACGACACCAGGACCAGGATCAGGCCGACACCCGCTTCGACCGTGTCCACGAGACCGATCAGCAGCATCAGCAGCGACACGAACCCTGCGACTGAAAGACCCGCCACCACGGCCTCGTTGCCCGACTGCCTGGGCAACATGCCGAATGCGGCCACCACGGCGGCCGCGAGCAGGAGTGCCAGGCCGGCTACTCCGACCCCGAGGCCGACGTTGTCGAAGAAGTTCACCGAATTCGTCGCCGGAAGTTGCCCGGTGGCGGATTGCTTCGCGTAGGGCATGAAGCCCAAGCAGAAGCTAAGGACGCCAAGGATGACCACGCCGAGGGCGAAGAGAAACGAAAGTCCCCGGCCGGCCCCGGTGCCTGGAGATGCGTTGGGGTATGCCGGCACTGGTGCGCCATATCCGCCGAAGTTCGGATTCTGCGGCGGGACTCCGTAGCCACCCGAATCCGTCGAGTACGTCATGACTTTCTCCTTATCCACGACACGTCCGCTCATGAGGTGCGCCAGGCGGGCCGGCGTGTTCGGCCCAGCTCTTCTTGGCAAGCCGGTCATCGTCGACGCGGGCGAGTTCTGCCGAATCCCTTCGTGGACCTGTCATCCACGAACCCAGCGTGCGGCGCTCCGGAAAGCGCAGGCTAGGCTCAAATGTCACCCGGTTGGAAAGCTTTAGCGGTCAACTGACCTTGGGTCGGTGGCAAAGTGTCCCGCAAGATCGCGCCGGTGGTGGACCGAAGCACCGCTCTTCGTCGGGGCCACGAGCCGGGCACGGACGACGTTGCGGCTACAGCTGTTCAGCCACCTCAACTGACTTTCTTCCCTGCCTGTCCGGTGCCGAAAGGCGGACGCCTTTCTTGAACGTCGCGATGACGGATCGAGTGAGACGAACCGAAGATGAACCGTTGTCGGAAGCGTTGATGGACCTTGCCGCTCGCGTCAGGAAAGGTCAAGCAGGCCCGGGAGACCGCCACCGAGGCCCGGAGCGAATATCGGGCGGCGTCACCGAGCCGCCAATCGGCGCGCTTCGATCACTTTGGTGATATCGGAAGGGGCGACAATGCCGACCACCCGGTCGCGGTCAACCACCAGTACTCGGCCGCCGGGCATCGAGTGCAGCCGCGCCAGCAGTGCAGTGACCGGCTCGTTGGGGGCAGCGGTAGTCACCTGGTCCAGCGGTATCGCGGCGTCACGAACCAAGATGCTGGCCCGCTCGCTCGAGGGTACCCGGCGCAGCTGTGACAGCGTGATCAGTCCACTGACCGACCCGTCGGTGTCGCTTGCCATGGTGATGGGACCACCGGCTTGCCAGGAGCATGGGACCGGGCTTGCCCGGTCGCGGGCCGTGTGGTGATGGTGGCCTGCCGGGGGGTTGTTCGTCAATTCGGTGTGGTGTCGTGGGTCGTTGCGCTGGTCGGTTTCTGGCGTTGCCGGTACGACTGGCCTTCGATGACGAGCTCGTAGGCCGCCGATTGCAGCCGGTCCATCGCCGACTGGGCCAACAGCGGATCGGCCATCATGGCCAAGATCTCGGGTGGTTCTCGGTTGCTGGTGGTGATGGTGCTGGCCTGGCGGTGCCGCTCGACGATGAGTTCGTAGAAGTCGCTGGTCTCGGTGGTCTCCAGCCGGTGAAGTGCCAGATCATCGAGAATGAGCAGCTCGACGCGGTGCAGTCGGCGCATCTCGTCTTCGTAGCTGGCGTCGAGGCGGGCGGCCTTGAGCCGTTTGAACAGTTTGTCGGCGCGTTCGGTGTGCACGGTGTGGCCGCGGCGCACCGCGATGTGGCCTAAGGCGTTGGCCAGGAACGTCTTTCCAACCCCGACCGGGCCCATAATGAGCACGTTGTGGGCGTCGGCGAGGAACCGCAGCGAGGTCAGCTCGGCCCACAACTGGCGGTCGTAGCTGACCCCGGTGGAATCGTCCCAGGCCTGCAGCTGCATCTGCGGGTCCAGGTGCGCGGCCCGCGCCCGGCGCTGGGTGGCTTCGCGGTCGCGGCGGGTGACCTCGTCGGCCAGCAGCAGCTCCAGGAAGTCGTGATGGGGCAGGTGGTTGGTGGCCGCCAGGGCGAGCCGTTCGGGCAAGGTGTCGAGCAGTTGGCCGAGCTTGAGCCGACGCATCAACGCTTTCAGCTCGGCGGACACCTCGGCCGGCTTCGCCGCTGGCGTGTGCGTGGCGGTGCGGCGCGTGGTGCTCATGACGGCAGCCTGCGTACGGCGAAGTCGGCGGTGTCCCGCACGAACCGTGTCGCCGCACCCGGGGGCCGCGCGGTTGTGTGTGGCGGGTTGTCGCGGGTGAGCATGCGGTCGATCAGCCCGACGTTGACCGCTTCGGCGTCCAGGGCGCGCCGGCAGGCCTCGTTGACCGGTTCGGCGCCGTGGCGGCGCACCAGCCCCAGGAGGCGGTAGACCTGGCGCATCTTCGTCCACGGCAGCGGGTGCTCGAGCAGCGCCGTGGCGTACGCGCCGACATGGGTGCCGTGCGCGGCGGCTTTGCGTTGCAACGCATCCAGGTCGCGCATCGCGTATGTCGTGAGCTCGCTGGGCAGATCGGCGGGGTCGGTGTGGCGGCGTCCCGGCGCCACCCTGGGATGGACTTTGATCAACTGGCCGCGCCAGTACAGCTTCACGGTATGCGCGTCGGCGCGGGCGCTGAGCCGTTGCCCGATCAGCTCACCGGGCACGCTGTAGAGCGCCCGGGCGATCTGAACGTGGCGATCCGGCGCGACTTTGGGATGGCTGTAGGTCGGCAGGTCGAATGGCTGGGCGGGAGCCGGCGCCAGCCGCGGGGCTTCGTCGGTGGCGAAGACCTCGGCCGGGCGTTGCCGGGTGGTGCCGTGCACCCGTGTTCCGGCGACGTCGCGGCACCACGCCGCGGCGCGTTCGCGGCAGTCGCCCAGATCCCGGAACTGCTCTCCGGCAAAGAAATTCGCACGCGCATAACTCACACACCGCTCGACGCGCGGCTTGTCACGAGGATGACGCACCCGAGCCGGGTCGACGACGAAGCCCCGGGCCTGGGCGTACTCGCGGAACGCGTCGTTCAGGCGCGGCTCGGTCGCGTGCGCCGCATCGACGATCGCTTTCATGTTATCCGGTATCACCACCGCGAAGACCCCACCGAAAAACGCCCACGCCGCCTCAAATCCGGCGATCACCTCCGCCAACGTCTGCTCGTGGGTCGGATAGACGAAGGTGTGCCGCGAATACACCGCGGTGAAGATCAACCCGTGCACCACCCGGTTGCTACCGCGCACCGGATCCGGGATGAGCCCGAGCCGGCCGAAGTCGACCTGCACCTCACTGCCGGGTTCACCGTCGACCACCGGCACCGTCGCCCGCCGCTGACCAAAACCCAATTCCGTTGTCGCATAACGGTGCAGGGTGCGATAGGACACCACCACACCCCGGCGGCCCAGCAGCGCGTGGACCTTCGTCAGCGTCAGGCCCGCATCAGTCCAAGCCTTCAACTGCTCATGCTGGCCCGCCAGCGCTCCCCACGACGCACCCCGGCCCGTCGGCCGCTGCGGCCGAGCCCCGACCACCACCGCCGCCAACAGCTCATCGCTGAGCTGGGCGGCCCCGCCGTCGCGGTCCATCCCGCACGCGCGTGCGGTGTCCACATAACGGCGCACCGTCTTACGGTCCGCCCCCGCCAGCTTGCTCACCTCCCGCAGCGACCGGCCATCCAGCCACAGCCGCAGGATCTCTTTCACTTCGATCATCGATAACTCCCGATACGTCATGCCGCGAATACAGCGGCCACACGACCGAGAGCGTGGAAGCCACGCCGGGTGGTCCCATCAGTGGCAAGCCGGTGGTCCCATTAATGGCAAACCGGTGGTCCCATGCTGCTGGCAAAACCACCGCTCAGGTGGTCCCTTGTACCTGGCAACCGACACCGTCGGATGCCTCCACGGGGTAGGCCGAATGCCGGTCGCCCAGAAGGTAGTTCTCGATGAAGTCAGCCACGCTGATCCGGCCCGGAGCGGTGCGCGGATCGGGCGACATCACATCGGCGACACGCACACCGGCAAGGGACTGCTGGGTCACCACCTGTGCCTCTTCCTCACGAGCGACCGTGAGCAGGAACCAGCCGATGAAGGCCAGCCACACCCCGCTGAGCAGGGACCGTGTCAGAAACTCCACCAGGCCCAGTGCGATCAGACCAATCGCGAGTACCCGGCCGGCGCGGGCGGCGCCGAGGGAGGCGCGGGTCTTGTCGCCGTATCGACGCCACAGAATCGCCTGCAGCACCCGGCCACCGTCCAACGGCGCGCCCGGCAGCAGATTGAACAGCGCCAGCAGCAGATTGACCCCCGACAGCCACCACGCCACCCCGACCGCGAGCGGAGCCGCAGCCACCGCCCGCAAACTTGCGGCCACCCCCGCAAAAATGGCTGACAGCAGCAGGCTGGTGAGCGGACCGGAGAACGCGATCCAAAACTGGGTTCGCGGAGTCTTGGCTTGGCCCTCGATTCGAGTGACACCGCCGAACATCCACAGCGTCACCGAGGACACCTCCATGCCGGCGCGGCGAGCGACCACCGCATGGGTCGCTTCATGTGCCAGCAGCGACA
Source organism: uncultured Actinomycetota bacterium (assembly GCA_963811535.1). Lineage (GTDB taxonomy): Bacteria > Actinomycetota > Actinomycetes > Mycobacteriales > Mycobacteriaceae > Mycobacterium. Next base: position 807,728 of record CAWERF010000004.1, on the reverse strand, counting down.
TCAGCAGCACCACAGCACCGATGACTCCGGCCACCCAGTAGTCCCTCGTGTGATAGCCCGGGACAGTCTGCGGCAGCGTGGTGGCCAAGCTCCACGCGAACAACCACAACAGAACCAGCACGCTCCAATTGGCCCGCACCGGCAACCCGGCAATTGTTCCCAGCGGAATGCCATCAGACATGGCCAACTCCTTAGATCGCGTCACACCTTCTTGGCGGCGGCATCAGCTTCCTGCGCCTCGTGTGTGCTTTGGTTTTGGTCGAAACGTGATCATTCTCAGTCGATACGCGAGCCAGTAAACGGGCTGCCGCAGCCGTCATTTCTCAATCCGCTAGCGTCCGGAAGTTGATGGCGCGGTGCATTTTCCAAGAATTGCCGGCACCGCGCCCTAACACTCAGCGCCCTCCAGCTTGGTGAGCTCCCAGTCAAACCACGCACTGGCAAACCGAATCCGCTTCTTGACTTCGTCGATACTGTGGGGCTCGAGGCCCAACCCGTCCACGATCTGCTCGGCCACATGGCGAGGATGATCGCAGAGGCCTTGGGCTCCACAACTACAAGTCAACCTGGCGTCGGGGCCAAGGCCGCCGGCGCGGTGATCGGCGATGATCTGGCAGATGCGGTCGATGAGTGGTTGGCGGATGTGTTCGATCGGACCTGCCATGTCAACCCCTTGCCCATGGTGCCGACCAGCCGGACCGGCGGCCAGGCGTATTGCCGGGCAGCCGGTCCGGCACCGGCCATGCGGCGACGGGTCAGGCCGCTCTATGCGGCGCTCCGGGGATCACCCGCGACACTCGCTTTTCTGCGGTCCTGAGATCGCGGCGCGTTCCAAACGAGCTGAAGACCTGCGTGAGGCCGATGACAACCAGCATGATGCCGGTGACAAGGGCGAGCACGACGATCGAATCGAACGGCCACGCCAGCACAACAAGGCCGGCGATCACGCTGGTGACGCCGAAGAAGATGGACCAGCCCCGTCCGGGCAGCTCCTTGTTGCTGATCGCGATCGTCGTTGCGGCCACCCCCTGGAAGATGAACCCGACGCCGATCCAAATGGCCAGCAACAGCACGGCATACCCGTGGCCGAAGTGGCGGAAGGCCAGGACACCCAAGATCAACGACACCGCACCGGTGATGAACAACAGCACCCGGTAACCGCCCGACACCTCCAGGCCGAAGGCCAAGATCACCTGGGCGATGCCCGACACCACCAGGTAAATGCCCAACAGCACAGACGCGGCAAGAATCGACACACCCGGCCACACCAGCACAAGGACACCCACAACGAGGGCCACGATGCCCATCAGCAACTGCGGTACCCACAATTCACGCAGCGGGTTTGGAGTTTCGGTAGTTGTCATAACAGTCACCCTTCATCTCGCAGGTAGCTCAATGCTCGCGGCAGCCGCGCGGCTGTAACAGGGACATAGGATCATCAAAAAGTGCCGATGGTCACTTGTAGATCCCCTTTTTCGGCCAGAACGGCTACGGCGCTTACGGTGCGATGACGATGTGTCCAAAGGGACTTGGCAAGTATCGACAACCACGCGACGTCGACGGCACCGCCCGGACGGCCTCGCAACGAATTCAGTCCCATCGCAGGCACTCTGGTGTTTACGCAGGCGCGTGGTCGTTGATCAAATCCAGTGCGATGTCGGCGAGCATGTCTTCTTGTCCCCCGACCATCCCGCGGCGGCCGGCTTCAACCAGAAGGGTGCGGGCGTCGACACCGCAGCGCTCCGCGGCTGCCTCGGCGTGGCGTAGGAAGCTCGAGTAGACGCCGGCGTAGCCGAGGGTGAGGGTTTCGCGGTCGACGCGCACGGGTCGGTCCTGCAGCGGGCGGACGAGGTCCTCGGCGGCGTCTTCGAGTGCGTTGAGGTCGCAGCCGTGTCGCCAGCCCATCCGGCTGGCGGCGGCGATGAACACCTCCAACGGCGCATTGCCCGCGCCGGCGCCCATGCCGGCCAACGATGCGTCGACCCGGTGGCATCCGTGCTCGACCGCGACGATCGAGTTGGCCACCCCCAGGGACAGGTTGTGGTGCGCGTGGATGCCCAACTCCGTTGCCGGGTCGAGGGTTTGGCGCAGGGCATCGACGCGCTCGGCGACGTCGCGCATGGTCATGGCGCCGCCGGAGTCGACGATGTAGACGCAGCCGGCGCCGTATCCCTCCATCAGCCGGGCCTGCTCGGCCAGCCGCCGGGGGCTGGTCATGTGGCTCATCATGAGGAATCCGACGGTCTCCATGCCGAGTTCGCGGGCGGCGGCGATGTGGTGTGCCGAGATGTCGGCTTCGGTGCAGTGGGTGGCCACCCGCACCACGCCCGCCCCGGCGCGGTGGGCCGCGGTGAGGTCGCGGATGGTTCCGATGCCCGGCAACACCAGGGTTGCCACCTTGGCGTTTTGGACGACGCCGGCGACGGCCTCGATCCACTCGAGATCGGTGTGGGCGCCGAATCCGTAGACGCAGCTTGACCCGGCCAGGCCGTCGCCGTGGGCGACCTCGATCGAGTCGACCCCGGCGGCATCCAGCGCCCGGGCTATCTCGGTGACCTGCGCCACGGTGTATTGGTGGCGAACCGCGTGCATCCCGTCACGCAAAGTGACGTCGCTGATATAAAGCCGGTCGGTCATTTTACACTCCAACGTTTTTCATCGAATGCGCGGCGATGCGTTCGGCGGTGGCCAGCGCGGCTGAGGTCATGATGTCGAGGTTGCCCGCGTAGGGCGGCAAGTAGTCCGCGGCTCCGGTCACCTGCAGCATGGCGGTGACTTTGGTGCCGATGAACTTGCCCGTCTCGGGGATGTGCAGCGCGTTGTCGGTGCCGAAGGTCTGGAACTGAACCGGCTGCTTGAGCTTGTATCCCGGTACGTAGCGTTGCACCTGCTTGACCATCGCGGTGACGGACGCCTCGACGGCCGCATGATCGCAGTCGCCCTCGATGAGGCAATAGACCGTGTTGCGCATGAGAATCGGCGGATCGGCGGGGTTGAGGATGATGACCGCCTTGCTTCTCTGGGCGCCGCCCACCACTTTGAGCGCCGTCGCGGTCGTCTCGGTGAACTCGTCGACGTTGGCGCGGGTGCCCGGGCCAGCCGACCTCGAGGAGATCGACGACACGATCTCGGCGTAGGACACTAGCGCCGAGCTGCCGACCGCGGCCACGATCGGCACCGTGGCCTGCCCGCCACAGGTGACCATGTTGAGGTTGGGTGCATCGATGTGGTCGTCGAGGTTGACGACCGGCACACAGAACGGCCCGATCGCCGCTGGGGTGAGGTCGAGGACGCGTACACCGGTGTGGCGCAGCACTTCCCAGTGCCTGGTGTGTGCGCCCGCGGAGGTGGCGTCGAACACCAAGTGGATGTCGTCGAAATCGGGCATCGCCAGCAGTCCGTCGATGCCGTTTGACGTGGTTTGGACGCCATGGCGGTCGGCTCGGGCCAGGCCGTCGGAGGCCGGATCGATGCCGACCATCGCCGCCAGGCGCAGCGGCCCGGTGGTGCGCATGATCTTGATCATCAAGTCGGTGCCTATGTTGCCCGAGCCGATGATCGCCACCGGGAATTGTTGACTACTCACGAGGCTATTTCCTTTCGCCTACTGGAAGCTCACGCTGACCGCGCCCAGCCCGCTGATCGTGGCCACCGCGTGGTCACCGGCCTGGACGAACGACGCGGTGGTGTAGGAGCCCGACATCACGAACTGGCCGGGCTGAACGGAGGTGTGGTAGCGGGCCAGGGCGTTGGCCAGCCACGCAACGGCCGCGGCCGGATGGCCCATCACGGCGGTGCCCTCGCCGGTGCCCACCGTCGTGTCGTTCACGACGAGTGTGGCGGTGGTTTCGGGCAGCGGGGGCGCCTGGGCGATCGGCACCCAGTCCCCCAACACCACCGCGCCCGAGCTGGCGTTGTCGGCGATCGTGTCCGCCAGCGTGATCCGCCAGTCAGCGATGCGGCTGTCGACGATCTCCACTGCCGGCGCCACGGCATCGCTGGCCGCCATCACCTCGGCGATGGTCACTCCCGGGCCACGCAGGGGGGCGTGCAGCCGGAATGCCACCTCGGGTTCGACGCGAGGCGCGCAGAACGCTCTTGCCGGGACCGCCGCGCCGCTGGCCAGCACCATGCTGTCGAGGATGTAGCCGAAGTCGGGTTCATCGACGCCGAGCAGGGTCTGCATCGGGGCAGAGGTCAGGCCGATCTTGTGACCGCGCAGCACCGCCCCCTCGCCGAGGTGGCGGGCAAGGTTGAGCCGCTGCACCCGGTAGGCCTGGGCGGCATCGAGGCTCGGATAGGTTTCGGTCAGCGGTGGGACCGGGGTGCGGCTGGATTGGGCCGCATACAGCAGTTCGGCGGCCTCGGCCACGTTTGTGTGCTGCGCGGTCACTTCGGTTCTCCGGACTCCAGCAGCTGAGTGGCGTACTGGAAGACCAGGCGGGCGTGCAGGTCGAACAGCTTGATCAAGTCCACCGAGTCGCCGCCGACCTCCTTGGCGATGAACAAGCCGTCGGCGCCGGCGATCGCATAGGTGGTCAGCAGGCGCACGTTCTCCTCATCCAGTCCGGGGGCAACGTCGCGCACCATCGCCTCGAACCGGCGAAACGCGTCGTCGCGGACCTGAAGGAACATCTGCCTGGCACGCGGTTCCACCGGGCGGTGCTCCAACGCCAACATCAGACCCAGGCGAAGAAAGTCCGGCGCGTCCAGCAGCGCCTTGGCCACCTGGGTGCCGATCTCCGTCGAGCGCTCCCGCTCCAATGCGCCGCCCGGCGGGTCCAGCGCGGCCAGCCACCGGGCGAAACTGCGCTCGATCACCGCGGCGATCAGGTCGTCCTTGTCGGCGAAGTGCCAGTAGATCGACGTCGGCGGCAGCCCGCTTTTCTTGCTCACCAGCGAGATCGTGGCGCCGTCGTAGCCGCGCTCGGTGGCCACCTCGGTCGCCGCGTCGAGGATCCGCTCGCGCGACTGCTCCCCGTTGGCGCGGGTGCGCCGCGGCGTGCGGCGTTTGCCGGCCCCGGTTTCATCCGTGTTCGCTGTCACGGTTCCTCCCGAAGGGTATTGACGACCACGTCTTCGTACCATACTGTATGGAGCACTACATTAACAAGTCCGGGAATGAAAGGGTCGATCGTGACTGACCAGAAGACGTACGACGTGGCGATCGTGGGCTACGGCCCGGTGGGCGTCACGGCCGCCAACCTGCTGGGCCGGATGGGGCTCAGGGTGGTGGTGGTGGAGCGCGACCCGAACATCTACGCCCGGGCCCGGGCCATCTCCACCGACGAGGAGGTCGTGCGCATCTGGCAGCGGGTCGGGCTGGCCGACCGGCTCAACGCCGACATGCTGCCCGGCTGCGGTGCGGCGTTCGTCGACGCCAAGGGCAAGCCGTTCGTGCGGCTGCTCCCGGTTCCGCGCGGCAACGGGCACCCCCCGCAGCAGTTCATCTATCAGCCGGCGCTGGAGAAGGTGCTGCGCGCCGGGGTCGACCGCTTTCCCAACGTGTCGGTCCTGTTCGAACACGAGTGCCTGCGGGTGGTGCAGGGCGGCGATGCCGTCGAGTTGATGCTGGCCGATCTCACCCGCGACGAATTCCGCCGCATCCAGGCCTCCTACGTGATCGCCGCCGACGGCGGGTCAAGCGCGATCCGCGGGCAGCTGGGTATCGGTTTTGGGGGCCGCACCTATGCCGAGCGCTGGATCGTCATCGACACCAAGGTGCTGCGCGAATGGCCGGGCCATGACCGGCTCCGCTTTCACTGCAATCCCGCTCGGCCCACCGTCGACTGCCCCACCCCGCTGGGTCATCACCGTTGGGAGTTTCCGGTGCGCGACGACGAGGATGAGCAGCAGCTGCTGAGCGAAGAAACGATCTGGAAGGTGCTGCGCGGGCAGGGAATTACCGAGCAGAACGTGAAAATCCTTGGCTTCGCTTGCTACAGCCACCACGTCCGCTTTGCCGACCGGTGGCGGGTCGGCAGGATCTTTCTCGCCGGAGACGCCGCACATGCGATGCCGCCGTGGATCGGTCAGGGCATGGCCGCCGGTGTGCGCGACGTGGGCAACCTGTGCTGGAAGCTCGGGGCGGTGCTGAAAGGGTCGCTGCCCGAGTCCGTGCTCGACTCCTACCAGGCCGAGCGGCTACCCCACGTCCGGGAGGTGACCAACCGTGCGGTCAAGACCGGAAAGCTCATCATCCAGCATCGCCGCTGGCGCGCGGCCGTGCGCAATCACGTCTTCCGGACCGCCACCAAGGTGCCCTACTTCACCACCTGGCTGCGCAATCACCGCTGGCTCCCCGACGCCCGCTATCGCGACGGGCTGCAGGCACGCAACGGCAACGCCGCCGTCGGCTGGCAGATCCCCCAGCCGTGGGTCATCGACGAAAAGCGCGACAGCGTGCGCCTCGACGACGTCATCGGCGGCCGCTGGGTGATCCTGCACATCGGGCCGCCCCACGAGTGGCAACCCTGGCGATCGGCCGGCGTCCCGTGCCTACAACTGACCCCACCCGGCACCGTCCCGACCCCCGACTGCCTCGTCGACAGCGACGGATCACTTACCCGCTGGCTTGGCAAAAAGCACGCATCGGTGGTGGTCGTGCGCCCCGACACGTTCATCTACGCCGCCGCTGGAAAGGACCAGCCGCTGCCCCCACCCCCCACCGGACTGACCGCGTAAAGAAGGAAAACCCATGATCAGCAACACCATCACCGAACGCACCGTGGCGGTCAACGGAAAAGAGATCTTCGTCGCCGACACCGGCACCGGCGCGCCGGTGGTGTTACTGCACGGCGGCGGGCCCGGCGCATCGGGCCTGTCGAACTACGCGCGCAACATCGACGCCCTGGCCGCCCGGTTCCGGGTCATCGTCCCGGACATGCCCGGCTACGGCCGCTCCGCCAAGGGCGTCGACCGCCATGATCCGTTCGGATACCTCGCCGACCACATCCGCGGGCTGCTCGACGAACTGGGCATCGGCCGGGCACATCTGGTCGGCAACTCCTACGGCGGGGCGTGCGCGCTGCGGCTCGCGTTGGACACCCCCCGGCGGGTCGACAAACTCGTGCTGATGGGTCCCGGCGGCGTCGGCACCACCCGGGGACTGCCCACACCCGGTCTTCGAAGCCTGCTCGGCTACTACGACGGCGAGGGGCCGAGCCTGGAGAAGCTGCGCACCTTCATCCGCTCCCACCTGGTGTACGACGGCGATACGGTTCCGGACTCGCTGATCGAATCCCGTTACGCGGCGTCGATCGACCCCGAGGCCGTCGCCGACCCGCCCCTGCAACGGCCCTCCGGGCTGCGCACGCTGTGGCGGATGGATTTCACCCGCGACCGCAGGCTCACCGCCCTGACCGCGCCGACGCTGGTCATCTGGGGCCGCGACGACAAGGTCAACAAGCCAAGCGGCGCGGCGATGCTGGCGCGGCGAATGCCCAACGCCGATGTCCTGATCACCGCCAACACCGGCCACTGGGTCCAGTGGGAACGCGCCGACTGGTTCAACGCGGTCACCACCGCGTTCCTGACAACCTGACTCCTGCAAGGAATTACCAATGCGTAGCGAAACCTCGGCGCCCTCGGTGTTCGGCAGCGTGCATCTGGGCTATGTCGTCATCGAAACCAACAAGTTCGCGGCCTGGACACGCTTCGGGCGCGATGCCATCGGCATGCAGCTCGATGACCTGCTGCCCGACACCATCCGATTCCGCATCGACGCCAACGAATGCCGCTTCCTGCTGCGCCGCGGCCCCGCAGAAGACGTTGTCGCGCTCGGCTGGCAGCTCGACGACCATGCCACCTTCGACGAGATCTGCCGCCGGGTCGCCGACCACGGCGTGCCGATCGCCGAGGGCACCGAGGAGGAAGCCGCGCTGCGCGGGGTCGAGCGCTTCCTGCGGTTCCCCGGACCGAACGGACTGTCTCAGGAGATCTACACCGCCGCCCGCACCGGCCCGCTGCCACTCGACATCCGCGGCAGCGGATTCGTCACCGGCGCAGGCGGACTGGGCCACGTCGCGGTCACCACGAAGAAGCCCTACGAAATGCGCGGCTACTTCAACCACGTTTTCGACGCGCGGCTGAGCGACTACATCGACGAGACCATCAACGGCATGAAGCTGAAGATCCGGTTTCTGCGGGTCAACGAACGCCACCACAGCCTGGCGATCGCATCGGTGAACGCGCTACCCATCAACCCCATCCGCACCCGCGTGCAGCACGTCAACGTCCAGGCCGCCACCCTCGACGACATGGTCGCCTCCTACCAGCGGGTCAAGCAGCTGGGATTCGAGATGGCCCTGTCGGTGGGCCAGCACACCAACGACAGGGAGCTGTCCTACTATGCGCTCACCCCGTCGGGCTTCGAGTGGGAGGTCGGCTGGAACCCCATCGTCGTCGACGAATCCACCTGGAAACCCACCACTCACCAGGGCATCAGCATCTGGGGTCACAAACCCGAAGGGCAGACCATCATCGACAAACTCGAACAATTCGCCGTCGGGGCGCGGTCGCTGCTGCATCGCGAAGACGACGTTGCCGCGCTCGGTGCGCCCGGCATCGCCGATGACTAAGCGGCGGGATGATCGACCATCAGGTGGACCGCAGGCGGGAGCGCTGGTGTCGACCGGGTAGGCAACGGGGTCGTTGCGTGATCTCGGCGTGCGTCACCCTCGGCGACACACCCATCCATCGCACGTCGTCGCAGCATTCAACGCACAAACGTGCGTCAGGTGAGTCAATGTGCAAGCGCCCCAACGACTTCCTCCGCCACGTCGCTTTCCTCGAGCGCTTCGCCAACTTCCTGCGCGGCGCGGCTCTCATCAACAGCTTCGCCAAGTTCCTGCGCGACGCGGTTATGGTGACTGTACGTCAGGGCGTGGCCGGCGGCGACGACCAACGCGACCGGCCACTCGATGATCTCGGTGGCAGCCAGGACAGCAAGGCCGACGTAGTACGCCAGTTCCTCCACAGGCGGAATCTGGACCTTCCCAACGACCGGAAGATCCACGGCCACGCCTTCAGCCTCACGGACCCGCTGCGCAGCGCTTCTGTGCGCTGAGGTCCGATGCGGTGAGCCACGTGTCGACTTTTTCGCCGTTGCCTGCTTGCGGGCTTCCTTCGATGCCATCACTTGCTCCCACTTCGAATGCCGTACAAGGGGTCGGGTCCGGCCGCTAGACGTCTCGACCGGGCAGGGTTATCAGAGGCTTTCGCCGCTCCCAACACGTCACTGTTTCCGGGAACGACCAGTGCGTGGCACGCCGGGACGGAAACGAGTAACCGTCGGCGACCCAACAGAGCGTGCGGCGTGGTCATGGTCGCTCAACTCCTCACGTAGCTGCGTTGTCCCCGACGTTCATGAGTAGCCTGCGCTTGCTCGGCAGCCGGACCAAGGCTGAAGGTCCCTTGACGTATCCAGGGCATAGGTTGAATCAATGAACATGGGACCTCGGCGCACGCCGCGGGGGTTACGACAGATCACTGAGGGCCTCGGCACCCTCGACGCCGAGGTGTTCGGGGCGATCGCGAACTCCCGCAGTCCGCTGCTTGACACGACAATGCCGGCGCTGAGCCGCGCCGCCGATCACGCCAAGCTGTGGCTTGCCATCGCGGCGGCCATGGCGATGTCGGGCAGCCGGTCGGCCCGGCGCGGCGCCGGCCGCGGTGTCGTCAGCCTGGCGGTGACAAGCCTGACCACCAATCAGCTGGCTAAGCGGCTGTGGCGGCGCCAGCGGCCCCCTTTCGGGTCGGTCCCGCTCGCCCGTCGCCTGCTGCGAAACCCGAAGTCGCATTCGATGCCCTCCGGTCATTCCGCCAGCGCCGCCGCCTTCGCGGTCGGCGTGGGACTGGAAAACCCAACCCTGGGGCTGCTGCTGGTGGTCCCGGCCGGCCTCGTCGGGTTTTCGCGCGTCGTGACCGGCGCGCACTACCCCGGCGACGTGTTGGCAGGCTTCGCGATCGGCGCGTCGATCGCCGCGTTGGGTGGGCGTCTGGTCCCGCCGATCGTCGACCGCACCGCGGCGAGCGCCGACCCGCTGCGCATCGATACCCCGCCACGGCCTGATGGCGCAGGTGTGGTCCTGGTCGTCAACCCCGCCGCCGGCAGCGGCACGGGCAATCGCGTGATCGCCCAGGTCCGCCAGGAACTGCCGAAAGCCGAGGTCATCGAACTCGGTGCGAACGACAGCCTGCAGCAGGTGCTGCGCGCGGCGGCCGAACGCGCCGAGGTGCTCGGCATCGGCGGTGGCGACGGAACGGTCGCGTGCGCGGCCGGCGTAGCCGTGGAGGCGGGCCGCCCGCTTGCGGTTTTTCCGGCCGGCACGTTCAACCACTTCGCCAAGGACATCGGCTGTGACGATGGGGCCAAGACCATCCAGGCGATACGGGACGGCAGTGCTTCGTGCATCGACCTGGTGTCGTTCAACGATGCCAAGACGGCCATCAACACCGCGAGCATCGGCGCGTATCCGAGACTGGTGCAGACCCGCGAACGGCTGGAACACAGGATCGGCAAACCGCTTGCGGCCGGGTACGCAATGCTGCACACGCTGCGCCGTGAGGACCCGGTGCGCATCCGCTACGACAACACGACGATGCAGACCTCACTGTTTTTCCTGGGCAACTCGACCTATCTGCCGTCCGGCTTTGCACCGGTGCAGCGAAACCGCGTCGACGACGGGCTGATCGACGTGCGGATCCTGGAGACCGGACGCCGGTTGAGCAAGCTGCGCGTCATGACCGCGCTCATGCTGGGGCGCCTGCAACGCAGCCGGCTGTATCACGAGCTTCACGTTCCGGAGTTCAGCTTCACCTCGGTCGACGGGCCCACCGCGGTGGCGCTCGACGGCGAGGTGGCGGGACACTACCAGCGGGCCAGCTTCAGCGTCCGCTACCGGGCTGTTGCGGTGTTTCGCCCGCTGCCGCGACGCTAGCCGAGCGAGTGGAACAAGGCATCGGAGCGCCGGCAAGACGTCACCGACAATGGCGTTCCCATATCGCCGGGGTCAGGAAAGACGTCGATGAGAAGACGCCGAGCCGGGCCGGGGCGCGGCGAGATCCGGGAGTGGGCGGCGGCAGATCTCGCGGGCCCCGTCAGCCGGCACGCCGTAGACACGCAGCAGGTCTTCGGCCATCCGGTCGGCGGTTCGGGCGTCGTCGCGCTCGGGCTGTTCGTGCAACAGTTGGCCCAAAGCCAGCAGCGCTGCAGCGGCCATCGTCAGCGCGAGTTCGGATCGTCGACACGGAAACGGCCGCCACGGGTGGCGGCCTTGATGTCGCGCAGCGCCCGCGGCGCCAGACCGCGGTCCGACAGGATCGGTCCCAGGCCCACATTGAGCAGCACGCGGCTTTGTTCGGGCCGTCGCCGAAACAGTCGACCCGTTAACCGGAAGCTGCGGGCAAATATCTCAGCCGGATCCTCCACCTCGGGAAGGCTGTCCAGCAGCGCACCGTGGGCGTCGAAGATCTCGTTGAGCGCGGCCTGGACCAGCTGTTCCTTGCTGTGGAAGTGGTTGTGGAGCCCTGCAGGCGCTTTCGCGTTTCCAACGCCTCGACGCCGGCGATCTGGTCTTGACCGGCACCCCCGTCGGCACCGCGATCAGCGCACCGCCGAAGCCTGCGCAGGTCGTCTCCTCCCTGCTGCCCGAGGAGCTCAAATGGAAGATCTTCTTCTCCGGCCAGGCCAGGAATCCAAAGTATCTGCGCGACGGCGACGTAGTGGAAGCCAGCGTGGCCACCGATGACGGGGCGATCGACCTCGGCGCGCAGCGCACCGTCGTGAGGTGCGGGTGAGCGCGCCGGGAGCGCCGATCCCGGCGTCCATGCCCGTCGTGGTCATCCGCGGCGGCCCCACCGGCATCACCGCCGCGACGCTGCTCGCACAGTTTGCGATCGGATGCCTGGTCCTTGACCGGCGGGAAAACGTCTACCCCCAAACCGCGCGCAGTGCACGCCGACGACGAAGTGTTCCGCATCCTGGCCCGACTCGGTGTTCGCGACGAATTCGCCGCGATCTCCCGGCCGGTGCTGGGCCTGCGGCTAGGGCGTGTCTGCCAATTATTTGGCGGTTGCCGTCTGATGCTGGCTGTGTGACTCGTAGAGGTGTGATTTCTGATTCGTTGTGGAAGTTGATTGAGCCGGTGCTGCCGTCGTCGGCGCCGCGGCGGGGTCGGCCGTGGAATGATCATCGAACGACGCTGGAAGCGATCGTCTGGCGGTTTCGCACCGGTTCGCCGTGGCGCGATATTCCGCCTGAACTTGGTGCGTGGCAATCGGTTTGGGAACGGCACCGGCGCTGGTCGATCGACGGAACGTATGCGGCGATGTTCGCGGTGGTACGTGCTCACAGCGGCAGCGCCGATGATCTGGGGGTGGCCGCGTTGGTGTCGATCGATTCGACAAGCGTCCGGGCCCACCAGCACGCTGCCGGCGCGCGCGCCGCGCAGCACACAGGGGGCGGTGTCGAATTACAAGGATCTGCCCGGCGAGCCTGCTGATCACGCGCTCGGCCGCTCCCGCGGCGGGTGGACGACCAAGATTCACGGCCTCTTCGACAACCTCTGCGCACCGGCAGCGCTGCAGTTGACCGCCGGCCAAGCTAACGACAATCCCCAGCTGGCACCGCTGCTCGCGGCATACACCGCCGTCTATGGCCGCCGGTTTCGGCTGCTGGCCGACAAGGCCTACTCACATCAGTCCACCCGCCTTCACCTGCGCCAACGACGCATTGCCCACACCATTCCGCAACGATCCGATCAGATCGCGCATCGCAAAGCACAAGGCTCACGAGGCGGGCGGCCACCGGCCTTCGACGCCCGGACCTACCGCCACCGCAACACCGCCGAGCGCGGCTTTAACCGGCTCAAGAACTGGCGCGGCGTGGCCACCCGCTACGACAAATACGCGCTGACCTACCTCGGCGGCGTCATTCTCGCGGCCGCAATCCTCACCCACCGCATCCAATTAACAGACACGCCCTAGTCGACCCGAATATGCGGGTGCTGGCCGAGTTTCAGCGCGACCCCGATAGGAGCGTCCACGGCTTTCCCCAGGCCAACATGTTCGACCAACCCGAACTGGAGACACTGCTGCGCGCCAACCTCAAAAAGCACCCCGCCGCGCGACATTCCTGGGCAACGCGGAAGTGACCGACATCGCCCAAACCTTGCCCGGACGGGTGCGGGTGCGCTTCACCGATCGCCTCAACGGCATGGAGCACATCGTCGAATCCGCCTACGTGCTTGGCTGCGACGGCGCCAACAGCCTGGCCCGTGCCGCCATCGGCGCCACCATGGAGAATCTGAGATTCCGGCAACGTTGGCTGGTCATCGACGTGGACACCGACGCGCAGTCCCACCAGTGGGTGGGCGTGCACCAGCTCTGTGATCCCGTCCGTGCCCGCACCTACATGCGGGTCGGCGACACCCGCTACCGCTGGGAATTCCAGCTTCTCGCCGGAGAGACGGCCGCCGACTACCAGAGCTTGACCGACATCGTTGCGCTGATCTCACCGTGGCTGCCCGAGCGCGCCGCCGAGCGGTTGCGGCTGGTGCGGGTATCCGAATACACCTTCCGCGCCGAGGTGGCCACCCGGTGGCGCGACCGCAACGTATTCATCCTGGGCGACGCCGCTCACCTGACGCCGCCGTTCAGCGGGCAGGGCATGTGCGCGGGGCTGCGCGACGCGATGAACCTCGCGTGGAAACTCGCCGGCGTGCTGAACAATACCCTGCCCGAGAGTGTGCGCGACACCTACGAGCAGGAGCGAAAACCACACGCCCGCATATTGATCCGTCTCGCCGTCACGATGGGGTGGGCGATCACCGCAGGCGGCCGGTACGGGAAATCTCTTCCGCCGACTCATGGTGCCCTGGCTACAGCATCTGCCGGGGACACGATCGCGTGCCGTTGACGGCGTCACCCCCGGCGTTGCGTAAATCCGCTCTGGTGATCAAATCCCGCGGCGGGCGGCAGCTGGCGGGGACGTTGTGCCCGAATGCCCTTCTGAGTCAAGGGGTTCGGCTCGACGACCAGATCGGAAACCGATTCGGCTCATCGCCTCGTCACGGCTCACCGACGAGCAGCGCGACGAGCTCAGCCGCCGTGGAGCCGCCGTCATATCGGCGACCCCGGGAAACGGACTCGACCGCTGGCTGCGAAGAGCGGGGGCGCGCGCCGCGATCGTCGGGCCCGACCGCACGGTCATGCAAGCCGGCCGCAGCGTAGACACGTTGGCAACGGCGCTGCCGCCGTTCACCACCGAATCAGAGCTGTAAGCAGGCTGGCGATGGCAGCCCACGCATCCGAACTCGAACAGCCTGACCGATCACCGGGCCGTCGCCGCAGCGACCGGGGTCCGGCCCGATGCTCGGCGGTGACCAATTACTCCCAGGTGGTGACGAATTACTCTTTAACCCCGAAGCAGGGCTTCTAGACTAAACTCCCGGCATCGTTCAGATGGCCATATTCGGAAACGACGGGACAGCATCATGAAAAAGCTTTCGGAGCTTCTGCGGGACCTTGCTAACCGTGAGAGAAAGCGGAGACCAAAATAGAGGCGGTTGAGCAAGAAAGCAGCGAGAAAGTGCATGACGCTGTCGACAAGTCGAAAGCGGAGGCACAAGCCAGGCAAGATGAATTCAACGCGAATGTCGCGAAGAAGCAGGCAGGCGCGGGCTCCGACAGGAAAAAACTCCAGGAGGACCATAACGAGCGGGTGCAGAAAATCAAGAAGCATATTGCGGCCAAGAAAGACGCTGTTAATCGGAAGATGGCGGAGGACCGAGCCGATGACGCCGAGGAGATACGCCACGGCTTCGATTTATTTTGCCTCGATGGCAATCGACGACGCTGAGGTTGCCAGCCTGGAGGCCATTGACGCTCGGGCATACGCTGAATCGTTAGCCTAGCCACCGAGTGGATTACTCGACACCCTGCGCCCGAAAAACGGTCGGCGTAACTGAAAGGCCCCACGGTCCGGGCAATGGCGGATCACGGCCGGACACACGCCTGATGAAACGAACCGTCGCTGCCCTCCGTCGGCACCTTGGCTCGTCAGAAGAACGCGCCGCGGTGTAGCCGGAACGGACAGCGGCCGAACAGTACAGCGCGGCACGGCCCCGCCGGGAGGATCAGATGTCAGCAGGTGTCACACGATCAAGAATTCTCGTCGGCGTTGATGGATCGAGCGCCTCCGATGCCGCCGTCCGGTGGGCGGCGCGCGAGGCCGCGATGCGCAGGCTGCCGCTCACCCTCCTGCATGTGGTGGAACCTTCCGTGGTCAGCTCGGCGGAGGGACCGACCGACGACGCGATCACCCAAGCGCAGCTAGATCGGGCACGTCGCATCGTTGACACCGCACGAGAACTCGTCGATCAGCTCACCACCGGCACGCCGCTCGACGTTCACACGCAGGTGCAATACGCCGGCATCACCCCGACCCTCGTCGAAGAATCCACGCAGGCGTGGATGGTCGTGGTGGGCAGCCGCGGCCTGGATGGGATTGAGGAACATCTACTCGGCTCGGTCAGTGCCGGACTGATCCACCACGCCCATTGCCCGGTGGCCATCGTTCATGAACGGCAATCGGCGCGGCAGAAAATCCGCGGGGATGCTCCCGTCGTGGTCGGTATCGACGGTTCACCCGCTTCGGAAGCTGCCACTGCTTTGGCCTTTGACGAAGCGTGTCGACGCGGTGTGCCCCTGGTGGCGCTGCATGCGTGGAGCGACGTCGGCGTCTTTCCCATCTTGGGCATGGACCCGAGAAAGTACCGCGACGAAGGTGCCGAGGCGCTCTCAGAACGGTTGGCCGGCTGGCAGGAGCGATACCCCGACGTGCACGTGCAGCGGCGACTGGTGTGTGATGTCCCGGCCAAGTGGCTCATCGAGGAATCGCAGAACGCCCAACTGGTCATCGTGGGAAGCCGCCGCCGCGGCGGACCTCCCGAAAAGCATCTGGGCTCAGTCAGCCACACCCTCGCGCGCTCGGTGCGAGTTCCGGTGATCGTGACACCGGTCGAGGAGCAGGCAGGCGTCCACGCAGATCGGAATCGCAACGGCGGCTGGACAACTAGGCGGCCTGGCGGGCCTTCGCCGCCTTGATACCGTTCTCCGAGGCGATGGCTGTTGACCATCCATCGCCGAGTGACGCGTCCTATGGTGCCTTTCCTGCCGGTCCCCGGTAGGGGCCAACGGCCCTAGAAAATTGCACTGGACCGCGCCATCGTCATCGCCACTGGCCAATGCCTTTCAACGTGCGAACTAGTCATGGCATCGAAGGCGACCGCAGACAAATCGACCGCCAAGAAATCCACCGGCGGCTCGATGCACGACACGACGAGATACAGCAATACTGCACAACGGATCCGCGACGCTGGCAGTGTGGCGGTGAATCTCCGCGTCGTCCGGCAAGTTCGGATTCCGCGGCCGGAGGAACTGGCATACTACGGTGGCCCTTGCCGTGATGGCCGCCGCCGAGATCGTCGACTGGCCCGTTGCCGTGGCATTTGCCGCCGGCCACGCCCTGACCGAGGGCCACATGACCGCGTTGCGCAGGAACTCGGCGAAGCGATCGGCGACAGCCACGCCGCACTGGAAGTCGGCGAAGTGTTGCGTGAGAGCGGCGCCGAGCAGGAGGTCGGCGAGGCCCTTGCGGAGGTACCCGTCTGACTGACGCAGCGGATATCGGCGACATAGAACTGGATTTGGGCCACCACGCACGCGCGTAGATCACGAACCGACCTGCCGTCGACACAGCGAAAATCTTGTACGAACATGACGCCCCCAGCGGCTGCGGCGCTTAATCTTTGGTATGCCGCGCCTGCCGTTGCGCGAGCGGGTCATCGATTTGGAGGTCCCGGAACACGACGTCGCGCGGGGGCGCGTGCTGCGCAAGGCCACCCCGCGCAGCGCACTGGCCGAACTGAGCCCCAGCCCGCGCAGCGCTACCGAAATCCTCATCGCGCAAGACGCCGACCGGCTGCCTGAGCTGGTTCCGCTGCGATATGCCCGGATGCTGGCCGATCCATTCTCCTTCTACCGCGGGTCGGCTGCCGTGATGGCAGCCGACCTGGCCGCCGGGCCGTCAAGCGGTATCCAAGTGGTGTGCTGCGGGGACGCGCATGTCTCGAACTTCGGCATATACGCCGCGCCGGATCGGGAGTTGGTGTTCGACCTCAACGACTTCGACGAGGCGGCTTTCGCGCCATGGGAATGGGATGTCAAACGCCTGATCACCAGTGCCATCGTGGGGGGACGCCAGGTTGGCTATCCCGGAAAAAAGGTTCGCGCCTGCGTCCATCGCGCCGCGAGGGCGTACCAGGACGCGTTGGACGCGATTTTGCAGTTGAACCTGCTGGATCGCTATTACGTGCGGTTCCAACCGGCGCTCTACCGCACACGTATGCGCAAAAGCTTTGAATCGGCGGCCACTGAGGCGATGCGACGCGCCCGCACAAGGACATCGGCGCAGGTATACCAGCGCATCATGGTGGTCGGAGACGATGGCACTCCCCGGTTGCGCGAAAGTCCTCCGCTGCTGCAGCACATCGGAGTCGACGCCGAAACCAAGCTCGTCCGGTCGATCGGCGATTATGTCAGCACGGTGCCTGCCGATGTCGCCGTGCTGCTGTCGCACTTCCGGGTCACCGATCTGGCGCTGCGGGTTGTCGGTGTGGGCAGCGTGGGCACCCGCTGCTACCTTGCGATCTTGACCGGGCCAGATGGAACCCCGCTGGTGCTGCAGATCAAGGAGGCAAACCGGTCGGTGCTGGAAGAGTATGGCGGCATCGAGCAGCCACCGGTTCTGTGGGGCGCCATCGTCGGCCAGGGGCAGGGGGCGCGGGTCGTGTACGGCCAGCGCATCCTGCAGGCCTCCTCCGATGTGTTTTTGGGCACCGCGCGCAACAAGGGACAAGACTACTACCTCCGCCAATTCCACGACATGAAGGGCACACTGGACATCACGGGAATGTCGCCGAGTGCATTCAGTGAATACGTCTCGGTGTGTGCCCTGTTGCTGGCCCGGGCTCACGCACAAAGCGTGAACGCCTCGATGTTGCGCGGATACGTCGGAAACAACGCGACGGTGCGCCAGGCAGTCATCGACTGGTCCTACGCGTACGCCGATAAGTCCCTCGACGACTTCCATCAGCTGCGGGCCGCGGCCAAAGCCGGCGAGATCGACGTAGCCGACGAGGGCGCGGCGCGCGCATAGTTCGTGCCTGCGAGCGCTGTTTGGCCGCCCTGGCGAGCTGGCTATCAGTATTTGTGCAGCCGCAAGACCGCTTCGCACAGAGCGATAGTCCGCCGCATGCCTGCCGCGATGTGGACATGACCACCGTCCCGGTATGCAGGCCTCGGCCCTTGGATCCCGCGGCCAAGAAGACGCCAACGGACTCATGGTGTTCATCAACGGCTGGTGGGAGCCGCTGACGTTCACCCTGCCCGCCGCGGTGTCCACACAGTGCCGGCAGACCGTCTGTGACACCTTCGACCCTGCACGCATTGGCGTTGTTGACCGACATGTGCAGGTCGCGGGCCGGTCCCTCGTCATCCCGAGGTCCCCGCGCGGCCAGGGCATCATGCAACACCACGTCGGCGTGAAACGTTGTTTCTGCACTCGTGTTCAGATACCGAACACCCTGGCCGGAGGTTACCGCGGTGGTTGTCGAGGAGACGTCGGCGGCGACGCCAGCGCGGCCATGGTGCCGAACGAAACTTTGGAGGTGTCGCTCAGGAATTCCCACGGAAGGGCATCGGCGTCGGGTCAGTCAAAGAACAGCGGTTCGCCGTCGGTAGCTGTCATGTCAGCTTTCCTATCGTGGTTGGCAGTTCAATCGTTCGGGCTTGCCCAGGTGGGACTGTTGGGGCGTCGAATATCGGTGGCGTCACCGAGCCGCCAATCGGCGCGCTTCGATCACTTTGGTGATATCGGAAGGGGCGACAATGCCGACCACCCGGTCGCGGTCAACCACCAGTACTCGGCCGCCGGGCATCGAGTGCAGCCGCGCCAGCAGTGCAGTGACCGGCTCGTTGGGGGCAGCGGTAGTCACCTGGTCCAGCGGTATCGCGGCGTCACGAACCAAGATGCTGGCCCGCTCGCTCGAGGGTACCCGGCGCAGCTGTGACAGCGTGATCAGTCCACTGACCGACCCGTCGGATGCCTCCACGGGGTAGGCCGAATGCCGGTCGCCCAGAAGGTAGTTCTCGATGAAGTCAGCCACGCTGATCCGGCCCGGAGCGGTGCGCGGATCGGGCGACATCACATCGGCGACACGCACACCGGCAAGGGACTGCTGGGTCACCACCTGTGCCTCTTCCTCACGAGCGACCGTGAGCAGGAACCAGCCGATGAAGGCCAGCCACACCCCGCTGAGCAGGGACCGTGTCAGCTCGTCGGCCTCCACACTCGGGGTGCCTCGATGACGCCGACGTCGATCAGCGCCTGGCGCTTCCACCGAAACAAGGTGGCCTGAGCGATCCCCGTCTCGGCGGCGATCGCGGCGACGGCCTCACCTGACCGTAGCCGGGCAACGATTTGCCGGAGCACCGTCGCCGGATACATACGGGGCATGTGACCTCCTGATGATCACTCTGCCCGCAACTCTCACAACAGTGGACCTACAACACGGATACAGATCTCACTGACCGATTTTCGGGGCCCGGCCACAGTGGCATGCCCACGTCGCCAAGGTGAGAGAAGACGCCGAGAGGAAGAAGGCCGAACTGGACGCGACTCACGCTGCGTACTACGCCGAGGAGGCTGAGGGGGACGCACAGGAGGCAATCCAGTTCGCCGTAGACGCCATCGCGGAAGCCGAGCGTACTGTGCTCTATGCCGTCCGTGCCCGGGCCGAGGCAAATGCGCTCGCTTCCGATCCGGCCAGCCGCGCGTGACCTGTGACCGCTTCAGGGGCGCGGCTGCGCGTTGCGGCATTGTTCGTCCCAATAGCGCGAGTGACTGGCTTCCTGCCGCTTTGACCTCGGCGATGTTGCGAACGAACGCCGACCCCGGCGATCGCATAGGTGGCCTGGTCATAACTCGCCGTCTACCTCAGCGAGCTCGGCGGGATCGTAGACGTCATCTGCTTCGTCGGCTGGCTCGTCTCGCCGTCGCGCAGCTGCGCGCGAACCGTCGCATGAGTGTGGGTCTCGTCCTCCACGAACTTGATCTCGACGTGCCAGATGTTGTCCAAATTGCTGTCGTGCATCGCAATCACCTTCCACTGAATAGGGTGCGCCATGCAGGGGCCTTGGCACCAGTGCCCGAAGATCAGGTGGCAAGATCACGCGTATAGTGTCGATGCTGCGTCGCGCTGCCGCCGGTCCGCTCGTCCCGTCGTCGGCTAACGGTTACCCTCCCGCCATGAGCGCGACAAACACGAAAGCGCAGCCGAAGGCGCTGGCTCGCCGGCTGTTGACGGTTGCTGGCACGACCTACGCCAGCCAGGCCGGCATCTCGTTGAAGGACACCCCGCAACCTCTTTTCCAGCTGTTGGTGTTGTGCATGCTTGCCAGCAAGCCGATTTCGGCGGAGATCGCCGTCGAGGCCGCGAAGCAGCTGTTCGGCGCGGGATGGCGGACTCCGGACTCGGTTCTGAAAGCCAAGCGCGCGGACATCATCCATGCATTCGGCCGCGCGCACTACGTTCGCTACGACGAGAGCAGCGCGACCCGGCTGGTCGACATCGCACAACAGGTGAAGGGCAAATACCACGGCGATCTGCGCCGGCTGGCCGACGAAAGTGGCCACGACGTCGCCGCAGCGAAGCGGCTCCTCAAGCAGTTCAACGGAATCGGTGACACCGGGGCCGACATCTTCCTGCGCGAGGCACAGGACGTATGGAGCTGGGTCCGGCCGTATTTCGATGATCGCGCCCTCAAGGCGGCACGCGAACTCGGCCTGCCGACAAAGCCGGAAGAGTTAGCGGCCGTAGCGCCACAATCTTGCATGCACTTGGCGGCGGCCCTGATCAGGGCATCACTTGATGACAACGTGCGCACGCAGGTGACGAACTGACGGCCCGCCGCTGGCCTGCGCCTGCGCTTCGATGCGCGCCATCTCGGCCTGCACCGCGGCCTCGGCCTCCAGCGTCTGTGCTTCGAGGCGCACCGCCGACTCCTGAAGCTTCCGATCCACGTAGTCGCGCAGGGACTTGGCGGTGATGAATGACCTGCGGCCGATGTTTACCCGGTCCAACTCGCCCTAGTTGATCAGGTTGTAGATGGTCGGGCGCGTAATGCCGCCCAGCATGTTGCATGAGTCTTTGATCGGGATCAGCATGCGCGCGCTTTCCGACGCCCTAGCTGCGTAACGTGAGGACCTCACTCAAGGGGCGGCGCGGCGTGGCCGGAATGTGTTGTTCGCGAGGCGGTGTCCTGCCGACCCGTATCAACAGTTGAGGCACGCCGCTTTGTCCGGTGAGCCGGCGGATGATGTCTCGGCTCGGCGCCATCTCCGTCATGTGGGTGAGAGTGCACGTCGCCAGGCCGGCAACCGTGCACTCGAGCAAAACAGTCGACAACGCCTCTCCGCAGCGCAGCACGTCGCCGCGGTCGTCTTCGTGGGTGGACAGCACGAGGATCACGGAGTGGTCCGCTTCGATCTGCGGGCGGCGTCCGCCGTATCCGGTTGTCGGGAGGATCGGGCCACGTCAACACGGCCAGCCTCCGATGCGGACACCCTCGAGCCCGGTGGCACACCCTGATTGAGCTCGAAAGGTGATGTCCACCATCGCATCTCGGATTGATAGGTGGGATCTTGCCGCCGTAATGCCTCGGCAAGCCGGGACGCCTCCGCCAGCTGTGGGCGAGCGTCATCGGAGACGACGTCCAGCATCACGTCGTCCGTGTCGACCGCGCTGCGCAGCAGCGACTCCAATGCCGCCCAGTTTTTCGGGGCGGCAAACGGTAACCGGTCCGTTCGGCGCCGAAGGATTGCGTCCGCTCGCTGGCGCGCTACATCACTGGGTATCGGCATCCGAACAAATTCAAGTGTCGCCATGTGATCGCGCTCATCAGGGTCCGGGAACCGGCCGGTGCTGGTGTCCCAGCCCGCTGCCGCCATCGCGACCCGGAGGTGATCAAGTACCGCTTCCACAGCTCAGAATCATTTCCCTGCCTGAGCGATCGGCGACGTGAACCAGCCGCGTGCGATCGGCGAACAGGTGAAGTTCTGGGCCTTCGGCGACCCAACGCCAGGGCTGGCTATTATGCAACGACGGCGCCCGACACGCCAGCATCACCGCGTTCTGGATCACTTGTGGTTCCAGCACCCCTGGTGTCATCACAACCATCCCCGTCAGACGCTAGCGTGGTTGACGGCTTCTCACGACGCCAGCCCGATAGTCAGCGGAACGCGTGCCGGCCGGGCTGCTGGTTGGAACTCCTGCGCCACATCTTGTCAATCCCCCGCCGAAGGCGAACTCGGGCAGGGCATGTCCTGCACGGCACCGCCAACGATGGGACTCCGTACTCGATGCGGGTCGCCATCATCATCCGCGTCGTCCCCGACGGGCTGATCACCCGCGTCGACGAATAGTTCGATCCCGCCGCGCTGGACTCCATTGGCTAGTCGGCCGGTGCGCCCAAGCTCCGACGTGTACACGATGTCAGGTTTTGGTTGTTCATGAGGCGCCGAAATCGTGGGCCTCGTCGTATCCATAGTCCCCAGACTCCGACTGATTCAGGATTCTTGAGAAGTTCTGTGACGGTGGACATGTCACCTCCGGGAGGGTTCCTGTTTCTGAAGGGGATCTACTACTATGTGTCGTAGATGTACTGCCTGCCGTTTCGAAGAGGATGGGGATGACATTTGATGGGGATGAACGCATTTGATGGCGCGCGATGGCAATGCGCTATCACCACCGTCAACCACTTCATCTGCGGATCCTGACCGGTCGACGATCAGGTTCAACAACAAGACGATGTGGGGCGCGATGAAGGTCAACGGCGCCGTCACCGAGTTCAGCGGCGACGGCCAAATTACCGACACCGGAACGTTATTCGGTCGAGTCGACATCAAGGCCGCGTCGCTGAACACCAAACTGCGCAAACGCGACGAGGATCTGCGGTCGCCCACGTTCCTGGATGTAGAGAACTACCCCGATATCAGCGTGGTCGTCACCGGCGCCGAATCTGGTCCAGGTGAGACCCTCAAGCTGCGGGCTGATCTCACCGTCAAGGGCACCACGGCACCGATGCCGATGCGGGCCAATGTGACGGTGCGCGACGACGGCGCGGTGCGGCTCACCACTCAGACCACCGTGAACCGCAAGGCTTGGGGCCTGACAGGAAACATGCTCGCCATGGTCGGCGACAAGACTACGCTGTCGACCAACCTTGTGTTCCGGCGCGCCGCAGGATAGCCGTAGCATCTGCCCCATGTCCGAGCCATCCCCTCCGTTGCCATCCCCTCCGTTGCGGATCCTCGTCTACGGCGACGACTTCAACGTGCGCGAGCAGATCAAGCTGGCGCTGGGCAAGCGTCTGCATCCCGAGCTGCCGGAGCTCACCTACATCGACGTCGCGACCGCACCGGTAGCGATCCGCCATTGCAAGCGGCGCCAAAACACCGGTTTAGAGCTAACTTCCACGTGCTGGACACTCAGCCGGTCGGTCATTACCACGACAACGACAGCGACGACGATTGACGGCCCGGTCGAAGGGTAGGTTCGATGATGATGCTCAATGGTTTGGCTGCGTGGACGGGCCTTCTGTGCGCACTAGTCGGATTTGCCGCGCTAGCGCTGGCGCTGTTCGCCGCCGGATCGGGCCACCCAGGGTGGGCGATGGTCGCCGCCGCGGTGCTGCTGGGCAGTCTCGGGGTCGGTGTCGGTTTCGTCGCCACTGTCGTGCACTACGACCACCGACACCACAGCCGCACCCCGCGCCTGTTCTAGCGGCATGAAGCGCCTACCGCCTCGGGCGGATTCGTGGCCGACACATCGCAATCCCATGGGCAGGGTCGTCGGTGAGGATGCATGGTGATGGCCGTGGATGGTTTCCGCCTCGAGCAGCAACGATGTCGTCGACGTTGGGATCGGGAACAACGCTAGGTGTGACGGCGCGATGCTGCGGACCTGCGCTGCGGCGTATACGTGCTGCAGCCCAGCGGGATTGTCACCGCGAGCAGTATTCACGAAGCAGATCCGTGGTGGTCGTCCGGAGACGCCGGACAACTCAATCACGTACTCGGTCAGCGCGCTGAATTCTCAGGCCACCCGCCGCTGGTGGCCAGGGTGATGGGTGAGTCGGCCGGCACGGTGTGAACCTAACGCAGACCAGCCCGTCGGGCGCCGCTGCAACACCACCCCGCCGGGGTTGGCCACCCGCGGAGTGCATCGAGCCTCGGCGCGAGGGCATCGACTCGTCGAACGCCACGGGTCGCATGGTCGCCGGTGTGCTCGCCAGCTTGGCCGAGCTGGAACTGGATCCCAAGCGGCGAAGGAGACCCCAACCCCGAAACGAGGAGACAGGGGGGTGGGGTGGACGCCGAACTCGAAGACTGGAAATCCCGTGGGCAATACTTCGACTACTTGGGGTTCGACGTCTTCTATCGCCTCGAGGGCAGTGGGCCGCGACTGCTGCCGATCCACGGCTATCCGTTCAATTCGTGGGACTGGGCACCGGTCTGGCCGACACTGACGAAGCGGTTCACCGTGATCGCGCTCGACATGCTCGGCATGGGTCTTTCCGACAAACCTGCCGCTACGAATACTCGGTGCCTGATCACGCCGACATGCACGAGGCGCTGCTCGCTCATCTCGGGGTCGAGAGCTGCCATGTCGTGGCCCACGACATTGGCGTCTCAGTGGCCCAGGGAGATGTTGACCCGACACGACGCTGGGCAGCATTCAACATGTCCGATCCGGGAAAAGGCGAGAGTAAACCGGGAAGACATGTCCAACCTAACGCGGATCGTCGAGGTATGCGTCGGCCCAGGCGCCGATGATTCGGCCCGCCCGATGCGCTTGGCCGCGGGCGGTGAGCAGGTGATCGGAGCCCTCGAGCGAGACGAAGCTGCGCGGGTGGCGGGCCAAGCGGAAGATCTCGCTGGCGTTCTCGATGCCGACGGTGTTGTCGGTGGGCGAGTGCAGTATGAGCAGCGGCAGGCGCAAGCCTTTGATCTTGGCGTGCAGGTGAGCCGCGCGGACATCCTCGACGAATGCCCGCTTCAGGGTCAGCGTGCGCCCACCGACCATCCACTCGGCACTGCCCTCGGACAACACGCAGTCCACCACTGCGTCGTAATGCTTCTCGACGTGGCCGGGGTCAATCGGCGCCGCCACCGTGACAACGGATCGCACGCCCGGCGACCGCCGCGCCGCGGCGAGTACGGCCGCGCCACCCCACGAGTGCCCGACCAGGATGTCGGCCGGGGTCGCGCGGTTGGCCATGAACTCGCATGCCTTGACGATGTCGTCGACCTTGACGGTGAACGACCCGTCACCCCAGTCTCCCTCTGATCCACCCAGACCCAGCGCGTCGAAGCGCAGCATGCCGATACCGTCCGCGGCCAGCTGCTTGCAGATCCGGGCCGCGGCCGGCGAGTCCTTACCGAGCGTGAAGCCGTGCGAAAACACACCCCAGCCGCGCACCGCCCCTTCCGGCACGTCAATGATCCCAGCCAGATTCGGGCCCGTGGAGCCTCGAAACGTGACGCGTTCGCCCATAGTGGAGATCTACCATGCCCTGGATGGTCTACGTACGGTCTTGAGGTCCAAAGGTGTCGCGGTGACGTCTGCCTTTTCCGGCCAAGGCGCAGTCAGGTTCCTGGAAACGCTGACGGCCAACAACACGAAGGCCTTCTTCGACGCCCACCGTGCCGACTACGAGCGGGAAATCCTGTGACACGCCGAGTGGCCTCTCAAACAAAGTGCCAGAAGACTCAGCGCTCCTCTAGATAACAGCCGACCAACTCCCTGAGCTTTGTCGAGCTGGCCCTGCGCTCACTGCACCGCAACGAACAGCACGAATTCGACCGCCAAGGCAACCACACCGTCACCTACGGCGTCCGCAACTAGTAGCTGGTGTGGGTCATGACGTTGTGTGCGCGGCGATGCCGTGGGATGGTGCGCTAGCCTTCGGAATACGCCGATTCAACCCTGCGCGGTTGGGCGGACATCGCTGATCAGTGGCTGCAGCCGGGCGCGCTCGACCGCGAGGGCGTCTACGTCACCTATTCGCTGCTCTATTCACTGTCCGCCCGATTCGAAAGTTTGCGATGAGGTTGCGTAAACCCCCAGCTGCTGGGATGACGCCGCGACGAGATTTGGTTATAGCTAACTTAGCTCGCGGGCGGCTGACTGACTTTAGGGCAGTCAATCCGAACGTTGCGCGCTTCTATGAACAGGCGCAGTCGTTCAAGACCCTGCTCGCATCCGCGGCTCCCGATGCGGAGCAGCAGAAGGACCTGGACTTCCCGTTGAACGTCGGACACCTGTTCTCGCTGATCGTGTACGGGCAGCTGATCCTCGAGCAGGCTGCGTTGACAGGGGTTGATGACGACATCGTCGACCAGATCTTCGACTTCCTGATCCGCGACTTCGACACGTATGCCGTTGCGCTGCAGAGCAAGCCGACCTCGACGCAGGCACAGCAGGACTGGGCGGGGGGAGCGATCCGCAAGCCGGTGCCCGACGCGGAGCGCTTTAATCGGGTGTGGGATCGCGTCAAGGCATACGACGGCGCTTACCAGATGCGTCCCAGATGCGTCCCTGACGCGGCGCGCCGCTGGTCAGGCTTCCGCCTCGATCGATTCAAAAAATTCGTCGCCACGCAAATCGCGGATCGAGTGGGTCACTTGCCCGGCCCCCTCTTCGCCAGGCCGAGCGTCCGATCGACACCGTCTCGCCAGGCGGCGACACCGCGATCCCGTTCATCCTCGCCCATCTGAGGCTGCCAGCGGCGGGTGATCGTGTAATTCGCGCGCAGCTCGTCGAGATCTGAGCAGAATTTGGTTGCAAGCCCCGCCGCATACGCGGCGCCGGTGGCGGTCATCTCGCTGACAGCGGGGGCAGCCACGGGAGAGCCGAGAATGTCGGCTTGGAACTGCATCAGCAGGTCGTTGTGGGTCATGCCGCCGTCCACGCGCAACTCCCCCAGCTGCGTGAGTCCCGTCTCGGCGAGCATGGCCTGCGCCAGGTCGTATGTCTGGTATGCGGCCGCCTCCAGCGCTGCCCGCGCAATGTGTCCCTTGGTGGAGAAACGCGTCAGCCGCGAACGGCACCTGGGTTCCCAGCAGATGGTGTCGTGGTTGTCGCGACCGTAAGACGTCGCCGAGCTGTGCCTGGCGTTCGAGGTGCAGCGTCGCCTGATGTAAGCGGCCGGATCGAAAGGGGGATCGCGGAATGCTAGCGATGTAGGTGCGGGCTCCCGCTACCTCAAAGCAGCCCCGAAAAGTGCTGACTGACTTGAGTTCTCGCTGCGTCATTGATCCGCTCCTTCAGCGCCCAACCGGCGTAGCGGTACTCCTTTAGGCGATCAGGGTGCCTGTCCCTCGAGGCCGGTGGCCGACACGTCCGCGTTGTCGGGTCACTTGGCGATGTTCGGGGGGCCGAACGTCCCTAGTGCCGCGCGGGCCGTCGACCTTACGTTTTGAATATCCGCGTCAACCGAGGAGGTTCGAGATGCAAGAGGGCATCCCGGTAGGGACGGTTTCGGGATTTCCACCCAGCTCATCGACGTGGGCGGCGTCGCCCAACCCCAGGCGTCTCGCCGATAAAGGGTCGGGGAGATTCGGTCGAATCAAAGGAGCAAAACCATGACCGTGAACGTGATCGCTGTGACTTTCGATGAGCGGAGCAAGGCGTATCAAGCGCTGAGCACCCTCAAGGGCCTTGACCGTGAGGGCCGCATAGAACTCAAGAGCGCGGCGGTCGTCGAACGCGACGCCACCGGACGGCTTCAGATACCGGAGGGCACCGACAATGCCAGCGGTGAGGCCTCTGCGGCCGGCGGGCTGATCGGAATGCTGGTCGGCATCCTCGGTGGTCCCGTCGGGATGCTGCTCGGGTTGGGTACCGGCGGGCTCATCGGAGGTTTGTACGACGTGGATCAGGCCGATATACAAGACCAAACGCTGGCGCAAGTCGGCCGCCACGTACCGCCCGGAAGCAACGCACTTCTTGCCGAGGTCGACGAATACGCCGACGATGTTGTCGACGGTGCGATGACGGCGCAGGGCGGAGCCGTGCTGCGGCGATCCGCCGACGATGTGTTGGCTGAAATCGAGGCGGCAGAAGAAGCTGCTGAGGAGGCACAGAGGCAGGCCCGCAAGAAAGCACGCGAACGCAAGAAGACCGAAATGCACGAGAAGTACGAAGACCGCAAAACCCATCTGCGCGAGAAGCTGCACATCAGCTGATATCGCGGGCAAGTCTTCCCCAGGGGGATTACATGCCGACGCTGGCTGGTCTGGCTTCATTTCTAATGCAGGCATGCGACGCCCGAGATCATGAAAATGACCGACGGTGGTGGCAATTTGAAAAGCTGTGCCGCGCGCACGGCCGTGCCTGAGACCTGCCTGACCCGGCGGCCTGCTTCAGTTGCATCGGGCGTCGGTGTGATTGGTCCACAAAGGGTTAGTGTTATTGATCCACAAAGGGGTAAGTCGGCGTAGTTCCTGGGCATACTCCCGGTATGGCTTTCAAGGTGTGGATTGCAGATGACGAGCCTGCCGACTGCGGTGACGGCGACATGTACGAGTTCCTGACCGGCGGTGTGCTTGCAGTTCACTACGCCACCCCGGGTCGGTGGAGCGACTACTACCAGAGCACCGTCTGGGAACATGTCGCGGCCGAGCCCAATCACCGGCCAGGGCAGCCGGCCGACATGTCGATCGGCCCGGATTTCGACTAAGTCGGGTTCTCTTGTGGGCCTTCGGGTGTGGCCGCCCTGGTCAGAGGTCGATGTCGTGGTCCAGGCCGTGGTCGTGTTGGCGGCTAGGGTGGAGGTGTTGGCTGATCCAGCGCTGCCGTTGCAGGAATTGATCCAGCCCGCTGTCGCGCCAGTGGGTGTGGGCGGCGCGGAGGCCGCGGACGGCAGCGGCGCGTTGAGCGGTGAAGCGGGCCAGCCGTTCGGGTAGCTGGTCGGGGTCGACGCCGGCGGCGACCTGGTGCACAGTTTGGGGCCGCTCGTCGCGGTTGGTGGCGAGGGTGCGCAGCAGGGTGGCGGCGTCGCGGCTGCTGCCGCGGCGCAGGACGTGGAATCCCGCGGGCTGGCTGTGTTCGTGTTCGCCCTCCCCGCCGATGCGTTCGTAAATGTAGGCGGTGTTGGATTCACGCCCGCGGGTCAGCGCGACGTAGGCCATGGCGCGGCTGGTGCGGTCGCTGAAGACGGCGTGGGTGGTCTCGGCGGTGACGCCCTGATTGGCGTGGATGGTGGTGGCGTAGCCGTGGGTGATGTGCTCGCGCAGGTAGTCGCCGTGGAAGGCGGCGCGGGCGTCGTCATCGAGGCGCCGCGCCGCGATGAGGCCGCGCGCGGCGTCGATGGCGGTGACGGTCCAGCGGTTGCCGTTGCGCACCGGGTCCGCGGTGCAGAGGCTCTGCCCGCGGACGTCGACACGTTCGGTGGCGATGGTGGGGTCGTTGTGGCCGGTGATGATGATGTCGCCGGCGGCCAGGCGCTGCCCGCGGGCCGCGGTCACCGTCGGGGCGTCGGGGTCGATCCGTTGGTCGTGGATGCGCCGGTTCAGCGCGTCGGCCAGCTCCCAGCTGTCGGCGATCAGCAGCGCGTCTTTTCCGGCGTCGACATCGGCGTGGTAGGCGGCTAGGGCGTCGTGGGCCATGGCGACCTCATCGCCGGTGTGCAGGCGGTGGTTGCGCCGGTACCAGGCGATGGCGCGGCGCAGCGGTGCGGGTCCACCGTTACGCAACGCCATTGAGGCAGCACGTTCGTCGGGGTCGCGCATCCGCCACACCTGCGAGAGTCGCTGCGCCCAGGGCAGATCGGTGCACAGCTGCTCGAACATGCCGCCGCGGGCACGCACGGGGGCCAGCTGATGCGCGTCGCCGACGAGCACGGTCTTGGCGCCGGCGGCGGTGGTAGCGGCCAGCAGCTGACGCAGATCCGGGGTACCGACCATGGCGGCCTCATCGACGACCACCACGGTGCGCGCATCAAACCGCAGCCGGTTATCGCGCAGCTCGACCAGTGCTTTGGCGATGGTATATCCGACATCGCCGGTGCTCTCGCGCACCGCGACGTCGACGGCTTTCCCGGTGGGGGCCAACACCATCACGCGACGCCCGGCGCGGCGCGCCGCGCGGTGCAACGCGCGCATCGAGCTGGTTTTGCCCGCGCCGGCTGGGGCCGCCAACGGCTGCACCAGCCACGGTGAGGCCGCGATCGCACGCACCGCGCGGGCCTGATCGGCCGACAGGGCGGCGGTGTCGGCGGCGCCCACCGCGATCGCCGCGGTGTCGTCGCGGGCGTCGACCAGACCCAGCAGCACGACCTCTTCGGCGAGGATCCGGTCGAGCGTGAACCGCTCGTGGCCTTCGCGTTGATGGGCGAGCCGGGGCGCGGTCAGGCGCATCGCCACCTCGTCAACCGCGGCCTCGATCTGTGCGCGCACTGACGACTCGCCATCGATCGGTAATTGAGCCCCGAGCACCTCCACCAGATCGGCCCGGGTGAACGCGGCCTTATCGATTTTCGTTGCGGCATCTGCGCGCCCGGCGCGGTCAAACGCCGCGCGCGACGCGGCCAGCCGCGCCCGCCGCGCGGCGTGGTGCGCGGCCGCGTCCACGGGCAATCCGCGCGCGTCCTGGGACCACATCCGGCGCAGCTGAGCCCAGGACAGCTGTTTGAAACGCCCTGGTTCTGATGGAGGCTCAGGTTATTGGATTTCGACCAGGGGTTGGTCGGTCCGTTTTGTAGCGTAGAGGGCTGCTTCGAACTCTGCGGGTGGTATGTCGCCGAGGTAGCCGTGTAGGCGGTTGGTGTTGTGCCAGTGCACCCAGCCCAGGGTGGCCAGCTCGACGTCCTCGATGGTCTTCCACGGCCCGGTGCGGGTCGGTCCGTAGATCAGCTCGGCCTTGTAGTAGCCGTTGACGGTTTCGGCTAGGGCGTTGTCGAAACTGTCACCGATGGAGCCGATGGAGGGCACCGCGCCGATCTCGGCGAGCCGTTCGCCGTATCTAATCGATGTGAATTGCGACCCGGCGTCGGAGTGACATGTCAAGCCTGGCAACGTGTTCCCCCGCGACCATCGGGCCATCTCGATCGCGTCGAGCACCATGGTGGTGCGCATGTGCGAGGCGACCCGCCAGCCCACAATCATCCGACTGTAGGCGTCGGTGATGAAACACACGTAGGCCACCCCGGCCCAGGTCGGCACGAACGTCAGATCGGTCACCCACAGCTGATTCGGCGACCCTGCGGTGAATCTGCGGCCCACCAGATCCGGATGCCGCCCCGCGCCGGGATCCGGCTTGGTGGTGCGCACCCGTTTGCCGCGGCGGACTCCGCTGATGCCGGCGGCCCGCATGTGCCGGGCGACCTGATCACGCCCGATGTCGTGACCGGCACGGCGGGCGGCCTTCCACAGCTTACGGACGCCGTAGACGCGGTAGTTGTCTTCCCAGAGCTGGCGCAACGCCGGCCCCACCACCGCGTCGCGGCAGGCCCGCGCCGAGGGCGCCCGGACTTTGGCCGCGTAATAGGTGCTCGGGGCCATCTGCACCCCTGCTGTTCGCAGGACGGTGCAGATGGGCTCGACCCCGAACTCGTCGCCGCAGTCGTCGATGAAGGTGACTACTTCTTGTGTTGGCGGTCGAGCTCCGCCCCGAAGAAACTGGCCGCTCGCTTCAGAATCTCGTTGGCGCGCTTGAGTTCCCGGTTCTCCTGCTCTAGATCCTTGATCCGCCGAGACTCAGCCGTGCTGACACCGGGCGCATACCCGTCGTCGATGTCGGCCTGGCGCACCCACGACCGCACCGACTCGACGCCATAGCCGAGTTGGCGAGCGACCCGTCCCACCGTCCCGTGCTCAGTCCCCAACTCCGCGCGCAACGTGCGCACCATCCGCACCGCAGTCGCCTTCTCCTCCGGGCTGTACCTACGGCCGGTCGACTTCTCCGGCGACTGTTCCTTCGGCATGACTCCATCCTCGTTTCCAAGGTCAGGAGCCTCCAGGATTTCCAGGGCGTTTCAGTTCGGGTTTGGCCGGGCGGGTGGCCTTTTGCGCGGTGGCCAGCTGCGCCTGACTCGGCGCCGCGCCGTCGATCAGGACGAGGTTGTTGGCCGCCCATTCGCGCAACTGGGTGGACCGTCGCGACCACGCGGTGATCGTCGCCGCGGTGATACCGGCGACCTCGGCCAGGCCGGTGGACGGATCGACGGGCGCCCACTCGACGCCGATGGAGCGGTTGAGTTCGCGGCGCAGCGTGGCCTGATAGATCATTCCGGCGGCGCGCACCTCGTGATACAGCGAGGTGCCGTCGATCGACACCAGCGTGCCGTCGGCGCGCGGCTGGCGGTTGGGCACGATCACGTGGGTGTGCAGGTGCGGATCCCCTGCGCGTGATGTCTCGTGCTGGTAGGCGATCGCCACCAAACCGTGAAGCCGCACCAGATCCTTCTCCCCCGTCTCCGGGTTGTGCACCCGGGTGTATCCGGCATGCACCGCGAGGTACTCCATCGCCTCGGCCAGCGCGGTCGTGTGCGCGTCGATGACCGCCTTGTCGATCACGCCGTCGCCGTGCACGGCGCGGATCAGCGACACACTTTTCGGCGCGCAAAACGTTAAGTCGAAGCCGTGCACCGAGTGCTTTCCGAAGGCGCGCCCGCGCGCCGCGTTGGGCGCGGTGCCATCGTCGAGCCAGCGCGCCACCGCATCGGGATCCGCCGCGCCGCCGGCGCGCTGCGCACCGCCTAGCCCGACTAATCGTGCGGCGGTGTGCGCGTCGCCCGCGCACAGCCACACCGGCGCGCGCGTGTCATGTTCGCAGTAGTACTCGCCAAGTCCACCGTTGGCGCGCTGGGCGTCTAGGGCCGCGTCACCGGCCGCGCGGGCGGTGCGGTTGCAGTAGTCGATCGACCAGCGCGACAATTTCGCGATCGTCAACATTCGCCACCACCACACCAAACGCTAGGCCGCCCAGCCGGGCTACTGCTGGCACATCTTGTGTGCCAGCAGTAATCTCGCACACCCTTGTGCAAATGTGCCACTGCGACACGCGGGTAGTTTGAGACGTTTGCGGATGCTCGAGTTGACGAGATCGTTTGACGACGAATGTATTTGGAACAGTGAGACGACATCGAGTGTACTGGTTGGACTGGAAGGGTTGGGCGAATTGGATGGAAGAGCGAAGACGTCGTATTCGTGAAGAGGCCGGCTCGCTTGTTGCGAGAAGCCAGGCTCGCCAAACGAGCTCGCGTGCGGACGCTGCGGTGCGGCGTTGGGTCGCGCGGCCATGAGCCCGCCATCGGCATAAGTTGTTGTTGACGTTGCGCGTGCACTGAACTGACGCTCCTGGCGATGGTCCGCGGAGTCGCCTCCTGACCCTGGCCGCGGGTACGTGCCGCGAAAAATTGTGCACAGGGGGGTGTGGATGCCTGCTTAGAGTAGGTATAAGTCCACTCGGCTAGAGAGGACTCAGAAGTTGTATGTGCCCTCCTACCCCAGTGAGCGACCATGACGATCAACGGTGTTAACGGCCACGAGATGCTGACAGCCGAGCAAGTCCACGACTTAACCGGCGTACCCATGTCGACGCTGCACGACTGGGCGCCGAAGCGGGAATGCGGGATTGAAGCACCTGGTCCACATCACATCCGGCGAGTAACCGGCATCGACGGTGGACGCGGCGCGATGTCGACCAGTGGCTCGAATCAGCCCGCATCTGATCCAGCCGCGCTGTCGCGTGTGGAGTCGCAGGTAAGTGCGTCCGCGGATCCATCCGCTACGGGCGCCGCGCTGGTGGGCAAGGACCGCAGCTTCTTGACGTATGCGATTGCCGCGCAATGGGTGTCAGATCTGTCGGTGCTGTCCGCGACAATGAATAAGGCACCCCGCCTGGGAACGGCGCGCCAGGCGTATTGCGCAATCGCCGCGCGGCGCCATGGTTTAGCGGACGATATTCCCGTCGGCGGAGAGGACGAGGAATGGCCATCACACGACGTGAGACGACCCACGGACCGAGGTTCGACGTCGAGTGGCGGCTGCCGGACCGCTCGAAACGGCGTAAGTCCTTCAAGACCGAGCGTGAGGCCCGGGTTTTCGAGGCCACTATCGTCACGAGAACGGCGGCAGGCGACGTGGTCGACCCGCGCGCCGGTCGCGTCACGTTGGCAACGGTGTACCAATCCTGGCTCACCTCTCGGCCGGACCTCAGCCCGAAAGTGCGGCGGGGCTATGAGGACAGCTGGCGGTTGCGAGTTGGGCCGCGGTTCGGGGGCTGGTCCATCGCGAAGATCGACCATCAATCGATCCAGAAGTGGGTCAATGAGATGACCGAGTCAGGGCTGAGTCCACGCACCGTGCGATGGGTCCATTCGGTGCTGAAGATGTGCCTCGACCACGCCGCCGACGATGGCTTACTCGTGTCGCGCAATCCGGCTGCGCGCACCAAGTTCCCTCCGCTTCGGCCAACAATGCACACCTACCTGACCACCTCGGAGGTCGCTGCGCTCACCCTTGCCTGTGGCCCCCAGGGCGACGTGGTGTCTCTGCTGGCCTATACCGGGCTCCGATTCGGTGAACTCACCGGGCTCAACGTCGAGGATGTCGATCTGAAAGCTCGGCGAATCCGGGTCCGCCGCTCGATCACACAGGTCGGCGGGAAGCTCGTTGAAGGCAACCCGAAGAGTGCCGCCGGGCGCCGCTCGATTCCGATACCCGAGCGGCTGATGACGGCGCTCACGACACGGGTCGCCGGCCGCCGCCCCGGAGAGCCGGCGATCACGTCACCCATGGGTTCCCGGCTAGGTCTGGAGAATTGGAAGCGCTCGGTGAAATGGCGGGAGGTGATTGTCGAGATCGGTC
Organism: uncultured Actinomycetota bacterium; assembly: GCA_963811535.1. Taxonomy (GTDB): domain Bacteria; phylum Actinomycetota; class Actinomycetes; order Mycobacteriales; family Mycobacteriaceae; genus Mycobacterium. The sequence goes on along the minus strand of CAWERF010000004.1, from coordinate 772,732 downwards.
GGCCAAACCTGCGTGTCCACGATCTGCGCCACACCTACGCCTCGCTGGCGCGCCGGGCCGGCGCCGATCTGCGGCTGCTGCAGAAGACCATGGGCCACGCGTCGATCACCGTCACCGCACACGTCTATGCCGGCCTCTATGACGACGAGCTCGATGACGTCGCGTCGGCGCTCGACGCCCTCGACGACCTTCCGTCTAACCGAGCCTGAAGAGGCTGAAAAGTTTGGCCCTATTTTGGCCCTATAGAGCTCGATTTCGAAGTTTCTGCGCGACTACCATTGCCCCTAATTAGGCCTCTGAGCTGGGCATACATCCGGTGGTCCCGGCTGGGATCGAACCAGCGACCTTCCGCGTGTGAAGCGGACGCTCTCCCACTGAGCCACGGGACCGACGCCGAACGGCGAACTGAGGCGCCAGACTAACACGGTCGCCGTTTCGCCCAGAATGCGCTGGCCCAGAACGGACATCAAGGGATTTGTGCCGCTACGCTGGGGTGGACTATCGTCGTCCTTCGCGACGGGCGACGGCGTCGTTCGTGGCGCGCGGATGTAGCGCAGTTGGTAGCGCATCACCTTGCCAAGGTGAGGGTCGCGGGTTCGAATCCCGTCATCCGCTCGAAGGTGCAGTGGCATCAACCCCAGCGGTGGAGTGGCCGAGTGGTGAGGCAACGGCCTGCAAAGCCGTGCACACGGGTTCGATTCCCGTCTCCACCTCGTTTGTGAGGCTCGGCGCGATTAGCTCAGCGGGAGAGCGCTTCCCTGACACGGAAGAGGTCACTGGTTCAATCCCAGTATCGCGCACCAGTATTAGCGCAGTTCAGGCCCGGTTTTTATCGGGCCTTCGCTATCTCCGCGCAATAAACGCGCAATAAGGCCGGTGGGGCGAACCGCGCCGAAGGAAAACCGAAAATGACGCAACACTCGCCCTACACCGTCCCCGAGCACCCCGACAACCCCGAGGCCGCCGCATTGGAGTTGATTGTGCGCCTGCCCGCCGACATCCTCGACTCCGCCGCGTTCACCGCCGTCCTGCAGGAGTACGCGGGCGTGTTGCACGCCGAAAACTGCTTCACCGGCCGAAGTTGTGGACCCGGTACGGCGTCGTCTTCCAGCGAAGCCTTCGAGATGGTTGACCTCGCAGCCGCTAGTGCCGTCGTCCGTCGTGAGGTACTGCGCGATGCGGTAGGTCATCTCTTTATGTGAAGCGCCGACGATGGTGCGCGCGTCGTGGGCGTCGCCTTGAGCGATGTGGTGACCTTTGGAGTGGATGATGTCACCTTGGGCGCAGCCTGCTGCGAGGGAATCACCAGTTCTGGGAGGCCGTTGGTTGGCTGCAGGTACGGCGCGTTGATGCCATCGGCCGCGTCGTTCCGACTGTATCCGGCCTCGACGATAGGCGTGAGCGCGGTGTTCAATGTGTTGACGATTGGAGCAGGAACGCCTATCTGCTGCAGCGGCTGGACCAGCGGCAGCGTCGGCGTAGGCACGAGATAGGTGGTCGTCGTCGCGCCGTTGGCGTTGGTTGTGACCGTGATGTTCTGCGGGGGCACCTGCGACGGGCTGGTCAATGCGCTCGGGCCGTGGACGCAGCCGCAGAACATCCCCGTAACCGCGTTCGCGTCGGCCAGGAGGTTCCAGGGCCGGTCCGGGAAGTCACTCGAGCCGTCGTACTCGCCCACGATCACGACCGTGTTGTACTGGCTGTCGGCAGGCGGGCGGGTGACCGTCCAGCCCAGCACCGGGATGTAAAGCCCGGCTGGGGCAAGGGTGCCCAACCCCATCGTCTGCGGAGTGTCACGGCTCGGGTCGCCGGACACGATGAACGTCAGCTGGCTGGGCGGCGGCGCGTCCGGGTTGTCGACCAGGCTGGCCTGCACCGCGTCGGCGGTGATGCTGCCCAGTGACAGACCGGCCACGAGACTCGGGCCGGTCGCATTCTGGAGCGCCTGGTCGGTCATGTTCACACCGATGGCGATCGACTGGTCGGCGTAGGGCGCATTCGGTCCGAACAACGGCCCCGCGGTCCGGGGATAGGGGATCACACTTATGGTGCATCCTGAGCCGCAACTGTAGTAGTTGGCATCGATCTGGGGGACGAGGGAGCCGTCACTGGCCCAGCGGTCGATTTGATCAAGAATCTGAGGTGCCCAGGCATCCCCAGATGCACCGGGCAGGATGAAGGCCTTCGCGGCGACAGGCAGTGCGTCCGCATTGGCGCGCGGGCTGTCTCCGAATGCCGCCGCCACTGCGGCGGCGGTGAGTGCTATGCCTTTGATTGTCCAGGAGATGGACATGGTATTTCTGTCTACTCCGGTTCACGACGATCTACTCCTGTTTCACGACGGAAACTCGTTGGTTTCGTTGGCCGGGAAGGCGGTGTTGACTCTTGAGCCCCATCACTGACCGACAGAGACCTCGCGGTGCGCGAAAGCCCGGTTTAGGCCGGGTGCGGTGTAGGCAACCGAAACACTCCCGAAAGGGCTGTTTCGCTGTGCCTGTTGACAATTCAACTCGTCGCCGTTACGTCAAGATCGCTGACGCGGCCGAGTATCTGCAAGTTACCGATCGCACTATCCGCCAGATGATCGCCGACGGCCGGCTGACCGGCTACCGTAGCGGCGGCCGGATCGTGCGCGTGGACCTCAACGAGATCGACGCCGCCATGCAGCCGTTCGGCGGTGCGGCATGAGGCCCGAATGGCCGCCAGGCAGCCCCAGAGACGACGATGGCGGGCCCGCACTAGAACCCGCCGACGCCGAAGAAGTGGTTACCAAGCACCTGATCACCAACGAAGCCAAGTCTATAACGCACCGACAGTGTGGTGCTGCTGACACGGTGGCAGGGTTGCATCGGCGTCGGCGAGCGTCGTGGCGCACGCTGCGTTTCGACTGCGGCTGTGTCGATCTGTGGGTGTGCCGCTGTGAACCGTCGCTGTCCGACCGGCAAGTGGCCGGTGCTGTCGCCGCCGCGCATCATCTGCGCGAACTCGACCTGCCCCCAATCTTCAACATGGCGACGCGGCGCGCCCTATTTAAGGCGGGGCACCGCCAGCTCGTCGCCGAGCTGCACCGGCGGGCCGGCGGGGAGGCTGCATGACCAGCCCCTACGACCCCGCCGCAGGCAAGGCAGCTGCCGAGCGGCACGCCGCAGCCGAAGCGGAACGCGCACGCAAACGCGCCGCTGTCGCCGGCCCGATGGGCCTCGGTAAAACCATGCTGGCGCTGCTGCTGATGCACGCGCAGCTCGGCCTCGGCGACGGCCGCGTGCTCGGCCTGCCGGTGCCCGAGCGTCCCGGGAAAATCCTGTACCTGGCGATGGACCGGCCCGCGCAGATCGCCCGCGCCGTGCACCGACTGTTCACCGAGAACGAACGCCAGGTGCTTGCCGAGCGGCTGCTGATCTGGCGGGGCCGCCACCCGGCGACATCGCGAAAAACCCGGTGCTGCTCACGATGCTGGCCGATGCCGCCGGCGCCGACACCGTGTACCTCGACTCAGTGAAAGACGCCGCGCTCAGGCTGTCCGAAGATGAGGTCGGCGCCGGCTACGGATGCGCAACGCGCTGAGATTTCGGCTGTCGGATCGCCTTCAGCCGCAGTCGTAGCGGGCGCATGGCGGCTGTCGGCGAGCTGGTGCGATCGACGTCAGGCGCGTGGATGGTGCGGCCACCCGCACGCTGCCCGCGCGGGCACGTTTTGCGGCCGGCGCGAACGCGAGCGGGCCGCACGAGCTGGCCGGCGGTCGCCGTCGTCGAAAACGTGACTTCGATCTCGACACAAGGCGCCGATCCGACGACAGCCGACTTTTCGATGACCTTCGCTTTCGGTGAAGAGGTCAGTCACGGGTTGCGACGCTCGTCGAGGTGTCGAGACGGCGCTGTGACGCCCGCGTGCAAAGAGCCCCTCTCCTGTCGCATGATTAATCCCTGCCGTGCGGATCTTGGTCGCGTGCAACCGATGAACCGGGTGGCGGGACGTTGATGCATCCACCGGGAGGAAAGATCGCCATGCATGACGACGATTTGCGGGCCGCTCTGCGGCGCCACTGGTCGGCCTCCGACGCCAACGACTTTGCGACGGAGCACCAAATCTACCGAAATGACGCGGTGCTCGAGTACCCGCAATCGGGCGAGCGCATCCGTGGTCGGCACAACATTCAGGCGTCGCGCGTCGCGCAGCCGAGCAAGAAGCGCTTCACCGTGCGACGCATGCTGGGTAGCGGCGATCTTTGGATCAGCGAACTCATCCTCACCTATGACGAGCAACCGTTTTACGTGGTGAGCATCATGGAATTCGAGGGTGGGGAGGTGGTCCGCGAGACGCAGTACTTTGGCGAGGCGTTCGAGCCGGGGCCATCTCGCGCTCAGTGGGTCGAACGAATGGAGTGAAAGGTGCGTACCCAGGCCGGCACCGTACCCCTGCATAGTCGACAGGCTAACGCCTAGCGTTGTCTCTATGGCTGCCGTCGGCGAGCTGGTGCCGCCCACATCCGGCCAGTGGATCGCCGCCCACCCTTGCGCTGCCCGCGCGGTCACCCGTTGCGGCCGGGCCGTGTCCTGGTCGGGTCTATCGCCTGCTCGTGTGGTCGGCACTTGACGTGGTGCTGTGAGTGCGGCGCGGTGACCGACGGTCCGGCGCTCGGCGAAGGGTGCAGCTTGCTCGACGGGCCGGCACCCGTCCGATAGGAGGGCAGCCGTCACCCCAGGGGTGCACGCGCAAGGGAGCCCCGAACCCGAGAAGTACCGGAAGCGGCACCCGCGCCACGGGTTTAGGGTTGCTGGGTGGGGTCGGTGCAGGTCGAGCCGGAGTCATTGACGGCCGACGCGCTCGGGTTGGCGGACGCGCAGCTACCGATCGTGGCACTGGTTGCCATCGCGCCGGCCGCTGATCCCGTCTCGCAAGGTGTTGCGGCGGTGCTTGAGGCGCATTCGGGCGCGTTGACGACGGTGGTGGAACATTCCGGGGCGCTGCGTGCACACGGCGGCGCGGTGCTCGCGCAGACCTCGGCGGTCTTGCAGGGCATTGATGATGCCAACGCGGCCACGATCGCAGCAGTCGCCGGCGGATCGGCGGCGACGGCACCAGACGCGGCCGCGCTGCCGTTGGCTCCTCCGGCGCCGCCGGATGCGGTGGTGCCGGAGATCCCTGCTTTGATACCGCCGCCGGCGCTGCCCGGTGAGCAGCTCTCGGCGCTGATCCACGGCGGCGCCGGCTCTACCGTGACGAGGAAGCAGCCCCATTAATGCGTTCCATCCGACGCAAGCTTGGCCGCTACCCCCTGGCATCTGCGCTGTTCCCCGACAACGGCGGCCGTCGTACTTACGCCGAAACGCAAGCGTCGGTGCAGCAACGCTAGTAAGCAGGAGTAGGACTCTCGCCGCTGTCCACCGTCGGACTCCTCCGGAAACTGTTCCAGACCTGATCAAGGACCGCGATGCGAGGGGCTGCCGCGACTCGAAGAGATGACGATGCAGGAGTGCTACGACGTGTTGGTCGTGTACAAACACATCGTCGACAAACCATCGCTGACCAGTGTGCGCCTCGGCCCGTCATCCGCTTGGGTGGCGGGCCGACTGCGCTGCGCCTATCCGGCGGTCCAGTTCGACAGTTGCCGCCCCCGCGGGCACAAGGGGGGTGGGGTTGCGGCGAGGCTTCCCTAAGGAGCCACCAAATCGGGTTGCACAACAACCCCACTCATCATCGATGCTACGCCCCTAAAGTAGAGGCATGCCGGTTGTCGGCGAACTGATCCCTTCCACCACCGGTGAATGGATTGTGAGGCCACCCGAACGCTGCCCGCGCGGGCATTTGTTGCGGCCGGGCCGGATCTTGGTCGGCAGCATCGCCTGCTCATGCGGACGGCACGTCACCTAGGGCCACCGCTTGCCGACGGTTGCAGCCTGCTAGACGGGCCGGCGCGCGTCCGGTAGCCCGTCGCCTTAGTCGGCTTCGGCGGCCCAGCCGCTGCCGATCCAGCCGTACGCGATGTGCTGTGGAATGTCGGCAACGTCGCCGGGGGCGTAGACGGCGCCCGCGTGGACCGCCTGAATATGCGGCTTTACAACAACTTTCATGGCTATGACTCCAGTTCGGTCAGACGATCATGCTCATCGAGCAAGAAGACTTTGTCCCAATCCTGACTGCGGTACGCAAGGCAGCCGTGTGGCAGCCGCGCGGCTGCAAGGACATACATCAGTGTAGCCGCCGAGATCACCACCGGCTCGCCGGCCTTCAGCGCGCCCTATATTCTTCATGGTCTTCACCTTCGCCTTCGCGGGCTGGGGCATGGGCGTATCTGTGCGAAAGCTCTCACAGGAGTGGGCCGCAGCAGTCCAACTCGGCCCGTCATCCCGCGCGGGTGGCGGGCCGACTGCTGTCGGTATCGCGGGAAGCCGCCGTTGATCATGAATGGTCCAAACGACCTCAGGATTTTACTGTCCTGATGCGATGAAGGGGCGGGGCCTCCGCTCCTCGTGACGTTCCCGGCGGATGCTGGGGGTGCTCACTTCCACGAATCACGGGAGGCCCCTATGGACGAGTATGACGGCAGGCAGTTCGTCGGGATCGATCTGCATCGCCAGCGGTCGGTGATCGTGCGCCAGTCCGAATCCGGTGAGCAGCTGTCGGCGGTGCGGATCGTCAACGATCCGGTCGCCTTGGAACTGCAGCTCGAGCAGGCTGGCGCCGACCCCGAGGTGGTGCTGGAAGCGACGTACGGCTGGTACTGGGCGGTCGACGTGCTGCACGCCGGCGGAGCGCGGGTGCATTTGGCGCATCCGTTGGGAGTCAAAGGGTTCCGGTACCGGCGAGTGAAAAACGATGTACGCGACGCCGCCGATCTGACCGATCTGCTGCGGATGGGTCGACTGCCCGAGGCGTGGATCGCCCCACCCGAGACGCGCGAATTGCGGGAGTTGGTGCGCTACCGCGCCAAGCTGGTCGCGATCCGATCCGGACTGAAGGCCCAGATCCATGCCGTACTGGCCAAGGCCGGCGTGTTGACCTCACCGTCGTCGGCAACAACAAAACTGGCCACAAGCCCTGATGGGCGGACCGTCGTTGAGGTGCCCACACCGGCAATGGTGTTGAGCCGCAGGCACACAGCGGCTTCCGAATGCCTAACGTCAGCGCACCGAGGGCGCCTATTGTCGGTACATGGCTGCTGTCGGCGAGTTGATGCGATCCACATCGGGCAAGTGGATCGCGCGGCCGCCGCAGCGCTGCCCTCGCGGCCACCGTTTGCGGCCGGGGCGCATGCTGGTCGGCATCTGACGTGGCGCTGTCCGAGAGGGGCAGTCTGCTCGACGGGCCAGCAAGCATCCGATAAGTACGACTGCGGCCGACGAGCTCGCCCGGCTCAGTCCGTCTTCCGCTAGGGGTGGCGAACTGAGCTGCTTCTGAGTCACCCTGTCAGCATGATGGAGGCGAGCGAGCGCCTGGCCATCGGTCAGGTTGTCGAGCGACTCACTCATAAGTACCCGACCGTGCCGCCGCTGACTATTACCGGCATCGTTTACAAGATTCACGCCAAATTTGACGGGTGTCCGATACGTGACTTCGTACCGCTGTTTGTCGAACGCGACGCACAGGCAGAGTTGGCGAAACTCGGCGGCTGACCCGCGGGCCGACGCCGCCCGGGTAGTCGCGATCGCGATTGAGAAGCAGCCATGACCACCGTGGGCACCGGACCCCTACCCGAAGATGCCGCTCCCCGCCTGGCGCCGATCCCGGCATTTGGTTAGGCATTAGCGGGTCCATAGTTGGTGGAGAGGGCTGTGTGGCAATTGTCGATTTATGGGACATGAGTTGCCTGCGGGGTCTATGTTGTCGCCATGAGTAAGGGGGCGGAAGTCGCGACCTGGCCGATACGGTCGGATGCTGACATGCAGCAGGCCGAGCACTTCTGGCGGATGCTTGATGGTCGGAAGGCCGAGATTTGTGAGCTGCTGGAAGGGCAACTCGATGCGCTGGCGAGGTTCCAGCGCGCTGGTGATCTGGGCGGTGTTCGGCGTCATCGACGGATCGTGAAGGCGCTTGAGTCGGAGCTTCGGGCGGTTGACCGAATGCTCCTCGCGTTGCGGGTTCGGCTCGGATTACCGACTCTTCGTCGGACCTTGTGACTCGCGGCGCCGTAGCTGACCGACCGTGATCAGGCCGACGGTTCGCTAGCCGGATACATCCAGGGGTTGTGCGATCGGCCGCACACCACTAACCCGAAAATGACGGTGATCAGCTGGTAGTTCATGCGGCTGGGGTGAGGGTGACGGTGTAGCCGAGGGCTTCGAGTTGGCGGATGTGGTTGCACTTTTGTCGATCCGGGTTGAGGTGCTTGGTGAAATGGTCGGCTCCGAGATCGGTGAATGTTGTGTCGTCGTCGGCGAGTAAGTGCCAGACGATGACGAGGATTGAGCACCCGACCGCGACAAGTGCGCGTTTGTTGCCGCGGCGTTTGGCGATGCGCCGATAGCGTTCGCCCAGGAAGGTGTCGGTTCTGGCGGTCGCGATGGCCAGCTCACCGAGGATGCGGGCCAGGTAGCGGTTGCCATGCCCGGTGCTTGCGTTGCCTTTGGTCTTGCCGGCCGAGCTGTTGATGCCCGGTGCGAACTTGGCCCAGGAACACAGGTGGGCGGCGGTGGGGAACCGGGACATGTCCACTCCGATCTCGGCGATGATGGTGGCGGCGGCGATCGGGCCGATGCCGGGGATCTCATCCAGTCGTGCCGCCGCCGTAGCGAAAGGGGCCAGGTGCGCCTCGATCTGCTCGTCGACGGCGGCGATGTCGGCGTCGATGCCGTCGATGCGGGCCAGCATCCGGGCCAGCAGGAAGCGGTGATGATCATCGAAGTGTCCGTTGAACGCTTCCTCGAGCCGGCCGACCTTGCTGCGCATCCGGCTGTGCGCCAGCTGGGCCAGCACCTTGGGGTCGCGTTCGCCGCCGATCAGCGCGGCCATCATCGCCCGCCCGGACACCCCGAAGATGTCGGAGGCCACCACCGAGAGCTTGATGCAGGCGTCTTCGAGCAGCTTTTCCACCCGGTTCTTCTCGGCCGTGCGGGCACTGATCAGATCAATGCGGTAGCGGGTCAGATCGCGCAGTCGCCGAATCGGGTATGGCGGCACGAAACTAGCGCGCAGCATTTGGCGCTCGGCCAGTTTGCACAACCACACCGCGTCGATGACGTCGGTCTTGGGCCGGCCCGGTAGATGTTTGACATCACGGGCCTTGACCAGCCACGGATCCAGCCCATGCGCCTCCAGGAGATAGAACACCGGCTTCCAGTAATCCGAGGTGGCTTCCATCACCACCCGTTGAACCCCAAGCTCGACCAGTCGGTTGGCCAGCTCGGTCAGCGACGCGGTCATCGTCGAATGCGTCGAGACCTCCTGCAGCCGCTTTCGGCGCGCCCGCTGTGGGGGAAGGCGCACGCAACACACCACCTCCGCCTTGCCGATATCCAGCGCGGCGACCCGAGCGATAATTTCTTCCTTGTCATCAGATTCGGCAAGCACGGCCGCATCCTCTCCCCTCACACCGTGTCTGATATTGATCAGGTGATCGCCCGTGGGGCCGCAGAAGGAAACAGAATCTAATCCTCGTGCTCGACCAAACACCAACGGCGGCAACAATGAAGGGCCCGCACACGACCCCAGCACCCGGCTAGTTGACGGCCTCGAAGAACCATAGTGTGACGGCGTCGCAAGGCGACCACCGTGCCATTTTCATCCCGGAACGGGCGCCCCACAAGGGCAGATCGGCTAGTTGATCCATCTCCTCCAAAGCCCAGGTGAGCGTCGAGTGCCGGATCAACAACCACCTAGCATCGCGCGAGCACATCGGCCATCGACTGTTTCTCTTTGGCCGACACCGATAACCCGTATGCGGTCTTGACGTCTATCTGGCGTGCTACGAAGTCGCACCGCAATGCCGCATTCGGTGGCAACCATGAGGCGGCATCGCGAAAGGCCTTGTCGAAGTTGGCTTTCGGGCTCACGGCGAGCAGGTCGCGCGGATCGTTGGCGAAGTCGTGCCGCCGCTGCGGATCCCAGAATCGCGCACCCTTGTACCAGGCGTCCGCCAGAGCCACGACGTGGTCGATCTCCACGCTCTTCGAGGTGTCCGGACCGCGGACAAACTCGATGATCGTGCCGGTGTACGGGTCGTGCAACGTTCCGCTTTGCACATAGCACGTACCGGGCCGCACGACGACGTTGGCCAAGTCGCGGCGAAGGATATCGTCACGCGTGTTGCACCCGTTGTGCCCGAATTCGACGTTGACATCATCGCTCCAGGCTTGGCCGAACCGGTACCGCTCGAAGTCCAGAAGGCGGTCCCAGCCCTTGACGGGCAATGCCGCCAGCTGCGCCCGGGCTACGTGTGCCAGCGGCAACCAGGGCCGATGTCGGCGCCGGCGTCCAGGTCGGCGACGGCCCCGACCGCCGATTGTCGGTCCAGTGCCGTCCCCACACGACAAGCACCGCGACGCACGGCGACGACCACCACGCCCACGACGGCCAAGCCGCGGCGCCGTCGGCGAACCCGTGCGGGAATGACGCGGGCCACATGGCGGTTCTAGCACGGGATCAATGGAGTCGGCGGAAGCAACGCCGGGACTGGCTGAGCGGCAGGCGCCGGACACGGCGCTAGCGCTGACGGGTGAAACCGGTCCGAACGGGACTGCAACACCCCACCTGAGTCCCCGTCGGGCAGACCGCGGCCACCGTGGTGATCGCATCAGTCAGGACGCCCCGGCTCTTTAGCTGGGTGTCACGCCAAGCAGTCAGCGAGCTGGTGCGGTTGTATCAGCGCCTAATGGACGGCCGCGAGACCGCCCAAAAAGCTATCTGCTGCCCTCGTCGAACGGCACTGGATAGGGCCCGGCGTAGGCTCCGCCGGCATCGGGCCCCGCGTCGACTGGGGGTGCGTCGTTGATCTCCACATTGCCTGGGCTCGAGCACTCGGTCGCGCTACTCGTGATATCCGTGCAATTTTGACCGGGCTCGTCCGCGACGGCTGCCGGCACGCCGACCGTCGCCGCAACCGCCCCGGCCACTAGCAGGTATCGGAATTGAATTCGCATAACAAATCCTTTCTCTTTGCCATGCGCATTCAGGCAGCGTACAGCCGATTGCCGAGTTGAAGGGCAGGTCTAGTCAAGAACGGTGGTTGACAATTTTGGATCGGGCCGACTCGGCACAAACCCCGAACCGTGATGAGGCAAAAACGTCGCCGGTCTACAGCGCACGACGATGGACGTCGGGCGGCGGCGGATGAGGCGGTCAAGAGCTTGCCCGGGATCGGTCCCTCCGGCCTCGTGCACTGGTTACGACTGCGAAGAATGCCGCTGTCGTTAACAACTAGCGAACACACCGAAACGGCCACCAGGCAACCTGGTAGCGGTTTGCTATGTTGCGTGCGCGGGCGGCCGGGGCGCTCAGTGTGATGCACCGCAAACTTCGCATGGGGATTCTCCGCTGTCCGCCTAACGCCGGGCTGCCGAACAAAACAGGGCGGTTGCATTCTCTTCTGAGCATAAGAACAAGCCAGCGCTAAACGTCAACGGCGCCAATCAACTTGGGTGCTTGTGTCCACCTCAGTGTCGATGTAAGTGAATTCGGTTATGGCACACTGGGGCGCGTGTCACGACGACGCAGCTGAGCTGGCCGCAATCGACGTGTTGAAAGCCGCGTACGGCGCTGCGAGGACCTGCTAGCGTCGACCACACACGGCGCCTGCTGGACCGACGTCGTAGCCGCCCAGCTGGCTGCGGTGCATTAGTTGGAAGGGGGACGAACATGGTGAAGCTGTCCTCGACGAAACTGGTTGTCGGGTTTGCCGGTCTGGCGTTGTCGCTGACCACTGGGGTCGGCATCGCGTCCGCACAACCTGATCTGGGCCCGCTCATCAACACGACGTGCACCTATTCGCAGGTCGTGGCGGCGCTCAACGCGCAATCGCCCGATCTTGCCCAGGAGTTCTCCGCGCGCCCGTTGGCGCAGTCGACGCTGCGTAGCTTCCTCGCCTCGTCGGTGGATCAGCGACAGCAGATGGTGCAGGCGCTGCAGGGCACGCCAGCCGCGCAGCAGTTCGGTGGATCTATCCTGCAGATCGCCAACACCTGCAACAACTACTGAGCGGTTGGCGGGACTTACCGCCATGCCCTGGGGATCTGCGGCACGAAACTGCCCGCGTCCGGCACATTTAACACACCCGAGCCCGTCACTACGGTGACTCGAATCGCTATATCCGCCACCCGGCCACCGTTATTCTCGGCGTCACCGCAGCGTTCCCACAGCGGCTCCACGCCGCAAAGTACGCACAAGGAGCCCCTCATGCTCGAGGTGATCGACAAGGGGTCTTGTACTGAATCTCATCCGGTGCCGCTGCTTTTTGTTCACGGCGGTTACCACGGCGCGTGGTGTTGGGATGAGCATTTTCTGGGCTTCTTCTCCGACAAAGGGTTTCGTGCCGCTGCGGTGAGTTGGCGAGGCCATGGCCGGAGCAGTCTGTCCAAGCCACTTCGGTCGTGTTCCATCGCCGACTATGTCGACGATGTACGCTCCGCGGCCGACAACCTGGGCGGCCAGCCCGTGGTCATTGGGCATTCGCTGGGCGGCTTCGTCGTGCAGAAGTAACCTCGAGATCCGCCGCGCCCCGGCCGGGGTGCTGGTGGCGTCCGTGCCGCCGCAGGGCGTGCTACGGACAGCGGTGCGCGTATGGCTCCATCACCCGTGGATCGCCCTGCGGGCGAACACCGTCGGCAACTCGGTCGATCTCGTCAACACCCCGCCGCTTGCGCGCGAGCACCTGTTCAGCGCGCGCACTCCCGAGCCCATCGTTGAATCCTGCACGGCGGGCGTCCAGCCCGAGAGCCTCCGCGCCGCCTTCGTGGACGCGCTGTTCCGCCTCCCCAAACCTCGGCGGGTAAACACTCCGCTTTTGATTCTCGGCGCCGAAGACGACGGCTTTATCAGCAACCACAGGGTGCGCGCTACGGCGCGTACGTATCGCACGCAAGCCGAACTCTTCCCCGGAATGGGACACAACATGATGCTCGAACCCGGGTGGGCTCACGTCGCCGAACGAATCCACGCCTGGCTGTGCGCCCAAGGACTCTAACCGGCCGGCGCCTGGCCCAGCACGGTTATGGCGTATCCGTCTTGCGCTCGCCTGGTGCGAGCTCAAATTCTTCCATTTTTGCAGTTCGGACGGCGGAAGCCGTTCCAATCGAGTCGCGCCGCGGACGGTGACCGGATACGATTTGCTGGCAACCCCGCGCCAGGCATTGTGAAGTTGGGCAAATTGAGCAAGGCTTCCCGCGGGGTTGCCCTTCAGCCCGTCAAAAGCACGGTTTCCGTTGCGCTGCTCCCCTCACAGCGCCCCCGGCTAAGATCTTCGAAATGGTTCGTCGCGGCGCACCCAACCAGTGAGACCATCATGTACTTGTCAACAACAAATGCGCAGCTACGGGCGATAACGGCCGGAGGGCGCACACCCAAAACGGTGTTTGGCACGGGCCGTCCGTTGCGGTCAAAGCCGGTGGCCGTCGTGGCAGCAGCGCTTGTTCTCGCGGCCTGGGGGACGGCCCCCGGCGTTGCCAATGCCGATCCCGCGCCGCCGCCTGCACCCAAAACAACCATCGATAACGATGGAACATATGTGGTGGGAACCGACATCGAGCCGGGCACGTACACCTCTGCGGGCGGAGCCGCTGGTGGCACCTGCTACTGGAAGCGGATGAGCAGCCTCAACGGCAGCGACATCATCGATAACGCCCTCAGCTCGAAACCGCAGGTAGTTCAGATCGACCCTAGTGACAAGGCATTCAAGACGGACCACTGCCAGCCGTGGCAGAAGACCGACGACCCTGCGGTAGTGCCGCCGCCGGCAGGGCAACCATCCGACTTGCTTCAAGCGCTGCAGAGGCTGCTCAGCCAACGATGATGCGGCGCAGCCCGCCGAATGCCCTCCACTATCCCGGGAATCGTCCGAGCACCCCGATTCGTTACGCTGACTAAGTTCGTTACGCTGACTAAGTACTGAGGGCTTTGCAGAAGGATCGGGACATGGAGCGCACAGACGACGACACCTGGGACCTCGCGACCAGCGTGGGAGCCACCGCGACGATGGTGGCCGCGGCCAGGGCCAGGGCCACCAACGCCGACACCCCGCTGATCGAAGACCCATTCGCCGAACCGCTTGTCCGCGCCGTGGGTGTCGAATTCTTCACCCGCTGGGCCACCCGCGACCTGCGGCCCGCCGACGTCGACGACCCGACTGCGTCCTGGGGCATGCAGCCGATGACCAATTTGTTGACGGCCCGCACGCGCTACTTTGACGCGTTCTTCCTCGACGCCGCGCAGGCAGGCATCCGTCAGGCGGTGATCCTGGCGTCCGGCCTCGACGCCCGCGGGTATCGGCTCTCGTGGCCGCCCGCGATGGTGGTGTTCGAGATCGACCAGCCGCAGGTCATCGAGTTCAAGGGCGCGACGCTTTCCGAACTCGGCGCCAAGCCGACGGCGGACCTGCGGCCTGTTCCGATCGATCTCCGGCACGATTGGCCTGCTGCGCTGCGTCAGACCGGGTTCGACCCCGACCGGCCGACGGCGTGGATCGCCGAGGGTCTGCTGGGGTTCCTTCCTCCTGAAGCCCAGGACAGGCTGCTGGACAACATCACCGAACTCAGCGCCGGCGGCAGCCGACTCGCAACCGAAACGTTCTCGAATCCAACAGATGTCGACCCAGATCAAGCGGAAGAGGCGATCCGCCACGCCACGCGAGGCTGGCGGGAGCACGGCTTCGAACTCGAAATCTGGGACCTCGGCTATCCCGGAGACCGCAGTGACGTCGCCGCCTATCTGGACGACCACGGGTGGCGTTCGGTCGGCACGACCATTGCACAGCTGTTGGCTGACAACGGCCTTTCCGCAGCGCCGGTCAACGACGGCGCCTTCGGACAGGCCACGTACTACACCTCCGTGCTGGACCGCTAAGCCTCCGACGGCTCACCCAATCATCGAGATTTTTCTTCGTGGCCTGCGCCACAAACGCTAGGCTTTGGCACGGCCAAGGTGGCATCGATGGGCCGAACATAACGACCCCGAGGGTGGGACATGATTCGTCAGCTATTCATCGCCGCGGCGATCGCGGGCGCTGCCATCGGCACGGCGCCGGCCGCCCTCGGTGACAACGGTCATTACGACAGCGACGTGCCGGGCATGAACTACGACGCCGCGCTCGGGGCGCCTTGCGACAACATGGACCGGTTCGTCTACGGACGAGGCCCGATGGGTGAGGCCTTGGCATGTCACTGGATCCCCAACCAGTGGCCGCCCGTGTACACGGGCTTCTGGGTGATCTCCTACCCGTTGTACGGCGTCCAGCAGATCGGCGCAGCATGCCCGGGGCCCCAATCGGCGGCCCAAGCACCGGACGGGCGCCCGCTGCTGTGCCTGGGAGATCAAGGCTGGCAGGCCGGAGTACTGACCGGGAACGGATTCTTCCCCGGATAGTCGCGATCGCCGGACGCGTGTTTTCCGGCCGTCGCCGTGACACGATCTGCGCATGAGCGAACGCATCGAAACCCAACGCACCATTGCGGCACCGTCCGCCGACATCTTTGCGGTGTTACGCGATCCGCAAGGACACGTCGCAATCGACTCGACGGGTATGCTGCAGGACGCCGATGGCGATCCGGCTCGCGCCGTCGGTGACAGCTTCGTGGTCCACATGGATCGCCAGTCGCTCAACGACTATCCCCAACTCGGCAAGTACGACGTCACCGTCAGCATCCGCGAATTCGAACCCGACAAGCTGATCTCCTGGACGATCCTCGGTCAGATCCGCCCGCAAATCGGCCACGTCTACGGATACCGGCTCGAGCCGACCGACGACGGCGCCGCCACGGTCGTCACGTCTTTCTACGACTGGTCCGACATCGACCCGAAATGGCGGGACGCGGGCATCTTCCCCGTTCTGTCCGAAGACGCGTTACGCGCAACCCTCGGCATCCTCGATCGGACCGTCCGTCGCGGCTATCCGCGCGGTTGAGCGCGAGTCGGGATCGGGATTGGTACCGGCGGCCTCAGCCACCGACAGGGAAGCACCAGCTCATGGGTACGAACGGGATCGGCGCACCGATGCACATGCTCGCCGGTCCATACGCCGGCGGTGGCGGCGGTGGCGGTGCCGGTGGGGGCGGTGGTCCAGCAGCGACGCAGGTGTTCGATCCCGGGTCATAAACGGTGCCAAAGCCGCAGTCGGTTGCTTTACTCAACCCCGGCGACACCAGAATCACGAACGCCAACGGCGCGAACGCGACCGCGATGACAATTGCCAGACGATGAATCATGCCCCTCATCGCAGGCCTCCTCGGATCTTCCCGACCTCGCCTTATCCCAGATCTTAAGACTGGCTGGCAACCGATTTCAGCGAATTTGACGATCGCGTAGACGCCGCGACGGCCATCGCGTCAACTCAGGGTTGACGGTGCCAGTTCGTCAACGAAGAGATGACGCATGACCCCCAGAATGCTTGCAGCATATACGCTGGCAGAAGCGATATCAGCGTCGAACGGACGAGCTAATTGGCCTGCCGTGGCCACATTTTGGCCACACTCTCGGCGACACTGTCGAGGTCCGAGTCGAACAAATCGGCGTACACATCCAGCGTCATCGCGGCGCTGGCGTGCCCCAGCATCCGCTGCACGACTTTCGGGTTGGCCCCTGCACTGATCGCCAGCGACGCGGCGGTGTGACGCAGCCCGTGGGCGGTGATCCGTGGGAACGTCTTGTCATCCTTCTGGCACCGTGTCACCGCACCGGACAGCCACGACCTGTACGTCGTCGGTGACCGCAGATACCCGCCGTTGGCCGCCGGCCACAGCAGATCGTCGCGGCCCTTGCCCTCGGCTGTCTGCGCGATCGCGTCGATCACAAACGCCGGGAGCACCACTGTGCGGTTGCGGTTGTTTTTCAGCGACCCGACGACGGTCGTGCTGTTGACCGTCACGGCGTTGCGGTGCAGCTCGACGCGGCGGCGCAGGAAATCCACATCAGACACCCGCAGTGCGGCGGCCTCACCCCAGCGCAGGCCGCCCACGCCCAATAGCAGCACCAGCGACCGGCACCGTCCCGACTCCCCGGCCAGCCGGTCCAACTGGTCGGCGGTCAGATATACGTTGTGCCGTGGTGGTGGTTTCGGCAGCTTCACGCCGCGAGCCGGATTGCTCACCAGCAGCCGGTCCCGCACCGCGTCGTCGAGGATCCGGGCCAGCACCGAGTAGGCCGTTTTTACAATCACCGCGCCGCGTTGCGCTGACAGCTCGGCTACCCACGCCGCCACATCGGAGTAGCGGATGTCGGCGATGCGCCTGCTCCCCCAGCGTGGCGCAACGTGCACCCGCCACGCCGATTCGTAGGACCGGAAGCCTGACGGTTTCATGTGGCCCCGCTGGCGCTGCAGCCATGCCGGTCCGAGCTCACCGATCGTTGTCTTGCCGACCGTGGGCGCCACGTATTCGCCGCGCATCTTGTCGACCTCAAGCTTGTTGGCCCACTGCGCAGCTTCACGCTTGGTTTTGAAGCCGCGTTTCTGGGTTGATCTATTGTTGTCCGGTGTGCGGTAGCGGACACGGTAAAGCATTGCGCCACCCTTTGTTTGGTAGCGCTCAATGGTTGCCATGTACCGCCCCCAGTGAGCTGTCATACCAGTTCTGCGCCAGCCTCTTAGCGTCCTGCTCGGATTGGAGTTTGACCGGGCGCGGCAAGCCTGGGACGTCGATGGTGCCGCCAGCGAGGTCGGTCGCGGTGAGCAGGAAGGCTCCGACTATTTCGGTCACGACGTAACTGACGCCGAGCCCTTCGGCTTGCCACTGTGGTTCACCGGCATCAGTCAGGCGGTACGTCCAGTGCAGATTCACGGCTGCCCCTTTTCGCTGGATATTGCGTTCTGTAGTTCGGCCTTCAGTTGGCGTGAAATCTGGCCCTTACGTTGAGCATTGGCGCCCGGTTCGGTTAGCTCGTCGCGTTTGTTGCTGAACGTCATGCCCCACAGTTCAAACATGGCAGCGGCGCCGCGTTGCGGTGTCACGCCGATGCTGCGGCACATACGCATATCAGCCTCACGGAACGCACCGACCATCATCTTGGCCGTGAACTTGCCGACCGTCTCGCTGAGCTTGCGGTAGTTCTCGGTTTCGCCGGTCACCGGTTTGCCCTTCATCGCGGCGGCCAGCGCCGGCCCGTCGATGGTCAGTTTGTCGCTGATTTGCACCGGTTGGTCGGTGGCCAGCAGTTGGGCCAGGGTCACCGGCCGATCGGTGACCTGGCTCAGCGCCAGCGCGGCGGCGTAGACGGTTTCCAGGTTGGGCGGTATCCGGCCAGCCTCGAAGCTGCCGACCCGGCCGGTTGTCCAGTGCAGGCCGCAGAACCGCGCTGCCAGCGCGAATTGGTCCAACGTGGCCCCGGCCGCTAGCCGCAGGTCGTGGGCGTTTTTGCCGATCGTCTTCGCCATCGAAGTAGTCACGGAAATCACGATACATCACAGGTGGCGGTTTCGCCAGGTCTATGACCTCTTGACACGCCGCACAAAGGGAGATCATGATCGATTCTCATGCCGCAAATTATGCGTCGAAATGAGGAAGAGGGCACACCAATGCCAGTTAAAACCAGCAACGGGCACGGCGGAACACCGGTCGTCACCTACGCCGACATCGGGGGACCGCTCACAGTCACCGAAATTGACGAGCGTCTCAACGAGCACGGTGTCTACCAGGAGGATGACGACACCCGCAGCGACGAACAGAATCAGCTCGCCGGAAGATTGGTGCTTCGCCGACACCGACGGCTACGTCACACAGTTGATCGACGGCATACCCAAAGATGGACCGCTGACAGGCAACGGCCGCCATCAATGGGTTTTGAAACAGGCCGTGCGGCTGGCCTGCGCGCGGCGGCTCGGTTGTATCAGCGAAACAGGTTGGCGCCGCGCCGAACAGCTATTAGCCGCGCGGCTGGAGGAGCTCCGCGCCGAGACCGGCCAAACGGTGCCCGAATACGAGGTGCCCGCCGCGATGGAATTCGGCATCGACAGGGCATCAACCAAAACCGACGCCCAGGCCCGCGCGGAGCTGAACGACCACAAGCATGGCGGGACCGATGATGCGGCACAGTTTTTCGGCCGCGACGGGCTACAGGTCCGCGACCTGGTTGACGCGGTGATGAGTGCCGTCACTTGCGGTTTCGGCGCGGTCGATGAACGCTTCTACATCTACAAAAACGGGGTGTGGACACCCAACGCCGGGCGCATCGAAACCGAAATAGCGCGGCAGCTCGGCAACCGATACCGAAACACCCACGCCCGCAACGTGCTTGACCTCATTCGGTTCTCCCCGAACAGTGCCCGCATCACCTGTGAACCGGTGCCGCAATTCATCAACATGCGCAACGGCATGATCGACTGGCGCACCGGCCAACCGCATCCGCACTCACCCGGTCACCGATCCACCGTGCAACTGCCCGTCGAATACGACCCCGGCGCGACATGCCCTGCATTCGACCGGTTTCTCGCCGAAGTGCTGCCGCGCGACTGCCTTCCAACCAAGGATGACCCGAACGGTTTTATCTGGGAACTGATCGGATACACCCTGTTCTCGGGCAACCCGCTGCACATCGCCATCCTGTTGTACGGCAACGGGCGCAACGGCAAAGGCACCCTGATAAGAGTGCTGAAACATCTTCTGGGGGCACGCAACTGCTCGACAGTCACCTTGCACGAACTGGCGGAAAACCGGTTCCGCGCGGCAACCCTATTCGGAAAGCTCGCCAACCTGGCCGGCGACATCGACACCCGATGGCTCGAAAACACCGCCATGTTCAAACGATCCACCGGCGGCGACGCCATACAGGGCGAACACAAATACGGCGCGGTGTTCGACTTCACCCCGTGGGCGCTGCCGTTCTACTCCACCAACAAAGCTTTCGGCTCCGCAGACTCATCCGAAGGCTGGGTTGCCCGCTGGATCGTGGTGTCATTCCCGACAAGTTTCGTCGGCCGCGAAAACCGCACCCTTGACGCAACACTGCAAACCGAACCGGAGCTTCGCGGTATTGCAGCCCACGGCATCAGAGCGCTACCCGCACTTATGGCACGCGGACGGCTCCTAGAGCCCGAGTCGTTGTGCGACGCCAAAACAGCCTTCGTCGCCGCATCAGATGTGGTGCGGTGCTGGTTCGGTGAGCGGTGCGTCCTCGACCCCGACACGAAAACCGCACGCACCGACCTCTACCGCGACTACACCAAACACGCCGAAGACAGCGGATCCAGGCAACTATCGGCCCGCGAATTCTACAACCGGCTGGCACAGATCAACGGCGTTCGGCAGACGGTCTACAACGGCACCCGACTTTTCGCCGGTGTGCGGTTCCGAAATCTTGCGGACGGTTGAGAAATGTTGGTGCAGTTGGTGCAGCTAGTGCTCCGTCTGCGATTTGATCTGGTGAAGGGTCTCGCGGCCACGTTTGACCTTCGCGATGATGTCGTCGGCGCTGGCTTTCCAGATGAACGGTTTGGGATCGAGGTTCCAGTGCTCGGCCCATTGGGTGATCGCGGCGCTGAGTTCGGCGACGCTGGTGAAGGCTCCGCGTCGCAGGCGTTTGTCGGTGAGTTCCTTAAACCAGCGCTCGATCAGGTTTAGCCAGGAACTCGAGGTGGGCGTGAAATGAAGGTGCCATCGGCGACGGTTCTTGTGCGCCAGCCATTCCTGGATCTGCGGTGTGGAATGGGCGGACAAGTTGTCCAGGACGACATGGACCTCCAGATCGCGCGGGACGGCCGCGTCGATCTGCTTGAAGAACCGCAGCACGTCCGCGCCGGCATGGCCTTTGCGCAGGTCGGTTAGCACTTCACCGGTCGCGACATTCATCGCCGCAAACAGATCGATGGTGCCGTTGCGCCGGTAGTCATGGGTCATCGTGCCCGCTCGGCCGGGCTTCATCGGCAGCGACGGCTGGGTGCGGTCCAACGCTTGGCACTGGGTCTTTTCGTCGAAGCAGAACACCGCCGCTCGTTGCGGCGGATCCAGGTAGAGGCCGACGACATCGACGAGCTTCTCCTCGAACCGAGGGTCGTTGCTGACCTTGAACGTGTCGACCTTCCACGGCTTGAGGTTGTGATCGGCCCAGATTTTGGCCACCGCGTCCTTGCCGATCCCCACCCGCGCCGCCAACGTGCGAGTGCTCCACTGCGTGGACCCGTCCGCCGGCCGTTCCTTGTGCGTCAGGCGCAACACGTCTTCGACGGTGCCCGGCGGCAGACCCGGCTTACGGCCACGCCCCTTCGCGATCTTGCCGACCCCGGCCACACCCTGCTCAGCGAACCGAGAACGCCAGCGCCGCACCGTATCCGAATCCACGTGACACCGTCGCGCGATCTCCTCGTTGGCCACTCCAGCACAGGCCCACAATAGAGCCCGGGCTTGAACCACTTGCCGATGCGGCAACGACGTCGACGATGCCATCCGCTCCAACTCCGCACGCTGTTGATCGGTCACCGGCAGCGCCGCGGCAGTCATAACAGGCATACTACAAACTACCATAGTATTTTACAGACAGTGCACTAGTGCAGGTTCTTCTACCCTCTGTCGCCTGCACGCGGGAAAAGGGGTGGGAAACCTGCACTACCTGCACCAAAAAACGGACACCCGCTGGTCAGAGTGCTTTGCCGTTGGTGCAGGTTCGACGAGAGCACTGCCCTGCAGACACGGTGCACGTGGGCATGAGCACCGTTATTTTCACCCGTCGCGGCGAAACCTGCAGTCACCGCAGCGTCGGACCGCGTGGAAGGCGATCGCGGCGCATGAGGCGCGGCTAGCCAAGGCGCGAAAACATGCACGGCAGTAACGCTCAGATGTGGATTCCTGCCCGCTGGCTGCCCGCTGAGCGGCCATATGTCAGCATCCGCGTGGGTGAACCACTAGCGACGCATCCGGCGCGCTCAGATCGGCGCGGTTGACGTGAGTCATTTCCCAGGTCGCATGACTCACGTGACCTAGCTCGGCCTGACAAACCGGCCACCCATTAGCGCCCTGAAAGTGCCCTTGCCACAGCCACATTGGCCCACGCGAAAACCCCAGCGCCGCAATGCCATTAGATAGACCATAGTGAGCGCATAGCCAGCGCCCACACGCCTAGGCGCCAGCCAGCCACGCCTGGCATCGAAACCGCTTATGCCCCTCGGCCATTGGAAGCCGCGTTAGCACGCATAACGCGAGGCCATTTGACAACGCCAGAAGGCGTCGTGTGACCTCGCGGCTCGGCGCATGATCCCCTTGCCCCGAATGGTGGCATGATAGGACCACCCCGGCGCATATGTCCCAACATATCCGCATGGAGCCTCACCATATGTCCTGACATAGGAGGGTGCCAGCAAACTCCTGGCCACCACGCGCGCATGGGCGTGTTGGCTGCGAATCTGCCCGACAATGCCGAGCAATAAGCGAGTGCGCGGCGGCGATGCAACTGCCCACCGAGCGGGTTAACACAGCGGCGAAAGACCGATTTCGGCCACTTACCTTTTACCTTACGGCGGCGTAAATTTCATGTATCCGACCTCACGCCGTCTGGAAGGGGTTGTCATGCATACAGCCGTCCGCGCGTACGCCACAGCGGGTGTCGCCCTGGTAGGGGCCAGCGTCATAGCCGTCACTCCGATCGCACCGCCACCCGACATCCACATCGCTAACCCCTTGGCGCACATTTCTGTGTCGGTCGAGCTCACCCAGCTCACGAACCCCATCACCCCGTATATAACTCTCGTCACAGATACCGTCACCAGCCTGGTGGCCCTGGGACAACGGGTGGCTCAGTTTCCCATCCTGTTGGAGGTCATCGCCAACCCTTCAGCCACTGTCTCATCCTTTGTGAGTGGACTGCAGGGTCTACCCGCAGGCCTGCAGACCCTGTTCAGCCGAACCTCATTGAACGAGATCACCAGCGCGCTTCAGACCGCTGTCATGAACCTGGTGGCCGGACTGCAGGGTCTACCCGCAGCCCTGCAATCGTCGTTCACCGAGCTCACAATGGGCAACATCTCCGGCGCGCTGAACGACCTCACCAGCTACGCCCTGACCAACCTGCTCCTCCTTCCCGTGTTCCCACTGATTACGGCGGCATCGAGCGTGGGCACCGCCGTGGGCACCGCCGTGGGGCCGAACATTATTGGAAACACGATCGGGGCCCTTTTCAGCGGGAACTCGCTCATTAACCTCGGCCTTGCTCTGCTGTACCCCATCCTGACCACGGAGCAGGCGTTCGCGGCCAACGCCCAGGCGTTGCACGACGCGGTGACCACCGGCGACTTTGCGACGGCCGCCAACATCCTGATCGCTCTGCCCGCCGTTCTCGCGGACGCCGCCCTCAACGGATATCAAGGCGTGTCAGGAGCTCTCAGCACCAACTTCGGGACCATCGCCAACCTGCTGAATGTGCGTGACATTATCGCGGCGGCGATAGGTTCTGCACTAGCGCCTCCTATGACTACGACAACAACCAGGCAGTCCTCCACACCGACCGCCCCGACCGCGTTGCCCAGCTTGGCGGCCAACACGGTGACGGTGACGACCGATCCGACGAAACAGCTGGCTCCAGCGGCCAAGACACCCGCTCCGGCAAACACCACGGCGACGACTACCGCTCCAACCGTCAAGTCCGGGCCGCTCACCAAGGTCCTCACGCCGCTGAACACCACGGCGACGACGACCGCGCCGACCAAGGTGACACCGGGCCAGGTGCCCACCTTGCCCACCGCGAACGCGCAGACCGTGCTGAAAAACGTACAGAGCCAGACGCCCAATCAGGCTTCTGGTGGCTTGACGAACGCTCTTCAGCACGTCGGCAGCGCAGGTCCCAAGCACCACTAGCACCACCAGCAGTGTCAACGGCCAAGACCAGGTGCACTGTGTGGCGTGTGGTGGGGTCTGCGTGCACGAGACGGGTCGCCCGCGCCGATCACTTCGCACGCGCCCGGCGATCAAGGTGAGGCAACGTGTCCGCGTTCTGCTGCGGGACAACTGTGCGTGCATGCTGTGCCACCGTCGTGGAGTCTCGCTGGAGGTCGGCCATCTCATCTCGGTGCGTGATGGCCTGAGGCTGGGTCTGTCCGACGCCTACCTTTTCAGCGACGAGAACCTGGCCGCCATGTGTGCATCCTGCAACTCGGGGCTGGGCAGCGCCTCCGTCCCGCTGCGCTTCCTCGTGGCCGCTCTGCGGGCGCGGGGATGATGGAAGCATGCCCGCAGTCGGCGAGCTGGTCCGCTGCACCGATGGCCGGTGGATGATCCGACCGCCGCAGCACTGCCCGCGCGGCCACCCTCTCGAACCGGGCCGTGTGCTCGTCGGGCATCAGCCAGTCTGGTGACCGTTGCGACGGCCTGGCCCGGTTTACCCCGCCGGTAGTTTGAGCACCCGCTTGGCTCCGTTGTCGGTGGTATAGATGTTGCCGGCAGTATCTACCGCCACCCATTCGGCGTCGTTCAGGTCGGTGAACCGCAGCTCGACCGGGGTGTTCGACGCGGCCGGTAGTTTGAGCACCCGGTTGGGCGCGGTGTCGGTCGTAAAGAGGTTGCCGGCGGTGTCCACCGCCACACCCGAGGGATTGGCCAGGCCGGTGAATGGCAGCTCGATCTGGGTGTCTGACCCGGGCGGCAGTTTGAGCACCCGTTTGTTGGGAAAGCCGTCGACAACGTATACGTTGCCGGCGGTGTCCACCGCCACACCCGAGGGATTGGCCAGGCCGGTGAATGGCAGCTCGATCTGCGTGTCTGACCCGGGCGGCAGTTTGAGCACCCGTTTGTTGCCGCCGTCAGTGACGTAGACGTTGCCGGCGGTGTCCGCCGCCACCCCAAAGGGATCTTTCAGGTCGGTGAACGGCAGCTCTACCGGGATGTCTGACCCTGCTGGCAGTTTGAACACCTGGCCAGGGGGGCCGTTGTCCGTCACGTAGACGTCGCCGGCGGTGTCCACCGCCACATCGTCGGGACTCTTCAGACCGGTGAAGGGCATCTCTACCTGAGTGTTTGACCCGGCCGCCAGTTTGAGCACCCGGTTATCGCCGGAGTTGTCGCTGTCGGCGACGTATACGTCGCGGGTGGTGTCCACCGCCACACCAGACGGACCCTTCAGGCCGGTGAACGGCAGTTCAACCTGCTTCGTCTGAGGGTTAGGGGCTGCCTGCGGCGACGTGGTGTTCGACGACGACCCACACGACGGGACTCCAAGAACAATTCCTACCGCTGCGCCAACAGCCAGCATTCCCCGCACTCCGAGAAAGGTACCGCAGCGCTTAGTGCGGGATGATTAATGAATGCCTGGCAGTCGGCGAACTGGTCCGCTGCATGTCATGTGAGGTCTCAGGAGATGGATAACGCATCGTTCTCAGGACTTACTTGACACAGCGTCGGGGAATTGTGAGGCTTGCTCGCCGTGACTGTCAATGTCGACTCCGGGGATCGAGAGTGGTTGGTAGAGCAGCGATATCGGGCGGTGCTGGAGGTGTTGGACGGCTCACCGGTTGGTGAGGTGGCGGTCCGGTACGGGGTGTCGCGGCAGGCGGTGCATGCCTGGAAGGGCAAGTACTTGACGGGTGGGATCGAGGCGCTGCGCGAGGCGTCACGCCGGCCCAGGACCAGCCCGACCCGGGTGCCGGCCGAGGTGGAGGCGCTGGTGTGTGAGATGCGGCGGGCGCATCCACGGTGGGGTGCGCGGCGGATCACATTCGAACTCGGTCAGGCGGGCGCGCCGTCGCAGCCATCGCGGGCCACGGTGCACCGGATCTTGGTTCGCAACGGGTTGGTGCGTGCCCAGCGGCAACAGCATCGGCGCAAGTACCGCCGCTGGCAGCGTGAGGCGCCGATGCACCTGTGGCAACTGGATTTGGTCGGCGGGGTGTTCTTGGCCGATGGGCGCGAATGCAAGATGCTCACCGGCATCGACGACCACTCCCGGTTCGTCGTGGTCGCCGCGGTGCTCGCGGTGCCCTCGGCGCGGGCGGTGGCCGACGCGTTCCTCAAAGCGATGCGCGTCTACGGGGTGCCGTCGGAAGTGTTGACCGACAACGGCAAGCAGTTCACCGGCCGGTTCACCAAACCCAGGCCGGCGGAGGTGTTGTTCGAGCGGGTCTGCCGGGAGAACGGGATCACCGCCCGACTCACCAAGCCGTACTCGCCGACCACGACCGGCAAGATCGAGCGCTGGCATCAGACCCTGCGCCGCGAACTCCTGGATCCGGCCGACCCGTTCGTGGACCTGCCCTCGGCACAGGCGGCGATCAGCGCCTGGGTGCACACCTACAACCACGCCCGGCCCCACCAATCACTGGACATGGCGATCCCGGCGAGCCTGTTTCGGCCCAACGCCCAACCCGAACCCCTGGTGCTCACAGCCCAGCTACACGCCCCGGGGAATCAGGAAGCGGCCGAAGCGGTCCCGACAACCGCCACGACGGACACCAGCGGCGCCGACAGCGGGCTGGTGCTGCTGCCGTCGGCCGGTGCGGTCGAGTTCGACACCGTCATCGCCGCCAGCGGCACCCTCGCGGTGCTCCCCTCGGTGCAGCGGATCACGCTGGGCCCCGACCGCGGCGGGCAACGCGCGCATGTCTGGGTCGACGAGTACACCGTGCACATCCTCATCGACGGCGCGCTGGTCAAGACGGTGCCGTCCAACCTGAGCGCCGAAGACCTGCGCCACCTGCGCATGCGCGGCGCGCGCCCAGCCGGAGCACCGCCAGCCACGGCAGCTGCGGCCCGCGCCGGCACGCTCCCGGCCGCCACAGTGATCGAAGTCGATCGCTTCGTCGACACCAACGGCAACGCCGAGCTGGCCAAGCACCGCCTGAAAATCGGCGCCGAACTCGCCCGACGCAAAGTCGTGCTGCGCCTCGACGGACACCTCATCCACGTCGTGCACAACAACGTGCTCGCCAAGACGCTGCCCGCGCCGATCCCCGCCGATCAACACACCAAGATCCGCGGCGCCCGGATCGCGGCCACCCAGCTGCCGCCCCAACCGGCCGGCCCGATCAGCGTCCAACGCAAGGTCCCCACAGACGGCGTCGTCATGGTCGCCCGCCAACGCCTGCGCGTCGGACGCACCTACGCCGGCAAGATCGTCACCATCCACGTCGAGGACACCCACTTCCGGGTCACCTGCGACGGCGCCCAGCTATCCATCCACCCTCGCACCACTGAACTCCCAATACGGCGGTGGAAAGCCAAGATTCACGCTCCGCGCCCCAATCCATCCAAGTCAAGAATGTCCTGAGACTGTCAACGATGTTCTGCGACAGAAGAGTTAACCAAGTCCTGAGACCAGATACAACAGCTGCACCACCAACGGCCGGTGGATGGCCCGGCCACCGCAGCACTGCCCGCGAGGGCACCGGCTGGGACCGGACAGGGTGCTCGTCGGCCATGTGCCCTGTGGCTGCGGCCTATGGTGTGTGCGCAGCGCCGTCCGGGAGCGTGCCGGGTGCTGGCCACACCGGCCGCTGCGACGGGGATAGTGCCGGGCACCGGCGTCGGTGACACGTGGGTGACACAACTCATCCGAAACTCGGGCGCAAAACCGCTACAGACTCTGATGGACTCTCACACACTCCGGTGGACGACTCCCGCAGGCCAGAGGTGGTATCCGGCATTTGTCGGTCATACCCTGGCGAACGCTCACAGACACCCAGAAACGGATCGAATCGACTTCCCAAGCTGAATACGCGGGTTCGATTCCCGTCATCGGCTCCACATCTAGCAGCGGAAACGCTGTTCGAACTGTTCGATTACCCGGTGTCGGTACCTACCCGATACCTACCACGGGCGGGCGGGCGGCAAGCGCAGAGAAACGTCGAGTTGGTCGGCGCGGGCGCGTGATGCCCTCGGTGGCGTCATCGGTACGCAGGCGCGAGGTTACGCGAATCTGACGGCCCGCTGACCGCGGCGATGCCAAAATGGTCGCGTGAGCGACGGGCGCGTGCGGTACGCGCGCAACGGGGATGTCCGGCTGGCGTACCGCGAGTTCGGGGATGGTGACACCACGCTCGTTTGGATCCCCGGTTGGTTCAGCAACGTGGAGATGTGGGACGACCCCGCGAGCCCGTTCACAGCCGTCATCGAACAACTGGCTGAAGTCACGCGGGTCATTGTGTGGGACAAACGCGGCACCGGCCTCTCAGATCCGGCCACCCATGTCCCCCCACTCGACGAGCGCATGGACGATCTCCATGCCGTTCTCGACGCTGCCGAAGTCGATCGTCCGGCCCTTTTTGGAATGTCCGAGGGTGGCCCGATGAGCCTTCTGTTTGCGGCGACATATCCAGAACGGGTCCAGTCACTAGTGATGTACGGCACGATGGCGCGGTTCTCTCAAGAATTGCCCGACCATCCATGGGGATTTACCGCCGAAGAGAAAGCCACTCATCTGGAAGCGATCGAAAGCCATTGGGGTGAAGGGGCGCTGGCCGATCTGTTCTTCGGCGAGATTGCCGATGTACCAGGATTTCGGGATCTCTATGGGCGGTATCAACGGACAAGCGCCAGCCCGACGATGGCGGCGTGGCTGTGGCAAGCGCTCTTGGAGATCGATGTTCGCGGCGTCCTGGGCTCCATCCGCGCTCCGACTCTCGTCCTGGCGCGGCCCGGTGATCGAGTGGCTCCGTTTGAAGGCGCGGCCGCACTGGCGGCTGCCATTCCGGGGGCCGAGTTCAAGGCACTGCCCGCAGGGCCGCACGGGCTCATCGATGACGCGCTTGGTTCGGCCATCCTCGACTTCGTGACCGGCAGGCCGAGTGCTGCTCTCGACGAACGAGTGCTCAAGACGGTGCTGTTCACCGACATCGTCAGCTCCACCGAACTGCTCAGTGCTCGTGGCGATGCGCAGTGGCGACATGAGCTGGACGCACATGACAAGCTGGTCGACCGCGTTCTGCTGAAGTACAGCGGCAGTCGCGTCAAGCACACGGGGGACGGTGTGTTCGCGCTGTTCGACGGCCCCACCAAGGCGGCACGCTGCGGGCTCGAACTCGCGCCTGCATTAGCCACCCGCGGCATCCGCATCAGGGTCGGCGTCCATGTCGGCGAGTGTGAGCGGCGTGGCGAGGAGTGGAGCGGGATGGCTGTGCACACCGGCGCTCGCATCGGCGCACTGGCGGGCGCGGGTGAGGTGCTGGCCAGCCGCACGGTTCGCGATCTTTCAGCAGGGTCGGGGCTGCGCTTTGAAAGCCTCGGTCTCCGGCACCTCAAGGGTCTTGCCGAGGAAACGGAAGTTTTCCGGGTCACTACACCAACGAGCGGCCTAACGCCGTAGCCGCACTACGTTCTTCGCGCTGGGCGCAAGGTTCCCCATCGCCCCGAGCGCCGCCATCGAATCGGCATGGCCATCATCGAACAGGTGCGTGTAGATCGCCAGCGTTGTCGTCACCTTCGCGTGGCCCATGAAATCGGCTGAGCTGTAGCGGCGGGATACCGGCCGCGACGCACAGGCTCGCGTAGGTGTGGCGCAGCGCGTGGAACTTCAAGCCCAGCGGGCTCGCCAACCTGGAACGGCGGCTCAAGTCCGAGAGCTGAGACGAGCGGGCCGTGGCCACACCGTGGCCACAATTTAGCCACGGTTACAGGTATCTCATGTGATGTCGTGTGATGTATCTGCGCAGGTCAGACCGGGTTCAGGCCACCGACCAGCACCAGCGAAAATACCCTAGAGTTGACGCATGCCCCCGACTCCGATCGACTCTCCGGTCCGCCTCGATGACCTGATCAACGCGATCAAGAAGGCCCACAGCGATGCGCTGGACCAGCTGGCCGACGCCGTGCTGGCCGCCGAGCACCTCGGCGAACTCGCCGACCATCTCATCGGCCACTTCGTCGACCAGGCTCGTCGCTCGGGTGCCTCATGGACCGAGATCGGCAAAAGCATGGGCGTCACCAAACAAGCCGCGCAGAAGCGGTTCGTGCCGCGGCCCGAGACTTCCACACTCGACCCCGACCAGGGGTTCGCCCGCTTCACCCCGCGGGCGCGCAATGCTGTGGTGGGCGCGCAAAACGCCGCCCACGACGCGGGCAACAGCGAGATCACCCCGGCGCACCTGCTGTTGGCATTGCTGAGCGATCAGGGCTCGCTGGCGACCAGACTTCTTCAAGACCGGGGTGCCCAGATCGACTCCATCCGCGCCGCGGTGCAGCTGCCACCGCGGCAGGAGGACTTGCCTGCGCTGATCCCGTTCAGCGGCCCGGCACGCAAGGTGTTGGAGCTGACGTTCCGCGAGGCGCTTCGGTTGGGCCACAACTACATCGGCACCGAGCACATCCTGCTTGCAATGCTCGAAGCCGAGGATGACGACGGCACGCTACGCGGGCTCGGCATCGACAAGGCCGTCGTGGAAGCCGATCTGGCCAATGCTCTGAAATCCATCACCGAGGGCTGAAACAACGCCCGGCGTAAGGTTCGCTCATGAAACTGGACGACTACGCGCGGGCGCTGATCGGACACGGTGCCGACGCCACCCTGGTAACCCTCAACCCCGACGGCAGCCCCCAGGTCAGCGTCGTCTGGATCGCGCTGCAGACCACGCCGAAAGGCGACGACGAGATCGTCACGGCACATCTGGGCGAACACAAGAAAGTCCGCAACGTCCGTCGGGACCCACGCGTCGCGCTGACCGTCATCTCCCTCGACCGCAGCGGCACGATGACGCCGTACCTGTCGATCAACGGGACCGCTCGCATCGAGGAGGGCGGCGCCCCGGAACTGCTGGCCGAGCTGGCCAAGACGATGATCGGACCGAACGCGAAATTCCCGCCGATGAACAACCCGCCTCCGGGCTTTCTGACCCGCATCACGGTCGACAAGGTCGGCGGCGTCGGCCCCTGGGTTCACTAAAGCCGGCATCCTCGTCCAACCCGGGGCGCGTCGGCGCCGGCCGTATGCCATCATGCGGACACTGCCAAGGAGGGGATTATGCGCCGCTGCGTGATGGGTCTGATCGCCACAATGTCCGCTGTCGGTGCTCTCCTGGCGCCGCCGGCGTCCGCAGTCGACACCCCGGTCGGACACCTCGGCGACACGTTGCGCGCCAGCGACCCCGACCACAGGTTCATCGCCGACATCACCGTCGTCAACATGGAACCCTCTGACGTCCCGCCAGGATTCGGCTATGGGCCGCGGTGGCCCAGCGTCCGGGTCTACCGGGCCAACGTGGTCGTGCGCCCGGTTCAGGTGCGCAGCCCGTACTACCTGTCCACCATCTTCTCGTTCAACGGGGTGACGCTGACCGGCGACTCCTACCTGCCAAAAAACACCGACGCGCCAGACGCGCTCCAGTACTCGCTGCAGAACGCGCCGCAGGGAGCAACCGTTACTGGCGGTGTCTGGTGGGACTGCTACCGCGACCTGCCGACCAGTGTCGTCCTGGTCGATCGGCCGACGGGCTTCCACCTGGCGCAGTGGGACATCACGGAGGCGCTACCGTAACAGCCGTCATGGCTGTACACGTTGCGGTGGCCGACGTCGCCCATACCCAGGAACTGGCCGCCGTGGCCGCGCGCACGTTCCCCCTCGCGTGCCCACCGTCGTCGACACCGGAGAACATCGCGGTGTTCATCGACGCCAACCTCTCACCCGCGCGGTTCGGCGACTACCTGGCCGACCCCGACCGATTGGTCCTCACCGCTCACGACGACGGCCGGATCATCGGGTACGCCATGCTGATTCGCGGAATCATCGACGACGCCGACGTCCAGCGGGCGGTCCCCGTCCGTCCCACCGTCGAGCTGTCCAAGATGTACGTGCTGCCCGACAGCCACGGCGCGGGCGTCGCCGCGGCCTTGATGGAGAGCGCATTGAAACACGCGAACGACATGGCGGCCAAAAGCGTATGGCTGGGCGTGAATCAGGAAAACGGCCGGGCACAGCGCTTTTACACCAAGCACGGCTTTAAGATCAACGGCACCAGGATCTTTCGCGTAGGCGAGCACATCGAGAACGACTACGTTATGGTGCGAACGCTGTGATGGTCAGGCCACGCCCGCGGTGCCCGCCCTCGTCAACGCCAACAGCCGCGACGTGGCTCGCAGGTACTTCTTCCGGAATCCCCCGGCCAGCATCTCGTCGCTGAATATCGTGTCCAGCTTGTCCCCCGACGCCACGACTGGAATCCCCGCGTCGTAGAGCCGGTCAGTCAGTGCGACCAGCCGCAGCGCGACGTTCTGGTCGTCGATGCGGTGAACCCCCGTCAGGAACACCGCCCGCACACCCTCGATCAGCGAGAGGTAGCGTGACGGGTGCATAGTCGCCAAGTGGGCGCAAAGCTCATCGAAGTCGTCGATGGTGGCGTCGTCGATCTCGCCGGCGCACCGGCGGACTTCCTCGTCGGTCAGCGGTTCCGGCGCCGGCGGCAGGTCACGGTGCCGGTAGTCGGGGCCGTCGATCCGCACCGTTGTGAAAATATTTGCAAGCGTGTGGATTTCGCGTAGAAAGTCCTCAGCAGCGAAACGCCCTTCGCCCAGTTGCTCGGGCAGCGTGTTCGACGTCGCCGCGATCGACACGCCGCGCGCGACCAGCTCGGACAACAGCCGCGACACCAGCACGGTGTTGCCCGGATCGTCGAGCTCGAACTCGTCGATGCAGACCACGGTGTAGTCGGCCAGCATGTCGATGCACTCGACGTACCCGAACACCCCGGCCAGCTGGGTCAGCTCGCCGAATGTCGCGAACGCCTTGGGATGCGACTCGTCCTCCGGCAGCGCGAAGTACAGCGATGCCAGCAAGTGTGTCTTGCCGACTCCGAAACCGCCGTCGAGGTAAAGCCCCGTGCCGGGTTGGATCGTGGGCTTGCCGAACAGCCGCTTCCTGCCGGCCCGGCGCTGCACCGCCAGCTCGCCGAACTCACGGGTGGATCGCAGGGCTGCAGCCTGAGTCGGTTCGGCCGGATCAGGGTGGTAGCTCTCGAAACTCACTCCGGCGAACGTGGCCGGCGGGACCAGCTGCGCGATCAGCCGCTCCGGAGAGACCGTGGGATGCCGATCGACAAGGTGGGCGACGTTGCCGGGGCGGCTCATGCTGGCACTGTAGCGACGTGCTGCAATCGTGGCTGTGACTGACGACGACGCAGCGACGCGCTTCACACAACTGGGGACGGTCCGCGAGGTCGATCTCGCCGAGCTCGCGCGGCTTTACGAGTATCCGGGCGAGCTGTCGCGCTGCCTCGTGCGGGCCAACATGATCGCGAGCCTCGACGGTGCCGCCACCGTCGACGGCCGCGCGGGCGGTCTTGCCGGGCAGGGTGACCGCGACCTGTTCAAGATCATGCGGGCAGTCGCCGACGTCGTGCTCGTCGGCGCCGGCACTGTCCGCGCCGAGAATTACTCCGGGGCCCAGCTGTCCGTCATCGCCCGCCAGCGCCGGCAGGGCCGGGGTCAGCGCGAGGTGCCGTCGATCGCGGTGATCACCGCCTCCGGCGCGCTGGAGCCCGACAGCCGGCTGTTCACGCGCACCGAAACCCCGCCGCTGATCTTCACCACCACCGCGTCGTTCATGGCCACCCGCGACCGGCTGCAGGGCCGAGCGGAGGTGATCGACGCGTCGACCACCGATTCCATCGCCGTCGACCTGGCCGCGGTGCTGGCCGAGTTCGCTCAACGCGGCCTTTATCGCGTGTTGTGTGAGGGCGGCCCGAGGCTCCTCGGGCAGATCATCGCGGCGGATTTGCTTGACCAGCTGGCCCTGACCCTGGCACCGGTGGTGGTCGCCGGCAGCGCCGTGCGTATCGGGGTCTGCGATTCGTCGGTCGTGACCCGGCTGGGAGCGTCACACATCCTGACCGACGAGGATGGTTACCTGTACCAGCTCTTTTCCCGGGGTGCCTGAAACCAGTCGCTACTCTGGGCGGCATGCCTTCGCCGCGCCTGGGCGCCATCTCGATCGTGGCGCTGACCGCTTTGCTGGCCGGATGCGCGCCCGGGCTGGCGGCGAACCCGCGCTACGCGACGAACTCCGACCACATTGCCCGTCCGAATACGTCGGCGCCGAAGCCGAGCGGTCCGCCGCCCATCGAGGCACCCAAGAACGACCTTTCCTGGCACGATTGCACGTCGAAGGTCTTCGGCGACGCCGCGGCGACGGCACCGGTCGGGGTGACGCTCGACTGCGCGACCTATGACGCCGACCTCGATCCGATCAACGGCGCCACGGGCACGCTGAGCGTCGGCGTGGTCCGCGCGCGCTCCCCCGAGACGCCGCCGGACGCCGGCCCGCTGGTCTTCACGACCGGGTCCGACATGCCGTCGTCGCTGCAGCTGCCGGTCTGGCTGTCGCGGGCTGGCGCCGATGTGCTGCGCAGCCACCCGATCGTCGCCGTGGATCGCCGCGGCATGGGCATGTCGGCGGCCCTGGACTGCCGCGACCCGTCCGACCGGACGGAGATGCAGAACCAGGCGCAGTTCGAGTCGGGCGACGACCCCGTCGCCAACCTCGGCACGATCACGATGACCGCGACGACGAATTGCACTGACACGATCGCGCCCGGCGATTCCTCTTATGACAGCGCCCACGCCGCCGAGGACATCGAGCGCCTGCGCAGCACCTGGGACGTTCCCGCGCTGGCGCTGATGGGTATCGGCAACGGCTCACAGGTCGCGCTGGCCTACGCGGGATTGCACCCCAACAAGGTGGCGCGGCTGATCCTCGACTCGCCGCTGCCGACCGGCATCGCCGCCGAGGCGGCCGCCGAGCAGCAGGTGAAGGGCCAGCAGGCCGCGCTCGATGCGTTCGCGACGCAGTGCGCGGCCTCGAACTGTCCGCTCGGACCCGACCCGAAGGGCGCGGTCGACGCGCTGCTCAACGACGCCCGGGCCGGCCACGGTCCCGGCGGCGCGTCTGTGGCCGCGGTCGTCGATGCGATCACCACCGCGCTCGCATTCCCGCACGGCGACCGGGTGTCGAGCACCAACGCGCTGGCCGGCGCGCTCGCGTCGGCGCGGTCCGGCGACACCAACCAGCTGACCAATCTGATCAACCAGGCCGAGTCGATGCGCCAGACCGACGGACAATTCGTCAACAGCTGTAGCGATTCGCTCAACCGCCCCACGCCCGACCGCGTCCGCGAGCTCGTCGTCGCCTGGAGCAAGCTGTATCCGCAGTTCGGCACCGTCGGCGCACTGAACCTCGTCAAGTGCCTGAACTGGCCCAGCGGCACCGCCCCGCCCGAACCGAAGAACCTCAAAGTCAACGCGTTGCTGCTCGGCGGCCAGTACGACCCGGTGGTCGGATCCGACGGCGTCAGCGCGGTGGCGGCCACGGTCATCAACGCCGGCATGGCCAGCAAGCGGGTGGTGTGGCAGGGCATCGGCCACGGCGTCAGCATCTACGCCGCGTGTGCGGTGCCGCCGTTGATCGGCTACCTGGACAGCGGCAACCTGCCGCCCACAGACACGTACTGCCCCGCCTGATCTGGCCGCTGGGGCGGGCGGTGTACGGTGCGCTCGTGACGCCACCAGAAACGAGTCGCGCCGCGTCGGTCCGCACCGCCATTTTGAGCGCATTCCGTCCCCCGACCAGCCCGCCCAGCACGCCGAGCGTGCTGCGGTCAATCCTGTGGCCGCTGGCGATCGTGTTCATCATCCACCGCAGCTACGTCCTGATGACCAACGGCTACATCACCGACGACTTCGGGCCGGTGTACCGGGCAGTGTCCAACTTCAGGCGCGGCTGGGACCTCTACAACGAGCATTTCGACTACGTGGATCCGCATTACCTCTATCCGCCCGGCGGCACCCTGCTGATGGCGCCGTTCGGCTATCTGCCGGTCTTCGCGTCACACAACTGGTTCGTCGTGATCAACACCGCGGCGATCGTCGTCGCCGCGTACTTCCTCGTGCGCCTGTTCAACTACACGTTCACCTCGGTGGCGCTGCCCGCCCTGCTAGCGGCGATGTTCTGCACTGAGAGCGTGATCAACACCCTGGTTTTCGGCAACATCAACGGCTGCATCCTGCTGCTGGAGGTGCTGTTCTTCCGGTGGATGCTCGACGGGAAGCACAGCCACCAGTGGTGGGCCGGCGTCGCGATTGGGCTGTCGCTGACAGTCAAGCCGGTGCTGGCGCCGCTGTTGTTGTTGCCGCTGCTGAGCCGGCAATGGCGAGCTCTCGTGACCGCAATCGCGGTGCCGCTCGCGTTCAACGTGGCGGCGTGGCCGTTGATCGCCGACCCGATGGATTTCGTCAAGCGGACGGTGCCGTACATCTTCGGCACACGCGACTACTTCAACAGCTCGATCCTGGGCAACGGCATCTACTACGGGCTGCCGATGTGGCTGATTGTCTTCCTGCGCATCTTGTTCACCGTGCTGGCGGTGGCCTCGCTCTGGCTGCTGTACCGCTACTACCGCAGCCGCGACCCGCTGTTCTGGATGGCCACGTCGTCCGGCGTACTGCTGGTGTGGTCGTGGCTAGCGCTGTCATTGGGACAGGCGTACTACTCGATGATGCTGTTCCCGTTCCTGATGACGGTGGTGCTGCCGAACTCGGTGATCCGCAATTGGCCGGCGTGGTTGGCGATCTACGGCTTCATGACCGCCGACCGCTGGCTGATGTGGCGCTGGCCGACCACCGGCCGCGCGCTGGAGTACCTGAGGGTGACGTGGGGTTGGTCGCTGCTTTTGGTCGCCGTGTTCGCGGTGCTGTACTTCCGTTACCTCGACGCCAAGGCGGAGGGCCGGCTCGACGCCGGCATCGACCCGCCGTGGATGACGCCCAAGGAGGAGCGGGCTAGCGTGAACGCATGACTTCACCACGGCCCAAACTCGAGCTGACCGACGATGAATGGCGGCAGAAGCTCAGCCCGGAGGAGTTCGCGGTGCTGCGCGGCGCCGACACCGAGCGCCCGTTCACCGGGGAGTACACCGATTCCACGACCGAGGGTGTTTACGAGTGCCGGGCCTGCGGCGCCGAATTGTTCCGCAGCACCGAGAAGTTCGAATCCCATTGCGGCTGGCCGTCATTCTTCGATCCCGCACGCTCGGACGCGGTGATTCTGCGGCCCGACGATTCACTCGGCATGCACCGCGTCGAGGTTCTGTGCGCCAACTGCCATAGCCATCTCGGGCACGTGTTCTCCGGCGAGGGCTACCCCACCCCAACCGACCAGCGCTACTGCATCAACTCGATCTCGCTGCGGCTGGTCCCGTCGTCCCTCGCGCCGAAATAGCATTCTATGAATGCTATTTCGCGCGGGCCGGGCGTCAGTCCACGCGGGTCGCGTGGACTTCCCAGAACGGGGCGTGCGCGCGGCCGTCGACCAACAGTGGTTCGATGATCCGGAGGCGCTCCAGCATCGGCCGCATGTCTTGAGCCATATCGGGATTGCGTACGACCATCTGCTCGAACGCCTCGAGGCTGACGTTGACCTGATAAGTGGTCGGCCCGAGGAAGGTGATGTTCCAGCCGCCGGCCGGCAGCATCTCGCGAAAGTGCGATTCGGGAATGGCCCGCGGCCCGAGAAGCCCGTTGACGTTGTGGTCGCCGAATTCGAACATGAAGAGGCGCGCGCCCGGCTTGGTCGCGCGATGCAGCGCTTGCAGATACGCCTTCTGCAGCACCTGGTCGGTGCTCATGGTGTGGTAGAAGGCGCAGTCGACGACCGTGTCGAACCGGCCTTCGAGGCCGTCCAGCTTTGTCGCATCGGCGACTTGAAAGTTCACGGATACACCGGCCCGCTCGGCGTTCTGCCCGGCGCGCTCAATTGCCGCGGGTGACGCGTCGACGCCGGTGCTCGACAGGCCTTTCGACGCGTAATGGATCGCGTGGTGTCCGGGACCGGTCCCGGGGTCGAGCACCTCGCCCTTGACCGCGTCCAACGCGACGAGCTGTTGAACCACCGGCTGGGGGCCACCGATGTCCCACGGCGTCGCGGCAGGCAAACCGTGCGCCGTGCGGTCGTCGCGGTACAGCTCTTCGAAGCGAGTCGGATCCACGGGCGCAGTCATGGCGCCGAGGATAGGCCCGCTAGCTTGAAGGCCGGTGTTCGACGGCTGTCCCTTTCGCGCAATCGCATTCCAGGCCGTGATTTTCGACGAGATCCCGACCTGGAATGCGATTGCGGCGCAGGGAGCTAGGGCAGCCGCTCGACGAGTTGCTCCACCGGCACGCGGGGACCGGTGAAGAACGGCGTCTCCGCGCGGGTGTGCCGACGCGCCTCGGTGGCGCGGAGGTCACGCATCAGGTCGACGATGCGGTGCAGTTCAGGCGCCTCGAACGCCAGGATCCACTCGTAGTCGCCGAGCGCGAATGCCGGCACCGTGTTGGCCCGCACGTCCTTGTAGGTGCGGGCGGCCATGCCGTGCTCGGCGAGCATCCGGCGACGGTCCTCGTCGGGCAACAGATACCACTCCAGCGACCGGATGAAGGGGTACACGCAGACGTAGTTGCCGGGCTCCTCGCCGGCTAGAAACGCGGGAATGTGGCTCTTGTTGAACTCGGCCGGCCGGTGCAACGCCACACTGCTCCAGACCGGCTGACTTGCGCGCCCCAGCGCGGTGCTGCGGCGGAAGTCTTCGTAGGTGGCCTGCAGCGCCTCAATGCGGTCGGCATGCGTCCAGATCATGAAATCGGCGTCGGCCCGCAGGCCTGCGACGTCGTAGAGGCCGCGCACCACGACACCGTTGTCCTCCTGCTGCTTGAGGAACGTGGCTGTCTCGTCGACCACCGCGGCACGGTCGTCGCCGAGAGCGCCGGGCCGCACCGCGAACACCGAAAACATCAGGTAGCGCACGGAGGCGTTGAGGGTCTCGTAATCCAGTCGGGCCATACAACTATCGTGCCACGGGCGACGTGGCCAGCGACGCGGCCGCGTCGGTGCCCGACGCGATGCACGCAGGTACCCCGATGCCGTCGAGGTAGTTGCCCGCAACGGCCAGCGTGTTCGGCAGGTTCCCCCGGATCTCGGCGACGAGTTGCCCGTGGCCCGGCCCGTACTGCGGCATCGCGTCGATCCAGCGCTGCACGTGGGATTCGATCGGGTCGACGGCGACGCCGAAGACGGCGGCAAGGTCCTCGACCGCCCATCCCAGCAGCTGCTCGTCGCTGGCCGCGCCGGCCACGTCGTCGCCGAACCGCCCGAAGCTCAGCCGCAGCAACTGCGGACCGCCGCCGCCGCCCCACTTGCGACTGGACAGTGTAATTGCCTTGGCGTGCAACGCTTCTCCGCTCGCGACGAGCACACCGGACCGGTCAGGCAGCGGCGTGTCGGGTGGCACCGCGAGTGCCACCACGACCGACGACGCCACCGGGATGCGCCCCGCGGCGGCAGCGACCGCCCGTGCGACCCCGCGCAGCAGTGGCTCCAGCCGCGGCGCCGGCACCGCGACGACCACGGCGTCGGCGTGCCAGCTTTCCCGGTCGCCGAACAGTAGCCAGCCGCGGGACTCCGGCCGCAGCGACGTGATGGCGCTGGGCACCCAGTCGGCGCCGCTGCGCCGCAACAGTTCGTCGACCAGCACCTGGTAGCCGCCCTCTACTGCACGGAACACCGGCCCGGCTGTCGGCGCCGGCAGCGCCTCCCTGGCGGCTTCGGTCAGGCTGCGCGCGCCGCGGTCGAGCGCGGTGGCGACGCCGGGCGCCGCCGACCGCAAGCCGATCGTCGCGGCCGATCCCGCGTAGACCCCCGCCAGCAGCGGATCCACCGAGCGGGCCACCACGTCGGCGCCAAACCGCTCACCGACGACGTCGGCGACAGCGGGATCGGCTTCGGCTGCCCAGGCCAGCGGCCGCGTGGGCTCCGATGCGACGTAAGCCACCGCCGCGTCGTCGACGAGGCCGGTCAGCGACTCGGCCTCGGTCGGGATGCCGGCCACCGTCCCCGCCGGCAACGGGTGCAGGCGGCCGCCGGCATAGATCAGCGGCCGCACCCCCGTGGTGTCGACTTGCGCATCGGCCATGCCCAGCTCTGCGAGCAGCGCGGGCACCTCGGGCCGGCGTGCGACGAACGCCTCCGCGCCGACGTCTATCGGCTGGCCGGCCAACCGCATGGTGCGCAGGATGCCGCCAAGCCGGTCAGCCGGATCGAATAGCGTGATGCGAGCCTGGTCACCGGCCACCACCCTCAGCCGGTACGCGGCGGCCAGGCCCGAAATACCGCCGCCGACAATGCAATACGAACGACTCACAGAGAGTGCACCAGCGACACCACCTGGGTGAGGATATCGGGATCCGTGTCGGGCAGCACACCGTGGCCGAGGTTGAAGATGTGCCCTGCAGCACCGGCGTCCACAGCGCGGCGGCCGTCGTCGACCACGCGGCGTACCTCAGCCTCCGCCACGGGCCATCCGGCCAACAGCACCACCGGGTCGAGGTTGCCCTGCAGCGCCCTACCCGGTTCCACGCGCGCGGCCGCGTCCACGAGCGAAGTGCGCCAGTCCACGCCGACCACCGTCGCCCCCGCCGCTGACATCGCGCCGAGCAGTTCGGCGGTGCCGACCCCGAAATGGGTCATCGGAATGTCCGCCCCGGCCAGCGCGCCGAACACCCGCGCACTGTGCGGCAGCACGTACTGGCGGTAGTCGGCCAGCGACAACGCGCCCGCCCACGAATCGAAGACCTGCAGCGCGTCGACCCCGGCATCGATCTGCACCTGGAGGAACGCGATCGTCACGTCGGCAAGGGCCGTCATCAACGCATGCCACGTCTGCGGTTCGCCGAGCATCATCGCCTTCGTGCGTTCGTGATGCCTGCTCGGGCCGCCCTCCACCAGATAAGAGGCCAACGTGAACGGGGCGCCGGCGAAGCCGATCAGCGGCACCTCGCCGAGCTCGCCCACCAGCAAGGTGACGGCTTCCGCTACCGATGAAACCTGCTCGGGTTCAAGCCTTTTCAGATTCGCGACATCGGAGACCGTGCGGACCGGATGGTCGATGACCGGCCCGACGTCGGGCACGATGTCCAGCGCGATGCCGGCCGCACGCAGCGGCACCACGATGTCGGAGAACAGGATCGCGGCGTCGACGTCGTGGCGGCGCACCGGCTGAAGCGTGATCTCGCAGACCAGCTCGGCGTTGAAGCATGCAGCCAGCATGCTGTGGCGCGCACGCAGGGCACGGTATTCGGGCAACGAACGACCGGCCTGCCGCATGAACCACACCGGCACACGCCGTGGTTTGCGGCCGGTCGCCGCAGCCAGATA
Source organism: uncultured Actinomycetota bacterium (assembly GCA_963811535.1). Taxonomy (GTDB): domain Bacteria; phylum Actinomycetota; class Actinomycetes; order Mycobacteriales; family Mycobacteriaceae; genus Mycobacterium. Next base: position 731,524 of record CAWERF010000004.1, on the reverse strand, counting down.
AGGGGCTTCGGGCAGGTCACGGCGGCTCATCTCCCTTCCCATGCTGCCATGCGGGTAATTGTCGGCGCGCCTTCGGCCGAGTCCAGGTAAATGGGCTAGCGTCCAAGGGTGACCTCCGGTGAGCCGGCTCTGTTCCGTGAGGCCGTGGCGGCGATGAACGCGGCCGTCGTGCGGCCGGAGATCGAGCTCGGACCGATCCGCCCGCCGCAGCGGCTCGCGCCGCATAGTTACGCCCTTGGCGCCGAAGTCCGCCACCCGGAGACCGACATCGTTCCGGAACGGTCGGAGGGCGACGCGTTCGGCCGCTTGATCCTGCTGTACGACCCCGAAGGCGCCGAAGCATGGGACGGGACAATGCGGCTGGTCGCCTACATCCAGGCCGACCTCGACGTGAGCGAGGCTGTCGATCCACTGCTGCCGGAAGTGGCGTGGAGCTGGCTCGTGGACGCGCTCGGATCGCGGCCCGGGCAGATGACCGCACTCGGCGGCACCGTGACCGCCACCACGTCGGTGCGCTACGGCGACATCGCCGGTCCGCCGCGGGCGCACCAACTCGAACTACGCGCATCATGGACCGCGCTCACCCCTGACCTGGAGGCTCACGTCCAGGCGTTCTGCGAGGTGCTCGAGCACGCGGCGGGCCTGCCGCCAACGGGGGTGACCGACCTCGGTTCGCGGTCCCGCGCGTGAGATGACGGCCGACGCACCCGAGGCCGACGCGTCACCGGAACCCGATCCGACGCCGCTTCTGCAGCCAGCCGAAGGCGTACCCGAGCTGACCATCTACGACGACCAAATCGTTGTCGCCGCAGAGCGTTTGGGCACCGGGCACGGACCCTTCGCGGTCGACGCGGAACGGGCGTCGGGATTCCGTTATTCGGGACGGGCCTACCTGATCCAGATCCGTCGGGCCGGCGCGGGCACCGTGCTGGTGGACCCGGTCAGCGGTGGCGGTGAGCCGGAGGTGGCCCTGCGCCCGATCGCCGAAGTGCTGGCGAGTGACGAATGGATCCTGCATGCGGCCGACCAGGACCTGCCGTGCCTTGCCGAGGTCGGCATGCGGCCGCCGGCGCTGTATGACACCGAGTTGGCGGGCCGGCTGGCCGGCTACGACCGGGTGAACCTCGCCGCGATGGTGCAGCGGCTGCTCGGGCTGGGCCTGGCCAAGGGACACGGCGCGGCGGACTGGTCAAAGCGGCCGCTGCCGCGGGCCTGGCTGAACTACGCAGCGCTCGACGTCGAGGTGCTGATCGACTTGCGGGACGCGATCGCCGCGGTGCTCGCCGAGCAGGGGAAGACGGAGTGGGCCGCGGAGGAGTTCGAGTACCTGCGTACCCTGGATCCGGCGCCGACGAGGCGCGACCGATGGCGACGAACGTCCGGCATCCACAGGGTTCGCGACGCTCGCGGGCTGGCGGAGGTGCGCGAACTCTGGACGACGCGCGACCAGATCGCGCGTCGCCGGGACATCGCGCCGGGCCGCATCCTGCCCGACTCCGCCATCATCGACGCCGCCCTCGCCGACCCGAGCACCGTCGAAGACCTGACGGCCTTGCCGGTGTTCGGCGGACCCCGGCAGCGTCGCAGCGCCGACGTGTGGCTGGCCGCGCTGGCGCGCGGACGGGACAACCCCGAACGGCCCACGCCGCCGGACCCGCAGAACGGTCCGCCGCCGGTGTCCCGGTGGAGCCGTCGCAAACCGGAGGCGGCCGCCCGGCTGGAGGCTGCGCGGACCGCGCTGGCCGAGTTGTCGGAACAGGTTCATGTGCCGACCGAGAATCTCCTCGCGCCCGACCTGGTGCGCCGGCTGTGCTGGGACTGGCCCGGTGCTGACGACGTCCGGGAGGCCATCGACGCGTTTCTGCGCGACCGCGGCGCGCGCCGGTGGCAGCGCGAGCTCGTTGTGCCCGTGCTGGCGAACGCACTGGCGTAAAGTCACCCGCGCCGGAGTGTGTCGCGGAGGTTTGGGGGCATGGCCAGCGATGGGGACGGCGCCTTTGCCGGTCTTGGCAGGCGTGGGCTCGTCGACCAATTGCATAAGCAGCTCGACGAGCTGTTGGCGGCCCGCGACCAGATGGAGCAGCTGCTCCAACTGGTCGTCGACATCGGGTCCGATCTGGACCTGGACGCTACCCTGCGCCGCACCATCACCGCCGCAATGACTTTGACCGGTGCTCCCTTCGGCGGCCTCGGCGTGCACGGCCCGGACGGCACCCTAAACGAGTTTCTACAAGCCGGGGTCGACGACGAAACGATGCACAAGATCGGACACCCGCCCGTTGGCAAGGGTGTTCTCGGTTTGCTGCTCAGCCAGACCGACCCGGTGCGTCTCGACGACTTGACCACGCACCCTGCGGCGGTCGGCTTTCCTGAGCACCACCCGCCGCTGCGCGCTTTCCTCGGTGTGCCGATCACCATCCGCGGGAAGGTCTTCGGCAGCCTCTATCTGGCCGGGCCGGAGCCGACACACCGGTTCACCGAATCCGACGAGATCGCTGCCCGCGCGCTCGCGTCGGCCGCCGCGTTCGCGATCGAGAACGCCCAATTGTTCGAGCGCGTGCGCGCGTCGGCGAAATGGATGAAGGCCAGCTGGGAAATCACCACCGCGCTGCTGGCGGAAGTCGACCCGCACGTGCGGCCGCTGCAGTTGATGTTGACCGCGCGCGTCAGCTGACCGACGCCGAACAGGCGATCGTGCTCGTGCCCACTGACGCCGACTTGCCGGTCAACGAGGTCGACACGCTCGTCGTGTCCACTGCGGTGGGCCGCAACGCCAAGCAAGTGATCGGACAGTGCGTGCCGGTCGAAGGGTCGACCACCGGTGGGGTGTTCCGGTCCGGCGTGCCGCTGATCACCGAGTCGTTCCGTCACCCCATTGCGGCGTTCACCGACGTGGGCGAACGCCCGGCGATCGTGATGCCGCTGCGGGCCCAAGACGCGGTGATCGGCGTCATCGCCGTCGCCCGCAATGCCCAGCAGCCACCCTTCGACACCGGCTATCTGGACCTGGTGAGCGACTTCGCCGACCACGCCGCGATCGCATTGACCCTCGCCGCGGCCCGCGCACATGCGCGCGAGCTGACGCTGCTGGCGGACCGCGAACGCATCGCGCACGACCTGCATGATCATGTGATTCAGCGGCTCTTCGCGGCGGGAATGGATCTGCAGGAAACGATCGCCCGCTCGCGCTCCACCGAGGTCACCGGTCGGCTCGCCCGCACGCTGGACAGTTTGCAGAACACGATCGACGACATCCGCACCACCATCTTCAAGTCGGCGTCGAGCCTCGGCCCGGCGCTGCGGCAGCGCATTCAGGATGTGGTGCGTGAGCTGACTGAAAACCGCGACGTCGCAACAACATTACAGCTGTCGGGACCGATGACCGCAGTCGGCCCGGAACTTGCCGAGCACGCCGAGGCAGTCATCACCGAAGCCATCAGCAACACACTGCGCCACTCCGGGGCCACCATTCTGCGTATCGACGTCGACGTCGATGACGACCTGACCATCGACGTCGTCGACAACGGCCATGGGATCCCGGCCGACAACCAGCGCCGCAGCGGCCTGACCAACTTGCATCGACGGGCCCAGCAGGTCGGGGGCAGCTGCGAGATCTCGTCACCGCCGTCCGGCGGCACGCGCGTGCGGTGGACCGCGCCGCCGATCGGCATCTGACTCCGACGCGGCTGTACGCGTTGCGGCGCTAGTCGATCTGCTCGCGGACGTGGGCGTCAGCCTCGGCCGTGCCGAGTGCGGCGATCCAGCCGGTGATCTGCCGCGCCACGTCCTGGTCGGTCAGGCCGACGTCGGCGAGCACTTCCTTCCGCGACGCGTGGGCAAGGAACTGTTGGGGTATCCCGATCTCGCGGCAAGGCACGTCGATCTCGGCGCGCCGCAGGGCCGCCGAGACCGCGGACCCGACGCCGCCGCACACGCCGTTGTCTTCGAGTGTGACGACGAGCTTGTGGGATGCCGCGAAGTCGCGCATCGCAGCGGGTACAGGCAGTACCCACCGCGGGTCGACGACCGTCACGCCGATGCCCTGGCCGCGCAGCCGTTCCGCGACAGCCAGGGCCATCGCCGCGAACGGGCCGACCGCTATGAGCAGCACGTCGTCGGAGAGGCCGGGCGAGGGAACCGCGAGCACATCGACGCCGGCTTGCTGCTTCAGCGCCGGAATATCTTCGCCGACATCGCCTTTCGGGAACCGGATGGCCGTCGGGCCGTCGTTGACGTCGAGCGCCTCGCCGAGTTCCTCGCGCAGCCGGGTGGCGTCGCGCGGCGCAGCGACCCGAATCCCGGGCACGATGCCCAGCACGGACAGGTCCCACATGCCGTTGTGGCTGGCGCCGTCGTTGCCGGTGATCCCGGATCGGTCGAGCACCATCGTGACCGGCAGCTTGTGCAGCGCGACGTCCATCATGATCTGGTCGAAGGCCCGGTTCAGAAACGTCGAGTAGATCGCGACAACCGGGTGTAGGCCGCCCATGGCCAAGCCGGCCGCCGATGTCATCGCATGTTGTTCGGCGATGCCGACGTCGAACAATCGGTCCGGGAACCGCTCGCCGAATGCGCTCAGGCCCGTCGGCCCGGGCATCGCGGCCGTGATCGCGACGATGTCGCGGCGCTTGGCGCCGTAAGCGACCAGTGCCTCGGAGAACGCCGACGTCCAGCCCGGGGCCGCCACCGCGGTGGCCATGCCGGTCGCCGGGTCGATCACCCCGGTGGAGTGCATCTGCTCCGCCTCGTCGTTCTCAGCCGGCGGGTAGCCCATGCCCTTGCGGGTGACCACGTGGACGATCACCGGCGCCTTGAAGCCGCGGGCGTGGCGCAGCGCCGCCTCCACCGCGTGTTCGTCGTGGCCGTCGATCGGGCCGACATACTTCAGACCCAGATCGGTGAACAGCACTTGTGGTGCCAGCGCATCTTTGATGCCGACCTTCACGCTGTGCACGGCGTGATAGCACAGCTCGCCGATCACGGGTATGCCGCGGATCGCGCGTCGGCCACTGTCGAGCAGCCGCTCATACCCGGGCTGCAGCCGCAGCCCGGCCAGGTGGTCGGCGAAACCGCCGATCGTCGGCGCGTAGCTGCGGCCGTTGTCGTTGACCACGATCACGATCGGCCTGCCCGCGGCGGCGACGTTGTTCAGCGCCTCCCAGCACATGCCGCCCGTCAGCGCGCCGTCCCCTACGACCGCCACGACGTGGCGGTTGCGTTGGCCGGTCAGCTCGAACGCCTTCGCCAGCCCATCGGCGTAGGACAGCGCCGCCGATGCATGGCTGGACTCGACCCAGTCGTGGTCGCTCTCGGCGCGGCACGGATAGCCGGACAGCCCGCCCTTCTTTCGCAGCGTGTCGAAGTCCTGGCACCGCCCCGTCAGCATCTTGTGCACATAGGCCTGATGGCCGGTGTCGAAGACGATCGGGTCGTGCGGCGAATCGAACACACGGTGCAAAGCCAGCGTGAGCTCGACCACACCGAGATTAGGCCCCAGATGCCCGCCGGTAGCAGCCACTTTGTGGATCAGGAACTGCCGGATCTCCTCGGCCAGGTCGCTCAGCTGCTTTTGAGAAAGGCGCTGCAGATCTGCTGGACCGCGGACCTGTTCAAGCATTCAGCCAGTGTAGCCACGGCACCGCGAACCGCTACCGAGCCAACACCGCCACACATTCGACATGGTGGGTCAGTGGGAACGAGTCGAACACCCGCAGCACCTCGACGCCAAAGCCGTGCTTGAGGTACATGCCGACATCCCTGGCGAACGACGCCGCTTCGCAGCCGATGTGGATAACCCGGGGCACGCCTGCGGCGGCCAGCAAATCGATAACCTCACGCCCGGCCCCCGACCTGGGTGGGTCGAGGACCGCGACGTCGGCGACGCGTCGCTGCGCGGTCAACATCCGGCGCACCGAATCGTTGACGACATGCACCTGCGGCAGATCGGCAAGTGCCTGGCGCGCCGCCTTGGCCGCCGCGCGCGACGTGTCGACGGTGACCACCCGCCCCCGGTCCCCGACCCCGTCGGCCAGCACCGCCGCGAACAGCCCCGCGCCGCCGTAGAGGTCCCACGCAGTCATGCCGGGCGCCAACTGCGCCCACCCGGCCACCGAGTCGCTGTACACGCGCGCCGCGTCTCGATGCGCCTGCCAGAAACCCGTCACCGGGACACGCCACTCGCGTTGACCCACCCGCTGCAGCGCGAGGTAGCTGCCCTCGACGACCTCTGGGCGCCCGCCACCGCGACCGGGACCGGTGCGCACGACGTGGCGGTCGCCGTCGTCGTCGAGAACGACGTGCAGCTCGGCACCCGGCGCCCAATCCCGGTCGCCCAGCCCGGAGAGCATGCCCGTCGGCAGCTGCGCGCAGTTGAGGTCGGTGATCAGCTCGGCGCTGTGGTAGCGGTGAAACCCCGCCTGGCCGGCCTCCCCGTCATCGCCGCGCACAGCCAGCCGCACCCGCGTCCGCCATCCGGTGGCCTGCCCGGACCCGACCGGTTCGGCTCGCGTGCCGCCAGGTGGAACCCACTCGTAGCCGCCGAGGCGCGCCAATTGATTGGCCACCACCTCACTCTTGAGCGCGCGCGCGGCCGCCGGTTGCGCGAACGCCAGGTCGCAGCAGCCGGCGCCGTCGGGCCCCGCGATCGGACACAGCGGCGCGATCCGCTGATCGGATGGTTCGAGGATCTCCACCGCTTCGGCATGCCAGTACGAGCCGCGCTCATCGGTGACACGGACGCGCACCCGCTCACCGGGCAGCGCGTATCGAACGAACACCACCCGGCCCTCGTGCCGCGCAACGCAACTGCCGCCGTTGGCCGCAGGCCCGGCGGTCAGGATCAGTCCCGCGGTCACTCCAGGAAGCCGCGCCGGGCGTCACCCGGCGCGCTTTGCGGCTGCAGTGTCCTCAGCCGCTCCGACGAACTCAGCTGCCAGGGAACCGAGGTCACCATCACGTTCGGCATGAACAGCAGGCGACCCTTGAGCCGCAGGGCACTTTGGTTGTGCAGCAACTGTTCCCACCAGTGGCCGACCACGTATTCGGGGATGAACATCGTGACGACCGTGCGCGGCGACTCCCTGATGATCCGTTTGACGTAGTCGAGCACCGGGCGGGTGATCTCCCGGTAGGGCGACGCGACGACCTTCAGCGGCACCGTGATGTTGCTTTCCTCCCACTTGCGCACCAGGTCACGGGTTTCGGCGTCGTCGACGTTGACGGTGATCGCCTCGAGCGTGTCTGGCCGGGTGGCGGGCGCGTACGCCAGTGCGCGCAGCGTCGGCAGGTGCAGCTTCGACACCAAGACGACCGCATGGTTGCGGCTCGGCAGCACCATGTCGCCCTGCTCGGCCTCCCTTTCGGCGAGCTCACGCGCGACGGTCTCGTAGTGGCGGTGGATGAGCTTCATGATCACGAACAGGCTTGACATCGCCAGGATCGCGATCCACGCGCCCGCCGCGAACTTGGTCAGGACTACGACAATCAGCACCGCGCCGGTGGCGATGAAGCCGATCGTGTTGATCACCCGCGAGCGCATCATTTTGCGCCGCATCATGGAATCACTCTCGGTGCGCAGCAGTCGCGTCCAATGCCGCACCATGCCGATCTGGCTCAGCGTGAACGAGACGAAGACGCCGACGATGTAGAGCTGGATTAGCGCGGTCACCTCCGCCCGGAACGCGACGATGAATGCGATCGCCGCGAACGCGAGAAACAGGATCCCGTTGGAGAAAGCCAACCGATCGCCACGGGTGTGCAGCTGCCGGGGCAGGTAACGGTCCTGGGCCAGGATCGAACCCAGCACCGGGAAGCCGTTGAACGCGGTATTGGCGGCCAGCACAAGGATCAGCGCGGTGACGCCGGCGATGATCCACAGGCCGAGCGGAAAGTCGTGGAACACCGTGTCCGCCAGCTGAGCGATCAGGGTTTTCTGGTGATAGCCGGGCGGCGCGCCCGCCAGCCGTTCGGGCGATTCAGCGATCTTCACGCCGGTCTTCTCCGCCAGCATGATGATGCCCATGAAAAGCGATACGGCGATGAGGCCCAACATCAAAGGTGTGGTAGCGGCGTTGCGCGACTTGGGTTTTCGGAACGCTGGCACTCCGTTGCTGATCGCCTCCACCCCTGTCAGCGCCGCGCAGCCCGACGAGAACGCCCGCGCCACCAGGAAAATCAGCGCCAACCCGGTGACATCGCCGTGCTCACTGTGCAGCTGGAAACCGGCCGACTCCGCCCGCAGCGGTGTCCCTCGGATGAAGATCTGGAACAGTCCGCAGGCCAGCATGATGTACATGCCGATCATGAACGCGTACGTCGGGATTGCGAACGCGGTCCCCGACTCACGGATGCCGCGCAGATTGGCCGACGTCAGAATCACGATCGCCGCCACCGCGAACGCCACCTTGTGCTGGGCGACGAACGGCAGCGCCGATCCGATGTTCGACATCGCCGAAGACATCGAGACCGCAACCGTCAGCACGTAATCCGCCAACAGGGCGCTGGCCACAATCAGCCCGGCGGTGTGCCCGAGATTCGTCGTCACCACCTCGTAGTCGCCGCCGCCCGATGGATAGGCATGCACGTTCTGCCGGTAGCTCGCGATCACGATCAGCATTACGACCGCCACCGCCAGCCCGATCCACGGTGCCATCGAATACGCGGCCAGCCCGGCGACCGACAGCACGAGGAAGATCTCCTCGGGTGCGTACGCCACCGATGACAGCGCGTCGGATGCGAAGACCGGCAGCGCGATCCGCTTCGGCAGCAGGGTGTGCGCCAGCTTGTCGCTGCGGAACGGCCGGCCGATCAGTAGCCGGCGCGCGGCAGTGGATAGCTTGGACACGAGTGCCAACACTATGCCCACTGCGAGGGTGGCTGTACCGTTGTCCGGGCAGTTCCAGCGGGTCGCCTGCGGCCGCCCACGTGGAAAGGACGCCTACGTGCGCGTAGTGGTGATGGGTTGCGGACGGGTGGGCGCATCCCTGGGCAACAGCCTCGCCCACATCGGCCACGACGTGGCAATCATCGACCGAGATCCGACCGCGTTCCACCGGCTGTCCCCTGATTTCCCGGGTGAGCGCGTGCTCGGCATGGGCTTCGACCGCGACGTGCTGCTGCGCGCGGGCATCGAGGAGGCCGGCGCGTTCGCGGCCGTGTCGTCAGGCGACAACTCGAACATCATCTCGGCCCGGGTTGCCCGCGAGACGTTCGGTGTGGAGCGGGTGGTGGCACGCATCTACGACGCCAAACGGGCCGCGGTTTATGAGCGGCTCGGCATTCCGACCGTCGCCACGGTGCCGTGGACCACCGACCGGCTGCTCAATGTTCTGCTCCGCGAAAGCGAGACCACGAAGTGGCGTGACCCGTCCGGCAACGTGGGTGTCGCCGAGGTCGCGCTGCACGAAGACTGGATCGGCCACCGGGTGACAGAACTGGAGGCCGGCACCGGTGCAAGGGTAGCGTTCATGATCCGGTTCGGCGCCGGTCTGCTGCCGGATCCGAAGACGGTGATCCAGGCCGGGGATCAGGTCTACGTCGCCGCGATCGCGGGCCATATCGCCGAGGCCCTGGCCATCGCGGCGCTGCCGCCAAGTGAGGACATCGAGGAACGATGAAGGTCGCAATCGCCGGTGCGGGTGCCGTCGGGCGGTCGATAGCCCGCGAACTTCTCGAAAACGGCCACGAGGTAACGCTGCTGGAGCGCAATCCCGATCACATCGACGTCGACGCGATCCCGGCCGCGCACTGGCGCCTCGGCGACGCGTGTGAGCTTTCGCTGCTGGAATCGGTGCACATGGAGGAGTTCGACGTGGTGATCGCCGCCACCGGCGACGACAAGGCCAACGTTGTGGTCAGCTTGCTCGCCAAAAGCGAGTTCGCGGTGTCGCGCGTGGTGGCCCGCGTCAACGACCCACGCAACGAGTGGCTCTTCGACGATGCGTGGGGCGTGGACGTCGCGGTGTCAACCCCACGCATGCTGGCCTCGCTGGTCGAGGAGGCCGTGGCGGTCGGAGACCTGGTGCGCATCATGAAGTTTCGCCAGGGCGAGGCCAACCTGCTGGAGATCACGTTGCCCGACGACACCCCGTGGAGCGGCAGGCCGGTGCGCAAGCTCGAGATGCCGCGTGATGCCGCCCTGGTGACGATTCTGCGCGGATCACGGGTGATCGTGCCGCAGGACGACGAGCCCATTGAGGGCGGCGACGAGCTGCTTTTCGTGGCGGTGCCGGAGGCCGAGGACGAGCTGCGCCAGCTGCTGTTGAGTCCGCAGGACTAGGGGCCCGCCGGCCTCCGGTCGGGTTCGATTTCCAAGTCCTCGGCGGGCTCGTCGGTGCTGTCCGGTGGCCGGTGCTGCACCGCCCGCGCTGCGACCCGGATCGCCAGATAGGTGGCGAAGGCGGCCAGCGCGGTCAGCGGCCAGCCCATCGCGACGCGCGCGACGCCCAGCCAGCCGGTTTGGTTGGCGTCGTAGAGGTGGTGCTGCACGAGGAAGCGCGACGTGAACACCGCCACCCAGGTGAGCGTCGCGATGTCATAGGCCAACACCGCCTTGCGCACCCGTCGCCAGCTGTTGTCGTGGTCTTTCACCCAGCCCCAGATGTAACCGACCACCGGACGCCGGATCAGCACCGAGGCAGCGAACACCGCCGCCCAGAACAACGACGTCCAGATGCCCAGCAGGAAGTAGCCCTTGCTCTGGCCCATCAGGTACGCGATCGCTGCGCAGATACCCACCCCGATGAACCCGGACACCGCAGGCTGCGCCGACTCCCGCCGCCACAACCGCCACACCAGGATCAGCGCCGCCACGCCGAGCGCTGAGCCGATGCCGGGCAGCAGCCCCACAGTGGTCGACACGGGCACGAACACCACCACCGGGAGCGAGGAGTAGATGAGCCCGCTCACCCCACCCATTTGGTCGAGCAGCGCCCGCCCGGAGTTGCGATTCTCAGGCAAGTGTCTAGTGCTGGATCTCGTAGTGCGGGTTGTAGATGGCCTTGGCGCCGTTCTCGAGCTTGCCGAGCCGACCGTGCACACGCAGCTTCCGGCCGGAGTCGATCCCCGGAATCTTGCGCTGCCCCAGCCACACCAGCGTGACGGTGTCGGTGCCGTCGAACAGCTCCGCCTTCACACCGCCGGCGCATCCTTTCGCGTTCGCCTCGACGCTGCGCAGGGTGCCGATCATTGTCACCTCTTGGCCGCGCTGGCAATCGATTGCGCGCTGAGCACCGGTGTTCGCGGCCTCGTCACTCAGTTCTTCCGCGTCACGTTGTTCGGGGTCTTCTGTCAGCCGACGTGTGAGTCGGCGCAGATAGCGTTCGGCCGTAGCCATGACCCCTCCTGACAGTTCGGTGTATCCACCCTGTCTTCGCCACGGTAGACCTGTTGACTTTGATATGCCACGCCGCACGCGGGTTGCCCGACCCGTTGTCATGTGCACCAGGCACCATCATGGGATGGCCGTCAATCTACGGGGCGTGTGCACGGTGCTGCTGCCGGGTACCGGGTCCGACGACGACTACGTCTACCGGGCGTTTTCCGGTGCGCTGCATGACATTGGCGCCGTGGTTGCCGCGGCGGTGCCGCAGTCGTCCGGGTTGATCGCGGGCTACCTGGCCGACATGGACAACGCTGCGCGCGACGCGCCGATCGCGGTGGGCGGAGTGTCGATCGGCGCCGCGGTGGCCGCCGCGTGGGCCATCTCGCATCCCGGCCACGCGGTAGCGGTGCTGGCCGCGCTGCCGGCGTGGACCGGTTCGCCGGGGTTGGCTCCCGCCGCGCAGGCGGCCCGGCATTCGGCGCACGCTCTGCGCCGCGACGGGCTGGTTGCGGCAACCTCGCAGATGCGCGCGTCGAGCCCGCAGTGGCTCGCCGACGAGCTCACCCGTTCATGGGTCGGCCAGTGGCCCGCGCTCCCCGATGCAATGGAAGAAGCCGCCGGTTATGTCGCACCGACGTGCCCGGAACTCGAGCTGCTGTCGGTCCCGATGGGCATTGTCGCCGCGGTCGACGACCCGGTGCATCCGCTGGAAGTGGCGGTCGAGTGGGTGTCTGCCGCCCCGCGCGCGGCGCTGCGCACCGTAACCCTTGATGAGATGGGCACCGACCCGGCGGTTCTGGGAGCCGCCTGCCTGGCGGCGCTGCGGGACGCGTGCGAGGGCTAGGAACGCCTCTTGGTCTTCGCGTGGTCTTCGCGCGAGCGCTCATCCGCCCATCGTCGTGCGGAGCTGCTGCATCGCCGATCCGCCCGCAGCGCGCCGCGCGGTGGGCTGCGGCGGCTGCTCCTCAGCCTGCTGCGGTTGTTGCTGCCCAGCCTGCTCGGCCGCAGCACGCAACTGCGCTGCCATCGGCTCGGGGAGCTGAACCGGCAGCGGGGTGCGGACCGGCAGCGGCGTGTCGCCACGGCGAACTACTGTGTCCGCCAATGCGTTTCGCGCTTCGGCCGTCAGCACCCCCATGGTCTCGGCGGCCCCGTTGATAACGCACCGGATCATCCATCGGTAGCCGTCCACGCCGATGAACCGGACCAAGTTGGGTCCGGCGCCGACCACCTCGCGGCCCCAGGGCCCATCCTCGATCGACACGTTCGCCGAGTCTTTGCGCAGCGCGTCGGCAAGCTCCGAGGCGACCTCCCGCCACAATCCGGCCGTCTTCGGTGCGGCGTAAGCCGCGATCGTGAATCGCCCGTTCGGCGTCACCACCCAGATCGCGCTGGGAATGCCCGTGTCGGTGAGTTCGACCTGTAGTTGCCCGGTTTCGGGAACGGGAATCAGGACCGATCCAAGGTCAAGCCTGGCGAGCTCAGCCTGCGCCGGCTCGTCGAAGTCATCGATGTCGAACGGGCCGTCAAGCTGCACGTCGTCGGTGTCGTCCGTTTCGTCGATGTCTTCGGCCGCCGGCTCCGTCGACTCGACGTCAGGTTCGTGTCTTTTGCTTCGTCCAAATGCCATCACAAGCTCGCATGTCCGCCTGAGGAACCGTGCCCGCCGTCGCCGCGCGACGTCTGCGCCAGGCCGGCTTCGTCGAAAGACGACACCTCGATCAACTCGGGCAACTCCACCCGCTGCACCAGCAGCTGCGCGATGCGGTCGCCACGGTGCACTTTGATCGGCGCGCGCGGGTCGAGGTTGATCAGTGCCACCTTGATCTCCCCGCGATATCCCGCGTCGATGGTGCCGGGGCTGTTGACGATCGAAAGGCCAACGCGCGCGGCCAGACCCGACCGCGGATGCACCAGACCGACCATGCCGTACGGAATCGCCACCGCTATCCCGGTCGGCACAAGCGCCCGTTGACCCGGAGCGAGTTCGACGTCCTGCGCGCTGAAAAGATCGACGCCCGCATCACCCTCGTGGGCTCGGCTCGGCATCGGGAGTTCGGGGTCCAGACGAACGACCGCCAGACGGGTGGACACGACACGAAAGACTACCCTTGGCCGCGTGTCCGACACGCGCGCCACGTCGCAAAAGGTGCTCTACCGCGAGCGCCTGTCGGTGCCGTGGTGCTGGTACCCGCCCGCGCTGTTCGTCGCCGGACTGGTAGCCCTGGAGGTCAACGCCGCCGCGCGTGACTGGCCGCGCTGGATCTCGTTCGCTGTACTGTTCGCGGTCGCGGCCGCCGCCATGGTCTGGCTGGGGCGAATCGAAGTACGAGTGGTCGACGCAGGCGACGGTCCCGAGCTGTGGGCCGGGCCGGCCCACCTGCCCGCGACCGTCATCTCGCGCTCGGCCGAAATCCCCCGCTCGGCGAAGTCATCGGCGCTCGGCCGACAACTCGATCCCGCCGCCTACGTCTTGCATCGGGCCTGGGTTGGCCCGATGGTGCTGGTCGTGCTGGACGACCCCGACGATCCAACGCCGTACTGGCTGGTGAGCAGCCGCCATCCCGATCGGGCGCTGGCGGCGCTCCAGGCACGCGCCATCGACTAGGCGGCACAGTCGGTACAGATCATCACGCCGTTCTTCTCGCTAGCGAGACGGCTGCGATGGTGCACCAAGAAGCAGCTCGAGCACGTGAACTCGTCCGCCTGCTTCGGAATGACCCGCACCGACAGTTCCTCGCCCGACAGATCCGCGCCGGGCAACTCGAAGGATTCGGCCGACTCTGATTCGTCCACGTCGACCACCGCTGATTGTGCCTCGTTGCGCCGCGCCTTGAGCTCCTCCAGCGAGTCCTCAGACACATCGTCGGTCTCGGTACGCCGTGGGGCGTCATAGTCCGTAGCCATCGTCTTGCCCCCTATCTACAACCTGCAGCAAGGCTTTGTACCAGTGCCGAACGCATCTACCAAACGATTCGTGCCCGTAATCCCGCGTGTTCAAGTGTGATTTGCATCACATATTAGGCCAGCGCGCAACTGCTGTGGTGCGGACGGCCCTCTAGAGTGCAGTCGTGGTCGCTCAAATCACCGAAGGCACCGCCTTCGACCGGCACGGCAGGCCCTTCAGACGGCGCAATTACCGCCCCGGAATCGTCGTCGGGGTGATTTTGTCCGTGGCAGTGGCCGTCGTGTGGGTCGTGGCGCTGACTCGCCCTGCTGACATCCGGGAAGCCGCCCTCTGCAACGCGCCACCTGCCCCGGCCGATCCCTCACAATCGCAACTCGGCCAGCAGGTGTCCCGGGCGACGATGACGAAGATCGCGCCGGCGAAACTTGCCGACACGAAGATCCGTGTGCTGAACGCCAGTGGTCAGGGCGGTCAGGCGGCCGACGTGTCCGGCGCATTGCGCGATCTTGGCTTTGCTCAACCAACGGCGGCGAATGACCCGATCTATGCCAACACCCGTCTGACATGCCAGGGCCAGATTCGGTTCGGCCCCGCCGGGCAGGCCGCGGCGGCGGCCGTCTGGCTGGTGGCACCGTGCACCGAGCTGTTCGAGGATCAGCGCCCCGACGACTCGGTTGACCTGGCCCTCGGCACGCAATTCCAAACACTCACCCATAGCGACGACATCGACGCCATGCTCGCGAGCTTGCGCCCAGAGGCCACCGCGCCGCCGGATTTGTCTTTGCTGCCGAAGATTCACGCCGACGCCTGCTGACCGCAGGCCGCAGGCCGCAGCGTTACGGATCCGCGCTCGTTACGACTCGACGCCTGGCAGGGTTTCAACCGCGTCGAGCCCCTTCAGCAGGTCGAGCAGCTGGACCGCGATCCCGGGTGCGGCCGCCGCCGTCACCGCGTCCTCGCCGGCGACAGGTAGGTGCACCACAGCGCCCGCCTCGGCGGCGATCAGCGCACCGGCGGCCCAGTCCCAGACGTGGAGGCCGTGTTCGTAGTGAGCGTCGAGTTGTCCGGCGGCGACCATGCACAGGTCCAGCGCGGCCGACCCGATGCGGCGTACGTCGCGCACCGCCGGCAACACGCCTTTAAGCACACAGGCCTGGGCGGCCCGTCGCTCCGGCGCGTATCCGAAGCCGGTGCCGACCAGTGCCAGCGCGATATCGTGAATATCATTGCACTGCAATGATATTCGCTCATGATTCTGGTCGACGACGTGCGCACCGAGTCCGATGGCCGCCGAGTACACGCGCCCGGCCATCACGTCAGCGACCGCACCAGCTACCGACACACCATCGACCTGTGCCGCGACCGACACCGCGTAGACCGGTATCCCGTAGACGAAGTTGACCGTCCCGTCGATCGGATCCAGAACCCACGTCACCGACCCCGTTCGGTCGCGCTGTTCCTTCGCCGGGCCGCCGCCCTCCTCGCCGAGCACGGGCTCCCCTGGCCTCAACTCAGCGAGCCGGTCACGAAGTAGTCGTTCGCTTTCGGTGTCGACGATGGTCACCGGATCGGTGCGCGTGCTCTTCGACCGCACAGCCGAATCGCCGGCATCCGATCCGTTCTGACCGAACACCTCGGGCCGGCGGCGGCGCACGAAAGCTGCCGCCTCCCTCGCCAACTCCTCGGCCACCGCCCGCAGCCTGGCGGCGTCGATGTCGTGTGCGGTCACCCCCACATCGCAGCACAACCGGTGTTGCGACAGCCACACCTGGCCGCATCGCAGCCACTAATGTTGGGGTCGCGTCACCTGTTGCCCGCCTCGTCGAGGAGTGCCCATGACCGCTACTGACTCACCTGTCACCGAATCGTCGGCCGGCGCAGGGTCGCACCGCCGAGGATTCGGCGTCGATGTCGGTGGCAGCGGCGTCAAGGGCGGCATCGTCGATCTCGACACCGGGTACCTGATCGGCGACCGGTATAAGCTGCCCACGCCGCAGCCGGCCACTCCGGCTGCGCTCGCCAAAACCATCGCCGCGGTGGTCAAGAAGTTCGATTGGAACGAACCACTGGGCGTCACCTACCCCGGAGTGGTGACCAACGGTTTGGTGCGCACCGCGGCGAACGTCGACAAGTCGTGGATCGGCGTCAGTGCCGGTGACGTGATCAGCGCGGCGTTGGGCGGCCAGGCCGTCACGGTGCTCAACGACGCCGACGCGGCAGGAGTGGCCGAAGTGAAGTACGGGGCCGGCAAAGACAAAGGCGGGGTGATCGTGCTGCTCACGTTCGGCACCGGTATCGGGTCGGCGGTGATGCACAACGGGGTGCTACTGCCCAACACCGAGTTCGGCCATCTGGAGGTGGGCGGAAAGGAGGCCGAGCACCGCGCCGCGTCGTCGGTCAAGGAGAACCATCACTGGAGTTACAAGAAGTGGGCACCCGAGGTGACAAAGGTGCTGGTGGCGATCGAAAACGCGATCTGGCCGGACTTGTTCATCGCCGGCGGCGGGATCAGCCGCAAGGCCGACAAGTGGATCCCGTTGTTAGAGAATCGCACGCCCGTCGTGGCCGCCGCACTGCAGAACACCGCCGGGATCGTCGGTGCCGCGGTGGCCGGTCAAGTCAATCCCGCCCGTGGAATCAGCCCGCTGAGCGGGGTCTGAGCACACTCTGTCGTTACAATGGTCCACGGCGGCCGCACGACCGGATGGCGGCGCATATCCGCAGTTGATATCACGCCGACATTCGACATAGTGCAAGACAGCCGGCCTTCGACGGGGCACGCCCCCTGACGTCACGCGGTCGGCAGACCGAAAGGGTGTACGTGGCAGCGACTAAGGCAAGCCCGGCGACCGAACAGCCGGTGAAGCGAACCGCTACCAAAACCCCCGCCAAGAAGACAACGGCGAAGGCCCGAAGCTCATCAGCCCCGGCCAAGCGCGCCGCCAAGACAACGAGGGCGACGGGCAAGGCCGCCGCTTCTGTCACACCGGCCAAGAGCACGGCGCGGGCGACGAAGTCCGCCACCAAGACCCCCACTAAGGTCGCCGCCAAAACGACGACCAAGACCGCGACGAAGTCACGCGCTACCCGCGCCAAGACCTCTGCGGCGGAAGCCCCCGCACCGCCGCGCAGCCGTTCCAAGAAGGCCGCCGCGCCGGCGACGTCGAATGGCGCGGCGCCCGAACCCGAAGAGACCACCGACGAACTCGAGGCCGACAACCTTGAAGACGTCGAACCGGGTGACGAACTTGAGGTAGACGCGGAACTGGACCTCGTCGATCTCGAGGAAGTCGAAGACATCGAGGAAGTCGAAGACGTCGCGGATGAGGCCGAAGCGGGGGCGGAAGCCGAGGCCGAGGCGGAGCCGGAAGCGGCGGCCGAAGCGGGCGAGAACCTGCCGACGCCAGATGACGACGAAATCGCGGAGCCAACCGAAAAAGACAAGGCGTCGGGCGACTTCGTCTGGGACGAAGAAGAATCCGAGGCGCTGCGTCAGGCCCGCAAGGACGCCGAGCTCACCGCCTCGGCCGACTCGGTGCGCGCGTACCTCAAGCAGATCGGCAAGGTTGCACTGCTCAACGCCGAGGAAGAGGTCGAGCTCGCCAAGCGGATCGAGGCCGGGTTGTACGCCACCCAGCTGATGGCCGAATTCGTCGAAAAGGGCGAGAAGCTGCCCGCGCCGCAGCGCCGCGACATGATGTGGATCTGCCGCGACGGGGAGCGGGCGAAGAATCACCTGCTGGAAGCAAACCTGCGCCTGGTGGTGTCCCTGGCCAAGCGCTACACCGGCCGCGGCATGGCGTTCCTGGACCTGATCCAGGAGGGCAATCTTGGGCTGATCCGCGCGGTCGAGAAGTTCGACTACACCAAGGGTTACAAGTTCTCGACCTACGCGACATGGTGGATCCGCCAGGCCATCACACGCGCGATGGCCGATCAGGCGCGCACCATCCGCATCCCGGTGCACATGGTCGAGGTCATCAACAAGCTGGGCCGCATTCAGCGCGAGTTGCTGCAGGATCTGGGACGTGAGCCCACGCCCGAGGAGCTCGCGAAGGAAATGGACATCACACCGGAAAAGGTGTTGGAAATCCAGCAGTACGCCCGCGAGCCGATCTCGTTGGACCAGACCATCGGAGACGAGGGCGACAGCCAGCTCGGCGATTTCATCGAGGACTCCGAGGCGGTCGTGGCCGTCGATGCCGTGTCGTTCACATTGCTGCAGGATCAGCTGCAGTCGGTACTCGAGACGCTCTCGGAGCGCGAGGCAGGTGTGGTGCGGTTGCGGTTCGGGCTGACCGACGGCCAGCCGCGCACGCTGGACGAGATCGGACAGGTCTACGGCGTGACCCGAGAACGGATCCGCCAGATCGAGTCGAAGACAATGTCAAAGTTGCGTCACCCGAGTCGTTCTCAAGTTCTGCGCGACTACCTTGACTAGCCAAGACGCCATATTTATGCGTCTACTAGGTGTTTTGTCGGAAAATAGAGTTAGCACAGCGCAGTCAGTTAAGATATCGCGCTATGCCAGATATTCAATTGAACCGCCCTGCGCGGACTTGGCGCCGCAAACCGCCGGCCCTCGACCTGGCCGCCCTGCTGCCCAGTTGGGAGCTGGCGTTGCGGGCTGAGCGCAAGTCGCCGCAGACCATCAAGAGCTACGGCGACGGCGTGCGCGGGTTCATCCGCTGGTGCCACGACAACGGCCGCACCCCGGCCCTGGACCGCGATCTGGTGAAGGGCTACATCGCCGATCTGCTCGACGCCGGAGCCGAGCCGGCCACCGCGCGGGCGCGCCAGCTCGGCGTGCGCCGCTTCTCGGCTGGCTCGAAGAGGAGGGCGAGATCGACGACGATCCGCTGCTCGGGCTCAAGGCCCCGAAACTGGACGCCAAGGTCACCGAGAGCCTGACTGACGACGAGCTGCGCCGCCTCATCAAGGCTTGCGCCGGCAAGGACTTCCGCGACCGCCGCGACGAGGCCATCGTGCGGCTGATGGCCGAGACCGGGATGCGCGCCGGCGAAGTGATCAACCTCACCGTGGCCGACGTCGACCTGGTGCGCGGATTGGTCACTGTGCGCCGCGGCAAGGGAGGAAAAGGCCGCGTGGCGCCGTTCGGCCCGCACACCGCGCGCGCGATCGACCGCTATCTGCGTGCCCGGCGCGCCCACCGGCTGGCCGACACCGCCGCGCTGTGGCTCGGCGACCGCGGTAAGGAACTGGCCTACTTCGGGCTGCGCAACACCCTTCAGTACCGTGCGGAGCTGGCCGGCCTCAAGGGCTTCCACGTTCACCTGATGCGGCACACCGCCGCGGCGCGGTGGCTGGCCGCCGGCGGCTCCGAGGGCGGCCTGATGGCCGTGGCCGGATGGTCAACACGCGACATGATCGACCGCTACACCAGAGCCACCGCCGCCGAGCGCGCCGCCGCAGAGGCCCGCGGCCTCGGATTGGGCGAGTTGTGACCGGACGAGACAAGGTGGTCTTCATCGACGCCAGTGGCGCGCGGAAGACTTTTCGAAAGCAGCGGTATGCGATCGTCGTCAAGACTCGTCGCGGCGCCGACTCGCGCAGCGCGCGCACGTTCGCGAGTAATTCGCCCGGCGAATGGTTCCGGGTGCTGCCCCGGTCGGCCAGGCAGAGCCGGCGCGAAGACTTGAGGAACGGCCCGACGACCGAGCCCTTGGGTGACGGGACGGTGCATCTGGCAGAGGGTTTCGAACCACGAGCATCGCACTTGACCGTCATTCTCGATGCGTTGCGCAGCGGGGACCGCCACGACGTCGACCTGGCAGACATAAGGCTCGTGGTGACCGACAACAGCCTCGGCCGGCGAATCAGCAGTCTCTCCACACTGACCGCGGAGCAGCGCCGACTCGCCCAGCCTGCGCTGTACGCCGAGATTCTGCGGCGCTGTACTATAATTCACTTGTCTACGTGACTTGAGTCGGGGCGAAAGACTACCCCGACCTGTCCACCAACACGGTGGCGGCATAACAGAGCACTTCCTCGTCGAGGAGGGGCTCGCCTCGTCATTCCCAGAGGTTCAGAATGCCGCTCACACCGGCCGAACGTTCACTACGCGGCACAATCGCCGTCGAAACATCATGGGCGAACACTATAGACCGTTCCGCCCGAACCGCTAACGCCCGCAAGGTATTTGAGGACAAGTTCCTCGCTGAAGCCGATGGCGACCCGAAGCGCGCCGAACACTTGCGCCGCGCGTATTACGCCAGGTTGGCGCTGAAGTCGGCCAAGACCCGGCGTAGGCGGGCAGGTGGTAGCGATGCCGCCTAAATGCGAGAGGCCGGCCCCGCCACAGGACCGGCCATCTCCAGATATCGCCAATGCCACCAAGTGTATCGCGTCGCAGCAGGTGTCCTGGTGGGACGTTCACGAGTTCGTGGCTCCCACGCTGGCCGCGGCCGGGTCCTGGCCGGCGGCCGGCACCCCCGAATGGTGCGCACTCGACGATGACGACCCGGCGAAGACGGCCGCGCTGCTCGACGCAGCCCGGCACCACGCGCTGCGCGTGGAGACCTGCCAGGTGGCCGAGTGCGAAGCGTCGCACACCATCTCGACTGCCGCGGACTGGTCGGCGATCGGGCAACACATCAAAGACCGCAACGAGTTCTACGCCGAGAAGCCGTGGCTACGACGGAGGGCGTCATGACCGAGGACATCGACCAGGGTCGGGCCGTCTCCGAGCGGCTCTATCAACAGGGTTTCGGCCGCAACGGGGACGACCCGCACACCGATGCGCCACCCGACGACGGCGCAACAGATTCCGAAGATGACGAAGACCTTCAGAACATCACCCATGCGGCGCATCTGGGCCAGGCCAACAAACTGGCCACACAATTCCGCGGGAAACTGCTCTACGTCAACAAAATCGGGTGGCACCGCTGGGACGGCACCCGATTCGCACCCGACGGTGACGGTGCCGCGCGGCGCGCAGTGCACACCATGCTCAGGCGCTCCCGTGCCGCGATAGCCAAAGCGGACCTGCCCGAAGAGGAAAAACAGAAACGCCTCAAAGATATCGCCCGTTTCGAGACAGCACCGGCAATCAACGGCATCCTCACCGAAGCCGCTGCGCTGCAAGCATTCTCGGTCACCGTCGACGACATCGATGCCGACCCGTGGCTATTGAACTGCGCCAACTACACCCTGGACCTGCGAACATTCGAGCAACGCCCCCACAACCCGGCCGACCGGATCACCGAAGTATGCCGCGGCGCCTACGACGACGCCGGTCTCGCCGCGACCCAATTCGACGCATTCCTCGCCAGGGTGCTACCCGACGAAGAAGTTCGCGAATTCGTGCAACGCCTCGGCGGCCTAGCGCTGATCGGCCAAGTGCTCAAACATCTGCTGCCGATCTTCACCGGCACCGGCCGCAACGGAAAAGGCACCCTGTACAAAGCATGGCTGTACACGCTCGGGGATTACGCCGCCACCGCCGACCCCGAACTGTTCATGCACCGCGACGGCGCCCACCCCACCGGGCAGATGGATCTATGCGGCCGGCGCCTGGTCGTGGTCAGCGAGTCCGACGAAGGCCGGAAGCTAGCCGAAGCCACCATGAAACGGCTCACCGGCGGCGACCCGATCAAAGCCCGCTACATGCGGGAGAACTTCGTCGAATTCACCCCGTCGCACCTGCCGATCATGGTCACCAACCACCTGCCCAAAGTGTCCGGCGACGATCCGGCCGTGTGGGCGCGGATCCGCGTTGTCCCGTTCACCGTCCGCATCCCCGACGAAGAACAGGACGAAACACTCGACGACAAGCTCGCACTCGAAGCCGACGGGATCCTGTCCTGGCTCGTCGACGGCTGCAAAGACTATCGGGAGCGCGGCCTGGACGAACCCGACAGCGTACGGGTGGCCACCGACAAATATCAGCAGCGCAACGACGCGGTCGGCAGGTTCATCGCCGAGCGCTGCCATGTCGGGGGAGCGCAGGACAAGGCGACCACCGGCGCCCTGTTTGAGGCGTTCGAGCGGTGGCAGCAGGCCGACGGTCGCTGCGACCCGATGGGCCGCGGCGCTTTCGGCGAAGCGTTAGACAAGCGTGGCTACCCCGCGCAGCCGCCCAGCAACGGCAAACGGTGGCGGTTGGGAATTTCGCTGAAATCGGCCGAGGACATCGCCGATGACGACTGAAACCGCCGTCTGCCTGGCACAACACGCCGCGACAGCACGTTTAGCACGTGTTCCCGGATGACTCCACGTGACCCGCGCAGATAAAGAACTAACGCGGCAAGCGTGCTAAACGTACTGCGCCTCACAGGAAACACACAGAACTGATGACCGACAACATCACACACCCCGACCTGCACGGGCACTTCAAATCCAAATACGGCGATCAGCACCCGATCACCGATCAACTCAAGGCCGCCTACCGCGCGTTCATGAACACCCACCCACGCTGCGTCGGCTGCGGCGGGCCACTGTTGGCGCCCAGCTCGATCGAATGCGGTCACTGCTGGGCGTGCTGCCCCAACCTGCAGCCGGCACCCACACAACGGATCGGTATGAGAAGCGAAAAGCCAAGCGGCGCAACACACGTGAGTCAAAAGACTCGGCTGCGGTCCGGCACTCACATACAGCCGCCCATTGCCGGCCGCAGAATGCCTGTAGACACACCAACAGCACCGACCCGACCTGACAAGGAGAAAAATCCTAGGAATGGCCTTCCAGCGACCCTGCTTCGGCGCTGGCATCCATCGCCCGCCAATGCTGCACTCACTGCGACATCGCCCACTATGGCCGGCGGCCGGCTCGGCATACCGCTGCCCGGCGCGCGCCGAAACCCTCAACCGTAGGTTTACCCTTGAAGACATGCAGCTCACCGTTGCCGACCCACCCGCGATGCAAGAAGCTCGCTTCTGCCCGTCGTGTGGTGGCGTGCTAGTGGGCCGCGGATCCTGGTGTGCCGATTGCGCTGCCGACAAGTTCTGCTTCCGCACGCCAGAGCGCGACAACGGATACCGCAGTGATCGATAGCGCAGACTTGCGGCGCGAGTTCCTACGTCTGCTCACAACAGACAGCGACACTGCCGATGCTCGCCGCAAAGAATTCAACCAGGCAATCTTTATGGCGGACGGTCACGCGATCTGGACCAGTACGGATCTGGACATGGTGATGGACAAGTTCGACAAAGCGGTAAGGAACCTCACGCGATGATGCAAAAGCCCTGCATCGGCAACAGTGGGCCATGCCCGACGCGCGCTCTCACAACCCATCGCAGCGGCCGATGCGAGCAGTGTCGTCGAGAAAGCTGGAAGGCTCGCGGGACCACCGCAGAACGCGGCTACGGCGCCGCCCACGAACGCCTACGCCAACAGTGGGCGCCAATCGTTGCCGCCGGGAACGTGAACTGCGCCAGATGCCACGAACAGATCCTGCCAACCGACGCGTGGGACATGGGCCACAATGACCTAGACAGAAGTCGCTGGACAGGTCCGGAGCATCGGGCATGCAACCGAGCCAGAGGCCGCCGCAGAACCTAGCACTGCAATGTCATAGACAGAACCCCAGCGCGCGGCGTAGGGAGTCACCTAAGCCCAGGATGGCATGCCAATCATTGACCATCGAAACCGCTTGTGCCACTCGGCTTATCGGCGCTGCCTAAAGCCAGCTTGACCCTAGGCCATGTTCGGGCACGCATCCCACAATGGGCACAGCCCAAACCCTCTGCGCCGCAACGCATATCGCGGCGTCCAGCAACCCGATCATTAAGCGTGACCCTGAGGCAATTCAGTTCCTCAGGGGTCTAGTCCATTGCATGATGAAACCTCGGAGGGATAGGCATAGGGGGTCTGACCTGCGGCTTTGGGGTTGGTGGAGGGTAATCGCGCGCATGGAGGGGGTGCGCTGTTTTTTGCGGTGGGGATTTCCCCGCGACTGCTCCGCATTGCAGCCCAAGGGCTGCATGACGAGACCGCTGCAGCGCATACCCGGGGAGGGTAGTGCATAAAACGCATCACCGTCTCCGCACGCGACTGAGCCAGCTCGGACTCGCACCGCCCAGCCCCCACGCGCGCCTCGTTGCCGCGAGCGTACGCTCCGCGACCCCGCGAACTCGACCGCGAGGTCGACCTGATAATCCACCTTGTCACGGCGCAGTAAGGCCAGCGACAGCTTGCCGGGGCGCTGGATTTCTCCACTCGTTCTTGATCTGCTCCGATGACCGATTGGTGCTCGTGAGTGCGGTGTAGCGTCAGGGCCGATGTAGATGTAGTAGCTCAAGTACTCGAGAGGAGGAAATGACCATCATGGCGAACGAGGGGAATGGAGAGAGACCGGAATCCGGTTCGGGGCACGCCGCCGAGCACGCGGCTGTCGAACACCGCCATGTGGAGGAGCATGCGGCGCTGTCGAGCAGGCATCTGGCGGCGCACGACAGTCTCTACGCGCGGCACCGCGAAGAGCGCGCGAGCATGGCCGAGAGGCACGTCACCGATCATGAACGGGCAACCAGCAGCAAGGCGGTGGCGCGGCGTGTGGCCGTGTCCGCTCGGCACGCCGGGCAGCACCTGGGGATGGAGATCCGCCACTTGTCCCAGCACGCCTGGCTGACTGTGCGGCACGCCAGCGAACATGCTGGCTTGGATCGCCGCCATGCGATGGAGCTCATCGCCCAGGAGCGCCGGCACGCGCGGGAAGGTCGACGCTGAGCGCGACCACCCGTCAAACGAGCCCCGATACCCCCCGGAACGTGCGCGGCACTGGCGCATAGATAGAAGCCATAGGGAGTGCATAGGTAGTTGCCTAAGCCAAGGTGCCACAGCATTAAACACCCTCCAAATCGCTTGTGCCATAGGCTCATTGGAGTCCACCTAAAAGAAACCCGTGCAGCCCATTGCATGACCGCGTCGAGGCGTAGACCAATACCCCGGGCTGCCCATGATTCACTCCCGCTCGGCATTGGATTCACCCGCGCCCAACATGGACTTCCCCGTGTGAGCATAAGCCGAAAAGGCTTGCGCCACTGTCATATTGGTGCATGGTGACACCCAGGGGGGGTGTGGCCGTGACGGCGCTGATCGCATCGGGGTTGGTCGGAGGGTTGGATCAGCATGGAGGGGGTCTCGGTTTTTTTATGCAACCCTTTTTCGCCGGACTGCCTGGCATGCCAATTAAGACGTGTATAGGATGCGCCGATCGCGCCCAGCAAAGGCGATACAGGTTCAAAACCGTTGCCCGACAAACAGTATCAGCGTGTCAGGTTACGCCGAAACCCCTTGGAAACGCACCGTTTTGGGCCGTTCCGCGCCTAAACGGAAACCTCGGTTTCAGGACCGCACCGTCGACGACATGACCGTGACGGCCGCACGCAGGGCCTACGCCGCGCCGGTGTAACACGGTAAATTGTTACCGTGAAGCGATGCCTGACCTGCGGAAGATTCTTTCTGGGCCGCGCCACCTACTGCTCGTCGGCGTGTCGTCAGAAGGCTTACCGTACGCGCCGTGACGATGTCACCGATGAAGGACCGATCGGTGAGGTGGCCGCGACGGTGGCCCGGCTGCGCCGTCATCTCCAGCGCCTCGACGACGCCGCGAACCGGGGGGCCGGTGTGCGGCTGAGCCGCTCCGACGCCAGCGAGATCGCCGCGGCGTTGCGCCTGCAGATCGATGGACTGGTCGGCAATTGAGGATCGTCAGATAAAGGTTGTCGCCCGGCCCGGCCGCAGGGGATGGCCGCGTGAACAGCTCAGCGGTGGTCGCGCGGCGTTAACTGTACTTGCCAGTAACTTATGTGCCACATAATTCTTGGTCATTCCAGCATTTGCTCGAGCGGACAAGCTTACGATCCCCTGTATCCGACCTCACATCGTCTGAAAAGGGTTGTCATATGCACACAGCGATCCGTCCGTACGCCACAGCGGGTGTCGCCCTGGTAGGGGCCAGTGTCATCGCGGTCTCTCCCCTCGCGCCGCCACTACCCGATGTCCATATCCCCTCAGTGCATGTCTCGGCGGTCGAGCTCACCCAATTCGTGAGTCCCATCACCACCTTGCTCGGAGTCATCACAGATACCGTCACCAACACGGTAGGTCTGGCGCAGCGGGTGGCTGAGTTTCCCATCGCGAAAGTAGTCATCGCCAACCAGCTTGCCTATCTGACGGCCCTCGCCACCAGCGCCCAAACCACTGTCTCAGGCCTTGTGACTTGGGTGCAGGGGATACCCGCAGCCCTGCAATCCGCGGCCAGCTCGCTCGCAATGGGCGACGTCGCCGGCGCGATCAACGGCCTCGCTACGTACTTCACGCTCGACCTGGCATTTTCTCTGGCGCCACTGCTGGAGGGGGTATCAAGCGTGGGCAGCGCCGTGTTCGGGAATATAGGAGCAGCGGGCCAGGCTCTTTTCAGCTTGGGCTCCGTTCTTAACCTCGGCCTTGCTGTTGTCTACCCCATCCTGGGCTTCACACAGGCGTTCGCGGATACCGCCCAGGCGTTGTTCACCGCGGTGACCACCGGTGACTTCGTGACGGCCGCCAGCGTCCTGATCAACGCCCCGATCGTTCTCACCGGCGCCTTCCTCAACGGAGATCCGACAGGAATGACCACTACCTCGGGACTTCTCACTACCGACTTCGGGACCTTCGCCAACCTGCTGAACGTACGTGACATTGTTGCGGCGGCGATAGTTCCGTTCACGGACCCTGGCGGAGTGGTGAAACCCAAGACGCCGGCCCCGTCGGGCACCGCGCTGGCGCAGGCCAACCAGGTGCCGGCGTCGGTCACGTCCAATGCGGCCGCGAGGACGGACCCGCCGGCCGGTGGATCGGACACGACTAACGCACCTACGGTCGGCTCCGGGCCGGTCGCCAAGCTCCTCACCCCGCCGAACCAGACGGCTAACGGCAACAAGGTGACACCCGACACGGCGAGTGCAAAGGGCACCAAGGCCGGCGGCGGGCTCGCGAGCGCGCTCTCAAAGATCGGTGGTGGGCTCACGAGCAAGAAGACCAGCAAGTGACAACCTCCCGGAGTCGCTGAAGGTAGCGACCCGGCTGCTGCTGCATCGCTGATAGACCGCAGCCCCGCGCTAAGGCGACCTCTCTGTGACGTTGGGCAACCGAACAGGTGAAGCTTTGCGCGGGGCTGCCCCAACAGTTGGACACGTCAGCGGGTGGTGGTCATGGGTACCTCCTCGGTCGGAGAGGAGCGCCGTCAGTCCAAGATATTCGGCGCAATAACGCTTCGACTCCACCAGCGTTGACGCACGAAACCTACAGCGCATATTGGGCCCTAGTGCGCGACTACCTTGATTGAGACTATTTAGCGCTCAACCGGCCCCGAGTCGCTCCAGCGCCCCGCTCGGGTCGTAGTACAGCTCCTGGCGGGCGATCCGGCCGTCGCGATAGCGGTAGATCACCACGTACGTCGAGCGCAGGCGTTCCGCATCCCGGGTCCAGTCGAACTGCACGCGCACGAACGCCGCGTCCGCACCGGGCGTGATGGCGTGCTCCACCGCCTCGTAGCGGATGGCCGGGCAGGCACGGATGGTGAGTGCGATGAACTCGAGTGTGCGCTCGATGCCGTCGATCCGGGCCGGCCAATCGAAGAGGCGTACCGTCGGGCTCACGTACACCACGTCGGGCTGATAGAGGTCCCGTGCGACCGCCGGATCGCCGTCCGCGAATGCCCGCGCGAAGCACGCCTCCTGCGCAAGCAGCGCGTCCTCCGAGATGCCGCGCGTGGTCATCGACGCTCCTTCTGCTAGACGACCCCGGTGCCGCAGAGCGACCATGTTAACCGGCCGCGATGGCGGCGCACCGACATGTGCGGCACGGCACGATCTTGTGGCCCTCTTGCTGTCAGTGGTTGGCCGTAGCGTTCGTGAAGTCCAGCAAAAAGCCTGGCACCGACCTGATGGGACAGAAGAAAATGAGAACCCGAACTACCCGCGGCCACGCCACCGAGCCCAACGAGCTTGGCGCGTTCTTCGCCGAACGGCTCAACAGCGGCGACGTCGAGGGCTTGGTCGATCTTTACGAGGCCAACGCAATCCTTGCCCTGCCCGGCGGAAACATCGCCACCGGCAGCGAGGAGATCCGCGCCGCTTTCCAGCAGCTCGTCGCAGCAGGAGTCACCGTCAAACACGAGGAGCAGCTTCCCGCCCTTCGCCAAGGAGACCTCGCGCTTACCACCGCGCGCTTCGAGGGCGGCGCCAAGACCGCCGAAGTCGCCCGCCGGCAACGCGACGGCACCTGGCTTTGGGCACTGGACCAGCCCACCCTGTAAACACTCATCGACGGCCAAGAATGCGGACGCTTCACCGACGCCACCCAGATCGAGAACGGGCCGATGCAAATCATTCTCGATGTGATGGTCGACAACGATTGGCAGCGCGACGTCAACCTTGTGTTGCCGTCACAGACCGCCGTCGATCGTCTTGACGTCGACTATCTGAGAGTGTGGCAAGCGAAATGAACACCGTCGGTCGAGGACATTCGCGCCACTCTCGCTTCGCTGCCAAGAGCATCAACCCGCACGCGCCACAGCGCACATTCGGCCCGGCCGCGCGCCTTAGCTACAGGCACCACGCTGCCACGCGGCGGCTCGACACCGTCGATCGTCTGCCACTGGGCGATCCCGTTCACGTTCCTGGGGCTGGTCGCGGTGGCGTCCCGCTTCCTGCCAGACCGCATGCGGGAACGTGGACTCGCCGGAGACGCGCGGGGAGAAACCGCGGCTCAGCGTCGCCGCGCCTAACCTGATCGGGTGTCAGCTCGACGGGTCAACATATCTTCGGCGTCGGCATACGAGTCGGAGGTCGGGTATTCACGTGCGGTACGGCTGGGCCCGCATGTCGTCGTCGCCGGCACCACCGGCGAGGGCGATGGCATCGCCGCCCAAACACGGGATGCCTTGCGCCGCATCGAGATTGCGCTACGCGAGGCGGGTGCTGCGCTGACGGATGTGGTGCGCACCCGCATGTATGTGACCGACATCGCGTTGTGGCGCGAGGTCGGTGCCGTGCATCGTGAGGTGTTCGCCGAAGTCCGCCCGGTGGCCACGATGGTCGAGGTGTCGGCGCTGATCGCCCCCCACCTGCTCATCGAGGTGGAAGCCGAGGCCTATGTCGCCGGGGCCGCCGAGGACTGAACGGGTTCGAACTGGCCGTCGGGCCCCGGGCGGTACTCGGCGACCGCGACGACCGCGGCCAGCGGCAGAGGACCGTACAAGTGCGGGAACACCATCGACGCCGGATCCGCCGCTACGCCGGGTTCCCAGCGCACCGATTTATCGAGCCTGGTGGGGTCCAGGTGTAGCAACACCAGATCAGTCCGCCCGGCGTAAAGCCGGTTGGCGGGTAAATGCACCTGCTCGGGCGTCGACAGATGGACGAAGCCGGCCGTGCGCAACGAGTCGGGACGTAGCTCCTCGAGCCGTTGCGCGCGTTCCCACTCGGCGGTGGCACAGATGTGTAAAAGCACCCGGTGGGTGGTATCCATCTGCACAGCATGGTGGAGCCGCTCGCCAACTGCTCGAGGAAACGTGAGACATGACACACCGGCATACGGCCCGGGAACAAGGCCGGACGTGAATGCGTCTGTCAGAGTGGAGATGCACGAGGGGAGCGTTTGAGCCGCTCGCGCGAGGAGCAGAAAACGGAGACGCCATGAACGCAACGCTTACCAGTCCCGAACTGACCAGGGCTGATCGCTGCGACCGTTGCGGCGCCGCTGCTCGCGTGCGGGCCAAGCTGGCGTCGGGCGCAGAGCTCTTGTTTTGCCAGCACCACGTCAACGAGCACGAGGCCAAACTGATCGAGTTGGCGGCCGTCCTGGAGGCGAGCGGGGCCCCGCTGGAGGCCTAGCGGCCTCGCGCTCGGCGCGGGGGCTGGGCATGAGTACCTAGCTTCAGGAATCCTGGACTGGTCATGACAGACCAGGCCCCGGCGAAGCCCACGAAGCATCACATCTGGCGTGTCGTCGTGCGCACGCTGTCCAAGGCCTGGGATGACTCGATCTTTTCGGAGTCCGCGCAGGCGGCCTTCTGGCAGGTGCTCTCGCTGCCTCCGCTGCTGCTGGGGCTGCTGGGCAGCCTGGCCTACATCGCGCCGCTGTTCGGGCCCGACACGCTGGCCACCATCGAGCACCGCTTGATCAGCGCCGCCAATAGCTTCTTTTCTCCCAGCGTCGTCAACGAGATCATTGCCCCCACGATCACCGACATCGTGCAGGGAGCGCGTGGCGAGGTGGTGTCGGTGGGCTTCGTCATCTCGCTCTGGGCAGGATCTTCGGCGATCTCGGCGTTCGTGGATTCGGTGGTCGCGGCTCACAGCCAGACCCCGCTGCGACACCCGGTGCGTCAGCGCTTCTTCGCCCTTGGCATCTACGTGGTGATGCTCGTGGCCGCAGTGATCGTGCTGCCGGTGATCGCGCTGGGCCCGCAGAAGATCGCGCAGTGGATCCCAGACAGCTGGGACAACGTGCTTCAGTACGGGTACTACCCGGTGCTGGGCGTCGGGCTCGTGTTGGCTGTCACGATTCTGTACCGGGTGTCGCTGCCCAAGCCGCTGCCGACGCACCGTTTGGTGCTCGGCGCGGTGCTCGCAACGATCGTTTTTCTGATCGCGAGCTTCGGTTTGCGCTTTTATCTGCGGTGGATCACCAGCACGGGCTACACGTACGGCGCGCTGGCCACGCCGATCGCGTTCTTGCTGTTCGCGTTCTTCCTCGGATTCGCGGTGGTGATCGGCGCCGAACTCAACAACGCCATTGAGGAGCAGTGGCCGGCGCCGCAGACGCACGCACACCGGCTGCGCTGGTGGCTGAAGGCCCGCACCGAGGACATCAGCGGGACGGCGCCGACAGCAGACAAGACCGCAGACAAGGCCGCGTCGGCCGCCGGCCGGGTCAGCCCTTCTTGAGCATCTCGTAGATGCGCTTGCAGTCCGGGCAGACCGGCGACCCGGGCTTCGGCGAACGCGTCACCGGGAACACCTCACCGCACAGCGCGACGACGTGCGTACCCATCACCGCGCTCTCGGCGATCTTGTCCTTCTTGACGAAATGGAAGTACTTCGGGGTATCGCTGTCGGTCCCGTCGTCGACGCGTTCGTCGGTCTCGGTGCGCTCGATCGTCTGGGTCTGCATATCGCCATTGTGCCCGGTAAGACCGCCGTAAGAAACTGACCTGCCCACGGGGCGCCAGGTGTGGAAAAGTGGAGGTATGAAACACGGCCCTGAGCTGAGTTTCGACGACGACGGACGGCCCGTCCTCATCACCGGCGCCGCTCCCCCGTATGAGGTAGAGCACCGCGAGCGCGTCCGTAAGTACGTGACGCTGATGGCGTGTCGGATACCGGCATTGGTGTTCGCGGCGGTCGCCTTCGGCATCTGGCACAACGGGTTGGTCTCGTTGCTGATCATTCTGGTCTCCGTGCCGCTGCCGTGGATGGCTGTGCTGATAGCCAACGACCGCCCGCCGCGCCGGGCCGAGGAGCCGCGCCGCTTCGCCCGCGGCAACCACCACACGCCGTTGTTCCCGACGGCTAACCGGCCCGCGCTCGGCCCTGCAGCCGACGCCGACCCGCAACCGGAGCGACCGAATCACACGGAGACTGAGCAAGATTAGGGCAATCTAGCTCTATTCTCAGGACATTCTCAGGTCACCGACGCGTAGCCGCAGATCAGAGGGGTTACTCCGCTACATGCGCGGGAACTTTGAGGGCCTTCGCGACGTTGAACTCGATGACAGTTCGAGGGGATTGGGAGGCCGCAATGGCAAATGCCACCGTTAGCCGGGTTGATGGCGATCTGGACGCTCAGAGTCCAGCAGCCGACCTTGTCCGGGTGTACCTGAATGGCATCGGCAAGACGGCGTTGCTCAACGCGGCGGACGAGGTAGAGCTGGCGAAGCGCGTCGAGACCGGCCTCTACGCCCAGCACTTGCTGGAGACGCGGAAGCGCTTGGGCGAGAACCGCAAACGTGAACTTGCGATGGTTGTCCGTGACGGCCGGGCGGCGCGCAGCCACCTGCTTGAAGCCAACCTTCGCTTGGTGGTGTCGCTTGCCAAGCGCTACACCGGGCGCGGGATGCCGCTGCTGGACCTCATCCAGGAGGGCAACCTGGGCCTGATCCGCGCGATGGAGAAGTTCGACTACACCAAGGGTTTCAAGTTCTCGACCTACGCCACGTGGTGGATTCGCCAGGCGATCACCCGCGGCATGGCCGACCAGAGCCGCACCATTCGGCTGCCGGTGCACTTGGTCGAGCAGGTGAACAAGCTGGCCCGCATCAAGCGCGAAATGCACCAGAGCCTGGGTCGTGAAGCCACCGACGAGGAGCTCGCCGCCGAGTCGGGCATCCCGGTCGACAAGATCACCGACCTGCTCGAGCACAGCCGCGATCCGGTGAGCCTGGACATGCCGGTGGGCAGCGATGAGGAAGCCCCGTTGGGCGACTTCATCGAGGATGCCGAGGCGATGTCGGCGGAGAACGCGGTGATCGCCGAGCTGCTGCACAGCGACATCCGGCACGTGCTGGCGACTCTCGACGAGCGTGAGCAGCAGGTGATCCGGCTGCGCTTCGGGCTCGATGACGGCCAGGCGCGCACCTTGGACCAGATCGGCAAGCTGTTCGGGCTGTCCCGCGAGCGGGTCCGCCAGATAGAGCGCGAAGTCATGGCCAAGCTGCGCAACGGCGAGCGGGCCGATCGCCTTCGGTCCTACGCCAGCTGACCTCCCTCCCGTGTGCCCGCCGGAACCCACCCCGGCGGGCACACGGCTATCTGAGGCTCTTCACGCAAGCGCTCATCGCCCGTGCCCGCCGGAACCCACCCCGGCGGGCACACGGCTATCTGAACACGCTTTTGGAGCGACCCTTGGCGCGCCCTGTACCGGTAGACTCAGCTCGAACGGAGGGTGCCCTATGAACGATCTGGTCGACACCACCGAGATGTACCTGCGGACGATCTACGACCTCGAAGAAGAGGGCGTCGTTCCGCTGCGGGCGCGCATCGCCGAGCGCCTCGAACAGAGTGGTCCAACCGTCAGCCAGACCGTGTCGCGCATGGAGCGCGACGGGCTGCTGCACGTCGCCGGTGACCGCCACTTGGAGCTGACCGCGCAGGGCCGCATGCTCGCCGTCGCGGTGATGCGCAAGCACCGGCTAGCCGAGCGCCTCCTGGTGGACATCATCGGCGTGCCGTGGGAGGAAGTGCACGCCGAGGCGTGTCGCTGGGAGCACGTGATGAGCGAAGACGTCGAACGCCGGCTGGTTCAGGTGCTCAATCACCCGACCACGTCGCCGTTCGGCAACCCGATCCCGGGTTTGGCCGAGCTGGGCGTCGACTTGCTCCCCAAGTCGGATGACGCCAGCCTGGTGCGGCTCACGGAGTTGCCGGCCGGTCCGCCCGTGGCCGTGGTAGTCCGCCAACTCACCGAACACGTGCAGGGCGACGTCGACCTCATCACCCGCCTCAAGGACGCCGGCGTTGTGCCCAACGCCCGCGTCACGGTGCAGACGAACCCGGCCGGCGGCGTGTCGATCATCATCCCCGGCCACGAGCAGGTCGAGTTGCCCCACCAGATGGCCCACGCCGTCAAGGTCGAGAAGGTCTAGCCGGCTGCTCAGCACGCCCGCTGGCCGAACACCCGCCGCGGAGGCAGTTGCACGCCCAGGCGAGCCGCCAACCGGTAGCCGGTCGTGGCCAGTTCCCTGATCTGCTCCGGCCGTAGGCCCGACTGCAGGGCGGTGTCGAGCATTCCGGCCATCCGGTGTTGGCCGTCGCAGCGCAGCGCCGCCTCGAGCGCAACCCCCGCCAGCGGCCCGTCGCCTCTCGCATAGGCCGAGAAAGCCAGCAGCACAAGCGGTTCCACCCGCCACGGTTCGGGCAGCGCACGCGACAGCACGCTCCACAACGCCTCGGCCTGTGCCGCGTTGTCGCCAACCGCAAGCGCGCACAACGTGTCGCGCACGCGGATGTGCGTCAGCGCGCACGCCAACGTGGCGAGTTCGTCGTCAGAGAGCTCCGCATGATCGGCCACCTTCGCGGCCGCGGCGATTGCCCGCTCCACGTCACGGCGAGCGCAGTCGTCGGCGTCCTCAGGCCGCACATCGTCGGCGGCGTCGAGCCTCGCCGCTATCAGACCTGCCAGCCGCTCGCATCGCACCGCATCCTTGATTGCGACGACATCTTGCAGGTCCTGGCGGCGGGCGTAGAGCCGCCGACCGTCGAGCACCGCCGCCATCGCCAGCGGGGAAGCCGCCGGGTCTTCGACCGCGCCACCCGCCCCACAGCAGTCAGCACAATGCCACCGACCCCCGGCCTCGATCCGGTCGACCACATGTGTGGCGATCAACGAAATACGCTGTGCTGCAAGGGCTTCAGTGAGTTTTCCGGTCAGTTCACGGAAGTCTTCCGCGCACATCGGGCACTGCGCGCCTTCGGTGTCGACGATGACGGCGATCGCTGCGTCGGGTCGCGCGGCCGCGGCCACCTCGGCGATGTGAGCGACGGTGTCGGTGATGCGGGTCGAGAGGTCAACACGCATGACCGAGCCGAGCTCGCCGCGGTCGAGAGTGACAAGCACCAGCGATTTCTCAGGCACGAAGCCGAGCACGGCGGGCAACGCCGCGATCAGCGCGCCGGGCCGGTTCAGCAGGAAGTCGGGTTGCGAAGTGGTCATGCAACGACCGTGGCGGCCGCCACCGTCCGGGTTGGGTCTGAACACCGCCGCCACACAGCCTGCTGTGGACAAAGTCGCCCCTGGGGATGACCGCTACGGCGGGCCGCAGTGGCGGGCCCTGAGCACCGCGTCGCTGAACAATCCGTCGAGCGTGACCGTGTCGGGCAGCTCACCCGGCGGCGCCGTCGTGCTGGCGATGACTCTGACGTTCTCCAGCTGAGCGGCCAGCGTCAGAGCGGTGAGCGACGTGGCACCCGAGATCGTCTGCTCGACGGCGTAACTGTCGGCGCCCACCGGCGGCGACGCCAGCACGGTCACGCTGACCGACGACGCCGCGCCCCCACCTTGCACCGCAAACGACGGACAACCCGCCAACTGGTCGAGCCGCACAGCGAGCGGCGCGCCGACGCGGGTGACCGCGACCGCCATCGTTCCCCCGAGGCCGGTGCCGGTTACCGCCGCCGTCGGCCCCGGTGCGGGTGGGACACACTCCGGTGGTGTCACAGTCGACCCCTCCGGCACGCCGTCGATGGTCCGCAGCGCCGCGCCGGCCGACGCCGGTTCGAGCACCACCGCCGAATACCCGCGCGGGAATCGCGCGGGATCGATCAACAACTGCGGCAGCGGAACCGTCGAAATGCCGCGACCGGATGCCGCAGTGCCCGCGCCCTCCACGACACGGCTGCATCCGCCGCTGACGGTGACCAAAAACACACAGGCAGTAGCGAGCGAGGATCGTGCGGTGATCATCACCGATATGGTCCCATCGCCGCAGCGCTAACCCTTCGAGGCGCGCGCCGGCGGGCGCGAGATCGGGTTTGTTCACCAGCTATTGATGCCGTCGGCATGCGAGATTCCCGGAATCGGCGTACATCTCTATCTCATGGAGTACGACCTCGTCGTCATTGGTTCCGGTCCCGGCGGGCAGAAGGCCGCGATCGCAGCGGCCAAGCTCGGAAAATCGGTCGCGGTTGTTGAGCGCGGCCGGATGATCGGCGGCGTCTGTGTGAACACCGGGACGATCCCGTCGAAGACGCTGCGCGAGGCCGTCCTGTATCTGACCGGCATGAGCCAGCGGGAACTGTATGGGGCCAGCTATCGGGTCAAGGACAAGATCACGCCCGCCGACCTGCTGGCGCGCACGCAGCACGTGATCAACAAAGAAGTCGACGTGGTGCGCTCGCAGCTGATGCGCAACCGCATCGAGTTGTACGCCGGACACGGCCGTTTCCTCGACGAGCACACCGTGGTGGTCGAGGACCAGAGCCGTGGAGAGCACGTCAGCGTCACCGGGCGATACATCGTGGTCGCCACCGGCACCAAGCCGGCGCGGCCCCCGGGTGTCGAGTTCGATGAGGATCGGGTGCTCGACTCCGACGGCATCCTGGACCTGAAGTCGCTGCCGTCGTCGATGGTGGTGGTCGGTGCCGGTGTCATTGGCATCGAATTTGCGTCGATGTTCGCCGCGCTGGGCACCAAAGTCACCGTGGTCGAGAAGCGCGACTCGATGCTGGATTTCTGTGATCCCGAGGTCGTGGAGGCGTTGCGGTTCCACTTGCGCGACCTCGCCGTGACGTTCCGGTTCGGCGAGGAGGTGACCGCGGTCGACGTCGGCCCCGCCGGCACGGTCACCACCCTGGCGAGCGGGAAGCAGATTCCCGCCGAAACGGTGATGTATTCGGCCGGACGGCAGGGCCAGACCGATCATCTCGACCTGGCCAACGCGGGCCTGGAAGCCGACGGCCGCGGCCGCATCTTCGTCGACGATCAGTTCCAGACGAAGGTCGACCACATCTACGCCGTGGGCGATGTGATCGGGTTCCCGGCGCTGGCCGCGACCTCGATGGAACAGGGCCGGCTGGCCGCCTATCACGCGTTCGGCGAGCCGGCGTCGGGGATGTCGGAACTGCAGCCGATCGGCATCTACTCCATCCCGGAGGTGTCTTACGTAGGCGCGACCGAGGTGGATCTGACCAAGGACTCGATCCCCTACGAGGTGGGCGTGTCGCGGTACCGGGAGTTGGCGCGCGGCCAGATCGCCGGCGACTCCTACGGCATGCTCAAGCTGCTGGTCTCCACCGAAGACCTGAAGCTGCTGGGCGTCCACATCTTCGGGACCAACGCCACCGAGCTGGTGCATATCGGCCAGGCCGTCATGGGCTGCGGCGGCACCGTCGAGTACCTGGTCGACGCGGTGTTCAACTACCCGACATTCTCGGAGGCCTACAAGATCGCGGCGCTGGATGTGATGAACAAGATGCGCGCGCTGAACCAGTTCCGCACTTAGCTCAGCAGCCGTCGTTGAACGCCGTGGTCGGGCCCGTGTCGCCCGGCCCTCTTTCCTGCGCCCTAGTCAGCAGCGCAGTGACCGCGCCATCGAACGGTGGCGAGTACGAGACGTCGTCGTTGCAGCCGCCGCCGTGGAAACCGCCGATCAGGCCGACGACCGACGACCCGCTGAGCCACGGCGCTCCGCTAGTACCGGCGGGCAGTCCGGCGCACGACAGCGACGGAAAGCCGCGCGGCCCGGTCGCGGTGTCGCCGCGGCAACCGATCGGCGTCCCACCGACGTTGGCGGGATAGGCCGTGACGGTCACGAGCGTGCCCTTGGGCGGTGCACTGCCCAGCGTTAGCCCCCGCCCCACCACGGACTCGATCGATCCGGCGCCGTCCCGGCTGACCCGTGCCACGGCATAGTCCGCGATCGGATCCAGCACGGACAGCCACCGCGAGTCCATGTAGACGGACCCGATCTTCCACGTCCCCAAGGGACCGGAGTCGCCGCTGAACCCGGGCACGAACGTGGCGTCCGAGCCGCCGGCAAGGCAGTGGGCGGCGGTCAGGATCAGGTCGCCGCTGCCGGAGTGCAGCACCGCGCCCGTGCAGGTGTGCTGGTCGGTGTCTCCGACGAACACCGCTCCGATCAGCGGGTTCGCGCCGACAGGTCCGGCCGTGGGCGGCGGCAACGGTGGCGACGGACGGGCCACAGGCGGTCCGGGGTGCCCCCCGCAGCCCGCCAGCGCCAGGAACACCGCCACCACGGCGACCACAAGGCGGCGCAGCCATCCGAATCGCATGGTTGTCGATCATGCCTGAGCAAACCGAGCGGGGCGCGGTGACGTGTCTCGTGCGCGGAATGGGCGCACCGCATTGTTGCGTTTCCGCAGTTGCGGGTATCCGCGTTCGCAAAATCGTGGTGTCAGATGGCGTTCGCCGCGAAGTGCGAGACACTAGACGTCACGGCACTGCGGAAGGAGGCGAGATCATGGCTGATGAGCAGGACCAATACCGCCCGGAACAGACCGGGATGTATGAGCTCGAGTTCCCCGCGCCGCAATTGTCTTCTTCCGACGGTCGTGGACCGGTGATGATCCACGCGCTAGAAGGATTCTCCGACGCCGGTCACGCGATCCGGCTGGCAGCCAGGTATCTCAGGGATGCGCTGGACACGGAGCTGGTGGCGTCATTCGCAATCGACGACCTGCTCGACTACCGGTCACGGCGGCCGCTGATGACGTTCAAAACCGACCACTTCACGCACTACGAAGATCCTGACCTGAGCCTGTACGCCCTACACGACAACGTGGGAACGCCGTTTCTGCTGTTGGCCGGCTTGGAGCCGGATCTGAAGTGGGAGCGGTTCATCACGGCGGTGCGGTTACTGGCCGAGCGGCTCGATGTGCGCCAGACGATTGGCCTGGGGACGATCCCGATGGCGGTGCCGCACACCCGCCCCGTCACGCTGACCGCCCACGCCAACAACAAGGAATTGATCGCCGACCACCAGCCGTGGGTCGGCGAGGTGCAGGTCCCCGGCAGTGCGTCGAACCTTCTGGAGTTCCGGATGGCCCAGCACGGCCACGAAGTCGTCGGCTTCACCGTCCATGTCCCGCATTACCTCGCGCAAACCGACTATCCGGCCGCGGCACAGGCCCTGCTCGAGCAGGTGAGCAAGGCGGGCTCACTTCAGATTCCGTTGGCGGCGCTGACCGAAGCGGCGGCCGACGTACGGGCCAAGATCGACGAACAGGTCGACGCCAGCCCCGAGGTGGCGCAGGTGGTTGCGGCACTGGAGCGGCAATACGACGCGTTCGTGGCCGCGCAGGAAAATCGCTCGCTGCTGGCCCGTGACGAAGATCTCCCCAGCGGCGAGGAACTCGGCGCGGAGTTCGAACGCTTCCTCGCCGAACGCAGCGGCGACTTCTCCGACGGCTTCAGAGACGGCGAAGACACGAAATAACCACGAACGGCCCGCCCGCCCCGACCCGAAGTTGGCCATATGACCACTCGTAAGCGCAACCTGCGCCCAGTGCGCGAGGTGACACCGTCGCTGCAGTTTCGGACCATCCACGGCTATCGGCGGGCGTTCCGGATCGCGGGGTCGGGGTCCGCGATTCTGCTGATCCACGGCATCGGCGACAACTCGGGGACGTGGGAAACGGTGCAGACCAAGCTCGCGCAGCGGTTCACCGTGATCGCGCCGGACCTGCTGGGCCACGGCAAGTCGGACAAGCCGCGCGCCGATTACTCGGTGGCGGCCTACGCGAACGGGATGCGTGACCTGCTCGCGGTGCTGGACATCGACCGCGTCAGCCTTGTCGGCCATTCCCTGGGTGGGGGCGTCACGATGCAATTCGCTTACCAGTACCCACAATTGGTGGAGCGGATCGTTCTGGTTGGCACCGGCGGTGTGACCAAGGACGTCCACTTCTTGCTGCGATTGGCGTCGCTACCGATGGGCAGCGAGGCTCTGGCCGTGCTGCGCGTGCCCGGCGCGGTGCCGGCGCTGCAGCTTGCGGGGCGCATCATCGGCACGGCCCTCGGCTCGACCAGCTTCGGGCGCGACCTGCCCGACGCATTGCGGGTGCTCGCCGAACTGCCCGAGCCCACCGCGTCGGCGGCGTTCTCGCGCACCCTGCGCGCCGTCGTCGACTGGCGCGGCCAAGTGGTCACGATGCTCGACCGATGTTATCTCACCGAATCCGTTCCGGTGCAATTGATTTGGGGCCGCCAGGATTCCGTCATCCCGGTGAGCCACGCCCGCATGGCCCACGCGGCGATGCCGGGTTCGCAGTTGGAGATCTTCGAGCGCTCCGGCCATTTCCCGTTCCATGACGACCCCGACCGCTTCGTCGAAGTGGTCGAGCGGTTCATCGATTCCACCGAACCGGCCGAGTACGACCAGGACCTGCTGCGCGACCTATTGCGCACCGGGATCAGCGAGAAGGCCATCACCGGGTCGCTTGACACGCGTGTCGCGGTGCTCGACGCGATGGGCTCTGACGAGCGCAGCGCGACCTGACACCATCGGCGGCAAGGCGACTACAGTCGGCACATGAGCATCAACGTGACAGTGTTGCGCGTTTTCACCGACTCAGAAGGAAACTACGGCAACCCGCTCGGCGTGGTCGATGCCAGTGCCGTGGGGCCGGCCGACCGACAACGTATCGCGACGCAATTGGGTTACAGCGAAACGATTTTCGTTGATCTGCCAAGCGCCGGATCACACACGGCCCATGCCCGCATCTACACGCGCACGACCGAGTTGGCATTCGCAGGCCACCCCACCGTCGGCGCGTCGTG
This sequence comes from uncultured Actinomycetota bacterium, assembly GCA_963811535.1. Classification (GTDB taxonomy): domain Bacteria; phylum Actinomycetota; class Actinomycetes; order Mycobacteriales; family Mycobacteriaceae; genus Mycobacterium. The sequence goes on along the minus strand of CAWERF010000004.1, from coordinate 691,055 downwards.
GTGGCTGCGGGAACGCGGCACGCCGATCAACACGCTGCAGGTGCCGGCGGGGATCGTGGCCATCCACTACGACGACGGGCTGACCGTCGTGCAGGCCCGTGCCGAGTGGGCACCGGAATTCGCGATCCACGGCCTCGACTCTCCCGAGGCAGTCATGGAGGCTGACCCCGCCGACTACGCAGACGACTTTCAGCACTACCTGTGGGCGTGGATCGACCGGGCGGGCGGTCAGGTGCGATCGCGGATGTTCGGACCGGAATTCGGAGTTCCCGAAGACGAAGCCACCGGCGCGGCGGCCGTACGCATCACCGACTTTCTGAGCCGCGATCTAACGATCGTGCAGGGCAAGGGTTCGGTGCTACGCACCTGGTGGAGCCCGGAGGGTTGGGTGCGGGTCGCCGGGCGGGTGGTCGACGACGGCGTGACGCGCGTCGACTAGCGGAATTACTGAGGGGCGGAGACCCTGCGGTGCGCGCGCAGGGCTTCGATCTCGCGCTCGAAGTCGTCGGCTGACGAGAAGGACCGGTACACCGAGGCGAACCGCAGGTAGGCCACCTCGTCGAGGTCACGCAGCGGCCCGAGGATGGCCAGACCCACTTCATGGCTGGGCACCTCGGGCGAGCCCTTGGCCCGCACGGTGTCTTCGACCTGCTGCGCGAGCAGGTTCAGCGCGTCGTCGTCTACTTGGCGGCCCTGGCAGGCACGCCGCACGCCGCGGATCACCTTCTCGCGGCTGAACGGCTCGGTGACCCCGCTGCGTTTGACCACCGCCAGCACCGCGGTTTCGACGGTGCTGAAGCGGCGACCACATTCGGGGCACGACCGGCGTCGCCGGATGGCCTGGCCTTCGTCGGTCTCGCGGGAATCGACGACGCGGGAATCGGGATGGCGGCAGAACGGACAGTGCATCACTGCTCCTTCACCGCGCCGATGATCCGGGTAATCAATCGCCTCCGAGACTACCTGCGGGCGCCAGAGCACGCCGCCGCCGTCAGCCCACCGGAGCGACGAGCGTCTGCCCTGCATCGAGCCCGGCGGAGTCGAGTTGGTTGAGTTCCTTGATGCGCTCAACGACTTTGCTCACCGGCGCATCGGGCGCCACCCTGGCAGCGAGCCGCTGGAGGTTCTCGCCGGCTTGGACCCGTACGACAGCCAGCCTGTCGGGAACTGCGGGGGCGGTGCCGGCAACACCGCCGGAGTGTGCCAACGCGCCCAACCAGATCGTGATCAGCGCCGTGATCCCGGCCAGCGCGATCGTCACCGCGGCGCTGACCGGCCGGCGACGATGCGGCGCCTGCGAGATCGCGAGGCCGGTTCCCCGGAAGGCGACGGCACTGCCCGCCGGGCGCGTTGGCGCCGGACGCCTACGCCCGTACGGTGACCTCGCCGGCCGATGCCCGACTACCCGGCTCGCCGGCCGCAGCTCCACATCGATGACCGTCATCTTCCTGCCCTCTCTCCCGCCATCGGATCGCTCCTGTGTTCGAATATAGTCGACCATGCGTTCGAATTACGAACATTTGATCGATGTGTATCAGAGGGCACCGACAAGTTCGCGGGCCAACGGGGCGGAGGAGGCCTCGAACGCGACACGCCTCGAACAAATGTTTGATGATGTCGGGTTCGCGGACTACATTCAGCGGCATGAGCGACAGCAGCGACACAGCGCGACGTACTCCCGACGCGGCGCTCACTCAGCGTCAGCGCAGGATCCTGGAAGTGATCCGCGCCTCCGTGACCAGCCGGGGCTATCCACCGAGCATCAGAGAGATTGGCGACGCGGTGGGGCTGACATCGACATCGTCGGTGGCTCACCAGCTTCGTACGCTGGAGCGGAAGGGCGTTCTGCGGCGCGACCCGAATCGCCCTCGCGCCGTGGACGTTCGAGGCGCCGATGAGGCGGCGGCTCCGGCCCGCACCGACGTCGTCGGATCGGATGCGCTGCCCGAGCCGACGTTCGTGCCGGTGCTCGGCCGCATCGCGGCGGGCGGCCCGATCCTCGCCGAGGAAGCCGTCGAGGACGTCTTCCCCCTGCCGCGTGAAATTGTCGGCGAAGGATCGCTTTTCCTGCTGAAGGTGGTCGGCGAATCGATGGTCGACGCGGCGATCTGCGATGGCGACTGGGTGGTTGTCCGGCAGCAGAACGTCGCGGACAACGGGGACATCGTGGCGGCGATGATCGACGGGGAGGCCACCGTGAAGACGTTCAAGCGCACCGGCGATCAGGTCTGGCTGATGCCGCACAACCCGGCATTCGACCCGATCCCCGGCAACGAGGCCGCGGTCCTCGGCAAGGTGGTCACGGTAATCCGAAAAATCTAGATTGCCGACGCCGGGTCGACTCCTGCGGCACTGTGGTGTCATGGCCAATTTCCCACGTCATGTGTGGCGCGTGATGTGGGCCACGGGATTCGCGGTCGCGATCGCTGCTGGGCCAACGCTCTCCGCGGTACCCGGCCACGTCAATGCCATCGCGGGGTGTCCACAGCGTGAAGTGCCCAACCCGCGCGGCTACGGGTGCGTACCGGCGCTTGCACCCGGCGGTGCCATCGTCGAGGCCCCGACCGAGCACGAACTGAGCGTCTGCGACGGCGGCAACCTGTACCTCTGCATCGACGCATATGCCCATCCATAGCTGGCCGGGCTAGCCCACGCCGCCGCGATTACATACCTCGACGAGCGCCCACTTGTGGCACGCATCTCACGTAATTCGGTGTTGTAACTGGACCTTCGTCGGGAGTAGCCAGCTGGGCTGCTAAACACCCAGGCTGCGGCCGATGATCTCCTTCATGATCTCCGTCGTCCCCCCGTAGATCGTCTGCACCCGCGAGTCGAGGAACGCGCGGGCGATGCCGTATTCGCGCATGTAGCCGTAGCCGCCGTGCAGTTGCAGGCACCGGTCGGTCAGCCGCACCTGCGCTTCGGTCGAATACCACTTGGCCATCGCGGCCTGCTCGGCGGTGAGCTTCTCCTCGAGGTGCAGCCGGATGAACTCGTCGACCATGATCCGCACCGCGGTGGCCTCGGTGGCGAGCTCGGCCAGCACGAACCGGCTGTTCTGGAAGCTGCCGATTGGCTTACCAAAGGCCTTGCGCTCCTTGGTATATTGCAGGGTCGACTCCAACACTTGCTCCATCGCTGCGGCGGCCATCACCGCGATCGACAGCCTCTCCTGCGGCAGGTTCTGCATCAGGTAGACGAAGCCCTGGCCTTCCCCGCCGAGCATGTTGGCCGACGGCACCCGCACGTCGTTGAAGGACAATTCTGCGGTGTCCTGCGCATCCAGGCCGATCTTGTCCAGTTTGCGACCGCGGTCAAACCCCTTCATCCCGCGCTCCACCACAAGAAGAGAGAATCCCAGCGCGCCCTTGTCCGGACTGGTCTGGGCGACAACGATCACCAGGTCGGAGTTGATCCCGTTGGTGATGAACGTCTTTGCCCCGTTGAGCACCCAGTCGTCGCCGTCTTTGACCGCCCGGGTTTTGATGCCCTGAAGGTCACTGCCCGTACCGGGTTCGGTCATCGCGATCGCGGTGATCAGCTCGCCGGTGCAGAACTTCGGCAGCCAGCGTTGCTTCTGCTCCTCGTTAGCCAGCCGCAGCAGATACGGCGCGATCACGTCGTTTTGCAGACCGAAGCCGATCCCGCTGAACCGGCCGGCCGTGGTCTCCTCGGTGACGATCGCGTTGTAGCGGAAGTCCGGATTTCCGCCGCCGCCGTACTCTGCCGGTACCGCCATGCCCAGAAACCCCTGCTTGCCGGCCTCAAGCCACACCCCGCGGTCGACGATCTTGTCCTTCTCCCACTGCTCGTGGTACGGCGCGACGTGGCGTTCGAGGAAGGTCCTGTAGGACTCGCGGAACAACTCGTGCTCGGGCTCGAACAGGGTGCGCTCATACATGACGGCTTTGCCCATGGGGATGACCTCCGGCGAAGGGGAACTCTGCCGACCAAGGTATACCAACCGGATGGTTGGGTGGGAACCGGCGCCCGGTGCCACGACGCCGCCTACAGTCACGCCATGGCCGAAACGATCACCGTGCAGGAGCGCGGGCAGATGATCGAGTTTTCGTTCGAAGACATGCTTCGCTATGCCGGGCCGCACTCCCCCGGCGGCGTGGCCCACGCATTCAAGGCGCTGCAACGCGCGATCGCGGTCCTGTCGCCCGACGCGCCGCCGCAACGCAGGTCGATCGTCGTCCGCACGCCCTTCCAGGGCCCGGGCGCCCGCGACGGGTTCGAGGCGGTGACCAGGGCCGTGACCGACGCCCGCTACACGGTCGACACCGCATTGGCCCGGCCCGAGATCGGCCGGCTGCGCCGGAGCTTCGTATTCGAGGTCAGCATCGGCGAGCGCAAGGTGACCCTGCTGCTGCGCGACGGGTTCGTCACCGACGAGTTCGTCGACCTCGCGGGCAAAGCTGACCGCAGCGACGCCGAGGAGTCGCGCCTTGACGAGCTGAAAGCCCAACTGGCGCAACGGGTGATGACAGCGCCGGCCGACGACGTTTACGACGTGGCGAACTGACGCAGGCTGGCCGCCAGCGCGACCGGGACGCGCGCCCTGATGCGGGTGCCGTGGGCGCTGTGCTCGGACTCCTCTACGCGTCCGTCGGCGTGCACGCGTGCGACGAGATCGCCGCGGTCGTACGGGATGACGACGTCGACCGGAGTATCGGTGGGCTCGACGAGCCTGGACATCCGCGTCCGCAACGCGTCCATGCCCTCGCCCGTGCGAGCCGAGACGAACACCGCGTCCGGCAGCGCCTTGCGCAGCTTGGCCAACGTCAAATCGCTCGCGGCGTCGATCTTGTTGACGACCAGAAGCTCCGGCGCATGGTGCCCGTCGTGGTCGGCTATCACCTCGCGGATGACCCCTCGAACCGCGTCGATCTGCGCCAGCGGGTTGGGGTCGGAGCCGTCGACGACGTGCACCAGCAGGTCCGCGTCGACGACCTCTTCGAGCGTCGACCGGAACGCCTCGATCAGCTGGGTGGGCAGGTGTCGTACGAACCCGACGGTGTCGGTCAGCACGAAGGGCCGTCCGTCGTCGAACTCGCCGCGCCGCGTGGTCGGCTCCAGGGTGGCGAACAGCGCGTTCTGCACCAGGACACCGGCGCCGGTCAGCGTATTGAGCAGGCTGGACTTGCCGGCGTTGGTGTAGCCGACGATCGCGATCGACGACACGTCGCTGCGCAGCCGCCGGCCGCGCTGGGTGTCGCGGGCCTGCTTCATGGCCTTGATGTCGCGGCGCAGCTTGGACATTCGCTCGCGGATGCGGCGCCGGTCGGTCTCGATCTTCGTCTCGCCGGGACCACGCAGGCCCACGCCGCCGGTGCTGCCGCCGGCCCGGCCACCCGCCTGCCGGGACATCGACTCGCCCCAGCCGCGAAGCCGCGGGAGCATGTACTCCATCTGGGCCAGCGAAACCTGGGCTTTGCCCTCGCGGCTGGTTGCGTGCTGGGCGAAGATGTCGAGGATCAACGCGGTGCGGTCAACAACCTTGACCTTGACCGCCTTCTCCAGCGCGGTCAGCTGCGCCGGGCTCAGTTCGCCGTCGCAGATCACGGTGTCGGCACCGGTGGCGACGACGATCTCGCGCAGCTCTTTGGCCTTACCCGAGCCGATGTACGTCGAGGCGTCGGGCTTGTCGCGGCGCTGGATCAGGCCTTCCAGCACTTCGGATCCGGCGGTTTGCGCGAGCGCGGCCAACTCAGCGATGCTGGCCGCGGCGTCGGCCGCGCTGCCGTCGGTCCATACGCCAACCAGTACGACCCGCTCCAGGCGCAGCTGGCGGTATTCGACCTCGGAGATGTCGGCGAGTTCGGTCGACAGACCGGCGACGCGGCGTAGCGCCGAGCGGTCTTCGAGCGCGAGTTCACCCACGCTGGGTGTGTCGTCAAAAGGAAATTCTGGTTCAGTCATAGGCAATAACAAATGGTGCACGGCGCACCCGCATCGCGCATCTGAATTAACGCGGCTGGGAGCGCCACCATTCCTCCGACAACTCGCCGCTCGCCACCAACACCGACGGCCCGCGCAGGTAACTTGTCGCGTCAGTCACCGTGACCTCGACCTCGCCGCCGGGGATCCGGACCGTCAGCGACCCGGTCGACGCCCGCGCGTATGCCAGGGCCGCCACGGCGGCCGCGACGGTTCCCGTTCCACACGAACGTGTTTCGCCAACGCCGCGCTCGTGCACCCGCATCGACACGGCCCCGTCGCGCGGGGCGGTAATGACCTCGACGTTCACGGCTTCGGGGAACTGCGTGTGGTCGAACGACACCGGCGCGCCGACGTCAAGGGCTGCCAGCTCGTCGGCCGTCAACGCGGGATCGACGCATGCCAGGTGCGGGTTGCCGACGTCGACCGCCAAGCCATGGAAGCGGCGGCCGCCGACGACCGCCTCCCCGGTGCCGACCTGGTTGGCCTTGCCCATCTCGACCGTCACGTCGGCGAACGTGTCGTCGACGCGATGCAGCTGCACGGGCCGTGGACCTGCCAGCGATCCGATGACGAACTCGTCGCGGGTCTCCAACCCGGTGACGCGCAGGTAGTGCGCGAACACCCGAACGCCGTTGCCGCACATCTGCGCGATCGACCCATCGGCGTTGCGGTAGTCCATGTACCAGTCGCCCGGCCGAAGTCCCTCGGGCAGCCGCTCGAGCACTCCGGCGGCGACGGCCGCGTCGGCTGTCGTCACCCTCAGCACGCCGTCGGCGCCGAGGCCGCGGCGGCGGTCGCACAGCGCCGCCACCGCGGCAGGTGTCAGGGATATCTCCGCCGTCAGGTCTGCTAGCAGCACGAAGTCGTTCTGCGTGCCGTGGCCCTTAGCGAAGATCACCTGCTCAGGATACGTGTCGCCACGCCCGCAGCGTCGCCTCGACATTGGCGGCCAGCCCGCCGGCTCCGTCGAGCCACGCGATGCGGTGGTCACGCCGGAACCAGGACCGCTGCCGGCGCACGTATCGCCTGGTGCCGACGAACGTCTGCTCTCGCGCCGCGTCCAGTGCCTGTGCTTCTCCCCCGGCGTCGAACGCGGCGAGCACCTGGGCGTACCCCAGGGCACGCGACGCGGTGACGCCATCACGCAGGCCATGCCGCAGCAGTCCCGCGACCTCGTCGACCAGCCCGTCGGCGAACATCCGCTCGGTACGCGCTGCCAGGCGTCGGTCGAGTTCGTCTGTCTCCCAGTCTAATCCGACGATCGCGGTGTCCCATCGCGGTATTCCGATGGTGGGTGCCGACGCCGCGAACGGCCGGCCGGTCAGCTCCACCACCTCCAGCGCCCGCACGATGCGCCTGCCGTCGGTCGGCAGGATCGCGGTCGCGGCGACGGGATCGCGGCGGGCCAGCTCGGTGTGAAGCTCGGCGGCTCCCACCTCGGAAAGCCTGCTCTCCCAGCGGCCGCGCACCGCGGGGTCGGTGGCCGGGAAATCCCAGTTGTCCAGCAACGACTGGATGTACATCATCGAGCCGCCCACCACGACGGGCACTGTGCCGCGCGCCGCGATCTGCTCGATGTCGGCCGCGGCGGCGCGCTGGTAGTTCGCGACTGTCGCCGTTTCGGTGACGTCGAGCACGTCGAGCTGGTGGTGCGGGATACCGCGCCGCTGGGCGACGGTGGGTTTCGCGGTGCCGATGTCCATGCCCCGGTAGAGCTGCATCGCGTCGGCGTTGACGATCTCACCGCCGACTCGCTCGGCGACCGCGAGCGCCAGCGGTGATTTGCCGGTGCCGGTCGGGCCGACGATCGCGATGGGTCGCGTCATGGCTGCCAGACGCCGGCGAAGTAGCCGACGCCGTACGGCGCGCCGCGGTACAACTCCTTGGCACACCGCGGCGCCGGTTCGGTCAACCCGGCCAGCACCTGCCAGGCGACACGGCCGGTGATCGCCGCCGGCAGCCGGCTCAAGGCGGCGGTGTCGCCGGCGGCCAGCGCGTCGTCGAGCGCGGCCTGTACAACGCCGGACGCCGGTTGGTGTCCGCCGGGGGCGGAAGGGGTGAGCGTGTGAGCCCCGTCGGCGACGACCAGCACACCGATCGGTTCGGCGGCCTCGTCAACGGCGACCCGCAGCGCCCGCCCGCGGGCCATGGCGGTGCCGGCGTCGTGGTCGCGGGCGAACACGTGGACCTCCGCGCGCGCATCCGAACGCACCCGGCCCCGCACCCAGCCGGTGATCAGGGCGCACAGTGGCAGCCAGTCCAGGCCGGCTGCGGCCGGCGACAGTTTTACCCGCACGTCGACGCCGTAGCCGGCGAACGTGCCGGCCGAGTCGGGGGCCACGACCGCATCGGCGCCGTCGACACCGACCGCCAGCCACCGGTCGGGCAACGCCGCGGCCGCCGCGAACACCGCCTCTCGCAAATCCGCGATTTCGTCGGCGGCGGTGCCGGCCAGTTCGGGAATCAGCACCGGCGCCGACGGAATGATCGCGACAGCCGTCAACACGGGTTCACGCTAGCGCTTCGGCCGGTTTCTGCGACGCGGCCGCGGCGCCGCGGGCCAGCGCCGCGATGGAGACGACCTCGTGGGCCTGGCGCTGATGGATGACGTCGCCGATCGCGATGAACAGCGTGGCGGCAAGGGCGAGACTGCGGCGATGTCCGCCTTCGCCATCAGCACCTCCTGACCGGGGTCTTGCCGTAGTACATGCAACCCCGGTGATGAATGCAATGCCAACGCGCGGCCATGACGGACCTGCTTGAATAGCGGGGTCGGGACGGCCTGCGGCCGGGTCGGCACGAGCTAATGGGCGCCGCGACGCGCGGCAGGTGTGCGGGTACCCCTCCCGCGCGGAGGTGTAACCACATGACCGACAGCCACACTGATCAGACCGGCACCGAGTACGCGGCTCCCAAGCCTGCACCAAGACCGGTACCGCGCCCTGGCCGCCCGCCTGCCGCACGGCTGGCGTCGCAGTCCAGCGATCCGCACCGGTTCGGCCGCGTGGATCCCGACGGCACCGTTTGGCTGATCACGCCAGCCGGTGAGCGGGCGATCGGGTCGTGGCAGGCCGGCGAGCCGGAGGCCGCCTTCGCCCATTTCGGGCGCCGCTATGAGGACCTGTCCACCGAGGTCGACCTGCTGGAGCGCCGGCTAGCGTCGGGAACCGGCGACGCCCGCAAGATCAAGAGCACGGCCGCCGGCCTGGCCGACGGGCTCGCCACCGCCGCGGTTCTCGGCGACGTCGACGCGCTGGCGGTGCGGCTCGCGACCATCCGCGACCACGCCGAGGAAACCGCGCAGGCGGAGAAGGCGCGCCGCGACGAGCTCCGGGCCGCACAGATCGCCCGCAAGGAGGCGCTGGCCGCCGAAGCCGAAGACCTGGCGGCCAATTCGACGCAGTGGAAGGCCGCCGGCGATCGGCTGCGGGCGATCCTCGAGGAGTGGCGCACGATTTCCGGTGTCGACCGCAAGACCGACGACGCGTTGTGGAAGCGGTACTCGGCGGCCCGGGAGACGTTCAACCGCCGCCGCGGATCGCACTTCGCCGAGCTTGACCGTGAGCGCGTCGGCGCCCGCCAGGCCAAGGAGCGGCTGTGTGCGCGCGCCGAGGAGCTGGCCGATTCGACGGACTGGGGCGCGACCGCGGCGGCGTTCCGCGAGCTGTTGTCGGAGTGGAAGGCCGCCGGGCGGGCGTCCAAAGAGGCCGACGACGCGCTGTGGCACCGGTTCAAGGCGTCGCAGGACAAGTTCTTCTCGGCACGCAACGCCGCCAGCGCCGAACGCGACGCGGAGCTTTATGCCAGCGCCGAGGCCAAGGAAAAGCTGCTGGCCCAGGCGGAGAAGCTCGACACCGGCGACCTGGATGCGGCCCGCTCGGCGCTGCGGTCAATTGCCGAGAAGTGGGAAGCGATCGGCAAGGTGCCGCGGGAGCGCACGGCCGAGCTGGAGCGGCGGCTGCGCGCGGTCGAGAAGAAGGTGCGCGAAGCAGCCGACTCGGGGTGGACCGATCCGCAGGCGGAGGCGCGCGCCGAGCAGTTCCGCGCCCGCGCCGAGCAATTCGAGCGGCAGGCGCAGAAGGCTTTGGCCGCCGGCCGCACCGCCGATGCGGAGGCGGCGCAGGCGAGCGCGGAGCAGTGGCGGCAGTGGGCCGAGGCGGCGGCCGACGCGCTCGGCAAGAAGCGCTAAGGCTCGTCGCGGTCGTTGTCGTCGAGGCTGTCCAGAAAGCCCTTGGACTGCCGCTCGGCGGCTGCGCGGCGGCGCTCCTCCTCTGCGGCGAGGTGAACCGCGGTGCGCGACCACACGACTCGCGCCCAGTGGAACGTCAGAAGGATCACCATCGCCCACCCCAGGATCAGGCCGATGCCTGGGCCGGGGTGTCCGGCGCCTGCGGTCTGCCGTGACCACACAGCGAGCAGGCCCGCCGGGATGGCCAGCGCCGAGCCGGCAAGCGCGATCCAGGCCAGCACCCACCGGCGGGTCAGCAACGCCAGCATCGAGAAGCCGACGCCGAACACCAGCGCCAGCCACGCGAACACCCGCGACGGGAGCGCGATCGCGACGTGGGCGGCGGCCGGCCCCCCGATCAGCGCGTCCCATCCCCTGGCGCCGCCGGCGTGCGGCAGGGCGAACGACCCGATGAGCACGAACACGAGGATCGCCACGACGAGAGCCCGCGGGCCGGGGTCGATCTCGCCGGCCACGCGTCGCTCGGCGGCGTCGATGTCCCGCTTGAACGCGTCGAAGTCGTTGTTGTTCTTGCCGGTCACGTCGGCGCCCCGATCCGCGGCATGCCCAGCCCCACACCGCCGGGGCAACGGCCTGCCTCGTGGGCGTCGCCGGCCCGTGTGCGCCGGTGGGTGAGCAGCGGCCCGTCGGCGATCAGGTGGTGCGGCGCGGCACCCGTGACCACGGTGGAGACGATGTCTCCCGGCCGGATGGACTCGTCCCCGGGCGTGAAGTGCACGAGCCTGCCGTCGCGGGCGCGTCCACTCATCCGGGCGGTGCGGTCATCCTTGCGGCCCTCCCCCGCCGCCACCAAAACCTCGACCGTGGCCCCCACTTGAGCGTGGTTCTCCTCCAGCGAGATTCGCTCCTGCACCTGCAGCAGACGCTCGTAGCGTTCTTGGACAACGACTTTGGGCAGTTGGCAGGGCATGTCCGCGGCGAGCGTGCCGGGCCGTTTGGAGTACTGGAACGTAAACGCGGCGGAGAACCGGGCCTGCTCGACGACGTCGAGTGTGGCCGCGAAGTCGTCCTCGGTCTCGCCGGGGAAGCCGACGATCAGGTCGGTGGTGATCGCGGCGTGCGGCATCGCGGCGCGCACCTTCTCGATGATGCCGAGGTAACGCCCTGCGCGGTAGGAGCGGCGCATCGCGCGCAATACACGGTCCGACCCCGACTGCAGCGGCATGTGCAGGGCCGGGCACACATTGGCGGTCTCGGCCATCGCGTCGATCACGTCGTCGGTGAACTCGGCGGGGTGCGGCGAGGTGAACCGAACCCGTTCGAGCCCGTCGATGCGGCCGCAGGCCCGGAGCAATTGCGCGAACGCGCCTCTGTCGCGGGGAAGTTGCGGGTCGGCGAACGACACACCGTAGGCGTTGACGTTCTGGCCCAGCAGCGTGACCTCGAGAACGCCCTGGTCGACCAGCGACTCGACCTCGGCCAGGATGTCGCCGGGGCTCCGATCGACCTCCTTGCCCCGCACCGACGGCACGATGCAGAACGTGCAGGTGTTGTTGCAGCCGACCGAGATGGAAACCCAGGCGGCATAGGCGGATTCGCGGGCCGCGGGCAACGCCGACGGGAATTCCTGCAAGGCCTCGGCGATTTCAATCTGGGCTTCGTGGTTGTGCCGTGCCCGTTCCAGCAACACCGGCAGCGAGCCGATGTTGTGGGTGCCGAACACGACGTCGACCCAGGGCGCCCTGCGCAGCACCGTGTCGCGGTCCTTTTGGGCCAGGCAGCCGCCCACCGCGATCTGCATGCCGGGCTCGCGTTGCTTGCGGGGCGCCAGGTGGCTGAGGTTGCCGTAGAGCTTGTTGTCGGCGTTCTCCCGGACCGCGCAGGTGTTGAAGACGACGACGTCGGCGTCGCAGCCGTCGGGCGCCTTGCGGTAGCCCGCGGCCTCCAGCAGCCCGGCCACGCGCTCGGAGTCGTGGACATTCATCTGGCAGCCGTAAGTGCGGACTTGATAGGTCCGCGAAACAGCTCCAGCCGTCCTGGTCACGTGGCCATCGTACGTTCGGGTCGCTGACGGAAATTCGATCACCGGGTCATCCTGTGGGTTTCCTGGGTAGGGTCGGCTCCATGGCCGATGCCGCGTCGGGGGCTGTCTCGTCAACGCCGATGGTGTCGCTGCGAGGGGTGGATAAGCATTTCGGCAGCTTGCACGTGCTCAAGGACATCAATCTCGAGGTGCAGCGCGGCGAGGTCGTCGTGATCCTCGGCCCATCGGGGTCTGGCAAGTCCACGTTGTGCCGCACGATCAACCGGCTCGAGACCGTCGATTTGGGCACCATCACGGTCGACGGCGTGCCGCTGCCTGCGGAGGGACGGGAACTGGCGCGGCTGCGTTCCGACGTCGGGATGGTGTTCCAGTCGTTCAACCTGTTCGCCCACAAGACGATCCTGGAGAACGTGACGCTCGCGCCGATCAAGGTGCGCAAGCTGCCGCGTGACCGCGCCCAAGAGAACGCGGTGGCGCTGCTGGCGCGGGTCGGAATCGCCGATCAAGCCGACAAGTATCCGGCGCAGCTGTCGGGCGGCCAGCAGCAACGCGCGGCGATCGCGCGATCACTGGCGATGAACCCGAAGGTCATGCTGTTCGACGAGCCGACCAGCGCGCTGGACCCGGAGATGATCAACGAGGTGCTGGGCGTGATGGTGCAACTCGCAGCCGACGGCATGACGATGCTGGTGGTCACCCACGAGATGGGCTTCGCGCGGCGGGCCGCCAATCGGGTGGTCTTCATGGCCGACGGCGCGATCGTCGAGTCGGCCGAGCCCGCGACGTTCTTCGATTCACCGCAGACCGACCGGGCCAAGGACTTTCTCAGCAAGATTCTCAGCCACTAACACTCGGGTAGAACGGATGCCTTTGAGACCGCTACGTCTGGCCGTGGCCGCGGTACTGATGGGGCTCTTGCTGACCGGCTGCGGCGGCAACGACCACGAGGTCACGATCGGGGTGAAGTTCGACCAGCCCGGTCTGAGCCTGAGAAAACCGGACGGTTCACTGAGCGGCTTCGACGTCGACGTCGCGAGGTATGTCACAGAGCAGTTGGGATACCGGCCCGATGAGATCGAATGGAAGGAGGCGCCGTCGGGTCAGCGAGAAACGTTGATCCAGAACGGTCAGGTCGACTTCATCGTCGGCACGTACTCGATCACGCCGGAGCGCAAGCAGAAAGTCGGCTTCGCCGGCCCGTACTTCCAGACTGGCCAAGGCCTGTTGGTGCGATCGGGCAACACCGACATCGTCGGCCCGGAGTCACTTGAAAACAACAAAAGGCTGTGTTCGGTGGCGGGGTCGACACCGGCGCAACGCATCAAGCAGAAGTACCCGAGCGTACAGCTCCAGCGGTATGACACCTACTCACTGTGCGTCGAGGCGCTCAAGAACGGCGCGATCGACGCCGTCACCACGGACGCTGTCATTCTCGCCGGATACGCGGCGCAGAACCCCGAGGCCCTGAAGTTGGTCGGGCAACCGTTTTCGGTAGAGCTGTACGGGATTGGAGTGGCCAAGGACAACGACGAACTGCGTTCAAGCATCAATGACGCGCTGCAGAAGATGATCGACAGCGGCGCCTGGCAGGCGGCGTACGACAAGAACCTCGGCCCGTCGGGCTACAAGGCTCCACCGCCGCCCAAGATCGACCGCTACGCAACGAGGCCCGCTGCCGCGGAAGGATCGCACATCTTCGGCCAATATCGCGGCCAGATCTTGACGGCGTTCTGGACGACGATCAAGCTCGCCGCATACTCGGCGCTTGGTGCATTGGTGCTCGGCACTTTTCTTGCCGGGATGCGACTTTCACCCGTGCCGATGTTGCGATGGTTGGGCTCGGCATATGTGACGGTCCTGCGTAACACGCCGCTGACGGTGATCCTGCTCTTCTGTTCGTTCGGCCTGGCCCAGACGCTGGGCGTCACGTTGGCGGATAAAGGCTCACCGACGTTCATCGACGACAGTAACTTCCGGCTGGCGGTGCTGGGCTTGGCGGTGTACACAGCGGCATTCGTGTGTGAGTCAGTGCGGGCCGGGGTGAACACGGTGCCCGTCGGACAGGCCGAGGCGGCACGTTCGTTGGGGCTCACATTCAGTCAGAATCTGCGAATTATCCTGCTGCCGCAGGCTTTTCGGTCGGTTCTCGCGCCGCTCGGATCGGTTCTGATCGCGCTGACGAAGAACACGACCATCGCGTCGGCGATCGGTGTGGCCGAGGCCGCGCTGTTGATGAAGGAGATGATCGAGAACACCGCGGCACTGCTGACGGTCGGCGCGATCTTCGCGGCAGGATTCGTGGTGCTGACATTGCCGCTGGGGTTGCTGTTCACGTATCTGGGACGACGGCTGGCGGTGAAGAGATGAGCCATTCGAGGGTGCTGTACGACGCACCTGGGCCACGCGCGGTGATGCGTAACCGCGTCATCTCGACGATCGCGGTGGTGACGATAGTGGCCGTGGCATGGGTCGCGGCGGCGAAGCTGAACGCGAAAGGGCAACTGACAGCCCAAAAGTGGGAGCCGTTTACCACGGCAGATCTGTGGCGAACGTACATCTTGCCCGGCGCGCAGGGCACATTGACCGCGGCGGCGCTGTCGATCGTGCTGGCGCTGACACTTGGCGTCGTTCTCGGTGTCGGCCGGTTGTCCACCTCACGAGTCGTCAGCTGGGTGTCCGGCACCATTGTCGAATTATTCCGCGCCATACCGGTACTGATCATGATGATCTTCTCGTACTTCCTTTATGCGTTGTATGACGTGTTCCCCTCCAAGCAACTTGCACTGGCCGGCGTGGTGACCGGGCTGACGCTGTACAACGGCGCAGTGATCGCCGAGATCGTGCGGGCGGGGGTAAACGCGCTGCCGCGCGGTCAGCTCGAGGCAGCGGCCGCGCTTGGGTTGCGGCCAAGCCAGACGATGCGGATGATCCTGCTGCCGCAGGCGATCACGGCGATGCTGCCGGCGCTCATCTCTCAGCTCGTCGTGGCGCTCAAAGACACCGCGATCGGCTACCAGATCACATTCCTCGAAATGGTACGCCAGGGCACGCTGATCGGTGCGCGCTACAGCAACTACATCCCCGCCCTGCTGGTGGTCGCGGTTCTGATGATCGCAGTGAACGTGATGTTGTCGTGGCTGGCGGTATGGCTGGAACGCCGGCTGCGGCGGGCACGACGCAGCGCTGCGTCGCCAGCCGCGGCGCGAGCGACCGCGGAGATGGACACCGCCGGCGCATAGCCGCCTAGGTGCGCCGTCGTTCCAATTCCAGCGTCAGTTCCGTGCTGACCGTGTCGAAGGCCATCGTCTGGCTGTAGCCGCGCCGCGCCAGCATGCCGACGAGCCGCCGGGCCACCTTGGCTTCGTCCCCCTCGAGGTTTTCGCGCCGCAGCCGCTTTCGAACGAGCTCGACCGCCTTGTCGCGCTCTGCCCCGGCGTCGATGCCGTCGAGCGCCGCGGTGATCACGTCGGCGTCGACACCCTTGGTCCGCAGCTCAGCGGCCAAGGCGCGCTTGCCCTTTCCAGCGTTGACGCGGCGCGACCGCACCCACTGCTCTGCGAAATTGGCGTCGTCGACCAGACCTACCGCACCGAGGCGGCCGAGCACCCGGTTGCTCACGTCTTCGGGATAACCCCGCTTCGCCAACTGCCCGGCTAGCTCGGCACGGGTGCGAGCCCGCGCGGTGAGCAGGCGCAGACACAGTGCCCGCGCCTGCTCCTCGCGGGCCGCCGGCCCGTCAGAAATCGACGGGGGCGGGCAGGACTTCGTCATCGGTCACTACGGCGCCAATGCCGAGCTTTTCCTTGATCTTCTTCTCGATCTCGTTGGCCGCGTCGGCGTTTTCCATCAGGAAGCTGCGGGCGTTCTCCTTGCCCTGGCCCAGCTGCTCCCCCTCGTAGGTGAACCAGGAGCCGGACTTGCGGATGAAGCCCTGCTCGACACCCATGTCGATGAGCGAGCCTTCGCGGCTGATGCCCTTGCCGTAGAGGATGTCGAACTCGGCCTGCTTGAACGGCGGCGACACCTTGTTCTTGACGACCTTTACCCGGGTGCGGTTGCCGACCGCGTCGGTGCCGTCCTTGAGAGTCTCAATCCGCCTGACGTCCAGCCGAACTGAGGCGTAGAACTTCAACGCCTTCCCGCCAGTGGTGGTTTCTGGACTGTTGTGCACCATCACGCCATCGGCAAAGTAGTTGTGCGAACCCTCAACCTCGATGTCGTACCGACTCATGATGGGGTAATCGGTCTTGGACTCGATCTCGGTAACCCGCGCCGGCATCAGCCGCATCGTCGGTTCGATGAACTTCGGTTCAACCTTGAATTGATTGCGGAACCGCGGCAACAACTTGTACGCCATAGATGGATGCACATACGGCGCAATCAACTCTTGGAACTTCGCCGCCGCTTTGGCCGGAAACACCAATACCGCCTTACCCGCAGCACCTGCATTACGCAGTCGCACATCGAGCTCGTAGGTGTCCTTCATATAGGACCGTAGGCGCTCTTGCGATCCCACACTCATAGCTTCAACGCAGATCTCGATTCGCCCACTTCCACCTTGGGTGCGCTGCTGCTTCCCTTTCGAACGGAGGCTAAACGAACCGTCGTCCATGTACCAGATCGCCAAAGCTAGCGGTGTCAGCGCTTTGAGATACTCCTCGGAAAGAAACTTCTTGCCGTCGCCGAGATAGACCGCGGACTTCAACTCGTACAATTCTGCGAGTGGCGTGAAGTCGGCGAACACCGAGCCTTTGTCATTGGTAGTGCGACTGTGAGGAATGTTCTCCACAAGAGAGATTTTCCAATCCAGATATTCGGACTGCCTCGCTCCATGTCCCATGCGGAGCCGAGCACTCTCGGAGTCCTGACGAACAGGCGGGGATAGGCACCCATCCCCCATCAATGAACCCAGCACGACGTCCCACTGTTGATCACTGAGCAGGCTCGGCTGCGCCAGCATCACTCGATCGCCCACCTGAATGTTTTCGGCTTCACGCCAACCGCCTGGCGTGCGAATGAGGTGGTTACGAGTCATCGCTAGGCTCGCGTGACCACGTCCCGTTCCACCTCCCGCGCGATCAACCTTGAAATGCAGGAACTCCTCGGTCTTTCCGTTGTTAAACCAATTGGTCACTTTGCGCGGAACAATGCGTCCGGTTTCGACGTCATAGGACAAGACTTCGACGTCCATCTTCTGGTTCACTATCTTGCCGAGTTTTTCAGTTGATCCGTCAGCGAGCGTCACATTGGTGTACCAAGACCCACACCCGAACATGACACCGATCTTTTCCCGCAGCTGGTTGATGAAGATCGCGGTGGTGCCCGAGTTGTTCAGCGCGCCGGTCATCTTCCGCAACGCCTGGCTCATCAGCCGGGCCTGCAGGCCGACGTGGCTGTCGCCCATCTCGCCCTCGATCTCCGCGCGCGGCACCAGCGCCGCCACCGAGTCGATGACCAGGACGTCCAGCGCGCCGGACCGGACCAGCATGTCGGCGATCTCCAGTGCCTGCTCACCGGTGTCGGGCTGGGACACCAGCAGCGAGTCGGTGTCCACACCGAGCTTTTTGGCGTAATCGGGGTCCAGCGCGTGCTCGGCGTCGATGAACGCCGCGATGCCGCCGGCCGCCTGGGCGTTGGCCACCGCGTGCAACGCGACGGTGGTCTTGCCCGAGGATTCCGGGCCGTAGATCTCGACGATCCGGCCGCGCGGCAGCCCTCCGATGCCCAGCGCCACGTCCAGCGCGATCGAGCCGGTGGGGATGACCAAGATCGGCTGACGCACCTCGTCGCCGAGCCGCATCACCGAACCTTTGCCGTGACTCTTCTCGATCTGCGCTATCGCCAGCTCGAGGGCCTTGTCGCGGTCGGGGGCCTGCGTCATGAGTGGTGCCTCTCTAAGTAGTCGTGTCCGGTGATCGGTTATCGACCAGTTGGCCGTGACGCTAGAGGCAGGCACCGACAAGTCCGCCTGACCAGCATCTCGCCGTCGAACAGTGCTCACATTAGCGAACGTGTGTTCGATGGCAAGCGGACACGCCGGTCTCTCCGCAAGCAGACGCAGACGGCGTCACCACTGATCGCGCGGGACGTCGAAATCCGCGCACAGCGCGCGCCAGACATCGCGCGGGTCGACACCGTCCTCGATCGCCTGTGCGGCCGTGCGCCCGCCGAAGCCGGTCAGCGCGTGATCGACGAGCATCGAGGCGCCGCGGACCGGGCCGAACCGTCCCTCGACGAGCCCATGGAATTCCGTCAACCGCACATTTCCACGCTACCGGGCCTGGGCCAGCGCCTCCTGGCACACGCGTACCGGATCGGCGACGCCGGCCATGCTCGCGCCGGCCCGTCGCGCGGCGTCGCGGTAGCGCGGCGCCGACAGCACCTCACCGACCGCGTCGACCAGCGCCTCCCGCGTCAGCGGCCGGATCAGGCGCGCACTGCCTTGTCGGACAACACGATTCGCCATCTCCCACTGGTCGCCGCCGCCCGGCGCCACCACCAGCGGGACACCGGCCAGCAGCGTCTTGGACACCATGCCGTGCCCGCCTCCGCAGACCACCACGTCGGCGTGCGCCAGCAGTTCGTCCTGCCGGCCCAGCCCTTCGACCGCCCACGGCGGCACCGACACGTCGCGACCATTCAGCCGCGACAGCACCACCCGGGCGCCGTCGGGCAAGGTCTGGCCCGGGATGAGGCATTCGAGCGCGGCCTGCGCCAAGCCGACGGTGCCCGTTAGAGCCGTCGACGGCGCCACCAGAACAACGGGCCCGGAGCCGGGCGGGATCTCGAGCACCGCGTCGGTGGGCTCGAAATGCAGCGGCCCGACCACCACCGCTTCGGGCGGCCAGTCCGGCCGCGGCACCTCCAACGCCGGCAGCGTCGCGATCAGCCGCCGCACCGGATCGACGCCCTCGGCCGGCAGCCCAATCCCGACTCGCGCCTCGGCGCGCTGCCGCTGCCCCGCCCGCAGAGACCGGGCCGTCAGTGCCCGCATCACCGAGTCCCGCAGGCGCCCACGCACACCGACGCCGGGCGCAAGCCCGCTGCCCACCGGAGGCAGCCCCCTCGAGGGCAGGTACAGCGGATGTGGGTTCAGCTCCACCCACGGCAGGCCCAGCAGCTCGGCCGCCAGCGCACCGCACGCGGTGATCACATCGGACACGATCAGATCCGGCGCCAGGTCCCGCAGCCGCGGTGCGTTCAACACCGCCATCCGCGCGGCGCGCTGGTGGATCTTGGCACCGGCGTCGCTGTCGTCATCGGCAGGGGTGGGATCGAGCCCGTCGAGTTCGACCGCGTCCACGCCGCCCACGCGCGCGTCGTCCAGCCATTCCACACCGGTCAACAGGGTTGGCTCGTCGCCCGCGGCGAGAAACTTCAAACACAGCGCGATCGCCGGAAACGAGTGTCCCGGGTCTGGTCCGGCGACGACGGCCACCCGCATCCGCCTACCCTGCCACAGTCCCGCCCCACTACGCTGGCGGCCATGACCGATCAGCTGCCAGAGCAAACCGCTGTCACCGGACCCACCCAGACGCCGACCCAGATCGTCGAAAGCTTCCTCTACGCAATACGTGCCGAGAACTACGACGCCATGCTGGCGGCCCTCGACGACGACGTGGTTTATCAAAACGTGGGGATGCCGATCATCCGCGGCGCCCACCGCACCGTCAACACCCTTCGCCGCGGGCTCGAGCTTCCGCGCGCGGGCTTCGACGTCAAGATCCACCGCATCGCCGCCGAGGGCACGTCCGTGCTCACCGAACGCACCGACGTGGTTCTCTACGGGCCACTACGGATTCAGTTCTGGGTATGCGGCATATTCGAGGTACGTAACGGACGAATCACGCTGTGGCGCGACTACTTCGATTTCCTCGACATCGTCAAGGCGACCGTGCGTGGGCTCATCGGGCTGGCGGTGCCGTCGCTGAGGGCCCGCCTCTAGCGGCCAAGGCCGCCAAGGCGGCTCAGCTCGTCGAACGCCTGCGCCCAGCCGATCAGCCGATCGGTGGCGCTGACCAGCTCGTCCCGGTAGCGCCGCCGCCACATCGGCGAGCTCGACATCGCCCCGTTGTTCGCCGACGACACCAATTGCGCTGCGGCGCTGACCATCTCGTTGTACTGCTGTACTCCGTGATTCAGCTGCGCGGCGAATGCGTCGATGGTCGGTTGCAAAGACGCCCGCGACGACGGGCTCGACGACACCGCCCTCTCCATCGACACGACGTCGGCGGCGGTGCCCGACATCGTCGCGGCCACCGAGTTCGCGGTCCGGGTCAGCTCGGCGATCTCGTCGCCCGGCAACAACTGGCCCCGTTCCATCACACCCAGCAGCGAAAACAGACCGCGTTCGGCGGTTCCCAGTGCAACCATCGCGCCGCGCGCGGCCGACCCCAGCGGCGGCAGCCGCCGCACCGCGCCCGGCTTCGGCGACGGCAGCGGCTCGGCCCTGAGCCAGCGGTAGCGTAGCAACAGCAGCGTTGCCGGAGTGGCGGCGCCCGCGGCGATGATGCCGGGGATCAGCAGCGCCCACGCCGGCGTGCTCCACGACGCCAGCAATAGGGTCACCAGCACCCAGAACACGCACGCGAACGAGAAGAACAACCCCAACCGCAACGCCCACCGACGCTTACGCAGGAGGCGAGCCCGCGGGTCGGCGGCCGCGTTGAGTTTCTGGGCCGCCAGGTCGGCGAACTCGCTGGCGGTGTCGAGACTTCGCTGCAGCACCGAACGCCACTGTCGCGTGCCGGCCACCATGAACTCGACCTACTGCTGGATCGGGTTCTGCTGCGCCGGCTCGGAAGCCGGGGTGGCCGGAGTCGGCGTGGACGACGGCGTCGCCGCTCCGCCGGACTGCCCCCCGGCCGGCAAGGCCTCGCCGCGCATCGACGCGCGGATCTGCTCGAGCCGTGAATGGCCGGCCATCTGCACGCTAGCCTGCTGAACCTCGAGCATCCGGCCCTGAACCGAGTTCTGCGCCAGTTCGGCCGACCCCAGCGCGTTGGCGTAGCGGCGCTCGATCTTGTCGCGCACCTCGTCGAGGCTCGGCGTGTTGCCCGGTGCGGCCATCTCGCTCATCGAGCGCAGTGAAGCGCTGACCTGCTCCTGCATCTTGGCCTGCTCCAGCTGGCTGAGCAGCTTCGTGCGCTCGGCGATCTTCTGCTGCAGCATCATCGCGTTCTGCTCGACAGCCTTTTTGGCCTGCACCGCCGCCTGCAGCGCCTGGTCGTGCAGGCCCTTGAGGTCTTCGACGCTCTGCTCGGCGGTCACCAACTGCGCGGCGAACGCCTCGGCGGCGTTGTTGTATTCGGTGGCCTTCGCGGTGTCGCCGGCCGCGGTGGCCTGATCGGCCAGCGTCACCGCCTGACGCACGTTGACCCCCAGCTTCTCCACGTCGGCGAGCTGACGGTTGAGCCGCATTTCCAGTTGACGCTGGTTGCCGATGACCTGAGCGGCCTGCTGCGTCAACGCCTGGTGCTGGCGCTGGGCCTCCTCGATGGCCTGCTGTATCTGCACCTTCGGGTCGGCGTATTCGTCGACCTTCGAGCTGAACAGCGCCATCAGGTACTTCCACGCCTTGACGAACGGATTAGCCATGGATTGCTCCGTCTTCGTGTCGATGTGTACTCGAGCTCTACAGGTGGTCGTGCGCTCGCTGTGCTGCCCAATTTATCGGTTCGCGGGCATCACCACACCCAGTCCGGCGGCTGTCACCGACCTCAGGCGACCGCCATCGCCGAAACGTGAGGAATGACGACCTTGGTGTTGACGTCGATAGTCGCGGCGGTCGGCGCCGTCAGGTCGATGTGCTCCTCGCGCGCCATCCGCTCGCCGGCGTCGGTCAGGACCTCCGACAGCGGAACGTCAAGAGCCCCGCAGATGGCTGTCAACAGTTCACTGGACGCTTCCTTGCGGCCCCGCTCGACCTCAGACAGGTAGCCCAGGCTCACTCGCGCCGAGTCCGAAACCTCGCGCAGGGTGCGTCCCTGCGATGTGCGGGCACGGCGCAGCACGTCGCCGATCACCTCGCGCACCAATGCCGCCATCGTGCACTCCTCAGCTCGGGCAAATGGAACTTCTCATAGGGCAACGTCAGCGGGCGCCCCGGGGTTCCCGACTCACCGGCCCTCCACCAATTGCCGTAACCGGGCCAGCGCGTGGTGCACCGCGCCGAGCCTGATATCCCAGCGCGAGCCGGCAAGCAGCAGCTTCATGACCTCGGTTTCGCTCGGGCCGGCCAGCCCGATGAACACCGTTCCCACCGGATGGCCGCCATGCGGCTCGGGGCCGGCCACGCCGGTCAACCCAACGCCCCAGGTGGCGTCGCAGCGCTGCTGAGCGCCCACCGCCAGCGCCCGCGCCGTCGGCGCCGCCACCGGGCCGACCTGCGCAAGCACCTGACGCGGGACACCGGCGAGCGCGATTTTGGTGCCCTCGGTGTACGTGACCAGCCCGCCCCGCAGCACCGAACTGGCCCCGGCCACACCGGCCAGCGTCGCCACCAGCAGTCCCGCTGTCAGCGACTCGGCGGTGGCGATCGTCTGTCGTCGTACCGTGAGGTCGGCGATCAGGCCGCGGGCGTCGTCAGTGACCAGCGGGTCGTCCACGGGTGCCCCTGACCGCCTGGATCACGTAGTCGATCCCGGTAACCACGGTCAGCACGATCGCGACCGCCATGACCACCGTCGCCACCAGATGCCACACGCCGGTCAGCGGCAGGATGAACAACCCGATCGCCACGGCCTGGACAAGCGTCTTCAGCTTGCCGCCGCGGCTGGCGGGGATCACGCCACGGCGCAGCACCGCGAACCGCAAGATCGTGATGCCGATCTCGCGAACCATGATCAGCACCGTCACCCACCACGCGAGGTCTCCGAGCACCGACAGGCCGATCAGCGCGGCGCCGAGCAGTGCCTTGTCGGCGATCGGGTCGGCGAGCTTGCCGAATTCCGTCACCATCCCGTAGCTGCGGGCCAGCGCCCCGTCGAACCGGTCGGTCGCCATCGCGACCGCGAAAACAACGAAAGCCGCAATGCGCCAGCGCAGTTCGTGCCCGTCTCCGAAGAACAGCATGACCAGGAACACCGGCACCAGCAGCAGGCGAATCGTGGTCAGCAGATTGGCGACGTTGACCAGCCGCGCGGTCGGGGCCGTCACCGTCGACCTTGACCGAATTGGGGCAGCGCCGACACGGCAACAGAATATCGGTTGCCGGCGCCTATGCCCGAAGCCGATACTCTCGCAGCTGTGAGCGGAGCGCCGGATGCATCCTCGTCCAACGCCTCGCCGGTGCACGGCCGGCGCGGCGATGGCGTTGTGGTGCGACGCGCGCGAACCTCGGACGTGCCGGCGATCAAGACCCTGGTCGACTACTACGCCGGGAAAATCCTGCTGGAGAAGAACCTCGTCACGCTCTACGAAGCGATCCAGGAATTCTGGGTGGCCGAGAGCGACGGCGAAGTGATCGGCTGCGGCGCGCTGCACGTGATGTGGTCGGATCTGGGCGAGGTGCGCACCGTCGCGGTGCACCCCAAGGTCAAGGGCCAAGGCGTCGGGCATACGATCGTCGACTGGTTGCTGGACGTCGCACGCGAGCTGCAGCTCCACCGGGTGTTCGTGCTGACGTTCGAGACGGACTTCTTCGCGCGCCACGGGTTCACCGAGATCGAGGGCACACCCGTGACAGCCGAGGTGTACGAGGAGATGTGCCGCTCGTATGACACGGGCGTCGCCGAGTTCCTCGACCTGTCCTATGTCAAACCGAATATCCTCGGCAATTCGCGAATGTTGCTGATGCTCTAGTCGGTCTCGGCGTCTGCGGCGCTGTCGAGGCCGCGGATCGACGCCAGGGTGGCGGCCAGCTCATCGGGCTTGACCAGCACCTCCCGCGCCTTGCTGCCCTCGCTGGGGCCGACGATGCCGCGCGTCTCCATCAGGTCCATCAACCGTCCCGCCTTGGCGAACCCGACCCTCAGCTTGCGCTGCAGCATCGACGTCGAGCCGAACTGGCTGGACACCACGAGCTCCACGGCCTGCAGGAACACGTCCATGTCGTCGCCGATGTCGGGGTCGACTTCGGTGCGCTCGCTGGTGGTCTTGGTCGCGGTCACGCCCTCGGTGTACTCGGGCTCGGCCTGATCCTTGCAGGCCGCCACGACCGCGTGGATCTCCTCGTCGGTGATGAACGCGCCCTGCAGTCGGATCGGCTTGTTCGCCCCCGTCGGCAGGAACAACCCGTCGCCCATCCCGATCAGCTTCTCGGCGCCCTGCTGGTCGAGGATCACGCGGCTGTCGGTCAGCGACGACGTCGCGAACGACAGCCGGGACGGGACGTTGGTCTTGATTAGGCCCGTCACCACGTCAACCGAGGGCCGCTGGGTGGCCAGCACCAGGTGGATGCCCGCGGCGCGGGCCTTCTGCGTGATCCGCACCACGGCGTCCTCCACGTCGCGGGGTGCGGTCATCATCAGGTCGGCCAGCTCGTCGACGATGGCGACCACGTAGGGGTACGGCTGGTACTCCCGCTGGCTGCCGAGCGGCGTGGTGATCTCGCCCGCCTTGAGCTTGGCGTTGAAGTCGTCGATGTGACGCACGCGCGAGGCCTGCATGTCCTGGTAGCGCTGCTCCATCTCCTCGACCAGCCACGCGAGCGCCGCGGCGGCTTTCTTCGGCTGGGTCACGATCGGCGTGATCAGGTGCGGAATGCCTTCATAGGGCGTGAGTTCCACCATCTTCGGGTCGACCAGGATCATCCTGACCTCTTCCGGAGTGGCCCGGGCCAGCAGCGAAACCAGCATCGAGTTGATGAAGCTCGACTTGCCGGAGCCGGTGGAGCCGGCAACCAGCAGATGCGGCATCTTCGCCAGGTTCCACGAGATGTACTCGCCCTCAATGTCTTTGCCCAGGCCGATCACCAGCGGGTGGTGATCGCGCCGGGTCGAGCGGTCGGTCAGCACGTCGGCCAGACGCACCATCTCCCGGTCGACGTTGGGCACCTCGATACCGACCGCCGACTTGCCGGGGATCGGGGCCAGCATCCGGACACTCTCGGTCGCCACCGCGTACGCGATGTTGCGGTGCAGCGCGGTGATCTTCTCGACCTTGACGCCTGGACCGAGTTCGACCTCGTAGCGGGTGACGGTCGGGCCGCGGGTGAGGCCGGTGACGGCGGCGTCGACCTTGAACTGCTCCAGCACCGACGTGATCGCGTCGATCATGTTGTCGTTGGCGGTGCTTCGGCGCTTGGGCGGGTCACCTTTGATGAGCAGGTCCAGCGGCGGCAGCGTGTACGGGCCTTCCACCACGCGGTCCAGTTCGAGCATCTCCTGCTTCGCCGAGCCGGCCTCCCTGGTGGCCCGGCGACGGGCCGGCTTGGCTTCGGCAGGCTCTTCCATCACCGATGGTTCGGGAATGGTGGGCGCGTCGTCGTCGACCGGGTAGTTGTCGTACGGCGAGCCGTCCCAGGCCTGCGCCTCATCCTCGTCGTAATAGTCGTCGTAGTCGGAGTGCACGCCGCGGAAGCCGCGTGCGGCGAACATCGCGCGAAGTGCGACAGGCACCTCACGAACCGTCGTGCCGGACAGCAGCAGCACACCGAACAGCACCCCGATCCCCAGCAGCGGCGTCGCGATCCACGCGGTCAGGCCGTCGGAAAGCGGCCCGGCCATCGCGAACCCGATGAACCCGGCGGCGTGCTGGCGTGCGGCCGGCGCTCCGGGCGAGCCCGCCCACAGATGCCACAGGCCGAGCGCCGGCAACGCGATCATCGCCGCGCCGAGGACGAGCCGCGGCCGCGTCACCGGGTTGGGCTCTGATCGCATCAACACGACCGCGATCGCCGCGGTCACAAGAGGGAGCACGATGACGCCCGACCCGATCATCACGCGCAGCGCGCTGTCGATCCACTGACCCACCGGCCGCGCGGCGTCAAACCAGGAGCTGGCGGCGATCACCACCGAGACGCCGAGCAGGGCCAGCGCGATGCCATCGCGGCGATGGCCCGGATCGATGTCGCGGGCGTGGCCGACGGAGCGGGCCGCGGTACCGGCGCCCTTGGCGAGCATCAGCCAGGTAGCCCGGGCCCCGCGGGCCACGGCCGCACCGGCCGCGGCGACACCTGATCCCCGGCGACCTCGGCGCCTCCTGACAGGCTTGCGCCGTGCTGCCGCGCGCCGGGAACCGGCCCTTGACCTGCTCGTTCGGGCTCCTGAGCGCGCGGCGGTCTTACTAGGCATGGAGGCAAGCCTAGTCGCATCTGCCTCATCTGCACCATTCGCCACACTGGTCACCGGTGGATCCTGGGCCAACGATGAGTAGGGTGACAGGCGTCAATTCCGGCGCTCACCGAGGAGTCCATCGCCATGCCCGTCGTCGTCGTCGCCACCATCACCGCCAAGCCCGAATCCGTGGACAAAGTCCGCGATGTGTGCAAGCGCACCATCGAGGCGGTACACCAGGAACCGGGCTGCGAACTGTACGCGCTGCACGAGGCCAACGGGACGTTCGTGTTCATCGAACAGTGGGCCGACGAAGAGGCATTGAAGACGCACAGCACCGCCCCTGCCATCGGGGCGCTATTCGCCGGCGTCGGCGAGCACCTCGACGGGGCGCCCGATATCAAGATGCTTGAGCCGGTTCCCGCCGGCGAGCCCGCCAAGGGTCAGCTCAGGGGCTGACGTGGCGCCGGCGACGAGCGCTCGCGCGAACAGCAGACCGCCGCTGAGCGGAAAGGTCGCGTTCATCACGGGCGCGGCCCGCGGCCAGGGCCGCGCTCACGCCGTGAAACTGGCGTCCGACGGCGCGGACATCATCGCGGTGGATCTGTGCGATCAGATCGCGTCGGTGCCGTATCCGATGGCCACCGCCGACGACCTGGCCGCCACCGTGAAACTTGTGGAGGACACCGGCGCCAGGATCGTCGCGAGGCAGGCCGACGTGCGCGACCGCGCGTCGTTGAACACCGCGCTGCAGGCGGGTCTCGACGAGTTCGGCCGCCTCGACATCGTCGTGGCCAACGCCGGAATCGCTCCGATGCAAGCGGGCGAAGACGGCTGGCTGGACGTGATCGACGTCAACCTCACCGGCGTGCACTACACCGTGGAGACCGCGATACCGACGATGGTCGAGCAGGGCAACGGCGGGTCGATCGTATTGATCAGTTCGGCCGCGGGCCTGTCGGGCATCGGCAGCGCCGATGCCGGCTCGATCGGCTATGCCGCCGCCAAGCACGGAATGGTCGGGTTGATGCGGGTGTACGCCAACCTGCTGGCACAGCACAGCATTCGGGTGAACTCGGTGCACCCCGCGGGCGTCGACACGCCGATGATCAACAACGAGTTCATCCGCGACTGGCTGGCGCAGATTGCTGCCGAAGCCGATGCGCCGCAGGACATGGGCAATCTGCTGCCCGTGCAGGTCCTGCAGCCGGAGGACATCGCCAATGCCGTCGCCTGGCTGGTGTCGGACGCCGCCCGCTACGTCACCGGCGTGACGCTGCCGGTGGACGCCGGATACGTCGTGAAGCGCTGATGCCCCGCCTCGCCGTAATAGCATTCCCGGTCGTGATCTGGCGACGTTTACAGCATGGAATGCTATTTCGCGCGAGAGGCGGCGGCAGACGCCCGGCCGCCCAGACCGCATTCGGCCCCATGGTTTTGGCCGCGGTCGAGGAGTACGAGCCACCGGGCCGCCGCCTCGTGGGCGACGATCTGGCCTCGGCGTTCTTGCCGACGCGCATGCGCTGGCTGGTGGCGGCGACACGCTGGGATCTGCTGCGGCGCCTGCTGATCGCCGGGTCGGAGCGGACCGGGCCGGGGCTGTGGGCCAACTTGGCGTGCCGCAAGCACTACATCGACGACAAGCTTTTCGACTCGATCGATTCCGTCGACGCGGTCGTGGTACTCGGGGCCGGCCTCGACAGCCGGGCGTACCGACTGGCCCGCCGGACGACGATTCCGGTGTTCGAGGTGGACCTGCCCGTCAACATCGCGCGTAAGCGGGCAACTGTGCGGCGGGTGTTCGGCGCGCCACCGGCGTCGGTTCACCTCGTGCCGGTGGATTTCGAGTCCGACGACCTGGCCACCGTCCTCCCCCGGCACGGGTACCGTGTCGCCGACCGCACGTTCTTCATCTGGGAGGGCGTCACCCAGTACCTCACCGCCGACGCCGTGCGCGCGATGTTCGATTTCCTCGCACACGCCGCGCCAGGCAGCCGGCTGGTGTTCACCTATGTCCGTGAGGATTTCATCGATGGTCGCAACTTGTACGGCTCCCCGGTGTTGTATCGCCGGACGCGTCAGCGGAGCCAACTGTGGCATTTCGGGCTGATGCCCGACGACGTGCCGGCGTTCCTCGCGAATTACGGCTGGCAGGTCATCGAGCAGGCTGGGCCCGACTACCTGCTCGAGCACTACGTCCGCCCGGCGGGGCGTGACCTGCCCACCTCGCAGATCGAGTGGTCGGTATACGCCCAACTCCCCGCGCCGAAATAGCGTTCCAGGTCATCACCCGGCGAGTTTTACAGCGTGGAATGCCATTTCGTCGAAAACGGGCTAGATCTCGATGACCGTCGGGACGATCATCGGCTGGCGCCGATACGTCTCGCCCACCCACTTGCCCACCACACGGCGCACCGCCTGCGCAATCCGGTTGGGGTCGGTAATCCGTTCGGCGGCGAGGTTTTCCAGCTCCTCCTCCACCTTGCGGACGGCGGGCTCGAGCGCCTTCGGATCCTCCGAGAAGCCGCGGGAATGAACGTGCGGTGGCGCGGCCGGAAGGCCGGTGCCGCGCCGCAGGACGATCGTCACCGCGACGAAACCCGATGACAGGATCAGCCGTTCGCCGAGTGTGGTGTCGCCGACGTCGCCGAGAATCAGCCCGTCGACGAACATCTTGCCCACCGGAACCGCCCCGGCGATGCTGGCCCGCCCGGCCACCAGATCCACGCTGACCCCGTTCTCGGCCAGCATGATCCGGTCCTCCGGCACGCCGGTCTTCGCGGCCAACGCGGCGTTTGCCCGCAGGTGTCGCCAAGTGCCGTGCACCGGCATGACGTTGCGCGGCCGCACGCCGTTGTAAAGGAACAGCAGCTCGCCGGCGTATGCGTGGCCCGAAACATGCACGCGCAGTTGGTTGTTGGTGACCACCCGCGCCCCGATCTTGGAGAGCTCGTCGATGACGTGATAGACGGCTTCCTCGTTGCCGGGGATCAGCGATGACGACAACACAACCAGGTCACCGGACGTCAGGGTGATGCTGCGGTGCTCGCCGCGCGACATCCTGGCCAGCGCGGACATCACTTCGCCCTGAGTTCCGGTGGTGATCAGCACTACCCGTTCCGGCGGCATCATCTCGGCGGCGCCGATCTCGAGCACGTCGTCATCGTCGACGTGCAAGAAGCCCAGCTCGCGGGCGATCCCCATGTTGCGCACCATCGACCTGCCGACGAACGCGACCCTGCGGCCCAACGCCACCGACGCGTCGATGATCTGTTGCACCCGAGCCACATTCGATGCGAAGCAGGCGACGATCACGCGGCCGTCAGCCGACCGGATCAGCCGGTGCAGCGTCGGGCCGATCTCGCTTTCCGACGGGCCGACACCAGGCAATTCGGCGTTGGTGGAGTCGACGAGGAGCAAGTCCACGCCCAGGTCGCCAAGCCGCGACATCCCCGGCAGGTCTGTGGGACGGGTGTCGAGCGGCAACTGGTCGAATTTGATGTCCCCGGTGTGGAGCACGGTTCCCGCGCCCGTATAGATCGCGACGGCGAGCGCGTCGGGAACCGAGTGATTCACCGCGAAGTACTCGCATTCGAATACCCCGTGGGTGGTCCGCCGGCCCTCGGACACCTCGACGAACACCGGTTTGATCCGGTGCTCGCGGCATTTCTCCTCGACCAGCGCCAGCGTGAACTTCGAACCGACGACCGGGATGTCGCGCCGCAGCCTGAGCAGATACGGGATCGCGCCGATGTGGTCTTCGTGAGCGTGGGTGAGCACCAACGCCTCGACGTCGTCGAGGCGGTCCTCGATGTGTCGCATGTCGGGCAGGATCAAATCCACCGCGGGCTCATCGTGCCCGGGAAACAACACCCCGCAGTCGATGAGCAACAGCCGGCCCAAATGCTCGAAAACGGTCATGTTGCGGCCGATTTCGCTGATTCCGCCCAGCGCAGTCACCCGTAGACCGCCGCTGGCCAGCGCGCCCGGCGGCTTGAGGTCGGAAATCACCGCAACACCGACGCGGCGCGCATATCCGCCGCCAACGCCTCGACCTGCTCGGGGGTCCCGGGCACCTGCGGCAGCCGGGGATCACCGACGTCGATGCCCTGCAGGCGCAGGCCGGCCTTCGCCATTGTCACCCCGCCCAGCCGTTTCATCGCCGCGTACAGCGGGGTCAGCGAAACGCTGATCTTGCGCGCCGTCGCGGTGTCGCCGGACTCGAACGCGGACAACAGTTCCCGCAGCTGCCCGGCGGCAAGGTGCGAGATCACGCTGATGAACCCGGTCGCACCCATCGCCAGCCAGGGCAGGTTCAGCGGGTCGTCGCCGGAGTAGTACGCGAGACCGGTCGAGGCGATGATGTCGGCGCCGCCGGCCAAATCCCCCTTGGCATCCTTGACGCCGACGATGTTCGGGTGCGCGGCAAGCGTGCGGATGGTTTCGGTCTCGATCGGCACCACCGACCGCGGTGGGATGTCGTAAAGCAGCATCGGAATCGATACCGCGTCGGCGACCGCGGTGAAGTGGGCCAGCAGCCCGGCCTGCGGCGGCCGGGAGTAGTACGGCGTCACGACCAACACCCCGTGCGCGCCTTCGGCTTCACACGCCCGCGACAGCGCGATGCTGTGCGCGGTGTCGTAGCTGCCGGTGCCCGCGATGACCCGGGCGCGGTCGCCGACGGCGTCAAGCACCGTTCGCAGCAACGCCAGCTTTTCGTCGTCGGTCGTGGTCGGCGACTCGCCGGTGGTGCCCGACACCACCAGGCCGTCGCAGCCGGAGTCGATCAGATGCGTGGCCAGACGCGCGGCGGCGGCCAAATCGAGGGAGCCGTCCGCCGCGAACGGTGTGACCATCGCGGTCAGCACGGTGCCGAGCCGCGCGCTGACGTCAATCCCGCCTGTGCTCACGGGCATCAAGGTTACCCGGCTCCCCTTAGGCCTCCGTAGCAAGAGGCGACGTGGCGATCTCCGTGCCGTCGGCCAGCGTCGCGATCTCGAAGTCCGCGAACGCCGCTGGGGCCACTTCGGTCAGCTGGCGCAGGCATGCGATGGCCAGCCGGCGAATCTCCACGTCTGCGTGCTCGCTGGCCCGCATCGCGATGAAATGGCGCCAAGCGCGGTAGTTGCCGGTCACGACGATGCGGGTCTCGGTGGCGTTGGGCAGCACCGCGCGGGCGGCCTGTCGCGCCTGCTTGCGTCGCAAGACGGCGTTGGGCACGTCGGCGAACTTGGCCTCCAGCCTGGTCAGCAGCTCGTCATAGGCCGCACGACCGGCGTCGGCGGCCGTGCGGAACAGCTCCTGCAACTCGGGGTCGTCCTCGATCCCCGGCGGAACCACAACCTGCGAATCCCGTTCGGGGACGAATCGCTGCGACAGCTGCGAGTAGGAGAAATGGCGGTGACGGATCAGCTCGTGCGTGCATGAGCGCGAGATACCGGTGATGTAGAACGACACCGACGCGTGCTCGAGCACCGAGAAGTGCCCGACGTCGATGATGTGCCGCAGGTAGGAGGCGTTCGTCGCGGTGCGCGGATTCGGCTTCGACCAGCTCTGGTAGCAGGCCCGCCCGGCGAACTCGAGCAGCGCGGACCCGCCGTCGGCGTCCGTGCTCCACGGCACATCCGGCGGCGGCAAGAACTCCGTCTTGGCGATCAGTTGAACGCGCAGCGGAGCGGTCTCGGCCACGGCTCACCCTAAGGCGTGCGCCAGCGCCCCCGCCAAATCGCCCCGGTCGCCGACCGTCACATCGCCCAGGTCCAGCCACGACGTCATCGACCGCAGTTCACCGGCCAGCGCAGCGGCGACCGTCGACGGGGCCTGGCCGGGTTCGACGAACGCGCCGACGACGTGCAGCGCGTTGCGGGCGCGTTCGGCTTTCAGGTCGACCCGCCCGACCAGCCGGCCGTCGAGCAGCAGCGGCCAGACGTAGTAGCCGTACTGGCGCTTGCCCGCCGGGGTGTAGATCTCGATCCGGTAGTGAAAGCCGAACAACCGTTGCACGCGGGGTCGGAAGAAAATCAGCGGATCGAACGGGCACAACAGCGCCGTGCCACGGCTTTGGCGCGGGACGATTTGCCCGGTCCGCAGGTATGCCGGCCCGGTCCAGCCTTCGACCTCGACGGGGTCCAGCTCTCCTGCCGAGACCAGCTTCGCGATCGCGGGCTTGACCTGCTGCGCCGACAGCCGGAAGTAGTCGCGGATGTCGGCTTCGGTGCCGACCCCGAGCGCCGAGGCCGCCCGCAGCGTCAGCTGGCGGACCGCCTCGTCGTCGTCGACCTCGCGGCCGACGATCTCAGCAGGCAGCACCCGTTCGGTGAGGTCGTAGTGGCGGGCGAAGCCGACGCGGGTGGCCGTGGTCAGCACTCCCGACGCGAAGAGCGCTTCGGCCACCCATTTGGTGTCGCTGCGGTCCCACCACGGGCCCTTCGCCCCGCCGGGCTCGGCGGCCAGGTGCCCCTCGATCTGTCCCGCGGTGGCAGGCCCGAGCTCGGCGACCGCGGCGAGGATGTCGTCCGGGAGCTGCGGATTGGCCTTGACGATGTGGGTGCCCCACCGGCCGTGCCGGTACTGGCGCATCCGCCAGCGCAGCAGCGGCCAGTCGTCGACAGCCATCAGCGCGGCCTCGTGTGCCCAGTATTCGACCAACAGTCGCGGTGAGCGGGCGCTGTGGGTCCAGGCGGCCCGGTCCAGCACGTCGCGGTCGTAGGCGCCGAGCCTGCTGAACACCGGGGCGTAGTGGGCGCGGACGGCCACCGACACTGAATCCAATTGCAACACCTGGATTCTGGAGATCAGGCGCCGCAGATGCGCCCGGGTGACGCCCCCTCGCGGTTTGGGCTCGGTGAATCCCTGCGCGGCGACAGCCACCCGTCGCGCCTGATCCGACGTCAGGCGGGCCATATCCGCTGATAGCTGCTGAATCGATAGCGCAGGCCGCTGTCGCTGACCTGCCAGTCCTCGTCCTGTGCGGCCCAGCCTTCGTCCAGGACGGGCGCGGCGGCGTCGTCGTCCTCCCGCGGCATGTCGAGGTCCACTTCGGTGACTTCACATCGGCCTGCGTACGGCAACGCCAATGCATAGATCTCGGCGCCGCCAATCACCCACACGTTGTCGTGCATCAGAGCATCGTCGGCCGATGAGCCTCTCGGGCTAAGAGCATCCTCAAACGACCTCACGACGTGTGCACCTTCTGCCACATAGTCAGCTTGCCGGGTCAGTACGACATTTCGTCGGCCCGGCAGCGGACGGAAGCGTGCGGGCAGCGACTCCCACGTGCGCCGGCCCATCACGACGGTGTGCCCCATCGTGAGCGCCTTGAACCGGGACATGTCCTCGGGTAGCCGCCATGGAATGTCGCCGGCGCGGCCGATCACACCCGAGGCCGACTGGGCCCAGATGAGGCTCACCGAGCCCGTCATACGGCCACGGGAGCTTTGATCGCCGGGTGCGGATGGTAGTTCTCGATGACGATGTCGTCGTAGGTATAGTCGAAAATCGAATCACGCGGTGCGAGAACCAGTTCCGGATACGGCCGCGGCTCGCGACGCAGTTGCTCGGTGACCTGCTCGACGTGGTTGTCGTAGATGTGGCAATCGCCGCCGGTCCAGATGAACTCGCCGACGTCGAGTTTGGCCTGGGCCGCCATCATGTGCGTCAGCAGAGCATAGCTGGCGATGTTGAACGGCACCCCGAGGAACAGATCGGCGCTGCGCTGATAGAGCTGGCAGCTCAGCCTGCGGTCGGCGACGTAGAACTGGAAGAACGCGTGACACGGCGGCAGCGCCATCTGTGGGATCTCGCCCACGTTCCACGCCGACACGATGTTGCGCCGCGAGTCGGGGTCGGTGCGCAGCAACTCGATTGCCGCGCTGATCTGATCGATGTGCTCGCCCGACGGCGTCGGCCACGACCGCCACTGCACACCGTAGACGGGACCGAGATCACCTGTCGCAGAGGCCCATTCGTCCCAGATCGTGACGCCGTGCTCGTGCAGCCAGCCGACGTTGGAGTCGCCGCGCAAAAACCACAGCAGCTCGTAGATCACCGACTTGATGTGGACCTTCTTGGTGGTGATCAGCGGAAAGCCCGCTGCGAGGTCGAAACGCATCTGGTGCCCGAACAGGCTCCGCGTCCCGGTGCCGGTGCGATCCGATTTCGGTGTCCCCCGCTCCATCACCAGGCGCAGCAGATCCTCGTAGGGCGTGGCGATCGGCACGCGGTCAGCTTACGTCCAGAGCCGGCGAGTAGAACTACAACGATGCCCAGTGTTTCTGTCACCGTCACCACCCCCGACGGCTCGTGCCCGGTAACCTTACACACGCCCAACGGGACTGGTCCGTGGCCGGCCGTGATCATGTACCCAGACGCGGGCGGGGTCCGCCCGACCTTCCAGGACATGGCAGACACGCTGGCCGGCTTCGGCTACGCCGTGTTGCTGCCCGACGTGTTCTACCGGCACGGTGATTGGAAACCGTTCGACATGGCCACCGCATTCACCGATGACCGGGAACGGGCGCGGCTGATGGGCATGATCGGCAGCCTCACGCCCGACTTGATAGCCGCCGACGCGGGCGCTTTCATCGAGTTTCTTTCCCAGCGGCCCGAGGTACGCGGCGTCGGCGTCGGCGTCTGCGGCTACTGCATGGGCGGTCGCATGTCGCTGATCGCGGCCGGCCGGCAACCGGCCGGTGTCACTGCGGCCGGGTCGATCCACGGTGGCAACCTGGCCAGCGACGACCCCAACAGCCCGCATCTGCTCGCCGACCGGATGAATGCAACGGTCTATGTCGGCGCCGCCGAGAACGACCACTCCTTCCCGCCGGAACAAGCCGAAAGGCTGGACAAGGCGCTAACGGCTGCGGGCGTCGAGCACCGGATCGAGTGGTATCAGGCCGCCCACGGCTTCGCCGTTCCAGACAATCCTCCGTACGACGCCCAAGCCGCCCAGCGGCACTGGCTGGCGCTGGGCGAACTCTTCAGTTCCTCGCTGGCGGCTCAGTCCTAGACCGATGCAGCAAGTGCATCAGGCTTCGGCGTGCTCCGCGAAACGCGTATAAAGCGGCCACGATCGATGCGGCGATCATCACGATGAACATCGCGAGCCAGTTGCTCCGATTGTGGTTCACGTTCCACCAGATCAACGTGAACAGCAGCGCGGAGATGAACAGCACGATGTCACGCCAGTTGCCCTCGTAGGAGCCGGCCGCTTCGCGCAGTTGTCGGCTCCTTTTGTTCGCCGCGACAAGGTCGTCGACGCGTTGATCAATTGACTCTTGCAGCGCGGCCCGTCGCTCCGCCTGGTCGTCCGGCAGCCGGTCGAGCAGATCGAGGTCGGCTTTGATCGCGCCGCGAAAGTCCGGACCTTTCAATTGGCCGGCCGCAACGCCGAGCAGCGCTCCGCCCAAGATCGGGGCCGTGCCCAACGCGAGTTCGGCAATACCAGGCATAGTGCGCGATTCCCTTCACTCCGTCAGCAAGGCTGCCAGCGTCCCGCCCAATTCGTAAGCCTTCTCCCGAACCGCCGCGTCGATCGGGCCGATGACCTCCAGCGTGGCGGCGCCCTTGGTGAGCGACAGGCCGGTCGCCAACTTCTCCACAGCCGAAACGGCGCCGACGGTGTCGTTGTTGCCGTGCACCCACAGCCCATAGGGGCGGCCGGCGACGTGGTCGAGGCTCGGGTAGTACACCGTGTCGAAGAAGTGCTTGAGCGCGCCGCTGAGGTACCCGAGGTTCGCCGGGGTACCCAGCAAGTACCCGTCGGCCGCCAGCATCTCCACCGGAGACACTGTAAGCGCCGGTCGGGCACGACCTCGACGCCCTCGATGTCGGGAGCGGATCGCACCGGCCAGCGCAGCCTCAAACATCTCCTGACAGTGCGGAGACGGTGTCGCCGCAGCCGTGGGACCCGAGCTGGCTTAGGCAGCATCGAAGGCTCACGCTCCGAGGACGAACGTGTCGATCGGCTGCGCGTGGCCCCGCAGGTTCAGTCGACGTCGCTGAGCCCTCGCCATGCGGTCATCGGCCACTCCAGATGCGACGAGCAACTCCCCGCCGGCGGCGTGTTGTTGCATACGCGCCGCGACGTTGACCGGATCACCGAGGGCAGTGAAGTCGACGACCGCGCCCCCAACGTTGCCCACGTACGCGACGCCGGCATTGACCGCCACGCCTAACTCGAGCCAAGGCCCCCCGTCGCTGCCGTAACCGACCGCTTTGAGCAGCTCCATCCCCGCCAGGACCGCACGGCGTCGGTACTGGGGACCGCTGATGCCGCGAACAAAGAACGCCATCACCTCATCGCCGATGAGTTTGTCGATCACCGCGTCATGCCGCAGAAGGGTCTGCGTCGCAGTGATGTAGAACCGGTTGAGCAGCGCGGCGAAGTTTGTCGCAGCACCGCGCTGACCCAGCGCAGTGGAACCTCGAACGTCGGCGAACAGGACTGCGATGTCCACCTCAGCACCTCCTGCGGGAAGCGCATCGCAACAACGACTGCACAGATTGGGGTTCTTACGCGACGGGCTGAACCCGGCGACGGCGAGAACACGACCGGCAGGGCCGCCGAACGGGTTGTTGCATACCTTGCATCGCGGCGCCGAGGGCAGATAGCGAAACACTCGTCGCGCCTTGACCAAAGACGCGTGACCTTCCGTCAGAACCCTGTCCCAGTGGTTCCGCTCGATTGCGGGTGCGGCTTCGCGTGCGGTGTCAAAGATGA
The DNA here is from genome assembly GCA_963811535.1 of uncultured Actinomycetota bacterium. Lineage (GTDB taxonomy): Bacteria > Actinomycetota > Actinomycetes > Mycobacteriales > Mycobacteriaceae > Mycobacterium. The sequence continues at coordinate 653,940 of CAWERF010000004.1, read as the reverse complement.
CCATGCGGAAAGAGTAGGGCGGACGAACAGGGCGTCACATGGGGCAACCGCCCCAGAAAGCGGCGCTATTGAGGCCAACTCACCGCGACGTCATTCGGCCTGAAAGTTGAGGCAAGTGCCTCATGCGCTGGCCGAGCGCCCGGCTCGAGCATTGCGGCATGACCAATCCTGACCGGTTTCCGTACGGGACCGATCACCCCAGAACGGAGAAGTTCATGACCACAATCCAGACCCCCGTCGACAACGGCGTCAACGTCGAAGCTCTGCTCGGCGTCCGTGAGGCCCTGGCCGACACGCCCGAGATCGCCCAGTTCCAATGGCGGACAAGAGTTTCCTGGGTAAACGGCACCCACAGCCGCTCGAGCGTGGACACCTTCTACGGATTGGGCGAGCAGCAACAACACAAGACGACGTTCACCTATGACGTCGACCATCCACTTGCATTCGCCTCGCAGGACAACGGCATCACTCCGGTCGAGTATGTGTTGGTCGCGCTGGGAGGCTGCCTTACCGCCGGCATCGCCTCGATCGCCCAGCGCCGAGGCATTCAGCTGCGCTCGGTGCAGGCCACCGTCGAGGCCGACGAGGACATCCACGGAATCCTCGGCGCGGACCCCGCTGTCCGCAACGGTCTCAGCGCGGTCAAGGTCACCTACACCATCGACGCCGACGCCACGACCGACGAGATCAAAGCCCTTGTCGCGCAGTCGCAGAAACGCTCGGCCGTCTACGACATCCTGACCAACCCCACCTCCGTCACCGTCGACCTGTCCTGACCGGGCAACGTTTCAACAGGAGACCCACCATGCTGAAGACAACCGCGATCGTGGTGGGTGCCGGGCACTGCGGACTGGCCATGAGTCGCTGCCTCGCCGACCGTTCGATCGACCACGTCGTACTGGAACGCGGTGAGGTGGCGCACTCCTGGCGCACGCAGCGCTGGGACTCGCTGCGACTGCTCACCCCCAACTGGATGACCCGGCTGCCGGGCTACGCCTACCGGGGCGACGACCCCGACGGGTACCTCGCGGCACCCGACGTCGTGGAGCTGATCGAGCGCTACGCGAAGGAGTCGGCGGCGCCTGTGCGAGCCAACACCACCGTCACATCGGTGCGGAAGGACGAGCGGGGATACCTGGTGCAGACCGACCAAGGCTTGTGGCACGCGCGGTCTGTTGTGCTCGCCCCGGGCGCAAGCACCGTTCCCAAGGTGCCTGCGCTGCAGGGCGGTGTGCCCGCCGGCATCACCACGATTACCCCCGCCGACTACTGCAACCCGAGCCAGCTTCCCGACGGCGGGGTCCTCGTCGTCGGCGCCTCGGCGAGCGGGATCCAGATTGCCGCGGAAGTGCAGCGCTCCGGCCGGCCGGTCACGCTCGCCGTCGGGGAACACGTCCGAATGCCGCGCACCTACCGAGGCAGGGACATCCTGTGGTGGATGGACGCGGCGGGAGTGTTGGACGAGCGCTACGACCAGATGCCCGATCTGATCCGAGCCCGCAACCTGCCGTCGATGCAGCTGGTCGGTTCACCCGAGAGAACCACCCTCGACCTGAATTCGCTGAGTCAACTCGGCGTGCAGTTGGTCGGACGGTTGGCCGGCATCGAAGACGGCATCGCGAAATTCTCCGGCTCGTTGCCGAACATGTTCGCGCTGGCCGACCTCAAACTCGGACGGCTGCTTGACACCATCGATGCGTGGGCGACCGAAGCGGGCTTGGATGGCGGCGATCCGCCGCGACGGTTCACAGCGACCGCCGTCCCCGCCCACGCGCCGCTGACCCTCGACCTACGCTCCGGCGCCGTCCGAACGATTCTCTGGGCTACCGGATTTCGTCCGGACCTGTCCTGGCTCAACGTTCCGGTCTTCGACCGAAAAGGCCATGTCCGCCACGACGGCGGCATCACCCCCAGCCCCGGCCTGTACCTGATGGGGATGCCGTTCCTGCGCCGCCGCAAGTCGACCTTGATCGACGGAGCAGCCGCCGATGCGACGGACCTGAGCGAACACCTCACCCACTATCTCGACTCGAACTGAGGAGCATCTCATGGACCACAACTATGACGCGATCGTCGTCGGCGGCCGGTGTGCCGGTGCGGCCAGCGCAATGCTGCTGTCCCGCGGCGGCATGCGTGTGCTCGTCGTCGAGGCGACCCGGCCAGGTTCCGACACGCTGTCCACCCATGCGCTCATGCGCGGCGGTGTGCTGCAACTGCACCGCTGGGGTCTGCTCGAGGCGGTCATCGACGCGGGCACTCCAGCCATCGTTTTGACCGAGTTCGCTTACGGCGACGACATCGAGACCGTCGACATCCGCCCGAGCGGTGGAATATCGGCGCTGCGCGCCCCCCGCCGAACCGTCCTCGACGCGCTGCTGCTGGACGCCGCGCGCACGGCAGGCGCCGAGGCTCGCGCCCCGGCGCGGGTGACCCGCCTGCTCACCGATGGCAGCAGGGTGCGCGGCATCGAAGGCATCGAGCGCGGGACAGGCACTCGTTTCCGCGCCACCGCGCCGCTGACCATCGGCGCCGACGGGCGGAACTCGACGATCGCGCAAGCGGTCGACGCCCCCTTCCGCCGACGCGGCACGGTGTCCGGCGCGATCGTGTACGGCTACTTTCCCGGACTCGCGCGCGATCGCTACCACTGGGCGTACCGACAGGGGGTGACTGCGGGCGTGGTGCCGACCGGCGACGGTTTGGCGTGCGTCTGGTCGGGCAGCGCAAGCGACAGGTTCGCCCAGCAGCGGTCCGCAGGTCTGGACGCTACGTACCGGTCGCTGCTCGCTGAGGCCACCCCGGAGCTGGCCCGCTCTATCGCCGACACACCACCCGTCGGCACGTTGCGAGGCTTCCCCGGCCAGCCCGGCTGGATCCGCGCGTCCGCCGGCCCCGGCTGGGCGTTGGTCGGTGATGCAGGTTATTTCAAGGACCCGATCACCGCGCACGGCATCACGGACGCCTTGCGCGACGCGGAACTGCTCGCCCGCGCGGTGCTCGACGCACCCCGCGGCGGGCAGGCACAGCTCAACGCCCTCCACGACTACGAGCGCACCCGAGACCGACTGTCCGAGCCGCTGTTCGACATCACCGAACGCATCGCGAGCTACCGCTGGGATCTGGACGAGCTGCGCGGCCACCTTCGCGAACTGAGCCAGGCCATGCGGCCCGAAGTCGACGCGCTGCTCGCACTCGACCAGATGCCGGCCGCCTGAACGGAATTGGACGATGATGCTGTCGCGGACCAACCGGCAACGCGCACTCGTCGCGGTTGTCGAGGTTTTGGCACTGAGCGCGTGGTTCTCGGCCACCGCGGTCGTGCCCACCCTACGTTCGGAGTGGGGTATCGGAGCGACGGCGGCGGTCTGGCTGACCGCGTCAGTGCAAATCGGATTCGTCGTCGGGGCGATCACCTCGACGGTTTTCAACCTCGCCGACCGCACCACACCGCAGCACCTGCTCGCTGCAAGCGCCTTGGGCGCGGCGGCCTGCACGGCGGCCCTGGCTCTTTCCGCCTCTGGTCTCGCCGCGGCGGTCCCGTTGAGATTCCTCACCGGGATGTCCCTCGCCGGCGTCTATCCGGTGGGGATGAAGTTGATGGCGTCATGGTCGGCATCCACCGATCGAGGCCGTACGTTCGGGGTCCTGCTGGCAGCACTGACCATTGGCTCCGCCCTCCCACACCTCATCACCGGCCTCGGACCGCTGCCTTGGAGAACGGTGATGCTGGCCGCGGCGGCACTGACTGCGGCGGGCGCCGTCATCGCCCTCACGGCGGTTCGGCCCGGCCCCCATCTGGCCGTCCGCGCGGCCGCCCCGAATCCGCGCTACGCGCTCGCTCGGCTCACCGACCGCAGACCGCGGCTGGCCAGTCTCGGCTATTTCGGGCACATGTGGGAGCTCTACGCCCTGTGGACCTGGCTGCCGATGTTCGTCGTCGCCGGTCGGGCCGCACGAGGCGACGCGGCCGTGGGGTCGACCGGGTTCATCGCATTCGTGGCTATCGGAGTCGCAGGGACCGTCGGATGCCTACTGGGCGGTTGGGCGTCAGACCGTTTCGGTCGCCCTCCGGCGGCGGTGGCGGCGCTGGTGATCAGCGGAACCTGCTGCGTGGCATCACCACTATTCTTCGCCGGCCCGACGCTGCTTCTCGTGGTCTTCCTCTTGGTGTGGGGTACCGCCGTCATCGCCGACTCAGGCGTCTTCTCCACCGTGCTCAGCGAGACGACGGACACCCGGTTCGTCGGCACGGCCCTGACCGCGCAGACCGCGACCGGTTTCCTGTTGACCGTTGTCACCATCCAACTCGTTCCTGTCGTCGCCGAACTGATCGGTTGGCAATACGCATTTCTGCTTCTTGCACCCGGCCCCCTGCTCGGTGCCGTAGCGATGTCGGCCCTACACAACCACCACCAACTCAAGGAGCAAAGCAGTGATTACCAGCTCTACGCGCACGACACCGTTCGTCGGTCAGACAGCGCAGCTCTCGCGCACTGTCGGTGACAACGACATCGCCCTGTTCACCGAGATCAGCGGCGACCGCAACCCTTTGCACTACGACGAAGCGGCGGCGAGGGCGTCGCGGTTCGGGGAAATCGTCGTCCAGGGCGGGGTTACCAGCGCCATCCTGAATGCCGTTGTGGCGGAGGAGTTGCCGGGTCCGGGCACGGTGTTTCTAAATGTCAATTGGGCCTTCAAGGCACCGGTGCGCTGCGGTGACACGATCACGGGCAGCGTCGAAGTCATCTCGGTGCGCACCGACAAACCGATCACCGAACTGCGAACCACCGTCACGCGGGACGACGGCACCGTCGTGCTGGACGGAACAGCGGTGTGCTACACGATGGATATCGGCACCAGGACCGGGCAGTGACGTCTGACTGCGAGATCGCGGCACCGCCGAAAGGCCGACGAGGTGGGCATCGGACTCAGGCACATGTAGTAGGGCCATTGCCTTGTCATTCGCGTCAGTACCGTCATGTGCAGGTGCAGAATGAGGGCGTGCACCCGACCCGGACGCTGCACGGCTCGACAAAGGGCCTGCGCAAAGCCGAGTTGCTGGCGGCCATATCGCTGGCGATCGACCTCGGTCTGGGGCAGCCGATGGAACACATGCTTCGGTCTTCCCTGATCGCAACTCGCATCGCCGAGCGGATGGGTCTGGACGCTCAACAGCGCGCGACGGTGTACTACGCCAACCTGGTGGGTTGGATCGGTTGTCACGCCGATTCCCACGAGCTTTCGGCGCTGTTCGGCGACGACATCGCCTTCCGGGCCGACACCTACGGGGTGGATATGGCCGGGCTGCCGTTCCTGCGTCTTATGGTCAGTCACGTAGGGCATGGATTGCCGGGCTGGGAGCGCGGCATCCGCTCGGCTGCCTTTCTGCTCACCGCACGTCACCAGGTTGCCAACCTCATCAGTTCGCATTGCACTTCTGCCGGGGTCCTATCCGATCGGATCGGCCTGGACAGGCAGGTCGGGAAGGCGCTGGCGTATATCTTCGAGCGCTGGGACGGCCGGGGGATGCCGAACGGCGCTCGCGGGGAGGATATTCCGCTCGAAATCCACATAGTTCACCTGTCCGATGTCATCGAGGTGCACCTGCGGACGGGTGGCCTGGCACAAGCGGTCGAGGTCGCCCGATCCCGGCATGGCACGCAGTTCAGCCCGGCCGTGGCCGATGTGTTCGAACGTGATGCCGCCGCAATCGTCGAGGGGCTGCTCGAAATAGATGTTTGGACCGCCGCTTTGGCGCAGGCACCGGATCGTGATCGTACTCTCGATGGGGAAGAGATCGACGAGTTACTGAGGGCAATGGCGGATTTCGTCGATCTCAAGTGTCCTTGTTCTCCGGGCTACTCGCGGCGCGTTGCGGATCTCGCGGCCGCAGCGGCCCGACACCGGCGTATGCCGTCGGCGGATATCACACGTCTGTACCGTGCGGGCCTCGTCCACGGCCTCGGCAGATTAGGCGTGTCCAATCAGATCTGGGAGAAGAAGGGGCCGCTCAGTACCGCTGAATGGGAGCGGGTACGGATGTACCCCTACCTGACGGGACGAATACTGAGCCGGGTCGACGGCTTGGAGTCGGTGGTGTCCGTCGCTACCAAGCACGAGGAACGCATCGACGGGTCCGGCTTTCCACGAGGGCTCGCCGGTGCTGAATTGACTGCGCACGACCGGTTGCTTGCCGCGGCGGTGGCTTATCACCAACTTCTCGAGCCACGTCCACAACGGGCCGCCCTCGATCCTCGCGAAGCTGCCGGTCAGCTGCGCCAAGAGGCACGCGACGGACGCCTCGACGCCGAGTCGGTGGAAGCCGTCTTGGCGGCGGCCGGGCATCGGACATCGCGGCGGACGTCCTGGTCGGCGGGGCTCACCGCCCGGGAGGTCGAAGTCCTCCGACTCGTCGCGCAGGGCCGGTCGAACCGTGAAATCGCCACCGAGTTGTTCATCGCCGAGAAGACAGCGCGCAACCACGTCGAGCGTGTCTATGCAAAGTTGGGCGTCAACAACCGCACGCAGGCGAGTCTTGCGGCAATCGATCGGGGTCTGGCGGGCTTTCCGGTCGGCGCAGCCGCCGAACGATGAAGAGCCGCAACGTTTTACCGGACAATAGCAGCGTGCACTTATCCATTCGCCTCCCTCGTCATCCGCGGCAGCAGCTCACGCCACTCTGTCGCCGGCTGTCTTCAAACCGCTGGCGCGCTTTGCATTCCACCTGCGGAGCCTTTCCGTCGGCTGACGTCGACTCTTGGAGTTTGAGGCAAACGCCTCATGCAACCAGTGCTGCCACAGGCCGATGATCAGGTCCTGACAATGCAATTCAGGAATCACGGAAGGTTACCAACATGACCGAATTGGCGGTTCAACCAACGGCAATCGAGCGTTTCGATGCGCTCTCGTCGAGTCAGGCACCCGGAGCGCCGGTCGGCGGGCGGGTCGATGCTGTCAACGTGAGCCGGCGGGTCGGCGCACGGCAAATCCTGCAGGCGCTGTCACTTGCGATAGAACCCGGCGAGTTGGTTGCCATTGCCGGCGGCAGTGGAGCAGGAAAAACCACATTGCTGGAGATCCTCGCGGGACTGCAGCCACCGTCTGCCGGGGAGGTTTCGCACAACGGCGTCGTTCGCGCTGCCCGAGCCAGTGCCGATTCCCGTATCGGCTACGTGCCGCAGGACGACATCATCCACCTCGAAATGCCCCTGCGCCGCACGCTGCGCTACGCGGCGCGGCTACGGCTCCCCGCCGGCACAACGGCGGCCGACGCCGATCGTGTGGTCGAGGAGACCATGCGTGACCTCGACCTGGCTGATCGGGCCGAGGTGCCGGTCCGTGCGCTGTCCGGCGGCCAGCGCAAGCGCGCCAGTATCGCCGTAGAACTACTGACCCGGCCACGCCTTTTCTTCCTCGACGAACCCACCTCCGGACTCGATCCGTCGACCGCGGCCGACGTGATGCGCCTGCTGCGCAGGCTTAGCGAGCGCGGGGTAACAGTCGTCCTCACTACGCATGAGCCGGAGGGCATCGCTCGGTGTGACCGAGTGGTGTTTTTGGCTCGCGACGGCCACCTCGCATTCAGCGGCAGCCCGACCGAGGCTGCGCGCTATTTCGGTGTGGAAAATCTCGCCGGCGTGTACGACCGGCTGGCTGGTGAGCACACCCCTGTGATCTGGGCGGAGCGATTTGCGAACAGTCGTGACAAGTCAGAAGCCCGGCCCGGCTCGGCTCCGCCGGCCGTCCCGGCGCCCCGTTCAAGCGTCAAGCGCACGGGCATGGTGCGGCAGTGGTGGCTGCTCACGCGCCGCAATGTTGATGTTCTGTTCCGCAACCGGCTGACGTTGGCAGTCCTGCTCGGTTCACCGGTGCTGGTCACGGCGATGATGGCGACGCTGTTCAAACGCGGCGCGTTCGATCCAGGTGGCGCGGCCGACGTCGGCCCGGCCCAAATCGTTTTCTGGATCGCATTCGACGGCTTCTTCTTCGGCCTGACCTACGGTCTGCTCCAGATCGTCGGAGAGATCGCCGTATTCCGGCGGGAGCGCCTGGCCGGGCTCAGTGTGGGCGCCTACGTGGCGTCCAAGGTCACCGCCCTGCTGCCGGTGCTGGCCGCAGTGAGCGCGGTGCTCCTCGCCGTGCTGCGGGTACTCGGTCGGCTCCCCGCCGTCGGATGGCACGTGTACGCCTTGCTGTTCGTGACGATGGTCATCGAAGCGACCTCGGCGCTGGCCCTCGGCCTGCTCGCCTCGGCCGCCGTGCACAACGCCGCTCAGGCCGCCCTCGCTCTGCCCATGCTTTGCTTCCCGCAGGTTTTGTTCGGTGGCGCCATCGTCCCCGTTGACAAGATGGCTTTCCCAGGACGTTTGATGAGCCTTGGCCTATCCAACCGCCACGCATTCGAAGCATTGGGGCGCGACCTGGATCTCGACCGGTTCACCACCACGCTGCCGGCCATGTCCGCCTATCGCGAGACGTTCAATGGAGGCACCGGTGTGAGTCTCATTGCGCTCGCGTCGTTTGCCATTGTCCTCACGCTGGCCACGGTGTGGGTACTGGACCGGCGGTCCCGGTCCAGCGCATCCAGGCGATGACGACACCGCATGGTCGGGCCCGCGAGACGTCTGCACAGTCTCGCGGTCCCGGCATCGGCTACGCACACCCGTCATGAAGGTCGACTGAGCGACAACCGGCCGACCTCGTCCAGCGCATCCGGTCCGCGGGGCTGTTCGAAAAGCACCTCGGCGCTGCGGCCGTCCACTAGCAGTGTGGCAATGGTGTTTCCGAACAGTGGACCGCAGGTATTCACCCACGACAGCGGAAGCCGGGGGGACGCCGCGTAGGCGTGCCCACCATCGGGTGACACCGCAACGCGCATTACGAGTTCGATTCCGCGCGACTCACTCCATCAATTGAGCGGCGACCGTCGCGCCGAGGTTCCAGCACGCCTCGACGTCCGCCTTGCTCGGCTTGCCCATCACCACCACGGTCTCTGCGGCTTTGACCCAGCCCAGCCCGGTCGTGATGCTGTCGACGGCTCGCTCGGCTCCCTCGGTGCCTTCATTGCCGTGGAGGTACAGCCCGAAGGGTCGCCCCCGCGTCGAGTCGAGCAGCTGGTAGTAGGCGCAGTCGAAGGCGTGCTTCAGAGCGCCCGAAATGTAGCCGAGATTGGCTGTGGTGCCGAGCAAATAGCCATCGGCCTCGAGCATTTCGACTGGCGAGACGGTGAGCGCCGCGCGCCGCACGACCTCGACCCCCTCGATCTCGGGGTCGGTTGCCCCGGCCACCACCGCCTCGAACATCTCCTGACAGTGCGGCGACGGCGTGTGGTGGACGATCAGCAGACGTGGCACGAGCGACCTCCATCCAACGGTCCAACGAACCCAATCAACACGACCAGGAATATCTAGGCAACGCACCGCACGGCTTTGCGAAAACGGGCGTGTCGTGCCCGTGAAGGACAATCCCGGTAGCAGCCACAGAAAGGGCACCGGATGGCCGACCAGAACCCCCACCGGAGGGAGATCCGAGCGATACTGCTCGGCTCGCCAAGCCACTACGCCAACGCACTCCGTGACATGGAGTCGGGACTGACTGTCGAGGCGAGTGCTGAGAAACGGGAGGTTAAAGCCGAACGGATCGTCTACCTCCGGGAGACCATCCGAATGACTCTCGACAGCGAGCTGGCCAACAACAGGGACATCAGGCGGGCCAAGAACCAGGCCGGGGTGTATCAGGACTTGCTCAACTATTCGATGTCACCCGAGCTGTGTCAGCACGTTGATACGCGGTTCGCGCAGTTGCAGCAGATCGAACCCAGCATCAAGAAAGAACCACTGAAGTACAACAAGCTCGGTGCCAACGAGAGGAAGCGGCCGGAGACTCCGCAGGAGCCGTGCAAGGACTGCGGCCTCGTCCACCGGGGAGAATGCTGGTTATGGAGCTATCTAATAGCAGGCTTATTGACTAAATAATGCTTGAGCGCGCCGGACATGTAGCCGAAGTTCGCGGTCGTGCCGAACAGGTAGCCGTCGGCGTCGAGAACGTCGGGCAGCACCGCGGCCAGTGCGGGGCGGACGAGGACGTCGACGCCCTCGATGTCGGGATCACGAGCCCCGGACAGCACCGCCTCGAGCAGTTCCCGCGTCGAGGGCGAGGGGGTGTGGTGCACGACGAGAAGTGTCTTGGTCATGTGCGGTCCTCTGCGGCTTCCATCTCAACCGCCTTGCTCATTGCTTCCCGGGCACGTCGCCGATCGCCCGCGTAATCGTATGCGCGGGCCAGCCGGTACCAGCGCCGCCAGTTGTCGGGGTCCTTCCCGAGCTCCTCACGGACGACGTTGAACAGCGCGTCGGCGGTGTCGCGGCGGATACGGCCCGACGGCATGCGTTCCAATCCGCTGACGTCGAGCTCCATGCCCTCGTCGTGAATGATGCGGGCCAGCCGCTGGTGGGCGAACCCGGCCCGCAGCGTGCTGACCATCGCCCAGATGCCGATCAGCGGCATGATCAGCAGCGCCAGGCCCAGGCCGATCGCAGCGGGTCTGCCCGACCTGATCAACGCCATCGCGATTTGCCCGAGCAGCAGGAAGTACACGATGAGCGCGACGCAGAAGAACGCGACCAACAGCTGGATCCGCAATACCCGTGGCTGCTCGGTCACAGGTCGAGAAGCGGCTCGATGCCCACCGTGAGGCCCGGCCGCTCGCGGATTTGGCGCACGGCCAGCAGCACACCCGGCACGAACGACGTCCGGTCGGTGCTGTCGTGCCGGATGGTCAGCGTCTCCCCCCGCGTGCCGAGCAGCACCTCCTGGTGGGCCACCAGGCCGGCCAGCCGCACGGAGTGCACCGGTATGCCGTCGATGTCCGCACCCCGTGCGCCGGGCAGCGCAGTGCTGGTGGCATCCGGGTTGGGCGGCAAGCCTTTTCGCGCCTCGGCGACCAACCTGGCAGTGCGCGCCGCAGTCCCTGACGGCGCGTCTGCCTTGTTCGGATGGTGCAATTCGATGATTTCGACGGATTCGAAGAACCGCGCCGCCTGCTGGGCAAACCGCATCGACAACACCGCGCCGATCGCGAAGTTCGGCGCGATCAGCACTGACGTATCGGGTGATTCGGCGAGCCACGCCGCGACCTGCTCGAGGCGCCGGTCGGTGAAGCCGGTGGTGCCGACGACGGCGTGGATGCCGTTGTCGATCAAGAACTTCAGGTTGTCCATCACGACGTCGGGGTGGGTGAAGTCGATGACCACCTCGGTGCGGTGATGGACGAACATGCTCAGCGGGTCACCGGCGTCCACCTCGGCCGACAACGTGAGATCGTCGGCGGCCTGCACGGCCGCAACCATCGTCGTGCCGACCTTGCCCTTGGCGCCCAGCACCCCGACTCGCATGCGTTGGAGCCTACTCAGAGCGGTGTGCCGCCCCGCAGATGCTCGAAGATCAGCGACGTCTGCGTTCCGGCCACATCGGGATCGGCGTTGAGGTTGTCCACCACGAAGGCCCTCAGGTCTTCGGTGTCGCGTGCGGCGACGTGAAGTATGTAATCGTCTGCTCCGGCGAGGAAGTAGACGTCGATCACCTGCGGCAGCTTGCGGATCTCGGAGATGAAGTGGCGAATCCTGCCACGCGCGTTGGATTGCAGGCTCACCGAGATCATCGCCTGCAGCGGCCGCCCGATCGCCGCCGGATCGACGTCGGTGTAGAAACCGCGGATGACGCCGATGTCCTGGAGCCGACGCACGCGGCCATGACAAGTCGACGGCGCGATGCCGACCTGCTCGGCCAGCGCGCTGTTGGAGATACGTGCGTCGTCGTGCAACGCGTTGAGGATGCGCCGGTCGACGTCGTCGATTTCCGGGGCCCGAACATCCTTCAGCGGACGCGTCGTGGTCATCATCGACCTCGTCGATTGTTCTGGCATGGCGACACGCTATCGAATAGTTGGCGAGATGATTGCCATTCTTCCGAAACTTCTTCAGAATTTGAGGTAGGCCATCAAGACATAGGAGCGATCGTGCGTGTTGGCGTCCCGACCGAGATCAAGAACAACGAGTTCCGCGTGGCCATCACCCCGGCCGGCGTCGCCGAGCTGGCCCGCCGCGGCCACGATGTCGTGATCCAGGCCGGTGCCGGCGAGGGTTCGTCGATCTCCGACTCCGACTTCAAGTCGGCAGGAGCGGAGATCATCACCGGCGCCGAACACGTCTGGGAGCACGCCGAGTTGCTGCTGAAGGTCAAGGAGCCGATCGAGCCGGAGTACGCACTGATGCGACGCGGCCAGACGCTGTTCACCTACCTGCATCTGGCGGCGTCCGCGCCGTGCACCGAGGCGCTGATCCGCTCGGGTATCACATCGATCGCCTACGAAACCGTGCAGACCGTCGACGGCGCCCTCCCGCTGCTGGCCCCGATGAGCGAGGTGGCCGGGCGGCTGGCCGCCCAGGTCGGCGCCTATCACCTGATGAAGCCGGCCGGTGGACGTGGGGTGCTGATGGGCGGAGTGCCCGGCGTCGGCCCCGCCGATGTGGTGGTGATCGGCGGCGGCACGGCCGGCTACAACGCCGCCCGCGTCGCCTGTGGGATGGGCGCGCATGTGACGGTGTTCGACGTCAACATCGCCAAGCTGCGCGAACTTGACGCCGAGTTCGCCGGCCGCGTCCGCACCCGCTACTCGTCGACCCTGGAACTGGAGGGCGCGGTCAAGCGCGCGGACCTGGTGATCGGCGCAGTGCTGGTGCCCGGCGCCAAGGCACCGAAGCTGGTGTCAAATTCGCTTGTGGCGCATATGAAGCCGGGTGCGGTGCTGGTCGACATCGCGATCGACCAGGGGGGCTGCTTCGAGGATTCGCGGCCGACCACCCACGATGACCCGACGTTCAAAGTCCACGACACGGTGTTCTACTGCGTCGCGAACATGCCCGGCTCGGTGCCGCGCACGTCAACGTGGGGGCTTACGAACGCCACGATGCCGTACGTGCTGAAGCTGGCCGACAGGGGTTGGCTCGCGGCTTGCCAGGCCGATCCGGCACTGGCCAAGGGTCTGTCGACGCACAAGGGCGCGCTGCTCAATGAGCAAGTCGCGCACGACCTTGGCCTGCCGTTCACCGATCCGGCGACGCTGCTGGGCTAGCAAGCTCGCACCGATTCACGGGGTCAGGACGCCGAAAGACCGCCTTCGTGGCGTCCCCGATGAGCTGGCGAAGCGCCGGCGCGTTCGGATCATCGGACCCCGACCGGGCCATCAATGCCAACAGGATCAGCCGGCCGTTCGGACCGTAGGCGACCCCGATGTCGTTGGTGCTGCCGTAATCGCCGCTGCCGGTCTTGTCGGCGCTGGTCCAGCCCGGTGGCAGCCCCGGCCGCATACTCGACGTGACGTTCCCGCGCATCCACGCCAGGAGCTGGGCGCGGCTGTGCGCCGACAGCACCCAGCCGGTCAGCAGCGCCCGGTAACCCGCGGCGATCGCGGCCGGCGTGGTCGTGTCGCGGTCATCGCCGGGGATCGCCGAGTTGAGGTCGGTCTCCCAACGGTCGAGCCGGGTCTGGTCGTCGCCGATCTTCCGGGCGAACGCGGTCACCGCCGGCGGACCACCGATATTGCGCAGCAACAGGTTTCCCGCGGTGTTGTCACTTTGCTGCAGCGCCGCCTCGCATAGCTCGCCCAGCGTCATGGCTCGACCGACCGCCTGGCCGGTCACCGGAGAGTTCGCGACGATGTCATCGGTGGCGATCGGCACGGCGGCGTCAAGCCGCAGTTGACCGTGATCCACCATCTCCAACACCCGACCGGCCGCGTAGGTCTTGAACGTCGAGCACATCGCGAAGCGGTCACCGTCGCGGTACACAACGACGCGGGACGAGAGCAGGTCCGCCGCGTACACGCCGAGCCGAGCGTTGTACTGCGTCTCCAGCGCGGCGAACATGTCGTCCGGCGGTGCGGCAAACGCCGTCGGCGAGAGGTAAACCACCGTGGCACCCGACAGCACGACGCCGGCGATGAGCGCCTGCCGGCGAGTCGGCTCAGTCATGCGCCTGAAGGCGCCTCTGGTAGCGGCGCATGCCCGCGATCCAGCCGTCGTAGTCTTCGCCCTTGCGCCGGTACATGTCGAGCACGTGGGGGTGCGGCAACACCAGGAATCTGTTCTCGCGCACGGCGTCCACCGTAAGGTGCGCGACCTGGTCCGGTTCGAGTAGCTCCCCGGCGCTCGTGACGGCATGTGCGGCCAGCCGTGCCGACGGGTCGGGCGACTCGCCCAACTCGTTCAGCAGCGCCGTATTGACGCCCATCGGGCACAGACAGCTGACGCCGATGCCGTCGTCGCCGTAGGTGATGGCGAGCCATTCGGCGAACCCGACCACTGCGTGTTTGCTCACCGCATATGCCGCGGCACCGAGTTGGGTGAGCAGCCCCGCCGCCGACGCGGTCGACACGAAGTAGCCACCTCCGCGTTCCACCCATTCCGGCACCAACAACGTGGCGGCCCTGATGTGGGCCCGCAGGTTGACGTCAAGGACCCGATCCCAGTCCCGCTCCGGGATGACGAGGCCCGGCGGGCCGGTAATGCCGGCGTTGGCGACGAAGATGTCCACCGGCCCGAAATCGGCTGACGCGAGAACGATCAACGCCTTGATGTCCGTTTCCGAGCCGGCGTCTGCGCGCCGCGCCGCGACCGGGTGACCCCGCGCCGCTATCAGGTCGGCGGTCTGATCGACACCCGCCGCATCGATGTCGCCGAGCACCACCTGCCCGCCGGCATCCGCGAACGCGACCGCCAGCGCCCGGCCGATGCCCGCGGCCGCGCCGGTCACCACGACCACTTTCCCGACTATCTGCATCGTCCCCACAAAGCCCGAAGCCGCTGCGGCAGTTGTCGCTTCGATTTGTACGGGCCGAACACCGCCGCCCCGAACGGACGGCTGAGCAGCCGACGGGCGACCGCGTTCACTTCGTCGAGGGTGACGGCGTCGATGCGCGCCAGCGTGTCGGCGAGGCTGCGGTGTTTGCCATAGTTCAGCTCGCTGCGACCGATTCGGTTCATCCGCGACCCGGAGTCCTCGAGTCCGAGCACCAAGCCACCCCGCAAGGAGCCCTTTGCGATGCGGCACTCCGACTCCGTAATACCGTCACGCGCAATGGTTTCCAGCACGCCGCCGGTTACCCGAATCACCTCGTCGAACCGCTCCGGCAGGCAGGCGGCATACACCGACAGCGCGCCGCTGTCGGCGAATGTGTCCACCGTCGAGTAGACCGTGTAAGCCAGCCCGCGGTTTTCGCGGATCTGCTGGAACAGGCGCGAACTCAGTCCGCCGCCCAGCGCCGTGTTGAGCACGGACAGCGCCCACCGGTGCTGCCAGTGTCTGCCGGGCGCGCGCACGCCCAGCGACACGTGCGTCTGCTCGGCGTCGCGGTTGACCAGCGTCAGAGCCGGGCGGCCCGGCACCCGCCCCGTGCCCTTGCGCGGCGCCCGCGGCGTCCGCCCGCGCACCAGCCGCGGCCCGAAGTAGTGGCGCACCATTGAGACGACCTCGTCGTGGTCGACGTTGCCGGCCACCGCCACGACCATCCGTTCAGGCGTGTAGCGCCGAAGATGGAACGAGTGCAGTTGCGCCCGCGTCATCGCCGACACCGAGTCCACGCTGCCGACGACCGGGCGCCCGATCGGGTGTTCGCCGAACAATGCCGATAGGAACACGTCGGCCAGCGCATCCTCGGGATCGTCGTCGCGCATCGCGATCTCCTCGAGCACGACATCGCGTTCGAGTTCGACGTCGTCAGGGGCGCAGCGGCCGCGCAGCACCACATCGGAGGCCAGGTCCACCGCCAGCTCGAGGTCGCTGTCGAGGACGTGGGCGAAGTAGCAGGTGTGCTCCTTGGCGGTGAATGCGTTCAGCTCGCCGCCGACCGCATCGACGGCTTGGGCGATGTCGACCGCTGAGCGCGTCGGCGTCGACTTGAACAGCAGGTGTTCGAGGAAATGTGCCGCGCCGGCGACGCTCGCCCCTTCGTCGCGGGAGCCGACGCCGACCCACACACCCACCGATGCCGAATGCACCGACGGCACGTGCTCGGTGACCACGCGCAAGCCACCCCGCAACGTGGTGCGCTGCACCGCTGCCGAGGCTTCGTCCGTACGCGATCCCCGGCGCAACGCCGGGCCGCTGTCAGGAGTTGGACGTCGCGGCATCGGCCGGCGCGGCCTGCGGCGCGTTGTCGGCGGTGTCGTCTTCGGGGACCAGAACCAGCGAGACCTTGCCGCGGTTGTCGATGTCGGCGATCTCGACGCGCAGCTTGTCGCCGACGTTCACGACGTCCTCGACCCGGGCGATCCGCTTGCCCTTGCCCAGCTTGGAGATGTGCAACAACCCGTCGCGGCCCGGCAGCAGCGACACGAACGCACCGAAATCGGTTGTCTTCACGACGGTTCCGAGGAAACGCTCACCCACCTTGGGCAGCTGCGGGTTCGCGATGGCGTTGATCCGGTCGATCGCGGCCTGCGCCGACGGCCCGTCGGTCGCACCGACGAACACGGTGCCGTCGTCCTCGATCGAGATCTGCGCGCCGGTCTCCTCGGTGATCGCGTTGATGACCTTGCCCTTGGGCCCGATCACCTCGCCGATCTTGTCGACCGGCACCTTGATCGTGGTGACCCGCGGCGCGTACGGGCTCATCTCGTCCGGCCCGTCGATGGCCTCGGCCATGACCTCCAGGATCGTCAGCCGTGCGTCCTTGGCCTGTGACAGAGCCCCGGCCAGCACCTGCGACGGGATGCCGTCGAGCTTGGTGTCCAACTGCAGGGCAGTGACGAAGTCCTTCGTGCCCGCGACCTTGAAGTCCATGTCGCCGAACGCATCCTCGGCGCCGAGGATGTCGGTCAGCGCGACGAAGCGGCGCTCGGTGGTGCCGTCTTCGAGCTCGACGTCGTCGGACACCAGGCCCATCGCGATGCCGGCGACCGGTGCCTTCAACGGGACACCTGCGTTGAGCAGTGCCATCGTGGAGGCGCACACCGACCCCATCGACGTGGACCCGTTGGAACCCAGCGCCTCCGACACCTGCCGGATCGCGTACGGGAACTCCTCGACGGTGGGCAGCACCGGCACCAGAGCCCGCTCGGCCAGCGCGCCGTGGCCGATCTCGCGGCGCTTCGGCGAGCCGACGCGGCCCGTCTCACCGGTGGAGAAGGGCGGGAAGTTGTAGTGGTGCATGTAGCGCTTGGTGGTCTCGGGCGCCAGCGAGTCGATCTGCTGCGCCATCTTGAGCATGTCGAGCGTGGTGACGCCGAGGATCTGCGTCTCACCGCGCTCGAACAGCGCGCTGCCGTGCGCGCGTGGCACCACGGTGACTTCGGCGGACAGAGCGCGAATGTCGGTGATGCCGCGCCCGTCGATTCGGAAGTGATCGGTCAGAATACGCTGGCGGACAAGCTTTTTCGTCAGCCCACGGAAAGCTGCGCCGATTTCCTTCTCCCGCCCGCCGTACGTCTCCGCCAGCCGTTCGAGCACCTGGGCCTTGATCTCGTCGATGCGGTCGTTGCGCTCGGCCTTGCCGGGAATCGTCAGTGCCTGCGACAGCTCGTCGGTGGCCACCGAAGCCACCGAGTAGTACACGTCGTCGCCGTAATCCGGGAAGACGGGATACTCGGCGGTCTCCCTCGCGGCACGGTCGGCCAGCTCCTGCTGCGCCGCGACCAGCGTCGCGATGAACGGCTTCGCCGCTTCCAGGCCCTCGGCCACCACGGTCTCGGTTGGTGCCTGCGCACCGCCACCGACCAGCTCGATGGCCTTCTGGGTGGCCTCAGCCTCGACCATCATGATCGCGACGTCCTTGTTGTCGTCGTCCCCGACGACGCGCCCCGCCACGACCATGTCGAACACGGCACGCTCAAGCTGCTCGACGGTCGGGAACGCGACCCAGGTGCCGTCGATCAGCGCGACCCGCACGGCCCCGACGGGGCCCGAGAACGGCAGGCCGGCCAGCTGCGTGGACGCCGACGCCGCGTTGATCGCGAGAACGTCGTAGAGCTCGTTGGGGTCCAGGCTCAGGATGGTGACGACGATCTGGACCTCGTTGCGAAGCCCGTCGACGAACGACGGCCGCAGTGGGCGGTCGATCAGCCGGCAGGTCAAAATCGCGTCGGTCGACGGCCGGCCCTCACGCCGGAAGAACGAGCCGGGGATCCGGCCCGCCGCGTACATGCGCTCTTCGACGTCGACGGTCAGCGGGAAGAAGTCGAAATGCTCCTTGGGGTTCTTGCTTGCGGTGGTCGCCGACAGCAGCATCGTCTCCTCGTCGAGATACGCGACGACGGAGCCCGCGGCCTGCTGCGCGAGCCTGCCGGCTTCGAAGCGAACGGAGCGGGTGCCGAAGCGCCCGTTGTCGATGACCGCGGTGGATTCGAAGACACCCTCTTCGATTTCAGCTACAGACATGGATGTCCGTGTGCCTTCCTGTGGTTCGGTTGTTTTCGCGTATCACAGGGCACTGCGAACAATCGCTCTAATGGCGTGGCCTGATACCGCTACGGCCGTCGATCGAAGCGGCCGGAAAACACGTCCGGCCGCCACTACCGATGACCGCCCGATGCAGGCGCGTCCGGCAATGAACCCTGTCTGACACGCAGGAACGGTTCGCGCGGGTATGCGCGGACCGCACCAGAGCGCTCTTAGTCTACACAGTCACTATCGTCAAGTTTTTTACGCCACATTTTCGACGCACACCGTGAACTGGCGATGGTCGTAGGCGTAACCCTGACCGCTGGCGCACTGGTCGACGCTGGCGACACTGGCGACGCCCTTGAGGATCTGCCGGGCTCGCTGCCGATTGGGGACGCGCGCGTCGGCCGCAGACGAGCACGCCGCCAATCCCCCAGCGCCGTCATCGCCGCCAGCACGGCGGCGACGGGCAGGCTCCGCACGCGACCGGGGTCAGCGACGCAGGCCGAGCCGGTCGATGAGGGAGCGGTAGCGCTCGACGTCGACCTGTGCGACGTATTTCAGCAGGCGACGGCGCCGGCCGACGAGCAGCAGCAGCCCCCGCCGCGAGTGGTGATCGTGCTTGTGCAGCTTCAGGTGCTCGGTCAGGTCGGCGATGCGCTTGGTCAGCAGCGCGACCTGTGCCTCCGGCGACCCGGTGTCGGTCTCGTGCAGGCCGTATTGGCCCAGGACTTCTTTCTTCTGTTCAGCGGTGAGCGCCACGAAATAACTCCATCATTGGTCCGCGAGGTGGGAAATTCGGCGCGGCCGCCGCGAACCGCAGCGCACCCCGTGTCGAGCAGCGAGTCTAGCAGCGAGTCACCGCGCTGTCAGAATCGCGCGGGCTCGGTCGGTGTCGGCGTCCATGGCCGCGACCAAATCGCCGACCTGGTCGAACTTGCGCTGCCCGCGGATGCGGGCGACGAAATCAACGGCCACATGCTGGCCGTACAGGTCGGCGGCGGTGTCCAACACGAACGCCTCGACGGTGCGGGTGCGCCCGGAGAACGTCGGGTTGGTGCCGACGGACACGGCCGCCTCGTAGCGCTCGCCCGGAACGACGGTGCCGACGACGGGCCCGTGGCCGAGCACGGTGAACCACGCGGCGTAGACCCCGTCGGCGGGGATCGCGGAGTACATCGGCGGGGCGACGTTGGCGGTCGGGAAACCGAGCACACGGCCGCGCCCGTCACCGCGCACCACGACGCCTTCGACGCGGTGCGGCCGGCCCAGCGCCTCCGCGGCGGCCACCACGTCCCCGGCGTCGACGCAGGAGCGGATGTAGGTCGACGAGAACGTCACGGTCTCGTTCGTGTGATGCTCGCTGACCAACGACATGGCCTCCACGGCGAAGCCGAAGCGCTCCCCCGCGTGCCGCAGCGTGTCGACGTTGCCCTGGGCCTTCTTGCCGAACGTGAAGTTCTCCCCGACCACGACCTCGACCGCATGCAGCCGCTCGACGATCAGCTCGTGGATGTAGCGGTCGGGTGTCAACTTCATGAAGTCCGGCGTGAACGGCACCACCAGGAACACGTCAACGCCGAGTTCCTCCACCAGTTCCGCACGACGCGTCAGTGTGGTCAGCTGCGCGGGATGGCTGCCGGGGAACACCACTTCCATCGGATGCGGGTCGAATGTCATCAGCACGGTCGGAACGCCGCGGGCCCGGCCCGCTTTTACGGCGTGCGCGATCAGCTCGGCGTGTGCCCGGTGCACACCGTCGAATACGCCGATGGTGAGTACGCACCTGCCCCAGTCCGTGGGGATCTCGTCCTGCCCACGCCAGCGCTGCACAGCGGCAAGCCTAGTGGACTAGCTGCGACATGCGAGAGCCACGCGTCAGGGCAGGAAAGCCTAAACTTTCATTCGTGAGTGCTGCCGACGACGTACGTGACCTGACGTCGGTTGCCCAGGATTACCTGAAGGTGATCTGGAACGCGCAAGAGTGGTCGCACGAGAAGGTCAGCACCAAGATGCTCGCCGAGCGGATCGGCGTGTCCGCCAGCACCGCGTCGGAGTCGATCCGCAAGCTCGCCGATCAGGGTCTGGTCGAGCATGAGAAATACGGCGCGGTGACGCTGACCGAGCGCGGTCGGCGGGCCGCGGTGTCGGTGGTCCGGCGACACCGGCTGTTGGAGACGTTCCTGGTCAACGAGCTGGGCTACGGCTGGGACGAGGTGCACGACGAGGCCGAGGTGCTCGAGCACGCGGTCAGCGACCTGCTGATGGCGCGCATCGACGCCAAGTTGGGCCACCCGCAACGCGACCCGCACGGCGACCCGATCCCCGACCTCGACGGGCAGGTACCGACTCCCCCGGCGCGCCAGCTGTCGGTGTGCGTCGACGGCGATCACGGATCGGTGGCCCGCATCTCGGATTCCGACCCTGAGATGTTGCGCTACTTCGACTCGGTCGGCATCGCGCTGGACTCTCATCTGACCGTACTGGCCCGCCGCGACTTCGCCGGCACGGTGTCGGTGGCAATCAGCGACGGGCACCACGACTCGAGCTTGGATCGCACTGTAGAACTGGGAAGCCCTGCCGCGCAGTCGATTTGGGTGGTACCCTGCTGACCTACAGCGTCGCGGGGCGCAGCACCACAACCGGCTTCGTTGTCTGTCCGTGGTCGCGCAGCAGCGCGATCACACGGCCGTCGGCGGCGGTCGCCGCGTAGACGCCCTCGATGCCGCCGGCCGTCAGTGGTCGGCCGTGGCTGGTCGCGAGCGCCTCGTCGACGCTCAGGTCGCGACGCGGGAACGTCATCAGGCAAGCGTCGTCGAGGGTGTAGCTCAGCGCCGGGCACTCGGCGAGTTCGTCGAGCCTGTGCGCCTCTGCGAGCCCGAAAGAGCCGACGCGGGTGCGTCGCAATGCGGTCAAATGCCCGCCGACACCCAGCGTCGCACCCACGTCGCGGGCCAACGCGCGGATGTACGTGCCCGATGAGCAGTCGATCTCGACATCGACATCGATGTAGCCGTCCCCGCGCCGGATGGGGCCGACGTCGAACCGGTCGATACGCACGGCGCGCGGGACCAGTTCCACGGTGTGGCCCTCGCGGGCCAGCCGGTACGCGCGCTCGCCCCCGACCTTCACCGCGCTGACCGCCGAAGGTGTCTGCCTTATCTCGCCTTTCAGCGGAGCGATCGCAGCCAGGATGTCGCGGTCGGTGACTCCGACGGTCGGGGCGGTCTCAACGATGTCCCCGTCGGCGTCGTCGGTGGTAGTGGTCCAGCCGAGCCGGACCGTCGCCACGTAGGACTTGTCGGTTGTCACCAACAGGCCAAGGATTTTGGTGGCCCGTTCGATGCCGATCACCAACACCCCGGTGGCCATCGGATCGAGGGTGCCGGCGTGGCCCACCTTGCGGGTGGCGAAGATCCGCCTGCACCGGCCCACCACATCGTGACTGGTGATGCCGGCGGGTTTGTCGACGACAACAAGCCCCGCTGCGCTCACAGCACGATCGCCGTCAACGCCAACTCATTCCGCACGGCCCACCGGCCACGCAGGGCAGTCAGCGGGGGCCCGGTCAGCGCCCTCGGGTCGATGAGGATCTCGGAGACGAACTCGCCTGCGGTTCCGTAGGAGTCGACGTCGAAGACGATGTGGGCGTCCTCGAAGCCGAGCCAGCGATGGGTCAGCGGATACCACGCCTTGTACGTCGCCTCTTTGGCGCAGAACAGGATTCGATCCCAGTGCAGGCCCTCCAGCACCGCCGCGAGCTCGCGGCGTTCGGCGGGAAGGCTGACCGCGTCGAGCACGCCGCGAGGCAGCACGCCATGGGGCTCGGCGTCGATGCCGACCGAACGCACCTCTCCGGCGCGCGCGACGGCCGCGCCGCGGTACCCGTCGCAGTGCGTCAGGCTGCCCACCACCCCCGCGGGCCAGCACGGTTCGCCCCTGTCCCCTTTGAGGATCGGCGTCGGAGGAACGCCGAGCTGCTGCAGCGCCAATCGGGCGCAGTACCGGACAGTGGTGAATTCGTTTCGCCGCTTGGTCACCGAGCGGGCGATCAGCGGCTCCTCCTCCGGAAGCGGCGCGAGGCCCGGCGGGTCGGAGTACAACTCGGCCGCGGCCACCGTGACCGTGTCGGGCAGCACGGTCGAGATCAACGTCGCCACGGCCGTCATCGCAACTGCCGCTGCCTGATCCGCTCCTGCATCCTCTCCGCGTTGGCCCGCATCTCGGGCGTGATGACGAAGTGGCCGCCGAACTCGTTGAGATAACCGGGGGCGTACTGCGGATCGGGCAGCACCTGCCGCAGCCAGCGATATGGCTTGCGGCGCCGCCACTCTCGCGGATATCCGACCGAAACCTCCTCGAAGCGAACGCCGTCATACCAGGTGGTGCGCGGAATGTGCAGGTGCCCGTACACCGAGCAGACCGCGTTGTAGCGCGTGTGCCAGTCCGCTGTGGCGGTGGTCCCGCACCACAGGGAGAACTCCGGATAGAACAACGCGTTGCACGGTTCACGGACCAGCGGGAAGTGGTTGACCAGCACCGTCGGCGTCATCCAGTCCAGCTGTTCGAGACGGTCGCGGGTGTGGGTCAGGCGATCCCGGCACCACGCCTCGCGAGTGGCACACGGCTCCGAAGAAAGCAGGAACTCGTCGGTGGCCACCACGCCGCGCTCGCGCGCGATGGCCAGCCCTTCGGCCTTGGTGGTCGCGCCGTCGGGCAGGAAGCTGTAGTCGTACAGCAAGAACATCGGCACGATCGTCGCCGGGCCGCCCTCGTCGGTCCAGACCGGATACGGGTGTTCGGGGGTGACGATGCCCATCTGGTCGCACATGTCGACCAGGTAGTCGTAGCGGGCCCGACCGAACACCTGGGCCGGGTCCTTGCCGGTGGTCCACAGCTCGTGGTTGCCGGGTACCCAGATCACCTTTGCGAACCGGCGACGGAGCAGGTCAAGCGACCAGCGGACATCGTCCATCCGCTCGGCGACGTCGCCGGCGACGATCAGCCAGTCTTCGGGCGACGACGGGTACAGCGACTCGGTGACCGCCTTGTTACCGGTGTGACCGGTATGCAGGTCACTGATCGCCCACAGGGTTGGAATTCCCCGGCCCTGCGGCTCCCGAGGCGTTGACACAACCGTCCAGCCTACTGAAGCGCCCGCGGGGCGCTCGGCCGACGATCATGCGCTCAGCGTGTCGGTGCGTGGGCCACCGGTACGACACCGCGCTTCACCGAGGCGTCACAGGCTGTCACACGCTCATCGAGCAGCTGATCCAGGCGGGACATCCATTTCACGATGGCGGTGTATTTGCCATCCAACCTGGCTTTCTGCACCTGCTGATAAGCCTGAAGAATGCGGTGGTCGAGAGCAGAAGCCGAAGCACTCATCGACGGTGCCCTTGCGTTCCCATCTGTGGTTCTCGACGCCGAAATTTTGAGGCGGGGCCGGCCGGGATGAACCGGACCGGCCCCGGGTGCGGTCCGCTCAGGATGTTGCGGCACCGCGACGCGCGCGTCCGAGGAACGGCGCGACAAGGCCGTAGACCACGATCAGCGCCCCAGCCACCACGTTCGACCAGATCATCCCCGGAGTGGGCGTGACATCCCGCAGGATCCACAGGCAAACGATCAGCCACACGCCGAAAAACGGCAGCGTCCATGTCAACGCAAAGGTACATAAATCGCAGATCTAGAAAAACGCAGTACCTGAACGTGCGTAGGCCGGAAGTTCGGGCCGCTTCAGTCCCAGCCTTATTACTTTGGTCGGGGACGTCAACCCGTGTCCGCGCTCGACCGTCGTTGGCACACCGCCGGATTCGTCTTTGGGTCGGCTGCTTTCGGTCACGCAGACGCAACCGAGCGGCACTCGGTCCTCTCGTCGGGCGCGGCCATGTTGAACACGGTGCGCGCACTCCCCATGAAGGCTTCCGTGGGGACCGCGAGGATGTGCCAGCGTGGCTTCCAGTCCGCCATCCCGCCGAAGCGTCGCAGCGCCGCGCGTAACAGCGCCGGGCGGTGATTCCACCGCACCAGAGATAGGTCATCGCCCTCGATGTGCACCAGCCCGTCGTCGTCTACCACTGCGGTGACGGGAATGACCACCGACGGCTCCCGCATGGAGTGGTTGAAATGGATCCAGTGAATCTGATGACCCGGCCCGTACGAGGCACATTGTTTATCTGTGCCCGAAAGATCCCAGACATACCCGGACATGGAGACTCCGTAGTTCCGAACCTCCGCAAGGGAGGCGCTCTTGCCTGCACCGGTTGGTGCTGGCCGCTTCGTCATCCGAGCCACCCGCGAGCGTGGGGTTGGCGTGCCGTCCAGTCGGAGCTTGGCGACGACATCTCGTGAAGCGAATGCAGTGTACGGCGGCTGCTTACGGATGGGCATGGGCTAAATCGACTGGTTCAATCCCAGTATCGCGCACCACTATTTTCGCAGCTTAGATCGTGTTTTTGCAAAGTGGTCGGCGGCCTGCACCACATATGCACCACATAAGGGCTAAGCGCCCGGCCCGCGCCGAAGCGCACACGCGCGGCTCTTGATGTTTCTAGGCTTGTTCTCGGCAGCGTTCGCCGTCAACAGGAAAGCCATGGATAGTTTCTGATAGTTGTCGCTGTCTGATGTGTGTTAGGTGATACGATTCCTCCCTAAGTCCAGGGATCGATCCGATAGGACTTGTCAGGAGCAACGAAAATGGGCAACCCTATAGCAACGGTAATAAATCTAAATGGCGCATGGGCGAGCGGTGGCGTCCCTGGACCGTTTATCTCTGTCAGCGGAAAGGCAATCTCGGTCGATATGTCCGCATATCAACGACCATTTGCCGCTGGGTCTATTCTCGACAGTTCCAATATCACGGTGACCTTCGGGGACGATAATACTTATACGGCGGTGCTGATCCCCGGTGGTAACACCGGATCGCCCGACACAATTCAATGGTCAAACGGTACCGCTTGGACCAGCTCGGCTCCCTTCGGCACCAAAACTCTGATCGATCTGAACGGAAATTGGGTAAGTGCCGGGACTACGGAACCGGTAATCAATGTTTCTGTACCTAAGATCGTCGATGGTGGCCACGTTCTTGAGGGGAGATCGATCACGATCGATATGCCGGGGGGACGCCCGACGGCCAGGGGTTATGTTCTCGATTTTGCAGACATTTTCGTGGACTTCCCCGACGACGCCGGCATAACTGCCAGACTAGAATTACCCGACTCAATACATTGGTCGAATAATAGAGTCTGGCAGAAGCTTTCGTGACATCGTTCCACGCCGCGCCGAGCATTCACCCGCGCGGTGTGTCAGCGGGATAGTTCGCGGCTAACGTCAGCCTGCCAGATCACGATTGCGCCAGTCACGGCGCAGTTGGCTGCGCTGCTTGCGGCGTTCGCGGCGCCCGGCGACCATGCGGTCGCTTGGTCGGGCGGATGGGAACCGGGCAAGGAGATCAACCCCCGCCGCCGTGCAGGCAATGGCCGAAGTCCGAATTGCCGGGCGGCGGGGCGCAGGTATTGGTGGTCCTCGGCATCACCACGGAGATCTTCGGCTCCACTGGCACGCGATCTCGGGGTGTTCGCCTGGCCCCCGACCGCCCGCTAAGTATCATTGGCGCGGAATCGATGACGAAGCGGCGAAAGTTCTGGGGCTGGGGCTACGAAGAAGACGCGATCGACGACGCGCACGCCGCGGCGATCGCCGATCTGCTCGCCGCCCGCTTCGGCTGCGAGCGTCCACATCTCGCGCCCGGGCCGCGGCTCGAGGAGGTGGGCCTGCCCACCCCGAAAGTCGCACCGCCGCCTGCGCTTGCCGCGATGTGCTCGGTCGATCCCTACGACCGCGCCGGGCACACCTACGGCAAAGCGTTTCGTGACGTCGTACGCGGTTTCGGTCGTGACTTCGCACCGGCGCCGGACTTCGTGGCGTTCCCTCGAAGCGAAGCCGACATCGTCGCTCTGCTCGACTGGGCCAGCTCGAAGCGCGTCGCGGCGATTCCCTACGGTGGCGGCTCGAGCGTGTGCGGCGGCGTCGAGGCGCGTCTACCGAACGGATATCAGGGCGCGATCTCGATCGATCTCGCACGTCTCGACCGCGTCGTGGAGATCGATCGCACGTCGCGGGCGGCACGCATCCAAGCCGGCATTTACGGCCCCGCGCTTGAGGATCGGTTGCGACCCGAAGGACTGACGCTGCGACACTTTCCGCAATCCTTCGAGTTTTCGACGTTGGGTGGTTGGATCGCGACGCGGTCGGGCGGCCACTACGCCACGCTCTACACGCACATCGACGACTTCGTCGAGTCGCTGCGTGTCGTGACTCCATCCGGCGTCTTGGAAAGCCGTCGTCTGCCGGGGTCGGGCGCCGGGCCGAGCCCGGACCGAATGTTCATCGGCTCGGAAGGCACGCTGGGAATCATCACCGAGGCGTGGATGCGGCTCCAGGACAGACCGAAGTACAGAGTATCGGCGTCGGTCACGTTCGCCGACTACTCGCGCGCCGCCGAGTGCGTGCGCGTGCTCTCGCAGTCGGGGCTGTATCCGACGAACCTGCGACTGCTCGACGCCGACGAGGCGCTGACCAGCGGCGCTGGTGACGGCCAATCCCATGTGCTGATCCTTGGCTTCGAGTCCGCCGACCACCCACTCGACGCGTGGGCCACGCGTGCGCTTGAGTGTTGCCGCGATCACGCCGGTGTCGCGCCCGAGGGCGCCGGGCGCACGCGCAGCGACGAAGAAGCTTCTCGCGAAGGCGCCGCCGGCGCGTGGCGCACCGCCTTTCTCCGCGCACCGTATTTGCGCGATGCGCTGGTCGCTTTCGGATTCATCGCCGACACGTTCGAGACAGCGATTCCGTGGAACCGATTCCCCGATTTCCACCCGAGGGTCATGGCGGCCACACGCGAGGCGCTCGCTCGCGTCTGCGGCGGCGGCAGCGTCACGTGTCGATTCACCCACGTCTACCCCGACGGGCCGGCGCCTTACTTCAGCGTGCTGGCCCCAGGAAAGCGCGCGAGCCAGCTCACGCAGTGGGACGAGATCAAGGCCGCTGCGTCGGATGCGATTCTCGCCGCCGGCGGTACCATCACGCATCACCATGCGGTCGGGCGCGATCATCGACCGTGGTACGACCGCCAACGCCCCGGGCCGTTCATCGACGCACTTCGAGCCGCCAAGCACGCGCTCGATCCGGCCGCCGTCTTGAACCCGGGTGTGCTGCTGGATCCGTCAGCATCGGGGGTCGCGTCGTGAAGTGCCTGCTCGTATCCAATCTCCACGACGGCCCCTGACTGGAACCGACTGGACTGGTACCGCGAGCGCATCGCCGACCACGAGCGCGAGCTTCAGGACCTCGACGAGGAGTATCGCCGCAAGCGCGCAAGAAATCGTTCGGTGCGCGCTGTTGATAGACCTACGCTGATCAGCATGCTTCCCGACTTAGGACATTTTAGTGTCGTTGGTCGGTGTTGATCGTGTTGAGCGCTTCGCGTAGGTCGTCGGGTAGCGGGTCGGCGGCGGTCAGCGTTTGTCTGCCGGCCTTGATGTGGACGGTGCGGTAGCGGCGTGCGGTGCGGACGAATTTCTTGATGCTCCAGCCGGTTTGGTGTTCGATGAAGTGGCTGACGGCCAGTGCGGCGAACACGATCGTCAGGTGGGCTTCGATCGATTCGGGTTTGTGGTGGTAGACGGGTCGGGCTTGCAGGTCGTGTTTGGACATGCGGAAGCTCTTCTCGATGCGCCAGAGCTGGTAGGCGTCGATGACGAACTCCGGGGTCACGGTGGTGAGGTTGGTGGTGTAGCCCTTCCAGCCCGCCAGGCCGCGGGCTTTGGCCTCCAAGTCCCGGTTGACGCTCTTGCTCGCGCCGGTGAGCTTGATGAACCGGGTGCGTTTGACCGGAGCATGGCCGTCGACAGCACGTTCGGCCTTGGCGACTTGTTCGTCGATGCCGCGCAGGGTGCGCCGGGCGCGGTCGTGGCGGTACTGGTAGTAGACGACTCGGTCGGGGATGCCGCGGGCCTTCTCGCTGCTGCTGGCCGGCCACGGCTGGGTGAACATCTGCCCGTCGGGGATCGCCTGGTCTGGGTGGGTGTCACGCCATTCGCGCACGACGTCGGGTACCAAGGGGATGCGGGTGCCCAGGATGAACGAGAGTCCCGAGGCCTGCAGCGCGATCTGGTTGGCCTCGGAGATCATTCCGGCATCGGCGACGACCGTGACGTCGGTCAACTGGTGGGCGGTCTTGAACGCGTTGATGACCGCCAGCATGGTCGCGGTTTGGGCCTTGTTGCCCTCGAAGGCTTCGACTGCCAGTGGGAAGCCGGTGGCGTCGATGAGCAGACCGATGGTGATCTGCGGTTCGAGTTTGCGTTCCTTGGAGAAGCCGGGCTCACGGAATCCGTCACCAAGCATCGGTTTCGAAGTACAGCGTGGAGACGTCGTAGAGCACCAGCGACGCCGGTCCCAGCCCGGCGCGGGCCGCGCATGCTGCTGATAGTGATTGGCGCACAGATGGTTTGGCGATCACCGGCAGACGGCGCGTCACCGTCCGGTAGTCGACAGGATCGACGCCGGTCTCGGCCAACACGCGTAGTGAGTCTTGCTTGCTGGTCGGTTCGATGATCCGGGCCAACACCAGATCACGAAACACCTCATCGCCTGCGGTGGCGGTATCGAACCCGAGGATCTGGTAGGCCCGGCACAACGCGTCCCACAGGTGGCTGGCCTTCGAGTCGATGATCTCCAGGGGGTCGCCGTCGACTCCAGCGGTGTTCAGCCCGAGATCGAGGGCTGCTTGGCCTTCGGCCAGCCGTTGGCGGGCGGCGGCTTTGAGCGCTTCGGCGTCGGCGTCGTCATGGGCTGAGCCCAGGTGCTCAATCTGGCGTCAACCGCGTCGCGTCGACCACACGATCTGCACCGCGGTCGCTCCCGAGGCGGTCTTCACGGTGCGCACGTAGGCCACCACAGCACCCTACGAACCCAGATGTAGTGTGCAAATTTCGGGCCGACACACAGCAAAACAGCAGATCAGCGACCCGCGCCGAGCGGCAGAGCCGAAATGTGTCCTAAGTCAGGAAGAAATCGTTCGGTGCGCGCTGTTGATAGACCTACGCTGATCAGCATGCTTGACCGGGACGCGATCGACAGCGAACTGCGGCTGTTGGCTGCGGTGCGTCGCTCCATTCGTCAAGATGGCCGCCCAATCCCGTCCACCGAACTGATCGCCGGTTGCTGGACGAACGGTTAGGCGCTCCGGCGCAGCTCTGAAAACCCGATCATGAACATCGACGACACGCCGACGTGGTCGAAAGGTGAATTGCGCTGCCTGGGTGAGGCTCTCAAGGACGGTGAGGACACCCCTGAGGGGTGCCCTCATTACAGCGAGGTGATGCTGTGGCACAACGATCTCGCTGAGGCGGTAGCTGGGGAAATCGCGCATACCTCGTGGACCACCATGCCGCCGGACCAGTTCTCGATAACCGCCCGACCAAAGACGGTCGACACGCTTGTCCAGAAGCTACAGCGGTCGACACCGAAACTGGACCGAGTGCAGGACCTCGCTGGCGTACGGATAGACGCAGACCTTACTCTGACACAGCAAACCAATCTGGCACATGAAATCGCCCAACACTTCGGTGCTCACCGCGCATTCATCAGGGACATCCGCCAAGATCCACACGCCGGTTATCGAGCAGTTCACGTTTGGCTTGTGCTGGGCCGGTCGGCGGAACGCCTACGCGCCATTCGCCGTATCCTCGACGGGAGACAGGGAGAGGGATGAAATGCCAGGCTATGTGATCGAGTTCAACCGCCATACGGGTGATCGTCGTGTGACTGAGTTCGTCACTCCGCGCGAGGCAATGGAGTACCGGCTAAAGCTTGAGTCGATGCGGTCTGACGAGAACATCGAGATCGCGGCCCTGATCAGCGATTCTCTCGAAACTCTCCAGCGCACCCATGCTCGGTACTTCACCGGTAAGGAACTGGCTGGCATCTAGTCGAGCAAACGCTTGGGGGAACAGCGTGGCCGGATCGACGGAACCGACGAGCCCGCCGAACTAAAACCGTGCGGTCGAGAGGTGAATCGGCGGCGGGGTGCTCAGTGAGCACAGGCGACAGGGGCGACAACGATCCTGCCGATCGGCAATGGGCGTCGGCAACCGTCGAGACCGGTGATTAGATGAAGCAGGCTATTAACAGGGGTACTGATCGTGGGCGGGGGCCGACCACGGTGATTTCGCATTGATGCGCTCTGTTGGACTTCTATGGATCCAGCGCCGCCGATCGCCCTCACACCATTACACCGCGCCCGCGCGCGAAGAGCTGCGTAGGTGGGCACGTGAGGTCGTGCCGCACGTCGATGTGCCACACCCCGAGCAAGTCGCTCACCGGGTAGCTGGTCTCTGGCGGCGAGTCATGATTGACCTGCTGCGACCGGCGAGCCCGCTGGCATCGGTGGACGATCCCTTCCATGTCCAGCCGGTCAGGTCCTTCTCACCATCGCGCAGGTGATCAATGCCTCCAAGAGGCCGCTCATCTGCCGTTTAGCGTCGTTAGTATCGCGGTCGACTCGCCCCGCAGCCCCGTGACGGGGGGTTCGCCGCTCAGAAGGAGAACGAATGTCCACCCCCGCAACGCATCGTGGAATCATCGTCGGTGCCGACGGGTCGCCGACCTCGAAGGTCGCCGTTGACTGGGCGGCACGCGACGCGGCCCTGCGCAAGATCCCCCTCACCGTGGTCAACGTGCTCTACCCGCCGATAGTGAGCTACCCGCCGATAGTGATGCCGTTCGCCGAGGGCCGGATGCCGATGTCCACGCCGATGCTGGCCGAGTACACCGAGTACAAGCAGTGGCAGGAAGACAAGGGATGCAAGATCCTCAACGACGCGCTCAAGACCGTCGAGGAAAGCACGAAGCAGGTCGGTCCGATCGACGTCGACAGCGAGTTGATGACCGGATCGGCGGTGCCTACCCTGGTCGACCTGTCCAAGGACGCCGAGATGGTCGTGGTGGGGTGCCGTGGCCTCGGTGCGATGGCCCGGAGCCTGCTCGGGTCGGTCAGCTCCGGGCTGGTCCATCACGCGCACTGTCCGGTTGCGGTCATCCATGACGAAGACCCGCTGATGCCCCATCCGTCGCAGGCACCGGTGCTCGTCGGTATCGACGGCTCACCCGCATCGGAGTCGGCCACCGCGATCGCCTTCGACGAAGCGTCGCGTCGCGGGGTGGAACTGGTCGCCCTGCATGTGTGGAGTGACACCGAAGTGTTCGAGTTCCCCGGCGTCGACTCGTCGACAATGCAGTCGCTGGGCGAGGAAACCCTGGCTGAACGGCTTGCCGGATGGCAGGAACGCTACCCCGACGTCAAGGTGCGCCGCATCGTCGTGTGCGATCGGCCCGCGCATCAGCTGATCGAGCAGTCCGAGTCCGCACAGCTGGTCGTCGTCGGCAGCCACGGCCGCGGCGGGTTCACCCGGATGCTGCTGGGTTCGGTCAGCACCGCGGTGGTCCAATCCGCCCAGGTGCCGGTGATCGTTGCCCGTCGGCCCTAAACCGACACGATCCCCGCGACCGCGGCCCGTGCCGCGTACCCGCCCGCCACACCAATCACGGCAACCAGGGCGGCGCCCCCGGCGAGCCCGGCTCTGACCGCTGCAGCCGCACGACCCCACGCGCACGCGGGCGACCCCGCGGTCTAGAACGGCCACGTCGCGATGATCGTCGGCAACGGGATGATGATCGAGGCCAGGTGTCAATTAGGGGTGCAGAACGACCGCCGTTATGGCATCGCCGTCGCCGACTCGCCGTGCATCATCATCCAAACCTCGACGCGGTGGCCCTTGTTGTCACCCTCATCGATCACCGCGATGCATCGCTGCTGCGGGCCTTGGGTGCCGGTCGGGTGATCGTCGAGCCAAAGTGTCGCGTAGGCAACGTCGGAATCGCGCTCTGAGAAGATGACCGAGATCGTGAACGGCGCTCTGCGGTAACAGGATTCGCGACGGCTGCACATGCAGGTGTGAATCGCTTCCCAGCCCCAGTGTGCGGCTGTGCGGCCGAGGCCGCGCTGAATGCGGACAAGATCAGCGACTAACAGACTTCGGTGACCCGATCGGTAACCCCCCGGCATTGGCCGGCCTCAATGCATGTTGCAATTCTGATAGCCGCCGTACGCGTTAGTGCAGCCACCGGTGGGGGGAGCCGGGACGGAAGGTCCAGCCGAGGGCGGACCCCCGCCGCTGATGTCACCCTGCCCGCACACTGTCGTCGCCCCGACGGTTTGACAATTGGACGACGGATCGGCCCCCGCCAGCGGCGCGACGCTAATGCCAATGGTCGCAGCACCGATGGCCAGAGCGGCAAGGACAACGGTTGTCCTCATGTCTGGCCTCCGATCTCATGGGTGCTCTCTCGGATTAACCGTATCGTCGCGGCATTGCTTGGTGCAGGGTTTGTGTCCCTTCTCAGCACCTTCCAAGCTTGGCCTGCCACAGCGCCGGGGGTGCCTGGCTAGGGACACGGGGTCTGCGCCGTAGGTCGGCAGCGGCACAATTGCCCGCGTTGCGAGTCCCGAGCTGCCGGCGCGCCTCACCGGCGCCGCCAGTGCGGCGTTCGTCCTCGCTCGTCACGGTCGGCCTGCGTTCTCGGCCCGGCCCAGGCGGGACACCGCCCGAAACCGCTACGCCGCGCTGTAGGCGCCCGCTGGCCGTGCTTGATCACACCCAATAGGGTCTGGCCGACCTGGCCCAAGCGGGACTTCCGTGAGTGACCGCCTCCGCGGCACCGCGCCCACGTTCTGCGGCATCCGAATGACAGCACTTGCTCGGGCGCCGCTAGCGGATTGTCTTTGCTACTGCCTGCTTCGCTGCAGCGTCGCTAGGCCCAGGCCTTGGGCGACGCGCGCGCCGAGGTCGGGATCCACTTGCGTCCAGTAGTCGTTGACCGCGCGCTCCTGGATGAAGCGCTCCACCCCCTGGCTTAGATGCCCGACGATGTTGCCGACCAGATGGTCCCGATCGGTCGGCGTCATCACCTGGCGGTAGAGCGTGCCGGGCCCGCCAGCAAGCCTGCGGGGCGATAACGGCGAGCCGCAGCACCTACTGGTTGGTGCCGCGGTGTGCGGCCCGTTCCTGCGCCCGCTCGTCCGCTGCGTCCTGCTCCTCTGGTGTCACCACAATGGCGTCAGGGCCGGGAACCACCGTCGCCACATGGCCGGTGGCGAGCCACCGCACCACGTAGGGAGGCGAGCCGTCCGCGGAGTGCACCTCCGTAATAAGCCCCCGCTGGTCCGAGCGCTCGGTTGTCGTGCCCTTGATCACCAGCCAGTCGCCTACGTTGGCTTTCATCGCCGACTCCTTCCTCCACTCCTGTTCGGGTTCTGCGCGCCTCCCAGGGTCGGCGGTACCCCCGCCCGAGAGCATCTCGCCTCCTCACCCCGAAGGCTCCGCCCACCCAGGTGCGATATAACGGTGAAGCCCTGCCCGGCGCGCTGCAGCACGGCGACCTCGCGGTTTAGGACGGTTATGTCGCGATGGTGGTTGGCAACGACATCGTGATCGAAGCGAATGATCAATAGGGGTGCAGACTTGCCGCTCTCATGGCATCGCCTCGGCCCAGCGTCCCATTGCGCGCGCAGCTGGGCCCGCTCCGCATCGCCCCTCGGGGCCCTTTGGATAGTCGGCCGGAGCCTGCACCGGCTATGCACCACCATGCGACACCTCGCCCGCTGGTCCGGCAGCCACACGAACAGCGACACGCCGGTCGGCATGCCATTCAGTTCGGTGTAGTACTTGTTGCGGCACTTGAGCTATTTGCTTAACCAGCGGAATGTCCTCTGCCTCAACAGGAATCATCTGTTCCGTTCGATCCGTTTGCGCTTTGCACACAACGCATTGCCGACCCAACGTAACCTTCCGAATTGGCTTGTCAGGGAACAACTTATGGAAGCAATCAAAGCAAATCTTCTGAATCATCAGATCGGATCTTCCAGTCAGAGGTCCCGGTAGTGGTCGAGGTTCGTGAACCCGGCCGGTAGCTAAGCTAGCTGCCGCGGCGGCGTGACTTGATGATCTCGAGGCGTTCCTTGAGCAGTTCCTCGAGTTCCTCGATCGAGCGGCGTTCCCGCAGCATGTCCCAGGGTGTGCGCGGCACCTTGACCTTCTTGGGTTCGGCCAGGTCACCACCCTCGATCAGGGTGCCCTCCATGCCGTTGCGGCACAGCCAGGTGCCGGGGATCTCGGCGTCGTCGGCGAAGGGCATGTCGAACTCCTCGCCGTTCTCGGTGCGGTACCGCGCGATTTGACGCGGCGCCAGGTCATGGTTGCGGTCGGTCTCATAGCTCACGGCTCCGAGGCGACTGCCCCTCATGACGCGATCAGCCATCATCAACACTCCTCATTGCACGTATCACCGCATATCTGTGCAGGTTACGCCTCACCGCATATCTGTGCAGGTTACGCCCCGTCCATGCTAGTGGCCCGCGTTTGAAGTTGTTTGGCGGTTGGCTTTCTTGAGGATTTCGTCGGCAGGTTTGGTCCAGACGAATGGATGGGCGCGGTTGTTCCAGCCGTTGATGTAGGTGCGGATCGCGGTGGTGAGGTCGCGGACGCTGCCGAAGGTGCCGCGGTGGATGGCTTGGCGTTCGATGATGCCGAACCAGATCTCGACCATGTTCATCCAGGACGCCGAGGTTGGGGTGAAATGCACTCGGATGCGTGGGTTTTCGGTGAGCCAGTCGCGGACTTCGTGTTTCTTGTGGGCGGCGTAGTTGTCCATCACCAGACGTAGTTCGTGATCGGGGTAGGCCCGGGCGACATGTTTGAGGAAGGCCAGGAATTCCTGGTGGCGGTGGCGCGGTTTGCAGACCCCGGTGACCTGGCCGGTCGCGATGTCCAGGGCGGCGAACAACGTGGTGGTGCCGTTGCGGACGTAGTCGTGGGTTTGGCGTTCAGGCATCCCGATCTGCATCGGCAGGGTGGGGGCGGTGCGGTCCAGGGCTTGGATCTGGGATTTTTCGTCGACGCAGAGCACGATCGCGTTCTCGGGGGGATCCAGGTAGAGACCGACGATGTCGGTGACCTTGGCGACCAGCTCGGGATCGGTGGAGAATTTGAATGTCTCGGCACGCCAGGGCTGGATTCCGTGGTCGCGCCACACCCGCGCCACGGTGCCGTAGCCGATCCCCAGGTGCTGGGCGAGCAGTCGGGAACTCCAGTGCGTGACACCGTACTTGCGCGGTGGCGGCGCCAACGTGACCGAGATCAGTTGTTCGCGGTCCAGGGTGCGCGGCCGGCCTGATCGGTCCTCGTCGAACAATCCCGCCACGCCGCCCGATTCGTAGCGGGCCCGCCAATTGATCACCGTTTGGCGTGAGATCGAGAACCGGCGCGCGATCTCGGCATGAGCAACGCCGTCAGCTGCCAACCACACGATCCGCGCCCGCAGCACCAGACCCGCTTTCGTCGACGACGACCGAACCCACTTCTCCAGTTGGTCACGATCACTATCGGGCACAGTCAACGGCGCTGCTCGCATACATAATTCAACCAAACATCACCGCCTAATAACTTTAGGCGCGCGGCACTAGCTAACGCCTTCACGTAGGCGGAACGTACGCGACCGGGGGGCGCCGGTAGCCGTATCGGAGGGCGAACCGCGGACGTGGAGACCCTTTCATGGTCGGGCTGACAGGATTTGAACTTGCGACCACTTGACCCCCAGTGTCGTTTTCGGCATTCGTGGGCATCCGTCGGTGTCCTGTTTGTACAGCTCACCGGCTGTTTACGTACGTCGTCGAACAGCCCCGAACACCCACAAATTGAGTGTCGTTGCTATCCATGGTTGACCATCAGTCGTCGTCCTTGATGCCATTGACCTCAGGGATCGTTTTTCTCTTGCCCTCCACCACATCTGGGGCGAGGAGGCTCCGCAGGGGCACCGTGTAGCCGGGATCTTGCCTCATGGCCCGGACGATGAAATCCGACGTGGACTCTCCCGGGGCCTGCCGCGCATCCGCATGGCAACGCGTTCGCTCGTCCGAGGCTGCCAGGCTGAACAACCCCCCGCCGTGAGCGCTGAAGCTCAGCACGTGCCACTCGGGTTTCCACCACACAACAGCGTGGTCCGGATTACGGGGCAGCGACGCCTGAATAGCCGCCGGAGTGTGGTTCCAGCACTCCAAAGACAAGCCGTCTCCGCGCAGCTGTACCAGTCCACTTGGGTGCAGGGCAGGGCAACCGACACCCGAATTACGACCGTCGCTCCTGCGGACCTGAGTCCTTGTATCCAATGCACCCGGTGACCTATCCGGTAGGACCCACACGAGCGGCCCATCGGCAGCACAGTGTCGAAATCATCGGGCATGACCAGAGATCCAGGCGCTCGGCACGGTCAATCGCGCCGCGCAGCCCTGGGCCTCCCAGCGGCATACCGGGCGGCGATCCGCAGGGGCGACACATTCGTGGGAGACGGCCCGCTGGGAATCAGGTGGTCAGGGTTGGTAGTGCGGTGAACCGAGCACTTCCTCCTCTGATCTGGTGTGGCGAGGCTGAATACGTTGCTCGCCCCGTCCACGAGATTCCCGGTCGGCACCACGAGGACGTACCAGAGCGGCTTCCACTGTGCCAACCCGCCGGAGCGCTGCAGCGCGGCTCGCATCAGTGCCGGACTGTGATTCCAGCGCTCCAGCAAGAGGTCGTAGCCCTCAAGGAGCACCACCCCGTCGTCGTCCACAGACACGGTGACCGGGATTACCTGCGCCGGTTCCACGACCGATTTTTTGTGCTGGATCCAGTGCACCCAATGACCCGGGCCGTACGAGTCGCACTGCTTGTCTGTGCCGGAAAGCTTCCACCAGATTTCGGACATGGAGACTCCCAGATTCCGAGCCTCCGCCAGGGAGGCGCTCTTGCCCGGCACCGGTTGGTGTCGGCCGCTTCGTCATCCGAGCCACCCGCGAGCGTGGGGTTGGCGTGCCGTCCAGTCGGAGCTTGGCGACGACATCTCGTGAAGCAAATCAACTCTACGTGACGGAGCCCGCTGTCAGGATTGAACAGACCAGGGCACATATGGTTATTCCGGCTCACACCCAGTGCCGACCTTCCAGAGGTCCACATCTTGTGAAGAACGGAGGGCGCCATGCCATTCAGCCTGGATGCCGAAGTGGCCGCGGTCTTCGCTGCAGCAGCCGAGGCAGGCGGTCCGGTACCGGTAACGCCGCGGGGAGATGCGATCGCGATGCGGGACGTCTTCAACGCGAGGGTGCAGCAGGCGGACGCGGCCGAACCCGACTCGCCCAGCGTGCAGACCGCAGACCACACGCTGCCCGTCGCCGACGGAGAAATCCTTGTGCGCTGGTACACCAAGGATGGGTCGGCGCCCGGTTCAGCGGTGGTGTACTACCACGGCGGCGGGATGGTGTGTGGATCGGTCGATCTGTACGACCGCCTGGTCTCTAAGTATGTGGAGGCGACGGGTGTTCCCTTCCTGTCCGTGGACTACCGGCTAGCCCCGGAATACCCTGGCACGACTCTCGTGGACGACGGCCACGCCGCACTGGCTTGGTTCGTGGAACAGGCCGACACGTTTGGCGTGGACAAGGCGCGGATCGCGATCATGGGCGACAGCGGTGGAGGCGGCGTCGCCGCCGGGGTAGCCATCGCCGCCCGCAACGCGAGAACGCCTGTGGCGCAGCAGATTCTGATCTACCCGATGCTCGACGATCGAACCATCGAACCGGACCCCGAGATCGAGCCATTCGCGATCTGGACATATGACAACAACTTCACCGGATGGAATGCACTGCTCGGTGCGAACCGGGGAAGCGAGAACGTCCCTGCGCTCGCAGCCCCTTCGCGGCTAACGGATTTCGCTGGCCTCGCCCCTGCGTTCATCGACGTGGGCGAACTAGACATCTTCCGTGACGAGAGCATTCTTTACGCACTCAACCTTGTGCGCGCGGGTGTGTCGACGGAGTTGCATGTCCGCGCCGGTTGCCCTCACGGATTTGATCGCATGCCCACTGAGGTGTCAGCACGTGCCTGGGCTGATCGGTACCGCGCGATCCTCGCTGTGTGATCAAACGGACCTCGAAAACCACCGAGCTGGGCGGCCGGTCGACCCACGCAATCGCCGCCGAAACGGAACGGCCAATCCGAACGTTCGGCAGCGGGCATCGGCCACGTCGAGACGGTCGAAGCTCGGTATCAATAGGGGTGCAGACCGGTCGCCGTCATGTCATCGCCTCAACCGCGTGTTCGACAACAGTTGGGGCATGGGAGCGGCGCACGGACCACCTCGGCCATTGCAGGTATCGATGCTCTGACCAGCCCGCCCCGGGCCACCACCAGCGTCACGTCTGCCCACCAAACACCGGTAGGCCGCAGCCACGTCGCCCTTTCTCGCGCAGCGCACCCGACCGTCGCTCACGTCAATATCGTGTCACCGCTGGTCACCCGACAAGTGCCATATCGCGCTGGCGACCCGCTGGGGTACCCGACACAAGGCAGGCGCGCATCCCCAGGCTGCGCCCGAGGGCCAGCTCGCGCACGGTCATGCGCATTGACAAGCCGGAATCGTCATAGGCGGACCGTTTATCGTCAGCCGGACGCACCGCGGCACTCAGTTCTCTCGTCCGGTCCGGCCAGGTTGAACACGTTGCGCTCACTGGCTGGAGCTGCGGGCGGCATTGTCTGCCCTGGTCACGGCGGTGATCCTGGTGTGGCAGAGCGCGCCGACAGCCCTGGTCGGCGGGTGGACCGGTTCAACTGCGCTCAACCGCCGTGCCAATGACCGACCCGAGCACGACAATCAAGTGCCGGTCGTCGACCTCACCAATCAGCGGCCGTTCGACCCGTGCGAGGACATTCCGCCGGACGTGATCCAACGGCTGGGACTGGGCTTCACTCCGCCGGAGCATGAAGACGGCCTGCGCTGCCACTACGACGCCGCGAACTACCAGATGGCGGTCGAGCCGATCATCTGGCGCACCTACGAGCAGACGCTCCCGCCCGACGCGATCGAAACCACGATCGACGGCCACCGTGCCGCCTGGTACTGGGTGATGAAGCCCACCGACTGGAACAACCGGTGGTGGTTCTCCTGCATGGTCACGTTCAAGACGAGCTACGGCGTGATTCAGCAGTCGCTGTTCTTCTCGCAGATCTACTCGAACCCCGACGTCGACTGCCCCGCCGAGAACATGACGCGGGCGCAGCAACTCGCGCCGTATCACATATTCTGATTCCTCGGTGACTGCTACCTCGGAGCCGCTCGCAGCTTCCCGCGCCCGCGAGCTCGCAAGAAACTACTTCCACCGCGCGATGGCGCGCGCAT
This sequence comes from uncultured Actinomycetota bacterium, assembly GCA_963811535.1. GTDB lineage: Bacteria > Actinomycetota > Actinomycetes > Mycobacteriales > Mycobacteriaceae > Mycobacterium. The sequence continues at coordinate 614,172 of CAWERF010000004.1, read as the reverse complement.
TGCGGCTGCCCCCGCCGACGACGGACTACACGGTCCACCGGGGTGTCCGCGCCCCGATGCGCGACGGCGTGGAACTCGTCGGCGACCACTACGCACCCGCGACGGCGACGCCTCGCGGCACACTGCTGGTCCGCGGTCCCTACGGACGCATGTTCCCGTTCTCGTTGCTGTTCGCCCGCTTGTACGCGGCGCGCGGCTACCACGTCGTCCTGCAAAGCGTGCGAGGCACATTCGGGTCGGGAGGCGTGTTCGAGCCAATGGTCAACGAGGCCGCCGACGGCGCCGACACCGCGGCCTGGCTCACCGGACAGCCCTGGTTCACGGGCCGATTCGCGACCGTCGGGCCGTCCTACCTGGGATTCACGCAGTGGGCCCTGCTCCAAGACCCACCACCGGAGCTGGCCGCCGCGGTCGTCACGGTGGGGCCACACGACTTCAGCGCAGCTTCCTGGGGCACCGGCGCGTTCACGCTCAACGACTACCTGGGTTGGTGTGACCTGGTCGCGCAACAGGAAGAAGGCACCCGCCTGCAGGCGGGCATCCGGCAGCTGGGTGCACGCCGCCGGCTCGCCCGCGCGACCGCCGCGGTGCCGCTCGGCGAGGCCGGCCGGTCGCTGCTCGGCACCGGCGCCCGGTGGTACGAGCCCTGGCTGAAACACCCGGACCGCGACCACCCGTTCTGGCAGCCTTTCCGTTTCGACGCCGCGCTGGGCCACAGCGATGTCCCGGTGCTGCTGATCAGCGGGTGGCAGGACATCTTCCTGGGTCAGACCCTCGAGCAGTACCGGCGCCTGCGTGGGTGCGGCGCCGACGTGGCCCTCACCGTGGGACCGTGGACGCACACCCAGATGATGTCGAGCGGCGCCGGGCCCGTCGCCGCGGCATCGTTGCAGTGGCTTGATACGCACCTGGCCGGCATCACGACCGCGAAACGCAGCCCGGTGCGGATCTTCATCAACGGCGATTGCTGGGTCAACCTGCCGGACTGGCCGCCGGCCGTCGACGAACAGGTGTTGTACCTGGAGCCCGGTGGCGCGTTGGCCGGTCTGCCGCCGTTCCAGACCGCGCGGCCGTCTACGTTCCGATTCGACCCGGCCGACCCCACTCCGACGATCGGCGGCCGGCTGCTGTCGCCAGAAGGCGGCTACCGCAAGGACGGCCGGCTTGTACAGCGAGACGACGTGCTCGCCTTCACCGGCGTGCCCCTCGCCGAGGACCTGTACGTGGTCGGCACCCCCGTCGTCGAGCTGTCGCACGCGGCCGACAACCCGCACGTGGACCTGTTCGTTCGGGTGAGCGAAGTCGATGCCAGGGGGCGCTCCCGCAACGTCATCGACGGGTACCGGCGACTCGTCGCCACCGCCGAGCCGAGCCTCGTCCGGATCGAACTCGACGCCACCGCGCACCGGTTCCGCGCCGGTTCGCGGATCCGGCTGCTGGTCGCGGCCGCGTGCCACCCGCGCTACGCCCGAAACCTCGGGACCGACGAGCCTGCGATGACCGGCCGATGGATGGTGCCCTCCACGCACTCGGTGCACCACGGCGCAGGCGGGCTCTCGCGGCTCGTCCTGGCCGCGAGCTCCGGCCCGCCGTCAGCCCAGCCGGGCCCCGACCGTCGCGGCCACCTCGGCTAGCGCCGCGTCGTCGTGCACCGGCGGACCCCATTCCGGGATCACCGGCAGCTGCACCCAACTCGTGCATCCCGCGTAGTCCGCCGTTCTGGTCAACCTGATCGGCTCGACGAGCGGGCTGGCCTGCACGACGAGCACGGTGAGCCGGTGCTTCGGCCGGAAGTCCAATCGGTCGGCGCGCACGGAAGCTGCCGTCCAGATGTGCAACGGCTCAATCTCGGAAAGCCGATCAGGATGTGAAACTTCGACGAGTGCAACTACTTTCGCGCCCGCACGCAACACAACCGCGTCCGCGGTGCTGTCGCCCGCGGACACCCGCAGCAGATCTCGGTGTTCGGGGCGGACTCGCTCGGCGTGGCTGTGCGCAACGGTCGGGAACAACAGGAACCGCGATGCCGACACGTCGAACCGCTTCTCGCGGATGCCGCCCTTGCGCAGCAGCACGGTCTGCCGGCCATCCAGAAGCGCGTGCACAGCCGCGCTCCACTCCTTGAGACCCGGGTGGGTCGCCACCGTCGTCATGCCAGCCGGGCGCGCACTTCCGGTCGACGCAGGGGCGGCACGGTCTTCGGTGGCTGCTTGCGTGGCGGTAACTCCGCGAGCAGCCGCGCGGTCGTCGCGGTGACCTCGGCGACCGCGGTCTCGAATACGTCGACATTGACCGCCGACGGCCGCGTGATGCCGCTGACCTTTCGCACGTACTGCCGCGCGGCGGCCTCGATCTCCTCCTCGGTCGCCGCCGGCCGCAGCCCGCGCAGTTCGGTGATGTTTCGGCACATGCCTCGACGATATGTCAAGGGGGTCCGCACAGGTTCGCACAAGTTCGCGAACGTCCGTTCCGTGCAGGTCACAGCGTTTCCGCGCCGTCAGCGAACCCCCGCGAACGCCCACGAACCGAACCCAATTGGGGTACGAATTGGGGTACGCGGGCTGCCTGGCCGTTTTCGGCTGTTTTTCTGCCGCCAGCGGCCAGGGCGGCGGTTTTCCGTGTTTTCGTTAAAGAACGAAGGTGATTACGAATGGAGGACGGGCCATGAGGCTCAAGACGAACTGGCCGTCGCGGGCATCGCGGGCGGCGCGCTGATCGCGGGGGCATGGCTGGGGCTCGCGGTGGCAGCGTCAGGCCACCTCAAGCAGAGCCTGGGTCATAGCGAGTCGTATCAGCAGGGCTACAGCACCGCCCACGACTATTACTCGATCCCAAAGAATCGCGATTCGTTCCAAGACGACGTACAGAACGGCTACAACGTCGACATAGACTGCCGAATGTCGATGGCCTTGGGGCCGCACCCCTCGAATGAGGACGACTGGATGCACGGCTGCGTGGACGCCATGCACGACCTGGGACTCAAGCCATGAGCACCCTGCACGCCTACGTAGACCGGAATCGCACACGACGTCGCACCTCACAACTGTCGTAAAAACTGTCGTATCTACCCCTCGGGGTGACCGTCCGGGAGCGCGAAAAACGCTCTGACCAGCGCATATGGTGTCGGGCTGACAGGATTTGAACCTGCGACCACTTGACCCCCAGTGTCGTTTTCGGCATCCGTGGGTATTCGTCGGTGTCCTGTCTGTGCCCGTCATCGCACCTTTCGGTCTACCAACGGACAGTCCCGAACACCCGCGAATTTCAGCGCCGTTGCTATCCGCGTTGCTATCCATACCGACCTACACCCGATGTGCGGGTCCCTAGCGAAACACCAACCCGCACAGGATGGGTTCTAGGTCCGGGCTGCTTCGGCGGCGAGTGGGCCACGGTCGAGTGGATGTGCCTGTGTGACGATTTCGGCGGCAACCGCGATGGCGTCCTTGGCCTGGACGCGGGTGACGGTCTTCTTGATGTGGATGGCGTTGTTGCGGATGTCGACGAGTCGTTCACCGTATCCGTCTGGGAGGGTGCCGGTGCATTCATCGATCCAGATTCGGCACCGTTCTCCGAGTGTGCGGCGACGCGGGCGGTCCAAGTTCTCCTCGATGGCCTCGTCGCTGAGCCCTTTTCCAGAGAGGTGGGTGGTGATCAACTCTGTGACGGCGACCTCGGCTGCGGTGCCGGCGTCGATCGCGGCGCGCCGGTGGTCATAGCCGAGGTACATGGAGCGCGCGTCACGAACGAGAAGCCATGCTTCCGGAGGCATTCCGCGTTCCATGGCGATATTGACGCAGTGCTGTAGTCCAGCTGCGGTCAGGGGTGTGTAGGGGTGCATGTTGACGCGGGCGGGTTGGGCGCCGATGAACCTCACCGCGTTGTCTTTCGCGTCCTGCTCCAGTTGGGTCCACAGCAGGGTCCCATTGAGGTGCCAGCCCGGCGCTGCCGATCCCAGTCGTGACAGATCTTGGCCGTTAAAGACCTCGACCCACGCCGCGACAGCGGCCCACCAGCGCGGCGCCTCACGGGAGATATTGTGGGCGATCAGACCGATGCCGTCCTCGCCGGGCAGGGTGACTCGCAGCCGCATCCGTCTGACAACGACCGCCACCGGCAGCGTCGCATCGTTGGTGCGGTGGGTGACTTCTCCCCACACCGGCCCGTACACCCGCAGGGCGAGCGGTGGCAGCGTCAGGCCGCGGTAGTGCCATTCGGGTTCTTGCAGTGGCGGCCGGTCATGGTGCATGCCCTCGATCGGTGCCCGCGGCAGCGTGATCACAGCCGCCTGCCCCGCGATGTGCACCGAGTACGGCTGCGTCAACGCTTCGGCGACGATCGAGAACGGGACCGGGCATTCGAAATATCCCTCAAGGATTATCCCGTCGTCGCCACCCGATGGCCCGAACGCGTCGGCGTCGGCGTTCATTTCGTTCATCTCCAGTGCAGCGCGATCTCGTCGCGTTGATGGCCGAGGAGGCTGGCGATCATGTCTCCGCTGCGCCCGCCATGGAGATCGGTGCGGTCAGCGCCGGCGCCGAACGCGTAATCGTACAGCTTGTCGGTGCGATGTCGTGGCGGTCGACGATCCGCACCGACACCTGCCCGGGATCTCCGATCGGGTAGGCCGCCACAGTCGCCAAGCCGCCCCACCTCCGGGGGTCGCCGATGGCATGGATGGCCACGTTGAGCGAACGTGGGTCACGGTGGCCGCGTTGCCCGGCGACGGTCAGGGTCTCTGACATGGTCCTGGCGATGTGCGACATCCGGACGTGGGTGGCCCTGATGGTCTCATTCAGATTGCCCTCGTTGAACAGGATGCGCCGCGGTGCCTGATCGGCGTTGAACCGCCGCGCCTTGAGCCACAGGTCGTTGAGAGCGTCAACGACCGGGTCCTCGACGAGCGGTGCGCCTCGAGTCTGTTCGGTGAAGTTGCGGATGCGTTGACCACTGGTCAAACCCAATGCGACGCTGAGCCGCGAGTACAGGTAGGGGTCAGTGCTGCTGATCTGCGCCGCGACGGCCGGGTCGACTTCGACGACCGCCTCGGTACCGCAGAGTTCGATCCAGTACAGCCGTTCGCCCAGGTCGGCGGTTCCGATACCGACGGGCAGGTCGAGCTCCATCGCCTCGCGCTCGGCTTCTGTGGCCGCGTTGCGCACCAACCGCAGGCAGTCTAGGCGACGGCGCGCGAACTCCCCGATCGGCAGGACCATCGAGGTGCGCAGCCACCACTTGGTCCGGTCGCTTTCGACGGGGACTCCGGTCGCGTGCCACACGCTGTTGAGGAACAGCGTCGACGGGACCCGCTCGCCTGGCCCCAGCAGGGTCTTGTCCACGGTGAGGCGTCGCTGCACTGACTCCGCACCGTCGGCGGCCCGAAGGTGCGCAAGTGCGGCGGCGCGGTCGGCGTCCGTATTGAAGATCGCGGAGATGCTGACCGGTTGGTCACCGAACCGCAGCCGCGCTGCCAGCATCGGCTCGCGAAGAAACGAGCGGCACATGTTGGCCCAGCTGATCAGATCCAGGGTGTCGGCTTCCTCGGCCGCGATCACCATGAACGTCGATTCCTGGCGCAGCTCCTCGAGGTGGGTTCGGGCGACCAGGCTCGCCACTTGCGGGATGGCCGGCCGGCCGAGCACCGTCTGAATACGGCCGTGGACAACGACTTCCACGGCGGGGTCAAGTTCGGCGATCTCCACCCGCTGGCTTTCGACGACGGATTCGCCGGGACCAATCGGTCGCTGCTGCATTTTGAGGAATCCACTGTCAACCAGGTCTGCGAGGGTGTCGACGAGATCGTCGGCGCCGCCGAACGTGGACCGCGCATGAATAAGCAGTGAATCGGCGGCGACGATGAAATCCTCGTTGTCCGACGACAGCTCCATCATGGCGGCGATAACCGCGAGGGCGTCGCGACTAAATTCGACAGCGCCAGCCAGCACCGGGTCCCCGGCGAGGTGGTCTTTCGCCTGGGCTGCGAGCCCAGCGATCGGTACTGCGAGACCGGTGTCGATGCCGCCGCCCCGCCGTGATAGCCCACCATCGCGGTGATGTCACGCGCGTGTCATCAGTCCTAGCAAAGTCGCCGCCATCTGCGGCGTGTCCCGCTGGGAGTCCGCGTACAGCCTGTGGGTCCGGCCGACCCGTTGCCAACCTACCCCTTATTGTAAGGACGCTCTTGACATATCGTTACGTCAAATCCCAGGACGGGACCAGCCCGAGGTCGGCGGCTACGGTGCCCTCCGCGCCGGTCAAAAGCGACAGGCCGGTCACGCTGGACTGGGGCAGCGGGTAGTTCAGGTCCGGGTTGAGCAGCGGGGTCATCGGGTAGCCGGTCGGGTACATCGACCCCGGCAGCACGCCGAGGTCCACCAGCGCGGCGGTCGGTCCCTGGATGGTCCCGGTCACCAGATCGGGGACGGTGGTGAACGGGTCGGGGATCTGCAGCAGCGAGGCCGGGGTGGGGATGTTCGCGTACTCGCCGGTGCCGTACCCCAGGTCGACGATCACCCGCAGGTCGGGCTGCAACAGGTCGGCCAGCGCGTTGCCGTAGGGCGCGGGCACGTACAGCCGCAGCGGTGCCAGCAGTGGCACGTTCTGCTCAAGGTTGAACAGGTACGTGGTGTTGCCGGTGTAGCCCGGCGAGGTCGGCAGTTGGACCTGTCCCGCTGACGGGTACGGCGCATAGTCGTGATCACCGCCGATCAGGAAGCCTGCTAGAGCGTTGGCGTCCGACACCACATTCAGCGGGTACTGCGGGAAGTCACTAACACCGTCGTACTCGTTGGTGATCATCGTGATGTGGTACGGCGCATTCGGTGGAGTCGCACCGTACCCGAGGACATCCAGGCCCGGAATGTAGGCTCCCACAAAGCGTTCCAAGAATCCGCCGTTCGGGTTCTCCGGGTTGCCGGTCAGGATGAACGACAGTTGGTTGGCGTACGGCGAGCCCTGCGCCATCAGGCTGCGGATCTCAAGGTCCGCGACCGTGGAACCTTGCGACGTACCCCACACCACTACCGGATTGCCTTGTGCCAGTTCGGTATTGATCGCCGTGTTCAGCAGTGGCACACCGTTAGCAGCGGACTGCCCCAGCGTCTGCCCGCCCAGCCACGGCGTGATCGGCCAGAACTGCTCCGGCGTAAAGATGCTGCCGTAGTTGGTGATTGACGGGAAGTACAACTGCTGGATGACACCGGGGAACCAGCCGCCCAGCACCGGATAGCCTGTGCCGCCGACCAGTAGCGCGACCGTCTGCCCAGGCGGCGCTGTCGGCAGCGGCGGCGTGGGAAGCTGCGTGGTGCCGAAGCCGAACGAGCCCAGCGCCTGTGTCAGCACGGGAATGAACGGCTGCTCCACCTCCGTGACCGTATCCCGAAGTGATTGCAGCGCAGCCTGTTCCGTTCCCTCGTAGGCGTTGCCCGCTCCCGACATCGGCGAAGCGAACTGCCCGTGGAACCCGGCAGCCTGCGCCCCGGTGAGCACGCTCACCGGGGCGCTTCCGGCAGCGCCGATCAACACGTTCGCCTTGGTGGTGCCGGGATCGAGTGGCTGACCAGTTGTGGCCGGAGCTGCGCCGGTGCTCGCGGTGGTGGTGCTGTTGGTGGACAGTTGCTGGCCCAGCTCGCGGCGCACAAGGCCCAACGCCACCCACATAAACGGCGGCGCCGCCGGGGCCCCCGAATTATTACCGGAAGCCTGCGGGTTTAGACCGAGCCACGACAGCAGCCCGGGCACCAACCCGGTCACCGTATTGGCCGGCGCGGCCACCGGCGCTGCCACGCTGCTCGGCCCCGTACCCAAGGACGTCGACGATGTCGACGTGATCACCGACGCCAGCGCCGAGGGCACCCCGACCGAGGAGGGGCCATGGCTGACCGTGACGGTGGATGCCGTGACCGTCGGGGCCGGCGGGTCCGCAGTCGGCGCCGAAGTCGATGATGCTGAGGTGCCCGTCGGCGATCCCACGCTAGGGGCGCTGCCGGCCCCGCTCGCGCCCGCCGGCGCCGAGGTGGCCGAACCATGATGACGAGGCTCAGACGCCGCCCCCAGCGACACACCCTCGCCGCTACCCGACACCGCTGCGGTCCCCGCGCCTGCGCCGCTGCCCACGGCTGAACTGGAGGCGCTGCCGCCAGCCGTGCGTGCCGAGGACCCAGCCCCATTCGAGCCACGCGACCCCGCGCCCGAAACCGAGACGGCCGACCCACCCGACGTGGAGAAACCGCCCGATGACGACGGGCCTGTCCGGGAGACCCCGCTCGACGAACCCGGATGCGGCGACGACGACGAAGACCCTCCCGACGACGACGAATTCGACGAACTTGAGCCGCTCGAGCCGGCCGAGCCCTTCGTATCGGCGAAGGCCACCGCCGGGGTTGATGCGATCGCTGCGCCCACGCCCAGGGCCACCGCCAGCGCACCCACTCGCCCCACATAGCGCGCGTAGCCCGGCGCCGCAAGCCAACCCAGCGCCGGCCCCCGACCGCCGCACTCGATCGGGTAACGCGGGCTCGCACCGGTGACATCCTGACGGTGCCGACCCGAGCTCGAGGAATGCCGACGGTGCCGACCGGTCCGGGAAGACTGTGCTGCACCCAGCAGTACACCGCCGGCAAGCCTGTCCTTCGATGTTGCCCAGCGTGTACCCATGTGGCGGTGCCTTCCCGTTGCTCTGTCGTACTGTGTCAGCAATGATAGAAATGCCCCCACCGCGCGGCATTTATCGGAGCCCCGCATGCCGCCTTGGTCACCTGCCTGACGGGCAGTCGTCCTGGTTTTCGTGCGGGACTGGATGAAGTCGTCGCAACGCCTCGCGGAAATCCGGGATCGGATCGGCGTTCGGCAACACATCACACACGTCAGCTAAGGCCTCGGCGATGCTCATGCCGCGCAGCCGTGCGCCGTAGAGCGCGGCCACGGCGGGCGTGCGGCTCTGGGCCTGCACGCAATGAATCAGCACGGTCAGACCATCGCGGCGCAGCTGCTCCACCGCGCGCACGGTGTCGAGCAACACGAACTCCAGGTTCTCGTTGACGCCCGGCTGGTCGATGAGGCGCACATCAATTTGCTCGGCGCGGTCGGGCAGATCGGCATTGCCTACCCGGCATAGCGACACGACGGCGTCAACACCATCGGGCAGTGATCGCAGAGCGCCGATGTCGCCGAGCCACACACCATCGTCGTAGGGATGCCGGACGACGACACCCGTTTCATACCCGCTGTAGCTGAAATCGAAGCCGTCGGGCTTGCCTTCGCGGGTGATGATGGATGCGACGTCGACAAGGTTGCGGGTGCTCATTCCTGGCCAGCCGTGCAGCACGCGACGCCACTCCGCAGGGACCGCCGACGCCCCGTAGGCAGCGCCAAGCAGTCCGCCCGCAATGGCCGCGACCGTGTCGGTGTCCCCGCCGCCTCGCACCGCTGCGTCGAGCGCCAGACGGAGGTGGTCGACGCGGAAGACACCTGTGGCCGGATCGTCCGGCGGGATGGGCGTGGTCGCGATCGCGCACCACGCAGCCTGCAGCGCTTCGACAACCCACCCGTTATTGGTGAAGTCCGAAGGCTGTGACGCCTCGGCGACATCCAGCCGGGTGGCCCACAGGGCACGGCGGTCGGCGTCGATGTGATGCAGGCCGATCCGAGCATCGAGCATCCCGGTGAGGATGGCGTGGCGGATCGCTAGGCACCACAGCACGCACGCATCACAGGCCTCGGGGTCGTAGTGCGTCAGCTCGCTCACCGAACGGGCCGCCGCGATGAGGGCGGCTTCGTCGTCGAGGTAGGCCAGCGCCACTGGCGCAGTCCGCATCAACGAGCCGTTGCCCGCGGTGCGGCACGTGATTTTGTGCAGCCCCGCCGATTCTGCGCGTGCTGCCCGCGCGGAAATGCCTTGTCGGCCTGCTCGGCTGAGGACTGAACGGGTCTGCACGCCTACATCCTTGGCGTCTTGCGACCACTCATGCCACCGCCGGACGAGGGCGTCGAGCGCCTCTTCCTCACGCAGGTCGGTGCTGGTGGCGGCCACCTCCGCGATGGCAATAGCCATCGAGGTGTCGTCGGTCCATTCACCGGGCTCCCAGCCGAAGCTCCCGCCCCCGACCATGGCGACCTCAAGTTCCGGGGCGCGTGGTGGCCCGAACTCGTAGGGTGCGCCGAGGGCGTCACCGGCGGCGGTGCCCAGCAGAACGCCGCAAGCGCGGTCAAGTTGAGCGGTAGTCAATGTCATGGGCAGAATCTCCTTTCACCCACCGACAGGTGGGCACATTCTGATGCGGCTGTTGTGGATTCGATACGTATCGGCGTCGCCCTCGGGTCGCTGACGGTTGGGTTATCACCGCCCCCGCCGGGGGTACTCACGTTGCCCCCGTTGGGGGCAAGCAGCTTTGTCCCTGCCCCCGCCGGGGGCAAAGCAGCTTCGTTGTTGTGCCCCCGCCGGAGGCTAAGCAGCTTCGTCGGCCAGGTACCGATTCAAGGTGGCGCGACTGACCCCGAGGTACTTGGCGATGGCCTTGGCAGTATGGCAGTCGGCCTTCATCCTTTTCGCCGTCGCGAAAGGCTTGTCAGTCCTCGGCGCTCTCGGCCAAGTAGCGGTACAAGGTGGTCCGGCCAATGCCGAGTGTTCTACAGATGGTGGCGGCGGTTTCCCCGTTGCCTTTCATCCGCTGGGCCAGCGCGGCCTGGTCGGAGGTGAGCTTGGCGGGGCGACCAAACTTCCGGCCTGACTTTCGGGCGTGCTCCAGCTTGAGGGCGGTGCGCTCCCGGACCAGCTCCCGCTCGTACTCGGCGATGGACATCAGGATTCCAGCCACCATCCTGCCGGTGCTGGTCGACGTATCGACACCGTCATGGAGCGACCGCACGGTGACCCCGCGCTGCGTCAACTCGTGCAAGGTGTTGATGATGGCCCGCATGTTGCGACCCAGGCGGTCCAGCCGCCAGACGATCAGGGTGTCGCCCTCCCGCAGGTAGCGCATGCACTCGGTGAAGCCGGGCCGGTCATCGCGGGCACCAGACATCACGTCGTGGAACATCTTGCCCGCACCGGCAGCGGTGAGCGCCTCGGTCTGCTGCTCCAGAGTCTGTCCGATGGTGGAGACACGGGCGTACCCGATCACGGTTGAGGCGGTGGTCGATGCGGGGGCGGTGCTCACCACATCAGTGTACCACAAATACTTCACTGGTATATTTCCGAACAGTTACTATCGGGACATACTTTCGGGACAGCATGTCGTCGGGAAACGCAACTGTGTCGACGGGACGGAAGCCGATCCCGGAACCGACCTCTTTCGGTACAGCCGCCCGCAGTGGTCACGGCGTCTCCAGCAGGTGCGCGAGTACACCGAGAACGTGCGCGGTTGTCTTGCCATCCGGCACCTCGGCGAAGGTCTCGGAGAGCCGTATGAGGGTTGTTAAGAGTTCGCGGCGTGCCTCTGGACCTAGGCTCGCGAGTTCATCCACCAGCGTTGGCCGGGAAGTCTCCGTATCCGCCATGATTCCTCGCCATGTCGATCCGGGTCTGACAACACCCAACAGGATGACTCATGGTCGAATCCGATCCGTTGTAGACGGGTGATTGCTCGATCCGCCGCGTCGAAATGACGCACACCGGCTTTTAACTCCTCGCCTACCCTGACCTCTGGGGCGCGGGATCGGGCCGGCAGTGCGCCAGCACCCGGCGACGTCGGCTGGTATGGGTGCCAGACCGGTCTGATCGCTGCGCGGGTCGACACGCCCGCAGACAGGACACGCTACAACCGCGCGGCGGGACCCCCGCCAACAATCCACTCGCGTGCTTTGTCGGCGTCAGCGGTCGGGAATGCACGCCACTCCCCAGACACCAGGAAACCAAAGAAACCACCAAAGAACTTCGCCGCGTGTCTCATCCATTCCACGTCAGTGACCATCGCGGCGCGTTCCCAGTCGCGGAGGTGGCTGAAGCCCACCTTCGTATCTTCCCAGACCGCGCCGGGATCGAGTCCGACGTAATCAGGCGCGATCTCGCAGTAGATCCGCACCTTTTTGTGCCGACTCAGTTTGTCTTCGATGTCCGGTATCAGCACCGTTTCGTAATCAGCCTTCGTCACATGCCCGTGGCACGCAATCGCTATGACGTTGTCGGGAAAGTCCTTCAGCGCCTCGATCACGATGTCCTCCTCGACCGTGGTGTCGTCATCGTTTCTTCGCAGAGCGTCCTGGTGTAATAGGCAAAAGTCACTGGGGTACTACGTCTGAAGTCGTACCTTAGGCACTGAGGTTCCGCCTCCGCCGCCGAGGGTCCTTCAACCCTCATAATGCGCGCCAGAGTGCCTGATTGACCCGTTTGGAGCACTGACGGCAAAGCGGGAAGAAGGTGATCACTCTCTGGGTGCGCCACGCGACTCCCGCCGACGGAGGACGTCACCCGCCGACTGTGGCGTTTGTGCCCAGAAAATCTCCGCGTACTACTCAACGCGACTCGCCGTATCCCGACCATCGGGCACCCCGGCGAACGTCTCGGCCACAAGCAGCAGAGCTGCGACCACCTCCCGGCGCTGCGGCGGGTCCAGGGGCGCCAGTTCGTCGAGCAGGATCGCGGGAGACATCTCCGTGTCGGCCATAGTTTCTCACTGGGTGTGTATGCGTTCTGACCGCTCGACCGGCATGTTGGCGTCCCCCGGGCCGGTCGAGCAGGGGCCGCCAGGGGGATAGGTGGTCCACCGACGGGACTGATGCGGCGGAATCACGCCCCAGCCTTTCAGCATCATTACCCGCCCGAGCACACCTTCGCGCAGCCTTGGGGTAGGAGCCCCCTGTGATTCGGTCTTCGACGGCTACGGCGGGGCTTCCCAGCCGGGATAAACGACTCCCGCAGCGCGACCAACGACTCCGCACATGGGGACTTCGGTCCCTACTACCCCGGGGGCACGGGCTGTCGGATGAAGACGGTCAAGGTGCGCAGCCGGAAGACGCGCATCAACACCGTCGGCGAATGCGGGCCTTGGACCGCAACGATCGTAAAGGAGCGATACATGATCGAATACGACCTCGATACCGAGCATTCCATCCTGCACGTGCAACCAAAATCTCCGCTGGAGCAGGACGACTTTGTGAAACTCGCCAAGGCGGTCGACCCGCACATCGAGGCAACCGGCGGCCTTGCTGGCCTCATCATCGAAGCCCCTTCGTTCCCCGGATGGGAGAGTCTTGGGGCAATGGTCAACCACTTTCGTTTCGTTCGAGATCATCACAAGCGCATAAAGAAAATCGCAGTCGTCACGGACTCCCACCTGGGAGATGTCGCAGAGCGTCTCGCGTCACACTTTGTATCAGCGGAGATCAGGCATTTCCCGGCTGGGCAGATCGAGGCGGCAAGACAATGGATCATTAACGGCTCCTGATGCGACGTGGCGCTCTCCGCCCAGCCTCTCGCTGCAATGCAGCTCGCCAGGTCGGTTCACAAAGGCCGTCTCGGTCTCGTACGGGCAAAGCCCGGCGCGTATCTCAACCTGATTATCATCGCCGCTTACGCAAGGGAGTACCGAAGGGAAGGCGTCAAACCACGGTCAAACCCAGCAACGGACGGACAGACGACATCAGCGTCATCATGTGATGTGCGAGCCGCTCCTCAAAAAGCGCGGCCAGACGTTGTAACCGATTGCGGCGTTCGCGCCGGCCGAGCACGGCCCGAATACGCCTCGGATGATCCCGTTCGGTCGCAATCGATCTGGGAATCGCGGCGCGGTCGCCGCGCGAGGGCTGTACCCCGTGTCGCCCGAAACCTGGCATGCACTGTCCTCCGCGTCGGTGACCAAGTGCCCCGTTTGTTGGTGTCGTTGAGCACTAGTTGAGGCTGCGGTGGGCAATAGCGTCGTGGATATCGCGGATGTCGCAAATAGCAGCCCCTAGCAGTCGAAGGAGCTGGGCAATGTCAGTGACCACACCGAAAAACGCACTCTTGGTCGCGGTCGACGGATCGGCACAATCAGATGCGGCCATACGTTGGGCGGCCGGTGAGGCGATGCTACGCGCCGCGCCGATCACCTTGGTCCACATCGTCGCCCCGCTGGTCGTCGCGTGGCCCGTGGGTCGGATCGAGGGCAATGTCACCGAGCGACAGCATGCCAACGCTCGCCACATAGTCGAGCGGGCGCGCAAGACACTCGAGGCCAGCGTGACTGGGTCAAGGCAACCCGAAGTGCACACCCGGGTGCTGTATTCCAACATCGTGGCCGCACTGGTCGATGAATCCAGGCGGGCGCTGGTGACCGTGGTGGGGTGCCGTGGACACGGTGCATTCGACCGGCTGCTGCTCGGTTCGGTCAGTACGGGCCTGATCCACCACGGCCATGGCCCGATCGCGATTGTTCATGCGGAGGAAAGCCCCGCGCCCGATGCGCCGGTGCTGGTTGGCATCGACGGGTCGCGAGCCGCAGAAGGGGCCGCCGCGCTCGCCTTTGACGAGGCATCGCGCCGGGGAGTTGATCTGGTGGCGTTGCACGCCTGGAGCGATGTCGGAATCCTCACCGAGGACTGGCCCGACTTCGAAAACCAGGGACGCGAACTCCTTGCCGAACACCTGGCCGGCTGGCAACAAAAGTACCCCGACGTGCATGTGCAGCGACGGGTGGTGCGTGACGACCCGGCCCGCTGGCTGCGCGAGGAGTCCGAGCACAGTCAGCTGGCGGTGGTTGGCAGTCACGGCCGCGGTGGATTCGCGGGCATGCTGTTGGGCTCGGTCAGCGCGGCAGTGGCGCAGTCGGCCAAAGTCCCGGTGATCGTCGTTAGGCCCCGCTAACGTCGTGCGCCTAGCCTGGGCGCGAGGGTGCACAGGTGGTGGCGCAGTCATACTGTCCTGTCATCACCCGAAGGTTGGAGGGACCGCCGACGACCTGCAGGCCATCGCCGACAACATCCGGACGACGATAGGCAACCATGAACCGCTCGCCCACGACGATTTTTGGCAGCGTATGGGGGGACGTGGTGGGGGATCTGGCACCCAGCAGAGACATCGTCACAACGCTGCGCCTATCGGTCCCACTGGCAGCGTCGCTGCTGGCCGATCACACTGTCGCCGCAGATCGCCGGGCGTGTCTATGACAGGCCCCGGCGGCGCCACCGATTCCATCCGCTGAGCCATCCCCACCTGATCACCAACCGCGGTGTAGCCCAAAGCACCCGAACCGATCTCACCAGCGATCACCTGACCGGAATTGAGCCCTACACGCAGGGCGAGGTCGACGCTGTCATGAGCTCTGACGTCAGCGGCCAGCCGGGCGATTTCTTCTTGAATGCCCAGCGCAGTAAGACAAGCGCGGACGGCATGGTCCTCCAACGCCACCGGTGCGCCGAACAGCGCCATGATCCCGTCGCCGGTGAACTTGTCCACCGTGCCGCCGTAGCGTTTCACCACCTCCGTCGTACGGTTGACCAGCTCGGCCATGATCTCCCGCAACCGCTCCGCGCCCACCGCCGTGGCGATGTCCATCGAATGCACCACGTCGGCGAAGAGCACCGTCACTTGCTTGTACTCGGCCGGTTTGGTGCCCGCGGTGATCGGTGTGCCGCACTCGTGACAGAACTTGTCACCATCGCGTAGTCCGGCGCCACAAGCAGCGCACGCCAATCCTGTGGCCGTCATGGCATCGCCTCGGCCATCGCCATATGTCCTTCAAAACCAAGCGCTGTGGCCATCTTTCGGTAGCGATCCCGATAGTCGCGATAGACGGTCTCATCCCCGTGGGCGCGTGCCAGCAGCGCCCGCAGCCGCAGCAGCTGCAGTTCGTGCAGCACGAACCCGGGGTGGTGGGCACCGCCGCAATCCTGTAGAAGGCGGCTCTGTGCGGCTGAAGCATGGTCGCCCTGGCCTCGGCTGGTCTCTTTGTTCGTCCTTGGCCACCATTAACCCCCGGCCTTTGGTTTACCACCGCATGGAGCGCTCTTGGTGCGAACCACGTCGGCGAACGGCAGCTCTGTCGCCAAGCGGTGGAAAACGCGCCTAGCCAAAGCTGTTGTTGCCGTGTCCGGCGGGCGCTGCGCATAGATTCCGTATATGGATCGTGACAGGCTACGGAGCCGGCTGCACGCCACAACCTTGCGCCAAGAGCTAGCGGGCCCCGAGCGGCCATGGCGCTATCTCGAGGTGGTCGATGAGACCGGATCCACCAACTCGGATCTGCTCGCACGTGCGGCCGCCGGTGAGGATATCGACGGGGTGGTCTTGATCGCAGAACACCAGACCGCCGGACGTGGGCGCATGGGCAGGAGCTGGTCGGCGGCCCCGCGGGCACAGATCACGCTGTCGGTCGGCGTGCGGCCCGGGGATGTACCCATTGACCGCTGGGGCTGGCTACCGCTGGCCGCCGGCGTGGCGGTGGTCGACACCGTGGCCGCTGAGGCCGACGTCCATGCCGGTCTGAAGTGGCCCAACGATGTGATGGTCGACGACCGCAAGCTGGCCGGCATCTTCTCGGAGGTGGCCGAGCCGAAGACGCTGGTCGTCATCGGGATCGGGCTCAACGTCACGCTGAGCGCCGAAGAAGCGGGCGATCCGGTGGCGGTGTCGCTGCTCGACGTCGGCGTGGCGGCACTTGATCGGGATCGGTTGGTGCGCCGGCTGCTGTCCGAGCTTGGTAGGCGCTTCGTCAGCTGGCGTCGTGCCGGCGGCGTCGACGAACAGCTGATCGCCGACTACCGCGCCCGCAGCGTGACGATCGGATCCGAAGTGCGCGCGGTGCTGCCCGGAGGCCGCAAACTTATCGGCATGGCGCGCGCCATCGATCGAGAGGGCCGGCTCATCATCGACTGCGGTGGCGAGTCCGTCGCGGTGTCTGCCGGCGATATCGTCCACCTGCGTCCCCGTGACAAGCACGGGCTCTGATCGCAGATCCTCGCTCGGATTCTCGCCCTGTCTCCTGTGATTGTGGGCTTCTTCGCCACAGGCTGGCCGTCCGTACGGTCGATGTGGCGGCGGACAGATAAGTTGCATCCGAGGAAGACTATATTTTCATGGCGGTCCAGGCCGCGCCGCAGGCGGCAGTGATGGCCTGCCGGTGACGCCTCGGTGCCGTGGAGGCGGCCGCGTCGGCCGGACAGACCGCTTGTCACCGCACCGACGAGGTCGTCGAGCACCAGCCCCGAGCCAACGGCCACAGCGCGCGCGACCCCACGGATGAGGCCGGGATCTTGCGGCACTGGCGGAGATGGAGGGATTTACCTGCTACGGCAAGCTCCAGGAGGGCTCGATGGAGTGGTCCTCATCACGATGCGCAGCTCCACGACCGCGAGATTGGCACGGTGTCGAGGGGTCGACGCTGGGCTCGAGATGGTGCACAGTCGAACCAGCGACACACGTCGCCGAGCTCACTTCCGCCAGGGGATGACGGCCGGGTGGGGACCGATCTCCGCCCGTGAACGAAAGGAAGGGTCGGGATGGCAACCTACGTACTGCTCAGCACCCTCACACCTGAGGGACGCCAGACCCTGCACGCGCATCCCGAGCGCGTAGCGGAAGTCAACAAGGAGATCGCCGAGTTCGGCTGCCGGGTGCTCCAGCAGTACGCGCTGTTGGGCGCTTATGACTTCCTGACGGTGGTCGAGGCCCCAGACAACGAGACGGTCGCGCACCTGTCGGTCGACCTCGGTTCCCGAGGGACAGTGGGGGTCTCGACGTTTCCAGCGCTGGACGTCGGGGACTTCGTGGAGAAGCTGAAGGGCCCCAAGCAGCTGGGCCACGACTGAAGACTGACATCGTCCCCACCCCATCCTGGCTGCGTCGTGGCCGCAAACTGCCGCGCCGAGGACTCGGCCGCCGCAAACGTCGCTACGACTTGGCGAAGGCGCGCACGATCGAAACGGGCTGGCCCGGTAAGACTGATATCACCGGCAGCTAGCGGCGGCCCGATTCCCTTTTTTCTGAGTCGGGCTGACAAGAGTCGGGCTGACAGTGTCTGGTTTCAGGACATGCGAATAGCGTGTCGCAAGACATCGGAATAGGGTGAGCGCCCGACTGTCGGGGCGTGTCGAAGGCTCGCCTGGTCATCACCGCCGTTGTCGTCGAGGGTCGCAGCCAATCGGAGGTGGCCCGTGCGTATGGAGTTTCACAAGGCTGGATCTCGCGGCTGGTGGCCCGCTACCACCGGGACGGGGAGGCGGCATTCCAGCCGCGGTCGCGGCGCCCGCACACCAGCCCTAACCGGTTGCCCCAGTCCACGATCGAGCTGATCATCGACCTGCGACACCAGCTGGCCGGCAAAGGCCTCGACCACGGGCCGCACACCATCGCCTGGCACCTACAGCACCATTACGGCCTGGTCGTGTCGGTGAACTCGATCCACCGGCACTTGCGCGCCGCAGGCCTGGTGGCACCGACACCACAGCGGCGCCCAAAGTCCTCGTATATCCGGTTTGCCGCCGAGCAGCCCAACGAGCGCTGGCAGGCCGACTTCACCCACTGGTGGCTCGCCGATGGCACTCACGTGGAGATCCTCGACTGGATTGACGACCATGCCCGCTACGCGCTGTCGGTCACCGCGCACCGCCGCGTCACCGGACCGATCGTTTTGGCCGAATTCCGCAAAGCCTGTGAAAAACACGGGATTCCGGCGTCCACCCTCACCGACAACGGCATGGTCTTCACCACCCGGCTCTCCGGGGGCAAGGGCGGGCGCAACGGCTTTGAAAACGAACTGCGCCGCCTCGGAGTCACCCAGATCAACTCCACCCCTAACCACCCCACCACCTGCGGCAAGGTGGAACGCTTTCACCAGACCCTCAAAAAATGGCTCGCCCGCCAACCCCGCGCCACCAGCATCGCCGAACTACAGACCCAGCTCGATGCCTTCGTCGAGGCCTACAATCACCGCCGACCCCACCGCTCCCTACCGCACCAAGCGACCCCCGCCACCGCCTACACCGCCCGACCCAAAGCCGACCCAGCAACCCGCACCGACACCCACAACCGGGTTCGCACCGACCGCATCGACCAAGCCGGCGTCATCACCGTGCGCGTCGCCGGGCGGCTCCATCACATCGGCATCGGGCGAACCTACACCGGCACCCGCGTGCTGATCCTCATCCAGGACCTCCACATCAGAATCATCAACGCCACCACCGGCGAGCTCCTGCGCGAGCTAACACTGAACCGTCCCGCGTTTGATGCGCACCTCTCTTCTTGGGAAGGTGCATCACGTGGCGAGCAAGTACGACCCGGAGACGCGGGCTAGGGCTGTCCGGCTGGTGCTGGAGCACCGCGAGGACTATCCGAGCGAGTGGGCGGCGATCACGGCGGTGTCCAAGCGGTTGGGGATGACCGCTGAGACGTTGCGCAGCTGGATCCGCCAGCAGCAGGTCGATGACGGTCAGCGTGACGGGGTTTCCAGCGAGGCTGCCGCCGAGATCCGGACGCTCAAGCGGCGTAATGCCGAGCTCGAGCAGACCATCGAAATCCTCAAGGCGGCGACGTCTTTCTTCGTGCGGGAGAGCGACCCGCGCTCACGGCGCTGACCACAGCGCAGGTCTGCGAATTCATTTCCAGCCACAGGGACCGCTTCGGGGTCGCTCCGATCTGCCGCGTGCTGACCGAGCACGGTGTGCCGATCGCCCCGAGAACGTTTCATGCGTGGGCGGTGCGGGCGCCCTCGAAGCGGGCCCTGTGGGACGCCACCATCACCGAGATCCTGGCCGGCTACTACGAGCCCGACGAGCGCGGCCGTCGCAAGCCCGAGTCGCTGTACGGGTCGGTGAAGATGTGGGCCCATCTGCAGCGTGAAGGCGTCCCGGTGGCCAAGTCCACGGTGGAGCGGTTGATGCGCCGGAACGGCTGGCAGGGTGTGCGCCGGCACAAGACGGTGCGCACCACGATTCCTGATCCCACCGCGGCACGGCCACCGGATCTGGTGGATCGCCAGTTCGGGGTGGGTGCACCGAATCGGCTGCTGGTGGCCGACTTTACCTACGTCAAACTGGTCACCGGGGTCTTTGTCTACGTCGCGTTTGTCATCGATGCCTACGCCGGGGCGATCGTCGGGTGGGAAGCCTCGACATCCAAGCAGACCCGCTTCGTGGAATCAGCGATCCGCCAGGCCGCCGCATTGAGGTCGCGTCAGGGCCATCCGATCGACGGCGCCATCCACCACAGCGACGCCGGATCTCAGTACACAAGCGTGAGATTCGGTGAAACACTTACCCTTTCGGGCATCCGACCCTCGGTGGGCAGTGTCGGCGATGCCTACGACAAGGGCTTGGCTTCATAGTGCACCTCCTGTGGTGGGTTGGGTGGGAACTCGTTTTCTCAGCGGGCTGCCTTGGCGGGCGGTGAAGCGGGGATCACCGGCGGTCGGTGGTTCGTAGAGTCGTTCATTTTTATCGTTTGCTTTGTGGGAGTTGAGGATTCCAGCCTTGGTCCAGCTTTTGACGGTGCTGGGGTGCACTTGGAGGAGTTGGGCAAGTTCGGTTGTGGTGAGTAGGCCTTGGGCGCGGAGTCGGTCGGTGTGGCTGGGCAGATGGTACTTGTGGCGCACGTGAACCACGATGCCGGCGGTGAAGGGTTTGTTCTCGCCGGAGCGGTGGCCGGCGGTGTTGAGCGCGTGGGCGGCCTCGGCGTCGGTGTGGAGGTCCAGTAACCGGTCAAGCGCTTTGACGGTGTCGGGGCGGGTTTGGCGGGCCTGCCAGGATGTGGGTGGTATCGCGATGGCGAGGCTGCGGGTTTGTCCGCCGCGGAACCGGACGTGCAGGTGGATGCGATCGGTTTTGTGCAGGGTGACGTCGTCGACGAGCAGACGGACCATGCGTTTGCGGTCGCGCTGCAGGGTGTGCGGGCTATGCCAGAGGGCGGGGAAATCGGTTGCTAGTGAGCGGATTTGGTGTTTGATCTGGTCGGTGAGTGCGGCTGCAGCGGCGGCGCTGGCGCGTTCGTAGTCCTCGCGGGCGGCTTGTAGGGCGCGCAGTGCATCGTTCCAGTCGGCTTCCAGGCTGTCGGCGACCAGCCGGTTGTCGGGGTCGACGGCCAGGTAGCGGCGGCGGGCGAGGTCGGCGCGGTGGCGGGCGCGTTCGATGGCTTGGCGGCGCAGCGCGTCGGCCTCGGCAGCGCGGGTGTCGAGTTCGGCTTGCACGGTCAGGGCGACCTCGAGTGCGTGCGGGGTGAGGGTGTCGAGCAACAGGGTGCCGACGGCGTGGTCGACGACTGCGCCGGGGATGGTTTGGCAACGGGCCGCGCCGTCTTGGATGCAGCGGTTCTGGCATTGGTAGTCGGGGACCTCCACGCCGCGGCGGGTGTGGTAGCGCACGGTCATGCGCCGTCCGCAGCGCCCGCAGATGGCCAGGCCCTGCAGCAGGGCGGTTCCTTCCCGGGCGGGGCCGGCGGCGCGGTGTTCGCCGTGGGCGGTGGCGTTGGCCAGCAGTAGGCGCTGGTTGGTCTCGTATTGCTGCCAGCTGATGTAGCCGGGGTGGGCGTCGGGGAACAGCGCGATCCACTGCTCACGGGGCAGGATCTGGAAGGTCTTCTTGCCGTTGGCGGCGAGGCGTTCGCGGCGGCGGCCATAGGCGAACGCGCCGGCGTAGCGGGGATTGTGCAGGGTGCGCAGCACCCGCCAGTGCTGCAGCGGCATCCAGGCCAGCTCGCCCTTGTGGGCACCGGTGCGTACCCGCACCGGGAACAGCAGCCCATCGGCGTTGAACTGCTGCACCACCGCGCGTGCCGAGCCGGTGCGGGCAAACAGGGTGAATAGGTGCCGGATGGCTTGTTGCACCCCGGTATCCGGGTCGAGCGCGATGCGCCCGGTGGGGTCGTAGACCAGCCCGACCGGCAGCGGCATGCGCAGTTCGCCGCGGCGGGCCTTGGACCGCTGCCCGCCGATGAGGCGGGCCCGGATGAAGTGCAGCTCGGCCTCGCTCATGGTGCCCTTCAGGCCCAGCAGCAGCCGGTCATTGAAGTCGGTCGGGTCATAGAGCCCGTCCTCGTCACAGATCAGCGTGGCCGACATGGCGCAGATCTCCAGCAGCCGGTGCCAGTCGGCGTTGTTGCGGGCCAGCCGCGACACCTCCAGGCCCAACACGATCCCGGCGCGGCCCATGCCGACCTCGGCGACCAGGCGCTGGAATCCCTCCCGGTCGGCGGCCGAGGCGCCGGACTGGCCCTGGTCGGTGTCGATGGTGACGATCGCATCGGCATCCCAGCCCAGCGCGATCGCCTTCTGCCGCAACGCGTACTGGCGGGCGGCGGATTCGGTGTTGGTCAGCACCTGACGCAGCGTGGACTGGCGCACATACAGGTAGGCGGTGCGGGCCAGATGCCCGCCGGTCACCTTCGCCGCGGTCTGCTCGCTCACCGCCACTCACCCCTGCCTGGCAACGGCCAGCGCCATCGACGCCAGCAGCCCGACCAGCTCGGCCTCCACACCCCCGGCCAGGGGCGTCCCCGCTCGGGCTGGCGTGGGAAATGAGACCGTCGGGACGGTGGCCTGACGCACCCGCAGCCATGCGGCAACCCCGCGCTGCTGCAGCACCCCCAGCCCCAGCCGCCATCCGTCGATGCCGCCGCTAAGCGCCCGGGCCCGCAGCTGCTCATACCCGTCCACAACGTCGGATCCATCACCGCCCGTATCGTCGATGTCATTGCGTGCCTCCACTTTTGGGACTCTCAGTGCGGGCCAGGGCCCGCTCCACCGACCGCGGGTGCACCCTGATCGCGAACTTGGCCGCGATCGCGGCAGCCAGCCGCGCCGACCCGATGTCGGGATCCTGCTCGCGCAGCCGGCGCGCGTAGGCGATGACCTGCCCGGTGAGCTTGTGCGCGCGCCGCGGACCCGGCTTGGCCGGCACCAGCCCACCCAACCCGTCGCGGTCCACCGTGGCGGCGGCCTCGTAATACGACGGCCGGGAGAACCCGAATGCGGCCGCGGTCTGCGTGACCGGGGCGCCGTCGACCCGCACCCGTCGCACCATTTCGTATTTGACCTGCACCACATCCCGGGCATCGAAAAACTCCGAGGACGCGAACTGCTCGTCACGCACCGTCTCCGGGCGAGGATTCAGCGTCCGCGTCTCGGCCAGCGCGGCCTCCTTCGCATCGGGCTTCCGCTTCCGTGCCACAACGACCTCCCTAACTCTGATGTAAGGACGATTATGCCGACACACTTTGTAGGTACGACGTTCGACGCGCCCGCGGCATTGCGAAATCACAGCAATGCAACTCGACAACGGCCGCGATTGGACGAAGGACATCACATCTCCGGTGATCCGGCGGCATAATCTACCTAACAGCAGCGGCATAATCGTCTTTACAGACTGTTCAGTGGGCTAGCCCGTCGATCAACCGCCCCAGTTCCACCAGATCCGCGAACCGGAACGGCGACCGACCCGCGGCCAGCGTGACGAAAACATCCGGTTCGGCGGCATCGGTCCAGCCCACCGGAAGCGAGAATTGCCGGCCATCCCCGTCAAGGAAGAAGGCCCGATCCTCCGACCACGTCTGCCGAACCGCAAGGAACACGAACTCACGACCAGACCACGGATGAAACGGGTGTATCACCCGAACAATTCGCTGATCACCTACCGGATCAAGCGCAGTTGACGACGCGGAACAATGCTCTGGCCGAGACCACGATCGGACTTTACAAGAACGAGTGCATCCGAGCGGACTCCCCGTTCCGGCGCGGCCCACTGAACACCGTCGGCGAGGTTGAACTAATTACCGCCGACTACGTCGCCTGGTACAACCAGCAGCGCCTCATGCACCGGCTCGGCCGCATCCCACCCGCAGAAGCCGAAGCCCAGTACTATTCCCAACACGTGACCGACCGACCGGCCGGCTCACAGAACTCTGAGGGTGCATGAAACCCGGGATGGTTCACACTGAACCCCACAAAGGACTACCAGCCCACCGGCGCCCCCAAAGGCCCCAAACGGAAAAAGCTCCGAACCTAATGCAGGTTCGGAACTATTCCGATGTCTTGAGACATCACAGAGTCGGGCTGACAGGATTTGAACCTGCGACCACTTGACCCCGAGTCAAACGAAGCATGTTCGCACATGTGTGTGGGTGTCTGGTTATCGCAGGCCAGCAGCCTGGCGCCGTCTTCGGGGCGCACCGTGGTGCGCGAAGATTGGGTGCTGGTTGCTCTTGTTGACCGTGCTGGCTGAGGCGGAAACTGGTCGGGTTCGTCGTGGTGATCCCGATCTGCTCTGTGGTGCCGGTGAGCCTGTAGGTCAGCATGGTGACGGAGGGCTTCCACGGGAACCGTGGATTGGTGCCATCGAGCCCGAGCGTCAGATTTTTGAATTTCCCTGCCCTTCCCACGACGGACACCGTAGGTGTGCGTGCGAAGGGAGTGAGGGACCGTGGAAGTCGTGCATGCCCGCTGTGCGGGACTGGATATCTCGAAAAGGGACGCCAAGGTGTGCGTCCGGGTCGCCGGTGCTGGGCGGCGCAAAACGGTTGAGACGGTTACGACCTGGGGCTCGATGACGAGCCAGATCCTGGCGCTGCGTGAGCATCTGATCGACGAGCGGATCACGTGTGCGGTGATGGAGGCCACTAGCGATTATTGGAAGCCGTTCTACTACCTGTTGGAGGATGCGGGATTTGATGTGCTGCTTGTTAATGCGCGGCACGTGAAGAACCTGCCCGGCCGCAAGACCGATGTCTCCGACGCGACCTGGCTGGCCCAACTTGGCGCGCACGGTCTGGTGCGCGGCTCGTTCGTGCCACCCGAGCCGATCCGGCAGCTTCGTGATCTGACTCGGGCGCGCACGGCGATCACTCGGGAACGCTCGCGCGAGGTACAGCGGCTGGAGAAGCTGCTCGAAGACGCCGGGATCAAGTTATCCGCGGTTGCCTCCGACATTCTCGGTGTGTCGGGGCGCGCCATGCTGGAGTCGTTGATCGCCGGCAACCGCGACCCCGCCGCGCTGGCCGAGCTGGCCAAACGCCGACTGCGGGTAAAGATCCCGGCGTTGACCGAGGCGCTGACCGGTCGGTTCACCGACCATCACGCCTTCTTGGCCCGGGTCCACCTGGACCTGATCGACCGGCACACCGCAGCCATCGATGACATCACCACCGCGGATCGAGGCGACGATCGCGCCCTTTCACGGGTTTCGCGACCTGATCTGCACCATCCCGGGCATCAGTGCCCTCACCGCCGACGTCATCATCGCCGAAACCGGCGCCGACATGGCCCGCTTCCCCACGGCAGCTCAGCTCGCCTCCTGGGCCGGAACCACCCCGGGCAACAACGAATCCGCCGGCAAAGTCAAGTCGAGCCGCACACGCCCCGGCAACCCGTACCTACAGGGTGCGCTCGGCGCGGCCGCCATGGCATGCGCCCAAAATCCACACACCTACCTCGGTGCCCGCTATCGCCGGATCGCCGCCCGGCGCGGACCACAAAAAGCCAATGTCGCCATCCAGCACTCAATGCTGATCGCCATCTGGCACATGGCAACTAACGGCTGCCTCTACAACGACCCCGGCGCCGACTACTTCAACCGACTCCACCCCGACCGAGCCAAAAAGCGGGCCATCAACCAACTCCAGGCCATGGGCTACCAAGTCACCCTTACCCACGCCAGTTGATCACGGACACCCAGGAAATCTTCGCGTCAGAGCCGTTTGCGGACGTCGGCGAACAGTCACATACCCCGCGAAATTGGCCGGGTTGCTATCCACGAGGGCTCGTCAGCGCCCACCCCGTCCGCTCTGGCGGGCGGGGTGGTAAACACGCTCCCGTGATCAAAATGACGCTGATCTTGGTCCCGGAATCGACAACCTCGCTGGACGGAGTGTGGAACGAGGCCCTACCGGCAGTCATCGACGAGTTGGAGGCCGGCGGCTATACCGTCGACCGAGACGAGCTGCTCGAAGCCGCCGCGGAACACGGATGGCTGCAGAAATTTCGGGTAGAACCCGGTCCGGCCACGCTGACTGCCGCTGCCAACACCGGCGGTGGCGGCAGTATCCAGTTCGATCTCGGGGGGGAGAGGTTCGGCCAGAAAGGGCTTCGCTACGGCAATCACGACGAGGCGCTATGGGACAGGCTCGAAGCACTGGGAAACCAGCTCAGTGCGGCTCACACCGTTGTCGCGACCATCGGAGACCCTGATTTTGTGACGGGTGGACCTGGCGCTCTCGGAACATTCTTGCCCGGTCGTGCCGCGGACGAAGAAGACCAAGCGCAAGAAGAAGACGACCAATGAGCACTGCGCGACGTTCGACAACTTCGGCGGCACAAGCAGCGTCCGCGGCCCCGAGCCCAGACTGGGCGACCGGCGCACGTCGAATGATACGAGCCGCACAATCAGCGATGAGCGCGCCACAAACGTGACGGGACCCGTCAACTGATCCCCGTGGTATAAGAGTGGGTTTAGTGGTTGCTAGACGGCATAATCCGGTAGTTGGTGGCCGGTTGTGGTTCCACGACAACAGGGAAGCGCGGCCTGGTCGTGATCGCCCGGTTGTGCATCAGCGGCTTCAGTGGGAAGCCGAGGCCTGCCGAAGCGCCGCGTCGGCGTGATTGGCGTGCTATGTGAAGACGTCGTTGAGGGTCACGGGTTGCAGGTTGCGGCTTTGGATGATGTCGATCAACTGCGGGTAGCAGTGGGTGATGGTGGGCAGGTTCGCGTGGGCAATCACGATCTGTTGCGGCTGAAATGACTTCGCGGCGTTGGCGACGAGGCTGGTTTCGTTCTCAGGCCGCGAGTCACCGACGTCGCCGCTCCACATCGTGACCGTGGTGTAGCCAAGATCGGCGGCCACCCGGTCGATGTCTGCGTTATGAACGCCGTAGGGCGGACGGAAAAACGGGGTGCCGTTCACGCCGTAGGTGTTGGTCAGGAAATCGGCGTTGCGGCGGATCTGGTCGGCTACCGCGCTCAGCCCGATGCGGTTGAGGTAGGGGTGCGACCAGGTGTGGTTGCCCATCTGAACCTGCCCGGAATCCACCATCGGCCGCAGCGCGGGCGCGTTGACCGACCATGAACTGTTGACGCCGTTGACGAAGAAGGTCAACCGGATGCCGGTGTCGTGGCAGAACTGGGCGAACGCGCCCACCACCGGAACGCTGGTGCCGTCATCGACGGTGAGCGCCATCTGATTGCCGTCGCCGGGCAGCCGGGTGAGCACACCGGCCGGTGCGGGCACCCGGCCCATCGGGATTTTCCATCGGACCGGGGCGGCGCCGGCCGTCGCGGCCCGGGCAGCCGCCAACACGGTGACTGCTATGGCGCACAGCATGGTGCGCCGATCCATGTATTGCATGGGGTTAATGGTACTCAGCGGTGGGACGGGGGGAAGAGTTTCTTTCGTTGTGCGCCTTGAACTTTGGGGTGCCGAGGAACGCAACCGGCCCGCCTGGGTCGGCGTTCGATCAACCTCGAAGACGCGGGTGCGACCTAAGTCCCTTCTTCTCCCGTCGTTGCCCAGCCGCCCGCGCTTTGGGCTCTAAGTCTGGGCCGTACGCATTCAGGTTCCGCCTCCCCCGTCGTCCCCCGAAAGGGTCCTTTGACCCAGGTCAGCGCGCGTGAATGCCTCATTCGGGGTGTCGGAATTGAGAGGCGGCCGCGCAGCGCCAGAAGGTCCGCTTCGGTTACGTCCTTTCGAGACAGGACAAGTAGGGGTCAGCGCCCGTTGTAATCTGGCGCTCTGCGTGAGCGGTGGCTTAGGGAAACAGCGGCAGCCGCCACGACGGCGTCCCGGGATCCAGTAGCAACAGCCGCGTCAGGGTCAGTCGCACGATGCGCAGCGTGCCGCCGATGAGGATGGCCGCCAGCGGCAGCTCACCGAGCACGGCGGTCAGCACCGACACCAACATGTCTTGCGGTCCGGCCGTCATGATGTCGAACCAGGCATCGCAGATCAGCAGGACCCCGAGCACGGCGGTTGCGATCATGAACATCAATAGCAGGATGTCGAAGCCCACCCAAGTTGCCCGCCAATTGTGGGCGGCGTAGTTCTCGGGAAGTGTGAAGGCGAGGTAGACAATCCACGGGATCAACGCGATTGCGGCGCCAACCGTGAGCCACAGACGGATCCGTCGGATCTGGTCGGTCACCGGCGCAAGTAGCAGCCCGCCGCCGAGCGCTCGCGGAGTTTCCGGTTGCATGACCGACGCTCCTTTCGGGCGCTTCGGCTCGATCAACGAGCCGCGAATCCCTCGATTGTTTCGCGTCCGGACTACCGAAGCCAGCATCTCCTGCGACGATGGCCACAACGTTGTCAGATCGGCCGTGGGCCTGGTGCTCGGCCAAAGGCGCGACTGGTGTCGGCGCATGGAACCGATCGAAGTCCGCCAGGGACCAGATTCGCTCCGCTGCTAAGGCCCCCCGGGACAGACACGACCGACGACTGGTAAGCCTCCCAAACGTTCGATGGCCGCTTCGGCTGCTAAACCGAAGGTTGCTGGTTCAAGCCGAGCCCTGCGAAGCTGGGCTGAGTTCACCGGTCACGGCCTTCCGTTCCCGCGCCGCCGCTGGCTCACGCCGAGTCGAACTTTTCCAGAAGCCTCTCGCGCTGATGAACACCCAGGCCGCGGAGCCGGCGGTTTGAAGCGATCTCCAACTCGTCCATGATCTCCTGCGTCCTAGCCTTGCCAACCCTGGGCAGCGCCTGCAGCAGTTCCGAGACCTTCATCTTGCCTACGATCTCATCGCTCTCGGCGTCCTTGAGCACTTCGTTGAGGCTGATACTGCCTCGCTTGAGCCGATCCTTCAGCTCGGCCCGCGCGCGACGAGCGGCAGCAGCCTTCTCCAGGGCCACGGCGCGCTGCTCGTCTGTCAACCGGGGAAGGGCCACGGCTCCTCCGTCTCCTCATCATGCTCAATTACTTGTGCTTGCTGGTTTGTCCGACCAGGGACCACGACCGTACGCTGCGCCTGGTCCAAGTCGGGGTAACCAGCCCGGCACGCCTTGCGGCACTGATCGTGGGGCCAATGGGGGTCAATGGGATGGTAGCGCCCAGGGCTCGGGCCTGGCGTGCCGTTGACCGCGATCACCGTGCAGCATTCCACCCAGGACGCCACCGACAAGATTTCGGGATAGGTTTACGGGACGCCAAACCGCGAGGTCAGAGCCCGCCGGCCCGCGTGTCCCGAAACGCCCGGCCGGCGCCGGGCGGCCGCACGGGCGGCGGCGCACCGACACCGTGGCCAAGACTGCACACACGGACGCGGCGATCCGCTCGGCCCGCGGTGTCAGCGAGTAGCAGGCGCAACCCGAGGCGCGCCGCGCGAGAGCAGCCTCGGTCGCTAGTCCTTCAGCCGGATTACCGACCTGCGATGGGTATTGTCGAGTTCGAGACTGCGGGTGTCGTCGGGGAGCTGTGGTGGGGCCAGTTTCAACGTCTCGCCGTTGGAGGCCGCGGCCGGGTCGACTCGGGTCGCGGCTGTCGTGTCCTGGCTCCCGGATGCGTGCGGTGTTGCTCGTTCCAGAAACCGGAGCAGTTCGACGGGGAAGGGAAGCACCACGGTGGAGTTATTCTCTGCGGCGACCTCGACGACGGTTTGCAAGAGCCGCAGCTGCAGCGCGGCCGGGTGTTCGGCCATGACTTCGGCTGCCTGGGCCAGTTTTTGAGATGCCTGCAGTTCGCCGTCGGCGGTGATGATCCGGGCCCGCCGCTCACGTTCGGCCTCTGCTTGGCGCGCGATCGACCGCTTCATCGAATCGGGCAGTGTTACATCTTTTATTTCGACGCGGTCGATGTGAACACCCCAGCCCACCGCGGGGCTGTCGATCATCAACTCCAGGCCCTGATTGAGACCCTCGCGGTTGCACAGTAGGTCGTCGAGGTCGCTTTTGCCGATGATCGAACGAAGCGATGTCTGTGCGACCTGCCCGATGGCAGCCGCGTAATCCTGTACGTCGACGGCCACCCGCACCGGATCCGAAACTTTGAAGTAGATCACGGCATCCACCCGGACGGTCACGTTGTCGCGAGTGATGCCGTCCTGGGCGGGCACGGGCATCGTGATGATCTGCATGTTCACCTTCTGAAGGCGATCGGCGATCGGCATCAGCAACGTAAGTCCGGGTCCGCGGACCCCGGGTTGCACACGCCCGAATCGAAAGATGACGCCACGTTCGAATTGCTTGACGACCCGAACGATTGTTCCCAGCCAGAGCACACCAAGGCCGAACGCTGCGACCAGTGCGTCAAGGACGATCATGATGTCCTCCAATTCCGCCCGGGCATCGCCTGTCGGCACTAATTGGCGACCGCAGGCCAACTAATAACCGATGAAAACCTCGACGCCCCTCGACTCACCCAGTATGGACCGATCACTCGTGGCGTGCTCGGGTCCGCGCGTGGGTACCGGCCGCCACCCCGTCGACCGGTTCGCGCGATCCGCCACTGATCCTCTCGTGGGCCAAGGCCGCCACCGTCGGCGGTATCACGATGCCCACCGTCGCTGCGGCATCAACCATCAGCCGCGGGCGCCTGATAGGTGTCAGTCGCTCACCATCGACAGGGCGTGCGCGGCATGGAAGGTCACAGCATGGGATTCAGCAGCTCTACGACCGTGCCAAGCAGCTGCTGCTAGAACCGCGCACACCGTGCGATTTCCTGCGCCGAGGCATCCCTCCGTAGAGCCCTGCTGCCGACCGCGGGTGCAATCCCGCACGGCACAGCGGGCACGTGGTCATCGGCTACCCACCCGCATGGTCGTACCCACCCACATCGTGCAGCGACTGCAAACGCGCCGCCAGCGGTCGGTCGGCGTCGCGACGATCCAAATACAGCATCGAAACCTCCTCGCATACCCATCCAGACTCAACACCGCAGGCGACCGGGCATCAGGTCCTGACGTCAGCGGTCCGAGAGTCGTTGGTCCTCTCCCGATCCGGAAGAGTCATCCGCGGGTTCGCTGCCTCGGCCGAACTACCAGCAAATCGTCGGATCCAGCCACAACGCGGGTCCGGAACCGGCGGCTGATGTGCTCGATCGTTGCGCGCAGCCATTCCGCGTCGGTCCGCGCAACGCGCTCAAGTCGCATCCGCCGCACACGCAGGGGAAGCATCCGCAGCGCGGCCAGTTCACCGCTTCCGGGATCGATCGAGATCAGATACAGCAGTCTCAGGTCACAGCGGTAGGACTCGTAGCGGCCCCCGATGCCTTCATAGTCGTCGATCACATCGCCGCTGCCGTACAGGATTGTTTTGCCTCGGTAAATCTCGATCGGCCGGGGATGGTGCGAGGAATGTCCGTGCACGATATCGATACCGGCTTCGATCAACCGGTGCGCGAACCGGGTTTCACGCAACGCCACGCCATAGCCCCAATTGGATCCCCAATGCACCGACACGATCGCGACATCGCCGGTGCGCTTATGCGCCAGCACCCCTGCCGCGACATCGGTGGCGCAACCACGGGCCGACGGATCCCCGATCAACCACATTCCGGGCCGGTCGCGGTGGGCCGCCCACGATCCGGGGACCCCACTGGATTTCGTCGCAACCGACCCGATGACCACCCGGTATTCACCGTGGGGCGTCACCACCGCCGGGTGGTGTGCGGTTTCCAGGTCGGCCCTCGCCCCGATACCGTGGATACCTGCCGCGGCGAGAGCATCGAAAGTGTCGGCCAGACCACGGCGGCCGAAATCGAGAATGTGGTTGTTGGCCAGGGCGCAGACATCGGGCCGGATCGCGGTCAGTGCCGGGAGATTGTCCGGGTGCATCCGATAGTGAATACCTTTGCGGTCTGCGAATTCACCGTCGGCGGTGATCGTGGTTTCCAGATTGATCAGACGAACCTCGGGAGCCAGGTCCTCGAGGATCGCCAGCGCGTCACCCCAGGGGCCACCCCCAGTCCACGGGACGGGGAATCGCACCGTTCGCCTGTTCGGCCAGTTCGACGTATCGACGGGCATCATTGACACAGGGCTTACGCAAGGCCGGGTCCCCCGGATGCGGAAGAATCTGATCGACACCACGACCGAGCATGACGTCACCGCCCAGCAGCACCGTCACCACACCAGCATCACCGACCACGCCGAAGCACCCGCCGCCCACAGTGATCGCTCGAAACACGCACCCCAAGGCGCACGAGCAATACAAGAATCTGCCCGAAGGCTGAATCCCCCGTCTTAGGACGGTAGGTCAAACCAGGCTCTTGAACCTCGCTCAACCACTCCAGCACTTCGGGCAAATCACCGGGTTTCCCCAGTACCAACAACAATTGCACCAGCCCACCTCCCGGCCATAGGGCCGAACGTCCTGTGCCAACCGCCGAAAGTCACGACCAAGCTACGGCGGAGAACGGGCCGGTTCGATCGTGGGTCGCCACCGCCCAGCCCACGATGGCGCTGGTGCAGCCATCGGTAACGAAGGCGGTATAGGCGAAGCCGACTGGATCGGGTGTCTTCAGGAGCGGCGCATGGCGGTGCCTAGAATGCAGCTGGGTCATCGGGTGCGCGCATACGCAGATCCACCCGCGTCGGCAGCCGCGTGACGGCTGAATCGCCGGTCACCAGCCAGCGCAGGCAATCGACAGCCACCGGACTGCCCGGCGCGGTCAACAGCTCCAGCAGAGCCCGCTCAATCATCAAGCGCGTCAACAGTCAGAGGAAGCCGAAAAGGCCCAAGGAGAAGCCTGACGGTTCAAGGTTAGGGCCCGCGGGCCCGAACCTTCCGGCGCCGACAACAAATGGCAGTGTCGCCGATGCCCTCGGTCCCCGGATTGGCGGCACGGCGCGGTAGGTGTAGTGGCTCACCGCGTTTGTCCCGCGACGCGAACCTCGACGTCAAATGAGTCCTCGGGAGGGTCAGTGCGCCAGCCGCGCTCTGACGCTGCATACGGGCCAGGCGCCCCAGCCCTGCCGTGCCTGGGTGACCTCGGCGATTGCGATCTGCTCTTCTCGGGTGGCCAGGTCGGCGCGCGGCGCGTAACGCAGCCCACCGCTGGCCACCCAGGTGTTCTGGTCGAACTGCACGCCGCCGTAGAAGCCGTTGCCGGTGTTGATGGACCAGTTGCCGCTGGACTCGCAGGAGGCCAGGCCATCCCAGCTCGCGCCGTCGATCACCGGCACCTCGGTACCCGGCTTGGCACCGACCCGCAGTACCGAGGCGCGGGCAGGGGTCAGGACCTCGTGGGCGACAAGCCGTCGGCCGGTTACCACACCGTTGACGATCGAGACGGCGAACGTGACGTCCTGGGTGCCGGGAGTGCCGGGGTCCTCGACGATCTGGCGGCTCATGGTCATCGTCGGGTCCTCGATGCGTCGCATCGACGCCGGCAGCGGCATGCGCGCGGTGATGTCCTGCCTCCGGATGCGGGTGACCGCGATGCGCATGCCCTCGGTGACCGGCGTCGACGCTGGGGGCACCACCTTGTCACCCTGTTGCAGCGGCGCATCGGCCGCGGCCAGCAGCAGGCCCACGTTGGGCGCCGCCAGGCGCCGGTCGCGGGCCACACCGCCGTCGTTGATGTGTACGTTCTTCGCGCTGACCAGCCGCAGCGCCATGCCGGCGAGCGGCAATCGGTTGGCACGAGACCCCGCGACGGGGGCGGCGTCGCTCATCGACAGCTGCTTGAGGGCCTCGTCGACAGTCGCGGCCGTCGTCCACACCTGCCTGCTCGGCCGGCCGTCCACCGACACTCGCAGCGGCCGGCCGCGTCGCAGCACGATGGTGTCGGACTGATGGACCGGCTGATTGGCAGCCGGAGAGAGATCGTCGTGCTCACCTACCGCGAAGCTGTTTTCCCGCACCACGTCGATCACCCGCGACTTCATCGTCGACACCGTCATCGATAAGCCGTCGACGCGCAGCGTGACGGTCTTGTGCACCGCGACGGCGTAGCCGCCCGCGACGATCAACGCCAACAAGAGCGCTCCGACCAGCGCACGCGGCGCCTTCATTTCCGGGCTGGCCTTCCCGGGGGTGGCCGCGCCCTCGCCGGCGGCGGGGTCATCCTCGTCGTCGCGGCCGTGGGGTCGCCGGGCGGCCCGCTCCCGGGACTGCTGCCCAGCCTCGCGGATGTTGGCCAGCCGGATCTCGCGTCGCCGTAAGTGCTCTGGCAACTGGCCACTGCGGCTGTTTCTGCCCCAGGTCGCGTCCTCGGCGTTATCGATCCACTCGGCCTCGGCCAGCAGGGCCGAGACCTCCTCGGCGAGAACGTCGGCCCGCACCCTCGTCCCGTCCAGCGCGACCGGGCCCAACCTGACCATGCTCGCGGCCTGGCACAACGCCAACGCCTGCACGAGCAGGTGCCCGAGCGCGGACAGGTGCCGCCTGCGGAATCGGGTGATCGCCCGATAGTCGGGGGCCGTCCCAGCGGCCAGCCACCAAAAAGCCGCATCCTCGACGCATTTGCGTTCGATCAGCCGCGACGAGCGCACCCCGATCGTGTAGGCGTACAGCAGGATGCGCACCATCAGCCGCGGATCGCAGGGCGGCGCGCCGCGCCTCCCGGTGTAGGCGGCCCGAATACGGACAAGATCCAAATGCTCGTCGACCAACTCGGCAATGAAGCGGGGCAGGTGCTCGGCGGGCAA
Source organism: uncultured Actinomycetota bacterium (assembly GCA_963811535.1). Taxonomy (GTDB): domain Bacteria; phylum Actinomycetota; class Actinomycetes; order Mycobacteriales; family Mycobacteriaceae; genus Mycobacterium. The sequence continues at coordinate 579,708 of CAWERF010000004.1, read as the reverse complement.
CCAGTCATCAAGCGACGCCGGCGACAACAATCCCCGACCCGGGTCGAATACGCAGAAAGCCTTGTCCGACGGGCGGCTTCGGCTTCGCGCGATGTGCGCCTGCGCGCTGTCCAAGATCTACCTCGAACACTCCAGCATCACTGACCTCACCACTCACTCCATCATCTCCTGCACCAGACCCCTTAGCCGATCAACCCCGCCCGGCGTGTTGCGGAGAAGTCACGGCCATGTCAGCGTCCGGTCACGGCACATTCGTCTGGTTGACGGGAGAGATGTAGCTCCTCGGCCGGCGGTATCAGGATGGACTAGGAAATATTCGTGCCGCCGATGCCGGTGGGTTTCGTTGGGAGAACAGCGATGCAAGTCTTGATGGTCGGGGCCACCGGGCGCAATGCCGGCTGGGTGTTGCCCGAGTTGGTCAAGCGTGGCGTGGCCGTGCGTGCGTTGGTCCGAAGTGAGCAGCGGGCAGAGGTGGCGCGTGCCCATGGCGCCGACGAAGCGGTGATCGGTGACCTCACCGACCCGGCGAGCCTCGCCGCTGCGGTAACCGGAATGGACGGGGTTTTTCACATCGGTCTGGCGTTCGCGCCCGACGAGTCAGACATGGGTGTGGCGATGGTGAACGCCGCCCGAGGAGCCGGCGTGGGAAAGTTCGTGTTCTCCGGCGTCATCCATCCGGCCATCTCGGCGATGGTCAACCATCGGGCCAAACTGCCCGTCGAGGAGGCGCTGCACACCTCCGGCATGGACTTCACGGTTCTGCAGCCGGCAGTGTTCATGCAGAACCTCGACAGAAGCTGGGACGAGATCGTCGAGCACGGTCGGCTCGCCATGCCGTACTCGGCATCGGCCAAGATGTTCTGGGTGGACTACCGTGACGTCGCCGAGGTGGCGGCGGTCGCGATGACCGGCGACGAACTGAGTTACGGCACCTTCGAACTGTGCGCTCCCGGGCTGCTCGATCGTCGGGAAGTCGCCGCGATCGTCAGCGACGTCCTGGGACGCCCGATCGTCGCCGCGGAGATACCTCTCGGCCAATTCGCGTCCCAATTTCCCGAGGGCCCGGTGCGAGAGGGGATGACCCGGATGATGGCTCACTACGACCGTTACGGTTTCTCGGGCGCGAACCGCGCTCGTTGAGCGACTATTTCCGGGAACTGGCTTCACGCTGAGGGCCAGTCGGCAACGCGCCCTTGGCTTGTGGTTCAGGTCCCTATTGATACCTAGCCTCGTCCATTGTCACGATGCCGGTGTGCCCCCAGGCAGCACCGGTGACGAAGCCCGCCAGTGAACCCCAGAATCAGGGCAGCGCTGCGCCGCTGTTCGGGGTCATACTCCAGCCGCCCCCGTGATTGGTTCCGTGCGGCGGCGTTGCGGCGGTTCCAAAATAGTGGGCCGTCACTTGCAGCCGCGACGTCAGGTTCAGCGCCATGCCGGTTACCTTACCGGCGCCGATGGTGCGAAATCGGCGCTAATTTCGGCCACCAGTACAGCCGCTGGCTCCCCACGGAAAGCTGCGCCTCGAAGCACTCGCCTCCCGCAGCGGTTTGACGTCCCGGCCCCTAACAAGCGGTCGCTCCATGACGTCTTCATCGCGCCTCATCTGGCCGTTACTGGTCACCAGGTGCACACGCTGCCCTGGGTTGTTCTTCAGCTGAATTCGCGTGCGAGGCCAGCTACTCCTCATCGTCGATGATGTGAACGGCGGCCTCCTCGGCGCAGGCTGCGCCTCCGTCGATACCGACGTCATCAGCCAACAAGTCTGCGTCTACGTCTTCACCAAACCCCTGGTCCGGCGCGACAAGTCGACCTGCCCGCACGCGTCCCACCTCATTTCGCTGCGGAAATTCGGTCTCCCGCTCGGCTTCGTCGGAGCGTTGCTGCTCGCCCTTGTCGAACGGGTCATACAGCCGCGTTGCCGGATCCGGCTCTTCCTCGGCAAGCAGCTGGTCCAAGCTTTCCGGCGTCGAGCCCAAGGAGCCACGACCGTACGGCCGCTCGGGCGGCGAATATCCCTCGTCGAGTACGTCGTCGACGCCACGGTCGATGAGGGTGTCCTCTGGCTGAAGTTGGTCGTCCTCATCCACGCTGTATTCGCCCGCCGACGCTTCCATCGCGCCATCCGGAGTACTCATGACTCAACAATGTCACTGCACCAGGGAGCGCCGTAGTGGAAGTGAGAGATCGCACCCTTCGCGAAGCAAGCGCGGGCCGCGATAGCGCGCCGTACTGGCCCGCCACGTGCGCAACCGCCGCCTCTATGACGCCATCGACCAATGGGCCTTCTGCGCCCTGTCAGCCAGTCCGGGCGCCCGAGCTTTCTACGACCAGCACCGCACCGCCGGCGACACTCACCACCAAGCCCTACGCGCCTTGGGCAACCGTCTGGTCGGCATCCTGCACGGCTGCCTACGCCACCACACGCTCTACAACGAACACACCGCCTGGGCCCACCGCATGCCAGCCGCGGCTTGACACTTACGAACCTGGGAGGTCTAGCCGGTGCCCGTCACGGCCCAGCGGCCGGAGAACGCGCGCCAGCCGACGAAGACCAGCCGCAGCACCACGAAGCTGCTCAGGCCCGACCAGATTCCGGCCAGGCCCCAACCGAACACCAGCGACAGCCACACCAGCGGCAGAAAGCCGGCCAGCGCGCTGATCACCGTCGCATTGCGCATGAACTTGGCGTCACCGGCGCCCAGCAGCACGCCGTCGAGACCGAAGACCACCCCGGCGACCGGCAGCTGCGCGACCAGGAACCACCAGGGCACGGTCATCGCGTCCAACACGGAACGGTCATCGGTGAACACCGGCGGCAGCACCGAGGCGCCGACGGCGAGCACAGCCGCCAGCACCGTCGCCGCAACCGCCGAAAACGCCGTGACCCGCCACGCCACCGACTTCGCGTGCGCGGCATGCCCGGCGCCGAGCGCGGCGCCCACCAGCGACTGCGCGGCGATGGCGAACGAATCGAGAACCAGCGCAAGGAAATTCCACAGCTGCAGCACCACCTGATGCGCGGCCACCGCCGCAGCCCCGAACCGTGCGGCGACCGCGGCCGCCGAGAGGAAGCACGCCTGGAACGCCATTGTCCGGACGAACAGATCGCGGCCCATGACCAGCTGCGCGCGCAGCACCGCGAAGTTGGGCCTTAGCCCCAGGCGTTCCACCACCAAAGCCCTGCCAAACAGCAACGCCGCCACGCACTGCCCGACGAGGTTGGCCACCGCCGAACCCGGCAACTCCATGCGAGGCAGCCCGAGCCAGCCGTACACCAGCAGCGGGCACAGCACGGCGGACACCGCGAAGCCCGCGACGACGTAACGCAGTGGCCGCGCCGTGTCCTGCACGCCCCGCATCCAGCCGTTTCCGGCCAGCGACATCAGCATCGCCGGTGCAGCCATGACCGCGATCCGCAGCCACGACAGCGCCGCGTCTGCGATGTCTCGGCGCGACGCGATCGCCAACACCAGCGGCACCGCGGCCGCCTGCACGGCAACGACGAACAGGACGCCGAGACCCACGGCCAGCCAGCTGGCCTGCACTCCCTCGCGCACGGCGGATGCCCGGTCACCGGCCCCGAAATAGCGGGCCGCACGGGCCGTCGTGCCATACGACAGGAACACCAGGTCCGACCCGACCATGCCGACAATCAGCCCACCGATGGCAAGGCCGGCCAGCGCCAAGGCGCCCAGGCGTCCGACCACCGCGGTGTCGAAGAGCAGATACAGCGGCTCGGCAGCCAACACGCCCAACGCGGGCAGCGCCAGCGCGACGATCCCGCGAGTGCCGGCGACCGGCGGGGTGGGGTCAGCCAAGCGCCTGTCGCAGCTGAGTCACCACGTCGTCGATCGGCCCCGTGGCCGAATAGCCGGCGGCGAGTTGGTGGCCGCCACCACCGAACCCGGTCGCCACCGTGGCCAGGTCGAGCGACTTGGCCCGCATCGACACCGACCAGTGCTGCGGCTCGATTTCCTTGAACACCGCCGCGACCTCGGCCTCGTGGGTGGTGCGCACGATGTCGACCACGCTCTCGACTTCTTCGGACCGGTTGGCCAGCCAGTTCTCATATGAGACAACGACGTACACCAGACCGCGGCCGTCGACCGCCTCCGGCAGCAGCGTCGCGGTCTGCAGCACGTGTGACAGCATCGGCAGATAGGCGAACGGATGGGTGTCGAGCAGTTCCCGGCTGATCCCGGCGTTGTCGACGCCGAGCTCCACCAGCCGGGCCGCCAACCGCAACGCCCGCGGGCTGGCCCACCGGAACGACCCGGTGTCGGTGGTCAACCCGGCATATATGCAGGACGCCACGTCTTTGTCGATCGGCTTGTCCCATGCGTCGAGCAGGTCAGCGACCAGCATGGTTGTCGAATCCGCTTTTGGGTCAACGTAATTCACGCTGCCGAACAGCGTGTTGGATTTGTGGTGGTCGATCACGAGCACCCCACCCGCCTTCGCGGCGCGGTCGGCCAACGTGCCGAGCCGGTTGACGCTCGGCGCGTCGACCGTGACCACGAGGTCGGCGTCGCTTCGCATCTGCGAAGGCGCGACGAGCAGCTCACCACCCGGCAACATCGCCAGCGATTCGGGCAGCTTGGCCGGCGTCGCGAAGCTCACTTGCACGTCGACGCCCTCGCGGCGCAGCACCAGTGCCAGTGCCAAGCCCGCGCCCACACTGTCGGCGTCGGGATGAACGTGGCAGATCACGTTGACTGTCCGCGCGGAATCCAGCACATCCGCTGCGCCACGCGCGTCAACGCGTTCACCTGCAGGCGGGTCGTGCCGCCAGCCGCCGGGGGTTTCTTCAGTCGTGTCGATCGCGGTCACCAGTCTCCTGCCCCGCGCTAGTCGGGCCCCCGCTGTCCCCCTCTTCTCCTACCACACGGTAGGGCTGCGCGTCGCCTGCCGGCGTGGCGCCCTCCCTGACGCGGGCCAGATCCTCGTCGGCCTGGCGCGCGCGGGCGAGTAGTTCCTCCATCCGGTGCGCGGCGTCGGGCACGGTGTCGCGCACGAACGTCAACGTCGGCGTGAATCGTACCCCGGTGCCGGCGCCGACCCTTGTGCGCAGCACGCCCTTGGCGCGGTCCAGCGCCGCCGCCGCACCGGCGTAGTCCGGCTGGTCGTCGATCGCGCGGCCCATCACCGTGTAGTACAGCGTCGCGTCGTGCAGGTCGGCGGTGACCTTCGCATCGGTGATCGTTACCCCGGCCAGTCCCGGGTCCTTGATCTCGTACTCGATCGCCGACGCGACGATCGTGGAGATACGCTTGGCCAACCGGCGCGCTCGTGCCGAATCAGGCACGCTCCTTCTCCACCAGCTCGTACGTCTCGATCTCGTCGCCCTCCTTCATATCGGAGTAGCCGATCGTCAGACCGCACTCGTAGCCCTCGCGCACCTCGGTGACGTCGTCCTTCTCACGCCGCAGCGACTGCACGGTCAGGTTTTCGGTAACCACAACGCTGTCGCGCAGCAGCCGTGCCTTGGCGTTGCGGCGGATGATGCCCGACGTGACAAGGCAGCCGGCGATCAGGCCGACCTTCGACGAGCGGAACAGCGCCCGAACCTCGGCCCGGCCCAGCTCGCGCTCCTCGTAGACCGGCTTGAGCATGCCCTTGAGCGCGCTCTCGATGTCATCGATGGCCTGGTAGATCACCGAGTAGTAGCGGATCTCGACGCCCTCGCGGTTGGCCAGCTCGGTGGCCTTGCCCTCGGCGCGCACGTTGAACCCGATGATGATCGCATCCGACGCCGACGCTAGGTTGACGTTGGTCTCGGTCACGCCACCGACGCCGCGGTCGATGACCCGCAGCTCGACCTCGTCGTCGACCTGGATGCCCATCAGGGCCTCCTCCAGCGCCTCGACGGTGCCGGCGTTGTCGCCCTTCAGGATCAGGTTCAGCTGGCTGGTTTCCTTCAGCGCCGAATCCAGGTCCTCGAGGCTGATGCGCTTGCGGGTGCGGGCGGCCAGTGCGTTGCGCTTGCGTGCGCTGCGCCGGTCGGCGATCTGGCGGGCGATCCGATCCTCGTCCACGACGAGGAAGTTGTCGCCCGCGCCGGGCACCGACGTGAAGCCGATGACCTGGACCGGCCGCGACGGCAGCGCCGCGTCCACGTCCTCACCGTATTCGTCGACCATCCGACGGACACGTCCATACGCGTCGCCCGCCACCACCGAATCGCCGACATTCAGCGTGCCGCGCTGCACCAGCACGGTGGCCACCGGGCCGCGGCCGCGGTCCAAGTGGGCTTCGATCGCGACACCTTGGGCCTCCATGTCGGGGTTGGCCCGCAGGTCCAGCGTCGCGTCGGCGGTCAGCAGCACCGCCTCGAGCAGCTGCTCGATGTTGGTGCCCTGCTTGGCGGAGATGTCCACGAACATCGTGTCGCCGCCGAAGTCCTCGGCCACCAGACCGTATTCGGTGAGCTGGGCGCGGATCTTGGCCGGGTCGGCGCCCTCCTTGTCGATCTTGTTGACCGCAACCACGATCGGCACATCGGCCGCCTGCGCGTGGTTGATCGCCTCCACCGTCTGCGGCATCACGCCGTCGTCGGCGGCGACCACCAGGATTGCGATGTCGGTGGCCTTCGCACCGCGGGCACGCATGGCGGTGAACGCCTCGTGACCCGGGGTGTCGATGAACGTGATCAACCGCTCGGCGCCCTCGAGTTCGACGGCGACCTGGTACGCACCGATGTGCTGGGTGATGCCGCCGGCCTCGCCCTCGCGGACGTTGGCCTTGCGGATGGTGTCCAGCAGTCGGGTCTTGCCGTGGTCGACGTGGCCCATCACGGTCACCACCGGCGGGCGGGTCTGCAGGTCCTCCTCGCTGCCTTCGTCCTCGCCGTAGGTGAGGTCGAACGACTCCAGCAGCTCGCGGTCCTCGTCCTCGGGGCTGACGACCTGAACGTTGTAGTTCATCTCGCTGCCGAGCAACTCGAGGGTCTCGTCGCCGACGGACTGCGTTGCGGTGACCATCTCACCGAGGTTGAACAGCGCCTGCACCAGCGCGGCGGGGTTTGCGTCGATCTTCTCGGCGAAGTCGGACAGCGACGCGCCGCGGGCGAGCCGGATGGTCTCGCCGTTGCCGTGCGGAAGCCGCACGCCGCCGACGACCGGCGCCTGCATCGAGTCGTATTCCTGGCGCTTCTGCCGCTTCGACTTGCGGCCACGCTTCGGGGCGCCGCCGGGACGGCCGAACGCACCGGCTGCCCCGCCGCGCTGGCCGGGCCGGCCGCCACCACCCGGACGTCCGCGGAAGCCGCCGCCGGCCGGGGCACCACCGGGGCCGCCGCTGCGGTAGGGGCCGCCACCGCCGCCACCGCCGGCACCGGCGCGCCCGCCGCCAGGAGCGCCGCGGCCACCGGGGGCCGGTCGGGGCGCTCCGGGACGCGGCGGCCGGCCGGGCATGCCGGCGCCGGGACGCGGAGGCATGTTGCCGGGCGACGCGCCGGGACGCGGTGCGCCGGGTCGCGCGGCGCCCGGCCGGGGCGTCTGTGGGCGTGGGATCGGCCGTTCAACCGGCTGAGCCGTGGAGAACGGGTTGTTGCCGACACGCGGGGTACGCGCGGCGGGCCTCGGCGTCGGGCCTGGCCTTGGGCCGGGCTGGGCTCCAGACGGCTTCAGCCCGGGCCGCGTCGCCGATGCCGGGCGAGGCTCGCCCGGCGCCGGAGCTGCGCCGTCCTGGCCGGCAGCCGGGGTCGCCGGCGCCGGTGTCGGTGGCTGCGGCGTCGGCTCGGCCGCCGGCTTCGGTTCCGGGGCCTTGGGCGGCGCGGTGGCGACAACACCGCCGTTGGAGGCGGCGGGCGCCTTCGTCGCCTTAGTCGCCTTGGTGGCGGCTCCGTTGCCGGTCGCGGCGGGCGCCTTCCCGCCGCCGAACGACTCGCGCAACCGCCGCGCCACCGGCGCTTCTACGGTCGACGAAGCCGACTTGACGAATTCGCCCTGTTCAGACAGCCGGGCGAGTACTTCCTTACTGGTGACACCGAGTTCCTTAGCCAACTCGTGCACGCGGGCCTTACCTGCCACTACCTCTCCTGTCTAGAGGCGACGGCGGTGGTCGGCCCTCGCCTCGGGTTTAGCTACGACGCATGGTCATCGGGACTTCACGGTGTGCTCATGTTCTTCGCTACCTGTTCTGTTGCCGGGGTCCTCGAGCGCGATGATGTGCTCGACGGCCGCGGATGTATCCGGTGAACCGGTGATGCGCAACGCTCGGCCGAAGGCTCGCCGCCGGAGTGCTGCGCGAAGACACTGCAGGTTGGGGTGCAGCCAGGCACCCCGCCCCGGCAGATTACCCGCCGCATCAACGGTCACGGCGTATTCGCCATTCCCCGTCGGTACGGCCACCACGCGAAGCAGTTCGACGGCCAGCTCTCGCTTGCGGCAACCGACGCACGTTCGCACCGGTCCATCAGTGCGTCGATGCGCAGAAGCCGAAGTCTCGCGCTGGATCACGGTCTAGTTTAGCGTCACCGCCCAGCAGGTCAGAATCGCGGGAACGGCTTAGCCGCCGGGCTGGCCCTGGTGCTGCTCGGCGTCGCTGCGGATGTCGATCCGCCACCCTGTCAGCCGCGCGGCCAGCCGCGCGTTCTGGCCCTCCTTGCCGATGGCCAGCGACAGCTGGAAATCGGGGACCACCACCCGCGCGGCGCGTGCGGCCTCGTCGATCACGCTCACCGACACCACCTTGGCCGGCGACAACGCGTTGGCCACGAATTTCGCCGGGTCGGGGTCGTAGTCGATGATGTCGATCTTCTCGCCTGAGAGCTCGCTCATCACGTTGCGCACCCGCTGGCCCATCGGCCCGATGCACGCGCCCTTCGCGTTCAGGCCCGGAACGCGGGAGGCTACCGCGATCTTGGAGCGGTGGCCGGCCTCACGGGCGACCGCGACGATCTCGACGGAGCCGTCGGCGATCTCGGGAACCTCCAGCGAAAACAGCTTGCGGACCAGGTTCGGGTGGGTGCGCGACAGCGTAATCAGCGGCTCCCGGGCGCCACGTGTCACGCCGACGACGTAGCAGCGCAGCCGGTCGCCGTGTTCGTAGCGCTCGCCGGGGACCTGCTCGGCTGCCGGGATCACCCCTTCGGAGCCCTTCGTTTCGCTGCCTATCCGGACGACCACCAGGCCGCGGGCATTGGCGCGGGCGTCGCGCTGGATCACGCCGCCCACGATGTCGCCCTCTCTCGCGGAGAACTCGCCGTAGTTCCTCTCGTTCTCCGCGTCGCGGAGCCGCTGCAGGATGACCTGGCGCGCGGTGGTCGCCGCGATGCGACCGAAACCTTCCGGGGTGTCATCCCACTCGGCGATCACGTTGCCGTCGACGTCGGTCTCGCGGGCGATCACCTTGACGACACCGGTCTTGCGGTCGATCTCGATGCGGGCGTCGGCCTGGTGGCCCTCGGTGTGGCGGTACGCGGTGAGCAGGGCCGACTTGATGGTCTCGACGACCACGTCGACCGAAATGCCTTTGTCCGCCTCGATCGCGTGCAGCGCGGCCATGTCGATGTTCATGTGCCGGCCTCCGTGTCACCCACGCCCGCCAGCTGCAGCTCACGCGAGCTCGGCGACGAAAACTCAACCTGCACAACGGCTCTGGCGATGCCAGCAAGCGGAATCTCCTGCACCGACCAACCCGAACGCCCGCTGTCCCGGACCACCAACCGGAGCCGCCCGTCGGTGGTGCCGCCGATCCGTCCGGTGACCCGCGACCCGTCTGCCATCGTCACTTCGGCTTTGCGGCCTTGCGCCCGGCGGAAGTGCTTTTCGCTGGTCAGCGGCCGGTCCACGCCGCGCGAGCTGACCTCGAGAACGTACTGGCGGGCAACTGCGTCGGCATCGTCCAGCAAGCGCGAGGCCGATTGCGACAGCATCGCGATGGTGTCCAGATCGAGGGGCCGATCGCCGTCGGCGATCACCGTGATGCGGGGCGGACGGGCGGCGTCGTCGAGCACGACGTCTTCGATCTCGAAGCCTGCGCGCGCGAACTCGTCATCGAGTAGCTCGATCACCTGTTCCTGCGACGGCAGCCCCGTGGCCACGGCGAGCTCCTCATCTTGAATTGTGCGGCCTATCCCCCTCCGCAAACGCGGAGCCAGAATTCAACGATACGCCAGCTGCAAGCCCCGACGAGGCGATCGGCGGCTCGGTCGGCGCGTTCCACGAATGGCAGGATGTCGCCATGCCCAGCGCCATCCCAGCCGTCAGCCGGCGCCAGGTCCTGCTCGGCGCGGCCGCACTGGCCGTCGTCTCTGCGACGGCCTCGGCATGCGGTTCGCGGGCCGAGGCGCCGCAGGTCGACGACCTGGAGTCGCAGCTGGATCTGGCCCGCCGCGACAGCGACATGGCCAAAGCCGCCGCGACGGCTGGCTCGTCCTACGCGCCGGCCCTGACCGTCGTCGCCACCGAGCGGGCCGACCACGCAAGGGCGCTGGCGCAGGAAATCGCGCGCGCCGCCGGCAAGCCGCCGTCATCGACCGAGACGACGAGCCTGACCAGCACGACGGCCACCTCGACAGCGCCGACACCGCCGCCGTCGTTGTCGGACGTGACGGGGGCGCTGCGCAGTTCCGCCGACAGCGCCTCGCAGCTGGCCGGCAAGCTGTCCGGCTACCGCGCCGGCCTGCTGGGGTCGATCGCCGCGTCCTGTACGGCCTCGGTCACCGTGCCGCTGGCGATGAAAGGGTCGACGCAGTGACGTCCGCCGAGCCGACGCCGAGCACCACGTCTCCCCCGCAGTCCCCCGACGACAAGGCGCTGGCCGACGCGATCGCCGCCGAGCACGCGACGATCTATGGCTACGGGTTCGTCTCCGCGCACTCCACCCCGGATCTCAACGACCTGGTTGCCGACTCATTGGCCGAGCATCGAACGCGCCGCGACGCGGCGATCGCGGTGCTGGCGGCACGGTCGGTGACAGCGCCGGTAGCCGCGGCGGGCTATCAGCTGCCGATGACCGTCGCCAACGTCAACGACGCCGCCACCCTCGCGGCGCGGATGGAGTCCGACGACGCCGAGGCCTGGCGTGCGGTGATCGAACAGGCCAAGACACCGCAGGATCGCACATTCGGGGTCACCGCGCTGACGCAATGCGCGGTGCGCGCCGCCAAGTGGCGACAGGTGCTGCGGGCATGGCCGCTGACGGTGCCCTTCCCCGGCGGCAACGAGCAGTAGTCAGCCGCCGACCGCGGCGGCGATCCCCGTGGCGGCGCTGTCCACCGGCAGCTCACGGGTCTCGCCGGTGAACCGGTTGCGCAGCTCGACGACGCCGTCCGCCCAGCCGCGGCCCACCACCACGATCCACGGCACGCCGAGCAGCTCGGCGTCTTTGAACTTCACACCCGGCGAGGCCTGCCGGTCGTCGAACAGCACCTCGACGCCCATCCGGTCCAGGTCGCCGGCCAGCTCCGCCGCGCCGGCACGGGCCGCGGCATCCTTGTTGGCGATCACCACGTGCGCGTCGAACGGCGAAACCGATGACGGCCAGCGCAGGCCGAGCTCGTCGTGGCGCTGTTCGGCGATCACTGCCACCAGCCGCGACACCCCCACGCCGTAGGACCCCATCGTGAGGCGCACCGGCTTGCCGTCCTCGCCGAGCACGTCGACGGTGAACGTGTCGGTGTATTTGCGGCCGAGCTGGAAGACGTGGCCGATTTCGATGCCGCGCGCCGACACCAACGGCCCCGCCCCGTCCGGGGAGAGGTCGCCATCGCGCACCTCCGCGGCCTCGATCGTGCCGTCGGGGGTGAAGTCGCGGCCGGCGACCAGGCCGACCACATGCTTGCCGGGTTCGTCGGCGCCGGTGATCCAGCTGGTGCCGTCCACCACCCGCGGGTCGGTGAGATAGCGAACAGCGTTGGCCGACAATGCTTTCGGGCCAATGTAGCCCTTCGCCAAGAAAGGATATTTGGCGAAGTCGTCGTCACCGAGCATGGCGTAGTCGGCGGGATGGAGCGCGGCACCCAAACGTTTTTCGTCGATCTCCCGGTCGCCGGGCACCCCGACGGCCAACAACTCCCAGTCATCGGAGCCGGGCTGGTGGACCTTGACCATCACGTTCTTCAGCGTGTCGGCGGCGGTGACGGTGCGGCCGAGGTCGGCGGAGTTGGCCCACTCGACCAGCGTGGCGATAGTCGGCGTGTCACCAGTGTCGTACACGACGGCCTCGGGCAACCCGTCGATCGGCAGTGATTCCGGCCGAGCCGTGACCACGGCCTCGACGTTAGCGGCGTAGCCCGACTCCACGCATCGCACGAAAGTGTCTTCCCCGATGGGACTTTCGGCGAGGAACTCCTCGGACGCGCTGCCGCCCATCGCGCCCGACAACGCGGAGACGATGACATATTCCACGTCCATCCGGTCGAACATCCGCTGATATGCCTCGCGGTGCGCGTGGTAGGCGGCCTTGAGCCCCTCGTCGTCGACGTCGAACGAGTACGAGTCCTTCATGATGAACTCGCGCCCACGCAGAATGCCCGCCCTCGGTCGGGCCTCGTCGCGGTATTTGGTCTGGATCTGATACAGCCGCAACGGGAAATCCTTGTACGAGCTGTACTCCCCTTTCACGGTCAGCGTGAAGAGCTCTTCGTGGGTGGGGCCGAGCATGTAGTCGGCGCCCCGGCGATCCTTGAGCCGGAATACCGCGTCGCCGTACTCCGTCCAACGGTTGGTCGCCTCGTACGGGGCGCGCGGCAGCAGCGCGGGGAACAGGATCTCCTGCCCGCCAATCGCGTTCATCTCCTCGCGGACGATGCGCTCGATCTTGCGCAGCACCCGCAGCCCGAGCGGCAGCCAGGTGTACAGCCCTGGCGCGACGGGCCGGACGTAGCCGGCCCGGACGAGCAGCTTGTGGCTGGGGACTTCGGCGTCGGCGGGATCCTCGCGCAGCGTGCGCAAGAACAACTCGGACATGCGAGTGATCACAGCGGGCTAGCTTATCGAGGAGCCCGGCTAGAGCTCGCCGGCCTCCACGGCCTCGCGGGTGTACTGGGCCGCGGCGATCTGGCGTGCCGAGAAACCGATCATCACCGCGCTGACCCCGACCAGGAGCGCGACCGCGGCGACCCACAGCAGCGAGTACGTGTAGCCGCGGTCCAGCGCGCTGAGTTGTGCGGGCGTCATCTTCGCGACGGGGCCCGTCGTCCCGCCCAGGTAGAGCGTGCGCGACACCTGCACCGCCTGGATCGCGACCAACACCAGCGGCCCGCCGAGGTTCTGCACCATCAGCGTGATCGCCGAGACCGGGCCGATCTCCCGCGGCCCGACGTCGGCCACCGCGCACAGCGGCAGCACCACCGAGATCAGCCCGATCCCGAAGCCACCGATGACGATCGGCACGAACAGGTCCGGGAAGTAGGAGATCGTGCGGTTCAGCGTCGAGCCGTACAGCATCGCGCCCAGCACGAACGCGCCGCCGCCGATGATCAGCCACCGCGGAGCGATCAGCGGCGCGACCCGGGCCGCGCAGACATTGCCCAGCCCCAGCGCGATCGCGAACGGGATGAAGCAGATGCCGGCCCGCAGCGCCGAATAGCCCATCACGTTCTGGACGTACAGCCCGATCATCACCGTCAGCGTCAGCAGCACGCCGCCGGCCAGAAACAGCGACACGAACGTCGCCACCCGGTTGGGGTCGTAGAACAGCGACAGCGGGACCAGGGGATGCTCGGCGGTCCGCTCGACCGCCAGGAAGCTTCCAAACAGCAGCACAGTGGCCACCATCGCCCCGATCACCCACGGGTTGCCCCAGCCCAGCGGCGGCCCCTGCGTGAACACCAGCACCGCCGTCGTGCATGCCAGCGTCGCGAGTACCGCGCCTGTCGCGTCAAGCTTCAGCCGGTCGCGGTGGGTTTCGCGCAGCCGGGTCACCGCGATCGCGGTGATCACGATCCCGATCGGCACGTTGATCAGAAACGCCAGCCGCCACGAGATCACCGTGAATGCGCCGCCCAGCACCAGACCCAGCACCGACCCGACGCCCTGCATCGCGGCCGAGATCGCCATCGCCTGGTTGCGGGCGTGCCCGACGGCGTACGTCGATGCGACCAGCGCCAGCCCGGTCGGGGCGGCCACGGCGGCACCGACGCCTTGCACGGCGCGGGCCCCGATCAGCATCGCGTCATCGAACGCCAGCCCGCACACCAGCGACGCCAGCGTGAACACGGCCACGCCGCCGATGAACGCCCGCTTGTGGCCGACCGCATCGCCGACGCGGCCGCCGAGCAGCAACAGCCCGCCGAACGTCAGCACGTAGGCGGTGATCACCCAGCTCTTCGCGGCGTCGGACAGGCCGAGCTCGGCCTGCATCCGCGGCAGCGCGACCACGACGATGGTGCCGTCGAGCGTCGCCATCAGCTGCATGCCGGTGATCGCGACGATCGCGATACCGATCACGCTGGAAGCCAGCGGCTTCGACACCCGCTGGGTACGCCGCGCCGCGAACATGGGTAGCTACCCTACCGAGACCAACCTCGACACTTCCGAGCGTCCAGTTATGACACGAATCCCGACGAAAGGGTGCGAAGAGTGGACGCTCGGCGCCCGACAAGGCTAGATTTCGCCGGCGTCCAGCGCGTCCTTCACTTCCTGCGCATGGGCGACTTCCTCAGACGAGTAGCCGATGAGCAGCGCCGCGCCGCCGACGATGACGGCGACCCCTGCCACCCACAGCAACCCGTAGGTGTAGCCGTGGTCCAGCGCATGCAACTGGTGGCTGTTCATGAACTTGACGGGGCCCGTCGTGCCGCCCAGGTACAGCGTGCGAGACGTGATCACGGCCTGGATGATCGCCAGAATCACCGGACCACCGAGGTTCTGCAGCATCAGCGCGATCGCCGAGACCGGGCCGATCCGGTCGAAGCCGACACCCGCGATCGCCGACAGCGTCAGGGGCACCACGATCATGCCGATACCGATCCCGCCGACGACGATCAGCAGCACGAAGTTCGGGAAGTACGGGATGCCCCGATTCACCGTCGACCCGTAGAACATTGCGGCCAGCACAAGGACGCCACCGCCGACCACCACCACCCGGGGCGGGAACATCCGCACCAGTTGCGATGACAAGCCGAGCCCGATGCCCATCGCGATCACGAACGGGATGAAGCCGACCCCGGCGCGCAGCGCGCTATAACCCATGAGGTCCTGCACGTAGAGGCCGATCAGCACGGTCAGCGTGAACAGCACCCCGCCGGCCAGGAAGATCGCCGCGAACGTCGCGAGCCGGTTGCGGTCACGGAACAGGTCGAAGGGCACCAGCGGGTTGTCGGCGGTCCGCTCGACCAGCAGGAATGCGCCGAGGAAAACCACCGCCGCGACGCCCGAGGAGATTGTGATCCGCGAGAGCCACCCCTGCTCGGGGCCCATCGAGAACCCGAACACGGCAGCGGTGCAGCCGAGCGTGGCCAGGATGGCGCCGGTGGCGTCAAGCTTCATCGGCGCGCGATGGGTCTCGGTCAGTGTCGTGTAAGCCAGGTAGATCATCAGCAGGCCGATAGGCACGTTGACCAGGAACGCCAGCCGCCATGACACCTCGGTCAGCGCGCCGCCGACGATCAGGCCCATGACGGAGCCGATGCCGGTCATCGCCGCGAAGATCGCGGTGGCTGCGTTACGCGCGGGCCCCTTCGGGAACGTGGTGGCGACCAGCGCGAGCGCGGTCGGTGAGGCGATTGCCGCGCCGACACCCTGCAGCAACCGCGCGATCACCAGCGTCGCCTCGTCCCAGGCGCCCCCGCAGAGGATCGAGGCGATGGTGAACAGCGCCACGCCGACGATGAAGGTCCGCTTGCGACCGATCGTGTCGCCGAGCCGCCCGCCGAGCAGCATCAGCCCGCCGAACGTCAGCACGTAGGCGGTGATCACCCAGCTACGGCCGGCGTCGGACAGGTCCAGCTCGTTCTGGATCTTCGGCAGCGCGACGATCGCGACGGTGCTGTCCATCGTGGCCAGCAGCTGCATGCCGCCGATCGCCACGACGGCGGCGATGAACCGCCGCGACGGCAGCCAAGTCGGGTAGTACCTGCGCTCGGTGGTGGGAAGGGCACCGCTCCGGGCCGCGGGATCGCGATGGACGGCAGCCCGCTCCGCATCATTAAGAGCAGTCATAACCGGTTACCTTACAGTACTCTTACTGTTCCTTTAAGTCCGCGAACGCTGCGACGGTCCCGATCACGATGATCGCCGGAGGTCGGATGCCCTCTTCGCGAATGCGTTGCGGCGCTTCAGCAAGCGTCGCGCGCACGGTGCGTTCGGCCGCGGTGCTGCCGCTCTGGACCACGAGGACCGGCGTATCCGCAGGTCGGCCGCCTTTGAGCAACGCGTCGGCGAACAGCTCGATCCGCTCGACGGCCATCAGCAGCACGATGGTGCCCGACATCGCGGCCAGCGCATTCCAATTGACTAACGATTCGGGGTGCCCGGGCGCCAGATGGCCGCTGACCACGACAAACTCGTGCGTCACCGAGCGATGGGTCACGGGGACGCCGGCCAGCGCGGGCACCGCTATGGCGCTTGTCACACCCGGCACGACCGTCACCGGGACGCCGGCGTCGGCGCAGGCCAGCACCTCCTCGTAGCCGCGTGCGAAGACGAACGGGTCGCCGCCCTTCAGCCGCACCACGAACTTCCCGGCCCTGGCCCGCTCGATCATCACCGCGTTGATCGCGTCCTGGGCCATCGCGCGGCCATACGGGATCTTCGCCGCGTCGATCACCTCCACGTGCGGCGGCAGCTCGGCCAGCAACTGCGGCGGGGCGAGCCGGTCCGCGACGACGACGTCGGCGTGCGCAAGCAGCCGACGGCCGCGCACGGTGATCAGGTCCGGGTCGCCCGGGCCTCCCCCGACCAACGCGACGCCGCCCCGCACGACGTCGAGCGTGTCGGCGGTGATGACGCCCCGCTGGAACGCCTCGTGGATCGCCGACCGGATCGCCGCCGATCGGCGATGCTCACCACCGGCGAGCACGCCGACCGCCAGGCCCTCGTACTCGAATGAGGCTGGGGTGACGGCGGTTCCGTCGCGCGCGATGTCGGCGCGGACGCAGAAGATGTGACGGGCCTCGGCTTCGGCCAGGACTGCCGCGTTCACCTCGGGGTCATCTGTGGCCGCGATCGCGTACCAGGCGCCGTCGAGGTCGCCGTCGCGATAATCGCGCAGCACCAACGTGATTCCACCCATTCCCTCGACAGCGGGGGTCGCGGTGCGGGTGATGACGTGGACCTCGGCGCCGCTGGCGACGAGCAGTGGCAGTCGACGCCGCGCGACCGAGCCTCCGCCGACGACGACGACCTTCTTGCCGGCCAGCCGCAGCCCGACCAGGTACGCATTGTCGGTCACCGGGCGAGCCTAGAAGCGGCCGCGTGCGCGACGAAGCGCGCCACCGAGTCCGGCGCGGCGGCGGGATGGATGTGCAGGTACGAGGCGTGCACGTTGCGGTGCACCGCGCCGTCGCGCACCGTCGCCACGTCGGTGCCGCGGTAGACCCAGGCAGGCTGATACCTGTCGACGAAAGTGACTGCGGTGTGGTGGAATTCGTGCCCAACAACGCGGTCGCCGGTGGCGTACAGCGACGAGTCGGTCACCGCGACCGCGTCGTGGTAGCGCAGGGTCAGTCGGTCGGTGAATCGCGCCGAGCCCGACAGCACCCCGCACATCGGATGCCCGTCGAGCTCGGAAACCAGGTACGCCAAGCCGGCGCATTCGGCCTGCACCGGCCCACCGGCCTGAGCGAGCGTGCAGACCTGTTGCCGCAGAGCGTCGTTCGCGGACAGCTCCGCGGCGAACTGTTCGGGGAAGCCGCCGGGCAGCACCACCGCGGCGGCGTCGTCGGGCAGCTGGCCGGTCAGCGGGTCGAACGGGACGACGTCGGCCCCGGCGGCGCTGAGCAGTTCGGCGTGCTCGGCGTAGCCGAAACTGAACGCCTTGCCCCCGGCCATTGCCACGGTGACGGGCCGACCGACCGGCCCGGTAACGCGCGCCTCCCACACCGGGTCGCTGACGTGGCTTCCGGCCGCGGCGACGACCGCGGCGAGGTCGACGTAGCGGCTGACCAACCCGGTCATCGCCCCGACGGCGTCATCGGCCAGCCGACCCTGCTCAACCGCCGTGATCAGTCCTAAATGCCTTGAGGGAATGGATATTTCGTCAGCACGGGGGATCGCACCGAGCACACGGGTGCCGGCCTGCTCGCAGGCCTGGCGCAGCACCTGCTCATGGCGCGGCGAGCCGACCCGGTTGAGCACCACACCGGCGATGCGGGTTTGGGCATCGAACGTCGAAAATCCGTGCAGCAGCGCGGCGATGCTGTGACTCTGGCCACGCGCGTCGACCACCAGGATGACCGGTGCCCGAAGGAGCGCGGCGACATGGGCGGTCGAACCGGCGGCCACACCGGCGGCGTCCGGGGCGATGCGCCCGTCGAACAACCCCATCACGCCCTCGACGACCGCGATGTCCGCACCGGCGCAGCCGTGCCGGTACAGTGGCCCGATCAGCCGCTCCCCGACCAGCACCGGGTCGAGGTTGCGCCCCGGGCGCCTGGCGGCGAGCGCGTGGTATCCGGGGTCGATGAAGTCCGGGCCGACCTTGAACGGTGCAACCGTGTGGCCGGCCCGTCGCAGCGCGCCGATCAGACCCGTTGCGACCGTGGTCTTCCCGCTGCCGGAGGACGGGGCGGCGATCACCACAGCGGGTGTGCTCACCACTCGATCCCCCTCTGGCCTTTGCGTCCCGCATCCATCGGATGCTTGACCTTGGCCATCTCGGTGACGAGATCGGCGGCGTCCAACAGCGGCTGCGGGGCGTCGCGGCCGGTGATCACGACGTGCTGGATTCCGGGGCGGCCGGCCAGGGTTGCGACGACCTCGTCGACGTCGACCCAACCCCACTTCAGCGGATACGTGAACTCGTCGAGCACGTAGAAGTCGTGCCGTTCTTCGGCCAGCCGCCGGGCGACCTCGGCCCAGCCGTCAGCGGCTGCCGAGGCGTGGTCGTCGTCGCTGCCCGCCTTGTGCGCCCACGACCACCCGGCGCCCATCTTGTGCCACTCGACGGCTCCGCCGATGCCGCGCTCGTCGTGCAAACTACCGAGTTCGCGAAATGCCGCTTCCTCGCCCACTTTCCACTTGGCACTCTTGACGAACTGGAAAACCGCGATGTCGAAACCGGCGTTCCACGCCCGCAGCGCCATCCCGAACGCGGCCGTCGACTTGCCTTTGCCCGCGCCGGTGTGCACGGCCAGCAGGGGGGCGTGACGCCGCGCCCGCGTGGTCAACCCGTCGTCGGGTACGGTGATCGGCCGGCCCTGCGGCATGGTGACTCTCCTCACTCACGCGGCGCTGCGGACGACCTCGGTGAGGCTGTCGGCGCGCAACTGCGCCAGCCGCACGGACGGCGCGGCCAGATACCCGGCGAGCTCCTCGGCCAGTCCCAGCCGCACCCACGACGTCTCGCAATCGACGACGACCGCGGCCGTGCCCTCGGCGACCAGCCACCGGGCGGCCAGCCTAGCCCGGCCCAGAGGGTCGGGGCCGCCGGTCGCGCGGCCGTCGGTCAACACGACGACCAGGCAGCGGCGCGCCCGGTCGCGCACCCGTTCGCGGGCCACCATGTCGCGGGCGGCCAGCAACCCCTCGGCCAGTGGCGTCGTGCCGCCGGTGTCGAACCGCGCGAGCCGCGCCGAGGCGATGTGCACCGACGACGTGGGCGGCAGAAGCACACTGGCGCCGCTGCCGCGGAACGTGATCACCGCGACCTTGTCGCGGCGCTGGTACGCGTCGCGCAGCAGGGACAGTGTCGCGCCGCCGACGGCCGACATCCGGTCGCGCGCAGCCATCGAACCCGAGGCATCGACCACAAAGATGACCGTATTGCTTTCTCGCCCTTCACGTATCGCGCGGCGCACATCGTCGGGTACCACGCGGGGCGGGCCGGCCCGTTCGGCTCGTCGCGCGGCGGCCAGCACGGTGCCGAACAGGTGCACACCGAAGCCGTCGGTCGGGTGAGCGGAGATCGCGGTGCCGTGGCGGTTCCGGGCCCCCGACCGACGGCCGGGCGCGCCGTAACCGACACCGGGCACGGTCAACACGCGCGTCCGGAACGTCGTCGTCGGCGGCGCACTCACCCGCGGAACGCCGTCCGAATGCGCCTGTGGCGCTGTGCTTTCTGACGACGCACCGCCACCGTCGGGCCCGTCGGGGTCGGGGTCGGGCTCCGGCTGGCTGTCGCCGGCTTGCGCCAGAGCCTGGTCCAGCCGCTCCGGGTCGAGCCCAGGCTCGTCGAACGGGTCGCGGCGGCGGCGGTGCGGCAGCGAGAGCTCGGCGGCAACCCGGATGTCCTGTTCCTCGATGGCGCCGGCCCCGCGCCAACCGGCGTGGGCGGCGGCTGCCCGCGCGACCACCAGGTCGGCGCGCATCCCGTCGACGCCAAATGCCGCACACAGCGCGGCGATCCGCCGAAGCTCGGTGTCGGGCAGCTCGACGTCCCCGACCGCGGCACGGGCGGCCGCAATCCGACGTGCCAGGTCTGCGTCGGCCTCGGCGTAGCGCTCTGCGAATCCGGCAGGGTCGGACTCGAACGCCATCCGCTGGCGGATCACCTGGGCACGCTCGTCGACGTCGCGCGAGGCCCGCACCTCGACGGTCAGCCCAAAGCGATCCAGCAGCTGCGGCCGCAGCTCCCCTTCTTCGGGGTTCATCGTGCCGATCAGCGTGAACCGCGCCTCATGGGTGTGCGACACGCCGTCGCGCTCGATGTGCACACGGCCCATCGCCGCGGCGTCGAGCAGAACGTCGACCAGATGATCACCCAGAAGGTTGACCTCGTCGACGTAGAGCACGCCGCCGTGCGCCGCGGCCAACAGCCCGGGTGTGAACGCGTGCTCGCCGTCGCGCAGCACCCGCTGCAGATCCAGCGACCCGATCACTCGGTCCTCGGTGGCCCCGATGGGCAGTTCCACGAGTCGGCCGTCACCCAGCCTGGACAGGACCGCCGCCAGTCCGCGCACGGCGGTGGATTTCGCCGTGCCCTTCTCGCCGCGGATCAGTACGCCGCCTATCTCCGGCCGCACCGCGCACAGCACCAGCGCCAGCCGTAGCTGCTCGTGGCCGACGATGGCGCTGAACGGGTAGTTGACCGGAGCCGCCCGGCCGGCAACATCGGGCGGCGTCACGGCGCCTCTTCTGTTCCCGGAGTCGCTTGGCCGGCGGCGTTGACGCCCGGCCTGGCCATGGGCACGTGCGGGATGCCGTCCTCGACGAATTCGTCGCCGGCGCGCACAAAGCCGTGCCGGGCGTACATCTCCTCCAGGTAGGTCTGTGCGTCGATGCGGCACGGGTAGTCGCCGACATCGGCCAGCGCGGCCAGCAGCAAGCGCGTGGTGTGGCCGTGGCCACGGGCGTTGCGTCGAGTGCACAGCCGCCCGATCCGGAACGCCTTCCGGCCGCCGGCGTGCTCTTCCATCAGCCGCAGCGTCGAGATCACCTCGCCGTTGGGGCCCTCGAGCCAGAAGTGACGGGTCTCTTTGAGCAAGTCCCGGCCGTCGAGTTCGGGATATGGGCAGGCCTGTTCGACAACGAACACCTCGACCCGCAGTTTCAACAGCTCGTAGAGCGTCGCGGTGTCTAGATCCTTGGCCCACGACCGGTGCAGCGCCACCGTCATGCAGTGACCGCCGCTGAGTCGACCGTCCTGGCCGCGGCCGTCGCGCCAAGGCTGAGCGCCGTGGTGCCCCAGTCCCACACTTCCTCGAAGAGGCGCGGCTCGTCGGACAACTTCGTGCCCAGTGACGGCACTATCTCCTTCAGCTTCGGCAGCCACGACTGGTAGCGGTCACCAAAACAACGCTTGATCACATCGAGCATCGCAGGCACGGCGGTAGAGGCGCCCGGTGACGCACCGAGCAGACCGGCGATGCTGCCGTCCGCGGCGTTGAGCACCGTGGTGTCGAATTCCAGTGCACCGCCCCTGCCCTTCGTCGGGCGTATCACCTGAACGCGCTGCCCCGCCTCGATGGTCTGCCAGTCGGAATCCCTTGCAGACGGTGCGAACTCGCGCAGTGCGTCGACCCGGTCAGCGTCGGACAACTTCAACTGGCCGATCAGGTAGTTCACCAGGCTCATCTGGTCGAGGCCGACGCCGAGCATCGACCGCAGGTTGTTCGGCTTGACCGACAGCGCCAAGTCGGTGATGTGGCCCTGTTTGAGGAACTTCGGCGACCATCCGACGAACGGGCCGAACGTCAGCCACGATTTGCCGTTGACGATCCGCGCGTCCAGGTGCGGCGCCGACATTGCCGGCGCCCCCGACGACGGGAAGCCGTAGACCTTGGCCCAGTGAACGGCGACCAGCGCGGGGTTGTCGGTGCGCAGGAATTGACCGCCGATCGGGAAGCCGCCGTATCCCCTGGCTTCCGGGACGCCGGCCTTTTGCAGCAGCCGGAGCGCATAGCCGCCCGCGCCGACGAACACGAACCTGGCATTGATCTTTCGCCTGGCGCCGTTGCGGCGATTGAGCACCTTCACGGTCCACGTGCCGTCGGACTCGCGACGCAGATCGCGGACCTCGTGACCGAACAGCGTCGCGGTGCCGGTGCGGATCCCGTAGCCGATCAGCTGCTTGGACAGGATGCCGAAGTCGATGTCGGTGCCGTCCTGCGCCCAGTTCAGCGCGACCGGGGCGGAGAAGTCGCGGTTGCGGGCCATCAGCGGTAGCCGGCGCGCGAATTCGTCGGGGTCGTCGATGAGTTCGGTGGACGCGAACAGTGGGTTGTGCGCCAGCGCTTCGCGTCGCCGGCGCATGAAGTCGACGCGTTGGGCGCCGTGCACGAAGGTGACGTGCGGGATCGGGTTCAGGAAGCTCCGCACGGCGGTGAGCAGTCCGTTCTCGACCGCGTACGCCCAGAACTGCCGCGAAACCTGAAACTGCTCGTTGATCTTGACAGCCTTGGTGATGTCGATCGACCCGTCGGGCCTTTCGGGGGTGTAGTTGGGCTCGCACAGCGCCGAGTGGCCGGTTCCCGCGTTGTTCCAGGGATCGCTGCTCTCGGCGGCAGCGCCGTCGAGGCGTTCGATCAGCGTGATGGACCAGTTGGGTTCGACGAGCCGCAGCAACGCGCCAAGGGTCGCGCTCATGATGCCGGCGCCGACGAGCGCGACGTCGGTCTTCTCCACGGTCCGATCAGACATACCGGTCCCCAGGTTATCCCGCTGCCCAGCGGCCCGGCCCGTCGACGTCATCCCGTGGCAGCCGTGGCCGTAAAGTATGTCCGTGACGCCGACCTGGCAGCCCGACGTTCTCGGCGGCTACTGGCAGCGCACGCTGCCGCTGGGCCCGGACCCCGACGGCGAAGGCGACATCGTCGCGACCCTGATACGCCGGGGGGAGCCGCACTCCTCTGCGGGCGCGCACGCCCGCCACGCCGCGCTGGTGGTACACGGCTTCACCGACTATTTCTTCAACACCGAGCTGGCCGACCACTTCACCGCCCACGGCCTCACGTTCTATGCCATAGACCTGCGCAAATGCGGCCGGTCGTGGCGGGAGGGCCAGATCCAGCACTTCACGACCGACTTGAAGCGCTACGACCCCGAACTGGATTGGGCGCTGGCTACGATCGCCGAAGAGGCCGGTGACCCGCACATCCTGGTCTACGGCCATTCCGCCGGCGGGCTGATCGTTCCGCTGTGGCTGGACCGCCGGCGTTCCAGTGTGCCGAAGCCCGGCCGGGTCAGCGGGCTGGTCCTCAACAGCCCGTGGTTCGACCTGCAGGGGCCCGCGATTCTGCGCAGCGCGGGCACCGCCGCAATCCTGGCGCTGGCCCAGTTCCGCAGTAAGCAGGCGATCCCGCTGCCGCGCGAACCCACGTACGGCGAAAGCCTGCACCGCGACTTCGGTGGCGACTTCGACTACAAACTGCAGTGGAAGCCGATCGGTGGGTTTCCGGTGACGTTCGGGTGGATCAACGCGATTCGCCGAGGGCACGCCAAGCTGCACCGTGGCCTCGACGTCGCTGTGCCCAACCTGATCCTGCGTTCCGATCACAGCATCCCCGGCAACAGCGATCCGGTGACCGCCCAGCACGGCGACGCGGTGCTCAACGTCAAACAGATCGCGCGCTGGGCCGGCTGCGTGGGCAACCGCACCACGACGGTGCCGATCACCGACGCCAAACACGACGTGTTCCTGTCGATGCCAGGTCCGCGGGAGGCGGCCTATCGCGAGCTGGCGGCCTGGCTGGACTGGTACACCGCCTCGGTCGAAGACCACGCCAACACCGGGCAGCGGTCATGACCCACTACGACGTAGCGATCATCGGCACCGGCTCGGGCAATTCAATCCTCGATGAACGCTACGCGGACAAGAAGATCGCGATCTGCGAGCAGAACATCTTCGGCGGCACCTGCCTCAACGTGGGCTGCATCCCCACCAAGATGTTCGTCTACGCCGCCGAGGTCGCCGAAAGCGCCCGCGACTCAGCACGATTCGGTGTCGACGCCAGGGTCGACGGCGTGCGCTGGCCCGACATCGTGTCGCGGATCTTCGGCCGCATCGACCCGCTGGCCGCGGGCGGAGAGCACTACCGCCGCGCGTCGCCGAACGTCACGGTGTACGACCGGCATACCCGCTTCGGTCGGGTCACACCCGACGGGCGCTACACGCTGCGGGTCGACGGCGGCGAGGAGTTCACCGCCGGGCAGGTCGTGATCGCCGCCGGATCGCGGGCGGTGGTTCCGCCCGTGATCGAACACTCCGACGCCGACTACCACACCAGCGACACCATCATGAGGCTGCCCGAGCTGCCCGGACACCTGCTCATCATCGGGGGCGGTTACGTGGCAGCCGAATTCGCGCACATCTTCTCGTCGCTGGGCAGCCGCGTCGCGATCGTGATTCGCGGCAGTGCGCTGTTGCAGGGGCACGACGACACGATCACGACACACTTCACCGACATCGCCGCGAAGAAGTGGGAGATCCGCAATCACACCAACGTGGTCGACGCCCGGCGCGACGGCGAATCCATCGCGCTGACATGCGATAACGGGATGACGGTGCGCGGCGACGCGCTGCTGGTGGCCACCGGGCGGGTGTCCAACGGCGATCGCCTGGATGCCGAACTTGCCGGTGTAGAGGTGCGTCCAGACGGACGCATCGTTGTCGACGAGTACCAGCGGACCGCGGCGCGCGGCGTCTTCGCGCTCGGTGATGTGAGCTCGGACTATCAGCTCAAGCACGTCGCCAACCATGAGGCCCGCGTGGTGCGCCACAACCTGCTGCAGGATTGGGACGACCTGGATTCGCTGATGCCCTCCGACCACCGCTACGTGCCGTCGGCTGTGTTCACCGACCCGCAGATCGCCAGCGTCGGGCTCACCGAAAACCAGGCGATGGCACAGGGTTACAAGATCAAAGTCAAGGTTCAGGACTACAGCGACGTCGCGTACGGCTGGGCGATGGAGGACACCACGGGGTTCGCGAAGATCATCGTGGACGAGGACACCGGGCTGATCCTCGGCGCGCACCTGGTGGGACATCAGGCGTCGTCGCTGATCCAGCCGGTAGTGCAGGCGATGAGTTTCGGGCTGCCCGCCGCCGACATGGCCCGCAGCCAGTACTGGATCCACCCCGCGCTGCCCGAGGTCATCGAGAATGCGCTGCTGGCGCTCTGCGGCGAGCCGCCGTGGCCGCCGGCGCGGCCTCACTAGCCTCGCGCCAGGCGTCAGGCCTCCGCGGCCACTGCGGCCAGCTTTCGGTACGTCGCGGTCAACCACGTCGGCCCGTTGCAGAAATCGTGGTCGATCCACCAAACGAGCAGGCCGAGCGCGGCAGAGGCATAGAACTCAGCGGCAACGTCGACGGGAACATCGGTGCCGCCCTGCCTGATTTGTGGGACCGGCGATCTGTCGCGGGTTCGGAAGTACACCGCCGAAAATGCGCCACATTCATTCGTCAATTTCTGGACATTCGAACCGACGCCGATGATGCAGTTGTTCGGCCACCGGACACCGGCGGTTACCTACATGGTGGGCAACAACGTCATCGTCGAGACGATGTTTCGCCGCGATCCTGGCGTCATGCTCTACGCGCCGTTGCGGACCGCGATCTACCAGGATGGCGCTGGTCAAACGCATCTGAGCATCGACCAACCCTCCACCAGATTCGCCAGTTTCACAGCCGCCCGGATTGCGGGCGTGGGATTGGAGCTTGACACCAAACTCGCCGAACTATTGCGACTCATGTCGATGCCCGTTCCTGACGAGCTGCGACCAAGCCCTAGTCGGGGAAGCTCGTCCTCAGTCGAGAAAGCCGTGCAGCAGCGACGCCGAGCCCGCGATGTGTGCCCGCATCGCCGACTCGGCGCCGTCGGCGTCGCCGGCGAGTATCGCGATGACGATCGCCTCGTGCTGGTGGTCCGAATGTGTGATGTTGCGCGACAGCAATGGGATTCGGTCCAGCAGTCGGTTCACATGCATCCGGTTCTCTGCGACCAGCGGCACCAGCGACGGGGCGCCCGCCAGCTCGGCGATCGCCAAGTGCAGCCGCGAGTCGAGCCGACGGTAATCGGAAGGGTCCGCACCTCGGACGTCGGTCATCCGCGACCACAGCAGCTCCCGTTCGGCCGCGGTCAGCGTGCGGGTCGCAGCGATTCGGGCCCCCCCGACCTCGAGAATCTCACGCAGCCGCAGCGCATCGTCGATTTCTGCCCGTGCGATCGCCTCGTTGCCGCCGGATTCTGCTGCGGGCATGGGCAGTTCGTCAGCCAGGAACGTCCCGCCGTAGCGGCCGCGCCGCGACACCAGATACCCGGCGTCGGCCAGCGATTTGATCGCCTCTCGGACGGTGTCTCGACTGACGCCTAGCCGCGCGGCGAGTTCACGTTCCGGCGGCAGCGCCTCTCCCGGCCCGACAACTCCCAGCCGGATGGTCTGCATCAGCCGGCCGACGGTGTCCTCGAACGCATTCCCCGGCCGGACCGGCCGCAGCAACGTGTCGCTGACTAATTGCGGTTGCATGGCTTACAGGGGGGTGACGTATGCCGAGCTGATGCCGCCGTCGACCAGGAACGTCGACGCGGTGATGAACGACGAGTCGTCGCTCGCCAAAAATGCCACAGCAGCAGCGATTTCCTCCGGCTCCGCGAACCGCCCGATCGGCACGTGAACCAGCCGCCGCGCCGCCCGCTCCGGGTCCTTCGCAAACAGCTCCTGCAACAGCGGCGTGTTCACGGGACCCGGGCAGAGCGCATTGACGCGAATCCCACTGCGGGCGTACTGCACTCCCAATTCCCGCGACATGGCCAGCACCCCGCCCTTGGATGCGGTGTAGGAGATCTGGGATGTCGCCGAACCCATCACCGCGACGAAAGACGCGACGTTGATGATCGAGCCCTTACCCGCAGCGGACATGTGACGCAACGCGGCCCGGCAGGACAGATAGACCGATGTCAGATTGACGTCTTGCACCCTCTGCCACGCCGGAAGTTCGGTGTTCTCGATCAGGTCGTCGTCCGGCGGTGAGATTCCGGCGTTGTTGAACGCGATGTCCACCGAGCCGTATGTCTCGGCGGCGGTGTCGAAGAGCGCATTAACCGCCGCCTCGTCCGAAACGTCGGCGGGCACGAACAATCCGTTGAGCTCGTCGGCGGCGGCCTTACCCGCGGTGGGATCGATGTCCCCGACGACGATCCTCGCGCCTTCGGCATGCATCCGTCGCCCGGCGGCAAGCCCGATACCGCTGCCGCCGCCGCTGATCACGGCGACCCTTCCCGCAAGCCGCTGGCTCAGATCGATATTCATGAGGAAGCCCCCGCGATCCCTTCTACGGCAATGAACACGTTCTTGGTTTCGGTGAACGACATCGGTGCGTCGGGACCGAGCTCACGGCCGAGCCCTGACTGCTTGAAGCCGCCGAACGGTGTGCTGTACCGCACCGACGAGTGCGAATTGATCGACAGATTCCCGGATTCCACCGCCCGGGCCACCCGCAACGCGCGCGACAGGTTGTCGGTCCAGATCGACCCCGACAACCCGTAGGCGGTGTCGTTTGCGAGCGCTATCGCGTCGGCCTCGTCGTCGAACGGCAGTACCGTGACCACCGGGCCGAAGATCTCCTCTCGGACAGTGCGATCCGAGCGTTCGGGTGTCAACACGGTGGGCGGAAACCAGAACCCGGGTCCCGACGGCGCGTCGCCACGGAACGCGACCGGCGCGTCATCACGCACATAAGAGGACACGGTGTTCCAGTGCGCCCGTGAAACCAACGGCCCCATCTCGGTGTCCCTGGACGACGGGTCGCCGACAACAACACCCTTGACCGCGGGTTCAAGCAGTTCCATGAATTGGTCGTAGACGTTGCGTTGCACCAGGATCCGGCTGCGGGCGCAGCAATCCTGGCCGGCGTTGTCGAATACCCCGTAGGGTGCAGTCGCGGCGGCCTTCTGCAGGTCGCAGTCGTCGAACACGATGTTGGCGCTCTTGCCGCCCAGTTCAAGGGTGACCCGCTTGACCTGGGCCGCCGCCCCCGCCATCACCTTCATGCCGACTTCGGTCGAGCCGGTGAACACAATCTTGCGCACGTCGGGGTGCGTGACGAAGCGCTCTCCCACCACCGCGCCCTTGCCCGGCAGCACCTGGAACAGATCCGCGGGCAGCCCCGCCTCAACTGCCAATTCGCCCAGCCGGATCGTGGTCAACGGGGTCCACTCGGCCGGCTTGACCAGCACCGCGTTGCCTGCGGCCAGCGCTGGCGCAAACCCCCACGACGCGATCGTCATCGGGAAGTTCCACGGCGTGATGACACCGACCACGCCGACCGGCTCGTTGAACGTGATGTCCAGACCGCCGGCGACCGGAATCTGCTTGCCGGACAAACGCTCCGGGCCGGCCGCATAATACTGGAGCACATCGCGGACGTGGCCGGCCTCCCACTCCGCCGAGGAGATGGGATGCCCGGAGTTGGCGACCTCCAGCGCGGCCAGCTCGGCGATGTGCCCGTCGACGGCCGCCGCGAAGGCGCGCAGCCCGGCTGCCCGGTCGGCGGGAGCCATTCTGGCCCAGTCGCGCTGCGCAGTTCGGGCCCGCGTCACCGCGTCGTCGACGCCTGCCGCGTCGACCTGCTCGACAGTCCGGAGCACTTCCTCGGTGGCCGGATTGATGACGTCAGAAGTCGTCATGCGCGCACCCGCGCCATCGCGAGAACTTTTGCCGCGTCGACCACGCCGGCGAACAATCGCAAGTCGTTGAGCCGTTCCTCGGGATGCCACTGCACCGCGACGACGAAGTTGTCGCCGGGCAGTTCGATCGCCTCGATCACACCGTCGCAGTCCTGCGCGCTGACGATCAGGCCGTCGCCCAACTCGGCGATCGCCTGGTGGTGGGAGCACTGCTCGTCGGACGACTGGCCGATCAGCGACGCGAGCCGTGTGCCGGGCACAGTCCGCACTGTCGAGGTGGCGAATGCCGCATCCCCGGCTTGGTGACGACTGTGGCCGAGCACGTCGGGCAGGTGCTGATGCAGGGTCCCGCCGAACGCGACATTGAGTACCTGGGCGCCGCGGCAGATGCCGAGCACTGGCATGCCACGGCGCAGCGCGCCGTCGAGCAGCCCGAATTCCCAAGCGTCCCGGTCACTTCGGGGCTCATCGGTCATCGGGTGGGGCGCCTGCCCATATCGGGCCGGGTCGACGTCCTTGCCGCCCGTGATCACCAGCCCGTCCAGGCCGTCGAGCACCCGCGCGGCGATCTCGTCGTCGACCGGTTGCGGCGGCAGCAGCACCGCGATGCCACCGGCGCGGGTGACTCCCTCGAGGTAGATGTGTGGCAGGAAACCGGCACGAACGTCCCAAACACCGGTCTGCGCCTGCTCGAGGTAGGTCGTCATGCCGAGCACGGGGGAAGCTTCATAGCCGTTCAAATCCGCGTACCCTCTCCCAGTCCGTCACCGCGGAGTTGAACGCAGCCAACTCGACGCGCGCGTTGTTGAGATAGTGCTCGACGACCTCATCGCCGAATGCGTCGCGGGCCACCTTCGATTCGGCGAACAGCGCCGCGGCTTCGGCCAGTGTCGTCGGCAACCGCTTGGCCCCGCTTTCGTAGGCATTGCCCTCCAACGGATCCGGCAGCTCCAGGTTCTGCTCGATGCCGTGCAGGCCGCCGGCGATCAGCGCCGCCACGGCCAGGTACTGATTGACGTCGCCGCCGGGGGCGCGGCACTCCATGCGCATGCCGTGGCCGTGACCGACGACCCGCAGCGCGCAGGTGCGATTGTCCATCCCCCATGCCACCGCGGTAGGGGCGAAGCTGCCGTCGACGAAACGCTTGTA
This sequence comes from uncultured Actinomycetota bacterium, assembly GCA_963811535.1. GTDB lineage: Bacteria > Actinomycetota > Actinomycetes > Mycobacteriales > Mycobacteriaceae > Mycobacterium. The sequence continues at coordinate 549,389 of CAWERF010000004.1, read as the reverse complement.
GGAGTTGATGTTCGGCGCATAGAACAGGGTCAGCTCGCGCAGCGTGGCCAACTGCCCTGCCACGAAGCTGCCAAACAGCGGCGACATCTGGTATTCCGCGTCGGCGTCGGCGAACACCGCGTCGCCGTCCTCCCCGCGCAGCGAGATGTGGATGTGGCAGCTGTTGCCCTCGCGCTCGTCGAACTTCGCCATGAACGTGATGCTCTTGCCGTGCTGGTCGGCGATCTCCTTCGCGCCGTTCTTGTAGATCGTGTGGTTGTCACAGGTCACCAGCGCGTGGTCGTAACGGAACGCGATCTCCTGTTGGCCGAGGTTGCACTCGCCTTTGACGCCTTCGCAATACATGCCGGCGCCGATCATCCCGAGCCGGATGTCGCGCAGCAGCGGCTCCATCCTGGTGGACGCCAGCATCGCGTAGTCGACGTTGTAGTCGGTGGCCGGGGTGAGGCCGCGGTAACGCTTGGCCCACGCCTCGCGGTAGGTGTCGTCGAACACCATGAACTCCAGCTCGGTCCCGGTGTAGGGCACCAGACCGCGCTGAGACAGCCGCGCGATCTGCGATCCCAGGATGCTGCGCGGCGCGGCGGTGACCGGGCTGCCGTCATCCCAGCTGAGATCGGCGATCAGCAGCGCCGTGCCGGGCAGCCACGGGATCCGGCGCAATGTGGTGAAGTCCGGCGTCATCACCATGTCGCCGTAGCCGGTGTCCCAGCTCGACATCGCATAACCGCCGACGGTGTTCATGTCGACGTCCACCGCCAGCAGGTAGTTGCAGCACTCGGCGCCGTGTTTGGCCACGTCCTCCACGAACAGCCGGGCCGACACCCGTTTGCCGGTGAGGCGGCCCTGCATGTCGGCGAACCCGACGATCACCGTGTCGATGTCGTCGGCGGCGATCAGCTCTTCGAGTTCGGTCAGCGACAACATGCCGAAAAGTCAACCATTGGGTGCTCCTTCTTCCGCCGTTCTTCCCCTGATTTAACTCAACTGTCTTGCCAAAGGTAGGACCGCAGACCTTTGAGGCTCTATTGTCCCCTACCAGTGAGCGGATCGCGCCCGCCCGTCTGCGAAGGAGACGCACCGTGCCGGAGGGTCATGAAGAACTGGAACTGACCGAAGACGAACGGCTCCTCGCCAGGCTCGGCTACGCCCAGGAACTGATGCGCTCCTGGTCGGGATTCAGCAACTTCGCCATCTCGTTCTCGATCATCTCGATCCTGGCCGGCTGCTTCACCTCGTTCGGCCTGGGGTGGAACAACGGCGGCCCGGCCGCGATCGCATGGGGCTGGCCGATCGTCTCGGCGTTCATCCTGATCATCGGCCTGTGCCTGTCCGAACTCGTCTCGGCCTTTCCTACCTCGGGTGGAATCTATTGGTGGGCAAGCAAACTCGGTGGGCCGAAGGCCGGGTATTACACCGGTTGGCTGAACCTGATCGGGTTGATCGCCATCCTGGCGTCGGTCGCATACGGCGGCGCCACGTTCCTCGACCTGACCCTGGGAACGTTCAGCTCCAGCTGGCTCGCCGGTTACAGCCTCACCAGGGTGTTCGTCGTCTTCATCATCCTTTTGGCGATCGCCGCGGTGATCAACATCTTCTCCAGCCACCTGCTCGCGATCATCAACAACGTCTCGGTGTGGTGGCATGTGTTCGGCGCGGCCGCGATCATCCTCATCCTGTTCCTGGTCCCCGAACACCACGCGAGTTTGCACGACGTCTTCGCGAAGACGATCAATAACAGCGGCATGTTCGGCGGCGCCACCTCCGGATGGGGCTGGCTGCTGTTCGTGCTGCCGATCTCGGTGATACTCACCCAGTACACGATCACCGGCTATGACGCGTCGGCCCACCTGTCCGAAGAGACGAAGAGCGCCGCGAACGCGGCCGCCAGGGGCATCTGGCAGTCCATCTTCTACTCCGCGATCGGCGGCTGGATTCTGTTGCTGTCATTCCTGTTTGCCGTTCAAGACTCCGACGCGGTGTCCAAGGGCGGCGGCGCGGTGGCGGTCATCTTCAACCAGGCGATGAGCTCGCGCTGGGCCGGCCTCGTGCTGCTGATCTCGACAGCAGGACAGTTCTTCTGCACCGTCGCCTGCATGACGAGCGCGTCGCGGATGCTGTTCGCGTTCAGCCGCGACCGCGCCGTTCCCGGCTCGAAGTACTGGTCCAGCCTCAGCGCCAACAGGGTGCCGATGCACGGCGTCATCATCTGTTCGGTGATCGCGGCGGCGATCACGTTGCCTGCCCTGGTCGCCGTGGACATCAACGGCGCGCCCGTTCCGGTCGCGTTCTTCGCGGTGGTGTCGATCGGTGTCGTCGGGCTCTATCTGTGCTTTGCGGTCCCGATCTACTACCGCTGGAAGACAGGTGAGCAGTTCCAACAAGGCAACTGGAACCTGCGCAGACATTGGAAATGGATGGCGCCCATCGCGTTGATCGAGATCATCGTGACGTCTGTCATCGCGATCTTCCCGACCTCCATGGGCGGGATGCCGTGGGATCCCAGCTTCGAGTGGAAGTACGTCAACTACACACCGCTGCTGGTGGGCGGCGTGTTGATCCTGCTCTGGATCTACTGGCACCTCTCCGTGAAGAAGTGGTTCACCGGACCGATCAGGCAGATCGAGGCCAGCCCGGCCGAGCCGGAGCCCGAGGCGGCGTAGCCGTCACTGCTGGCAGTTCGGGCACAGGCCGTGCAGCGTAAGGCCGGCCCGTTCGGACAGCGTGAACGAACTGCCCTCGATCGCGTGCTCCAGCGCCGAGCTGAGCTGATGCGAAGGCACCTCGATGATCGCGCCGCATCGCGTGCAGACCGCGTGGTGATGCGGGTTCTCTGCGAGCCCGTAGGTGGTCACGCCGCCCTCCACGGTCAGCGCGTGCAGCACTCCGAGCTCCACCAGAGTGGTCACGGTCCGGTAGACGGTCGCCAGGTCCGGCGCCGGACCGTCCACCGGGTTCGCCTCGAGCAGCCGTTGATGGATCTCGGCCACCGATAGATGGCCGTGCACCGGTTCGAGGGTCGCCAGCACGGCGATCCGCGGCGCGGTGCGGCGCAGCCCGCGCGCCCTCAGCAGATCACCGATGCGCTCCGCGGGTTCGGAGGCCGGCGTGCCAGTCACCAATTCAGTGTCTCGCCTGCCGGCCGCGCTGCCAATCGCGCCCCGGCCCGCGGTCCCGGGTCGTTGTTGCGAATTGCTTGCAACAGCGCATCAGCGGGGCTTACGGTCAAACCGTGGTGGCTGACGCCGCGAACCGGCCAGTGTCGTGGCTGCCCCGTGTGCGCGCCGCGCTGACGCCACGCGAATGGCTCCGCCTGGCGTCGATGTTCGGCGTGATCGCCGCGCTGCATCTGATCGGCTGGGTGACGCTGATGGCGGTCGTCGCGCCGGAGCACTTCAGCGTCGGTGACAAGGCGCTCGGCGTGGGCGTCGGCGTCACGGCGTACACACTCGGCCTTCGGCACGCGTTCGACGCCGATCACATCGCCGCGATCGACAACACCACGCGCAAGCTGATGAGCGACGGACAGCGCCCGCTCGGTGTTGGCTTCTTCTTCTCACTGGGTCATTCGACGGTCGTGTTCGGGCTGGCGTTGCTGCTGTCTGTCGGCGTCAAGGCGATCATCGGACCGGTCGAACGCGATTCGTCGGCGCTGCACCACTACACCGGGCTGATCGGCACAAGCGTCTCGGGGCTGTTCTTGTATCTGATCGCGTCGATCAACATCGTGATCCTGGTGGGCATCCTGCGGGTGTTTCGACGGATGCGCGGCGGCGACTACGACGAGGCGGCCCTCGAAGCGCAATTGAACAACCGCGGGCTGCTGAACCGTCTGTTCGCGCGGTTCACGAAGTCGATCGCTCGGTCATGGCACATGTATCCGCTGGGCGTGCTGTTCGGGCTGGGCTTCGACACGGCCACCGAGATCGCGCTGCTCGTGCTGGCCGGCACCAGCGCGGTCGCGGGGCTGCCGTGGTACGCGATCCTGTGCCTACCCGTCCTGTTCGCCGCGGGAATGAGCCTGCTGGACACCATCGACGGCACATTCATGAACTTCGCCTATGGTTGGGCGTTCTCACGGCCGGTGCGAAAGGTGTACTACAACATGACGATCACCGGGCTGTCCGTGGCGGTGGCGCTGATCATCGGCAGCGTCGAGTTACTCGGGCTGCTGGCCCGCCAGCTGCGGCTGTCCGGCGGCTTCTGGGACTGGGTCGCAGGCGTGGACCTCAACGTCGTCGGGTTCCTCATCGTCGCGATGTTCGTTCTGACGTGGGCGGTAGCGCTGCTGGTGTGGCGTTTCGCCCGCATCGAGGAGCGGTTCAGCACCCGCCAAAGCTGAGCGATCGCACGATATCGTTGCTCCGCGCGGCAGGCGGTAGGGTCAAAACGATGTGTGGAGCCACCGGCGAGGTGCGCCTCGACGGCCGGACGCCTAACGTCGCGGCCGTCGCGGCCATGACGGAGGCGATGACGCCCCGTGGCCCCGACGCGGCGGGCGTGTGGTCACAGGGCCGCGTCGCGCTGGGTCACCGGCGGCTGAAGATCATCGACCTATCCGACGCCGCCGCACAGCCGATGGTCGACGCCGAACTCGGGCTGACCATCTGTTGGAACGGCTGCATCTACAACTACAAGGCGCTGCGCGCCGAACTGGCCGGCCACGGCTATCGGTTCTTCTCCCACAGCGACACCGAGGTGATCCTCAAGGCCTACCACCACTGGGGCGACCGCTTCGTCGAGCGCCTCTTCGGGATGTTCGCCTTCGCGATCGTCGAGCGTGACAGCGGCCGTGTGCTACTCGGCCGTGACCGGCTGGGCATCAAGCCCCTCTACCTGACCGAGGACGCCAACCGCGTCCGGTTCGCGTCGTCGCTGCCCGCGCTGCTCGCGGGCGGCGGCGTCGACACCCGCATCGACCCTGTCGCGCTGCACCACTACCTGACGTTCCACTCCGTCGTGCCGCCGCCGCTGACGATCCTGCGCGGCGTCAAGAAGGTCCCGCCGGCTTCGCTCGTCGCGATCGAGCCCGATGGCCGTCGCACGGCCACGACCTACTGGACGCCCGACTTCACCCGGCACGCCGACCGGTCGGACTGGTCCGAGCGCGACTGGGAGGACGCCGTGCTCTCGACGCTTCGCGTCGCGGTCGAGCGGCGGATGGTGGCCGACGTGCCGGTCGGCTGTCTGCTTTCCGGCGGCGTCGATTCGAGCCTGATCGTCGGCCTTCTCGCCGAGGCGGGCCAGACCCACCTGTCGACGTTCTCGATCGGCTTCGAGTCCGTCGGCGGTGTGGCCGGCGACGAGTTCAAGTGGTCGGACGTCGTCGCCGAACGGTTCGACACCGACCATCACCAGCTGCGCATCGGCACCGACCGGATGCTGCCCGCCCTCGACGGCGCGATCGGCGCGATGAGCGAGCCGATGGTCAGCCACGACTGCGTCGCGTTCTACCTACTCAGCCAAGAGGTTTCACGCCACGTGAAGGTCGTGCAGTCCGGCCAGGGCGCCGACGAGGTGTTCGCCGGGTACCACTGGTACCCGCCGATGAGTGAGCCGGAGGCCGCCACGCTCGACGGCGCCGTCACGAGCTACCGCAAGGCGTTCTTCGACCGCGACAGTCAGGGCGTCCGCGCCTTGACGACCGACGGCGTGGTGGCCACCGACGACCCCAGCGGCCGGTTCGTGTCCGAGCACTTCGCCAGGGCCGGGGCCGAGACCGGCGTCGACCGGGCGCTGCGACTCGACACCACCGTGATGCTGGTCGACGACCCCGTGAAGCGCGTCGACAACATGACGATGGCGTGGGGACTGGAGGGCCGGGTGCCGTTCCTCGACCATGAGCTGGTCGAACTGGCCGCCACGTGCCCGCCTGAACTGAAGACCGCGCATGGCGGCAAGGGGGTGCTCAAGCAGGCCGCCCGCCGCGTGGTTCCCGCCGAGGTCATCGACCGTCCGAAGGGCTACTTCCCGGTGCCCGCGCTGACGCACCTCGAGGGGCCGTACCTCGACATGGTCCGCGACGCCCTGTACGCGCCCGCCGCCAAAGAGCGCGACCTGTTCCGGCCGGAGGCAGTGGACCGCCTGCTCACCGACCCGAACGGCCGCCTCACGCCGTTGCGCGGCAACGAGCTGTGGCAGATCGCGCTGCTGGAGCTGTGGCTTCAGCGCCACCGCATCACGGGTCCGGCCGCATGACCGTCCTCGACCCCGGCGAGGACCACCCCGAGGCGATCACCCTCGGCCTCCACCACGCGTCGCCGCAGCACATGGTCGACGTCATGTCCGACGATGTGGTGCTTGATCTGGGCTGGGGCCGGCTGATCTTCGGCCAGACATTCGCCGATCAGGAGAAGCTCGCTGAGGTGTTGCGCCGGGAGGGGCCGGGACGTCGCGACATCTGCATCTACGCCCGTGAATCGCACGTCGTGGTCGCCGGTTCGCCGAGCGAGTTGTTTATCGACCCCAGCCATACGTACCGGTTGCGCTTCTCCGACGACGAACCCATCGACGCCTCCGCGGTCGGCATCACCGTGCGCCCGCTGCAGAGCCCCGCCGACGCCGACGAAATGAACCGCGTCTACGTGCGCTGCGCGATGGTGCCGGCACCTGTCGACGTGATCTGGGACAACCACCTGAACGCCAAGGCGGTGACGTACCGGGTCGCGGTGCGCGACCACGACGGGGCGGTCATCGGCACCGTGACCGGGGTCGACCACGAGCGGCTGTTCCGCGACCCCGAGCACGGTTCGAGCCTGTGGTCGCTGGCCGTTGACCCATCCGCGGGCGTGCCCGGCGTCGGGGAGGCGCTCACCCGTGCGCTGGCCGAGCGATACCGTTCGCTGGGCCGCGCCTACATGGACCTGTCGGTCGCGCACGACAACGCTGCGGCCATCGGCCTCTACGAGAAGCTGGGCTTCCGACGCGTCCCGGTGCTGGCGATCAAACGCAAGAACGCGATCAACGAGCCGCTCTTCACCGCCGGGCCGCCCGAGACAGTCGACGATCTCAACCCGTATGCGCGGATCATCGCCGACGAGGCGATCCGCAGGGGCATCCAAGTCGAGGTTCTCGACGCGGAAACCGGGGAGATGCAGCTGACCCACGGTGGGCGCACGGTGATCACCCGCGAGTCGCTGTCGGAGTTCACGTCGGCGATCGCGATGAGCCGCTGCGACGACAAGCGCCTCACGCGGCGCATCGTCGCCGAGGCCGGCATTGCGGTGGCGCGCGGGCGGGTGGCCACGTTCGACGAAGGAGACCACGCGTTCCTGGCCGACGTCGGAGACGCGGTGGTCAAGCCCGCGCGCGGCGAGCAGGGCAAGGGGATCACCGTCGGTGTCGACGGGCCCGACGAGCTCGACGCCGCGCTGGCCCGTGCCTCCGAACACTGCCCCGAGGTGCTGATCGAGCAGCTGGCGCCCGGGGCCGACCTGCGCCTGGTGGTGATCGACGGCAAGGTGATCGCCGCCGCGCTGCGGATGCCCGCCGAAGTGATCGGCACCGGGCGGCACACCGTGCGCGAGCTCATCGAGGCCCAGAGCAGGCGTCGCGCCGCGGCCACCGGCGGCGAGTCACGCATCCCGCTCGACGAGGTCACCGAGGCGACGGTCGCCGAGGCCGGATGGTCCTTCGATGACGTGCTGCCAGAGGGGCACCGGCTGCGGGTACGACGCACCGCGAACCTGCATCAGGGCGGCACGATCCACGATGTGACCGCCGAGGTGAACCCGGAACTGTGCCGGGTCGCCGTCGCGGCTGCCGATGCGATCGGCATCCCCGTCACCGGCATCGACCTCCTCGTACCCGACGTGACCGGCGACGAATACGTGTTCATCGAGGCCAACGAGCGCCCCGGTCTCGCCAACCACGAGCCGCAGCCCACCGCCGCGGCGTTCATCGACTTCCTGTTCCCCGGCCAGCCGCGCCTGCCGCAGGCGTGGACGCCCGAGGAAGCCGCGCAGTAGCGCGCTCTACCAGGTGCTCGTGCGCAGCACGATCTCGGCGGCCAGTTGCGCCGTCGACTCCTGGGCGTTGCGCCGGCCCAGCAGCTCCACCAGCCGGAAATCGCCGTAGACGTAGCGCTGGCTGGCCCGCGCCACCGCCCGCGCGGCCGGCGTGCTGACCAGTGCGGTGGTGTTCATCTCCACCGGCGGGCAGTGCTCGTCGCGGACCACACCGGTCATGTCGGCGACCCGGGGATGGCCGCGGTCGATGACGACCAGCCCGATGAAGCGGTCCAGCCGGCTGGCGGCCAGCTCCCACGCGAGTTCACCGCCCACCCGGTCACCGACCAGAAGCGCCCACTGCACGCCCAACGAGTCGAGGATGCCGACCACAGACTTGGCGGTCAGCCGCCGGTCGGGCCCGATCACCACGGTCCGCAACTGCGCGGTGTGCAGACGCTGGCAGACAGGGTCGTAGGCGGCGGGCGCGTGATGCGCGGCGCAGAGCATGACAACGACCGGCCCCTTGTCAGGTCCTGTCACGCTGACCGGTACCGGGAACCCGTCGACGGTGACCATCGACCCAGGCATCTCACGCACGCTACCTGTTCAGTGCACCCGCGCGGCCGCTTTTCGCCGTCTTGCAGCTGTCTTTCAGCTTGCCTGAATCCGGTCGGCTTGTTTGGTGATGATGTCGAGGAACGTCTGGGGCAGTGTCGCTTTCGGTGCGCCGGGTTGCTCAGTATCTATTTGCTTTGTCGGGAAGGCGATTCCGAACACCGCCATCCGGTCGATGTTCTCGAACGTCATGAAAACACTGTCCTCGAGCCCGTGTAGCCGCATGGTCTGCTGATACACCAATTCGCCGGGCCGTCCGGGCGCCAGCTTCGTCGTTGTGATCGGGATGCCCTCCGAGCTGGGGTCGAAAAACGCGTCGAAATGCTCGCAGCGGCTCGCCGTTGCGGCGAGCCGGTCGAGGTCGAGCTTCCACGACAGCACTGTCATCACGATCCGCGCGCCGTCATAGGCGACGCTGTACTTCGCGGCGCTTCCCGGTCCGCGTTCGGCGTTCGCGGCGATCACGTCGGTGAGTCCGTTGGAGCAGCCCTCTGGCCGTGACAACATCGTCGACGGGCCGCCGGCATTGTCGGGCTGTCCCGGCTGATCGATGATCCGGTCGTAATCCACCCCGGCCGGAAAGTCGTCGGGCTTGAGCACCACCTTCTCCAGCTTGGCGCCCGGCCAGGTCGCGGTCCCGCTGATCAGCGTCGAGCATCCGGTCAGCAACGCGACGGCGAGCAGGCTGACACCAGCCCACGTTCCTGCACGCCGACCCCGCATGCCCCCAGGCTACTGCCGCAGCGCGGTGACGACAGCGGGGCGCGCGGGAGGACCACTGTCCACAAGCGCGCATATCGCGCCGATATCCAGGTGAGCGGTCAACAGGTCGGCCATCAGGTCCAACTGCGCGTCGCGACGGGCGGAGACGTCGACGTCGTCGGCGACGACGAAACCGTGCCTGCCCGCAGCGGCCGCCGCGTCCGTCAACCAGCGGCGGCGGAACGCATCGTTGTCGAGCAGCCCGTGCCAGTGCGTGCCGTACACCGTTCCGCGTGCGATGCCGACGTCAGCCCAGCCGGGTTCGGTGCAGCGGGTCAGCCGGCCGTGGTGTATCTCGTAGCCGGACAGCGGCGTCTCCCAGACGCGAAGCGTCTTGCCAGGCGAGAACACGATGTCCGCGTCGAGCAGGCCCAGGCCGTCGACCTCCCCGGCTTTCGACTCCACCGGGTCGTCGATGTGTCGGCACAGCATCTGGAAACCGCCGCAGATGCCTAGCACGGCACGGCCCGAACGCGCGTGCGCGACGACGCCCTCGGCGAGCCCGCGGTCGCGCAGCCAGTTCAGGTCGGCGACGGTGGCCTTGCTGCCCGGGATCACGACGACGTCTGCGTCGGCAAGGTCGGCCGGGTCGGTGATCCAGCGCACCAGCACGCCGGGTTCGCAGGCGAGCGCCTCGATGTCGGTGGAGTTGGAGATCCGGGGCACTCGGATCGCCGCGATCCGCAGCCAGTCGTCGCCGCATGGTGGCTGCAGTGTGCCGACCACCCGATGGGCGACGACGGAGACCGAATCCTCGGTGTCGAGCCACAATTCGTCGGCGTAGGGCACCACACCATAGGTGGGCCTGCCCGTCAGCGCGCCCAGTTGATCGAGTCCGGACGCCAGCAGCGCCGGGTCGCCGCGGAACTTGTTCACGATGAAGCCCGCGATCAGCGCCTGGTCGGCAGGATCGAGGACCGCGACCGTCCCGAATAGATGGGCGAGCAACCCGCCGCGGTCGATGTCGCCGACCAGCACGACGGGCAGGTCGGCGGCGCGGGCCAGCCCCATGTTCGCCAGATCCGTTGCGCGCAAGTTGATTTCGGCTGGCGAGCCGGCGCCCTCACATATCACCGCGTCGAATTCGGCCCGCAGTGACTCAAGGCCGGCGGCCACCACGGCGGCGAGCCGGTCGCGATGCTCGATGTAGTCACCGGCTTGCACGACGCCGGCCACTTGACCCTCCACCACGAGTTGCGACGTGCGGTCATTTCCCGGCTTCAGCAAGATCGGATTGAATCGGACGCTCGGCTGCAGTCCTGCGGCGCGGGCTTGCATCGCCTGCGCCCGGCCGATCTCCCCGCCTTCGATGGTGACCGCCGAGTTGTTGGACATGTTCTGCGCCTTGAACGGCGCCACGCGGACACCCTTTCGGGCCAACAGCCGGCACAGTCCCGCGACGACCACCGACTTGCCGGCGTCGGAGCTGGTGCCGGCGACCAGCAGAGCCCCGCCTCTCACGTCTACTGCGCGAGAGTGAGGATCTCGGCGCCCTCGTCGGTGACCACCAGCGTGTGCTCGAACTGGGCGGTCCACTTGTGGTCCTTGGTGGCGACGGTCCAGCCGTCGTCCCAGATCTCGTAGTCGAGCGAGCCGAGGTTGATCATCGGCTCGATCGTGAACGTCATCCCGGACTCGATGACCGTCGTGACGGCCGGCTGGTCGTAGTGCAGCACCACCAGCCCGTTGTGGAAGGTCGTGCCGACGCCGTGGCCGGTGAAGTCGCGAACCACGTTGTAGCCGAACCGGTTTGCGTAAGATTCGATCACCCTGCCGACGACTGACAGCGAGCGACCGGACTTGACGGCCTTGATCGCGCGCATCATCGCCTCGCGCGTGCGCTCGACAAGCAGCCGGTGTTCCTCGGACACTTCGCCGGCCAGGAAGGTCGCGTTGGTGTCGCCGTGGACGCCGTCGATGTAGGCGGTGACGTCGATGTTGACGATGTCGCCGTCCTCGATCACGGTCGAGTCGGGGATGCCGTGGCAGATGATCTCGTTCAGCGACGTGCAGCAGGATTTCGGAAAACCCTTGTAGCCCAAGGTCGATGGGTAGGCGCCGTGGTCGATCATGTACTCGTGGGCGATGCGGTCGAGCGCGTCGGTGGTGATACCCGGCGCGACGGCCTTGCCGGCCTCGGCAAGTGCGCCCGCGGCGATGCGCCCGGCGACGCGCATCTTGTCGATCACCTCGGGCGTCTGCACCCACGGCTCGTGACCCTCGCGGGCCGTCGGCTTGCCGACATACTCCGGGCGCGGGATCGACTTTGGCACCGGCCGCGTGGGCGACAGCACACCGGCACGCAGCGCGGAACGAACGGTCATATAGCCAGTCTAGTTGGATGATCGGCGCCAGAATCTCTGGCGGCGCGGCCCCCTGATCTTGACCGAGCCCAGCACCATCCGGCCGGTCAGCACCACATGGGGCGTGCCCTCGGCCGGGGCGTTCTTGCGGAGGTCCGTCGCGCTGCCGCCGAACACCTCGACGTCGTCGACCGAAGCGCTCGCGCCGTCGGGCAGACGGATGTCCACGGAGCCGCCGATCATGTCGAGTTCGATCACCACGACCGGGCCCGCGAAGCGGGAACTGACGAGGTCCAGCTGAACCGAGCCGAACCGCCGCACCAGCGCCAGCCGGGTCGGGACGATCCACTCGCCGGAGCGCTTCAACGACCCGAGCCAACCGCGTAGCTGTACCCGGTCGGCGGCGGAGGTGACGATCGCTCCGGGGCCGGGCAGGTCGCCGACCAGGGTGTCCAGGTCGGCGCGCATCCGGGCCCGCGACACCCGCGCCGAGCGTTCCTCGAACTCGTCGATGTCGATCAAGCCCAGCGCGACCGCGTTGTGAAGCCGCCGCAGCGTGCCGTTGCGGTCGGCATCCGAAATTCGGAGCGCGGCCGCGTCCTCAGTGATCCCCGTCATGGCATCCCCAACTTACCGCCAGGGTGTTCGGCGAGAGGACTGCTGACCGCGCTAACAACAGGGGCGGACTTCTGGCAAAGAGCATGCTTGCACCCGTGCTGTCTTCCGTAACTCAGCGAGATGCGCGCCATTTTTTCACTCCGACGCTCGTTCGAGTGTCGAAGCGCATGCTCCGTCGACGTGGGCGGCGGGCGCTCGGTGTGATGCACCGCAAACGTCGCGTTGGGATTTCTCCGCTGTCCGCCCAACGGCGACGAGCCTCGGCAATGCAAGCTGGGTGGTGAGCACGCCGGAATAGCACAGATGCATCGGTCCCCTCCGGTTGGAGGGGACCGATCGCTTTGGCGAACTACCGCCGCCACCTCGGCGCGACGGTCGAAGGTTGTCACTTGTGGCTGCCGCCCTTGCTCGGGAGCGCACCACCGACCTTCGAGAGGGCGGAGATGACGTGGTCGCCTGCTGCGGTGCCCTTTCCACCCACCTGACCGGGCACCACCTTGTTGCCGCTATTTGTCGTGTTCAGCGTCGTGAAGAGCTTGTTGACCGGTCCGGAGGCCACCTTAGTCGTGACCGACCCGCCGGTCGGCGGGGTGTTCGCCGCCTTAGCCTGCGAAGTCGGGTTAGGCAAAGCGGTCGCCTTCGGTGCGGGGTTGGCCGACACAGCCACCATCGGACCCGCGGCCGGCAGCGCGGCCACCTTTGGCGACGCCACCTGTGCCATGGGCATGGGCGCACCCAGCGCCTGTGCGATCGCTTCTTGGACGGACAACAGTGCGGGAATACTCCCGTTGAGAATCCCGGGAGTGCCCTCAAATCCATTGAGGGCGGCGCCCGTGAGAACGATGGGGAGGTTGATCAGGACGCTGGCCGCCGTCACGAAGTCACCGGTGGTTAGCGCCGTGAACAACGTTCCGGCGCTGTCCGCGAACGCCGCTTCGGTCGTAAGGAGAGGTAAAGCAGCAGCAATGGCAACCGTCAGTACATTGTCGGCAACGGCCTTGACCACGTTCGCAAAATTCTGCGCGATGATGACAGGAACTTGGAACGCCCCATTGAAATTGAGCAGAGGACCCACTACTAAGCCACCAATCAAGGCGTCAAAGACGGTGTTTATCGCGTCGGTGACATCGCCCGCCGCGAGCTGGCCCAACGCCGTTTGGAAGCTTGACGGTAGCTGCGCCAATCCGAACCTCACGCTCATGAGACTGCTTTGGGCCGCGGCAGCGACGATGGCCCCGCAGGAGAGCTGGACGCAGACACACAAAAGGCGGGCCCGGGAGGACACTCGGGGGCGGCTCCATCGTCTCGCGCGGCCGGCTGATACCCCGCACACCGGCTCTTCAGACAAGTCACTTCCCGAGCCCGCCCCCAAAATCTACAACCCAGCACAAACCAACTACTTAACACAGAGGGGCGCCAGTATCGCGCACCAGCGTGTTCGCAGGTAAGAGTATGTATCTAGACTTGCTGTACAAAATGCCAAGACGATACCAAGACAACGGGGCCCGGCTGTCCGACCCAACGGAGCCACCCCATGTTGCGCGAACTCCTTCAAGGGGTCTGGCCTTGCGACCTACGTGAAAGCTGGCTACTACCTCGGTAGCAAAGTGTCATATATTAAAAATGGTGTGTTCGATGGTGACGAATTTTGTGAGACGAGTTCATGGCGTTGGGGCAGCTGGTCTCGTCATCGCCGCCGTGAGTGTTGCTGTGGGCGGTCCGGGTTCTGCTGGGGCTGAGAGTCAGATATGTGACCAGTTCGGGTGGACCACCATCGAGGGTTCTTACGTGGTGCAGAACAACCGTTTCGGTAGCAGGACCGCCGCGCAGTGCATCAACGTCTCCGACACCGGCTTCGCGATCACCAAGCTGGTCGGCGGCGGTGATCGGGATGGCGGCATAGTGGGCTACCCGTCGGTGTATCTGGGCTGCCACTTCGGCAACTGTTCCCCGGGTAGCAGCCTGCCGATGCAGGTGAGCCACATCAGCAGCGCGACCAGCAGCGTCGATTTCAGCTATGTCGACGGGGGTAGCTGGGACGCGGCCTACGATATTTTTCTGGATCCCACGCCGGAAATAACCGGCACGCACCAGATGGAGATCATGATCCATTTGAACCGGCAAGGCGTCACGCGCCGACGGATGGACGAAGCCGCGATCGGCGGGCGTAGTTGGGAGGTTTGGCACAACACGTGGCAGCCGGGGGCCGGCAACATGATCATTTATGCGGCGCCGTCGCCGATTAACGCCTGGAACTTCAGTGTTTTGGATTTCATTAACGACGTGCGCAGCCGCGGTGGGATCACCGACGCGTGGTACCTCGACAGCATCCAAGCCGGTTTCGAGTGCAGCAGCGGCTGCGTCGGCCTGGCGGTCAACTCGTTTTCCGCCGCAGTCAACCAGTGAGGCCAGCCTCGGACCGCCGAGGTGGGCGGCCGGGTTGGGCGGGAGCGTTGCGGTTGGCTGCTGGTTGAGAAGCGGTCCGAGCCTGCCCTCCGACGATCGCGGCGCCGCCGCGAGGCTGAGTGCTGGTCAGGACCGGCTTGGCCGACCAGGCTGGCGGTCATGGCTGCGGTGGTGACGGTAAACGATGTGCTCGACGGGCACGTGGTGTTCGATCTGGAGTGTCTGGATCGGATCTATCTGAACGGCTACGTGCCGAGTCTGCAGGTCGGCGGTCAGGTGGCGAGCTTTTTGACCCAGCGTCTGGGTAATCCGATCCCCTCGCCGGCGATCCTGGACAAGATCGGTACCAGCTTCCGCGCTGCGGTGCGCAGCTTGGCCGCCGACAACGACATCCCGGTGGTGCAGTTCGGCAAGGATGATCGCAAGATCGAGGTGATGCGCCCGTATCTGGCCGCGCAAGCGGCGACCGGGCGGTCCGGTGTGGCGGCGATCGGGGTGGCGCAGGAGTTCGCGCGGGTGTTTTTGGCGACCAAACACACCGGGCAGACCAGCGGGGTGTGGTTCTCGTTCACCACGGCCGACCGGCGCGTGACCTGTTATTACTTTTATGTCTGGGACGACGACTTCGGGCCGACGTTTGTGAAGGTGTGCGCCTACTTCCCGTATCCGGTCAAGATCTGGATCAACGGTCACGAGTGGGCCAAACGGCAGGCGACCAAGGCGGGGATTGGGTTCGCCGAACTGTCCAACGGGTTCGCCTCGGCCACCGACCGCGCTGGTCTGCAGGCGATCTGCGACCGGTTAGGGCCCGCCACGATCGCGGTGTTCGCCCAACGCTGGTGGTCGAGGCTGCCGTTGCCGCTCACCGACGCCGACCGCGCCGCCGGCTACTGGTGGGAGCTGTCGATGCGACAAGTGGAGGTCTCGCGCACCCTGGTGTTCGACGCGCCGCGCCGGGCCCGCGGGTTCTTCGAGGCGCTGGTCGCCGACAACCTTGACATCGGCCGCCCGGAGGTGATCGAGCTGATCTTCCGGCGGGGCCAGCCGCGGGGACGCCCGGCGGCCGGTGAGGTCAAGACCAAGATCGTCACCTATGGCACCGAGGTGAACGTCAACGCCTTCTACCGGCACTCCCGGATCAAGCAGTACCTCAAAGACGGGCGCGCGCTGCGCATCGAGACCGTGGTCAACGACCCAGGAGATCTGGGCTGCCTACGGCGCCTGCACCATCTCGACGAGTTGCAGGCCCGCGCCCGTGCGCTCAACCGGCGGCTGCTCGATACTGAACGTGTCGGCCAGGGCTGCGTCTTGGCGAGTCCAGCCTTTGAGCGGATCGCACAGCCCACCCTCACCGAGGATGGCAGCAGGGCCCCGGCCTTACGGTTCGGCGACCCTCGGGTCCAGGCCCTGGCCGGCGCCCTGTGCACCAGCGTGCTCGCCGTCACCGGCATCACCAACAAGAGCCTGCGCGCCTTGATGACCGGGCTGCTCGGCGGCAGCGGCTACACCAGGAATCAGGCCAGCTACGACCTGGGGCGGCTTCGGGTCAACGGGCTGATCACCCGAGTCCCGGGCCGCAACCTGTACCGCCTCACCGCCGACGGGCTGCGGTTTGCGATCTTCTACACCAAGCTCCACGACCGGCTGCTGCGGCCGCTGCTTGGCACCGACCGGCCACCAGCGCCACCGCCGATACGAAAGGCATTGCACACCATAGACATTCACATCACAGCAACGAATCGACAACGCCCGGCTCCTACAAACAGCAGCCTGAAACTCAAGACAACTCTCAAAGTTCTAGCGACCAAGGTTCGCTAGAACTCCTATTACCGGTGACAGGGTAGTACCCCGGCCCCTGCCGTTGAACGCGCCGGCAAGGACCAGGGGCACCGACTGGATGCGGTTCGGCCAACTGCTGCGCCACGAGCTGGGCTGGGATGACAAGTACCCCGCCTATCCGGACTTCCCCGAAGCACGCGACGTGCCGTAGGCGTCGCCGCCCGTGCAAAACAGTCGGCCCGTCATCCTGCTTGGGTGGCGGCCTGATTGCTGTTCCGAGGGACAATGACACCGTGGGCATCACCCTGAACGAGGACAAGCTGGCCATTGGTCTGTTCCGCCACGCCGAGGACACCGGCCAGCCGGCATTCCATCAGGATTGATGTTGCGACGCAAGGTAACCCGACGGGCGCCGAGTACGACCTCTTCGAAACAAACGCTTTCGTAATCCGCACCGAGGTACCGTGCGGCGTAGGCGTTTTGAGGCCCCAAGCCTTCGCGGTCGTATCCCTGCCGGGCAGTAGCTAAAATGCCGTTCGCGAAGGCAGTGAACCCGTACGTGGAGTACGACCCGCGAGAATCGTTTGTCACCGTCCGGGAATGCGCCGAGATGTTGAACATCAGCGAAGATCGCGTAATCGAACTCGCCAAACGCGGGACGCTCAGGTCGCGGGGGCCGCTGGTGCAGCCTGCGTTGATCCCGGCACACCGCCTAAAGAGCTGGCCCGCCGCAGCGCCGAGGCCGAGTGCCCCCACCGTCCTTCCTTTGTCGTCGGTGGTGCGGCCTCTGGCCGCCGGGCCTCAGGACAGGCCACCCGGCCCGGAACTGCCTCCTCAGGGGCCGGGTGGTCTGTCCGCCAACAGGGCAACGGACGCTGATGCAGAATGTCATCATTAACATCACGATCACCGCCCTCATCGTCGTGGCCCTGTTCCTTGGTGTCTGTTCGCTGTTCAGTCACGGGCGCCTGGCCACAGCCTTGCTCGTCGCCGGGCTGCTCACGGCCTTGACTGGGCTCGGGATCGGGGTGCACACCCATGGATGGGTGACCGGGTTCGACGCGGGCACCACGTCCTGGTTCATCGCACACCGATCCCACGGGTTCGACGTGGCCGCGTCGGTGATCGCCGACCTCGGCAGCCCGGCCGCGACTGCGGCCGCCGGACTGATCTGCGCGGCGCTGCTGTCGTGGCGGGCTCGTTCGGTGATCCCGGGCGTCGTCGTGATCGGCACGGTCGGCGCTGCGGCGCTGGCCGAGACCGCGCTCAAAGCGGTAGTCGAGCGGCCCCAGAGCCCAGCGGAGCTGCAATTACCGGTCGGGTTCGATTCGTTCCCGTCCGGGCATGTCACCG
Source organism: uncultured Actinomycetota bacterium (assembly GCA_963811535.1). Taxonomy (GTDB): domain Bacteria; phylum Actinomycetota; class Actinomycetes; order Mycobacteriales; family Mycobacteriaceae; genus Mycobacterium. The sequence goes on along the minus strand of CAWERF010000004.1, from coordinate 531,604 downwards.
GCACCGCTGCGCTGCTCGGCATCATCGCAGTGTGCGTCGGAGTGGCACGCAGCCGCACCGTACGGGCCTGGCTGGCAGGTTCGGCGGTCGGCGGTGTGTTGGTCGTCGCCGTCAGCCGGTTGTACCTCGGTGCGCACTGGCTCACCGACGTCATCGGGGGGGCGGTCCTGGGCGCGGTGTTCGTGACCTTGGGCGCCGCCGTGTTGGGCGCCCTCCACGCTCGATCCGGCCAGAAGGACACGACACCCCCGGTTACCCCACGGCCGGTGAAGGCCCACTGATGACGGCCGCGCTACCTGTCCTATCTGGCACGTATTTGGCACGAGCCGAAGACTGACGCTCAAAAACCGCCTCTGACCTGCATTGGACCTGGTGCGCGATGATGGGATTGAACCAGCTGTGCACCAGTATCCCACCTAAACAGTCACGCCATAGAAACCGGTTCCGCAGACGGTGCAGGTTCTACTCTCTCGTAGCGTTATCGGTGTTCGTCTCGTTACGCAAGCAACGCGATCGCCGAACGGTGTCGGCGGTCGCGTTTTGGTTGGGGTCAGCTAGATGGATTTACGAGGCCAGGCCCACAGTGCCGTCCGCTGTGTAGGTGTCGGGCTCGCGGTTCGTGTGTCGTCGTCGCTGACTTCAATCGCGGCAGGTGACCGGTGGCAAGATGCCACGCCCGAGCATCGGGCTGGTGAACACGCAGAGCTCGTTGAGTCCACGGCACGACGGTAGCCCGCCGAGGCGACACAAAGGCCGACGCCGCCGCGCGCCGGGAACGATCCGGCCAGCCTGAGCCCGGCCGCCGTGGGCCTGCTGCGCAACGGTGCGGGGTACGGTGGCCCCCGTTCGACGGGCCGGTTTTCACCGACGACGAGGTGTTGACCCAGCCCGGGGTTAGCCCGATGAATCGGGCCATGCCGCTGCTCACCGTGGCGCTGATTCGGGCCCGCCGCGGCCAGCAACCGGTCGCCCCACTGCTTTTCGGTGGTACCCCACTTGGTGTGCGCCGCAATTTTGGCGCGCATAGTGCGTTCTGTGGGGGTCAGATTTTTTGGCGCGGCCACGCACGGACTCCTCAAAGAGTCCGGGTGTCGATCCCCCGGTGTGCGGGCGACCCCACCGACCGAATTACAACGTGGGGATTAGGCTAGCACAACACTGTAGCCGCGGTGGGTGTCCCCGCTGAGAAAATCACCGGCCCACACCCCGCCATCCGGCCGTGGGCAACACTTACACCGCAGATCCCACACGTCGTTGTCGGAGATGTACCACCACGCGACCCCGGATCGCGGGTGTTGCTCGCCTTGCCGCCCAGTGCGGCCAGCCGGCCGCGGCCGCTCGGCACCACGAGCAGCCGGTAACCACCCGAATCACGGACCGGCGCAGCTGTTTTCGGGAGGCAGTACGGTTCGGCGAGGCGCTTGCCCCTGGGGCAGTACAACCGGGCAACAAGGTGCGTCCGTGCGCCGCGGCCGTTGCCTGCAAGCCATGCCACCGCGGCGGCGGGCGCTTGGCGACGGCGTTTCAAGACAGCAATGATTTTTTTGATGTCCAGTTCTATGGCGCGGGGTCCTCGGGGATAACGATCGGCTCTAGCTTGCGCCAGACGGGTCGTAACGCTCGCAGCTCGTCGAGCGTCATCTTCGGCCGGCGGCTCACAACTCACCCAAACCGAGCGAGCGGGCCTCGGCGGCGGCACGCTCCGAAGCGGTCGCCGCGGTGTAGCGGTCCAGCATGTCGCGCTTGCGCCATCCGGCCACCGCCATCAGGCCACCCTCGGAGCCGCCGGCGGCCAGCCAGCGCGTCGCCGCGGTGTGCCGCAACAGGTGCGGGTGGAAACGGTCGATACCCGCCAGCCGGGCGCGATACCCGAGTGAGCGGTGCAGCGCCGCGTAGGAGAACGTCTTGCCCCGGTCACCCAGCCACAACGCCGCGCTGGCGGCGAGCAGGTGGCCGCGGCGGGTGCGGACGTAGCGGTCGATGGCGGTAGCGGTCTGCGGCCCGAACGGCACGATACGGCCCTTGCCGCCCGTGCCTCGGCGCACGATCGCCTGCCCGCGCGCCAGGTCGATGTCCGCGGTGCCGATGCCGACAACTTCACCCGCCCGCAACCCGGTCTCGGCCATCAGCCGGATGATGGCTTCGTCGCGGCGGTCCCGTATCCCCTTGCCCTGGCAGGCCTTGATGAGCGCTTTGAGTTCGTCTTCGGTGAGCGGGTCGGCCACCTTCACATCGATCTTGGGCGGGCGCATCCCGAGCAGCGGGTCGGTGTCGATTTCGCCTTCTTTGGCCAGCCACGCCGAGAATCGGCGCATGGACAGCTGCCGCAGCCGGGCGGTGGCGGGTTCGGCGCCGGCGTCGAGCAGCGCCACCGTGAACGCCTGCACGGTGGTGCGGTCGAGTGTCGGTGGTGTGCCGGTGTCGGCGCACCAGCGCAGAAATGCCCGCACACCGGCGCCGTACACGTCTACCGTTTTGGGTGACTTGCGTTCCGAGCGCAGCGCCAGCTCCCACGACGGCAGCAGCTCAGCCAGGTCCAGCGAAACTCTCCGCACAACCGCTATCTTGCCTGAATGCGTTATGCTTGTCTAATATCGACAGTCTGAACAGCATACTCGCTGTTCAGGGCCATAATCACCAAACAGTCTCAGGTCAGATAGTCGGCCGGCAGCTCGTCGAACATGTGCTTGGTCATCCGGACGGCATATTCCGAACTACCGCCCCCGACGATCAGCGCCGCGAACGCCATGTCGCCGCGGTAGCCGGCGAACCAGGCGTGCGATCCGCCCGGGAACTCGGCTTCGCCGGTCTTGCCGTGAACATCGCCGGACCCGTCGATGTCTTTGGCGGTGCCGTTGGTGACCACCAGCCGCATCATTGGGCGCAGCCCGTCGAGCATCTGCGGCGTGATTGGCGTGTGGTCACCGGTGACTGTCGTGGGCTGACCCTCGATCAGTTGCGGCACAGGCGTTTTGCCGGCCGCGACGGTGGCCGCGGCCAGGGCCATCCCGAACGGGCTGACGAGCACCTTGCCCTGGCCGAATCCGTCCTCGGTGCGTTCGGCCTCGTTGACCGTCGGCGGCACCGAACCCGATACCGTCGGGATCCCGGCGATCTGATAGTCCGGGCCGATACCGTACTGGGCAGCGGCCACGGTCAGCCCGGTCGGCGGCATCCGGCTGGCCAGCTCCGCGAACGTGGTGTTGCACGAATTGGCGAACGCCTTCGACATCGGGACTGTGCCGAGGTCGAAACCGCCGTAGTTCGGGATCACGCGTTGGCCGATGTCGACGTGGCCGGGACAGCCGAGCAGCGTGTTCGGGGTGGCCATGTCGCGTTGGATCGCCGCCCCTGCGGTGATGATCTTGAACGTCGACCCCGGCGGATACAGGCCGGTGGTGGCAATGGGCCCGTCGGCGTCGGCCGCGGGGTTCTGCGCCACGGCCAGGATCTCGCCGGTGGACGGCTTGATCACGACGATCATCGCTTTCCTGCCCACGGAGTCCACGGCGTGTTGGGCAGCGTCCTGCACGGCGCGGTCCAGGCTGATCGACACCGACGGCGCCGCCGCGCCGGGGACCTCGTTGAGGACGTCGACGTCGGCACCGTTCTGGTTGACGCTGACCACCCGCCAGCCCGCCTCGCCGTCGAGTTCGTCGATCACCTGTTTCTTCACTTCGCCGACGATCGCGGGCGCGAAGTGATCGTCGGTGGGCAGCAGGTCGGCCTGCGGGGTGACCACGACACCGGGCAAACCGTCGATACCGGCCACCTTGTTGTGGTCATCTGGTCGAAGCGTGATCAGGTCCAGCGGCTTCGTCGACGAACTGGCCTGCTCGGCAAGCCGTTGCGCATCCATCGTGTCGTCGAACTGCCGCAGCGCATCGGCCACCGCGCGTGCGGTCGGCATCAATTGGTCTCCCGCCGCAGTGGCGTCGAGCTGGTAGTGGTAAATGTCCCCCGGCATCAACACGTCGGTGCCGCCGAGCTCGTTGACCGCGGCCCGCGGCGGCGGGTCGGCCCGCAGCTCGAACGTCTGGTGCTCACCCAGCTTCGGGTGCAGCCCGGCGGCGGTCCATCGCACCTCCCAGCGGCCGTTTTCGCGAATCATGCTGAGCTGGCCGTCGTACGTCCAGGTCCGCTTCTTCGGCAGGTGCCAGGTGTAGCGATAGTCGACGCTGCCGGTGTCTTCGTCGAAGCTCGACCCGAGGACCTGGGCGTCGAGGTGGGTGGCCTGCAGCCCCGCCCAGGCGACGTTGAGCGCATCCCGGGCGTCGTCGGGCCGGTCGGTCAATCTGGCCGCGCCGCTGGTGTCACCGTTGGCCAGCGCGGCGTAGAACTTCTCGGCGGCCGGTCCGGGCCCATCAGGGCGCGGGGTGCATGCGCTGACCGTGGCGACGGCGCCGACAACAGTTGCCACCGTCAGTAGACCTGCTACTCGTGATGCTATTGAGATCAAAGTTGCCATTGGGGCTGATGTTAAGAAAGTGTTCGGCGGATTCGGGGAAGGCGCACCGAGATCGCACCGTTACTTTTGGGAGCAGCGTGTAACCGGCACAAGCAAAGGGGTTCCGATGACCGATCGAGACAGGCCGGGCAAGGTCGCCGCACGCGAACTGATCAGTGTGACCGGCGAACGGGTTCGGGTCCCCGACCCAGAACGGCTGGTGCACCTGCAATTTCGCCGATTCGCCGGCTGCCCCATCTGCAATCTGCACTTACAGTCCGTCGCACGACGGCACGACGAGATCGCGACCGCAGGCATCGAAGAGGTCGTGTTCTTTCACTCGCCGGCGGACGAATTGCGTGGGTACACCGCCGACCTACCGTTCGCGACGATCGCCGACCCGGACAAGCGTTACTACCGGGAATTCGGCGTCGAGTCGAGTCCCCGCGCCGTGCTGGACCCGCGGGCGTGGGGCGCCATCCTCCGCGGCGGCGCGATGACGCTCCTCGGCAGGTTTCGCCCCCCGGCTGTCAAGCAGGACGGTGGTCATCTCGGGCTTCCGGCCGACTTCCTGATCGACACCCGCGGAACCGTGATCGCGGCCAAGTACGGCAAGCACGCCGACGATCAGTGGTCGGTCGACGAATTGCTTACGTGCGCCCGCGAATCAGTCCAGTAGCACGGTCGCGAAGGTGCCCACCTGGGCGAACCCGACGCGCGCGTATGCCGCCCGCGCCACGGTGTTGAAGTTGTTGACGTAGAGGCTCGCCATACGCCCGCTACCCACGACGGCCGCGACCACCGCCGCCGTTCCCGCGGTGCCCAGCCCGCGGCCGCGGTACTCGGGATGCACCCACACGCCCTGAATCTGCCCGACCGCCGGAGACTGAGACCCGACTTCGGCCTTGAAGATCACCTCGCCGTGCTCGAACCGTGCCCATGCCCGCCCGGCCGCGATAAGCCCCGCCACCCGACGGCGATACCCACGGCCGCCGTCGCCAAGCCGCGGGTCGATGCCCACTTCGCCGATGAACATGTCGATCGCGGCTACCAGGTAGGCGTCCAGCTCGTCGATCCGAACCCGCCGCACGCCCGCATCCATCGGGCATAGCGGCGCCGACGCCATGGCCATCAGCGGCTGGCGCTCCCGCACATCGCGAGCCGGGCCCCAGGTGCGCTCGAGCCTTTGCCACATGGGCAGCACCAGTTCGGCGCGCCCGACCAGCGACGAGCAGCGCCGCGCCGACCCCATCGCCTTGTCGGCGAACGCATTCACGTCGTGCGGCGTGCCGCGCAGCGGAATCAGGTTCGCGCCGGCGTAGCACAGGGATTCCTCGGCACCGCGACGGGTCCACAACTCACCGCCGATCGCCGCCGGGTCGATGCCATGATCGGCGACGCGGGCGGCGACCATGCAGGAGCCGACAGGGTCGGCGTCGAGAACCAGTCGCACGGCTGAAGCGTCGCGCGCCACCGTGACCCGCCGCTCGTCGACGAGGCGAAGGATGGGTGGAGCCGACATCGGAGCTCTTTCCTGCCATCGTCACGGCCGCTGACGGTTTACCGCATCAGCTTACGGTCACGACCGGCGAACCGCTGGCAGATGTTTCGGGACCACCTTCCGCGGCACGGTCCTGCGCGATCCGCATCGCTTCCTCGATCAGCGTCTCGACGATCTGCGACTCGGGGACGGTCTTGATCACCTCGCCGCGAACGAAGATCTGGCCCTTGCCGTTTCCGGACGCCACACCGAGGTCGGCCTCGCGGGCCTCCCCTGGCCCGTTGACGACGCAGCCCATCACCGCCACGCGCAGCGGCACGTCCAGCCCGTCGAGCCCGGCGGTGACCTCGTTGGCCAGCGTGTACACGTCGACCTGGGCACGCCCGCACGACGGGCACGACACGATCTCCAGCGACCGCGGCCGCAGGTTCAGCGACTCCAAGATCTGGTTACCGACCTTGACCTCTTCCACCGGCGGCGCCGACAACGACACCCGGATGGTGTCGCCGATCCCGCGTGAGAGCAGCGCGCCGAACGCGACCGCCGACTTGATCGTGCCCTGAAACGCCGGCCCCGCCTCGGTGACGCCGAGGTGCAGCGGGTAGTCGCACTGCGCGGCCAGGTGCTCATAGGCGGCGACCATGACGACGGGGTCGTTGTGCTTCACGCTGATCTTGATGTCGCCGAACCCGTGCTCCTCGAACAGCGACGCCTCCCACAGCGCCGATTCGACGAGTGCCTCCGGGGTGGCCTTGCCGTACTTGGCCATGAACCGCTTGTCCAGCGAGCCGGCGTTGACGCCGATGCGGATCGGGATACCGGCGTCGCCAGCGGCTTTCGCCACCTCCTTGACCCGGCCGTCGAACTCCTTGATGTTGCCGGGGTTGACGCGCACGGCCGCGCAGCCGGCGTCGATCGCGGCGAAGATGTACTTCGGCTGGAAGTGGATGTCGGCGATCACCGGGATCTGGCTGTGCCGGGCGATTTCGGCCAGCGCGTCGGCGTCCTCCTGACGCGGGCAGGCCACCCGGACGATGTCGCAGCCCGTCGCGGTCAGCTCGGCGATCTGCTGCAGTGTGGCGTTGACGTCGTGGGTTTTGGTGGTGGTCATCGACTGCACGGCGATGGGGTAGTCGCTGCCGATGCCCACGTCGCCGACCATCAGCTGGCGGGTCTTCCGCCGTGGGGCCAGCGTCGGAACGGGCGGTGTCGGCATGCCTAAGCCGACGGTCGACATGATGTCTCCCTTTCCCTGAATTACTGGAAGAGCCTGATCGGATTGACGAGATCAGCGGTGACCGTCAACAGCATGTAGCCGACCACAACAACCAAGACTACGTATGTCGCGGGCATTAACTTCATGTAGTTGACCGGCGCAGCGGCCACCATGCCGCGCGCCCTGCGGATCGTGTTGCGGAGCTTCTCGTACACCGCGATCGCGATATGGCCGCCGTCGAACGGCAGCAGCGGGATCAAGTTGACGGCGGCGAGCACGAAGTTCAGCTGGGCCAGGAAGAACCAGAACGCCACCCACAGCCCATGATTGACGGTGTCGCCGCCGATGATGCTGGCGCCGACGACGCTGATCGGCGTGTTCGGGTCGCGTTGGCCTCCGCCGATCGCATGCACCAGATCGCCGACCTTGCTGGGAATCGCGGCCAGTGACTTGCCCAGCTGAACCGCGAGGTCGGCGCTGAACGTGAACGTCGCGGGCGCCGCGGTGATCGGGTTGTAGTGCGTCGGGCCGTACTGCGCGGCGCTGATTCCGATTGCACCGACCGTGGAGGGTGCCTGGTCACTGGCTTTGGTCCACCGCTGGGTTTGGGTGACGTCGACGACGGTGGTGATGTCGCGTCCGTCGCGCTGCACGACGACCGGGGTGGGACCGGTCAGCTTCTGGACCGCGGTGACCAGCTCGTCGAACGTGTGCACGTCGGTGTTGCCCACCTTGGTGATCACATCACCGGGGCGGATGCCCGCCGCGGCCGCGGGTCCGGCGCCGGTGCACTGACCGAGCTGGCCCTTCGTGACTTCCGCTGCGACGCAAGATGTTTGGCCGACGACGGCGGTGGTCGGGGCGTGCAGGTTGGGCAGTCCCCACATCACCGCGATGCCGTAGATCAGCACCAGGCCGATCACGAAGTTCATGGCGGGTCCGGCGAACAGCACGGCGACGCGCTTCCACACCTTCTGCTTGAACATCGCGCGGTCGATCTCGTCGGGCTTGAGCTCGTCGACGGACGTCATGCCGGCGATGTCGCAGAAGCCGCCCAACGGGACGGCCTTGACGCCGTACTCCGTCTCGCCGCGGCGGGTGGACCAAAGCGTCGGCCCGAAGCCGACGAAGTAGCGCCGCACCTTCATCCCCGTCGCGCGGGCCGCCCACATGTGGCCGCATTCGTGCAGCGCGACGGAAACCAGGATCGCGAGCGCGAACAGCACAATGCCGATCACGAACATCATGTGGTTGCCTGAACCTCCTGTGTCACGGCACGACCGGCCCGGTCGCGGGCCCACCGCTGCGCGTCGAGTACGTCTTCCACGGTAGCGGGTTCGGCGGCCCACTGGTCAGCGTCGCCCAGCACGTCGGCGATGGTCCGCACGATCGCCGGGAACGGGATGCGGCCGGCCAGGAACGCGGCGGCGGCCTCCTCGTTCGCTGCGTTGTAGACCGCGGTCATGCAGCCGCCGGCCTTCCCCGCCGCGCGGGCCAGATCCACCGCGGGGAACACGTCGGCGTCGAGCGGCTCGAACTCCCAGCTGGCCGCGGTGGAGAAGTCGCAGGCCGCGGCCGCCGCGGGCACCCGCGCGGGCCAGCCGAGCGCCAGCGAGATCGGCAGCTTCATGTCGGGGGGGCTGGCCTGCGCGATCGTCGAGCCGTCGGTGAACGTGACCATCGAATGCACGATCGACTGCGGGTGCACCACCACGTCGATCTGGTCGTAGGGCACCCCGAACAGCAGGTGCGTCTCGATTACCTCGAGCCCCTTATTGACCAGCGACGCCGAGTTCAGCGTGTTCATCGGACCCATGTTCCAGGTCGGGTGCGCGCCCGCCTGCGCGGGTGTGACGTGCTCCAGATCGGCGGCCGACCAGCCGCGGAACGGACCGCCGGAGGCCGTGAGCACCAATTTGGCGACTTCTGTGCGGTCACCCGTCCGCAGGCATTGTGCAAGCGCAGAGTGTTCGGAGTCGACCGGCACGATCTGGCCGGGCGCGGCGGCTTTGAGTACCAGCGGGCCACCGGCTACCAGCGACTCCTTGTTCGCCAGCGCCAGCCGGGCGCCCGTTTCGAGCGCGGCCAGCGTCGGCTCCAGGCCCAGCGCGCCCACGAGCGCGTTGAGCACGATGTCGGCCTCGGTGTTCCGGATCAGGCGGCCGACGGCATCGGCGCCGCGATAGGTGACGGCGTCGATGGTGTCTGCAGCATCCGGATCGGCGATCGCGATCTTCGTCACGCCGGTCGCGTGGCGCTGTTGTGCGAGGAGACCCGCGTTTGCGCCCCCGGCGGCGAGCCCGACGACCTCGAAGCGGTCGGGGTTGGCGGCGATGACCTCCAGCGCCTGGGTGCCGATCGAGCCCGTGCTGCCCAAGATCAGCACGCGCCTGCGGTCCGTGGTCACCGATCTATTGTGCCGCGCTATTACCGGGAGGTGGCGATCACGGTTTCGGCGAACCGCTCGATCGGCCGCCGGTATCTCTCGGCGTCGAGCCTCAGCGATTCGTGCGCGCCGGGTGTTATGTCGCCAACCGTGGCCCACGGGCTGCACATCAGCGCGGTGATGCCGACGTCTTCGGCCCGCTTGACGAGATCAGGGGACGGCGCTTCAAAAAGCGCCAACATGATCTCGAACCGCTCGCTGCGGCGTCCGTACTCGGCGCGAAGTGCGTTCAACTTCTCGACGTAGCGGACGGCGTCGTCCCACGCGTAGCCGTAACCGACCCAGCCGTTGCAGAGCCGTGCTGCCCGTCGCAGGGCGGCGTCGGACTCACCGCCGCACATAATCGGCACCGGTGCGGGTGGGTGCGGTTCGATCATCAATTCCGGCACTTGGTAATGCCGTCCGCTCCACGACACCCACCCGCCCTGCCACAGCGCACGCAGGGCCGGGATCATCTCATCGAGTCGCTCGCCTCGATTGCCGAAGTCCTGGCCCATCAAGTCGAATTCCTCGCGCATCCATCCCACGCCAACCGCGAGCGATACCCGCCCCTGCGACACGACCGATGCGGTGGCCACCTGCTTGACGACTTCCAGCAGGGGACGCGCGGGCGCGACGTAGACGGCATTCGTGAAGCGCAGCCGACTGGTCACTGACGCCATCGCGCCGATCAGGACCCAGGAGTCCGGCCACCCGCAGTGCACTCTAGGACGCACAATTGCGGGAACCTGAAAACAGGCGATGAGCAGGCGGTTTCCACGTGGGGAATCTGCCCCACGTGATTTCATCGTGAATCGCCTGGTGCAGACCGCATCGCCTTAGACCGGGTGACGGTGCCGGATGAAACACCGTCGAAACCCTGGCTGACTGCGATAATCACGGTGGGCCGGGCTAGCAAAAGGGAAGTATGCGATGAAGAAGCTGGCAGCAGCACTATTGACAGCCATGGCGATGGCGGTAGCGCCCGTCGTCATCGCACCGGCCGCGCACGCCGACGTGTGCGCCGGCGCACATGGACGCCATGTCGCGGCGGGTGGCTGCACCGACATAGCCGGTGACGTGGGGGCCGTGGCCATCGCGGGCGCCACCGCGCCGTACTGGGCGGGCCAGGAGCCGTGCTACTCGGCAGAGGGTGTGCCGTATTACACGCCCGACGGCGACCCTTGCTAATGGTGCAAACACATTCAGCCGGATCAACCCTGAGAACGGAATAGCGCAGCGCCCAGGCCAACGTTGGCCTGGGCGTTGTCGTTTCGCAGGTGTCCCGAATCGGAGAGTCAGAATGATCTGGCAGGGTGCCCCACATGGGGCAGGCGGTATCGGGCGACCACATCGGACGCCCGGTGGGCGACGGATACGGCGACGCAAGGTCGCGCGGGTAGATCAGATGATCGGAGCACACCATCCCGTCGTAGCCGGCCTCGTCGAGCATCCGTGCCACCGCAGGCGCCTCTTCGGTCTTCATGAACGCCGTGCCACACCAGAATTCCACGCGCTTCCTTCACTCGGGAGGTAAGCCATACTGGACGGCTCTCAGTGAAGCGTAAGGGCGGTGGCCTTGTAACTTCTTCGGTTGTCAGGCCGTCATATTTGCATGAGCTGTCAAAGTCCGGTCACCTACGCCGAAGCGGTGAACGGCGCGTTGGACCGGCTCCAGTCGACCGGCCTCTTCACCGAGCGCTTCTTCGCCAATCACGGTCCGATGGCCGCGGAGGCACTGGCCACGATGGGCTACTGCGCCGAGGTCGACGACTGGTTGGACGCCACCATCGCGCGCCGCAACTACAAACCGCTCCCCCGCCCCACGCGGCCGATCGATGACCGAGTGCCCGACGAGTGGCGCTCGGCGCTAGGAGATCTCAACCGCAGCGGCGATTGGGTGCAGGTGTTCCGCGCGGAACTGGCCGACACCTCATGGCGCGAGGTCTTGCAAACGTGGTGGTTGAGACTGCTGCCGGGCTGCGCCGGGGCGCTTCTCCACGGTGTAATTCGTTGCGCCCACGCGGTACGGTCCCTGGGCGGGGTCACCGAGCCGAGCGGTCTGCAAATCGATGAGCTGGCCCGCGGCCTGGCACTCTGGGCGACGTCGTTCAAACCGCTGCAAAAGGAGCTCCCGTTGCCCAGCGAGCTCAACACCGAAGCGGTCGATGAGGCCCTCAGCCATCTCACCGCCGAATACTGCGGCCACTACACCGCCACGATGCCGTCGTTCCCAATTCCGTTGATCCACACCATCACTGGGCCGGCGGCGATGCGGCTGCTCGTGGCGCACCTTCCGGTTGAACTACACGCGCCGTCGTTCCACACGATCGAGGCGGTCAACAAGGAACTGTTCGCCGCACTCGGCGGGAAGCGCTCGACTTCCACGTCCGAGGCCGCACCGACCGGTGGCGCGCGCGACTTCGCCGCGCTCGCCGCCGAGGCCGTTGACATCGGCGACGAGCACGCCATCAAGGTCTGTGAGGCGGCCATGCGCGAGAACGCCGTTCGGCCCGACCCGCGTTACCTCAGCGTGGCGACCAGCGCGGTGACCTTGATCCGCGCGCGCTGACCGCCGAGCGTCAGGCGTGCGCCGTGAGCGAGCGGTGGATGTCGACGTCGCCGGACCCGGTGCGCACCTGCAGGATGACTGTCTTGTCGTCGTGTTCTGGGCCGTCGGACGGCTGGAGCCGGTTGGTGACCGTGCCGGATCCGGTCATGATGTCGAGTTGGGCGGCGGTCCCCTCAGGGATTCCTACCTCGACGTCCCCGCTGCTGGTGTGCGCGACGACGGCGCCACAGACGGCCGCGGCCACGCTGACCGAACCGGACGCGGTTTGCGAGTTCACGTTGCCTCTCAGTCGGTCGAGCGACAGCGAGCCGCTGGCGGCCTGGAACTTCGCGTCCCCGTCGAGCTCGGCGATGGCCGCGTCGCTGGATGCGGTCGCGATCTTCGCCGTGCCGCTGATCGACTGCACTTCCAGCCGCCCGCTGGCCGAATCAAAGTGGAAGTCGGCGAATTCGCCGTCGGCGTGCACGTCGGCGGATGCGACTGCGACGTGAACCCGGGAATGGGACGGCAGTTCGATCACAACGTCGACCGCGCCCATCCGATAGCCGAGGAAGCCGAACTTCGCAGGCGCGACGGCAAGCTTGCCGTTCGCGTAATAGATGCGGGCCTGCTCGGCGGATCTGACGTCGGCCGTGCGGGATTCGTCACGGGGCCGGACTTCGACGATGGTGTCTGAGCGCTCTGTGGCGATGAGTCGAATCGAGCCCGAGCTGGCCTCGACGCGCGCGGTGATGGGATCGGGTGTGGCGAATGTGGGCATCGTTCTCCTCCTTTGATTTTCGGGTGTCAGCGGACCCAGCCGGTGATGTGGTGGCGGGTGTTGGTCCGTTGTGCGGCCGGCTCGACACGCGCGCCTGCTGCGCGAACCAGCCAGGCGTTGACCGAAACGCCCTCTCTGCGCGCCGCTGCTTCGACCTTCGGCCGCAGGCCCTCCGGTAGCCGCAGTGTGACCCGCCAGGTACCGCCGTCGTCGTCGGCGACGGCCTGCACCTCGGCGGGGGCCTCGAATTCGTGGCCGGCCTCCTGAGCGACAGCGGTGACGATGAATTCCGGGTCGCGACCTTTCAGGCGAAGGTCTACCGACGCCGGCGCCAATTCGCGCGTGATCTCCTCTGCTGCCGCAGACAGCGCATCGAGCAGAGCCAGCCGGATCGCCGAGTCCAGCGGCGCGGTCAGGCGTTCAGCCAGCGCGGTCGCATCGGGTCCGCCGGCCTCCGCCGCGACAGTCAGCTGGTGCCGAACGTCCTCGACATAATGCTGCAAGTCCATGACATCATAGTGACATCATCATGATGTCATGGCAAGTGTCAGTGTGGTGCTAGCGTCGTGCCCTCGCCCGCCAGATCCAGGCCAGCGCGGCGAGTATCAGCAGCACCAGCGCCACCAGCCATGGCCATGCGCCGTGCTGATACACCCACCCGGCCACCGTGCCCTGCAGGCGCCCGGCGGCGATGATGATCGGGTCGGCGGGGTTGACGTTGGGGCCGGATATCCGCAGCTCGTAGACGCCGTAGTAGCCGATGTACAGCCCGACGATCACGAGCAGCGCGCCACTGATCCGGTTGACGAACGGCACTATCGACCGGATGCGGTCGGTCAGCGCCGAGCTGGCGAACGCGGCCGCGACGGCCAGCGCACCAACGACCAGGGCGAAGCCGGCGGCGTAGGCGAGGTACACCCACACGGTCTGCAGCATCGGGCCGCTGCGTACCCCCGCGCCGGTGAGCGCGAGGAACGGGCCGATCGTGCACAACAGCGATGTGATCGCATAACTCACCCCGTAGCCGAGCATCGAACCAATCCGCGCCGTTGGCGCCCATCGACCCCTGTGCGCCAAGGGGTTTGGCACGAACACGGTGAACTCGCGACCCGTCAGCAGGTAAACGCCAACGGCCACAAGGGTGATCCCGATCACCACCGTGGCGTAGGGCACGTAGCGCTGCACCGTCGACGCGACCTCTACGGTCAGCAGCCCGAACAAACCGAACACGGCCACGAACCCGACTGTCATCGCGACGGTGGCCGCGAGTGCGCGCACCATCGCAGGCGGCCGACCTGTGCCCTCGCCGATCACCAATGCCAAATACGCTGGCAGCATTGCGAATCCGCACGGGTTGAGGGCGGCCACCAGGCCAGCGCCGAACGCCAAGCCCGCCAGGTCTTGGTTCACTGTGTTCCGACGCCTACGCCGTCAGGGCCTTAACCCGGTCCGACAGCTCCTGCTCGGCCATCGCCGCGGTCGGGTTGTTCACGAAGGTCGATGAGCCGTCGGGGCGGACGAACAGGTATGCCGGTTGCCACGGCACACCGAAGCGCGCCCACAAAGACCCGTCCGCGTCGTTGAGGTTGGTGAAGTTCAAGTTGTACTTCGACACGAAGCTTTGCATCTGCCCGCCGTCGGAGCGCCCGGCTATGCCGACGAACGTCACCTTCGGATTAGAGGAGGACACATCGCTAACCCCCGGGGCCTCGATGTTGCAGAACGGGCACCACGGTGTCCAGAACCAGAGCACCGTGGGTTTGCCCTGCAAGCTGGCGCCGCTGAAGGACCCGCCGCTGAGCGTGGTTCCGGTGAAGTTCATCCGGGCGTCGGCGCGCGCAACAGGTGTGGTGATGAGGCCCAGCAACAACACCGCCGCCATAACCGCAAGTGCCAAGGATTTGCAACTGATTAAAAGTCCGGCCTTCACGCCAGCGCACCTCCTTTGCTGACGTTACACCTGAAGTGACGCGCACCGCACATCGTCGGTTCGATCATGCGGCCCGCGCGACGCCCTCGAGGTCGGGCGGCTCGCGCGTCAGTACCAGCAGATAGATCACGCCGATCGTCAGCCAGCACAGCCCGAGGATCAGCGCCCGGGAGTCGAGCCGGGTGAGCAAGTACGCATCGATCGCCGCGCCGATGCCCGGAAGCAGGATGTAGCGCCACGGGTTGAGCCCCGAGCCCCGGTGCCGCAGGAAGTACCCGATCACGGCGAGATTCACCAGGGTGAACGCGGTGAATGCGCCGAAGTTGATGAACGACGTCGACGTGCTGACGTCGAGGAAGATCGCGGCCAGGCCGATCACCCCGGCCAGCCCGATGTTGAGCACCGGCGTGTGGAACCGCTCCGACACCCAGCCGAAGAAGCGGTTCGGCAGCACACCGTCGCGGCCCATCGCGTAGAGCAGCCGGGCGACGGCGGCCTGCGCGGCCAGGCCGGACGTGAATTGGCCGATCACCAACCCCGCGAGGAACACCGCGCCGAACAAACTGCCGCCGATCGTCTTGGCGATGTCGGAAGCCAGCGAGTCGGGATGCTCGAACGTCCCGCCCGGCGCGACCAGCGTCACGACCTAGGTCACCACGATGAAGATCGCGCCGCCGATCAACGCGACGAGCACGATGGCGCGCGGGACGGTGCGTTCGGCGTCGTGCGTCTCCTCGGTCAGCGTGCTGATCGCGTCGAAGCCGAGGAACGAATAGGCCGCGACCGCCGCACCCGCCGCGATCGCGCTGAAGCCGCCGTCACCGGTGATCGGCCTCATCGACACCAGCGTCTGCGAGTCGCTGACCAGATGACCGATCGACAGCACCACGAACCGCAGCAGGATCAGCAGCTGAAACGTCATCAGCACGAAGTTGGCCCGGTCGGCCACCTCCAGGCCGATCACGTTGAGCGCCGACGTGACCACGATGTAGGCGACGATCCACACCCAAAACGGCACGCCGGGAAACTGGCCCTTCAGGTAGGCGCCACCGATCAGCCAGATCACCAGCGGCAGAAAGAGATAGTCCAGCAGTATCGCCCAGCCGACGACGAAGCCAAGCCGTGCATCCGGCGACTTGCGCACGTACGCGTAGGCGGACCCTGCGATCGGAAAGTGACGCGCCATCACGCCGTAACTCAGCGCGGTGAACAGCATTGCGACCGTGGCGATGCAGCGTGTTCTGCAGGGTGGCGTGGTGTGCGCGGCGTTCGGTGATCATCGGGCTCCTTTCGGTCGCTCGTCGCGCGAGCGTTCCTCGGCCAGCGGCTGCCAACGGGTGGGATCGATGCGGCCTGGTAGACCGGCAGGTCGATGACGGGATCGTCGGGAGCCATCTGCGACCACATCCGGTTGTATCCCTCGGTGCCCCGCTCGCGCACACGCGTGACGTCGTCGAGGTCCAGCACCACGCGGATGACCCCGGGCTCGGCGGTGGGCAGGTCGGCGATCACAGTGCCCTCGGGATCGACCATTAGCGAGCCGCCCATCGCGACCGGACCGGCCGCGTTGACGCTGAGCACGAAGACCTGGTTGACGATCGCGTTGGCGCGCGCCAGCACCCGCTCCTGTTTGCGGTCGGCACCGATGGTCTTGACGACGTTGATCACGAACTCCGCATTAGCGATCGGCAAGGCGCGGGGAGTCTTGGAAACCTGCCCTGAACCGGGGCAACGCCGGTTGGTGCCGTTGGTGGGAGTGGTTTAGTTCCAACGCTCTTGCGGACTTTCTGCGGACTGGAACTGCGGGTTTAGCGTCGCCCGTCGCGGATCTGATAAACGCGCGGCACTGCCAACCGAGCCGCCCCGGCGAGCTGCCTATCGATCTCTTCATTCGTCGCCTCGCTTGGTCGCCGACTCGCCACGCATCGTCATCCAGACCTCGACGCGGAGGCCCTTTGAAGCCGCCCTCATCGATCACCGCGATGCATCGCTGCTGCGGGCCCTGGGTGCCGGTCGGCTCATCGAGCCAAAGCGTCGAGTAGGCAACGTCGGAATCGCGCTCTGAGAAGATGACCGAGATCGTGAACAGCGCTCTGCGGTAACAGGATTCGCGAGGGCTGCACATGCAGGTGTCAATCGCTTCCCAGCCCCACTGTGCGGCTGTGCGCGCCAACTGGTCGCGGGCTGTGAGTGGTGATTTATTGGTCACGGTCAGGCCACGGTCGGGACCGTACCCAGAGTTCAACGATTGAACAAACAATTGAATGAATTCCCCAACGGCACCCCTCACCGCACCCTCTCACCGTGCGGCTCCAGCCTGGCCCGCGCCGGTGGTGGGCGCTTCGGTGGCGCGCGCGTAGCCCGCAGCGGTCGGGAACACACGCCACTGCCCAGGTATGAACAAAGCGAAGACTTGCACCGCCCGGTTCATCCAGGTCATGTCACTGACGAATGCGCCGCGTTCAAAGTCGAAGAGGTGCCCGAAGCCGAACTTCGTATGGTCCCACCTGGCGCCGGGATCGATCCCGGCGAAATCGGGCGCGAGCTCGGTGTAGGCCCGCAGCTTCTTGTGCCGAGCAAGCTTGTCTTGGATGTGGGGTATCACCCCTGCGTAATCGGCCTTCGTCAGATGCCCGTGGCACACCTATGCGGCGACGTTGTCGGGAAGTCCTGCAGCTTCTCGATCACGATGTCCTCCTGGACGACATGGCGTCTGGCTCGTGTCGTGATCGTCTCCTCGCCGAGCATCCCAGTGTGACCAGCGTAGGCTTCGCGCGTGGCACAGCTCAGCTTCGACGAGGGCATGGTCAACTTCCTGGAAGTCGTCAATCGCCGGCGGGATATCGTGCGCCGACGGCGTCTCGTCCACGAGGCGCTCGCGGCGCAACCGGCTGAGCGCGTGCTCGACGTGGGCTGCGGCCCCGGTTTCTACGTAGCCGAGCTGCTCGATGCGGTCGGCACAGAGGGCTGGGTCACAGGCGTGGACAGCGAACCGGCGATGCTGGCCGTGGCCGCCAAGCGCGTCGAGGGCCGCGACAACGTCGCGTTCTACGAAGCCAACGCCACAGCGCTGCCGGTGCCCGACGGCACGTTCGACGCGGCTGTGGCCGTACAGGTCCTCGAGTATGTGCCCGACGTCACGGCCGCGCTGGCCGAGATGCACCGCGCGCTGCGGCCCGGCGGGCGCGTCGTGGTCTGGGACATCGACTGGGCGACGCTGTCATGGCACACCGCCGATCACCCGCGAATGCGGCGGATGCTCGACGCCTGGGACCGCCACTTGACCCACCCTTCGCTACCGCAGACGCTCGCGCCGCGGCTTCGCGACGCCGGCTTTGCCGACGTGACCATGCACGGGCACACTTTCGCTACCAACACGCTCGACCCCGAGACCCACGCCGGCGCTATTACCCCGCTAATTGTCCAGTACGCCGTCGAGCAGGGCGGTATGGACTCCGCCGAAGCCGCCGCGTGGAAAGCCGAACAGGACCAATTAGCCGCCCATGGCGAGTTCTACTTCGCGTTCATCCAGCTCTGCTTCGGTGCCCGAAAGCCCGGCTAGCGCACCTACCGGTTCGAGCGCGAGATCGCCGAATCTGTCGTACCCGTCATGCACCATGATCAAGCGAACGCAGCCTGATGCTCAGCGAGCGACCCGATTACCTCGGGCCGCGATTATGCGCGCCGGCCGGACATTTTTAGCGCTGCTCCAGCTCGGCGCGTGCGTCGTTCGACTCCTGCTGTAATCGGGTGTCGAGGCCGTCGCGCCTGAGCTGATCGTGCGCCTGCCCGGTCTGCTCGGCCACGAGGAGCCAACCCGCGAAGCGTTGCCGATTGCACAGCCCGCTCGACTACGTACCGCCCGAAGAAAACGAGACCACCTATCACGCGCCCAAACCCAGGTCTCAGCCGTGACGCCTCGACCATCAGACCGGCATCAAACCAGCGCCGGTTCGCGAAGGGTGGCCGCTTGTTCAGAAGGGGTGGCGGTTGCGTCAAGGGGTTGCATGCACCGGTCAAAAACGTCTTCAACAAAGCCGACGTCACCCAGCGCGGTGTGCCGCGAGTAGTTGTCGGCGTTGATGCCCAGTTGGCGGCTGAGACGGTCGATGTGGAGGGGGAGTTGAACGGGCTGACCTTGCGCCTGCAGACGGCCGGCGGCAAGGGCATTGACGTCGATCACGGTGTAGAGCCAGGTTGGGGCAGGCAGGCGGTGTCGGGCAAACAGCACCGCGACGCGTTGACTATCGAAGGTTGGCACCGCCCCGACGACGACGGTGTTAATCCCGATGAATTCGGCGATCCTAGCGGCGGCCTGCCGCTGAGGCACGCGCTCGGTCGCGTCGATGGGACAACGGGTGGCATAGTCGGTACGGAAGGGCTCTGGGAGTCGGGCCGCTTTGGCTGGATCGTGCTCGACGAACATGTGCAGTTCGGAGCGGGATCCATCGGCGCCGCGGCGCACGGCCGCGAATTCCCAGATGTCTGCGTCCAAACCCAGTCCGGTGCATTCGGTGTCGACAAACGCGTAATCCGTCATGGCAACGACTATTCGAGATAGCTCACCAGGTGTCAGTCGGCTGAACAGCCCATATAGGGGACGAATCTGACGTCCACCGTTTGGGGGATACCGCTGTCATCGGCCAGGGCGAGCGGGCCGCGTGTCGGCTGGTCGGTGGTGTTTGTTATGCCGATCGCTGCTGTCGAGCCGTCTGTGGGCTTGTCAGGCGTGTTTTCGATGCCGTTCTGGCTCAACGGTGTCTGGCCTCGATGACCTGCCCGGCCACGACGCCGGCGCCTCGTGTTAACTGTAGCGGTCGGCATGTCGGGGTTGGTGAATTGTTGCGGCCGGGCGTCGTATCGGTGTGTTGGATTGACAACCGGCGGCAGGTGCTTTGGCACAGGGTGGCGAACACCCGCGGTCTGCACTTGCGCGCATTGCGCGCTTTGATCGTTAAGTTCTGAAACGCGCGCCTCCACGGGCCAAATCGTTGAAAGCGCGCAATGTGCGCAGAATTGCTCATCTGCCTGCGCTTTCGGTGTCATCTGTGGGCTTCTGTGCCGATGTCGCGGGCCTGCCGATGTAGCTGCGCGACGGGATTTGAATCCGTGACCTGCGGATACTGCGCCAACGCCACGGAGAGCAGCCGGCCCACATCACCAAGTTAGGCCAAGTCGCCGGTTTCCGCGCCGGAAATCGCGGGCAGCATGAGGGCATGCCGACGCTGTTGTGGTTTCGCCGTGACCTGCGGCTGCGCGACCTGCCGCCGGTGCTCAGCGCCGCCGCCGATGATGACGTGCTCGCCTGCTTCGTGTTCGATCCACGCCTGGAGGCGTCGTCGGGCCTGCGCCGGCTCCAGTTTCTGTGCGACTCGCTACGGCTGTTGCGTGATCAGCTCGACGGCCGGCTCTACGTCACCCGCGGGCGGCCGGAAGACCGGATCCCCAAGATCGTCAAGGAGATCGGCGCGTCTGCTGTGCACGTCTCCGCGGAATTCACGCCGTTCGGACGCGGGCGCGACGAACGGGTGCGTGACGCGCTGGGTGACGTACCGCTGGAGGCGACCGGATCGCCGTACCTGGTTTCGCCCGGCCGCGTCACCACACATGACGGTGCACCGTACAAGGTATTCACCCCGTTCTTCCGCCGCTGGCATGAAACGGGTTGGCGCACACCGGCCAATACCGGGCCGGACTCGGCGCGCTGGCTGGACCCGGCGGGCCTGAAACACGCCGTCGACATCCCGGACCCGGGTATGGAGTTGGACCTGACCGCGGGCGAGCCAGCGGCGCTGCGCCGCTGGGCGGAGTTCGTCGACACCAAACTGGACGACTACGCCGAGGACCGCAACCGTCCCGACAAGGACGCCACCAGCCACATGTCGGCGCACTTGAAATTCGGCACGATCCATCCGCGCACGATGGCCGCCGACATCGACCGACGCCGCAAGGGGCACGCGGCTTACCTGCGGGAGTTGGCGTTCCGCGATTTCTACGCCTCGGTGCTGCACGAGTGGCCCGACAGCGCGTGGTGCAACTGGAACCGCAATTTCGACGCGATCAAAGTGGATACCGGGCCGGACGCCAGGCGCGCGTTCGAGGCCTGGAAGGCCGGCACGACAGGGTTCCCGATCGTCGACGCCGGGATGCGCCAACTGCGCGCCGCGGGTTTCGTGCCGAACCGGGTCCGGATGATCGTCGCGTCGTTTCTGGTCAAAGATCTGCATTTGCCGTGGCAGTGGGGTGCGCGCTGGTTCTTGGAGCAACTCGTCGACGGCGACATCGCCAACAACCAGCACGGGTGGCAATGGTGCGCGGGGTCGGGCACCGACACGGCGCCGTATTTCCGGGTGTTCAACCCGACCACTCAGGGCCAAGAGTTCGACCCCTCAGGCGATTACGTTCGGCGCTGGGTGCCTGAGTTGGCCCATGTCGACGACGTCCACTCGCTGGAGAAGGGCAGGCCGGAGGGCTACCCGGACGCAATCGTCGACCACAAGCGCGAGCGTGCCGAGGCGCTGCGCCGCTATGGGCAGATCGGCTAAGGCTCGTATGCCAGAATGTGGGCGATTGCCCGTCAACTGAGCAGGAGCGCCGTGGCCAGCACCGAGGTCGAACGACACACCGGGGTAGACGTCGAGGACGTGCCGTCAGCCGCGTGGGGCTGGAGCGGTACCGCGCCGCGGGTCTGGCACGTGGTCCTCATCGTGATCGGCCTATTCCTGCTGTTCATGATCGACGGGAACCAGGTCGGCCATGTCGAGGACTATTTCCTGATCGCGTTCGCGGCCGGCATCTTTGTCGTCGTGGGGCGCGACTGGTGGCTTCGCCGCCGCGGTCTCACCCGCTGAGTCGCTGCCCCCAGACGGCTGACATTCAGCCGATCAGCTCCTAGGGCCCACTTGACGGCTCAGCGGTCGCGGCCAATTGACCGCAGGCCGCCGCGATTTCGCGGCCGCGGGTGTCGCGCACGGTGCATGACACTCCCCGCTCGCGGACCCGCTTGACGAACTCGCGTTCTGCGGCCTTGGGGCTGGCGTCCCACTTGCTGCCCGGCGTCGGGTTGAGCGGGATGACGTTGACGTGCACCAGCGGTCCGAGCGCACTGCGCAATCGCTTGCCCAGCAGGTCGGCTCGCCACGGTTGGTCGTTGATGTCACGGATCAACGCGTACTCGATCGACACCCGCCGGCCCGTCACATCGGCGTAATACCTTGCCGCATCGAGGGCTTCGGCGATCTTCCAGCGGGTGTTCACCGGGACCAGAGTGTCGCGCAGCTCGTCGTCGGGGGCATGGAGCGACAACGCCAATGTGACGCTGAGGCGTTCATCGGCCAGTTTGCGAATCCCGGGGGCCAGACCGACGGTCGACACGGTCACCGAGCGCGCGGAGATGCCGAAGCCGTGTGGCGGCGCCGTGATGATCCGGCGGACGGCAGCAAGCACCCGGTTGTAGTTGGCGAGCGGCTCCCCCATGCCCATGAACACGACATTGGACAACCTTCCGTGATCGCGGTCACGCAACTCGACAGCCGCGGCCCGCACCTGCTCGAGGATCTCGGCGCTCGACAAGTTGCGGGTCAGCCCACCCTGCCCAGTGGCGCAGAACGGGCACGCCATGCCGCAGCCGGCCTGCGACGAGATGCACGCGGTGTTGCGCTGTGGGTACCGCATCAACACCGATTCGAATGTGGTGCCATCGATCGCCCTCCACAACATCTTTCGGGTCTCACCGGCGTCGCACTCAATCTCCCGTACCGCCGTCAGCAACGTGGGGAAGATCGCGTCGGCGACCTTGTCCCGCACATCGGCGGGCAGATCGGTCATCTTGCGGGGGTCGGCAATCAATCGCCCGTAGTACTGGTGGGCCAGCTGGTTGGCCCGAAACGCCGGCAGACCCAGCTCGGTGACCGCCGCGACGCGGCCGTCGTTGTCGAGATCGGCCAGGTGCCGCGGAGGCAACGCGTGGCGTGGCGCAGTGAACACCAACTCCATTATGCGCCTTACCTTTCCGCCGCAAGAACATCGCGCACCGCGTCGTCGACGGTGGCCACCACCGACTTGTCGATGCCGGCACGACCTCGGACGAAGACCGATGCTCGGTTGGCCGCCGGCAATCCTTCGGCCGGGCACAGTCCGTCGGGCAGCCGTCCGATCACCGGCAGCAGCGCAACCCCCAGGCCAGACCGCACGGCCGCATAAAGCCCGGCAAGGTCGGCACATTCGGCCACGATCTGATAGTCCGCACCCAGCTTGTCGAGCGCCGAGAAGGCCGGCTCACGCAACGTGCAGGGCTCTCCGAAGATCACCAACGGCAGCGGCTCACCCACCGGTGCGGCGAAGGTCCGTGAGGAAATCCATTTCAGCTCAACAACTCCCGAAGCATTTGCGCGATCGAACCCGGAACCGTCGAGCATCACGGCGAGGTCGACGAGTCCGCGCTCGATCGCGTCGGCCAGCGACACGTTGCGGTCGAGGCGGAACCGGAGCCGCCAGTCGGGCAGGCGCTGCCGCAGCGCGCCGGTCAGGCCAGGCAGCATCACGTCGGCACCGTGCTCGGTCGCACCGATGACGAGCACGCGCCGATCGGTCGCGCCGAGGTCGTCGAGAGCGCTGTCGTGGGCGGCCAGGATCGTGCGGGCGTGCCGGAGCACCCGCTGACCCAGTTCGGTGAACACCACGCCGCGGCCGGACCGCTCAACCACCGGGCCGCCGACGACGGCCTCGATCTTGCGCAGATGCTGGCTGACCGCCGACTGCGTGACGTGAAGCGCCGCCGCGGCACGGTGAAATCCGCCACAGTCGGCGACCGCGACCACGCTGCGCAGCGGGGCGATGTCCAGCACCTGACCCATCCCGCCACTGTATTGCGATCAGCAGAAACGATCAATCTCACGAGCTTGCGGCATCGAATCTACGGCATTGCGGAGATTTCGATCAGTAATTGCGATCGGTTGTGATCGCCAATAATCGTTGGACTCGGCCGTCACCCGTCGCGAGCATGACAGCATGGCCCTCCCCCGCATGCCGCTTCGCACGGCGTCGTCGGTGACATTCTTCTACGCGCTCGGCTACCCGATCGGGAACCTGGCCGTAGCCGGCATGACGCCGATGGCCGCACTCGTGCTGCGTTTCGGGCTGGCGGCCGCCATCCTGGGCGCCTGGACGCAGCTGTCCAGCGCGCAGTGGCCCAGGGGACGCCAACTGGGGCACGTCCTGGTCACCGGGCTGCTGATGCAGGCCGTGCAGTTCTGCTGCCTGTATGAGGCCGTCGAGCGCGGGGCGCCCGCAGTGCTGTGCGCGGTGCTGATCGCGATGAACCCGGTATCCACGGCGATCCTCGGCGCGGCGTTCCTGGCCGAGCGGCTCAACCGACGGCGCATCGTCGCGCTGATCCTTGGTGTGGTCGCCGTGCTCGCCGCCTGCGCGAGCAGGCTGATGGCCACTCACGGGGTCGATCCAGTCATCGTGCTGCTGGTGATCGCGCTTCTCGGGCTGTCGGCGGGCGGCATCTACCAACAGCGGTTCTGCGCTGGCGTCGACTTCCGGGCCACCAGCGCGCTTCAGAACACGGTTGCGTTTGTTCCGGCCGCCGTGCTGGCCGGTCTGACGCCGTTCGCGGTACACGATCCCGTCAAAGCCGCCGTCGCGATCACCGGCATCGTGCTGCTGAACGCGACACTGGCGGTCAGCCTCTACGTGCGTGCGATCAACGCCCACGGGGCGGCTGCGGTCGCGATGCTGTTCGCGGTGATACCCGCTGTGGCAGGCGTGCTGTCGTGGCTGATGCTGGGCCAGCGTCCAGACGTGGGCATTGCGGTCGGACTTGCCGTCGGCGCCGTCGCGTGCTGGCTGAATAGCCGGGCGTCAAGCCAGCAGCGTGAGCACGATCCAGGTGGCGACCGCCGACGGCAGCATCGCGTCGATGCGGTCCATCAGGCCACCGTGGCCGGGTAGCAGCGTGCCCATGTCTTTGATGCCGAGGTCGCGTTTGACCTGCGACTCGACGAGATCGCCGAGCGTCCCCGTGACCACCAGCATCAAGCCAAGCGGTACGCCCACCCACGCCGGTTTGTGCAACAGAAACGTGACGGCAAGCACCGAGGCGGTGATCCCGAACAGCAGCGATCCGCCGAGGCCCTCCCACGACTTCTTCGGGCTGATGGTGGGGACCATGAGGTGCTTGCCAAACAACACGCCGGCCGTGTAACCGCCGATATCGGAACACACCACGGTCAGCATCAGGCAGAACACCCGGGCGGCGCCGTCGTGCGGGTAGATCAGCAGCCCGCCGAAACTCGCGAACAGCGGCACCCAGGTTGCCAGGAACACCGTCGCGGAGATGTCCCGCAGATAGTTGACGGGCTGGTCGGCCAGACCGTGACCGACCAGGCGCCAGATCATGCAGACGACCACGGTGGCCGCGAAGCCGCCCAGCGCGCCGGCCGGTCCGTAGGGCCACGTCAGCCACAGCATGGCCTGGCCGCCGATCAGCAGCGGAATGATCGGGATCGCGTAGCCCGCTTCACGCAGCCGGCGCGTGACCTCGTGCGTCGCGATCGGGATGGCCAGCGCGAGCACGACGAGCCACAGCTTCGGCGCGAACACCAGGATCACGATCAGGATCCCGCCCAACGCGGCGCCAACCGCGATCGCGGCGGGCAGGTTGCGCCCGGCGCGCGAGGTCTTCGGAACCTTCGCCCCGTCGGGGCTGCCTGTATCGGTATCTGCCACGGAAGTCGGTTGCTGCGGGGTCATCTAGACCTCGAGCAGCTCGCCTTCTTTGTGCTTAACGAGTTCGTCGATCTTTTCGACGTACTGATGGGTCGTCTTGTCGAGGTCTTTCTCCGCGTGCTTGACCTCGTCCTCCCCGGCCTCGCCATCCTTGCGAATGCGGTGGAGTTCCTCCATCGCCTTCCGCCGGATGTTGCGCACCGACACCCGGGCGTCCTCGCCCTTGGCCTTCGCCTGCTTGACCAGGTCGCGGCGGCGCTCCTCGGTCAGCTGTGGGATCGCGACACGGATCACGTTTCCGTCGTTTGTCGGATTCACACCGAGGTCGGAGTCGCGAATCGCCTTCTCGATCGGGGCGAGCTGCGACGGTTCGTACGGCTTGATGACGACCAGTCGCGCTTCGGGCACGTTGATGCTCGACAGCTGGGTGATTGGCGTGGCGGAACCGTAGTAGTCGACGTTGATACGCGTGAACATGCCTGGGTTGGCTCGGCCGGTGCGGATGGACGCCAAGTCGTCGCGGGCGACCGCGACGGCCTTCTCCATCTTCTCTTCAGCGTCGAAGAGGGTTTCGTCGATCACGGCGTCCTCCTCAGGTGGTGACGAGTGTTCCGATCTTCTCACCCGCGACGGCCCGCGCGATATTGCCGTTGGTCAACATGTTGAAAACCAGGATCGGCATGCGGTTGTCCATGCAGAGACTGAACGCCGTAGCGTCGGCCACCCTCAGCCCGCGGTCGATGACTTCGCGGTGGGTGATCTCGGTCAGCAGCTCGGCGTCGGGATTCGCCCGCGGGTCGTCGGTGAACACGCCGTCGACCGCCTTGGCCATCAGCACCACGTCCGCTCCGATCTCCAGCGCCCGCTGCGCGGCTGTGGTGTCGGTGGAGAAGTACGGCAGGCCCATACCGGCGCCGAAGATGACCACGCGGCCCTTCTCGAGGTGCCTACGGGCGCGCAGCGGGATGTACGGCTCGGCCACCTGACCCATCGCGATCGCGGTCTGCACCCGGGTGGCGATGCCTTCTTTTTCCAGAAAGTCTTGCAGCGCCAGGCTGTTCATGACGGTGCCGAGCATGCCCATGTAGTCGGAGCGGGTGCGTTCCATGCCGCGCTGCTGCAGTTGGGCACCGCGGAAGAAGTTGCCACCGCCGATGACGACCGCTACCTGCACGCCGCTGCGGACCACCTCGGCGATCTGCTTGGCCACCTGGTGCACCACGTCGGGGTCCAGGCCGACCTGGCCGCCGCCGAACATTTCGCCGCCGAGCTTGAGCAGCACACGCGAGTACTTCGGCCTGGGCCCCGAATGCGGAGTCGACGACGCACCGTTGGTGCTGGTCGCGTCATCGCCCATCGGGTTCCTCCGGCTCCTCGCACGAGAGCGCCATCGGAGGCGGTTTGCCACCGCGGCCCTCCAGATGGCACCCCCAATCCTGCCCCATAGGGCATTCACAGCGACGACCGGGTAGCCCGTGTCGGGCTATCGCAGGTGCGCGGACAGCAACCAGGCTGCGACGATCGGTCACACCGAGCCAACCCATGCCGGGCCGGACTCAAGCTGGAATTCCTGTGGTGGTGTCGTCAGCCCGACATATCAACCCGATTGATATATGTCAGTATGGTTGATATGAAAGAACAGGGTGACCCGCCGCTGGGCTATCTGCTGTCTCGCGCAACGGCCCGGCTCCGGACCAAGGTGACCGACGGTCTGGGGCCACTGGGACTGACGTTCCCCCAATACCTCTGCATGCGATTGCTGTCCGCGGCGCCCGGCATGTCGAGCGCCGAACTGGCGCGCACCATCAACGTGTCCCCACAGGCGATGAACACCGTGCTGCGCGGCCTCGTAGACATGGGCGCCGTGTCGCGCCCGCCATCCGTGCCGGTCGGCCGGGCGCTCCCTGCGCGGCTGACCACTGCCGGTTCCGCACTGCTCGAACGCACCGACGTCGTCGTTCAGCGCGCCGAGGCGACGGTGCTTTCCGGCCTGACGACACAGGAGCGGCGCGACCTCAAGCGCATGCTCGCGAGCGCCGGCTCGGTCGACGATTAGACCTCGATGCATCGTGCTCCCCACCATCGGCGCGACCCTCGGGCCACACGCTGCAAGACCTTCGGCAGTTATGGGACGCGCATGTCGAGTTCGGCCTGACGCATCCGCATACCTACGTGCTGACCTTCGTTCAGACCCGCCCGGGAACGCCGAGTTCCGGTGCCACCGAGACCATCAAGCTGCTAGAGCAGATAATTGCCCGGCTGGGGGAAGGGGGGCGGCTACGCATGAGTGTCGAACGCGCCACCATGCTGGTCCATTCTGCCGGTGTCGGTACGGTGTTGACGCTAATCGCCGTTCCGCCGAATGAGCGGGACGCGCAGCTATCGGCGCTCGCGCGCGAGAACGCGCTATCGGCGATCGTCAACGACAAGAAGCCGGCGGCGAAGTCGTCGGGGCGAAGCCCGGCGGCCCGCCGTGCCATTAACCGCAAATCAAAACACCGACAACGATTTCCATCGTCTAAGTCTGCTTGAGCTTGGCGCTCACTGCCGCGCGCGGTTGTGGCCGCTGCGGGAGCGTCCCCGCCGGTACCAATAATGGGCGCCCAGCATGACGCAGGTCACCAGCAGGATTTCGGGAAGCTGGTGCAGAACGTCAGACATCGGCGCCGACCTCGAGTCGGTTGTAGGCCTCCCACCACACGGCTTCGTACTCGACAGGTGACAGGTCGCTCCTCTCACGCATTTCGTCGGCCGTCGTCAACATCTCGACGACCGCTGCCCACTGAACGAACATCGCCTCAGTGCGTGGGTCGGAGTAGCCGTCGATCGAGATCACCGACAGCGAGCGCACCTGCGCACGCGCCGCTCCCGACATGGCGAAGAGCGCCGCGCCCACGGCGACGTAGGTGCCCGCGCACAGCACCAATGCCGTAATCGGGCTGAACACGATATCGCTCAGGCACATCGCCGCAAGCAGTGCCAACGCCGCCCCTCCCACGGGCCAACCGCGCCAAGCCCGCACGAAGCGCCGGTCAGCGGCTCCGATCCCCGGCGGGAAAACCCTCAATCGATAGCGTCGAAGGCCGTAGCGGCTGACCATCGCATCGAACGAGCCCCACGGGTGGTTGCCGTCCAGCAATCTCATCCACCACGCACGTTTCGGTGACGCGACGCGCGCGTCGGCGTGGTTCATGCAACGACGTCTACTCCGGATGCTCGCCGTTGCGGCGGATGTGAACGGGATCCATACGCCGGGAGCCCGAAACTTTTACGGGATCCTCACTCCCCTGCCCGCGTCGACCGAATCTAGGCTGCTGCGGTGTCCTGGATCCGTCGCCAGGGACGGGCCTCTTCGAGCTCGTAGGCCAGTTCCAGCAGCCGGGCTTCCTGCCCGACGCCGGCGGACAACATCATGCCCTGGGGCAGCCCGGCAGCGGTCTCGGCCAACGGCAAGGAAATCGCCGGCTCACCCGATGCGTTCTGCAGGGGCGTGAACGCCACCCAGTCGATCAGCCGGTCCATGATCTGCCGGTAGTCGGCGGTCGGATCGAGGTGCCCGATCGGGGGTGTCTCCGTGGCAAGCGTCGGCGTCAGAACCGCGTCGTAGGTGCCGAAGAACCGTGCGGTCGCGCGGCGCACCGCGGCGAGCCGGGCAATGGCGCGCGGAAGGCGGTGCAGGTTGCGACTCGCGAAGCGATCCAGCCCCAGCGTCAGGTTGTCCAGACGGCCGCGGTCGAAGGTCTTGCCGAACGCGCGGGAACCGCCGCGCACCAACGCGAACGCCAAGAACGACCAATACAACACGAAGTCGTCCGCGAAGTGGTCGGGTACCGGCGGGCCGTCGAGGTGCTCGACCCGGTGACCGAGTTCGTCGAGAAGCGCGCCCGTCTTGACGGTCAACTCGCGCACTTCGGCACTTGAGTCCCGCCCGATCGAGGTTGTTATCACCGCGATCTTGAGCCGCTGCTTTCGCGGACCAGTGACGTCGCCGATCATCGGCAGTTTCGGGTTACGCCAGACCTGCTCAGCCTCTCGATAGAAGGCGGCAGTGTCCCGCACCGACCGGCTCACCACGCCGTTGGCGACGATGCGAAGAGGCATCTGGCGCATCTGGCTGTCCAGCGGCAGTCGCCCGCGGCTGGGCTTCAGGCCCACTAAACCGTTGCAGGAGGCCGGAATTCGGATAGAGCCGCCACCGTCGTTCGCGTGTGCTAGCGGTACCGCGCCTGCCGCGACGAACGCGGCAGAGCCCGACGACGACGCACCGGCGGTGTGGTCGGGATTCCACGGGTTACGGACCGGCCCGATCCGGGGATGCTCGGCCGAACCGCTGAAGCCGAACTCCGACATCTGCGTCTTGCCCAGCGGCACAAGGCCCGTCGTGAGGAAGGTCCGCGCCCAATCCCCGTGAGCCCGCGCCGGTCTCGGGATCCAGGCGTCGGTGCCCTGCATGGTCGGCATCCCCGCCACGTCGACGTTGTCCTTGATGAACGTCGGCACCCCGGCGAAGAAGCCACGCTGGTAGCCGGCGGACTGCCGCCGGGCCCGGTCGAATGCCTCATGGGCGAGGCCGTTCAGCGCGGGGTTCAACGCTTCGGTGCGGGCGATCGCCGCCTCGACGAGCTCAGTAGGCGATACCTCACCCGAGCGGATGCGCTCGACCAAACCGACCGCGTCGGAGTCACCCAGCGCGTCGTCACCGTAGGCGTGAATGCGCATCATGGCGCCGCCTGGCCCACCTCGAACCGGGCGAACCGGGTCACCGTGATGCCGGCCTCGTCGAGCAGCTGCTTGACGGTCTTCTTGTTGTCCGAGACCGACGGTTGCTCGAGCAGCACGACGTCCTTGAAGAACCCGCCCAGACGGCCCTCGACGATCTTGGGCAGCGCCTTCTCGGGCTTGCCCTCGGCCCGCGACGTCTCCTCGGCGATGCGGCGCTCGTTGGCCACGACGTCCCCGGGAACATCGTCACGCGACAGGTACTTGGCCTTCAGCGCGGCGATCTGCAGGGCAACCGCGTGAGCCGCCTCGGAGTCGTCGCCGGTGAACTCGACCAGCACGCCCACGGCCGGCGGCAGGTCGGCCGACCGCTTGTGCAGGTAGGTCTCGACCTTGCCGTCGAACGCCACGACGCGGCGCAGCTCGAGCTTCTCGCCGATCTTGGCCGACAGGTCAGCGATCGCCTGCTCGACGGTCTTGTCCCCGACCTTGGCAGCCTTGAGGGTGTCGAGGTCGGCGGCCTTCGACGCGACAGCGGTGGACACAACGTCGTCGGCCAGCTTCTGGAACTCGTCATTCTTCGCGACGAAGTCGGTCTCAGAGTTCAGCTCGATCATCGCGCCGCCCTTTGCCGCCACGAGGCCTTCGGCGGTGGCGCGCTCCGCGCGCTTGCCGACGTCCTTGGCCCCCTTGATGCGCAGGATCTCGACGGCCTTGTCGAAGTCGCCGTCGGCCTCGCCGAGCGCGTTCTTGCAGTCGAGCATGCCGGCGCCGGTCAGCTCCCGCAGTCGCTTGACGTCGGCAGCGGTGTAGTTAGCCATATAAGCCTTCCGTGGACTTGGTTTCGGTGGCAGTCGGTTCCGGAGCCGCGGGGCCGGCGACATCCGGCTGGGCATCGGCGGGCGCTTCGGCCGGCGC
The DNA here is from genome assembly GCA_963811535.1 of uncultured Actinomycetota bacterium. GTDB lineage: Bacteria > Actinomycetota > Actinomycetes > Mycobacteriales > Mycobacteriaceae > Mycobacterium. The sequence goes on along the minus strand of CAWERF010000004.1, from coordinate 500,382 downwards.
GTTCGCGGTGGCGCTGGCCAGCAGCTCCTGCTCCCATTCGGCCAGCGGCTCGGCGGACTCCGCCTCCGGCTTGCCTTCGCCATTGCCCAGCCCGGAGCGGGCCTGCAGGCCCTCGGCGACGGCCGCGGCGACCACGCGCGTCAGCAGCGCGGCCGAGCGGATCGCGTCGTCATTGCCGGGGATTGGGTAGTCAACCAGATCGGGGTCGCAGTTGGTGTCGAGGATCGCGATGACCGGGATGCCGAGCTTTCGCGCCTCGCCGACGGCGATGTGCTCCTTGTTGGTGTCCACCACCCAGATCGCAGACGGCACCCTGTTCATGTCACGGATACCGCCGAGGCTGCGCTCCAGTTTGTTCTTCTCGCGGGTCAGGCCAAGGATTTCCTTCTTGGTGCGCCCCTCGAAGCCGCCGGTCTGCTCCATGGCCTCGAGCTCCTTGAGGCGCTGCAGCCGCTTGTGGACGGTCGAGAAGTTGGTGAGCATGCCGCCCAGCCAGCGCTGGTTCACGAAGGGCATGCCGACGCGGGTGGCCTCGTCGGCGATCGACTCCTGCGCCTGCTTCTTGGTGCCGACGAACAGGATCGTGCCGCCGTGGGCGACGGTCTCCTTGACGAACTCGTACGCCTTGTCGATGTAGGTCAGCGTCTGCTGCAGGTCGATGATGTAGATGCCGTTGCGGTCGGTGAAGATGAACCGCTTCATCTTGGGATTCCAGCGACGGGTCTGATGCCCGAAGTGGGTGCCGCTGTCGAGCAGCTGTTTCATGGTCACGACGGCCATGGATGTGCCTTGCTTTCGTTGTCGGTTGCCGCCCGGCATCGGGTGATGGCGGGCCCTGGCGCCTGCGGGATGCCGAACCCGCGGTGAGGCGGGACCGCCCGGCATGCCGGTACGAGCTTGCTCGTGGTGCAGACGCGCGAAGTCAACCCACCTAAGTAGGTTGCGGAGACGAGTTTACACGGTCCGAACAGGTGCTTTTCCACAGCCGCACATCTGCCCACAGATCATGCCGCGCGCATGGCGGGTGTCACTTGCGGTCCGCTGAACTGGGCTTATGCGTATGGCGGCGCTGCTACCCGCAGCCGCCCTGCTCGGTGTGGCGCCCGCGGCCACGGAGGACGAACGCTTCGACTGGCCATTGCAGCCGGTGCCGGCTGCCGATTATGTCGACCCGTTGGAGCTGCTCGCGTCCACGCCGGTGGTTCCCGAGCGACAATTTTCGGCGTGACCGACGGTGTGGATGAACTCGACATCGCCTTGTTGGATGGGCTGCACGTCAATCCGCGGGTGAGCTTCGAGGAACTCGGCCGAGTGCTCGATGTTTCCGCAGTCACAGTGGCGCGCAGGTGGCGCCGCCTGGTGTCGACGGGACGGGCATGGGTGTCGTCCGCGGTCGGCCCGAGACTGCCGGTCGTGGGCGCATTGTTTGAAGCCGAATGCGATCCGGGCGCTTCGCAGTCGGTGGCGGCACGGCTTGCCGCGCTGCCGCAGGTGTTCAGCGTCAACATCACGACCGGCAGAGACAACGTGTATGCGTTGCTGGTCGCGGCCGATCAATGGCTGCTGGCCGCGCTGCTCGTGGATGTGCTTCCCAGTGTCGACGGACTAAGCCGCGTCCAGACGGCCCAGATCACGCACATGTTCAGCGGGACCCGTTGGCGACTCGGCGGTCTCAGTTCCGGACAAATGCGCGCGGTGACACCAGAGCCGCGTACAAGAGGGCGTGGCCATCAATTCGACACTTTCGACCGCGAGGTGTTCCTGGCGCTACAAGGCGACGGGCGACTGAGCTTCCGGGATCTGGCTGCGGCGGTCGGCCGGCCCGAGGCCGTAGTCCGTCGGCGCGTGGATCTGCTGACCCGCTCCGGATTGCTGGCATTCCGAACCGATTTCGCCCGTGTTGAAGCCGGCTGGCCGACGGGCGTGGCGCTCAAGCTGCGGATCGCGGGTTTGGCGGTCGCCACGGTGGGACACGCCTTGGTCGAATATCCTGAGACGCGGTTCTGTGCAGCGATCGTAGGCGGCGGCCCGGCCAACCTGTTTATCACGATGCAACTGCATGACTTGTCCGCCCTCGACGCGGTGATTGCTCGGCTAACGAGTGAATTTCCCGGTGTCGCGGTGCTGGACACCCGGGTTGTGCTGCGCTCGGTCAAGTCCTGGGGACGGATGCTGGGAATGGATGGCCACGCCTCCGACGTGGTGCCCGTCGACCTGTGGGCCCCTGCCCGCTAGCCCGAAGTTCCCCCCGCTCTGGTGACGTGTTGGGGACGTGAGCTGGGGTTTTGTGGGTTGGCTGGTTGGGTGTACTGACTACGCCAAGCCGAACCGGTGTGAGATGCCAAGTAGTTGGAAGGCCCGCTGCTTAGTGGGGTCGGGGTGGTGATCATGGTGAATGCTGGCATGTCGTCGGTGGGCTGGATGTGGTTGGCGGAGATCGTGGCCAGGTCGGCGAGCAGGCTGGTGAAGCTGTGCACGGGGTGGTTGTCTTCGGTGCGTTTGCGGGAGGCCTTGGCCAGCGCGGTATCTGAGCGTTGGGCGGCGGCGACGGGATCAGCGCGTTTGGCGGCCGCGGCGGGTTTGTCGTTGTCGACAAACAGGATCGGGGCCAGGGCCTGCTTCATGTGCCAGCTGATGTAGTAGGACAGCATGCGCAAGAACATGTGGGCGCGCACCCGGTCGGCCAGCCGGTGGCGGATGGGCCGCACGTCAAGCTCGGTGTTGAGGGTGCGGAAGAACCGCTCGACGTCTTCGAGTCCCTTGTAGCGGGCGACCACATCGGTGTCGGCGAGGGTGGGTTCGGGCAGGCTGGTGCGCAGCACGTAGATGCCGTCGAGGGTGGCCTCGGCGGCGATGCGTTCGGTGTTGCGGGTGAACGTGAAGGAGTCTTCGGTGATGTCGATGGTGAAATGCTTGGCCATCTTGTAGTGGTTGATCACCCTGCCCACTCGCAGGGCGATCTTGTCCCGCCCGCGCAGCGGCCGGTTGGCACGGCGGGTGGCCGCGGCGATCTTGTCGAGCTCGGTTTCGGTCGCCGCGAGCAGGTCTGCGCGTTTACGCGTGCGCTCCTGGGCCAACGCCGGGTTGCGGCAGCACACCAGCCGCTCCCCGGGATAGTCCGGGTGGGTGATCTGGACCAGGTTTTGCTCGTCGAACAGCGACAGCTGCAGCGCTCCCGCCTCGACGAGGGCCTTGATCTGCGGAGCACGCAGCGCGCTGATCCAATCCAGCTGGGCCGGGCGAAGTTCGGACTCGATGCGCGCGGAGGTGAGCATGCCCCGATCCCCCACCAGGCACACCCGCGACAGCCCGAACCAGGCTTTGAGCTTGTTGATCTGGGCGGCCAGGGTTTTCGGGTCGGCGGTGTTGCCCTCGAACACCTCGATCGCCACCGGCGCCCCTGCCGTGGTGCACAGCAGCCCGTAGACGATCTGCAACCGCCCGCGGACCCCGTCACGAGCATGCCCAATCTTGCCCAGCGGGCAGGTGCGGCCCTCGAACGCCGCCGAGGACACGTCATAGAGCACCAGCGTGCCCTCGGCCAGGTGGCGGGCGGCCAGCTGGGCTTCGATGGCCTCCTTGCAGCTCAGCACCCAGTCCATCGCCGCGTACAGGTCGTCCTCGTCACAGCCGGCCACCCCCAACACCGCACCCAGGGAGCTGGTGGCGGTCTGGGTGCGCAACCCGCGCGCGAGCGCCAGCTTCGAGCCCGGCGCGATCACCTGGGCGGCCAGCATCGCCAGCACCAGATCCCGCCGCCGCGACGGCGCCGGGTCGATCAGCTCAGCCATCCCCAGCCGCGCCGCGGTGCCCAGCACCGCGGCGACATGCCCATGCGGCAGGCTGCGGGTGATCTCAAACGCCTCGGCCAGCTCCATTCGCGGCGGTGGTCCTTTGAGCGCGCGCTGCAGTTTGTCCACCTTGTGCTCGGGCCAGCGCGACAGGTTGGCCAGCGTGCGGGTTTTCACCTTGCCGTCTTCCCGGTAGCTTTCGCGCAACAGGACCGCCGGCGGTGATCCGCGGTTGGGCACCCGCGTCACATACATGATTACTTTCTAGCGCGAAGGCGCCGCGATAGTAGCGAGATACTAGGATGACACGCCGAACTAATCCCGGAAGATACATGATTACATTCTGGATAACACATGAGCACGGAACCCCTGCCCACAGAGCAGATCGGGACTCAGACCCGCCTTTAGGAGGGGGAACTTCGGGCTAGCCGCCAAAAGAAGTCGGCGACTTCCGTCATCCGACGGGTGATTTCGAGGAATTTCCTTCGCTTTTGGCGCCGACCTGGCCGCAAAATTCGGCGGGATCACGCCGGGCCAGGTCCTCGATTCGCCGTTTCTGTTGATCGGCACATACCAGCAGATGGCACAAGCGATCCGCGACCGGCACCATCGTTTCGGCGTCAGGTACTGGACGGTGTTCGACGAATGAGCCGGGCGCCCATCGGCGCTGGCCAATATGGCGAAAGTCATTGCGCTGCTTAGGCCCTAGGGTGTGCCTGGTCGTGGACCGCCCGCAGCCGCACGACTCGACGATCAGCTGGCCCCTCAGCGCCAGCGGATCTCGTTGCCCAACACCGAATTTCGCGGCTGCCGCCGCGTCGAGTGCCTGGTCCTGACGGAGCATAGCCGGCAGGTGCGGCGAGCCAGGGTTCGTCGAGGATCGCGGAGAACACGGTCGACCGGGTCACCGCTCTGCGGTGGCACCCCCTGCGGTTTAACCGCCCTAGCCACGCCGCGTGTCGAACGGCCTTGTTCGAAGCACGCGCTGTCACATGTGGCTGCCGCGCGGCGTCATACGGGTGGAGCACAGCACAAACCGAAACGAGGAGGCTCGATGAATGCGCTGCTGTGGACGCTGCAAGTGCTACTCGCCGTCACCTTCGCGGCATTGGGCTGGCGAAGATCAGCTTGCCCAAGAAGCGGCTCATCGCGATCGGGCAAACCGGGGTCGCGCCGTTTCCCGAACCGGTTATCCGTTTCACCGCGGCCTGTGAGCTGCTCGGCGCTATCGGCATCCTTCTGCTAAGGGCGCTGCGCATCGCACCATATCTGACCCCCCTGGCCGCCTTGGGGTTCGCGGTCATCATGGTGGCCGCGATCATCTCGCATGCGCGGTTGCGAGAACCCCGCAACGTCGCGCTGACCGTCCTCATCCTGATCGTTGCCGTGACCGTAGCGGTGGGCACGACGTTCACCGGTCGTATGTGAACGCAGCCCATGAATCACGTACGTGTTGAAGACGTCGGCGCGGTCCGCCACGTCGTCATCAGCCGGCAGGAGAAACGTAATGCCTGTCCAGTCAGGTCTACGCCGAACTTGGCGAAGCCTTCACCGCCGCCGCCGGCACCGCACACGTCCGCTGCGTGGTCGTCCGCGCGGACGGCCCGATCTTCTCGGCGGGCAACGATGTTGCGGAGCTGGCAGGTTTGAGTGCCGATCCAACGGCGGTGAGACGCGGCCCGTCGATCATGCTTGGCGCGGTAAACGCCCTCGAGGAGATGACGAAGCCGACGATTGCGCAGGTTCATGGTGCGTGTATCGGCGGGGCCACGGAACTCATCCTGGCGTGCGACTTTCGGGTGATGACGACCGACGCGACGATCGCGCTGTTGGAGACCAAACTCGGACTCATCCCCGATCTCGGCGCCAGCTCACGGCTTCCCGCCATCGTCGGCCTGGGCCGGGCCAAGGAAATCGTCATGACGGCCCGCGCTGTGGGCGCGGACGAAGCGCTGCGCATCGGCCTGGTGAACCGTGTGGCCTCGCCGGAAAAACTCGACGCTACAACCGCCGAGCTGGTCGACGAACTGCTCGGGAACGCGCCGATCGCCGTCGGCCTTGCCAAACGTCTGCTCGACGCCGCCGCCAAGCCAGTGCTGGCCGCCACGCTGGAGATGGAAGTCACCGCGCAAGACACGTTGGTGCGCACCGAGGACTTCAGCGAGGGAGTTCACGCCATCGCAGAAAAGCGCAACGCCGTCTTCACCGCGCGCTGACACTCGCCCAGGTCACGTCATCGCCTACTCAACGAGCAGCGCGGACGCGTGGAATGAATGACCGAGGCCGCAACCTCAGCCCAGCGCGCTGCCCTTCAGCCATTGGTCCCAGGGCACGGTCCAGTCGCCGTTTTGCCCGATCTGCAGCGGCGCCCCGCCGGTGTTGCGGACTTCAACGACATCGCCCGGCTGCGAGAAATTGTAAAACCACGTCGCGTTGTCGGCGTTGAGATTCAAACATCCATGGGACGTGTCGGTGTTGCCCTGGGCCCACACCGTGCTGTCCAGCTCATGGAGATAGATGCCGTCGGTGCTGACGCGGGTGGCGTACTTGATCGACTCGCGATATCCGAGGCGAGAGTTGATAGGCAACCCGAACGTCGAGGAGTCCATGATCACCGGGTTGCCCTTGTCCAGGACGGTGTACACCCCCGGCGGAGTCCAGAACGACAGGGTGTGGCCGGCTATCTCCTGCGTCCCGCCCATGCCCATCGATGTCGGCATCGTGCGGGCCAGCGTGCCGTTGTTGTAGACGCTGACCTGTTTGGTCGTGTCATCGGCGATCGACACGTGTGCGTCGCCGATCTCGAAAGACACGTGGCTGTCCTCTTGCCCATACAGCCCGCCGCCCATCGCAGCGCCGTAGATATTCGCGGAAGCCGTGATCGTGGTGCCCGGTGCGTAGTAGTGCTCGGGGCGCCAATGCACGTTTTGATCGTCCACCCAGTACCAGGACCCTTGTACAGGAGGCGATGTGGTGACGCTGAGTCTGTGTTCGGCGGCGGCGTGATCGGTGATGGGCTCGTCGAAGTGGGCCACCACCACGGTCCCGACCCCGTATGTGCCGCCGTCTTGCAAGGCCGCTCCCGAGGTGGTGTTGAGATACACCTTGGTCTGGTTACTCGGGGTCAGCGTGGAGAAGGTCGCCACCTGCTTCGTCGTCACTCCGCCGGTCCCGCGGCTGGCGACGGTGATCGTGTAGGTACGGCCGTAGCCCAGCGGAACCGTCGGCTTCCAGGACGTGTCGTCCGGCGTCATGATGCCGTCGACGGGCTTGCCGGCGTCGTTGACCATCTGAACATCGGTCAGCACTCCGGAGGCAGCCGTTACCAACACCCGGCCCAACGGATCGACGTCGCGGGTGTCGGGACCCGGTGTGATCGACACCACGGCGGGCGCGGCGGGCGGCGCAGCCACATGACCGGCCACGCTGGTGGTGCAATCGGCGACGCAGCGCATCACCAGCGCGCTCGCGACGACGCCGGACGCGATGGTCAGCACCACAACGGCCGCGACGCACAGCGCGCGGACATGCTGATTGAAGGTCAAGGAAGCATCTCCAAGGTCAGTCGGCGAGGGCCAGCCGGCACACTGCGGATCGCGCTCCGCTATCCGTGCGGACGACCATGATGCTAGCCCGGCTCCCTAAGGAGCGCTCGACGAGATCATCACGCACCCAACGGCGCCCACGCAAAATTACAGGTCGCGAATGATCAGCCTGCGGCCGGCGTCTTGAAAACCGCGATTTCGGTAGTAGGTGTCGAGGTGGCTTACGTCGCGGCCAGTGGGCACGATGACCAGCTCCAGATAGCGACAGCCACGCCGGCGCGCCCACTGGGCACTGTCATCTATCAACTGGCCGGCGATTCCCCGCCGCCGCGCCTCTGGCGTGACATAAAGATCCTCCAGCTCGGCGATGAGCCCGCTCTCCAGCCCGACGCTCGTCGTTGTGATCGCGAACGCGACAACCTCGCTATCCGAGACGGCCACCACCGTCCGCGCTGTCGGCGACGCCAGCAAGTTCCTCAGGTTGGCCCGCAACTCGTCGACCGGCGTGGTGAAGCCTTCCTCGATGTGGAACGCGGTCGCGAGCGCCAAAACCGAATCGAGGTCTGTGAGAGCGGCGGCCCGCACCGCGACTCCACCTGACGCTCGCGAGGATCCCGCTAGCGCGGGGCTCTTCGACATACCGATCAGCCAGGCGGTGGTCCGTCCGTTCCGCATGTCTATAGTCACGACCAGGCTGCGCCGATCGTTCACTAGCCGCTGTTTTGTGCCGCCTCGGCCGCTGCCAGTTCGCGCTTCCATTCACGAAACGATTCCTCAGTACGGCCCCGCCGCCAGTACCCAGAGATGGACGCCCATTTCGCGTCGACCCCGCGCTCCTTGCGGATGTAGGGCCGCAGGTTGTGCATCACCGCCTGCGCCTCGCCGTGAATGAACACCTGGACTTGGCCGGGCAACCAGCGGGCCTCCTTGACGGCGGCTATCAACGGCGCGTGATCGCCCGCGGCGTCCTCTGGCACCAGGTCTGCGCGGCCGCCGCGGTAGATCCAGTTGACCTCCGCGTCCGCCTGCGATGTCAGCGGGATTTCGTCGTCCGGCCCGGCAACCTCGACGAACACCCGAGCGACAGCCTTCGGTGGCAGCGCTTCCAGCGTCGCCGCGATGGCGGGCAGCGCGGATTCGTCCCCCGCAATCAGGTGCCAATCGGCGGCGGGGTCGGGCGCATAGGCGCCGCTCGGACCCATCAGATACGCGGCCTGGCCAGGTTGTGCGGCCAGCGCCCACGGTCCAGCGGCGCCGTTCTCGCCGTGCACGACGAAGTCGATCGCCATCTCGCGGCGTTCGGTGTCGACCCACCGCACGGTGAACGTGCGGATCAGCGGCTGATGCTCTGCGGGAAGCGCCTGGAAGCCGTCCAGCCTGAGCGGCGCAGTCAGCGCGGAGACGTCGGTGTCCTCGCGGACGAATATCACCTTGCAGTAGGCGTCGGTGAAGCTGTTCGGCACGAAAGTGTCAAACCCACTGCCGCCGAGCACAACCCGCACGATGTGCGGCGACAACTGTTCGGTGCGGACCACCTCGAAGGTGTGCACTGGGCGTCCTGCCACGTGGCCTCCCGGTAGTCGTTAGCAGACCTTGCCGACTATACGGGGACGGCACTCGACACCGGTGTGCCCCCTCAGAGTGTGTTGATCAACCCGCCGTCGATCCGGTAGTCCGAACCGGTGGTGTTACCGGCGAGGAAGACAACGAGGTCGGCGACTTATTCGGGGGTGGTGAAGCGGCCCGTCGGTGTGGTGCTTGGTGATCATGGCTTTGATCTCGTCCGGGGTCCGGCCCGCGGCTTTGGCGAACCCTTCGGCGACACCGCCCTCATCCATCCATAATCCGGTCGCCACCGGTCCTGGGCTGACCGAGTTGACTCGAATATTCCTGGGCGCCAGTTCTTTCGACAACGCCTTAGCGATGTTGGCGACAGCGGCTTTGGCGGCGCAGTAGTCGTAGATAGTGGGATCCGGATAGTACGCGTTGACGGAGCCGACGATCACGATGGAACCGCCACCGCGCCTGTCGATCTCAGGCAGCGCGGCGCGGCGTCGGGTTGGGAGAGGTCGACCAGCACGAACGACACCTGCCCGGTCTCCCCGAGCCTGGATAGGCCGTCGCCGCGGCTGCGCGCTCCCGCCACAACATGCGCGCCGGCGTCAACGAGTGCTGCGGTGATTTCAAGGCCGATGCCCTTGCTCGCACCGGTGACAACGGCCGTCTTACCGGACAGATGCAGATCCATGTCGCTCCTTCGGCTGGTCCGCGGCGCCAAAAACGCTACGCCTGCGGACGGCTCAGCCGCCACCGTCCACCGTCTTCGGTGGCGAAGCCGGCCAACTCCAGCATTGCCAACTGCCCTTGCAGTTCTCCGATCGGAAGACCGGATTCGACGGCGAGTTCGTTTGCCGTCCGTGTCCCACGTGCAGGCAGCGCCTCGTAGACCCGCTTCTCGTCGTGGCTGAGGCGGTCCAGGGCCGTGGTCGGATTTTCGGGATCGCCGGCCAATTCGCCAGTGCGCCCGACCAACTCGACGATTTCGTCGGCACGCGTCACCAACTCGGCGCCGGCCCTGATCAGGGCGTGACAACCCGCCGACGCCGACGACGTCACCGGGCCAGGCACCGCGCACACGCACCGGCCCAGCGCCCGCGCCCATGCTGCGGTGTTGGCCGCGCCGCTGCGCAGCCCAGCCTCCACCACCACCGTGGCGCCGGAAAGTGCCGCCACCAACCGGTTTCGCACCAGGAATCGGTGTCTTGCCGGCCGGACACCGGGCGGATACTCGCTCACCACCAGGCCCGTGCCACGGATGCGGTGCAGCAAGGCCGAATGACCAGCCGGATACAAGACATCCGCACCGCCGGCGAGCGCGACGACCGTGATGCCGTCCACCGCCAATGCCGCGCGATGCGCAGCGCCGTCAATCCCGTAGGCGCCGCCTGAGACAACCGCGACGTCTCGTTCGCACAAGCCCGCCGCCAAGTCGGCCGTGACGTGCTCACCGTAGGTTGTGCAAGCGCGGGTTCCCACCACCGCCGCGGCCCGCTGCGCGATATCGGTCAACGTGGCTTCCCCGATCGCCCACAAAGCCAGGGGCACAATGCCGCTCGGGTTGCGGCGGACATCGACGCCGCCGAAGGCGGCGAACGACATCACCGGCCATTCGGTGTTTTCCGGCGTCACCAACCTGCCACCCAGCCGGGCGATCCGATCGAGATCTTCGGCGGCACAGTCGACGTCGCGCCGCGCCGACGTCACGCGGTCCAGCTCGGCGCTGACCGCTCCGCGCCTGACACGGTCCGCGGCTTCAACCGGCCCGACCCGGCCAACGAGCGCGGCCAGCGGGGCGCACGGTGCCTCGGCGACCCGGGACAGGTATGCCCATGCCAATCGAACATCTGTCATCGGTCGGCTCCCATTTGGCGAAATCCCATGGCGGTCTTGACTTCTTCTATGCCCGGTTGGGCGCGGCCGGCCAAGTCGGCCAACGACCATGCCACCCGCAGACAACGGTCCAGTCCCCTGATGCTCAGCACACCTCGGTCCAAGGCCCGCCGCATTGGGTCCATCGCCTCCTTGGCGAGCCGATACCGCTGACGCAGAAGCGATCCAGGGACCTCGGCGTTGGTAAGCACACCGTGAGGACGCCATCGGTCGGCGGCGGCGGCGCGGGCGCTTGCCACCCGCTCGCGCACCACCTGTGTGGTTTCTCCGGTGTCGTTACCAAAAGCTGCGGTGCGCACGGGGTTCATCTGAACGCGCAGGTCGACGCGGTCGAGTAAGGGGCCTGAAAGCTTACCGAGATAGCGCCGTTTGGCGATCGGCGCACAGATGCAATCCCGCGGATCGGCCGGTGCACACGGACACGGATTGGCGGCAAGCACCAACTGGAACCGCGCCGGGTAGACCGCGATACCGTCGCGGCGGGCGATCCGCACTGCCCCGTCCTCCAACGGAGTTCGCAACGCTTCCATCGCGCGGATCCCGATCTCGGCGCATTCGTCGAGAAACAGCACGCCACGATGCGCCCGGCTGACCGCCCCAGGCCCGGCCAACCCGCTGCCACCACCGACCAGCGCGGCCACGCTCGACGTGTGATGAGGCGCGACGAACGGCGGCCGAGTGATCAGCGGCATCGTTGCTGACAGCAGTCCGGCCACGGAGTGGATCGCCGTCACCTCCAGGGACTCCCCCTCCGTCAAGGGCGGCAGTAGTCCCGGAAGGCGTTGCGCCAGCATGGTTTTGCCGATGCCCGGTGGTCCGGTCAGCATCAGGTGGTGTGCGCCCGCGGCGGCCACCTCGACCGCGAACCGGGCCTGCTGCTGGCCGACCACTTCGGCGAGATCCGGCGCCGCGGCGCCGTCGTCGAGGTCGACCTTGACTCTCGGCTCCAACTCACCATTGCCCTCGAGCCAAGCCTTGACCTGCCGCAAGGTGCGGGCACCCAGCACCTCGATGCCGTCGACAAGCCCGGCCTCGGCCAGGTTGCCCACCGGCACCGCGACGGCCTGCCAACCCTCCCGCTTGGCGGCCAGCACTCCGGGCAGCACACCGCGTACCGGCCGCACTCGCCCGTCGAGCGCCAGTTCCCCCAGCAACACCGTCTTCTCGAGCCGCGTAGACGGTATCTTCCGGTCGGCCGACAACACGGCGGCCGCCAACGCCACGTCGTAGACAGACCCGACCTTCGGGAGCGTGGCCGGGGACAGCGCCAGCGTGAGGCGCGCCATCGGCCAGCGGTTGCCGCAGTTCATGATCGCGGCGCGGACCCGGTCGCGGGACTCTTGCAGCGCCGCATCGGGCAGCCCGACCAGGTGGACACCGGGCAGACCCGAGGTGATGTCGGCCTCGATCTCGACGATCTCGCCGGCGACTCCGCGCACCGCCACGGAGAACGCCCTGCCCAGCGCCATCAGCCGATCCCCTGCAGATGGGTGATCTCCGGCGAGCGGCGCCGCCCGATGCGTACGCCGACCACGTCGATGCGGATCGCCGACCACGTGGTCTCTTGGGCTGCGAGCCACAAACCCGCCAGCCGTCGCAGCCGGCGAACCTTCTGCGGCGTGACGGCCTGAGCCAACCCACCGAACAGGTCGGTGGCGCGTGTCTTCACCTCGACGAACACCACGGTGCGTGTCGCCGCATCGGCGGCGATCAGATCCAATTCGCCGTAGCGACAGCGCCAATTACGGGTGAGTACTTCAAGCCCCAGGCCGCTCAAGTGATCGACGGCCAGTTGCTCGCCGAGGGCGCCGAGCTCTGCGCGGGTCAACGAAGTCATGCGCATAGCGTGCGCACCGGCGCCGACAGAACACGTCCCTCAGCGACCAGTTATCCCCAGACGCAACTTCGTCCACAGCTTCGAGCGGAAACGACTTTTAGTCGAAGGCCTGAAGCAGCGCCGAGATCTGCCCGGCGGACACGCCCGCGTTGCACTGGTTGCGCAGGTTCGTCAACGGCTGAGCGATGCCGCGCAGGTCGATGAACTCCTGAGGGTGGCCGGCGAAGTAAGCCCGCAGTGCCGCCTCGGCGTCGCCGGCGGGCTGCGACCCCGCGCTCGTCAGCGCGTCGTTGGCGTCCTGGTGCGTGTCCAGGTACTGGCCTGCCGCACCGGTCACGGAACTGACGGTGTTGGCCAGTCCGGCCGCGGTACACGGCGCAGGTTGTGCGGTGGCCGTCGGGACGCCGATCACGGCGGCGGCACCGCCAAGCGCACTGGCAGCAAATATTCCCAGCAGACCTCGGCGCATCGCTGAACGAGTCAATTTCATTGCTTTGTTCCTTCGGGTGTGCGATTCGGTCGCGTCTCCCGGCCCCGAACATAACGTAGAGGGAAGTACAGGGTGCGATAACAGCCGTCAAAGTGAAGGCACTCAAACAATTCGAGCGTCACACCTCTGCCCGGCATCAGCCTCAATAGCAACTTCTCGGTGAGGCGGTCCGAGCCGGGCTACGCATGAAGCGTCTGCTTGAGGAACGTTCGCAGCCGATCCACGACGAGCGCAGGCCCGGCTGCGCGAAGGTCGGGACATAGCACCCGATAGCCGTCGCCGGCGAGCGGACCAATGAACCGCCGCCACTCCCACCAGTTCTGCGGGAACCCGTGGACCCATCATCACCGGCGGACCGTCCGCCGGACCGGCATCGGCGATGTCGATGGTCACGCCATCGGCCACCTCGATAAAGCGGTGCTCGATGTCGTCGAGTATCGGAAGCGAGCCCGGACGCGCCACCGCTCTATTCAGCCACGCGCGCCGATCACCGGGAGATAGCGGCCATAAGCGAAGCGAATCGCTCCGCGGTCGCGCTAGAAATAATCAGTTGCCAATCTGTGCTGAGGCGCACACGACATCACGTGTCATTCTGAGGAGGCGGGTCGCATGACATCAACACTGGAAGGCTCAACCGCACTGGTCACCGGCGCGACTGCGGGAATCGGCCGTGCGATCGCACATCAATTGGCCGCGCTCGGGGCTGAGGTGGTGGTCCACGGTCGCAATGCCGAGCGAGGCGCGGAAACGGTGCGGGAAATCGAAAAGGATGGCGGGAAGGCACGATTCGTTGCTGCCGATCTCACCGATCCCGACGACGTGCGGCGCCTGGCTTCCGAAGCCGGCGCAGTGGACATCCTCATCAACAACGCGGGGATCTACCGGTTCGGCGCTACACCCGACACCGACGACGCAACGTTCGACGAGCATGTCAACCTGAACCTGCGTGCGCCGTACATCCTCGTGCAGCGACTCGTACCGGGGATGGCCGTTCGCGGCCGCGGCGCCGTCGTGAACATCAGCACTGTCGCGGCATCCGTGCCCGCGCGTCAGGCGGGGATCTACGGGGCGACGAAAGCCGGGATCGAGCTGCTGACGCGCGTGTGGGCCGACGAGTTCGGCCACGACGGAGTTCGGGTGAACGCGGTGGAGGCTGGACCCACCGATACCCCAGGCACCGCCGTGACCCCCGGCCTCATCGACGGCCTCGCTACCACCACCGCGCTCGGGCGTGCCGCTGCCTCGGACGAAATCGCCAGTGCTGTCACATTTTTGACTACGCCAGCCGCGAGCTACATCAACGGCGCAATCCTTCAGGCAACCGGCGGGCAGACAGCCATAGCGCCCTAGGGGCGACTCAGCGTGCGTCGGGTGACTCGAAGGCGATGATGAGATGGCCGAGATCCCGACGGTGTGAGTTGGCCGGCCACACCACCCACGTGCGGCGCACCAACGGATGGCCGACGAGCGGCGCCCACGTCACGGTCTCAGGAATCGGGTGCTCGAGTTTGTCGGGTGCTAGCGCAAAGACGCGCGCCGAGGTGACGGCGCTGAACTTGACCGGCGCGATGAGCTCGTGATCGTCGGGCACTTGCAGGCCGATGTCGATGCCGTGCGTGCGCATGATCCCCGTCAACTCGTCGTACCAGGCAGGGCTGGCGGAGCGGGGAAAACTGAGCCATTCCCATCCCGACAGCGCGTCGAGCCGAACACCATCGGGCCCAACGACTTCGGCGGCACGGTTTGATGCGATGAGCACGCCCAAGTTCTCTCGGGTTGCCAGCATCGCGTCGAATTCCGGTCCGACGGGCCGTTCCCGGACGACTCCGACGTCGAGTTCACCGCTGCGTAGGGCCGCGAACTGGGCGGCCGTCGACAGATGCCGCGGAATGACCCGCGTCTCGGGCAGCTCCGCCGCGAACTTGGCCAATGCCATCGGCAGCAGATCAGGCGCAAGCTCCAACGGAATGCCGAGCCGGATGACGCCGCCGCCTTCGGATTTGTAGCGCCCCATCGCCCGCAGCGCCTGATCGTGGCGGGCCAGAATCGCCCGCGCCTCCGACAGCAGCGTCATTCCGGCGTCAGTGGGACGCACTCCCGTGCTGCTACGCACCAGGAGCTTGACCCCGAGTTCGCGTTCGAGCGCATTGACTGTCTGAGACAACGCGGGCTGGCTGATGTGCAGCCGGCGCGACGCCGCCGACATCCCGGCTTCCTCAACCACCGCCACGAATGCGTTGAGTTCGCGCAACTCCATGATTACGGCCGCCACCCCGCCATCGGCCAAGTTTATAACCACCATCGCTAACCCGTATAGAAAGGCGCATTGATTCAGCGCAATAGGTGCGTTCTTGGGTTTCAGCGGCGCACCGCCGCGGTCCTACTAGAGAAATCACCGCGTGAAAATTCTGAATTCAGTTCACGACGCCCTCGACGGATACGGCTATGCGGCTGTGACCGCGGACGGTGGCGATCCGACCGAGCAGCAGCTCACGACAAGTGTTGGCACAGCCGGGGACGGACTGTCGTCACGGCCGTTGACTGCGCGGCAGCGGGCGCGTTCGATTGATGCAAGAATCAGGGCGACCGTGATGAAAGAAATAGCGTCCGCGTCGATTGCCAAAAAGGAGCCTGAATTCGCTTCGCTTTATGCCGCATAACAATAATCGAAAGGAAGACAATGACGACTGCCGAACAGGATCGGACTTACGACGCCATCGTCATCGGGGCCGGACCGGTCGGTCAGAATGCGGCCGATCGCGCCCGAGCAGCAGGGCTGAGCGTTGCGGTGGTGGAAAGGGAATTGGTGGGCGGTGAATGCTCGTACTGGGCGTGCGTTCCGAGTAAGGCGCTGCTGCGCCCGGTGGTGGCTATCGCTGACGCGCGCCGGGTCGACGGCGCCCGGCAAGCCGTCACCGGTCCGATCGACCCCGGTGGCGTGTTCGCACGTCGCGACCGCTATGTCGACAACTGGGATGACCGCCCGCAGGCCGACTGGGTCGCGGGTATCGGTGCCGACCTCGTGCGCGGCCACGGGCGATTGGACGGCGTCCGCCGCGTCGCCGTCGCCACCCCCGACGGGCAGACGGTCACACTCGCCGCGCAGCACGCGGTGGTCATCGCGATCGGCAGCGGCGCAGCGTTGCCTGATCTGCCGGGCATCAACGAGGCACGCCCGTGGACCAACCGCGAAGCCACCGACAGCAGTTATGTCCCGGCACGGCTCGCAATCGTCGGCGGTGGGGGTGTCGCAGTCGAAATGGCCACCGCGTGGCAGGGTTTGGGATCTTCGGTGACGCTGTTGGTGCGTCGCTCCGGAGTGCTTCCGCGTTTGGAGCCCTTCGTCGGCGAACTGGTCGCGCGTGGTCTTACCGAGGCCGGTGCGGACGTCCGCACCGGCGTGTCCGTCACGAAGCTGCGACGACCCGGCGGCACGGGTCCGGTGACGCTGCAGCTGGACGACGGCACCGAGCTGGAAGTCGACGAGGTGCTCTTCGCCACCGGCAGGAAGCCGCTGACGAGCGACATCGGCTTGGACACCGTGGAATTGACACCGGGATCGTGGCTGGATGTCGACGACACCGGGCTGGTGCAGGGTGTCTCCGGCGACTGGTTGTACGGCGTGGGCGATGTCAACCACCGTGCACTGCTGACGCACGAGGGCAAGTATCAGGCGCGCATCGCGGGTGCGGCGATCGGCGCCCGCGCGGCCGGGGAACCGCTTGACACCAAGCCGTGGGGCGCGCACGCGATGACGGCAGACTCGCGGGCGGTCCCGCAGGTGTTCTTCTGTGATCCAGAAGCCGCCGCAGTCGGCTTGTCTGCCAAGGAGGCCGAACAGGCCGGGCATCGGGTCAGGGTGGTGGACGTCGACTTCGGTAAGACGGTCAAAGGCGCCGTCCTGTACGCCGACGGGTACACAGGTCTGGCCCGGATCGTCGTCGACCTCGACCGCGGGCACCTGGTCGGAGCGACGTTCGTCGGCCCCAGCGTCTCCGAACTACTGCACTCCGCCACTATTGCGGTCGCCGGCGAGGTTCCCATCGACCGGCTCTGGCATGCCGTGCCATGCTTTCCCTCCATCAGTGAGATATGGCTACGGCTGCTGGAAGCCTATCGGGACTCACAGCCCTGAACGCCGAGCCGACTCAGGATTTTCGTGGCATCGCTGACCATCTGGCGCACGATGTCACCGGCAGACTGGACATCCTGTACTACCGCGGACCGTGGCATCGGTGTGGTACCCGAGGCGGCGATGAGGCGCAATATCCATCCTGCGGTGCGATTCCAGCCGTTGCGCAATGCCCCACCTATTCCGGTTGTGCTCGCGTTCCCGCCATCGGCTCATAACGCGGCGATCCGGCGTTTTGTCGAGGCCGCCCTAGCGGGCTGAGGTCGAGGCGGGTCGGGCAGTCACAAGACCCACGCCAGGCCGACGGCCAAGGCCGCCAGCAGAGCAAGGGTCCAGTACAACGACAGGAGGATATGCGGCGAGTAATCATCCAAGTCGGCTACCTTCATCACGCACCTCCCGGTGATGTTGACCGGCCCCCGACAACTGTCAACCGCGCAAGTCTCGTTTCGATTCCGTCCAACCGCAGATTCGCCCATGGTGCCGCATCCCTACCGGTCGACGTCCGCGCCGGATCTGAACGAATCCGTAGCCCACATCGTGGTTAGATCGGATGAGCTTGGTCGGGTGCGAAACCGCGCGTCGTCGTCGCGCGGGCCAATTGGCGTGGCCAGCCTCGGTTTCTCCACCCAGCAGCGCAGCCGACCGGAAAGGATGGTGGGCGTGGAGCCCGGTGATCACACAGGCAAGCAGGATGACCACGGCACCGACGGCACGCCGAATCAAGCGCCCAGAAACCCCCCGCTAACCCGGCGCGGCGCATTGTTTGGCATCGCCGCGGTGGCAGGCGTCGCCGCGGTGGATGTGGGTGCGTTCGCCTACGCCGGCGGATGGCTCCGGCCAGACGCTCTGACGCCATCGCGGTTCGCCGACGGGTTCGAACAGATCTATGGTCATCACAACGGTTTTCGGCGTAACCACGCGAAGGGTCTCAGCGCCACAGGAACATTCGCCAGCAACGGCGCGGGCGCGGCCGTGTCCCGGGCCGCGGTCTTCCAGACCGGTACGATCCCAGTGATCGGACGGTTTTCCCTCTCCGGCGGTCTGCCGGCTCAGGCCGACAAGCCCGACACCGTCCGCGGCCTGGGGCTGGCCTTCCAGTTGCCCGACGGCGAGCAGTGGCGCACCGCCATGATCAATATCCCCGTCTTTCTCGACAGCACCCCGCACGGGTTCTACGAGCGTTTGCTCGCCTCCAAACCCGTGCCGGGTACGGGCAAACCGGATCCACAGAAGATGGCGGCATTCCTCGCCCGCCACCCCGAGACCGCTGCGGCAATGAAGATCGTCAAGCAGTCGCCACCTACTTCGGGATTCGAGGACAGCACGTTTCACGGGCTCAATGCCTTCCAGTTCACCAACAGCGCCGGCACGACGGTTCCGGTGCGCTGGACGGCCGTCCCGCAGCAAGGCGCCGGGCCCGCGGTCCCGGCGCCGGTGTCCGACAACGATTATCTTTTTGACGCGCTGGTCCACGCGGTCGCGCGTGGGCCGGTGAGCTGGCGGCTGGTTCTCACCATCGGCGATCCAACCGATCCGACCAACGACGCCACCAAAGCCTGGCCGGAGTCGAGACGGTCGATCGATGCCGGCACCATCACCATCACCGCGGTGCAGACCGAGGCCCCAGGAAACGCGCGCGATGTGAATTTCGATCCTCTGGTGCTGCCCGACGGGATCGCCCCATCAGACGACCCCCTGCTGAGCGCGAGGTCAGCGGTCTACGCGCGCTCGTTCACCCGCCGCGCCGGCGAACCCAAGACGCCCAGCGAGGTCAACGTCGCGCAGGTGCTCCAATGACCGACAAGACAACGACAGCCGGGGCGCGTTTCACGCTGTTCTCCCGGCTCCTGCACTGGTCCATGGCCGCAATGGTGATCGCGCAACTGTTGATCGGCGTGACCATGGTGGCGTCGTTGAGCTACTACCCGCTGCTGCTGGCGATCCACCGACCGCTGGGCGTGGTGATCCTTGCGTTCGCACTGATACGCCTCGCCAATCGGCTCACTCACCGGCCCCCGCCGTTTTTGGCCACGATGAGCCGCGCCGAACGCCGCGTCGCGACCTGGTCGGAATATCTGCTCTACGCGTTGCTGATCGCGCAGCCGTTGACCGGGTGGGCAATGCTCTCCGCGGCCCGGTACCCGATCACTCTGTATGGACCGCTTCATCTCCCCGGCATCGCGCCACACAACATCACCGTGTACGCGGCGCTGCGGGAGTGCCACACCGTCCTCGCTTTCCTCCTCTTTCTGACGTTCACCGCCCACATGTGCGCGGTCCTTTTCCATACCCTTGTGCTGCGCGACCGGATCATCGATCGCATGGCGCTCTGGCCCACCAAACACGCACCCCCGCAGCACGAACCAACGCGCGTCGGATGACAGGACTCCAGGCCTACCTCTTAGGACGCTTTCGGCTGGTAGTGGAAGTTGACGTTGCTGCCCTCGACGCTGGTAACGGCAATGCCGGACTTCGTAGTTGCTGCTAGCTGTCAATCTCCCTGAATCGCGCTGGCCATAGCGACTTGACGGGCGCAACAACGGTTAACTGGAATAGTCGTAGTCAGCCGCGGCGCTGTCGCAGGGCGATCACAGATCGATACCGATCACGGTCGCGCTGTGGCACGACAGTCCGCCGGCACAAATGATGGCAAAGCGGCGCGACACCCTAGACCCGCGGGAGGTAACCCCAACATGATGGCAGACTGGGTTCCGGCCCAGACTTCTTACGAAGTACACGGACGGCGCATCCTCGACAGAGCCGAGGGCATTTTGATCGGGCTTCGCCGGTGTGGGTCAGAAGCCGCTTTCACCGAGTTGCTCGGCGCCGCCGAACGTCATCGGGTCCCCGTCTTCACGATGGCGTGGGCGCTCGTCCATCTCGCCACGGGCGCAAACAAGTCACCAGACACGTTTCGGGCCGCTCAATCGGCCGCGCGCCATGAGTGGGGTCAGCTTCTCACCGCATCCGCCGCGACCCTGTGAGAGCGGCGGGGCCACGCGTTACAAGAAAGTGCGACGAGGGCATCTGCCAACTTGGTAGCCGGCTGGAAACGATTTCTCGATCACCCGGAACTCATCGTTGGCCTTGGACTCCAACTCGAGGACCACGCAGCTGTCGCCGAGGGGCTTGGACTCCAGAACCCTGTAGTGCTGACCACCACCGTGAACGTCGGTGATCGGGTCACCCGAGCGGAGAGCCTCCACCGGCACGAACTCGGTGGGGCGTAAGTAATGTGACTCCACACCGGGAACGGTAGGCGAAATATCCCCACAAGGGGAGACTTTGTGAGGCGCGCCGCCGTAACGCTCGGTAGAAGCGGCATGCGACACCGGCCCCAAGAGACCAACCTCGCGCTGCTGCTCGCCACGGGACACCGCAGCGAACGCAACCGCTGGCTAAGCGGTCGTCGAGGTCGGCAGCGTCAACACGAACACCGCGCCGCTGCCGGGCGGCGTGGGTTGACAAGTGACGTCGCCGCCGTGGGCGCGGGCGATGCCACGGGCAATCGGCAGGCCCAACCCGGAGCCGGTGACGCGGTTTCCGTGCGCGCCGTCGAGGCGGACAAGGCGGCCGAAGATGCGTTCGCGTTGCTCAGGCGCCACACCCGGCCCGCCGTCGCACACCGCCACTCGGGCCTGCCCGTTCGACGCGGACACGGCCACGCGCACTGTCCCCGCGACCGGGGTCACCTGGCAGGCGTTATTGAGCAGGTTGGCCACCACCTGGCCGATCCGCGCGGGATCCACGTCAACAGTGGCGCCCGGGCCGTCCACCCGAATCGCGAGCTGCGGGTGGACCAGGCGGGCACGTTCCGCCTGCCCGTCGACCAGCTGGCGCAGGTCCGTCGGCTCGGGATGCAGGCTCAGACCGGTGTCGATGCGGGCCAGGTCGAGCAGGTCGTCGACGAGCCGGCCCGCGCGTTGGGCCTCGCGGCCCAACACCATCAGCAGCCGGTGTCGCGCCTCAGGATCCGCGTCGTCGGGCTGCTGAAGGACGGCTTCGGCAGCCGCGGTGATGCCGGCGAGCGGGGTGCGCAATTCATGGGCCGCGTCGGCGACGAACCGCCGCATCGCTTCCTCGGAGCCCAGTGCCCGCCGCTCGGCGCCTTCGAGCGAGTCGAGCATCTCGTCGAAAGCCGCTGCGGTTCGGCCTAACTCGGTGTCCGCGGTATGTGGCCAGAGGCGCTGTCCACGACGACCGGCGGCAACGCTCCGTGCCAGCCGCGTCATCGCGTCCAACGGCGACAACGCATAGCGCACCACCAGCGGCACACCGACCGCGACGACCACCAGCGCAGCGGCCCCGACCACCAGCAGCACCCGCACCAGCCGGTGACGTGTGCCGGCGAGCAACCTGCCGTCGACTTGCAGGGTCAGCTGCGCCCCGGCCAGCCGCCCGGCGGCGTTGGGCAGTGACAGCCGCCTCGTCTTGGTCGCAGGATCCAACAGGGGCACCCGCACGCTGCCGAACACCTCGCCGTCGGCAAGTACCAAACGGGCTCGCACCGAACGGTTTTCGAGCCGATTGACCAACTCGGCCGGCGGGATATTCTCCCGTGCCAGCTGTTGGGCCAGCTGCACATGGTCGTTGAGCACGGCCGTCACCGAACGGTTGAGGATCACCGAGAACGACGCGACGACCGCGACGACCAACGCGAACAACACGACGACGAACACCGCCACCGTCGCCGCGGTGACGCGGCGGCGCAGGGATACCGTCGCCAATCCGCCCGTCGCGCGTCCGGTCATGACTCCTCGGCGCGCAGGACGTAACCCAGTCCGCGCAGCGTGTGCAAGAGCCGTGGGCCGTGCTCCTCGAGCTTGCGACGCAGCGCGCTGATGTGCACCTCCACCAGGTTCGGGTCATAAGCGTCGAAACCCCATACAGCGGAGAGGATCTGGGTCTTAGTCAAGACCTTACCCCGATGCTCTGCGAGGTAGCACACCAGCTTGAACTCGGTGGCGGTCAACGGGATTGCCGATCCGGCGCGGATGATGCTGCCGGCCTCGGGGTCGACCACCAGGTCCGCGACGACCATGGTCGACTGCACCCGTCCCAGCCGTCGCAGCAGCGCGTTCACTCGGGCGAGAAGTTCAGCGAGCACAAAGGGTTTGGTGACGTAGTCATCGGCCCCGGTGCTCAGCCCGCGCAACCGGTCGTCGATCCCGTCACGGGCGGTCAGCATCACCACGCCGGCATCCGACCTCGAACGCACCACTTCGAGCAGCGTGAACCCGTCCCGACCGGGCAGCATCACGTCGAGAACCACCACGTCTGGGCGAAACTGCACCAGCACCCGCTCCAGTTCGCGACCGTCGGGGCGGGCAACCACCTCATGACCGGCACCGAGCAGCCCGGACTCCACCGCCGTGCGGATCGCATCGGCATCCTCGACCACCAGCACCCGTGCGGCAGCATCGCGTCTCATCGGCACAGCTTCGGCCACGCTTCACGGTAGCGCCACAGCTGCGCCGACACGGTTACGGCAGCAGCGGCAGGCGCCACAGCGGCGTCCCGGGATCGAGAAGCCAGAGCCGCGTTCCTGTGAGCCGCAGGATCCGCAGTGCGCTGGTGATCATGATCACCGCAAGCGGCAGCTCGGCCAGCATTGCGGTCAGCACGGACTCCCACATTTCGCCGGGGCCCGCGGTCAGGACCTCGAACCAGGCATCACAGATCAGCAGCACTCCCGTCGTGAACGCGGTGAGCAGCACCAGCTGCCGGCGCAGCCAGCCCAGCACCGCGGTCACGGCCATGAACGCGACGAGCAGGCTGTCGAAGCCCATCCACCTCGCCGGCCAGTTGTGGGCTACGTAGCTCTCGGGCAGGGTGAAGCCGAGGTAGATGATCCACGGGATCAACCCGATCGCGCCGGCCACCATCAAGGTCAACCGGGTCCGCCGCACGCGACCTGCGATCGGTGGTGGAAAAACTTCGTCAAGCGGACGCTCCAGCCGCTGAATCAAGTCGCGGCGTTCAGCCGGCGACATCGCCGCGATGCGGGCATCCGACAGCACACCATCGCCGTAGCCAGTCATGGCTCTTGAGTATCCGCCTCGGCCGCTTACCACCGCCGACTTCCCGACTCACTGCATTGTGCAGTTCGGTGTCATTCCGGATTAATGGACTGCGGGCAAACCGTCGACGGTCACGAAGTCGGTCCCACGTCGTTCCCGGATTGATCCAGGGCCGGGAACGCTTAAACAGCTTCGTTGCATTGCCGAACAGCGGACCTGATCGCTTGGCGCGCATGGACATCCGCGCCAGCCGACCCTTTACACGCGAAGCGCCCAGCCCTGGGGCAATCGGCTAATTAGCTTGGCTCATCGGCCTTGTCGCGCCTGCGCCGGGAGCTGGTTCGCGACTAGGAGTGCTCTGAATAATGCCGCGTGGCGGTCGACCTGTTGGTCGTTGTTGTTCGGGATGATCTTGGTGTGCAGGGTCGATCGGAGAGTCAGCGGGAATTACTGGATGCTGAGTCGGTAGCGGGTCATTTGATGAAGGCGGGCAGCGTGTTCGCATTCTTGGCTGCGCATCGGCGGGAGCTGTTCCCGGATGAGATGTTCACAGATTTGTTCCCGACGGATCGGGGCCGCCCGAGTGTGCCGGCCGATGTGATGGCTGCGGTGATCACGTTGCAGGCGTTGCACGGATTGTCGGACAGCGAGACCGTCGATGCGGTGACCTACGACCTGCGGTGGAAGGCGGCGTGCGGGCTGGCGGTCACCGCGGGGGCATTTCATGCGACGACGTTGACGTACTGGCGTCGGCGGCTGGCGGCCTCGGATCGGCCGAACCGGATCTTCGAGGCGGTGCGGGCGGTGGTGGCACAGACCGGGGCGCTGGTGGGCAAGACTCGGCGGGCGTTGGACTCGACGGTGCTTGATGATGCGGTGGCCACTCAGGACACGGTGACCCAGTTGATCGGCGCGATTCGCCGGGTCCGCCGCGAAGTCCCGGGCGCGGCCGGGGTGGTCGCGGCGCAGTGCAGCGCGCATGACTACGACGACCCGGGTAAGCCCGCGATCGCCTGGGATGACCGGGAGGCGCGCGAGCGGCTGGTCGACGCGCTGGTCACCGACGCGCACCGGCTGTTGGGTCATCTGCCCGAGCAGGATCTCGGCCCCAAGGCCGCCGAGGCGGTGGCGCTGCTGGCTTTGGTCGCGGGCCAGGATGTGGAACCCGTTGAGGGTTCTGATGGCACCGATGGGCGGTGGCGCATCGCGCAGCGGGTGCCCCCGGACCGGGTGATCTCCACCGTCGATCCCGATACCAGGCACGCGCACAAGTCGGTGCACCGTCGCCAGGACGGGTTCAAGGCCCACCTGGCGATCGAGCCGGACACCGGGATCATCACCTGCTGCGCCCTGAGCAAGGCCGGCGGTCTGGGCGCCGACGGGCAGCCGGTCAGCGAAGCACGAGTCGGCCTACAGCTGCTTGACACCGAGAACCAGCCGGTGCGGGTGCTGGCCGATTCTGCTTACGGTTCAGGGGAATTCCGCGCCGAACTGGCCGAACGCGGCCATGTCGATCTGGTCAAACCCGCACCGACTCGCCCGGCGGTGCCGGGCGGGTTCACCGTCGACGACTTCGTCATCGACCACATCAACCGCACTGTGACCTGCCCTGCCGGTGTGACCCGCACCATCACCCCTACGGGCCGGGCAGTGTTCAAAACCGCCTGTCGCGGCTGCCCGCTGCGTGAGCGCTGCACCACCGGCGCCGACGGTAAGACCCTGACGATCCGTCCCCATGACGCGCTGCAACGAGCCGCCCGATCGGCCGCGCGAAACCCGGACTGGCAGAACGAATACCGACAACACCGGCCGATGGTCGAACGCACCATCGCCTGGCTGGTGCGCGGCAACCGCAGACTCCGCTACCGCGGCGTGGCCAAAAACGACCACTGGCTGCACCACCGGGCCGCAGCGCTCAACCTGCGCCGGCTCAGCACGCTCGGACTCACCCATAACGGCACCAGCTGGGCGCTGGCCTAACATCCCCGCCGGCCACGTCATCATCCACGACGGATTCGTCAACCCCGAGAGCCTCCTCGCACCATCAGAACCACGGCCCGACGCTCGCATTGCCGACAAGCGCCCAACCCCCAGCCCCAAGACTCCCTTGTTCAGGGCACTCCTAGAGCGTGTCTCTTAAATGTCGTAGCCACGTGCAGATTGCTGCGAGGAGTGCGGCGGCGCGGTAAGTGATGGCGAGCTTGTCGTAGCGGGTTGCTAGGCCGCGCCAATTCTTGATGATGTTGAAGGATCGTTCGATCACGTTGCGGTGCTTGTATTTCTGGGCGTCGAGTGTGATCGGGCGGCCGCCTTGGCGGCCACGACGCTTGCGATGACCGATCTGGTCGGACGGTTCAGCGATGACCGCCTCGATGCCCCGGGACCGCAGATGGGTCCGGTTCGCCCGCGCAGTAGGCCCTATCACCCAGCACCGCAACAGGCCGGGTACGGGGCCGGCCCCCGCCCAGCCGTGGCACCCGCAGCTGATCCATCAACACGGTGAACACCGGCCAATCATGCGCATGACCAGGGCCGATCAGCACCACCAGCGGCAGACCGTGGCCGCCGCACAGTTGGTGGATCTTGGTGCTCAACCCACCGCGGGAGCGGCCCACACCATGGTCGGCGGGTTCATCGAGCAAATTCGTGTAATTCGACAGTGCCCCCTGTGTCGCGCGCCAGGCTCGCGCCGTGCTGATGCACCCGGCAGATCGTCGAATCCACAGCCACCGACCAATCGATAACGCCTTCAGCGTCAGCCAGGGTCAACAACCTGGTCAAGATGGCGTCCCAGGTGCCATCGCCGGCGAACCGGCGATGCCGCTTCCACACTGTCTGCCAGGGACCGAAATCCGCAGGCAGATCCCGCCACGCGATCCCGCAGCGGTACCGGTCGACGATCCCCTCGATCACCTGACGGTGATCCCGAAACGGGCGCCCCCGCACCCCATCCGAACACCGCAACAACGGCTCAATCACACTCCACTGCCCATCGGTCAACACCGCATCACGAGTCACACCGATAACGCTCACCCACAACCGCGGTCACGTTAGGGAGACACGCCCTAGTCGGGCAGCCGCAGCTCAGGCTTTTCGACCTCTTCGATGTTGACGTCTTTGAACGTGATCACCCGGACCTGCTTGACGAACCGCGCTGGACGGTACATGTCCCACACCCACGCGTCGGTCAGTCGCAGCTCGAAGTACACCTCGCCGTCGGCGTTGCGGGGAATTAGCTCCACGCTGTTTGCCAGGTAGAACCGCCGCTCGGTTTCTACGACGTAACTGAACTGCCCGACGATGTCCTTGTATTCGCGGTAGAGCGAGAGCTCCATCTCGGTTTCGTACTTTTCGAGATCTTCAGCACTCATCTACACAGCCGTCCTTTAATCCGTCTGGTGAATATCTTCCCTCACCCCTGCTCGAGCTGCTCCTCGGGCACCTCAAAGCAGGCGACCGATCGTCGCACGTTGATGAACGAGAAGCGATGCTGGCCGCACGGCCCGAGCTCGGCCAGCGCCGCCGCGTGGGCCGGGGTGCTGTAACCCTTGTGGTCGGCGAAGCCGTAGCCGGGGAACTCGGCGTCCATCTTGACCATCAGCCTGTCCCGGCTGACCTTGGCCAGCACGCTCGCGGCCGCGATGCACGCCGCGACCGCGTCACCGCCGATCACCGGCAGCGACGGCATCGGCAATCCGGGCACCCGGAACCCGTCGGACAACACGTACCCCGGCCGCACCCCGAGGCCTGCCACCGCGCGGCGCATGCCCTCGATGTTCGCGACGTGCACGCCGCGGCGGTCGACCTCGGCCGAGGGTACAAACACCACGTGATAGGCCAGCGCGTAGCGACAGATCACCGGAAACAGCGCCTCGCGCACCTTCTCGGTCAGCTTTTTCGAGTCGTCGAGGTCGGCCAGGCTCTTCAGCCGGTTCGGCCCCAGCACGCAGGCCGCGATCACCAGCGGACCCGCGCAGGCCCCGCGGCCGACCTCGTCCACTCCGGCGACCGGGCCGAGCCCGCTGTGGTGCAACGCCGATTCCAGCGTGCGCAGCCCCGAGGACTTACGAATCACCGCACGCGGCGGCCACGTGGCGACCATCAGGGCTACTGCCCCTGTTGAATGTTCACCGATCTCACCAGACCCCAGCGCGACGGCGGCCAGGCAATGAACCTCGCGATACCGATGACATTCGCCACTGGCACGGTCCCCGAATCCGGGTCAGCCGTGCACATGATGCCGCGCTGTGCGTCGGCGGGCGTGCTGGTGCAGTGCGCACGCGAATCCGCCGAGTGGGTGCGGTTGTCGCCCATCACCCACAGCCGTCCCTGTGGCACGGTGACCGGCCCGAATTCCGGACCCAGGCACGGGTACACCGAGGGATCGGCCATCATCGTGGCGGGGTCGAGGAACGGCTGGTTCAGTGGTTTCCCGTTGACCGTCAAACCGGTGTTGGCGCGGCACTCGACGGTCTGACCGCCGACCGCGATCACCCGCTTGACGAGGTCGTTCTCGTCGGGTGGCACGAAGCCGACGAACGAAAGGGTGTTCTGCACGTAGCGCACCGCAGTGTTCGCGGAACGGATCGACTTGTAGCCGACGTTCCACGACGGCGGGCCCTTGAACACGATCACGTCGCCCGGCTTGGGCGATTCGAACCGGTAGGTCAGCTTGTCGACCATGATGCGGTCGCCGACGCAGCCCGTGCAGCCGTGCAGCGTTGGTTCCATCGACTCCGACGGGATCAGGTACGGACGCGCGACGAACGTCAGCATCACGTAGTACAAGATCACCGCAATGACGACAAGGATCGCGGCTTCCCGCAGCGCGGACTTCTTGCGTTTGCCTTTGGATTCGTCGCCGGTCTTTTCGTCCGGCTTCTCCTCGGCAGGCGCAGTCTCGGATTCCGAAGTCTCCGTGGTGAGCGTGCGCTCGGGTGGCGGATCGGCCGAGTCGGTCGTTTCGGTCACGAGATCAGCGTAGCGACGGACGCTAGGGGCGCCGCACCCTCTGCTCCGCGCGCATGCGGCTCATCGCGGGTCAGCGCTTTTCCTTGATCTTGGCCTTCTTGCCGCGCAGCTCGCGGAGGTAGTACAGCTTGGCCCGGCGCACGTCGCCACGCGTGACCACCTCGATGTGGTCGATGTTCGGCGAGTGGACGGGGAAGGTCCGCTCCACGCCGACGCCGTAGCTCTCCTTGCGCACGGTGAATGTCTCGCGGACGCCGCCGCCCTGCCGGCGGATCACCACGCCCTTGAACACCTGGATGCGTTCCTTGGAGCCCTCGATCACCTTCACGTGCACGGCCACCGTGTCGCCCGGGCCGAAATCCGGGATGTCGTCGCGCAGCGACGTCTGGTCGACGAAGTCCAGCGTGTTCATCGGACAAACTACTTTCTTGCGGGTCGCGACCACGGGCGCGTCCGCGGTTGCGGAGCAGCGGCCCAAGCCGTTGATTCTGGCGTCTCTGTGTTGCGCGTCACAGGTGAGAGGCGGCCCATGCAACGCGGACAACTGGTCAATTGTGCCAGATGGGCCGCGGGCAGTGAAATCGCGGCGACACGAAATGCACAGCGTGCCGAACGGCGCGTAAGCGTTACCTAACAGTTAGGCTGCCACGATAGCGGGCGGCAGCGCAGTGGTCCCGCGCAATGTTCACCCATTGCCCTCGAGGAGGCTCATGCGCCGGGCGCCGTCGGCACTCGTCACCGCCACCATCGCCCTATTGTGTGTCGTGCTCACCGCTGCCTGCGAGGCGACGGTGCACAGCGCTCCCGGGCCCCGGCCGCAGGCCGGCCCTGCCGTGTCCGGACCCGTGGCGCTGGCCAGCGTGCGCCCGATTCCCGACAACCTGTCCAACGTCAGCGAGGCCGCGCTCGACGGCCTGGACGCCCGGATCGGACAGGCCACTGCCCAGGCGGCCCAGGACGGCGCGGACATCTCGGTTGTGGTGCAGGACCGGGTCACCCATCAGACGCTGTCAAACGGCAACAGCACCGCGATCGAGACGGCATCGGTCGCGAAGCTGTTCATCGCCGACGACCTGCTGTATCAGGCGTCGACCGGGCAAACGCAACTGTCAAGCGACGACCGTCGGGCTCTCGACGCGATGCTGGAGTCTTCGGATGACAATGCGGGAGAACTGTTTTGGCAACGGGGCGGCGGGGACGCGATCACGAGGCGGGTAGCGGCCCGCTACGGGCTCGGGTCGACGGGTCCGGGCAGCGACGGGCGGTGGTGGAACACCGTCACCACCGCGGCGGATCTGGTGCGGTATTACGACGGGCTTCTCGACGGGACGGGAGGGCTGCCGGTTGATCGGGCCGCGATCATCCTCGACGACCTATCGCGGTCCACGGCAGATGGCATCGACGGGTACCCGCAGCGATTCGGCATCCCCGATGGTCTGTACGCCGAACCCGTTGCGGTCAAGCAGGGTTGGATGTGTTGCATCGGCCCCAATTGGATGCATCTGTCCACCGGCGTGATCGGCCCGCAACACCGCTACGTGATGGTGATCGAATCGCAACAGCCGACTGACGACGCCACTGCACGCAACACCATCACCCGCGCCGTCAGGACGATGTTCCCGGGCGGGCACATCTAGTCGAGCAGGTCGCGTCGCCGTTCGCGGGTTCGCTGAAGCGACATCTCGCGTCGCCACGCGGCGATGCGGGCGTGGTCCCCGGACAGCAGCACCTCGGGCACATCGAGGCCGCGCCACGTCGGTGGACGGGTGTAGGCCGGACCTTCCAGGAGACCGTGGCAGTGTGAATCATCTTGATGTGACTCGGGATTGCCGAGCACATCGGGGAGCAGCCGCACCACCGCCTCGATCATCACGACCGCTGCCGACTCGCCGCCGGGGAGTACGTAGTCGCCGATCGACACCTCCTCGACTCGCATCCGCCGGGCCGCGTCGTCGACGACACGCTGGTCGATGCCCTCGTACCGGCCGCACGCGAACACCAAATGCTTCTCGGCGCTCCACCGCGTTGCGACCTCCTGGGTGAACGGCACGCCCGCCGGCGTCGGCACCAGGAGAAGCGCTTCAGCTGAACAGATCTCGTCGAGCGCCTCGCCCCACACCGGCGCCCTCATCACCATGCCCGGACCGCCGCCATAGGGTGCGTCGTCCACCGACCGGTGTACGTCGTGTGTCCACCTGCGCAGGTCATGGACGGCCAATTCGACGATGCCCGCGTTGATTGCCTTGCCCGGCAACGACTGCCGAAGGGGTACCAGATACTCCGGGAAGATCGTGATGACGTCGATGCGCACTGTTAACCCAACTCCAGCAGGCCATCGGGTGGATCGATCTCAATCGTCTTGTCCGCCAACGACACCGAGGTGACGATCGCGCTGACGAATGGGACCAAGAGTTCGGCTCCGGTCCCGTCGCCGCCTCGGACGGCGAGCAGCTCGCCCGCAGCGGTGTGCAGCACTTCGGTGACCACCCCGACGTCGCGGCCGTCGGCGGTATGCACGCGCAGGCCTTCGAGTTGGTGGTCGTAGAACTCGTCGGGATCCTCGATCGGCGGCAGCTCCTGGGAGTCGACGACGAACATCACACCGCGCAGCGCGTCGGCAGTGCCGCGGTCCCCGACACCGGACAGCCGCACCAGCAACCGCCCGCCGTGCTCGCGTACCGACTCGATGGTGTGGTCGCGGGTCGTGCCGCCGCGGGCCGGCCTGCCGTGCAGGATCGCACCTGGCGCGAAACGCTGGTCGGGATCGTCCGTGCGGACCTCGACGACGAGCTCACCTGTCACGCCGTGCGCCTTGACCACCCGCCCGATGACGAGCTCCATGAGCCCTCTGCTACTGGTCGGTGTCCACCACATCGACGCGGATCCCGCGGCCGCCGATGCCGGCTACCAGCGTCCGCAGCGCCGTGGCGGTGCGGCCGCCGCGGCCGATGACCTTACCGAGATCGTCGGGATGGACGTGCACCTCGAGAGTGCGCCCGCGGCGGTTGGTCACCATGTCGACTCGGACATCGTCGGGGTTGTCGACGATCCCACGCACCAGATGCTCGACGGCGTCAACTACGACAGAACTCACCGTCGGCTCAGCTTTCGGTTTCCGTGGCGGCCTCGGCCTCAGCCGTCGGTGCCTCAGCCGGTGCCTCAGCCGGTGCCTCAGCCGGTGCCTCAGCCGGTGCCTCGGCCTCCGCCGGTGCTTCTGGCTCGGCCTGCTTTGCGGCCTTCTTGGCCGGCGCCTTCTTCTTCTTTGGCGTGGCGGCCTCGGTGGACGGGCCCTCTTCGGCGGCCAGCGCGGCGTTGAAAAGGTCCAGCTTGCTCGGCTTGGGCTCGGCCTTCTTCAGCGTGCCCTCCTGGCCCGGCAGGCCCTTGAACTTCTGCCAGTCACCGGTGATCTTGAGCAGCTTGAGCACGGGCTCGGTGGGTTGGGCGCCCACGGACAGCCAGTACTGCGCCCGCTCCGAGTCGATCTCGATCAGGCTCGGCTCTTCCTTGGGGTGATAGCGGCCGATGATCTCGATCGAGCGGCCGTCACGGCGGGTGCGCGCATCGGCGACGGCGATGCGGTACTGGGGGTTGCGGATCTTGCCAAGCCTGGTCAGCTTGATCTTGACAGCCATGGTCGAACTTCTCCTGTAGGTGTCACGCTGCAATTCAGCGATGCCGGGCGGCTGCCCGGATCCGGTTTTGCCTCGCGTGGGTCTGACCGCAGGCCGACCGTAGACGGCGCCGCGGACAGCCGACCATTGTGCCAGAACGGCCGCTGGCCGCGAAAATCTCCTCAGACGATCTTGTCGAAGCACTTGGCCTCGACGCGGCGGCTCATCCGCCAGCCGTCCGGCGTGCGGACGAACTGGTCGTCGTACCAGAGCCCGCAGAACAGGATTTGCTTCTGGTCGCCGCCGAGCACCATCGGGTTGAAGCAGATCGTCCGTGACGACGCCATGTCTCCGTCGATGGTCACCGCGAAGTTCCCGAGCATGTGGGCGTAGACCGGGAAGTTCGGTAAGACCTCCTTGAGCCAGGCTTTGACGTCGGGATACGCGCCGTCGATACCGCCCATCGCCCGGTAGTCGATGTAGGCGTCGGGTGTGAACACCCGGTCCAGGTCATCGAAGCGGCGCTGATCGATGGCTGTGGAGTAGTCGATCAGCAGTTGCTGGATTTCCAAACGATCGGAGATTTCCGCCAGGCTCAACATGCGTCGATTGAACACGATCGGCGGGCGGCATTAGGCTCAGCGCCCATGATGCGGAAGCTTCTCGTCCTGCTGGCCGTCCTCGTCGCCGGCGCATTGGGACTGCATCTTCCCGTCGCACACGCCGACGCGGACATCCAACCCCCGGGCACGGCCCTGATCCCCGCCGGTCCCGCGACGGCGTGGATCGTCGCCGACATGGACTCCGGCCAGGTGCTAGCGGGCCGGAACATGGACACCCGTCATCCGCCTGCCAGCACGATCAAGACAGTGCTGGCCCTGGTGGCACTCGACGAGCTGAACCTCGATTCCACGGTCGTCGCGAACCAGGCCGACACCCAGGTCGAGTGCTCGTGCGTCGGAATCAAGCCCGGCCGCACCTACACCGCGCGCCAGCTGCTCGATGCGCTGCTGCTGGTGTCGGGCAACGACGCGGCCAACACGCTCGCCGACATGCTGGGCGGCTCCGACGCCGCGGTGGCGAAGATGAACGCGAAGGCTGTCGCGCTCGGCGCGCCTGACACCCACGCCGCGACACCGTCGGGGCTGGACGGGCCGGGCGGCACCGGCGGGACCACGCCGCGTGACCTGGCGATCATCTTCCGCGCGGCGATGGCCAATCCGGTGTTCGCTCAGGTCACCGCGAAGCCGTCGGCGATGTTCCCCGGCGACAACGGCGATCGTGTGATCGTCAACGAGGACGAGCTGCTGCAGCGTTACCCTGGCACGCTCGGCGGCAAGACCGGGTTCACCGACGCCGCACGCAAGACGTTCGTCGCCGCCGCCCAGCGCGACGGTCGGCGCCTGGTCATCTCGATGATGTACGGCCTGGTGGTCCAGGGCGGCCCGACCTACTGGGATCAGGCCGCAGGCTTGCTGGACTGGGGCTTCGCGCAGGACCGCTCCGTCTCCATCGGGACGCTCTAACTCCCCGCCGTCGCCTCGCCGAGCGGGCGACCCCGCAGCACGACGACATCGGGCCGATTCAGCACCGCGGCCCCTGACCGCGGGTCGTCGGCGTAGCAGATCAGGTCGGCCGACGCGCCGTGCTCCAGGCCGGGCCGGCCGAGCCAGCGGCGCGCGTCCCAGCAGGCCGCGCCCAGCGCGTCCGTCGGGCTCATGCCGATGCCCTTGAGCGCGTCCACCTCATCGGCGATGCGGCCGTGAACGACCATCGAGCCCGCGTCGGTTCCGGCGTACACCGGCACGCCCGCCTCCCGTGCCGAGGCCATGCGCCGCTGGCAGCTGGCGTACAGGTCGCGCATGTGGCGGGAGTAGCGCGGGTAGCGACCGGCGGAGTCGGCGATGCCGAGAAAGTTGTCGATGTTGATCAGCGTCGGCACCAGCGCCGTGCCGTGGTCGAGCATCAGGTCGATGATCTCGTCGGTGACGCCGGTGCCGTGCTCGATGCAGTCGATGCCGGCATTGATCAGGCCGGGCAACGCATCTTCGCCGAAAACGTGGGCGGTGACGCGTGCGCCGTTGGCGTGAGCCGTGTCGATGGCGGCTTTCAGCACGTCGTCGGACCACAGCGGCGCGAGGTCGCCGACGTCGCGGTCGATCCAGTCGCCGACCAGCTTCACCCAGCCGTCGCCGCGGCGCGCCTGCACCTCCACCGCCTCGGGCAGCTGCGACTCGTCCTCGACGTCGATCGGCAGGCCGCGGCTGTATCGCTGCGGCCGGGCCAGGTGGCGTCCGGCCCGGATGATGCGCGGCAGGTCGTCGCGGTCGTCGAGGCTGCGGGTGTCGAAGGGCGACCCGCAATCGCGCAGCAGCAGCGCGCCGACATCACGCTCGGTCTCGGCCTGGGTGATCGCCTCGTCGAGGTGCTCGACCGGGCCGTGGGTACCGATGCCGACGTGGCAGTGCGCATCGACGAGGCCGGGCAGAATCCAGCCGCCGTCGAACACCGTCTCGGCGCCGCTCACCGGTTCGGCCGACAGCAGCCCGTCGACGATCCACCACTCCGCCGGCTCGTCGTCGGGCAGGCCGCGGCCGCGGACGTGGACGGCCACGTCAGTTCTTCGGGAAGTTCAGCTTCGACAGGTCGATGTCGGCCAGGCCGGGCGGCAGCTCGTCGAGGCCCGGTGGCATCTGCGACAGGTCGGGAAAACCGGCCGGCATGCCCGCGCCGAGCGGGCCGCGCACCTTCGGCGCCGTTGGGCCCCGCGCGCCCTTCTTGCCCTTCTTGCCTTTGGCCTTGCCTTTGCGCGCCGAGCCCTTGCGGCCAATACCCGGCATGCCCATCCGGCTCGCCATCTGGGACATCATCTTTCGGGCCTCGAAGAACCGGTCGACGAGTTGGTTGACCTCAGAGACCGTCACACCCGAGCCGTTCGCGATCCGCAGCCGGCGCGACGCGTTGATGATCTTTGGGTCAGCGCGCTCCTGCGGCGTCATGCCGCGGATGATCGCCTGCACCCGGTCGAGTTGCTTGTCGTCGACCGCGGCCAGCGCATCCTTCATCTGGCCGGCGCCGGGCAGCATGCCCAGCAGGTTGCCGATCGGGCCCATCTTGCGGATAGCCAGCATCTGCTCGAGAAAGTCCTCGAGCGTGAGCTCGCCGGTGCCGATCTTGGCCGCCGCCTCCTCGGCCTGCTGGGCGTCGAAGACCTGCTCGGCCTGCTCGATCAGGGTCAGCACGTCGCCCATGCCCAGGATGCGGCTGGCCATCCGGTCGGGGTGGAACACGTCGAAGTCGTCGAGCTTCTCGCCGGCCGACGCGAACAAAATCGGCACGCCGGTGACTTCGCGCACCGACAGCGCCGCGCCGCCGCGTGCGTCGCCGTCCAGCTTCGTCAGCACCACGCCGGTGAACCCGACGCCCTCGCGGAACGCCTCGGCGGTCGCGACGGCGTCCTGGCCGACCATCGCGTCGAGCACGAACAGCACCTCGTCGGGGTCGACGGCATCACGGATCGCCGCGGCCTGCGCCATCAGCTCGTCGTCGATCCCGAGCCGGCCCGCGGTGTCGACGATCACCACGTCGAACAGCTTGTTGCGGGCCTCGGCGAGCCCGGCCGAGGCGACCGCGACGGGGTCGCCCGGCCCCGACTCGGCTGACGCGCCCGGATGCGGAGCGAACACCGGGATGTCGGCCCGCTCGCCAACGACCTTCAACTGGTTCACCGCTGCGGGACGCTGCAGGTCCGCCGCCACCAGCAGCGGCGTATGGCCTTGCGTTTTAAGCCATTTCGCGAGCTTGCCGGCCAGCGTGGTCTTGCCGGAGCCCTGCAGGCCTGCGAGCATCACCACGGTGGGCGGGGTCTTGGCGAACGCCAGTCGGCGGGTCTCCCCGCCGAGGATGCCGATCAACTCTTCGTCGACGATCTTGACGACCTGCTGAGCGGGGTTCAGCGCCCCGGAGACCTCAGCGCCCTTGGCGCGGTCCTTGATGCGCGCGACGAACTCGCGCACCACGGGCAGCGCGACGTCGGCCTCCAGCAGCGCCAACCGGATCTCGCGCGCGGTCGCGTCGATGTCGGCGTCGGTCAGCCGCCCCTTGCTGCGCAGCCCCTGCAGGGCGCCGGTCAGCCGGTCGGACAGGGTTTCAAACACGGTGGCAAGCCTAGCTGGCTTCCGCGCCCGCCTTGGTCGGCGCAGGCGACGCCAATACAGCCAGCAGGTCACGCCCAAGCGCGGCGCGCACCGCCTCGGTGTCGGCGCACCCTGCCGGTACGGCGACGCAGAACGCGTCGTCGACCGACGAACCGAGCGTGGTCACCTTCGCCCACGCGATGTCCACGTTGGCGCGTTCGAACACGGCGGTGAGCACGGCCAGCAGTCCTGCGCGGTCTGTGGTGCGGATCTCCACCAGCAGCTGCCCGGGAGCGTGGCCGTCGAGCCACAGGATGTGCGGCGGCGCTGTCGAGCGGTTCGCGGGAACGGAGGCCAGCACCTCCCCTGCCCGCGTCGACCCGTACTTGGCGGCGTCACGGTCGCGCTGCTCGAGTGTCGCGATCACGTCGAGGTCGCCGTCGAGCGCTCTGATGAACTGCTGGCGCAGCAGTTCGGCGGCGGGCGGCGAACCGAAGTGCGGCGAGACGACGAACGTATTGATCGCTGACCCCTCGTGGCCGTTCACCGACGCCGAGTGCACCCGCAGTGAATTGAGCGCCAGCACGCCCGCGGCTTTGGACAGCAGCCCGCGCCGATCGGGCGCGATGATCGTCACGTCGTAGATGTGCGGGCTATCACCGGGGGTCAGGTCGACGTGGACGCCGCCGTCGGCTGCCAGCGAAAGATACTGCGGGTCAATGGGATCGGCATGCGGCAGCGACTCGCCCGCCATCACCATCCGACACCGTCGCACTAGATCGCCGATCAGCAGCGCCTTCCAATCCCCCCACACGCCGGGGCCGGTCGCCAGCGAATCGGCTTCTGCCAACGCGTGCAGCAGATCCAGCAGCAGCGGGTCGCGGTCCAGCACGTCGGCCACCGCGGCGATCGTGTCCGGATCCTGCAAGTCGCGGCGCGTCGCGGTTTTCGCCAATAGCAGGTGGTAGCGCACGATCTTCGACAGAAGATCGACGTCCGACGGCAACAGCCCCAGCCGGGTGCCGATCTGGGTGGCCAGCTCGGCACCGATCACACTGTGGTCGCCGCCGCGGCCCTTGCCGATGTCGTGCAGCAGCGCGCCGAGCACGAGCAGGTCTGGCCGGGCCACCCTCGTGGTGAACGCGCTTGCACGAGCGACTGTTTCGACTAGATGCCGATCGACGGTCCAGATGTGCACGACATCGCGGGGCGGTAGGTCGCGCACCGCGCCCCATTCGGGAAACAACCTGCCCCACAACCCGGTTCGGTCCAGCGCCTCGATCGTGTTGACGGCGGCGGGGCCCGCGGCGAGCATCACCAGCAGGTCCTTCAGCGCATGACGGGGCCAGGGGGTGCGCAGCTCCGGTGCCGTATCGGCCAACCGCCGCAGCGTGGACGCGGCCAACGGCAGGCCGCTGACCGCGGACGCGGCCGCGACCCGAAGGATCAGCCCGGGATCACGCTCCGGCCGCGCGTCGCGGGCCAGCACCACTTCGCCGCCGTACTCGACGACGCCCTCGTCGAGCGGTCGCCGCACCGGGTGGCGCAACCCGGCAAGGCCCTTGCGGGGCAGGGCGTTTCCGGCGGTACGCAGGCCCGTGTCGACGTAGTAGCTGACAGTGCGCGCGGCGTCGCTGAGCATGCGCGCAAGCTCGAATCGGTCACCGATGCGCAGTGCGGCGCCGATCTCGTCGGCATGCTGGGCCAGCAGCAGCTCGCGGCCCCGACCAGACACCCGGTGCAGTTCGGTCCGAACATTGAGCAGCGCGAGGTGGGCACTGGCCAACGTGCCCAGTGGGCTGTCCACGGTGCGGCTGGCGTGGTGGTCAGCCAACTGTGCGATGGCGAGCGCGTTGAGGAGTTGGACGTCACGCAGTCCGCCACGGCCCGACTTCAGGTCGGGTTCTGCGCGGTGGGCGATCTGTCCGCAGCGCTGCCATCGGACGTGGGTGAGTTCGACGAGTTCGTTGAACCGGGACCGAATTCCGGTACGCCACCGGCTACGTGCGCCGCCGATGAGCAGTGATGACAACTCGGCATCGCCGGCGATGTGCCTGGCCTCCAACATCGCCAGCGCAGCGGAAAGTTCTCCGGCGGCAACGTCTAGCGCCTCCGGGACGGTACGCACGCTGTGATCGAGCCGAATATTGGCGTCCCACAACGGATACCACAGCAAGTCCGCCACCTTGCTGACCACTTCGGCCGGCATGTTGTCGTGCAGAAGCGTCAGGTCCAGGTCGGAGTACGGCATTAGTTCCCGACGGCCGAGCCCACCGGTGGCCACGATCGCGAAACCACTCGTGGCGGTGATGCCGATCTCGGCGGCCTTCGTGGTCAACCAGAACTCGTGTAGATCCAGCAGGGCGTCGCGCAGCGCCGCCGCATCGAGCTGACGCGCCCCGGCGGACAGCAGCTGGTCGGTAGCGGCCACCAAATCTTTTGCCGGACGCGGCGATCCCGCCGCCGGAGCATCCCATCGGGAAGCCCCAGCAGCGGGATCAGGCGACTGCTGTTTCATTTCGGTCCTCCCCCACCAAGAGGACGCGTCACATCAGAGTGCGTCGGCCCCCCGTTCGCCGGTGCGGACGCGGATGACTGCGTCGACGGGGCTGACCCACACCTTGCCGTCACCGATCTTTCCGGTGCGTGCGGCCTGGACGATGACGTCCACCACCTTGTCTACAGCGGCGTCATCGACCAATACCTCCACCCGCACCTTGGGCACGAAGTCGACCGAGTATTCCGCACCCCGGTAGACCTCGGTGTGACCCTTCTGCCTGCCGTAGCCCTGCACCTCGCTGACCGTCATCCCGAGAATGCCGGTCTGTTCCAGCCCGGTCTTGACGTCTTCAAGCGTGAACGGCTTGACGATCGCAGTGATCAGCTTCATTTCCCCTCATTCCTCCGCGCCGTGACGGCCATGGATCGAGGCGGCGCCGGCGACCGCGAAGTCGTAACCGGTTTCCGCATGCTCCGCTTCGTCGATGCCGGACACTTCGTCTTCTTCGTTAAGGCGCAGTCCGATGGTGTATTTCACGATCAACGCCAAGATAGTCGTCACGACCGCCGAATATGCCAGAACGGTGAAGGCGCCGACCGCCTGACGCCACAACTGGTCGAACCCGCCGCCGTAAAACAGGCCCCTGACCGCCGCCGGGGCCTGCGGTGTGGCCATGAACCCGACGAGCAGGGTTCCGATCAGTCCACCGATCATGTGCACGCCGACCACGTCGAGTGAATCATCAAAGCCCAGTTTGAATTTGAGGCCGACCGCCAGGGCGCAGCCCACGCCCGCACAGAACCCGACGACCAGCGCGCCGAGCACGTTGACCGACGAGCAGGACGGGGTGATCGCGACCAGGCCGGCGACGATGCCCGACGCGGCGCCCAGCGACGTGGCCTTGCCGTCGCGGATCCGCTCGGTGAGCAGCCACGCAAGCATCCCGGTAGCGGTGGCGATCGTGGTGGTGATGAACGTCGACGCCGCCGCACCGTTGGAACTCGTCGCCGAACCGGCGTTGAAGCCGTACCAGCCGAACCACAGCAGACCCGCGCCCAACATGACGAACGGCAG
Organism: uncultured Actinomycetota bacterium; assembly: GCA_963811535.1. Lineage (GTDB taxonomy): Bacteria > Actinomycetota > Actinomycetes > Mycobacteriales > Mycobacteriaceae > Mycobacterium. The sequence goes on along the minus strand of CAWERF010000004.1, from coordinate 460,822 downwards.
ATTGTGCGGTCGCATCGGAGTGGTCGGCCAGCCCTTGCGCCGTCCGAGCACGATGGCCAGCATCAGGCCCGCGGTACCGGAGTTGATGTGCACCGCGGTGCCGCCTGCGAAGTCAATCGCCTTGAGCTTGTTGGCAATCCAGCCGCCGTGCGCGGCCGTGACCCCGTCGAACGCGAATACCCAGTGCGCCACCGGGAAGTAGACGAAGGTCGCCCACAGCCCGGCGAACAGCAGCCAGCCGCTGAACTTCAGCCGGTCGGCGACAGCGCCGGAGATCAGTGCGACCGTGATGATCGCGAACATCAACTGGAAGGCGACGAACACGAGGTGCGGCAGCGTGCCTGCAAGCGGAATGTTCACCGCCGCGGCACCTGTCGTCGCGTCCGCAGCCTTCGCGTTTCCGCTGATGAGGCCCTTCAGGCCCCAGTACTCGGTGGGGTCACCGAAAAGGTTGGCCGTGTCATTGCCGAAAGCGAGGGAGTAGCCATATAGCGCCCACAGCACGGTCACGACGCCCATCGCGCTGATGCTCATCATCAGCATGTTGAGCACGCCCTTGGCGCGAACCATGCCGCCGTAGAAGAAGGCAAGCCCCGGGGTCATCAACAAAACGAGCGCGGAGCTTGCCAGCATCCATGCGGTATCGCCGGTATCCGGCATACCCATCGTCGGGAATTGGTCCACTCGCGATTTCCTCCTTCAGCCATGACACGGCCACATGACTACGTTTCATGGAATCGCTGGCGATTCCGGCGACCACTGACCTGGCTGAAACAATGCTGAGTGGTTGTTTCGTGGAAGACTCTGTGATGTTTCGCTCGTGTGAACGGATAGCCGGTATACGTTTCGCCGGTGTTACACCGGCATTTTCGCGATCAGACCAGGCCGTTTTCTCCGCAGCCGCGGTCATCCCAACAGCGCGTCGACGAACGCGGCGGGCTCGAACGGCGCGAGGTCGTCGGGCCCCTCTCCCAGCCCGACGAGCTTCACCGGCACGCCGAGTTCCTTCTGGACGCGAAAGACGATCCCGCCCTTCGCTGTCCCGTCGAGCTTGGTCAGCACCAAGCCGGTGATGTCGACAACCTCGGCGAATACCCGCGCCTGCGCCAGGCCGTTCTGCCCGATCGTCGCGTCGAGCACCAGCAACACTTCGTCGACAGGCGCCCGCCGGCTCACGACGCGCTTGACCTTGCCGAGCTCGTCCATCAACCCGGTCTTGGTGTGCAACCGGCCGGCGGTGTCGATCACGACGACGTCGGCGCCGTCCTTGATCCCGTCGTCGACGGCGTCGAACGCCACCGAGGCCGGGTCGGCTCCCTCGGGGCCACGGATCACATGAGCGCCGACGCGGGCGGCCCAGGTCTCCAGCTGGTCGGCCGCCGCGGCACGGAATGTGTCCGCCGCGCCCAGCACCACGCGGCGTCCGTCTGCCACCAGAACACGGGCCAGCTTGCCGACCGTGGTGGTCTTGCCGGTGCCGTTGACCCCGACGACCAGCAGCACCGACGGACTGTCGGCATGCGGCAGCGCCTTGATCGAGCGGTCGAGGCCGGGCTCGAGCTCGCTGATCAGCACGTCGCGAAGCACCGCACGCGCGTCGGCCTCTGTGCGCACGTTGTCACTTGCCATCCGCGACTTCAGTGCCGACACCACCGACGCGGTGGCCGCCGGCCCCAGGTCCGCGACCAGCAGGGTGTCCTCAACGTCCTGCCAGGAGTCCTCGTCGAGGTCACCACCGCCGAGCAGCCCCAGCATGCTGCGGCCCAGCGCGTTCTGCGACTTGGCCAGCCGGGCGCGTAGCCGGGTGAGCCGGCCCTCCGGCGGCGCGATGGTGTCGATGACCGACACCTCGGCCGGTGCTTCGGTCGGTACCTCGGGGGCCGTTTCGGTCGTGGGCTCGGGCAGGTGAACATCGGCGATCGGGCGCTTCGGCGCGTCGCGTGGGATGGTCGCGTCGTCGCCGACCGCGGGCAGCCCGGTCGTGTCGAGACGGTCGCCGGGCGGCGCGACAGCCGTCGGAGGTGCTGACGATTCTGTGAACGTGATGCCTGACGACGCGGCATAGCCGCCGGAGCGGTCAATAGGTGTGGCAGTGTCTGGAGGTGACAGGCTGACCCGTCGCCGGCGGTACAGCACCAGGCCGGCCACCAACGCAGCGACGAACAGAACGGCGACAACCGCGATTACGATCCACAGACCTTCACCCACCCGGCCATTCTCCCAGGGGGCATAGGCCGTGACGACCGACCCCGGCGGGATGGAAACGCGTAAGCGGCGCCATATCGACGTGTGCCTGACCGAAGATGTGGAGCATTACGGCCTGACCACCGGCTTCGAGCGCTACCGGCTGCCCTACAACGCGCTGACGCAGACGAGCCTGGGGGCGATCGACCTGGCCGCCGACTTCCTCGGCAAGAGACTGAAGGCGCCGGTGCTCGTCGGCGCGATGACCGGCGGCGCGGAGCTGTCCCGGACCATCAACCACAACCTGGCCACCGCTGCGCAGCGGCTCGGCATCGGGATGATGCTCGGATCGCAGCGGATCATGCTCGACAGCGCGCTCGGAGAGCCGGCCGCGGCCACCTTCGTGGTTCGCGATGTCGCGCCCGATGTTCTGCTGATCGGCAACATCGGGTTGTCGCAGCTCTCCAAGGCAACCGTGCCGGATCTGGTCAAGGCGCTCGACCGGGTGGGCGCCGACGCGCTCGCGGTGCATACGAACCCGCTGCAAGAGGCGATACAGAGCACCGGCGACTCGGACTTCTCCGGGTCCGTTGCCCGGCTGCGCGACATCGCGGGGTCGATCGGGTACCCGGTGCTGCTCAAGGAGGTCGGCCACGGCTTCGGTGCCGCAGCGGTGAGCGAACTGCTGCGACTGCCCGGCGAGTTGCCGGTCGCCGCGATCGACGTCGCCGGGGCCGGCGGTACGTCGTGGTCGCGGGTGGAGCAGTTGGTGCGCTACGGCGAACTGCGCTTCCCCGAGCTGGCCGACTGGGGTGTGCCGACCGCGCAGGCGCTGATCGAGGTGCGACGGGCGCTGCCCGACGTGCCGCTGGTGGCCTCGGGGGGCATCCGGACCGGGATGGACGCCGCCAAGGCCATCGCCCTGGGCGCCGACGTGGTCGCGATGGCACGGCCGCTGCTGGCCCCGGCGATCGCGTCTGCCGCCGCAGCGCAGGAGTGGCTGGCACGCTTCATCGATGAGCTGCGGATCTGCCTGCACGGCTGCGGCGCGGCCGACCTGGCCGCGTTGCGGCGGACCGGGGTGAGCCCTATCCGCTAGGCGCGCCCGCCAACACTTGCTGGCCGCGCATCCGCTGCGAGATCACCGCGGTGATCCCGTCGTCGCGCATCGTGACGCCGTACAGCGCGTCGGCGACCTCCATCGTCGGCTTCTGGTGGGTGATCACAAGCAACTGCGACTGCGCGCGAAGTTGGTCGAACACCGCCAGCAGGCGGCGCAGGTTGACGTCGTCCAACGCGGCCTCGACCTCGTCGAGGACGTAGAACGGCGACGGGCGCGCCCGGAAGATCGCGACCAGTAGCGCGATCGCGGCCAGCGCCTTCTCGCCGCCGGACAGCAGCGACAGCCGCTTGACCTTCTTGCCCGGCGGGCGGGCCTCCACCTCGATGCCGGTGGTCAGCATGTCGTTGGGGTCGGTCAGGGTCAGCCGGCCCTCGCCACCGGGGAACAGCGTCTCGAACACGTCACGGAACTCTCGTTCGACGTCGGCGTACGCCTCGCTGAACACCTGCAGGATGCGGGCGTCGACGTCGTCGACGACGCCGAGCAGGTCCTTGCGGGCGGCCTTGACGTCTTCGAGCTGGGTGGACAGGAAGTTGTAGCGCTCTTCCAGCGCCGCGAACTCCTCCAGCGCCAGCGGGTTGACCCGGCCCAGCTCATTGAGGTCGCGCTGGGCGCTCTTGGCGCGCCGTTCCTGCGTGGGCCGGTCATACGGCATCGGGGCGGGCGCGCTGACCTGTTCGCCGCGTTCGCGGGCCTGCTCGTACTCCGTGATCTCCAGCTCCGACGGCGGCAATGGCACGTCGGGGCCGTATTCGGCGATCAAATCCGCGGCGGCCATGCCGAACTGCTCGAGCACGTGTTCCTCGAGCTGTTCTATCCGCAGTGCCGCCTGCGCCTTGGCCACCTCGTCGCGATGCAGCGCCTCGGTGAGCGTCGCGATCCGGGCGGTCAGCTCGGTGACGGCGGCACGGACCTGCGCCATCGCGGCCACCCGCCCGGTGCGCTGGTCGGCCAGCGAGTCGCGGGTCCTGGACGCGGCCGCGACGGCCTCGTTGAGCCGCAGCGCCACCAGCCGGCCCGACTCGGCGACCGTCGCCGCGACCGTCGCCGCGTGCCGTCGCGCCTCGCGCGCCCGCTCGGCGCGCACCCGGGCCTCGCGTTCCGCTGCGGCCGCCCTTCTGAGCGAATCCGCCCGTCCCCGAACGGCGTTCACGCGTTCCTCGGCGGTGCGGACCGCCAGCCGGGCCTCGATTTCGGCGGCCCGGGCCTTCTCCGCGGCGGCGACGGTGCGCTGACGCTCCGCCGGATCGTCCTCGACGGACTGCTGGGTCGCCTCCGCGCTGTGCAGCCGCCGCTCGAGTTCGGTCAACTCTTCGACGGTCTTGGTGCGTCCGGCCTCGAGTTCGTCACGCTGCTCGGTGAGCCGCCGCCACTCCTCGTCCGCCGCGCGGGCGTCCTGCCCCAACCGGCCCAGTTGTTCGTACGCCGCTGAAATCGTCGCGTCAGACTCGTTAAGCGCGGCCAGCGCCTGTTCGGCCGCGTCCTGGCGAGACCGCTGCTCGCCCAGCGCGCCGGTCAGCGCGGCGGCCAGCCTAGCGGCCTGTGATTCGGCGGCAGCGAGTTCGCCTCGGGCGTTGTCGATTTCGGAGGTGATCTCCAGCGTGCTGGGGCGACGGTCGGAGCCCCCGCTGACCCAGCCGGCGCCGACGAGGTCGCCGTCACGGGTGACCGCGCGTAGCCGCGGATGGCTGGACACCAGGTCGAGCGCCGAAGAAAGGTCCGCGACGACGGCTACCCCGGTCAGCATCGCGGTGATCGCGCCGCGCAGCTTCTCCGGCGCCTCGACCAGATCGACGGCCCATTGGGCGTCGGCGGGCAGCGCGGCGGTGCGCTCATCGGGCGGCGAGGGCCAGTCGCCGAGCACGATCGCGGCGCGCCCGCCGTCGGACTCTTTCAGCGCGGCGACCGCCGAGCGGGCGGCGTGCGAGTTTTCGGCGGCCACGGCGTCGGCGGCTGCGCCAAGCACCGCCGCGATCGGCGCCTGGTAGCCGGGCCGAACTTTTACCAGCTTCGCAATTGATCCGAAAAGACCCGCGCCGGAGAGGTTTTCGCTAAGCCACGCGGCGCCGTCCTTACGGTCCAGCCCGACCGACAGCGCCTCGATGCGGGCCTGTAACGACGCCACCTCGCGCTCGGCGCCGCGCTCGGCGGCCTGCAGCTCGGCGACGCGTTCGTCGGCCAGCCGCAGCGCGGCGACCGTCCGGTCGTGGTGCTCGTCGAGGCCGACCTCGCCCTCGTCCAGTTCGCCGACGCGGCGCTGCACGGTCTCGAACTCGGCCCGTGTGTGCTGCGCCTTGGTGGCGGCCTCCTCGATGCCATCCGACAGCCGGGCCACGGCCTCGTCGATCGATTCGACCCGGGTGCGCATCGTGTCGACCTGCCCCGCGAGGCGGGCCAGGCCCTCGCGGCGGTCGGCCTCGGCCCGCACCGCCGCCAGATGCGCACGTTCGGCCTCGGCCGCGACGCGCTCACGCTGGGTCAGCTCCAGGCGGGCGGCGTCGGCGCGGGCGCGAGCCTGCGCGAGGTCCTCCAGCAGCCGCGACTCGGTGGCCGCGATCTCGTCGGCCTCTGCGTCGAGCATGTCGGGGTCGGTGCCGGCGCTGGCCGGTGGTTCGGCCTCGAGGTGCTGGGCGCGTTCGGTGGCGATCCGCACGGTCGCGCTGACCCGTTCGGCCAGCGCCGACAGCCGAAACCAGGTCTGCTGCGCGGCCTCTGCTCGCTCGTTCAGCGTCGCGATCGCGGCCTCGTGCCCGGCCAGTTCTTCGGTCGCGGTCTCCAGCCGGGCAGCGGCCTCGTCGTGCTCACGGCGCAGCGCGGCCTCGGCGTCGCCGACCCCGGCGTACTCGTTCCGCCGCGTGACCAGGTCGTCGGCGGCCAGCCGCAGCCGGGCGTCGCGCAGGTCGGCCTGGATCGTCTGCGCGCGCTTGGCCACCTCGGCTTGCCGGCCGAGCGGTTTGAGCTGGCGGCGCAGCTCGGTGGTCAGGTCGGTGAGCCGCGCGAGATTGGCGGACATCGCGTCGAGCTTGCGAACCGCCTTCTCCTTGCGCTTGCGGTGCTTGAGCACGCCGGCGGCTTCTTCGATGAACGCCCGTCGCTCCTCGGGACGCGATTCCAGGATTTCCGACAGCTTGCCCTGGCCGACGATGACGTGCATCTCCCGGCCAATGCCGGAGTCACTGAGCAGTTCCTGGATGTCCATCAAACGGCAACTGGCGCCGTTGATTTCGTATTCACTGGCGCCGTCGCGGAACATCCGCCGGGTGATCGACACCTCGGAGTATTCGATCGGCAACGCGTTGTCGGAGTTGTCGATGGTGACGGTGACCTCAGCGCGGCCGAGCGGGGCCCGCGACGAGGTGCCGGCGAAGATGACGTCCTCCATCTTGCCGCCGCGCAGGGTCTTGGCGCCTTGCTCGCCCATCACCCAGCTGATCGCGTCCACGACGTTGGACTTGCCGGAGCCGTTGGGTCCGACGACGCAGGTGATGCCCGGTTCGAAGCGCAGAGTCGTCGGCGCGGCGAAGGACTTGAAGCCCTTCAGCGTCAGACTCTTGAGGTGCACGACGTGCCAGACTAGCGCTCGGTGAACCCGCGCATCGGTTCTGCGGCGTCGGACCAGTCCGCGACCACGTTATCGACGCTGCCCGGCGTGTCGCCGCTCCAAAGCAGATCAAGCAGCCGCTGGCAGGCATCGCGCGGGCCCTGGGCAACCACCTGGACGCGGCCGTCCGGCCGGTTCGACGCATAGCCGCTCAGCCCCAGTTCGAGCGCCCGCGCGCGCGTCCACCACCGGAAACCGACTCCCTGGACGTAGCCGTGCACCCAGGCAGTGAGGCGCGCGTCGGGTTCCGACACCATTGGATGTTCTTCGCGCAACCGGCTCATCTCCAATCGATGCTCTCCGCGCAATCGGCTCATCGGCCCGTGACCTCGAACGTCACCTTCGTGCCCGACTTCAGCGTCCGCCCGACGGTGCACACCTGTTCGACGGACCGGTTGACGACGACGAACAGCCGGTTGAGCTCGTCCTCGCGCAGACCGGACAGGTCGAGCTCCATCCTCTCCTCGAGCAGCGGGTAGCGCTCCTGCTCACGGTCGGCAGGGCCGGACACCCGCACGGTGACGGCGTAGTCGTCGCCGAGCCGGCCTGCCAGCGGCGCGTCGGTGCTCATCCCGCTGCAGGCGGCCAGCGCGATCTTCATCAGCTCGCCGGGCGTGAAGACGCCCTCAACGTCTTCCGAGCCCACCAGCACTTGCGCGCCGCGTGAGCTGTGCCCGGTGTAGCGCCGCGTCCCGGTGCGTTCGACCCACAGTTCCGTCATGGCCCATTTCTACCTTGCGCCGAAATGGCATTCCCGGTCGCACGACGCGCCGATTAACGACGCGGAATGCTATTTCGGTGAGGTCCGGGGGCGGGGTTGGCATTTCGGGCAGTAGAACGACGAGCGGTTCATGAACTTCTCGCGGCGGACCACCGACCCGCAGCGCCGGCATGCTTGTCCCTCGCGGCCGTAGACGTCCAGCGACCGGTCGAAGTAGCCCGACTCGCCGTTGACGTTGACGTACAGCGAATCGAACGACGTGCCGCCCTGCCCCAGCGCGTCGGACATCACTTCGGCGGCGGCGTCGAGCACATCCCGCAGCCGCCGACGGGTCAGCGTCGAGGCGATCCGCGCGCCGTTGAGCCGCGCTCGCCACAGCGCCTCGTCGGCGTAGATGTTACCGATTCCAGACACCACGGTCTGATCCAGCAGCTGCCGTTTGATCTCAGAGTGCTTGCGGCGCAACACCGTAACGACCGACTCGACGTCGAACAGCGGATCGAGCGGGTCACGGCCCAGGTGCGCGACGGGCACCGGCACGTCGGTGCCGTCGACGGTCGCCATTTCGGCGAGCATCCACCCGCCAAACGTGCGCTGGTCGACGAAGCTCAGCGTCGTGCCGTCGTCGAGCAGCGCCGCGATCCGCACATGGTCGTCCCGCGGCACCGGCCCGAGCAGCATCTGCCCGCTCATCCCCAGGTGCACGACAAGCACCGCGCCGTCGGAGAGGCTCAACCACAGGTACTTGCCGCGACGGCCGGTGCCGTCGATGCGCTGCCCGATCAGCCGGGCGGTCAGATCGGCGGGCCCGGCCTCGTGACGGCGGACCGCGCGCGGATGGTGTACCCGCACCGCGGCGATGGTCCGGCCCGCCACATGGTCGGCCAAGCCGCGCCGAACCGTCTCGACTTCCGGCAGCTCAGGCACTGTCGAGGGCGGTCCACGCGGCCGCGGCGGCCTTCTGCTCGGCCTCCTTCTTCGACCGCCCGACCCCTTCGCCGTATTCGGTGTTCATCACGACCACCGTCGCGGTGAATTCCTTGTCGTGGTCGGGCCCGGTCGAACTGACCACATACGACGGCACGCCGAGCCCGCGGGCCGCCGTCAGCTCCTGCAGGCTGGTCTTCCAGTCGAGCCCCGCCCCAAGCGTCGGCGCGGCTTCCAGCAGCGGCCCGAACAGCCGCAGGATGACCTCACGGGCCGTCTCGATGCCGTGCTGGAGGTAGATCGCCCCGAGCAGGGACTCCATGCTGTCGGCGAGGATGCTCGACTTGTCCGCCCCGCCGGTGTTCTCCTCGCCGCGGCCAAGCAGCAGGTAGGCGCCCAGCCCGTCGTCGGTCAGCTTGCGCGCCACGTCGGCCAGCGCCTGCGTGTTGACGACGCTGGCCCGAAGCTTGGCCAGGTCGCCCTCCGAGCGGTCCGGATGGCGGTGAAACAGCTCGTCGGTGATCGTGAGCCCGAGCACCGCGTCGCCGAGGAACTCCAGCCGCTCGTTGGTGGGCAGGCCGCCGTGCTCGTAGGCGTAACTGCGGTGGGTCAGCGCCAGCGTGAGCAGCTCGTCGGGCAGATCAGCCCCGAGTGTCGCCGTCAGCGCTTCCCGTGGAGACGTCACCGATCGTCGCCACCCGCGTCGTCGGAGAACATGCCAGCCAGTTTGGTCCACCGGGGATCGAGCTGCTCGTGGTGGTGGCCCGGCTCGGCCTCGGCCAGCGCCACGCCGCACACCGAGCACAACCCGGGACAGTCCTCTCGGCACAGCGGCGACAGCGGCAGCTCGAGCCCGACCGCATCGATGATCGGCTGCTCGAGATCGACCGTGCCCTCGACCACGTGGCCGACCTCGTCCCGCTCGGTCGTGGCTTCGGTCGTGCTGTCGGGATAGGCGAACAACTCGGTCAGGGCGATCTCGACACGGCCGGAGGTGGTTGTCAGGCACCTGGCGCACTCCCCCGACGTCGGCGCGGACACCGTGCCGGTGACCAGCACGCCCTCCGACACCGACTGAAACTGCAGATCCAGGTCCACCGGCGCGCCGCGCTCGATCGCGATCATGTCCAGGCCGATCCGCGACGGGCTGGCGACGGTTTCATGGACCGGCAGCATCGCCCCAGGGCGGCACGGAAGCCGCGAGACGTCGTATGTGAGCGCTGACCGAGGGCTGTGGTGAATCGCCGCGCTCGCCTGCGTGGCCATAGCGGCCAGTTTAGTGACGACGCGGCCGCGCCGACTGGGCGGCGGCTAGCGCTGCGCGTAGTCGTGCGTGCCCGCTGCGGTGCGCAGCTGGTGACGCCCGCGACCCACCGAGCGCAGTGTGCCGTTGAGGTAGTCCTCGAACTCGGCGAGCTTGCTGTCGACATAGATGTCGCATTCGCCGCGCAGCCGGTCGGCCTCGGCGTGCGCCGCATCGATCATCCGGGTGGCCTCGGCCGTCGCCGTCTGCACGACCTCCGTCTGCGAGACCAGCCGCTGCTGCTCCTTGATGCCTTCCTGTACGGCCTTCTCGTAGGACAGGTTGCCGTTCTCGACCAACCGTTCGGCCTCGGCCTTGGCCCGCCCGGTCATGACCTCGTATTCACGCTTTGCCGTCGCGCCGATCCGGGCAGCCTCGTCGCGCACCTCACCGACCATCTGGTCGCAGTGCGCTCGCGCCTCGGCCACCATGCGGTCGGCCTGCGACTTAGCGTCGGCCAGCAACCGATCGGCTTCGGCACGGGCATGCGACATCATCGACTCCGACTCGGCGGTCGCCGTCGCCACCATGGACTCGGAATGCTCCTTGGCCTCACGCAGCAGCGAGTCGCGCGCATCCAGGACGTCCTGTGCGTCGTCCAACTCGCCGGGGATTGCGTCCTTGATGTCGTCGACCAGTTCGAGGACATCGCCACGGGGCACCACGCAGCCGGCGGTCATCGGAACGCCGCGCGCTTCCTCGACGATCGCGCCCAGTTCGTCAAGCGCTTCAAAAACTCGGTACACGGCGATCCCTCCGGCGTAGTCGGTGTTACCAGTGTGCCTGGTGTTACGCCTGTGACACTGCAGCATCGCCGGTGTGTCGGCCTACCGGGCACGCCCCTTTTCTGCATGAAACCAGGTTCATGGCCTCTGCGCCGAAACAACCGCGGGAAAACCGATGACTCGACGCCGGGGTACCCGTGCCTGGCCGGGCCAAACGCCTTTCAGCGCCGTTGCAACTTCTCCGGCATCCGCCGGTTGACCGGCTCGGGCAGCAGGTCGGAGACGTCACCTCCGAGGGCCGCGACCTCCTTGGCCAATGATGACGACACGAACGAATAGCGGGGTGTGGTCGCGACGAAAAACGTGTCCACACCGGCGATGTGCTTGTTCATCTGCGCCATCTGTAACTCGTATTCGAAGTCGGTGCCCGTGCGCAGCCCCTTGACGATCGCGGTCAGCCCGCGCGCGTTGGCGAAGTCGACGACGAGGCCCTGACCGGCCTCCACCCGCAGATTCGGCAGGTGTTCGGTCGACTCGTTGATCATCGCGATCCGCTCGTCGACCGTGAACATGCCTTCCTTGTTCGGATTCACGAGGATTGCGACCACGACCTCGTCGAACTGGGCGGCCGCTCGCTCGAAGATGTCGATGTGGCCAAGCGTCACCGGGTCGAAGGATCCGGGGCAAACGGCGCCACTCATGGATGAGCACGCTAGCAGCCATTTGATGTTCGTTGCGGACGCCACGGCAGTGTTCACGGCGGTCGTCACGGCGACCGATCTCAGGCACATCCCGCGTCGTCGACGTCAACCCGCGTGTCAGGGCGCGACCGTCAGACCGCGTGCTGGGCCAACGACGTCCGGCGCGGCCGCTCACATATCACCCGGCTGCCGAAGGCCATGTCCTGCAACGACCTTCGATGCCGGTCTACGGCGGCCGAGAAGAGACCGACCGGCAGTATCACGCACGCGACCGCGCGCAGGATGGCCTGGGCCGGGCGCAAGGGGAGACCATCGCGTGCCACCACTCTCATGCCGAGCAGGGCTGCACCGGCCGTGCGTCCCGATCTCGACCAACATTCCGCCGATTACGCGACCGCAACCACCAGGCTGACCGCACAGTCGCGCACGGCCGCGGCGCCACCGTGGTCGAGTGAGCCGGGCCAGGCCCCAACCACACTCAGCGCGACGCCCGCTTCCAGTGCATACAGCGTCGCCACGACGACACCAACGTCGATGACCGCGGCCAGAGCTCGCCGCACCATTCCCGCGGCAGCGGCATCGGCCCGCTTGATCTTGCTCATCGGCGAACCTCCTTCTCGCTGTCTTCTTCGGGTGGGCGGTCTGGCGCGATGTCGTACCGCCCCGTTCACGTGGTCAGCACAAACAGCCAAACCACCCATAGAGCTAAAGCCGCCAGCAACGCCAGGGTGCAAAGCGATCGGACGATTCGCCGAGGGCCATCGTCGGCGTCGGATACCGGGTTTCGGCGGTGGTGACCCCACGTGCCTGTCTCCATCCGAACTCCTAGCCTCTGACCGCGCCCACGGCGATTCCCCTGCTCTGACTGTCACAACGCCGAGAACTCACCGGATCGGCGCACTGCGCGAGAAAGTTTTCATGGCCTTAACAATCCGGGCGGGTCCGCGGCCGTTCACCCCGATCCGCTCGCGGCAACGCATCGCGCTGCCCATCCATCCCGACACCACTGCGCGCACCGTTAACCGCTCGGCAGGATTCGATTCATCCGCTGCACTTAGTTTTCCCTGTGCAGGTGTGGGTTTGTTCGGCGGAACCGTGCTGTCCGTTCTGGTGCGAACGCGTCGCGGTGTGCGCGGGCCGCTCACTGAGCGAAGGAGCGACATGAAGTTCAACCGATGCGGAGTTGCGCTAAGCCTGCTGGCCACGAGCGCCCTGATCCTCTCGGCGTGCGGCACCAGCAAGAGCCCCGCGCCACCGTATGCGAGCTCAGCCAAGGTCAACTGCGGCGGCAAGCCCTCGCTGACGGCCAGCGGCTCGACCGCCCAGGCCAACGCGATGACACTCTTTGTCAGCGCCTACCAGAAGGCCTGTCCGGGCCAGGCATTGAATTACACGGCCAACGGTTCCGGTGCCGGGCTGAACGATTTCCTCAGCAACCGAAGCGATTTGGCCGGATCCGACACGCCGCTGAGCTCAGACCAGTACGCCCAAGCAAAACAACGCTGCGGCTCGGACGCGTGGAACATACCTGCGGTGTTTGGCCCGATCGCCATCACCTACAACCTCAACGCCGTGGACAACCTGGTGCTCGACGCGTCCACGCTGGCGAAGATCTTCGACGGCACGATCAAGCGGTGGGACGACCCGGCGATCGCCGCGCTCAACGCGTCGATGCCGTCGGAGGACATCCACGTGGTATTTCGCAGCGATCAGTCCGGAACCACCGACAACTTCCAGCAGTACCTGCAGGCCACCTCCGGCGGGGCGTGGACCAAGGGTGCCGGAAAGACCTTTCTTGGCGGCACCGGGCAGGGAGCCGTCGGTAACGAAGGCACCTCGTCCGTGGTGAAGAACACGGAGGGCGCGATCACCTACAACGAGTGGTCGTTTGCCCAGCAGCACAGGCTTTTCGCCGCCGAGATCAAGACCCCTGCGGGGCGGGACCCGGTCCGCATCGGCAACGATGCGGTTGGCAAAACCATTGCGGCGGCCAGGATTGCGGGACAAGGTAACGATTTGGTCCTCGACATCTCGTCGTTCTACAACCCGACTCAGCCCGGCCTCTACCCGATCGTGCTGGCGACATACGAGATCGTCTGCTCGAAGTATGCCGACCCCGAGGTAAGCCGGGCCGTGCGGGCGTTCCTGCAGTCCGCCACCGGTCCAGGTCAGGCCGGCCTTGCCGACAACGGCTACATCCCGCTGCCGACCGAGTTCCAGTCCAGGGTGTCGACCGCGGTGAACGCCATCAGCTGATCTGGATGGCCGACCGATGATCTAGCTCTCAGCCGGTCTTGCGGTGCCGCCCCCCGGTCGCCGAAGTCGCCGAGCACATCACCACCACCGATCGCGGCCCCACCGTCACCTGGCCGTCGGCGATGCCGCGCCGGGCCGGGTCGAAGGTGTCGCAGACGATGCTCCACGGCTGCGCTGCGACGGCGTCCGGCACGGTGAAGGCCAGCGGCTCCCACCAGGCGTTGACGAAGATGAGGAAGTCGTCATCGACGAGCGGTGTGCCGTCGGCGCCGACATCGGGATCGGTTGAGCCGTCGATGAACAGCCCAATGCTGCGCGCCTCCGGATCGGCCCAGTTCTGGTCGGTCATCTCCGTGGCGGCCGGCGTGAACCAGCGCAGATCTTCGGCGGCCGGGCCGGTCAGGTAACGGCGCCTGCGAAATACCGGATGCGCGCGGCGCAGCGCGATCAGTGCGGAGGTGAACTGCACGAGGTCCTGGTCGACGCTCGACCAGTCGAACCAGCTGATCGTGTTGTCCTGGCAGTAGGCGTTGTTGTTGCCCTGCTGCGTGCGGCCCAGCTCGTCGCCGCCCTGCAGCAGCGGCAATCCCGCCGACAGCAGCAGTGTCGCCAGCTGCGCCCGCTTCTGGTGGGCGCGCAGAGCCACCACGCCGGGATCGTCGGTGGGTCCTTCGATCCCGCAGTTCCACGACCGGTTGTCGTCGGTGCCGTCGCGGTTTTCCTCGCCGTTGGCCTCGTTGTGCTTGCCGTTGTAGGACACCAAGTCGTTGAGGGTGAACCCGTCGTGGACGGTGACGAAGTTGACCGAGGCGCTGGGCCGGCGCCCCTCGGCGCGGTCGCCGTAGATGTCGGCCGAACCGCACAGCCGCGAGGCGAAGTCACCCACCAGCCCGTCGTGGCTGCGCCAAAAGTCGCGGACGGTGTCGCGGAAACGCCCGTTCCACTCGCTCCACTGCGGCGGGAAGCGGCCGACGTCATAGCTGTCGGAGCGGCCCACATCCCAAGGCTCGGCGATCAGCTTGACCTCTGAGATCACCGGATCCTGGGCGACGAGGTCGAAAAACGCCGAGAACGGGTCGAAGCCGCCCTCCTGGCGGCCGAGGGTGGGCGCGAGGTCGAAACGGAAACCGTCCACACCCATCTCGGTGACCCAGTAGCGCAGCGAGTCCATGATCATCCGCAACGCCACCGGGTGGCCGGTGTTGACCGAGCTGCCGGTGCCGGTGGTGTCGATATAACGGCTCGGGTCTGCAGGATCGAGCCGGTAGTAGGCGCCGTTGTCGAGTCCGCGAAAGCACAGCGTGGGCCCGCCGGCACCGCCTTCGGCGGTGTGGTTGAACACGACGTCGAGCACCACCTCCAGCCCGGCGGTGTGCAGCGCGTCGACCATCGCGCGGAATTCGGCGACCTGCCCGCCAGGCCGGCCGGCCCGCACGGCGGCGGAGTAGCCGGCGTGCGGGGCGAAGAAGCCGATCGTGTTGTAGCCCCAGTAATTGGTCAACCCGCGGTCCACCAGGAACGACTCGGGCACGCTGTGGTGCACCGGCAGCAGCTCCACCGCGGTCACCCCCAGTGAGGTGAGGTGCTCCAGCGCGGCCGGATGCGCCAGCCCCGCGTAGGTTCCGCGCAATTCCGGCGGGACCCCGAGATGGGCCGCGGTGAACCCGCGCACGTGCACCTCGTAAAGAATCGTGTCGGCCATCGCCCGACCCGGCCCAGGCCTGACTGGACCCGCAACAGCGGGCGCAACCCGGCTGCGCGGCACATGACCGGCCGAGTCCAACCCGCTCGGCATGCCGGGGTTGTCGACTGCGTAATCAAGCACCTCCGGCCCGAACCGCACCACGCCGTCAATGGCCCGCGCGTAGGGGTCCAGCAGCAGCTTGGCCGGGTTGTAGCGCAGGCCGCGCGCGGGATCGAAGGGTCCGCTGACCCGGAACCCGTAGGCCTGGCCCGGCCGCACTCCCGCGACGAAGCCGTGGAAGACGTCACCGTCACGCTCGGGCAGCACCAGCCGGGTCTCGGCGCCCTCGGCGTCAAATAGACACAGCGTGACCTCGTCGCCGCCGGACGACACGGCGAAGTTCGTGCCCCCCGGACCCGCCGTGGCGCCGAGCGGATCGGGGCGACCGGGGATGATCCCCGGGCCCAGTGGCTTTCCCTCGCGCCGCCGCTTCGCGCCCCCAGTCAGCCTCACACCACACCTCCCACGGCCGTCACCTGGTATTTCAGCACACGAATCACCGGCCGTGCCAGTAGGTTTCGAATACCAGTAACGCGTGGCGACGTCAGCCCAGTGGCTGCCCCACGCAAATCCGCATCGCGCGGATCGGCCGGTTAGTCGTAAACGTCGGGTTCGGAGTGGCTGTGGCTGATGTCGTGGCCCTCGCCTGCTCGCACGCAGCTAACGGTGCAGTCCTGCATCACCATGGGTTCGGTCTCGCCCTGCACGACCCGCCACCGCCAGGCCGTTTGAACGACGGTGTGGTCAGCCAGCACCGCGTCGCGCTCCCCGACGTCGCAGTGCAGCGTCCGCTGGGCGCTGTCGCAGGTCTCGTGAAGCAGCTCGTGCTCGGACAGCCCCAGCGGGTTGCGGATCAGCCGCACACCGAAGCGCTCGATCTTGCCGTGGGCCTGCAGCCGTTCGGCGATGCCGGCCAACACGGCCTCGTCGTCATCGCTTAGCGGCGAGACGGCACCGAAGTCGGCCGGCTCGGCGAACTCCATGCCGATGACACCGACACCGCAGCGCACCGAATCGTCGAAACGGATCGCCGTCGTGCTCAACGCCCGTTCGGAGAACGCCGACCGCTCGAGGGGGGTGGTTTCGGTCTTTCGCGGCGCGCGGATGGCGCGTTCGACGAAAACCTCGCCGGCCGCGGGCTCGAAATGCTTGTGCAGCAACCAGACACCGAAGCGCTGCCACGCATCGGTGGCGGCCAGATACCGGCCCAGCTCCTCAAGGCAGGCCCGGTCGTTTTCACCCAACACACCGACGTTGGTGGCATCCATGTCGGGTAACGCCGCGTAGTCCTCAACGCCGTGATCCCGCATCGTCAGCATCGCTGATCTCCTTAATCGCGAAGAGAATTCCCATAGAGAATTTGGTCAGCCGGGATGCTAGCAGCGGAAAGATCACAGAACGCGACTATTGATGAGATCGCGACCGTCCGCGCGCTTCGCGTACCGACGGTTCACCGGTTGTCCGGACAATGTTTACCGCCGGAGTCGAGCCGCCCAGCAATACACTCGGCCCGGCTGGCGCTCGGCCCCGGGTCGAGCAAGGTCCGCATCGTCGACCAGTCGCCGATTGGATCGCGCGAGTGGTCACGGCAGTAAATCCGCGCTTGTGCTCATTCCGTCGGAGGCCACCAACATCAGCTTGTCGACCTGTCGTGCAATGTGGCTTTCTGCGTGCTGCGCGCCATCACTATCTCTGCTGTCTCGTGTGCGTCAGCGACACGAAGACATAGTCGCCGGGGCTGATCGCCGCGAACCTGCGCATGCCCTCGGTTTGGGCGGTGTCGGAACTCAGCGTCATGACGTGGTGCACCCGGCGCGCGGGGTGGAATCCTTTGTGACGAGCCACTTTCAGTGCCTGGCCGCGACGGAGCGCAAGAGGTACGGTGAAGGGCAAGGTACGTGCGTTCCGCCGCGGCGTCTAGCGGCGCTCGTTACCGATGGCCGCCGGCGTGGCCGCCACCGAAGCCGCCGAACCCGCCGAAGTAGCCACCCTCCCAGTAGGGGTATTGCGGGCCGAACTGAACCGGCGCCGAGTCGTTGATCTGCACGTTGCCCGGCGACGAGCAGACGGTGTCGACACCCGGGGTGGTGGCGCAGGACTGATCGCCGTTGTCGGCGGCCAGCGCGGTCGGGGCCGCGATGATCGCCATGGCGGCTCCCGCAGCTGCCACCAGCGGTGTGATGTAACGCACTTTCATTGTTGTATCTCCTTTGTGTTTTTACGGTTGCCTGCCGACAGCAGCACCCATCAGGTGTCCAATGCCGAAAACCAGCAACGCGGCAGCCCCGCCGACGATGAGCTGGCGCGCACCAGATCGCAGCGCGCTTCGGCCGTTGAGCGTCCCGATCGCGGCACCCACGACGAACAGCGCCAGGCCTTCGAGCACGATCGCGATGATCAGCGCGGCGCGACCGGAGCCGAACAGATACGGCAACACCACCACCACGGCGCCGAGCGCGAACGCGAACAGGCTCGAAACGGCCGCCGACCACGGCGAGCCCAGCTCATCGGGATCCAGCCCGAGTTCCTCGCGCGCCATCGTGTCCAGCGCGACCTCGCGATCCTTCATGATCCCGCGGCCGCTGGCCTGCTCGATGTCCAACCCCTTGGCGCGGTAGATCAGCGCCAGCTCCTCGGCCTCCGCGTCCGGGTCATCGCGCAATTCGATGGCCTCGAGAGCGATTTCACGTTCGTAGGCCTCCCGCTGGCTGCGCATCGAGATGTACTCGCCGGCCGCCATCGAAAACGCACCGGCCAGCAGGCCCGCCAGCCCGGCGAACAACACCACGCTGGCGGACGCTCCGGAACCAGCGAAGCCCATCACCAGCGAGGTGTTCGACACCAGGCCGTCGTTGACGCCGAAGACCGCCGCGCGCAACGCACCGGACCGGTCACCGCGGTGCCAGGGCTCATCGCTTCGGATAAAGCCACGGTCGCGAGAGCCCCGCAGCCGGGTGAGGACCCGGGCGTGGGAACGTTCGTCGACGGCCATGGCCGCGGTGGCATCCGGATCGTCCTGGTACAGGCCCGCGTCTGCATTTTCGGCGCGCTCCAGATACGGGAGGACAGCGTCGATCGAGAATCGGCGAGCCAGCCAGGACAGCGTTCGCGTGCGCAGATCGCGCCGACACGGCTCCGGCACCGGCTCACCGAGCTCACTGAGTTTGCCGGCCCAGTGCGCCGCGTGCTTATGTTCCACCGCGGCGAGTTCGGACAGAACCTCTCGCCGCTCACCTACGGCCGCAGCGGCGAGTCCCGCATAGAGGTCGGCGCTGCGGCGCTCGGACGCGAGCAGGCTCCGAAAGCGGCTTGCGGCTATGACATCTCGGTTCATCGTCGTACGCCTCCTCACTTGTCGTCGGGATTGACTGCACGGAACACCAGACCGGCCGCGACACCGGCGAGCAGCTGTGGCACCAGGTAGGTCAGCGTTGGCCAGGCGAACAGCCCCATGACGCCGCCGCCCAGCACGACGGCGGGGTTGAACGCGCCGCCCGAGATCCCGCCGACGGCGACAGCGCCCACCATGACCGTGAAACCGATCGCGAGGCCGTAAAAGGAGTTGTCCGGGTGGTCCCGACTCGTCGCGACGTTGAGGACCACGTATGCCAGCGCAAATGTGTAGAGCAGCTCCAGGATCAGCGCGCTTGCCATCGCGTGACCGTGCGGCGCCACCGCATGAGCCTGGGTCGCGGCGATGGTCGCACGGACCACCAGCGCGGCCACGACACCGGCGACGAGTTGGGTGAGCCAGTACCCGGCCGCCGCCCCCACGGAAATCCGGCCGCGGACGAGGGCAGCGACGGTCACCGCGGGGTTGTAGTGGCCGCCGGAGATGTGGCCGCCGGCGTAGACCATCACCATCAGTGCCGCACCGATCGCGATCGGGGCGAGTGCGGTGCCGGTGCGCACGCTGGCGCCGACGGTGAGCACCAGGAAGAAAGTCCCGACGAATTCGACCACGAGCTTGCGGGTCAGCGGATGCAGGTGCGGTCTCGCGGTCTGCGAGGATAGTGCGGGAACAGGGGCGGTCGTGGTCATGCGTCACTCCAACAAAAACTGAACGTTTAGTTTTCAATTGGATTAACGCGTTGCCCGACAACGTTGAGTCCGCCGGAAGGTGTGACTTCCCTCTCAGCGCGCCAGGCCGCGCATCGCCGCGTCGACGATTCGGTCGGCGCTGGCGTCATCGAGGGGGGCGTGCCCGGCGACTAGGCGGTACATGGCCGGCCCGAAGATCAGGTCGATCGCGACCTCGGGATCGACATCGGACCGCAGCTCCCCGCGCGCGACGCCGCGATCAAAGATCGCCCCCACCAGTTGACGCCGAGACCCGATGAGTTGGTCGCGCAGTTGCGTACCGATCTGCGGATCGAACTGCGCCTCGCCGATGAGTTGCGCGTACGCCCGTCCGCTCTTGCTGGCGTAGAAGCGGATCATGCCACGCAACGCGCGGCGGAAGTCTTCGCGCGCGGAGCCGGTGTCCGGATCAGCCGATTCGACGGCCATCTCCGACAGGAATGCCTCGACCGCGACGGCATATTTATTCGGCCACCATTTGTAGATCGTTGCCTTGCTGACGCCGCTGCGGCCGGCGATTTCATCAGTCGTCATCGCGCGCAGGCCCACCTCGTCGATCAATTCCGAAGTCGCCCGCAGCACGGCCATCCGAGACCGCTGGCTGCGCGGCCGGCCGGGACGCCCCGGCCGCTGATCCTCCGGCATGCTGTGAACCCTCACCCGATTCTGAACTTGACGTTCACAATTATGGAACATCCGGCGGGCTCGTGGCATGCCGCTGCTGACGCGATCCTTGCCGTCCAACAGGACGCCATTGCGAGCTCGCCCTGGCGATCGGGAGCTGGCGACCAGTTTCATCGATCGCGCGGAAAGCAGCGGCTATTCCGGCCTGGTGGTCACCGTGGACTCCTGGACCCTTGGCTATCGGCGACATGATCTGGAACGGGGGAACTTCCCGCAGTTCCGCGGCTACTGCATGCAGAACTACTACTCGGACGAGAACTTCACCAAACATCTCGCCAAGCCACCGCACGAAGACCAGCGCGCCGCCTTGGCGCACTACCTGAAGATCTTCGCCCATCCGCTGTCGTGGGAGGACCTGCGCTGGATTAGGACCCAGACGAAACTACCCATCGCCGTCAAGGGGATTCAACACCCAGATGACGCACGCCTGGCGATTGACAACGGCGCCGATGTGCTCTACTGCACCAACCACGTTGGGCGCCAGGCAAATTCGGGGATCCCGACGCTGCAGCTGCTGCCCGGGGTGGTCGAGGCCGCCGGCTCGACGCCGGTCATGTTCGACTCGGGTGTGCGATCGGCGACAGACGCGATCATCGCGCTGGCGCTCGGGGCAACGGCCGTCGGGATCGGGCGCCCCTACGCCTACGCCCTGTCCTACGGCGGCGCAGACAGCCTGACCCACTACCTGCGGTCCTTGCTGGCTGAACTCGACCAGTGTTTGGCGATTTCTGGATTCAAAGACATCGCGACCCTCAAAGAGGCCGGTTGCGAACAGGCCCTGAGCGCATCGGCACTGCTTCCCAACTGAACCTCGAATCCGGGCGGAATCAATCGTGAAGATCACCAGATGTAACCCTTTTCGCCGGTAGGAAGGTTCTGTGAACTAGTGAGGAAGTCGTTGCATCGCAGGGGACGAACGCCAGGCTGGCCAGCTGCTTGTCATTCCGCCGCGAACCAGGCCTGCTCTTGGCCGGGCTCGGGCAAGACGCGGCCGCCTTCGACCGCGAACCGCGCCGGGCTGCTTTGCATCACCACCAGCACCCGGTCGGCGTCGATGTTGGCGATCCGGGACACGGCGGCGGCGATTTCGGTGGCGAGACGGCTGGTTTCGGCTTTCGGGTGACCGGCCCGGACCCAGCCGTTGACCAGCACCGGATTCGCGGGCACGCCGTCGGTGTAGACCCCGCCGGCGGGCAGCTCGTGGAAAACGACGTTGACATAGGTGCTGGGCACATGATTGATCGCTGCGTGGATACGGCCTATCTCGTGAGCCAACGCGCTCTTGATGTCGGCAGTCAACGTCGATGTTGTCGTCGTGCAGGTATAGACCGGCATGTCACTTCTTGAATGTGAATTGCCCGCCCGATGCCGGCTCAGCCCAGGTGTGCCTGTTGTGGTTGGGTCGGTACCACGATGACGGTGGGCCCGTCGGCGTGCAGTGCGGCCGTGAATTCGTGGGCGAGCTTTTCGGTGGTGTCCACGTTGACCGCGCGGCATCCGAAACCAACGGCAATGGAGGCGATGTCGAGGCCGGGCAGGTCCAGCCCGGGCACCCCGGGCGTCTCCTCCAACAGCGCGAACGATTTGAGGATCGAGTACTCGCCATTACGCATCACCACGAACACCACCGGTAGGCGGTGTTGGGCGGCCGTCCAGATCGCCTGCACCGAGTATTCGAACGACCCGTCGCCGATGGTGGCGACCACCGTTCGCTTGACCCCGCGGGCGCGGTCGCCCAGCGCGATGCCCACCGCCGCGGGCACGCCCCAGCCGATACCGCCGCTCTCGGTCGCGAAAAACGACGCCGGGCGGGTGGTGGGCAGCCACCGCAGCTGTTCGGCCTGCGTCGATGTCGACTCGGTCACCAGCGGCGAATCGTCGGGTTTGACCGTGCTCAGGGTCGACCACACCGCTTGCGGTGTCAGCGGTGAAGAATCCGAGTCGACGATGTCGCGGCTGCGGGCCTGCGTGGGCGGGGCGGGGCGGTCACTGCGCTCGTCCACCATGCCCACCAGCTGTTCCAAGGCCAGCAGGGTATCGCCGAGCACGCTGTCGCCGACCGGCGCCGCGCCCGCTAGCCACGGGTCGGCGGTGATCTGCAGCAGTTCGGTGCCCTCGGGCAGGTAGTCGCCGGCCACATAGGGGTAGTAACGGAAGACCTGCGCCCCGATCACGACCACGAGATCGTGCCCCCGCAGCACCTCCGTGACACCGGCGACGGTCATCGGCAGCTGTCCCGCAAACAGCGGGTGATCCTCGGGAAAAGACGCCCTGTCGGGAAGCGGGCCGGAATACACCGGCGCGCCGACCTTTTCCGCGAAGGCCACGCCGGCGTCCCACCCGCCGCTGCGATCCACCTCGGGGCCGAAGACCAACAGTGGCCGTTGTGCGCGGTTGATGCGCTCGGCGAAACCGTGCAGCCGCTCGGTGTCCGGGCTGACCCGGTGGCTCACCGTTCTCAGCACCGCCGGACCCAGCGCCGGCTTGTTCCAGTCGTCAAGCGGGATCGACAAGTAGACCGGGCCGGCCGGTGGCTGCAGCGCTACCGCGTAGGCGCGCATGAACGCCGCCGGCACATCCTCGGCGCGGGCCGGCTGATAGGCCCATTTCACCCACGGCTGCGGAAGCACAGTCTCGTCCGGGTTGCTCAAATACGGTTCGCACAAGACCATTTCGCGGGTCTGCTGACCGGCCGTGACGATCAGCGGGGTGTTGCCCTTGTACGCCGCCACCAGGCTGCCCATCGCGTTTCCGGTCCCCGCAGCGGTGTGCACATTGACCAGCGCGGGCCGGCCGGTGCACTGGGCGAACCCGTCAGCCATGGCCAGCACCGACGCCTCCTGTAGCCCCAGCACATAGGTGAAGTCGTCGGGGAAGTTCTTCAAAAACGTCTGCTCGGTGGAACCGGGGTTGCCGAACACCGTCGTCAACCCGAGTTTACGAAGCAGGTCGTAGGTCACCTCGTGGACGGTCTGCTCATCTGTCATCGGTCTGCATGCCCTTCTTGTGTCGAGCCGTGCGGGCCCGAAGCCGGCCCCGCGCTGCTACCGATAAGCGTCGCGAGAAGCCCTGTTGCAGTCGATGTCGTGCGTGACAGCGTTGAGCGGCCGCCGCTGTGTCAGCGAACAATTGCCACTTAACTCCCAGTCTTCTTCCAGGCGGCTTGACTCATTGGTCATTGCGACACCGGCGTGCGGTAGTTGTTGTCGCGGGCTCCATCGACAGCGGGCGGGGATCACTGTGGAATGAATCGGCATGCACGCCATTGAAATCGCTGAAATCGGCGGACCAGAAGTCCTGACCTACGTCGAGAAGCCGCGGCCCTCCCCCGGCCCCGGCGAGGTGTTGATCAAAGCCGAGGCGATCGGCGTGAACTTCGTCGACACCTACTTCCGCTCCGGGCTGTATCCGCACGAATTGCCGTTCGTCCTCGGCGCTGAGGTGGCCGGCACGGTCGCCGCGTTGGGCGACGGGGTGACGTCTCTTCGCATCGGCGACCGGGTTGCCAGCGCCGACGCCGTCGGCGCCTATGCCGAATGCTGCGTTGCACCGTCCGATCTCGTGGCGCGCGTGCCCGAGGGTGTTGGCTTTGACGTCGCCGCGGCCGCACTGTTGAAAGGGATGACCGCACACTTTCTCATCAAATCGGTGTATCCGGTGCGCCGCGGCGACACGGTGCTGCTGCACGCCGGGGCCGGCGGGGTGGGCCTGATCCTGACCCAGTGGGCGACCAGCCTGGGGACCCGTGTCATCACCACGGCCTCCACCGCGCACAAGGCGCAGCTCTCCCGCATGGCCGGTGCGATCGAGGTGCTCGACTATCCCGACGACCCGCAGCAATTCGGCGCTAAAATCCGCGCGCTCACCGGCGGTGACGGTGTGGCCGCGGTGTACGACGGTGTCGGCAAGTCCACGTTCGACGCCAGCCTGGCCAGCCTGGCGGTCCCGGGCACGCTCGCGCTGTTCGGCGCGGCCAGCGGACCGGTGCCCCCGGTCGAGCCCCAGCGGCTTAACGCCGCCGGATCGGTGTATCTCTCTCGGCCATCGCGGATCCACTTCATCCGCACCCGCGATGAATTTGCCTGGCGAACAGGGGAATTGTTTGACGCAATCGCAGCCGGAGCCATCACGGTGACCGTGAGCGCACGCTACCCCCTCAAGGACGCCGCGCAAGCGCACCGCGATCTTCAGGCTCGCAAGACCGTGGGCTCGGTCGTGCTAACGCCTTAACGGCTGATATGAGTTGAGGTAACTCCTTCACAAACGCCTCCGGGGGTGTCAGGAAGGGATTGTCAGAGATTCCCTTCGAGGATCCGAGCGTTGGCGCGCGCGGGTTCTCCTGGCAGGCCCCCGGAGGTGTTGTGGTGTCTGTGCATCATGGTGCGCCAGTCACGTTGTCCACGATCGTCGTTGCCGTTGATGTCGGCAAGTGCTCGGCGGTGTTGTCGGTGACGGATGGGGCGCGTCGTCGTTTGTTGGGTCCGGTCGGGTTTGGGATGACTCGTTCGGGACTGTCTGGGGTTGTCGATCGGGTGTGGGCGGTGGTTGTGCCGTCGGCGCAGGTCAAGGTCGGCGTGGAAGCGGCGGGGCATTATCACCGGCCGGTGCTGGACTATGGGTGGCCACCCGGGTGGGAGGTGGTGGAGCTCAACCCGGCTCAGGTGGCCGAGCAGCGGCGGGTTGCGGGTCGGCGCCGGGTGAAGACCGATGCGATCGATCTGGAGGCGATCACCGAGCTGGTGTTGGCCGGAAAGGGACACCCGGTGGGCGCCACGCCGACGATCCTGGGTGAGATCGCGGCGTGGGCGGGGCACCGCACGCGGCGGGTCGCGGTGCGCACGGCGACGAAGAATCAGCTGTTGGGTCAGCTCGACCGCGCCTTTCCCGGGTTGACTAGAGCGCTGCCGGATGTGTTGGGCACCAAGATCGGTCGGCTGATCGCCATCGAATTCGCCGACCCGGTCCGGCTCACCGGGTTGGGGGAAAGCCGATTGATCCGCTTTGCCGCCGCCCGCGATGTCCAGCTGCGCCGGCCGTTGGCCCAGCGTCTCATCGCCGCCGCGCGAGACGCACTGCCCACCGCCGAGGCGGCGGTGGCCCGGCGGGTGCTAGCTGCTGATGTGGCGCTGCTGGCCAGTCTGAACACCCAGATCGGGGCGGCTGAAGCCGAGCTGGCCGGGCTGCTTCCGCGCAGCCCATTCGCCACGTTGACTTCGGTGCCCGGCTGGGGCGTGGTCCGCGTCGCCAATTTATGCTGCCGCGCTGGGTGATCCGCGCCGGTGGCCGGGTCCGCGCCAGATCTACCGGGGCGCCGGGCTCTCGCCGATGCAATACGAATCCGCCGGCAAACGCCGCGACGGAACCATCACCCGCGAGGGCAGTGTGGCGCTGCGGCGGGCGCTGATCGATCTCGGTATCGGGCTGTGGCTGAGCGAGCCGGCCGCCAAAGCCTATGCCGTCGGGCTGAAAGCACGCGGCAAACACGGCGGGATCATCGCCTGCGCACTGGCCCACCGCGCCACCCGCATCGCCTCGCGCTGGTCCGTGACCACGCCAGCTATGAGCCGTCCCGCTGGAGCCGAGCACCCCCGGCTGGTGGCTTTCCTCGGTCCTGGTCCTCGGCGCCGGGGACGCAGGAGCTGTCCACGTGCAGCGCCCGCAGCGCAGCGAGGACGAACCACGTGGACAGCGACGAGCACCGGCGCACCATGACACACCGAGGAAAACCACCCACCATGTGATCCACCCACCGAAAGGCAACCACCACCCCCTTCACAACTCCGGTCGGCGGTGCCAGGCTGGAAGGGAACGAAGGGCCGGATCAGATGCCGTTTGGGCTATGGCGGACCCGACAGGGTTACGCCGGTTCTAGCTTGGCACCCGGCCCTTCGCCTCTATGGCAGCCCGAACGACGCCAGATGACCCGCGAGGTCGCATAAGTCAGCGTGGGCGCCGCGGCACCCCGAAAAGCCCGAACACCGCCAGCCAATACCCAACCCACGACAACCACCCGAGCCCCGGATGTCGACCCCGCACGCCTACCCCATCAACTTGACACGACCTACAGCCAGCTAGCAGGACCCGACCGGCCAATCCGGCGACCCGAGCCGGTTCCGTGCCTGTCGCTGTCACATCGAGCCTCGCGCCGCGGTCGAACTACTGTGGAGCATGCGAGCCACTAACTACGCCAACAGGTTTCGAACGCCACGCACAGTTCGGCGAGGTCCTGCGGCGCCGACAGCGATCCGCCGGTGCGCTCCTCGATGCGGCGCAGGCGACCCACAACTAGCGCACGCTGCCCGCATCCTCTGGATCCTAGATTCCCGTCAGCCGGTCCGTCCGAAGGGTGCGAAGGGCCACAGCACGGGCCCTTCTGGCCGTGTAGTAAGAGACTTCGGCTCACGACCGGCGTCAGACGATTCACGGGTTTGTAGGTTCGGGAGCCGTTCATCGGAGTCGAGCACGTAGAGCACCAGGTCAAGTGCACCATCGCAGGGACCGGTGACCGGATCGTGAGATCAGATGCGTTGTGCGCCCGCTGCCCGCAGGTCCGCGATGCTGGGATAGCCGTCGACGGCCATGAGCAGGTCCAGTTCTGCAAGCACGGCACGCAATTGGGACACGAGACCGTCGACACCGCCGATAGCCAGGGCATAGAGGTACGTGCGGCCCAGCCCAACAGCGGTAGCACCTAACGCCAAAGCCTTGGCGACGTCGGAACCACTGCGCACGCCCGAGTCGAAGAGCACCGGCATGCCGTCAGCCGCCTTGACAACGGCGGGGAGCGCTTCCAGTGCAGGAAGCCCGCCGTTGGCCTGGCGGCCGCCGTGGTTGGAGCAATAAATGCCGTCGATGCCGTAATCGCGCGCTTTGCGGACATCGTCGGGGTGTTGAATGCCCTTGAGCAGCATCGGCAACTTTGTCAATGAACGCAGCCAGCCCAGATCCTCCCACCGTAGCGAGTTGCCAAAGACGTTCGCCCACTCCATGATCGCCGCGTGGGGATCATCCTGCGGCGACTTGGACAACCGCGCGAGGAAAACGTCGTCGGTGAAGTAGTTCTGCAGGCAGTAGCCGCGCAGTTGGGGGAAATTGGCGGTGTTCAGATCATGCGGTCGCCATCCGGTGATCCAAGTGTCTAAGGTAATCACGACCGCCTTGTAACCGGACTCTTCGGCACGGCGCAAGAAGCTGGCAGCAAGCTCCCTATCGGTTGGCGTGTACAGCTGAAACAGTCCCGGGGTCGCACCGGCGTGTGGGACAACATCTTCCATCCGATCCTGCGTCAAGGTCGACGCCACCATCGGGACACCAGTCTGCGCGGAGGCTTGAGCCGCCAGGATGTCTCCATGCAAGTCCTGAGAGCACACGCCGACAACTCCGACCGGTGGCATAAACAGCGGGTTGGACAGCTGCATGTCAAACAGTGACACCGACAGGTCTCGCTCGGTCGCACCCACCAGCATGCGAGGCACGATCCCATAGCGCGAGAAGGCTTCGACGTTGGCGCGCTGGGTGTTTCCATCGCCTGCGTTGCCTGCGACGTAGGAGTACACCCACGAGGGCAGCACCTCGACCGCCGCACGCTCCAGCGACGCATAATCGACCGGAAATCTCGGCAGTTTCCCTTGCAGGCCGTCTAAATAGATATCCCACTGGTAATCGCCGTACTGGTGTCCCGGCATGCTGCGCTCCCTTACTGGCCGCCGACGGTGGTCGGCGCGATCAAATCTGATGCCATGACGCTCCCACCGCAAAGGCGCTGATCCAATATTCCAAATGACAACGTGGACGGGTATCAGCAGTCGTTAGGCACAGTCACGGCACAGTCACTGCACGCACATGAACATCGGGGCTGACGAGGCCAGCCACGACACCTCGGGGAGATCGGATGATCGCGCGCGAGCCCGCGCGACATGTCACTGGACGGTCTGCTCACGAAGCCGGCCGCACGCTGCTACCGATGAGCGGCGCGAGAAGCTGTGCGGGAGAACAATGTCGGATGGCCTCTACAGGTTCCTGCCCGGCACTACGCAGAATTCAGATGATTGGGCAACAAATCGCGTGCTTCGCCCGCCACGATGACTAGGCGGATGAGCTCCGCCCCCCTGCGACGACCCGCGAGACAACCTGCGGCATGGTGGGGAACGCGCCGTGGCGGCGCCGGATCACGTCGGCCACCAACCCAGTCCAGCCGGTCTGGTGGCTCGCGCCCAGGCCCGCCGCATTATCGCCGTGGAAGTATTCGGAAAACAGCACGTTGTCGCGCCAGCGCGGATCGGTTTGCAGCCGCTGCACCCCGCCGAAGCAGGGCCGGCGCCCATCGCCGTCGGCGAGGAAGATCGACACCAGGCGCCGCCACAGGTCCGCGGCAACGACGTCGAGGGTGGCATTGCTGCCGGACCCGGTTGGGTACTCCATGGTGAGCTCGGCGCCGAAGAACTCGTGATAGCGCTCCAGCGCGCTGGCCACTAGATAGTTCAGCGGGAACCACACGGGCCCCCGCCAGTTGGAGTTGCCGCCGAACATCGTGGTGGTCGACTCTGCCGGCTCGTAGTCGATGCCCGCGTGCACGCCGGCCACGTCGAGGACGTAAGGGTGGTCGCGGTGGTACGCCGACAGCGATCGCAGCCCGTGCGGCGACAGGAACTCGGCCGGGTCGAAGAGGGTTCGGCACAGCCGCCGGACCCGATCCAGGCCGGCCACGCTCACCAGCAGCCGCCGCTTGCCCGGCGTGCCGCGCAGGATCCCTGCGTCGGCCAGGTCCTCGGCCCCCTCGAACCCCAGGCCGCGCAAATGGTCGGCGAACCACTTGTCGGTGATCAGCGTGCGGTCGAGCGCCTCCTCGTCGACAACGGCGGCCGCCAACAACGGGATCATCGCCACCATCGAGCGCACCCGCACCGGCACCGCGCTGCCGTCGGGCAACACGAGGCGGTCGTAGAACATGCCGTCCTGCTCGTCCCACACTCCCACGGTCGCCAACGCATCGGCGATGCCGGCGAAGTGCTCGAGGAACTTCTGCACCAGATCCAGGGTGGGCCGCTGCCCCGAACCATCCAAGACGGCCGCGATGGTGGCCATCGACAGGGCGTAGGCCGCCATCCAGCCGGTGGCATCGGATTGCTCGAGGATGCCGTGCACCGGAAGGTGGGAGCGGTCCAGCGGGCCGATGTTGTCGAGGCCCATGAAACCGCCCTCGAACACGTTGGAGCCGTCGGCGTCCTCCCGGTTTACCCACCAGGTGAAGTTCACCAGCAGCTTGTCGAAGATCCGGCTGAGGAAATCGAGGTCGCGGCCACCGTCGATCGCGAACACCTCCAGCGCCGCCCACGCCTGCACCGGCGGGTTGACGTCGGAGAAGTCCCACTCGTAGGCCGGCAGCGCGCCGCTGGGGTGCTGGAACCACTCCCGGCACAGCAGCGACAGCTGGTATTTGGCGAACGCCGGATCGACGTGGGTCAGCGCGACGCAGTGAAACCCCAGGTCCCACGCCGCGAACCAGGGGTACTCCCAGGTGTCGGGCATCGACATCACGTCCAGCGCATCGAAGTTGCGCCAGCGGGCGTTGCGGCCGGACCGCCGCTGCGGCGGCGGCGCCGGCTGGGCCGGGTCGCCGTCGATCCAGCGGGCCACCTCGTAGTGGTAGAACTGCTTGCTCCACAGCAGCCCCGCGAACGCCTGCCGCATCACCGCGGCTTCGTCGGCCGAGGCCGCGGCGGGAGTGAGCCCCGCGTAGAACTCGTCGGCCTCGGCGCGCCGCCGCGCCACGACCGCATCGAAATCGGCCCCCAACGCGGTCGCCGCCTCGGGTCCGGTCGCACGCGGGCGCAGCCGCAGCCGCAACTCGGCGGTCTCGCCGGCGCCCACCGTCAGCCGATACCACGCCGCGCACTTACTGCCCCGCCGCTGCGGATTCACCGAATCCGCTCCCGACACCACGTGGTCGTTAATGCCGTCCTTGGGCCAGCGCGGTCCGCCCGAAACACCGTACAGCCGTGCAAGATTCGTCTCGTTATCGCAGAACACCAGCTCCGGTGGCCCACCGCCGGGGTCCGGGCCGGCGAGCCACTCCAGCGCGCCCAGGAATGGGTGCTCAGTTGCAACCGTCCCCGCACCCGTCGCGGTCAGCATTGGCGCCGCCACCCCCACCTCCCACGACCAGGTGTTGCGGTACCACAGCGTGGGCAACACGTGCAGCAGGTCGGGCTCCGGACCGACGTTGGTGACGCTGATCGTCATCAGAACGTCAGTGGGGTCGGCCTTGGTGTAGGCCACGTCGACGACCCAGTAGCGGTCGTCGTCGAACGCCCCGGTGTCCAGCAGCTCGTACTCGGAATCGAACTTTCCGCGCCGCCGGTTCTCGTCGACCAGCTGCTGGTATGGGAAGGCCCGCTGCGGGTAGTGGTAGCGCCACCGGTTCCAAGCGTGGCTGGGCAGTGCGTCGAGGAACCACCAGTACTCCTTGACGTCCTCGCCGTGGTTGCCTTCGGCCCCTGTCAATCCGAACGCGCGTTCTTTGAGGATCGGGTCACGCCCGTTCCACAACGCCAGCGCCAGACACAACCGCTGTTCGATATCGCAGAAACCGGCCAGCCCGTCCTCACCCCACCGGTAGGCGCGTGAGCGCGCGTGATCGTGCGGCACATAGTCCCACGCGTCGCCGCCGGGACTGTAGTCCTCGCGCACCGTGCCCCACTGACGCTCGCTCAGATATGGCCCCCACCAATACCAGTCGCTGGCCTGCCGAAGCCCTAGGTCGAGCCGACCGAAACCGGCCACCCGCTGTCGCTCGGCGCCCCCGGTCACCGTCACGCCGCACCTCCCAGGACGGTCGACCCATTGTTCAGCATACGAATCACCAACTGTACCAGTAGGTCTCGAACGCAAGGCACAACTCGGCGAGGTCCTGCGGCACCGACAGGGACCGGCCGGTGCGCTCCTCGATGCGGTGCAGGCGATAGCGGACCGTGTTGGGGTGGCAGTACAGCTGGGCGGCCGCCTTGGCCATCGACCCGTCGTTCTCCACCCAGGCGCGGAACGTGTCGAACAGCACGTCGCGTTCCTCGGCGGCCAGATCGTCGAAGCGGCCGAGGACGATGTCGGCCAGCTTTTGGGTAACCTCCGGGGCGCTAATCGCTGCGACGGCCAAAACGGAATCCTCGAACACGGTGACAAGACCGCTGCTGCCTACGCGGGCGTTGACGGCCACCCGTGCGAAGCGCAGCGCCTGCGCGGTGTCGGCGAGGTTGTCGAAGCGGGGGCTGACCCCGACCCGGGTGGTGGCCACCCGTTTCAAAAGGTCAAGCAGCGCACCGTGTTCGGTGTCGGACGGGATGGGTGCGATGCCGGCCTGCAGCTCGGGCAGGAGCCGCCACGCCGAGAACACGTCGAGGCTACGCAGCTTTGGAACGATCCCGGGAAGTGCCTGTTTGCCTACCGCCGGGCAGGCGGCGACGACGACATACGGTCCTTTCTGCGGCAGCCTCAACACCTGGGCGACCTCCCACAGGCTGCGGTCGTCGGTGATGCGCGCCTGCAGCAGTGCCTCGGTGAGCGCGGAACGTTCGGTCTCGTCGTCGAGCACCTGCTGGATCGCCCGCTCACGGTAGGCGGCGGTCATCGTGTCGGTGTAGACGTCCTGCGCGTGCCACAGCCGGGCGGTCGCCCGCAGCAGCGCCTCCTGGCTGAGGGCGTCGTCCTGATCGACCAGCTGCACCATCGCATCCCACAGATGGTGCAAGGCGACGCGGAAGGCCTCCATCACGGCCGGCAGCGGTACGCCCGCCGCCGCGCGTGCGGTCCCGGTCGCCACTGCAGGCGAGGTGTCGAAGGGTTCGCCCGCGTGAAGACCGCTGAACAGAAAGCGCAAATTCTCGGTGCAGCTGGCCAACAGCTTGTCATCGGACACGACCTGGTCGCTGTCGTAAAACGCGACGTTGGCCCGCACCGACAAGGCCACCCGGTGCGCGAACTCATCGAGGCGACGCACCATCACCGACCCGATGTGCATCACCTGGGCGTCGATGTCCACGGACGCCATGGTCAGTGAGGTTAGATCCGATCGCCGCGTCGCGGCGTTGTTCGCCGCGACATCGTCAAGCGGTCCGCATTGTCTCCAACCCCATCGACACGGTATGCGCGCCCGATCGATCATCGAAGCAGCCAACGCGGTCAGCCCGGAAGAGTCGTCATGACAAATTTAAGCCTGTATCTCACGGAGTCGGCGGACATGTACCCCGGCGCCGCGGCGCTGCGCTGTGACGGGGCGACGACGACGTATTCGGAGCTGGCTGATGACGCCGCACGCTTCGCCGCCTATCTCGCCGAGCAGGATGTCCGGCCAGGCGACCGGGTCGGCGTCATGTTGGCCAACCGGCCGGAGTTCGCGGCGGTGTTCTACGGCATCTTGCACGCCGGAGCCGTTGTGGTGCCGATGAACCCGCTGCAGAGCGCCCGCGAGGTCGAGTTCTTCCTCACCAATACCGGGGCTCGCATGCTGTTCTTCGCACCATCGTGCGCGCCCGCGGCGACCGCCGGCGCGCTGGCCGGGGGCGCGGCCCCGGTCGAAGTCGACGCGGCCCGGCTGCAGGACTTGACGGGCGATTTCACTGGGCGGCCGCGCCCGGTTACACGTGCCGGCGACGACCCCGCGGTCATTTTGCACACCTCCGGCACCACGGGCAGGCCGAAGGGCGCCCAGCTCACCCACGGCAACCTGGTCTGCAACCAGGCCGTGACCGCGCGCAGCCTGCTCAACCTAGGGCCGGACGACATCGTCATGGGCTGCCTGCCGCTGTTTCATGCGTTCGGAATGACCGCCGGGCTGGTCGCCTCCGTCTCCACCGGCGCGACACTGGCGCTACTGCCCCGGTTCGACCCCGCCAAGGCGTTGGAAATGATCGCCGCCGAACACGTCACGGTGTTCGAAGGGGTGCCCACGATGTACGCGGCGATGCTTGCGGTGGGCGACCGCTACGACCTGGATCTCAGTTCGCTGCGGGTCTGCGTCTCGGGCGGCGCGGCGATGCCGGTCGACGTGCTGCGCCGATTCGAGGACCGGTTCGGCTGCATCGTGCTTGAGGGCTACGGGCTCTCTGAGACGTCCCCGGTGGCGTGCTTCAACCATCCCGGCGCGGTGCGCAAGGTCGGCTCGATCGGCACCCCAATCGACGGCGTGCAGATGCGGGTGGTCGACGAACACGGCGCCGAGGTGCCCACCGGCACACCCGGCGAAATTCAAATCCGTGGGCATAACGTCATGAAGGGCTATTGGAGGCTGCCGGAGGCCACCGCGGCAGCCATCACCGACGGCTGGTTTTCCACCGGCGACATCGGCCAGGTGGACGAGGACGGCTACTTCTACATCGTCGACCGCAAAAAGGATCTGATCATTCGCGGCGGGTACAACGTCTATCCCCGCGAGATCGAAGAAGTCCTCCATGAGCATCCGGCGGTCGGCGAGGTCGCTGTCGTCGGCATCCCGCACAACACCCTCGGCGAGGAGGTCGGCGCCGCGATCGCTCTCACACCCGGGCAGAACGCCACACCCGAGCAGCTGCAGGCGTTCGTCAAGGAACGCGTCGCCGCCTACAAATACCCGCGGCACATCTGGTTCGTCGATGAGCTCCCGAAGGGCCCGACCGGCAAGATCCAGCGCCGCGACATCACCGTCCCCGACGTCCAACAGGCCCGGCCCGGCTAAGCTTCGACTCAGCTGTTTCGCCGCGGCGTGGAGGTGATCAGCGCATGTACGCGTCAGTGCAGGAGCGACATGAGCAGGGCCGGGCCTGCCGGACGGCGCTGCCCCGGTCGGCGCTGGCCGACTTCGTGCCCGGCCGGCAGCACCGCGACCCGGTCACCCTGCTGCAATCGCAGGAGAGCTCGCGGATCGCCGAGCTGGTGCCGATCCGGTACGGCCGGATGCTGACGTCGCCGTTCGCGTTCTACCGCGGCGCCGCGCTGATCATGGCGTCGGACCTGGCCGCCGGCCCGCACACCGGGCTCACCGCGCAGCTCTGCGGCGACGCCCACCTGGCCAACTTCGGGTTGTTCGCCTCCCCCGAACGCAACCTGGTGTTCGACATCAACGACTTCGACGAGACGCTGCCCGGCCCATGGGAATTCGACGTCAAGCGGCTGGTGGCGTCGCTGGCGGTCGCCGCGCGCGACAAGGGATTTGACCGCGCCGAGCGCGAGAGCGCGGTGCGCACCTGCGCGGCGGCGTACCGGGAAAGGATGCGCGCGCTCGCCGCGATGCCAGAACTCGATGTCTGGTATGCGCACACCGCGATCGACGACTCCCTGGAGGCCAGCGTCGACTCGAAATACGCCCAGGCGATCCGCCGCACCGCCGAAAAGGCACGCACCCGCGACAACCTCGAGGCGGCGTCGAAGCTGACGCGGACGGTCGACGGGCGCCTCCGGCTGGCCAGCGACCCGCCGCTTGTCGTCACCATCGATGAACTCGTCGGGAAGGCCGACGCGCGCCGGCACGAACAGAACATGGGCGCGCTCATCGACGGGTATCAACGCAGCGTGGACCCCGCGCCGCGCACCCTGGCCGGCCGGTTCCGGTATGCGGGGTCGGCCCGCAAGGTGGTCGGGGTGGGCAGCGTCGGCACCCGCGCCTGGGTGGTGCTGCTGGTAGGCCGCGACGACGGGGACCCGTTGCTGATGCAGGTCAAGGAGGCGCAGCCGCCGGTGCTGGAGGCCTACCTGGGACCCAGCGAATACACCAACGCCGGAGAGCGGGTGGTGGTCGGGCAGCGGCTGATGCAAGCCAGCGGCGACATCCTGCTGGGCTGGCTGCGCGCGGTCGGCCCCGACGGCCACGAAGGCGACTACTACGTGCGCCAACTGCGCGACTGGAAAGGATCGGCGACAGTGGATGCGAAGAGCCCGCAGCTGCTCGCCGACTACGGGCGGTCCTGCGGGCACGTGCTGGCCCGCGCCCACGCCCGCACCGGCGATCGCATCGCCATCGCCGCTTACCTCGGCGGCGGCGACGCCGCCGACATCGCGTTCACCCGGTTCGCCGAGGCCTATGCCGACCAGAACCAACGCGACCACGCCGCGCTGCGCGACGCCGTCGCCGACGGGCGGGTTACCGCCGAGCCCGGCTAGCGCCAACCGCTGACTGCAGGCCGCGTGCGCGTCCCACACCGATCACCGCCGACCCTGGTCGGTGCCAAGGGTGAGGAGCACAGTGCGGTCAGCGCCCGAAGGCTCTAAAAAACCAAGTGTCACCCGGTCGCCTGGCGCTTTCGACTGCACGGCCCCACCAGCGCGTCGCCGGTTGCGATCGCCTGGTCATCGATTTTCGTCACGACAGCGCCAGTGGACAGTCCTGCTGCCCCGGCGGGGCTGTCGCGTGTCACACCGATGATCCTGGCGCCGCGGGTGTTCGCGTCGCTGCTGACCTGCACGCCCAGCCAAGCATGCGAAGCCGTACCGCTCGCGATCAGTTCGGTGGCGATGCGCTCGGCTTGATCGACCGGGATGGCGAAACCAAGCCCGATCGATCCGCATTGCGCACCGTCGAAGTCACCGAGACTGCCCAGCGCCGCCATGGCCGAGGTCATTCCGACGAGCCTGCCGTTCATGTCGACCAGTGCGCCGCCGGAGTTACCCGGGTTGAGGGCGGCGTCGGTTTGGATGGCGTCGAACGCGGCGACCTGGTTGCCGTCGGTGGCAGTGACCACTGGACGGTTGAGGGCGCTGATGACGCCGGCGGTGACGGTGTCCTCCAGACCGAGCGGAGACCCTACCGCCGCCACCTGCTCACCGATACGAAGGTCCGCCGAGGAGCCGATGACGATCGGGGTGAGTCCCGAAATGCTTTGCGCCCGAACAACTGCGATGTCACTCTCGGGATCGGCGGCGATCACGTTGAACGGGGCGGTGCGGCCGTCATTAAACGTCGCCGCGGTGCTCGCCGGCTCATTCGGTCCGTTGGCGATCGCCGCCACGACATGGCTATTCGTCACGATCAGCCCATCGGGAGACAAGATGACGCCCGATCCCTGTTCAGACCGGTCGCTCAAATTCGTTTGCAGCGTCACCACGCTGGGCGACACTTTGGCCGCGACCCGTTCGACGACCGAAGTCGCAGCGACCGCCGTCCCAGGTGCAGTAGAAGCCGGGATGAATAATTGCCTGCCGGTGGCGGGCGGATGAACGAGCAAAGCAACTGCGGTAGCGATCGCTGCGGCGAACACCGCCACCGCGATCCCACGCAGGATCAAAGTGCGTGCACAAGCCAGCCTTTGCCGCTTCGTAGTCATGTCGATCGCCGTATGCCGACCATCCTGCGGTACTTCAAGCATGGTAGGACGCGCCGGCGGAGAGTATTTCCGGACGAATGTGGCCGGCGTCGTCGCCGAGCAGTCTGCGGAGTTGTCTTCGACCGCGATGCAGTCGCGACATCACGGTTCCATTCGGTGTGCGCATCATCGCCGCGATCTCGTTGTAACGGAACCCCTCCACGTCGGCGTAGTACACCGCCTCACGAAATTGCTGCGGCAGTGCCTCCATGGCCGCCTTGATCTCGTTGTCGGGCAGGATATCCAACGCCTGGTCCTCGGCGGAACGCAGTCCGAGCGGCCTGGAATGGGTGTGAGCCTCCGCCCACTGCTGATCGGTGACATGCTCGGCGGAGTACTGCACCGGTTGACGCCGCTTCTTGCGATAGCCGTTGATATACGTGTTGGTCAGGATCCGGAACAACCATGCGTTCAGATTGGTGTTCTGCTGGAACGAATGAAAACCCGCGTACGCGTTCATCATCGTGTCTTGCACGAGGTCCTCGGCGTCCGCGTGATTCTTGCTCATCCGAAACGCATGACGGTAGAGGGACTCGTGCAGCGGAACGACCTCACGTTCGAACCTTGCGCTCAACTCGACATCGGCTGACCGGCTCTGCACCGGTTTGCTGGCTCGTGTCGTCCCACCGCGGGGCTGCGTGGCGGTCATTGTCATCCTTCCCGCTGTTGGGCCCGTGGTTCGCGGCCAAACCCGCCGCAAGCTTTTCCGATGAAGACACGGCGCTGTGCGGTTCGTCGTCGACGATCATGTTCGCCACGCTGCCAACGCAGGACTCACCGTCAGCGAGTTCGCGGGCGTCGGCGCCGCCATGCAGATCTTCGGCGTCTCGCCCCTGATCTCGGTCCCGATCGCCGCCGTGTTCGTGTGGTCCCTGACGGTTCTGGGCTCGTACTCGCGCGCCGAGCGGCTCTTCCTCGTGCTCACACTCGCCTTCCTGACCTACCCGATCGCCGCCTTCCTGGGCCACCCCAACCACAAGGAGGTCCTCAGCAACCTCGTGTGGCCCCATTTCCTGGGCACGCACGCGTTCCTGCTGCTCGCCGTGGCCCTGATCGGCACCACCATCACCCCCTACATGCAGTTCTACGACGCCTCGGCGGTCGTGGATAAAGGCATCAAGCCCGCCGATTACCGTGGTGAGCGTATCGATTCCGTGACCGGCTCCATCTGGAGCGACGTGATCGCGATTTTCATCATCATCGCCACCGCGGCGGCGATCGGCGGCAGCGGGCCGCTGCAGTCGGCAAAGGACGCGGCCGAGGCTCTCAGACCCGCAGTCGGCCCGGCGGCGCCCCCACTGTTCGCCGCCGGGCTGCTGGGCGCGTCGCTGCTGGCGGCATCGGTGGTCCCGTTGTCGACCGCCTACGCCATCGCGGACGCGACCGGGGCGCCGCGCTCGGTGTCGGCGAGCATCCGCCAGGCGCCCCTGTTCTACGGCATCTTCACCCTGCAGGTCGTGGTCGGCGCGGCCATTGCCATGGCCCCAGGCAACCTCGTCGCACTCGTCGTCAACGCCCAGGTGCTCAACGGCATCATCACCCCGCTGCTGCTGACCTACATCCTGATCCTGGCCAGCAGATCCACCGTGCTGGGGAAGGCGAAGAACGGCCCCCTCTTCAAGGCGGTCGCCACGGTCTGCGTCGCCGTCGTCGGTGTGCTGTCGTTCGTCGTGCTCGTCGAAACCGTGTTCGGCCTGGGCTGAGAGGACCCGCGCAGCGCCGATGCCCGTCCGCCGCGGCGTGCGATGCGCAATACTCGGTGCAGGAGGCGGGCGGTTCGGTGAATCGTATTGAACGCATAGCCCGTGACTTCGATCGCCGGCAACAGCATCATCGGGCGATCGCCTTCGCCGTGGCGGTGGCCAAGAAATTCAGCGACGATCAAGGCGGCAACCTCGTGGCGTTGCTGGCGTACTTCGCGTTCCTGGCCACCTTCCCGCTGCTGCTGGCGCTGACCACGATCCTCGGGC
This sequence comes from uncultured Actinomycetota bacterium, assembly GCA_963811535.1. GTDB lineage: Bacteria > Actinomycetota > Actinomycetes > Mycobacteriales > Mycobacteriaceae > Mycobacterium. The sequence goes on along the minus strand of CAWERF010000004.1, from coordinate 422,478 downwards.
TGGTCCTGCGGAATTTTCCACGGCTGCAACACGATCTGCTGAATTCCGTGTTCGCCGAATTCCCGATCATCGGCACCCAGATCCACGATCAGCTCGGCGTAGCCAGCTTCGGCAATTCGTTCTCGTTGATCATCGGTCTGGTCGGCGCGTTTTTCGGCGGTCGCGGCTTCGCCAACGCCCTGCAGAACACCGTCAGCTCGGTGTGGGCGGTGCCCAGGGCGGACCGGCCCGGCTTTCCCGTCAACTACCTACGGACTATTGGCCTGCTGTTGCTGCTGGCAGTCGGTGTCGCGGTGACCGCCGCAGCCAGCGCAGCCGCCGCTGTCGCGACTTCCTGGGGCTTGCCCGGTTTAGCCGCGCATCTGGTCAGCATCGGCGTCGGCTCACTGCTGGGCTGGGGTTACTTCCTCGCCGCATACCGGGTCGCCACCCCGCCACAGGTCCCGACACGTGCGATGCTGCTCGGCGCAGCGGTCAGCGCGGTGGCCTGGCAGCTCCTGCTGACCGGAGCCGGCGTCATCGTCGCTCACCTGCTACGCCACGCCCAGGCGATCGCGGGCTTGTTCGGGTTGGTGCTGGGGTTGCTGGCGTGGTTCGGATTACAAGCGACAGTGGTGGTATACGCCATCGAGGCCGACGTGGTTCGCGCCAGGCATCTGTGGCCCCGCACCCTGATCCCGCCACCGCTGACCGACGCCGACAAGGCGTATTACACCGGCGCGCTGCTGGCCCAGGCGCAACGGCCGGAGCAACAGGTCCAGATCGACTACTCAGCGCAAGGCACCGCCGGGCGCGGTGAGAACAACGGGCAGTGACCGCGCCCCGCTTTGTCCGCGGCGACAGCGTCGCCGCAGCGGAGCTGTACCCGAACACAACACCGGACAACAGGCCGGGAACGACAATGGATTCGTCTACCATTGACAATTCGAATGCGGTGCCGCAGTGACGGATAAGACCAGCCCGGCCGGGACCACGGCCCCGAAGTGGGCACGCCATCTCGGCGGTCGTTTGACCGACAGTTTCGCGTCGAAGACGCGGTATTGGTGGGTGCTTCTGATCGCGGGCCTGGCGTGGATCGTGATCGGGCTCGTCATCCTGCGCTTCACCGAGGCCACCGTAGCGGCTGTCGCCATGCTGTTCGGTGCTGTGTGCTTGGTGGCCGCGGCCGCCGAGGTCACGGTGGGCGCGCTGTCGTCACGGGGTTGGCGGGCCGCGCGGTGGTCGCTGGCGGTGATGTTCGTCGTCGCCGGCGTCATCGCATTCTTGGCTGTCAGAGCCACGGTCGTCGGGCTGGCCGCAGTGATGGGCTTCCTGTTCATCTTCCGGGGAGCCTTTGGCGTCGTGGCCGCCGTCGCCGCGCACAGAGAACGCGGGTGGTGGGTGGTGCTGATTGCCGGCCTGGCCGAGCTGGCGATCGGGTTGACGATCGCAGGCTCGCTGACAGTGTCGATCACCACGCTGCTGACATGGGTCGCCGCGGGAACGCTGGTGCACGGGATTGGACAATTCGCGGCGGCATTCCTCGTCCGCAAGGTTGGCCGACACGTTGCCGCGCGACGAACCTAGCCCCATCGCGGTGCCCACCGATCCGAAGGAACCGAACATGGCACAGTCCCCAACAACATGGGTTGCCCCTGGCGCAGACGGGCGCTTGGAGGTCTTCGTTGTCGGCACCGACGATGCCGGCAGCCAATCGCTTTGGCACCGCGGGCAGACGGCGCCCGGTTCGGGCTGGTCGGACTGGTTCTCGCACGGGACGCCGGATGGTTCAAATGGGCTGCATTGGTCCCCCGCCGTTGCGTGCGACGCTGACGGGCGCCTCGAAGTCTTCGTAGTGGGTGACGATCTTCAACCGGGGGGATCGGGGTCCGGCGGAGCGCTGTACCACCAGTCGCAGTCCGCCCCCAACGGGTGGACCGGTTGGCGTTCATGTCCGACGGGCGGGCCCAACCTGTTCGGATCGCCCGCGGTCGCCGCCGGCGCCGATGGCCGCCTGGAGCTGTTCGTGCTCGGCGATGACGGCGCGCTGTGGCACATGTGGCAGACGCCTGCCAACGACGGATGGTCCCAGTGGATTTCGCAAGGGGCGCCACCCGGCGTTGCCCTGAACTCCGCGCCGGCGGTCGCTGCCGGCGCAGACGGGTGCTTGGACGTTTTCATCGTGAGCCAAGAAGCGATGCTGTGGCACATCAGGCAGACGGCCCCCAACGATGGGTGGTCTGACTGGGTTTCGCTCGGGACTCCGTCCGGGGTGTCGTTCGGCTCAGACTCGACGCCGGCCGTGGCCCCCAGCGCCGATGGACGCCTCGAACTGTTCGTCGTCGGTAACGACGAAACGCTTTGGCACACCTGGCAAACCGCCCCCAATGGCGGCTGGTCGGACTGGGCGTCGCACAATGCCCCGTTCGGGACGAAACTTCAGCGGCTTCGTCCGGCGGTTGGCTCCGCCGCGGATGGACGGCTGGAACTGTTCGCCGTGAGCGAGGACGCAGCGCTGTGGCACTTGTGTCAGACCGCCCCCAACGGCGGGTGGGCGCAGTGGGTTTCGCACGGCGCACCGCCCGTACCGGGGTTGGCGGGATCGCCCGCGGCGGTGCCGGGCCCGGATGGACGCCTAGAGCTCTTTGTGGTGGGCACCGACGGGGCCCTCTGGCAGCTGTCGCAGACCGCCCCCGACGGCGGCCGGTCGCAGTGGCTTTCGCACGGGGCTCCACCAGCGGTTTCCTTGCTCGCCGCGATAACCACAGGTTGACCCGCGTCGTGCGAAAGCTCACCCGCGAAATTCACGCCCTCACAGAAGAATTGCACAGGCGCCTCATCGGCGGCTCCGCCTCCACCACTCCAGACGCGCGGCCCGCTGCATGAGCCGGCGATGCACCTCGAACGCCAAGCACAGCTCCGCGACATCGCGCGGGCGTGTCAGGGACCGGCCGGTGCGCTGCTCGATGCGGTGCATCCGGTACCGGACGGTGTTGGGGTGACAGAACAACGCCTCCCCGACGGAGCGCATCGATCCGTCGTGGTCCAGCCACGCCCGAAACGTCTCCAACAGGACCTCACGCTCTTCGTCGGCGAGATCGGCGAAACACTCCATCGTGGGGGTGGCCAGCTTGACCATCACCTCCGGCGCGCTGACCGCGGCGGTGGCCAGGATCGAACCGTCGAACACCGACACCGGCGAGCCCGGATCCCCCCGGCCCTGCAGCGTCACCCGGGCCTGGTGCACTCCCTGCGCCGCGTCACGCAGATCGTTGAAACGGGCGCTTACCCCGACGCGGCCGGTGGCCATCCGCGCCACCAGCGCCAGCACCGTGGCCTGCTGCCGCTCGGTTTTGACCTGCACGATCCCCGCTTGCAGGTCGGGCAGCAACCGCCACGCGGAGAACACATCCAGGCTGCGCAGCTTCGACTCGACATCCGGCAGCGGGTCCGCCCCGGATCCGGCAGCGTCGGCGGCGATCACCACGAACGGCCCGGCACTGGGCAGCCCGAGATAGTCGGCGGCCTCCCACAGGCTCGACCGCTCGAACAGCGCGCCGTGCAGCAGCGCGTCGATGAGCACCGAGCGCTTGGTCGCGTCGCCGACCAGCCGGCGGGCGTGCTCGTGGCGGTGCGCGGCGGCCATCGCGTCGGTGAACACGTCCTGGGCGGTCAGCAGCTTGGCGGTCAACGCGCGCAAACCATCCCCGTTCATCCAGGAGCGGTTCATGGCCTCGGCGACCACGGCATCCCACAGCCGCCGGAAACCGACCCGGTAGGCCTCCATCACCGACGACAGCGGCACGCCCTCACGCGCCCGTTCGGCTCCCACCTCGCTGGCCGCGGTCGGGTCGAAGTCAGCACCGGCGGCGATCGCCCCGAAGATTGCCCGCACGTGGGCCGCGCAGGCCGCGGTCACCACGTCGAACGGGACCGGCACGGCCGACCGGTAGAGCCGCACCTCCCGGCTGATCGTGCGGGCGAGCAGTATCGACACGTCATCGGTTCGCCGGTACAGCGCGTCTGCGACATCAGCGACCTGTTGCTGCAGAACGTTGCTTTTCATGCACGCAGATTAAGCGTCAACCGGGCGCCGCCGATTGTCCGCTCGAGACGAAGATCGCCGTCATCGTTGTCGTCGCGACGACCGCTAGCCCGCCTCGGGAGCAAGGACGGCGGTGCCGTACCACTGGCACATCAGCAGAGCCAGTTCCACGTCGAGCCGGTCCGTCGCGATGGACCGCCCGCGCCGTGCAATCGCCCGACCCACACGGTATTTCACCGTGTTGAAGTGCATGCCCAGCTCGTCGGCGGCCTGCTTGTAGCTGGAGCCGCACCGCAGAAAGACCCGCAGGGTCTCGCGCAGCCGCGCGTCGTTCTCATTGTCGGCAGTCAGGTCGCCGAGCACCTCCCCCACCCACCTCCGCGCGACGTCGATATCGCCGCCGAGCAGCGCGGCGACCGACAAGCCTGGGTCTGTCGCGGCGATGACTCGTTGGTCCGGCGCGGCCCGCACGATGGCGACTGCATGGGCGCTTTCGGCGTCGCGGTGCGACTTGCGGAACCCCTCCACGCCGGCCGCCATGGTGCCGATCGCGACGCTGGGCGCCTCCGGCCCCTTGGACGCGAACCCGCGGACCCTCGACAACGCATTCGGTGCTGCGGTGCGGTACGGCAGCCAACCCCATGCACAGGTGCGATCTGCGGCCACGAACAACGGCGCGGCTGCCGCGTCCGCGGCTTGGCCCAGGTCGCGCAAGAAGCGTTGCAGCCGCGCCAATTCGTGGCCTTCGGCGCCGACGTCGGGGTACCACATGACGACGGCGAGGTGATGCCAGCGCAGCGGATAGCGGATGGTGTTGGTGGCCGCGTCGACGTCGGCTGTTTTGCCGGCCAGGACCTCACGGACCCGTACCGCGCGCAGCGTGTTCTGGTTCTCCAGCCACCGTTCGCGCTCGTCCTCGTACACCGCCACAACCTGCTGGGAGATCCAGTCGATGTATTCGAACATGGTGGCGGTGATCGCCTCGATCACCGCGAACCGCGTCGCCGCCGGGATGTCCAGCGCTGCGACCTGGTGGAATACCAGCTCGGTCATCCGGCGCTGCCCGAGCCGGTAGGCGCGGACCAGGGCGTTGACCGGCACCCCGCGCTGGGCCAGCCGCCGGGCGTACTCCAGCGCCGCGGTCGGCGCCTCCACCCGTTGGACCGGAATGTCGTGCCGCAGCGCATGCAGCAGGGTGTCGACGTTGCCCTCCACGCTCGCGCCGAGCAGGTCGATGGTGCCGGCGTCGCCGCGCAGCTCGGGAATCTCTTCCTCGAGCGCGCCGCGGACGGTCGACGAAACCTCGACCACCCTTCGCAGCAGACCGGCGGCGGTCTCGGCGACATACGCGGTCACGTCCACCTTGGTAGCGGGACGTGAGTTGGTCACCCCCTCGACGGTAGATCCTCGCGCCACCGGTGGGCGCCGATTCACGCAGGCCGCGGCATTTGTTTCCGGAAGACAACACCGGCGGCCATCTTTGTCCGTCCTCGACCGTGACCCGCCGCGCCCGGATCCCTACCGTTGCCGCCATTCCCCAACTACCGAGGAGCACACGCGATGAACCTGTCGGCACTGCCCGATCTGCGCGCCGCGGACAACCCGCTGGCGCCCGCCGTCGCCGACGACGACTCCGATCTGAACAACACCCAGTTTCTCGACGCGGTGCAGCGCGCCGCCGCGGAGCTGGCCCGCCGCGGCGTCGCCGCGGGTGACGTGGTGGCGATCATGCTGCCCAACACCGCCGGCTTCGTGGTGTCGCTGTTCGCTTCGTGGCGACTCGGCGCGGCGGTCACACCGATCAACCCGTCCCTGCAACCCGCCGAGGTGCGCTACCAGCTCGCCGACGCCGGCGCCAAGGCACTGATCGTCGAGGCCACCCCGGAATTCGATGCCGAGGTGCCCGCGGTGGTCTCGACCAGCGAGCTTGCGGGCGGGGAGACCACTGTCGTGACCGACCAGCCGCCGCACCGCGATCACGCCCTGGCGTTGTTGATCTACACCAGCGGCACAACGGGCCGCCCCAAGGGCGTAATGCTCGACCACGCCAACCTGGATGCGATGTGCCACAGCGTGATCCACGCATTCTCGTTGACCCGCGCCGATCACAGCCTGCTGATCCTGCCGCTGTTCCACGTCAACGGCATCGTGGTCGGCACACTCTCGCCGCTGCTGGCCGGCGGCCGGGCCACCGTCGCCGGACGGTTCAGACCCGCCACGTTCTTCGACCGTGTCGAGGCCAGCCGCCCGACCTACTTCTCCGCGGTCCCAACGATTTACACGATGCTGTGCGGCCTGCCCGCCGACGTGACACCCGACACCACCTCGGTGCGGTTCGCGATCTGCGGAGCCGCCCCGGCCAGCGTCGAGCTGATCGAGCGGTTCGAATCGCGCTATCACATCCCGATCATCGAGGGCTACGGCCTGTCGGAGGGTTCGTGCGCAAGCACCGTCAACCCACTGGCCGGCCCCCGCAAGCCGGGCACGGTGGGGCTTCCGCTGCCCGGCCAGACGATCCGACTCATCGACGCGTCCGGCCTGCCGGTCCCCGACGGGGAGGCCGGCGAGGTCGTCGTCAAGGGCCCCAACGTGATGCGCGGCTACCTCAACCGCCCCGAGGAGACCGCCAAGGCCATCGTCGACGGTTGGTTACACACCGGCGATGTCGGCCGCTTCGACGAGGACGGCTACCTGGTGCTGGTCGACCGCGCCAAGGACATGATCATCCGCGGCGGCGAGAACATCTACCCGCGCGAGATCGAAGCCGTCGTCCATCAGCTGCCGCAGATCGCCGAGGCCGCCGTCGTCGGGCGCGCCAACGCGGTCTACGGCGAAGAGCCGGTGCTGTTCGTCTCGCCGCACCCCGATGCGGCGCTTTCCACCGATCGGATCGAGGCCCACCTGCGCAGTCAGCTATCGAAATACAAACTGCCGGTGGCGATCACGGTCCTCGACACGCTTCCCAAGAACGCCGTCGGCAAGATCGACAAACCCGCGCTGCGCCGGCTGCTGGCCGACGCCGACGCCCACTGAAACCCCACACCCGAAGGAGAACCGATCATGGGATTCACCAAACCGGATCTGCCGCAACTGGATCCGGACACCTTCCTGCGCAAGCCGCTGATGGAACGTGCGCGCATCCTGGCCGTCAACTGGGCCGAGCACGGCTTCGGGTCGCCGCGAATGGTGCACACCATCTACATCGCCAAGCTCGTCTTCTTCTATGCGCTCGGCGGCGTGCTGGTGGCCACCCTGACGTCGGGGCTGCCGTTCTGGCACGTCTCGGCGTGGTGGAACCAGCCGATCGTGTACGAGAAGGCCGTCCTGTGGACGGTGCTGCTCGAGACGATCGGCGTCGCCGGATCATGGGGCCCGCTGGCCGGCAAGGTCAAGCCGATGACCGGCGGCATCCTGTTCTGGGCCCGGCCGGGCACCATCCGGCTGAGGCCGTGGAAGTGGGTGCCGTTCACCAACGGCGACCGGCGCACCTGGTTCGACGTGATCGTCTACCTCGCGCTGATCGTGAGCGTGGCCATCCCACTGTTTTCGCCCGGCGTGCACAGTGATTCGCTGTCGAAAGCAATGCCGGCCAACACGTCTGGCCTGGTGAACCCGGTGCTTCTCATCGCGCCGATGGTGCTACTGGTGCTGATGGGGTTGCGCGACAAGACCATCTTCCTGGGCGCGCGCGGCGAACAGTACCTGCCCGCGCTGTTCATCTTCACCGTGTTTCCGTTCGTCGACATGATCATCGCGCTGAAGCTGCTGATCGTGGTGGTGTGGGTCGGCGCCGGGGTGTCGAAGTTCGGGCTGCACTTCACGAACGTCATCCCGCCGATGGTCAGCAACAGCCCCTCGGCGCCGTTCAAGTGGCTGAAGCGGGCGCAGTACCGCGACTTTCCGCGCGATCTGCGCCCGTCGCATCTGGCCAGCCTGATGGCCCACGGGCCCGGCACCGTCGTGGAAATCCTGGCGCCGCTGACCCTGCTGTTCTCACCGTGGCCGTGGCTGACGGTGGCGGCCGCGGTGATGATGGTCGCCTTCCACCTGTTCATCATCTCGACGTTCCCGCTGGCGGTTCCGCTGGAGTGGAATGTGCTGTTCGCCTACGCCACCATCTTCCTGTTCCTGGGCTTCCCGGCCTGGAAGGGCTACGCGATCACCGACATGTCGTCGCCGTGGCTGACCGCCGCGGTCGTGGTCGCGCTGGTGTTCTTCCCGATCCTGGGCAACTTCCGGCCCGACAAGGTGTCGTTCCTGCCGTCGATGCGGCAGTACGCCGGCAACTGGGCGTCGGCCGTGTGGGCGTTCGCGCCCGGCGCGGAGGCGAAACTGAACCGGGTCACCCGCACCGCCAAAAACCAGGTCGACCAGTTCGTCGACGCGGGCTACGAACCGCAGTGGGCCGAGATCACGATGCAGCAGGCGATCGCCTGGCGCACCATGCACAGCCAGGGCCGCGGCCTGTTCTCGGTGCTGCTGAAGAACCTGCGCGACATCGACACCCGCACCGTGCGCGAGGCCGAGTTCACCTGCAACTCGCTGATCGGCTTCAACTTCGGGGACGGTCATCTGCACAACGAGGACCTCATCGCCGCGGTGCAACGCGAGGCGGCGTTCGAACCCGGCGAGCTGGTGGTCGTGTGGGTCGAATCGCAGGGCTGGGGCAGCAAAGTGCAGCGCTACAAGGTCATCGACGCCGCGCTCGGGGTCATCGAGCGGGGTAGCTGGAAGGTCGCCGACGCCGTCGACGAGCTTCCCTGGCTGCCCAACGGCCCGATCCCCCTCGAGGTCACCTGGTCGCTGACCCGCACCCCGGCGCCGACCGCCGACGCGGTGCAGCGCGACGAGCAGGACCACGGGCACGGGGCACTGGCATGAACACCGCCACCGTCGTGGGGGCCGGGCCCAACGGCCTGGCCGCCGCGGTCCGCCTCGCCAAAGCCGGTGTGCAGGTGACGGTTCTGGAGGCCGCCGACGACATCGGCGGCGGCACCCGCAGTGGCGAGGCGATCGTGCCCGGCCTGATCCACGACCACTGCTCGGCGATCCACCCGATGGCCGTCGGATCGCCGTTTCTGGCGGGGCTGGGCCTGGACCGCTATGGGTTGTCGTGGCGCTGGCCCGAGATCGACTGCGTCCATCCGCTCGACAACGGCAGCGCCGGCGTGCTGTACCGATCGGTAGAGGCCACCGCCGACGGGCTGGGGCCCGACCACTCCCGGTGGCGCCGGCTGTTCCGCTGGTCGTCGGCGCACTACGACGCCCTCGCCGAGGACATCATGGGCCCGCTGCTGCGGGTGCCGCGCCATCCGTTGCTGCTGGCCCGGTTCGGGTCGCCGACCGTGCTGCCGGCGTCGACCCTTGCCAGGTGGTTCCACACCGCGCAGGCGCAGGCGCTCTTTGGAGGTGTTGCCGCACATGCCTTCCGGCCGCTGCACTACCCGATGACCTCGGCGATCGGGCTGGGCATCGTCACCGCGGGTCACCGTCACGGCTGGCCGGTCGCGGCGGGCGGGTCCCAGTCGATCAGCAACGCGCTCGCAGCGTTACTCGTCGACCTGGGCGGCAAGATCGAAACCGGCACCCGCATCGAGGCGGCCTCGCAGCTGCCGCCCGCCGACGCGACCATGTTCGACCTGGCACCCGACGCGGTCGCGGGCATCCTCGGCGACCGGCTGCCGCGCCGAATCGCCCGCGCCTACCGGCGATTTCGGCAGGGGCCCGGCGCGTTCAAGGTCGACTTCGCCGTCGAGGGCGGGGTGCCGTGGACCAACCCCGACGCGCGCCGCGCCGGCACCGTGCACCTGGCCGGCACGTTTGCCGAAGTGGCCGCCACCGAGCGCGACATCCACGCCGGACGCATGCCCGAGCGCCCATTCGTCTTGGTCGCCCAGCAGTACCTCGCCGACCCGCGGCGCTCCGTCGGCAACATCCACCCGGTGTGGAGCTACGCCCATGTGCCCAACGGGTATTCGGGTGACGCCACGGAGGCGATCATCGCCCAGATCGAGCGGTTCGCGCCCGGATTCCGGGACCGCATCATCGGGCAGACGGTGCGCACGACGACCCAGATGGCCGCCTACAACCCCAACTACGTCGGCGGGGACATCATGACCGGAGCCAAGGACATCCGCCAGCTGACCTTCGGGCCCCGGATCACGCTGTCCCCCTATGACGTTGGGCTGCCGGGCATGTACATCTGCTCGGCTGCCACCCCGCCGGGGCCGGGCGCCCACGGCATGTGCGGTGCCAACGCCGCCGCGATCGCGCTGACCGAACTCGGCCGGCGCTGACAAACCCGGCCAACCCAACAAAAACTCGGGTTTACTCCTGACCCGTCGGGATACCCTGACTCGCAAGCTGTTTCGCGCCGACGCGGACCACCACCACCGGCACGCGCGCCGACTGGGTCACCGCCGCACTGACGGAACCCAGATGCATGCCGGCGTAGCCGCCGCGGCCGTGGCTGCCCAGCACGACGAGTTGGGCGTTCTTGGCCGCTTCGACCAGCCAACGGGCCGGCACGTCACAGACCAGCCGCCGCTGCACCCGCACGTCCGGATATCGCTGCTGCCAACCGGCCAGCCGCTCGGCCAACACCTCCTCGCCCTGGTCGCGGTAGGTTCTCCAGTCCATCCCGAGCATCGGAAAAACCCCGACATCGCTCCACGCGTGCAACGCCACCAACGCCACGCCGCGCCGGGATGCTTCGTCGAACGCCCACGCCGTCGCGGCCTCGGCGGCCGGTGAGCCGTCAATGCCGACCAGGACCGGCGCGTCGTCGCGAATCTCCTGCTGCGCCGACTCGGCATCATGAATGATGCCCACCGGGCATTGCGCGTGGTCCAGCACCCCCGAGCTGACCGAGCCCAGGATGTGCCGTCGGAATGCGCCGGCCCCCCGGCTGCCGACCACGATCATGTGCGCGTCCGTTGAGCCGTCTACGAGGGCGGGAACAACGCGGGCGTAGGGCAGCTCGGTTTGGACGTCGGGTAGGCGTGTGCCCCCCGCCTCCTCGGCGATGAGGCGCGCCCGGTCAATGATTTGGCGTGCCTGCTCTTCCTGCCACAACGTGACGCTGGAAACCGTGGCACCCATCGCCGTGCTCACCAGGTTCGGCCTGACGACGTGGATAAGGGTGAGCGGCAGCGCCCGCATCACGGCTTCGCGCACCGACCAGCGGATCGCGGCATCCGACGCGGCGGATCCATCGACACCGACCACCACGGTTGACGAGCCGTTGGACATCCGGTCCTCCTCGTGCGGGCGTTCGACGGCGCATTCCTCGAAAAGAGCTGCTGAACCAGCCTCCATCCTCACGCACGCACGAGTCGCCGTCGATGTGCCGCGCAACAACGTCGCCGACGTGGCGATGTGGCGGCGAACACCACCACCCGTGGGCCGCTTTGTCTCCCGAAGACAACAACCCGCAGAAAGTTGAGCCGCTCACAACGTCGCTGCGGCACGCCCGGGCTCCGTAGTGTTCGGGACGAACGCACTGCCGAGTTCACCAGCAACACACCAAATCTCACCACACAGAAGGAAAAAGCCAGATGATCACCACCTACCTCACCATCGTCGCAATGCTCCTGCTCGTCACCTTCCCGGTGCTGGTCCCCCTGGCCATCAGCACCGTCCACGGCATCCGGACCTTCGCCAACCGGCCCACCGCAGCCGACTCACTGCGGACATTCGTCGCCGCCGCGTTGCCCGCCATCAGCGCGGCGCACTGATCGCGAATCACCCCGACCACAAACCCCCGGCGCCCAGCGCCGGGGGTTTGTCGCATGCAGCACCGCGAAACGCAAGGCAGACTCCGTCGGCAACGAAAGTATTGTTGCCGTTGCACTCCTTGGAGGAACACCCATGAACCCCGCCGATATCGCGTTCCTCGGCGCGGCCGAGCAAGCACGCATGGTGGCCACTGGTGCGATCAACGCGCCCTCGCTGCTGGAGCTGTACCTGGAGAGAATCGCGCGGCTCGACGTCGAATTGAACGCCTACCGGATCGTGCTCGCCGACACGGCGCGCGGGGAGGCCCGGGCCGCGCAGCACCGACTCGATGCCGGTGAGCGGCTACCGCTTCTCGGTGTGCCGGTCGCGATCAAGGACAACGTCGACGTCGCCGGTACGACCACGACGTTCGGCACCGGCGCATACCGGTCGGCGAAAACCCAGGACGCCGAGGTCGTGCGCCTGCTGCGGGCCGCCGGCGCGGTGATCCTCGGCAAAACGGCCGTACCCGAGCTATGCATCTGGCCGTTCACCGAGTCTGTCGCGTTCGGCGCCACCCACAATCCGTGGGACACGACCCGCACGCCCGGTGGCAGCAGCGGCGGGGCGGGCGCGGCGATGGCCGCGGGGTGGCCACCATCGCGCTCGGCTCCGATGGCGGCGGCTCGATCCGCATACCGTCGTCCTGGTGCGGCGTGTTCGGGATCAAGCCGCAGCGCGACCGCGTCCCGCTGGCGCCGCATCTCGACTCGTGGTACGGACTGGACGTCAACGGGCCGCTCACGCGGACCGTTGAAGACGCGGCGCTCTTTCTGGACGTCACCACGCAATTGCCACCGCCTGACGGGGGATTCGTTGCCGCGGCGGCGCGATCGCCGGGTCGGCTGCGGATCGCCTTGAGCACCAAGGCCCCGCCGCCGGTCATGGCCCGGTTGGGCAAGGCGCAGCGAGCCGCCGTCAACGACGCGGGTGCGCTGATGCGAGACCTGGGCCATGAGGTGGGTGAGCGCGACCCGGACTACCCCGCCGCGGCGACACTGGCCAGCTTCATGCCGCGCTACCTGCGCGGGATCCGCGATGACGTCGGGATGCTGTCTCGGCCTGAATGTCTGGAAGCGCGCACGCGGAGCCTGGCCCGCATGGGTGCGTTGATCTCGGATCGGCGGATCGCCGCGGTGCGGGAACGCGAACCCGATCTTGCCGCGCGGGTGCTGTCGATCTTCGACGACGTCGATGTGGTCGTCACGCCGGCAACCGCGGGCCGCCCCTTCCGGATCGGCGCATTCCAGCGCCGCGGCGCCATCGCAACCCTGAGGCTGGTCTCCTCTTGAGTTCCGTTCCAGGAGATCTTCAACGTCACTGGCCAGCCGGCGGCCGTGGTCCCGTGGGGTCTGGACGGCGACGGGCTGCCGGTGTCCGTCCAGCTCGTCGGCAGGCCGTCCGATGAGGCGACTCTTCTTCAACTCGGCAGCCAGATCGAGGCGGCGCGGCCCTGGGCCGGACGACGTCCACCGGTGTCGTGAGCGATCCGTGACAGCGGGGCGCTAGGCCGGGTTACCGACTTCGGCCACCTCCAGCCGGGTGTCTCCGTAGTGCCGCGCCGGCCAACTGGTCCACCCGTGCGGCCAGGTCAGCGGTCGCCCGGAGGACTTGCGTTCGACGACGACGACGGTGCCGGCGGCCGTCCATCCGCGGCCTGCCAATGCTGCCAGCATCTGCTCGACCTCGGCCGCGTCGATGCCGTACGGCGGATCGGCCAGCACCAGATCCACGGTACGGTCGCTGCCCTCATCGAGCGCCGTCGCGACCTGACGGGCCAGCACCTTCGCCCCTGTCAGCCCGAGCGTGTCGATGTTGCGCCGGATCACCGCGGCGGCGCGTGGATCGGTTTCGACGAACGTAGCAGTCGTCGCCCCACGCGAAAGTGCCTCCAGCCCAAGCGCTCCGGATCCGGCATACAGGTCGAGCACTGCGAGCCCGCCGAAATCCATGCGCGCCGCCAGGATATTGAACAGGGCTTCGCGCACACGGTCCGATGTCGGTCGCGTCCCGCGTGAGGGCACCACAATCCGGCGACCGCCCACACTGCCGCCGACGATCCTGGTCAGCTGACCACCATCAGCAAGTCTCCGCCTTCGACCTGGGCGGTCTTTGACACCGTCACCCGCTCGACGGCGCCTGCCTTCGGTGCGGTGATCGCGGCCTCCATCTTCATCGCTTCGATCGTCGCCACGGTCTGACCGGCGGTCACCTTGTCACCCTCGCTGACACCGATCGTGACCACGCCCGCGAACGGCGCACCGATGTGGTCGGGGTTGCTGCGGTCCGCGGTCTCCGCGGCGGGCACACTGCTTGCGATGCTTCGGTCGCGCACCAGAACTGGCCGTAGCTGGCCGTTGAGATTGCACATCACCGTGCGCATGCCGCGCTCGTCGGGATCCGAAATCGCCTCCAGCCCGATCAGCAGCTCGACGCCACGCTCGAGCTTGACGCGGTGCTCGTCGCCCTGGCGCAGCCCGTAGAAGAACTGATTCGCCGAGAGCCGCGACGTGTCACCGTACTGCTCTCGATGTTCCTCGAATTCCTTTGTAGGGCCGGGGAATAGCAGTCGATTCAATCCCGCCTGTCGCTGCTGCCCGGGCACGTTCAGATCCGCCTCGTCCTCGGCGCTCAGTTCCTGCTGCGGTTTGGCCGGGGGCCTGCCGGCGAGCGCCTTCGTACGCAACGGCTCGGGCCAGCCCCCGGGCGGGTCACCGAGTTCGCCGCGCAGGAACCCGATCACCGACTCGGGGATGTCGAATCGTGCCGGGTCAGCGGCGAATTCGTCCGCGGTGATGCCGGCGCCCAACAACGCCAGCGCAAGGTCGCCGACCACCTTCGACGACGGCGTGACCTTGACCAGCCTGCCCAGGATTCTGTCGGCGGCCGCGTAGTTGGTCTCGATTTCCTCGAAGCGGTCCCCGAAGCCCAATGCGATGGCCTGCTGGCGCAGATTCGACAACTGCCCACCTGGAATTTCATGGCTGTACACGCGGCCGGTGGGTGCGGGTAGCCCAGATTCGAACGGCGCGTATACCTTTCGTAGCGCCTCCCAATACGGCTCCAGGTCACACACCGCGGCGACAGACAAGCCGGTGTCGTACTCGGTGTGCGCGGCCGCGGCCACGATCGACGACAGCGCGGGCTGGCTCGTGGTGCCCGCCAGCGGGGCGGCGGCGCCGTCGACCGCGTTGGCGCCCGCCTGCCAGGCCGCGACGTACGTGGCCAGCTGCCCGCCGGGCGTGTCGTGGGTGTGCACGTGCACCGGCAGGTCGAACCGGCTACGCAGCGCGCCGACCAGTGTGCTGGCCGCCGGTGGCCGCAGAAGGCCGGCCATGTCCTTGATCGCCAGCACGTGCGCGCCGGCGTCGACGATCTGCTCGGCCAGCTTCAGGTAGTAGTCCAGCGTGTACAGATTTTCACCCGGGTCGGAGAGGTCGCCCGTGTAGCTCATCGCGACTTCGGCTATGGCCGTGCCGGTTTCACGGACGGCGTCGATCGCGGGGCGCATTGACTCGACATTGTTCAGCGCATCGAAGATCCGGTAGATATCGATGCCCGTCGCCGTGGCTTCCTCGATGAAGGCCGACGTGACCACTTCCGGGTAGGGCGTGTAGCCGACGGTGTTGCGGCCACGCAGCAGCATCTGCAGGCAGATGTTCGGCACCGCCTCGCGCAGCGCCGCGAGCCGCTCCCACGGATCTTCCTTCAAAAACCGAAGCGCCACGTCGTAAGTCGCGCCGCCCCAGCACTCAATCGACAGCAGTTGCGGGGTCATCCGCGCGACGTACGGCGCCACCATGACCAGGCCGGTGGTCCGCAGGCGGGTGGCCAGCAGCGACTGGTGCGCGTCGCGGAATGTTGTTTCGGTGACGCCGACCGCCTTCTCGTCGCGCAGCCAGCGGGCGAACCCCTCCGGGCCGAGGTCGGTTAGCCGCTGCTTGGACCCTGGCGGTGGCGGAGTCGATAGGCCGACCGGTGGCAGCTTGTCTTGCGGATACACCTTGGACGGCCGCGCACCGTGTGGCTGGTTGACGGTCACGTCGGCCAGGTAGTCGAGGATCTTGGTGCCACGGTCGGCCGGCGTACGCGCCGTGAGTAGGTACGGGCGGTCGTCAATGAACGAGGTGTTGATCCGTCCGGCGCGAAAGTCCGAGTCGGTGACGACCGCGAGGAGGAACGGGATGTTGGTCGAAACGCCGCGAATGCGGAATTCGGCGAGCGCGCGACGGGCCCGTGCGACCGCCGCGGAGAAGTCGCGCCCGCGGCACGTCAGCTTGACAAGCATCGAGTCGAAATGAGGACTGACCTCGGCGCCGAGGTTCGTGGCGCCGTCCAACCGGATGCCGGCTCCACCGGCCGCCCGGTAGCCGGTGATGCGGCCGGTGTCGGGCCGGAAGCCGTTGGCGGGGTCCTCGGTCGTGATCCGGCATTGCAACGCCGCCCCGCGCACCTGCAGAGTGTCTTGGCTGAGCCCGAGTTCCCCGAGCGTCTCCCCGTCGGCGATGCGCATCTGGCTGGCGACCAGATCGACGTCGGTGATTTCTTCGGTGACGGTGTGCTCGACCTGGATGCGCGGGTTCATCTCGATGAACACGTGATGGCCGCGCTCATCGAGCAGGAATTCGACGGTGCCGGCGTAGCTGTAGTTGATGTGCCTGGCAAACGCGACCGCGTCGGCGCAAATGCGGTCGCACAGTTGGGGATCCAGGTTCGGCGCAGGCGCCAGCTCGATGACCTTTTGGTGACGGCGCTGCACGCTGCAGTCCCGCTCGAACAGGTGCATCACGTTGCCCTGGGTGTCGGCCAGGATCTGCACCTCGATGTGGCGCGGGTTCAGCACCGCCTGCTCTAGGTACACGGTCGGGTCACCGAACGCCGACTCGGCCTCGCGGCTGGCGGACTCGATCGCCTCCCGCAGCGCGTCAGGGTCGGTGACGCGGCGCATGCCGCGGCCGCCGCCGCCGGACACCGCCTTGACGAACAGCGGAAACTGGATCGTCTCGGCCGCAGCAATCAGTTCGCCCACCGACGACGACGGCGCCGATGAGGCCAATACCGGCAGCCCGGCGGCGCGGGCCGCCGCGATGGCCCGGGACTTGTTGCCGGCCAGCTTGAGGATGTCGGCGTTGGGGCCGATGAAGGTGATGCCCGCCGCAGCGCATGCGGCGGCCAGCTGAGGGTTCTCCGAGAGGAAGCCGTATCCGGGGTAGATCGCGTCCGCGCCGGCGCGGCGCGCGGTCGACACGATCTCGTCGACCGACAGGTATGCGCGCACCGGATGGCCCTTCTCGCCGATCTGATACGACTCGTCGGCCTTGAGCCGGTGCTGCGAGTTGCGGTCCTCGTGCGGGTAGACCGCGACGGTCGTGATGCCCAATTCGTAGGCGGCGCGGAATGCGCGGATCGCGATCTCGCCGCGGTTGGCGACCAGGACTTTGGCGATCACTAGACAAGGGTCGACCAGTAGCCCCAGAACTGCACCAAGATCAGCAGAATCAGGGCGGTGAACCACAGCACGACCAGCGACCACCTGAAGCGATAGAGGGTTCGGGCCACCGGATTCGTAGCCAGCGGCTGCAGCGCGATCGACGAGACGACCACCAGCAGCGGGATCGTGATCGCCCAGACCACCATGCAGTACGGGCACAGCGCGTTGATGCGATAAAGGCTCTGGAAGATCAGCCAATGGATGAACCCGACGCCCAACAGCGTGCCGCCGGCCAACCCGGACCAGTACCAGCGCGGCAGCGGCACTTTGGCAACGGACAGCACACCGGTGACCGCGACGACGGTGAACGCGACTATCCCGATCAGCGGGTTGGGGAAGCCGAACACCTGGGCCTGCCAATGGGACATCACCGAACCGCACGACAGCACCGGGTTGAGGCTGCACGACGGCACATAGTTCGAGTTGATCAGCAGCTTGATCTTCTCGATCGTCAGGGCCAATGAGGCGGCCAACCCGAGAACGCCTGCGATCAGCACCCACCACGCGCTCGGCGGGCGGACCGGCACCCCCGATGCCTGCGGCCTCGATCCGGCCGGCGGCTCGGCGGCCGGAACGGAGGTGGCCGCGGCGACGGTCATGACGCGGTGTTGGCCGGAGCGCCGACGGTCAAGCCGGGCACGTTGCCGACGATCGACTCGATCTTGTTGACCATGTCCTGCGGAGTGGTCGGGTTGTAGTCCTCGCCGTTGATGCGGATCGTCGGCGTGGCCTGGATTTTCGCGGCCCCGGCGATGCCCTTCACCATCGGGACGTACTTCCCGCTGTTGATGCAGTCAGCGACGTTGCCGCCGGCACCGGCCTGCCGGGCCAATTCAATCAGCGCGTTGTTGTCGGGGAAGGTGCTGGCATCTTCCTTGGGCTGGATCTGCGGGCTGTACAGCGCGGCGTGGAAGCGGCGGAATGCATCGATGGACTCGTCGGCCACGCAGTAGGCCGCGGCGCCGGCCCGTGACGAGTAGTTCTGGTTCTCCGGCCGGTCCAGGATCGCCACGATGTGGTAGTCGGCCGCCACCGCGCCGCTGTCGATCAGGTTGTTGACGGTGGACCCGAAGTTCTTCTCGAAATTCGCGCAGGCCGGGCACAAGAAGTCTTCGTAGAACGAAACCACCGCTTTGGGGTCGCTGGTGCCGGGTTTGGTGATCAGCTTGCTCGACGTCACCCGGATCGCCTTGTCCTGGCCCGGGCCGGCCTTCTTCTCATGTGACATGACGATGTAGAGCACCAGCGCCACCGCGAAGATGACTACCACCGCGATGAGCCCGCCCTGAATCAGCAGGTTGCGTTTGCGATCGGCTGCCTTCAGGTCATAGCGCTTCGGTATGTTGGCCACAGCTGTGCTGATCCTGTTCTCTCGTCACCCGGCAGGGTCTCCCGGCCGCCGCCAGGCGCCGGAGGTGCGCTACCAGACTACCGACGACGGCCTGCCGGCCCTCATCGATAGCAGAGATGTGCCCGCAGCGCCGAGCTGACTTCTGCCAGCGCGACGGCGCTTCCCCCGCCGAGCGGAGCAAGGCTCGCGAAGCCGTGGGTCAGCGACGGCATGCGGCGCAGGTCCACGATCACACCTGCCTCACGCATCGCCTCCGCGTACTGCTCGCCCTCGTCGCGCAGCGGGTCGAAGCCGGCGGTGACCACGAGCGCGCGCGGAAGGCCCGTCAGATTCCCGAGCGCCGGGGAAACCCGGGAATCGCTGGCATCCAGCCCCGAGCCGATCAGGTAGTGGTCCTGGAAGAAGTCCATGTCCTTCTGGGTCAGCACGAATCCATCGGCGAACAGGGCGCGGGACCGGGTGCCCCCGCGCAGATCGGTCGCCGGGTACAGCAGGAACTGCAGCAGCGGCGGTACGCCGTCGTCGCGGCCACGCTGCGAAACTTCCGCCGACAGGTTGCCACCCGCGCTGTCCCCGCCGACGGCGACCAGACCCGGCTCCGCGCCGAACTCAGCGCCGTGCTCCAGCGCCCACCGGTACGCGGCGTAGGCGTCCTTGACGGCGGCCGGCGCCGGGTGCTCCGGGGCGAGCCGGTAATCCACCGACAGCACGTGAACGCCCGCGTCGCGGCAGACGGTCCGGCAGAGCCGGTCATAGGTGTCGAGATCTCCGATCACCCATCCGCCGCCGTGGAAGAAGACCAGCAGCGGCCCGCAATGCTCGCCGTGAGGGCGGTAGTGCCGGGCGGGGATCTGCCCCGCCGGGCCGGGGATCGTCAGGTTGGTGACCGCACCGACCACGACGGGATCACGGTCGAGGATTAGGAGGTCCTCACGGAAAAGCTCGCGGCAGACCGCCGGAACATTACCGTCGGACAACCCAGCCCTGCCTGCCAGCTTGCGCGCCACCAGGAACAGCCGCAGCGTCGGGTCCAGCGTGTTGCCGTCGAGCATCACCGAGCGGGCCAGCAGCCGCTTGGCCACCTCGGGCACGACCGGCATCACGCCGGCGCCCAGCCGGTTCGCCGCCGTGACGGCGGCGTCTTTCGCTCGGTTCAGGCCGGAATGCGTAGCACTGTGAGTCACGCTGAAGGACCGTAATTCGAATCCGAAGCCAGCGGAAGCCACCTCCGCGCCGAGCAGTGAATTCCTGGCGCGCTGGCAGACTTGGGCCCATGACGGCTCCTTCGATCACGCTCAACGACGGCAACACGATTCCCAGCGTTGGCCTGGGGGTATGGCAGACCCCCCCGAAAGCAACCGAAGAAGCCGTCAGTGCGGCGCTGAAGGCCGGCTATCGGCACATCGACACCGCCGCCGGGTACGGCAACGAGGTAGAAGTGGGCCGCGCGGTCGCGAAGTCCGGGATTCCGCGTGAGGAGATATTCCTGGTCACCAAGCTGTGGAACGCCAACCAGGGCTACGAGAGGACGATGGCCGCGTTCGAGCAGAGCGCCGAGCGGCTCGGCCTCAACCACGAGGGCGGCTACCTCGACCTTTACCTGATCCACTGGCCGGTGCCTGCGATCGGTGAGTTCGTCGACACCTTCCGGGCATTCGGCGCGCTGCGCGACCTCGGGCGCATCCGCTCGATCGGGGTGTCCAACTTCGAGCCCGAACACCTCAATACGCTGATCGATGCCACCGGGATCGTGCCGGTGGTCAACCAGATCGAGCTGCACCCCCTGCTGACCCAACGTGAGCTGCGCGATGTGAACACCAAGCTCGGCATCGCCACAGAGGCGTGGAGCCCATTGGGCCAGGGCAGGTTGCTAGACCACCCGACGATCACGGGCATCGCTGAGTCGTACGGTAGGACATCGGCGCAGGTGATTATTCGCTGGCATTTACAACTGGGTAACATCGTGATCCCCAAGTCGGTGAACCCGGATCGGATCGTGAGCAACTTCGACGTGTTCGGCTTCGAATTGAGCGACGACGACATGGCGTCGATATCGTCGCTTGACAACGGCACCCGCCTGGGCCCCGACCCACGCACCTACAACTTCACAGGCAGGTGAGATGACGCCGACCGACTCGTCGCGCCAGACCGTTCCGACCATCACGCTCAACGACGAGCACAGCATCCCTGTCGTCGGCCTCGGCGTCGCCGAACTGTCGGACGAAGACACCGAGCGCGCAGTGACCACCGCGCTACAGGCGGGCTACCGCCTGATCGACACCGCCGCCGCGTACGGCAATGAAGAAGTGGTGGGCCGCGCGATCGCCGCGTCGGGCATACCGCGTGAAGAGCTGTTCGTGACCACCAAGGTGGCCACCGAGGACCAGGGCTACAGCACCGCAAAGGAAGCGTTCCAGCACAGCCTCGAACGGCTCGGCCTGGACTACGTCGACATGTACCTGATCCATTGGCCGGCCGCGCAGCTCGGCAAATACGTCGACACCTACGGCGCGCTGCAGATCCTCCAGCAGGACGACCTGGTCCGATCGATCGGGGTGTGCAACTTCCTCGAGGAACATCTGCGGACGATCATCGAGCTCACGTACACGTCGCCCGCGGTCAACCAGATCGAACTTCACCCGCTGCTCAATCAGGCCGAACTGCGCCGGTTCGACGCCGACAACGGCATCGTCACCGAGGCCTACGGCCCGTTGGGTATCGGCAACGTGCTCGACGACCCCACCATCGGGTCCATCGCGGAGGCCCACGGCAAGTCGCCGGCGCAGGTCTGCATCCGCTGGAGCATCCAGCTGGGCAACGTGGTGATTCCGCGGTCGGGCAACCCGGAGCGCATCACGAGCAACATCGACGTATTCGACTTCGAGTTGACCGGCGACCAGATGGATGCGATCAACGCGCTGAACGACGGCACGCGTTTCCGCCCGGATCCGGCGACCTACACCGGCACCTGAGAGGTGGGGCAGGTGCCCGGCGTCGCCATGGTCGGCACGTCGGCACGGGCGACGACGCTCGTGGCGACCAGCCACAGCCGGGTGCGCCGGCTCACGACTTGTCCAGGTACTCGATGCGATCGGTATCGGTGAAACGCGCTGCGAGCGTTGCCAATCCGGGATGTTGCGTCAAGTGGTGGTCCTCGGCGTCGACGAACTCACAGAACTCCCGCGCCGATTCGAGCAGCTCGCGGTGCTCTGCTAGCGACAACAACTTCAGCCCGATCGCGCGGCCGGACTGGTTGCGGCCCAACACGTCTCCCTCGCGTCGCTCGGCGAGGTCGAGATCGGCCAGCTTGAAGCCGTCGAGCGTGCCGGCCACCGCGGTCAGTCGCTCACCGGCGCGGGAGCCGGATGCCATCCTGCTGTGCAGCAAGCACAGGCTCGGGTGGGCGCCGCGACCGATGCGGCCTCGCAGCTGATGCAGCTGGCTGATGCCGAACCGGTCGGCGTCCATCACCAACATGACGGTGGCGTTGGGGACGTCGACGCCCACCTCGATCACCGTGGTGCAGACGAGCACGTCGATGTCGCCGGCGCGGAACGCGTTCATCACCGCGTCCTTTTCGTCTGCGGGTAGCCGGCCGTGCATCAGGCCGAGCCTTAGCGCCGCGAGCTCGCGCGAGCGCAGGCGGCCGAACAATTGCACGACCGTGATCGCCGGCGGGACGCCTTGGGCGTTACCGGAGTCGTCGGTTTCGTCGATCCGCGGCGCCACCACATACGCCTGACGGCCGGCGCGCACTTCGTCGATGATGCGTCGCCAGGCCCGGTCGATCCAAGTGCTGTGCTCGGCGACGAAGATCGTGTTGGTGGTGATCGGTTGTCGGCCGCGGGGTAGCTCGCGGAGCGTCGACGTCTGCAGGTCGCCGTAGAACGTCAGCGCCAGCGAGCGGGGAATCGGTGTCGCCGTCATCACCAACAGGTGCGGTGTGATATCAGCAGGAGCCTTGGCGCGCAGGCGATCTCGTTGTTCGACGCCGAAGCGGTGTTGCTCGTCCACGACGACCATCCCGAGTCGGTTGAACTCGACGGCCTCCTGCAGCAGCGCGTGTGTGCCGATCACGATGCCCGCTTCGCCCGCGGTGACTTGGCTCCTGACCTCCTGCTTCTGCGCCTGCGACATCGACCCGGTGAGCAACGCGACCCGAGTCGCGCCGTCGATACCGCCGAGCTGGCCACCCAGCGCCAGCGGCCCGAGGATTTCCCGAATCGAGCGGGCATGTTGGGCCGCAAGCACTTCGGTGGGCGCCATCAGCGCGCACTGGTAGCCGGCGTCGATCATCTGCATCATCGCCATCAGCGCCACGATCGTCTTACCGGAGCCCACCTCGCCTTGTAACAGGCGGTTCATCGGGCGCGTCGTCGTGAGTTCGGCGGACAGTTCGTCCAGGACTTCACGCTGGCCTTGCGTGAGCTCGAATGGCAGCTGTCCCAACAGCGCGTCCATCAGCCCGCCGGTTCGCCGTGGCGCAGGCGGGCCGGACTCCGCCTGCTCTCCGTGGCGGCGTTGCACAAGGGCCCACTGCAGGCCGACGGCCTCGTCGAGGGTCAGTCGGTCGCGGGCCCGTCTCCGCTCGGCGTCGGTCTCCGCGAGGTGTATCGCTCGCAGCGCCTCGTCCTCGGACATCAGATTGTGTTGGCGCAGAAGAGACTCCGGGATCGGATCCGCGACGGGGTCGAGCACGTCGAGGACCTGCCGCACACACGCGTAGATATCCCAGCTTTGAACTTTGGCGCAGGCCGGATAGATCGGAAAGTAAGGCCGTTCGAAGGCAGAAAGATCGAGCACGCCGTCGATCTTCTTGGATGTATCGGCGATGCTCGCCAACGACTTGGTGCCGACGCTCCTGGGCTTTGTGGGGTCAAGGATCAAGAAGGCGGGATGCGTCAATTGCATTCGGCCCTTGTAGAATTCGACCTCTCCGGACAGCATGACGCGAGTTCCCTCCGTCAAATCCTTCTTGAGGAACTTGGCGTGAAAGAACGTCGCTGTCACCGGCGGCCGCTGGTGGCCGAGCGTGATCCTAAGCCACTCGTTGTTGTAATTCTTCTTGCCTGAGTTCTTTTGGTTGGCCCGCTGCCGCATCGGGCCGCAATCGGTGTCGGTGATCAGGTCAACGAGCGTGATGTGCTCGCCCGCCTGTGGCGCCTCGTCGTCTTCTCGACGCACCGTCATGCCCTCGTTGTAGCCGCGCGGGTAGTGGCGCAGCAGGTCGTCGACCGTGCTGATGCCGAAGTGTTCGCCGAGCTGTTGTGCCGCCTTGCGACCGAGCACGCGATCCAGCCGGTCGTCGAGCGTGGCCACCGCTACTCCACTCCGATCAGAAGCGCGTCGCCGCGATGGCCGGTCCGATACGTCACCAGTTCGGTGCCGAGGTGATGACGACGCACATGCGCCTCGAGTTTGGCGCCGACGCGCTCGTCGACGCCCTCGCCGAGAAGGACGGTGACCAGCTCGCCGCCGGCCGCCAGCAGCAGGTCCAGCAGCCTGCGGGCGGTGGCACCGACATCTCGGCGCACCACCAGCACCTCGTCACCGGCGATGCCGAGCCCGTCGCCCGGCTGGCAGTGTCCGGCGAACGTCAACGCCCGCTCGGTGGCGACTCGCACCGACGCGTGCCGTGTTCCGCCCGCAGCGCGGGCCATCGAGTAACCGTCGTCGACCGCCGGCCGGTCGGGCTCGTGCACGGCCAGGGCGGCCAGGCCCTGAACCATCGACCCGGTCGGCACCGGCACCACGTCGACGCCCCAGCCATTGGCCGCAGTACAGCCCGCGACAAGCTCCTCGACGGCGACGTAGCCGTTGGGCAGCACCATGATCTGCCTGGCGCCGGTGTCGATCACGGCCCGCAGCAGCTCCTTGGCGGTAACAGCCGCCGCCAGGTCGGGGCTGCCCTTGTCGGGCCGCAGCACATGGGCACCCTCGCCGGAGAACAGCCGTTCGGCGCCGTCGCCGTCGGCGACCGCCAGCACCGCGCGGCGGCGGGTCCAGCGGCCCGGCGCGGCGCCCGCGCCCAGCGCGGTGATCTGGATCTGGCTCGGCCTGCCGTAGTTCAGGGCCGCCTCCACCGCCGCGCCTGCGTCGTCGGCGTGCACGTGCACGGAATGGCCGTCGGCGCGGTCGCCGGCGATCGCGACCGAGTCGCCGAGCGCCTCCAGCCGCTCCCGCAGCGCCTCGAGACCGTCGGCGTCGCAGCCAGACAGCAGGAACATGACCTCGAACTGCGGCGACGGTCGGTCGTCGGCGTCCGCGGCGGCCCCGCCACCCTCGGGACGGGGAACGTACTCCTGACGGGCGGGCGTGTGGCCGGTCAACGTCGCGGCCAGCGTGTCGAGCAGAACAAGCAGGCCCCTGCCGCCGGCGTCGACCACCCCGGCGTCGGCCAGCACGTCGAGCTGCTCCGGCGTCTTGTCCAACGCGGTGACCGCGGCATCGCTGGCGGCCAACACCGCGATGGCGAGGTCGTCACCGTCGGCGGCGGCGTGTTCCGCAGCGCCGGCGGCGGCCTGCAACACCGATACGATCGTGCCCGGCACCGCCTCCCCCATCGAACTGCCGGCGAGGCCGACAGCATGCCGCAGCACGGCGCCGAACAGCGTCGCGTCGATGTCGGCGAGCCGACCCTCGGTGTCGGCCGCGGCCGAGGCGGTGACGTCGGCCAGCGCGCGCAGGATCTGCGACAGGATCACCCCGGAGTTGCCTCGGGCGCCGTGCAACCCGCCCCTTGCCAGGGCAGCGGCTACCCCATCGACGTCGTCGTGGCCGCGATGCGCAAGCAGATTGGCCTCTTCCAGCGCCGAACGCATCGTGAACAGCATGTTCGTACCGGTGTCGGCGTCGGCCACCGGAAATACATTCAGCCGGTTGATCTCCTCGGCGCGGATCACTAATCCGCCGACCGCGGCCTGTGCCCAGTCGCGTAAGGCAGATGCGTCCAACTGGCGAGCCGCCATCCCACCTCCTCGCCTGACCACTCGGCTGCGAGCCTAGTCAGTGACGGCGACACGGCTGGCGAGCGCTCACAGGCGCGCGACGCGTCGATGACGCGCAAAAGGACTGTTTTGGCGTTCACCGTGCCGGCCGGTATCCTGGAGCGGTTGTCGGGTCACCCGGTTTCGGTTGCTGGCCCCACTTGATCCGATGTCAAGGAGTTTGACCATGGCTGCCGTCTGCGATATCTGCGGGAAGGCGCCCGGCTTCGGCAAGTCGGTGTCGCACTCGCACCGCCGGACCAGCCGTCGCTGGGATCCCAACATTCAGACCGTGCACGCGGTGACGAAACCGGGCGGGAACAAGAAGCGCATGAACGTGTGCACGTCCTGCCTGAAGGGCGGCAAGGTTCAGCGCGGCTGATTTTCTCGGTCAACCGCGTCCTCAGGGCAGCCGCCAGTCGATGGGCTCGGCGCCCATCTGTCCAAGCAATGCATTCGCCCGGCTGAACGGCCGCGACCCGAAGAATCCCCGCTGCGCTGACAGCGGCGACGGGTGCGCGGAGTCGATGGTGGCGACGTGGGAGTTGCCGCCGGCCAGCATCGGCTTGAGGGTCCCCGCGTCACGCCCCCAGAGCACCGCGACCAGCGGCTGTGGGCGACCGGCCAGCGCCCTGATCGCGCATTCCGTCACCGCCTCCCAGCCCCTGCCGCGATGTGACGCCGGGTTACCCGGACGCACCGTCAGCACCCTGTTGAGCAACAGCACCCCCCGTTCCGCCCAGGGCGTGAGGTCACCGTTCGACGGCGGGGGATAGCCGAGGTCAGAACGGTATTCGACGAAGATGTTGTCCAGGCTGCGCGGCAGCGGCCGCACGTCGGCACCCACCGAGAAACTGAGTCCCACCGCATGCCCCGGCGTCGGGTACGGGTCCTGACCGACGATCAGCACCCGCACGTTGTCGAGCGGAAACGTGAACGCGCGCAACACATTCTGGCCGGCAGGCAGGTAACGGCGGCCGGCCGCGATCTCGGCGCGCAGAAACGATCCCATGTCGGCGACCCGGCCGGCGACCGGCTCCAGCGCTCGCGCCCAACCTTCCTCGACGAGTTCTGCGAGCGGACGGGGAGCCACGGCCGAAAACCTAGTGGAACCCCGCCGCTACGTCAGCCCCTTGATCAGTAGCACAACCGTGTCGGCGCCCGCCTCGCGGTCTTTGGAGATCTCGCGGTACTCCGGCGACTCGGCCCAGCCGCGAAAGGCCGCCTCGTCGGGAAACGACATCAACACGGCCTTTTCCCCGTCCCACTGCCCCTCGATGACCTGAGGGGACTCATCGGCAGCCAATAGTGTTCCCGGGTGGCGCCGGAAGACGTCCATGAATCGCGCCTGATACCGGTCGTAGGCCTCGCGATCGGTGAACTTGAGTTGGGCGATGGCGAATACGGTCACCTCTTCACCGTAGTGGCGGCGTGGTCATCCGAATGACTGCCAACCCTCGTAACCCTCCCACTCGTCGCCGTCAAGCAGCACCCGCGCCGGCCCGTCGAGCACAACACCGATCACCCGCCAGCCGCTCGGCGCCGCCGCCGAGAACGTCGCGACCAGTGCGTGGTCCTCGCCGCCGCCGAGCACCCACGACCACGGATCTGTACCCGCCGCCGCGGCCGCGTCGGCCAGCGCGTCGCGGTCGGCGGCCAGCGCCGCTGACGCGACGTCGATGCCGACGTCCGATGCCTGCGCGATGTGCCGCAGGTCCGCGATCAGGCCATCGGAGACATCGGTCATGGCGCCGGCGCCCGCATCCGCCGCCGCTATCCCCTGCCCGTACGGCGGTCGCGGCACCAGGTGACGGCGCCGCACCGGCTCGAAGTCATCAATCCCGTTGTGCCACAGCGTATATCCGGCCGCGGATAGTCCCAGCTCACCGCAGACGGCGACCGCGGAACCGGCCGTCGCGCCGCTCCGGGTCACCGGGTCGCGGCCGTGCAGGTCGCCCAGCGCCGTCACCGACACCACCCACCGCGGGCTGGCGACGAGGTCGCCGCCGACGATTCCGGCACCGACGCGCTCTGCCTCGTCCCACATCCCGTCGGCAAGCGCGTCGAGCCGACTCGCGGGCGTATCGGACGGTGCGCCCACCGCGACCACGAAGCCGGTGACCGAGGCGCCCATCGCCTCGATGTCAGCGGTGTTCTGCGCGATCGCTTTTCGGCCGACATCGTGCGGGGTTGCCCAGTCGAGGCGGAAATGACGGCCCTCGACCAGCATGTCGGTGGTGACGACCACCCGGCCGTCGGGGGCCGCCAGCACCGCCGCGTCGTCGCCTGGACCCAGCAGCACCCCGGGACCATGCCGACGCCCGCCCACCAGTCGGTCGATGACAGCGAACTCCCCCACCTCGGCCAGCGTCGCCGGGTCCTCGTCGTCGCTCATCGCTTCACTGTCTCTTCTTCGCGCAAGCGCTCATGGCTTCACTGTCTCGCCCAATCCGGTGGCGCTGAACACCCGCCCGACCTGCGGTACGTTTGGTCCCGGCCGACGAGAGCAAAGGTCAGTGTATGCGGGGCGCCATATCCAGCAGTTTCGCGGAACTGGCGAGACGAGGAGTTACCGGGTGGTCGAGGCGTTCATGCTGATCCAGACCGAGGTGGGCCGCGCCGAAGTCGTCGCCAAGCAACTCGCCGCCCTGCCCGGGGTGCTGACGTCGGAGTATGTAACCGGCCCATATGACGTCGTGGTCCGGATCGGCGCCGAAACCCTCGACGCACTGAAGGCCGACGTGGTGCCCAGTGTGCAGCAGATCACCGGCATCACCCGGACGTTGACGTGCCCGATCGCCAGCAAGGTACAGGCCTGACCGACGGGCCGCCGCGCCGGCTGCTGATCGCCGCAATCGCGGTCGCGACGGCGGCGGTCGTGGTGGTGTTGATCCTGGCGGCGACGATGCACCGCACGCCGCACAGCCAACCCCTCGTGATTCCGTCGGTTCCCGCGCCGCAGGCGGCGAGCCCACAGTGTGCAGCGCTGACGGCGGCGCTGCCGCAGCGGCTCGGTGATTATCAGCGCGCGACGCCCGCCCCGCCGGTGCCACCCGCCACCGCAGCCTGGCGGGCCGGCTCCGGCGGCGATCCGATCGTGCTCCGGTGCGGGCTCGACCGCCCCACGGATTTCGTCGTCGGTGCGCCGATCCAGGTCGTCGACGCGGTGCAGTGGTTCCGTGAGGCCGACAGCAGCGGCGACCTCACCACGTGGTTCACGGTCGACCGGCCTGTCTATGTCGCGCTGACGCTGCCGCAGGGCTCGGGGCCCACGCCCATCCAGCAGGTCTCCGACGTGATCACCGTGACGATTCCCGCGGTCCCGATCAACCCCGGTCCACCGCACTAGCGCAGGCCGGTGCCCCGCGCCACGGCCGTGTCGACCATCGTCGCGAGCAAGGTCGGATAGTCCACGCCGCTGGCCGCCCACATCCGCGGATACATCGAGATCGTGGTGAAACCCGGCATCGTGTTGATCTCGTTGACGATCGGGCCGTTGTCGGTCAGGAAGAAATCCACCCGGGCCAGGCCCTGGCAGTCGAGCGCCTTGAACGCGCGGATCGCCAGTTGGCGAACCGCGTCGCTCACGTCGTCGTCGACCTTGGCCGGCACGTCGAGTTCGGCCACGTCGTCCAGGTATTTCGTCGCGAAGTCGTAGAAGCCGTCCTCCCGGCCCTTCACACCTTCGACGCGGATCTCACCGACGGTGCTGGCCTCGATCGAACCGTCGGGAAATTCGAGGACACCGCATTCCAGCTCGCGGCCGTGCACGGCCGCTTCGACGATCACCTTGGGGTCGTGCCGGCGGGCTTCGGCGATCGCGGCGGGCAGCTCCGCCCAGGTCGAGACCCGACTGACACCGATGGATGATCCGCCACGCGCCGGTTTGACGAACACGGGTAAGCCCAGCCGTTGGCGTTCCTCGCGAGTCAGCGTGTGCCGGCGCGGCCGCAGCACGACATGGTCGCCGATCGGCAGGCCGTCGGCGGCCAGCAGCTTCTTGGTGAATTCCTTGTCCATGCCCGCGGCGCTGGCCAGCACGCCGGCGCCCACATATGGCACGCCCGCCAGTTCGAGCAGGCCCTGAATGGTCCCGTCCTCGCCGTACGGGCCATGCAGAACCGGAAAAATCACGTCCACCGACGTCAGGACCTCCCCCGCGCTCCGCCCCAGCGACACCACTTCACCGCGGCGCCGCGGGTCGGCGGGCAGCGCCAGCTCGGTGCCCGACGACCCGGTGACCTGGGGAAGCCGCCCCCCGCGAATCGCAAGCACATCCGGGTCGGCGTCGGTCAGCATCCAAGCGCCCTCTGGCGTGATCCCGATCGCCACCACGTCGAAGCGCCGCGGGTCCAGGTTGCGCAGGATGCTGCCCGCCGAAACACACGAGATCGCGTGCTCGTTGCTGCGGCCACCGTAAATGACGGCGACACGGGTCCGGCGGGCTGTCACAACCTAGAGAGGCTACCGTCAGGCCCGTCCGAGAGCCCGCTCGACATCGGCGAGCAGGTCGTCGGTGTCCTCGATGCCGAGTGAAACCCGCGCGAAACCGTCGCCGACGGGATCCCCCCAGCGCGCGCGCCGATCGACCGAGGTATGGATGCCGCCGAAGCTGGTCGACGCGACAAGCAGGTCACTATGCGCCACCAGGGCGTGGACGGCGGCGGCGTCGGCCAATTCGACGCCGACCAGGCCGCCGAACCGGCGCATCTGCGCGCCGGCCACCGGATACGACGGGTCATCGGGCAGCCCCGGATAACGGACAGACCGCACGGCGGGACGCACGCGCAGCATCGTGGCCAGCGCCAGCGCGTTGCGGCATTGACGCTCCAACCGCAGCCCCGCGCTGCCGAGGCTGCGCAGCACCAGCCACGCTTCGAACGCGCCGAGGATCGGACCCGCCAACATCCGCTCGGCGCCGACCGCGTCCATCAGATCGGCCCTGGTTCCGGCGACGTAACCGGCGACCAGGTCGCTGTGGCCGGACAACCCTTTGGTGGCGCTGGCCACCACGAGGTCGGCGCCCATTGCCAGGGGCTGCTGGCCCAGAGGCGTCGCGGTGGTGTTGTCGACGACGAGGGTGGTGCCGCGGCTCCGGCACGTCAACGCCAGCCGGTGCAGATCGACCACGTCAAGGCCGGGATTCGTCGGCGTCTCCGCCAGCACCACGTCGGCGCCCGACGCCGCGTCGCACATTTCGTGGAAAGCGACCTCCCTGACCGAAACACCCAGCGGTGCAAGGCGATCCGTGGCATAGCGGCGGACTTGATAATACCCATCCGCAGGCACCACCAGCACGGCGCCCGGCCTTGCCAGCGCCCGCAGCACGGCGGTGATCGCGGCCATGCCGGAGCCGAACACCAACGCCGAGGCAGCGCCCTCCAGCTGGGCCAGCGCCGACTGCAGTTGCCGCCAGGTCGGATTCGAGCTGCGGCCGTAGGTATCGAGCTGCTCGGCTTCGTCCCCCGACAAGTGGTACGTGGACGCGGGAACCGGCGGGTGCGCCACGGGTTGTCCTGGAATAGCCTGCGATTGAACGGCTTTCACGCAGCGGGTGGAATCTCCGTATGGATCGGGCACCCGTTCGTCACTCCGGTTTGGTGCTGCGCCCCAGCAGCAGCGCTATCGCGTCCTGCACCGACAGTCCGCGATGACAGACCCGGAAGACCGCATCGGTGAGCGGCATCTCGACGTCGTAGCTCTCGGCCAGCGCGAGCACGGACTGGCAGGACGTCACCCCTTCGGCGACGTGACCGCCGACAGCCTGCATCGCCGACTCCAAGGTGCCGCCCTTGCCGAGCCGTTCCCCGAATGACCGGTTGCGGGAATACGGTGACGTGCAGGTGGCCACCAAATCGCCCACACCCGCGAGGCCGGCCAGCGTTGTGGTCTTGGCGCCCAGCGCGATCCCGAGCCGGATGATCTCGGCCAGGCCACGGGTGATGATCGCCGCAGCCGTGTTTTCGCCCAGGCCGACCCCGGCCGCCACCCCGCACGCGAGGGCGATCACGTTCTTGCACGCTCCGCCGATCTCGACGCCGATCACGTCTGAGTTGGTGTACGGCCGGAAGTAGCCGGCACTCAGCGCTCGCTGCAGCGCGACCGCGCGTCCCGAGTCGTTGGATGCGATCACCGTGGCGGCGGGCTGGCGCTGCGCGATCTCGGTGGCCAGGTTCGGTCCGGACAGCACCGCGATGCGTGACGGGTCGGCACCGGTCACCTGCGCGACCACTTGGCTCATCCGCAGCAGGGTGCCGATTTCGATGCCCTTGGCGAGGCTGACCAGCGTGGCATGCGGGTCCAACAGGCCGTTCCACTGGGCGATGTTTTCGCGCATCACCTGTGCGGGCATCGCCAGGAACACGGTGGTGATCCCCGACAGCGCTTTCGCCGGGTCTGCCGTGGCCCGGATCTCCGCCGGCAACGGCGTGTCCGGCAGATACTCGGCGTTGCCGTGGGTGGTGTTGATCTCGTCGGCCGTTTCCGATCGCCGAGCCCACACTGTCACCGAACTGCCGGCCTCCGCGAGCACCTTGGCCAGCGCCGTGCCCCATGCGCCGGCGCCCATGACAGCCGCCTCCACCACGGACTTACCCTAGCGCCCGAGCCACCCCTGGCAGGATTACCACCATGAGCGGCGCACAAAGCGGCTCCGGCGACGTCGCGCTGATCATCGCCGTCAAGCGCCTCGCCGCCGCCAAGACCCGGCTGGCCCCCGTGTTCTCGGCGACCACCCGCGAGCGGGTGGTGCTGGCCATGCTCGTCGACACTCTCAGGGCGGCCGCCAAGGTCGCATCGCTGGGTGGCGTCACGGTCGTCACCCCCGACGACAGCGCGGCCGATGCCGCCAGACAGCTCGGCGCTGCGGTCCTGGCGGACCCCACACCCGAGGACCATCCCGACCCGCTCAACAATGCGATTACCGCGGCAGAGGCGCTGATCGCCTCCGCGGCCGACCCGCCGCGCAATATCGTTGTGCTGCAAGGGGATCTGCCCGCACTACAGCCGCAGGAGCTTGGCGAGGCGGTCACTGCGGCGCGGGCCCACTCCCGCAGTTTCGTCACCGACCGGCACGGCACCGGGACCGCGGCGTTGTTTGCGTTCGGAACGGCTTTGCAGCCCGCCTTCGGCCCGGACTCGGCTCAGCGGCATCGACATTCAGGCGCGGTGGAACTCACCGGGCCATGGCCAGGCCTGCGCTGTGACATCGATACGCCCGACGACCTGCGCGCCGCGCTGCGGCTCGGCGTGGGCGCTGCCACCGCCCAGGCGGTAGGTCGCAGAGGATGAACAGTGGGGCAACAGCGCGTGGCGTCTGCCCAGTTCTTCGCGGGCAGGTAGCACGTCAACGCGGTAATGGGCGATGATCGTCTGGTGACCGAAACTGAGACCGAGGTCAGGCCGACCGACACCGAGCTAACGACCGACGATTCGGCACCAGAGGCGCCGCCGGCGGCCACCGCCGACGAGGTCGTCGACACGCTCCCCGACGACCGCTACCTCAACCGCGAGCTGAGCTGGCTGGACTTCAACGCGCGGGTGCTGGCATTGGCGGCCGACACGTCGCTGCCGTTGCTGGAACGCGCCAAGTTCCTGGCGATCTTCGCGTCGAACCTCGACGAGTTCTACATGGTCCGCGTGGCCGGCCTCAAACGCCGCGACGAGATGGGCCTGTCGGTGCGCTCGGCCGACGGGCTCACACCACGCGAACAGTTGCGGATGATCGGGGAACGCACACAGCAAATCGCGCTGCGGCAGGCGCATGTCTTCCTCGACTCGGTGCGACCCGCGCTCGCCGAGGCGGGCATTCACATCGTGACGTGGGCCGATCTCGACGGCGCCGAGCGGTCACAGTTGTCGGCCTACTTCCACGATCAGGTCTTTCCGGTGCTGACACCGCTGGCCGTCGACCCCGCGCATCCGTTCCCGTTCGTCAGCGGGCTGAGCCTGAACCTCGCGATCACGGTCAAACAGCCCGAGGATGGCGGGCAGCACTTCGCCAGGGTCAAGGTGCCCGACAACTTCGACCGCTTCGTCAGGCTGGCCGCCCGCGACGGCGACGATCCACGCGCCGTTCGGTTCCTGCCGATGGAGGAGTTGATCGCGGCGTTCCTGCCGGTGCTGTTCCCGGGGCTGGAGATCGTCGAGCACCACGCCTTCCGGATCACGCGCAACGCCGACATGGCAGTCGAAGAGGACCGCGACGAGGATCTCTTGCAGGCGTTGGAACGCGAATTGGCGCGACGGCGGTTCGGCTCGCCGGTGCGGCTGGAAGTCGCCGACGACATGACCGAGCACATGCTCGAACTGCTGCTGCGCGAGCTTGACGTGGATCCCAGCGACGTCATCGAGGTGCCCGGGCTGCTCGACCTGTCATCGTTGTGGCAGATATACAGCCTGGACCGGCCCGAACTGAAGGATCCGCCGTTCGTGCCGGCCACCCCGCCGGCATTCGGCGAACGCGAGACGCCGAAAAGCATCTTCGCCACACTGGGCGACGGCGATGTGTTGGTGCACCACCCGTACGACTCGTTCTCAACCACGGTGCAGCGCTTCATCGAACAGGCGGCCGCCGATCCGAACGTGCTGGCCATCAAGCAGACGCTCTACCGCACGTCAGGCGACTCCCCGATCGTCAACGCGCTCATCGATGCCGCGGAGGCCGGAAAACAGGTCGTCGCGCTGGTGGAACTCAAGGCGCGATTCGACGAGCAGGCCAACATCAAATGGGCACGCGCATTGGAAGATGCAGGCGTGCACGTGGTCTACGGCTTGATCGGGTTGAAGACGCATTGCAAGACCGCGCTGGTGGTGCGAAGAGAAGGGTCGATCATCCGGCGGTACTGCCACATCGGCACGGGCAACTACAACCCGAAAACCGCTCGTCTGTACGAGGACGTCGGCCTGTTGACCGCCGCGCCCGACATCGGTGCCGACCTCACGGATTTGTTCAACTCGCTCACCGGCTATTCACGCAAGGTGACGTACCGCAATCTGCTTGTCGCCCCGCACAGTGTGCGTAAGGGCATCATCGAACGCATCGAGCGGGAGGTCGACGCCGCCCGGGCCGGAGCGGAAGGGCGGATCCGGCTGAAGGCCAATGCGCTTGTCGACGAGCAGGTCATCGACGCGCTGTATCGGGCGTCGCAGGCCGGGGTCCGCGTCGAGGTGGTAGTGCGCGGAATCTGCGCGCTGCGGCCGGGCGTGCACGGTTATTCGGAAAACATCAGCGTGCGCTCGATCCTCGGCCGATTTCTGGAGCACTCGCGCATCATCCACTTCCGCGCGATCGACGAATACTGGATCGGCAGTGCCGACATGATGCATCGCAACCTCGATCGGCGCGTCGAAGTCATGGCCCAGGTCAAGGATCCGAAGCTGACCGCTCAGCTCGACGAAATCTTCGAGTCGGCGCTCGACCCGGCCACCCGCTGTTGGGAGCTGCATCCCGACGGCCACTGGGCCGCGTCGCCGCAAGACGGCCACAATGTCCGCGATCACCAGGTCTGGCTGATGGAACGCCACCGCCACCCTTGACCGCGCAGTCCGCGGTGACGGTACGGTGACACGGGCGATGGTAGTGCAATTGGTCTGCAGGAGCTGAGGTGTCGGAGACAACGTCGTCGACTGAAGGCTCTTCGAAAGCCACGCCACCCGAGCCGGCAACCAAGCCCATTCTCGCCGCGGGGGCCGTGCTGTGGCGCCGCGTGAACGGATCGTCGGATTACGAGGTGGCGATCATTCACCGACCGCGCTACGACGACTGGTCGCTGCCGAAGGGCAAGCTCGATCCCGGCGAGACCGAGCCCGTCACCGCGGTTCGCGAGGTACGCGAGGAGACCGGCTACCGTTCGGTGCTCGGCAGGCGGCTGGCCACGGTGCGCTATCCGGTGGAGCAGGGCGTCAAGCAGGTTCGGTATTGGGCGGCACGAGCACTCGACGGCGACTTCACCGATTTCACCGCGACCCGCGAAGTGGACGATTTGGCGTGGCTGCAAGCGAAGGACGCGATAGCCAAGCTGGTCTATCCGCATGACCGGAAGGTGTTGCGCCGGTTCAACAGACTTCCCGCCGACACCCACACGGTTCTGTTGGTCCGGCACGGCCGCGCAGGCAGCAAGCACCGCTACCAGGGCGAGGATCGCAACCGGCCATTGGACAAGTACGGTCGCGCGCAGGCCGAGGCACTGGTCGGTCAACTACTCGCGTTCGGGCCCTCGTCGTTGTACGCCGCCGACCGGTTGCGGTGCCTTCAGACGCTCGAACCGCTGGCTCAGGAACTCGGCGTCGAAATCCACCGCGAGCCACTGCTGACCGAGGAAGCCTACTGGGCGAGCCGCAAAGAGGCGCGACAGCGGATGTTGGCGATCGCGGCCACAGACGGAACTCCGGTGATCTGCACTCAGGGCAAGGTGATTCCGGACCTTCTTCAGTGGTGGTCTGAACGCGACAGCGTACGGCCCGACAAGTCACGCAACCGCAAGGGCAGCACGTGGGTGTTGTCCATGTTCGGCGGCCAGCTCGTCGCCGCCGACCACCTGGACAGCGCGCTGCCGCCGAGCAAGTAATCACCCGGCGGCTCGCGCTGATCTAGGGTCGCTCTAACTTACCTGCGGCCCTTCTTGGCTGGCGCCCTCTTGGCCGTGGACTTCTTGGCCGGTGTTCTCTTGGTGGCGGCCTTCTTGACGGCGACCTTCTTCACGGCCTTCTTGGCAGCGGACCGTTTCACGGCTTTCTTCACCGCGGTCCTCTTCACGGCCTTCTTAGCAGCGGACCGTTTCACGGCTTTCTTCACCGCGGCCTTCTTCACGGCCTTCTGCACCGCGGCCTTCCTCACGGCTTTCTTCACTGCGGCCTTCCTCACGGCTTTCTTCACGGCAGCCTTCCTCACGGCTTTCTTCACGGCAGCCTTCCTCACGGCGCCGCCGGCCCCGACGCCACGCTTCACGGCGGGACCCTCAGCCGGAAGACGCTGCGAGCCAGACACAACCGCTTTGAATTGCGCACCCGGCCGGAACGCCGGAACGGACGTCGGCTTCACTTTGACGGTCTCACCAGTGCGCGGATTACGCGCTACCCGGGCCGCCCGACGGCGCTGTTCGAAAACGCCGAAGCCGGTAATTGTGACGCTGTCACCTTTGTGCACTGCACGCACGATGGTGTCGACGACGTTCTCC
The DNA here is from genome assembly GCA_963811535.1 of uncultured Actinomycetota bacterium. Classification (GTDB taxonomy): domain Bacteria; phylum Actinomycetota; class Actinomycetes; order Mycobacteriales; family Mycobacteriaceae; genus Mycobacterium. The sequence goes on along the minus strand of CAWERF010000004.1, from coordinate 385,673 downwards.
ACCGCGGCAGTGGCCTGTCGACGATCGGTACCCATTTTTTGGGTGAGTACGTCGATCAGCTCTGCTTTGTTCATGCAAAACCTCCGAAGCCAGTGGTCCGTTGTGGACCGACTAGATACACACGGTAAACCCTCGCCCTGCTGATTTCCAAGAGCCACGCGCAATTTCGCCCGGTTGCTGGCGAACTTTCAGCAATCCGCTTGCCGCGCTTGGGCGGTGGACGGAGGGTCCCAAAACCCCCTTCGGAAGCCGCTGATTTCGGTGATCTTGATGCGATCAGGGGCCCGTCAGAGTAGACGGTTTCCAGTCTGGCCGGGTGGCCTCGAAGGCTTCGATTTCGGGGAGTTTTCGCAGCGTAAGGCCTATATCGTCCAAGCCCTCGAGGAGTCGCCAGGCGGTGTAATCGTCAATCGTGAACGGCACCACCACGGTTGCGGCGGACACCGTTCGATCTTGAAGATTGACAGTGATTTCCAACCCCGGATTCTGCTCGATCAGCTTCCAGAGCAGTTCGACATCGGGCTGGGCGACCTCGGCGGCCAACAGCCCCGCCTTTCCCGCATTGCCCCGAAAAATGTCGGCGAATCGTGACGAGATCACCACACGGAACCCATAGTCCATGAGTGCCCAAACCGCATGTTCGCGTGACGACCCGGTACCGAAATCCGGCCCCGCGACCAATACGGACCCCTTGTCGAACGGGGACAGATTCAGCACAAAAGACGGGTCGGTCCGCCAGGCCGCGAACAACCCGTCATCGAATCCCGTTCGGGTGACCCGCTTCAAATAGACCGCCGGGATGATTTGGTCGGTGTCGACATTCGACCGGCGCAGCGGCACGCCGATTCCGGTGTGGGTGTGGAACGCTTCCATCACAGTTCTCCTAATTCAGATCGGCCGGAGCGGACAGCGTGCCGCGCACGGCGGTCGCGGCGGCCACGGCCGGTGACACCAGATGCGTGCGGCCGCCCTTGCCCTGGCGGCCCTCGAAGTTACGGTTCGACGTCGACGCACAGCGCTGGCCCGGCGAGAGCTGGTCCGGATTCATGCCCAGACACATCGAGCAGCCCGCCTGCCGCCATTGCGCGCCGGCTGCGGTGAATATCTCGCCCAATCCCTCGGATTCGGCCTGAGCCCGCACCCGCATGGAACCTGGAACGATCAGCATCGTTACCCCGTCGGCGACCTTGTGGCCGCGCAGGACGTCGGCGACCACGCGCAAGTCCTCGATCCGGCCATTGGTGCATGAGCCCACGAACACGGTGTCTACGGCGATTTCACGCATGGGTGTGCCGGGCCGAAGGTCCATGTACGCCAATGCCGTCTCCGCGTCGCGCCGCCGCCCCTCATCGGTGATCAGGTCGGGGTCGGGCACCGATGCCGAAAGCGGCACGCCCTGGCCCGGGTTGGTGCCCCACGTGACGAAGGGGCTCAACGTCGCCGCGTCGATGTAGACCTCGGTGTCGAATTCAGCGCCGTCGTCGGTGCGCAGCTGGTCCCACGCGGCGACCGCGGTATCCCACTGTGCGCCGGTCGGCGCGTGCTGACGCCCGCGTAGGTACTCGTATGTCGTAGCGTCGGGGGCGACCATTCCGGCGCGGGCCCCGGCTTCGATGCTCATGTTGCAGATCGTCATCCGAGCCTCCATCGACAGCGATTCGATGGTGCTGCCGCGGTATTCGATGACGTGTCCCTGGCCGCCGCCGGTCCCGATCTTGGCGATCACCGTCAAAATGATGTCCTTGGCGGTCACGCCGGGTGGCAGCTCGCCGTCGACGTTGATCGCCATCGTGCGGAACGGCTGCAGCGGCAACGTCTGCGTGGCGAGCACGTGCTCGACCTCCGACGTGCCCATACCCATCGCCAGCGCGCCGAATGCACCGTGGGTGGAGGTGTGGCTGTCGCCGCACACGATCGTCATGCCCGGCTGCGTCAGCCCTAATTGCGGACCGATGATGTGGACGATGCCTTGCTCGGCGTCACCCATCGGATGCAACCGGATGCCGAATTCGGCGCAGTTGCGCCTCAGCGTCTCGACCTGAGTGCGCGACACCGGGTCGGCGATCGGCTTGTCGATGTCGATCGTCGGCACGTTGTGGTCTTCGGTGGCGATGGTCAGGTCCGGCCGGCGGACCGTGCGCCCGGCCAGCCGCAGCCCGTCGAACGCCTGCGGACTGGTGACCTCATGCACGAGATGGAGGTCGATGTAGATCAGATCGGGTTCGCGAGACGCGCCGCTGCCGCTGCCACGCGACACTACGTGCGAGTCCCACACCTTTTCCGCCATCGTGCGCGGCCGACCGGAACTGCTCATGAATAGCTTCTCACATTCTGGGACGTTAGTATCTCTCTATGAGACAGGATAGCGGCATCGGCGTGCTGGACAAAGCTGTGGGTGTGCTGCATACGGTGGCCGAGTCACCGTGTGGTCTGGCCGAGTTGTGCGAGCGGACCGGGCTTCCCCGGGCGACCGCACACCGGCTCGCGGCGGGATTGGAGACGCATCGGCTGCTGGCCCGCGACAGCCAGGGCCGCTGGCGGCTGGGCCCCGCGGTGAGCGAATTGGCCGGGCACGTCCATGACCCGCTGTTGGCCGCGGGCACGGCGGTGCTGCCGCGGCTGCGCGAAATAACCGGCGAGAGCGTGCAACTTTACCGACGCGAGGGCACCTGGCGGGTATGTGTCGCGGCGATGGAACCCCCTGCGGGACTTCGCGATACGGTGCCCGTCGGAACGCGGTTGCCGATGACGGCAGGCTCGGGAGCCAAGGTGTTGCTGGCCTTCAGCGACCCGGCCACTCAGCAGGCCGTGCTGCCGTCCGCGAAGTTCACCGACCGCACGCTGGCGGAGGTCCGCCGGCGCGGGTGGGCTCAAAGTGCGGCAGAGCGCGAACCGGGGGTCGCGAGCGTGTCTGCGCCGGTGCGCGACGGGCGCGGCAACGTGATCGCGGCGGTGTCGGTGTCCGGGCCGATCGACCGGATGGGCCGCCGCCCCGGCGCCCGGTGGGCGGCGGACTTGCTCGCTGCCTCGGAGGCACTGACACGTCGGCTGTAGCGGCCTGACAGACTCACCGCATGGGCACCAATCAACGCGCAAAGATCGTCATGGCCGATGCCGAGATTGCCGACTTCGTCGCGTCCAGTCGCGGCGGGACCCTCGCCACGGTCGGCCGCGACGGCCAGCCGCACCTCACCGCGATGTGGTACGGCGTGGTCGACGGGGAGATCTGGTTTGAGACCAAGGCCAAGTCACAGAAGGCCGTCAACCTGCGTCGCGACCCGCGGGTCACGTTCATGCTCGAAACCGGCCAGACGTATGACACGCTGCGTGGCGTATCGTTCGAGGGCACCGCGGAGATCGTCGAGGATCCCGAGGCCGTGTTCCGTGTCGGCGTCAGTGTCTGGGAGCGCTACACCGGGCCCTACACCGAAGACCAGCGGCAGGCCGTCGAGATGATGATGAACAAGCGCGTTGCGGTACGCCTGGTGGTCAAGCGCGTCAGGTCGTGGGATCACCGCAAGCTGGGCCTGCCCGCCATGCCGCTGGCCGGATCGACCGCGCCCGGCCAATAGGCCGCCCCGCCAAAATCCTTGCGGTGTGGACCATCCCGCGTTCGGTCCCGGTCAGGAAACCTTGCTAATCTGGTGCGAATGAGTCTGACGACGCGATTGCCGTTCCTGCGGTGGTCGTTCTGGCGCCTGGGGATGGGTGTTAGGAACATCACCACGACGGGTCAGATCGGTGACGGCCGCGAGCTCGCGGCCGCGGAGTACGTCATCAGCCATGCCCGCCGCGGCGACCTCGATGACGTGATCGCCACGCTCGATCGGTTCGCGTACCACAAGTCGGTCCTGATCTGCGTCGGCGACGAGAAGGGTGCGCTGCTGGACGAAGCGGTCCGCCGTGCCGATCCCCGGCTGGCAGTGGAATTGGGCACCTATGTCGGCTATGGCGCGCTGCGAATCGCGCGAGCCGCCCCGTCCGCGCAGGTTTTTTCGGTGGAGTTGTCCGCAGCCAATGCCGAAATCGCGCGAAGGATCTGGGCACACGCCGGCGTTGACGACCGCGTGGCGTGCGTGGTCGGCACCATCGGCGATGGCGGCAAGACGCTCGATGCGCTCGCCGCGCACGGTATCGGTGCGGGGACGCTTGATTTCTTGTTCCTCGACCACGACAAGGCCGCGTACCTGTCCGACCTGCGCAGCATCCTGGAGCGCCGTTGGTTGCACCGCGGGTCGATCGTGGTCGCCGACAACGTCAAGTTTCCCGGCGCGCCGGACTACCGGAAGTACATGCACGAAAATGAAGGCAAGTCCTGGTCCACGGCGGAGCACCAGGCGCATGCCGAGTACCAGACGCTGTTCGCCGACCTGGTACTCGAGTCCGAAATGCTGTGATGTCGCGAGACATCAGACTCGCATCAGTGAAGAAAAAGTAGCCCCGATGGGATTCGAACCCACGCTACCGCCGTGAGAGGGCGGCGTCCTAGGCCGCTAGACGACGGGGCCAGAACAGAGTTGTCAGCATAGCCGAAGGCGAACCACACGCCCTAATCGACTCATCGCTGGGGTACCAGGACTCGAACCTAGAATGGCTGAACCAGAATCAGCTGTGTTGCCAATTACACCATACCCCACTGGGTGACCTAGAACCGCTGGTCAGAGGCACTTATTCCGCTGCCACCGGCCCATCGCGGGCCGACGTGCAGACTACCAAAGATTCCGCCGCGGGTTCTCACGCCTCCGAAGTCGCCGGCCGCCGAGCGTCACGTAGCCGTGCCAGCGTGCGATCGCGACCCAGCAGTTCCAGCGACTCGAACAGCGGCGGGCTGATCGTCGACCCCGTGGCCGCCACCCGGATCGGGCCGAACGCCTTGCGCGGCTTGAGCGCCATCCCGTCGAGGAGCGCCGCCTTGAGTGCGGCTTCGATCTCGGCGGCCGACCAGTCATCCACACCTTCCAGCGCCGCCAGCGTAGCGTCCAGGACCGGACCCGCGTCGGGTCCGAGTTCCTTGGCGGCGGCCTTTTCCTCGACCACGTAGGCGTTGTCGTCGAAAAACTTCAGCAGCCCCCATGCGTCGCCGAGCACTACGATCCGCGTCTGGACCAGCCGCGCCGCCTGGGCGAACTGCTCGTCGCTCAGCCCGGTGTCATGGCCGTGAGCGGTCAGATAGTCCCGCAGCCGGCCGGCGAAATCGTCGGGGTCGAGCAGCCTGATGTGTTCGGCGTTGATCGCGTCGGCTTTCTTCTGGTCGAACCGCGCCGGATTCGGGTTGACGTCGGTCATGTCGAACGCGCCCACCATCTCTGCCAGGCTGAACACGTCACGGTCGGGGGCAATCGACCAGCCCAGCAGGGCAAGGTAATTCAGCAGGCCCTCCGGGATGAAGCCGCGCTCGCGGTGCAGGAACAGGCGCGACTGTGGGTCGCGCTTGGACAGCTTCTTTGTGCCGTCACCCAAAACCGTTGGCAAATGGGCAAATTCGGGAACACGATCGGTGATTCCCAGCCGGATCAGGGCCCGGTACAGCGCGATCTGGCGCGGCGTGGACGGCAGCAGGTCTTCGCCGCGCAGCACGTGCGTGATCTTCATCAGCGCGTCGTCGACCGGGTTGACCAACGTGTACAACGGGTCTCCGGTGGCGCGGGTGAGCGCGAAGTCCGGCACGGTGCCCGCCGCAAAGGTGGTTTCGCCGCGCACCATGTCATGCCAACTCAGGTCCTCATCGGGCATCCGCAGTCGCACCACCGGACGACGACCCTCGGCCTGATATGCCGTGCGCTGCGCACCGGTGAGGGTCCGGTCGTAGTTGTCGTACCCCAGCTTCGGATTGCGCCCCGCGGCCACATGACGCGCCTCGACCTCCTCGGGTGTGGAGTACGCCTCGTACGCCTCCCCCGTGTCCAGCAGACGCTTGACCACCTTGCGATAGATCTCGCTGCGTTCCGACTGCCGGTACGGGCCGTACGGCCCACCGACTTCGGGGCCCTCGTCCCAGTCCAGCCCCAGCCAGCGCAGCGCATCGAGCAGCGCGAGGTAGCTTTCCTCGGTGTCGCGCGCAATGTCGGTGTCCTCGATGCGGAACACGAAGTCGCCGTCGCGGTGCCGTGCGTAGGCCCAGTTGAACAGCGCGGTGCGGATCAGTCCGACGTGGGGTGTGCCGGTCGGTGAAGGGCAGAACCTGACCCGGACCCGGGCCGATGAGCCGCTTGCGCGAAGAGCAGCGGGCTGAGTCATGACCTTCCTTTGCGGACAACAGGATTCGTCAACGAGCCGATGCCCTCGATCGTGATGTTCACCGTGTCACCGTGCTCGATCGGGCCGACGCCCTCCGGCGTGCCCGTGAGGATCAGGTCGCCGGGCAGCAGCGTCATCACCGCCGAGATGAACTCGACGATCGCGCCGACGTCGCGGATCATCAGCGACGTGCGGCTGTGCTGGCGCAGTTCCCCGTTCACCTCGGTGCGCAGGTCGAGATCGGACGGGTCGACGTCGGTGACGATCCAGGGACCGACCGGGCAGAACGTGTCGTGCCCTTTGGCGCGTGTCCACTGTCCGTCCTTGCGCTGCTCGTCGCGCGCCGTCACGTCGTTGCCGATCGTGTAGCCGAGGATGTTCTCGGCGGCACGCGCAGCGGGGACGTCCTTGCACGGCCGGCCGATCACCGCAGCCAGCTCGCCCTCGTGGTGGACCGGATTCGCGGCGGGCGGGAGCATGATCGGCGCATTCGGCCCCACGATGGCGGTATTCGGCTTGAGGAATATCACCGGGTCCTCGAACTTTTCGCCGCCCATCTCGGTGATGTGCGCGGCATAGTTCTTGCCGATGCAGACCACCTTGCTCGCGAGGATGGGCGCGAGCAGCCGCACGTCGGCCAGCGGCCACTGGCGCCCGGTGAACGTCGGTGTGCCGAACGGATGCTCGGCGATCTCGCGGGCGGTCTGGTCGCCCGGACCATCGCCCGGCTCGCCTTCGATGCTGACGAAGGCCACTCCGTCTGGGCTGGCGACTCGACCAATTCGCATTCATCCGAGCCTAGCCGCCCACGCACGACAACCGGACACTGGCCTGCGTTCACATTGTGAGATACAGATTCAACATATTGAGAAGTTGTGCGACGATCGAGATGTGCCCGTCGACGACATCAGCACACTGCGGCGCTGGTCGATGCTGGCGATCGCGCTGGCCTCGACGATGTTTGCAAACGTATTCATCAACGGCGCCGCGTTCCTGATTCCCACGTTGCACAGCGAGCATGGCCTGAACCTCGCGCATGCGGGTCTGCTGTCGTCCATGCCCTGCCTCGGCATGGTGGTGACGCTGATCGCGTGGGGCTACGTCGTCGACCGGATCGGCGAGCGCATCGTGTTGGCGCTCGGCTCTGCGCTGACCGCCGCGGCGGCGTTCGCGGCGGCGTCCGCGGATTCGCTGCTGCTGATCGGTGCGTTCCTGCTCCTCGGCGGCATGGCGGCGGCCAGCAGCAACTCGGCCAGCGGCCGGTTGGTGGTCGGCTGGTTTCCGCCGCAACAGCGGGGGCTGGCGATGGGGATTCGGCAGACCGCCCAACCCCTCGGCGTCGGCCTCGGGGCGCTGGTGATCCCGCGCCTGGCGGAAAGCCACGGCATCGGCGCGGCGCTCCTGTTTCCCGCATTGGTGTGCGCAGCGTCGGCGGTGGTCAGCGCGATCGGCGTGATCGATCCCCCGCGCCCGCCCCGCGAGCAGGCACCCGAGGAACACCTGACCAACCCGTATCGCGGCGCGGGTCTGCTGTGGCGGATCCACGCGGTTTCGGTGCTCCTGGTGGTGCCGCAGATCGTCGTGTGGACGTTCACGCTGGTGTGGCTGATGTCGGACCGGGGCTGGTCGGCAGGTGCGGCCGGCGCGCTGGTGACCGCCGCACAGGTCCTCGGCGCGCTGGGCCGGGTGGCGGCGGGACGGTGGTCGGACCGCGTCGGGTCCCGGCTGCGTCCGATCCGGACTATTGCGATCGCTGCGGCGGCCGCGATGGCACTGCTTGCGGTGACCGACGAGCTGCATTCCCCGGTCAGCATCGCGGTGATGATCGCCGCGTCGGTGATCACGGTGAGCGACAACGGGCTGGCGTTCACCGCGATCGCTGAGATCGCCGGCCCGTTTTGGAGCGGCCGCGCGCTGGGCACCCAGAACACCAGCCAACTGTTGACAGCAGGCATCGCGCCGCCGCTGTTCGGCGGCTTGATCAGCGCTGCGGGCTACCCGTTGGCCTTCGCCACGTGCGCGCTGTTCCCGCTGATCGCGCTGCCGCTGGTGCCGGTCCGCGCACCGGTCAGAACCTAGAGGCGGGAGGCGATCCGGTCGCCGATCTCGCCCGTCGAGAACCGCGCCTCGCCCCGGGTGGCCAGATGAGCCTCCACCGCCTTGTCCACCCGCGCCGCGGCGTCCTCCTCCCCCATGTGCGAAAGCAGCAGCGCAACGGACATGATCGCCGCGGTCGGGTCGGCGATGCCCTTGCCGGCGATGTCGGGCGCGCTGCCATGCACCGGCTCGAACATCGACGGGTGCACCCGCGTGGCGTCGATGTTGCCGCTGGCGGCCAACCCGATCCCCCCGCACACCGCGGCCGCCAAGTCGGTGATGATGTCGCCGAACAGGTTGTCGCTCACGATCACGTCGAAGCGGCCCGGGTCGGACACCATGAAGATCGTGGCCGCGTCGACATGCTGATAGTCGACCTCGACCTCCGGATACTCCGTCGCGATCTCCTGCACGGTCCGCCACCACAGGCCACCGGCGTACGTCAGCACATTGTTCTTGTGCACCAGCGTCAGGTGCTTGCGGCGCTCCAACGCCCGCTGGAACGCGTCCTGCACCACCCGGCGCACACCGTAGGCGGTGTTGATGCTGACCTCGGTCGCGACCTCGTGTGGTGTGCCGACGCGGATAGCGCCACCGGTGCCGGTGTAGGGGCCTTCCGTACCCTCGCGGACCACGACGAAGTCGATGTCCCCGGCATTGGCCAGCGGGCTTGCCACGCCCGGGTACAGCCGTGACGGCCGCAGGTTGATGTAGTGGTCCAGCGCGAATCGCACCTTGAGCAGCAGGCCCCGCTCGAGCACGCCGCTGGGCACCGACGGGTCACCGATCGCGCCCAGCAGGATCGCATCGTGGGCGCGGAGTTCCTCGAGCACCGAATCGGGCAGCACCTCGCCGGTCGCGAGGTAGCGGCGCGCACCCAGGTCGTAGCTCGTCTTCTCGACGTTGGGCAGCACCGCGTCGAGCACGTTCACCGCCTCGCCGACGACCTCCGGGCCGATGCCGTCGCCGGCGATGATCGCCAGTTTCACGACAGGTCCACGACTTCGAGCAGCGCGGCGCCGACCGCCGGACCGATCGCGGCCAGCACGTCGTCAGGCGGGCACTGGTCCAATCGGAGAAGGATCGTCGCGCCGGGGCCCTCGGCGTCCTCGCTGAGCTGGGCGGCGTGGATGTTGACGTTCGCAGCACCCAGCAGCGTGCCGATCTTGCCCAATGCCCCGGGCTGATCGATGTAGTTGATGATCAGGTTGATGCCCTGGGCGCGCAGGTCGAAGTTTCGGCCGTTGATCTGGACGATCTTTTCCACCAGTTGCGGCCCGGACAGCGTGCCGGCCACGTTGATCACCGAACCGTCGGCGCCGACCGCGCGGACGTCGACGACGCTGCGGTGGTTCGGGCTCTCCGACGCCGTCGCGATGGTGGCCTCAACGCCACGCTCGGCGGCCAGCGCGGGGGCATTGACGAACGTCACCTGGTCCTCGATCACCGCGGAGAACAACCCGCGCAGCGCCGAAAGGCGCAGCACGCCAACGTCTTCGGATGCCAGCTCGCCACGAACCTGAACCGACAGCGACGTCGGCAGCTCGGTGGACAGCGCGCCAACCAGCAGGCCGAGCTTGCGCACCAGATCCAGCCACGGCGCCACCTCTTCGCCGACCACGCCGCCGCCGACGTTGACCGCGTCCGGGACGAATTCCCCGGCCAGGGCGAGCTTGACGCTGGCCGCGACGTCGGTGCCCGCGCGGTCCTGCGCCTCGCCCGTCGACGCACCCAGGTGCGGCGTGACGACGACCTGTGGCAGGTCGAACAGCGGGCTGTCCGTGGCAGGCTCTTTGGAGAACACGTCGACGCCCGCGGCACGGACTTGTCCGCTGCGCACCGCCTCGACCAGCGCCTGCTCGTCGATCAGCCCGCCACGGGCCGCGTTGACGATGATCACACCCGGCTTGGTCTTGGCCAGCGCCTCCGCGCCGATCAGGCCGGCGGTCTCGGGCGTCTTCGGCAGGTGCACGGAGATGAAGTCCGAGCGGGCCAGCAGCTCGTCGAGGGCGAGCAACTCGATGCCGAGTTGGGCCGCGCGGGCCGCCGACACATACGGGTCGTATGCGATGACCTTGGTGCCGAACGCCGCGAGCCGCTGGGCCACCAGTTGGCCGATGCGGCCCAGCCCGACGACTCCGACCGTTTTGCCGAAGACCTCGGTACCCGAGAACGACGAGCGCTTCCACGTGCGCTCGCGCAGCGAGGCGTCGGCGGCCGGGATCTCGCGGGCCGCGGCCAGTAGGAGCGCGATCGCGTGCTCGGCGGCGCTGTGGATGTTCGACGTCGGCGCGTTGACGACGAGCACACCGCGGGCCGTCGCGGCGTCGACGTCGACGTTGTCGAGGCCGACCCCGGCGCGCGCGACGATCTTGAGCTTGGGTGCGGCGGCGAGAACTTCGGCGTCGACGGTGGTGGCCGAGCGGACCAGCAGCGCGTCGGCCTCCGGCACCGCAGCCAGCAGCTTCTCTCGGTTCGGGCCGTCGACCCAGCGGACCTCGACCTGGTCACCCAGCGCTTCGACAGTGGATTCGGCGAGTTTGTCTGCGATTAACACAACGGGCAGGCTCACCCGGCCAGCCTAATGGGGTTGACTGATCGGGTGGACATCACCGTGGTCGGCAGCGGCCCCAACGGGCTCGCGGCGGCCGTGGTATGCGCCCGCGCAGGGCTGTCGGTGCAGGTATTGGAGGCGCAACCGACCTTCGGAGGTGGATCGCGCACGGCCGCCGACCCCGACCATCCCGGCGTCATGCACGATGTGTGCTCGGCCGTTCATCCGCTCGCGCTGGCGTCCCCGTTCTTCGCGGAATTCGACCTGGCCGCGCGCGGCGTGAAGTTGTCGGTGCCCGAGATCTCCTACGCCAACCCGTTCGAGGGGCACCAGGCGGCAATCGCGTACCGCGACCTGGACCGCACCTGCGAAGGCCTCGACGACGGCAAGTCCTGGCGGCGGCTGCTGGGTCCGCTGGTCGACCACCTCGACACGGTTGTCGGTTTCCTGCTTTCAGACAAGCGGTCGCTGCCCGCCGATCTGTTGACGCTGGTGCGGCTCGGCCTGCGGATGGTCGGGCAGGGCACCCCGGCGTGGAACCTTTCGCTCACTGGAGACGACGCCGAGTCTCTGTTCACTGGTGTTGCCGCGCATACGATTTCGCCGCTGCCTTCGATGACGTCGGCGGGTGCGGGGATGCTCTTGGCCACATTGGGCCACACGGTGGGCTGGCCGATACCGGTCGGCGGCAGCCAGGCGATCGCCGACGCACTGATCGCCGACCTGCGCGCACACGGTGGCGAATTGCACTGCGGTGCGGAGGTCACCGAAGCTCCGAACGGTGTCGCGCTGTTCGACACCGCGCCCACCGCGCTGCTGTCCATTTATGGTGACGCGCTGCCGTCGGACTACGCAAACCGGTTGCTGCGCTATCGATTCGGTGCGGGGGTGGCGAAGGTCGATTTCGTGCTGTCGGGCGACGTGCCGTGGAACGACCCGCGCTTGGCGGATGCCGCCACGTTTCACCTCGGCGGGACACGCGCTGAGATGGCCGAGGCTGAGGCCGCCGTGGCGACCGGCCGGCACGCCGAGCGGCCGATGGTTTTGGCCGCGCTGCCACACGTCGCCGACCCGGGCCGCCTCGATCCGCGCGGGTTGCGGCCGTTCTGGGCATACGCACATGTGCCGGCGGGTTCGGCGATCGACCAGACCGAGGCAGTCACGGCGACGATCGAGCGATTCGCCCCAGGCTTCCGCGACATCGTCGTGGCTACTCGCAGCGTGCCTGCAGCGCGGATGGCCGAGCACAACGCGAACTATGTCGGCGGCGACATCGCGGTCGGCGGCAATGATGCATGGCGTGCATTGGCCGGCCCGACCCCGCGGCTCAATCCGTGGGCCACACCGCTTCCCGGCGTCTACCTGTGCTCGTCGGCCACACCGCCAGGTGCCGGGGTGCACGGCATGTCCGGCTATTACGCGGCACGGCGGATGTTGCGCCGCGAGTTCGGCATTGACAGACCACCTAGCCTGGCACCATGACAAAGCTTGCGATCATCTATTACTCGGCCACCGGGCACGGAACCACGATGGCGCAGCGCACCGCCGGGACAGCCGAAGATGCGGGCGCCGAGGTGCGGGTGCGCCACGTCGCCGAGACGCGGGATCCGAAGTCGTTCGCGCAGAACCCGGCCTGGACAGCCAATTATGAGGCCACCAAAGACCTGCCTATTGCCACCGGTGACGACGTTGTCTGGGCCGACGCGGTGATCTTCGGTTCACCAACGCGATTCGGCTCGCCCTCATCGCAATTCAGAACATTCATCGACTCGCTCGGCGGCCTGTGGGCGCAGGGCAAGTTGGCCGACAAGGTATACGCGGGTTACACGTCCTCGCAGACCGCCCACGGCGGCCAGGAGACCACGCTGATCGCCTTGTACATCACGCTGATGCACTTCGGCGGCATCATCGTGCCGCCCGGCTACACCGACCCGGTGAAGTTCGTCGACGGAAATCCCTACGGCGTCAGCCACGTCACCGGCCCCGAGAACCGGTACGAACTTGCCGACGCGACAGTGGCGGCGCTCGATCACCTCGCTCGCCGGGTGGTCACCGTTGCCGGGAAGTTCAACCGCTGACCTCGCCGAGCATTTCGGCGCGAGGGCGCTCAGGCGGTTTCGGTGATCGGGCGGTCCACCCAGCTCATCAGGGCGCGCAGCTTCTTGCCGGTGACCTCGATCGGGTGCTCGGCATTGCGCTTGCGCAACTCTTCGAGTTCCTTGTTACCGCCCTCGACATTGGCCACCAGCTTCTTGACGAAGGTGCCGTCCTGAATCTCGCTCAGGATCTGTTCCATCCGCTCCTTGGTGCCCGCGTCGATGATGCGTGGCCCGGACAGGTACCCGCCGAACTCCGCGGTGTCGGAGACGGAGTAGTTCATCCGCGCGATGCCACCCTCGTACATCAGGTCGACGATGAGTTTGAGCTCGTGCAGCACCTCGAAATAGGCCAGTTCGGGCGCATACCCCGCCTCGACCATCACGTCGAACCCGGTCTTCACCAATTCTTCGGTGCCGCCGCACAACACGGCCTGCTCGCCGAACAGGTCGGTCTCGGTCTCGTCCTTGAATGTGGTCTTGATGACGCCGGCGCGAGTGCCGCCGATGCCCTTGGCGTACGACAGTGCCAGCGCCATGCCCTCGCCCGTCGGGTCCTGCTCGACCGCAACCAGACACGGAACACCCTTGCCGTCGACGAACTGCCGACGCACCAGGTGGCCGGGCCCCTTGGGCGCCACCATCCCGACCGTGACACCCGCGGGTGGGTTGATCAGCCCGAAATGAATGTTGAGGCCGTGGCCGAAGAACAGTGCATCGCCCTCTTCCAGATGTGGCTCGATCTCGTTCTTGAAAAGGTCAGCCTGCGCGGTGTCGGGCGCCAGCAACATGATCACGTCGGCCCACTTGGCGACCTCCGCCGGGGTGTCGACCTCCAGGCCCTGCTCGGCGACCTTATCGCGTGACCTCGAGCCCTCGCGTAGGCCGACCTTCACCGGCACGCCCGAGTCGCGCAGGCTCAGCGAATGAGCGTGCCCCTGGCTGCCGTACCCGATGACACCCACCTTGCGTCCCTGGATGATCGACAGGTCGGCGTCATCGTCATAGAACATCTCAACTGCCACAGTTTTTTTCCTTATCTTTCACTTGCCCGTGATGCCCCGCGGACCGCGCGACATCGACACCAGGCCGGATTGGACGATCTCGCGGACGCCGTAGGGCTCGAGCACGCGCAACAGCGCCTCGATCTTTGCCGGCGTGCCGGTGGTCTCGATGACCAGGGACTCCGTCGAGACGTCGATCACCTTGGCCCGGAACAGGTTTGCGGCTTCAATCACCTGGCCGCGAGTGCCGGCGTCGGCGCGGACTTTGATCAGCACCAGCTCACGGGCCACCGAGTTGTCTTCTTCTTGCTCGACGACCTTGATCACATTGATCAGCTTGTGCAGCTGCTTGCTCACCTGTTCGAGCGGTAGGTCCTCGACGGTGACGACGATCGTCATCCGCGACATGTTCTTCTGCTCGGTGGCACCGACGGCCAGCGACTGGATGTTGAAGCCGCGCCGCGAGAATAGCGACGCGACACGGGCCAGCACGCCGGGTTTGTCCTCGACCAGCACCGACAGGGTGTGCGTGGAGATCGTCACTAGACCAGATCCTCGTCGAACAGCGGGCGGATGCCGCGCGCGGCCTGGATCTCGTCGTTGCTGGTGCCCGCGGCCACCATCGGCCACACCTGTGCGTCGGCGCCGACGATGAAGTCGATGACCACCGGCCGGTCATTGATCGCCCGGGCTTTGTTGATCACGTCGACAACGTCTTCCTCGCGTTCGCAACGCAATCCGACGCACCCCAGCGCCTCGGCCAGCTTGACGAAGTCCGGGATGCGGTGCGAATGGGTCGCCAGGTCGGTCTGCGAGTACCGCTCCTGGTAGAACAGCGACTGCCACTGGCGCACCATGCCCAGGTTGCCGTTGTTGATGATCGCGACCTTGATCGGCGCGCCCTCGATCGCACAGGTGGCCAACTCCTGGTTGGTCATCTGGAAGCAGCCGTCGCCGTCGATGGCCCACACCTCGGTGTCGGGTCGCGCCAGCTTGGCGCCCATCGCAGCCGGGATCGCGAAGCCCATCGTGCCGAGGCCGCCGGAATTGATCCACGTGCGCGGATTCTCGTACGAGATGAACTGCGCGGCCCACATCTGGTGCTGACCGACACCGGCGACGTACACGGCGTCCGGCCCGGCGATCTTGCCGATCGACTGGATCACGTATTCGGGGCTCAGGCTGCCGTCGCTCTGCGGGCCGTAGCTCAGCGGATACGTCTTCTGCACGCCGCGCAGGTACTGCCACCAGTTGTCGATGTTGGCGCCGACGTTGCCGGTCCTGCTCAGCGCCTCGATCAACTCGCCGATGACCGCCTTGACGTCGCCGACGATCGGGACGTCGGCATTGCGGTTCTTGCCGATCTCGGCCGGATCGATGTCGGCGTGGATCACCTTGGCCTCAGGGGCGAAGGAATCCAGCTTGCCGGTCACCCGGTCGTCGAAGCGCGCGCCGAGCGCGATGAGCAGGTCGCTGCGCTGCAGCGCCCCGACCGCCGCGACGGTGCCGTGCATGCCGGGCATGCCCAGGTTCTGCGGGTGGCTGTCGGGGAACGCGCCGCGCGCCATCAGCGTGGTGACGACCGGGATACCGGTCAGCTCGGCCAGTTTCAGCAGCTCCGCGCTGGCGTTGCCGCGGACCACGCCGCCGCCGACGTACAGCACCGGCTTGCGGGCCGCGGAAATCAGCTTCGCGGCCGCCCGAATCTGCTTGGCGTGCGGCTTGGTGGTCGGCCGGTAGCCGGCCAGCTCCAGCCGGGGTGGCCAGCTGAACGTGCATGTGCCCTGCAGCACGTCCTTGGGGATGTCGACGAGGACAGCACCAGGCCGGCCGGTCGAGGCGATGTGGAAGGCCTCGGCGATCACCTCGGGGATGTCGTCGCCGCTGCGGACCAAGAAGTTGTGCTTGGTGATCGGCATCGTGATACCGGAAATGTCGGCTTCCTGGAATGCGTCGGTGCCGATCAGCGACCTGCCGACCTGGCCCGTGATGGCCACCACCGGAACCGAATCCATCTGCGCGTCCGCGAGCGGGGTGACCAGGTTGGTAGCGCCCGGCCCGGACGTCGCCATGCACACGCCGACGCGCCCGGTCGCGTGGGCGTAGCCGCTGGCCGCGTGGCCGGCGCCCTGCTCGTGGCGGACCAACACGTGACGCAGCTTCTGCGAGTCGAACAGCGGGTCGTATACCGGAAGCACTGCGCCGCCGGGGATCCCGAAGATCACCTCGACGTCGAGCTCCTCAAGCGACCGAATTACCGCCTGAGCGCCGGTAAGCTGTTGCGGCGCAACTCGTTTGACCTGACCCGAGCCATTGCCTGGCGGCGCCGGGGCGGTCAACTCCGGTGGTCGCGTTATGGGTGCGCTCACGGTGTCCTCTTTGTTCTCGTGATCGTTCGTGGTACTTGGACAACAAAAAACCCCCGGCAGCTTCTGCTGCTGCACGAGGGTTGCGCGTTGATGCGTGCTGGCTAGGCCGCCCTATACATCAACGCGCCGACCAATTACTACGAGCAATCCGCTTGCCTGCATAGCACCCGACGGTAGTCGCCGCACTGGTCAAAGGTCAAATTCGTCACCAATGGAATGATGCTGGTATGGCCAGCGAATCGTCGACGGCGCCCGCGCCGGTGGTGATCAAGATTTCACCGATCGCGCACTTTGCGGTCGGCTTCTTCACCCTGGGTCTGCTGGTGCCGGTGCTCACCTGGCCGGTGACCGCTCCGCTGCTGGCGATCCCGGTGCTGTTGTCGGCGTTGATCGTGCGGCTGCGAACGGTGGCCGACACGCACGCGGTCACCGTCCGCACGCTGCTCACCAGCCGCACCGTCGGCTGGGACGACATCCAAGGGTTGCGGTTCCTCAAGGGCTCGTGGGCACGGGCGCAACTCAAGTCCGGCGAGGACTTGCGGTTGCCCGCTGTCACGTTCGCCACGTTGCCGCAATTGGCGGAAGTCAGTGGCGGCCGGGTGCCGAACCCGTACGCGCCCTGACGCCGGTTCAGCTCAGCGGGTGATGGCCGTTGAGCAGCACCCACACCGCGACGCCGCCGGCGATCCCCAGCAATAGCGCAGCGAACGATCCGATGAACGGCCGACGCGCCCACCCCCGTCCCGCATCGAAGCCGTAGCGGCCGGGCCCCACCAGGATGATTGCGGCCAGCGCGATGATCATCAGCACCTGGTACGCGTTGGCGTTCGGCAGGAAGTAAGCGAAGTAGCCGCCGTCGTGCTCGGCGGCGAAGTTGGCCAGCACGCCGTTGAGCAGGTAGGCCAGTGCCGCCGCCGCGGCCAGCGGCGTCAGCAGCCCCAACACCAGCAGCACCCCGGCAGCGATCTGGGTGCCCGCGGCGGCGTACGTCAGGATGTCGGCGTGCTGGTAGCCCAGGTCCGACAGCGAGTTCTTGAACCCGGACAGCCCTTGCCCGCCCCACCAGCCGAACGCCTTCTGCAGGCCGTGCCCGACGAGGATCACGCCGACGCCGGCGCGCAGCAACAGCAGACCGAGGTCCTGAGTGCCGCGGCGACCGGCCGCGCGCACGCGATCATCGATGAAGTCGTCCTGCGTGGCTTCAGCCGGTGTGGGCGCCGCGTGCCGCCCGGCCGATCCCGGCTGCAGGTACGGCAGCGGCTCGGGGTCGCTCAACAACCCCAATCCGCGGCCAGCGGGCGCCGGGTTGTTCGCGTTGTAATGGGGAATCATCGTGGTGGTCTCGAAATCGCCCCCGTAGGTTGCCGAGGGCAGGTCATCTTCGGGGTCGACCAGGCTTGCCGAACTGGGCCGTTGCCAGGCGCTGGGGTCATGCGGGTGACTGGTCACCGTGTCAGCGTAAGTGCAAGATAGGCCCGAATCGCGGATTTAGACCGCGCCGTCACCTCACCTTTACCTCCCCGGTATCAAGGAAATGTCGGAGATTCCCAGTGAGGCAACGTGGCGGGCGCGGCGGATCTGTCCGTAACCTGGCGGGCATGCGGGTGCGCGGGCCAGTCAGGGGTGCGCTGGCGGCGTTGTGTGCCGTGGGGCTACTGGCAACCGGCTGCGCCAGGTTCAACGACGCCCAATCCGCCCCGTTCACCACCGCGCCGGAGCTCAAACCGGGGCCGTCGTCGACGCCGCCACCTCCCCCGCCGCTGCCGCCGCAGCCGTTCCCCAAGCAATGCCCCGCCCCAGGCGTCATGCAGGGCTGTCTGGACAGCACCAGCGGGCTGATCATGGACCCGGACAGCAAGTCTGCCCTGGTCGCCGAGCGCACCACCGGCGCCGTCAAGCAGGTGTCGGTCAGCGCCGAACCCACAGTCAAGACCGTGATCCCGGTGGACCCGTCCGGCGACGGCGGCCTGATGGACATCGTGCTGTCGCCGACCTACTCGCAGGACCGGCTGATGTACGCCTACGTCAGCACGCCCACCGACAACCGGGTCGTCCGCATCGCCGACGGCGACATCCCCAAAGACATCCTGACCGGCATCCCGAAAGGGGCGATCGGCAACAGGGGTGCGCTGATCTTCACCAGCCCGACCACGCTCGACGTGCTCACCGGCGACGCCGGCAACCCGGCGCTGGCCGCCGATCCCAAGTCGCTGGCCGGCAAGCTGATCCGCATCGAGCAACCCACCACCATCAACCAGGCCCCGGTGACCACCGCGATGAGCGGCACGGGCTCGGCCGGCGGCCTGTGCATCGACCCATCCGACGGGTCGCTGTACATCACCGATCGCACCCCGACCGCGGACCGGCTGCAGCGGATCACCGCCGACTCCAAGCAGTCGACGGTCTGGACGTGGCCGGACAAGCCCAGCGTGGCCGGCTGCGCCGCGCTCGGCGGCACGGTGCTGGTGAACCTGGTCAACACGAAACAGACCGTCGCGGTGCGGCTGGCGCCCGGCACCGGTGCCGTCACCGGGCAGCCCGAGGTGGTCCGCCAGGATCAGCACGGCCACGCATGGGCACTCGAGGTGGCGCCCGACGGCAACGTGTGGGGTGCGACCGCCAACAAGACGTTCGGCGACGCCGAGAAGCTCGACGACGTCGTGTTCCCGCTGTTCCCGCAGGGCGGCGGCTTCCCGCGCAGCAACGACGACATCGTCTGATCTGCGGCTCGGCCGCGGGCGTCTGATCTGCAGCTCGGCCGCGGGCGTCTGATCCGCGGATTTTCAGCTGCAGGCCGCCAGCACCAACTCGCGCACACGCGCGGCATCGGCCTGCCCTTTGGTGGCCTTCATCACCGCCCCGACGATCGCACCCGCCGCCTGCACCTTGCCGCCGCGGATCTTCTCCACCACATCGGGATTGGCGGCGAGCGCCTCGTCGACCGCGGCCTGGATCAGTGAGTCGTCACGCACGAGTTCCAGCCCGCGAGCGGCCATCACCTGCTCGGGCTCCCCCTCGCCGGCCAACACACCCTCGACGACCTGACGGGCCAGCTTGTTCGACAGTTTGCCGTCGTCGATCAGATGGACCACCGCGGCGACCTGACCGGGCGTGATCGGCAACTCGTTCAGTTCCACGCCGGCCTCATTGGCCTTCTGCACCAAGAAATTCCCCCACCACGCACGGGCCGCCTCGCTCGAGGCGCCGTGCCCGACCGTGGCGGTCACCAGATCGACCGCGCCCGCGTTGACGAGGTCGCGCATCACCTCGTCGGACACGCCCCATTCCTGCTGAATTCGCTTGCGCCGCAGCCACGGCAGCTCGGGCAGCGTCTGGCGCAGCTGCTCGACCCGCTCGGCGGCGGGCGCGACCGGCTCCAGGTCGGGCTCGGGAAAGTAGCGGTAGTCCTGCGCCGACTCCTTGCTGCGGCCCGGCGAGGTGTACCCGTCCTCGTGGAAGTGACGGGTTTCCTGCGTCACTCGACCGCCGCTGGCCAGCACGGCGGCCTGCCTGCGCATCTCGTAGCGGACCGCGACCTCGACGCTCTTGAGCGAGTTGACGTTCTTGGTCTCCGTGCGGATGCCGAATTCTTTTGCACCACTAGGCATCAGCGAGACATTCGCGTCGCACCGCATCGATCCCTGGTCCATCCGCACGTCGGAAACGCCCAAGGCGAGCAACAACTCCCGCAATGCGGTCACATATGCGCGAGCGGTCTCGGGCGCACACGCGCTGGTCCCGACGATCGGCCTGGTGACGATCTCGATCAACGGCACACCGGCCCGGTTGTAGTCGAGTAGCGACATCGTTGCGCCCTCGATACGGCCCGTCTCGCTGCCCAAATGGGTCAGCTTGCCGGTGTCCTCTTCCATGTGCGCGCGCTCGATTTCCACCCGGAACGTGCTGCCGTCGTCGAGCGGCATGTCCAGATACCCATTGACCGCGATCGGCTCGTCGTATTGCGAGATCTGGTAGTTCTTCGGCATGTCCGGGTAGAAGTAGTTTTTCCGCGCGAACCGGCACCACGGCACGATCTCGCAGTTGAGCGCCAAGCCGATCCGGATCGCCGACTCGACCGCGGCGGCGTTGAGCACGGGCAGCGAGCCGGGCAGCCCGAGGCAGACCGGGCACACATGGGTGTTGGGTTCGCCACCGAAGGCGTTGACGCACCCGCAGAACATCTTGGTCGCCGTCGACAGCTCGACATGCACCTCGAGGCCGAGTACCGGCTCGTAGCGCGCGACGACGTCGTCGTAGTCGAGCAGTGCGGCCGCGGCAGCGATGGTCATAGAGACAACTTTAGTGGGGCCGCCCTACCCGAGCTTCGGGTGCACACCCGGGGTCAGCCCCGCCGCGGCCGAGATCCGCTGCAGCACGCGCAGCAGCGTCGCTCGTTCGTTCGCGGACAGCGGCTCGGTCAGTTCGTCCTCCAACGCCTTGCCCTGTTCGTCGAGCGCCGGCAACAGGTCACGGGCCTTCTCGGTGAGCGTCACCGCGAACGCCCGCCGGTCGTCGGGATGTGGGCGTCGCGCGACCAGCCCCTGACGTTCCAGCGAGTCGACGACTGTGACCATCACGTTGCGGTGGATCCCCAGCCGTTGCGAGAGCTGCCGCTGTGACTGCCCATCGGCCTCGGCGAGCGCGAGCAGCACAGCATAGGTCCGTGGCTCCACGCCCAGCGGGGCCAAGCCGTTCTGAAAATGCTCGGCCAAGTGGGCGCCCAGCTGCGACAGCAGGAACGGAATCCGCTGGTCGAGCGCGGCGATGCCCTCCGGACGATCCGTCACAGCACCACACTAGCACCAATAGTGATTGTTCTGTATAGTGATAATAATACTTGATGACGATAATGGGAGGCGGACATGAAGATCGTGATCTTCGGTGCGAACGGCAAGACCGGCCGGCTGCTCACCCGGCGGGCGCTGGACGCCGGCCATTCGGCGGTGGCGGTGACGCGGCGGCCGGGCGATTTCCCATTCAGCGATCCACGGCTGGCGGTGGCCGCCGCCGATGTGCGGAACGAGGCGGCCCTGGACGACGCAGTCGACGGCGCCGACGCAGTGCTCTCCACACTCGGCGTGCCGTTCACCCGCCGACCGGTCGACACCTACTCGGTCGGCACCGCCAACATCGTCGCGGCCATGCGGCGCAACGGAGTCCGCAGGCTGGCGGTGGTCAGCTCCACCGGTGCCTATCCCACTACCGGCCGCCGGGAGACGCCGTTTGCGCTGCGGCTGTTTGAGCCGGTGGTCAGCCGGTTCGTCGGCAAGACCGTCTACGACGACATCCGCCGCATGGAGACTGTTGCGCGCGACAGCGGACTGGACTGGACGATCGTGCGGCCATCGGGATTGTTCGATCTTGCTGAGCCGACGAATTACATTGCCGGAGAGGTGGATCCGGTGGGCGCGTTCACCGCGCGCATCGACCTCGCCGACTATCTCGTGACGCTGGCATCCAACCCGGACACCGTCGGACGGACCGTCGTCGTCTCCACCACCGAGCACGTTCCCACGGTGTGGCAGATGATCCGCCGGGAGGCGTTCAAGACCGATCAGCCGAAGAAGGCCGCGGCGTCGTCGTAGCGACTCTGCGGCACCAGCTTGAGCTGTCGGGTCGCGTCGGCCAGCGGCACCCGGCCGATGTCCTGGCCGCGCAGGGAAACCATCATCCCGTACTCACCGGCATGGGCCGCGTCGGCGGCATTCACGCCGAACCGGGTAGCGAGCACGCGGTCATACGCCGTCGGCGTTCCGCCACGCTGCACATGCCCCAGCACCGTGGTCCGCACCTCTTTCTTGATGCGCTTTTCGAGCTCGATCGCCAACTGCGCGGCGACACCTGTGAACCGTTCATGCCCGAACTCGTCGAGGCCACCCTCGCGCAGCTGCATCGAGCCCTTGGCCGGCTTGGCGCCCTCGGCGACGACGCAGATGAAGTGCGAATCGCCCCGCTGGAAGCGGCCTTTCACCAGCCGGCACACCTCCTCGACGTCGAACGGCACCTCGGGGATCAACGTCATGTGCGCACCGGAAGCCAGCCCGCCGTTCAACGCGATCCATCCGGCGTGGCGGCCCATCACCTCGACCAGCATCACGCGCTGGTGCGACTCGGCCGTGCTGTGCAGCCGGTCGATCGCCTCCGTCGCAATCGTCAACGCGGTGTCGTGGCCGAAAGTCACGTCGGTGCAGTCGATGTCGTTGTCGATGGTCTTGGGCACCCCAACGACAGGCACGTTCTCTTCGGAGAGCCAGTGCGCAGCGGTCAACGTGCCCTCGCCGCCGATCGGGATCAGCACTTCAATGCCGTTGTCGTCGAGGGTCTGCTTGATCTGGTCCAGCCCGGCACGCAGCTTTTCGGGGTGCACCCGTGCGGTGCCGAGCATGGTCCCGCCCTTGGCCAGCAGCCGGTCGTTGCGGTCGTCGTTCTTGAGCTGAATGCGACGGTTCTCCAGCAGCCCGCGCCAGCCGTCCTGGAACCCGACGACCGATGAGCCGTAGCGTGAGTCGCACGTGCGCACCACCGCCCGGATCACCGCGTTCAAACCGGGACAGTCCCCTCCACCGGTGAGAATTCCGATCCGCATGCTGCCATCTTCCCCCCTGCCCGTGGCCTGGGCAGCGCGATCGTCAGATGGCCGTCGGCAACGGCCCTCGGGCGGCTTCGTACGCCGCGCCCACCCGGTAGAGCCGGTCGTCGGCCAGCGCCGGAGCCATGATCTGCAGCCCCACGGGCAGTGAATCGTCGGGTGAAAGACCCGATGGCACCGACATTCCGCTGTGGCCGGCCAGGTTTAGCGGCAACGTGCACAGATCGAACAGGTACATCGCCAGCGGATTGTCGACCTTCTCGCCGAGCCGGAACGCCGTCGTCGGTGTCGCCGGGGACACCAGGACGTCCACGCGCTGGTACGCCTCCTCGAGATCACGGGCGATGAGCGTGCGGACCTTCTGCGCGTGGTTGTAGTACGCGTCGTAATAGCCCGCCGACAGTGCGTAGGTGCCGATCATGATGCGGCGCTTGACCTCCGGGCCGAAGCCGGCCGCGCGGGTCAGGGCCATCACCTCCTCGGCGCTGTGCGTGCCGTCGTCGCCGACGCGCAGCCCGTACCGCATCCCGTCGAAGCGGGCCAGGTTCGACGACACCTCCGAGGGCAGGATTAGGTAGTAGGCCGCCAGCGCATGATCGAAATGCGGGCAGGACACCTCGCCGACCTCGGCGCCGAGCGTTTTGAGCTGCTCGACCGCGGCATTGAACGATTCGAGCACACCGGCCTGGTATCCGTCGCCGCGCAACTGGCTGACCACCCCGATGCGCACACCCCGCAGATCGCCCCGCGAGCCCGCGCGGGCCGCGGCGACGACGTCGGGCACCTCGGCGTCGATGGAGGTGGAGTCCTTCGCGTCGTGCCCGGCGATCACTGCGTGCAGCAGCGCGGTGTCCAGCACCGTGCGTGCACACGGTCCGCCCTGGTCCAGCGATGACGCGCACGCCACCAGCCCGTAGCGGGACACCGTGCCGTAAGTGGGTTTGACGCCGACGGTCGCGGTTAGCGCGGCGGGCTGGCGGATCGACCCGCCGGTATCGGAGCCGATCGCCAGCGGCGCCTGGAACGCCGCCAGCGCCGCGGCGCTTCCGCCACCCGAGCCGCCGGGCACGCGGTCGACGTCCCACGGGTTGCGGGTCGGGCCGAATGCGGAGTTCTCGGTCGACGAGCCCATCGCGAACTCGTCCATGTTGGTCTTGCCGAGGATCGGGATGCCGGCCGCCCGGAGCCGCAGCGTGACGGTCGCGTCGTAAGGCGAATTCCAGCCCTCGAGGATCTTGGAGCCGCAGGTGGTCGGCATGTCGGTGGTGGTGAATACGTCCTTGAGCGCCAGCGGGACACCGGCCAGCGGTGTGACGTCCTCACCGGCAGCGACCGCGGCGTCGACCCGCGCGGCGTCGGCCAACGCCTGATCGGCGGCCACGTGCAAGAACGCCCGATACTGCTCGTCGGTGGCCTCGATCTGGTCCAGGCAGGCCTGCGTCACCTCGACCGAGGACAGTTCGCGGCGCGCGATCTTGCCGGCCAGGGTCGCGGCATCCTGCCTGATGATGTCGCTCATTCGGGCTCTCCAAGAATCCGCGGGACCGCGAATCGGCCGTCGATCGCCTCCGGCGCCTCGGCCAGCACCTGCTCCCGCGTCAGCGACGGTTCGACAACGTCGGGCCGCATCACGTTGACGGCCTTGAGCGGGTTGTCGGTCGGTTCCACCCCGGAGACGTCGACGGACCGGATCTGGCTGACGTAGCCCAGGATCGCGTCGAGCTGTCCGGCAAAACTGTCCAATTCGGCATCGGTCAGCGCCAGGCGGGCCAGCCTGGCCAGGTGGGCCACCTCGTCGCGGGAGATCTGAGACACGAGCGTCAAGCCTATCGGCCCGTGCCCGCCAGAATGCTCACCGGACCTGGCTGTGCAACAGTGTGCGCGTGCCTTCGTATCTGCTGCGGGTCCAGCTGGTCGATCGACCGGGCAGCCTCGGTTCATTGGCCGTGGCTCTCGGGTCGGTAGGTGCCGACATCCTGTCGCTGGACGTGGTGGAAAGGATGTCGGGCAGTGCGATCGACGACCTGGTGGTCGACCTGCCGCCCGGCGCGATGCCGGACATGCTGATCACCGCGGCCGAGGCGCTCAACGGTGTTCGGGTGGACAGCATCCGGCCGCACACGGGGCTGCTCGAGGCGCATCGTGAGCTCGAACTGATCGACCACATCGCGGCCGGCGGCGACCGGATGGCGAAGCTGCAGGTCCTCGCCGACGAATCACCTCGGGTGCTGCGCGTGGGCTGGTGCACGGTGCTACGCCTCGACGACGGCGGCCTGGATCGGGTCGTTGGCAGCCCCGGCGCGCCCGAGACCCTGGCCGATTCGGCGCCGTGGCTGCCCCTCGACCACGCCGCCGCACTGGACGGCACCGCCGACTGGGTGCCGCAGGTATGGCGGGACATGGACACGACACTGGCGGCCGCGCCGCTCGGCGGGCCGAGCACCGCGGTGATGCTCGGCCGTCCCGGTGGGCCGGACTTCCGTCCGTCGGAGGTGGCGCGGTTGGGCTACCTGGCCGGCATTGTTGCAACGATTCTGCGCTAGCCACGGCGGCGGACGTCCGACCGCCGAATTTAATGATTTCCCAGCATCTTTGCCCCAATTTCTCAGCCGCAACTGCCGTCGCGGCGTAATAGCCGGCGTCCCTGCGCCGATAGAAGCTATGACATGACCGAGGGTGTGGGGCTATCGATCGGTGCGACCACGATGGGGGCCGTCGATTCGCGTCGCGCGACCGCGACGCGGCGTTCGGTGTTGACGGTCTACCGGCGTCGGCCACCGGAGCTGGGTGTGCCGTCGGAGAACCCCAGCATCGACCAGCGCGGGCTGGTGATCACCGACTTCGTCGACCGCGTCGGCGACCCCGTGGGGATCGTGGCCGCCGACGGTTCCGTGCACCACGCCGGCGCGCTGACGGCCGACGCGCTGTGCGCGTTGATGTACACGATCACCGACGGGCTTCCGCCGGCGCAGCCCGCGGCCGTCGCATTCCCCGCGCACTGGTCGGCGTCGGCCGTGGGGGCGCTGCGCCGGGCGTTGGCCGCGCTGCCGGAGTGGTCGGTCGCCGCCGATGCCCTGCCGGTGATATCGGATGTGCAGGCCGCGCTGACCGCGCTGGCGCGCGAGCCCGGTCTGCCGGCGCGGGGCGTGGTCGCGCTCTGCGACTTCGGCGGCACGGGCACCAGCGTCACGCTGGCCGACGCCGGAGACGGCCTACGCCCGATAGGCCCCACCGTGCGCCACACCGATCTCTCCGGCGATCTGATCGATCACGCGCTGCTGAAGCACGTCCTCGCCGACCTCCCCGTCCACCGGGAGGTCACCAGCACTGCCGCGCTCGGTTCGCTGGCGCGTCTGCGGGCGGAATGCCGCGGCGCGAAAGAACGGCTCTCGGCAACCACGGTCACCATGTTGATCGCCGACGTGCCGGGATTCGGCGGCACCATCCGGCTCACCCGCGCCGAGCTGGAGGACGAGTTCCGTCGTCCTCTGACGGAATTCATGGATGTCGTGCATGAAACATTGGCCCGCAACGGGATTCGGCTGTCAGACCTCGCCGCGGTCGCGTCCGTGGGCGGAGGCGCGAACATCCCGCTCGTCACCACCACCCTGTCCGAACACCTGCGGGTTCCGGTGATCACGACGCCACGACCGGAACTCACCGCCGCCGCGGGTGCGGCGCTGCGTGCAGCACGCGGCGCGGCCGACGACCGCGCAACGACCGCCGTCCCCCCAGCGGCACCCGCGCCCGCCGCGGCCTCTGCCCCATTGCCTGCGCTCGCGTGGTCGCAAGAAGAACCGCTCCCCGCGCTTGACCTGAGCGGCGCCCGCCCGCAGCTCCAGTTCCAGCCCAATGAATGGGTCCCCAGCAGCACCGACAGCAAGCAGGTTTGGTACCGCCGCCCACTGCTGGCCGCGGCGGGCACCGTCGCGGCCGTCGCGCTGATGGCGGGAGCCGTCGTCCTTCACCAGGGCAGTGCCCCGTTGGCCGCCACGACGACCACCACGGTCGCCCCAAGTCCTGCGGCACCGTCAGCTCCTGCAGCCGCGGCGGCGGGCCCCGGCCAGCCCGGGCAACCGCAGGCCGTCGCGCAAGCACCTGTGCCGGTGGCGCAGAGCCGTCCGATAGAGCAGCAGGCGGATCAGCAAGCGCCCGCACCCGCGGCGAACCCGCCGCTACCCGTGGTCATCGCACCGCCGCCGATCCCAGGGGCGGCGCCCGCGCCTCAGGCTCCGCCCGACCCGCCGCCTCCGCCGGCGGACACACCGGCACCCGCACCGCCGACGACGCCGCCGGCGGTGGCGACCACGACGACCCCGCCGCCGGTCACGACCACAACGCAACCGCCCTCGACGACGATTACCCAGCCCCCGTCCACGACCACGCAGCCGCCCACGACGACGCGGCAACCGCCGCCCACCAAGCAGCCGCCCCCGAAGACGACCGAGGCGCCACCGCCCTCGTCGGACCTGCCGTCAACGACCCAGTCGGCGCCGCCCGGGCCACACGGTCGTCACTGACCGTTCTCGAGCAATTGCTACCAGCGGTTTTCGCTACCCGGGGCAGTCTTTGGCATTTCTGGATTGTCCCAGCTAGGCGGACATTTCCGTTGTGGACTGTCTTGGACTAGCCACGAGCGTCACCGGCTGGCGTGCGTACGGCAGCGGGCCGGGAAGGCCTATTCCTGGCCGCGCGGCTCGCTGCTACCGGCTCCCTGGCCCGGCCACGTAGCCCACAGGCCGGACCGTCTTGTTGAGTCGCGACTTGACGATCTTGTCATTGGAGAGAAGCACGCGCCCCCGCCGCTCCACGTTCGGCACATCGGGCAACGCTGCCACCGGCACCCAGGTTTCGAGGGGCTCATCGAGGCGCAGGCGAGCCGGGAGCGGGCGATCAAGGTTGAGGTTGTCCACCTGCGGGTCGGTGTCGAACCAAATGTGGGTGATCCAGATCTCCCGCCGAAACTCCAGCGCTGGTCGTCACCGTCGCCACGGCGTTAGCCCTGACGGCCTGGCCATCAAGAACGGTACCGGCTCCCGTTGCGCTCACTGCGGACAGTGAAACGATTGGCGGGAGACCAGCGGTGTATGCCTCGACAGTGTTGCCGTTGGGCGCAATGTATGCCATTAGATAATCACCTATCGCTTAGGAGGTCGGCAGATTACTAAGGGCCAAGACGGACTGAGGGCGTTCTACCGCTAAGGCAAGCCTTTCCTCAAAGACGTATCTGGCGATATTCTGCACAAAATCGGTGCCGCTGAATCCCTGGTGCATAAGAATGCCCTCTCGGATAAGTGCGTTACCGAACGTCGTGGTGTCCATGAGCAGACCTGAGCCATTAGCCATCGCGGTCGTGATAAGCACGGGCACACCCCAGAGGGTGTTTACCGGCTCACGCAAGGGGTCGCCTATGGCATAGGCATTGGTCGTGGTTTTAATGCGACGAATCGCGCTCCACGTCGTAGGCGAGAAGATGGCCAACGTCGGCGTTGCCAGGGCATTCCCGACCCTCATCTGATTAATGGCAGACTCGATGGAGTCGATAGCCGTGTAGTTACTCGGGTCACTGGAGCAGTTGTGCGTCAGGATGCCCGAGACGTTGAAGAATCCCAACATCTGGCCACCGCTACCGGTGCCGTTGAGCAACTGAGAGTTTTCCTCGTCAGTCATCAACTTAAAGGCCTGCGTCTGAATGTAGCTCATCCACTGCGGCCAGTCGGCCAATGTCTCATACGAAATTCCGGTGTGCATCGCCAGCTTGGTCACGGTAGCGACAGACGACGTAACGGCGGGAATGTACTCCGGCTTAGCGGCACCTTCCGCGACTGGCGCAGGTCCACCAGAGTCACCGGCGAAGTTGTGCACGACAAACTCATAACTCGGTGCGGTGATGCTGATCGACGGAAGATGGTCGAGCACGCGCCACTCGTGAATCTGCCCAATCACGGCAGGATTCAACTGTGCGGGTAGTAACGAGTCCACGCTGCTAAACCCCTTGGTCTCAGCCCTGATCGTCATCGGCGTGCGGTCCTGGAAAGCCTTGTACATCGTCTTCAGCGAGGCTTCGCTGAATGCCAGTGGGCTTAGTTCCTTGCCGGTCATTCTCTTAGTGCTGACGGTTGGCTCAACCCCAAGGTCACCGCCGTACGCCTGCACAGCCTTATAGGCTGGGTTGTTGGTGACGGTTTTGTTCTTGTATTCTTTTTCGACGATGGCCATCACTTCCGCCTCTGTGCGGGCGTTGACCAATGCTTTGACAAATGCAGTACTTGTCATTGTGTTTAGTTATTCCTTATTGGTAGTGAGTTGCCCTTGCGGGCGCGGACTACCAAGCGGCATTCATCAACGCGGGCATATTTCAGGCGGCGCGATGACTGCGGGTTGGTTGTGCTGTCTCGGCGGGTTGGGAGCTACGCCCAAGCGGCCAGGATGGCACTTGCTGATTCATTTACAGCGGCTCAACTGCGGGTCCGGGAACGCGGGTCCATTGGAGCGGCGTGGCGGGAGCGGCGTGGGGCGGGTGTGGGCGAATCAGACCTTAAGTTTGTGAGCCGATCTTGTCAGCGGTTTTGACGATGCGACAGGCCAACGAGAAAACCCTGGGCGGCACGTTGAGCACCACGCCAAGGAACACGTGCGACACGAGCCGCTCGGCAGCCACTCGTGAAGGCGACGTGAAATGCGGCAAAGGTTGTTTGAACCAGATGGCCATCGATGTCGTATACCCGGTACCGGCGCGCTCTAGCGCGGGCCGCAAACCGAGGGTCGGATCGGGGGCTCAACGATGAGCAAACACGTCTCTGGACACAAGCGGCAGCGGCGAATGGTCGTGGCAGCAGCGGCAACGGCGTCGGTGCTGATGGCAGTCAGCGCCCCGGTCGCCGCCGCCAGCCCCGGGCACACCCCAAAGCCTCCGACACACCCCGGGGGGACCAGCACCGCCAACAGCAAGTCGGTCGCCTCGATCAGCCAAAGCCAAACCGCGGTATCGCACATCACTCCCACGCCGAAGGTCAACGGGGGGTCGGATCCGGGGATCAACTTCGGCTTCCGGGGCACCGGCAATACCGCCTCTGGTACAAGCAGCAACCCGCTGGGCGTCAATCTTTTCAACATCGGCAACAACAACACCAATGTCGCCAACACCACGGGGGCCGGCCCTGCCCTCAACCTCGTCAATGCCCGCAGTACCAACACCAACTCGGGCAACAACGACGTCGGCGCCAAGAACTTCGGCACCAACCTGGCCTCCCTAGGTAACAACAACCAACAATCCGGCAATAACTTCGTCAACAGCTCTGGCTCCGGCGGCACCGGCAGTGTTGGCATCAACCCCCTGGTGTTCCTGGGTAACAACAACCAACACTCCGGCAACAACACCGTCATCGGCACTAACAGCATCGGCTTTCCCACGGGCATGGTGCTCGGTTCTGGCAACACCAACACTGGCAACGACGTGACCGTCGGCAACGGCAGCGCTGGACACGACATGGTGCTCGCCGGTAATGGCAACACCGATTCCGGCAACAACACGGCCACGGGCAACGGCGCGTTCCCGGGCAACATCACGTTCCTGGGTAACAACACGACGGCCTCGGGCGACAACGCCAACTCCGGCAACCACCTGTTCGGCACCAACTTCACGATCATCGGCAATGGCAGCACGAACTCGGGCAACAACATCCTCACCGGCAACAACTTGTTCGGGGAAGGAAACTTCGCGTTCGTCGGCGCCAACAGCACGGACTCGGGCAACAACAACGGCGGTCTCATCAACATCGCCATCGAAGGGCCGGGCGCAACCGATGTCGGTAACTGCACGTCAGGTGTGTGCGTCAACCTCTTTGGTGTGAACCTGTAGGAGCGGAGCGCAGCAACCTCGCCGAACCGCCGCTCAGACTGCCACAGCGGCGGTCGGCATCAGGTGAGAAGCCGTTCAGCGCCGAATCCGGGCCTGTCTACCGACGCGGCCTCGATATCAATGCCGGCCCTATCGGATGGGGTTAAACCGAACCGACCACCGACACGGACCATTGTCTCGGCACAGTCGCGCATGATCTTCCAGTACGGGGACGGAAGCGGCAGCGATGTTCGATCAGGCCGGTGGCGCCGCGTACGTTGTGCGTACGAAAGGCAAGTGAATGCCTTATGACGTGCCGATTGGCCCGTTCTCGAGCAACGCGCGGAAGCCGTCCTCGTCGAGGATCGGCACGCCGAGTTCGACGGCCTTGTCGTACTTCGACCCGGGTGAGTCGCCCGCCACGACGTACGCGGTTTTCTTCGACACGGAGCCGGCCGCCTTGCCGCCCCTTGCGACGATTGCCTCCTTGGCCTCGTCGCGGGAGAACCCGGTGAGCGACCCGGTCACCACGATCGTCTTGCCCTCCAGCGTGCGCTCGATGCTGGTGTCGCGCTCATCGGCCATCCGGACGCCGGCCGCGCGCCATTTGTCGACGATCGCGCGGTGCCAGTCGACCGTGAACCATTCCGTCAGCGCGTCCGCGATAGTCGGCCCGACGCCCTCGACCGCCGCGAGTTGTTCCTGGGACGC
The DNA here is from genome assembly GCA_963811535.1 of uncultured Actinomycetota bacterium. Taxonomy (GTDB): domain Bacteria; phylum Actinomycetota; class Actinomycetes; order Mycobacteriales; family Mycobacteriaceae; genus Mycobacterium. The sequence continues at coordinate 354,176 of CAWERF010000004.1, read as the reverse complement.
GGCCATGATCGCGTCGAGGCTGCCGAACTCAGTGGCCAGCGCCCGGGCCGCGGTGGGCCCAACATGCCTGATCGACAGGGCCACCAGCACTCGCCACAGCGGCCGCGACTTCGCGCGGCCCAGATTCTCCAGCAGCCGCACGCCGTTCGCCGACAGCTCGCCATCCTTGGTTCTGAACAACTCCGTACGCAGCAGATCGTCGCGGGTCAGCGTGAACAGGTCACCCTCGTCGGCGATCACGCCGGCCTTCAGCAGCGCGACCGCGGCCTCGTAGCCGAGCCCTTCGATGTCCAGCGCGCCTCGACCGGCGACGTGAAAGACGCGCTCTCGCAACTGCGCTGGACAGGACCTGGCGTTCGGGCAGCGGATGTCGGCGTCGCCTTCCTTGGCCGGGGCCAGCGGCGTGCCGCATTCCGGACAGTGGGTGGGCATGACGAATTCGCGCCCGGTGCCGTCGCGAAGGTCGACGACGGGTCCGAGCACCTCGGGGATGACGTCGCCGGCCTTGCGGATCATCACGGTGTCGCCGATCAGCACGCCTTTGCGCTTGACCTCCGACGCGTTGTGCAGTGTGGCCAGGCCGACCGTCGAACCGGCGATCCGCACGGGCGTCATGTAGGCGAACGGCGTGACTCGCCCGGTGCGGCCGACGTTCACCCGGATGTCGAGCAGCTTGGTCTGCGCCTCCTCGGGCGGGTACTTGTAGGCCACCGCCCATCGCGGCGCCCGTGAGGTGGCGCCCAGCCGGCGCTGCAGCGCGAAGTCGTCGACTTTCACCACCACGCCGTCGATCTCGTGTTCAAGCTCGTGCCGCCGCTCACCCCAGTAGCCGATGCGCTCCTCAACCGCCCGCAGGCCGCTGACACGGGTGGTGTGCTCGGAGACGGATAGCCCCCACGCTTTCATCGCGGCGTAGGCGTCGTGCAGTGTTGGAGGGTTGAATCCCTCGGTGTGGCCGAGCCCGTGGCAGATCATCCTCAGCCTGCGCCGCGCGGTGACGGCCGGATTCTTCTGACGCAGTGAGCCGGCGGCGCTGTTACGCGGGTTCGCGAACGGCGCCTTGCCCTCCTCGACGAGGCTGGCGTTGAGGTTTTCGAAGTCGGAGAGCAAAAAGAACACCTCGCCTCGCACTTCGAGCACCTTCGGTATCACGAAATCGTCTGTAGGCGTGAGCGTTTCGGGGACGTCGTCGATCGTTCGGGCGTTGAGCGTGACGTCCTCGCCGACGCGGCCGTCGCCTCGGGTGGCGGCGCGTGTCAGTCGGCCGTTGCGATACACCAGTGACAACGCGACCCCGTCGATCTTCAGCTCGCACAGGTAGTTCGGGTCGCCGCCGATCTCGTTCTCGACCCGCTTGCCCCAGGCGGCCAACTCCTCGGGGGCGAACACGTCATCGAGGCTCAGCATCCGCTCGAGGTGCTTGGCCTCGGTGAAATCGGTGGCGAAGCCGGCGCCGCCGACCAGCTGGGTCGGCGAGTCGGGGACCCGCACCTCCGGGTAGCGGTCTTCCAGGGCGACCAGGTCGTTGAACAGCTTGTCGAACTCCGCGTCGGAGACGATCGGCGCGTCTTTGATGTAGTACCGGAACTGGTGGTCGCGGACCTCATCGGCGAGGTCCTGCCAGCGACGCCGCACGTCCGGATCGACCGGATCGGTTTCCGGGATTGCCTTATCCGCCACTCTCGCAGGCTATCGGAGCGGGCCGATACCCGACCGGCCCTGGCTACGCTGAACGGGTGCCACATCCGATCATGTTCGGCGACGACGACTTCGGCCTGGCACAGCTCAGGCGGATCGCGCTGGGTTTCCCCGGCGCGTTTGAGCGCCGATGCCCCAACCACCGCAGATCTTGTACGCGCGTTGGCGGGCCGGTCCCGAGACCTCTGCCCGGCCTGCTACTTGCGGATAACACGTTTGACCAGCGTGATGTAGCAGCTGCCAGCCATCACTTTGTTGGGTCAGTAGAGCGGGACGAACTGCAGGGGAACGAGGCGCTCCACCCCGACGCGAAGTGATTTACGAAGTTTGCGACTTCGGGCCACGACTGGGCCGCAGCGCTCAACCTGCGCCGGCTCAGCACGCTCGGACTCACCCATAACGGCACCAGCTGGGCGCTGGCCTAACATCCCCGCCGGCCACGTCATCATCCACGGCGGATTCGTCAACCCCGAGAGCCTCCTCGCACCATCAGAACCACGGCCCGACGCTCGCATTGCCGACAAGCGCCCAACCCCCAGCCCCAAGACTCCCTTGTTCAGGGCACTCCTAGATCGCGTCCGGGTCGTCAGCGAACGCATCGGCCACCCTCTGCGCTGTTTCGATCGCGGTGCGGGCCCACTCAGGTGTCGCGCCTGCGAGCCCGCAAGTGGATGTGACGCCGACCCGCTCGGCCAGCAGCGCACGCGGGAAACCCAGGCGATCGGTCAGCACCGCGGCAGTCTTTGCGACCTCACGCGGCGACGGCGGGACCGGCGGAGCGGTCACTCCGACGATGCCCAACAGCACGGTGCGCCCGGCGTCGACGAACTCACCAAGCCCATCGAGATCCAACCGGCCGGGCGTTGACGCATCAATAGACACTGCATGAATACTGCTGCGCTGCAACATATTCCATGGCACATCGGATCCGCAGCTATGTATGCCCACCTCGCTGCCGGCGGCGGCAACGCAGTCGTCCAACAGCCTGAGGGCCACCGATTCATCGACGGGGTGCACTGGAGTAAGGCTCGTCACCCCGGTCAGCCGACCGGTCAGCGCCGCCCAGAGCGACGGCTCGTCGAGCTGCACCACCACGGGGCTATCGAGCCGCCTGCTGACTTCCGCCCGGTGGGCTGCGATGCCTTCGGCCAATGACGCGGCCAGGTCACGCACGGCTCCTTCGTCGGTGATCGCGCGGTGCCCACCGGGCAGCTCGACCTGGGCGGCCAGCGTGATCGGACCGGGGGCCTGCACCTTGACCGTGCGGTCGCCGCCGCGCAGCCCGGCGCGTTCCCACGCCTCTTCGAGCGCATCGAGATCCTCGTCGAGCAGGCTGACCGCCCGACGGGTCACCGCGCCCGGGCGAGCCGCGACGCGGTACCCGCGCGGGACGGTGTCGAGCGGGATGTCGATCAACAGCGCAGCCGCACGGCCGATCATGTCGGCACCCACGCCGCGGGCCGGCAACTCCACCAGGTGGGGTAGATCGTGCAGCTCACCGACGACGACTTCGGCCGCCCGCCGCGGCGCGGTGCCGGGCCAAGATCCGACACCGGTCGCGGCGGCGAAAGCGCTCACTCAGCCAACAGTATTCGATCCGGCCGGACTCCCCACCGCGGCTATCCCGCAGCCGTGCCCGAGGAGGTCGCCAAGCAGATGGCGGCGAAGGTCGTGCCGTCCTGACAGGTCGGCAGCTAGTACGGCCAGTTAGGCCGCGGCGCATGCGTGGTCACCGGGGGCGGACCGGGAGCCGGCCCGACCGAGTTTCCCCCGCTGATGTCGGGCATTTTCTCGGTCGGGGATGGTGGCGGCGCTGCCGTCGACGGCGTCGTTGTCATGGTCGTCGTTGTCGTCGGTGTCGTCGTGCTCGGCTGGTTGTTGTTACCTGCGTTTCCGCACGCCGCTGTGAACGCACCCATCGAGGCGATCGCGACGGCACCGGCAAAACAGCCAAGACGACGAGCCCCCCGACCTGACTCCATAGATCCCACTCCCATCTGTCCCCCGATTTGCTCGATCCTCGATTAGCCGGACCCTACACGCGCGTCGGCGCGCGCCGTGTCACGGCTTGAGGCGATGTTGGTGTCCGGGTCCGACAGTTACGCGATCTTCGCGCCCCCGATCACCTCGTCGCCGCCGGCGTCGGGCCGGTACAGCGCCATCGTCTGGCCCGGCGCGACGCCACGCAGCGGCGCCCTGAGCCGGACCTCCAAAAGGCCGCCGGTCAACTCGGCCACGCCGTCGGCGATCCCGCCGTGCGCGCGCACCTGTACCTCGCATTCCACCGGACCGTCTGGGGCGGTACCTGAGGTGAAGACCGGACGCTCCCCGGTGAGCGACCACCGCTCGAGATCGGCGGCGTCGCCGACGGTCACGGCGCCGGTTGCCGCGTCGATCGCGGTGACGTAGCGCGGTCGGCCGTCGGCTCCCGGCCCTGCGATGCCGAGGCCTTTGCGCTGCCCGATCGTGAAGTTGTGCACACCGTCGTGCTCGGCGAGCAGCGTGCCGCGGGAGTCGACGACCGTTCCGCGACGCACACCGATGCGGGCGCCCAGGAAGGCCTGGGTGTCGCCGGACGGGATGAAGCAGATGTCGTGGCTGTCCGGCTTGTCCGCGACCGCCAGCCCGCGCGCGGCCGCCTCCGCACGGATCTGCGGCTTCTGTGTGTCGCCCACCGGGAACAGCGCTTGGCGCAGCTGTTCGGCGGTCAGGACGGCCAACACATAAGACTGGTCCTTCTCGCGGTCGACCGCGCGGCGCAACCGCCCACCGGACAGGCGCGCATAGTGGCCGGTGGCGACCGCGTCGAACCCGAGCGTCAACGCACGGGCCGCGAGCGCGGAGAACTTTATCCGCTCGTTGCAGCGCACGCACGGGTTCGGCGTCTCCCCGCGGGCGTACGACGACACGAAATCGTCGATCACGTTCTCCTTGAATGACTCAGCGAAATCCCAGACGTAGAAAGGGATTCCGAGCATGTCGGCAACCCGGCGCGCGTCGCCGGCGTCCTCCTTCGAGCAACATCCCCTCGAGCCGGTCCGCAGCGTGCCGGGCGCCGACGACAAAGCGAGGTGAACCCCGACGACGTCGTGGCCGGCATCCGCCATGCGGGCGGCGGCCACCGACGAATCCACTCCCCCGCTCATCGCGGCGAGAACCCTCACGATCGGCCCACCCCTGCGCTCGCCAGCGCAGCTTCGCGTGCCCGCGCAACCGCGGCAGGCAACACGTCGAGCACGGCGTCCACGTCTGCGGCCTCGCTGGTGTGGCCCAGCGACAGCCGCAGCGAACCCCGCGCATCGGCGGGGTCGGCCCCCATCGCCAGCAGGACGTGCGAGGGCTGCGCGACACCGGCGGTGCAGGCCGAGCCGGTCGAGCACTCAATCCCGTTGGCATCCAGCAACATCAGCAGGGAATCGCCTTCGCAGCCGGAGAACGTGAAGTGGGCGTTGCCTGGCAGGCGGCCGTCTCGCGGGCCGTTGAGGTGCGTGTCGTCGATGCTTGTCAAGACCCCGTCGATCAGGCGGTCGCGCAACTGGCGCAGTTTCGTGCTGTGTGCGTCGAGCCCGTCCACCGCGAGCCGGGTTGCCACCGCCATGCCCGCCGCCGCAGCGACATCGGGTGTGCCGGAACGCACGTCGCGCTCCTGGCCGCCGCCGTGCAGCAGCGGCATGCACGCGGTGTCGCGCCGCAGCAGCAGCGCGCCGACGCCGGTGGGACCGCCGTACTTGTGCGCGGCCACACTCATCGCCGACAATCCGCTGTCCACGAACGAGACCGGAAGCTGTCCGATCGCCTGGACAGCATCACTGTGCGTCGGGACATCGAATTCTGCTGCAATCGAGGCCAATTCGCCGACCGGCATGATGGTGCCGACCTCGTTATTCGCCCACATCACCGACACCAATGCGACATCGTCGTGATGCCGCAACGCATCTCGTAGAGCGGCTGGCGATAGGCAGCCGTCGCCGTCGGTGGGCAACCACGTCACCTCGGCGCCTTCGTGCTCGGCCAGCCATTCGACGGCGTCGAGCACCGCGTGATGTTCGACGGCGCTGGTCACGATCCGCCGGCGGCGCGGGTCGGCGTCGCGTCGGGCCCAGAAGATTCCCTTGACCGCAAGGTTGTCGCTCTCGGTGCCGCCAGCGGCGAAGATGACCTCCGACGGTCGCGCGCCGAGCTTTTCGGCAACGGTCTCGCGTGACTCCTCGATGTTCCGGCGTGCTGCTCGGCCCGACGTGTGTAGCGAGGAGGCGTTGCCGACCGTCGCGAGCACAGCCGTCATCGCCTCGACGGCATCGGGATGCATCGGGGTGGTGGCGGCGTGATCGAGATACACCGAACGGGCAGCACTCATGGCCTGTCCAGGATAGCCGCAGCTGTCCGGGGCCCCGGCCGAGCGCTCAGGCCACCAGCACGTGCTGGTGTACGCCGTGGCGTGCCGCCGTGGAACCGCGCACAGCCGTCTCGCAGCGGCGGGACAGGTCCCGCCGGTCGTCGCCGGGCAGTTGCAGCGGCTCGACCCGTACATGCGCAACGGTCACCCTGGCGGTCACGACCCGCCGGAATGACCGCACAAGCGTGTCGTCACCGATATAGGCCGGCAGCGTCGACAGCCTCCCGTCGCGGTGGTGGTAGGTCAACCGCAGTGGCTGTACGGGGCGACCCGCGTCAATGGCGGCCTGGAACAAAGCAGGCCGGAAGGGGCCGTAACCCAGCCCACACCACGTCGTGCCCTCGGGGAACGCCACCACGGTCTTTCCCGAGCGCAACCTTTCGGCCACCGTCTGCACGACGTCGGGCAGCCGGCGCAGGCTGTGCCGCTCGATAGGGATCACCCTGAGCAGGCGGGCCACCTGCCCGAGCCCCAGCCAGTTGACCAGTTCGGCCTTGGCGACAAACGTCCCGGGCAGCACCGCGCCGATGACGAGCACGTCGACCCACGACATGTGCGGGCTCACCACAAGCACGCCGGGCAGATTGCGAATCGGCCCGCCAGACTTGGTGATTCGCACCCCGAGGCAGCGCAGTATGAAGCGGCAGTACGTGCGCTGGACCCGCGACTGGCCGGGCAGCGGCACAGCCAGCATCGGCATGCCGGGAAGCAGCATCAGCGCCAGCAGGCCGCGGTAGGTGGCCCGCCACGCGCGCAGCAGCCGTCCGACGCCGCCCGCGGGTCCGACACGCACGCAATTCGCGTCGCACGAGGCGAGCGGCAACCAGGCGTGTGCGACGCTCACGACGCGATCCTGTCGGCCATCTCGCTGGCCGCCGCGACCGACCGCAGCCGCTTGAGATAGCGAGTGTCGGCCTGGCGCTTGTCGAGCAGCGCGAGGAAGTCGGCGACGCCGAAGTCGGGGTCGTGGGCCGGTTCCCCGCACACCTGCGCGCCAAGCCGCAGGTAGCCCCGCATCAGCGGGGGCACGCTGACACGGCCCGGCGGCGCGATCTCGTCGAGCGGCCTGCCGCCGAGCACCACCGGCCGGTACGGCCGGACCGAGTACGGCGCCGCGTGACGGCGCAGCACGAAATCGCGAACGCCGCGGACCTGGCTGCCCGCGACATCGCCCGGGGCGCCCTGGATCGGCACCGACACACATCCGGTGACGTAGTCGTAACCGCAGCGGTCCAGGTAGGCGAGGATCCCCGCCCACATCAGCAGCACGACGGCGCCGTTGCGGTGGTCCTCGCGGACGACCGCCCTGCCCATCTCGACCAGTGACGGCCGTAGGCCATCCAATTCGGAGACGTCGAACTCGGTGGCGGTGTAGAGCCCGCCGGCCGCAATGGCGCCGCGCGGCGGGAGCATCCGGTAACAGCCGATGAGTTCACCGGAGGTGTCCTCGCGCACCAGGAGGTGGTCGCAGTGTTCGTCGAAACGGTCGGCGTCCCGCCCGTCGGTCAGGCCGGTCAGCGCGTAGCCGGGTTCGGAGGTGAACACGTCGTAGCGCAACCGTTGCGCCTGTTCGACGAGGGCGGTGTCGGTGGACAGCAGCAGCGTGTATCTCGGCGCCCCGTTGAGGTCCCCTGCCGTCTGTTGATCGGCGGCGAGCAGTACAGATGCGGTGCTCATGGCGCCACGGTCGCCCAGCCGGATCTCCGCACGGCATCGAGGGCGTGACGTGTCCGTGCACGCTAAATGACGAATTGGGCGCGCCCGGCCCGTGACATGCGGCCGAACGCGCCCAATTCGTGTGAAAGATTCAGCCCTTGCGAGCCTTGACGGCCTCGGTCAGCTGTGGGGCCACCTTGAACAGGTCGCCGACGATCCCGTAGTCGGAGATCTCGAATATCGGTGCCTCTTCGTCCTTGTTGACCGCGACGATGGTCTTGCTGGTCTGCATGCCGGCGCGGTGCTGGATCGCGCCGGAGATGCCCAGTGCGATGTACAGCTGCGGCGACACCGTCTTGCCGGTCTGTCCGACCTGGAACTGGCCCGGGTAGTAACCGGAGTCGACCGCCGCCCGCGAGGCACCGACGGCCGCACCGAGCGAGTCCGCCAATTCCTCGACGACGTGGAAGTTTTCGGCACTGCCAACCCCGCGACCACCTGCCACGACGATCGTCGCCTCGGTCAGCTCCGGGCGGTCGCCGGCCACCGCGGGCTGACGGCCAGTGATCTTCGTCGCATTCTCCGGCGGCTGCGGCACCTCGACGTTGACCACCTCGCCGGCGCCCTCAGTGGGCTGCGCCTCGATCGCGCCCGGCCGCACCGTGATCACCGCGACGTCCCCGTTGATCTGTGACTCGACGGTGTACGCACCGCCGAAGACCGAGTTGACGGCCTTGCCGCCCTCCTGGAGGTCGACGACGTCGGACAGCAGGCCGGTGCCCGCGCGTGCGGCGAGCCGGCCCGCGATCTCCTTGCCGTCCGCGTTGGCGGCCAGCAGCACGCCGGCCGGGCTGGCCGACTCGACCAGCGACGACAGCACGTCGATCTGCGGGACCAGCAGGTAATCGTCGACGAAGTCGGCCTCGGCGACGTATATCTTCTCGGCGCCGGCGGCCTTCAGGGCGTTGAGCAACGGCTCGGCCGTACCCGGTGTTCCCACCACCACCGCCGACGGCTCACCCAATGCCTTTGCGGCGGTGAGCAATTCGGAGCTCACCTTCTTCGGCGCGTCCTCGGCGTACTCAACGAGTACAAGTACTTCAGCCATGCGTATGTGTGCCTTCTCTAGATGATCTTCTGCGAAACCAGGTACTGGGCGATCTTGTTGCCGCCCTCGCCGTCGTCCTCGACCTTCTCACCCGCGGTCTTGGGCGGCTTCGGGGTCGACGACAGCACCTTCGAACCGGCGTTGGCCAGGCCGACCTCGTCGGACTCGACACCGATCTCGGCAAGCGTGAGCGTCGTCACCGGCTTCTTCTTTGCGGCCATGATCCCCTTGAACGACGGGAAGCGCGGCTCGTTGATCTTCTCCGTCACGCTGACCACGGCAGGCAGCGACGCCTCCAGCGTGAACAGGCCGTCATCGGTCTCCCGCTCACCGGTGACCTTGCCGCCCTCGACCGAGAGCTTGCGCACGTGGGTCAGCTGCGGCAGGCCCAGGTACTCGGCGATGATCGCCGGCACCGACCCGGTGGTGCCGTCGGTGGCCTCGTTGCCGGCGATGACCAGCTCGGTGCCCTCGACCGTGCCCAGCGCGCGCGCCAGCGCCCACCCGGTCTGGACCGCGCAGCTGCCGTGCATGCCGTCGTCGAGCAGGTGAACGGCCTCGTCCGCGCCCATCGACAGGGCCTTGCGGATCGCCTCGGTGGCACGCTCCGGGCCGGCCGTGAGCACCGTCACCTTGCTCTCGGTGCCGTCGGCGGCCTGTTTCTCCTTGATCAGGAGCGCCTCTTCGACTGCCCGCTCGTTGATCTCGTCAAGCACGGCGTCGGCGGCGTCGCGGTCGAGCGTGTAGTCGTCGTCCTTCAACTTGCGCTCCGACCACGTGTCCGGGACCTGTTTGATCAGGACCACGATGTTCGTCATGGGTCCGTTCGCCCTCCTCAAAATGGCCGGGCGGGCCCGGCCAGAAATTTCACGATTCGCCCACACGCCATGTTACTCGTGGGTAACTTTGCGTGGTTCGCCCGTACACCATAACCGGTGCGTTCCGGGCTTGTGCTGGCCCGTTGCCCGCAACCGCTCGCCGACCGGCCGATAAGCGTTAGCCTGCCTTGCAATGAGCGCATTCCTCACAAACGGTCCAGCAGGCAAGCCGGAGGCGCTGGCCCTCACCGGCGAGCGCACGGTACCCGGGCTTGACGCTGAGAATTATTGGTTCCGCCGCCACGAGGTGGTCTATCGACGGCTGGTCGGGCACTGCGCGGGCCGCGACGTGCTCGAGGCGGGCTGCGGCGAGGGATACGGGGCCGACCTGATCGCCGGGGTGGCCCGCCGGGTGATCGGGCTGGACTACGACGAGCAGGCCGTCACCCATGCCCGTGCCTGCTACCCGAAGGTCGATGTGCGCCAAGGCAACTTGGCGCAGTTGCCGCTGCCCGACGCGGCAACCGACGTGGTGGTCAACTTTCAGGTGATCGAGCACCTGTGGGATCAGCCCCAGTTCATCGCCGAATGCGCCCGGGTGCTCCGTCACTCGGGGCTGCTGATGGTGTCGACCCCGAACCGGATCACGTTCTCCCCTGGCCGCGATACCCCGATCAACCCGTTCCACACCCGCGAACTCAACGCCGACGAGCTCACCGAGCTGCTGGTCGGCGGTGGTTTCCGGGTGACGTCGATGAACGGGGTGTTCCACGGCCCGCGGCTTCAGGCGCTGGACGCCAAGCACCGCGGATCGATCATCGACGCGCAGATCCAGCGGGCGCTGTCCGACGCCCCATGGCCGTCCGAGCTGCTCAAAGACGTCGCGTCGGTGGCGATCGACGACTTCGACATCGTGCCCGCCGACCAGCGCAACATCGACGACAGCCTCGACCTCGTGGCGATTGCGGAGCGGCCGTGAGGGAATGCGACCGGGTGCCCGGGCTCGTCACCCTCGTCCTGCATACGCACCTGCCCTGGCTGGCCCACCACGGCCGCTGGCCGGTCGGTGAGGAATGGCTCTACCAGTCGTGGTCGGCGGCGTACCTGCCGCTGCTGCGGGTGCTGCGCACGCTCGCGGCCGAAGACCGGCACGGTCTGGTCACGCTGGGCATCACCCCGGTGGTCGCCGCCCAGCTCGACGACCCGTACTGCCTTGACGGCATGCACCAGTGGCTCGCCAACTGGCAACTGCGCGCGCTCGAGGCGGGAACGACCGTATCAAACCCGGAGTCTTTGCGCCGCTTTGGGATTCGCGAGTATCGCGAAGCAGGAGCTGCGCTCGACGACTTCGCGACGCTGTGGCGCCACGGCGCCAGTCCGCTGCTGCGCGAGCTGATCGATGCCGGCACTATCGAGCTCCTCGGCGGCCCGCTGGCCCACCCGTTCCAGCCGCTTCTGCACCCACGGTTACGCGAGTTCGCATTGCGGGAGGGCCTCGCCGACGCCAAACAGCGGTTTTCGCACACGCCGCCGGGCATCTGGGCGCCGGAATGCGCCTACGCGCCCGGGATGGAGTTCGACTACGCCGCGGCCGGCGTGCGGCACTTCATCGTCGACGGGCCGACGCTGCACGGTGACACCGCGCTGGGCCGCCCGGTCGGTCACTCGGACGTGGTCGCGTTCGGCCGTGACCTGCAGGTCAGCTACCGCGTGTGGTCGCCGAAGTCGGGCTACCCCGGCCACCCCGCCTACCGGGACTTCCACACCTATGACCACCACACCGGGCTGAAACCGGTCCGCGTGACGGGCCGCAACGTCCCTTCCGACCGGAAAGCGCCCTACGACCCGAAGCGGGCCGAGCGCGCCGTTGACGGCCATGTCGCCGACTTCATCGATGTCGTCCGCCAGCGCCTGATGGCCGAATCGGAGCGCCTCGGCCGGCCGGCGCACGTCATCGCCGCGTTCGACACCGAGTTGTTCGGCCACTGGTGGTACGAGGGCCCGCTCTGGCTGGAACGGGTACTGCGGGAACTGCCCGCGGCCGGGGTGCGAGTCGGCACGCTGGCCGACGCTGCCACCTCCGGGTTCGTCGGGTCGCCGGTCGAGTTGCCGCCGAGCTCATGGGGTTCGGGCAAGGACTGGCAGGTGTGGGCCGGCGAACAGGTGGCCGACCTGGTCCAACTGAACGCCGAGGTGATCGACACCGCGCTGACCACCGTCGACAAGGCGCTGGCCGAGACCGATGCGCCAACCGCCCGGGACGCCGTCGCCGACCAGATCCTGCGCGAGACGCTGCTGACGGTCTCCAGCGACTGGCCGTTCATGGTCAGCAAGGATTCGGCGGCCGACTATGCGCGCTACCGCGCGCACCTGCACGCCCACGCCACCCGCGAGATTGCCGGCGCACTGGCATCCGGCCGGCGCGAGACCGCGCAGCGACTGGCAGAGGGATGGAACCGGGCCGACGGGCTGTTCGGGGCCCTGGACGCCAGGCGGTTACCGCGATGAGCGCTCGCGCGAAGAGCCGAAGGTAGCGGCCCGTGAGGGTGCTGATGGTGTCGTGGGAGTACCCGCCGGTGGTCGTCGGCGGGCTCGGTCGTCACGTCCACCAACTCGCGACGGCGCTGGCGACCGCGGGCCACGAGGTGGTGGTGCTGAGCCGCCGCCCTTTCGGCACCGACCCCAGCACCCACCCGTCGACCGACGAGGTCAGCGAGGGTGTCCGCGTCATCGCCGCCGCACAGGACCCCCACGATTTCGACTTCGGCCGCGACATCATGGCCTGGACGCTGGCCATGGGCCATTCGATGATCCGCGCCGGCCTCGCGCTGGACGCCAAACCCGACGTCGTCCACGCCCACGACTGGCTGGTCGCGCACCCGGCCGTTGCGTTGAGCGAATTCTACGACGTTCCAATGGTTTCCACGGTCCACGCCACGGAGGCGGGTCGGCACTCGGGATGGATCAACGGTGCGATCAGCAGACAGGTCCACGCGTTGGAATCCTGGCTGGCGCGCGAATCCGATTCACTGATCACCTGTTCGGCCTCGATGTCCGACGAGATCACCGAGTTGTTCGGCCCCGGGCTTCCAGAGATCCGGGTGATCCGCAATGGAATCGACGTCGCGGGTTGGCCTTTCGCGCGCCGGAAGCCCCACGCCGGTCCGGCGAAGCTGCTGTACGTCGGCCGGCTCGAGTATGAGAAGGGCATTCACGACCTGATCGCAGCCCTGCCCCGCATCAGGCGGACCCATCCCGGCACCACGCTGACGATCGCCGGCGAAGGCACACAACGAGATTGGCTGATAGAACAGGCTCGTCGGCACCGGGTATTGAAGGCCACGACTTTTCTCGGCCGGCTGGATCACTCTAGGCTGCTCACCGCGCTTCATGGCGCCGATGCGATCGTGCTGCCCAGCCACTACGAACCGTTCGGCATCGCGGCCCTGGAGGCGGCCGCCGCCGGGACGCCGCTGGCGACGTCGACGGCCGGCGGCCTCGGCGAGGCCGTGATCAACGGACAAACCGGGATGTCCTGTGCACCAAGGGATGTGGCCGGCATCACGGCGGCGGTGCGTTGCGTGCTCGACGATCCAGAAGCCGCCCAGGGCCGAGCCGTCGCGGCCCGCGAGCGGCTGACGTCGGACTTCGGCTGGGCGACGGTGGCAGGCGAGACCGCGCAGGTCTACCTGGCGGCCAAGCGTCGAGAGCGCGAGCCGCTCGCGCGCCCCGTGATCGTGGAGAACCCGCTGCCCGACCGCTGAGCTTCCCGGCTCTGTCACCCGGCCGCGATCTGGGGTTGGATCGTAGCCATGTCAAATCACTTCACCGGCCTCAGCCTGGGGCCACCCCTCGGCGACCAACGACTCGACTTGTGCGACCTGTACGCGTTCCAGGCACCGACTGACCTCACCCGAACGGTGCTCATCCTCAACGCGAATCCGAACGCAGATGCGCTTCACCCCGACGCGATCTACCGCCTCGCCGTCGACAACGACGGCGACTTGCTCAATGACATCGCGCTCAGTTACGTGTTTTCGGCCCCGCAGGATGGACGACAGACCGCCGACGTATTTCTCGCCCGCGGGGAGCAGGCACGCTCACCCGAAGCGGTCGGCGAGAAGCTGTTCTCCAATGTCGAGGTGTCGTTCGGTCCGACACCCAACATCGTCGAGTCGGGCCCGTTCAGGTTCTTCGCCGGCGCGCGCAGCGACGCGTTCTTCTTCGACTACGACGGGATCAAGAACTTGTTCGACACCTCGGGAGGCCGCAACTTCACCGCGCCCCACCTCGGTGGCAAATCACCGTGGACCGGGCAGGATTCCAACACCGAGGCCAACGTCTTCTCCATGGTGATGGAGCTGCCGACCAGTGAGCTGGCCGCCAACCCCGACATCCGCATCTGGGGCCGCTGCAGCGTGCGGCGCGACGGCGAACTCGTTCACGTGGACCGGGCTGGCCACCCCTCGGTGAGCAGCTTCTTCAATACCGACGACACCAAGGAGGAGTACAACGCCAGCGAACCGCCCAACGACCGCGCGCGCTGGCTCGACCAGTTTGTCCACCTGATGGGCCATACCGGCAACTACACACGTGAGGAAGCGATCGCCGCCATCGGCGCCGAGGGCACCCTGCCGGACATGCTGACATTCAACCCGTCCCAACCGGCCGAGTATCCCAACGGCCGGGTGTTCACCGACGATGTCATCAACTACCGTCTCAGCTTCCTGTCCAAGGGAGACATCCCTCCGCCGGGCCTGGCGCCACACACCGACACATTGAACGAATTCCCGTACCTGGGCACGCCGCACAACCGCTGAACAGTTCGATCGGCGTCGAATCGTTTCGCGCCTAACCTGGCGGTCATGCGTGACATCGCGGACCTTCGGTCCGGCGGCGACGCCGACATCGCCTCGTTGGGCTCGCTGTTCGCCGAACCGGCCCGGTGTGCGGTGCTGCTTGCCCTCGACGACGGCCGCGCGCTGCCGGCCAGCGTGCTGGCCGACGAGGCGGGAGTCAGCCGGTCGACGGCCAGCAGCCATCTGACCAAGCTGACCGATGCCGGGCTGCTGAGCGTCGAGACCCACGGCCGGCACCGCTACTACCGGCTGGCCGGGCCGCAGGTGGGTGCGTTGCTGGAGCAGTTGGTGGCGCTGGCCCCGCCGCGGCCCGTCCGCTCGCTGCGCGAGGGCACCCGGGCCGCGCGGCTGCGCTCGGCCCGCACCTGCTACGACCATCTCGCCGGCCGGCTGGGCGTCGAGCTGATGGGGAGCCTGCTCGAGCGCGGTGTGCTGACCGGCGGCGACGGACGATACGATCCCGCCAGGGACACCAGCGACGTGCTCAGCAATCCCGGCCGTGACCTGCGGTACGAGTTGAGCGATAACGGCCGCGCGTACCTGAGCGAGCTGGGTGTCGAAATCCCGTTCGGCAGAAGGCCGTTGGTGCGCTATTGCGTGGACTGGAGCGAACAGCGCCATCACCTCGGCGGCGCGCTGGGCAGGGCGCTTTTGGATAGATTCCTCGGCGCCCGGTGGATCCATCGCGTGCCACGCGGCCGCGCGGTCACGGTCACCGCGGAAGGCCGTACCGCGCTGACCGATTGGTTCGGCGTCGACTGGCCTGCATCTCGTTGAGGCGCACCGGCGCCGGTGGAACAATCGAGGTGAAGGAATCGAGGTCACCATGACAATCTTTTACGTCCTCGCTGCGGCGTTGGGCGCCGGCACTTTCTGGCTGGCAACAAACATCCGTGTCGTCAAGCAGTTCGAGCGGGGTGTGGTCTTTCGATTCGGGCGGGTGCAACGAGGGGTTCGCGGACCGGGGCTCACCATGCTGATCCCGATCGCGGATCGCATGCAGAAAGTGAACATGCAGATCATCACGTTGCCCGTGCCCGCCCAGGACGGCATCACCCGCGACAACGTGACGGTTCGCGTGGACGCCGTCATCTACTTCAACGTGGAGGATCCGGTGCGTGCGGCCGTCGACGTGCAGGACTACATGTCGGCCATCGGACAGGTCGCACAGACATCGCTGCGTTCGATCATCGGCAAGAGCAACCTGGATGACCTGCTGTCCAACCGCGAGCGGCTCAATCAGGGCCTGGAAGTGTTGATCGACAGCCCCGCACTGGGCTGGGGCATTCACATCGACCGGGTCGAGATCAAAGACGTCGTCCTGCCCGACTCGATGAAACGGTCGATCGCCCGCCAAGCCGAGGCGGAGCGCGAGCGAAGGGCCCGCGTCATCACCGCCGACGGTGAACTTCAGGCGTCGGAGAAACTGGCCCAAGCCGCTCAGGTGATGAGCGAACACCCTGCGGCGTTTCAGCTGCGGCTCCTGGAGACAGTCGTCGAGGTGGCCGCCGAGAAGAACAACACCCTGGTGCTTCCGTTCCCCGTCGAATTGCTCCGGTTCCTGGAGAAGGCCACACCGCAGTCATCCGACCACCGTGCGGCCAAGGCGCAGATCCCCGACGACCCGCGCAGCCTGCTGCCCTAACGCGCCGCCTTCTTGCGCTCGATGTCGGCCAGCGCAGCCGCCAGCTCGGCACGCTGCGCCGCGGACGTATCCCAGGCCAGTTTCCGGTTCTTGACCACCTTGGCCGGTGCGCCGACCGCGATCGAATAGTCCGGGATGTCGCCCTTGACCACAGAGTGCGCGCCCAGAACGCAGCCCCGTCCGATGGTTGTGCCGCGCAACACGCTGACCTTGGCGGCGATCCAGGTGTCCGGGCCGATGCGGACCGGGCTCTTGAGGATGCCCTGATCCTTGATCGGCATGCTGATGTCGTCCATCTTGTGGTCGAAGTCGCACACGTAGCACCAGTCGGCCATCAGCACCGAGTCCCCCAGCTCGATGTCGAGGTAGGTGTTGATCACGTTGTCCCGGCCGAGCACCACCTTGTCGCCGAAGCGGAGCGAGCCCTCGTGCGCACGGATCGTGTTCTTGTCGCCGATGTGCACCCAGCGGCCGATCTCCAGCTGGGCGAGTTGCGGGGTGGCGTGGATCTCCACGCCCTTGCCCAGGAACACCATCCCCCGGGTGATGATGTGCGGGTTCGTCAGCTTGAACTTCAGCAGCCGCCAATACCGGACCAGGTACCACGGGGTCCACGCCCGGTTGGCCAGCACCCACTTCAGCGAGGCGAGGGTCAGGAATTTGGCCTGCCGCGGGTCACGGAGCTGCGAACCACGCCACCGCTTGTGGAGCGGCGCACCCCACATCGTCGTCATGGCCGGAAAGCCTACGCCGAGCGGCACAACCGGCCGGGTTACCCTCGGTGGACGCGATCGGCCCGCCGACGGAAAGGACGTATGTTCGCCCGCTCCATGCTTCGACGATTCCCAGGACTAATCGCAGCATTCGTGTCGACGGCACTCGTTCTCACAGCGGCGCTAGCAGGCTGCGGAAACACCGACAGCTGGGTGCAGGCCGCCCCGGCCGCGGGTTGGCCCGGGCAGTACGCCGACGCCTCCAACAGCAGCTACACGGCCGCTGCGGGAGCTCAGGCGCTGAAGCTGCAGTGGACCCGCTCGGTCAAGGGCAGCTTGTTCGCATCCGCCGCGCTTGGCGGGGGCGACACCGACTACCTCGCGGTCAACGGCCAGACCGCCGGCGGATGCTCGTTGATGGTGTGGGAGAACGCCAACAACGGCCGCCAGCGCTGGTGCACGCGTTTGGTCCTCGGCGGCGGGTTCGCCAGCCCGCTGTTCGACCAGTTCGACAACGTCTACGTCGGCCAACCCGGCACGATGCTGTCGTATCCGCCGACGCAATGGGTGCGCTGGCGGCACCCGGTCATCGGGATGGCGATGACGCCGCGGTTCCTCGGCAACGGCCAGCTGCTGGTGGTCACGCACCTGGGCCAGGTGCAGGTGGTCGACGCGCACCGGGGCGATGTGGTCGGCTCATCGATGGACCTGGTGCTCGGCGTCGACCCGACCGACCCGAACCGAGGCCTGACCGACTGCCAGCAGGCGCGGCCGCTGTGTCCGGTGGCGGCGGCGCCGGCGTTCGCGTCGTCGACCGGGATGATCGTCGTCGGGCTGTGGCCGCCCGGCGCGAAAGCGCCGATCCTGACGGCGCTGCAATACCATCCGAACCAGACACCGGTGCTCACGCAGGAGTGGACCACCGACGCCGTGACAAGCGGCGTGCTGGCCAGCCCGGTGCTTTCGTCAAACGGTTCGACTGTGTACATCAACAGCCGCGACGGCAAGCTGTGGGCGCTCAACGCTGACGATGGCAAGCCGAAATGGTCTGTGCCGCTCGGCTTTACGCCCCAAACCCCGCCCTCGGTCGCGCCCGGCGGGCTGATCGTCTCCGGCGGTGGACCGGGCGCGAAACTGGTGGCCGTGCGCGACGGCGGCGACCACGGCGACGTGCTGTGGCGACGCGACGACGTGACACCGTTGTGCACACCGAGCCAGGCCGGCCATGACGTCGCCTACACCGTGACGCCCGACACCAACAACGGGCTCGCGGTGCTGGTGTTCGACCCCGCCGACGGGCGCACCCTCAACAGCTATCCGCTGCCGCAGGCCACTGGCTGGCCGGTGGGGGTATCGGTCGGCCAGGGCAGACGGGTGGTAACCGGCACCAGCGACGGCCAGGTCTACAGCTTTGCGCCGGCCTGAGGCCGGCTTCAGGCCAGCAGCGACGCGATCGCAGTTCGCGGCACGTGCACCTCGTTCGCGCCGGCGTCCGACGGCAGCAGTTCGCCCTGGCTGAAGAAGAAGATCACTTCGCCGTCGGTGATCGCGAAGTTCTGGTAGTGCGACGGGTCCAGCCCGTCGCCCTGGGAGATCGACACCGGTTGGCCGGTCTGCCGCGACAATTCGCGTTGCACGATCGGGAAGATCACCGTCAGCGGCTTGCTGCCCGGTTTGAACAAGGTGTCGAACGTGATCGGCTGGCTGGTGTCCAGGTTGTAGTTGAAGGCGTTGTACCAGGTCACCGGGTGCGCGCCGCCGACGGCCTGGAAGATCTTGAACACCGCGCTCTGGGTGCCGTGCGGCGCGGTGCCGGAGTGGTACTCCACCGCGTGGGCGTCGAGTTCGTACGGCAGGTTCCGGGAGGTTGGCATCTGCGAGACGTTGATGAACCCGTCGCGGGTCTGCGTCAGGTAGTCGATCATCGGCCGCATGTCGGGGTAGTCCACCGGGAACGTGGCGTCGAAGGTGTAGGTGCCGGTCGTGGTGTGGATATGGCAGACGTTGTTGTCGACGGTGCCGTTCATGTCCGCGCACGGCGATTGCGCCTGCGCGACGGCGCTGCCCTGCCATGCGAGCACGATCCCGGCGGCCAGAATCACGGCCACCTTCAACGAGCGCGTCATCCACTTTCCTCGAAACGTGTTGGCCGCCAGCGTACCCGCGCGGTCATCGGGACGGACGGCAAACGAAGGCCGTCGCGCGGCCACCTGCGCCCGCGCCGATCCGGGTGATCACGACCGACAGCTGCTTGCTACCGCGCAACCGCAGCCGCGGCCGCAGCACCGCCGGGTCGACGTCGACGCCGCGCACCAGGATCTCGACAGCACCGCAGTCCAGCGCGGCGAGCGCCTGGCGCAATCGCCGCTCGCCGAACGGTATCTGTTCGAGCACGTCGAATCCCCGCACGCGGGGCGGAAGGCCGTCCCCGGACAGGTAGGCGATCCTGGGATCGAGTTGCCACAGGCCGTGCCGGGCGGCGTAATGGCGCACCAAGCCCGCGCGCACAACCGCCCCGTCGGGGTCGATGATCCACCGCCCGGCCGGTGCAACGGGACAGTGGTCGGGTTCGGCGTCGGTGACCTGCTCGACGCCGCCGTGCGCGTCGAGGATCGTGGCGCGCCGCGACACACCTGCTTCGGCGAGGCCGACCGACCACAGGCATGCTTCGCGGACGTCACCGCTCAGTGAGGTCACCTCGATCTCGCCGCCGAACCCCGCTTCTTTCAACCACTCGAAATCAATTCCCGGAGAACACTTTACGACAAGATCGCGATCGGCGTAGGTGTCGAGCAGCGTGTCCAGCGGCGGCTGGTAGCCGCGCGGGTCGAAGCGGCGCCTACCGGCAACGCGCCGGCCGGGGTCCGCGAGCACGACTGTGTTCCTGGTGACGGGATGCAGCGCGTCGGCGCGAAGCAGCGCTACGCCTTCAACGTTGTGCCTCGCCATCGCCAGCCGGACCGGATCGATGTCGCTGCCCAGCACATCGCCCACCGGTCTCAGCGCCGCCAACTCGGTGCCGATCGAACACGTGACGTCGTGGACGACCCGGCCCGCGAGCCGCGCGGCCCGATGTACGGCCACCGCGGTGGCGGTGGCCTGCTGTAGCGCGTCGTCGGTGAACAGCCAGTCGCCGACGTCGCCCAGCTTGGCGACGGCCCGTCGGCGCAGCAGCACCGTCTCTATCAAGATGCTTGCGCGATCGCCGAAACGCCTTCTGGCTGAGGCGATATCGGAAATCTGAGTGACGTCGGTCAGTGGATAGCCGTCGACCGCCCGCAGCGCCCCGACCCCCGGTGCGGACCGCAGGTAGGCGACGTCGTCGAGAGAGAACTTCAGGGTCCCTGGGGGTCGAGCGAATCGAGTGGGGAAGAAAGGGGCTTGACCCCGGTGACCATCACGTTGTAGTACCACGGCTTCGGCACTACGTGACTCAGCACGTTGGCGTCCACCCAGCTGAGCGTTGTCCAGCTGCCGAACGCGAACTTCGCCCAATTCCGACCCAACCGGCCGGGCGGCACCGCCGCCTCGAATGTGCGAAGCGGCCAGCCCAGCATCGCGGCGGTGAATTCCGTGGTGGCGGTACGCACCTCGACAGCGCCCGCATTCACCGACACGCGCTCCAGGTCGGCTGGATCGAAGGTGTGAAGGTCGACGATCGCCTCCAGCGCAGCGGCGCGGGAGGACTCATCGAGCTCGGTCTGCGGACGACGCCAGCCGGTCAGCCCCGGCAGTCGCGTCACGTTCGTGACCGCCCTCCACGTCAGCGTCGACAGTGCGCGCGCGTAGCCGTTGCCGACGTTGGTGGGCTCGCCGGCGAACACAAATCGGCCACCCGGCCTGAGCACCCTGACGACCTCACGCAGCGACAGTTCGACGTCGGGAATGTGGTGCAACACCGCGTGCCCGACCACCAGGTCGAACGTGTTGTCGTCGTACGGGATGCCCTCGGCGTCGGCCACCCGGCCGTCGACCTGCAGCCCGAGCGACTGACCGTTGCGGACGGCGACCTTGACCATGCCCGGCGACAGGTCTGTCACCGAGCCGCGCCGCGCAACCCCGGCCTGGATCAGGTTCAGCAGGAAGAAACCACTGCCGCAGCCGAGTTCGAGTGCGCGATCGTAGGGAAGATCGCGCAGCTCTTCGCCGGGGACGGTGGCGTCGAAAAGGTCGCGCGCATAGTCAACGCACCGTTTGTCGTAGGAGATCGACCACTTGTCGTCATAGCTCTCGGCCTCCCAGTCGTGGTAGAGCACCTGGGCGAGCTTGCTGTCGTGGCGGGCGGCCTCGACCTGTTCGGCCGTGGCGTGCGGTGTCGAAGGCGGCAGGCCGCCGACATCGGGCCTGGGCCCCGGGTTGTGACTGGTCGTGGTCATGACCGGCAAGCCTATCTGCCCGCGCGGTCGGCCACGAACCGCCGGTCGGTGCGGGCAAAGGCCTCGACATAAAGGCGCCGTTCGATGTCGAGATTGCCGCCGTCGATCGCGGCCTTGGCCGCGGCCAATGCCGCCGACGGCATCGTGACGAACCGGCCGGCCCAGTCCGCCGCGGCGTCGTAGACCGCATCCGGTGCGACCATCTCGTCGAGCAGCCCGATGGCCAGCGCTTCGCGCGCGTCGACGAACCGCCCGCTGAACGCCAGCTCCTTGGCCCTGCTGACGCCGACGAGCCGGGGCAGCCGGATCGACGCGCCGCCGCCGGGAATCAAGCCGGCCAGGATCTCGGTGCAGCCGAGCTTGGCGTTGTCGCCGCTGACGCGCCAGTCGGCGGCCAACGCGAGGCCCAGTCCACTGCCCAATGCGTAGCCGGTGATGGCCGCGACCGTGGGTTTGGGGATTGCGGCGACGGCGTTGACGGCATCCTGGCGCAGCCGCGCCGCCGTCTCGGCTTCTGCCGGGTTCAATGCCCGTAACTCGTCGATGTCGTCGCCGGCGGAGAAGATCTCATGGCCGCCGAACAGGATGACGGCCGCGATGTCGTCGCGCTCCCCCACTTCGGCCGCGACGGCGCCGATCTCGCGGCAGGCCTGCCGGGTCAGGGTGTTGTTCGGCGGCCGGGACAGCACCATCGTGGCGATGCCGGGACGCTCGTCGCCGACGTAGACGCTGACGAACTCGTTCACCAGGGCCGCCCGCGGCGCGCCCGTTCGTAGCGCTCGCTGTCGAAGAACTGGAGGCTCCAGTTCCCCTCGGTGCCGATCACTTCCGTCCGCATCGGAACGATCTCGCGCTCGATGGCCAACACCTCCGCAACCGTGCCGGTCGACTTGGCCAGCACGTCGAGCTGCGTCCAGGTTGGCGGCAGCAGGAACCGCCGCCCGGCCGCGAAGTCCTCGATCGCCTCGGTCGGCGTGGCCCATCGGGCGTCCACCGCCTCGGTGGTCTCGCCGTCGGCATGCTGGCCGCCCGGCAGCGCGGCGACGAAGAAGTAGGTGTCATATCGGCGTCGGTGCCCGCTGGGCGGGGTCACCCAGTTCGCCCACGGGCGCAGCAGGTCCGCGCGCAGCACCAGGTTTTCGCGCCGCAGGAAATCGCCGAACGCCAGCTCGCGGCTGGCGAGCGCATGACGCGTATCGCGATAAGCGGTGGCGTCGGCGACGATGGTCTGCTCGTCGGGACCCGCGAGCAGCACCCCGCACTCCTCGAACGTCTCCCGTGCGGCCGTGCACACCAGCGCCAGCGCGAGATCCTCGCTGACGCCGAATCGCCGCGCCCACCAGCCCGGTTCCGGCCCGGCCCAGTCGATGTCGGCACTGCGGTCGCGATCGTCGACTCCGCCGCCCGGAAACACGGTCATGTTGGGCGCGAATTCCATGTTGCGATGCCGTTGCAGCAGAAAGACGACCAGCCCGTCGTCGGTGTCGCGCAGCAGCATCACCGTGGCGGCCGGCCGTGGCGTCATCGGGGTTCCGGTCATGCGCGCGCCCTGTGTGCGGCCCGCGCGCGCACGCGCCGGGCGAAGTAACGGTCGTCGATGTACTCCAGCGCAATGGACTGGCCGAACGCCTTGGACAGATTTTCCGACGTCAGCACGTCGGGCAGCAGCCCGCTGGCGACCGCCTCACCCTCGGACAGCACCAGGCAGTGGCTGAAGCCCGGCGGAATTTCCTCGACGTGATGGGTCACCAGGACGATCGCCGGCGCGTCGGGGTTCGCCGCCAGGTCGGCCAGCCGCGCCACCAACTCCTCGCGGCCGCCCAGGTCCAGGCCGGCGGCCGGCTCGTCGAGCAGCAGCAGTTCGGGATCGGTCATCAGCGAGCGCGCGATCAGCACCCGCTTGCGCTCCCCCTCGGACAGCGTCTCGTAGGCGCGGTCGGCCAGGTGTTCGGCGCCGACGCTTTCCAGCATGTCGAGCGCCTGGGCATAGTCGACGTCCTGGTATTTCTCCCGCCAGCGGCCGAGCACCGCGTAACCGGCCGACACCACGAGATCGCGCACCACCTCGCCGTCGGGCACCCGCTGGGAGAGGGCCGACGAGCTCAGGCCGACGCGGGAGCGCAGTTCGGACATGTCGACCCGGCCGAGGCGCTCACCCAGCACATAGGCAATGCCCGACGACGGATGCTCGATCGCGGCCGCGATCCTCAGCAGCGACGTTTTGCCCGCCCCGTTCGGCCCGATGATCACCCAGCGCTCGTCGAGTTCGACCGACCACGTCACCGGCCCGACCAGGACCTGACCCCCGCGGCGCAACGACACCTTCTGAAAGTCGATCAGCAGATCGGGATCGGTGCCGGGTTCAGCCACCTGCCCATCGTGCCGTATCGGCGTTGTGCGGCCCGGGATGGGGCGCGTCATGTCGGCGGGATATCCACCCGGCGCAGGACCCCGTCGACGGCGTCGGCCGCCTCGATCTCGCCGCGAGTGACGCCGAGGATGAACAGCACGGTGTCCAGGTACGGATGGCTCAGCGACGCGTCGGCGACCTCCCTGAGTGCGGGTTTGGCGTTGAACGCCACCCCGAGCCCTGCGGTCGCCAGCATGTCGATGTCGTTGGCGCCGTCGCCGACCGCCACCGTTTGTTCCAGCGGCACACCGGCCTGCTGTGCAAAGTCCCTCAGCGCCTTGGCTTTTCCCGGCCGGTCGATGATCGGGCCGACCAGCCTGCCCGTCAGCACGCCGTCGTCGACCTCCAGCTCGTTCGCCGCGACGAAGTCGAGCATCAATTCGTGCGCCAGCGGCTCGATGACCTGTCGGAAACCGCCGGAGACCACCCCGCAGTGAAAGCCCAGCCGTCGCAACGTCCGCAACGTCGTCCGCGCGCCCGGCGTCAGCTCTAGCTCGTCGGCGACCTCGTCAAGCACGCTGATGGGCAGCCCCTTGAGCGTCGCGACGCGCTGCCGCAGTGATTCGGCGAAGTCCATTTCACCGCGCATCGCGGCTTCGGTGATGGCCGAGACGGATTCGCGCGCCCCGACCCGGTCGGCCAGCATCTCGATGACTTCCTGCTGGATCAGCGTCGAGTCGACGTCGAACACGATCAGCCGCTTGGCCCGCCGCTCCAGGCTGGTGTCCTCCACCGCGATATCGACGCCTTCGTCGGCGGCCACCTGCGCCAGTGCGGTGGGCAACCGGTCGCCGACGTCGGCAGGGACCGACACGCGCAACTCCAGCCCCGTCACGGGGTAGTCCGAGATTCCGCGAATGAAGTCGATGTTGACGCCCAGCGACGCCAGTTCACGCGCCAACGCGCTGAATGCGCTTGCGGTGATGGGTCTGCCGAGCACGACGACGGTGTGGGTCGACGGCTGCCGGATGATCGGCAGGTCGCCGCTGCGCTCGATCGACACGTTCAGGCCCAGGCCGTGGATCGCGTGCTGGACCCCGGCGCGCAATGACGCGCTGTCTCCGACCTGCGCCGAGCAGGCAACCAGCACACCCAGTGTCAGCCGGCCGCGGATCACCACCTGCTCGACGTTGAGCAGCTCGACCTGATGCCGGGACAGCACATCGAACAGGGCCGACGTCACCCCCGGCTGGTCCACCCCGGTCACGGTGATCAGGACCGAGACCTTGGGGTCGCCGCTCGACCCTCCGCTTGGCGCGCTCACCCCCAGTCGCTGCGGTGCGGGAGCATCAGCTCGAGGTCACCTCGGGATGCCGTCCGATGTGTGATTCGGCCCGCATGCGTTCGATCATGTGCGGGTAATGCAGCTCGAAAGCAGGCCGCTCCGAACGGATTCGGGGCAGCTCGGTGAAGTTGTGCCGCGGCGGCGGGCAGCTGGTGGCCCACTCCAGCGAGTTGCCGTAACCCCACGGGTCGTCGACCACTACCGGCTCGCCGTAACGCCAGCTCTTGAACACGTTCCAGATGAACGGCAGCATCGATGCTCCGAGGATGAACGCGCCGATCGTCGACACGATGTTCAGCGACTCGAAGCCATCGGTCGGCAGGTAGTCGGCGTAACGGCGGGGCATACCCATGTCACCCAGCCAGTGCTGCACCAGGAACGTGGTGTGGAAGCCGATGAACGTCAACCAGAAATGCAGCTTGCCCAGCCGCTCGTCGAGCAGCCGCCCGGTCATCTTCGGGAACCAGAAGTACACCCCGGCGAAGGTTGAGAACACGATCGTGCCGAACAGCACGTAGTGGAAGTGCGCGACCACGAAATACGTGTCGGTGACGTGGAAGTCGATCGGCGGGCTGGCCAGCAGCACACCGGAGAGCCCACCCAGCAGGAAGGTCAGTAAGAATCCCACCGAGAACAGCATCGGTGTCTCAAATGTCAACTGGCCCTTCCACATTGTGCCGATCCAGTTGAAGAACTTGATGCCGGTCGGGACTGCGATCAAAAACGTCATGAAGCTGAAGAACGGCAGCAGCACAGCGCCAGTCGCGTACATGTGGTGCGCCCACACCGCAATCGACAGGGCCGCAATGCTGATCGTGGCGTACACCAGCGTGGAGTAGCCGAACAACGGCTTGCGCGAGAACACCGGGAAGATCTCGGTGACGATGCCGAAGAACGGCAGCGCGATGATGTACACCTCGGGGTGGCCGAAGAACCAGAACAGGTGCTGCCACAGGATCACCCCACCGTTGGCCGGGTCGTAGATGTGGGCCCCGAGGTGGCGGTCGGCGGCCAGCCCGAACAGTGCCGCGGTCAGCAGCGGGAACGCCAGGAGCACCAGGATGCTGGTCACCAGGATGTTCCAAGTGAAGATCGGCATCCGGAACATCGTCATGCCCGGCGCGCGCATGCAGATCACCGTGGTGATCATGTTGACCCCACCCAGGATGGTGCCCAGACCGGCGACGGCCAGGCCCAGGATCCACAGGTCGGGACCGGCGCCGGGGCTGTGGATGGCATCGGTCAGCGGCGTGTAGGCGGTCCAGCCGAAGTCCGCCGCACCGCCGGGAGTGATGAAGCCACCGATCGCGATGAGGGCACCGAAGACGAACAGCCAAAACGACAACGCGTTGAGCCGCGGGAACGCGACGTCGGGCGCGCCGATCTGCAACGGCAGCACAAGGTTGGCGAAGCCGAAGACGATCGGCGTCGCGTAGAACAGCAGCATCACCGTGCCGTGCATCGTGAACAGCTGGTTGTACTGCTCGTTCGACAAGAACTGCAGCCCGGGCACCGCGAGCTCGGCCCGCATCAACAGCGCCATCAGCCCGCCGATGAAGAAGAACGCGAAGCAGGCGACCATGTACATGATGCCGATCAGCTTGTGATCGGTGGTCGTGACCAGCTTGTAGATCAGATTGCCTTTGGGACCAAGGCGTGCGGGGAAGGGCCGGCGGGCTTCAAGCCCTCCCAGAGGGGGCGCTTCGGCGGTCAAAAGTTCCTCCAAAGATCGTCGCGCTCCCTCGAATCCTAAACCCCAATCAGCGGTCTGTCGGTGCGGGTCCTACAAACCGTCGTAAGTCGGCCGGACGCGGCCATTTGTTACCGTCGGCCTCGTGGTCAGGCCGGGGGCGCTCGCAGGGATCGCAGCCGTGGCCACGTCCGTTTCGCTCACTGTTTTAACCGGCTGCATGCAAAGTTCACCCGGCGGCGCGGGACCTTCGGAGCCGAGCCGGTCCGTGATCACCAGCACCACGACAATCGCCGGCGCCGGCGTGCTGGGCAACCAGCGCCGGCCCGACGATTCCTGCGCGCCGCAGCCCGCGGCGCTTGATCCCGGGCCGCCCACCCGTCACGTGCGGCATGCGGCCGGTGAGAGCGACGTGCCGGCCGATCCCCAGCGCATCGTGGTGCTGTCGGGCGATCAACTCGACGCGCTGTGCGCACTCGGGCTGCAGTCACGGATCGTCGCAGCCGCGTTGCCCGACGATTCGCAGAGCCAGCCGTCGTACCTCGGCACGGTGGTGCACAACCTGCCGGCGGTCGGCACCCGCAGCGCCCCCGACCTGAACGGCATCCAGGCGGCCAAACCCGACCTGATCCTCGGCTCGGAGGCGCTGACCCCCGACGCCTACCCGGCGCTCGCGGCGATCGCGCCGACGGTGCTCACCGGCGCCGAGGGCGCGGGGTGGCAGGACAACACGCGGCTGGTCGGGGCGGCGACGGGCCGGGCGGGCGCGGCCAACGGGCTGGTCGACGACTTCAACGCGCAGGCCGCGAAGGCCGGAGCCGACAGCGACGCGACGCATTTCCAGGCCTCGGTCGTGCAGCTGACCGAGAACACGATCCGGGTGTACGGCGCGGCCAACTTCCCGGGCAGTGTGCTGGCGGATTTCGGTGTCGACCGGCCCGCATCGCAGCGATTCACCGACAAGCCGTACATCGAGATCGGCGCCAGCGACACCGAGCTCGCGCACGGCGCGGACTTCTCGCCCGCGGACGGCGACATCGTCTACGTGTCGTTTTCATCGCAGGCCGCCAAGGACCGTGCGGAGCGGGTGCTCGACAGCAACGCCTGGCGCAAGCTGTCCGCCAACCGCGACAACAGGGTATTCGTGGTGAACAACGAGGTGTGGCAGACCGGGCAGGGCATCGTCGCAGCGCGCGGCATCGTCGCCGACCTGAAATGGGTCAACGCCCCCATCAACTGACCGGCATAGGGTTGGTGAGGCCTTCTGGGCGCCCGGTTTGTAGGCGGTTCCGGGATTACTTTGTGCCACCTGGTGGGTTACTACTAGCGAGGTCGCAGCGTCGCGGCCAGAACAGTTAAACTCGCTAAGCTTTTGATGACTGCTGTGCGACGACACCAAAGACGACAAAAGAGGTCAGAACATTGAGCACCGTTTCCGCGTACGCCGCGACGTCAGCCACCGAGCCGTTGACCAAGACCACGATCACCCGCCGCGAGGTCGGACCGCATGACGTCGCGTTCGACATCAAATTTGCGGGCATCTGTCACTCCGACATCCACACCGTCAAGGCCGAATGGGGCCAGCCGAACTATCCGGTCGTGCCTGGTCACGAGATCGCCGGGGTGGTGACCGAGGTCGGGCCGCAGGTCACCAGGTACAAGGTCGGCGACCGCGTCGGCGTCGGCTGCTTCGTCGACTCCTGCCGCGAGTGCCCCAGCTGCAACGCCGGGCTTGAGCAGTACTGCACGGGTAGTGGCGGCATGATCGGGACCTACAACGCCACCGGCAAGGACGGCACCCCGACCTACGGCGGCTACAGCGGTGCGATCGTCGTCGACGAGAACTACGTGCTCCGCATCCCGGACAGCATCCCGCTGGACAAGGCGGCCCCGCTGCTGTGCGCCGGCATCACGCTGTACTCGCCGCTGCGGCACTGGAAGGCCGGGCCGGGCACGCGCGTCGCGGTGATCGGGCTCGGCGGTCTGGGCCACATGGGCGTCAAGCTCGCCGCCGCGATGGGCGCCGACGTAACCGTGCTGTCCCAGTCGCTGAAGAAGATGGAAGACGGACTGCGCCTTGGCGCGAGCCACTACTACGCCACCAGCGATCCCAACACCTTCACGGAGCTGGCGGGCAACTTCGACCTGATCCTCAACACCGTGTCGGCCAACCTGGACTTGGGTGACTACCTGGGCCTGCTGAAGGTCGAGGGCACGCTGGTCGAGTTGGGGGTGCCGGAGCATCCGATGAGCGTGCCGGTGTTCCCGCTGGCCTCGGCGCGGCGCAGCCTTTCGGGCTCGATGATCGGCGGCATCGCGGAGACCCAGGAGATGCTTGACTTCTGCGCCGAGCACGGCGTCACCCCGGAGATCGAAGTGATCCAGCCCGATTACATCAACGAGGCCTGCGAGCGGGTGCTCGCCAGCGACGTGCGCTACCGCTTCGTCATCGACACCGCGTCACTGACGTAGCGCACCCAGGGCGCCCCCGGCTACAGCGAGGTGCCCTTCATCCCGGCGAGCGGCCACCCGGCGCCGGCGA
Source organism: uncultured Actinomycetota bacterium (assembly GCA_963811535.1). Lineage (GTDB taxonomy): Bacteria > Actinomycetota > Actinomycetes > Mycobacteriales > Mycobacteriaceae > Mycobacterium. Next base: position 324,980 of record CAWERF010000004.1, on the reverse strand, counting down.
GCCGTTGCGCGACGCGCCTGACGTCGTCGTCCGACGGCTTGCGATTGGTGACATCGGCGATGAAGTCGGCGATGTCGTCGCGGTCGATAGCCTGGCCGGCAGGCTCGGTGGTCGTGATCGCCTTGACGACCTCCTTGACCTCGTCGTCGCTCAACTCGGTGCTGCGCAACAGCGCGAGTAGCGGGACGCGGTCGGGACCGGGAACACCCTCGGGGTACCCGGCACGCAACCAGTTGAGGATCGAGGCCAGCAGCGACGTGGTAGTCACGCGCTCAGTGTCGTGGCTCTTCGCCGACGGCGCCAGCGACCCATGCAGGTGTTCGCGCCGCGTTCATCGCGGGTTCAGAAGTCCCAGTCCTCGTCGGTGGTGCTGACGGCCTTACCGATCACGTAGGACGAACCCGAGCCGGAGAAGAAGTCGTGGTTCTGCTCGCCTACCTGGTCAGACAGTCAAAACCACGCTGAACTGCCGAAAGACATCACTGTCGTTCACGGAAGTTATCTGTAACTGTGGGCAGATTGTGGGCACGGTGTGGGCACCACTGATCGGGCGGCTTTGGCCACCGGTCGGCATGGTTGGCGCGACCACCGCCGTGTCATCCGCGTTTCCCGCGCACCCACTGAATAGTGCCGACACTCTTGGTCCGGACGCTGACGAAGCCGTGGTCCTCCAGGATGTCGCTGAGTTCGTCTTCGCCGAACACATGCGCCGGGACCCGCGAAGCGGCAGGCGGCGAACCGGCCCGGACACAGCATCGGCGACAAGGGCCAATTTGATGGGGCCTCTAGTCAGGTTCCGCAAGTCAGGTGGACAGCGGATCCGGCGCACGCCCGAGCAGGCGCGCGAAGGCGTTCACCGACGCCTCGAGGCCGGGTGGCCATTCGGCCTGCCAAACCCTCAGTGGGATGTCGGCGAGCGGGTCGAACCGGCTGGCCAATCGCGAGTACTCCCGCCTGCGCCATTCGCGTAGCCGGTCGTCGCCTTTGGCAAACGCCGCCAGCCGGGCGATCTGCTCCTCCTGAACCTCGGGTGGAGCGCCGCCGCCGACGCCGATCCTGTTCATCAGGCTGTGGCGGCCAAGGGCGAATGGGTGATCGCCATACTTCGACTCCAGGCTCGCGATCGATGCGTTGACCCGACGGCAGTCCGCGCACGCCAGCCACGACCAGCGCGATGTGCCGCCTGCCGTCGCCCTGAAGCAGATGACGCACAGGTCTTTCTCTCTGGATACGTCGCACCCTTCCCACCTCTCGGGTGAGTCCTCGCAGCCGCACGACTGCCACCTGCCGTGGACGGGACCGCGCAGACCGCCGCAGGGGATATGCACGGACAACTCGACAATGCGCTCGCGCAGCGCCGCGTCGGCTGCGCTCAGCTTCCGCTCGGTCATTTCGCTTCTGCCTGGTTCTAACTCGTCGGGGAGCAGCCGTGGAGCGCGGCACGCCCCGTCGCCTTCGATGCCTGTATCCAATGCACCCGGTGGCCAGAGCCGTACGACCCGCAGGACCGATCAATGGGCCGAATCCCGCAGTGGGACATTGCACTACTCCTGAATGCGCCGAGCCTCCAGCTCGGAGGCGCTCCTGCCCGCACCGGTTGGTGCCAGCCGCTTCGTCATCCGAGCCACCCGCGAGCGTGGGGTTGGCGTGCCGTCCAGTCCTAGCTTTGCGACGGCATCTCGTGAAGCGAATTCATTTTACGGCGGACGACCGACAGTCCCGGCCAACAGGCAGGTGCGGGGCGGTCAGCATGCCCGCAGGTACCGATTGGTTCAATCCAGTATCGCGCACTTTGAATCCGCCCAGCTCATCGGCAATATTCGGGGCGATTCACGAAACGCCGTGAACTCGCCGTGAACTCCAGAATTTGCGGCCCAGGCAAACCATGCCAGTCTTTACTGACCGGAGCCGAAGCTGCAGGTGCTCGGCAAATTCACAAGATGCTGTTCACCCAGCCGTTTTTCCACGCCATCTCGTTGAGCCGCTGATTTTCATCTTGGTAATAGACGCGCGCAGCGCCGCCGGTCTCGAAACAGGTCAGGGCGCTGCCGAGGGGCTGCGGTGCCGGGCAGCGTGCTGTTCACCCAGCCGTTTTTCCACGCCATCTCGTTGAGCCGCTGATTCGCATCGAGGTAATAGACGCGCGCATCATTCACGCCGAAACAGGTCAGTTGATGGGCGAGTTCGTTCTGGGCTGCGGTGCTGGGCAGCGTGCTGTTCACCCAGCCGTTTTTCCACGCCATCTCGTTGAGCCGCTGATTTGCATCGAGGTAATAGACGCGCGCATCACCGTTAGCGCCGAAACAGGTCAGGGCGCTGTCGTCGGCTGCGGTGCCGGGCAGCGTGCTGTTCACCCAGCCGTCTTTCCACGCCATCTCGTTGAGCCGCCGATTCGCATCGGTGTAATAGACGCGCGCATCACCGTTAGCGCCGAAACAGGTCAGGGCGCCTCCGGTGCCGGGCAGCGTGCTGTTCACCCAGCCGTTTTTCCACGCCATCTCGTTGAGCCGCCCATTCGCATCGGTGTAATAGACGCGCGCATCCGTACCGTTATAGCCGAAACAGGTCAGGACGCTGCCGGGGCCTGCGGTGCCGGGCAGCGTGCTGTTCACCCAGCCGTTTTTCCACGCCATCTCGTTGAGCTGCCCATTCGCTTCGACGTAATAGACGCGCGCGGCGTACGTCGGTGCGATCGGAGTACCATCAATCACGCCGAAACAGGTCAGGGGGCTGCCGGCACCTGGTTCTGTCATGAAGTCACTTCTCCTTCCTCTGTTGGTTGTTATTGCTTGGTGTGTTTGGTTGCGGTTCAGGCCGACCGTCCAACCACGCGTCACTTGTTCATTACGCATAGGTCAGGTGGTTGGGGCAACAGTCCGGTCCGCTGAGCGGACCGGCGTCCGGCCAGCCGCTCGGCCACTACGCGGCACGTACTGCCGGCGACCTTTCCGGCGGATGTTTGCTGAGGCTCGGGCTGCGCCAGCGGCTCGAGCGCCCGGCACAGCGGCGGCGTTGCACCATACAACCGATGAGCGCGCCGTCTGCTGACCTGTGGCTTTCGTGGCACCCGAAAGTGCCTGACCCGTAGCCGTCCAAACCACAAGTCCTGGCCGGTGCGGCTTCGGCAGCCGGGTCGGGGTCGAGCCGGGCGGGTGGGGTGTTTGCTAGCTGACCTGGCGTCTCGTACTAAGCGCGTTGCCGCTCGGGGGGATTGCTGCCGCCAGTGCTGGCGTGTGTGCCGGGACTGGCCGAGCCGCCGAGCGCGCCGAGCGCTCCGAGCGCGCCGGACTGGTTGGCGGGACTGGCCGAGCCGGTGCCGCCGTGTCCGTCGCGCTGGTCTGACCCTGGCGGCGCGCGCCGAACAATCCGGCGCGGCGGCGTTCTAGCTCACGAGCGCGCGGCTCTGCTGAACATGCCCCGCATACTTTCGGCGGACCCGGTGCGCGCACCGCTGCCGGTACCGGCTGCCGGGGTGGTGTGTCTGTTCGCGCGGCTCTGCCTGGCGCGGCTGGCGCGCTTGAGGATGGCCGAGCCGGTCGAGCACGCCGAGCCGGAGCCGGTCGACGCCGCCGCCGGAGCCAGGGTCTCGAGCCTGCCGGAGCTACTCGGCCCGGTGGCCGCGTCGGAGCCGAGCCGGACGCCGCCGGACAGACGAGAACGCCGCCCCAGGCGGACCCAGGGCGGCGCTCCGGCGGTGCGGCTGTCGAGCCGTTAGACAAACCCACCGGACGCGGCAAGCTCGGCAATGCGCGCGGCCAGCGTCCGGTCCCGCTCGGCGCTGGTGTGCTGGTAGCGCATCGCCGCCTGCGGGGTGGTGTGGCCGAGCCGCCCCACAAGGTCGCGGGCTTAGACGTTCGGTCAGCGCGCCAGACAGGCTCCGTGGCCGGTCCTAATCAACCTGGACACAAACCGGCTCAAATTGTGCTCCACACCGGTTCAAGCTGGGCACCACGCCAGGCGAGCACCAGCCCTTCGACATGGCCGTCACACCCAATGGACGGACGCTGTACGTCCTCGCGACTGGTGGCGACGCCGTGACACCGATCCGGGTAGCCACCAACACGGCGGGCAACCCCATTCCGGTCCCACATGCGCCGTTCACCCTCGGCGTCACTCCGAACGGCAAGACGCTCTACGTGACCGGAGGCCCCAACCTGCTCACCCCGATCCGCACCTCGACCAACCACCCCGAGATGCCGATCGTCGTCGGGGCGTCGCCCAGCGCTATCGCCTTCGCGATTGTGGGATGATCCGGCGGCCGTGGCCGCCGGACAGCGCTATGGCCCTTCAAGCTCGATCTGGCGAACGAGCCGGTGCCCTGGGGCACGACGGCGGTGTCGCGCTCGAGCAGCCGCACCCTGTCCACGCCGACATCGAGAACGGCGGCAACCACCTGTGGGAACGAGGTCTCGTGACCCTGCCCCGTGGAGCAGCAGCCGGATAGCGCCAGAAACGTGCCGTCCGGCCAGGCCTCGACGGCGCCGAACTCCTGACCCGCGCCGGAGCGTTCGACATGCGTGCACAGCCCGATTCACGTGCCGCCAACCGTCCATAGTTCCCGTTTCACGCCACCAGAACCAGTTGGGGGTGCAAGCCCGGTCCGCTCAGCGGACCCGGCCATTGCGCTCAGCACGCCGAACGACGTTGACTTCGAGCGAAGCGACCGAATCCCGTCTTTGAGCGACGTTGTCGAGGAAGGCATCCCATGGCTGATGCGAGAGTTAACAACCCCACCTCGCATGCGGCGCCGTCCGGCTGCCTGGTCGACGGACACAACACAGGGCACCCTCAGCCGCGCCCCTAAAGGAGGACACACCCCATGGCCGGAACCTGGCACAAGCTGAACAATCAGCCCACATTCAATACCAGCACAATGATCCTGCTTTCGGACGGACGCGTCATGGTGCAGGAGGAAGCTACCGCACACTGGCACGCGCTAACCCCAGACAAGCACGGGAGCTACATCAACGGAACCTGGTCGCCGCTAGCCGATATGAGCTTCTGGCGGCGTTACTACGCCTCTGGCATGCTCAAAGACGGCCGCATCATTCTGATCGGCGGTGAGCAGAGCGGCGCCGGTGGCGACACCAACAAAGGCGAAATCTACGATCCGGTCTCCGATACCTGGAGCCCCATGCCGTCCCCGCCCGGTTGGTCCACGGTCGGCGACGCCGCCTGCTGCATTCTCCCCAACGGCGATCTCATGATCGGCGCCCTCAGCACGCCGCAATGCGACATTTTTGACCCTGTTACCAACTCCTGGACTCCCGCTGCGAGCAAGGCGGTCCGCCCCAATGAAGAAACCTGGATCCTTCTCCCCGACGATTCCATCGTCACCGCGCAGTGCTTCCCGCCCTACGATTCCGAGCGCTACAGCATTTCTTCCAACTCGTGGAAAGGCGAAGGTGCTTTGCCGGTGGACATCGTCGACCACTTGATGGCGGAGATCGGCCCCGCCATGCTGATGTACAACGGCAAGGTCATTTATTTTGGCGCCGCCGACGCCGGCGGTTATGGGAGGACCGCGATTTACACGCCGCCGGCGGTCTACACCGGCACCGGAACATGGGTGGAAGGTCCGGACATCCCGCATATCGGCGGCAAGGTCATGGTTTGCAACGACTGTCCTGCGTCGCTACTGCCCAATGGCAAGGTCCTTGCCGCTTGCGCAGAATTTCAGGTAAACAACTGGGGCTCGCCCATCCATTTCCTCGAGTACGACCCCTTCAGCGATACCATCACCGCGGCGCCCACGCCTTCCAACAACAACGCCCAGCTGTTCTGGAGCCGCTTCATGCTCCTGCCTACGGGCCAGGTTCTCTTCAGCCCCAGCTCCAGCGACGTCGAGTGCTACGAGCCCGATGGCGGCCCGCAGGAAGCCTGGCGTCCGGTCATTACCTCCATTCATCGCAGCGGCAAACCCACCGCGCACCATTACCGCCTCAACGGTATGCAGCTCACCGGGCTGTCGCAGGCCAACATCTACGGCGACGACTGCAACCCGTCGACCAACTATCCCTTGGTGCGTCTGCGCAATCACAAAACGAATGAGGTCTTCTACGCCCGGACGTATGACTTCAGCACCCGCGCGGTTTCGACACCCAGCGCACCGCAATCCGTGCGCTTTTCCGCAGAGCACATCCCTTACGGCCATTACGAAATCTGCGTCGTAGCCAACGGCATTAGCTCGCATTGCGTCCACTTTGACCACAATCGCCCCGAAAAGCCCTGCGGCTGTGACGATTGCCGATGCCACGACTCGGACTGCACCTGCCACGACTCCTGCAGACGAGACTGTTGCTACGAGGAGGAAGCCATGCTCGATCCGGAACTTGCCGCAATGCGCGCCGAACTCAAGAGCGTGCAGCACAGCATCCGCCGCCTCTCCGCCACGATGAAGATCGAGGAGCCCCACCGCGAACCCAAGGACCGGAAAAAAGTCGAAGACGCAGACGAGTCAGCTCGAGCCCGCCAACCGCGACAACGAAAAAAGTAGTTGCGCAGCGGCTTGCCAGGAGCCGAACACTTTGGCTTTCGGCATCCGGAACCGCCCGTTCCCCACGCGGTCAACGGCGAGCAGGTCATCCCGCAACCCGGCAGCTTCTATGGCCGCTGGCTTTTCCTTGGCCGCGCCCAGGTGCCGGAACTTCATCGTCACGCGGTGCAACTCCTTGGCCCGGTCCAGGGTGATGTAGGTGATGTAGGAGTCGCGCTTCCGGTAAAGCGCCAGCAGTTCCTCGTCGGTCATGCCGTCCATCGGCGACCTCCTTCGGCGATCTGGTCGTATAAAAACTCCGGGGTGACCGTCATTGCGGTAGCGGCCGTATTGTTCTACTTATCGCCCCCAGACTCGTGTCAGGGACACGAAGGCCGCCACGGATTCCCAGAGCTATGCCGCGTTTTCGGCGGCGAGGTACCGGTACAACGTCGCCCGGCTCACCCCGAGGTACTTGGCGATACGGCATACCGCGGCCAGTCTGGCTGTGTCGGCGGGTGCGAACGTCAAAGCGGTGCAGAAGATGCTCGGCCATGCCTCGGCGGCGATGACGTTGGACATCTACGCCGACCTGTTTGACGACGACCTGGAAGCCGTTGCGACCGCCCTGCATGACGCACGCTCTCGGGAGAATGTGGGCAAAATGTGGGCACGGGGTGGTAATCCGGTCGACCGATAGGTTTGCCGACCCGGCGAGCCTGACCGGCGATCCGGCCGGTGACCTGCGGGTTCAGAAGTCCCAGTCCTCGTCGGTGGTGCTGACGGCCTTACCGATCACGTAGGACGAACCCGAGCCGGAGAAGAAGTCGTGGTTCTCGTCGGCGTTCGGTGACAGCGCCGACAGGATCGCCGGGTTGACGTCGGTCTCGTCGCGGGGAAACAGCGCCTCGTAGCCGAGGTTCATCAGTGCCTTGTTGGCGTTGTAGCGCAGGAACTTCTTGACGTCCTCGGTGAGGCCGACCTCGTCGTAGAGGTCCTGGGTGTATTCGACCTCGTTGTCGTAGAGCTCGAACAGCAGCTCGTAGGTGTAGTCCTTGAGCTCTTGCTTCTTCACGTCGTCGACCAATGCCAGCCCGCGCTGGTACTTGTAGCCGATGTAGTAGCCGTGCACGGCCTCGTCGCGGATGATCAGCCGGATCATGTCCGCGGTGTTGGTCAGCTTGGCCCGGCTGGACCAGTACATCGGCAGGTAAAAGCCGGAGTAGAACAAGAAGCTCTCCAGCAGAGTGGAGGCCACCTTGCGCTTCAGCGGCTCGTCGCCGCGGTAGTACTGCATCACGATCTCGGCCTTGCGCTGCAGGTTCGGGTTCTCCTCCGACCAGCGGAACGCCTCGTCGATCTCGTTCGTGGAGCACAGCGTCGAGAAGATCGAGCTGTAGCTCTTGGCGTGCACCGATTCCATGAACGCGATGTTGGTGTAGACCGCCTCCTCGTGCGGGGTGAGCGCATCGGGGATCAGGCTCACCGCGCCGACCGTGCCCTGGATGGTGTCCAGCAGCGTCAGCCCGGTGAACACCCGCATGGTGAGCCGCTTCTCGTTGTCGGTCAGCGTGCCCCACGACGGGATGTCGTTGGACACCGGCACCTTCTCCGGCAGCCAGAAGTTACCGGTCAGCCGGTCCCAAACCTCCGCGTCTTTCTCGTCTTGCAGACGGTTCCAGTTAATCGCCGAGACGCGGTCGATCAGCTTCAGGTTGTCGCTCACCAGAACCCCACTTCGTGGTCATTGTGCAGACTTCCGACACTACCCCTGGGGTCCGACAGTCTCGGGTACCGCAACACCTTGTGTTTTCGTGTCGGCGCCGAAGCCGGAGAAACGGTACTCATCGGCATCCAGCTCACGAGTTGCCAGCCAGTACTGCCAGGTCATGCCGCTCCAGAGGGTCCGGTTGACGCCATGCTCGTCGAGATACCAGCTTCGGCAGCCGCCCGTGTTCCATACCGACCGGGCGAGTTGGCGTTGCAACTCATCGTTGTAGCGGTCCTGTGCAGCGCGGGTAGGTGCCAGCGCCTGCGCCCCGCGCTTGTCGACTGCGGCGATCGCCTGGGCGACATAGCGGATCTGCGATTCGATCATGATCACCACCGAGGTGTGCCCCAGCGCGGTATTGGGCCCGAGCAGGAAGAACAGGTTGGGCATATCGGCCACGGCGATTCCCCGCAGGGCCGCCAGGCCCTCCCGGTTCCAGCGGTCCACGAGGTCCTCGTCATGCGGACCGTTGATCTCGAAGTAGGTATACGAGTCGATGACATGGAAGCCGGTGGCGAACACGATGACGTCGACGGGACGTTCGGTTGCGTCAGCGGTGACGATACCGGTCGGCGTAATCCGGGCGATCTTATCGGTGACGAGCGTCGTCTTGGGGTTGGCGACGGCCTCATAGTAATCGGGCGAGTAGAGGATTCGCTTGCAACCGGCACGGTAGCTCGGCGTCAGGCGGCGGCGCAGCTCCTTGTCGGGAACATGGTGGCGAATGTTCCACATGCCCACCGCTTCTACTGCACGCAGCAGGCTGGGTTGCTTGGTCATCGCGTAACCCAGCCCCTCGAGGAACCAGTAGATGCCGCTGCGCGCCGCGAGTCGCAAGCCCGGGACCGTGGCAAACGCGGTCTTCAGCCAGCCGGGGAACGGCTCGTTGGGCCGCGGAACCACCCAGGGTGGTGTGCGTTGGTAGAGCTGCAATTCCGCGACCTCGCCAATGATGCCGGGCACGATCTGGATAGCGCTGGCTCCGGTGCCGATCACGGCCACCCGCTTGCCAGTGAGGTCGATGTCATGGTCCCACTGCGCGGAATGGAAAGCGGTGCCGGCGAATTCATCGCGGCCCTCGAAATCGGGAATGGACGGAATATGTAGCGCCCCCGCGCCGGAGATGAGGAATTGCGCCACGTACTCCTGACCCGTCGCAGTGAAGACGTGCCATCGTTGGGCGCTGTCATCCCAATGAGCCCGCTCTGCAAGCGAATTGAAACGGATGTAGCGGCGCAGACCGTATTTGTCCGTGACGCCCTTGAGGTAGTCGAAAATCTCGGGTTGCGGCGAGAAGAGCTTGCTCCAGGTCGCCTTCGGTTCAAACGAGAACGAGTACAGGTGCGACGGCACGTCGCAGGCGCAGCCGGGATAGCTGTTGTCACGCCAGGTGCCGCCGACGTCGCCGGCCTTCTCCAGGATCAAGAAGTCGACACCCTGCCGCTGCAGCGCGATGCCCATGCCCAGACCGGAGAATCCGGTCCCGATGATCAGGGCCCGGGTGTGGACGGGCGGCTTGTTCGCGGTGTTTTCGGTGGTCAGCTCGGCAACCGTCATCGTCAGTCCTTTCCTGGGAACGCCGGTACCGGGTAGTTAAGAGTAGCGCGCCGGTCAACCTGACCGGCGCCGAGCAGTCTTAGCCAACGGGCTGTTCGCGCGGCACGGCCTCGTGGATTGGGCGATCGGGATCGATCTTGATGCCGAGAAGCTCGGTGGTGCCGTAGATCGCGCCGAGCATGATCGTGGTCAGGTGTTCGACGAACTGATCCCGCGGCATGCGGCGGGGGCTGTCGACGTTCGGGCCCAGCCACCAGTCGGTGGCCGAGGCCGCAGTACCGAACGTCGCGAACGCGGCCAGCTCGATGGCTGGCCGGTCGAGTTCCATCTCGCGCAGTTCGTTGTTGAACATCTCTGCCATCGTCAACGTGATCTCGCGGCCTTCGTTGAGTGCACGCATCGCCGACTCCGACTGCTCCGCGAAGCGGCCCTGGATCAAGAAGCGAACCACGTTGGGGTGCTCGTCGACCAGCCGTGCGTACTCCCGCACGGCGGTGTGAATGACCTCGCGCGCCGGGTCGGTGCTGAGGTTGATCGACGGGAAGATCGCCGCCCAGAGCATGTCGCGTAGGCGTTGGCCGATGGCCTGAAACAGGTCCGACTTGTCCGTGAAGTGCCGGTAGATCTTCGGCTTGGCGGTGCCGGCTTCAGCGGCGATTTCCCGCAGCGAGAGCTCGGGCCCCCGCTTGTCGATGGCCCGGAATGCGGCGTCGACGATCTCCGCACGCACCTTTTTGCGGTGTTCACGCCAACGTTCGCTGCGCGCGTCGACCTTGACCCCCGACTGGGTGACGGACCTCGGTCTGGCCGATCTGCGCACGGGGAACACTCTACCGGGCCAACCGGCACTGACCTGCCCAGACGCTTGCGGAAAAGCCGCAGCGGGCCGTGCGCAGGCCATTTGCCGGCCGGTGTTTCTTCGTCAACCGTGGGTACTATTCGGGGCGACAAGGCCCCGCAGACCGAGACGAGACCTATGACGCAGCGCTACGACCTGGCAATTGCTGGCGGTGGGCCAGCGGGTTCGGCCGCCGCATGGCAGGCCGCTCAGACCGGCGCCAAAGTGGTCGTGTTGGACAAGGCCGAGTTCCCGCGTGACAAGCCATGCGGGGACGGGCTGACGGCCCGCGCGGTGAGCTATCTGCAGAAGATGGGGCTGGCGGACGAGGTGGCCAAATTCCACCGCGTCAACCGTGTCAAGGTCTTCAGCCCCAGCGAGTGGGAGCTGTCATTCCCGCGCCGCCCCGGCATGCCTGACCACGGGCACGTCGCCCGACGTCCCGAACTCGACACGCTGCTGCTCAAGCACGCCGAGTCGGCGGGTGCCGAGGTCCGGCAGTCCGCCGAGGTGGTGGGCCCGGTCATGGACGACAACGGTCGGGTGACCGGCGTGCTGCTGAAGAGCGGCGAGCAGGTCTTGGCGGACGCGGTCATCGCGGCCGACGGGGCCTACTCCCCGATCAAGCGGGCGCTGAAGCTGGATTCGGAGTACAACGGCTACTCCGCGATCGCGATCCGGGCCGAGATGCCGGCGAACCGGCCCGACACCGACAGCCTCGACATCTACCTGAAGCTGGCGTTCCAGGGCGACCAGTTGCCAGGCTACGGCTGGGTGTTCCCTCTCGGTGAAGGCCGGGTCAACATCGGCTTGGGCTACGTCAACAGCTACAAGAACTGGCAGGCCATCAACGCGACGCAGTTCCTCGGCGAGTTCCTGCAGACGCTTCCGCGCGAGTGGAATCTGCCGCCGATCGAGGAGCTGAAGAAGTCCAAGGGCGTGCGGGCGTGGCGCTTGCCGATGGGCTTCACCGCGTGGCCGCCGTGGCGGCCGGGAGTGTTGTTCGCCGGTGACTCGCTGGGCGCGGGCAAGCCGGCCAGCGGCGCGGGCATCTCCAAGGCGCTGGAGTCAGGCCTGGCCGCCGGCGAGTGCGCCGTCGCGGCCCTGCAGAACAGCGGGCCGGACGACTTCACCAACTACGCGCAGCGGATGGAGGCGGCCTGGGGCCGCGAGTACCGGCGCGGCCGCTACTTCCACAGGGTGGCGGGTATCCCGTGGGTTGCCAACGCAGGCATCAAGGTGCTCGACAACGGGCGCGTGCGGGACTTCATGCTCAAGCGCATGTACCGGAAGGCGCAAGGGCCCGAGCACACCTACAGGTAACGACTCCTGCCGAGCCGACTACAGCATGCAGCTGACGCAACCCTCGACCTCGGTGCCCTCCAGCGCCATCTGCCGTAGCCGGATGTAGTACAGCGTCTTGATTCCCTTGCGCCAGGCGTAGATCTGCGCCTTGTTCACGTCGCGAGTGGTCGCGGTGTCCTTGAAGAACAGCGTCAGGCTCAGCCCCTGGTCGACGTGCTGGGTGGCGGCGGCATACGTGTCGATGATCTTCTCGTAGCCGATCTCGTACGCGTCCTCGTAGTACTCGAGGTTGTCGTTGGTCATGTACGGCGCCGGGTAATAGACGCGGCCAATCTTGCCTTCCTTGCGGATCTCGATCTTCGACACGATCGGGTGGATCGACGAGGTCGAGTGGTTGATGTAGCTGATCGACCCGGTCGGCGGCACCGCCTGAAGGTTCTGGTTGTAGATCCCGTGCTGCTGCACTGACTCCTTGAGCCGCCGCCAATCGTCTTGTGTCGGAATGCGAATGTCCGCGTCGGCGAACAGCTGCCGGACCTTGTCGGTCTTCGGCTCCCACGGCTGATCGGTGTACTTGTCGAAGAATTCTCCCGAGGCGTACTTCGACTTCTCGAAGCCCTTGAAGGACGTACCCCGTTCGATCGCAAGACGATTCGATGCCTTCAGCGCGTGATAGAGCACCGTGTAGAAGTACATGTTGGTGAAGTCGATGCCCTCTTCGGACCCGTAGAAGATCCGCTCGCGCGCCAGGTAACCGTGCAGGTTCATCTGCCCCAGGCCGATCGCATGGGAATCGTTGTTGCCCTGCTCGATCGACGGCACCGACCAGATGTGGGTCTGATCGGACACCGCGGTCAGCGCCCGGATGGCCACCTCGATGGTCTGCGCGAAGTCCGGTGAATCCATGGTCTTGGCGATGTTCAGCGACCCCAGGTTGCACGAAATGTCCTTGCCGACTTTTGCATACGTCAGGTCTTCGTTGAACAATGACGGCGTCGACACCTGCAGGATCTCCGAGCACAGGTTGCTGTGGGTGATCTTGCCGTCGATCGGGTTGGCCCGGTTCACCGTGTCCTCGAACATGATGTACGGATAACCCGACTCGAACTGCAGCTCGGCCAACGTCTGGAAGAACTCGCGCGCCTTGATCTTTGTCTTCCGGATGCGGGCGTCGTCGAGCATCTCGTAGTACTTCTCGGTCACCGAGATGTCGGCGAACGGCGCACCGTAGACCCGCTCGACGTCGTACGGCGAGAACAGATACATGTCCTCGTTGCGCTTGGCCAACTCGAACGTGATGTCGGGGATCACCACGCCTAGCGACAGCGTCTTGATCCGGATCTTCTCGTCGGCGTTCTCCCGCTTGGTGTCCAGGAACCGGTGGATGTCGGGGTGATGGGCGTGCAGGTACACCGCGCCCGCGCCCTGCCGCGCGCCGAGCTGGTTTGCGTAGGAGAACGAGTCCTCGAGCAGCTTCATGATTGGGATGACGCCGGAGCTCTGGTTCTCGATGTTCTTGATCGGCGCGCCGTGCTCGCGAATGTTGCTCAGCAACAGCGCAACTCCCCCGCCGCGCTTCGACAGCTGAAGCGCCGAGTTGATCGAGCGCCCGATGGACTCCATGTTGTCCTCGATGCGCAGCAGGAAGCAGCTGACCGGTTCGCCGCGTTGCTTCTTGCCGGAATTCAAGAACGTCGGGGTGGCCGGCTGGAACCGGCCGTCGATGATCTCGTCGACGAGCTTCTCCGCCAATGCGGTATCGCCGGCCGCCAACGTCAGCGCCACCATGCACACCCGGTCCTCGAACCGCTCCAGATACCGCTTCCCGTCAAAGGTTTTCAGCGTGTAAGACGTGTAGTACTTGAACGCGCCGAGGAATGTCGGGAACCGGAACTTCTTGGCGTACGCACGGTCGATCAGGCTCTTGACGAAGTTGCGCGAGTACTGATCGAGAACCTCACGCTCGTAGTAGTTCTGCTGGATGAGGTAGTCGAGCTTCTCGTCCAGGTCGTGGAAGAAGACCGTGTTCTGGTTGACGTGCTCACGGAAGTACTGATGCGCGGCCTGAAGGTCCTTGTCGAACTGAATCTTGCCGTCGGCGTCGTACAGATTCAGCATCGCGTTGAGCGCGTGGTAGTCCGTCTCGCCCGGCAACGCGCCGTGCGGGGCGGAGGCTACAGGCTCTGCAGCTGTGACGGTTGGTGGCACGTCTGGTCCTTCCAGAAGTCAGCAAGGCCCGTGCGGACGGCATTGACGTCGTCCTCGGTTCCCATCAATTCGAAGCGGTATAGGTATGGCACGTCGCACTTACGAGAAACGACATCGCCCGCATAGCCGAATTCGGCGCCGAAGTTGGTGTTGCCCGCGGCGATGACGCCGCGCAGCAACGACCGGTTGTGCTCGTTGTTCAGGAACGAGATGACCTGTTTGGGGACATAGCCGCCGTCGTTGATGTTCGGGGTGGCGCGCCCACCACCGTAGGTGGGCAGCACCAACACGTAAGGCTCATCGATCTCGATGCCGCCGTGCAGCGGGATGCGGACAGCGGGTAGCCCCAGCTTCTGCACGAAGCGGTGGGTGTTCTCCGACACGCTGGAGAAGTACACCAGGATGTGACCGGTGCCCGAATCCACGACAAACTCCTTACGCGCTGAGCACGACTCCGGCCAGCGCCTTGATGCGGTCAGGCCGGAACCCCGACCAGTGATCCTTGCCGGCCACCACGACCGGCGCCTGCAGGTAGCCGAGGGCCATGACGTAATCCCGCGCCCCGGGCTCCTCGGTGATGTCGACGACGTCGTAGGCGATGCCCTGCTTGTCTAGCGCCTTGTAGGTGGCGTTGCACTGCACGCATGCGGGCTTGGTGTACACGGTGACGGTCATCTGCGGTACGGCTCCTCAGCGAATCGAGACACAGGCTGGCAACTGTTCGGGTAGTGCATGTCGCTATGTTTCAGCAACCCGGAGGCCCCCAAAATTCCAGGCGTCCGGAGCAGCGTCGCCGGGCATGAAGACACCGGATTTCGGGCTCCGGCCGACCCCCGAACCGTGGCGGTCTGTCGGTGCTCCAGACACTACACCTAGTGGCCGACAATCAGAAGAGATACAAGATGTTCTGAACAACATTTATGAAATTCCCTGGTAATAACCCATCCGACGATGCGCCGTGCGGCGTGTCGCAGATCACATTTCGGTGTCGCGACTGACACGCTCTTATATGTACCAGTGGGCACCGACAATCTGCGACGCCCGGATGGTCGCGACCATGTCACAGCAAACTTCGGAGCCGCGACCTGCCGACCGCCGGCGGCGCCCGCCCCGTCCGGCTCAGCCGGTGCCCAGCAGGCTCAGTGCCGCCATGGCCCGAAGCCACCCTCGGCGCGCTCCGCCGAGGAGCCGCTGTCGTGCATCAGCGTGAAGACCCCGGAGTAGCCGGAGAAGAACCACAACACCTCGATGCCCTCGAGCGGCTCAGCCGACTTCGGCGGCCAGCTTCTCGACGACGTTGCGCACGTTCTCGGCGACCTCGGCGCTTTCCCGCGGGTGCCTTCCGTCCAGGGACCCAATCGGAAGCGACATCTTGATCGCGTCCACCACGCGCGGGCCGGCGATCCCGAACGATTTGCGGGTTTCGTCGTGCGCCCACACGCCGCCGTACTGACCCATCGCGGCACCGACCACTGCGAGCGGCTTGTCCTTTAGCGCACCATTGCCGAACGGCCGCGACAGCCAGTCGATCGCGTTCTTGATCACGGCCGGCATGCTGCCGTTGTACTCGGGTGTGACGACGAGCGCGGCGTCGGCGTCCGTGGCCGCGCTGCGCAGATGGGTCACCGGCGCCGGGACGTCGGCGTTGTCGATGTCCTCGTTGTAGAACGGCAACTCGCCCAGCCCGTCGAACACGGTCAGCGTCACCCCGTCGGGCGCGCTTTCGACGGCCAGCTCGGCCAGTTGACGGTTCACCGAAGCCGCCCTGAGGCTGCCCACCAAGACCAGAACGTTGATGTCCGACATAACAGCGATTCCTTTCGCGTCTCGAGCCGATCCTCACAGAGCCGAACCGGACCATGGTCCGATTTATTCCGGCTGAGTTAAAGTGCAGTCATGACCGCGTCGCATGAGCTGCGCGAACTTCCCGTCACAGGCCAGCTGCCGCAGGAGCGAGGTGACGCCGCACGCAACCGCGCGCTGCTGCTCGATGCGGCCCGGCGGCTGATCGCCGAGCGCGGTCCGGACGCGGTCACGATGGACGACATCGCCGCGGCGGCCGGGGTGGGCAAGGGCACGCTGTTCCGTCGGTTCGGCAGCCGCGCCGCCCTGATGGTGGTGCTGCTCGACGAGGACGAGCAGGACCTTCAGCGGAGATTTCTGTTCGGTCCGCCGCCGCTCGGCCCCAGCGCCCCGCCGTTGGACCGGCTCCTGGCCTACGGGCGGGAACGACTGAAGTTCGTCCACACCCACAGCGCGGTGATGACCGACGCCGCCCGCGATCCGCAGACCCGGTACAACGCGGTGGCGGAGCTGCACCGCACGCACGTGCGGGTCCTGCTCGAGGCGGCGGGCACCACCGGGAACCTCGACGCGCAGGCCGACGCGTTGCTGGCGCTGCTGGAGGCCGACTACGTCGAGCATCAGCTCAACGACCGCGGGCTGTCCCTGCGGGCGTTGGGTGATGCGTGGGAGGGCTTGGCGCGCAAGCTGTGCGGCCGGTGACCGGCGATGAGCGCGAAGAGCCGACAGCACCGCTGGATTCTGCACGTCGACCTGGACCAGTTCCTGGCCTCGGTCGAAACGCGCCGCCACCCCGAGCTCGAGGGTCTGCCCGTCGTCGTCGGCGGCAGCGGAGATCCGACCGAGCCGCGCAAGGTCGTCACATGCGCCTCATACCCGGCGCGAGAGTTCGGCGTGCACGCGGGCATGCCGCTGCGCACCGCGGCGCGCAAGTGCCCCGACGCCACGTTCCTGCCGTCGGACCCCGCGGCCTACGACGCCGCCTCCGAGCAGGTGATGGACCTGCTGCGCGGCCTGGGCTTCCCCGTCGAAGTGTGGGGGTGGGACGAGGCCTATGTCGGCGCTGACGTCGACGAGCCAGTCGAGCTCGCCGAACGCATCCGCACCACGATCGCCGCGGAGGCGGGGCTGTCCTGCTCCGTGGGCATCAGCGACAACAAGCAGCGGGCCAAGGTAGCGACCGGCTTCGCCAAACCGGACGGGATCTACCAGCTCACCGAGGCCAACTGGATGCCCGTGATGGGTGAGCGCGAGACCGACGCGTTATGGGGCATCGGACCCAAGACCGCGAAAAGGCTTGCCGCGATGGGGATTTCCACAGTGGCGGAGTTGGCGGTCACCCACCCCGATATGCTGACGGCGGCATTCGGCCCCACGACCGGGCTTTGGCTGCTGCTGCTGGCCAAAGGCGGAGGCGACACGACCGTCAGCGCCGAGCCGTGGGTGCCACGCTCGCGAAGCCACGTCGTAACGTTCGCCCGCGACTTGACGGATCGCGCCGAAATGGATTCCGCTGTCGAAGATCTCGCCCGCCGGACACTCGCCGAGGTCGTCGCCGAGTCGCGCGTCGTCACCCGTGTCGCGGTCACGGTGCGCAATTCGGCGTTCTTCACGCGCACCAAGATCCGCAAGCTGCCGGCGTCCACCATCGACGCCGATGTGGTGGTGCCCGCCGCGTTACAGGTGTTGGATCTGTTCGAGCTCGACCGGCCCGTGCGGCTGCTCGGTGTGCGGCTCGAACTCGCTATGCCTCAGATCAGCGTGGGGTCGGTCGCAGCGCCTGGGTGAACACCACGTTGGCGTGGCGCATCGCCACGCTGTACGGCCACCACATCGTCCGTTTGAAGAAGTACAGCGCGCGAATGTCGTTGGAGGTGTAAACCAAATAGCGGTTCTTGCGCACACCCTCCAGAATCTTGTCGGCGGCCTTTTCGGCTGACACCGCGTGGCCGCTGAACCGATCCACCCATTTCTCTACCCGCGGGTGCTCTCGGTCCACCCCGGCGATTTCGACGGTCCGCACGAGCGGGGTCTTGACCGCCCCCGGTACCACCACCGACACCCCGATGCCGTGACGCGCCAAGTCGAAGCGGAGCACCTCGGACAACCCGCGGAGGCCGAATTTGCTTGCGCTGTAAGCGGAATGCCAAGGCAATGCGACGAGCCCGGCGGCCGATGACACGTTGACGAGATGCCCGCCACGGCCCGCGGCAACCATCGGCGGGATGAATGATTCGATCACGTGGATCGGCCCCATCAAATTGATGGAGATTGTTGATCTCCACTGTTGATGGGTCAGCTGCTCGACGGTGCCCCACGCCGAGACGCCGGCGATGTTCATCACCACATCCATGCTCCCGTGCCGGGTGTGGATGTCGGCCGCAAACGCCGCCACCTGGTCGTAGTCGGCGATGTCGAGCGCGCGGTGCTCCGGCACCTCGGCGCCCAGCACGCGCGCGTCGGCGACCGTCGCTTCTAATCCGTCGGCGTTGCGGTCGGTGAGGCACAGTTGCGCGCCTTCGGCCGCCAGCCTCAACGCGGTCGCGCGGCCGATGCCGCTGGCGGCACCGGTCAGGAAGCATTTCTTGTTCGTGAACGTCGATCCGTGCTCCGCCATGGCGGCGACGATACCGGCGGGCTGATCAAACGCTCGCGTCTGAGCCACCCCATAACGCCGTCAGCCACAGCTGCTCGACGACATGAAGGGCGCGCGCGGGGTCTTGGCCCCTGCCTACGAACTCGCTGTCACCGGCAAGCGTCATCGCGGTAGTGGCGGTCAGAATACGCACCAACGCGGGTAGGTCCGCCGAGATCGGCCGCGCCCCGGTGTCCTGCTCGACGACGCCGACGATCTTGTCGATCACCGTGTCCTCGAGGTCGTTCATCATTTCGCGGATCTGCGCATCGGTGTTCTGCGCGACCGTGCACGCCTGCATCACCGGGTGGTTGCTGGCGAACACCGCCGCCGCACTGCCCACCATCCGCCTGGCGAATCCCGACGGCGACTCGTCGGCGCTGCGCGGCGCGAAATCGTGCGTGAGCTCGTCAAGCTCCTCCAGGAAGTCCGCCAGGATGACCGCCAGGACCGCGTACTTGGAGTCGAAATAGAAGTAAAAGCCCGAACGCGCGATGCCGGCCCGTTCGCTGATCGTGCTGACCGACAGATCGCCGAACGACCGTTGCTCGAGCAGTTCCCGCACCGCGGTGACGATGGCCTCCCGTTGCCGGTCACCCCTGGTACGCCGCGTGCCGGACGGCGCGGATTCGGCGGTCATGGCTTGACTTTCGCATCGACCCCGCCCGGGACAAAACTTGACATGCGTCAAGTATGGTCGCGAGGATGAAGATTACAGGTCAGATCCACCACAGCGTCTTCAAAACCTGACGGTCTTCAAAACTCAAGGAGCGTCGATGGCCACGATCAGCACACCTGAGTACCTGCTCGACCAGGCCAGGCGTCGGTTCACCCCTTCGATCAACAACTTCCCCGGCATGGCCGCCGTCGAACGCAGGCTGCTGCGCACCGAGTTCCCGCAAAGGACGCTCGCCGAGCCGCCCGCGGGTAGTGGACTCAAGCCGGTCGTCGGCGATGCGGGACTGCCGCTGCTCGGCCACCTCATCGAGATGTTGCGCGGCGGACCGGACTACCTGATGTTCCTGTACAAGACCAAAGGCCCGGTGGTGTTCGGGGACTCGCCAGTGCTGCCGGGGGTCGCGGCCCTGGGTCCCGACGCCGCGCAGGTCATCTACTCCAACCGCAACAAGGACTACTCGCAGCAGGGCTGGGTCCCGGTGATCGGCCCGTTCTTCCACCGCGGCCTGATGCTGCTGGACTTCGATGAGCACATGTTCCACCGGCGGATCATGCAGGAGGCCTTCGTCCGGTCTCGGCTGGTCGGCTATGTCGAGCAGATGGACAAGGTGGTGTCGCAGGTCATCGCCGACGACTGGGTGATCAACGACCCGCGATTCCTTCTCTATCCGGCGATGAAGGAGCTGACCCTCGACATCGCGTCGATGGTGTTCATGGGCCACGAGCCGGGCACCGACCACGATCTGGTGACCAAGGTGAACAAGGCCTTCACCACCACCACCCGCGCCGGCAACGCGATCATCCGCTCCAGCGTGCCGCCGTTCACCTGGTGGCGTGGTCTCAAGGCGCGCGAACTGCTGGAGAACTACTTCCGCGATCGCGTCAAAGAACGGCGCGGGCAGGAGGGCAACGACTTGCTGACGGTGTTGTGCCAGACCGAGGACGAGGACGGCAACCGGTTCTCCGACGACGACATCGTCAACCACATGATCTTCCTGATGATGGCCGCACACGACACGTCGACGTCGACCGCGACGACCATGTCCTATTACCTGGCCGCCAACCCGGAGTGGCAGGACCGCTGCCGCGACGAGTCGGACCGGCTCGGCGACGGCCCCGTGGACATCGACGCGCTGGAAAAGCTGGAGACCCTCGACCTGGTCATGAACGAGTCGATCCGGATAGTCACGCCCGTGCAGTGGGCCATGCGGCAGGCGGTGCGCGACACCGAGTTGCTGGGCTACTACCTCCCGAAGGGCACCAACGTCATCGCCTACCCGGGGATGAATCATCGTCTGCCCGAGCTCTGGACTGACCCGCTGAAGTTCGACCCGGACCGGTTCACCGAACCACGCAACGAGCACAAGCGGCACCGCTACGCGTTCACCCCGTTCGGCGGCGGCGCGCACAAGTGCATCGGGATGGTGTTCGGGCAGCTGGAGATCAAGACGATTCTTCACCGCCTGTTGCGCCGGTATCGGCTCGAACTGCCCCGGCCGGGCTACAAGGCCAAGTGGGACTACGGCGGCATGCCGGTGCCGATGGACGGCATGCCGATTGTGCTGCGCCCGCTGCACTGACTCCGCGAAGTAGCATTCCAGCTATTTCGGCGCGGCCGGGGTGGCGCTCAGCCGGCGGTCAGCAGGCGGTTGGCGCAGGCTATGACGGCCCGCAGGGCCGATTGCGTCTTGTCCTGAGACACAGCCCATCGCCCACTCGGCGCGCTGGCCATCACATCCCTGAATGAAGGTGGCGGTGTAGTCGCCGGACTCCAGCTGGTGGAACCGCAGCATCTCCAGCGAGATCCCGCAGTCGTACAGCATCGCGGTCAAGGCCGCGACGGGTCCGGTTGCCGCCGCGGTGGCGGTCTCGATCCGGTCGCCGATCGCGAACGTGGCTTCGAACGTCCTGGGCTCCGGCCCCAACCGCGTGGCAGGCCGGTGGGCGTCCCTGCATTCCCAGTGGCCGAGCCGCAGCGGGCCGGAGCTGGAGGTATAGGTGCTGGTGAACGTGCTCCACGACATGGTCTCGACATCCTCCCGGAGCCCGCGGGGTAGCGGGACGCCACCGAAGCGAGCCGATATCGGTTCGGGCGGGACAGGCGCCGTGGTGGCGCCGGATTGGGTGATCATGTGCCGGTCTTCTTGTCGGAAGGGGCTGACCGACGTCGTAGTAGCTGCGACCCACAGCGGGGGGTCGGTCTGGGATCAGACCCCGCTGCGGGGCACTACTACGAGAAGACGCGCGCTACGCACGTCGCCGACACTAGACGGCGATGTGCCCGCACCGCAAACTTCTTTGCCGTTTTACGTCCGAGCGGGTGCACCCAGCGAATCCACGGCGGCCTGCAGCCTCGCGGTGACCTCGTCCGCGATCGGCTCCAGGCCGGGCTCCCCGGTCACCTCGACAAGCAGGCGAGGGTTCATCGCCTCGACGATCACGGCCTCGCCGGCACAGGGATCGGCCCTTACGACGACGTTGCAGGGCAGCAGCAACCCGATCTGGCGGTCGACGTTCACGGCGCGGTGTGCGAGGGGCGGGTTGCAGGCCCCGAGGATCAGGTAGTCCTCCATGTCCGCGCCGAGCTTTTCTTTCAGAGTCGCTTTGACGTCGATCTCGGTGAGCACGCCGAACCCCTGTTGAGCCAGGGCCTCACGCGTGCGATTGACCGCGTCTTCGAACGATGTGTGCAGCATGGTCGACAATGCGATGTTCATGTCCGGCTCCTTTGCGGGTCAGGCCAGCGCCAGGAATAGCTTCTCGAGTTCGGCTTCGTTCATCGGCTTGGAGTCATCAGCGGCAGCCCCGCTGATGCATTCCCGCAGCCCGGTCGCGACGATCTTGAAGCCGGCACGGTCCAACGCCCGCGACACCGCCGCGAGCTGAGTGACCACGTCCTTGCAGTCGCGGCCCTGCTCGATCATCGAGATGACTCCCGCGAGTTGGCCCTGTGCCCGCCGCAGCCGGTTGAGCACCGCAGCGATCGCGTCTTCGTCACCAACCATGGTGGTTCCTTTCCCTGTTCATGCTCCTGCCATGGTACCCGCGGGGGTATATCGCGCGGCCGGCCCGCCAAGGGCGATTCAACGGGCAATGGCCGAATTTGGCGCAGGCAACCGCCCGGCGGACACTAACCCAGCGCGCGCAGGAAAAGCGGCAGGAACGGACGGTGACTGGCACGGCCGTCGCGGCGCGGCGGCATGCTGTCTCGCGACGCGTCGATCCACTCGTCACAAGTGAACACGCCGAGGTCGAGCCGCCGACCACACAGCGCCGCAACCGTGTGCAGCACCAGCGTTCCCGCGCGGCCATTGCCTTCGCGGAACGGATGAATACGGTTGTACTCGGTGTAGAGCCGAGCGAATCGGTAGGCCAGCGCGCCGTCGTCGAGTTCGCCGCCGGTCTCGACGAGTCGCCGCGCAGCCCAGCCCACCCGCTGCATCGCCGGTCGCACCTCTGACTGCCAGGCGAACGCCACCTCGCCCCGGCGCAGCTCCGTGACACGGTATCGGCCTGCCCACGCGTAAACGTCGGCGAACACATGCTGATGCGCGACGCTGAAGTCGGCATCGCCATGGTCGACATTGCCGGCGGCGATCCGGCGGTGCCACTGCGCGATTCGCCCGGCGGTCGCCAGGAACTCCAACTCCGCCAATGCGCTCGGTGATTCCACGCCGAAGTTGTTGCGCAGCACGGACGTGCCGGGCAGAAGGTATGGCCTGTAGCGGCGGAACATCCGCCGTCGCGCTGTACCTGCGGACGGAACCCGCAGGCGGCTAATGTATTCGCCAGATACTCGCCGAACGGCAACCGGCCGCAGGCCAATGCGACCAAGTCCGCTACGTTTTCACCGTTGGGAGACCAACCTTCCAGCCGCTCGGCGGCCAGCGTCTGGTCAACGACGAAGCGATGCTCGGCCGCCACACCGTAGAGCTGATCGTCGCGCATCGACACCTCAGTGGAAAGACGGTGTCGACGCGAGAAACGCGAGCTTGCGACGAATTCCGTTGACCTCGCGGCCGATTGCACGCAACGTTGCGCGTTCCTGCGGGGACAACGCCGACAGGGAGATCACGTCGGTCACGTGGTCGCCGTCGATCCAGGCACCTGCGCGCCGGCGCCAGCGGACATGCGACAACGCCGCGTAGCACTCGCGCAGTGTCGCCGCATCGTCGGCGTCCAACGTGCCTGCCGCTGCCGCATGATCGAGCCGCTCGAGCGTGAACACCGAGTCCGACCCGGCCGACATCGCAGCCCAGCGCGCGATCTTGACCACCGGTTCGACCGCTGCGGCCTTGACGTCGACGGTGTCCGCGTGGGTGGCGAACACCCGCAGCCGCGACGGGATCCCCGCCCGGACCGCGGTCGCGTCCTGAAGCATCGCTCTCAACGCTTGCGGGTGGCGGCGCGCGGCGTCGAGGGTCTCCGCCCGCAATCCATCGGCGGGCTGTCCGACCGCCATGCAGTCGGACAGCAGGCCGGTCATCACCACCCCACGATCTTCGGCGGGCTCGGCGCACCACCGCTCGATGCCGGCGGACCAATTGGATCGCCGCCGGCAGAACCGGCCCCGGCTGGCCAGCACTCCGTTCGCGTCGGGCTTCAGTCCGCAGCGCTCCAGCATCGCGTGCACGTCCGCGGCCAGCACCATCGCCGTCGACTTCTCGTCGTGGTCCACGCTGTCGTCCAGCGAGATCAGCGTTTCGACGTCAGACCCCGGAATCGCCTCGCCCCGCCCGACGCTGCCGGAGACGAACCAGGTCCACGGGATGGCCTCCACCGTGGCCAGCCGCGTCGCCGCGCCGAGGGCGTGCATCAACACCGCGGACCAGGCGTCGGCCAATGTCAGGGCGGGCGTATGCGCGTTCAGAGCGGCCACCGCGGCCTCCCGCGCCTCGGCCACCGCGGCGCGCAATTGTGGCTCATCGGTGGCAGCATCAATGCTCGCCAGGACCGCGGCGAAGCCGGTCTGCTCCGACATATCGACGATTGTCACCCGTGTGGAGCTTGGTCACAGAGTTGTGACATTGGGGAAACCTCGGCAACAAAATCCCCCGATAATTTCTGTCACACGACAGTTATTTGGTCATCCGGATCGCCCTACAGCGCAGTAGCCAGGTCCACCACCGTCAGGAGTAGCCCATGACCGCTACGTTCGATCCGGCGATCTCGTCCCAGGCGGACGCTGATGCCCTGGCCGAACTCGGATACACCCAAGAGTTGCATCGGGGTATCGGCACGTATGCCGCGTTCGCCTCCGGGTTCTCGTTCGTGTCGATTCTGACCACGGTGTTCGCGCTGTTCGCGCTCGGCTTCGGCCTCGGTGGTCCGGCCTTCTTCTTCACCTGGCCGATCGTGTTCATCTGCCAGTTCTGTGTGTGCCTGGTGTTCGCCGAACTGTCCGGCAAGTTCCCGGTGGCCGGCGCCATCTACCAGTGGTCGCGCCGGCTCGCGGGCAATGCCGTCGGTTGGTTCGCGGGCTGGTTCATGCTGATCGGCTACATCGTCAGCGTCTCGGCGCTGGCGATCGCGATGCAGAGCGTGCTCCCGTCGATCTGGAGCGGCTTTCAACTCGTCGGCGGCGATCCGGCGCTGACGTCGGTCAGCGGCGCCACCAACGGCATCATCCTCGGCTCGATCACGATCGGGCTGTGCACGATCGTCAGCGGCGTCGGTGTGTCGTTCATGGGCAAGATCACCGTCACGGGCGTGACGATCGAGATCATCGGCGTGGTCCTGATCGTCGCCGCGATGTTCATCAAAGCAGAGCGCAGCCCGGCCGCGATCCTCGACACGGGTGGGCACGGCCACGGACTGGGATACCTCTCGGCGTTCTTGGCCTCGATGCTGATGGCTGCCTATGTGATGTACGGATTCGACAGCGCCGCAGAGCTTTCCGAGGAGACCAGGGATCCGCGCAAGACCGCGCCCAAGGCGAT
Source organism: uncultured Actinomycetota bacterium (assembly GCA_963811535.1). Classification (GTDB taxonomy): domain Bacteria; phylum Actinomycetota; class Actinomycetes; order Mycobacteriales; family Mycobacteriaceae; genus Mycobacterium. The sequence goes on along the minus strand of CAWERF010000004.1, from coordinate 299,771 downwards.
CATCAACGCACTGCTGGTGTCCTTCGTCGGCGGCGGGCTGATGATCCTCGCGGCGCTGTTGGCCGCGCCGTCCCTCCACGACCCGCTGCTGTCAACCGAAGGCATTGCCTGGGTGCTGACCAGCCAGCTGAACACCTGGCTGGGCAAGACGCTGCTGATCATCGTCGCGGTCGCGATCTTCTCGGCAACCCTGGCCATCCAGGCGTCGGCGTCGCGGGTGATGTTCTCGATGGCCCGCGACAACCGGCTGCCGTTCGGGTCGCTGCTCGCCCGGGTCAACAAGAGCACCGGCACCCCGCTGATCACCGGCACGACAGTGAGCGTCCTGGCCATTGGGGTGCTGTTGGTCAACCTGGGCCAGGCCGGCGTATTCGCCGCGATCACCAGTGTGTCGGTCGTGATCGTGTACTTGGCCTACCTGATGGTCACCGTCCCCGCATTGATCCAGCGGCTGCGCGGCCGCAGCCTCAGCTACGGGGCGCCGATCCTCGACCTGGGGAAGTGGGGCGTTCCGGTCAACGTGACCGCGGTGATCATGGGCGCGCTGCTGTGCGCCAACATCGCCTGGCCACGGACCGAGGTGTACGACCCGGACGGCACGTCGTGGTTCCTGCAGTACTTCGCGGTGATTTTCGTCGCCGTGACGCTCGTGGCCGGATACTTCGCCTACCGGGTGGTGAAGGACCGCGCGGGCGCCCCCGATCCGGTCGCAGCGTGACGAGCAGACGCAGAATCGCATAGAACCTTCCGCGCCAATGTGATTGACGTATCTGCTCGCCGCCGGAAAGTCACCCGAACGGGTCCTTGCCTTCTGCCACTTGGCTGCCGAGTTCGATCAGTCGCGCGGCCGATGTGTGCAGGCGCTCACCGACTTCACGGGTCGCCTGCCCGGCCAGCATGCGCACCCAGCTGCCCTCCAGCACCACGCCGAGCTTGAAACAGGCCAGCGCCTCGTACCAATCCAGCTGCGCGGTCGACCGGCCGCCGGCGGAAAGGTACGCGTCCAGGAGTTCTTGCCGAGTGGCCAGACCGCCCAGCGAGGCCAGCGGTTGGCCCACACCCAACGGGTCGGCATCGACGGGCCAGCAGATCAACAGCCACCCGAGATCGAGCAGCGGATCGCCGACAGTACCCATCTCCCAGTCGACGAACGCCGCCACTTCCGGCCGGTCTCGTCGCAACAGGACGTTGTTGAGATGGACGTCACCGTGCATGATTCCCGGCGCCGCGTCAGGCGGGCGGTTGGTCTCCAGCCAGTCGGCCAGCTCGTCGACTCCCGGCAGCGAGTCGGGCGCGTAGGACTCCTGCTGACGATACAAGTCGAGCATGCCCCTCCACTGCGGAACCTGGCGCGCCAGAAAGGATCCCGGCCGCTTGAGGGCGTCCAGTTCGCTACCTTCCCATGGCGCATTGCCAAGCAGCGCAAGGGATTTTGCGAAATGCAGGCCGACGCGGTGACGCAACGTCTCATCACGAACGTAGGCGTCCGATACCTCATTGCCCGGATTGAACCCGTCGACCTCGGCCATCAGGTAGAAGACGACGCCGAGAACGGCGAGGTCGTCGCAGCCCGCGATGAATTCGGGATGCGGGACGGCGGTTCCGGCCAGCGTGCGCAACACCGCGATCTCGCGCAGCATCGTCTTGTTGCTCGTCGGCCGGGGATGCGCCGGTGGCCGTCGCAACACCACTGGGCGGCCGTCGATGCGCAGCCGTACCACGATGTTCTGCGTCCCGCCGGCAAGTGGTGCGACATCAGTGAGCTCCGAACCGATCCCCTTTCCACGCACCCAGTCACGCAGCGCGGCCACGTGTTCGTCGCTCAGCGTCTCGGTCACGCGAGAATCGTAAGCATCGTTGTGCCCGGCGGACCGCCGTCCTATCGTGAGGTTCATCGGCCGCCGGAGCCGCGGAGCCGGCGACATCAGCCGAAGCGGGGCAGGTGTGCACGAGATGGCGATCACCCAGAGCGTTGTCGACGCGGTGTGCGAGCACGCCGACGGCCGGCGGGTGCACAGCGTGCGGCTTCAGGTCGGGGCGCTGTGCGGGGTCGTGCCCGACTCGATGCAGTTCTGCTTCGACCTGGCCACCGAAGGCACCGTCGCCGACGGTGCCCGCCTCGATCTTGATGTGCAGCCCGGTTCTGCTCGCTGCCGCTCCTGCGGCGACGAGTTCGAGCTGCCTGATCTGATCCCGCTGTGCCCGTGTGGCAGTGCCGATGTCGAGGTGCTCGCCGGCCGGGAACTGCGGATCCTGTCGATGGAAGTGAGCTGACCATGTGCGCAACGTGCGGCTGCGGAGACGACGGTGCGGTGATCACCCTCCCCGGCGACCCCGGCCATACCCACGCCGACGGCCACCACCATGATCACGATCACGCTCACGACCATCACCACGGCCACGATCACTCGCCTGCCACCAAGACCATCTCGCTCGAACAGAAAGTGCTCGAAAAGAACGACCAACTGGCCGAACAGAACCGAAGGTGGTTGGCGGAGCGCAACATCCTCGCCCTCAACCTCACCAGCTCGCCGGGTGCGGGCAAGACGACGCTGCTCGAACGCACCATCCGGGAACTCGGCGCGGACCGGCCCGTGGCGGTCATCGAGGGTGACCAGGAGACGCTGCTGGACGCGGAGCGGATCCAGGCGACCGGCTGCCGGGTGGTACAGGTCAATACCGGCGCGGGATGCCACCTCGACGCCGCGATGATGCACCGCGCCCTGGAGGCGCTAAACCCCGAACCCAGTTCGCTGTTGTTCATCGAGAACGTCGGAAATCTGGTCTGCCCGGCGCTCTTCGACCTCGGCGAGCAAACAAAGGTGGTCGTCATCTCGGTGACCGAAGGGACCGACAAACCGCTGAAGTATCCGCACATGTTCGCGGCCGCCGGCCTGGTGCTGATCAACAAGACCGATCTGATGCCATATGTGGACTTCGACCTGGGCATCTGCTCACGCCATGCGCATTCGATCAACCCGAAAGTTGAGATCCTCCCGCTGTCGGCGACCACGGGCGAGGGGGTCGACCAGTGGTACGCGTGGATTGACGCGTGCGCAAACGGTTTTTGCTGAACTGGTCATTGACAAGTCGGTGGGGTGGGAGTAGACCCGAAAACTAGCGCCGCGCAAGTGGGCCGAGGGTCGACTCCGGTGGTGTGAGGGATTCGGCGGGTCCCGGGAAGAGCTGCGGTTATGGCGTCTGAGGCAGCGGTTAAGGCAGAGGATACGTTGATTCATGTTTTGTGGATCAATGCTGGTTTGAGTTGTGATGGGGATTCGGTGGCGTTGACGGCGGCCACTCAGCCCAGTGTGGAGGAGATTGCGCTGGGGGCGTTGCCGGGGTTGCCCAAGGTCGCGGTGCATTGGCCGTTGATTGATTTTGAGTGTGGTCCCACCGGTGGTGCGGATGATTTTTTGGCCTGGTTTTTTAGGGCTGATCGCGGCGAGTTGGAGCCGTTTGTGCTGGTGGTGGAGGGCTCGATTCCTAATGAGGCGCTCCATGATCAGGGCTATTGGTGCGGGTTTGGCAATGATCCGGCCACCGGTCAGCCGATGACCACTAGTGAGTGGTTGGATCGGTTGGCGCCCAAGGCGACCGCGGTGGTGGCGGTGGGCACGTGTGCCACCTATGGCGGGATTCATGCGATGGCGGGCAATCCGACCGGGGCGATGGGGGTGCCCGATTATTTGGGGTGGCAGTGGAAGTCCAAGGCGGGGATTCCGGTGGTGTGTGTGCCGGGGTGTCCGATTCATCCGGATAATCTGTCCGAGACGTTGACCTATCTGTTGTATATGGCCACCGGTCAGGCGCCGATGATTCCGCTCGATGATGCGTTGCGGCCGAAGTGGTTGTTCGGCGATACCGTCCATGAGGGGTGCGACCGGGCCGGCTATTACGAGCAGGGTGATTTCGCCACCGAGTACGGTTCACCCAAATGTATTGTCAAGCTTGGCTGTTGGGGTCCGGTCGTGAAGTGCAACGTGCCCAAGCGGGGTTGGATCAACGGGATTGGTGGCTGCCCGAATGTGGGCGGGATTTGTATCGGGTGCACGATGCCGGGGTTCCCGGATAAGTTCATGCCGTTTATGGATGAGCCGCCCGGGGGCAAGGTGTCGACCGCCGCGGTGGGGTTGTATGGGTCGGTGATCCGTAATTTGCGTCAGATCACCGGGCGCACGGTCGATCGCGAGCCTAAGTGGCGCCACCCGGGCACCACGTTAGAGACCGGAGCGACCCGCACCTGGTAGGTGCGGGCCGCGCCGCCTTGGCGCTGGTGTGGCGGCGCGGGGTGGTGTGTGGATGTGTGTTGATTTTTCGAGTTGAAAGAGAACCGTGATGACAGCGATCATTCCCGAGCCTTCGCAGGTGTCGCGTGAACCCGGCCAGTTGGTGGAGATGGCCTGGGATCCGATCACCCGGATCGTGGGCAGCCTGGGTATCTACACCAAGATCGATTTCGACAACCGCGAGGTGGCCGAATGCCATTCCACCTCGTCGATCTTTCGGGGCTATTCGATCTTCATGCGGGGCAAAGACCCCCGCGACGCGCATTTCATCACCAGCCGCATCTGTGGGATCTGCGGGGACAACCACGCCACCTGCTCGTGTTACACCCAAAACATGGCCTACGGGGTGCAACCCCCCCACATCGCCGAGTGGATCGTCAACCTCGGCGAGGCCGCCGAGTACATGTTCGACCACAACATCTTCCAGGAGAACCTGGTCGGGGTGGACTTCTGCGAGAAGATGGTCTCCGAAACCAACCCCGCGGTGCTGGCCAAGGCCGAAAACACCCCCGCAGCCCACGCCGACGCGCACGGCTTTCGCAGCGTGGCCGACATCATGCGCGCGCTGAACCCCTTCACTGGCGAGTTCTACCGCGAAGCCCTGCACGTGAGCCGCTGGACACGGGAGATGTTTTGTCTGATGGAGGGCCGCCACGTGCACCCCTCCACCCTGTACCCCGGCGGGGTCGGCACCACCGCCACCATCCAGTTGATGACCGACTACATGACCCGGCTGATGCGCTATGTCGAGTTCATGAAAAAGGTCGTGCCCATGCACGACGACCTGTTCGACTTCTTCTATGAGGCCCTGCCCGGCTACGACAAGGTCGGATTACGGCGCACCCTGCTGGGCTGCTGGGGATCCTTCCAAGACCCCGAGGTGTGCAACTTCGCCTACCAAGACATGGAGAACTGGGGCCGGGCCATGTTCGTCACCCCCGGCGTGGTGGTCGACGGCAAACTGCTCACCACCAGCCTGGTCGACATCAACCTGGGCATCCGCATCCTGCTGGGCCACTCCTACTACGACGACTGGACCGACCAGGAAATGTTCGTCAAGACCGACCCACTGGGCAACCCCGTCGACCGACGCCACCCCTGGAACCAGCACACCAACCCCCACCCCCAAAAACGCGACTTCGACGACAAATACTCCTGGGTGATGGCCCCCCGCTGGTTCGACGGCACCAACCACCTCGCCCTCGACACCGGCGGCGGGCCGCTAGCGCGGCTGTGGTCCACCGCCCTGGCCGGCCTCGTCGACATCGGCTACATCAAAGCCACCGGCCACAGCGTGCAAATCAACCTACCCAAAACCGCCCTCAAAGGCCCCGTCGAACTGGAATGGAAGATCCCCCCACAAGGCTCCAACACCATCGAACGCGACCGCGCCCGCACCTACTTCCAGGCCTACGCCGCCGCAGCCGCACTACACTTCGCCGAAAAAGCCCTCACCGAAATCCGGGCCGGACGCACCAAAACCTGGGAAAAATTCGACGTCCCCGACGAAAGCATCGGCTGCGGATTCACCGAAGCCGTCCGCGGCGTACTCAGCCACCACATGGTCATCCGCAACGGCAAAATCGCCAACTACCACCCCTACCCCCCCACCCCCTGGAACGCCAACCCCCGCGACAGCTACGGCACCCCAGGACCCTACGAAGACGCCGTCCAAGGACAACCCATCTTCGAAGAAAACGACCGCGAACACTTCAAAGGCATCGACATCATGCGCACCGTCCGCAGCTTCGACCCCTGCCTCCCCTGCGGCGTACACATGTACCTCGGCAACGGCACCACCCTACAAAAACTCCACACCCCCACCCAAACCCTCACCACGGAGTAACACATGGCCGACCGCCCGGACGAGGTGGCAGACGACGCGCAGTGGCGCTCGGCCGGCGATCGGATTCAAACCTTGCTCGACGCCAGCGCTGCGGGTGGTGCCGCCGCGCACGAGCGCGCCGAGCAACTGGTCGGCGAGGTCACCGACCTGTACGGCGCGGGCCTGGACCGGATGATGCGGATGGCGGTGTCCGCAAATCCGGAACTGGCCGAGACATTCGCCGCCGACGACCTGGTCGCCAGCCTCATGCTGGTGCACGGCATCCATCCGCACGGCGTCGAGCGGCGGGTTGCCGATGCGCTCGACAGCGTGCGGCCCTACCTGGGATCCCACGGCGGGGACGTCCACCTGCTCGAGGTGGCCGGCGACCCCGACAACTACACGGTGAGGCTGCAGTTCTCCGGGAGCTGCCGCAGCTGCCCGTCATCGTCGGTGACCCTCGAGCTGGCGGTCGAGGACGCGGTCCGTGCCGCGGCGCCGGAAATATCCTCAATCGAAGTGGTTGCGGCGGAGGAGGATTCGGCGTCCGGGGTCATCCCGGCCGAGTCGTTGATGAGCCGCGTGCATGAGGATCAGCGCCGGCCGGCGGCGTGGCAACCGGTGCCCTACCTCACCGATCTGGGGCCCGGAGAGGTCGGAGGGTTCCGCGTCGCCGGGACGACGGTGGTGGCGTGCCGCGTCGGTGACGAGCTGTTCGCCTATCACGACCGGTGCGGCAGCTGCCAGGGTTCACTGGCGGGCGCGGTGCTACACCGCCAACTCGGCTCGCCCGCTCCCGTTTTGCGCTGCGCCCTCTGCCACGCCCACTTCGATGTCGTTCACGCCGGGGCGTGCGTCGACGGAAACGGTCAGGCGGGCGCCCATCTCGAGCCGATCCCCCTGTTGACGCGGGACGGCGTGCTGTCGATGGCCATCGTCGCGGAGGGGGTGGCCTAAATGGGCGGCGCGTACGACGTGCTGGCACGCATCCGCGCCGCCCGCTCGACTCCCCAGCCCGCTGGTGAGCGGTGCGAAATGTGCGCCGAGCCGATCGCCGACGAACATCAACATGTCGTGAATATCGAAGGGCGGCAACTGATGTGCGTGTGCCGCGCCTGCTACCTGTTGTTCACCGACGGTCACGCCGACTTACGCTACCGGGCGATACCGGATCGGTATCTGTCGTTCCCCGACTTCGCGCTGGGCCGCCGCGAGTGGGAGTCGCTGCAGATCCCGGTCGGACTCGCGTTCTTTTTCCGCAACTCGTCGCTGGGCCGCACGGTCGCCTTCTACCCGGGGCCGGCCGGCGCAACCGAGTCCGAATTGGGCATGGACGCCTGGAACGGGATCCGCGCCGCCGACCCGCGTGTCGACATGCTCTCCGACGACACGGAAGCGCTGATCGTGCGGGTACCCGACGAGGAGTCCCAGCCCCCCGAGTGCCACCTGGTGCCCATCGACGCGTGCTACGAGTTCGTCGGCCGGCTGCGGATGCTGTGGCACGGCTTCGACGGCGGCCAGCACGTCCGGGCTTACATCGAGGAATTCTTCAACCACGTCCGGGCACGCAGCGAGGTCGTCCCGCCGTGACCGAGGTGACGTTCGCGGTTCTGGACGTGGCGCCGGAACCCTACGCGGTGACACCGGTGCTGACAGCACGGGTGGGCGTCGCGGCGGTCGGCGACGAGCCGGTGCACGCGATCGCGTTGCGATGCCAGGTCCGCATCGAGCCGCTGCGGCGCCCTTACTCCGACGAGGAAGCGGCCGGATTGCTCGACCTGTTCGGTCCCCGGGAGCGCTGGAGCACCACGCAGCGCACGTTTCTGTGGCAGCACAGCACCGCAATGGTGCCGGGCTTCACCGGCGGCACACAGGTCGAACTGCCTCTGGAGTGCACCTACGACTTCGAGGTGACCGGCGCCAAGTACATGCAGGCGCTGCGCGACGGGACCATCCCGCTGCAATTCCTGTTCAGCGGAACTGTTTTCGTGCAAGGCGAACGGGGTTTCGCGGTGCAGCAGGTGCCGTGGGATCGTGAGGACCACTATGACCTGCCTGTTTCGGTGTGGCGTGACCTGATTCAGCTGCACTACCCGAACACGGGGTGGGTGCGGCTTCGCCGCGACACGCTCGACGCGCTGGCCTCGTACAAATCCGACCGTGGGATGCTCGGCTTCGACGATGCGATCACGTCGCTGCTGAGCGCAGCCGCCACCGGAGATGCGCGATGACCGAGTGGGATCGAGTTCGCACCATCGCCGATGCGGTGCTGTACGAGGGGTATCTGCTCTACCCGTACCGGGCGAATTCGCGAAAAAACCAGTCACGCTTCCAATTCGGCGTGCTGGGGCCGCAGCGAGCCGCCGAGCGCGGCGTAGGTGAAGACAGCACGATGTCGGCCCAGGTCCTGCTCGACCCGGAGGACGATGCCGCGCTGACACTCGTCGTGCGGTTCCTTCAGCTGCAGCGCCGGACCGCCGAACGGGACATCGGCGGGGGAGAATTCGAGCCGGTCGACGAGCTGAGCGCCGGCTCGCAGACCTGGCTCACCTGGGACGAGGCGGTCGAGCGCGAGCTGTCGTTCGGCCCGTTCGGGTTGGATCACCTGTTGGCGGGGCAGATCATTGCGATCGTCGTCGCCGGCGGCAGCGACATCGAGCATGTCGACGGCGGGCGGCTGGTGCGCAGCCGGCAGGGCCTCGACGGCGAATTGACCTTGTCGGCCGAACCCGACGACGGGCTGGTGCGGATCAGCCTGGCCGTCCACAACACCGGTACCCCGCCCGCCAACAAGGACGACGCGATCGCCGGCTCGATGATCGGCACCCACATCATCGTCCACCTGAACAGTGATGATTTCGTGTCGCTTCTGGACCCGCCGGCCTCCGCGGCCGACGCGGTGGCCCGCTGCCACCAGCATCGGTGCTTTCCCGTTCTGGCCGGCCTTCCCGGCGAACGAGACCTGATGCTGGTGTCTCCGATCATCCTCTACGACCACCCCGAGATTGCCGAACAAAGCGAGGGGGCCCTTTATGACTCCACGGAGATCGACGAGATTCTGACGCTGCGGATCATCACGATGACCGACGAGGAGAAGGCCCAAGCCCGCGCCACCGACCCGCGGGCCGCCGAGATCATCGACCGCTGCGACACGATGTCACCGGGGGCGATGCTGAATCTCCATGGTGTGCTGCGGAATCCGCGTGCGCTTGGCGAAGAGAAGCCGGGTTTGATCCCCGAGATACCCGACGGAGTCGACTGGTGGGATCCCATGGCCGACTTGGCGGTACGGCCCGGGATTGACGCGGTACTGGTGAACGGTGTACGTGTGATGCGGGGAAGCCGGGTTCGGCTGCATCCCTCGCGACGCGCGGACGCGCAAGACATATTCTTCTCCGGCAAGACCGCTCGCGTCACCTCGGTGCACGAAGACGTCGACGGCAACCAGCATGTCGCAGTGGTCGTCGACGACGATCCCGCAGCCGACCTGCACGACTGGTACGGCCGCTACCTGTACTTCTCACCTGATGAAGTGGAACCGCTCACCGAAAGGAATTAGAGATGGACATAGTGGGCTGGGTGTTCATTGGGATCGTCTGCGCGATCGTTCTGGTAGGCATCATCATCGGCCTGGGCTCGATCCCGGATGCGCTGCGCTATATGCGGATACGGCGGATGTAGTGGAATGGGGGTTACATTACGTCCCGGATTCTGGTAGCCGGCATCGGCAACATCTTCCTCAGCGACGACGGTTTTGGTCCTGAGGTGATCAGACGCGGGTCACACCGGCTCGGGCAGCCCGGAGTGCGCGTCGTCGACTACGGCATTCGCGGCATGCATCTGGCCTACGACCTGCTCGACGAGTGGGACGCACTCGTGCTCGTCGATGCGGTACCCGGACAGGGCTCGCCGGGCACCGTGCACGTGTTCGAGGCCGACCACGAAACTCTCGGTGGCACCGCGGCCCTGGATGCGCACAGCATGGATCCCGCAGCAGTGTTCGCCAGCCTGACCGCGCTGGGCGGCACGGCCCCGTACACGGTGGTCGTCGGCTGCGAGGCCGCAACGGTGGACGAGGGCATGGGCCTGAGTGACCCCGTCGCAGCCGCTGTCGATGGCGCGATCGGTGCGATCGAGGAGGTCGTGGCCGGCCTCCGTTCGGAAGCCGGTACGCCGGCGAGGGAGGGCTGATCTATGTGCCTGGGAATCCCCGGACAGGTAGTTCGGATGCTGGAGGGCTATGGGGGCCAGCTTGCGCTCGTCGACGTGGCCGGCGAACCGCGCAAGGTCAACATCGGCATGCTGCCCGAGGAGACGTTCGCGCCCGGCGACTGGGTGATCATCCACATGGGTTTCGTCGTCGAGAAGACCGACAAGGACGGAGCCGACGCTGCGCTGGCAGGGCTGGAGCTGCTGGGCCGGGGCCGCGAGCAGGACGCCTCGCCATGACCCCCCGGCGGCGCACGCACATCGCAGTGCGCGGCGTCGTGCAGGGCGTCGGCTTCAGGCCGTTCGTATACACCACTGCGGCAGCGCTCGGGCTGGCCGGATCCGTACGCAACGACAGCTCGGGCGCGATCATCGAGGTCGAGGGAAGTGACGACGACATCGGCGAGTTCCTCGACCGGCTCTGCCACCATGCGCCGCCGCTCGCCTGCATCGAATCCGTCGAAACTAGCGAAATCCCGCCGATCGGCGGCACCGGTTTCTCGATCGCCGACACGTCGCGATCCGGCGGCGGACGCACACTGGCTTCGCCGGACGTCGCGATGTGCGCCGAATGTGCGGCCGAACTGCGGGACCCGGCCAACCGCCGCTTCCGGCACCCGTTCGTCAACTGCACCAACTGCGGTCCACGTTTCACGATCATCGGGTCGCTCCCCTACGACCGGCCCAGCACCACGATGGCGGCGTTCGAGATGTGCGCGCAATGTGCCCGCGAATATGCCGACCCGGCCGACCGGCGCTTCCACGCGCAGCCGATCTGCTGTCCCGCGTGTGGCCCGACGCTGCGATACCGCCGGCCCGACGGCGAGGTCCTGACCGGCGAGTCGGCTCTCGCCTCGGCCCGCGCGTTGCTGCGCGGTGGGGGCGTGCTGGCGGTCAAGGGCATCGGCGGTTACCACCTTGCCTGCGATGCCGACAACGACGCAGCGGTGGCGGAGCTGCGCACGCGGAAGCGCCGCGGAGACAAGCCGTTTGCAGTGATGGTGCCCGATCTTGATACCGCACGCGGAATCGCGATGGTGGACGACACGGCCGCGCGGGTGCTCGGCGGATCGCAGCGCCCCATCGTGCTGCTGCCCCGGCTGCCCGGTACCGGGGTCGCCGACGCGGTGGCGCCGCGCAACCCCGACCTCGGCATCATGCTCGCGTACACGCCGCTGCACGTGCTGCTCTTCGGCCTGGCCGGCGACGAGCCCGGCCCGCAGGTGCTGGTGATGACGTCGGGCAACTTGGGCGGTGAGCCGATCTGCTTCGCCGACGACGACGCGATCGAGCGCCTGTCGCGGCTGGCCGACGGCTGGCTGATGCACAACCGGGACATCCTGGTGCCCTGCGACGACTCGGTGATCCGCGTGCTCGACGGCGCCGAGTTGCCGATCCGCCGCTCGCGTGGGTACGCGCCACTGCCGGTCGCCCTGCCGGTCCCGGTGCCGCCGAGCTTGGCCGTCGGGGCCGATCTGAAGAACACGATGGCCGTCGCCGACGGCAAGTACGCGTGGCTGAGCCAGCACATCGGCGACATGGACGACATGGCGACCCTGTCGGCATTCGACGCCGCACAGCGCCACCTACGGGCACTGACCGGTGTGTCACCGAATGTGCTTGTCGCCGACGCGCATCCGCGCTATCGATCCGCCGACTGGGCGAACCGGAACGCCGGTGAGTGCCCGGTGCGCACGGTCCAGCACCACCACGCGCACATCGCGGCGGTGATGGCCGAACACGGCTGCGACGGCTCAGAGCAGGTGATCGGCTTCGCGTTTGACGGCACCGGTTACGGTCCCGACGGGGCGGTCTGGGGTGGCGAACTGCTGCTTGCCGACTACAAGGGCTACCGCAGGCTTGCCCAGTTGAAGTATGTGCCGCTGGCCGGTGGCGACGTCAGCGTGCTGCGGCCGTACCGGATGGCGCTGGCCCACCTGTGGGCGGCCGGAATCGACTGGGATCCCGACCTGCCGCCCGTGGCCGCCTGCCCCCCTGCCGAACGCAAGGTCCTCGCCCATCAACTCGACACCGGGCTCGGCTGCGCGCCGACGTCCAGCATGGGGCGGCTGTTCGACGCGGTGTCCGCGTTGGCCGGCGTCCGCCAGGTGGTGGCATACGAGGCCCAGGCGGCGATCGAGCTGGAGGGCCTGTCCCGCGGCGTCGGCGTCGCCGGCGCGGAGTACGCATTCGACGTGCAACGCGGGCTGACGACGATCATCGATCCGGCACCGGTTCTGCACGCCATCGTGGGGGACCACCGCGCTCGCGTACCTGCGGAAACGATCGGGGCACGGTTCCACAGTGCGGTGGCCGCGCTGATCGTCGAGCTCGCCGTGCAGGCCCGCGAAACGACCGCCGCGCGCACCATCGCGCTCTCCGGTGGGGTCTTCCAGAACGCACTGCTGCTGCAGCAGGCGCTGAAGCTCCTGCGCGACAGGGGTTTTATCGTGATCACCCATCGACGCGTGCCGCCCAACGACGGCGGCATCGCACTGGGCCAGCTACTGGTGGGGAATTCGGTATGAGAAGGTACTTAGGCCACGGATCTGCTCAATGAGCGAACTACCCGAACATCAGCTACCGCCAGGCTATGCATTGTTCGCCCGGTACGCATTCCCGCCCAACGAACTCGGCTACTGCGGCCCGGCGGACGTGGGGGTGCTGCGTAGCGACAACCCGTCCGGAATCGCCGCGCATGCAAAGGAGTTCGATGGGGCATGGCCTTATCTGCGTGCTATTGCCGAAGCGATCGGCGTGGATGACCCGCTCGACGCCGACGTCGTACGCGGCTACTGGGTCGGCGGCAGGCAACTGGACCGGGTTGATCCCGCGGCGCTCCTTGCCCGGCTGCGGGCCTCGTTCAAGGGTCAAGTCACCGGCCTGCTGGGTGACCTGACGAACCCGGCGGGGGCGTTAGCCCACCACAGTTTCCATGTTTTCGTGGTTTATCCGTGGGTGCGGTTCCTCGACCGCGATCCGGCCACGCCGCTGCAGGTGATGCAAGACTGCCGAATCCGTTGGGGAACGGTTGATTCCGTCGAGGGTGAGCACGTGACCGTGCTGTCCCGGCCGCTGAGGTTCGACGACGGGGGGCTGCGGCTGGGTGAGCCGGCGGCCGAGCGGGTGCGGTGGAGCAAGGAGGGCATGTCGCTGATCACCGCGCCGTCGCCCGGGGATGCGGTGTCGGCGCACTGGGACTGGATCTGCGGCATCCTCGACGACACGGAAGCCACCGCACTCGCAGAAGCCACGCAGGCGACGCTCGACCTCGTGAACGCGATCCGATGAGATTCGGCAGTTTTCGGCCTGCTGTCCGTACTGTGAGGCCATGACCGTCATCAACGGCCTTCCCGCCCATGTCCTGCTTGTCCACTTCACGGTGGTCCTTGCGCCGCTCACCGCGGTGTTGGAGATCGTTTGCGGCCTATGGCCGGCCGCCCGCCGGCGCCTGGTCTGGCTGGTCCTCCTGCTGGCCATCGTGACGACGGCGCTGACGCCGATCACGACCAATGCCGGTGATTGGCTGTACGACCGACAGAAGGTTCACAGCCCGATCCTGGTCAGGCATGCTGACCTCGGCGGCTGGATGATCTACTTCTCGGTCGCGTTGCTCGTCGTCGCGATCGCGCTGGCGGTGCTGCATGTCCTCGAGGGGCGATCCGACAACCGCCGTGTCGTCGCGAACGTGGTCATCGCGATCCTTGCCGTCGTTGTCGGAATCGCGTCGATGATCCAGGTCTACCGGATCGGAGACGCGGGCGCCCAGTCAGTGTGGGGCGGCGAACTGACAAACTCGCGTTGACCGCCGCTAACAACCCTCAGTGTGCTGGGCGTAGCCGCCGATAACCCGCCGCGGTGACCGCCCCGAGCGACGACGTGCCCAACCCACAGGCCAATCCCCGGGCCAGCGGTGACAACCCTGGTTAGGGTCGCTATACCCGGCCCGCCCTTCGCCATTCGGCCGGCGGGCCGCCTCGACACGATCGATTGAGTTTGCGTCCGTGCGACGTGGCGAATTCACAGCAAACCCCAAGCGATGGAAGCCGAAAGTTCAAGGCGCAGAAGGAAGTTACTCTTCCACCCGGGCAGTCGCGGAGTGACAATGGTGGTATGCAAGAGATCGATCGGCGCACGATGTTGTGTGCCATTGCAGCCGGCTTGCTGGCTGCCGTAAGCCGTGCCCCGAAAGCCGGCGGGGCCACCATTCGATGGAAGATTCCGTTGGGCCGGGTACCCGCCCCAGCCGGCATCCTCGCCCGGCTTCCGGCCGGGAGCGGCAATCAGATGGCGCTCACCGTCGATGACGGCGCCAGCGTCCCAGTGGTGGGCGCGTTTGCTCAGTTCTGCCACGACACCGGCACTCGGCTGACCTTCTTCGTCAACGGTGCCAACAGTTCATGGTCGGTCAACGCTCCGGCGCTACGTCCCATGGTCGATTCCGGACAGGTTCAGATGGCCAACCACACCTGGTCGCACCCATACCTCAACCGCATGAGCCTGGCGGCGGTGGCAGATCAGATCCAGCGGAACGCCGACTTCCTCAGGAACACCTACGGTGCGGACGGCACGCCGTACTTCCGTCCGCCCTTCGGCGTTCACAACGCAGACATCGATCGTGTGGCCGCCGACCACGGCTACACCACGATCACGATGTGGAGCGGCGACGTCGGTGATTCGGCGCCTGAGAACGAAGGCAGCCTGATAGCGCACGCCACCAAGTCCTTTCAGCCGCAACAGATCGTGCTCATGCACGCTAACCTGCCCACTGTCACCCACTGCTACGCCCAGCTGGTCGACCTCATCCAAAGCCGCAACCTGCAAACCGTTACCCTCAACGACGTCTTCACGTAACGCAGCTCAGGACTTCTCCCCCAGTCGCTTCGCTCCTACCCCGTGGGGCGCTTCCGCGCGCTGACCAACAGGTACTCCCACTCCATCGCCGCGGCGTCGCCGAGATGCCGCGCGCCCGTAGTCGCCCAGCGCACACATCGTGCGATGCTTGGCCGCCAGCGTGCGATCATCAACGGCGCGGGTCTCGGTGGTCATGGCAAACTCCTCGGTCGAGCAGTCCTACCGAAATATCGTCAAGCCGGGGATCGACACGATCCAGTGACAGATCCGTACTAGCAGCGGTTCAGAACTTGAACTAGTCACCGAACAGGCGTGTACTTGGTTCGTCCTCTTGCCGGCGCTCAGGAGGTGGGCGGACGATGACGCAGGCATGGCGCGGCGACATCTCTTGGTCGCGCGCACAGCTCGACGGGTCGGTGACGATCGACAGGCCGTCGGACGTGCGCCGTGCGATACCGAAGTGGATCGGTCAGGCGCCGATCGCGGCCGTCGCCCGGCCCGCGTGACCGTCCAGACGATCCGGTCGCGGTCTTGCAGCGCTGGCAAGACTGCGGCGCGGTGTGGCGCGTGGTCGGCAGGCGCTCGAACGCCGTAACCGTCGCGCTATTCCAGTGCGACGGTGGCGAGGAGGTGGACCGGTTCTCGTCGACCGACCCCGAGCTGCTGCGCTTCCTGCGCGGGCGCTCGAGCAGCGAGGACTGAGCACTGCCTTTCAGTCCAGGATGCGGCGTGCGACGTTGGTGGTGACGAGGTCGAGCAGTTCGTCGGCGCGGCCGGCCAGAATCGTCCGGATCGCGTAGAGGGTGAAGCCCTTCGCCTGCTCGGCGGAGATCGCGGGCGGGATCGACAGCTCCTGGCGCGCGATCACGACGTCGACCAGCGCGGGGCCCTCGTGGGCGAAAGCATCGGCCAGTGCCTGCTCGAGGTCGCCGGGCTGCTCGACGCGGCGGCCGAAGATGCCGATGGCCTCGGCGACCGCGGCGAAGTCCGGGTTGTGCAGGCCGGTGCCGAAGTTGACGATGCCTGCGGCCTTCATCTCAAGTTCGACGAAGTTCAGCGACGAGTTGCTGAACACCACGATCTTCACCGGCAGGTTGTTCTGCACGAGGGTGAGCAGCTCGCCGAACAGCATCGCCAGCCCGCCGTCGCCCGCCAGCGCGACGACTTGGCGCTGCCGGCAGGCGGTCTGCGCGCCGATCGCGTGTGGCACCGCGCAGGCCATCGTGCCGTGAGTGAAGGATCCGCTCAGGCGCCGTCGGCCGTTCATCCTCAGGTAGCGCGCCGCCCAGATCGTCGGGGTTCCGACATCGAACGTGAACACGGCGTCGTCGCTGGCGAGGCGATCTACGAGTCCGGCAACGTATTCCGGGCGAATGGGCGTGCGATCGCGGTCGTTGACCGCCAGCGCATCCAGCGATTTGCGGGTGCGCCGGTAGTGGTTGAGCGACTGGTCAAGGTGGTCGCGGTCGTCCTTGGCGGCCAGCAGCGGTAGCAGTGCATCGATCGTGTCCTTCACCGTGCCGACAAGGCCGAGGTCGATCGGCGTGCGCCGGCCGAGGTGGCTGCCGCGGATGTCGACCTGAATCACGTCGGCCTCGTCGGGATAGAACTGCGTGTAGGGGAAGTCGGTGCCGAGCATCAACAGCACGTCGGCCTCCTTGATCGCCTTGTACCCGGAGGCGAAGCCCAGCAGGCCCGTCATCCCGACGTCGTAGGGATTGTCGTATTCGATGTGCTCCTTGCCCCGGAAGGCGTGCACGATCGGTGACTGCAATGTGCCTGCCAGCCGGATCAGTTCGTCGTGCGCCCCGGCCACACCGGCGCCACCGAGGATCGTGACCCGGCGTCCGGCGTTGAGGATGTCGGCCGCCCGCCGCAGCGAGTCGTCGTCCGGGCGCAGGACGGACCGGCTTGCCACGACGGGGTGGGACGCCCAGGAGTCGTTGCCGAGGCGGCTCAAGAAGATCTCGCCGGGGATCACCACCACCGCGACACCGCTTTTCTCCACGGCCGCCCTCATCGCCATCTCGACGATGCGCGGCGCCATCGCGGCGTTGCTGACCAGCTCGCAGTAGACACTGCACTCGCGGAACAGGTCCTGCGGATGGGTCTCCTGGAAATACCCCGAGCCGATCTCGGTCATCGGGATGTGCGCCGCGACCGCCAACACCGGAACGCGCGTGCGCTGCGCGTCGTAGAGCCCGTTGATCAGATGCAGGTTGCCGGGCCCGCAACTGCCGGCGCATACCGCAAGCCGACCCGTCAGGGCCGCCTCGGCGGTTGCCGCGAACGCGGCGGTCTCCTCATGGCGCACGTGCTCCCAGGTGATTGACTCGGACCTGCGAATCGCATCGGTGAAGCCGTTGAGGCTGTCGCCGGGCAGCCCGTATACCCGTGCCACACCGCTGATCTTCAGAGCCGACACTATGTGTTGGGCGACCGTAGCCATACCGCGACTCTACGGTTCAGGTGTCACCGCCTGGTAAGTTCTTTCAGCCGACCGTGGCGGTACGTTGACCGCATGGCCGAGGCCGCCGCCGGGGTGCGAAGTTTGAGTGGTGTGGCAGGCGCGGCGGTCGCGGTCGGCCTCACGCAACTCGTGGCCGCGCCGTTCGGCCGGGGCGCAGACGCGCTCAACGCCGTGGGCTCGGCCATCATCGACCTGACACCCGGCCCGGTGAAAGAGTGGGCGATCCGAACCTTCGGCACCGCGGACAAGTTGTTCTTGTCGGTGACGGTGCTGGCGGTCATCGTGGTTATCGCCGCGGCGGCCGGACGGTGGGAATCGCGGACGGCTCCCGTCGGCAGCGCCCTGTTCGCCGCGGCGGGCGTAGCCGGATGCGCGGCGATACTGTCCCGGACGGGGGCGCGGCCCGTCGACATCATCCCGACTGTCGTCGGCACGCTGTGCGGGGTGGTGGTGCTGCGTCTGCTCACCACGAAAGTGTCAGCCGCGCAGTCGGATACGGCACAGGAGCCGCCTGACACGGGCCGCAGGCAGTGGCTGATGGCGTTCGGCGTGTTGGGGGCTGGATTGTTTGCCGGTGTTGCCGGCGCGGTGCTGACCCGGCGATTGCACAACGTGTCCGGTGAGCGGCGGGCATTCGCCGTGCCGCCGGTGAACCGGCCGGCACCGCCGGTGCCTCCCGAGGTCCAGCCCAAAGGCGTTGCGCTGCCGAGCTTCATCACCAGCAACGACAAGTTCTACCGAATCGACACGGCGCTGCTCGTCCCGCAGGTCAGCCGCAACGACTGGCGGCTGAGGATTCACGGCATGGTGGACCGCGAGATCACCTACAGCTTCGACGATCTGCAGGCGTTCGAGGTGATCCAGAAGGTGGTCACGCTGACGTGCGTCTCGAATCCGGTCGGCGGCGACCTCATTTCCAATGCCACGTGGACGGGATACCGAGTCCGAGACCTGTTGGCCCGCCTCGGAGTTTACTCCGACGCCGACATGGTGCTCTCCACCTCGGTCGACGGTTTCACGGCCGGCACCCCGGTCGAGGCGCTGACCGACGAGCGCGACGCACTGTTGGCGATCACGATGAACGGCGAGCCGCTGCCGATCGATCACGGCTATCCGGCCCGGCTCGTGGTACCTGGGCTCTACGGCTACGTGTCGGCGACGAAGTGGGTCACCGACCTCGAACTCACCCGATTCGACCGCGCCCAGGCGTACTGGACGAAGCTCGGTTGGTCGGCTCGCGGCCCGATCAAGACTGAGTCACGCATCGACGTGCCACGCGACGGCCAGACGGTCACCGTCGGCCCGGTGACGTTCGGCGGCGTCGCGTGGGCCCAGAACCGCGGCGTGCGCGCGGTCGAGGTCCGCATCGACGACGGGCCGTGGCGGCGGGCCGATCTGGGAGCGAACTACGCCAACGACACGTGGCGGCTGTGGAGCTACGGCTGGGCCGCAACACCCGGATCGCATTCGATCACCGTCCGCGCCACCGACAACACCGGCGCGGTGCAAACCGCCGACGAGGCCGGCGTCGTACCCGACGGCGCGACGGGGTGGCATACCGTCGCGTTCACCGCGGCGTGACCGATTGCGTCAGACCCCCGTGACAGGCTGTGGGCGTGCTGCTCATCGATGTGGCCGCGGCCTCGGCCGATGTGGGTACCGAGTCGTCGCGGCTGGCGAAGATCGGGCGGATCGCCGACCTGCTGGCCGCCGCGGGCGCCGCGGGAGACGCGCACCAGGTGGCAGTGGTCGTGTCGTGGTTGTCGGGTGACTTGCCGCAGCGGCAGATCGGCGTCGGCTGGGCCGCGCTGCGCTCGCTGCCGCCGCCCGCTGTGGAGCCGGTTCTCACCGTTTCGGGTGTCGACGCGACGTTCTCCGAGATCGGGGCGGTCGCGGGCCGGGGCTCACAGAAGACGCGGGCCGGCCTCCTCGCCAACCTGTTCGCCGCGGCGACATCCGGCGAGCAGACCTTTCTGCGGCGCCTGCTCGGCGGCGAGCTGCGCCAAGGCGCGCTGGCCGGCGTGATGGCCGACGCCGTCGCGAAGGCCGCCGGTGTCCCGGCAGCCGACATCCGGCGCGCCGCGATGCTCGGCGGCGACCTGCCGGCCGTCGCGGCCGCGGCGCTGACGGGCGGACACGATGCGCTCGACCAGTTCACGCTCAAGGTCGGCCGGCCGGTCGGCCCGATGCTCGCCCAGACCGCGACCGACGTCGCCGACGCACTCGAACGCCTTGGCGGCGCAGCCGTATTCGAGGCCAAGCTCGACGGCGCCCGGCTGCAGATTCACCGCGACGGCGACCGGGTGTCGCTGTACACCCGCAGCCTCGACGACGTCACCGCGCGGCTGCCCGAGGTCGTCGAGGCGACGCTGGCGTTGCCCGTCACCTCGCTGATCGCCGACGGCGAGGCGATCGCGCTGCGTCCCGACCGGCGGCCGCACCGCTTCCAGGTGACCGCGTCGCGGTTCGGCCGGACAGCCGACGTCACCGCGGCACGCGCCGCACAGCAGTTGTCGGTGTTCTTCTTCGACGTGCTGCATCACGACGGCACCGACCTGGTCGACCTGCCCGCGACCGCGCGGGCCGCGGTCCTCGAAGCGATCGTTCCAGCCGAGTACCGCGTCGACCGGCTGGTCACTTCCGACAGCGAAGAGGCCCGGCGCTTCCTCGACGTGACCCTGGCAGCCGGGCACGAAGGCGTGATGGCCAAGTCGCTGACAGCGCCGTATGAAGCGGGCAGACGCGGGGCGGGCTGGTTGAAGGTCAAGCCCGTGCACACCCTCGACCTGGTGGTCCTTGCCGTCGAATGGGGATCGGGCAGGCGCACCGGCGAGTTGTCCAACATCCACCTCGGCGCCCGCGATCCCGGTACCGGCGGCTTCGTGATGCTCGGCAAGACGTTCAAGGGCATGACCGATGCGATGCTGGCCTGGCAGACCGAACGGTTCACGGAACTGGCCGACGGACCCACCGATGGGTATGTGGTGAATCTGCGGCCCGAGCAGGTGGTCGAGATCGCATTCGACGGCGTGCAGGGATCGACGCGGTACCCAGGTGGCATGGCGTTACGGTTCGCCCGGGTGGTGCGTTACCGCGACGACAAGGGACCCGGCGAGGCCGACACCATCGATACGGTGCGCCGACTGTACGAGCGCGGATAGCGGTCAGGTGAACAAGCCGCCGTTTTCGCGTGGCGGCTGATACCCGATGCAAGGATCACCGAAGACGCGGCAGCACATAGATGAGGGAGGGCACGTGGCAACACCCACCGCCGCACCGTTGGATCGAATAGATGAACATGACGGCGACATCACGTACATCCGCACCCAGAAGGACATGCCGCCCGTCGCGATCATCGACCGGTCACCGATCAAGACGCGTCACAAAATCATCTTCGGGATCATCGCGCTGTTCGGCGCGGTCGCATGGGCGATGATCGCGTTCGCGCGGGGCCAGACCGTCAACGCGGTGTGGTTCGTGATCGCGGCGATCTGCACATACGTGATCGCGTACCGCTTCTATGCCCGGCTCATCGAAATGAAGATCGTGCGCCCCCGCGACGACGAGGCCACACCGGCCGAGGTATTCGAAAACGACACCGACTACATGCCGACCGACCGGCGCGTGCTGTTCGGCCACCATTTCGCCGCGATCGCGGGCGCCGGCCCACTGGTGGGCCCGGTACTCGCCATGCAGATGGGCTACCTGCCCGGTGTGATCTGGCTTGTCATCGGGGCGGTGTTCGCGGGCTGCGTCCAGGACTATCTCGTGTTGTGGGTTTCGATGCGTCGGCGCGGCCGCTCGCTGGGCCAGATGGTCCGCGACGAAATGGGCACCGTCACAGGCGCGTCCGCGATCGTGGCGGTGTTCGTGATCATGATCATCCTGCTCGCGGTGCTGGCGCTCGTCGTCGTCCAGGCCCTCGCGCAAAGTCCGTGGGGTGTGTTCTCGATCGCGATGACCATCCCGATCGCGCTCCTGATGGGTTTGTACCTGCGGGTCCTGCGGCCAGGTCGGGTGTCGGAGGTGACGGTCATCGGGGTCGTTCTGCTGCTGCTGGCTGTGGTCTCGGGCGACTGGGTTGCAGAAACCTCTTGGGGCGAAAGCTGGTTTGGCCTGTCGCAGGTGACATTGTCCTGGTGCATCATCATTTACGGTTTCGCCGCGTCCGTGCTGCCGGTGTGGTTGCTGCTCGCGCCGCGCGACTACCTGTCGACGTTCATGAAGGTCGGCGCGATCGGCCTGCTCGCCCTCGGAGTCCTGCTTGCGCGGCCGCTCGTTCAGGCTCCGGCCGTCTCACATTTCGCGATCAGCGGCACCGGGCCGGTGTTCGCCGGCTCACTGTTCCCGTTCCTGTTCATCACGATCGCGTGCGGCGCGCTCTCCGGTTTCCATTCGCTGATCTCGTCGGGCACCACCCCGAAGTTGCTCGCGAAGCAGAGTCAGATGCGGTTGATCGGCTATGGTGGCATGCTCACCGAGTCGTTCGTCGGGATCATGGCGTTGACCACCGCCGCGATCCTCAATCAGCACCTGTACTTCGTGATCAACGCGCCAGCCCCCCAGACCGGAGGCAGCGCAGCATCGGCGGCGCAGTACGTCAACAGCCTGGGGTTGTCCGGCCCGCCCGCGACGGCCGCACAGATCACCCAGGCCGCACGCAACGTCGGGGAGAAGACCGTCATCTCCCGCACCGGCGGGGCGCCGACGCTGGCGGTCGGGATGTCTGACGTGCTGGAGTTCTTCGGCGGTAGGAAGCTTCAGCCGTTCTGGTACCACTTTGCGATTGTGTTCGAGGCGGTCTTCATCCTGACCACGGTGGACGCAGGCACCCGCGTCGCGCGCTTCATGCTCTCGGACGGGTTGAGCAACCTCGGCGGTCCACTGCGCAAGCTTCGCGACCCGAGTTGGCGCGTCGGTGCGTGGATCTGCAGCCTGATCGTGGCCGCGGCGTGGGGCAGCGTGCTGCTCATGGGCGTGACTGATCCGCTGGGCGGCATCAACACGCTCTTCCCGCTGTTCGGAATCGCCAACCAGCTGCTGGCTGCGATCGCGCTGACGCTCGTGTCGGTCGTGGTGATCAAGAAGGGCTATCTGAAATGGCTGTGGATACCGGGGATTCCGCTGCTGTGGGATCTTGCGGTCACGTTGACCGCGTCCTGGCAGAAGATCTTCTCGGCCGACCCGAAGGTCGGCTATTGGACACAGCACCACCAATACCAGCAGGCCCGGGACGCCGGTAAGACGGTGTTCGGCTCGGCCAAGAACGTGCACCAGATCGACGCGGTGATCCGCAACACCTCTATCCAGGGAACACTGTCCATCGTGTTCGCCGCCCTGGTCGTGATCGTGTTCGTCGGAGGAGTTATCGTGGCGTTCAGGGTGATCCGCGGCGGCGGCCCCCCGCTGAGCGAGGACGCCCAGGTGCCGTCGCGGCTGTTTGCGCCGTCGGGCCTGATATCGACACCAACGGAGCGGGAGGTGGAACGGCAATGGGACGCGCTGCCCAAATCGCGCGCCAAATCCGTTGGTACTGCCGTGCATTGATGGGCGACAGCCACTACCAGCGGTATGTCGAGCATCGGTGCCGCGCGCACCCGGATGAACCGGTGCTCAGCGAGCGCGAATACTGGAAGGCCCGGCACGCGGCCACAGATTCCAATCCCGGCATGCGGTGCTGCTAACGGAGAAATGATGACCGACGACCTTCGAAGCCGACTGACCAGGATGGTGCAAAAGCGGGTGGCGAACCCGGCGATGAGGTTGATGCCGTGGCAGACCCTGCTTGAGACAACCGGTCGCAAATCGGGTCAGCCTCGCCACACCCCGCTGGGCGGCGGCCTCGTCGGCAACCAGTTCTGGCTGGTGTCGGAGTTCGGCGAGCAGTCCGATTATGTGCGCAACATCAAGGCAAACCCCCGGGTTCGCCTCAGGCTGAACGGCAAGTGGCGGTCAGGCACCGCTCACCTGATGCCCGACGACGACCCGCAGGCACGGCTGCGAGCGTTGCCGCAGATGAACAGCTTCGGGGTTCGCAGCTTCGGCACGAACCTACTCACCGTGCGGATCGACCTCGACGATTGAATCGCTAGTCCCTGACGACCAATACGGTCTTTCCCGGCGCGCGGTTACCCCTACTGCGACTGGCGAAGGCCGCCGCACCGTCAGCGAGCGGAAATGTCTGGGCGATCGTCACCTGCAGCGATCCGCTGTCGGCGAGCGTGGCGATTCTGGACAGCTCGCCGCTGTCGGCGGCGACGATGAAGAACATCGCGTTCACGCCGAATTGCTCGGCCTTGGCCCGGTCGGGTGGCGCCTGCAGCGTGACGAGCCGACCGCCGCGTCTCAGCACCGCATAGCTGCGGTCCAGCACCGGTCCGCCCACGGTGTCGATGACGATGTCAAACGCGCCAGCCTCGGTATCGAAGTTCTCCGCGTGCACATCGACGACCCGTTGGGCTCCAAGGCTTTTGACGTATTCGGCCCTTCCCACCGAGGTCGCGGTGACCTCGGCGCCCAGCGTCGCGGCAAGCTGAATAGCGTAGCCGCCGACGCCTCCCGCCCCACCGTGTATCAGCACGCGTTCGCCGGCCACGAGCTCTGCCCGATCCACGAGCGCCTGCCAGGCGGTCAGCGCGGGAAGCGGGAGGGCAGCAGACTGCACATGGGAAAGGCTCGCGGGCTTCCTCGCCACCTGAGACGACGGTGTGCTCACGAATTCTGCGGCGGCGCCGTCCCTGTCGAAGGGGGCCATTCCGTAGACCTCTTCCCCCACCGCCATACCCACGGCGCCGCTGCCCAGTTCGGCCACCACCCCGGAGAATTCGTGCGACGGGATGGTCGGTGTGCGGTCAATACCATCGCGTGTCCACGTCTCGTCCCACGTCAGTTCGTCGAACGTGATCGCCGCCGCGTGCACTTCGACCAGCACCTCACCGTGGCCGGCGCTTGGCCTGCACGCCTGTTCGTAGACGAGCACCTCAGGGCCGCCGCGGCTGTGGGCGCGCAACGCCTGCATGGTCGCCATCAGCCGATTCAACGCCGACGTCGCCGGCGGCGCACACCGCCGGTCAAAAATGTTCCTCGAGAGCGCGGCGGGACGGTTTTGACCGTGGCGGGTTCGGGTAGTGTTGCTAGTGCTGTCTGGTAAAAATGCTGCCCCTTCCGCCCCGGACTCTCGAGGAAGGACACCGGTGAAGCGCGAGGTTGCATTCCTCGCCCTCGTGGCGGCCGCGGCCGCCATGCTATGGCAGAACTACCCCGACCTCGTCCGCTACATCAAGATCTCCCGCATGTAGCCGACGTCGAGCGCCGGTCAATTCAGCTTCCATGTCTCGCATGCCGGGTCCGGGCACGCCACCCGAACACGATCCACGAGACGATGACCACAACGGACACGGCCGCTTCGACGGCGCCGGTCCAGCCCGCCGGGTAGAAGACACCGGTGATGTAGTGGGCGATGAATCCCTGCGACGGCAGCGCGGCCATGCCGGCTCTGCTTCTGGCCCAACCCTCCAGCCACGTCAGCGGGCAATCGACAGTGTTGGTGCTGATCGCTAGCCCCCATATCGCGGCTGCGATGTGGAACCAGATCGTCTTCGGCCATCGCAACGCGATGAAGCCACCCACTACCACATAGATCACGAACGCGAAGTGGGCGGCGACCGTCAGCGCGACAAGGATGAAATACAAGCCAGCCTCGCACCCTTCACGCTACATACCGGCCACGGCACAGGTAACGAATCGACGCAATGCCGAAGTACTGCCTGAGCACAGGCTTCACCACGTCGAATTCACCAGCCATCGTTTTCAGCCGTCGACCTGACAGCGTGGTGATACCAACCTGAGAGCAACAACAGACCCGCTGCGTAATCGAAGCTTCGTAACGTGCAAATACTGAGTTGTTACGCTCGGACCGGGGATGAGGGGAGCCTTCTTGCGTGCACGATCGCTGCAACTGATGGCCTTCGCGTTGATGGCCGATCGGCGACGACCCCTGCGCCCGCTTTCACCGGACGCCTCGCCTGCCCTCACATCTGAAGTGCCACCAATCGACATCGATGATTCCCCGACTAACACTGCGGTCCGGGATGTGCGGCGCGAACGCACGATGTTGGTCGTGCGGCGCACCGCCATCGCGATATGGGCGGCCATCGTTGTCTTCCGAACGTGGACAACAGGATTCGCGTTCGACCGGGAGTTGTTGCTGGTCTACATCTGTACCGGCCTGATCGCGGCGAGTATCGGCCGCAGCCGCATGTTGCAAGTGATTCGCGACTGGCTGCCATTCGCGTTGATTCTCATGGTCTACGACCTGAGCCGGGGCGCGGCCACGCTGATCGGGACGCCGACGCTGTGGCAGATTCAACCAAAAATCGACCGCTGGCTCTTCTTCGGTACCGAGCCGACGGTCTGGCTGCAAGAGCATTTCAAGCTGCCCGACCCACCATGGTGGGAAGTGGTCATCAGCACCATCTACATGTCGTTTTTCATCCTGCCGTACGTGATTGCCGGCGTGCTGTGGCTGCGCAACCGCGACGACTGGACGGCGTTCGCCAGGCGATTTCTGGCCTTGTCGTTCGTCGCGCTGGTGTGTTACGCGATCGTGCCCGCCGCACCGCCGTGGGCCGCGGCCCGCTGCACCGCGGCCGAGGTGGCCAACGGTCCGTCCGAGCCGGCGTGCATGTTCCGCTCGCCGGCGGGTGTACCCGATGGCGGGCTTCTCGGCCCGATGCACACGAGCCAACCCGGCGCCAACGATTTCGTGGAGCGGATCTCCACACGCGGGTGGGGAAAACTTCACCTCGAGGCCGCACGCGCCCTGCTGGACGAGGGTCAGGCCAGTGTGAACCTCGTGGCGGCGATTCCGTCACTGCACGCGGCATTGACCGCGATGATCGCGGCCTTCCTCTGGCGGCGGATCCAGTCGCAGTGGCGACCGCTGCTCGCAGCGTATGTCCTGGTCATGGCCTTCACGCTGGTCTACTCCGCCGAGCACTACGTCTTCGACATCCTGCTCGGCTGGGCGCTGGCGATGATCGTGCATGCGGGGATGAATCATCTCGAGACGCGCCGAGCGCGGGGGCCGGCCGAGCACGCCGAAGCATTGGATGACAGCGAGCCGGTCGGAATTTCGCCTCAGGCTTCACTTCAGCCGCCGCTTTAACATACTTCATCACTTTTGAGGATTTCGTCAAAAATACTTGACTGAGCACTCCGTCGTATGTGACGATTTCGTCAGTAGAAGAGGAGTGCGGATGAACGACGCAGTCGGCGCCCACAACGACCTGCACAGCGAGCGGGGTGCGCAGCGCGGCGAGCATCCAGGGCGGTCGCGCAACCCGGTGATCAAGGTGTCTGACATCGCCTGGCTGGAGTTCGAGAAACCGGATCTGACGCGCGCTGAAGCGTTCGCCCGCGCCTTCGGGTTCCACACCGTTTTGCGTACGCCCGGGGAACTTCAGCTCCGCGGAACCGACGCGGGCGCGCCGTGTGTGATCCTGCGCCAAGGCCAGCGGTCGCGGTTTGCCGGTGTCGCATTCCGGGCGCAGGACGAGACCGACGCGCGGCGGCTGGCCGACACGACCGGTGCACCGATGCGGGCGCTTCCGGAAACCATCGGCGGCACGTCGGTTGATCTGATCGACCCGAGCGGCATCCGGGTGCAGGTCGTGGCGGGCACGCACGATCTGCCGACGCTCCCCGGCCAGGCTCCGCACACGTTCAACTTCGGCCACGAAATGCCTCGCACCAACGTCGCCCAGCGCCCGCCCCGAGTTCCGACGAAGGTCCAGCGGCTAGGACATGTAGTGCTGCAGACAACGCAGTACACCAAGGCGCTGAACTTCTACCTCGACAACCTCGGGATGATCGTCAGCGACTTTCTGCACTACCCCGGCCAACGTGACCGCGGCCCGGTGATGGGCTTCATCCGCTGCGACCGCGGCGCCATCCCGGCCGACCATCACACCCTGGCGATGGCGCTGGGACCGTCGAACCGGTATGTGCATTCGGCATATCAGGTGAGCGACCTAGATGCGTTGGCCGCCGGCGGTGAATACCTGCGCGAGCAGGGCTACTACCGGTCGTGGGGCATCGGCCGCCACATCCAGGGCAGCCAGCTCTTCGACTACTGGCGCGATCCGGACGGCTTTCTCGTCGAGCACTTCGCCGACGGCGACATGTTCGACAACACCCTCGAACCCGGCTGGGCACCGTTCACCGCGTCGGGGCTCGCCCAGTGGGGTCCGCCGGTGACCAAGGACTTCCTCGGCACCAATCCGCGATCGCTCCCACACGAAGCCCGGTCGGTCATCACCGCGCTGCGCGAGGACAACGAATTCGACCTCACCCGCCTGCGCGGCCTCCTGAAAGTAGCGAACTCATGACCATCTCCGTCCTGCGCAGCGCCGACGCCTGGTGGGTGCAAACCCGCACCGGTGCCGCAAAGATCGACACCACCGCGGTGACCACCCGCGAGCTGCTCGCCGACCGGGGCGCCATCGACGCCGCGGTGCATGGCGCCGCGACTGTCCCGGTCGACAGCCTTGGTCTCGTGTCGCCGGTGACGGCGCCGTGCCGGGTGGTGGCCCAGATGACCAACTACGCATCCCACGTCAAAGACGCAGGCATGGACCCTGACACCATTCCGTTGACGTTCTTTCGCAAGGCATCGGGATCGATCAGCGGGCCGTCCGACGAGATCGTCAAACCCAGCCATGTCCGATTCCTCGACTACGAAGTAGAGATCGGTTTGGTCATCGGCCGCGACATCCCCGTCGGCACCGCGATTTCCGAGTCGAACCTGGCTGATTACATCGCCGGCCTGGTGGTGACCAACGATGTGTCCGCCCGCGACATACAGCTGCCGCAAACCCAGTTCTACGAAGCCAAGTCGTATCCCACCTTCACCCCGGTGGGTCCGGCCCTGGCGCTGGTGGACGCCAACGAGCTGAAACGCTTCGGTGACCTTCGGCTGCAATTACGGGTCAACGGCGAACTGCGCCAGAACTCGACCGTCGCCGGCGACATGATCTACCCGCCGCTTCAGGCGCTGCAGTCGCTGAGCCGGTTCCAAGACCTCGCATCCGGTGACCTTGTGTTGACCGGAACCCCGGTGGGCACCGCCCTGAGCGCTCCGCCCAAGCCCCTCGAGATCATCGGTTCACTGCTGCCGCCTGCGATCAAGTGGAAGGCCTTCTTCAAACGACAGGCCAACAACCGCAAGTACCTTCATGACGGCGATCTCGTCGAAGCCACCGTGGCCACCGATGACCACGCCATCGACCTCGGTACGCAGCGCACAGTTGTGAAGTACAAGTGACGACCGTGACGCAAGCCCGGCGCGTGCCGGTCGTCATCGTCGGCGCCGGCCCCACCGGTGTGACCGCCGCGACCTTGTTGGCCCAATACGGCATCGACTGCCTGGTGCTCGACCGCTGGCCCCGCGTTTACCCGCAGCCGCGTGCCGTGCACATGGACGACGAGATCTGCCGCATCGTCGCCCGCCTCGGCATCGCCGAGGAGTTCGCGGCGATCTCGCGGCCCGCGCACGGGCTGCGGCTGCTGGACGACCAGATGAACGTGCTTGCCGAATTCCGCCGTGACACGGCCCGCAGTGTTCATGGCTTCCCCCAGGCCAACATGTTCGACCAACCCGAGTTCGAGGCGCTTTTGCGGGCTAACCTCAAGCGTTATCCGCACGCCGAATTACGCGGCAACGAGGAGGTCACCGACATCGCCGACGACGGGCGGGGCCGCTTGCGGGTCACCTTCGCAGACCGCACCAACAAGCAGGAGCATGTCGTCGACGCGGCGTACGTGCTGGGTTGCGACGGCGCCAACAGCATCGTGCGGGCACGGATTGGCGCGACGATGCGTGACCTGAAGTTCGAGCAGCGCTGGCTGGTCGTCGACATCGCCACCGCCGCCGACCTCAACCAGTGGGATGGCGTGCACCAAGTCTGCGACCCGGTCCGCGCCGGCACCTACATGCGCATCGGCGACGAGCGCTACCGGTGGGAATTCCGGCTGCTGCGCGGCGAAACCGCCGACGAGTTTCGAAACCTGACCGCCCTGAAGCCGCTTATCGCGCCGTGGATTTCGGGTGTCCCCGACGATGAGCTGCAGCTGCTCCGCGTCGCCGAATACACCTTCCGCGCGCGGATTGCCGACCGGTGGCGCCGCGGCAACATCTTCCTGCTCGGCGATGCCGCCCATCTGACGCCACCGTTCGTCGGCCAGGGCATGGGCGCCGGCCTCCGCGACGCGATGAACCTGGCCTGGAAGCTGGCCGGTGTCCTCGACGGCGGCCTCCCGGCCGGTGTGCTGGACAGCTACCAGCAGGAACGCAAACCCCATGCTCGCCATATGATTCGGCTCGCACTGAGCATGGGCTGGGCGATGACCGCAGGCGGCGACATCGGCAACCTGATTCGCCGCATTGTCGTCCCGCGCCTACATCTGATTCCCGGCCTGCGCCACAAGATCGTCGACAGCAGGACCCCCGCTCTGCACCGCTCGACGTACGTCCACAAATCTCGCCGGCCGCGTCAACTCGCCGGCAGTTTGTGCCCAAACCCATTGCTGCCCAATGGCAGGCATCTCGACGCCGAGCTCGGAACCGGCTTTGCGCTCATCACCACCGCACCGATCGCCACGTCGGACCGCGACCTGCTCGCGGCGTGCGGCGCGACCGTTCACACGGCCGACGCGGGCAGCGAACTTGCCCACTGGCTACGCCGCGGGCACGCCGCAGCCGCGATAATCCGGCCCGACCGCGCCGTCATGGCCGTCGACCGAAACATACGAGAGCTTCGCGAAGCGATGCCGGTATTCCCCGACACCCGATACCCTAAGCCGACGTCAAGCCGCCGTTGACCATCAGCGACATTCCGCCCGACCAAAGGAAGTTCAAGTGCGTAGACGTGGCAAGGACATTCCGGAGTATCGGACCAACATCTACACGACCGACGTCATCGTCGACCCGTACCCGCATTACACCCGGCTGCGTCGGCTCGGGGCCGTCGTGTGGCTGCCCCGGCAGAAGGTCTACGCGCTGCCCCGATACACCGAATGCAAATCCGTGCTGGGCGACGACGGGACTTTCATCTCCGGTCGAGGCGTAGCCCTCAACCCACTCGCCAACCGGTTGTCGCGCGGCACCACGCTGAACAGCGACGGCACAGAACACGACCAACGCCGCAAGCTCGTCGCCCACCGGCTGCTGCCACGGGCGCTGCGCGCCATCAGCGATCACGTCGACGAACAGGCGGCCCGCGTGGTCGACGCAGCCCTCCAGCGAGGCGAGATCGACGGTGTCGACGACATCGCCTCCGCGTTGCCCCTCGCTGTGGTGCCCGACCTCGTGGGATGGCCGCGCGACCGCCGTGACCACCTTATCTCGTTGGGCGGAGCCACCTTTGACGTGCTCGGCCCAGTCAACAGACACTCGCTGAAGGCCATGCCCGAAAGCCTGAAGATGTTGAGGTTCGCCCACCGCCTCGTGCGCAGGCGCGAGGTGATCGAAGGCAGCATGGCCGACGACGTCCTGGTTGCCGCCGACAACGGCAAGGTCTCCCTGGCGGAATGCTCCGCCCTGATGATCGACTACGTCGGCCCGTCGCTTGACACCACGATCGGTGCAATTTCCAACGCGCTGCACTTGTTCGCTACCCATCCGCAGCAGTGGCAGATGCTCAAGAGGGACCCGAAATTGATTCCCAACGCGGTCAACGAGATCGTCCGATATGAGTCGCCCCTTCGGGCGTTCTCCCGCCTGGTATGCCACGACACCGAGGTCGCCGGCGCGGCCATCCCCAAAGGCGCTCGCGTGCTGGTCATGTTTGCGTCAGCCAACCGCGACGAACGCGAATGGGACAAACCCGATGTATTCGATATCCGCCGCGACGCCAACCGCCAACTCGGCTTCGGTCAGGGCACCCACGCCTGTGCCGGTCAAGGGCTGGCGCGCATGGAAACCTCGGCGATGCTCAGCGCGCTCGCCGAACGCGTCGAGCGGATCGAGCCGACCGCACCGCCCACCTGGGCGATCAACAACATCATTCGCCGCCACGAACGGCTGCCACTGAGGCTCACTGCCTGAGCGCGCGTCACCACTGCGGCGGCGCAGCTCCCCTACCGAACCCCCACGTCGCTTGACCCAGTCTCGGTTTCGGGCGGTCGATCACCGGACGTCGACGAAAGTCGTTCGCCAGCAACGGCTCCGGGTCGCCACCCGCGGTGAGGGCAAGACACGGCTCGCGGAATGCGCAGAAGTCGCAGTGCGCGGCGAATGTCGGAAAGACCGCCGGATCGCTGATCATGTCGATGGCCTCGGCGCCGATCATCGGGCCCACGGCGGCGATTTCGTCGCGGGTCCGCCGGATACGGGTGCGACGCAGAACGCCGGCGGTCTGTTGATCCGTCCGATTCCCGGTGTCGGCTCGTGACGTTTGGGCGGAGACCCTGACGTGCTGCGGGATGGATCGCCCGCCGCCGCTGGGGTCGTGTTGCGCGACGACCCTCGGTGTGCCGTTGGTCTGCTGGGCCGGCGGAGGGTCGAAGGGGCCGCCGACCCGCACCTCGTTGTGGATCGTGCCCGCGATCTGCATTCCCACGTAGTCCTGCTCCCAGGCCCAGCAGGCGGCGGTGGCCTCCTCGTCGCGGACCAACGCGTCGGTGTCGTGCCAGTCGTCCACGATCTGATGACGCACAACCCAGTACTCGTCGGCGGCGTCCACGGCAAGCAGATCAACACGGCAGGTGTAGATCACCGCGCACCCGTCAGACGTCGACAGGCCCCGGCCGGGTTCACGCGGATCGGGCACCAGCGCGTCCAGGTCGTGCCCGATGCGCATCGGCGCGAAGTCGTCGAGGGCTTGCGCCCACGCGTCATAGCAGTCGAGCAGGTCCGCGCCCGATTCGAGCTGATCCAACGCGTCCGCTTCCTCCAGCGAGCGGGCCAGGGCCTTCTGCACGAGGGAGTACGTCAGTTGATGTGGCCAATCCCAGGTGCCCGGGTAGTAGTAAACGGCGAGCGCATCCATCACCGCGATCCTCAGCGGTCGATCGGCGAGGCCGACCGGTTCCAGATCGCGGCGGTTCGGCGACGCGAAGTCCCACTGTCGGCGGCAGCGCTTGAACCTGGCGCGGTCGTCGGCGGTGATTCGGTAGTCCACGGGAGCGCGCCGATCAGTGGAGGTGCGGCCAGGGTTCGTCCAGTGGCCAACGACATCGATCCGCGGGATCGGCCATCGATTCCAGCTCAGCGAGCAGGTCGTCGAAGAAAGCCCGCAGCCGCGCCGGATCGTCGTTGGGCCAGCTGGCCGAGAACGACATCCAGACGTCCGGGTCGGTTTCGGTGGCTGACCGTGAATTCCTACCGGCGTCGTCGACGGGCACGATTCGCCAGTCATAGGCATCGCCGCGACGCTCCAGGTACACAAGGTCATCGCGACCGGGGCGTGTCGCCACGATCGAGGCGAAAAGCTCGTCACGATTCATGTCACGCCCCGCCGGTCCAGGATACGCTTGGCGCGGCTTGGCGCTGCCGGCTCAGCGGCGCCTCACGCCACCCAGGACGACCACCGATTCACATGTACGCTGATCACCGGTCCGTCCAACGCAATCCGTTGGTACTGAGAGTATTTACGACGCAGCAAGTAATATCCGGTGCCCATTTCCTCGCCGCCGTAGTGCACCGCGGCAACCCCGTCCGCACGCACCCACCACAGCTGCGACCAGTCGTCGTCGTAGTGGTCGACAAGCATGCACACATGGGGGTTGGCCTCGATGTTGGCCAGGCGACGCAGCCTCTTCGTCGTTTTTCTCTTGGCGTCCACCGCCGTGTACACGACATCGTCCTGCAACGCGAACACGACCGGCACCAGGTGCGGCGCGCCGCTCGACGAGACGGTGGCGAGTTGGGCCACCGGCGCCTGCTCGAATCTGGCCCTGGCGTCGAAGTCGGTCATCGGTTGCACCTCCCCCTAGCGTGGGATCAGGCCGCCGTCGAGGGCGACGACCTTGTTGGTCAGATAGCCGTTGCACAGCATCGCGAGTGCCATGTCAGCGACCTCGCCGGGCCGGCCCAGCCGGCCGACCGGGATGGGCAGCGGAGCATCGCCGCTGTCAGGGTCGATCGGCAGCATGCGGGTTTGCCCGATCAGCGCCGGGGCGAGGGTGTTCACCGTGACACCGTCCGCCGCCACGCGCGGGGCGAGGTAGTGCATCAACCCGTGCAAGCCGGCCTTGCTGGCCGCGTAGTGCGCGCCGACGACACCGCCGTTGAGTCCGGCAACGGACGACACGAACAGCACGCGCCCGAACCCACGCTGCACCATCCTGGGAAGCACCCGCTGGGCCAACAGGAACGGCGCGGTCAGGTTCACCGCGAGTGTCTTGTTCCACAGGCCGAGATCGATGTCCTGCCAACCTTTTTGAAGCGCGGCTCCGGCGTTGGCCACCAAGATGTCGACGCCACCCAATTCGTCCTCGGCGCGTTCGACCAATCGTGCCGTAGCGTCCGGATCCTCGAGATCCGCTTCGGCGAGTGCCACCCGACGGCCCAGCCCGCGCGCATAACCGGCCGCTTCTTCCGCGTCTTCACCGCGCTGCCCGTACGCGAGAACCAGGTCGGCACCGGCATCTGCCAGCCGCCGCGCGATGGCCTTGCCGATTCCACCGGAGGCGCCGGTGAGCAACGCGACGCGGCCGCCCAGTTGCGCGTGCTGCGGGTCGGTCACGGCTTGACCAGTATCCGGATCGGGTTGCCGTCCTGCTTCTCCAGCTTCTCGATGCCCAGAGCGATGTCGTCAAGGGGAACGACATCGCTGATCGATGAAGACAAGTCCAGTCGGCCGGACGACACCAGCCTGGCCGGCGTCTCGAGCGCCTGCTCGAACGTCACCCGCAGCCCCGCGGCATCGAACGCGACGTCGAGCTTGCGCCCGCCAGTGATCTCGGCGATCTTGTTCTTCAATTCTTCGTCTCGGGAGTCGAACGCGTAGTCCGCACCGAGCTCAAGAGAGCGGTCCAGGACCGCCGGGTTGATGTCGACAGCGATGATCGGGGCAGCACCGACCAGCTGGGCGAGCTGGACGATGTGCGTGCCGACCCCACCGACGCCCCAGACGCCCACCGATTCGCCAACAGTCACTTTGCCGGTGCGCACCACCGCGCCGAACGGCGTCGACACCGCGTCGGCCAGGATCGCGGCCTGCTCCATCGGCACGTTCTCGGGGACCCCGGTCAGCCCGACCGCTTGTGCCACCGTGTATTCCGGCCAGGCGCCGTCGTACGCGAACGCCATCAGCCGCACCTGAAGGCAATTCGCCACGTCGCCGCGCCGGCAATTCGGGCACCGCAGACACGGCCTTCCCGCGGGCACCACCACGCGGTCGCCCTCCGCCCAGCCGGTCACGTCGGGTCCCAGCGCGGCGATGGTGCCCGACGCCTCGTGACCCTGGGTGACCGCCTCCACCTGGGCCGGGAAGGTCCCGTTGATCAGGCTCAGGTCGGAGTGACAGATGCCGCAGTAGGCCACCCGCACCAACACCTCGCCGGGGCCTGGCTCTGGAATCGGAACATCTTCCACCACAACGGTTTTGGTGTCGGCATAGAAACGCTCGGCCCGCATGGTCGTTGCCATGTCGCTCCCTTCGTCACGGCCCCGCTCCAACGTACGCCCGCACCGGATCTCGGGCGCTAGCATCTGCTCATGACCCAGCCGTTCGTCGTCGAACAGTCGCGCGCAATACCCGTCAGCGTCGAGAACGCCTTCCGCGGCACGTTGCCGATGCCGCTTCCGGCGCTGTTCCGGCGGTGGTACGGGCCGATCCCGCCCATCAAGGCCGTGCAGAACCAGACCGGCGAGTGGGGCACGGTCGGACAGACCCGCACGGTGGTCCTGACCGGTGGCGGAAGCATGCGTGAAGAGCTCACCCGGGTCGACGCCCCGCATTCGTTCGGCTACCTCCTGTCGCAGATAACGGGTCCGATGTCGCCACTGGTCAGCCGCGTCGAAGGAGACTGGCTGTTCACCCCGGTCGGCACCGGCGCCAGGGTGACCTGGCGGTGGGCCATCCAGCCGCGATCCCGGCTGGCCGCGCCTGCCCTTCCGGTGTTTGGACGGTTATGGCGCGGCTATGCCCGCCAGGCGCTGGAAGAGTTGTCCCGCGAACTGGTCGCTCGATCGGCAGATCCGCGATGAGCTGACCGTGGACAACGCGGGACCTCACGCCATCGGCCCACGCCCAGCGGATCTGCGCCGCTGGCGCCGGCACTTGGCCGACGAACGCGCCGAGGCCGCCATTTACCGGGATCTCGCGAAGCGCCGCAGCGGTGAAGAGCGGGAGATCCTTCTCGAGCTGGCCGCAGCCGAGAGTCGCCACGAACACCACTGGCTCCACCTGCTCGGCGATCAGGTCGGCAAGCCCCGCCGCAGCGACCTGCGAACCCGCATCCTGGGTTTCTTGGCGCGGCACTTCGGCTCGGTCTTCGTCCTTGCGCTGGTCCAGCGTGCGGAAGCGCGGTCCACCTACGGCGCGGACCACGACGCCACCCCGACCATGGCCGCCGACGAACGCATCCACGAAGAAGTGGTCCGCGCGCTGGCAACGCAGGGGCGAAATTGGTTGTCCGGCAGTTTCCGGGCCGCGGTGTTCGGCGCCAACGACGGCCTGGTCAGCAACCTCGCACTTGTCCTCGGGATCAGCGCCAGCGGCGTGTCGAACCGCACCGTGCTCGTCACCGGCCTGGCGGGCCTGTTTGCCGGCGCGCTGTCGATGGGCGCCGGCGAGTACGTGTCGGTCCGTTCCCAGCGTGAGCTACTGGACGCGTCGACGCCGAATCCGCAGGCAGGCACCGCGTTGCCCCAGCTCGACGTCGACGCCAACGAATTGGCACTGGTCTACCGCGCCCGCGGCATGAGCGAAGCGCAGGCGGCGGCCCGCGCCGCGGAAGTCCTCGAAAACCACAGCCTGGGCATCGCCGGCGGCGCCGGCGCACCGAGCACGCCAAGCCAGGAAGCCGTCGGCACCGGATTGCGCGCGGGTGTCTCGAGCTTCTGCTTTTTCGCCTCGGGCGCCCTCGTCCCCGTCTTGCCGTACCTGTTCGGTCTGCAAGGCGTTACGGCGCAGATGGTCGCCGCGGCCCTTGTCGGCGTCGCGTTGCTGGGCACCGGGGTCATCGTCGGGCTGCTCTCCGGCGGACCGCCGTTGCGACGCGCGGCCCGGCAACTCTTGATCGGTTACGCCGCCGCCGCCATTACATACTTATTGGGTCTACTCTTCGGAACCGGCGTCGGCTAGTATTCGCCTCCGCATACGGCATGGAATTTGCTGCCAGCATCCGATACCAATAATCAACAGCCGGAAAGTATTGTTCCGCCGGTTGCCATGCCTCGGTCGGCAACGCGCTTCGCAGCGGACCTTCAGCGAAAGTTATCGGTACACATCTACATTGATCTGATCGAGAACCTAGAGACCGGTCGCTCAACGGCGGGATACTTGTGTCCGCGTGTTCGCATAGTGACACTGAATACGCATCTCAGCGTAGCTACGACGACATAGTTGGCCGGCTGGCACTTAGACGGGACGACGATGAACTTACCCCTGCTGGATATCGTTTCCGATTCTGTGCATGGCCGTGGACTCAGCTGGTGGGACGCCGACACGGAATGCATGATCGTGGCGTCGGAGCCGTCGGCAGACCCCGGGTTGTGGATGGAATACCTCGAGGGAGCACTCCGCAGCTATTCCAAGCACGGAGTTGAATGTGCTCTGAACTTTGACGCGATACGAGACGGCCACGACACGAGTTTGTTTTTCGCCGCGGTCGACAGCACCGGTGCAGTGGTCGGAGGCGTGCGCGCGAAGGGGCCGTTGCGCTTCGCCGAGGATTCCCACGCGGTGGTCGAATGGGCCGGACGCGCCGGCGAGCGCACGGTGCACAAGATGATCACGGATCGACTGCCGTTCGGCGTGGTCGAGATGAAGTCTGCCTGGGTGACCGATGACCCGGATCGCACCAGTTCGCTGACGCAGACGCTGGCACGTACGCCGTTTCCCACTATGACGGTGCTCGAGTCACAATTCGTGATGGCGACCGCGGCCGCACATGTCCTCGAACGCTGGCAATCATCGGGAGGCGTGGTGGCTTCAAGGATCCCCGCGGCGCCGTATCCAAATGAGCGGTACAGAACGAAGATGATGTGGTGGGATCGGCGGACATTCGCTAACCACGCTGAGCCCAAGCAACTTTCGAAGATTCTGGCGGAGATGCGAATTCTGACCGATGCTGTCCACGACACGGCACCGGCGGTGGCACAGCGCGGGAGAAGCGTGTGAGCCCGGACGCCGCGAACTCGTCCAGCGCGCGGATGCCCTGAAACCGATTGCCTCTCTGTTCGGTCAAGTACGGGCCGGCATCGCCGTTCGCCAAGGGACAGCTGTGCCGTTTTCGACAGCGCCGCTGGCAGCTACCCGGAGTTGAACGCGTCGATGACAGTCCGCGGAATGCGGCCTCGTTCGGACACGGGATGCCCATTGCGACGCGCCCACTCCCGGATCACGGCGCTTCCCTCGGTTTCGCGTGACAGGCTTGATCTTGACGAGCGGCGCTGCCGCCCGGCCACTCGACGACTCGCGTGAATCCACGCCTTCAGATCTCCTCGCAGCTTCTCGGCGTGCTGCGCGGTGAGGTCGATTTCGTAAGTCACGTCGTCGAGCGAAAAGCGCACGGTCTCTTCCGCCGGTGATTTTCCGTCGAGGTCGTCGACCAACGCGACGGTCACTTTCTTCACCATGGTGGCTGTTTTCCTTCCTAAACCCACCTGCTGCCCCCGTGGAGTTAGCCCGGTGGGACGCTGAGGCACCTGGATCGCGAGCCGAGCCGGTGTGAACGATGTTGGCGAGTCTGCGCAGTCCCCGTGACTGTCAAGCCCCCGGGCCGGTTGCCGGCTCGCTCGCGGGCAAGAAGTTCCACGCGGCCAAAACGGCTTGCGGTCTTGCTCACCACGCCGACCTGCACAGGAGTCTCCTCCGGTAGCCGACCGGCGACGGCGCCGCTGCTGCCGGTGGCCACCACCACACCGTGGCGTGCCGAGACGGCACAGATTCCGTCCTGCGTCATCACGACCGCACCCACGACCCGGCCGTCCTCGAAGACCAAGCGCTCCAGGCTGCTGTCCTCTTGGATATCGATGCCCCGGCTGCGCGCTTGCGCCGACATCCAGTGGTCCATGGCCCATCCGTCGCGCAAGACGTGGGGTTCGACCCAGCCCACCACCGCCGCCTCGAACTTTTCGCCGCCGGATGACCGCATCGTGGTCATATTGCGGCAGGTCACGTGGCTGTAGAGGACGCCGTGCGACGCGATGACGCAATCAGCGGCCCAACCCGCCAGACGCGCGCCGACAAACGGCTCAACGATGCCGCGGCGGCGGTTGCAGTCGAGGCTGACGGGCACCGCATCGGCGACGAACCGCACCGGCAGGTCCGATCCGCTCATGTCGGGCCGTGCCGTCCCGACGACTTCGGTGACCGCATCCAGGTACGCATTGCTCTCGCTGTCCGACACCTCAATGCCGAAGCGGCAATGCGACCGCTGGTCGGGGGGCGCTGACTGCGCTACGAACACCGTCTGACCGTCGTCTACCGCGACTATCGCCGTCGCCAACGCCCCCGCGCCGGAACCTACTGCGACAAGATCCACCTCGTGATCCCACTGCATGTTTGCTGACTCCCAACATTTCTCGAGGAGCTTTCGGACTGTCTTGATTCCCAACAGCACGCCCTCTGCGCCAGCCGAGGGCGTGGCCAACAGCCGACCTCACCACATGTTTTGTGTCGCGAAGTATCGACTGCATGGCCCTGCTTTGACCTGTCGCGAGCGACAAACCAAACGCCTGCACAAGACCGCACTTTACATACCTTTTGGACGGAATGTACCGAATCGGGTGACTTACAGTATTACGGGCATGATTGCCCCAGCGAAGCGTCCACGCGGGCGCATCGCCGAGAGAAAGTGGGTTCAATAGCTATCCGGAGAGCAATTCAGCGCCTGACCCGCCAATACCCGGTCACGACCAGCGGTCAACCGGTCCGCACATCGCCGACCGGTTTGCCTGCGTGGCCGCAGATACCGCTTCCGCCGCGCCCGACGCCTGGCAGAATTGGGTGGCGAACCGTCGCGCAGCGAACGGCCCTACCCGCCTGGAGCAGACATCCACATTCCGAGGTCCCATGGTGACCGACCCGAGCGACACATCAGCAGACTCCACGCGCCAACAGATTTTGCGCGCGGCCTGCCATCAGTTCGCTCACCGGTCGTACGGCCAGGTCAGCCTCGATGACATCCTCGCCGATGCCCGGGTCACCAAGGGGGCGATGTATTTCCACTTCCGCTCCAAGCATGCCTTGGCGTTGGCAGTCATCGAGCTCCAAAGCCAAGTGACGCGCTCGGCGGCCAACGAGGTGTTGGCCCGGAAGCTTTCGGGCTTGGAATCACTCGTCGATATTTCCTACCTGATCGCCCTGCAGGATGTCAGCCAGGTGCTGTCGCGAGCAGGGTTAGACCTGCTCGAGTCCATCGGCCGCACCGACGGGTTGCGGGCCAACTTGTTGCGTGACTGGATCAAGGCGTTTGCGGTGGTCGTCCAGCGCGCTATCGGTGATGGTGACGTGATGGATCAGTGCGATCCCGTGGACGTCAGCCAGATGCTGGTTTCGCTCTACGCGGGAATTCGGCAAATCGGGAACCTGGACGACCCCGACGGGTATTTCGACGACCTAGAAAAGTCCTGGCTACTGGCGCTGCCAGGCTTTGCGGCCCCCCAGCGCATCGGCTATCTCACGAAGTTCATCAAGCGTCGCACAGCGCTCGCCAAGGCGAACGCCAAGGCCGCGACGGCCGCTGTTACTGTGAACCCCGCCTGACGCCGCGCACACTTGCCGCGGCATGTGGGCCGAACACCGGAGGTGCGTTAGCGATGGTGCGCCAGGCCCGGTCGGAGGCCACCAGGCAAAAGATCATCAACGCCGCCGTGGACCTGTTCAGCGACGTCGGTTATTCCGAAACCGGATTAGGCGAGATCATCGAACGCGCTCAGATGACCAAGGGCGCGCTTTACTACCACTTCGATTCCAAGGAACGTCTGGCCGCCGCCATCCTCGAGGAAGGCGGCGCGGCGCTGCTCGACGCATTCGGTGAAATCGACGGCTCTGCCGCGCCGGCGTTGGAGACGATGATTCACGGTAGCTTCGTCGTTGCTGAGCTGATGTTTGCGAACAAAACCGCCCGGACAGCTTTGCAACTCGGCCGTGCACTGGCCGGCTTCAGTGAAGCGACCGCCCGTGCGTACGGGGATTGGTTGGGGGTCATGACGGCCGCGACGCGGCGCGCAAAGACCGAGGGTGACCTTCGC
Source organism: uncultured Actinomycetota bacterium (assembly GCA_963811535.1). Taxonomy (GTDB): domain Bacteria; phylum Actinomycetota; class Actinomycetes; order Mycobacteriales; family Mycobacteriaceae; genus Mycobacterium. The sequence continues at coordinate 258,699 of CAWERF010000004.1, read as the reverse complement.
GGGGACCTCGACGCAGACGCCGTCGCAGAATGCGTGACGAGCGCGCTGTTGGGGACCGAGTTGACATCGATGGCGGTTTCGCGCGGTGAGGACCTGATGAGGCGGCTTACCAGGTTGTGGGAAATTCTGCTTCCCGCGATCGCCGACAACAGCGGGCTGCCTTTCTTCCGCGAGTTCCTGGCCCGCGAGTCCCTCCGTTATCTCCAGCCCACGCTGACGATCGAGTGATGCCGGTAACGGCCTACAGCTCGTCAACCCACAGTTGCTCGGTCAAGTCCTGGAACGTCGCCAGCGCGACCGGGTCGTCGCCACGCAACAGGGCGGACTTGCTCATCCTGGCTCGTACGGTCGAGCCATCCATGTGCAGCAATTCGACAATGAGGTCCGCATGAGCACGCACGGCCGATACCGCCGATTCGTCGACCGGCAAGGTGTGAAAAATCTGCTCGAACTTCAGCGCGAGAACCGCTTCTTGGTCGTAGCCCAACATGTCAGCAAATGCCCGATTCACGAACAGGATCGTGCCGTCATGCGCGATCGCGACGACCGGAACCGGGATCCGCTCGAGAACCACCAGCGCAGGCAGCTCCCGCAAAACCGCCATCGGCGATTGGGCCGCCCGCCGGTCTCGTCGCCGTTCCACCCTGACATTATTGCGGCTTCTTTTGAAGGTTGCCATCACATCTCAGAGATAAGCGATCGCCACAACGATGGCAGCGCGCATCGCCAGGACAGCCCCACAGCAACTGCCAAGGTGGCGCCAGCAACCGTGCAGGCGGCGGCGTTGTACCGTCCTTACCTCACCATTTTGACGACCCTCCGCCGGTAAGCAATTTCGCCTTGGTAAAGACAATTTAACTGCACTAATAGAAATACGCGGCCCTCGGCCTGGCCGGGCAATCCCCGACGGCTGGTTTGACCCTCCCGGCCCGGTTCCCACGTCGCCCATGCCGGGCTGATGATGAGCGCTTGCGCGACGGAGATACGCCGTGCCACTTGGTCATCTGGGGCCTGCTCACAGCAGGTCGGTGATGGTCTTGAGGCCGGCCTCGTACAGCACGCCGGGCAGCATGCCGCCGTCGATCTCGATGGTCGTGCCGTTGATGAAATCGGCTGCGCCGCCCGCCAAGAAGACACACGTGCGGCCCACTTCAGCGGGTTCGCCTGCCCGCCTGAGCGGAACCGCGGCGAAGTATGCCTCCCCGGTCGGATCATCCTTCGGCAAGACGAATGAGCGGAAGTTGTCGGTCATCGTGGGTCCCAGCGCCAGGCAGTTGACGCGAGCGTGCGGTCCCCACTCTTCGGCCAGCGATCGAGTGAGGTGGATCAGCCCCGACTTGGCGGCGCCGTAGGACACCAGCGTGGGTGAGCCGGCTGGATGGCCGGCGCCGCTGGAGATGTTGATGATGCACCCGGTGCCGTCCTGCTTGCGCATCTGCCGGTACACCCGGATCGCGAACCACAGCGGGCTGATCAGATTCATCTGGATGGCGAACGCGTGGAACAGCACGGTGCGCTCGAAATCGTCATCGCCGGCGGGTGCGCCCTGAATCCGTTGCACCAATTCGGGCACGTCCTCGACGTGGGGGGTCGGCACCGTGCCGCCCGCATTGTTGACCAAGATGTCGATGCGGCCGTGGGCCGCTACCACCTCGGACACCATGGCATCGATCGCGTGGTAGTCGCCTTGGTCGCACACCAGTTGCGCGGACCGGGCGACCCATTCGGGATGGCTCTCGACACCCGGGATCGCGTCCAGCCGGGACCGGGAACAGCCGATGACGGTGGCGCCGGCATGCAGCAATTCGTGCGCGATACCTACGCCGACGCCGCGGCTCGTTCCGGTGACGATGGCGATCTTGCCGTCGAGCGCAGCCAACGTCACCACGCCCCCTTCCTACCCATTCGCGGGTTCGTAGCGCAGCATCGTGACATCGTGGTCGGGGTAGTCGCAGAAGACCGGCCGAACCCGCATACCGATCCGCAGATCCTCTTGCGCGACGTTGACCATCTCGGTGGAAAACCGTGGCCCCTCGTCCCACTCGACGATGGCCAGAAACTGTGGCACTGCCCCGGCGAAATGCGGCCCGACCGGGCGGCGCGCGACGGTGTAGGAGTACAGCGTGCCCATGCCGGAAATCTCACGCCACTCCAGGTCATCGGCGAGGGTGCGCGGCGCCCTCACCCGGGGATAGAACACGTACGACTGCGTCGACGGCGAGTACTGGATAACGATTCGGTGTTGGGCCAGCGCATCCCAAAACGGTGCCGTGGTGGGCGTTTTGACCGGCATGGGCCGCTCAAAGGTGGGGCTACTCATTGCTGATTCCTTCAGTCGCCTTGCAGGATGAGCGTCGTCTGCTCGCTGAGGATGCCGCCGTTGCCGGAGACGAACGCGCGGTGGCAGTCGTCGACCTGGGCGGCGCCGGCGCGTCCCATGATCTGTCGGGCGGCGTCGCAGACGTGGTGCATGCCGCCGGCGTTGCCGGCCTGCCCGAATCCGAGTTGACCGCCTGCGGTGTTGAGCGGGAAGTCGCCGCGGAAGGTCAGGTCGTGGCCGGCGATGAACTCCATGCCCTTGCCCTTCTCGCAGAACCCGGCGTCCTCGAGGCTCAGCAGCACGGTGATCGTGTAGCAGTCGTAGATCGACACCACGTCCATCTGGTCGCGGGCCAGACCAGACATCGAGAACGCGGTCTCGGCCGCCTGCGTGATCGGGGTCTGCAGCAGGTCCTGTGCGTAGGTGGGGGTCTTGAACGGGACGTGCTCGCCGAATCCCTTGATCCACACCGGCCGGTGCTTGGCGCGGGCGGCGATGTCGGCGTTGGCGACCACCAGCGCGGCGCCGCCGACGCAGGGCATGACGATCTCGAGCATGTGCAGCGGGTCGGCGATGACCGGGCTGGCCAGCACATCCTCGATGGTCAGCGGCGTGTCTTTCCAGATTGCGCCGTCGGTGTGGTTGGCGTTGACGCGTTGATCGACGACGATCTTGGCCATCGCCCGCTCGTCGTAGCCGTAGACCGCCGCGTATCGCTGGGCGACCTGCCCGTAGGGGCCGTTCTGGCCCAGGTTGCCGTACGGGATCTCGAATTCTGCTTGCGGGGAACCGTATCGGTTGCTCGAGGCGCCGAAGAAGGCGGCGTCGGGAAGCGGCCTCGGCCGTTTCGCAGAGGTCGGTGTCTTGTAGCGTGCGGGCAGCGCGCACAGCACCACATCGCAAATGCCTAACTCGATGGCCGCGGCAGCCCGCCACACCATGCCGACCGCGCTGGCGCCACCAAGATCGATCAGCTCGGCGAAATTGGCACGCACACCGAGGTATTCGGCGACCGTTGAGGGAACGAACATCTCCGATTCGCCCAGATGTGATGCAACGATCCCGTTGACCAGCTCAGCTGGCAGGCCGGCATCCTGCAGTGCGGCCGCGCCGAGCTCGGCCCACTGCTCAAGCGTGAACGGCGCCAATGAGGCCGCATTGAAACGCTCGGGCGGCAACTCGACATAGCCGACGATCGCGGCTTCACCGCGTAAACCCATAGTTGATCTCTCCGTTGCTAGCCGCTGCTAGATTCAGTGCGGGCGCAGGTCGAAGCCGGTCAATGTGCGCGTCATCGAGAAGACGCGACGCGCGATGCGCCACCCCCCACCGGTGGGCACGAGTTCGTCGTCGTACTGCCCCACCGCGTTGTCGATCGCGGTGGCATAGCGCAGCAGAACGGCGGTGATGTCCTCCCGTGCGGTCCGTTCGTCGGTTCATGGTCACCGCCTGTGGCTCGTCGTGCAGCGGACGTTTGTCCCAGACCATACCGACTATCTGACGGCCGATCTCCTCAGGTGGGCAGGAAATCTCGCCGCCACCCTGACATCGGCTCGCGGTTCGCCGATGCTGCGCATCTTGACCGCCGCGTCGATGGAGCACGAAGACACCGCAGATCGCCTGCGAGCCGGTTTCAACACACCGCTGCACGGCGCCTTAGAAGAACGACTGCTCGCCGAAAGATTTGACGAGGCAACCGCTCAGGCCGTCGCCGATGCCATCGTCGGTGGCGTGGTCTATCCCATCCTCTGCGAAGGACGGTCCTACCGCCGAGGCCGGGCCGAGTTCATGACCCGCATCGTCGTTCGACGGTCTTGCCAAGCGGACGTAGCGAATCACCGGTTGAGTCAACGGGACTCAGCCGTACGCATCGCCCAGCAGTGAGGCCAGAAGCTGAATCTGTTGGGCGTCGATCTCGGGTGCCGAGACGACGGCCCGCACTATCGCGGCACCGTCGAAGGTGTTGATCAGTGTTGCGACGAGCGCAGTGAGCGTCTCCTTCGGTACGTTCTCTGCACCGGGCAATGCACGGAAGGTGCCGTAAATCCTCGCGCCGTACTCGGTGAGCACGTCTTGCAGCGTGCTCCTGAGCTTTTCGTCGGTGCGCGCGGCGACCATGAGCTCATACATCACCGCATTGGTGGGATTTCGGGTGATGTCGCGCAAGATCGCCAGCATGGCGTCCAGCGCCGGCCGGTCTGCCGGTATGTCGGCGAGCTCTTTGGTGCCTAGGTCCAGCTGACGGCGCAGCACTTCATGTGCCGTGGCGGCGATGAAATCCCCCATGGTCTCGAAGTGCCGGAAGAGTGCGCCAACCGACACCCCGGCGCGCTTGGTGATCTGGGCTGCCGACGCCCGGGCGTACCCCACCTCGACGATCGTCGCGATGCTCGCGTCGAGCAGACGTGCGACGGTTTCTTCGCGGCGCTGTTGCTGCGTTCTGGCCATGTCAGACCTGGACGGTGGTGCGGCTGGGCCAGGATCGCCGCGTTCCGGCTCGCAGGAAACGGCCCGACTTCGCCGTCGTGCCGTAACCCTCGCGGAACTGGCCGTTGCGCAAGACCACCGCGCCGTTGACGCCCGTCGCGACCACGGCGGCATCGTTGCGATTGACCATGCGACTCAAGCCGCCGTAGAACGGCATCTTTTCCTCGTGGTAGGCGTCCACCGAGTCGTCGAGACCGGCGGGATCGATCACCACGAAGTCGGCGCGATCGCCCTCGCGCAGCGTGCCGCCGTCGAGCCCGAACCAGTCGGCGACCTCTGCTGTCAGGCGATGAATCGCGTGCTGGATCGTCATGAACGGATCTCCGGCACGCTCGCCGTCCAACGCGCGCTTGAGCAGCCGCAGCGAGAAGTTGTAGAACGCCATGTTGCGCAGGTGCGCGCCGGCGTCGGAGAAGCCGATGTGGATGGTCGGCTCGACGGCGAGCTTGTTGAGCTGCTTGGGCCGGTGGTTGGCGACCGTGGTTGTCCAGCGGACGTTGCGTTCGCCGTTCTCGACCAGCACGTCGAGGAACGCGTCGAGCGGGTGCAGTCCACGCTCGTCGGCGATCTGCCCGAAGCTCTTGTCGATCAGGCTCGTGTCCGGGCATTCGACGATCACAGCGTCGTGAAAGTCGCGGTGCCACAGACTCGGTCCGAGCTTGATGCGGTCGAATTCGCGGCGGAACTTGCGCCGGTATCCGGTGTCGGCGAGTAGCTTGTTGCGCTCCAGCTGATCGCGCAGGTGCAACGCCGCGGTTCCGGCGCCGAACTCCTCGAAGACGGGCAGATCGATACCGTCGGAGTACAACTCAAACGGGACAGGAAGGTGCTGGAACCGCACGCTCGCGTTCAGCACCTTGTTCAGCAGCCGCGTGCCAGGTCCGAACACTCGCACCGCGCCGGGGTTTGACTTGGCGTCCGCCGATACCAGCAGGCTCATCCGCACACCCTTGCGGCGTCCGAACATCCCGCTACTCGACAGGAAGAACAGCAGTGCCGACACCGGGTTCTTGACGTCGGGTGCGCTCTGCAGGATGCGGCCGCGCTTGCGCAGCACCTTGATCAGCTTTCGTCGCTCCCGCCATGTCGCGAACGTCGATGGCAGCGCTCGTGATCGGTAACGGTCGCCGTCGAGCTTGTCGATCGCGGCATCCATCCCCGACATGCCGAGGAGGCCGGCGTCGAGCGCCTCGTCGAGCATCCCGGCCATCCGCTCCAGTTCGGCGTCGGTCGGCCTGACGTTGTCGTCGGTGGCGCGCTCCAACCCGAGCACCGAGGTCCGCAGATCCGAATGACCAAGCATGGAACCGACGTTCGGCCCGAGCGGCAGATTATCGAGCGCACGAACGTAGTCAGCGGCCGTCGACCACGTCTTCTTGGCCTCGAGAGCCCCGAGGACGTACTTCCGCGGCACCGCCTCGACCCGGCTGAAGAGATCAGCGGCGTCCTCGGAGTCCGCGTAGATGGCCGACAGCGAGCAGTTGCCCAACAGAACCGTGGTGACGCCGTGGCGCACCGACTCGCGCAAGCCCGGATCGAGAAGGACCTCGGCGTCGTAGTGCGTGTGAACATCGATGAAGCCCGGGACCACCCACTTCCCCGACGCATCGATCACGTCAGGGCAGCCCGCCTCGTCCACGGGCTCGGCGGATACGACCGACACGACCCCGTCGCGAATGCCCAGGGTGCGGGTCTGCGGGGCCTTGCCAGTTCCGTCGAACCACAACCCGTTCCGAATGATCACGTCGTACGTCGCGATTGATTCCTTCCGTCTCCGGGCAGCCTAACATAGATAGTAAGTACTCGCAATCTTTAGGTCACCGCTGGTCAGAGCCCCGAGGACTGGCCGAGCACCCTTCCCCTCCGAGCCGTAAAGCGCCCGATGACATGTCAGCCGTCACGGCGCCGAACGCGGTCAAGTTGGGCGGCGATGCGTTGCCGTGTCTGGGGTGCGCCCCATAGCCGGCGCACCTCGTCGTCGATGTCGCCAGCGTCGCGGATCCGGGCGAGAGCAGGGGCCCGCAGCTGGGCTTTTGTGTGGCGGTAGGCCTCGGCGAGGATCTCGCTGAGGTCGGCCGCCTCGCCAACGGCCGCCTCGAGAAGGTTGTCGTCGACAACCCGGTGAGCCAGCCCGCAGGCGACAGCCTCGGCTCCTCGATAGAGGCGACCGCCGAGCAGCAGTTCCTCGGCGTGATCTCCGCAGGCGTAACGCAGAACCTCCAGCGCGGCGACCGGAAACGGCACTCCGACACGGACTTCGGATGCCCCGATCCGCGCATCGGGTCTTATCAGGCGCCGGTCGCATGCGCAGGCGAGAACACACCCGCCGGCGATGGCGGCGCCGTTGATCGCGGCCACCGTCGGCCCCGGATAGCAGAACAGGGCCTCAAACGCTTCCGACAGAGCACCGATCAGCCGATCGGTGTAGTCAGCCCCGCCCTCGAGCACGCGGGCGAGCTCGACCCCGGCGGAGAACACCCGGCCCGCTCCGGTGACAACAAGCGCGCCGACCCCCGGCTGCTGCAGCTCGCGGATGGCGGCGGTCAGCTCGGCAAGTCGCTCGACATCGAGGGCGTTGACACGCCCCGACGAAAAGGTCAACACCCGCACCGCTTCGCGGGCCTGGATCTCAATCACGGCCATTCGCTTCACCAGTCAGCCGGGCGAGCCAAATTCCCGGGTGTGGGCCATCCCATGCGGCGATTCACGATTTCAGCCGAGAACCGACCGATGGCTCGGGCTCGTCTGTATCCTCGCACCGATTCGACAGCGCGCGGCGGCCGTGGACCGAGCGTGATGGGCATGAGCAAGGGACTCGCGTTTAGCCCTGCACCGTCGGGCGGATGGTGATGTCACCGATTTCGACGTCATGGGGCGCTTCGATGGCGAATGCGACGGCTCGTGCGACCGCCTCCGCTGGGAGACCGAAGTCGTTCATGCTACGGCGGGTCTGCTCACGAAGAGCCGCGTCGTCGATGGAGCCGTCAAGTTCGGTGCGGACGAATCCTGGCGATATCGAGGTGGCACGCACGACGCCGTCGGTCGACTCCTGGCGCAGTCCTTCCATGACGGTGCGGACGGCGTTCTTTGTGGCCGCATAGACCGCCATGGTCGGCACGATCTTCAGCCCGGCTGTTGACACGGTCGTCACGAAATGGCCCTGGCCCTGGCGCCGGAAGACCGGCAGCGCGGCGGCGATGCCGTGTAGCACCCCCCGCAGGTTGACGTCGATCATCGCCGACCACCCGTCGACATCGAGGTCCGACATCGGCCCGATCTTGCTGATGCCGGCGTTGCTCACCAGCACATCGAGGCGACCGAACTCGTCGACGGCACCACCGACCAGTCGCTCGAGGTCGTCGCGGCGCGCGACGTCCGTGGCGCAGGTGAGGGCCGCTCCCCCGTGACCGCGGATCTCGCGTGCGATCTGATCCAGGCGCTCGGTGCGGCGAGCGCCGAGGACCACCTTGGCGCCGCGTTCGGCGAGCGGGCGCGCGGTCGCCTCACCGATCCCGCTGCTTGCTCCCGTGATGGCCACGACTTTGCCACTAATGCCGGTCATTACGATCCTTTCGGGCGTGAAACCAGTTTCACATCGCCGCCGCCACCGCCGTACTGCGCGACTGTGTCGCTGCCGTCCACCCGGATACGCTGGCCCAATGGCGGGCTCGGGCCCGAAAAAGCCGCAACTGGAGGGCGCGCAGAACACCCTCGGTGAATTCTTGCGGGCTCGTCGCCGCCTCATCACCCCTGACGAGGCCGGCATCCCCGTGACCGGACGGCGACGGGCCCCGGGGCTGCGCCGCGAAGAGCTGGCCACGTTGGCCGGTGTCAGTTCGCCGTACTACACGCGGCTGGAGCAGGGCCATGATCGCCACCCGTCGGCGCAGGTCGTCGACGCGCTGGGCCACGCGCTGCGCCTCGACGATGAAACGTTCGCCTATCTCAAGCGCCTCGCCGGTCAGGTCCCGACCGCCACCCGGCCGCCCGCCGACGAGTCAGTCCGAAGCGCCGTGGCGCAGCTCGTGCACAGCCTCCAGGACGTGGCAGCCCTCGTCATCGGCCGCAACCGAGATGTGTTGATCGCCAACCGTCTTGCGCCGATACTGCACATCGCCTATACGCCCGGACAAAATCTCGTACGGTTCCTGTTCCTCGACCCCCGCGCATCCGAACGCGTCATCGACTGGGAACAGGTCGCGCGGCAAGCGGTCTCGACGCTTCGCGTGGACTCGGGCGCCAACGGCGACGACGCGCAACTGCGCCAACTCATCGATGAGCTCTCACGCCGGAGCCCGCAGTTCCGCGACCTGTGGGCACGCCACGAGGTCACTACGTTCACCACCGGTCAGCTGCGCTTCAACAACCCGCTCGTCGGGCCCATCACCGTGAACTTCGAGTCCTTCCCGGTTGCTGGAGTTCCTGGGCAATCACTGGGAATCGCCTTCCCCACCGCGGGCGGGGCCGACGAACAGAAACTGAAGGAGCTCAAGAAGCTCGCCGACAAACAACGCCCGACATCGTCGGCGGGCCCAACGCCGCAACGTTTCTCGGATGCAGCCTGAGCCGCTGTGAAGCTGACCCTCGCGGGGATACCCCTACCGCGGTCTGGCTAGACCACCAGAAGGTGCCTAGCGTCGGGAGTACAAGACGTGGTGTTGGCCACGGCCTCTGGAACACCGATTGCACCGTTGAGCGGAAGGAAACGTCATGCCCGCCAAACCATCTGACTTCGGCACATTTGGCCGCTTCGTCGAGACCGCGGTTGCGCAAATGTCACCGGAGATGAAAAAGGCCTACGACTTCACGATGCAGCTGCGGGGGTTGGTTCCGGGCCCGCACAAGATCTGGCTGGCCAATCCGAAGCTGTCGCAGACGATCGTGCCCACCGGCGCCTACTTTCAAACCGAGTCCACGCTGACCAAGGCCGAGATCGAGATCGCCACCAATGTCATCAACGGGCGCTGGCTGGCGGCCTACGCCAATTACGAGCATGAATGGATCGCCGAAGATCTCGGTGGCCTGGAGCCCGAGAAGGTGCAGCGGCTCATCGCCGGCCTGCCGACATCCTTTGACGACCCACGCCAGCAGGTCGTCTACGAACTGGCGTCGGCGCTGGCACAGCCGCGCGTGGTACCCAAGGGGCTGTTCCAACGCGCTCAACAGCTGCTCGGTGACGCCGGCATCGTCGACGTCACCGTCCTGATGGGGTGGTTCACCGCCGTGTCGCTGACGCTGATGGCCTACGACGTCCCGTCAAACGCGGTCGGACTCTACCAGTAACAGGCGCTACCCAGGAAAGTGAGGCCCCTCATGCCGATCACCCCCGTTCCCGCCGTCGCTTTGACTCCGGTCGCGTACTTCCCGGGGAAGTACTTCCTGGAAAACCTGGCCGTGCGCCGCGACGGTTCGGTGTTGATCACCGCGGTGCTGCAAAAGGAGCTGTGGTGCGTTCCCAACCCTGGGCTCGGCGCCGAGGTTCCGCCGGTGCTGGTGCACACCTTCGAGCACCCGGTCACCGGCATCGTCGAGGTCGACCCCGACGTGTTCATCGTCAGTGTGACCGAGGGCTACACCAGCCACGAGTCTCATTTGGCCCGTGTCGATCTCACCGACTGGACCGCCGGGGACCCGGTAGCGCCGGAGACCATTTTCACTTTCGACGTCCGTGTGCGCGCGCTCAACGGCAGCTGCCTGCTCGGCCCCGGGGTGATGCTGGCCGCCGACTGCTTCGCCGGGTTCATCTGGCGAATTGACCTGTCGGAGAATGCGCGACGCACCACCGCCCGGATCTGGCTGGCCCACGCCACGATGGCGTACGACCCCGACAGCGAAGTCGCACCACCCCCACAACCCGGTGTCAACGGCGTGCACTACGGCCCGAAGACCGGCTGCCTGTACTACATGTCGACCGCCCAGAAAGTCTTCATGCGCGTGCCGGTCGACCCGGCGACTCTCGACCCCGCCGGCGACGCCGAGTTCGTCGCCGCCATCGACAGCGCCGACGACTTCTGCATCGACGAAACCGCCGGATTCGCCTACGTCACCCGCCACCGCGCCAACACCCTCGACCGGGTTCCGCTGGAGCCGCGCCACGGCAGCGAGGTCCGCCACATCGCCGGCGACCCGTTCAACGACACCCTCGTCGGACCGTCCGGCGCCGCCTGGGGCCGTCGACCCGGCGACCACGGCCGGGTGGGCTACCTGACCACCGACGGCGGGACCACCGCCCCGCCCGACGGGGTCGTGCGAAACGCCGCGCTGCTGCGCGTCGAACTACAGCCACCACCAACGAACACGAAGTCATGAGCCGGCACAGCGAGATCGTGACCGCGGGAGCGGTATCGATCGAAACCTACGTCGACGGCGCCGGACCCGCGGTGGTAATCATCCCGTCCTACGGCCGAGACGGTGGTGATGACTTCGAGCCATTCACCGCCGCCTTGGTCGGCGCCGGCTACCGCGTGCTACGGCCGCAGCCGCGGGGCATCGGAAAATCCAGCGGGCCGATGACCGGTGTCGTCCTCGATGATCTCGGCGAGGACATCGCCCACGTCATTGACCAACTCGGCGACGGACCCGCTGCCGTGTTGGGCCACGCGTTCGGCAACTTCGTCGCCCGCACCGTCGCCACCAACCATCCCGAAAAGGTCGCCGCGGTCATCCTCGCCGCAGCGGCCGGGCGGACCGTCCCGCCGGAGATAAACGCCGCCCCGATGCGCGCCGGTGATTTGACCCTGCCCGATGCCGAGCGGCTCGACGCCCTGAGGCTGGCCTTCTTCGCGCCCGGCCATGACGCGTCAATATGGCTGAGCGGGTGGTACCCCGACACGTTGAAGATGCAGGTCGCAAGCGCCGACGGGGTCGACGTCAACCGTTACTGGCGTGCTGGGACCGCGCCGATCTTCGAGATCATCGCCGCACTCGACCCGTTTCATCAACGGGGGGTGACCTGCGAACCCAGCTCGGATCCCGCGTCAGCTCAACGGTCATCGAGGACGCCAGCCACGCCATGTTCCCCGAACAGCCCGCCGCGGTCGCCCGGGCGGTGATCGCATACCTGCTCACTTTGCCCCGAATTTAAAGAGATCGACTCACGTCTACTGTCGCATTTATGTCGGTTCGCACACTCGCCGCGCTCCCCTAACTGGAAGGAAACATTCCCGATGTCCACCTGGCTCATCACCGGCTGCTCGACCGGACTCGGCCGCGCCCTCGCCGAAGCTGTCATCGACGCCGGCCACAACGCTGTCGTCACGGCGCGCGACATCACCAGGGTCGCCGACCTGGCCGACGCCAAACCCGAGCGCGCGCTCGCCGTCGCCCTTGACGTCACCAAGCCCGAGCAGGTCTCATCCGCTGTGCAGCAGGCCCAAGAGCGGTTCGGCAGCGTCGACGTCCTGGTCAACAACGCCGGCTACGGCTACCGCGCCGCCGTCGAAGAAGGCGCCGACGCCGACGTCCGCACCCTGTTCGAGACCCACTTCTTCGGCACCGTCGCGATGATCAAGGCCGTCCTCCCGGGCATGCGTGCCCGCCGCTCCGGCGCCATCGTGAACATCTCCTCGATCGGCGTTCAGCTGACCCCCGTGGGATCCGGCTACTACTCCGCAGCGAAGGCCGCGATCGAGGGCGTAAGCGGAGCACTCCGCGGCGAGCTTGCCCCTCTCGGCATCTCGGTCACCGTCGTTGAGCCCGGCGCATTCCGCACCGACTTCGCCGGACGCTCGTTAGCCCAGTCGGCCACCGTCATCGAGGACTACGCGGCCACCGCCGGGCAGCGTCGCAAGGAGCACGACACCATGGACGGCAACCAGCCCGGCGACCCCGCCAAGGCCGGCGCGGCAATCATCGCGGCAGTCGAATCAAGCGAGTCCCCCGCATTCCTGCTCCTCGGAGCCGACGCCCTCGCCGCCTATCGCTACATCGCGGACGGGCGCGCGAACGAGATCGCGAAATGGGAAAAAATCACCACCAACACCAACTTCGACGCCTGACACGGCCGCAGGAATTGCCGTCGTTGCCAGCGGCGAAATCGCCCGCTCACATGCCAAGGGCACTGAAATCAACACCACAGCTTGTTGGGAGCATTTCCACATCGCCGTGCGGCACCCTTGAAACGGGCCAGACTAGCCCAGCAGTTCCGAAGGATCGTCATGTCACTCAGGCCGGGATACATCACCCTATTTGTTGCTGCCGGGGCATCGATTGCCTTCGCACCCATCGCTGCCGCCGACCCTGTTTGGCCGGTGGGCGGCGGCGAGCCGGCCGACGCCACCCTAGAAGACCTGGCAGCCCAGGGCTACGATCCCCAGATCAACTGGGTCAGCGGTTATCCCACTGTCCCGCTCTCGGAATGCTGGGTCGACGCGATCCACAATCCCGACGGCCCAGCCAGTCCTAACACGCTGTCGACCGTCTACGTCGACATAGGTTGCCCGAGCAACAACATTGACTAGCAGGCCGCCGACTGTCAGCAGCGGCGACCGTTCGTTGAGCCGAACAGGCCGGCCGGCCGGCCGACAAGCCCCAACACGGCGTCGAGAAGCGTCGGCACCATAGCGGTGGGCCGGAATGCTCGTGGGTTGAGCATCCACTGATACCCCACGCCGCGCAGCATGCCCTCGATCGCGGCTGAGGCGGCGACGTGGTCGATGTCGTTACGCGCCGTCCCGTCGCGCCGCGCCTCTGCGATCCAGCGCTGCAGCCGCCTTCGGTAGGACTCGTCATGGCGTGCAAGCAATTTCTGGATGGCCGGTTCGAGCGCGGGCGCCTCACTGGCGAGCACCTGCAGAACGCGCGGTATCTCGGGATTGTGTTCCAGCCCCGCCATCGCAACGTAGACGGCGTGGGCGAGCGCGGGCATCCCGTGCCGCGGCTCAGGAGCCTGAATGTGTTCTTCCCAGCGACGCGCGATGTCTTCGATGATCTTCTCGACGATTTCGGATTTCGACGCGAAGTGGTAGTCGGCCAGTCCCCGGCTGTAGCCGGCACGCTCGCCGATGCGGGCCATGGTGGCGTGACTCAGCCCGCCCTCGGCGATCAGGGCCTCGGCGGCTTCGATCATCTTGCGCTGCGCGGCAGTACCGCGTTCCTGCTTGCGTGGCTGCGTGCCCGAACTCTGCGCCGACATGATCAATGGCCGGTGAATTGCGGAATGCGACGCTGCGCCGCCGCGGCGATGCCTTCGCGGAAATCGCCGGTTGCCTGCAGCCGGGTTTGTTCGTCTAGTTCGTGGGCGGTGGCCGCCGCAACAGCCTCGGCGAGTCCGGTGCGCATCGTGGCCCGGATGCTCGTGAGTGCCAATGGTGCGGACGCGGCGATACGCTCGGCGAACCGCAGCGCGGCCGGGCGCACGTCGCCATCGGCGCTGAGCTCGTCGACCAACCCTGCGGCGTAGGCCTTTTCACCATCGAAGCGCTCACCTGTGAGTAGCCACTCGAGCGCCTTCTGCTGCCCGACCGCGCGCGGCAGCGTCGCGGTGATCCCGAAGCCCGGATGAAACCCGAGCTGGCTGAAGTTGGCCGCGAATCTCGACGACGGTGACGCAACCCGGAAGTCGGCGCTTAACGCAATACCCAGTCCCCCGCCGATCGCGGCGCCCCTGATAGCCGCGACAACCGGCTTACGGGAGCCGAACAACCGAATCGCCTGGGCGTAGAGCTCGCCCGCAGACGAGCCATCCCCCGCTGGCCGGGAGAAGTCGGCGCCCGCGCAGAAGTGTTTTCCCTCCGCGCACAGCACGATCGCGCGGCATTCCACGTCGTCGTCGAGTTGCGCGTAGGCGTCGGCGATGCCTTTGATCAGCGCGGCGTCGAAGAAATTGTTGGGCGGCCGATGGATCTCGACGGTGGCCACGTGCTCGGCCAGGTCGATTGTCACCTCCCGAGTGCTCACAGCTGCTCCAGCAGTTCACGCACGGCGGTGTTGAAGGTGTTGGGCTGGTCCATGTTTGCGGCATGCCCGGCCTCGTCAATGACGAGCTTGCGGGCGCCGCGGATGCGGCGGCACATGTAATCGGCGCTGGCCAGGAAATCGGTGTCTTGGGCGCCGACGATCACCAGCGTCGGCACCTCGATGCCCTCGAGTGAGTCGATGACGCGGGCATCCTGTTGAGCCATCGAACCTCTCGCGGCGCGGGGCAGACCTTCGGGATGCTCGTGCAGTGCCTGCGCGACCTCCGGCGACTGACGTGGTGGGGGTGCGCCGGTCTCCAGCCGCTGCGCCGTTCGCTCCACCCAAGCGTTCCACTTGTTGCGGGCTTCGTCGTTGCGGTAGCCGGGCCCGGTGTCGACCAGCACCAGCGCCGCCACGCGATCGGGGTGGGCGATGTGGAAGGCGAGAGACAGGTAGCCGCCCAACGACATACCGCATAACACGGCCCGTGGAACACCCGCCGCGTCCATGACGGCCGCCATGTCCGCGACGCTGATATCGCGGCCGTATAAGTCCGGGTCCTGTGGTGAGTCGCTGCTGCCGTGCCCACGCTGGTCCCAGACAATCACCGGGCGGTCGGCCGACAGGGCGCCGATGTTGGGATCCCACATACCCGCGGTGGCGCCGAAGCCATGGGAGAGCAACACCGGAACACCTGGCGCCTGCGGATTGTGCACCCGAAACGCAACCTGCACCCCGCCGGGACGCTGCAGCCGGTTCACCGCGCCACCACCAATCCCGTTTGGATAGCTGGGTAGAGCGCGTCGGGACCGGCGGCCACCAACGCCTTACCGAGCCGGTCCGCCCACCGGCGGTGGCCTCCCGCTTCGTCTCGCCAGGCCCATAGCCGGCGGGTCAGGTGGTGCAATGGATACTCCTTTGTCATGCCGATGGCGCCGTGTGTCTGGTGGGCGGCCCGAGTCGCCAGCTGTGCACCCCGATCGGCAAGCAGCTTGGCGCAGGCGATTTCGAAACTGCCTCCGCCGCGCTCCACGGCCGCGACTGCACCGTCAATGGCTGACGCCACCACCGTGGCCTGCTGGTGGATCGTGACGAGATGAGCCTGCACGGCTTGGAATCGGCCGATCGGGCGCCCGAATTGTTCGCGTTCGTGGCTGTAGCGCAGCGTCATCCCCGCAACGGCGGCCAATGCCCCCGCCATCAGCGCCGCCCGGCCCAGCGCGGCGCGTTCGCACAGCGTCTGCTCGGTGAGCCCGTGCGGCGCGACCACGCTCGCTGTCACCGGCACGGCGTCGAAATGCAACGTGTCACGCGGCTCATCGGCCACGTTGACCGCTCGGGAAACCGCTGGGCGGGTGCCATGTGCGGCCGGACCGGGCGCCAGGACCACGGCGCCGTCCACGAGTCCGACGACATGCTCGGCGCGGTGAGCCCACGCCACCGCGGGCACCGTGCCGGACAGGCGATCCCCGTCGAGGCGCAGTCGATCACTGGAACCCGCCGGCAGCACCGTGCGAACACCGCTGGGCAGTGTGAGACCGGCAGAAGCCAGTAGCCACCCGCCGACCAGGCCGGCCTCGGCCAGCGGAACCGGCGCCGCGTGCGCTCCCGCCGCCCGCAACAGCTCGACCGCGTCGGCCACGCCGCCGCCCGCCCCGCCCAGTTCCTCGGGCACCGGCACATCGCCAAACCCGGTCTGCTGCAACGCCTGCCAAAGCTGCTCGGCCCAGCCGGTAGCCTCGGCCTCGACGACGACCTCCCAGCTGCAGTATTCGTCGAACAGCTTGGTGGCGACGCTGTACAACTCGCTAGCAGTCATGCCAGGCCCTTCGCAGCGACCGAACGCAGCACCTCGGTAGTCCCGCCGCGAATCGTGAACGACGGAGCGTCCAGCAGGGACCGACGCAGCAGCCGCTCGAACAGCGACGGCGACTGGCCCGGCTCCAGGCCGAAAACCAGCTCGCGGTCAAGCAGCTCGCGCAGCGCGGTCACCACGTCCTGTTCGAAGCGGGTGCCCATCTCCTTGATCAGCGCGGCCTCCGCCGACGGGGTGCCGCCCGCGTCGATAGACCTCGCAACGGCCAGCGAGAGCCGGCGCAGCACCCAGTACTGGGCGGTCAGCTCGCCGATCCATTGGGTGCCGGCCGGACTGGCGGCCAAATCCGGTTCCGCGCGGATGAACTCCTGCACGAGCAGGAAGGTGGAGATCCATCGGTCCGGGCCGCTGCGTTCAAAGGCCAGCTCGCTGGTGTTCTGCGCCCAGCCGCGGCCGATCTCACCGATCACCCTGTCGCCGGGAACTGCCACGTCATCGAGCACCACCTCGGCGAAGTGGTCGGTGCTGCCGTCCAGATACGGAATCGGCGTAATCGTCACGCCGGGGCTGCGCATATCGATCAGGAACCGGCTGAGTCCGTCGTGGCGGGCGCCATCTCCGGTGCGGCACAACGCGATCATGAAGTCCGCGCGCATCGCGTTGCTCGTCCACACCTTGGTGCCCGACACCCGCCAGCCGTCGCCGTGCTGTGCCGCTCGCGTCCGCACCGACGCGAGGTCGCTGCCGGCGTCCGGCTCGCTCATGCCGATGCAAAAAGACAACTCGCCCCGGCAGATTCGAGGCAGAAACCACTGCTTTTGCTCCTCGGTGCCAAAGCGCAGCAACACCGGGGCGATCTGGCGGTCGGACACCCAGTGATGTCCGACGGGCGCACCCCAGCGCAGCAGCTCCTCGACGACTACGAAGCGATCGACTGCGGTGGCATCGCGACCGCCGTACCGCCCCGGCACCGCCATGCCGACCCATCCACGCTCGGCCAGCTCGGCGGAGAACGCCGGATCGGCCTGGCTGGCCATTCCCAGACCCGGCTCGAACGTCCCCAAGGGCAGCTTGTCGGCCAGGAAGGTGCGAACCTGCTCCCGTAACGCCAGCTCAGCGGCGGTCAGCTCAGCGGCGGTGACGAGCATGATGGCAGACTAACCAAAACCTTGCTTGACAACAAGATAAAGGGAGCGGAACGGCAAGGCGGCGGCCTGGTGCCAACCTCACGTGGCAACGCTCTTGTTCATCAACAAGTATTAGTGCATGGTAGCGGTGAGAGGGCACCGCCGGTTACTGGCCGGACGCCTGAACGGCGAGGGGTGACGTCGCGGGGCTCTAGGGATGATCCGCATGTGCGGCCACCCAGGCATCGACCTGGGTCCAGGTCCGTTCCAGCCACGGCCCAAGCCGATCCGACGATGGAATACGGTCGACCGGCACCAGGGCCGTGCGCACGAGCAGTTGCCGATCAATGGGTAGCTGCCACCACGGCCTGTCCCGCCCGTCCGCGCAAAAGCCGTTGTGCGTCAACACGAGTACGTTGGCGCTGGGCGCTCCGGCCACCGCGGCGGCGGCGCCGCCCGTGCGCGGCGGCAGCGTGTGGGACCGGCGCAACGCGCGAGCGGCCGCACGCACCCCGCGCGTCGAGCGGAGTTGTGTTATCGCATCGTGCCACCTCGGCCAGCTGAAGTTCGCGCCCTCGGGAAACACCAGCAAGGCCTGCCCACCGACCAGCGATTCGGCAAGATCGCGAATCTGTCCCCGGGCGCGGTCGCCCCGCTTGAGAAAGCACAGGCAGCCCATCTCCCCCGCAATGTCCAGGGCGGGCTCGCACTGCAGCACCGCCTTGAGGACAATTCGCAGCTGCAACTCATATTCCACCGCGAGCAGCCAGGACACCAGCACGCTGTCGCCGGGCCCGCAATGGCGGGACAGCACAATGACCGGCTGGTCCGGTGGAATGTCAGCCGATCTCACTGAGTCCGCGTCGATCACAACCTCGACATTCAAGATTCGGCGAACCGCCGCATAGGCCATGGCCAGAAAGTCCCGCATGAGCTGGTCGCAGTCACGCTCGCCGCGCACGAGCCTCGCCAACGTCCGCAATTCGATCGCCGCATAGGCCATCACCAAGGCGACCGTCCGGACGGGACGACTCGATCGCGTGGCCAGTGCCGCAACGCCGCAGACCGCCAGGAGCAGTGGCCCGATCATCAAGATGAAGACCATGAGGACGGTCGCCAACGGCAATGTCACCGCACGGCGCAGCACAGTCATTGTCGGGTCTCGAGATATTTGCGGGTCGCGTCATAGGCCAGCTCGGCCCGCCCGGTGATCCGGCGGGCGTCGCGGTACCGCAGATTCGACCACGTCGCCGCCGGCCGCTGCGGCAGGCCCGTGGGAAGGACGTGCACGGTGACCTTGGAGCGGACCCGGTCGAGATCGCTGTGGAAGCGATGCCGGCGCGAGATCTCGAATGCCACGAACGCGACCTCCCAAAGGAACCGCGGCGCGGCGAGCTCCTCCTCCAGCCGCCCGACGTGCAGGACCCAGATCGTGTCTGCGCCAAGGGCCACCGCCCGGTCCAGTGGAACGCTGTTCACAAGGCCGCCGTCGAAGAAGTGCTCGTCGCCGATTCGCACGGGCGGAAACACCCCGGGCAGTGCACACGACGCCAGTACGGGTTCGATCAAGTCCCCGCTGTTGAACCAGTGCTCCCGCGCGCGCTCGATACTGGCCGCCACGCACTCGAACGGCACCGCGAGATCCTCGAACGTCTGCGCCGGCAACTGCTCGCGCAACATGCGACGAAGCGCGTTGTTCGCGTGCAACGACGTCCTGCGGCGCGCCATATGGGCGAGCCGCCAGATCGGCGAACCGTCGAGCATCCCGTCTGTCGCCAACGCCCCCCAGATGGACATCAACCGCCGCACACCTTCCGGCGTCGGATCCGCCGCGATTGCCGCGCCGTTGATGGCTCCGATCGAGGTTCCACACACCAGGTCCGGGCGGACCCCGGCCTCCAGCAGCGCGCGGGCCATGCCCGCCTCGGCGGCCCCTAGTACGCCGCCGCCGCCGAGCACGAACGCATCACGCGACATACATGAGCTATACCCACAAAACCGCTGTTGACTCGGCAGCGCCGCCTGGTGTGGTGCCCCCGACGACGTCGGTGTCTTGCGGCACCAGCACGTCGCCGGGGCCAGCCAGAACCGCGTTATCGGAAATGGATAACATGATTCTTATGTATCAGCGTGGCTACCGCTTCGGGATTTGCGACCGTAGTTTCGCTCGCAGCCTGGTCCCTGCACCATGACGCCGCGAACGGTTCTCCGGACCGACGCTGGCCTGCCGCCGCATGTGCAGGGAGCCGCCGACGCTCGTTTCGCGTGCGCCGTCGGCACGTTTGCCAGCTTGTTTCCCGGCCCACGTTTCGGAGGTGGGGCCCTTTCGGTGTACGTCGACGGTGAACCGGTCGTCGACGTCTGGACCGGCTGGTCGGATCGACACGGTCGGATGCGTTGGACAGCCGACACCGGGGCGATGGTCTTCTCGGCAAGTAAGGGGTTGGCGTCAACGGTCCTGCACCGCCTCGTCGACCGCGGGCTGCTGACCTATGACGCGCCCATTGCTCAGTACTGGCCAGAGTTCGGCGCCAACGGCAAGTCCGCAATCACCGTGCGCGACATGCTGCGGCATCGGTCCGGGTTGTCGCACTTGAAGGGCGTCAGCAAAGAGGAGTTGGTGGACCACCGCCTGATGGAAGGACGGTTGGCCAACGCATCCGTTGATCGGCTGGCCGGCCGCGCGGCGTATCACGCGTTCACCTTTGGATGGCTGGCCTCCGGCCTGGCCCGTGCGATCACGGGTATGGGCATGCGCGAGTTGATCCGCCGCGAGCTCGCCCAGCCGCTCAACACCGACGGTCTGCACCTCGGGCGGCCACCCGCTGACGCGTCAACCAAGGTCGCGCAGATCATGTTTCCGCAGGGCACTCGCACCAACCCGCTGTTCGACCACCTCGCACCGAGACTCGCCAGCCTGCCGATCGCCGGCGGCCTCGGCGCAACCTACGTCCCCGGCATCACATCCCTCGTTCAGGGCGATGCCCCGTTGCTTGACAGTGAGATCCCGTCGGTCAACGCCGTGGTGACCGCGCACGGGCTGGCGAAGATGTACGGCGCACTGGCCAACGATGGCCGGATCGACGGAACACAGTTCCTGTCATCGCAATTGGTGCGCGGTCTCACCGGCAAGCTGAGCTTGCGGCCGGACTTTAATGTCCTGTTTCCGATGTCGTTCCACCTCGGCTACCACGGATCACCGGTTCCGGGCCTGCTGCGGGGATTCGGCCACGCGGGTCTGGGCGGAACAATCGGGTGGGCTGATCCCGTCACCAGGAGCTCGTTCGGGTTCGTGCACAACCGGCTTGTCACGCCGATGGTGCTCGACCAGATCTTGTTTGTGCCGTTGATCCTGCCTGTGCGGTGCGCCGCCGCAAACGCGCACCGCCACGGCTCCCACACCGTGCCGCGGTTCGGCGCACTTTGCCCCGAGCCCGGTCCGACCAGCACAAACGAGCGGTCGCGCTTGCCGCGCCGTTGATCGCGCCGACTCGGTGCCTCATAGCTGACCGGTGATCTTCGGCCAACAACCTCGCTCAATGCGTCGTTTTCCGCCCTGTGATTCGATTATCGTCGGTAGAGGATGCGCTACCGATCCAGGGGAGGAAAGGTGACATGGCGACGCGCGGTATGAGTCAGCGGCGGCCGAGGGGGTCCTCGGGGCCATTTGGATGGTGCCGGGCGAAGCCGTCGGCCCGGGTGCTCGGGGTCGTCATCTCGGCCGGTGCCATCGGTGCAGCCATGCTTATGGCCAGCGGCACCGAGCTGGCCAGTTCCCCCAGCGCAGGTGCCTTTTCGACGGCGACGGCGTCGGCGTCCGCGACGGTCTCCGGAGTCGCCGACGAGCCGACGGCGTCTGGTTATCTGCAGAAGCTTGCGTCAGTCGATCAACAAATGGAATCGGCGGTGCAATCCGTGGCCGACGGGGTGAATAAGCAGGACTGGAACGCGGCCACCACGGCGTGTCAACAGCTCTCCGGCTCGGGTCAGGCATTCCGCGCGATGTTGCCCAGTCCCGACTCACGGATAACTCCTCGGTTACAGCAGGTGGCAGACAAGATCAACGCCGCCTCGGGGCTGTGCATGGCCTTTGGTCCCACTACTACCCAGGCCGACTGGGATCAGTTCATCTCATCGGTAAACGGCGCGCGTTCGGACCTGACCGGCGCAGCCCAGATTCTGCGGCATCCTCGCTGACCATAAAACTGGGCCTCACCCAGGCCGCAATCGGTGACCGGGCTATTAGGGACTTTCGACGACCTTCTCAATCACTTCCGAAACCAGCTGCTCGATCGGGACGCCCCAGTCCGAAGCAATCTCACGGATGCGTTGCTGTGCGCCGTCGTAGGTCGAGTGCAGCGAGACATAACGCTCGGGTTCGGTGATGTCGACGACACAGACGTAATCCGGCAGCGCACCGGCCTCGACGATGCTGTCCCCGCCGGATCCGACTGTCTTCACGGGCCACATCTTTCCAGGTTGGTGCTACGCAGCGGTCGGCGGTCGCCTAGACCAATGACTCCACCCAAGCCCGGTGCAGCGCGGCGTACCTGCCGCCGGTGCGGCCGATGAGCTCGTCGGGCGGCCCGTCCTCGATGATGCGGCCGTGGTCGAGGACCAGCACGCGGTCGGCGATCTGCACGGTGGAGAGCCGGTGGGCGATGACGAGTGCGGTCCGGTCGGCCAGCACGGTCTCCAGCGCACGCTGCACCATGCGCTCGCTGGGGATGTCGAGCGAGGATGTCGCCTCGTCGAGGATCACCACGGCCGGGTCGGCGAGAAACACCCGCGCGAACGCGATCAACTGGCGCTGACCCGCCGACAACCGGCCGCCGCGCTTGGCGACGTCGGTGTCATAACCGTCCGGCAAGGCCTCGATGAACCGGTCGGCCCCGACTGCCATTGCGGCAGCGCGGATCTCGTCGAAAGTGGCGTCGGGCCGGCCGAAGCGGATGTTGTCGGCGACCGTGCCGCCGAACATGAAGTTCTCCTGGGTGACCATCACGACGTGGCGGCGCAGCTCGCCCTGCGCGAGGTCGCGCAGGTCGATGCCGTCCAGCGTCACCGAGCCGAAGGTCGGGTCATAAAACCGGGCGATGAGCTTGGCGACGGTGGTTTTACCGGCGCCCGTGGTGCCGACCAACGCCACGGTCTGGCCCGCGGGCACCCTCAGATGCAGATCGGGCAGCACCGGACGGTCCGGCACGTAGGAGAACCGCACGTGGTGAAAACCGATGTTGCCGCGCACCGACTCCAGGGCCAGCGGCCGCGCGGGATCGGAAATGCCGGGCCGTTGCGCCAGCACACCGGCCAGCTTCTCCAGCGCCGACGCCGCGGACTGAAACGTGTTGAAAAATTGCGAAATATCCTGCATGGGCTCGAAGAACATCCGCAGATACAGCAGAAACGCCGCCAGTGTCCCGATCGTCATCTGGCCGTGCAGAACCCGGTAGCCGCCGTAGAGCAGCACCACGCCGGTGGTGAGGTTGCCAACCAGCTTCACCCCTGGCATGAACACCGCCAGAAGTTTGAACGTCCGCTCGTTGACGACCCGGTAGCGGTCGGCGATGTCCTCGAAGATCTCCTGGTTACGCGGCTCGCGGCGGTATGCCTGCACCGCCTTGATGCCCATCATCGTCTCGACGAACTGCACGATCACCAGCGCGGCGTTTTCGCGCACCTTGCGGTAGGTCTTCGACGACTCATTGCGAAACCACCACACCAGCACGACCAGGACCGGGAAGGCGCCCAGGCACATCAGCCCCAACCGCACGTCGAGCGTGACGAGCAAAACCGCCGTGCCGACCAGCGTCAGCACCGCGGTGATCAGGCTGTCGAAACCGGTCTCCAGCATGTCCTGGATCGCCTCGACATCATTGGTGGAGCGACTGACCACCCGGCCCGAGGTGTAGCGGTCGTGAAACGCGATGTCGAGCCGCTGGAAGTGGCGGAACACCCGGCGCCGCAATTCCAGTAGCACCTTCTGCCCGATCCGGCCCGAGCGGCGCAGGAAGAACATCCGGCTGCCCGCCTGGATCAGCACCACCGCGCACAGCGCGACGACGATGGACGTCAGCACCCGCGCCGAGCCGCCGTCGACGATCGGCGGGATGCCGTGGTCGATGCCCCGCTGCACCAGCAACGGAACCGACAGCCGCGCAGCGTTTTCCACCACGACGACAATCGCCAGCAGCGCCAGCGTCACGCGGTACGGGCGCAGCAGCGAGCCGAGCAGCCTGCGAGCCTCACGCCGCAGCGGCACCGTCTCATCGATGGGCGAACCGTCCTCGTTGCTGTCCCGCAGGCGGCCGCGCCACCGATCGGCGCTGTCGTCGTCGGGAGCGTCGATGGTCGGAATATCGGTGGCGGTCATCGGCCTTCGGCCCTCGCTGCCGCGTAGCGGCGCGGGTCAGCGCACGCGGCGTCGGTCGCCTCCTGCTCCTCATACGCCGCGCAGAGCCGGTCGCGGTCCTCGTCGTCCCGCCACGCGCAGGTCCGCTCGACGCGGCCGTCGAGGTCGTCGTCGGCGGCCAGTAGGTAGCGGTACCGCGGGACCTCGGCGAGCAGGCGGGCGTGCGTGCCGACGTGCGTGATCGTGCCGTTCTCCAGCAGGGCCACCTTGTCGGCCAGCAAGACCGTCGACGCGCGACGCGCGACGACGATGCCCGTGACCGAATCCAGCACCCGGCCGAGCGCCTCCTCGACCACGGCCTCGGTGTGCACGTCGAGGGCCGACAGGGTGTCGTCGAGCACCAGGATCTTAGGCGCGGCCAGGATGGCCCGCGCGAGCGAAAGCCGTTGGCGCTGCCCGCCGGACAGGCTCATCCCCTGCTCGCCGATGCGGGTGTCCAGGCCGAACGGCAGGTCGTAGACGAACTGCGCCGCGGCCACGTCGATGGCCTGCGCCAGCTGTTCATCGGACGCGTCGGGCCGGCCCAGCCGCAGGTTTTCGGCCACCGACATCGAAAACAACGTCGGATCCTCGAAGGCCGTCGCGACCGCCTGACGCAGCGCGGGCAGTGACAGGTCGCGGATGTCTTGGCCGTCGATGCGAATCTCGCCCTCGGTGACGTCGTAGAGCCGAGACAGCAGCGCGGCCAGCACCGACTTGCCCGAGCCCGTCGACCCGACCAGCGCCAAAGTCTCGCCGGGTTCCACCGTGACGCTGACGTGGCGCAGCGCCCAGTCGTCGGCACGCGCGTCCGGGAAGCGGAAGCCCACGTCGAGGAGTTCCAGCCGACCGCCGCGCGGCGGTGCGGGCTGCGGGCCGTCGGTAATTCCGCGTGGCGCGTCGAAGATTTCGGCAATGCGGTTCGCGGCGGTCATCGACTCCTGCGTCATCGACAACAAATAGCCCAGCGAGGCGATCGGCCACACTAACGACAGCATCATCGTGATGAACGCGACCAGGGTTCCCATCGTGACCAGGCCGTGCCCGGCCGCATACGCCCCGAAGCCGAGCACGACGATCAAGGTGAGGTTGGGGATGACCTCCAGCAGCGTCCAGAACTTCGCCGACACCGACACCTTCTGAACCTGGGTGTCATACAGCGCGGTGGCCTGCTCGTTGAACCGGTCATAGGTGTAGTCCTCACGGCCGAACGACTTGACCACCCGCAGGCCCAGCGCGGATTCCTCGACATGTGTGGCGACATGGCCCGATTGGTCCTGTGCCTGCCGCGACAGGCGGGTGTACTCCCGCTCGAAGTGCAGCACGGTGGCCGCGATCGGCACGATCGACACCAACACCACCACACCCAGCGGCCAGTACATGGCCAGCAGGATCGCCGTCACCGCCACGATCTGAATGATGTTGAGCGCCAAGAACACCAGCCCGAACGACAGGAACCGGCGGATGGTCGACAGATCGTTCATCACCCGCGACAGCAGTTGCCCCGACTGCCAGCGGCCGTGAAAGGACATCGGCAGGGTCTGCAGCCGGGCGTAGAGGTCCTTGCGGATGTCGGCCTCGACACCCATCGTGCCGCGAGCGATCAGCCAGCGGCGGATGAACCACAGCAGCGCCTCCGCGACGCCGACAGCCATCGCCGCCGCGCCGAGCACCCACAGCCCACGCTCGTCCTGATGCCGCACCGGACCGTCGATGACCGCCTTGGTCATCAGCGGAATCGCCACGGTGGCTACCAGGCTGGTGATGGCCACCACGACCATCGAAATCCACCGCGCACGGTAAGGCAGCAGGTACGGCAGCAGACGCCGCAGGTCCGATCCGGGTCGCCGTTGTGCCGGTGGCGGCGCGATCGCGGGCGCCGACCGCAAACCATGATTCAAGGGTTCATCCACGACTCGTTCAATCTTTTCACGGATGGCAACCGATTTAACGGCTCGGTTATGCCGCGCGACCGGGGCGGTGCGAGCCGGTCCCCTGGGATATCGCCATCGGACCGTTGGCTGGCGTTACGTGCCCGACTGCGGGCTAGTCGGAGCGCCACGCCGGGCAGCGGAGCGACTCGTACCGCACGCTTTCTCAGCGGCCGGGGAGGGCGCGCAGTTCCGCGGTTGAAAACGCGTCGATGCGTCCGGCGAGCAGGTCGTCGATGCGGTCCGCTCGCGTGCACAGCCGCGCGGCGGCCTGATCCCGCGACCAACCGCATGCGATGATCACCGAAGCCAGCGCGCGGATCATTCCCGCGCGCGCCGCCGGCCCTGTATCGGCGTCCGTGCGTCCGTCGTTTCCCACAGGTGGGCTCGACATATAACCAGTGAAATCGACGCGTGCGGCGAGACGGTGAAGATGCCGCGGCGATCCGGCGACGATAAGCACCCGCCGACGTCGAGCTGAACCGGAACCGATCGGCCGCTTTGTCGAGAAATGAGACGATGCGCGTTAGGCGAGGGTAAACTAATTACCAAATCGGGGAATCGTGCCTCGTTCGCTGGCCAGGATATACACAGCCCATCAACATTGTTTGCTAGCTGCTAATCTTGGCCGGTTGCCAACGGATCAACGGCGGGAGAGCCAGCAACGTGTCGTGGAAAATCCATCGCGCTGCGGAGCAAGACACGTGAGCGCGTCACGACGCCGCTGGTCACGCCACCCCGACCACTACTATTGGCTGACAGCGCATCTCGCGTCGCAGGACCTGCAGACGAGGACCTGCCGGCTGGTGGCCGCGGCCATCCTCGGTCTCGGTGCGATCCCATTAGTACTGGCGGCAAGCTCTGTCGACGTGCACGGTTTGCGGAACACGCTGGTGGCCGGCGCCATCGCAGTGTGCTGTGTGGTGATGGGCGCACTATGGCTGCGGCATAGCTGGCCCACCAGAGCACAGTCGCAGCTGTGCGTCCTCGGAGGCAGTGTGTGCATCGCGGGGGCCTGTCTGATCCAGGCAAATCCCCTGATCGGGCTGGTGGGCTCGACCACCTTCGCCGTGTTGTCGGCCTTCGTGGCGTTCTTTCATTCCGGCCGGCTACTGGCGTTCACCTGGACGGTAGGCGCAGTCACCTTGGGTGTGCTGGCGCTGCGATTGGCCGCCATCGACGTGGTTTGGGCGGTGTGCGGCGTGGTCCTGGTTGTGCTGATCAACGTGTTCGTCGCGTTCGCAAGCCGGACGGTGACCGGGTTCATCGGCACCGAAATTCACCCCGCCGAGATCGAGCCGCTCACCGGCCTGCTTGACCGCGACGCGTTCGATGACCGCGTGGCCACACTGATCGGCGCCCGCAGCCGCAACGATGACCGCTATCTCGTCGTCATCGTGATCAGCCTCGACAGCTTCTCGCTGCTGACCGCCACGACCGGTGTCGCCGGCGGCAATCGGGCGCGCATCGCAATCGGTCGACGCCTGCGCGAAACGGTCCGCCGTGACGCAATCGTCGCCCACGTCGACAACGCCGAATTCCTCATCGCCGACCTGTTCACAGTGGCCGATCCGGCTGTGCTCGTCGAACGAATCCGCGGCAGCATCAGCACGGCACCGTTCCGGTTGACTTCCAGCATCGGGGTGGTCAGCACACCGTTGCCTCCGCTGGCCACCCACCCGGCGCACGAAATCTGCAAGGAGCTGCTCGCCATCGCCACCACAGCGATGTACGAGGCGCGTAAAGCTGGGGGCAATCAGAGCCGCGAGGTCCTGTCCCCCGCATTGACGGTGCTCGACGACCCCGATAGCCAGCGACCCGAGTGACGACTCGCCGCCCGACGGCGGCAGGACGATGCAACGCCCGATCTCCGCAGCGCGGGTGCAGCCGCGCAGATTTTTGTTATTGCCTCTATATAGCAGAGGTGATATATATCCTTTCGTGGAGCAGCCGCCGCTTGGTGAACGCGGTAGTAATTGCATCGGCGAGGCCCTGGATCAGGCGGTGGACCTGACAGCGCGGTATCTGTCTGACCGGGCGGGCCTCAGCGCATCCGCTGGGTACGTGTTGAACAGGGTGAGCCGAGAAGGTCCATCCCGGCTCACCGCGTTGGCTATCAAGGAGGGGGTCAGCCAGCCGTCGATGACTCAGCTGATCCAGAGGTTGGAGCGCCAGGATCTGGTGACCAGGCTCACCGACCCCGACGACGGCCGCGTCGCCCTCGTCGCCATCACGGCGGCCGGCCAGGCGCTGCTTGATGACCGCACGCGAACCCGCCGCGAACGTCTAACCGCGTTGCTGGCGACACTGTCTTCGGAAGAGGGATTCGCGTTGTGGCTTTCCGCTCAGGTCGCATTGCCGATCCTGCATCGACTCGTCAAGAACGCGGATGCGCCGGCAGAAGAAGGCGGCGGCCAGACCAGCCGCCGGTTGCCTGGCTCTACGATGCGGCTGACACATGGGGCATCGGCTACTGAACTGGTACGCGGGGCGAGTCGAATTACCAGCTGAGGCACACGTAACCGATCGGTCTGCGGAAGGTGATCAGGTGAGGGCTATTCCAGTTACCCGCATGGTCAAACGAGCGTGGATACCGCTGGTTCTCGTGGTCGTGTTGGCCGTGTCGGGATTGATCGTTTCCCGGCTGCACAAGATCTTTGCCTCCCAGGACCTCAACGCTGCTGCCGGCGCCGGCATAGAGATCGTGCAGTTCCACCCGAAGATCTTGGTGTATGACGTGTTCGGCACGGCAGGGTCGACCGCCAAGATCGACTACTTCGACGCCGATGCCAACACCCACGAACTCGATGTGGCCCTGCCGTGGTCCACGACGATTTCAACGACCCTGCCCGCGGTAAGCGGCAACATCATTGTGGCGGGCGATGGTGATGAAATCGGCTGTCGTATCACCGTGGACGGGGTGGTACGGGACGAAAGGCATTTCGACGGCGTCAAACCGCAGACCTGGTGCCTGGTGAAGTCCGCATGACCGACGCGAGCGCTCAAGAAGCCATGCCGCACGCCAAGCGGCCTTTCCTGCCGCATGCCATCCGCGTGTTGGCGGTGCCGATCATTCTGTTCTGGGTCGTTGTCACCGTGCTGGTGAACGTACTGGTCCCGCGCTTGGAGGTGGTCGGGGAGGCCCATTCGGCACCGATGGCCCCCAATGACGCCCCGTCCATGGTGGCGATGAAGCTGATGGGGCATAACTTCAACGAGTTCAGCTCCAACAGTACGGTGATGATCGTCGTGGAAGGCCAACAAAAACTCGGCGACGACGCTCACCGCTACTACGACAGCATAATTGCGCAATTGGAGCAGGATCCCCAGCATATCCAGCACATTCAGGACTTCTGGGGGGATCCGTTAACGGCGGCCGGAGCCCAAAGCGCCGACGCCAAGGCCGCCTACGTGATGGTGTATCTGGCCGGTGACCAAGGGACGACATTAGCCAACCATTCCGTGGATGCTGTCCGCAAGGTGGTGGAACGGATCCCTGCGCCGCCCGGGGTGAAGGCTTTTGTCACCGGTCCGGCGGCCCTCACCGACGATCTCCATGTCATCGGCAACGCCAGCCTCGCGAAGGTCACGCTGTTCACTCTCTGCGCGATCGCGATCATGTTGCTGATCGTGTACCGCTCGATTGTCACCACGCTGGTTCAGCTGTTCTTGACCTTCGTTGGGCTGGGTTGCGCGCGCGGCGTTGTCGCGGTTCTGGGCAATGCCAACGCCTTTGGACTCACCACGTTCGCAGCCAATATCCTCACGATGCTTGGCATCGCGGCGGCCACCGACTACGGGATATTCATGTTCGGCCGCTACAGTGAGGCCCGTTTGGCCGGTCAGGATCGGGAAACGGCCTATTACACCACGTTTCGTTCCGTCACTCCGGTGGTCGTGGGTTCGGGCCTGACGATCGCGGGGGCAACGTACTGCCTGAGCTTCGCGCGGCTGCCCTACTTTTCCACCATGGGTTTACCGGTGGCCATCGGAATGCTGGTCGTCATAGCGTCCGCGGTCACGCTGGGGCCGGCGGTACTTTTCCTCGGCAGCCTTGCGGGGCGCTTCGAAAAGAAACGAGCTCGGGGTCGGCTATGGCGGCGGGTGGGCACCGCGGTGGTCCGCTGGCCCGCGCCGATCCTGGCCGCCAGCGCCGTGGCGGTCCTGATCGGTATGGTCGCCGTGCCCGGATATACGCCGTATTACAACGACCGGTTTTACATGCCTGGCAATGCCCCAGCCAACCAGGGCTACGCGGCTTCCGACCGGCATTTCTCGCAGGCCCGGATGAATCCCGACATCCTGATGGTCGACGCTGACCACGACATGCGCAATCCCGCCGACATGCTTGTCCTGGACCGGGTGGCCAGAAACGTCCTCAACATCCCGGGTATCGCCATGGTCCAGGACATCACTCGGCCGCTGGGAATTCCGATCCAGCACAGCTCGATACCGTTCCAAAGCAGCATGCAAGGCCAGACCACCATGCAGCAATATCCGTTCCAGCAGATAAATATCGCCAATATGCACAAGATGGCCGACGATATGGAGTTCATGGCCGACAACATGCAGCAGATGTACGGCCTGATGCTGAAGATGGACGCCGTTACCCACGACCTGAGAGGAAACACCGACGAGCTGACGGCCATCACCGACGAATTGCGAAACCACATCGCGGATTTCGATGACTTCTACCGGCCACTGCGCAACTACTTCTACTGGGAACCGCACTGCTTCGACATTCCGCTGTGCCAGTCAACGCGGGCGATCTTTGACGCCCTGGACGGCATAGACGAGCTCACCGACAAGCTCCATGACCTCGACAAGGACACCCAGCAACTGGATACGCTGCTGCCCCAACTCTCGGCGCTGCTGCCGCCGGTGATCGCCACCATGAGGACCACCCGGGATTTGATGCTGTCGACGTATGCCACCATGTCGGCGTTGCAGGCTCAGATGGCGTCGCTGAATGACACCGCGATCATCATGGGCCAAAGTTTCGACCAGGCCAAGAACGGTGACCTCTTCTACCTGCCGCCGGAAGCATTCCAAAACCCTGAGTTCGAGCGGGGCCTGAAGATGTTCCTCTCACCCGACGGTCAGTCAGCGCGCTTTTTCATCACCCACCAGGGAGATCCGATGACCCCGGAAGGGATCGCGCGGGTCAGTGCGGAACGAACCGCCGCCCAAGAGGGCCTGAAGCAATCCTCCCTCTCGGACGCCAAGGTGTATCTGGGCGGGACGGCCGCCACCTTCCGAGACATGGCCGACGGCGCCAAGTACGACCTCATGATCGCGGTCATATCCGCCCTCACCCTGATCTTCGTGATCATGCTGATCATCACCCGAGCCTTGGTCGCCGCGCTGGTCATCGTCGGCACAGCGGCCAGCTCCATTGCGGCATCCTTCGGGCTCTCGGTACTCATCTGGCAAGACCTTCTCGGCATCAGAATCCACTGGATAGTGATGTTGATGTGCGTCATCATCCTGTTGGCCGTCGGATCGGACTACAACCTGCTGCTGGTTTCCCGGTTCAAGGAGGAAATCCACGCCGGACTGAAAACCGGCTATCTGCGGGCCATGGCCGGCTCGGGCGGCGTGGTCACCGCCGCCGGCCTGGTGTTCGCATTCACCATGGCCTCGATGCTCGGCAGCAATCTGCGCGTGCTCGCCCAGATGGGTTCCACCATCGCCATCGGGCTACTGCTCGACACGCTGATCGTGCGCTCACTACTCATGCCGTCGATCGCCACCCTACTGGGACGGTGGTTCTGGTGGCCGCAAGTTATCCGCCCCCGCGGCGATCATCACCTGCCTAAGAGCCAGCCAGCGATCGACGACACCGACACCCTGGCTCTGCCGCTGCGGCGGTAGAAGCGAATGCTCGCCGTGTGGTGCACGGGTTGATCTTCGCCGCGGTGTATCGGCGGCATTATGTTTCTTCTACAGATCCCGCACAATCACAACAGGTCCTCTAGATCACTCCCTCCATTGGCGCCAGCCCGGAATCGACCCGGCCCGCGTCGGCGCTGCATTTCGTCTGCCCGCTGGCTACACTTCTGTTACCTGGTTGGACAGGAGAGGGTCCATGCCCGGACATCGTCAGTTCGCGGTCGATCATCTGAAGGCGCTGCGTCCGCAAGACTCCGAGCAGCATATTTTTCTCGGAACTCTGCTGCAATGGGCCCTCCGTGCCCTATTAGTGGTCTTTGTCGCGGTCACCCTGCTGTTCGAGCCACCCCGCAGCAATAAATGGATATGTCTAATCATACTGGCCGCCTATCTCGTCGCGGTCGCATGCTGGAGCATCTGGGCGCTGCGGCCGGCGGTCCGCGCGGTGATACACACGAAAAAGCTTGTGACCCTGCTGGTACTTGGCGCCGATATCGCGGTGGTATCAATTCTTTCGATACTGACAGGAATCACATCATCGGAGGACTGGACCTCCGATGTCTTGAGGAATGGACTCTTCATTGTCCCGGTGATCGCTGCTGCGCAATTAAATCCCGACATCAGCGCCGCGATCGCTATTCCCACTGTTGTCGCATTTCTAGCCACAAGCTGGATCACTAAGTCCGCGAACCAGGAACCTTGGGCATCGATTCTCTTGAGTGCAACCATATTGGCCGGCCTCGCTGCCGGTTCCGTAGCGCTATCGCGGATTCAGCGGTCCAGGGTAGAGACGATCGCGCATCTGGCGCGGCAACGGACCCAACTGCTCGAGGAATTGGTCGGACTGGAGAAACGCGAGCGCCAGGCCCTGGCCGAGCGTGTGCACGACGGTGCCCTTCAATACGTTCTCGTCGCGCGCCAGGACCTCGACGATGTGCGGTCTGGATTCGTTGATGGCGTGGACCGGGTGCAATCCTCGCTGACAGAAGCCTCGCAATTGCTGCGTGATGTAGCCAGGGACTTACATCCAGAAGTCCTAGCACGGCTTGGGTTGAAATCGGCTATCGCACATCTGGCCACCAGTATTACCGCGCGTCCGGATCTCGCGATAGAAGTCGACTTCCAAACATGGCCAGACGACGAACACACCGACGCGGATCACGTTCTTTATAGCGCAGCGCGAGAGATTCTGACAAACGCCATCAAGCATGCACGAGCGCAAAAAATTCATATCGAGTTGGGACGCGAAGCTGGGATAGCGCTATTGAGAATCGCCGATGACGGAGTAGGCATCTCACAGGCGGCGCTCACTCGAAGCGCACAAAATGGTCACATCGGCCTGACATCGATCCGCACCAAGGTTCTCGCTTCCGGCGGGGACTTCGCGCTGCGCGCGAACTCTCCCGGAACCGAAATAGCAATTTCCGTACCGCTGCGGCAATCCATACCCGGCACCGAATTCGCGCCGCGCGTTACCTTGGCAGAGCATACCAGCTGACTTTACGAATCAGGCGGACCAGCAGGCCGTCGCCCTTGACATCACGAGGGTCCGTATTTCGGCTGGTGAGGGTAGTCTCCGCGGCGATGATGCGCAGTCGGGGTTTGGTGAGAGTGGCGACGGCGTGGGTCGCGCTGGCTCTGGCCGCATCCGCATGCTCGACTTCGCCGGGCACAGCGCCGTCGGCCCAAGTGTCGGTGCCGACCACGATCGCAGTGGTGCCTGCCGGGCCGCCGCCGGGTACGCCGAACTGGCGGATCGCCCATCCGGGACCGCAGCATGCAATTGAGGGCTTCGCCGACCGCACCAGTGCGCTGCCCGGTCAGCCGGTGCGGCTGTTCATCTCGACCACTGCGGAAAGCTTTACGGCGACCGCGTACCGCATCGGCAACTACGCGCACTCAGAGGCGCTGCAGATCTGGAAATCGGACCCACAGCGTGGCGTCAAGCAGGCCGGCTATGTGGTGCGGCAGCCCACCAACACGGTTGTGGCGCAGTGGAACCCGTCACTGACGCTGAACACCACCGGCTGGCAGCCCGGCGACTACCTCATCCGGCTCGATGCGGCCAACGGTGCCCAGCAGTATGTGCCGCTGACGGTGCGGACCGTGTCGAACCGGGGACGGATCGTGATCATCAATGCGGTCACCACCTGGCAGGCCTACAACAAGTGGGGTGGCTACAGCCTCTACGGCGGCCCCGGCAACACCGACGCGAAGCGCGCCCGCGCGGTCAGCTTCGACCGCCCGTATCAGGCCGACACCATGCAGGGCGCCGGCGACTTCTTGTTCTTCGAGCTTCCGCTCTTGGTATTCGCCGAGCGGTCCGGTCTTCAGCTTGGTTACGCCACCGACGTGGACCTGCACGCCGACCCGCACCTGCTCGACGGGGCCCGCGCGGTGGTCACGGTCGGGCACGACGAGTACTGGTCGGCAGACATGCGTAACAACGTTGTTCGCGCCCGCGACAGCGGGGTGAACCTGGCGTTCCTCGGCGGCAACGAGATCTACCGGCACATGCGGTTTGCGTCCTCGCCGCTGGGCCCGAACCGGGTCGAGATCGACTACAAGAACTTCCACGAGGACCCGATGAGCACGATCAACCCGACGGACGCGACGCAGGAGTGGCGCAACCCGCCGAACCCGCGACCGGAAAGCGTGATTCTGGGCAACTTCTATCAATGCAACCCGGTCAGCGCGAACATGGTTGTCGCGGCGCCAGACAGCTGGCTGCTCACGGGGATCGTGGCGCCAGGGCAACGGCTGCCGGGCATGGTCGGCAACGAGTACTCGGCCGTAGACCTCGAGGTGCCGACGCCGCGCCCGTTGCAGGTGTTGTTCCACTCGCCGG
Organism: uncultured Actinomycetota bacterium; assembly: GCA_963811535.1. GTDB lineage: Bacteria > Actinomycetota > Actinomycetes > Mycobacteriales > Mycobacteriaceae > Mycobacterium. The sequence goes on along the minus strand of CAWERF010000004.1, from coordinate 223,990 downwards.
TCACCTGCCGGGGGCGCCCCGGATTCCAGGACACCACCTATTACACCGCGCCGAGCGGGGCAGGGGTGTTTTCGTCGGGCACCCAGTGGTGGATCTGCGGGCTTGACCCGGCCTGCAAGTTCGCGGGGACGGCGGTCGCCGAGGTGCACCGGGTGTTCACCGCCATCACCACCCGGCTGCTCCGCGCGTACGCCGAGGGTCCGGCGGGCAACAGGTACCCGGCGGTCGACAACCTCGTACAGGTGGGTGTTCCGAGGGCCACACCTGCGCCGGTGACCCCGCAGCTGCCGCCGGCGCTGGTTTCGGAGTGAGCGCCGCCGAGCCCCGTTGTTCACACCTGTTATGCGCGTTCGCCTACGGTCGGCGGGCCGGGCCGCAGATACTAGTAAGCATGTCGGAGCACCCGACATCTGCAACCGTCGCCAGGCTAGCGTGGTGCTGTCTGTTGGCGGGGGTGGTTGCGGCGGCATTGATGTTCCCGTTCGCGGGCGGCATCGGGCTGTTGTCCAACCGCGCCTCAGACGTCGTCGCCAACGGCTCCGCGCAACTCCTCGAGGGTGACATCCCGCAGGTCTCAACGATGGTCGACGCCGCCGGAAACCCGATCGCCTGGCTGTATTCCCAGCGGCGGTTTGAGGTGCGCACCGATCAGATCGCCGACACCATGAAGCTGGCGATCGTGTCGATCGAGGACAAGCGGTTCGCTGAGCACAGCGGCGTGGACTGGCCGGGCACGCTGACCGGCCTGTCCGGCTACCTCACCGGCAACCTCGACACCCGCGGCGGTTCGACGATCGAGCAGCAGTACGTCAAGAACTACCAGTTGCTGGTGACCGCGCAGAGCGACGCGGAAAGGCGGGCCGCCGTCGAGACCACGCCGGCGCGCAAACTGCGCGAGATCCGGATGGCGCTGACGCTCGACAAGAATTTCTCCAAGGCGGAGATCCTCGCCCGCTACCTCAATCTGGTGTCGTTCGGCAACGGCGCGTTCGGTGTTCAGGACGCCGCGCAGACCTACTTCGGCGTCGACGCCTCGCGGCTGAACTGGCAGCAGGCCGCCCTGCTCGCCGGCATGCTCAAGTCGACGAGTGCGCTCGACCCGTACACCAACCCCGAAGGGGCGCTGCAGCGGCGAAACGTGGTGCTCGACACCATGATCGACAATCTCCCGCAACACGCCGACGAGCTGCGCGCCGCCAAGGCCCAGCCACTGGGCGTGCTGCCCCACCCCAAGGAGCTGCCTGGTGGCTGCATCGCCGCCGGCGATCGCGGGTTCTTTTGTGACTATGTGCTGGACTACCTCGCGCGGGCCGGCATCAGCAAGGAGCAAGTTGCGCGCGGCGGTTATTTGATCCGCACGACGCTGGACCCGAAGGTGCAGGGTTCGGTCAAGCAGGCGATCGACAAGGTCGCCAGCCCGACGCTCGACGGCATCGCCAGCGTGATGAGCGTGATCAAGCCTGGCAAGGACGCGCATCGGGTGATCGCGATGGCCAGTAACCGGACGTACGGCCTCAACAGCGACGCGCACGAGACGGTGCGGCCGCAACCGTTCTCGCTCGTCGGTGACGGGGCTGGCTCGATCTTCAAGATCTTCACCACCGCGGCAGCGCTGGACATGGGCATGGGTATCAACGCTCAGCTGCAGGTGCCGGGCTTCTTTCAAGCCAAGGGCCTGGGCAGCAGCGATACGCCCGGCTGTCCGAAGGAAACCTGGTGCGTGAAAAACGCGGGCAGCTACCGCGGTTCGATGAACGTCACCGATGCGCTGGCCACCTCGCCGAACACCGCGTTCGCGCGGCTGATCCAGCTCGTCGGGGTGCCGCGCCCGGTCGACATGGCGGTCCGGCTGGGGATGCGGTCCTACGCGATTCCGGGAACGGCGCGCGCCTATGACCCGACAGGCAACGAGAGCTTGGCCGATTTGATCAAGCAGCAGAACATGGGCTCGTTCACTTTGGGCCCGTTCCAGATCAACCCGCTCGAGCTGTCCAATGTGGCGGCGACCCTCGCATCCGGCGGCATGTGGTGCCCGCCGAGCCCGATCGACAAGATCTTCGACCGCAAGGGCAACCCGGTGTCCGTGACCACCGAGCCCTGTGATCAGGTGGTGCCGGAAGGACTGGCGAACACCCTCGCGAACGCCTTGAGCAGGGACGACCAGGGCAGCGGCACCGCAGCGGGCTCGGCCGGCGCGGTGGGTTGGACCCTGCCGCTGTCAAGCAAGACCGGCACCACTGAGTCGCATCGGTCGTCGGGATTCGTGGGCTTCACCAACAACTACGCGGCGGCGAACTACATCTACGACGACTCCAGGACACCCTCCGGGATCTGTTCGTTCCCACTGCGGAGGTGCGGCAGCGGTGACCTGTACGGCGGTAGCGAGCCCGCACGGACCTGGTTCGAGGCGATGAAGCCCGTCGCCACCGATTTCGGCGACGTGCATCTGCCGCCAACCGATCCGCGCTACGTTGACGGCGCGCCAGGCGGCCGGGTACCGAGCGTGTCCGGCCTGAATGTGGATGCGGCGCGGCAGCGCCTCAAGGACGCCGGTTTCCAGGTCGCCGACCAGCCGACATCGGTCAACAGCGGAGAGCCTTACGGTGCCGTGGTGGGGACCACCCCGAGCGGTCAAACCTTCCCCGGGTCGATCATCACGATCAACACCAGCAACGGGATACCTCCGGCACCGCCACCACGTCCGGTTGAGCGCGAGCCGATCCGCGAGCCGATTCGTGAGCCGGATAGCGGTCCGAGCAGCCCGGGCCCTCCCCCGCAGGTAGATGCGCCGGTCATCCAGATTCCTGGGCTGCCGCCGATCACGTTGCCAATGCTTGCACCGCCGCCGCCACCTCCACCGCCCGGCTAGCCGCCGGCGGCGTGGCCATGAAGGCGGGCGCGCGTTGAGGACGCCGGGGATCATGACGCATAACAAAAGTTGTTGGCAACGCTCAACTCCGGTCGACGCGCTTGATCATCCGGGCGGTGGCCCGTTCCACGAGGTGCTGGCGCCGCGCAGGCGCACGCTCACGTTTCGCCCGGCGCAGCGCCGGGGCGATCGTGACACCCCGCCCGTAGGCGCGCACTACCCGCGGATCGACATAGGACCCGCGTGCGACCGCAGGTGTGTTTCCCAGCTCTTCCGCAACGGCGCGCATCACGGCCGCTTCCGCGCGACGCCGTGCGGTTTTCGACGTCGGTTCGGGCGCTGCCGCGAACTCCTCCGCGGCGATCACCGTGCCGTGCCAGGTGCGGATGTCCTTAACGCTGAATTCGTCGCCCACCAGCTCGCGGAACCGCTCGTTGAGGTCGTCGGCGTGCACTTCCGACCAGCCGTCCGCGGTGCGGTACACGAGCAGCCGCGGGATGGTGGTGTCGGCGCGCAGCAGCGACCGCACCGCGCGAATCAGCGGCGCGTCTTCTATCGAGACCATTCGGCGCACACCGCTTTTGGCCGGATAGTCGAATTCGACGCCGTCGCGGTGCAACCGGACGTGATCGCGCAGCAGGGTGGCAAGCCCGAAGCTGCCGTTCTCCAGCGCGTATTCCTCGCCGCCGGCACGAAAGTAGCCGCGGTCGACCAGATGTTGCGCCACCGCCAGCACGCGCTCCCGGTGCAGACCGCGTGCGCGCAGGTCGGTGAGGATCGCGGCGCGCCAGTCCGGCAGGCGTTGCGCCAGACTCAAGACACGGTCGTATTTCTCCTCGGCGCGGTCGGCTTGCCATTGCGGGTGGTAGAGATACTGCCGGCGCCCGGCGGCGTCGGTGCCCACGGCCTGAATGTGGCCGTTCGCATACCTGCAAATCCAGACGTTCTTCCACGCCGGCGGGATAACCAGCGATTCGATTCGCTCGAGGGTCTCGCGATCGTCGATCGGTTCCCGATGCGCGTCGACGTACGAAAAGCCGCGACCACGGCGAACCCGGTGAAGTCCCAGACCGTCGACAATACTTCTGCGCAATCGCACCGCGGGTGTCTTTCCCCTGACGCGACGGTTTAAACCTTCCCTACCCGGTCCCTGCAGGTAGCAGAGCCGACTGCCTGCCCTGACCCCAAGCTGTCCCGACGGCCGACGGCGCGAGTAACCACCGTCGCCGCCCCAACGCCGAGCGCCCACACCAGGGGTGTCAACGTCTGCTCCGCAGAAGTTTTGACTTCCGTGGCTGTTCACGAAAGACCAAAGCCCGGCCGCCGTAGCCGGTTTGCCCGCGGCGCCGGCTGACGGCGGTGGTCAGGGATCCGTCAAGGTCGGGCCCAGGGGCGTCAAGATGTCGCTAGCAACTCGGGTCGAGCTTGTCAGCGGGCGTAGTCCTGAAGGTGATGTCGCGGTCCTGTTGGGTCGCACCCGACCGAAGAGGGTGATGAGGTGAGTACGTCCAAGCCGGTTTGGCGTGTGCCGACCGACGACGGATCGACAGTCCCGTCCCTGTCCAGGACGCTGGCCGAGCTACGCGTCGCTGCGGCGATAGCTGCTTGGCCGAGCCGCGATCTGGCCTCACGTGCGGCACGCCTTGCCACCGACGGGGCCATGCACCCTTTGCTGTTGCGAATCGGCGATAAGCACTACACACGCGCCGCTCGGCTGTGGTTACAGATCGCCAGTTATCTCGACGACGACGATCAGGTGATTGCGACGTTGCGGCTCGCGGCCCAATGCGCCCGCGTGGCGGGCAACAAGACTTTCGCCGACAATTGCTTCAACCGGGTTGCCGCCGCCGAGCGCTTGCGTCTCCTCCACCTGTCGACGGGTGACGCGGTCAGTGCGTGACGAGATCGCGTGAATACGGATCGCCTGTCCCCCAGCAATTCTGAAAAATGATTGCCCGCTACGGCGCATTCAGCAACGCGTTTTGGTTCTGTCGACGATTTTCGTCGGGTGCCAGAAAGGCTCTGTAGCCTCGCGGGGCACCTGTTCGGCGGGCTTGCCTAGTCCTTCAGTGCCGCTCGCGGCGTTTTCGCAATGCGGTCGGAGATGGGCAGCCATAGCGCTCCTTAGGGGCACCGAAAGGCACCCGACGTTCGATCGTCGGTGCCGGCCGAGTTGCGGGCAACCAACGTGGATCTGCGATCAGCATCGACGGCAGACACATTCTCCCAGCAGAAGCCCCGGAGTCCGCGCCACGCCACGCGCACACCACCGCAATCGGCCTATGAGCCCGGTCACACCACCGGCCGCGCTGGGAGACCCGGCGGCTGCCACCGGTCGATTAGGGCGTGTCTGACAAAGATTCGGGGGTTTGTGGTTGAGCCTGCTTATATGTCTCGTTTCCAGTTGTTGTCAGATGCGCAGTGGTCGTTGATCGAGAATTTGTTGCCGTCGCGGACGGGCAAGCGCGGAAGACCTTTTCGTGACGCCCGGCAGGTGATCGAGGGGATCGTGTACCGGTATCGGTGCGGGATCGCCTGGCGAGATGTGCCCAAGGTGTTCGGGCCGTGGCAAACGATGTGGACCTGGCATCGGCGGATGAGCGCTGATGGCAGCTGGGATCGGGTGCTGGCGCGGCTGCTGGCCGCTGCCGATGGCACCGGCGCGATCGACTGGGCGATCTCGGTGGACTCCACGATCGCGCGCGCCCACCAGCACGCCACCAACATCACCCGCCACACAGGGGGCTGGGTCGAATTACACGAATCTGCTGCTCGAGCCGCCTGATCACGGTGTGGGCCGCTCCCGCGGCGGGTTGAGCACCAAGATCCATCACCTCGTCGACGGGGCCGGTGTCGGTTGCCAGGTACAAGGGACCACCTGAGCGGTGGTTTTGCCAGCAGCATGGGACCACCGGTTTGCCATTAATGGGACCACCGGCTTGCCACTGATGGGACCACCCGGCGTGGCTTCCACGCTCTCGGTCGTGTGGCCGCTGTATTCGCGGCATGACGTATCGGGAGTTATCGATGATCGAAGTGAAAGAGATCCTGCGGCTGTGGCTGGATGGCCGGTCGCTGCGGGAGGTGAGCAAGCTGGCGGGGGCGGACCGTAAGACGGTGCGCCGTTATGTGGACACCGCACGCGCGTGCGGGATGGACCGCGACGGCGGGGCCGCCCAGCTCAGCGATGAGCTGTTGGCGGCGGTGGTGGTCGGGGCTCGGCCGCAGCGGCCGACGGGCCGGGGTGCGTCGTGGGGAGCGCTGGCGGGCCAGCATGAGCAGTTGAAGGCTTGGACTGATGCGGGCCTGACGCTGACGAAGGTCCACGCGCTGCTGGGCCGCCGGGGTGTGGTGGTGTCCTATCGCACCCTGCACCGTTATGCGACAACGGAATTGGGTTTTGGTCAGCGGCGGGCGACGGTGCCGGTGGTCGACGGTGAACCCGGCAGTGAGGTGCAGGTCGACTTCGGCCGGCTCGGGCTCATCCCGGATCCGGTGCGCGGTAGCAACCGGGTGGTGCACGGGTTGATCTTCACCGCGGTGTATTCGCGGCACACCTTCGTCTATCCGACCCACGAGCAGACGTTGGCGGAGGTGATCGCCGGATTTGAGGCGGCGTGGGCGTTTTTCGGTGGGGTCTTCGCGGTGGTGATACCGGATAACATGAAAGCGATCGTCGATGCGGCGCACGCGACCGAGCCGCGCCTGAACGACGCGTTCCGCGAGTACGCCCAGGCCCGGGGCTTCGTCGTCGACCCGGCTCGGGTGCGTCATCCTCGTGACAAGCCGCGCGTCGAGCGGTGTGTGAGTTATGCGCGTGCGAATTTCTTTGCCGGAGAGCAGTTCCGGGATCTGGGCGACTGCCGCGAACGCGCCGCGGCGTGGTGCCGCGACGTCGCCGGAACACGGGTGCACGGCACCACCCGGCAACGCCCGGCCGAGGTCTTCGCCACCGACGAAGCCCCGCGGCTGGCGCCGGCTCCCGCCCAGCCATTCGACCTGCCGACCTACAGCCATCCCAAAGTCGCGCCGGATCGCCACGTTCAGATCGCCCGGGCGCTCTACAGCGTGCCCGGTGAGCTGATCGGGCAACGGCTCAGCGCCCGCGCCGACGCGCATACCGTGAAGCTGTACTGGCGCGGCCAGTTGATCAAAGTCCATCCCAGGGTGGCGCCGGGACGCCGCCACACCGACCCCGCCGATCTGCCCAGCGAGCTCACGACATACGCGATGCGCGACCTGGATGCGTTGCAACGCAAAGCAGCCGCGCACGGCACCCATGTCGGCGCGTACGCCACGGCGCTGCTCGAGCACCCGCTGCCGTGGACGAAGATGCGCCAGGTCTACCGCCTCCTGGGGCTGGTGCGCCGCCACGGCGCCGAACCGGTCAACGAGGCCTGCCGGCGCGCCCTGGACGCCGAAGCGGTCAACGTCGGGCTGATCGACCGCATGCTCACCCGCGACAACCCGCCACACACAACCGCGCGGCCCCCGGGTGCGGCGACACGGTTCGTGCGGGACACCGCCGACTTCGCCGTACGCAGGCTGCCGTCATGAGCACCACGCGCCGCACCGCCACGCACACGCCAGCGGCGAAGCCGGCCGAGGTGTCCGCCGAGCTGAAAGCGTTGATGCGTCGGCTCAAGCTCGGCCAACTGCTCGACACCTTGCCCGAACGGCTCGCCCTGGCGGCCACCAACCACCTGCCCCATCACGACTTCCTGGAGCTGCTGCTGGCCGACGAGGTCACCCGCCGCGACCGCGAAGCCACCCAGCGCCGGGCGCGGGCCGCGCACCTGGACCCGCAGATGCAGCTGCAGGCCTGGGACGATTCCACCGGGGTCAGCTACGACCGCCAGTTGTGGGCCGAGCTGACCTCGCTGCGGTTCCTCGCCGACGCCCACAACGTGCTCATTATGGGCCCGGTCGGGGTTGGAAAGACGTTCCTGGCCAACGCCTTAGGCCACATCGCGGTGCGCCGCGGCCACACCGTGCACACCGAACGCGCCGACAAACTGTTCAAACGGCTCAAGGCCGCCCGCCTCGACGCCAGCTACGAAGACGAGATGCGCCGACTGCACCGCGTCGAGCTGCTCATTCTCGATGATCTGGCACTTCACCGGCTGGAGACCACCGAGACCAGCGACTTCTACGAACTCATCGTCGAGCGGCACCGCCAGGCCAGCACCATCACCACCAGCAACCGAGAACCACCCGAGATCTTGGCCATGATGGCCGATCCGCTGTTGGCCCAGTCGGCGATGGACCGGCTGCAATCGGCGGCCTACGAGCTCGTCATCGAAGGCCAGTCGTACCGGCAACGCCAGAAACCGACCAGCGCAACGACCCACGACACCACACCGAATTGACGAACAACCCCCCGGCAGGCCACCATCACCACACGGCCCGCGACCGGGCAAGCCCGGTCCCATGCTCCTGGCAAGCCGGTGGTCCCATCACCATGGCAAGCGACACCGGGCGACCGCTGGTCGTGCTGCTCAGCGCCGGGCAGGCCAATGACGCACCGATCTTCTCGCATTTGATGGCTCACCTGCGCGTCGACCGCCATGGCGGTGGCCGGCCTCGCACTCGCCCGGGCCGCGTGCGCGCCGATAAGGCCTACTCCTCGCGCGCGATCCGCGCCCAGCTACGCCGCCGCGGCATCAGCGCAGTCATTGCCGAACCCTCCGACCAAGCAGCACACCGGAAACGACGCGGTTCCCACGGCGGACGACCACCACGATTCGACGCCCAGGACTACCGCAACCGCAACGTCATCGAGCGCGGCTTTAACGCGATCAAACAATGGCGCGGACTCGCCACCCGCTACGACAAACTCGCCATCGTCTACCGCGGCGCCATCGTCCTACACGCCATCATCACCTGGACCGCGCATTTATCAGACACGCCCTAGGTCTGGCGTACTCGCAGTCCGATCCGATCGTCGACTGCGACGCGCCGCTTTCGCAGCCCCACCGTGATGCTGATACCAACAGCAGGCTTCGAGCCCCGCGGCTGTGGGCAGCGCCGGCGGGCAGCAGGAAGGAGCGATGCGAAGGCCCCGTTTCGGGCAGTTGGAGTAGTCAATTACTCAAGTTCAACACAGGCCAAACGTCATACTGTTTCTCGACCGCCACAGGCGTCAGCGCGCGCCGCCACGAGGAGGGATTGCGATGCCAATTCCATTCAAACGGTCACCCATTCGGGTCCGGCACGCCATTCGGCACAGTTCACGGCCGGCCGCTGAAAGCCGGCCAGGCAGCCGATGATGTGCGAAGCGCCGCCACGACGGTGGCGAGAGGTCCTCGGTCCGCAGCGGGTGCTGCTCGGCGTGAGCGCGGTCGCGCTCATGGTGGCTGCCATCTTCATCCACAACAGCGCCATTGCCATGGCGGTCATTGGGCTGGGTGCGGCGTTGCTGCTCGCCGCAGTGGTCATGCCGACGATCAGTCAGGTTGAATACGGGTTTCCCTCGGGCGTGAAAGTGACCGCCGGGCTTAAGGATCGTGAGGAGAACCTGCGGCGCGTTTTCGAGGACCAGCGACCCGATCTTGAACTGTGCGCGAAGCTGCTCTGCGACGATCCGGCGACGGCCGATGAATTGCTGGCAGCGTCCCTGTCTCGGGCAAGCCTCGGCTGGCGGGGTCCCGTCGGACCCGAGATCCGGGTGTATGTGTTGTGCTGGTTCGTTCATCGTCTGATGGCCTACAGCCGGTTGGCTGCGGCGTCACAACCCGCCTCGACCGCCGGCGGCAACACATCGCTGGCGGGCCTGACGGTGAGCCAGCGGATCGCGGTGGTGCTCAACGAGATCGCCGACGTCGGTGTCGAGGACATCGCGCGCATGGTCGGCCTTCCACCGGCTGAGGTGCAAGCCCAACTCAGCTACGCGAAGAGCATTGTGGCCAGACCGGTCAACCCTGGCAGGGCTGCCCCATGACCGATCCCGTCCGCGATGCCCTGTTGCGAACGGCCGCACAACAGTGGCAAACGCGACGGCGCGTCGACGTTCAGCACGCCGTGCGAGTCGGGATGCACCGGCTCAAGCTACGGCTGGTGGCGATGTATGCCCTCGCCGGCGTTGGCGTCGCAGCACTCGCGATCGCCGCGGGCGTGGCGCACTTCGCCACTGTCGCACCCGCCGGCATAGCTGCTGAGACTCCCACACTCACAACGAGTCCGGCCCCGGCCACCCCCGTCGTCGCGCCGACCGGCCAGGGTCCAGCCACCGTGACAGACACGGCAACCGCCACGGTGAAAGAAACGGCAACCCAGACCTCCACGGTCACCGTCACCGACACCACGACCACAACCACGACCGTCCCGACGACGGTGACTACCACGGTGACCGTGCCCACGACAGAGACAACGACGGTGACGGTGCCTACCACGGTGATCTCAACGACCACCGTTTACGTGACACCTCCCGGGGTGAGATAGACAAACACGACGAAACCTACGACCATTGGCACCGACAATCCGGCGCCTCGCGCGGCTTCGGGCAGTGCACCGTCAGTCGGCATCTTTTCGACGGCGGCGCGTGCCGGCTTCCCGCGCAGCTCGAAATCGTCAAGGCTGGCTCGCATTTCGAAAATCCACGCGCCTCGGCGAGCCCGGCAGCCACCCCGGTTGATCGCCGACACGGCACGGTCAATCAACGCGTCGATCGCAGCGCCGCGCTGGTGGCCAAGGTCGTCGCCTCCCGCGACGAAGGGCGGGCCGTCCACCACGGCACTTAATCTTCTCATCCCGCGTAACGGCCCGGCCCTGGGCAGAACCGATTCGGCGGCCGGGGCAGGTAGCGGTCGATGACCACGTGCGTACCGTGCCCGCAAGATACGCCGTCGATGCGTGGCACCGAGTGTCCCGTGTAGTTACGCTCCTCCGAACCGCCGCGAAACGGGTAGTTCTCTACCCATGCCGAGCGGGGTGCGACTTCGTACCGTCGCGATCGTTGGGATTGGAGAGGAGCCAGTCGAATGACAACAATCCTTGACCGCGCCGCGGTGCGACAGATTCGGATCAAGGGCAGGTACCGGCTGGACGATTGGAACCCCATCGTCACAGCCCCGAGCAACGCAGAGTCGAGTGCGACGGAGCCGTGCGCGTTCTGTGGCGCGTTGGCTCTCTACGCAGGGCAGGCGTGCGCGGATCGCGATGTGCTCAAGTTGTGCAGACCGTGTCTGGATGCGGCGATTCACCGACTGTGCCGCATGCGTGACAACGCCAAGCTGGCGACGGGGCACGAGCCGGTGTGCAACCGGTGCTGGCGCCCAATTCTTGACCTCGAGACGCATATGACCGTGCGTCCCCTGTGGGGGTGAGTGGCTGCGTCGGCAGCGGGGCGCCCCGTCGGGCACCAGCGTCGCCGTGTCGCTGGTCGGGCTCCATCTGACCCACGATCGCAGCGAACAGGTGCGGCCGGAAAGGTTGTCGCTCGAAGGCGGGCACCGCGGACTCGGTGTCGCTGGCTGGCTGCGGTCAGGTCGAAACGCAGCGACGAGATAAAAGATGCAGGGTGACCAGTACAGGTATGGCCACCCACCGGTGATACCGAAAGTATCGTGATCCCCATGACGGTAACCATTTTGACGTGGCAAGGGACGGGCGCCGATATGTGGTCGGGTTTCCCGGCACAGGTCGCCAAGGCGGCACAGAACGCCTATCCCAACGTGTTCTACTGGCAGCCCGTTGGAAACTGGCCCGCTGCAGCCTATCCGATGGGACCCAGCGTCGCTGCCGGCGTTGCGGAGGGTCAGCGGTTGCTGACCCAGGTGCATACGAGCGGGCCCATCGTCCTGATTGGCTACAGCCAAGGGGCGATCTGCGCAAGCCACTTCTGGCGTGATGTCATCCTGAACCCGATGGCGCATGCCACAACCGGGTTGACGATGTCATCGCCGCGGTTACCTGGGGAAACCCCTGCCGCGCACCGGGTGTTGCCAACGGCAACGTGTTCGCCGGGTGGCCGATGCCCGCCGACGTAGACGGTGTGGTGACCGGCGGCATCGCCGGACCCGACGACCTGACGCCGGCGCAAACCCCGGCATTCTGGTATGACTTCGTCAATACGCTGGCCGGTCCCAATAACAACGATATATACACCGATTGCCCTGTCGGGCCGACCCCGGCCAGACAGGGCGCCCCGACGGGAGCCATTGAGACGCAGATCTACAACATCGTGCAGCAAGCCACCGCACCCGACGTCTTCGCGATCGTCTTCGATGTGCTGAAGTTGGTTGGCCCGGATGGGTTTGCAGAGGCGCTGGCGATCACAGAGGCCATCGTCAACGGTGGCCTGTTCGCGGCGGCCGGATCGAACGCCGCTCATTACACCTACGACATCGCGCCGGCCATCACGTATCTTCAGCAGCTCGGTGCGAGCCGTGTCGTAAGCAACGCCTAGACACTGGCCGCTTGGTGTAGCGCTTTGAACAAGGGCCGGGCGGACGGTGACCGCGCAACTCGCATCCGGCCCGATGTGCGGCAAGAGTTGATCGAACACGCGCCCGAGATCGGTGCGTCTGGGCAACCAGCCGCCGTGTACAGTTCTCTGCCATGTCCGAAGTGATGGATTGGGACGCGGCCTACCGCGACGAGGTCTTCGCGGGACCCCCGCCATGGAACATTGACGAGCCGCAACCCGAGATCGCCGAGCTGATCCGCCAGGGCAAATTCCGGAGCGAGGTCCTCGACGCCGGCTGCGGGGTGGGTGACGCATCGATGGAACTTGCCGCGCAAGGCTATACCGTCGTCGGTGTCGATGTGACGCCGACAGCGATCGCGGCCGCAGCTGAGGCCGCCAAGGAGCGGGGTCTGACCGAGACAACCTTTGTCCAAGCCGACATCACGTCGCTGGCCGGCTACGACGGACGGTTCGAGACGATCTTGGACTGCACCCTGTTTCACTCACTACCCGTCGAAGCCCGCGACGCCTACCTGCGCTCGATGTACCACGTGGCCGCCCCGGGCGCGGCGATGTACATGCTCGTGTTCACGACGGACGCGTTGCCGGCCGACTCGCCGTTTCCGGTGCCGAATCTGGTGACGAAAGACGAACTGCGCGACGCGGTGTCAAAGTACTGGCAGATCGATGAGATCCGCCCGGCATTCGTCCATGTCAAACTGCCGCCGATTCCCGACCTGCCGCCACTCCCCTACGAAGTCGACGAGAAAGGCCGGGCGAAGCTGCCCGCGTTTCTGCTCACCGCACACAAAGCGGGATAACCCCCGCGCAATCACAGCCGTCTCTGCGGCAGCGACCGCGTTGGCATGCTGCCCCGGCCCCGATCAGCTGTGCGTGTGATGGCCAACCGTCGCCGAACCCTCACCCGCGAAGTCGCGCCGCTGCAGGAATGTGCGTGGTATGGAGCCCTGAGAAAATAACGATTCCATCGCCGCCCCCTCGACCGGCTGCGAGAGCAGAAAGCCTTGGGCCCGATAGCAACCCAAGTGAAGCAACGTCTCAGCCGCGTCGCTGGTCTCGACTCCTTCGGCTACGACCTGCAGCTCGAAAGCGTTGGCCAACGCCATGATCGCCCGCACGATCGCCAGATCACCTGCGTTGGTGCCCAGTTCGCGGACAAACCCCTTGTCGATCTTGACGGTGTCGACGGGCAGGGACTTCAAATGCGTCAACACGCTGTAGCCGGTACCGAAGTCGTCGATGGCGATCTGCACGCCGACGTCCTTCAGCCCTGCCAGCGTGTTACGGGTGGCTTCGATATCTTGGACCACAACGCTTTCGGTGATCTCCAGACACACGGCGGCGCCGTCGAGATCGAATTCCTCGAGGGTTGCTGCGACCGTGTCGACGAACCCCTCGGCGACCAGCTGCACGGGCGAGACGTTGACGCGCAGTACAGCGTCGCGGCCCACGCCACGTGAGCGCCACGCGGCGAACTCCGCGCAGGCCTGGCGCATCACCCGACGGCCCAGTTTGCCGGCCAGATTTATCGATTCGGCCACCCCGATGAACGATTGGGGCAGCAATAGCCCGCGCGTCGGGTGCTGCCACCGCACCAGGGCCTCGGTTCCGAGGATCTTGCCGGTGCGCATATCCACCTCGGGCAGGTAATGCAACACCAAAGCACCGCTGCTATTGTCGATCACCCCCTCGAGGTGTAATTCGATGTCGTTGCGGATGGCGTGCTGAGACGACATCTCCCGGGTGAAGACCGCAGTCTTGCTGCCGCCGCCGCTCTTGGCCGCCAGGCTGGCCTGATCGGCCCGGCGCAGCAAATCCGACGTGCTGTCAGTTCCCGGATCACCAACGGCCAGACCGATACTGACGGTGCGGGTCAGCATCTCGCCGTCGATCACCACCCGCTTGTGCAGCCGCGCCTGCAAGCTGCTGGCGAACGATTCGACGTCTTCCACATCCATCGGTCCGGTGGGAACTACGACGAACTCGTCGCCGCCGACGCGGGCGATCACCGCCGACTCGTCGAGGCCCTGACGTAGCCGCTCCGCGAAAACCTTGATGAACGCGTCGCCGGCGTTGTGACCGAGGTAGTCGTTGACGGCTTTGAGCCGGTCCAGGTCTAAGAACAGCACCGGAACCGGGCCGGATTGCCCGACGACGAGCCGCTCGTCAAGGTAGGCGATCAGCGCCCTGCGGTTGAGCAGCCCGGTGAGGTCATCGTGTGTGGCGAGATAGTGCAGCTGTTCCTCGGCGGCGATGCGGGCCTGCAGCTGAGCAAACAGCGTGGCAATCGCCTGCAGTGCGTTGAGCTCAGCATCCGTCCATTCGCGGTCGCCGTATTTGATGAAACCCAGGGTGCCGGCGGTGACGTCCCCGGACAGCAGGGGCACGCACGCCAACGAGATGGCTGGAACCGCGGTGCCCTCCTCGATACGGCGCTGAAAGTCGTCGTTCTCGGGCTCCGGACGCAAAACGACGGGCGTCTTGAGGTCCTCGGCCATCGCGAAGACCGGGTCGGCGTCGGCGAAGTACACAAGGCCGATGGGGTCGGGGTCGGGGATGAAGTCGCGCAGCGGCCATTGCGCGACGAGCTTGGTGGCGTGGATGGCGTGGTCGTTGTGACGCAGAAAGCTGACGTCCACGCCGAAGTGGCCGACTAGGTCTCTCAGCACCCGCTCGCTAATCGGGACGGCCGTCGCCGCGGTGGCCGCCATCAACTCCGCCGCCACCGCGGTGACGGCCTGATCCAGACTCTGCGCCATCACCTCACCCTCTCATGAAGACAGCAATCGGACACGCTCGATACTGCGCCGGCTGCGCACCGATGTCGGGCCGGCGGCGGCGAACCGCAGCACCAGCACCAGCGATTCGCCGCACGGCGTGCCCGCCAGCGCAAGGAGCTGCTTCTGCAGCTGCCCCAGTTCGGCGGCGAACGACCCCGACAATTCATCGAGATCCACCGCATCGCGGGCGTACAAGAAGACCGGGGACACCGGCTGCACGGCCAGGCCGCGCTGTTGCGCGGTGATCCACACCGCCTCGAGTGCGCAACCCCCGCGCGCGTAGTCGCGCAGAGAATGCCCGGGCACCGACACCACTGCCAGCGCCGAACTTGCCAGCACCCGGTCGGAAGTGTCCTCGCCCAGTGCGGTTCCCGCGTTCCATTCCGCGAGGTGGGCCATCACATCCGGGCGGCGCAAGATGTCGAGCACGGCCATCTCGCCGGGATCCATTTCGAGGCTGCGCACGTCGATGCCAGTGTCCGGGGACGCATCCCCGGGCCAGCGCAGCTCCGAAATCATCTCCGCGTGCAGTCGCGGCGTCAAGTCGCGGGTGCGGTCCGCGGCCGCCAGAATCCTTGCCGCCTGGGCGATCTCGTCGCGTTCGGTCAGCAACTGCAGCCGCGCACATTCCCGCTCGGCGACCGCGCGCAGGGCTGTGACGGTGTCGGCGGGGATCGAGACCGGTGTTCCGTGGTGGCGGTTGGTTTCGCGGGCCAGCATCGGCTGGTAGAGGGCGGCGAGGTCGGGGTCAGTGCCGTCACCGAGCCGCAATGTGGCCTGCAGCGGCGCGCCCGCGACGGCTTCGGCCACGGTTACCGGCCCGAGGAGGTGGTGGGCCGCGGCTGCGACTTTGGCGTTGAAGACGGCCGCACCGACCGCGACGGCGCTGCCGCGGAAAGCAACGTCCATGGTGGAGGTGTGCTCCGGCGCCAGCCGGATAGTGACCGCATCGGAGCCGGCCTCGATGTGCCAAGGCTGGACGTTTCCGCCCGACGGCGCGCGCATCGCGGCACCGGCGATGTCGCCGACCGTGCCCGGCAGCGCGGGCTCGGAGGAGTCGGGCGGCGATGCCGGGCGGTCCCCGGCCATCTCCGGCTCGCGAAGCTGATCGAGGGCCCAGCCCACGTCGATGCGGGTCCGGCCCGACCGCAGGTCCTCCCCCAGACCGATCCGGCGCACGGCCTCGGCCAGCGCGGCGGCCCCAAGCGTCACATCGCCGGCCAGCTGCGGCCACGTCGAGATCGACCGGTCGATCTCGACCAGCGACGCCGCCGTGCGCGGCGAGAGCCGCTCGGCGTCGAGGTGACGCAGGATGTGCGGCACCTTCTGGCTGCTGCTCATGCCTGGAAGCAGGGCAAGATCCAAGTCGCCCAAAAGACCGTGCAGGATCGGGCGCCGCGGCTCCAGGTCGAAGCGCTCGACATCCACCAGGCCGCGGTCGCTGGTGGCCATGAGCACCGGGAGCCGTCGCGAGCGTGCGCCCTCACGCAGGGCGGCCTTCATGTCGAGCGAATCGCATTCCTCGACGAGGACATCCAGCCCGTCGAGGAACTCGTCGACGGTATCGGACGTCAACCCCGCATCGAGCACGCTCACCCGCACGTACGGGTCGAGCTCGACGATCCGGCGGGCTGCCACCTGGGCCTTGTTGAGTCCGAGGTCGAACACGGTTGCCGGCACACGGTTGAGGTTGGACAACTCAAGGCGGTCGAAGTCGGCCAGGCGAAGCTCCCCGCACAATCCCTGTGCGGCCAGCGTGTGCGCGATAACGTGCCCAACGCTGAGGCCGGCGACACCGATGCGCAGCGCGGTGAGCCGGGCCTGCTCCCCAGCGGTGATCATGTTGCGGTTGCGGTCCAACCGCACCGCCCGGAACCCGTGCGGACCCAGCACCGCCACCACCGTGCGCCGCCACGGGTAGTACACCCACCGGCCCGGTTCGGCGAGCAGCTTCCGATCCGGTGGTGGCCGAAGGCGACGCAGATCCTCAAGCTGTCGTTGGTGATGGTCGACGAATTCGATGCCGGGATCGGATCGCAGCCGTCGCAGCACCGCGCGGTCATCGGGGTTCTCCGGGTCGAGAACCCGTGCGGTGTAGGCGTCGAGGTCTTGGTCGTCCACGCTAGCTACGCATTGTCATAATCATGGGCATGGTCTTCTCCTCCGAAATCAACGGCGCCGGTGGATGCGGGCGGGAATCGGGCCGTCGGCAACCATTGTGAACGGCACCGCCAACGGGAAATAGTCGTCAAGCGATTCGACTTCGGCATGCCGGATGAACGTGGCGAGTCCGAGGCAGGCCTCCAGCATTGCGAAATGATCCCCGATGCAGGCCCGCGGCCCGGCGCCGAACGGGATGTACTGCCAACGGTCGAGTCGTTTCATGTTCTCCGGACCAAACCGATCGGGGCTAAATGTCAACGAGTCTTCCCACAACGTGGCATCCCGCTGCACGGCGAGGCGCCCAAAGGCGACCATTGTGCCGGCTTGCACCCGGTATCCAGCGATCTCGACATCGCGGGTGGCCATCCGTGATCCGGTGGGGCCGGGCGGACACAGCCGCAGCGCTTCGCGCAGCACCTGCACCGTGTAGGGCAGGCGAGCAATATCGTCGGGCGTCAGTGTCCGGTCGGGAATCCGGGCGACTTCAGCCGCGAGCCGGTCCTGGATCGCCGGATGGTGGCCCAGCTGCCACATTGCATACGTCAGCGTCGTGGCGGTGGTGTCGTGGCCGGCGAACAAGAAAACGATCAGCTCCTCGCAGATCTGCTGGTCGGTGAGGGCCCTGCCGGTGACCGGATCGGTGGCGGCGATCAATGCCTGCACCAGCGGTGCGTCGGTGGTGGGGTCGGCCCGGCACGCCTGCAGAATGTCATTGGCGAGCCGGTGAAGTGTCGCGACGGCCGCGCGGGCGCGTCGGCGCGCGGGTGTCGGTAACCACGCCGGCGCACGCACCGGCCGCAGTGCGCGGTCGGCGACATATGTCAACGCGATGCGCAATGGCTCGGCGACCTGCTCGACGTGCGCGGTCAGGTCGAGTCCCAGTACCGATTGGCCCAGTGCGCGCAGCGTCAGTGTGCGGCATTCGGCGTCCAGGCTGATGGTCGCGCCGTCCGGCCACGCCGACGACACCGAGTCGGCGGCCTCGGCCATGTGTCCACCGAACGTCCGGACGTTGTCTTTGGTGAAGACCGGCTGCAGTGTCCGCCTGCGCGGCAGCCAGGGTTCGTGCGGCAGATCGAATAGGTTGTCACCTATGACTCGGCGAAACTCGAAAAACACGCGATTCGTTTTATCGAGTGAGCCGTCTCTGTTGGCGAGAATATCGCGAATAGCCTCGGGCGACGTCGCGACAACAATCGGCGGCATCAACCACTTCGGGCCCAAACTGAAGCGCGTCATCGGACCACCAGCGTCGCGCAGGCTGTCTATCCCGGTGTGAAACGATCTCAGTGCCCGGGCGCGTTGGCGGTACGGCAACGGGTTCTTCGGGGCCAAGGGCAGCGATGCGAGGTTCGTGCTCGACACCTCGACCATGGGTCACCTTCCGCACGCAAGGGCTAGCCCCCGCCAGACCATGCCAGTATTCGTCGCGATTGGCATCGCGATATTGGCGGGCATATTGACGCTTGTCAATAACCGGCGCAAAGCCATATTAGTAGGGCTGCCATTCGGGTCCGCACGCGATTGCTGTATGGAGTGCCGACGCCATCGCCGCGCTCGTCTGAGACACCGCGGTCCCCTCGCGACGAGACGTGTAGCTGGCGAGATCAGCGAAATGATTTGGCCCGCAGAGTCGTGATTGCCGCGATGACATCAAAGTCCGCGTCTCGGTGGATGATGCTGGCGCCGTGCCGAATCGACAATGCGGCGATCAGACAATCATTGACGCTTCGAATCGTCTGGCCCGTCCGCCGTGCCGCGCGGTAGATAGCGGCGGCACTTCGGAAGTCCACGGCGTCATCGACTTTCAACGTCGGCAACCCGTTCACGAGCTGCTCGAGCTTGGTATGCGTGTCGTCATCGACTGCGCCCGACAGGATCTCCATCGCCACGGGCTCGCACATGACGACCCGATGTGCCTCAATAGACAGGAGCCGCCGCACCTCGACCGCGGCTGGCGACCTGGTCGCGCGGAAGTATTCGATCCAGGCCGACGTATCGATCAGGATCATCAGAACTCGCCGGCCCGCTCGCTTCGCATGTCCTCAAGGTCGCCCTCCCAGCCGACGCCTTCCAGACCGAGCAGAAACTCGCGGCTAAGCGGGACCCCGACCAGACGCCGTAGGGCCAGGTCAACGGCCTGCTTTTTGGTCGTAACACCGTACCTGCGCATCACCTCGGCGACGAGCTCGTCGTCGAGATCAATATTGGTCCGCGACATACACCTATCATACACAAATGATACACACACGGTCGCCTCGACGGTCTGCCTCCCAGCGGTCTCATGGCCTATTTGCAGCTTCACGACACGTGGGTATGGCTGAATGCCGGACGTGGCAACCGCGGTGGATTCGATTCGCGCCGCCGACTCTCCCCCGCCGCATCGTCGGCTGACGGCACGGGCATCCGAGCGCGTTGCGCTCGTGGCGCTGCTGATCGGCACAGCCGTGATGTATCTGTGGGACATCACCATCAACGGGATGGGAAACCAGTTCTACGCGGCAGCCGCGCAGGCCGGCTCCAAGAATTGGGAAGCGCTGCTGTTCGGTTCGCTGGACGTGCACAACTTCATTTCCGTCGACAAGCCGCCCGCCTCGCAGTGGGTGATGGCGCTATCCGGGCAGATCTTCGGGTTCGGCAGCGCCAGCATGCTGATTCCCGAGGCGTTCATGGGTGTGGCCGGGGTGGGGTTGCTTTACGGCGCTGTCCGGCGGATCAGCGGGCCGTGGGCCGCACTGCTGGCCGGCGCGGCGTTGGCGCTGACGCCGGTCGCGGCGTTGATGTTTCGTTACAACAATCCCGACGCGGTGATGGTCCTGCTGATGATCGCCGCCGCCTACTGCGCGGTGCGGGCGCTGGAGCGCGCCGGCTGGCGCTGGATTGCGTTGGCCGGGGTGGCACTCGGCCTCGCATTCTTGGCCAAGATGCTCGAAGGCCTCATGGTCATGCCGGCCATCGGCCTGGTGTATCTGGTTGCCGCGCCGACGTCGCTGCGCCGGCGCCTGCTTCATCTGCTCGGCGGGTTGGCGGCGTTCGTCGCCTCGGCGGGCTGGTTTGTGGTGCTCACCCTCGTGTGGCCGGCGTCGTCGCGTCCCTACATTGCCGGGTCGACCGACAACAACTTCATGGATCTGGTGTTGGGATACAACGGGTTTTCCCGCGTTCTGGGACATAACCACCCGGGCTTCAAATCCGGTGAGGCCGTCGGTGCATCGGCCGGCACGCATATTCAGCGCGGCGACACCCACCACTTCGACTTCGTTCATCAAGTGCAGGGCTGGCGACGGCTGTTCTCCGGGGAATTCGGCTTCGAGATCGGCTGGCTGATCGTCGCGGCATTGCTCGCGCTGGTATTGGTGTTCATCGCGCGGGGCCGCGCGCCGCGGACCGATCGGGCCCGTGCGGGCGCCATCTTGTTCGGCGGCTGGATGGTCTTCGACGGGCTCGTGCTCAGTTTCATGCGCGGCATGGTCCTGCCCTATTATTCCCTGTCTCTCGCTCCAGCGGTCGCGGGCATGTTCGCGGTCGGGGTGCACGAAATGTGGCGCTGTCGCGCATCCCGGTTCGGCTGGATCGGGCTTGCCGCATTGATTTCGGCGGCAGGCCTGTGGAGCTGGTGGATCCTCGGCCGTGACAGCGCATGGCTTCCACCGCTGCGCTGGATCATCTTGGTGGTCACGCTCGCCTCCGTGATCACGGTGCTGAGCTCGCGGTCCACGCAGGCGCGCGGACGGCTCACCGTTGCTGCCGTCACGGTGGGCCTGGTCGGGGCGCTCGCAGGCTCGGCCGCCTATGCCATCGCCACGATCGGACAGAGGCACACTGGGGGCTTGGTCTTCGCCGGGCCGGCGACAACGCAGCCCTTCATCCCGTTCTGGCAAGACGAGGACAACCCGCAACTGGCGGCGCTGCTGCGCACAACCCGCACCGAGTGGTCGGCGGCCATCCTGCGCTCATCGCCCGCCGCGAGTCTGGAGCTGTCCACCGATACCGCGGTGATGGCCCTCGGCGGATTTCAGGGCGTCGACCCCGTCCCGACGCTAGGCCAGTTCCAGCGTTATGTCGCCGAACACCGCATCGCCTACTACATCGTGCCGAAGACAGGCAACGGGCCCGGACCCCGCGGCTATGGGAGCGAACGTCACGCCGATATTGCCGATTGGGTGGAAGCCAACTTCACGCCGACAAGGGTCGGACCCGACACGGTGTACGACCTGCGCGACCCGGCAACGCCTCGCCCGGGGCGCCAAACCCAATAGCAGCAAGAGGCGACCGGGCGGTGCGCTGCCGGTCCCTAGCGGCGCAGCCGCGTCTCGCGCGTTTGCTCCGACCTCTGGCCGACCGGCTATTCACTTATTACAGTCACGTCAATCTTTACAGTCACGTCAAAATGATCTGCGCCATCCGAGGAAGACCCTATGGGTCTGCCTTATCCGCGAAGGAGGCCACGTGACGCCGACAAACTCTGATCCCAAGACGGCGTCAACCACCGCTGGCTGCGCGAAATACGTTGGCCACATCGGTGCTCTTGCGGTCGCGCTGGGGGTCGGTGCCGCGATCGCCAACAGCCCGGGGATCGCGCTGGCCGACACCAGCGGCTCCGGCTCATCGGCGGGGTCGTCGACCGCGTCGTCATCAGCTAGATCGGATTCATCGTCGACGTCCTCGACGACGTCGGCAGGGCGCTCCCACACGGGATCGTTTACTCCTCCCCACACCGTGGCGGCCCGCCCGGACAGCGGCCTATCCATTCCGTCGGAAATCGCCAAGTCCGCGGCGGACTCGGCATCGGAGGCGAAGCGCCACCAGCCCGCGGTCGCCGCGCAGGCGGTCAGCGGCGTCGCGTCGACGGTCTCGACGGCGCGGAGCGAGGCGCGACGACTCGCGTCGCAGCCGGTGACGGAGGTGACGACGGTTACTGATAGCGCCGCCGGTCAGCTCAGCGAGTTCGGAATGGAACTGAGCAACGCGTCGAGCGCTCATAGCGTGTCAGCGGCCGTGGCGTCCCCTACGGCACAGACAGCCGTGATGAACGCTGCAGCCGCGTTGTCGACGAATGTTGCCGCGGCCCAAGAGATCCCGGCAGCGGCGCCGAGCCGCCCGGTCACGCCGGTCGATGCCGTTTCCCGGCTGGTGTCGGGTCTGTTGTCGTTGGAGGGGCTCAACCCGCAGGCGACCAACAATCCGGTGGTCCCGCCGCAAAGTATGGCGTTGCTGGCGATGCTGGGTTGGGTGCGACGCGAGACGCAAAGTGCATTCCGCGCCAACAGCCCCACCATCGCCAATAACCCGGCGAGCAACGGCCAAACGATCGACGGCGCGGCCAACGGCGGCCTCAACGCCACGCAAGCCCTGATGGACACGGCCTCCTCCAGCACCACGGCCAGTCCCCTGGGAACCGCCGACCAGCTCGCGGCCGAGAAACGGGCCACGCAGATCGTCAACACCCCTGTGGTTCGGCTGGCCACGATTGCGCTCAAAGTGGGGTGGTTTCTCGAAGCCGAGAACAATTTCGCCCTGGTCGGCGGGCCGGACCAAGCGAACCTTGCCCAGCTCAACGACGCCGCCAGCGAGTACGCCACTCAGGCGGCGATGGAGGTGCAACTCCTCGATCCGAACAATCCGGAGGTGCTCCAAGGGGTGATGCCACCGCACACGTGGTACGGGCAGACGGTACCCGGCTCGCGCATTTTGTACGACAACCCGGACACGATCTATCGCTTCATCCCGGTCAACAGCGCTTCGTCCTACGTGATCACGGGTCAATTCGAGCCGGGCGCGGTACCCGCCGACACCAACTTCAGCGTTTTGACCGGTTTGGGCGGGACGACGGCAGAAAACCTGAATGGGCAGGACCTTCAGGTCAATCCCGACGGCACGTTCACGATCACGGTGGATTCCTCGCCCACCGCGCCCGGGCAAACCAACCACATTCAACTTCCGCCAGGCGCCACGTTGATCACTGCTCGCGATACCCTCTCCGACTGGAACAGCCAAGAGCCCATGAGCCTGTCGATCACGCGCATCAGTGGGCCGCCCGATAGCCTGTTTGCGCAGATCGGGGGGTACGACATTCCAAAGATCGGGCCACTGGTGGCGAGCAACCCACAACTCGTGTCACTGGTGTCGGTCATCCCCCCCTTCTCGTCACCGCCGCTCGTGCTGCAATCCGCCGAGACCGCGGTCTTGATGGTGGCCTTCGGTCTGACGATGGAAAACCAGTACATGCAGGTAGCGACGACCGACCCCACGACCGGCCAGCTGCAACAGCCCAATGTGCTCTCGCAGCCGGCACACAACGCGCAATTCCTCTCTACGCAGCTACAGAGCACCGGGTATTTCGAGTTGACCGATCAGCAGGCGCTGGTCATCACCGTCAATCCGGGTGACGCCGGATACTTCAGCGTTCCGGTTACCAATGACTGGACGATCACGAACAACTATTGGGACCAGCAGACCAGCCTGAACAATTCCCAAGCCGTGGCCAACCCCGATGGGACATACACGTTCGTGGTCTCCAAGACCGACCCCGGCGTGGCCAACTGGGTTTCCACCGGGGGGCTGAACCAAGGAACGATTTCCATCCGTTTCCAGGATTTCAACCCGAACTCGACCACTGCACCAACCGTGACGACGCAGGTGGTGCCTATCGACGAACTCAGCACGGTCTTGCCGCCGACAACCGAGTACGTCACACCCGAGGAGCGGCAGGCGCAGATAGCAGCACGCCAAGCCGGTTACAACAACCGCTACGCGCCCTACCCGCAGGTATAGGTCTGCCAGGTCCCTTCGAATCTGGCCGGTCGTCGTGGTCAGCAGCGCGATGGCCTATGTTTGTCGTCGGTCCGGATATCACGGCAAGTACTCTCTCGTCCGCGGCGCCGGTGCCGCAATTCGTTCCCGGAGGACTTCCGACATGCGCATCCTCAAGGTGGCCGTGCTCGTCACGGCCGTCGTTCTCTTCGGCTGTTCCGGTGTCGCCGCGGCTGCGCCCAAAAACTACTGCGCCGACCTCAAGGGCATCGATACCGGGCAGATGTGCCAGATTCAGATATCCGACCCCGCCTACAACCTCAATATCAGCTTTCCGAGCGACTATCCCGACCAGAAGTCGCTGGCCGACTACATCACCCAAACGCGCGACGGATTCCTGAACGTGGCCAAATCGCCCGCCCCCCGCGACGTGCCCTACGAGCTGGACATCACCTCGACCAATTATGGGTCAGCGATACCGCCACGTGGCACGCAGGCCGTGGTGCTCAAGACCTACCAGAACGTCGGCGCCGCGCACCCGGAAACGTTGTACAAGGCGTTCAACTGGGACCAGACCTATCGCAAGCCGATCACCTACGACACGTTGTGGCAGCCCGACACCCAACCGTTGAAGGTCGTCTTTCCCATCGTGCAGAGCGAACTGCAGAAGCAGACGGGCCAGCAGGTGTCGATAGCGCCGACTGCCGGCTTCGACCCCATGAATTACCAGGATTTCGCTGTCACGAATGACGGGGTGATTTTCTTCTTCAGCCAGGGTGAGCTGCTGCCCGAAGCAGCCGGCGCCACCCAGGTAATGGTCCCGCGCTCCGCGATCGACCCGATGCTGGCTTAACCGGACCGACACTGCGCCTGCGAACACGTTCCGCCTCGACGACGCTCGCGGCGCCTCTCTTCTTGCCCCGGCCGCTTTCAAGGGCCGCCCGATTGTGCTCACGCGGGGCGGCGGGCGGAGCTGTGCTGAAGTGCTCATCGTTACCTTTTATGCCGGTGGTCTAAAGCCAGGGATCGCACGTCGATCATTGAGCGCGTGGGTGAGTAGCCGCTCGCTGGTCTCCCACAACTCTCGCGCTCTGCCGATGTCGTAAGAGTCGGCCGACATTGGGCATGGATCAGTCGCACCGCTTCTCTTGGTGGGCTCGCTGCCAGATCGCATGCGGCACCAGCGATCACCGCGCATCCGTCGGTTTTCAGCGGCACGGGGTTCCTTTCGCCAGAGCCGCTGGGCTCCAGCTCCGGGTTCTCGGTGTTGAGTGAGACGTAAAGCGCGTCCGGAGCTACCAGGCGGTTGACGACCTCAGGGTCCAGCAGGTTCTCCAGCCACTGGCCGACTACCTCGATCGGACTGGGAGACAGTGTCACTCTCCTTTCGTGTTAGGACCCGACGCGCCAGAGGGGCGGTTCTCCGAATCACCATACGTGATACGTCAAGCACTTCCTTTCTTGTGGACTCCATCGATCGCCGGTGGCGACGACGCGTCGAACGAGTTACCGGCCATCATCGCGATATCCTGGGCGGATAGTCTGAGAAGGAATAGCCGAAGTGTCACGTAGTCAGCGCCGGAAGACCGTTCAAGGACCTTGGTTGTCAGCAACCGAGCTGCGCGCCTGGCGTGCGTTCATGACCGTGCAGATGCGGATGAATTATGAGATGAATCGGCAGCTTCAAAGCGACAGCGATTTGTCGCTTGCCGACTACCACGTCCTGAATGCGTTAACTGAGGCACCTGGCGGGCGCCTCCAAGTCTCTGACCTGGCGGCGCTGATCGGTTGGGAACGCAGCCGCGCGTCGCATCAGCTGCGGCGGTTATGTGAGCGCGGCCTCGCTGAGCGTGTTCCCTCAGAGGACGACGGCAGGGCAACCGACGCGGTTCTGACAAAGGCGGGTCGCGAAGCGATCAACGCAGCAGCTCCCGGTCACGTGGCCTTGGTCCGGCGTCTGTTCTTCGACCCGCTGCCCGACGAGCTCCTCGCACCCCTTACCGCGGCGTTGGAACACGTCCAGGTCAACATCAACTTCAATAGCTCCTTGCCGCCGGTTCCGTGGTGAGCAGGTGCGAACGTTAGAGGGTCGTAGCGGCACTTCGCTCTGTGAAGCGTTCAACTGGTCGGTAGCTGATGGCCCTATGCAGGATGACGGATCACTCACTGTCCAGGCGCTGACTCTACTTGGCTGAGACCAGGTGCGTTTAATCTACCGTGCATTCGCGCCGCCTCATCAGCAGTGGCCACACCAGCCTTTGCCATAAGCATGATAAATCATCTATTGTGGTGGACACGCCGGACCTCAGGGCGAGGGAAGGATCCCCATGAGTGCCACAACGCGTCCGCACACGCGCAACCTCTTCGCGATGATCGATGCGATGGATGTTGCGACGTTAGCCTCACTTTTTGCTCGGGACGGGCAAGTTGTTTTCGGCAACGGTCAACAGCCCCGCCGCACCCGGCGGCCAGCCGGACTGTGGCAAATAGGCCAACAACGGCTCGTCTGTTCATCGCGGTCACTCCCGTCATAGCCGCACACCTCTATCCGCGCTGGGTGGGCCCCGTCCTGCGGTTGAGCTGGCCGAAGAATGCGAGAACGGTACGCTAGCGGGCTGCGATAACTAGCGAACTTCGTCAATGACGGTGGCGACAATTTCGGCCGCTGCGTCGTGTTCGGACAACGGCGACGGAATCAACTCGGCATGCACCGTCCGTCCGTACTTGGACCGCATCAGGTAGTGTACCGACGGGACCACCACGCCATGAAGGACGGGATACTTGCGGCGCAGCAGCCGTGCTGCTTGTCGGTACTCGGCTCCCTCCAGCAGGCGCGCCTGCGCCGGCAGCATCGGCCCGATCGGCTTGCCTGACATCGTCGCCGAACCGAATTCGACGTTCGGGTTGCGCCGAATCCGGCGTGCCTTGATCGCTCGCTCGTAAGTGCGAAAGTACGCACGGTCTCCGTCCACCGCGATGCTGACGGGACTGGTTCCAGCGGTTCCATCCTTGCGAAATGTGGTGAGCCTGATCGTCTTCTGCCGGACGAACGGGACCAACAGCGGGTCGGTCGCCACGCTGACGTTGCCCAGGACGTAGCCGAGCTGACGTAACCGCAGCACGAACGCGATGACCAACGCCACCGACGCCGCGCCTAGCGCCCACGCTTGGAGGGCCGAACCGCCGAGGTCGAGGTCCACGATGTGGTTCACGGTATGCACGGTGTTCGCCACGACGTATCCGGCAAGTGCGGTGGCCAACGCATCCGACCAGATCAGCGCGAGCAGCAGCGTGACGCCAAGGCCCACCTGGAACGCGCCGACGTCGTGCACGAAGTGCTCATGTGCGGCGAACTCGACGAACTCGACGAACGAGCGGGGATCGATCAGACACCAGACCCCTATCCCAGCGGTGAGCAGTCCGATCAGTGCCGTGATCGTGACCAGGTACACCCGTGCCGGGGTTCCGATAGGAATCATGTGCCGTCCTCCACTCGTTTCGTCCTCAATTGCTAGACGAGACTGCACGCCGATGTGTGACATGCGCATCGATATGCGGCGTGTGCATCAGCCAGCCGACAGCGCGGCGGCCGCCCAAGAGTTCACGACCGATTCGCTGTCATTCTTCTCAACATTGTTGGCGGACAGCGGCGTTCCGAACGTGTGGCGTTAGGCGACGGGTATGACACCAAGCTGCGACCTAATGCAGTTTCCGGTTTGCGAGACTTAGTTCACTGCGGTCCTCGTCGGCGTGTCGTCGCAGCTGTTTCAGTGCCGCGGCGAAACGGCACCCGCTAGAGCCAGGTGTCCGGCGTGGTGGCGGTGAGGAATGCCTCCAGGTCGTCGCGCCACTGCGCGGGCGTGTTCTTGTCCGGCTCGATGCCGGTGTACTCGCCCGGTGAGTCCAGAGTCTCCGGACATGCCGGCGCGATTGATTGGCGCCCGGATCGGTTCAGTCGTCCTCCTGATTGGAACATGGGCCAACTGTCGCCGACGGGGACGTGGCCTCGGTGACTTAGGTCGCAGCCGGTGAGCAACCAGCCCGACGCTCGGCACGGCACGATGACGGACGTGACGTGCGTCACGTCACGTCACGGCTCGGCGATCGGCGGTGTCTTGAGGGCATGACTGATCACAACACCACCACCACTATCACCAAGGTCGCCGTCATCGGCGGCGGTTACGCCGGAACCCTGGCCGCCAACCATCTGCACGTGCACCCCGACATCAACGTCACGCTGGTCAACCCGCGGCCGCACTTCGTCGAACGAATCCGGCTGCATCAGTTGATCGCCGGAACCGGCTCCGCGGCCGTCGACTATGCAACATTGCTGAACACGCAGATCCGCCTGGTCGTCGACGAGGCAACGCAGATCGATGCGACACGGCGACGCGTCCACCTGGCGTCCGGCAGCGCGCTGTCCTACGACTACCTGATCTACGCGGTCGGTAGCATCGCCCCCGAGCCAGATGTGCCAGGCGCTGCTGAATTCGCTTTGCGCATCGCCGAATTCGACTACGCCGAACAATTGCGTGGGCGGCTGGCAGACCGGCCTTCCAGCGCCCCGGTGCGCGTCGTGGGCGGCGGCCTGACCGGCATCGAAACGGCGGCCGAACTCGCGCAAGTGCGCTCGTCGGTGAGTCTGCTCTGCGGCGGGGTACTCGGGCCGTCGCTGAGCCCACAGGGACGCGGGTCGGTGGCACGCCAGCTGCGCCGGCTGGGCGTGACGGTGGTCGAGGACGCAGTCGTGACGGAGGTGCGGACGGACGCCGTCGTATTGGCCGACGGGCGCCAGCTGCCCAGCGCCATGACCGTATGGACGACCGGATTTGGCGTGCCGCAGCTGGCCGCGCGCAGCGGGCTGTCCACCGATACGCTCGGGAGGCTGCTCACCGACGAAACGCTGACCAGCGTCGACAACGATCGCATCGTGGCGGCCGGGGACGCCGCCGCACCGTCGGGCCAGCCGCTGCGGATGAGCTGCCAAGCCGCCCTGCCGCTGGGAGCGCAGGCCGCCAACACCGTGCTGAGCCGCATCTCGGGTGAGGATCCCGCGGTGGTGAACCAGGCATTCGTCGGACAGTGCATCAGTGTGGGCCGCACTGGCGCAACTTTTCAAATCGCGCACACCGACGACACTCCACGTCGGCTCTACATCGGTGGCCGGACTGCGGCCGCGATCAAGGAGTACATCTGCAAGGGCACGGTGAACTACCTCGAGAAGGAGGGTCGCAAACCGGGTTCGTACTCCTGGCTCAAGGGCGGCAACCGGCCGTCGCAGCCGGTGCTCAAAGTGGTCACGCAATCGTGACCACCACTGTCGAGCACGCCGAGCGGTTCACCCATCTGCGGCCGCTACTGTTCACGATCGTCTACGAAATACTCGGATCGACAACCGAATCCGACGACGTGCTACAGGACAGCTACCTGCGCTGGGCCGCAGTGGACCTCGCGACGGTGCGCGACACCAAATCGTACCTGGCGCAAGGCTACCCGCCACGACGAGACGCGGCTGACGACAGCGAAGCTATCTGCCAGCACCTCCCGCATCGGGTGATGTCGGCCACATCAGCGCCGAAGGGGTCACGTTTGGGCGGTGCGCGGTGTCTCGGGTGTATGGCATCACCACAGGAGCATCTGACGTGACCGATAAGGTGCATGTCGAAATCAGCGGCGCGCCGCAGACAATGCTGGCGACGCTGTACGGGAGGGCGGCCGACGCCGCCGCCGAGCATCCGATCTTGGGCGACACGTTCGCGAAGGATCTGGTCAGTCGACTGGACTACGACTGGAGCAAGACCGGCCTGACCACCAGGCAAGCGTCGTCGCTGACGATGCGCAGCGCCCACTTCGACAACTGGGCGCGCCAGTTCCTCGCCGCGCACGAGCGCGCAGTCGTGTTGCATCTGGGCTGCGGCCTGGACAGCCGAGTCTTCCGGTTGAACCCGGGGGCGGGTGTGGAATGGTATGACGTCGACTATCCCGATGTGATAGCGCTGTGTGGGCGGCTCTACCCGTCGCGCGAGCACCACCATCTGGTGCCCGCATCCGTTACGGATCCAGCATGGCTGCAAGCGATTCCGCCGGATCGCCCAGCGCTGCTGCTCGCCGAGGGTTTGACCATGTACCTGACCGAACAAGACGGCCTTGCCGTGTTGGAGCGCGTGGTTGAGCACTTCTGTTCAGGGGAGCTGCAGTTCGACGTCTTGAACTGGTTCGGGATCCTCGGCCAGAAGCTCAATCCCGTCGTTCGGCGCTCCGGTGCGACGATGTCCTGGGCGATCAACGGACCCGCTGACATTCTCCGCGCGGTGCCCGTGGTCCGACTGCTCGCCGCGATATCGGCGTTCGACGCAGAAACCTTCCGACAGATGACCGACCAGCAGTCCGCCGTCTACCGGTTGCTTGCCCGGGCGGTTGCGCTGATTCCCACGGTGCGCGCGACTTCGCAGTACCTGCGATTTGGCTTCTGACGAGGCCTGTCTCGCAACGGCTTCCCGACGATGACAGCAGTCCGTGGTGAACCACCAGACAGTATGCGCGGGGTCTCCGGTGGCCCGGTTGACGTCAATAAGGAGGTAACGAATGGGTACACAACGCGCGATTGACGAAGTCGACATTCGACGGCGAATAGAAGCGGTGGTGGCGGCGGTTCGAGCCATGGACCTCGAGGGTGTGATGGCGCTTTACGCTCCGGATATCCTGTCGTTCGACATCGGATCGCCGCTTCGGTCCGTAGGAGCAGAGGCGAAGCGGAGAGCCTGGGTGGAAGCCTTCGCGATGTACCAGCGTCCGCTCGGATACGAGGTTCGCGACCTTACCATCACCGTGGGTGATGACGTCGCGTTCGGGCACAGCGTCAATCGAATAAGCGGCGTGTTGAAGAACAGGGACAAGACCGATTTCTGGCTTCGGTGGACGACGTGCTTCCGCAAGATCGAGGGCAACTGGCTCATCGTCCACGATCAGGTTTCGGTGCCGGTGAATCCGCAGACCCGCACAGCGTTGCTGGATCTCGGGCCGTGACAATTGGTCAGGAGGCACCGAGGCGAACTCGGACCGTCACACGCCCGTTGTCATCGCGTTGAGCCACTGCATATCCGGCGCTCTTCGTTCCGTTGAGACGCACCGTCAACAGGGCGCCGGCGCCCACAAAAATGCGCCACCACGTCTTGGCGTCAGGCATGTTTGCGGCGATTTCGATCTCGTCACCGCTGCGGCGGTACGCCACCGGGATGCAGAACGTCCGTCCGGAACGTCGCCCCGTATAGGTGATGACCGCGACGTTGCGGCCGACACAATTTCGCCGATGCGCGGCGAACTCACTATCACCCTTACCGGCGCATTGAAAACCGGAGCGGCGCGCATCAGCAGTCTGGTACAGGTCTTCAGCGCAAACATTGTTTCGGTGCTCCTTGATTGGCGAACGGATTCCCTGGTGAGGGTGCTCAGATCATCAGCGTCAGGCAGCGCAGGAAGAGAAACGCTAACGGGGAAGGCGGCGTCTACCGGCGCGCCGACGGCCGGTGGGAAGCTAAGGCGTTCGTCGATACACCTGACGGACGGCGGAAACGAATCAGCGTCTACGGCGACACCGAGCGGAAAGTACTCAACGAGCTCAACAAGATTCGCGATCACCAGCGGCGAGAATCCCGGTAGCCACCACGACGCTGACCGTCGCCGAATACATGAACTACTGGCTCGAACACATGGCGGAACCCAGCATCTGGCGCACCACATACGCCACCTACGAAGGCGATGTACGGCTTCACATCGCTCCCGGCATTGGCAAGCAGAAACTGAAGACCCTGCAGGCCGCCCACATTCGGACGTGGCTGAACGAGCTACGGACCAAGTGCCAGTGCTGCGCCCAGGGCAAGGACGCCGCCAGGAAGACACCGCGGTGCTGCGCAATGGCAGATCCGAAGTGCTGCAACGACGTCTTATCATCCAGCTCGATCCGACACATCCTGCGAGTGCTGCGGGCAGCTTTGCAAGACGCGGTCGACGAAGAACTGCTCAGTCGAAACGTCGCACGCCTCGTCCAGCTGCGCGTCACCGACGACTGCAAAGTACGCAGCTTCACACGTGCCGAGGCCGTTCAGTTTCCTGAGGCGGCCGAGAAGCACCGGCTCTACGCGTTGTGGGCGGTGGCGCTTGCGATGGGACTTCGGCGGGGCGAAGCGCTGGGACTCGCGTGGGCCGATGTCGATCTTCAGCAAGGACGACTAACCATTCGGCAGGCGCTGCATCGGGTCGACGGCGAGCTCACTTTGGACCAAGTGAAGACGGAGGCCTCGGTCGCCGTGCTGCCGATCCCGGCTCCGCTGGTGACCATCTTGCGCAGCCACCGTAAGCGACAGTTCGAGGAACGATT
This sequence comes from uncultured Actinomycetota bacterium, assembly GCA_963811535.1. Taxonomy (GTDB): domain Bacteria; phylum Actinomycetota; class Actinomycetes; order Mycobacteriales; family Mycobacteriaceae; genus Mycobacterium. The sequence continues at coordinate 191,621 of CAWERF010000004.1, read as the reverse complement.
CGTAGCCGGCTCGCAGTGGCGCGACACCGGCCTGGTCTTCACGACCGCGCAAGGCGGCTACGTCGAACCCCGCAACGTCAATCGCATGTTCCATCGGCTGTGCGAGATCGCGAACGTGCCGCAGCTGCGGGTGCACGACCTTCGACATTCCTGCGCCACCCTGCTATTCACGATGGGCGTGCAGCCGGCAACGGTGCAGCGGATCCTGCGCCACAGCTCGATCACGGTGACCACCGGGACCTCCGTCGAGGTAATCGAGGCGGTACAGCGTGACGCCCTGGACTCGATGGGCACCCTGTGCGCACACACTGGCGACTGTGCGAAACGCCAATTGTCGTCAAAACTGTCGTCAAACGGCTCAGACTAGCGAGCTGAAAGTCGCGTTTTCGCCGGTGGAGCTAAGGGGACTCGAACCCCTGACCCCCACACTGCCAGTGTGGTGCGCTACCAGCTGCGCCATAGCCCCGAGAAGTTGTGCCCATCGAAGCTACACCACGTGCATCAGCGGCTCAAAGCCGCAGGTCAGGGTACCTCGCCGCCGGCCTCCGGCCCCAACGCCCGCAAGGGTGTCAGCTCGGCATGCGGCCGTGCGCGAGTCTCCGGGGCGATCACCCAGCCCAACGCGGCGGCCAGCAGGATGACGCCGCTGATGACGAACGCCGAACCGAACGACAGGTGCTGTGCGATCTCGCCGACGGTGAACGAGCCGACGATCGAACCCAGGTCGGACATCATCTGAAACGCCGCCAGCGCGGTACCGGCCCGTGCCTTACTCCCGATGATGTCGGCGACCGCGGCCTGCTGCGGCGAACTGAACATTCCGGTGGCCGCGCCCGCGACGTAGGCGCCGGCCAGAAACAGCGGCAGCGATGACGCCGAACCGACCAGCGCGGTCGCAAACCCAGACACCGACAGCCCGACGATGAGCAACGTCCGTCGGCCGGCCCGATCGGACAGGTAGCCGCTGGGAATCACCGCCGACACATTGCCAACCGCGAATGTCGCCAGCGCGAGGCCCGCCATACCCGCGCCACGGCCCAACACCTCCGAGACGAACAGCGGCACTAAGGCCATGCGCAGGCCGAACACCGCCCACCCCGTCGCAAAGTTCGACAAGAGCGCCGCGCGATACGCTCTCTGGCGCAACGCTATTCGCAGCGTCACCGTCGGCTCTGCGTGTTGCTCAGGTGCGGCGAGCGTCGAATGCCGCAGGCGGAAGAACACGACGGCGGCCGCGATCAGCAGCGCGACACCGTAGATCACGAACGGCGTGCTCAGGCCCAGCCCGGCCGTCAGGCTGCCCAACACCGGGCCGGCGACGGAGCCCACGAGAAACGCCGTCGCGAACATGCCGGCGACGCGCCCTCGTGCATCCTCCGGACTGACCCGGATCATCAAACCCAGCGACGAGACGAAGAACATCGTGGATCCGATCCCGCCCAATGACCGGAACAGCAAGAGCTGCCAATAGCTTTGCGCGAACGCGCACGCACCCGTGGACAGCGCCACGATCAAGATCCCGCTGACGTAGACGCGCCGCTCCCCCAGGTGCTGCACGAGCAGCCCGCTCACCGGCGCAAAGCACAGCCGCATCAACGCGAACGCGGTGATCACAAACGTCGCCGCGCTGATGCTCACGCCGAAATTGCGCGCATACTGCGGCAGCACCGGCGACACGACGCCGTACCCCAGCGCGATCACCGCGTTCGCGGTGATCAGAACCCATACTTCAGACGGCAGTGCCCGCTTTGCGCGACACTCCCCCTCCGCGGTCGCGCTCACGCCAGCGCCTTCGACACCACCTCGCGGGCAGCGTCCTGTACTTGCTGCAGATGCTCCGGCCCGCGGAATGACTCCGCGTAGATCTTGTACACGTCCTCGGTGCCCGACGGCCGCGCTGCGAACCAGGCGTCCGCCGTCGTCACCTTCAATCCGCCCAGCGGCGCGCCGTTGCCGGGTGCGGTCGTCAGTTTGGCCGTGATGGGTTCACCGGCGAGCTCGGTGGCCGTCACCTCGTCGGGCGAAAGTTTCGCCAGCCGCGCTTTCTGTTCCCGATCCGCAGGCACGTCCACGCGAGCATAGGTTGGCGCCCCGTACTTCTCGGCCAGCTCGGCGTACCGCTGCGACGGGGTCTGGCCGGTCACCGCCAGGATCTCCGAGGCTAACAGCGCCATGATGATGCCGTCCTTGTCGGTGGTCCACACCGAGCCGTCCCGACGCAGGAACGACGCACCCGCGCTTTCCTCCCCGCCGAAACCGATGCTGCCGCTGATCAATCCGTCGACGAACCACTTGAAGCCGACGGGCACCTCCACCAGCTTGCGGCCCAGTCCGGCCACGACGCGGTCGATGATCGACGAGCTGACCACCGTCTTGCCGACCGCTATCGAGTTCGGCCACGCGGGCCGGTTGGTGTACAGGTAGTCGATCGCGACCGCCAGATAGTGGTTCGGGTTCATCAATCCCGCATCGGGGGTGACAATCCCGTGCCGGTCGGAGTCGGCGTCGTTGCCGGTGGCGATCTGATACTTGTCACGGTTTGCGATCAGGGACGCCATTGCGTTGGGCGAGCTGCAGTCCATCCGGATCTTGCCGTCGGTGTCCAGTGTCATGAACCGCCACGTCGCGTCCACCAGCGGATTGACGACGGTGAGCTCCAGCTTGTGCCGTTCGGCGATCGCGCCCCAGTAGTCGACGCTGGCACCTCCGAGCGGGTCCGCGCCGATCCGCACCCCTTCGGCGGCAATCACGTGGATGTCGACGACGTTGGGCAGGTCGTCGACGTACGCATCCAGGTAGTCGTGGCGCGCAGCGGTCTGAAGTGCCCGCGCCAGCGGCAACCGTTTCACATCCTTGAGTCCGCCTCGCAGAATCTCGTTGGCCCGCTTGGCAATCGCGCTCGTCGCGTCGGTGTCTGCGGGGCCACCGTTGGGCGGGTTGTACTTGAAGCCACCGTCGCGCGGTGGGTTGTGTGACGGCGTCACCACGATCCCGTCCGCGAGGGCATCGCTGCGCCCCCGGTTGTACGTCAGGATCGCGTGGCTGACCGCGGGGGTCGGCGTGTAGCGATCGGCCGAATCGATCATGGCCACCACATCATTGGCGGCCAGCACCTCGAGCGCTGAGACCCACGCGGGCTCCGACAGCGCGTGGGTGTCGCGGCCAATGAACAGCGGCCCGCCGGTGCCCTGCGCGGCACGGTACTCCGCGATCGCCTGCGTGGTCGCCAGAATATGCGCCTCGTTGAACGCGCCGTCAAGGCTCGAGCCCCGGTGGCCGGACGTGCCGAACACCACCTGCTGTGCCGGGTCGTCGGGATCGGGCTCTTTCGTGTAGTACGCCGTCACCACGTGAGCAACGTCGATGAGGTCTTCGGGTTGCGCCGGCTGACCGGCACGTGGATTGGCCGCCATGATTACCGATTCTGCCCCCGTGCTGAAGGTGACGTGCGGCCGTCACCAACCTTGCAGTAATACTTTGCCTCATGTTGGGTTACGACGGACGCGAGTTGGCCGCCGTCTTCGCGGGAGGGGCGCTTGGCACCGTTGCCCGCGCCGCGCTGGGGACACTGGCCGGAGCCGACCCCGCCCGATGGCCGTGGCCCACGTTCACCGTCAACATCGTCGGAGCGTTCCTGGTCGGCTACTTCACCACCCGGCTGCTGGAGCGGTTGCCCTTGTCGAGCTACCGCCGACCGCTCTTGGGCACCGGGCTGTGCGGAGGGCTCACGACATTTTCGACGATGCAAGTCGAGACACTGAGCATGCTCCAACACCACCACTACGGGCTCGCAGCCGCTTACGTCGTGGCCAGCATCGCGGCGGGGCTGCTGGCCGTGTACCTGGCAACCGCGATCGTGCGGCGGGTGCGGGTGCGCCGATGACGATCGCCGTGTGGGCGGGTGTGGTGGCACTCGGTGGCGTAGGCGCTGTGCTGCGGTTTTTGGTGGACCGCGCCGTCGCCGGCCGTATCGCGCGGTCGTTTCCGTTCGGCACGCTGACGGTCAACCTCAGCGGCGCAGTGCTGCTCGGCTTTTTGAGCGGCTTGATGCTGAGCCCCGCCACCGCCCTGCTGGCCGGCACCGCGTTCGTCGGCTCCTACACCACGTTCTCGACGTGGATGTTGGAAACCCAGCGGCTCAGTGAGGAACGCCAGGTGTGGCCGGCGCTGGCCAACATCGTCGTCAGCATCGTGCTCGGTGTCGCCGCTGCCATGCTGGGCCAATGGATTGCGGGGCGGCTGTGAACGACGACTGCCTGAAACTGACCGCGTATTTTGACGAACGACAACGAACCGGCAGACGCTTTCTGGCGGCATCGCTGCTGAGTCTGTACGGAGAGCGCGCGGTGGCGACGAGCGTGATGCTGCGCGGCATCGCCAGCTTCGGACCCCGCAAGCAGTTGCGCAGCGACAGGTGGCTGAGTCTGTCCGAAGATCCGCCCGTGACCGTCGCTGCCGTCGACACCCGCACCAAGATCGCCGAATTGGTCGACGACGTCGTCGCAATGACCCCGACCGGCCTGGTCACCCTCGAGCGAGCCAGGCTGGTCAGCGGCGACGTCGGCGGATTCGCGATGCCGAAGGAGCTGCATGACGCCGTCAAGCTGACGATCTACGTCGGGCGCCAGGAACGCGTCGACGGCGCACCGGCCTTCTACGCGGTGTGCGACCTGCTCTACCGGGAAGGCGTAGCGGGGGCGTCGGTTTTCCTCGGCGTCGACGGCACGGTGCGCGGCGAGCGCCGTCGCGCACGGTTCTTCAGCCGCAACGTCAACGTGCCGGTGATGATCATCTCCGTCGGCGCGAGCGACCGGATCGCGCGTGTGGTGCCACAGCTCGGCGCAATGCTGCACCAACCCTTGCTCACCGTCGAACGCATCCGCGTGTGCAAACGCGACGGCGAACTGCTGGCGCGTCCCGACGCGTTGCCGAACACAGACGAGCGCGGCGTGCCGCTGTGGCAGAAGCTGATGGTCTACACCTCCGAGGACGCCCACCACGACGGTGAGCCGATCCACCGCGCGTTGGTCCGCCGGCTGCGTCAAACCGGCGAAGCCAGCGGCGCGACGGTGCTGCGAGGCATCTGGGGATTTCATGGCGACCGAAAACCACATGGCGACAAGCTGATTCAGCTGGGCCGGCGGGTCCCGGTGACGACGATCATCGTCGACCCGCCAGACCGCATCGCGCGCAGCTTCGACATCGTCGACGAACTCACCGACGAGCACGGCATGGTGACCAGCGAGTTGGTCCCTGCGCTGGTGCTCGTCGATGGCGACGAGCGCCTCGGGGGCACCCAGCTCGCCGACTACCCGTACTAGCCGCTGCCGTCCCTGCTGTCGGCGCGGACACTGAGCAGCACCGCGGAGTCCTCGACGGCATCGACGCTGTGCCGGCCGGCAGGAATCACCAGGAAGTCGCCGATCGCGCCCTCCCACGAGTCGCTGCCGCAGTTGACCTTCACGGTTCCCTCCAACACCTGTAGCGTGGCTTCACCGGGACTTTGGTGCTCGCCCAGCGCGTGGCCCGCGACGATCGCGATCACCGTCTGCCGCAGGAAATGGTCGTGGCCGCCGTAGATGGTCTGCGCGGCGCGCCCACTGCTGGACTGGCGTGCCCGCGCCAGTTGTTCGTCGACGACCGCAGTCAGTGATATCGAGTCCACCGCTCCTCCTAACGGGGGCATCACGCAGCGAGTAACAGGATGCCGGAAACCAGCAGCGCGACAACCTTGATAACTTCCAGGCCGATGTACACGTAGTGCGCCCGGGAGCGTGGTCCTTCGTGTCCGGCAAGCACGGCGTCGGACCGGCGGTTCAGCCACCTGCGCACGGCGAGCAGCTGAACAGCCAACACGACGATAGCGACGATAACCGCCGCGACGATGCTGGTTCGCGGCAGGTCGAATGACAGCGCCACCAGCACGGTCGCGGCAAGGACAAGCTCGGCGCCGTTGAGCGCGTGAAACACCAACCGGCCGATGCCGAGGCCGATCCGCAGCGTCACGTCCGGCGCGCGGAATTTTAGCGGCGCCTCGATGAACGAGATCGCGATGACCATGCCCAGCCACACGAAGATGGCAGCGACGGCCACCGCCCGGGCCGCGTTCATCCTCGCTCTTCCAGCAGGCGGGCGAGCACGGGTAGATGCCCGTGCTCGACATCCTTCGCCGAGGTCAACAGCGTCACCGGCCCGTCGTTGACCAGGCCGCGCACCTCCTCGAGGGCGGCCGCTGCGCCGGGGCTTTCGAGTTCGCTTTCGTAGCGAGCGACGAACGCCTCGTAGCGAGCCGGATCATGGTTGTACCAGCGCCGCAACTCCGACGAGGGCGCGACGTCCTTGCACCACCGGTCGATGCGCGGATCGTCCTTGCGGAAGCCACGCGGCCAGAGCCGGTCGACCAGAATCCGCAGCCCGTCGTCAGGTTGTGGTGTGTCGTAAACCCGGGCCAGCCGCATCATCACCCCCTTCCTCGGCCCAGCGCTGCCATCCATCGTCGCGCGAGCCCGGCCACCCATTCGGGAGCCGCCGCGGCGTCGTCAGGCGGCCCTTCGACAATGATGAGCTCGTCGATACCGATCTCGGCCAGTGCCGGCACGTCTGGGGGCCGTGGATCTGGCAACGCGACCGCGAGCCGCAGCTCGCGACGGTCGCGCCCGGCTTCGGCGCACAGTCTGTTAATCAGCTCGACACGCTCGGCCACCGCCGCGACGTCGTCGAGGTAGAAGCCGTACCAGCCGTCTCCCCACCGAACCAGCCTGCGCATGGCCGCATCGCTGTTGCCGCCCAACACAATCGGGATGCGCCGGTTGTGCACCGGCTTCGGGTTCACGCGGATGTTCTTGAAGCTGACGAATTCGCCTGTGAACGATGCGACGTCGTCGCGCCACACCGTGCGCATCGCGGCCACGTATTCCGCGGCACGCTGCCCGCGACGCTCGAACGGAACGCCGAGCGCGTCGAATTCCTCTTTGGACCAGCCGATCCCGACGCCGAGCGTGAATCGGCCGCCGCTGAGCCGGTCGAGCGTGGCGGCTTGCTTGGCGACCAGCACCGGGTTGTGTTCGGGCAGCAGTAACACCCCGGTGGCGATCCCGATCGTCGTCGTCGCTGCCGCGGCGAACCCGAGACCGATCAACGGATCGATCCAGTCTGCGACCGACGGCACCGCGATCTTGCCGTCGTCCGAGTACGGGTAGCGCGACGCGGCGGTATCGACCATCACGACATGCTCACCGGCCCACAGCGTGGCGAAGCCGTTGTCTTCCGCCGCCACCGCGACCGCGTCGATGACGGCGCGCTGCGCACCGGCGCCGATTCCCAGCGCATGCAACCCCAGACGCACCCCGGGATCGTCTCACAGCCCGCGGAGGTCTCCGCCCGAGCAGACGCGGTTTCGCATCGGCGAACCGCCCGAAAATGCGATTCCGCGTGTGCTCACGCTAAGAAAGTGCAGCTGGGCAATTAATATCCTGGCAAAAGTCAACGGTGCGCGTACTGTCTAAATAGCTCAGTTGATCCGCTGGGGGACCAATGACCTGGGTCGTGGTGGCCATTGTGCTCATCGCCCTGCTGTGGCTCGGGCGGCGATTCGTCAAGGCCTGGAGGCGGGAGTCCGCACGGATCGACCGGTTGATCGCCGACGAGGCTGCGTGGAAAGACCCTGGGAAATCGCCGGGACAATACCGGGAAGCCGGCTGAGGAATGCTGCGCGAGTAGACGCAGAATCGCGCCGGCGGGCCGCCGAAAATGCTATTCAGCGTCCGCTCGGCCAAAATAGTAACGTCGCCGTCATCGGCGCCGGACCGGGCGGGCTGATCGCGGCGCGTTGGCTGCTGTCGCAGGGATTCGAGCCGACGATCTTCGAGCAGGGACCGATACTAGGCGGGCAGTGGACGGGCCTGGATGGTCGAAGCGGCGTGTGGCCGACCATGCACACCAACACCAGTCGCATCCTGACGGCCTTCAGCGACCTCGAGCACAAGGGCGACCTCGCCTACCCATCAAACCGCGACATTCTCGCGTACTTGCATCGCTATGCCGAGACGTTCAGCCTGACGTCGCGCATCCGGTTCGGCACCCGGGTCGAATTCCTCAGGCGGGACGACGCCGGATGGCTCGTGGGTCACGGCGGCATGGATGAGAGCTTCGAACGAGTGGTGGTGGCGAGCGGCAGATTCCATGCCCCCGATATCCCGCCTGTCCCGGGGCTCGACACGTTCGCCGGCTCGGCAGGAGCAATCTCCACGTACCACTACAGAGGACCTTCTCCATATCGCGGCAAGCGCGTCCTCGTGGCAGGCTGCGCGGTCAGCGCCCTCGAGATCGCCGCAGAACTCGCCCAGCTCGGCGCAGCACGCGTTGTGGTGACCCAGCGGCGACAGCGGTACGTCCTGCCGAAGTTCGCCGCCGGAGTCCCGTCGGATCACCGGATCTTCACGCGATACGGAACCCTGGCGAGTGAGACCCTCCCGGCAGCCGAGATCGACCGCCAGCTGAAGGAGATCGTGGTCGAGGCCGGCGGGAGCCCGGAGCAGTACGGCGCACCGGCGCCCGACCCGTCTCTCTTCGCCGCCGGGATCACCCTCAACCAGCAGTACCTGCCGCTCGTGGCCGAGGGACGGATTATGGTGCGTCCGTGGATGGAGTCCATCGCGGACGCGACCGTGACGTTCGCCGACGGGCATGCCGAGGATTTCGACGGGATTGTGCTCGGCACCGGGTTCGATCTGTGCCTGCCATTTCTCAGTGAAGAAATCCGGGCGATCCTCAACCTCGACGCGGTGCACCTGGACGCCGACCGCTACACGTTCCATCCCGACCTCCCCGGGCTGGCGTTCATGGGCATGTGGGACCAGTCGGGGGGCTACTTTGTGCCGCTGGAACTTCAGGCCAGGTGGATGGCGTACACGTGGGGCGGCACGATCCCGGCGACAAGTGAGACCGAGCAGCGGTTGTCGATCAACGCTTATCGCTCGCAGCGGGGGATGTCACAGAAAACTCGGATGAACCTGGTGGCTCTGACCTTCGCCCGAGCCGCCGGGGTCGAGCCGCACCTGGATAACTGGCCGCACATGCGCCGCGCCCTGCTGTTCGGTCCCCTCGCACCGAGTTGTTTCCGGCTCGAGGGCCCGGATGCACTGTCCGATGCGCCGGTCCGGTTCGCCCGCGAGGCGGCCGCCTTCGGCGCGATCACGTCGAATGAGCTCACTGAGCGCGAGCGGAGCTACTGGTCGCTCGTGGAAACCGCGGCCCGCTGATCGGGGTGCCTTGCCTCAGCGTGCCGGGATCTCGCCCGCCCCTGTCGTCCGGCGCGTCGCGCCCCAGAGCCCAACACCGATGCCGATGACAGCGCCGCCGAGGCCGATGAGCCGTTGTGAGCGCTTCATCTCGTCATGGACACTCATCCCGCCCAGCAGGTCGGCCGCGTCGGCGCCGCCGGACGCAAGGAACCAGCCGCGGGTGTCCCCGCCACGCAGCGCCGCCGTCGCGAGCAGCCCACCGATCAACGCGTCGCGGTAGCCCATCGACCGCAACAGCAGTCGCGCCGTCGGCGCCGGCTCGTCCGGATCGCCCCAGAGCCGGTTCGCACGGACGGGGTCGACGAGGAACGAGATGCCCGAGACGAGTCGGATGCTGCCCGCGGCGAGCGCGGCACGGTCGATCGACATGGCCCGCAGCCTAGGAGGTAACCCTCGCGAATGTCGACGCCTGCATCACGCGCCGGCGGATGGAGGTGGTCGCCGACAAGAGAAAGGTCGATCAGGCATCAAACATTGACAACCTCGACGGCTGGCTGTGATAGTGATCCAACGTTAAATGAAAACACTGTTCTCAGATAACGTACTGCCCTGCACCCGCAAAGCCGGAGGAAACGTGATCGTTGAGCAGAGACCGCTGGCGTGGTTACCGCTCTCGATTGCAGCGGCGTCGTTGACGGGCAGACCGGCTAGCGACGACATGGACCTGCCTCAGGCCTGGTCGTATCTGCTCCACAGGCTTGAGAGCGCAGCACAGATCGTTGAATCCGATCCCATGAGACGAAATCGAGTCGATTTCGCGGCCGGAATGCGACATCTGCTGGTGTTGCTGGCGGCCGGCATCGACGAGGCTTTGCGGTTCGATCCGGATCCAATTCTGTGTGTCCAGCGCGCCAGCACCGACGACATCGTGACCTGGGGAATGGAGTGCCCGGACTGCATCTACACGCGCGCCATGCTGCGCGGCGGTGAAAGCTACCGACTATTCGGTAACCGTGGCACTGCCCGGTATGTCGGGCTGCAGACGATGAACGGCATCGTCTCTACCGCAAATGAATTGGTCGACGAACTCGAGGTGGACGCGGAGGGCAACTTCGAGGTCGTCCTGTCGGCCGAGGAGCGCGACGGAAACTGGATGCGGATTGAGGGCGCTCATCCCACGTTGACAGTGCGACATTTCTTCTACGACTGGAACACCGAGGTGGCGTCGTCGCTGCGCATCGAACGGCTCGGTGACCGGGGGGAGACCGAAAACTCCACCGTCGATCCGGATGTCGTGCTGTCGCGGCAACTGGTCGCCCTGGGCGACTTCGTTCACGACAACCTCCGGTTCTTTCTCCAGTTTGGTGCGGCGGCGCCACCCAATGGCTTCCTGCCCCCGATCGACCGCACCGCCATCGGCGCCGCCGCGGAGAACAAGCCCGTAATCGGCCGCTGGGAACTGGGTCCCGACGAGGCGCTGATCCTCGAAGTCGAGCCACCCGAGGGCGTTTACTGGAGTTATTCACTCGGCAACCCGTGGTGGGAAACGATCCACTACGGTCGCCACCAGTCCAGCCTGAACGCGCACCAGGTCGTCGTGGACCCCGACGGGCTGGTGCGGGTGGTGCTGTGCGGGCGCGACCCCGGGGTTGCGAACTGGCTCGACACCGCCGGCTACAGCAATGGCGCAGTGATCCTGCGCTGCGTGCGCACCACGACAGCACCGACACCGAGAGCCCGGGTGGTGTCGTTCGATGAGATCGCAGCAGCCCTGCCCGCTGAGACCAAGAGGCTCACCGCCGACGAGCGTGCATTCGTCCTTGAGCGGCGCCGCCGCGCCGTGCACGAAAGGTTCGCGCGGTGACGTTCTCAGCCGACCAGTTGGAGGACGGTGCCCGCGCCGCGACCGGCCTACACGACTTCGGCTCGCCCTATTACCGGGAAGGCCTCGAGCGCACCGTCGAGGCGTTGAACGCCGAAGCCGAGCTCTCCGACATGGGCCGGGTCATCCAACACGCCACTATCAGCAACGCCTTGATCCAACGCCTCAAGATCGAGGACACCTACGCTCAGCACCCCGAAATCGACGATGAGGTTGTGGGCGGCCCCGTCTTTATCATCGGGCTGCCCCGCACCGGGACCACGGCGCTGAGCCAACTGGTGGCCGCCGACCCGCAGTTTCGTTCACTGCGGATGTGGGAATCGCAGGCTCCGACCCCGCCGCCGGAAGCCGCAACCCAGCACACCGATCCCCGCATCGCGCAAGCCGAAGCAGGCCTGCAGATGCTGAACGATATGTTCCCGTTGATGAAGACGCTCCACAACTCCGAGGCGACGGCCCCGACCGAATGCCAGGACCTGATGGGTATGAGTTTTCGTACCTTCCATTTTGATGGTGTCGTTCGAGTCCCGGGTTACCTGGCGTGGCTGATGCACTGCGATATGCGCGAGACCTACACGTTCCATCGTCAGGTGCTCAAACTCCTGCAGTGGCACTGCCCCCCGGTTCTCTGGCACCTCAAGACGCCGGTGCACATGTTCGCCCTCGACGCACTCGTTGAGGCGTACCCGAACGCCAAATTCATGTGGAGTCACCGTGATCCCGCCAAAGTAATGGGCTCGGTGTGCAGCCTCATCCGGTACGTACGCAGCTGGAGTAGCGACCGCGACGACCCCGAGGAACTCGGCGCGGAGCAGCTCGACAGCTGGTCTGATGCTATTCGTCGGGCGATGGACTTCCGCAAACGTGTCGGTGACGATCGGTTTTCCGATGTCGCCTTCGGGGACCTGCAGGTCGACCCGGTGAATACGTTGGCAGCCAGCTACGAGTCCTTGGGCTTGACCTTTACCGACGCCGCCGCGCATTCGGTCGAGCAGTGGGCCCGCGGGCACAGACCTGGCTCCCGTGGCGCACATGACTACAACCTGGCCGACTACGGCCTGACGTCAGAGGGTGTCCGCGAACGGTTCGCGGAGTACCTCCGGACCTATGACGCGACCGCATGACCCGACCACCCGTCGGCAGGCGTACATGAACGGCCCATTGACGCGGCGACGAAACAAGCTGGCTCCCGACCCCGGTGTGCGGCGCGCAATCCTGGCCGCCGCGTCGAAATCCGTTCGCGAGCAGGGAGTTCGAGGTCTCAGCATCGCTGCGGTCCTTGACCGCGCCCAGCTGAGCACCCGCGCGTTCTACCGACATTTCAAATCGAAGGACGAGCTGGTTGCAGCGGTGTTTCTGGAGATGGCGCGCGTTGAAATGCTAAGGCTGAGAGGAAAAATGGCGGCAGCCGCCACCCCGGTTGATGCGGTGGCTGCCTGGATCGACGGTCGACTAGACCTGGCGTTCGACGAGAAAATCAAATCCGATCTACGCCACCTGTCGCTGGAGGCCCAATCGGAGATGTTCGCGTCCCCCGAGCTGGTTCAGCCCGCGTATGCCCAGATGCTCGAGCCGCTCATCGAACAGCTTCTGCGCGGCCTGGAACACGGCGTCTTTCAAGACATCGATCCGGTAACCGACGCGCAGTCCATTCAGGGCGTGGTGTGGGCGGGCACCGAACGGCAGTGGGCAACAGGTGATTGCGAACGCGCTGACGTCCGCGAACGCGCTCTCCGTTTCTGCTTGCGCGGACTGGGCGTGGCGCCGGAGACAATCTCTCAAATCTCTGCGCGCAACGCACCCGCAGATTAACAACGGCCTCGCCGAAAGCCGTTACCAAGAAGGCGGCACTGATCACAAGGAGAGACGATGGACCTGGGCTTGACCGGATCGAAAGCCGTCGTCACCGGCGGCAGCAAGGGCATGGGGCTGGCCATCGCGAAAACCTTGGCGGCCGAAGGAGCCAGCGTTGCCGTGATGGCCCGAAACAGGCCGGCCCTCGACGCCGCGGTGGAAGCACTTCGAGAGGCAGGTGCTCCCGACGCCGTGGGAATCAGCGTGGATATGGCCGATGCTGCGTCCATCACTGCCGGCTTCGCCGCCGTCTCCGAGCGCTGGGGACAACTGAATAGCCTGGTACACACCATCGGCCCGGGCGACGGATATTTCGAGCAGATGGACGACACAGAATGGGACGCCGCGTTCACGCTTGGCACCATGTCGGGCGTGCGCTCGATTCGCGCCTCGTTGCCCATGCTGCGTGCCGCTGACTGGGCTCGCATCGTGACACTGTCCGCGCACTCTATTCAGCGACAGAACCCGCGCATCGTCGCCTACACGGCATCAAAGGCAGCGCTGTCCAGCGTCACCAAGAACTTGTCGAAAAGTCTTGCCAAGGACGGCATTCTAGTGAACTGCGTGTGCCCCGGAACCATCGTGACGGCCAGCTTCACCGAACAACTCAACGATGTCCTCGCCGCCGAAGGCCTCGATGCCACCAACCCGCATGACGTCATGACCTGGATCGACAACAACTTCCACCAGCCATGCGACCTCGGCCGCGCCGGGCTCCCCGAGGAGATCGCCTCCATCACCACCTACCTGGCGTCCCGGCGCAACGGCTATGTCACCGGCGCAACGGTGAACGTCGACGGCGGCTCGGACTTTGTCTGAACGATGAGTCCGGCGTCCCATAGGAGACCGAACGGATTTGATCGCATCTGAGTAAAACGGCTCGGACGGTCGAAGGCTGAAGTGTCGCTCGACCCGCATGATGCGTCTACTTTGCGAGGTGGGCCCGTGCTGAGTGGGTCGACGTCCAGCAGTGCCGCGAGGGAGGTGCGCCGTGGGTGACCGCGTCGACGCATCCGCCCTGGCTGTGGGTCACGGAGACGAGGTCCAGCGCAGGCTCCAGCGGTGTGTTGCCGCCTTACAGCGCATGGTCGACGGCGGCTGGTTTGTCGGCCATGAGGACACCGTGGGTATGGAGGTGGAGCTCGATCTCGTGGACCCGTTGGGCCGGCCGCGGCTGATTAACGATGCGGTCCTGGCGCGCCTGGGCCGAGCGGATATGCAGCACGAGCTCGGCCAGTTCAACGTCGAGCTGAACCTGCCTCCCCGGCAGCTGCAGGGCCGCGTGCTGCATGACAGCGAACGCGACCTAGCCGACGTGCTGGACGCCTGCAGGGCGCGGATCGAGGGGCTGGGCGCTCGGCTGGTCGCCGTCGGCATGCTGCCCACCCTCGGCGCCGAGCAGCTGACCCTCGAGCGCATCTCTGGCAACCCGCGTTACGCGCTGCTGTGCCGCCGCATGCGCGCCGCTCGCCACAGGCCGTTCCTCGTGCACATCATCGACGCGTGTGAGCCCGTGGAGTTCGCCACCGACTCGGTCGCTCCCGAAGCCGCCGCGACCAGCTTGCAGCTGCACCTGCGGGTGTCGCCGGACCGGTTCGCCGTCTACTACAACGCCGCACAATTGATCGCCGGGGCACAGGTCGCGGTGGCAGCGAACTCGCCTTACCTGCTCGCTCGCCAGGCATGGCAGGAAACCCGAATCACGCTGCTAGAACAACTGCTCGACACCCGCCGTAGCGGGGAGGTCCGGGCGGGCGCACCGGCGCGCGTCCGGCTCGGCGACCGGTGGGTCAATGGCCCCGTCGAACTCTTCGACGACCTCGTGCGGCTCTTTCCGCCGCTGTTTCCGACGCTGGACGCCGAAGATCCCGATGCCGCCCTGCAGGCCGGCCGTGCTCCGGGCCTGCGGGAGCTTCGGCTGCACAACGGCACGGTGTGGCGCTGGAACCGTCCGGTCTACGACGTGCAGGCCGGGCGCCCACAGTTGCGTATCGAGAACCGGGTACTGCCCAGCGGACCGACCGCCGTCGACATGGTCGCGAACGCCGCCTTCTACTACGGGCTGGTTCGCGCGATCGTCGACAGCGACCCTGCCCCGTGGAGGCAGATACCGTTCGAGGCGGCCGAGCGAGACCTGCACCGCGCGGCACGCGATGGGCTTGCGGCGCGGCTCTCCTGGCGGGGAGCCGAGCACCCCGCCGACCAGCTCACCCGTGAGGTCCTGCTGCCGGCCGCGGCGGCCGGGCTCGACGCTTGGGGCGTGGACGCGGACGACCGCGACCGGTACCTCGGTGTCATCGAAGCGCGGGTCCGATGCCGCCGTACCGGCGCTTTCTGGCAGACCGAGACGGTGCGCTACCTCGAGGAGCACGGGCTGCAACGCATCCTGGCGCTCCGTGAGATGACTCGGCGGTATGCGGAGCACGCGCGCACCGGTGCCCCGGTCCACGAATGGCCGGTGCCATGACCGCCGCGTGTTGCAGGCACATCGCGAGGTCCTGATACACAGGCCGTCATCGCCCAGGCCCGACGATCCATCAGATAGGCCTTAGTTCACGCGTTTTCGCGTTGACGCGACCTGCCCGCTCTACGCTGTCGGCATGAGGCGGCTGTCGAGCATCGATGCTGCGTTCTGGTTCGCCGAGACGCACGCCTGGCACATGCACGGCGCCGGACTGACGATCTGCGACCCGTCCGACGTGCCGGATTTCTGCTTCGGCGCGGTCAAGAACCTTGTCGCTTCTCGCCTTCCGGAGATGCCGGAGCTGTGCTTTCGAGTGGCGGGCGCGCCGTTGGGGCTCGACAGGCCGTGGTTCGTCGAGGACCGCGAGCTCGACATCGACTATCACATCCGGCGGATCGCGGTGCCCGAGCCCGGAGGACGTCGCGAACTCGAGGACCTGGTCGGACGTCTCATGTCCTATCCGCTCGACCGGGACCGGCCGCTCTGGGAGATGTGGTTCATCGAGGGTCTGGAGAATGGTCGTGTCGCGATCCTGACGAAGATGCATCACGCTCTCGTCGACGGTGTGTCGGGCACCAGCCTGAGCGAGATCATGCTCGACATCAGCCCTCAACCGCGTCGCCCCGCCGTCGAGGGCGGCCCATCATCGACGCGCGGGCTGCCCCCGTTCGAGCTGCGGGCGCTGGGCGGCATATTCAACGTGGTGGTCAGGACGCCATACCGCCTCTTGCGAATCGCTCAGCAAACGCTGTCTCAACAGCTGGCCGTGCGCGGGCTGGCCAACAAACCCCCGCGATTCTTCGAGGCACCGACAACGCGCTTTAACGCCGAAATCTCCACACAGCGGCGAATCAGCAGCAGCAGAGTGCCACTGGATCGGGTGAAGGCGGTCAAGCGCGCCTTCGGCGTGAAGCTCAACGACGTGGTGCTCGCGCTCGTTTCCGGTGCGATGCGCCGTTACCTGCTACACCGGGGTGAGCTTCCCGATCGGCCGCTGGTCGCCCAGATTCCGATCTCAACCCATGGCGAGAGCAGAGAAATCGGTAACCAGATCAGCTCGATGACCGTCAGCCTCGGCACCGAAATTGCCAACCCCGCCGAGCGGATGAAAACCATCTATGCCAACTCCCAAGGCGCCAAGGAGATGGCCAAAGCGCTTACCGCACAGCAGATCATGGGTCTGACGGAGACCACGCCGCCCGGCTTGCTGGCGCTCGCCGCCAGGGCCTACACGGCCAGCCACATCGGTGGCCACGTCGCTCCTATCAACATGGTGATCTCCAACGTTCCCGGTCCCGACTTCCCCATTTACGTGGCCGGCGCAGTCGTAGAGCAGCTCATACCCCTCGGACCGGTCATGCTCGAGGTGGCATTGAACATCACCTGTTTGAGCTACAACGGGTTCGTGGATTTCGGCTTCGTCACCACACCCGAGATCGCCAATGACATCGACGAACTAGCGGACGCGATCGAGGCCGCGCTGAAGGAACTAGAGGAAGCCGCTAATCTTCTTTCGGCGTCTTGACCTACACGGTCGGCCTCCATCGTTGTCGGGGCCGAGGCCAGGTACGGGTGCCCCTTCGAATCGCTTACGAGCGCCCTCCGAGCGCGCTGGCTCCGGTCGTTGTTCGGCTGCGACCGGTGTTCGGGCGAGGCGGGCCATCCCGTGCAGGATCCGGCCTCGAATTCGGGCAAGGTCCAGAACAGCTCGGGCCTAGCAACCCACGCGCGCAGATGCGAGGCCGCATCTGTTGATGAGATGTTGAGCCGTCTCCCTCGCTGCTAACGGAACCCCGCGGTCCGGTGGCCCGCCCGACGAGCTGTTCGTGATGACCCTGGCGTCGCAGGAATAACATGATATGTCACGTGTTGGACTGACCTAAGAGGCTATGGCGATTCCGCCGACCTCGAACAAAGGAGATCACTATGGGTCAGCTTTCCGGCAAGACGGCACTCGTCACCGGCGGCAACTCCGGGATCGGCCTCGCGACCGCACAGCGGTTGGCCGCCGAAGGCGCACACATCTTCATCACCGGGCGAAATCAGAAGACTCTCGACGACGCCGTGGCGTCGATCGGAGCGGGCGCAACCGGCATCCGCGGCGACGTGTCGAATCTCGACGACCTCGACAACGTTGCCGATGCCATCAGGGCCCGTGGACGCGGCCTGGATGTTGTGTTCGCCAATGCCGGCGGCGGCGAATTGGCGACGCTGCCCGACGTGACCGTCGAACAGTTCGCCAACACATTCCAGATCAACGTCGGCGGAATCCTGTTCACGCTGCAGAAGGTGTTGCCGCTGCTGAAACGGGGAGCGTCGATCGTGTTGACCGGTTCGACCGCCGCGTACGGGGGCACACCCGCAATGGGCGTGTACGCGGCGTCGAAGGCGGCCATCCGTTCGCTTGGCCGGACGTGGGCGGCTGAGTTGGTCGACAAGGGCATCCGGGTCAACACCGTCGTCCCGGGTCCAGTTGAAACGCCGGGACTGAAGGGCCTGGCGCCGAGCGGCCAGGAACAGGCGCTGCTAGACGAGCAGGCGTCGCACGTGCCGATGGCCCGGGTGGGCCGGCCCGAGGAAGTCGCCGCAGCGGTGCTGTTCCTTGCCTCCGACGAGAGCAGCTTCATGACCGGAACCGAGCTGTTCGTCGACGGCGGCGAAAGACAGCTATAACGCCAGGGCGGTGCGTGCCGCAAGGGGACATCGTTGCCGGCTCGGTCCAGTTCGCCTGTCGTGGCACGATCGTGCGCACGCAGCCGATCCGCCACGACCGGGCCAAGGAGCACGGCGCGTTCGCCACGCGGCACCGAATAGGCCTAGCGGTCTGCTCCTCAGCGACCTCGCGGTGTGGGACGGCAACGTCGCAATGATCGTCGGCAACGGGATGATCGAAGCCGCGTATCAATCGGGTCTCAAATAAGCCAGGTCTCTTGGGTACTTCAGTGTTGGCTGAAATCAACTGGAGCGCGGTACAGCGGAAATCTGTCTGGGGTAGCGTTGGCGGCACGTGGACTTGTCCAGCGAAACCGCTGATCGCACCGGTCTCGTAGGGATGGAAGCACGCGGTGAGGACTCATCGCCAACTGACGTTCTTCGGGCGGAGGGTCGCCGTACTGGCGGCAATGATCGCAGCTAGTGCGCTGCTCCTGCAGTGCACCGCCGCGCCGCCACCTCCTGCGGCCACGCCGTCGCCGCCTGCCCCCACGCCGTCGTCGGCCAGCGCGCCACCAGCACCTGCCGGTGCGACCGTTCAGCCGGTCACTGCCGCCGAACTCGGCGCGAGCTGGCGGCCGGGTTGCCCGGTCGAACCGGGGCAGCTGCGGCGCATCGCCGTCGACCACATCGGTTTGGACGGCCAGACGCACCGCGGCGAGCTGATCGTGCACGAAGACCTAGTGCCGGAGGTCATCACGATCTTCGAGCAGCTTGACCGACTGCGCTTTCCCATCGAGAAGATCCGCACGGTCGACCACTATCCGGGCGCTGATGATGAGTTATCCATGGAGGACAACAACACTTCGGCGTTCAACTGCCGAGGCATCCCAGGAACCAACCAATGGTCTGAACACGCCTACGGTCGGGCGATCGACCTCAACCCGCTTCTCAACCCGTACATCGACGGCAACGGAGCATTCCAACCCAAGAACGCGGCGGCATACCTGGACCGCAGCCGCACCGACCCGGGACTCTTACACAACGGCGACCCAGCCGTACACGTCTTCACGGATCGTGGGTGGCGGTGGGGTGGCTACTGGACGACTCCTATCGACTACCAGCACTTCGAGCGGCCCTGATCGTTCACAGGTGACTCGACCCAGGTGCCGACGCCGACATTTAGGAGGGCCCGCCACCCAAGTTGCTGGATGGCGGGCCGACGTGGGAGACCCTCAAGAGCTGACGGCCGCCTCGCAAGCGGCGGTGTGAAAGCAGCGTGCTTTCTGCGTCCGTCGCCGCTTTAAGGCTCTTGCACCCGCCGTCAGATCGATGATGTCGGCCCGCGTTCCCGCTCGTCGGCGATGCGAGTCAAACCTCTAAGACCGCGCCTGCGCGGGCACGGCCTGTAGGACGGGCACGGCCTGTAGGAGGAGTATGCGAGGGGTGGGTGACGTATCGGTGGTCGGCTGCGTCGGGTCGTTGATCGTGGCGACCCGCGGCGTCGCGGGCGCCGGAGAAGTCCTTCTGAACGTGCGGGGGTCCAAGGAGGCCTATCTTGCCTGGTCGGACCAGCCGCTGCCGAGGGGTACCGAGGTGTTGGTTATAGATATCCGAGGTGCGCGGACGGTCCTAGTGGAGCCATGGCCCGGCCCGGATTTCTCAACGCAAATTCCCTGACAACAACACCAATCTTCAAGGAGTCCAACATGTTCGGCTACAGAGTGCCAGCACCGGACCAGGCGATGCTGATCTCCGGCGGCAGAGTTGCAGGCAACGCCCCGTTCCGTGTGGTGACCGGTCACGGCGCGTTCATCATGCCGTTCTTCCGAAAGGTTCGATTCCTCACGTTGGCGATGTGTGAGGCCGAGGTCGAGGAAAGGTGCGTGACCCAGCAGGGGATCACCTTGAACGTTCGAGCGGTCATTGCCTTCAAGGTCGGCAACGACAGCGAAAGCATCGTCAGCGCTGCGCAACGATTCTTGTCGGACCAAAACCAGATGGCGGTCCTCACCGGGCGAATATTCGCCGGTCACCTGCGCTCGATCATCGGGTCGATGACCGTCGAACAGATCATCAAAGAACGGCAGAAGCTGGCCACCGAGGTCCTCGATGGTTCCAAGGAGGAGATGATCAAGATCGGACTGACCGTCGACGCGCTGCAGATCCAGTCCATCGACGACGGCTCACTGGGGTACATCCTGGCGATGTCCGCGCCGCATAACGCGGCCATTCAACAGCAGGCGCAGATTGCTCAGGCGAAGGCCAATCAGGCCGCGGCCGAGGCCGAGCAGGAGTCGCAACGCAACCAGGCCGAGTTCGCTCGACAGACGGCGATCGTGCGGGCTCAGTACAAGGCCGAAGTCGACAAAGCGCAGGCCGAAGCCGCCCAGGCGGGACCGCTGGCCGACGCGCAAGCCCAGCGAGAAGTGCTCGCGATGCGGACCGAATTGGCTCAGCGCGCCGCAGAGCTCCGTCAGCAAGAGCTGGTCTCGGAGGTCGTCAAGCCGGCCGAGGCGGAGGCGGAACGCGTCCGGATTCTGGCAGTCGCCGACGCTGAGAAGATGAAGATCCAAGCCGAAGCGGCGGCCTCGCACAACCGGGTGGCCCTGGACCGGATGCTTATCGACCAGCTGCCCGAAATCGTCAAGCAGGCCGCGCAGGGCCTGTCGGGGGCGAACCTGACAGTGCTCAACGGCGCCGACGGGCTCGGCGAGATGGCCACCGGCCTGGTGGGGCAGGGCCTGGCAATCTTCGATTCCCTGCGTGGTGGACTCGGTCAACACCAGTCCGGCGATGGGTCCGACCGGATCGGACTCAACGCGCCGCGCAATGACCAGCCGTGATAACCCAACTGCTGACCGAGCCGGGCGGCGCCACGTTTGTCACAACGGTTTCAGCCGCACCATCTCTCGGTGGATTGGAACCATGTATCGGAATGCAGGTAGCCCGGATCGTTGGGAAGGAACCCCCGCAAGCCCGTGATCCCTTCAACGCCGTCGGTGCCAGCTGTCTCGCCGGTGCATGTCTTTAGCCCAAGTTCAGTCGATAACTCTCGCAGAGTCACGCTCAACGCCGAGAACCGCTCGTCGTCGGTTCGAACCGACGCAGGATTGCGACGCACCCGCAGCCTCAGCCGCTCCCAGTCTGCGGCGACGGCGGCGTACTGGAACACCACCATGACTTTCACCGGTCGATGAGGCACGGTAAACATCCGGATATAGGCGACGCGTTCATCAACAGCAGACATGGTCCTTCGCCTTCTAAGCAGAAATCCCTCTATAACCTGTCAGGCGATACCCCTCGGCGATTCGGCTACCGATTTTTCTCAGGCCATCTGGTGTCGCCGGGGTGCGGGGTGGCGGTCTGCGCCGACGCGGGCGGCCACGGCGCGATTCGTTCTGGTCGGCGATGTCACCTTACCCCAGGCCCACGTATTTCCGTACGGTTCCGTCGTCTCGTCCGATCAAGCGCGATCGGCCGGGTAATCGAGCACTTCTGGTGGAACCGACCGAACGCGCGGTTTCGGCGCCGGCGGGCAGTGCGCGGGCCTAATGTCGCCCCTGTGAGTCGTGGACGAACTCCTCGGCGGCACGCCGGATCTGGTGTGGCAGCGGGCGGCTAACGCTTCATGCTGGCTTTGGTCACGAACATTGGCCAGCAATGCTGGTCCGGCAAAGACAGTGGAGTCGGTTACCGGGATCGAATAGAAACGCTGCAGCCGTTCGTGTGCCTGAAAATACCTATCGGCGGTCAGCGGATCACGATCACTGACACGGCGGTCGGCGGCCAGCACATCCAGCCCGGTGCCCCGGCTTTGCCCCACGTGCGAACGCATATCGGCGTAGCGACCCAGCCGCTCGTCGGCCAGCACCTCCCGGTAAGAGGAGGCGGCGGTCGGGTCTATCCCCAAGATGCGTTATCGCTCGAAGGTTTGGCCAACCCTTGTTATCGGACGATTGTTTCTACGACCTGGGCGCCGCGCGTTACTGTTTCGGGTGCGTTGCGAACGATCCTCGGAGGGAGTGCACATGAGCGCCTATCAGACCGTGGTGGTGGGAACCGATGGGTCAGATACGTCGCTGCGTGCGGTCGACCGGGCAGGCGAGATCGCCGCCGAGTCGAACGCGAAGCTGATCATTGCCACGGGGTACCTCCCCCACAGCGACGATTTGCGCGCCGCCGACGTCCTCAAAGACGAGAGCTACAAGGTGCGGGGTAACGCGCCGATCTACGCGATCTTGCGCGATGCCCGCGACCGGGCCAAGGCGGCCGGCGCGAAGAACATCGAGGAGCGGCCGATTCAAGGTGCTCCGGTAGATGCGCTGGTGGACCTCGCCGACGAGGTTAAGGCCGATCTGCTGGTAGTCGGCAATGTCGGACTCAGCGCGCGGTCCGCAATCCTCGGCCGATTGTTCTCGGTCCCCGGAAGTGTCCCCGCCAGGGCCAGGGCCGACGTGCTGATCGTCCACACCACCGGGTGATCAGACCTCGTGGGGGAGTCCCTCGCACCCCTCTTTCCTGGCTGCGATGGTCAGCCCCGGACAGAAAATGCTGAGCCTACGGCCCATGAGGTCCGGGGCCGCGAATCTCTCGTGCGCGGACCTCCGAGGGCGCGCTCACTCCTGTTGCTGTCCCGGCTGCGACCGGTGGCCGGGGCGCGCCATCCCGCGCAGGATCCGTGGTGTCCGCCTCGCCATCACCCCCACGGCGCGAGCTGGCCTGCGGATTTAGCTGGTTATGGGGTGAACCTGAAGTTCGCAGGTATCGATGTTGGTGGCGACCGTGAACGTCTGAGTCAAGTTGGGCGGGGTCACCTGAAGCGCGGTGTAGGTGGGGCATTGATTGCCGTTGGCATCTACAGCGTCGCCCTCCACGACAGCGTTGGCCTGCTGGGTGGGCGACAGCGTGACGGTCGGCGGCTCATTGACATTTGGCGGAAGTCCACCCATGTACCCGCGCAGGGTGGGCTGGGCGTGGATGAGCGGGCCGCCCGGACCGGAATCGACTGTTGGATAGCCGGAAAGGGTGCAGGGACCACTCCCGGGCGCGAGGGCGAAATTCAGTAGCACGCCACGGTGCGTCAGGCCTGGCGACATCACCGTTGCAGTCACCGCGACCTGCCCCGACCCGCATGGCTGCCCCTGGATCGGCACCGTGGACGTGGGTGAGCTAGAGGTGGCTGATGCCGAGGTGGACCCGGGTTGGACGACGGGATGCGAGCCGGAAGGGCCGCTCGAACACGCCGATACCAAGATTAAGCACCCCTGGGCGGCGACGATTCGCGTTGTCAAGTTCATGGCGGCAATCAAATAAGGTCGGCTGGAGGTCTAATTAAAGCACCCGGTGGTGTGCCGGGGGTAAAAAACGGACGGCGCATGCATTGGCAAACGCGGCGAGTGGGTGGTGGACCGTGGTTGAAGTTTGTTGGCGGTGGGCTTTTTTGAGGCTGTCGTCGGCGGTTTTGGTCCAGACGAAGGGGTGGGCGCGATGTTGATGGGAAAAGAAAACTCGCCAGGACTTGTGGCCCTGACCAGCGCGTTTCCGGTGGAGCTGCCGGGAATCGAACCCGCTGCATAAAACGGCTTGACCTGCGGATACACCGAAAGGTGTTGACGGCGTCAACACCCCGGGCAGCTTCTGCTCGTACCGAGGACCCATTCGACTCACTGCGCTCGGGCACAGCGATTCCAACGACTGGTGGCGGTAACGCTGTCGAAGATGAGGCCGAGCTCAGGGTAGATATCCGGGGGCCATTACCGGCGCCTGGGAGATTATTGGCACGCCCCCGGGCAACAGGTCGTGGATCTGGCCAGGGGGTTCGTATTCACGACTGTGGCAATCCTCCGTGACACAGACTGCCCGTGTGGGGAATCTGGTCGAGGCGGGTTGTCAGGCGCCGGCCCAGCTTTGTAGGAAGTCCACGGTGACGATGGCGGCGTTGTCCGCTGCAATTTGCTTGAAGACGAATAACGTGAATGGATAGCCCGGCAGGGGCAGCGGGTCGCCCGGTCCGTCGGAGATGCCGCGGATGCCCAGGAACGGCACGCCGTGCGCATCGGCGACCTGTTGCGCCGCCGCGGTCTCCTCGTCGACCGCATCCACGGGCGGATTCGCGGCCGTGAAGAACCCAATTATGTTGCTGAGCAGTCCCTGGAGCAGGAAGGGTCCCAGTGCCTGGAAGAAGTTGCCAGTGAACAGGGGTGAGAAATCCGGTGCGGCCAAAGGTTGGGGGCCGAAAATGGCGCCGCCAAGGGGGATTTCGGGGAAAGCCGTACCGTTGTTGTTGTCGTCGGTGGCGCCATCGCCGCCGACAAATAGTTGCGGCTCGCGATTGAGATTGATCAGCGGCAAGCGGGCGAGCGGACCGCAAAGATGACAAGCGGGATCTCCTATGCTGTCGGTGCTATCCAGGTTGACGGTGAGTGTGCTGGCTGCGGCGAGCATGCTGGGATCGACCGCATCCCATGTTGCGCCGTTGTCGGAGGTCCATTGGGCCGGTACGGCCACATCGCCGATCTCGGTGCGTCCCGAGCCACCGGCGACGCCGTCGAAAACCACTGCGTCGATGGAGATGCCGGACGCGGGCGTGAAGTAATCGAGTGCTATTTCGGTGGTTTGGGCGGCGTTCACCTCGCCGATGCCGGTCATCGCCACGATGACCGGTTTGCCACCGAGTGTGCCGAGGTAGAAGTGCCGCCCGTCGACGACCACGGTGGGGTTTGGGTCGAGCGTGGTGCGGGCGAGAATGGCGTCGGCTTCGACCGGAAGGGCGGTCAGGACCAGCGTGCGCTGTTCGGGTTGCACGCCTTGCAGGCCCGAGGGCTGTGTGCCCGCGACCAGTGTCTGACCCGTCGTCTGAAGGTTGACCGGTGTGTCGGTTACAGACGGCGATGCGAATGCCGTCTCGAACTCGCGTCGCGCGAACGCCAGCAGCGACCACAATGTTGGGGTACTGGCCGGCGCTTCCGGCGCGTTGCTGGCGGCCAACGGATTTAGGAAACTTCGCAACAGATTCGATACCACACCCGTGATCACAGCGACGGGATCCATGGCGACTGGTGCGGCGGGGGGCGGAGTCTCGTGCGGAACCAGCGTCGCCGCGGTCGGCTGCCCGGCCGCCGAATACCTCACGACGGGACTATTGCCAAGCGTCGACGTCACCGACGACGATGCAACGCTGAACGTTTGCATCGCACCAGTGACGCGTCGAGTGGCATCAACCGTCGATACGGGCGCCGAGTCATTCGACACCGCAAGGGATGTGACCGTCGAGTTCAAGGGGAGATGCGTGGTCGTTCTGACGTTGGTGTCTGAACGTGATTTACCGCTTGACTGAACGACGGGCGTTGCCGTGGCGGTGGGCGCGGTACTCGACACCTTCGATGTCGTGAGCCCTGAGACGGACGGCGTGGTCAGGGTGCTGGTCGATCTCGTGGCCCTGATCTGGACACCGCCGGTACTCACTGCCACGCCTGGCCGACCTGATGTCGTCGTCGAGCCGGTGGATGTCAAGCTGATGGTCGATGTTGACGTCGAAGGGGCAGCCGAGGTCTTCGAAGGCGTCGAGGATGCGGCAGAGCTGGATGTACCCGAGGTTGGGCTCTCCGTCGACGAACTCGACGGCGAGTGGCTCACGGACGCCGAGGAAGTCGAATCCGAAGACGACGAACTCGACGGCTCAGCCCATGCCATCCCCTGGTTGGCGAACATGACGGTGCCCACACCAAGTGCCACCGCAAGGCCGCCGATGCGAGCCACGTACGCGTCGCTCCGCACTCGGCAGTTATAACGCTTTCGGTGAATCGACATGCCGGCAACAGCACGAATTGCGCAATCCCTCGAAGCCGATGTCAATTCATCCGGCCAAAGTAACGTTTCCGCCGTCAAAGAAAGAGTGCGACCAGCCTTTGCGTCTTGGTGGAGCTGCCGGGAATCGAACCCGCTGCAAAAATCCCGCTGACCTGCGGGAACGTTCAATTTGACGACGCCAAACAACGTGAAATAACGTGAAACGACCTGCGGAGACGCGAAAGGTGTTGATGGCATCAACACGATGCATTGGTACCTAGGTGGCGGCCGGTTGACGGTGTTGGGGTGTCACTGCCCGGGGTGGTGCTGAGGCCGGAGCGCTGCCCAGCCAGCAAGGTCAGATGCGAGCTTCCTGAGCTTGGCGATCGCGTCACCGCCGACGCGATCTATCTCCTGGATCGGATCATCCGGCTGAACCTGAAGGAGGTCTCCGAACGCGACATGCACGTAGCCACCCAGTCAAGCCACATAGTTGTGCTGGATTCCAGCGTTGACAGGGGGCGGGGCGATCTGGCGACGACCGACCTCCGATGCGGGGTAGGCGTAGAGGAATCGGGCCAGGAGTCCGCGGCCATCGAAGTCGAGGAGGCGCAGGATCGGTGGGACTTCGATCGCATCCGCGAGCGCCGCTGCGCCGATGGCGTCGGCAGAACGTCAACCGGCGCCCGCGAACTCAGAGCACTCCACGCAGCTGCAGGTCGGTGATGTACTTGACGATGATTTGCGGCGTGACGTGGGGGATGTCCTTGTCCGGACCGATTTTCGCCTTCTGCACCGCCGAGCGGAATCGTTCGGCCGGCGCCACCGAGCCAGGTATTGGGGGCGTCGGCTGCTGGTAATTGTGCAGCAGCGGCAAGATCGAGGCCTGGCGCAGCTGTTCCGGCAGGGCATGCAGGGCGGTTTCGAACCGCTGCAGCCAGGCGTCGTAGTCGTCGATCCGCTGGATCGGATACCCCGCGTCGACGAGCCAGTCGACGTACTCGTCGAGTCCGATGCCGTCGTCGTAAGGGTTCACCACGTCATACGTCTGGAACCCGTCGGTTGCGTGCTGACCGAGTGTGGAGATCGCCTCGGCGATGAAGTCGACGGGCAGCCCGTCGTAATGCGCCCGCTGCCGGTTTCCGTCGGGGCCGCGCACGTAGAAGGAGCCGGGCGCGACGCCGGTGGCGACCAGGCTCAGCATCATCCGGGTGAACATGTCGGGCAGGTTGAGCTGACCGGCGTACCTCGCCTCCGACAGGATCATGTCGCAGCGGAAGACCGACACCGGCAGAGCGCACAGATCGTGGGCCTCGCGCAGCAGCACCTCACCGGCCCACTTGCTGTTCGCGTAGCCGTTGGCGTAGCTGTCGTCGACCTTGCGGGTCGGGCTGATCATCCGGATGTCGGCGTCCTCGGTGAACTTGCCCGGTTCGATTCCCGCACCCACACCGACCGTCGAAACGTAAACGTAGGGCTTGAGTTTCGTGGTCAGCGCTATCCGGATCAGCTCGGCGGTGCCCAGCGCGTTGGGGCCGAACAGCTGGCTGTAGGGCAGCACGTGGTTGACCAGCGCCGCGGGATCGACGATCAGATCGACCGTGTCGGCCAGCCGCTGCCAGGTCTGCTGCTCCAGGCCGAGGTGCGGCTCACCCTTGTCGCCGGCGAGCACCTCCAGATGCTCGGCTGCGAGTTGGCGGTAGTGGCGCAGCAGCTCGGGATCGCCGCTGTCGAAGGTCGTGTCCAGACGTCGCCGCGCATCCTCGTTGGACTTGGCGCGCACCAGGCAGATCAGCTTGCCGTCGACAAGCGACATCCGCTCCAGCCAGTCCAGGGCTAGGTAGCGGCCGAGGAAGCCGGTCGCCCCGGTTAACAGGACGGTTCGGATTTGGCCGGCGGGTCCGGGCAGTGATCGCGCCGCCTGCAGCGTCTGGGCGTCGATGAACTTGTCCAGCGTCAGGTCGCCGGCGTGCACCTCGGTTGCGTTCCGGCCGTGCACAGCGGCGAACGTCGGCCGCTTGGTGCCGCCGGCCCGTTCCGCCTCGATGTATTCGGCGATTGCCTTCAGGTCGGACGCCGGGCTGACGATGACGCCCACCGGTACGTCGATGTCGTAGATTTCGTGCAGCAGGTTGGCGAACGTTAACGCCGACAAGGAATCTCCGCCCAAGTCGGTGAAATGCGCGTCCGGCCGCACATCGGTGGCCGCGCCGAGCAGCGCGCCCGCGGCCCGGCTGATCGTTTCGAGCGCCGGCCGCTCGGCGCCGTTTTGGCGCAATGCGCTCAGCTCGTCGGCCTGGTTTTCGGCCAGGTCGGCATACAGCTGTTCCAGTCGCTCCCCGTATCGCCGCTTGAGGTTCTGCCTCGCCAGCTTGCCGACGCCGGTCAATAGGCCGTTGTCGACCGTGAATGGCGTTGTCTCGAGGATGAAATCACGCGGGATTTCGTAGGATTGCAGACCGGCCGCTTTGGCGGCGTCCTGCAGCGATTCGCTGATCAGCGGTTGCAGCGTGTTGACGTCATTGCCTGACTGAGCATTTTCGGCGGGCACAATAACCGCCAACAGGTACGAGCGCGCGCTGTTGCCGTAGATGTAGATCTGCTCCACGAGCGGGCTCCGCTCGAAAACCGCCTCCAACTTGGAGACAGTGACGAACTCGCCCTGGGAGAGTTTGAGCACGTTGTTGCGTCGGTCGAGGTACTCGAGTTGGTCGGGACCGAGCTCAACCACGATGTCGCCGGTGCGGTAGAAGCCGTCCTCGTCGAACATCTCGGCGGTGAGTTCGGGGCGTTTGTAATAGCCGGCGAACACCTGATCTGATTTGATGAGCAATTCCCCCCGGGGGTGCGGTCGATCCGTTCGGAAGTAGCCCAGCTCGGGCACGTCGGCAAGCTTGTAGTCGATCACCGGGGGACGTCTCACCTGGCCGTTGAGTACGGTGACCCCTTGCTCGGTCGAGCCGTAGCCCTCCACCAGATCCAGGTCGAGGAAGGATCCGACCCACTCCTTCATCTCGGGCGTCGTCGGCGCGGAACCGGTCATCGCCAGGACGTACCGACCGCCGAGCACATTCTGGCGTTGCTCGGCCATCACCTCGGCTTCCACCCCCGCCCGGTCCCCACCGTCGGAGCGGCGGTCAACTTCGCTTTGGAACTCATCGAAGATGATGTCCCAGATCCGCGGGACGAAGTTCAGCAGAGTCGGCCGGACCATGGCAAGGTCGTCGAGGAAGGTCGACAGATCGCTCTTGGCGGCGAAATAGGCGGTGCCGCCGTTGCATAGTGTCTGGTACAGATTGCTCCGCCCCAAGCCATGGCTCATCGGCATGAAGTTCAGCGTGATCGACGGCAGCAACGCGAGCTGCTCGTCTTTGCCCAGCCCCGAAGACGGGCGCCAGAACTTGGCGACCAGGTGTTCCGGGTACATCGCGCCTTTAGGGGTGCCGGTGCTGCCGGAGGTGTAGATCAGCAGCATCAACGGGTCGTCCTCATCGGACGGCAACAGCGGCACCGACGGCAGCGCGGCCCCGCGCTCCACCACCTCCTGCAACGTCTCGATGATGACCGGGCTGTCGGCTGCTGCCAACCGCGCCCGCGCGGCCTCGAACGCCTCGCGCTGATCGTCCACCTCGGGCCGGTGGTCGAACACGACCAGCCGCGCGGGCCGGTGCCCGGAAAGCACCAATTCGACGGCGTCGTCGAGATAGTCGAGGCTGCAGGCGATCACAATCGGTTCGGCCTCGTCGACGATCGACGTCAACTGGGTGACCGGCGCGCGGGTCAGCGGAACCGACACGGCGCCCATCAGCAGCAGTGCCATGTCGATGGTCGTGTAGTCCACGCTGGTGAAACCCAGGATGCAGGCACGGTCGGCGGGCCGTACGGGCTCGTTGGTCAGAGCCCGGACGACCGCGGTGACGCGGTCCCACAATTGGCGGTAGGTGATCGTGTCGAACTTGGGCAGCAGTTCCGCCGCGGTGCGGCCGTCGGTGCCTGTCACGAATCGCACCGCACGCTGCCCGAGCGCGGGCCGGTCGCCGTAGCCTTCCATGACGGTGCGCACAGCCTGGGCCACTCGAACCCGTGGCCGATTGATCAGTTCGTTGATGGCCGCGCTGGGTGCCGCATCGGCGAACTGCTGATCGGTGGTGAACAGATCGGCGACGCGGCGCACCAGGCGATCGTTGCGGGTGTCAGTGGTCACGACATTCTCCTTTTGCGGTGCGTGGAAATTTGAACGGCGCCGGGGCGATTCGCCGCTGGGGCTTGGTGCGGTTGCCGCACTCAACATCGCGGCGTTCCCCGGTCTGGCCGGGGTCATGGTCGGGCCTTTTTGCGTGACGGGGTGAGGGTCCGGCGCAGGAACTGCTCGCATGCCGTGCGGGCGGCGGCCAGATCGACGCCGTCGGCGTCGATGAGAAACTGCGCGATGACCCCGCGCAGCATCCCGACCAGCGTCGTCGCCACACCGCGCGGGTCGACGTCGGCGGTGACCGTATCGTTCTGCTGTCCCAGCCGCACCAGCGATTCGACGGCCATGCGGAATCGCGCGTCGCCGGTCGCCGTCACCTCGCGCAGCGCTGCTTCCTCGGGCAACGCAGCGCCCCACATGACGAAAAAGGCGCGGGTCGTATCGGCTTTCAGGGCCCCCTTGTCCAGGTAGGCGTCGGCCAACGTCACCAATGCATCGACTTCGTCGCCGTCAAAGTCGGCCAGCCCGGCGACGAAGTCGCTTCGGCTGCGCTCAGCGAGCCGTTCCACCAGTGTCGCCTTGGAGCCGAAGTGGTGGTTGACCAGGCCTCGGCTATACCCCGCTTGGTTCCCGATGTCGGCCAGCGAGGTCTGGTCGACCCCGCGTTTGGCAAATAGCGCCACCGCCGCATCCAGCAACCCCTGCTCGGCCTGACTGCGGCGCTCCTCCTGGCTGCGGCGCTCCGCCCGCGGGGGAACCGACCCCCCGTCGGCGGGCGACACCTTGGCGACATCGAGACCGGGCGACATGACTACAGGCTACACACTTGCTAAACACTTAGCAAGTGAGTTGGATTCCGCCGGCCGTGAGCCCAAACAAAAAGGGCTGACCTGCGGAAACGCCGAATGTGACGACGCGAAACAACACGAAACAACCTGCGGATACACCAATGGTGTTGATGGCATCAACAAGACCTGCGCGACTTCACTCGATGGTGTCGCGTCAGCCGATGATCGGCAGCCGGCGCCTGTGTGCCAGTCGAGTAACAGCTGACTGCATAACGGATCGCACATGCGCGTCGACCTCAGCGACGGCGGGGTGCGCACCGAACCCGGCCACGATGTCGATCGGTGGCAACACCAAGGTGACGATCTTGGTCGGCATCGGGACGTTGACCGGCATGACGACGCTGAGCCCGAATGGGAAACCGAACGCAATCGGCAGGATGTCGGTGCGAAACAGTCTGCGCTCCAGCCGGGTCAGCCGAAGCGCACGCGCCAGCCACCTCCCGCGGGACAAATAGAGCTGGTTTTCCTGCGCGCCGATCGAAACCGCCGGCACGATCGGCACCCCCGCCTCGATGGCCGTGGTGACATATCCACAGCGGCCGCCGAAGCTGATGACGTTCTCCCGAACGGTAGGCCGATACACGTCATAATCGCCGCCCGGGAACACCATGACCACAGCACCCGCCGCCAGCGCCGCCGCCGCGTTGTCACGGGTCGCGCGGATCACTCCGGTGCGCTTGAGAAGCTCAGCCGCTGGCCCGGCGAACAATGTGTCGTGGCCGAGCGTGTAGAGCGGACGTTCGTAGCCACAGGTGTCGTAATAGGCAACCGCGAACACCGGCATGTCCGGCGTCACCAGGCCGCCCGAGTGATTGGAGACCACCAGAGATGGGCCGGCCGGGATGTTCTCAAGGCCCCTTACCTGTGCTCGAAAGTACCGCTTGACGATCGGCCGGGTCAGCCCGACGACCACTTCTGTGAGGCCGGCGTCCCACTTGTCGACGTCGGTATGGTTAACCGCTCCTTGTACATCTCCCACGCTCATGGCCATCCCTACGGTTGTGCCAACCACGGCAACCTTGTCCTAACGCAGACGGCGGCTAGCGACTAGGGCCGAAAGGAGCATCTGCTGTGACGTTGGCCCCTTTTAACGAATCACGCGCCCCGCACCATCCGCTTGTCACGCGCCGCACGGTCACCCGACCACATCGGTGCCGCGCGGTCCGCCGACGGGATGTTGTTGCGCGCAGTCGTCGACATCTATGACGGCACCGAAACATCGGCACCCACGCTCACAATGAGACATCCACTGTTCTGGCGGCGGCCGCGGTCGTGGGCACTACCGTAAGGCCATGGCAGAACCCACGTCCACGCGGCCGGGTATCGATCCGACCCTGAAAGCCCTGCTCGACGCCTTCCCGTTACAGATCAGGGTTGCCGACGGGGTCGAGGCCGCCCGCCAGAAGATGCGGCAGATCGAGCCACCCGCAGACCTGTTGCCCACCATGCGAATCGAAGAACGCACCATCGGCTTCGACGACCTGACAGACATTCCGGTGCGCATCTACTGGCCGCCGATTCCCGCACACGACGATCTGCCGGTGGTGGTCTTCTACCACGGCGGCGGCTGGTCGATCGGCGACCTGGACACCCACGACGCGGTAGCCCGCATACACGCCGTCGGCGCGGAGGCCATCGTCGTGTCGGTGGACTACCGGCTCGCCCCCGAACACCCGTTCCCGGCCGGTATCGACGACTCGTGGGCCGCGCTGCGCTGGGTCGGCGAGCACGCCGCTGAGCTGGGTGGCGACCCCGCGCGGATCGCGGTCGCCGGCGACTCGGCGGGCGGCAACATCTCGGCGGTGATGGCGCAGTTGGCCCGCGACCACGGCGGGCCGCCGTTGGTCTTCCAGCTGCTCTGGTATCCGGCAACGTCCGCTGACACCTCGCTGCCGTCACATGCCGAGAACGCCGACGCGGCGATTCTGGACGCCGAAGCGGTCGAAGCGTTTCTGACCTGGTATCTGCCCGATGTCGACGTCAGCGAGCCGGACAAGCTGCCCACCACGCTGGCGCCGGCGAACGCCGCAGACCTCAGCGGCCTGCCGCCCGCATTCATCGGCACCGCCGAATACGATCCGCTGCGCGACGACGGCGCCCGTTATGCCGAACTACTCACCGCCGCCGGGGTGCCCGTCGAACGGCGCAACGAACCCACGATGGTGCATGGCTACGTCAGTTTCGCGCTCGTCGCGCCGGCCGCCGCGGAGGCGACCAACCGTGGGTTGGCGGCCCTCAAAGCGGCAGTCTCGCGGAGGTAGGCGCTCGTTGGCATTCCGTGCCAGCGCTTGAACGCGCGGCAGAACGTCGACGCGATAGGTGTAGCCCAGCCGCTTGGACACCTCTTCGACGGTTAGCCCGATCGAGCATCACCGGACCGACAGGCGGGGGGCACGTGCGGCTCCCTAAGCGGGCCGCCGTCTTCCCGATGTTGGCCAAAGCACCGCGGCGCACCGCCGAAGTGCTGCTTACCTGTGTCCCCGACCGAGTGAAGTAGCTACAGCGCACGAAGTTCCTACCCATCACGCTGCGCCATCCTCGGTGAAATATCGGTACAACGTCGCTCGGCTCACCCCGAGGTACTTGGCTACGTCCTTGGCGCTGTGTGTGTCGGTCTCCATCCGATTCGCCGTAGCGATGTGCTCGGAGTCGTCGATTGACCAGCGCCAGGGCAGGCACCGGATCATCCCCGCATACGCGGAGACGGGCGATTCGTCGGTCAGTGCCTGCCGCGCTCTGGGGACGCGCACCCTCGCGGTGCGTGCTCTGGGGAACCGTCGCCGCGCTTCGGGCCGAAAGTCGCTGCTGTGGCCCCTGGTCTGTGCGAAAATCCAAGCTGCTGTGCAGGTCCTAGGCTTTGTGTGTTGGTAAGGGGGCGTGGTGCAGGCGCGAGAGATCAGGTCGATCGCTGAGCTGGGCGGCGAGGCTGCGGGCGTGCTGACGACGCTGCTGCGAGACATGCACGCGGGTATCGCCAGCCGTGTCTTCGGCGCGATAGGACCGGCGGCCAAGCCCACCCAAATCATCCACGACGCAGTGGCCCGCACTATCTATAGCGGTGTGGACGGCGGGATTGGGGGCGCAACCCGGGTAGCCGGCGCGCTGGCGTCGAAGGTGTGGGGCCGCGACGGCGACGAGCCGCTCGAATCCCAACCCGCCGTCGCCGCAGCCATCGCCGCACTTAACGGGCTGTACGGGGATCAGCTGACGGCACACCGCAACGGATTCGCGCTGACCATGCAGATCCGGCACCACGGGACGGCCGTCCCGCTCACCGCCGACGGGGTGGCGGCGGCGTTCCCGGCGGCCACCGGTCGCCTTGCCGTGTTCGTTCACGGGTTGTTTCTCAGCGAACGCTCGTGGTGGCGCACGCCGCGCACCGGCCAGGATGTGCGGAGCTACGGGCAGCGGCTGCATCACGAGCACGGGCTCACCCCCGTGTATCTGCGCTACAACACCGGGCTGCACATCTCTCACAACGGACAAACGCTGGCCGACATGCTGCACCGGCTCGAGGCGCTCTGGCCCGTTCCCATCGATGAGATCGTGCTGGTGGGCCACTCGATGGGCGGGCTGGTGACGCGCAGTGCCTGCTACTACGGCGAGCACCAGCAGCACCGCTGGACCGAAGCAGTGCGCCACGTGGTCTGCCTCGGCTCCCCACACCTGGGAACACACCTGGAAAAAGGGGTGCATATCGCGTCCTGGGCGCTGGCCCGGCTGCCGGAAACGCGGGCCGTGGCCGGCTTCCTCAATACGCGCAGCGCCGGAATCAAGGACCTGCGCTTCGGCGCCTGCATCGAGGACGATTGGCGAGACCGCGATCCCGACGAATTCTTGCGGGATCGCTGCCAGGAGGTGCCGTTCCTGCCCTGGGCCGGCTACCACTTCGTCGCCACCACCGCCGCACCTCCGGCGGTCGGCCGCCTCGTCGGTGACCACCTCGTGCGCCCACACAGCGCGTGCGGCAGGGGCAACACGCGACGAATCCCGTTCCAACCCGAACACGGACTGACGCTGACGGGGCTACACCACTTCGACCTGCTCAACCACCCGACGATCTATACGAAACTGCGCGAATGGGTAACCCATCACCGGTACAGTCCAGCCCCCACTAGAGATCAGGGTTTAGGACAGAGCAGCTGAAACGATCTCGCCGAAGCCCGTTTCGATCAGATCATCGCTGAGCTGATGTATCCCGTCCCACGGGACCGTAGCGCATCGCGGAGTTGCGGGCGGGTGACCGCGCGCGAATCGCCAGGCCTCCCAAGCGATCTTCAGCACGCTGACCTTGGCGAGGATCACGCTTCCGCATCGGTGTGGAAACGGAACTGTTACCACTGCATCAAACGGCAACTCGCTAAGATCACCTTCCGGAACTCGCCGCGTACCGCACGGGGTGCTGTTAAAGCTTGTAACCGATGGCGCGCAGCAGGTCGTGCCGGTCGGCCACGTCGCGATCGGTCTCCACCCCCAGGGGCGGCTGTCCGTCGATGACGCCCACAATGCCACGGCCACGCGCGGTCACCGCGACCAAGATGTCAACCGGATTGGCTGTGGCGCAGTGGATCGTGCAGACCTCGGGCACCGCCTTGACCGGGTTGAGGATGTTGACCGGGAACCCGTCACGCAAGAAGATCACGAAGCAGTGCCCGGCGGCGATGGCCAGCGCATTGCGGGTCGCGAGCTCGACCAATTCAGGATCATTGCCGGCGCGGCGAACCAACCGTGGCCCGGAGGCCTCGCAGAAGGCCAGCCCGAACCGCAGCGACGAGCTCACCCCTACCATCGCCTCATGCAGGTCCTCGACAGTCTTGATGAAGTGCGCCTGCCCGATCACGACATTGAGATCGTCCGGCTTGTCGACGGGCACCACATCCCAGGAAAGCGTCATCGTGGTCACACGCACATGCTGCCACCGGCACACGACAGCCACATCCGATGCTTCGAATGCGAACAGTCCTCTTTGCGGGCGCCGCGTTCGCCCTAAGGCTTCCGCGTACGGCCCCGCACCCACCGGAGGTACCCGCAGCCCCGCTCATCACCCCCAAGCATCGACAACTCCCAGCCCACGAAGTTCAGCGCCGAGATCACTGCGGGGTCGTCGGGTGCACACCCTCGACGATCAGAGCTTCACGTCCTTCCGGGTCCATGTCGAGTTGGACGCGGCGGTCGTTCACCCCTTTGCGCCGCCCGGCTTGCTCACCGCCCCGCTCGCGTTGCGCACGACGCTACGCAGGAACTCGTACTGCGTCGTGACGAGCCGGTCGGCCATATCCAGGGCGGCGTCGATGACGGTTTCGCGCCCCGACGGGCCGTCGCCGAGCGCGGGAATCGCCTCATCGACGGTGTCGACGAACTTGCGCACCGCCTCGATCGCCGCCCGCTGTCCGGCTTCGACCGACTTGAGCACTTCGTCGGATAGGTCCACCGCGCGGTGCACCACGTCCACGGCCTTATCGGTGCTGTCGGCCTTCTTGGTTTTCTCTGGCATGATCACGCTCCTAAGGTTGAATGCAGACGCGAGCCGATCGGTTAGCGGTCTGCCTTGCCTGGCACCCGGACTAGCGTCTCCGAGGTTTCCAGTCCGTGGAGTTCACCTTCGCCCCTCATGTTGTCGCCCAACAGAGTCTTTCGACCCCTGGATGGTGATTGCTGTCGTGCCGTTGCGTCATACTCGCCGGGGGCCGCTGAGGGTTGAGCGCGAGGACAGCTATCGAGCGCCTTGCGGGACCGAACTTGTCGCTGAGGTTCTTGAATCTGGTGGCCGTCGGGAGATCCTCGAAGCTCGTCGCGGTCTGCTTGCCGTTCAGCCGGTAGAGCGCCGCGTGATAGGTGGAGCCGTCGCTGCGGCTGCGGGCGCGAAGAAACGCCATAACGCGATCGTGGCGCCCGGATGTTGACGCAGGTGTTGACGGGAAAGAAAACAGGCCAGGACGTGTGGTCCTGACCTGCATGTTCTCGGTGGAGCTGCCGGGAATCGAACCCGCTCCAAAAAGCATATTGACTTGTGCAAGCGCCGGATTGGACCCCGAGAAACGACGCGAAACTACGTTAAGCGACCTGCGGATACACCGAGTGGTGTTGACGGCGTCAACAGGCCGCAGGCACTACCGGGCCAACCTGGACGACAGGGATAGGCCGTTGCCGCTGTCCGGTATGCCCGTTATCCCGCTTTGGGTGGCGGGCCAATTGCTACGCGTCAACGTCCATCAGGAGATCTCATCTACCGCGACATTATTCGCAATGCGGCGGGGCTGACCCCGCGCGAAGTGCGACTTCTCTCACTTTGATTATCGCGAACATCGGTCTTCGCGCGCGTACCGTTACCCATGTCCTGGGGCAGGAGGTGACGGTGAGCCCTGGCGAGAGCAGTTCATCGATCAATGAATTGCTGGATCGCGCGGTGCGGGCCATCAACGACGGCGACCGTGCGACCGCGAAGACCTTGGCCGGGCAGGTTCTTTCCGTCGACCGTGGCAACCCAGACGCCGAGGACCTTCTCGCCGTTTCTGCTCGACACGGTGAAATCCGCCGACTGACAATCATGTTCGCCGACCTCGTCGACTCGACGGCGCTTTCCACCCGAATAGAACCGGAGCCGTATCACACGTTGGTCGGCCGCTACCGAAGTGAGGTGTCGCGGGTCGTTGACCGGTATGAGGGCCATGTCCTCTCGATCAAGGGTGACGGACTGTTAGCGGTGTTCGGTCATCCCAAAGCGCACGAGGACGACGTGCGACGTGCCGTCGCTGCCGGCCTGGAGATCACCCGCGCCGTTGCACATCTCAGCGAGCAGGCCGAACGCAAGTTCGGCGTCGCCATCAACGTGCGGGTCGGCATCCACCGTGGCCTGGTCTATCTGGACACCGACCAGGACGACGTGTACGGGCTCGCCGCCAACCTGACCGCCCGCCTTTCCGGTTTGGCTGAACCCGGCACGGTGGCAGTGTCAGATGCGGTCGCACCACTCGTGCGTGAGTCGTTCGAACTCAGCGCACGCCCGGCGGCCCCGGTGAAGGGCGTCGAAGGCTTGGTCAGCCATCACCAGGTGCTCGCTGAGCGACCGAATACGCCGCCGCTCCGGCCTTTGCCCCTCATCGGGCGTGACCGTGAGCGCAGCTGCCTGGAGCAGAGCTGGCAGCGGGCGTGCGACGGGGTGCTGACCACCCCGGGCGTCGTATTTCGCGGTGAGCCGGGAATTGGTAAGACCCGGCTCGCGACAGAGGCGGCCGAATTGGTCAGGAGTTCCGGCGCGCCCGTGATCGAGCTGTTCGGTTCGCCACTGCATACCGAGTCCGGCCTGCACCCGGTGCGCACGCTTTTGCAGCGACGATGCGGCATCACCCGGCTCACCGACGGCGGGGAGCGGCTGCGGTTGCTCGAGGCCGAACTACGTTCCTCCGGACTGGATGCCGCCAGCGCAGTGCCTTTGCTCGCGCCCGTACTTGGCGTCGGCCCCGAGCACGGTTATCACCCGGCCGCTGTGGAGAGCCGAAAGCTTTACGAGTTGATCGGCGCGACAGTCCAGCAATATCTGTTGGCCTGCATTGGTGATCAAGCGGGTCTGGTGATTGCGGAGGATGTGCACTGGTTCGACCCGTCCACCCTGGAGTTGCTCAACTCGCTGTTCGCGGCCTCGGACGGGCGCCGGCTGATGGTTTTGACCGGACGTGAGGGTGATTGGCTGCGAACCGAATGGCCTGTCACGCTCTTCGAACTTCCGCCGTTGACCGACGAGCAATCCGACGCGCTGATCAAAGCGTTGGACCCGACGGTGACTGACGCTCGGCGGATCGCGGTACGCAGCCGATCTGACGGGGTGCCGTTCTATATCGAACACGTCCTCGGTGAACTTGACGCAGCCGGGCCCGAATCTCGGGTACCCGAGGCGCTGTATGAGCCGCTGTTCGCCACGCTCGATCACGCCAACGCAGATGTTGTGCCGGTGGTGGAGGCGGCCGCTGTCATCGGGCGCGCCGGCGACCTCGCCTTGCTTCGCGCCGTCGTCGGTCGCGACACCGCGCACGTCGATGAGATCGTCACCGAACTCGTACGGGCGGGTGCGCTCGAACGAACCGGAACCGACGGCTGGCGATTTCGCCACGAGCTGCTCCGGGAAGTGGCGGCCGAGCTGCCCCCGCCATCCCTACGCCGTGACCTGCACGCGCGCGCTGCCCGCGCGCTGGTCGATGCAACGTCCGGCGCCGAACCGGACTGGCGCGTTGTGGCGGCCCATTACGAGCAGGCGCAACGGTTCGACGATGCCGTCGAGGCCTACCAGAAGGCCTCCGTAGACGCCCGGCGGCGCGGCGCTATCCAGGAGGCGATGACTTGCCTCACCAACGCGCTCAGCCAGCTAACCCGTTGCGCCGCGGGATCCGCGCGGGATCGCAGGGAGATCGCCATCCGGCTGGAGCGTGGTTTCTTGACGAGCGCCATGCAAGGCAGCATGAGCGGTAAGGGACCCGCCGACTTCGAACGGTGCCTGGCATTGGCGAGCACCGGCAACTACAACGACGAGTTGTTCACCACCCTCACCGCGCTGATCGCCTATTACGTGCCCCGGGCCGAACTGCGCCGGGCCCATCAACTGCTCGACTCGCTGTCGGCCCGGATCAGGAAGGATCGGCCCTGGAGTCCTCCGGCGATCGCGTCATCGGTGGGCTGCGTCATCTGGCTGGAAGGCGACTTCACCGCCGCCCGGGAACATCTGCTGCGGGCGCTGGCCGATCGTTCCGCCGCCGATCCACGGGCGCTGGCCGGCGCCTGGTGGGTGGTGGTTGACCCGATCTCCTCGGCACACAACTTCCTCGCACTGACGCATATGGTGTGCGGGGACCTCGGCCGTGCCAACGCGGAGTTGGCCGAATCAGTCCGCCGCTGCGATGGCCTGGGCTTTCCACAGAACGCCCACAACAGGGCACACACGTACTTCATGGAAATCTGGGTCCGGCTGGAGAGCGGCGAGGTCGCCGAAGCGGCCACGCTGGTCGCCGAGCTCCGCAGCCAAAGCGAGCAGTCGGGACTCGACCTGTGGCAATGGGTCGGCAGAACCGAACACGCCACCGTCAAGGCGGTGGCCGCGCTGGCCGCTGGTGCCGACGCTGCCACGCTGACGGGCCTGGCCGAAAAGTTGGCGCGACAGGTGGACGGGTCGCGCCTCATGCACCTCAATAGTTATCTGACGTTTCACGATGCGGTAGTCAGCCGCCTCCTGATTGCCGCGGGCCAGCCGGAGCGGGCCCGTGAACGATTGGAGATGGCGCTGCGCCACGCGGAAGACACGGGGATGCGCTTTCACGACGCCGAGTTGATGCGGCTGCGTGCTCATACGTTGATAGAGCGGCAATCACGCCACGAGGCGCTGGCCGCCGCGCTTGAGTTCGCACGCCACCAGGGCGCGGCTTTGTTCGAATTACGTTGCCTGTTAGATTTTTTCGATCTTGTCGGTGAGGGTAATCGGTCTGAGCTGGCCGACGCTGTCGGCCGCTTCCCCGGTGACGCTCGCTGGCCGGAACTCGCACGGGCGCAAAGGATTCTCGCGTGATAGCCCCCGACGGAGCTGGCAGGTCAGCAGCCTGGCGCCGTCTTCGGGGCGCACCGTGGTGCGCGAAGATTGGGTGCTGGTTGCTCTTGTTGACCGTGCTGGCTGAGGCGGAAACTGGTCGGGTTCGTCGTGGTGATCCCGATCTGCTCTGTGGTGCCGGTGAGCCTGTAGGTCAGCATGGTGACGGAGGGCTTCCACGGGAACCGTGGATTGGTGCCATCGAGCCCGAGCGTCAGATTTTTGAATTTCCCTGCCCTTCCCACGACGGACACCGTAGGTGTGCGTGCGAAGGGAGTGAGGGACCGTGGAAGTCGTGCATGCCCGCTGTGCGGGACTGGATATCTCGAAAAGGGACGCCAAGGTGTGCGTCCGGGTCGCCGGTGCTGGGCGGCGCAAAACGGTTGAGACGGTTACGACCTGGGGCTCGATGACGAGCCAGATCCTGGCGTTGCGTGAGCATCTGATCGACGAGCGGATCACGTGTGCGGTGATGGAGGCCACTAGCGATTATTGGAAGCCGTTCTACTACCTGTTGGAGGATGCGGGATTTGATGTGCTGCTTGTTAATGCGCGGCACGTGAAGAACCTGCCCGGCCGCAAGACCGATGTCTCCGACGCGACCTGGCTGGCCC
This sequence comes from uncultured Actinomycetota bacterium, assembly GCA_963811535.1. GTDB lineage: Bacteria > Actinomycetota > Actinomycetes > Mycobacteriales > Mycobacteriaceae > Mycobacterium. The sequence goes on along the minus strand of CAWERF010000004.1, from coordinate 150,514 downwards.
AACTTGGCGCGCACGGTCTGGTGCGCGGCTCGTTCGTGCCACCCGAGCCGATCCGGCAGCTTCGTGATCTGACTCGGGCGCGCACGGCGATCACTCGGGAACGCTCGCGCGAGGTACAGCGGCTGGAGAAGCTGCTCGAAGACGCCGGGATCAAGTTATCCGCGGTTGCCTCCGACATTCTCGGTGTGTCGGGGCGCGCCATGCTGGAGTCGTTGATCGCCGGCAACCGCGACCCCGCCGCGCTGGCCGAGCTGGCCAAACGCCGACTGCGGGTAAAGATCCCGGCGTTGACCGAGGCGCTGACCGGTCGGTTCACCGACCATCACGCCTTCTTGGCCCGGGTCCACCTGGACCTGATCGACCGGCACACCGCAGCCATCGATGACATCACCCTGCGGATCGAGGCGACGATCGCGCCCTTTCACGGGTTTCGCGACCTGATCTGCACCATCCCGGGCATCAGTGCCCTCACCGCCGACGTCATCATCGCCGAAACCGGCGCCGACATGGCCCGCTTCCCCACGGCAGCTCAGCTCGCCTCCTGGGCCGGAACCACCCCGGGCAACAACGAATCCGCCGGCAAAGTCAAGTCGAGCCGCACACGCCCCGGCAACCCGTACCTACAGGGTGCGCTCGGCGCGGCCGCCATGGCATGCGCCCAAAATCCACACACCTACCTCGGTGCCCGCTATCGCCGGATCGCCGCCCGGCGCGGACCACAAAAAGCCAATGTCGCCATCCAGCACTCAATGCTGATCGCCATCTGGCACATGGCAACTAACGGCTGCCTCTACAACGACCCCGGCGCCGACTACTTCAACCGACTCCACCCCGACCGAGCCAAAAAGCGGGCCATCAACCAACTCCAGGCCATGGGCTACCAAGTCACCTTGACCCACGCCAGTTGATCACGGACACCCAGGAAATCTTCGCGTCAGAGGTAGGATTTATCCAGCTTGTCAGGGGTGTTCGTGATTCCTTCCAGCGCCTGGACGTTGGCGGCGACGTCGCGGCTCTCATGCTTGGCGATGAGGCGAACGAGGAGGGGAAACGGTGTCAACCGTGCAGGCGGTTGTAGGTACCAGGCACCCAGCGCCGACGTCCAGGCCGACTGGTTCACTCGCTTCTGCCTGGCTTTGTCCGGGTGCAGAGCCATGTAAATGGCGAAAAGCCAGGCGGATTTGCGTAATTTCATCAGCACCCGCTTGAGCAGGCCGACCTCATATGGCACCAGCCGGCGGATCCAGCGGATCTCCGGGGACAACTGCTCGACGACGTCAAGCATGCCGGGGATCTGGGAGCAGAGCAGGGCGTTGACGCGGTTGTAATCATTCTCCAGGGATTGCAGTGAGTTAGCCGCAATCTCGTCCACCGCGACGCCCAGATCGAAAGTGATGTGTGCGTTCAGTCCGGTCATCATGTGCTGCAGAATGATCGCTTGATCGTTCTGGTCCCCGACGAATGCGACCTCCCAGGGAAGCGTCAGACCCTCGTACTCGGCCGGATATCGGCCGGATAGAAGTACGTATTCAACGCGTTGAAGTAGCGCCGGGCAAAGGCGACGTCCAGGGCCGCCATGCGGGCGCCGTTCTCGAACACTCCCTCGTTGATAGCTTCGTGAATGGCGAGGGTAACCCGTTTGTAGAGGACGGCGAAGTAGCCGATGTTGCTCTGCGCCTTGATGGACCAATCGACGATCTGATCGATATTGCGCGCGGCGTCGTCGATGTTATCGATCGGTGCGAGGCGTCCCATTGGGATTGGCGGGCCCGGAACCACAGGCTCAGACATGTCGTGGGACCTCCGGTTAAACGATGTTGGCTTTTTGCTATCCCAGTTAAGGCGACCCCGCAGCGGCATTCGGGCGTTATTGACAGAAGCGTTACGCCTACCGCGGGTCGTCTGTCAGGCTGGGCGCATGGCGGGCGCAAAGAGACGCTCCAGATGGACGGACCCGCTGCTCGATCGCATGCCGCGGCTGGGTGATCCGGTGGCCGATGAACCGGTCGCCGCCGTGCTTGAGCGGACGGCGTCGATGCGGTCAGTGCGATCATGCGGACGCTGGTGCGCGTCGACCAGCCGGTGCCAGAGCAGCTGCTCGACGAGCTCCAGGGCTACTTCGTCAAGACCCTGCCCCTGCCCGAGTGGGCCGACATGCGCAAGATCGAGCGCGGGCAGCAGCTGTTCGAGACCTGGGGCGTCGAGATCGCGCTGTGCCTGTTCTGCGCGTCACTCCCGTCGTCGTATGCGGCGGCGAAAGGCGTGAAGGTGCTGTATTTGACCGCCCGGCTCGACACCGATGCGCGCCGACGGGTGATGGAGACCGGCCAGTTCCTGATCGACGTGCTCACCGTGGGGGGCCTCGACGAACAGGGCGAGGGCCGGCGCATCATCCAGCGCGTCCGGCTGATGCATGCCGCTGTGCGCCACCTGATCAGGGCCCGCAACGCGCAGCAGCCGGGCCTGTGGCATCCCGACTGGGGCACACCGATCAACCAGGAGGACCTGGCCGGCACACTCCTCGCCTTCTCGTATGTCGTCGCCGAACCGATGCGTCGCCTCGGCGTGCACGTGCCCGCCGAGGACGTCGACGCCTACATCCATCTGTGGAACGTGATCGGCCACCTGCTCGGCGTGCACGACGAAATGCTGGTGCGCGACGTCACCGACGCCACCGCGCTGATCGACGCGATTCGGCGCAGGCAGTTCAGGGCGTCGCTGGAAGGGCAGGACATGACCGCCGCGCTCCTGGGTCTGCTCGACGAGCTGACGCCCCTCCACAGCTTCGACGACACGATCCCCCGGTTGATCCGCCACCTGATCGGAGACAAGACCGCCGACCTGCTGCACGTGCCGCCGTCGGATCTCACCGACGACCTCACGGGGCTCCAGCGCATCGCCAACTGGTCCTACGTCCACGTCTTCGGCCGGCGCGACACTCCGCGCTATCAACTGGTGTCGCGCATTGCCCGCCCATTCGGGCGCGATCTGCTGCGCGGGATGTTCACGCTGGAGCGGGGTGGCGAGCGGGCGCCGTCCGCCATACCCGATCACCTCGCCCGCAGCTGGGAGCTTTCGGCGTGACATCGCGGGTGCGTTCGAGTCGGGCCGCCCGCCGGTCGGGCTCGATGCCGGTGTGCTCAGGCTGCTGCGACGAACTGCGGGGATAACGCTTCTCCAACTGCGCAGCGCCAGAAGGGTTCGGCCCTGCATCGTGGCGGTGCGTGCGGGAGCACTCGTCGGCGATGCCGCGCCCGGCACCACGTCAAAGTCGCGGATGTCGCCAACGTTCATGTCGGGTCTCTTCGCTCTCGTTACCCTCGACGCGGACGTCACCCAAGAAGTTCGCCGCAGACCCGGCAGGAGGTTGGGCAGGGTATGCCGGATCCCGAAACCGACAGATCCTCGGTGGTCTCAGGGCCGAGGTTCGAACCCGATGAGGGCTGGGTGCCCGCTGATGAGCGGTTGTTGGGTCTGGATCGGCGCACCATCGCCCCGACACTGGCGGTATTCGCGCTGGCCATCGTGATGTCGGTGGTGTTGCCCGTCATCAACGCAAAGGTTCACTACGACGACATCGTTAAGGCCGGCGATGTTGTCGAGCTGCAAGGCGATGTGACATTCGTCCCGGAGGCTCGCTGGGGTATCACATCCGGTGTCCGCGCCGGTGACGCCCCGTTGTCGGGCGAGTATCCCAAAACCGCGACCGTCGAGGACGGGGACGTGAAATTCACGGTCAAGACGGCGCCATTCGACGGGGACGCCAACAAACTGCTCGACCAGATCGAAACGACCTCCGATGCCCTGAACCGCGGTCGCGGTGTCCGCGTGACCGGCGAGCACACCACCATCGTCACCGATCAGGGCAAGCAGGGTACGACAGCGCGAGTCGCCGGACCGCAAACCGGCGGGGTGATCGCGGCCTTCGTATTCGATGGTCGCGGAGTTGAGGCCGTGGCCACCGGACCGTCCGATAGTGCCCCGGAGCCCACGGCGGCGGTTTTCCGGATGATCCGCAGCATCAGCCATCCCGGAGAAGGAAAGCAGTGACGACGACAATCGCCGACCTCGACCGTGCACGCAACATCACGCTCGACCTCTCCGGCTGGGGCAGGCGGTTCACCTTTTACCAGCCACGCAACTTCGCGTTCTGGGGATACCTGGTGCTGGTCGGGATCGGCATCTTTGTCTCCGCCTCCAGGCTCGGCCGTGACTTCAACGCCTACAGCCAGGCGATCGTGCTGGCGGTGACGTCATTCGCCATCTACGCCGCGCTGTTCTGGTGGTTCGTGCAACGCATCGACCACTATGCCAAACTCCCCGCCAAACTCATGGTTGTCGCGTTTTTGTGGGGCGGCTTCGCCGCCACCTGGACCATGGCCGCGAACGCCAACGACGCGATCCTCGCCCTGTACGCAAAAGCCTTCGGGCAGTCGTGGGCACTGGACTGGGGTGCCGGGTTGTCGGCGCCGTTCACCGAGGAAACGGCGAAGGGTTCGGGGCTGCTGCTGCTGATCGCCTTGGCGCCGCGGCTGGTGCGAACCGCGTTCGACGGTTTCATCCTGGGCGCATTCATCGGTCTGGGATTCCAGATCATCGAGGACATCGTCTACGCGATGACGTCGGCTGGCTCCCAGTTCGGCGCGAATCAAATTGGGGCGTCGATAGGCACCATCATTCTTCGAATGGTCAGCGGGGTCGCCGCGCACATCCTGTACAGCGCAATCTTCTGCGCCGGTCTGATTTATCTGCTCGGCCGGCCCGCTGAACCCCGCCGCATAGGGCGGGGTTTGCTACTGGTGGCGACACCGATGCTGCTTCACGGGATATGGGACTCGCTGGCGGCCATCGCCGGCCCGAGCACGCTGACACTGGCGGGCCTGCTCATCGCGGTGATCGCCATAGCGCTCGTCATCGCTGTACGGGTTTACGAATTGACCGTGAAGCGGGAACGGGACTTCATGCGCGACGTCATGACCCCCGAGGAGGCCCGCAACGTAATCACCGCGGCCGAACTCGACGCGATGGCCGGTAACCGCAACGCCCGCAAGGCTTACCGCAAGGCCAGCCGCAACCGTCGCGAACGCAAACGCGCCCGCTACGTCCTCAATGCCGCGTATGACCTCGCCGATGAACTGGCTGCCGCGCACGGTGCGGACACCGACCGGGTGCGCTTCGCCCGTGGCGAGCTCGGCAGAATCCGCGCGGGTGTCCCGTCACGATGGTGAGTTGGCGGTGACCACCCCTACCACTCGCGGAGAACCCGGGTGGCCGCTGCACTGCAGGTGCTGCGCTGGACAACACCGGGCGTTGACTCCGGATCATCTCTGGGTCAGCCAACCGCGATCTCGACGCTGCCCGGCTCAGTTGGGAGCGGGCACGCCGGATCGCCGACGCGCTGCCCGCCGACGACCCCGACCAGTTGTCGATGCGCATCGCCCCCCGCACCATGCTGTGTGCCACCGACTGGCAAGGCCGAGCAGCCCAGGAAAGCCGGGGCCGCTTCGCGGAGCTGCGGGAGTTGTGCACCGCGGCCGGGGACAAGGTCTCGCTGGCCATCGGCATGACCGGGCTGGCAACCGAGCTCCTGTACGCAGGGCGTTCGCGTGAGGGGTCGCGGCTGGCATCCCAACAGATGGCGCTGCTCGAGTCGATCGGCGATCCGACCTTGACCATCGGGTTGGCGTTCGTAGCGTTCGCCAACTGGTTCAGTGTCGGTGAATTCGGCGAGATCTTGCGGTGGTCGCAGACCATCGTCGACCTGGCCGGGGGCGACCCCGCCAAGGGCGCCGGCTTCGGTTTGGGATCACCGCTGGTGGCCGCGGTGGCATGGCGCGGCGTTGCTCGGTGGTGGCTGGGCCGTCCCGGGTGGCGCCAGGACCTCCACGACGCCGTCGCGATGGCCCGAAACAGCGATCCGACAACCCTCGCCGCTGTCGTCGCCTGGACCTACGGTCTGGAGATAGGCTACGGGGTGCTTCGGGCCGATGACTCCGCGGTGCGCGCAACCGAGGAGGCGGTGCAGACCGCCGCGGGATCCAGGAACGATCTCGCACTGGGCCTGGCCGAGTACACGCTGGGTGTTGCGTTGCTGAATCGGGACGCCGCGGCCGACCGTCGCCGCGGGCTGGAGCTGATGGTGCAGGCCCGCGACATGTGGCTGCGCAACGGTGTTCTCGTCCTGGTCCCGGTCAACGAGTTGTGGGCCGGCCGGGAGAGGGCCAGGCGCGGCGACCGAGATGGTGCCATTCCGGTGATGCGCAAAGCCGTCGACGAGCTGCACCAGGCAGGACGGCTCGGGTATGGCGTTTGGGGCACCGGCGTTCTGGTGGAGACGCTGCTGGAGCGTGGCGCCGAGGGTGACCTGGCCGAAGCCCAAAGGGCGATCGACCGGTTGGCGAACCTGCCCGCCGATCAAGGTTCGGTGGTGCGCGAGATCACGCTGCTGCGGCTGCGCGCGCTGCTGGCCCGGGCCCACCGGGACGAGGTCGCCTACCGGGACTTGGTGGGTCGCTATCGCGCGATGGCGGAATCGCTTGGCTTCGAAGGACACATCGCCTGGGCCGAGGCGATGATCGAGGGTGGGGATTAGTCAGTCAAGAAATGCGACGACCACGATCGCCGGTTGTGGTTGCGAGGGCGGTCAGCGGTGAAGCGCACTCAATGGGCCCCTGACGTTTGAGAACCGGGTTGTCCCAACGGGATTAATGACAGACAGGTTTGCACCGTTATATGGCTGGCGTGATTTAACGCCAACCTGCCCGGCGCAGGCTGGCGTTAAATCATGTCAAATCATTACGAACTGCCGGCGTGGCCGCCAGATGTGCCGCCGCCCGAGGAGCTGCTGCGTGTCGAGGACGAAGCGGCTGACGATGATGCGACCGAGGAGGGTCCGGCCGTCGCCGCTCCGCGGCCGGCAGCAATCGGGGTTGTTGGGTGGCCGCCATTGCCACGGTGCGGCAGATCGCGCAGCTGCTCGCCCACCCCGAGCGAACCGCGCACCACGGGCCGAGGCCTCGCTGGCCGCACGGTCGGCTTCGCCGGGCCGGATGTGGAGGCACTAGCCAAAGGCTCGGGAGCACCGGCTGCCGTCGGTCCCGTCGACGCTTCGTCCGTCTTGGCGGTTTCGGTCACATCCTTCGTCGACGTCGCCGTGTCCGTCGATCTCTGCTTGGTTCGGGTCGTGGTTCCCGTCGACATCACCGGCGGGGAGACATCCGCCTTCCCGGTTTCGGTGGCCGGTGCCGCATCAACTGGTCCCCCCGTTGCGGTGCCGACAGACGCGGAATCACTCAACGGTCTGCCGCTCGTTAATGTCGGGGCGGTAGTCGCGTTTGCCTCGACCGTTGCGCTAACTGTCCCAGGAAGGGGCAGCGTCGGCGGCAGGCCGAAAACTTTTGCAATCGCCTCATAGACGGTCTCAATAAAAAACTCCACGGGAAGTACGACCAAGAACCCGAAGAGAAGCGTACCGACCAACACAACGGGACCGACAATGGGATTATCTATTAGCCGCCCTAGTATCGCACCCAAATCGAAGGCAGTATTCGTCGCCGCCAGAGCGGCGTTATTCACCTGTTGACGGTTCATCACCGGGGCCATCGCCGAGTCGAACGTGAGCGGACTCGCCGCGACCGCGGTAGTGATGTCCGCGGCGCCGCTGCCGACCACCGGGGTGGCGGGTACGACGGTTCGGGCTTGATTGCTGATGTACTTCTCCAGAAGCGCAGCCGGAGATGCCGCCGGAGGTAGCGCGAAGGCTGCGAGCTGCACCGCACGAGCTTCAGTTCTTGCGTCATTAACGTCCGGTGGTGCCGCCACGAGGCTCAACGCGAGGATGCCAGCGCTGGCGACGGCGCCACCAGTGGTGAGGTGAAAGCGAACAGACCGGCGCATGAAGAAATCCGGTGCGCGATGCCTCGACGCGACCGATGTCCTTGCGTTACCCATTGTCGTTCCTTCCGCGATGTCGTGGCGAAACGAGGGCCACCGGAATAGGTGAGACGCTCCGCGATGGGAATCGTCACTCGCGTTCGGCGGGACGAGCTCAGTAGCGCACTACTGCAATCTGGCCCGGTTTGGCGCGGTACTACTTAGTCGCGATCTTGAGCTCCCGCTTGCCCCTGCCCAGACGGCAACAGCCGCGCGTCGTGCGCAGCGGAAACGATTGGCGCTGCCTGGCCCGCACCCCAACCGACGAGGTCGGCGTGCGTCAGTGCCACTCGCAGGAGCGGCCCCCTTCCGCCTGTTGCGCCGCAAGGAGTTTCGCTTCGGCGATGCGGTAAAGGCCGTCGAGGGCGGCCCGCTCGACGTCGACGTACTGGCATATCACGTCGGCGGCGAGGCCGGCGTCGCGCGGTCGCAATGCCGCGAGTACGGTAACCCCAGCCTGCGGAGCGCCTGCTCGTGTTCGCCGAGTTCAGCGGCAATCTGAGCGTGCATCTGCGGTGGTCATCCCGAGCCAGTATGGCGATACTGAAATCATCGCCGACGCTCAGCGCACGCCGTCAGGTCGAGGCGTTCAGTCTGTTCGGGCCGCCCTGTGGCGCGGTAGCAGCGCGGCGAGTTCGTCGCGGCTGGTGGTTCCGGTCTTCAACATGGCCCGGTAGATATGGCTTTCGACGGTGCGTACGGAAAGGGTCAGTCGCTCGGCAAGTTCGCGGTTGGACAACCCCTCACCGATCAGCATCACGATCTCTGCTTCGCGGTCGGTCAGCGGCAAGGGCTCGGTGGCCTGGCGAAGCGCCGGAGTGCTGGCGCCGCCGCATCGTTCGGCCAGGGCATCTGCGCGTGTCGCGCATCCCAACGCCGATCCCCGTAGGTCTTGGCGGCGAAAGGCGAGGGCGGCCTGGGCGGCCGAGTCGACGGCAGCAACGAGGTCGCCCATCCGCTCGAATTCCTCTGACACCGAGGCCAATTCAGCGGCGTCGCCGTCGCGCAGGGCGACGGCGAACCGGGCAGCCAGGCCGACACGTGGCCCTTCGACGACCGACTCGAGCTCACGCAACCTGGGTGCGCTGGTGCGGTCACCGAACTGGGTGGCGGTCTGCAGACAGACCACTTCCGCCGCGAATTGCCCCTTAGCAGCAGCCCTTTCGGCCGCCGACAACACCATGGTGATCGCCTCGCTAACGGCGCCCTGGCCCGCAACCACCCACGCCCGGGCCAAGCTGGTTTCGTAGTCGAGCGACCGGAAAGGGCGCCGCAGCTTGTCGAGCGCGGCGATCGTGGCGGCTGCCTCGCCAGTTGAACCACGCACGGCCAGTGCGGTCGTGCGCGGGATGTGATAGCGGTACCCCCAGCCGATGGCATGCGAGGCGGACAACCCTTCCGCTGCGTGTCCCAGCAGCAAACATGCAATATCGAGGCGGCCGGCCCCAAGGGCGGCCCGACCTGCCACGGCGGCACCGATTAATTGAGCCGCCCCCGGAAGGTCGGCTGCCTGCCGGCGCACCCGTTCGGCCACCTCAAGGGCGTCCGCAATCCGGCCGGACAGCAGCAGCGCGCTGACATGTGCATCAGCGATGTTGAACCTCATGTGCGGGGCGTCGAATGAGCGTGTCGCAGCGGTGTATCCCGCGTCCGCAGTGGCCACCGCCTCGGTGGTGCGCCCCGCGTCCGCGGCTATGGCAGCCAGCGCCCACGCTATCTCCGCGCCGACGACGGCCGGCAGATCGTCCAATGCGAGGTTTCTCGACGCTTGCGTCGCCGCCTCCGGCCGGTCCATCGCAAACCAGTACACCGTCAGGAAGGCGTCGATATAGCTACGCGCCTCCGGTGATGTGCTGCGCGACGCGTCGTCGATGAGTTCTTTCGCGCGCGGGGGGTCACCTAGTGCCCAGAGCATGTTGCTGGCCCGTAGGAACGCCAATCTGGCGTGCTCGCAGTCGGTCAACGCGCCGCTGTCAATCTCGGCGAGCACCGCGTCGGCCTCCTCGCCACGGCCCAGCCACGAAAGTGCATGCGCGCGAACAAAATTCGGTTCCGGCCCCCCGCCGGCGCGGATTGCCGCTTCCGCGAGTCGATCGGCGAGGGTCAGATCCGCCAACCAGACGGCGCCCTGGGCTGCCCTAACGAGCAGGTCCGCGTCGGGTGTGAGGTCGGAGTCCAGACTCAACGTGGCGCGGCGCACCACGACTTGAAGGTCGTCGCGGTCACCGGATGCGGCGAGTTCGGCGGCGACCAGTCCGCGCAACCGTCGAAGCCGGGTGGGTGCCGCGCGCCTGCGGCGTATCTCACCGTAGAGCGGATGCGCCACCCGCACCTCCACACCGCTGACTACGGGCTCGAGCGTGATGAGGCTACGGGTGTCGGCTTCCTCAACCGCGGCCGGATCAGTGATCCGCCTCAGCGCCGCCAATTCGATCGGCTCCCCTACAGCCAGCGCGTCGACCACATCGCTAACCGGCCCGGGCAGGGCCCCGATGCGGGATTCGATCAGCTCGACCAGCGAGTTTGGGTCGGTTCGGAAGTTACGTGGCGATAGCGCGACCGACAAGGGTCTACGGGATCGGGAGGGGTCAGTGCCGGATGTGACGATCGACGTATGGCGATCACAATCCCGAGCGGGCGACCGAACCGAAGATTCATGCGCTACGTTCGACCGCCCGTCAAGGACTCGGAAGCTTCGCTATTCCCCTTGCGTCCCGCGATCCGACCGCTTCGCCTCGGCATCGACATTGCAACGATGCCGACATTTGGGGCCACCGGCGACTGCGGTGAACGCGGCGTGACGCAAGAGGCGTCACCCCTTCCAGCTCCTATAGAGGACTTTGGCAGAAAATCCACAGCTGACGACCACCCGGCGTTTAATGTCAGTCGACAGCGATCAAACTAACGCCTCCGCACGAAGGGGCGGCGGCGTGGGCATCCCCTCAAACTTGGAGCGCACAATGGGATCCGCATACCGACTTCTCCAACTCGCACTCGTCGTCTTTGGCGTGGTGTTTCTCCTCCTCTATCCCCTGGCCGTGGTCTGGCCGTCGGGGTGGACATGGGAATCCGGCCCGCCTTACCAGACCCACTTGTTCATGATGATTGTCGGCGTGTACGCGACGCTGGGAGTCTTTCTGTTGAACGCGGCGCGAAACCCGGAGGCCAATCTCAGCCTGATCTGGTTCACGGTTTGGTCGAGCGTCGTGCACGCCGCAATCATGGCGGTGCAATCCTTCAGCAGCGGGCACCATATGGGCCACTTGGTCGCAGATGTCCCCGCGCTTCTTCTGGTGGCCGTCGTGCTGGCGGTGCTCGTGTTGGCTTCCGGACTCAAGCAATCTCCTTCTACCCAAGCGCGCCTGCTAAGCAGCAAGCAAGCCGCTGGTCAGCGCTGAGCAGAACACCGCACGCCTCTGCCGGAGACGGCGGTACGGCCCGAACTGAGGAGGATTCATGCCTGCGACAGATCCCACGTTTTACCGCAGCCCGGGTGCCGCCGTTGCGGCCGCGCCCGAGCAACTCGCCTATGTCGCCGCGTTCGACCCGACGGGCCAGACGAAGGATGCGCTCGCCGTGGTGGATTGCGACGCCAGCTCCTCGACGTACGGCGGCGTGGTCGGCTGGGCGGAGCTTCCGACGGCGGGCAATGAACTACACCACTTCGGGTGGAGCGCATGCTCGAGCGCACTGTGCCACGACGGCCATGGCGGCCATCATGGGGAGCCGCTCGAACGCCGCTACCTACTCGTACCCGGCATCCGCTCGTCGACCACCTATGTCCTCGACACCAAACCCGACCCTCGCTGCCCGGTGCTGACGCACACAATCGAGGCCACCGAACTGGCCGCCAAGGCGGGATATTCCCGCCCGCACACGGTGCACTGCGGGCCGGGCGGCATCTTCATGTCGGCGTTGGGTGGCGCCGACGGCGCCGACGGGCCCGGCGGTGTCGCGCTGATCGACCACGACACGTTTGAGGTCATCGGACCGTGGGAGCTGGACCGGGGACCGCAATTCTTTGCCTACGACATGTGGTGGCACCTGAAATACGACACCGTGATCACATCGGAGTGGGCGTCGCCGTCGATGCTCGAGAATGGAGTCAATCCCGAGGACCTGCTCGGACGCAAGTTCGGACACCACGTGAACTTCTGGAGCATGTCGGAGCGCAAGCTGACCCAGCGCGTCGACCTCGGTGACCAACACCAGATGGTGCTCGAGCTGCGGCCCGCCCACGATCCGGCCAAGGCGTGGGGCTTCGTCGGTGTAGTGACCAACGTCGAGGACCTGTCGGCGTCGGTGTGGCTCTGGCACAAGGACGGTGACCAGTGGTCCGTCGACAAGGTGATCACCATCCCCGCCGAGCCGGCCGACGCCGACGCCTTGCCACCGTTCCTTAAGCCCTTCGGTGCCGTGCCGCCGTTCGTCACCGATATCGACCTGTCGGTCGACGACCGCTGGCTGTACGTATCCTGTTGGGGCACAGGTGAACTCAAACAGTACGACGTCAGCGACCCATTCCAACCGCGCGAGACGGCATCGGTTCGGCTCGGAGGGATCGGTCGGCGCACACCGCATCCGGCGGCTCCGGACCTACCGCTCGGCGGTGGCGCGCAGATGGTGGAGATCAGCCGGGACGGCCGGCGGGTGTATGTCACCAACTCGCTGTACGCGGCGTGGGACGAGGTCTTCTATCCCGACGGCGTCGGCGCGTGGATGGCCAAGCTTGACGCCGACATCTCCGCGGGCGGTCTTGTCCCCGACAGCCGATTCTTCCCCAACGGCAACAATTTCCGTGGCCTGCGGGTGCACCAAACCCGGCTGCAGGGCGGTGACGCGTCCAGCGACTCTTACTGCTACACCAGCTGAACGTCCGGCGGCAGAGGTTGTCAGGGAATCGTGTTCACTGTCGATGAGATCGCCGCGATTCCGCTCTTCTCCGCGCTCGCGCAGAATGAGCTGGAGTACCTTGCCGGCGCCGTTGAGGACATCCACCTCACCCCCGGGGAGTACGTGGCCCACGAGGGCGAAGGCCGGTTCCTGGCGGTCGTGGTCGAGGGGAAGACCGAGCTGACAAAGCTGGTGAACGACGTCGAGCAGGTGATCGGCGTCCGGCTCCCAGGGGAGCTTGGAGGCGAGATCCCGATGACGCTCGGTACGCCGTTGCCCGCCAGCATGCGGGCCATCGAGCCGTCGCGCGTGATGAAGGTGCCCGTCAAGGTGTTCCACACGCTCGCCGCCATGGCCCCCCAGGTCTCCGCAACGGTCGGTGCCGCCGCGTTGGAGCGCCTGGAGATGCTCAGAAACGCCACCGCGCAGCCGCTCGAGCCCGCGATGTTCGTAATCGGCCCGCGCCTCGACCCGGGAATCCACGGCTGCGACAGCTTCCTACATCGCAACCAGATTCCCTACGAACACCTGGACCCAGACGATCCTGCCGCTGTTGCACGCACCGGAGGTGGAGTCCCGGTAGCCGGCCCCTATCCGGTGGTGGTGCTGCGTGACGGCACTCGGTTAATCGCCCCGACGATGCGTGTCGTTGCCACCGTCGCGGGACTGACGGTCGCGCCAAGCCGGGCGCGCTACGACGTGGTGATCGTGGGCGGCGGGCCGGCGGGTCTGACGGCGGCGGTCAACGGCGCCTCCGAGGGCCTGCACACGGGGCTGATCGAGTCCTTCGCCCCGGGCGGGCAGGCCGGCACCTCGACCCGGATCGAGAACTACACGGGGTTCCCATTCGGCGTCTCCGGGGACGAGCTCGCGAGCCGGGCGCTGCAACAGGCGAAGCGGCTGGGCGCTGAGATCGTCGTGACCCGCCGGGTCGAAGGCATCGACCCTGCCGACCTGACCGTCACGCTGGATGGAGGCGACGTTCTGCGAACGAGGTCGATCATCCTCGCAATGGGCGTGGAATGGCGGCGCCTCGAGGTCGATTCGGTCGATCGATTCGTCGGCGGTGTCTACTACGGTGCGGCACGCAGCGACGCCGGTCTGGCGCAGGGAAACGATGTATATCTGATCGGGGCGGGCAATTCTGCCGGCCAGGCCGCCATCTTCTTCTCCAACCACGCCCGATCGGTGACGCTCCTCGTGCGGGGCGAGTCGCTCGCCGCGAGCATGTCTCACTACCTCATCGAGCAGATCGCAACGAAAGCGAATATCCGGGTGGAAACGCGATCCGAGGTCGTCGCGGTGCACGGAAACGAACAACTCGAGGCGATAGAGGTCATCGATCGAAGGACCGGCACGACATCTCGACGGGATGCGAGGGTGCTCTTCGTCCTCATCGGCGCCGAAGCGGCGACTGACTGGCTCCCCTCGCAGATCTCGCGCGACGAGCACGGCTTCGTCTTGACGGGAACCGACGCGATCAAGGCGGGACAATGGAACGCCGATCGCGAGCCGTTCGCTCTCGAAACGAGCGCCCCGGGGATCTTCGCCGTCGGCGATATACGCTCCGGATCGGTGAAGCGCGTGGCAGCATCCGTCGGTGAGGGCGGCATCGCGATCGCCTTCGTGCATCGCTGCCTCCAGCTCTCGAGCTAGCGGTGTTTCGACGACTGTCGCCTGCTCACCCGAAACGGCTACCCACGGCGGCAGAGACAACGGAGAACCTTGCCCGGTCAATGCTGGCCGCGTGGGCGGCCGACCCGAACACCCCAATGGCGGTGCTGCTGCGCACCAGCATGACCAGTGAGGATGCCGCCGAGCTTCTGCGCACCCACATCACCGCACAATCGGTCGACACGATGGCAGCCACCATCGATGCTCCCGATGCGCGCCTACGCGCCGCCCTGGCCGGCGCGATGCTGATGGGCATTGCCAGCCAGCGTTACATCCTGCGGATGCCCGATCTGAAGGACGCCGACGTCGACGACATCCTGCGACTCATCACGCCACTGCTACGAACGCTCCTCAACCCGAGAGACGTTGGAACGAAGGGTTGACGCAGAAAGGCCCAGGCTTGGGATTATCACCCTGACCTGGGCCTTTTAGTGGAGCTGCCGGGAATCGAACCCGGGTCCTACGGCATGTCCTCAAGGCTTCTCCGTGCGCAGTTCGCTATGCCTCTACTCGGATCTCCCGGTCTCGCGAACTCGCCGGGATGACGATCCCAGTCGCTGTGTGGTGTCCCGATGAGTCCCGCGACCGGACCCACCGGTTGATCCCTCTAACTGATGCCAGGGTCCGGGCCGAGGGCTTTCCCGGTCTGACAGACTAGCTGTCGCTTACGCAGCGAGAGCGTAGTCGCGCTGATGTGAATCGGCGCTTAATTGGTCGCAACGACGCTTACGGTGGTCTCTTGCCTGCACCGGCACGCTTCCCTTGGTTCGATGCGCGAAGTCGAAACCGTTCAGCCCCTCGCATCCCCGCCGTCCTTCGGCAGGACAGTCCATTGTACGGCCTGTGCAACATCTGGCCAGCGCACATCCATCCCGGCCAGAGCGCGATCACATCACGAATTTCAGGTGCTCGGCGATGCGTCGGGCCACGTCGACATCGCCGGACAGTTCAATCGCATTGATGTTCTGCACGGCGGTGGTCCGCCCGCCGATCAGCCGGGTGAACAGCACGCCGTCCACCTGGATCGCGGAGGTCGGCGACGCTCCGTCGAAGTCGTCCACCACCCGGGCGCGGTCGTTCACCGCGACCCGCAGAGTGCGCTGCAGCGCACCGGTGAGCTCGAACGCGATGCGCGACCCCTCAGGGGCACCGCCGAGCTTGCCGACGATGTAGCCGAGGCCGGCCGTGATCTCGTCGAACGTCTGGACCGCCGGCGGGCCGGCCAGCACCTCGTCGGTAGCCCACACTCCCACCGCTTCGCGGATGTCCTGCTCATGCATCCAGCAGTCGAACGTCCGCACCCGCATGAACCGGCCATACGTGTCGGGCCCGGCCGGCGTCACGGTCTGCCCGTTCCACTCGCCGTCCTTCATCGCCGAGAGCACCTTGCGCCGTTCCCCGGTGATCGCCCGGAAACGCTCGAGCATCGCGTTCGGTGACTCTGGCCGCAGATGTCGCACCCAGCATTCGTTCAGAACCCCGACCTCGTTGTGTACATGTGGCAGCGCCGACACATCGCAGTCGGCCGTCGGCGTCGGAATCCCCTGCAGATACGACTCCGTGCCGATCAGGTGTGCCACCACGTCGTGCACGTCCCACCCAGGCAGCGGCGTCGCGGCCTGCCACTGTTCGTCGGACAGGGTGGACAGCAGCGCGTCGATGTCGTCCCATGAGCCGAACAAGCCGGCCAGCACGTCATCTTTGTCCAGGCGGGTCACCCGACGATGCTAAGCCGCAGTCAGCGGGCGGCGATCATTGCCACCGACGCCAGCGCCAGCAGCGTGCACACGCTGGCGGCGGTGTCCAGCAGCCCCGCCAGGATCGCCAGCCGCAGCGGTTGCCCGGTCGGAGGCCGCAGATTACGGGTGCCCGCCCCCGCCTCGACGCGATGCCGCCGACGAAATCGCTGACCCCGTAGCTCAGCGCCGACTGGGGGCACCTCCCGCTTGCGGGCGACAGCGCGAGAACGACGCCGATCAGGTCATGCCCTTGACGCGACGGCCCAGCGCCCTGGTGACCTCACGCTGCGCCTCACGGCGCGCCATGTCCTGCCGCTTGTCGCGCGCCTGCTTGCCCCGTGCCAGCGCCAGCTCCACCTTGACCTTGCCTTGGGAGAAATACAGCGACAACGGCACCAGCGTCAGGTTGCCGTCGCGGATCTTGCCGATCAGCGTGTCGATCTCACGGCGGTGCAGCAGCAGCTTGCGGTTGCGCCGCGGCACGTGGTTGGTCCAGGTGCCGTGGTGATACTCCGGGATGTGCACGTTGCGCAGCCACACCTCGCCGTTGTCGACGGTCGCGAACGAGTCGGCCAGCGACGCCTTGCCGTCTCGCAGGCTTTTCACCTCGGTGCCCGTCAGCGCGATTCCCGCCTCGAAGACGTCGAGGATCGAATAGTCGTGCCGCGCCCTGCGATTCGTCGCGACGATCTGTCGCTTCGCCCCCGTGTCCTGGGCCTTCTTGCTCACGGCTAATGCCGCACGTAGAGCCGCAATGTCGCGTACGCCGTGACGCCCGCCATCGCGACGCCGACCAACACCAGGATCGGCGAAATGTAGAGGATGTCGGCATAGTCGATCTTGGCTATCAAGTTGGCCTGGTAGAACTGGCGGAGCGCGTTCTCCAGGAACAACGCCCGCACCACGATCAGGCCGATGATCGCGATGATGACGCCGATGAGTGCGGCCACCATCGACTCGAGCAGGAAAGGCAACTGGGTATACCAGCGGCTTGCGCCCACCAACCGCATGATGCCGACTTCGGTGCGACGGGTATATGCCGCGACTTGAACCATGTTGGCTATCAGCAGGATCGCCCCGATCGCCTGAACGATTGCCACCGCGAACGCGGCGTTGGAGAGCCCGTCGAGAACCGCGAACAACCGATCGATCAGATCCTTCTGGTTCTGCACACCCTGCACGCCGGGCTGACCGGCCATCGCCTGGTCGAAGTCCTTGTGCTGGTCGGGATTCGCCAGCTTGACGATGAACGACGCCGGGAACGAGTCCTTGCTGGCGACGTCCTTGAACTGCGGGAACTTGCGGATCGCGTCGTTGTAGGCGTCGTCGCGGTCGAGGAATCGCACCGATTTCACGTCATCACGTGCCTCGATCTTCGACCGCAGCGCCTTGCAGGGGTCAGCGTCGCAGGTCGGGTCGTTGGCCGAGACGTCGTTGGTCAGAAAGACCTGCGACTCCACCCGGTCGAGGTAGATGTCGCGGGAATGGTCGGCCAGCCGGACCACCAGCAGGCCGCCGCCAAACAATCCGATCGAGATCGCGGTCGTGAGGATCATCGCAACCGTCATGGTGATGTTGCGACGAAGACCGGTTATGACTTCGTTGACAAGGAATCCCAAACGCACTTAGCGGTCCATCCCATACACGCCGCGCTGCTCGTCGCGCACGAGCTTGCCCATGTCGAGCTCGAGGACGCGCTGGCGCATCGAGTCGACGATGTGATGGTCGTGGGTGGCCATCACGACCGTGGTGCCGGTGCGGTTGATCCGTTCGAGCAGGTCGACGATGTCCTTGCTGGTCTCCGGGTCGAGGTTTCCGGTCGGCTCGTCGGCCAGCAGCACCAGCGGCCTGTTGACGAATGCGCGGGCCATCGCGACTCGCTGCTGCTCACCACCGGACAACTCGTGCGGCAGCCGGTTCGCCTTGCCGGAAAGCCCGACCATCTCGAGCACTTCCGGCACCACGCGGTTGATCACCTCGGCACGCTTGCCGATGACCTCGAGCGCAAACGCGACGTTGTCGTAGACCGTCTTCGTCTGCAACAGCCGGAAGTCCTGGAACACGCAGCCGATGAGCTGCCGCAGGCTCGGGATGTGGCGCCCGGGCAGCTTGTTGACGTGGAACTTCGAGACCTGCACATCGCCCTGCGTCGGGGTCTCCTCCGCCAGCAGCAACCGGATGAACGTGGACTTGCCCGAACCCGACGGCCCGATCAAGAAGACGAACTCACCCTTGTCGATCTTGAGGCTCACGTTGTCCAACGCAGGCCTGGCCGACCTCTTGTACTGCTTGCTTACTTTGTCAAGGGTGATCATCACGGCACGCCAGTGTAGCTGTGGTTTCGAGCAGGCCCCGCTACCGCGACGGAGTTGCCGACGGTCCGGGCCCCGGCAGGACCGCCGTAGTAGTGGTCGTCGTGGGCGGCGGCACGCCAGGCACGGGCGTGGTCGTTGTCGTCGGTGCACCGGGTGGCGGCGTACCCGTGGTTGTCGACGACGGCGTCGTCGACTCAGTCGGGCTGGTGGTCTCGGTGGTCGTCGTTGTCGTGGTGGTCTCGGTGGTGGTGGACCACTGCCGTACCGACGTTCGCGGGACCCACGTGTAGTTGGGGTCGGGCACAAAGCCGGGCGGCACGACCTGTGTGGCAGGGGCCGGCGGTGGCTTCGCCGGCGGCTGGTACGTCTCGTAGAGGAACCAGACCACGATGAACGCCAGGATCAGCGCGGCAGTAGACGTGCGGACACGCCCGCCGAATAGATAGGCCGGCCAGCCTCGGTCTTCCTTGGTCACGAACTCTTGGACCCTTCCGACGCCTGCGTCTCCTCCGCGCCGCTGGCCGTGGCCGGGTGCACCATGGCACCCACCGTTGGCGACGCCTCGGTCGGGGTCACGATGCCGGCGCGGCTCAGCGCGGCAACGACCAGCACCCGCAGGCGCCGCCCGACCTCGAACTGCTTGCCGGGCAGCGTGCGGGCCACCATGCGCAGGTTCACGTTGTCCAACTCGATGCTCTCGACACCCATCAACGACGGCTCGTCAAGCAGCAGATCCTTCAACTGCGGGTCTTGTATCGCGCTGCTGCACACCCCGTGCAATACCTCGTTGACCTGGTTCAAGTCGGCCGTCACCGGAACCGGGATGTCGACGACCGCGCGCGCCCAGTCCTTTGACAGGTTGACCGTTTTCACGATCTGCCCGTTGGGAATCGTGAAGACCTCGCCGTCGCTGGACCTGAGCTTGGTCACCCGCAGCGTCACGTCTTCTACGGTGCCGCGCGCGTCGGTGGACACGCCCGAGATCGTTAGCTGGACCAGATCACCGAACCCGTACTGCTTTTCGGTGATGATGAAGAACCCACTGAGTAGGTCCTGGACCAGGCGTTGCGCGCCGAAACCGAGCGCGGCGCCCAGCACCGCCGCGGGCGCCACCAGCGAGCCGACCGGGATCGCCAGGATGTCGGTGACCTCCACCGCAACCACCACGTAGACGATCGCGATCGACACCCACGAGATCACCGACGCGACAGCCTGCCGGTGTTTGGTGGCTTCCGGACGCACCAGCGCGTCACTTTCCCGGAAGCCCTCGTCCAGCCGCCTGGTGACCTTCTGCGCCGACCAGTTGATGAATCGGGCGATCAGCAGGGAACCGATGAGCAGCAGCACGATTCGCAGTCCGCGCGTGATGATCCACTCGCCGATCTGGCCGCGCCAGAAGTCATGCCAGCTGGTCACCGACAAAGCCAGGTAATTATTCGTCATCGCGTCTGTTGCGCCAGCGGATTCCCGCCTCAAGGAACCCGTCGATGTCCCCGTCCAGCACCGCCGCCGGATTGCCGACCTCGTAGTCGGTGCGCAGGTCCTTGACCATCTGGTACGGATGCAGGACGTAGGAGCGCATCTGATTGCCCCACGAACTGCCTCCGTCGCCCTTCAGCGCATCCAGCTCGGCGCGTTCTTCTAAACGCTTGCGTTCCAACAACTTTGCCTGAAGCACGCGCATCGCCGAAATCTTGTTCTGCAATTGCGACTTCTCGTTCTGGCAGGTGACCACGATACCGGTCGGGATGTGCGTGAGTCGAACCGCCGAGTCGGTCGTGTTGACCGACTGACCGCCCGGACCACTGGAGCGGTACACGTCCACGCGGACGTCGCTTTCCGGGATGTCGATGTGGTCAGTGGTCTCCACCACCGGCAGCACCTCGACTTCGGCGAACGACGTCTGGCGGCGGCTCTGGTTGTCGAACGGGCTGATGCGCACCAGCCGATGCGTGCCCTGCTCCACCGACAGCGTGCCGTAGGCAAAGGGTGCGTGCACCGCGAACGTCGCACTCTTGATGCCGGCCTCTTCGGCGTAGGAGGTGTCGAACACTTCCACCTGATACTTGTGCTTTTCCGCCCAGCGGATGTACATCCGCATCAGCATCTCCGCCCAGTCGGCGGCGTCCACCCCGCCCGCGCCGGACCGAATGGTCACCAGCGCCTCGCGCTCGTCGTATTCGCCGGACAGCAGCGTGCGGACTTCCATCGCTTCGATGTCCTCGCGCAGCTGCTTGCGGTCGGCGTCGGCCTCTGACACCAATTCGGACGCGCCCGCCCCGTCTTCCTCGGCCGCGAGTTCATACAGCACCGGGAGATCGTCGAGGCGGCGCCGCAGATCCTCGACCCGGCGCAGCTCGCCCTGTGTGTGAGACAGCTCACGGGTAACCCGTTGCGCCCGCGCCTGGTCGTCCCACAGGTTCGGGTCGGCGGCCTCGTGTCCGAGCTTGTCGATGCGGGCCCGCAGCGCGTCGACGTCGAGCACCCGCTCCACGCTGGTCAGCGTGGAGTCGAGGGCGGCGATGTCGGCCTGGCGGTCGGGATCCACGCCTGCCAAGGTTACCGGTGGCCGACGCCCGGACCCGGCGAGCGGTCACGTTTAGCATCGAGGCGTAACCGTCTCGGCTTCGTCGTGACAGCCCGCTGCGCGGGGCCGGGAAACGGGGGAAGGCACGAACATGCGCCCTTACTACGTGGCGATCGTGGGCTCGGGACCCTCCGGGTACTTCGCCGCTGCGTCGCTGCTGAAGCTGGCCGACTCGCCGGACGGGACCGATGTCCACGTCGACATGCTGGAGATGCTGCCGACGCCGTGGGGTCTGGTGCGCTCCGGGGTGGCGCCCGATCACCCGAAAATCAAGTCGATCAGCGCGCAGTTCGAGAAGACCGCGGCCGATCCGCGATTCCGGTTCTTCGGCAACCTGGCAGTGGGTGAGCACGTGCAGGCCCACGAGCTTGCCGAGCGCTACGACGCGGTGATTTATGCGGTCGGCACCCAGACCGACAAACCGCTGCGCATTCCGGGCGAGGAGCTGCCCGGCAGCATCGCCGCCGTCCAGCTGGTGGGCTGGTACAACGCGCACCCGCATTTCCAGGGGATGTCGCCGGACCTGTCGTCCGGGCGGGCCGTCGTCGTCGGCAACGGCAACGTCGCGCTTGACGTGGCACGCATCCTCGTCAGTGACCCCGACGAGCTGCGCACGACCGACATCGCCGACCACGCGCTGGAGCTGCTCGACCCGCGCGGGGTCGAGGAGGTGGTGATCGTCGGCCGCCGGGGGCCACTGCAGGCGACGTTCACCACACTGGAGCTGCGCGAGCTGGGCGACCTCAAGGGCCTCGAGGACATCGACGTGATCGTCGATCCCGCCGACGTCGCCGACATCTCCGACGAGGAGGCAGAGGCGGCCGGGAAAATCGCGAAACAGAACCTCAAGGTGTTGCGGGGCTACGCCAATCAGCAGCGGCATCCCGGCAATAGACGCATCGTGTTCAAATTCCGCACCTCACCGATCGAGATCCGTGGCGACGCCAAGGTTCAGGAGATCGTGCTCGGCCGCAACGAGTTGGTGACCGACGACAACGGACGGGTCGTCGCCAAGGACACCGGCGCCCGCGAGATGCTGCCCGTCCAGCTGGTGGTGCGCGCGATCGGCTACCGCGGCGTGCCGACGCCGGGTTTGCCGTTCGACGAGAAGACCGGCACGATCCCGCACACCGACGGGCGAGTCGATGGCCGCAGCAACGAGTATGTCGTCGGCTGGATCAAGCGTGGTCCGTCCGGGGTGATCGGCACTAACAAGAAGGACTCTCAACACACCGTCGACACGTTGGTCGCCGATCTCGTCGACGCGGAGTTGGCCGACTTCGGCGCCGACCACGCCGCGGGGCTGATGGAGTGGTTGCTGTCACGTCAGCCGCACCTGGTCACCGACGAGCACTGGCAACTCATCGACCTCCACGAGCGCACCAGCGGTGAGCCGCACGGACGACCCAGGGTCAAGCTGGCCAGCGTGGCTGATCTGCTGCGCATCGGGCACGGATGACGATGTTTGCCAGCGCGACGAGCAGCGGCCCTCAGGAAATTGGCATCGGCGCCTAAGGTCTCGCCGCGGGGTGTCGGACGCTGTCGCGGCCGTTCACCGGCTATCGTGAGCAACGCCGTCGGCCGTCGTCAATGCAAGGTATGCGTATGAGCGACCCCGTGGGGTTGTCGATCGGGATGACCAATTTGGTCGCTGCGCGTGTCGGGAGCAGCCCTGTGACACGCCGCGCCGTGCTGACCTTGTTCCCCGATCGCGCGCCCGTCGTCGGCGTGACCGATCCGGCTCAACACGGCGTGGTCATGAGGGGGTTCGTCGAGCGCGTCGGTGACCCGATTCCGCTGGTGGCGGCTGACGGCTCGCGATACCACGCCGCACGTCTGATGGCCGAGGCTCTGGCGGCAATGGTCGACACGGTGTCCAACGGCACCCGACCGACCGACATCCTGATAGCGGCCCCGACGTACTGGGGTCCCGCCGCCGTGGCTGCGTTGCGCGACGAGATATCGACGCTGCCGACCCTGGCGCCCAATGACGTTCCGGCGCGTGTTGTTTCGGACGCGTACACGGCGCTCGCCGCGTTGCGGGCCAACCCGGGTTTGCCGACGCACGGCGTGGTGGCGCTGCTCGACTTCGGCGCCAACGGTACGAGCCTGAGCTTGGCCGATGCCGGATCCGACTTCGCTCCGATCGACGGAACCGTGCGCTACACAGACTTTTCCGGCGACGAGATCGATCAACTGCTGCTGACCCATGTGCTGAACGGCATCGCCGGCGCGGGCACGACCGAGACCGCTGCCACTGCCTCGGTCGGGTCACTGAGCCGCCTCCGCGATGAGTGCCGCCAGGCCAAAGAGCGATTGTCGATGGAGTCGGCGACCGAACTGCTGGCTGAAATTCCTGGTCACAGCAGCAGGATTCGCCTGACCAGGACAGAACTCGAGCAACAGATCCGTGAGCCGTTGGCGGGTGTAGTCACGGCGCTTGAGGACATGTTGCAGCGCAACAGAACTCCGTCCGCCGATCTGGCAGCGGTTGCAATCGTGGGCGGTGGCTCGAGCATTCCGCTTATCCCTCAACTCCTTTCAGAGCGCCTGCAGGTCTCCGTGGTGACGACGCCACGGCCGGAGCTCAACGCGGCCGCGGGTGCGGCGTTGACAGCAGCGCACGGGCCAGATCCCGACGCACCCACTGGCGTCGTCACCGGAGCGATAACGGCTGCTGTGGCCGAGCCGGTTTCGGACGAGGAAGGTTCGTCCACCTTTCGGGCGTTGGCGTGGTCGGAGGACAAGGGCGGCGACGAACCGGTGCCCTACGTGGGCAACCCCTACGTTCTCGACACCGCCGCCCGACCACCAGTGCAATTCGTCCCCGCCGAGAGCCCCATCGAAGAAGAGCCGCTGCCGTGGTATCGCCGCCCGCTCCTCGCCCTCGGCTTGATCGCGATCGTCCCGCTGATCGCGATCGGCGGCGCCACCTACGCGCTGACCAGCATGAACAGCAGCGTACCGGCTACCAAGCCGTCGGCGCCGGCCATGTCCCCACCGCCCCCCAGCGCCCCGCCGCCTGCCCCTGTCGCGCCCCCGGTTGTGCAGACCACCATCGCCCCGCCGCCGCCGCCACCGCCACCGCCACCGCCATCACCATCACCGTCACCATTGCCGCCGCCGCCACCTCCCCCACCGCCCACAACCGTTGCGCCGGCGCCGATTACGACCACGACGATCGCGCCGACGACGACCACACCCCCGACCACCACAACAACGACAACCACCACGACAACCACGCCGACGCCGACCACCACGACGCCGACCACCACGACGCCGACCACCACGAGGCCGGTGATGACGACGACCTACTTGAACATCCCGTTCATGCCGGTTCCGATCCCGGTGCAGGTTCCGGCACAGAACACTCCTGCCTACCCCAACGCTCCTGCCTACCCCAACAGTCCGGGCTACCCGTACAGCCCTGGCTATCCCAATAGTCCCGGCTACTGAGCCGGCCCCGGTGTCGGAGCGAAGGTCCAGTTGTCGGGGTTCTTCGGCGAGTAGACGACGGGCATCAGCTCACCCACCGTGGGCCACTGATTCACATCGACCGCATAGCGTTGATACACGACGTGCTCGTCGACAGTGGGGCCGTTGATCACGCCGGTGACGGTGACGAATTGCTCGCCGGTGGTGTCGGGACGCGGGCTGACGCCGGTGATGAGCAACGTTCCGGAGACCGTCTCGCCCCGAGGCATGCGGCGCATCAACCATGGCGCCGCCACCAACACGATCGCCCCGATCAGCACAAGCAGCACACCGATTTCCCACACACCGCAATGGTAAGACTGCAGACATGACGCAAGGCGCAGACGATCTGACGCTCGCACTCGAGTTGGCCGACGAAGCCGATTCGCTGACGATGACGCGGTACGGCGCGCAAGACCTGCAGATACGCACCAAACCCGACATGAGCCCCGTCACCGACGCCGACAACGATGTCGAGG
This sequence comes from uncultured Actinomycetota bacterium, assembly GCA_963811535.1. Classification (GTDB taxonomy): domain Bacteria; phylum Actinomycetota; class Actinomycetes; order Mycobacteriales; family Mycobacteriaceae; genus Mycobacterium. Next base: position 125,421 of record CAWERF010000004.1, on the reverse strand, counting down.
CGTCGCTGCGCAGGAAGCTCGGACTTCATCGTCCCGACGACTCCGTCTATGGCGAAGAGCTCGGCGGCACAAGGGCATTCACCGGACGACAATGGGTCATCGACCCGATCGACGGCACCAAGAACTTCGTCCGCGGGGTGCCGATATGGGCGACGCTGATTGCGCTACTGTCCGATGATGTACCCGTGGTGGGAGTAGTCAGCGCCCCAGCCATGCAGCGACGATGGTGGGCCGCCGCGGGCCAGGGTTCGTTCTCGAGGATTGGCCAAGAACAGCCGGGCCGCTTGCGCGTGTCGTCGGTCGCCGACCTGCGGGCAGCCAGCCTGTCGTTCTCCGACCTGGCCGGCTGGGCGGTCCGCGGGCTGCGCGAACGCTTCATGGTCCTGACCGACGATGTGTGGCGGGTGCGGGGATACGGCGACTTCTACTCGTACTGCCTGGTCGCGGAGGGCGCCGTGGACATCGCGCTCGAGCCGGAAGTGAACGTGTGGGACTTGGCGGCCGTCGACATCCTCGTGCGGGAGGCCGGTGGTGCGTTCACCAGCCTGCAGGGGCGGCCGGGGCCGCACGGCGGCAGCGCGGTCGCCACGAACGGACTGCTCCAGCAAGCCGTTCTGCACCGGCTTTAGGGAGGTAGCCTGGCCTCGGAGCACCCGATGACCCTCCCCGACCCGTTCACGGTCCCGACGACGCACTGGCACCGCCTCGACGACGGACGGATTCAGTGCGACGTGTGTCCGAGAGCGTGCAAACTCCACGAGGGCCAACGCGGCCTGTGCTTCGTACGCGCCAGGTCTGACGACCAGATCGTGCTGACCAGCTACGGCAGGTCGAGCGGGTTCTGCGTGGACCCGGTCGAGAAGAAGCCGCTCAACCATTTCCTGCCGGGTTCGGCGGTGCTGTCGTTCGGCACGGCCGGTTGCAACCTCGCGTGCAAGTTCTGCCAGAACTGGGACATTTCCAAGTCCCGCGAGATCGACACCCTCGCCGCGCGAGCGACGCCGGAAGCTCTGGCGCGGGTCGCCGCCGAACTCCGTTGCCGCAGTGTGGCATTCACGTACAACGACCCGACCATTTTCTGGGAGTACGCCGCCGACGTCGCGGATGCCTGCCACAAACTCGGCATCAAGGCCATCTCGGTGACCGCAGGCTACATGTGCCCGGCACCGCGCACCGAGTTCTATCGGCACATCGATGCCGCGAACGTTGACCTGAAGGCGTTCACGGAGGACTTCTATCGGAAGGTCTGCGTCGGGCACCTCGATGACGTGTTGGACACACTCGTCTATCTGCGGCACGAGACCGACGTGTGGCTCGAGATCACGACGCTGCTGATCCCCGGACGCAACGACGGCGACGCCGAGATCGCGTCGGAATGCAGGTGGATCCGCGACAGCCTCGGCGTGGATGTGCCGCTGCATTTCACCGCGTTTCATCCCGACTACAAGATGACCGATATACCCCGCACCCCGGCCGCCACACTGACCCGGGCGCGCCGGATCGCGATGGCCGAAGGGCTGCGGTTCGTCTACACCGGCAACGTGCACGACGCAGACGGCGGCACCACGTCATGCCCCAGGTGCGACGCGGCGGTCGTGATCCGCGACTGGTACACGATCCGTCGCTACGCGGTCACCGACGATGGCCACTGCCGCGACTGTGGCAGCCCACTGCCGGGCATCTATGACGGACCCGTCGGGGAGTGGGGCCCGAGGCGGCTCCCGGTCCGGATCGCATGAGCCTTCACTGTCCCTTCTGCGCACGAGCGCTCATCGGCAGCAACCCGCGAAGGCAGGTCGACAGCGTTGTGAGTTACTTAACACGAACGCTCTACCTTACTCTGGAGTAAGATACGGTACCGAGCATCGCCACCTACCACTGAGGCTGCTGACATGACCAACACACTGCCTGCCAACGGCGCCGCCAAACGTCCCGCCAAGACGAACGGGCGCGAGAGCGCGGTGGGATTCCGCAAGCACAAGCGAACCCCCACTGACATCGGGCTTGCGCTGATCACACCGCTCGTCGGTCAGGAATTTCTCGATAAGTACAACCTGCGTGGCCCGCTCAACCGCGCCCTGCGCTACGGCGTCAAGCAAGCCTTCTCGGTCGCAGGCGCGGGCACCCGCCAATTCAAGCGGGTGCAGGGACTGCGCGGCGGTCCCACCCGGCTGAAGGCCAGCGGCAAGAACTACTTCGACCTGACCCCCGACGATGACCAGAAGCTCATCGTCGAGACGGTTAGCGAATTCGCCGAGGAGATCCTGCGGCCGGCGGCCCACGACGCCGACGAGGCCGCCACCTACCCGCGCGAGCGGATCGCCAAGGCCGCCGAACTCGGCATCACCGCGATCAACATCCCCGAAGACTTCGAGGGCATCGCCGCCCACCGATCGGCGGTGACCAACGCGCTCGTCGCCGAGGCGCTCGCCTACGGCGACATGGGCCTGGCGCTACCGATTCTGGCGCCGGGTGGCGTCGCCTCCGCCCTGACTCACTGGGGCAGCGCCGACCAGCAGGCCACGTATCTGCCGGAGTTCGCGGGGGACAACGTGCCGCAGGCCTGCGTCGCGATCACCGAGCCACATGCGCTTTTCGACCCGACGGCGCTGAAGACGACCGCGGTGCGCACCCCGAGCGGTTACCGGCTCGAAGGGGTCAAGTCGCTGGTGCCCGCGGCAGCCGACGCCGAGCTGTTCATCGTCGGCGCACAACTGGGCGGCAAGCCCGCGATGTTCATCGTCGAATCGTCGTCGCGGGGACTGTCGATCAAGCCCGACCCGAGCATGGGCATCCGGGCCGCCGCTCTCGGTCAGGTGGAGCTCGACCACGTGACCGTCCCGTTGACCGCGCGGTTGGGCGAGGACCACGCCACCGATACCGACTACTCCGAGGCGATCGCGCTAGCACGGCTCGGGTGGGCGGCGCTGGCGGTCGGCACGTGCCACGCCGTGCTCGACTACGTCATTCCCTACGTCAAGGAACGGCAAGCCTTCGGCGAGCCGATCGCTCACCGCCAGTCGGTTGCGTTCATGTGCGCCAACATCGCGATCGAACTCGACGGCCTGCGCCTGATCACGTGGCGCGGCGCGTCGCGCGCCGAGCAGGGTCTGCCGTTCGCCCGCGAGGCGGCGCTGGCCAAGCGAATGGGCACCGACCGCGGCATGCAGATCGGCTTGGACGGCGTCCAGCTGCTCGGCGGTCACGGCTACACCAAGGAACACCCCGTCGAACGCTGGTACCGCGACCTCCGCGCGATCGGTGTCGCCGAGGGCGTTGTCGTCATCTAAGTCTTCATCTACGTCTCTACGAGCGAAAGACCTGTCATGGCAATCAATTTGGAACTGCCGAGCAAGCTGCGGGCGGTCATCGAGAAGGCGCACCAGGGCGCCGCGGAGATGCTGCGACCGATCTCGCGCAAATACGACCTGCGTGAGCACGACTACCCCGTCGAGCTGGAGACGCTCGCCACCCTGTTCGAAGGCATGTCGGCGGCAAAGACTGTCGCGTTCGCCGGTGCAGAGGCGTTCCGCGACGCGGACGACGCCAAGGAAGCAAACCGCAACGGCGGCAACATGTCCGCCGTGCTCAACGTGATGGAGATCAGTTGGGGCGACGTCGCTCTGATGCTGTCGGTGCCGCGCCAGGGCCTGGGCAATGCTGCGATCTCCGGTGTGGCCACCGACGAGCAGCTGGAGCGACTCGGCAAGGACGTGTGGGCCGCGATGGCGATCACCGAGCCGGGCTTTGGATCCGACTCGGCAGCGGTGTCGACGACGGCCAAGCTCGACGGCGACGAGTACGTGATCAACGGCGAAAAGATCTTCGTCACCGCCGGTTCGCGGGCCTCCCACATCGTGGTGTGGGCCACGCTGGACAAGTCGTTGGGCCGCGCGGCGATCAAGTCGTTCATCGTGCCGCGGGACTACCCCGGTGTCACCGTCGAGCGGCTCGAGGACAAGCTGGGCATCAAGGCCTCCGACACCGCGGTAATCCGGTTCGACAACGTCCGGATCCCGAAGGACAACCTGCTCGGCAGCCCGGAAATCCAAGTGGAGAAGGGCTTCGCCGGCGTGATGGAGACCTTCGACAACACGCGGCCGGTCGTCGCCGCGATGGCCGTCGGCATCGCCCGCGCGGCGCTCGAAGAGCTGCGCAAGATCCTCACCGAGGCCGGGGTGGAGATCTCCTACGACAAGCCGGCCCACGCGCAAAGTGCCCCGGCCGCGGAATTCCTCCGCATGGAAGCCGACTGGGAAGCCGGCTACTTACTGACTGTGCGCTCGGCGTGGCAGGCCGACAATGACATCCCGAACTCCAAGGAAGCGTCGATGGGCAAGGCCAAGGCTGCCCGGGTCGCCAGCGACATCACGCTGAAGACCGTCGAATTGGCCGGCACCGTCGGCTATTCCGAGCAGACGCTGCTCGAGAAGTGGGCCCGTGACTCGAAGATCCTCGACATCTTCGAAGGCACGCAGCAGATTCAGCAGCTGGTGGTGGCCCGCAGGCTGCTCGGCTTGTCGTCGGCGGAGCTCAAGTAGCGCGAGCGGGTCAGATACCCGTCCACGCTTTGTCGAGGCGCGCGGCCACGTCGATGATTTGCGCCTCCTGCGACGCCGGCTTGTCGATCTCGTCGCTGACGTACTTGGCGACGAACCGCCGGATCTCACCGTCGACGTCGGCGATGATCCGCAACAGCCCGCCGCGAATCGACTGTGACGACACGTCGACCCTGATATCCGATGGCCGCGGTTTGGCGACCTCGATGATCAGCACGAGCGGTTCGGCGGCTTTCGCGGTGGCGCGCAACCCGATCTCGCCGGCGACGGTGAAGCGCTGCTTGTCGAGACGCAGATCGATGACCAGATCGATCCTCAGCGGGATCCGGATCGAGAAGTCGATCGTGTCGCCGATGGTCCGCCTGGCCTGAGGCTGCAGAATTTTCACTTTCGCGTTGACACGTGCGAACCTGCCGGGGCCCTGCGCGATCGGCCCCATCTCGAACTCGTCACCGGCGATCGCCGCGAACGCAGCCGCGACCCGCTCCTCTGTAACGGCGATCTCGAAGAATCTGCGACCGAATTGTTCGTAGGTCATGTAGTCGTAGGCATGCATTTGTTGACTACCTTCCCACGTCACGTTCGCCCAGATTGAAACGACGCAGCCAAAGCGCGTGATTCACCCCGCGAGCCCTTGCGGTGACCCAGAACAAAAAGTAACATCACTTTCACTTTATCGGGCTGCGCGACCGAGGAGGCACCGTTGGAATCCTTCGTCCATCTGCGCAAAGGCACTACACCGCGTCGACTGCACGCCGATCTCGACGGCCTCAAGGACGACGAACTGGGTCGCGGCGGCTTCACCGGCCGGACCGCGAACATGTACCGCCGCCATGACCCCACGGCATATCACAGCAGCGGCCCGCTGCGGCCCATCGACGTGCTCACCGGCGAGCTGAGACCCAGCGACGCGACCGACCCTGCCGGCACTCCCCTGCTGCTGTTCTCCAATCCCGACTGCCGGATCTCACTGAGCCGCCGCGCCGAGGAGATGCCGTTCTTCGTCCGGCACGTCGACGGCGACCTGTTGTGCTTCGTACACCGCGGCTCGGGCCTGGTGGAGACCGAGTTCGGGCCGCTGCGTTATCGCGACGGCGACTGGATCTACCTGCCGAAGGCAACGACGTGGCGAGGGCTGCCCGACGGCGAAACCACCCTGCTGATGGTCGAGGCCACCGACGAGTTCCGGGCGCCGCCACCAGGTCCGCTCGGCCGGCACTTCCCGTTCGACCCGTCGCAGGCCACCATCCCGGAGCCGGCCCCGATCGACGACGATGGCCGCGACGAGTACGAGGTGCGCCTGATCCACGAGGGTGGTCCGACATCACTGTTCTACCAACACAATCCGATCGATGTGGAAGGCTGGCGCGGCGACAATTTCGCGTTCACGTTCAACATCGCCGACTACAACGTGGTCACCTCCGACAGCGTCCACCTGCCACCGACAGTGCACCTGTTCATGCAGGCCACCGGCGTGTACGTGATGAACTTCCTGCCCAAACCCGCCGAGAGCGTGCCCGGCACCGAACGCACCCCGTGGTATCACCGCAACGTCGACTACGACGAGATCGCGTTCTTCCACGGCGGCGAGATCTTCGGCATCCCGATGCCGCCCGGACTGATTACGCATGCGCCGCAAGGGGTTCATCACGGTGCGCCGGAGAAGGCGCGCGAGCGGGCCCGGCGCAAGTTCGACGAACATTCCCGCGTCGACTGGCAGGTCATCGCGATCGACACCCGGCGCAGGTTGACCCCGTCCACCGAGATGCTGGCGAACGACCTGGGGCGGCACTGAGATGGCGGCCCCTGCACCGGTGAAGTACGAATACGACCGGATCCCGTATCTCGTTGCCTACCAGAATGATTCGAACGTCCGTGATGTCTACGGTGGCGTCGCCGAGCTGGTGGTGCTGGAAAGCCACCTGCTGCGGCCGAAGGCGAAACCCTCCGACACTGTGCTGGTGTTCATGCACCCGATCGGCGGCGGCGCCTATCTGCCGATGATGAACGGGCTGGCGCGCGCCGGCCACCACGTTATCTACTGCAACAGCCGGTTCCGTGGCACCGACTCGGCGCTCCTGATGGAGAAGGTCGTCCAGGACCTCGGCGAGTGCATCAAGGACGCCAAGAGCCGGCTGGGCTACGACAAGGTGGTGCTGGCCGGCTGGAGCGGCGGCGGCGCGCTGTCGGTGTTCTACCAGCAGCAGGCCCGGAATCCGACGGTGACGGCCAGCCCGTCCGGTGACGGCCCGGACCTGACCAAGCTGGGACTGGTCCCGGCCGACGGCATCATGCTGTTGGCCGCGCACATCAGCCGCCACGGCACGCTCACCGAGTGGCTGGATGCGTCCGTCCTCGACGAATCCGACCCCACGAAACGCGATCCCGAACTGGACCTCTACGACCCGGACAACCCGAACCGGCCGCCCTACAGCCAGGAGTTCGTGGCCCGCTACCGGCAGGCGCAGATCGACCGCAATCGCCGGATCACCGCGTGGGTCAAGGCGAAACTGGCCGAGTTGAAGGCCGCCGGACGACCCGATGACGAGTTCGCGTTTGTCGTGCACGGCACGATGGCCGATCCGCGGTGGCTCGACCCCGCCGTGGATCGCAACGATCGCACACCGGGAACCTGTTACCTGGGTGATCCTCGGGTGGTGAACATGAGCCCGGTCGGGTTGGCCCGGTTCTGCACGCTGCGCAGCTGGTTGTCGCAGTGGAGCTATGACGACGCGCGTGCCGACGGGGTAACGTGCGGGCGTGACATCGCGGTGCCGGCGCTGGTGATCGGCAACCTCGCCGACGACGCCTGCACCCCCAGCCACACCCGCAGGCTCTTCGACGCAATCGGTCACCCCGACAAGGAGATACACGAGATTCCGGGCGCCACTCACTACTACGCGGGCCCCGACCAGCGCGACGCGCTGCGCCGGGCCGTCGAGACCGTCACCGACTGGCTGGCACGCCACGATTTCGCGGACCCGCGATGATTCCGACCGGCGCACTAGACGGTATCCGGGTGCTGGAGCTCGGCACGCTGATCGCCGGACCGTTCGCCGGCCGGCTGCTCGGCGACCTGGGCGCCGAGGTGATCAAGGTCGAGCCGCCCGGTGCGCCGGACCCGCTGCGCACCTGGGGCCAGGCCGAGCGCGACGGGCACCACTTCTTCTGGACCGTGCATGCCCGCAACAAGAAGGTCATCACCCTGAACCTGCGTGAAGCCCGCGGCCGCGACCTGTTCTTGGAACTCGTCGAACGATCCGACATCATCGTGGAGAACTTCAGGCCCGGCACGCTGGAAAAGTGGTGTATCGGTTATGACGTGCTGCGCCAACGCAATCCGGGCATCATCCTGGTCAGGGTGTCAGGCTACGGGCAGACCGGCCCGGATGCGCACAAGGCCGGCTACGCGTCGGTGGCCGAGGCCGTCAGCGGGCTGCGTCATCTGAACGGTTTCCCCGGTCAGCCGCCGCCGCGGCTGGCGCTGTCGCTGGGCGACAGCCTGGCAGGGATGTTCGCTGTCCAGGGCGCACTGGCCGCGCTGTATCGCCGGACGGTCACCGGCGAGGGCCAGGTCGTCGATGCGGCGATCACCGAATCCTGTTTGGCGATCCAGGAATCCACGATTCCCGACTACGACGTCGGCGGCGTGGTGCGCGGCCCGTCGGGCACGCGGCTGGAGGGCATTGCGCCGTCGAACATCTACCGCACCGCCGACGGCAGCTGGGTGGTGATCGCCGCGAACCAGGACACGTTGTTCCGTCGGCTCTGCCAGGCGATGGGCCGCCCGGAACTCAGCACGGACGATCGGTTCGCGACCCACGTCGCCCGCGGCCGCAACCAGGACGAGCTGGACAAGCTGATCGGCGACTGGGCCGAAAAGAAGCAGCCGCGCGAGATCATCGACGAACTCAGCGCTGCGGGCGTCGTGGCCGGACCTATCAACACGGTCGCCGAGGTGGTCGACGACCCGCAGCTGCGCGCCCGCGGAATGATCGTCGAGCACCACGACGAGCGCATCGGCAAGTCGGTGCGCGGACCGGGGGTCGTCCCGCAGCTGTCGGCAACGCCGGGCGGTGTTCGCAGCGCCGGCCCTGCCCGGCCGGGGCAACATAATGACGACGTCTACGTCGGGCTGCTCGGCAAGACAACGGCCGAGCTCGACGCGCTACGAGCCGGGGGGGTGCTATGAGCGCTCTGCCGTCCCATGTCACGATCCGCGAGGTGTCGCTGCGCGACGGCCTGCAGATCGAGGAGCCGATTCCGTTGGCCGCCAAGCTCGAACTGCTCGACGCGGTCACGGCCACCGGGGTTCGCGAAGTCGAAGCGACCGCGTTCGTGTCACCGACGAAGGTGCCCGCGCTCGCCGACGCCGCGGAGCTGGCGGCCGAACTGCCCCGGTTCGCCGACATCGAGTTCTCCGCGCTGGTCGCCAGCCCGAACGGCGCCAAGCGTGCGATTGCCGCGGGCCTTCGGTCCATCGAGTACGTGGTATCGGCGTCCGACGGGCACAGCCGCGCCAACGTCGGCCGGGACAGCGCCGAGGCTACCGCGCAGATCGGCGACATCGTTGCGATCGCCCACGACAGCGGCGCGTCGGTCGAGATCATTGTCGCCACCGCCTGGGACTGCCCGTTCGACGGGCCGACTCCGGTGCAGCGGGTACTCGGCGTGATCTCGCAGGCGTGCGAGCACGGCGTCGACCGGCTGGCGCTGGCCGACACGATCGGCACGACGACGCCGCGGCGGACGGCCGACCTGATCACCGAGGTCCGCAAGTTCAGCGGCGGCACCCCGCTGGGCGCGCACTTCCACAACACCCGGGGAGCGGGGCTGGCCAGCGCGTACGCGGCGGTCAGTGCGGGCGTCACGCGGCTCGACGCGTCGGCCGGCGGCCTTGGCGGCTGCCCGTTCGCCCCCGGCGCCACCGGAAACATCGCGACCGAGGACCTGGTGTACATGCTGCGCGACAGCGGTGTGCACGTCGACGTCGACTTGGACGCCGCCATCGGCGCGGCCCGGGTCGCGCAGCGCGTGGTGGGGCACGATCTGCCCGGCGCACTGCTGCGTGCCGGCGACCGGCTGCCCGGTGCATGACGATGGCCCCATCAGGATGACCCGCGCGACGCTGAGCTCGAAGGGCAGACAGACCCGGGACGCGATCGAACAGGCGGCCCGAAAACTGTTCGCTGAGCGAGGTTTTCACGGCACCACGTTGGCCGACATTACGTCGGCGGCGGGCAAGTCGCCCGCGGTGTTCTACCGTTACTTCGACGACAAGGAAGACCTGTTGGCCGCGCTGGCCGAGTCCTTCCTCCATGACGTAGTCGCCCCGTCGGGGCTGACGGTGCAGCTGCCGGAGTCACCCGAGGACACCGCGTTCTTCTCCTCGGTGGTGACCGGTTACTGGAACTTGTTCAAGCAGGACATCGGCATCATGATCGCCGTCGCTCAACTGGGCGCCACTCAGCAACGGTTCGCCGCGGTGCAGAACGAGTTTCGGCGGTTCGGCATGGACATCGTCGCCGCCTCGGTGCGGCGCGCGCACGAGCAGGGGTATGGCCGCGAGCTGCAACCCGAACACGTTGCAGCGGCCATCGCGCTGCTGTTCGAGAACTTCACCGCCGTATTCCTGCGACCCGATGCCTCCGGGCTCGGCTTGCGGATCAGCGACGAGGACGCGATCGATACGCTGTCGATCATCTGGAAGAAAACGCTCTACGGCTTCTGACGATCCACCGAACACTGAGGAGATCATCGTGGATTTCACTCTGCCGGACCATCTTCCGCGGTTGCTCGAGGAGATTGACGCGTTCATCGAGCGGGAGATCAAGCCGCTGGAACGCGAGAACATCCAGTACTTCGACCATCGTCGGGAGAATGCGCGCACCGACTGGGACAACGGCGGCATACCGCGACGTGAATGGGAGGATCTGCTGGGCGAGATGCGCCGGCGCGCCGACAAGGCCGGTTGGCTGCGCTACGCGCTGCCGGCATCGCTGGGTGGCCGCGACGGCACCAACCTGGACATGGCCGTCATCCGGGAACATCTGGCCGCCAAGGGTCTGGGCCTGCACAACGACCTGCAGGACGAGTCGTCGATCGTCGGCAACTTCCCGCAGGTGATCATGATGGAGCGGTTCGGCACCGAAACGCAGCGGAAGGTGTGGTCCGAGGCGCTGATCACCGGCGAGCGCAGCTTCGCGTTCGGGCTCACCGAACCGGCACACGGTTCGGATGCGACGTGGCTCGAGACCCGGGCCGAACGAACCGCCGACGGCTGGGTGATCAACGGCGCCAAGCGGTGGAACACGGGGGTGCACCGCGCCACCCACGATCTGATCTTCGCGCGCACCTCCGGCGAACCCGGTCAAGCCCACGGCATCACCGCGCTGCTCGTTCCCACCGATGCACCCGGCTTCGAGGTTCCGTTCTACTGGTGGACGTTCAACATGCCTACCGACCACGGCGAGGTCGTGCTCCGCGACGTCAGCGTGCCCGGCGACGCGGTGCTCGGCGAGGTGGACCGCGGCCTCGAGGTGGCGCAAACATTCCTGCACGAGAACAGGATTCGCCAGGCCGCAAGTAGCCTGGGCGCCGCCCAGTACTGCATCGACCGATCGGTCGCGTACGCCTCGGAGCGGGTGGTGTTCGGCAAGCCTCTGTCGGTCAACCAGGCCGTGCAGTGGCCGCTGGTGGAATTGCAGACCGAAGCCCAAATGGTGCGGCTACTGGTTTATTACGCGGCCTGGCACCTGGACCGCAACCACCACCTCGAGGTGTCCGACAAGGTGTCGATGGCCAATTACCGTGCCAACCGGCTGGTCTGCGAGGCCGCCGACCGGGCCATGCAGGTGTTCGGCGGCCTTGGCTATAGCCGTCACCAGCAGTTCGAACACATCTACCGGCATCACCGCCGGTACCGCATCACCGAGGGTGCCGAAGAGATCCAGATCCGCCGAGTTGCCCAGCGCCTGTTCAAGTTCGGCCGGAGGTCCGGCTGATGGACGTCGACCGACTGCGTTCGGCACTGGCCGACCTGCTCGTGCCCGTGCTGGGGGGCCCGGTCCACGTCGAGGATCTGCGGCGGCTGACCGGCGGAGCAAGCCGCGCGACGTGGGCATTTCAGGCGCGGGCCGGCGACGATCGGCGTCGCCTCATCCTGCGCACCGGACCGCCTGACGACGTCCACGCCGGGATGGAACTGGAGGCGCGCGCCCAGACGCTGGCCGGGGCAGAGGGAGCGCCGGTACCGCACGTGCTGGTTGCCGACAATTCTCCTGCGGCACTGGGTCTTCCGTTTCTGATCTGTGACGAAATCGCCGGCGAGACCATCCCACGCAGGATTTTCCGCACGCTGCAGGGCAAAGGGAACGAGCAGCGGCGGGCACGACTGCTCCAGCAGTGCGCGCAGGCGCTGGCGGCAATACACAGGGCAGACGCCAGCGATGCGGGCTTGGGCGAGCATGACCAGCTCGCGCTGTGGCGCGTGCAGCTCGACGAGATGGGCGACACCACCGCAACGTTCGAGTGGACACTGCGCTGGCTCGCCGCGAACCGGCCGCCGCCGTCACCGGCGCGGATGGTGCACGGCGACTTCCGGATGGGCAACCTGATCATCCACGACGCGGAGCTCGCCGCGGTCCTCGACTGGGAACTCGTGCACATCGGCGAGATCTACGAGGACCTCGCGTGGTTCTGCATCCGGGCGTGGCGGTTCGGCGCCCCGGAGGGCCGCGGCGCCGGCGGCCTGGGCAGTGTCGAAAGCTTCCTTTCGGCGTATGAAGTGGCCAGCGGGACTACCGTCGATCGCGTGGTGATTCGGTGGTGGCTGATCCGGGCCACGCTGTCGTGGGGAATCATCTGCCGCTATCAGGCGCAACGGCACCTGTCGGGCCAGACCCGTTCGGTGGAGCTGGCCGCGATCGGGCGGCGGGTCTGCGAGACGGAATGGGACCTGCTCGACCTGCTCGCGGCGACACTGCCCGCTGGAGCGCCGGCATGACGGCCCCAGAACCGGCCCCGGTACACGGGCGGCCGACCGCCGCCGAACTCGTCGCCGCCGTCGCGGAGTTTCTGGAATCCGACGTGCGCGGAGCCACCGGCGGCGATGTCGCCGCCCGCGGCGACGTGGGCCAGGTCAACTTCCATGCGCGGGTGGCGGCCAATGTGCTCCGCACGGTCGAACGCGAGCTCACCCAGGCCAGCCTCCACGGCACGACGGCCGCACTGGCCGGCCTGGACGTCAGCGACGAGGCGCAGCTTGCCGCGGCAATCCGCGACGGCAGGCTCGACGGCCGCGCCGACGACGTGCTGCCCGCGCTGCGCGCGCTGGTTTACGACCGCCTCGAAGTCGCCCACCCGGGGTACGCGCTGACCTCGGTCGCCGATCGGCTGTTTTCCGCGATTGAGGCCGGCGATGTCGACGCCGTGGCGGCGATGTGGTCGGACAAGGTGATCGTCTGGCATGCCGGTGACAAACGTCCGTCCGAGAAGGAGCGAGCCATGCGGGTGATCGAGTGGTTCGTGTCCGCGACGGCCGATCGGCACTACGACGTGCTGGACCGGCAGAATTTCGACGGCGGCTTCGTTCAGCAGCACATTTTGCACGGGAAGACGCGCTCCGGAACTGAGTACTCCTTGCGGGTCGGAATCATCATTCTCCTCGCCCACGACGGCCTGATCACGCGCATCGACGAATACTTCGATCCGGCAGATCTGGCGCCGTTGCTCGATCAGGAAATCCCCCCGTCTCCGAGGTGATATGTCAACCGTCACAACATTTTTGAGTCCCGAGGCCGTCGGGACCTGGACATTGGTCCCGGAACGCTCGAAGATCGAGTTCAAGAACAAGACGATGTGGGGCCTGCTGAATGTGAAGGGCCGCTTCACCGAGTTCGGCGGCGAAGGTCAGATCGTCTATGGCGGAACGGTTTCGGGCAAAATCGTCATCAAGGCCGCGTCGCCTGCAACGGGAATCCGCCGGCGCGACATCCATCTGCGTTCGGCAGACTTCTTCGACGCCGAGAACTACCCCGACATCGTCGTGAACGTCAACGGCGCCGACCCCGGCGACGGAAACACGGTAAACATGCGCGCCGACCTCACCATCCGCGGCAAGACCGTGGCCCTGCCGCTGCAGGCCACCGTCACGACGCTCGACGATGGCGGAGTCCGGGTGACCGCGACTACGACCGTCGAGCGCGATCAGTTGGACGTCAGCGGGAACATCGCCGGGATGGTCGGCAAAACCACGACCGTTTCGGCCGACGCGGTGTTCCGTCGCGCGGGCCGATGAGCGCGGTCTAGAGTCGCTGCGTGCCTCGCATCCTGGTCTACAGCGATAACGCGAACGTGCGCGAACAGGTCAAGCTTGCCCTGGGCAAGCGGATCCACCCTGAACTGCCGGAGTTGACCTATGTCGACGTGGCGACCGGCCCGATGGTGATCCGGCAGGTCGAGAACGACGGCATCGATCTGGCGATCCTCGACGGCGAGGCCGCCCCGACGGGCGGGATGGGCATAGCTAAACAGCTCAAAGACGAGGTCGAGAAGTGCCCGCCCATTGTGGTGCTGACCGGGCGGCGAGACGACGCCTGGCTCGCGAAATGGTCGCGTGCCGAGGCCGCGGTCCCCCTGCCCATCGACCCCATTCGGCTAGCCGACGCCGTGGTCGGGCTACTTCGCCAGTAGTCCGGTTACCCCTAGTCGGCGAGGGTCCGCCCACATGTTTAGGCTGTGGGGTGGGTCACCTGACGGGCCCACCGCCCGGGGCCGTCACACGCCCGCGACGCATCAGGGAGCGAGTTGAACGTTTACATACCAATCCTGGTCCTGGGTGGGATCGCGGCCGCGTTTGCGGTGTTTTCGGTGGGGGTGGCGCTGCTTGCCGGCCCGCGGCGCTACAACCGGGCAAAGCTGGAGGCCTACGAGTGCGGCATCGAACCCACCGAGGAGTCGGTCAGCGGTGCGAACGCCACACCCGGGCAGCGATTCCCGATCAGGTACTACCTGACCGCGATGCTGTTCATCATCTTTGACATCGAAATCGTCTTCCTATACCCGTGGGCGGTCAGCTACGACGCGCTGGGGATGTTCGCACTGGTCGAGATGCTGCTGTTCATGGCAACGGTGTTCGTCGCGTACGGCTACGTGTGGCGCCGCGGCGGCCTGAACTGGGATTGAGGTAGCTGGTGGGTTTGGAAGAGAAGCTTCCCGGCGGCATTCTCCTGTCCACGCTGGAGAAAGTCGCCGGCTATGTTCGCGCGGGATCGCTGTGGCCCGCGACGTTCGGGCTCGCCTGCTGCGCCATCGAGATGATGGCGACGGCCGGGCCACGGTTCGACATCGCCCGATTCGGGATGGAACGGTTCTCCGCGACACCGCGCCAGGCGGATCTGATGATCGTGGCCGGCCGCGTCAGCCAGAAGATGGCACCGGTGCTACGACAGGTCTACGACCAGATGGCGGAGCCGAAATGGGTGCTGGCCATGGGAGTCTGCGCCTCCTCGGGCGGCATGTTCAACAATTACGCCGTCGTGCAGGGCGTTGACCACGTGGTGCCGGTGGACATCTATCTTCCCGGATGCCCCCCGCGGCCGGAGATGCTGCTCAACGCAATCCTCAAGCTGCACGCAAAGATTGCCGAAATGCCGCTGGGCGTGAACCGTGACGAAGCCATTCGGGAGGCCGAAGCCGCGGCGCTCGCTGCGGGCTCGTCCACGACCACTACGCTGCGGATCGGCGGACTGGCCCGATGAGCGAAACAAGGCCGCCGACACCTTCTGATGCCGAGGTCATCTCCACGCGCCGTGGCATGTTCGGTGCCAAGGGCAGCGGCGACACCTCAGGGTATGGCCGGCTGTTGGCCGAAGTCACGCTGCCCGGCAGCTCGCCCCCACCGTACGGCGGCTATTTTGACGAGGTCGTCGACAGCCTGATCGAGGCGCTCGGCGAGGACCAGTTCACCGCTGCTGTCGAGCGGGTCGTGGTGTTTCGCGACGAGTTGAACCTCGAAGTGCGCCGCGACCGGCTGGTCACCGTCGCGCAGACGCTGCGCGACGATCCCGCGCTGCGATTCGAACTGTGCCTGGGTGTTTCCGGGGTGCACTACCCCGACGAGACCGGCCGCGAGCTGCACGCCGTCTACCCTTTGATGTCGATCACCCACAACCGCCGCATCCGGTTGGAGGCGGCCGCGCCCGATGCGGATCCCCATGTGCCGTCCCTGTTTTCGGTGTATCCCACGACGGACTGGCATGAACGCGAGACCTACGACTTCTTCGGGATCATCTTCGACGGGCACCCGTCACTGACCCGCATCGAAATGCCCGACGACTGGGAGGGTCACCCACAGCGCAAGGACTACCCGCTGGGCGGCATCCCGGTGGAGTACCACGGTGCCGAGATTCCGCCGCCCGACGAGCGGAGGGCCTACAACTGATGAGCACACCAGCCAGCCCGGCCGACACCGTCATCATGGTCGGCGGTCAAGACTGGGACGAGGTCGTCGCCGCGGCGGCCAAATCGGCCGCAGGCGACCGCATCGTGGTCAACATGGGGCCACAACACCCCTCCACGCACGGTGTGCTGCGACTCATCCTGGAGATCGAGGGTGAAACCATCATCGAGGCGCGCTGCGGCATCGGCTACCTGCATACCGGGATCGAGAAGAACCTGGAGTACCGTACCTGGACTCAGGGTGTGACGTTCGTGACCCGGATGGATTACCTGTCCCCGTTATTCAACGAAACCGCCTACTGCCTCGGGGTCGAGAAGCTGCTCGGCATCACTGACGACATCCCCGAACGCGCCAGCGTGATCCGTGTGATGCTGATGGAACTCAACCGGATCTCCAGCCATCTGGTCGCACTGGCCACCGGCGGCATGGAGTTGGGTGCCATGTCGGCGATGTTCTACGGATTCCGGGAGCGCGAACTCGTGCTTAATGTCTTCGAGACCATCACCGGCCTGCGCATGAACCATGCCTATATCCGGCCCGGTGGCCTCGCCGCCGACCTGCCCGACGACGCGTTACCGCAGCTTCGCGAACTACTGAAATTGCTGCCGAAGCGGCTGCGGGACTTGGAGAACCTGCTCAAGGAGAACTACATCTGGAAGGCACGCACCCAGGGCGTCGGCTACCTGGACCTGACCGGATGCATTGCCCTCGGGATCACCGGGCCGGTGCTGCGCAGCACCGGGCTGCCGCACGACCTGCGCCGCGCCGAGCCGTATTGCGGTTATGAGAACTACGAATTCGACGTCATCACCGATGACGGCTGCGACGCCTACGGCCGATTCCTCATCCGCGTCAAGGAGATGACGGAGTCGATCAAGATCGTCGAGCAGTGCGTCGACAAGCTCGCCGCGCTCAAGCCCGGGCCGGTGATGATCAGCGACAAGAAGCTGGCCTGGCCGGCCGACCTCGAGCTCGGTCCCGACGGTCTTGGCAACTCGCCGCAGCACATCGCCAAGATCATGGGCAGCTCGATGGAGGCGCTGATCCACCACTTCAAGATTGTCACCGAGGGCATCAGGGTCCCCGCCGGACAGGTCTACGTCGCAGTCGAATCGCCCCGCGGTGAGCTCGGGGTGCACATGGTCAGCGACGGCGGCACGCGACCCTACCGGGTGCACTACCGCGACCCGTCGTTCACCAATCTGCAGGCCGTGGCAGCGATGTGCGAGGGCGGGATGGTGGCCGACGCGATCTCGGCCGTCGCCTCCATCGACCCGGTGATGGGCGGAGTCGACAGGTGACGGTGTTCGTCTCGCTTGGGCCCAAACCCGAAGAGCCCGGCCACCTTCACGGCCGCGAAACCTACCCCGCGGACGTACGGGCACGACTGGTAACCGACGCCGAGGAGATCATCGGCCGTTATCCGCAACAGCGGTCGGCGCTGCTGCCGCTGCTTCATTTGGTTCAGGCCGAGGACTCCTGCCTGACGCCGGCGGGGGTGCAGTTCTGCGCCGAGCGGTTGGGGTTGACCGGTGCCGAGGTCGCCGCGGTGGCAACGTTTTACTCGATGTACCGGCGCGATCCCACCGGCGACTACCTGGTCGGGGTGTGCACCAACACGCTGTGCGCGATCATGGGCGGCGACGCGATCTTTGAGACGCTCAAAGACCATCTCGACATCGGCAACGACCAGACCACCGCCGACGGCTCGATTACGTTGCAGCACATCGAATGCAACGCGGCCTGCGACTACGCGCCGGTGGTGATGGTCAACTGGGAGTTCTTCGACAACCAGACTCCCGAGTCGGCCCGCGCCCTCGTGGACACGCTACGCGCGGGCCAACCGGTGAATCCCACCCGCGGGCAGGGGCCGCTGTGCAAATTCCGCCAGACCGAACGCTTCCTGGCCGGCTTCCCCGACGACCGGCCCGACGGCGGGCAAGGCGGCGCAGGCGCAGCCACCCTCGCCGGACTCAACATCGCGCAGGACAACGACTTGCAGGCGCCGACCGCCTCGGAGAACGAGTGAGATGGCCGACAAGACCCCACTGACTCCGGTGCTGAGCCGGTTCTGGGACGACCCACGATCGTGGACTCTGGACACCTACCGCGCCCATGACGGCTACCGGGCGCTGCAAAAGGCGCTGGGTATCGATCCCGACGTGCTGATCCAAACCGTCAAGGACTCCGGGCTGCGCGGCCGCGGGGGCGCGGGTTTCGGGACCGGGATGAAATGGTCGTTCATCCCGCAGGGTTCGACCGGAACCGGCGCGAAGGCGCACTATCTGGTGATCAATGCCGACGAGTCGGAGCCGGGTACCTGCAAGGACATTCCGTTGATGCTGGCCAACCCGCATGTGTTGATCGAAGGCGCGATCATCGCGGCGTATGCGATCCGCGCGCATCATGCGTTCATCTATGTGCGTGGTGAGGTGGTGCCGGTGCTGCGCCGCTTGCAGGCGGCGGTGGCGGAGGCTTATGCCGCAGGGTATTTGGGCCGTGACGTCCTCGGGTCTGGTTTTGACCTCGATGTGATCGTGCACGCCGGTGCCGGCGCGTACATCTGCGGTGAGGAGACCGCCCTGTTGGACTCGCTTGAGGGCCGCCGCGGCCAGCCGAGGCTTCGGCCGCCATTTCCGGCGGTGTCGGGACTGTATGCGTGCCCCACCGTGGTCAACAACGTCGAATCAATCGCCAGCGTGCCTCCCATCGTCCTCAACGGCATCGACTGGTTTCGGTCTATGGGCAGCGACAAGTCGCCGGGGTTCACGTTGTATTCGTTGTCGGGGCATGTGGTGCGGCCGGGCCAATATGAGGCGCCGCTGGGGATCACGTTGCGCCAGTTGCTCGATTACGCCGGTGGGGTGCGCGCCGGGCATGAGTTGAAGTTCTGGACTCCGGGTGGGTCGTCGACCCCGATCCTGACCGCCGAACATCTGGATGTTCCGTTGGATTACGAGGCGGTGGGGACGGCCGGGTCGATGCTGGGCACCAAGGCGTTGCAGATCTTCGACGACACCACCTGCGTGGTGCGCGCGGTGCAGCGCTGGACCGAGTTCTATGAGCACGAGTCGTGCGGCAAGTGCACACCGTGTCGCGAAGGCACGTACTGGCTGGCGCAGATCTACGAGCGGCTAGAGACCGGTGCCGGCACGTCCGCGGACATCGACAAGCTGCTCGACATCTCCGACACGATCAACGGAAAGTCATTCTGCGCGTTGGGCGATGGCGCAGCGAGCCCGATCATCTCGTCGATCAACTATTTCCGCGACGAGTACGTCGCACATGTCGAGCAGCGCGGGTGTCCGTTCGATCCGCGGGACTCCATGCTCGTCGCGCCGGAGGGAGCCGCGGTATGACGTTGGCGGCCGATAAGACGCCCGTCTCCGAAACGGAGATGGTGACGCTGACGATCGACGACGTCGAGCTGTCGGTGCCGAAAGGCACGTTGGTGATTCGGGCTGCGGAGCTGATCGGCATCCAGATCCCGCGGTTTTGCGACCATCCCCTGCTCGACCCGGTAGGCGCGTGTCGGCAGTGCCTCGTGGAGGTCGAAGGTCAACACAAACCGATGGCGTCGTGCACGACGGTGGCCACAGACGGGATGGTGGTGCGCACCCAACACACCTCACCCGCCGCGGATAAGGCGCAGCGGGGTGTGATGGAGCTGCTGCTGATCAACCATCCGCTGGACTGCCCGGTCTGCGACAAGGGCGGCGAATGCCCACTGCAGAACCAGGCGATGTCCAACGGGCGCGCGGATTCGCGCTTCGAAGACGTCAAACGCACGTTCCCCAAGCCCATCAACATCAGCTCGCAGGTGCTGCTGGACCGCGAGCGGTGCGTGCTGTGCGCGCGCTGCACCCGTTTCTCCAACCAGATCGCCGGCGACCCGTTCATCGAGTTGCTGGAACGCGGTGCGCTGCAACAGGTCGGCATCTACGCCAAAGAGCCGTTCGACTCGTACTTCTCGGGCAACACGGTGCAGATCTGCCCGGTCGGCGCGCTGACCGGCGCCGCGTACCGGTTCCGCGCCCGCCCGTTCGACCTGGTGTCCAGCCCGAGCGTGTGCGAGCACTGCGCGAGCGGCTGCGCGCAGCGCACCGATCACCGCCGCGGCGTGGTGCTGCGCCGGCTTGCCGGCGACGACCCCGAGGTCAACGAGGAATGGAACTGCGACAAGGGCCGGTGGGCGTTCACCTACGCCACCGAGGGGGACCGGATCGCCACACCGCTGATCCGTGGTGCTGACGGCGCTCTGGTCCCGGCGTCGTGGTCGGAGGCGCTGACCGTCGCGGCCAAGGGCCTGTCCGCGGCCTACGGCAACGCGGGCGTTCTCGTCGGTGGACGCGCGACGCTCGAGGATGCCTACGCCTACGGCAAGTTCGCCCGAGTCGTCCTGGGCAGCAACGACATCGACTTCCGCGCTCGTTCGCACTCGGCCGAGGAGGCCGACTTGCTGGCCGCCCGCATCGCGGGACAACCGATGGCCTGCACCTACGCCGACCTGGAGGCTGCGCCGGTCGCGCTGCTGGTCGGGTTCGAGCCCGAAGAGGAATCACCGATCGTGTTCCTGCGGCTGCGCAAGGCCGCCCGCAAGCACCACGCGAAGGTCTATGCGGTCGCGCCGTTCGCCACCCGCGGGCTGACCAAGATGTCCGGCACACTCCTGCAGGCGGCGCCGGGCGGTGAGGCCTCGCTGCTCGACGAGCTGCGAGTGGGCGAGTTCGGCGGGATCCTCAGTGCGGCGGGCGCGGTCATCATGGTCGGCGAACGGCTCGCGTCCTCTCCGGGGGCGCTGTCGGCCGCGACCCGCTTGGCCGACAGCACCGGGGCGCGTCTGGTGTGGGTGCCGCGGCGTGCGGGTGAGCGTGGAGCTCTGGAGGCCGGTGCACTCTTCTCGGTGCTGCCCGGTGGGCGGCCGGTTTCCGATTCCGAAGCGCGGTCGCAGGTCTGCTCGGCATGGCACGTGGCCGGCCTGCCGACCGAACCGGGTCGCGACGCCAACGAAATCCTGGCCGGTGCCGACGCTTTCGGGGCGCTCGTCGTCGGCGGCGTCGAACTCGCCGACCTTCCGGACCCGGCAGCAGCAGCCGCAGCGCTCGATTCCGCGCCGTTCGTTGTCAGCCTGGAGATCCGGCACAGTGCGGTCACCGACCGCGCCGACGTGGTGTTCCCGGTCGCGCCGGTGGTCGAGAAGGCGGGCACGTTCCTCAGCTGGGAAGGTCGGCCTCGTCCATTCGAGCCGGCGTTGCGTAACGCCGGGGCGGTCAGCGACGTACGGGTGCTGCACATGATCGCGGACGAAATGGGCGTCGAATTCGGCCTACCCTACCCGGCGGCGGCTCGCGACGAACTCGCCGCCCTGGGCGTTTGGCACGGGGCGCGGCCCGAACCCCCGAGTGTTTCGCCGGGCGAAGTGCCGCAGCCCGGCCGCGGTCAGGCGGTGTTGGCAAGCTGGCGGATGCTGCTGGACGCCGGGCGGCTACAGGACGGGGAGCCGTACCTCGCCGGAACCGCACACCGCCCGGTGGCGCGGCTGTCGCCGGCCACCGCTGCCGAGATCGGCGCCTCCGATGGTGATCCGGTGCAGGTGCGCACCGACTTGGGGGTACCACCCGCTTGCGGGGGAGGGTCGATCACGCTGCCGCTGGCGGTCACAGAGATGGGCGAGCGGGTGGTGTGGCTGCCGATGAACTCCCCCGGCTCGGCCGTGCACCAGCAGTTGCGGGTGAGCGCGGGTGCGGTGGTGTCGATCGAGGTGGCGCGGTGAACGGATTCGGACACGACCCCTGGTGGCTGGTCGTGATCAAGGCGGTGGCGGTCTTCGCGTTCCTGCTGCTCACTGTGCTCGCGGCCATCCTGATCGAACGAAAAGTCCTGGGCCGCATGCAGATGCGGTTCGGCCCCAACCGTGTCGGCCCCCACGGACTACTGCAGAGCCTCGTCGACGGCGTCAAACTGGGGCTCAAAGAGGGCCTCATCCCCAGCGGCGTCGACAAACCGATCTACCTTATGGCGCCGATCATCTCGGTGATCCCGGCCTTCATGGCATTCGCGGTCATCCCGTTCGGCCCGGTGGTCTCGGTCTTCGGGCACCACACCCCGCTGCAGCTCACCGACCTGCCCGTCGCCGTGCTCTACGTGCTGGCCGTCACCTCCGTCGGGGTGTATGGCATCGTGCTGGCCGGATGGGCGTCGGGCTCGACCTACCCGCTGCTCGGTGCGCTGCGCTCCAGCGCCCAGGTGATCTCCTATGAGGTCGCGATGGCGCTGTCGTTCGCGGCGGTGTTCCTCTACGCCGGCACGATGTCCACCTCGGGCATCGTGGCCGCCCAGGACCGGGTCTGGTACGTGTTCCTGCTGGCACCGTCGTTTCTGATCTATGTGACCTCGATGGTCGGCGAGACCAACCGCGCCCCGTTCGATCTGCCCGAGGCCGAAGGCGAACTGGTCGGCGGATTCCACACCGAGTACTCATCGCTGAAGTTCGCGATGTTCATGCTCGCCGAATACGTCAACATGACCACCGTCTCCGCGCTGGCCACCACCTTGTTCTTCGGCGGCTGGCACGCCCCGTGGCCGTTCAACATGATCCCGGGCGCCAACAGCGGCTGGTGGCCGCTGATCTGGTTCGTCGCCAAGGTGTGGGGATTCCTTTTCCTGTTCATCTGGCTGCGCGCCAGCCTGCCCCGCCTGCGCTACGACCAATTCATGGCCCTGGGCTGGAAAATCCTCATCCCCATCTCCCTCGTGTGGGTGATGGTCGTCGCCACCGTGCGCACCCTGCGGGCGGAGGGCTACCATTCCTGGGCGGTCGCTCTGATCGTCGCCGGTACCGTTGCCGGCATCGCACTGTTGGTGTTGTTCCGAAAGCTGGTGCGCCAGAGGTACGTTCGGGCTGCCGGACCGGAGCCGGCAACGTCGCCCTACACCGACTTCCCGGTGCCCCCGCTCCCCAGCCAGGAGTCGACACATGCCTAAGTTCCTCGAGTCGATCGCCGGGTTCGGCGTGACACTGCTGACGATGTTCAAGAAGCCGGTGACCGAGCAGTATCCGGAGAAGCCCGGTCCGGTGGCGCCCCGGTATCACGGCCGCCATCAGCTCAACCGATATCCCGACGGGCTGGAGAAGTGCATCGGCTGCGAGCTGTGCGCGTGGGCGTGTCCGGCGGATGCGATCTACGTCGAAGGCGCCGACAACACGCAAGAGCAACGGTATTCGCCCGGCGAGCGCTACGGGCGCGTGTACCAGATCAACTACCTGCGTTGCATCGGGTGCGGGTTGTGCATCGAGGCGTGCCCGACGCGGGCGCTGACGATGACCAACGACTACGAGATGGCTGACGACAACCGCGCCGATCTGATCTACGGCAAGGACAAGCTACTCGCGCCGTTG
The DNA here is from genome assembly GCA_963811535.1 of uncultured Actinomycetota bacterium. Classification (GTDB taxonomy): domain Bacteria; phylum Actinomycetota; class Actinomycetes; order Mycobacteriales; family Mycobacteriaceae; genus Mycobacterium. The sequence continues at coordinate 102,002 of CAWERF010000004.1, read as the reverse complement.
GCGTCGGGCATGACCCCCCCACCGCATGCGATGGCGCCGGGGTCCACCGACGAGGACTACTACCGGGGGAAAATCACGCCTGCCGATGAGCCGCTTGCGCTAAGAGCATCCGGCGCGGAGAACGCCTCATGACAACGTTTTTGGCCGCCGAGGCGCTGACGCGTACGTCGGGAGGTGAGGCGGTGCTGTTCTGGGTGCTGGCTACCGTCGCGGTGATCGGTGCGCTGGGCATGGTGATGGCGTCCAAGGCGGTGTACTCGGCGATCTGCCTGGCGATGACGATGATCGTGTTGGCGGTGTTCTACATCGCTCAGGACGCCATGTTTTTGGGCGTGGTGCAGGTCGTGGTCTACACCGGCGCGGTGATGATGTTGTTCTTGTTCGTGCTGATGCTCATCGGCGTGGACACCGCGGAGTCGCTAGTGGAAACCCTTCGGGGGCAACGCGTCGCCGCGATCGCCGCCGGGGTCGGTTTCGGGATCCTGCTGGTCGCCGGCATCGGCACCGTGACGACCACCGGGTTCGCCGGGCTCACACAGGCCAACGCCGGCGGCAACGTGCAAGGTCTGGCACAGCTGATCTTCACCCGGTATCTGTGGGCATTCGAGTTGACCAGCGCGTTGTTGATCACCGCGGCGATCGGGGCCATGGTGCTCGCGCACCGCGAGCGGTTCGAGCGGCGCAAATCCCAAAAGGAGCTGTCCCGCGAGCGCTTCGGTCCCGGCGGGCGGCCCACCCCGCTGCCCAGCCCCGGCGTCTATGCGCGCCACAACGCGTTGGACATGGCCGCCCTGCTCCCCGACGGCACCCCGGCCGACGACTCGGTCTCCAAGATCCTGGCCCCGCGCAGGGTCGGCGTCACAGGCAACGGCTCACAACACGGCAATGGCGAAAGGTCACGATGAACCCGGCCAACTACCTGTATTTGTCGGCGCTGCTGTTCACCATCGGTGCGGCCGGGGTCCTGTTGCGGCGCAACGCGATCGTGATGTTCATGTGTGTGGAATTGATGCTCAATGCCGCCAATTTGGCGTTCGTCACGTTCGCCCGCCTGCACGGGCACCTCGACGGGCAGATGGTGGCCTTCTTCGTCATGGTCGTCGCGGCCTGCGAAGTCGTGATCGGCCTGGCGATCATCATGACCATCTTCCGGGCCCGCCGTTCAGCCTCCGTCGACAACGCCAACCTGCTTAAGGGCTGACATGACCGAACTGGTGTGGCTGCTGTTGGCGCTGCCATCAGCGGGGGCGGTGGTGCTGCTGTTGGCGGGCCGGCGCAGCGATCGGTGGGGGCATCTTCTGGGCTGCGCCACCGTGGTGGCCGCGTTCGCCACGGGGTTGGCGCTGCTGGCCGACATGGTGGGCCGCAACGCCCACGACCGCGCAATCCACGTCGCCGGCTTCCCGTGGGTGCAGGCCGGTGGCCTGCACGTGAACTTCGGCCTGCTGCTCGACCCGTTGTCGATGTGCTTCGTGCTGCTGATCACCGGGGTCGGCGCGCTGATCCACATCTACTCGGTTGGCTACATGGCCACCGACCCGGACCGCCGCCGGTTTTTCGCCTACCTCAACCTGTTCGTGGCCGCCATGCTGCTGCTGGTGCTCGCCGACAACTACCTCGGACTGTATGTCGGGTGGGAGGGCGTCGGTTTGGCGTCGTATCTGCTGATCGGCTTCTGGTCGTACAAGCCGTCGGCGGCCACCGCCGCCAAGAAAGCGTTCGTGGTCAACCGGGTCGGCGATACGGGTCTTGCCCTGGCGATGTTCGTAATGTTCGCCAACTTCGGCACCATCTCGTTTTCCGGGGTGTTCGCCGCCACCCCGGCTGCCGGTGAGGGACTGCTGACCGCGATCGGGTTGCTGCTGCTGCTGGCGGCATGCGGCAAGTCCGCCCAGGTGCCGCTGCAGTCGTGGCTCGGCGACGCGATGGAAGGCCCCACACCGGTGTCGGCGCTGATCCACGCCGCGACCATGGTGACCGCCGGGGTGTATCTGATCGTGCGCTCCAACCCGATCTTTACGCTCGCGCCGACCGCCCAGCTCGGCGTGGTCGTCGTCGGAGCGGTCACGCTGCTGTTCGGGGCGATCGTGGGCTGCGCCAAGGACGACATCAAGAAGGCGCTCGCCGCATCGACGATGAGCCAGATCGGCTACATGGTGCTGGCCGCCGGGCTGGGGCCGGCCGGCTACGCGTTCGCGATCCTGCACCTGCTCACGCACGGCTTCTTCAAGGCCGGGTTGTTCCTGGGCGCCGGCTCGGTGATGCACGCGACGAACGACGAGGTGGACATGCGCCGCTACGGCGGCCTGCGCAGCGCGCTGCCGATCACGTTCGCCACGTTCGGGCTGGGCTATCTCGCGATCATCGGCGTCCCGCCGCTGGCCGGGTTCTTCTCCAAGGACGCGATCATTGACGCCGCGGTGGGCGCAGGCGGACTGAAGGGCCCGATCATCGCCGCCGCGGCGCTGCTGGGTGCGGGGATCACCGCGTTCTACATGACGCGGGTGATGCTGATGACGTTCTTCGGCGAAAGGCGCTGGGAACCGGACCTCCACCCGCACGAGGCGCCCGCGGTGATGACGTGGCCGATGATTCTGCTCGCGGTGGGCTCGGTGTTCTCCGGTGGGCTGCTGGCGGTCGGCGGGGTGCTGCAGCACTGGCTGGAGCCCGTCGTCGGCTCGCACGAGGAAGCCCACCCCACCCCGGTGTGGGTCAGCACGGTCATCACGCTGGCGGTCGTCGCCGCCGGCATCGCCATCGCGTACCGGATGTATGCCACCCGGCCGGTTCCCGCCGAACCGCCCACCGACGTCAATGCGCTGACCGTGGCCGCGCGGCGTGACCTATACGGCGACGCGATCAACGAGGAGCTGCTCATGCGCCCGGGCGCGCAGCTGACCCGCGCACTGGTGGTGGTTGACGACAAGGTCGTCGACGGCACCGTCACCGGGCTGGCCGCGGCGATCGGCCGCACGTCACAAGCGCTGCGGCGCACCCAAACCGGGTTCGTCCGCTCGTACGCGCTATCCATGCTGGCCGGCGCGGCCCTTGTCGCCGCCGTGATCCTGGCGGTGCGGCTGTGGTGATCCCGTGGTTGTCGATCCTGTGGCTGGTGCCGCTGGCCGGGGCTGTGCTGATCATGCTGCTGCCACCCGCCACCCGCCAACTGGCCCGCTACGTCGGCGTTGTCTTCGCGATCGCGACGTTCGCCGTGTCGGTGGTGCTCGCCGTGGATTTCCGACCCGGGGGAGCCCCGTACCAGTTCGTCGAATCACACGAATGGATACCGGCTTTCGGCACCAGCTACACGCTCGGCATCGACGGAATCGCACTGGCCCTGGTCCTGCTGACCACGGTGCTGGTGCCGCTGCTGATCATCGCCGGCTGGACCGATGGCGGCGACCGCCCCCGCGCCACCCACACCTACCTGGCGCTGACGCTGGCGGTCGAATCCATGGTGCTGATCTCGCTGATCTCGCTCGACGTGCTGCTGTTCTACGTGTTCTTCGAAGCCATGCTGATCCCGATGTACTTCCTCATCGGCGGCTTCGGCACCGGCGCCCGACGCTCGCAGGCCGCGGTGAAGTTCTTGCTGTACAACCTGTTCGGCGGACTGATCATGCTCGCCGCCGTCGTCGGGCTGTACGTCGTCACCGCGCGCCACGGCGCTTCCTCAGGCGGCACCTTCGACTTCCGGGAGATCGTCGCTGCGGTGTCGAGCGGCCGGCTCGGCGTCGACCCGGCGGTGCTCAAAGCGTTGTTCCTGGGCTTCATGTTCGCGTTCGCGATCAAGGCGCCGCTGTGGCCGTTCCACCGGTGGCTCCCCGACGCGGCCGTGGAATCCACCCCGGCCACCGCGGTGTTGATGATGGCCGTCGTCGACAAGGTCGGCACGTTCGGGATGCTGCGCTACTGTCTGCAGCTGTTCCCAGACGCCGCAACGTACTTCCGCCCATTGATCATCGTGCTGTCGGTGATCGGGATCGTCTACGGCGCGATCGTCGCGATCGGCCAGACCGACGTGATGCGGCTGATCGCCTACACGTCGATCTCGCACTTCGGGTTCATCGTCCTGGGCATCTTCACGATGACCAGCCAGGGTCAGACCGGCTCGACGCTGTACATGGTCAACCACGGGATCTCGACCGCCGCACTGTTCCTGATCGCCGGTTTCCTGGTCTCCCGGCGCGGCACCCGCGCCATGGCCGCATACGGCGGCGTGCAAAAAGTCGCACCCGTCATGGCGGGCACTTTCCTGGTCGCCGGCCTCGCCACATTGTCACTGCCCGGGCTGGCGCCGTTCATCAGCGAGTTCCTGGTGCTGATCGGCACATTCACCCGCTATCAGGTGGCGGCGATCTTCGCGGTGACCGCGCTGGTGCTGTCGGCGATCTACGTGCTGTGGATGTACCAGCGCATGATGACGGGGCCCGTGCGCGACGGCAACGAACGCATTCGGGACCTCGTCGGCCGCGAGCTGATTGTCGTAGCACCGCTGATCGCGCTGCTGATCGTCCTCGGGTTCTACCCCAAGCCGGCGCTGGATGTCATCAACCCGGCGGTCGGCCACACGCTGACCACCATCGGTCAGCACGATCCGTTGCCGTCGAAAGTCGCTGAGAGACAGACGAAATGAGCCTCCCTACCCCCAGCGTCGAATACGGCCAGCTGTCGCCGATGCTGATCGTGTTCGGCGCCGCCGTGGTCGGTGTGCTCGTCGAGGCGTTCCTGCCGCGCCGCATGCGCTACCCGGCCCAGCTGGTACTCAGCATCGGCGCGATAATCGCGGCGCTCGTCGCCGTGGTGATCCTGGGGAACCATCTGCGCTCGCCGGGCAGCACCGCGGTGGCAGGCGCCGTCGCGGTTGACGGCCCCACCCTGCTGCTCCAAGGCACGCTGCTGGTGGTCGGGCTGCTCGGCATCGCGCTGATCGCTGAGCGCCGCATCGTTCGCGTAAAGGTTGGCGCCCTTGCAGGTTCGCATGCAAGCGGTTTCGACGCGTTCACACCGCAGGCGGCAGCCGTGCCTGACAGCCCGGCCGAGCACGAGGCGGAACGGGCGGGCTTCAGCCAGACCGAGGTGTTCCCGCTGACGTTGTTGGCCCTGGGCGGGATGCTGGTGTTCCTGGCCTCCGATGATCTGCTGACGATGTTCATTGCGCTGGAAGTGCTCTCGCTGCCGCTGTATCTGCTGTGCGGGCTGGCGCGCCGGCGCCGACTGCTGTCGCAGGAAGCCGCGCTGAAGTACTTTCTGCTCGGCGCGTTCTCGTCGGCGTTCTTCCTCTATGGCATCGCGCTGATCTACGGCTACGCCGGCACCCTGAGCCTGGCGGGCATCGGCCAGGCCGTCACCTCGCACGGCGGCGACCAGTCGATGGCGCTCATCGGGGTGGCGTTGCTGTCGGTGGGGCTGTTGTTCAAGGTCGGCGCGGTGCCGTTTCACTCCTGGATCCCCGATGTCTATCAGGGCGCGCCGACCCCGATCACCGGGTTCATGGCCGCGGCCACCAAGATCGCCGCGTTCGGCGCGACGCTGCGCATCTTTTATGTCGCGCTGCCCGGGTTCAACGTCGACTGGCGGCCGGTGCTGTGGGCCATCGCGATCCTGACCATGGCGGTGGGCACGGTTACCGCGGTCACCCAGACCGATGTCAAACGCATGCTGGCCTATTCGGCGGTGGCCCACACCGGCTTCATCTTGACCGGTGTGATCGCCGCCAACAAGGCCGGGTTGTCGTCCACGATGTTCTACCTGGTGGCCTACGGCTTCAGCACGCTCGGCGCGTTCGCTGTGGTCAGCCTGGTCCGCAACGCCGACGGTGACGAGGACACCGACATGGCCCGCTGGGCGGGGCTGGGCCGCGACCGCCCACTCGTCGGCGCGATGTTCTCGCTGTTTCTGCTGGCATTCGCCGGGATTCCGCTGACCAGTGGGTTCGTCAGCAAGTTCGCGGTGTTCAAGGCCGCCGCGCAGGGCGGCGCCGCGCCGCTGGTGATCGTCGGTGTCGTGGCCAGCGGCGTCGCGGCCTATTTCTACGTGCGGGTGATCGTGCTGATGTTCTTCACCGAGCCGCCCGCCGATCCGCCGACTATCGCCGTACCCGGCGCGCTGAGCAAGGCCGCGATCGCGGTCTGCGCGGCGGCGACGATCGTGCTGGGCATCGTCCCTCAGCCGCTGCTCGACCTGTGCGACGCGGCCGCGCAGTTTGTGCGGTGAGGGCTTATGCGGGCATTCGCGGGCGCGCTAATTCCACCGCACACCTAAGGCCGCTACGTACGCCTAGAGCGGTGTCTGGGCGGGTTCGAAAGATTCGGTCTGCGATGCCGGCAAGGTGTGACGGTTACCGATGGCCAGGCGTCCGTGCAGCCACATCAATGGCTTGGGGGCCCACCAGTTCCACTCACCCATGACGTGCATGAAGGCTGGAACCAGAACCATCCGAACGAGGGTGGCGTCGACGAGCACGGCCAGCGTCAGGCCGACACCGAACATCCGCATGAACGACAAATGCGCGACGATGAGCGCTGCGAAGGAGATCGACATGATCATTGCGGCCGCGGTGATCACCCGACCCGTGTGGGCGATCCCCAAGGCGACGCTTTCGTCGTTGTCTGCCCGGGTCCGGTCGGACGCGAGCCAGAACTCGCGGATGCGGGACACTAGGAAGATCTCGTAGTCCATGGACAAGCCAAAAGCGATGCAGAACAGCAGCACCGGCGTATTGGCGACCAACGTTCCGGTGGGCGTCGTCCCGAACGCGCCCACGTGTCCGTCTTGGAATATCCACACCAAAGCGCCGAACGCGGCGGTCAGCGAAAGAATGTTGAGCACCAATGCTTTCAGGGGCATCACCACGCTGCCGGTCAGCAGGAACAGCAGCACGACCATGATGACGGCGATCAGCCCGAGCACCAGCGGCAGCCGGGACGTGATGGCGTGCACGCTGTCGCGGTTGATCTGGGCAGTGCCGGTGATGTCGACCTGTCGACCGTCCGGACCCGGCACCGCGTGCAGGAGGTCGAGCTGAGTTTCGGAACGGTCGGAGAACAGCGGAGCCGTGCTGTCGAGGGTGAGGAACGCGCTGCCGCGGGCCTCGCCAGTCGGGGCGGACGGTGGTCCGGCCCATTTTCCGGCGACGAACGTGCCCGTCGGGACGGAGACCGCCGAGACCTCCGGCACGCGAGACAGATCGGCGCCGTACCGCTCGATGTCGCTGGATGCCAGGTTGTTGGCATCGGGGATGACGATGGTCACGGCGGTCTCGGCGTTGTCGGCGAATCCGCTGCGCAGGTCGTCCCCCACTTGGTGGGCCGACGCGGAGCGCGGTAGGACGCGATCGTCAGGGAAGCCCCACCGGACCCCGAGGAACGGCGCGCCGAGCAGCAAAAGCAGCGCGACGCCCGCGAGGCCGACCGGAATAGCATGGCGGACAACCGATTTCGTCCAACGATACCAGAATTCCCGCTCGACGGGACCGCGGACCCATTCGGGCCGGCCCAACGCACGGCGAACAAGCCGCCGCGCATCCAAACAATCGAGTCGGTCTCCCAGCACCACGATGGCCGCGGGGGTCACCACGACCGCGGCGACTCCAGCGAATGCGACGGTGGCCACACCCGCGTAGGCGAACGAGCGCAGGATGTGCATCGGGAAAAGGACCAACACCGCCATTGACAGCGCAACGGTGGTGGCAGAGAGCAGTACGGTGCGCCCGGCCGACGCCATGGTTCGGACCAGGGCATCGTCTCGACGGGTGCCGCCGGCCAACTCGTCTCGGTAGCGGCTGATGATCAGCAGCGTGTAGTCGATCGCGAGCGCCATGCCCATCGCGGCACTCAGGTTGAGCGCGAAGATGGACACGTCGGTGACGAACGTGATCACGCGCAGGACCGCAAGCGCACCCAGAATCGCCATCCCGCCGACGGCAATCGGTAATGCCGCTGCCAGCGCGCCCCCGAACACCCAAACCAGCACGAGGAAGCTGAGGGGAATGGCGATTGACTCCATCAGCAACAGATCGCGTTGCGATTGCTCGATGGTCTGGACGTTGACCATGGCATTCCCGCCAGAGCGGACGGTGACTCCGTCGCGGTCGTGTCCGACCTCGTCGGACACGATCTTTGCATAGGTCTGCTCGCTGGTTGCGCCGCCGGTGAGGCCGGCGATGATCAGCCCGGACTTTCCGTCGCCGCTGGTCAGCTCGCCGGCCGCCGGTGGTGGCGCCGTCCAGGGCGAGGTGACGCTGGCGACGTGGGGTGAGTGGCGCAGCTTGTCAACGATCTGGGTGCCGGTGGCACGGGCCGCGGCGCTGTCGAAGCCCGCCGATGTGGAGACGACGATCAGCAGCCGCATGTCGCCCTGGGCGAACCGGTCGGTGAGCAGCTGCGCTGCCTTCGACGATTCCGCGTTGGGGTCCTGGAATCCGCTCGCCGACAGATTTTTGGCGACAGGGACGCCGAAGATGCCCACGGCGACCATTCCCAGCGCTGCGACGGCGACGATCCGTCGTGGTGCGCCGATGGCCAGCCGGGCGATCCATTGCAGCACGCGGCGTCCTTCCGCTCAGTCCGCGGGCACGGTGTGGTGTCGGTGAAGAGTCGGTGGCTCTCCCCTATGGCTGGTACGGACACGATGGGCAAAATGTTCACCGCGGCTCCGGAAACGGCCTCGGCTTGCCTCGGTGATGAACGTTTGGCCGGTCGCCGACGTGACTAGGAGAAGAGGGGTGACTCAGAGGATGAAATCGGGTCCCCGGTTGCAACCGACCCCGGGGAATCGCTGCCCTGAGGACAAAGGGAGGTCCGATGACCGCCGAGGCCGAAGGCTGGCTCGATGCCGTCGTCATCGGCGCGGGGCCGTCCGGTCTGGCTGTCGCGCGCGAACTCGAGCATCGTCACGGCATCAGAACGCTCGTTGTCGACCGAGCGGCGGCGCCGGCGATTTCGTGGCGCACACGCTATGACAATTTTCGGCTGAACACCAATGGCTTCCTGTCGCATCTTCCCGGACAACGAATTCCGCTGAGCGCCGGCCGTTGGCCGAGCAGGGAGGACATGGTCTGCTATTTCGATCGCTATGTGCAGCAACAGAACATCGCCCTCGAGCTCGGATGTGAAGTCAACCGGATCGACCGCGCAGAATGCGGCTGGCAACTCGACACATCGTCAGGCGAAATCCGAACAGCGGCAATCATTCTGGCCACGGGCAACTACCGCACGTCCACCATTCCGCCTTGGCCCGGCCTGAAACAATTCACTGGTGAGCTGGTTCACTCCAGCGAGTTCAGAAACGCCTGGCCTTACCGGGGTCGCGACGTCTTGGTTGTGGGCGCAGGCAATTCGGCTGCCGACATCGCCGTGCAGCTCGCCGACCACGGTGCGCGCCGAATCTGGCTTGCGGTGCGCACCCCGCCGCACCTTGTCCGGAGGGCGATGGGACCGTTTCCCTCGGATATCTTCCTCGAAGTCTTCGCGCGGGTCCCGGCAAGCATGGTCGATCCGGTGATCGGTCGCCTCAATCGCCTGATGTGGGGCGACCTTTCGGTCTACGGCTTCCACCAGCCCCCGCTTGGGCTCAAGGCGACGGTGGAACAGCATGGTCGCATCCCGACGTTGGCCGATGAACTCGTGACCGCGGTGCGGGCCGGGCACGTGCAGGTCCTAGCTGCCGTGGAGGCGGTGGCATCCGACCGGGTGATCCTCTCCGACGGCACATCGGTGGCGCCGCAGGTGATTATCGCAGCCACAGGTTTCCGCAGTGATCTTGAGAGTTTGGTCGGCCATCTCGGCGTTCTTGACGTGGACGGCAACCCACGCGGCGGGTTTGCCTGCCACCTCGGCGACGGCATGTTCGCCATCGGGTACGGGATTCCGCCTCGCGGCCCGCTGCGCGCGATCCGCCTCAACGCCACACCATTGGCCCGTCAGGTCGCGGACTACCTGGCAACAACGTCGTCGGTCACCGCCCTGCCAGCGGGCGCTTCGGCCCGCTGAGCCGGCCCCGCCGGGAGTCGTCGCGTTTGGTTGTTGCAGCCCACAGTGGATGGGTCAACGCGAGCGCCGCGATGTGGTTGAGCCGTTGGGGATCTCGTCGGCTTGCGCTGACCGGCTGTTCTTGACGGCTGTGTTGATTTGTGACGAATGCCACTGCAACGAAAAGGGAGGAGTGGGCACCTGTGGTGAACGGTTACAGCGCTATTTCGTAAAAGAACGTAGAGGTGCAATGCTGCGCCACGCGGCGGCACCTAAAATTCGAGGGGACGTAATGAAATTGCTTTCCAGTACAGGACATTTCTTCCGCGGCACAGATGGGTACGAAGCGGCCCGCCGCGCAACGGTGTGGAATGGGCTTGTACCGGACCGTTTTCCCGATGTGATTGTGCAAGCACGCGACACCGCCGACGTGGTGGCAGCGATCCGGACCGCCCGCGCCAACGGCTATCAGGTCGGCGTACGTTCGGGCGGGCACAGTTGGTCGGCCAGTCACCTGCGCGACGGTGGCTTGCTGCTCGACGTCAGTCGCCTCGATCACTGCATCGTTGACACGGATCGGATGACCGCAGAGGTCGGGCCCGGCAAGAAGGCCAGCGAGTTCGCGATCGAACTCGACGCACAACGGTTTTTCTTCCCGGCGGGCCACTGCGAAGACATTGCCCTGGGTGGCTACCTGTTGCAGGGCGGATACGGCTGGAACAGCAAGGTGCTGGGGCTGGCGTGCGAGAGCGTGCTGGGCCTGCACGTCGTCACGGCCGACGGGGACCAGATTTATTGCGACGCCGAGAATCACCCCGACCTGTATTGGGCCGCCCGCGGCGCGGGACCGGGCTTCTTCGGTGTGGTCACGTCGTTCACGCTGCGGATTCACCCACGCCCGGCGGCCTTGGGCACCTGCCTGTACGTGTACCCCATCGACGTTGTCGACGAGGTGTTCTCCTGGGGACGCTCAATTAGTTCTGAGGTTGACGACCGGGTGGAACTGCAAATCCTCACCGAGCAAAGCGTGCCGCAAGCCGGGCTCCAGGAGCCGGGCATCGTCATCGCCTCGCCGGTCTTCGCCGAATCGGAAGAGCAGGCGGCGAAAGCCCTCGCCCTGCTGGGCACCTGCCCAGTCGCTGATCGAGCGATCGTGAGCGTCCCCTATGCGCCCACGACGTTGGCCAATTGGTATGACGCCGTGATGACCAACTACCCCACCGGGCACCGCTATATCGCCGACAACATGTTCACCTCGGCATCCGCCGAAGAGCTCCTGCCCGGTATCCGCAAGATCATCGAGACCATGCCACCGCATCCCTCGCACTTCATCTTCACCGGGTGGAAACCGTCCACGGACCGCAGGGACATGGTGTTCGGCATGGACGATGAGATCTACATGGCGCTCTACACCGTCTGGCAGGATCCCGCCGAGGACGAACTCTACCGCGACTGGGCGGCGTCCAACATGGCCTCGATGTCGCATCTGGCGACCTGCGTCGCGCTCGCCGACGAGAACCTTGGCCGGCGTCCCGCGCAATTTATCGCCGAGATCAACATGGCGCGCCTCGACAAAGTGCGCTCGACATACGACCCTCATGGTCGATTCCACAGCTGGATGGATCGGGGTCACGGTGTGCCGCGATGAACTCTTCGGCGCAGTCCAGCGTGTTCGCTGTAGGACGGCCCGGACGTGGCCTGCAGAAGCCGCAAGCGCGACATGAGCGACGGGATTGCTAACCGCAGGCACGGGCCAACGGAAGGTGTCGATGTGAGCCCTGGGAACGAACGGGATCGCGAGCCGATTTCGACGTATGCCCGCGACGGGTATTCAGCGAAGCTGCGGCCGGTACCGAACGCACCGTCGACTCGGTCGCTTCGGATCCTCGTTGTCGGCGCCGGTGTGGGCGGCATTTCCATTGCCCGGGGGTTGTTGCGGGACGGACATGAAGTCACCGTCTTCGATCAACGGCCGGATGTGCAACCGGGTGGCGGCGCCGTGACCATCTGGTCCAATGGCTCCGCGGTTCTGGGGCAATTGGGCGTCGATATGGACGGGGCCGGTCAGCTGCTGTCCACCGTGCGGGTCGTGACATCCACGGGTCGCCCGGTCACCACCGTAGACCTGACCGCGATCGTGGACCGGCTGGGCGCACCCGTTCGAATGGTTCCGCGTCGAGTCCTGCTTGAACGGCTGCTCGAAGGCTTTCCGACCGACCGCATCCGATGCGGCTGCCGTGCGGTCGCGGTGGTCAGCACGCACAACGGGGTGCGGGTCGAGTTCGAGGACGGCAGCCGGGCCGACGGAGATGTGTTGATCGGTGCGGATGGGCTGCACTCGATGGTTCGAGGTGTCGTCGGCGCGCAACGCGCGGAGCCGACCGGCTGGTGCAGCTGGCAGGGACTGGTGACCCTTCCGGACGTGCCCGACAAGCATGTCGCAATGATCATCATCGGCGAGCACGGAAACCTTGGCCTGTGGCCGGCAGGAGGCTCCGACCTGCAGTGGTGGTTCGACCTGCCATGGTCGTCCGACTTCGTCAGACCGGAACGTCCGATCGACATGATCCGGTCCAACTTCGCCGGATGGTCCGACTCGGTCGATCGTGTACTCGCGACATTGACCGACGACGACCTGGCCCCTTCGCCGTTCCCGCATTTTCGGCATCCGATCCCCCGTACGCCGGGCCGAGGCGCGCTGACGCTGCTCGGCGATGCCGCACATACGATGCCGCCCTTCCTCGCGCAGGGGACCAATCAGGCGCTGCTCGACACGATGGTGCTGTGCAAGGCACTGTCGGATTTCCGGAAGGGAACGAACGGCAACAACGGTGATCTCCCGAGTGCGCTGCGCTGGTACGAGAAGACCCGGCGACGCAAGGTCAAGGCGGTGTCCTGGCTGGCGTCGCAGCAGGCATCCCGCCCCGAGGCGCTGCTGCGACCCGCGGCGATGATCCCGGACCGGACCACGACCTGGGCACTGACGACGTTTCTGCGTGCGGTAAGCCACCGCCGGATGTCCGCGGAGATCAGCCAAGACCTCGTGCCCGCGACGCCCACCCCGTCAGGTCTTCGGCGATGAACACGCTGAGCAACTCGTCGCGCACGCTACGTGGACGTGAGGCGATGCCGGCGACCGCTAGGGTGCCACCCGCCCAGCTGGCCCGCCTTGTCGAGTGGATTCGCCACCACCTGTATCGGCTCCATCAACGTCTGGTGCCCGCGCCGGCGGCGATGATGGAGATGATCGTCGCGACCTGGACGTCGCAGGCGATCACGGTGGCGGCCCAACTCGGCGTCGCCGACGCCCTCGCCAACGGGCCGCTGCCCATCGACGAGTTGGCGGCCCGAGTGGGGGCGGACGCGGATGCCCTGCGCCGCCTGCTGCGGGCATTGATCGGCAAGGGCATCTTCCGTCATCGCCGCGACGGCCGCTATGAGCTGAATTCCCTTGCCTTCACTCTGCGCTCCGACGCACCGGTGTCGATGACGTGGGCGGCGCAGTTCTATGGGTCGCGGGAGCAACGCGAACGCTGGACCTTGCTGGTCGATTCGGTCCGAACCGGGAACGCGGTCGTCCCGGCGTTGCGCGGCAAGGAGAGCTTCGACTACTTCGCCGAGCAGCCTGAGCTCGCCGAACTGTTCAACCAGACCATGACGAGTATTTCGGAGTTGACGGATGCGTCCGTGGTCGCCGGCTACGACTTCAGCGCCTACCCCACCATCGTCGACGTCGGCGGCGGGCACGGCCCGCTGCTGGCCGCCATCCTGGCGGCGGCGCCGGCTTCGCGCGGCGTCCTGTACGACCTGCCGCGGGTCGTCGCGAGCGCCCCGAGCCTCTTGCGCAAACACAATGTCGCCGACCGGGTGCGTATCGCGGAGGGGTCGTTTTTCGACAGCGTTCCGGGCGGCGGCGACGCCTACGTCCTTAAGAACATCATGCACGACTGGCCCGACGAGAAGGCGGTGCGGATCCTGCGTAACGTTCGCGCGGCAGCCGGGCGCCGAGCCACGGTGTTGCTGGTCGAATTGGTCATTCCCAACCACGAGCGTGACTTCCCGGGGAAATGGGCGGATCTGGAGATGCTGCTGAATTTGGCGTCCCGCGAACGCACCGCGGCCGAGTACCGCGAATTGCTCAGCCAAGCCGGATTCCGGATGACGCGGGTGGTGCAAACCGCTTCACCCCTCAGCGTGGTGGAGGCGAGAGCTGCGTAACGACAACGACCGGATGATCCGGGCGCTGGCCGACGCCCTGAGATCGATGACGAATTCAAAGGTTGCCGGTTCAACCAGTTCGTTAACACGGTTAAACACAACGGAATTCGCGCCGGGCAGCGACTTTGCGCCGCAATGTCTCTTTGTTGGCCTACTCACCACACACGCCGCGCGGCGAACAGACCGAGCGGCACCCGGTGTTTCGTAACGTGACGCTGCTGGGGGCTGCCGTCCCCACTCTGACCCCTCGATACTGAGAGCGCGACGACGCTAGTTGGCGGCGCCGACCGAGCTCAGCGCATCAGGGACGAACGCGCACTCAACAACGCCGGCTTGGCCGAACGCACCAAACCCCCGTCTTTCTGAAATAACGCTGACCGTTTTCAGGCCGATATGCGCTGGGCCAGTGCCCAGGCCAGCTCTGCCAAGTCTCGATAGCGGTCGCGGAAAGTCGCTGCGCGAGAGTCGGATGCGTTGCCGTCGAGTCCGCGCCGGTATACCCCGGCGGCAATGGAGGCGAGGCGGAACATGGAAAAAACCACGAAGATGTCGAGCGAGTCGGGTATGTCGCGGCCGGCGTGCCGGCAATAGCTGGCGACGAAAGCTTGCTCATCAGGTATACCCGTGCCGGCCAAGTCCTCGCCGCGCATGCCGGTGTGGCCGGCCGGGCCGACAGGCAGGTGATAGCTGAGGCATGCGTAGCCCAGGTCGGCCAATGGGTGACCGATCGTGGACAGCTCCCAGTCGAGGACCGCAACGATTCGTGGCTCGGTGGGATGGATGATCACGTTGCCGAGCCGGAAGTCGCCATGGGCGATGCAGGCCGTTTGGTCGTCGAGCGGCAGGTGCTCTGGTAGCCACGCCGCGAGGCGGTCCATCGCCGGCATCTCCTCGACGCTGGCGGCCTCCCACTGCCTGGTCCACAACGCCACCTGGCGTTGCATGTAGCCGTCCGGCTTGCCAAAGCCGTCGAGCCCGTTGGCGCGCCAGTCCACCCGATGCAGGGCGGCGAGCACACGCGCGAGATCCTCATAGACTGCGGCACGATCGGCTGGCGTGCTGCCTGGCACGAGGGGGTTGGGGTACACGCGGCCCGGAACGTAGTCCATCACGTAGAACGCTGTGCCGATGACGGATTCGTCTGTGCACAACAACCGGGTACGCGGTACCGGGACATCACTACCGGCCAGCGCCGACATCACGCGGTGCTCGCGCTCCACGGCGTGGGCTCGTGGCAGCAACTTGCCTGGCGGCTTCTTGCGAAGCACATACTCGCCGTTAGCACTGCGCAGATGGAAGGTCGGGTTGCTCTGTCCACCCTGAAACTGACGGATCTCCACTTCGCCGACGAAACCCGGCAACTGCGTGCGCAGATAGCGCACGAGCGCCTGCTCGTCGAAGCGATGGGCAGGCAGGACCGGGACCAACTCCGCAACACCGTCCATCAACCCATCGTGACAGGCGATACTTCGTCTCGTGACGCCAATCCTGTTGACCGTCGACACCGGTCCCGTTCGGGCACTGACACTGAACCGGCCCGAATCGCGCAATGCGCTGAACTCGGAGCTGGTCGAGGCGCTGTATACCGCGCTCGTCGACGCCGACGACGACGCATCGGTGCGCGCGGTCGTCCTGACCGGTGCCGACCCGGCGTTCTGCGCGGGCGTCGACCTGAAAGAGGTCGCACGCGAAGGGCTCAAGTACTTCGACCAGTACCAGAATCGCGACTGCATCAAGCAGGTCGGCCGGATGCAAAAGCCCGTCGTCGGCGCGATCAACGGCGCGACCTTCACCGGCGGGTTGGAGATGGCGTTGGGGTGCGACTTCCTGATCGCCTCGGAGCGGGCCGTTTTCGCCGACACCCACGTGCGGGTGGGCATCCTGCCGGGCGGCGGGATGACAGCGCGGCTGCCGCGGCTGGTGGGCTCCGCCACGGCACGGCGATTGTCGATGACCGGCGAGGTCGTCGACGCCGCCCGGGCGGAACGGATGGGCCTGGTCACCGAAGTGGTCTCTCACGACCGGCTCCTGGAGCGTGCGCTCGAACTGGCCCAACAAATCGCGGAAGTGCCGGGGCCGACCATGCAGGCTCTCAAGGACATCTACACCCGAGGCGCGGCGGCGATCATCGATCCGGCGTTGGCCGCCGAACAAGCGATCGCGGGCGCCCAGGTGATCGAAACTCAAGGGCTGTCGGCGCGGTACCACGCGGTGTCTGACCGCAATCGCCGGCAGATCGGCGACGCTGGCGAATAACCGGCTACTTGAGGACGCCGTGTACCACGATTGCGGTCACCTGATCGACCCACGCGTTGTCGAGTCCCTCGTCGGGGCGCAGCAGCAGCCGCATCATCGTCGTTCCGCCGATGATCTCGATGAGCCGGTCGGCGTCTGCGTACTTCTGCACCTCACCCCGGGCGACGGCCGCCTCCAGCCGGTTCCGCACGGCGGCGATCAGATTTGCGAAGCGACTGTTCACGCGGGCACTCAGTTCGGGATCGGCGGCAACCTCGGCGACCAGCCCGGGCAACGCCGCACGCAGCACCGGCGTGCTGAACACGTCGCGCGTGGCCTCCAGCATCGCGCGCACGTCCGCCTCGACACCGGCGTCGGGCACGCTCAGCCCTGACGCGGGCGTCGCCGGAAAGACGGCCTCGTGAACCAACTCGGCCTTACTCGACCAGCGGCGGTACAGCGCGGTCTTGGTGGTCCCGGCGCGCTCGGCGACAGCGGCCATGGTCAGGTTCGAATAGCCAACGGAAACAAGCAATTCCGCGGTGGCCCGCAATATCGACGCGTCGATGCGCGGATCCCGCGGCCGGCCGGCGCCGGTGGTCTTGTCAACAGCGGAGGAGTCTGCTTTCATATCGCTACCAACCGTATCGTAATTCTCCCAGCGAAGGGGCGGGAAAGTGGCCACTGAACCGGCTCTCGACGAGGTGAGCCGACTCCAACACTCCAGCCGCGACATGAGCACACTGCCCACCGTGATGTCACGATGGCTGTCGACCGTTCTGCCTGGTGGTGAAGTGCCCGAGGTGACCGTGGAAAGCGGCGTCGACGCCAACGGCATGTCGTCGGAGACCATCATCTTGACCGTCCGTCGGGAACAGGACGGGCAGCCGATCGAACAGCGACTCGTGGCGCGCGTCGCGCCCACCGACCAGGACGTACCGGTGTTTCCGGCGTACCGGCTGGACCACCAGTTCGAGGTGATCCGGCTGGTGGCCGAGAAGACCGACGTTCCGGTTCCCCGCGTGCGGTGGCTGGAGCCGACGGGTCAGGTCCTCGGCAGGCCGTTCTTCCTGATGGACTACGTCGAGGGCGTGGTGCCACCCGACGTGATGCCCTATACATTCGGCGACAATTGGCTTTTCGACGCCTCCGTGGAGTCACAGCGACAACTGCAGGATGCCACGGTCGAGGTGATCGCGAAGCTGCATTCGATCCCCGACGCGCCGTCAAGCTTCTCGTTCTTGGCCGACGGGCAGCCGGCTGGGCAGAATGCGCTGCAGCGACACTTCGCGTGGGTGCGGTCGTGGTACGACTTCGCCGTCCCCGACATCGGCCGGTCCCCGCTGTTGGAGCGCACGTTCGCATGGCTGCAAGCCAACTGGCCCGAGGAGGCGGCGGCCGCCGCCCCGGTGCTGCTGTGGGGCGACGCGCGGGTGGGCAACGTGCTGTACGCCGACTTCCGGCCGGTGGCGGTCCTGGACTGGGAGATGACCGCGCTCGGGCCGCGTGAGCTCGACGTCGCCTGGCTGATCTTCGCGCACATGGTTTTCCAGGAGCTCGTCGGGCTGGCGGACATGCCCGGGCTGCCTGATGTGCTGCGCGAGGACGATGTTCGTGAGACCTACCGTCAGCTGACCGGAGCTGAGCTGGGCGACCTGCGCTGGTTCTACGTCTACTCCGGGGTGATGTGGGCGTGCGTGTTCATGCGCACCGGCGCCCGGCGCGTCCACTTCGGCGAGATCGAGAAGCCCGACGACCCGGAATCGCTGTTCTACCACGGCGCGTTGCTGAAGCGACTTATTGGAGAAGGTGCCTGATGCTTGGACCGGTCGACGAATTCCCCGTCCACCAGATCCCGCAGCCGATCGCGTGGCCCGGCTCCAGCGACCGCAATTTCTACGACCGCTCCTACCTCAACGCCCACGACCGCACCGGCGAGATCTTCCTGATCACCGGCATCGGCTACTACCCGAACCTCGGCGTGAAGGACGCGTTCGTGCTGATCCGGCGGGGCGACGTGCAGACCGCAGTGCATCTCTCCGACGCAATCGACCAGGACCGGCTGCACCAGCACGTCGGCGGCTACCGGGTCGAGGTCATCGAGCCGCTGCACAAACTGCGGGTGATCCTCGAACAGACCGAGGGCATCGCCGTCGACCTGACCTGGGAGGGATTGTTCGACGTCGTCTCCGAACAGCGGCACGTGCTGCGCAGTGGCAACCGAATCACGTTGGACGCGCAGCGTTTTGCCCAGGTGGGTACCTGGAGCGGACACATCGTGGTGGACGGCGAGGCCATCGCCGTCGACCCCGCCACCTGGATAGGAAGCCGCGACCGGTCCTGGGGAATCCGGCCGATCGGCGAGCCCGAGCCGGCGGGGCGGCCCGCCGATCCACCGTTCGAGGGCATGTGGTGGCTGTACGTGCCGATGGCGTTCGACGACTTCGGCATCGTGCTGATCATCCAGGAGGAGCCGAACGGATTCCGGTCACTGAACGACTGCACGCGAATCTGGCGCGACGGCCGCGTCGAGCAGCTGGGCTGGCCGCGGGTGAAGATCCACTACCGGTCGGGCACCCGCATTCCGACCGGCGCGACGATCGACGCGACCGCCGCCGACGGCACGCCGGTGCGGCTCGATGTGGAATCCAAGCTGGCGGTGCCGATCCACGTCGGCGGCGGCTACGGCGGTGACTCCGACTGGCTGCACGGCATGTGGAAGGGCGAGAAGTTCACCGAGCGCCTGACGTATGACATGACCGATCCCGCGATCGTCGGCAGGTCCGGAATCGGGGTGATCGATCACGTCGGCCGGGCCACCTGCCGCGACGGCGACGGCGCCCCGGTCGAGGGCTGGGGCCTTTTCGAGCACGGCGCGCTGGGCCGTCACGACCCGTCCGGGTTCGCCGACTGGCTGTCGGTGGCGCCTTAGGCCGGCTGGGCCTCCTGCGCGCTGACCCGACCGAACACCATCGACTCCTCGATCCGGTCGAATCGGTAATCGATGGCGTCGAGAACGAAATTGTGGCGCACCTTCCAGGGTCGCCGCGTGCCCGACTTGGGCAGCACATCCAATGCCCGCAGCACGTAGCCGGCCTCCAGGTTCCACGTCTTCTGCTCGTCCATCGAAGTGTCGCCAAGGTGCGGATACGCGTGGGTGTAGCCGTGAGCGCGCATGTACGCCAGCAGCTTTGCCACCTGCTCCGCCGTCATGTCTGCACGTAGCGTCCACGACGCGTTGGTGTAACCGATGCACCACGCCATGTTTGGGACGTCTTCGAGCAGATGCTCCTTGTAGACGAAGCGGTCGTGCGGATTGATCTTTTCGCCGTCGATGCTGATCGTGATGCCGCCCAATGCCTGCAGCTGAAGTCCCGTCGCGGTGACGATCACGTCGGCGTCGATGCGCTGCCCCGAGTTGAGCACGATCCCCTTTTGGTCAAAGTGGTCGATCTGGTCGGTGACGACGTCGACACGGCCCTCGGCGATCTTCGTGTACAGATCCGAGTCGAGGATCGCGCACATTCGCTGGTCCCATGGGTTATACCGGGGCTTGAAGTGGGTGTCGATGTCGTAGCCCGCGGGCAGATTGCGCTCCGCCTGACGCCGTATCACCCGTTTCATCACGTTCGGCGCCTTGCGGGCGACTTGGTACATCGCCCAGAAGTACAGCGCGTTGCGCCAGCGGACGATCGAGTGAGAGGTCTTGCGTGGCAGCACCTTTCGGATGGCGTTCGTCATCGTGCCGATACGCGGCAAAGAGAACAGGTACGACGGCGAGCGCTGCAGCATCGTCACGTGCGCGGCTTTCTCCGCAAGCGACGGAACGAGACTGATCGCTGTGGCCCCGCTGCCGATCACCACGACCCTCTTAGCGGCGTAGTCAAGCGACCCCGGCCAGTGCTGCGGATGCACGACCTCGCCCGTGAAATCCTCGACACCACGGAATTCCGGCGTGTACGGGGTGTCGTAGTTGTAGTAGCCGGTGCCGAAGAACACGAACCGGCAACGGTACGTCTTGTCCGTCCCATCCTGCTCGGCGTGCACGGTCCAGGTGTCCGTAGTCGAATCCCAGTCGGCGGAGCGGACGTGGGTGCGCAAGCGGATGTGTTCGTCGATGTGGTACTTACCAGCAGTGTCGGCGAGGTACTGCCAGATGTCCTCGCCGTCGGCAACACCCTCGGGCCGCTTCCATGGCTCATAGGGGTAGCTCAAGGTGAAGATGTCGCTGTCGGACCTGACACCGGGATACCGGAACAAGTCCCAGGTCCCGCCGAGCCGCTCACGTCCTTCCAGAATGGCGTAAGCCAACTCGGGGTTGCGTTCGTGGATGCGGTAGGCGGCGCCGATGCCCGAGATGCCGGCGCCGATGATCAGAACGTCGAAGTATTCCTCTGACTCCGCAGTCATCCCATCACGATAGGCCTACCCCATTCGAAGCCGACAAGGTTGACTGATCTTGTGACCGCAGACAACCAGCCAGTTGACGTGGTCGTCGTCGGTGCGGGTTTTGCTGGGCTCGCCGCGGCCCGCGAGTTGACCCGGCTGGGACACGACGTCCTGGTCCTGGAAGGCCGGGACCGCGTGGGCGGTCGGTCGAGCACGGCGACGATCGCCGGCGCGCCCGTCGACCTCGGCGGAACGTTCGTCGGCCCGACCCAGGACGAGGTGCTCAAGCTGGCCGCCGATCTGGGGTGCGACACCACGCCCGTGTACGACGACGGCACCAACCTGATCCGGTGGCGCGGCAGGCTCCGTGCCTACCGCGGCACGATTCCCCGGCTCTCGCCGCTCGAACTGCTCGACATCGGGCGCATCCGTTGGCAATTCGCCCGCCTCGCCCGCGCCGTTCCGGTGACGGACCCGTGGAATGCCCGCCCGGCACACTGGCTCGACTCACAGTCGCTGGCGGGCTGGTTGCATGCGATTCGCGCATCGCGGTCATCGCGCGACCTTTTGGCCATCGTCAGCCGCGTGAGCTGGGGATGTGAGCCGGACCGGGTGTCGATGCTGCACGCGGTGCGCTACGTCAAGGCCGCCGGCGGGCTCGACCGGATGCTCGACGTCCGCGGTGGCGCGCAGCAGGACCGCTTCCCGGCCGGGACGCAGCAGATCGCCGTCAAGATGGCCGCCGAATTGGGGCCGCGGGTGGTGCTGAATTCCCCTGTGCGTGAAATCGGTTGGGGCGACGCGGGCGTGACCGTCCGCTACGACGGGCGGCGCGTGGCGGCGAGGTTCGCGATCGTCGCGATCCCGCCCGAGCACCGCACCGGCATCGAGTTCTCTCCCCCGCTGCCCGACGAGTATGTGCGGCTGGCGGCCCAATGGCCGCAGGGCCGACTGAGCAAGGCCTACGCCGCGTACGACACTCCGTTCTGGCGGGCCGACGGGCACACCGGGCAGGCGTTGCTGGACGAAGGGCCGGTATTCATCACGTTCGACGTCAGCCCTCACGAGCGCGGACCGGGAATTCTGCTCGGGTTCGCCGACGCCCGCACGTTCGACCCGCTGCCGCCGGTGCAGCGTCGCGAACATGCGCTGTCATGCTTCGCCAGCGTGTTCGGAGACGCGGCCCGAACGCCGATCGACTACATCGACCACTGTTGGGGCACGGAGCCGTTCGCGCCCGGAGGGCCGACGGCTGCGGTGCCGCCGGGGTCGTGGACCAGCGTCGGGCGGTGGCTGCGCAAACCGGTCGGGCCGATCCACTGGGCGGGCACCGAGACCGCCGACGAGTGGACCGGCTTTCTCGACGGCGCGGTGCGCTCGGGGAAGCGGGTGGCGGGCGAGGTGGTGGCGCGGCTGGTCAACCCGAAAACGAGCTAGGAGCTGGCGCGCCGTTCCTCGGTGGCCATCGCGATGAGGTCACGAAGTCGGCGGTTGACCTCGTCGGGCCGCTCGAGGATCGAGCAGTGGCCGCCGGAGAGCTCGACGAAGTCCGTCAGGTTTGGCGCGGCCTCGGCGATCTTGCGTGACTGCCCGATTGGCAGCAGGCGGTCCTTGTCGCTACCGACGACGAGGGTCGGCACGGTGAGCCCGTCGAGCTTGATGTGCTCGGGTCCCAACGCGTCGGCAAGCATCCGCGCGCAGCCGCCACGCGCTTCCGGCGGGGTGCCGGCGAACAGGTCGTAGACGAAGTCGGCCACCGACGGGTGGGCATCGGCACCGACGGCCATGGCCGCGACGAACCTACGGCTGGTCCAGTGGGCTCCGCGCGGAACCCGGCGGGCGCCGATGGCGCGGATCACACCCTGGGCGACGCGGACCCGGGTGCCGGCCAGGGCCGCAGGCACCTGCGCGAGCTGCAGCTCTTGCAGCAGGTCACCGGTCGTGGTGTTGATCAGCGCGACCGCGTCGGCCCGCCGCGGCACCGCGTCGCGGTACCGGTCGGCCCACGAGGTGATCGCGATGCCGCCCATCGAGTGCCCGGCGATGACCGCGCGCTCGCAGGGTTTCAGCGTGGCGTCGAGGACCGCGTCGAGGTCGGCGGCAACGTGGTCGAGGGTGTAGCCGCCGCGGCCGGGAACATCGCTGCGGCCGTGGCCGCGATGGTCGAACGCGATCACCCGATGGTCCTGGGCCAGGTCGCCGATCTGGTGCGCCCAAACCCGGATCGCACAGGTGATGCCGTGGGCCAGCACGACCGGGTAGCCGTTCGGCGGGCCGAAGATCTCTACGTGCAAGCGCGTGCCGTCACCGGAGCGCACGGAAATCGTACGGCCCGGCGGCATGGCGTCCAGCGGGGCGTACGACGACAACTGACGTATTGCCATGAACGCTCCCATCGGTGCGGCGACGATGCCGCCCGCAAAGCTTAGCGCTCCGTGCCAAGGCCGAGGCCCGAACCAACTTCGCGGACGCACCATGCGCCGGGGTCCCAGCTGAGCACAATGCGCAAAAGCCGAAAAATGCCGGCCGGTGGACAGGTACCGACACGAGGAGCCCTAAGGCCGCCGAGTCTCGCAACCCAACATCCCCGTACCGACTGGCGGTCTTGTATACCGACCACTGGTCGGTATAGTTTGTGTGGCAACCCGGGAGGTAGCAATGAGCACATCGGAGCAGTCGCAGATCCGCACACGCATGTTCGCCCGCGCGTTGGGCCCGTTCTTCCTGATCGTGCCTACCACGGTCGCGGTGCGCGGCTCGTACATGCAAACACTGTTCACGGAATTCAAGGCCAACCCGATGTGGCCGTGGCTGTTCGGCGCCATTCTTCTGATGTTCGGCCTCGTCATCATCGCGTTTCACCAGTACTGGCGCAGCCCCGCGGCGATCATCGTGTCTGTTGTGGGCTGGTTTCTCGCGATACGCGGGGTGCTTCTGCTGACCGTCCCCTCGGCCTACGACGCCGCCGGCAACGCCGTCTACAGCTCGGGGGCGACCGCGGTGATCTGGGTGTTCTTCGTCTGCCTCGCCCTGGCCGGGCTCTACCTGACCTACGTCGGCTGGAAGCCGGAACCGCGCCCGCCAAAAGCCATGGCGCGCGCAGCCCAGGATCGCCCGCATGCCGCGGGTGATTAAGCATCCCGACATCCGCAGAGCCGAGCTGCTCGATCGGGCAACCGGGCTATTTCTGCGGCACGGTTACGACAATGTCAGCCTGAACGATCTGATCGCCGACGCCGGGGTCTCCAAAGGCGCGTTCTACCACTGGTTCCCGTCCAAGGACGCGCTGATAGCGGCCCTGGCCGAGCGCAGCGCCCGGGAAGCATTCGCCGGTGTCGAGGAGGCCCTCGCCGCATGCGGGGGTGACGCGCTGGACCGGCTGAACGCGGTGTTGCAGGCCGGTTTTGACATCAACATGAAAATGGGCGGACCGGAGCAGCTCGCCGCGATGGTGTCGTTGCTGCGCCCCGACAATGCCCATCTGTACGGACGAATCCTCACCGTCGAGCAAGACCTTTTCCAGCCCTTGCTGACGCGGCTGATAGCGGACGGGGTCGCGGACGGCATCTTCGACACATTCGACCCCGAAGGCGTCGCTGACATGATTTATGGTCTCGCCGCGCGCACCAACTCGAACATCCTGGATGTGTTGCACGCTGTCGACAAGTCGGCCAGAGACCGGGCAATCGACGTTCTGACAACCAGATTCAGGCTCCACGGGCTGGCCATCGACCGCATCCTCGGACTACCAGACGGAAGCATCGCCACGCTCACGCGCGCACAGGTCGAAGCTATGGTCGCGGCACTGCCGCGAAATTACTGATGCCGTGGCGTCGATGACGAACGAGTAGTCGGCGCGACCCTGCCGACCCGGGCGGCCTTCACTGTGCCGCTTAGTGTTTGAGGTTCCGTGTCGCCGTCGACACCTGGCCCCAGACCCAACGCTGCGAGTGCAGGGCTGGGCCTGAGGCCAGGTGCTTTGGGCTTAGACGTGGGCTGCTGCGTACTTTCTCAGCTGGGCTTCTAGCGCCTCTGGCTTGGAAACAAGGCCGACGACGCCGCCGCCATCCCCGCGATCCTCGATGCCGAAATTGGGCACGAAATTGCGGATGCGGCCCTCGCGCGACATGGTGGAGGCTCAGGGAATCAAGCTGCCGTCCAAGGGCCGGGCGTACCGCTGCGACGCCAACGGCCGGCTCATGGCCGACAAACTCATGGTGTCAATCGACGTCAGCGGCATCCACCTGACATGACGAGTGAGAGGGCAAGCCGTGAATAACCCTGACTGACACCATTTGGCTTCGATCCGGGCTTGTCGACTCGGCACGCCCTCCACCCTGATCATCATTTTGATCACGATGAGATTGTGGAACGGATGGCCAGGATACAGTGGTCATGGCGGCGGGCTCGCCGGGTTATCGGCAAGCACGCTAACGGCGTCCCTTCCACGTCGTGAGCAAGATTACGCCGCACCGGAGCGTTGACATGGTCGATACCGCGGGCAACGACGTCGGTTCCCTTCCGTTGGTACCCCGTAATCCGCTGCCGTTGGCGCAGCGGCTCAAAGCGGTACGGGGGTATCACTTTGGACAGCAGTTGTTGCGCGAGTCTGGCGGATCGGTGACCAGGGTGACTCTGGGCCCGAAGTGGTTGACCCCTCCGATTGTTTTTGTGATGTCACCGAGCGGGGCGCGGGATGTCCTGGCCCGCAATAACGACTGGTGTGATCGGACCGCCGTCCATCACCAAATGCGGCTCCTACTCGGCGACAATCTCGCAGACCTGCCGAACAAGCCGTGGCTATCCCGTAAGCGCACATTACAACCGCTGTTCACCAAGCCCCACGTGCGGACCTTCGGCACTCACATGTCCGATGCCGCAGCGATGCTTGCGCAAGGTTGGGGGGAGAGCGCCGACATTGATCTCGACGCCGAGGCTCGCAGGTTGACCATGCGGGTTCTGGGCCGCTCCGTGCTGGGAGTGGACCTCGATGAGCGCGCTGAGTCCCTCGGCGAGCCGCTGAACGTCGCTCTGGCGTATGTCGCCGATCGTGGGACACAGCCGGTACGGGCTCCGGCGTGGCTGCCCACACCTGCGCGACACCGCGCCCGAACCGCCGCGACGACTTTGCACCGGCTGGCCGGCGACATTCTCAAGCTCTGCCGCACCGACCCGACCCACGACGCTCCGCTCGTTCGCGCATTGATCGGCGCCACCGACCCGCAGACCGGGCGCGCGCTGTCCGACCGGGATATCTGCAACGACCTGGTCGCATTCATGGTGGCAGGACACGACACCACGGCGACGACGCTGGCATACGCGCTGTGGGCGCTGGGACGCCACCGCGACATCCAGGACAGAGTCGCAGATGAAGCTGCCCGAGTCGGCGACCGCGAGTTGACGCCCGACGATGTGCCCTGCCTTGGGTACACCGTTCAGGTGCTTCGCGAGGCGCTTCGTCTTTGCCCGCCGGTCGTGGTTGCCGGACGAACGGCCATGCGCGACATCGAGGTCGACGGTTACCGAGTCGAGGCTCGAAGCATGGTGTTGGTCGGGATCTTCGGCATGCAACGGGATCCGGCACTGTGGAGGAACCCGTTGGAGTTCAATCCGGACAGATTCGACCCGCAGAACGTCAGCGCCCGCGACCGATGGTCATACATACCCTTCGGCGGCGGGCCACGGTCGTGTATCGGTGATCATTTCGCAATGCTGGAGGCCACACTTGCGTTGGCCACGATCATCCGGAACACCGAAATCCATTCCCTTGGGCAGGATTTCCCACTTGCGGTGCCCTTCACGATGGTCGCCGCCGCCGCGATCCCCGCGCGGGTGCACAAACGGACGTGACACCACCTCGGCCCAGGACCGCTCCACAGAGCTAGGCGCGCGTCGGTGAAGCTGATCAGCCATTTACTGCAGCGCCAACTGAAGCTGCCGCCGCCATCGACCCGTGAGGTGATCGTGGAGCGGGATCTTCGGGTTCCCGTGACCGACGAAGTTGACCTACTGGCCGACCGGTGGGCCCCGCGGGTCGGCGCTGACCGGTTACCACCCGCACTGATCCGCACTCCCTATGGCCGCGCCGGGCTGTTCGGCACGGCGATGGCGCGACCGCTGGCCGAGCGCGGTTACCAAGTGCTAATTCAGAGCACCCGCGGCGGGTTCGGCTCCGGCGGCACGTTCAAGCCGTTTCGACACGAACGCGAGGAGCAATTGTCAATCCCTGTGAATCAGGATCTTTTAGGGCTAGCTGGTCGAGGCCCGGGCGGTATTGTTCGTTAGCCTCAAGACCGTCCGCATGGTGTCGATATCGTCGTGGTTTCCGTGAAAGCGCAGCCGACGCAGGGCGGCGAGACGCCGCTCTGCGGTGGAGCCCAGTCGAGCGGTCACCAGGTCGGATGCCGATGCGCTCAAGGTCACATTTGGTTCGTGCCGCGCCCCGGCGAGTCGTCCTCCGGTCACGGCGAAATCGAAACTGCGGCCGTCGATCTGCACGCGATAGGTTGCCTCTACTCCCGCGGCGCCGACGGAGTCGAAACCCAGGAGCACGCCGACGAGAAAGCCGTTGAGTGGTGATTGGGGTCCGTCGGTGCGCAATCGCATCGTCTGCAGGCCGAACTGTGCAACCGCACCGAGGATGGGAAGCACGAGACGCCACCCGTCGTCGCTAAGGGTGTAGAGGGTGCGTGCGATCGGTGGGGGCAACTCGGTGCGTTCGACGACGCCAGCCTGTTCGAGTTCGTCAAGGCGTTGGGCCAGAAGATTTGTCGCGATGCCCGGCAGCTGCGCACGCAGGTCGCTGTAGCGGCGCGGCCCCCCGGCGAGCTCGCGCAGGATCAGCAGTGTCCAGCGCTCACCGAGCACGTCCAGCCCATTGGCGATCGGACAGTCCTGGTTGTAGTTCCGCCGCCCAGTCACGCGATTATTCTATCACCTAGATATATATCAATATTGAATGATTGACTTGTTTGTCTCCCGGGTTTAGATTTCTGACAGGTGCCAACGCCAACGGCCGGGGTCACGGACCGCGCCGAAGGGTGCGGCGATGACCCACCGTTGGAAACGTGCTGCGGGTGGCGTCTACGCCCCCGGGGATCGCCGACTCGGCTACGCCACTTACCGGGACGGCCCGACTGGAAGGACAACATCATGACCGTCGCGCCCGTCCTTGTCACTGGCGCCGCGGGCGGCAGCCAAGGCTCGACCGGTTTCCACGTCACGCGGTTACTGATGGACAAAGGCCGCCCCGTGCGCGCCTTCGTCCACCGACTCGACGACCGATCCGATCGGCTTCGCACGCTCGGCGCCGAAGTCGTCGAAGGCGACCTGCGCGACTTCCGATCAGTCGCGACCGCGATGGGCGGTATCCGCCGGGCCTACTTCGCCTATCCGGTGCAGGAGGGCCTGCTCGACGCCGCCGCGACGTTCGCCGCCGCAGCCCGCTCGGCCGGCGTCGAGCAAGTCGTGAACCTGTCGCAGTGGCTGCAGCCCAGCGGCGAGCAGCCCACCCCGCACCAAGCCCGCCACTGGCTGGCCGAGCGGATCTTCGACTGGGCCGACGTCGGCGCCGCGCATCTGGACGCCACCGTCTTCTATGAAAACCTGTGCACTTGGGCCCTGCCCAGCTTGGCCCGGGCTGGGGTGATCGCCTTGCCGTGGGGGTCGGAAGCCACCGCGATCCCTTTGGTGGGCGCCGCAGACGTTGCCCACGTGGCCGCGGCGGTGCTGTCGGGCCCGGTGCTGCCGGGCGGCACGGTGGTTCGATTGATGGCCGGTGCGGTCAGCAACAAAGAGATCGTCGACGCGTTCGGCCAGATCCTGGGTCGGTCGGTGGGTTATGTCGAGATTAGCGACAAGCAGTGGGCCAGCGCCGCTTCGGCTGCCGGGGTCAATGCTGTTGCGGTGGAACACCTGACCCACTTGTGGCGCTACTTGCGCACTCGCCCGCCGGAATACCAGGCGTTCTATCACACCAGCGACGCGTTCGAAGAGTTCACCAGCCAGCCACCGCAGTCTCTGCCGCAGTTCCTGCGAGAGCACATAGACCTGTTCGCAGAGGCGGCGCCACGATGATGTTGGGCAGTGGCGTGAGCGAATCCGCCCACGCCACTGCCCAATGTGACCGTTACTCACCGACTGCAGGAAGCGGCCGCCGATGCGGGCGGTGGGGCGCTTGCCTGCGGCGCCGCGTCGTCTCGCGCCACAATCGTCGGCAGTCGTTCACTGGGTGGAGGAATTTGATCAGCACCGAACCGTCGACCACGCACGCCACCAGCACCTATGTGCTGGGTCATGCCGATGTCGAAGTTCGGCGGCTGCTGCTGCAAGCACGCCTGTATGACAACGATACCGAGCACGCGCTGCACCGGGCCGGGCTGCGGCCGGGGATGCGGGTGCTGGATGTGGGCTGCGGCCCCGGCGATGTGTCGTTCGTGGCCGCCCGGCTGGTCGGGCCCGCCGGAACCGTTCTGGGCGTCGACGCCGCCGCCGAGATCATCGAGGTGGCCCGCACTCGGGCCGCCGAACTGGGCCCGTCGTGGGTCAGTTTCGAGCAGGCCACGATCGCCGACATCACCCTGGACGAACTAGTCGACGCCGCGGTCGGGCGGCTGATCCTGATGCATCTGCCCGATCCGGAGTCGGCGCTGCGCCAGCTCGCCATGCGGCCCGGCGGTGTGATCGCGTTCTGCGAGACTGATATCGGCGCGGTGCGCAGCATCCCGGAGACACCCCAGTTTCGGGCCGTGACAGAAGGTATTGTTAGCGCCTTTCGGGCCGTTGGCCTGGACCCCGGATTCGGCACGACGCTGTATAGCCTGTTTCAGCGGGCGGGCCTGCCCTCACCACAGCTGAGCCTTGCGGCGCCGATAGGCGGAGTCAACAACCCCGATATCTTTGCCTACGCGATGGAGGTATGGCGCTTGATGCTTCCCATCGCCGAGCAACTGGGCTTGGTCACCAACGACCTCGCCGACATCGACACGCTGTTGCCGCGGTGGCGGGAGGAAGCTGCCAGGCAGGCGCGGTCATCATGATGCCACCGATGATCACCGCATGGTCTCATCTGCCAGGTGGGGCCGCCCCGCCATAGACACCCGGCCTTGCCGTTGATGGTGCGCCACACCCGAACCGTTGGTCACGCCACCCCGTATGCCCGAATTTTTCTCCTCCGGTTTCTGCCGGTGTGGTCCGATCTTTTGCTGTAATGGGCTCGACAGCGACTGGGAGGATCTGGTTTGGACGCGGGGAACGATCACTTCGGCAACGGCGAGGTCGAAGGCGGCCCTGTGCATCTTGCCTCCCATGGTCGGCAGATGCACGCAGATGTTGTCGAGCAGCGGTACCGGTGGCTGGTGGACCACAGCTTCGACGCCATCTGCGTGCATGAGCGCGGCCGCGTCGTCTACATCAACGCCGCCGGTGTCCGCTGGATCGGCGCACAGTCCAGCGCTGAGCTGGTGGGACACCTGATTACCGAATTCGTCCATCCGGACTCGGTTTCTGCGATGCTGGCGCGAATCGCCTCCCTGCGGCACGAGGGGGACACATCTCCACCCTCGGAGGCGGTGATGCTGCGCTTTGATGGCACCACCCTGGACGTCGAGGCAGTGTCGGTGTTGACGGTTTGGGAGGGCAGACCCGCCTATCAGGTGATCTTCCGCGATCTGTCTGAGCAGAAGGCCGCCGAGGCGGCGCTGCGCTACCAGGCGGCGCTGCGCTACCAGGCGGCGCTGGCCACCCACGTCAGCGACGCGATCATCGCCACCACGTTCACCGGCATCGTCACCAATTGGAACCCGGCCGCTGAAGCCATCTACCGCCGACCCGCCGCACAAGCACTCGCAGTCCCGGCCAGCGAGGCGGTCGGCGCGCCGCTGGACCCCGCCGCGATCATCGCCCACGGCGGAATCGTTTACAGCACCCACCACGCCGCCGACGGATCGGCTCTGGCGGTGCGGGTCTCCGCCACCGCAATGGACAACGGCTATCTCCTGGTCTGCACCGACCAGACCGCCCTGCGCCGCGCCGAACAACACTTCCAAACCGTGGTGACCACCCTCGACTACGGGGTCGCGGTCATCGGCAGCGACGGCCGTATCGAATCCTCGAACCCGGCGGCCCAACGAATATATGGCGCACGGGCCGAGATACTCGAAAACCTGCCAGCCAACAGAGCCCTCGACTATCCCATCTACGACACCAACGGCCACCTCATCGGTGCAGACCGGCATCCGATCACCCAGATCCGGCAGACCGGAACCCCAATCAGTGATTACGTCTTCGGCGTCGATCGCTTCGACGGACAACGGGTGTGGCTGTCCGCAAGCTATCGCCTGCTCAACCCGGACGATCCCGAGCATTCAGCGGTGCTCATCTCACTCACCGACATCACCGCACAACGCACCGCCAGCGAACGGCTCGCCTACGACGCCACACACGACTCGCTGACCGGGCTGCCCAACCGCGCCCACGTTGTCACCCGGGTCACCGAAGCACTCGAAGCCGGCGGCCACCACGTCTTGGCGGCGGTCCTGTTCATCGATCTGGACAATCTCAAGACCATTAACGATTGGCTCGGCCACGACGCCGGCGACGACATGCTACGGATCGCCGCGCAACGTCTCCGACGCGCGGTCCGATCCGACGATGTGGTCGCCCGGCTTGGCGGCGACGAATTCGTCGCCCTGCTCATCGGCCAGATCGCCCGCCCCGACCTCGACGCACTCGCCGACAGACTCCACGCGACCCTGTTGGAACCGGTCGTCATCGACAGCGTGACATTCCGCATTGGGGCCAGCATCGGAATCGTTGTGATCGAAAACAACGACCCGCGCGGCGCGGCACAGATCCTGCGCGACGCCGACACCGCCATGTACGAGGCCAAAACCACCGGCCGGGGCAAAAGCCACTACTTCACCGAGCAGCTGCGAGACCGAAGGCGACGACACCCCACCAACCAACGGGACTCACGCAACGGCGCTCCAGCCACAGCGGGCGACCCGGCCACCGAGTCGAGGCGGCTGAACCAGATCGGCCACTGATCCTCCGTCCCGAAAACGGCGACGTTCATATCGGCCTCTATCCGCTTGGCGACGATGACACATGTTGGTGGAGGCTCGCGCGTCGACGATTTCCTGCATCAGCGGGTGGATTGGGACCTGTTTCCGTCATTTTTGATCTCGGCGGAGGTTCGACTTGCATGCTGGCGTCCATCGAGCTAGCGGGCGGTTGGACCAGGGTCACCGCGCCGCACCGCAGCCGACTCGCATACCGATACCGATTCATCCTCCCGAAGGAAGTGCACTCATGACTGATACAGCTGCAGCGCCGTCGTCGGCAGTGAGCGGGTTTGATCCGACTGGCGCGCTTGATGATCTGCTCGCCGATGTTGGGTTGTCGGTTGCTGATGCGGGCGGGCGGGTGACGTTTTCCGGCCGGGATCCGCTGATTGCGGCCCGGCATCGGTTGGGCGCGGCGATCGGGATCCCGATGATGGCCAACGCGGTGGCGGCGGCCGCGATGCATCGCCTGCGCGGGGGGCCGGGCCAGGATCTGCACGTGGACTTGCGCCAGGCGGTGCACCACATCAACCCCAGCTTCGCGTGGGAGCCCACGCTCAACGGGGAGTTTCCCTCGATCGCGCTGGTGCTGGATAACCCGTTTGCGCTGATTCCCTACCGCACCAAGGACGGGCGCACGGTCATGGCCTCGGCGGTATATCCGCATCAGTCGGTCAGATGGTGTCGCTTCCTTGACATACCACCCGACTTCGCCAAGGCCGCCAACGCGTTCAGAAGTTGGGATGCCTTCGAGCTGGAGCAGGCCGCCAATGACGCCGGGCTGCCAGCGTGTGTGGCCCGCAGCCCGCAGGAGTGGCTGGCTCATCCGCAGGGTGCTTTGCTGGCTGGCCAGCCCGTCATCGGGCTTACCCGCATCGGTGACGCCGCGCCGCGGCAGCTGAGCCCGTCGGACCGGCCCCTTGGCGGAGTGCGGGTGCTCTCGTTCACCCACGCCGTGGCCGGGCCCACCGTGGGACGCGTGCTGGCCGAGCAGGGCGCCGAGGTGCTGGGCGCGACCCGCCCCAACGATTTCGAACACGACTGGGTGTACTTCGAAGCCAACATCGGATCCCGCAGCGCCTGGCTGGATCTGACGAAAGACACCGGAAAGGCCAATGTTGACCGGCTGCTGCGCGACGCGCACATCGTCGTCAACAACCACCGCGGCGCCAAACTGGAAAAACTGGGCATCGATCCCCACCTGCTGGCCCGGACCCACCCCGGTCTGGTGCACGTCTCGGTCACCTGCTACGGATCGGCCGGACCCTGGGCGCTGCGCGGCGGCTTCGACATGAACGGCTCAGCGGCCTCCGGGCTGATGGTCATCGAAGGCGGCCAAGACAACCCGACACTGCCCCCCACCGGGCTGATCAACGACTTCATCACCGGCTACATGGGCGCCCTCGGCGCCGCCGCGGGACTGATCAAACAACAAACCGAAGGCGGCAGCTGGCACGTCACCGTCAACCTCACCCGCAACG
The DNA here is from genome assembly GCA_963811535.1 of uncultured Actinomycetota bacterium. Lineage (GTDB taxonomy): Bacteria > Actinomycetota > Actinomycetes > Mycobacteriales > Mycobacteriaceae > Mycobacterium. The sequence continues at coordinate 68,645 of CAWERF010000004.1, read as the reverse complement.
CCATGTGGTACCAAACCCTCGGCCTGGTCGACCCCGCCCACGCCGGCCGCGACGACCTACACACCATCGCCGAACCCGTGCCCTACGACGCCGACACCCCCATGGGCCACGTCCACATGCTCGCCCCACCGGTCAGCTTCAGCCACACCCCACCACACTGGCCCGACCCCATCCTGGTCCCCCGCGGATCCAGCCAACCCCAATGGGCCAGCATCGACCACCCGACACAGGCTTCGACATGACACCCGGGCCACCGCCCAACGCGGCGCCCAAGATCGCCCTTAGGGCCAGCCCGGCGAAACCCACGCAGAGGTCACGCCTGCACATGCCCACGGTGTTCACGACCGCAAAACCCAAGTCCTGCAACCCAACCCAGCCCGGCCAAATGCGGACAGACAAACGATCTGTACACCCCAGCGGCGCATCGCAGGTCTCAGCCCGGGAGCTGTAGACATGTCACAATCGCTGTCGGTAGCTGCTCTGGCACTGTCTATCATTTCCATTACCTGGAACGTACTGCTTACCCACCTGAGGTCACCGCGCATCACGGTGGAGGTTCGGCGACACAAAGTCCACCTCCCCGATGCGTCCGTCAACTCGACCGTTGTATTAGCTGTCATCAACCACGGCACGGAAGCCATGACGATCCGCAATGTCGGGCTGCGAGCTGGCGACCACTCATGGGAACTTGACTTTGAGGAGTGCCAACGCGATGGCGGCCCTTTGCCCAACGGTCTACGGCCGTTGCCGATTCGCATTGAGGGCCATGACTGCAAAATCTGGGAATACAGTGACGACCAATTCTCTTGTGTTAACGGCAGCGCAGAGATCTGGGGATATGCCGACCGCTACAGAACACTTCGGTTTCAGTTGTGGGCCTGGGCTAATCAAGACAAAAGAGCACACAAAAGAGCCGTGTCCTACCGGCCAGCTCTTCTAGAGCTTTCGCCCGTTCCCCAATCGCTCGACACCCCGATCGCCAACTCGCACGTCATGCTCAACCCATCGACCGGACCCTCACCTCAAGGCGGATGACGGTCTGGGCACAGGCACGCTTGATCACCCGCGTCCCGTCGGCGCGCCGCAAGCCCTGGCGGCCACATTGGGGCTGGGACGTACGACTGTGCTGGAGATCTTGAAGGTCACTGGGGTCGAGGTCCGGCCGCGTGGGCGAAAGTACTAGGCCGCTTTGGTTGGCTGATCGTTGTCCCGCTTGGTGGAAAATGACAGCGTCGCGCTAACCGCGGACCGGGTCAAGAACGGTTCCGATCGAAAACATCAAAGGGCTGGCTGAGGGGGTGGGGCTGCTGGCGCTGGTTGCCGGCCAAGACAGAGCAACCCCGATTACAGCTGGCCTCGTCGCCGAGGGCGACGACTGCGTCAAGGCCTTCGCGGATGCATGCCACGAGGGAATCCAGGTCGGGGACCGCTGCGGCGTCGACGGCGAGCCCGATCGATGCCTTGTGGTTATAACCCACCAGCGTGATGTTGGCGGCCGTGCCGACCGGCGGCCCGAACGGGATGATGCTGAGTACCTTCGCGCCGGCGAGATAGAACGCTAAATCGCCAGCATTGACGTCGCTGAGCACAAAGTCGTCGTGTTTCATCATCAGCCCGAACACTAGATTCACTACCGGACCGAACGCGTTGACCACCGTGCCGAGCGTGGTGGCCAACGGAAGTTTCGCCTCCTCCTTCAAGCCTTTGATCAGACCGTGGTAGGTCGCCATCGCAGCGCCCGGGTCGTCGATGCCGATCGGAATCGCCGTTCGGCAACCGTTCACCCGATTGCCGAACGGCTGGTCCCCTGGCTTGCGGATATCAACTGGCATGGTGGTCCGCAATCGGTCGACGGGTTTGCCGTGCCGCTGATGGTACAAAGCGAATCCGTGGGCGACGGCGGTGAGGAACGCGTCGTTGACGGTGCAGCCGTGTGTTTTAGCCGCTTTCCGCAATCCTTCAAGTTCGGCCTCCAGTGCGGCGAAGCGCAGCCACCCTCGGCGCTCGGTCATCAGGGGCGACAGGGTTTTTAAAGTCGGCGCCGCGATCCGGGACACCGCCCGCACATTCTTCGCGACCGTAGTCGCGGTATCACGCGGGTGACGCACCACGCCCGGCAGCGCACGCGCCGTCGAGTCCACGGACCGGGCCAGGAACCCGAGGATTCGATGTCCGGTGTATCTGGCGGCTTCGGCAGCCAAGCCGAGCCGGGATTCATCCTCGAGCTCGGGAATCGCGGGCATCGGGCCAAGATCACGGGGCCTTCGGCTGAGGTCGGCGAGCAATCCGAAGATCGCGAGAAGGCCGGTAGCGTCGCTCATCACATGATTCACCGTCAGGATTAGCGCTGACTGCCCGTCCTTGAGGCCTTCCACCACGGTGATGGTCCACAGCGGGCGCTCGCGGTCGAGGCCGGACATCGTCGACTGGCGCGCGAACTCCAGCACGCCCTCCAAAGACCCATCGCCCGGCGCGCCGATCCAGCGGACGTGATAGGAGAGATCGAAGTTCGGGTCAACGAGCCAACGCGGATTCGACAGGCGGAGCGGCGCCTCCACAAGCCGGTGCCGAAATGACGGCAGCGAACGGCTGGCACGTTCGAGGCGCTCTAGGAGGTTCTCCCGGGCGGGTTCCTGGTCAAGGATCAATACCCCTGTGATTGTCTGCCGAAGCAGCGGGTCCTTTTCGATCCCCCACAGCATGTTGTCCACATCGCCGATGTGATGGGGCTTTCGCGAGGCGTGATTGTCGATGGTTGTCATGCACCGACCCTCTAGACGGCGACCATTTCAAGGCTGCGTTCCCGGAGTTCGCGGGCCAGGACCGGGTCGTAGGCTCGCGGGTTGGCCCGTGCGATTTTGTGGTTGGCGTAGTACTCGCCCGATTTCCAGTCGGTCCCCGGTCTGGATGAGGCCAGCCACACCAACTCGTCAGATCCCCGCTCCGGTCCCGTCAGCGCTAGATACTCGATCGGGCCGCGGAACGCGTTCCGAATCCACCACGACCCCGACTCCTTGCCAAAGTTCGTCGCCACGTTCCCGGGATGAAATGCCGCGGTGGAGATCCCGGCAGCGTGGTATCGGCGGTGCAGCTCCCTGGTGAACAAGATGTTTTCCAGCTTCGCGTCGCCGTAAGCCCTTCTGGGCCGATACCCGTGTGCTGCATCGAGGTCATCGATGTTCACTCGGCCGAAGAACTTATTGACGACGCTCGAGGTGTTCAGCACCGTCGCCCGGGACTCGATGAGCCGATCCATCAACAGCGTCGTGAGGAGAAACGCGGCCAAATAATCGACCTGGAAAGTCGTCTCATGGCCGTCGACCGTGACCTCGCGCCGACCCATGAAACGCCCGGCATTGTTGGCAAGCACATCAATGCGGGGGTACCACTGCAGCAGCTGCTCGGACAACCTGCGCACCTGTGCAAGCTCCGTGAAGTCCGCCACGAAATGGTCCACGCCCAGACGCGCAGCGACGGCGGTGGTTTTCAGTTCGGATCGGCCGACCACGACCACGTTTTCGCCGCTTCGGCTCAGTCTTTCCGCCGCGGCGGCGCCGATGCCATCACTGGCGCCCGTAATGACGACTGTCCGACACGCCATTGGTGTCCTTTCAGACGTGCTTAACGGTAGTTTCTCAGCTTTTGCTGGCGTAGGGCCGTTCGTCCCTAAACGGGCGCACCGGATTGCGCCAGGCGATCAGCGACCGCGCCGAAGATGACCACGTCGTCGCCAAAGTCAATCCCGGTCCCCGCAGTTCGGTTAGCAGTTCACGAAAGTGGAACGGCCGCCGCCGCATTGTCGAAGCCGAACTTGCCGCGGGTTAACGCCATTACGTCATACGGCGTCATCGCCGCTCGCATTCACGGTCGCATCGCTCTCACTCGTGGCTGCACGCTTCGCTGAAGCCGTCGTCGCTGCCTATAGACAACGCAGCGTCTATTTCAGGGACTTCTGGAATGGGCTGGTTGCGGGATCCGGCTCTGGGAGCTGGGCTAGCGAAGCGCTTGGGTACAGATCATGCGGCGTTCGTCGGCTATCACGTCGCCGGCCTCGTACGCCGCGCTCAACGAGGCGCGTAGTCCGGTGGTTTGGCCGCATTTTGCCCCATGGAAACCAGCGAGGCGACCGCTGACGGCGATGGGCACCGGGCCGCCGTCTCCCCGACGCGGCGACGGTCCGCGCCGTCGGGGCGAGCTAGAAAGCCGTCAACGGACTTACCGTCAGCCCTGGGCTGGTTTCCACTAAAATGTCCTAAGTCGGGCCGGTGGAGCATCTGGCTGGCTCAGCCCATGAGGTGGAGGGGCTCAAAGGCCAAGTCGAGGTTATGGAAGGAAGGGATCAAAGAACGAGTCGGCGGTGAGACCTGCTGATGGGTCATTACTGGTGGGAATGTTGATATCCCCCAAGGGGGTCACGAAGGTCTCCGAGGTTACGTCGCCGGATGGCGTGGGAACGTCGGAGTAGATGGTCCCGAAGCCGCTATGACCGTAGTAGACAAAGTCGAACTCCGAGCCGACCGGCGGAACGTCCCCGGCGGCGGTGCCTGCGGTGCCTGCCGTGTCGTTGGTGACGAGGACTGCCTCGCTGTAATTGCCGACGATATACGAGTCGGTAACCACGTCGGCATCGAAGCTCCCAATCTGAGTACCGGCCGAATTGTCAACGTCGAATTGCTGATATCCCTGGATGGCTACGTTCCCAGGCGGGAGCCCGTTTATTCCGGCGAGCTGTCCGGTGGAAGCGGGAACGAAACTGTAGTAGCCAGGGACCGATAGCGACTGGATGGGGAGAGGTGCGGCTGCATCAAAAGTGGTGGGAAGGGGCAGGTCCCCTAAGGGCGTCAGTAGTTTATCCGAGATCACGTCGCCCGATGGCGAGGGCAGGGAAGAGTAGTAGAGAATTTCCCTGTTACCGGAATAGATGACATTGTACACCGAGCCGACCGGCGGAATGTCCCCGGCGGCGGTGCCTACGTTGGTTGATCCGTGGTCGGAGGTGACGAGGATTGCCTCGGTGTGAATACCATTGGTGTCCGAAGTGGTAGTCACGTAGCCATCGAAGCTGCCGATCGGAGCATTGGTACCCGTTTGGTAAACGTCGAACACCTGATCTCCCTGAACGGCCACGGCAAAAGGCGGAAGTCCGGTTATTGCGGTGAAGTTTTCGGTGGAAGGGGTTTCAGGAGCGATGTAGTAGCCGTTGGTGAGTTGGACAGGCGTATCGTCCACGGAATGGTCGGCGAGACCTGCGGCTGCGTCATAAGTCGTGTGAAGGGGGATGTCCCCGAAGGGCGTCACGAATTCGTCCGAGATCACGTCGCCGGATGGCGAGGGCATGGCGGAGTAAAAGATCCCGAATTGGCCATAATTGTAAGTGTCGATCACCGAGCCGACCGGCGGAGTGTCCCCGGCGGCGGTGCCTACGGTACCTGTTCCTAGGTCTTTGGTGACGAGGAGTTCCTCGTAAGTGCCACCGAACATAAGCGGAATGATCGAAGCCGGAAACCAGATACCCGAATTGGCATTATTCTCGAGGGCGTCGAAGGTTCCGACCGTTTTACCGGTGATCGTGTCGACGACGTCGAATTCCTGTCCTCCCTGAACCGTGCCCCCCGCAGCCGGAGCAGTCGCGAGTATTCCGTAAAATGCGGTGACGTCTTCGGTGGAACTGGGATCCACGTTGTAGCCGTTGTCACGCAGCGGGACAAGACCGGGGACCAGGCCCGCGATATCGAACAGCGAATTGGGGTCGGTGTTGCCGGGGCTGGCCAGGCCCTGCGTCGCATTGGCGCTGCCATAGACGATCCCGTTAGTGAACGTGAGCGTCGGGCTCACCGTGATCGGGCTCGGCGGGTCAAGATTGACGGCGGCACCGGAGAGTTCCCGGCGCACCGCCGCAAGCAGCACCCAGGTAGTGGGCGGGTCCACCGGCGGCGCCGCCGGCGTGTTCCCGGCGAATGGGTTCAATATTTCGTTGACCACAGTGGCAAGGGCGGTCGAGACACTGGGGGCCGGCGTCGCGGCGTTTGACGTTGCTGGCTGTGTCGTAACCATCGCGCTCGGCGTTACCAGGGAACTCTGCGCGGTTGACACCGACGACAGCGTCGAAGCCGTCGGCGCGGTTTGTGGCACCACGACGCTCGGGGTCGGCAGTGAAGTCGCGGTTGCGACTGTGTCGCTGTCGGTCCCCGCCGGGGAAGAGGCTGGTGAGCTTGGGATTACACCGGCCGGCCTCGACGACGACCGGTCCCTCTTGGGCGGCGGTGTCGCGTCCGCCCCAGTCGTGTTGCCCGTGCTCTGCGTCGGGGCCTGTGTGTTGGCGTCTGACGACGTTTGAGACGTCGATGCGGGCATGCTGGTCCCCGATGCTGATTGCGGCGTCGGGGTGGAGGTGGACTGGTGGGCGCCGAGGATGCCCGCCAATGTCCCGAGGCCGCCCCCAGCGCCCAATGTCTTTGAATGCGTGTGTGAACCACCGGTGCTCACGACCAGGCCGGGCGCGGCCGACGTCGTAGCACCTGTTGACGTTGAGGCGGCGCTCGATCCAGACCCTGTCGAGGTCTGCGTGCTGGCAGAAGAACCCGTTGGGGTCTTCGCCGATCCCGAGCCCGACGCGCTGCTAGTCCCAGAACCGCTCGCGGACGAACCAGACGAGTTCGAGGAAGCGGGCTCGGCCCAGGCGATCCCGTAACCCGTGAAGACCGCCGCGCCCACCCCCAAGGCCACCGCCAGTCCCCCGATACGACCGATATACCTTGAAGCGTTCATTGCTTTCCCCTAACGAACTTGAAATTTCGCCGGTGCCCGAGGGCCGAGGGCATAGTCTCCGCTGAGGTGCTGGTCGCCGACCCCGCAACGGTGGAGCATCAATCTCGGGATTTTCATTAGGGGCGCGTCAGCCGGCCTGACCGGAGAGCCTGAACGCGTCGTACACGAACCCGAGGTCCCTTCGGATGCGCTCGGGGTCCAGGTCGAACTTCTCGGGCGAGTGCTGGTGGCGGCTCTTGTAGGTGCGCTGCCGCTCCGCCTGCTCGCGCACCTCCTCGACGAAGGCCGGGGTGGGCTCGACCTCGATGAAGTCGAGGATCCGTTTCATCGTCGGCTCGAGATCCTGCAGGAGATCCGAGTAGCGCACCACACAGAGGTTGCGTTCCGGGATGAGGCCGGCCGACTGCGCCTCATGGAAACAGCGGAGCATGTCGCACGAGGCCTGGTACAGGTTCTTGAGCCACCGCCGCTGGTCCTCTTCCCGGGTGCGGTTCCAGACGTCGTACGCGTTCTCGAGCACGCCTGCCAGCAGCGACATGCCGGACGGTATGACCTCGACCGGATCCCGAATCACGTATACGAGCTTGCAGTCGGGGTAGCGCCGGAGGAGCTCATCAAGGCGGAACGTGAGCATGCTCGTTTTGGCCAGGATGCGGTTGCAGCGCTTGAACGTCAGGTTCCGTCGCCAGCACGCCTCGTGGTAGCGGAAGAAGCGCTCCTCGTCGCGCGCCGTCACGCCCTCGATCCCGAATTCGCGCCGCGACAACTCACTCCCCCACGTGTCTTGCCAGGCGAGGAAGTACGCCCAAGCGAACGGACCGTCGAGCGTGCGGATGAACCACAGCACATCGTCGGTCTCGATGCCGCGAAGGCTCGTGTCGTGCACGTCCGAAGGGTGGTAACGCGCGGGCGACAGCCGGTCGAGGCGCGGGACGATGCGACCGAGCAGCTTGCGCGCCGTGATGGCCGGGAAGAGCATTTCCCACAACTCGAAGGCGGCCATCCCGCCGGCTCCCAGCAGTAGCCGGTGCAGGAACGTGGTGCCGCTGCGCGGGTTGCCGATGATGAAGATCGGCCGGTCGATCGCCTGCTTGCGGTGGCGGGGGTAGATGAGGTGGTCGAGGCCCAGGGTCGTCGCCGAAATGGCCTGCCGCACCTGGAGCATCAGGAATGTGCCAAGCGGCCGCAGCCAGAATCCGAAGGTCTTGTTGATCGTCCGGTAGAGGCGCAGGTAGTGGCCCATTCAGCACTCCCACGCCGCGGCGGCGCCCACGATCGTAAAGCCGGCCGCGGCGCTGGCGACGACGATCTTGTCGCCGGCCCGCACGGTGCCGCTCCTCAGGCGGTAGTCGAGTGCGACAGCCCACGAAGTGCTCGCCGTGTTCCCGAACAGCGAGTGGGTATGCACGCACGCCTGGGGCCGCGCGCCGAGCTCGGTCGAGACTCGCTCCAGGACCGCCTCGCTCGGCTGATGGAAGGCGTAGTGGTCGACGTCCTCTGGCGACCATCCGGCGTCCGCCAGGAGGCGGCGGATCTCGGGCAGCACGTGGACCGCGAGTGCGAACAGCTCTTTCGAGTGCGACGTGAAGTGCCCGTCGACGGGCGCCCTGCACAGGGCATAGTGCTCGGAGAGTGTCTTATGCATAAGCCCCACGAGGCGTGCGCTGCCCGGCGGCAGCGGTTCCCGCGACACCAGCAACGCGGCGGCGGCGTTCCCGAGCGTCAGGCCGGCGACGCCGAGCGCCACGTCCTCCAGCGACTGCATGTCGTAGCTGATTCGGTCGCGCGTCAGCTCACCGGCGCAGATGAGCGCCGTCTGGATCTCGTCGTGGATGGCGAAGTAACCGGTGGCGACGTGCAGCGCCTCGATGAGTCCGGCACAGGCGCAGGTCACGTCCATGGCGTGGAGCGGCTTCGCGCCGAGACGTCCCGCGACCTCGGCCGCGGTCGCCGGTTCGAATGCGTCGCGGGCGATCCCACCGTAGATCAGGAGGTCGATATCGGTCGCCGCCACGCCGTTCTCCTGGAGGCAGGCGGCCGCCGCGCGCGACGCGAACTCGCCCGGCGACAGCGCGGGGTCCTCGTCGAGGTAGCGCATCTTCGTGTTACATCGGTCGAAGACATAGCGGATGCTTTGCTCGATCGGGTCCCATTGGGACGCCGGGCCGCGGAACGATGCCCGCACACGTGAGAGCACCTCCTCGTTGTCGACCGCCGCATCTGGAATGACGGTCGCGGGCCGCGAGAAGTAAAGGCGTGGAAGCATCATGGGGCGGCACCTCCCTAATCTCGAGCCGCGCGATCGTGGTATCGCATGCACCCACAGGCTTGTGAGCCACACGACGGCACCGCAATCGCAGCCTGCCCGCTGTGCGCGAACGGCGTTGCTCGTTCTCGGGAAGCTACTCCCCCTTCGCACCACCGTCAGCGGTTTTCGTAGATCGGTATCAGAACGGGACCGGTTCGCTGCACTGTTCTTGCTCGAACTGACCACCGGTATACGACGCGGCCAGATCTGTGGTCTTAAGTGGTCGGCCGTCGACCTCGAGGCCGGAGAGATCATCGTCCATGACAACCGGGTAGTCGTTGCTGGTCACGCACAGGAAAAGGCCGGTGGAAAAACCCATAACGCCGACAAGACGATCTCGATCGATCGAGCGACAGTTGCCGCGCTGCGGGCCTGGCGCGAGCGACAAACCGTCGAGCGAGAGTTCTTCGGCACCGACTATCACCCCGGCAACTACGTGTTCACCTTCGACGGCGGGCGCCCGCCGCATCCTGACACGATCAGACAACGATTCGACCGCCTCGCTGCGGCCGCCGGCCTCTCACGGATCACCTTCCACGATCTGCGCCACTCTTACGCGACCGGCGCGCTGAAAGCCGGTGTGAATCCGAAGGTGGTCAGTGAGCGGATCGGGCACGCGAACGTCGGGTTCTTCCTCCAGACCTACGCGCACGTGCTCAGAAACGACGACCGCGACGCCGCGGAGCAGGCAGCGTCATTCCTCATTGGACCGGGCTGGGAACCAGGAATCAGACAGTGAGCACAGACAGTGAGCAAGGCTAACATTCACAAACTCGTTCACAAGGGGCATGAAAACGGCCCCCGGAGACGTCTCCGAGGGCCGTTTTCGCTGGTAGCGGGGACAGGATTCGAACCTGCGACCTCTGGGTTATGAGCTAACCGGTCGCCGTTCGTCTCGATACGCGTGGTCTCATCAGTGAAGGTCAGGGGCGTTCCGCCATCCAGCCTGTGTCACGACATCGCGCTTGTTCGCATCGATCTCACCCTGTTCTGTTCCCAAATCCGTTCCCAACACAGCAAGCAGCAAGTGCAGCCGCCTCGGCGTCGGTTCGATCCTCATCGCGTGTGCCGCACCGCAGCGCGCTGCACACCATGTTTCATGGGCTCCCCTCCCCTCGACCGCGACGAATACGCCGGAATCGAATATGGGGTCACCGGTAAACCCGTCGGATTGCGTCAGATGCAGGACCTAGCCACTCGCTCGCGGCACCTGGTCGCCCGGTTCGTTTGGTGCGCTGCAGGATTCGAGATCCGAGACGGATGTTGCAGCGGTGGCTACTGGACGGGGCTGTGTTATCAGATGGCGATGACGCGGACGAGTTTCTCCAGTCCGGTGAAGTCATCGCCGTTTCGAGTGTACAGATCGAGCTGATTGGCGTGTGCGGTCGCGGCGATCAGCAGGTCTGCGAATCGGCTCCGCAGCGTCCTTCCTTCGCCGACTACGGCGGCAACGATGAGTCCGTAGCTTCGGACTGTGGCGCCGTCGAACTGGATCGGTTCCAGCATTGATTCAACTTCCTGCAGCCGAGCCTGCCGCTTCGCGGCTTCCATCGGGTTGGTGGCAAGGTGTGGGCCGGCCGCCAGTTCAGCCGCGCTGATCGCGGATATCGCCATCTCGTCGGGCAGCGCGGCGATCACGGCCGGATCGTGCCAGTCGATGACCACGGAAGTGTCGAGAAGTCCAGACGTCACTCACAGTCCTTGGTCGATTAACCGGTCGAGGTCGGCGCGGAACTGACGATGGTCAATGCGCACGCCGGCTGCCGCCAGCGCCGCGACTTCGTCGCGGGAGATGAACGTGCGGCGACCGGCCCGAATCGGGCGAAGCTCGGCCACCGGTTCGCCGTTACGGGTGACGACGAAGGTTTCGCCTGCCGTTACTGCTTCGATTACCTTCGCGTTCTGATTCCGCAGCTCACGCTGCGCGATAGTCTTAGCCATCGCTGCATTGTAGCAAGAAGTGCTACATTCAGCTACACGCTCGCGGGAGTTGGTCACCGGGTTGCGGGCAACGACCGGAACGAGCCCTCAACCGACTCCTGGCATACCTACGCGAGGCACCTACTCGCCAATGGCATCGAGTCACCCAGGAGGCGCAAGCTTGCCCAGCGTCCGCGATGGCCGACGGCGTGCGGCCAGGCGTCCGCCGTCTGACGGTACGCATTCGCGTTCAGATGCTCGCCAGTCACGACCACACTCCAAGTCGCTCTGAGCGCTGTCGACATCGACGGTGAAGCTCGGCCGCGGCCGATGGACGAATTCGACAGAGTCGAATACGAACGGTTACCCCTCAGGTCCTCCGTTTCATCTGACAATCAGCACCCCCGGCTGTGGGTGTCCGGTCTCAGCACTGCTGGCATTTTCGCAATGATCTGGCACCCTATGGATTTCGCAACTTTGGTCTCACTCAAGCTGCACAACTATCCTTGAGGTCGCCGACTCGGCGCGTTGATAAGGAATGTCCACCGCCACTACAACTCGATAAGCAAACCGCTGACCTGCTGACTGGGCGCCGCGGCGACGGCGGCCAGGCCGCTCAGCTGCCGACGGGGCGAGGGTGTTGGCCTCGCGGAAAGGATGGTGCATCAATACCGTGATCTGTCATGGCGCCAAGTCTGGCGAGATTGCCGGTCGGGCCTCGGTCGTTGTCCACGGGATACGCTCGGCCGGGCTATGACTCCGCAGGATCTGGAGCGGCGAGTCACGCGAGCAGCCGAGGCAGCGCTCGCCGAACAACGGTTCGTCAGCGCGATCGACGTGCTGCTCGGCCTGGGCTGGCTGGCGCCGTCGCACCTGGACAGGTGGCGGCAGGGCCGGGTCGAGTCGCTCGAGCGCGTCGTGCAGGCCAATCTGAGCAAGGTCACGGTGGCGATGGCGGCGTTCCGGCGCTGGGCGCGCGACCGCGGGCTCAACCCGTCGGAGACCGATTACGTCGCCCGCACTCGCGACCGCCGCCAGCTGTGGTTCAGCGACAGCGGGGATGCCGCCATCGAGCGCGCGTACCGGACGCACTGGGTGTCGCCGGACTTGTCTCAGCGTGCGGTCGAGCGGCAGAGCCGACTGCCGGATCTCGTCGTGATCTCGCCGGTCAAAGAGTGGACGTGCACGTCGTGTGGTAGCACCGGCGACCTGTTGTTCATGGAGGACGCCGGCCCACTCTGCCTGGACTGCTCCGATCTCGGGCATCTCGTCTTCCTGCCTTCTGGTGATGCGGCGCTGACCCGGCGCGCGAAGAAGGCCAGCCGGCTCTCTGCCGTGGTTGTGCGGTGGAGCCGGTCACGCAACCGCTATGAGCGCCAGGGCATCCTGGCCGAGGCCGGGGCGATCGAGCGTGCCGAAATCGAGTGCCTCTCCGACTCCGAGGTGCGGGCTCGCCGTTGCGGCGTCGGTCCGGCACGTCGACACCGGCTACGACCGGCTGCTGATGTCGGGCGTCGACCGGGAAACGGCTCGACGGCAGGTGCGCGAGCGCGTCGAGGACGTGCTGAGCGGCTGGCGCGCGATCACTCGATAGTCTTTTGCGAAGGCGTGGTCCCCGGGGATGGAAAGCTGACCGGATGGGTCGATCGAATCGCGCGACAGTGGATGCCTTGATCGCGGAGGCGACCGTCGACTGCTACAACGACAGCGAGTGCGTGACGGGTTTCTACACCATGCTCGACGACAATCTCGCCGTGCCGTTTCAAACCATGGTCATCGGCGTGGACGTGACCGTGGCGGGCATTGACCTGACCGACGACGAACAGATCATGGCCGTCTGCACGCGCGGCCGATCGACACAGCGCATCCCAATCCTGGACCTTCCGTTGCCTACACCGCAGCCCGACGGCGCGGAGTGGATCGCGGCGTACCGCCGCTGGGTGAAAGGAGCCTGAACACCGTGGGCCCCCTGCACGATGTCGACGAGCACCGGGTGCGGCTGACCGCGCCCGAAGCCCTCATCAACCTCCGCATTGTGCTCGAGCTGTGCGTGGCCGGCGACGTGAAGTGCAGCCACAAAACCGGTCGCCCCTCGGCAGCGACCATCCGCACCATCGATACGCACCTCGCGGACGGCGACTTCTACGCAGGCGAACCCATCGCCAGCTTCGCCTGGCCACTGCTGATCCAGGCCGGTGGACTAGCCAGGCTCGAAGGCACTCGGCTCCAACCAACCCCGAAAGGCCGTGCGGCGCTGGGGAAACCACCGGCAGAAGTCATCCGCCACCTGTGGCAACGCTGGCTCACCCACGCGGTGATCGACGAGTTCAGCCGGATCGAAAATATCAAGGGTCAGCGCTCCCGCAACGTGCTCACCGCGGCCAAGACCCGCCGCCAGATGATCGACGAGGCACTGGCCACCTGCCCGCCGGGCGAGTGGATCGACGTCGACACTCTGTTCAGCACCGTGCGCCGCAGCAACCTGAGCCCCATCATCGCCCGCAACGACAGAGCGCTATGGAAGCTCTACCTCGTCGATCCGCAGTACGGCAGCCTCGGCTACGAGGGCTTTCACAACTGGGAACTCCTAGAAGGTCGCTACACCCTGGCCGTTCTGTTCGAGTACGCCGGCACCCTGGGGCTGGTCGACCTCGACTACGTCCACCCTGCTGGCGCTCGCGAGGACTTCCAGAACAACTGGGGCGCAGACGACTTGGACGCCCTCAGTCGCTACGACGGCCTCGAGTCGATCCGACTCACCGCGCTGGGCGCCTGGGTGCTCGGCCTAACCGACACCTACCAACCGGCCAACTCCGACGCGACCGACGCTCCGCCGCTGAAGGTGCTGTCCAACCTCGACATCGTCGCCACCGGGGACAGCCCAGCCACAGACCGGCTCTTCCTCTCCGCCTACGCGAAACAGACCAACGATCGCGTCTGGACGGTCTCAGCCACCAGCCTGCTTTCCGCGATCGATTCCGGCCGCGAACTGACAGAGTTCAGCACGTTCCTGACCCAGCGCACCGAGCACGAACTGCCCAGCACGCTGAGCACCCTGATCGCGGATGTCTACCACCGAGCCGGGCAGCTCACCGACCTTGGCCACGCCCGCGTGATCGAATGCGCCGATCCCGCCACCGCCGCGCTCATCGCCCACGACCGTAGCCTCCGCCGGCTGTGCCACCCGATCGGCAACAAACATCTCGCCGTCCCGCTCGATCAAGAGCTGAAGTTCCGCAAAGCCCTGCTCAAACTCGGCTACGTAGGCCCAGGACAACCCGTGACCTGACCGACGTCTTCGCCCGACGGCAGGTCACCTGACACCCGGACAGGTCTGTGAACCGCCCCGGCCCCTTCACTCAAAATCCAATGGCGATTGCGAGGTTGAAGTGGTGCCCTCAACTCATGCCAGCCCGAAGGCGCCGTTCAGTCCGCACCGCCTGTCCCCCTAGTTCTCGCGTTCGGTCGCCCAGCTGACCCCCGCGTCGCCCGCGGTCGTGCGAGCGCTTGGCGACAACAGTGGCGCAAGACCGGCCACCGCACAGCTCTGCGCCGATCACTTGGCGCACGCGCCGAGTCGGTTTCCGGTCCGTCCTGATCTGCAACGGGTGGGGGTTCAGGCGGCGAAGGAGATAGTTAGATAACCAAGGCAGATGTTCCCAAATCGTTCCCATGGGCGATGAAAATGACCCCAGAGGTCGCACCTCTGGGGTCATTCTCGCTGGTAGCGGGGACAGTGTCTGGTTTCAGGACATGCGAATAGCGTGTCGCAAGACATCGGAATAGGGTGAGCGCCCGACTGTCGGGGCGTGTCGAAGGCTCGCCTGGTCATCACCGCCGTTGTCGTCGAGGGTCGCAGCCAATCGGAGGTGGCCCGTGCGTATGGAGTTTCACAAGGCTGGATCTCGCGGCTGGTGGCCCGCTACCACCGGGACGGGGAGGCGGCATTCCAGCCGCGGTCGCGGCGCCCGCACACCAGCCCTAACCGGTTGCCCCAGTCCACGATCGAGCTGATCATCGAGCTGCGACACCAGCTGGCCGGCAAAGGCCTCGACCACGGGCCGCACACCATCGCCTGGCACCTACAGCACCATTACGGCCTGGTCGTGTCGGTGAACTCGATCCACCGGCACTTGCGCGCCGCAGGCCTGGTGGCACCGACACCACAGCGGCGCCCAAAGTCCTCGTATATCCGGTTTGCCGCCGAGCAGCCCAACGAGCGCTGGCAGGCCGACTTCACCCACTGGTGGCTCGCCGATGGCACTCACGTGGAGATCCTCGACTGGATTGACGACCATGCCCGCTACGCGCTGTCGGTCACCGCGCACCGCCGCGTCACCGGACCGATCGTTTTGGCCGAATTCCGCAAAGCCTGTGAAAAACACGGGATTCCGGCGTCCACCCTCACCGACAACGGCATGGTCTTCACCACCCGGCTCTCCGGGGGCAAGGGCGGGCGCAACGGCTTTGAAAACGAACTGCGCCGCCTCGGAGTCACCCAGATCAACTCCACCCCTAACCACCCCACCACCTGCGGCAAGGTGGAACGCTTTCACCAGACCCTCAAAAAATGGCTCGCCCGCCAACCCCGCGCCACCAGCATCGCCGAACTACAGACCCAGCTCGATGCCTTCGTCGAGGCCTACAATCACCGCCGACCCCACCGCTCCCTACCGCACCAAGCGACCCCCGCCACCGCCTACACCGCCCGACCCAAAGCCGACCCAGCAACCCGCACCGACACCCACAACCGGGTTCGCACCGACCGCATCGACCAAGCCGGCGTCATCACCGTGCGCGTCGCCGGGCGGCTCCATCACATCGGCATCGGGCGAACCTACACCGGCACCCGCGTGCTGATCCTCATCCAGGACCTCCACATCAGAATCATCAACGCCACCACCGGCGAGCTCCTGCGCGAGCTAACACTGGACCCCACAAAGGACTACCAGCCCACCGGCGCCCCCAAAGGCCCCAAACGGAAAAAGCTCCGAACCTAATGCTGAACCGTCCCGCGTTTGATGCGCACCTCTCTTCTTGGGAAGGTGCATCACGTGGCGAGCAAGTACGACCCGGAGACGCGGGCTAGGGCTGTCCGGCTGGTGCTGGAGCACCGCGAGGACTATCCGAGCGAGTGGGCGGCGATCACGGCGGTGTCCAAGCGGTTGGGGATGACCGCTGAGACGTTGCGCAGCTGGATCCGCCAGCAGCAGGTCGATGACGGTCAGCGTGACGGGGTTTCCAGCGAGGCTGCCGCCGAGATCCGGACGCTCAAGCGGCGTAATGCCGAGCTCGAGCAGACCATCGAAATCCTCAAGGCGGCGACGTCTTTCTTCGTGCGGGAGAGCGACCCGCGCTCACGGCGCTGACCACAGCGCAGGTCTGCGAATTCATTTCCAGCCACAGGGACCGCTTCGGGGTCGCTCCGATCTGCCGCGTGCTGACCGAGCACGGTGTGCCGATCGCCCCGAGAACGTTTCATGCGTGGGCGGTGCGGGCGCCCTCGAAGCGGGCCCTGTGGGACGCCACCATCACCGAGATCCTGGCCGGCTACTACGAGCCCGACGAGCGCGGCCGTCGCAAGCCCGAGTCGCTGTACGGGTCGGTGAAGATGTGGGCCCATCTGCAGCGTGAAGGCGTCCCGGTGGCCAAGTCCACGGTGGAGCGGTTGATGCGCCGGAACGGCTGGCAGGGTGTGCGCCGGCACAAGACGGTGCGCACCACGATTCCTGATCCCACCGCGGCACGGCCACCGGATCTGGTGGATCGCCAGTTCGGGGTGGGTGCACCGAATCGGCTGCTGGTGGCCGACTTTACCTACGTCAAACTGGTCACCGGGGTCTTTGTCTACGTCGCGTTTGTCATCGATGCCTACGCCGGGGCGATCGTCGGGTGGGAAGCCTCGACATCCAAGCAGACCCGCTTCGTGGAATCAGCGATCCGCCAGGCCGCCGCATTGAGGTCGCGTCAGGGCCATCCGATCGACGGCGCCATCCACCACAGCGACGCCGGATCTCAGTACACAAGCGTGAGATTCGGTGAAACACTTACCCTTTCGGGCATCCGACCCTCGGTGGGCAGTGTCGGCGATGCCTACGACAATGCTCTGGCCGAGACCACGATCGGACTTTACAAGAACGAGTGCATCCGAGCGGACTCCCCGTTCCGGCGCGGCCCACTGAACACCGTCGGCGAGGTTGAACTAATTACCGCCGACTACGTCGCCTGGTACAACCAGCAGCGCCTCATGCACCGGCTCGGCCGCATCCCACCCGCAGAAGCCGAAGCCCAGTACTATTCCCAACACGTGACCGACCGACCGGCCGGCTCACAGAACTCTGAGGGTGCATGAAACCCGGGATGGTTCATGCAGGTTCGGAACTATTCCGATGTCTTGAGACATCACATGGTAGCGGGGACAGTCGACCGCACCTCTGTTCCACCCGCTCTCCCCCAGCTCTCTCATAGCCCTCACACGTCCTCCACTGTCACTTCGCGTGTTCTTATACTTCGCCTTCTTCCCTCCCCCCTCTTTCCCTCCCCCCCTCCCCCCCCT
Source organism: uncultured Actinomycetota bacterium (assembly GCA_963811535.1). Classification (GTDB taxonomy): domain Bacteria; phylum Actinomycetota; class Actinomycetes; order Mycobacteriales; family Mycobacteriaceae; genus Mycobacterium. The sequence goes on along the minus strand of CAWERF010000004.1, from coordinate 51,093 downwards.
TCTTCTCCCCTCCCCCTCTTCTTTTTCCCCCTCTTCTTCTCTTTTCTCTCTCTCTCTTTTGAACCGTCCCGCGTTTGATGCGCACCTCTCTTCTTGGGAAGGTGCATCACGTGGCGAGCAAGTACGACCCGGAGACGCGGGCTAGGGCTGTCCGGCTGGTGCTGGAGCACCGCGAGGACTATCCGAGCGAGTGGGCGGCGATCACGGCGGTGTCCAAGCGGTTGGGGATGACCGCTGAGACGTTGCGCAGCTGGATCCGCCAGCAGCAGGTCGATGACGGTCAGCGTGACGGGGTTTCCAGCGAGGCTGCCGCCGAGATCCGGACGCTCAAGCGGCGTAATGCCGAGCTCGAGCAGACCATCGAAATCCTCAAGGCGGCGACGTCTTTCTTCGTGCGGGAGAGCGACCCGCGCTCACGGCGCTGACCACAGCGCAGGTCTGCGAATTCATTTCCAGCCACAGGGACCGCTTCGGGGTCGCTCCGATCTGCCGCGTGCTGACCGAGCACGGTGTGCCGATCGCCCCGAGAACGTTTCATGCGTGGGCGGTGCGGGCGCCCTCGAAGCGGGCCCTGTGGGACGCCACCATCACCGAGATCCTGGCCGGCTACTACGAGCCCGACGAGCGCGGCCGTCGCAAGCCCGAGTCGCTGTACGGGTCGGTGAAGATGTGGGCCCATCTGCAGCGTGAAGGCGTCCCGGTGGCCAAGTCCACGGTGGAGCGGTTGATGCGCCGGAACGGCTGGCAGGGTGTGCGCCGGCACAAGACGGTGCGCACCACGATTCCTGATCCCACCGCGGCACGGCCACCGGATCTGGTGGATCGCCAGTTCGGGGTGGGTGCACCGAATCGGCTGCTGGTGGCCGACTTTACCTACGTCAAACTGGTCACCGGGGTCTTTGTCTACGTCGCGTTTGTCATCGATGCCTACGCCGGGGCGATCGTCGGGTGGGAAGCCTCGACATCCAAGCAGACCCGCTTCGTGGAATCAGCGATCCGCCAGGCCGCCGCATTGAGGTCGCGTCAGGGCCATCCGATCGACGGCGCCATCCACCACAGCGACGCCGGATCTCAGTACACAAGCGTGAGATTCGGTGAAACACTTACCCTTTCGGGCATCCGACCCTCGGTGGGCAGTGTCGGCGATGCCTACGACAATGCTCTGGCCGAGACCACGATCGGACTTTACAAGAACGAGTGCATCCGAGCGGACTCCCCGTTCCGGCGCGGCCCACTGAACACCGTCGGCGAGGTTGAACTAATTACCGCCGACTACGTCGCCTGGTACAACCAGCAGCGCCTCATGCACCGGCTCGGCCGCATCCCACCCGCAGAAGCCGAAGCCCAGTACTATTCCCAACACGTGACCGACCGACCGGCCGGCTCACAGAACTCTGAGGGTGCATGAAACCCGGGATGGTTCATGCAGGTTCGGAACTATTCCGATGTCTTGAGACATCACAATGGTAGCGGGGACAGGATTCGAACCTGCGACCTCTGGGTTATGAGCCAACCGGTCGCGGTCTCCCCCAGTGCGGTCGGTCTCATAGCTGCACGTCAGCGACGTTGAGCCGTCCAGCTTGTTGCACTGTGTCGCGGTTGTTCTTATGGACTTCGCCGTATTCTGTTCCCAAATTCGTGACCAACAGGCCGGGTCGTTTATGCCCTGGTAGGCCGCCCGCCCGAAGGGATTCGAACCCCCAACCTTCTGATCAGTAGGCACAGGCCGATGGTGCGACCAGGCATGATACGAGGTCAATTGTCGTGTAGGTGGAGGTGTCGGGAAGCCCCACTGTCGTCATCGTTGTCGTCAGAACTGCCGTCAGCTCACGGTGCGAAACAACGGCGATCCCACCGCTTCCTCATACCCGGCGATCCTGCGCTGACGATCGGATGTGTCAAGGGTGGCGAAGCCATCAACATCGTGACGTCGAAGACGCCCTTTACTCAGCCGATCGGAAAGTCAGCAGCGCGGCGCCGTCGTTGGGCGCACCGCGGTGCGCGAAATCTTCGCGTCAGCAATGCGGAATGGGGTGGCTGAGAAACCTCGAGGCGGGGCCGCCGGAGCATCTTTCCAACCGTCGCCGCCAACGCCTTTTGTCTGGCACTTGCCGACCAGTGGCCCGCGGCTCACTCGCCCGATGACGATGCTGAGATTGACAGCTGTGGGAAGTATCGGCGGTCACCGCAGCCTTACGATCTCGTAGCGCTACCTGTATCCCGATCGACCGTCGGTCAGCACGTGCCCAGGCCTCGATCTGGGGCGTCGATAGAGCCCTTGATCACGTGGGTTCTGGGCGGCCGGGGGTGTGGCCGTCGGCTTCGAGGTGAGCATGTGAAAGTTTGTTACCGGCGACGCCGATGCCCTTAAGCGCCTCGATCAGCGAAGCGACAATGTCAGAGGCGACAAGTTTGTCGTACCCGTCGGGCAGCCCGTAGCAATAGAGTTCCCAGCGGTACTTGTGATCTTCCAAACGCGGCCAAAGCTCGTCGATGCCGGGTAGGAATTTGTCTACCAGGTCTGCTAATTCGACGCGCAGACCGGCATAGTCCTGCGGTTTGCCGGGCTTATCCGGGGTACCGGATGGTTCGCTCATGGGCGAACCACCTCCAGTCGATCAGCGCGATGTCGACATCTGAATCGCACCGGCGTGTCCGGTCACTGTGTTTCTGAGCTCCCGACAAATTGGCGGGGCTGGGTTTGACGGTAGTAGGCGTTCTCCAGTTCTGCTGGCGGGATGTCTCCGCAGTACTCGTAGAGCCGCCGGTGGTTGAACCAATCGACCCATTCGGCGGTGCCATACTCGACCTGCTCAACGGTGCGCCAGGGACCTCGGTGTTTGATCAGCTCGGTCTTGTACAGGCCGTTGATCGTCTCCGCGAGCGCATTATCGAACGAATCCCCAACGCTCCCAACCGAAGCCGAGCTCGCCGACGAGATCCGTGTGATCACCGGGCTGGCCTGGAAGAAGGCGCGGTCGGAAATGCACACCTTTCTCGTCGAAGTCGCCCGCGAAACCGGTATCGACCCGGCCGTCATGAGCGATCGGTTGATCCGGAAGCTCGACATGCCGACGCAGGAGGACGCGGCCGAATCGGCCGCCGAGGTGTTCACGACTCGGTACTCCGGCGGCTGATCGGCCGGCGTGGCAGCCCGCGACTAGGGCGTGGGCGGACCCGGCACGATCGTTGGTGGCGCCGCCAGGTCGGGGGGCGCATCGATGTACCCGGGCGGCGGTGGCCCGCTCTTCGAGGAGTACCCAGGCGGTAGAGCCGGCGCGCCCTGCGGGGGCCCCGTCGGCAACGCGGCTGTCTCGGACCCCGGCGCGTTCGTCGAGATGTATCCGGGCGGCAGCGACGGCGCCGGACCGGCGCCGGGCGGCGGGGTCGCTAAGGGCATCTCGCCGGGCGGCGTGCTGGTGAATCCGTACGGGTCGTGGGCCTGGTGCCAAGCATCCCTGAGGAACCCCAACGGCCCCGGGCTACTCCCACTCCCCTGCCCGTACTGGGGGTTCGGGATCTCTGGCACCGTCGGTGTGCCTACGGGTGGGGGTGGCGCAGGCGCCACCGGCGCGTCCGCAGCCTCCACGACGGGTTGCCCAGGCGCCGGGGGAGCCGCCCCTGGAGTCGCAGGCACCGGCGTCGGGTAGGTCGGCACCTCCGGGTCCGCGTTTGCCTGTCCTGCCAGAGCCAGCGCACCCAGGCTGACGGCCACACCGGCCAGTGCCAACCTGACGGCATTGGTGGTCGGCGAGGTGGCGCGGGTGCGCTGACGTCCGGTCATGAGTGTCGAGGTTAACGCCTTCCCACAGCATGGGCGATGTCACGTGCGAAGTCTGCGAAATCCTTCGGCGGCCTGCCCAGAGCCAGCTGCACGCCGTCGGCGGGTGAGGGGTTCCGGCCGTCCAGCAACTGCGCCACCCATCGAAGGGTACGACTGGTCTACGTACCTGGGCCCAGAACGAAGATGCACCGCTGACAGCTCCCGTGCCGGCGACCTCGCCATGAGAAACAGGTCGACAGGATCATCGGCAGATCTGGCGTGGATGAAGCTTCTTGCGATGCCACCAGCTTCGACTGAGTGGGCGGCCAGTTTGCGGTGTGTGTGTCCTCGTGACCAGCGAATGTGTCAATCCACCGGTCCGGTACCCACTTCACGCGCTGAGCTTCGACGTCGCCTATGGAGTACCGCTGGATCTGATCGGGAACTGTCATGGTGCTCGATTAGACCGGAAGGTGGCGCGAGTGGGTGTCGATTCGTTCAAGCGTGTGGCCACCTCGCCACAGCACGATCCCAACGCGGGTGCTTCAGTCTCGCAGTGTGACGGGGAACAATGACGGTCGTGGCCGTGATCGTTGTTGATACAAACATCCTTGTCGCCTCACCGCGTCTCGGAGGCAGAGAATGGTTGTCGCTTATCGAGCACGCAGAAGAGTGGGGTATCCGGATCGTCGTGCCCGAGGTGGTCTTCATGGAGACGGTCAACGTAGTGAGAAGAAACTGGTCGGAGCGGCGTAAGCAACTGGTTGACCTCAAGCTGGGTGAGTTCGGCCTGAACGACGACCAAGCTGCGATGGTCGCCGAAATCGATCGGCGATCAGACGAGTACGAGGGATGGCTCCGGGGGCACTTGCGTCCGGTTCTAGAGACCTCACATCGGCGCCGTCGGGTCAAGCCGGAATAGCAAGCAGGACACGGAGGTCGCGGGGCCAGGCCCTGACTTTGATGTCCGTCGTGGGCTGTTACCTCGTTCAACTACCGCACAGAGCCAGCAAACAATAGTCTCGTGACGGACGACGCGGTGCGGGGAGGGAGGCGACATGGCGACAGGTTTGATGGCGGGCTGGTATCCAGACCCCGACGGCGCCGCCACCCTCAGGTGGTGGGATGGCCAGGTCTGGACCGAGAACCGCCAGCCCTGCGTGACGATCGCGTGCGGACGGTGCGGCGCAGGCCATCGCGTGCCAGCCAACTATCCGGGTTATCAGGTGCAGCGCCTGCGGAGCGACGCGGCATTTTTACCTCTGTCCGGGCGCCTACTGCGCGACGATCAGTGACATCGACGCGACGGCACCCATCAACGTCTCAGTACGATGCCGCGGGTGCGGCCGGATCTTCTGGATCGAGGACTGGAGACAGCGGCCGAGCACTGTGGGAGCCGCGGTGGGCATGGGGCAAGATTCCGATGAGGAGCTGTCTGACCCGCGTCGTCGCCTGGTCGCCGGGTTGGTGACGGCGGCGTCGCTGGTTCCGTCTGTGCTGGCGAACTCTCTGTGCATCCTGCGATTTGTCTCCAGCCACGTCGGCGTAATGGCTGTCGGCTACTCCGGGATCACTGAGGTCTGTCAAATCGACTATTCCGAGGTCGACATGCTCGAGGTCACGGGCAGGGGAACGAGGACCTACACGACTGGAGGAGGGTTCATCGGCGGCGGCTTCGGCGTACAAGGTGCCATTGAGGGCATGGCTATCGCAGGCATTCTCAACGCGCTGACGCAGAAGTCGACGGTTGTTTACGACACGGTTGTGAACTTCAAAGCCGGTGAACGCCAGGTACTTATGAACAACTACCTGTTTGAGCCAGCGTTCCTGCGGGTGCTTCTCGCGCCGGTGTACGAACGAATTAGAAACGCACGCGGCGCGTTACCGTCGCCGTCTCCGCCAGCCGGTTGGTACGCGGATCCGACGCAGCCCACAAGACAGCGTTACTGGGATGGCGCTAAGTGGACCTAGCACACCGCTCCCTAACGCGGCCGGACCTCAGACGAGACACGATTCTCGTCGAACCTCTCCTTGGCGGCACCCGCTCTCAGCGTCTCCATTTGGCTTGGTTGCTAACTTCACGACTGCGGACTCCACGGCACCGAGCGCCATACCCGCTCGCCGAGATCGCCGCGGCGCACGACCATGTCGACCACGGGTCTGGCCCAGCCTGTGAGCACGGCGTTTCACAGAAATTCTGTTTGGGGCTAGATCCGATTCCGCGACTGACGGGAACGTGTGTCTTGAAATAGACGACATATGAGGATCTCAAAAGTTCGTGTCGAGGTGGCGCGGCGATATGACGGACATCGTTGTCCAGCGGTGACACGATACTGACGTGGACGGCACTGGGGGCGGTCGCGGTGCGCTGACAGCGGCGAGACTGCCGTGTGGGTCGTGCGGCACGGAGCTGCCACCGAACTCCAAGTTCTGTAACCGGTACGGTGCACCGGTCACACAGGTCAGCCGATCGGCGGAGTACAAACAGGTGACGGTGCCATCTGTGCGAAAGGCGATTGCTATTGGAATTGTCTTGCTTACCCTCGCGGCGGCTTCCGCGTGTGGCTATGCGGCGCACACAGCAGTCAGCGACAGCGCGCAGGCAACGCAGGCGCCAGATGCGGCTCCCATGCCTACGCCGGCGCCCGATGCGGCTCCCGCACCTGACTTCGCAACAGTCTCCAAGCTGATGAACGATGCGATTGCGGCACATAGGCTGCCAGGTGCCGTGGTTGTGATCGGGCACGGTGGCAAGATCGTCTTCCACCAGGCTTATGGGTCGCGCAAGCTTGCAGGCGAACCGGGGCTTGATGGATCGCCTGCACCTGCAGAGCCGATGACCGAGGACACGATCTTCGACATGGCGTCGTTGACGAAGGGCCTCGCAACGGCGACTGCCGTCATGCAGCTTTACGAACAGGGCACGGTTCAGTTCGACGATCCCGTGCAGAAGTATTTGCCTGACTTCAACACGGCGAACGATGAACAGCGTGCAAAGGTGTCGGTTCGCATGTTGCTTACGCACACTTCAGGCGAACCGGGAGACGTAGACCTCAAAGATCCGTGGGGACTGGACGGAGCCGATAAAACAGAAGGCATTCATCGTGCGCTCACCACGCCGTTGCAGTCGGGTCCCGGTGCGGTGTTCCGCTACTCCGACATCGGCTTCATTCTGCTTGGCGCGCTGATCGAGAAGGTCACCGGCGAGGCAGAAGACGTTTACGTTCAGCAAAACGTATTTGCGCCGCTTGGCATGCAAGACACCCACTATCTTCCCCCGGCCAAAGCATGTGGTCCACACAAGATAAGGGGAGCTGCGATTGCATGGGCGCCCGCGCCAAAAGGCCGCGTGCTGGTCGCTTGTCCTGCAGGTACGTGGAGCACCAGTCTTTTGTCGCGCATCGCACCCACAGCACGTGACGACGAAAGCGCAACCGATCCGAGCAAGAATCCCGATTATGATTACCTGCTTCGGGGCGTTGTGCATGACCCGACGACGCGGCGTATGGGTGGAGTGGCCGGGCATGCCGGTGTGTTCTCGACGGCGCACGATGTCAGCATCTATGCGCAGGCCCTGCTTGATCGGCTTGCGGACCGCCCGAGCAAGTTTCCGCTCAAGCAAGCGACTCTGGAGTTGATGACGACTCCTGAGCAGCCCGGACATACCGCTCAACAACTCGAAGCAGCGAACCGCGCCGCACGAGAAGCCATCGCAAAGACACCAAACACGACAGATCCGCTGCTCGCTCCGAACTATCCGGCGATCATGGGACAAGATCTGCTCGGCTTTGGCTGGGATATCGATACGGTCTATTCCAAGCCGCGAGGCATGATCTTTCCCATCGGTAGCTTTGGCCAGACAGGCTTTACCGGAACCACGCTTTGGCTGGACCCCGGCTCAGATACCTACGTAATTCTGCTCGCGAACTCAATCCATCTGCGAGGCAGTCCACCGATCTCGGAGCTGCGAGGTGAAGTGGCTACGGCGACAGCCCAGGCCCTGCATCTTTACAGCAGTGCGTCATCGGCCACGACTTCGACCCCTGCCAGGCAGAACCATCGTTGAAACTAAATACCGTCATTTGCTGTTTGCGTAGCGGGGATATCTATGCAAACGATGTTTGCAGCTTTGGCGGCCCTCGTTCGCGCCTGCGCGCCGAATTGGAAAAGATGGAGGACACCGAATGACTGCGTGACTCCAAACCCCGTGCGGGATATGGAGATCAGGCTATTACGACCATCATCATGCTCGCGTCGGCCTCGCCACGCTTGCCCCGGAAGGTGCACTTCTCGCCTAACACCTCCGAAGCCAGTCTCGAAATAGACGACATACGAGAGTCTCGAAACTCCGTGTCGCAGTTTGACTAACGTTGTCCCGCTATGCGGGCAGACGATGGTCGAGACGGTTGTCTACTCATGGATCTGAGGCCCATCCCACTCGATGGTGGTGCTCTCCTTTATGGACGCTGTCCGCTACGACCATCGGGGCGACGGCGGAGCCGACCGAGCGCACCGAAGATGGTCGGCGCGACGGCCAGAATGATGTGCTTGCGGCTGGCAATGCGGCTCTTCAATTTTTTCCGGGCAGTCGGTCTGAAGTCTGATTTTGAGTTGCGGCCTCGGTGATTTCGAGGCACTCGAACTGTACTTGGCAAACGTTGTGTGTTCGATGGGTTTCGGCTTCAGGTGATGCTGTGCGCGTCGCGCCAGGCTTGTCGGATTTCGGGTCGGGGTCGGCCGCGGTCGGGCACGGCCAGGCCAATGCCGCACAAACACGAGGAGCGCGTAATGAAGGCAGTTACATGGCACGGTAAGCGCGACGTCCGGGCGGAGACGGTGCAGCCCGTCACCGCGACGCCTGCATGAAATCCCGCACTGCAGCTCTGCGCGCTCATCGCAGGTCAAACCCCGTTTCGCACCCTCGTCAATACCGGACTGACGCACCCAGTTGCGCAGGCACGAATACGAAATCCCCAGATCGCGGGCTATCTGTGTTACCGGCTTGCCGCCGAGCCGTACCAGCTCCACCGCACGCCGGCGAAACTCCGGCGAAACTCCGGTGGATGTGCAACAGGCATGAGGACTCCTTACCCGAGAACGGCACCAACCGCCTCAGAATCAGTGTCCGCACTACCGGGTAGGCTCCGTCCGACCCGGCACTGAAGTGGTCGACCCCGAAGCGTCGCTGGCCAAGCGTGTCGCAGCCACCGAAGAAGCCCTCGCCGCCAGGTTACACGGGATCGCGCGCCGTCGTGGACGTTACCGCCCTGGTGCGCACACCCGAACAGCGCGAGGCATTCGCCCGCTATGAATGCGGGCTTGACCAATAGTTGACGGGCCTAGCGTTGTGCCCCTACAACATCCGAACGGTGAGGAGAGCCAGATGGCGGGCAAGTTCGAGCTGTACAAGGACGCTAAGGGGGTTCCGCTTGAAGCCCGTCGAACGGGGAGATCATCGCGGTCGGCAAGGCGTAGACTCGAAGGCCAGCGCGAAGAACGGCATCGCTTCTGTTGCAGAAGAACGCGGCAGGCGCCAAAGTCGTTGATCTGACTGAATAGCGGGCTGCAGCCGCGTGATTAGCCACAGCGGGCCCGGACGGCTAACGCCCCATTCGTGCTTCGTGGTACTCGGTGCATCAGAACGCCTTTGGCTTGACCGATGAGGTCGCGGCTTGCAAGGCCGATCGGAGCTGTGAGACAGCGGTCGCACCGACCATCGCGACGGCTGCATGTTGTGCTAGCGCACTGCCCACGAGGAGCGATTCGTCGGTGAAAACATCTGCCGCATCACCGTAGAGGTTAAGGGCGCCTAAGGTTCTCTGAGCGAACGAACATTTGAAATGACAGCAGGCTTTGCACGCCTAGTGTCATGGCCCGTTGCGCAAACCGTGGCCACCGTGTTTCGGCGGAGGAGTCCTCGATGTGCACGGTGTGATACTGGCGTCAAAACGCTGACACATGGCCCCTCGCCGAATCGGTTTGCAGCTGATCGAGTTTGGCGACGATCGGATCGGTGGGTACCTCAGATTGCACACGGCGCCCGTGAATCACGGAAATGCCGGCCCAGCGGGTTCCCGGAACGATGTCGTCGGCCGGGTCAACAATGCCGCGAAGGGTTGCGGGCCGCGTCCGGTTGGGCTTGCAACTGGATCGCCAGCGCCCCCAGCACTTCGGCCAATTTGCTGGATGATTCGTCATTCATGTCAAAAACGCTACGACTACAAATCGGGTTTGTGGCAGCGGTTAGCAGGGCTGGCGCTGGCTGCTCAACGCCAGGGTTGCGCCCGACCATCGCCTGGCGGGGTGTCGTGCCGATGGCGTTTGATTTTGGCGCTGCCGTTGGCCTGACCCCGTTTGGTTGATCCAGATCGAGTGAGAGTCTTGCTGCCCAAGGATGCGGGCAGGAAAGGCTCGATGACGATGACGACGAGGAAGAGACACAATCCGGAGCAGGTCGTGCGCAAGCTGGCGACCGCGGATCGGATGCTGGGTGAAGGCAAGGACATTGCGGACGTCTGCCGCGAGCTCGGGGTGTCGGAGCAGACGTACTACCGCTGGCGTAACCAGTTCGGCGGGCTGAAGGCCGACGACGCGAAACGTCTGAAGGAACTCGAGCGGGAGAACTCCACGCTCAAGCGTCTGCTGGCCGATGCGGAATTGGAGAAGGCCGCGTTGAAGGAGATCGCCAAGGGAAACTTCTAAGCCCGGAACGCCGGCGGGCAGCCGTTCACCGCCTCATCACCGCGATGGGTGTGTCGGAGCGGTTTGCCTGCCGGGTGACCGGGCAGAACCGAACCACCCAGCGCCATCAGCGAGCCGCAGCGACCCCGGCCGACCCCGATGCCAGGCTGCGGAGCTGGCTTCGCCAGTACGCGAAAGACCATCCACGCCGGGGGTTTCGCCCCGCATACCACGACGCCCGTGCCGAGGGCTGGATGGTGAACCACAAGAAGATCCAGCGGCTGTGGCGCGACGAGGGCCTGCGGGTGCCGCAACGCCGACGGCGCAAACGCCTGGGCACCTCCACCGCGCTGGCGCTGCCGACCGCGTATGCGCCAAACAGGGTGTGGGCGGTGGACTTCCAGTTCGACGCCACCACCGACGGCCGCCCGATCAAGATTGTGTCCGTCATCGATGAGCACACCCGTGAATGCCTGGGCGGTCTGGTCGACCGCTCGATCACCGCCGAGGTGCTCATCGACGAACTCGACCGCCTCGCTTCCAGCCGCGGCTATCCCAGCGTGCTGCGCTGCGACAACGGCCCCGAATTGGCTTGTGACGCGATGGCCCACTGGGCCAGCGAACGCGTCGACCTGGCCTTCATTCCGCCCGGCCAGCCCTGGCGCAATGGATACATCGAGTCGTTCAACGCCCGCGTCCGCGACGAATGCCTCAACATCAACATCTTCTGGTCCCTGATCCACGCGCGGGTCGTGATCGCCGACTGGAAGCAGGAATACAACCACCACCGGCGGCACTCCGCCCTGGGCTACCAGGCCCCGGCCAGCTACGCCGCCGTCTGCACCCACCGTTGAAACGACTCTCACACCTGGACCCGTTTGGGGGTCCCGTCCGTCCGCGTCGGGCCGGAATCACTGCTGCCGTAACGCATTCGGTACCACCGATTGCGACGTAACACGTTGTGTCGCAATGGGAGCGCGGTGACGCCGACGACGCCGATGGTCTTGACGCCTGTTTCGTTGCTTTCTGGCGCCCCAGCTCCAACCCTCATGGCGCACGAATGTGCGACCAGATGGAGACGGGCCGGGTTGGGGCCACTTCTGACGGCCGAAGCCAGCCGAACTTGAGGTGTCCAAACGAGCGACATTCGGAGGTGACCGTTGCCGAGTCGCGTTTGGTCAAAGGGGGTTTGGTCGACGTTCAACAACTGGCACCGCCCGCCCAGTGGACGTTCGCAACGAACTGGCCAGGCACTTCGATTACCGGCGACATACACCGTACAACTGTGCACGCTGCTGCGGCTGCCGGCACGGGTCGCTGCGGCATCACCGGCTGCGGTGGAACGTCTTGCCGCGCGTTTGGGGATTCCGGTGGAGGCGCTGGAGGGGCGGCGGGGCTGGATCACCCGTCGCGAGGCTTGAGCATCGGCAGCAGCACGTTGCGCACGAGCGCCACGATCGTCTCGTCGTCGTCGAGCGTGATTGTTCCCTCACGTGTGAGGAGGAGCGAGATCGCGAGCCGCGCGAGCACCTCTGCGGCCTGGTCGACGTCGGCTGGCGCAGCACGTCCGGCGCGCACTTCGCTGCGCAGCCGCTGACCGATCAACTCGCGGTACAGCGCAAGCGCCGCCGTGCCGTCGATGGTGAGCAGCGGCAGCAGCAACTCAGGTTCGCTGCGCAGCAGGCGGTCGAACAGCGCGTGCCCGCGGACGAAGTTCACGGCGAACGAGAAGCCGAGCACGACCCGCTGCTCGAGGGTCTGCTCACGCTCCCAGACACGGTCGAGCTCGGCCATGCCGCGACGGATCTCGCGTGCGATCACGACCCCGACGAGCCCTTGCTTGCTCTGAAAGCGCCTGAACACGGTCATCTTCGAGACGCCGGCTCGGCGCGCGACATCGTCGATCGTCGCGCGGCGGATCCCGTACTCGGCGAACATCTCGAACGCCGCCGCCGCGACGCGGTCGACGGTCGCGTCCTCGCCCGGCGCCGGGCCTTGGTCGAGCTGCGCGATTGACAGCGCCATTGACTGCATGTTTTGATGTTATCAAATGACGCACTCGATAACACAACAGATGGTTGACCTGCCGCGGCTGCGTACTCCGGCGCTCCTCAACGCAGCCGAGTACTGGCTGGCGCCCGAGCGCTTCGCCCGGCGCTGCGAGTCGCTCGGCGACCGCTTTCTCGTGGCGATGCCCGCATCGCGGCCGTGGCTGTGCCTCACCCACCCCGACGACATCAAGCGCGTGTTCAGCGCCGACACCGGCGTGCTGCGCCTCGGCGCCGCGCTTGCAAAGAATTCGCCGCATCCGCTCGTCCTCGGCCCGACCGGGCTGACGAACGTCGACGGTGACGAGCACATGCGCAGTCGCAAGATGCAGCTGCCGCCGTTCCGCGCCCGGGCGCTTGCCGAGTACGAGAACGTCATGGAGCGCAAGACCGAAGACGCGCTTGCGCGCTGGCCGTACGGACGGCCGACCCGTGCCGACTCCCATATGCAGGCGATCTCGCTGGAGGTGATCATCGCCGTGGTCTTCGGCGTCACCGACCCCGACCGCGTCGAGCGCCTGCGCGCGGCAACACTGGCGCTGATGCGCGTGGGCAACTCGCGGCGGTTCTTCGTGCAGACGATGATCGTCACCGCCCGCAACAAGGGCTGGGACGGTCCTTTCCCGCGCATCCGCGCCGCGATGGCCGCGGTCGACGCGATCGTGCTCGAAGAGGCCGCCGAGCGGCGCCACCGCGGTGACCTCGACCAGGACGACGTCCTCGGGATGTTCCTGCGCGCCCACGACGCGAACAGCAAACCGATGCCCGACAGCGAGCTCTGTGACGCGATGCGCACACTGCTGCTAGGCGGACACGAGACCACGGCCTCCACGCTCGCGTGGATCCTCGAGCGCGTCACCCGCCACCCCGACGAGCTCGCGCGCCTCGAGGCGGCGGCCCTCGCCGGCGACGACGACTACATCGACGCCGTTATCAAGGAGGCGATGCGTCTGCGCCCGGTGTTCCCGATCACTGGGCGGCTCGCCGCCGAGGACTTCGCGTTGGGTGATCTCACGATCCCCGCCGGCACCCTCATCATTCCGCACATCACCCTGGTGCACCGCCGCCCCGACCTATATCCCGACCCGCTCACGTTCCGCCCGCAGCGCTTCCTCGACAGCCGCGCCGGGACCTACACGTGGATCCCGTTCGGCGGCGGAGCAAGACGCTGCATCGGCGCCGCGTTCTCGCTCGTCGAAATGCGGATCGTGCTGCGCACAATGCTCCGCCACGCGCGGCTGCTCCCGACGAACCGGCGCGCCGAACGCGTCGCACGACACACGGTCACGATCGCCCCCGCCCGCGGCGCGACCGTCACGCTCAAACGGCGGCCACCCTTCGCGCACCTTGACGAGCGCGGCACCACGCACCTACACGCACCGGTCGTTTAGCCGGATCCACCCTTCAGCCTTCGCAAAACACGCGCTGCCGACCAAAGTGCGAAACAGGCTGGCCTCGGCCGCCGTCAATTTGGCGGATGTTCGGTGGATCCGGCCTGGGCCGTAGAGCCACCAGCTCCGGCCAGCTACGCTGCCGTCTGTACCCACCGATGGACCACTCTCACTAACCGTGGATCAGTTGTCGGGGTCCGGCCACCGTCACTGGCCAGCGGGGGCATTTACTTTTTGAAGGCGTCCTTGACCTTCTCGCCGGCGTCCTTGAGGTTGGACTTCGCCTGATCGCCCTTGCCCTCATGTCGAGTGCTCTTGTCGCCGGTGACCTTGCCGACCGCTTCTTTCGCCTTACCACCAAGGTCTTGGGCCTTGTTCTTCGCCTTATCCGTACCGCTCACCGTGTCTGCTCCTAACTTTATGGGAAATCGGCCCGTGTGGCCGCCCTCCGGAACCCTGTGGGTAACCCCGCGAGCCGGTCGTCAAACGTCAGAGTCTCACTGTCCCAGTCGGTGAGACTCTTCGGCGAGGGCCGAGTTGCGTCTTGCGCCCCTGTCAGGCGACGGACCGCGGCAACCCCTAGCGTTAATGGCCAGCGCCTGCCGCGGTCAGCGCCACCTATCCCAATGTCGACATCCCGGCGTGGTGTCGGGCCGACATCGACTCTCTGGTCCCGTCCCGTACCGTGCTGGTTGCCGATCGGCGGTACAAGAGCTCGCTGCGGGTTCCGTATCTGGCACATTGATGTCCGCTCAGGAGGACCAGCCTCCCCCGATTAGGTAAACGGGCTGCCCGCGGGTAGTGTTCAAGATGTTGGTACTCAAGACATGTTGGTATCAACTAAATCCGGGGCGGTCTCAAATCATATGCCGTGAGTTTTAGCTCAACGCCGGACATCACTCACTCAGCAAGTCAACAGTCTCCGATACGACTGTTGTACCTCTGGCCACGAGTGAACTCATTTTGATAGCACGGCCGGATCACGGCTCTTGTCAAAGTAACTCGCCGCTGCCTCCATTTGAGGTAGCAGCATCCGATTCATGCGATCGACATACTTCGTTCGCAGCAGTAAGGAGCACTAAATGACCACCACCAATCCCGGTGCAGTACGTCGCGCCGACGTGTCAACCACTCATGGCGTCGCGGACGTACAGCCCACTCGGGGCACCGTCCGGCGTGGCGACGAGACGAAGGCTTTCTACAAATCCACCGAGTTCATCGTCTTCATCGTCGCGACCATCGGGGTGCTGCTTGCGTCCTACTTGGTCCAGGCGACCGATGGGCGCGGCGACTACTTCCAGGCCGATAAGGCATGGCTGTATGTCGTGATTCTGAGCGTCGGCTACATGGTGAGCCGCGGTCTGGCGAAGTCGGGCAGCCGCCATCACGACGACGCCTAATCAAACTGCCGGGGAGGCTCAGACCGCCGTCGCGTGTCTGGCCTCCCCCAGGGCAGCTCCGCTCACGATTCGACGAACAGAAGCAAACCAACGACGTAGCTACATGGGCACCACACGCGCCGTGAGGACCGAATGATGCTGTGGCTCTTAGCTACCCTCTCTGTAGTAACCATTTCGCGGGGAATCGCGTACCGGCTCAAGGCTGTCAGTCCACCGATTAATTGCACTGGCGAGCGGTGCTCGTGTCACCTCGACGACCGCACGTGACTTCACCCCGAAAAACGATTCGCCAACCCTCGAACGGGGCACCCGCTGTTGAGAACCCGTAACCCCGACACAACACACATCAGGAGAAAAATGACCGACACCACAACCGAGAAGCTCATCACCCAACTTCGCACGCTGCACCACCTCACCAACACCGAGGCGCAGATCGCGCAAACTCGACAGGCGCAGGCCCGCGACGAAGCCGTGCGTGAAGAATTGGCGACGAACGCGGCGAACGCGCAAGAACGCGCGCAGTTGATCGCCGCCGCGTTGCGTGATCTCGGCGGGGTACCCGACGTCGTCACCCCCGCACTGGGCCGCGCTACAGCCCTCGCCAAAACGGTAGTTGAGCAGGGCCAATCGATCGCCGCCGCGCTGTTTGGTGACCTCGCTTTGGAACACCAACTACTCGACCGCGCCCGCTATCTCGAGGCCCTCGCCGACACAGCCGACCACAGCGACACCCGAAACCTGGCGCGGCGCCTACAGGCTGCACATCAAGAAACCATCGACTGGATCACCTCGGTGCTCGTCGAAGAAGCGTCGGGAGAGCCCACTAAGGTGCGGCCGACCCCGGTGCAGAAGGCGGTGGGCCAGCTCACCCGCGTGGTCAATTACCCGACCCGCCGGACCGCTGAATGGATTAACGGGACCGCTGAGGCCGTTGCCCGCACCCGCTCACGCGTCGGCACCGTCGCCGACGCCGCGGTCGATTCCTTGACCGCCGGGCGCGACGCCGCACTCCTTCAAGCTGAGCAGATCGCCACCCGAAAAGGGGCACGCACCACCGAGACCGCTTTGCACCGCACCCGCGTCCTCGCCGGCGGCCTGACCGGAGAGGAACTAGCCGTCGACAATTACGACGACCTCACCGTCAGCCAAGTCGCATCTGCGGTGCAGCAACTCACCGACACCGCCGCTCTAATCGCCCTGCTGCGCTACGAACAAAACCATAAGGACCGCGCGGGAGCGGTTACCGCCATCGAAAACCGGCTGTCCGCACTCGTTGAGCAGGACATCAGCCGAAACTGACGGGTCGCGTCCCTCAGCACCACGTCGAAAGATCCCACACGGGGCCGCTCGACGATGGACACCCTTACGCGCCTGGTCGGCGATGGTCAGATGCTCGTGGCGTTGGACAGCTGCGAGCATCTGCTCGATGCATGCGCGGCATCGTCAAGTTGTTGACCTGGTGTGGTGCTGCCAGGATGGTCGTTTGTGGCGATTGCGGCGAGGTAGGAGGGTCGAGAGCTGGCGCGGTAACGCGCATCGCCGGTAGGTCTCGGAGCCGCTGGTGACCGCAAGGTTTCCCCTGGTGTCCTTCATCTCCGTGGCCCTGGTGCGATCTGTGTGCCGTTTCCAGCTCCCGCCCGTCAAACCGTGCATGCGGTTCTCCCGCACACGGCTTACCGACGCCGTTCACCGCCGGCATTCGGCTTCCCCCGCCAGGGCTTGGCAGCCCTGGGCGCGATCACGGTTCCATCCAGGCTCAGCAACCCGCAGAGGTCCGCCGACTTGTAGGCCAGCACGGACCAGCCGAAGCCGCGCCCGCGTTTGTGCCGCTTGCCGATGAACAATGCGAGCCGAAGACGTGCATGCTGCTCGATCTTGCGGAAGCGGGCCGCGGAGTTGCCGTAGCGGAAATAGCCCGCCCAGCCCCGTAGGAACCTGTTGAGGTCTTTGACCACTTCCTCGACCGGCAGCCGCAGCCGGGACCGAACCGTCAGTTCGGTGATCCGGTCGCGCGCACGTCGCATCGCCCGATCACTGGGCCAGCGGGCCAGGAACTCAACACCGCGTCTGCCGTGGGTGCCCCGCGAGCGCACCATCCGGTGGTGAAAGCCGAGAAAGTCGACACCTTCTCCGCCCACCGCCAATTCGACGATGCGGGTTTTGGCCTCTTTCGGCGCCAGGCCGAGGTCGGCCAGCAGCTCGCGCAGCCGCGTCAGCGCGGCCTGGGCTTGCTGCCGGGATTTGCACATCACCAGCAGATCGTCGGCGAATCTCACCAGAATCCCGTATGTGCGGGTGTCCCAATCCCGGTCGAGCCGGTGCAGGTACACGTTGCACATCAAGGGACTGATCACTCCTCCAACGCAGTTGGCAACTTCTGCTTTGAGGTGTCGCTGAGCTATCGGCGTGTCGAACTGCCGCGGCGTGCCAGTGCGACGGCGTGACATGTCGAGTAGTATGTTAGTGACATGCCTCTTGGTGGGTCTGCCGGTCGCGTTCGCGCTCGTGGTGACGTGTTCGCCGAGCGGGTCAACGCCGCCGCGGACCTGCTGGACGCGGGGGTGCCGGCAGCCGACGCCGCGCGAGAGCTGGCCAGCCGGTTCGGCTGTTCGCCCCGGCAGGCGCACCGCTACGTGCAGCGCGCCGGCCGGTCCGGACATGTTGCGGTGCCCGCCCCGGCCGCGGTGTTCACCGTCAAGCTGCCGGTGCCGCTCATCGCGCGGGTCCGTACGCATGCCGCCGCGTCGGGGCGGACGCTGTCCGCCGTGGTCGCGCAGGCGTTGGAGGAGTTCTTGGCGCGGGCGCATCGAGAGCGTCCCCGCCGGTGAGCGAGCGGGTGGTCGAGACCGAGTTCGTCTTCGATCGCCTGCAGGCCGCGGAATTGTCGGCGGCCTACCGCATCCTTGTCCCCGAACGACCCTCGCGCAGCGTGCGCGCTGGTCAGGAAGCGAGCCGTGCCGATGAGCAACGCAGCGATCTATGCCCGGGTCTCCTCGGCCCGGCAGAAGGAGCAGGAGACGATCCGATCCCAGACCGTGGCGCTTCATACGCACGCCGAACAGCTGGGTCTGGACGTGCCTGAACAGTGGGTGTTTGAAGACGACGGCCATTCCGGGGCGAGCTTGGTCCGTCCGGCGCTGGAACGGCTGCGCGACCTGGTCTGCCAGGTCCCGGTGGACGTGCTGCTCGTCTACTCGCCGGACCGGCTGGCTCGCAAGTACGCCTATCAGGCGCTGCTGATCGAGGAGTTCGCCAAGGCCGGCACGACCGTGATGTTCGTCAAGGGCCCGCGCAGCGACAGCCCCGAAGACGCACTGCTGGTGCAGTTCCAGGGCATGATCGCCGAGTACGAACGCGCCCAGATCCTGGAACGGACCCGCCGCGGCAAAGCCCACCGCGCCAAGAGCGGCACGATCAACGTGCTCTCGGGCGCCCCGTTCGGCTACCGGTATGTCCGCAAGAGCGAGCATGCCGAGGCCCGCTACGAGATCGTGGCGCACGAGGCCGCGATCGTCGCCGAGTTGTTCGCCCGCTACGCCGACGGTGGGGTCGCGATCGGCGAGTTGGCCCGCTGGCTGAGCGGGCTGGGCGTGGCGACCCGCACCGGCAAGCCGCGCTGGGACCGCTCCACCGTCTGGGGCATGCTGCGCAACCCCGCCTACGCCGGGCTGGCCTGCTTCGGCAAGACCATGCGCACCGATCAGACCGCCGGGCTCAACCGCACCGCCCGCCTCGCCGGGCGCGCCACGCCCCGCTCCTACACGGTCATCGACCGGGCCCGCAGCGATTGGCTCGAGATACCCGTGCCCGCGCTGGTCGCCGAGGACACCTGGCAACGGGTCCAGCGGCGACTGGAAGACAATAAGCGCTACGCCGCCCGCAATAGCAGGAATCCCTCGCTGCTGCAAGGCATTTGCGCCTGCAGTAGCTGCGGCTACGCCTACTATCGCACGTCGACACGCACCACCAACAAGAAGATCTACTACTACCGCTGCCTCGGCTCGGACGACTACCGCTACGAGCACGGCCGGGTCTGCGCCAACAAGCCGGTGCGCGCAGACTACCTCGACACCGTCGTCTGGAACCACATCACCGCCCTGCTTGCCGACCCGGCCCTGATCCGAAACGAGATCAACAAGCGGCTCCAGCAGGTCCGCACCGCGGACCCCGCCACCGTCGAGCGCCAGCGTCTCGATGCCGGACTGGCCAAGGCCACCACGGCGATCACCCGGCTCATCGGCGCCTACCAGGAGGAGTTGATCTCCCTCGACGAGCTCCGGACCCGCATGCCCGAGCTGCGCGCCCGCCAGACCAGCCTGCACCACCAGATCGACGCGCTCGACAGCCAACTCGCCGACCGGGAGGTCTACCTCAAGCTCGCCGACAACCTCGAAGACTTCCTCACCGGGCTGCGCGGCAAGGCCGCCACAGCGACCGTCGCCGAGCGCCAGCGCGTCCTGCGCCTGCTCGTCAAAGACGTTCTCGTCGGCGCCGAAAAGATCACTATCCGCCACTCCATCCCGGTGCGGCACAACGTGAGCAGCGGGACCGACGACAGCCCCGAAACCGACTCGGAGCGCGAAATACGGCCTGATTGCCAACTGCGTTGGAGGAGTCATCACCCCGCCTTGCGGGGTGCCGGTGTCAGGGTGGCGAACAATGCCGGATTCCATCACTCCTGCCCGCAGCATGGCGCGCAGCAGCTTGAGCACCGACTGATCACACACCCGTTCCTCGACCGCTTGTATCAGCCGGTCATGCGGAATCGCCGAAAAGCAGTCGGCGATATCGGTTTCCACCACCCACCGTCTTCCCCGCCAGGTCTCATCGGTGAGCACCTGCAGGGCATCGTGGGCCGAGCGTTCGGGCGGAACCCGAAACTACACCCCAGCATGTCCGCTTCGAAGATCGGCTCGAGCACGATCTTGACCGCGGCCTGCACGATGCGGTCACGCACCGCAGGAATCGACAGCGGCCGCTGCTCAGTCGTTCCCGGCTTGGGGATATACACCCGCCGCGCCGGAAGCGGCCGATACGACCCCTCCCGCAGTTCGCCGACCAGCTCGTCGAGGAGCCGGTCGATGCCGAACTCCTTTTCGATCCAGTCCAAGGTGGTCCGGTCGATACCCGGTGCGCCGTTGTTGGTGCGCACCGCGACCCACGCACGCCACAGGACGTCTCTACGCAAGACTTTGTCCTGAAGCGCGTGAAACCGTCGCCCGGGATCGGCCTTGGCCGTCCGGTACAGCGTGTGTTGCAGGGCACGCACCTTGTCCAGCGGAACCTTGTCTAGGACATCGGTTCCATTGTCGGCGGGGTTAGCACAGATGGCACTCACCGGGCACCTCCACAGTCAATCGCACGCATCGACGAAGCAGTGGCCCTTCCCTCGCCGGCGGTTGTGTTGTCCGCTCGGCTCGATCGGTACTACGGCCACCTCCGACGCCCACCCGGCTGGCTTACACTTCCCGGCTCCTCACCGGTTATAGGTCGCCCCGCTCCAACAGCACTGCGCAGTCTTTGCTGGGCCGGGGAGGGCCTCTCCAGTTCCCGCCGCCACTATCCGAACGTTCCGAGCCCCTTACGCCGGGGAGTCCTTCGCGGCTGCACTTCCAGGATCTTCACCGCTTCCATGGCCTTCGCCCTTCCTTGCCGGGCTCGGCACTCCCTCGCCCCACCCCCAAGCGGGCAGGCCGGTTAACGACGCGGCAGGCTTCACTTGACGTTACGGACCGCTCGGTTGCACACCCCGCCCAACGGGATGCTCGACGCTGGGCTTCGACACCGCCCGTTTCCAGACGACACCGCCAGCCTGCTACCGGGCCCCCTGACAGCTACCCGGACCGGACTTACACCGGCAAGCGACGACGAGCTTGCGAATCAGCCATCAACCATTTACATGATCAACCTCCAACTCTCTGGACGCACCAAGGGCCACCGGTATCCGATCGAAATCATCGGGCACGCGGTGTGGCAGTATCACCGTTTCACGCTGAGCCTGCGCGACGTCGAGGAACTGATGCTGGCCCGCGGCGTGGTGGTCACCTACGAGACGATCCGCTCCTGGTGTGCCAAGTTCGGGCCGGACTACGCCAACCAGTTACGTCGTCGGCGACCCCGCCCCGGCGACAAATGGCACCTCGACGAGGTTTTCGTGAAGATCAACGGCGCCACTCATTATCTGTGGCGCGCGGTCGACCAGCACGGCGACGTGCTCTACATCCTCGTGCAGTCGCGCCGTAACGCAGTGGCGGCTAAACGGTTTTTCGGCAAGCTGCTCAAGGGCCTGCGGTATGTGCCGCGCGTGCTGGTGACCGATAAGCTGGCCAGCTATCAGGTCGCTCACCGCGAGGTTTTGCCGTCGGTGACCCATCGCCGCTCGAAGTACCTCAACAATCGGGCCGAGAACTCCCATCAGTCGACCAGAATCCGGGAACGGGTGATGAAACGCTTCGCCTCGCCTGGGCAGGCGCAACGGTTCCTGTTTGCGTTCAGCCACATCCGACAGCACTTTCGTCCCCGTCGTCATCTGATCAGTGCACCCCAATGGCGAACCGAGATGACCAACCGCTTCGCGGTCTGGGATGAGATCACAGTCGCCGCAGCGGCATGAAAGACACAATCAGCCACTACGTTCCGCCGCACAGTCCACTCACATCGACTGAGCCACAAGTATTCTCAAATAACTTGACGATGCCCGATCGAGTCCACCTTCGCCACCGTCCGGCTTCGGCAGCGAATCACCAAGGGCCCGGGCTCAAGAGCAGCCGGCGTCGCAATGGCGTTCAAGCTCATCGAGTCCGCACAAGCCCGCTGGCGCGCCGTCAACGCCCCCCACCTCGTTGCTCTCGTCCGCGCCGGAGCCAGGTTCGAAAAGGGGAAACTCGTCGAACGACCCGACGAATCAGGAGGTGATCAGCAAATCGCGTGACACGCCGATCCACAAGTCTTGACTATTCCTCGTGTTGCAAGACCAGATGCGCCAAGGTCTTGTGGCGCGCAACGTCGCAGCGCTCGTGACGAGGATTCCATCCGAAGCGAAGGATTCACAGACATTGACCGCCACCGAAGAAGAGAAGGCTCTGACACACATCGAAGGCGTGGAGTGGAAAACTATGGTCTGGATCACCCGGCGCCGGGGCCAGGCGCCTGAGGGGTTTCGGACCGCCGGGCAGGCCTCGTCGCCACGACGTCAAGGAGCAAGCAGGTGACGCGATCCATCGCGACGCCGAACCCGCCCCAAGGAGAACCTGATGACCAAGTACGTGTTCGACTTCACCGAGGGTGACAAGGACCAGAAGGAGCTGCTGGGTGGTAAGGGCGCGAACCTGGCCGAGATGACCAAACTGGGGCTGCCGGTGCCGCCCGGGTTCACCATCACGACGGAGGCGTGCCGCGAGTACCTGTCGCAGGGCGGCGAGCCCAGTGACCTGCGAGTGCAGGTCACGATGGCGTTGCGGCAGTTGGAGGACAACCTCGGTCGCCGGCTCGGTGATCGCCATGATCCGCTGCTGGTGAGTGTTCGTTCCGGTGCGGCGTTTTCGATGCCCGGAATGATGGAGACGGTGCTGAACATCGGGCTTAACGACGCCAGCGTGAAGGGGCTTGCGGAGGAGTCCGGAGACGAGCGCTTCGCCTGGGATTCCTACCGGCGGCTGGTGCAGATGTTCGGCAGGACGGTGTTGGAAATGCCCGGCGAGGTGTTCTCCGATGCGCTTGACAAGACGAAGTCGACCAAGGGTGTGTCCAGCGACGTCGACCTCGATGTTGATGATCTGAAGTCGTTGGTCACCACGTTCAAGGACGCGGTGCGGGAGCACTCCGGTCAGGAGTTCCCGCAGCACCCGCGGGAGCAGCTGGACATGGCGATCAACGCTGTCTTCGACTCCTGGAACACCGACCGGGCGCGGTTGTACCGGCGGCGGGAGCGGATCCCGCATCACCTGGGTACCGCGGTGAACGTCTGCACGATGGTGTTCGGCAACCTGGGCGAGTCCAGCGGCACCGGCGTTGCCTTCACCCGTGACCCGGCGTCCGGGCGGACCGGCGCGTACGGGGACTACCTGTCCAATGCGCAGGGCGAGGATGTCGTTGCCGGGATCCGGAACACCCTGTCGTTGGACGATCTGAAGGCTTTGGACCCGTCGTCGCACAAGGAGCTGACGAAGGTGATGCGCCGGCTGGAGACGCACTACCGGGACCTGTGCGATATCGAGTTCACCATCGAGCGCGGCAAGTTGTGGATGCTGCAGACCCGGGTCGGGAAGCGCACCGCGGCGGCGGCGTTCCGGATCGCAGAGCAGTTGGTCGACGAGAACCTGATCACGATGGACGAGGCGCTGTCCCGGGTCTCCGGTTCGCAACTGGCGTTGCTGATGTTCCCGCAGTTCGACCGGTCGGCTCCCCGCGAGTTGCTGACGAAGGGGATGGCCGCCTCGCCGGGCGCTGCAGTGGGCCGCGCGGTGTTCGATTCGCCTACCGCCCAGGCGTGGGCCAAACGCGGCGAGCAGGTCGTCCTTGTCCGCAAGGAAACCAACCCCGATGACCTCGAGGGCATAATCGCCGCGGACGGGATCCTGACGGCGCGCGGTGGGAAGACCTCGCACGCGGCCGTTGTTGCCCGCGGCATGGGCAAGACCTGCGTTTGTGGTGCTGAGGCGCTCGATGTCGACGCCTCGACTCGGACCGCGCGGGTCGGCACGGTGCTGATCAAGGAGGGCGATGAGATCAGCATCGACGGGTCGACCGGCGAGATCTTCCTCGGGGCGATGCCTGTCGTGCCGTCTCCAGTAGAGACCTACATCGAGTCCGGTCTCGCGGTAGCCCTGGAGGGGGCGGACAACGAGACCACCGCGCTGGTCAAGGCGGTCGACCGGTTGCTGACCCATGCCGACGTTCGCCGGCGCCTGGCGATCCGTGCGAACGCGGACACCGCCGAGGACGCGGTCCGGGCGAGATCCCTTGGTGCGCAGGGCATCGGCCTGTGCCGCACGGAGCACATGTTCCTCGGCGATCGCCGGGTGTTGATCGAGCGGGTCATCCTGGCCGGTACCACCGAGGAACGCGACGACGCGCTGGCTGCGTTGTTGCCCTTGCAGCGCAAGGACTTCACCGAGCTGCTCGACGCGATGGACGGGCTGCCGGTGAATATCCGGCTGCTGGACCCGCCGCTGCACGAGTTCTTGCCGGATCGCACCGAACTCGCGGTCAAGGTCGCCCTCGCCGAGGCCAGGGGTGAGACCGGTGAGCAGGTGGATGCTGAGCGCAAGCTGCTGGCCGCGGTGGAGAAGCTGCACGAATCGAACCCGATGCTGGGGTTGCGCGGGGTGCGCCTTGGTCTGCTGACCCCCGGCCTGTTCGCGTTGCAGGTCCGCGCCGTCGCCGAGGCTGCCAGCGACCAGATCGCCGCGGGCAAGGACCCGAAGGTCGAGATCATGGTCCCGTTGGTGGGTTCGGTGATGGAGCTGCACCTGGTCCGGGATGAAACCGAGCAGATCCTCGCCGACGTTGCCGCCGAAAAGGGGGTCACGCTGACGATCCCTATCGGCACGATGATCGAGCTGCCGCGCGCCGCGCTGACCGCGCACCGGATCGCGGACGCCGCGGACTTCTTCTCCTTCGGCACCAACGACCTGACCCAGACAACGTGGGGGTTCTCCCGCGACGACGTCGAGTCCACGGTGTTCGCCGCATACCTGGACAAGGGTGTCTTCACCGTTTCCCCATTCGAGACCATCGACGGCGATGGCGTGGGGCGGCTCGTGGAGATCGCGGCCGAGGAGGGCCGTAAGACCAAGCCCGGTATGAAGCTCGGGGCCTGCGGTGAGCACGGTGGTGACCCCGAATCCATCCACTTCTTCCACAAGACGGGGCTGGACTACGTGTCCTGCTCCCCGTTCCGGCTACCGGTCGCCCGCCTCGAAGCCGGCCGGGCCGCCGTCAGCTAACGATCCATCAGTGAACTGGGCTTCCCTGTTTGTAACTGGTCAGGTGCCAAGCGTCCCGTGTTACTGATGTGACTTTTGTGTTTGTTGTGGTTTGACAGGCGTGTCGCGTTGATGTTCGCGGCTGGCCGCGAATCATGAAGTGGTGGCTGATGATCCGCGCCCCTCGTACGAGGAGCTTGCCGCTCTCGTCGCTGTTCAGGCCAAGCGGATCGCGGAGCTCGAGGCCGAGATCGCCGAGTTGAGGCGGCAGCTGGGGCAGAATTCGCAGAACTCGTCGAAGCCGCCGTCGACGGATTCTCCGTTCACCAAGCCCGCGCCGAAGTCGTTGCGTCGCAAGAGCGGCCGCAAGCCGGGCGGGCAGCCGGGGCATCCGGGGTCGACATTGACGCTGGTGGCCGATCCGAACGAGCGGTTGCGGCATGAGCCCGGCCAGTGCGCCGCTTGCGGTGCTGATCTGGCGGCCGCGCCCGAGGTGGGTATGGAGCGGCGGCAGGTGTTCGACCTGCCGCCGATGACGGTGCGGGTGACCGAGCATCAGCTGATCGCGCGGCGCTGCTCGTGCGGGACCACGACCTGCGGCGCGCCGCCGGCGGGTGTGACCGCGCCGGTGCAGTACGGGCCGCGGATCACCGCGATCATCCTGTATCTGTATGTGGGCCAGTTCATGTCGAAGAAACGCACCGCCCAGGCACTGGCCGAACTGTTCGGCACCCCGGTGTCCGAGGGCACCGTCGCGACCATGACCACGCGGGCCGCCGACGGGCTGGACGGGTTCCTCGACCAGGTCAAGGACCGCATCGTCGAGTCCGAGACCGCCGGGTTCGACGAGACCGGGCTGCGGGTCGCCGGCAAGCTGCATTGGGTGCACTGCGCCCGCACCGGCCGCTACACCCTGATCACCTGCCACACCAAGCGCGGCCGCGAGGGCATCGACGACATGGGCGTGCTCGGCCGGTTCCGTGGCGTGGCGGTGCACGACGCCTGGGCGCCCTACGACACCTATATCGAGTCCGAACATCAGCTGTGTTGCGCCCACGCGCTGCGGGAACTGCAAGGTGTCGCCGACACCGCGCCACCGGATGCCCAATGGTGCTGGGCCACCCAGGTATCCGACGCGCTGGTCGCGATGCAACACCTGGCAGCCGACGCGATCGCCACCGGCGCGGACAGGATCGATCCCGACGCCCTCGCCGAACAGGTCCGGCGCTACCGCTCAGCCGCCCAGATCGGCCTCACCGAGACCGCCGCCCGCTCGGACAAACCGATGCAGAAGCACAACGCGCTCGCCCGTCGCCTGCTCGACCGGCAAGACGACTACCTGCGCTTCACCACCGGCCGGCGAATACCGGCCGACAACAACGGATCCGAACGCGACATCCGCATGATCAAACTGCGGCAGAAGGTGTCCGGGTGCCTGCGCACCCTCACCGGCGCGAAACAATTCTGCGCCATACGAAGCTATCTATCCACCGCCGCCAAACACGGCCGGAACTTCTTCGACACCTTCGTCATGCTCGCCGAGGGCCAACCCTGGCTGCCCGCCACGACCTGACCAGTTACCCCTGTTTCAGCTGTGGGTAACTCTTTCTACGTTGCATTTCCGGCGGCGCCTAGTCATGGACCCCTTATTCATGCTGTCTGGTCGTCATTAGTTTTCGACTATGTGGCTCGGCAGAAGCTGAGCGGATCACATGCCTCGAAATTTCACCCGAGTGCGAGTGCTCCCGGGACGTGAGCCGGTGAGGATCGTTGATCTTGACTTCGGGGTCCCGGGCAAGGCGACGGCGCCGCGTGTCGTGCGGGGACGCCGGGTTCCATGGGCCCGGTGGTGGTTTGCTCCTTCCTGGGGTCGTTGGGGCAGTGGCCTGTTGGTCAGGGGATGGCCAGGGCGCGGTTGAAGGCGTCGGCGAATTCTTGTGCCCAGGGCCAGGTTTGGCAGACACGGAGGATCAGGTGGCGGGAGTGGCTGATCAGGCGGACGGCGGTGTGCAGCAGCCGGTGGCGCAGCGTGGCGGGCTCGGCCTTGGCCAGCGGCCCGTCCAGCAGGAGCAGCCTCATCCAGCACAGCAGGTCGATGGCGAGGGCGGCGGTGGTGATCCAGGCGGTGTTGATGGCGAACGAGGACGAGGGCCAGCGGCCCAGCCCGGTGTCCTTGGCGTTGCGGATGAATCCCTCCACGCGGGCGTGCACCCGGTGGCGGGCCTCAAGCCGCTGGACCTGCCCGCCGCGAGTGGCGGTGGCGAGCACTTGGTAGCGGTAGCCGTTGTGCTGCTCGAACAACGACAGCTGGGTGCCTTCGTCGATCTTTTCCCGCCGCACCAGGATCCGCATGTCAGCGGGCCAGCCATCGAGCCGGTCCCCGCCGACGGACTCACGCAGCAGCCCGGTCAGCTCCGCCACCTGCGCGTCCTGGCGCGCCTTGCCGTGCGGGTCGAGCGCCGGCTCCCAGGTGCTGGCGGGCAGCTGCCCGATCGCGACCCGCACCCGCTCGTCGAGGTCGAACCCGACCGAGTAGTGCACCGACCAGCCCGGCCGGGCATTGAGCTTCGTCAGGTGCTCGACCACGGCGTGGCTGCTACCCGCGCCGTCGATGGTGACCAGCAGGTTGTGCCGCCACTTGGCGGGGACCGCGGCAATCGCGGCGTCGATGATCGCGATGTGGTCGGCGGCGGTGTTGGAGCCGGCGTTGCCCGGCCGGGGGATGATCGCCAGCAGCTCGCCGGTGTTGTCGCACCAGGCCATCAGCGGATGAAACCCCCAGCCGCCCTTGAAGTTGCCCGCCGCGTGCTGTTTGTCGCTGTGCGAGTCGACCAGCGACGCGTCGATGCGGATCACGATGGTGGCGCCGAGGTCGCCGTCGCAGGTGGGCGCGGGCGGGATCGCACCATGCCGGGCCGCGATCGCCTCCCACACCTTCGGCCGGATCCGGTTGCGCACCACGGTGATCGCGGCGATGTCGGACGCGTCGAGCTCGTTCAACGACCGCCACACCGTGGGGATCGACGCCACCGGCCCGAACAGCCGCGGCTGCTGGCCCAGCACGACGACATCGGAGATGTCGCGGCCGCCGTCGCAGATCGATACCGCCACGTCCCGCAGCACCCCGCCCCGGTCGTGGGTCACCTCCGGCCGCGACACCGCTGCCGACAACCCCTCGGTGAGCCCGGTCGCATCCGCCAGCATCCGGGGCAGCACGCACCCCGCGTGCTGCGCCACGTCGTCGCCGCGGACCTCGACCCGCAGATTCTTCGACCAATCGGTGATAGCTTGCATCTGTTAGGTGCACTCCCTCGCGTGATAATCGAACGTCGGCAACGTCGATTCTCGTTGAGGCAGTGCACCTTTCACATTCACGACACGCATCCGCTGTCAACTACGTGAAATGTCGAGGCTAATGAAGCTCCTCGGCCACGAGTCCATGGCCACCTCGCAACGCTACGTCGACGGCGCCGGCGCCGACACCCGTTCCGCTGCCGAGCTGAACCCCCTCTACGACATCCTTGGCGCCCACAGGCGGGACGCTTCAGATTCGGCTATTAGTAAGCGCCGCAACAACACTCACGCCAGATAACTATTATTATGTCAGATAGCGGCTGGCTGACCCGTATTACGCTGTAACACAACGTTATACACCAATCTCAGAAGCGCCGATAAGAATCGCTCGCCGGGCCGACCAGTCCCGCAGTCTAGACCTGTTTGATTGCCCGGTTCGATGGCGACATTTCGCCTCCCGATGGCCTCGGACACCATTAGGCATCGAAGCCCGAAACCCACTCTCTCTCCCGGGGCAATTACGTCACCGTGACGTTTCGCGCGGTCTCCCCCGTCGGCCCATGCTGTCACTCAGCATGTTTCACCGTCATGGATGACGTCGCTGTCTCGCTATCTCTGTCACTACGAATCCTGTCTCTCGGAGGCTAGGTTTGCGATGGGCTATTGTTGCGTGCCAGTCCGTGGGGAACGTTGACGCCGTCGAGCAGCGCTTGAGGCTCGAAGAATATTACGAGTAACGAAAGCGCTTTGCCGTCACGCACTGTCCAATGTTCGGATATCAGGATGGTTTCCGGTGAGTTCGCGATGCCGATGCTGGACAACATCAGCGCCGCTCGTCGGCCATTCGTACGGCGCGACAGATTCACTGACGAAGGACACCTTCTTCGTCTCAGGCCTCTTCTTCTCCCCGCAGCTCTCCTCCACCTGTCCCGCAAATCCGCGATCCATTCGTACCAGTCAGCCCAGAAACCAATCCAGCTAAGCCGGCAGAGTACTCACTCAGCCCGAGCCGACGTCAGGACGCGCAAGCCCTCCATCGCTACTCCCCCGGCGGGGAATACGACGGAAACGAATACGGCGGGTTACCGATAAAAAGCTCCGTTTTCATCAGATGAATCAGCCGGATTGGGCTGAGACAGCCTGTGTCGTTACTCGAACTGTCTTGTCATCGATCGACGGCTGGCTCTTCCTCCAACGGGGCGTTGTTGTTGTAGCAGATGTGGGTCAGGATTCGGCGTGGCGGGCACCTTTGAGCAGTGCGATCAAGCTAGCCCACACCGGCACCCCCGGACGAAATTCTTGGTGCCGTCGATCGGGTCGATGATCCACTGCCGTCCGCTGAAAGTGGTTGCCCCGCCGAACTCTTGGCCGAGGATGCGGTCGCCCGGCCAGTTGCGCCCGAGGGCCTCGCGTAGCTCGGATTCGACCGCCTGATCGGCGTCGGTCACCGGAGTCAGATCCGGTTTGGTGTCGATACGCAGGTCCAGGGCGCCGAAGCGGGCACGCGTCACCGCGTTCGCACGGTCGGCCAGCGTCAGCGCGAACATCAGATCGTCCTGACTCATGGCAGCAGTCCTACCATGGCGGCGTGTGGGAAATCGGTGTGCTGCTTCTGCTGATCGCGACGCTGGCGGTGTTTCTTGCGCCGAGGTTCATCCGCCGCGGTTCGCGCGGTGACATGGTGAGCGGCACCCTGCTGGTGACCGGCGTCAGCCCCCGACCGGAGGCCACCGGCGAGCAATACGTCACCATCGCCGGCGTCATCAACGGACCCACCGTAAATGAACACGCCGTCTATCAGCGGATGGCCGTCAACGTCGACCAATGGCCGTCAATCGGCCAAACGTTCCCGGTGGTGTATTCACAAAAGAACCGGGACAATTGGACGTTCGCGCCGACGCAGCCGCCCGGTGGCTGGAGGTTCGCGCCGAACTATCCGCCCGCCAGCTAGGGCCCGTCCGTCAGCCGGCGGCGGGCGGGCGTGGCATCACGGTGAGCCGGGTTCTGCAATTGATAGCAGGGCGTAGGTGCTCGCCAGCTTCCATGGTGACGTGTGGGCTGGCTCGATCTGGCCTGCTGTGGGCAGTAGCAGAAATATCCGCTCTGAAGCGACATCGACGACGACCGGCTGGTACGAGAAAGCGGTAGAAGCCGCGGGGACGGGAGTCCCGGGCGGCTTCCGGTGAACCGGTGCATTGCGCTGTCAGCCGTCGGACCTGACTTCCGCAGATAGTGGGCACACGGATCGCCGAATTTTGGTGTTGACCAGCGCAAACGTGGGATGAGTCGATTTGGGTCGTGTTACTACACGACGCCAGTGATCCGGGCGGGTTCGTCAGTCGGGGACTGCGGCGTCGATGCCGGGTGTGAAGTCGAGGGGGTCTGAAGCCTCACCGCTTGCCGCGTCTCCGCTGAGTGCGCTGGTGAGAGGGCATTTCGAACGCAATGACAGGTGTGCGACGCTTGTCGCGCACGGAGCGCGGCCAGCTATAGGTTCAAATCCGCAGTGACGTCTCCGTGTCATGTCTTAGGACACCGGAACAGTTCCGAACCCGCAATTGGTTCGGAACTTTTTCCGTTTTGGGCCGGACGAGGTTCGCAATGTCAACTCGAAGTGGCCCCGGCGTTACGAATTGGCCCCACGGCGCGCTCGAGTCGGCGCACATTAGCACTGGGGCGTTTAAGCATCGGTAGACGCCGTTGCGGGGCACCGCCGCCGTTCCTTAGTGCAATAGGCCTGCTTTACCGGCGTTGAAGCGCAGCTCGTCGCGGTGGTCGGGATGGGCAATTGCGATCAAGCGGCTTGCGCGTTCGCTGAGGCTGGCTCCGCGCAGTTCGGCAACCCCGTACTCGGTGACGACGTGGTCGACGTCGTTCTTGACCGTGGTGACGACGCTGCCTGGCGTGAGAATGGACTGGATCCGACCCCGTCCGTCGCTGGTGGTGGAGTGCAGCACGAGAAATGCCTTGCCGCCAGGCGAATACATCGCGCCGCGGGCGAAGTCTGCTTGACCGCCCGATGACGACCAGTAGCGCCCGGCCATGGTTTCGCTGGCCGCCTGACCCATCAGGTCGACTTCAGTGGTGGCGTTTATCGACACGAAGTTGGGTTCCGTGGCGACGATCCGCGGGTCGTTGGTCCAGTTGACCGGGATAAAGACGACGCCGACATTGCGGTCTAGCCAGCTCAGCAGCTTGGGGCTGCCCACCGCGAATGTGGTGACGGCCTTGTTGCGGTGGTGTTTTTTACGCGCCCCCGTTGCCACCCCAAGGTCAACCAGATCCATCAGGCCATCGGAGAACGCCTCGGTGTGAATCCCCAAGTCACGGTGGCCGGTAAGCGAGCTCAGCAGCGCACCGGGGATCGATCCGAAGCCGACTTGCAGACAAGCGCCGTCAGGGATCATGTCGGCGATGTAGCCGGCGATCGCGTGATCCTCGGGCGACGGCGGTCTAGAGGTGATCGTTGGAAAGCCTGCGTCGCTGCGGATCCACCCGGCCAGCTGGCTGACGTGGAGCTGGTTCTCCCCGTAGGTGAATGGCGTGTCGGGCGTGACTTCCAGAAAGAACGGGACCTCCCCGATGAACGCCGCGCCGTAGTCCGCATTGGGGCCCAGGCTGAAATAGCCGTGCTCATCGGGGCCGGCCGCCCGGGCAATCACCAAAGCCGGATTCACCCGGCGAAGCAGCAACGGCATCTCCGAGAAGTGGTTGGGCACCAGGTCGCACTGGCCATTCCAGTAAGGCTCCCGTGAGCCTGCTCCCAGGTAGTAGTCGATGTGGTGAAGATGGGTGCCGAATTCGCCCCGAATGTAGCGGCGGCTGACGTAGGTGAGCATCCGATGGATGCGAACCCGATTCAGCTCGATGGCATGGGCTTCGATGGTATCCAACAGCGTTGGCGGCTCGCCGAAGGCGATCGGCACGACGATGTCGCAGTCATCGGTGATGAACTTCAGCACGTCTTCGGCGGCACCGAGCTGTGCCGCAGCGGTGGCGGATGTCGTCGTCATCATCATCGGACTCCCTCTCGAAATTGCCTAGTAGTGTTGATCAACCGCAGCGCTGGCGAGGATGCGGTGTGCGAGTTCGAGTCGCGGCCGATCGATCATCTCCCCGTCGACACGCACCGCGGCGCCGCCGGTGTCGTCGGCCGCGGCGACCAGCGGCAACCGGCGGCTGTCACGGCCCTGCGTCTCGGCTGGTGCAGCACCAAATCCCAAGTGGGTTGCCCCCGGTGACACGACATTGACACAACTGCCGAAGAACTCACCGCGTTCTCTAGTGTACGGCGATGGACTCGTGTGGACGATTACCGCAGGTCAGCGCCCACTAGGCATCATCCATCCGGACTGCGGCGGACCAGCTCGGACGGGTTGAGGTTGCCTTGTAAGCGAGCGGTCGTCAGTTCAATCCTGACAGGAGGCTCTAGGACGGCCCACACGGCGGCGGTCGTCATCTTCTTCAGCATGAATCGAGATGTTTCGCTGCGGCACCGCCCCTACCCAGGGCCGTTCGGCCCCATTTTCGCCGGTCTCAAAGTCACTGTGCGTTGGCGAGGTTCGGCGCGGTGACCGCGGGACGGCCCCGGACGGGGAAGGCTTGTCTCGTGTAGCCCGTTTCGGATCAGTCGTCCCCAGAAGCGTCCTCGGGGAATTCATACTCCCCCAAGGTGCTTCGCCCCACAAACCCAACACACGTCGCTCGCACTTGGCGCCCTTGACCGTCTTCCAGCATCATCGGCGTGCCGACGCTGAAGGAGAAGGGCTGCTCTGCCCGGCCGTCGACGGAGCCGTTATCGAGGTAGATGTAGGTGGTCCTCGGGACGGCTTCGGCGTCATGTGCGTTGCCGATCGGAGCCAGCCGCGGAACGAAGCCGGGAATGTGCCCAGTCGCGCCGGCGAAGATCACATTAGGGCCGGATCTGGAAGGCCGGCACTGTCACGTTAATTGAAATATGTAGTGGCGCAGTTGATTGTGGAGCTATGGCGATGGATCAGCTTTGCGGCGTTGGTATTTCAGGCGGCAGCGTCGAGCGCGGTAACCTCACGCCAGACCGCGAAGCGCTCATCTATTTCGGTTCGCCATTGGGTCGCGCTGAGCCGATGCCTTCGTGGTCGAAAGTGCGCGGAGATGCCGCTGAAGGCCGACAGGAACCGTTGGGCATGCCGCACCGATTTAAAGCGTTTCATCGCCCGTTCGCGTTGTCGGGTGGGCTGATGAGAGTTCTCGGCGCGATTGTTGAGATACCGCGACTGCCGGTGGGCCACCGACGGCATGAGCTGGCGGTGAGCAACCCCGTAGCTGGCCAGTT
This sequence comes from uncultured Actinomycetota bacterium, assembly GCA_963811535.1. Lineage (GTDB taxonomy): Bacteria > Actinomycetota > Actinomycetes > Mycobacteriales > Mycobacteriaceae > Mycobacterium. The sequence continues at coordinate 17,276 of CAWERF010000004.1, read as the reverse complement.
TGTCGGTCACCAGCACGCGCGGCACATACTGCAGGCCCTTGAGTAGTTTACGGAAGAACCGCTTGGCTGCTTTGGCGTTTCGCCGCGACTGCACCAAAACGTCCAAGACGTTGCCGTGCTGGTCGACTGCACGCCACAGGTAACCGGTGATGCCGTTGATCTTCACGAAGACCTCGTCGAGGTGCCACTTGTCGCCGGGGCGGGGGCGGCGCCGGCGCAGCTGGTTGGCGTAGGCCTGCCCGAACTTGGCACACCAGCGCCGGATCGTCTCATAACTCACCACGACACCACGTACAAGCATCAGCTCCTCGACCTCACGAAAGCTCAGCGGGAACCGAAAGTACAGCCACACGCAATGGTTGATGATCTCGACCGGGTAGCGGTGGCCCTTGTACGACGCCGTTGCAGTGCTCACCCCACCGATCCTTCCAGGGCGCCGACACTCACCAACGTGACAGTGCCCTGGCGACAGCAATGAGCTTCTGTCGAGGCCTCGACGGTCTCAGCGCATTGCCCCAGGGGGGACTCGGGCGCGTTCACCGAGGCGGCGCAGTCCCTGCGGAGTAGGCGGCTGGTCAGCTCTGCGACGATGCGGGCCGTGAAGCGGCCCAAGGAAGAGCCGAGCTATCGGCCTCAGCTCAGGTAGGTAGTTCACCGCCGTAGTGGGATCGGGGAAGGCCGACGGCGGCAGGTTCGGGTAGCTGCCGCCGCTGAGCTGAGCGACGGTCTCCCAGGTTGGCCGGTCGGGGTCAGCGCCGAAGTCGATGATTTTCACGGCGATCGGTTTGGCCGGGGTCAGGAGTTGATTCATCTGATGCAATACGACGACTTTTGACCGCCATAAATAACCGCCATAAATATTGGTTATCGGTTGAAACTACTGTGGCACAGCATATCTCAAAATCAGCGCCCTTAACATATTGCCAGGTTCGTACATTCGATGTACGAGGGTGGAAACAGACCGACCGGTCCGGTCGAAACCGCTCGGTTGCGACGGAATGGCTACTGATGGTTCTGTCACGGGCGGATCCGTGGCGGTGAGATTCCACGCCTAAGTGACGCATGCGGAAGTTATCGGCATATGCTAAAGCGTCAAACTCGTTGCAGTGCAACTGCGTAATGAATACGGAGTTTTTACATAATAGCACTTATCGGAATGCGTTGTGGTCCAACATAATTCGACTTGCTGCGTCCGTAATTAATTGCCAGACGTGGGTATTCGTTACATGTGGTTGAGTTGGCTTGGCTGGGATCTGAGCGGCTGGAACGACAGCGCTCAGTCAACTGGTAGAAGAGAGCGCACCCATGGCCCCCCGCCCGTGCATCGGCACAGCAGGCGCTCGCTGCGCATCGCTGACCACTCACCGCAGCGGGCGCTGCGATCGCTGCCGGCGTGTCGCTGACCGCCGACGCGGCACCAGCACCGAGCGCGGCTACGGCCCCGACCATCGGCGACTACGCCAACAGTGGGCGCCCATCGTGGCGGCCGGACGCGCCACATGCCGGCGATGCGGTGGCCCGATCCTGCCCAACGAACTCTGGGACCTAGGACATTTCGAAGACCGCTCACGCCCGCAGTCCCCGGAACACCGACTGTGCAACAGGCAGACGACAGCAACGCACAAAGCGCAGCAGCAGCGCCCACCCGCGCTCGCCTTCTTCGACACCCCTCTCTACCTCCCGGAGGTAAAGAGCCGAGATCCATTGCCGCGCAGGCAGATACGACATAACCCCCGGAGGGTATAGGGCGCGACACGCCGTCCGCGGGGTAAGAATCGTTCACTATCCCGATCCCACCCCCTCTGACCAGCCACAATGCCAGCAAATAACCGCAGGTCACGGCCGCTCTCGTTTCACCCATCCGCGCAGGTCAGCGCCTCAAATCGCGAGTTTTTTGTTTGCACCCATTCGAAACACCGCCCGCCAATGAAAATCTTTCCCGTATAGGTTGGCCGAAAATGACACCGGATCATCGAAGAACGTTTTTGAGCAGCCATCAGCTACGACGTCGTCAGCCGCGAGCCCAGCCGACCGGGCGCCTGATGTGCTGGCCGGCGTCAGCGGCGCCGCATGGGACGACCCGGCGCGGCCGGCGCAGGCGCCAACCTTACAGCCACCGTTCTCACCGACCCAGCCAACCCGGTGGGGTGCATGGCTTAGGCGGGCGTTTCCCGGTCCAGCGACGAGGCTTGTCCGACTGGTCTTCTCGTCGGTGCCAGGTAACGTCGACCTGGGTACCGGCATCCATGGCGTCCAGTCCCTGGAAACTCGTCGAGCTGTGGCCGTCAATCCGCGGCGCGGTCCTCGGGTATCGCACGCCCTCGCCCGTTATCCCCACGTAGAACTTTGGGGTGGCGCTGTCATTCCATAGTTCGTACATGGATTCGGATCGGTATTCGATGCGCCACGGCGCCTGCTCGATGGCCCTGCGATCCGGTCGTGCGCGTAAAGAAAAGAAGCGCTCAGCGGCGGCCGTCGACCGCAACACCGCAGCGGCGGTAGCGTCAGCGTTTTTCAGCTCATGAAAGATGACCGCGCTCGGATTGCTAGCCAGCCACGACGCCGATGACCACACCTGCTCGCGCAGGAACGTCCGGAAATTGTTGGCGGCATCATCTGTGTGGAAGAAGAGATTTTCCACGATGTAGTGCGGATCGTCCTCGGATTGAAAAATCTGTACCGCGGTGACGCCAGCCTGCTCCCGTGCGGGCGCGCGGCTGGTGAAGTCCTGCAGCCACGTGTCGAGGTCGGCGATCCGGTGTTCGATGTGCAAGACGGGCATTGGCAAAGTGTGGCACACGTGGAACGGCCGCGGTGCTTGCCGTAGAGCCGTGAACGCGGCCGGGCCGGTGTGATCGGTTGGGCCGTTCTCCGGGGGAAACACCCGGCGGGCCGGGCGCTCGCTGCAAGCGGAACACTAACGGGGAAGTAGACCAATCACCCGCCTGCCGACACGGCAGAGGATCATCGCCCCATCCTGTTACCGATTAGTCGAAGAACACTCTAAATTCGCGACGCTGAGCTGCCCCCAGAATCAAGATCGCGGATGACCTGGTGTGATCGGGACGGGGGCCACCACGATTGCGCTCGGGACGCACAGTGCGATCACCAAACGTACGATCTGTTAACCAATCGGCGTCGATATCACGCCAATGGGTGCAACAGATCGCTCCGCCGGCGGCAGGCCCATGTTGGAGATATCCGAAATTGCGTTGCTGACTTGGCACGTAGCCCTCACAGCCCTTCTAGTTGACCTTGTTTAGGTCCCCTAGTTCCTCACAGCATCCTTGGGACGGCACAGGCCCTTATTACCTTGGGGGCCTTCCTAGACGGCTCGCCGGCCGCTAGTTCCAATCCAGTTCTGACACTGGCCATCTGCCAGAGCTTTTCCCGGATCGCAATTTTCGGATATCTCCTATCGTCGCGGTGACGTCCGGCCGCAGCGATCACGGCTTGGGGCGAGTACAAACGGATGATGCAGCTTTAGGCAATTATACATACTTTTTCGATGACATCAATCACATAACAAACTTGTAGTATCCACCTAATCGGTGCGTGGTATACGTGCTCAGCCCGATTTGGGGGCTGAAGTTTCGGGGTCGGCTTTTGCCGGGTCTTCCAGGTCGCTGATGAGACCCTCATGCCGCAGCCCGAAGTCATCGTCGAAGCTTACCGGCGGCCGCCCAGTGATGGTTCTGGACTAAGGCGTGGCAGCGACGTGAGCGTGAGGTTCACTCCCACGTCGCCGCCGGCAAGGTCGACCTACACGTCGCCGCCGGCAAGGTCGACCTACACGTCGCCGCCGGCAAGGTCGACGTACACGCTGACGATGACGCGCTACTGGGCCACCTCGACCAAGTCGACGCTGGCACCGATGACCCGCACGGATTTACGTCACAGTGACGTAATGTCTACGGCTGACCGGACATGCCACCCGCGGCGTAAGAGGGCGAATCGCCTTCCCACGCAGCGATTTCCGCGTCAGTTATAGGATCATCGAACGTGTCGGGAACTGAGAGATTCTGGAGCTGGCCGAATCTCCGCGGAGGGTACGTAGCCGGCTGCGCGTCAACCGTCGCGGGCTCATCCCACGCGTTCGCCATCAGCGTGGGATCTCCGAGGTCCCGATATCTCCATCGGCCGCGTGCACGTGTTGCACTGTCATCCATTGCGTCTCAACCAAAGGTGTGTCGTTGCGGCTCTTCGGCAGCACCGCGAGATTCGCGCGCTCTCGGCCCTGAAGGAAACCGTATTTGTCGTCCACTCTGTGTCCCCCCACGGACGTGATTGTTGACTCTGGCACCTCGGCGGCCTCCGCCGCCAAGTCTCGCTGGGACGTGGCATGCATGCACGTCATGGTGGCTATTTCATGCATAATTGGTATTATGCATGAATTATGGCCGCGACCAGCCCACCCTCCCGGACGCCGCGCACAGATGCCGAACGCCCAGCATGGTTCCGCGCCTTTCTCACCGACCGCGCAACCAGAAAGCCTTCCCTGCACACCCTGGAGGCATACCGGCACGACTTCGACGCGATCGCCGCCCTCGTCGTCGGCGACCCAGATAGAATCCGGGCACTAACGCCGCGCAGCATCACCAAAGACACCATGCGCCAGGCGTTCGCGGCCTATGCCGACTCGCACGCAGCTGCCTCCATCCGCCGCTGCTGGTCAACATGGAACACGCTGTGCAGCTACCTGTTCACCGCCGATCTCCTGCGAGCCAACCCGATGGACGTCGTCGGACGTCCCAAACCGGCCAAAACGCTGCCCAGATCACTTCCCCCGACGGCCGCCCAGGCCCTGCTTGCTGCCATCGACGCCCCAGCGTCGAACAAACGGAGAACCGACTGGCCCGCCGGCACCGAGCACCGCCGAGGTCCGCGCCTGGGCACGTGCCGCCGGCCTGCCGGTTCCCGACCGCGGCCGCCTCCACCACGACATCTGGCGGGCATGGCACAACGCCAACGACGCGAACTGACCGCACGAGTACATCCAGGCACTACGCTCGCCATCAGATCGGAGAACAAACCCGGTCACACAGAACGAGGTGTGCATCAAACCCGGGATACTTCACCGTTCGCCGCGTTGCCTTCTGTTATACCGTCCTTACACACGATGTCGTCAGTGCTATCAATTGTCCATTGACCATTCACCAACATTGCCCGGGCACCACCGCCTGTCGCCGGGCTCGACATGTCGGCGCATCCGTCACCGCAGGGAGTGAAGTACCAATGCTCGGTAAAAGTGCGGCCGCCTCCTGCGGGATTGGTAGTGGTCTTGATGTAGTGGCCGCTCATCACGGGAGCGGCGGACGCGGGAGCGGCTGCCCCTTCAGCTACAGCGGCGAAGGTGGCGGCTGCGGCGAAACTCCTTGTGAGGTTCATCTCTGACCCCTTAACGGCGCGAGTTGTGACATCGTCGTGACACCACGGCAAAATAGACGCCGTGACGGACGAGCCGCCCTGGGAAGAATGCTCCGTGTGCGAATACAACCACAACATGAAGCCAGGCCAGGACAACCTCTTGCGCTTCGTGGAGCACACGCGCCAGAAGAAGTCATCACACAAGGGCAAGCTCAGCACCATCACATGCGAAGGCTCGTACCACACCCCCGAAGAAGCGCAGGAGGTCAGGAAAACACAACACCCCAGTGACCCCAGCCAGCGGCCCCTGTGAGAGATCTCCCGATCGTGTAGGTGGACGGCACGGGAGCCTTGCCGTGGTAGCGGCCACCCTCTCTCGGCGGGGCGCCTCTAGACCGGGCGGCGTGAGCCCACCACCCCAATCCATCTCGCCGGGTATCGATGCCCAAGCCCTCGACAGACGGCGGGTTGTGGGGCCCTGCCGCTCACCGGCGCCGCCCGGCCCGTCGCCAATGTCCTTGACTGTTGAGGCCGGCGAAAATGGGGCCGAACGGCCCTGGCTAGGGGCGGTGCCGCAGCGAAACATCTCGATTCATGCGGAAGAAGACGACGACCGCCGCCGTGTGGGCGGCCATAGCACTGGTGGCACCAGTCGGTTCTTTTGGAGAGGTGATCTGACATGACTGATAAATGGTTCTCCGACATCGGTGCGCCGGGAGAGTTGACCCTCGCGGATGTGTGCGAGCAAATCGAGCAGAAAATCCACGCCAACGCAGACAACCAGAAATTGCCGCAGGAGTTCCCGGACTGGCAGTCGTGCGTGGAAGATCGGGACGCCACCATCTACAAGTTGAGCGCCGCCGTGGTCAACCTTTGCAGGATGGTGGAGTACTTGGCATCGGAGCAGCAGCGCGGCGGCGCCAGCCACGCCCATACATGAGCCAAAGGGCAGTTCGCAGTGATGATCATCTGCTGCGGCCCCACTGCGGACTCTCGCACTGCGGACTCTCCCACTGCGGACTCTTTCGCCGCTCGATCCCGCGCCAGACTTTGCTCCGCTCAACGCTCCGCCCTGATCGAAAACAACCGCCGCGTGTGTCGCAAATCACCAAAAAGAGCTGCCCAAAAGTGACCCATTGTCGCGTGCTCGGCCGTCTCTCTATATAGGAGCGGCTCACCGGGGCCGCAGCGACACCGATGGGAGCGGTCCAATGGGCACAGCGATGCGCACTGGGCATTACAGGTTCCCCGACGGTTCGGTGCTGCGGGTGGACTTTGAGAGGGGGCGTTGGGTGGGCACGCTCTACGCGCCCTCCCTGACGATCAAGACACAAATCGTCGGTAGTGATGCTGAGGTTCACGCCTGGGCCGTCGGCCTCGCGGCATAACACTCCCTCGGCATTCGGCTAGCCGGATCGTCAGTGCACCCCCAACGCGAAAAGCACAGCGAAAATCAGCAGGATGACGCCAAAGCCCCCAGACTAGATCAGCGACTCATCCCATGGTTGATCGGAGCAATGATCAGAACCTGTGGATGGCCCTCGGCCTGGTGACGCGAACGAGCGCACCTTCCCGAGGATGATCTGAGAGTCCAAGTAGGTCTGATCAAGAGCCGGCGTTGGCGCGCTGGTTCGGGAAGGTACGCCCATGCTCACGGTAGTTCACGACCAGGAATCATCCAACGAGAAGAACGCCAGTGTCGGTCGGTCGTTACTCGATGAGATCGTTCGCGACGGTGCCCAGCAGATGCTCACGGCCGCGTTGCTCGCTGAAGTCGCCGCCTACATCGAGCAGTTCGGTGACCAGGTCGACGAGGCGGGCCACCGTCTGGTGGTGCGTAACGGCTACCACCAGCAACGGGAGGTGCTCACGGCCGCTGGGGCGGTGACGGTGGCGGCGCCGCGCGTCAACGACCGCCGTGTCGATCCGGATTCCGGTGAACGGCAACGGTTCGCCTCGGCGATCCTGCCGGCGTGGGCGCGTAAGTCGCCGCAGATGACCGAGGTGCTGCCGCTGCTGTACCTGCACGGACTGTCCACCGGGGATTTCGGCCCGGCGCTGGAGCAGTTCCTCGGAACGGGGGCGGGACTGTCCGCGGCCTCGATCACCCGGCTGACCGCGCAGTGGCAGGACGAAGCAAAGGCTTTCGGTGACCGGGATCTGTCGGGCACCGACTTCGTGTACCTGTGGGTTGACGGCATCCACCTGAAGGTGCGGCTCGAGCAGGAGAAACTGTGCCTGTTGGTGATGATCGGTGTGCGGGCCGATGGCCGCAAAGAGCTGGTCGCGTTGACCGACGGCTATCGGGAGTCCACCGAGTCGTGGGCCGATCTGCTGCGCTGCTGCCGACGGCGCGGGATGACCGCGCCGGTGCTGGCCGTCGGCGACGGCGCCCTCGGGTTCTGGAAGGCGCTGCGCGAGGTGTTCCCGAACACCCGTGAGCAGCGCTGTTGGTGGCACAAGCAGGCCAATGTGCTTGCTGCGCTGCCGAAGTCGGCGCACCCTGGTGCACTGTCAGCGATGCGGGAAATCTACAACGCCGAGGACATTGATAAGGCGCAGATCGCGATCAAGGCGTTCGAAGTCGACTATGGCGCAAAGTACCCCAAGGCGGTCGCCAAGATCACCGACGACGCCGACGTGCTGCTGGAGTTCTACAAGTACCCAGCCGAGCATTGGGTGCATCTGCGCACCACGAATCCGATCGAGTCGACGTTTGCCACCGTCCGGTTGCGGACCAAGGTCACCAAGGGCCCCGGATCACGAGCCGCAGGAATTGCCATGGCCTACAAGCTGATCGAGGCCGCGCAGTCACGCTGGCGCGCCGTGAACGCGCCGCAGCTGGTCGCCCTCGTCCGTGCCGGCGCGGTGTTCCACAAAGGCAAATTGCTCGAACGACCCGTCGACATCACACCCGACACATCAAACGCCGAGCCGGAAACCGCGGGATCGGAGGTCGCCTGAAACTCGCTGATCCACAGGTCTTGACGATATCTCGGTTGATCGCCGACTCCACCAAGATCGTCCTCAGTCAGCCCATGGGCTGCCGCCCACTGCCGCCGCTGCTCCTCCCAGGTGCCCCACTGGGCCGGCGCCAGATCATGCCCGAACGGCGCCAGCCCCCGGTCGGCACACCAACGCCGGTAATCGACCAACTCGGCCGGCGGCACGGTATCGTCCGCGACACGACGCCGCATCAGGCCAGCCCCTCCGGCTGCACAGCACGCAACTTCTCAAATCGTGTCCGCCGCGACGGCAACACCGCACGATCAGCCTCCACACCCACCGGCAGCCTCAGCGCCTTCACCAACTGGGTGTAGACGGCGCGCTGCATCCTCAGCTCACACAACAGCGGATTCGGGCGGGTCTCCTCAAACGACTTACGGACGATCACACCGTCTTTGTCGACAGCCTCCTGCAACGCGGCATCGTGTCCACGGTGTGGCAGAGTTCCACCAGCAGCACGCGCTCATGCGACTCGCACTCGAACTCGCCCGTCACCGATGTCCACAGTTTGGTGCCGGCAGAACCCAAACGGGGCGCCTCTTCTTTCTTCGCCATATCTCACCTCGATTTGATCGTTTCGGACCGAAATCGCTTGTATACCAGAATAATCCAACTCCATTTAGTCGTTGAAATCCCTTTGCGCTAGTTAGCTATTCGAAGGTCGAACGGATCATATGAATTCGTGGCGACACCGCAAAGACCTAGCGACCGAGGATCGCTAGGTCACACCCGCGACAGGCTGGTCACCAGGGGCAGGCGTCGCCGGCCCCAGTGTCCGGCCGGGCCGTCGTAGACACCGGGCAACCGATAGCCGCACCCCCGGCAGCAGCCGTCGTCGGTCAGACCGTAATGGCGCATCGCATACCAGTCGCGAACCACAACCGCCGATCCGCACCCGGGACACCGCGTGCTGCCGCCCTCGGCGTCGTGGACGTTGCCGGTGTAGACGAACCGCAGGCCCTCGCGCAGGCCGATGCGGCGGGCGCGCGTCAACGTGGCAGGCGGTGTCGGCGGTGTGTCCAGCATCTTGTAATCGGGATGGAATGCGGTGAAGTGCACCGGCACATCGACGCCGAGGTGCTCCCGGATCCACACGCATTCGGCGGCGATCTCGGCGTCGCTGTCGTTGCGTCCCGGAATGAGCAGGGTGGTGATCTCCAGCCACACGTCGGTCTCGTGCCGCAGGTAGAGCAGCGTGTCCAGCACGTCGTGCAGACGCCCGACGCAGACCTTGCGGTAGAAGTCCTCGGTGAACGCCTTCAGGTCGACGTTGGCAGCGTCGATGTGCCGATAGAACTCCGCGCGAGGGTCAGGACACATGTAGCCGGCCGTCACCGCGATCGCTTTGGTGCCCCGGTCGTGACAGGCGTCGGCGACATCGGCGGCGTACTCCCAGAAGATCGTCGGATCATTGTAGGTGAATGCCACACTGCGACAACCCAATTCGTCAGCGGCGCGGGCGATGTCGTCGGGGGTGGCCCGGCTGGCCAGGGTATCGACCTCGCGAGACTTAGAGATATCCCAGTTCTGGCAAAACTTGCAGGCGAGGTTGCACCCCGCAGTGCCGAACGACAGCACCGCCGAACCCGGCAAGAAGTGGTTGAGCGGCTTCTTTTCCACCGGGTCGACGCAGAACCCGCTCGACCGCCCGTAGCTGGTGAGCTGCACCTGATCGTCGATCCGGCAGCGGACGAAGCACAGGCCGCGCTGGCCCTCGTGCAGCTTGCAGGCGCGCGGACAGACATCGCACTGAATCCGGCCGTCGTCGAGGCGATGCCAGTGTTTCGTCGCGATGGTGAACCGGTCGTCTTCGGGAACGAGTGGGGTCATGGTGTGCTCTTGGCGCCAGGTTACGCCCCGCGCAGTCGGCTCAACACCTGCTGGTGGAGTAGGCCGTTGGTGGCCACGGCGCTGCCGCCGTGCGGGCCGGCGGTGCCGTCCCGGCTGGTGAACGCCCCACCCGCCTCGCGCACCAGGATGTCGAGGGCCGCGAGATCCCATACCGATACCTCCGGCTCGGCGGCGATGTCGGCCGCGCCCTCGGCCACCAGGCAATAGGACAGGAAGTCGCCGTAGGCGCGCACCCGCCATACCGCGTCGGTCAGCTCGAGGAAGCGTTCGCGCAAGCCCCGCTGTGCCCATCCGGACAGGCTCGAGAACGAGAGGCTCGCCGAATTCAGCTCCGCCACCGAGGACACCGACAATCGACGTGGCGCGGAGCCGTCGACCGCCGCAAAGGCGCCTGCACCGCGGGCTGCCCATCACCGCCGCAGCAGCGCGGGCGCACTGATCACCCCGACGATCGGCACGCCGTCGTCGAGCAGTGCGATCAAGCTAGCCCACACCGGTCCGATGGACGTAAATCAATTTTGATTTCGAGTTCCCACGAGAGGTTCAAGCACCCCCCGTCCCGTATTGCTCAGGCACCGGGGGTTCAGATGACGATCGCGGTGCCCCTCCCGGGCGGACGGTGATCCCATAGGCACCGAAGAACTTATGCCTCGGGTCTGCCAAACTCTCCCGTCCACCGGGCCAAGTGGAATCGTTAACAACATGCGATCAACGAAGACTGTCCTAGATATGTGGGACGAAGTATGGAACGCGCATGACCCCGATGCGGTGGACCGGTTCGTGAGCGATGACGTGGTCGTCGTGATCGGCGGCAAGGAGATCTCTGGGAAGGACGACTTCAAGGACTCGATCCGAGAACTCCTCGACAAGGTCGAGGACCTGCACCTCGACGCCATCGAGACATTTCAGAATGAAGACGGCACCCGGGTCACGTCCCGTTGGGTCTTGACCGGGTCGAATAACGGCTTCCTCGGCACGCAACCGAACCACAAGCCGATCGCGATGACTGGCACCGCGATCTGGGAAGTGCGCGAAGACGGCAAGCTCACGCGCAACACAGTGGAGCAAGCCTCGTTCGAGCTCTACCACTCTCTACTCGAGAAATAGTCCACCTCGGCCCTGTGCCGCGAGCAACTTTGCGCAGACCTACCCCCCAACTTTGGCGCGGGTTGCTAGTGCGAAGCCTGCCGGGCCGCGACCAAGTAGTATTCCGCGCATGCCATTGGCAGCGGCGCGGCGGACCTAGATAGAGTCGTTGCGCGGCAACATGTTTGGCGCGGCGCGAACATTACGCGCCGCAACAGAGCACGGGTCAGCGCGCGATGGTGACAGCACTAGTCGTCTCCGGGTCGCCAGGCTCATGACATCACCACCCAGGTGCAGTCGGTGCTGCTCCCGTGAGCCTCGACGGCTGCGCCCTCACAAGGGAATGGGCCGGATCGGTGAAGCATCAGGTGATCAACTTCAACGCCGAGGGTAGGGCGCGCTAGTTTCACAATCGGCGGGATTTCGATTATCAAGGAGGCTGTCGTGGAAATCAGCGTGAATTGCTACCTCAGTGACGACCCCACCGTTTCGCCGGTGGATGACTTCGTCGCGCAACTCGCGAAGCTGCGAGACGAAGGGTTCCGGCGAGTGTGGGCGCCTCAAATGCCCTGGCAGGCTGATTTGTTGACAGTGCTCGCGGTCGCGTTCCGGGAGGTTGACACGATCGAGGTGGCGACGGGCGTACTGCCGATCCAGAACCAGCACCCGATGCTGATGGCCCAGCGTGCCCTCACGGTCAGCTCGATTGCCGGCGGTCGGTTCACGCTCGGGCTTGGCATGACGCACCGCATGGTCACCGAGGGAATGTGGGGGATTCCGTGGGACAAGCCGGTGCGCCGGCTCGGCGAATACCTCGACGGTCTGCAGCCGTTGCTGTCCGGAAAGGACGTCGACGCGGCCGGTGAGACCGTGACAACCCGCGGGGTGGTGCGCATTCCCAATGCGCCCGCGCCACCGGTCTACATCGCGGCGCTGGGCCCACAGATGCTGCGGCTGACGGGCCGGCGCTGCGCGGGGACGATGACCTGGATGACCGGACCGAAGACGTTGGCCGAACACATCGGGCCCACGCTGCGCGGCGCGGCCGCCGATGCGGGCCGGCCCGAGGGCGCCGTACGGGTCGTCGCCGCGCTTCCCGTGAGCGTCACCGACGACGTCGAGGGGGTGCGTGCGCAAGCCGCGCAGGAGTTCGTGATGTACGGGCAGCTGCCGTCCTACCGCGCCATGCTTGATCAGGAGGGGTACCGCGACCCGCAGGACGCGGCGCTAATCGGTGAGGAAAAGCTGGTTACCGAGCGGCTCGACGAACTGCGCGACGCCGGTGTCGACGAGTTCGTCGGCTACCCGTTCGACGCCTCCGCGCAAGGCCGCGTCCGGACACGGAAGCTCTTGAGGGAGTATGGCCACTAGTGTCCTGCGCCAGGAATCCGTTGAATATATGAGGTGAGGCGTTCGAGGATCTCGTCGGCGGTTTGGTCCAGGTGAAGGGTTTGGGGTTGTCGTTCTAGGCTGTGATCCAGTCGCGAATGTCTTTCTCCAAGGCCTGGATTGAGCGGTGGGTGCCGCGGCGAAGTTTCTTGTCGGTCAGCAGCGCGAACCACCGCTCGACCTGGTTGAGCCAACGACGAGTAGGTCGGGGTGAAGTGCATGTGGAAACGCGGATGGGCGACAAGCCATGTGGCGATCGTGGCTGTCTTGTGGGTAGCGAGGTTGTCGCAGATCAGGTGCACATCCAATTCGGCGGGTATCTGGCTGTCCAGCTTGGTTAGAAACTTCTTGAATTCGGTGGCGCGGTGCGGGTCGTTGCTGATTTTGAACGTGTCCACCAGATGCGGTTTGAGCCCAAAGGCCTTCCGGCACTGTCACGTTGGTGAGTGTCGGCGCCCTGGAAGGATCGGTGGGGTGAGCACTGCAACGGCGTCGTACAAGGGCCACCGCTACCCGGTCGAGATCATCAACCATTGCGTGTGGCTGTACTTTCGGTTCCCGCTGAGCTTTCGTGAGGTCGAGGAGCTGATGCTCGTGCGTGGTGTCGTGGTGAGTTATGAGACGATCCGGCGCTGGTGTGCCAAGTTCGGGCAGGCCTACGCCAACCAGCTGCGCCGGCGCCGCCCCCGCCCCGGCGACAAGTGGCACCTCGACGAGGTCTTCGTGAAGATCAACGGCATCACCGGTTACCTGTGGCGTGCAGTCGACCAGCACGGCAACGTCTTGGACGTTTTGGTGCAGTCGCGGCGAAACGCCAAAGCAGCCAAGCGGTTCTTCCGTAAACTACTCAAGGGCCTGCAGTATGTACCGCGCGTGCTGGTGACCGACAAACTGGCCAGCTACGGGGTTGCTCACCGCCAGCTCATGCCGTCGGTGGCCCACCGGCAGTCGCGGTATCTCAACAATCGCGCCGAGAACTCTCATCAGCCCACCCGACAACGCGAACGGGCGATGAAACGCTTTAAATCGGTGCGGCATGCCCAACGGTTCCTGTCGGCCTTCAGCGGCATCTCCGCGCACTTTCGACCACGAAGGCATCGGCTCAGCGCGACCCAATGGCGAACCGAAATAGATGAGCGCTTCGCGGTCTGGCGTGAGGTTACCGCGCTCGACGCTGCCGCCTGAAATACCAACGCCCCAACGCTGATCCATCGCCATAGCTCCACAATCAACTGCGCCACTACATATTTCAATTAACGTGACAGTGCCCGTGTCACGGTGACCGCCTTACCGCCGCGAGGGTCTTGGAGTTGATGGACGATTCCATCGACTGCCCGTTCATGGATGACTACTCCCCCGACGAGCAGGCCGAGCCGCTGGACCCGTTGCCGTGCCCGGTCACTCTGGCCTGGGCCCAGTTCGACCGACTCGTTCCGGCCGCGACGTACGGCAGGACGGCACGCGAACGGCTGCCTGGCGCGACCTGGACGATCCTGCCTGGCGTCGGTCACGTTGCCGCCATCGACGACCCGGCTCTGGTAGCTTGGACCATCATGGCCGTGACCGGTGTTGCGGCTTAGGCGACCACCGGCGTCCGGGCCAACCCTCGTTTAATGCGCGACTGGCGCGTGTCCGGGGCTTGCGGGTGCGCTGGTCCGGTCACCAGTCCTTCGACGGCTCGCCCAAATCGAGGTCGGCCTCGTTGTCGAGGTAGCCGCCCTTGCTCATGTTGCAGCGCCAGTGAGCGGGCCGGAAGTTCCCCGGCGACAGGGCCAGATCCGGGCGGCTCCGGACCGACAGATCGTGATCGACCGTGAAGTTCTTCCGGTGTCCAACCACCTGGCCCCCTTCGCCCTGTGGACGGCTTTCCCGTCCGCCTTGGCCGGTCGTAACTCCGGCGACTACTACGGGGCCTCCGTCGCCATAGAACATGTTGTCCCGTAGGCGATCCCATGTTCGTCTCTGTCGTACGTCCGAGCGTGACGTAGGCGCCCCACTCATCTCCTTGAACGCTCTCACTGAGCGTCGTTCCGTCACCCTGAAGGTTGCGTAGAAAGTGGAACACCAGACAGGGCGACGACGCGCCATGTCGCCTCTGGTCGCTATTCGGTGGAAGGGGTTATCCCGGCGTGTTGTTAGGCCAGCTCGCACCCGGTATGGCCGACGATGGGGGTATGGACGATGAGGAGTTGCTGCAACGAGTTCGTCAGCTACGGGCGAAGGGCGCCTCGCCCAAAGAGATCTCCCGGGCGTTGCGCGTGTCGCCAGCCAAAGTCGCGCCGCTGGTCCGATTGGTCGCCGCGCAAAACGCCGAGCCGCAACACCAGCCTGATGCTGTCGAGTGCTGGATAAGCCCCGGGTGGCACGATGGGCTGACATTCCCGCCGGACCCGGACTGGCCGGTCACTCCCAGCGCGCTAGACGGCGCGGGCGGGTTGGTCACGGTGATGGTCGCGCGCCCAGACCAGCGCACCCGAAGCCGCGTGTGCGTGTACCTGGTCGACACGTTCTGTCTTGGCGTCAAAAACGTTATCGGACCGGAAACCATGTCCAACAGCAGACTAAAAAAGCTTCGCTACACAGCGTTCGCTGGCTATGACGAGCCCGGCATATCCGCACCATTAGAGTTGGCGCAGCACCTAGTGTTCGGCGCCGTCGAGTTCGCACGCGGGCTCGGGTTTGAACCTCATCCCGACTTCGCGACCGTGGCCGACCACCTCGGAACGTGGTCGGGACCCTGCCCGATTCGGTTCGGATACAACGGATCTCCGTTCTACATCCAGGGTCCATACGACGATGTTGAATCCATCGCGCATAGACTGGCCGACAACCCGGCTGTTGACCGCTTGCCCGTCAGCTTGAGTTTTGAGGATGCGGACGCCGCCGCTCAGTATCATAAGTAACCGCGGAACGACCCGACTCCTCGACGAAAGTCCCCACGCCAAGACCGCCGTTTGTACCCGGTGACACGATCCTTACCAACACGTCCCCGAGCTTGAGGAACTGATCGGATTTGTGGCCGCACGAAGCCAACCACCCAACCACGAATCCAACCGACGCCGACAGCGTCGCCTCGACGCCGCCTACGACGCCCTCGACGCCGCCGCCCGGACGCTCAACGGAAGGTGACGTGATGGCAGTGCCAGACGACACCTCACGATCATCGAACGACAGGCGACATGGTGCCTCGGGACCGCCGGTGAGCGGGCTCGCCGACAGGGTCCTGCCACTGATTCGTACCAGGGCCGATGTCTACCGATGGGCCACAGCCAACGATTACGGACACCAGATGCACGCCGCCCTGGACATCCTCGACGCCGCGCTGCCGAAGGCTGATCCAGCCGAGGCGTACTCGGTGACCCACAAAGCATTGGGCAGCGCGATCAAAGTCATCGCCCGCGCCGATGACTCCAGCGGCATCATCGGCGACGCCTGCCGGCGGCTTCTGGAACTGCATCCCAAGGTCGCCGCCGCCGCGAACGTTCCGGCGGCGAAACTCATCGACTGGATGATGACGTTCCAATTCGACGGCGACGTCGACTATTTCACCCTCGATCCGGTGGCCTACGCCCCCGCGCTGGGCGAGGCCGGGATGGTCGCCTACCGGGCACGATTGATGCAGATCGAGGCCGGTCTGGGCCAGCGTCCCAGCCAAGCCGATCGCTGGACATCGGGGCACTCACATGAGTGGTTCACCCTCGAGTGGAACGCCCGCAGGCTGGCCGTGCTCGACCGGGATATCGACGCGATCATCCGCACACATGCCCGGGACCGACGCGTCGCGGCCTGGCTGCAGGACACCGCCGAAGCCTTCGAAGAGATCGGGCAGACCGACCTGGCCATCGATTGGGCCAAACAGGCCACCGACTTCAACGACGGCCATCAATCCCGCCGCGCCGCCGACTACTGGTGTGAACTCCTCGATAAACACCGGCCCCACGAGTCACTGCACGCTCGCCTTGTCATCTTCCGTCGTTGGCCGTCGGCGACAACGGCGGCACATCTGCACGCCGCAGCCGACACCTCCTGGCCCGGCTATCGAGCCGAAGTCATGACCACACTCGCATTGCATCCGCCTGATGCCGTGATGTTCGCCCTGCGCACCCTTAAAGACGTTGAGTTCGCCTGGGATCTCGCGCACTCACTCGCCCTCACCGACGACCCGACATGGAGCGAACTGGTCAAGGCCTACGAGAAGGTCGACCCCCTGGCCGTCCTTCCCGTTCTGCAACGCCTTGTGCACGACGAACTGGTGGTGGCCAAAGCCCAGAACTACCGTCTCGCCGCGCGACGGCTGGCGAAGATGCGCCGACTGGCAGCCGGCAGCGACCACGCACAAGCGGTCGATACGCTGGTCGCCCAATTACGCGAGAACCATCGCCGCCGACCACGACTCCAACAGGAATTCGACCGCGCCGGACTGCCCTGAACACCGACCGGAAGGGCTGTATAAGTTAAACGGTGTAACTCCTGAGGAAAAAGGGAGAGCTGTGACTGATGTGATGGTGGACGATCGCATATGAGCGGTCCTGCGTGGCTATGGCAGTGTGCCGGGTGCGGCGGCTGATGTCCTGAGA
>CAWERF010000003.1:0-98787 GCA_963811535.1 uncultured Actinomycetota bacterium | reverse complement strand
GATGAGCGGTTCTACGAATGGCTCACGGAAGGCTCGCTGATGACGACAGACACACCGCAGCACTCCACAGCCCAAGAAGATCGGCTCGCCCGCAGGATCGCCGACCTCTATGCCAGCGACCCACAGTTCCGCAGTGCCGAACCACTGCCGGCGGTCCAGGAAAAAGCACGCCGCCCGGGTCTGCGATTGGCACCAATCCTGCAGACGCTGGTGCAGGGTTACGCCGAGCGCCCCGCACTCGGACAACGCGCACGCGAACTGATCACCGACGCGGCCGCCGGCCGCAGATCAACACAGCTGCTGCCCCGGTTCGAGACCATCACCTACCGCGATCTGTGGGCGCGGGTGAGCGCGATCGCCAGCGCCTGGCGGCACGACCCGAGTCACCCCGCCCACCCCGGAGACCTTGTCGCCACCGTGGGTTTCGCCAGCCCTGAATACCTGACCGTCGATCTGGTGTGCGCCTACCTCGGTCTTGTGTCAGTGCCGCTGCAGCACAACGCACCGGTCTCGCAGCTGAAGCCGATCATCGCCGAGGCGGAGCCACGGGTACTCGCCGTCAGCGCCGCCTATCTTGATCTGGCCGTCGAGTCCACGATCGACAGCACGTCGTTGCGCCGCATCGTGGTCTTCGACTACCAACCCGAGGTCGATGACCACCGCGAGAAACTGCAGCGTGCCCAGACGCGCCTCGACGAGGCAGGCAAGTCGGTTAGCATCGACACCCTCACCAACGACATCCGCCGCGGCTCGGTGCTGCCGCCCGAACCGCTGTATACCGCCGGCACCGACGACCGGTTGGCGATGCTCCTCTACACCTCCGGAAGCACCGGAGCGCCGAAGGGCGCCATGTACACCGAGCGAATGCTCTCCAGCCTCTGGACGAGGTCGTCCACGGCCCAGACACCGACGCCGCTGTTCAATGTCAACTTCCTGCCGCTGAACCATCTCGTCGGGCGGTTACCCTTGGCGTCGTCGTTCCTTGCCGGCGGGACAAGCCATTTCGTTCCCGAGGCCGATCTGTCGACCTTGTTCGAGGACTGGGCCATAGTCCGGCCCACCGATATGGCACTCGTGCCCAGGGTGGTCGACATGCTGTTCCAACGCTACCGCAGCGCCGTCGACCGACGCCTCGCCGAAGGTAGCGAGCCCTCCACAGCCGAGGCGGATGCCGCGGCCGAACTACGTGATCAGGTTCTCGGCGGACGTGTCCTCGGCGGCTTCGTGGGAACCGCTCCCCTGGCCGCCGAGATGAAGGCCTTCCTCGAGGCAAGCCTGGACGTGCACGTGCTCGACGACTACGGCCTGACCGAAGTCGGAGGAATCACCCGAGACGGCATCATCATGCGGCCCCCCGTCATCGACTACAAGCTCATCGACGTCCCAGAGCTGGGCTACTTCCTGACCGACAAACCGCACCCGCGAGGCGAATTGCTGATCAAGTCGCAGACGGCCACCCCTGGGTACTACAAGCGCCCGGAAGTCACCGCCGAGGTTTTCGACGCCGACGGCTACTACCACACCGGCGACGTCATGGCCGAGACCGAACCCGACCACCTGGTCTACGTCGACCGGCGCAACAACGTGTTGAAGCTGGCGCAGGGCGAGTTCGTGGCGGTCACTCGCCTCGAGGCCGTGTTCGCCGGCGCCCCCTTGGTCCGTCAGATCTTCCTCTACGGCAACAGCGAACGCCCCAACCTGTTGGCGGTGGTGGTTCCCACCCCCGACGCGTTGCAGAAGTTCGCCGATGACGGCGATGCCCTCAAGAGTGCGCTGAGCGAGTCACTGCAGCAGACCGCGCGAGCCGTGGAACTGCAGTCTTACGAGGTGCCAGCCGACTTCCTGATCGAGCGCGAACCATTCAGTGCCGCAAACGGATTGCTGTCCGGGGTCGGCAAAGTGCTGCGACCCAAGCTCAAGGATCGCTACGGCGATCAGCTCGAGCAACTGTATGCCGACCTCGCCGCGGGTCGCGCCGACGAACTACGCGCCCTGCGCCTGGCGGCCGGCTACCAACCGGTGGTCGACACTGTCACTCGCGCTGCCCGAGCACTGCTCGGGTCGGGCGCCGCGGACATCGACCCGGACGCGCACTTCATCGACCTCGGGGGCGATTCCCTGTCGGCGCTGACGTTTTCCAACCTGCTGGAGGAGATCTTCGACGTCGAGGTGCCGGTAGGCGTCATCATTGGTCCCGCCACCAACCTGCGACGGCTTGCGGACTACATCGAGGCCGAGCGCGGGTCGGGCGCCCAACGCCCAACGGCCGCAACGGTGCACGGCGCCGGCGCCACAGAAATCCGCGCCGCCGACCTCACGCTCGACAAGTTCATCGACGCTGCGACGCTGGCTGACGCCCCGACGCTGCCACACACCACCGCCGAGCCGCGCACCGTTCTGCTGACGGGCGCCAACGGCTACCTGGGGCGCTTCCTGAGCCTCGAACGGATGGAACGGCTCTCGCGGACCGGCGGCACGCTCATCTGCATCGTGCGGGGCACCGACGCGGACACGGCCAGGACCCGGCTCGAGCGTGTCTTCGACAGCGGTGATCCGCAGCTCCTGCAGCGCTTCCGCGAGCTGACCGCCGATCACCTCGAAGTCATCGCGGGCGACATCGGCGAGCCCAACCTCGGTCTCGACTTGGCGACCTGGAATCGGCTGGCCGACCGCGTCGACCTCATCGTCCATCCCGCCGCACTGGTCAATCACGTCCTGCCGTACGGACAGCTCTTCGGTCCGAACGTTGTCGGCACCGCCGAGGTGATCCGCCTGGCGATCACCACCCGGATCAAGCCCGTCACCTATATGTCGACCGTGGCCGTGGCAATGAGCCTTGCACCCGGCGACTTCGACGAGGCCGGCGACATCCGCACCCTCAGCCCGGTCCGTGCCATTGACGAGACCTACGCCAACGGCTACGGGAACAGCAAGTGGGCGGGCGAGGTGCTGCTGCGCGAAGCGCATGACCTATGCCGACTGCCCGTGGCAGTGTTTCGCTCCGACATGATTCTGGCCCACAGCCACTACACCGGCCAGCTGAATGTGCCCGACGCCTTCACCCGCCTGATCCTCAGCCTGATCGCGATAGGCATTGCCCCGCAGTCGTTCTACGAGATCGACGCCAACGGCAACCGGCCGAGGGCGCACTACGACGGACTGCCGGTCGACTTCGTGGCCGAGGCGGTGACAACACTTGGCGGGCAGGCCACCGACGGGTTCCGCTCCTTTGACGTCATGAACCCCTACGACGACGGCGTGTCGCTGGACGTGTTCGTGGACTGGCTGATCGACGACGGCCACCCGATCCAGCGGATCGACGCTTACGCCGACTGGTTGACGCGGTTCGACACCGCACTCAAGGCGTTACCGGAGAAGCAGCGGCAGCACACGGTCCTGCCGCTGATCAACGCCTACCAGAAGCCGGCGAAGCCGCTCCGCGGTGCCGTTGCCCCCACCGAGGTGTTCCACACCGCGATACACGCCGCCAAAGTTGGTGCCGAGAAAGACATTCCACACATCGCGGCGCCGCTGATCGGCAAGTACGTCACCGACCTGGAACACCTCGGCCTGCTCTAGACGCCCGTCAGCTCGGCGGGCAGTTCACGAACGGTATGCACAACGGCGGCAACAGACGCCTCCCGCCGTCAAGAAATTCGCTGACGGGGTAGCCGACGGACACAAACGATCGGCCCAGCTTGGACACCGGCGCGCCAAAAAACCCCTGGGAATCGAGCAGAAATTCGCTGGATGCTTCTCAGCATCTCGGCGCGCACGCTGCAGCAACGCACCGCTCGCAATTCGGGCGGTAGCCCGACCCGCGACGCTCCGGCTACTTTCCAGCTACCCAGGCCTCGATCTGGGGCGTCGGCGGATCTACGACGCCGCTGAACTCGGGATGCTTGTCGATATAGCCGGCGACCACATCGCAGATCGGGACGATTCGCATGCCGGCATTGTGCGTGGCCGCCAGCGCCTCGCCAACGAGAATCGTTGCGAGACCGCGTCCTTGGCATTTGTCGTCGACCTCAGTGTGATAGAAGACACGCGTGCCGCCGCGGTCGGCAAAGTACGCGGTGCCGACGGTCTGGCCGTCGACGCCGATCGTGAACCGGTCGCCGTCGAGCCGCACACTGGTTTCTGCACCTGTCTTGTCGGTGGTCATTATGTGTCCTTCCTGCCCGGGGCGGCCCGAGGCTTAAGCCCGGACGTCGGTAAGGGCGGGGCGGGTAGCCGCTGCGGCGAGCCGCCGTATCCGACGACGTCGCCAAACCGCTCGTCGTGGGATTCCCACAATTCGCGGTAATTAACAATGTCTTCGTGGCTGCGGCCCACGAAGTTCCACCACATCACAAGCTCGTCGGTGAACGGTGTGCCACCGAGGAGGAGTACCCTCGCCGGTGCTGCGCCGGTGTTGTGCAGTTTCAGGGTTGCCGAGCCGGGGCCCTGGTAGGCCAGGTCGCCGACGGCGAGCCCGACGTCGGACACCTCTATATCACCCTGGTCGAGCAGCACCCCGTGCTCGAACTTCGGGTCGACAGCCAGTACCAGCTTCGTGGCCGCGTCGATGTCGAGCTGTGCGCCGAGCAGCGGGGCGTAGGTGTGCACGGCCGATCGTGCGTTGGCCAGTTCACCCAGGAAAACTCGCAGCGTTGCTCCGTTGAGCGAAACGGCTTCGGGCACAAAGTGATCCCAACTCCGTGCCGCGCCCCGATCGGCGCCCGGCAGTGCTACCCACAGTTGCACTCCGTGCAGGATCGTGGTGGCCGCCGTCGAGACCTCGCAATGGCAGATGCCCGCGCCGGCCGTCATCAGGTTCAGCTCGCCGGGACGCACCAACGCGTGGACGCCGGCGCTGTCGCGGTGCTCGATCGCGCCGCTGAAAAGCCAACTGACAGTTTGCAATCCGGTGTGCGGATGAGGCGGCACCTCCATGCCCGTGCCCCGGCCCACGTCGTGGGGCCCGTAGTGATCGGCGAAACACCACGCACCCACCAGCGAGCGCTGGCGCTGCGGAATGGTCCGTCGCACCCGGATCACCCGCGGACCGCCCAGCGGAACGCCGCGCGGGTGCAGCACCTCGACGCCGTCGCCCGGCGCGGCCGAACACGTTTCCTCGACCGGCGCGACGTCGAGGCTGCTCACCGTCGCGACAGTACGCCGCTCTACGGATCAGTCCGTCATCGCGGACCTGATCACCTCGAGATCGTGGTCGTCGATGCGGAACACCCCGAACCGAAACTTGTAACCCCACTTCTTCTTGTCATCGATGAAGTCCAAGTCGTCGATCAGTGGCCGGATCGGGATTTGGTTACAGGCCAGGAAGTCGACGTTGCGTCGCCACGGGTGGAAGTCCACTGCCATCTCGACCCGGTACGGCGCATCGTCGGCGATCTGCCCGATGGCAGTGAACGCCTGCAGCGGCTCACCGCCCTGCAGCGCCGTTCTGGGGGAGTAGAAGACAATCCAGTCGCCGCGAGCCATCTTGCGCAGCATGTCTGGCTTGCCATGGTTGGCCTGCGTGAAGCGTCCCTGCAGGCCGCGCTGTACGTGGTCGCGGCTCACGGTGTTGATCCAGTTTGTCATGGCCCGCAGGGTAGGCGCGGCATCCGACAGCACGGCCTGAGAATGCGATCCAAGGGAAAGACATCCCCAGGACGTTCCCAGTGATCTCACAGAATACCGCGAAGCGCTCTGCACCGTCTGCGCGGCGATCGCGATCGCCGCGCTGCGCACCAGACTGCGACGCGGGGGAGGTGTACGACATCACTCGCGGCGCCGCGTTCTTTCGAGCGCTGACCCACGCGAACGACCGCGCCGAAGCATTGTGCGAACCGTTGCCGGCGATCTGCGGCAAATGGCGCAAGGGGCACCGCCAGCAAACCATTAGAATACGTCTGGCGAATTTCTAAGCCGCTGTTTCGTGCTGCTAGAGCACGCTAGGCGTGGCCGATGGCAAATGCAGCAAACCAGGTCCCGGGTACCCACAGCTACCGGGTCTGCGCGAGTATCATCAAATAGTAAGCGGCACATCGGGTTCGGTGTCCGAATCGACTGCCGACGGCGGCAGCCGCGGCAGCCGACGAAGACCTAGTTAGGGTTGACTAAGTTGGCATGTCAGGCGGTGTTTGTCATATCGTTTTCACCACTTGTCGTGACTGGGACAAGTGCGCCGTTCAGCGTCGCACGGCAGCACTCCCTTCGCGGGGTTCCGCCCTGGTGGCAGCCGGTGTAAACCGGCCCAGAATCGACAAGGCCACGTGCAGTACTTACGCGAAGGGTTAGGTGGGAATGGCGCCTAAGAATGTCGGGCTGTATAACCCCGCGTTCGAACACGATGCGTGCGGCGTTGCGATGGTCGTCGACATGCACGGCCGCCGCAGCCGCGACATCGTCGACAAGGCGATCACCGCCCTGCTGAACCTGGAGCATCGCGGTGCCCAGGGCGCCGAGCCGCATACCGGTGACGGCGCCGGAATCCTGATCCAGGTTCCCGACGAATTCCTGCGCGCCGTAGTGGATTTCGACCTTCCATCGCGGGGCAGCTACGCGACGGGCATGGCGTTTCTGCCGCAGTCGTCCAAGGATGCCGTCGCGGCGTGTGCGGCGGTGGAGAAGATCGCCGAAGCCGAGGGTCTGGAGGTGCTCGGCTGGCGCGAGGTGCCCACCGACGAGTCGTCGCTCGGTGCACTCGCCCGCGACGCGATGCCGACCTTCCGTCAGGTGTTTATCTCGGGCGCCGAAGGGATGGAGCTCGAGCGCCGCGCCTACATCGTTCGCAAGCGGGCCGAGCACGAGCTCGGCAACAAGGGCCCCGGCCAAGACGGCCCCGGCCGTGAAACCGTCTATTTCCCAAGCCTTTCCGGTCAGACCTACGTCTTCAAGGGGATGCTGACCACTCCGCAGCTGAAGGCGTTCTATCTCGATCTGCAGGATCAGCGACTGACCAGCGCGCTGGGCATCGTCCACTCCCGGTTCTCGACGAACACGTTCCCGTCGTGGCCGCTTGCGCACCCGTTCCGCAGGATCGCGCACAACGGCGAGATCAACACCGTCACGGGCAACGAGAACTGGATGCGCGCCCGTGAAGCGCTGATCGGCACCGACATCTTCGGCTCCCCGCAAAACGTCGAAAAGCTGTTCCCGATCTGCACGCCGGGCGCGTCGGACACGGCCCGCTTCGACGAGGTGCTGGAACTGCTGCACCTGGGCGGGCGCAGCCTCGCGCACGCGGTGCTGATGATGATCCCCGAGGCATGGGAGCGCCGCGAGTCGATGGACCCGGCACGGCGGGCGTTCTACCAGTACCACGCGTCACTGATGGAGCCGTGGGACGGCCCGGCGTCGATGACGTTCACCGACGGCACGGTCGTTGGCGCGGTGCTCGACCGCAACGGCCTTCGGCCGTCACGCATCTGGGTGACCGACGACGGGCTTGTGGTGATGGCCTCGGAGGCCGGCGTGCTCGAACTCGACCCGTCGACAGTGGTGCGCCGGATGCGGCTGCAGCCGGGCCGCATGTTCCTGGTCGACACCGCGCAGGGCCGCATCGTCTCCGACGAGGAGATCAAGGCCGAGTTGGCCGCCGAGCACCCGTACCAGGAATGGCTCGACGACGGTCTGATCGGGCTCGAGGAACTGCCGCAGGGGCCCTATGTCCGGATGCCGCATCACCGGATCGTGTTGCGCCAGTTGGTATTCGGCTTCACCTACGAGGAGCTCAACCTGCTGGTCGCCCCGATGGTGCGTGCGGGCGCGGAGCCGATCGGATCGATGGGCACCGACACCCCCGTCGCGGTGCTCTCGCAGCGGTCGCGGATGCTCTACGACTACTTCCATCAGCTGTTCGCACAGGTGACAAACCCGCCGCTGGACGCCATCCGCGAAGAGGTGGTGACCAGCCTGCAGGGCGTGATCGGTCCGGAAGGCGACCTGCTCAGCCCCGACGAGAACTCGTGCCGCCAGATAGTGCTGCAGCAGCCGATTCTGCGGAACCACGAGCTGGCCAAGCTGGTCAACCTCGATCCCGACCAACAGATCGGCGGCCGTCGGCACGGCATGCGCACCAAAGTGATTCGCTGTCTGTACCCGGTGGCCGAGGGCGGCGCCGGGCTGAAGGCCGCGCTCGACGAGGTACGGGCGCAGACGTCGGCCGCGATCGCCGAGGGTGCCCGGATCATCGTGCTGTCCGACCGCGAGTCCGACGAGAAGCTTGCGCCGATCCCGTCGTTGCTCAGCGTATCCGCCGTGCACCATCACCTCGTGCGTGAGCGCACCCGCACCCTCGTCGGCCTGGTCGTCGAGTCCGGCGACGCCCGCGAGGTGCATCACATGGCGGTGCTGATCGGCTTCGGCGCAGCGGCGATCAACCCGTACATGGCGTTCGAGTCGATCGAGGACATGCTCGACCGCGGCGTGATCACCGGGATGGACCGCGAGAAGGCGCTGGCCAACTACGTCAAGGCCGCGGGCAAGGGCGTGCTGAAGGTGATGTCCAAGATGGGCATCTCGACGCTGGCCTCCTACACCGGAGCGCAGCTGTTCCAGGCGGTCGGCATGTCGCAGGCCCTTCTCGACGAATACTTCAGCGGGCTCACCTGTCCGACCGGGGGCATCGACCTCGACGACATCGCCGACGACGTCGCCGCCCGGCACGCGATCGCGTACCTGGACCGCCCCGAGGAGCGCGCGCACCGCGAGTTGCCGGTCGGTGGGGAATACCAGTGGCGCCGCGAGGGCGAATACCACCTGTTCAACCCCGACACCGTGTTCAAGCTGCAGCACTCGACGAGCACCGGGCAGTACGAGATCTTCAAGGAGTACACCGAGCTCGTCGACGACCAGAGCGAGCGCATGGCGTCGCTGCGCGGGCTGCTGAGGTTCAAAGACGGTGTGCGCCCGCCGGTGCCGATCGAGGAAGTCGAGCCGGCCAGTGAAATCGTCAAACGGTTCGCCACCGGCGCGATGAGCTACGGGTCGATCTCCGCCGAGGCACACGAGACGCTGGCGATCGCGATGAACCGGCTTGGCGGCCGATCGAACTGCGGCGAGGGCGGCGAGGACGTCCGCCGCTTCGAGCGCGACCCCAATGGCGACTGGCGCCGCAGTGCGATCAAGCAGGTCGCCTCGGCCCGGTTCGGGGTCACGTCGGACTACCTGACCAACTGCAGCGATCTTCAGATCAAGATGGCTCAGGGCGCGAAACCCGGCGAAGGTGGCCAGCTTCCAGGCGGCAAGGTGTACCCGTGGATTGCCCAGGTGAGGCACTCCACGCCCGGCGTCGGGCTGATCTCGCCGCCGCCGCACCACGACATCTATTCGATCGAGGATCTCAAGCAGCTGATCTATGACTTGAAGAACGCGAACCCGCAGGCGCGGGTGCACGTCAAGCTGGTCTCGGAGGTCGGCGTCGGCACCGTCGCCGCCGGCGTTTCCAAGGCCCACGCCGACGTGGTGCTGATCTCCGGCCACGACGGCGGCACCGGCGCCACTCCGCTCACGTCGATGAAGCACGCGGGCGCGCCGTGGGAACTGGGCCTGGCCGAGACGCAGCAGACGTTGCTGCTCAACGGGTTACGTGACCGGATCGTCGTTCAGGTCGACGGGCAGATGAAGACCGGCCGGGACGTGATGGTCGCGACCCTGCTGGGCGCTGAAGAGTACGGGTTCGCCACCGCACCGCTGGTGGTGTCCGGCTGCATCATGATGCGGGTCTGTCACCTCGACACCTGCCCGGTGGGCGTCGCGACGCAGAACCCGGTGTTGCGGAAGCGCTTCAACGGTAGGCCCGAGTTCGTCGAGAACTTTTTCATGTTCATCGCCGAGGAGGTCCGGGAATACCTTGCCCAGCTTGGCTTCCGGACGATCAACGAGGCCGTCGGCCAGGTCGGCTCGCTGGACACCACGCTGGCCGCCGAGCACTGGAAGGCGCGCAAGCTCGATTTGTCGCCGGTGCTGCACGAGCCGGAATCGGCATTCATGAACCAGGATCTCTACTGCAGCTCGCGCCAAGACCACGGCCTGGACAAGGCGCTGGATCAGCAGCTGATCGTCATCAGCCGCGAGGCGCTCGATCAGCAGAAGCCGGTGACGTTCTCCACCAAGATCACCAACGTCAACCGGACCGTTGGAACCATGCTCGGCCACGAGTTGACGAAGACCTATGGCGGGCAAGGTCTCCCCGACGACACCATCGACATCACGTTCGACGGGTCGGCGGGCAACAGCTTCGGGGCTTTTGTGCCCAAGGGCATCACGCTGCGGGTCTACGGCGATGCCAACGACTACGTCGGCAAGGGCCTGTCTGGCGGCCGCATCGTGGTGCGCCCCGCCCGCAACGCGCCTGCCGACTTCGTCGCTGAGGACAACATCATCGGCGGCAACGTGATCCTGTTCGGCGCCACCAGCGGTGACGCGTTCCTGCGCGGCGTGGTCGGCGAGCGGTTCGCGGTCCGCAACTCCGGCGCCCATGCGGTGGTCGAGGGCGTCGGCGACCACGGCTGTGAGTACATGACAGGCGGGAAGGTCGTCATCCTGGGCCCGACGGGCCGGAACTTCGCCGCGGGCATGTCCGGTGGCATCGCGTATGTGTACGACCCCGACAGGCGTCTACCCGACCATCTCAACGCCGAGATGGTCGAACTCGAGGAACTTGACGACGACGACCTCGACTGGCTGCACCAGATGCTGACCAAGCACGTCGACGCCACCGACTCCGCTCCGGGCAAGCGGATTCTGGCCCACTGGGGCAGGGAGCGGCAGCAGTTCGTGAAGGTCATGCCGCGCGACTTCAAGCGCGTGCTGGAGGCCATCGCCGAGGCGGAGCAGAACGGAACCGACGTGGACCAGGCGATCATGGCGGCGGCTCATGGCTGACCCGGCCGGCTTCCTGAAACACCGCGAGCGCGAGCTGCCGAAGCGGCGGCCGGTGTCGTTGCGGCTCAAGGACTGGAACGAGGTCTACGAGGAATTCAGCCACGACCGGCTGCGCACGCAGGCGTCGCGATGCATGGACTGCGGAATCCCGTTCTGCCACAACGGCTGTCCGCTGGGCAACCTGATACCCGAATGGAACGACCTCGTCCGCACCGACCGCTGGCGTGACGCGATCGAGCGGCTGCACGCCACCAACAACTTCCCCGAGTTCACCGGCCGGCTGTGCCCGGCGCCGTGCGAGGCGTCATGCGTGCTCGGCATCAACCAGGATCCGGTGACCATCAAGCAGGTCGAGGTCGAGATCATCGACAACGCGTTCGCGCAGGGCTGGGTGGAGCCGATCCCGCCGCACACGCTGACCGGCAGGACGGTCGCGGTCGTCGGATCGGGCCCCGCCGGGCTCGCCGCGGCCCAGCAGCTCACGCGCGCCGGCCACACGGTCACGGTGTTCGAGCGGGCCGACCGGATCGGTGGGCTGCTGCGTTACGGCATCCCCGAGTTCAAGATGGAGAAGCGGCATCTGGACCGCAGGCTCGCGCAGATGGAGGCCGAGGGCACCATCTTCAAGGCGAGCGTGAACGTCGGCGTCGACATCACCGCAGAGCGGTTGCGTGCCGACTTCGACGCGGTCGTCCTCGCCGGCGGGGCAACCGCGTGGCGTGACCTGCCGATCCCTGGCCGCGAACTCGACGGCATCCACCAGGCAATGGATTATCTGCCGTGGGCCAACCGGCTGCAGGAGGGCGATCCGGTGCTCGGCGACGAGGGCGAGCCGCCCATCACCGCCAAGGGCAAGAAGGTGATCATCATCGGCGGCGGCGACACCGGCGCCGACTGCCTGGGCACCGTGCACCGGCAGGGCGCCGTCGACGTGCACCAGTTCGAGATCATGCCGCGGCCGCCGGACGACCGCGCCGACTCGACCCCGTGGCCGACGTACCCGCTGATGTTCCGGGTTTCGGCCGCCCACGAGGAGGGCGGCGAGCGCGTGTTCTCGGTCAACACCGAGGAATTCATCGGTCGCGACGGGCACGTGACGGGCCTGCGTGCCCACGAGGTGAAGATGGTCGGTGGCAAGTTCGAGAAGGTCGAGGGCAGCGACTTCGATCTCGAGGCGGACTTGGTGCTGCTGGCGATGGGCTTCGTCGGGCCGGAAAAAGAGGGCCTCCTGACCGATCTGGGTGTCGAGTTCACCGAACGTGGCAACGTCGCACGCGACCACGACTACGCGACCTCGGTGCCGGGGGTTTTCGTCGCCGGCGACATGGGCCGCGGACAGTCCCTGATCGTGTGGGCGATCGCCGAAGGCCGGGCGGCCGCGGCGGCGGTCGACGACTACCTGATGGGGGCCACCGCGCTGCCCGCGCCGATTCCTCCGACCGCGGCGCCCCAACGCTGACCTCCGCCAGACAAAAACGAAAGTCTCGACACGCCCTTTAGACTATTGGCGCGCCTCCCGGAGTTTGCCCGATATCGGGTGTTCAATATTCCGATGTGGGTGGTGCGGTGTAAGCTAGCCACCCGCGACAATAAACGGAGCTAGTTCACCGCAGGAGTGACAATGGTGCACCTCAACCCGATACCCCGGTCTCGGGTGGGTCGAATCGCCTGGTCATGGTTTCGGCACCCCGTTAAGAGCCGCGAATTTCCCGCCAAGCACGAGCGCCTGGTAACCGCCGACGAATTGCTGCGCTTCGGCTTCTGACGCCTCGAGGATCAATTGCCGCCGCCCGTGGCGGGGCGTGATCGAAACTTTGCCAATCGTTATTCATCCGTTATTTAACCGGCTAATCCAGACGCCCGAATGGCGTTGGCCAACGGCTCCAGGACGGCTGGGTCATAGGGCTGCGGAAGGTACACGATCGCGAGGTCGAGTCCCTCCTCCCCGAGCGCTGCCGCGTCGGCGACGACCTTGTGGTAGTCCCGGTCCTCGCCGAGCCGAACATGCGCGGAGAGCATGATCTCTTTCGGGTCACGGCCCACGTCGGCACAGTGCGCCGCCAGCACATCGCGCTTGCGGGCGAACTCCTCGGGCGGGCCGCCGACGAAGTTCCAGTGCTGTGCGTACCGCGCGGTGATCCGCAACGTGCGCTTCTCCCCGCTGCCGCCGATGCAGATCGGGGGATGCGGCTTCTGCGGCCCTTTGGGCTCATTGCGCGCGCCCCTGAGGTGGTAGAACTTGCCATCGAAGTCCGTCGTCTCCTGGCTGAGCAGTCCGATCAGCACCTGGCAGGCCTCCTCGAAGCGGTCCATGCGCTCCTTGATCGAGCCGAGCTCGATGCCGTAGGCGCCGGACTCCTCCTCGTTCCAGCCGGCACCGATGCCGAGTTCCAGCCGGCCGTTCGACACGATGTCCAGGGCGGCGGCCATGTTGGCCAAAACCGCTGGGTGGCGGTAGTGGATGCCGGTGACCAGGGTGCCGAGCCGCAGGCGCGTGGTGGCCTGCGCGAGGGCGGTCAGCGTGATCCAGCCCTCCAGACAGGGGCCGGCGGAGTCGGAAAAGATCGGATAGAAGTGGTCGAATGTCCAGCCGGACTTGTAGACGTCGATGTCGTCGGCCTCCTGCCAAACTGACAGCATTTCGGCCCAGGTCGTGTTCTGCGGTGAGGTTTTGAAAGCGAATCGCACTGCATCAACCCTAGTGCGGCTGCTGCAGACTGGAGTGATGGACCCGGTCGCCGCACTTCGCGAGATCGCGTACTACAAGGATCGCGCCCGCGAGGAGCCGCGGCGCGTGATGGCCTACCGCAAGGCCGCAGACATTGTCGAGGGACTCGACGACGACGAACGGGAGCGGCACGGCCAGGCCAACAGCTGGCAGACGTTGCCCGGCATCGGGCCAAAGACCGCCGCGGTGATCGCGCAGGCATGGTCGGGGGTCGAACCCGACGTGCTCGTCGAATTACGCGGTGCGGCAAAGGATCTAGGCGGCGGCGTAATCCGCGCCGCGCTGCGCGGCGACTTGCATACCCACTCGAACTGGTCTGACGGTTCCGCGCCGATCGACGAGATGATGCAGGCCGCCAACGAGCTCGGCCACGAGTACTGCGCACTGACCGACCACTCGCCGCGGCTCACGATCGCCAACGGGTTGTCGCCGGACCGGCTGCGCGCGCAGCTCGACGTGATCGACGAGCTGCGGGAGCGGATGGCACCGTTTCGGATCCTGACCGGCATCGAGGTGGACATTCTCGAGGACGGCACCCTCGACCAGGAACCCGGGCTACTGGACCGGCTGGACGTCGTCGTGGCCAGCGTGCACTCCAAGCTGTCGATGGACGCACCGTCGATGACGCGGCGCATGCTGCGCGCGGTGGCCGACCCCCACACCGACGTGCTGGGGCACTGCACCGGCCGCCTCGTCGAGGGCAACCGGGGGCTGCGCCCGGAGTCGAAGTTCGACGCGGAGAAAGTGTTCACCGCCTGCCGCGATCACGGCACCGCGGTCGAGATCAACTCGCGACCGGAGCGGCGCGACCCGCCACGGCGCCTGATCGACCTCGCGCTGGAGATCGGCTGCATCTTCTCGATCGACACCGACGCCCACGCGCCCGGGCAACTCGACTTCCTCGGCTACGGGGCGCAGCGCGCGCTGGACGCCGGCGTGCCAACCGAGCGGATCGTCAACACCTGGGAGGCAGATCAGCTGCTGGCCTGGAGCCGCGGCTGATCCTCCTCCGGCGGGTGCAGCGCGGCGACGAAATCACCGGCCAGCTCCGGGTCGGCCGATGCGACCGCGCTCGAGATCACCCGGGCGCCGACGAAGCTGGCCAGCCCCGCGACCGCTCGCACCCGGTCCCCGTACTGCTCGGTCAGCACGTCGAGGAACTGCCGCACCCCCTCGGCGTACACCGACCCCAGCGGCCCGTCGCTCTTCGACGACTCCGATAGCATCGCCGCCGACAGGCATTCCCCGAAGTCAGGGTCCTGCGACGGGGCGCCATTGCGGCGTAGCGAGGCCAGCGAGCGCGCGAACGACGTGCTGCACGCGTGGAGCACGAGGTCGTCCTTGGACGTGAAGTGGTTATAGAAGCCGCCGTGTGTGAAACCCGCGTCGGCCATCACCACGGCGACGCCCACACCGCCCACGCCCCGTTCCGCGAACAGCCGGATCGCGCTGTCGACGATGCGCTGCCGGTTGATCGCCGCCTGCTGCTTGGTCACCCGCATCTGCCAGTCCTCCCGTCACTGTGGTCGGGGTACCCACGCGCGCGGTGAGTCATTCATGTATCGGTTCGGTCAGTCCGGCAGGTGTGGCATCTCCAGGCCCGGGTGGCGGCCGAGCAGCACCCCGCGAGTGAGCGCGGCCGTGCCATAGCGACGCCGGACGAGGTCGACGGCCAGGTCCAGGTCGTCCGCGAACTGTGTTGTGTCGCCGAACGGCAACTCCAGCTGCTGGGCGCCGCTGCGGTCGATGTTGGCGACCGAGAAGCCGAGCATCGTCAGACCGCGTTCGGCGATCAATGGTCGTGCTTCGGCCACCAGGCCGCGGGCGGCGGCCAGCACGGGGTCGGTGGACGAGGTCGCCTTCGGCAGGGTGTGCGACCGGGTGGCCCGGCTGAAGTCGTCGAACCGGAGCCTGAGCACCACCGTGCGGCCGGTGCGTCCGGCGGTGCGCATCCGCCGGGTGATGCGGTCGACGAGCGTGCATACGGTGGCGTCGACCTCCTGCGCCCTGTGCGGTCCGAGGCCCAACGCCCGCTGCGCCCCCACCGAGCGACGGCGGACTCCGGTTTGCACGCGACGCGCGTCGACATTGCGGGACAGCGCGTAGAGCCGGTGACCCATCGCGCGTCCGACCAGCGACGCCAGCATCGACTCGCCGAGTTCGGCGACATCGGCCACGGTCTCGATGCCGTGGGCGTGCAGCTTGTCGGCGGTCACCGCGCCGACGCCCCAGAGCCTCCGGACCGGCAGCGGATGCAGGAACTCCAGCTCGTGATCCGGCGACACCAGCAGCAGGCCGTCCGGCTTGGCGACCTGGCTGGCCACCTTGGCCAGGAACTTGGTGCGCGCGATGCCGACCGTGATCGGCAGCCCGACCCGCTCACGGACGTCGCGGCGCAGCCGGGTGGCGACGCGAATCGGCATGCCCGAGATCTGCCGCAGGCCGCTGACGTCGAGGAACGCTTCGTCCACCGAGAGCGGCTCGACAACGGGTGTGGTGCCGCGGAAGACATCGAATACCGCGTCGCTGGCCTGCGAGTAGGCCGACATGCGCGGTGGCACGACGACCGCGTGCGGACACAGCCGGCGGGCCTGCCGCCCACTCATCGCGGTGCGCACCCCGTACGCCTTGGCCTCATAGCTCGCCGCGAGCACGACGCCTGCGCCGACAACGACCGGCCGTCCGCGCAGCGCAGGGTCGTCACGCTGCTCGACCGAGGCATAGAACGAGTCCAGGTCAGCGTGCAGGATGGTGGCGTCACCGCGGGCCGACACGAACACATGTTCGCACGGCACGCCGACAATCTAGGGTCGTACAGCGCCGTAGATGCTGTTGAGCCAGATGTGTGCCAGCGTGTCGACGAGGCGATCCGGCGACACGGCAGTGCGGTCCGCCGCCAACGCGGCGAACATCGCGCGTTCGTTCATCAAATTCAACGAGATCGCCAGGTCTTCGGCAGGGATGGTGTCCGGCGCACCGCCCCGGTCGCGTTCGGCTTGAATCGATTCTGCGGTGTAGCCGATCCACTTCTGAAGGAAGACCGCGAACAACTTGCTTACCTCGGCGTTGGTCGCGCGCACCGCAGCGCCGGCCACGATCACCGCGCGATGTGAACCGAAAACCTCGATGAGCGCATTGATGCCCGCCCACACGTCAGACGGCTCGACCAGCGCATCTGGGTTCCGCCCGTGCAGTGCCGAGTCGGCCTTCGCGTCCGCCTCGGCGAACACGCGGTCGAGCAGTGTCAGCAGCACCGCGTCCTTGGACGGGAAATAGAAGTAGAACGTCGGCCTCGAGATGCCGGCGCCTCTGGCCAGGTCATCGACCGAGATCTCGGCCAGTGTCCGTTCCTCGAGCAACCTTTCCAAGGTGGTCAGAATCGCCAACTCGCGGTCATCGCCCGACGGCCGCGACGACCGGCGACCACGCGAGGGGTGGGCGTGCACCGGCACCGCGGACGACGTCATGGCCGCCACTTTACCGCATGTCGAACGCCTCGACATCGCGTTGACCCACTCGACACGGTGTTGATACCGTTGGTCCGATGAACAAACATCTCGATGTCGTGATCGTTGGCGCCGGCATATCCGGCATCAGCGCCGCGTGGCACCTGCAGGACAGGTGCCCGACGAAGAGCTACGCCGTCCTCGAGGCGCGCGCGAACCTCGGCGGCACCTGGGATTTGTTCAAGTACCCCGGCATCCGGTCCGACTCCGACATGTTCACGCTGGGCTTCCGCTTCAAGCCGTGGACGTCGGGCAAGGCCATCGCCGACGGCGCGTCGATCATGTCGTATCTGAAGGAGACCACCGCGGAGTTCGGTATCGACAAGCACATCCGGTATCGGCACAAGGTGATCGCCGCCGAATGGTCCGACGCCGACAACCAGTGGTCGCTGCGGGTCGACCGCGACGGCGAAGAGGTCGACATCACGTGTTCGTTTCTTTTCGCGTGCAGCGGCTACTACAACTACGACGAGGGCTACTCGCCAGAGTTCCCCGGGTCGCAGGATTTCGGTGGCACGATCGTGCACCCACAGCACTGGCCCGAAGACCTCGACTACCAGGGCAAGAAGATCGTCGTGATCGGCAGTGGCGCCACCGCGGTGACTTTGATTCCCGCCCTTGCCAATTCGGGCGCGGGCCATGTGACGATGCTGCAGCGGTCACCGACCTACATCGGTTCGCTGCCCGACGTCGACCCGTTCGCCGTGCGGACGATGCGGATGCTGCCGCCCAAACTCGCCTACGTCGCGAACCGCTGGAAAAGCATCCTGTTCCAGTCCACGCAATACCGGATCAGCCGGCGGTTCCCCAACTTCATGCGCAAGGCGCTGATGAACATGGCCCAGCGGCGCCTTCCGGAGGGCTACGACGTCGAGAAGCACTTCGGACCGCGGTATAAGCCGTGGGACGAGCGGCTGTGCCTGGCGCCCAACGGCGATCTGTTCCGCACCATTCGCAACGGCCAGGCCGACGTCGTCACCGACACCATCGACCGGTTCACCAAAACCGGTATCAGGCTCAACTCGGGCGAGCAGCTTCGGGCCGACATCATCATCACCGCGACAGGTTTGAACCTGCGGCTGTTCGGCGGTGCGGCGATGCTGCGCAACGGTGTTCCGGTGGACCTCGCCGAGTCCATGACCTACAAGGGCATGATGTTGTCCGGGCTGCCGAACATGGCGTTCACCATCGGATACACCAACGCCTCATGGACGCTGAAGGCCGACCTCGTGTCCGAGTTCGTCTGCCGGGTACTCAATTACATGGACGCCGGCGGCTACGACACGGTCGTGCCGCAACATCCCGGCGACTCGGTCGAGGAGCGCCCGCTGATGGACTTCACCCCCGGGTACGTGCTGAGGGCGCTGGACAGCCTGCCGAAGGCGGGCTCGCGCACACCGTGGCGGCTCAAGCAGAACTACCTGTTGGACTTGCGCCTGATCCGGCACGGCAAGGTCGACGATCGTGCGCTGCACTTCTCCAAGCACCAGGCGGCGGTCACCGCGGCGTCGACGTAACGACGATGATCCCGTCGTCGTCGCTGTAGGCGATTTCGCCTGGTACGAAACTGATTCCGCCGAACTCGATCGCTACGTCGCGCTCGCCGTCGCCGGTTTTGCTGCTCTTGCGTGGGTTTGTGCCCAGCGCCTTGATCCCGATGTCGATGGTCCGCAGCGCGGCGGCATCGCGGACCGCGCCGTTGATGATGATGCCGGCCCAGCCGTTCCTGTGACCTAACCCGGCGATCACGTCGCCGACCAGCGCCGTGTGCAGGGAACCGCTGCCGTCGATCACTAGCACGCCACCGTTGCCCGGCTCCGAGAGCACGGACTTCAGCAGCGCATTGTCCTGAAAGCAGCTCACGGTGCTGATGGGTCCGGCGAACATCGCGCGTCCGCCGAACTGCCGGAGTTGGGTGTCGCAACTGCGGGTGTCGTCGCCGAGGTCATCGACGAGCTCGGCGGTGGCACGGGGCTCTACTGCTCTGGTCACGCAGCCGAGTATGCCTGCGCCGGCATCAGTCGTCGGAGGCGCGCAACCGTCGGATCATCAGGATGGCCAACAGGGCGATTACGAACGCCACCGCCGCGGGCAGCCGCGCGGCCGCGATGCCCGTAGGCAGCGGCGCGGGGCCGGTCAGGCTGTCGGGTGCCGATTGGACGCTCCGCTTCGCTTGTGCTGCGGCCTCGTTGGCGGCAGCACGCCGCGCCTCGCCGTTCGTGTCTGCCAGGTTGGGCGCGACAGGCTCCCCTGGCTCGGGTGGCTGCGGCACGATCTTAGGCGGGGCCTTCTTAGCGGCCGCCTTTTTCACAGCCTTGGCCGGGGCCTTTTTCGCTGGAGCTTTCTTGGCCGGGACCTTCTTCGCGGCCTTGGCGGCCTTCGCCGCCTTCTTGGCCGGAGACTTGTTGTCCGGCGCGGCTGGATCGGCGGCCGGCGGGGTGGGCTCGCGCGGCTGGTCGGGTCGATCCTGCTCGTCTGGCATGTGGCTGCTCCTTCGCAGTTTCTCGCCGTGGTCCCATCATGCCAGCCGGGTCCACTCGTCGATCTGGCTAGCCCGTCACGACCAGCGCCGCCGCCATCGTCAGCGCGACGACCATGACAGCCACTTCGGTTGCTGACCGCGTCAGCGACACCTGCGCACTTGCCCGGTGCGCGCGTGCGGCCGGCAGCCACCCCCGGCGGTTGAACCACGCGAGCACCACCAACCCCACCGCGAGCGCGACTTTGGCCGACAGCACGCGGCCGTAGCCGGTGGAGTACAGCTTCCTCGGCGAGTCGAGAACCACCACCGCGCCGACGACGCCGCTGGCCAGCAACACGGCGACGCAGATCAGCGACAGCTGCGAGAAGCGCGGCAGCACGCGCGCCCATCTGCCGCGGTGCCGCACGGTGACGAGCAGCGCGGCCAGCCCGCCACACCAGGCCGCCGCG
The DNA here is from genome assembly GCA_963811535.1 of uncultured Actinomycetota bacterium. GTDB lineage: Bacteria > Actinomycetota > Actinomycetes > Mycobacteriales > Mycobacteriaceae > Mycobacterium. The sequence goes on along the minus strand of CAWERF010000003.1, from coordinate 78,747 downwards.
GCCAGCGCATGCACGGCAACGGCGACGGCGCCCACGGTGCTCGCCGACAGGTGTCCGCTTACCGCCCGCGCCGCGATGCCGGTGGCGGCCGCCCCGGCGATGACCACCGACAGCGGCGGCGACCGACGGCCCGTCAACGCCGCCGCGCCGACCACCGCCGCCGCCGCGATGCTGACCAGCCCCGCCCGGCCCCCGGTCGTGTACAGCGAGAACTCGGACACCGTCCTCAGCGGCAGGCGGCTGACCGGCACTGCCGTGGTCTGCGCGGCGGCGACCAGCTGACGGCCGACCTCTGCGACCAGCCACGCCACGCTTGCTGCCGCCAACGGTCCGGCCGCGCAGGCGGCGAGGTCATTGCGTTGGCGCTTGTCGTCCAGTGCCGGAACGATCGCGAACCCGAAGGTCGCCACCGCTGCGCAGTCCGCGAGCGCCCGCACCAGCGACGGCCCCGCAGCGCCCTGCGGGTACGCCAGCGCCAGCGCCGCAGCCCACGACGCGATGATGATCGCCAGCCCAGAGGCGGCCACCAAACCCCGTCTCATGCCTCGCGTTCCGGTCGGCGCCGCACTGCCCACCAAGCAACCCCGACGATGATCACGACGCCGGCCACGATGAACGGCCAGACGGGCAGGCCGCCAGGCGAGGACGAAGCCGACGCGGCCGGCCCCGGCGTCCCCGTTCCCGGCGCGGTCAGCCGGAACGACCACGAGCCGCCGACCACATGGCCGTCGGCCGAGGTGACCCGGTAGTTGACGGTATAGATGCCCACCGGTCCGAGCGGGCGAACGGCCACGCTGACGACCGCGCCCTGTATCCGAGGGTCGCCGGTCGACCACAGGTTTCCGTCCGGCCCCACCACCGTCATCGCCGCGAAGGTGGTCTGCAGCGGTTCGTTGAACGTGGCGCTGACCTGAGTCGGCCCGGTCGTCAGCGACGCGTTCTCGGCGGGGTCGACGGCGATGCGGGTCGCGTGTGCAGACGCCGCCGGCGCAACCGCCAGCGCGACGATCGTCAGCACCGCGGCCAGCACCGCCGTCGCCGCTTTCATGACCGTCGGCGCCAGTTCAGCAGCCCCAGGACCACACCCGCGGCGCCGATGACAACACCGGCGACCGCGATCCACAGGGCCGTGTGGTCCGAAGTGCCGGCCGTGGCCTGCTGCGCCGGTTGCTCAGACGACAGCGTCAGCGTCGGTACCGGGTGGTCGGGCTCGCTGCCGCCGGGCGGCGTCGGCTGGTCCCATTTCACGACCGTGCCATCTGAATACGTCTGCGTCGACGGATAACTGGCCGTCGCGCTGTCGGGCAGTGTCGCCGTGATCCGGAACAGCGCGAACTGGTCGGGCGGAATGCCGGCCCCGGGCGCGGCGGTCCATGTCACGGATCGGACCGTGCCCGCGTTGACATCGCGGTCCAGCCGCGCGGTCCACCCGGGCATCACTTCCGCTTCCGCGGAGGTGGCGTTCGGCAACGTGACGGTCAACTGCGTGGTCGCGGCGCCGGTGTCGGATTCGTTGGGCACCTCGAATGTCAACACCGTCTCAGCGCCGCGCTGGGCATGGTCGGCGTCGACATGGACGTGGGCCCAGGCCGGCGCGGCGCCGGCGAAGAGCCCGATGGAAAAGACCGCGGCGATCGACGCCGCCGGAATCAGGGCGCGCGACAGCGCCCGCCAGCTATGGGTCATTCGATTGTGGCTTTCTGTCGTCGGGACGTTGTGGTCAGCGGGGGAGGCTGACCGGCGGTCCCCGATGCGACACCGACGCCGCGAGCAGCAGCATCGCCTGGTGGGGCTGATCGCCCGCGACGACCGGAGAGGTTGCGGCGACTGCGAGGGGATGAGAGGGTCCGGCGGCTCCGCGCATTGCGGTGGACAACGCGCGAAACAGCCGGTCGGCGCCGGCGATCAGCACCGCTCCGGCGACTACCGCAACCACATGCGCGGCGATCATCGGTGCCACGGGCAGGCCCGGGGCGGCGTGGTGATGACCCGCCGCGGCAACCACGTAGTGGCCGATGACCTGACCGGACGCCAGGATTGCGAGCAAGGTCGTCGTGCTGGGCGCCCGGCGCGAGGTGGCCAGCGCAGCGCCGACAGTGCTTGCCAGCACCATGATCAGCGCGAGACCGGCGCCCGACGGGGGACTGCCGTTGCCGACCGCGTGCGCACCGACCGCGAGCGCCGCAGTCAGCAGCGCCGCCGCCGCGCCGCGCCAACGGGCGGCGGGATCCGACGGCCGGTGCATCGTCTCAGCTCAGGCCCAACCGGGCCATCAGATCGGCATCGATGCCATCGAGTTGATCGGCGATGGCGGCGTGCGCCGCGCGGCGGCGGGCGGCGGGCATGTTCTCGGCCGCGGTCACGGCGGCGGACAGATCGGCGAGCTTTTCGATCACCGCGGCGACGAACTGCTTTGTCTCAGCGTCTTTCGGGTTCTTCTCGCGCACCAGCCGCACCGACTGCTCGGCGCCCGCGATACGCGCGGACAGCCGCGAGCCGTGCCCGGAGAATCGCCCCACCTCGCTCACCGGTACCCCCAACCGGTCCGCGCGGCGCTCGTCGAGCCAGCCGCGCGCGGTGATCAGGGCCCGGTACAGAACCGGCACGACGACCGGGGCGAGCAACCGAGACACCGTCAGCGCCCGGCGGATGCGGGTGGGAGACAGCAACTTTCCTTCGCGGGCCGCCTTCAGCTCGGTCTCGGCGGCTCTCACCGCCGCCTTGTCGCTGTCGTGCTGGGCCTTCAACTGGGCCTTGAGTGCCTTCTCAGCGGAGCGCTCCGCGGACTTGATGCGTCGCCGCTCGTTGCGTGCCGCATATTTGGCGTCAAACTTCGCGCGGCGCTTGAGCGCGCGTGCCTCGGCTCGCCGGTTCGCACGGCTCTTCTTGCTGAACAGGCCCATCCCGGCTTGCCTCCCGGTCATTTCGTGGCGCTTCGCGATTGTGGACAACACTAACGCCCGCGGGTATACCCCTTGCTTTCTGCTGATGCGAGCCAACAGGCATAGCCGATATGCGACAATGGCACAACACCTGGCGCTTTGATGGCGCATGGCTTCGCAGGTGTTGTGAGGAAGATTTGTGGACCAGTCGGGGCTGTGGTATGCGGCGGCTGCCTGCGTCATGGCCGGTGGCTTGCTGGTCGGCGGGCCCGGCGTTGTTGTCGCTCTGGCCGATCCGGGCGGCGTGGGCTCCCGTCAAGGCAGTGACAGCGGGAGCGCGGCGCGGGACAAGAAGGGCGGCGCGGCCGACGGGGCCGCCACCTCGCGGCGTGGCGGCTATGGCCCGCGCCCATACCGACCCGGTCAGCCCGGAGGCGACAAACCCGGGCAGGGCAGGATTCCCGGCGAGGGCACAGATCCGGGCACGGGCCAAGGAGGCGACGGCTCTGGCGACGGCAAGGATCCCGACGATCCATGCCACCACCACGGCGGCGGCGACGGAGGTAACGGCGGCGGCGTTGGCCAACCACCTCCGGGCAACGGAGGTTCCACTGGTCCGGCAGGGCATAACGGACGCTTTCCGCAGCCGCCGGTGATCGTGCCATTACCGCAGCCGCACTATCCTCCGCCAGGTCCGGTCGAACCCGACATCGTCGGCGCGACCGCGGGGCCGGCAGAGGCCCCGGCCCCCGAGGCCGAACCGCCTGTGCTGACAATGCCCCTGATGCCGCCCACGCCGGAGGTCGCCGTCGGGGCTGGCCCGCGCGCCGAATTGCCCCTCGGGACGCCGTCCGCGCCGCCGGAGGTGAAGAACGAACCGTTGAACTCGCTCCGCGAGCCGATTCCGAGCGAGGTCGGCCGTAACGACATCCTGTCTACCTCATTCCGGGTTGGCTACAGTGAGTACCTACGAACCGCGGGGGTGACGGAGATGGCCACCCTTGCCTTGCCTGGAGTCGGCGGCATATTGCTGTTGACGGCGGGTGGGGGTTTCATTGGATATCGACAGGCCAAGGCCGGTCACGCGGTTCGAACTGAGGGCATAGCGCGCTTCCTCCACTAGGCCCTGCGGGGTGCATTGGGTACCCGGACCGGTGCCGGGGATGTGGAGAGGATTCGTATGCCTGCCAGCCGCAGAGTCGCCGGTGCGGTGTCAGAAGTGCTCGACTTGGCTCCCCGCCGGGGTGAGGTGTCGATCATTCGCTTGGTCGATGCGGTAGGCGCCGACCGTGGTCGGCCGATCGAAATCGAGATGGCGGACCTGCCCCCCGGTGTCTGTGGCCAGTGGCGGCAGTACGCCGATCACGACGTGTTCTTGATCCAGAAGGGCCTGCCGGCCTGGGACCGCACGCTCGCGCACGAGCTGGGACACCTGGTCCTCGGCCATGAGGGTATTCCAGTGATCCAGGCCGCCCGGCACACCACGGAGCTGGTCAGTGATGACCTGATCGGGTACATGCTCAATCAACGCACGGGTTGCATGGGGCCGAGCGGCGAGGCGGCGGAACAGGAAGCCGAGGACTTCGCCGCGCTGCTCGGCTATCGGCTTGGCCGACTGCGGTCGGATCGCTCATCGATCGTCCAGGTACGCCTCGGAGAGGCGTTTGGTTGATCGTTTGGGTGATCGCCGCCCTGCTCGGGGTGGCGACAGGACTACGCATCGGCTGGGCGCTGGTCAACAAGCAATCTTTGGTCAGCGCCGCCATGATGCTCGCGCTCGGAAGCCTCGCCATCGTCGCCGCCCTGAATTGGCAACCGCTCACGCTGCTTATCGACACCGTCCTGCACTGGCCTAACGTCTCGATCGCGCTCTCCCAAGTGGCGTTGACATTGTGCGCGGCAGCCAGCTGCGTGATGATCCTGAGCGTCGCGTCGACTCGAACGACCCCGGTGACGCGGCGGCTGGCCTGGGCTCAATACGGCGTGGCGTTGGTGATCGCCGCGATCAGCGTGGCCCTGTTCTTCGCCGACGCGCAGCAGCCGGAGATGGCACCGCAGGTGTATCTGCTCCGGAACCTCAAGTCGCACACCTCGCTGCCGTGGCTACTGCCGCTGCTGTACGTGCTGTTCGCACTGAGCGTGGTGTCGTGGGTCGGGATTCGGTACTCGACCCCCAGCCGCCGCGGACGTGCTCTGTTCGTGTTCACGATTGGGATCGCGCTCATCGTGCTGGCCAGCGGCTTCTTCCTGCTGCGGGCGTTCGGTACGACACGGTTCGTCGGGGTCGGCTCGGCGATCACGTTGCTCGGATGCGCGATGCTTGTCGTGGCCGCCGGGTCGCTGCTACCCAGCGTCGAAGACTGGTTCGGGGCGCGGCGGGAGCTGCGCACCATCGAGCCGTTGCTGCATGAGCTGGAGGGGCGCCAACCCGACCTCGGCATCGGCGTGCGTCCACGCGGTCCGCTGGTCTTCCGTGTGGCGGAACGGATGTCGCTGATATCCGACGGCCTGTTCCTGGAGGCCCAGGCGGCGGCGCACGAGGCCGCCTCCGCCCACGTCGGAGACGTCGCCCCCAAGGCACCGCCCGTAGCCCCCCGAGAACAGGCCCGCGGGATTGCGCAGTGGATATATGCCGGCCGCGCTGGCAGCGGGCAGAAGGCATTTCCCGGCCTCGGTTGGCTGCGTCAACCGCAGGCATACTCGGACAGGGAGTGGATCCTGGAAATCGCGTCGCAATACCGCGGGTTGAGCCGGCAACGTCGGCCCGATCTGAAACGCGAACCCGCCGAGCTTCGCCGGATGCCCGGCTAGCGCGGGGTTCGGCTAACCGTCGAGGTGCTCCTTGCGGCGCAACTCTTCAACCCTGGTGACAATGTCGTCCTGGGACTGCGCCGACAACCCGACCGTGCGCGCCGCAATGCGCCGAACGCCGTCGTCCCGCATGCCGGCAAGCCAGGTCAGCTCCTTATCGAGCTTCTCGTAGTAGTCGTCATCGGTGAAATATGCCGGCTTGATCCGGAAAAAGTTGGCAAGGGCCGCCATGGTCGCCGCCGACGGGTTTGTTCGGTTGCCCGAACGCAACTGCGACAGGTAGGGAGCGGACATTGTGATGCCCTCTGCCTTGAGCGCAGCGATGACCTCTGCCGACGTATGCGGTCCGCGGCCTGGGGGATACACCGTGTCGAACAGGCGGTTCAGGCGGGCTGCGAACGTCTTGCTCATTGATCTGACCTCCAGGGCTGCCAAAGCGAACAAATCCGGCGACCGGATTTGCTGACCATGTTAGCGAGTCTTTTGCTTAGAACCAAGTGCAAACGGCCGAAAAATTATCGCGCGGGAAGAAACAAGGTAACTCAAGGCAGTGCCTGAGTAGTCGAAAGTCTGCCGTCACTGTGCTGTTCTTGGCTCTCTAGCAGGCAAATTGCCGAGCGGAGCCGGTAACCAATTACGGTACTGTCGGTCTCGTAACGATCTGTGTGAAAACAACCTTTTCTCAGGCAACCGGCAAGCAAACCAGCGTTGTCATGTTCACCTTTGCTGACTCACCGGTCAACGGGCTTGCTCGCCGTGGCTCTCCGCTGCGGCAACCCAATCGCGGCCGGTCCGGCAACCCCGGCCACCGAGCATGGCGCCGACCGCATGGCCTAGCCGTCGCCCAGCACGTACGACGACACCACCGCTAACAGCACAAAGCGCGGATCCACAACGGTCTTCGGTAGCTGCTCACTCTCAGCACTTATGCCGCAAGCAGCATCGCCAGAATCGCGGTATCGGGATGGCTGATCGGATCGACGCCGACGCGGCTGACCATGGATGTGACGGTGCCGTCGGCTTCCGCCTCCACCCATGCTGCGCGGTGCTCAAGTCCAAGATATGGAAGGCCCGGCAGCAGCACGCATCCCGACGCGGCGCCCGTGCATTCCGGAAGGGACGGCATGGTTTCCGACGGCGGATGCAGCATCAGCAGTGCGGGCGGAGTGTGATCCGCGAAATAGCCTGGGGGCACAGCGGATTCACCTACGACGGTACCCTCGGCTAGCACGAGTCCGACGGTGCCTGGCGCGGGCCTTTCCGGAAGTTCTTCGCGAACGCCGAAAATTGTTGTGGTCGACAGCAATCCGGGCAGCGATGCGACACGCACCGCCACCATCAGCAGTTGTGCCCACTCCTTCGTTGAGTCCGGCCAGCGACCGGACACCACGAAACCCTTGAGTGAGCCGTGTGAATGGAAGGGGGCCACCTCGATGGCCCGGCCGGATCCCGTCGTCATATCCGCCTCCGCCGTCGTCGAACCAGCATGGCTGTCGCACGCCACTGGGTCGATTCAGTCAGGATGCGGGATAGGCATCTGGCACGCAAGACGACACGAGTGCGAGGTGGCCACCAAAAACAGGGGTTCAGCCGAAGATCAGGCCCTTGGTCTGGCTGGTCGCCGCCGCGAAGCGGTTCTGCACGTCGTCCCAGTTGACGACGTTCCAGAAGGCCTTGACGTAGCGGCCTTGACGTTCTTGTACTGCAGGTAGTAGGCGTGCTCCCACATGTCGACCTGCAGCAGCGGGATGATGCCCAGCGGCCGTTGGCCTGCTGGTCGTAGAGCTGGAAGGTCAGCAGCTTGTCGCTGAGGCTGTCGTATCCGAGCACGGCCCAGCCGGATCCCTGCGGGAACTGCGCCTGGAAGTTGTCGAACCCGCCGAACGCGTCATCGATGGCCGACGCCAGGTCGCCGGTGGGCTTGTCGCCGCCCTGCGGGGACAGTTTCTTCCACCAGATCGAGTGGTTCACGTGCCCGCCGAGGTGGCACGCGGGCCTCGGCAAGCTGTTCCAGCGCCGTGTTGGCACCCTTCACGTACGTGGCGTGGTGTTTGCTGTGGTGTATTTCGTTGATCTGGCCGAGATGTGGGGTTCCAGGGCGCCGTAGTCACAGTCCAAGTCGGGCAAGGTCCGGGCAAGGTGTAGTCAGCCACTCTCTATCGCCGCGCGCACCGCAAGGATGGCGCCGGGCGGCCCTCGGGACGCCGGAGCAGTTCAGAACAACGACGTCAGAGCAACACGATGACGGCCAGCACGGCCAGCAGAACCAACGCGATCAACCCGGCGCGCACCGCCGCGGTCATCTGTGAGCGGCTATAGACGTGCGACGAGGAGTTCCATTCCGAAGGCGGCATCGCCGGACCCGGACCAATCGGTTGCGACGCCATCACAAACCCCTTACCTGCACGTTCAATACCCTCCCCCGCGTGAGGTGTGTCACAGGATACCGTTGTGACGCCGATCATAGCCCTAGGCACCGGGCAAGAGAAATCGGCGGATGCCCTAGCGGCGTAGCCTTTTCGGCATGAGGTGGTTTGACGACCTAATCGGACTCTTGCATCCGCGGGTCGAGATGGTGGACGCCTGCGACGCGCTGCCCGGGCGGCCGAGCGCCATCATGATCCCGAAAAAGCATTTCTTGAACGGCAATCCGATCGCGCCCCCGTTTCCAGAAGGGCTGCACACCGCCGTGTTCGGCGAGGGCTGCTTCTGGGGCGCCGAGCGCGGCTTCTGGGAACTCGGCGGTGTCTATTCGACGGCTGTGGGCTACGCCGGCGGATACACCCCGAACCCGACATATGAGGAACTGTGCTCGGGGCGCACCGGTCACGCCGAGGTGGTCTTCGTGGTGTACGACCCGGCGGTGATCTCCTACGGTGTGCTGCTCGGCCAGTTCTGGGAAAGCCACGACCCGACACAGGGCATGCGCCAAGGCAACGACCACGGCACGCAATACCGTTCGGCGATCTACACGATGAACGACGAGCAACTGCGGATCGCTCACGACAGCGCCCGCGCCTATGGCGAGGAATTAGCAGCCGCGGGCTACGGCGAGATCACGACGGAGATCGCGCCGCTGCGCGAGTTTTACTACGCCGAGGACTATCACCAGCAATATCTGGCCAAGAACCCCAACGGCTACTGCGGGCTGGGCGGGACCGGTGTCGCCTGCCCGGTCGGGCTCGCGCCCGAAGGATAGCTGAGCAAGCAATTTCGCTAGTCGGCATCGCCGCTTGTTGATGCCTCACGTTTGGTCGGCACAGGTTATGCACAGCGTAAGGCCTGGTGCGGCACAGAATGCGCGGTCGAAGCCGGTTAACCATCCCAAAGCACCTGTGGATGAACTTGTGGAAATTGTGGATAACTTCCTGAACTGACGAGTAGCTAAGATCGGCGATGTGCGCCAGGCGTTGGATGCCCGCGAACATGACGAGTGGCAGCGTGGCCACGCCGCGGGCGCGACACACATCCCGATGGGCGAGATACCGGCTCGCATGAACGAAATCGATTCCAGTGCCGACCTTTTCGTAGTCTGCCAGGCGGGCGCGCCGGCACCATCTAGCGTGGTTAGGCTGGTCCGATGATCCAGGTGTGTTCCCGATGCGGAACGCGATGGAACGTGCGCGACCGTCAGCGCCAGTGGTGCCCGCGCTGCCACGGCGCCCTGATGGCGCCGTACGTCACCCCAACGCGGGGTCCGTCGCCCTGGAGCGCACCCGGATCACGCAGCCACGTAGCCGCGCCGCCACGCGCCATGCCGCGGCTGCCGGTCGGCTACCGGTGGATCGCGGTACGACCGGGCGCCGCGCCGCCTCCACGCCGCAGGCGCCGCCAGCTGGGGCCGACCCCGCGGTACGCGGTGATGCCCCGATGGGGATTGATCGATCCCGCGATGACGATGGGCGAAACCCACGCCGCGCCCCCGCGCCAGGGCCCGTCACCGTGGTCGATGACCGCGACGCTGATCACCACAGTCGCGGTCCTCGGCGCCGCCGCGCTGCTGCACCTCGTGCGCTACGTGCTGCTGATCGTCAACCGCAGCGTGCTGCTGAACCCCATCGTCGCCGTGGCGGCCACCTGGCTGGCGGTGGTGGCCAGCGTCGGCGCGCTGTTCGCGATCGTCGGTTGCGCGTACGCGCTGACCAGCTGGTTGATCGTCCGTCGAGCCGCGGCGTTCGAGCATCGCCACCGGCCCGATCCGCGGCCGGTGTGGGCGCTGCGCGCCGGCTGCCTGGTGCCGTTCGTCAACCTGGCCTGGGCGCCGGTGTTCGTGATGGAACTCGCCCTTGCCGAGGACCGTTTTGCCCGGCTGCGTTGGCAGATCTGGGTGTGGTGGGGGTTGTTCGTTGCGAGCACCGCGGTGTCGGTGTTCGCCACGGCAACGAGCTTCACCAGTGCGGCGCAGGGCATCGCCGACAACACGGTGAGCTTCATCGTCGCGTACTTGCTCGCGATGGCGACGGTTGTAGCGGCCGCGCAGTTGGTGTTCGCGTTCGAGCGGGCGCCCGTGCAGCGGCCCGCGCATCGCTGGGTCGTGGTGGCCGAGGAACCAGAACAAAAAGAGCCAGAAAAAGAGCCCGAAGCACCCGCTGAACTTGAGCGGGAAGGCCAGGAACCGGCAGCATAGCGGTTATGAGTTGGGGCGACGCGGTTCGCGCCGGACATCCATTCGTCGTCGCACATCGCGGCGCCTCTGCTGATCTGCCAGAGCACACGCTGGCCGCCTACGAGTTGGCGCTGGCTCAGGGCGCCGACGCCATCGAATGCGACGTCCGGCTTACCCGCGACGGGCACCTCGTGTGCATGCACGATCGCCGGATCGACCGCACCTCGTCCGGCTCCGGCCGGGTGAGCGAGCTGACGCTGGCCAAGATGCGCGGCCTGGAGTTCGGGTCGTGGCATCCGAGCTGGGAGCCCGACGACGAGCAAGACGACCACGGGCTGCTGGGGCTCAACGACCTGCTCGCGATGGTTCTGGACTGGCAGCGGCCGGTGAAGATCTTCATCGAGACGAAGCACCCGGTCCGCTACGGCTCGCTGGTCGAGTTCAAGGTGCTGGCACTGCTGCAGCGCTACGGGATCGCCCTGCCTGCCTCGGCGGATCGGTCACGGGCGGTGCTGATGTCGTTCTCGGCGAGCGCGGTGTGGCGGATCCGCCGCGCCGCGCCGCTGTTGCCGACCGTGCTGCTCGGAGGTGCGTCGCACTATCTGGGCGGCGCGACAGCCACCACGGTCGGGGCGACGGCGATCGGCCCGTCGATTGCGACGCTGCGCACGCATCCCCAACTCGTCGACCGGGCGGCCGCCCAGGGCCGCGCCACCTACTGCTGGACCGTCGACCACTACGAGGACGTCGAGTTCTGCCGCAGGCTGGGTGTCGGCTGGATCGCGACGAACTACCCGGGGCGCACCAAGGACTGGCTCGAGCACGGCCTGACGAACCTGCCGGGCCGGTAGGCCTACTGCTGAGACTGCAGCACGTCCTGCGGCACCGGCGCGTCGTTGGACAGCGCTGTGAACAGCCGTGACGCTTCGTCTTTGTCCCACATCACGACGTCGCCGGAATCAGCGCTGGTGAACTCCCCGATCGGCACCGTCAGCGTGACCGTCGGGCCGTGCAGCGCCCAGCCGAGCCGGGCCAGGTCCCACACGTGCGCACCGTTGTCGACGGTCACCGCGCCGGTCGCCGAGCTCTTCACCGGATACCAGCGGAACGGATTCATCCACACCCCCGGGCTCGCGGCGCGGTGCAGCAGCGCCGACATGAACTCTCGCTGGTTGATCATCCGGTCAAGGTCGGCCCGCGGCGTGGCCCGGCTGCGCACGTAGCCCAGCGCGTTGCGGCCGTCGAGCTTCTGGCAGCCGGCGGGCAGGTCGATGCCGGCAAGCGGATCGTCGACCGGTTCCTTCAGGCACATGGTGACACCCCCGACCGCGTCGACGACCGAGGCGAAGCCGCCGAACCCGATCTCGGCGTAGTGGTCCAGCCGGATGCCGGTGGCCTGCTCGACGGTCTGCACCAGCAGTTGCGGGCCGCCGAGGCTGAACGCGGCGTTGATCTTGTCGCGGCCCTGGCCGGGAATCGGCACGTACGAGTCGCGTGGGATCGACACCATGGTCGTCGGCACGCTCGACCCGAGGCCCGGAACGTGGATCAGCATGATCGTGTCGGTGCGGCCATTGCCGGTGTCACCTCCGGTCGCCAGCTCGGTCTGCTGTTGCGGCGACAGGTCGTTGCGGCTGTCGGATCCGACCAGCAGCCAGGTGGTGCCGTGGCCCGCCGCAGGCCGGTTGGGGTAGTCGGCGAACACGGCCGCCCGGTGCAGCGAGTGGTCGATCCACCCGCCGAGCCCGACGAGCGCGACAAGCATGACGAGCACGACGAGGGCGACGATTCGTCCCCACGGCCGTTTGCGCCGGGGCCGCCCCGCCCTTGGGGGCGCCGGGCGGGGCGGCTGCGGACGCGGTGGCGGGGGCGGCTGGCGCGGCGGTGGTGGAGGAGGGGGCGGCCGGCGTGGCGGCGGTGGTGGCGGCCGGTAGGCCGGGTCGCGGCGGATGACCTGCGACGGCTCCCGCCGGCGAGCCGGATCAGGCCGGTTGGCGCTCACCGGAACAATCTACGGTGTCAGGGCAGCCAGCCGAGGTGACCTTTGGCCAGCGTGTAGCCCACGAATGCGACGGTGTCGATCAGGCCGTGCGCGATGATCAGCGGCCACAGCCGTCGCGTGCGGTGCCAGACGTAGCCGAACACCAGGCCCATCGCGAGGTTGCCCAGGCCGGCGCCGAAGCCCTGGTACAGGTGATAGGCCCCGCGTAGCAGGCTCGAGCAGGCGATGGCCTTGCCCTCGCTCATGCCGAGTTGCCGGAGCCGGGTGATCAGGTACGCGACGACGATCACTTCCTCGGCCCACCCGTTGGCGAACGCGGCGGCGACCAGAACCGGCACCCGCCACCAGGTGTCGCTGAGCTCCGACGGGACCACCGCAGCGCTGACGCCGAGCACCCGAGCGAGCACATAAAGGCCGACGCCGGGCAGCCCGATCAGCGCCGCGAGCCCGATGCCGCCGAGCAGGTCGGGCCGCCAGCGCGGCCGCCCCAGCCCGACGGCCGACGGGCCAAATCCGCTGCGCCACAACAGATACAGGCCGAGGGCTCCCCACGCGAGCAGCTCGGCGACAGATGCCAGGTTCAGGCCGAGGTCGATCAGGTCGAAGTAGGACCGGCGCGGGATGAGCGGGATGGTCTGCTTGCTCAGCGTGCGTAGCACCGAGTCGGTGAGCTGCAACACCGCGGTGACGGCGCTCAGCCCGAACGTCACGGCCAGCACGATCACGACCTCGGCGCGCAACGCCTTCCGCGACGCCGTGCCGGCCCGCTCGGTCATGCCGACACGCTATATGCGGCGCGCGCGCAATCCGTTCAGGAAAGGGCAGCCCATGAGCACCCGGATGCCTCGGTTGAGCCCGGTGACGTCGTCGACCGGCATGGGGAACGGCAGCCGCACGTCGTGGTCGCCGTTGTCGGTCTCGACGCGCAGCCGCAGGCCGTAGCGGTCCAGGCTCAGCAGGTTCGCCCGTCCGCGGCGCAGCGACCCCGGCAACCGCGACGCCAGCAGGTCGACCAGCTCGCGATGGTCGGCCTCGATGTGCTGCAGCCAGCGGGATTCCATCGCGCAGAACGGGTCCGGCCGGGCCGCCATCAGCGCGTCGAGGCTGACCGACTCCGCGCCCGTCGAGTCGGCGACCACCACCGACGTGACCTCCAGCCGCACCAATGTGTCGTGCGGCGGCATGGGCTGCAGCCCGCCACTGATCCACACCAGCGACCGCACCGGCTCCCGCAGCGGCACCGGCGCGTAGTCCGTCAGCTCCAGAACCGCGTTTGTGTCCGTCGCCGTGGCGGGCGTTTCACAATGCACGGCGATGACGAAGGAGCCGTCGCGCAGGATGTCGTGAAGCGACACAGCCACGGGCTCCATGCCGTCGACCGCGAGGAGCGCCCGGTCGGCCCGGGCGCAGGTGGTGCGTATCCGTTCGGCGGTGCTCGGCGCCTTGTGGGCCGGGTGTGTGGCTGCTGCAGGCATGACAGTCCTTCCGCATCGAAATAAGGCAAGCCTAACTTAACCAAGCCTAAGTTAACTTTGCAGCCATCGATCGCGCAAGGGCTTCCCCTGCCGCCCGGATAGGGTTGTCAGGTGCCGCGCATTGCCTACCTCGGCCCACAGGGCACCTTCACCGAAGCGGCGTTGCTTCAGATGGTTGACGACGGCAAGGTGCCGTGGCCGGGTGCCGTGGAATTGGTGGCGACCGAAAGCAGCGCCGGCGCGTTGCAGACGGTGCGAGACGGGTCGGCCGACTTCGCGTGCGTGCCGATCGAGAACTCGATCGACGGCTCGATCCTGCCCACGCTGGACAGCCTGGCCAGTGGGTTGCCGCTGCAGGTCTTCGCAGAGTTGACGCTCGACGTCGCGTTCAGCATCGTGCTTCGGCCCGGGCGCACGCCTGAGCACGTGCACACGGTGGCCGCGTTTCCGACCGCGGCCGCCCAGGTCCGGCACTGGTTGGCCGAAAACCTGCCCAACGCCGAGGTGGTGGCGTCGTCCTCGAACGCCGCGGCGGCCCTGGACGTCGCATTCGGCCGGGCCGACGCCGGCGTCACGACGACGCTGGCCGCGCAGCGTTACGAGCTCAACGAACTGGCTGCGGGCGTCGTCGACGAGGCCAATGCCCGCACGCGATTCGTGCTGGCCGGGCGGCCGGGCCCGCCGCCGCCCCGCACCGGGGCCGACCGCACGTCGGTGGTGCTGCGGATCGAGAACACGCCCGGCGCCCTGGTCGCCGCGCTGACCGAGTTCGGGATCCGCGACATCGACCTGACCCGCATCGAATCACGGCCCACCCGTACCGAATTGGGCACCTACATCTTCTTTCTCGACTGCGTCGGCCACATCGATGACACCGCCGTCGCCGAGGCACTTAAGGCGTTGCACCGTCGTTGTGCAGATGTGAGATATCTGGGTTCGTGGCCGACAGGGGCCGTGACAGGTGCCGTGCCGCCGGAGATGGACGAGGCCTCGCACTGGTTGGCGCGGCTGCGCGACGGGGAGCCACAGTCGTGAGCGGTCATTTGGTGCTGGTGCGCCACGGCCAGTCGATCAACAACGTCGACCGGCGGCTCGATACCCGGCCGCCGGGTTCGTCGCTGACCGACCTCGGCGTCGACCAGGCTCGCCAGTTCGCGCGCGGTTACCCGCATCGGGCGGGGATGCTCGTGCACTCGGTCGCGCTGCGGGCTGCCGAGTCCGCCGCGGTGATGGGCGAGGAATTCGGCCTACGGCCACGGGAGGTCGAAGGCCTGCACGAGGTGCAGGTGGGCGACCTCGAGATGCGCAGCGATGACGAGGCCGTCGAGGCGTTCAACAAGATGTACGAGCGCTGGCATCTCGGCGAGCTCGACGCATCGCTACCCGGCGGTGAGACGGCCACGGAGGTGCTCGAACGCTATGTGCCCGTGCTGACGGGTCTGCGGATGCGCTACCTGGACAACGACGACTGGACCGACGACATTGTCGTGGTCAGTCACGGAGCGGCGATTCGGCTGGCCGCGGCGACCCTGGCCGGCGTGGACGGCACGTTCGTCGTGGAACATCACCTGGCCAACGCGGAGTCGGTGGTGCTGGCGCCGATCACCGATGGCCGGTGGAGCTGCCTGCAATGGGGAACGCACACGCCGCCGTTCATGCCCGACCCGCGCGGCATGCCCCCGCCCGAGGAGCTGGACACCGCCGACCCGATGGGTTGAGCCGTCAGACCGCAAGCGCCGCCGACGGACTGCAGCGGCACCCCACCGCCTCGCAGTCGATGCTGAACGCGTGCGGGATGCGGTCGGGGCTGTCGCAATCGTCCTCGGTGCACTCCGAGCGGCGCTGCGCGTGGTGGATGACCGTGCCGTGGCAGTGCTCCCAGCCGTCACGGCAGTCGCGGCACTGCGAGCTCATGCGGTGTTCATATCACCGAAATCGGCGAAACCGTGGCTGGCGCGCCTAGCCCCAACCCAATTCGTGGAGCCGCTCGTCGTCGATGCCGAAGTGGTGGGCGATCTCGTGGATCACCGTGATCGCGACCTCGTCGACCACCTCGTGCTCGTCGTCACAGATGTCCAGCAGCGCGTCGCGGTAGATCGTGATCGTGTCGGGCAACGACCCGGCATAGAAAGAGTCGCGCTCGGTGAGCGCGACGCCCTCGTACAGGCCAAGCAGCTCCGGATCGTCCGGATGCCGCGGCTGGACCAGAACCACCACGTTGTCGATCGCGGCCGCCAACTCCTCGGGGATGAGGTCGAGCGCGTCGGACACCAGCTCGTCGAACCGCTGCGGGCTCATCCGCACGGCCACGGCGGCTAAGGTCCCGGTGGTGGGCCAGGCCCGGGTTCGGCCGGTGGCGGCGCGGCGGGCGGCGGGCCGGGCGGCGGTCCCGCGTCTTGACCCGGCGCGTTGGTATCGGTCGGCGGCTGTTGCGTGGCCGGCGGCTGTTGGGACGCCGACGTCGGCCCGGCCGCGGGTCCAGGGCTGTTTTGCTGGCCCGGCATGTGTTGCGTCTGCGTGGGCGTCGACGATGAACCCGCCTGGCTCTGCTGCCCCTGCGTGGTTTGCGGGACGGTGGGCAGCGGAATGGGCGGCAGGTTGAGCCGCTCCTGCGGGATGTCCGGCGGCGGGATCGGTGTCTGCCCGTTGATCAGCAGCGGGCCCTTGGCGCTTCCGACGAGCGTGGCCCACCCGCCGTTGCCCAGAGTCGCGCCGATGCTGCACGACACCTGGTGGCTGCCGGCCGACCAGCTGGGCAGCGAAATCGTGTTGTAGATCAGCGTCAGCGTGGTGTTGCGCAGCTGGACCGGCGCCAGGTACGCGTCGGTCATATTCGTGCACGCCTCCTTGATGAACCCGTCCTGGTCGGCCTCCGACGGCAGCGCTCCGGGGAACTTCTCGGCGAGGTTGACCGCGCCGGTGACCTCCATCGCGTGCGGGGCTGAGCAGTCGATCGGGATGTCCGTCGGCTGGTTCGTGGTGGTCTCGATGCCCAGGCAGGTGCCCGCGGGCCACACCTTCGACTGGTCGAGGTCGGCGATCTTGCCCTTGAACGCGACCTGCTGGTTGTCCGCGCCGGGCAGCTGCAGGCCGCACAGCATCCGGCGTTCCCCGGATTGCGTCCACGCCTTGTCACCGGACCACAGCATGCCGATCGTGAACTTGCTGTTCGGGTCGTAGTGCGTGCCGAGGTAATGGCGCACCGCGGCCTGGCACTGCTCCTGGCTGATCTGCTGAATCCTCGCGGGCGACGGCGGAGCTGCGCTGGGCCCGTATTCGCTGCCCGGGAACGTGCGCATGTCCACCGACTCCGCCACCTCGAACCGGTGATCGTCCTTGCAGTCGACGATGCTGGCCTGATCGGGCGACTTAGACCAGGTTAGGCAATCGCCGTTGTGGGCGCTGTTGAAGGTCGCGCTGCTTCGGGAGCCCGTGCTGGGCACCGCCTTCGGCGCGAGAGATCCGAGAGGGCTCTCATTGTCCGCGCCGGCCGGCAGGGCGGTCGTGATGCCCGCGATGAGCAACCCGCCCAGCGCGGTCAGCAGCAACGCCCGCCGGGTCGGCGTGGCCTGCAAGCTGCGCCACCACGGCTCAGGTGCGATCGACATCGCGATCCATTGTGACAGGCGCGCCAAAGGGTGTGACAAGTGATGCAATTGTAATGTTATGGGGTTGTGCCTGGGCGCGTAGGTTTGGGGACGTGACCGAGCCCGCGCCAGAAATCGCCGAGCTGGCGGGCCGGCTGTTCGACATGGCCCGGACCGGCAACGCCGAGACGCTCGCCGCCTACCTGGACGCCGGTGTGCCCGTCGATCTGACCAACGGCGCCGGTGACACGCTCGTCATGCTCGCCTCCTATCACGGGCACCCCGAGACGGTCCGGGCGCTGACCGAGCGGGGCGCCGACGTGAACCGGCCCAACGACCGCGGACAGACACCGCTGGCGGGGGCGGTGTTCAAGGGTGAGGACGACGTCGTGGCGTTGCTCGTCGCGGCGGGGGCCGACCCGGCGGCGGGCGACCCTTCCGCGATCGACACCGCCCAGATGTTCGGCCGTGTTGGGTACCTCGAACTGTTCGGGGCCGCAGGACCGGCCGATCCCGCTCAAAAGTAGGGTTGCGGCCGTGATCGACCTGAAGCTGCTGCGTGAGAATCCGGCCGCGGCGCGGGCATCGCAGCGCGCCCGTGGCGAGGACCCGGGACTTGTCGACGCGCTGCTGGATGCCGATGCGGCTCGGCGGGCGGCGATTTCGGCCGCCGACAATCTGCGCGCCGAGCAGAAGGCGGCCAGCAGGCAAGTGGGGTCCGCCACACCCCAGGACCGGCCGACACTGCTGGAGCGCGCCAAGCAACTCGCCGCCGACGTGAAGAACGCCGAGGCCGAACAGGCCGGCGCCGAAGCCGCCTTCGAGGCCGCGCAGATGGCGATCTCCAACATCATCATCGACGGCGTGCCCGCCGGCGGTGAGGACGACTACGCGGTGCTCGACACGGTCGGATCGCCTTCTGACATCGAGAACCCCAAGGACCACGTCGAACTGGGCGAATCGCTGGGGCTTTTGGACATGGCGCGCGGCGCCAAAGTCACGGGCTCGCGGTTCTACTTCCTCACCGGCCGCGGCGCGCTCTTGCAATTGGGCCTGCTGCAGCTCGCCGCACAGCTGGCCGTGGATAACGGCTTCACGCTGATGATCCCACCCGTGCTGGTTCGTCCCGAAATCATGTCCGGCACCGGCTTTCTGGGCGCGCACTCCGAAGAGGTGTACCGGGTGGAGGCGGACGATCTCTACCTGGTCGGAACGTCGGAAGTGCCGCTGGCCGGGTATCACGCGGGCGAGATCATCGACCTGTCCGAAGGTCCGCTGCGATATGCCGGGTGGTCCTCATGCTTCCGGCGTGAAGCCGGCAGTTACGGCAAGGACACCCGCGGCATCATCCGCGTGCATCAGTTCGACAAGGTGGAGGGCTTCGTCTACTGCCGGCCGGCCGAGGCCGAGCACGAGCACGAGCGGCTGCTGGGCTGGCAACGCGAGATGTTGGCGAAGATCGACGTGCCGTATCGCGTGATCGACGTCGCCGCAGGTGATTTGGGCGCCTCAGCCGCACGCAAGTTCGACTGCGAGGCATGGGTCCCGACCCAGCACGCCTATCGCGAGCTCACCTCGACGTCTAACTGCACCACCTTCCAGGCGCGCCGGTTGTCGATCCGCTACCGGGACGAGCAGGGCAAGCCGCAGACCGCTGCCACGCTGAATGGGACGCTCGCCACCACACGCTGGCTGGTGGCGATCCTGGAGAACCATCAGCAGGCCGACGGAAGTATCCGCGTGCCCGAGGCGCTGGTGCCGCATGTCGGTGTTGAGGTCTTGGAGCCGAAGGGCTAGCGCGGGCGCGGGTTATTCACAGATCGGCCGAGGCGAATAATCAAGAGTCATGACTGGCTACGGCGATGGTGTGCTGTCGGACGTCCGCATCGCGGCGATGTCGCCCGCTCAGCGCCGCGACTTGATTCAGCGGCTGCAGCGTCCGCTTGACGAAGTGTTTCCACCACCGATCGCGAGTCGCATGCGGCGGACCCGGTTGACCTTGATGGTGGGCGGCGCGATCGGGCTGATCCCGTGGATCGTCTACCTCGCCTTCACCCTGCCCGCGAACTACGTTGCCCATAACTGGCCGGCGACGTGGATTGGCTTCGACTGTCTGCTCATCGCGTTCATGGCCGCGACCGCGGTGCTGGGTTGGCTGCGTCGCCAGCTGGTGCTGCTCCCCGCGTTCACGACGGGGGTGCTGCTGATCTGTGATGCCTGGTTCGACATCATGACCGCTGGCCCGGGCCAAATTGGGGTGTCGGTGTTGACCGCTGCCCTCGGCAACCTGCCGCTCGCGGTGATCCTGATCACCGGCGCATTGCGGATCCTGCGACTGACAGCGACACGGCTCTGGTTTCTCGACCCCGGGACGCCGGCGTGGCGCCTGCCCCTGGTGCCGTAACCGGGCCGGCGCCGCTGTGGCCGAGGCAGCGGCAGAGATGGCCGAGCCCTACGACGACCCCGAGGGCTGTTGGCTGTGCCGCGCACATCATTTGTTGAAGACGTTCTACGGGGGGCCCGGCGGGTGGTCAGATCGCCAACTGCCCGACGGCACGGCGATCTTTGTGAGATACGGGCCGTGACCGAGCGGCAGTTTCGAGCGATGTGGCATCATTCTGCCTCCCGCCAAAGACCACGCATTGATGCTCGCTGATGCACTCAGCGCTACCCACGGCGTCCCCGGCGGGCTGTTGCCGACGTAACGGACCGGGCTTTACGTTCAAGGCTCGGGCCAACGGACTTGGGGGCAGGCGAGGAGGTGTGTGAGGTGGTCGATATCAACCGGACCGAGGTCACCGTGGTTTCGGGGCCGTGCTCAAGCTGTCCAGCCGGACAAACGGGGGAGAGGTGGCGATCCGCGAGCGTCGCTTCGCGGTCGGCGCAGTCACCGCGCCGCACCGGCACACCCGGGAGGACGAACACTCGATCGTGATCGCGGGCGAGATCGGCTTGCGCTCCGACGAAAGCGAGGTGGTCCTCGGTCCTGGAGGTTACATCACCAAACCACGCGGGCAAATGCACGCGATGTGGAACGCTGGCAGCGAGCCCGGCCGCATCATCGAGGTCATCACTCCAGGCGGATTCGAGAACTACTTCCGCGACTTGGGTGAACTGCTCGTCGCCCACGCGAATGATCCGGCTGGCCAGATCCTCCACGAGCTGCCCGAATTCGCCGAATTAGCCGAGAAGTACGGGCTGACCTATGGAACGCCCGACTGGCTGCACGACGTCGTGCAGAGATACGGGCTGAACCCGCCCACGCACTGACGCCGCCACGCGGAACGACGCCTTCTGGGTGGCACGGTGATCTGGTCAGCGCCCACCACCGAGGTCCAGATCGACACAACTCGCACCTAACTGTTTCGTGAGACGGCTTTCGCCCGCGGCTGCACACGTTCGTTATCGCCGCTCAACGAATCGTTATCGCGACAACGGAGTGAGTCGGAATACCGGGATGTGCCGGCCGACCGGCGCGGTCTTGGCCTTGTAGTCGGCGTATCCGGGGTTGGACAGCTCGGCCAGTGCGTAAAGACGCGCATACTCGGCCGGGTCGGTGACCTCGGTGGCTCGGAAAGCCTCGCCACCCAACTCACAGTCGGGATGCGCGATGAGGTTGTAATACCACTGCGGGTGCCTGTCACCGCCGAAGTTAGAGGCAATCAGGATCACGTCGCGCCCATCGTGGAAGTGAGCGATCGGCACCTCACGCGGCTGACCGGTCTTGGCGCCCGTCGTCTTCAGCGTTGCCGATGGCACGTTGAACATGCTCCAACTGACGCGACCGTTGCTGACACGCAGGAGCCACCCATCAGTCCTCACAACGACGCTTCTACCAAAGGCCTGCCCCGCCCGCGAGCGGCCGAACCGAGTGAGCGCACGCGAAACAGCTGTGGTCCGACGCATCGGATCGACGTACCGCAGCGGCATGACGAGACCCTAGAACCGTGGGCTCGCCAAAGGGGACCTTTTGCTCGACTGTCGGCCCTCACCATGTCTGATACCACCTGGCCAGGGGCGCGGCCGCCGGCGTGCTCTAGGTATTAGCTGGCCATGTTTCGGCAGACATGGCTCCCAATAAGTGGCATCACCCGCACATCCCTCACGGGACACGCCTACACGACCACACCCGATGGCGGCGTGTTCTTCCCGGCGCTGGCCACACCGACGGGCGAGTTGGTGATTCCCGAGCGCGATGGCCAACCGGCGGACGGTCGCGGGCTGATAATGCCGCGCCGAAAACGCGCGCGCGAGAAGGACCGCAACTACCGGATCTCCTATGAGCGGGGGATCAACGAGGCCCGGATCGCCGCCAACGACATACCGCCGCCGTTCTGAGGACGCTAGGGATAGCGCTTGTCCATCAGCGCGTCGAGCACTTCGAGGAATCGCTCCGGATCTGTTGGCGTGAGCGCCGGCTTCGGCCACGACCCGGGCACGACGTCGAGGGTGATCAACGTCGACTTCAGCGGCCGGCGACCATCCAGCGGCAGCCAGCGGATCAGGTCCGACGTGCCCCAGATCCGGAACCGCTGAACGAACAGTCCCAACGGCTTGACGCTGTAACCCCGTACCGACTTCAGTGGGATGACCTTCGCGGTGCCGGACGGAAAGTGGTAGCGCCGCAGCGTGATCGCCTCGCGATCGAGTTGGATCAGCCCGTCGTCGTAGTACAGGTACGGGGTGGTCATGTCCGCTCGCTGCGCAGCTCGTGACCCCTCGACGTCAGGCAGCGGCCGGTCTCCAGATTCCACTGCCAGCCATGCAGATTGCACGTCAGCGTGTTGCCTTCCACGACACCGAACTTCGACAGGTCAGCCTTGAGGTGAGGGCAGCGGCGCTGTACCTCCCAGCCGTCGAGCACAACCGACGCGGTGTCGTCATGCGTCTCGGCGAACCAGCCGTCGGCATACGCGATCCGCTCGTCGCTCAGACACTTGAAGAACGTGTATAGGAACTCGTTGTAGCCCCCGACCCGCCAGGCCCGGAACCTGGTCGACAGGAAGATCGTGTTCACCCAGTCCGGCTCTTTGTCACGCCGCACCGTGCGCACCAGCTCAGGCGCGATCGCGAAGCCGTAGCGGAACTTCTCATCCGCAACAGGTTCTCGTACCGCACGTTTCGGAAAGTCCAACACCACCGTTTCGGGTCCAAGCCTCAGTTCCACCGGGTACCCGATGCCGTCGCTTATCTGGTCGCTCTGGCTCATTATCGGCTCGAACGCCGCCCGCAGCGGCTCCAGCAGCGGCTCACCGGTGGGAGGGGCCCACGACGCCTTCTCCGCCGCCAGCACCGGTGCCATCCGCTCTGCATAGGCCGCGATGTACGACGCCTTTCCGGTGGTGAAGATCGCCTCCACCTCGTCCTCCGGCAGCGGATGACGCAGCGCGCGCAACGACGAACCGGAAAAGGACGCCACCGAGCCTGGAATCATCAAGAGCCCGCGGTCGTGGCCGTGGGTGCGCATCTGATCGAGGAACACCATCTGGTCGGGGAAGATGTTCGCGGGGTCGCCGTGATCATCGTTCAGGTCGCGCAACTCGGGATCCAAGAAGCACGGCGGCCCTGCCGATGGGATCACCCACGTGGCCCCCACCGCAGCGATGTACTGCCGGCACCGATCCATCTGCCGCTGCCGCTTCTGCGTGCCGAACGCGGCCTTGGCTCGCTCCGGCATGTCGTAGACCATCGGATACCAGATCGCGCCCGAGTACTGCAGCATGTGCACGTCGACCTGGCCGAAATCGGCGTGCACGACGTCGAGATCCACCGGACGGGCGTCATTCATGTTGAACGCCACCGTTTCTCCGTCGTCGATCACCAGGCCGGAGTCACCTATCGGGCCGTCGGCCGGGGCGCGCAGCGCGATGATCATCACGTCGAGCTCACCCTTCGGGCCGCCGACCCTGTGCTTCACCGAGTCCGTGGTTTCGAAAAACCGGTGGAAGCCAAGGTTCTCCAATTCGCCGCGCAGATCCGGCACCGGATAGTCCGGCAGCAGCACAACCGCGTCCTTGTTCACGTGCTCGCGCAGGTTCTTCGGGTCGAAGTGATCGTGGTGCAGATGCGACACATACAGGTAGTCACAGTCGCCGAGCGCATTCCAGTCCAGCGCGCTGTTGTCCGGGAACGGGAACCACGAGCCGAAGTACGCCGGGTTGACCCACGGGTCGCACAGGATGCTTCCGGCATGCGTGTCGATCCGGAAACCGGCATGCCCGACGCTCGTTACCTGCACGGGCCCGAGCTTAGCGGGAGGAGATCGCTCGAGGCTGTTAGCAGGCCTGCCACAGCCGCTGGTCGTAATCGACGCGCGTCGGGTCCCGTTGCACCCCGTACGCGTCGAGCAACTCGGCAGCCCACGGGCCGTCGCCGTAGTTCCAACCCAGCGACAGCATCGCGATCCCGATGTCCGCCCACCGGTCCGCCACGCCGAGATCGCCGAGATCGACGCGGCCGCTGCAGCGCCCGGACTCATCGATCAGCGTGTTCGGCGCGCACGCGTCGCCGTGACAGACGACCAGCGATCGGCGGAACCTCGACAAGGCCCGCCCGCTGCGGGGCCGGAACCTCCGCCAGCCGGCTGCCGGCCGACCAGTCGAACGGACAGTCGTCGACCGGTAGCCGGTCGTGCAATGCGCGCAACCCGGCGCCGATCGCGCGTGCCGCGGTGACCGGCTGCCCGAGCCACATCGGGTCCACGGCCGACCGGCCCGGCAGGCCCGCGGTGTGCAGCCACCCCTCGCCGGTGCCCAACACCCGTGGCACCTCGACGTACCGGCCCGCCCAGCGCAACCGGGCGGCCTCCCGGGCGAGATGGGCCCACCACTGTGGTTTGGCGGTCTTGACGAATTCGGCGCCGCCGGCGATTTGAAACGTCACGCCTCCAAGGTCGTTCACCCAGACGGGGGCCACGTCACGGCCTGCGGCGATCGTGCGGACGATGTGCGGCGGCGGAACCTTTCGGCGCGGCTGGCTGGCCACGACCACTAGTCTCGACGGTGTGGAACCGGTTTACGCCACTGTGATCCAGACCGCCCGGCTGGTCTGGCGATTGCAGGGCCTGACATTCAAAGTCAGCGGTGTGGAGCACCTACCGGCCACCGGCGGCGCCGTCATCGCGATCAACCACACCAGCTACTTCGACTTCACGTTCGCGGGACTGCCGGCCTACCGGCAGGGACTGGGCCGCAATGTGCGGTTCATGGCCAAGAAGGAAGTGTTCGACCACAAGATCGCCGGGCCGCTCATGCGCAGTTTGCGCCACATCCCGGTCGACCGCGCGAGCGGCGCAGAGTCGTATACGGAGGCCTGCGAGATGCTCAGGGCGGGCGAACTCGTCGGCGTCTATCCGGAGGCCACGATCAGCCGCAGCTTCGAGATCAAAGAGTTCAAGTCAGGCGCGGCGCGGATGGCCCTTGACGCCGGTGTGCCGATCGTCCCGCACATCGTGTGGGGCGCTCAGCGCATCTGGACCAAGGGCCACCCGAAGAAGATGTTCCGCCCCAAGGTGCCGATCAGCGTCGCCGTCGGGGAGCCGATCCCTCCGACACTACCGGCCGCCGAACTGACCGCGCTGCTGCACTCCCGGATGCAGCACCTGCTGGAACGTGTGCAGGACGACTACGGTTCGCACCCGCCCGGCGAGTACTGGGTGCCGCGCCGGCTCGGTGGCGGCGCCCCTACGCTGGCCGAGGCGGCGCGAATGGATGCCGATGAAGCCGCGGCGAGGGCGGCCCGCCGCGCCGAGAGACAGTCCGGACCCGCCGGACAACTGGAGTAACGACGATGGCCGAACCGCTCTTTCGGACCCTGGAGAGCCTGGCCAAGATCACTGTCGCAGCGGCCGGGACGAAGATCACCTATCACGGCCTTCAGAACATTCCCGAACACGGTGGCGCGGTGGCCGCGATCAACCACACCGGCTACATCGACTGGCTACCGGCGGCGCTGGCCGCCCATTACCGGCGGCGCCGGATGCGGTTCATGATCAAAGAAGAGATGCAGCACGTGAAGATCGTCAGCTACCTGATCAAGCACACCGGCACGATCCCGGTGAACCGCAGCGCCGGGGCCCACGCGTATGCCGTCGCGGTGGAACGGCTGAAGGCCGGCGAGATGGTCGGCGTCTACCCGGAAGCGACGATCAGCCGCAGCTTCGAGCTGAAGGAGTTCAAGTCGGGCGCAGCCCGGATGGCGCGCGAGGCCGGCGTCCCGATCGTCCCGATCATCGTGTGGGGGGCGCAGCGGATCTGGACCAAGGACCATCCGAAGAACCTGGGCCGCAGCAAGATTCCGATGACCGTTCATGTCGGCGCGCCGCTGTATGCCGACGACTCGGTCGATCACACCAACGACGCACTGCGGGGGTCGATGAACGCTCTGCTTCATCAGGCTCAGCAGGATTACCCACATCCAACCGGCGCCTTCTGGATCCCTCGCCGGATGGGCGGCAGCGCGCCGACGTTGTCGGAAGCCCATGTGCTCGACGAGGCCGAGTTGGCGGAGCGCGCGCGACGAAAAGCCGAGCGCGCGTGAGCCTGCCGATCATGATCGCGAGCGATGTGGACGGCACCCTGCTCAACGACGACGAGACGGTCACCGAACGCACCAAGGCGGCCGTGCAAGCCGCGGTGTCGTCGGGCGTGACGTTCGTGCTGGCCACCGGACGCCCGCCGCGCTGGATCGGGCCGGTCGTCGACGCGCTCGGGTTTGCGCCGATGGCCGTGTGCGCCAACGGCGCCGTCGTGTACGACTCGCATACGGACCGGATCGTCTCGGCGCGCACGCTGTCGTCCGAGCTCCTCGGCGAGTTGGCCGAGATCGCGGCCCGCACGATCCCCGGCGTCGGGCTGGCCGTCGAGAGGGTCGGTCGCAGCGCACACGACGCGGCCACCCCGCAGTTCGTCAGCTCACCCGGCTATGAACACGCCTGGCTGAACCCGGACAACACCGAGGTTTCGCTGGAGGACCTGCTGAGCGCACCCGCCGTCAAGCTGCTGATCCGCAAGGCCGGCGCCCGCAGCTCCGAGATGGCGGCCGAGTTGCGCAAGCACATCGGCATCGAGGGAGACATCACCTACTCCACGAACAACGGCCTGGTCGAGATCGTCCCGCTGGGCATCAGCAAGGCCACCGGCGTCGAGGAGGTTGCCGCGCCGCTGGGCATCGCCGCCGACGACGTGGTGGCGTTCGGCGACATGCCCAACGACGTGCCGATGCTGGTCTGGGCCGGCCACGGCGTCGCGATGGGCAATGCCCACCCCGAGGCGCTGGCGGCGGCCAGCGAAGTCACCGCCCCCAATACCGACGACGGCGTGGCCAGGGTACTCGAGCGCTGGTGGCTGTGACTTACGGCTTCACCGGGGCGGAGAACCGCTCGAGCTGAACCGGCGGCCCGTCCGGCGCAGGCGGCGGCAGCTCGAGCGCGACACCGTCGATCACCCGCACCACGTTGGAGGTCTCCCGGTCGAAGTTCAGCGTGCCGTGTTGGAAGTTCTGCACGATCCACTCGGGCTCCTGGATCTCGCCGCTGGTCGGCAGGCCGAGCGCGCCGCGTTCGAAACCCTGCCCCGCCCAAGCGTCGTAGATCGCACCGAGCACTGGGGCAGCGCCGGTCTCCGGCGACCAGTAGACCGCGCCGTGGTTGAACCGAACGTAACGGGTCGTTCCGTCGCCGGACGTCTCCGGCGTAGTCGGCGCTCCGAGCGGCCCGTTCATGCCGCCCGTGGCCTGCCACCGGTCGTAGATAGCGCCACCGCGCAACGAGTCGGCCAGGTCCGCGGGCCCGATGGGCTGGTTGAACCTCGCCGCTATGTCGCGGATCTCGGGCAGCGCCGCATAGCCTGCGTTGCCCGGGCAGTCGGTGTTGCCGGTGTCACGGTGGGCGAAGATCGTCGGCAGCGTGGGCCTCGCTCCCGCCGGGAAGAACGTGAACGGGCCACCCTCCGACGTCAACTGCACCGTGCCCTTCGGGTCGACGCCGTCCATCGCGAGGCGCCAGCCCAGCAACCGGCCGACCGAGCGGATCATCGGCTCCGTCGGCGGCTCCGTCTCGAAGTCGCCGATCATCGCGACCCCGAACGTGTTCTTGTTGAACCCGCCGGTGTGCGAGCCCTGCACCGCCCGGGTGATGCCGCCGAAGTGGCCTTCGAACACCTGGCCGTACTTGTCGACCAGCGCGTTGTAGGCGATGTCGCACCAGCCGAGCGTGCGGGTGTGGTAGGCGTAAATCGATCTGATGATCTCGGCGGAGTCCTGCGGCGAATAGTCGTTGCTGCCGGCGGTGTGGTGTACGACAGCCGCACGAATACCGTTGTCGTACACCACATTTCCACACCGCTGCGACTCGTCGGCCCCCCACTGCGCACGCGTGATGATGTTCGGCGGCTGTCCGGGGGCCTGGATGGCGCTGGGCGGCGACCATGTGGTGTCGGCCGGGGCCTGCGGCGGAGTGATCAGCACCGCGTTGAGGTTCTGCCCGAACGGCGCCTCGACGTTCGCGGGCACGTATCCGAGGTCCGGCTTCTTGTCTTCCGGCCGCGTGGTGGGTGGCGGGGGACCGGCGGGTGCGCCGGGGCGATCGATCGCGATCTGCACGGTGGTGGTGCGGCCGACGAACACCGGCTCGGTGCCACGCGGACCGTGGTCGCCGTCGGACGGGCCGTCGGATTCGACGGGCTCTGCCTTGTACCACGGTCCCCACGACCCGTCGGGCCGCTTGGCGCGCACCCGCGCCGTCGTGCCGGTGAGGTCGGCAGCCGTCAGCGCAACCATCGAAAACGGTGTGGCCTGACTGACTTGGCGGATCGTGACGCCGGCGCCCACACCGGTCAGCGGCTGCTGCGAGAGTTCCGTCTGTGCCGGGGCGGCGGGGCGTTTGCCGTCGCCGCCGGGAATTCCGTCAATCGCCCACGGCAGCAGCAGCACGGTCGCCGCGATCGCCGTAAAGACGATCGACGGCGCTGGGCGACGGCACGGCACCGTCTGATGTTACGTATGGGACCACTGTTGCCAGTGGTTCGACACGCGGCGGCACCGCAGGGCCGAGGGGGGCTTGCCCTGCGGTGCCGTTTTTCCGGCAGGTCTTGTCAGCTCGCCGGGGGTGGCGGCGGTGCCGGAACGGGTGCCGCCGCCGGCGCGCCGGCCTTGATGGCCTGCATGATCGACGGCATCAGAACACCTTTGAGTAGGTCGATGCCCTGGCTCACGCCTAGCTGATTCGCGGCCTGTGACAGGTCGTTCATCAGTCCACCCCCGCCGGACGGCGGCGCTGCGGCCAGCGATGGATCACCGCCCAGGAGCGGGTAGGTCTGTCCGAGGCCGGGATCGCCGATCGGCATCTCACCCGGCGCCCCCAGGCCGGTCCCGAGACCCGCAGGGCTGGTCAGCGCCGGGTTGGCGCCGCCCAGTCCAGGCGTCAACCCCGGTGTGGTTCCGAAGCCCGGTGTGGTCGGGCCCGGTAGCGCCGGGTTGGTCAGCGCCGGGTTGGCCAGCGCCGGATCCGTCAACGACGGCGTGGTCGCCCCGGGCGGAGTGAGACCCGGCATAGCCGCCGGTGTGGTCAAGCCCGGCGTCAACCCCGGCGTCAACCCCGGCGCCGTCAATCCCGGCGCCGTCAGGCCGCCGGTCAACGGCGCACTGCTCGGCGACGATCCCGTGATGCTGGACGGCATGTTGGGAACAACGATGCCGAACTGCGACAGACCCTGCTGCAGCGCGGACATGACCTCGTTCGGGAGGTCGGTGATCTCCGCAGCCTGGACAAACTGGTGTTGCTGCGGCGGGGGCTTACTACCCGCCGTTAATTCAGACACAGCGATGACTGCGAATGGACTTGCGACGGCCAGGGCGGCGACCGCGCTCATGGCTGTCGAGAGCCTGCGTCGACGTCGGTTCGGCACGGGAAGTCTCCTCAATCTTGACTACATGTCTGCTGGAACTGTGCGTTAGTACGTGCGAACGACCGTGTGCGCCGACACCCGCCAATCCAACACGTCTGATGGTACTGGCGTGACTGGTGAGGCTAGAGTGGCGAGACCGAATTGTGAGGCAATCGCGACCTTGGCACGTTATGACGACGCCGGCGCCCGGCCGCTCCGGCGCGGCGGCTCGTCCAGCGTGGTCGGATACCCTAGCTGCCGATGACAGCTCGTTTTGACCTCTTCGTCGTCGGTTCCGGGTTTTTCGGGCTGACGATCGCCGAACGAGTGGCCACGCAGCTGGACCAGCGGGTTCTGGTGGTCGAGCGGCGGCCCCACATCGGTGGCAATGCCTACTCGGAGCCCGAGCCCGAGACCGGGATCGAGGTGCACAAGTACGGCGCGCACCTGTTCCACACCTCCAACAAGAAGGTGTGGGACTACGTCAACCAGTTCACCGACTTCACCGGCTACCAGCACCGCGTCTTCGCGATGCACAACGGGCAGGCATACCAGTTCCCGATGGGGCTCGGCCTGGTGTCGCAGTTCTTCAAGCGGTATTTCAGCCCCGACGAGGCCCGCAGCCTGATCGCCGAGCAGGCCGCCGAGATCGACACCGCGGACGCGCAGAACCTCGAGGAGAAGGCGATCTCGCTGATCGGCCGGCCGCTCTACGAGGCGTTCGTCAAGGGCTACACCGCCAAGCAGTGGCAGACCGATCCGAAGGAGCTGCCCGCGAGCAACATCACCCGGCTGCCGGTGCGCTACACCTTCGACAACCGCTACTTCAACGACACCTACGAGGGCCTGCCGGTCAATGGCTACTCGGCGTGGTTGCAGAACATGGCCGCCGACGAACGCATCGAGGTGCGGCTGGACACCGACTGGTTCGACGTGCGCGACGGGCTACGGGCGGACAACCCGGACGCGCCGGTTGTCTACACCGGCCCGTTAGACCGCTACTTCGACTACGCCGAGGGCCGGCTAGGTTGGCGCACATTGGATTTCGAAGTCGAGGTGATGCCCACCGGCGACTTCCAGGGCACCCCGGTGATGAACTACAACGACCTGGACGTGCCGTATACGCGGATCCACGAGTTCCGCCACTTCCACCCGGAGCGCGATTACTACCCGACCGACAAGACGGTGATCATGCGGGAGTATTCACGGTTCGCCGAGCACGCCGACGAGCCGTACTATCCGATCAACACCGAGGCCGACCGAGCGCTGTTGGCCACCTACCGGGCACGGGCCAAGACCGAGACCGCGTCGGCAAAAGTGTTGTTCGGCGGCCGGCTTGGCACCTACCAGTACCTCGACATGCACATGGCGATCGCGAGCGCGCTCAACATGTACGACAACGTGCTGGCGCCACACCTGCGCGACGGCGTGCCGCTCGAAGAGAGCAACAAGGCATGACGGCCGTCAGCCTGCTGGCACGTGTGATCCTGCCGCGTCCGGGCGAACCGCTCGACGTGCGGCGGCTCTACCTGGTGGAGTCGACGACCAACGCCCGCCGCGCGCACGCGAACACGCGCACCTCGCTGCAGATCGGCGGCGATTCGGAGGTGTCGTTCTCGACGTACTTCAACGCGTTCCCGGCGAGCTACTGGCGACGCTGGTCCACGCTGGCATCGGTGGCGTTGCGAGCCGAGCTGACCGGCACCGGTCGTGTCGACGTGTATCGCACCAAGGCCAGCGGAGCACGGATCCTCGTGGAGGGCCGCAACTTCGCCGGCGGCGACGAGCCGGAGGTCGTCGAGTTCGAGGTCGACCTCGGCCCGTTCGAGGACGGCGGCTGGATCTGGTTCGACATCACCACCGACAGCGCCTGCACGCTGCACGCCGCGGGCTGGTACGCGACCAAGCCGGCGCCCGGCGTCGCGAACATCGCGATCGGAATGCCGACATTCAACCGGCCCGGCGACTGCGTCAACACGCTGCGGGCACTGACCTCGGATCCGTTGGTGAACAAGGTGATCGGCGCGGTGATCGTGCCGGACCAGGGCACTGCGAAGCTTCGCGACCATCCCGGGTTCGCCGAGGCTGCCGCGCCGCTGGGCAATCGGCTCTCGATTCACGACCAGCCGAACCTGGGCGGTTCCGGCGGGTACAGCCGGGTGATGTACGAAGCGCTGAAAAACACCGACTGCCAACAAATCCTGTTCATGGACGACGACATCCGCGTCGAGCCCGACTCCGTGCTGCGGGCACTGGCGATGAACCGGTTCGCCAAGAAGCCGATGCTGGTCGGCGGTCAGATGCTCAACCTGCAGGAGCCGTCGCACCTCCACATCATGGGCGAGGTCGTCGACCGCTCCACGTTCATGTGGACCCACGCGCCGCACACCCAGTACGACCACGACTTCGCACGATACCCGTTGAACGACAACAATCCCGACAGCAACCTGCTGCATCGCCGTATCGACGTCGACTACAACGGCTGGTGGATGTGCATGATCCCGCGACAGGTCGCCGAAGAGCTGGGCCAGCCGCTTCCGCTGTTCATCAAATGGGACGACGCCGACTACGGGCTGCGAGCCGGCGAGCACGGCTACCCGACCGTGACGATGCCCGGCACCGCGATCTGGCACATGGCGTGGAGCGACAAGGACGACGCGATCGACTGGCAGGCGTACTTCCACCTCCGCAACCGGCTCGTGGTCGCGGCCATGCATTGGGACGGCGATGTCCGCGGGCTGCTGCGCAGCCACCTGAAGGCGACGCTGAAACACCTTCTGTGCCTCGAATATTCGACCGTCGCGATCCAGAACAAAGCGATCGACGACTTCCTCGCCGGACCCGAGCACATCTTCTCCATCCTGGAGTCCGCGCTGCCAAAGGTGCACCGCATCCGGCGCGACTACCCGGACGCGGTGGTGCTGCCGGCCGCCACTGAGCTGCCGCCGCCGTCGGGCATGGTGGGAGCGACCGGTGAACCCAAGGCGACCGCGGCCAAAGTGGTCCGGCTGATCCGCGGGGTGCTGCACAACCTCACCAAAGCGGACACCGCGCACCACGAACGCCCGCAACTCAACGTGCCGACGCTGGACGCGCGGTGGTATCTGCTCTGCAACGTCGACGGGGTCACCGTCACAACGGCCGACGGCCGTGGCGTCGTCTACCGCCGGCGCGACCGTGCGAAGGCGTTCTCGCTGCTGCGACAGTCGCTGCGGCGGCAGCGGCGGTTGGCCAAGCGGTTCGACGAGATGCGCCGTGCCTACCGGGAGGCGCTGCCGGTGCTGTCGAGCAAGCAGAAGTGGGAATCGGTGCTGCTCCATGAGCGCGCCCGGCCATGACCGAAGCCGCTGCGCCCCACGGCGAAGTCGCCGCGCTGGTGGCCGTGCAGTCGGCGCTCGCCGGCCGCCCAGGCGTGCTCGCCACCGCGCGGATGATGTCGCATTTCGGCGAGCACAGCATCGGCTGGCTGGCGGTATCCGCGCTGGGCGCGGTATTGCAGCCCCGGCGCCGACGGGACTGGCTGGTCGCGGGCGCCGGCGCGTTCGCCGCGCACGTCGCCGCGGTGCTGATCAAACGCGTGGTGCGCAGGCATCGTCCCCGCGATCCTGCGGTCGCCGTCAACGTCGGCACCCCCAGCGAGTTGAGTTTCCCGTCCGCGCATGCCACCTCGACGACGGCGGCATCGGTCCTGATGGCCCCGCTCACCGGGCTGCCGCTGCCTGCGCTTCTGGTGCCGCCAATGGCGTTGTCCCGCATGGTGCTTGGCGTGCACTACCCGAGCGACGTGCTCGTCGGTGCGGCGGTCGGTGCGGTCGTGGCCAAAGCAGTACGAAAGCTCTCGGGAGTACACCATGAGTGAGGAAGCGGCACCGGTCACGGGCCCGCCGAGCAATCTGGCGGCCGGGATCGTCAAGGCGATCCGGCCCCGGCAATGGGTGAAGAACCTGTTGGTGCTGGCTGCACCGCTGGCCGCACTGGGCGGCGGCATGCGTTACGACTACCGAGACGTGTTGATCCGGGTGCTGATCGCGTTCGTCGTGTTCAGCCTCGCGGCGTCGGCGGTGTACCTGATCAACGACGTGCGCGACGTGGAGGCCGACCGCGCACACCCGACGAAGCAGTTCCGGCCCATCGCCGCGGGTGTGGTGCCCGAGTGGATGGCGTACACGATCGCCGTTGTGCTGGGTCTGGCGTCCCTGGCGATCGCGTGGATGGTCACGCCGAACCTGACATTGGTGATGGCCATCTACATCGGGGTCCAACTGGCCTACTGCTTCGGCCTGAAGCACCAGGCGGTGATCGACCTGTGCATCGTTTCGTCGGGCTTCCTGTTACGGGCCATCGCCGGCGGTGTGGCGACCAACATCCCGCTGTCGCAATGGTTCCTGCTGGTGATGGCGTTCGGGTCGCTGTTCATGGCGGCAGGCAAGCGCTACGCCGAACTGCAGCTGGCCGAACGTACCGGCGCCAAGATCCGCAAGTCGCTGGAGAGCTACACGGGCACCTATCTTCGGTTTGTGTGGACCATGTCGGCGACCGCCGTGGTGCTGTGCTACGGCCTGTGGGCCTTCGAGCGGGACCGCTCGTCGGGGTCGTGGTTCGCGGTGTCGATGATCCCGTTCACTATCGCGATCCTGCGCTACGCGGTCGATGTCGACGGCGGCATGGCGGGTGAGCCCGAGGAGATCGCGCTGCGTGACCGGGTGCTGCAACTGCTCGCCCTGGCCTGGATAGGAACGGTCTGTGCGGCCGTCGCCTTCAGCTAGCGCGACGCGGCGCATCCCCCGGCCGCTGGCGTGGCCGGCATACCCGTACGACATGACCGTTCGGGTCAGCCTGTGGGTCAGCGTCCTGGCGGTCGCGCTGTTATTCGGGTGGGGCGCGTGGCAGCGACGCTGGATCGCCGACGACGGGCTCATCGTGCTGCGCACGGTGCGCAACCTGCTCGCAGGCAACGGTCCGGTGTTCAACGCAGGGGAACGCGTCGAAGCCAACACCTCCACACTGTGGACCTACCTGCTCGCGTTGGGCGGCTGGGTGGGCGGGCCGATGCGGCTGGAATACGTCGCGCTGGCGCTGGCCCTGGTCTTGTCGGTTCTCGGCATGGCGCTGCTGATGCTTGGGGCGGCGCGGCTGTACGCGCCCGGCCTGCTCGGGCGGCGCGCCGTGATGCTCCCCGCGGGTGCGCTTGTCTACATCGCGATACCGCCCGCCCGCGACTTCGCGACCTCCGGCCTGGAGAACGGGCTCGTGCTGGCATACGTCGGGTTGCTCTGGTGGATGATGATGTGCTGGTCGCAGGGGCTTCGGGTGCGCCCGCCGGACGCGACCGGCAACGTCGTCACCGCATGGTTCACCGGAGCGCTGGCGTGCGTCGCCGGCCTGAGCGTCCTCGTCCGCCCGGACTTGACCCTGCTCGGCGGCCTGGCCCTGATCATGATGTTGATCGCCGCGCGCGGGTGGCGCCGCGGGATGGTGGTCGTCGTGGCCGGTGGGCTGCTTCCGGTGGCCTACG
This sequence comes from uncultured Actinomycetota bacterium, assembly GCA_963811535.1. Taxonomy (GTDB): domain Bacteria; phylum Actinomycetota; class Actinomycetes; order Mycobacteriales; family Mycobacteriaceae; genus Mycobacterium. Next base: position 43,987 of record CAWERF010000003.1, on the reverse strand, counting down.
AGATCTTCCGGATGGGCTACTACGGCCTCTTGGTGCCCGGCACCGCACTCGCGAAGGACGCGTCCGGCAAGAAGTGGCCGCAGGGGTTCGTCTATCTCGCCAATTTCAACCGGCCCTACCTGCTGTGGCTGCCCGCGATCCTGCTGGTCGTGCTCGTCGTGCTGGTGCTGAGGATGCGAAGCCGGCCCTGGTGGATCCGGCGCGCCGCGCCGACCGGCCACGGATGGCTGATGCGGATGGTGCAGAGCCCGGCTGCGGTGGTCGCGTTCATCGTCGTCGGCGGCCTGCTGCAAGGCCTGTACTGGATCCGGCAGGGCGGCGACTTCATGCACGGCAGGATTTTGCTAACACCGCTGTTCTGCCTGCTGGCTCCCGTCGCGGTGATTCCCGTGGTCCTTCCCGACGGAACGAAATTCTCGCGCGAGGGCGGCTACCTTCTGGCCGGCGCCACCACCGTCGCGTCGCTCGCCGTCGCGGGCTGGTCGTTGTGGGCCGCGAATTCGCCCGGCATGGGTGACGACGCCACCAAGGTCACCTACTCCGGCATCGTCGACGAGCGCCGGTTCTACTCCCAGGCGACCGGACACGCCCACCCGCTGACCGCCGCCGACTACCTGGACTACCCGCGGATGCGTGCGGTGCTCGAAGCCATCGACAACACCCCCGTCGGTGCGCTGCTATTGCCGTCTGGCAACTACACGCAATGGGATGTCGTGCCGGCGATCCCGCCACCGCCGCCCGCGCCGGGAGCGCCGCCGGATCCTAAGGCCATGCAAAAGGGTCCTCACACAGTGTTTTTCACAAACCTCGGCATGCTGGGCATGAACGTCGGGCTCAACGTTCGGGTGATCGACCAGATCGGGCTGGCAAACCCGCTCGCGCAGCACACCGCGCGGCTCGAAGACGGCCGCATCGGCCACGACAAGGACCTGTTCCCGGATTGGGCGGTGGCCGAGGGACCGTTCTTGAAGCGCGACCCGTTCCTGCCCCCGTACCTCGACCAGAACTGGGTCACGCGGGCGCAGGCCGCGCTGAAATGCCCCGCCACCGAGGCCGTGCTGAAGTCGATCCGTGAGCCGATGGGGCTGCGCCGGTTCGCCTCCAACTTCCTGCACTCCTACGAGTTCACCCGCTACCGAATCAACCGGGTGCCCTCCTACGAGCTCATCCGGTGCGGCTTGAGTGAGCCGCCGTTAAGTGGTACCCCTTACACTGGCTTACCGGCAACGGGGCCGTAGCCGGTCGGCATCGAGTTAGCCGATCGCCGGCCCCGTTTTTGCGGTAACGCCGCGGTGCCGTCGCGGCGATACCCGAATCGAGTGCCATGAGCGCTGACCGCGAGCAGTGCCCGAAAATGATCACCGGACATGTGAACGGATGGTTGAAGCAACTGATGGCTGGACCCTTGCGCCTCGCTGTCGCGATGGCCGCACTCTTGACGCTGGCGGCGCTGGTGACGGCAACGGGCGGGGCGCCGACGGCCAGGGCGTTCAGCCGCGCGGGCCTGCCGGTCGAATACCTGGATGTGCCGTCGCCGTCGATGGGGCGCAACATTCGCATCCAGTTCCAGGGCGGCGGCCCGCACGCGGTGTACCTGCTCGACGGCCTGCGCGCCCAAGACGACTTCAACGGCTGGGACATCAACACCCCGGCGTTCGAGTGGCTTTATCAGTCCGGCATCTCGGTGGCGATGCCCGTCGGCGGGCAGTCCAGCTTCTACACCAACTGGTACAAGCCTGCGAAGGGCAAGAACGGCACGGTCACCTACAACTGGGAGACCTTCCTGACCCAGGAGCTGCCTGCGTGGCTGGCCTCCAACAAGCAGATCTCGACGACCGGCAACGGCGTCGTCGGTTTGTCGATGTCGGGCGGTGCCGCGCTGATCCTGTCGGCGTACCACCCGCAAGCGTTCATCTACGCCGGCTCGTTGTCGGGCTTCTTGAACCCGTCGGCCTTGTTGATGACGCAGGCCATCCGGTTCGCGATGATGGACGCCGGCGGCTTCAGCCCCGACGACATGTGGGGTGCGCCATGGGACCCGGCGTGGAAGCGGAACGACCCCGTCAAGCAGGCCGCGACCATCGCGGGCCACGGCACCCGGCTGTGGGTCTACTGCGCGCCGGGCGGGGAGACCGACCTGGACGCGAACGCCGACCCGAACCAGCAGTTCAACGCAAACAGCCTGGAGTCGATGGCCAACAAGAGCAACAAGGACTTCCAGGCCGCATACGTGAAGGCAGGGGCAACCACGCCACCTTCAATTTCCCGCCGACAGGCAACCATTCGTGGCCGTATTGGGGGGCTCAATTGACGGCCCTGAAACCTGACTTGATCGCCACGTTGAACCGATAACTGAAGTAATAACTGAAGACATAACTGAAGACATAACTGAAGACATAACTAAACACGTTGTCGGGGACTCGAGTCGAGAAGACCACACCCGGGTGTGGTTGACTACCAGGGCATCGCGCGCGGTGCGGCATACGAAAAGATGGGATGGACACAATTCATGAAGTTCGTTGAGAAGATGCGCGGCCGATGGGCGCGCCGGCTGACGGTCGCCGCTGTGGCGGCCGCCTTGCTGCCGGCCCTCGTGGGTGTCGTAGGCGGCTCGGCGACTGCGGGGGCATTCTCCCGGCCGGGTCTTCCGGTCGAGTACCTACAGGTGCCGTCGCCGTCGATGGGGCACGACATCAAGATTCAGTTCCAGAGCGGTGGTAACAACTCCCCCGCCGTGTACCTGCTTGACGGCCTGCGCGCTCAGGACGACTTCAACGGCTGGGACATCAACACCCCCGCGTTCGAGTGGTACTACAACTCCGGCCTGTCGGTGGTAATGCCGGTCGGTGGGCAGTCCAGCTTCTACAGCGACTGGTACAAGCCTGCCTGCGGCAAAGACGGCTGCCAGACCTACAAGTGGGAGACCTTCCTGACCAGCGAGCTGCCGCAATGGCTGGCCGCCAACAAGCAGGTCAAGCCGACCGGCAGCGCCGCGGTGGGCCTGTCGATGGCCGGTTCAGCCTCGCTGATACTGGCGATCTACCACCCGGACCAGTTCCCCTATGCCGCGTCGCTGTCGGGCTTCCTGAACCTCTCCGAGGGCTGGTGGCCCATGCTGATGGGTCTGTCCATGGGTGACGCCGGCGGCTACAAGTCCGCGGACATGTGGGGCCCCTCGAGCGACCCCGCGTGGAAGCGCAACGACCCGATGGTCAACATGCAGAAGCTGGTGAACAACAACACCCGCATCTGGATCTATTGCGGTAACGGCAACCCGTCCGACCTGGACGCCGGCACCAGCGCGGGCAACCTCTTCAACGCGAAGTTCCTCGAGGGCTTCACGAAGCGGACGAACATCACCTTCCGCGACACCTACCTCGCCGACGGCGGTAAGAACGGGGTGTTCAACTTCCCGGACAACGGCACGCACAGCTGGGGCTATTGGGGTTCCCAGCTGCAGCAGATGAAGCCGGACATCCAGCGGACGCTGGGCGCGACACCTACCACATAGCGCGGCGCATACCTCCGACGCAACGGCGGCGGCCCTGATGGCCGTCGCCGTTGGTCGTTCCGAAGCGCCCTCGATTAGGGATGTGGTTCACTACAACGCGGAGCGGGCCTCTCCGGGACCAGTCGAGACGTGAGGTGGGGTATGAGGCGCGGGTTGATGGTGCGGATGATCTTGACGGTGATGTTGGCCGTCGGGCTGTGGACCGGCACGACGACCGCAAAGGCCGCGGACGTCGAATATCTGATGGTCCCGTCGGCCGCGATGGGCCGCGACATTCCGGTCGCGTTCATGGGCGGCGGCCCGCACGCGGTCTATCTGCTCGATGCGTTCGACGCGGGGGACACGGTCAGCAATTGGGTGACCGCGGGCAACGCGATGAACACCCTGGCCGGCAAGGGCATCTCCGTGGTGGCCCCGGCGAGCGGTGCCTACAGCCTCTACACCGACTGGGAGCAGGACGGCAGCCGCCAGTGGGAGACGTTCCTGTCCAGCGAACTGCCCAACTGGCTCTCCGCAAACAAGGGCCTGGCACCCAACGGTCACGCGATCGTCGGCGCCGCCCAGGGCGGCACCGGCGCGGTGACGATGGCCACGTTCCACCCCGACCGGTTCGGCTACGCCGGCTCGATGTCCGGGTTCCTCACCCCGTCCAGCACCACGGTGAACGGCGCGATCACCGCCGGCATGATGCAGTTCGGCGGGGTCGACACCCGCAACATGTGGGGCCTGCCACAGCTGGGTCGGTGGAAGTGGCACGACCCGGACGTGCACGTCTCGCTGCTCGCGCAAAACAACACCCGGCTGTGGATCTTCAGCCCCGGGACCCTGACGACCAGCGATGCGCCGGCGATGATCGGCTACGCCGACCAGGCCCAAGGCACCAATCGCGAGTTCTATCAGCACTATCGGGCCGTCGGTGGCCACAACGGGCACTTCGACTTCCCGGCCGGCGGGAACCACGACTGGTCGTCGTGGGGACCGCAGCTAGCGGCGATGTCCGGCGATATAGTCGCCGCCATCAGGTAGTCGTCGAGCGTTAGCAAACTGCGACATTGGCGGACCGGGACCGCCTTCGCGAGCCGGTACCTTGGAGGGGTGCAGCTGACGGCAAGGCGGGCGACCCGGTGTTCGACCGCGGTGACGGTCGCATTGGCCGCGACCGTGCTGTCCGGTTGTGCCGCCACCGACGGCCTGATGTCGAGGGTCGCGTTACCGAACGATCGGACAAGCACGTCGGCGCCTGCCCCCGACGATCCGGACGTAACGCCGCTTCCGGCGTCGCCCGGTTCGGCCGGCACCGCATCCAGCAAGTTGGTGGTGACTGGTCAGCAACGCGCATACCTGGACGCGCTCGGCGCGGCAGGCGTGCATCCGTCCAGTGACCTGATGGCATTGAGCATCGGCTCGTATGTCTGCCAGGCACGGGCGGCAGGGCAGAGTCCGCAGGCGGTGTGGGATTTCGTGCATCCGCTGGTGGCCGGCGATATGCACAATTCCGACGTCGACGCCGCCACCCAGAACTACATCCGGATCGCAACCGAACGACTCTGCTAGCAGGAGAAGATGGCGAAGAACTCTCGGCGTAGTCGCCGCCACCGGATACTGGCCCTGGCCGCTGCCGGTGCGGTTGCCGTCGTCGTCGCGCTTGTCATCGCGGTGCTGGTGATCATGATCCGCCGACCATCATCTGGTCCCCAGGCGTCGGTTCCTCCGAACGCGCAGCCGCCGACCAGCACCACGGGCCCGAACAAAGCGCGCCCGGAGTCTCAGCCCGCCAGCTGCCCTGACGTGCAGATGATCGCGATTCCCGGCACCTGGGAGTCGTCGGACCAGGACGACCCGCTGAACCCGACGCAGTTCCCGAATGCGTTGCTGCTCAACGTGACTCGGCCCGTATCCCAGCAGTTCGACGGCAGCCGTGTACAGGCCTACACCGTTCCCTACACCGCGCAGTTCCACAATCCGCTCTCCAACGACAAGCAGATGTCCTACAACGACAGCCGCTCGGAGGGCACCCAAGCCGCCGAAAAGGCGATCTCGGACATGGCCGCCAAATGCCCGTTGACCAGCTACGTGATCGTCGGCTTCTCGCAGGGCGCGGTGATCGCCGGTGACCTCGCCAGCGATATCGGCAACGGGCGAGGCCCGGTCGACGAGGACCTGGTACTGGGTGTCGCGCTGATCGCCGACGGCCGTCGCCAGACCGGGGTTGGTCAGGACGTCGGCCCCAACCCGCCCGGGCAGGGGGCGGAGATCACCTTGCACGAAGTGCCGATGCTGTCGTCGTTGGGCCTGACCATGACCGGCCCGCGTCCGGGCGGGTTCGGCGCCCTCAACGACCGCACCTACGAGATCTGCGCGCCGGGTGACCTGATCTGCGCGGCGCCCGAGGAGGCGTTCAACGTCACGAGCCTGCCGAAGACGCTGGACGTGCTCGCCGGCGGGGCGGGTCAACCGGTGCACGCGTTGTATGGGACGACGCAGTTCTGGTCGCTGGACGGCCAGCCCGCCACGGTGTGGGCGCGGAACTGGGCGCAGAACCTGGTCGACAATGCGCCGCATCCCAAGCACGGGTGACAGTCATCAAAATTTGGTCACCACATCGGCGTCCCTTAACATTAAGAAATAACTAAGAGCAACAACAGTTGAGAGTCGCGAATAAGCAGGTCAGCGCGCATCCCGATTCCGCGCCGTGGTGGGCTGTACCATCTTGGAGGTTTGGGCTTCGCAGCGTAAATGCGCCAGAGCCCGAGCGCGAGTGTGCTTCGACAGGAGAGAAAGAACGTGGCGATATTCGTCAACCCGTTCATCGACAAGAAGACGGGACGCATCAGGTTCCCCGAGGGGGCCAGCCTCGTCCGGCACGTGGAGCGCTGGGCCGGCAGCCGCGGCGATCATCTGGCGTACCGGTTCCTCGACTTCTCGACCGAGCGGGACGGCGTCGAACGCGACCTGACCTGGTCGCAGTTCGGCGCCCGCAACCGCGCGGTCGCCGCACGGCTGCAGCAGGTCACCCGGCCGGACGACCGGGTCGCGATCCTGTGCCCGCAGAGCCTCGACTACCTGTCCGCGTTCTTCGGGGCGATTTACTCCGGCCGGATCGCGGTGCCGTTATTCGACCCGGCCGAGCCCGGCCATGTCGGCCGGTTGCACGCGGTGCTCGATGACTGCACCCCGTCGACGATCCTGACCACGACCGCATCGGCGGAGGGCGTGCGAAAGTTCTTCCGCAACCGTCCCGCCAAGGAACGTCCGCGCGTCATCGCAGTCGACGCCGTGCCCGACGAGGTGGGCGCGACCTGGGTGCAGCCGGACAACCCCACCGAGGAGACGATCGCGTACCTGCAGTACACCTCCGGCTCGACCCGCACCCCGGCCGGCGTCCAGATCACGCACATGGCGGTGGCCACCAACCTGACGCAGGTCGTGATGGCGCTGGAGGTCGAGGAGGGGCAGCGCGGCGTCACCTGGTTGCCGTTCTTCCACGACATGGGCCTGATCACGATGATGCTGCCGTCGATCGTCGGCCGGTACGTCGCGTTCATGACCCCGGCCGCGTTCGTGCGCCGGCCGATCCGCTGGATCCGCGAGCTCGGTGTCAAGGGCGACGACCACGGCCCGACGTTCTCGGTCGCGCCGAACTTCGCGTTCGAGCACGCCGCCCTGCGCGGCGCGCCCAAGGACGGTGACCCGGACCTGGATCTCTCCAGCGTGCTGGCCATCCTCAATGGCAGCGAGCCGGTGTCGGAATCGTCGATGCGCAAGTTCCATGACACGTTCGCGCCGTACGGGCTGCCGTCGACCGCCATCAAGCCGTCGTACGGACTGGCCGAGGCCACGCTCTTCGTGTCGATGACGAACGTCAAAATGCCGCCGAAGATCATTCATCTCGACCGCGACGAGCTCAACAACGGCAGGCTTGTCCGGGTCGACGCGGACTCGCCCAAGGCGGTGCCGCAGGCATCGTGTGGCGAGATCGGTTACGACGAGCGGGTCGCGATCGTCGACGCGGACAACGCCACCGAGCTGCCCGACGGCCAGGTCGGCGAGATCTGGGTGCACGGCAACAACGTCGGCTCCGGCTACTGGAACAGAGAAGAGGAGACGACCGAAACCTTCAGGAACATCCTGAAGTCGCGGGCCAACCCGTCGCACGCCGACGGAGCGCCCGACGACGCGATGTGGATGCGCACCGGCGACCTGGGTGCGTTCCTCGACGGCGAGTTCTACGTCACCGGCCGGGTCAAGGACCTGGCGATCATCGACGGGCGCAACCACTACCCGCACGACCTGGAGTACACCGCCCAGGAAGCCACCCGCGCGGTGCGGCCCGGCTTCGTCGCGGCGTTCTCGGTGCCCGCGAACCAGCTGCCGCAGTCGGTGTTCGACAACCCGCACGCCGGGCTGAAGTACGACAAGGACGACACCTCGGAGCAGCTGGTGATCGTCGGCGAGCGCGCCGCCGGCACGCACAAGCTCGACCCCGCGCCGATCGCCGACGACATCCGCGCCGCGGTCGCGGTGCGCCACGGCGTGACAGTGCGGGACGTGCTGCTGATGCCGGCCGGGACCATCCCGCGTACCTCGAGCGGAAAGATCGGTCGCCGGGCCTGCCGGGCCGCGTACATCGACGGCAGCCTGCGCGGCGGCACGGCCCAGGTGGACGCGTTCGCCACCGACGAGTAGTCCTGATGACCGAGCAAGACCGCAAACCCGACATGACCGTCGCCGAGATGCGCGCCTGGCTGCGCAACTGGGTGGGCAACGCCACCGGCGTATCGCCGGACTCGATCGACGAGACCACCCCGATGGTCGAGCTTGGCCTGGCATCCCGCGACGCGGTGGCGATGGCCGCCGACATCGAGGACCTGACCGGCGTCACGCTGTCGGCCACCGTCGCGTTCCGGCACCCGACCATCGAGTCGCTGGCGACGCGCATCATCGAGGGCGAGCCCGCGGTGGTCGAAAGCGACGACGACGAGGACTGGTCGCGCGACCGGGAGGTCGCCGACATCGCCGTGGTGGGCCTGTCCACGCGTTTCCCCGGCGTGATGAACACCCCCGACCAGACGTGGCAGGGTCTGCTGGAGGGCCGCGACGGGATCACCGACCTGCCGGAGGGCCGCTGGTCGGAGTTCCTCGACGAGCCGCGGATCGCCGAGCGCGTCGCGAAAGCCCGCACCCGCGGCGGCTACCTGAAGGACATCAAGGACTTCGACTCCGAGTTCTTCGCGCTGTCGAAGATGGAGGCCGACAACCTCGACCCGCAGCAGCGGATGGCGCTGGAGCTGACGTGGGAGGCGCTCGAGCATGCTCGGATCCCGGCGTCGAGCCTGCGCGGCCAAAGCGTCGGGGTGTACATGGGCAGCTCCCTCAACGACTACAGCTTCCTGGCAATGTCCGATCCGACGGTCGCGCACCCGTACGCGATCACCGGCACGGCGAGCTCGATCATCGCCAACCGGGTGTCCTACTTCTACGATTTCCGCGGCCCGTCGGTCGCGGTCGACACCGCCTGCTCGAGCTCGCTGGTGGCCGTGCACCAGGGCGTGCAGGCGCTGCGCAACGGCGAGGCGGACGTGGTGCTCGCCGGCGGTGTCAACGCGCTGATCACGCCACTGGTGACTGTCGGTTTCGACGAGGTCGGCGGAGTGCTGGCCGCCGACGGACGGATCAAATCGTTCAGCTCCGACGCCGACGGCTACGCCCGCTCCGAGGGCGGCGGCATGGTGGTGCTCAAGAGAGTGGACGACGCCCGCCGCGACGGCGACCAGATCCTGGCCGTGATCGCCGGCAGCGCGATCAACCACGACGGCCGCTCCAACGGCCTGCTCGCCCCGAACCCGGATGCGCAGGCCGACGTGCTGCGCCGGGCGTACAAGGATGCCGGGATCGATCCGCGCACGGTCGACTACATCGAGGCGCACGGCACCGGCACGATCCTCGGCGACCCGATCGAGGCCGAGGCGCTCGGCCGCGTCGTCGGCAAGGGACGTGCCGCGGACAAGCCGGCGCTGCTCGGTGCGGTGAAGTCCAACGTCGGCCACCTGGAGTCCGCGGCGGGCGCGGCCAGCCTGGCGAAGATGGTGCTGGCGCTGCAGCACGACAAGCTGCCGCCGTCGATCAACTACGCGGGTCCCAACCCGTACATCGACTTCAACGCGGTGCGGCTGAAGGTGGCCGACACCGTCACCGACTGGCCCCGTTACGGCGGCTACGCGATCGCAGGCGTGTCCGGCTTCGGGTTCGGCGGCGCCAACGCGCATTTGGTGCTACGCGAGGTGCTACCGCGTGACGTGGTGGAGAAGGAGCCCGAACCCGAGCCTGTCGTCGAAGAGGCGAAGGTCGAGGAGGCCGCCACGACGTACGTCGGCGGGGTGCGCTTCGACGAGTACGGCGAGTTCATTGACGACGATCTCCCGGCGGCGGTGGGACCCGACTACGAACTGCCGGGGCTGACCGATGAAGCGTTGCGGCTCAAGGAGATTGCGCTCCAGGAACTCGAGGCAGCGGAGCCGCCCACTCCGGTTGTGCCGCTTGCGATTTCGGCGTTCCTGACGTCGCGCAAGAAGGCGGCCGCCGCGGAGCTGGCCGACTGGATGGACACCCCCGAGGGCCGGGAGTCGTCGCTCGAGTCGATCGGCCGTGCGCTGTCGCGGCGCAACCACGGCCGCTCACGCGCGGTGGTGCTCGCGCACGATCACGACGAGGCGATCAAGGGCCTGCGCGCGATCGCAGACGGCAAGCAGCGGCCGAACGTGTTCAGCGCCGACGGCCCGGTCACCAACGGGCCGGTGTGGGTGCTGGCCGGGTTCGGCGCGCAGCACCGCAAGATGGCCAAGAGCCTGTACCTACGCAACCCGGTGTTCGCCGAGTGGATCGACAAGGTCGACTCGTTGGTTCAGGACGAGCGCGGATACTCGATCGTCGAGCTGATCCTCGACGACGCACAGGATTACGGCATCGAGACCACCCAGATCGTGATCTTCGCGATCCAGGTCGCGCTCGGCGAGCTGCTCAAGCATCATGGCGCCAGGCCCGGCGCGGTCATCGGGCAGTCGCTGGGCGAGGCCGCCGCGGCGTACTTCGCCGGTGGCTTGTCCCTGGCGGACGCCACCCGCGCGATCTGCTCCCGCTCGCACCTGATGGGCGAGGGCGAGGCGATGCTGTTCGGCGAGTACATCCGGTTGATGGCGCTCGTCGAGTACTCAGCCGACGAGATCAAGACGGTGTTCTCCGACTTCCCGGATCTGGAGGTGTGCGTCTACGCCGCGCCGAACCAGACTGTGATCGGCGGGCCGCCCGAGCAGGTCGACGCGATCATCGCCAGGGCCGAATCGGAGGGCAAGTTCGCCCGCAAGTTCCAGACCAAGGGCGCCAGCCACACGTCGCAGATGGACCCGCTGCTCGGCGAGCTGGCGGCCGAGCTGCAGGGCATCCAGCCGCTGCCGACCAGGATCGGCTACTACTCGACGGTCCACGGGGGCGGCTACATCCGGCCCGGCGGCGAGCCGATCCACGACGTCGACTACTGGAAGAAGGGCCTGCGCCACAGCGTCTACTTCACCCACGGTATCCGCAACGCGGTCGACAACGGGCACACCACGTTCCTGGAGCTGGCGCCGAACCCGGTCGCGCTGATGCAGGTGGGCCTGACGACGGCCGCGGCCGGCCTGCCCGACGCACAGCTGATAGCGACGCTTGCGCGCAAGCAGGACGAGGTCGACTCGATGACCGCGGCGTTTGCTCAGCTTTTCGTGCACGGCCACGAGCTCGACATCCGTACGCTGTTCAGCCGGGCGCAGGGTCCGCAGGACTACGCGAACATCCCGCCGACGAGGTTCCGCCGCAAGCAGCATTGGCTCGACGCGCACTTCTCCGGCGACGGGTCGGTCATTATGCCGGGTGCGCACGTGGCGATGCCCGACGGCCGCCACGTGTGGGAGTTCAAGCCGCGCGGCGAGGCCGATCTGGCCGCGCTGGTGAAAGCGGCTGCGGCGCAGGTGCTTCTGGATGCGCAGCTGACCACGTCCGAGCAGCGCGCGGTGCCCGGCGAGGGTGCCCGGCTGGTGACGACGTTGACCCGCCACCCTGGCGGCGCGGCCGTGCAGGTGCACGCCCGCATCGACGAGTCGTTCACACTCGTCTACGACGCGGTCGTCGCGCGCGGCGGCCAGGCGTCGGCGCTGCCGGCGGCGGTGGCGACGGGCGCCGCTGTCGAGACGGCACCGGCGCCTGTCGAGGAGGCCGCACCGGCCGCGGTCGACGAACAGCCCGACGCCGAGATCCTGCACGACAACCTGACCATAGGCGCCAACCTGGGCGCCGGCTTCCAGAAGTGGTCGCCGGACTCCGGTGAGACCGTGGGCCAGCGGCTGGCCACGATCGTGTCCAGCGCGATGGGCTATGAGCCCGAGGATCTCCCGTGGGAGGTACCGCTGATCGAGCTGGGCCTCGACTCGCTGATGGCGGTGCGGATCAAGAACCGCGTCGAGTACGACTTCGACCTGCCGCCGATCCAGCTGCAGGCGGTCCGCGACGCGAACCTGTATGCCGTCGAGAAGCTGATCGAGTACGCGATCGAGCACCGCGACGAGGTCGAGGCGCTGCACGAGCACCAGAAGACGCAGACGGCCCAGGAGATCGCCGCCGAGCAGGCCGCGCTGGTGAGCGGTGCGGCGCCGACCTCGTCCGAGGCGCCGGTGTCCGAAGCCGCCATCCCACCGCCCCCGACGAACCCGCTCGGGCCCGACGCGCCGAAGCCGGGCGAGGCCGCGGCGGCCCTGGACCAGAAGGCCGTCGCCGACGCGCTGAATTCCGACGTGCCGCCGCGTGACGCCGCGGAGCGGGTCACGTTCGCGACATGGGCGATCGTCACCGGCAAGTCGCCGGGCAGTGTCTTCAATCCGTTGCCGGATCTTGACGACGACACCGCCGCGAAGATGGCGCAGCGGCTCGCGGAGCGTGCCGACGGACCGATCAGCATCGAGCACGTGCGGTCGTCAACGACGATCGAGGCGCTGGCCGAGAAGGTTCGCGAGTACCTGGAGGCCGGCCAGATCGACGGGTTCGTCCGGACGATCCGGCCACGGCCGGAAGGGCCGGAGGGCGCCGGCAAGATACCGGTGTTCGTGTTCCACCCCGCGGGCGGGTCGACCGTCGTCTATGAGCCGCTGCTTAACCGCTTGCCGGCGGACACGCCGATGTACGGCTTCGAGCGTGTCGAGGGCACGATCGAGGAGCGGGCCAGGCAGTACGTGCCGAAGCTGCGCGAGATGCAGGGCGACGGTCCGTTCATCCTGGTCGGCTGGTCGCTGGGCGGCGTGCTGGCCTATGCCTGCGCGATCGGGCTGCAGCAGCAGGGCTGCGACGTGCGGTTCGTCGGCCTGATCGACGCGGTGCGCGCGGGCGAGGAGATCCCGCAGACCAAGGAGGAGATCCGCAGGCGCTGGGACCGCTACGCCCGGTTCGCCGAGAAGACGTTCAACGTCACGATCCCGCAGATCCCGTACGAGCAGTTGGAGCAACTCGACGACGAGGGCCAGGTCAAGTTCGTGCTCGGCGCCGTGAAGCAAAGCGGTGTGGAGATCCCGGGCGGGATCATCGAGCACCAGCGCACGTCGTACCTGGACAATCGCGCGATCGACACCGCCGAGATCCAGCCGTACGACGGCCATGTCACGTTGTACATGGCCGACCGCTACCACGACGACGCGATCATGTTCGAGCCGCGCTACGCGACCCGCAAGCCCGACGGCGGCTGGGGTGAGTACGTACCCGACCTCGAGATCGTGCCGATCGGTGGCGAGCACATCCAGGCCATCGACGAACCGATCATCGCGAAGGTCGCCGCGCACATGAGCCAGGCGCTGAGCAAGATCGAAGCCGAAACCAGCCAACCGACAGAGGTGGGCAAGTAGTGACCGCTGGATCGCCCGGCCACGCTGGATCACCCCCACCCGGCCACCCCGCGACCACCGCCGAGAAGCTGGCCGAGCTGCGCGCGAAGCTGGAGCAGGCCTCCGAGCCCGGCGGTGAAGCCGCCGCGGCCAAGCGGGACAAGAAGGGCATCCCGAGCGCCCGTGCCCGCATCCACGCGCTGCTCGACCCGGGTAGCTTCCTGGAGATCGGCGCCCTCGCGCGCACGCCGGGCGACCCGAACGCGCTGTACGGCGACGGTGTCGTTACCGGGCACGGCACCATCAACGGCAGGCCCGTCGGCGTGTTCTCGCACGACCAAACGGTTTTCGGCGGCACGGTTGGGGAGATGTTCGGCCGCAAGGTGGCCCGGCTGATGGAATGGGTCGCGATGGTCGGCTGCCCGATCATCGGGATCAACGACTCCGGCGGCGCCCGCATCCAGGACGCGGTCACGTCGCTGGCCTGGTACGCCGAGCTGGGCCGCCGCCACGACCTGCTGTCCGGCGTGGTGCCGCAGATCTCGATCATCCTGGGCAAGTGCGCGGGCGGTGCGGTGTACTCGCCGATCCAGACCGACCTGGTGGTCGCCGTGCGCGACCAGGGGTACATGTTCGTCACCGGGCCCGACGTGATCAAGGACGTCACCGGCGAGGACGTTACGCTCGACGAGCTCGGCGGCGCCGACTACCAGGCCCGCTACGGCAACATCCATCAGGTCGTCGAGTCGGAGGCCGCCGCCTTCCAATACGTTCGCGACTTCCTGGACTTCCTGCCCGCCAACATGTTTGACGACCCGCCGATCATCAACCCGGGGCTCGAGCCCGAGGTCACCCCGCACGACCTCGAGCTCGACTCGCTCGTGCCCGACAGCGACAACATGGCATACGACATGCACGAGATCCTGCTGCGGATGTTCGACGACGGGGACTTCCTCGACGTCGCCGCGCAGGCCGGCCAGGCGATCATCACCGGCTTCGCGCGGGTGGACGGCCGTCCGGTCGGGGTGGTCGCCAACCAGCCGATGGTGCTGTCCGGGGCGATCGACAACGAGGCCTCCGACAAGGCCGCGCGGTTCGTCCGGTTCTGCGACTCGTTCAACGTGCCCCTGGTGTTCGTCGTCGACACCCCCGGATTCCTGCCCGGCGTGGAGCAGGAGAAGAACGGGATCATCAAGCGCGGCGGCCGGTTCCTGTACGCGGTGGTCGAGGCCGACGTGCCGAAGGTGACGATCACGGTCCGCAAGTCTTACGGCGGCGCGTACGCGGTGATGGGTTCCAAGCAGCTGACCGCGGACCTGAACTTCGCATGGCCGACCGCGCGCATCGCGGTGATCGGTGCGGACGGCGCCGCGCAACTGCTGATGAAGCGGTTCCCCGATCCGACGACGCCCGAGGCGCAGGAGATCAAACGCAGCTTCGTCGAGGGCTACAACCTCAACATGGCGATCCCGTGGATCGCTGCCGAGCGCGGGTTCATCGACGCGGTGATCGAACCGCACACCACCCGGCTGCAGCTGCGCAAGGCGATGCACCTGTTGCGGGACAAGCAGATTCACTGGCGCGTCCAGCGCAAGCACGGCCTGATCCCGATCTGACATTCGTGCACCGGCCCGAGGACTACGTGCATGCGTTCGTCCGCCCGCCGCGGGTGCTGGCCACCGGCGCCGCACACGGGCCACTGGCCGGAATCACGCTCGCGGTCAAGGACGTCATCGACGTCGCCGGTGTGGTGACAGGCGCGGGTAACCCGGCGTATGCGCGCGACCACCAGCCGGCGACCGAGAACGCCACGGCGGTGGTACAGCTGGTGGCCGCGGGGGCGACCGCCATCGGCAAGACCATCTGCGACGAGCTGGCCTACTCGATCGCCGGCAGAAACGTTCACTACGGCACGCCGACCAATGTCGCTGCGCCCGGCCATGTCCCGGGCGGCTCGTCGGCCGGGTCGGCCGCCGCGGTCGCAGCCGCCGTGTGCGACTTGGCGCTCGGCACGGACACCGGCGGCTCGATCCGGGTGCCCGCAAGCTACTGCGGGATCATCGGGTGGCGACCGACTGTCGGCGCGGTGGCCGACTCAGGGATCGTGCACCTCGCCCGGTCGTTCGACACTGTCGGGCTGCTGACCCGCGACCCGGCGCTGCTGCTGTCAGCCGCCGAGGTGCTGCTCGGGGAGCACGCGGAGTCCGCGCCCGTGACGTCGACGGCCGATGCCGCCGGCCTCGGCGTCGACCTCGCCGACTGCGCAGAGGCGTTCCGGCTGATCCAGGGCTACGAGGCGTGGGCCGAACACGGGGCGTGGATTACCAAGGCACATCCCGACTTCGGGCCCGACGTCGCCGAGCGGTTCGCCACCGCCTCGCAGATCACCGCCGTCGACGTGAGGCCGGCGTGGCGTCTGCGAGACATGGTGCGGCAGAAAGTGATTGATGCGACCGCCGATGGCCGCGTGCTCGTCGGTCCAGCCACGGCGGGCGGGGCTCCGGCCGCGAACGCCGACGCCGACACCATCGCCGCGGCGCGGTCGGCGACGATGCGGCTGACGTGCGTTGCCGGCCTCGCGGGCGCGCCGGTCGTCGTCCTTCCGCTCGCCCGCGACGGCGACCTCCCGCTGGGGATCGCTCACATGGGCGCGCCGGGCTCGGACCGCGCCCTGCTTCGCTGGGTGGCCGAACATTTTCGCTACGCAGCGTAGCGTACGGTGAGCGGGTGACCACCGGGCTCGTTGCGCCGTTGGCCCGCACCGGCGAAGACGGCCGGCACCTCTACACCTGCCCGCTGTGCGAGGCGATGTGCGGCCTGGAGATCCACGTCGAGGGTGGCCGGGTAACCGGGGTCCGCGGCAACCGCGACGACGCGTTCAGCCACGGCCACCTCTGCCCCAAGGGCGCGTCGCTGGGGGCGGTGCACGAAGATCCGGAGCGGATCCGCAGGCCGATGATCAAGGTCGACGGGCAATGGCAAGAGGTCGGCTGGGACGCGGCGTTCCGCCGCTGCACAGAGCTGCTTGCTCCGGTCATCACAGAGCACGGCATCGGCGCGGTGACCGCCTACACCGGCAACCCGTTGGCGCATTCCTTCTCGCTGGGTCGCTACACGGGCGTGCTGCTGGGCATGTCCGGCATGCCGATCACCTACTCGCCCGGCACCGTCGACCAGTGGCCGAAGAACCTGACGTCACACCTGATGTACGGCGGCTGGTGGACGTTCCCGGTGCCGGACGTCGAACGCACCGACCTGCTCATCGTGATGGGCGCCAACCCGGCGGCGTCGCAGGGCTCGCTGCTGGCCGCACCGGACGTCATGGGCATCCTCAACGGGATCCGCAAGCGCGGCAGGGTGATTGTGATCGACCCGGTCCGCACGGCCACCGCGGCACGCGCCAGCGAGTGGCTGCCGATCACGGCGGCGATCTTCGGCCGCTGGCGCACGCGCGTGCGCGGCGCGAAGGAAGTGCTGGGGCAGGCGCCGGTGTCGTGCCTGGCCGAGGAGATCGCGACGCCGGGCGACGGGCAGATCAAAGCGTTGATCACGGTGGCGGGCAACCCGGTGCTGTCGAGCCCAGCGGGCGACAAGCTCGACGAGGTGTTGCCGCAACTGGACGCGATGATCTCCGTCGACTGCTGGCTCAACGAGACCACCCGGCACGCCGACGTGATCCTGCCGGGCCAGTCGCCGCTGGAGCAGCCGCACCACGACGACCTGATCCTGGCGTTCGCGGTCAACAGCATCGCGAACTACTCACGGCCGGTGTTCTATCCCGACGATCGGGGGCGGCCGGAGGAATGGGAGATCCTGGTCCGGCTGACCGGGCTGTGCACCGGCACGCCGGCCGAAGACGTCGACGTCACCGCGATCGACGACGGCTTCTTCGACTACATGTGCTTCACCCAGGGCCTCGACGGCGCGGCGATCCGCACGCACTACGGCCACGGCGGCCCGGAGCGGATCCTCGACCTGACGCTGCGCACAGGTCCGTTCGGCGACCGCTACGGCGAGAACCCCGACGGGGTGACGCTGGACAAGCTGAAGGCCCGGCCGAACGGCATCAACTTCGGGCCGATGGTGCCGCAGCTGCCCGGCATCCTCGGCACGCCCGAGGCCAAGATCCGGCTGGCGCCGCAATACCTGCTCGACGACCTGCCGCGGCTTGCGGGCCGCCTCGACCGCGCGCAGGATGAGTTGGTGCTGGTCAGCCCGGCGACACCACCAAACAATTACCTTCGAGCTTGCCGAAACGTGGCGAGTCGCAACATATTGCTGTATGCCCAGCGGCAGGATTACCCACCGTACCGCCCCACGCGACGTTTGAACCGGTGCGCCTGACCACAAAGACACGCTGCGGATCAGGAGGCGGTGGACTCCATTTCACGTAGCCGCTTGAGCGATATCTTTGCAAATCGCATCGACAACGCTGGCGACAGCCGCTCCAGGTACCACCATGCCTTCCACCATGCCGGCACCACAATGATTGCGTCTCCACGCAACACCGCACGAAGGGCGCGCTCGGCGAACTTTTCGGGTGCCATCGGCCGCAACCGCTCCCCAAATTTGAGGAGTTCCTCATCGCTGACGCCAGCTATGTTCATCCGTCCGTACTGGCCGCCTGTCATCAGCGGGGTCCGGATCACGCCCGGACAAAACACCGACACCTGCACGCCGTGGCGCTCGGCCTCCACCCGCAACGCCTTCGAGATCCCGACGACGGCGTGTTTGGTGGCGGTGTAGCTCCCCAGACCCGGACTGGTGACAAGACCGGCCATCGAGGCTGTGTTTACGATGTGACCGGAGTGCTGCCGGATCATGATCGGATAGACCGCTTGGATGCCGTGTACTACACCGCGCAGGTTCACGTCGAAGACGTCGTTCCAGTCATCGAGCGTGTATGAGTCGATTTCACCGCCGACTCCGATGCCCGCATTGTTGAACAGATAGTCGATCCGCCCGGATTGCTGCACCGCCTCGGCGACGGCGCTCTCAAACGATGGATAGCTGCGCACATCGAGCTCGATCGCGTGCGCCTTTGCGCCAACGCTGTTGAGGCGTTGGGCCAGCTCCTGCGCCGCGCCGATTTGACGATCGGCGATCCAGACCTCGGCGCCCCCGTCGACCAGCTTGGTCGTCAACGCGGCGCCGATGCCGGACGCGCCGCCGGTAACGAATGCAATCTTCCCTGACACGCTCGATGCCATTGAGGAAGGATAATCGCTCGCCCTGGCAGGTCACAGGAGATTCTGGCGGCGGGGTCGCCGAGATGGGTGGTGAAGTGTTCTTCGCGTATTCGCTGCCACCTGCGGTCGAACAACTCATGGCTGCACAATGTGCCCGCGCTGATGAAGGGTCGCGATCGCTGCACGCTGCTGATGCACACCGACGACGCGCGGCGGCGCGACGTGGTGACCGGAGACCTGGTCGAGGTGGTGTCGCCGACGGGCAAGCTGCAGGTGCCGGTCGAGGTCACCGACGCGATCAAGCAGGGTGTGGTGTCGATGCCCCACGGCTGGGGCCACGGCAAGCCGGGCACCCGGATGTCGGTGGCCAACGGATCGCCGGGCGTCAACACCAACGTGCTGTCGCCGCCGACGTTCCTCGACGAGCCGTCCGGCAACGGCGCCCTCAACGGGATCCCGGTGACGGTCGCTAGGGCTTGATCCGGATCGGGCCCGGCGACCACAGGCCGCTGCGGGTGGCGGTGCCCAAGTCCAGCGTGGCGGGCCGCGCTCCGACGATGGTGTCGAACTTGCGCAGCGACCCCCAGTCGCGGCCCCAGTCGCGCGACAGGTAGCTCGCCATCACGTGGGCCCGCAGCAGCAGGTCGGTGATGCCGAGCAGGCCGCCGTCGATCCCGTCTTCCCAGGTGTCGGTGTCCTGCTTCTTGGCGGTGTAGTCGGGGGTGATCCGGAACGCGGGGATCTCGGTGACGCCGGCGTTGTGCAGCATCGGATGCTGACACGGGAACGCCAGTCCCACGGCCCAGTCCATCAGCACCGGCTTGGTCGAGCCGACGTACTCCTGCAGCGAGCGCAGGTCCGGCACCCGCGGCGGGGTGACGGCGATCCAGTCGCCCGGCGTCAGCGACAGGTCCTCGGCCACCACCCGCACCGCGACGGCGTCCGGCGGGATGGCCGAGCGGGGGAACCGTAGGTTGCGCCACGACGGCGCTGGGCCGAGGTCGTAGGGCACCAGCCGGCCGGCCGGCACCGGCGCGCCGCCGGGTCCGGCCTTCGCGTACTCCAGTTCGACTGTCTGCCCGACGGTGTGGCCGTAGAGCACGCTGTTGCCAGTGATCACACCCGCGGCCGTGACCACCACGAGCGGATGCCCGTGGTCGGCGGGTGGCAGCCGATACCACGCCGACGTCAGCGTGCTCTGCTGTTGCGGGCCCTCAACCCAGCTGCCCGCCAGCGGAACCCGGGCCGGGGCAAGCCCGTACGGCAACGGCACGGTTGACCCGTTGATCCCCGGCGTGGACAGCTTCGTCGGCGCGTCCCAGTCGTAGTCGGTCCCGGGCTGTGGAAGCGTCATCCGAATCGCCTCGGCGACAATGTGTTCCGGCACGCCGTTGGGCGAAAAGCCGACCGGGTTCACGCCACCCAGCGGGCCCAAGCGCCCGTAGTCGCCGGGCAGCGGTGTCAGGAACCCGGCGTTGGCGTCCGGCTCCACGAGCACGTCGTCGGCCAGACCGCAGCCGCCGACGAATGCGCGCAGGTTGGCCGCGGTGTTGGAGTACGTCGGGTACTGTCGCACCACGCCGCCAAGCATCGAACCGACGAACACGATCACCATGAAGCCGGCCGCGATCGGGACCGGCGCCGCGGTCAGTGCCCGCGCCACCCGGCCTTCGCCATGCTCACGCGACACGAAGTGCAGCCAGATGGTGTACAGCGCCGAGATCGCAGACAGCGCGAAAAATATTGTGCTGATTGTGATTCCGTCGATCTTTGGCATCGCATTGTTGAACGGCACGCCGTAGCTGGAGACGTACCACCAGCCGTTGGTGGTGGCGAAGCACAGCGCGAGCACGAACAGCAGCGCGGTCAGTACCGCCATCCGGTTGCGTGACCAGCGCAGCACAGTCGGCGACACCAGCACGGTGGCCAGCGCCGCCATCGCCGCGCCGACAGCGGCGAACAGGCCGAAGTGATGCACCCACTTCGTCGGGGTGAACATCAGGAAGAACATCGTGCCGAAGATCACGCCCATCAGCCGCCAAGCGGGCCCGCGCGCCACACCGGGAACCCGCTTGCGCCGCAACATGATGAACATCGCGGTGAACAGCGACAGCGCGGTGACCAGGAAGCCGAACCGACGCGAAAGCGACCCGTCGACGGTCGGCAGGATCAGGTAGTAGTAGCGCAGGTTCTCGGTGTACCACTGCTGGCTGGGGCCGATCGCGGTGCGAATCCTGGTGGCCTCCAAGACCGTCGCCAACGTCTGGTCGGCGAATACCACGGTCAGCACCACCGTGCCGGCGGCCAGCACCGGCGCCACCAGCGGCCAGGTGCCGATGATCCGGTGGCGGCGCACGAGAATCCGCAGCATCGGTCGGCCGCCGGCGATCAGCGCCGCGACCGCGATCAGCCCGGTCGGCTGGATGCCCAGCGTGAACGCGGCGGACAGGATGGCCAGTGCGGCAGGCGTCATCCGCCCGGAGATGATCGCGCGTTCGATCAGCACGTACGTGATCAGCGAACCGAGCGCGATCTGCCCTTCGGGCCGCAGGCCGTTGTCGAACGGCATCCACGCCGCCAGCAACACCAGGCCCGCCGCCCACACCGCGGCCCGGTTCGACACCACCGCGGGCCCCAGCCGGGGCAGCACCTCGCGTGACAGCAGCAGCCAGCACAACAGGCCGGCGATCAGGTCGGGCAACCGGATCCAGATGCTGGCGTCGCTGACGTGGGTCATGAACGCCAGCACGTCGTAGTACCAGCCGAACGGGTCTTCCGGACTCCCGAACCAGCGGAAGTAGTTCGACATGTAGCCCGCGGGGCCGGCGACGCGGGCCATCTGCAGGATGTAGCCGTCGTCCGACGAGTTCGCCCCGATGATGTGCCAGATCAAAAACCCGAGCACGACCACGACGTCGACGGCGTGCAACGTGCGCCAGCGGGCGGGGATCAGCCGGTGCATCCGGCGGCCGTCGAGGCGGTCGAGCCGCCACAGCGCGAGCAGCGAGATCGCCGTTGCCACCATTGCGACGATCATCGCGGTCAGCTTCAACACCGTCGGGCTGGTCGAGAACCGGGTGTCGATCAGCGCCGAGAAATGGAGTCCGGGCGGGGCGGGGCCGGTCAGGTCCGTGAACACCCCGACGATCGCCGGCCGCAGGTTGGGGTCGGTGAAGCCGGTGCGCAACGGGTTGCCTGCGGTGTCGGTCAGGCCGACGAACGTCGCGAACGTGCCGGCCTGCGACGACGTGATCTCGATCCGCTGGCACTGGGGCGACTCGATCTGGGCCCGCGGCACACTGCCCACCACGACGTTGCGGACGATGATGTCTACGCGGCCGCCGGTGACGTTTACCAGCATCGCGTTGAGCGCGGCCTGCTTGCCCTCCTTCGGTCCGGTGCCCAGCAGCAGGCCGCCCGACGGCGGCATCGACCGCACCACGCCACACGGGATCGTCGCGCGCAGCGAGACCGCGGTTTCCGAGATCAGCGGGGCGGTCACGTTGGCGAGTTGGCCGTTCTGCGGCCAGTTCAGCGTTGCGGTGGTCTGCACGACCGGCAGCAGCGGGCTGGCCACCGACAGCACAAAGCCGATCAGCCCCGCGATGGTGGCCACCCAGCGGGCGACCTTGACGTCGCGGCGTACCCTCTCGCGGTCGCCGGTTCCGGTGAGTGCGAGGGTTTCAGTCATGGTCATGGCTCGCCTCGATTCACGGCAAAGCTCGAATCGGTCCGGCGCGGGTCCAGCCGCGCACCGTGACGGATCCTTGCTCGATCACGGCGTTCGGCGCTTGCGAGGCGGGCACGAAGCGGTCATACCTCTCTATCACTCCCCAGTCGCGGTACCAGTCGTTGCGCAGGTAGGACGGAACCGTGTAGCCGCCGAGCAGTGCCTTGACGAACAGCAGCGGCCCGCCGGCGCGGGCCGGCTCCCACAGTTCCGACGACGTGGTGGTCTGCTTGTGGTCGGGCATGATCCGGTACGCGGGGAGTTCGGCGACGCCGAGGTGTTCGGAGAACGGCCGCTGGCATGGGAAGTTGGCGGCGGTGGCGATGTCGAGCAGCACCGGGGTCTGCGAACCGATGAGCTGCTGCACCGTTTCCAGGACGGGCACCCGCGGCGGCGTGAACGCGAACCACTGGTCCTCGGACAGGTTCGGGTCGTCGGCGACGATCCGCGCGGCGTCGGCCCCCGGCGGCGCCCACGCCAGCGGGAAGCGCAGGTTGCGCCATTCCTTCTGCGGGCCGACGTCGATCGGCTGCACCTCACCCAGTGGTGCGGTGGTGCCACCGGGACGGGTTGTGCCCCACTGGAGTTTGAGCGACTGGCCGTAGCTGAACGTGCGGTCCTCCTTGTACGACCAGATGGCACCCGCGGCCGCGACGGTGACCAGCGGCCGGTCGGGGGTTCGCGGGGGCAGCGCATACCATGCCGACTGCGCCTTGGCGGCGTAGGAGTTTTCGCCGTAGCTGCCCATCACCGGCGTGCGGGTGGGATCCAGCCCGAACGGCAGCAGCACCCGTGACCCGTTCACACTCACCGGTCCGTAGCCGCCGGCTGTGCCCATCGGATCCCAGCTCGCGGTGATCGGCTTGTTCGGCGAGCCGTCGGAGTTCACCAGGCCGGGTTTGGCCACCACGGGCTCCGCCGGCAGGTCGTCGCTGACCCCGTTCGGGGTGAAACCGACCGGGTTGGCCCCGCCGAGCGGGCCTGCGGGCCCGAACGTCTGCCCCGGCACCGGCTGCAGCATGCCGGCGTTGGCGTCTGGTTCGACGAGCACGTCGTCGGCCATTGCGCAACCGGTCTTCGACAATCCGGTGGCCAGCGCGTCAACGTTGGCCTTGGCGGTCGTATACACCGGATAGCGCACGGCGGCGCCCTTGAGCATCGACGAGACCTCGAGCACCACCATGATCGTCGCCACGATCAGCAGCGGTGTGGACGCCAGGATGCGGTTGCGGCGGTTGTCTTTGACCTCGGTGTGCCCGGCGAAGTCGAGCCGGAAGTGCAGCCAGCCGGCGAGCAGGCCGGTCGCGATCGCCAGAACCAAGAACATCGTCGTCACCGGATGGCTGGCGATGACGGGCTGCTTGTCGAACCACGGCACCCCGTAGTTGCCGACGTAGAACCAGCCGTTGATGCCCGAGGTGGCCCACGCCAGCACGAACAGCAGCGCGGTGACGTACAGCGCCAGGTTGCGGCGGCTGTGCAGGCCGACGCGGGTGAACGTGAACGCGGTCACCGCGCCCAGGGCGCCGGAAAGCCCGGCGAACGCGCCGAACTGCACCGCCCACTTCGTCGGGGTGAAGGTAAGAAGCAGCAGCCCGATCGCGGTGGTGCCGAGCAGCCGCCACAGCGGCCCGCTGGCCACTCCCGGAATCCGCCCGCGCCGCAGCAGCACCGCCAGCATGCCGAACAGGCACAGCATCAGCACCAGCACGGAGAACCGCCGCGTCAGCGACCCGTCGGTGGTCTCGACGGTCAAGAAGTAGTAGCGCAGGAACTCCTGATACCAGGCGATGGTCGGGCCGACGACGTACTTGATGCGCGCCGATTCGGCGACGGTGGCAAGCGTCTGGGCGCGGAACACGACCACCAGGATCAGCGTCAGCGACGCCAGCAGCGCCACGACGGGGGCCAGCGCACCGTCGGTGGCGCGGCGGCGGGCGATGATCCGTGCGATCGCCCGGGCTCCGGTGAGCAGCGCCGCGACCGCGATCAGGCCCTGCGGCGCCAGCGTCGCGGCCAACGTGGCGGCGATGATGGCCACGGCTGCCGGGGCCAATCGGCGCGTGGCGATCGCATTCTCGACGAGCATCCACGTCAGCAGCGTGAGGAACGCGATGATCGGTTCCGGCCGCAGCCCGTTGTTGAACGGCAGCCACGCGGCAAGGAACACCGCTGCGGCGGTCCACACCGCGATCCGGTTGACCGCGAGCGCCCGCCCGAGCCGGGGCAGCACCCGGCGACTCAGGATCAGCCAGCACGCGATCCCGGCGAGTGTGGCGGGCAGGCGCATCCACACACCGTCGGCGCTGACCGACGCCATCCGGGCAAGCAGCGACGGATACCAGTCGAACGGTGCCTCCGTGGTGCCGAAGAAGCGGTAGTAGTTGGCGACGTAGCCGGCCCGAGAAGAAATGCGCGCCATCGTGAGGTTGTAGCCGTCGTCCGACGAGATCGCGCCGATCACGTGCCACACCAGCAGCGTGCCGACGACGACGACGTCAGCCAGCCAGGTCGCGATGTTGGCCCGCAGCCACCGCCGGCTCGGCACCCGCCTCCAGCAGTACCGGTCCAGCACGGCCAGGGCGGTGATCGCGATCACCACCGCAACCACACCGAGGACCATGACCGCGGTCTTCATCGGTGTTGGGGCGACGATGAAGCGGGTGTCGACGTCGATGCGCGCGCTCAGGCCGGGCTGCGGCGGCACCTTCAACTCCGTGAACAACCCGGCGACTTGTGGCTTCTTCTCGATCGGCAGTGTGCCCGCGGCGCGGGGAATGCCCACGAAGTCGGCGCCAACCCCGGTGACGTTGGCCCACATGTGCAAGGCGCTGCAGCCGCCGGAGGCGACCGCGGGCCGGTGCGCGACGGCGGCCACCGAGTCACGGAACGCGACAACGACGAAGTCGGCGTTGGCGCGGACGAAAAGCCCGTTCTTCGTGGCCTCGTCGCCTGATTTGGCCGGGATGGTCGAGAACACCAGGCCACCCGCGGCCGGCAGGGTGGCGATCGCCTGGCAGGGGATGGACACGTCCAGTGCGTGCGGCGCGCCCGACATCAGCGGCGCGGTGATGTCTCCGACGGGTCCTTGAGGCCAGCGGATCGTTGCGGTCGTCTGTTTCACCGGGAGCAGCGGGACCAGCGCGCAGAGGATCACCCCTGCGATCCCGGCCACCACGGCGACCAGCCTCGCGATGCGGTGAACCCGGTCCGGTCTCACGTCACCAGCTGTGCCCGATGCTCTTCGCGTGAGACGCTCATCGCTAGGCACGAGCGTCGATGTTATGCGACGTTCCTAATGGCGCAGCGGCGCCGGGCTCCACAGGCCGCTACGTGTTGTGGAACCGAGATCGAGCCGTGCCGGTTGGGCGTTGGGATAGTACATATTCAGTCGCTGCAACGAGCCCCAGTCGCGGAACCAGTCGTCCTTCAGGTACGTCGCGACGGTAGTCGCCCGGAACAGCAATTCGGTGATGCCGAGGGGCCCGCCGCCGAGGTTGTCCATCACCGGCGAGTTCGCCTCGGCCCCGAAGCGGTCGGGCAGGATGCGCCACTTCGGCGCCTCGATGACGCCGTAGTCGTGGCCGAACGGCCGCTGGCACGGGGATGCGAGGCCCACCAGCCAGTCCAGCAGCACCGGGTCTGTCGAGCCGACGACCTCCTGCAGCGTCCGCAGCTGCGGGATCCGCGGCGGGGTCAGCGCGATCCAGTGCTGCGGCGCCAGGTCCTCGTCGCTGGCATACACGCGAACCTGGGTCGCGCCGGCCGGGATCGCCGACAGCGGAGCCCGCAGGTTGCGCCAGGCCGGCGGCGCCCCGACGTCGCCGAAGCCCATCGAGCCGCCGACCCTGCCGTCGTCGCCGGCCCACTGCAGCGCCACCTCGCCTGGGTCGAACCGCCCGGCGGCGGACACCACCAGCAGCGGGCCCGCAGTGTCGCGCGGCGGCAATCTGTACCACGCCGACCGCAGGTGGGCCGGGATCTGCGTGCCGCTACGCCAACTGCCCAGCACCGGCGTGCGCGCCGGGTCGAGGTTGTACGGAAGTTGGGCCCGCGATCCGTTGATGCCCGCCGCGGCGGTGGTGCCCCCCTCCGTGCCGGTCTCGCTGGAAGTAACCAGTCCGTTGTTGTCGACGAAACTACCGCCGCCCGGCGGTTGCATCACCGGGTCAGCGGAGACGTCGGACGGGATCCCGTTGGGTGTGAAGCCATCCGAGGTCGCCGCGCCGAGCGCGTCGGCGATCCGAACCCCCACCGGCGCCAGCATGCCGGCGTTGGGGTCCTGTTCGACCAGCACGTCGTTGGCCAGCCCGCAAGTCTTGCCGGTAACAGCCTCCAGGTTCGACCGTCCGACCGTCCACGCAGGGTACTGTGCGATCATCGCCGCCGTCAGCGAGAACACCTCGAACGCCACCAGCAACCACGCCGCAATTGCCAACGGCGACTGTAGGATTCGCCGCAGCCGCGGCCAGCGTCCGTTTGTCGGCGGGGGCCCGGTGTCGCGGCCCGAGAAGTGGAACCACGCCGCCAGCAGCAGCGCCAGCACGCACAGCCCGAGCAGCATCGTGGTGAACCCGAAGTGCCATTGCGGGAATGAATTCGACCATGGCACGCCGAAATTCGAGACGTACCAGTAGCCGTTGACGCTGGCGAAGCTCAGCGCGGTGACAAACAGGACCAATGCGGCGAAGATCGTCCGGTTGCGCCGCGACTTCATCACGGACGCGGTCACCGCGACCGCGGCGAGCGCCCCGAGTGACCCGGCCAACCCGGCGAACACCCCGAAGTGGTGTGTCCACTTTGTCGGCGTGAACATCATCGCGATGAACGAGATGATCGTGATGCCGATGATGCGGCGGCTCGGACCTGCCGCCGTGCCGGGAATCCTGCCCTTGCGCAACGACATCGCCACCGACATGGCGAGCGCGACGATCAGGGTCAGCACGGCGAAGCGGCGGGCGACGGAGCCGTCCGGGCTGGCCATGAACAACCGCTCGTAGCGGATGTGCTCGTCGAACCAGCTCAGGCTCGGCCCGACCGCCGACTTCAGCAGGTTGGCCTGGACCTCGCCGATGAAGGTCTGGTCCCGGAAGATCAGGATGATCGTCACCGTGCAGGCCGCCAGAATCGGGGCCAGCAGCGC
The DNA here is from genome assembly GCA_963811535.1 of uncultured Actinomycetota bacterium. Taxonomy (GTDB): domain Bacteria; phylum Actinomycetota; class Actinomycetes; order Mycobacteriales; family Mycobacteriaceae; genus Mycobacterium. The sequence goes on along the minus strand of CAWERF010000003.1, from coordinate 16,515 downwards.
CAGGTAGCCGAACCGCTTGGAGCGCCGGTGCAGGATCGTGCGCAGCGGCCCGATCGCGACGAGAAGCGCGCCGATCGAGGCGATGCCGGTGGGCCCGGAGAACAGCGTCAGCGCGCCGATGACGCAGGCGACCGCCAGCGGCAACAGCCGGTTCGTGGCCACCGCGCGTTCCACCGAGCACCAGCTCAACAGGATGCCCAGCGCGATGATCGGCTCGGGCCGTAGCCCGTTGTTCAGCGGAAGCCAGAACGCCAGGAACATCGCCGCGGCCGTCCATGCCGCGGCGCGGTTGGCCTTGACCGCGTGGCCCAACCGGGGGATGACTTCGCGGCTGATCACCCACCAGCAGGCCAGCGCCATCCCCAGCGTGGGCAGGCGCACCCATGCGCTGTTGGTGCTGACGTGCGCCCAGAGCGCGAGCAGGTCGTAGTACCAGCCGAACGGCGCCTCCGGCGTGCCGAACCACCGGTAGTAGTTCGCCATGTAGCCGGCGTGCTCGGACACCCGGGCCATGGTCAGGATGTAGCCGTCGTCGGAGGTGTTGGCGCCCACGAAGTGCCACCAGACCAACACGGCGGTCACCACCCCGTCCAGCGGGGTGAGCGACCACCACGCCGACGGCAGGATCCGGCGGTGCCGCATCCCGTCGGCGGTGTCCAGCACGTGCAGCGCGATCAACGCGACGACGGTCATCACCACGCCGATGACCATTGCGAGCATCTTCAGCACGGTCGGCGCGCTGCTGTAGCGGGTGTCGATGGTGGCCGAGAAGCGCAGCCCGGGCGGCGCAGGCCCGGACAGGTCGGTGAAGATGCCGACGATCTGCGGGCGGAAGTCATAGCCGCCGCGTTCGCCCCGCAACGGCGCGCCCGGATTGTCGCTGTCGGGGCCCTTGACCAGGCCGACGAATTCGCCCGTCACCTTGTCGGCGTGCGCGGTGAACGTCAGTCGCTGGCATGCGGGGGAGAGCACCTGACTCAGCGGCGCCACGACCACCGGCGTATTGCGGACGATGACGAGCAGATCGTTGTTGACCCGCTGGATCAGCAGCCCGCGGTCCACCGCCTTGGGTGCCTGCTTGGGCACCGTCGACAGCAGCACGGTCTTGCCCGCGTTCGCAGGGCCGGCCAACCCGGCGGCCGCGCTGCACGGCACCGTGATGTTCAGATCGGTGGCGACGTAGGAGATCAACGGCGCGGTGACACTGGAGAAGACGCCGTTCTGTGGCCAGTTCAGCTGGGCGGTCGTCTGCTTGACGCCAAGCAGCGGGGTGACCAACGCCAGCAGCGCGCCGAGCAAACCGGCGACGACGGCGACGACCCTGGCGATGCGGTATTTGTCCACCCCACGGGTGACGGGGCTGGACGGTAATTGCCCAGCCTGCGGGGCAGCATCAATAGCCATCAGGCCGCCTTCCCGGGGTGACGGATGGCCAGCACGAACGGGCCGATATTGCTGACGGTAAACCGTGGATCTTGAAACAAGCTAGCGTCGATCAGAACCTGGTAACGGCGCACGTTCGGTTGGTTGGGGTAAACATCGGCCGCGAGACGCAATGAGTATGTGTCGTTCGCACCTCGGCGCATCAGGAACACGGTTGGCGGCTGCCACGGCAGCGAATCCAGCCCGGCGATGAATTGGTCGGGCGATTTGAGCGCCGACCAGCTTCTGATCGCGGCGGCCCGCTGGTCGAACTGTGCCAGCGGGTTGGCGTAGTGCGAGGTCAACCCCTGAAAGCCCCAGTACGGGTAGTAGGACAGGAAGCTGTAGTCGGCGGTGAGCACGACGGTCTCGTCGCGGGGCCTGCCGGTGACCTCGCGGATCTTCGCGTCGATCTGCGAGTAGTACGTCTCCGCGCCCGGCGGCCGCCGGTCCGCGCGTTGGCCATAGCCGTCGGTGTCGGTGTAGGCCACGACGATGTCGGAGTGCAGCACGTCGGGAATGTCCTGGCTGAAGGTCAGTGCGCCGATGACGCCGAGCACACCGGCCGCGACGACGATGCGGCGGCCCACCCCCGGCTCGTAACGGCGCGCCAGCGCCAGCGCGCCCTCCACGAATCCGAACGCGCCGGCCGCGGAGAGCAGCACGGTCAGCGTCGGCTGCAGCCGGTACGAGAGCAGCGTGGTGCCTGCCAACGTGGTCAGCATCGACAACAGCGACCACACGTAGACGGTCAGCACGCCGATCGCCAGGGCGGCGGCTGGAAGCACCTCCCGCTTACCGGGCCCAGGGGCGCGCACCACCAGCCAGATCGTGCCGACCATGCACAGGGCCCCGAGAAGCGTGAAATGCAGCATCGGAAACGACAGCTGTGCGCCGTCGGCGGGCAGGTAGTGCTGCGCGGTACCCGACCCCGCGGGCGAACCCTTCACTGCGGCAAGCAGATACGGCAGCCAGCCGATCAGCGCGATGGCCCCGGCGATCACCGCGATCACCACCAGCCGCAGCAGCGGCTCCCATGGCTTGTGCTTGCGCCGACCGACGGCGGCGGCCAGCCCCATCACGGCCAGCGTGAATGCGCTGTAGGCCAGCAGCAGCGTGTACCAGAGGGCCGTGACGCCGAGGAACACGCCGACGCCGACCACCGCGGCCCATCCGGCGGACCTGGTGGCACCACGCAGCCCCGACCATGCCAACACAAATACCGGGGGCAAGAGCACCGTGATCATCGCGGCGTAGGGTTCGGTCGACGAGTACGCGAGCGTTGTCGCTGCGGTGGCCGTGGTGACGATCAGCGCGTAATCGAAGCGAATCATCCGCTGCCACAGCACGAACGCGAGCACTACCGCGATCGCGATCGACGTGATCGCCCACAGCTTGAACATCTCCCACGCCGGCGTGCCGGTGAGTGCGGCTGCCCGCCCGCCGATCCAGAACCAGCCGGGCGGGTAATACGGCGGCAGACCGATGTAGGTCATGTCGTGCAATGTGGCGCTGTCGGCCAGCCGAGTCAGATACTCGGTGCGGAACTGCTGGTCGACCGAGATGCCGAACAGGTACAGCTTCGTCGCGCCGAGTGGCATGGCAAGCGTCACCACCGAGAACGCTGCGAGCAGCACCAGCGCCGCGGCGTGGGCGACCAGGCGGTGCCACCCGGCTGCGGGGGACCGGCGCCCCCGACGCCACAGCCAACCAACCACCAGCAGACCAGCCAGGCAACAGAATTGGCCGACGGTGGTCAGTGCATGTAACTGGTTCGACGAGTTGTACGCCGGCCAGTGCACCCCCGCGACCGCGATGAGCGACACCACACTGACGACAACCGCCACCGCGACCGCCACGGCCATCTGGCCGATGGTGGCCAATGCAGTCCTCATGCTCAGATGGGCAGCTTCCGGAAGATCGGCCGCGGGACGTGCCGCAGCACCATCATCACGTATCTGAACGCCGGTGGTGCCCACACCAGCTCCTTGCCTCTGGCCGCGGAGTTGACGGCCAACTCGGCGACGTACTCCTTGTCGACGGTCAGCGGCGCTTCCTTGATGTGCGCGCTCATCCGAGTGCGCACCTGACCGGGCCGGATGACCAGCACCTTGACCCCGTGCTCCCGCAACGCCTCTCCGAGGCCGAGGTAGAAGCCGTCGAGCCCGGCCTTGGTGGAGCCGTAGACGAAGTTCGACCGGCGCACCCGCTCTCCGGCCACTGTGCTCATCGCGATGATCTGCCCGAAGCCCTGGGCCCGCATCTTCTCGCCGAGAAGCACACCGACAGAGACCGCGGCGGTGTAGTTGATCTCGGCGATCTGCACGGCCTTGCGCTGGTTCTGCCACAGCTCCTCGGCATCGCCGAGCAACCCGAACGCGACGATCGCGACGTCTATATCTCTGGGGCCGCCGCCATCCTTGAAGGCTTCCTCGATGACCTTCGGGTGGGTGTCGGTCTCGACCGCGTCGAAGTCGATCATCTCCACCGAACGCGCACCCGCGGCCTTCATCTGCGCGACGGCGTCGTCGCGACCGGGATCGTCGGGCAGGCACGCCAGCACGATGCGTGCCGCCGCATCCCGCAGATAGCGCTCGCAGATGGCCAACCCGATCTCGGACGTTCCGCCGAGCAGCAGGATGGATTGTGGATTGCCCACGGCGTCAAGCATTTACAGCAGCTCCAGGCGTCGGGCCATGTCGGAGGCGAAGACCCCATTCGGATCAACCTTGCGCCGCACCGCGATCCATTCGTCGATGCGGGGATACATGGCGTGGAAGATGTCAGCGGTGGTCCGGGAATCCTTGGCGGTGTAAAGCCGCCCGCCGAATTTCAGCACCCTTCGGTCGAGTTCGTTCAGGAAGCCGTTCAGCCCCGGCTTGATCGGGAAGTCGACGCAGACGTTCCAGCCGGGAATCGGGAAGCTCAGCGGTGCGCGGTTGCCCGGGCCGAACAGCTTGAACACGTTGAGAAACGAATAATGACCGGACTTCTGGATATCGCAGATGATGGCCTTGAACTCGTCGACCGCCTCGGTGGGCACGACGAACTGGTACTGGCCGAAACCCGCGGAGCCGTAGGCACGATTCCACTCACCGAACATGTCGAGCGGGTGGTAGAACTGCGTTAGGTTCTGCACCTTGTCCCGGTATGTGCCCGATTTGCGGTACCACAGCTCGCCGATCGGTGTGAACGTGTACTTGTTCATCAGCCCATTCGGGAAGATGTCGGGCAACGTGAGCAGTTGCGGTGCATCGAATTTCAACGGGTTGCGCCGCAACTTCGCCGGCAATTGGTCGAGCCTGGCCAAACAGCCGCGGGATATCGCGGCCCGCCCGAGTTTCGGTGGTGCGCTGATCGCGTCGAACCAGGCGCTGGAGTAGGTGTAGTTGGTCTCGCTGCCGTCGCTGTGGAACGCGATCGTCTCATCCAGGCTTGCTGTCACGTCGCCGTCGGCGATGAAGTAGGCCGTCTCGGTGGGCGTCATCTCGATCGTCGCCCGCAAGACGATGCCGGTCAGCCCGTTCCCGCCGACGGTGGCCCAAAACAGCTCGGCCTCCGCCCCGTCCGGGGTGAGGTGGTGCAATTCGCCGTCGGCGGTGAGCAGGTCCATCGAGTGAAGGTGGTTGCCGAAGCTGCCCGCGCTGTGGTGGTTCTTGCCGTGGATGTCGCAGGCGATCGCGCCGCCGACGGTGACCTGCCGGGTGCCCGGCAGCACCGGAACCCACAGCCCGAACGGCAGCGCGGCCTTCATCAACGCGTCGAGGTTCACCCCGGCGTCCACGTCCACCAGGTGGGTGTCGGCGCTGATCGAATGGATTCTGTTCAGCGGGGTCATGTCGATCACCAGACCGCCCCCGTTTTGGGCGTTGTCGCCGTAGGAGCGGCCCAGCCCGCGCGCGATTACGCCGCGGGTGCCGCCGTCGGCGGCGCGGGCCACCGCCTTGGCGATGACCTCGGGATCCGGTGTCGACAGCACCTCGGCGACGGTCGGCGCAGTGCGACCCCAGCCGGTGAGCCTCGTGGTGCTCGTGGTCAGCATCGTCAAAGAGGGTACCGTGCGGTTTCCCGCGGTCACCGCAGCCGGAAAATGACCGAGCGCTGCACGATGAAGTTGATCACAGTCGCGGTGCCCTGCGCGATCACGTACGCGACGGGGACGGCCCAGGTCCGGTAGTGCAACAGGTGCAGGCACAGGTGGTTCAGTCCGACCTGCACCACGAAGGTCAGCCCGTAGAGCGCCATCACGGCGATGAACCGGGCTGTGCTCGGTTCGGCCTGGAATGTCCAGCGCCGGTTGATCAGGTAGGCCGTGATCGTGCCGGCGACGAAGCTGATCGCCTTCGACAGGTCGACCTGCACACCGACAGCCTTGTACAGCAACACGTACAGCCCGAAGTCGACGATCGCCGACAGCCCGCCGGTGATGATGAACCGCAGCACCTGCGTCTTCAGCGCGAGGTTCGACGGCGGGGCGGTATCGGCCACCCGCGAAGCTTAAGGCGTGTCGCCGCCGGCCCGATCGGTGGTCAGGAGCAGCCGCCCACGCCATCTGGAGTCAAGGCCCCGTAAAGGTTCTGTTTCAGCAAACGACGAAGTCGTATCGTGCTGGTGTGCACGCGGGCGACATCGCGGAAGAGTTCCCGGTGGTGACCATGGATTCCGGTGCCCTGGACGCCGCGCGCATGCTCGCGGAGCACCAGTTGCCGGGGATCGTCGTCACCGACTCGTCGGGCCGCCCGCGCGCGGTGCTGCCCGCTTCGCAAGTGGTCCGGTTCATCGTGCCCAGCTACGTGCAGGACGATCCGTCGCTTGCCGGCGTGCTCAACGAGTCGATGGCCGACCGGAGCGCGGACCGACTCGGCGACAAGAAGGTCCGCGACGTGCTGCCCGAGCACCTGCTCGACGTTCCGACCGTCGACGCCGGCGACACGCTGATCGAGGTGGCGGCGATCATGGCAAGGATGCGCAGCCCGCTGCTGGCCGTGATGAAGAACGGTTCGCTGCACGGTGTGATCACCGCGTCGCGACTGCTGGAGGCGGCGTTGAAGCACTGAGCCCGGCTCAACCCTGATAGCTTTGCTACCGGTGTGCCGGGAAGCCTGGTCGGCGGCGACGCCGCGCAACCCGGAGGACCACCATGACCGCGCTGACCATCACGGTCTTCGTGGTCGCATACGCGCTGATAGCCAGCGACCGCGTGAACAAAACCCTTGCCGCCCTGTGCGGTGCGGCAGTCGTTGCGGCGCTGGGTGTCGTCGGATCCGACGACCTGTTCTTCTCCCGCGAAACCGGCATCGACTGGGACGTCATCTTCCTGCTGCTCGGCATGATGATCATCGTCAGCGTGCTGCGGCAGACGGGTGTCTTCGAGTACATCGCGATCTGGGCGGCCAAGCGCTCCAACGGTTCTCCGCTGCGGATCATGATCCTGCTGGTGCTGGTCACCGGCTTCGCTTCGGCGCTGCTGGACAACGTCACGACGGTGCTGCTGATCGCACCGGTCACGCTGCTGGTGTGCGACCGCCTCGCGATCAACGCCGCGCCGTTTCTGATAGCAGAGGTTTTCGCGTCGAACATCGGCGGCGCCTCGACGCTGGTCGGCGATCCGCCGAACATCATTATCGCCAGCCGGGCGGGCCTGACGTTCAACGACTTCCTGAAGCACACGACGCCGATCGTCCTGATCGTGATGGCCGTCTTCGTATTGATGTTGCCGCGGCTGTTCCGTGGGTCGTTCGACGTCGACCCGGAACGTGTCGCCGACGTGATGTGCCTGGAGGAACGCGAGGCGATCCGCGATCCCCTGCTGCTGATCCAGTGCGGCCTGGTGCTGGTGGCGGTGTTCGCCGCGTTCATCGCGCACTCGGCGCTGCACATCGCGCCGTCGATCGTCGCGATGCTGGGCGCCGGCGCACTGATCCTCATTTCGCGGCTGGAGCGCTCCGAATACCTCGCCGGGGTGGAGTGGGAAACGCTGCTGTTCTTCGCCGGGCTGTTCGCGATGGTGGGCGCGTTGGTGAAGACGGGCGTGATCACCGACCTGGCACGGCTGGCCACCCACGCGACCGGCGGCAACCCGCTGGTGACGGTGATACTGATCCTCGGGGTGTCCGCGCCGGTCTCCGGGATCATCGACAACATCCCCTACGTCGCGACGATGACGCCCATCGTCGGCGAACTGGCCGCCGGGATGGCCCACCAGGCCCACTCCGGCGCGCTGTGGTGGGCGCTGGCGCTGGGCGCGGACTTCGGCGGCAACCTGACCGCGGTCGGCGCGAGCGCCAACGTGGTGATGCTCGGCATCGCCCGCCGCTCGGACAGCCCGATTTCGTTCTGGGAATTCACCCGCAAGGGCGTGCCGGTCACCACGATGTCGATCGGCCTTGCGGCTCTTTACCTTTGGCTGCGCTACTTCGTGCTGGCCTGAGGTGGCCAGCCCAATCGATTCGTTGCCTGCGGCAGGAGGAGGACGGGGTTTTGGGCCTGCCGCGCTAGGCTGAGCCATGCCTGCAGAAGACCAGCCGGTGACTGTGCTCAGCGAGGACGAGAGCTGGCAGCTGTTGGCGAGCCAAGCGCTCGGCCGCCTCGTCACCAGCCTGGACGGGCAGCCCGAGATCTTTCCCGTCAACTTCGTCGTGCAGCGGCCCACGGTTCTGTTCAAAACCGCGGAGGGCACCAAGCTGTTCGGCGCGATCATGAACGACCGGGTCGCGTTCGAAGCCGACGACCACGGCCTCGACGAGGGCTGGAGCGTGATTGTCAAGGGCCCCGCGCACGTGCTGGTCACCCACACCGAGATCGAGGAGGCCGAGCGGGCGCAGCTGCTGCCGTGGACCGCGACGCTGAAGCTGCGCTATGTGCGGGTGGTCGCGTCCGAGATCAGCGGCCGCCGGTTCCGGTTCGGCGCCGAGCCCGACCGCGAGGCCACGTTCGCTTAGACCCAGTACGGCACCCGGCTGCGGTATTGCCGCATCGCCAACGCGGCGAGCACCCAGCCAATCACGGTGAGCACCAGCACCACGACCCAGTGCCGCAGCTCCTGCGGCGCGCCGAGCAGCGGCGCCCGGACGATGTCGAGGTAGTGCAGCAGCGGGTTGAACTCGATGATCTTGCCCCAGCGGCCGGCGCCTTGCTGCGCCAGTGTCTGGTCGTTCCAGATGATCGGTGTCATGAAGAACAGCAGCTGCACCACGCTGTTCAGCAGCGGACCGATGTCGCGGAAGCGCGTGCCGAGTATGCCGAATACCAGCGAGACCCAGATGCAGTTCAGCACGATCAGCCCGAGCGCCGGGATGACCGCCAGGTCGGCCCACGACCACGGCTTCGGGTAGATGATCGCGATGATCACGTAGATCACGATGTTGTGGGCGAACAGCAGGGCCTGCCGCCACACCAGCCGGTACACGTGCACCGACAGCGCGGTGGGCAGTTGCTTGATCAGCCCCTCGTTGGCGACGAACACCTCGGCGCCTTCCAGGATCGATGCGCTGATCAGTCCCCAGATGATGAGGCCCAGCGTCACGTAGGGCAGGTGCTCGGCCAGCTGCAAGTGGAACAGCTTGGAGTACAGCCCGCCCATCGCGACCGCGGTGGTGCCCGTCGCGATCGTGATCCAGAGCGGGCCCAGAACCGAGCGGCGATAGCGTTGCTTGATGTCCTGCCAGCCCAGGTGCAGCCAGAGCTGGCTGCGCCCGAGGCCGTCGGCAAGATCCCGGAATGCGCGGGCGAACGTTTTCGACCGCGCCGCATCGTCGGTAACCGTCATCTGCCCTCCTGACCGTGCTGATCGGGCCGGTGGAACTTCTCGGCACGCCCCAGGCGGCGCAGGCGGATCCACTCGACCAGGCCCGCGACGTCGCGCCGGGACACCAGGAAGAACCAGCCGAACCGCAGCCATTCCTGTGGTAGCAGCCGGCGCAGCCCCCGCTGCGACAGCAGGTAGCCGCGGTTGCGAAACGTGAAGAACCGCTTGGTCGGATCGTCGGGGTACTGCGTATGCATGCGGCCGAGCAGGATGGGCTTGAACTCGTCGGCCCCGTGGGGGTGTAGATACACCGCGCCCAGGCAGGTGCCGAACGGCAGCCCGGAACGCACGAGCCGCCGGTGGACCTCGACCTCGTCGCCGCGGACGAACAGCCGCAAGTCCGGGACGCCGATGGCCTCCAGTGTGGTGGCGCGAAACAGCGCGCCGTTGAACAACGACGCGATGCCGGGGAGCAGGTCCTGCTCGGGTGCGGTGCGCAGTTCGCTGACGTGCCTGCGCCAGACGAGGCCGCGGCGCAACGGAAACGCGAGCCGCTGCCGGTCGTCCAGATCGCACACCATCGGCGACACCTCGGCGAGCCGGTGGCGTTGTGCGCACGCCAGCAGGGTGGCCAGCACCGTCGGATCCTGCGGACGTCCGTCGTCGTCGGCGCACCACACCCAGTCGGCGCCGGCCGCCAGCGCGTGCAGCATGCCGAGCGCGAATCCGCCTGCACCGCCGAGGTTCCGGCGCGATCCGAGATATGTGGTGGGGATCGGCTGACCCGAGACGAGATCGCGGACGCGCTCGTCGGCGTCGTTGTCGACGACGATCATGTGGTCGGGCACGCGGGTCTGCGCGGTCAGCGCGTCAAGCGATTTGCCCAGTTCGTCGGGACGCCGATGGGTAACCACGACGGCGTACACCGTGTCATTCATTGGGGGCGTTTTCGGCCAGGATCTCAGCGACGTGCCTGGCGGCGTCCTCGCCCTCGTAGGCACACACCACCTCTTCGATCCCGCCGATCATCTTGATGGTCCCGTGGTCGATCCAGATCGCGGTCTTGCACAGCCGCGCCAGGAATTCGGCCGAGTGGCTTGCGAACACCAGGATGCCGGACCGCTTGACCAGCTTCTGCAGCCGCACCTGGGCCTTCTTCAGGAAGTCGGCGTCCACCGCGCCGATCCCCTCGTCGAGCAGGAGAATCTCCGGGTCGATGCTGGTGACCACGCCCATCGCCAACCGCACCCGCATGCCGGTGGAGTAGGTGCGCAGCGGCATCGACAGGTACTCGCCCAGATCAGTGAACTCCGCGATCTCGTCGATCTTCGACAACATCTTCTTGCGGGTCTCACCGAGAAAGAGCCCCCGGATGATGATGTTCTCGTAGCCGGAGATCTCGGGGTCCATGCCGACACCGAGATCGAAGATCGGGGCGATGCGGCCCTTGACGACCGCCTTGCCGCGGGTGGGCTCGTAGATGCCCGACATCAACCGCAGCAGCGTGGACTTGCCCGCGCCGTTGTGCCCGACGAGGCCCACCCGGTCACCGGTGCGCAGCGACAGCGTGATGTCCCGCAGCGCCTCGACGACGAGCACATTCGACGTGTTACGGCCGATCGTCCCGCCGGCCCTGCCGAGGAACGTCTTCTTCAGCGACCGGGACTTCGCGTCGAAGATCGGAAACTCCACCCACGCGTTGTCGGTCTGGATGCTGACGTCGTGAGCCGGCGGACCGCTCATCGAAAGCGGACCGGGCTTCACGCCGTTGGCGGTCGGATCGAAGACGGACACCGGTGCTCTGCCTGCTATAGGTACTGCCCTGTTCCCGGCTGCGCGGGCAGGTGCTGCGGTCCCATTCCCGGAGGCAGCGCACCTTGGCGCATGTGCTCCAGCTGCGCCCGCGCCGCCATCTGCTGGGCGAACAATGCGGTCTGAATGCCGTGGAACAGGCCTTCCAGCCAGCCGACCAGCTGGGCCTGAGCGATCCGGAGCTCGGCGTCCGACGGCGTCGCATCCTCGCTGAACGGTAGCGTCAGCCGCTCGAGTTCGTCGCGCAGTTCCGGCGCCAGCCCCTCCTCGAGTTCCCGGATGCTCGTCGCGTGGATCTCGCGCAGCCGGTTGCGGCTGGCCTCGTCCAGCGGCGCGGCGCGCACCTCCTCGAGCAGCTGCTTGATCATCGTGCCGATCCGCATCACCTTTGCCGGCTGTTCGACCAGATCGGTCACCGAAGGTTGGTTGGCCGCTTCGTCCTGCTGATCGCGGGCGTCGCGGCGGCCGTTGATGATCTCGATGTTGTCGTCGTCGGCGCCGTTCATGTCGTCACCTGTCCTTACCTGCTCCCTTTAACTCGCACCCGGTTTCTCGCTGCTTGTCAATGCCGGTTTCTGGGCCCGTTGGCTTTCCGGCGTGCTTCCCTGCCACTCATAGATTCGGGCCTCGCCGTTGTCGTAGATCTTGGCCCATGACCGTGACTTATCTAGTGACACTAGCCCGTCGGGCATCACGAACCCTCTGACCACTGGTGTGCTCGTCAACACGTAACGGATATTGAGTGCCCGCACCGCCTCCGCGACACGCGGGTCGTTGTCGGCGTCGTCGGCGTAGGCCCAGAAGATGAACCGGTGGTATCCCGGGCCCTGCTGCACCGGGTAGTCGTAGTGGGTCCACAGCGGGTGCAGTCCCGCCACGGCGTACATCCACGCGGTGCCATCGGTGTTGGCGTCGCCGATCAGCGTGTCGCGGGCTCCGGGCAGCGCGGCCAGGTACGCCATCGCGTCCAGAACCTTGCGGTCGACCATCACGGTGTCGTACTTCTCGCCGATCAAGTAGCGGTGCCGCGGGAAGTAGTGCCATGCGTAGCCGATGCTGATCGCGGCCAGCAGCGCCGCGGTGACCGCGTACCACGCCGGCGACCCAACGGTGGCGCGCCGTTCGACCAGCCGGCGAATCCCGTCCACCACCGCCGTGACGATCGTGACCAACGCGATGCCCGCCATCGGCGCCAACAGCAGCGTGATCACCCCCGACAGCCGGCGCGGGTCGCTGTAGAACAAGTCACTGAACCGACCGGTCAGGCTACCGATGACGGTCCCGAACGGCGCGGAGGAATGCACGATCGACACCACCAGCAGCAGCCACATCGCCAGCGGCCACCAGATTCTGCGGACCAGCAGGAGCACCCCGCCGATCGCGGCGAGCGCGATCAACGCGTACTGGACGCGGAAGTCGTTGAGATGACGGGTGTGCTGGAAGACCGCGTCGAAGAGCGCCTTTTTCTTTCCTTGGTGGGTGACGAACGCGTGCCCGACGATGATCTCGGCCTGCCGCAGGATGCCGACGAACTGCGGCGCCAGCACCAGCACCGTCGGTATCGCGATGATGAGCAGGGTCCCGAAATCGCTGAGCCGGCCCCGCACCGGGTGCCACAACGCGTCGAACAGCCACCAGGCCGCGACGAACACCACCACCACCACTCCGCCGGTGGTGTGCACCGAGAACACCCCGATCAGCGCGAGCAGTGCCAGCGGTATGCGGTCGCGGTGCCGCAGCGCCGAGACGATCAGCACCATCGTCGGCGCCGCGAGGCCGTACGCCGCCAGGTTGGGCATCGCGGCGGTGTCGAACTCTACGTATGGCAGCGCGGTGAACGACGCGGACAGGGCCGCCGCCGCGGCGGCCGCCGCTGCGGTTCGTAACTGGGACGTCGTCGTCCGGAGAAGTTGCCATGTCAGCGCCGCGGCGCCCACCGGAAACAGCCAGATCGCCGCTGCGAGCGAACTGAGCGTGTATGCCGTCGTCGGTGCCGCGCCGGTGAGCTGGCTCTGCACCGCGGCCAGGGCGTGAAACGTCGACGGGTAGTACAGGCGGTCGTGGGTTTCGACGTTGCGCAGTTCACCCATGTGCGTCGGCGACGCCTGGCCGGTGTCGAGGATGTAGCGCACCGTGTTGGCGTGCCACACCGCGTCCCAGGTGCTGGGCACCGACTGCCAGTGCGGCATCCCACGCACCGCCGCGTAGCCGATCGCCCCCGCCCCGATCGCGACGCCCGCGGCCACGACGATCGCCGGACCCAGCGACACCGCGCGCGCCTCGGCGTTGTGGTCGCGCAAGCGCGACAGCAAGAACCGGAAGCCGATGGCCGCAGCGGTCACGACGGCCAGCGCGGCCAGCGCGGTCCATCCGTTCCAGGGAATACCGATGGCGCCGTACGGGACGATGGCCAGCCCGACGATGCCGTAGGTCAACGCTGGTCCGACAGCGATGGCGGGCGCCCACGGCAGCCTGGCCGCCAGCGCGACGATTGCCCCGGGGACGATCAGCAACAGCAGCCCGACCAGCACTCCGAACCCGAAGCTCACTGGACTAGTATGGCTGGCCAAGTGACCGGGTCCGTCTGCGCAGGATGTGACCGGAAGCCCCCGACGTACGCGTCGGTTCTTGCGATGTTGGACCCTCTAAGGTGGCTGGCATGGTATTCGATGTCGCCCGGGTGCGGGGTTTGCACCCTTCGCTGGGCGACGGTTGGGTGCACTTCGACGCGCAACTGGGCATGCTGATTCCCGATTCGGTGGCCACCACCGTGTCGACCGCATTCCGCGCGTCGATGCCCAACGCCAACGGCCCGTACCCGGCGGCGCGGCGCAGCGCCGCCGTGCTGGAAGCGGCGCGCCAGGCGGTCGGGGATCTGGTCAACGCCGATCCACGCGGCGTCGTGCTGGGCGCCGACCGCGCGATTTTGCTGACATCGCTTGCCGACGCGTCCGCGTCGCGGGCCGGTCTGGGTTACGAGGTGGTCGTCACCCGGTTGGATGACGAAGCGAACATCGCGCCGTGGCTGCGCGCCGCCAATCGCTTCGGCGCGAAGGTCAAATGGGCCGAGGTCGACATCGAGACCGGCGACCTGCCCGCCTGGCAGTGGGAGAGCCTGATCACGAAGGGCACCCGGCTGGCGGCCATCACGTCGGCGTCGGCGACGCTCGGCACGGTGACCGATCTGCGCGCCGTCAGCAAACTGGTGCACGACGTGGGTGGTCTGGTGGTCGTCGACCACTCCGCGGGCGCCCCATACCGCTTGCTGGACATCCACGAAGTCGACGCCGACGTGGTCGCGCTGAACGCAGTGGCGTGGGGAGGCCCACCTATCGGTGCCCTGGTGTTCCGGGAGCCGGCGCTGATCGAGTCGTTCACCTCGATGTCGTCGGTCCCGTTTGCCACCGGGCCCGCGCGCCTGGAGGTCGGCGTCCACCAGTTCGGATTGCTCGCCGGCGTCGTCGCCAGCATCGAGTACCTGGCGTCGCTCGACGAGTCCGCGTCCGGTACCCGGCGCCAAAGGCTGGCTGTCTCAATGCAATCCGCGGGAATCTACCTGGACCGGGTGTTCGATTACCTGCTCGCGTCGCTTCGGTCGCTGCCGCGGGTGATGCTCATCGGGCGCCCGGAGGTGAACATTCCGGTGCTGAGCTTCGCCGTCTCCGACGTGCCGGCCGACCGTGTAGTGCAGCGGCTCGCCGACAACGGCATCTGCGCGATCTCCAATGTCAGTTCGCGGGTGCTCGACTTGATCGGGGTCAACGACATCGGCGGCGCGGTGTCGATCGGGCTGGCCCACTATTCGACGACCGCCGAGGTCGACCAACTGGTGCGGGCGCTGGCGTCGCTCGGTTAGGCCCCTGGTCTAGCCGACCAGCAGGATGACTTTGCCGGTCACGTCTCCCGACGCCAGCAGCTTGTGCGCTTCGGCGGCCTGCTGAATCGGACGTTCGGCACCGACGCACGCCCGGACCCTTCCGTCGGCGAACATCGGCCAGACGTTCGACACGACCTCCCGCGCGATCGCGCCCTTGCCGTTGGGGCCGTCTACGGGGCGGCCGCGAAGCGCGGTGCCGATCACCCGCGCACGTTTGCCGATGAGCTTGCCGAAATTTAGCTCGCCCTTTATTCCGCCTTGCATCCCGATCACGATCAACTGCCCGTCGGTGGCGAGCGCATCGATATTGCGGTCCAGGTATGCCGCTCCCATGATGTCGAGGATGACGTCGGCGCCCGCGCCGTTGGTCTCCTCTCGAATTCGCGCGACGAAATCCTCGACCCGGTAGTTGATGCCGATGTCGGCGCCGAGTTCGCGCGCCAAGTCGAGCTTGGCCGCCGATCCGGCGGTGACGGCGATCCGGGCGCCCAGCGCTCTTGCTACCTGGACGGCGTGCGTCCCGATGCCGCTCGCGCCGCCGTGGATCAGCAACGTCTGCCCTTTCGTCAGGTGAGCGGTCATCGCGAGGTTCGACCAAACCGTGCAGGCCACCTCGGGCAGACCGGCCGCGGCGACCATCCCGACACCCTCAGGGACAGGCATGACTTGGGCGGCGGGAACGGCGGCGAATTCGGCGTATCCGCCGCCCGCCAGCAACGCGCACACCTCTTGCCCTACGGACCAGTTGCTGACGCCTTCGCCGAGTTCGGCGATGGTGCCCGAGACCTCCATGCCGAGGATGTCGCTGGCGCCGGGCGGCGGCGGGTAATGGCCGGCGGCCTGCAGCAGATCGGCGCGGTTGACGCCCGCCGCCGCAACCTTGATTCCTACCTCGCCGGCACGGGGCCGCACATCGGGAACTTCTTGCCATGACAGGTGTTCCGGGGACTTCACCACGACGGCGCGCATACGTCCCAAGCTACTAGCTGGTCAATTTCGTCCCGCGGCTAACCAAGTTGGACCTAAGATGTTTGCGCATGGAGGGGTTGATCGCCGGGCGTACCGCCAGCGACATGCCGGGTTTGGACATCGCCGAGTTGCGATCGTGGCAGAACTTCCTGGAAGCGGCGTTGAGGTTGTCCGCGGCGCTGAACCGTAACCTGGTCGACCTCCATCACCTCACGCTGATCGACGTGCGGTTGCTGGACATGCTCGAAAAGTCGCCGAACGGTTCGGCGCGGATGGGCGACCTGGCCGAGGGGCTGCTGTCGTTGCCGAGCCGCATCACTCGCCAGATCCGCCGGTTGGAGGGTCAAGGACTGGTCCGGAGGGAGGCCAGTCCCGACGACGGCCGCGGCGTGCTGGCGGCGATCACCGACGAGGGCCGCGCGGTGGTCGGGCAGGCGATGATCACGTACGGCCAGGGTGTGCGGGCACATTTCCTCGGTCAGCTGTCACGGCCACAGGTGGCCGCGATAGGAGAAAACTGCCGCCGCATCAACGCCGCGCTGAAGGTCGCCTCGCCACCGACGCGTCTCGGCCGGGCCTGACGCCCGGCTACGCTTGTCCGCGGTGGCGTGGCAGAGCGGCCTAATGCACTCGCCTTGAAAGCGAGCGACGGCTAACACCGTCCGGGGGTTCAAATCCCTCCGCCACC
>CAWERF010000002.1:0-7303 GCA_963811535.1 uncultured Actinomycetota bacterium | reverse complement strand
GTCGGTTCCGATCCCCGGATAGAACACTTCGGCGATCTCGAAGGTAGACCACGTGATCGCGGGCGCGTCGGCGGTGCCTGGCCAGGACAGCTCCTGTTGCGCGCTCCACGCGGTCCCGTCGAAGCTCGAGGCCCACAGGCCGGAGCCGCTTTCCCCCTTCCAGGCCAGGATCCCGTGAGCAGGCCCGCGCCGCGGAGGCGCGTGCCGAGCAGAGGACCGCCGAGCGGGCGGCCGAACAGGGCGGCCGCCCAACAAGCCCTCCAACAGCTGCGCGGCGAGCTCGAACAAGTCCGCGCCGACGCTGCTGCCGAGGTTGCGGCCGCGCGTGGGCAGGCCAATGGTGAGGTTGCTGCTGCCCGGCAAGCCGCAGAAACCGAGGTCGCTGCGGCGCGGCACGCCGCACAAGCTGCGGTCGCTGAAGCGCGGCAAACCGCGGACGCTGAGGTCGCACGCGCACGCGCCGACGCCGACAACGCCCACCGTCACGCACAAGCCGCCCTAGCGCGGGCCGCATCAACGCAACTGTTGACCATTCCCGTCCCGCCACCGGAGGTGCGCCCCCACACCCGGCGTATCGAAAATGCCCTCACCGCGCTGCATCAGATCGACTACGTGCTCGAAGTCGGCATGGCCGAGGACATCGAGCCACACACCCCACTCGACATCGGGCTCATGCACAACCTCGCGTGGACGGTCCAAGAGCAAGCCAAGGACCTCTCCCACGAATTGGACAACCTGCCCACGCGGTACAACACCCACACGCAGGTGCAGGCCGCCGCCGGCTACGCCAACGCCGCCGCCGACGCATATCGCGCGTTTCTGCAGCGCATCGACACCACCACCGCGCGGCTGCGAACCCGCGACCGAAACCAAGACGCCGAAATCATTGAGCTAGTCACCACAATGCTCGCCGACCCGCGGGTCCAACACCTGCGCAACCCGCGCCCACCCTCGACATAGCCAGCCGCCCCGGCGACCAACCGACCCGACGAGACCACACCAGCATCGGTCACGGCGCCGTCATCCCGTGGCTGAATGACGAGCAGCGCCAACACTTCTTGTGCCTTGGCTTGGTCGAGCACATCGGCGAGCCCGAGGCGCCCAGCGCCGCGGTCGAACACGTCGAGGCGCCTGTCGAAAGACCTTATGTGGGCGGATGTCAGCCGCACGCCGACTCGACGTCGCCTGCCTGCTGGGCCGTCCGCACGTCGCCGGGCGGGAAGCAGACAGGGGAGGTATCCGTATTGTCGGCGGGTGAGGAATCCGTATTGTCGGCTGTGCAGTTGCCGATGGCTTTGCCGCCGGGTGGTTCTGCCAGTACTACCGGACGCGAGTTCCTATCGCATCGAAGCGGCGATCAGCGGCGATCAGCGGTGATCGGGCGACGCAACCCCGGGGTTGTCCTCGGTCAGCTGCATCTCCCCGGGTGCACCACCAGTATCAGTATCGGGTGCAGGCGCGAAACTCGGCGACGAGCCGGCGTTGACGTCCGGGCCCTGACAGATGGAGGCTGTGGGATCGCATTCGTCTGCGACGGCAATCGGTGCGGCGCCGATCGCCACTGCGGCGCCCGTTGCTGCGAATAGCGCTGCCAATCCAAACTGCTTTACCCGCATAGCAGACCTCCTGGTCCCTGCGCAACTGTACGGGTCAACTTACCACCGTTCGCCCAGATCACGTGGCGATTGCAATTACGGCCGAACGAGAGCCGGTCAACCTCGGCGAGGAGGTCGACCTACTGCGCTTCAGTGCGCCGCTCGATAGCAGTCGGCCCGCCACCCAAGCGGATGACGGGACGCACGCATTTTCTCCGGGTCAGCGAAGCTCTCGATCAAGCTCCCACTGTTGCGCTGTCTGTTTGGCATCCTCCAGTGTGGGCGTCGAGCAACGGGCGACCACGGCGGAGGCGTCCTCGGGGCTGGCATCCTCGGTGAGCCCGATGAACAGGACCACACACCAGTCCTCGTCGGGCTCCCTGGAGACGACATACATGCGCTCATCGCGGCGCGCCCTATATTCGTGCTGACCCGTCTCGGTCCATTCCAGCCGATCGCTCACGTTGCTCATTAAACCCTCCCGTTACGCGCATCGGCCCGCCACCCAAGCGGATGACGGGGCCGATCCGACGGCAGCGCCTTGGCGGGCGATGTCTGAACTTTATGACTTTGTGCGGTACCTCTGCTGCCGACTTGATGTACTTGCGGTCGAGAGGACCTAAGCCGAGTCCGACTGATCCGGTCCCGCCGGTACTACTGCTTCGCGGCGCTTGTAACGGCGAGGATGGTGCGCGCTACGAGGTCCGGGTCGTCGATCATAGGCACGTGCCCGACTCCCGGCAGGATCTTGAAAGCTACTTGCGGCAAACGCTCACGGGCAGTCTTCTCGTATTCGGCCATGGGAAGGGTGGCGTCTTTCTCGGACCATGCGATGGTGACGGGGCACGGTAGAGGGTCCAGTGGTTCCATCTGCCAATCGCTCGCCGAAAGGTCGGCGACGACAGAGCACGCGAGAGAATCGTCGGTGATCTCAAGAACCCTTGCTGGCGATATTCGATCAGCGTGGCACGCGGTATCGCGTAATCCGAACCTGCGCACAGTTGCCGACTTGAACAACAGCGGTGCGAGAGGCCGTATGAGGCGGCCTGTCGCCCTGTTTCTTTCAAGACCCTTGAATACCTGCGCTTGTAAACCGTCCCCGGTCGACCAGAGGCCCGGAGGGGATAGGGCGCACACGGTTGCCGCCCGGCCGCGCCGAGCCAACTCGATAGCCATATAGCCGCCCATGGAGTTGCCGGCAAGGTGCGGTCGATCAAGGCCATGCTCGTCGAGGTAGCGCTCCGCCGCATCAACTACATCACTCATCGTCACCGGACGTCTCTGCACAGGAGGCCCGCCACGGTGTCCTAACGCGGTCGGTGCGTACACCTGGTGATGGCTGGAGAGAAGCGGAGTAACGTCCTGCCACGCATTGCCAGACATGCCCAGAGGGTGCAACAGCACCAAGGCCGATCCGTCCGATGTCACAGTGGCCAAGTGTGACACGAGCCCCCGGCCGGACCACCGAACTCATCGCCAATTCGGCTAGATCGCTGTCCACGTCGTGCCGCGGACATTGGCCGACTTCGCGGGGCGTACCCGTCACGGCCAAAGCGCGCGACCGCCGGCGCGACGCATTCGAGGCCGCCGACACCGAGCTGCGCCGGCTGATCCGCGAGGGGTTCGGTCTCGTATGCCGCTGCCGGGGAGATTGTCGCCGCGGCGACTGCTGGTCTTGGCTGCTGACTTATCGTCGAGACGTGGGCGACGGGCTCCTCGTTGGGCCGGTGGTGGACGGCGACCCAGTCGCCCGCGACCAGGTCAACCCCAGTGGCGGTTCATCGTTCAATGAAGTAGTCGAGGAACGTGTTCAGCGCACCAGTGTCACTGTGTAATGTGACGTGCTCGCCTTCCCAGTAACCCTCCAGGCGGGCGTCGTGGCCGTCATCAGCCGCAACCTCGATGTGTCGGGCCGTCGGTTGTGAGCGCAATACGACGGCGAACTCGCGGCCGCGTTCGTCAACAACCTCTAGCGGGTATTTGCTGATGGGCGTGCCCTCAACTGTTGGTTCGTCCGCGCCGCCGTAGTCACCGGATAGGATCTGGAGCGCATAGGCCTCGATAGTCTCGCGGACACCGAGCATGTTCTTATAAAGCATCTCCCTGGTGTTGTCGCTCATCGGTTGCCCTCCGTCCGGTTGGCGTGCCCGGCTTAACAGTACGACCGGGGCGCGCAGCTCCTCCACGGTCAGGTCATCGAGGGCGACCTGGCCCAACGAAGAGATCCGGGCAGCCTGGGCACGACAAGAACGACTGGCGGCGAGCCCGCGAACCCTGGCCCTCATGATGCCTCTCGCCAGCGAACTAGACGTACGGGCGGTGCTCCCGACGATTCGGGTGCCGACCCTCGTCATCCAGCACGCCGCCGACGTGGTGTTCCTGCCCGCGTGGGGCAATGACTGCCGGCGGAAGGCGCGGCGCTGCAGTTTCGAGGGCTGTGAGCGTGTCGCTTGCCATGGTGATGGGACCACCGGCTTGCCAGGAGCATGGGACCGGGCTTGCCCGGTCGCGGGCCGTGTGGTGATGGTGGCCTGCCGGGGGGTTGTTCGTCAATTCGGTGTGGTGTCGTGGGTCGTTGCGCTGGTCGGTTTCTGGCGTTGCCGGTACGACTGGCCTTCGATGACGAGCTCGTAGGCCGCCGATTGCAGCCGGTCCATCGCCGACTGGGCCAACAGCGGATCGGCCATCATGGCCAAGATCTCGGGTGGTTCTCGGTTGCTGGTGGTGATGGTGCTGGCCTGGCGGTGCCGCTCGACGATGAGTTCGTAGAAGTCGCTGGTCTCGGTGGTCTCCAGCCGGTGAAGTGCCAGATCATCGAGAATGAGCAGCTCGACGCGGTGCAGTCGGCGCATCTCGTCTTCGTAGCTGGCGTCGAGGCGGGCGGCCTTGAGCCGTTTGAACAGTTTGTCGGCGCGTTCGGTGTGCACGGTGTGGCCGCGGCGCACCGCGATGTGGCCTAAGGCGTTGGCCAGGAACGTCTTTCCAACCCCGACCGGGCCCATAATGAGCACGTTGTGGGCGTCGGCGAGGAACCGCAGCGAGGTCAGCTCGGCCCACAACTGGCGGTCGTAGCTGACCCCGGTGGAATCGTCCCAGGCCTGCAGCTGCATCTGCGGGTCCAGGTGCGCGGCCCGCGCCCGGCGCTGGGTGGCTTCGCGGTCGCGGCGGGTGACCTCGTCGGCCAGCAGCAGCTCCAGGAAGTCGTGATGGGGCAGGTGGTTGGTGGCCGCCAGGGCGAGCCGTTCGGGCAAGGTGTCGAGCAGTTGGCCGAGCTTGAGCCGACGCATCAACGCTTTCAGCTCGGCGGACACCTCGGCCGGCTTCGCCGCTGGCGTGTGCGTGGCGGTGCGGCGCGTGGTGCTCATGACGGCAGCCTGCGTACGGCGAAGTCGGCGGTGTCCCGCACGAACCGTGTCGCCGCACCCGGGGGCCGCGCGGTTGTGTGTGGCGGGTTGTCGCGGGTGAGCATGCGGTCGATCAGCCCGACGTTGACCGCTTCGGCGTCCAGGGCGCGCCGGCAGGCCTCGTTGACCGGTTCGGCGCCGTGGCGGCGCACCAGCCCCAGGAGGCGGTAGACCTGGCGCATCTTCGTCCACGGCAGCGGGTGCTCGAGCAGCGCCGTGGCGTACGCGCCGACATGGGTGCCGTGCGCGGCGGCTTTGCGTTGCAACGCATCCAGGTCGCGCATCGCGTATGTCGTGAGCTCGCTGGGCAGATCGGCGGGGTCGGTGTGGCGGCGTCCCGGCGCCACCCTGGGATGGACTTTGATCAACTGGCCGCGCCAGTACAGCTTCACGGTATGCGCGTCGGCGCGGGCGCTGAGCCGTTGCCCGATCAGCTCACCGGGCACGCTGTAGAGCGCCCGGGCGATCTGAACGTGGCGATCCGGCGCGACTTTGGGATGGCTGTAGGTCGGCAGGTCGAATGGCTGGGCGGGAGCCGGCGCCAGCCGCGGGGCTTCGTCGGTGGCGAAGACCTCGGCCGGGCGTTGCCGGGTGGTGCCGTGCACCCGTGTTCCGGCGACGTCGCGGCACCACGCCGCGGCGCGTTCGCGGCAGTCGCCCAGATCCCGGAACTGCTCTCCGGCAAAGAAATTCGCACGCGCATAACTCACACACCGCTCGACGCGCGGCTTGTCACGAGGATGACGCACCCGAGCCGGGTCGACGACGAAGCCCCGGGCCTGGGCGTACTCGCGGAACGCGTCGTTCAGGCGCGGCTCGGTCGCGTGCGCCGCATCGACGATCGCTTTCATGTTATCCGGTATCACCACCGCGAAGACCCCACCGAAAAACGCCCACGCCGCCTCAAATCCGGCGATCACCTCCGCCAACGTCTGCTCGTGGGTCGGATAGACGAAGGTGTGCCGCGAATACACCGCGGTGAAGATCAACCCGTGCACCACCCGGTTGCTACCGCGCACCGGATCCGGGATGAGCCCGAGCCGGCCGAAGTCGACCTGCACCTCACTGCCGGGTTCACCGTCGACCACCGGCACCGTCGCCCGCCGCTGACCAAAACCCAATTCCGTTGTCGCATAACGGTGCAGGGTGCGATAGGACACCACCACACCCCGGCGGCCCAGCAGCGCGTGGACCTTCGTCAGCGTCAGGCCCGCATCAGTCCAAGCCTTCAACTGCTCATGCTGGCCCGCCAGCGCTCCCCACGACGCACCCCGGCCCGTCGGCCGCTGCGGCCGAGCCCCGACCACCACCGCCGCCAACAGCTCATCGCTGAGCTGGGCGGCCCCGCCGTCGCGGTCCATCCCGCACGCGCGTGCGGTGTCCACATAACGGCGCACCGTCTTACGGTCCGCCCCCGCCAGCTTGCTCACCTCCCGCAGCGACCGGCCATCCAGCCACAGCCGCAGGATCTCTTTCACTTCGATCATCGATAACTCCCGATACGTCATGCCGCGAATACAGCGGCCACACGACCGAGAGCGTGGAAGCCACGCCGGGTGGTCCCATCAGTGGCAAGCCGGTGGTCCCATTAATGGCAAACCGGTGGTCCCATGCTGCTGGCAAAACCACCGCTCAGGTGGTCCCTTGTACCTGGCAACCGACAAGCGAGAGAGCCGCACGCGCGGGCTATGCGGTGGGCATTACCAGCAGCTCAGGGCGGGTAAGCCGCTAACGCTGTTAAGGCGGTCGCTCCCTCGCAGCGCGACGCTTGAAGATCGGTTCTTGGCGAACGTCGACAAGAATGGGCCGGTGTGCCCCTGGCTGGGCACGCGGTGCTGACTCTGGACGGGCAGCACCGCGGGGAGGGGTTACGGCGTACTCGGCGTCGGCGGTCGCGGACGCAGGGTCTACGCCCACAGGATCTCGTGGGAGCTGGCCTACGGCCCGATCCCCGACGGTCACCCCGTCTGGGCGCTGTGGGACGAAGCAGTGCGTCAGGGCTACCGCAGGCCACGGCCCGAGCCGCTGAGCGATCCATCCGCGGGGCCGAGGGTGACGTGGCCGAGGCCGAGGCCGCGATTGAGCGGTTAGCGGCCGCGCCAGGCGATGCGGGTCTGGTGATACGCGAGATCTGGCTGTTGCGGCTGCGGGCTCGACTCGCGCGGGCTCACGGTGGCGAGGCCCGCTATCGCGAATACCGGGATCGCTACCGCGACATGGCGAGATCGCTTGGCTTCGAAGGGCACATCGCGTGGGCCGAGGCGATGGCGTGACGGCGACCGGCTTGGCGGCAAAAGTCCCACG
>CAWERF010000001.1:0-5782 GCA_963811535.1 uncultured Actinomycetota bacterium | reverse complement strand
GGAGCGACAACAACGGGCCCTACGTTGGCAAGCATTATCAGCTGGCCGAGACGCTGTGCGTGCCGGCGCCGCTGAGCCGGCCGCGGCCGTCGATCCTCATCGGGGGCGGCGGTGAGCGCAAGACACTGCGGCTGGTGGCGCGCTATGCCGACGCGTGCAACCTGTCCGCTAGCAGCCCTGAAGACATCGCCCACAAAATGGATGTGCTGCGCGCGCACTGCGACGCGGAAGGACGTGACTACGACGCCATCCGCAAGACCGCCGTTTACGCCGGGCTCGTGCTTGACGCCCCGGCCGCGTTCATTGCCGAAGCGAAACGGTACGCGGGCCTAGGTATTTCGCATCTCGATCTGACACCAGACCGCGACCCCGTCGAATACACCGAGCGCCTCGCCACAATAGTTCCCAAGCTCGCCGAATTCTGATAGACCCGGGATCTAAAAACGCAACCGCCCGGTCATGCTGGTTAGTAATTGCTCCGTCACTGAACTTGTCAAGATCGTAGGCAGGTTTAGACGTGAGCAGCCCGCCAACCAGGCGCCTCCTGCTTGCGGCGCTTCTTCGTAATCTGGTGTAGCTAACATCGCTCACTCGGGTTTCACCCCGGCGTCACCCCGGCGTCCAGGGGGGCATCGTAGCCGTACTCAAGGCGTACTGGAACCGTACCGGCAACGGCCAAATCTGGTGTCTTCCAGGCGATATGGGCCGTTCCGGCTAACTATTTCGCCTGGTCGCGCGGGCGCTGGCTAGGGACTCATAATCCGTTGGTCGCGGGTTCGAGCCCCGCCCGCCCCACTTCAGACGACGTCGCGCACCGGATTGCCGCAGAGCACGCTGGCCACTACAGCGAGCTGGAGCACCCGGCAGGATCGACTTGGACTAGCGAGCCATCGTAGAGCCGTGCGCCGAACGCATGGACCGAAGCGCCGCTTCGATGCGGGCTGGGAGGAATCGTCAAGACCTGTGGATCGACGGTGTTCGGGCGTGGCGGGCTTATGGCAGTAGTCGGTGGGCGAGTTGTTCGGCGTTGAGTTGGTGGATTGCGTTGTCGACGGCATGCCGGTCGGTGAGGTCGACGCCTCGCTCGGTGAGGGCGGCGGCGACTTGTTTGGCGGGGCCCCAGGCGGTTTCGTCGTCGAAGGCGTCGTGGAAGACAGGCAGGTAGGTGTCGACCGCTTCGACGACGGGGTCGATCCAGTCGGGGTCGATGCCGCGTTGGGTGAGGGCGAAGCGCAACCACTGGCGCAGCACGTCGGGCAGGGCGGTGCGTTGGTCGGCGTCGAGAATGGTCTTGCGGGGTAGCCAATCGGTGAGCAGCAGCATCACCTCGCCGGGGCTCCAGCACAGCGGCCCCGCGCCGATGTAGCCTTCGCCGTAGTCGACTAGCAGCTCGGCCAGCGACCGGCTCACTGGGTCGTCGCACCCGCTGTCGGTAGCGAAGTCCTGGATCAGTTGGCGGCGTTGCGGCTCGGGCAGCTCGGTATGGTCGGGCCAGTCGGGCAGGTGGTCGCGGCAGCGGGACCAGGCCAGGGCCCGGTTGTCGAGGAAGTCCTCGTCGTCGTTGCGGGGCCAGGTCATGTCGGTGGTGCGCAACGCGTGCGCGAGATCGCCGAGCACGTCGGGGACCGGGGCCTGTCGGATCGGCATCGGTACCTCGGTGGGCTCGCGCAGCTGGTCCCACGCGGTTGCGGCGCCGGGTTGAAGGATGGCGAGCGTGTCGATCATCAGGCCGCCGACCTGGCAGAGCTGGGCCATCAGCGTGTGCGGGTGGGGTCCGTCGTAGTCGATGAACAGGACCCGTTCGCTGTCGTACACACCGACCGCCCGCCACGCCGCTGCCGGGGTCCAGGCGGCGCCGGTGTGCCAGGCCGGCACCGGCTGGGTCTCGTCCAGGATCGCGACGGTTTCGGTCAACATCGAAATGTCGGCGGCGGGCGCGACCCGCGCCAGCGCGGCGACCGCGCCCAGCGCGTGCGGCGACGGCGTGGTGCATGCTCGCCCGCTCACCTGCATGCACAGCTGATGCTCGGGCTCACGCTCGGTCAACGCCGCGGTCGACCAGGCCTGGCCGAGCCAGCCGCTGGCCCACGTCTCGACGGCGAGCACATCGTCGAGCTCGATGATGTCTCGGGCATCACGCAGCAATAGATCCGCGGGCTGGGGCGGCCGAGGTGAACGGCGGACCGGTCGGTTCTTGGCGCCCTTACGGCGGCCACGGCTCTTGGGCATGACCGAAGTCCATCACAAGCACCGACCGGCCGCACCCAACCACCCGGCACGCCACCGCGATTTAGGCGACGTCGGTTTCGCCGGATGCAGCTGGTGCGGCCGGGGTGATGTCGAAGGGGCGTTCGAGCAGTTTGCCCTTGTGGAACACCGCTCCCGCCCGGACGAGCGCCACCAGGTGCGGCGCGTTCACCATCCGCCAGCGGCCTTGGGCGGCCTCGATCAGCTTGTAGGCCATGGCGATACCGGCGGCGCGAGAACCGGGGCCCTTGGTGACCCTGGCCCGCAAGCGCACGGTGGCGAAGGTCGACTCGATCGGGTTCGTCGTTCTCAGGTGTATCCAGTGCTCGGCCGGATACCGGTAGAACTCCAACAACACGTCGGCGTCGTCGGTGATCTTCGCGACCGCTTTCGGATACTTCGCGGCGTAGTCGATCTCGAACGCCTTGATCGCGACCTGCGCTTGGTCGATGTCCTCGGCGTTGAAGATTTCCCGCATCGCCGCGATCGCACCCGGATGCGCCGACTTCGGCAGCGCGGCAAGCACATTCGCCTGCTTATGGAACCAACAGCGCTGTTCACGAGTATTCGGGAACACCTCGCGCAGCGCCTTCCAGAATCCCAGCGCACCGTCTCCCACCGCCAGCACCGGTGCGGTCATGCCACGGCGTCGGCAGCCGCGCAGCAGATCGGCCCACGATTGGGTCGACTCGCGATACCCGTCAGTCAACGCGACCAACTCCTTGCGGCCGTCGGCGCGCACCCCGATCATCACCAGCAGGCACAGTTTGTCCTGATCGAGCCGCACCTTCAGGTGGATACCATCGACCCACAGATAGACGAAATCGGTGCCCGAGAGATCCCGCTCCTGAAATGCCTTCGCCTCGTCTTGCCACTGGGCGGTCAGCCGGGTGATCGAGGCCGCCGAGAGCCCCGATCCCGTGCCGAGGAACTGTTCCAGGGCCGCACCGAAGTCACCCGTAGACAGTCCACGCAGGTACAACAGCGGCAACACCGCATTCATCTGCCGGGACTTGCGTGCCCACGCCGGCAGAATCGCCGAGGAGAACCGTTGCCGTTCACCGGAATCGGGGTCGGCACGCTTGTCGTTGACGCGTGGGGCCACCACGGTCACAGCCCCCGCCGCGGTGAGCACGTCGCGCTCGTGATGATAGCCGTTGCGCACCACCAGCCGCCGCCCGTTCTCGTCAACCTGATCGGCGAACTGCTCGATATAGGCGGCCACCTCAGCGTGCAGCGCCGCCGCCAACATCTGCCGGGCACCATCGCGAACGATCTCGTCGAGCAACGACTCGACCCCACCCGCCGCAGCGTGTGCGTTGGACGCAGACCCGTCATGAACTACCTTGAGCATGGGCGTACCTTCCCGAACCAGCGCGCCAACGCCGGTCCCGATCAGAGCGATGGACTTTCAGATCATTCCTGGGAAGGTGCGCCCACTCACGCCGCCTCGCCGAGAACCATCCACAGGTTCTGATCATTGCTCGCGCGCATGTTGCGTGTTCCCATCTCGCTTCGAGCCGGCGGCGCCGTGGCGATGAGCAACATTAACTGTCTGGTGCGGACGTACCAAATAAGCTCGAGCGACTTGCATCACACTTGGCGATCAGTACAGGCCGTGATCAGCCCTCGCTACGGTCATTCAGGCGGCCGCATTTAGCCGCTCTGAGCTGCTATTCCGCTGATATCGCCCGCCGTGAAGCGCAGCACGAAAGAACTCTGCCGCGAACCCGCCAAATGCATTGCCGAGCGGCCGTTATCGGCGCGTGACAAAATCGCGATGTGAAGGCGCATCCCCTCCGTAGTTTCCTGTACCCCCGCCGTGGCCGCCGTTTGGGCGCTTCTGATCGCACCCGTCCCCACTGCGTCCGCCGAACCGTGCCCCATTCGAGGTGGTATTCGCCCGAGGCACCACCGAGCCACCCGGCGTCGGCGGCGTTGGTCAGAGTTTTGTCGATACGCTGCGCTCGCACGTTGGCGCAAAGTCGGTCCGGGTGTATCCGGTCAACTACCCGGCCACCACTGACTTCCCCACAGCAGTCGACGGTATTAGCGACGCGGCGCTCACGTTGAGCAGATGGCGGCAAGCTGCCTGACACCAAGATGGTGCTCGGCGGATACTCCCAGGGCGCGGCCGTGATGGGCTTCGTCACCGAGAATGCAGTGCCCGACGGTGTACACCTCGTGCAGGCGCTCCAGCCGATGCCGGCAGGCGTCGCCAACCACGTGGCCGCAGATGCTCTCTTCGGAAAGCCGTCGAGCCAATTCATTAACATCATCCACCAGCCACCAGTAACAATCGGCCGGCTGTACGCACCCGGAACCATCGAATTGTGCGTTCCTAACGACCCGGTCTGTTCCGGTCAGGGCGACCCGGCGGCGCACGGGCAGTATGTGGAGGCTGGGATGGTAAATCAGGCAGCCGATTTCGCCGCGGGTCGCCTCTCCGCCAGCACCTAGCTGACAGGAGCCTCCCGCACACCCGTTACAAGCGACATCAGCAACGACCACGGCGGGGGGTAGCCGCCGCTCACGAATCCGTCGGATCGCTATCTTCCGGCTGGCCAGCGCGGCATTCCAGCAGCTCTTTGAGCGCATCGGGAAACTCGTCGGCGATGTTCCACAGGTCCGGCAGCAGGTCCGGGCAGGAGATGATGCCGATGCCCAGTTCCCCGTTGAGCGACATGACGGTGATGTTGAGTCCCGCGCCGGCGAGGATCGGGCCGAGGGGATACATGGTGTCGAGCCGGCAGCCCAGGAAGTACAACTGGCCCTGCGGGCCGGGCACGTTCGACAGGATCAGGTTGTAGGCGGGGCTGTGGCATATCGGAATCCTCGGCAGGATCCTCATAGCCGCGCCGAACATCGTGGGGCCGCCGAACTGGTCCAGTCGTGCAGCAAGGTGGGCCCATCGCCGCGGTGTGGTCGTTTGCGGCGGTGTTCCCCGCGGCGATTTGCGGATACGCTCGGCGGGGTCGCTGATCTGGCTGGCCATCCGGCAGAACATCCATGTGGTCTGGTTGCGCCCGGGTCGATCGGACTTCTCGTGCACCGACACCGGCACCGTGGCAACCAGCGGGTTGTCGGGCAGTTCGCCCGCGCTCGAGCAGGAATTGCCGTAATACCCCGGCGCACAACGCGACCACCACGTCGTTGACGGTCACCCCGACCGGTCCTTGACCCGCTTGATGTCTCGCATGTCCAACTGGGTGTAAGCGATGTTGCGGAGGCGGCTGACGGTGCCATTGAATGTGGTCGATGGGGCCGAGAACGGCGCGGCCATGGTGCGGCCTTCGCGCGCGCGGAGCACCGTCTGATCAACGTCAGCATCGTCGCCGGCACCACAGTCGCCAACCGCAACGGCCGCAACGCGAACCCCATCAGTCCGCTCGCGGCGATCTGCAGCGGATTACCGCCACCCGCGCCACGGACGGCCTGCGGCGTCGGCGCGTCGGGCTCCGGGCTACATAGCTGGGCCAGCAGGTTCGCGCCGGCAACCCCGTCGACGAGGGCGTGGTGCACCTTGAGCATCGCC